>NZ_JABFHG010000001.1 GCF_013112485.1 Roseicella sp. DB1501
TCAGGATACATTCCTACGCGATACTCACCCGTCCGCCGCTGATGGCCGAAACCACCCGCGCGACTTGCATGTGTTAAGCATGCCGCCAGCGTTCGCTCTGAGCCAGGATCAAACTCTCAGGTTCATCACAGCCATCCACAGAACCGCGCCACAAGCACGACCCCACGGACAACCATACCCACAAACAATCCCTAACCCATCCGCATCACCGCAAGACCAGCCCAGCCAAGACCACTAAACAGCACAATCCCACCACAGCAAACACCAACCCAGGCCAAAACCCAGGCCGCGCCGCCCGCGCATCCCACTCCCCATCCCCCATCACACAGAGAACAAGTCACAGAATACACAGCAGAACCATACCACCCAGACAGCCCAAACTAGGACCACCAAGCAGCAATACACATCTCTCAACGCGTACTTCCAAAACCAGATGCAAATGTCAAAGAACACATCACCCGTCGGCTCATCGCCACGTGGATGACTGCCTCACGCCCTTCCCTATGCTGCCCTAGCAGACAGCCAGAGAAATGCACTTGGCGATAGAACCGCCGCACCGGCGGGGCCGAGGAAGCTGGCGATGCCGCCAGGAACCGTCAAGCCCAACCGCGCTGCGGTGGGCCGTCTCTACGCCCGCCGCCCAAGCCGGTCAACACCTCCGGCTGAGGATTTCTGCGGCCGTTCAATCCGCGCCCGGCTCAGCTATCAGCCCGGATATTGTGCTCGCGGATCACCCGCCCCCAGCGCTCGATCTCCGTGGCGAGGAACTGCCGGCATTCCTCCGGCCCGGTCGCCCGCACATCGGCCCCCTGCTCCTCGATCTTGCTGCGCACCTCCGGATCGGCGAGGGCCTCGGCCAGCGCCTCGCGCATCCGCGCCTGCACCGGCTCCGGCACTCCCGCCCGGCCCAGGAAGGCCCACCAGGTCGGCGCCTGGAAGCCCGGGAAGCCCTGCTGGGCGAAGCTCTTCACCCCCGGGACATGCCGCGTCTCGCCGGCCGTCGTCACGCCGAGCGGCCGCAGCGTCCCGGCGCGGATGTGCTGGCTGATGATGACGACATTCGACATGAAAAGCGGCACCTGCCCGGCCACCGCGTCCTGCACCGCCGGCCCGCCGCCGCGATAGGGCACATGCACCAGGCTGAACTGGCCCTGCTGCTGCAGCAGCGTGGTGGCCACATGCGCCAGGCCGCCAACCCCCGAGCTGGCGAAGGAAAGGGTATCGGGCGCCGCCTTCGCCGCCGCGATCAGCTCCGGCAGGCTGCGCCAGGGCGTGCTCTGATGCGTAACCAGGGCGAGTGGCCCGTCCGCCACCAGGCTGACTGGCGCGAAGGACTCGAGCGCCTTGTAGGGCAGCCGCAACAGGGTCTGGTTCGTCGCCTCGTTGTCATAGGCGAGCATCCAGGTGGAGCCGTCGGGCGCCGACCGCGACATCTCGATGCCGCCGATGGAGCCCGAGGCGCCGCCGCGATTGTCGATCACTACCGACTGGCCGAGCGCCGCGCTCAGCTTCGGCTGGAAGATGCGGGCGATGGTGTCGGTCGACCCGCCCGGCGGGAAGGGCACGATGAGCCGGATCGGGCGGTCCAGCCAACCCTGCGCCCGCAGCACCGAGGGGGCAGCCAGGCCCGCGGCCAGACCGGTCAGCAGGGTACGACGATGCATGCGCGATTCCTCGGCTTCGGCCTTATGGCGGCCGCATGGAGCATCATCCGCAAATGCATTGAAAATCGTTAAGGCTCAAGCGGTCAGGCCGCCTCCAGAGCCTCGCCGGTGCGGAAACTCTCCTCGATATGCCGGGCGAGCGCCTCGGCCACCGGGCTGGCCGGGCCACGCAGCAGGCCGATGGCGAAATCCGGCAGCTCCGGCAGCCCCTCCTCCACCCCGAGCCGCCGCACCCCCTCGGGCAGCGGCGAGGGCATGGCGACCGTCACCGCCAGCCCGGCCAGGGTCACGGCCAGCGAGCCGGAGAGCGAGGCCGAGCTATAGGCCATGCGCCAGGGCATCCCCGCCCCTTCCAGCGCCTCGACCGCCGCCCGCCGCCAGGCGCAGCCGCCGCGCGCCAGCGCCACCGGCAGGGGCCGGCGGCGCGCCACCTCCTCCGTCCCCACCCACATCAACGGCCCGCGCCAGAGCCAGCGCACCCGCCCGCCCGGCGGCTCGTTGCCCTCCGAGAGCAGCGTCAGGTCGAGTTCGCCCACCCCGAGCCGCTCCACCAACTCATGCGAGGGGGCGCAGGTCACCTCGACCTGCACCGCCGGATGGCTCGCGGCGTAGCGGGCGAGGATGCCCGGCAGCCAGCGCACGGCATAGTCGTCCGGCGAGCCGAGCCGGACCTCGCCGGCCACCTCGGGCTGGCGGAAGCTCGCCACGATCTCGTCGTTGAGCGCCAGGATGCGCCGGGCCCGCTCCAGCAGCCATTGCCCGTGCAGGGTCGGCTCCACGCCGCGGGCGCCGCGCAGCAGCAGCGGCTGGCCGAGCATCTCCTCGAGACGGCGGATCTGCATGGAGACGGCGGATTGCGTGCGGCCGACGGCCTGGGCGGTGCGGGTGAAGCTGCCGCCCTCGGCGATCAGCACGAAGCTGCGCAGCAGATCGGGGTCGAGGCCGGGCGGCAGGGCGAGCATGCAGGCACCTCCTCGGCCCAGGATATCAATCCCGCTGATGTATGGCGTCAATGCAATTCGTTTTTCTTATTTCGCCCCACCGCACATCTTTCCTGCCCTGAGGAGCCCATCCTCGGTGGGAGAAAGGAAACCCGGTCATGGCGATCCGCACTACCCTGCCCCTCGGCGGCCTGTCGCAGTTCACCGCCGCGCCGAAGGCGCCGCGCCTCAGCCTGCGCGGCATGTGGCGCGCCCTGCAGACCCGCCGGCAACTCGCCGAGATGGACGACCGCATGCTGCGCGACATCGGCATCAGCCGGGTCGATGCCCTGCGCGAGGCGGACCGGCTGCCCTGGGACCTGATCCCGCGTCCCTGACGGGAACTCCCTGACGGGAGCTCCCCGCAAAACCGCGGCGCGGCTTTGCGGGGCCTCCATGGAGGCCCTGGGGCCCGAGGCACGTCACAGCCTTGCCGCGGCGAAGCCGCGTCGGGGCAATGGGCAGCGACGGTTCCGCGAGGCGCTTTGAGCGTGATCCGCCTGCGGGAGCACCCGCCCGCAGGCAGGCCTGTCCCCTCGCTATTCCAGCGTGGCGTCGAGGGAGATCTCCGCCTTCAGCACCTGGCTCACCGGGCAGGTGGCCTTGGCATCGGCGGCGAGCGACTGGAACTGCTCCGGCGAGGCGCCCGGCACCTTGGCCTTCAGCGCCAGGGCGATGGTCTTGATGCTCCAGCCGCCGCCTTCCTGCTCCATGCCCAGCCGCGCCTCGGTGGAGAGCCGCTCCGGCGTCAGCCCGGCGGCCTGCAGCTTGAAGGCGAGCGCCATGGTGAAGCAGCCGGCATGCGCCGCGGCGATGAGCTCCTCCGGATTGGTCCCCTGCCCGTCGCCGAAGCGGGCCGTGAAGCTGTAGGGTGTATCCCGCAGCGTGCCGCTCTGGGTGGTCAGCGCGCCCTTGCCGTCCTTGCCTGTGCCCTGCCACTGCGCGGTGGCGCTGCGCTTGATGCTGGCCATGGCCCCTTATCTCCATTCATCGACATACATCGCCGTCGCGCAGCCGGTGGCGCGCGGCCAGGCTTGAAACCACGCATCGACAGGGTGGTTGCGTCGCCCTCATGGCGGCCCCGATGCAGGAGCGCGGGACCGCGGGGCACGACCCGTCGCATGCTGCCGAAGCGATAGCGGGGACCGGGGAGCGGTTGCGGGGGATCGGCATGCCCGCCCCTGTCGCGGCCTCCCTGACGAGCGCATATCCGAGCGCAGACCCCGCCGATTGCGAGGAGCACGATCCATGAGCAGCGCATCCGATTACACGCCGCCTAAGGTCTGGACCTGGAACCAGGCCAATGGCGGCCGCTTCGCCAATATCAACCGCCCGGTCGCCGGGCCGACGCATGAGAAGGAATTGCCGGTCGGCCGGCACCCGCTGCAGCTCTACTCCCTCGGCACGCCGAACGGCGTGAAGGTCACGGTGATGCTCGAGGAGCTGCTCGCCCTCGGCCACACGGGCGCGGAATACGATGCCTGGCTGATCCGCATCGGCGAGGGCGACCAGTTCGGCAGCGGCTTCGTCGCGGTCAATCCCAACTCGAAGATCCCGGCGCTGCTCGACCGCAGCGGCCCCGAGCCGATCCGGGTCTTCGAATCCGGCGCGATCCTGCTGCATCTGGCGGAGAAGTTCGGCGCCTTCCTGCCGAAGGGCGGCGCGGCGCGCGCCGAATGCCTCTCCTGGCTGTTCTGGCAGATGGGCAGCGCGCCCTATCTTGGCGGCGGCTTCGGGCATTTCTACGCCTATGCGCCGAGCAAGATGGAGTACCCGATCGACCGCTTCGCCATGGAGACCAAGCGGCAGCTCGACGTGCTCGACCGGCGGCTCGCCGAATCCGAGTACATCGCCGGCCCCGACTACAGCATCGCCGACATCGCCATCTTCCCTTGGTATGGCGGGCTGGTGAAGGGCTGGCTCTACGGCGCCGCGGAGTTCCTCTCGGTGCAGGATTACAAGCACGTCAACCGCTGGGCCGAGACGGTCTGGGCCCGGCCGGCGGTGAAGCGCGGCCGCATGGTGAACCGGATCCAGGGCGATCCCGCCGAGCAGCTGCATGAGCGCCACGAGGCCAGCGACTTCGAGACCAAGACCCAGGACAAGCTGGCCGCCAAGGGTTGAGGCACGGCGCAGCGACTCCCATCGCGCCCCGGCGCGATGGGGCGGGCGCGGCCGGCGGCTACTCCGCCGCCGGCACGCCGGGCTGGTTCGCCGCCTGACGCTTCAGCGTGGCGAGCTCGGCCCGCAGCGCCGCCATCTCGGCCCGCAGCGTGGCGATCTCCTCGCCCACCGGGTCGCAGGGCTGGTCGAGCAGCCCATAGCCGGGACTCGGCGGCGCGGCGCGGCCGACCGGCTGGCCGGTGAGGATGCGGTGCTCATGCGGCGGCCGCGCCGGGATGCCGATCACCGTCTCGCCCGCCGGCACCTCGCTCGCCACCACCGCATTGGCGCCGATGCGGGCGCCGTCGCCGATGCGGATCGGCCCTAGCACCTGCGCCCCGGCGCCGATGGCGACGCCGTCGCCGATCGTCGGATGGCGCTTGCCGCCCGGCCCGGCGCGGTTCGCCAGGCTGAGGCCACCCAGGGTGACGCCGTGATAGATCAGCACGTCGTCGCCGATCTCCGCCGTCTCGCCGATGACGACGCCCATGCCGTGGTCGATGAAGAGCCGCCGGCCGATCTTGGCCCCGGGATGGATCTCGATGCCGGTGATGAAGCGGTTGGTGTGGGAGACGGCGCGGGCCAGAGCCTTGAAGCGGCGGCGGTACAGCGCATGCGCCAAGCGGTGCATCAGCACTGCCTGCAGCCCGGCATAGCAGGTGACCGCCTCGATCCAGCTCGGTCTGGCGGGGTCCCGCTCCCGCACCGTGCGGGCGAGCTCGACAATCTCCAAGGCGCTTCTCCTCAGGCGAGCCAGGGCGGCACGGGCAGGCCGCGCTCGCGCAGGAAATCCGGGTTGAAGATCTTGCTCTGGTAGCGCGCGCCGCCATCGCAGAGAATGGTCACGATGGTGTGCCCGGGCCCCATCTGCCGCGCCAGCTTGATCGCCGCCGCGACATTGATCCCGGCCGAGCCGCCGACCGAGATCCCCTCATGCTGCTGCAGGTCGAAGATCTGCTCCAGCGCCTCCGGGTCGGTCACCTGCAGCGCGTCGTCGATGCTGCCGCGCCCGTGCTCGAGATTGCCCGGCACGGCGGAGGCCTGGCCGATTCCCTCGGTGATGGAATTGCCCTCGGCCTTCACCTCGCCGGTCTTGATCCAGCTGTACATGCCGCTGCCCATCGGATCGGCCAGCACGATGCGGATCTTCGGGTTGCGGACCTTCAGCGCCCGCGCCACGCCGGCGAGCGTGCCGCCGGTGCCGCAGGCGCAGATGAAGGCATCCACCCGGCCGGCGGTCTGGTCCCAGATCTCCGGGCCGGTCGTCGCCTCGTGGATCGCGGCATTGGCGAGGTTGCCGAACTGGTTGGCCCAGATCACCCGCTCGCCCTTCTCGGCCAGCTCCTCGGCGATGCGGCGGGAGGTGTTCACGTAATGGCCGGGGTCGCGCAGCGGCTTCGGATCGACCAGCCGCAGATCGGCCCCAATCATGCGCAGGAAGTCGAGCTTCTCCCGGCTTTGGGTATGCGGCACGACGATGATCGAGCGGTAGCCGCGGGCATTGGCAACGAGGGTGAGGCCGATGCCGGTATTGCCGGCCGTGCCCTCCACGACGATGCCCGGCTGGCCGGGCAGGAGCTGCCCGCGGCGCTCGGCATCCTCGATGATGCCGAGGCCGGCGCGGTCCTTCACGCTGCCGCCAGGCTGCATGAACTCCGCCTTGCCGAGGATCTCGCAGCCAGTGGCCGCGCTGGCGCGCCGCAGCCGGATCAGGGGGGTGTCGCCGATCGCGCCGGCGAGGCCGTCGACCACATGGGGGCGGCTCGGGGTGGGGGATGAGGCGTCCATGAATCCTCCGCGCGTTGCGGTGATCTGCGGCCCTCCGGGCCGGGGATTCAAGGGGCTTCCTTGCATCGCTGCCCCGCCCTTATGAAACTGCATGCGGTTTGCTGTCGGGAATCCTTGACCTTTCCCGGTTCGCCAAGAGAACATAAAGCGAACACCATGATTCGCCCCGCCGATTCCCCCACCGGTCACGGCCTCCCCGAGGAGGCTCATGCGACCCCCGCCATGGACCGCCCGGCCCTGCTGGCGGCGCTGCGCGCGCGCATCGCCCGGATGGACCGCAGCAGCGGCCCGCCGGGCGAGGGTGTGCCGCTCTGCCCGGCGATCGACCGGCAGCTGCCCGGCGGCGGCCTCGCCCGCGCCGCGGTGCATGAGGTGCTGGCCGCCGATCCCGGCGCCGCGGCGGGGTTCTGCGCCCTGGTGCTGGCGCGGTCGAGAGGCCAGAGGGAGGGGGCGATGCTGTGGATCGCGCCGGAGCCGGATGCCTGGCCGCCCGGCCTCATGCGCTTCGGCCTCTCGCCGGCCGATCTCGTGCTGGTGCAGGCGCCGCAGCGGCAGGACGCGCTCTGGGCCATGGAGGAGAGCCTGCGCTGCCCTGGCGTCGCCGGCGCGCTGCTGGCGGCCGAGGGGCTGGACCTGACGGCGGCGCGGCGGCTGCAGCTCGCGGCCGAGGCGGGGGGCGCCATCGGCCTGCTGCTGCGGCCGGATGCGGCCGGGGACAGTCCTGCGGAGGATGGCGGCGCGGGCAGCGCGCTGACCCGCTGGCGCGTCGGCGCCCTGGCCGGCACCGGCGGCGCGCATGACCTCGGCGATCCGCGCTGGCAGCTCGACCTGCTGCGCTGCCGCGGCGGCAGGCCGCAGAGCTGGGAAGTGACCTGGCGCCCCGCCGCGGAGCGGCTGGATGTTGATACCGCGGAGCGGCTGGATATCGATGCCGCGGAGCGGCTGGATGTTGATACCGCGGAGCGGCTGGATATCGATGTCGCGGAGCGGCTGGACATGGACGCCGCCGAGGGGTTCGGAGCCGATATTGCGGAGCGGCCCGATCTCGACATCGCGGCGGCCGGCTCTGCGGCCAGGCCGCAGCGCGCGCGGCGCCGGGCGAGATGAGGCGTCGCGTCTGCACGCCGCCGGGCCTCGGCGAAAGGGGACAGGCCCCCGTGGCAGCGGCCGGGCCTCTCCCCTGCCCTTCCGCCTCGCCGCCGGCGCGGCCCGCAGCGCCGGGCGCCGCGTCCCTTCGCATCGCCGCGCTGCACCTGCCGCTGCTGCCGATCGAGCGCCGGCGCCTCACCGGCGCCGCCGCCATCTGGACGAGCGAGGGCAACCGGCGCCTGCTGGTTGCGGTCAGCCCAGAGGCCGCCGCGGCCGGCCTCGCCATCGGCCAAGCCCTGGCGGATGCCGAGGCCATCCTGCCCGGGCTGGCGCTGCACCCGCATGCGCCGGAGGCGGATGCCGTCTGGCTGCGCCGCCTCGGCCATTGGGCGCTCTGCCTCACGCCGCGGCCGGCGCTCGACCCGCCGGACGGGCTGCTGCTCGACATTACCGGTCTCGCGCATCTGCATGGCGGCGAGGCGGCGCTGCACCGCCATCTCGCCGCGCGCTTCGCCCGCCTCGGCCTCACCGCCCGCATCGCCATCGCCGGCACGCCGGCGGCGGCGGCGGGGCTGGCCCGTAGCGGGGTGGAGCGCATCGTGCCACCGGGCGCGGAGGCGGAGGCCCTCGCCCCCCTGCCGCTGCAGGCGCTGCGGCTGCCCTTCGCCAGCATCGCCATGCTGCACCGGCTCGGCCTGCGCTGCCTTGGCGACCTGCTGCGCCAGCCCCGCGCCCCGCTCGCCCGGCGCTTCGGCCCGGAGTTGGCCGCCCGGCTGGATGCCGCGACCGGGGCGCGGCCGGCGCCGCTGCAACCGCTGCGGCCGCCGCCGGCCTTCCTGGCGGCGCGCGACCTCCTGGAGCCGCTGGTGACGCGCGAGGCGATCGACGCCACCCTGGCACTGCTGCTGGACGGGCTCTGCCGACAATTGGCGGAGGCCGGCCAGGGCGCCCGCCGCTTCCTGCTGCAGGCCTTCCGCGTCGATGGCGCGGTGCAGGCGCTCGCGGTCGGCACCGGCCTGCCCTCGCGGGACCCCCGCCATCTCGCGCGCCTCTTCCGCGAGCGGCTGGAGCGGCTGGAGCCCGGCTTCGGCTTCGAGCGGCTGGCGCTCGAGGCGCATGCCGCCGCGCCGCTCGCCGCGCCGCAGCTCGCCCTGCCCGCGGCCCGGTCTGCCGGCGGCGCCGCGCCGCCCTCCGGCCAAGCCTTGGCGGAGCTGCTCGACCGCCTCTCGCAGCGGGTCACGCTCTGGCGCGCCGCGCCGCGCCCCAGCCACTGGCCGGAGCGCGCCATCTGGCGGGCCGGCCCCTTCGAGGCGGTGCAGGTCCCGCCTGGCTGGCCCGGCAGCGCCCCGCGGCCGGTGCGGCTGCTGCGCCGGCCGCTGCCGCTCTCGGCCGTCGCGCTGCTGCCGGATGCGCCGCCCTCCCTGCTGCGCCTCGGCCGCACCGCCTGGCGGGTGACGCGGACCGAGGGGCCGGAGCGCCTCGCCCCGGAATGGTGGCGGGACCGGCCGGACAGGGCCTGCCGCGACTACTACCGGGTGGAGCTGGCCTCGGGCGCGCGGCTCTGGGTCTGCCGCGCCGGCCTCGCCGCGCCGGGGGAGGCGATGACATGGTGGCTGCACGGACGCTTCGAGTAGCTGTGACGGTCCTGGCGCGGCGATGAGCGGCTTCGCCGAGCTCGCGGCGCTGTCGAATTTCACCTTCCTCGAGGGCGCCTCGCATCCGCAGGAGCTGGTGGCGCAGGCCAAGGCGCTGGGCCATGCCGGCATCGGCATCGCCGACCGCAACAGCTTCGCCGGGCTGGTGCGCGGGACGGTGGCGGCGGAGCAGGCGGAGATCCGCTTCCTCCCCGGCGCCCGCATCGTCCTGGCGGATGGCCAGGACTATCTCGCCTGGCCGGCCGACCGCGCCGCCTATGGCCGGCTCGCCGCGCTGCTCTCCGCCGGCCGCATGCGGGACCCGAAGGGCAGCTGTTCCATCCCGCGCGAGGCGCTGCTCGACGCCGCCGAGGGAATGGTGCTGGCGCTGGTGCCGCCCGAGGCGCCTGACGCGGCCTTCGCCGCGCGCCTCGCCCAGGATGCCGCGGCGCTGCGCCGCCTCGCCCTGCCGCTCTTCTGCGCCGCCACGCATCGCTTCCGCGGCGACGACCGCAAGCGGCTGGACCGGCTGGCCGGCATGGCGGGCGCCGCCGGCGTGGCATTGCTCGCCGCCGGCGGCACGCGCTACCACCGGCCGGAGCGCCGGCGCCTCGCCGATGTGCTGACCGCCATCCGGCTCGGCACCACGGTGGAGGCGCTGGGCTATGCCGCCGAGCGCAATGCCGAGGCGCATCTGAAGCCGGCGGCCGAGATGCGGCGCCTCTTCGCCGGGCACGAGGCGGCGGTGGCGGCGACGCTGCGCGTGCTTGCCACCTGCCGCTTCTCCCTGCGCGACCTCGCCTACGACTATCCGGACGAGATCCTCGATCCCGGCCTGACCCCGCAGCAGACGCTGGAGCGGCGGGTCGCCCTGGCCAGCGCGGCGAAATGGCCGGCGGGCGTGCCGGAGAAGGTCGCGGCGCAGCTCCGCCACGAGCTCGGCCTGATCGCGCGGAAGGGCTACGCGCCCTATTTCCTCACTGTGCACGAGATCGTCGGCTTCGCGGTGGGGCGCGGCATCCTCTGCCAGGGTCGCGGCTCGGCGGCGAATTCGGCGGTGTGCTACGTGCTCGGCATCACCTCCGTCTCGCCCGACAAGCACGACCTCCTCTTCGAGCGCTTCATCAGCGCCTCGCGCGACGAGCCGCCCGATATCGACGTGGATTTCGAGCATGAGCGGCGCGAGGAGGTGATCCAGCACCTCTACGAGCGCTATGGCCGCGACCGCGCCGCCATCGCCGCCACCGTCATCCGCTACCGCGACCGCAGCGCCATCCGCGAGGTCGGCAAGGCCATGGGCCTGTCGGAGGATGTGACGGGGCGGCTGGCGAAGGCCGTCTGGGGCGCGGGCGGTGATTCCATCGCCGGGATCGCCGCCGCGCAGGGGCTCGACCCCGCCGGCGATCCGCGGCTGCGCCTGGCCTGCGCGCTGACCGAGGAGCTGATCGGCTTCCCGCGCCACCTGGCGACGCATGTCGGCGGCTTCGTCATCGCGCGGCACAGGTTGACCGAGCTCGCCATCGTCACCCGGGCGGCGATGCAGGACCGCCACATCATCGAATGGGACAAGGACGACATCGAGGCGCTCGGCATCCTCAAGGTCGATGTGCTCGGCCTTGGCATGCTCTCCTGCCTGCGCCGCGCCTTCACCCTGATCGCGCGGCATGGCGGAAGGGTGCTGACGCTGCAGGGCGTGCCGCAGGACGACGAGAAAACCTACGAGATGCTCTGCCGCGGCGACAGCCTCGGCGTCTTCCAGGTAGAGAGCCGGGCGCAGATGAACATGCTGCCGCGGCTGCGGCCGAAGACCTTCTACGACCTGGTGATCGAGGTGGCGATCGTCCGCCCCGGCCCGATCCAGGGCGACATGGTGCATCCCTATCTGCGGCGGCGGGAGGCACCGGAGGAGGTGCAGTATCCCTCGCCGGCGCTGATCCCGGTCCTGAAGAAGACACTCGGCGTGCCGCTCTTCCAGGAGCAGGCGATGCAGATCGCCATCATCGCCGCCGGCTTCTTGCCCGAGGAGGCCGACAGGCTGCGCCGCGCCATGGCCAGCTTCCGGCAGGATGGCGAGCTGGCGCCCTTCCGCACCCGCTTCATCGAGGGCATGGCGGCGAAGGGCTACCCGCCGGACTTCGCCGAGCGCTGCTTCCGGCAGATCGAGGGCTTCGGCAGCTACGGCTTTCCGGAATCCCATGCCGCCGCCTTCGCCCAGCTCGTCTATGTCTCGGCCTGGATCAAGCGGCACCATCCCGCGGCCTTCGCCTGCGCCCTGCTCAACAGCCAGCCCATGGGCTTCTACGCGCCGGCCCAGATCATCCGCGACGCGCGCGAGCATGCGGTGCAGATCCGCCCCATCGATGCGCTGCACAGCGACTGGGACTGCACGCTCGAGCCCGATCCCGGAAGCGCCGGCGGGCTGGCGCTGCGCCTCGGCCTGCGGCTGGTGCAGGGCCTCGGCGAGGCGGCGGCCCGGCGGCTGGTCGCGGCGCGGGAGGCGCTCGCAGGGCAGGCCGTGCCGCCGGCGCGGGCGCTGGCCCGGCTGATCCGCGAGGCTGAACTCGACCGCGGCACGGTGGAGCGGCTGGCGGAGGCGGATGCCTTCCGCGCCCTCGGCCTCGACCGCCGCGCCGCGCTGTGGGAGGCGACGGCGGTGGAGGCGGCCGCTCCGCCGCCGCTGCAAGGCGAGCTTTTCGAGCCTCCGCCGCGCCTGCCCGCCGCCACAGCCGGGGAGGAGACGGTGCTGGACTATGCCGCGACCGCCCTCTCCCTGCGGCACCATCCGCTCGCCCTGCTGCGGCCGCGGCTGGCAGCGGAGCGGCTGGCCGATACGCGCCTGCTCGGCGCGGCGCGGCGCGGCGCCTGGATCCGCCTGCCCGGCCTCGTCCTGGTGCGGCAGCGCCCGGGCAGTGCCAAGGGCGTCGTCTTCTTCACCGTCGAGGATGAATGGGGGGTCGCCAATCTCGTCCTCTATCCCGACCTCGCCCGGCGCTACCGCGCCGCGGTCGTCGCCGCGCGCCTCGTCGTCGCCGAGGGGCGGGTGGAGCGGCACGAGGCGGAGGTGCCGATCATCCACCTGATCGTGCGCCGGCTGATCGACCGCTCGGCGCTCCTCGCCGGCCTCGCGGCGGTCGATGGTCCTGAGCACGCCCCATCGCACGCCCCATGGCGCCGCGCCCTCGCCCGCGCCGACGAGGTGGAGCGGCCGGACCTGCGCGACGTCCCCCGGCTGCGCCTGCCGCCGAGCCGGGACTTCCACTGAGCGCCGCAGGGTTGGTAGCCTGCCGCCGACACAGGGGGAGACGAAGCCGATGGGGTTCCAGGAGGCCGTCGCCACCTGCTTCCGGCGCTACGCGCAATTCGACGGCCGCTCGGCCCGGCCGGAATACTGGTGGTTCTTCCTCTTCAACCTGCTCATGCAGGGCGCGACCAGCCTGATCGATGCCGCCCTGTTCGGCCGCGACAGCCTCGGCCTGATCAACGGCCTCTACTCGCTCGCGGTGCTGCTGCCGGGCATCGCCGTCGGGGTGCGCCGCCTGCACGACACCGACCGCAGCGGCTGGTGGCTGCTGATCTCCTTCATCCCGGTCATCGGCATCATCATGCTCATCATCTGGTTCTGCCGGCCGGGCGATGCCGGCGCCAACCGCTTCGGCGCCCCGCCGGCGCGGCTCGCCCCCGCGCCGTCCTGACCCGCCCCATCCTGCCTGCCCTGGCCAGAAGGGGGGACTCACGCAGGCTTATTTGCGAGTAAGTCGCAGTTGCGATATTGCGGAGGTGACGAACGCGACGCGCTGGCGTGGAGGAAAGCCCCGATGGCAACCCATGGACTGCCCGCCTGGCCCTCCCGCCTGGCCCTGGGCCGGTACCCTGGCGGAGGCCCTGCCGCCGCCGGAACGCCTGCTCCTCGACGGCGCCCGCCTCTGGAGCACCGCCGCGCGGCACGGCCAGCCGCCGCTGCCGGCGGCGCGCCTGCCCTTCATCACCGAAGGGGCCGAGACCGCCCTGCGGCCGCTCGATGCCCTGATGCGCGCGGTGCACGGCGCGCTGCCGGTGGGCTGCCCACTCTGCCCGCAGGTGGCCTCCCCCGAGGCGGTCCTGCTGCTCTATTGCGCCCTGGTCCAGCGCGGCGCCCGGCGCGAGGCGCTCGCCCTGCTGCTCCGCCACATGCCGCCCGATGCCACCCAGGCGGCGCTCGCCGCCGCCATCGCGCTCGGCATCGCCTTCGCCCAGGCCGGGCTGCTGCTGCGCCATCCCCTGCGGCCGGCGCCGCGCTGACCCAGCCCTCCTCGCCGCCATTGGCCCGATCGCGGCGGCCGTCGCAGAATGGCGCATGCGCGCCCTGACCTGGCTGCTTCCCGGCCTGCTGCTGATCCTCGGCGGCGCCGCCGTGGAATACGCCATGGGCCGCGAGCCCTGGTGCCGCTGCGGGGTGATCCGGCTCTGGCAGGGCGCGGTGAACAGCCCGGAGAATTCGCAGCAGATCGCCGACTGGTACACGCCCTCGCATATCGTCCACGGGCTGCTCTTCCACGCCGCCCTGGCCTTCGCGTTGCCGCGCCAGCCGGTGCGGGTCCGCGCGCTGATCGCCCTCGCCGTCGAGGTGGCCTGGGAGGTGGTGGAGAACAGCAGCTGGGTGATCGAGCGCTACCGCGCCGCCACCATCGCGCTCGACTATGACGGCGACAGCATCCTCAACTCCGTCTGCGACATGCTGGCCATGCTGCTCGGCTTCTGGCTGGCGGCGCGGCTGCCGGTCTGGCTGTCCGTGCTGCTCGGCATCGGGCTGGAATTGCTGGCCCTGGCCGCGATCCGCGACAACCTGACGCTCAACGTGCTGATGCTGCTTTACCCGATCCAGGCGGTGCGGGACTGGCAGGCGGGCGGCTGACGCCTCCCGCCCCGGCCACCGTCATCCCTCCGCCAGGGTGACGATCTCCGTCCCCTCCTCCACCGTGTCGCCGGCGGCGCAGCCGATATGCGCGACCACGCCATCGGCGGGCGCGGTGATGCGCAGCTCGGTCTTCATCGCCTCCAGCACCGCCAGCACCTGGCCGCGGGAGACGCTCTCGCCCTCCGTCACCAGCACCTGCACGACGCGGCCCGGGATGGGTGCGGCGAGGCGCCCCTGCCCGGCCACCTCGCCGCCCGGCGGCGCATAGGGGTCGAGCAGCCGCAGGGTCCAGCCGCCTTCCGGCAGCGTCACCTGGATCGCCTCGCCATCGCGCAGCACGGGGATGCGGTGGACGACGCCATCCAGGACGAGATGCAGCGCGCCATCCTGGCGCTGGCCGGCGAGCGTGACCTCCGTCCCCTCCACCGCCATCCGCCAGCCGGCCGCCGCGTGCGACAGGCGCAGGCGGTGCTGCGCCTCGCCATCCGCCAGCAGCAGGAGCTGCGAGCCGCGCCCCTGCAGCCGCCAGCCATCCCGGCGGTCCCAGGGATCGGTGCAGGGATCGGCGACCGTCCCGGCGGCGGGCAGCACCGCCTCCAGCGCCGCCGCCGCCAGGGCGAGCACCGGCGCCGGGCGCCGCGGCGGCTGCAGGTCGGCCGCGAAGCGCCCGGCGAAGCCGGTATCGAGCTCCGCCGCCCGCATCGCCGGATGCGCCACCAGTCGCTGCAGGAAGCCGAGATTGCTGGTGATGCCCGCGATGCGGCAGGCGCCGAGCGCGGTGCCGAGCCGTGCCAGCGCCGCCTCGCGGTCCTCCCCCCAGGCGACCAGCTTGGCGATCATCGGGTCGTAGAAGGGGGTGATCGCATCGCCCTGCCGCACGCCGCTCTCGATGCGCAGGTCGGGCGCCGGATCGGGCAGCGCGAAGCGCCGCAGCGGGCCGGTGGAGGGGCGGAAATCGGCGGCCGGGTCCTCGGCATAGAGCCGCACCTCGACGCTGTGGCCATGCGGCGCCGGCGCCTCGGGCAGCGGCAGGGATTCGCCGGCCGCGATGCGGAGCTGCCATTCCACCAGATCGAGGCCGGTGACCATCTCCGTCACCGGATGCTCCACCTGCAGGCGGGTGTTCATCTCCATGAAGAAGGCATCCTCGCCCTCGACGATGAACTCCACCGTGCCGGCCGAGACGTAGCCGACGGCGCGCGCCGCGGTGATGGCGGCGGCGTGCAGCCGCTCGCGCAGCGCCGGCGAGAGGTCGGGGGCCGGCGCCTCCTCCAGCACCTTCTGATGCCGCCGCTGCACCGAGCAGTCGCGGGTATGCAGATGGAGGGTGTTGCCGTGGCGGTCGGCGAAGACCTGCACCTCGACATGCCGCGGCCGCTGCAGGTAGCGCTCGAGCAGGATGCGGTCGTCGCCGAAGGCCGCCTTGGCCTCGCGCCGCGCACCGGCCAGCGCGGCGGCGAACTCCTCGGCCCGCAGCACTGGCCGCATGCCCTTGCCGCCGCCGCCGGCACTCGCCTTGATCAGCACCGGGAAGCCGATGCGGGCCGCCTGATGCGCGAGATGCGCCTCCGCCTGCTCCTCGCCGTGATAGCCGGGGACGATGGGCACGCCCGCCGCCTCCATCAGCCGCTTGCTCTCGGCCTTGCTGCCCATGGCGCGGATGGCCCCGGGCGGCGGCCCGACGAAGGCGATGCCGGCCCCGGCGCAGGCCTCGGCGAAACCGGCATTCTCCGAGAGGAAGCCATAGCCGGGATGGATCGCCCCGGCGCCGCTCGCTTGCGCGGCGGCGAGGATGCGGTCGATGCGGAGATAGCTCTCCGAGGCCCGGGCCGGGCCGATCGGATGCGCCTCGTCCGCCAGCGCCACATGCTGCGCGCCGGCATCCGCCTCGGAGAAGACGGCGACGCTGCGGATCCCCATGCGGCGGGCGGTGCGGATGACGCGGCAGGCGATCTCGCCACGATTGGCGATGAGCAGAGTGCGGAACATGCGGCTACATCCGGAAGACGCCGAAACGCGTCGGTGGGATCGGTGCGTTCGCCGCGGCGGCGAGGCCGAGGCCCAGCACGTCCCGCGTCATCGCCGGATCGATGATGCCGTCGTCCCAGAGCCGGGCGGTGGCGTAATAGGGCGAGCCCTGCGCCTCGTACTGCGCCCGGATCGGTGCCTTGAAGGCCTCCTCCTCCGCGGCCGGCCAGTCGCGGCCGGCGGCTTCGAGGTTGTCGCGGCGGATGGTGGCGAGGACGCTCGCCGCCTGCTCGCCGCCCATGACCGAGATGCGGCTGTTCGGCCAGGTGAAGAGCAGGCGCGGCGAATAGGCCCGGCCGCACATGCCGTAATTGCCGGCGCCGAAGCTGCCGCCGATGATGACGGTGAATTTGGGCACGCTGGTGGTGGCAACGGCGGTGACCAGCTTGGCGCCGTCCTTGGCGATGCCGCCGGTCTCGTATTTCCGGCCCACCATGAAGCCGGCGATGTTCTGCAGGAAGAGCAGCGGGATGTTGCGCTGGCTGCAGAGCTCGACGAAATGCGCCCCTTTCAGCGCCGATTCGCTGAACAGGATGCCGTTATTGGCGAGGATGCCGACCGGCCTGCCCCAGATGCGGGCGAAGCCGCAGACCAGCGTCGTGCCGTAGCGCGCCTTGAACTCGTCGAGCTCGGAGCCGTCGACGATGCGGGCGATCACCTCGCGCACGTCATAGGGCTGGCGGACATCCTGCGGGATGATGCCGTGCAGCTCGGCCGGATCGTGGCGCGGCGGCACCGGCGCGGCGAGGTCGGCACCGCCGGGGCGCGTGGGGGCGAGATGCGCGACGATGCGCCGGGCGAGGCCGAGCGCGTGCATGTCGTCCG
Organism: Roseicella sp. DB1501; assembly: GCF_013112485.1. Lineage (GTDB taxonomy): Bacteria > Pseudomonadota > Alphaproteobacteria > Acetobacterales > Acetobacteraceae > Paracraurococcus. The sequence continues at coordinate 17,066 of NZ_JABFHG010000001.1, forward strand.
CGGCGAAATGGTCGGCGACGCCGGAGAGGCGGGTGTGCACGTCGGCGCCGCCGAGATCCTCGGCCGAGACCACCTCGCCCGTCGCCGCCTTCACCAGCGGCGGGCCGGCGAGGAAGATGGTGCCCTGCTCGCGGACGATGATCGCCTCGTCGCACATGGCCGGGACATAGGCGCCGCCGGCGGTGCAGCTGCCCATCACCACGGCGACCTGCGGGATGCCGAGCGAGGACATATTGGCCTGGTTGTAGAAGATGCGGCCGAAATGCTCGCGGTCCGGGAAGATCTCGTCCTGGTTCGGCAGGTTGGCGCCGCCGCTATCGACCAGGTAGAGGCAGGGCAGCCGGCTCTGCTGCGCCACCTCCTGCGCCCTGAGATGCTTCTTGACGGTGATAGGATAGTAGCTGCCGCCCTTCACCGTCGCGTCGTTGGCGAGGATGACGCATTCCCGCCCGGAGACGCGGCCGATGCCGGTGATGAGGCCGGCCGCCGGCACCTCGCCGCCATACATGCCATGCGCCGCGAGGGGCGAGAGTTCGAGGAAGGGCGCGCCGGGATCGAGCAGCCGCTCCACCCGCTCCCGGGGCAGCAGCTTGCCGCGCGAGAGGTGGCGCTGGCGCGACGCCTCGGGACCGCCCTGCGCCGCCGCGGCGCTGCGCTCGGCGAGCTCGGCGAGCAGCCCGCGCATATGCGCGGCATTAGCCTTGTATTCGGCGCCGCGCGTGTCGATGCCGGATTGCAGGATGCTCATGCTTCGGCTGTCCTGGTCACGCCCCGCCCCCTCATGCCGTCTCGCGGAACAGCTCGCGGCCGATCAGCATGCGGCGGATCTCGCTGGTGCCGGCGCCGATCTCGTAGAGCTTGGCGTCGCGCAGCAGTCGCCCCGTCGGCGTCTCGTTGATGTAGCCCATGCCGCCGAGGATCTGGATGGCGTCGAGCGCGATCCGCGTCGCCGCCTCCGCGGCATAGAGGATGGCGCCGGCGGCGTCCTTGCGCGTGGTCTGGCCGCGGTCGCAGGCCCGCGCCACGGCATAGACATAGGCGCGGCAGGCATTCAGCGCCGTGTACATGTCGGCCACCTTGCCCTGGATGAGCTGGAACTCGCCGATCGGCTGGCCGAACTGCTTCCGCTCATGGATATAGGGGACGACGACATCGAGCGCCGCCTGCATGATGCCAAGCGGGCCGGCGGCCAGCACCGACCGCTCGTAGTCGAGGCCGGACATCAGCACCCGCACGCCCTCGTTCACCCGGCCGAGGACGTTCTCCGCCGGCACCTCGCAATCCTCGAAGACGAGCTCGGAGGTGGGGCTGCCGCGCATGCCGAGCTTGTCCAGCTTCTGCGCCGGGCGGAAGCCCTTGAAACCCTTCTCGATCAGGAAGGCGGTGATGCCGCGCGGCCCGGCCTCCGGCTCGGTCTTGGCATAGACCACCAGCGTCTCGGCGTAATGCGCGTTGGTGATCCAGAGCTTGGTGCCGTTCAGCAGGTAGCGGTCGCCGCGCCGTTCGGCCCGCAGCTTCATCGAGACCACGTCCGAGCCCGCGCCCGGCTCGCTCATGGCGAGGGCGCCGAGATGCTCGCCGCTGATCAGCTTCGGCAGGTAGCGCCGCTTCTGCGCCTCGGTGCCGTTGCGGCGGATCTGGTTGACGCAGAGATTGGAATGCGCGCCGTAGGAGAGGCCGACCGAGGCGCTGGCCCGGCTAATCTCCTCCATCGCCACGCAATGGGCGAGGTAGCCCATATTGGCGCCGCCCCACTCCTCCTCGACGGTGATGCCGTGCAGGCCGAGCGCGCCCATCTCCGGCCAGAGATGGCGGGGGAATTCGTCGGTGCGGTCGATTTCGGCCGCAATGGGCGCGACGCGGGCGGCGGCGAAGTCCCGCACGCTGTCGCGCAGCATGTCGATCTCCTCGCCCAGGCCGAAATCGAGGCTCGGGATGGTGACATTGCCGGGCATCACTCGGTTCCCTGCGTCATGCGCCGGCGCAGCGCGCCCCGCATCACCTTGCCGGTGGCGGTCAACGGCAGCGCCTCCTGAAAGATCACCTGCCGCGGATAGCTGTGCGCGGCAAGGCGGGTTTTCACATGCTCCTGCAACGCGCGGGCCAGCGCATCATTCGCGGTGACGCCCGCAGCCGGCACGACCACCGCCGTCACCGCCTCGGTGCGCAGCGGATCGGGCAGGCCGATCACGGCCGCCATGGCGACCGCCGGATGGCGCAGCAGGCAATCCTCGATCTCGCCGGGGCCGATGCGGTAGCCGGCCGAGGTGATGACGTCGTCGTCGCGGCCGACGAAGCGGAACCAGCCCTCGCCGTCCATGATCCCCTGATCGCCGGTCAGCAACCAATCGCCGGCGAATTTCGCCGCCGTCGCCGCCGGGTTGTTCCAGTAGCCGAGGAACATCACCGGATCGGGCCGGCGCACGGCGATGGTGCCGCCCATGCCTGGCGGCAGCGGCCTGCCTGCCTCATCCACCACCGCCACCGCATGGCCCGGCACGGCGCGCCCCATCCAGCCGGGCCGCGGCGGCATGATGGCGCCACAGGAGGAGACGACGAGGTTGCACTCGGTCTGGCCGTAGAACTCGTTGATGGTGACGCCGAAGGCGCCGCGGCCCCAGTCCAGCAGCTCGGCGCCAAGCGTCTCGCCGCCGCTGCCGATGCTGCGCGGATGCGCCCCGTACTGCGCCGCGCGCGGCACGCCGCGCATCATCTTCAGCGCCGTCGGCGGCAGGAAGGCGTTGCGCACCCGGTGCTGCGCCATCAGGCGGAAGGCGAATTCCGGATCGAATTTCGCCATCCGATGCGCCAGCACCGGCACGCCGTGATGCAGGCTCGGCAGCAGCACGTCGAGCAGCCCGCCCACCCAGGCCCAGTCGGCCGGCGTCCAGAACAGGTCGCCTGGCTGTGGGAAGAGGTCCTGCGGCATCTCGACGCCCGGCAGGTGCCCGAGCAGCACGCGATGCGCATGCAACGCCCCCTTCGGCGCCCCGGTGGTGCCGGAGGTGTAGACGATCAGCGCCGGGTCGTCGGCGGTGGTGTCGGCGGGCGCGAAGGCATCGGCGGCGCGGTCCATCTCGCCACGCAGGCCGAGCGCCCCCTGCCCCGGCCCGTCGGCGCTCAGCACCAGGCGCAGCGCCGGCAGCCTGTCGCGGAGGCCGGCGAGCTTCTCCAGTCCGATCGCATCCGTCACCAGCGCCGCGGTGCCGCTATCCGCCAGCCGGAATTCCAGCGCCTGTTCCTGGAAGAGCTGGAAGAGCGGCACGGCGATGCCGCCGAGCTTGTAGATGGCGAGATGCGTGATCGCCGCTTCCGGCACCTGCGGCAGCAGCACGCCGATACGGTCGCCGGGCCGGATGCCGTGCCCTTGCAGCACATTGGCCAGCCGGTTGCTCTCCGCCTTCAGCATGTCGAAGCTGAGCCGATCGAGCTTGCCATCGGCATGCAGGTGCAGCAGCGCCGTCCGGCCGCTGCCATCGGCCCAGCGATCGCAGCAATCGACGCCGATATTGTAGCGCTCCCGTATCCGCCAGCGGAAGCCGGCGCGGAGGGCCTCGTAGCTGCGGGGCGGTTGCGGCATCAGCCGGGCACCGGCCTTGTGTCGTCGATGACCTTGCCGTCATTCGGCAGGCTGCCCGGCGGCACCAGCTCCACCGCGCCGCGCAGCTTGGTCGCCGCCTGCAGCGCCTGGCCGAGCCGCTCGGCGAGCGTCGGATCGGGCGCCGCCGCCTCGGCCCGCAGAAGCATCGCATCGCGCTCACCCTCGAGCGAGACAACGAGCCGCGCCCGCTTCACCCCGGGCACGGCGCGCAGCAGCTCGGCGACCTGTTCCGGGCGGACGAACAGGCCGCGCACCTTCGCCGCCTGGTCGGCGCGACCCATCCAGCCGCGGATGCGGCGATTGGTGCGGCCGCAGGGCGAGGCGCCGGGCAGGATGGCCGAGAGGTCGCCGGTGGCGAAGCGCAGCAGCGGATGGTGCGGGTTCAGCGTGGTCACCACAACCTCGCCCACCTCCCCGTCCGGCAACGGGTCGCCGGTGCCGGGGCGCAGGATCTCGACCAGCACGCCCTCGTCCAGGATCAGCCCCTCCCGCGCCTCGCTCTCATAGGCGACGAGGCCGAGATCGGCGGTGCCGTAGCTCTGCCGCACCGTGAGGCCGCGCGCGGCGTACCAGTCGCGCAGCGAGGGCAGGTAGGCGCCGCCGGTGACATGACCGAGCCGCAGCGAGGACAGGTCGAGGCCGAGCTCCTCCCCCTTCTCCAGGATGGTCTTGAGGAAATCCGGCGTGCCGCCGTAGCAGCGCGGGCGAAGCTGCGCGGCGGCGCGCGCCTGCATCTCGGTATTGCCCGTCCCGGCGGGGAAGACCGGGCAGCCCAGCGCCCGCGCACCGCCTTCGAGCATGCTGCCCGCCGGGGTGAAGTGATAGGCGAAGCAGTTGTGCAGCAGCTCGCCCCGGCGCAGGCCGGTGGCGAAGAGGGCGCGGGCATAGCGCCAGTAATCCGGCACCGCCGCTTCCGGCTCGACGATCGGGCCGGGCGAGACGAAGATCCGGGCGAGCGCGCCGAGATCACTCGCCACCACGCCGCCGAAGGGCGGCTGCTCCGCCTGCTGCCGGATGAGATCCGACTTGCGGGTGACGGGCAGCGCCGCGAGGGCCTCGGGCGAGGTGATCGCGGCCGGATCGATATCGGCGAGCAGCGCGCGGTAATGCGGTGCCCCGGCCCTGGCCTGCGCCACCTGCCGCGGCAGCGCCGCCGCCAGCGCCGCCGCCCGCGCCTCGGCGCCGCGCGTCTCGAGATCGTCGTAGAAGCCTAGAGCCACCGCTTCCTCCGCTTGTAGCTCTTGAGGTTCCGGAAGCTCTTCCGCTCGGCGCCATGGCCGCCGAGGTAGAACTCCTTCACATCCTCATTGCTGGCCAGCGCCTCGGCCGTGCCGTCCAGCACCACCTTCCCCTGTTCCATGACATAGCCGTAGGAGGCGACGGAAAGCGCCATGCGGGCATTCTGCTCCACCAGCAGGATGGTGATGCCGAGTTCCTCGTTCAGGCGCCGGATGATGCCGAAGACCTCCTTCACCAGCAACGGGCTGAGCCCCATGGAGGGCTCGTCCATCAGGATCAACTTCGGCCGGGCCATCAGGGCGCGGCCGATCGCCAGCATCTGCTGCTCGCCGCCCGAGAGATAGCCGGCGAGGCCGGTTCGTTCCTTCAGCCGCGGGAAATAGCCATAGACCATCTCGATGTCGCGCTTCACCTCGGCATCCGAACGGATGAAGGCGCCGAGGCGAAGGTTTTCCAGGCAGGTCATGTCGGCGACGATGCGCCGCCCCTCCATCACCTGGAAGATGCCCTTGCGGACGATCCGATGCGGCTCGATGCCGTCGATCCTCTCGCCCGCGAAGCGGATCTCGCCGCGCGTGACCTCGCCCTCCTCCGTCCGCAGCAGGCCGGAGATCGCCTTGAGCGTGGTCGACTTCCCCGCCCCGTTGGCGCCGAGCAGGGCCGTGATCCTTCCCTGCGGTACCGCCAGGGAGAGGCCGCGCAGCACCAGGATGACGTCGTTGTAGACCACCTCGATGTTGTTCACCTCGAGCAGCGGCGCCGCGGCCGGCGCCGCCACGCCCGGGGCCCCGGCCGCGCTCATCCCGCTACCAGCCCAGCCATTCCGGCTTGCGCGGCAGGCTGACGGTGGTGACCTTCTCGAGCTTGATCGTGCCCTTGCCCACCAGATCCTGCACGCTGCCATTGCTGGTGTCGCCGGCGACGCGCGAGCGGTAGAGCGCGATCTCGAGTTGCCCACGGTGATCGGTGGGCGTGAAATTGGAGGGCGAGCAGACGCCCTCGAAGCCCTTCGGCACCCAGTCCTTGCGGGCATAGAAGCCGTCCCGGATGCGCTCGCCGGTTACCTGGCCGCCATTCGCCGCCGCCGTCTCCATCGCCTCGACCATCAGCATGGCGCTGCAGATGCCGGCGAGGTAGTGCACCGGCCGATAGGCGGTGCCGGCCGCGTCCGACATCTTGCTGATCGCCTGCACCTGCGCCATGCCCGGCGCCTGCTGGCCCCAGACCGCGGCGGTGCGCACCGGGAAGACGACGCCGTTCGCCGCCGCGCCGGCCGCCTTCATGGCGTTCTCGTCCATCCCCCAGACATTGCCGAGGAATTGCACATCGACGCCCGCCGTCTGGCAGGCGCGCAGCACCGAGATGTTGGAGCCGGCGGTGTTGCCGAGATAGGCGTAATTGGCGCCCTGGTTCTTCAGGGTGAGGCATTGCGCCGTGTAGTCGCCGGGCGTCAGGGCGAAGGTGACGGGCGGCAGCACCTCGAAGCCGAGTTCCTGCGCCAGCGCCTCGCCCGCCGCCTTCGGCGAGTTCGGATAGGGGTGGTTGGCGCCCATATGGACGTATTTCGGCTTGCCCGGACGGCCCTTCGCCTTCCAGTCCTCCGCCGCCCATTGCAGCATGGCCCGCAGCCCGTCCGAATAGGAGGGGCCGTAGAAGAAGTTGAAGGGCGCGGCCTCCACCCCCTGGCGGCCCGACTTGCCGCCGGCATCGGTCAGCGCGGCGGAATAGGAGCCGGAGACATAGGGCACCTTGTCGCGGGTGACGAAGCGCACCAGCGCCTCGGTATCGGCGGTGCCCCAGCCCATGATGCCCACCACCCGGTCGCGGCTCCAGGCCTGGTACTGGCTGACGGCGCGCGGCGCCTGGTAGCCGTAATCGGTCGCCATGACGTTCACCGGCCGGCCGGCGACCCCGCCGCGGGTCTTGTTCACCCAGGCGAAGGTGTCGTTGACGCCCTGCGAATAGGGCGTGCCGACATCGCTGGTGCCGCCGGAGAGGTCCATCAGATGGCCGAGCGGGATCGGCTGCGCGCCCGCCGCTCCCGGCAGGGCCAGCGCCGCGGCCGCCGTCCATCCCAGCATGTGCCTGCGCATCGCCATGTCGTTCTTCCTCCCGTGTCGGTCAGTGCGAATAGGGGTAGAGCTTCCAATAGGCCTTCACCTGTTTCCAGCGATGCGCGAGCCCGTCGGGCTCGAAGATCAGGAACAGGATGATGGCCGCGCCGATCGCCATCTCCCGCAGGAAGGAGATGGAGTTGCCGAGGTTGAGCGCGCGGTCCACCGCGCCGCCGGCCAGCGCATCGGCGCCCGCCTGCACCAGCTCGGGCAGCAGCACCATGAAGGCGGCGCCCATCAGGCTGCCCATGATGGAGCCGAGGCCGCCGATGATGACCATGCCGAGGAACTGGATCGAGAAGAGGATGGTGAAGGCCTCGACGCTGACGAAGAGCAGGTAATGCGCGTAGAGCGCCCCGCCGATGCCGGCATAGAAGGAGGCGATGCCGAAGGAGAGCGTGCGGTAATAGGCGAGGTTGATGCCCATCACCTCGGCGCTCAGGTAATGGTCGCGCACCGCGACCAGCGCCCGCCCGTCCCGCGTCCGCATCAGGTTCGCCGCGCCGGCATACATGACGACGACGGCGAAGAGCACCACGTAGAGGTAGCTCTCCTCCCGGTCCGCCCGCCAGCCGAAGAGCTCGAAGGGCTCGGTGATCCGCCCCGCGACGCCGCCGGTGAACCATTGCGCCCGGGCGAAGAAATCCTCGAGGATGAACTGCGCCGCCAGGGTGGCGATCGCCAGGTAGAGCCCCTTCAGCCGCGCCGCTGGCGTGCCGAAGAGCAGCCCCACCAGCGCCGTCGCCACGCCCGCCAGCGGGATGCAGAGCGCGACCGGGATGTGCCAGGTCTCGTGCAGCCAGGCGCTGGTGAAGGCACCGAAGCCGAAGAAGGCGGCATGGCCGATGGAGATCTGCCCGGTGAAGCCGACCAGGATGTTCAGGCCGAGCGCAGCGATCCCCATGAAGCCGATATTGATCAGCAGGCCGAGCTCGTAGCGGCCGAGCGCGAGCGGCGCGCAGGCGACCAGCAGGATGCCGATCCAGAGCGCGATGCGGCTGTTCCGCGTCGGGAAGATCGTCATGTCTTCCCGGTAGCTGCTGCGGTAGTCGCCCGCCGGCGCGAGGTCGGCCATCAGACGCGCTCGATGTTCTTGGTGCCGAACAGCCCGTAGGGCTTGATCAGCAGGATCAGGATCAGCGCATAGAAGGGCGCGACGCCGACCATGTTGCCCCAGTTCAGCCAGTTGGCATCGAGATACTGCGCCCAGTTCTCCAGCACCCCGACGATCAGCCCGCCGAGCACGGCGCCGACGACGCTGTCGAGCCCGCCCAGGATCACCGCCGGGAAAACCTTGATGCCGTAGAAGGAAAGCGCCGAAGAGACGCCGTTCACCACGCCGACGACGACGCCGGCCACCGCCGAGACCACGGCCGAGATCGCCCAGGACATGGCGAAGACCTTCGGCACGGAGACGCCGAGCGACTGCGCCACCTGCTGGTCGAAGGCCGTCGCCCGCATCGCCAGCCCGTGCTTCGAGGCGGTGAAGAACCAGGCGAAGGCGAGCATGATCAGGACCGAGATGCAGAGGGAGAGCAGGTAGACCGACTGGACCTCGAGCCCGAGCACGGTCACGCGCTCCACCGGGAAGATCGGCGGGAAGGGCTTGGCGAAGACGCCGAAGATCCACTTCATCAGCGCCTGGAAGAAGATGCCGAGGCCGATCGTCGCCATGATGACGCTGATCACTGGCTCGCCGATCAGTGGCCGCAGCACCACCACCTGCAGGATCATGCCGAAGAGCGTCATGAAGGCCAGCGTCACCAGGAAGCCGGCCCAGAAGGGCAGCTGCCATTCCGTCAGCAGCCACCAGCAGACCCAGGCGCCGACCAGCAGGAACTCGCCCTGCGCGAAATTCACCACCTGGGAGGCCTTGTAGATCAGCACGAAGCTCATCGCCACCACGCCATAGAGCGCACCGACGATCAGCCCGTTGAGCGTGAGCTGCAGCAGCAGCGACCAGTCCATTGCCCTACTCCGCCGCCTGCCGCAGGGCCGGCCGCAGCGAGACCACCCGGAGCGTGGTCCGGATGCGCTGCCGCGTGCCGTCCTGGAAGGTGATGGTGGTGTCCACCGGGATCGTCTCGTCGCCGCGATACATCGCCTCGATGATCTCGCCGTATTTCTCGTTGATCACGCCGCGGCGCACCTTCCGGGTCCGGGTGAGCTCCTCGTCATCCGCGTCCAGCTCCTTGTAGAGCAGCAGGAAGTCCCGGATGCGCTGCGGCTCGGGCAGGGTTGCGTTCACCTTCTCCACCTCCTCCCGCAGCAGCGCCGTCACCTCCGGCCGTGCCGAGAGGTCGGTATAGGTGGTGAAGGCGATCCGGTTGCGCTCGGCCCATTTCGAGACGATGGGGAAGCGGATGCAGATCATCGCCGCCAGGTGCGGGCGGCCATCGCCGAGCACCACCGCCTCCGCGACATAGGGCGAGAATTTCAGCTTGTTCTCGATGTACTGGGGCGAGAAACGGTCGCCGCCGCGGGTGGTCGCCATGTCCTTGATGCGGTCGATGACCACGAGCTGCCCGGCCGCGTCGATGTAGCCGGCATCGCCGGTATGCAGCCAGCCATCCCGCAGGTCGCCGCTCTCCGCCATGCCGAAATAGCCGGCGAACATGTTCGGGTGCCGCGCCACGATCTCGCCGAGGCCGTTCTGGTCCGGGTTGTCGATGCGCATCTCGACCGCGGGCGTGAAGGCGGTGCCGACCGTCTCCTGGTTCACCTCGCCCGGCCGGTGCACGGTGAAGGCGCCGAGCGTCTCGGTCTGGCCGTAGATCTGCCGCAGCGGCACGCCCATCGCCTGGAAGAAGCGGAAGGTATCCGGCCCGAGCGCCGCCCCGCCGGTCGCCGCCGAGGTCAGATTGCTGAAGCCGAGCCGGTCGCGCAGCGCCCGGAACAGGATCTGGTCGGCAACCACCGAGCGCTCGCCGCGATCCAGCGCCTCCAGCCCCTTCCGCATGCCGAGATCGAACATGCGGCGCTTGAAGGGCGAGGCATCCATCACCCGCGCCCGCACCTCGGCCGCCAGCGATTCCCAGACGCGCGGCGCGAAGAGGACGAAGCTCGGCCCGATCTCGCGGAAATCGGCCATCATGGTCTCCGGCTCCTCGACGAAGTTCACCTTCATCCGGGCCAGCAGCCCCCAGCCGAGGGCATAGACCTGCTCCATGATCCAGGGCAGCGGCAGGACGGAGACGTATTCGTCCCAAGGCCCCTTCGGATCGGCCTCGAGATAGGCCGCGCAGTGGCGGATCAGCGCGCCGCCGGTCAGCATCGCCAGCTTCGGCCGCGCCGTGGTGCCGGAGGTGGTGCAGAGGATCGCCACCGCGTCGCCGCGGGTTGCCGCGACCATCTCCTCCCAGGCCGCGGGCGCCGCGGCATGCGCCGCCTCGCCCAGCCGCACCAGCTCCGTCACCGGCAGCAGGCGCGGATCCTGGTGCTTGCGCATGCCGCGGGGATCGCAATAGATGATGTGCCGCAACGCCGGCAGCTCGGCGCCGATGTTGAGCAACTTGTCGACCTGCTCCTCATCCTCGGCGATCACCGCCGTGGCGGACGCGAAGCGCAGCAGATAGGCGACCTCCTCCTCCAGCGCGTCGCGGTAGATGCCGAGCGACTGCGCGCCGATGGCATGCGCCGCGACCTCGCCCATCACCCAGTCCGGCCGGTTGTCGCCGATCAGGCCGATCACATCCCCCGCGCCAAGGCCGAGATGCCGCAGCCCGAGCGCGAAGGCGCGGGTCCGCGCCTCGTACTCTGCCCAGGTGATGCTGCGCCAGATGCCGAATTCCTTCTCCCGCAGCGCGACCTCGCGTGGCACCGCGCCGGCGTTGCGCCGCAGCAGCTTCGGCAGGGTATCGGCCTCGGTCATGCGTCCGCCGGCTCGTCGATATCGTGAACCACCTCATCCGCCTCGCCGAGATAGGCCCGCCGGACATGCGGGTCGGCCAGCACCGCCTCGGGCTCGTCCTCGGCGATCTTGCGGCCGAAATCGAGCACCATGACGCGGTGCGAGATGTCCATCACCACGCCCATGTCGTGCTCGATCATCAGGATGGTCATGCCCCATTCCTCGTTCAGGTCGAGGATGTAGCGGGCCATGTCCTCCTTCTCTTCGAGGTTCATGCCGGCCATGGGCTCGTCGAGCAGAATGAGCTGCGGCCGCAGGGCGATCGCCCGCGCCAGTTCCACCCGCTTGCGCAGGCCGTAGGAGAGCGTGCCCGCGAGGGCTTTCCGCACATGCTGGATCTCGAGGAAGTCGATGATCTCCTCGACCTCGCGCCGGTTGCGGATCTCCTCCGCCTGCGCCCCGCCGATCCAATAGGGCATGCCGGTCCAGAAGCCGTGCCGCAGCAGGTGGTGACGCCCGACCATGATGTTGTCGAGCACCGTCATGTGCCCGAACAGCGCCAGGTTCTGGAAGGTGCGGCCGACGCCGATGGCGGCGCGGCGGCGCGTCGCCAGCCGGGTGATGTCGCGGCCGCCGAAGCGGATGCGGCCCTCGGTCGGGCGGTAGCGGCCGGAGATGCAGTTGACCATGGAGGTCTTGCCGGCGCCGTTCGGCCCGATGATGGAGAAGACCTCTCCCTTCCGCACCTCGAAGGAGATGTCGGTCAGCGCCCGCACGCCGCCGAAGCGCAGCGAGACATGCTCGGCGGCGAGGATGGCGGGACCCGCCTCGCGCGGGTCCGGCGGCGCTGCCGCGTCAGCCGGCATGGCCCGGCGGTCCAAGGAGCCGGAAACGGAGGCGCGCATCATGCCGCGCGATCGCGCGGATGCGGCAGACATGCCTGTCCTGCTGGCGCATCATCCGTCACCTCCCGGCAGGGACTTGGGCGCCCTGCTGCAAACGAAGGTACGTTAGTTTCCGGATTGACCGCAAGCCGCTTGATGCCGAAACCTCCAAAGCCGAGGAAGCGGCACAGGAGAGGCAATGGCCCGCATCACGGGCTCGAGCGGCGCCCGCACCGCGGTGGCGATCCGGCACGCCGCGACGCGGCAGATCCATCGCCAGGGTTTTGCGGCGATGAACCTGCGCGACCTGGCCGCGGAGGTCGGCATCCAGCCGAGTTCGCTCTACAACCATATCCGCAGCAAGCAGGCGCTGCTCGCCGATCTCATGCAGGCGCATATGGAAGCGCTGCTCGCCTCGACCGATGCGGCGCTCGAGGCCGCCGGGCCGACGCCGATGGAGCGGCTGCGCGCCTTCATCGGCCACCATGTGCTCTACCACATGGAGAGGCGCGAGGAGGTCTACATCGCCAATTTCGAGTTGCGGGCGCTGGATGCGCCGAATTACGCCCGCATCGTCGCGCTGCGCAGCGCCTATGAGCAGCGGCTGGTGGCGCTGCTCGAGGCTGGTGCGGATGCGGGCGCGCTGGCGATCGAGGATGTCCGCGTCACCGCCTTCGCCCTGCTCGCCATGCTGACCGGCATCTGCACCTGGTACCGGCCGAACGGACGGCTGGACAAGGCGAGGCTCGTCGCGCTGCACACCGATCTGGCACTGGACGGCTTGCGGCGGCGCGGTCAGAGCAAGCCCTGATCAGCCCTCCGCCGCGGCGCCCTCCGTCGCCACCAGGCGCGCCAGGTCCTGCGCCAGGCAGGGCCGCTCCGTCCAGCCGACCTCGCGCCGCAGCCGCTCCACCGCCGCGACCATGGCGGGCGGCTCGCCGGTCCGGTCCGGCAAGGCGCCGAAGCGCAGCAGTTCGGGTCGCCCGGCGAGCCGCCCCAGCCGCTCGGCCAGCGCCCGGATCGCCACCGGCTCGCCGGAGGCGATGTTGACCGGCCCCGTCACCGCGCTCGCCGCCAGCGCCGCCAGGGCGCGGCCGATCGGCGCCGTGTCGGTGAAGTCGCGCACCGGCCGGCCGGAGCCGAGGGCGACCGGCTCGCCGCGCCGCAACGCCCCCAGCACCGAGGGCACGAGCCGCCCGGGATGCTCGCCCGCGCCGAAGAGATGAAAGAGGCGGCCCCAGGCGACCGACACCCCCCGCCGCTCGCCGAGCGCCGCCCAGCGCGTCGCCAGCGCCGCCTTGGCGCGGCCATAGGGCGTTGCCGGCGCGATCGGCCGCGTCTCGCGCCAGGGCTCGGCCCCCTCCCCCGCCCAGTCATATTCGGCGCAGCTGCCGAGGCCCAGCATCCGCCGCCCGCCGCTCGCGGCGAAGGCCTCGCCGAGCGCCACGGACAGGTCGAGCCAGTCGGCATTCCCGGGCGCGGTCCAGAAGCGGCCCGGCGTCAACTCCCAGGCGGCATGCACCAGGATGGCGGGCCGGATGTCGCGCAGCAGGGCGCGCATCGCCGCGTCGTCGCGCAAATCCGCCGCATGCCAGACCGCATCGCCCGGGCCGGGCCGGCGCGCGACGGCATGCAGCTCGACCCCCCTGGCGGCAAGCGGCGCGAGCATCTGCCGCCCGACGAAGCCGGAGGCGCCGGTCAGCAGCAGCCGCTCAGCCATGGTCGGGCCCAAGGTTGGGCCAAGCGGCGTCGCGCTCGGAGATCACCGCCGGCGCGGCGGGCCAGGCGATGCCGATGGCCGGATCGTCCCAGCGCAGGCCGCGCGCGGCCGCCGGCGCATGCGGCGCGTCGATCAGGTATTCCAGCCAGCATTCCTCGGTCAGGGTGAGGAAGCCATGCGCGCAGCCCTGTGGGATCAGCACGGCATTGTGCCGCGCATCGGACAGCTCGATGCCATGCCACCGGCAATGGGTGGGCGAGCCGGGCCGCAGGTCGATGACGACGTCGAAGGCGGCGCCGCGCAGGCAGCGCACCAGCTTGCGCTCCGCCGCCGGCGGCGCCTGCCAGTGCATGCCGCGCAGGGTGTGGCGCGCCCGGTTCTCCGAGATGCTGGCCTGGACCGGCCGGAAGTCGATTCCGGCCGCGGCGAATTCCGCCTCGCACCAGCTCCGCAGGAAGCGGCCGCGCGCATCCGCCGCCGGCTCCGCCAGGACCTCCAGCAGGCCGGGCAAGGGCGTCGCGCCGAACCTCACGCCGCCCGGCCCCGCACCGCGAGGCGCGGCACGGCGACGGCGAGGCGCCCGCGATAGCCGGCGGCGCGGAGCTGCTGCGCGATCTCCGCCTCGATGTTCCAGGGCAGGATCAGGATCTCGTCGGGCCGCAGCGCCAGCACCGCCTCGGGCGTCAGCACCGGGATGCGGCTGCCGGGCAGCAGCCGTCCCTGCTTCTCCGGGCTGCGATCGGCGACCGCCAGGATATCGGCTGCCGTCGCGCCCGCCGCGTTGAGCAGCGTGTTGCCTTTGGCCGCGGCGCCATAGGCGCAGACCCGCCGCCCCGCCGCCCTCGCCTCGCACAGCCAGGCGCGCAGCCCGTCCAGCACCGCCTGCACGCGGGGCATGAAGCCGGCATAGAAGCCGTCGCCGTCGAGCCCGCGTGCCGCCTCGTCGGCCCGCACCGCCCGCAGCGCCTCCGAGGCGCCGCGGACCGTCGCGGCGGCGAGCACGCGCAGCGAGCCGCCATGCGTCGGCAGCCGCTCGAGATCGAAGGCCCGCAGCCCCTGCCGCGCCAGCGCCGCTTCCATGGCGAGCAGGGACCAATAGGCGTAGTGCTCGTGATAGATGGTGTCGAACTGCACGCCATCGACCAGCGCCACCAGATGCGGCGCCTCGATCGAGACCACGCCGGAGGGTCCGGCCAGCAGGGCCAGGCCGCCGATGAAGTCGTCGAGACCCGGCACATGCGCCAGCACGTTGTTGGCGATGGCGAGATCGGCCGGCCGGCCGCGCGCCGCCAGCAGGTCTCGCGCCGCCGCGCGGCCGAAGAAGCGCGCCTCGGTCGGCACCCCCGCGGCGCGGGCGATGGCGGCGACATTCGCCGCCGGCTCGATGCCGAGGCAGGGCACGCCGGCGGCGACGAAATTGCGCAGCAGGTAGCCGTCGTTGCTGGCGACCTCGACCACGAAACTGTCCGGCCCAAGGCCGAGCCGCGCCGTCATCGCCGCGCAGAAACCCGCGGCATGCGCCAGCCAGGTCGAGGACATGGAGGAGAGATAGGCGTAGTCGCCGAAGATGCCGCGCTCATCGACCACGGTGTCGAGCTGCACCAGCCGGCAGGCGGTGCAGACCACGGCGCGCAGCGGGAAGGCCGGGTCCGCCGCGCCGGCCCGCTCCGGCCGGACATAGGCATTGGCGACCGGCTGGGTGCCGAGATCGCAGAAGACCGGGCCGAGCCGGCCGCCACAGGCCCGGCAGGCCGCGACGCGATGCGCGCCGCTCATGCCAGCACCAGCCGGTCGATGGCGGCGATCGCCGCGGCCTGCAGGTCGGCCCCCGCATCCCAGGCCTCGTACCAGCGCGCCGTCTCGGCGATCGCCGCCGGCGTCGCCAGCCGCGGGCGCCAGCCGAGGCTCTCGGCGGCGAGGCTGGAATCGAGGCCGAGGCGCGGCGCTTCGGGCATCAGCGGTCCCCTTTCCAGCTCCCAGCGCACCGGTCGGCCGGTCGCCTCGCCCCAGATGTCGAGCAGGTCGCGCACCCGCACCTCGCCATCCGCCGGGCCGAAATTCACCGCCATGGGCGCATCCCCCGTCGCCACCCGCTCGGCGAGCAGCAGATAGCCCCGCAGCACGTCCAGCACGTGCTGGAAGGGCCGCGTCGCATCCGGGCGGCGCAGCCGCAGCGCCAGACCGGCTTGCTGCGCCCGGACCAGGTCGGGGACCAGGCGCTGCGGGCCGAAATCGCCGCCGCCGATGACATTGCCGGCCCGCGCGGTGGCCAGGGGCGGCAATTCCTCCCCGAAGGAGGCGCGCCAGGAGGCGACGGCGATCTCCGCCGCGGCCTTGGAGGCGCTGTACGGATCGGCGCCGCCGAGCGGGTCCTCCTCGCGGAAGGCGCGGCCGCTGCCGTCGTTGCGGTAGACCTTGTCCGAGGTCACGATCACCGCCGCGGCGAGGCCCGGCAGGTCGCGCAGCGCCTCCAACACATGCAGGGTGCCGGTGAGGTTGATGGCGAAGGTCGCGGACGGCTCGCGATGGCCGCGGCCGACGAAGGCCTGGGCCGCGAGATGCAGCACGATCTCCGGCCGCGCCGCCCGCAGCAGCGCCCGCAGCGTTGCGCCGTCGCGCAGGTCGGCGCGGTGGTCGGCGGCGAGCAGCGGCGCGACGCGCAGCAGCTCGAAGGCGTTGGGACCGGGTTCGGGCGCCAGGGCGATGCCGGTCACCACGGCGCCGAGCCGGCGCAGCAGCAGGGCGAGCCAGGCGCCCTTGAAGCTGGTATGGCCGGTGACGAGGACGCGGCGGTCGCGCCAGAAATCGACCCTGGGGCTCACCACCGCCTCCAGGGCGCCCGTCCCTCGGCCCAGAGCCGTTCGAGCTGCTGCCGGTCGCGCAGCGTGTCCATCGCCTGCCAGAAGCCGGGATGGTCATAGGCCATCAGCTCGCCCTCCCGCGCCAGGGATTGCAGCGGCTCGTCCTCGAAGACCGTCGCATCGCCCTCGATGCGGTCGAGCACCCTTGGCGACAGGACGAAGAAGCCGCCATTGATCGCTCCGCCATCGCCGGGCGGCTTCTCGATGAAGGCCTGCACCGCGGCGCCGTCCCGCGCCAGCGCGCCGAAGCGCCCCGGCGGCGTCACCGCGGTGACGGTCGCCAGCCGGCCATGCGCCGCGTGGAAGCCGGTCAGGGCGCCGATATCGATATCGGCGAGGCCGTCGCCATAGGTCATGCAGAAGGCCGGCTCGTCCACGACATAGGGCGCGATGCGCCGCAGCCGCCCGCCCGTCATGCTGTCCTCCCCGGTATCCACCAGGGCAATACGCCAGGGCTCGGCGCAGGGCCGCAGCACCTCGACCCGGCCGGCCGCGAGGTCGATCGACAGGTCGGAGGCGTGCAGCCGGTAATTCAAGAAGTACTCCTTGATCTGCCAGCCCTTGTAGCCGAGGCAGATGACGAAGTCGGTGACGCCCTGCGCGGCGTAGATCTTCATGATGTGCCAGAGGATCGGCCAGCCGCCGATCTCGACCATCGGCTTCGGCCGCAGCGTCGTCTCCTCGGCGAGCCGGGTGCCGCGGCCGCCGGCCAGGATCACCGCCTTCATGCCCGCGCGACCTCCGCGGCCTTCGCATAGAAGGCCTGGACGAAGCGCTCCGGCTGGCCGAGCGGGTTGCGCCGGATCATGTCGCGCAGCCCATGCCGCAGCAGGCGCCGGCGCGGCCGGTCCGCGGCCAGCGCTACGGCCGTCGCCACGTAATCCTCGACGCTGAACACCGCGAGATCGCCGAGGCCGGCATTGCTGAGGTTGGAATAGCTCAGCCGCTCCGGGAATCCAGGCCCGACCAGGGAGACGCAGGGCACGCCCATCCAGAGGGTCTCGCAGGTGGTGGTGCCGCCGACATGCGGCAGGCTGTCGAGGGCGATGTCGATGGCGTTGTAGTGCGGCAGGTGCTGGCCGCGCACGCCGACATAGGCGATGCGGTCGGGATCGACGTCGCGCGCCGCGAAGGCCGCCCGGACATTCTCGACGAAGGCCGGGCTGCGCGCCTCGGGGCGGACGAAGAGGAAGCGCGAGCCCGGCACCGCCCGCAGCACCGCCGCCCAGGCATCGAGGCAGGCGCGGGTGAACTTGTAGGGGTTGTTCATGGTGCCGAAGGTGAGTGCGCCCTGCCGCTCCTCCGGCAGCTCCGCCTCGATCGGCACCTCGCGGAAGCCGAGCGGGCCGAGCGCCACCCAGCTCTCCGGCAGCTCGAAGGGGCGCTCGATCAGCAGCCGCGGATCAGCCGGGCGCAGATAGGGATCGACCAGGATGTAGTCGATCGCCTCCAGCCCAGCGGAATGCGGGTAGCCCAGCCAGCTCGCCCCGATCCGCGCCGGGCGATAGGCCATGACGTCGAGCCGGTTCATCGCTGTGCTGCCGCCGAGCTCGAACAGGATGTCGAGTCCGTCCTCGGCGATGCCGGCCGCGATCTCCGCCGAGGGGCGGCGCGGCCACCAGCGGAAGCCGGTGACCTGACCCTCGATACGCGCCTGCACGGGATCGCGCTCGCGCTCGAAGAAGGAATAGCAGAAGACCTCCACCCGCTCGCGGTCGAAGCGCTCGAGCAGCGGCATGGCGAAGTAGCTCACCGGGTGGTCGCGCAGGTCGCTCGACATGAAGCCGATACGCAGGCGCCGCCCGCCGGCCAGGGCCGGCGCGGCAGGTCGGGCGACGGGGGCGATCCGCGCCGCGGCGCGGCGGCCCCACTCCCGGTGCCATTCGACGATGCGCAGCCGGTCCTCCAGCCCCTCGACCCGGCCCAGCTCGTAATGCAGCGCCGCGATCTCGCCCTCCGCGACCCAGCGCGGCGCGAGGTCACCGAGCGACCCGCAGGCCTCAAGGCGGTCATGGTCGAGGCAGCGCAGGAAGACGCTGCGCAGCGCGCGGACCTGCCCGCCAAGCCGGCCCGGCGCCAGCCGCAGCAGCCGGCAGGCGAGCTCGTAGCCCTCCTGCAGGTGCTGCGCCTCGTCGCCATGGCGGCTGCGCGACAGGTTCTCGACCAGCGCCCCCAGCAGCCGCAACGATTGCGGATTGGCCGCCAGGCCGCGCCGCAGGGCCTCGTTGCCCGCCGCCAGGTCGCCCTCGCCATGCAGCCGGGCGAGCAGCAGCACGCCCTCGACATCGCCGGGGCTGCGGGCGAGCGCCGCCTCCACCAGGCGCCGCGCCTCGTCGCGGCGGCCGAGGCGGTAGGCGATGCGGGCCTCGAGCACCGTCAGCGCCGCATCCTCCGGCTGCGCCGCCCGGGCCCGGGCGATGGCGGCCATGGCGCGATCCGCCTCATCGAGCTCGAAGAGCGAGCCGACCAGATCGGTCAGCGTGTCGAGGTCGTCGGCGCCGCAGGTCATGGCGCGCTCAAAGCTCGCCACCGCCGCCGCGGGATCGCCGCAGAGGCGCAGCGCGCGGCCGAGCAGCCGGTGCAGCGCCCCGTTGCGCGGCTCGATCCGCAACCCGGCCCGATAGGCCGCGGCGGCCTCGGCGAAGCGGCCGCACTGGTCGTGCAGGTTGCCGAGATTCTGGCAGGGCGAGACGGCGCGCGGGTCGAGGCGCCGCGCCGCCTCGAAGGTCGATTGCGCCTCCGCCAGCCGGCCGCCGCGCCGCTGCATGACGCCGAGCAGGTTGGCCAGCAGCGCCTCCTTCGGCCGCTTCGCCCAGGCGGCCTGGGCGACCGCGATGGCGGCCTCCGCCTCGCCGGCCTCGCTCAGCGCCATGGCCAGCGGCATGGCGAGGGCCAGGGCCGAGGCGCCGGCAGCGGTCGCCTGGCGGAAGGCGGCGGCGGCATCCACGGGGCGGCCAGCGGCGGCGCAGAGCTGGCCGAGCTGCGTCCAGGCTGCGGCATCGGCCGGCGCCTCGATGAGCCGGCGCCGCAGCTCGGCTTCCGAGGCGATGGACGCGGGCCTGGCGGCGGTGGGGGCGGGTCTCCGGGCCACTCGCATGCGCGGTGTCTGATCCTCCGGCGGCATCGCCCGGCAAAGCGCCGCCGGAGGCGTGCCCTGCCGACGCCGCGAAGCGGGTTCGTTCCCCTTGCCGGTGAATGACGATGCTTACCGAGAGTCTAACGCGGCCCCGGAATGTGCCGCGTGCCGGAAGGCGACAGGGTGGCCGGGCTCGCCCTCCCCGCCAGGACCGGCCGCACGCCTGTCGGAACCGTCACAGCCCGTTGCCCTGCCGTGGCTTCGCCGCGGCAGGCCGTGATGGATCTTGGGCAAGAGGGGTCCCATGGGCCCCCGCGAAGACGCGAAGCGGCTTTGCGGAGAGTTCCTAGCCCCGCAGCGCCAGGGCGAGCGGCGGGTCGTCCGTGGCGATGGCGTCGAGGCCGAGCCCGATGGCCCGCCGGATCGTGCCCTCGTCATTGGCGCCCCAGGTTCCGACGCCAAGGCCGGCGGCGCGGAAGCCCGCCACCGATTCGGCATCGAGATCGCCGATTGCCAGGCCGATCTCCTCGGCGCAGCAACTCCGGGCGAGCGCGACGGCGAGCGGCAGGCCCATGCCGCGCCAGGACCGCGTGTCGAGCAGCAGCACCCGCCGCAGCAGCCCGCCCGCCGCCGCGAATTCCGCGACGGTGCCGGGCTGGAAGCTCATCGCCACGCAGCGCCCCCGCATCCCGGCCGCATCGAGCAGGGCGAGGCAGGCCGGCACGATCCCAGGGTAGGGCCGCCCGTCGACCCCTGCCTTCACCTCCAGCCGCAGGATGCGCCCGGCGGCCGCGGTCAGCGCGACCGCCTCGGCAAGGGTCGGCAGCGTCTCGCCGCCCGTGCCCTTCACGCGAAGGCGCCGGAGCTGCGCCAGGCTCCGCGCCCGCACCGGTCCGGTCGCGTCGATCATGCGGTCGAGGAGCGCGTCATGGATCACCACCGGCACGTCATCGGCCGAGAGATGCACGTCGAGTTCGAGCTGCTCGGCCGGCAGGGCGAGAGCCTGACGGAAGGCGAGCAGGCTGTTCTCGGGCCAGAGGAACGCGCCGCCACGATGGCTGGCGATCTCGGTGCGGGTCATGCGCGGCAGGCTACAACGGATCGATATCGGATTGAACGCCGCACCGCGG
Organism: Roseicella sp. DB1501; assembly: GCF_013112485.1. Classification (GTDB taxonomy): domain Bacteria; phylum Pseudomonadota; class Alphaproteobacteria; order Acetobacterales; family Acetobacteraceae; genus Paracraurococcus. The sequence goes on from NZ_JABFHG010000001.1 coordinate 37,541, forward strand.
CAGGCTGCCCCGGAGCGGCGGCATGGCTCTGCCTGCCCTGCCTCAAGCCTGCAGCAGCCAGACTGAGAAGAGCTGCGAGGGGTCCGTCCACATCCGGTCCGCCCGCCATCCGGCCGCCGCCGCCAGGGCCCGGAGCCGCTCGGGGCGGTATTTGTGGCTGCTCTCGGTATGGATGGTCTCGCCCGCGGCGAAGCGGAAGACGCGGCCGGCCAGATGAACCTGCTGCGGCCGCTGTGCCACCAGATGCATCTCGATCCGCTCGAGCGCCGGGTTCCAGACCGCGCGGTGGCGGAAGCCGGCCGGGTCGAAATCCGCGCCGGCCTCGCGGTTCAGCCGGTGCAGCAGGTTGAGGTCGAAGGCGGCGGTGACGCCGGCGGCGTCGTCATAGGCGGCTTCGAGCACCGCCGCATCCTTCACCAGATCGGCGCCGAGCAGCAGGCGCGCGCCGGCGCCGAGCGTGCTGCGCGCCCGGCGCAGGAAAGCGCTGGCCTCCGCCGGCTCGAAATTCCCGATGGTCGAGCCGGGGAAGAAGCCGAGTCGCGGCGCCGCGCCGAGCCGGCGGGGCAGTGCGAAGGCCTCGGTGAAATCGGCGACCACCGGCAGCACGGCCAGGCCGGGGCGGGCCTGGGCGACGCGGGCCGCCGCCGCCTCAAGCCATTCCGGCGCGATGTCGACCGGCACATAGGCGGCCGGCGCATGCAGGCCCTGCAGCAGCAGCGCCCCCTTGGCCCCGTCGCCCGGGCCGAACTCGATCACCGCCGCACCGGGCCCGACCGCATCGGCGATCGCCGCCGCCTGATCCGTGAGGATCCGCGTCTCGGTCCGGGTGGGATAGTATTCGGGCAGCCGGGTGATCGCCTCGAACAGGCGTGCCCCCTCGGCATCGTAGAGCCATTTGCAGGGCAGCGTCTTGCGCGGGGCGGACAGGCCGGCGAGGGCATCGGCGACCAGGGCGGCGCGCTGCGCCTCGGCCGCGTCGCGCAGCAGCGCGCCGCTCATGCCGCATCCTCCGCCAGGCGCAGGGTGCTGAACTGCCAGCGCGCCCCGGGCGGGAAGAAGTTGCGGTAGCTCGGACGCACATGGCCCGGCGGCGTGGCGAGGGAGCCGCCGCGCAGGACCATCTGGTTGATCATGAACTTGCCGTTGTACTCGCCGACGGCGCCTTCCCACGGGCGGAAGCCGGGATAGGCGAGATAGGCGCTGTTGGTCCATTGCCAGCCGATGCCGGTGGCGTCGCGGAAGCCCGGCAATGCCGCCGCCGCCTCCCATTCCGCCTCGGTCGGCAGGCGCTTGCCGGACCAGCGGGCGAAGGCGTCCGCCTCGTACCAGGAGACGTGCCGGACCGGCATGGCGGGGTCGAGGGGCCGCAGCCCGCCCGGCGTGAACTGCATCCAGCCATCCCCGCGGCGATGCCAATGGAGCGGCGACTCCCAGCCCTCGGCGGCGCAGGTCGCCCAGCCATCGCTCATCCACAGCGTCGGCGTGCGGTAGCCGCCATCCGCCATGAAGGCCAGCCAGTCGGCATTGCTGACCAGCCGATCGGCGATGCGGCAGCCGGCGATCCAGGTCCGGTGCCGCGGCGTCTCGTTGTCGAAGACGAAGCCAGCCCCGGCATGGCCGATCTCGGCGATACCTTCCGGAAGGGGGAGGTACTGCGGCGTACCGGTCGCGGCGCGCGGCTCCTGCCAATCCGGGGCATAGGCCGGCAGCAGGGGGTTCTGCGACAGGGCGTGCAGGATGTCGGTCAGCAGCAGCTCCTGGTGCTGCTCCTCATGTTGCAGGCCGAGCTCCACCAACGGCTGCGCCTCGGGCGGCAGGTCGCCGAGCAGGTTGCGCATTCCGGCGTCGACATGCGCCCGATAGGCGGTGACCTCCGCCGCCGAGGGGCGGGTCAGCATGCCGCGGCGCGGGCGCGCGTGGCGCGGCCCCGCCGCTTCGTAATACGAATTGAACAGGAAGCCGAACCGCTCATCGAACCGCTGATAACCGTCCAGGTGCGGGATGAGCAGGAAGGTCTCGAAGAACCAGGTGGTATGGGCCCGGTGCCACTTCGCCGGGCTCGCATCCGGCATCGACTGGATGCACTGGTCTTCCGGCGAGAGCGGCGCCGCCAGCGCCTCGGTCCTCGCCCGAACCGCCGCGTAGCGCGCATCGGTCCGGGCGGCACTGCCCGCGGGGCCGCGGGTCTGGATCACGTTCATGCACGCTCCTGGTGTTTCCCACCCCTGGCGGTCCCGGCTGGAAGGCCGGCGGTGCTGGTCCCCGCCCCGCGCTCCCGGCACCGTGCGGCGCTGACCCGGAGACCGGCCTCGACGCGCAGACCGGCGATGGCGTGGAGAAATCGCCCGGATGGACGATGAAGCGCAGGGCCCTGACCGGCGATGCCTGCTGACCGCCTTACCTGAAAGGGAAAAGCCGGGAGCAGGCAATGGTTCCGGCTCACGCTGTCCGTGGCCGGCAGGCCCGGGATTCGTGACCATGGGCTGCTCGAGTGCCGGATACCGCAGCGTGCGCGCTTCGCATCACCGCAACCGCACTACGCATCATGCCGCCGCACGCAGAATAGGAGTTGCGATAAAAACCCGCGACACAATCGATGCGTGCTGATGCGCCAGCCCAGGGCCTGGGAATGCATCGCGACGCCGTCACCCGGTCCCGCCCTCGCACCATTCCCGCCAGGCGCCGCGCAAGGCGGCGGCCAGCGCCCGGCCGAAGCGCGGCGCATCGGTCAGCGGGGAGGCCGCGACGCGCGCCCGCAGCCCTGTCCGCAGCCCGGCCAGCGCCGGGAGATCGCCGGCCCGCGCCAGCGCCAGGTCGACATACTCCGCCTCCGACCGCGCGACCCAGTCCGGAAGCCCGACATTGGAGAGATGGCTCACCGCATGCCGGGCGCAGAAACTGTCGCCGGCGAGGGCGACCACCGGCACGCCCATCCAGAGCGCCTCGCACACCGTCAGGCCGCCGGCATAGGGAAAGGGGTCAAGCGCGATATCCACCTCGCCATAGGCGGCGAGCAGAGCCTGGTGCGGCACGCCGCCGGCGAGGGTGACACGCTCCACCGGAACCCCGGCCGCCGCCAGTCGGGCCGCAACCCGCTCGCGCGTGGCGGTCTCGGCCAGGGCATGGGTGCGCAGCACCAAGCGCGACTCCGGCAGGCCGTGCAGGATCCGGCCCCAGACCTGCAGCACGCGCGGCGTGATCTTGGCGAGGTTGTTGAAGCAGCCGAAGGTGACATGGCCACGCGCCAGGGCCGGCAGCGGCGCGACGGGCGGCGCCGCGGGCGGCGGCGCGTAGCAGACATAGCCATCCGGCAGTCGCAGCAGGCGTTCGGCATAGAAGCGCTCGAACCCCGGCGGCGTCTCCCAGGCATCGGTCAGCATCCAGTCGAGCCCGTCGAGGCCCATGCTGCCATTTTGCATGCCGACCCATTTGATCTGCACCGGCGCCGGCCGTTGCTGCAGCACGCCCGGACGGCCGCCATCGCCATAGCCGCCGAGATCGAGCAGCAGGTCGATGCCGTCCTCCACCATCAGCGCGGCGATGGCGGCATCCTCCAGCGCGCCCACCTCGCGCCAGGCCGCGCAGCGCGCCCGGAAGCGCCCGGCCATGGCGTCCTTGCGCGGCTTCAGGCTGTAGGCGAACAGCTCGAAATCGGCTTCCGGCAAGGCCTCCAGCCCGGCCAAGGTCAGCCAGCCGACCGGATGCTGGCCGAGGCCGCCGGAGAGCAGGCCGATGCGCAGCCGCCGGTCCGCGTCGCGCGGCCGCGCGGGCGCCGGCGCGGCCGGGCCGAGCCGCTCGCAGATGGCGCGGCCGGAGGCCAGCAGCGCCGCGGCATGGCCGCGCTGCGGATGATAGGGTTGCACCGCCATACGGGTGATCAGCGCCTGGCTGCCGCCGGCGGGATGCGCGACGGCGCGTTCCGCCGTGTCGAGCGCCGCGGCCTGCTCGCCGAGGGCATTCAGGGCGAGGGCCTGGTTCAGCAGCAGGATGGGCTGCGGACCGAAGGCGCGGATCGCCTCCTCCAACACCTCGAGCATCGCCGACACCCGGTGGGAAGTCCACAACACCGTCGCCAACCGATTGCGCAGGTCGAGCTCGCTCGGCCGCGCGGCGATGGCGGCGCGCAGCAGCGGCTCGGCCTCGGCATCATGTCCGGCATCGGCCAGCGCCAGGCCGAGCGCGGCCTGCAACTCGCCGTTCTCCGGCGCCAGGGCCAGGGCGGCGCGAAGCTCGGCGAGCTCCGCGGCCGGCTGGCCGGCGAGCCCGTGCAGCTCCGCCGCGGCCACGGCCCAGCCGGCGGCATCGGGCACGGCCCTGGCGCGCGCCGCGATGCCAGCCAGCGCCGCCGCAGCCCCGTCCCGCCGCAGCCAGGCCTGGGCCAACAGCCGCGCTGCGCCGACATGATCCGGGCGCAGGGCGAGCACCCGCATCGCCGCGTCGCAGGCCACCCCGAACTCGCCGCGGGCGAGGGCGAGGCGCGCCGCGACGACCTCGAGCTCCGGCTCCGAGGGATCGAGCGCCCGGGCGCGCGCGATCAGGCCCGCCGCCGCCTCGAGCCGGCCGGCTGCCTCTTCGAGCATGGCCAGGGCGGCCAGCGCCGGGACATGGCCCGGATCGTGCGCGAGCGCCGTGACGAAGAGGCGGGCGGCCTGCTCCGCCTCGCCGCGCAGCCCGGCGAGGGTGCCGAGGCGGAAGGGCGGCTCGGCATGGCCGGGCAGCATCCGCGCCGCCTGCGCCAGGGCCGGCTCCGCCTCGTCCAGCCGGCCGAGCTGCATCAGCGCCAGCCCGAGATTGAGGAAGGCGAGGCCACCCCCCTCCCCGGCCGCCGCCGCCCGTTGCAGCAGGGGCACGGCCGATGCCGGGGCGCCGGCGGCGAGGGCCGCCAGGCCCGACCGCCAGGCCTCCGTCTCCGCGGCGCGGTCCGATGCCAGCATCTCAGTGCCTCGCCGCCCGAGGGTTCGCCGCCTGGGGTTTCGCTGCCCAGGCCGCGACCAGCAGGCCGGGCGCGCTCGACTCGCCGTTGCGGCGCAGCGCCTCCGGTCGGCATTCCAGCACCTCCAGCCCACATGCGGCGGCGCAGGCCGTCACATGCCCGGCTGCGTGCCGGTAGCGGCCTTCGGGGCCGAGCCGCCAGGTCTCGCCGGGCGCCGCCTGCTCCAGGCTGAAGAGCAGCAGGCCGCCAGGGGCGAGACGCTGCCGGCAGAGCGTCAGCGGCTCCTGCAGCAGGCCGAAATAGCAGAAGACGTCGGCCGCGGTGATCAGGGCGTAGCCGCCCTCCTCGGCGGGCAGCGCCTCGGTCAGGTCGGCCTGGCGCAGCTCGGTATAGATGCCCTTCGTCGCGGCTTGTTCCAGCATGCGGCGGGACAGGTCGATCCCGACCAGCGGCCCGCGCAGCAGGTCCGACAGCGCCGCGCCAACGAGGCCGGTGCCGCAGCCAAGATCGAGCACCGGCCCGAGTCCTTCCTGCATGCTCCGGGGCCGCAGCCGCTCCACCGCCCGGCGGATCAGGCCGGGCACCCGGTAGCCGAGGCCGAGGAGGGATTGTTCGAAATGCGCCGCATAGCCGTCGAAGAGCGTGATGACATAGCCGGCCGGGGCGCGGTCGGTCGCGGTGCCGGCGGCGGCGGCGGCGAGATGCGCGATATAGGGGTTGTCCGGCGCCAGCCGGGCGGCGGCCGCGAAATGCGGCCCCGCCTCCTCCAGCCGGCCGAGGCTCACCAGGGCATGCGCCAGGACGCTGTGCACCGCGCCGTCGACGACGCCCCGGGCCAGCGCGGCGCGGGCGAGGCCGGCCGCCGCCTCGGCATCGCCGGCGAGCAGGGCGGCCTGGGCGCGCAGCGCCGAGACGCCCGCCGTCCAGGGGGCGGCGGTCTCGCAATGCAGGAACAGCTCGCTCGCCGCCTCGTAGCGGCCGGCGCGCAGGAAGGCCTGGCCGAGACGGAGTTGCAGCGCGTGGTTGCCGGGCTCGGCCCGCCAGGCCTCGCCGAGGAACCAGATCGCCTCGTCATGCCGGCCGGTCTCGAGCAGCGCCGAGCCCAGCAGCAGTCGCGCCGGGCGGTCCTCGGGCGCGGCCATCACCGCCGCGGCGGCGTCGTCAACGGCGCCGGCATGCCGGCCACGCGCCAGGCGGATCCGGGCGCGCAGCCGGAGCAGCGACGCATCCTCGGCCTCGAGCAGGGCGGCATCGGCGGCCGCCTCCGCCTCCTCGAGGCGGTGGAGCTGCAGCATCGCCTCCGCCCGCAGCGCGGCGGCGGCGGGGGCGCCGAGATGCCGGAGGCGGTCGAGCATCGGCAGCGCCTCCTCGGCCCGGCCGTCGCGGAGCAGCAGCCGCGCCTGCTCGGCGAGGCGATCGGTGACGGGCGTCGCCGGGGCGGCTGCCGGCATGGGCGCGGGGCGCATCATCGGGGCGCTCACCGCCAGAGACCGGCGGCGAAGTGGTCGTTCATCTCGGCAACGAAGCCGAGATCCGGCGATGGCTGGTCGCATTCGCGCAGCACGGCGAGCGCCACCCCGGCGATCTGCGCCCGCAGCGGCGCGGGCAGCGCATTGGTCGGGTCCATGACGGACGCATGCACCGCATCCCAGAGCCGGCGGTTGTCGGCGACGGCGCGGGCGCGGGCGAGCGGCTCGGCGCCATCGGCGGCGCGGATGGCGCGGTTGGCGCGCACGAAGACCTCGGCCTCCATCTGCTTGGCGGTCAACCTGCGGCGATAGGCCGCGGCGCCGGCGGAGGGCATGGAGGGCGGTCTGGGCGCGGGGAATTCCTGGGTCATGCGCAGCATTCCTTGCTGGAGTGCCGCTCGGGCGATGCCGCGACGGCGTGACGGGAAGCGTCGGCCGGCATCCTGCCGGCAATGCCGTGGCCCGCGCGCGGAGCGGGGCGGACGACGCGGAGGGTGGCTAGCGGAACAGGCTGAGCAGGGATTGCGGCGCGGAGTTGGCGATGCTGAGCGCCTGGGTGCCGAGCTGCTGGCGGATCTGGAGCGACTGCAGCTTGGCGGATTCCTTGGCGAGGTCGGCATCGACCAGGGCGCCGAGGCCGCTTTCCTGCGCGTCCATCTTCGCCTTGTTGTAGGTGATCTGGCTGTCGATGTAGTTGGAGTAGCTGCCGAAGTTGTTGAGCTGCGTCAGCGTGTTGCTGATCGCCTTCGTCAGCGCGCCGCCATTGGTGACCGCGGCGGCGGCGGAGGTGGCGGACCAGGTGTTGGCGGCGGAGATGTTGTTGTAGATGTTGGTCAGCGCGGCATAGGCGCTGAAGGTGTAGTTGTCGCCGGCGCCGTTGCGCACGACGGTCTTGGTCAGGGTGCTGCTGTTCGGGGTCAGGATGTTCTGCCCGTTGTAGTTCGCATCCTGGATGAAGGACTTGATGTTGCTGGTCAGCTCCTTCACCTGGCTCTGGTACTGGGCCTTCTGGTCGCTGGTGATGGTGCCGTCGGCGAGCTTGACGACGATGGTCTTCAAGGTCTTCAGCGTGTCGGAGACGTTGGTGAGGCTGGCATTGGTGACGTCGAGCAGGCCTTTGACGCCGCCGAGCTGCTCATTGGCCGACTGCGTCGCGGCGATCTCGCCCCGCACGCGCTCGGCCACCGCATAGGCGGCGCCGTCATCCTTGGCGTCGGAGACACGGTAGCCGGTCGAGATGCGCTTCTGGGTCGCGGTCAGCTCGTCGGCGGTTCGGTTGAGCGATTGCAGCGCGACCATCGCGCCGGTGTTGGTGTTCACCGAGTTCAAGGGCATGCGGGTTTTCCCCTTCCGTTGCCAGGCCCGGCTCGTCCGGGACCACGGCGGCAGCCTTGCCCGGCGGGGATGAAATCGGGGTTAAAGCCGTTCCCGAAACTTCGAGGGCACGGCGCCGGTCAGACGCCCTGCAGCCACAAGGTGAGCTCGGCCAGCCCGCGGAAGGCCAGCAGGCTGACGATGCCGACCAGGCTCGCCTCCTGCACCGGGCCGAGGCGCCCCCAGGCGCCGCGCAGTGCCCGCAGCACCTTGCGCAACCGGCCGTACCACGGGGCTGGCGCCGCCCGGGCAGGGCGGGGAGAGGGCGGGATGGCGAAGCCGTCGAAGAGGGCCTGGGTCTGCATGGCCCGATTGGAACAAAGAGCGAACCCCTGCGCAAGCGTTAAAGTTCACTCTCCGTTCACGGCCTGCAACAGCCTGCGGCATGGGCCGGAAACCGGCCCAGGCCATTGATTGGCTTCGTTGCTAGTCCTCTCGCGGCAGCCGGATCCCGGTCAGCGCCTGATAGGCGCGGATGACGAAGGCATCGTCCTTGCCGCCATGCCCCTGCGCCCGCGCCGCGACGAAGAGCTGATGCGCCTGCGCCGCCAGGGGCGCCGGGAAAGCGACGTTCCGTGCCATGTCGCCGACCAGGCCGAGATCCTTGACGAAGATGTCGACCGCCGAGCGCGGCGTCTCGTCGCCCTCCAGCACATGCGGCATGCGGTTCTCGAACATCCAGGAATTGCCGGCAGCGCTGGTGACGATCTCGAACAGCCGCTGCGGGTCGAGGCCGGCCTTGATGCCGAGCGCCATGGCCTCGGCCGCGACGGCGATATGCACGCCGGCGAGAAGCTGGTGCACCACCTTCATGGTCGCGCCGAGGCCCGGCGCCTCGCCCAGATGCCAGACCTTCCTGGCGATGGCCTGCAGCACCGGCTGCGCCTTCGCCATCGCCGCCTCGCTGCCCGAGGCCATGACGGTCATCTGCCCGGCCCGCGCCCCGGTCGCGCCGCCGGAGACCGGGGCATCGACATAGAGGAAGCCTCGCGCCTCGGCCTCGGCGGCGAGGCGGCGGGCATCCTCCGGCGCCAGGGTGCAGGAGTTCACGATCACCGCGCCGGGCGCGAGGCGCGGCGCCACGCCCTCCGTGCTGAACAGCGCCGCCGCGGCCTGCGCCGCATTGACCACCAGCAGCAGCACCGCCTCGGTGCCCTCGGGCAGCGCGGCGGCGCTCCCGGCCGCCCGGCCGCCGGCCGCGGTGAACTCCGCCTGCGCCGCCGGCCGCGGATCGCAGCCCGCGACCTCGAGCCCCGGCGCCCGCAGCAGGTTCAGCGCCGCGCCCATGCCCATGCTGCCCAGCCCGATCACCGCGACGCGCATGCCATCCTCCCCGATCCTGCCGCACGCTCCGGCCTGGCCGACCGCAGGTCAAGGCGGGCGGGCCGCGAGCGTTCCGCCGTGCGGCGATCCGGTCTAGGCTCCGGCCGCAGGCAGCCCGCGGGGCGCGCCGCAGCGATACGGGCCGCCGCGTCCGGCGCCCCCTCCCCGCCCGCCGACGGGCGCGCGGCATGGGGACCGGCCAGATGGGGCCATCGGGGGGAACGAGGATGAATCTGCACAGGATGCTCCAGGCCCGGGCCGCCGCGGGCAAGCCCGTCACGGTCGGGGTGATCGGCGCCGGCAAGTTCGGCTCGATGTTCCTCGCCGCCTCGCAGCGCACGCCCGGGATGCATGTCGCCGGCATCGCCGACCTCGCCTTGCCGCGGGCGCGCGACGCCCTCGCCCGCATCGGCTGGCCGGAGGCGAAATACGCCGCGCCGGATCTCGATGCCGCGCATCGTAGCGGCGCGACGGCGCTGACCGAGGATGCGATGGCGCTGATCGCCGATCCGCGCATCGAGGTGATCGTCGAATGCACCGGCCATCCCGCCGCCGGCATCCGCCACGCGCTGGCCGCGATCGAGCACGGCAAGCACATCGTCATGGTGAATGTCGAGGCCGATGTCCTCGCCGGCCCGCTGCTGGCCGAGCGCGCCCGTGCCGCCGGCACCGTCTATTCCATGGCCTATGGCGACCAGCCCTCCCTCGTCTGCGAGATCGTCGACACGCTGCGGGCCGAGGGCTTCACGGTGGTCGCCGCCGGCAAGGGCACGAAATTCCTGCCGGAATACCATGCCAGCACGCCCGCCACGGTCTGGCGCCATTACGGGCTGACCGAGGAGCAGGCGCGGCTCGGCGGCATGAACCCGCAGATGTTCAACTCCTTCCTCGACGGCACGAAGTCCGGCATCGAGATGGCGGCGATCGCCAATGCCACCGGCCTCGAGCCGCCGGAGGACGGCCTCGCCTTCCCGCCCTGCGGCACCCAGGACCTGCCGCGGGTCTTCGCCGGCAGCACCGGGCGGGTCGAGGTGATCTCCTCGCTCGAGCGTGACGGCCGGCCGGTGGTGGGCGACCTGCGCTGGGGCGTCTATGCGGTGTTCGAGGGCGAGACCGACTACATCCGCCGCTGCTTCTCGGAATACGGCGTCGCCACCGATCCCTCCGGCCGCTACGCGGCATTGTGGCGGCCCTATCACTTCATCGGGCTCGAACTCGGCATCTCCGTCGCCTCGGCGGCGCTGCGGCGCGAGCCCACCGGCTCCTCGGAGGCCTGGCGCGGCGATGTCGCGGCGACCGCCAAGCGCGACCTCGCGGCCGGCGAGGTGCTGGATGGCGAGGGTGGCGCCATGGTCTGGGGCAAGTGCATCCCGGCGCAGCGCTCGCTCGCCCTCGGCGCGCTGCCGATCGGCCTCGCCCATGGCGTGCCGCTGAAGCGGGCGGTGAAGGCGGGCAGCATCGTCACCGCGGCCGATGTGGCGCTCGACGAGGCCGCCGAGGCGGTGCGCATCCGCCGCGCCATGGAGCAGGCGGCGCGGCCGGCCAGGGCGGCGGAGTAGCCGCCCGGCGCTCCGCTCAGGGCCTGAAGGCGGCGAAGAGGGCGGCGGCCCGCGGCAGGCGATCGGGGTGCCGCGCCATCGCCCAGAGCTCGTCCCAGCGGGCGCCGAAGCCAGGCTCGACGCAGCGGCGGAATTTCTCCCGCAGCGCCGCCTCCGGATGCGGCCGGTCGGGATCGCCCGGCGTGCCGATCACCTCGCGCCGGCGCACCGTGCCATCGGCGAGGCGGAGCGCCAGGCGGCAGACCCGCTCGCCGGGCTGGCGCGCCGTCAGCGCCGGGTCGTGCCGCAGCACCACCCGGGCGGCGAGGGCGCGGATCGCCGGATCGGCGATGGCCTCGGGCGCGAAATCCTCGATCCAGGCATCGCCGCGCAGGATCCGCGTCGCCACGGCGAAGGGGATGGAGAAGCGGCCGGCGATGGGGGTCGCCGGCGCCTGCTCGGCGAGCAGCGAGGCGGAATGGAAGGTCTCGACCTCGATCGCCGCGATGGCCTCGGGCGCGACCGGCGCCTCGGCCAGCAGCGCCTCGATCGCCTCCAGCGCGCCCTGGGTCTCGCGGCAGCAGGCCTGCCGCTTCAGGAAGCTCTCGAGGATGAACCAGCGGCCGGCGCCGGCCGCGTAGGCGGCGGCGTCCCAGGCCTCGCCGATCACCTGGCCGAAGACCACCGGGATGCCCCCCGGCTCGCCGGTGATGCCGGCCTCGGCCAGGTCGACCGCCAGCAGCCCGTTCTGCGCCGCCGCCCCGGCATAGACGTTGCGCACGGAGCCGCCGCGCAGCGAGGCGGTGGCGCTGGTGGCGAGGCCGAGGCTGGCGGCGAGGTCGAGCACCCGCCGCGTCATCGCCGCGTCATGGCCGCGCAGGCTGGCCACCGCCGCGGCGGCGCCGACCACGCCCCAGGTGCCGTGCGGATGCGCCGCCGGCCGCAGCCGCATGGCCTGGCCGATGCGCGACCCCGCCTCGTAGCCGCGGATGCAGGCGGTCAGCAGCGCCTCTCCGCCGCAGTCCCGCGCCGCCGCCTCGGCCAGGGCCGGGGCGATGGCATGGATCGCCGGATGCCCGCCAGCCGGGTAGTTGCCCTCGTCGAGCTCGACCGCCGTGCCGGCAAGGCCGGTGAGGAAGGCGGCCATGGGCGGCGCCGCCGCGGCCGCCGCACCGAGCAGCGGCACGCCGCCGGTCGCGTGCCGGGCGGTCATGGCCCGCAGCTCCGGCTCGCGGTGCCCGGCCAGGATGGCGCCGAGCGTATCGGCGAGGATCAGGCCCGCATGGTCGCGGACCGGCTGGGGGATCGGCTGCATGGCGCGAGGCTCGCCGCTCGGCGCCGGCAGCGCAAGCTCAGGCAAGGCAGGGGACGGGGCGCGTGGTCATGGCGCCCGGTGGCGCGACTGCGCCGCCATCCGCACCGCCGCATTGGGCGCGCCGTACTGGTCGTAGCCGCCGCGGCGCTCGACCACCTCGAAGAAGAAGCGGTCCTGGAAGGTCCGGCTGTAGGCGTGCAGGAAGCTGCCCGACGAACCGTCCTGGTCGTAGAGCAGGTGCCCCCGCCGCAGGGAGGCGAGGCGCGCCTCCTCCAGCCCGAATTGGGCCTCGAGGTCGTCGTAGTAGTTCTCCGGGATGTCGAGCAGCGGCGCCGCCGGCATGGCGGCGACCAGCGCCGCGGCATCCGGCGTGGCGAAGGCGATGTGATGCACGCCGGCCCCGGCATAGGCGGAGACGAAGCGCCCCGTGGTGGTCTGCCGGCTCTCCGAGACGTTCAGCGGCAGGCGGATGCTGCGCTCGGGCGAGGAGAGGGTGCGGCTGCGGACGATGCCGAAGGGATCTGGCAATTCCAGCATCGGCTCCGACTGCAGGCCGAAGACGCTGCGGTAGAAGAGCACGAAGCCGTCGAGATGGGTGGGGGCCAGCGCCTGCACCACATGGTCGATGCCGCTGAAGGGCGGCGGGCCGCCGGCGCCCGGCCGCAGTGCGAAATCATCCGCCCAGATATCCGTGCCGGTGCGCACCAGGTAGATCAGCGTGCCGTCCGGCGCGCGGATCGCCGGGATGCGCTGCTCCCCCTCCCCCACCGGCTCCTGCCAGGCGGGGCTGAGCAGGGCGCGGGCGCGGGCGAGCGCGCGGTCCGGCTCGTCGACCCGCAGCGCCATGGCGCAGACCGCGGGGCCGAACATCTCGAACCGCTCGGCGGCGGCGCTGTCGGGCTCGCTGTTCAGCACCAGGTTGACGCCGCCCTGGCGCTGCAGCTCCACCGCCTTCGAGCGGTGCCGGCCGGCACGGTGGAAGCCGAGCCTGCCGAGGAAGCTGCCGAGTTCGGCACGGGCGGGCTCGTCCACCGCGAATTCCACGAATTCGATGCCGTCCAGCACCGGCGCGGCCGGCAGCGGCGCCGCCGGCATGCTGGCCGACGCGGCTTCTGCCCGCACCGCGTCGTCCAGCCAGATCAGGCTGCGCAGCGCGTCACGGGCGATGCGGCGGACCGGCGCGGCGCGGAACTCGTCGTTGAAGATCTCGAGCGAGACCGGCCCGCGATAGCCGGCGCGCAGGACGTCGCGGAGGAAATCCGCGACCGGCAGCTCGCCCTGGCCAGGGAAGAGGCGGAAATGCCGGCTCCAGGAGAGCACGTCCATGTCGAGCTTCGGCGCATCGGCGAGCTGCAGGAAGAACAGCTTCTCCGCCGGCACCGCCCCCAGCCCCGCGAGGTCGTCGCCGCGCGACAGGGTGTGGAAGCTGTCGAGGATGAGGCCGAGGGCGGGGTGATCGGCCGCGCGCAGGATGTCCCAGGCCTGGCGCCAGAGGCTCACCTGCCGGCCCCAGGCCAGCGCCTCGTAGCCGACGCGCAGCCCGCGCCGGGCGGCGCGCTCGGCCATCTCCCGCAGGTCGGCGGCGGCGCGCTCCGGCTCCGGTAGCGTCGCCGCCTGGGTGTTGCTGCAGACCAGGATCAGCTCGGCGCCGAGCGCCTGCATGGTGTCGAATTTCCGCTCCGCGCGGTCGAGGTTGCGGCGCCGGATGGGCTCCGGCATCGCCTCGAAGTCGCGGAAGGGCTGGTAGATGCTTACGGCGAGGCCGAGGTCCCGGCAGAGCCGGCCGACCTCCTCCGGCGAGCCGTCATAGGTCAGCAGGTCGTTCTCGAAGATCTCGACGCCCTGGAAGCCGATGGCGGCCGCGGCCTCCAGCTTGTCCGGCAGGGCGCCGCTCAGACAGACGGTGGCGATCGATTTCGGCAGCGGCATCCCTGGCCTCCCGGTCAGCCTGCAGGCCCGGGCCTGTGGGCTCGGACTGGCACCCTGGTGCAATATCAGCGGACCGGTCGCCAGACCGGTCCGAGGCCCCGAACGGGGCCCGCCGCAGGTGCGGCGCAGCCAGGCAAGCCGGAGGCTTGCGCCCGGCGCCTGAGGGCACGCGATCTCAAACCTCGAGGAAGATCGTCTCGCCCTCGCCCTGCAGCCGGATGTCGAGCGTCCAGCTTCCGGAGCCGGCGGGCCGGGCGATCAGCGTCGCGCGCTCGGCCGGGTCCGCGATGGCAGCGAGCAGCGGATCGGTCTCGTTCAGCGCCTCGCCCTCGAAATAGAGCCGGGTGCGCAGCGCCGTCATCAGCCCGCGCGCCAGCAGCACCACCGAGAGATGCGGCGCCTGGGTCTGGTTGCCGAGGCCGGGCACCGCCTCCGGCTTCACGGTGACGAAGCGGAAGCGTCCCTCGCCATCGGTCGCGGCGCGGCCATAGCCGGGGAAATGCTCGTCGGCCGGCGGGCTCGACTGCCAGATCTCGACCGCGGCGTCGCTGACCGGCGCGCCCTCGCCATCGGTGACGCGGCCGGTGACGGTGATGCGCTCGCCCTCGGCGCCGAAGCGCGTCAGGTCGGCCCATTCCGCATGCTCGATCAGGTGCCAGTAGGGGCCGATGGTCTGGCTGGCGGTGGCGGCGGGCATCAATGCGCCTCCCCGTCCTCGAAGGGCGTCGCGCCGCGGCCGCGCAGCACGATGTCGAAGCGGTAGCCGAGCGCCCATTCCGGCTCGGTGACGTCGAGGTCGAAGCGGCTCACCAGCCGCTCCCGCGCCCCGGCATCGCTGACGGCGTGGTAGATCGGGTCGAATTCCAGCAGCGGGTCGCCGGGGAAATACATCTGGGTGATCAGCCGCTGCGCGAAGCCGCTGCCGAAGAGCGAGAAATGGATGTGCACCGGCCGCCAGGCATTGTGGTGGTTGCGCCAGGGATAGGCGCCCGGCTTGATGGTGACGAAGCGGTAGTGTCCCTCGGCATCGGTGAAGACGCGTCCCTCGCCGGGGAAGTTCGGATCGGCCGGCGCGTCGTGGGTGTCGCGCGGATGCGCGTAGCGGCCCGCGGCATTGGCCTGCCAGAGCTCGATCATGGTGTTCGGCACCGGGCGGCCATCCTCGTCGGTGACCCGGCCAGCGACGATGATCCGCTCGCCGAGCGGCGCCGCCTTCCCCTGCCGGGTCATGTCGGCGATCTCGGGGAAGAGCGCGCGCGTGAAGGCCGGCCCGGTCGTCTCGCTCACCGTCTGGGCCAGGCGCCGCAGGGGCCGGTTCGGATGGCGCAGGCGCGTGCTGCCATAGGCCGCATGGTCGAGCGGCGGCTGGGTGCCGGCCTGGAAGGGCCGGAAGGGCACGGGATCCGACATGCGTGGTCTCCTCCTCTTCGGCGCGATTGCGCCGGGCTTCTCGACGGCGCAGGGGTGCCGGGTTGGCGCCGAACCCCTGTCGCCTTAACGCGCGGCGGCCCGAAACGCGGCGGGCCCGCCTCCCGACCCCGGCCTCCCGATCCGCGGCCTGCCGGGCCGCCGCCTATTCCAGCGTGATGCCGCGCGAGCGGATCACCTCGCCCCATTTCGCGCTCTCCGCCGCCAGTTGCTCCGGCCAGGCCTCCGGCGTGCCGATATCAGGGAAGATGGAGCCGTTGCGGAGCTTCTCCACCACCTCGGGCTGGCGCAGCGCCGTGGCCTTGGCGGCGGCAAGGGCGCGGATGATCGGCGCCGGCGTGCCCGCGGGAGCGAGCAACGCGAAATCCGAGGAGCATTCGTAGCCCGGATAGCCGCTCTCGGCGATGGTCGGGATCGCCGGCGCCAGCGGGTTGCGCTGCGGCGAGGAGACGCCGAGGGCGGTGACCTGCTTGCTGGCGATCAGCGGCAGCGCCGTCACCGCATCGACGAAGGCCATCTCCACCTCGCCGGCGATCAGCGCCTGCACGGCGGGGGCGCCGCCGCGATAGGTGACGTTCTGCACCTCGATCCCGGCCGAGCGGAGGAAGAGCTCCGTCGCCAGATGCGCGGAGGAGCCAGCCCCGGAGGAGGCGTAGGAGAGCTTGCCCGGCTGCTTCTTCGCCAGCGCGACGAGCGCCCCGATATCGGCGAGGCCGAGCTTCGGGGTGACGCAGAGGAAGATGGGCGTGGTGGCGACCCGGCCGATGCCGGCGAAGGCCTTCTCGTCGTCATAGCCGCGCTGCGGGAAGAGGTGGCGCGCCATGGCATAGGTCGAGTTCACGCCGAGCAGCAGAGTGTAGCCGTCCGGCCGGGCGCGGGCGACCGAGGCATGGCCGATGGTGCCGCTGGCGCCGGGGCGGTTGTCCACCACCACATTGCCGGGCAGCGCCGCCGACATGCCCTGGGCGAGGACGCGGGCGACGAAATCCGTCGAGCCGCCCGGCGCCCAGGCGACGACGAGGGTGACGGGTCGGCTGCCGGGATAGTCCTCGGCGGCGGCGGGGCGCGCGGCGAGGCCGAGCAGGGCGGCTGCGGCGCCGAACTGGCGGCGAGTGATGCTCATGGCGTCCTCCTTCTTGTCCCTCGGGGCTTGTCTCGCGCGGGCCAGCCCGGCCAGGACGCGGCGTTGACGTGTACGTACCAGATAGTACATAAACCTCGCAAGCACCAAATCCGGAGCCGCATGCGATGTCCGCCACCGCCCTCCCTGCCGCGCCGCGCCCGCTGCTGCTCGGGCTGATCGGCACCGGCCTCCAGCTCTCGCGCACCCCGGCGATGCATATGCGCGAGGCGGCGGCCCAGGGCATCGCCTGCGTCTACCGCCCGATCGACCTGACCGCGCTCGGCCTCGGTGCTGCGGCGCTGCCCGAGCTGCTGACGGCGGCCGAGCGGATGGGCTTCGACGGGCTCAACATCACGCATCCCTGCAAGCAGGCGGTGATCCCCCTGCTCTCGGCCCTCTCGGCGGAAGCGACGGCGCTCGGCGCGGTGAACACGGTCGTGCTGCGCGACGGCGCGCGGATCGGCCACAACACGGATTGCAGCGGCTTCGCCGAGGGCTTCCGCCGCCAGCTTCCGGAAGTGCCGTTGGCGCGGGCGGTGCAGCTCGGCGCCGGCGGCGCCGGCACGGCGGTGGCGGAGGCGGCGATGCGCCTCGGCATCGGGCGCCTCACCCTGTTCGACATCGATGCCGGCCGGGCCGGCACGGTGGCGGCGGCGCTCTGCGACCGGCACGGCGCCGGGCGGGCGGTCGCCGGCACCGACCTCGCCGCCGCCATGGCCGAGGCGGACGGGCTGATCCATGCGACGCCGACCGGCACCGCGGCGCATCCCGGCCTGCCGCTCGACCCGGACCTGCTGCAGCCGCGGCACTGGGTGAGCGAGATCGTCTACTTCCCGCTGGAGACGCCGCTGCTGCGGGTGGCGCGGGCGAAGGGCTGCCGGACGGCGCATGGCGGCGGCATGGCAGTGTTCCAGGCGGTGCATGCCTTCCGGCTCTTCTCTGGCCGCGAGCCCGATGTGGCGCGGATGCAGGCGCATTTCGCCGAGATGATCGCCGGAGGCTGAACAGCCGGTATCACCTCTCCGGCCGCAGCCAAGCGAGCACCGCCTCGGTGATCATGCGTCGATGCGCCGCGACATGGGCAGGGGCGGTGAGGTCGCGGCCGAAAATGCGCTGCAGCGTGTGCCGGTTCGAGACACGGTAGAAGCAGAAGCCGCTGATCAGCATGTGCAGGTCGACGGCGTCGACGCGGGCGCGGAAGACTCCGGCCCGCTCGCCGCGATCGAGCAGGTCGCGCAGGGTGCGGATGACGGTGTCGTTGCGGTCGGCCACCAGGGGCGCGTGCTCCAGGTGGCGGGCGTTGTGGATGTTCTCGACCGCCACCATGCGAACGAATTCCGGATGTGCCGCATGGTAGTCGAAGGTGATCTCGACCAACCGCCGCATCGCCGCCACCGGATCGAGGCTGCCGAGGTCGAGCGCCTGCTCGGCGGCGCGGATGCCGCCGTACATCGCCTCGAGCACGGCGGCGTAGAGCCCCTCCTTGCTGCCGAAATAGTAGTAGATCATGCGCTTGGTGGTGGCGGTCCGGGCGGCGATCTCGTCCACCCGGGCGCCGGACAGCCCCTTCTCGGCAAATTCGCTGAGCGCGGCCTCGAGGATGCTGCGGCGCGTCTGGTCGGGGTCGCGCTGCCGCGGGCGCGGCGGGAGGGTGGTATCCGGCATGGTTATGAACCTTCTGGTTAGTCCATAACCTGCCACGGGGCTGGCCCCGTCCGCCAGCACCTTGCAGGCCGGCCGGCTTCGCAGGAGGAAGAAGGCCTCGGCAGGGAGGGGAACCGCATGGCGACGGTGCGGCAGGCGACCATGGCGTTGCTGCGGGACTGCGGCATGACCACCGTCTTCGGCAATCCCGGCTCGACCGAGCTCGGCTTCCTCGACCGCTGGCCGAACGACGTCCGCTACGTCCTCGGCCTGCAGGAGGCGAGCGTGGTGGCAATGGCCGATGGCTTCGCCCGCGCCAGCGGCCGCGCCGCCCTCTGCAACCTGCACTCCGCCGCCGGGCTCGGGCACGCGCTGGGCAATGTCTTCACCGCCCATCGCAACCAGGCGCCGCTGGTCATCACCGCCGGGCAGCAGGCGCGCAGCCTGCTGCCGCTGAACCCCTTCCTCGGCGCCAGCGAGGCGGCGAGCTTCCCGAAGCCCTATGTGAAGTGGTCCTGCGAGCCGGCGCGGGCGGCCGATGTGCCGGCGGCCCTGGCGCATGCCGCTCATATCGCCCTGCAGCGCCCCTGCGGCCCGTGCTTCGTCTCCATCCCGAGCGACGACTGGGGCGCCGAGGCCGCGCCGCTGCCACTGCGCCGGGTCAGCCGGGACATGGCGCCCGACCCGGAGGCGCTCGCCGACTGCGCGGCGGCGCTGGCGGCGGCCCGCAACCCGGTGCTGGTCATCGGGCCGGAGGTGGATGCCGAGGCAGCGGGCGAGGCCGCGGTCGCCCTGGCCGAGCGGCTGCGCGCCCCGGCCTGGGCCAGCCCCTTCAGCAGCCGCCTCTCCTTCCCCGAGACGCATCCGCTCTTCGCCGGCCATCTCGCCGCGGCGCCGCCGGCGGTCTCGGCCGCGCTCTCGGCGCACGACCTGGTGCTGGTGCTCGGCGCCCCGGTCTTCACCTTCCACGTCGCCGGCGACTGCCCGCTCTTCCGCGCCGGCATCCTGCTCTTCCAGCTCACCCCGGATGGCGAGGCGCTGGCGGCGGCCGCGATCGGCACCGGGCTCCAGGGCAGCCTGCGCCTGGGCCTCGCCGCGCTGCTCGCCCTGCTGCCGCAGACGGAGCGCGCCGCGCCGCCGGCACGCGCCAGGCCGACACCGCCGCCTCCGGCCAGCCCGATCAGCGCCGAATACCTGTTCCACCGCCTCGCCGGCCTGCTGCCGGCGGGGGCCATCATCGTCGAGGAGGCGCCCTCGCACCGGCCGGCGATGCAGACGCATCTGCCGATCCGCGACTGGGGCGGCTTCTTCACCATGGCGAGCGGCGGCCTTGGCTACTCGCTGCCGGCGGCGGTCGGCGTGGCGCTGGCGCGGCCCGGCCGGCGCGTGGTCGCGGTGATCGGCGACGGCTCGATGATGTATTCCATCCAGGCGCTCTGGACCGCGGCGCAGCACGTCCTGCCGCTGACGGTGGTGGTGCTGAACAATGGCGGCTACGGCGCCATGCGCAGCTTCGGCCGGGTGCTGGGCACCGAGGGCGTGCCGGGCATCGAGCTGCCAGGGCTCGATTTCGTCGCCCTGGCGCAGGGCATGGGCTGCCCCGGCCTGCGGGTGACGGAGCCGGCGGCGCTCGCCGAGGCGCTGGCTGCGGCACTGCGCTCGGACGGGCCGATGCTGGTCGAGGTCGCGGTCGATGCCGCGATCCCGACGCTCTACTGACGCAGCGCATCAGTCTGGGGGACTGGAGGTCGGAGGGAGCCGAGGCCGCCTCCCGGTTCAGAACGCGAGCTGCACCTTCATCGCCTTGCCCCGGTCGCCGGCGAGCTCGAAGGCGGCCACCGCCTCCTCCACCGGCAGCGTCGCGGTCAGCAGCGGCATGGGGTCGATGGCGCGCCGGCCGAGCAGCTCGACCGCCAGGGGGAATTCCTCCTGGAAACGGAAGGTGCCGCGCAGCGCGATCTCCTTCGCCACCAGCGTCGAGAGCGGCAGGGACACGTCGCCGCCGAGGCCGAGCTGCACGATCACCGCCCCGGGCCGCGCCACCTCGATCGCGGTCTTCAGCGCCGCGGCGCTGCCGCTCGCCTCGAAGACCGCGTCGAAATGCCCCTTGTCCAGCGCATAGCCGCGCAGCGCGTCCGGGTCCTCGGCGACCGCGATGGTGCGGTCCGCCCCCATGCGCCGCGCCGCCAGCAGCGGCGCCGAGAGCAGGTCGGTCGCCACGATCTCCCGCGCCCCGGCATGCCGGGCGGCGGCGATGGCGAGCGCCCCGATCGGGCCGGCCCCGGTGACCAGCACCCGCGCGCCGAGCAGCGGCCCGGCCTGCCGCGCCGCATGCAGGCAGACGGAGAGCGGCTCGGCGAAGGCGGCGAGGGTCACGTCCATGCCGGCCGGCAGCGGCACGGCGCGCGCCGCCTCGCAGACCAGGCTCTCGGTGAAGCCGCCCTGCACATGCGGCAGCCGCATCGCGCTGCCGTAAAAGCGCATGTCGAGGCAGTGATTCGGCTGGCCGGCATGGCAGAAGCGGCAGGCGCCGCAGGGCAGGCTGGGATTGACCGCGACGGCGGTGCCGGGGCCGGGATGCGTCATCCCCTCCCCCACCGCCTCGACCACGCCCGCCACCTCATGGCCGAGCACCATCGGCTCGCGCAGCCGCACCGCGCCGAAGCCGCCATGCTGGTAGTAATGCAGGTCGGAGCCGCAGATGCCGCCGGCGCGGATGCGGATGCGGACCTCGCCCGGCCCGGGCGCGCCGGCCGGCCGCGTCTCGATCCGCAGGTCGCGCGGCGCGTGGATGACCACCGCGCGGCCGCCGCTTGCCCCGCCGGTCGCTGCCTCGGCGGCCATCACCGCACCTCCGTCGGCAAGGGCCGGCCGGCGAAGAAGGCGTCCAGGTTGTCCTGCATGAGCCGCCCCATGGCCTTGCGGGTTTCGACCGTGCCGCTCGCCGCATGTGGCGCCAGCACGACGTTCGGGAAGTCGAGGAAGGCCGGGTCGATCGCCGGCTCGTTGTGGAAGACGTCGAGGCCGGCGCGGGCGATGCGGCCGCTGCGCAGCGCCTCCAGCAGCGCCGCCTCGTCGAGGCAGGAGCCGCGCGAGACATTGACGAAGATCGCCCCCGGCCGCAGGGCCTCGAAGGCGGCGCGGTCGATCAGCCCCTCGGTGGTCGGCCCGCCCATCGCCGTGCAGAGCAGGATGTCGACATGCGGCGCCAGCGCCGCGGGCGTCGGGTAGTGGCGATAGGGCAGATGCCCCTTGGGGGCGCGGCCGCTATAGGCGATCTCCATCCCGAAGCCCTCGGCGCGGCGGGCGACGGCCTGGCCGATCCGCCCCAGCCCGACGATGCCGAGCCGCTTGCCCCAGACGCGCGTGGTGAGCGGCATGGAGCCCTCGCACGTCCAGGCGCCGCCCCGCACCCAGGCATCGGCACGCGGGATCTCCCGCGCCGCCGCCAGAAGCAGGGCGAAGGCCATGTCCGCCACGTCCTCGGTCAGCACGTCCGGCGTGTTGGTCACCGGGATGCCGCGGGCGGCGCACCAGCCCTTGTCGATGGCATCGATCCCGACGCCGTAGCAGGCGACGATGCCGAGCCGCGGCAGGCGCTGCATCAGCGCCGCCGAGGCGCCGATCTCGCCCTTGGTGACGATGCCGCGGATCGCCGCCGCATGCGCCGCCAGGAAGGCCTCCGGATCCGGCGCCTCGTAGAGCAGGCGCAGCGTGTAGCGCTCGGCCATCGGTGCCAGGTCCCAGTCGGGGAGGACGCCCATGACCAGGAGCTCGGGCTTGTCCATGCATGCCTCCCCTGCTTGTCTCGGCGGCTGTAGAGCAGATCATGGCCGGGCGCCAACGCCCCGGCGCGGGAGGGATGCATGGCGCGCAACCTGTTCGACCTGACGGGCCGGCGTGCCCTCCTCACCGGCTCCAGCCAGGGGATCGGGCTGGCCCTTGCCCGCGGCCTCGGCGAGGCGGGGGCGGAGGTGGTGCTGAACGGCCGCGACGCGGCGAAGCTGGCACGCGCCGCCGAGGCGCTGCAGGCCGCGGGCATCGCCGCCCGCACCGCCGCCTTCGACGTCACCGACAGCAGGGCGGTGGAGGCCGGGGTGGCGCGGATCGAGGCGGAGCTCGGCCCGATCGACATTCTCTGCAACAATGCCGGCGTGAACTTGCGGGGCGCGCTGGAGGCGATGCCGGACGCGACCTGGCACGAGGTGATCGCCACCAACCTGCACAGCGCCTTCTACTGCGCCCGGGCAGTGGCGAAGGGCATGATCGCCCGCGGGCGGGGCAAGATCATCAACACCTGCAGCGTGATGAGCATGCTGGGCCGGCCGACCACCGGCCCCTATACCGCCTCCAAGGGCGCCATCGGCATGCTGACCAAGGCGATGTGCGCCGACTGGGCGAAGCATGGGCTGCAATGCAACGGCATCGCCCCCGGCTATTTCAGCACCGAGCTGACGGCGCCGTTGCGCGCCGACGCGGCCTTCAACGACTGGCTGTGCAAGCGGACCCCGGCCGGGCGCTGGGGCGAGCTGCCGGAGCTGGCGGGCGCGGCGGTCTTCCTCGCCTCCGACGCCTCGAGCTACGTGAACGGCCACCTCCTCTATGTTGACGGCGGCCTCACAAGCGTGGTCTAGCCGGGGACGACCCCGTTCAGGGAGGAAACGAATGATCTCGCGCAAGCACCTCTTCCGCGGCGCCGCGCTGCTACCCGGCCTCGCCTTCCTCGCCTCGGAGGCGAAGGCGCAGCAATCCGGCCCCATCGGTCCGGCCGATATCATGAAGCGCGGCAAGGCGCGGATCGGCGTGGTCACCGGCGCGCCGCCCTTCGGCATGGTCGATCCGCAGGGCAATGCGGTCGGCTACGACATCGACTTGGCGAACCGCCTGGCCTTCTACCTGGGCGTGCCGGCGGAGATCTCCTCCCTCACCCCGCCCTCGCGCATCCCGGCGCTGGAGGCCGGGCGGGTTGACTTCCTCTGCGCGACGCTCGGCGCCACGCCGGAGCGGGCGCGGACGGTGATGTTCACCATGCCCTACAGCGCCTTCCGCATGATGATCATGGCGAAGAAGGACAGCCCGATCGCCAAGATCGAGGACCTGGCCGGCAAGCGCGTCGGCGTGCCGCGCGGCACGCCGCAGGAGCAGGCGCTGGTCCGCAAGGCGCCGAAGGGCACCAATGTCGTGCGCTTCGAGGATGACGCGACCTCGGCCCAGGCGCTGATCGTCGGCCAGGTGGATGCGGTCGGCATTCCCGACACCATCGGCGGCGACATCGCCAAGACCCGGCCCGATGCCGGCCTCGAGAACAAGTTCCTGCTGTTCAACCAGCCGAACTGCATGACGGTCCGCAAGGACCAGTTCGAGATGCGGCAATGGCTGCAGAACACCATCTACTACATGAAGACCTCGGGCGAGCTCGACGACATCGCCCAGAAGTGGACTGGCAGCCCGTTGCCGCCCGATCTCCCCGTCTTCTGATCCCGCATGGGCTTCCAGTTCCAGTTCCAGCCGGTCTTCGCCCGGATGGACGCCTTGCTGGACGGGCTGTGGCTGACGCTGCAGCTCGCCGGCATCGGCATCCTCTGCGGCGCCCTGCTCGGCATCCTGCTCGCCATGCTGCGCGGCCTCGGCGGCCGGGCGACGCGCATCCTGGTCGATGCCTATGTCGAGCTGGTGCGCAACACGCCCTTCCTGGTGCAGTTGCTGATCATCTTCTTCGGCATGCCGAGCATCGGCATCCGGCTCTCGGCCGAGCAGGCGGCGCTCTCCGCCATCATCCTCAACCTCGGCGCCTATGCGACCGAGATCGTCCGCGCCGGCATCGAGAGCGTGCATCGCAGCCAGATCGAGGCCGGGCTGTCGCTGGCCATGACGCGCTGGCAGGTCTTCCGTTACGTGGTGCTGGCCCCGGCCCTGGCGCGGGTCTGGCCGGCGTTGTCGAGCCAGTTCGTGCTGATGATGCTCTCCACCTCGGTCTGCTCCTTCATCTCGGTGCAGGAGCTCTCGGCCCAGGCGGCGAACGTGGAATCCGAGACCTTCCGCAGCTTCGAGGTCTACATCACCGTCACCCTGATCTACCTGGCGCTCGCCATCCTGCTGCGGCTGCTGCTCGCGGGCCTCGGCGCGGTGCTGTTCCCGGCCGGCTCCGGCCTCGGCCGGCTGCGCGGGCAGGTGGGCCGATGATCCGCCAGTTCACCCAGTCCGAGTTCCTCTTCATCCTGGCCTCGGCGCGCTGGACGCTGCTGCTGACCTTGATGTCGATGCTGCTCGGCGGCTTGCTCGGCTTCCTCGTCGCACTGGCCCGCACCTCCCGCCTCGCGCCGCTGCGGACGCTCGCCGCCGGCTGGATCGGGGTGATCCAGGGCGTGCCGGTGCTGATGCTGCTCTTCCTCAGCTATTACGGCCTGGCGCTGGCGGGATTCGACCTGCCGCCGCTGATCGCCGCCACCGTCTCCATGGCGCTCTATGCCAGCGGCTTCCTCGGCGAGATCTGGCGCGGCAGCATCCAGGCGGTGCCCTGGCAGCAATGGGAGGCCTCCTCGGCGCTCGCCTTCTCCCGGCCGCAGCAATACCGCTATGTCATCCTGCCGCAGGCGGTGCGCATCGCCATCCCGCCGACCGTCGGCTTCCTGGTGCAGCTGGTGAAGAACACCTCCATCGTCTCGATCATCGGCGTGGTGGAGCTGGCCCGCGCCGGCAACCTGGTCAACAACGCCACCTTCCAGCCCTTCAAGGTCTTCGGGACGGTGGCGGCGATCTACTTCGTCATCTGCTGGCCGATCTCGCTTCTGGCCCGGCGTCTGGAAGGGAGGCTGCATGCCCGTCGTGCAGGTTGAGGGCGTCCACAAGCGCTTCGGCGCGGTGGAGGTGCTGAAGGGCATCGACCTCGCGGTCGAGGGCGGCGAGGTGGTGGCCATCATCGGCCGCAGCGGCTCCGGCAAGTCGACGCTGCTCCGCTGCATCAACGGGCTGGAGCAGATCCAGTCGGGCCGCATCGAGGTCTCCGGCCACAGCATCGACCCGAGCGGCCGGGGCCTGCGCGAGCTGCGCAAGGATGTCGGCATCGTCTTCCAGAGCTACAACCTCTTCCCGCATCTGCGCGTCGGCGAGAACATCATGCTGGCGCCGCGCATCGTCCTCGGCGTCTCCAAGTCCGAGGCGCGGTCGCGGGCCGAGGAGACGCTGGCCGAGGTCGGCCTCGCCGAGCGCTTCGACGCCTGGCCGGACAACCTCTCGGGCGGGCAGCAGCAGCGGGTCGCTATCGCCCGGTCGCTCGCCATGCGGCCGAAGGTGATGCTGTTCGACGAAGTGACGAGCGCCCTCGACCCCGAGCTCACCGGCGAGGTGCTGGCGACGATGGAGCGACTCGCGCGGCACGGCATGACCATGCTGCTGGTGACGCATGAGATGGGATTCGCCCGCCGGGTGGCGACGACCACCGTCTTCATGCACCAGGGCAAGGTGTGGGAGATGGGCCCCTCGGAGCGGATCTTCGGCGCGCCGGAGACGCCCGAGCTGCGGCAATTCCTCGGCGGCGGGCTGAAATAGCGCGCCGCGACCGGCCTGCCCCGGCTTGACGCCGGGCCGCGTCCCGGAGAGGCTGCGGCCCCCATAGATAGCTAGCGAAGCAAAGGGAGGGCCGCGGCGCCCATGAGCATCAGTGGCAAGGCCTATATCGCCGGGGCCTATGAGCACCCGACGCGCAAGGCCGACGATAAGTCGGTGGCGCAGCTGCATGCCGAGGTCGCCTATGGCGCCCTGCAGGATGCCGGGCTGACCAAGGACGATGTCGACGGCTATTTCTGCACTGGCGCGGCGCCCGGCCTCGGCCCGCTCAACATGGCCGACTATCTCGGCCTGACGAAGCTGCGGCATCTCGACAGCACCGATGTCGGCGGCTCCTCCTACGTGCTGCATGTCGGCCATGCGCTGGAGGCGATCGCGCTCGGCCAGTGCAATGTCGCCCTCGTCACCCTGGCCGGCCGGCCGCGGGCCGAGGCGATGGCGACCGGTACGGCGCCGCGGAGCTGGGGCGTCAACGTCCCCGACGATCCCTTCGAGATCCCCTATGGCCGCACCGTCGCCAATGCCTATGCGCTCTGCGCCATGCGGCACATGTACGAGTTCGGCACCACCTCCGAGCAGCTCGCCTGGATCAAGGTGGCGGCCAGCCATCACGCCCAGTGGAACGAGCACGCCATGCTCCGCAAGGTGGTGACGGTCGAGGACGTGGTGAACTCGCCCATGATCTCCGACCCGCTGCACCGGCTGGATTGCTGCGTCATCTCCGATGGCGGCGGCGCCCTCATCATCACCCGGCCGGAGATCGCGAAGAGCCTGAAGCGCCCGCTGGTCAAGGTGAAGGGCCATGGCGAGGCGACCAAGAACCAGAATGCCGGCTATACCGACCTGACCTATTCCGGCGCCCGCTTCTCCGGCCCCCGCGCCTTCGAGGAGGCCGGCGTCCGGCCTGCGGACATCCAGTACGCCTCGATCTATGACAGCTTCACCATCACGGTGCTGATCCAGCTCGAGGATCTCGGCTTCTGCGAGAAGGGCCAAGGCGGCAAGTTCGTCGCCGACGGCAACCTCATCTCCGGCACCGGCAAGCTGCCCTTCAACACCGATGGCGGCGGGCTCTGCAACAACCACCCGGCCAATCGCGGCGGCATGACCAAGGTGATCGAGGCGGTGCGCCAGCTCCGCGGCGAGGCGCATCCGAAGGTGCAGGTGCCCGGCTGCACCCTGGCCCTGGCGCATGGCACGGGCGGGCTGCTCGGCACCCGCCATGGCAGCGCGACCGTCATCCTGGAGAGGGAGTGATCACCATGGCGACGCCCGCTTCCAACCGCCAGCTTCCCGCCATCCAGGTGGATCCGACCAACAAGCCCTATTTCGACGCCGCGCGCGAAGGCCGGCTGCTGATCGGGCTCTGCAAGGATACCAACAAGCATTTCTGGTATCCGCGCGGCTGCTCCCCCTTCACCCTCTCGAACAATGTCGAGCTGGTGGAGGCCAAGGGCACCGGCACCATCTACACCTATACGGTGATGCGGACGAAGGAGCCCTATTGCGTCGCCTATGTCGAGCTGGATGAGGGCGTGCGCGTCTTCACCAACATCGTCGATTGCGACCTCGACAGCCTGAAGATCGGCCAGAAGGTGAAGGTGGTCTTCAAGCCGACCCAGGGCGACTCGCCGCCGGCGACGATGTTCACCCCTGCCTGACCCGGGCCGGCGGCCCGCGCCCCGGGCCGCCGGCCATCCTCCTTCCGCTGGCCATGGCGGCCCCGGCCGCGGCACCATCGCCGCAGCCGCGGAAGGACCCTCGCCATGCGCCGCCGACACCTGCTGGGACGGGCCAGCGCCCTCACCCTCGCCGCGGCCGGGCCAGCCATCGCGCTGCCGGAGGGCGCGGCGAGCCTCGATCCGCTCCTCGCGCCGATGCTGGCGGAATACCGGCTGCCTGCCCTCGTCGCCGCCCTGGTGCGGGAGGGCAAGCTGCTCGGCGCCGGCGCGGTTGGCACCCGCTGCTGGGGCCGCGAGGCGCCGGTCCGCCTGGATGACGCCTTCCATATCGGCTCGGACACCAAGGCGATGACCTCGCTGCTGCTGGCCATGCTCGTCGAGCAGGGCCGGCTGCGCTGGGACACCACCTTGGGCGAAGGCCTGCCCGACCTCGCCGCCGGCATGGATCCCGGCCTCGCCGGGGTGACGCTGACCCAGCTTCTCTCGCATACCAGCGGCCTGCCCTCCGACAACGAGGTCTTCGAGCGCCTGCTCGGGCAGTCCTATCTGCAGTCGGGCAATCTCGATTCGCTGCGGTACTGGCTGGTGCAGACCTGGGGCCGGCAGCCCCTCGCCGCCCCGCCCGGCAGCCGCTTCGCCTATTCCAATCTCGGCTATGTCATGGCCGGCGCCATCGCCGAACGCGCGACCGGCCGGAGCTGGGAGGAGCTGGTCGCCGAGCGGATCTTCGACCCCCTCGGCCTCGCCACGGCCGGCTTCGGCCCGGCGGCGCGGCTCGGCCGGGTCGATGCGCCGCTCGGCCATCGCTGGCGGCAGGAGGCGGCGCCCGAGCCGATGCTGGCCGGGCCCAATGGCGACAACCCGCTGATCATCGGCCCGGCCGGGACGGTGCATCTCTCGATCCTCGATTTCGCCGCCTGGGCGGCCTGGCACGCCGCCGAGGGCCGCCGCGGCCCGGCCCTGGTCACGCCGGAGACGGTGCGGCGCCTGCACCGGCCGGTCATCGACCTGCCGCCGCGGCCGGATGCGGCGCCCGGGACGCCGGCGACGGGCGGCTACGCGCTCGGCTGGGGGCGGCTCGCCCAGCCCTGGTCCCGCGAGCCCTTCCTGCAGCATGCCGGCTCCAACACCCTCAACCTCGCGCTCGTCATGCTGCAGCCGCGGCTCGACTTCGCCATGGTCATGGCGACGAATATCGGCGGCGAGCGGGCGGACGCGGCGCTGAAGGCGCTGGCCGAGGCGCTCTACCGGCAGCACGGCCCGGCTCCGGCCTGAACCGGCCGCCATTGCCTGCCGGCGCCCGGCCGCCTTACCTCTGCATCGACGAGGAAGGGAGAAGGCGGATGTCGAGCCACCACGCCGCAACGGCAGCCAACGAGGCCATGGTGCTGCGCGAGGATCAGGGGCCGGTCGCCCTGCTCACCCTCAACCGCCCGGCGGTTCGCAACAGCCTCTCCCGCGCCATGCTCGCGGCGTTGCAGGAGGCGCTCGACGGCATCGCCGCGGATGAGCGCATCCGCTGCCTCGTCATCACCGCCGAAGGACCTGCCTTCTCGGCCGGGCACGACCTCAAGGAGATCACCGCGCATCGCGGGGATGCCGATGCCGGCCGCGCCTTCTTCGAGGACACCATGGCGGCCTGCAACCGGGTGATGCAGGCGGTGGTCGGCCTGCCGCAACCGGCGATCGCCGCCGTCGAGGGCGTCGCCACCGCCGCCGGCTGCCAGCTCGCCGCGAGCTGCGACCTCGTCGTCGCCGCCGAGAGCGCCAAATTCTGCACCCCCGGCGTCGATATCGGCCTGTTCTGCACCACCCCCGGCGTCGCCCTCGCCCGCGCCGTGCCGCGCAAGGCGGCGATGGAGATGCTGCTGCTCGGCGAGATGATCCCGGCGGCCGAGGCGCATCGCATGGGGCTGGTCAACCGCGTCGTGCCGCGCGGCGAGGCCCTGCCGGCGGCCCTCGGCCTCGCCCGCCGCATCGCCGCCCGCTCCGCCGTCGCGCTCCGCCTCGGCAAGCGCGGCTTCAACCGCCAGGCCGCCCTGCCGCTGGCCGAGGCCTATGCCGAGGCCGGTACGATCATGGTAGAGAACCTCCTCGCCGGGGATGCCGCCGAGGGGATCGGCGCCTTCCTCGGCAAGCGCGCGCCGGAATGGCGGCATCGGTAGGACGCTCCCCATGGCCGATTTCGAGACCGGGCTCGCCCGCAACCCCGCGAACCACCAGCCGCTGACGCCGCTGCTCTTCCTCGAGCGGGCCGCCGCGGTCTTCCCGGAGCATTGCGCGGTGGTGCATGGCGCGCTGCGGCGGAGTTACCGCGCGTTGCGGGATCGCTGCGTGCGCCTGGCCTCGGCCCTCGCCGGGCGCGGGATCGGCCGCAGCGACACCGTGGCGGCGCTGCTGCCGAACATCCCCGAGATGCTGGAATGCCATTACGGCGTGCCGATGGCCGGGGCGGTGCTGAACACGCTGAACACCCGGCTCGACGCCGCGACGATCGCCTATATCCTCGATCATGGCGAGGCGAAGGCGATCCTCGTCGACCGCGAGCTGGTGCCGCTGCTGCGCCTCGCCCTCACCCAATGCGCGGCGCGGCCCCTGGTCATCGAGGTAGACGATCCCGAGGCCACGCCCGAGGCGCGGGCCAACAGCATGGGCGGCCTCGACTACGAGGCGCTGCTGGCGGAGGGCGATCCCGCCTTCGCCTGGCCCCTGCCGCGCGACGAATGGGACGCCATCACCCTCAACTACACCTCCGGCACCACTGGCAAGCCGAAGGGCGTGGTCTACCACCATCGCGGCGCGCAGCTTCTCGCCACCGGCAACGTGCTCTCGGCCAGCATGGCGCGGCACCCGGTCTATCTCTGGACCCTGCCGATGTTCCACTGCAACGGCTGGTGCTTCCCCTGGACCGTCACCGCCGTGGCCGGCACCCATGTCTGCCTGCGCGCGGTGCGCGGCCCGGCGATGTGGGCGCTGATGGCCGAGCATGGCGTGACCCATATGTGCGGCGCGCCGGTGGTGATGGCGACGCTGCTCGACACGCCGGAGGCCGGGAAGCGGGTGCTGCGCCACCAGGTGCAGTTCGTCGCCGCCGGGGCGCCGCCGCCCGAGGCGGTGCTGGCCGCCATGCAGGCTGCGGGCTTCGCGGTGCTGCATGTCTACGGCCTCACCGAATGCTACGGCCCGGCGGTGGTGAACGAGTGGAACACCGCCTGGGACGCGCTGCCGGCGCCGGAGCAGGCGAAGCTCATGGCGCGCCAGGGCGTGCGCTACCAGGCGCTCGAGGCGCTTGCCGTGCTCGACCCGGAGAGCCTGCAGCCCGTCCCGGCCGATGGCGCGACCATGGGGGAGGTCATGATGCGCGGCAATGTCGTCATGAAGGGCTACCTCAAGGACCCGGAGGCCACCGCGAAGGCCTTCGCCGGCGGCTGGTTCCATACCGGCGACCTCGCCGTGCGCTACCCGGATGGCTACATCCAGATCAAGGACCGCTCCAAGGACATCATCATCTCGGGCGGCGAGAACATCTCCTCCATCGAGGTGGAGGATGCGCTCTACAAGCACCCGGCGGTGATGCTGGCCGCCGTGGTGGCCCTGCCGGACGACAAATGGGGCGAGGTGCCCTGCGCCTTTGTCGAGCTGCGGCCGGATGCCAGCGCGACCGAGGCGGAGCTGATCGCCCATTGCCGCGGGCTGATGGCCGGCTTCAAGGCGCCGAAGCGGGTGGTCTTCACCGAGCTGCCCCGCACTTCCACCGGCAAGATCCAGAAGCATGTGCTGCGGCGCCAAGCGCAGGAGGCGTAATGCAGCGGGGGGGCTGGCGGCACGTCGCCGCCGGTGCTAAGCCGCCCGGCGTCGGAGCGTAGCGCAGCCTGGTAGCGCATCAGTCTGGGGGACTGGGGGTCGTGGGTTCAAATCCCGCCGCTCCGACCATTCCGGCCTCGCCGCAGCGGCATCGTCTCACCGCGAGCTGGGCCGCACCCCTCCTCGCCAGGCCTCGACCAGCCACCGATCCTCGGCGAGTTCGCGCTGCATCGCCTGCAACCATTCCTCGCGCCCGGCCAGCCGGGCTTCGACCGCGCCGATCCCTGGCGTGGGTGAGGCCGTGATCCTGCCCGCCCTGACCGGCACGGGCGCGCTAGAGCGTGATCGCTTGAGGTGGACTCCCCGAAAAGCGTGACTCGCGCGATCAAACAACGGCCTGGACCATGATCCGCGACCCTGTGTGAGCGGATCATGGTCCAGGTACCGCCGCCCGGCTGCGTCGCGTCTCCGGGCTCTGGGGCAACGGCGGCGGGGTCCAGCCGGCTCAGCCCGGCGCCGCCCCCGGCATGGGCATCGGCAGCGGCTCCGGGAGCGCCGTCGCGGCCACTGGTCGCAGCTGCTCCAGCGCCGTCGCCGATTGCGTCACGGCATCGCCACCGGGCCCGGTCTGCAACGGCCAGCCCTGCGCCCATCCCGCCGCCGGCAGGCCGAGCAGCCCAAGGGCCAGCACGCCGCCACGCCACCACCGCCCCGTCATGCCCCGCTCCCCTGCCCTGGCGTGACGCCGGGGATCGCCAGCGTCACCCGCAGCCCGGGCATCGCCTCGCCGAGATGCAGGTCGATGCCGTGCAGTTCCGCCACCGCCTTGACCAGCGCCAAGCCGAGCCCGGTGCCGGGCGTCGCGCGCGCCGCGTCCAGCCGGTGGAACCGGTGCAGCACCGCCCCCCGCGCCCCGGCCGGAATGCCCGGCCCGTCATCCTCCACCGTGAGCACCGCGCCGCCCGAGGACGCCGGCGCCAGGCGCAGCGCGACCCGCCCGCCTGCGCGCCCGTGCTTCACGGCGTTGTCGAGGAGATTGGACAGCATCTGCGTTACCAAATCGCTGTCCCCGAGCATCTCGAGCCCTGGGGCGATCGCCGTCTCGAGGCTCTGGCCCCGCTCCTCCGCCGCCGGCGCATGCACCTCGGCGACGGTCTCGGCGACGGCGGAGAGGTCGAAGCGGGTGAAGCCGGCGCGGCGCGCGCCGCTCTCGGCCTGGGCGATGCGCAGCAGCGCGGCGAAGATGTCGAGCAGCCGCTCGCAATCGAGGATCGCGCCCTCCGTCGCCGCCCGCCAGTCGGCCTCGCCCTGCGCCGTCCGCAGCGCCGCCTCCAGCCGCTGCCGCAGCCGGTTGAGCGGCGTGCGCAAATCATGCGCGATGTCGTCGGTCACCTGCCGCAGCGCCTGCATCAGCCCCTGCACGCGGTCGAGCGCGGTGTTGATGCGCCGGGCCAGCCGGTCGAACTCGTCGCCGCCGCGCCGCACCGGCAGGCGGTGGTCGATCTCCCCCGCTTCCACCCGCGCCAGCGCCGTGCCCATCGCCGCCGCGCGGCGGGTGACGCCGCGGCCGATCAGCAGCCCGCCGCCAAGGCCGAGCAGCAGCGCCACGCCGCCGACCCAGCCGGCGGCGGAGAGCAGGAAGCCCTCGAGCTGGCGCACCGGCGCGATGTCGCGCCCGACCATGAGGAAGCCGCCGCCCGGCAGGGGGGTGCCCAGCGCGAGCAGCTCCGCCCCCGCGCCGGCATCCGCGCCCGAGAGGCGAAGCTGCCGCCAGCCCGGCGTCTGCGGCGCGCTGGCGAGGTTGCCGGCCAACCGCGCGCCATCCGGCCCCGCCAGCAGGTAGTACTGCGTGCCGCTGCGGTCGGAGGCGAGCCGCGCCTCGATCGAGATCGCGGCCGAGCGCGGGCCGCCGATGCGGATCGCCTGCTGCAGCAGGCCGGAATCCCGCTCCACGTCCTGCGCGAGCTGGCGCAGCGCGAAGCCGGTGCTCGCCCACCAGGCGACACCCGAGAGGGCGAGCGTGCCGATGAGCGTCAGGACCAGGTGCAGCAGGGTGATGCGGAAGGCGGTGCTGCCCCACCAGCGCGGCCGGTCCTCCCGCGCCCGGGCGTCAGTCCGGGGCACGGAGGCAGTAGCCGGCGCCGCGCATCGTATGGATCAGCGGCGGCGCCCCCTCGCGGTCGAGCTTGGCGCGCAGCCGCGAGATATGCGTCTCGACCACGCTGGTCTTCGGGTCGAAGTGGAAATCCCACACCCCTTCCAGCAGCATGGTGCGCGTCACCACCTGGCCGGCGCGGCGCATCAGGAATTCCAGCAGGCGGAATTCGCGCGGCTGCAGCTCGATGCGCTGGCCGGCGCGGGTGACGAGGCGCTTGAGCAGGTCCATCTCCAGGTCGCCGACCCGCAGGACCGTCGCCTCGGCGCTCAGCGGCGGCCGCCGCGCGAGCGCGTTCAGCCGCGCCGCCAGCTCGGTGAAGGCGAAGGGCTTGCCGAGATAGTCGTCGGCGCCGGCCTCCAGCCCCTCCACCCGGTCGCCGACGCCGGTGCGGGCGGTGAGGAACAGCACCGGGCTGCGCACCCCGGCGGCCCGGAGCGCCCGCACCAGGCCGAGCCCGTCCAGCTTCGGCAGCATGCGGTCCACCACCAGCACGTCGTAGCCGCCATCGCTGGCGAGGAAGAGGCCCTCCCGCCCGTCGGCGGCGCGGTCGACCGTATGGCCTGCCTCGGTGAGGCCGCGCACCACGTAATCGGCGGTCTCCGCGTCATCCTCGACGACCAGGATCCTCACGCGCCGTCCCGCCTCGTTCCAGGGTCATCGACCATACGGATTGGTATGCTTCGGTCGAGGATGCCGGCAAGCCTCCTGCGCTTCCATGGCGCCATGCCGTCTCGGGGACAGACCCGTGAGGCGGCCCGCAACCACGGAGGACAGCATGCCCAGCCCGAACCGTCGCACGAAGATGATCTTCGCCGGTGCCCTCGCCGTCGCCCTCGGCACCACCGCCCTCACCCCGGTGCTGCTGCATGCCGAATCGCAGTCCGCGACGGCGCCGGCGCAGCCTGGCACCGCCGTCGCCCTGCCCCGCCCGGCCGGCCCGGACTTCGCCGATCTCGCCGCCCGCGTCGGCCCGGCCGTGGTCCGCGTCTCGGTGACCGGGCACAGCCCGGTCCAGGGCGTGGCCGACATCCCGCCCGAGCTGCGCGGCACGCCCTTCGAGCGCTTCTTCCAGCAGCGCATGCAGGGCGCCCGGCCGCACCGCACCATGGGCCAGGGCAGCGGCTTCATCATCGACCCGAGCGGCTATGTGGTGACCAACAACCATGTGGTCGGCGAGGCCGACAGCGTGAAGGTCGAGCTCGCCGATGGCCGCGACCTGCCCGCCAAGGTGGTCGGCACCGATCCGAAGACCGACATCGCCCTGCTGAAGATCGAGGCAGGCGACAACCTGCCCACCGTGAAGTTCGGCGACAGCGACCATCTGCGCGTCGGCGAGTGGGTGCTGGCCATGGGCAACCCCTTCGGCCTCGGCGGCTCGGCGACGGCGGGCATCGTCTCGGCGCTCGGCCGGCAGATCGGCGCGGGTCCCTATGACGACTTCATCCAGACCGATGCGCCGATCAATCCCGGCAATTCCGGCGGCCCGCTCTTCAACACCGCCGGCGAGGTGGTGGGCGTCAACGCCGCGATCTTCTCCCCCTCGGGCGGCAATATCGGCATCGGCTTCGCCGTGCCCTCCGACCTGACGCAGAGCGTCGTCGCCCAGCTCCGGCAGAATGGCCGGGTCGAGCGCGGCTGGCTCGGCGTCTCCATGCAGAAGATCGATCCGGAGCTCGCCTCGGCGCTCTCGATCAAGGAGAGCAAGGGCGCGCTGATCGGCGGCGTGGAGAAGGACGGCCCCGCGGCCAAGGCCGGGGTGCAGCCGGGCGACGTGATCACGGCGGTCGGCGACCGGAAGGTGGCCATACCGCGCGACCTCGCCGAGGCGGTGGCCGCGGTGAAGCCGGGCGGCACGGTGACGCTGCATCTGGTGCGGGACGGCAAGCCGATCGAGCAGAAGGTGACGCTCGGCCAGGCGCCCGACACGCGCGAGGCCCGGGCGATGGGCGAGGATGGGCAGGGCCGCCCGAATCTCGGCCTGGCCCTGGCGCCGAACCAGCGTGGCGAGGGCGCGGTGGTGGCCGAGGTTCGGCCTGACAGCGTCGCCGCCAATGGGGGCCTGCAGCCGGGCGACGTCATCCTCCGGGCCGGCGACCGCACGGTGAAGGGGCCGCGGGACGTCGTCGAGGCGCTCGGCGCCGCGCGCAAGGACGGCAAGGCGGCGATCGCGCTGCAGATCCAGCGCGACGGCGGGCGGGCCTTCATGGCGCTGCCGCTGAAAGCCGGCTGAACCCCACCGGGCGGGACGCCTCTCCCCGCCCGGTGGGTCACGGGGCGGCTCGGACCTTGCGGTCCGGCCGCCCTTCGAACTCCCCGCAAAACCGCTTCGCGGCTTTGCGGGGGCCCCGTGGAGTCCCCTCCTGCCCCAGAACCGTCACAGCCTGCTGCGGCAAAGCCGCAGCAGGGCAATGGGTAGCAACGGCTTTGATAGGCGCTTTTCCGCATGCAGGGGCCGCGAAGCGGCTTTGCCGGGAGCTTTCAGACGATCTGGCAGGCTTCCTCGAAGGGCAGGCGCGGCAGCTTGCCGAACAGGCCGGCCGGATCGCCATGGCCGAGATTGCAGAGGAAGTTGGAGCGATAGGTCGTGCCGGCGAAGAAGACCTCGTCCACCTTCGCCTTGTCGAAGCCCGACATGGCGCCGACATCGAGCCCGACCGCCCGGGCCGCCAGCATCAGATAGGCGCCCTGCAGCGTGCCGTTGCGGAAGGCCGTCTCCTCGGCCAGCGTCGCGCTGCTGGTGAACCAGGATCTCGCATCGGTATGCGGGAAGAGATAGGGCAGCTTCTCGTAGAAGGCGGTGTCGTAGGCGACGATGGCGGTGACCGGCGCGGCCATGGTCTTCTCGAGATTGCCTGAGGACAGCGCCGGCTTCAGCCTCTCCTTGCCCTCCGGCGTGGTGACGAAGACGAAGCGCGCCGGCGAGGAATTGGCTGAGGTCGGGCCCATCTTCAGGATGTCGTAGAGCTCCCGCAGCTCGGCCTCGGTCACCGGCTGCGAGGTCCAGGCATTGTGGGTGCGCGCCGTGAGGAACAGCGTCTCGATCGCGGCCTTGTCGATCATGCTCGTCTCCATTGCGGTCTCGGGACCGGCTGGTCTGGGCGCCGGGGATCCCGGCGCCGGTGGCGCAGCGGCGGCAGGGCCGCCATCGCACGGGCCCGGCATCATGCGAGCCCGCCGGGCGCTCGGCAAACCGGGTGCCGGCGCGGCGCCGGCGGGCCGGGCTCAGGCCACGGCCGCGAGATGCCGCCGGCAGCGCATCAGCGGCTGGATGCGGGTGCCGAACTGCTCCATCCCCACCAGGAAGTCGTCGAAGGTCAGCATGACGCCGGCCAGGCCCGGCGTCTCGGCCAGGGCGTCGAGCTGGCGCGCCACCGTCTCGTAGGAGCCGATCAGGCGCAGCATGTTGGTCGGCACCCGGTCGGAGCGCACCATGCGCCCGACGGTGCTGTGCGCCTCGGCCCGCACATCGGCCGCCGCCTGCGAGTCGCGCCAGGCCAGCGCCTGCAGGTCGGTGCCGGCGACGTAGTGGTGCCACTTCGCCATCGCCGCCTCATCCGTCTCGTCGGCAATCACCATCATCAGCAGCATGGCCTTGCAGGCGCCGCCCGCCGCCGCATTGGCGGCCAGCAGCCGCTCGGTGTGCGGCCGGACCTGGCTGACATCGTTGATGCCGCCGGCGCTGATGAAATTGTAATCGGCGTGCTCGGCGGCGAATTGCATGCCGCGATTCGACTGCCCGGCCGAGATGATGTCGATCTTGCGCATTGGGCGCGGGCTGACCCGGCAATCCCGCATGCGGAAGAACTCCCCCTGGAAATCCGAGCGGCCCGTTGCCCAGAGCTCCTTCATCACGCTGACATATTCCGAGCAGTACTCGTAGCGCCGGGCGAAATGCGCCTCGCCGGGCCAGATATCCATCTGCTCATACTCGGCCTTCTGCCAGCCCGAGACGATGTTCACCCCGAACCGGCCATGGCTGATGCTGTCGATGGTGACGGCCATCCGGGCGAGCACCGCTGGCGGCACGGTCAGCACGGCGACCGAGGCGAAGAGCCGGATGCGCGTCGTCACGGCGGCCAGCCCGGCCATCAGGGTGAAGCTCTCGAGGTTATGGTCCCAGTATTCCGAGGGCCCGCCGAAGCCGCGGAGCTTGATCATCGAGAGCGCGAATTCGAAGCCGTACTGCTCGGCCTTGAGCGTGACCTCCCGATTGAGGTCGAAGCTCGGCAGGTATTGCGGCGAGGTGGTGGAGATCAGCCAGCCATTGTTGCCGATCGGAAGGAAGACGCCGAGTTCCATGGCCCTTGCTCCGTGCCGTTCGGCCACAGCATGTTGCAGCGCAGCGGGAGCGGCCAGGGGCCAGCCGCCCTGGATCAGGCCATGTCCCGCAGGAATCGCATCGAAATCGGGCATTGGACCGCCGCTTGCCGAGGGAATGCGCACATCCCCCGCGCGAGCGCCCTGCCGCTGGCGCCCCAGGCGGTTCCGCCCAGGCCAGGGCCCCTTCCCGACGCCGGCTTTTCCTGCTTGCTGGGCGCCCGGAGGAATCGCCGCATGGGCCCTGCCACCGCCATGAATCTCGGCCGGCTGCTGACGCAGACCGCTCGCCGCTGTCCCGATGCTGTCGCCCTGGCCTGGGGCGAGCAGCGCTGGAGCTTCGCCGAACTCGATGCCCGCGTGGACCGGCTCTGCGCCGCGCTCCGCAGCCGCGGCATCGGCCAGGGCGACCGCATCCTGACGCATGCGCGGAACGGCAATGCGATGTTCGAGATGATGTGGGCGGCCTTCAAGCTCGGCGCGGTCTGGGTGCCGACCAATTTCCGCCTGACCCCCGCCGAGGTCGGCTATCTCGCCGAGACCTCGCGCGCCCGCGCCCTGCTGCGGGACCGCGGCTTCCAGGCGCATGCCGAGGCGGTGCGCGGCGCCGGGCATTGCGAGCTCGTCCTCGCGGTCGGCGATGCCGGGCCCGGCGAGGAGGAGTACGAGGCGGCGCTCGCCACCGCCGCGCCGCCGCCCCCGGACCACGAGGCCGAGGTGCGGTACGAGGACCCCCTCTGGTTCTTCTTCACCTCCGGCACCACCGGCCGGCCCAAGGCGGCGGTGCTGACGCATGGGCAGATGGCCTTCGTCGTCACCAACCACCTGGCCGACCTCTTCCCGGGCGTCACCGAGCGCGACGCCTCCCTGGTGCTGGCGCCGCTCTCGCACGGCGCCGGCATCCACCAGCTCGGCCAGGTGGCGCGCGGCGCCCGCACGGTGCTGCTGCCCTCCGAGCGCTTCGATGTCGAGGAGGCCTGGCGGCTGGTCGAGGAGCACCGGGTGAGCAACATGTTCACCGTGCCCACCATCCTGACCGCGCTGGTCGAGCACCCGGCCGTTGACCGCTACGACCATTCCTCGCTGCGGCACGTGATCTATGCCGGCGCCCCGATGTACCGCGCCGACCAGAAGCGGGCGCTGGAGAAGCTCGGCCCCTGCCTCGTGCAGTATTTCGGGCTCGGCGAGGTCACCGGCAACATCACCGTGCTGCGGCCGGACCAGCACAGCCTGGCGGATGACGACCGCTACCCGCTCGGCTCCTGCGGCAGCGCGCGGACGGGGATGGATGTCGCCATCCTCGATGCCGAGGGGGCGCGGCTGCCGCCCGGCGAGACGGGCGAGATCTGCGTCCGCGGCCCGGCCGTCTTCGCCGGCTATTTCGAGAATCCGGAGGCGAACGAGAAGGCCTTCCGCGGCGGCTGGTTCCACACCGGCGATCTCGGGCATCTCGACGCCCGCGGCTTCCTCTACGTCACCGGCCGCGCCTCCGACATGTACATCTCGGGCGGCTCCAACGTCTATCCGCGCGAGGTGGAGGAGGCGATCCTCACCCATCCGGCGGTGCTAGAATGCGCCGTGGTCGGCATGCCGCATCCCCGCTGGGGCGAGAGCGGCATCGCCGCCGTGGTGCCGCGCCCCGGCCAGGCGGTAAGCGAGGCGGATGTGCTGGCGCATCTCGCCGAGCGGCTCGCCCGCTACAAGCAGCCGCTCCGCGTCGTGGTCTGGGAAGCACTGCCGAAATCCGGCTACGGCAAGATCCCGAAGCGCCTGGTGCAGGACCGGCTGCGCGAGGAGGGCATCGGCTTCTGACCGCATGCCCGTCCCAAGAGGTCGCGTGGCAAGGCTGCCTTGCCCCATGGTGCGCCGCAGCATCGAGTGATAATCGGGCACCATGCCTGCGCTTCCCTGGTTCCTGCCCCTGATCCTCGGCGCCATGGCGGCCTTCGGGCCGCTGGCGACCGACATGTACCTGCCCGCCTTCCCGACCATCGCCGCCGACCTGCCGGCCGATCCGGCCGAGGTGCAGGGCACGATCGCCGCCTTCTTCGCCGGCATGGCGACGGCCCAGCTCGTCTACGGCCCGCTGGCCGACCGGCTGGGCCGCAAGCCGCCCCTGCTCTTCGGCCTTGCGGTCTTCAGCCTCGCCTCGCTCGGCTGCGCGACGACGGGCGACATCGGCACGCTGACCTGGCTGCGCTTCGGCCAGGGGCTCGGCGGCTGCGCCGGCATGGTCATGGCGCGCGCCATCGTGCGCGACCTGGCCGAGGGGCATGCGGCGATCCGGCTGATGGCGCAGCTCGGCCTGGTGATGGGGCTGGCGCCGATCCTCGCCCCCTCGATCGGCAGCCTGCTCCTCGCATTCGGCAGCTGGCGGCTGATCTTCTGGCTGCTGGCGGCCTATGCCGCGACGCTGGCAGTGGCGGTGACGCTCGCCTTGCCGGAGAGCCTCGCGCCCGAGCGGCGGCGGCGCGACGGGCCGATCGCGGTGATCGCCACCTATCTGCGGCTGCTGCGCGACCGCCACTTCCTCGGCCACACCCTGGCGGTGACGCTGCCGACGGCGGGCATGTTCGCCTACATCGCCGGTTCGCCCTTCGTCTACATGGAGCTCTTCCACGTCACGCCGCAGCACTACGGCCTGTTCTTCGGCCTGAACGCGCTCGGCATCATGGGCTGCGCGCAAGGCGTGGCGCGGCTGGTGCGGCGGGTGCAGCCGGGGCGGCTGCTGCTGGCGAGCCTCGCCGTGATGGCGCTGGCCGGGCTCGGCCTGCTCGGCGCCGCGACGACCGGCTTCGGCGGCTTTCCCGCCATCGCCGGCCTGCTCTTCCTCTATGTCGCCGGGATCGGCGCGGTGATGCCCCTGGCGACCACGCTCGCCATGGGGCCGCAGGGCCGCAATGCCGGCAGCGCCTCGGCGCTGATCGGCACGCTGCAATTCGGCCTCGGCGCGGTGTCCGGCGCGCTGGTCGGGCTGCTGCATGACGGCACGGCGCGGCCGATGGCGCTGGTGATCGCCGCCTCCGGTATCGGCGGGCTGCTGGCCGTGCGCAGCCTCGCGCGCTGACGGCGCCCGCCGCGCCGCCGCAGCTTAACGGACTGGTCCCCCGGCCGGTCCGAGGCCCCGAACGGGGCCCGCGCGTCGCGCCCATTGGCGCGCCTAGCGGCGCGACGGCGCGCAGCCAAGCGAACCGGAGGTTTGCGCCCGGCGCTTGAGGGCCAGTGGCATTATGCCGGCAGGTGCTCCGCGATATAGGGCGGCAGGTTGAAGGCGCCGACATGGATCTCCGGCGTCCAGTAGCGCGTGGCGCCGAGGATGCCGGCGGCCTTGGCCCGGCGGCGGATCTCCGCCGCATCCGCCTGGCGCAATGAGGCATCCTTCGCGGCCCAGCCGAGCGTCATGAAGCCGCCGACATAGGTCGGCACGGCGGCGACATAGGCGAAGACGTCCGGGAAGGCCTTGCGCCGGCGCAGCGAAGTCTCGCGCAGTTCATCCGCCTGCATGAAGGGCACGCCGCACTGGTTCACCACCAGCCCGCGCCCGCTCAGCAGCCGCGCGCAATTGGCGTAGAATTCGTCGGTGAAGAGCACCTCGCCGACGCCGATCGGGTCGGTGCTGTCGACGATGACGGCATCGAAGCTCGCGGCCGGCGCCTGGCGCACATAATCGATGCCGTCGCCGACGATCACCTCCGCCCGGGGATCGGACCAGGCATCGCCGGCGATGCCGGGCAGGTGTTCCTTGGCCAGGCGGATCACCTCGCCGTCGATCTCGACCATCACGGCCTTCTCGACCGTCCGGTGCTGCAGCACCCGCCGCAGCACGCCGCCATCGCCGGCGCCGATGATGAGCACGCGCTTCGCCGCGCCATGTGCCAGCAGCGGCACATGCGCCAGCATCTCCTGGTAGACGAACTCGTCCGCCTCGGTGATCTGCACCACGCCGTCGAGCAGCATGACGCGGCCATGCGTCTCGCTCTCGAAGACCATGATGTCCTGGAAGTCGCTCTTCACCCGGGCGAGCTCACGCGACACGCGGAAGCGCTGGCCCCAGGCGGCGTAGAGCGTCTCATTCACCCACGAATCGGTCATGCCTTCGGCACCCCTGCATGCAGAGAGGGCGGGACCTTGCGGCCCCGCCCCGCCCCTACCATTCCACTCGGTCCGGTGTCAGCCGACCAGGCCGCGCTTGTGCTCGGCGAGCTGCACGCGGCCGGGCTGGAACCCCTTCTTCAGCACCGGGATCGCCAGATAGGGATTGCAGACGCCGCAGACGAAGATGTCGAGCGCCGCATAGTCCCGTTCCGGCCAGGTGTGGATGGAGACATGGCTTTCCGCCAGCACCAGCACACCGGACACGCCGCTGTTCGGGCCGAAATGGTGGAAGTGACCGTGCAGGATGGTCGCACCGGTCGCCACCGCCGCTTCACGCAGCACCTCATCGATATGCTCGGGATCCGCCAGGTTGGTGGCATCCCACAGATCGATGATCAGATGCGTGCCGGCGAATTTCACGCCGTCGCGGCTGACAAAGTAATCCTTGGCCTCGCTCACCGAGGTTGCAGAGTTCTGGGCTTCGCTCGGGAGCTGCTCCGAGACCATCCCCAGTTGGAGTAGAGAGTCCATCGCGGGCTCCTGTTCCCACCAGTAGATGACCAGGGTGATCGGGCATCGATCAGGTCAACGGCGGCGGCATATGGGGCAAGGAGGTTGCGGGCGCAAGCCATTTCCCGCTGCACAGGCCGAAAATTTTGCCGTTCTCCCCCGCGTTGGACGCGGGACTCAACGT
Source organism: Roseicella sp. DB1501 (assembly GCF_013112485.1). Classification (GTDB taxonomy): domain Bacteria; phylum Pseudomonadota; class Alphaproteobacteria; order Acetobacterales; family Acetobacteraceae; genus Paracraurococcus. Next base: position 79,933 of record NZ_JABFHG010000001.1, read on the forward strand.
GCGAGCTGCGAAGCTTCCCGCAATGCCTCCAGCCGCGACGGCAGGTTTCGGAAAAGTTGCAGCTCGCGCTGCAGCCGCGGCAGATCGGCGAGGCCGCGCAGCGGATCGCCGGTGAGGATGGTGAAGGCATCGGCCAGGGGCCCCTCGCCGATGCGCGCGGCATCGGCCTCGCGCAGCGCCGCCAATCCCGCCTCGTCGCCCGCCAGCGCCAGCAGCACCGCCTGACGCAACACCTGCCGGCGCTGCGCATCGTCGAGCGCCGCCGGCGCGGGCGGCAGGGACGCGAGGAGGAGGGCATGCGCCGCCGCGGCGCCCGACCAGTCGGATGCTTCGACGAGCAGTTCGGCCAGGGCCTCGCTGCCGGGCGCGCCGAGTCCGCGCAACGCGGCCAGCGCCTCGTCGCGATGCCCGCGCCGCGCCTCGATGCGCGCGGCGAGCACGGCGCGCGCGGCCGCCTGCGCCGCCGGCAGCCCGGCGACGGCGCTGTCCGCCAGCGCGGCGCCGGCCCCGGCGAGATCGCCTTCCTCGAAGCGGAGCTGGGCGAGGCGCAGGCCGAGCGCGGCGCGCCCCTCGCCCTCGGTCCGTTGCATCACCTGGCGCAGCAGGCCCGCGGCACGCTCGCCGAGATCGAGCGCCGTCAGACGATCGACCAGCAGCAGGATCGCCTGCTCGCCCGGCGCTCCGGCCGGCAGCAGATCGGGATGCGCGTCATGCAGGGCGATGGCGGCGAGCGGCGGCGCCTCCGCCAGGGCGGTGACGAAGCTCTCCTGCAAGGCCGGCCGCAGTGCCTTGGCCTGTTCGGGCAGCAGCGCGGCGGTCTCGTTCAGCAGCGCGAGGGCGGCGCGGCCCTGGCCCGCCTGGCGATACAGCGCCGCAGCGCGCAGCCTCGCCTCCAGCTCGGTCGCATCGCCGCGCCAGGCGAGCAGCCCGGCCTCCAGGGCCTTCGCCGCCGCGGCCGCATCGATCCGGCCGCCGGCGAGGCGCAGCTCGACCGCCTGCCGGATCGCCCGGGCGCGGGCGCGACGGTCGCGGCCGGCGGCGATCCGGTCATAGGCGGCCAATGCTTCCTCGATGCGTCCCTCCGCCTCGGCCAGCATGGCGCGCGGCAAGGGGAACGCCCCGCCGGCAGTCCCGGCGGCGGCGAGGAGATGGCGCAGCGTCGCCGTCTCGCCGGCCTCGGCCAGGGCCTGCGCCGCGAGCGGCAGCAGCCGGGATTTCAGCCCTGCCGGATAGGCGAGGAGCAGCGGCAGGCTGCGCGCGAAGCCGGTGGCGGCCGGTCGCCACTCGCCCCGCGCCGCCGCCAGGGCGGCCCGCCAGAGCGTGGCCTCGTCGCCCCCGGCCCAGGCGGGGCTGCCGAGGGCCTCGGCCTCGGCCAGGCGACCCGCCAGCAGCGCGGCGGCGCCGGCCAGGGCGGCATAGGCGGGATCGGCCGCGGCCCGCGGATCCTCGGCGAAGCCGAGGGAGAACATCGCCTGCGCCTCCTGCGGCAGGCCGAGCGCCAGCAGCAGCTCGCCGGCGGCGCGCCGCTGCGGCAGGCGCCCGAGCGGCGGCGCCGCGGCGATGCCCGCCTGGAATGCCTGCAGCTGGGTCAGCAGCTCCGCCTCGGGCCGCGCCGCCAGGGCGAAGCTGCGGGTCATCTCGGGCGCCGGCGGCGGCTCGGCCAGCGTCGCATCGAGGGCGAGGCGCGTGCCGCCGGCCAGGGCCAGGGTGAAGCGGTCGGTGCCGGCCTGCAGCAGCACGCCGTCCGACCGGGCCAGGACCACGGCGCCGAGCAAGGTCGGCGGCAGGTCGAGCTCCGGCAGGCGACGGCCGACCTGAACGGCCTCCTGCCCCTGCCGCAGCGTGCCGATCAGCAGCGGCAGGCCGGTTTCCGGGTCCTGCACCGGCACCACGCGGCCCGGCGAGCCAGCGCGCAGCAGCAGGCGCGGCGGCGGCCCGGCCTCCACGGCGAGGCCGAGATCCGGCGACGGGTCGCCGCCCGCCGGGATGGCTTCGACGATCCAGCCCGCCGCCTCGCGCTGCGCCCGGAGCCGGGCCGCGGCGGCAAGCGGCAGGCGGAGCACCGTCGCGCCCGGCAGGGTCTCGGCGGCGAGAGCCCCGAAGACGGGATCGCCCTGCAGCGGCGCCAGATCAGGTCCGTCCCGGTCGTCGAAGACCAGCAGCAGCGTGTCGCCGCGGCGCAGGATCGCGGCGCCGGTCCCCGCCGGAAAGGGCAGCAGGATCGCCGGGCCGCCCGAGGGCAGGGCCAGCCGGCTCGCCGGGCGCCTGGCCGGCGCCGGCATGGGCGAGGCTGGCATGGGTGCGGCGGGCGCTGGCGCGAGGGCTGGCAGCGGCGCCGCGGCATCGCCCGCGGCGCCCTGGCCGCCGGGCGGCGCGGCGGCGGGGATGGCCGTCTTTCCATCGGAGGAAGGCGCCGCGGGGGCGGCAGCCGGTGCCGCATCCGGCTTCGGATCGAGCACGTCCACCACCACGCGGCTGCCCAGGCGGTAATGCCGCGCCCGCGCCCCCGGCCGCAGCGCCAGGCGCAGCGCCTCGCCCTCGGCCGCGAGGCCGGTGACATTCGCCGGCGGCCGCGGCGGCAGGCGCCATTCGGTCCCCGCCGGAAAGCGCAGCAGCACGCGGTCGCCCTGCTGCTCCAGGCTGTAGGCCGGTGGCGAGGCCCAGGCCCCGGCCGGGTCGAGGACCAGCCGGCCATAGCCCGGCGCGCTGCCGGCACGGATCGTGACCGGCTCCGCGGCGGCGAGGCCGGGCAGCGCGAGGAGCAGCAGGGCCGGCGGCAGGCGCATCACTCGAAACTCGCCAGGAGGCGATCGATCTCCGCCTGCGAGGAGGCGGCGGCGGGGAGCTGCGGGCCATTGGCCAGCTTCTCGCCCTCGGTCCGGAGGTCGGTCGCGGCCTCGCGCGGCTCCGGCGCGGCCTCGGCCCAGGCGAAGGAGGCGGTGACGGCGGCGACGCGCCGCTCGATGGCCTTCAGTGCCGCGACCACCTTGCCGATGCGCTGGCCGGTGATGTCCTGGAAGCTGCAGGCCTCGTAGATGCGCGTCACGGCGCCGGCGACCACCTCCGCCGCCTCGCCCGAGAGGCGCGGCGTCAGCGCCTCGAGCTTCTCGCAGGCGTCGAGGATCTCGTTCGTCGCATTCGCGGTGTGCTCGACGACCGCGTCGAGCTCGTCCGTCGCAGCCGGGATGTGGCTGGCGTTGATGTCGTCGACGCGCAGCGCCGCGATCTCCGACTTGGCGCGGGCCACTTCGCGCCCGAGCGCCTCGAGCTCGCCGAGCAGCACCGCCTCGGTCGAGGTCAGCGCGCCGGCGAGGCTGCTGAGGACCGCGCGCACCGCCTCCTCGATCCGCTCATGATCCGGCAGGCCATCAGGCATGGGTGAGCACCTTGGCGATCTTCTCGCGCAGCGTCTCGGCGTTGAACGGCTTGACGATGTAGTTCGATACCCCCGCCTGCTTGGCCGCGATCACGTTCTCGGTCTTGCTCTCGGCGGTGATCATGATGAAGGGCGTGTCGCGCAGCCTGGCATCCGCCCGCACCTCCTTCAGCAGGTCGAGGCCGGTCATCGGCTGCATGTTCCAGTCGCTGATGACCAGGCCGAACTGGCCGGCCCGCAGCTTGGCCAGCGCCTCCTGCCCGTCGGTCGCCTCCTCGACATTGTCGAATTCGAGCTGCTTGAGCAGGTTGCGGATGATCCGCAGCATGGTCTTGTAGTCGTCGACGATGAGGACGTTGGTGGACTTGTCCATGGACCGCCTGCGCCTTTCCGTGGCTTGCTTCGGATGGGGATGGTCAGTCGGCGGGGCGCGCCCGGTAGCGGGCCAGCTCCGCGGTGATCGCCCGGGCGCGCTCCGGCTTCATCGCGCCGAGCACCGGCGCTGCCTTCCGCTCGCCCATGCGGTCGAGGATCGGCAGCAGCACCGACGTCTCGAGATCGTCGAAGATGGCGGCGGCATCGCGCGGCCGCATGCCCTCATAGAGCTTCACCATCTGCCGCCAGCCGGCCTCCTCGCGCTCGCCGAGCGTCCGGTCGAAGGCCTGCAGCCGCTGCTGCATGGCGCCGAGCTCCTCGATGCGCTGGCCGAGTCGCTTCTCCGCCGCGGCCGCGAGCAGCTCGCGCGCGGCGAGCGCCTGCTCGCGGGCATCGAGCTCGCTCCGGCGCGCCCGCAGGCCCTCCAGCAGGGCGCGTTCCGCCTGCTGCTCGGCGGAAGGCGGCGGCTCGGGCGGCGGGGCTTGCACCGGACGCGCCGGCACGGGCGCGCTGGCCTTGGCGGGCGCGGCATGGCTGCTGGCCTGGGCCGGTGCCACCAGCGAGAGGGCCGGCGGCGGCCCGGCGGGCAGGACCAGCACGCCCTGCAGCTTCGCAGCGAGCAGCACGGCCGCCGCGGCGAGCGTCGCCGGCAGCAGGCGCGGGCGCATCAGCGGCCGGCCCCGAGGGCGCGCAGCAGGGTCAACTCGGCAAGGCTGCGTCCCGGCACCTCGGGCGCTCGGTCTGGCGCCCGATCTGGCGCACGGTCCGGCGCGCGCTCCGGCACCGCGGCACTCGGCACCAGGGGCCGGCCGGCGCGGACCAGCGCCTCCAGCCGGTCGGCCAACGCTTCCGCGCGCTCGACCAGGTAGCGCAGATCGTCGCGCATCGGCTCGGCGGTGGCGAGCTTCTCGGCGAGCTGCCGGCCGCCGGCCTCGGCCGAGGCGCGCAGGCGGATCGAGGCCGCCTCGGCCAGCCGCGTCGCCTCGGCCAGGGTCGTCGCGCTGCCCTCGAGCGCGCTGCGGTCGCGCCGCACCGCGGCGAGCGTCCGCTCGAGGCGGAGCAGCAGCGGCAGGGCCGCCGCCAGCAGCAGGATGACGGCGAGCTGCGCCGCCCATTCGATCCAGCCCATCACCTCTCCTCCCCTTGGGCCCGGCGCAGCTCGCGCGCGATGCGCACCGCGAGTCGGTTCTCGCGCCGGCCGAGATCCGCCTCGAAGAGCGGCACATCGCCGCAGCGCAGCGTCACCGGCGCCCCCGGTGCCACGTTCAGCGTGATGCGGTCGCCCGGCTGCAGCGACATGACGGAGGAGAGCGGCATCGCCTGCTCGTCCAGCACGACGTCGAGCGACAGCTCGGTGTGCCGCAGCTCCTCGGCGAGATGCGTCTCCCAGATCGAGTCCCGGCCGAAGCGCTCGCCCATGAACTGCTGCAGCAGCAGCTCGCGGATCGGCTCCAGCGTCGCATAGGGCAGCAACAGCTCGATCTTGCCGCCACGATCCTCCATGTCGACGCGGAGGCGCGACAGGATGCAGGCATTCGAGAGGCGGGAGACGGCGGCGAAGCGCGGGTTCACCTCCAGCCGTTCGAAGCGGAAATGCGCCGGCGAGAGCGGGCTGAAGGCATCCGTCAGGTCCTGCAGGACGACGCTGATCAGCCGCTCCACCAGTGTCCGCTCGATCGTCGTGTAGGGCCGGCCCTCGATGCGCATCGCCGCGGTGCCGCGGCGGCCGCCGAGCAGGACGTCGACGACGGAGTAGATGAGGGCGGAATCGACGACGAGCAGCCCGTAATTGTCCCACTCTTCCACCTTGAACACCGCCAGCATGGCCGGCAGCGGCACGCTGTCGAGGTAGTCGCCGAAGCGGAGCGAGACGATGCTGTCGATCGAGACCTCGACATTGTCGGAGGTGAAGTTGCGCAGCGAGGTCGAGAGGATGCGCACCAGCCGGTCGAAGATGATCTCGAGCATCGGCAGGCGCTCGTAGGAGACGAGGCCGGCGCTGACGATGCGCTGGATGCCGGTCTGGTTCTCCTCCGCCGCGGCGCCGCCGCCGAAGCCGAGCAGGCTGTCGATCTCAGCCTGGTTCAGCACCCGCGCCGAATCCGGCGCCGCCGCCGCGGCCTCGCCGCCCGCCTCCTGCGCCAGCGCGTCGCCCCAGGCGGCGGCGAGATCCTCCTCGGAGGCGGTCACTGGAGCAGGATCTCGGTGAAGAGCACGTCGGTGATCCGGGCCGGCGCCGCGGCGAGGCTGGCACGGGCGATCAGCTCTTCGCGCAGGCGCTGGGTGCCGGCGCTGCTCCGCAGCTCCTCCGGCCGCATCTCCCGCAGATAGGTGGCGTACATGTCGAGCAGCCGCGGCATGGCCGCCTGCACGGCCGCGGCATCGTCCGGCCTGGCGAGCTCCAGCTTGCTGCGCAGGCGGATGTAGCTGGCGCGCCGGCCCGGCGCGTTGAGGTTGGCGACGATCTCCGGCATGTCGAAGAAGACCGGCGGCTGCGGTGCCGGCGGTGCCTCGGCATGCCCGGCCGCGGCCTCATGCGCCTCGCCGCCGGGCAGCCCCGGCAGGATGCCGCTGAACCAGAGCCCGCCGCCGATCGCGGCCAGGGCCAGGGGCGCCACGAGCAGCAGCTTCCCCTTGCCTTTGCCCTTCGGCGCCGGCTCGCCTTCCGCCTTCGCTGTCTTGGCCGGTTTTGCCGACATCGCCGCCCCATCTTCTGGACGTGGCGATCCTGGCGGGGGCTCTCTTAAGAAAGACTTTCACCCGGCAGATCCGTGCTGGCGGCCGGCAAATCCTGCCGCTGCCCGGCAGAAGGCGCGCCGCCCCGCAGACCTGGCGGCACCGAGCGCCAGGCGCCGCAAACCACTGATTTCAAATGAATTCGCAACCCCGGCATGGCCTGGCACGGGGCTTGCGCAACGGGGCCCGTCACCTGGCGCCAGAACGGCGTCGCCGCAGGAAGGCCCGCATGGACACGCCCGGCTACGTCATCCTCTCCCGCCTCGGCGCCCAGTTCCGCGCCACGCAGGTGGTGGCGAACAATCTGGCGAATGCCGAGACGCCGGGCTTCCAGGCGGAGCGTCCGGTCTTCGCCAGCCTCATGCAGAAGCAGGCCGAGGCATCGACCGGCGAGGCCGTCAGCTACAGCATCGATCGCGCCACCTGGCGGGAGACGGCCAACGGCCCGCTGCAGACCACCGGCAACCCGCTCGACATCGCGCTGCGCGGCGAGGGCTATTTCGCGGTGCAGACCGCGGCGGGCGAGGAGCGCTTCACCCGCGCCGGCCGCTTCACCCTCGGGACCGATGGCAAGCTGCTCGACATGGCGGGCAATGCGGTGCTCGACACGCGCGCCATGCCGATCACCCTGGGCCAAGCCGATACGCGCATCGAGGTCCAGGGCGACGGCACCATCCGCTCCGAGAACGGGCCGATCGCCCAGCTGCGGATCGTGCGCTTCGAGGCGCCGCAGCGGCTGCGCGCCGAGGGCGACCGGCTGTTTGCCGCGGACGAGACCCCGCAGCCCCTGGCCCGGCCGGGCGTGGTGCAGGGCGCGGTCGAGGGCAGCAACGTGCAGCCGGTGCTGGAGATGGTGCGGATGACCGAGGAAGTCCGCGAGTTCCAGAACGCCGTCACCTTCGCCGACCGCGAGGCCGACCGGCTGCAGACCGCCATCGAGCGCATCCTGCGCAAGCGCGGCTGAGCCGCGCGCCGCTCGCCCCTCCCCAACCCATCACCCGGCCCGCGGCCGGATCAGGAGACCCAGGATGCGCGCCCTGCAGATCGCCGGCACCGGCATGATGGCCCAGCAGACCAATGTCGAGGTGATCTCCAACAACATCGCCAATATGAGCACCACCGGCTACAAGCGGCAGCGCGCCGAATTCGCCGACCTGCTCTACCAGAACGTCCGACGGGTCGGCTCGCAGAGCTCGGAGACCGGCAGCGTCCTGCCCTCCGGCGCGCAGCTCGGCCTCGGCGTCAAGACCTCGGCCATCTACCGCATCGGCGAGCAGGGCAGCCTGCAGCAGACCGAGAACCGCTTCGACCTCGCCATCCGCGGCAACGGCTTCTTTCAGGTGCAGCTTCCCTCGGGCGAGATCGCCTATACCCGCGACGGAACCTTCGGCCTCTCGGCCGAGGGCCAGGTGGTCACCGCCGAGGGCTTCCTGGTGCTGCCCGGCATCACGGTTCCGGCCGCCGCGGTGGATGTCACCATCAACGCCGCCGGCGAGGTGCTCGCCAAGCTCGACGGCCAGGTCAACCCGCAGAATGTCGGCCAGATCCAGACCGCGATCTTCGCCAACGAGGCCGGGCTGGAGGCGATGGGCGGCAACCTGCTGCTGGCGACGCCGGCCTCCGGCCAGGCCCAGCTCGCCGCGCCCGGGCAGCCGGGGCATGGCCAGATGCTGCAGGGCTTCGTCGAGAATTCCAACGTCAACGTGGTGCAGGAGATCACCAACCTGATCACCGCGCAGCGGGCCTATGAGATGAACAGCAAGGTCATCACGGCGAGCGACGAGATGCTCTCCACCCTGTCGCGGATGCGGTGAGGCCGGCCATGCGCGCCCTTGCCCTTCCCATGCTCCTCCTTGCCCTGCCGGCCCTGGCGCAGGACCTCGCCGGGCCGCGGCCGCTGGTGGTCGTCGACCAGCCCATGCTCCGCCTCGGCGACGTCTTCGAGGGGGCCGGCGCCCGCGCCGCGCAGCCAGTTGGCGCCGCGCCGGCGCCCGGCCGGCAGATGGTCATCGAGGCCGCGCAGCTCCTCGTCCTCGCCCGCGCCAACGGCCTCGCCTGGCGGCCGCTCTCGGCGCAGGACCGGGTGGTGGTGGAGCGGCCGGGCAAGGCGGTGCCGCGGGAGGCGGTGGCGGCGGCGCTGCGAAGCGAGCTGCTGCGCTTCGGCCTCGATCCCGAGGCGGAGCTGGAGCTCGGCCCCCTGGCGCTGCCCATGATCCCGCCCGAGGCGGAGCCGCGCCTCGCGGTAGAGGCGGCGAGCCTCGATGCGCCGAGCGGCCGCTTCTCCGGCCTGCTGAGCATCGGCGCCGAGGGCATGCCGATGCAGCGCCTGCGCATCGGCGGCCGCGCCGTGCCGACCCTGCCGGTGGTGGTGGCGGCGCGGCGCCTCTTCCTCGGCGAGGTCGTCGCGCCCGAGGATGTCAGGCTGGTGCGGATGCGGGCCGAGCGGGTCCGCCCCGGCGCCGCTGACCGGCTCGAGCAGGTGGTCGGCCAGCAGCTGCACCGGCCGGTCGGGGCGGAGATGGCCTTGCAGCGCTCCGACCTCGCCCCGCCGGCGCTGGTCGAGCGCAATGCCCTGGTGACCATGCTGGTGGAGGCGCCGGGCCTCTCGCTGACTGCGCAGGGCCGGGCGCTCGGCGCGGCGGCGCGCGGCGCCCTGGTGCCGGTGATGAACCTCGCCAGCCGGACCGTGGTGGAGGCGCAGGTGACCGGGCCCGGCCGGGTCCGCGTCGCCATGGGCGCGGCGCCGCTGCGGCGGGAGGCGGAGTGATGCGGGCTGCCCTCCCGCTCGCCCTGCTGGTCCTGCTCGCCGGTTGCGGCCAGTTCGAGCGCCTGTCGCGCGTCGGCCGCGCGCCCGAGATGAGCGCGGTGCAGGACCCGACCAGCGACCCCGCCTGGCGGCCGGTGGCGATGCCGATGCCGGCGCCGCAGGACCCGCCGGCCGCGGCCAACAGCCTCTGGCGCCCGGGCAGCCGCACCTTCCTGCGCGACCAGCGGGCGGCGCAGGTCGGCGACCTCATCACCATCCTGGTCAGCATCGACGACCAGGCGCAGCTGCAGAACCGCACCCAGCGGGCGCGCACCGGCAACGACGCCATGGGCATGCCGCAGCTCTTCGGCATGCAGACCCGCTGGCTGCCGAAGGCGGCGAGCCCGGATACGCTGATCAGCGCCTCCGGCAGCCAGACCACCGATGGCAACGGCACGGTGAAGCGGAACGAGAGCGTGACGCTGCGCCTCGCCGCGACGGTCACCCAGGTGCTGCCGAACGGCAACCTCGTGGTCGGCGGCCGGCAGGAAGTGCGGGTCAGCAGCGAGCTGCGCGAGCTCTCGGTGCGGGGGGTGATCCGGCCGCAGGACATCGCCAGCGACAACACGATCCGGCACGACCGCCTGGCCGAGGCCCGCATCGCCTATGGCGGCCGCGGCACGCTCTCCGACCTGCAGCAGCCGCGGCTCGGCTCGCAGCTCCTCGACATCCTGCTGCCGTTCTAGCGTTCCCCACGACGTCGCTTCGCGCCGCCGCGGGGGCCCCGTGATTCGCTTCGGGCCGGAAGCGCGTCACAGCCTGCCGCGGCAAAGCCGCGGCAGGGCAACGGGAGGCGAGAGGGGCGGCGAGGGTTATTCCACCAGCCCGACCTCGCGCGCCTTGATCTGCAGCGCCAGGAATTTCGAGAAGATGCGGCACTGCGCCAGGCTGCCGGCGGTGAACCAGAGGCCGGGCTGCGGCGTCGGCCGCCACATGTTGCGCAGCTCGCCCCCCTCGTCGAAGCCCCAGACCGGCCCGATGCGGTCGGCGATCGCATCGCCCAGCGCCCGGCGCGCCACCTCCTGCTGGTTGCGATAGCCGGTCGCCATGACGAGGAGCGAGGCCGGCACCACGCGGCCGTCCTTCAGCCGCAGCCCCTCGGCCACGAAGCGATCGACCTCGTCCCACTGCACCAGCCCGATCTTGCCGTCGGCGATCAGGTCGGAGCAGCCGACATTGAAGTAGTAGCCGCCGCCCCGCTGCAGGTAGAGCAGCTGGAAGCCGCAGCCCTCGATCCCGTCGCTCAGCCGGAAGCCGCGCGCCTCCAGCCGCTGCAGCAAGGGCCGGTCGATCTCCTTCGAGGTCGCGGTCATCATCTGGTAGGCGCGCTTCAGCTCGGGATAGGGCAGCGCCGTGGCCAGCAGGTCGCAATCCCCGGTCGGCAGCCCCTCGGCATAGGTCGAGTAGACCCGCTGCGCCTCCTGCACCGAGACGATATGCGTCGGGCTGCGCTGGATCATGCTCACCCGGGCGCCGCTGGCGTGCAGGTCCTGCGCCACGTCATGGCCGCTGTTGCCGGTGCCGAGCACGATGGCCGGCTGCCCCTTCCAGGCGGCGCCGTCGGTATAGGCGCCGGAATGCATCACCGTGCCGCGGAAATCGCCGAGGCCCGGCAGGTCCGGCATGATGGGGATGCCGCTGACGCCGGTGGCAAAGACCAGGTGCCGCGGCCGCATGATGCGCTCCCCGCCATCGACGCGGCGCAGCACCACCTCCCACTGCCGCGCCGCCGCGTCCCAGCGGCCGGAGGCCAGTTCGGTCGAGGTCCAGACATTCAGCTCCAGCGCCTCGACATAGGCCTCTAACCAGTTCGCCAGCATGTCCTTCGGGATGAAGACCGGCCAGGTCGGCGGGAAGGGCATGTAGGGCATGTGGTTGACATGCACCTCGTTGTGCAGCGTCAGCGAGTGGTAGCGGCGGCGCCAATTGTCGCCGACCCGCGCCTCGCGGTCGATCACCAGCGTGTCGACCCCGAGCGCCCCGAGCCGGGCGGCGATGCCGAGCCCGGCCTGACCGGCGCCGATGACGATCACCGCCGGGTCGCGATCGGCATAGGCGCGGGCCTCCGCGCGCTTGTCCGCCCAATTGGGGCCGCCGAAGTCGCGCGAGTAATCCTTCTCCGCCGCCTGCTGCCGCTGGCTGAGATCCGCATGGCCCCGCAACCCCTGCAGCGTCGTCGCCAGGATCCAGGCGCGCAGTCCGCCGGGCCCGCCCTCGTCCGGCACCAGCCGGGCGACGCCCTCGGCGGTGCCGGCGGCGGTCTCGAAGGCGAGGAAGCACTCGACCACCTCGCGGCCGACCCGGCTGACCTGGCGCGGCGCGGTGCGGCCCGGCGCCAGGCGCAGCCCGGCCGGGCGGGCGGCGGGCAGGGTCCGGCGCAGCCGGGCCTCGATATCCGGCGCGCCGCTCACCGTGGCGATGGTCCAGTCGAAGGCCAGGATGTCGCGCCAATGCCCCTCCGGCAGGAAGAGCCGCGCCGCCGCGGCGGCGTCCCCCTGCTCCAGGACCTCGCCGAGGGCGGCGATCCAGCTGCTGGCCGCAGCCTCGGGCGGCAGCGCCTCGCGGGTCATGACATTCATGGCGTTCGCTCCCGCGGCGGGCCGGCCCGCCGCATCACTGGCATGGATGGGGGCGAGACTGGCCATGGCGCCCAATGAGGACAAGGGGTGAGGACAAGGAGTGCCACCCTTGCGACGCGGGCGGACCGATTCCACACTCGCCGCAACGGGCCGGCACGCCTCCGGCACAGGGGAGAGCGGAATGTCCAAGATCGCGCGGCCGGGACGCCGCCTGCTGCTCGCCACCGGCGCCATGGGCCTCGCCATGCCCGGCCTGCTGCGCGCCCAGGGCCGCTATCCGGACCATACGGTCCGGGTGGTCAATGCCTACAGCCCGGGCGGCACCGCCGACGTGGTCTGCCGCATCCTGTTCACCGCGCTCAGCGAACGCCTCGGGCAGAGCTTCGCCGTGGAGAACCGGCCCGGCGCGGCCGGGACGCTGGCCGCGCAGGCCGTCGCCCGCGCCACGCCGGATGCCTACACGCTGCTCTACGACGCGACGGCGCATTCGGTGAACCCGTCGCTCTTCGGCAGCCGGCTGTCCTACGACACGCGGAAGGACCTGCTGCCGGTCTTCCTGGCGATGCTGACGCCGAACACGCTGATGCGCGCCAACAGCCTCGAGGCAAGGACAATCCCCGACCTCATCGCCCTGGCGAAGCGCAGGCCGGGGCAGCTCGACTGCGCCTCGACCGGCATCGGCACGGTGCAGCACGTCTCGCTCGAGCTCTTCAACATGCGCGCCGGGGTCAAGATCAACCACATCGTCTACAAGGAGATCGCGGCCTCGCGGAACGACCTCGCCGCCGGCCGCATCCCGCTGCAGTTCAGCAACGTGCCCTCGACGCTCGCCGTCACCCAGTCCAACCAGGCGGTCTGCATGGCGCATTGCGGCCCGGAGCCGATCGGGGTGCTGCCCGGCGTGCCGGCCATGACGGAATTCCTGCCCGGCTTCGAGACCTGGGAGTGGAACGGCGTCTTCGCCCCCGCCGGCACGCCCTTGCCGCTCATGCGGCAGCTCAACGCCGCCCTGAACGCGGTGATCCGCGAGCCCGCGGTCGTCGCCCGCCTCACCGAGCTCGGCGCCCTCACCCGGGCCAACAGCATCGAGGACTTCGCGGCGTTCCGCGAGCAGCAAATCGCCTTCTTCGCCGACATGGTGAAGAAGGCCGATATCCATATCGACTGAGCCAGTACCGGGGACGGAGGCTGCCATGACCCAGCCCTACAGCATCGACCGCGGCAGCAACTGGCGCCGTCAGGTCGTCCGCGACTGGCTCGTCGGCCTCGATCCGCTGCCCGAGGCGCTGCAGGAGCGGATCGTCACCGCCTGGGTCAGTTCCTGGGCTTCCTCGACCCACGAGCGGCTGGAGGACATGCCCTTCTCGCCCGGCAGCGGCTTCTATCCGCTCATGCGGCACGTGAACGAGGTGACGCGCGCCGGCATCGATCTCGGCCGCCGCGCCGCGGCCGATTGGGGCGGCGAGCTGCCGCAGGAGCTGCTGCTGCCGATCCTGATCCTGCACGACCTCGACAAGCCCCTGCTCTACCGGCGGGAGGGCGGCGGCGCCGTGCATACCGACCTCTACCACGAGCTGCCGCATGGCGTGATCGGCGCCATGATGCTGAAGGAGCTCGACTTCCCGCATGTCGTGGTCAGCACCGTCGCCACCCATGCCACCAACGCGCCCTTCCATGGCCGGAACCCGGAGGCGCATGTGCTGCACTATGCCGACCTCTTCGCCGCCGACCATGCCTTCCGCAGCATGGGAGAGACGCCGCTCTACCTGCGCCGGCACTGAGCGCGCCGGTACTGAGCGCGGGGGCATTGACCGCGGGTGGCCGGAATCGACATCCGGCCCCCGCCGCCCCATCTCCTTCCCATGTGCGGACGCTATTTCCAGCAGCGCGGCCCGGCCGAGCTCGCCCGGTATTTCGAGACGGTCAACGCGTTGCCGAACCTGGCGGCGAGCTGGAACCGCGCGCCCACCCAGGACGCGCTGGTGGTGCGCCGGCATCCCGAGACCGGGCAGCGGCATCTCGACCCATTGCGCTGGGGGCTGGTGCCGCGCTGGGCCAAGGATGCCTCGGGCGCGGCGAAGATGATCAACGCCCGGTCCGAGAGCATCGCCGAGAAGCCGGCCTTCCGCGAGGCCTTCCGCAAGCGGCGCTGCCTCGTCACCGCCGACGGCTTCTACGAATGGCAGGTCGCCGGCAAGACCAAGCAGCCCTATGCGGTGGCGCTGGCCGATGGCGCACCGATGGCCCTTGCCGGCCTCTGGGAAGGCTGGCGCTCGCCGGAGGGCGAGATCCTGCGGACCTGCACCATCGTCACCACCGAGGCGAACGAGAAGCTAGCCCCCCTGCATCACCGCATGCCGGTGATCCTGCCGCGCGCCACCTGGCCCGCCTGGCTGGGCGAGGCGCCGGCCGAGCCGGAGGAGCTGCTCGCCCTGCTCCGCCCCTGCCCGCCGGACATGGTCGCCGCTTGGCCGGTGAGCCCGCGGGTCAACAAGGTCGCCGAGAACGATGCCGGGCTGCTGGTGCGCGACCCGCTGGCCATGCCGCCGCCAGGGCTGGACGACCCGCCGCCGGGCTTCGGCGATTGACCTGGCGGGGGCGCCCGACACCATCGGCGGACCGGCCGCCTGGCCGGTCCGAGACCCGCGGCCTATGCCGCGAAGCCAAGCAAACCGGAGCTTTGCGCCCGGCGTTCGAGGGCCAATGCCATTATGCCGCCTTCGACATGTCGAAGGGCGGCTGCACATCGGGCGAGAGCACCGGCTCATAGGGATTGCCCGCGGTGCGCTCGGCGAGGTCGGCCCTGGCGGCGGCGACCAGCGCCGGGTCGCGCAGGCAGTCCACCGCCGTCCCCGCCATCACCTTCGCCACATGCACCATGCCCTTATGCGCCGCCGGCAGCATGCCCTGGGCGGTGAGCTGCCAGGAATGGCCGGGCGTGCCGATGGCATAGGTTGCGCCCCGCGCCTGCACGGTCGGCACCACCCAGGAGACGTCGCCGACATCGGTCGAGCCCATCATCGGCGCCCCCCGCACCTCGAGCGGCACCACCACGTCGCAGAGCGGCACGCCCTGGCGCATCGGCAGGCCGATCCGCCGCCAGGAGGCCTGGATGTCCTCCTCGGTGAGCGTCGCCTGGAACTCCGCCGCCTTGGCTCGGTCGGCCGCATCGAAGGGAGGCGGGCCGAGCCGGTCGAGATTGGCCTGCATGGCGCGCTCGAGCGGCAGGTTGCCGAGCAGGTTGGAGACGCCGGAGACCACCTTCGCCTCGACCCGCGTCTCGGTCATCAACGCCGCGCCCTCGGCGATCTTGCGCACCCGCGCGATCAGCCGCCGCAACTCCACCAGGTCGCGGGCGCGGATCAGGTACCGCACCTTGGCCGTCGGCTGCACCACGTTCGGCGCGACGCCGCCGGCATCGAGATAGGCGTAGTGCACGCGGGCATCGCTCGGCATGTGCTCGCGCATGTAGTTGACGCCGACATTCATCAGCTCGACCGCATCCAGCGCGCTGCGGCCGAGATGCGGCGCCGCCGCGGCGTGGCTGGCGCGGCCGGCGAAGCTGAAATCGATGCGGGTATTGGCCAGCGAGACCGCCTCCTGCACCGCCGCGAAGGCCGCCGGATGCCAGGAGATGGCGATGTCGACATCGGCGAAGGCGCCGTCGCGGACCATGAAGCCCTTGGCGGCGCCGCCCTCCTCGGCCGGGCAGCCATAGTAGCGCACCCGCCCCGGCAGCCCCTCGGCCGCGAGCCAGTCCTTCACCGCGGTCGCGGCGAGAAGCGAGGCGGAGCCGAGCAGGTTGTGGCCGCAGCCATGCCCATAGCCCGGCCCGGGCAGCGGCCGCGGCTCGGCCAGGCCGGCCTCCTGCGACAGGCCCGGCAGCGCGTCGTACTCCCCGAGAATGGCGATCACCGGCCCGCCCTCCCCCGCCTCGCCCATCACGGCGGTCGGGATGCCGGCGAGCTGCTCGGTCACCCGGAAGCCCTGCTGGCGCAGCATGGCGGCATGCTCGGCGCAGGAGCGGGTCTCGGTATAGGCCAGCTCCGGCATGTGCCAGATGCGGTCGGAGAGTGCCTCGAAATCGGCGCGCCGGGCCTCGACCAGTTGCCAGATCGCCTCGGTGTTCTGCATGGCATTCCTTCCTCGCGCCGTCTCCAAGTCATCGGGGGCCGGCGCCATCCATCGCCCGGTCGCGCCATCTTGGGCGCCGCGACGAGGCACCGGTCAATCCGCCCGGATATGCGCCGCCGCCACCACCTCGCGCATGGTCCGCACCTCGGCGGCGAGGAAGGCGTCGAGCCCGGCCGGCGGCAGCGGCATCGGGATCGCGCCCTCGCCGGTGAGCACGCGGGCGAAGTCCAGGGCCTGCAGCGCCTCGTTCACCGCCGCGTTCAGCCGGCCGCGCAGGACGGACGGCAGGCCGCGCGGCGCGAAGAGGCCCCACCAGATGCCGGCCTCGTAGTCGATCCCGGCCTCCTGCACCGTCGGGGCCGGCGGGCTGCCGGGCACCCGCTCCGGCCCGGTATAGGCGATCACCCGCAGCAGCCCGCCGCGGATCTGCCCGGCGGCGCTGGCGATGGTGGTGAACATCACGTCCACCCGCCCGGCGACCAAATCGGTCAGCGCCCCAGCCGTGCCGCGATAGGGCACATGCTGCAATTGCGTGCCGGCGCGCAGGTTGAACAGCGCCGTGGCGATATGCGTGGTGCTGCCGGGGCCGGAGCTGGCGAAGGTGATGCGCCCCGGCCGCGCCCGATCGGCGGTCAGCAGGGCGGCGATGGACTCGATCGGCGAGGCCGGCGGCGTCACCACGACCAGCGGCGCCCGGGCCAGCAGCGCCACGGCGTCGAGATCGGCGGTCGGGTCGAAGCCGCTGCCCTGCACCGGGCCGATGGCGGCGATGGAGGAAGTGGTCAGCAGCAGGGTCTGGCCGTCCGGCGGGCTCTGCGCCACCGCCTGCACCCCGACCGCGCTGCCCGCCCCCGGCCGGTTCTCCACCGGGAAGGGCTGGCCGAAGCGGGCCTGCAGCCGCTCGGCCAGCGGCGGGGCGATGGCGTCGTTGCTGCCGCCCGGCGTGAAGGGCACGACGATGCGCACGGGCCGGGCAGGCCAGCCTTCCGGCTGGGCAAGGGCCGGCCGGACGGGGCCGGCGAGCCCAGCCGCGGCCAGCAGCGCGCGGCGGGCGGGGCGATGCGGCATCGGCCTTTCTCCCTGTTGGCCTTCACCAACGGCCGTCGATGCTGACACATCAACGTCCCCCATCCAGTGCCCCTTGGCGCCGGGCGCAAACCTCCGGTTTGCCCGGGCCTTCGCGTCGTGCGAACAGCACGCCTTTGGCGTGACATGCGAACAGCACGCCTTTGGCGTGACATGCGAACAGCACGCCTTCGGCGTGACGCGTCGTCAGGCACAATCGGCGGCGCCCGTTCGGGCGCTCGGCGTGAATGGGTCATTCATGCCGTTGGCCTTGCGCCAATCCTGGCCCTTCCCGCCCGGCGCGGTCCATCTCCGTAACGCGGCACGATCCGTGCCTTGCTGCCTGGCATGCTTCCGGGGGGCCGGGCTCTGCGCGTCTTGCTTGTGGACAGTGACACCGACCGGGCCGCCGCCGTCGAGGCGGGGCTGGCCGCGGCCGGATGCGTGGTCGTCGGCACCGTGGCCGGCACGGCGGAGCTGACGCGGGCGGTGCGGGAGTCGGGCGCCGAGGTGATCGTCTGCGACCTGGACGACCCTTCGCGCGACGAGCTCGAGGGCATGCGGGCGCTGCACCGGGACGAGCCACGCCCGGTCGTGCTCTTCGCCGAGAAGGCCGAGCCGGAGCAGATCGAGGCGGCGCTGGCGGCCGGCGTCGCCGCCTATGTGGTGGAAGGCATGGCGCCGGCGCGGGTGCGGCCGGTCATCGAGGTGGCGATCCGCCGCTTCCGGGCGCACCAGGCGCTGCGCGAGGAGCTGGCCCTGGCGCGGCAGGACCTCGAGGAGCGCAAACTGGTCGACCGCGCCAAGGCGCTGCTCATGCAGCGGCACCGGCTGAGCGAACCGGAGGCCTACCGGCGGTTGCGGCGCCTGGCGATGGATCGCGGGCAGAAGCTGGCCGCGGTGGCCGCCGAGATCGTGGGCAAGACGAAGGCATGATGTTCATTGTTGCGGCAATAATGGCTGATATCCCGCCATATGACCAAGAAGTGCGCAATTGTCCTTGACCCTCGCCCCATCCTTCGCTTGGCTGATCCCAGCTTGGCATGACGGCCCGCAACGGCGTGGGCCAGCCGGCCCGGATGCCGCCGAGGCCGGATCCTGCCGCCCCTGTCCCGCGGCCCAATGGCGGCCCGCCGCTGGCCGCCGCCGGCCGGAGTTCCGATCCCGTGCCCTCTGAGATCCTGGACCCTGCCCTGCCTCGTCCCGCCCTCCGCCGGCCGGCCCTGCGCACCCTCCGTCTCGGCTTCCTTCAGCTCACCGACGCCGCGCCGCTGCTCGTCGCCGAGGAACTCGGCCTGTTCGATGCGGTGGGGCTGCGGGTGACCCTCTCGGCCGAGGGCGCCTGGGCGGCGGTGCGCGACAAGCTGGCCTTCGGCGCGCTGGATGCAGCGCAGCTCCTCGGCCCGATGCCGATCGCCCTCGCCGCCGGGCTGGACGGGGTCCGCTCCCTGGTCACGATCGGCGCCGGGCTCGGGGCGAACGGCCATACCCTCACCCTCTCGCTGCCGCTGGCCGAGACGCTCGGCCGCTTCGCCCGGCCGCTGCCCGCCGCCGCCTTCGCCGCCGCCCTGCGCCGCCGCACCGCCGCCAGCCGGCCGGTCACGCTCGGCGTGGTCTTCCCCTATTCCTCGCACAACTACCTGCTGCGCTGGTGGCTCGCCTCCGGCGGGCTCGATCCCGACCGCGACCTCCGCCTCGTCACCGTGCCGCCGCCGCTCTGCGCCAGCCGGCTCGCCGAGGGCGCGATCGACGGCTTCTGCGCCGGCGAGCCCTGGGGCAGCCATGCGGCGGAGCGCGGCCTCGGCAGCATCGTGCTCTCCTCGGGCGATATCTGGCCGAACCATCCGGAGAAGGTCCTCGCCTTCGCCGCCGGCTATGCCGGGCGCGACCCGGAGAGCGCCATCGCCTGCACCGCCGCCGTCATCGCCGCCAGCCGCTGGCTGGACGCGCCGGAGAACCAGGCCGAGGCGGTGCGGATCCTGCAGCACCGCCTCTTCCCCGAGCTCGGCGAGCGGGAGATCGCCGCCGCCTTCGAGGGCACCGCAGAGGGCTGGCCGCAGGCGGCGCCGCTGCGCTTCCGCACCGCCACCCTGCCGCGCCGCGAGCAGGCCGCCTGGTGGCTGCGGCAGATGCGCCGTTGGGGCCATGTGCCGCCCGGCCTTGCCGAGACGACCGCCCTCGCGCCCTGGCGGCAGGATATCTGGCGCGCCGCCGCCGCCCGCCTGCGCGAGGTGGAGCCGCCGCCCCCCGCGCCGCCGCCGGGCGAGGCGGCCGAGGCCCGGCGCTGAGAAACTCCCCGCGAAACCGCTGCGCGGCTTTGTGGGGACCCCGGGGGGAGTCCCTCCCGCCCGGGAAACCGTCCAGCCTGCTGCGGCAAAGCCGCAGCAGGGCAATGGGAAGCGACGGTTTCAGGAGGCACTTAAGGCGCGGCCCGGCGTCTCCTGCCCAAGGGTCGGCTTGCCGCGCCGCCGGCCGGCGGCCACATGCCGAAGCGTCTGGAGCATTGTCCGTTCACATGCGTTCACGCCCAATGCTCCAGCCTGTTGTTTTCAAAGCATCTTCACCCGATCAGGTGAATCCACCTGATCGGGATCTGCTCTAGCCGGAAGCCCCCATGCTGCATTTTCCCGTCTTCCTCGACCTCCAGGGCCGGGTCGCGCTGGTCCTCGGCACCGGCGAGGTCGCCGAGCGGAAGGCCGATCTGCTGCGCCAGGCCGGCGCCACCATCCGCTTCGCCGAGCGCTTCGCCCCCGAGTTGCTCGAGGGCTGCGCCATCGCCATCGGCGCCGATGCCGAGCCGGCGGAATTGCACGCCCTCGCCGCCGCCTGCCGCGCCCGCGGCATCCCGGTCAACGTGGTCGACAGGCCGGCGCTCTGCACCGCGCTGATGCCGTCGATCATCGACCGCGCCCCGGTCACCGTCGCCGTCTCGACCGGCGGCGCCGCGCCGGTGCTGGCGCGGCAGCTGCGGCAAAGGATCGAGGCGGTGCTGCCGGCCGGGCTCGGCCGCGTCGCGGCCATGGCGGAGCGCTGCAAGGCGGCGGTGCGGCAGCGCCTGCCCGATCTCGCCGCCCGCCGCCGCTTCCTCGACGCCGCCCTCTCCGGCCCGGCCGCCGACCTGGCCATGGCGGGGCGGGAGGCCGAGGCGGATGCCGCCCTCGCCGCGGCGCTTGCCGGTGCCGATGCGGCGCCGCCGGGCGTGGTGCATCTGGTCGGCGCCGGGCCCGGCGCCGGCGACCTGCTGACGCTCCGCGCCCTCCGCCTGCTCGGCGAGGCGGATGTCATCGTGCATGACCGGCTCGGCACGGAGGAGGTGCTGGAGCTCGCCCGGCGCGATGCCGAGCGCATCCTGGTCGGCAAGTCGGGCGCCGATCACTGCCTGCGGCAGGAGGAGATCAACGCCCTGCTGGTCCGCCTCGCGCGGGAGGGCAAGCGGGTGGTGCGGCTGAAGGGCGGCGACCCGCTCATCTTCGGCCGCGGCGGCGAGGAGGCGGAGGCGCTGGCCGCGGCCGGGATCGCCTGCGAGATCGTCCCCGGGGTCACCGCCGCCCTCGCCTGCGCCGCTGGCGCCGGCATCCCGCTGACGCATCGCGAGGCCGCCCGCGCCGTCACCTTCGTCACCGGCCACCGGCGCGAGGGCGGCGTCGATGTCGCCGGCCTGGCGCGGCCGGACCAGACGCTCGCCATCTACATGGGCATCGCCATGCTGCCGGCGATCCGCGACGGGCTGGTCGCCGACGGGCTCGACCCGGCGACGCCGGCGGCGGTGATCGAGCGCGGCGGCACCGGCCGGCAGCGGGTGCTGCGCGGCACGCTGCAGGAGGTGACCGAGCAGGCGCCCGGCTGGGTCGAGGGCGGGCCGGCGCTGCTGCTGGTCGGCGCGGCGGTCGGTCGCGGCCCCGCCGGCGGCAGCGCGGCAGGCGCCCCGCTCGCCGCCTGATCGCGGTGGGAGATGCGCCACCGCACAGCCCGCGGCTCCGCCAGGCGGTAAGCGGGAGCGATGCCGGATGCCGATGCAATCCCCGTGGCGCGTACCAGCTTCGCCGCCGAGCAGTCGCGCCGGCGGCGGCAGGCGCGGCTCTGGGGCCTGCTCTGCCTCGCCCTCGCCGCCGGCATCGGCGCCGCGCTCAGCACCATCGCCGGGCCGCTGCTGCTGATCCTCGCCGCGGCGGGGCTTCGGCTCCTCGCTTGGCTCGGCCTCGCGCCGGGGGCGATGCGGCACGCCCTGCATGGGCTGGAGGGCTGGACCGCCGGGCATCTCCGCGCCCTCGACCGGGGTTTCGACCTGCTGGCGGCAGCCCAGCGGCCGGGCGACCTGCCGATGGCGCTGGCCGCGATGCTCGACGGCGCGGGCCTGCTGCTGCCGGGGATGCTGGCGGCCATGCTGCTCTGGGCCGGCCTCGCCCGCTTCTACCGCCGCAGCGCCGCCGCCTCCGCCGCGGCCGACCTGCGGGCCCGCCCGCCGCGCCGGCAGGATGCCGAGGAGCACCAGCTCGGCAACATCCTGGCCGAGCTCGCCCTCGCCGCCGGCCAACCGGTGCCGCGCCTGCTGATGGTCGACGCGCCGGAGCCGAATGCCGGGGCCTTCGGCGCCTCGCACCGGGAGGCGGTGGTGATCGCCACGCGCGGGCTGCTCGAGCGGCTGGACCGGCGGCAGACCCAGGGCGTGGTCGCGCATCTCCTCGCCGCGACGGGCCAGGGCGACCTGCGGCTCGCCGCCGCGGTGGAGGCGGTGCTGGGCACGGTCGGCGCCATGGTCCTGGTCTTCGACCTGCCCTTCCGCCGCGGCGCCTGGACGACCCTGCGCGACCTGCTGCTGGCGTTGGCCGGCGGCCTGCCCGCGGCCGAGGCCGACCGGCTGCGCGCCGGCCTCGCCGCCAGCGCCTCGGCGAGTTCGATGGATGCCATGAACCGGGTGCTCGGCATCGCCGACCGCTGGCCGCCCCTCGGCGCCCTGCTGGTGGCGCCGCTCATCCCCTGGGTGCTGCTGACCCTGGCGCAGAAGCTGCTCGTCGCGCTCTGGATGCTCTTCGTCTTCGGCTGGCCGCTCGGCCTGCTGTGGCGGACGCGGCGCTACCGGGCCGATGCCGGGGCGGTCGAGCTGCTGCGCGATCCCGAGGCGCTGGCCGCGGCGCTGCGCCGGATCGACGCGGCGGGCCTGCCGCCCGGCGGCGGGCTGCAGGAGCTCGGCCTGTTCCATGCGCCGCAGCAGGGCCACGGCCCCGGCTTTCGCGAGCGGGCCAGCCTGGCCTTCCCCCTCACCCCGCCGATCCGGCGCCGGCTGGCGCGTCTCGCCGCGCTCGGCGCCGAGGGGGGGCAGGCGCGGACGCTCGGGCAAGAGCTGCGCGGCCTCGCGGCGCTGCGCGGCTGGAAGGCGGCGCTGGTGATCGGCCTGACGGCGCTGCTGGTGCCGCTCACCGTCGTGCTGGCCATCATGGTCGGCATGCTCATGCTCGGCGCGGCGCTGTTCTCCCTCATGGGCGGGGCGGCGCTCGCCTCGCTCGTCCTCCGCCTCTAGACCAATGTTTGATCGCGTGATTCACGCTTTCGGTGCGTCCACCTCAAGCGATCACGCTCTGAAGGAAGCCCGCATGGCCTGGTGGATCCTCGGCCTCGTCGTCCTGCTGCTGGTCCTGGCCGGCCTGCTCTACAACGGGCTGGTCACGGCGCGGAACCGCATCCGCAACGCCTGGTCGCAGATCGAGGTGCAGCTCCTGCGCCGCAGCGACCTGATCCCGGACCTGGTCGAGACAGCGCGCGGCTACATGCAGCACGAGAGCGGCATCTTCGATCGCATCCTGGAGGCGCGCCGGCAGGCGACGGCGGCCGGCGCCGCGATCCCCGCCCGCGCCGCGGCCGAGGCGACGCTCGGGCGGCAGGTGCAGGGGTTGATGGCGCTCGCCGAGGCGGTGCCGGCGCTGCGCGCGAGCGAGCCCATGCAGCGGCTGCAGGAGGAGCTGGCGACGACCGAGAACCGCATCGCCTTCGCCCGGCAGTTCTTCAACGATGCGGTGCTCGCCTACAACAACCGCACCCAGACGCTGCCCGGCAGCCTGCTCGCCGGCCCCCTCGGCTTCGGCCCGGAAGCCTATTTCGAGGCGCCGGCCGAGGCGAAGGCCAAGCCGGTGGTCCGCTTCTGAGGGCAGCGCGGCGCCGCCCCGGCTCAGCCCGGCAGCACCCGCTCCAGCGCCAGGCCGCGCACGTCCATCTCGTATTCCAGCCCGACCACCGGCGGCCGGCAGAGGTGCCAGGTGACGCCGTGCCGCGCGGCGCCGCGCCGCGCCAGTTCCTCGCCGAGGAAGGGGTGGATGTCGTGGACGGTGTAGACCTGGGAGGCGGTGGCCATGCCCCAGCCGCCGCCGAGCGCCGCCATCCGCCGCTCCATCTCCTCCAGCACGAAGCGCGCCTTGCGCAGCATCCCGGCCGGCGAGGCGTCGCCGAGCGCGATGGTCTTCTCCTCGTAGCTGCCCTTGCCCTCGGTGCTCTCGCCGCTGCCGGCGGTGACGAAGCTCGGCGCCGCGGCGGCCGCTTCCCCTGCCTCCGGCACGGTGTAGCTGAAGGCGTGGAAGCCCGGCTCCGCCGGCGGGTCCAGCTCGGGGCAGACATTGCTGCGCGCCACCGGGTTCCAGCCCTCGGACAGGATGCCCCATTCCTCGAGCGTCTTCGCATAGTGCAGGTTGAACTGCCGGAAGCCCTCCTCGGTGAACTGTCCCGGCGAGCGCAGTTCGCACTGGCAAAAGGCGGTGAGCGGCCGGCCGATCCCCTTCAGGTGCTCGGCGATGCGGGCGAAGCCGTCCCGCAGCGGCACGGGCCCGGCGAAGCGGGCCCGCTCGATCCGGAAGCCCGGCAGCGCCGCCACGCCCGCCGAGTACTGGAACACCGCGGGAATCGCGCGGTAGCCATCCGCCGCCCGGTCGCGCGTCTCGTACATCCCTCGCCTCCTCCGTCGCGGCGGCTATGGTGCCACCGAATCTGTCGGACGGACCACCCATGCCCGCACGCCGCGCCCTGCTCCATCGCGTCCCCATGCGCCATCCCGGCGACACCTCGGCGATCGAGGCGCTGTTCGCGGCCGGGGCGATCGCACCACCGCAGGTGGCGGCGGTGCTCGGCAAGACCGAGGGCAATGGCTGCGTCAACGACTTCACCCGCGCCTATGCGGTGCAGGCGCTGTCGGCGATGCTCGGCCGGCATCTCGGCGAGGCGCCGGAGGCGGTCGCCGCGCGCGTCGCCCTGGTGATGTCGGGCGGCACGGAGGGCGGCCTCTCGCCGCATTTCCTGGTGCTCGGCATCGCCGAGGAAGCGGCGCCGAACCCGGCCGGCGCGCTCGCCATCGGCACGGCCTTCACGCCCGATTTCGCGCCGGAGGAGATCGGCCGCACGCCGCAGGTCGAGGCGACCGCGGCTGCCGTGCGCGCCGCCATGGCGGCGGCCGGCATCGCCGATGCCGGTGCGGTGCACTACGTGCAGGTGAAATGCCCGCTGCTGACCAGCGAGCGGATCGCGGCGGCCAGGGTGCGTGGAAGGACGGTGGCGACGGAGGACACCTATCATTCCATGGGCCTATCGCGCGGCGCCTCGGCGCTCGGCGTGGCGCTGGCCCTCGGCGAGGTCGCCGCCGTGCCGGAGGCGGCGATCGGCGCCGACTGGTCGCTCTTCTCCGGCCGCGCCAGCACCTCGGCCGGGGTGGAGCTGCTGCGGAACGAGGTGATCGTGCTCGGCATCAGCCGCGACTGGGCCGGCGACCTCACCATCGCGCATGCCGTGATGCAGGACGCGATCGACCTGCCCGCCGTGCAGGCGGCGCTGCGTGGCGCCGGGTTGCCGGGCGATGGCGGCCAGCTCGACGCCGCGGCGCGGGAGCGCCTGGTCGCCGTGCTCGCCAAGGCCGAGCCGGCCTCGACCGGCCTGATCCGTGGCCAGCGGCACATCATGTGGGACGACAGCGACATCAACGCCACGCGGCATGCCCGCGCCCTGGTCGGCGGCGTCATCGCCGCCGCGGTCGGCCGCACCGATCTCTTCGTCAGCGGCGGCGCCGAGCATCAGGGGCCGGATGGCGGCGGCCCGGTCGCGGTGATCGCGCGGCGCGGTTGATCACGGCCCTCGAAGGCCGGGCGCAAACCTCCGGTTCGCCCGGGCCTTCGCGCCGCTAGACCATGATCCGCTCACACAGGGTCGCGGATCATGGTCCAGGCCGTTGCTTGATCGCGTGAGTCACGCTGTTCGGTGAGTCCACCTCAAGCGATCACGCTCTGGGCGCGCCTCATGGCGCGGCGGGCAGGCCGGCCCGCAGGCGCTCGATCGTCGCCTGCGCCGCCTCGGCCTCGATCCCCAGCCGACGCAGCGCGAAATCGCTGATGCCGAGCGCGATCTCCCGCTCGCCCATCACCGCGAGGCCGACGCAATCCTCGGCCTGCAGCAAGGCGAGGTCGGACTCGGCATGCACCCGCACCGCCACCTGCACCGCCGCATTGGCCGCCCGCACCAGCTGCAGCACGCGCCGCGCCGCGGCGGCGTCCGGCAGGGCGAGCACGACCAGCCGCGCCGTCTCCGGCCGCGCCGCCCGCAGCACCTCGGCGCGGCTGGCATCGCCCCAGAGCACCTCGAGCCCCCGGGCCTGGGCCCGCTCGGCGGCCAGCCGGTCGGCATCGATCACCACGAGGTCGAGCCCGTGATGACGCAGCGCCTCCGTCACGACGGCGCCCACCCGCCCGAAGCCGACGATGATCGCATGGTCGGCGAGGCCCGCCGCCTCCGGCCGCAGCAGCAGCGCCGCCGGATGCGCCACGCTCCGGCGCCGCCAGGCCGCCGAGCCCTCGACTCGCCCACCCAGCCAGGCGAAGCCCCGCTGGGTGAGCGGCAGCAGCAGGATGCCGCCGAAGGCCGCCGCCAGGACCGGCGCGTTGGCTGCCGGCGGCAGCAGGCCCTGGCCGATCGCGTAGCTGGTCAGCAGGAAGGAGAATTCGGCGATCTGCGCCAGCGCCCCGGCGACGGTGGCGGCCATCGCCGGCGGGACGCGGGCGAGGAGCAGCAGCAGGAAGGTTGCGCCACCGATGCCGCAGAGCACGACGAGCAGCGCGCCGAGCGAGAGCAGCGGCGCGGCCAGCAGCGCCGCCGGCTCCAGCAGCATGCCGACCGAGACGAAGAACAGGGCCGCGAAGATGCGCTGCAGCGGCATCGCCTCGGCCGCCGCCTGATGGCCAAGATCGCTCTCGCCGAGCAGCATGCCGGCGAAGAAGGCGCCGAGCGCGAAGGAGACGTGGAACAGCTCGGAGGCGGCATAGGCGGTGCCGAGGGCGGCGACGATGACGCCGAGGGTGAAGAGCTCCCCCGATGGCGCCCGGGCGAGCCGCGCCAGCAGCGCCGGCAGGCCGCGGCGGCCGATCAGCAGCACGCAGACGGCGAAGCCGAGCAGCTCCAGCACCGCGCCGAGCAGGGCGGTGGCCAGTCCTTCGGTCTCCGCCCGCGCCGCGGCGGGCACCATGACCAGCGCCAGCACCGCAAGCAGGTCCTGCACCACCAGCCAGCCGAGCGCGATCCGCCCCGCCGGGCCGCCGATCTGCCCGGCCTCGGCCAGCATGCGCGTCGCCACCACGGTCGAGGCGATGCCGAGCGCCAGGCCGAAGATCAGCGCCGCGCCCGGGCCGAGGCCGAGACCCGCGCGGCCGAGCAGCCCGCCGAGCAGCGCGGCGACCGCCACCTGCGCCGCCGCGCCCGGCAGGGCGATGTGCCAGACCGCCCGCAGGTCCTGCAGCCGGAAATGCAGGCCGACGCCGAAGAGCAGCAGCGCCACGCCGACCTCGGCCAGGGTCGCGGTGAGCGCCGCATCGCCGACGAAGCCCGGCGTATGCGGGCCGATCGCCACCCCGGCGACCAGATAGCCGAAGAGCGGCGGCAGGTGCAGCCAGCGCGCGAGGCTGCCGAGGCCGAGCGCGAGGGACAGCGCCAGGACCAGCGTGGCCAGCATCGGCGCCGCGGAGTGCATCGATCGCGTTTAGCGCAATGCCAGGAGTCGGGACAGGTCCGACACGATGACGAATGGCTGGCGGCGACCTGCCATGGCGCTACACTCCCGTGGAGGGAAGGACGACAAGGAGGACCGCGGATGAGCAGCAGCTTCCGGCTGGGCGATCTGGAGATCCATCGCGTGATCGAGGAGGAGACGCCGCTCTTCGATCCGTTGGAATTCTTCCCGACGCTGACGCGCGAGGTGCTGGACGAGAACCGGAGCTGGCTCGAGCCGAAGGCCATCGACCCGGCCACCGGCAAGCTGCGGCTCTGCATCCAGTCCTACCTGATCCGCACGCCGCACCACACCATCCTGGTCGATACCTGCGTCGGCAACCACAAGCCGCGCCCGAACCGGCCCTTCTGGAACATGAAGACCGCCGATACCTGGGAGCGGAACCTGGCGGCGACCGGCTATTCGGTCGCGGATATCGACTACGTCATGTGCACCCACCTGCATGTCGACCATGTCGGCTGGAACACGCGGCTGGAGAATGGCCGCTGGGTGCCGACCTTCCCGAAGGCCCGCTACATCTTCGGCGAGAAGGAATACACCTACTGGTCGGCGGAGAACGAGAAGACGCCCAACCCCGTCATCGAGGACAGCGTGCTGCCCATCGTCGCCGCCGGCCGGGCGGATCTGGTGCGCACGGACGCGGCGCTGAACGACCATGTGCGGCTGACGCCGACGCCCGGCCATACGCCCGACCACTATGCGGTCGAGCTCGGCAAGGGCGAGACGACGGCGGTGCTGACCGGCGACCTGATCCATTCGCCGCTCCAGGCCCGCTATCCCGAGCTCTCCATGCGGGCCGACAGCGACCAGGCGGCATCGGCCGCGACGCGCCGGCGCTTCCTCGAATGCCATTGCGACAGCGGCCGGCTGCTCTGCACCGGGCATTTCCCCTCGCCTTCGACCGGGCATGTCACCCGCTGGGGCGACGGCTTCCGCTTCATGCCGACCGAAGCCTGACATGCATCGCCGGGCACTGCTCGGCGGCGCCCTCGCCCTGCCCGCCGCCGCCGCCGCCGCCGCCGCCGCGCGGGCGCAGGCCCGGCCGGTGCGGGTGGTCAATGCCTACGGCGCCGGCGGCACCGCCGACAACGTCTGCCGGCTCTTCTTCGGCCGGCTCGGGGAACGGACGGGCCGCACCTATGTGGTGGAGAACCGGCCCGGCGCCGCCGGCACCATCGCCGCATCGCTGGTCGCGCGGGCACCGCCGGACGGCCACACGCTGCTCTACGACGCGACCGCCTTCTCGGTGAACCCGGTGCTGTTCGGGCCGAAGCTGCCCTACAGCGCCCGCGAGGATTTCCTGCCGGTCTTCCTCTCGCTCGTCACGCCGAACGCCATCGTCGCCGCCGAGCGCTTCCCGCCGCGCAACGTGCGCAGCCTGATCGACGCGGCGAAGGCGGCGCCGGGGCGAATCGATGCCGGTACCACCGGCATCGGCTCGGCGCAGCACATCACCCTCGCGCTCCTCAACGCCATGGCCGGGATCGAGATCAACCACGTCGTCTACCGCGACGCGCCGGCGCTGCGGAACGACGTCGTCACCGGCCGCGTCGACCTGCAGGTGGGCAACGTGCCGGGCGCCGTGTCGCTGCTGCGATCCGGCGGGATCCGGGTAATCGCCCATACCGGCCTGGCGCCGGTGCAGGTGCTGCCGGGCGTCGAGGCGCTCGGCGATAGCCTGCCCGGCTTCGAGACCTTCGAATGGAACGGCGTCTTCCTGCCGGTCGGCGCACCCGAGAGCCTCCGCCACGAGCTGAACCAGGCCCTGAATGCCACTGCCGCCGAACCCTCCGTCGCGGCGCGGCTGACCGCCATGGGGGGCATCGCCTGGCCGAACACGCCGGAGGAGTTCGCCCGCTTCCTCGACCGGCAATACGCTCTCAACGCGCGCGTCGTCCGCGCGGCCAACATCCGGATCGATTGAGACCCGCCCCGGCCGCACCGCTGGCAGGCGGCATCCGGCGCCCCATATGCGCCGCAACGGATGGGAGCGGATGATGGGCCGGATGGTGGACGGGGCCTGGCAGGCCGATGAGGGCGGCACGCCGGGGTCGGGCGGGCGGTTCCAGCGGCCGGAGACGCAGTTCCGCGACCGCATCGCGCCCGGCACCCGCTTCGCGCCGGCAGCGGGGCGGTACCACCTTTATGTCTCCCTCGCCTGCCCATGGGCGCATCGCACGCTGATCGTCCGGCATCTGAAGGGGCTGGAGGAGCTGGTCTCGCTCTCGGTCACGCACTGGCTGATGGGCGAGCAGGGCTGGAGCTTCGAGCCAGGCGAGGGCGTGATCCCGGACGCGGTGAACGGCGCCCGCTACCTGCACGAGGTCTATGCGAAGGCGGCGCCGCGCTACAGCGGCCGGGCCACCGTGCCGGTGCTCTGGGACCGGCAGGAGGGCACCATCGTCAACAACGAGAGCGCCGATGTCATCCGCATCCTCAACAGCGCCTTCGACGGCATCGGCGCGCGGCCGGGCGACTGGTACCCGCCGCCGCTGCGCGCCGAGATCGAGGCGGTGAACGAGCGCGTCTACGCCACGCTCAACAACGGCGTCTACCGCGCCGGCTTCGCCCGCAGCCAGGTGGCCTATGAGGAGGCGGTACGGCCGCTCTTCGCCACGCTCGACTGGCTGGAGGAGCGCCTCGCACGCCAGCCCTTCCTCTGCGGCGAGGCGGCGACCGAGGCGGATTGGCGGCTCTTCACTACCCTCATCCGCTTCGACGCGGTCTATCACGGCCACTTCAAGTGCAACCTGCGTCGGCTGGTCGATTACCCTGCCCTCTGGGATTACACGCGCTCGCTCTACCAGCATGCCGGTGTGTGGCGGACGGTCGATTTCGACCACATCAAGCGGCACTACTATCAGAGCCACCCCTGGGTGAATCCGAGCCGGATCGTGCCGCTGGGGCCGATCCTCGGCCTGGACGCGCCCGGATCGCGGCGGGTGGCGCCGCTCGGCTGATCGGCAGCGGCGCGCCGCCAGCGGCAGCGGAACCGCCGCAGGCGCGCCTCGTTCGCCTTCCATGACGCGTGCGCAAGGCTCCGTGCTGGTCCTCTTCGGGCTGCTGTTCCTCCTGCTCTGGCTGGTGCCGGAGGTGCCATTGCTCGGTTTCGCGGCCGTGCTGCTCGCCCTCGCCCTGCGGGCCGGCGGGGAGCCGCTCGCCCACCGCACCGGCCTGCCCGACTGGGCCGCGGTGCTGATCGTCGCCATCCTCCTGGTCGCGGCGCTAGGCCTCGCCGGCTGGGCCGCGGCGGGGCCGCTGGCCGAGCAGGCGACCCAGCTCGCCCAGCGCCTGCCGCAATCGCTCGAGACCCTGCGCGGCTGGCTCTCCGGCACCGCCTGGGGCGACTGGCTGCTGCGCCAGGCCGAGCCGGGCCAGCTCATCAGCGGCTCCGGCGCCGAGACCGCGGCGCAGGCCGCCGCGCGGGCCGCGGGCAGCACGCTGGGCGGCCTCGGCAACCTGGTGCTGGTGGTGCTGCTGGCCCTTTATCTGGCGGTGCAGCCGGCGGGCTATCTGTGCGGCCTGCGCAGCCTGTTCGACCCGCGACTCGACGGGCGGGTCGAGGAGACGCTGGCCGAGATCGGGCATACGCTGCGCGGCTGGCTGCTCGGCCAAGCCTTCGCCATGATCGTCGCGGGCATGCTCACCTGGCTCGGCTTCTGGGCCCTCGGCATTCCCCTCGCCGGGCTGCTGGCGGCGATCATCGGCCTGCTGAACTTCATCCCGGTGCTCGGCCCGGTCATCGGCGGCGTGCCGGCGGTGCTGCTGGCGATGACGGAACAGCCCATCCTCGGCCTCTGGGTCGTCGGCGTCATCGTCCTGGTGCAGACGGTGGAGGGCAATTTCCTCACCCCCATGGTGCAGTCCCGCACTGCCGACCTGCCGCCGGCCCTGCTGCTGATCGTGCAGGTATTGACCGGAGCGCTGTTCGGGCTGCTTGGCGTGGCGCTGGCCGCGCCGCTCTCGGCGCTGGGCCTGGTGCTGGCAAAGAAGGCCTATGTGGAGGGCTGGCTGGAGCGCGAGCCGCCCGCAGCGTAATCGGCCGAGAACCTCCGTCACGGTCGAGACTGGCCGGGGCCGCCACGACACCGCGTGGCGGCATCGTGGAAAATGATTACAGCTCCGCCTCGCCGCGCAGCACCGGCACGCAATGGCCGCCGACGGTCGCGCGGATGCCGGAGGCGGTGCGCCGCGCGGTGGTCCGC
Organism: Roseicella sp. DB1501; assembly: GCF_013112485.1. GTDB lineage: Bacteria > Pseudomonadota > Alphaproteobacteria > Acetobacterales > Acetobacteraceae > Paracraurococcus. Next base: position 111,236 of record NZ_JABFHG010000001.1, read on the forward strand.
AGCAGGCTGGGGCGCCCCATCTCGACGCCCTGCAGGATGTCGAGGCTCGCCGCCTCCGCGCCCGAGAGATGCAGCAGGAAGCCGGCGAGCGGCGTCGCGGCGCTGCCGGTCGCCGGATCCTCCCAGGTGCCGGTCAGCGGCGAGAACATCCGCGCCCGCAGCCCCTCGCCCTCGCGCCGGTAGAGGTAGAGCGAGAGCCGGCCGCATAGCGCCGGATGCGCCGCGACGCAGCGCTGGAAGGCGCCGAGATCGGGCCGGGCGGCGGCCAGCCCCTCTGCCGTGACCTCGACCAGCACCCGCGGATTGCCGCCATCGGCGGCGAGCTGCGGCGGGTGGCGCGCGGTGACGACCATCGCCGGATCGAGGCCGGCGCAGGCGGCGATCGCCTCGACAGGCATGGCCGCGCCGACCGCGAGCGGCTGCGGCGCGGCGATGGCGGCGCCGCGGACCGCGCCGGCGGCGTCGCGCCAGAGCTCCACCTCGACGATCCCGGCGACCTCCTCGAGCCGCAGCCGCCCTGCACCCGCCGGCGCCTGCTGCGCCAGCACCCAGGCCGTGCCGACGCTCGGATGCCCGGCGAAGGGCATCTCCGCGACGCGGTTGAAGATCCGCACCCGCGCCGTATTGGCGGGGTCCTGCGGCGGCAGCACGAAGGTGGTCTCGCTGAGATTGAACTCGGCGGCCAATGCCTGCATCTCGGCCTCGTCCAGGCCGCGCGCCTCGGGGAAGACGGCAAGCTGGTTGCCGCCGAAGCGGCGGTCGGTGAAGACGTCGAGGGTGACGAAGCGGAAGCGGCGCATCAGAAGGCGCCGAGCCGCGCCGGATCGATGGTCACGCCATGGTCGAGCGGCCCGTGCCCCTTGCCGAGCCCGGGCGCGGCGAGGATGGCGGCGCGAACATAGGCGCGCGCGCGGGCCACGGCCGCGACAAGGCTCATGCCCTGCGCCAGCCCCGCAGCGATGGCCGAGGCCAGGGTGCAGCCCGTGCCATGGGTGTGGCGCGTCTCGATGCGCCGGTCCTCGAAGCGGGTCACGCCGGCCGGCGTCGCCAGGATGTCGACCAGCAGCTCGCCCGACAGATGGCCGCCCTTCAGCAGCACCGCCCGCGCGCCTCGGCCGAGCAGCGCCATGGCCGCCTCGGGCATCGCCGCCGCATCGGGGATGCGGCGGCCGAGCAACACCTCCGCCTCGGGCAGGTTCGGCGTGATCAGGGCGGCGACCGGCAGCAGGCGGCGGGTGAGCGCTTCGACCGCCTCGGGCTGCAGCAGCCGGTGGCCGCCCTTGGCCACCATGACCGGATCGGCGACCAGCGGCACGCCCGGCGCCTCGGCGGCCAGCTCGTCGCAGACCGCCTCGATGGTCTCGGCATCGTGCAGCATGCCGGTCTTCAACGCATCGGCGCCGATGTCGCGCAGCACCAGGCGGATCTGCTGACGCAGGAAGTCGGCGGGCACCGGCAGCACGCCCTGCACCCCCTCCGTGTTCTGCGCCGTCAGCGCGGTGATGGCCGTCGCGGCATAGCCGCCGAGCGCCGTCACCGCCTTGAGGTCGGCCTGGATGCCGGCTCCGCCGCCGGAATCCGAGCCGGCGACGATGAGGACGCGGCCCTTCACGCCGGGACCTTGGCGCGGGAGCGGATGGTCTCGGCGAGGCTCGCCACCGTCTCCTCCACCAGCCGCTCATCTTCCGCCTCGGCCATGACGCGGATCACCGGCTCGGTGCCGCTGGCGCGGATCAGCACCCGCCCGCGCTCGCCGAGCCGCTCCTCCTGCGCCGCGATCTCCCGCTGCACGGCGGCATCCTTCAGGGGCGAGGAGCCGCTGAAGCGGACATTCACCAGCTTTTGCGGCAGCGGCTGGAAGCGGCGGCAGACCTGGCTGGCGGGCCGCCGCTCCTCGACCAGCACGGCGAGCACCTGCAGCGCGGCGATGAGGCCGTCCCCGGTGGTGCCGAAATCGGTCATGATCATGTGGCCCGACTGCTCGCCGCCGAGGTTGCAGCCGACCTCGCGCATGCGCTCGCCGACATAGCGGTCGCCGACCGCGGTGCGGAGCAGGCCGACGCCGCGCTCGCGCAGGTAGCGCTCGAGCCCCATGTTCGACATGACGGTGGCGACGACATGGCCGCCGCGCAGCCGCTCCTGCGCCTGCCAGGACCCGGCGATGAGGGCGAGGATCTGGTCGCCGTCGACGATGTTGCCGGCCTCGTCCACCATCACCAGCCGGTCGGCATCGCCGTCGAGCGCGATGCCGAGATCGGCCCGGCGCTCTCGCACCACCTCGGCGAGCTTCGCCGGGGCGGTGGAGCCGACGCCGTCATTGATATTGAAGCCGTCCGGCGAGACGCCGACCGGCACCACCTCCGCCCCCAGCTCCCACAGCACGGTGGGCGCCACCTTGTAGGCGGCGCCATGTGCGCAATCGACCACGATGCGCAGCTTCTCGAGCGTCAGGCCGCGCGGGAAGGATTGCTTCGCCGCCTCGATGTAGCGGCCGGGCGCATCCTCCATGCGGCTGGCGCGGCCGAGACGGGCCGGCGGCACCAGGGCGGCGGCGAGGTCGCCCTCCATCAGCGCCTCGATCTGCATCTCCTGCGCGTCGGAGAGCTTCAGCCCATCCGGGCCGAACAGTTTGATTCCGTTATCCTCGAAGAGGTTGTGCGAGGCGCTGATCATGACGCCGAGATCGGCGCGCAGGCTGCGCGTCAGCATGGCGATGGCCGGCGTCGGCAGCGGCCCGACCAGGACCACGTCCATGCCGGTGCCGATGAAGCCCGCGGTCAGCGCCGGCTCCAGCATGTAGCCGGAGAGGCGCGTGTCCTTGCCGATCACCACGCGGTGGCGATGCGTGCCGCGGTTGAAGATGCGGCCGGCCGCCTGGCCGAGGCGCAGCGCCGTCGCGGCGTCCATGGGCGCGCGGTTGGCGGTGCCGCGGATGCCGTCGGTGCCGAAGAGGCGGCGGGTGGATGCGGTCATGTCGGCCCCATTGCGCGGAAGATCCGATCCCCCAAGTAGCGAAAGCCGGGCCTCCGGTCCATCAAACGGTCCGTCAGACCGCCGCCTCCGGCACCATGCCCGCCGCCGCGGCCTGCCAGACGGCGAGCGCCTGCACCGTCTCGGCGACATCGTGCACGCGCAGGATGGCGGCGCCGCGGGAGGCGGCGAAGAGCGCGCCGGCGACGCTCGGCACCGCCCGCCGCCCGGCCTCGGCGATGCCGCTGAGCCGGCCGAGGAAGCGCTTGCGCGAGAGGCCGACCAGGACCGGGCAGCCGAGCCCGGCGAAGAGCGGCAGGCGCTCGAGCAGCGCCAGGTTGTGCGCCATGGTCTTGCCGAAGCCGATGCCGGGATCGACGGCGATGCGGGCGCGGGGGATGCCCTCGGCCTCCAGCGCCGCCACCCGCTCGCGCAGGAACCGCGCCACCTCGAGCACGACATCGCCGTAGCGCGCCTCGGCCTGCATGGTCCGTGGCTCAGTGCCCGGCATGTGCATCAGCACGGTGGGCGCCTCGGCCGCCGCGACCAGGGCGGCGGCCCCGGCATCGTGGCGCAGGGCGGTGACGTCGTTGACGATCTCCGCCCCGGCCTCCAGCGCCGCCGCCATGGTCGCGGCGTGCCGGGTGTCGACCGAGACCGGCGCGGCGCGGGCGAGCTCGCGCACCACCGGCAGGATGCGGCGGATCTCCTCCTCCGGCGGCACCGGATCGGCGCCCGGCCGGGTGCTCTCGCCGCCGATATCGAGCAGGTCGGCGCCGGCGGCGAGCATGGCATGGCCGCGGGCGATGGCAGCTTCGGCATCCGCCGCCGCGCCGCCATCGGAGAAGCTGTCCGGGGTGACGTTGAGGATGCCCATCACCAGCGGCCGGCCGGGGAGGCGCGGGGCGATACCGGCGAAGTCCGGCGGCCGGCGGGTCAGCGACAGCAGCAGGCTGCGCCAGGCCTCGGGGATGGCCTGGACCGGCAGGATGCCGATGCTGCGTCCCTCGGCCAACAGCCGGACCAGGGGGAAGGCCAGAGGCCCGCCCTGCAGGGGCAGGGCGATGCCCTGGGCCAGACAGGCGGAAGCCGCCGGACCCTGCAACAGGCCCAGCGGCTCGATCCAGCGTTCGGTCATGCTGCGGGCGGCCAGCGGCCCGGATGCGCGCGGCATCCGGGCCTCAGGGGACTAGGTCGCGGGGGCCGGGCCGGGGTTCAGCCCGCCGCTCGGCCGCGGCGCCCGGCCGCTGCTCGGCACGCTGCCGCGGCCCTGCGGCACCGGCTCGTCCGGGCGGTTGCGGATGATCGGCTCGCCGCGGATCACCTGCCGGATCTCGTCGCCCGAGAGGGTCTCGTGCTCCAGCAGCCCCTTGGCCAGCAGATGCAGCTCGTCGATGTTCTCCGAGAGCAGCGACCGCGCCTTGGCATAGGCCTCGTCGATGATGCGGCGGATCTCGCCGTCGATCTGCTGCGCCGTCGCCTCCGAGAGGTTCTTCGACTGGGTGACGGAATGCCCGAGGAAGACCTCCTGGCTGTTCTCGCCATAGGCGATCATGCCGAGCTTTTCGGACATACCCCATTCGGTGACCATCATGCGGGCCTGGTTGGTGGCCATCTTGATGTCGCCCGAGGCGCCGTTCGAGACCTTGTCGGAGCCGAAGATCAGCTCCTCGGCGACGCGGCCGCCCATGGCCATGGCCAGTTCCGAGAGCAGCTTCGACTTGTGCTTGGAGTAGCGGTCGCCCTCGGGCAGCGACATCACCAAGCCGAGCGCCCGGCCGCGGGGGATGATCGTCGCCTTGTGGACCGGGTCGCATTCCGGGAGCTTGAGGGCGCAGAGGGCATGGCCCGCCTCGTGATAGGCGGTCATCCGCTTCTCGTCCTCCGACATGACGAGCGACCGGCGCTCGGCGCCCATCAGCACCTTGTCCTTGGCCTGCTCGAACTCATGCATGCCGACGGTGCGGCGGCCGGTGCGGGCGGCGAGCAGCGCCGCCTCGTTCACCAGGTTGGCCAGGTCGGCGCCGGAGAAGCCGGGCGTGCCGCGGGAGATGGTCTTCGGATCGACATCCGAGGCCAGCGGCACCTTGCGCATGTGCACGCGGAGGATCTTCTCGCGGCCCTGCACGTCCGGGTTCGGCACCACCACCTGCCGGTCGAAGCGGCCGGGGCGGAGTAGCGCCGGGTCGAGCACATCCGGGCGGTTAGTGGCGGCGATGAGGATCACGCCCTCATTCGACTCGAAGCCGTCCATCTCGACGAGCATCTGGTTCAGGGTCTGCTCGCGCTCGTCATTGCCGCCGCCGAGGCCGGCGCCGCGATGCCGGCCGACGGCGTCGATCTCGTCGATGAAGATGATGCAGGGGGCGTTCTTCTTGCCCTGCTCGAACATGTCACGCACGCGGGAGGCGCCGACGCCGACGAACATCTCGACGAAGTCGGAGCCCGAGATGGTGAAGAAGGGAACATTCGCCTCGCCGGCAATGGCGCGGGCCAGCAGGGTCTTGCCGGTGCCGGGCGGGCCGACCAGCAGCACGCCCTTCGGGATCTTGCCACCGAGGCGCTGGAACTTCTGCGGGTCGCGCAGGAACTCGACGATCTCCTCCAGCTCGCCCTTGGCCTCGTCGATGCCCGCCACGTCCTCGAAGGTGACGCGGCCCTGCTTCTCGGTCAGCAGCCGGGCGCGGGACTTGCCGAAGCCCATGGCGCGGCCGCCGCCCGACTGCATCTGGCGCATGAAGAAGACCCAGACGCCGATCAGCAGCAGCATCGGGAACCAGGAGAGCAGGTAGTGGAAGAGCGGGTTGACGTCGCTCTCCTCCGGCCGCGCCACCACCCGGATGCCCTTCTCGGTCAGCTTGCCGACCAGAGCGGGGTCTTCCGGCGTGTAGGTCTGGAAGGTCCGGCCGTCCGAGAGCTGGCCGCTCACCGTCCGGCCCTGGATCACCACGTCGCGGACATGACCGGCGCCGACCTCGTTCAGGAAGTCGGAATAGGCGACCTGCTGGGCCCCGCGCTGGCCGGAGCCGCTCGGCTGGAACAGGTTGAAGAGCGCCACGAGGAGCAGCGCCACGATGACCCAAAGTGCCAGGTTGCGGCCGAAATTGTTCACCGATTCATATCCTGTTCCCGCCACGGCCCTTGCGGGCCATGATCCCTTGGGCGCCATGCCCGTGAGTCCGCCGGGCAGTAGATAGGGAGACATCCCCGGCAATTAATGGGGCACACGAGCTCGCCATTCGGCTCCCCCGGTCACCGGTCCGGCACACGGGTCGAGATGCATGGGGAATTCGGCGCAGCATTCGGCGTCAGGATAGCCGAGACAAGGCACGGCGACCAGCATGCCGTTCCGGCGGATGGCCGGCAGGGTGGCGAGGACCAGGGCGGGCAGGCCGGGCGCCTGCCGCCGCAGCCGCGCCGCCTCGGCGCCGAGGGCGCCCAGCAGGCAGCCGGGCCGCCCCGCGGCGAGCAGGCGGAAGCGCCCGTCCCAGCGCGCCTCGGCCACCGCCGCGACGGGCGGCGCCACCGCCGCCGATTCGCGCGCCAGCAGCCAGCCGCCCCGCCAGCGCCCGAGGACCGCGCCGCCGAGCGTCCCGACGCCCCGCCGGCGGAGCGCGGCAACCGCCGCCCGCGGCGGTGGGAAGGCGCCGCCGCCGACCAGGCGCAACAGCGCGCCGAGGGCGGCATCGGCCAGCGCATCCTCGCCGAGCGCCGCCGGGTCGATCTCGGCATGGCCGGTCGGCAGCAGCCGCGCCGCACGGGCGAGCCGCCCGGCCAGCGCCCCCTCCCCGCGCCCCCGCCGCGCCGCGAATCCGGCCGCCGCCCCGGCCAGGGCCTCGACCGCCGGACCGGTGCCCGCGGGATCGCCGAGCGCCAGGCGCAGGGCGACGCGGCCGAAGCGCGGATCGGCATTGCTCGGGTCGCGCACCGGCGCGAGCCCGGCCGCCCGCACCACCGCCTCCAGCCGCGCCGGCGGCTGGCCGAGCAGCGGCCGCAGCAGCAGCGCCTCCGGCGCCGCACGCAGCGCCGCCATGGCGGCGAGCCCCGCCGCGCCGCTCCCCCGCAGCGCCCGCAGCAGCAGGGTCTCGGCCTGGTCGGCCCGGTGATGGCCGAGCAGCAGCCAGGGCGTGCCAGCCTCGCCGCAGGCCTGCAGCAGGGCGGCATGGCGGGCGGCGCGGGCCCGCGCCTGCAGCGCCGCGCCGCCGCCGAGGCCGAGCGGCAGGATGCGGGCGGTGATGCCGCGCCGGGCGAGCTGCGCCGCGACGCCGGCCGCCTCGGCGGCGCTCTCCGGCCGCAGCCCGTGATCGACGATGAGCGCCAGCAGGCCGCCGCCGCGCGCCCTGGCCCAGGCATCGGCAAGCAGGGCGAGGGCCAGGCTGTGCGGCCCGCCGGAGACGCCGGCGGCGAGGCGCGGCGCTGGACCGAAGGGGCCGAGCGGCGCCATCAGCCCGGCGAATTCCGCCGGCCCGATCGGTGTCTCAGCCCCGCCCATGGCGCGGCGGCGTCACGGCGCGGCGGGTCCCGGCCTCACCGGCAGCCGGCCCGCTGCCGCCCGGCCTCAAGCCGCTCCTTCAGGGGGCCGCGGAGCTGCGGATGCTCGCTCTGCACCAGAGCGAAGGCATCGCAGGCCTCGCGCTTCTGGTTGAGGTTGGCGAGCGCGCTGCCGAAGCCGATCAGCGCCTCGGCGGCGCGGCTGCCCTTCTGGTTGGCCTTGTAGGCCTCGCCATAGGCGACGGCCGCGTCCTGCCAATTGCGCTGGCCGTATTCCGCATCAGCGAGCAGCAGCCGCGCGTCATAGCTGCGCGGACTGCCGCGGGCGGCGAGCACCTCCTTCGCCGCGGCCTCGGCGGCGGCGTAGTCGCGCCGGCTGAGCGCCGCCTGGCCCTCGGCCAGGGCCCGCTCCGGCGTCCGCGCCGCGGCGGCCGGGGCGCTCGCCGCGGCGCCGCCGGCCACCGGCGGCAGCGACTGCGCCGGGCTCGGGCTGCGCGGCGGCGGCGCGGCGGCGGCGGGCGCCGATCGTGGCGCGCCGCCCTCGACCTGCTGCAGCCGATAATCGAGGTCGCCCTGCAGCTTCTCCACCTGCTGCATCAGGGTGCGGTTCTGGTACTCCGCCTGGTCGAGCCGCCCGCGCAGCCGGCGCGTCTCCTCCTCCAGCGTCGAGACGCGATCCAGCAGCGCCCCGACCAGCTCGCCCTGCGGCGCGCCCGGCGCCGCCCCGCGCGGCATCGGCGCCGGGATCGCGGCCGCCCCGCCGCCGCGGCGCAGCTGATCGAGCTCCTGCCGCAATTGCAGGATCTGGTTCTGCAGGTAGATCCCCTCGCGGCTCTCGGCCTGCGCCCAGGCCTGGGAGCCGGGCAGCAGCAGCGGCGTGGCGAGGAGGAGAGCAGCCAGGGCGCGTCGCATCGATTCTCCGATCGGGCTCATGGCGGAAGGGCGGGGCCGAGGCATGACGGATGGCATGGCGCGGCCCCGCACGCCGCCGGTGCCGGGTATGCCGGGTTGTAGAGCGTGATCGCCTGCGGTGGAATCACCGAAACATGTGATTTGCACGGCCGGCCAATGGCTTAGGGCCCGGTCGGCCGAAGCGGGACCAGCGCTTCGAACCGAGTGGCGGCGCCCGGGATGCGTCGCTCCGATGCGGCCGCGGCATCGCCCGATGGCATGATGCGCCTATCGAAACCGCCGCTGCCCGTTGTCCTGCCGCGGCTTCGCCGCGGCAGGCTGTGCGGATCCCGAGGCAGGAGGGACGCCACGGCCCCTCCACAAAGCCGCTGCGCGTCTTCGTGGGGAATTCCCTAAACCATGATCCGCTCACACAGGGTCGCGGATCATGGTCGAGGCCGTTGCTTGAGCGCGTGAGTCACGCTTTTCGGTGAGTCCACCTCAAGCGGTCACGCTCTAGCGGACGACCGTCACCGCGCGGCGGTTCTGCGCCCAGGCATCCTCGTTCGAGCCCAGCGCCGCCGGACGGTCCTTGCCGTAGGAGATGGTGGAGATCCGGCCGCCGGCCACGCCGCCCGCGACCAGCGCGTCGCGCGCCGCATTCGCCCGGCGCTGGCCGAGGGCGAGGTTGTACTCCCGCGTGCCGCGCTCGTCGGTATGGCCCTCGACGGTGACGGTGACAGAGGGGTTGCTGCCGAGCCAGCTCGCCTGGCGCTGCAGGGTCGAGCGCTGATCGGCGCGGATCGCGCTGCTGTCGTAATCGAAGAAGACGCGATCGCTGCCCGCCTGGGCGATCAGATCCTCCTGGCTGCCCGGCTGGATCGTGCTGGCCGTGGTCGCCGCGCCAGTGCCGGTCGCGGCCGAATCCTTCGAGGATTCGCAGGCCGCGAGCAGAGCAACTGCGGCGAAGGCGCCGAGCAGCTTGGTGTTGGTCATCCCTCTGGTCCTTCCGATGAAGCAGCACTCGGCTGCGGAACATCCACCGGCGCCGTTACAACTCGCAGTCGAGACGGTCAAGGATATCCATCCTGGAACGAAGGGGCTCGCAGCAAAGGGATAAGCGGCGGCCAGCCCCCCGCCCCCGCTCACGACAGCAGGGGCGACCAGGCCGGGTCCGAGGCGTCGGTCGGGGTGAGGATCTGGCGCTCGTTAAAGCCGGCGACGTCGATCGAAGCGAGGCGCGAGGAATAGCCGCTGCCCCGGGCGTCGCGGGCCGGCGATTCGCGGAAGAACATCATCACCCGGCCGTTCGGCGCGAAGGTCGGGCCCTCCATGCCCCAGCCCTCGGTGAGGATCCGCTCGCCCGAGCCGTCCGGCCGCATCACCCCGATGCCGAACTGCCCCCCCGCCCCGCCGAAGCGGGTGAAGGCGATGAGGTCGCCGCGCGGCGACCAGACCGGCGTCGCATAGCGGCCACGGCCGAAGGAGATGCGGCGGATGCCGCCGCCATCGGCCGACATGACGTAGAGCTGCTGATCGCCGCCGCGATCGGAGTTGAAGACGATCTGGCTGCCATCGGGCGAGAAGCAGGGCGAGACGTCGAGCCCGCCGCCCGAGGTGAGCTGCCGCTCCCGCCGCGAGCCGAGATCGACCACGTAGATGTTCGCGTCGTTGCCGCGGGTGGCGGAGAGCACCACGCTGCGCCCGTCCGGGCTGAAGCGCGGCGAGAGGGTCATGCCGGGGAAATTCCCCAGCGGCTCCGGCCGCCCGCCATCGAGGTTGAACAGATAGACCTTCGGCTCGCCGCGCGCATAAGACATGAAGGCGATCTGCTGCGCGTTCGGGTGGAAGCGCGGCGTCAGCGCGGCGGAGGAGCCATCGGTCAGGAAGCGGTGGTTCTCCCCGTCCTGGTCCATGATGGCGAGGCGCCGGGTGCGGCGGTCGCGCGGGCCGGTCTCGGCCACATAGACCACGCGGGTGTCGAAATACCCTTTCTCGCCGAGCAGCCGCTCATAGATCACGTCCGAGATCAGATGCGCGATGCGGCGCCAATTGGCGGCCGGGGCGGTGAAGGCAGTGCCCTGGATCTGCTGCTCCGGCAGCACGTCCCAGAGCCGGAACTCGACGCGCACCCGGTCGCTGCCGGCATCGACCCGGCCGGTGACCAGCGCCTGGGCGCCGATCACGCGCCAGTCCTGGAAGCGCGGCACCGCCGCCGCCACCTCGGCGGTCTGGATGAAGGCGGCGCGGTCCACCGGGCGGAATAGGCCGCAATTCTTCAGGTTGTTGACCACCACGCGGGCGATGTCGCGGCCGACGCGCTGGCCGTCGCCGCTGCCGGCGAAATCCGGCACGGCAATCGGGATCGGATCGGTGCGGGCGCGGGTGATGTCGACGACCGAGCTCTGCGCCCGGGCCTGGCTGCCGAGGCCGCCGATCGCCGGCAGGCCGAGGGCCAGGCCGCCGAACAGCGCGGCCCGGCGCGTGAGGAAGCCCGCCATCGCCTTCTCGTCCGGGGTCATGCGTATCCTCCTGAAGATGTGGCGCGAGGGCGGCCGGCGGGCCGCCGCGATGCAAGGGCACGGCGGGTCAGCGCAGGCCGAGGTCGCGCGGGTTGAAACGGAAGATGGTGTCGCGCAGCGCCGCCAGCCGCTCCCGCGGCAGCGGCAAGGGGTTGCATTTCGGGTCGAGCAGCGCCCGCCGCGCCGCCTCGTAGACCGAGCGGGCCCGCGGGTCGCTCGGCGGCGATCCATTGGCACGGACGTTGCGGACCACGCCGCCGGCATCGACATCGACGCGGAGTTCGACGACGACGCTGTTGATGCCGAGCCCGCCGCCATCGACCGACCAGCACTCGCTGATCTTGTCGGCGAGCCCGGCCTTCTCCCCGGCGGAGAGCGTCGCCGTGCCGGTCGGCGCGCCGCCGCCCTGCTGCGGGGTGCCGGCGGCCGGGCTCGGCTTGCCGGTCGGCGGCCGGTTCTGCTGCGCCGACTGCATCAGCTTGTCGAGCGTGTTGAGCACGCTGCGGCTGTCCGCCTGCGGCTTCTGGACCGGCGGCGTCCGGCCGGTGCCGGCCTCCTTGCTCGGCTGCGGCGGCGTCGGGGCGGGCGGGCGCGGCACCGTGGCCTCGGGCCGCGCGGGGGCCGGGGTGGGGCTCGGCTTCTCGGCCTTCTCCGGCTTCGCCTCGGCCACCTGCTGCGGCTTCGGCGCCGGCTTCTCGGTGGGCTTCTCCGGCTTTTCCACCTTCTCGGGCTTGTCCGGCTTCTCCGCCTTTTCCGGCCGCGTCTCGGCGACCGGCCTGGGCGGCGCCGGCACCGGGATGGGCGGCGGCGGCAGGGGCAGCGGGCTCGGCGTCGGCTCGGGCGGCGGCGCCGGGCGCGGCTTCGCCTCCGCCACCTGCTGCGGCGGCTTCGGCGCCGGCTCGGGCGGCGGGGCGCTCGGCTTCGGCAGGGCCTGCGGCGCCGGGGCCGGGATGGGCGCCTGCGGCGCCGGGGCCGGGATGGGCGCCGGCGGCGGCGGGGGTGGCGGCGGCGGCGGGCTCGGCACCGCATCGGCCACCGTCGTCTCGCCCGGCGGCTCCGGCCGGGCCGGCTGGGTCACGCTCGGCGGCCCGGCGACCGGCGCCGGCTGCTCGCCCTGGGCCAGTTGCGGCGCCGTGACCACCTCCACCGCGATCGCCTCCTCCTGTGGTTCCTGCAACGGCCGCGGCAGGCCGAAGACGAGGCCGAGCACCAGCAGCGCGACATGCAGCGCCGCCGATACCAGACCCCAGAACCGCATTCCCCTCGGCGGCATTGCCGCGCCCCCCGGCGCCATATCCAATCCACGCAATCCTGGTTATCCGATCAGCCCGCCGGTCCGCGGCGGCCCGCGCCCGGCGGGACTCGCCACGAGGCCGGCGCCTCGCCGGAGCGGGGTCCGCGGCCCTTCAGCCATGGAAGCCGCTCCGATCTATTGACCGCGCCTCACCATGGTGGGGGTGCCACGGATGGAAGCCGCGATCCGCCCCCGGCGCCCCGGTCCTGCCGATCCGCGGCACGTGGCGGAGGGTGCGGGTGCCCTAGACGATGATCCGCCCACACAGGTTCGCGGACCATGATCTAGCGCGTTGTTTGGTCGCGTGATTCGCGCCTTCGGTGAGTCCACCTCAGGCGATCACGCTCTAGCGCGGCGCCGGCTGCGGCCGGCCAGCCGGGGGAGTAGCCGGCGCGCCGGGTCGAGCAGCCGGCACCGCGGTGGCCGGCCGGCCGGCGGGCTGCTCGGCCAGCAGCGCCACCTTGCTGAAGCCGCCGGAACTGATCGTGCCCATCACCTCCATCACCCGGCCATAGCTGATCGCCTTGTCGCCGCGGACGAAGATCCGCCGCTCCGGCGCCCCTTCCGGCTGCTCGCGGGCGATCGCCTGCAGCTGCGCGACCAGGTTCTCGATCGGCACCTCGGTCTCCTGCAGGAAGATCTTGCCCTCGGGATTAACCGTGATGGTGATCGGCTCGTTGTCCTGGTTGAGCGCGCTGGCCTGGGTCTTCGGCAGGTCGACCGGCACGCCGACCGTCATCAGCGGCGCCGCCACCATGAAGATGATGAGCAGCACCAGCATCACGTCGACCAGCGGGGTGACGTTGATCTCGGCCATCGGCCGGTAGCGGCTGCGCCCCCGGCCGGCATTGAGCGAGACGGCCATGGCGCTACTCCGCGACGGGCGCTGCGCTGCGCGCCGGATCGCCGATGGCGCTCTCGGTCTGGCGCGAGAGGATGGCGCCGAACTCTGCGGCGAAACCCTCGAGCCGGCCCGCGAAGCGCGCCAGGTCGGTGTTGATCTTGTTGTAGGCGAGCACCGCCGGGATGGCGGCGACGAGGCCGATCGCGGTGGCGAAGAGCGCCTCGGCGATGCCCGGCGCCACCACGGCGAGGTTGGTGTTCTGCATGCCGGCGATGGCGGCGAAGCTGTTCATGATGCCCCAGACCGTGCCGAAGAGGCCGACGAAGGGCCCGACCGAGCCGACCGAGGCGAGGAAGACCATCCAGCGCTCCAGCCGCTCCATCTCCCGCTGCACGGTGACGGCCATGGTGCGGTCGATCCGCTCCTTCAGCCCGGCGGCGACGAGGTCGGAGCCACCGAGCCGCTGGGCGCCGCGGCGCCATTCCCGCATGGCGGTGACGAAGACCGCGGCCATGGGGTGGGAGGGCCGGTCGCCCTCCTTCCGGTAGAGGTCGTCCAGGCTGCCGCCGGACCAGAAGGCATCCTCGAAGGCATCCGCCGCGCGGTTCACCCGGCGCAGGCTCGTCACCTTCTCGAAGACGATGGCCCAGACCCAGACGCTGGCGAGCAGCAGGCCGAGCATGACCAGCTTCACGACCCAGTCCGCCTGCACGAACAGGCCCCAGAGCGACAGGTCGTGCATCGCTGCACCCAGATCCGTCGCGGTCACGCTGCGATCCACCGCATCACTCCATCCGCTGCGGCGGCCAATCCCCCCGACCGGCCGACCCGCCTAATCCGCCGTCTCCGCCCGCCTCCGGGCCATCCCCCCAGGATCACGGGCCGCCGCCGCCTCCAGCGCCGAGCGCCAGGGCTCGGGGATGCGCCGCGGCCGCAACCCGTCTCGGTCGATGCAGGCCAGCTCGACCCGCAGCGCCGCCAGCGGTCCCGCCACCGCATCCGGCTCCCCATCCGCCACCACCCGCTGGTCCAGCAGCAGGGTGACACCCCGGACGGAAACCACCCTGGTTTCAACCACGACTGCGTCATCGAGCCTGGCGGGCCGCCAATACTCCACTTCAATGCGCCGCACCACGAGTATCGAATGGTGACCTTCCATGAGCATCTGATGCGGCAAGCCCATGGCGCGCAACGATTCCGTCCGGGCCCGCTCCGCCCAGCGCAAGTAGTTGGCGTGATAGGCCATCCCGCCCGCATCGGTGTCCTCGAAATAGACCCGGAGCGGCCAGCGATGCGCCGGCGCGTCCGGCGCCTGGCGCAGGCCCGGCCGCGCCGCGCGGCTCACGACTCGCCCCCGGCCAGCAGGTCGGGCTGGATGGCGAAGCCGGCCGGCGGGCTGAGCCCGAGATGCTGCCAGCCCGGCACGCCGAGCATGCGGCCGCGCGGCGTGCGCAGCACCAGCCCCTCCTGGATCAGATAGGGCTCGATGACGTCTTCGAGCGTGTCGCGCGATTCGGCCAGCGCCGCGGCCAGCGTCTCGACCCCGACCGGGCCGCCATTGTGGTGCACCGCGATGCGCCGGAGATAGCGCCGGTCCATCGCATCCAGCCCCTTGGCATCCACCTCGAGCCGGGTCAGCGCGCCATCCACCATCGCCCGGTCCGCCGCGACGCCGCCGACCGCGGCGAAGTCGCGCACCCGGCGCAGCAGCCGCCCGGCGATGCGCGGCGTGCCGCGGGAGCGGCGGGCGATCTCCCAGGCCCCTTCCTCCGACAGCGCGAAGCCGAGCTTGAAGGCGCCGCGGGTGACGATCCGCAACAGCTCCTCGGGCGTGTAGAATTGCAGGCGCAGCGGGATGCCGAAGCGGTCGCGCAGCGGCTGCGCCAGCAGGCCGGAGCGGGTGGTGGCGCCGACCAGGGTGAAGGGCGGCAGGTCGATGCGCACCGTGCGCGCCGCCGGCCCCTCGCCGATGATGAGGTCGAGCTGGAAATCCTCCATCGCCGGATAGAGCGTCTCCTCCAGCGCCGGCTGCAGCCGGTGGATTTCGTCGACGAAGAGCACGTCGCGCGGCTGCAGGTTGGTCAGGATCGCCGCCAGGTCGCCGGCGCGCTGCAGGATCGGGCCGCTGGTGGCGCGGAATCCGACGCCGAGCTCGCGCGCCACGATCTGCGCCAGTGTCGTCTTGCCGAGGCCGGGCGGGCCGTGCAGCAGCACGTGGTCGAGCGCCTCGCCGCGGTCGCGGGCCGCCTGGATGAAGACGGCGAGATTCTCCCGCGAGGCCTGCTGGCCGGTGAAGTCGGCCAGGGTCTGCGGCCGCAACGTCGCCTCGGCGGCATCCTCCTCGGTGCGAACCGGCGTGGTGATGCGGTCCTCCGCCTCCGGCCCCGGTGGAGAGGTCGGCTGCGGGGCGGCGTCGCGGGCGCCGCCGCGGGCCTTCCGGCCGCCTGTCCCGCTCACCGGGCCAGCTCCTTCAGGCTGTCGCGGATCAGCCCCTCGAGCAGCGCGCCCTCGCCGAGCCGGGTGCGGGCGCGAGTCACCGCCGCCAGCGCCTCCGGCCGTTTCCAGCCGAGATTGACCAGGGCCGACACGGCATCCGCCGTCGCGTCGTCCACCGCGGGCGCCGGCGCCGCGATGCCGGCCGCGCCGCTGCCATCGGCCTCGGGCGTGGCGCGGCCGACCGCCCATTTCTGCATCGCCGGCTCGTCGATGATGCGGTTGGCGGTCGCCGCGCCGAGGCCCTTCACCTCGGCCAGGCGCTTGCGCTCCTTGGCCGCGATCGCCCGCGCCAATTCCTCCGGGCGGAGGCCGGAGAGGACCAGTAGCGCCTTCTGCGGTCCGACCGTCTTCACCTCGATCAAGGCGAGGAAGGCCTCGCGCTCGGCGGCATCGGCGAAGCCGTAGAGGGTGATGGCGTCCTGGCGCAGATGCGTCTCGACCAGCACCTTCTGCACCCCCTCGCGCGCCGAGAGCGCGTCGAGCGTCTTGCGCGAGCAGGCGAGGAGGTAGCCGACGCCGTTCACATCGAGCACGCAGCCGCCCTCATGCACGCCGTCGAGCCGGCCGGTGAGCTTGCCGATCATGCCGGAGCATAGCCGCGCGCGAGGGCGAGGCGGGAGCCGCGGTGATGCGCGTGGCAGATCGCCACCGCCAGCGCGTCGGCGGCATCGGCGCGGCGGATGGTCGCGCCGGGCAGCAGGCGGCGGACCATCGCCTCCACCTGCGGCTTCTCGGCATGGCCGGTGCCGACCACGGCGCGCTTGATCTCCATCGCCTGGTATTCCGCGACGGGCAGGCCGGCGAGCGCCGGGGCGAGCAGCACCACGCCGCGCGCCTGGCCGAGCTTCAGCGCCGCGCCGGGATTCTTGTTGACATAGGTATGCTCGACCGCCGCCTCGTCCGGCTGCCACTGCTCGAGCAGCGCCGCCAGCGCCCGGTGCAGGGTGCAGAGGCGGGCCGCCAGCGGCTCGGCGGCGGCGGTCGAGATGACGCCGTCGCCGAGATGCCGCAACCGGCTGCCGGCGCTCTCGACCAAGCCCCAGCCGGTATGCTGCAGGCCGGGATCGAGGCCGAGCAGCCGCACGGCCTGCATGGCACCTTGTCTCATCGGCGCCCCGCGCCGCGCATGCTCAGGCCGAGAGCCGCTGCGAGACGTCTTCCGACACCTCGAAATTGGCATAGACGTTCTGCACGTCGTCGCTCTCGTCGAGGCGGTCGAGCAGCTTCAGGATCTCGCGCGCCTTTTCCTCGTCGAGATCGATGCGCACCGTCGGCACCCATTCGATGCGGGCGCTCTCGGGAGTGCCGAAGCGGGCCTCGAGCGCGTCGCGCACGGCGAAGAAATCCTCCGGCGCGCAGGTGACCTCATGCCCCTCCTCGTCCGATTCGACATCGAGCGCGCCGGCTTCGATCGCCGCCTCGAGCATCGCCTCGGCCTGATCGGCGAGGCCGGGGAACCAGATCACGCCCTTCCGCTCGAACTGGAAGCTGACCGAGTTGGTCTCGCCGAGCGCCCCGCCGGCCTTGGCGAAGGCGCTGCGGATGTCGCCGGCGGTACGGTTGCGGTTGTCGGTCAGCGCCTCGACGATGACAGCGACGCCATAGGGCCCGTAACCCTCGTAGCGGACCTCCTGGAAATCCTCACCCTGGCCGGCGGCGGCGGCCCGCTTGATGGCGCGGTCGATGGTGTCGCGGGTCATGTTGGCGGTCAGCGCCGCCTTCACCGCGGCGCGCAGCCGGGGGTTCATCGCCGGATCGGGCAGGCCCTGCTTGGCCGAGACCGTGATCTCGCGGATCAGCTTGCCGAAGGCCTGGGCCTTCTTGGCGCCCTGGGCCGCCTTGCGGTGCATGATGTTCTTGGCGTGCGAATGGCCCGCCATGGAAGGGGCTCCAGCATCTTCAGATTGCGGATGAGGAAGGGCTTATAGCCGCATGGGCCGGCCCGCGCCACCGGCGGCGTGCCTTACGCTTGCAGGATCCGCCCCGCCTGGTCCAGGCTGCCGGCATGGACAGCCTCGCCCCCGCCGACCCCTTCGCCGTCACCACCCTCGAGGAGCTGGCCCGGATCTACGATCCGCCGCGCGAGCTGGTGCTGAAGAAGGTGGCGCACCGGCTGGAGGAGCGGACCCTCGCCTTCATCGCCGCCTCGCCCTTCTGCGTTCTGGCGACGGTCGGGCCGCAAGGGGTGCATGCGACGCCGCGCGGCGACGCGCCGGGCTTCGTCGAGGCGCTCGACGACCGCACCCTGGCGCTGCCGGACCGGCGCGGCAACAACCGCCTGGACGGGCTGCGCGACATCATCGCCAACCCGGCCGTCGCGCTGCTCTTCCTCATCCCCGGCGTCGGCGAGGCACTGCGCATCAACGGCCAGGCGCGGATCACCGCCGACCCGACGCTACGCACCCGCTTCACGGTGCAGGAGAAGGCGCCGGCGACGGTGGTGCTGGTCACGGTCGGCGAGGTCTACATGCAATGCGCCAAGTCGATCCTGCGCTCGAGGATCTGGGGCGGGCGGGAGCGGCCGCGGGCGGTGCCGAGCATGGGCGAGATGCTGCAGGCCCATACCGGCGGGCTGGTCGCGCCGGAGAGCTACGATGTCGAGGCGCCGCAGCGGCTGCGGGATACGATGTATTAGAGCGTGATCGCTTGAGGTGGACTCACCGAGAAGCGTGAATCACGCGATCAAGCAACGGCCTGGGCCATGACCCGCGACCCTGTGTGAGCGGACCATGGTCTAGTGACCCCCACGACGTCGCTGCTGATTCCAGACGCGCCGCAGCCTGCCGCGGCGAAGCCATGTCGGGGCGACGGGCAACGAAGGTGGCGGCGGTCAGCGGCCGGCGATGCGGGCCT
Source organism: Roseicella sp. DB1501 (assembly GCF_013112485.1). GTDB lineage: Bacteria > Pseudomonadota > Alphaproteobacteria > Acetobacterales > Acetobacteraceae > Paracraurococcus. Next base: position 129,597 of record NZ_JABFHG010000001.1, read on the forward strand.
GGTCCTGGTGGTCGGGTTCGGAGACCTGGACTTGGACCGGCGCCTGAATTGGAGCCTGGACCTGTCTGCGAGGGAGGATGCGGATCCGGCCGGCCTCGTGCCAGCGTGACCGTTCCTCCACCGCGACCGCGTCGCGCATCAGTCCCTCATAGCTGAGGCCCCCGGCGGCACCGCCGAGGACGGAGGCTCCCGGCGCGAAGCGCTGGTCTCGTCGGCGATCCATGATCACCTCCCCGCTCTGCGAGGACAGACTTTGCCCCGACGCGAAGGCGCAATGCTAGGGCAAAGTTATATTTGTATACAAACGTAATAAATCCTCCCCAGGTTGCAGTATCGTCTCGGTCCCGGGGCGAATCGTCAGACCTGCGGCAGGATCTGCGAGAGGCGGCCGCCCTGCCGCACCGGCTCCACCCGCCGCGCCAGCCCGGTTGCGTCATCCGTCTCGACGAAGAGGCCGCAGAGCGTCGCCTCGCCCTCCGCCGGGGCGAGCCGCTCGCCCGGCATCTTGCGCCAGAAGCGCAGCGCGGCGCCGCCCTTCTGCATGCCGATGACGCTGTCATAGTCGCCGCACATGCCGGCATCGGTCTGGTAGGCGGTGCCGCCCGGCAGGATCTGGTGATCGGCGGTCGGCACATGGGTATGGGTGCCGATGACGAGGCTCGCCAGCCCGTCGAAGCTATGGCCGAAGGCCTGCTTCTCCGAGCTCGCCTCGGCATGCAGGTCGATGATGCTCGCCTGGATGGTGCCGCCCGCGCCCATCCGGTGCCGCTGCAACTCGGCCTGCACGCTGCGGAAAGGGTCGTCCAGCGCGTCCATGAACAGTCGGCCCATGACGTTGACCACCAGCGCCTTGCGGTTGCCGGGCACCTCCACCGCCACCGCGCCGCGGCCAGGCGTGCCGGGCGGGAAGTTCAGCGGCCGCAGGATGCGCGGCTCCTGCTCCAGGACCGGGATGATCTCCTTGCGGTCCCAGGCATGGTTGCCGAGGGTGATCGCATCCGCCCCGGCGCCGAGGATCGCCCGCGCCATGTCGGGGGCGAGGCCGAAGCCATGGCTGGCATTCTCGGCATTCACCACGACGAGGTCCGTCCGCAGCGCCGCGCGCAGCCCCGGCAGCCGCGCGATGACGGCATCCCGGCCGCTGCGGCCGACCACATCGCCGAGAAAGAGAATGCGCAAGCCCTGTCTCCCCTCCCTGGTCGTCCCGGGCCGTTCCGGTCCGGCCCTGACCAGCCCACCGCGCGGGACCGGCGCATGCTAGGGCCGATCGCCGGCCAGGGTGAGGCAACGGCCGGGTGAATACGCGCCGCCAACGAAGCGGGTCCCGTGCCCGGCGCCTGAAGGACAGCGTTATTCCTTGATGCGGAGGATGCCGGCCTCGGTCGCCACCGCATCCAGGCGCCAGTCCTCCGGCCCGGCCGGCACCTCCGGCAGTTCCTGGCAGGCGAAGGCGCAGCCGATGGCGGTCGCGCCCGGCAGGCCGGCCAGGGTCCGGTCGTAATAGCCGCCGCCATAGCCGAGGCGCCGCCCGGCGCGGTCGAAGGCGAGCAGCGGCACCAGCAGCCAGTCGGGACGGAGCGCCTCGCCGGCGACCGGCTGGCGGGTGCCCATCGGACCATGCCCCAGCGCCTCGCCCGGCCGCCAGTGCCGGAAGGCGAGCGGCAGGCCGCGCTTCGGCGTGACCGGCAGGGCGATGGGATGGCCGCGCCCGGCAAGGGCCAGCAGCAGCGGCCGGATGTCGATCTCGCCGCCCATGGGCCAGAAGCCGGCGACGATGGCCCCGGCCGGCGGCGGCAGGCCGGCGAGCACATGCTCGGCCAGCGCCGCGCCCAGGGCCGGGGCGCAGCCGACCCGCCGGGCGAGCGCGAGGCGCCGCGCCTCGGCCTTCATCTCCCGCAGGAGCACGTCGCAATGCGGCGATGTGGAAAAGTGCGGAGCCACCATGGCCGTTGGCGTCTCACCCTCCCAAGGCCTGCTAGCGCAGGTGGGCACCAGATACCCGGACCACGATCCGGACAGAGCCAGCTCCCGGAGGATGCTTATTGGCCCCGGGGATGAATTACCTGACGCGCCGGGCAGCCCCGCCCTCTCGATATAGGGCGCCGCGGGGCCAGCGGCCAGCGGCCAAGGATGAAAAACCGGGGGCGAAAAAGCCGCGTCTCAGCCGCGGTCGAGCGTCTGGGCCAGGCCCTCGATGCGCTCGGCGATGCGCGCCAGCCGCTCGGCGAGCTGCGGGTCGGGCGCCGCCGGGGCCGCCGGGGCGAGGCCGGCGCGCGCGCGCACCATCTCCGTCCGCAGGTCGGCGCCCTCATCGGCCAGCAGCAGCGCGACATGCAGCAGCATCCGCGATTCCGAGAACTGGCCGCCCATGGCGCGGATCAGCCGCACCTTCTCCTCGATCTGCTGCACCAGGTCGAGGACATGCGCCTCCTCGCCATCCTTGCAGCCGATGGTGTGCTGGTAGCCATTGACCCGGACGGTGACCTGCCCCACGCCGCTACTCCCCCCCGCCCTGCGGCGCACCGCCCGCCTGCGCCTCACCCATCGGCGCCTCGCCGCCGCGCAACTCCTCGGCCAAGGCCAGGCGCAGCCGCGCGATGGTCGCGTCCAGCCGCTCCGCCATGGCCGCGACCTCGGCGCGGGGCACCATCTCGCCTTCCTCCACCGGCGGCCGGGGGCGGCTCAGCGCCGCAACCAGCGTCTCGACGGCGGATTCCAGCCGTGCCGTCGCCATCGTCACCGGGTCCCTCGGATCCTCGCTCATGCCGATCCCGCAACTGCCGTCGCCGGCCGCGCTGGACGCGGGATTCCGGGCGTGCTGCAAGGCTTGGCATGGCGACCGGGACGGGTCAACGGCGACAGCCCGCACCACCGGCGGTAACGGTGCACGATGCGGCCGGGGCGTCGCTCGTCCTGCGCCTGTCCGGTAGCCTGTCGGGGCCGGGCGTGACGCTGCTCTCGGCCCCCGGCGCCGCCGCCACGCTCGGCGCGCCCTGGTTCCTCGCCATCCTGGCGGCGGCGCGGGCGGCGGCGCCGGGCGTGCCGCATGACGCGGTGCTCGATTGCGCCGCGGCGCCGGGCCTGGCCCTGACGGCGCTCCGGGCCGGGCTGCGCGACCTGGTGCTCGACCCGCGCTGCCCCGGATTCGCCGCCGTCGCGAGCGCCGCGGGCGAGCTTTCGGCGAGGCTCCGCCCGGCGCGGCCGGTCTCGCTCGATCTTGGCCGCCTCGACCTCACGCGTGCCGGCGGCCGAGCCCGGCTCGCGGCATGGTTGGCAGGCGCCGGGTGACAGGCCGGCAACCCCGCGCTACATCCCGCGACCAGACTCACCGCTCCAGACTCGCCACCAGCGAAAGGGTATACGCCATGCAGCTCACGCCAAAGGTGAAAGAGATCCTCTCCTGGTACGAGAGCGACAATCCCGGCACCAAGGCGAACCTCGCCCGCATCCTGATGGCGGGGAAGCTGGCCGGCACCGGCCGCGTGGTGATCCTGCCGGTGGACCAGGGCTTCGAGCACGGCCCGGCCCGCAGCTTCGCGCCGAACCCGGCCGGCTACGACCCGCGCTACATGTTCGAGCTGGCGCTCGAGGCCGGGCTCAACGCCTATGCCGCGCCGCTCGGCATGATCGAGGCGGGGGCCTCCACCTATGCCGGCGCCATCCCGACCATCCTGAAGGTCAACTCCTCGAACAGCCTCTCCACCACCAAGGACCAGGCGGTGACGGGCAGCGTCTCCGACGCCCTGCGCCTCGGCTGCTCGGCGATCGGCTTCACCATCTATCCGAGCTCGGAATACCAGTTCGAGATGATGGAGGAGCTGCGCGAGCTGGCCGAGGAGGCGAAGTCCGTCGGCCTCGCCGTGGTGGTCTGGAGCTACCCGCGCGGCCCGATGCTCGACAAGACCGGCGAGACGGCGCTCGATATCTGCGCCTATGCGGCGCATATGGCGGCGCTGCTCGGCGCCCACATCATCAAGGTGAAGCCGCCGACCTCGGCGATCTCGCTCGATGCCGCGAAGAAGACCTACGAGAAGTACCCGGTCGACGTGAACGACGAGGTCGCGCGCTTCAAGCACGTGGTGCAGGCCTGCTTCGGCGGCCGGCGCCTGGTGGTCTTCTCGGGCGGCGAGGCGAAGGGCACGGAGGACATCCTGAAGGAGGTCCGCGCCATCCATGCCGCGGGCGGCAACGGCTCCATCATGGGCCGCAACGCCTTCCAGCGCTCGAAGGCGGATGCGCTGAACCTGCTCTCCTCGATCATCGAGATCTACCAGGCTCCGGCCGGCTAAGACCGGGAGCGGGCGGCGGCGCAGCGCCGCGCCGCCGCCCGCTCCCTGCCGGACGGCCCCGTCCGCGCTTCCCAAACCCGTCCCGGCGCGGCATTCAGCCGCCATGGACGAACCCTGCCGCCTCTACCTCATCACCCCGCCCGTCCTGCCGCCCGATTTCCCGGACCGGCTGGCGGCGGCGCTCGATGCCGGCGACGTCGCCTGCCTGCAGCTCCGGCTGAAGGACGCGCCGCCGGACGCGGTGCGGCGCGCGGTCGAGACGCTGATGCCGATCGCCCAGGCCCGCAACACCGCCTTCCTGCTGAACGACGACGCGGCGCTGGCCGCCGAGCTCGGTTGCGACGGGGCGCATCTCGGCCAGCAGGACGGCAACCATGCCGAGGGCCGCCGGCTGCTCGAGGAGCGCATCCTCGGCATCACCTGCCATGACAGCCGCCACCTGGCGATGCTCGCGGGCGAGACGGGCGCCGACTACGTCGCCTTCGGCGCCTTCTTCCCCACCACGACGAAGGAGGCGAGGCACCGCGCCGGCACCGACCTGCTGGAATGGTGGTCGGAGATGTTCGAGATCCCTTGCGTGGCGATCGGCGGCATCACCGCGGCCAATTGCGCCCCCCTGGTGCGGGCGGGGGCGGATTTCCTGGCCGTGGTCGGGGCGGTCTGGAACCATCCCGAGGGCCCGGCGGCCGGCGTCCGGGCGATGAACCGGGCGATCGCGGAGGCGCTGGAATGAGATCTCCAGTGTTGGTGCCGGAGCTGATGGTCACCGACATCGCTCGGAGCCTCGCCTTCTGGTGCGGCCCCTGCGGCTTCCACGTGCTCTTCGACCGGCAGGAGGAGGGCTTCGCCTGCATAGAGCGCGACGGCTCCCGCCTCATGCTGGATGAACTGCCGCTACATCGCCCGCATCGCTGGGAAGTCGCCCCAACCGAGCGCCCCTTTGGACGGCACGTGAACTTCGAGATAGCGGTCCCTGCGCTCGAACCGATCCTCGCGGCGCTGGGTGCGCTGAACTGGCCGCTTTTCATGGGGCCCGAGACCAGGACCTACCGGGTTAGCGACACCAGCGTCACGGTTCGGCAGTTCCTGGTACAGGACCCCGACGGCTACCTGCTGCGCTTCTCGCAAGAGCTCGACGAGCCAGAAGTCCCCGATGCGGCTTGAATTCGCTACCTGCGACGTCTTCACCGAGGCCCGCTTCGGCGGCAACCCGCTCGCCGTGGTGTGGGGCGGCGAGGCGCTGGGCGGCGCCGCGATGCAGCGCATCGCGCGCGAGTTCAACCTCTCCGAGACCGTTTTCGTGCTGCTGCCGGAGGCTGCCGGCGCCGCGGCGCGGATCCGCATCTTCACCCCCGGGGCGGAGCTGCCCTTCGCCGGCCATCCGAATGTCGGCACGGCGGTGACGCTCGCCCGCCGCCTCGGCCTGGCCGGCACCGGCATCGCCCTCGACCAGGCGGCGGGGCGGGTCGCGGCGCGGCTGCTGCGCGATGCCGGCGGCGCGGTGACGGGGGCCGAGATCGAGGCGCCGCTGCCCTTCGCCGAGCTGGCGCCGCTCGCGCCCGAGGCGGTCGCCGCCTGCCTCGGCCTGCCCGTCGCGGCGGTGCGCAGCGCGACGCATCCGCCGGTGATCGCCGGCTGCGGCAATCCCTTCGCCCTGGCCGAGCTGGCGGACCTCGCGGCCCTCGCCGCGGCGGCGCCCGATATCGCCGCCTTCCGCCGCCACCTGCCGGCCGGCGCCGTGGTCGGGCTGCACCTGCATGTCGCCCTGTCCGATGGCCGGCGCCGGGCGCGGATGTTCGGCCCGCTGGCCGGCGTGCCGGAGGACCCGGCGACCGGCAGCGCCAACCTCGCCCTGGCCGGGCTGCTGCTGCGGGCGGGCGGCGGCGCGACGTTGTCGCTCGATATCGAGCAGGGCATCGAGATGGGCCGCCCCTCCCGCCTCGCGCTGCGGGCCTGGCGGGCCGACGATGGCGCCATCCGTTGCGCGGTCGGCGGCGGCGTGGTCGCCGTCTCGGAGGGCTGGATCGAGGCCGGCTGAGCCGGCTGGCCCGCCTTGCCAGCCGCCGGGCGCCGGCGCAGCCTGCCGGCGGCGCGGGACGGAGGTGGGATTGGACGAGCTCGGCTTCCACCGCACCCTGCACCGGCCCGGCACGCTGCTCGATATCGGCGCGCATGACGGCGCCTTTACCCTGCCCTTCGCCGCCCTGCCGGACAGCCGCGTCCTCGCCTTCGAGCCGCTGCCGGGCGCCTTCGCCCGGCTGCGGGCGGCGACCGCGGGGCTCGGCAATGTCACGCTGCGGCCGGAGGCGCTCGGCGCGGCGGAGGGCGAGATCACCCTCGCCCTGCCGGTGCTGGACGGCGAGCCGCAGGAGCAATGGGCGAGCACCGCCAAGACCTATGCCGGCCTCGACCCGCGCGTGGCCGAGCAGCGCTGGCAGGTGCCGGTCCGCCGCCTTGACGGCTTCGGCCTGTCCGACCTCACCGCGGTGAAGCTCGATGCCGAGGGGGCGGAGTACGAGGTGCTGCGCGGGGCGCGCGAGACGCTGCTGCGCTGCCGGCCCATCCTCTCGATCGAGATCGAGGAGAGGCACCGGCCCGGCTCCACCTGGGCGGTGCCGGCCTATCTCGACGCGCTGGGCTACGACGCCTTCTGGGAGTTCTGGGGCGACTGGCAGCCCATGGCGGGCTTCGACCGCGACCGGATGCAGCGGGCGAGCCCCAACCCGGCGGTGTTCGAGGCCTCCGACCCCTATGTCTTCGTCTTCTACTTCCTGCCACGCGAGGAAGCCGGGGCCATGCTGGCGCGGCTGCGCGCCGCCGAGGCGGGCTGAACCCCGGCGGTGCCGTCCCGTTCTGCCGGCGAGGGTCGGGGAGGCGCGGCATGGACGAGGCGGCGATCGAGACGGGCATGGCGGTGGTCGGCAGCGACGATCACCTGGTGGGCCAGGTGGAGCACCGCGACGGCGCCTATCTGAAGCTCGCCCGCAGCGATGCCGCCGCCGGCGGGCGCTTCCGCTGGCTGGCCTGCGCGCTGATCGCCGGGCTGGAGCCGGGGGTGGTGCGCCTCTCGGTCACCGCCGGGGATGCCGAGGCGGCGGCGCTCGACGAGGACGAGGCGCAGCGCCGGATGGCGCTCGACCCGAATGGCCGCCAGGAATTCGGCCAGCCCGACGATGGGAGACCGCGCGCTTGATTCCCCACGACGTCGCTGCGCGCCGTCGCGGGGGCCCCATGAGTCGCCCAGGGCCCGAGATGCGTCACGGCCTGCGGCGGCGAAGCCGCGGCAGGGCAACGGGCGGCGACGGTTCGGGCGGGCGCTTCACGGGGCCACGCAGTCAAGGCTCGAAGGGAAGCCATTGCACGTCCTCGATGCGGCGCGCGCCGGAGGCGAGCATGGCCAGCCGGTCGAAGCCGAGGGCGATGCCGCTGCCCTCCGGCATGCCATGCGCGAGGGCGGCCAGGAATTCCTCGTCCACATCCCAGCCCGCCTCGCCATAGCGGGCGTGGCGTTCGGCCACATCGGCCGTGAAGCGGGCGCGCTGCTCGGCCGGGTCGGTCAGCTCGTCGAAGGCATTGGCCAGCTCGATCCCGCCGGCGAAGAGCTCGAAGCGCAGCGCGGCGCGCGGATCACCGGGGTCGCGCCGGGCGAGCGCGGCCTGCGGCGCCGGCCAATGGGTGAGGAAGGTGGCGCGCTCGCGGCCGAGGCGCGGCTCCACCCGCTCCAGCAGCAGGCGGAAGAACAGGTCCTCCCACCCCTCCCCCTCGCGCGGCGGCAGGCCGATCGCCGCCGCCGCCCGGCCGAGCGCCGTGGCATCCCCCGCCCCCTCCGGCGTCACCGTCGCCAGCAGGTCGAGCCCGCCGCACCAGCGCCGGAAGGCCTCGGCCATCGTCAGGCGCTCGAAGGGAGGGCGCAGATCGGTCGTCACCCCCGCATGCGCGACCAGGGGCGGGCAGACGGCGCGGACATAGTCCTCCGTCTCCCGCATCATGCCCTCGAGCCCGAGGCCCGGCCGGTACCATTCCAGCATGGTGAACTCCGGCGCGTGGCGCGGCCCGGCCTCGCCGTTGCGCCAGACCCGGGCCAGCTCGAAGACCGGCCCGACGCCGCCGACCAGCAGCCGTTTCAGCGCCAGTTCCGGCGAGGTCCGCAGCCACAGGGTCCGCCGCGTGCCGGCGCCGAGATGCGGCACATACTCGCTGCGGAAGGCGTGCAGATGCACCTCCATCCCGGGCACCGGCACTAGGCAGGGCGTCTCCACCTCGCGGTAGCCACGGGCGGCGAAGAAGGCGCGGGTCATGGCGGCGAGGGCAGCGCGGCGCTCGAGGAAGGGCAGCCGGGCGGCGAGGCTTTCCGGGTGCCAGGTCGGGGTGGCGGGCATGGCGGGCCTGTGGATCGGGATGGCCGGCCGACCCTGCCGCATCCTCGGCGGGCCGGCCATCCCGGGTCGGTCCCAGGCGGCGCGGCGTTCCCGCGGCGGGCCGCCGGGCCTATAGGGGGCCCGATCATGCCCGATGGCCCCCTCCCCCGCCCCGGTCCGCCCGCCCGAACGCTGACCACCCCGCGCGCCTTGCGGCAGGCCGGGCTGATCCCCGCTGCGGCGCTGCCCGGGGCCGAGGCGGTCGCCGCGCGCTACAGCCTCTCCGTCACCCCCGCCGTCGCGGCGCTGATCGACCCGGCCGATCCGGACGACCCGATCGGCCGGCAATACCTGCCCGACCCGGCGGAGCTGGTGACGGCGCCGCACGAGCTGGCCGACCCGACCGCCGACGCGCCGCACAGCCCGGTCCCCGGCGTGGTCCACCGCTATCCCGACCGGGCGCTGCTGAAGCCGCTACTGGCCTGCCCGGTCTATTGCCGCTTCTGTTTCCGGCGCGAGGCGGTGGGGCCGGATGGCGGGCTGCTCGGCGAGGCGGCGCTGGAGGCGGCGCTCGACTGGTTCGCCCGGACGCCGGCGGTGCGCGAGGCGATCCTGACCGGCGGCGACCCGCTGATGCTCTCGCCGCGCCGGCTGGGCATGATCCTCGCCCGGCTGGCGGCGCTGCCGCATATCGAGATCCTGCGCATCCACAGCCGCGTGCCGGTCGCCGCGCCGGGGCTGGTGAACGAGGCGCTGGCCGCGGCGCTGGCGATGGAGACGCCGCTCTATCTTTGTGTTCACGCCAACCATGCGCGGGAATTCACGCCGGAGGCCGTGGCGGCGCTCGGGCGGCTGCACCGCGCCGGCGCCGTGCTGCTCGGCCAGAGCGTGCTGCTGCGCGGCGTGAATGACCGCCCGGAGGCGCTGGAGGCGCTGTTCCGCGCCATGCTGCGGGCGCGGGTGAAGCCATACTACCTGCACCAGCTCGACCCGGCGCCCGGCACCGCGCGCTTCGCCGTGCCGGTCGAGGAAGGTAGGGCGATCCTGCGGGCGCTGCGCGGTCGCGTCACCGGCCTCGCCTGGCCGGTCTATGTGCAGGAGCGGCCGGAGGGCGGCGGCAAGGTGCCGCTCGGGCCGGACTACGCGGCGAACGGGGAATAGAGTTCGGAGATCGGCATGCAGAAGGTCGCCCTCGTCACCGGCGCCGCGCGCGGCATCGGCCTCGCCACGGCACGGCGCTTCCTCGCCGAGGGCTGGCGGGTGGCGCTGCTCGATATCGACGCCCCGGGGTTGGAGGCGGCGGTCGCCGGGCTGGGCGCCGCGGCGGCAGCGCTCGCCCTGCCCTGCGACGTGGCCGAGCCCGAGGCGGTCTTCGCTGCCGTGCGGCGCGCGGCCGGGCAGTTCGGCCGTCTGGACGCGCTGGTGAACAATGCCGGCACCGCGGTGTTCAAGCCGCTGCTGGAGACGACGCCCGAGGAATGGGGCCGTGTGCTGGCGGTGAACCTGACCGGCCCCTTCCTCACCACCCAGGCGGCGGCGCCGCTGATGGCGGAGGGCGGCGGCGGCGCGGTGGTGAACGTCACCTCCATCTCCGGCCTGCGCGCCTCGACGCTGCGGGTCGCCTACGGCACCAGCAAGGCGGCGCTGGCGCATCTGACGCGGCAGCAGGCGGTGGAGCTCGCCGTGCTCGGCATCCGCGTCAATGCCGTGGCGCCAGGACCGGTCGAGACCGCCATGGCCAAGGCGGTGCACACGCCGGAGATCCGGCGCGACTATCACGACGCCATCCCGCTGGCCCGCTACGGGCTGGAGGAGGAGCTGGCGGAGGTCATCGTCTTCCTCTGCGGCGAGCGCGCGAGCTACCTCACCGGCCAGGAGATCGCCGTGGATGGTGGCTTCGACGCTGCCGGGATCGGCCTGCCGACGCTGCGGCAGGCGCGGCGCAACCTGTAGGCAGCAATAGGCCGCCCGCCCGAGGCCCCGAGCCGGAACCGTCGCTACCCGTTGCCCTGCCGCGGCTTCGCCGCGCCAGGCTGTGACGGATTCCGGGCTCGCAGCGAATCACGGGGCCCCCGCGAAGACGCGCAGCGGCTTCGTGGGGATCTACCGCATCGGCGGCGCCACCATCAGCCCGCCGCGGGTCCAGAGGTCGTTCGGCCCGCGCGGGAGTTGCGCCGGGCTGTCCTTGCCGAGATGCCGGTCGTAGATCTCGCCGTAATTGCCCACGGCCCTGATGGCGTTCAGCATCCAGCCGCGGTCGAGGCCGAGCGCCGGGCCCAGCTCGCCGGTCTTGCCCAGCAGCCGCTGCACCGCCGGGCTCGGGCTCTCGGCCAGCATCCTGCCGGCGTTCTCGCGGGTGATGCCGAGCTCCTCCGCCTCGACGAGGCCGTAGACCACGTAGCGGATGATGTCGAACCACTGGTCGTCGCCCTGCTTCACCGAGGGCGCGTAGGGCTCCTTGCTGATGCGGTCGGGCAGCAGGCGGTGCGCCTGGGCGTCCGGGAAGGCGGCGCGGATGGCGGCGAGCTGGCTGGCATCGCCGGTGTAGCTGTCGCAGCGGTTGCTCTCATAGGCGCGGCGCGCCTCGTCCTTGTCGGCGAAGATCACCGGGGTGAAGCGCACGCCCGTGTTCCGGCTCCAGTCCTGCAGGTTCAGCTCATGCGTGCTGGCCGAGACGAAGCAGATGGTGGCGCCGTCGAGCTGCTTCGCGCTCGTCACGCCGCTATCGGCGCGCACCAGGAAGCCCTGGCCGTCGTAGAAATTCGGGGCGGTGAAATTGAGGCCGAGCTGGGCGTCGCGCATAAAGGTCCAGGTCGTGGTGCGGGTCAGCACCTCCACCTGCCCGGTGACCAGCGCCGGGAAGCGGTTCTGCCCGGTCAGGTGCTGCCAGACCAGCCTGTCGGCGCTGCCGAGCACCGCGGCGGCGAAGGCGCGGCAGAGATCGGCATCCATGCCCTGCCAAATGCCGCGACTGTCCGGCTGGCTCCAGGCCGGATCGCCGGTCGAGATGCCGCAGGAGAGCGCGCCGCGCGCCCGCACCGCAGTGAGCGTCGGGCCCGGCGCGGCCGGCTGCGCCGCGGCCATGGCCGGAAGCAGGAGGGCCAGGGACAGGGCCAGGGACAGGGCCGAGCGTCGCAGCATGCCGATCCTCCTCATCGTCGCGCCAGCAGCAGCGGTCCTGCGCCGAGCAGCAGCAATGCCCCGGCCCCGATACCGAGGCGAAGCAGGTCCGGCACGCCGTGGTAGAAGGCGGCGAAGGCCCCGCCGGCCGCCAGCAACAGCCGTGCCACCGCCCCCATCGGCCGCAGCAGGAAGCCGGCATAGGCGGCGCAGAGCGCGGTCAGCGCCACCACCTGGATCGCCGTCGCCAGCAGGATGCCGCCGAGGCCGCCATGCAGCATGATCCCGGGATCGTAGAGGAAGGCGAATCCGACGGTGAAGCCGGCGATGCCGAAGCGCGTCGCCTCCATGCTGGTGACGAGCGGGCTGGCGCGGGCGATCGCCGCCGCGGCGAAGGCCGCCGCCGCCACCGGCGGCGAGGCATCGGCCAGCACCGCGAAGTAGAAGATGAAGAGATGCGCCGGCAGGAGGAGATCGGCCTGCGGCACGCCGAGCGCGGCCGAGCCGAGCTCGAGGATCTGCGGCACGCCGATCGCCGCGGCGATGATGTAGGAGGGCGTGGTCGGCAGCCCCATGCCGAGCACCAGCACCGTCACCGCCAGCAGCACCAGCAGCAGCGGGAAGCTGCCGGCCGCGAGATCCTTGATGATGCCGCCGAGGGCGACGACCATCCCCGTCGCGGTCAGGGCCGAGACCACGATGCCGGCGCCGGCGATGGAGACGGCGAGCGGCGCCATGGTCAGCCCGGCATTGGCGAGGCTCTGCAGGATGGCGCGCCAGCCCATGCGGCTGCGCCGGCGCAGCGCGGCGACCGCGATCATGGCGATGGTCGCCCAGAAGGCGGCGAAATTGCCGCTCCAGCGGTCCATCATCAGCCAGACCAGCAGGGCGACAGGGAGGACGAGATGCGCATCCTGCGCCACCTCCCGCCAGGAGGGGATGTCGGCCGCCGGCATCGGCGCCATGCCGGCCCGCTTCGCCTCGACATGCACCGCGACCAGGATGGCGAAGTAGTAGAGGATGGCGCCGATCGCCGCCGCCACGACGATGCTGCCATAGGCGATGCCGGTGATCTCGGCCATGACGAAGGCCGCCGCGCCCATCACCGGCGGCATCAGCGCGCCGCCGACCGAGGCCGCGCTCTCGATCCCGCCAGCGATGGTCGGGCGGTAGCCGATGCGGATCATCAGCGGGATGGTCATGGCGCCAGTGGTGATGACGTTCGAGACGCTGCTGCCGCTCATCGTCCCGAACAGGCCGGAGGTGATGACCGCCACCTTGGCCGGCCCGCCGGTGAAGCGCCCGGCGGCGGCGGCGCCGAGGTTGCTGAACAGCCGACCCGTGCCGCTGCCCTGCATGAAGGCGCCGAAGATGATGAAGACCGCGATGGTGGTGGCGACGATGCCGGTCAGCGGCCCGTAGATGCCGCCCGCCGTCGGCACCAGCCAGGAGGCTTCCAGGATCTCGCTCGGGCTGAAGGGCCGGGTGTTCAGCACGCCCGGCAGCCAGTGGCCCCATTGCATGTAGGCGAGGCTGATGATGACCATCCAGGCGAGGCCGACCTCGACCGCGCGGCGCGTCGCCTCCAGCAAGGTGACGATGGCGAGCACCGCCAGCACCGCCATGGTCGGCGTGAAGGGGTCGACATACTCCATGCGGTCGGAGACCTCGGCCCAATGCGCCATCACCCAGGCATGCGGCGCCGCGGCGGCGGCGGCCCAGAGCCAGTCGGGGAGGCTCGGCCGGCCCTGCGGCGAGGCCTTGCGGGCGGGATAGAGCAGGAAGAGCGGCGGCACGAAGACCAGCAGGTGGAAGCCGCGCGTCGTGATCGGCTCGGGGAAGCCGAAGCCGCCGAAATAGAGATGGATCGCCGCCGCGGCCGCGAGCCAGAGCGTGACGGCGAGTTTGAGGGGCACGGCCAGGTCGCGCATCGGAATTCCTGGTGAGTGAGTCGCGGGGCCGCGTGGTCTTCTTGCGCCGCGCGCGGCAGCGGTCGGGGCGGGCGCCGGTCAGGTCTCCGGGCCCCGCCCTTGGCTTGGCTTCCCTGGCTTGGCCTTCCTGGCTAGGCTTCCCTGGCTTCGCCCCCTGGGCCGAGCCGCCGGCTCGGCCCGGATCAGGCCGGCATCCCGGCGCCTTCGCGGAAGGCCCGCGCCGCGCCGGGATGCAGCGGCAGGCCCTGGTACTTCCAGGAGGTCGCCGGGTTCCACGCGCCCATGCTGGAATGGATCGCCGTCAGGCGCGGCCCCTTGTTGCGGATCAGGGTGCGCGTGATCCTGTAGGCGGCCTCCTCGGCGAAGCTTTCGTGCACCATGATGACGCTGTCCATGGTGGTGACGTTGATCTCGCCGGTCTGCAGCCCCGGATAGGTGCCGGCCGGGATGACCCCCTCGGCATAGGCATATTGGTCGATCAGGTGCTTGCGGAGATCGGCCGGGAACTCGACCAGCCTGCCGGTGCGCCGCCCCTGGGCGATCTCGGTCAGCAGCGAGGCCGGGCGGGCCAGCGCCACGTAGAGATAGTCCACCTGCCCATCGGTGAAGGCGCCGCCGATATCGGAATAGCTGCCGTTCAGATAGGTGCCGCCCTCGGCGCGGATCTTCTCCGGGCTGGTGCCGTAGAATTTCAGGATGCGGCGCAGCGTCATCTCATCGGTCGAGGAACGCTGCGGGCAGGCGAGCTTCAGCCCCTTCTGGGTCAGGATCGCCTTCATGTCGGCCGGCCCGCCATCGGCGCGGCGCAGGAAATTGTGCTCGGTCGGCGAATAGCCGCTGCCGAGGCAGCGCAGCGCCAGGTGCTTCTCGGAATAGGGCTCCTCGCCCTGGCGCGCCGCGGCGGCGAAGGCGTCGATGCCCCAGCCCATGGGCGACTGGCCGCGATTCACCCGCGTCGCATTGGCCAGGCCGCCACCGGGGACGACGCGGATCTGGATGTCCGGGTTCTCGTCCTTCACCAGCGCCGAGAGGCCGGCGGCCATGGTGTACCAGCCGCCGCCGAGCGAGCCGGCGACCCATTCCAGGCTCTGCTGCGCCCGCGCGGGGCGGAGGAAGGGGGCGGCCAGCAGGCCGCCGGCGAGGACGCGGCGCGTCCAGAGATGGCTCATTGGCCAGGGTCTCCCAGTGTATCGGGGAGGAATGATGCGGCGCCCGCCCCCGGCCGGCAACCGGCGCGGTGCGGGCGGAACGGCGCCTCAGCGGAAGGCGCGCATGATCCGGCCCCAATCCTCGATGGCCTGCTCCTGCCCGGGGACGATCTGCACGGTGAACTCGGTGTAGCCGGCATCGCGCAGGTCGCCGACCCGACGCTTCAGCTCCGCCTCGGTCGCGGTGAAGCTGCTCACCCGGATCAGGTCGGCGGTGACGAAGGGCCGCTCCTCCGCCTTGACGAACATCAGATGGCCGCGGTGATTCTCGAGCCAGGGCGCATCCTTCGGCTCGAAGCCGCGGGCGAGCGCGACATAGCCCTCCACCGCGGCGCGGCAGCTCTCCGGCACCGGCGAGATGTTGTGCAGGCCGGTCAGCGCCTCGTCCGCCGCCCGGTGCAGCATCACCGCCGCGCGCGGCCCGGCCTGGGCGATGGCGCGCGGGCTGTCATAGGGCTCGCCCTCCTCCAGCACGCAGCCGAGCACGAAGGCCGTGGCCTCGAGCGCCGCCGATTGGCCGGCCGCCTGCCAGGCCCCGCGCATCTCGCCGAGCATCGCGACCGCCGCCGGCACGTCGGAGAAGAAGTTGATCCAGCCCGCCCCGAGCCGCGCGGTGAGCGCCCGCGCCCGCGGCCCGGCGGCGGCGAGGTGCAGGCGCATCGGCGTCCGCGTGTCGATCAAGCCGAGATCGGGGTTCAGCAGCCGGATCTTCCGCCGCTGCCCCTCGATCTCGGTCTCCACCGTCTCGCCGGCGATCAGTGCCAGCATGACGCGGATGTACTCCTCGAACTCCTTCAGCTTCATGGCGCCGAGCCCCATCGCCCGCCGCCCCGTGAAACCGGTGCCGAGCCCCATATCGACCCGCCCCGGCGCCAGCTTGTTCAGCGAGGCGAAGGCATTGGCGGTGACGGCGGCGATGCGGTTCGAGGGGATCAGCACCCCGGTGCCGAGGCGGATGCGGCTGGTCTTCATCGCCGCGGCGCCCATGGCGACGAAGCAGTCCGCGCTCAGCATCTGCGTGTCGTAGAACCAGGCCGAGCGGAAGCCGAGCGCCTCGGCGCGTTCCGCCAGCCGCCAGCTCTCGGCATCGGTCGGCATGGCGATCCCGAATTCCATGGTCGTCCCTCCCTGGACCTTCCCGGCCAGCAAAGCGCGCCCGGCTCGCCGCGGCAAGCTGGCAAGGCCCTCCGGCATGGGCCGCTGGCATGGGGACCGGTCCGGGCTATGCTGCCGCCGTGCTCGGCTTCCTCTCGCTCTGCCTGCCGATCTTCGCCGTGGTCGGCCTGGGCTGGGTGGCCCTGCGTCGCGGCGCCATCACGCCGGCGGTGGCCGATGCGGTCGGCAATTTCGCCTTCAGCTTCGCCCTGCCGGCCATGCTGCTGCGGCTGATGGCGGCGCAGCCCCTCGCTGAGAGCTTCGACATCCGCTTCTTCGGCGGCTATCTCGGCGCCTGCCTGATCGTCTTCTCGGCCGTCATGCTCGGTGCCATGGGCTTCGCCGGGCGGCGCCGCGGCCAGGCGGCCGCCATCGCCGCCGCCGCCGCCATGGGCAATGTCGGCTATCTCGGTCCGCCCCTGCTGCTGCCGCTGATCGGCGAGCGCGCGGCCGGCCCGGTCGCCATGGCGATCATGTCGGAAGTCGCGATCGTCATCGCCCTCGGCAGCGTGCTGATGGCGCCTATCGGCGAGCGGGGGGTGATGACCCGCGTGCTGCGCTCCCTGCTGCTCAACCCGGTGCTGCTGGCGATCGGCGGCGGTGCGATCCTCGGCGCGCTTCGCCTGCCCCTGCCCGACCCGGCCGAGCGCTTCCTCGCCTTCCTCGGCGCCAGCGCCGGCCCGACGGCGCTCTTCGCCCTGGGCGGGGTGCTGGGCCGCCTCGGCCTCGAATGGCGGTTGGCGGCCGTCGCGGGGGCGGCAACCATTGGCAAGCTTCTTGCGTATCCATTGCTGGTCTGGCTGCTGCTCGGGCCGGTGCTCGGGCTCGAGGCCTTCTGGGTCCAGGCCGGGGTGTTGCTCGCGGCGATGCCGACCGCGACCAATGCCTTCGTCCTGGCCCAGCGCTTCCATACAGGCGCCGAGGCGGTCTCGGCGGTCGTGCTGCTCTCGACAGTCATCGCCGCACTGGCCTTCCCGGCCACGGCCTGGCTGCTCACCCCGGCGGGGCCAGGGCCGTAACGGGCTCGTCCGGGAGGGAGGTCGCTGCACCGTCACTTGCGCGGCAGGCGGCAGGCTCGGTAGGCGGAGAGGACATGACACGCCGAAGCGCGATCCTGGCGGCCCTGGTGGCCCTGCTTCCCGTCCTCGGCGCCTGCAGCCAGGTCGCCCCCACGGCTGCCAGCGCCGGGGATACCCTCCCGGCCTTCGGCGTCGGCCCGCCGCGGCTGCGCGAGCCCGCCTCGACCCGTCCGGCCTGGCTGTCCGACCCGCCGGTCAATCCCGAGCGCTATCGCGTCCCGGACGACAGCTTCCACGACCATCTCGGCTGATCGGGATCTATTTCTGCCCGCAGACGCCAGGCGCGAACCTCCGGTTCGCCTGGGCCTACGGCGTGACCGGTCCGCTGGCAGAAGGCGTCACCGGGCCGCCCACCACGCCGCCAGGGCGCGCGAGCAGCGGGCGGTGAAGGCCCGCAGCGCCGCCGGCATCCGCGGCGCCGGCGCCGCCGGGCCCCGCCGCTCCGCCAGCCGCTCGACCAGCACCTCCGGCGGACAGGGCAGGCCGGTCACCGGATCGATGCAGCGCAGGTGCAGGATCAGCGCCCCGGCGACCAGCATGTCGAGGGTGAGGGCGCGGCCGCGCCGCGGCGGCGGGTCGCGATCCTCGGTCAGCCCCCAGCCGGCATAGAAGGGCCGGCCCCAGGTGGTGACGCGCAGGCCGCGCAGCAGCGCCTCGAAGCCGGCCAGGCTGGAGAGGCAGTGCAGTTCCTGCGCCACGCCGTAGAGCGGGCCGATCGGCACCTCGCGCAGCACATGATCGGCGAAGCGCGCCAGCTCCCGCCGCGGCACCCGGCCGCGGCGCATCCCCGCCTCGACATCCGGATGCGGCTTGAAGAGGATCACGGCATCCGGATTCGCCTCGCGCACCGCGCGCAGCAGGGCGAGGTTGCTCCGCAGCCGGCCGCCGCCGAGGCGGATGGCGGCATCGTCCTCCACCTGGCCGGGCACCAGGATCACGCGCCGGCCGGCCGGCAGGGCGGGCAGCCGCGCCTCGCCGGCGAGGTTGTACTTGGTCACCCCCGAGCGCAGCAGCATGGCGCGCAGCCCGGCCGCGCGCTCCAGCAGCGCCGGGCTGAACTCGGTGCCGGCCAGCAACCGTTCCAGCGCGCTCTCCGAGGCGGCATCGTAATGGATGCCGAACCCGTCCAGCACCAGCGAGCCGGCGCGCGCCCGGTGCACGCCGAGGCCAGCCGAGCGGATGAAGCCGTCCTCGATCCGCACCAGCCCCACCCCCGCCGCGGCGGCGCGGGCGGGCAGGGTCTCCGGCATCACCGACGCCCAGACCGCGGCATCGCCGCCCGCCGCGCGCGCCAGCCGGATCGCGGTGCTGCCGCGCATGACGATGCGGGGCGGCCCGGACTGGCCGGCGAGCGCCTGCAGCATCGCCCGGTGCTTAAACCACTCGATTCCGGTGCAGGCGACGATGCGGCGGTTCGCCGCCTCCGCCTCCCGCCAGGCGGCGAGCTGAGCGATGCCCTCCCCGGCGGTCCAGGGCCGGTCGCGGAAAGGGTCGGTCCAGCGCGTGGCGGCGAGCAGCGCGGCGAAGGCCGCCTCGGGCGGCGCCCCGCCCCAGGGGATGGCGCCGTCGAGCCGCACCGCCAGCCCCGCCGCGCCGGCGAGCAGCGCCATCTCCGGCGAAAGCGTGTGCAGCGCCGCGGCGAGGTCGAGCAAGGTCCAGGGGGCCAGACGGCCGGGCAGGCAGCGCCGGCCCTTGCCGGCCAGGACCGGCGCGGCGCCCGGCGGCGCATCCGGGTCGAGGGCCAGCAGCACCTCCTGGCCCGACGCCTCTGCCGTCCGCAGCATGGCCAGGGCCGCCGGCCGGCGCGCCGGGTCGCCCGGGTCGAGCACCAACGCCGCAGGGTCCCGCAGCAGGCCGAGCCCGGCGGGGCCGGGATCCGGCAGGCCGGGCGCGCCGCCGACCCGCGCCGCCCGCAGCTGCCGCATCACCTCGCGCGCCGCGTCCCGCGCCGCCAGATCGGCCAGGGCGGCCGCCAATCCCCGGGCGATGACCGCGGCGGTCGAGCCGTCGACCTGCGCCACCGGCGCGAAGGCGCGGCCGAAGCGCGGCGCGCGGAACGGCCCCTCCGTCGACCCGTCCGGTCGGCGCGCATCAACAGTCTGGACAGCATGCAACGGCATGGTCACGGGGCGTGCCGAAGGCCGAGTCCCATCCATCGGACAGGTCCGGTTCATCTGCTTCGGGGCGCAGCGCTCCAGAGGGTGCAAAACGTTCCCAGGAATTTGGTTGCTCCTCATTCAAGTGTTGGTAGAGGAAGCCGCGGAGGCTGCGAACATATGAATCTGGTCTCGGGCATGTCCGGATGCCGGGCCTTCACGGTCCGGCCGGTCGCTGCCGCGTTCGGTGGGCTACTCCTCCTCGCCGGCTGCGGCGGGATGCGGGAGACGCCGGCCGCCGCGCCTCTCCCGCCGGTGGCGGCGGCCCCGCGGGATGGCCTCGGCCAGTTCCTCGGCGGCGCCGCCCAGGGCCAGAGTGGCCGGGTCGTGCTCGCCGATGGCGGCATGGCGCAGATGCAGGTCGTGCGCAGCTACGCCGCGGCGAGCGGCCGCGAATGCCGCGAGGTACTGGTCGGCGCCGGCCGGTCGAGCCTCTACTGCCGATCCGAGCAGGGCTGGACGACGACGCGTCCGCTGCTGCTGGGAAGCGGCGCGGCGCGGCCGTGAGCGAGGCGATCGGGCCGCAGGCGAGCCTGTGGTCCTGCTTCCGGATCCAGACGCGGGTGATCGGGGCGCTGATGCTGCGCGAGATGGGCACGCGCTTCGGCCGCGACAATCTCGGCTATGTCTGGCTGTTCCTCGAGCCGATGATGCTCGGCGGCGCGATCGGCGCCATCCACCACGTGACCGGCCACTCGCTACCGGGCGGGCTGGAGCCCTTCACCTTCTGGGTGATCGGCTACATCCCCTACTACCTGTTCCGCGGCATCGTGAACCGCGCGCCCGCCGGCATCGTCGGCAACCAGTCGCTGCTCTACCATCGCCGGATCACGGTGTTCGACATCATGCTGTCGCGGCACCTGCTCGAGGGCGCCGCGGTGGGAACCGCGCTCGCCGGCTACATCCTCCTCTTCGGCGCGACCGCCAACATCTGGCCGGCGGAGCCCGGCAAGATGGTGCTCGGCATGGCGCTAATGCTCGGCCTGTCGCACGGCATCGCGCTGCTGATCGCGGCCGGCAGCGTCTACACCGAGCTGTTCGACCGCATCACCCATCTCGCCACCTATCTCTCGATCAGCTTCACCGGCGCCTTCTTCATGGTGTTCTGGCTGCCGACCGAGATGCAGAAGGCGGTGCTGACGATCCCGACCGTCCACTGCTTCGAGCTGGTGCGGAACGGGCTCTACGGCACCCTCGTGCCGACCAGCTTCGACATCCCCTACGTGACCGGCTGGGTCGCGGCGCTCAACATGCTCGGCATGGCGGCGCTGCGGAAGGCGCGGCGGCACCTGATCGTCTGACGCCATGATCCGCCTGCACGACGTCCACAAGAGCTACCCGACGCATTTCGGCGCCAAGGAGGTGCTGCGCGGCGTCGACATCACCTTCGAGCCGGGCGAGAAGGTCGGCATCCTCGGCCGCAACGGCGCCGGCAAGTCGACGCTGCTGCGCCTGATCGCCGGCGTCGAGCATCCGAACAGCGGCTGGATCGAGCGCCGGATGAGCGTCTCCTGGCCGCTCGGCTTCGCGGGCGCCATGCATTACAGCATCTCAGGCGCCGACAATGCCCGCTTCCTCGCCCGGATCTACGACAAGCCGATCCGGGAGACGGTGGAGTTCGTCGAGAATTTCGCCGATCTCGGGCACTACTTCCGCATGCCGGTCCGGACCTACTCCTCCGGCATGATCGTGCGCCTCGGCTTCTCGCTGTCCCTGGCCGTGCAGTTCGACTGCTACCTCGTCGACGAGGCGATCGCGGTCGGCGACAGCCGCTTCGCGGAGCGGGCGCGCGCGGCACTGGCCGACCTCAATGCGCGCGCCTCCCTGCTGCTCGTCTCGCATCAGGCCGAGACCGTGCGCGCCTTCTGCAAGACCGCAGCAATCCTCCAGGATGGCAGGTTGATTCGTTATGACGATCTGGACCAAGCGATCGCAGCCTACCAGGCTGCCTGAGGCCGCCATCGATCCGGCCGGCTGGTCCGGTCCGGTGCCGATGCCGGGCCTGCTGGTGCGCGCCCGGCGCTTCGCGCGCCGCAACGCCTTCAAGCTGATGGTGCTGCTGCCGACCCTGCTGGCCGCGATCTACCTCTTCGGCATCGCGGCCCCGCAATTCGAGACCGAGGCCCGCTTCCTCGTCCGCG
Source organism: Roseicella sp. DB1501 (assembly GCF_013112485.1). GTDB lineage: Bacteria > Pseudomonadota > Alphaproteobacteria > Acetobacterales > Acetobacteraceae > Paracraurococcus. The sequence goes on from NZ_JABFHG010000001.1 coordinate 151,034, forward strand.
GCCGATCCAGCGGCGGCGGCGGCGGGGCCGGGGCGCTGGCCGAGATGGCGCAGGGCTCCGGCTTCAAGCCGGCCTCCGAGGACGCCATGGGCGTGCGCGACTACCTGGAATCGCACGACGCCGTCGCGGCGCTGCGCCAGCGCGTGCCGGTGATTGAGATCTTCCGCCGCCCGGAGGCCGACGCGCTGGCCCGGCTGTGGTGGTCGGACCCGACCGCCGAGCGGCTGCTCGACTACTTCAAGCGCATGGCGAGCGCCGAATACGACACGACGAGCGGCATCACGACGCTGCGGGTCCGCAGCTTCCGCTCCGAGGATTCGCGCCTGATCGCGCAGAACCTGCTGGGGCTGTCCGAGGAGCTGGTCAACCGGCTGAACCTGCGCATGCAGGAGGACGGGCTGCGCGTCGCACGCGACGACGTCGCCCGCGCCGAGACCCGGCTGAAGACCATCCAGCTCGAGGTCGGCCGGTTCCGCGAGCGCGAGCGGTCGGTCGACCCGACCCGCTCGGCCGGCCTCACCCTCGAGAATATCGGCAAGCTGGAAGGGGCGCTGGCCCAGGCCCGCGCCGATCTGGCGGAGGCGCAGCGCTTCTCCCGCCCCGACAGCCCCTCCCTGCTGCCGCTCCGCAACAAGGTCGCGGCGCTGACCGGCCAGGTGGTCGAGGAGCGGCACCGGCTCGGCAGCACCAGCGAGGGCGTGTCGCAGCAGGTTGGCGAGTTCGAGCGGCTGAGCGTGGAGCGCGAGCTCGCCCTCAGTCAGCTCGCCTCGGCCAATGCCTCGCTCGAGCGCGCCCGCGCCGATGCGCAGCGCCAGCAGATCTTCCTGCTGCGCGTCGTCGAGCCGAACCTGGCGGAATACGCGCGCTATCCCAAGGCGACCCTGACCACCCTCTACATTTTCATCTGCCTGTCGGTCCTCTACGGGCTGGCCTGGCTGCTCATTGCAGGAATGCGGGAACATGCGTCCTAACCTCGGAATTGCAGCGCTCGCCGGGCTGATCGCCGCCGTCCCGGCATCGGCCCAGACGCCGATGCAGTACGTGCAGCAGATGCAGTCGCTCGGCACCGCCTCGCGGCTCGCCTCGCCGCCCTCGGCCGCGCCGGACGTGCAATCGGCGCAGACCCTGGTCGGCGGCAGCGGCGGCGTGGTGGTGAACCGCGCCGGCACCGCGACCCAGTCCGAGGGCGGGCCGATCGTCAGCGGCCCGCTCGGCGACGACAACCGCGCCTCCGGCGCCACCGCCGTCTTCGGCGCCTCGCTCTTCACGCGGGAGGCGACGGCGGTCAGCGACGCCCCCAACCCGAACTACGTGCTGGTGCCCGGCGACCGCGTCTCGGTCCGGGTCTGGGGCGCGGTGGAGGCGGAGGTGGTCGACCAGGTCGATCCCTCCGGCATGCTCTTCCTCCCCAATATCGGCCCGATCCGCGTCGCCGGCATCCGCGCCGGCGACCTGCAGGCGGCGGTGCGCTCCGAGGTGCAGAAGGTCTACACCAACCAGGTGCAGGCCTATGCCACGCTGCTCTCGACGCAGCGGATCGGCGTCTTCGTCACCGGCTTCGTGCGCACCCCCGGCCGCTTCGCCGGCTCGGCCGCCGACAGCGTGGTGGACTTCCTGGTGCGGGCCGGCGGCGTCGATGCCGGGCGCGGCTCCTACCGCGAGATCGCGGTGCAGCGCGGCGGCCGGGCCATCGCCAATATCGACCTCTACCGCTTCCTGCTCGACGGCCGCCTGCCGCCGCTGCGGCTGCAGGAGGGCGACACGCTGGTGGTCGCCCGGCAGCGCGCCGTGGTCGGCGCCGACGGCGCCGTGCGCAACAACTACCTCTTCGAGGTGCCGGCCCGCGCCATGACCGGACGCGAGCTGATCGAATATGCCCGTCCCCTCCCCTCCGCCACCAATGCGGTGGTGAAGGGCACGCGCAACGGCCAGCCCTTCTCGCGCTACGTCACGCTGGCCGAGGTGCCCGGCCTCGTGCTGCAGGACCAGGACACGGTGAGCTTCATCACCGACAGCCCGGCCCGCACCGTGCGCGTCACGGTGGAGGGCAGCCGCATCGGCCCCTCGGTGCTGGTCGCCGACCGCGACGCGCAGCTCTGCCAGATGCTCGACTACATCGCCGTCGACCCGGTGCTGGCGGATACCCGCTCGGTCTTCCTGCTGCGGCCCTCGGTGGCGATGCAGCAGCGCCGCGCCATCGACGAGGCGCTGGACCGGCTGGAGCGGCAGCTCTTCATGGCGGTCTCGCCGACCACCGGCGTCGCCGCCATCCGGGCGAGCGAGGCGAACCTCGTCTCCTCCTACATCCAGCGCGCCCGCCGCACCCAGCCGGAGGGGCGGCTGGTGGTGATGGACACCCAAGGCCAGTGCGCGCCGGTGCGGCTGGAGGATGGCGACGTCATCGTCATCCCCGAGCGGTCGCAGACGGTGCTCGTCGCCGGCGAGGTCACGGCGCCGCGGGCGGTGGTCTGGCGGCCGGAGCTGCGGCTGGCGGATTACGTGAAATCGGCCGGCGGCTACACGCCGCGCGGCAGCGACAGCTCGCTGATGATCCGCCGGGCGAGCGGCGAGCTGCTGCTCGACCCGCAGGAGGTGCCGCGGCCGGGCGACGAGCTCATCGTCCTGCCCCGCCTCGATCCCAAGATCTTCCAGATCGGCAGCGACCTGCTCGGCCTGATCTACCAGATCGCGGTGGCGACGCGCGTCTTCCTCTGACGCGGCCGGCGCGCCTGATCGGAAGGGCCGGGACCGGCAGGTCCCGGCCCTTCTTGCTGCTGGCCGGCGGGCGCGCCCGCGGCGGAGGCAGGCGAATGGGCCGGGGCGGCGAGCCGACCCGGAGGATGCAGCACCGAGCGATGGATCAGCCTCGGGCGGCGCCCGGACGGGCGCGCGGGCGCCGCCGTCAGTCGGCGGGCGTGGCGATGGCCCGCGGCTCGAGATAGGCGAGCCGCGCCGCGAGATCCTCCTCGCGGCAGGCCATCACGCTGCAGAGGCCGACCCGCTCGGCGCCAATGCCGGCGGCGCAGGCGGGATCGATGGCGATGACGAGGTCGCCCGCCCTCTCCGGCGGCAGCGCCAGCACGGCGATGATCCGCCCGCCGCCGGGGATCTCGAGGCGCTGCGTCACGGGCGCCGCGCCATCCTCCCGCCCGGCCCGCAGCAGGAGGAGGATCGGCTCCGCCGGCGCCTGGATCTCGAGATGGACCCGCAGCGCCGCGCCCGCCGCCTCGGCCGGCAGGGGCAGCCGCAGCCGGCTCTCGCCGGGCCGCGCCCAGCATCCCCAGCCTTCCAGGGCCGACCAGCCCTCGCCCTCGCGCATCGCATCGGCAAGCGCCATGGCGCGCAGCGGCGCGCTGCCCGGCAGCAGCGCGAGACGGTGCGACGCCCCGAGGGGCGGGGCGATGCGCGCGAGCGGCGGCGGCAGCGGCGGCGCTTCGCCGAGGGCGCTCTCCCGGCTGATCCGCGCCGCGATCTCCGCCCATCGGCGGGGCCGGAACTGCGCCGCCACGCGCTGCTCCAGCGCGGCGCGATGCGCCGCATCGGTGCTGAGGCGCCAGACCTGCTCGACCAGATCGGGCTCGCTGTTCGGCGCGAAGAAGACCGCGCCCGCCGCGCCCGACTCCCGCAGGCCGGAATGCTCCGGCACCAGCGCCACCTTGCCATGCGCCAGGCTCTCGGTGACCGGCAGCCCCCAGCCCTCGTAGAAGCTGTTGTAGAGGGTGAAGAGGCAGCCGCGGTAGAGCGCCGCCAGCACCGTGTCCGGGATGTCGTGCAGCAGGTGTACCTTGGCGCGCAGGATGTCGGAGCGGGCCTGCAGCCGCAGCGCCTCCTCCGCCAGCCAGCCTCGCTTGCCGACGCAGACCAGGTCCGGCACGCGCTCCGCACCATGCCGGCGCACCAGGCTCAGCCAGGCCTGGAAGACCAGCAGGTGGTTCTTCCGCGATTCGATGGTGCCGACGAAGAGGATGAAGGGCCGGCCATCGGCGAGCCGCGACGGCAACGCGCCGGGCTCGACTGCATCCGGCGCGGCATCCAGCGGCACGACGCTGCTCGGGATCTCGAGTCCCGGCAGCAGCGCCCGCTGCAGCCGCCGGAAGTCGGCCGCGGTGCAGGCTGAGTTGACCAGCACGCGATCGGCATGCAGGCAGAGGCCGGCGAACCAGCGCGCGAATTCCTCGATCAGCCCCTCGGCGCAGTGCTCCGGCACGATCAGCGGGATGCAGTCGTGCAGGAAGGGGATGTAGCGGATGCCGAAGCGCGCCTTCGCCTGCCGTACCCGCGACAGGTAGTCCGGCAGCCACCAGGAGGTGCCGAGATTGACGAGCGCCGCCCCGGGGGCGAAGTCGAGCACCGTGCCGCCCTGGACTGCCTGCTGCGTCGCGGCGACCACCGCCTCCCAGGCGGGATCGGCGGTGTCGATGCCGGTCGCGGATAGGCGCGCCAGCTCGAGGAAGAGCGCCGCCGGCACCAGGCGCCAGGCCCCGGCCGCGGGATCGAAGGCGCAGACCAGCGCCGGCGCCGCCTCGCCCTGCAGGGCCTCGCGGATGACGTTGAGCTGCACCCGCTGGATGCCCGTCGGGGCGCGGTTGTGGCGCACATAGTCGAGCAGGTCGGAGGCATCGAAGAGGAGCGCATCGGCGCCGACACGACTGCTCGCCGCCGGTCCGGCGGTGACCGGGCTGGCTGGCGGCATCGCCACGGAGTCCGGTCCGGTCGGCGCGTCGTCGACGGGCGCGCCGAACAATTCGTGCCGGGCGCCGGGATTGCCGGGGTCGAGGCTGAGCGCGCGGGCATAGGCATCGGTCGCCTCCTCCTGCCGCCCCAGCAGCTTCAGCGCATGGCCGAGCTGCAGCTGGATGTCGCTGTCCTGCGGCAGCAGCTTCTCCGCCGCGCGGTAGCAGACCAGCGCCCCGCGCGGATCGCCGAGCTCCTTCAGGCAATGCCCGTACTGGACCATGATCGGCGCGTCGTCGCGACATACGGCGAGATAGGCGCCATAGGCTTCCGCGGCATCGGCCCAGGCACGTGCGTCGCGCAGCCGGTCGCCCTTCTCCCGCATGGCATCAAGCCCGGACCGCGCCTCGCCCCCGGACCGCACTTCGTCCAAGACTGCATCCTGCAGCGGCATGTCCATTTCTGAATCCTAATGATGCCGGCACCGCGGCGGAAAATGGCGCCGTTGGGCAGTGGACGCGCGGTTCCGCTTACCTCTTCATGAATGCGACCCTCTCGCGCCGCAATCGCAACAACGCGATGACACCGCCTCACCGATTAACCGCGCGATAACCATTCCCCGGCATCGCACTGCATGCCGCTTCCAGGGATCGGGTGCAGCGGGCGCCGGCCGGCGCCGGCATCCCATGTCGGATCGGCGATGGCGAGCGATGGAGATCGAATATGACGCGTCCCGCCCGGGTATTCCTGGATGGCTACAATCTCGCGCTCAGCCAGGGCACGGGCGTCGCGACCTATGCGCGCAACCTGAGCTTCGCCCTCGGCCGCCTCGGTCATGAGGTCGGCGTGCTCTACGGCACCCGCGCCGCGCCCTCCACCGCCGAGCTGATCCGCGAGATCGCCTTCTTCGACGAGCGCGTCGGCGCCCCGCCGAAATGGCTCGTCGCCCTGCGCCGCACGCGCCGCCTGCTGCGCGCGCCATTCGGCGAGCTCGGCGTGCCGGTGCCGATCACCGGGAGGGTGGTGTCGACCACCTTCCGCGATCGCCTGCCGCATTTCGACGAGATCTGGAACACCCAGGACCTGTTCCAGCAATCCTTCATGCATCAACGCATCTTTGGCACCCGCCTCGCCGTCGACATCCCGGCGACGCCGCAGCTGATGCACTGGACCTATCCGCTGGCGCTGCGGGCGCGCGGCGCGCGCAACATCTACACCATGCACGACCTGGTGCCGCTGCGGCTGCCCTACACCACCCTCGACAACAAGCGCCGCTACTTCCGCCTCAACCGCATGCTCGGCAAGGTCGCGGACCACATCGTCACCGTCTCCGAGGCCTCGAAGCGGGACATCGTCTCCCTCCTCGGCGTGCCCGAGGAGCGAGTCACCAACACCTATCAGGCGGTCGACATCCCGCGTCGGCTGCGCGACCTGCCGATGGAGCAGGTCCAGGCCGAGATCAGCGGCAGCTTCGGCCTGGAGGCGGGAAAATACTGGCTGTTCTTTGGCGCCATCGAGCCGAAGAAGAATGTCGGCCGGCTGATCCAGGCCTATCTCGCCAGCAATGTCGAGGGGCCGCTCGTGATCGTCGGCAAGAAGGCTTGGAAGTCGGAGGAGGAGCTGCGGCTGCTGCACGACGACCATGTGCGCTACCTCGTGCAGGAAGGCTCCGTCCTGCGCACGCGGCACCGTGTCATGCTGCTCGACTACGCGCCCTTCCGCCTGCTGGTGAACCTGATCCGCGGCGCGCGGGCGGTGCTCTTCCCCTCGCTCTACGAGGGCTTCGGCCTGCCGGCGCTGGAATCCATGCTGCTGGGCACGCCGGTGATCACCTCCAACACCGCCTCCATGCCGGAAGTGGTGGGCGATGCGGCGCTGAAGGTCGATCCCTACGACATCTCCGACCTGGTGCAGGCGATCCGGGCGATCGACCGCGACCCGGCGCTGCGCGCCCGCCTCGCCGATGCCGGTCCGCGCCAGGCGACGCAGTTCAGCCCGGAGCGCTATGCGGCGCGGCTCGAGGCGCTCTATGCCCGGCTCGGCGTGCCGGCCGGGACCGCGCAGGCCGGCGGCGCGCCGGAGATGCGCATGGCCGCGGAGTAGCGCAGAGCCCGACCGGACGAGGAGACTCCGGGACGACGGACCGGAGCCCGCATGGGGAACGACAGCGTGGACAGCGCCACCGACAGCCGGCATTTCGCCGCCACCGAGCTGCTCGGCGGCGAGGACCACGACTTCGTCGTCAACCTCTACCTCGCCCTTCTCGGCCGCTGGCCGGATGCCGTCGGCTACCGGCACTACCGGGACGCCATTGCCGGCCAGCCGGAGCGGCGGCTCGCCATGCTGCGCGAGATGGCGAGCTCGGCCGAGGCGGGCCGCTACGGGACGCGGATCGGCTTCGAGGACGCCCCGCCCCTGCCGCCGGGGCCGCATCGGGTCCTCGCCCTCTCCCTGTCGCTGCGCACCGAATGGCTGCAGCGTGAAGTGGCCCGGCTGCAAGAGGCGACGGGGCTGCTCACCGGGGCCGGCCCGGCCGGTGCGCTGATCGAGGCGCGCGACGCGGCGCTGCATTTCGAGATCAACGCCTTGCGGCGCGAGGTGACGGAGCGCCTCGACGGGTTGCTAGGACCGGCCCCGGGGGAGGCCGCGGCGGGGCGCGACGCGGCGGTGGAGGCGCTGGCGCGGCTGGTCGCCGACCATGCCGGCACGCTGGTCGCGGCGGCGGAGGCAAAATTCGAGGCCCGGCTCCGGAGCCTGGAGGCGCGGCTCCTGGCCCTCGAAGCCCGGCCCGCCGCGTGAGCCGGGCGGGGGCGCCGCTGTCGGATCCCAACCCCGACGGGGCGGAGCGCGGGCTGGTCGTCTTCACCCCCCTGCCGCCGGCGCGCTCGGGAGTCGCCAGCTATGCCGCGGAGCTGCTGCCGGCCCTCGCCCGCGACAGGCCGGTGGTCGCGGTGGTGGCGCAGCACCAGGGCGTCGAGCCGCTGCCCGGGGTGGAGGTGCTCCCTCTCCTTGCCTATCGGCAACGGCCGGCGCTGCATGGCTGGCCGCATCTGCATCAGGTCGGCAACAGCCTCGACCATGCGCATGCCTACGCCGCCGCGCTGTCCCGGCCCGGCATCGTCACCCTGCACGACCCGGTGCTGCACCATCTGGTGGAGGCGCTGACCCTCGCCCGCGGCAATGCCGCCGCCTACGAGGCCGCGCTCGTCGCCGAGCATGGCGAGGCCGGGCGGCGCATCGCCCGGCAGCGCGCCGCCGGGCTCTTCGACCCGATGCTCCGCTTCCTGCTGCCGATGCACCGGCAGGTGCTGCGCCGGGCCCGGGGCGTCATCCTGCACAGCCGCTTCGCCGCCGGGCGGGTGCAGCGGCCGGATGGTCCGCCGCTGCGCATCGTGCCGCACCACCTCTCGCCGGACGTGGCCAGGCTGGATGGGCTGGGGCAGGCAGAGGCGCGGGCACGGCTCGCCCTGCCGGCGGCGGCGCCGATCCTGCTCTCCCTCGGCCATGCGACGCCGGCCAAGCGGATCGACCTCGTGCTCGAGGCGGTCGCGCGGCTCGCGGCGGAGATCCCTGACCTGCTCTACGTGATCGCCGGCGCCCCCGATCCGGCGCTGGACCTCGCCGGGCTGCTGGACCGGCTCGGGCTGCGGGACCGCGTCCGGGTGACCGGCTGGCTGTCGGATGCCGACTTCCTCTGGCAGGCCCGGGCCGCCGACCTGCTCGTCAATCTCCGCCATCCCCAGGCCGGGGAGAGCTCCGGGGCGCTCGTCCGTGCCTTCGGCATGGGATTGCCGGCGGTGGTCGATGCCGTCGGGCCGGCGGCGGAGATGCCGGAGGGCACGGTGGCGCGGCTGGCGCCGGGGCCGGAGGCGGCGCCCCGTCTCGCGGCGCTGCTCGCCGCACTGCTGCGGGACCCGCCGCGGCGGGCGGCGCAGGGCGCGGCGGCGAGGGAGCATCTTCGCCGCCATTGCAACCTTGAGGCCTCGGCCCGGGCCTATCGCGCGGCCATCGCCGCCTGGGGTTGAGCGGCGTCCCTTCGCTGGCACCGAAGTGCCCGCTCCGGGATTTCGCAACTATCGCGTGACCGTGACGTGTTTCTCCACCCATGGTTGTTTAGACCTTGCGAAGTATCGGGGGACCCCGGCCCGCCAGGCCAAGACCACCGAATGGAAGGGAAGATCGCATGGGCAGTCACGGCGATGGTATCCGCGTGCTCCTGGCCGAGGACGAACCCCTGGCCGCGCTGGTGGTGGGCGAGGCGCTCGCCGAGATGGGCCATGACGTCATGCACGCGGAGGATGGCGCGGCGGCGCTCGACATCGCGGCGACCTGCCCCTTCGATCTGCTGGTGACGGATCTCGCCATGCCGCGCGTCTCGGGGCTCGAGCTGATCCCGCGCCTGCGGGCGGAGCAGCCCGGCCTCCCGGTGCTGGTGATGACCGGCTACCTGCCGCCGGCCGGGGCGCGGCTGCTCGCCGAGGCCGGGCCGGCAGCGACCGCGCTGCTCCTCAAGCCCTTCGACCTCCGCCAGCTCACCGCGGCGCTGGCACGGATCACGCCGCCCGTCCTCTCCGGCGGCAGCGGGCGGCCCGCCCCGGCGGCCATGCCCTGCTGAGCGGCATGACGCCCGGCCTCACCGGCTCTCAGTCCGCGAGGAAGGCGCTGATCTGTGCCGCGACCGGCGCCATGGCGACGACGCCGTTGAGATGTCCGAGCGGCCCCGTCACCTCGGCGGTCTGCACCTGCTTGCCGGCGCTGCGCAGCGCCGCGATGAACTCCTCGACTCCGGACTGCAGGAAGACGCGGTCGGTCGGGCTGGAGACCACGAGCCAGCGCGGCGCCGCGCCGGCGACCGCCGCGGCCAGGCTGGGATAGTCGTTCAGGAAGAGCTGGTTGGCGCGGACCATGTAGATGAAGGCATTGGCATCCGAGGTCCGCGCCCGGGCCATCGCCGCATCGTCGAGCCATTTCTCGATGGCGAAGCGGTCCCCGATCCGGCGCGCCGGATCCTGGCCCTCGGGCAGCTGGCGGTCGAACTGCCGGGCCCAGACCCGGTCGCGCGCCTGCAGCGTGACGAGCTTCCAGGCCTCGGCCAGGCCGCGCAGCGGCGGCTCGCGCCCCTGGCCGTAATAATCGCCTTCGCGCCAGTTCGGGTCGAGCCGGATCGGGCTCTCCCAGAGATCGAGCCAACCCTGCAGCCAGGCATCGATCTCGGCGGCGATGACCGGCATCGTCCGGACGACGAAATCCGGATAGGCCGCGGCCCATTCGATGGCCTGCAGGCCGCCATTGGAGGGGCCCGCCACCAGGGCCAGGCGTTTGACGCCGAGCCCGTCGAGCAGCCGCTTCTGCACCTCGACGAAGTCGCGCATGGCGATGACGGGAAAGCCCATGCCCCAGGGGCGGCCGGTATCGGGATTGATGCTCGCCGGCCCGGTCGTCACCGTATTGGCGTCGGGCACGTTAACGTTCACCAGCGTATCGGCCGAGACGACGAAGAACCGGCCCGTGTCGATCGCCTTGCCGGGGCCGATGATCGCATCCCAGTAGCCGGCGGGGCCGCCGGGCTGGAGCCGGCCGAAGGCATGGCTGTTGCCGCTGAAGAAGTGGCAGATGAGGACGGCGTTGTCCCCCGCGGCAGTGAGCTCGCCCATGGTCTGGTAGCCGATGCGCACCTTCGGGATTGTCGCGCCGCCGCGGGTCTGAAAATTGCTCGCTTCGAAGACGCGCTTCTCCACCACCCCCTGCGCCTGCGCGGCCGGCGCCGCCAGCATGCCGGCCACGCCCGCCGCGGCCCCTGCCGCGGTCAGGAGGCCCCGCCGTCGGATCATGCCCCTGCTCTCCCCTGTCCCGCGGCACATGGTGGGAGGCAATCATGGCGGCAGCAAGACCGCGGCCCGATCCCCGACCGTCCCGCAACGCCGCGAAGCGGCTTTGTGGGGAGTTCTTACCGTTGCGCCCCTGCCGCAGCCCCGCTTAGCCTTGCCTGCCTGCGCCGCGCGATGGCGCGCCGTCCGACCCGACCGGGCCGGCCGACCGCCACCGCGGCGCTCGGCCTCCTCCCGGTGGCTGCGCGGGTCGGCCAGCGCCCGGCCAGGCGCCAGACAAGACAGAGGGGGGTTGCGACTTTGATGACCTTAACGTTGCTGCTGGTGATCGTGCTGGGGGCGACATCCATCGCCTACGGCGTGATCACCGCCAGGCAGGTCATGGCGCTCGACGCCGGCAGTGCCCGGATGCAGGAAATCTCAAGGGCGGTCCAGGAAGGCGCCTCGGCCTATCTCCGGCGGCAATACACCACGATCGGCATCGTCGGCGCGGTGCTCTTCGTGCTCATCATCCTCACGCTCGGCTTCCCGGTGGCGATCGGCTTCCTGATCGGCGCGGTGCTCTCGGGCGCCGCCGGCTTCATCGGCATGAACGTCTCGGTGCGGGCCAATGTGCGCACCGCGCAGGCGAGCACCCAGTCGCTCGCCGCCGGCCTCGACGTGGCCTTCAAGTCCGGCGCCATCACCGGGCTGCTGGTCGCCGGCCTCGCCCTGCTCGGCGTCGCCGTCTACTTCTTCGTGCTGACCGTCATCGCCGGGCTGGCGCCCAACGACCGCACGGTGATCGACGCGCTCGTCGCCCTCGGCTTCGGCGCCTCCCTCATCTCCATCTTCGCCCGGCTCGGCGGCGGCATCTTCACCAAGGGCGCCGATGTCGGCGGCGACATGGTCGGCAAGGTCGAGGCCGGCATCCCTGAGGACGATCCCCGCAACCCGGCCACCATCGCCGACAATGTGGGCGACAATGTCGGCGACTGCGCCGGCATGGCCGCCGACCTGTTCGAGACCTATGCGGTGACCATGGTCGCCACCATGGTGCTCGCGGCCATCGCCTTCCCGGTGGACCGGCTCGCGCTCGGCATGCTCTATCCGCTCTCGATCGGCGCGGTCTGCGTCATCACCTCCATCATCGGCACCTATTTCGTCAAGCTGCCGGCGAACAACTCGATCATGGGGGCGATGTATCGCGGCTTCATCGTCACCGGCGTGCTCTCGCTCGTCGTGCTGCTGCCGCTCACCTACCTGATCTTCGGCAGCGGCCCGATCGCCGCGGGCGGCGTCGTCTTCAGCCCGTTCTCGCTCTTTCTCTGCGGCATCGTCGGCCTGGCGGTGACCGGGCTCATCATCGTGGTGACGGAATACTACACCGGCACCGACTACCGGCCCGTCAAGGCCATCGCCGAGAGTTCGGTGACCGGCCACGGCACCAACGTCATCCGCGGCCTCGCCGTCTCGATGGAGAGCACCGCCGTCCCGGCGCTGATCATCATCGCCGGCGTGCTCGTCACCTACAACCTCGCGGGGCTCTACGGCATCGCCATCGCGGTCACCACGATGCTGGCGCTGGCCGGCGTGGTCGTCGCGCTCGACGCCTTCGGGCCGGTGACGGACAATGCCGGTGGCATCGCCGAGATGGCCGGCCTGCCGAAGGAGATCCGCGTCACCACGGATGCGCTGGATGCCGTCGGCAACACCACCAAGGCGGTGACCAAGGGCTATGCGATCGGCTCGGCGGGCCTCGGCGCGCTGGTGCTCTTCGCCGCCTATACCCAGGACCTCACCTACTTCGCCGCGAACGCCGCGACCTTCCCCTACTTCCAGGGCGTCGGCACGCTGACCTTCAGCCTGTCCAGCCCCTATGTCGTCATGGGGCTGCTCTTCGGCGGCGCCCTGCCCTTCCTCTTCGGGGGCATGGCGATGACCGCCGTCGGCCGCGCGGCGATGAGCGTGGTCGAGGAGGTGCGGCGGCAGTTCCGCGAGAAGCCCGGCATCATGGAGGGCCGCGACCGGCCGGATTACGGCCGCGCCGTCGACATCCTGACCAAGGCGGCGATCCGGGAGATGATCATCCCCTCGCTGCTGCCGGTGCTCTCTCCGCTGGTGGTCTATTTCGGCGTGCAGGCGATCGCCGGCAAGGCGGCGGGCTTCGAGGCGCTGGGCGCCATGCTCATCGGCGTCATCGTCACCGGCTTCTTCGTCGCGGTCTCCATGACCACCGGCGGCGGCGCCTGGGACAACGCCAAGAAGTACATCGAGGAAGGCCATCACGGCGGCAAGGGCTCCGAGGCCCATAAGGCCGCGGTGACCGGCGATACGGTCGGCGATCCCTACAAGGACACGGCCGGGCCGGCGGTGAACCCGATGATCAAGATCACCAACATCGTGGCGCTGCTGCTGCTGGCGATCCTGGCGCATAGCTGAGCGCCGGGGATCCGAACATGGAAAGGGCCGGCGGGGTGACCCGCCGGCCCTTCTCATTTTCATACCAAGGCCCTCAGGCGCCGGGCGCAAACCTTCGGTTTGCCTGGGCCTTCGCCGCGTCGCGCCGTCAGGCGCGCCTCGCGGCGCGGCCGGCGGGCCCCGTTCGGGGCCTCGGACCGGTCGAACGACCGATCTCGTGGCATATCCAGCGGACCGGCCAGGCGACCGGTCCAGCGGCATCACTCGGACGTCGCGCGATCCGGCTGCGGCGGCGGCGCATCAGGCTCGGCATCGCGTTCCGCCTTGCGACGGGCGACCGCCTCCTCGCGCTCGCGCTGCTTCTCGGCCTGCTTGGCCTGCTTGCCGCGATTTATCTCGGCCCGCTGCTGTCCATAATTCGGTCGCCGCGCCACGCTGTTCTCCGATCAGGGTGTCAGGGGAAAAGCGGCGACGGGACCGCCGCGCAGTTGGCTTTCCAGCACCACGCGCTCATGCCCGTCCCGCTGGTGCTTCACCCGATACTCACGGTCGGTATCCGGGCCCGGCAACTGCCGCACGACCGTATAGGGGCCGCGCGGGATGTTGCCGTCGAAGCGATGGGGAACGAATTCGACCAGCTGCCCGACGCTGAAGCGATGCGGTGCGACCATGATCATCCTGCCTTTCGGGCTGCGCAGGGCACGGATGCAGGTCGCCCGGGGCTGCAGCCAGTTCCCCCGGGCGGCGGGCCTTCGGCTCAGTCGAGCTTCAGGTTGCAGGCCGAGAGCTTGCCCTTCTGGCCGCGCTGCACGTCGAAGGAGATGCGCTGGCCGTCATTCAGGCTCTGCAGGCCGGCGCGCTGCACGTCGGAGATGTGGACGAAGACGTCGGCGCTGCCGTCCTCGGGCTGGATGAAGCCATAACCCTTGGTCGCGTTGAACCACTTCACGGTGCCAGTGGACATAGGAAAAATCCATAATGCATGGGTTCCGTCCCGCGAACGCCGCGGGACAGGCCAATCTGCCATGACGGGACGGGAACCAGGCTCGGCGCTCAATGGCATGAGCAAGCGAAACGGGCCGAACCAGACGGGTTGACCGGCGCACCATGCGCCCAATGCGCCGAGAGCACAAGCCATTCGCCCCCAAATAGGGGGAATTTACCCCCTCAGCGGTGGCGCAGGCGCTCGGGTATGGGCAGGCCGAGCCGCGCCGGCACCTGCCAGATCTCGCGCACCGTCCGCAGCCGGGTGAAGCCGGCGGCGAGGTAGTTCGGCAGCGCCCGCGGATGGTCGGCGGTGCAGGTGTTCACCGTGACGCCGCGCGGCGCCTCGGCCCAGGCCGCATCCACCGCGTGCCGCAGGAAGGCGCGGCCAAGCCCATGGCCGATGGCATGTGGCATCAGCCCGAAATAGGCGATGTTGACGACCGGGCGGTTGCGCCGGTCGAGCTCGTAGAAGCCGGCCGGCTCGCCATCCTGGTAGAGGACATGGATGCTGATGGCGGGGTCGCGCAGGATCGCCGCGAGCTCGCCCTCGGACAGCGTTCGGCGCAGCCACCAGCAATAATCCTGGCCGACCGTGTGATAGAGGTAGCGGTAGAAGGCGGTGGTGCAGCGCCGCGCCGGCACGACCGCGGTGCCGGCGGGCAGCGGTCGCGCATGGATCTCCGGCCGGCGGTCCATGCGCAGGAAGGTCACGTCGACCGCGACCGGAATGATGGGCTCCGTCGCCACGGCCAGGGGCCGCGGCCTAATTGTCGAGGAAGCTGCGGAGCTTCCGGCTGCGGCTCGGATGCTTCAGCTTGCGCAGCGCCTTGGCCTCGATCTGGCGGATGCGCTCGCGCGTCACGTTGAACTGCTGGCCGACCTCCTCCAAGGTGTGATCGGTGTTCATGCCGATGCCAAAGCGCATGCGCAGCACGCGCTCCTCGCGCGGCGTGAGGGAGGAGAGCACCCGCGTCGTCGCCTCGCGCAGGTTCGACTGGATGGCGGCGTCGAGCGGGATGATCGCGGCCTTGTCCTCGATGAAGTCGCCGAGATGGCTGTCCTCCTCGTCGCCGATCGGCGTCTCGAGGCTGATCGGCTCCTTGGCGATCTTGAGGACCTTGCGCACCTTCTCGAGCGGCATGCCGAGCTTCTCGGCCAGTTCCTCCGGCGTCGGCTCGCGGCCGATCTCGTGCAGCATCTGCCGCGAGGTCCGCACCAGCTTGTTGATCGTCTCGATCATATGGACCGGGATGCGGATGGTGCGCGCCTGGTCGGCGATGGAGCGGGTGATCGCCTGCCGGATCCACCAGGTGGCGTAGGTGCTGAACTTGTAGCCGCGGCGATACTCGAACTTGTCCACCGCCTTCATCAGACCGATATTGCCCTCCTGGATCAGGTCCAGGAATTGCAGGCCGCGATTGGTGTATTTCTTGGCGATCGAGATCACCAGGCGCAGGTTCGCCTCGATCATCTCCTTCTTCGCCTGGGTCATGTCGCGCTCGCCGCGCGAGACGGTGGCATAGACCCGGCGGAACTCGCCGATCGGCAGGTTGGTGTCGTTGGCGATGATCGACATCTGCGCCCGCACGGATTCCACATCCTCCTGCGAGCGGAGGATGAAATTGGCCCAGGCCTTGCCCTTCAGCCGCGCCAGCCGCTCGAACCAGCCGGGATCGAGCTCGTTGCCGCGCCACTGCTCGAGGAATTCCTCGCGCTTGACCTTGCTGGCCTCGGCCATGCGGAGCACCTGGCCCTCGAGCGCGGTCAGCTTGCGGTTGATGTGCTTAAGCTGCTCGACCAGTTCCTCGATACGGTTGTTGTGCAGCTGCACCTTCTGCACCAGCGCGACCAGCTCCGCCCGCGCCTTCTCGTAGGTCTTCTCCGACTTGCCAACGAGGTCCTCGCCGGCAGTATAGGCCTCCATCCGCTTGTGCTGCAGCTTCTGCAGCTTGGAATAGGCGGCCTCGATCGCCTCGAAGGCGGCCAGCGCCTCGGGCTTCAGCTTCTCCTCGAGCGCCGAGAGAGAAAGGCCGAGGCCCTCGCCCTCCTCGCCCTCCTCGAACTCCTCCGCCTGCTCGGTCGGGCCGCCATCCGGCGTGTCGGCGGCGTTGGTCGCCTCGAGGTCGATGACGTCGCGCAGCAGCATGCGGCCTTCCTTGACCGCCTCGTGCCAGGCGATGATCGCCTTGAAGGTCTGCGGGCTCTCGCACAGCCCGCCGATCATCATGTCGCGGCCGGCCTCGATGCGCTTGGCGATGGCGATCTCGCCCTCGCGCGAGAGCAGCTCGACCGAGCCCATCTCGCGCAGGTACATGCGGACCGGGTCATCGGTGCGGCCGATGCTCTCCTCGTCCACATTGCCGCCGGACTCCTCGTCCTCCTCCTTGTCGCGGTCCTCGGCGGCGGGCTTGGCGGCCGGGGCCTCGCCATCCTCGTTCTCCTCGGCATCGACGACGTTGATGCCGAGGTCGCTCAGGGTCGCGAGATGGTCCTCGATCGTCTCGGAGGAGACCTGGTCCGAGGGCAGCGCGGCGTTCAGCTCGTCCACCGTGACGTAGCCGCGTTCCTTGCCGCGAGCGATCAGCTTCTTGACCGCGGCCGACTGGATATCGATCAGTACGCCTTCCACCGCCTCGTCACGGCTCTCGACCATCTCGGTGCCGCTCGCGACCTTGCTCGCCATACTGTCCGCTCCATCGACGCGACGGGTCTCCCGGCGCCCCGGGACCCCCGTGCTTGCCCTCTACCCTATGGTGTCGTCCCGTGCTGCCTCGGAGCCCATCGGGACGCCCGCCGGCGCCCCACCCAGGGACGAATCCTCGGCCGCCGCGTCGCTCTCGCCCCCCCGCAGGGCGGCGAGCGCTTCCGACAGCCGGATCAGGCGCTGCTGCGCAGCCGGATCGTTGCGCTCCACCAGGAGCCGTTGCGCCTCGGTCCGGTCCTCGATCAGTTCCGCCTCGCCTCGCAGCAGGCCGAAGAAATGCCACCAGCCGTCCAGCGCCTCTTTCGGCTGGGCCGTGGGGTGCGCCGCGGCGCAGAGCCCGGAGGCCCGAATGGCCCAGGCGTGGGCATCCTCCATGTCGTTCTGGGCGAGGTGGCCTGCCAGGGCTTCCGAGTCAAGGAGTTCCGCCTCCTGCAGCCAGCCCAGCATGGCCTGGCGCAAGGCCTCGCAGGGACCCGCCGGCAGGTCGAGCGCCATGAGGGATTCCTCGACCTCCGGCAGCAGGGCGGGATGGCGCAGCAGGATGGCGAGCAGGTTGCGGGCCCGCTCCAGCCGGATGCCGGCCGGATCGATCGGCCGGCGCTGCAGCCCGGGCGGCGGCGCCATCGCATTGCCGCGGCGGTCCGCCGGGGACCGGCGCGCGCCGCCCGAGACCGGGCGGCGTTGCTCCTCGAAGAAGCGGTCGAGCAGGACGCGGCGATACTCGCCCGACAGCACCCGGTCCGGGATCAGCCGGGCCGCCGCCTCGAGCTGCCCCCGCAACGCGGCGCGCTGCTCGGGCGTCGCGCGCGGCCGGCCGCCGGAGAGCAGGTCGTAGAGCGCGACCGAGAGCGGCTTCGCGGCCTCGAGCACCGCCTCGAAGGCCCGCGGCCCCTCCTTCCGCAGCAGCGTGTCGGGATCCTCGCCGCCGCTGAGGGTCGCCAGCTTCAGGCTGCGATCCGGGGCGAGCAACGGCAGCGCCACCTCGGCCGCCCGGGCGGCGGCGCGGGCGCCGGCGGCATCGCCGTCGAAGCAGAGCACCGGCTCGGGCGTGAGCTGCCAGAGCAGGCCGAGCTGCTCCGCCGTCAGGGCGGTCCCCAGCGGCGCCACGGCGCCGCCGAAGCCTGCCTGGTGCAGGGCGATGACATCCATATAGCCCTCCACCACCAGCACGGTCGCGCCGCGGAAGGCCGCCTCCCGCGCCAAGTCCAGCCCGTAGAGGCCCCGGCGTTTCTGGAAGAGCTCGGTTTCCGGTCCATTGACGTATTTCGGCTGGCCGTCGCCGAGGATACGCCCGCCAAAGGAAATAATGCGGCCGCGCCGGTCACGGATCGGGAACATCACCCGGCCGAAGAACATGTCGACCAGGCCGGCCTCGGGCCGCTCCGGGTCGCACGGCTTCATCAGCCCGGCGGCGACGAGCTGCGCCGGCTCGATCCCCTCGGGCTTCAGCTCGGCGGCCAGCGCCCCCCGCCCCTCGCCCGACCAGCCGAGGCCGAAGCGGGCGATGGTCGCCTCGGTGAGGCCGCGGCGGAGCAGGTAGTCGCGCGCCGCCCGCCCGTCCGGCTGGGCGAGGCGGCGCTGATAGGCGGCGGCGGCGGCGGCCAGCACCTCGTGCAGGTCGCGCGCCCGCCGCTCCCGCGCCGCCGCCTGGGGCGTCGGCTTCGGCACCTGCATCCCCGCCTCGGCGGCGAGCCGCTCCACCGCCTCGGGGAAGCTCGCCCCCTCGGCGCGCATCAGAAAGGTGATGGCATCCCCATGCGCGCCGCAGCCGAAGCAGTGGAAATGGTCGTCATAGACGTAGAAGGAGGGCGATTTCTCATTGTGGAAGGGGCAGCAGCCCTTCCACTGCCGGCCGTTGCGGACCAGCCGCGCCTTGCGGCCGATCAGCCCGTGCAACGGGGTCCGGGCGCGCAGCTCATCGAGGAAGGCGGGCGGGAGGGCCATCGCTGCGGAACAGTGTAGCGGCGGCGCGAGCCCGGCGCATCAGCCGCCGAGCGCCGCCTTCACCAGCGGGCCGGCCTTGCCGAGATCCATGCTGGCGGCGTGCTTCGCGCGCAACACCGCCATCACCTTGCCCATCTCCTTCACGCCGGTCGCGCCGGTCTCGGAGATGGCGGCCTCGATGGCGGCGCGGGTCGCGGCCTCGTCCATCTGCTGCGGCAGGAAGCTCTCGATGACGGCGATCTCCGCCTCCTCCTTGGCGGCGAGCTCCTCGCGGCCGCCCTGGCGGTAGAGCTCGACGCTCTCCCGGCGAGACTTGGCCATGCCTCGCAGCATGGCGACGATCTGCTCCTCCGGCACCTGGTCGACGCCCAGGGGCCGGGCGGCGATGTCGGTATCCTTGAGCCTGGCGAGGATCATGCGCAGCGTCGAGGTCCGCGCCGCATCCTTGGCCAGCATGGCGGATTTGAGCGCCGCGGTGAAACGGCTGCGAAGGTCCTCGGCCATGGCGATCCTCACGGAATGGGGGTGATCGCCCGGCTGTAGCATGCCGGGCAGTGGCTCGGGAGGCTCGCCTACGGGAATCGTTTTCCCAATTTCCGTCGGCGCCATTGATCTGGGAAATACTTTCCCACATACCTGCATCATGCGGACGGTCGAAGATATCATCGCTCTCCTCGGCGGCCCGGACGCCGCCGCGCAGCGTTGCGGCATCGGAACCGAGGCGGTGCGCAAATGGCGCCAAGCCCGAGCTATCCCGCCCCGCCACTGGCCGGCCATCCTGGCCGCCACCGGCCTGTCCCTGTCCGAGCTTCCTGGCGCGCCGCCCCCTGGCGTCCCGGAAGCCGGCCCTGCTTCCCGTGCGGAGACCCCCATGCCCCAGACCGAGACCGCCCCCGACGCCATTCCAGAAGGCGCGACGGCCTGCCTCGTCCTCGGCGACGGCAGCGTCTTCTGGGGCCGCGGCTTCGGCGCCCATACCCGGCCCGGCCAGCCGCCGGTCGCCGAGGTCTGCTTCAACACCGGCATGACCGGCTATCAGGAGACCCTGACCGACCCCTCCTATGCCGGCCAGATCATCACCTTCACCTTCCCGCATATCGGCAATGTCGGCACGAATGCCGAAGACCTGGAGGCAGCGACGCCGGTCGCCCGCGGCCTCGTCGTCAAGCAGGACGTGACAGAGCCGGCGAATTACCGCTCCACCCGCCACCTCGATCTCTGGCTCAAGAGCCACGACGTGCCCGGCATCGCCGGCCTCGACACGCGGGCGCTGACCATCCGCATCCGCGACGG
Organism: Roseicella sp. DB1501; assembly: GCF_013112485.1. Lineage (GTDB taxonomy): Bacteria > Pseudomonadota > Alphaproteobacteria > Acetobacterales > Acetobacteraceae > Paracraurococcus. The sequence continues at coordinate 170,864 of NZ_JABFHG010000001.1, forward strand.
CGGCGCACCGAACGGCGTGCTCTGCCATCCGGCCGATGGCCGCTTCGACATCCCGGCGCTGCGCGCCCAGGCCGCCGCCTGGCCCGGGCTCGAGGGCATGGACCTGGCGAAGGAGGTCTCCTGCCGCCAGCCCTATCACTGGGACGAGACGGAATGGGCCTGGCCCGCCGGCTTTGGCCGGCAGACGGCACCGCGGCACAAGGTGGTCGCGGTGGATTACGGCGCCAAGCGCAACATCCTTCGCTGCCTCGCCTCCGCCGGTCTCGAGGTAACGGTGGTGCCGGCGACCGCGACGGCGGAGGAGATCCTGCGCCACGGGCCGGACGGCGTCTTCCTCTCCAACGGCCCCGGCGACCCGGCGGCGACCGGCGACTACGCCGTGCCGGCGATCCGCGGCGTGCTGGAGCGCAAGGTGCCGGTCTTCGGCATCTGCCTCGGCCATCAGCTCCTCGGCCTCGCCCTCGGCGGCCGGACCTACAAGCTCGAGCGCGGCCATCGCGGCGCCAACCAGCCGGTGAAGGACCTCACCACCGGCAAGGTCGAGATCACCAGCCAGAATCACGGCTTCGCCATCGACCCGAAGAGCCTGCCCTCGAGCGTGCGGGTGACGCATGTTTCGCTCTTCGACGGCTCGAACGAGGGCCTCGCCGCGACCGACCGGCCGGCCTTCTCGGTGCAGTACCATCCCGAGGCCTCGCCCGGGCCGAGCGACAGCCACTACCTGTTCCACCGCTTCGTCGACATGATCGAGAAGCACAAGGGAGGATAAGGCATGTTCGAGCTGAAGGGTCGCGTCGGACTCGTCACCGGCGGCAATGGCGGCATCGGCCTCGGCCTCGCCCGCGGCCTGGCCAAGGCCGGCGCGGCGGTGATGGTGGCCGGGCGGAACGAGGCGAAGAATGCCGAGGCCGTGGCGGCGCTCCGCGCGCTCGGCGCCGAGGCCGATGCGGTGGTCGCCGACGTCACCGAGGAGGCGAGCGTGAACGCCATGGTGGCCCGCTGCGTCGAGCGCTTCGGCCGGCTCGACATCCTGGTGAACAATGCCGGCATCAACATCCGCAACCGGCCGGAGGTCTATGAGCTCGCCGACTGGCACAAGGTGATCGCCACCAACCTGACCAGCGCCATGCTGGCGAGCCGGGCGGCGCATCCGCACCTGAAGGCGGGAGGCCATGGGCGCGTCATCAACAACGGCTCCATGCTCTCGATCTTCGGCCTGCCCTTCCATGCCGCCTACGGCGCGAGCAAGGGCGGCGTGGTGCAGATGACCCGCTCCATGGCGGTGGCCTGGGGGCCGGACGGCATCACGGTGAACTGCCTGCTGCCGGGCTGGATCGACACCGACCTCACCCGCAAGGCGCGGTCAGACATGCCGACGCTGAACGACAACGTCCTCGCCCGCACGCCGCGCGGCCGCTGGGGCGACCCGAAGGATTTCGAGGGCATCGCCGCCTTCCTCGCCAGCGACGCGGCCGGCTTCATCACCGGCACCGCCATCCCGGTGGATGGCGGCTTCTCGGTCAACGGCTGAGCCGTGCCGAGCCCCGAGGCCCTGCTGGTCTTCGCCGCCCTGTCGCTCGGCCTCGCGCTGACGCCGGGGCCGAACATGCTCTATCTCGTCTCCCGCTCGCTCGCGCAGGGGACCGGGGCGGGCATGGTCTCGCTGCTCGGCTGCCAGGCGGGCTCGCTCGTCATCATGCTCTGCGCCGCGGCCGGCATCACCGCGGCGCTGCTCGCCATCCCCTATGCCTGGGACGTGCTGCGCCTCGGCGGCGCGGCCTATCTGCTCTGGCTCGCCTGGCAGAGCCTGCGGCCGGGCGGCCAGCCGCTCTTCGCGCCCTGCCCCCTGCCGCGCGAGCCGGCGGCGCGGCTGTTCGGCATCGGCGCCGCGACAGCGGCGCTCAACCCGAAGGTGGCGCTGTTCTACATGGCGGTGCTGCCGCCCTTCATCGACACGGCGCGCGGCCATGTGCTGCTGCAGGGCGCGGTGCTCGGCAGCGTGCAGATCGCCGTCTGCACGCTCTTCGATGCGCTGCTCGTCCTCGGCGCGGCCGGCACCGCCCGCCTGCTCGGCGCGCATCCGCGCTGGATGGCGGCGCAGCGCTGGTTGCTCGGCGGCGCGCTCGGCCTGCTGGCGGTGAAGCTGGCGACGACGGAGCGGGCGCCGTGACGCTCGTCTTCATCGCGCTGCTCGCCCTGTCCTGGACCGGCCTATCGCTTGCCGTGCTGGCGATGCTGATGAAGCGGCTCGGCCCGCCGCGACAGGCGGCCTGGCGCGCCTTCGGCCTCAGCCTCGCCGTCAACACGATGGGCGCCGCCTATGCGACGCCGGGCGAGCCGCTCTCGGCCGTGATCCTCATCCTGCTCTGCCACGCCCTGCTGCTGCCGCCGCTGCTGCTCGCGGCCCGGCGGGAGGGCCAGCGGGAGGGCCAGCGGCCATGACGCGCCGCCCGCCGCCAGCCACACCCTGATCGCCCCGACGACCGGAACGCCCCCATGCCGAAGCGCACCGACATCTCCTCCATCCTCATCATCGGCGCCGGCCCGATCGTCATCGGCCAGGCCTGCGAGTTCGACTATTCCGGCGCCCAGGCCTGCAAGGCACTGCGCGCCGAGGGCTACCGGGTGATCCTGGTGAACTCCAACCCGGCCACGATCATGACCGATCCGGGCCTGGCGGACGCCACCTATATCGAGCCGATCACGGTCGAGATGGTCGAGAAGATCATCGCCAAGGAGCGGCCCGACGCGCTGCTGCCGACCATGGGCGGGCAGACGGCGCTGAACACGGCGCTGAAGCTCGCCGAGGCGGGGGTGCTGGAGAAGTATGGCTGCGAGCTGATCGGCGCCCGCGCGGAGGTCATCGACAAGGCCGAGGACCGGCTGAAATTCCGCGACGCCATGACCAAGATCGGCATCGAGAGCCCGCGCTCGGCGATCGCTCACAGCATGGAGGAGGCGCGGGCCGGGCTCGATCTGGTGAAGCTGCCCTGCGTCATCCGCCCCTCCTTCACCCTCGGCGGCACGGGCGGCGGCATCGCCTACAACCGCGAGGAGTTCGAGCAGATCGTCTCCGCCGGCCTCTCCGCCTCGATGACCAGCGAGGTGCTGATCGAGGAGAGCGTGCTGGGCTGGAAGGAGTACGAGATGGAGGTGGTCCGCGACAGCGCGGACAACTGCATCATCATCTGCTCGATCGAGAATCTCGACGCCATGGGCGTCCATACCGGCGATTCCGTCACCATCGCCCCGGCGCTGACGCTGACCGACCGGGAATACCAGCGCATGCGCGACGCCTCCATCGCCTGCCTGCGGGAGATCGGCGTCGATACCGGCGGCTCCAACGTCCAGTTCGGCATCAACCCGGCCGATGGGCGCATGGTGATCATCGAGATGAACCCGCGCGTCTCGCGCAGCTCGGCGCTCGCCTCCAAGGCGACCGGCTTCCCGATCGCCAAGGTCGCGGCCAAGCTCGCGGTCGGCTACACGCTGGACGAGCTGGCGAACGACATCACCCGCGTCACCCCGGCGAGCTTCGAGCCGACCATCGACTATGTGGTGGTGAAGATTCCCCGCTTCACCTTCGAAAAATTCCCTGGCACCCCGCCGGTGCTGACCACCAGCATGAAATCGGTCGGCGAGGCGATGGCGATCGGCCGCAGCTTCGCGGAAGCCCTGCAGAAGGGGTTGCGCAGCCTGGAGACCGGCCTCTCCGGCCTCGACGAGGTGGCGGCGCCCGGCGACGGCTCCGCCCAGGCCTTCCACGCGGCATTGGCCACGCCGAAGCCGGACCGGGTGCTGATGGCGGCGCAGGCGATGCGCGCAGGAGTGTCGCTCGAGGAAGTGCACGAGGCCAGCAAGTTCGATCCCTGGTTCCTGCGCGAGATCGAGAAGATCGTCGCGGCGGAGCGCGAGGTCGCCGCCGGCGGGCTGCCGCGGACGGCCGCCGCGCTGCGCCGCCTGAAGGCGTTCGGCTTCTCCGACCGCCGCCTCGCCCAGCTCACCGGCCAGGCCGAGGCCGCAGTGGAGGCTGCCCGCCTCGCCCTCGGCGTCACCCCGGTCTACAAGCGCATCGACACCTGCGCCGCGGAATTCGTCTCCGAGACGCCCTACATGTACTCGACCTATGAGGGCGGCTTCGGCACGCCGGTCTGCGAATCCCGTCCGACCGAGCGGCAGAAGATCGTCATCCTCGGCGGCGGGCCCAACCGCATCGGCCAGGGCATCGAGTTCGACTATTGCTGCGTCCATGCCTGCTACGCGCTGAAGGATGCGGGCTTCGAGACCATCATGGTCAACTGCAACCCCGAGACGGTCTCGACCGATTACGACACCTCCGACCGCCTGTATTTCGAGCCGCTGACCGGCGAGGACGTCACCGCCCTGATCCGGCGCGAGCAGGAGAAGGGCACGCTGCTCGGCTGCATCGTGCAGTATGGCGGCCAGACGCCGCTGAAGCTCAGCCAGGCGCTGCACAAGGCCGGCATCCCCATCCTCGGCACCAGCGCCGAGGCGATCGACATCGCCGAGGACCGCGAGCGCTTCCAGCAGCTGCTGAAGGGCCTCGGCCTGAAGCAGCCGCGGAACGGCACGGTGCGCGACCTTGAGGAAGCGGTGCGGGAGGCCGAGCGCATCGGCTATCCCGTGGTGGTCCGCCCCTCCTACGTGCTCGGCGGCCGCGCCATGGAGATCGCCTACAACCGGGAGCAGCTGCTGCGCTTCGGCCAGGAGGCGGTGAAGGTCTCGGGCGAGAACCCGATCCTGATCGACCAGTACCTGCAGGACGCGATCGAGGTGGATGTGGATTGCATCGCCGATGCCGGCGGCACGGTCTACGTCGCCGGCGTCATGGAGCATATCGAGGAAGCCGGCATCCATTCCGGTGACAGCGCCTGCTCCCTGCCGCCCTATTCCCTGCCGCCCGCGGTGGTAACCGAGCTGCGCGCCGAGACCGAGGCGATGGCGCGGGCGCTGAAGGTCGTCGGGCTGATGAACGTGCAGTACGCGGTGAAGGACGGCGAGATCTACGTGCTCGAGGTCAATCCCCGCGCCTCGCGCACCGCGCCCTTCGTCGCCAAGGCGACGGGCGTGCCGGTGGCCAAGATCGGCGCCCAGGTGATGGCCGGGGCGAAGCTCGCCGAATTCGGTCTCGATGGCGAGGCCATCTACCGCCATGTCGCGGTGAAGGAGGCGGTGTTCCCCTTCAACCGCTTCCCCAATGTCGACGTCATCCTCGGGCCGGAAATGAAATCGACCGGCGAGGTGATGGGGCTCGACACCTCCTTCGAGCGGGCCTTCGCCAAGTCGCAGCTCGGCGCCGGGGTGAAGCTGCCGCTCACCGGCACCGCCTTCATCTCGGTGAAGGAGGGCGACAAGCCGGCCGCCGTGGTGCTGGCCCGGCGGCTGATCGACATGGGCTTCGGCATCGTCGCCACGCGCGGCACCGCCGCCCGCATCCGCGAGGCGGGGCTGGCCTGCGAGACGGTGAACAAGGTGCTGGAAGGCCGTCCGCATTGCGTGGACGCCATCAAGTCCGGCGATATCCAACTCGTCATCAACACGACCGGCGGCGGCCAGTCCATCGCCGACAGCTTCGACATCCGCCGCTCCGCCCTCACCCAGGGCGTGCCACACTACACGACGGCGGCCGGCGCCCGGGCGGCGGTGCATGCCATCGCGGCGCTGCGCGCCGGAACCCTTGATGTGGCGCCGCTACAGTCCTATTTTAACCGTTCGTTTTGAGCGGACGGCGCGATCGAGGCGCAGCCCGGCGGTTGTCAATTGCGGCGCGCCGCTTCGGCAACCCTGAGCGGGACGCGCGGAACTTCCCGCTGATTCGCTCGGTTTTCCGTCGTCGCCCGCCACACGGCCATTGTCTTGCGGCAGGGGCGGCGCGGCGGAGGATGAAGTGCGTGACCGCGGGCGAATGCCATGACCCTCGCCCGTCATTGCTCGTAAGGAAGGGCTTGCCGTGCAGAAGTTCCCCATGACCGCGGAAGGTCTGGCGAAGCTTGAGGAGGAACTGAAGCAGCTGAAGGGCGAGGAGCGCCCGGCGGTCATCCGCGCCATTGCCGAGGCGCGGGCGCATGGCGACCTCTCCGAGAATGCCGAGTACCACGCGGCGCGCGAGAAGCAGTCCTTCATCGAGGGCCGCATTGCCGAGCTGGAATCCATCATTCCGGCCGCGGAGGTGATCGACATCTCCAAGCTCTCCGGCGACCAGGTGAAATTCGGCGCCCGCGTCACCGTCGTCGACGAGGAGACGGAGGAGGAGAAGACCTACCGCATCGTCGGCCAGCACGAGGCGGACATGAAGGTGGGGTCGATCTCCATCTCCTCGCCGCTCGCCAAGGCGCTGATCGGCAAGAAGATCGGCGACAGCGTCGAGGTGCCCGCCCCGGGCGGCGCCCGCGCCTACGAGATCACGGCCGTCGCCTTCCGCTGAGGGCGCCGCGGCCGGCCCGACTGGCCGCGCCGGCCGCTCGGTGCCTGCCCGGAATGTGTTCCGACCTCGCAGCGACATGCATCGCCCGTCGCTATCGATAGGCTTATAGGACGGCGCCCGCCGCCGGCGGCCCAGCGAGAGACCTGCCGCGAAAGACCCCGACCTTGCCCCTGCGCGCCCTGGCCCTGGATGGCGGTGCCCCGCCGCTGCCCCTCCCCTCGCCCGCCGCCCCCATCACCCTCGCCGACATACGGGCTGCCGCCGCGCGCATCGCGGGCGCCATCCTGCGCACCCCGACCCTGCCCTCGCATGCGGTCTCCCGGGCGACCGGCGCGCAGGTCTTCCTGAAGCTCGACAACCTCCAGGCCACCGGCGCCTTCAAGGAGCGCGGCGCCGCCAACCGGATCGCCCTGCTCACGCCGCGCGAGCGAGCGGCCGGCGTCATCGCCATGTCGGCCGGGAACCATGCCCAGGCGGTCGCCCGCCATGCTTCCCTGGCCGGGATCGCGGCGACCATCGTCATGCCGCGCTTCACCCCCGCCACGAAGGTGGTCCGCACCGAGGGCTGGGGCGCCCGGGTCGTGCTGCATGGCGAGACGCTGGCCGAGGCGGCGGCGCATGCGCATGAGCTGGCGCTGCGCGACGGCCTCACCTTCATCCACCCCTATGACGATCCGGGCGTGATCGCCGGCCAGGGCACCATGGTGCTCGAGATGCTGGAGGACGCCCCGGCGCTCAATGCCGTGGTCTTCCCGGTCGGCGGCGGCGGGCTGCTGGCCGGCTGCGCCGCCGCGGCGCGCGAGCTGCGGCCCGGCCTGCCGGTTTATGGCGTCGAGGTGGCGGGCTATCCGGCCATGGCGCAACGCCTGGCCGGCAGCCCGGTCGCGGTGGGCGGCCCGACCATCGCCGAGGGCATCGCCGTCCGCGATGTCGGCGAGCTGCCGCTCGCCCTGCTGCGCGAGCTCGGCGTCGAGGTGCTGGTGGTGCCCGAGCGCGCGGTGGAGCAGGCGATCGCCCTGCTCGCTGAGGGCGCCAAGGTGGTGGCCGAGGGCGCCGGCGCCGCCGGCCTCGCCGCCATCCTCGCCCATCCCGGGCGCTTCGCCGGCAAGGCGGTGGGCACCACGGTCTGCGGCGGCAATATCGATGCCCGTATCCTGGCCAATGTCCTGCTGCGCAACCTGCTGCGCGACGGCCGGATCCTGCGGCTGCATCTCGACATCCCGGACCGGCCGGGCGTGCTGGCCGACATCGCCGCCCGGGTCGCCGCCGCCGGCGGCAACGTGATCGAGGTGAGCCACCAGCGGCTCTTCGCCGCGCCCAGCGTGCAGAGCGCCGAGCTGGAGCTGATGGTCGAGGTGCGCGACACGGCGCAGGGCAACGCCATCGTGGCAGCGCTCGAGGCCGGCTGCTACGTGGTCCGCCGGGGCTGCAGCGCGCCGGCGCCGGGCTGATCTTCGCCCGCAGTCGCCGGGCGCAAACCTCCGACTCGCTTGGCTGCGCGACATATGGCGCGGGCCCCAACCGGGGCCTCGGACCGGTCAGGGGACCGGTCCGTTGATATGAGGCCGATCGTCAGCGCTCAGCCGGCGATCGGCACCCCGGCCTCGTCCTTCGAGGTGCGAATGGTCTGCAGGGTCTGCACCCGCGCCACCTCCTCCGCCCCCGTCAGCCGCGCCGTCAGCGCATTCTCATGCGCGGTGTCGCGCGCGACGAGGCGCAGCAGGAAATCGCCGCCGCCACGGATCATGTGGCACTCGCGCACCTCGGGCCAGTGGCGCATGCGCGACTCGAAGGCGGTGAGCACCGCCTCCTTCTGGCTCTCCAGCCCGACCAGGGCGAAGAAGGTGATCTCGTAGCCGAGCGCCACGGGATCGAGATCGGCATGGTAGCCGCGGATGATCCGCTCCTCCTCCAGCCGCCGCACCCGGCGCAGGCAGGGCGGGGCGGAAAGCCCGACCCGGCGGGCGAGTTCCACATTGGTCATCCGGCCATCGGCCTGCAGCTCGGCCAGGATCTGGCGATCGACATCGTCGAGGGAAGGATCTGGAGCCGCACTACTCATGCTTTCATGATTCGTTGCCGTGAACTGGCTTCGGGCGCAATATCATTGCTCATTGCTTCTGCCGCAAGGCTTGCGCTTGTGGCCGCCCCGCCGATGCCAAATTATGGTCGTTTCGCGCCGACCGTCGGGAATCGCACCTTGCCCAAGACCTATCGCACGCGTCTCCTCATCCTCGGTGCCGGACCGGCCGGCTACACCGCCGCGATCTATGCCGCCCGCGCCGGGTTGAAGCCGATCCTCGTCGCCGGCATGCAGCCCGGCGGGCAGCTCACCATCACCACCGATGTCGAGAATTACCCGGGCTTCGCCGAGCCGATCCAGGGCCCCTGGCTGATGGAGCAGTTCAAGGCCCAGGCCGAGCATTGCGGGGCGGAGATCGTGCAGGACGTGATCACCCGCGTCACCCTCGGCGAGCGGCCGATCCGCGCCGAGGGCGATTCGGGCGACGCCTATCTGGCGCAGAGCCTGGTCATCGCCACCGGCGCCCAGGCCCGCTGGCTCGGCGTGCCGGGCGAGAAGGAGCTCGGTGGCTTCGGCGTCTCCGCCTGCGCCACCTGCGACGGCTTCTTCTTCCGCGGCAGGGAGGTCGCCGTCATCGGCGGCGGCAACACGGCGATGGAGGAGGCGCTCTACCTGTCGAACCTGGCGAAGTCCGTTACCCTCATCCACCGGCGCGATGCCTTCCGCGGCGAGCGCATCCTGCAGGAGCGCGTGCATGCCAAGCCGAACATCACGGTGGTCTGGGACACGGTGGTCGAGGCGATGCTGGCGAGCGAGGGGCGCTTCCCGGCGCTGCGCGCCCTCAGGACCCGCAACGTGAAGACCGGCGAGGTCACGGAGCGCGGCTTCGACGGCGTCTTCGTCGCCATCGGCCATGATCCGGCGACGGCGCTCTTCCGCGGCCAGATCGGGATGGATGCCGAGGGCTATATCGTGACCGAGCCCGACAGCACCCGCACCAGCCTGCCGGGCGTCTTCGCCGCCGGCGACGTGCAGGACCGCATCTACCGCCAGGCCGTCACCGCCGCCGGCACCGGCTGCATGGCGGCGCTCGAGGCGGAGAAATGGCTGGCGCACCTGCCCGAATCGGCGCCCGCCCTGGAAGCCTGGACCTGACACGCCGATGCCGCTCGACTGGGACAAGCTGCGCGTCTTCCACGCGGTCGCGGAAGCCGGCTCCTTCACCCATGCCGGCGAGACGCTGAACCTCAGCCAGTCCGCCGTCTCCCGCCAGATCCAGGCGCTGGAGGAGGCGCTGCAGGTGCCGCTCTTCCACCGCCATGCCCGCGGCCTGATCCTCACCGAGCCGGGCGAGACGCTGAACCGCACGGTGCGCGAGGTCTTCGCCAAGCTGGCGATGACCGAGGCGCTGCTGACCGAGAGCCGCGAGCGACCGGCGGGGCGGCTCAAGGTCACCAGCACCACCGGCTTCGGCAGCACCTGGCTGGCGCCACGGCTGGCGCGTTTCCTGCAGCTCTACCCGGAGGTCAGCGTCACCCTGCTGATGGATGACAGCGACCTCGACCTCGCCATGCGCGAGGCGGATGTCGCCATCCGCATGCACCCGCCGCGCCAGCCGGACCTGATCCAGCGCCATCTGGCGAGCTTCGGCTGGCGGGTCTGCGGCGCCCCCTCCTACCTGAAGCAGGCTGGCATGCCGCAGCGGGCCGAGGATCTCGACGCGCATCGGCTGATCGTCTGGGGCGACCACCGGCCGCCGATCGACGAGGTGAACTGGCTGAGCGAGGCCGGGCGCCGCCCCGGCGCGCCCCGCCGGGCGGCGGTCGAGGTGAACAGCCTGACCGGCATGCTGCGGGCGGTGCAGAGCGGCCTCGGCCTCGCCGCGCTGCCGGACTACATGGGCGCCGAGCTCGACGGGCTGCTGCAGGTGCTGCCGGAGCTCAAGACGCCGCGGCTGGATGCCTATTTCGTCTATCCGGAGGAGATGCGGCATTCGAAGCGCGTCTCCGTCTTCCGCGATTTCCTGATCTCTGAACTATCTACGAATGGTTGATATGTTGTTTTCGCATAGGTGCTGGCCGCATTGACCAGACCTGCATGGCAACGAGAGGCGTAGGCTCCTTCTTGTCCGGTCGATGAGGCCGGTCAGGGTAACTCGGGGCCTGCCCCGAACCCCTTCGTCTCCCAGACGTGAAGCCTCCCTGTTGACTTCGGGCGCCGCCTTCACGGGCTGGCGCCCTTCTTTTTTGCGTCGCTCGCGTCGAGTTGAGGCGGGCCTTGCGGTATCGCAAGGCCCGGCAGCGCGGCGCGTCCCACCCTCGGCCTGTCACGCAGAGGGCTTGGCGATGCGCTTGCCACGACTCCGTAGCTTCATCCAGCGGCACATCGTCGCGCCCGTGCCGGACGAGATGAACATGTGCCTGAGCTGCAACCAGGTGGACTGCTCGGCCGCCGAGTATGACACCTGCACGCCGCGCCTCGCCCGGGCCGAGCGCCTTCGCCGCGAGCCTGCGGCAACCGTTTATACCGCGCCGAGCAGCGCCTCCGCCTCCTCGACCACGCTGCGCAGCGCGCCGGGCACGAAGGGCGAGCTGAGCTCCGCCGAGGCGACCAGCTCGGTGAAGGGCGCCGAGCCGCCGCGGCCGCAGAGCGCGATGTAGTCGGCGAGCGCCGCCTGCGGATCGCGGCGCGAGCGCGCCCAGAACTGCAGGGCGCAGCACAGCGCCAGGGTGTAGTCGATGTAGTAGAAGGGCGAGCGGTAGATATGCGGCTTGGCCTGCCAACGCCCACCCTTGGCGGGATAGGCGAGGTCGCCGTAATCGGTCCAGGGCATGTAGTGCCGCTCCAGCCGCTGCCAGATCGCATGCCGCTCCGCCGGCGTCGCCTCCGGCCGGGCATAGACCTCGTGCTGGAAGTGATCGACGCAGACGCCATAGGGCAGGAAGGCGAGCGAGACTTCGAGGTGCATGCGGCGGAACCGCTCGGCATCCGCCTCCCCGACCAGCAGGCCGATCTGCGGATGCGTCAGGAATTCCAGCGACATGGAATGGATCTCGGCCGCCTCCATGGTCGGCCAGAGATAGTCGAGCCCCGGCAGGGCGCGGCTTTCCCAATTCTGGAAGGCATGCCCCATCTCATGCGTGAAGACGCCGATATCGTGATGCGTGCCGTTGAAATTGGCGAAGATGAAGGGCACGCCGACGCTCGGGAAGCTGGTGCAGAAGCCGCCTCCGGCCTTGCCCGGGCGGTTGCGCAGATCGGTGAAGCCGCCTTGCTCCATCAGCCGCCAGAAGTCGCCGAGCCGCGGATCCATGCGGTCGAACATGGTCTGCGCCCTGGCGCAGAGAACGTCATGGTCGCCGACCGGCCCGGGATTGCCGCGCGGATCGACCAGCGCCTCGTCCCAGAAGCGCAGCCGGTCCCAGCCCTGCGCCTGCCGCCGCCGCTCCAGCAACCGGGCGACCAGCGGGACGACATGCCTGGCCACCTCGTCGCGGTAGCGCGCGACATCGGCGGCGTCGTAATCGGTGCGGCGCATGCGGCGATAGCCGAGCGGCGTGTAGGTCTCGTAGCCGAGCTTGCGCGCCATGCCGTGGCGCAGCCGGACGAGCTCGTCATAGATGCCGTCGAGCGCTTCGCCATGCGCCGCGAAAAAATCCCAGCGCAGCGCCTCGGCGCGATGCCGCGTGGCGCGGTCGGGATCCTCGGCATAGGGCGCGAGGCCGGAGAGATTCACCACCTTGCCGTCGATCTCGAGCTTCGCGCCGGCCAGCAGCTCGGTGTAGCGCGCGCCCAGGCGCGATTCCTCCTCGAGATCGGCGGCGATCGCCGGTTCGAAGGTGGTGACGTCCATCTCCCACAAGCGGAGAGCGAAGTCCCCCGCCGCCGCGGCGAGGGCGGCGCGGTCCGGCCAGGCGAGCAGGCGCCGCTTCAGGGCGGTCTCGTGTTCCGCCGCCACCGGCGCCAGGGCGTCGGCATATTCACGCGCCGACTTCGCCGCCTCGCTCGTCGTGTCCTGGGAGAAACGCAAATGCGTGAGGGAGGACCAGCTTTCGAGGTCGCGGCGATGCCGGTCCCACTCGGCCAGCGCCGCGCCCAGCTCGCCGGCATCGAGGCGCGCGGCGATGTCGGCATAGGCTGCGGCCAGGCTTTCGCGCGTCGGCTGCGGGAAGGACAATTCGGAGAAATTCGGGATCGCGGTCATGCCGGCGTCACTGCCTCCATGTCTTCGGCGGCGGCGTAGCACGGCGCCGCCAGGCTTGCCGAGGCGATGCGCGATCGTCGCGGCAGACCGGCAATTGGGGGGTGGACAAAGCGGCGGCGAACGCTAAAACCCCCCTCCCGGACGGCGGCCTCGGCCACCGCCCGCGGGCGCATAGCTCAGTTGGTAGAGCAGCTGACTCTTAATCAGCGGGTCCAAGGTTCGAGTCCTTGTGCGCCCACCACCTGCCCCGCCCGATCCTGGCCCTGGCCTCCTCGCAGCACTATGCCGCTCCCGCTCGAACTCGCGTCGCGCAGCGACGTTCTGTGAGCGGATCGGGACGCCACACCCGGTCCCTGCGATCACTGATCCCCTAGGGTGCCCGATTCCGTCGGGCACCCTTTTTCTTCGCGCCGCGCCGCTCAATCGGCCCGGATGCCCTCCTCCCGGATGAAGGCGCCGAGGCGCTTGCGCTCCGCCGCCAGGAAGGCGCCGAAGGCCTCGGGCCCCTGCCCGGCCGGCTCGGCGCCGAGCAAGGTCAGGCGCTGCTGCACCTCTTCTTGCCGCAGCGCCGCCACGGCCGCATCGGCCATCCTGGCGATCATGGCGGCGGGCGTTCCCGTCGGCGCCAGCAGCCCGTGCCAATCGCCGATCGCGAAGCCCGGGAAGCCCTGTTCGGCGACTGGCACCGCCTCGGGGAAGGCCGGCGTCCGCCGCGCCGTCGAGAGGGCCAGCACCCGCAGCTGGCCGTCGCGGATCAGCGGCGCCGGCGTCGGGATGGTCGAGAAGGTGAAGAGCGTCTCGCCGGTCAGCACCGACTGGATCTGCTGCGCGCCGCCGCGATAGGGCACATGCGTCGCCGTCAGCCCCGCCCGCTTCAGCAGCAGCGCCGAGGCGAGGTGCGAGCCCGTGCCGATGCCGCTGCTGCCATAGCTCTCCTGGCCGGGATTGGCCTTGAGGTGGTCGAGCAGCGCCCCGAGGCTGCGATAGGGCGCCGCGCTCCGCACCAGGAGCAGCGCCGGCAGGACGGTGAGCTGCGTCACCGGTGCGAAGGCCGTCGCATAGTCGAAGCCGAGGCCGCTCATCAGGAACTGGTTCACCGCCTGGCCCGAGGCGTCGATCAGCCAAGTGTAGCCATCCGGCGCCGCCTGGGCGACGACGCCGGAACCGACCGCCCCGGTGGCGCCGCCCCGGTTCTCGATGACGATCGGCTGGCCGAGCGCCGGCTGCATCGGCGCGGTGACGAGGCGCGCCGCCACATCGGTGCTGCCGCCCGGCGGCCAGGCGACGACGACCCGGATCGGATGGTCGGGCCAGGCGGCCTCCGCCCGGGCGCCCCCCATTCGGGCGATGGCGGGCAGGCCGAGCGCGGCGAGCGCCGCGCGACGCGATAGGCGCATGACGGATCCTCCGGTTATTCCCCTCGTCATGCCGCGAAATGCCGGGCGCCGGAAGGTCAGCCGCGGGCGCCGAGCAGCCGGGCCGCCGCCGCCACGCAGCGGGCGAAGCCCGCGAGGTCGTGCCAGCGCCGCCCGGGCTCGACCTCCTCGACCACGAGGCAGCCGCCGGACGCGACGATCCCGCCCTCCAACATCAGGTTGTCGTGGCGGTCGAACTCCTCCACCGCCATGCCCTCGGCATCCTCCCAGGCGCCGTCGGCGCGCCGCCGCGCCGCCGGGCCGAGATGGGCCAGCGTCCGGGCGCCGAAGCGCCGCGCCACCTGGGTGTAGCCGAAGACCGGCCGGCCGAGGGCGCGCATGAAGCCGAGCTCATAGACCGTGCCGACATCGGCGGAGGGGCCGCGGAAGGGCGTCAGGTTGGCGATCAGCGCGTCGCAGGAGCGGATATGCGCCTCGTTCGCCTGGGAGATGCGCAGCCAATCGGGCCAGTCCGCATCGGGCGCCCCATCGAGCGTCCTGGGCGGCGGGTCGAGGGGGAAGACCCCGGTCAGGCCATGCTCGGCGCACAGGGCGCGCTTGGCGGCCGCCAGGGCTTCGACATCGGCCAGGAAGACCTCCGGCCCTGCCAGGTAGATTCGCATCGCCGCATGCTGCCTGCGAAGCCGGGCCGGCGATATCGCGGCGAGGCCCCGCGATCATCACGGCATCGCCATGGCGGCGCCCGCCGCCCGGTCCCGTCCTTCCACCGCCCGGCCCCTGCTTCTATAGGCGGTGCCCGGAGAGGGGACGGCATGGCACGGGACGGACGGGAATTGCTGCCGGGGCTGCACGGCCTGCGCGCCATGGCGGCGATGATGATCCTGCTGTTCCATCTGCACGCGATCCCGCATCTCGCCGTCCCGGCGGCGCTGCCCTGGATCGCCAGCCATTTCGGGCTGGGCGTGCACCTCTTCTTCGCGCTCTCGGCCTTCTCGCTCGCCTGGGCCAATCCGCGGGCGGCCAGCGAGCCCGGCCCCTATCTCATCAAGCGGGTCTTCCGCATTGCGCCGCTCTACTGGCTGATGGCGATGCTGATCCTGGGCATCGGCGCCTGGCCCGGCCTGCTGCGCGCTGCCGCCGAATTCGCCTTCCTCTTCAACTTCGTCCCCGGCTGGGCCGGCGGCCTGGTGCCCGCCGGCTGGACCGTCGGGGTGGAGATGCCCTTCTACCTGATCCTGCCCCTGCTGCTGCGCATCCGCAGCATCGGCGGGATGGCGGCGGCGGCGGCGCTGGCCACGCTGCTGTCCTGGGGCGCGCGCCTCTGGCTGGAAGCGCGCATGCCCGGCAGCGACTATCCGCAGACCGCGCTCCTCGCCAACCTCTTCGCCTTCGTGCTGTCGCTGCTCGCCTTCCGCATCTTCGAACGCGTCCGCGGCGGGGCCTGGGCGGGCCGGACCGCCGGCCTCGCCGCCGCTCTCACCCTCGGTCTCGGCGCCGGTCTCCTCTCGCCGCTTGCCGCGCCCCTGGCCAGGCCGGGGAATCCGGACCTGCTGCTCTTCGGCATCGTCTTCGCCGCGCTCTGCCTCTGGCAGGCGCTGCGGCCCTCGCGGCTGCTGCGCTGCCGCGCCGCGCTCTGGCTGGGCGAACGGAGCTACAGCCTCTACCTCTTTCACTTCCTGCTGATCCTGGCCCTGCGCCCGGCCTATGCCCGGATCACCGAGGCGCTGGGCCAGGGCGGCGCGGCCTATCTGGCGAGCCTCGCCATCACCCTGCCGCCACTGCTGGTCCTCGCCGCCCTCGGCTACCGGCTGGTGGAGCGGCCGGGCATGGCCATTGGCCGCTGGTTGATTGCCCGGCGCGCCGCCGGGCGGCCGGTTGCGCCCAGCCTGGCGCCCGCCGGCATCGATCGCGGCCGGGCCGGCTGACCCTTCGGCCATCCGCGCGATGCCAGCGGCATGGGTTGCCTGCAAGGGCGGCTGATACTGGACGCACGGCATTCCGACTTGCGGCCCGCGGTGCCGAGCGCCCGATGGGCGCTGCCGGTCGCGCCGTGATGCGGCGAAGCCAAGCCGCGCGGGTCGGGGCACTGCTTCGAACGGCGCCCGGCACTTGAGGGGGCACGAAGGTGAAACCCTCGTGTCCTCGGTATGATATCAGGTAGATGACGCGCGCCGCTGCCGGAAGGCGCCGAGCATGCGCCGCGGCTCATCCGTCTCCCAGGCAGCAGCGAAGGCGGGGATGCCGGCCGCGACCGCATCCCGCATCGGCAGGTCCTCCCATTGCCGGATCAGCCGCTTCTGCAGCCGCAGCGCCTGCCGCCCGGCGGCGCCGAGATGGCCGAGCCAGTCCAGCACCGCCGCATCCAGCTCCGCCGCCGGCACCACCGCCTCGACCAGCCCCCAGGATAGCGCCTCCGCGGCGCCGATCGTCTCAGCGAGCAGCAGCAGGCGGCGGGTGCGGCCCCAGCCGATCAGCCCCGGCAGCAGCGCCGCCTCGACCACCGAGGGGATGCCGACCCGCACCTCGGGCATTCCGAACTGGGCATGCTCGGCGGCAATGCGCATGTCGCAGGCGGCCGCCAGTTCCAGCCCGGCCCCCAGCGTCCAGCCATTGAGGCGACCGATCACCGGCACCGGGCAGTCGCGCACCGCACGGCAGCAGCCATGCACCAGGGTGATGAAGGCCTGCGCCGCCTCGCCATCGGCGAGGTCGGCCATGACGGTGATATCCGCCCCGCCGACGAAGGCCTTCCCGCCGGCTCCGGTCAGCACCGCGGCATGCAGCGTCGCATCCGCCGAGAGCCGCTCCATCGCGGCGATGAAGTCGCGCATCAGCGCTGGGTTCAGCGTGTTGAGCTTGGCCTCATGCGCGATGCTCACGACGGCGACGCGGCCGGTCGCCGGCGCCTCGCGGATCTCGACGCGAATCTCTCCTGGCATGATTCCTTCCCTCCTCCCGATCAATGGTTGCCGAGGCGCGCCGGCACCCATTTTCGATCCGATATCATCACGTTCCGCCCATCGGCGCCGGCGTGAATGGACGCCGAGGCCATGGTCGCGCGAGTCTGCTGCGAGAGGCGAGGAGGCGGGATGGACGTCGAGGATGCAACCCTGCGGTGGCCGCTCGAGCCGCGGCGCCCGGACCCGCCCCTGCAGGAGGATGCGGCCCTCCGCGACCTGCTGGCGCATCGGCGCAAGCGCGCCTTCGACGCGGCCTGTTCGGCCGCCTGCTACACGCTCGGCGTCCGGCTCGGCCTGCGCAACGGCGCCCTGCCCGCCTGGCTGCCGACGGCACCGCCCTGGGCACGCCAAGCGATGCGGGCCGGGCATGCCAGCGGCCTCGCCATCGCCGGCGAAGGCCTCGCCCAGCCCGGCCGCTGAGCATCCCGCCCGCTGCCTGATGCGGCGGGCGGGCGGCGAAGCTCATACCATCGGACCGATCGTTTGACCGGTCCGAGGCCCTGAATGGGGCCCGCCGCAGGTGCGGCGGAGCCAAGCAAACCGAAGGTTTGCGCCCAGGGTTTGAGGGACCGTTGATGGGTTGCCATCAACGGCCGTCGACATCAGACCGGGTTCATCGGCTGCATCGCTTCGCCCTCATCGGGCAGGTCCGGCAGGCTGTCCTCCGGCTCGTCGCGCCAGCCGGAGCGGCGCTCCATGGCCTTCCGCGCCAGCAGGGCGCCGCCAACGATGCCGGCGCCGACGCCGACACCCGCCAGGAAGGGCCCGATGCCGGCGAGCACCGCCATGCCGCCCATGGCGGTGCCGGCCACGGTCATCGGCCCCGGCAGGCCCCCAGGCAAGCCGAAGGGAGTGCAGCGCGGCAGGAACATGGAATGCCCTTCTCCTGATCGATGAGAGTGATAGTGGCCCGTCGGATCGTCACCGCAACCCGGCCTCAGCCGGGGATCTTCTGCGGTTCGCGGTATGTGAACGCGGTGCCGGCCTCGATGGCTGCGTCGACCGCCAGCGAGAGCACGCCGTGATGCGGCGACAGGGCGCAGGCCGGATCGGTGCTGGCGGCATCGCCGGTCAGGGCGAAGGCCTGGCAGCGGCAGCCGCCCCAGTCGAGCTCCGCCCGCTCGCAGCCGCGACAGGGCAGCGGCATCCAGCCGGTGCCGCGGAAGCGGTTGAAGGCCTCGGAGTCTTCCCAGGCCCATTGCAGCGAGACCTGCCGCACATTCGGAAAGTCAAAGCCCGGCAGGCTCTCGGCGGCATGGCAGGGCAGGACCCGGCCGGCCGGCGAGACAGCGAGGAATTGCCGGCCCCAGCCGCCCATGCAGGATTTCGGCCGCTTCGCGTAGTAGTCGGGCACGACATAGTCGATGACGAGCCGCCCCTTCAGCGCGCGCCGCGCCGCCTCGACGGTCGCCGTCGCCGCCTCGAGCTGCGCCCGGGTCGGCAGCAACGCGTCGCGGTTGGCCAGCGCCCAGCCGTAATACTGCACATGCGCCACTTCGAGTCGCCCGGCGCCGAGGTCCAGCGCCAGCTCGATGAGCTGCGGCAGGCGGTCGAGATTCTGCCGGTGGACCACCGCGTTCAACGTCAGCGGCAGGCCGGAGGCATGCACCAGCCGGGCGAAATCCAGCTTCTTCGCATGGCCGCCGCGATAGCCGCCGATGCGGTCGGCCGAGACGGGCTCGGCATCCTGCACCGAGAGCTGCACGTGATCGAGCCCCGCCTCGGCCAGCGCCTGCAGCTTCGCCTCGCCGGTCAGCACGCCCGAGGTGATGAGGTTGGTGTAGAGCCCGGCCTCGCTCGCCGCCCGCACCAGCGCCACGATGTCGCGCCGCGCCGTGGGCTCGCCGCCCGAGAGATGCACCTGCAGGCAGCCCAGCGCCGCCGCCTCCTGGAAGACGCGGGCCCAGGTGGCGGTGTCGAGCTCCTCGCCCGGCCGGGCGAGCGCCGTCGGGTTGGAGCAGTAGGGGCAGCGCAACGGGCAACGATGCGTCAGCTCGGCCAGCAGCGCCAAGGGAGCAGCGGGTGGGGCGGCCAGAGGGGCGGCGGGTGGGGCGGCCAGAGGGGCGGCGGGAGGGGCGGCGGGGACCGTCATGATGCCCCTCCATATGGGGATGCGCCCCTCATGCGGTGACCACCCCCTTGGCGGCGAGATCCTCCAGCATGGCGAGGACGTCGCCGAGGATCTCCTCCCGCGGCGCGGCGAAGCGAGTGGCGAGGTCGTCGACCATGGCATCGACCGGGCGGGCGCCATCCACCAGCCGCAGCACCTCGAGCGCGATCTCGTCGGGGACGAACATGCGCTCCGGCCCCAGCACCACCCATTGGCCGCGCGCCTTGTCCTCGCGCAGCCTCATGCCGCGCCCGAGCCGCAGCACGCTGGCGCCCGAGAGGGTCATGCCCGGCCGCTCACGCCGCGCCCACACCCGCCGCGCCCAGACCCCCCTCACCGGGCCGCCAGGCGCCGGGCGGGATGTGGCCGGGCTCGACATAGGCATGCTGCAACGCATCGAGCTGCGCCCAGAGCAGGTCGCATTTGAAGCGCAGCGCCGCCATCACCTGCTCCTGCTGCTCGCGGGTGCGGGCATGCTCCTTCACATAGGCCAGGGCGAAGGCGACATCCTGCGGCGCCTGGGTCAGGCGCGGCGTGAAATAGGCGAGCGTCGCCTCCGAGACGAAGTCGTAGTTGCGCAGCATGCCGGAGACGCGCTCGGAGATGATGTTCGGCGAGAACATCTCGGTCAGCGAGGAGGCGACGGCCTCGAGCAGGCTGCGCTCCTTCACGAAATGCACATAGGCATCGACGGCGTAGCGCGTGCCGGGCAGCAGGCCGCGCAGCGAGGTGACGTAGCCGCGGTCGAGGCCGAGCCCGTCGGTGAGCTTCAGCCAGCGCTCGACGCCGCCCGGCTTCACCCCGTCGCCGTCATGGTCGACGATGCGGCGGCGCCACTCCCGCCGCAGCTCCGGCGTCGGCAGCCGGCCCAGCACCGCCGCGTCCTTCGCCGGGATGCTGGCCTGGTAGTAGTAGCGGTTCAGCGCCCAGGCCTGGACCTGCGGCTTGCTCAGCTTGCCGCCATGCAGCAGGTGATGGAACGGGTGGAGGATGTGGTAGCGCTCCTCGCCGATGGCGCGGAGCCGCCGTTCCAGCTCCTCCGGCGGCAGCAATTCCGTCTCGCTCACAGCGTCACCTCCATGCCGTCTTCCGCGACGTCCCAGCCCGCCGCCACGGCCGCGGCGCGCTCCGCGCTGTCTGCCAGGAGAACGGGGTTGGTGTTGTTGATATGGATCAGGATTCGCCGGCGCACGCCGAGCCGGGCGAAGGCGGCGATCACGCCCTCAGGCCCGTCGATGCTCATATGCCCCATGCGCGCCCCGGTCTTCGGCCCGGCGCCGGCACGCAGCATCTCGTCGTCGCGCCAGAGCGTGCCGTCGAAGAAGACGCAGGCCGCGCCCTCGAGCCGCGCGGCGAGCGCCGGCGTCATGGCGGCGCAGCCGGGGATGAAGAACAGCGCCTCGCCGCCGGCCGCGACGCGGAGGCCGATCGTCTCGCCCTCCTCCGCTCGGCCCGGATCGGCGCCCGAGGCGTCCTCGAGGAAGAGCGGCACCTTGCCCGGGACGGCGAAGGCCTCGACCGTCAGGCCGAGCGGCGCGCCCGCCGCATCCTGCAGCGCCAGCGGCGCCTCGAGCGGCAGCGGCCGGCGCGGCACGATGGCTGGGTTGACCGCCTGGAAGATCGGGTTGGCGGCGAGCACGGCGAGGGCCTGCGGCGCGCCGTAGAGGGCGAAGGCGTGCCGCTCGCGCAGCGTCAGCAGGCCGGCGATGGTGTCCACCTCGGCGCCGGTCAGCACCACCGCGGCGATCGGCGAATGCCGGATCTCGCCCGGTGCCGGGCGTGGATGCAGGGCGGGGGTGGCGATGATCTGCTGCCGCAGGTCGGGCGAGGCGTTGAGCAGCACCCAGCGCTCGCCATCGGCGGAGACGGCCAGCGAGGCCTGCGAGCGGGCGGGCGCGGCGGGGTCGCCGGCCAGCGCCCGGCGGCAGCCCGGCCCGGCGGAGTTCCATTGCGGGAAGCCGCCGCCGGCGGCGGCGCCGAGGACGATGGCGCGCAGCACGGGCGGGCGCTCAGCCGGCCGATGCGGCGGGCAGGATCGAGCGGGTCATCTTGGTCGTTCTCCTCCGGGAGGCGCTTTTGGACCGCCGCCGCCTCCTGGCCGGCCGGTCGGCCATGCCGCTTCCCCTGGCTTACCGGCAGGCAAGAAAAAAGCCCCGCACGCTGGGCGCGGGGCCTGGACCGGCCGGGCACGGGCACGCCCAGCCGGGCTGCCTGCCAGGGGCTCTGGCCAATCCTTTTTCCGCAAACGGATCTCAGGCCCCTGGGATCAGCGCCGCAGAGTCCTGGTGCCGCCCGCTGCAGCCGAGGCGCCAAGCCGGCCGAGGCCGGCCAGGGCTTCAGCCGATTTCGGCGCAGGCGTAGCTGTTGATCTCGAGCGCGAGGGAAACCTCGGTCACGCGGGGCTTCTTCCAGGCCATGATTTCCTCCATCGAGGCGGTGATCGCCTTTTCGTATTTTGGGAAACCGGTCGCGCCAGATCAAGTGATCCCTTCGTGCATCGCCCGCCCGGCCGGACCACGCCCCTTGCCGGCCCCCCCCCGGTCCTCGGGCAAGGGCTTGAAATTACGGATGCCGCGACCATCCTTCGCAGCCGATTAAGATTTCCCCACGAACCGCCTGCCGCCGGTGAAGCGCCCGTTGGGCAGGTTTCGCGGCCGGCCACGCCCTCCCGGGCACCCTCCCCCATGCGGCCTTCGCAGGCTACAGCCCCCGACACCCAATCGGGCCGGCCCTGCCCGGTCGGCCGCGCAACAGTGCAGGAGTCGTGACATGAGCTACCGGGTCGCGGTCGTCGGCGCCACTGGCGCGGTGGGACGCGAGATGCTGAAGACCCTCGCCGAGCGGGACTTCCCCGTGCGCGAAGTCATCGCCCTCGCCTCCGGTCGCTCCACCGGCCTCGAGGTCTCCTTCGGCGAGAAGGCCGTCCTCAAGGTGCAGGCGCTCGAGCGCTTCGACTTCAAGGGCACGGAGATCGCGCTCTTCTCGCCCGGCGCCAGCGTCTCGGCGGTGCATGCGCCGCGCGCCGCCGAGGCCGGCTGCGTGGTGATCGACAATACCAGCCAGTTCCGCATGGAGCCGGGCGTGCCGCTGGTCGTGCCGGAGGTGAACCCCAAGGCGCTGAAGGGTTTCGCGCGGCGCAACATCATCGCCAACCCGAACTGCTCGACTATCCAGATGGTGATGGCGCTGAAGCCGCTGCACGACATCGCCCGCATCCGGCGCGTCGTCGTCGCCACCTACCAGTCCGTCTCCGGCGCCGGGAAGGAGGCGATGGACGAGCTCTTCAACCAGACCCGCGCGATCTACGTGAATGACCCGACCGCGCCGGAGCAGTTCAGCAAGCCGATCGCCTTCAACTGCATCCCGCATATCGACCGCTTCCTCGAGGACGGCGCGACCAAGGAGGAGTGGAAGATGGCGGCGGAGACGCGGAAGATCCTCGATCCCGACATCGCGGTGGTGGCGACCTGCGTGCGCGTGCCGGTCTTCATCGGCCATGCCGAGGCGGTGCATGTCGAGTTCGAGGCGCCGATCACCGAGGAGCAGGCCGCCGAGGCGCTGCGCGAGGCGCCGGGGGTGCAACTCGTCGACAAGCGCGAGGACGGCGGCTACGTGACCCAGGTGGATGCCGCCGGGGAGGATGCCGTCTTCGTCAGCCGGCTGCGCGCCGACCCGACCGTGCCGCACGGCCTCGCCTTCTGGTGCGTCTCCGACAACCTCCGCAAGGGGGCGGCGCTGAACGCGGTGCAGATCGCCGAGGCGCTGCACGAACAGGGGCTGATCAAGCCGCGCCGGGGAGGCTGACGAGGCGGCTGGCGGGCCGGGACCTTCGGCTCAGCAGCCCTGCTCGGCGCCGCGCGCGGCGCCCGCCTCGCGGATCATCGCCGCCAGCCGGTCGGGTGCGAAGGGCTTCTGCAGGAAATGCTCGCGCCGGCCGCCGTTCCGCCTGGCCGGCTCCGGCGCGGCGCCGCTGATCAGGATGACCTCGACATCGGGATGCCGCGCCCGCGCCATCTCCGCGAGGTCGAAGCCGTTCAGCCCGGCGCCGAGATTGATGTCCGCCACCAGCACGTCCGGCACCTGCCCGGCGCCGAGCAGGATCAGCGCATCCTCGGCATTGGCCAGCCCGTCTACCTCGAACCCGTCGCCGTCCAGCGTCTCGGACAGCAGGTTCCGCACCAGCGCGTCGTCCTCGATCAGCAAAACCCGCATCGGCTCTCCTTCCTGCCCGTCGGCCCGGCCGCCGGCGCGCCGGCGGCCGCTCGACGGCAAGCCCCGCGCCCCTATATGCCGGGGCAACGCATCAGGCCGCGGAAGGATCGCCCCTCCCTTCGATCGACAGGCTGCCCAGCCCGGCCATCAGAGCCGGCAGGCCGCGTCCAGGAAGGCGGCGATGAGGGTGCCAGGCCGCACCCCGCGCTCGCCGGTGTCCCGTGGCCGCTCCTCCAGCTCGAGCCCGGCGGCGTCGGCTTCGCGGTACCAGTTGCCCTCGATCGGATTCCAGCTCTGCTCGGCGCAGCGGTAATCGGCGAGGAAGGCGACGCTGCGAGCCTGGCCGCCCGTCTCCGGCAAGCGGATCGGCGCGGCGAGGTCGAGGACGATCCAGACCCGCCGCACCCCCTCCCGCCAATGCGCGACCTCGGAGGCGGCGAAGGCGCCGGCGATGCCGCCGCGCCGGTCGAGCGGGATCGACTGCCAGGCGGCGCGCGGCGCCAGGGTGAGCGCCGGCGGCTGCGGCCCGGCGGGAGCCGCGGGCGGCGCGGCCGGCGGGACGCATCCCAACAGCGGCAGCAAGGCGAGCAGGCCGATGCAGGGGCGGGTCAGGCCGGTCAAGCGCATGTCCAGTGGCTCCGGGGCGATCGGCGGCAGGGCGGCCGCGATCAGGGGGCGAGGAGGCGCGGGTCTGCACCGCCGAGGCGCGCAACGCCACCCCCTCTTCCGGTTCCTCAGGAGGCGCGGCGCATGCCGCCCCGTTCCCGCCGCGTCGCCCGCTTCCTGGCAGCGGACCGGTCCCTCGACCGGTCCGGGGCCGCGAAGGGGCGCCGCAGGCGGGCCAGCCTCAATGCGTGCGCAGCTCGGCCAGCCGCGGCAGGCGCGGCGCGTCGAGGGCGCGGGCATAGGCCTCGTCGAGCCCGTAGAGGTCCGGCCGGATGCGCACCTCGCCGCCCTCGATCGTCACCGTGGTGTAGTGCAGCCGCACCGGGATCGACCGGCCAACCGTCATGACCGCCGTCTGGCGCCCGGCCAGCACCTGCTCGACCCGCGCCCGGTCCCAGCCGGGCGTGCCCTGCAGCGCGATGCCGAGCAGCTCCATCGGCTTCTCCAGCCGGATGCAGCCGGAGGAGAAAGCCCGCTCGGCGCGGCGGAAGAGGCCGCGATCCGGCGTGTCGTGCATGAAGATGTCCTCGCCGTTCGGGATCACGAACTTGATCCGGCCGAGGGCATTGGCGTCGCCGGCATCCTGGCGGATGAGGTAGGGGAAGCGGTCCTTCTGCACGCTGCGCCAGTCGATGGCCAGCGGGTCGAGCTCGACGCGCTGGCCGTCGGCGAAGCCGTAGACGCGGAAGCCCTTCTCCATCATGGCGCGCGGGTTGGCGCGGAATTTCGGCAGCAGGTCCTCGCGCGCGTTGCGCTCCGGCACGCCCCAGGGCGGGTTGAACATCACCGAGGTGAGGCGCACCCGCATCACCGGCGTCGGCCGCGCCGGCTTGCCGACGATGACCGCCATCTCCAGCGCCACCCGGCCGGCCTCGATCACCTGCAGGCGCTGCCAGGGGATGTTGACCTCGATGCGCCGGTCGGCGCCGGGCGGGGCCGTGGCGCGGCGCATGTCGAGGGCGACCCGGAGCTGGCGGACCGCGACCTCCGCCGGGCGGTTGAGCGCGGCGAAGGTCATGCGGCCGATCCGGCCGTCCGGCTCCAGCCCCTCGCCCGCCTGGAAGCGCTGCACCGCGGCGACCAGCGCCTCGTCATAGACCAGAGGATCCTCGGGCGCGGCGGCGGCCAGCGCCGGATCGACGGCGGCGAGGCGCGCCCGCAGCGCCGGCACCCGCTCGGCATCGGCCATGCCCGGCTCCAGCGCCTCGATCCCTGGCATGGGCGGCACCACCGGCCAGCCCCCGGCCGCGACCCGGGCGCGGGCGGCGGCGAGCGCACGCTTCAGCGGCGCGGCGCCGGGCGGCAGCAGCGCCGCCCGCTCGATTACCACGGCCGGCTCCGGCGCGGCGGCCAGCTCCGCCACCCAGGGCGCGAGCGGCAGGGAGGCGGTCTCGCGGCGGATATCCGGCCGGTTCGGCAGCTCCCGCACCCGGCCGTGCAGCAGGTCGGCCAGCGCCGCCACCGCGGCATGGCGCAGCGCCGCGGCATAGCCGGCCGGATCGGTGCGGGCGAGCGCATCGGGCGGGATGGCGTAGTCGCGCGGCTCCAGCCCGTCCTCGGCCAGCCGCTGCAGGCGCTGCGCGAGCCGCTGCTGCGCCTCGATCCCCGATACGCCCCCTGGCGCGACCCCTGGCGCGACCCCTGCTGGCACGACCATCGCCGCCCCGCCTGGCGTGGCGCCCCGGGCGGGCGCGCCGGGCGGCGGCGAGGCATGGGCCAGGGGCGCCGCGACCAGGGCAGCGGCGGCCGGGGCGGTGAGCCGGGCAAGGGCAAGCAGGATGCGCACGATACAGTGATACATGGCGGCACCCGGCGCCGCCAAGCACAAGCGGCGGCGGGCCGGGCCGGGCCGCCGCGTTGACGCGCCCGCCCACCCGCGGGAGCCTCGGCCGCCCTCCGGGAGTCCGCGCCATGAGCCCGCTCGATCCGATCGCCCCGCCGCAGGCCGCACATGGCCGCAACAGCGACCTTGAGGCGGCGCTGGCCGAGGCGCGGGAGGCCTATGCCGCGGCGCGGCCGGAAAGCGCCGCCATCCATGCCCGGGCGCGCGAGGTCATGCCCGGCGGCAATACCCGCAGCGTGCTGTTCTACGCCCCCTTCCCCACCGCCATGCGGCGCGGCGAGGGCGCCCGGCTCTGGGATGCCGATGGCCGCGAGTATCTGGACCTGCTCGGCGAGTACAGCGCCGGGCTGTTCGGCCATTCCGAGCGGCGGATCCTGGCGGCGGTGAAAGCCGCCCTCGATGCCGGGATCAATCTCGGCGCAGTCGGCGAGGCGGAGGCGCGGCTCGCCGGGCTGATCGCGGGGCGCTTCCCCTCGATCGAACAGGTGCGCTTCACCAACAGCGGCACCGAGGCAAATCTGATGGCGCTCGCCGCCGCCCGCGCCTTCACCGGCCGGCCGAAGACCCTGGTGATGCGCGGCGGCTACCATGGCGGCGTGCTGACCTTCGCCAGCGAGCGGAACCCGGTGAACCTGCCGATCCCGCTGGCCTTCACCGATTACAACGATCCGGAGAGGGCGACGCGCGACATCCTCGCCGAGGGGGACGGGCTCGCCGCCGTGCTGGTCGAGCCCATGCTCGGCTCCGGCGGCTGCATCCCGGCGAGCGAGGCCTTCCTGCGGGCGCTGCGCGAGGCGACGCGGCGGACCGGCGCGGTGCTGGTCTTCGACGAGGTGATGACCAGCCGGCACGGCCCTGCCGGGCTGCAGGGCATGACAGGCGTCACTCCGGACATGACGACGCTTGGCAAGTACATGGCGGGCGGGATGAGCTTCGGCGCCTTCGGCGGCCGGCGCGAGATCATGGCGGTGTTCGACGGCCACCGGCCGGGGACGCTGCCGCATGCCGGCACCTTCAACAACAATGTCTGGTCGATGGCGGCCGGCTGCGTCGCCATGGGCGAGATCTTCACCCCCGCCGTCGCCGAGGCGCATTACGCCCGCGGCGAGGCGCTGCGCGCGGCGCTGAACGAGGCCTGCCGGCGCGCCGGCGGGGCGATGCAGTTCACCGGCCGCGGCTCCATGCTGACGGCGCATTTCCGCCCCGGCCCGATCACCGCCCCCTATGCCGCGGGCCCGGCCGAGGACGGGCTGCGGGAGCTCTTCTTCTTCGACATGCTGGCCGCCGGCATCTACCTCGCCCGGCGCGGCATGGCGGCGCTCTCCCTGGCCGTGACGGAGGCGGACGGCGCCCGCTTCCTCGCCGCGGTGGAGGAGTTCCTGGCGGCGCGCGGCCCGCTGCTGGCGGCGGGGAGCCCGGCGCAGGGATGAATTCCGCCGACCGGGCGTTTCCGCATCCCGGCCTTCTGCTCTACCCTGGGGGTGGCCCGAGGAGACCCCCATGTCGACGTCCATCGCCGGACACCACCGCCTGTCCAACCAGGCGCGCCGGGTCATGCTGCTCACCGGCGCCTCGCGCGGGATCGGCCATGCCACGGTGAAGGTGTTCTCCGCCGCCGGCTGGCGGGTCATCACCGTCTCGCGGCAGCCCTTCCCCGAGGAATGCCCCTGGGCCATGGGCCCCGAGGACCATATCCAGTGCGACCTGGCGAGCCCGGAGGACACCGAGCGCGCCATCGCCGAGATCCGTCAGCGGCTGGAGCCGGAGGGCGGCCGGCTGGATGCGCTGGTGAACAATGCCGGCATCTCGCCGAAGGGGGCGGCCGGCGCCCGGCTCGGCACCATCCAGACCGCGCTCGACGACTGGAAATGGGTGTTCCAGGTGAATTTCTTCTCCTCGATCATGCTCGCGCGCGGGCTGATCGAGGAGCTGCAGCGCACCCGTGGCGCGGTGGTGAACGTCACCAGCATCGCCGGCAGCCGGGTGCATCCCTTCGCCGGCGCCGCCTATGCCACCTCCAAGGCGGCGCTGATGGCCCTGACGCGCGAGATGGCGCATGACTTCGGCCCGCTCGGCATCCGGGTGAACGCGCTGAGCCCGGGCGAGATCGACACCTCCATCCTCTCGCCCGGGACGGAGAAGATCGTCGAGGAGCAGATCCCGCTGCGCCGCCTCGGCAAGCCGGCCGAGGTGGCCAAGGCGATCTACTTCCTCTGCACCGAGGCCTCCTCCTATGTGAACGGGGCGGAGATCCATGTGAATGGCGGCCAGCACGTCTGAGCCGGGCAAGGGCGGGCGCGGCATCCGGCCATGGCGCGCGGCCGCCCCGCTCGGCCTCCTGCTCCTCGCCCTGGCCGGCTGCGCGACGCCGCCGCCGGCCTCCGACCCGGAGGCGCTGGCCGAGTTCAGGGCCAACAACGACCCCTTGGAGCCGGCGAACCGCAAGCTCTACGCCGCCAATGAATGGCTCGACCGGGCCGTGACCCGGCCGGTCGCGGTGGAGTATCGCCGCGCCGTGCCGCGGCCGGTGCGCAGCGGCATCCGCAACGTCCTGAACAACATCCGCAGCCCGGTGATCCTGTTCAACGACATGCTGCAGGGCGAGCCGCGCCGCGCCGGCGACACGCTCGGGCGCTTCCTGCTCAACACCACGGTCGGCGTCGCTGGCATCTTCGACGTCGCCGACAGCTGGTTCGGCGTGCCGCGCCACACCGAGGATTTCGGCCAGACCATGGCGGTCTGGGGCGTCGGCGAGGGCCCCTACGTCTTCCTGCCGCTCTTCGGCCCGACCAATCCGCGCGACCTCGCGGGCTCGACCGTCGACGGCTCGGCCAACCTGATCACCTGGTTCGGCCAGGGCGCCGTGGTGGACGCGCTGCGCACCACCCGCGGCGCGATGAGCCTGGTCGATACCCGCGAGGCGCTGATCGATCCGGTGGACGAGCTGCGCCGCAGCTCGCTCGACCCCTATGTCACCTATCGCAGCGCCTACCGGCAGCGGCGGCAGGCGGATATCGAGAACCGGCTCGGCCCGGCGGTGACCAGCAGCACCGGCGCCTTCCTGCCGACGCCCGCCCCGAAGGAACCGCCCGGCACCACGCCGCCCTGAAGATCCCCATCGGAACCGTCGCCGCCCGGTGCCCTGCCGCGGCAGGCTGTGACGCGCTCGGGCCGTGGGGCGAATCACAGGGTCCGCGCGAAGCCGCTTCGCGGCTTCGCGGGGAGTTCCCTACCGTCCGCCGCCGACCGGCAGCAGCGCGCCGCTGACATAGCTCGCGGCGTCGGAGAGCAGCCAGAGCACCGCCTCCGCCACCTCCTCGGCGCTGCCGCCGCGGGCGAGCGGCACGCCGGCCGACATGCGCTCGACCCGGTCCGGCATGCCGGCATTGGCGTGCAGCTCGGTGTCGATCAGCCCGGGATTGACGGCATTCACCCGGATGTTCTGCGGCCCGACCTCCCTGGCGAGGCCGATGGTGAGCGTGTCCACCGCCCCCTTGGTCGCGGCGTAGTGGATCCACTCGCCGGCGCCGCCGAGCGCGGAGGCGCGCGAGGAGATGTTGACGATCGACCCGCCGGAGGGCAGCCGCGCCAGCGCCGCGCGGCAGCAGGCGGCGAGGCCGAGGACATTGGTGCGGAACACCCTCTCCCAGACCTCGTCCGTGCTGTCGCGCAGCAGCGCCTTCGGCCCGGTGATGCCGGCATTGTTCACCAGCCCGTCGAGCCGGCCGAACTGCCGGTCCACCGCCTCGAAGGTGACGGCGACCGCCTTCGGATTGCCGACATCGGCCTGCATCGCCAGCGTGCGCGCCCCGGCCGCCTTCGCCGCCGCCTCGGTCTCCGCCGCACGCGCCGCATTGCCGGCATAGGTGAAGGCGACGTCGTAGCCGCGCGCCGCGGCCAGCCGCACCACCGCGGCGCCGATGCCGCGCCCGCCGCCGGTCACCAGCAGCACCTTCCGTTCCGTCATGGCCCTCCCCATCCCTGCGCTTTGCGGGCAGCATAGGGCCGAGACGAGCGAGGAGGGAGAGGATGTCCAGGAAAGGCCGCGTCCGCGACGCGGCGGGATGCGCCGCATGCCGGTAGGCGGCAGCGGCCCCCGGCGGCGCGCGCTGCTCGCGGCCGCCCTCGCGGCGCCGGCCACGGTGCCGCGCCGCGCCGCCGCGCAGACGCGGGTCCTTCGCCTCGTCCTCGGCTTCCCGCCTGGCGGCTCGGCGGATTTCCTCGGCCGCGCCATGGCCGAGCCGCTCGGCGCCGCGCTCGGCGCGACGGTGGTGATCGACAACCGCCCCGGCGCCGGATCCAACCTCGCCACCGAGCATGTCGCGCGCGCCGAGGCGGACGGTTCGGTGCTGCTGCTCGGCGGCAATTTCAGCCACGCGGTCAACCCGGTGATGTACCGGCGCGTGGCCTTCGACCCGATCGCCGATTTCACCGCCATCGGCCGCGTCTGCGACCTGCCGACGGTCATCGCGGTGAGCGCGGCGAGCGGCATCGCCAGCCTCGCCGATCTCCTCGCCCGCATGCGGGCCGAGCCGGGGCGCTGGAATTACGGCACGCCGGGCATCGGCACGCCGAGCCATCTCGCCGGCGCCAAATTCGCGCGGGTGACGGGGCTCGACTGGACGCATGTGCCCTTCCGCGGCGGCGCCCCCTCCCTCACCGCCCTGCTCGCCGGCGATATCGAGGTGATCATCGCCACCCCGCCGGTGATCCTGCCGCATGTCCGCGCCGGCAAGGCGGTCGCCCTCTGCCTCACCACGGCGGCACCCTCCGCCGCCATCCCGGACGTGCCCGGCGCGGCGGAGGCCGGGCTGCCCGGGCTCGACATCGCCGGCTGGTACGGGATCTGGGCGCCGGCGCGCCTGCCCGCGCTGCAGCGCGACCGCGCCTTCGCCGCGCTCGGCAAGACGCTGGCTGATCCCGCGGTGCGGGCGCGCTTCGCCGGCGAGGGGCTGCGCGCCTGGCCGAGCGAGAGCCCGGCGGAATTCGACGCCTTCATCCGCCAGCAGATGCCCTTCTGGGCCGAGGTCGTGCGCGACGCAGGAGCAACCGCCGAATGAGCACGCATATCCATCTCTGGCCGGCGCAGCAGCGCGTCCGCACCGGCCCCGTCGCCGAGGCGCTGCCGCCCGAGCTCGGCGATTGCCGCCGGGTGCTGCTGGCGACCACGCGCTCCCTGGCGCGGAGCCGGATCGCCGAGGCGGTGCGCGCCGCCATCGGCGACAGGCTCGTCGGCGAGTTCGCCGCCATGCGCGCGCATTCCCCGGTCGAGGACGTGCTGGCGCTGGCCGGGCTGCTGCGCGAGAGCGGCGCCGAGCGGGTGGTGGCGCTCGGCGGCGGCAGCGTCATCGACGGCAGCAAGGTGGCCTGTCGCGCCCTCTGGGCCGGCGTCGCCGACCGGGCGGGGCTGCTCGGCCTCGCCGTCTCGCGCGGCGCCGAGGCGGAGGGCTGGGATGCCAGGGAGCCGAGCCCGCGCATCGTGGCGGTGCCGACCACCCTCTCGGCCGCCGAATTCGCCCCGCATGCCGGCTATACCGATCTCGAGGCCGGGCGGAAGCTGCGGGCGGTGCAGGCGAGCCAGGTGCCGCGCGCCGTGGTGCTCGACCCGGCGGCGACGCTCGAGACGCCGGCCGAGCTGCTGCTCTCCTCCGGCATCCGCGCCGTCGACCATGCGGTGGAGCGCCTCTGCGCCCGGGTCCGGGCGCCCTTCTCGGATGCCGTCTCCCGCCAGGCGCTGACCATGCTGGCCGAGGCGCTGCCGGCGATCCGGCGCGACCCGGCCGACCTGGCGGCGCGCTCGGCGGCGCAGCAGGCGATGTGGCTCTCCATCATGGGCGGCTGGTCCGGCGTGCCGACCGGCGCCAGCCATGGCATCGGCTACATCCTCGGCGGGGCGCGCGGCGTGCCGCACGGCATCACCTCCTGCCTCGGCCTGCCGGCGGTGATGCAGTGGAACGAGCCGGTGAACGCGGCGCAGCAGCGGGAGGTCGCCGCCATCCTCGGCGGCGGCAGCGGACATGAGGCGCTGCGACGCTTCATCCGCGGCCTCGGCCTGCCGACGACGCTCGCCGAGGTCGGCATCGCCGAGGCGGAGATCGAGGGCCTCGCCGCCCGCTGGGATGGCGGGCCGCCGATCGCCACCAATCCGCGGCCGGTCCAGGGCACGGAGGATGTGGCGGCGATCCTGCGGCTGATGCGCTGAGAGGACGGCGCGGCGCCGGAACGCGTCGCCGAAGCGAAGCCTGGCAGGCGACGGAGGTCCTCGCCGCTGACGCCATTGACGCCGGGCAGCGGCTGCCACGTCGTGCGGGAAGCGGGCGAGGACATCACCCGGCCAGCCGCGGCCGTGACTATCCGTGCCGGCAGCCGACCGGCATGCGAAACGGAACCGGAAATTTCATTTGAAGCGCTGCGGGCCGCGGCACCATCAAAAGTCATACAAAGAAAAATTCAACTACCGGTCGCCATTCCAGCCCGCTGCATGACTGCCAACCCGCCGGCATTTCCCGTTTCTTGAAGGAACGCAATGGCTGTAACCTACGGCCCCAGGCGTATCCCGCTGGCAGAATTTCGATGGGACACGGCGCAGGCCCCGGGCTCCGCGACGCGGATGCCCGAAGAAGGCCACGAGGGCACCGTCACCGCATCCAAAGGATCGGTCCGCATGAGCGCCGAGACGCATCCGACCCCGCAGGCCGTCCTCCTCATGCGAGCGCATCCCGAGCTGCCGGCCGCCATCCGGCGGCTGCTGCAGGCGCTGATCGGGGCCTATAGCCGCAACAGCGTCTGGAACCGCGTCTTCAGCGACCGGGGACGCTTCATGGGCAGCCTCGCCGCCTTCTACCTGCATCTCTGTCCCGATGGCGGGACGGGGCAGCAGGGGCTTACCCTCGGCCGGTTCCAGGCGCTCTGCCTGGATATCGGCCTCTGCAGCCGCGGCCGGGCGCGCGCCCTGCTCATCCTGCTGCAGGTCACCGGCTACATCGCCGCCGATCCCGGCCCGGTGGCGGATCGCCGGCAACGCCGCTTCGTCCCGACCCAGCGGCTGACCGAGTTGCAGCACCAGCGCTGGAGCCAGCAATTCGCGGCCATGACCGCCCTCGTGCCGCATGCGCGCACGGCGCATGCGGCCTGCGGCAGGGCCGATTTCGCCGCGGCCTTCCTCGGCGAGATGGCCCGCTGCTACCGGGCCGGCTTCCGCCTCCTGCATTACGCGCCGGAACTGGCGCAGCTGGTGGAGCGGAATGCCGGGCTGCTCGTGGCCTCGAGCCTGATCCTCGCCGCGCCGGACGAGCTGCCGGAGGATGGCGCTGCCGTTCCCGTCTCGATCTCGGCCCTGGCGTCGCGCTTCGGCATCGCCCGGGCGCATGCGCGCGGCCTGCTCGAGCATCTGGCGGAGGCCGAGCTGATCCGGCGCGCGCCGGGCCGGGACACCGTCCTCGTCCTGCCGGATCTCGCGCGCAGCCTGCACGGCTTCTACGCCGCCTGCTTCGCGCTGCTGGCCCATGGCGCCGCGGTCGCCCTGCGGGAGATCGATGCCGAAGCCGGCCTCGTCCCGTAGCGCCTCGGCATGGCCGGCAGGCGCATCCCCCCTTGCGCATCCGGCGCGACCGGCGCGAGCATCGCGGGCAACCGGGGCCGGGGCGGGCCGCGACCGCGCGACACCGCTCCGCAAGCAGGAAGGGACGGCAACGGGAGGTCGAAGCCCGCTGCCAGGCCGCCATCGACCCCGGCAGAGGAGGACGGACCCAATGGAATTCGGCTATTTCTCCATGCCCTCCCACCCGCCGGAGCGGGGCCTGAAGGAGGGGCATGACTGGGACCTCCAGACCATCCGCTGGCTCGACGAGCTCGGCTTCTCCGAGGTCTGGATCGGCGAGCACCACACCGCGCCCTGGGAGCCGCATCCGGCGCCCGACCTGCTGCTGGCCCAGGCGATGATGGAGACCAGCCGCATCCGCCTTGGCCCCGGCGGCTTCCTGCTGCCCTACCACCACCCGGCCGAGCTGGCGAACCGCGTCGCCATGCTCGACCATCTCTCGAAAGGCCGGCTGAATTTCGGCATCGCGGCGAGCGGCCTGCCGAGCGACTGGGCGATGTTCAACGTGGACGGCATGTCCGGCGCCAACCGCGAGATGACGCGCGAGGCGCTCGACATCATCCTGAAGCTCTGGACCTCGGAGACGCCCTTCCACTTCGAGGGCAAGTACTGGAAGGTCGACAGGCCGGACACGATGTTCGGCTTCCTCAAGCCGCATCTGAAACCGCTGCAGGCGCCGCATCCGCCGATCGGCGTCGCCGGCCTCTCGAAGAATTCCGACACGCTGAAGATGGCGGGCGAGCACGGCTTCCTGCCGATGAGCCTCAACCTCAACCCGGGCTATGTGAAGAGCCACTGGGAGAGCGTCGAGGCCGGGGCCCGCAAGGGCGGCCGCACGGCGGATCGCCGCGACTGGCGGCTGGTGCGCGAGATCTTCGTCGCCGAGACGGACGAGGAGGCGTGGCGGCTCTCGGTCGGCGGCATGATGGGCCGGATGATGGGCGAGTACTTCCTGCCGCTGCTGGCGAATTTCGGCTTCAAGGAATACCTCAAGCACAGTCCCGAGGTGCCGGACAGCGACGTGACGGTGGAGTATTGCGCGAAGCGGAACTGGCTGGTCGGCTCGCCGGCGACCGTCGCCGAGAAGCTGGAGCGGATCTACGAGGATGTCGGCGGCTTCGGCCAGCTCCTCGTCTTCGGCTTCGACTATGTCGAGAACCCGCAGGCCTGGCGGAACTCGCTGCGGCTGATCCAGGAGGAGGTGGCGCCGCGGGTGAAGCACCTGGTGCCGAAGCCGGCCGCCGGCTCGCTCGCCGCGGCGCAATAAGCCGCGGCGCAGTAACGAGAAGACCGGGCGGAGGCGGCGACCCATCGCCGCCGCTTGCCTTGGCGGGGCGCTTCACCCATAGAACGGTCATGCGCCTCGCCAGCCTCTGCCTCCTGCTCCTCGCCCTCAGCGCCTGCGGCCCTGGGGGGCTGCAGCCGGGCGCCCGGTATTCCGGCGTGCCGGACACCATCATCGGCGATGCCCAGCGCAACCGCGCCATGGGCACGATCAGCAGCGAGGGGACCGTCTGGTCCAAGCAGCAGGGCTACCTGACCACGCCGAGCCCGCGATAGCGCCCGGTCGGGCGCTTGACCACCCGCGGGGCCTGACGGAGTCTGCCGCTCCGGAGGAGACGGCCATGCGGATCACACCCAACAATGCCGGGCTCGGCGCGCGCATCGAGGGCATCGACCTCGCGCAGCCGCTTGGGGAGGACGGCTTCCGTACCTTGCTGCGGGCGCTCGGCCGGTACGGCGTGCTCTGCTTCCCGGGCCAGGAGCTGGACGCGCCGCAACTCTCCGCCTTCGGCAGTCGCTTCGGCGAGCTGGAGGTGAACGTCGCCAACATGTTCCACGCCCCCGGCCATCCGGAGGTGATGATCCTCTCCAACATGAAGGACGCGGCGGGCCAGCCGATCGGCCTGCACGATGCCGGCCAGGGCTGGCACACCGACATGTCCTATTCCCGCGAGATCGCGCTGGCGAACGCGCTGCACGCGAAGCAGGTGCCGATGCGCGACGGCCGCCCGCTCGGCGATACGCAGTTCCGCAACATGCACGCCGCCTATGACGACCTGCCGGCCGAGATCGTGCAGCGGCTGGAAGGCCGGGTGGCGATCCACGACTTCGGCAAGTTCTGGGACGTCATGCGCACCCGCCCCGGCAGCATCCGCAAGCCGCTGACGCCGGAGCAACGGGCGAAGAAGCCGCCGGTGCCGCAGCCGATCCTCCGCACCCATCCGATCACCGGGCGGCGCGTGCTCTACTGCAACCCCGGCTATGCGGTGCGGATCGAGGGGCTGGAGCCGGCCGAGAGCGACGCCATGCTGGAATACCTGTTCCGCCACCAGGCGCAGGCGAAATACCTCTACAGCCATGCCTGGCGGCCGGGCGACCTGCTGATCTGGGACAATATCGGCACGGTCCACAACGCCAAGGCCGATTACGGGCCGGAGGAGCACCGCTACATCCTGCGGGTGCAGGCGATGGCGACGCGCGACTACGCGGCGCTGGCCGCCTGAGATGAAGCTGGCGAGCTTCGAGGCCGAGGGCGCCCGGCAGATCGGCGCCGTGCTCGGCGATGCGGTGGTGGCGTTCCAGCCGGCGCTGGATGCGGCGAGGGCGGCGGCCGGCGAGCCGCGGCAGGCGCTGCCCGCCGACATGCGCGGGCTGCTCGCGTCCGGCGAGGCGGCGATGGCCGCGGCGGCGCGCGCCCTCGCCTTCGCGGCGCGGCCGGGGAATGCCGCGCTGCGCCGCCCCCTCGCCGCGGTGCGGCTGCTGGCGCCGCTGCAGCCGGGCAAGATCCTCGGCGTCGGCCGCAATTACGCCGATCATGCGAAGGAGGTGGGCGGGCCGAAGCTCGCCGCGCCGCGCATCTTCCTCAAGCCGACCTCCTCGGTCAGCGGCCCGGGCGATGTGGTGCGCATCCCGCCCGCGGCGCTGAAGCCGGACTGGGAGGTGGAACTCGGCGTCGTCATCGGCCAGCCGGCCTGGCAGGTCGAGGAGGGCGCGGCGCTCGACCATGTCGCCGGCTACACGGTGCTGAACGACCTGACCGACCGGGCGCTGCAATTCGACCACCCGATCGGCATGACCAGCTTCGGCAAGGGGTTGGACGGCTTCTGCCCGATGGGCCCCTGGATCGCCACGCCGGAGGAGGTGGGCGAGCCCTGGGCGCTCGACCTCCGCTGCACGCTGAACGGCGAGGAGGTGCAGCACGGCAACACGCGCGACCTCATCTTCCCGGTCGCCACGCTGATCACCTGGCTCAGCCGCTTCGTCACGCTGCAGCCAGGCGACGTGATCGCCACCGGCACGCCCGCCGGGGTCGGGCATTTCCGCGACCCGCCGCGCTACCTGAAGCCCGGCGACCGGCTGCGGCTGGAGGTGGAGAAGGTCGGCGTGCTCGAGCACGGCATCGGCGGGCATGAAACGGGGGACGCGGCATGAGGCGCCGCAGCCTCGGTGGCCTCCTGGCCGGCGGCCTCGCCGCGCCCCTTCTCGGCGCCGCCGCGGCGGAACCGCGGGCGCCGGGAACCGACTATCCCAACCGCCCGGTGCGGATCATCGTGGCGCTCGCCCCCGGCGGCAATGCCGACCTGAACGCGCGGCTGGTGGCGGGCCAGCTCTCGGCCCAGCTCGGCCAGCAATTCGTGGTGGAGAACCGGCCGAGCGGCGGCGGCACCGTCGCCTTCGAGACGCTCGCGGCGACGCCGCCCGATGGCTACACGCTGCTGGTCGGCGCGCTCGGCTCGCACACGCTGAATGTCGGCCTCTATGGCGACCGGTTGCGGGTGCATCCGCTGACCGGCGTCGACCATGTCACCATCAGCAGCCATTCGCCGATCGCCGTCGCGGTGCATCCCTCGCTCGGCGTCGGCACCCTGGCGGAGTTCCGGGCGCTGCTCGCCGCCAATCCCGGCAAGTACGATTACGGCTCCTCCGGCAACGGCACCACCGGGCACATCGCCGGCGCCATGCTGGTGCAGCTGCTCGGCGTGCAGGCGCAGCACGTGCCCTATCGCGGCTCGGCCGCCGCCTTCGCCGACCTCGCCGCCGGCCGCACCGCCTTCCAGGCCGACACCATCTCCTTCCTCTCCGAGCATTTCCGCAGCGGCGAGGTGCGCGGCCTCGTCATCGCCACCCCCGAGCGCTCGCCCATGGCGCCGGAGGTGCCGACCAGCGCCGAGGCCGGCCTGCCGGCCTACCAGGCGACGACCTGGACGCCCTGGAGCGCGACGCTCGGCACGCCGCTGGTCATCCGGCAATTCCTCTATGAGCAGATCGCCGCGGCGCTGCGCGTGCCGGCGGTGCGCGACCGGCTGCTGCAGCTCGGCAACACCATCCCCGAGGGCATGACGCCGGAGCGGACGCGCGCCTTCATCGCCGGCGAGATCGAGCGCTGGGTGCCGCTGGTCCAGGCGAGCGGCGCGCGGGTGGATTGAGGCCAGCCCCTACCGGCGGAAGCGTGACTTGATTTCGTGTGGATAAATGGTAATCTCTCTTTCATCATGTGGCTCAGCGCGACCTTCCGACGCCGCCTTGCGCATGCGGGAAGCCTGATCGCGGGCAACTAGCCCCGGGCCGGCCGCAGCGCGCCGCCGCGTCTCCGAACCCGGGGTTCCCCCTCTCCCAGCAACAGCAGCCGCCTGCGGCCCGCCCCCTCGGCGCGGCCGCGCGGCGCCTTGGAAGGGCGCACCGGTCATGCCGACCCGTACCAACCACCTGCACCACCACCCGCCATCGGCCGCCACGGCCCCCGTCGTGCCGGGCATCACCGCCGGCCTCCGCGACGAGCCCGACGCCGCGCCGGTCCTGGCCTCGCGCGACTATTCCCGCCTGAAGGCCCTGGCGCATCACCGGCTCGGCCTCGCGGATCCGGTCGGCCGGATGCTGGCCGAGAAGCTCGGCGCCTGCCACGTCCTGCCTCCGGAGGCGGTGCCGGCCTCTGTCGCCGTCCTCGGCGCGCGGCTGATCCTCGCCCTCCCCGGCCGCGGGGTGGAATCCCGGGTGCTGGCGATGCCGGAGGAGCATGCCTCGGGCGGCTGGACCCTGCCCGTCTCCGCGCCGCTCGGCGCCGCGCTGCTCGGCGCCGCCGCTGGGCACCGGATGGAGGTGGTGGAGCGCGACGGGCGCCGCCGGACCGTGCATCTCCTGGCGGTGGACCGCTCCTCCGACCTGCCGCGCCGGACGCGTCCCGCGCCGGGCCGGGAAGGAACATGGGCATGACGGCGGAATCGGAAGCGGTGGCCCAGCGCCCGCCCCTGCTGCTCTCCGTGGCGGATCACGACCGGCTGGTCGCGCTGGCCGGGATCATGGCGCGGCGCAACCCGCTGCTCTCCCGGCTGCTGCTGGAGGAGGCCGACCGCGCCGAGCTGGTTCCGGCCGGGGAATTGCCCGCGGGCACCGTCGGCCTCGGCTCGCAGGTCGAGTTCCGCGACACGGCGGCGGGCGAGACGCGCCGGGTGCAGCTCGTGCTGCCGGGCGAGGCCGATATCGCCGCCGGCCGCATCTCGGTCCTGTCGCTGGTCGGAGCCGGGCTGATCGGGTTGTCGGAAGGGCAATCCATCGAATGGCCGACCCAGGACGGGCGGCTGCGGCGCCTCACCGTGCTGCATGTCGAGGCGCTGCAGCCGGGGACGGTGCCCCCCAACCCGCCGCCCCTCGCCTGAGCCGGGACGCGGCGGCGATGCTGCGCGCCCTG
Source organism: Roseicella sp. DB1501 (assembly GCF_013112485.1). GTDB lineage: Bacteria > Pseudomonadota > Alphaproteobacteria > Acetobacterales > Acetobacteraceae > Paracraurococcus. The sequence goes on from NZ_JABFHG010000001.1 coordinate 209,992, forward strand.
GTCACGCGGCCGCGCCACCAGGCCGGAGAGCTCGTCGCCGGCTTGCAGGCACGCGGCATCGCCTGCCTAGTGGAGCCCATGCTGGAGATCCTGCCCCGGCCCTGGGATCCGCGCCCGCTCCTGGCCGGACCGCAGGCGGTGCTGCTCACCTCCGCCAATGCGGCGGAGGCGCTGCTGCGCGCCGTGGCCGGCAGGGCGCTGCCGCTGCCACCCATCCTCGCGGTCGGCCCGGCGACGGCGCGCCCCTTGTGCCGCGCCGGGTTGCAACTCGGATTGCGGCGGATCGAGGCCGCCGGCGGCGATGCCGCGGACCTGCTGCGGCTGGTGCGGCGCCGGCTGGACCCGCGGGGCGGCCCTGTCCTCCATCTGAGCGGCGAGGCCATCGCCTGCGACCTCGGCGCCGCCCTCGCCGCCGATGGCTATGCGGTGGAGCGGCACGTCGTCTATGCGGCGCGGCCGGCCACCCGCCTGAGCCCGCAGCTCCGCGCCGCGCTGGCGGATGGCGGGATCCAGCTCGCGCCCTTCCTCTCTTGCCGCACGGCCATGGCCTTCCGCGACCTGGTCCTGGCGACGCGGCTCGAATCGGCCTGTCGCGGCATGGTCGGGGTGGCGCTGAGCCCGCGCATCGCGGCGGCGATGCGCCCCCTGCCCTGGTGCGCGCTGGCCACCGCCGCGCGGCCGGATCTGCGCTCGCTGCTCGCCGCCCTGGACGCCTCCCTGGCCGGCATCGTGGACGCCGCCTTCGGACGGCCCGTCATGCCATAGCCCGCGGAGGGATACGGCCGCAGGGGAATCATGCGGCCCTGGCGTTTTCGCCTGCGGCCGGGCGGCCATAGACTGGCGCCCGTGACGGGGCCGGCCTGGAGCAGACCGCAGGAGGGCGAGACCGCCCGGAGGCGTGACTCCGCTCCGGAAGCAGCAGGCCACGGCGGAGCGGCGTTCGATCCTGAACGCAGTCCGCCGTGGTTGCCGGCCGCAGGAGGGGAACGCCATGGCGAAGAACGTGACCAGCGGCCGGCCGGTGCCGGCCGAGAGCATCCGGGCCCAGATCCACGCCATCCTCACCGCCTGGGGCATGCCGGAGGAGCATGCGGCGACGACGGCGCAGGTGATGGTCGAGACCGACCTGATGGGCGTCGACAGCCACGGCCTGTCGATGCTGATGACCTATGAGGAGGGCGTGCGGGCCGGCCGGCTGCAGATGCAGGCGAAGCCGCGCGTCGCCCGCGACACCGGCCCGACGGCGCTGCTCGATGCCGGGGACGGGCTCGGCCATCCCGTCTCGGCGCTCGCCATGGGCATGGCGGTGGACAAGGCGCTGCAATACGGCATCGGCGTCGTCGGCGTGGTGAACAGCCACCATTTCGGCGCCGCCGGCGCCTATGCGCGGATGGCGGCGGCGCGCGGCGTCATCGGCCTCGTCACCAGCTCGGCCCAGGGCATCACCATGGTGCCGACGCGCGCCGCCATGCCGGTGCTCGGCACCAACCCGCTCGCCTTCGCCGCCCCGGCCGGGCGCAACAAGCCCTTCGTGCTGGACATGGCGACGACGACGGTCGCCGCCGGCAAGGTGAAGGTGCACCATCTGAACGACGCGCCGCTGCCGCCCGGCTGGGTGGTGGACGGCACCGGCCGGACCGTCACCGACCCGCATGAGGGCAACGCCTATGTCTTCCAGCGCAAGGAGGGCGGCATCACCCCGCTCGGCGGCACGGAGACCCAGGGCAGCGCCAAGGGCTACGGCCTCGCCATGATGGTGCACATCCTGGGCGGCGCGTTGACCGGCGCCGCCTTCTCGCCGATCCACAAGCGGACATGGACGCCGGACAAGCCGCAGAATATCGGCCATTTCTTCCTCGCCCTCGATCCGCGCGCCTTCCGCGAGGAGGGCGCGTTCGAGGCCGAGCTCGACAGCATCCTCGACGTGCTGCATGCGACGCCGCCCGCCGATCCGGCCGAGCCGGTGCTGGTGCCGGGCGAGCCGGAGGACATCATGCGCGAGAAGCGCCTGGCCGAGGGCGTGCCGGTGCCGGATTCCCTCGACGCGCTGATCCGCGGCATCTGCGAGCGCAGCGGCGCGCCCTATCTGCTGCGGCCGAACGAGTAATCATCCCCACGGCGTCGCCGCACGCCGTCGCGGGGGCCTCGATGCAGCCCCGATCGGCTCGGATCCGTCACAGCCTGCCGCGGCGAAGCCACGGCAGGGCAACGGGCGGCGACGGCTCCGGCGGGCGGCCTATGACCCGATGGGCCGCAGGCAGCGGGCGACGGCGGGCAGGAAATGCTCGACGGGCGGGGTGGCGAGGTCCTTCACCTTGGCCTGCTCGTCGAAGCGCCGCAGCAGCACGGCCTCCCGCGCCCCGGGCAAGGCGATGAAGCCGGCGGCCTCCGCCTCCGACATCGGGCCGCCCTGCAAGGCGAGGCTCAGCACCGAATCCGGCGCCAGCCGGGCGACATAGTCCGGCTCGGTCGCGACGAGATAGCGCTTGGCCGCGACATGCAGCCGCACCGGCTCGGTCACCTCCGGCCCGAACCAGGCGCGGAGGAAGGCATCGCCCCGCTCCTCGTGCCGGTCGTCCACTCCCTCGGCCGCCGGATCCTCGCCGAGGTCGTGCACCAGATGGCCGATATCGTGCAGCAGGCTGGCGGCGACGAGCGCATCGCCGCAGCCCGCCTGCTCGGCGAGCCAGGCCGCCTGCAGCGCGTGCTGCCGCTGGTTGATCTCGGCGAGGCCGTAGCGGCCTTCCGCCCGCAGGGTCAGCAGCCCGGCGATGTGCCGCAGCCGCGGATCGGCGGGCGGCGCGCTCATCCGCGCGTCTCGGCCCGGTAGACCTTGCTGACGATCCGCCACCCCTCCCGGGTGCGGTTCAGCACCAGGTAGTCGGTGAAGTAGCGCGGCGGAATCTGGCAGGCGACCTTCACGAAGGCGGTCTCCGGCCCGCTGATGTCGAGCATCAGGATGCGGTCGTCGCGGGCGAGGCCCTTGCTGGCCGCGCTCTCGCGCTGCCGCACCGCCTCGAACCACTGCGCCCGCGGCACGTCCAGCACCTCGCCATCCTTCTCGCAGTAGAGATGGCTGACCGGGTGGAAGGCCGCGGCGAGCATCTCGACATTGCCCTCGTAGAGCCCGTCGAAATAGGTCTGGATCACCGCCTCGATCTCGGCGACGGCGCTCGCCGCCATGGGGCGGCCGCTGGCATCCGGCATGGGCGCTCTCCTGTCTCTCCCGCGCCCATCCTGGCACGGGCGGCGGGGCCTTGCATCCCTCCCCCGCGGACCGATACTCGGCCGCGCCATCGACCAGGGAGAACGCCGTCCATGCCTCTCGGCCGCCGCGGGCTGCTGGCCGCCACCCTGGCCTCCGGCGCCGTCCTGCCCGCAGCCGCGCGGGCTGCCGAGGCCTGGCCGGCGCGGCCCATCCGCCTCGTCGTGCCCTATGCGACGGGCGGCGGCACCGACCTGCTGGCGCGCGCCCTGGCCGAGGCGCTGCGCCCCGCCCTGCCGCAGCCGATCGTGGTGGAGAACCGCGCCGGCGGCGCCGGGGTGATCGGCTCCGAGCTCGTGGCGCGCGCCGAGCCGGACGGCCACACCCTCATGGCCGTGGTCTCGACGCATGTCGCCAACCGCTACTTCCTCGCCGCCCTGCCCTACGACCCGCTGCGCGACTTCACCCCGGTGGCGCTGCTGAGCCGCAACACCATGGTGCTGGTGACCGGCGCCGCGCAGCCCTATGCCGACCTGCCGGCGATGCTGGCGCATGCCAGGCAGCATCCGGGCCGGGTCGGCACCGGCAGCACCGAGAGCCTCTCCTCCTTCATCGGCCAGGAGCTGGCGCGGCGGGCGCGGGTGGAGATGCCGGATGTCCAGTACCGCTCCGGCGGCCAGCTCATGAACGACATCGTCGCCGGCCATCTGCCGGTGGGCTGGACCAGCACCGCCAGCGTCATGCCGCATATGCAGACCGGCCGGGTGCGGCCGCTCGCCGTCTCCACCGCGACGCGCACGCCCTTCTTCCCCGACCTGCCGACCGCGCAGGAACAGGGGATCGCCGATTTCGACCTCGCCGGCTGGGTCGGGCTCTACGGGCCCGCCGGGCTGCCGGCGGCGGTGGCGCAGCGGTTGCAGGCGGCGCTCGAGCGCGCCTTCGCCGATGCCACGCTGCGGCAGCGCTTCACCGGCATGGGCATCGAGCCCGACCTGCGTCCGGCCGAGGGCCTCGCCGCCATGGCGGAGCGCGAGGACCGTCTCTGGGCCGCGGCGGCCGCCGCCGGCCACGTCAAGCGAGAGCAATAGGAATCCAGCATGGCCGATCCGCGCCTCAAGGCCGCTTTCGCCGCGCGCCGCTTCGTCGTCGCCCCCGGCATCTTCGACATGATCTCGGCGCGCATCGCCGACGGCATGGGCTTCGACTGCCTCTACGTCACCGGCTTCGGCACCGTCGCCTCGCATCTCGGCCTCGCCGATGCCGGCATCGCCACCTACAGCGACATGGTCGCGCGCGTCGGCACCATGGCGCGCGGCTGCCGCACGCCGGTGATCGCCGATGCCGATACCGGCTATGGCGGGTTGCTCAACGTCCGTCACACGGTGATGGGCTACGAGGCGGCGGGCGTCTCGGGCATCCAGCTCGAGGACCAGGAGATGCCGAAGAAATGCGGCCACACGCCCGGCCGCCGCGTCATCCCGGCCGAGGAGATGGCGTTGAAGATCCAGGTGGCGGCCGAGGCGCGGAACGACCCGGACTTCCTCATCGTCGCCCGCACCGATGCGCGCACCACCCTCGGCCTCGAGGAAGCGATCCGCCGCGGCCGGCTCTACGCGGAAGCGGGCGCGGACGTCATCTTCATCGAAAGCCCGGAGAGCGAGGCGGAGATGCAGGCGATCGGCCGCGCCATCGACCGGCCGCTGCTCGCCAACATGGTCGAGGGCGGCCGCACGCCGATCCTGCCGGCCGAGAGGCTGCGGGCGCTCGGCTACGCCATGGCGATCTATCCGGCGATCGGCTTCCTCGCCGCCGCGGCGGCGCTGGAGAAGGCCTATGCGCATCTGAAGGAGACCGGCGACAGCATGGCGATCGGCGAGAGCTACGGCTTCCGCCGCATGACCGAGCTGATGGGCTTCCCGGAGGTCTGGGAGTTCGAGCAGCGCTGGGCCCGGGATGCGGGGACGGGAGAAGCCAGGATGGGAGAGGGGGCATGACGCGGTTCGAGAGCGTGAAGGCGCTGGTCTTCGACGTCTTCGGCACGGTGGTCGACTGGCGCGAGGGCGTGGCGCGGGACGCCGCGCCGGTGCTGGCGAAGCTCGGGCGACGGGACATCGACCCCCGCGCCTTCGCCGATGCCTGGCGCAAGCGCTACCAGCCGGCGATGGAGGAATGCCGCAGCGGCCGCCGCGCCTTCACCCGGCTCGACGTGCTGCACCGGGAGAATCTCGAGGGCGTGCTGCAGGACCATGGCATCGACCCGGCGATGCTCGGCGAGGCGGGGCTCGACGACCTCAACCGCGCCTGGCACCGGCTCGATCCCTGGCCGGAGGCGGTGGCCGGGCTGACCCGGCTGAAGCGGAAGTTCATCATCGCGCCGCTCTCCAACGGCAACATCGCGCTGATGACCAACATGGCCAAGCGCGCCGGCATCCCCTGGGACGCCATCCTCGGCGCCGAGGTGGCGCAGGCCTACAAGCCGCAGCCCGAGGCCTATCTGCGCACCGCCGAGATCCTCGGCATCAAGCCCGACGAGCTCTGCCTGGTGGCGGCGCATAACGGCGACCTGAAGGCGGCGCGCGGCTGCGGCCTGGCCACCGCCTTCGTCACCCGTCCCACCGAGCACGGGCCGGACCAGACGACCGACCTCGCCCCGAGCGAGCCCTGGGACGCGGTGGCGCGGGACTTCCAGGATCTGGCCCACAAGCTCGGCTGCTGAAGCGGCGCGACCGGCCTGCCTCCCCGGCCTGCCCACCCGGCCTGCCTCCCCTGGCAAAGCCCTTGAAGCCGCGCAACCAACAGACGAAATTGCGTGTCCAGACCCGATCGGACCCGCATGAGTCTCAACCAGACCCGCCATATCCGCCTGACCTCGCATCCCGAGCCGCAGGCCCATCGCTGGCAGATCAACTGGGGCGCCGCGACGCCGGTGGCGCGCGGCCCGGTCATCGGCTCCGTCACCCGGCCGCAGGACCGCAACGTCATCGGCACCCATGGCGGCTCCTACTCCCTCTACCGGGCGCTGGCCGTCTCCGCCGGCGCCCTCTCGCCGCTGCAGCGGCCAGACCTCGCCAACACCCATCCGGTGACCGCGATCGGGCCCCATCCGCAATGGAGCGAGCCGGGGCGGATCGTCTCCCTCGACCCCTGGGGCCATGTGGTCGGCGAGGCCTTCGCGGATGCCATCGGCGAGGGCATCGACATCCGCCCGACCATCGCCATCACCCGCGCCCGGCTGAACATGGCCGAGCTGAACGCGCTGCTGGCCAGCGGCAAGCTGAAGTCCGATGGCCGCGTGCTGCATCCGGGCGGCGACGTCTCGGTCACCAAGGCGGCGATCGATCCGGTCTGGTGGCTGCCCGGCATCGCCGAGCGCTTCGGCACCGCCGAGCACGAGCTGCGCCGCGTGCTCTTCGAGCAGACCGGCGGCATGTATCCCGAGCTGGTGACGCGGCCCGACCTCTCCGTCTTCCTGCCGCCCATCGGCGGCATCAGCGTCTACATCTTCGGCGACCCGGCGCATCTGGCGGACCGCCGCGTGCCGCTGACCTGCCGCGTGCATGACGAGTGCAACGGCTCCGACGTCTTCGGCTCCGACATCTGCACCTGCCGCCCCTATCTCATCCACGGCATCGAGGAGAGCCTGCGCGCGGCGCAGGAGGGCGGCGTCGGCCTCGTCGTCTACAACCGCAAGGAGGGCCGGGCGCTCGGCGAGGTCACGAAATTCCTCGTCTACAACGCCCGCAAGCGGCAGGAGGGCGGCGACCAGGCCGCCACCTATTTCGAGCGCACCGAATGCGTCGCCGGCGTGCAGGATGCACGCTTCCAGCAGCTCATGCCGGATGTGCTGCACTGGCTCGGCGTGACGAAGATCCACCGCCTCGTCTCCATGTCCAACATGAAGCACGACGCCATGGTGGAGCAGGGCATCGAGATCGGCGAGCGGGTGCCGATCCCGCCCGACCGCATCCCGCCCGATGCCTCGGTCGAGATCGAGGCCAAGAAGGCGGCGGGCTATTACGCGCCGGAGGTGCCGGACCCGGCGGCGCTGCAGCGCACCGTCGGCCGCGCCCTGGGGGAGATGTGACGCCGGAGGCGGCGGCCGCCGCGGCGCTGCTGACGCCCGAGGCGGTGCGCAGCCGCGCGGCGGAGATCCACGCCCTCGGCCTGGAGGACCGGCTGCAGGCCTGGCGCCTGCAGCCGGAGCGGCTGGCGGCGGCGGCCGATGCCGTGGCGGCGGTGGTGCGGGACCGGCATCCCGATCTGCGGGTGCCGCCGCATACGCGCTGGCGTCACCTGCTGCCGGACGGCGCCTCGCTGCTGGCCCTGATCGCCGCGCGGCTCGACCACGACCCGGCGGCGCTGCTGCGGGCGCGGATGGACCTCATCATCCTCTCCGTGCTGCTCGATGCCGGGGCGGGGATGAGCTGGCGCTACATCGACCTCGAGACGGGCCGCTGCCACACGCGCTCCGAGGGGCTGGCCCTGGCGAGCCTCGCCATGTTCGCCCGCGGCGACTTCGCCGATGACGGCCGCTCCCCCCGCGCCGATGCGGCGCGGCTCGCCGGCATGACGGCCGAGGCGCTGGGCCGCGGCTTCCAGGCCGGGCCGGACAACCCTCTGGCCGGGCTGGAGGGCCGCGCCGCGCTGCTCCGCCGGCTCGGCGAGACCATGGCGGCATCGCCCGGCGTCTTCGGCCAGGTCTATCCGCCGCGGCCGAGCGGGCTGATCGACGGCCTCACCGCCGAGATCACCGAGGGCAGCCTGCCGGCGCGCAGCATCCTCATCGCGCTGCTGCGGCATCTCGGCCCGATCTGGCCGGGGCGGGAGGCGCTGGGCGGCGTCAATCTCGGCGATTGCTGGCGCCATCCCGGCATCCGCCGCGCCGATGCGACGAACGGCCTGATCCCCTTCCACAAGCTCTCGCAATGGCTGGCCTATTCGCTGATCGAGACGCTGGAGCTGGCCGGCATCGCGGTCTCCGGCACCGAGGCGCTGACAGGCCTGCCGGAATACCGCAATGGCGGCCTCTTCCTCGATCTGAGGGTGATCGCGCCGCGCGACCCCTCGCTGCTGGAGATGGAGCACGCGCCCGGCGACCTGGCGATCGTCGAATGGCGGGCGTTGACCGTTGCGCTGCTCGATGCCGTGGCACCGCTGGTGCGGGCGAGGCTCGGGCTGGACGAGGCGGCCTTCCCCCTCGCCCGGGTGCTGGAGGGCGGCACCTGGTGGGCCGGCCGCCGCCTCGCCCGCGAGCGCCGCGCCGATGGCGGCCCGCCGCTGCGCATCGTCAGCGATGGCACAGTCTTCTGAACTCCCCACGGCGTCGCTGCGCGCCGTCGTGGGGCCCCCCTGGGATCCCTCCTGAACCTTGATCCGTCACAGCCTGCCGCGACTTGGCCGCAGCAGGGCAACGGGCGGCGACGGGTGCTGCGATGCTGGCTCAGCGCTCCGACCGCAGCACCGGGAGGGCGGCGAGGCGTGGCGCGGCGAAGTCGAGGAAGGCACGCACCCGCGCCGGCAGCAGCCGCGCCGAGGGGAAGACGAGCGAGACCGGCAGCACCGGCGGCTCGGCCTCGCGCAGCAGCCGCACCAGCGCGCCGGAGGCGAGCTCCGCCTCCATCTGATAGGAAAGCGCGCTCAGGACGCCATGCCCCGCCACCGCGGCGGCGACCGCGGCGCGCGCCTCGTTCACCGCGAAGCGCCCGGGCAGGCGCAGCGTCGCCGCTTCCCCGCCCTGCCCGCGGAAGCGCCATTCCGCTGGCGTCGCGCGGCTGTGGAAGAGGATGACGTCATACGCCGCGAGGTCCTCCGGCCGCGCCGGCACGCCGCGCCGGGCCAGGTAGTCCGGACTCGCCGCGACCAGCCGCCGGACGCTGCCGAGGCGCCGCGCCACCAGCCCGCCCTCGGTCAGCGGCCCGATGCGCAGCGCGACATCGATCCCCTCCTCCACCAGGTCGAGATTGCGGTCGCTGAGCTGCAGCTCCGCCGTCACCATGGGCTGCTCGCCGAGGAAGGCGGTGACGACCGGCGCCACGTGCAGCCGGCCGAAGACGAGCGGCGCGGTGACGCGCAGGCGGCCGCGCAGGGACGCCGCCTCGCCGGCCGCCGCCGAGACCGCCTCGGCATAATCGGCCAGCAGCCGCCGGGCCCGGTCCGCGAGGTGGCGCCCCGCCTCGGTCGGTGCCAGGCGGCGGGTGCTGCGCTCGAGCAGCCGGACGCCGAGCCGCTCCTCCAGCCCGGCCAGCATGCGGGACATGGCAGGCGGCGACTGGCCATGCCGCCGCCCGGCCGCGGCGAGGCTGCCGGCCTCGATCGCCGCCAGAAAGAGGCGCAATTCGTCGAGCCGATCCATTCTTCCGCCATCTGGAATGCTGCCTTGCGATCAGGCCCCATTCCTGGCCTGCGGCGCAATGCCCATCCTTTCCGGCGACGCAGCAGGAGGACGGATATGGGCCGGCACTACGCACGCATCGCCTTCACGCCCGCCGTGCAGGCCGAGCAGCAGCGGATCGGCTCGCAGGCGCATTACGCCCGGATGGCCGAGGCGGGACGCGAGGATGACGCCCTCACCGCGGCCGAGGCCGCCTTCATCGCGGCGCGCGACAGCGTCTACATGGCGACCGTCTCGGAGAGCGGCTGGCCCTATCTGCAGCATCGCGGCGGGCCGCCCGGCTTCGTCGCGGTGCTGGATGCGCGGCACATCGCCTTCGCCGAGCTCGCCGGCAACCGCCAGCAGGTTTCGCGCGGCAACCTCGCGGGCGATGGCCGCGTGGCGCTGTTCTTCATGGATTATCCGAACCGCCGGCGGTTGAAGCTGCTCGGCCATGCGCGGCTGGTGGAGGATGATCCGGCGCTGCTGGCGCGGCTCGCGCCGCCGGGCCGGGCGCCGCGCGCCGAGGCGGCGATGCTGATCGAGGTGGCAGGCTTCGAGTGGAACTGCCCGCAGCACATCACCCCGCGCTACAGCGTCGCGGAATGGGCGGCGCTGGCGCGCGAGTGATGGCGCCCGGTATCACACCGGTCCGGCGGAGGTCAGGCCGCCATCGACCACGATCTCGGTCGCAGTGATGTATTTCGCCTCCTCGCTGGCGAGGAAGAGCACGGCATGCGCGATGTCCCAACCCGTGCCCATATGGCCGACGGGCACGCTGGCATGGCGCTTGGCGATCAGCGCCTCGGCATCGTTGGCGCCGAGCTGGCGCACCAGCCGGTGCTCGACCAGCGGCGTGTGCATCAGCCCGGGCACGACGGTGTTGCAGCGGATGCCCTTCTTCGCATAGCCGAGCGCGACCGATTTCGAGAAGGCGATGATGCCGGCCTTGCTCGCCGAATAGGCACTGTGCACGCGCGCGGTCGACATGCGCAGCCCGGCGACGGAGGAGATGTTCACCACCGCGCCGGCGCCCTGCCGCTCCATCACCGGCAGCACGTATTTGCAGCCGAGGAAGGCGGTCTTCAGGTTCATGTCGATCTGCCGATCCCAGACCTCCTCCGGCATGTCGGCCGGCCCGCCGGGATGCGAGCCGCCGACATTGTTGATCAGCACGTCGATGCGGCCGAAGCGGTCGAGGCAGGCGGCGACCGCCGCCTCGACCTGCTCCGCCGCCAGCATGTCGGCGCGATGCGCAATGGCGGTGCCGCCCTCGCCGAGGATGATGTCACGCGTCTCCGCGGCCGCCGCCTCGTTGACGTCGATGCCGAAGAGCTGCGCGCCGGCGCGGGCGAGCAGCACCGCGGTCGCCTTGCCATTGCCCCAGCCCGGCCCGACCGAGCCCGCGCCGGTGACCAGTGCCACCTTGCCATCCAGCCTGAACACCGCGTCCTCCACTCATTCTGCTTGAGGGCGGACTATCCGGGGCGCTGGCGGATGCCGCAAGGCCCGCCAGGATGAGCGTCCGGATCAGGCGGCGGTGTGGCGGAACATGAACCGGCGCGCCTCCTCGTCCATCTCGGTCTTGAAGGCGTGCCTGTCCTTGATCGCCGCCGCGCGCTGCGCCGCCGGCCGGGCGCTGATCGCCTCGAAATGCCGCCGCACATTCGGCAGCGCGGCCCAGCCGGCCTCGCCCAGGACGAAGGGCGCCGCCCGCTCCCAGCCCCAGGCCGCCATGTCGACGAGGGAATAGCTGTCGCCGACCAGCCACTCCCGCCCCTCCAGCCGGTCGTTCAGGATGCCCCAGTGACGCTTCGCCTCGAACTCGTAGCGCGAGACGGCATAGTCGTTGCCCGGCGGCGCGAAATGCCGGAAGTGCACGCACTGGCCGGAATAGGGGCCGATGCCGGTGGCGATGAACATCAGCCAGGACAGCGTCTCCCCGGCATGCGCGCCCTCGGGCAGGAACTGCCCGGTCTTCTCCGCGAGATAGAGCAGGATGGCGTTGGAATCGAAGACCGGCTCGCCGTCATCGACGATGGCGGGCGCCTTGGAGTTCGGGTTGATGGCGACGTAGTTGGGAGCGAATTGCTCGCCCTTGCGCGTGTCGAGCGGCACGGCCTCGTAGGGCAGGCCGCTTTCCTCGAGGAAGAGCGCGACCTTCATCGGGTTCGGTGCGGTGTTGTAGTAAAATTTCAGCACGAGGCCCTCCTCGGTCGGTGGCCGCGGATGGGAGCGCAGATGGCGCGCCGCCGCAAGCTCGTGCCCATTCGCCGGCAGCGGCCGCGTCTCCGGCGCGCAGTCGAGCACCCCGATCGAGCGTCCCTCAGGACGGCCAGAATGATGCGCGTCCGGTTGCCGGTCGGATGGCCGGCCACGCGCCATCAACCTTGCATCGGGCCGGGCGTTGGCGGCCGGTCGATGGGAGAGGCGGGATGGGCGAGGGCAAGACACGGCGCGGGATCATTCAGGCGAGCGGTCTCGCCGCCGCGGGCCTCGCCACGGGGGGCGCCGGCGCGCCGGGCTATCCGCCCCCCTCGCCGCTTGATGCCGGCGGCGTGCAGGAGGGCCGGGTCGCCTTCCCGCCCTGGCGCGGCGAGGCGGACCCGCCGGGCGAGCCGCCGCCGGCGCCGCTGCCGCCCGGGGAACGGGTTGGTTTCGCCGTCATCGGCCTCGGCCGCATCAGCCTCGAGCAGGTGCTGCCGGCCTTCGCAAGCTGCCGCCTCGCGCGCCCCACGGCGCTGGTCAGCGGCTCGCCGGAGAAGGCGGCGCTGGTCGCGCGGCAATACGGCATCCGGCCGGAGGCGGTGCATGGCTATGCGCAGCTCGAGCGGCTGCGCGACGATCCGGCGGTGCAGGCCGTCTACATCGCCCTGCCGAATGCGATGCACCGCGAATACACCGAGCGCGCCGCGGCGATCGGCAAGCATGTGCTGACCGAGAAGCCGATGGCCACGAGCGCCGAGGATTGCGCCGCGATGATCGCCGCCTGCGCCCAGACGGATGTGCGGCTGATGGTCGCCTATCGCTGCCAGTACGAGCAGGTGAACCGCGCCGCCATCCGCGCCGTGCAATCCGGCGCGCTCGGCCGGCTCCGCTTCCTGCAGGCCGCGAACCTGCAATCCAACGGTCCCGGGCCGCAATGGCGCTACAGCCGGCAGCTCGCCGGCGGCGGCGCGCTGCCCGACATCGGCCTCTACTGCCTGAACGCCGCCCGCTACCTCAGCGGCGAGGAGCCGGTCGAGGTGGTGGCGCAGGCCTGGAGCCCGCCGGGCGATGCGCGCTTCGCCGAGGTGGAGGAGAGCATGGCCTTCACGCTCCGCTTCGCCTCCGGCTTCCTGGCGCAGGCGCAATCCAGCTACGGCGCCTATCAGGAGAAATCCTGCCGCCTGGCCGGCGAGCGCGGCAGCCTGCTGCTGGAAGACGCCTTCGCCTATCGCGGCCAGCGGCTGCGGCTGTTCCGGCGCGAGGGCGATGCCGGCCTCGAACAGATGCCGCAGCTGCATCCTCGCAACCAGTTCGCGCTCGAGCTCGACCACATGGCGCGCTGCGTGCGCGAGTCGCGGCGGCCGCACACGCCGGGCGAGGAAGGGCTGCGCGACCAGCAGATCATGGAGGCGATTGTCCGCTCGGCCGAAAGCGGCAGGCCGGAAGCCATCCCGCCCCTGCCGTCGGAGTTGCCGGTGCGTGGCCCGGCGCCCGATCCGGCGTGAGGAAACAGGCGCGCAGCAAGGCTCATGAGGAAGCGCTCGTGATGCCGCTACAGGCGAACTTCGGCACGGCTCGCACGCTCTGTCGCCGACGCACCGTGACGGAGTGAATGATGCCGCGCCTTTTCCTGATCCTGCCGGCCCTGTTGCTGCTGAGCCTCGCCGCCTGCCAGCGGGAAGGTCCGGCGGAGCGCGCCGGCCGCAGCCTCGACAAGGCGGGGCAGACGGTGCGCGACACCGTCGATCCGCCGAAAGGCCCGGCCGAGCGTCTCGGCCGTTCGGTCGATCGCACGATCAACTAGCCGGCTGCGCGGCCCTCATGGGAGAATCCATGTGGGCCGCGGATCGGCAGACGGTTCAATAGTCCCGCTGTCACCCAGTTGGGCAGGAGCGTCATTGCCCTGCATCATCCCCCATGATGCAGGACAGATTTGCTCACTCAGACCCGGTCGGGACAGTCAGACATGCCGGTCGGCATCGCTCGTCCGCAACACCGGCTCGTGCTTCGCATCCGGCCCGATCATGTCGTGCAGCACGGCGGCGGCAAGGGAGGGGGTGAAGGGCTTGGCGAGGAAGCGCGAGCCGTTCACCGCCTGTCCTTCCTCCGCGCCGCCATAGCGACCCGAGGCGTAGACGACCGGCAGCTGCGGCCGGATCACCCGCGCCGCCCGCGCCAGCGCGAATCCATCGGAACCGCCCGGCAGGTTGATGTCGGTCAGCATCGCCGCGATATCGTCGCGGTCGCAGACAAGCGTCAGCGCCTCCTTCGCATCGGCGGCCTCCAGCACCTCGAAGCCGCCATCACTGAGCGCATCGACCAATGTAAGACGAACAAGAAAGTCATCCTCGACCACGAGCAGCACGGGTGGTTCGGCCTGCATTCCCTGGGTTCCCCCTGCCTCGCCCTAGGCAAGCGCCGACTTCCGGCTCCGTTGCCCTGCAGCGCTGTGACGAGCGCGTGACTGCGCCGTCACCCCTGCGTCCATTGCATGATCGAAAAACCTGCTTACGCACTGCTTTCCGTTGCATCGCGGAGACAATTTGTCACGCCACCGCTGCCGTTCCGCAAACCTGCTGGGAAGTTTCTATGGCATGAGCGCGTGGCGCGCATCTTCACACAGCAGCACTCTTAAGAAGATGTGATCCCGTCGTCATGCGTCGCATTGCGATGTGGCAATGCCCGGTATGGCTGCATATCACTTCGAGAGGATCGAGTTGCCGACGCAAGGATCGACGACCGCGGCGGATCGTCGATGGCGGGCGATGCCGCATCATGCGCGCCGGCATCGACGACGCCGTCATGATGCCCGCTACGGCACAATCGCCATATCGCAACGTCTAGTCAGCGTCGCCGCGATGGGCAATGGCGTCCGTCGTGGCGAGGCCACGTCTCCGCATAACCACGAACGGACAGTATTGCGAAGTTGCTTTCACATGGCGGCAGCGTCGCAATGCGACGACGGAACACAGGTGCTGCACCGTCCTGCGAGCATCGGCGAAAGGGCGCGTGTCGGCGGCCGCGCCGCGCGGGCCCGCGACGATCGCGCGCAGCCGCGACCCGCTTAGCCGATCTCGCGCCGGGGCAGACGCACGCAGAGCGGCACTGCGGGACCGGCCTTCGCCCGCAGCCGCTTCGGCCGTCGCGCCGCGCCACGCTTGTCGGCGCTCACCGCCGTATCCCGGCGCAGGCTGGTGAGGCAGGGCGACCGTGGCTCCCGAGTCACCGGCGCCATGCGGAAGGCATGCGTGATGCGCGGCACCGCCACCTCCTCGGTCGGCTCGGGCAGCGGCGGCAGGATGCGCGGCACGCGCAGGGCCGGCCGCCGCGGCGGCGGCTTCTGGCCGGCGGATTTCACCATGACCAGCGCCCCGGTCGCCCGCGCCTCGCCGGGCAACATCGCGGGGGCCGTGGCGAGCAGGATGGCAGCCAGGCACAGCCCGGCCCATCCCGCGCGCGCCCGGCCGCAACCGACCCTCTCCGCCAGGCGCGAGGGCAGCGCGTCGGACCGCCGGAGTGCGTCCTCCGGCCAACCATGGGCAGACGTCATCACCACCGCGCTATCACGCAGGCCGACCCCCGGCAAACCTTGTTTTTCCGCATCGACCGGCTACCGCCATCCGGGCCGCCGCAAATCCGACCAGATGCGCAGGCATTCTGTACCGGAATCGGGAGTGAAGCCATGCGCCGCCTGCCCCGCCGCGCAGTCCTCGCCGCCCTGCCTGGCCTGGCGGCCGGACCTGGCCGGGCGCAGCCATCCGCGCCGGAGGCCTATCCCGCCGCGCCGGTAACCCTGGTCGCGCCCTTCTCCGCGGGCGGCGCCGCCGACCAGACGGCGCGGCTACTGGCCCGCCACGCGCCGGCGCATCTGCCGAATCGCGGCGCGCAACTGGTGGTGGAGAACAAGACCGGCGCCTCGGGCGCCATCGGCACGCAATACGTCGCCCGGGCCCGGCCGGACGGGCTGACCCTGCTGGCGGCGCGCGTCGCCTCGGCCGCGATCCTGCCGGCCATCGACCCCCGCACCCCCTATGCCTGGGACGAGTTCACCATGCTCGGCCTGCTGGAGGAGACGCCCTTCGTGGTCTGCGTCCGGGCCGATTCGCCTTGGGACCGGCTGCAGGACCTGCTCAACGTGCTGCGGGAGCAGCCAGGCCGTATCGCCTTCGCGACCACCGGGCCGGCGACAGTGCAGGATCTCGGCATGCGGCACCTCTTCGCCACGGCCGGCCTGCCGATCGATGCCGGGCTGGCGATGCCCTTCCGCGGCGGCGGCGAGGCGGTGGCGGCGCTGCTCGATGGCCGCGTGCAGGTGCTCGGCACCAATTTGAACGAGGCCTTGCCGCCGCTGCGCGACGGTCGGCTGCGCGGCCTCGTCATCGGCACGACCGAGCGGCTGCGGGTGCTGCCGGCCGTGCCCATGGCGCGGGAGGTCGAGATGCCGGCCCTGGTCAGCGTCACCGGCTGGAGCGCCCTCTTCGCCCCGCCGGCCCTCGCGGAGGCACCGCGCCGCGCTTGGCTGGCGGCGCTCGCGGCCCTGCGCGAGGACGCCGCCTGGCAGGGGGCGGTGCGGGCCGCCGGCGGCATCCCTCGCCTGCTGCCGCCCGAGGAGACGCGCGACTATGTCCGCGGCCAGGTGACCTTCTACCGCGATCTCGGCCGCCGGCTCGGCCTGATCTGATGCCAAGCGAACCGGAGGTTCGCGCCCGGCGTCCGAGGGGGCCCTCATGCGGCCACGCATGAGGGCCAGCGGTATGACCCTGCCGGGCCATTCCCACCGGCCCGCGATCCGCTGTACGCTGCCCGGAGCGGGGTCGGCCCGACCCTGAGATGCGGCTGCAAATCCCGGCCCGGATGCCCTGCCCGCCCCGCCCTCCCTGGCCCGCGGCCGCCAGGTCGCGCGGGGTCAGTGTGCGCGCCGGCCACCGGGCAAGCCCGTGGGAGCGCAGGCGATGGATGGCACGACCGGGATGGAGGCTTTGCAGGCAGCGGCGCTCGCGGCCCGCTATGGCGGGGCGGTGCCGCAGGCCGGCCCCTGGAACGCGACCATCGCCGGACTGCTCGGCCACCGCTCGGTGCGCGGCTACCGTCCCGATCCGGTGCCACCCGGCACGCTGGCGACACTGATCGCCGCAGCGCAATCCGCCGCCACCTCCTCGAACCTGCAGACCTGGTCGGTGGTGGCGGTCGGGGATCCCGCGACACGCGCGGCGATGGCGGAGATCGCCGGCGGGCAGGCGCATATCACCGAATGCCCGCTCTTCCTCGTCTTCCTCGCCGATGTCTCGCGCAACGCGCGGCTGGGCGAGGCCGAGGGGCGTGAACTCGAGGGCCTGCCCTACCTCGAGACCTTCCTCGTCGCCGCCATCGATGCCGCGCTGGCGGCGCAAAATGCCGTGGTGGCGGCCGAGAGCCTCGGCCTCTCGACCGTCTATATCGGGGCGCTGCGCAACGACCCGACGCGGGTGGCCAAGCTGCTCGGCCTGCCGCCCGGCGCCGCCGGCGTCTTCGGCCTCTGCATCGGCTACCCGAAGCCTGGCGCCGAAGGCGAGGTGAAGCCGCGGCTGCCGCAATCCGTGGTGCTGCATCACGGTCGCTACGATGCCGGCGCCGAGCCGGCGGCGAGGGCGGCCTACGACGCCGAGATGTCCGCCTTCTCCCGCCGCAACGAGATGGCGGCCGATAGCTGGACCCAGCGGGTGATCGCCCGGATCGGCACCATCCGGGCGCTGCGCGGCCGCGACCACCTGGCGGCGACGCTGCGGAGCCTCGGCTTCCCGCTGCGCTAGACCATGATCCGCTCACACAGGTTCACGAACCATGGTCCAGGCCGTTGTTTGATCGCGTGATTCATGCCTGCGGTGAGTCACCTCAGGCGATCGCGCCTAGAGCAGATCCCGTTCGAGTGGAAACATCCGAACGGGTGAAGATGCTCTGAAAGCGAGAGGCCAGAGCATCTGCCGTAAGCGCAGGTGACCGGAAATGCTCTAAGCCGCCACCCTGGCGCGGAGGTTAGCGCCCGCGCCCGGTCTTCTCCTGCAGCGCGTCAATGCGGCGGGAGGCCTCGGCCTTGGTGAGGCCAGGATCGAAAGGCTCGCCGGCCTCCTCGCTCAGGGTCTTCAGGTAACTCGCCTGAGCGCCGGTCATTTCCTCCTCCCCGGTGGTCCAGTCCGCCGGATCCTTGATGGTGTTGGACCCCGGCTCCGGGTCGCGCTTCGGATTCTCGTCCTGCTGCGGCTGCGCCTGCTTCGCCATGCTGCTCTCCTTCGGTGCTGGCTCTCTGTTCCTTTAACGTTCACACCGGCGCCGCGTTTCTTGACATGGCACATGAAGCAATTGCTGCGTTGCAGCATAAATGCACCGGCGTTGCTCACGATCGGCGGGCCGCCCCGACCCGGCTGCGGCCCCAAGAAGGATCCCCGCCTTGTCCCAGCCCCATCTCGACCTCGGCGATCTGGTCCGACGCAGCCAAGCCATGACACGCGCCGCCGGCCTCGCCGGCCCGCCGGCGGGGGACGGCGCGCTGCGCGAGATCGGCGAGTTCGGCCCCAATCCCGGCCAGCTCCGCATGCTGGCCTTCGTGCCGCCGGGACTGCCGGCCGGCGCGCCGCTCGTCCTCGTCCTGCATGGCTGCGGCCAGACCGCCGGCGGCTATGACCGCGGCAGCGGCTGGTCGGCGCTGGCCGCCCGGCTCGGCTTCGCCCTGGTCTTCCCCGAGCAGCGGCCGACCAACAACCCGAATCGCTGCTTCAACTGGTTCAGGCCGGCCGATACCCGGCGCGACGCCGGCGAGGCGGCCTCGATCCGGCAGATGGTGGCCTGGATGCTGGCGCGGCACCGGCTCGATCCGCGCCGGGTCTTCGTCACCGGCCTCTCCGCCGGCGGCGCCATGGCCTCGGTGATGCTGGCCGCCTATCCCGACGGCTTCGCCGCCGGCGCCATCATTGCCGGCCTGCCCTATGGCGCGGCGCAGTCCATCCCCGAGGCCTTCGAGGCCATGGCCACCGGCCGTCCCCGCCCGCCCGAGGCCTGGGCCGAGGCGGTGCGCCGCGCCTCGCCGCATCGCGGCCCCTGGCCGCGCGTCTCGATCTGGCAGGGCAGCGCCGATGCCACCGTGCGCCCGGTCAATGCCGAGCAGATCCTGGCGCAGTGGCGCGCCCTGCACGGGCCGGCCGCGACCGCCGAGGCCGAGCGGCTGCTCGCGCCCGGCCACCGCCTCGCCCTCTGGCGCGGCTCGGATGGCCGGGTGTTGATCGAGCTGCATCGGATCGAGGGCATGGGTCATGGCGTGCCGATCGCGCCGCAGGCCGGCGCGCCGCCGCTCGGCGAGGCGGGGCCCTTCATGCTCGATGTCGGCATCGCCTCGACCGCGGCGATCGCCGCGTTCTTCGGCCTCGGCGCCGCGCCCGCCGCCGAGGCGGCCCCGGCCAAGCCCCTGCCCAACCCCTCCTCTGGCCCGGCCCCCGGCTTGCTGGACCGCATTGACCCAAGGCCCCTGCTGCGGCGCGCCCTGCGCGCCGCCGGCCTGCTGGACCGCTGATCCGGGCACGCGCATCCTGCGCCCACTCACGGAGGAAGACCCATGGAGCACCGCAGCCTCGGCCGCAGCGGCCTCACCGTCCCGCCCATCGTCTTCGGCGGCAACGTCTTCGGCTGGACCCTCGACAAGGCGGCCTCGCACCGCATCCTCGACCAGCTCGTCGAGGTCGGGCTCACCGCGATCGACACCGCCGACATGTATTCCGCCTGGGCGCCGGGCAATCAGGGCGGCGAGAGCGAGAGCATCATCGGCGACTGGCTCGCCGCGCGCGGCAACCGCAGCCGGGTCACGATCTTCACCAAGGTCGGCATGAAGATGGGCAATGGCAGGGAAGGCCTGTCGCCCGCCTGGATCCGCGAGGAGGTCGATGCCTCCCTCAAGCGCCTCCGGACCGACGTGATCGATCTCTACCAGGCGCACAAGGACGACCCGGAGACGCCGCTCGAGGACACGCTCGGCACCTTCGCCGAGCTGGTGCAGGCCGGCAAGGTGCGGGCCATCGGCGCCTCCAACTACACCGCGCCGCGGCTGCGGCAGGCGCTCGAGACCAGCGCCCGGCTCGGCCTGCCGCGCTACGAATCGCTGCAGCCGCACTACAACCTGATGGAGCGCGCCGGCTTCGAGGCGGAGCTCGGCCCGCTCTGCCAGGAGCAGGGGCTCGGCGTCGTCAACTACTACGCGCTGGCCTCCGGCTTCCTCTCGGGCAAGTACCGGTCGGAGGCGGATTTCGGCAAGAGCGCCCGCGGCGGCGGCATGGCGAAGTACCTGACGCCGCGCGGCAAGGCGGTGCTCGGCGCGCTCGACGCCGTCGCCGGCGAGCTCTCAGCGACCCCGGCCCAGGTGGCGCTCGCCTGGCTGCGCGCCAAGCCCGCCATCACCGCGCCGATCGCCAGCGCCACCAGCGCGGCGCAGGTGGACGATCTGGTGAAGGCGGCCAAGCTGGTCCTGCCGGCCGAGGCGGTGGCGAAGCTCGACGCGGCGAGCGCCTGACCCGGTGACACCTCGCGGCCGGCGTGCCGGGCGGGTATGACCGGCCCCTGCTGCGACAGGCAGGGAGAGGATGGCATGATCCGGCAGACGAGCGCGGCGGCGAGCGGCGGGGCGTGAGCGCCGCCTCCCCGCCGCAGCCGGTATCCTTGGCGGCGGCGGCGTGGCTCTGGCTGCGGATCGGCTGCCTCTCCTTCGGCGGACCGGCCGGGCAGATCGCGCTGCTGCACCGCGAGGTGGTGGAGGAGCGGCGCTGGGTCTCCGATGCCCGCTTCCTGCATGCGCTGAACGTCTGCACGCTGCTGCCGGGGCCGGAGGCGACGCAGCTCGCCACCTATCTCGGCTGGCTGCTGCATGGCGTGCCGGGCGGGCTGGCGGCCGGACTGCTCTTCCTGCTGCCCGGCGCGCTGGTGATGCTCGGGCTCTCCGCCCTCTATATCGGCTTCGGCGAGGTGCCGGCCATCGCCGGGCTGTTCTACGGCCTGCAATGCGCCGTGCTGGTGCTGGTGGTCGAGGCGCTGCTGCGGCTTGCGCGCCGCACGCTGGCGGGGCCGCCGGCCCTGGCCGTCGCACTCGGCGCTTTCCTCGCGCTCGCCTTCTTCGGCCTGCCCTTCCCGCTGGTCGTCCTGGCGGCCGGGCTGGTGGGGCTGCTCTGGCCCGCCGGCTTCCTCGCCGATCATGGCCGCGCGGCGAAGCCTGGGCCGCCCGTCCTGCTCGACCTGCTGCTGGCGGCGGAGCCGGACCGCATCGCCCGCGCCGCCGGTCCGGCGCGGCGGGCGGGCCTGCTGGCGCTTCTCCTCTGGCTCCTGCCGGTCGTCCTGCTGGCGGGGCATCCGCCCTGGGGCGACCTCGCCTGGTTCTTCGCCAAGCTTGCCGTCGTCACCTTCGGCGGCGCCTATGCGGTGCTTGCCTATGCCGCGCAGCAGGCGGTCGAGCAGCATCACTGGCTGAGCGCGGCGCAGATGCTGGCCGGGCTCGGCCTGGCCGAGACCACGCCGGGGCCGCTCATCCTGGTGCTGCAATTCATCGGCACCCTGGCCGGCCATGCGGCGGCGGGCCTGCTTGGCGGCCTGGCCGGCGCGGCGCTGACGCTCTGGGTGACCTTCCTGCCCTGTTTCGCCTGGATCTTCCTGGCCGCGCCGCATGCCGAGCAGCTGCACGAGGCGGCGCGGCTGCGGGGGGCGCTCGCGGCGGTGACGGCGGCTCTGGTCGGCGTCATCGCCAGCCTCGCGCTGTGGTTCGGGCTGCGGGTGCTGTTCGGCGCGCTGCGCGAGGTCACGCTCGGACCGCTGCGGCTGGAGCTGCCGCTGGCGGCCAGCCTCGACCCGGTGGCGGCGCTGCTGGTGCTGCTGGCGGCGGTCTGCCTGCTGCGCATGCGCGTGCCGATGCTGCGGAGCCTCGCCCTCACCGCCCTGGCGGGGATGGTGCTGCGGCTCGCCTTCGGCTGGCTGCTCGGCCGGCCTTAGACCATGATCCGCTCACACAGGGTCGCGGATCATGGTCCAGGCCGTTGCTTGATCGCGTGAGTCTCGACCTTCGGTGAGTCCACCTTAAGCGATCACGCTCTGGAATCCCCCACGAAGCCGCTTCGCGGCTCCGTGGGGACCCCATGAGGTTTCCTCTTGCCCAGAATCCGTCACGGCCTGCCACGGCGAAGCCGCGGCAGGGCTACGGGTGGCGACGCTTCCGACAGGCGCTTCTCATGCCTTGGTCAGGCGGGAGCGCCGGACCTCAGGCCTTGCCGCCCGCGGTCCGCCGCTCGTCATGCGGCAGCGGCTCGAGTTCCTCGGCCGCCGGCGCCTCGCGCGCATCGGGCCCGCGCGCGACCTCGACCGGGAAGCGGAGCGTGCAGATCGTGCCGCCGACCTCGCCGCCGCAAAGCTCCACCCGGCCGCCGAGCTGACCGGCCAGGGCCTGCACCAGACGCATGCCGCTGCCGCCCTCGAGCCCGGCGCGCCGCTCGGCGCCGAGCCCGACGCCGTTATCCGAGACGACCAGCCGGTACTGGCTGTCCTCCCGCCGGAAGCCGACCCGTACGATGCCGCCGCGATCAGGCGGAAAGGCGTATTTCAGGGCGTTGGTGACGAGCTCGTTCACCACCAGGCCAAGATCGCCTGCCACCGCGACGGGCAGCGGATGCGCCTCGGCCTGGGCAGTCAGGGCGATGCCGCTCTGCGGCCCGAGGGCGGCGCCGATATCGTCCACCAGCCCTTCGAGGAAGATGCGGCTATCCACCCGGCCGCCGTTCCGCCGCGTCGCCAGCCGGCGATGCACCCGGCCGAGCACCTGGATGCGCCCCGCCGCCTGCAGCAGCGCCGCCGCCGCGGCCGGGTCGGCCCCCGCCTGGGCCTGCAACAGGCTGATGAGCCGCTGCATGTCGTTACGGACCCGGTGGGACATCTCCTCGAGCAGCAGGCCGCGCTGGCGCGCCACCGCCTCGGTGCCGCGCAGCCTTCCGGCCAGGCGGGCGAGCCGGCCACGCGGCAGGGCGATCGCCGCCGCCAGCGCCTTGGCGAGCGCAAACCAGAGCACGGCGCGCAGCAGCGTCGCCAAATCGAGCCCGCCTGCCGCGGCGGCCGGAAGCAGCAGCGAGACGAAGCCGGCCGCTGCGGCGGCCAGCCCGGCCCCAAGGCCCAGCCCATAGGCGGCGGCGGCCACGGCGGCGATGAGCAGGAGTTGGCATTCCGCGACGCCGAAACCCGGAATGCTCCGCGCCCCGAGGCCGACCGCGAGCGCCAGTGCGATCCCGCCCGCGATGCGCAGGACCGGACGCCAGGGAGCGAGGAGCGCGAGCGGCGATTTGGCTGTCTCGTACAGGATGCGTCCCTCTGTGACGCGGCCGGAATGGGCGGCGGCTGGTGCCTCCTGAGGTCGTGAAACGCGGCAGGCCCGCGCGGGCTGCCGCGACAATTCTAGAAATCTGGCTGTTGCCGCCCGGGGCGGCGCTAACAGACGGCCTCAGAGCGTATCGCCGCAGGGTGAAGTCACCCGAAGGCGAGACTCAGTGCTGCAAACAATGCTCTAGACCATGGTCCAGGCCGTTGTTTGATCGCGTGAGTCACGCTTTTCGGTATTTCCACCGCAAGCGATCGCGCTCTAGCGGCCGGCGAGGGCGGCGACCATCCGCCGCAGCCCGACCGCCTGCTGCCGCAGCCAGCCGCCGCTCGCCAGCGCCTCCGGCTCCTCCGGCGTGCCGGTCGGGGGGAAGACGCCACGGCGGAAATCCGCGGTGCCGAAAAGCCAGTCCCAGACCGGCAGCAGCACCGCGTAGTTTTTGCCATGCGCTCCAGCCGAGAGCGGCGCGTGGTGCAGCCGGTGGAAGCGCGGCGAGACCAGCAGCCGCTCGCCGAGCCGGCCGTAATCCAGCCGGACATTGGCATGGCTGAGGCTCTCGGCGAGGCGGAGCAGCAGGACGATCAGCGGGAACTGCCCGGGCGGCACGCCGATCAGCAGCGCGATGGCGCCGAACCAGACCGCGGCCAGCACGTCGTCGAGCACGTGGTTGCGGTCGTCGGTCCAGAAGGTCATCTGCCGCTGGGCATGGTGGATGGCGTGCAGCGCCCACCACCAGCGCAGCCCGTGCTGCGCCCGGTGCCGCCAGTACTCGGCGAAGTCGAGGATGACGACATAGGCGGCGAAGGCGAGCAGCGGCTGCTCGCGCAGCAGCGGGACCAGCTCCTCGAGGGTCGGCGGCAGCAGCCCCGCCTCGGTCAGCCAGGCCTCCCAGGCGGTCTGGGCGGAGGCCAGCAGCACGAAGGCGAGCAGCGGCAGCAGGCCGAGCCGGCTGAGGAAGGTGTAGAGCATGTCGGTCCGCACCGCCTGGCGATCGGTGCGCGGCTCGACCGGCCGCCAGGCCTCGAGCGGCCGGCACACGGCCACGACGACGAGGATGCCGAACAGGCCGAAGAGCGCGAAGTCGAGCCAGGCATAGGCATCCTCCGCCCAGTCCATCAGCCCGAGCGCGTAGAGCAGCGGCTGCAGCGCGTGCTCGAAGATCCAGCCCGTGGCCTGCGCGTAGAGATCGGCGATGCGGCTCATCATCGGTCTGCTGCGGGCCTAGGACGGGCCGGCCGAGGCAATCCCCTCGGACGGCAGGATGGCGAAGCACAGCCCGCGCGCCTGCAGGCCGGCGATGATCTCCTCAAGCACCTCGGCGAAGGGCTCGCGGCGGCTGCGGACGCCCCAGTGCATCACCACCACCTCTCCCGGCCGGGTGCGGGCAATGGCGCGGCGGGCGAGCGCGGCATTGGGATGTTTGGCGCTGTCCAGCTCGTCGCCCCAGAAGCCGTTGGCGGTCCAGCCCTGGTGGTGCAGCCCGCAGGCAGCGGCCAGCGCCAGGGCGTTCGGCGTGGTGAAGCCGCCCGGCGCCCGCCAGAGCGGCAGCACCCGCGCCTCCGGCGCCATGGCGCGCAGCCGCTCCACCGGCCGGCGCAGCTCGGCGCAGAGCGCCGGCCCGTCGAGCACCGTCTCGCCCCCATTGCCCCCAGAGGCGTGGCGAGCGGCGTAGCGCACCCGGCCCGGCCCCGGATCGCCGCGGAAGTACCAGTGGTGCCAGGTATGGCTGGCGAAGGCATGGCCCTCGGCGGCGCGGGCGCGCCAGAAGGGCGCCCAGGCCTCGTCGAGCGTGCGGTCGCCGCGCCAGCTCGGCTCGTCGGCAAGGAAAAGGGTGGCCGGCACGCCGCGGCGGCGGAGGATGGCGGCGATCTGCTCCGCCTCGCGCCCCCAGCCGGTATCGATGGTGAGATAGACCTGGCCGCGGCAGGCGGGTTGCGCCGCGGCGGGGGCCGCGAGCGGCAGCGCCGCCGCGGCCAGCAGGGCGCGGCGCCTCATCGGCTCCAGAGGCGCCGCTGGCTCGCCGGCCGGGGCGCCGACGCGGCCGCCGCCTCGGGCCGCGCGGGCATGTCGTCCTCGGTCTGCACCAGGGGCGCCGGCGCGTCATGGGCCGGCTGCGCCGCCGGCAGCGTCTCCGAGACCGCGAGCGGCGGCAGCGGCGTCGCCCGCTTCTCGACGAAGATGCCGTGCGGCGAGCGGCCGACCGGGAAACTGTCGGTCTCGCCCGTCTTCGGGTCGATGACGGCGACGCGGGCGATCCAGCGCAGCGTCACCCAGAGCCGCCCCTCCGGGTCGAAGGCGATGCAGTCCGGCCCGCCCGGCAGCGGCCAGGTGACGCGGGGGTCGAGCGTCTCGGCATCGAGCACGGTGATGCGGCTGTCGACGCGGCTGTTGACGTAGAGCAGCTTGCCGTCGGGCGAGGGGAAGATGGTATGGGCGCCGCGGCCGACATAGATCCGGCGCTCGACCTTGCCGTCGGCCGGGCTCACCACGGCGACATGGTCGCTGCCCATCAGCCCGACCAGCAGCTTGCCGTTGTGCCAGGTGACGCCGGCCGGCTGCGGCCCGACATCCGCGGTCCAGAGCGGCTTCTGGGTGGCGAGGTCGATCGCCATCAAGCCGCGGGCGCCCTGCAGGGTGACGAAGACCGTGCGGCTGTCCGGAGTGTAGGCGAGATGGCTCGGCTTGTCCGGCACCTTCAGCCGGGCCAGCAGGGTGCGGCTGGCGGCCTCGTAGATGTCGACCTGATCGCGCCGCAGGCTGGTGACGACCAGCAGCTTGCCGTCCGGGCTGAGCTCCATGTGGTAGGGGTTGCTGAACCGGTCCCGCTTCAGCACCGTGGCCGAGGCCGGGTCGATGGCGATCAGCTCGTTGCCGCCGCTGTCGCCCACCAGCAGCTCGCCGCGGTCGGGCGTGAGGATCAGGTGGTGCGCCTCCCGCAGCACCGGGATGCGGCGGACCTCCTCCCGCGTGGTGCTCTCGATCACGCTGATGGAGGCGTCGGCGCTGTTCAGCACATAGACGAGGTCGGCCCGGGCAGTGGCGGGCACGAGGCCCGCCAGCCCGAGACAAAGCGCGAGGCGGGCGCGCCGCATGGCCCAGTATCCCTAACTACGGGCGGGAAAATCTCTCCGCCGGATCGCTAATGCAAGCTATCATTCCCGGGGCGGGCCATGGTGGTTCAGTCCGAGGCTGGCTCGAATTTCATCGCCACGCCATTCATGCAATAGCGCTCCCCCGTGGGCCGCGGGCCGTCCGGGAAGACATGGCCGAGATGGCCGCCGCAGCGGGCGCAATGCACCTCGGTCCGCACCATGAAGAGGCTCCGGTCGGTGGTGGTGCCGACCGCCCCCTCCTTCGGGGCCCAGAAGCTCGGCCAGCCCGAGCCGCTCTCGTACTTGGTGGCGGTGTCGAAGAGCGCCTGGCCGCAGCCGGCGCAGAGGAAGGTGCCGGGGCGCTTCTCGGCGTTCAGCGGGCTGCTGCCCGGCCGCTCGGTGGCGTGCTGGCGCAACACCCGGTAGCTGTCGGGCGGCAGTTCCGCCCGCCATTCGGCATCCGGCTTCTCCACCGGGTAATGCGCCTCGGGCGCTTCCTTGCGAAAGAGCGACATCGGCCCTCCTGTGCCTCAGGCCGCCGGCCGCTTGAGCCGGTCGGCATAGAGTTTCCTGAACTTCGCCACCTTGGGGGCGATCACCACCTGGCAATAGCCGCTCCAGGGGGTGCGGGCGAAGTAGTCCTGATGCTCCGGCTCGCCCGGCCAGTAGCGGTCGAAGGGCACCAGCTCGGTGACGAGCGGGGCGCCCCAGATGTCCTGCGCCGTCACCTCCGCCATCACCCGCTCCGCCGCCGCCTTCTGCTCCGGCGAATGATGGAGGACGATGGAGCGGTATTGCGGCCCGATATCGTTGCCCTGGCGGTCCTTGGTGGTCGGGTCGTGGATGGTGAAGAAGACCCGCAGCAGATCCTCGTAGGAGATCACCGCCGGATCGAAGGTGACCTGCACCACCTCGGCATGGCCGGTGCGCTTGCCGCAGACCATCTCGTAGCTGGGATTTTCCACATGCCCGCCGGCATAGCCGGAATGCACCGCCGTGACGCCCTTGAGGTCGCGGAACACCGCATCCAGGCACCAGAAGCAGCCGCCCCCCAGGGTGGCGACCTCGGTAGTGCCCGTGGGCCTCGTCCCGCTCGTGCCTCCGCTCATGCCCTTACCTCCCGCTTCGTCCTGGCCCCATAGATAGGGAGCCCCGGCCCGCGGTGCAGCGCCCCGCCCCAAACGCCCCATGCCAGGCGGCGCCCGGGCATGGACGCCGCGCCCGCCGCGGGCGAGACTCGCGCCTGGGATGGAGCGGGGAGCCGGCGATGGGCCTGAAGCGCATGGTGCTGCAGATCGGCATGGGGACCGATATCCGCGGCGGCGAGCCGACCAAGGCCGCGGTGCGGGCGCTGCGCGACGCGCTCTGGCACAACTCGCTCACCGTCACCCATGCCCTCGGCGTCGACGTCGATTCCATGCAGGTGAAGGTGACCATCGGGGTGCCGCATCCGGAGCAAGTCGACCGGGAGGCGGTGCTGGCGGTGCTGCCGCACGGCACCGGCACGGTGGAGGTGGTCGCGGGCGGGCTCGAGATTCCGACCGAGGATGGCAGCGGCGTCACCCTGCTCGCCCAGGCGGCGGCCGAGGTCTTTCTCGACCTACCCGGGCCGGCGCCGGCGGGAGGCCGGGCATGAGCGCGCCCAAGGCCAGCCCGCGCCGCGTCATCCTCGAGCTCGGCACCGGCAACGACCTGCATGGCGGCGACTACACCAAGGCGGCGCTGCGGGCGGTGCAGGACGCGCTGCACCATTCCTCCCTCACCATGCTGCGCTCCCTCGGCGTCGATCCGGCGGCGATGCTGGTGGAGGTGACCATCGGCGTGCAGCGCCCGGAGCGGGTGGAGGCGGAGCGGGTCCGCGCCTCCCTGCCGCATGGCCAGGTGACGGTCCGGGTGGTGCGGGGCGGGCTGGACGTGCCCGATCCCGGCCGCGACGACCCGGCGGTGATCGCCAGCGCCGCCATCGCGGTGCGGCTGCCGCTGTAGAACTCCCCACAACACCGCTTCGCGGCCTTGCGGGGGCCCCGTAGGGTTCCCTCCTGCCCAAGGCGCGCCACAGCCTGCTGCGGCAAAGCCGCAGCAGGGCAACGGGAGGCGATGGCTTTGATGGGCGCCTTTGGTGCCCGACCTTCGAGGGCGCTGCCGTCACGCCCCCGGCAGGATCTCGCGCAGCCGCTCGGCCGGCCGGCAGAGCCTCGTGCCGCCGGGGGCGATCACGAAGGGCCGGTTGATCAGCACCGGATGCGCGAGCATCGCCTCCAGCAGCGCCGCCTCGTCCACCCCCGGATCCTTGAGCCCGAGTTCGGCGGCGAGCCTCTCCTTCGCCCGCAGCGCCTCGCGGACCGTGAGGCCGGCGGCGGCGATGGTCGCCCGCAGCGTCTCCCGGTCGGGCCGCGATTGCAGGTAGGGGACGATGCGCGGCTCGATGCCGGCGGCGCGGATCATCGCCAGCGTGGTGCGCGAGGTCCCGCAGGAGGGGTTGTGCCAGATGGTGACGTCGCTCATGCGGGCCTCCCGGCCGGCGCCGCGCCGCAGTCGGCGGGGCGGCGCCGGCCCGTTGCTGTGCCTGCGGTCCGCCGGCCGGCGGACCGCGCGGGCGGCATCATCGCCCGGCTGCCCCAGGCGGTCATCCCGCGCTGTGCGCCGGCGCACAGCGCGCCGGGCGAAATTGCTGCAACGACGACAAACGAGGCGACACTTCCCCTCCGCCTCGATGCTGGCATTTCAGCCCTGGCCCCGGCCTTCCGCCACAGTGGATCGCCGGGGCCGGACTTCCAGACCAGGCATTGCAACCAGGGTGCATTAGGTCGCCGCGGCCGGTCTCTGCGCCGGCCGCGGCGGTCGCGAGAACGGGCCGCCACCCGTGCGACATCGACCCTCGCCGCCCCGGCGCCGCTTCGCCCCGCGGCTGCGGCATGCGATGCTGCGCCGCCGCCAAGCCGGGGGAGGAAGGATGTTCGCTGCGGGCCGCTGGCTGAACGAGCCGGCCGAATGGCGGGGCGATGCCGAGGGACTCGCCGTCGTCACCGACCATGGCGGCGATTTCTGGCGCGAGACGCATTACGGCTTCACCCGCGATAGCGGCCATTTCCTCGGCATCCCGGCCCCCGCCGCCTTCACCGCCACGCTGCGGGTGCAGGCGCGCTACGAGCAGCTCTACGACCAGGTCGGCCTCATGCTGCGGCGCGATGCCGCCACCTGGCTGAAGGCCGGCGTCGAATGGTCGGATGGCGAGGCGTTGCTCGGCAGCGTGCTCACCCTCGGCCGCTCCGACTGGGCGACCGGCCCCTGCCGCGGCGATCCCACCGATGTCTGGCTGCGCCTTACCCTCTCGGCCGGGGTGCTGCGCCTGCAGGCCTCGGGCGATGGGCGGCACTGGCCGCTGCTGCGGCTCTGCCCCTTTCCCTTGGAAGGCCCGCTGCTGGTCGGGCCGATGTGCTGCTCGCCGGAACGCGCCGGGCTGCGCGTGCGGTTCAGTGCCTTCTCCCTCGGCCCGGCCACGGACAAGGCCCTGCACGACCTGTCGTGATACTGATGGCCTCCATGCGTGACCGGATGAGGCCTCCTCAAGCGCCGGGCGCAAACCTCCGGTTTGCCTGGCTTCGCGGCGTCACGCCGTCAGGCGCGCCTCACGGCGTGACGGCGCGGGACCCGTTCGGGGCCTCGGACCGGTCAAGCGACCGGTCCGTTGATATGAGGCCCGTGCCCCTCTCCATCGGCCTCATCGCCTGATGCGCCTGCCGCTGCCGCGTAGCCCGAAGCGGGTGCTGCGGATCCTGCTGCTCGTCCTGCTCGCCGGGCCGCCCGGCCTGTTCCTTGTCTTCCGCTTCGTCCCGCCGCCGGTCACGCCATTGATGCTGATCCGCCTCGTCGAGGGGCATGGACTGCACAAGGATTGGGTCTCCTATGCCGAGATCGCGCCGGCGCTGGCCGAATCGGTCATCGCCGCCGAGGACAACCTGTTCTGCGAGCAGAGCATCGGCTTCGACCTCGCGGCGCTGCGCGGACAGATCGAAGCCTGGTGGCGGGGGGAGCGGCCGCGCGGCGCCAGCACCATCACCATGCAGACCGCGAAGAACCTGCTGCTCTGGCCGGGCCGCGACCCGCTGCGCAAGGCGATCGAGGCCTGGCTGACGCCGCAGCTCGCCCTGCTCTGGCCAAAGCGGCGGGTGCTCGAGGTGTATCTCAACATCGTCGAGTTCGGCCCCGGCACCTATGGCGCCGAGGCGGCGGCGCAGCGCTTCTTCGGCAAGCCGGCGCGGCTGCTGACGCGGCGGGAGGCGGCGCGACTCGCCGCCGTGCTGCCGAGCCCGCTGCACTGGTCGGCCGGCGCGCCGGACCCGGCCCTCCGCCAGCGCGCGGCGGTGATCGAGCGGCGCGTGCCGCAGCTCGGCCCGCTGCTCGACTGCGCGCATTAGAGCGTGATCGCTTGAGGTGGACTCACCGAAAAGCGAGCATCACGCGATCAAGCAACGGCCTGGACCATGATCCGCGATCCTGTGTGAGCGGATCATGGTCCAGCGCGGCGACCTACTGCCCCTTGCGGCGCATCTCCCGCAAAGCCGAGGGCTGCGGCCCGACCAGCTTGCGGATGGTGATGTAGAAGACCGGCGTGAAGAGCAGCCCGAACAGCGTCACGCCCATCATGCCGAAGAAGACCGCGGTGCCGACAGCGCGCCGCATCTCCGCCCCGGCGCCGCTGGCGATCACCAGCGGCAGCACGCCGAGGATGAAGGCGAGCGATGTCATCAGGATCGCCCGCAGCCGCAGCTTGCAGGCCTCGACCACGGCATCGACCGCGCTCAGCCCCTCCTCCTCCTCGCGCTGCTGGGCGAATTCGACGATGAGGATGGCATTCTTCGCCGCCAGCCCGACCAGCACCACGAAGCCGATCTGGGTCAGGATGTTCACCTCCTGCCCCAGCATCCGCACGCCGAGGGTCGAGGCCAGCAGGCACATCGGCACGATGAGGATGACGGCGAAGGGCAGGCTCCAGGAGCCGTATTGCGCGGCGAGGACGAGATAGACGAAGAGCACGCAGAGCGGGAAGACCAGCAGGCCGGCATTGCCGCTCTGGGTCTGCTCGAAGGACAGGTCGGTCCATTCGAAGCCGATGCCGTCCGGCAGCACGCGCCGGGCGGTGCGCTCGATCGCCGCATGCGCCGCGGCCGAGCCGAAGCCGGGGCGGATCTCACCGCCCAGCTCCGCCGCCGGATAGAGGTTGTAGCGCGGCACGCGCTGCGGCCCGGTGATCTCCCGCAGGGTCATGACATTGGCCAGCGGCACCATCTCGCCGGCATTGTTGCGGGTGAAGACGCGGGCGAGATCGGTGTCGAGGCGGCGGAATTCCGGCGCCGCCTGCGCCACCACGCGCCAGTTCCGGCCATAGGCGGTGAAGTCGTTGACGTAGGAGGAGCCGAGCAGGGTCTCGATGCTCTGGCTGAGGCGCGAGACCGGCACGCCGAGCATCTCGATGCGAGCGCGATCCACATCGACGGCGATCAGCGGCGAATCGATGCGGAAGGGCGTGTAGGCGCCGGCGATGCCGGGATGCTGCCGCAGCGCGGCGGCGAGGTTCCCGGCCGCCGCGGCCAGCGTCTCCGTGCCGCGGCCGGTGCGGTCCTCGAGCCGCAGCGCGAAGCCGCCGCTGCCGATGCCGGGCACGGCCGGCGGCGGGATGATCAGCACCGCCGCCTCCTGCAGCACCGAGAGGCGCCGGCGCAACTCGCGCATGATCCGCGGCGCCGTCAGCCCCTCGGCCGCCCGCTCGCTCCAGGGGGCGAAGACCGGCGTCAGCGTGCCCTGGTTGCCGCCCGCGGTGTTGGTCGCGCCGGAGACGCCGGCCAGGGCCGAGACACTGGCGATGCCGGGCACCTCGCGCGCGATCCGCGCCGCCTGCTCGACCACGGCGGTGGTGCGCGCCAGCGAGGCACCGCCGGGCAGCTCGATCGAGACGGTGGCGTAGCCGCGATCCTGCGCCGGCAGGAAGCCCTGCGGCGCCGAGATCAGCAGCCAGCCTGCGCCGAGGATCAGCAGGGCATAAAGGCCGAGCATCGGCAGGATGTGCCCGACCAGCCGCCGGGTGAGCGCGGCGTAGCCGCGCGATAGCCGGTCGAAGCCGCGGTTGAAGCGGGCCAGCAGCCAGCGCAGCAGCCGCGCCGGGCCGTGCCGGCGCGGCGGCGGACGCACCTCGTGCCGGCGCAGGATCAGCGTCGCCAGGGCCGGGCTCAGGGTGAGCGAGCAGAAGCAGGAGAGCGCCGTCGCCACCGCGATGGTGACGGCGAATTGCCGGAAGAAGCGGCCGGTGATGCCCTCGAGGAAGGCGGTCGGCACGAAGACGGCGCAGAGCACGAGGGCGATCGAGACCAGTGCGCCGCCCACCTCCAGCATGGTGGTGGAGGCGGCGCGCCGCACCTCCGGGTCGTTGCGGAGATGCCGGTCGACATTCTCGACCACGACGATGGCGTCGTCGACGACGATGCCGACCGCCAGCACCAGGCCGAACAGCGTCAGCACGTTCAGGGTGAAGCCGAAGGCCATCATCACGCCGAAGGTGCCAATCAGCGAGACCGGGATGGCGAGGATCGGGATCATCGCCGCCCGCCAGTTCTGCAGGAAGAGCAGCACCACGCAGACGACGAGGAAGATCGCCTCGCCGATCGTCTGCACCAGCTCGCGGATGCTCTCGGCGACGAAGCGGGTCGGGTCGTAGGCGATCTCCGCCCGGATGCCGGGCGGGAAGCCGGCGGTGATGGCGGCGAGCCGGTCGCGGATCTGCTGCGCCGTCGCCAGCGCGTTGGAGCCGGGACGCTGGGTCACCGCCAGGGCCACGGCCGGCCGGCCCTGCAACGTGCTCGCGGTGGTGTAGGAGGCGGCGCCGAGCTCCACCCGGCCGATATCGCCCAGCCGCAGCAGGCGGCCATCGGCGCCGGTGCGGATGACGATCGATTCGAACTCCGCCGGATCGGACAGGCGGCCGCGGAAGACGAGGTTCGGCTGGAAGGCCTGGTCGGCGACCGGCGGCTCGGCGATCTGCCCGCCCGCCACCTCGGCATTCTGCGCCTGCACCGCCGCGATCACGTCCTCGGCGATGACGTTGTTGGCCTGCATGCGGCCGGGGTCGAGCCAGACGCGCATGGCGTAGTCGCGCGCCCCCTGCATGTCGATATCGCCGATGCCGTCGATCCGCAGCAGCTCGTCGCGCACCTGGCGCAGGGCGAAGTTGGAGACGTAGAGCTGGTCGTAGCTGGCATCCGGCGAGCTGACGAAGATCACCATCAGCCGGTCGGTCGCCAGCTTGCGCGTCGTCACGCCCCAACGCCGCACCTCCTCCGGCAGGCGCGGCAGCGCCGCCGCCACCGCCCCCTGCACCAGGATCTGCGCCCGGTCGGGATCGGTGCCGAGGCCGAAGGTGACGACGAGGCTCATCCGCCCGTCGGCGGTGGATTGCGAGGACATGTAGAGCATGCCCTCGGTGCCGTTCACCTCCTGCTCGATCGGCGTCGCCACGGTGTTGGCGACCACCTGCGCCGAGGCCCCGGGATAGCCGGTGGCGACGACCACGGTCGGCGGCACCACGTCCGGATATTCCGAGATCGGCAGCGAGAGCATGGACAGCCCGCCGACAATCAGCAGCACCAGCGACAGGACGCAGGCGAGGACCGGCTGGCGGACGGAGAGGACGCCGAGATTGCTCAGGGCGCGGCCTCCGCCCCGGAGGCCCGCACCGGCGTCACCACCAGGCCGGAGCGGGCCTGCATCAGCCCGCTGATCACCACCTGCTCGTCGCCCTTGAGGCCGGCGCGGATCACCCGCTGCGTCCCCTCCAGCGGGCCGAGCGTGACCGGCCGCGCCAGCAGCGTGTTCTCCGGCCCCAGCACGTAGACGATGCGCCGCGACTGGTCGGTCGCCACCGCGGCGTCGGGGACCAGCAGCGCCTGGTAGGGCAGGCTGGCGACCAGGCGGAGCCGGGCGAAGATGCCGGGCGCGAACTGGTCCTGCGGGTTGGCGAAGCGCGCCCGCAGCCGGATGGTGCCGATGCCGGGATCGGCCTCGTTGTCGACGAAGACGACCTTCCCCTCATGCGGGAAGTCGGTCTCGTCGGCGAGGGCGAGCTTCACCGGATTGGCCACGTCGCGCGAGGAGGGCCGGCCGCCGGTCTCGGCCATGCGGGTGTAGCGCAGCGCCGCGCCCTGATCGATGTCGAAGACGACGTCGATCGGGTCCATGGTGACGATGGTGGCGAGCAGCGTCGCCGTGCTCGCCTCGCCGCCCGCGACGAGGTTGCCCGGGCTGACCAGGTGGCGGCCGATGCGGCCGGTGAGCGGCGCGCGGATCTCGGTGAATTCGAGGTCGAGCCGCGCCCGCTGCAACGCCGCCTCGGCCTGGGTGACCCCGGCCCGCGCCGCCTCCACCGCCTGGCTGCGCTGCTCGAGATTGGCCTCGGAGCCGGCGCGGTACTGCAGCAGGTTCTTCGCCCGCGCGAGCTCCTGCTCGGCCAGGCTGAGTTGCGAGCGGACGGCGACGAGCCGCGCCTCGGCCTCGGTGACGGTGGCGCGGAAGGGCCGCGGATCGATCCGGAACAGCAGGTCGCCGCGACGCACCACCTGGCCATCGGCGAAGCTCACCGCATCGAGGTAGCCGCTGACGCGGGCGCGGACCTCGATACGCTCGGTGCTGGCGAAGCGGCCGGTGAATTCGTCCCAGTCGGTGATCTCGCGCTTCAGCGGCGCCATGACAGTCACGCGCGGCGGTTCGGCGGCGGCGTCCTCCTCCGGCCGGTCGCAGCCGGCGAGCAGCGCGATCCCGAGTGCCACCGCCAGTCGCCAGCGGCGGGTTGGCCGGGCGAGACACTGTGTCATCGGGCCGGCCTCAGGCGTCGATCCGCGGGGCGGCGCATGGAAGCCCGTCATGCCGCATCGCCCCTCCCCTCCCGGTCCCCGGGCCGGGCGCCATCCGGCCGGCCGCCCCCATAGCAGCACGGCGGTGGCACCGCCGGAAGCGGTCGGCGCCTCACTCATCCAGGGCGAGAAGAGCGAAGCTCGCCAGCCAGTGCTCGCCCATATAGTGCCCCGCGAGATGCGGCAGGCTGGAAGCGAGATGCCGCCGCGCCGCCGCCTCGGCCCGGGCGCGGCGAGGGTCCTCCGGCGCCCAGCCGCGCGCCAGGGCCCGCCAGCACCAGGCGCGGCTGAGGTTGAGCCCGTCGAGATGCACGATGCGGCCATCCGTCCGGTCGCTCACCAGCGCCGGCTCGAACAGCGCTGCCGGCTCGCCGGCGGCGAGGCGCGGCAGGAAGCGGTCGAGCCAGGACGCGAATTCCGCCGCCGGCAGCAGCCGGCGCATGCATTCCGCCTCGATCAGGGCGGGGGAGAGGAAATCCTCGCCGCTCGGCTCCCAGGCCTGGCAATCGGCATCCGCGCCGTACCAGGCGAGCGCCGTCCCGCGCAGCAGGCGCAGCAGCGCCGGATCGGCCGCCGCGGCAAAGGGGGCGGCAAGCGCCAGGGCGAAGGCGGAGCTGGCATGGGTGCCCGCCCGCACCGGATAGGTGGCGCGCGGCAGCCAGGCCCGGAAGCGCCCGGCGAAGGCGCGCGCGAGCGGCTCGAGCCGCGCCGCCCAAGGGTGATCGGGCTGCCGGGCGAGCTCGGCGGCCAGCATCAGCAGCCAGGCCCAGCCATAGGGGCGCTCGAAGCGGCCGGGCGAGATAGGCGCATTCGCCCGCCACCGCCTCTGGCGTGTAGAGCCTGTCGAACAACGCGGCGATCGCCGGCGCGGATGGCATCGAGGGGAGGCGGCGCCGCAGCCGGGCCAGCATCCAGTGCGCATGCACGCAGGAATGCCAGTCGAAGCTGCCGAAGAAGATCGGATGCAGGGCGCGCGGGCCGAGCAGGTCCTGCGGCCCGGCCAGCACATGGTCGAGCTTGTTCGGGTATTCGCGCGTGACATGGCCGAGGGCGATCCCGGCCAGCCGTTCCCCGAAGGCCTCGGTCAACCCCTCGGGCATGGGCGAGGTCAGCCCGGCAGGCCAAGGCGGCGCGAGGCGATGCGCGCGCCCTCGGCCATGGCGGCGAGCTTGGCCCAGACGATGTCCTCGGCCACCCGGCCGCGCCCGGCCGAGGTGTCGAAGCCGCAATCCGTGCCGGCCAGCACCCGCCGCGGATCGCCGACCGATTGCGCCACGAGCTGCAGCCGCTCCGCCACCACCTCCGGATGCTCGACGAAATTGGTCAGCGGGTCGATCACCCCGGCGACCACCACCTGACCGTCGCCGAGCGGCAGGTCCTTCAGGCAGCGATGCTCATGCGCATGCCGCGGATTGGCGATGGGGAGCACCCAGCCGCCGACCCTGGCGCGGGAGATCGCCGGCAGGATCTCGTGCATCGCCACGTCGCAATCATGCGGCCCCTCGTAGTTGCCCCAGCAGGCATGCAGCCGCACCCGCTCGCGCGGAATGTTGGCGAGGGCGGCGTTGATCACCTCCACCACCCGCTCGGCGAAATCGAGGAAATCACCGAGCGGCCGGTCCTGGTAGGAGAGGTGCCGCTCCATCGCCAGGTCCGGCGCGTCGATCTGCAGCAGGAAGCCGCTGCCGACGATCGCCTCGTACTCCACCTGCAGGGCGCGGCCGAGGGCGGCGAGATAGGCGTCCTCGGTGTCGTAGTGCCGGTTGCGCATCGCCGCGGCGATGATGCCGGGCGAGGGCGCGGTCATGAAGGCCTCGGCGAAGCCCTGCGGCGCCAGCTCGCGCAGCGTCGCCTGGAACTCGTCGCATTCCGCCTGCACCAAAGCCGGGTCGAGGTAGCGCACCTCGCCCACCGCCTCCGGCACGTTGTCGCGGTTGCTGACATTCGGCCGGCCGGAGGCGAGGGCGTCGTTCCAGGCGCGGAAGCCGGGATAGCGCGCCACATCGGCGAAGCTGCGACGCGACCAGCCGCCGCCGAAGCCGCTCATCCGGTGGCGGACATAGAGGAAGAAGGCCTCGCGCATCTGCTCGCCATTGTTGCCGACATCGATGCCGGATTCGATCTGGCGGCGCACCACATGCCTTGTCGCCGCCCGCCCCTCGGCCTCGATCGCGGCATCGTCCACCGCCTCGCCGGCGGCGCGGCGCGCATAGAGCGCGGTGAGCGCGGCCGGCCGCGGCAGGCTGCCGGTATGCGTGGTCAGGATCCGGTCGTCGCTCCGGCGCATGGCGTCCCCCTTGGTCTTGCCGCGCCGGATGCTGCGCGCGGCGGCCGGCCGGGGCAATCCCGGGCCGGGCGCCGGCCCCCTCCCCGCGCCGCATTGCGGCCGTGCCATCGGCCTCGGTATAGGGCCCGGGGCGGCGGCCCCAGGACAGGGAGGAGACCGTCATGCTCACGCTCATCAGCGCCACGCCGAGCCCCTATGCCCGCAAGGTGCGCATCGCCCTCGCCGAGAAGGCCATCCCCTTCGAGCTGGTAACCGAGGTGCCCTGGGACAGCACCACCCAGACGCCGCGCCACAACCCGCTCGAGAAGCTGCCGGTGCTGATCTTCGAGGACGGCAGCAGCGCCTATGAGAGCCGCTACATCCTCGAGGTGATCGAGGCGAAATGGCCCGAGCCGCCGTTGGTCCCGGCGGATCCCTGGGAGCGGCTCGCCGCGCGCAAGGTCGAGGTGATCGTGGACGGCGTCTGCGATGCCTGCGTGCTGCTGTTCTGGGAGCGCCACCGCGCGCCGGAGCAGCAGAGCGCGGAGTGGATCGCCCGGCAGCGCCGCAAGGTGGATGGCGGGCTGAAGGCCCTCGCCGAGACCGCCGGCACGCGCGAATGGGTGGTCGGCGAACGCTTCGGCCTCGCCGACATCGTCACCGGCACGGTGCTGCGCTACCTCGATGTCCGCTTCCCCGAGCATCCCTGGCGCAGCCAGTACCCGAACCTCGCCGCCCTCTCGGCGCGGCTGGAGGCGCGGCCCTCCTTCGCCGGCTCGGTGCCGGTGCCGCAGGTGATCAGCGACAAGGTGGTTTGACGCCGCGCCGGATGCGTCCTGTCAGGGCCGCCGGCGCGCCGACCAGACCAGCGAGGCGGCGGAGAGCAGGATGGAGGCGACCATGATGCCGGTCGTCACCAGCCCCGCCGGGGTGAGGCGGCCGCTCGCCTGCAGCACCGCGCGCTCGCCGATGGTGAGCGTCAGGGTGCCGCGGATCTCCTCGGGATGCGTCAGCGCCGCCTCGGGCGCGGGCTTCGCCGCGTCCCGATTCGGCCGCTCGACCGGCGCCGGCTCGGCCGGACGCTCGGCGCGGCGCACCGGCAGCTCGGCCGCCTCCCTGGCGGTCTCCTCCACGTCCGGGACGGGCGTCGTTGCCGCCGGCGCCTCGGCTTCGGATCGCGCGGCCGTGGACCGGCTGCGGCTGCGGGCGGGCTTCGTGGATGCCATGCCGGGCCCCCGCCTCAGGCCGCCGCGGCCGCGTCGGGCGCCGCCGCCTCGCGGCCGCGGATGAAATCCGCCGCCTTCTCGGCGATCATCAGCGTCGTCGCATAGGTGTTGGCCGAGGGCATGCCCGGCATGATGGAGGCATCCACCACCCGCAGCCCCTGCATGCCATGCACCAGCAGCCGGTCATTGACCACGGTGGTGGGATCGGTCTCCGGTCCCATCCGCGCCGTGCCGATCAGGTGGTAGGTGGTGCTGCCGTTCTTCTTGGCGAAGTCGAGCAGCTCGTCATCCGACTGCACCTGCGGTCCGGGCAGCGTCTCCGCTTCCAGGAAACGGGCGAGCTCGGGCGTGCCGAGCATGCGCCGCAGCAGCCGCATGCCGCCGAGATGCACCCGCACATCCATCGGGTCGGAGAGATAGTTCGGGTTGATCTCCGGGTCTTCGAAGACATTGGCGCTGTGCGCCCGCACCCAGCCATGGCTCTCCGGCCGGTGCTGCCAGGCGCCGGCGGTCACGCCGGGATAGTCGTCCAGCACATAGACCTTGCCCTCGGCATAGGAGCCTGGGGTGAAGACGCATTGCAGGTCCGGCGCGTCGAGTCCCTCGAAGCTCTTCCAGAAGACGTGCACATGGCTCGGCGCCGTCGCCAGGATGCTAGGCTTGCCGAGCGCCCAGCGGGCGATCTGGGCGCCGAGCTTGAGGCCGCGCGCCAGCTCGTTCAAGGTCTCCACGCCCGGCTTCGCCCGCATGACGAAGCGGGAGGCGTAGTGGTCGCGGAAATTGCTGCCGACGCCGCGCAGCTCGTGCACCACCGGCACGCCGAGCCGGCCGAGCAGCTCGGCCGGGCCGACGCCCGAGACCTGCAGCAGCCGCGCCGTGTTCACCGTGCCGGCGGAGAGGATCACCTCGCGCCGCGCCCGCACCGCCTGCGGCGCCGCGCCCGGGGCGTTCAGATAGGCGATGCCGACCGCCCGCTTGCCCTCGAAGAGGATGCGGCTGGCCCGCGCATTGGTCCGCACTTCGAGGTTCGGCCGCGACAGCGCCGGCTTGAGGAAGGCAACGGCGGCCGAGACGCGGCGGCCCTTGCGGATCGCCCGCTGGAAGTAGCCGACCCCGGCCTGGTCGCCGCAATTGTAGTCGCGGGCGCGCGGGATGCCGAGCCCGACGCAGCCCTGGATGAAGGCCTCCGAGATCGGGCTGATCCAGTCCATGTCGGTGATCGGAATGCCGTCCGCATTCTGCCCGCGCGAGGCGTCGCAGGTGCCGATGCGATTCTCGCTGCGCCGGTAATAGGGCAGGCAATCGGCATAGCCCCAGCCGCGGTTCCCGCGCTGCGCCCAATTGTCGAGATCGGCGGGCTGGCCGCGGTTGTAGATCATGCCGTTGACGGAGGAGGACCCGCCGAGGGTGCGGCCCTGCACGGTGCTGATCCGTCGCCCGCCGGTCATCGGCAGCGGCTCGGTCTTGAACTGCCAGGTCACGCCCGGATCGGCCAGGGTCTTGATGAAGCCGGCCGGGATATGGATGAAGGGGTTGCGGTCCGGTGGCCCCGCCTCCAGCACGCAGACCGTGACGCCGGGATCGGCGCTCAGCCGGTTGGCGAGCACCGAGCCGGCAGCGCCGGAGCCGACGATGACGTAGTCGAAGGTATCGGCATCGGGCACGGCCTCGGCCATGGGGCGGTTTCCTCAGGGTTTCCCGCCAGCCACCGGGTCGGCGGGCATCGATGGTCATTACAGCAGAAGATCGCCGGACGGAAACGCCCGGCGCGGCCCCCGCTCAGGCGCCGAAGGCGAGGCCCATGCGGCCGAGCGGGCCGTAATCGACCTGGACCGCGTCGCCCGGCTGGATCTCGAGCGGCGCGGCGCAGGTGCCGGTGGTGACGTATTGCCCGGCCCGCAGCGTCACGCCGTGGCGCGAGAGCTCATTGGCCAGCCAAGTGAGGGCGATGCGCGGATCGCCGAGCACATTGGCGCCGATCCCCTCCCGCGCGTAGCGCTCCCCGACCCGGCACTGCACGCGATGCGCGGCGAGGTCGATCCCGCGCCAGGCCGCCGGCGCCTCCGGGCCCAGGCAGAAGCGGTGGGCGCAGGCATTGTCGGCGATGAGCTGCGGCCCGCCGGCATGGGCGAAATCCTCGAAGCGGCTGTCCGGCACCTCGATGCCGAGATGCAGCGCCGCAACCGCTGCCATCACCTCCGCCTGCGCATAGGCGACCTCGCGCGGCGGCAGGTCGCGCGCCATGCGGAAGACGAATTCCGGCTCGGCCACGCGCATGGCGTTGTCGGCGAGGCCGACCGTGCCACCTTCCGGCACCAGCATCTCGGCCAGAATCCGGCCGCCGAGCGGTCCGTCGACGCCGATATGCGCCTGGCCCGCCAGGCTGGTGGCGGCGATCTTCCAGCCGAAGAGCGGCTCCGCGCTCTGCGCCTCGTACTGCGCCTGGATGGCGTAGCCCGCGGCGCGGTCGGCCGGGCGCAGCGGCCCGGGCAGCGCCGCGAGGCGCCGGGCCGTTCGCCGGCTCTCCCAGATCAGCGCGGCGGCCTCCCGCGCCGCGGCCTCGTCCAGCATTCCCGTCCCCCTTCCCGTCCCGTCCGATCAGAAGCCGGCCAGCACGATCTTGCCGACCGTCCGCCCCTGCTCGATCACCGCATGCGCGCGGCGGAGATTGGCGGCGTTGATGGCGCCGAAATTCTGCGTCCCCGTTGGTCGCAGCCGGCCGGAGTCGATCAGCGCCGCCACATCGTTGAGGATCTCGTGCTGCCGCACCATATCGGCGGTGCGGCACATCGGGCGGGTGAACATCGCCTCCCAGTGCACCGAGGCGCTCTTGAACTTCAGCAGCCGCAGGTCGAGCGGCTCTGGGTCGTCGATCAGGCCGATCGCCCCCTGCGGCGCGATCATCGTCGCCATCTCGGCCCAGCGCGCAGTGTCGGTATGGGTGGAGAAGATCCAGGGCATCGGTCCGGGCGCCAGCGCCTTGACCTGCGGCGGCAGCGGCTGGCTGTGGTCCACCACGTGATGCGCGCCGCATTGCCGCACCCAGGCGGCGCTCTCGGGGCGCGAGGCGGTGGCGACGATCGTGATCTGCGTCAGCACCCGGGCGAGCTGGATCGCCATGGAGGGCACGCCGCCGGCGCCGCCGATCACCAGCAGCACATGGCCCGCCCCGGCGGCGTCGCGCGGCAGGCGCAGCCGGTCGAAGAGCATCTCATAGGCGGTGAGCGCGGTGAGCGGCAGCGAGGCGGCGGCGGCGTGATCGAGCGTCTCCGGCTTGCGGCCGGTGATGCGCTCGTCGACGAGCTGCAACTCGGCATTCGAGCCGGGGCGGTCGAGCACGCCGGCATAGATCACCGCATCGCCGGGGCGGAACAGGGTGCAGTCCGGCCCCACCGCCTCGACCACGCCGCTCGCATCATAGCCGAGCACCAGCGGCCTCTCGGCCGAGGCCTCCATGCTCATGCGGCTCTTCATGTCGCGCGGGTTGACGGAGACTGCCTGCACCCGCACCAGCAGGTCGTGGCCCTGTGGCGGGCCAGGATCAGGCAGTTCGAGATCGACCAGCGCCGCCGGATCATCGATCGGCAGCGCCTTCCTGGTGACGGCAACAGCACGCATGCTCAACCCTCCCGCAGGTCCCGGAAGAAGGCCTGCACCTCCGCCGCCAACGCCGCAGGCTGCTCCATGGCGGCGAAATGCCCGCCCTTCTCCATCACCGTCCAGCGGCGGATATCGGTATAGGTGCGCGCCGCGAAGCTCCGCGGCGGATGCAGGATCTCGCGCGGGAATTGCGCGTAGCCAGCCGGCACGTCGACCGTCTTCCCGTCCGGGATCGGCCAGGGCCCGTGCAGCCGGGCGTAATAGGGCCAGAAGGAGGCGCCAATGCAGCCGGTGAACCAGTAGAGCGAGATGTTCGCCAGCATGCGGTCGCGCGGCACGGCGCTCTCGATCCGACCGTCATTGTCGGTCCAGCTGTGGAACTTCTCGGCGATCCAGGCGGCGAGGCCGGCCGGGCTGTCGGTGAGGCCGGCGGCCAGGGTCTGCGGTCGCGTGCCTTGGATCCATTGGTAGCCCGTCTCCTCCTTCAGCCAGAGATCGAGCTCCTCGCGGTAGCGCCGCTCCGCCGGATCATCATCCCGCAGCAGCGACAGGTCGCGCCGCATGGCAAGCAGGTTGATATGGATGCCGATCAGCTTTTCGGCATGCACGGCGCCGAGGCAGGAGGCGGTGAAGGCTCCGAAATCCCCGCCCTGGGCGGCGAAGCGCCGGTAGCCCAGCACCTCGGTCATCAACTCGGCCAGGCAATCGGCGATGTCGGCGATGGCGAAGCGCTTCTGCCCCGGCGCGAAGGAGAGGCCGTAGCCCGGCAGCGAGGGGACGACGACGGTGAAGGCATCGGCCGGGTCGCCGCCGAAGGCCGCCGGGTCGGTCAGGCGCGGGATGATGTCGATGAACTCGTAGACCGAGCCGGGCCAGCCATGCATCAGCAGCAGCGGCATCGGGTCCGGCCCCTTCGCCGGCCCCTTCCCTGGCACATGCAGGTAGTGCAGGTCGATGCCGTGCAGCGGCACCTTGTATTGCGGGAAGGCGTTCAGCACCGCCTCCTGCGCCCGCCAGTCGAAGCCCTCCCGCCAATGGGCGAGGAGCTCGGCGAGGTAGTCGGCGGGGGTGCCATAGGCCCAGGGGCCGGCGCCGGCGGGAATTGGCGCCTGGTCCGGCAGCCGCGTGCGCGCCAGCCGATCCCGCAGATCCGCGATGGCGGCGTCCGGGACGCCGAGCGTGAAGGGTTCGGGCTTGGCTGCCATGGACGATGTCCTCCCGCCCGGCAGGATGGCGTGCCGCGCCAGCCGGGGGAAGCCCGAGAGCCCGCCCGGCATGGCGGCGGTGTCATCAGTCTGTCGCTGGACTTTCCGCGGCACAGGGATGACATCACCGGAATGACGCCTGCCAGCGGGATCCTTTTTCGTGGGGATGGCCATGAGTGACGCCGAGCGCGATGACCAACCCACGGAGATCGAGGATATCGGCAGCAACCCGGCGCCGCATCGGCCCATCGGCGCGCTGATCGCCGAGCGCCTGACGCGCCGCGGCCTGCTCGGGGCGGCCGGGGTGGCGCTTTGGCCGCCCCTTGGGCCGGCCGCGGCCCAGGATACCGGCAATACCCCGGACGGCGGCCCCTCCAGCCTCACCTTCCCCGAGCTCCGCCACCAGCTCTCGCCGCGCGATGCGGTCGCCGAGGGGCACGACATCCAGGTGGTGCTGCGCTGGGGCGACCCGATCCTCGCCGATGCGCCGGAGCACGACCCGCTGCACCAGAGCGCCGAGGCCCAGGCGCGGCAATTCGGCTACAACAACGACTATCTCGACTTCTTCCCGCTGCCCGCCGGCTCCCGCAGCGCCGATCACGGGCTGCTGGTGGTGAACCACGAATACACCAGCACCAACCTGATGTTCCCCGGCCTCGGCACCGAGCGCGAGGCGCCGGGCCGCGTCACCGCGGAGCACGGCGCGATCGAGCGCGCCGCCATGGGCCTCTCGGTGGTCGAGCTGCGCCGCGAGGGCCGCCGCTGGACCCCGGTGCGCGGCGGCCGCTGGAACCGCCGCATCACCGCCGAGACCCCGATGCGCCTCAGCGGCCCGGCGGCCGGGCATGCGCGGCTGCGGACGGCGGAGGACCCGACCGGCACGCAGGTGCGCGGCACCATGAACAATTGCGCCGGCGGCAACACGCCCTGGGGCACCGTCATCACCTGCGAGGAGAACTTCAACTACTACTTCGGCGGCGCCGCGGCCGAGGCGGGACCGCAGGCACCGGCCTACCGGCGCTACGGCATCCGGAAGGAGCCGGTCTATGGCTGGCGCCGCTTCGAGCCGCGCTTCGACCTGGACCAGACGCCGAACGAGCCGAACCGCTTTGGCTGGGTGGTGGAGTTCGACCCCTACGACCCGGCGAGCGTGCCGGTGAAGCGCACCGCCCTCGGCCGCTTCAAGCACGAGTGCTGCACCCATGCGGTGAGCGCCGATGGCCGCGTCGCCTTCTATTCCGGCGACGATGAGCGTTTCGACTACCTCTACAAATTCGTCACCGCCCGCGCCTGGACCCCCGGCGACCCGGCCGCCGACCGCGACCTGCTCGATGACGGCGTGCTGCATGTCGCCCGCTTCGAGGCGGACGGCACGCTGCGCTGGCTGCGCCTGGTCCAGGGCGAGGGCCCGCTGACGCCGGAGAATGGCTTCCACGACCAGGGCGACGTGGTGATCGAGGCGCGCCGCGCCGCCGACCTGCTCGGCGCCACGCCCATGGACC
Source organism: Roseicella sp. DB1501 (assembly GCF_013112485.1). Lineage (GTDB taxonomy): Bacteria > Pseudomonadota > Alphaproteobacteria > Acetobacterales > Acetobacteraceae > Paracraurococcus. The sequence continues at coordinate 254,928 of NZ_JABFHG010000001.1, forward strand.
GGCCGGAGGATGTCGAGACCAATCGCCGCAACGGCCGGGTCTATGTGATGCTGACCAATAATTCCCGGCGCAAGCCGGAGCAGGTGAACCCGGCCAACCCGCGCCCGGCGAACATCCACGGCCATGTGCTGGAGCTCATCCCGCCCGGCGCCGGCACCGACCGTGTCGACCATGCCGCGACCGAGGCGCGCTGGAGCGTCTTCCTCGCCGCCGGCAAGCCGGGCATTGATCCGGGCACGCAGTATCACCGCGCCACCAGCGACCAGGGCTGGCTCTCCTGCCCCGACAACTGCGCCTTCGACAGCCGTGGCCGCATCTGGATCGCCACCGACGGGGCGCATGTCACCTCGGGCGTCGCCGACGGGCTCTATGCCGCCGACACCGCCGGGCCCGGAAGGGCGCTGACCCGGCTCTTCTATCAGGCGCCGGTCGGCGCCGAGGTCTGCGGCCCCTGCTTCACGCCGGATGACGCGACGATCTTCCTCTCGATCCAGCATCCCGGCGATGCGGATGCCGGCACCTTCGAGGCGCCGGGGACGCGCTGGCCGGACTTCCGCGAGGGCAGGCCGCCCCGACCCTCGGTGATCGCCATCACCCGGCGCGACGGCAAGCCGATCGGCTGACTCGCCGCGCGGCGCCAGGTGCGAGTGATGCTCGCTGCGACGCAATAGTTGCAGCGCAATCCCCCTTTGCGCTAAAATTTATGCGAACACATTGGTTTTATGGCGTCGCCGCAACCACTTCGCAACTTGTCTATGGAACGGACAAGCCAGCGGATGCGATCATGCCCGCTCAACCAGAAGGGGTAAGATGCCGCATCGCCTGTCACGGTCCCGTCGCCGGCAATGCGCCGCCCTGCCGCTGGTCCGCGAAGATGGCGAGCTGCGCGTACTGCTGGTCACCAGCCGCGAGACCCGCCGCTGGGTGATCCCGAAGGGCTGGGTGAGCAAGCGCGGCGCGGCAAGCCAGGCGGCGCAGGAAGCCTTCGAGGAGGCGGGCATCCGCGGCCGCATCGCCGCCAAGGCGATCGGCCAGTATGCCTACAGCAAGCGGCTGCCGGATGGCGGGAGCGTCACTTGCGTGGTCGAGGTCTTCCCGCTCGAGGTCGAGACGCTGCTCGAGGACTGGCCGGAGAAGGATGAGCGGGAGCGCCGCTGGTTTCCCATCGCGGAAGCCGCCGCCGCAGTGAAGGAGGGCGCCCTCAGCCGGCTGATGCTGGAGCTGGAAGCCCAGCCCGCGGGTTGAAGGTGCCTGTCGGAACCATCGCTGCCCATTGTGCCCTGCCGCGGCTTCGCCGCGGCAGGCTGTGACGCACCCGGGGCAGGAGGCGAAGCACGGACCCCCGCAAAGCCGCGAAGCGGCTTTGTGGAGAAGCTCCTACTCGCCGGCCGCGTCGAGCACGTGCAGTGAATAGGTGAAGGCGGCGCCGGCATTCAGCGCGATGGCGACGCCGAGCGCCTCGGCCATTTCCTCGCGCGTCGCCCCGGCATGCTTCGCCTTGCGGACATGCGCATCGATGCAGCCGTCGCAGCGCGTGGTCACGGCGACCGCGAGGGCGATCAGCTCGCGCGTCTTGGCATCGAGATGCCGCGCCGAGGCGGCGCCCTGGTTCAGCGCGGCGAAACCCTTGACCAGGTCGGGATGCAGCGCGGAGAGCGCCTTGCCCTGCGTGCGCAGCCCGGCGCTGTAGGCGTCCCAATCCTTCACGGCACTCATCCGGATCCTCCCCGAACATGAGAAAGGCGCGGGTACGAACCCCGCGCCTTCCCTCGTACCGGCATTCGGCCGCAGCGGCTACAGACCGCGCTATTCGATGACCTCGGGCTCGCGCTCCGCCTCGCCATCGCCCTCCTCGGGCTTCGGCAGGGCGGGCGGCGCCGCCTCGATGTATTCGAAGCCGAGCGTGCCGTCCTTCAGGTGCACCTTCACCGCGCCGCCCTTGACCAGCTTGCCGAAGAGCAACTCCTCGGCCAGCGGCTTCTTGACGTGCTCCTGGATGACGCGGGCCAGCGGCCGCGCGCCGTAGAGCGGGTCGAAACCCTTCTCGGCCAGCCACTCTTTGGCGGCGGAGGAAAGCTCGATCGTCACGTTGCGGTCGGCGAGCTGCGCCTCGAGCTGCATGACGAACTTCTCGACCACGCGGCCGACGATCTCCGGCGTCAGGCCGGAGAAGGGCACCACCGCGTCGAGCCGGTTGCGGAATTCCGGCGTGAACATGCGCTGGATCGCATCCTGGTCCTCGCCGACCCGCTGCTCACGGCCGAAGCCGATCGCCGGCTTGGCCAGGTCTGCCGCGCCCGCATTCGTCGTCATGATGAGGATGACGTTGCGGAAATCGACGGTCTTGCCGTTGTGGTCGGTCAGCTTCCCGTGGTCCATCACCTGCAACAGGATGTTGTAGAGATCCTGATGCGCCTTCTCGATCTCGTCGAGCAGCAGCACCGCATGCGGGTGCTGGTCGATGGCATCCGTCAGCAGCCCGCCCTGGTCGAAGCCGACATAGCCCGGCGGTGCGCCGATGAGGCGGGAGACCGAATGCCGCTCCATATACTCGGACATGTCGAAGCGGATCAGCTCGATGCCGAGGGTCTTGGCGAGCTGCTTCGCCACCTCGGTCTTGCCGACGCCGGTCGGGCCCGAGAAGAGGTAGTTGCCGATCGGCTTCTCCGGGTCGCGCAGCCCGGCGCGGGAGAGCTTGATCGCCGCCGAGAGCGCCTCGATCGCCTTGTCCTGGCCGAAGACCATGGCCTTCAGGTCGCGCTCGAGGGTCTTCAGCGTCTCCTTGTCGTCGTTGCTGACGGTCTTCGGCGGGATGCGGGCGATCTTCGCCACGATCTCCTCGACATCCTTCAGCGTGACGGTCTTCTTGCGCTTGTTCTCGGGCAGCAGCATCCGGCTGGCGCCGACCTCGTCGATCACGTCGATCGCCTTGTCGGGCAGCTTGCGGTCATGGATGTACTTGGCCGAGAGCTCGACCGCGGCGCGGATGGCCTCGGGCGTGTAGCGCACCTTGTGGTGCTTCTCGTAATTGGTCTTCAGCCCCTGCAGGATCTTGACCGCATCCTCGAGATTCGGCTCGTTCACGTCGATCTTCTGGAAGCGACGGACGAGCGCGCGGTCCTTCTCGAAGTAGTTGCGGTACTCCTTGTAGGTGGTGCTACCGATGCAGCGCAGCGTGCCCTGGGCCAGCGCCGGCTTCAGCAGGTTGGAGGCGTCCATCGCGCCGCCGCTGGTCGCGCCGGCGCCGATCACCGTATGGATCTCGTCGATGAACAGGATCGAGCCCGGCTGCTGCTCGAGCTCGGAGACGACGGCCTTCAGCCGCTCCTCGAAGTCGCCGCGGTAGCGGGTGCCGGCCAGCAGGCTGCCCATGTCGAGCGCGAAGATGGTGGACTTGCCCAGCACTTCGGGCACGTCGCCCTCGATGATGCGCTTGGCCAGCCCCTCCGCGATGGCGGTCTTGCCGACGCCCGGATCGCCCACATAGAGTGGGTTGTTCTTGGTGCGGCGGCAGAGGATCTGGATGGTGCGCTCGATCTCCTGCTCACGGCCGATGAGCGGGTCGATCTTGCCCTGCTGCGCCTTCTTGTTGAGGTTGACGCAGTAGTTGGAGAGCGCGTCCTGGCCGCGGCCGCGGGCGGGCTTCTCCTCCTTCTCCGGCTCCTCGCTCTGCGAGGTGGTGGGCGTGCCCTGCACCGGCCGGTTCTGCGCCCGGCCCGGCGCCTTGGCGATGCCGTGCGAGATGAAGTTCACCGCGTCGAGCCGTGTCATGTCCTGCAGCTGCAGGAAGTAGACGGCATGGCTCTCGCGCTCGCTGAACAGGGCGACGAGGACATTGGCCCCCGTCACCTCGTCGCGGCCGGAGGACTGGACGTGGATGGCGGCGCGCTGCACCACGCGCTGGAAGCCGGCGGTCGGCTTCGGATCGCCCGCGCGCTCGGTGACCAGGCCGGCGAGGTCCTTGTCGAGGAACTCGGTCAGGTCGCGCTTGAGCTTCTCGGTATCGACGCCGCAGGCCCTGAGTACGGTGGAGGCGTCGGCGTCGTCCGTCAGGGCGAGAAGCAGGTGCTCCAGGGTCGCGTATTCGTGCCGCCGTTCATTGGCGAGGCCGAGGGCGCGATGGAGCGTCTGCTCGAGGTTGCGTGACAACATGCTAGAGACGCTCCCGTTGAGATCCACCATCCCGGGCAGCGCCCGGCAAGGGTGGGGGGTTGCCCCAGTTGAACATCTTGGCGCTTGCCCCCCATGCGGCATCCCCCCCGTTCGGCGGGGTGGTCCGGGCCCGGCCGATGGCCATCACCCGATTCGATCCGGGGCGGCGGGCCGCCACGGCTTGGACCCTTCGGTTCCCGGTCCGGGACGAGCCGGCGAGAGGGCCGGGACGGCGGGCGCCGATCGCCCTATTCCTTCTCGATGGTGCACTGCAGAGGATGCTGGTTCTGCCGTGCCAAGTCCATCACCTGCGTCACCTTGGTCTCGGCCACCTCGTAGGTGTAGACGCCGCAGACCCCGACCCCCCTCCGATGCACGTGCAGCATGATCCGGGTCGCCTCGTCCCGGTTCTTCTGGAAGAAGCGCTCGAGCACATGCACGACGAACTCCATCGGGGTGTAGTCGTCGTTCAGCATCAGCACCTTGTACATGGCCGGCTTCTTGGTGCGCGGCCGGGTCTTCACCACGACGCCGGTGTTCGGCGTGGTGTCGCCTGGCGTATTCCCTCCGTTCGGTCGCTTGTCTTGATCGCTCATCGAAGATCCTGGTGGACAGGGGGGCCGCGCGGCCGAAGGCGCCCCGGCGCCGGCCTGTGACTGTCGCGGCCGAGGATAATGCCGCGCGTGGCGCGAGGTGAAGTGCCACGCGCGACCTCGCGCAAAGATATGGGGCGGAGCGGCGGTGGGCAAAGGCCGGCGGGCCGGAACGGAAAAGGCCCGGCCCGGCCGTCCGCCCCGCATGGGGATGGGCGGCCGGCGCCGGGCCGATCGAGCGGAGCCCGATGGGTGGGGTCACCGGAACGGGCGAAGATGCTCTGAAAACAAGCGACTGGAGGAGACCGCGACGCCGCGCCGACGGCGCCCCTCCAGGCCATGCCCCGCGGCGGCTGGCACCCGATCCCGGGCGCCAGCCGCCGCGAAGCCTTTGACTCAGGCCGCGATCGGCTTGGAGAACTTCTCGACCGCGAGCGTCATGCGAGCGGAGATCGGCGCGAAGGACGCCTCGGCCAGCTTCAGCGCGGCCTCCTGCAGCTTCGCGGTTTCGGCGAAGCTCTTCTCCATGGCGGTGCGGGCATAGCTCGCCTGGACCTCGGCGGCCTCCTTGAGGCTCTTCACCGAGCCGAGCGCCTTGGCGCCGGCGACCGTGTGATCCGTCAGGCCCTGGACCAGCGCCAGGGTCTGCTTGCCGAGATCCTGCACGCCGGCGACATAGAGCTGGGTCGCCTTCGCCATCGCCTCGAGATTGCCGCGGGAGAACTCCGCCGCCTCTTCCGCCGCCTTGAACAGACCATCGGCGGTCTTCGTCACCTGCTCCATCGTCTTCTCCATCGTCACGCCCAACTGCGTGGATCCTGCCTGAAGGTTCGTGCCGGCCTGCACCGCGGTGGATGCTGCCTCGCTGGCCATGGCCTCGCCGATCGCCGCCACGGCGGCCTCGGTCGGGGCTTCGGCCGCCGCGGGCACGGGCGCGGCCGTCTCGTTCGGGGTCTGCGCGGGCGGGGTCTTCACGGGACGCGCGGCCGGGACCTTGGCCAGCTTCGTCTCGGTCGCAGCCGCCATCGCCACTGCCTTGCCTTGTCGTGCTGCCATGGCTCGCCTCGTCCCTGCCTGTTGCCCTGCTCTCGCGGTCACCAAACTGGGCTGAAGGCCCGCCGCACCGCGTTTTGCTGCACTGCAATATGCGCAGCTTCTACGATTTCGCCTGCATCGCGAGCAAGCATTTTTTGCGCTGCACAATAATCCTTCATGTAACAGAACCGTGATGTTGCAACTTTCTAGATAAAAGCCGAATTCGTAACGAACCCGCTGAAAATCTTACATTCCTCGGCAATTCCCGACTGCAAGTTATTGCTTTGGCAAGGTTCCCACCGCATTCCGATGGACAGGTGCGGTGGTCGCACCGTATCGTTTGCACGATTCGCTGGCATGCCGGGGGGGCGGTGCCGCGTATCAGGGGGTTGCCTATGTTGGGGACCAGCGCGTCATGGCGCTCAAGGGCCATTCGTGCCCTCGCGCTCGCCTGTGGATTGGGCATCGCGGCACCCGCCGCGGCACAGATCGGCAGTGAACGATACTCGGCCATCGTGGTGGATGCCCGCAGCGGCAACGCCCTGATCGCCGCCAGCCCGGATGAGCGCCGCTATCCGGCCTCGCTCACCAAGATGATGACCATCTACATGGCCTTCGAGGCCCTGCGGGACGGTCGCATCACCCTCTCGACACCGGTGCCGGTCTCCTATTCGGCGGCCTCCATGGCACCCTCGAAGCTCGGCCTCTCGCCGGGCACGAGCCTGACGGTCGAGGAAGCCATCCTCGCCCTCGTCACCAAATCCGCCAACGACGCCGCCGCCGCGCTCGGCGAGTTGCTCGGCGGCGGCTCCGAGGACCGCTTCGCGCAGATGATGACGCTGCGCGCCCGCTCGCTCGGCATGCGCAGCACCACCTTCCGCAACGCCTCGGGCCTGCCGGATATCGAGCAGGTCTCGACGGCGCGCGACATGGCGCTGCTCGGCCAGCGCCTGATCCGCGACTTCCCGGACCGCTATTCCTATTTCTCGACGCCGAATTTCGTCTTCCGCGGCCGCACGCTGTGGAACCACAACCGGCTGCTGCAGGAATATGACGGCGCCGACGGCATCAAGACCGGCTATGTCGACGACAGCGGCTTCAACCTCGTCGCCTCCGCCGAGCGCGACGGCGTCCGCCTCGTCGCCGCGGTCTTCGGCGGCCGCACCGGGCGCGAGCGCGACCGGCACATGATGGCGCTGCTCGACCAGGGCTTCACCTCGGTTGGCGTCGCGCCGCGCGAGATGCTCATCGCCCGCCGCGCCACGCCGGGCCTGCTGGCGAGCGCGCATGCCGCGACCCTCAGCAGCAGCGCCCGCGCCAGCGGCGCCGCCGCCAGGCGCGTCAGCGTCAGCGCCCGCGCCGCGGCCAAGCCGGCCACGCGCATCGCCCGCGGCCAGGCCCGCGCCGCCATCGCCGTTCGCGGCGCGCCGCCGCGCCTCGCCACGAGCCGCGCCAGCGAGGCGCGCCCGACGCTGCTCCGCATGACCTCGGTCCGCACCGCGCGCCAGCCGGCCCGGCTCGAGCAGGGCGATGCCGGCGGCAACGCGCCGCTGCGCCGCGGGCCGGCCGTCACCGGGAAGCCCACGGGCAAGGCCGGCGCCGCCAAGCCGGTGAAGACCGCGGGCAACAGCCGCCGCGGCGGCTGACCACAGGATCCCCCGCCCCGGTGGGGCGGACCGGGCGGCGCCGCCGCCTCGACATGGCCGGGCCCGCCCCGGCCATTCGTCGTTCCGGGGGCCCGGCCGCATCGCCGCGCTAGACCATGATCCGCTCGCACAGGGTCGCGGATCATGGTCCAGGCCGTTGTTTGATCGCGTGAGTCACGCGCTAGGCCATCGCGCCGCGGGCGGCGACCGGCCAGAGGCATTCCACCCGGCCCTGCCGCACCCCGACATACCAGTCGTAGCGGTCGATGGTCGGGTCGCAATGCCCGGGCACCAGGCGCAGCTTCTCGCCCAGCCGCGGCGCCTCGCCGCCCTCGACCAGCAGCTTGCCATGCTCGTCCGAGGCGCCGGCATAGCGCAGCCCCGGCCGGCCATGCACCAGCGGCAGGCCGCTATCGACCGCCACCGCCTTGTGCCCGGCATCTACCACCGCGACGCACTCCAGCGCCCGGCTCATCACCGTCCCCAGCACGAAGAGCGCCTGGCGGAAGGGCGGCGGCGCCTCGTTCCGCGCATAGTCGGCATCCATGAAGGCGTAGGAGCCGGCCTGGATCTCGGTATAGACGCCGCTCGCCGCCTCCAGCGCGAAGGTGCCGGTGCCGCCGCCGCCGACGATCTCGCAGGCGAGGCCGCGCTGGCGGAGCTGCTCCACGGTGCGGCGGGTGACCTCGACCGCATGGCCGATCGCCGCCTCGCGCTCCGCCGGCGTCCGCTTGTGCTGGGCGCTGCCGTGGTAGCTCTGCAGCCCGCCGAAGCGGAGGTGCCGGCTGGCGGCGATGCGCTCGGCCAGCGCCACCGCCGCCGGCCCTGGCGAGACGCCGCAGCGCCCGGCGCCGCAATCGATCTCGACCAGCACCGGGATGCGCACCCCGGCCGCCTCGGCCGCCGCCGCGATGGCGGCGACCTGCGCCGGATCGTCGGCGCAGACGGCGATGCGGGCGATGCGGGCCAGCGCCGCCAGCCGCGCCAGCTTGGACGGCCCGACCACCTGGTTGCTCACCAGGATGTCCGGCACCCCGCCCCAGGCCAGCGCCTCGGCCTCGCCCACCTTCTGCACGCATTGCCCGACCGCGCCGCGCGCCATCTGCAGATGCGCGATCACCGGCGACTTATGGGTCTTGGCATGGGCGCGCAGCTTCACGCCGGTCGGCGCCAGCAGCGCCGCCATGCTGTCGAGATTGGCCTCGAGCGCATCGAGGTCGAGCAGGAGGGCCGGGGTATCGACCTCCTCCTCGCGCATGCCGGGCTCGGCGGGTGGCGGCTGCAGCATCGGCGTCTCCGTCAGGCACGAAGGGAGGCGGGCCGGTGCGGCCCGTCTCCCCTTCCCATGATCCGCTGCGAGGCCCACCGCAACCATCTCAGGCCGGCTCCCACGCGCCGGGGATGCGCGTCCGGCCGCCGATGGCGCGGTGCATGTCGGCGAGCAGCCTTCGCCAGGGCCTGGGCGGCCACCAGCCGGGGTTGGCCTTCGCCAAGTTAGCGATGCGAAGGAACACCTCGCTGTAGCTTTCGGACAAATCCGGATCGGGCAGGTATTGCGAGGGGGCCGGCAGGGCGCTGTGCAGGCGCAGGCGCCGCGCCAGCACGATGGCCGAGAGCCCCATGATCCGCACGCCGCGGCGGAAGGCGCAGCAGAGCCGGTAGTCGAGGCGGGCGAGCGGGCTGCCGGGCGCGGCCGTGGCGAGCGCCCGGAGCAGCCGGGTCCAGAGGCCGGCGCGGGTCCAGCGGCGGTAGCAGCGGGCGATGGTGGGCGCCTTGCCGAACTCGGGCGGCAGCATGCGCCAGGGCGCGCGGCCGCCGCCCTCGGTGTTGGGGCGCTTCAGCATCACGGCGCGGAAGATGGCGTCGAGCCGGGCGCGGGGATCGGGCAGCGGCCGGCCGGGCGCGCCGGGGGCGTGCAACCCGCAGCCGGTGGCGGCGAGGTGCGGGACGAGGGCCTCCCATTCGGCATCGGTGAGCGGGGCCCAGCCGTGAGGGGCGGTGTGGCAGGTGAGCGGGTCGAGGTAGAGGCGGCGGACGAGGTCGTGGCGGAGGAGGAAGTCGGGCGGCAGGAGGGGGGTGGGAGCTGGGGGAGAGCGGCAGCGGGAGGGGCGAGGCATGGCGGCGATCCCGAGGAGCAGGCGGGATCGTAACGGATTATAGGAAAAAATTCAACGCAGCGTTGCAGCCGCCGCCCTGGCCGACATGCCCTCCTCCCGGCTCCAGCCGCGAGGCAATGGGCCTCGGTCGATCCCATCGAACGGCCTGCGCCGGGGGGGTGCCTGGGGGAGGCGGGCGCGGGGAGTGGCCGATCGATGGGTCGAACCGAGGCGTACTAGACCCCGGGACGGCAGGGGGTTGGGGAGACGTTGCCGTCCGGGTTCGAGAGAACGAAACCAGAAAATGGGAAAACTTGCAAGCGTTCCTTTGCCGCCCTTCCCAGGCCTCTCCCCCGGGCCCCTCCCCGGGTCCCTCCCCGGGTCCCTCCCCGGGTCCCTCCTCTGGGCCCCTACCCCTCCGCCACCCGCAGCGCCGGCCAGCGCTCCCGCCAGCGCTGCGCCCGGCAGCGTGCGGCGAAGACCGCCCGCTTCGCTGGTAGCCGCGCGAAATCAGGCGTCGGCCGCACCAGCATCGCCATCAGATCGGCGAGGCCCCAGGGGGCGGCCACCTCGACCCCCTGCTCCGTCCGGCGGGCCAGCACCGCCGTCGCGGTCTCCGGCCAATGCGCCGCGGCGTCGCGGGTATCGGCATAGGGCGCATCGCCGTTGCGCGCCGCCATCCTCGCCTGGTTGCGCACCGACCAGGGCAGTCCCGGCCGCATCCGGCGCAGGGCGTCCTCGGCCGCCGCATCCGCCTCCGGGCCGGCATTCGCCGCGAACCAGACCACGTCGATATCGCCGGGCGGGTTGCGGCCCGGGGGAAAGCCCGACAGCGCATCCCAGGCGGCGTTGCGCAGCAGGCCGGCGTCGATCCAGGCATCCGGCAGGCCGAGCGCCGCGACCGCCCGCAGTGGCTCGCATAGCCGCGCCTCGCCGGCGATCAGCCCGGCCAGCCAGGCAACGCCCTCCCGCGATCTGCTCCAGAGCCTTTTCCGTTCACCTGCGGTCACGGCGAATGCTCCAGCCTTCTGTTTTCAGGGCATCTTCACCCGTTCGAGTGTTCCCACTCGAATGGGATCTGCTCTAATCGGCATCATCCGGCCGGTACGCCGCCAGCAGCAGGAACATCGGCCGGTCCAGCTCCGGTTCCAGCGCCGGCTCGGCCGCAATCTGCGCCGCGTCGGGGGCGAATTCCTCCAGATGGTCGAGCACCAGCCCGGCGCCGCGCAGCGCCGCCAGGATCGTCCCCAGCATGCGGTGCTGCTTCACCACCTCGGCGCCGAGCCAGCGCACCTGCCGCCGCCCCTCCCGCGCATAGCCCTCGAGCGGCCAGATCCGCTGGCCGCTCGCGTCCTTGGTCCAGCCGGGATGCGCCGGCGCGGTGTAGACCGGATGCTCCATGGAGGCGACGAAGCGGCCGCCGGGGCGGAGCGCGGCGCGCATCCGACCGAGCAGGCCGGGAAGGTCCGCGACGTAGTGCAGGGCGAGCGCGCTCCAGGCGAGGTCGAAGGCGCCCTCCGGCAGCGCCGCGGTCTCGAGATCCTCCTGCTGGTAGGCGATGCCGGCATCCCCGGTCATCGCGCGGGCGCGGGCGAGCATCGCCGCCGAGAGGTCGATGCCGAGCACGCTCGCCGCGCCCGCGGCGCGGGCCCAGCGGGCGAACCAGCCATAGCCGCAGCCGAGATCGAGCACCGCGCGCCCGGCAAGCGGCGGCAGCAGGGCGCGCAGCCGCGGCCATTCCGGGGCGCCGTCCAGCCCCTCCACCGAGCGGCGCAGCCCCGCATAGGCGGCGAAGAAGTCCGGGTCGTCATAGATGATCTGCGGCATGGGCGGCCTTGTCCTCGCGCGGCGGCCTCCCGGCGCCGCGCGACGGCAACGCCCGAAGCGGCCGATCGGCGCATCGCGCGGCGTCGGTCAACCGCCGCGCCGCCGCCGGCCTTCTGCCGAGCGCAGGACATTCCGGCCTGCGGCCCGCCGGGCTGAGCGCCTGGCATTTGAGAGGCACGAAGGTGAACCCTTCGTGCCCTCGGTATCAGCGCGTGGTGTAGCCGCCATTGGCGAAGATGGTCTGGCCGGTGATCCACCAGCCCTCGGTGACGAGGAAGCGCACGATGGGCGCGATATCCTCGATCCGGGTCAGCGCGCCGCCGATCGCCTGGGATTTGTGGTAGGCGATGGAGGCCGCGTCCTCGGCCGGGTAGAAGAAGGGCGTGTCCATCGGCCCCGGCGCGACATTGACCACCGAGATGCCGCGCGGCGCGAATTCCTTGGCCGCGGCGCGGGTGAAATGCTCGACCGGGGCCTTGGCGCCGGCATAGGTCGAATAGAGGCCGGTGAAGGCGGCGAGCAGCGAGGTCACGATGGTGACGATGCGGCCATTGTCGTTCAGCCGCCGCCCCGCCTCCTGCAGGAAGAAATAGGCGGATTTCGCGTTGACCGCGAACATCGCGTCGTATTCCGCCTCGGTGGTCTCCAGGATCGGCTTCTTCAGCACCCGGCCGACGGTGTTGATGGCGATGTCGATGCCGCCGAGCCGCTCGGCCGCGGTGTCGAAGAGGCGGGTGACGTCGGCGATCCGGGTGAGGTCGCCCTGGATGGCGAAGCCCTCGGCGCCGGCGGCGCGCACCGCGGCCACCGTCTCCTCCGCCGCCGCCCGGCTCGCCTCGCTGTTGTAGTGGACGGCGATATTGGCGCCGTCGGCGGCGAGCTGGCGGCTGATCAGCCCGCCCAGATTCTTGGCCCCGCCGGCGATGACCACGTTGCGGCCCTTGAGCCCGATGGCTGGCATGGCGCGTCTCTCTCTGGCTGTTGCGTGACCGGGAGACTCGTCCGTCGCGTTGGCCGGATAAATCCCCGCCATCTGGTTTCACTGTTCGGTCTTGCTGCATAATCGTCGCGGGGAGGCGCGGATGGACCGGCTGGCGGCTATGGAGATCTTCCTGCGGGTGGTCGAGGCCGGCAGCTTCGGCCGCGCCGCTGACAGCCTCGGCCTGCCGCGCTCCACCGTCTCGCTGCGCATCCGTGCGCTGGAGGCGCATCTCGGGACGCGGCTGCTGCATCGCACCACGCGGCGGATGCGGCTGACGCTCGACGGCGAGGCCTTCCGCGCCCGCGCCGAGCGCCTGCTGGCCGATCTGGCCGAGACCGAGGCGCTGTTCCGGCCGCCAGGCGAGGCGCCGCGCGGCCGGCTGCGCATCGACGTGCCGGGGCGGATCGGCCGCCGCCTGATCGCCCCCGCCCTGCCAGATTTCCTCGCCCGCTATCCCGGTATCACGCTGGAGATCGGGGTGACGGACCGGCCGGTGGACCTGGTGGCCGAGGGGGTGGATGTCGCGGTGCGGGTCGGGCCGCTGGCGGAGTCGGGGCTGGTGGCGCGGCGGCTCGGCGCGCTGCGGCAGGCGAGCTGCGCCGCTCCGGCCTATCTGGCGCGGCATGGCCTTCCGGCGAGCCCGGAGGCGCTGGTCGCGGCGGGGCATCTGGCGGTGGGCTATGGGGTGCCGCAGGACGGGCGGGGCGCGGCGCTGGACTTCCTTGGCCCGGACGGCGTGCCGATGGCGATGCGGCTGCCGGTCGTGGTCGCGGTGGACGATGCCGAGACCTATCTCGCCTGCTGCCGGGCCGGACTCGGGCTGATCCAGCTTCCCGCCTATGACGCGCGGCCGCTGCTGCAGGCCGGGCTATTGGTGGAGGTGCTGCCAGGCTGGCCGCCGCCACCGATGCCCATCACCCTGCTCTACCCGGCGCGCCGGCACCTCTCGCGCCGGCTGCGCGCCTTCACCGGCTGGTTCGGGACGCTGTGCCGGGCGCGGATGGAGCTGGTCGGCCCGGATCTGGCGGGAACGGAGATGGCCGAGAGGAAGGCGGCGGAGAGGGGCGGCTGAAGCGGGGCGTCAGCCGGGCGCCCCGGCGCGCCAGGCGGGCGCCACCCAGGCGCGGGCCCAGAGCGGGGTCGAGGCGCCGCCCCCGGCCTGCCGCAGCCGCGCCACCCGCACCGGCACGAGCCGGTATTCGGCGCCCTCATAGGCGGTGAGGCGGGCGAACGCGACGGGGTCAGGGCGCAGCACGGCGCCCGGCGTCAGCACGCCGAGGCGGCGGCGCAGGGTGGGATAGGGCGTGCCGCGCAGCGCCACCCGCTCCCAGCCCGGCAGCAGGGCCAGGCGCAGCCGCCGGGCGAGGCCGGGCGCCCCGGCCACGCGCTCCAGCACCAACGGATCGAGCAGCGTGCCATAGAGAAACAGCGGCGCCCCCGCGAGACGCGCAGCGGCTTCGTGGGGATCTAGTGCCCCGCATTCTCCCCGGAGAAGTCCGGCGCGGCGAGGCCGCTGGCGGTGAGCTGCTCCACCAGCATGCCCTTCAGCCGCTCCAGCCCCGCCTCCGAACTCGCCTCGCAGCGGGCGACCAGCACCGCCTGGGTGTTGGAGGCGCGCAGCAGCCACCAGCCATCCGGCGTCAGCACGCGCACGCCGTCCACGTCCTGCACCTTGGCGCCGGCCCCGGTGAGGCGCTCCTTCACCTCCCGCACCACCTCGAATTTCCGCTCCTCCGGGCAGTCGAAGCGGAGCTCCGGGGTGTTGATCACCTGCGGCAGGGCGGCGCGGACGGCGCTGAGCGTCTGCGGCATCCGCGCGATGATGCCGAGCAGGCGCACGGCGGAATAGGGCGCGTCGTCGAAGCCGTACCACTTGTCGGCGAAGAAGATGTGACCCGACATCTCGCCGGCGAGCGGGCTGCCGGTCTCGGCCATCTTCGCCTTGATGAGCGAATGGCCGGTCTTCCACATCAGCGGCGTGCCGCCGGCCTTGGCGATCTCGTCGAACAGCACCTGGCTCGCCTTGACATCGGCGATGACGGTGCCGCCAGGCTTGCTCTTCAGGACGTCGCGCGCCAGCACGACGAGGAGCTGGTCGCCGAACAGGATGTGGCCCTCATTGTCCACCACGCCGATGCGGTCGGCATCGCCGTCGAAGGCGATGCCGAGATCGGCGCCCTCGCGCTTCACCTCGGCGATGAGCTGCTCGAGGTTCTTCGCCACGGTCGGGTCGGGGTGGTGGTTCGGGAAGGTGCCGTCCACCTCGCCGTTGATGACGTAGTGCTCGCCCGGCAGCTTCGCCGCCAGCACCCGGGTGACGTTGGAGCCGGAGCCGTTGCCCGGGTCCCAGACCACCTTGAGCTGGCGGTCGCCGCCATCGTAGTCCTTGAGCAGGCGGGCGACATAGGCCTCCATGACATCGACCTGGTGGTCATGGCCCTCGGTCGAGACGGGCACCACGTCGCCCTCCCGCGCCATGCGGCCGATCTCCTGGATCTGCTGGCCGTAGAAGGGCTTCTTGCCCAGCATCATCTTGAAGCCGTTGTAGTCGGGCGGGTTGTGGCTGCCGGTGACCATGACCGCGCCATCGGCCGAGAAGTGGTAGGCGGCGAAGTAGAGCATCGGCGTGGCGACCAGGCCGATGCGGATCACCTCGAGGCCGCAGGCGCGCAGCCCGGCGACGAGCTGCGGCTCCAGATCCGGGGAGGAGAGCCGGCCGTCATAGCCGACCGCGACCTTGGTGCCGCCGGCGCGATGCACCAGGCTGCCGAAGCAGCGGCCGATCGCGAAGGCGTCCTCCGGCTGCAGCGTCGTCCCGACGATGCCGCGGATGTCGTATTCGCGCAGCACCGTCCGGTCGAAGCTGTGGTGGAAGGCGGTCATGCTGGAACTCTCCGGGTCTGGCGGCCGCCGCGCCGGCCGGGCGCCGCGGGCGCTGCCGGCGGCCCGGGCCGCGTCGATGGTCGCTGAGATGGTCTAATGGATTTCGCGGTGGAATTGCACCGCGAAGGTGGCGCGGGTGTGGCAGGCGCCCAGGCCCCGCAGGACCCCGCGAAGCCGCGCAGCTGCTTCGCGGGGAATGAGAGCGTGATCGCTTGAGGTGGCTCACCGAACAGCGTGACTCACGGGATCAAGCAACGGCCTGAACCATGATCCGCGACCCTGCGTGAGCGGATCATGGTCTAGAGTCGGCCGATGGAGTGGTAGCGGAAGCCCGCCTCGCGCATCACCGCCGGGTCCCAGACATTGCGCAGGTCGAGCAGGATGTCGCCGCGCATCGCCTGGCGCAGCCGCTGCGGCGCGAGGGCGCGGAACTCGTTCCATTCCGTCAGCAGCACCAGCGCATCCGCCCCCGCCGCGGCGTCGAGCGCGCCGGTCGCGTAGTGCACGCCCTCCGGCAGCAGCGCCCGCGCATGGTCCATCGCCGCCGGGTCGAAGGCGCGGATCGCGGCGCCGGCCTCGATCAGGCGGGGGATGACGGCGAGCGAGGCGGCGTCGCGCATGTCGTCCGTCTCCGGCTTGAAGGCGAGGCCGAGCACGGCGACCGTCCGCCCGGTGAGGCTGCCGCCGCAGGCGGCGATGACGCGATCGGCCATCTGCGCCTTGCGCGCCTCGTTCACCGCGATGGTGGTCTCGACGAGGCGCATCGGGGCGCCGGCATCCTGCGCGGTGCGGGCCAGCGCCAGCGTGTCCTTCGGGAAGCAGGAGCCGCCATAGCCCGGGCCGGCATGCAGGAATTTCCGGCCGATCCGGCCATCCAGCCCCATGCCGCGGGCGACGTCGTGCACATCGGCGCCGACCCGCTCGCAGAGATCGGCGATCTCGTTGATGAAGGTGATCTTGGTGGCGAGGAAGGCGTTGGCGGCGTACTTGATGAGCTCCGCCGTTTCGATCCGGGTCGCCAGGATCGGCACCTCGATCAGGTTCAGCGGCCGGTAGAGGCGCTTCAGTACCGCCAGCGCCCGCTCGCCGTCCGGCCCGTCCTGGGTGCCGATCACCACCCGGTCGGGCCGCATGAAGTCGCCGATGGCGCTGCCCTCGCGGAGGAATTCCGGATTCGACGCCACCTCGATGGCGAGGTCGGGCCGCACCCGGCGGACGATCTCCTGCACCTGCCGGCCGGTGCCGACGGGAACGGTGGATTTCGTCACCAGCACCAGCGGGCCGCGCGCCGCCCGCGCCACCTGCTCGGCGGCGGCGAAGACGAAGGAGAGGTCGGCATGGCCGTCGCCCCGGCGCGAGGGGGTGCCGACGGCGAGGAAGACGGCATCCGCCGCCTGCACCGCGGTGGCGAGGTCGGTGGTGAAGTGCAGCCGCCCGTCGCGGCTGTTCTCGGCCACCAGGCTGTCGAGGCCGGGTTCGTAGATCGGGATGCGGCCGGCGCGCAGCGCCTCGATCTTCGTCGCGTCGCTGTCGATGACGCTGACATCGACGCCGAACTCGGCGAAGCAGGCCCCCGAGACCAGGCCGACATAGCCGGCGCCCACCATGGCAATCCGCATCGACGCCCTCCACCGGCGGCGACCCCGCCGCTGGCTCCTCCTGTAGCACCCTCGCCGCCGGCCGACCCGCCGCCGGGCAGCCGCCCGTCACAGCCCGCCCCCACCCGTTGCCCTGCCGCGGCTTCGCCGCCGCAGGCTGTGACGCCCCTGCGACTTGAGGCGACCCCCACCGCGGCGCGCAGCAACGTCGTGGGGCGTTACGTATAGCGCTTGAGGAAGGCCTGCACCGCCGGCGCCATGTCCGGCCGCTCCAGAGCGAAGGCGATCTGCGCCTCCAGCCAGCCCGCCTTGTCGCCGCAATCGAAGCGCCGGCCCTCATAGCGCAGGCCGTGGAAGGGCTGCTGGCCGATCAGCTTGGCCATGCCGTCCGTCAGCTGCACCTCGCCGCCGGCGCCGCGCTCCATCTTCGCCAGATGCCCGATCACCTCCGGCATCAGCACGTAGCGGCCGATGACGGTGAGGTTGGAGGGCGCCTTCTCGACCGGCGGCTTCTCGACCAGCCCCTTGACCGAGACCAGCCTTCCCTTGTCCTCGGCGATGTCGAGCACGCCGTAGCGGTTCACCCGCTCGCGCGGCACTTCCTCGATGGCGACGACATTGCCGCCGGTCTCGCGATAGGCCGCCGCGAGCTGCGCGGTGCAGGAGGTCTCGCAGAGCATCAGGTCGTCGGGCAGCAGGATGGCGAAGGGATCGTCGCCGATGAAGGCGCGGGCGCACCAGATGGCGTGGCCGAGGCCCATCGGCACCTGCTGGCGCACCGTCACCAGGGCGCCCGGCTCGATCTGCTGGGCGCGCAGCTCGGCCAGCTCCTTCGCCTTGCCGCGCTCCTCGAGCGTGCGCTCAAGCTCATAGGCCACGTCGAAATGCTCGACGATCGAGGTCTTGCCGCGGCCGGTGATGAGGCAGAACTGCTCGATGCCGGCGGCCCGCGCCTCGTCGATCGCGTATTGAATGAGCGGCCGGTCAACCACCGGCAGCATTTCCTTCGCCAGCGCCTTGGTGGCGGGCAGGAACCTGGTGCCCAGCCCGGCAACCGGCAGGACGGCCTTCTTCAACGGCTTCAATGCGGACACGTGCCTCTCCTGGCAGTGGCGTCGAACGGGAGCGGCCGGCGCTCCGGGCGCGGGCGGCGAGGAGTGCCACGCGCATCCGGGACCCGCAAGCCTGACCGGCAGGCCTGGCTCCCGGCGCCTGCTCATGCCCGGCCGCGCGGCGCGGGGCGTGGCATGCGCCGGCAGCCTTGACCTGTCGCCATCCGGCCGACAACCCACATTTGCGGGGCAATTGCTACGACACTGTGAGCGGAGTGGGGCACAACTGCGGCAGATCGCCCACACCTCGCCTGGCCCCCCCACCTGCCCATGGGGCGCCACCGGCCAGCTCCGTCGCCTCCCGTCGCCCTGCCGAGGCTTCGCCGCGGCAGGCCATGCCGCATCTCGGGCCCCGAGCGAATCAGGGGGCCTCCGCGGCGGCGCGCAGCGAGGTCATGGGGATAATTAGCTGAGCAGCGCGTCCCGCGCCTGGTTGATCCGCGCCGCCAGCCAGTCGCTGCCGCCCTGGTCGGGATGCGCCGCCCGCATCAGCCGGCGATGCGCGGCGCGGATCGCCGCCGCATCGGCGTCCTCCGTCAGGCCAAGCACCGCCAGCGCCTCCTCCCGCGTCATCCGCCCGCCCGAGGGCGCGCGCGGCCCGGCGCCGCCATCCCCTGCTCCCCCTGCCCCTGCCCCGGCCGCCTCCGCCGCCCGCCAGTCCGGCTCCGCCCGGTCCAGCCAGGCCTCCAGCAGCGGCACGCTCTCCGGATCGGCGCCACGGCATTCGGCGAGCAGGCCGAGCAGCTCGGCCAGGCTCAGCGCGGCGAGGTCGCGCCCCGCCTGCCGGCCACGCCGCACCGTGCCGCTCATCCGCCCGCTGGCATGGTCGAGCCGCATGGCGAGCGTCGCCGTCTCCACCGCCGTCTCGCCCGGCCCGCCCGCCGTCCCGCCGGTCTCGCGGCGGAAGCGCCGGCTGGCCAGCGCCCCCTGCCCCCAGCGCCAGAGCAGCGGCGCGAAGAGGCCGGCGGTCCAGATCGCCTGCGCGCCGCGGCCGCTCAGCAGCACCAGCAGCACCATCGCGGCGCCGAGCGTGGCGCCGCCATAGATCGCGGCCTTGCGGATGGTCTCGACCCGCGCCGTGGCGAAGAGCCGCGCCAGCCAGAGCAGCAGCAGCAGCAGCCCGGCGCCGAGGGCCAGCCAGACCATCGCCGCCTCAGCGCTGCGGCGCCGGCAGCTGGCCGGCGATGCGCTGCGCCGCGCCGCCCGGCAGCCGGACCAGCGCCTGCCGCCCGCCCGCGGCATAGACCGCGACCGCCCGCAGCAGCTCCCGCAGCGCCGCGGCGCTCGCCGCATCGAAGGGCGCATAGGCGCCGCCGGAGAGGCGGGCGACCTGGCGCAGCGCCGCCGCCGCCTCCGGATGCCCGCCCTCGTGGAAGCAGAAGACCGGCGTGCCGTGCAGGCCGAGCTGGCCGGCGACATGGCAGAGCGGATCGACCGCCTCCTCCACCGCGTCGCCGACGAAGACCAGGGCGTTCACCCGCTCGCGCCGCGTCTCGGCCAGCACATGCTCCAGCAGGCGCTGGATCTGGGTCTGGCCGCCGAGGCACTGCACGCCGGCCATGCGCCGCGTCAGCTCGGCGGCATCGGCGAGGAAGGGCGTCGCCGCGAATTCGCGGAAGCCGCGGTAATAGGCGAGCTGGATGGCGAGGCCGCCGAGGTCGCGCGTCGCCCCGAACATCTCGCCCTGCAACTGGCAGGCGCGGTCCCAGGTCGGCTGGCGCGAGGCGGTGGCATCGATGGCGAAGACGAGGCGGCCGCGGCGCCCGGCGGCCGGCCGCGCCTGCGGCATGGCCTCGACGCGCTGCAGGAAGGCCGCGACGGCGGCCGAGGCCGGCTTGTCGGGCAGGTTGCTCATGAAGCGGAGATGGGCCCGGTGCGGCGGCGGCGCCAGGGGGATGGGCGGCGGGGCCGGCAGGGGCGCGGCAGAGGCCGGCGGCGCCTGCCGCCCGGCGCGAATGTCTTTGCCGAGGCGCCAGAGTCGATGTAAACAGCGTCGCAACCTGTGGTGCAAAATATATGGCACAATCTATCTTTATGGGAACGGCCGCGATCGATCTGCTCGACGCCTCCGGCGAGGCGGCGACCGACATCGCGGTGTTCCGCAACATCGGCGCGGGCGACACAGCGCTCGGCGGCGCCGGCAACGACCGGGCCGCGCTGTCAGGCCTCGGCAGCACCGTGAAGCTCGGCGCCGGCAACGACCTGGCCTTCGCCACGCTGGGCCAGCGGGCGAGCGCGACCCATGACCTGGTGGATGGCGGCGACGGCAACGACACGCTGACTATCACCATCGCCGGCAGCCAGATGACGGCCGCGGTCCGGGCGGAGCTGCTGCGCCTGCACGAGTATCTGCTGGACGACCCGCAGCGGCATTTCGTCTCGGATCTCCTGCATCTCGACATGGTCCATGTCGAGGCCGTCAGCATCCGCCTGGACGGCACCGTGTGGCCGATCCGCGACGTGGCGCCGGAGTCGCAGGAGATTTCGCTCGGGGAGCTTCCGGTCCTCGGCACTGGCGTCTTCACCCCCATGGGATCGCTCCTCATCTCCATGGGGGCCAGCATCGCCGGGATCGAGGACTTCACGGGCCTTCCGTCCGGTGCCCTGGCAGGGCTCGGCCACGATCCGGTCGCCGGCGCGGCCACGCGGGCCGATGTCTACATGGAGGCGGGGCAGACGATCTCCTTCGACTGGATGTTCGACAATTACGATGCCGCCCAGCGGGACGACTCCGCCTATGTCGTGCTGGACGGCTCTCCCATGGCACTGGCCAACGGCCAGGATGCCGGCGATCCTGGCTCCGCCGGCTGGGTGCATGGCAGCTTCACCGTCGCGGCGAGCGGCATGCACAGCCTGGCCTTCATCGTGGCCGACGGCATGGCCGACAATGGCAACGTTCCGCGCCTCTTCATCAATCACGTCGTGATCGCCTGACCGGCCAAGGCCGGTCCGCTGCCGTCGCGGCGCTGACCGCGACGGCAGCCCGCCCTACCCCGCCTGCGCCCGCAGCGCATTCGCCTGATGCACCGCGACGGCGGTGAGGTTGACGATGCCGCGCGCCGTCACGCTCGGCACCAGCACGTGGATCGGCTTCCTCATCCCGAGCAGCACCGGCCCCACCTGCAGCCCGTCGGCGGCCGCCTTCAGCAGGTTGAAGCTGATATTGGCGGAATCGAGGTTGGGGAAGACCAGCAGGTTGGCGGTGTCCGTCAGCGTGCTGTCCGGCACCGCGCGGGCGCGGATCGCCGGCACCAGCGCGGCATCCGCATGCATCTCGCCATCCACTTCGAGATGCGGCGCCCGCGCCCGCAGCAGCCCCAGCGCCGCCCGCATGGTGCGCGCGGTCGGCGCGTTGGAGCCGCCGAAGGAGGAATGGCTGAGCAGCGCCACCTTCGGCGTCAGGCCGAAGGCCTCCACCTGCTCGGCGGCGAGCAGCGTCATCTCGGCGATCTGCTCGGCCGTCGGCTCGACCATCAGATGCGTGTCGACGAAGAACAGCGTGCCGGTCGGGATGATGACGGCCGAGAGCGCATAGACGCGCGAGCTGGCATCGCCCTTGCCGATGACGTCGAAGGCGTAGTGGAATTGCCGCATCCAGTTGCCGCTGCCGCCGACCAGGGCGGCATCGACCATCCCGGCCTCGAGCAGCAGGGCGGCGGCGACGGTCGCGCGCGTCGTCACCCGCCGCGCCGCCGCCTCGGGCGGGGCGCCGCGGCGGCCGACCAGGCGCTGGTACATCTCGGTCAGCGGCGCGAATTTCGCCACATCGGCGACGGGATCGAGGATCTCGACCGACTCGGAGAAATCCATGCGCAGGCCCATGGCGCGGGCGCGCGCCTCGATCACCTCGCGCCGGCCGAGCAGCACCGGCTCGGCGATCCCCTCGTCCAACACCGTCTGCACCGCGCGCAGCGTCCGCTCGTCCTCGCCTTCCGAGTAGACCACCCGGCGCGGCGCCTTGCGGTCTGCCTCGAAGAGCGGCCGCATCAGGTAGCCGGAGCGGAAGACGAAGCGCTCCAGCTCGCGGCGATAGGTGGCGAAATCCTCGATCGGCCGGCGGGCGACGCCGGTCTGCATGGCGGCGCGGGCGACGGCGGGCGCGATCTCGAGGATCAGGCGCGGGTCGAAGGGCTTCGGAATGATGTAGTCGGCGCCGAAGACCGGGGCGTTGCCACCATAGGCCGCGGCCACCACCTCGCTCGCCTCGACGCGGGCCAGCGCCGCGATGGCGTCGGCCGCCGCGACCTTCATCGCCTCGTTGATCGCCGTCGCGCCGACATCCAGCGCCCCGCGGAAGATGAAGGGGAAGCAGAGGACATTGTTGACCTGGTTCGGATAGTCCGACCGGCCGGTGGCGACGATCGCGTCCGGCCGGGCGGCGCGCACCGCCTCGGGCAGGATCTCCGGCTCGGGATTCGCCAGCGCCATGATCAGCGGCTTCGGGCCGAGCCGCGGCAGCCATTCCGCCTTCAGCACGCGCGGCGCCGAGAGGCCGAGGAAGACATCGGCGCCGTCGAGCACCTCCTCCAGCCTCCGCGCATCGGTGCGGCGGGCGTAGCGCGCCTTGTAGGGGTCCATCCCCTCCGGCCGGCCCTCATAGACCACGCCGTGGATGTCGCAGACGGTCACGTTCTCCCGCCGCAGCCCCATCGCCACCAGCAGGTCGAGGCAGGCGAGCGCCGCCGCGCCGCCGCCGGTATTGACCAGCTTCACCTCCTCGAGCCGCTTGCCCTGCAGCAGCAGCCCGTTGCGCACCGCGGCGGCGACGATGATGGCGGTGCCGTGCTGGTCGTCGTGGAAGACCGGGATCTGCATGCGCTCGCGCAGCACCCGCTCCACCTCGAAGCATTCGGGGGCCTTGATGTCCTCGAGGTTGATGGCGCCGAAGGAGGGCTCCAGGGTGGCGACCACCTCGATCAGCCGCTGCGGGTCGCGCTCCTCCACCTCGATGTCGATCGAATCGATGCCGGCGAATTTCTTGAAGAGGACCGCCTTGCCCTCCATCACCGGCTTCGAGGCCAGCGCGCCGATGGCGCCGAGGCCGAGCACGGCGGTGCCGTTGGAGACGACCGCGACGAGGTTGCCGCGCGCCGTGTAGTCCCAGGCCGCGTCGGGATTGGCGGCGATCTCCTCGCAGGCGGCGGCGACGCCCGGGGAATAGGCGAGGCCGAGGTCGCGCTGCGTCGCCATGCGCTTGGTCGGCTCGACGCTCAGCTTCCCGGGTCGCGGCAGCCGGTGATAGTCGAGCGCTGCCTTGCGGAAATCCTCGTCCATGCCTCGTCCCCGTTCCGGAGGGGGAAGATGCGGCCGATGCGGCGGGGCCGCAACCATCGGAACGGCGGTGTTCCGGCCGGACGATCCCGGGGGTGGCGCGGCAGGCATGGGCGGGAGGGATGGCGGCGGCCGCGACAGCGGCGGGCGGCCGGGCTATCTCACCCCGGCGGGCCGGCCGGGCCGGCGACAGGCGGGAGCGAGGATGGTGCGGTCGAGAAGAGTCGAACTTCCACGGGGTTTCCCCCACCAGCACCTCAAGCTGGCGCGTCTACCATTCCGCCACGACCGCAGAACCGGGCGAGGCGGGGCGTATAACCGATGACCGCGGCGGGGGCAACGGTGGCCCGGGCGGCAAACGGCATGGCGCGACCGGAATTCCGCGTCTCGGATGGCCTGACCCCCTACCCCCTGGCGCTGGAGGCGATGGCGGCGCGGGTGGCGGGCATCCGCGAGGGGACGGCGGAGGAGCTGGTCTGGCTGGTCGAGCATCCGCCGAGCTACACCGCCGGCACCTCGGCCGGGCCCGGCGACCTGCTCGATGCCCGCTTCCCGGTCTACCAGGCCGGGCGCGGCGGGCAGTGGACCTATCACGGGCCGGGGCAGCGCACGGCCTATGTCATGCTCGACCTGGCGCGGCGCGGGCGCGACGTGCGCGCCTATGTGCATGCGCTGGAGGAGTGGGTGATCCGGGCGCTCGACCGCTTCAACATCCGCGGCGAGCGGCGGGAGGGCCGCGTCGGCATCTGGGTGGCGGACCCCGCGCGGGGGACGGAGGCGAAGATCGGCGCCATCGGCGTGCGGGTGACGCGCTGGGTGAGCTGGCACGGCATCGCGCTCAACGTCGATCCGGACCTCTCGCATTTCGCCGGCATCGTGCCCTGCGGGCTGAAGGAATACGGCGTGACGAGCCTGCACCGGCTCGGCATCCCGGCGACGATGGAGGAGGCGGATGCGGCGCTGATGGCGGCGTGGGGGGAGGTGTTTTAGACCCTCGCGAAATCGCCTTGGGTCCCAGATCCGTCCCAGCCTGCCGTGGCGGAGCCGCGGCAAGGCAACGGGCAGCGACGGCGGCTGGCGGCGGCCGGCGGGCGGGCCTACTTGTCCGGCTCGGCCTTGGTGATCTTGCCGGTATGCGGGTCGACGTGGAATTCGATCGGCTTTCCGTCGCGGGTGGTCTTGCCTTCCCAGTGGCCGTCATCCGCCTCCATGGAGACGATCGGCCCGTAACCTGCTTCCTTCAGGATCTGGGCGACCCGTTCGCGGCTGATCCAGTCCGCGCCGGGCTGGTCCGCCCGGGCCGGCGCGGCCATGGGCAGCGAGAGCGCGCAGGCCAGCAGGGCGGCGGCAATGGCTTTCATGATGCGTCCTCTCCCCTTTCCTTCAGCTCGATGCCGCGTCGTTCTCCGTCGCCCGCAGCCCCGGTGCGCCGCCGTCGCCGGCGACGGAGCCGGGCGGCCGGGCCGGGACGCCGGGCGGCACCCGGTCGCCATCCGCCGTCACCTGCCAGCCATCGGCCCGCAGGTCCGACAGCAACATCTCGTGGCGGTCGGTGCCGTACTCGCCGGCGACCTTGCCCTCGCCATCCAGCAGCATCGTGCCGGCGTCGTCGGTGCGCATCACGCGGCACTCGCCCGCCCGTTCCAGCCTGGTCTCGCGCATGCGCCGGCAACGCCGTGCCGGGGCCGTGGTTCGGCGGCTCCCGCTCAGAGATCCGCCTTGATCCCCGCCCGCTTGATCAGCGAGGCCCATTTCGCCTGCTCGCGCGCCAGCAGCGCATCGCCCTCGGCCGGCGTGTTCATCACCATGTCGAAGCCGAGATCGGCGAAGCGTGGCTGCAGCGCCGGCTCGCGCGCCGCCGCGGCGAGCGCCGCGTGCAGCCGCGTCACCGGCTGGTCGGGGGTCGCCTTCGGCGCCGCCAGCATCGCCCAGGTGTAGATGTCGTATTCGGCCAGGCGCGGATCGCTCTCGGCCATCGTCGGCACATCCGGGAAGGCGGCGATGCGGTGCTGCACCAGCGAGGCAAGCGGCCGCAGCGTGCCGGCCTTGATGTGCGGCGTCGCCGCCGGGACATCGGCGAAGACCATGTTCACCTGCCCGGCCAGCAGGTCGGCCAGCGCCGGGCCGCTGCCGCGATAGGCGACATGCAGCAGGTCGGCGCCGGTCAGCAGCGCGTAGATGGCGCCGCCGAGATGCAGCGGCGTGCCGTTGCCGGCCGAGCCGTAGCTGAGCTTGCCGGGATTGTCGGCGACCCATTTGTGGAAACCCGCGATGTCCTGCGGCGGCGCGTCGGCGCGGACGACGAGGATGTAGGGCACGCTCGCCATCAGCGAGACGACGCGGAAGCCCTTGGCGGAATCGAAGGGCGGCGGGTCCATCGTCAGCGGCGCCATCATGAAGCTGATGCTGCCCATCAGCACCGTGTTCCCGTCCGGCTTCGCCTGCAGCACGCTGCGCGTGCCGATGGTCGAGCCGCCGCCGGCGCGGTTCTCCACCACCACCGGCTGGCCGAGCGCCTCGGTCATCTTCGGCGCGACGAGGCGCGCCGCGACATCCGGCGTGCCGCCGGGGGCGAAGGGCACGACCATGGTGACCGGCCGGTCCGGCCAGGAGGGCTGGGCCTGCGCCTGGCCCTGGACGGGCAGGATCAGCGGCGCGGCGAAGGGGGCGGCGAGCAGGTGGCGGCGGCGCATGCGGTGTGTCCTCCCGGCGAGTCGCGCGGGAGGATGCCGGGCCGGCGGCGTCCCGGCCAGAGGGCCTGCCGGGCCAGGAAGCCCGGCGGCGTTTGGCCTTGAGGCGCCTGTCGGAACCGTCGCTGCCCGTTGTCCTGCCGCGGCTCCGCCGCGGCAGGCTGTGACGCAGCCCGGGCAGGAGGGGACTCCACGGGGCCCCCACAAAGCCGCGAAGCGGCTTTGTGGGGATTTCCTAGCGCCCGCGCGTCAGGAAGGCCGGCGCGTTGTCGCGGAAGTCGCCGTTGCGGAAGGCGTCGCGGTCGCGGCGCGGCCCCTCGCGCCCCTCCGCTCCCTGGGCGGCCGGCCGGCGCCGGGTCGCCTCGCCGCCCGGCTTCGGCCCGTTCCCTTGGGCCGGCTGGCCGTGGCGCGGCTGGCCGCGATGCTCGCCGCCGGCAGGACGCGGCGGGTGCTGGCCCTGGCGCGGCGCCCCCTGCGGGCCGCGGCCGCGGCCGCTCCCCGCCGGCTTCGGCGCCTGGACGCCCCGGCCGCCGCCGGCATGGCCCTGGCGCTGCAGCAGCCCCGGCTTGGCCAGCGAGCGCGACTTGTCCTCGCGCCGGTCCTCGGCCGGGATGCTCTGGCGGATCAGCTTCTCGACCGCCCAGAGCTTGTCCAGGTCCTCGAAGGAGACGAGGGCCACCGCCTCGCCCGAGGCGCCGGCGCGGGCGGTGCGGCCGATGCGGTGCACATAGGTCTCCGGCACCTCCGGCAGGTCGTACTGCACGACATGGGTGACGCCGTCGACATCGATGCCGCGGGCGGCGATGTCGGTCGCCACCAGGATCGGCGCGCTGCCGTCCTTGAAGGCGGCGAGCGCCCGCTCCCGCTGGCCCTGGCTCTTGTTGCCGTGGATGGCGTTGGCCGAGAGCCCGTCCTGGTCGAGCTGCTTCACCACGCGGTCGGCGCCGTGCTTGGTGCGGCTGAAGACCAGGGTGCGGCCGACGCCCTCGCCGCGCAGCAGCTCGGCCAGGATGCGGCGCTTGTTGCCCTGCTCGAGATGGACGACGCGCTGCGCCACCCGCTCGGCGGTGGTGGCGACGGGCGCCACCTCGACCCGGGCCGGCTCATGCAGCAGCTCGCCGGCGAGGCGGCCGATCTCGGACGGCATGGTGGCGGAGAAGAACAGG
This sequence comes from Roseicella sp. DB1501, assembly GCF_013112485.1. Taxonomy (GTDB): domain Bacteria; phylum Pseudomonadota; class Alphaproteobacteria; order Acetobacterales; family Acetobacteraceae; genus Paracraurococcus. The sequence goes on from NZ_JABFHG010000001.1 coordinate 281,979, forward strand.
GTCTGCCGCCCGCCAGGGCCGCCGGCCGGCAGGGCGCGGACCAGGCGGCGGATGGCCGGCAGGAAGCCCTTGTCGAGCATCTGGTCGGCCTCATCGAGCACCAGCACCTCGACGCGGTCGAGCCGCGCCGTGCCCTGGTCCAGATGGTCCTGCAGCCGGCCCGGCGTGGCGACGAGCACGTCGACGCCCTGCGACAGGGCGCGGCGCTGCGGGCCGTGCGGCACGCCGCCGAAGACCACCGCGACCGAGAGGCCGAGATGCCCGCCATAGGTGCGGACGTTCTCGGCGATCTGGGCGCAGAGCTCGCGGGTCGGGGAGAGCACCAGGGCGCGGCAGCCGCCGCGCGGCGGCCGGCCGCCCTTGGCATTCAGCCGGTGCAGGATGGGCAGCGAGAAGGCGGCGGTCTTGCCGGTGCCGGTCTGGGCGATGCCGAGCAGGTCGCGACCTTCCAGCACGGTCGGGATGGCCTGGGCCTGGATGGGGGTGGGGGTGGTGTAGCCGGCCTCCTCGAGCGCGCGCAGGATGGGCGCGGCGAGGCCGAGCGTGGTGAAGTCTGTCACGGGTAGCAGTCAATCCGGTCGCGCGGCGCCGGACGCGCCCGGCTCTGGGGCGGCGCGCCGCGGGTTGCAGTTGGAGACCCCGCGTGGCTGGGCCGGTCCGGTGGGAAGCTGTCGCGTGCGCCGGCAGTTCGGCTTGATCCGCGGGGACCCCGATGGGGCCGCGCCCGCGGGCCGCTCACGCGGCCGGGCACCGCCGGCGCCATTCCGCGCCGACGCCCCGACTATGGGGTTTCGCACCTGCGAAAGCAAGGGAAAGCGGGGGCGGCGCGGTCGATAGCGCCGCCAGGCAGCAGGGCATGGCATGCCTCCCCGGCCCCGCATGGCCCCGGCTGGCCCCGAATGGCCAGGACGTGGTCGCCCGACCGGGTTCGGGACCGGCCCCAGCGCGGGCCCGGCGGAGGATGCGGGGTGCCGGACCGGATGCGCGATCGCTTTCGCCACGACCGGCCGCGGGCGCGCCGCCCGCCACGGGGTCCGCCCGCGGCGGCCCTCAGCTCCGCGCCGCGGCGGCGAAGGCGAAGGTCTCGTAGGCGTTCTCGGCCACCCGGAACCATTGGAACTGCTCGTCGCGGAAGGCGCGGTAGCTGGTCCACATCCGACGGAAGCGCGGGTTCTGCGCCGAGGTCTCCTCGTAGAGCTCGAGGGAGTTGCGCCAGGCGGCCTGCAGGATCTCGCGCGGCCAGGCGCGGAGCTGCGCGCCCGCCGCCACCAGCCGGCGCAGCGCCTTCGGGTTGCCCTCGTCGTAGCGGGCCATCATCTCCATCGTCGCCTCGCCGCAGGCGACCTCGAGCACCGCCCTGTAGGCCTCCGGCAGGCTGTCCCAGGCGCGCTGGTTGATCATCAGCACGCCGCGCGAGGAGCCCTCCCAGAAGCCGGGCGCGTAGTAGTAGCGGGCGATGCGCGCGAAGCCGAGCTTCTCGTCGTCATAGGGGCCGATCCACTCGGCGGCGTCGATCGTGCCGCGCTCGAGCGAGGGATAGATGTCGGGCCCGGCGATCTGCGTCGGCGCCGCGCCGAGCCGGGCGAAGAGATGGCCGGCGAAGCCGGAGATGCGGAATTTCAGCCCGCTCAGATCGTCGAGGCTGCGGATCTCCTTGCGGAACCAGCCGCCCATCTGCACGCCGGTATCGCCGAAGGGAATGCCGACGACGTTGTAGTCGCGGTAGAGCTCGGCGGCGATCTCGTTGCCGCCGCCATGGCGCAGCCAGGCGCTCATCTGCCGCATGTTCATGCCGAAGGGGATGGCGGTGAAGGCGGCGAAGGTCGGGTCCTTGCCGACATAGTAGAGCGAGGCGGTCTGGCCGCATTCCACCGTGCCGGCCTGCAGCGCGTCCAGCACCTGCAGCGCCGGCACGACCTCGCCAGCGGCGAAGCAGCGGATCTGGAAGCGGTTGTCCGTCATCTGCGCGACGCGGCGGGCGAGCGCTTCCGAGCCGCCGTAGAGGATGTCGAGATTCTTCGGGAAGCTGCTGGTCAGGCGCCAGCGGATCTCGGGGGTCTGGCTCTGGGCGAGCGCCGGCGTGGCCAGCGCCGGGGCCGCGGTAGCGGCGCCCAGCAGAAGGCGGCGATGCATGACGTTGGCTCCCTGTGCCTTTTGGCCGCCGGTCTCCGCCGTGGCGGGCGGAGCATGCGCGAGGCCGATGCCGTCACGCAATCGGTTTCGCTACAAAGACGCGGGCCGAGCCATGCCGGCGGACCGGTCGCCCGACCGGTCCGCGGCCACCCATCACGCCGGCAGCACGCCCTTCTGCTTCGCCGCATGCGTCGAGATGGCGTCCATCAGCGGCGGCGAGAAGCAGTCATAGGGTTCGAGGCCCAGGGCGCGGAGCTGGCCGCGGATGCCCTCCATGCGCTCCGGCCGCACCCCGCTCTCGATCACCGAGGAGACGAAGGCGGCGAAGCCGGGCGGCGGCGCGCCCGGCTCGGCGAAAAGCTCGGGATGCACGAAGTCGAGCCCGTAGAAGGGATAGTCCTGGTTCTCGATGCGGCCGAAGACATGCACGCCGCAGACGGTGCAGGCATGCCGCTGGATCGCCGCCGCGGGATCGACCACCTGCAGCTTCTCCGGATGGCTGCTGACCCGCAGCTTGTCGCGCGGCACCACGGCGATGACGGAGAAGATCGCATTCTCCGGCTTCCAGCACTTGGTGCAGCCGCAGGCGTGGTTGTGGGCGATGTTGCTCTCGACCCGGGCCTTCACCTGGTCGCGCTCGCAGCGGCAGGACAGCGTGCCGCCGGCGAAGCTCGCCGCGCCGGGCTTGATGCCGCCATCGAGGAGTGGGTGCAGATGCGTCTCGGCCATCGCGGGCTTCCCTCCCTGTCGCGGGACTCCTGGGCGCGGTGTCCCGGCAGGGGCGGCGCCGCGTCCCGGGCGTTGCCGCCCCGGTCTGGGACGCAGGGGGAGGCCGCGATCCGCAATCCCCGCTCCGGCGGAGTTGAACGGAACTCCGCCGCTCAGAGGCGGGCGAAGCCGGGCGCCACCTCCTCCTCCCAGAAGGTCTCCTCCACCGCATCCACGCGGGCCAGCCGCGGGCCGCGCCGCACCAGGGTCAGCAGCGCCTCCACCGCCGGCTCCGGCCCGGCGATCACCGCCTCCACCCGACCATCGGGGCGGTTGCGCACCCAGCCGGCGAGGCCGAGCCGCCCGGCCTCGCGCTGCATCCAGTCGCGGTAGCCGACGCCCTGCACCCGGCCGGCGATGAGCAGGTGCCGCGCCTTCACGCCCCGCCCTCCGGTTCCCCGCCCCCTGGTTCCGTCTCCTGCCCGCGGGCGAGGCGCAGCAGCCGCTCGGCCTGCGCCGCCTCGGCGGCGATGCGGGCGCGTCGCACCGCCGCCTCGGCGTCGGTGCCCCAGAATTCCTCCTGCGCGCTCTCGTCGAGGGTGGCGAGGCGGTGCGCCTCCGCCGCATCGACATGCCCCTCGACCACGGCGAGGCCGAGGACGAGGCTGCCATAGCCCGGCACCAGCACGCCGAGCGCGGTGAGCTCGAGCGGCGAGAGGGCGGCCACCGCCCGCCGCACCGCGGCCAGCGAGGCCGGGTCCTGCGGCACCGGCATCAGCCCGGTGGTGACGCGCAGCGGCGCCCGGTGGCGCATCGCCAGCCAGTCGAGCAGCGGCTGCCATTCCGCCGCCTGCATCGCCGCCAGCCGCCGCTCCTCGGCGCGGTAGCAGAGCAGGTCGGTCTCGGCGTATTTCGCCAGGCCGTCCACCATCGGCGCCGGGTCGGGCGCCACGCGCTCCTGCGCCGTGCCGACGAGGCGGGTGAGCGGGATGTCGGCCGGCGACATCTCGCCGCCCTTGGCGCCGCCGGCCAGCGCCCATTCCGTGGCGATCGCCTCGGCGAGCGGCGCCGCCTCGACGAGCAGCGGGGCGCCGCCGGGCAGCCGCACCGGCCGCCCGTCCAGCAGCACGCGGAAGCCGCCGGCCGCGGGTTCCGCGGCGGCCCTGTCCCAGAAGCGCTTCACGGTGCGTGCAGGACGGCCTTGCCGTCCTGTCCCTCGGGCGCCGGGCGCCGCGCCGCCGCGCGGCCTGGCTTCGCGGCGCTCATCCGCGCGGACCCTCCTAGGCTCGGTGTCATCCGATCTCCCTGCCGTCCTGGCCTGGTGTCCCGAAAGATAGGCGCGCCGCCGCCGCGGCCGAAGGGGTCAGCGGCCGCGCAGGAAGCCGCGCAGCAGTTCCTGCGCCGGCTCCTGCAGCGATTTCGGCAGGTCCCGCAGGTCCGGCGCCTTCTGCGCCGGCGCCTCCGCAGCCGTGGCGGCGGCGGAGGCCGGCACCGGGCCGGCGCGGCCGCCGCGCGCCGCGGCCAGGGCCGGGCCGCAATCCGGCAGCGCCTCGGTGGTCTTGCCCTCGCCGGCGCCGCCGAGCGCGCCGAGGATCCCGGCGGCGAGCTCGCCGGCCTTGCCGCCCCCGAGCCCCTCGGCCCCTGCCCGCTCGGCCAGGGCGCCGATCGCCCCGCGGGCGCTGGCCGGGCCGAAATCGGCGCGCGGATGCGCGAAGCTGCCGGTGATCGGCAGCGGCGCGCGGATGCGCAGCCCGTTCGTCCCCGGGATGGGCAGCCGCAGGTCGAGCTGCAGGCGCATCGCCAGGCTCTCGTTGCGCAGGTCGGCGGTGCCGCCGCCGCCGATCCTGCCGAGGCTGGTATCGAGCAGCAGCGTCTCGGCGCGGGCGACGCCGCCCTCGGCCCGCCAGCGCGTCGCGGCGCAGGCGAGGCGGATCCGGCCCTGGATCTCGTTGCCGAGCTGCGGCAGCGCCTGGCGCAGCGCGCCCGCCCCCTGGCCGAGCAGGCTGCCGGCGCCGGTCTCGATCTCGCCATTGGTGAGGGCGAGGCCGAGATGCCCGGTCGCCGTCGCGGCGACGGCGCGCAGCTCCGGCCCCTGGCCGCGCAGATCGGCATCGAGCTCGAGCCGCCCGCCGGTGCCGCCCGGCAGGCGCAGCGCGGCGAGCAGCGGCGCCAGCTCGATCCCGTCCGAGCGCGCCGCGAGCTGGAAGGCCGGCGGCGCGGCATTGGCATCGGCGGCGGCGCGCAGGGTGACGGTGCCGCCCGGCAGGGTGGTGGTGAGCGGGTCGATCCGCCCCTGCCCGCCCTGCACCGAAGCCTGCAGCGTGGTGTCGCGCAGGGTGACGCCGCCCGACTGCAGCGTGCCGATGGTCCAGCGCAACGTGCTGTCGGTCAGGCGCAGCAGGCCGACCGGCAGCGGCAGCGGCGGGATCACCCGGCCATCCGGCGCCGGCGGAGGCGGCGGCGCGGGGGTGGCGGCGGGCGCCGCCCCCGGCGGGGCGGGCGGCGCCGGCGGCAGCCGCAGCGCGTCGAGGTCGATCCGCTGCGAGGCGAGGCTGGCCTGGACTCCCGGCCGGCCCCCCGGACCTGCCGCCGGCAGCAAGGCCAGCGCGCCCGCCGCATCCCCGGCCGAGGAGGCGATGCGCAGCCCCTGCAGCAGCGCGCCCTCGGCGAGGCCGGCGCCGCGCTCGCTGAGGCTGGCGCCGGCGGTGAGGTTGCGCAGCGGCGGCAGCGGCCGGCCGGCGAGCGGCGAGAGGGCGGCGAGGTCCGGCACGCCGAGCGCGACCAGCAGCCCGACGCCGCTGAGCCGGCGCGGATCGGCGATGCTGCCCTTGGCCGTCGCCGTGGCGCCGCCGGCGGTGAGCGTCAGGTCCACCGGTAGGGGCTGCGCCGCGCCCGCCGGGGCCAGGGCCGGCAGGCCGAGCGTGCCGCCGAGCGTGATCGGCAGGCCGCGCAGCACCGCCTGCCCGGCCAGGGCGAGCGGCGCGCCGGGCCCGGACTGCCGCGCGGTGAGGCCGCTGAGGGCGAGGCCGGGCAGCACCGCATCCAGCGGCGAGGGCCCGATGCTGAGGTCGAGCCCCGTCAGCGCCGGCCCGCTGGCGCGGCCCTGGGTTGCTCCCCCGGGCGCCGGATCGACCAGGGTGAGCCGCGCCGTCACCGCCTGCAGCGGCGGCAGGGCGATGCTCGGCAGCAGCGGGGCGAGGCTTTGCAGCGCCGGCACCTCGGCGGCCAGCGTCGCGCTCCAGCCCCGGCCGCGCGCCGGGTCGCTGAGCTGGCCGTCGAGCTGCGCCGTGGCGCCCGCGGTCGCCAGCCGCGCCCGCACCGGCCAGGGCGCCCCCGGCTGCGGCGCGGTCAGCGCCTGGAGCGAGCCGGCCTGCCCCTCGACCGCGAGCGGCACGCCATCCAGCGCCAGGCTGCCCCAGCCGCGCATCGGCCCGCGCCCGTCGCCGCCCTCGAGCTGGAAGCTCGGGATGCCGAGGATGCGCGTGCTGCCGGCGGCGCCGTCATGCCAGGTGAGCCGCCCCTCGGCGATCGAGACCCGGTCGATGACCAGCTCGAAGCGGCTTCCCGCCGGCGCCGGCCCGGCGGCGGGCCCGGCGGCCGGCGGCGGGGCGGCGGGCCCGGCGAAGACCCAGTTGGCATGGCCGGCGGCGTCGGTCTCGAGCAGGATGTCCGGCTCGACCAGCCGCAGCCGCCGCACCTCCACCCGCTGCCGCAGCAGCGGCAGCAGGGCGAGCTCCACCTCCACCCGCCGCACCCGCGCCATCTCCGGCCGGCTGCCGCCCGGCATGTTGGCCAGCGCGGCGCCCTCCACCGTCAGGGTCGGCACCAGGGCGAGCTTCAGCCCGATCGGCCCGGCCAGGGTCAGCCGCCGCCCCGTCGCCTGCTGCACCGCCGCCTCGATCCGCGGCTTCAGGCTGTCCGGGTCGAAGCGGGCGAGCGCGATGCCGGCGCCGATGGCGGGCAGCACGACGAGCAGGCCGACCGCGGCGCCGGCCACCCAGGGCCAGCGCCGGCGGCGGCGCGGCGGGGGAAGCGGTCCGGGATCGGGCATGATGTCCTCGCGCGGCATGGCGGGCTAGAGCGCGATCGCCCGAGGTGGCATCACCAAAGGCGTGGATCGCGCGATGAAACAAGGCGTCAGGCCATGATCCGTGAACTCGGGCGAACGGATCATGGTCTAACGCCGGGAGACCGGGTCGCGGTGCCGCGGCTTCGGGGTGCGCGGCGCCTCGAAGCCGAAGAAGCCGAAGGTCTCGCGCATATGCGGCGGCAGCGGCGCCGCCACCTCCAGCGTCCCGCCCTCGGGATGCGGCAGGCGCAGCGCCCGGGCATGCAGGTGGAGCTGGTTGGGCAGCCCGTCGAGATGCGCCGCGGCGCCGCCATACTTGCCGTCGCCGAGGATCGGCGTGCCGAGCCCGGCGGCGACGTGCACGCGGAGCTGGTGGGTGCGGCCGGTGAGCGGGCGCATCTCCAGCCAGGCGACGCGGCGGCGGGCGGCATCCAGGGTGCGGAAATCGGTGATGGCGCGGGCGCCTTCCTCCCCCTCCTCCACCACCTCGGTGCGCTCGCCGCGCGGCCCGGCGAGGCGCGCCAGCGGCAGGTCGATGCGGCCCTCGGCGATCTCCGGCTGCGGCGTCACCACCGCCCAGTAGGTCTTCTCCACGTCGCGGCCGCGGAAGGCGCGGGCGAGGAAGGCGGCGGCGCCGGCGGTGCGGGCCAGGACCAGCACGCCGGAGGTGTCGCGGTCCAGCCGATGGACCAGGCGCGGTCGCTCCTCGGCCTCGAATTGCAGGGCGTCCAGCAGCCCGTCGAGATGCCGGGCGATGCCGGGGCCGCCCTGCACCGGCAGGCCGTGCGGCTTGTCGAGCACGATCAGGCTGGCGTCGCGGTGCAGCACCAGCCGCTCCAGTGCCCGCGCCTCCTCCGGCGGGACGGGACGGCGGCCGGTGCCCTGCGGCTCCGGCCGCGGCCCCTCGGGCAGCGGCGGGATGCGCACCTCCTGCCCGGCGGCGAGGCGGGTATTCGCCTCCGCCCGCTTGCCGTCGACGCGGATCTGGCCGGTGCGCAGCATCTTCTGCAGCGCCCCCTGGGTGAGCTGGGGAAAGTGGCGGCGGAACCAGCGGTCGAGCCGGCTATCGGCCTCGTCCGGGGTCACGGTGCGGTGGGCGATGGTCATGGTGGCGCGGGGCTTACCACCTCGGCGGGTCCACCGCGAAACATGGGCGCGCGCGGGCGCTTGCGGCAGGGTTGAAGGGGATGCCGGGCCGCACCTATCGCATCACGAAAAAGAGCGCCTTTTTGGCCCGGCGGCGGAACCGGGGCGGCGCTGAGGCGTCAGGGGCGGCCATGACGCACAGAACGAGACTGGCCGCAGCCGCGGCATTCCTGGTCCTCGGCGTCGCCGCCCCGGACCTCAATTTCAGCCAAGCCGCGGCCGCCGAGCGCTCGGCCGGCAAGCCAGGGCAGACGCTGAAGCCACAGCGCGGCAAGGCGAGCTACTACGCGCCGAAATTCAATGGCCGCAAGATGGCGAACGGCGCGCGTTTCAATCCGAACAGCAATTCGGCGGCGCACAAGACCTTGCCGCTCGGCACCACCGCGAAGGTGACGAATCTGGAGAACGGCAAGACCGCCGAGGTGAAGATCGAGGATCGCGGGCCCTATCACGGCGGAAGGGTGATCGATGTCAGCCCGAAGATCGCCGAGCGGCTCGACATGAAGAAGGAGGGCACGGCGCCGGTGGTGGTGCAGCCGGTGCAGGTGCCGCCGCAGAACCAGCGCGTCGCGGCGCAATGATTTAATCCCCGCGACGTCGCTGGCGCCGTCGCGGGGGGCCCGTGCTTCGCTCCTGACCCCTGATCCGTCACAGCCTGCCGCGGCGAAGCCGCGGCGGGGCAACGGGTGGCGACGATCGGAATCGGCGTTGCTGGAGCGGGACCGATCCGCCGGTCGGATCAGGCGAGCTTTTCCCAGGTGAGTTCGAGTTGCACCATCACCCCGCGCACCATCCGCGGCGGCGGCGACAAGACCAGGCGTTCCCCGTCCCAGCGGCATTGCCGCACCTGGTCGGTGCCGAAGCGGTCGGGGGGATGCGCGGCGTCGACGCGGGTGCGCAGCACCGCGCCATCGAATTCCCAGACGCCCGTATAAGCGACCCAGTAGCGGCGATCGCCCTCGGCCGGCGGCCGGCCGTCGCCGAGCGCGGCCATCATCCGCTCGGGGCCGAATTGCACCGTGCCAATGGGGCATGGTCCGAAATCCGAGGCGACGATGCGGCCCTCCGGGTCGCGCGCCTCCACCGTCAGCAGCCGCCACACGCCGATGATCCGCTCGCGCATCATCCCTCCCCTTCCGTTGTCCGCCGGGCCTTCTTCGCCCGCAGCGCCGCCCAGTGGCGCAGCCGCTCGCCGATCGCCGCCTCGGCGCCGCGCTCGGTCGGGCGGTAGAACTGCCGGCGCGGCATCCCGTCGGGGAAGTAATTGGCGCCGGAGAAGCCCTCCGCCTCGTCATGGTCGTAGGCATAGCCGGCGCCGTAGCCGAGCTGCTGCATCAGCTTGGTCGGCGCGTTCAGGATATGCGCCGGCGGCATCAGGCTGCCGGTCTCCTTCGCCGCGCGCTGCGCCTGACCCCAGGCGGCGTAGACGGCGTTCGACTTCGGCGCGGTGCCGAGATGCACCACGAGCTGCGCCAGGGCCAGCTCGCCCTCCGGCGAGCCGAGGCGCTCATAGGTCTCCCAGGCGGCGATGGCGAGCGGCAGGGCGCGCGGATCGGCCATGCCGACATCCTCGGCGGCGAAGCGCGTGAGGCGGCGTGCGATGTAGCGCGGATCCTCGCCGCCCTGCAGCATGCGGGCGAACCAGTAGAGCGCCGCATCCGGGTCGGAGCCGCGCAGCGACTTATGCAGGGCCGAGATGAGGTTATAGTGCTCCTCCCGGTCCTTGTCGTAGAGCGCGGCGCGGCGGGCCAGCAGCTCGGCCAGGGCGGCCGGGTCCATCGGCGCGGTCCCGGCCGGCAAGGCCAGCAATTGCTCCGCGAGGTTCAGCAGGTAGCGGCCATCGCCATCGGCCATGGCGCGCAGCGTGGCGCGCGCCGCTGCGTCGAGCGGCAGGCCGCGCTCCCCTTCCGCCTCGGCGCGGGCGAGCAGCCGCTCCAGCGCCGCGTCGTCGAGCCGGCGCAGCACCAGCACCTGGCAGCGCGAGAGCAGCGCGCCGTTCAGCGCGAAGGAGGGATTCTCCGTCGTCGCGCCGACCAGGGTGACGGTGCCGTCCTCGACCACCGGCAGGAAGCCGTCCTGCTGCGCCCGGTTGAAGCGGTGGATCTCGTCGACGAAGAGCAGCGTGCCCTGCCCTATCCGCCTGCGCTGCCGTGCCTCGTCGAAGGCGCGCTTGAGGTCGGCGACGCCGGAGAAGACCGCCGAGAGGGAGACGAAGACGAGGCCGGCGCGCTCGGCCAGCAGCCGGGCGATGGTGGTCTTGCCGGTGCCGGGCGGCCCCCAGAGGATGAGCGAGGCGAGGCTGCCGCGGGCGAGCATGCCGGTGAGCGCGCCCTGCGGCCCGACCAGGTGATCCTGGCCCACCACCTCCTCCAGCGCGCGCGGGCGCAGGCGGTCGGCGAGCGGGCGCGGCCCCTCGGGCTCGCGCTGCGGCCGCGGCGCCGGCGGGCCGCCGAAGAGGTCCTCGGCGGGGGCGTCGGCGGCGGCCTCGGGCAAGGCGGCGGGGCGGGACGGGCGGCGGGGCGGCATCGGCGGGAGTATAGGCGCAGCCTCACGCCAGGGCGATCCGGAGCAACCGTTGCCGTCGCGGGCGTTGGTATCGGATGCCGCATACCGACATGGTGGCGCAGCACTGCGCCTTCCTTCTCCTTGCCCTGCTGGCCGGGCTGGTGGCCGCGCTCAATCTTGGCCGGCGGCTGCGGGCGCCATTGGCGCTGCACAACATCGCCGGCGCGGTCTTCCTCGGCCAGTTCCTCGGCTTCGTCGCCCTGACTGGGCTGGGCTGGCCGCCGGTGGTGGCGCATGGCGCGGCCCTGACCCTCGGCACCGCCGCCGCCTGGATCGAGCCGGAGTGACCGGAAGCCTGCCGCCTGCCATTGCCCTGCCGAGGCTTGGGCTCGGCAGGCCGTGACGCGCCTCTGGCCGGAGGCGCATCCCGGGGTCCTCACGGAGGCGCGCTACGGCTTCGTGGGGAATGCGGGAGCATTTTCACCCGATCGGGATCTGCTCTGGACCATGATCCGCTCAGACAGGGTCGCGGATCATGGTCCAGGCCGTCATTCGGTCGCGTGAGTCACGTTTTTTCGGTGACGCCACCTCAAGCGATCACGCTCTAGCGCGGCGCCATATAGGTGCTCGGCACCACCTCCCGCACCTGCCGCGCCCGCTTCTCCAGCCAATAGGCCTGGGCCGGCGGCACCAGGGCGAAGCGCGGATCGACGCCGAGCTTCTGCGCCGCATCCATCGCCCAGTTCGGGTTGTAGAGCAGCTCCCGCGCCAGGGCGATGAGATCGGCCCTGCCCTCCTGCAGGATCGCCTCGGCCTGGTCGGCATGCACGATGAGGCCGACCGCCATGCTCATGATCCCGGCCTCGCGCCGCAGCCGCTCGGCATAGGGCACCTGGTAGCCATAGGTGACCGGGCCAGTGGAGACGACCGGCGCGCCGCTCATCCCGCCCGAGGAGCAGTCGATGACGTCGACGCCGAGCGGCTTCGCCCGCTGCGCCAGCGCGACGCTCTCGGCCGGGCCCCAGCCGCTGTCATCCTCGACCGACAGGCGGAGGAAGAGCGGCTTGTCCTCCGGCCATTCGGCGCGCACCCGCTCCACGATCTCGAGGCAGAAGCGCATGCGGTTCTCGAGGCTGCCGCCATACTCGTCGTTGCGGCGGTTGGCGAAGGGCGAGAGGAATTGGTGGATGAGGTAGCCATGCGCGCCATGGATCTCCAGCACCTCGAAGCCCGCCTCGCGCGCCCGTCGCGCCGCCTGGCCCCAATGCTCGATCACCTCGGGGATCTCGGCGCGCGAGAGGGCGCGCGGCAGCGGGTCGCTCTCCGGCGCGGCCAGCGCCGAGGGGGCGACCAGCTCCCACGCCTCCCAGGAGGCGGGGTCGAGCGCCGCGACCGCCGCCTCCCGCGTCAGCGGCGCCCCGCCCTCCCAGGGGCGGAAGCGCCGCGCCTTGCGGCCGGAATGGCCGAGCTGCAGGCCGGGCACCGCGCCGTGCTCGCGGATGAAGCGGGCGCAGCGGGCGAGGCCGGGCACATGCGCATCCTCCCAGATGCCGAGATCGCCGAGCGTGCCGCAGCCGCGCCGCTCCACCTTGGTGCTCTCCATGATGACGAGGCCGGCGCCGCCGGCGGCGTAGCGCCCGGCATTCATCAGGTGCCAGTCGGTGGCGAAGCCGCGCTCGGCGGCATATTGGTGCATCGGCGCGACGACGACACGGTTCTTCAGCGTCACGCCGCGGAGCGTCAGCGGCGTGAAGAGCAGCGGTGCGTCCATTCCTGGCGGTCTCCCCTCGATGCCTCCATGCTACAGCGCTCCGGACGGGCGGGAAGCCCGGTCGGGATGGGCGGGCGGAGGGAATCGCCTGGCGGCGGCATCGCCGGCACCCGCGCGCACCCGTCGGCGCCGGAGGCGAGGCCGACATCTGCCAGCGCGCGGATCGCCAGCACGACGCCGAGCGCCTCCATCTTCAGTCCGGGGCGCTACTCCGCGCGCACATTCGCCGCCCGTATCACCTCGCCCCATGCCTGCCGATCACGTGCGATGGTGTGGGCGAAGGTGCCGGCATCCTCGAAATGCGGCGTAAGGCCGCTGTCCAGCAGCCGCTTGCGGACCATCGGATCCTCCAGCGCCGCCCGGATGGCGTCCGCCCAACCGGAGATCGCCTTGGCTGGCATGCCGCGCGGACCGCATATGCCGAACCAGCCGGCGACCTCCAGCCCAGGCACCAGCTGCGGCAGGCGCGGGGCATCAGGAAATTCCGGCCAACCCTCCGCATCCGCCAGCGCCAGCAGGCGCAGCTCCCCGCCCTGGATCTGTCGGATGACATCGCCGAGATTGGTGATGAGCAGATCCGTCCGGCCGGCGATCACCTCCAGCGCGGCGGGCGCGGCGCCGCGATAGGGCACGTGCAAGAGATCGATCTGCGTCATGCGCTTCAGCCGTTCGCCCGACAGATGCTGCGCCGTCCCGATGCCGGCGCTGCCATATGTCAGCGCCCCCGGCCTCGCCCGCGCCGCAGCCAGGAACTCGTCCAGGCTGCGGTAAGGGCTGCGAGCCCCGACCACCACGGCATAGCTGGAGCGGGCCACATTGGCGACCGGCACCAGGTCGCGCGCCACATCGATCGGGATGTGCATGCCCGGGATCTCCGGGCTGATGGTCATGTTGCCCATCGGACATTGCAGCACAACGGAGCCGTCGGCCGGGCCGCGCACCACCGCCTCGGCCGCGATGAACCCGTTGGCGCCGGTGCGGTTCTCGACCACCGGCCGCTGGTCCAGCTTTGCCGCGACGCCTTCCGCCACCACGCGGGCGACGATGTCCGAGGTCCCACCCGCCGCATAGCCTGCAAGGATGCGCAGAGGCCGGTCGGCAGGCTGGGCCGCCGCGGGACCTGCAAGCATCATGGCGCCGAGCAGCACCACCCCGATCCATGCTTTCATGTCCTGCTTTCCTTTCTTGCGCCCCGGCCTGCTCAGCGCCTCATGCCGGTTGGAACGACGGTGCGCTGCACCCTGCTGCGTCCAGAGCGGAGGCACGCGTCCAGGCGTTCACCCCCGCCCGCGATCCGGTCTAGTCGAGGTGGATTCCTGCGGCACGGATCACCTCGCCCCACATGCCGCGATCCTGCTCGATGCTCCGGGCGAAGGTCGCGGCATCCTCGAGCCGCAGGCTGAGCCCGTTCTCCAGCAGGCGCTGCTGCAGCGCCGGGCTGGCGAAGCCGTCCCGGAGGGCGGCGAACCAACGGGCCACCACCTCCGGTGGCGTACCGCGCGGGCCGCAGAGGCCGAACCAGCCACTCACGGCATAGCCCGGCAAGACAGCGGAGATCTGTCCCGTGTCCGGGAAGCGAGGCGAGCCGATGCCATCGGCAAAGGCCAACAGACGAAGCCCCTCGCCGATCTGCCCGATGACGTCGCCGAGGTTGGTGATGATCAGGTCGGCTCGTCCGGCCGAGACGTCCAGCACGCCCGGCGCCGCGCCACGGTAGGGCACATGCACCATGTCGAGATGGCCGAGCTGCGCGAAGCGTGCGCCCGAGAGGTGCGAGACGGAGCCGATGCCGGCGCTGGCATAGGAGATGGTGCCCGGCCTCGCCCGCGCCGCGGCCACCACATCCGCCACGCTGCGATAGGGCGAGCGGGCGGAGACCACCATGGTTTGGGTGGAATGCAGGATATTGGCGATGGGGACGAGGTCCTGCGCCGGATCGATGGGCAGCTGCGCCCCTGGCAGCTGCGGGCTGACCGTCATCATGCCGGTAGAGCATTGCACCACCGTATGCCCGTCCGGCTGGCTGTGCGCCGCTGCCTCGGCGGCGATGAAGCCGTTGGCGCCGCTGCGAACCTCCACCACCGGCCGCTGGCCGAAGGCTGGCGCGACCGCCTCCGCTATCAGCCGGTTGATCAGGTCGCCGGTGCCGCCCGCGGCGAAGCCGCCGAGGATGCGCACCGGCCGGTCGGGAAAGGCCCCGGCCGGCAGACTGGCGCCCAGCAGCATGAGGCTGGCGACGAAAATCGTCGTTCTCATTCTTCATGTCCTCCCGTCGAGGCCGCGCGGCGACAGCGTCAGGGACGCATTTGCAGCCGCGAGGGCTGCGGCCGTCGCAGCGGCTCCGCCAGCCTGGCGAAGTCGCAGAGCAGGCGCCGCGTCTCGCGCGGATCGATGATCTCCTCCACCCAGAAGGTCTCGGCTGTCCGGAAGGGGGAGCGGAGCTGGTTGAGCCGCGTCTCGATCTCCGCCAGCTTCGCCGCCGGATCCTCCGCGGCCTCGATCTCGGCGCGGTAGGCGGCCTCGATGCCGCCCTCGAGCGGCAGCGAGCCCCAGCGGGAGGACAGCCAGGCGTAGCGCAGCGAGAGCCGCCCCGCCGGCTGGTGCACCGCCCCGGCGACGCCGAAGGCGTTGCGGATGATGACGGTGCACCAGGGTATGGTGGTCTGGTTCACCGCCGCCATGGCGCGCACGCCGTGGCGGATGGTGGCCGACCGCTCGGCATCCAGTCCGATCATGAAGCCGGGACAGTCGGCGAGATAGACGACCGGCAGGTGGAAGGTCTCCGCCAGATCGACGAAGCGCACCACCTTCTGGCAGGCATCCGTGGTCCAGGAGCCGCCGTAGAAGAAGGGGTCGCTCGCCATCAGCGCCACCGGATGCCCGCCCAGCCGGGCGAGGCCGGTGATGACGGGGCGGCCGAAAAGCCTCCCCATCTCGAAGAAGCTGCCCTGGTCCACCACGCTCTCGACAATCGGGCGCATCTGGTAGACGCGGCGCCGGTCGCGCGGGACCGCATCCATCAGCGTCTCGTCGCGCCGCTCCGGATCGTCCTCGCAGGGCAGAACCGGTGGCACGCCATGGACCGAGGAGGGCAGATAGGAGAGGAAGCGCCGGGCGCAGGCGAAGGCCTCCTCCTCGGTGTCCACGGCATGGTCGACGCCGCCGGCCTTGCACTGGACCTCCCAGCCGCCGAGTTCCTGCTTGCCGAGATCCTGGCCGAGCCGCGCCACGACCGGCGGCCCGGCCACGAACATGGCCGAGGACCTGGTCATGACCGAGTAGTGGCTGGCGGCGAGCCGGGCGGCGCCGAGCCCGGCGACCGAGCCGAGGCCGAGGCCGACGACCGGCACGACGGACAGGTTCAGGGTCGTGTAGTTGAACAGCTGCCCGCCGCCCACGCCGTTCGGCAGGTTGGCGCGGCCGGTGGTCTCGATGGTCTTCACCGAGCCGCCGCCGCCCGAGCCCTCGATGATGCGGATGATGGGCAGCTGGAACTCGTTCGCCAGCCGCTCCGCCATGATCGGCTTCTCGCGGATGGTGGCGTCGGCGGAGCCGCCGCGGACGGTGAAGTCGTCACCCACCACCACCACCTGCCGGCCATCGACCATCGCCCGGCCGAAGACGCAGTTGGAGGGGGTGAATTCCTTCAGCTTGCCCGCGGCGTCATAGCTCGCTTTGCCGGCGATGGCGCCGGTCTCGTGGAAGCTGCCGGCATCGACCAGCCAGTCGATCCGCTCGCGCACGGTCAGCCGGCCGCCATCGTGCTGGCGCTTCACCTTGTCGGCGCCGCCCATGTCATGCGCCAGCGCCTCGCGCTGCCGCAGCTCGTCCAGTTCCGCCTGCCAGACCATGGCGCTTCCTCCCGACCGTGATGCTGGTTCAGCCGCGATGCCGGGCGCGCAGCGCGGCCAGCAGCGACACGCCCAGGGCGATCTTCACCACGCTGCCCGGCAGGAAGGGCAGCAGCCCGACGGCAATGGCGCGATCGAAGCCGATCAGCATGCCCAGCCAGGCGATCCCGCCGACGAAGAGCACCGCATGCCCGGCCAGGAACATGGCGCCGCTGCGCCAGATGGTCTCGGTCCAGCCGCGGGAGGCCAGCCAGCCGGCCAGGGCGGCGGCCGGGACGAAGCCAAGCAGGAAGCCGCCGGTCGGACCGGCCAGAGCCATCGGGCCGGCCGCGAAGCCGGCGAAGACCGGCATGCCGGCGACGCCCTCGGCCAGGTAGAGCAGCACCGTCGCGGCGCCGAGGCGCCAGCCATAGGCGGCGCCGACCAGCAGCACGACGAGGCTCTGCAGCGTCATCGGCACGGGATAGAGCGGCACCTGGATCTGCGCCGAGGCGGCGATGGCCAGGCTGCCGCCGAGGGCGAGGAAAGCCGGGCGCAGGCGCGTGAACGTGCCGGTGATGGCCTTGTCGAGGCTGTGCATGCTTGGACCTGTCTCGTTGCTTGATCTGTCTGCGCTCAGGCGACGGAGCGTGCTGCCGCCTCGCGGCTGCGGAGGCGCTCGAGGAGATGCGTATCCACCGCACCGGCCTGCATCTCCGCGCTGCGGAGCGCGCGGGCGAGGAAGGCGGCGTTGATGCGGATGCCCTCCGCGGCGCAGCGATCGAGCGCCGCGGCCAGCCGCTCCAGCGCCTCCGCCCGACTCGGCGCATGAGCGATGACCTTGGCGATCATCGAATCGTAGAAGGGGGTGAGCGTGTCGCCGGACCGGACGCCCGCATCGATCCGCAGCCCATCGCCCGGTTCGGGCAGGGCGAGCGCCGCGATGGTGCCGGGGGAGGGCAGGAAATTCCGCGCCGGATCCTCGGCGCAGAGCCGCGCCTCCACCGCATGGCCGCGCGGTGCGAGGTCCGCCTGCGCGAAGGGCAACCTCTCGCCGGCGGCGATGCGCAGCTGCCATTCCACCAGATCGAGGCCGGTGACCATCTCCGTCACCGGATGCTCCACCTGCAGGCGGGTGTTCATCTCGATGAACCAGATACGGTCGGCCGAGAGCGGCCCGCCGGCATCGGCGACGAACTCAACCGTGCCCGCGCCGACATAGTCCACGGCCCGCGCCAGGGCGACGGCCCGCCGGCCGAGCTCCGCCCGCAGCGCCGGGTCGATGCCCGGTGCCGGGGATTCCTCGACGAGCTTCTGGTTGCGCCGCTGCAGGGAGCAGTCGCGCTCGCCGAGATGCAGCACCGTGCCATGCGCATCGGCCAGGATCTGCACCTCGACATGGCGGGCGCTGGCGACCAGCTTCTCAATGAGCACGCGGCCGTCGCCGAAGGCGGCAGCCTCGCGCTTCGCGCCGGCGAGCGCCGCCGCGAAGGTCTCGGCCGTCTCCGCCCGGCGCATGCCGCGGCCACCGCCGCCGGCGACGGCCTTGATCATCACGGGATAGCCGATGGCGGCGGCCTCGGCGGCCAGCCGCTCCGGCGACTGGTCCTCGCCGTCATAGCCCGGCACGGCGGCGACCCCGGCGCGGCGGGCCACCGCCTTCGCCGCCGCCTTCCCGCCCATCGCCTCGATCGCCGCGGCCGAGGGACCGATGAAGGCCAGCCCGGCCTCGGTGCAGGCGCGGGCGAAGGCCGCGTTCTCACTGAGGAAGCCGTAGCCCGGATGCACCATGCGGGCACCGCTGCGGCGGGCCGCGTCGAGGATCGCCGGGATCGAGAGATAGCTCTCGCGCGGTGGCGGCGGGCCGATCCGCTCCGCCGCATCGGCGGCGACGACGTGCATTGCCGTCGCATCGGCATCCGAGAAGACCGCGATGCTGCGCAGGCCGAGCCGCCGGCAGGAGGCGGCGATGCGGCAGGCGATCTCGCCGCGGTTGGCGATCAGGACCGGGCCGAGCACCTCAGCCCTCCAGGAGGACAACGACCTGCCCCTCCTTCACCTGATCGCCCTCGGCCACCAGCACCTTGGCCACGGTGCCATCCCGGGGGGATTCGACCGGAATCTCCATCTTCATCGATTCGAGGATGATGAGGGTGTCGCCTGCCGCCACCCGCGCGCCCGGACTGGCCTCGATCTTCCAGACGGATGCGGCCATTTCGGCGGATACGGCGATCTCGGCCATGGGATTCCTCCACGGGAGCAAATTTGTTATCACAAAACTCGAACCGTTATCCGCGACTGTCAAGCCGCTGAAGGGGAGGCCCGACCATGGACGCCGAGACACTTCCGATCAGCGGCGAGCGCGTTGCGATCCGGGTCCATCACTGGCTGCGCCAGCAGCTGATGCGCAGCCGCTTCCGCCCCGGCGAGAAGCTGAAGCTGCGCACCCTCGCGGAGGAGCTGGGCGTGAGCCCGACGCCGGTGCGGGAAGCCCTGGCCCGGCTGGTGAGCGAGGGGGCGCTGGAGCAGGTCGACCACCGCTCCGCCCGGGTGCCGGTGCTCTCGGACGTGCGGCTGCGGGAGGTCTGCGAGCTTCGCTGCGACCTGGAGGGCAAGGCCGCGGAGCGCGCGGCGGAGCGGGCCGGACCCGCCGATGCCGAGGCGCTGGCGGCCATCCATGCCCGGATGACGCAGGCGCGGGTCGAGGGCCGGATGGCCGAGATGCTGGTGGAGAACGAGCGCTTCCACATGCAGCTCTGCGCCCTGGCCAGGATGCCGGTCCTGCTCCGCATGGTCGAGGGGCTCTGGCTGCAATGCGGTCCGCTGAATGCCGGGCTGCAGCACATGCGCTTCCTCCACCGGCCGGAGGACCACCCGCACCACGAGGTGATCCGCGGCATCCGGCAGCGGGATGGAGGCCTCGCGCGGCTCGCGGCACAGCGTGACATCACCCTCTATGCGGATGCCCTCCTCCGCCGCCTGCCGGAGATCAACGCCACCCAGGAACGGTGACGAGGGGTTGACGGAGCGGCAGCGGCCTGGATTTTATGATCACAAATTCAGGCCGGCCCACCGGCACGGAGGAACGCCATGCCGCGCGACAGCGCCGCCCCCCTGCCCCTCGTCCATCTCCGCGTCGTCGAGCGCGGCAGCGGCGTCGCCCTCGCCTATGCCGGCAAGCTGTTCAGCGATTTCGGCGCCCAGGTCATCAAGCTCGAGCCCCCCGGGGGCGATCCGCTGCGGCGCGAGCCGCCGCTGGTCGGGACTGCGGAAGGGCCGCAATCCGCGCTCTTCGCCTGGCTGAACACCAATAAGCGCAGCGTCACCCGCCTGGACGGCATCGGGGATTGCGACGTGCTGCTGGACGGGCGGCCGCCGGTGGAACGGGACGGTCCCTCGCTGCCCGCCACCATCCAAGCCGGCATCTCCTGGTTCGGCGAGAGCGGCCCCTATCGCGACTTCGCCGCGACCGACACCACCTGCCGGGCGCTTGCCGGCATCTTCGCCGGCACCGGCCCGGCCGAGGGCCCACCGTCCATGCTCGGCGGCATGGCCGGCGCGGCGGTAGGCGGCATCGCTGCCTTCAACGCCGTGGCCGCCGCCCTGCTCTCCGGCGCGCCGCGGCGGCTCGAGGTCAGCATCCACGAGGCCAATATCGCCATCGCCGAATACCAGGCCGCCCAGGGCGTCACCCATCCGATGGTTGAGCACCGGTACGGCGTGAACCGCTTCGCCCCGACCTGCCCGCTCGGCGTCTATCGCTGCAAGGAAGGTTGGCTCGGCGTCACCATCGTCACGCCGGCGCAGTTCCGGGCCTTCTGCGACATGATCGGCGCGCCGGAGGTCGGGCAGGACCCGCGCTTCGTCATCGGCTTCGACCGGCTGCGCCATGTCGAGGAGCTGGAGGCGCTCTTCGTGCCGCGCCTTGCCGAACGCACGGCGGAGGCGTGGTTCGAGGAGGCGCTGCGCCGCCGCCTGCCCCTCGCCGTGGTGCCGGACATGGCGACCCTGCTCGCCACCCCCACCCACCGGGCGCGCGACGCCTTCGGCACGGTGCGGATCGGCGGCGCGGAATTCGAGGGCCCGACCCTGCCGCAGCGCCTGACGCGGACGCCGCCGCTGGCCGGCGGCACCGCGCCGAAGCCCGGCGAGCATGACGGGCAGGCTCTCCCCGCCCGCCCGTCCCGCAAGCCGGCGCGGGCGGCGGGGCTGCCACTGGCCGGGATGCGCGTGATCGACCTCTCCATGGGCTGGGCCGGCCCGCTCTGCACCCGCCAGCTCGCCGATCTCGGCGCCGAGGTCATCAAGGTCGAGGCCTGCCAGTACCCGGACTGGTGGCGCGGTGTCGATCCCCGTCCTGCCTTCTTCGAAGAGCGGCAATACGAGAAGGACCTGCGCTTCGGCCTGCTGAACCGCAACAAGATCGGCATCACCCTCGACCTCACCGCACCCGAGGGCGCAGCGCTGCTGAAGCGCCTGGTGCGGGAGGCCGATGCGGTGGTCGAGAACTATGCGCGGGAAGTGCTGCCGAAGCTTGGCCTGGACTACCCGATCCTGGCGGCGGAGCGGCCGGACCTGGTCATGGTGTCCATGCCGGCCTTCGGCGGCACCGGGCCCTGGCGCGATGCCCGGGCCTATGGCTCGACCCTCGAACACGCATCCGGCCTGCCCAGCGTCTCGGGCGAGGCGCATTGGCCGCCAACTACCAACCAGCTTGCCTATGGCGATCCGATCGGCGGATTGAACGCCGCCGCTGCGGTGCTGACGGCGCTGCTGCATCGGCGCGAGACCGGCGAAGGCCAGCATATCGACCTGGCGCAGGTGGAATGCATATTTCCCCTGGTGGCGCCCTGGATCCTGGCGCAGTCCGCCACCGGCTCGCCGGGGCCCCGGCTCGGCAACCGCCACCCGGTGAACGTGCCGCATGGCTGCTTCCCCTGCGCCCAGGACGGTTGGATCGCCGTGGCTGTCACCGATGACGCCGCCTGGCAGGGGCTCTGCCGCGCGATGGGCCGGGAGGACCTGGCCGCCGACCCCGCGCTGGCGACGGCGGCCGGACGGCGCGAGCGCGAGGGGGAGCTGGAGGCGGCGCTCGCCGCCTGGACTACCGGGGACACGGCGGACGCCGCCATGGCGGCGTTGCAGGCCGAGGGCGTCGCCGCCGGTGCGATCCGCCGGCCGACCAAGCTGACGCAGGATCCGCACCTGGTTGCCCGCGGCTTCTGGCAGCCGACGGAGCGTCCCTGGCTGGGCCAGCACGATCAGCCCTCCGCGCCCTTCCGCGAGGCCGGGGCCGGACCTTTCCCGGTACGCCGGCCGGCGCCGACCCTGGGCGAGAGCAATGCGGCGGTGCTGGGCGGCCTGCTCGGTCTGCCGGAGGCCCGGATCGAGAGGCTGAAGGCGGCCGGCATCATCGGCACGGAGGCGGTTCCCGTCTCCGCGCGCAAGGCACGCGCCGCCGTGGGTTGAACGGCCGGCCGCCCAGGCGGACAGGAGGGAGCACAAGAATGGTCCTTGGCATCGGGCGCCGCACCTTCGGGGCCGCCATCCTCGCCGCGCCTGCCCTCGCCAGAGCCCAGGAGGCGAGCTGGCCCAGCCGACCGATCCGCCTGATCTATCCGTTTGCTCCCGGAGCCGGCGACCTCGTGCCGCGGAGCATCGCCGAGCAGCTCCGTCCGATGCTGGGGCAGAGCCTGGTGATCGACAACCGCCCCGGCGCCAACACCATGATCGGCGCCGAGGCCGCGGCCCGCGCGCCGAAGGATGGCTATACCTTCGGCTGGGTGGCGACCAGCACGCTGGTCATGAATCCGAACCTCTACCCGAACATCACCTATCGGCTGGAGGATTTCGCGCCGCTCTGCCTGGCCTACCGCGCACCGGTCGCCTTCGCCGTCACGGCGGCGCTGCCGATCGCGGACGTCGCGGCAGCGATCGAGCATGTCCGCCGGACTCCAGGGCTCGGCGTCGGCAGCGTGGGCAATGGCAGCTCGCCGCATGTGGCCATGGAGATGATGATGGGCCTCACCGGGGTGAGGCTCGAGAATGTCGCCTATCGCGGCGAGCAGGCGATCATCGCCGACCTGATGACCGGCCGCATCCCCTTCTACGCCGGCTCGACCAACTCCCTGCTGCCGCATCTGGACGGCGGCAAGTTCCGCATCCTCGCGATCTCCGCGCCGGAGCGGCTGTCGGTGCTGCCGGAGGTGCCGACCTTCCGCGAGACCGTGCATCCCGAGCTGGTGCTGCGCTACTGGCATGGGATGGTCGCGCCGGCCGGCGTGCCGGCGCCGATCCTGACGCGCATGGCCGAAGCCGTCGCCAGCATCCTGCGAACCGAGGAGCTGCGGGCGAAGCTGCCGCCAGACATGGATGTGAGCCCGGTGCTGCTCGACGACTTCACCGCGCTGATCCGGCGCGAGCAGGACTTCTATGGCCGCATCATCCGGGACAGGCACATCACCCTCTGACCGGCCGCGGCTGCCGGGCGGCAGCCTGGTCAGCGGCGCAGGGGCTGATTGGGCGAGCCGGGCCGGTATCCGTGCCACCTTCCATCGGTGACTCCCCAACTGCTCCCTGCTGTCGACGTCTCGGTCGACCATCTGGCCCGCCGCCCCAGGACCATGATCCGCTCACACAGGGTCGCGGATCGCGGCGATCGGTCTGCCCTTGATGCCGATATCGGCCTTCACGATGCGCCAGTGATCGAGGATGACCAGGTTGGTAATGGCGGCGCATGAGTCGGCTTTTGCCGGCACTCACTGCGAACCGTGGCTCCAGTCCAGCGAGCCGCTGGCTTGGCTGCGCCCCGTAACCCACATGCGCCCGGGGCGGCAGGCAGGCGCACGGCTTCGGAAACAGGAACTGGCATGACCGTGTCCATGAGCCGCTCCCCCAGCCCATTCCCTCGGACAAAGAATGAACTCAGTTGGTTTCATCCTATGGACTTTGCAGGCCAGCAAAGGACAATGAGGATCAACCGAACCGGCGATCCAGCAACCTGTCCAACATCCCAGTTCTGTGCATCCCGTTCCATGAAGCCGGACTTTTGCCGGACGCGGTCATCGCGGATGCCCGATTGGTCGCTGGCGCGGTCGCAGGCTTTGCGCTAGTGCTCGATTGGCATCGATTGCGTGCGCGCCGCCGGATCCGTGCTGACGCCGCGAAGCATCGGTCCGGCAAGCCAAGGCATCTGCATCGATGACATCGAAGAACGGTCCCCTCCGCGTTGGCATCGGCGGTCCTGTCGGCTCAGGCAAGACCACGCTGACCGAAAAGCTGTGCAAGGCGATGCGGGACAGGTTCTCGATCGCTGTCGTCACCAACGACATCTACACGAAGGAGGACGCCATGATCCTGGCGCGTCTCCAGGCGTTGCCCGAGGAGCGCATCGTCGGCGTCGAAACGGGCGGCTGCCCGCACACCGCCATCCGCGAAGATGCCTCGATCAACCTGCAGGCCATCGCCGAGATCAATCGCAGGATACCTGATCTCGACATCGTCTTCATCGAATCCGGCGGTGACAATCTGGCGGCGACCTTCTCGCCCGACCTCGCTGATCTGACGCTGTATGTCATCTCCGTCTGTCAGGGCGAGGAGATCCCGCGCAAGGGCGGGCCCGGCATCACGCGCTCCGACTTCCTGGTCATCAACAAGAGCGACTTGGCGCCCTATGTGAACGTCGATCTCGAGGTCATGCGGAAGGACGCGGCGCGGATGCGTGGAAGCCGTCCGTTCGGCTTCACCGATCTGTCGCGTGGCAAGGGGCTCGACGACGTCATCAACTTCATCCTCGAACATGGCGGGCTGCCGGCGAGGATGCGCGGGGACACCGACCTGGCCGAGACCTGAGCGATGGATGCCGCTCCGGTCTTCGACCGTGGTCGAGATGCGACGCTGTTGGATTTGCCGCGCCTGGTCCGCCAGAGCCTGCCCGTGGGCAGCTTCTCCTATTCCCGGGGTCTCGAAGCCGCCGTTCAGGCCGGATGGATATGCGACGAGACAGCGCGCAAGTGGCCATGAGCGTTGCGAGGCTGCTGTGGATCCATGTCGAGGGACGGGCGGTGGCGCCATTCGACTGGTCCCGCCTGGCCATACGGCCGGCCAGCGCATTCTCATCGGCGCGGCTGATTCCATCGGGCGCGCAAGCGCCCGCGCCCAATCCATAAGCAATGGCGAGTGCCTGGCACGAAACTCAGTATAGCCGCCTGCTGCAATCCCAAGGCGGGCCTTCCGGCACTGGCCCGGTCAGTCCGGTTGGAGCCGAGCATCGCGGGCGACCTGGCCCCACTTCTCGTACTCGGCGGTGAGGAAGGCCTGCCGGCCGCTGTGGTAGGCGCGCAGCGCCGCCGGCGCGAGCGAGGCCCGGGGACAGGCCCCGGCCGGGCGGGTGACCGGCAGCGGTGAAGCCAGCGCGGGCACGGTGGCAGGCTCGGACACGGTGCGATTCCAACAGCTTGCCGGCAGGCGGGCAAGTATTACGACACCTCCAGCACGACACGCAGGGAAAGCCGACAGCGCATGGGCCGGCTCAGTCCTGGCCAAGCTGCGCACGTCGAGGCTCAGGCCGCGAACTTGCTTTCCGCGCCCACACACACAAGCTCATGCATCTGACCAAGCCGGCACAAGCCCCTCGGACGATCATTGATCGGATCGAAAGATCCGGCAGGAGATTTGATATGCTGATCAAAGCCGTGCTCTTCGATGTCGATGGGACGCTGGTAGACTCCGTGGACCTGCACGCGCAGGCCTGGGTCGATGCCTTCAAGGAAATCGGCCACGACATTTCTTTTGAGGATATGAGAGAGCAGATAGGCAAGGGCGGCGACCAGCTCATGCCCGTCTTTCTCTCGCCCGAGGAGCTGAAGGAAAAAGGCGAGGCCCTCGAGAAGCGCCGCGGCGAGATCTTCCGGCAGGGCTACCTTCCGCGGGTCCGCGCATTTCCTGGCGCGGCCGAGCTGTTGCGGCACGTGGACAAGGCCGGCTTGCGTACCGCCCTCGCCTCCTCCGCCAAGGATGAGGAACTCGCCGCGCTGAAGCGCATCGTCGGCATCGAGGATGACCGGCTGGATGCCGAGACCTCGTCCAACGACGCGGAACATTCGAAACCTTTCCCTGACATCTTCGAGGCCGCCCTGGCTCGGCTGTCCGGTGTGAGTCCGGGCGAGACCATCGCCATCGGGGACACACCGTATGATGCCGAGGCCGCAGGCAAGGTGGGTATTCGAACGATCGGCGTGCTCTGCGGCGGCTTCCCGGAACAGGCCCTGCGCGACGCCGGCTGCATTGCGATCTATCGCGATCCCGCACACTTATTGGAGGAGTACGAGACCTCACCGCTGGGCGCCGGCGGAATGCCTGACTGAGAAGAATGCTGCGCCAGGACCAGCCAGCCGCCCCAATGTTCCGCTCCTGCGGCAAGGGGTCCGGGCGTCGCGTCTGAAGCAGCGCCGCCGAGGCTAGCCCTTCCCGCAGCCGGACGAGCGCAGTCGCTTTTCCATGGCGCCGGGGCGATACAGACAAGGAAAGGCGGCCTGGGCCAATCCCGCCGTGTCCTGAACCGATGCATGTCTTCGAGCTTCTCCTGATACTTCTCGCGGCGTGCGTCGCCCTCGCAGTGTTGGCGGACCGGTTGAACCTCCCCGCGGCTGTCGCCCTGGTGCTCGGCGGCATGGGGCTGGCCTTCCTCCCGGGCCTGCCGGCTCTTGTCCTCGACCCCGAGCTCGTACTGGCCCTCTTCCTGCCACCGCTGCTGCAGGTCAGCGCCTATCGGACGGACTGGCCCGCCTTCCGCAACCATCTCCACCCAATCCTGTTGCTGGCGATCGGGGCCGTATTCTTCACGGCCGGGCTGGTGGCGATCACCGCCAAGCTGCTCTTGCCCACCCTGCCATGGTGGGCCGCGATCGCCCTCGGCGCCATCGTGGCACCGCCCGATGCTGTTGCCGCCGCCTCCGTCCTGAAGCAGTTCAAGCTGCCCAAGCGGATCGTGACGGTGCTGGAGGGCGAGAGCCTGATCAACGACGCCTCGTCGCTCGTATTGTACAAGTTCGCGGTCGCCGCGGTCGGGGTTGGCACGGTCAGCTACGGGCACGGCGCGTTGCAGTTCTTCGGCGTGGCAATCGGGGGCGCGCTGGTGGGCTGGCTCGTCGGCCGGGCCGCGATGTGGATCTTCACCCACCTCCACAACACCCTGCTCGACCTCGCCATCACCATCCTCGCCGGCTTCGCTGCTTACCTCCTGGCCGAGGCGACCCATGCCTCCGGTGTGCTCGCGGCCGTCGTCTGCGGCCTCGTGCTCGGGCGGCAGCAGCACGCCGAGTTCACCGCGCGCACGCGCATCGAGCTGGTAGCCGTCTGGAACTTCCTGGAGTTCGCCCTCACCAGCCTCGTCTTCATTCTCATCGGACTGCAGCTGCGGGACATCGTCGCGCGCCTCGCCGATGACGACCTCCGGCAACTCGCCTGGCTGGCGGCGGCCGTGTCGGTCACTCTCATCGTCAGCCGCTTCGTCTGGGTCTTCGCCGCTGTCTGGGTGACCCGTGCGCTGTCGCGGCAGCTGCGGGAGCAGGATCCGGCGCCGTGGCGACACGCGACTGTCGTCTCCTGGACGGGGATGCGCGGCGTGGTCAGTCTGGCCGCGGCGCTCGCGCTGCCCGAGCCCTTTCCCGGCCGGGACGTCATCCTGTTCCTGGCCTTCTGCTCGATCTTCGTGACCCTGGTCGTTCAGGGGACAACATTGGGCTGGTTGGTCAGGAGGCTCGGCGTCACCGAGGAGCTGACCACATTGCCTGAACCGGAAACCGCCCAGGCCCGAGCCGAGATCACGGCGGCCGCGCTGGAGGCGGTTCGGGAGCACCTGGATGGCCCCGAGGCCACCGAGCACACCGAGGCCGCGGCGGAACTGGTGCAGGAGTACGAGGTGCGCGCTGACAGGGCGAGCATCGAGGGGCAGGACCTCGAGACCAGGAGCAGCCAGCTGGAGGCACAGCAGCGTCTGCGGCTCCTGGCCATCACCGCGGCGCGCGAGAAGCTGGCCGAACGGGCGGAGACGATGGATGCCGAGGCCCACAGGGCGATGGGCGAGGAACTCGACCTCGAGGAACAGCAGATCCGGCGCGCCCTCGAATCAGGATGATGCCGCCATCCCGCTTCATGGCCCGACCAGTCCTGCGCGGCTGCCCATGTGGCGGGTGTAGGCCATGATGGCCCCATAGCGGGTGCCGGCTTTGTAGACTCCGGTGATGAAGCCAGGCCTGAGCCCGTGCAGCGACAGCCGCTCGCGGCCCGAGGCCCTTGCTGGCGTCACCAGCTTAAAGCCGGCCCGGGCGCCCCGCCGAGCGAACCAAGGCCACGGCCAGTCCGGCCGCCAGCATGTCCTCACCGAGGGCGCGGGCCCAGTCGCCGCCGGACCGCGTCGTGCCGCCGCGCGCCGCGCGGCCCAGCAACGTGCCCAGGACGGCGCCTGTCAGGCCGGCCAGCGTGCCCGTGGTCGACGACACACCAGGCCCGGCCAATGCCGCACCGCCCACCGCACCGAGGCCGAGGCGCAGGATGAATGATGGCGCGATGCGCCGGTCGGGCGCGAAGGGCATCTTGTCGCCTGCCATCTCCGCAAGCGCCGCCAGCGTTGCGAGGCCGCGCGCCTCGGCGCCGGCCGGAAGCCAGGCCAGGCGCGCCCGCCCAAGCGAGGCGGCCCAGCTCAGCGCGGCCACCGCCGTCATGCTGCGCATCCCGGTCACGACACCAAGTCCGAACGAGGGCCAGAGATGCGCTGTCAATGCTGCACCGCCTCCGCCGCCTGTCCCATGCCTGATCATCTCCATCCTCATCCTCCACGTCTGCCATGGAGACGCCGCGTGCCGAAGCGCGGTTGCAACCCGCCGCGAGGGAGCGTGCGAGACCCCATCCTGGCCGGTGGCGGTTGCGTATGGACAGCTTGTCGCCGTGCTGCCCTCCGCCTCTCGCGCCGCCAGATCCGCTGCACCCGCCTGGCATTCACTCGCCAGCCCTCGGTGCGCAGCAGCATGACCAGCGCGACACCGGCGCCAGAGCCGAATGGGGACCTCTTGGAGGGGTGACCGGCCTCCCCTATCGGCCACCGATCCAGCGCCCAATCCCAACCCGATTGGAAGCCACCTGCCAGCGGCCTGGCTTCAGGATCAGCGGCGCGTGCCGAGGATGCTCCCACTGACTGGCGAGCCGGTGCTCTCCAGCCATCCGGCCAAGCCCATCCTGTCCGGCCGGCGATGCAGCCGGGCACCCATCTTGCAGCGGGCACCCATCTTGCAGTGGATCGTGTCCCATCTGGAAGACTGTGCTGCCGCACATCGTTCTCCCCACGGCGCCATTCAATGTGCCGACGCTGATCAGGCCATGCTGGCGGGCAAGTACAGCCGGTCCAGCGCCTCGGCGACCTCCACGAGGCGCTCGGCCGCGGGATCGTAGCGCTCTCCCGCCGCCAGGCGCGCCGCCCATGCGACGGCAGCGCGCCCGCCCCAGTCATCCGGCGGGGCAGCCAGCGGCTCCGATCGGGTGCCCTGGTGGCGCTCGGCCCGGAAGTCGTAGAAGGAGCCGTCGATGTTGCGCATCGTCGCGCCGCCTTCCGTGCCATGGACATCGACGCCGATGACGGCGTCGCGGCCGGCCGGCAGGTTCCAGGAACAGGCGAGGCGCACCACCGCGCCGCCCTCCAGGTCCAGCGTGGCCACCGCGTAGTCCTCCACCTGTCCGGCCCGCTCCCGCAGCGGCGCGCCGCCGGCGAAGAGCCGCGCGGCGGCGCCCGTGACGCGGGGGAAGTCCAGCGCCCAGAGGGCGAGGTCCACCAGATGCACGCCGAGATCCATCAGGCAGCCGCCGCCCGATAGCGCCGGATCGCGGAACCACGGCTTGTCCGGACCGTAGGCGTTGTGGAAGACGAGATCCGCCGCATAGACCCGGCCCAGCGCCCCGGCGCGGATCAGCTCCCGGATCCGCTGCATGCCGGTGGTGAAGCGGTAGGACAGGTCCACCGCCAGCAGCCGGTCCACCGCGCGCGCGGCCGCCACCACCGCCGCCACCTCGTCGGCCCGACGCCCCAGCGGCTTCTGGCAGAACACGGCGACACCGTGCTCCAGCGCCTGGATCGCCTGCGCGGCATGCAGCGCGCTGGGCGTGGCGATCACCACGCCGTCCAGGCCCGCCGCCAGCATCGCCTCCAGCGACGCCGCGGGGCGGGCGTCGGGGACGAGGCGGAGCGCCTCCTCCATGCAGCCGGGCGAGGGATCGACGATGACCGCGGCCTCGGCGAGGCCCGAGGCCAGCAGGGCCTGCATACGGTGCCGGCCGATCCAGCCCAGGCCGAGGAAGCCGAGGCGGAGCGGACGGCGCGAGGCGGGAGGCGGCGCCGCCCCGGCCGGCCTGTCCGGCGTCACGGCACGACCACGGCCTTGAGGAACCCGTCCGGCCGGTCGCGCGTGGCATCCAGCGCAGCGCCCAGCCGCTCCAGCGGAAAGCGGTGGGTGACCAGGCGGCCCAGATCGATCCGCCCGGCCGCGACCGCCGCCACGGCCTCGCGCATGCCGCGCAGATAGACCGCCGGGTCGCGTTCATGGGCGTTGATGACGTCGAGACCGCGCCAGTTCCATAGCCACATGTTCACCTGCCGCGGCCCGTCCTGGTGGTAGCCCGCCACGATCAGCCGCCCGCGCTCGCGGCACAGCTCTGCGGCGAGGTCGAGCGGCCAGGGCTTGCCCACCGCCTCGATCACCCGCTCGCAGAAGGCGCCGCCGGTGAGATCCTTCACCCGGGCGACGATGCCGTGATGGTCCTCCATCGGAATGGTCTCGGCCGCGCCCATCGCCCGCGCGAGGTCGAGCGAGAAGGGTCGGCGGGAGATGGCGATCACGCGCGCCCCGGCCTCGGTGGCCAGCCGCGTCAGAATGGCGCCGAGGAAGCCGATGCCGAGGATCGCCACGGTCTGCCCCGCGGCGATGTCGCAGCGGCGGAAGATGTTCATGGCGCAGCCCAGCGGCTCGCCCGGGAAGGGCAGCCCTTCCAGCGCCGCCGGCAGCGGCACCACGGCCGCCGCCTCGGCCAGGTCGTACTCGGCATAGCCGCGATAGGTCAGCGCCGCGACACGGGTGCCGGGCGGGAGGTCGATGACGCCCTCGCCCGGCGCGTCGACCACGCCCCAGGCCTCGTGGCCGAGATCGCCCGGCGCGGTCGGAAAGCGCATCCAGTCCGGTCCGGCCCAGGGGGTGAGGTTGGAGGCGCAGACGCCGCAGCCCTCCAGCCGCAGCCGCACCTGGCCCGGCCCGGGCTCGGGGCGCGGCACCTCGGCGATGCGCAGCGCGCCCGGCCCGGTCAGCACGGCCGCCCGCATCATCGGCCGGCTCATGCCGGTACTGGCAGGAGGGCGGGCGCCGCGGCGGGGGCGTAGCGGCGGACCATCGCGGCGCAGAACTCCGCGAACTCCTCCGGCACCAGGGGCGGACTGGTGTGGTGCGGCGCGAGGCCGCGATGCTCCGGCGTGAAGCAGAAGGTCACGGTGACGTCGAACCCGGCCAGCGCCGCCATCTGCCGGTCGAACCAGTCCAGCGCGTTGGGTCGGAAGCTGTCGGCCCAGGACAGGCCGGTGCGGAGATAGGTGACGCCGAGCCGCTTCATCCAGGCCACGGCTTCGTCCAGCCGGTGGTCCTCGAAGTGGAACCACTGGCACAGCCCCATGGCGGGCGCATGCCGGGCGAAGCGCTCCAGCGCCGGCTTCGGTGTGCCGTCCTCGCGCAGCAGCCCCATGTAGAAGTGGCGGTAGTAGGAGGAGCCCTCCGCTTCCCTGTGCCGCGTGGTGGCGCCCCAGGCTTGCGGCAGGTCGTAGAGGCTGTACCAGTGGATGCGCGGCGCCTGGCCCAGCAGCAGCTCGGCCGTGCGGTCCACGCCCCAGGCCTGCACCTCCTCGGCGCCGAAGGAGGAGACGCCGACCTCCGAGACCCAGATCGGCTTCTCCGTCACCGAGCGGATCTCGGCGATCTTGGCCGGCCATTCCTGGATCTGCCAAAGGTTCCAGTCGAGCGGGAAGCCGTGCACCGCAACCGCGTCCACCGCCTCCAGCACGCCGCGCTCGGCCATGTTCACGATGAAGGCGGGATCGATGGGGGAGATGCCGCCCAGCACGCGCGGCAGCGCCGGATTCGCCGCGCGGATCGCCTGCCCCGCCGCCCTGGCCGTCTCCGCGAACAGCGCCCAGCCCGGATCGAGTTCAGGGTCCCAGTGGGACTTGTTGTTGGGCTCGTTCCAGATCATCGCGGCCTCGATCACCGGCGCGCCTCCTTCGCGGGATAGACCGCGGCCGCGCCCCAAGGGGCCGCGGCGCGGCGGCAGAGATAGACCTCCTCCTCCGGGCGGGAGAGGATGGCGAAGCCGGCCGAGCGCAGCATCGCCGCCGAGCAGGCGGCGTTCGGCACCCACCAGTTGGACGGGTCGTGCGCGTAGCGATGCTCGACGAAATGCAGCTTCGGATAGCCCGGCGCGTCGAACACCGCCGTCTCGGCGAAGCCGTAATCCTCGGCGACCGGCGCCGGCTCCTTCGCGCCGCGCTGCATGGACTGGAACAGCAGCAGGTCCCCGGCCACGTGTTCGTGGATCAGGTCCAGCGCCAGCAGCGGGTGGCGCAGGTGGTAGAGCACGCCCATGAACAGCACGAGGTCGAAGCGCTCGCCGAGCGCGGCGACGTCGTAGACATCCAGCCGGCGGAACTCGATCTCCAGCCCCGTCACCTCGGCTGCGAAGCGGGCCTGGGCGAGGTAGCGCTCGTCGCTGTCGATGCCGACCACGCGCGCCGCCCCGCGCCGCTTCATCTCCAGCGCGTAGAAGCCGCCGTTGCAGCCGATATCGAGCACGCTGCGCCCGGACAGGTCGGCCGGGATGGCATGGGCGAAATGCCGGAACTTGTTCGCCGGGTAGTCGTAGAGGAAATGGTCCGGGGCGGTGCGCACGCCGCCGAGGTCGAGGTTGTGGAACCACGCGCCCAGCGCCTCGGCGCGCCGCCGGACCTCCTCGGCCGGCCGGTTGATGGCGTGCCTCATGGGGCACCCTCCGTCGCTGCATGGAACGATGGCGCTGCGCCCAGCCGCGCCAGGATCGCCAGCAGCTCCGCCGCCCGATGCGCGCAGCTGTGGCGGGCGCGGATCGTCTCCAGCCCGCTCGTCGCCAGGGCGCGCCGCAGCGCCGGATCCGCGCGCAGCGCCTGGAGATGGCGCGTCATCGCCGCCTCGTCGGCCGCGGCCAGATAGTCCTGCCCGGTGCGGAACAGCCCCTCGCTGTCCTGCCAAGGCGCGCTGACCAGCGGGATGCCGCAGGCCAGCGCCTCGAACACCCGGATGGTCGGGATGCCCGGCAGCAGCCGCACATAGAAGCGGCGCGGCACATGCACGGTGGCGAGGTGCCGCGCGAAGACCTCCGGCGCGCGGGCGTTCGGCAGCCAGCCGCGGTAGCGCGCGCCGTGCCGCGCCAGCAGGGCCAGCGCCTCCTCCGGGTAGCGCACGCCGTGGATGTCGAGCGGCAGGCCGGCGGCCCGGGCGGGACGCAGGAGGAAGGCCTCCAGCTCCTCCGTGCGCTCGCCATCGCCCCAATTGCCGATCCAGACCAGGCCCTCGCGCGGCCCCTCCTGCGCCGGCGGGCGGAAGAGCCGGGTATCCGCCGCCTCGTGCCAGACGAAGACGCGGCCGCCCCAGCCCCAGCGGCGATAGACCTCGGCCAGCGTCGCGCCGAAGGCCAGCACGCCGTCATAGCCCTCGAGGTCGAACTGCCGGATAGCCTCCGGCTCGCTGACGGCGCGGTGGTGGGTGTCGTGGAACAGCAGGGTGAAGCGGCCGCCGCGCCGGCGCGCGCGGCCGAGGGCGGCGACCAGCGCCGGGTCGTTCCATTCATGGACGATGACGGCATCGGCCCCCTCCAGCGCCGCCTCGGCCGCCACCGCCCCGCGGAAGGCGCGCGACGCCAGCGTTGGATAGGCGGCGCGGAAGGCCTCGAGCCCCGCCTCGCCGTGGTCGCGCAGCAGGTTCTCCAGGCTCCAGGCGCCCTCCGGCTCCATCGCCAGGACATCATGGCCGCGATGCGCCAGCTCGCGCAGCACGCCGCGCAGGAAATGCGCGTTGCCGTGATTCCAGCAGGAGGCGAGGGAATGGGTGAAGTAGACGAGTCTCACGCGAAGGCGGCCTCCCTGCGCGGCCCGGAGCGGGCCAGCAGCGGCTGGATGATGCCGAGCATGCCGGCCGCCATGGCATCGGCGCTGTAGCGGCGGGCGCGCTCGCGGGCCAGGGCGCCCATCCGGGCGCTCGCCGCCGGATCGTCCAGCAGATGGGCGAGGGCCTCGGCGGCGCGGCCCGCCTCCGTCGCCGGCACCAGGAGGGCCGCGCCCTCCCACAGCTCGCGGAAGCTCGGGATGTCGGCGAGCACCAGGGCGCAGCCGGCCTGCGCCGCTTCCAGCACCGCGAGGCCGAAGGGCTCGTAACGCGCGAGCGAGACGAAGACCGGCGCGGCGCCCATCCAGGCCGACAGCGCCGTCGCGTCGAGCCGGCCGAGCGGCCGGACATGGCGCGGCGCCGCCTCGGACCCTTCCGGCCCGCGCAGCGGCCCCGCCGCCAGAACCGGCCAGGAAAGGCGCGCCGCCGCCCGGTCGAGGGTGTCGAGGTTCTTGCCGGCATCCCAGAGCCGGCCGGCGGTCAGGGCGAAGCGCGCCGGCGCCCCGGCGGGTGGCGCCGCCGGCCTGGACGGCGGCCGGCCGTTCCGCACCACCGCGGGCGGTCGCGCCAGGCCGTAGCACCGGGCCGTGGCCTCGGCGAAGGCGTGGCTCGGCGCGGTCAGCGCGTCGGCGGCGGCGTAGCCCTGCCGCAGCAGCGCCGTGCGCCAGGTGAAATCCGCCGGCAGCGGCCCGCCCCGCACGGCCTCCCACCAGGTCGCCAGGCAGGAATGGCAGGTGGCGACCACGGGGCAGCCGAAGCCGCCCGCCTGCCCGGCCGCCAGGGCCGGGCTGTTCAGATGCAGCAGGTCTACCCCCTCCGCCCGGGCCAGCGCGGCGAGGGCGGCGCCGGCGGCGAAGACGGCCTCCGGCTTCGTTGCCAGCCAGTCGAGCGGCAATCCGGTCTGCCGCAAGCTCAGCCCGGGCACCGCCGCGGCCTGCGCCTGCTGGTCGGCGGCAGGCGGCGGACCGAGCACCGCGAGCGCCGTCGTCACGCCGAGCGGCGCCAGGGCGCCGGCCAGGTCGAGCGCATAGGTCCAGACACCGCCGACCGCATCGGCCGTCATGAGCAGGCGCATGGGCGCGATGCCGGGCTTCACGTCGGCACGCTCACGACAAGGCGCCGGCCGCCATCTCCGCCTGCGGCGATGCGGCGATCGGCCCGTCCGGCGCCTGGCGCAGCCAGCCGGCCAGGGCGGCGAGCCCCTCCCGCCAGGGGCGCGGCGCGGCCAGGCC
Organism: Roseicella sp. DB1501; assembly: GCF_013112485.1. Taxonomy (GTDB): domain Bacteria; phylum Pseudomonadota; class Alphaproteobacteria; order Acetobacterales; family Acetobacteraceae; genus Paracraurococcus. Next base: position 316,592 of record NZ_JABFHG010000001.1, read on the forward strand.
GAGCGCCTGCGTGGCGCGGCGCGTGTCGGAGACGTAGTAGCGCTGGTCGCCCGCCCGCCAGTCGGCGTAGCGGGTCTCCACCGGCCGGCCGGTCAGCGCGCCGATGGCGCCGAGCACCTGGCGCAGGCTGACGGCGTTGTCCGGCCCGCCGCCGAGGTTGAAGGCCTGCCCCCTCACGGCGTCGATCCTCCGCCAGGCAGCGAGATAGGCGTCCACCGCATCGCCCACATCCAGCACGTCGCGCACCTGGCAGCCGTCGCCGTAGATGCTGACCGGCTCGCCGCGCAGGGCGCGGATCAGGAAATGCGCCACCCAGCCCTGGTCCTCGGTGCCCATCTGGCGCTGGCCGTAGATGCAGCTCATGCGCAGCACCGCGGTGGGCAGGCCGAAGGAGCGGCTGAAATCCAGCACGTACTGGTCGGCCGCGCCCTTGGAGCAGCCATAGGGCGTGTGGAAGTCGAGCGGCCGATCCTCGCCGATGCCACGCGCGCGGACCGACGGGTCACGCGGCAGGTAGGCATCGCCCAGGCGGTCGAGGGCGACGTCGGCGAGGTCGCCATAGACCTTGTTGGTGCTGGCGAAGATCAGCGGCACCGCCTCGCCGCGGCGGCGCAGCGCATCGAGCAGGTGGAAGGTGGCGCGCAGGTTGATGTCGAAATCCGCGGCGGGCTCGGCCATGCTGGTCGTCACCGCCACCTGCGCGGCGAGGTGGAAGACCGCGCTGGCCTCGCCCGCCGCCGCCGCCAGCGTCTCCGCCTCCCGGATATCGGCGATGACGGCGGTGACGCGCTGCGGGTGGCGGCGGCGCAGCCAGTCGAGGTTGGCGGCCACGCCCGGCCGCAGCAGCGCGTCGTAGACCAGCACGTCGTGCCCCGCCGCCGCGAGCCGGTCGGCGAGGTTGGAGCCGATGAAGCCGGCGCCGCCGGTGACCAGGACCGGCCCGGCCGCGGCGCCCCGCAGGGCCGGAGCGGCGAGCGGCGTGCCGAGGCTCACGCGACGAGGCCCCGCAGCTCCAGTTCGCTGCGTGCCTGATGCACGCGGTCGCGCGATTGCTGTCGGGCCACCCATTCGGCCAGCTCCGCCAGGTCGGCGCGGAAGTCGCCGTGCCGCGCCGCGTAGCCGAGGCGCTCGCGGGCGCGGGTGATGTCGGGGATGTTGTGGCGGATGTCGCCGGCCCGCGCCTTGCCGGAGATCTCCGGCCGCAGCTCCGGCCGCCCCATGGCGGCGGCGAGCTCGAGCGCCACCTCCTCCACGGTGCGGTCCACGCCGCTGCCGATGTTGAAGACCTCGCCCGCCGCCTCCGGCCGGTCGAGCGCGAGGAGGAAGGCCTGCGCCACGTCCTCCACATGCACGAAGTCGCGGCGCTGGCGGCCATCCTCGAAGATCATCGGCGGCTGGCCGTTCTGCAGGCGCGCCGCGAAGATGGCCAGCACGCCGGTATAGGGGTTCGACAGCGCCTGACCGGCGCCGTAGACATTCCACAGCCGCAGCGCCACGCCCTCCCTGCCGTAGGCCGGCGCGAGGGTCAGAGTCAGCCGCTCCTGCGTGAACTTGGTGATGGCGTAGACCGAGGCGAGGCTCGGCCGCTTCCATTCCGGCGTCGGCACCGGCACCAATGGCCGGCCATGCGCGTCCAGCGGGTCCCAGGACGCGTCCGGGCCGGGGCGCGGCACGCGCACCGCATCCTCCACCAGCGCGCCCTCGGCGTCGCGGTACAGCCCCTCGCCGTAGATGCTCATGGAGGAGGCGACGACGACCCGGCGCACCGGGCTCTCGATCATCTGCTGGTACAGCACCGCCGTGCCGTGGTCGTTGACCGAGACGTAGCGGTCCACCGCATACATGCTCTGCCCGACGCCGACCTCCGCCGCCAGGTGCACTACCTTGTCCGCGCCCTGCAACGCGCGGCGCACCGCCTCCGGATCACGCACATCGCCGGTGACGATCTCGACATCCGCGTCCAGCCCATCCGCGCCGCGGTCGGCATGCACCTGCTCGATGAAGCTGTCGAGCACGCGCACATGGTCGCCGCGCGCGAGCAGGGCACGCGAGAGATGCCGGCCGATGAAGCCCGCACCGCCGGTGATCAGAATGGTCTCTGCCAAAGCGGAGGCTCCGTTATGCTGCCAATCGTCCGGGCTGCAGGAGGTGCTGCCGACCGACACGCCACAGCGTACGCGCGCGGGGCGGATCGGTTGCGCGTCTGGATTTGCCTGCCCGGATCGCGCATCGCGGCTTCGAAGCTTCTCATTGTCGCAGCAGGCTTTGAAGTAGCGCGGCCTGCGAAGCGGATCGCGCCGCGTTCACGTTGCGTTGTGTCGCAACATCGAGGTGCTGGTATGTCAGTTGTGCCGCGCGGCGCTCGGGAACTATGTTGCTGTCAGGCTGTTTCGCCTGCCGGCACGGGGGAGTGTCATGATGGGGATGAGGGCATGATTGCGGAACGTCATGCTGCAGCAACGGGATGTTCAGCGTGCCCCTGCTGCGTCTTCCTCGGGACGGCGGCGTGAGCCGCAGAAAAGTTCGTGTCGCCTTGGTCGGCGTCGGCAACTGCGCGTCTTCCTTCGTGCAGGGACTCACGCATTACGCTGATGCTGCCGCCAACGAGCCCGTGCCCGGCCTGATGAATGTCGAACTGGGCGGCTACCATGTCAGCGACATCGAACTCGCCGCTGCCTTCGACGTGAACGCCTCGAAGGTCGGCTGTGACCTGTCCGAGGCGATCCTCGCCGAGCCGAACAACACCCAGGTCTTCGCCGAGGTGCCGCGCAGCGGCGTCATCGTGCAGCGCGGCCCGACGCTGGACGGCATCGGCCGCTATCTGAGCAACCGGGTCACCGAATCGGACGCGCCCATCGTCGATGTCGCGGCGGCGCTGGAGCGTTCGCGCGCCGATGTCCTCGTCTCCTACCTGCCGGTCGGATCGCAACGCGCCTCCGAATGGTATGCGGAGCAGGCGCTGAAGGCCGGCTGTGCCTATGTGAACTGCATCCCGGTCTTTCTCGCCTCCAGCCCGGACTGGCACGCGCGCTTCGAGACGCGCGGCCTGCCCATCATCGGCGACGACATCAAGAGCCAGGTCGGCGCCACCATCATCCACCGCGTGCTGGCCAACCTGTTCCGCGAGCGCGGCGTGCGGCTCGACCGGACCTACCAGCTCAATTTCGGTGGCAACGCCGATTTCCTCAACATGCTGGAGCGCGAGCGGCTGGAATCGAAGAAGCTGTCCAAGACCCGGGCAGTGACCAGCGAGCTCGACGTGCCGCTGCCTGCCGAGGACGTGCATATCGGCCCGAGCGACCACGTGCCCTGGCTGGCCGATCGCAAATGGGCGCAGATCCGGCTGGAGGGCACGGGCTTCGGCGGCCTGCCGCTGAATGTCGAGCTGAAGCTGGAGGTCTGGGATTCGCCCAACTCCGCCGGCGTCGTCATCGATGCCGTCCGCTGCGCCAAGCTGGCGCTGGACCGCGGCATTGGCGGCGCGCTGGTCGGGCCGTCCAGCTACTTCATGAAGTCGCCGCCGCAGCAATTCCACGACGGCGAGGCGCGTGAGCGGACACTGCGCTTCGTGGCGGGCGAGGGGTGAGGCGCGACCTTGGCCGCCACCGTCTTCCTGGTCCGCCACGCCGTGCATGACCGGGTGGACCATATCCTGTGCGGCCGCATGCCCGGCGTGCGGCTGGGCGAGGCGGGGCGCGCCCAGGCCGCGGCGCTCGCCGCGCGGCTGGCGACGCAGCGGATCGGGGCAGTCCATGCCAGCCCGCTGGAGCGGGCGCAGGAGACAGCGGCGCCGCTCGCCGCGCGGCTCGGCCTGCCGCTCCGCACCGAGGCCGCCTTCGCCGAGATCGATGTCGGCGAATGGACCGGCGTCGCCTTCGTTGCCCTGGCGGCGGACCCGCGCTGGCGGCGCTGGAACGAGGCACGCGGAACGGCGCGCGCGCCGGGCGGGGAAAGCATGGCCGAGGTGCAGGCGCGCGCCGTAGCGGGCATCGAGGATCTGCGGCGCGCAATTCCGGACGGGCGCGTCGCCGTTGTCAGCCATGCCGACGTGATCAAGGCGGCGTTGGCCGCCTTCCTGGGCCTCTCCCTCGATGACATCTGGCGGTTCGAGATCGCCCCCGCCTCCGTCAGCGCGCTGGCGGTCTGGCCGGGGGGCGGCAAGGTGCTCGGTCTGAACGCGTGCGGCACAGAGGCGGTGACGGCATGAGGATCGCTTTCTACGGATCGAGCCTGCTGTCCTCCTACTGGAATGGCGCGGCCACCTATTATCGCGGCCTGCTGCGCGACCTTGCCGGCCGCGGCCATGCGATCACTTTCTACGAGCCCGACGCCTTCGACCGGCAGCAGCACCGCGACATGGAGCCGCCGGATTGGGCCGAGGTGCGCGTCTACCCGGCGCGCGAGGAGGCGATGCGCGCGGTGGCCGAGGAGGCGACGCGGGCCGATGTGGTGGTGAAGGCCAGCGGCGTCGGCGTCTTCGACGAAGCGTTGCTGGAGGGCGTCATGGCCCGGGCACGGCCGGAGGCGGTGCGGATCTTCTGGGATGTCGACGCGCCGGCGACGCTGGCGGAGATCCGGGACGAGCCGGGGCATCCGCTGCGCCGCGCCCTGCCCTCGCTCGATCTGGTGCTGACCTATGGCGGCGGCCCGCCGGTGATCGCGGCCTATGAGGCGCTCGGCGCCCGGCGCTGCATTCCCATCTACAACGCCCTGGATCCGGAGACGCACCACCCCGTGCCGGCCGACCGGCGCTTCGCCGCCGACCTCTCCTTCCTCGGCAACCGTCTGCCGGACCGCGAGGCGCGGGTGGAGCGATTCTTCCTCGATGCCGCCGCGCGTCTGCCGGAGCGGTCCTTCCTGATCGGCGGCAATGGCTGGCAGGACAAGGCGATGCCGCCCAACGTCCGCCATATCGGCCATGTCTACACGCGTGACCACAATGCCTTCAACACGTCGCCGCTCGCGGTGCTGAACATTGCGCGCGACAGCATGGCGAGCACCGGCTACTCGCCGGCGACGCGGGTCTTCGAGGCGGCAGGGGCCGGCGCCTGCCTTATCACCGATGCCTGGATCGGGCTGGAGCTGTTCCTCAAGGAGGGCGAGGAGGTGCTCGTCGCCCGCGACGGCGCCGAGGTCGCGGCGCATCTGCGGTCGCTGACCCCGGAGCGGGCGCGGACGATCGGCCAGGCCGCGCGCGCCCGCATCCTGGACGGGCACACCTATGCCCGGCGCGGCGCCGAGGTGGATGCGCTGCTGCGCCGCGAACGGGCGCGCCGCCTGCAGGGCAGCGCAGCGTGACGGGCCCGCCGCTGCGCTTGGTGGTGCTGGGGCTGAGCCTGTCCTCCTCCTGGGGCAACGGCCATGCCACCACCTACCGCGCCCTGCTGCGCGCCTTCGCCGGGCGCGGGCACGAGGTGCTGTTCCTGGAGCGCGACATGCCCTGGTACGCCGCGCAGCGCGACCTCCCTGCCCCCGGTTTCTGCCGCCTGGCGCTGTATCCAGACCTCGCGGCGCTGGCAGGCTGGCGCGAGGTCATCGCCGCGGCGGATGCGGTGATCGTCGGCTCCTACGTCCCCGAGGGCGTGGTGGTCGGCCGGCTGGTGCAGGACTGGGCGCGCGGCGTGACCGCCTTCTACGACATCGACACGCCGGTGACGCTCGGCAAGCTGCGGCGTGGCGACGAGGAGTACCTCTCGCCCGCGCTGATCCCGGGCTACGACCTGTATCTCTCCTTCACCGGCGGCCCGGTTCTGCGGCGGCTCGAGACGGAGTACGGTTCCCCCGCCGCGCGGCAGCTCTACTGCTCCGTCGACGTCGAGGCCTATCAGCCGCTGGACCTGCCGCCGCGCTGGGATCTCAGCTATCTCGGCACCTACAGCCCCGACCGCCAGCCGGTGCTGGAGCGGCTGCTGCTGGAGCCGGCGCGACGCGCCCCCGAATTGCGCTTCGTGGTGGCCGGGCCGCAATACCCGACCGACATTGTTTGGCCCGCAAATGTCGAGCGGCTGGAGCATGTCCCACCGGCCGGCCATGCCGCCTTCTACGCGCAGAGCCGCTTCACCCTAAACGTCACCCGCGCCGACATGGTCGAGGCGGGCTACAGCCCCAGCGTGCGGCTGTTCGAGGCGGGGGCCTGCGGCGTGCCGATCATCTCCGATATCTGGGATGGCATCGGGACGCTGCTGGCGCCCGGCAAGGAGATCGTGCTGGCCGACACGCCCGCAGCGGTGCTCGATGCCCTGCTCGGCCTGCCGGAGCCGCGCCGGCTGGCGATGGCCCGCGCGCTGCGCGCCCGCGTTCTGGCGGAGCACACCGCCGAGCATCGGGCCGCGTCGTTGGAGACGTATCTCCGGTCCGTGTCCACCCTTCCCTCCCTCCCCGCTGACGCACAGGTGGTCCGTTGAAGAACGGCAAGGCAAGACTCGCCATCGTCGCCGGCGGCGCCGGCTTCCTCGGCTCGCATCTCTGCGACGCGCTTCTCGCCTCGGGGCTGGAGGTCGTCTGCCTGGACGATCTCAGCACGGGGCGGCGGGAGAACCTGCGGCATCTCGAGGCGAGACCCGGCTTCCGCTTCGTCGAGGCCAATATCGCGGCGCCGCTGCCCGAGGCGGTGTCGAGGATGCGAAAGCACCCAGACGCGATCTTCAACCTCGCCTGCGCCGCCTCGCCGCCGCACTACCAGGCGGATCCCGAGCACACCATGCTCACCTGCGTCATGGGCACGCGCAACCTGCTGCGTCTGGCCGAGGAAACGGGAGCGCGCTTCCTCCAGGCCTCCACCAGCGAGGTCTACGGCGATCCCGACGTCCATCCGCAGCGGGAGGACTACTGGGGCCATGTCAACCCGACAGGGCCCCGCGCCTGCTACGACGAGGGCAAGCGCGCGGCGGAAGCGCTGATCTTCGACTTCCGCCGCGCCCGCCGTGCCGATGTCCGGGTGGCGCGCATCTTCAACACCTATGGGCCGCGCATGCGCGCGGATGACGGGCGGGTGGTGTCCAACGTGATCTGTCAGGCGCTGGCAGGAGAGGACATCACGGTCTATGGCGATGGCAGCCAGACGCGCTCCTTCTGCTATGTGGACGACCTGGTGGACGGGCTGGCACGGCTGATGGCCTGCGACACCGATCCTGAGGGCGCGGTCAATCTCGGCAATCCGGTGGAGCTGACCGTGGCCGATCTGGTGACGCGGGTGCTGGCCCTGACCGGGGCCCGCTCCCGCATCCTGCGACTGCCGCTGCCGACGGACGACCCGCGTCGTCGCCGCCCCGATATCGACCGGGCGCAGGCGCTGCTGGGCTGGCACCCGCGCGTGCCGCTGGAGGAGGGGCTGCGGGCGACGGTCGCCTGGTTCCGCCGCGAGATTGCGCCGGCGCTGCGCAGCCGGCCGGCGCCACTGGACCTGGAGACGGGCTGAGGGCGGAATGGACGGTCCGGGCGGCGCGTTGCCGCCGGCACGGCCGATACTCGCCAGCCATGACCGCTAGATGCTGCTTTACGGCGATACGACGCGGCTGGAGGCGACACACCCCAAGCGTATGGCGATGGCCAGGGCGCTGCGGCAGGCTTGGTCCCGGCCGTCGGGGCTGGCCCGCCACACGGCGTTGGTCGGCGCGCTGATCGAGGCAGGGGAACTGGCCCAGGGAGTCGCAGACGCCGCCTTCGCTGCGGAGGGGCACGATGCCCTTGCCCCGTCCGAGACGGCCATCATGGCGCTGCTGCTGCGCCTCGCCGGCGCGGTGCGCGCCTCCTGGGAAAGCGGCTTCCTGCAACTGGCGTCCTGGCCGGCGGCGGAGCTGGCAACGGTCCTGGCCAGCGCCTTGCCGGAGGCCATCCACACCCGGCAGGCAGAGGGCTTCGCCTTCTATGCCCTGTATCCCGAAGCCTATCTGAATGCCGCCGCCGCCCTGCCGGCGGAGCCGAGGCGGGTTCGCGTCATCGGCCTGCGCAGCATTGGCACCGTGCTGGCGCCGATGGTCGCGGCGGCGCTCGGCACCGCGGCGTGCTGGACGTTGCGACCGACCGGCCATCCCTTTCAGCGGAGGCTCGACCTGGCGCCGGCACTGCGCGCCGCCATCCTCGCCGACCCCGCCGCCCGCTTCGCCCTGGTGGATGAAGGGCCGGGCCTGTCCGGCAGCAGCTTCGCGGCGGGGCTCGACCTGCTGGAGGGCACAGGCATCCCCGCGGCGCGCATTCATTTGCTGCCCGGCCATGCGGGGCCGCCCGGCGGCCAGGCGAGCCCGACGCTGCGCGCGCGCTGGCCAGGCCTGCAGCGGCACCCGGCACGGTTCGATGACCTGCTGCACTCGCCCCGCGCCGAGCATCGGCTGGGCCGCTGGGCCGCGGATCTCCTCGGCGTGGCGGAGGCGCCGCTGCAGGATCTCTCCGGCGGCGCCTGGCGGGCGGCGCGTGGCCTGCCGCACGCCCAATGGCCGCCCATTCATCCCTATATGGAGCGCCGGAAATTCCTGCTGCGCGCCGAGGGCGGGAGCTGGCGACTGAAATTCGCCGGGCTGGGCCGGGCCGCGACGGCGCGGCTGCGCCGCGCCCAGCTTCTGCACGTCGCGGGCTTCACGCCCGAGCCGGTGGGCCTCTGCCACGGCTTCCTGGTCGAGCGGCATATCGAGGACGCGGTTCTTCCGGTGCCCGCCGCCTTGCCGCGGGACCGGCTGGTGGAACGGCTGGGCCGGTATCTCGGCTTTCGCGCGCGGCATTTTCCCGCCCCGGCCGCGGCGGGCGCCTCGCTCGACAGCCTTTGGCAGATGGCGCGCCACAACGCCTCCATGGTTCTGGGCGAGGCGGAGGCCCGCCCCCTCGACGCGCTGCGCCCGGCCATCCCCGGGCTGGAACGCCAGCGTCGCCCGGTCTGGACCGACAACCGCATGCATGTCTGGGAATGGTTGCTGCGCCCGGGAGGCGGCCTGCTGAAGACCGACGCGCTGGACCACGCGGACGCGCATGACCTCGTCGGCTGCCAGGACATCGCCTGGGACATCGTCGGCGCCCGCGTCGAATGGTCGCTCTCGCCAGCGGAGGCGGAGAGCCTCCGCGCGATCGTCGCGCAGGAGGCCGGCGTTGCGCCCCTGCCGGTCTTGATCGCGTTCCTGACGCCCTGCTACCTGGCTTTTCAAATGGGCTACTACAGCATGGCGGCTGATGCGTCAGTCTGTCCACAAGACAAGGCACGCGCCGCCGCCGCCGCTCATTGCTACGAAGCCAGGCTGCGCAGCGTTCTGTCCTCCAGTCTTTGCGCCACGGCGCTTTGGTACCCTGCTTAGGATCGCTCGGCCTTTGGACCATGATCCAGGCCGTTGTTTGATCGCGTGATTGACCCTTTTCGGCGTTTCCACCTCAAGCGATCACGCTCCAGCAGGCTGCTGAAAAGCCTGCTGCCGCGCGGGAGTGGAGCGCCTTTTTCTCCTTGAAGCGCGTCATGCGGGCGGTCATCGGGTGTCACGCCGCTGCGCCAGGCAGCCTGAGCAACCGACCAGCTTGTACGCGGCCATGGCGAGGGTGAACGGCCAGCCGGCCTTGGGCAGGCCGCGGTGCCGGGCCTTGCGCAGCCCGGTGCGGGTCCTGGCCCAGCCGGACGCCTCCCCGCATGCCACGGCAACGGCACCCTGCCCGCGGCTCCTGCCCTTGCAGCCAGCTTATCACCATCCATATACCATCCAGTCAGATGGTGATGGAGTGATAGCGGATGGCGGGCAATGTGCATGAGCTCCGGCCCAAAACCGGCAGCGACACCGAGAAGATCACCATCAACCTCGGCTATGTCGATCTCGGCCATATCGACCTGTTGGTCCAGGACGGCTTCTACTCGAACCGCACCGACTTCATCCGCACCGCCATCCGCAACCAGATCGAACGGCATGCCGATGCCACCCGGCAGGCGGTCGCCCGGAAAAGCCTGGATCTCGGGCTGCGGCATTTCAGCCGCGCGGATCTCGAGGCGGCGCGCGCGGCGGAGCAGCGGCTCGACATCCGGGTGCTCGGGCTCGCCAGCATCGCCGCCGATGTCACGCCGGAGCTCGCCCAGGCGACGATCGCCTCGATCTCCGTCCTGGGCACGCTGCAGGCCAGCGCCGCGGTGAAGGCCGCGCTCGCCGACCGAACCCGCTGACCGGACCAGCCCGGACCGTATTCCGCTGACCGCCGGCAACCGGCGGCACGGCGACCATCCGCTTCCATCACCGGCATCCCAGGCGGGGATGCCGGCCTGGCTCGCTCGCGACCAGGGCAGGCCCCTACCCGCGCATCGAAAGCAGCAGACATGACCGCGATCCTCCCGGCCTCCATGCTCGAGGCGACCCGCCTCACCCGCGACGGCAAGCTGACCGAAGCCACCGCCCTCCTGCAGCGCCTGCTGCAAGGCGAGGTGCCGGCCGGCGCCGCACCGGCCAGCCCGGGGACCGCGGCGGACCCGGCGCCCGTGCGCCAGCCGCGCATCATCGACATCGATCCCGCGACGGGCGAGGCGTCGGCGCCAGCCGCCACGGCGCCGCGCGCGGCGGCGTTCCAGCGGCCCGCCGGCGGCGTGGGGACGACCGCTCCGCCGCGAATGCCGGAAGCATTGCGCGGCGTCCTCGACCGGATCCATCAGGGCGGCCTGGCGCAGGGGGGCATGGCACGGGCCGAGCCGCTGCCGGACGGGGCCAGGTTCCTGGCCGGGCGCTTCACCGGTGAGACCGGGAGCCGTGGCTACAAACTCTACATCCCCGGCACGCATCGCGGCGCGGCGGCGCCGCTGGTTGTCATGCTGCACGGCTGCACCCAGTCGCCCGACGACTTCGCCGCCGGCACGCGGATGAACGCCCTGGCCGAGGAGCATGGCTGCCTGATCGTCTATCCTGGCCAGACCCAGGCGGCCAATGCGCAGAAATGCTGGAACTGGTTCAGCCCCGGTGACCAGCAACGCGACCGGGGCGAACCAGCCCTGATCGCCGGCATCACCCGCCAGGTCATGCGCGACCACGCCGTCGACCCGCGGCGGGTCTACGTCGCCGGGCTGTCCGCCGGCGGCGCCGCGGCCGCCATCATGGCGCAGGCCTATCCCGATCTCTACGCCGCGGTGGGCGTGCATTCCGGCCTCGCCTGCGGCGCGGCGCACGACATGCCCTCGGCCTTCGCCGCCATGCGGCAGGGCGCCGGCGGGCTGCGGCGACCCGGCCAGGGCCCGGCCGCCAACAGCAACCGGCGCATCGTCCCGACCATCGTCTTCCATGCGGACCGGGACCACACGGTGAACCCGCGCAACGGCGACCAGGTCATCGCCCAATCCGCAGCGGGCGAGTTGCGGACCACCGTGCAGCGCGGCCAGGTGCCCGACGGCCATGCCTATACCCGCACCCTCCACCTGGACGCCAACGACCAGCCGGTGCTCGAGCAATGGCTGGTCCATGGCGGCGGGCATGCCTGGTCCGGCGGCAGCGCCGCCGGGTCCTACACCGATCCGCGCGGCCCGGATGCGTCGCGCGAGATGCTCCGGTTCTTCCTCGAGCATCCACACGCCGCCGCCTCGGCATGATCGGGCCAGGGCAGGCCCGGGCGTCTCGATCGGGACGGTGCTGCGCATGATCGGCAATGTGAGGCTGGATGGCCTGATCGGCGCGACGCCGGTGGCGGGTGTGGTCGGCGACGCGTTCTTCCGGGCCAACCGCCGCCACAACGAAATGCAGGGTTACGTATGAAGCCGTGTGCTAACGACCCTGTTGCCGCCGCCGTATCGCCGTGACCACAGCGCCGGCCGTTCACCGCTCCGACACTGCGCCAGCCAGTCCTGCAAGGCTAAAGGGCCGCGACACCGCAGGGCGCCGGCGCCCGCCTCAGAGCGGTGGGTCGGCGACCATGTCGGGGCCCTTGGGATCGTCCTCCGCCTCTATGAACCGGCGCGCCCGCTCCCAGTACTCGTCTGCCCGCCCATCGGGACGGCCGTCCTCCTCCCAGAGCGCGTAGGCCCGCTCTCGGATCCGCCGCTCAAGATCCTGTTCGGTGTCGGATATGGGTTTTCCTCTTCCTTCTCGAGCATGGGGACGCAAGGAGCGAGCCCGGTTCGTCAGATCTCGCTGCCTCGCCGAGCCCCGCCTCGTCCGAGAGAGGCGGGGCGATGTCCTGAGTCCGGCTATCGTGGGCTGGAGGCGGGTGCCGGAGCCGTCGGCGGCGGCGCACCGCCTGTGGCGGCCGCACCGGCCGAGTTCCTCTGGGCGCCGCTCATTGCCGCGCCGGAACCCAGATTGCCCTCCGGTCGGTTGCGGGCCGGGGTGTCGCTCGCGTTTGCCGGACGAGGGCTGTGGGTGGCGGGCGCTGGCTGGGCCGCAGTGCCGGTGCCCGCCGTTCCCGATGACCGCTCCTGCGCCTTACCCATTGCGGCACCGGATTGCAGGTTGCCTTCCGGTGCGCGACCGGCGCCGCCCTGTTGCGCCTGCGCCAGAGCAGCTGGCGTTACGAGAAGCGGGACGAGCAGCGTCAGACCCGCGATGGTGCTGGACCTCATGCGTTTCCTCCACATCCACCAGCAAACCCGAACCGGGCGCAGTGGCAGGGTCAGAACGCCAAGCGAGACAGGTGCGTTCGCTGGCGGCATGCGTACGCCGTCGGCAACCCCGCACGGCGCCGGGCTGTTGTCGCATCGGTCGACCATCACCGTGGAGGTCCCCATGCCGCAGCTCGCCCCGCACGTCCCCGGCCTCCCGCTCGCGCTCCTGGCCGCACTCGCCGCCTGCACCGGCTCCGGGGCGGTGGACTCGACCGCTCGTCCCGCGGGCGCGCCGGAGAGCGCACGGACCAGCGCTCTGGCAACGGCAGCCTCTGCCGTGCAGCGCGATGCACCGACGGCTAATCTCGACGTCTACCTGCTCGGCTTCCACCCGATGAAGGACGATCCCTCGCACCAGTTCGAGGCACACCACTTCTGCCACGTGGTGAACGAGGATCTGATGCAATGCGCCTTGTTCGACGGCAACACGCGCACGGCCGTCCTCACCGGGATCGAGTACATCATCTCCGAACGGCTCTTCGGGCAGCTGCCGCGGCAGGAGCGGCGCTACTGGCACCCCCACAACGGCGAAATCCTCTCCGGCCAGCTGGTCGCGCCGGGCATCCCGGCCGCGGCGGAGCATGCGCTGATGTCCAGCAAGCTGAACAGCTACGGCAAGACCTGGCACACCTGGGATGTCTCCGCCAAGGGTGTAGAAGGCGGCTCGCTGCCGCTCGGGCCGCCGCGCCTGGCCTGGTCCTTCAATCGCGAGGGTGAGGCGCGGCCCGGCCTCGTGGAAGAGCGCGACCGCCGCACGGGCATCGACACCGCCGAGCGGCGCCGCGCGCGCCAGGACCTGGTGCCGCTCGCGCATCCACAGGCCGGGGTGGATGCGCTGCAGGGTCGGTTTGGCAGGCCGACGCAGCCCATTCCCGGCGTGGTGGATGAGCGTTCCGCAGCGACGGCACGCTGAGACGGCCGAACCGGCGCGGGAGACATGGATGTCGGCCTTGGCGTGAAGCCCTATCGCCGACCTTCTCGACAGCCGCGCAACGCAGGCGGGCATGCGGCTCTGGCCGGCGGGCGTTGGCCGACTGCCTTCAGGCCAGCCTCCGGACATGCAGCCTTTGCCAAGCCAGCGCATGTCAGGCCGTGGCGCCGCCTGCCGCGATCCCATTCGGCACGGCCAACGCAATCTCGCCCTTGGCTCGGGCCACCACCTCGTCCTCCGGCACGCCGGCGGCCACGCAGCGCTCGGCATCGCTGGTCCATCCCTCGATCGCGGTTCGGGGCACTGCCCTGAACCCGCAGCCCCACGGGACCGGCACCTCCTGCCCGGCGAGAGTCAGCGAGACCAGCGCCTGGCAACGCGCCCGCTTGCCCGGTTGGCCGCAATACTGCCGCGCCACGCCGATCGAGAGCGCGCCCTTCTTCGGCAGCGCCGTGTCGTCGGTCACCCGCGCCGCCCGCGGCCTACCCACCAGCCGGTCCGCCTGCGCAGCCAGGAGGCAACGCACCTCATCATACGAAATGCCCAGGTAGCGATACGCTCCAGGTCCCTATGGCGGCCTGCCCTCGCTCTCCGCCCAGCGCGCCATCAGCCGGTTGCTCGGCAGGCTGGTGTCGAGGACCTTCCGCGCTGTCTCCGCTCCGGCGATGGGCAGGCCAGCGGGATCGAGCAGGCCGATCTGCACCAGCACCGAGGCCTGGTCCCAGTAGATGTGCTCATGCACCAGCTTCTCGCCCTCGAAGCGCACGATGGCGACCAGCGGCACCTCCACCCGCCGGCCGGTCGGCGGGATGCCGGGCAGCATCCAGTCGATCTCGGTGGTGTGGGTGAAGGCGAAGATCATCTCGTCGACGAGCTGGTCCTTGCCGATGGTGCGGCTCACCGGCGTCAGGCTGGTGTCGGGCGGATTGCCGCCGACGAAATGGTACTTGTAGAAGCGCTTGAGCTGGTCGTGCCCGACGCCGCCGGTCAGGGTCGGGATGTGGTTGACATAGGGTTCGGGCACCATGGTCGCCATGGTGGCGTCGACGTCGCGGGTCTCGAATTCGTGCCGGCAATGCGCCTCCCACAGGGCGGCGAGATCGGGTTCGGCCATGCAAGCCTCCGCATCCGGGTTGGAACCTGGATTCTAGGGCGGGCGGCACGACGCGGGAATGCCGGGCGGCGCGCGGGCTGCTCCGTTGCACGCCGCGGCGCGCCAGGCGAAGGTCGCGCCACCATCCAAGGGAGGACCGCCATGCTCGACAACCCGCCGTTGCTGAAGATCCATCGCGGCCATCGCCGCCCCGATCCGGCGCTGCTGGAACGCTTCCGCGGCGCGCAGACCTCGCATCTTGCCGATGCCATGGACGGGCGCGGCGCCATGGACTGGCAGATCAAGCCGCTCGATGCCAACTGCGCCAGCTTCGTCGGCCCGGCGCTCACCGCCTTCGCCTATCCCGCCGATGTGGTCGCGGTGATGGGCGCGCTGGGCGAGGCGCAGGCGGGCGACGTCATCGTCGTCGCCAATGACGGCTACCGCACCACGGCGGTGATCGGCGACCTCGTCATCGGCATGATGCGCAACAAGGGCGTCGCCGGCTTCGTCACCGATGGCCTCGCGCGCGACCGGGCCGGCATCGTCGCGACCGGCCTGCCGAGCTTCGCCGCCGGCATCGTCCCCGCCTCGCCGGCGGCGAACGGCCCGGGCGTGGTCGGCGCACCGATCGTCTGCGGCGGCGTACCGGTGCGGAGCGGCGACATCGTGGTGGGCGATGCGGATGGCGTCGTCGTCGTGCCCATCGAGCAGGCCGAGGCGGTGCTGCGGGCGCTGGATGCGGTGCGCGCGGCGGAGGCGAAGGCGGTCGCCGCCGTCGAAGCCGGCGCGACGGAGAGCGAGAAGGTGCGCAAGCTGCTGGCCGCGGCGACCATCCTCGAGGGCTGACCCGGGCCTTCAGCCGCAGCGGAGCAGGAACAGCGCGCCGGCGACCGGCGCGCCCCGCTCCTGCCGCAGCACCGCCGCCTGCCGCGCCACCGGGACAAGGCCGGCCGCCGTGGCCAGCGCCGCGACGTGCGCCGGGTCGTGGCGGTAGCGCAGCGCCTCGCCGAGGGTGAAGGGCGCTCCCTCGCCCGCCTCCCCTTGGGCCTCCACCGAGAACAGCGCATGCCCGCCCGGCGCCAGCGCCGCGGCGATGCCGGCCAGCGCCGGAGCGAGGTCGCCGAGATAGTTCAGCACATCGGCGGCGGCGACGAGGTCGAAGCCCGCCGCCTGGCGCGGCAGCCAGTCCAGCAGGTCCGCCTCGTGCAGCGCGTCGTAGAGGCCGCGGCGGCGCGCCTCGGCCAGCATGCGCGACGAGAGGTCGAGCCCCTCCAGCCGCCGCGCGAAGGGGGCGAGGGCGGCGCCCGAGAGGCCGGTGCCGCAGCCAAGGTCGAGCACCCGCAGCCGCCGCTGCGGCGCAATCCCGGCCGCCGGCAGCAGCGCCGCGAGCAGGGCCGGCGTGCGATAGGCGAGCCGCCCGGTCAGCTCCGCCTCGAAGCGCGGCGCGAACTGGTCGAAGAGGCCCCGCACATAGGCGGCCGGGGCGCGGTCGGGCGCCGGGGCGGCGCCGAGCCCGGCGAGCAGGAAGCGCGCCTGGCCGGCGAGGCCGGGCCGCGTCCCGGCGCGCTCCAGCGCCGCGCGGGCCGCCTCGGCCGCGCCCGTGGCATCGCCGGCCTCACGCCGGGCATGCGCCAGGGCGAGCAGCGGCTCCGGCGCCTCGGACTGCAGGGCGGCGGCCTGTTCGAGCACCGGCAGGGCCGCGGCCGGGTCGCCAAGCGCTGCCAGGGCCTGACCGAGATTGCGCAGCGCCACCGCATCCCCGGGCCGGCGGACAAGCGCGGCGCGAAGCGCGATCACCGCCTCGGCCAGCCGCCCCGCCTCGGCCAGGGCGGCGCCGCGATTGGCAAGGAAGACCGGCTCCTCCGGCGCCGCCGCCAGGGCGCGCTCGGTATGGCGCAGCGCCCCGGCGACGTCGCCGCGCTGCCGCGCCAGCACGCCGAGGAGGTTGTGGGCGTTGGGCTCCTGCGGGCGACGCTTCAGCACCTGACGGTAGAGGCGCTCGGCCTCGGCCAGGGCGCCTTCGGCATGGCGTGCGGCGCCGGCCTGCAGCAGGGCGATCGGGTCCTCGGGCATGGCGGCACTCTGCCGGCCGCCGGGGCGGCGGTGCAATCCGGGGAGCGATCCGGCGCCGGAGCGGAATGGTGGGACCCGGTAACTAATACTTGCTCGAGAAGAGTCGTTTATCTACCATTACGTTCTGCTCGGCCCTCTGGCCGGCACCGGAGCCGCCGCACCGATGGCCGACCCGAAGCCCATGCCCGGACCCGGCCGATCCCGCCCGGCCATGCCCCGCGCGGAACCTGCGCGCCGGGACGGCATTGGAACGGATATGCAGAAGACGGCCTCCCCGCCGCGCCCCGCGGCACCGGCCGATGACGCCGCATTCGATCACTGGCTGCGCCACCACCTCGCGGATCTCCATGCCGATGTGCTGACGGAGCCGCCGCCGGCGCGCTTCCTGGCGAGCCTCGGCCTGCGGCCCCGCGCGGGATAGCGCTCCCATCACCTCCTGCCTTCAGGCCTCCTCCACCTCGCCGCCCTCGCGCTCATCGAGGCCAACGCTGCGCCGCAGCGCCTCGCGGGCGCGGGAGAGACGCGAGCGCAGGGTGCCCGCCGGCACGCCGAGCACCGTCGCCGCCTCGGCATAGTCCAGCCCCTCCACCACCACGACCCAGAGCGCCTCGCGATGGATGGGCGGCAGGCGGCGGAAGGCGGCGATGACATCGCGCATCGCCTGCCGCTCCTCCTGCCCGCCGGAGATCGCTGCCTCCGGCATTGTGTCGGGCGAGAGGAAGGGGCTGCGCGCGGCGCGCCGCAGCGCCGCAGCGCGGGCATGCCGCAGGATCGTGAAAAGCCAAGCACGCAGGTTGGTGCCGTCGTGGAACTGCGCGCGCGCGCCGATGGCGCGCACCAACGTCTCCTGCACAAGGTCGTCGGCGGCGTCGCCATTCTTCACCAGCACGCGCGCGAAGCGGCGCAACCGTGGGATCTCGGCGGCAACAGCGTTCGCGAAGGCGTCCGCCTCGGGCGCCCTGTCTTCCTGCATGCGAAACAGCGGCCCCCTCTCGCACGATAATCTCGTCGGAAGCGAGATTATCCGATGACTGAGGCGCATTGCGTAACGATCGGCACACCCTTGCGTGTGACCGGCTTTATTGCGGTGCACGCTTCCGTGGGGCGGTCATCACTCTGCGAAAACGGCAGCGGCCGCACCGGGGAAACCGGAACCCCTGCGCATCGCGTCGCGCGATCCCCTGACACAGGCGCTACGCATCCGGCGCACAACCCGGCGTTTCACAACCATAACGCGCGCAAGACGCAGAATACTTTCGCAAGAGCTGCACCGCCGCGTCAGAACAGCCCCTCGATCCGTCCGGCCGAATCGAGGCCGATCCCTTCCGCCGCCGGGTGCCGCGGCAGGCCTGGCATGGTCATGATGTCGCCGCAGACCGCGACGACGAAGCCCGCCCCGGCGGAAAGCCGCACCTCGCGCACCGGCAGCACATGGCCCGAGGGCGCGCCCATGCGGCCGGCATCGGCGCTGAAGCTGTACTGCGTCTTCGCCACGCAGACCGGCACATGGCCGAAGCCCATCTCCTCGAAGCGGGCGAGGCGCGTGGCGATGGCGGGCGGGATTTGCACCTCGGCGGCGTGGTATATCTCGCGCGCGATGGTGCGCAGCTTCTCGGCCAGCGGCAGCTCGGGCGCGTAGAGCGGGCGGTATTTCGCATGCCCCTCCTCGAGCAGCTGCCGCGCCCGCCGCGCCAGCTCGGCCGCGCCCGCCGCCCCATCGCCCCAATGCGTGCAGAGGACCGCCTCGGCGCCGATGCGCGCCATGGCGTGCCGCACCGCCTCGATCTCCGCCTCGGTATCCGAGGTGAAGTGGTTCAGCGCCACCAGCACCGGCAGGCCGAATTTCCGCATGTTCTCGACATGCCGCTCGAGATTCACCACGCCGCGCTCGACGGCCGCCACGTCCTCGGCACCGAGCGCCGATTTCGCCACGCCACCATGCATCTTCAGCGCCCGCACGGTCGCGACCACGACGGCGAGATCGGGCGCCAGGCCGGCGCTTGGGCATTTGATGTCGAGGAACTTCTCGGCGCCGAGATCGGCGCCGAAGCCGGCCTCGGTCACCACCACATCGGCGAGGCCGAGGCCGAGCGTCGTCGCCATGACGCTGTTGCAGCCATGCGCGATATTGGCGAAGGGGCCGCCATGCACGAGGGCCGGCGAGCCCTCCAGCGTCTGCACCAGGTTCGGCTGCAGCGCGTCCCGCAGCAGCGCCGCCATGGCGCCGTCCGCCTTCACGTCGTGGGCGGTGATGCTGCGCCCATCGCGCGTCTGGCCGATGATGATGCGGCCGAGCCGCGCCTGCAGGTCGGCGAGGTCGCGGGCGAGGCAGAAGATCGCCATCACCTCGCTCGCCACCGTGATGTCGAACCCGTCCTCCCGCGGCACGCCCTGGGCCGCGCCGCCGAGGCCGAGCACCAGGTTGCGCAGGTTGCGGTCGTTCATGTCCATGGCGCGCCGCCAGGTGACGCGGCGCGGGTCGAGGCCGAGCCCGTTGCCCCAGTAGAGATGGTTGTCGACCATCGCCGAGAGCAGGTTGTTGGCGCTGGTGATGGCGTGGAAGTCGCCGGTGAAGTGGAGGTTGATCTCCTCCATCGGCGCCACCTGCGCCCGGCCGCCGCCGGTTGCCCCGCCCTTCACCCCGAAGCAGGGGCCGAGCGAGGGCTCGCGCAGGCAGATCATGGTCCGGGTGCCGAGCGCGTTCAGCGCATCGCCGAGGCCGATGGTGGTGGTGGTCTTGCCCTCCCCCGCCGCGGTGGGGCTGATGCCGGTGACGAGGACCAGCTTGCCCCGAGGCCGCGCCGCCTGGGCGGCGATGAAGTCGAAGTCGATCTTCGCCTTGGTCCGGCCATGGGGGATCAGCGCCGTCTCGGGGATGCCGGCGCGGGCGGCGATCTCGGCGATCGGTTGCAGGGTCGCGGCGCGCGCGATCTCGAGGTCGGTGGCCATCGCAATCCTCCCGGTCGGGCCCTCGCGCTTATCGCCCCCGTGCCATGGGGGCAAGGCGCCCTTGCAACCGGACGGGCCCTGTGGCTTCTGGCAGGCATGGCCAGCCCCTGCATCGATGTCTGCCGCTATGACGAGGCCACCGGCTGGTGCCTCGGCTGCGGCATGACCCGCAAGGACAAGAAGCACTGGAAGAAGGAGAAGGAGCGCCGGCCGGAGATCCGCGCCGTGCTCCCGGGCCGGCTGGCCGAGCTCGCGATGGCCGGGGAGGTCACCGGCAAGGCGGCGGGCAAGAAAAAGAAGAAGCACAGGCAGGAAGCAGCTACGCCCGACCCGGTGGGTTAGGGCGGCACCTCTGTCCCTCCCCTGCCCCTGTGGCCGGAATGCCACGCCGAGGCGGGGCGAGCCGCATCCGCGGGGCGGTTGATCCGTCGCAAATCCAGGCCGGGCGCGGGCGCCTATGCCCCTCCGTGGCGGCTTTGCTGCCCTGGATGGATTGAGAGACATGCGCAAGAGCTTTGGACTTCTGGCGGGCGCCCTGGCCCTGAGCGCCGCCGTCGCGACCGGCGCCGCGGCGCAGACGGCGCCCCGCGGCAAGCAGGCGGGGGATTTCCTCATCGGCCTCGGCGCCATCGGCGTGCTGCCGAACAACGGCGGCTCGACCAGCATCGGCGGCACGCCGGAGGCAAGCAATGCCGCGACGGCCCAGCTCGACTTCACCTACTTCCTCTCGCCGATGCTGTCGCTGAACCTGATCGCCGCCACCACGCAGCATGACGTGAGCGCCAAGGGCACGGCGCTTGGCGACGTGAAGCTCGGCCATGTCTGGGTGCTGCCGCCAACCCTGACGGCGCAGATCCACCCCTTCCCGGCGGCACGGTTCAGCCCCTATGTCGGCGCCGGCCTGAACTGGACCTTCTTCTATGGCTATGGCGGCGACAAGACGGCGCCGGTCTCGCGGGTGCGGATCGACAACAGCCCGGCCTTCGCGATGAATGTCGGCCTGGATTACGAGCTGGCGCCGAACTGGCTGCTCAATGTCGATGCCAAGAAGATCATGCTGCGGACCGATGTCAGCCTGAACTCCGGCACGGTGACGGCGCGCGCCAACCTGGAGCCCTGGGTGGTCGGGGCCAGCGTGCGGTACCGGTTCTAGCATCCCCCACGACGTCGCTGCGCGACGCCGCGGGGACGCCTTCATCCCCACGACGTCGCTGCGCGACGCCGCGGGGACGCCTTCATCCCCACGACGTCGCTGCGCGACGCCGCGGGGGCCCCGGGATTCGCTCCTGATCCGAGGCGCGTCACAGCCTGCCGAGGCGAAGCCTCGGCAGGGCAACGGGTGGGGGCTCAGAGGGCCGGGACGCGCTCCTTGACGCCCAGTTCGTCGAGCGCTTCGCCGATCGCCGCCACCGCGCGGCGCATGTCGTCCGGCGTGATGGCGCCGATGCAGCCGATGCGGAAGGTGGGCGTGCGGGTGTTCCAGAAATTGCTGATCAGCACCCCGCGGCGCTTCAGCGCATCGACGAAGGGCTGCAGCGCGAAAGCCGGGTCGGCGGGCTGGTGGATGGTGACGATCACCGGCCCCTGGTGCCGCCATTCCAGATAGGGCGAGAGGCCGAGGCCGCGCACCCCCTCATAGAGCACCCGCATGGTCTCGCGGTAGCGGGCGAGCCGCGCCGGCTGCCCGCCCTCGGCGGCGTAGAGGTCGAGCGCCACGGCGAAGGCGGCGAGCGCCTGCACCGGCGGGGTGAAGCGGAAGCTGCCCCAGCCGGCCCGCAGCGCGTGCTGGTAGACATCGGCGAGGTCGAAGGCCCAGGAGCCGGCATTGCCCGCCGCCGCGAGAAGGCTCTCGATCCGCGCCACCGCGAAGCCGATGCCTGGCAGCCCCTCGAGGCATTTGCCGCTGGTGAAGATCACCGCATCGCATTCCGGATGGTCGGCGAGGCAGAAGGGCAGCGCACCGAAGCCGGAGACGGAATCGAGGATCAGCCGCCGCCCGGCCGCGCGCACCACCGGCCCGATCGCCTCCGGATCGTTGACGATGCCGCTGCCCGTCTCATTGTGGATCATCGCCACATGCGAGATGGCGGGATCGGCGGCGAGCGCCGCGGCGATCTCCTCCGGCGCCACCGGCCGCGTATCCGGCCCGGCCAACGCCACCACCTGTCGCCCAGCCTCGCTTGCCAGCCGCACCGCGCGGTCGGCATAGGCGCCGTTCTGCGGGATCAGCACCTTCCCGCCGGCGGGGATGAAGGTGCGGAGCGCCGCCTCCATCGTGAAATGCCCGCAGCCCTGCAGCGCCAGGGTGGCGTGCTCGCCCTCCCGGCCGCCGGCGATGGCCCGCACCCGCTCGCGGATGCCGGCATAGACCGGGCGGAAGTCGTTGTCCCAGGGGGCGATGTCCTGCGCCATGGCGGCGCGGGTTTCGGGTCGGGTCTGCACCGGCCCCGGGATGAGCAACAGCATCGCAACTCCGCTCGGCTCTCGACGATCCAGGCCATCCTGGCGCCGGCAAGATGGCGCGAAAATGCATAGCCCGCCACGCCTGGCCCCGCCCCGGGCCATTCAGACGGAAGGCGCGCCGGCGATGTTCCCCGCGGCCAGCAGCGGCGCGCCGATCTCCCGGCCCAGCTTGGCGCGGATCGCCGCGGCGAAGGCGGCATAGTCCGGGCAGTCCATGGCGAAGCAGCCCGGCCCGCCGATCACCTCGGCCCGGTAATGCTCCAGCAGGTCCGGCTCCTCGTTCAGCACGGCGAGGCCGTTGATGGTGACGCCGGCCGCGACGCCGGCATCGCGCACCAGGCCGGGCGGCGGCCCCTGGTTGTGCCGCCCGTCGCCCGAGACATCGAGGACGAGCCGCGCCGCCTCGGCCGGGCAGCGCGCCAGCAGGGCGAGGCCGGCCGCCATGCCCTCGCCGAGCGCCGTCGCGCCGGGCTGCGGCAGGCGCGGCGCCGCCTCGATCGCCGCCGCCAGCGCCTCCGCCGGCTCCGCCCCCGCCACCCGCATCCAGGGCACCGCCAGCTCCGGCACCGCCGTCCGCCGCATGCTGGGCCAGGTGCCGGACCAGAACAGCATGGCCACGGCGATGGCGCCGCGCGGCCCGGCGGTGCAGGCGGCGACCAGGGCGGGATCGCGGAAGGCCGCGGCATAGCCGCCGATCATCAGGCCGAATTCGTCGAAATCGACGCTGGCCGAGACATCGACGGCGAGGCAGAGGGCGAGATCGACGGGCTGCATCGCCGCCAGCATGGACCATGGCCGGGCCGGCGCCGAGCGCCGAGCGCCGAGGGATAGACCGGCGCCGAGCGCCGCGAGGGCCGCACCGAACCGGCGGGCGCCGGCCCCGTTGGAAGGCGATGCC
The DNA here is from genome assembly GCF_013112485.1 of Roseicella sp. DB1501. Lineage (GTDB taxonomy): Bacteria > Pseudomonadota > Alphaproteobacteria > Acetobacterales > Acetobacteraceae > Paracraurococcus. The sequence goes on from NZ_JABFHG010000001.1 coordinate 339,537, forward strand.
CCTCCCCCGCCGCGTCGCGCCCACCCCGCCCCCGCCGCTGCCCGGCCTCGGGGCCGCACCGCCGCCGCCCGCCGCGCCGGATGCGGACCGGCGCGAGCTCGCCCTCACCGTGCATCGCCGGCTCTGCGGGGAATACGGCTGCCCGATCGACTACTTCCACGCCCTGGCGCCGCTGGACGAGCTGGTCTCCTCGCTGCTCTCCCACCGCACCCGCAACCGGGACAGCCACCGCGCCTATGAGAGCCTGCGCGCCGCCTTCCCCGACTGGGCGGCGGTGCGGGACGCGCCGGTCGCGGAGGTGGAACGGGCGATCGCCGGCGTCACCTGGCCGGAGGCGAAGGCGCCGGCGCTGCAGCGGGTGCTGCGGACCATCACCGAGCGGCGCGGCGCGCTCGACCTGTCGCACCTGGCGACGCTGCCGGCGGCGGAGGCGGAGGCCTGGCTGGCCGCCCTGCCCGGCGTCGGGCCGAAGACGGTGGCGGCGGTGCTCTCCTTCAGCACGCTGCGGCGGCGGGCGCTGCCGGTCGACAGCCACCACCACCGGGTGGCGCAGCGGCTCGGCCTCATCCCGGCGAGCTGCGCCGTCGGCCCGTCCCATGCCCGGCTGCTCGCCCTGCTGCCGGAGGCGTGGGACGCGCAGCAGGTCTATGACAACCACCAGGTCATGATGCGGCACGGCCAGCGCTGCTGCTTCTTCCGCAACCCGGCCTGCGCCCGCTGCGTGCTGCTCGATCTTTGCCCCACGGGCCGGGCGCGCACCGGGGCGCCGCCGCCGTGACGCGGCGTCACGGGTTGCGCAGGTTGTCGCGCAGCGTGGCGCCGCGATACTCGGTGCGGAACAGCCCGCGCCGCTGCAGCTCCGGCACGACGAGGCGGCAGAATTCCTCGAACATGCGCGGGAAGACCGTCGGCCAGATGATGAAGCCGTCGCAGGCGCCCGAGGTGAAGTAGTCCTCGAGCTGGTCGGCGACGGTCCCGGGGCTGCCGATCAGCAGGCCGCGCGGCTTGGTCGCCGCCTCGGCGAAGCTGATCCCCTCCTGCTGCATGAGCTGCAGCACCCGGTCCACCGAGCCGGTGATGCCCTGGTTGCCCTGCGCCGCCGCCATCGCCTCCGGCGTCCGGTGGCGCGAGAGATCGGCGCCAAGCAGGGAGGAGTTCAGCATGAGCTGCGCCTCGGGGTCGATCAGCGATTGCAAATACTCGTAGCGCTCCTGCGCGATGGCGTCGGTCTCGGCCACGACCACGGCGAAGGAGGGCAGCACCTTGCAGGCCTCCAGCGTCCGGCCGTGGCGCGCCATGCGGGACTTGATGTCGTCGTGGAAGGCGATGGTATCGGCCTTGCTGTGCGGGGTGCAGAAGACCATCTCCGCCCAGCGCGCGGCGAATTCCCGGCCGCGTTCCGAGGCGCCGGCCTGCAGGAAGACCGGCCGCACCTGCGGCGTGCGCGGCATGGCGAGCGGGCCGCGGGTCTTCACCCATTTTCCCTCGAACTCCGCGTAGCGCACCTTCGCCGGGTCGACGAAGACGCCCCGCTCGCGGTCGGCGATGACCGCATCCTCGTCCCAACAGTCCCAGAGCGCGTTGCAGGCCTCCAGCACCTCGTCGGCGCGGTCGTAGCGGAGATGCTTGGGCGGGATGCCGTCGAGGCCGAAATTGCGCGCCTCGAGATCGGTCGCCGAGGTGACGACGTTCCAGGCGGCGCGCCCGCCCGTCAGCAGGTCGAGCGAGGCGAGGGTGCGCGCCAGGTAATAGGGCGGGAAGAAGGTGGTGGAGAGGGTGGCGCCGAGGCCGAGATGCCGCGTCACCCGCGCCATCACCGGCAGGATGGCGAGCGGGTCGATATAGGAGATCTGGCCGCCGAGCCGCAGATAGGCGTCGAAATTCCCGCCATGGATGTCGGGAATGCCGAAGGTGTCGGCATAGAAGCAGGCATCGAAGCGCCCCGCCTCCAGCACCCGCGCGATGTGCTCGTAGCGCTCGGGTGCGAAGAGGTCGTCGAGCGGCGCTTCCGGATGGCGCCAGGCGCCCGGATGGTTCGCGGTGGGGCCCGTCTTCAGATAGGCGACGAGATGCATCCGGCGCGGCGCGCTCATCGGCGGCGGGCCTCGCGGGCGAGGCGGCGATGGCTAGGCATGGGCAATCCCCGGCTGGTGGCCAGCATGGCCGTGCCGCCTGGCATCCTTCCCTTCGCGCCGCACTATGCGGAGCCCGCCCGGGCCGCGCAATCCGGGGCGCCCATCGGCCACAACTTGCGAAGGACCCCTCCCTTGCCGCAGGCTGGCTTCATCGAGAAGGAGCGGCGATGTCGCGCCCGGTGCCCCTCGCATCCAGCATCCAGGCGGAGAGCGCGCGGCTCGCCGCGGCCTGCACCGCCTGCGGCGCCTGCGTCGAGGCCTGCCCGATGCCGGATTTCGCCGGCCTCGCTCCTGCCGCGCCGACGGCTGTCGCCGCCGGCATGCGGGCGGCGCTGCGTGGCGAGCCGGTCTCGCCCGAGGGCCTCGCCTGGGTCGGCGCCTGCACCCGCAGCGGCCAGTGCAACGCCGCCTGCCCCGAGGCGCTCGACGTCGCCCTCATGCTGCGCCTCGCCGGCATGCGGCTGAAAGGCGCGCTGGGCGAGCCGCCGCGCCTCCCGGTGCCGGGCGATGCCGGCTGGGCGGCGCGGGTGAAGGCCTTCGCCCGCATGACGCTGACCGAGGAGGAGCAGACGCGATGGCTCTGACCTTCTGGTACGGCTGCAACATGACCCGGCATGGCGAGGTGATCCGCCTCGCCATGCGTCTTCTGGACGCGGTCGGGATCGAGGCCGAGGCGACCGGCGGCCCGGCGAGCTGCTGCGGCTCGCCGAAGGAGGCGGATGCGCGCATCAGCGGCGGCATGGCCGAGCGCACGGTGGCGAAGTTCAACGCCAGCGGCACGCCGCAGGTCGCCACCTGGTGCCCCTCCTGCCACATGAACATGCAGGACTGGATGGCGCCGGGGATGCCGCGCAATTTCGAGACGCTGCACCTCACCGAGGTGCTGCATGCCCGCCGCGCGGCGCTGCGGCCGCTGCTCGTGCATCCGGTGCCGGCGCGGGTGCTGCTGCACCGGCATCTCGGCTTCGGCGGGCGGGTGCCGGTGAACCGCATGGTGGCCGGGCTGCTGGCGCTGGTGCCGGGGCTGACGCTGGTCGAGCATCCGCTCGCCGTGCCGGGGCATATGTGCTCGAGCCTCGCCACCGTGCCGGGCGCCCTCGCCCGTGCCCAGCGCGCGACGCTGGAGGCGATGGCGGCGAGCGGCGCCGACACGCTCTGCACCATCTTCCATAGCTGCCACCGAGATGCGGTGACGCTCGAGCGCGGGCGCCCGATCCGCGTGCTCAACTGGGTGCATCTGCTGGCCATGGCGGCAGGCTGGCCGGCCGAGGATGGCTACAAGGCTTGGCGCAACGCGGCCGATCCCCGCGCGGCGGTGGGCGAGGCGGGCCTTGCCGCCGCCGGCGAGGCGGGTTTCGAGCGGCTGGTGGAGCCCGAGCTGCGGCGGCCGCCGCCCGCCTGATTCTATCCCCACGAAGCCGCTCCGCGTCTTCGCGGGCCCCCGGGAGTCGCCTCTGATCTTTGATCCGTCACAGCCTGCCGAGGCGAAGCCCCGGCAGGGCAACGGAAGACGGCGGTTCCGGCGGGGGCTGCGGACGCGGAGGCCCGTTCCTTGCCGCAGCCGGGGATACCAGGCAGCGGCGCGGGCCGATTGCGGCTTGCCGGGCGGTGGGCTTCTCGGCGACCATGCCGCAAAATCCAGGGAAGGAAACCGCGCCATGAACCAGCTGGCCGCGTCCGTGGCGGCGCCGCAACCCCTCTCCCGCGCCGCGCATGCCGCCGGCATGGCCGCCTACCAGGCCGCTGGCGAGACGCTGGCCGCCGAGATCAACAATCGCGGCCCGCTGCGCCTGACCGCGGACGGGCAGCTGCATCCCGACATCCAGGCCGCCTATTGGACGCACGGCTACTACATCTTCGAGGGCGTAATCGACGCGGAGGAGGTCGCCGCGCTGCGCGCCGATGCGGGAGAGATGCTGGCCCGCGCCCCGGTGGGGCCGGAGGCGAAGGTCGATGCGCAGGGCCGCCCGGCGCTCGGCCTCGACTATGCCCGGCTGCCCTACCGCTTCAGCAAGCCGCTCGGCGATCCGTGGGGCGGCACGCAGCTGCTCAACGGCCGGCACCCGGCGCAGATGTCGCAGCCGGTGCCGGATGCGGGGGCGCCGGAGCACGTGGTCTTCCTGATGTATGCGATGTGCCAGGCGATGCCCTCGGGCCTGCGGCTCTACGGGCATCCGAAGCTGCTGGCGGCGGCGCAGTCGATCAACGGGCCGGATTTCGTGCCCTTCAACGACGCCATCTTCGTCAAGCAGCCAGGCCTCGGCGGCTCCGTCGCCTGGCACCAGGACGGGGTGACGCATTGGAACAACCCCGCCTGGGACGAGGGCATCCACGGCTTCAACTACCAGGTCCAGCTCTATCCGACGACGCCGGCCAATTGCCTCTGGGTGATCCCCGGCACGCACAAGCGCGGCAAGGCCGACATCAAGGGCATGGTCGCGGCCAATGGCGGCAGCGAGCAGCTCCCGGGCGCGGTGCCGCTGGTCTGCAAGGCCGGCGACGTGACGATGGTGAACCGGCAGACGGTGCACGGCTCCTTCGCCAATTCCTCGCCCGACATCCGCATCTCGCTCACCTTCGGCTTCCACCGCCGGCGCTCGGTGCTGGGCCAGCGTGCGGCGCTCTCCATCGCCGACACCAACGCCATCTACGATGCGCAGCGCATCTTCGACCGCTCCGCCGTCATCCAGGTGGCGATCGATGCGCGGCACCAGGCCCGCCCGGAGGAGCCAGCCTTCCGCTACCAGCCCTTCGCCGGGCTGGAGGAGGAGTTCCGCTATACGCCGGAGGTCTTCGACCGGGTGATCCGCGACTACAACACCAAGGATCTCGCCATCTAGAGCGTGATCGTCTGAGGCGGACTCACCGAAGGCGAGACTCACGCGATCAAACAACGACCGCGACCATGGTCCGTGAACCAGAGTGAACGGATCATGGTCTAGGCGGGAGGACCGGGCCATGCCGCAGCAGGGGCGCGTCGTCTTCAGCCGGATGGAGGAGGTGGTCTTCGGCCGCCCCGCGGCCGAGGCGGTGGCGGAGATCGCGGCGCGCGCCGGCGCCCGCCGCGTCTTCCTCCTCGTCAGCGGCACGCTGAACCGCGAGACCGAGGAGGTCGCCCGGCTCCGCGCCGCCCTCGACGGCCGGGTCGCCGCGGTCTGCGACCGGATGCCGGCGCACACCCCGCGCGCCGCCGTGGTGGCGGCGGCGGAGATGGCGCGGGAGGCGGGGGCCGATCTCATCGTCACCCTCGGCGGCGGTTCGGTCACCGATGCCGCCAAGGCGATCCAGCTCTGCCTCGCCAACGACATCCGCAGCCCGGAGGCGATCGCGGCGCTGCTGCCGGTGGCGCAGGCGGATGGCAGCCTCGGCCCGCCGCCCGGCTGCCGCCCCCCGACGATCCGCCAGGTGGCGGTGCCGACCACCCTCTCGGCCGGGGAGTTCAGCGCCATCGCCGGCGTCACCGACGAGGCGACGCGGGTGAAGGCGCTGATCCGCCACCCCGCGATCATCCCGAGGGCGGTGGTGCTCGACCCCGCCATCACCCGGCACACGCCGGAATGGCTGTTCCTCTCGACCGGCATCCGCGCCGTCGATCATTGCGTCGAGGGCATCTGCTCGGGCGAGGCGCATCCCTTCGCCGATGCCCAGGCGCTGCGCGGCCTCGCCCTGCTCGCCGCCGGCCTGCCGCGGGTGAAGGCCGATCCCGCCGACCTCGCGGCGCGGCTCGATTGCCAGCTCGGCGCCTGGCTTTCCATGGCGCCGCTCGCCACCGGCGTGCCGATGGGGGCGAGCCATGGCATCGGCTATGTGCTCGGCGCCGCGCATGGCATCCCGCACGGCCATACCTCCTGCCTCATGCTGCCGGCGGTGCTGCGCTGGAACCACCCGGTCAATGCCGGGCGGCAGGCGCTGGTGGCGGCGGCGATGGGGGTGCCGGGGGCCGAGGCGGCCGCCTTGCTGGAGGGGCTGATCGCCGGGCTCGGCATGCCGCGCCGGCTGGCCGATGTCGGGATCGGGGCCGCGCAATTCGACGCCATCGCCGAGGCCGCCATGGCGACGCCCTGGGTGCCGCGCAACCCGCGGCCGATCGCCGGCCCGGCGGCGGTGCGGGAGATCCTGGCCCTCGCCGCGTGAGGCCGCCCTGGCGCACCCTGGGCGTTGCGGATGATCAAGGCGGCCGGCGGCGCCGCCCGCGATGCTGCCGCAGGCGGCCGCCCGCGGTCGCAGGGAGGAGAGCATGACCAACCGCCCCATGCATGAGGTGATCACCCGTCGCCAGCCGGTGACGCTGCCGCCGGCGGCGAGCGTGCAGGAGGCCTGCCAGGCGATGCGCCAGCACCGCATCGGCGCCGTGCTGGTGACCGACGAGGCGGGGCGGCTGCTCGGCATCTTCACCGGCCGCGACGCCATCGCCCGGGTGCTGGCCGAGGGCCGCGACGCCGCCACCACCCGGCTGCAGGCGGTGATGACGCCGCAGCCGCATTGCTGCGCGCCGCATCGCCGCGCCATCGAGGCGCTGCGGCTGATGCGCGACGGCGGCTTCCGCCACATCCCCGTGCTGGAGGGGGAGCGGCTGGTCGGCATCGTCTCGCGCGGCGATTTCCTCGGCGCCGAGCAGGCGCGGATCGAGGAGGAGACGGCGCTCTGGGAACGGCTCTAGATCCCCACGAAGCCGCTGCGCGTCTTCGTGGGCCCCGTGAGGCGCCCCGGGCCCGGGGGGCTGAGCGGCCGGCCGGTATCCGGTCCGGCCTTGGGCCCTTGGCGGGCCGCCGGGCGGTTTCGCCCTCCGGCGATCGGTTCTAGTCTCGGCCTCCTGCGCGGAGGAAGCGATGCCCGAGAGCCCGATCGACCCCAAGCTGATGACCGAGACGCGGCTGCCGCTCGCCGGCCTGCGCGTGCTCGACCTCACCCTGGCGCGGGCCGGCCCCACCTGCGTCCGCCACCTGGCCGATTGGGGCGCCGATGTCATCCGGGTGGAGCCGCCGAGCAGCACCGACGGGCTGGGCGGGCCGCGCGACGGCTTCGACAGCGTCAACCTGCACCGCAACAAGCGCGGCATCGCGCTCGACCTCAAGAACCCGGCGGGGCATGCGGCCTTCCTCAAGCTGGCCGCGACCGCCGATGTGCTGGTCGAGAACATGCGCATGCAGGTGAAGCACCGGCTGAAGATCGCCTATGACGACCTGAAGGCGCTCAATCCGCGGTTGATCTACGCCTCGATCTCCGGCTTCGGCCAGACCGGTCCCTATTCCAAGCGCGGCGGCGTCGACCAGATCGCCCAGGGCATGGGCGGGCTGATGTCGATCACCGGCGAGAAGGGGCGCGGCCCGATGCGGGTCGGCATCCCGATCAACGACCTGACGGCGGGCAACCTGCTCGCCCTCGGCATCATGATAAAGCTCTACGACCGCGAGCGCACCGGCCAGGGCGGCTACGTCCATACCAGCCTGCTGGAGGCGCAGGTCTTCATGCTGGACTTCCAGGCCAGCCGCTACCTGATGGATGGCGAGGTGGCCGGCCAGGCGGGCAACGACCACCCGGTGAACATCCCGATGGGCGTCTTCCCGACCGCCGACAAGCCGATCAACATCGCCGCCTCCTCGGGCAAGCTCTGGACCAATTTCTGCAAGGCCGCGGGCCGCGAGGACTGGCTCGAGGTCGAGGAGTGGAAGACCCTGCAGGGCCGCAGCAAGGACCGCGCCCGGGTGAACGCCACCATCGCCGAGGTGACGCGGACCAAGCCCTCCGAATGGTGGATCGAGCGGCTGGAGGAGGCCGGCATCCCCTGCGGCCCGGTGAACGACATCAAGGACGTCTTCGACGACCCGCAGGTGCAGCATCTCGAGATGGCGATGCCGATGCGCCACCGGACGCGCGGCGACATCCGGATCGTCGCCAGCCCGCTGAACGTCGAGGGCCTCGAGACCGGCGTCTATCGCGACGTGCCGGAGCTCGGCGAGCACGGGGCGGAGATCCTGGCCGAGGCCGGGCTCTCGCCGGAGGAGATCAGCGAGTTGAAGGCCAAGGGAGCGCTGGGCGGGGCATGAGCCAGATGGAATTCGCGGACGGCAAGATCCTCGCCAGCATCGAGAACGGCGTTGGACGGGTGGTGTTCAACCAGCCCGAGAAGCGCAATGCCATGTCGGTGAACATGTGGGAGGGGATGGGCCAGGCGCTCGACCTCTTCGCCGAGGATGCCTCGGTGCGCTGCGTGGTGCTGCAGGGGGCCGGTGACAAGGCCTTCGTCTCCGGCGCCGACATCTCGCAATTCGAGAAGAACCGCGCCAATGCCGATGCGCAGCGGGAATACGACAAGCTGACCAGCGCCGGCCGGGCCAAGCTCGCGGCCTATCGCAAGCCGGTGATCGCGCAGATCCGCGGCTTCTGCATGGGCGGCGGCCTCGGCATCGCGATGAGCACCGATATCCGCATTGCCTCGGATGACAGCCAGTTCGGCATCCCGGCGGCGAAGCTCGGCATCGCCTATGGCTTCGACATGGTGCGCGCCCTGGTCGACCTGGTCGGCCCGGCGCATGCCCACATGATCCTGATGACCGGCGAGCGCTTCGACGCGCGCGAGGCGGAGCGGGTCGGGCTGGTGAACAAGGTGGTGCCGGTCGCGGAGCTGGAGGCGACGGTGGCGAAGCTGACGGCGACGCTCGCCGCCAATGCGCCGCTCTCGCTTACCACCAACAAGCAGACCGTGAAGGCGGTGCTGCAGGACCCGGCCGACCGCGACATGGGGGCGATCCGCACCGCCATGGCTGCCTGCTTCGACAGCGAGGACTACCGCGAGGGGCGGCGCGCCTTCATGGAGAAGCGCAAGCCGGCCTTCGCCGGGCGCTGATGGGTTCTCCCCCGCGATGCCGCCCCGGCCTCGCGGGGCGCCTGGCCGCGACCGGCCCGGCCGGAGCCCGCCGATGACATGATCGTGCCATCGGCGCGGCGGCCCCCGCGCATTGCCGGGAATCCACAGATTCCCGATGCATGCGGCATCGGTTCCGCCTAGGATGCGCCAGCCATGACGGGCCCGGAAAGAAGGGCCGCAGGCCGAGGCACGAAGCCGGGGCGCACCGCGACCCCGCAGGACGACTGGGCAGGGCGACTGGGACGAGGGGTCTGAGACCGGGAATGGACGGCAATATCGAGGCGCCGATCGTGGCGGCGCATGCCCATGGCCAATCGCATGCGCAGGACCATGCGCATGGGCATGGTCAGCACGGGCATGGGCCGCTGGGGCATGGGCAGGAATGCGCCGGCGCGCCGATCTCGCGCATCGTGGCCGAGGTGGCGGCCCGCTTCCCGGGCGAGCGCATCAGCCTCGGCGACATGGCGGAGGCCTTCGGTGACCGCGCCTTCGGCCTGCTGATCCTGCTGCTCCTGCTGCCCTCGCTGCTGCCAGGCATGGCCTCGGTCTTCGGCCTGCCGGTGCTGATCCTCGGCGTGCAGATGGGGCTCGGCCGGCGGGTGCCCAAGCTGCCGCGCTTCATCGCCCGCCAGAGCATCAAGCGCGACGACCTGCTCCGCCTCGCCGGCGCCTCCTCGAGCTGGCTGCGCAAGGTGGAGCGCTTCGTCCGGCCGCGGCCGGGCTTCTTCACCTCGCCGGTCGGCGACCGGCTCTTCGGCTGGCTCACCGCCTATGTGGCGCTGATGCTCATCCTGCCCGGCCCCGGCACCAACGGCCCGCCGGCCTTCGGCAACATCGTCATGGCGCTCGGCCTGGTGGAGCATGACAGCCGCGTCACCGGCTGGGGCGCGGCGCTGACCATTGCCGGCTGCGCCATCGCCACCTTCGTCCTCGTCATGGTCTGCTGGCTCGGCCTCAAGGCCTTTGCCTGGATATTCTAGCGTTCCCCACGACGTCGCCGCGCGCCGTCGCGGGGGCCCCGTGAGACCTCCCCACGACGTCGCTGCGCGCCGTCGCGGGGGGCCCGTGATTGGCCGCATGCCTGGGATCCATCACAGCCTACCGAGGCAAAGCCTCGGCAGGGCAACGGGAAGCGACGGGTTCGAGGGGCGGCTTGATGATCGAGGCGGTCTGGTTGGCCGCCGTGTCTGAGGTGCCACAGGGTGTGGCGGATCGGTCGTCCGGGCCTGCCCGTGCTCCTCGCCCTCTGCTACATCGCCGCCATGCGCCGGTGGCCCGCAAGGGCTGAAACGGGAACGCGTACAGCCGGGCCCCGCCCGGCGAAGCCGCGGCTGCCCCCGCAACTGTAGGCGGTGAGGCCCTGCCAAAGGCCATTGCATCCGTCCGGATGCGAGAAGGCGGCAGGGGCATGGGACCCATATGGCCCCCACCGCGAGCCAGGAGACCGGCCGGCGCAAAGTTGTCTCGCGCGTGCCGGGCGGGGTGCACCGGCGCGGCGGCGCACGGGCGCCCGGCCAAGCCGGGCACTTGCCGTCTGCGAGAACGACGCATGTCGTCCCGGCCGGGCGACCGGTCGGGGCTGGTTCGTCCCTCGCCGCGGAGACACACCGTGCGACGCCTCACCCTCGCCCTCACGGGCGGCCTGTCCTTGCTCATCCCTGCGGGCCAGGCCCGGGCGCAAGCCCAGCCGCCCGCCGTCACCCTCCTGCCCGAGACCGTCGTCACCGCGACGCCCCTCGCCACGCCGCAGGAACGCGTGCCGGCCGCCACCACCGTCATCACCCGCCGGGAGATCGAGGAGCGCGGCTACCAGACGCTCGCCGAGGCGCTGACCGCCGTGCCCGGGCTGCGCATCGCGCCGCAGGGCGGCGCCGGGCAGATCGCCAGCGGCTTCCTCCGCGGCACCGGCAGCGCCAACGTGCTGGTGCTGATCGACGGCGTGCCGTCCAACGACGTCTCCGCCCCGGCCGGCGGCTTCGATTTCGGCCAGGACCTGCTCTTCGACGTCGAGCGGATCGAGGTGGTGCGCGGGCCGCTCTCCTCCCTCTACGGCTCCTCGGCCATCGGCGGCGTCATCAACCTCGTCACCCGCCGCGCCCCGCCCGACCGTGCCTTCGCCCGCTATGGCGAGCTGGCCGGGGGCACGCAGAACACGCTGCACGGCGGCCTCGGCGCCACCGGGACGGTCGGCGCCTTCGACTACCTCCTCTCCGGCTATTCGCAATCGACCCGCGGCTTCAACGCCCTGGCGCCGCGCTTCGAGAGCAACATCCCCGAGCGCGACGGCTTCCGCGGCGCGACCACCACGACGCGGCTCGGCTGGACCCCGGCCGAGGGCACGCGGATCGAGGGACAGCTCCGCTGGCGGCAGAACACCTTCGGCCTCGACAACGTGCCGCAGGACGACCCGAACTACACCGGCGAGGACCGCCGCTGGTCCGGCCAGCTCCGCGGCGAGACCCGGCTGCTGGACGGCGCCTGGACCACCGGCCTGCGCGTCTTCTCGACCGAGCAGCGCCGGACCTACACCAACCTGCCCGACCAGTACGACGCGTTCACCCAGGAGGCCTCGCGCTTCCGCGGCACCCGCAGCGGGCTCGACTGGGGCAATACGCTGCGCCTGCCTGGCTTCGGCCCGCTCAGCGACGGCGCGCTCGGCTTCGGCCTGACGCATGCGCTGGAGGAGGCGCGCACCACCCAGAGCTTCCCCTCCGCCTTCGGCGACTTCACCAGCAGCCTCAGGGCGCAGCAGCACACCACCTCCGGCTGGGGCTCGCTGCAATACCGGCTGCTCGACCGGCTCGACCTCTCGGCCGGGCTGCGGCACGACTCCGTCACCGGCGTCACCGGCGAGACCACCTGGAAGCTCGGCGCCGTGCTGGCCCTGCCGGAGGTGAACACCCGGCTGCGCCTCGCCCTCGGAACCGCCTTCCGCGCCCCCTCGCTCTTCGAGCGCTTCGGCATCGGCAATTTCGACGGCTTCGTGGTCTCGACCGGCAATCCCGACCTGAAGCCGGAGCGCAGCTTCGGCTGGGAGATCGGCAGCGACACCGACATCCCGGGCTTCGGCCGCAACAATTTCGCCACGGCGAGCTGGACCTTCTTCCAGAGCCGGGTGCGCGACCAGATCGTCAGCGTCAGCACCGCCGCCGGGCTCAGCACCTATGCCAATGTCAACCGCGCCGATATCCACGGCGCCGAGCTTGGCCTGACGCTGCGCCCGGCGCGCTGGCTGGAAGCGACGGCCGCCTGGACCATCACCGAGGCCTTCGACGCCGCGACCGACCGGCGCCTGCCGCGGCGGCCGGAGCATGTGGTGAGCCTCACCGCCCGCCTCGTGCCGCTGCCGAAGCTCGTCATCGCGCCGACGCTGCTCTTCACCGGCCGCAGCCCGGAGGGGGCCTTCGCTTCCTACGCCAATGACGGCACCGCCTACGCCTATCCCCGCAGCAACCCGGCGGGGACGGTGGTGAACCTCACCGCCACCTGGCAGGCGATGGACCGCGTGGCGCTGTTCCTCGAGGCGCGCAACCTCGGCAACAGCCGTTGGGAGCCGGTGAACGGCTTCATGACGCCGGGCCGCAGCGTGCTGGTCGGCACGCGCTTCGCGCTATAGGAGTTCCCCGCGACGTCGCAGGTCGCCAGGCCGGCGCGTCACGCGGCCGCGCCGCCGGACGGCAGCCGGCGCGGCCGCAGGAAGAGGCGCGTGACCATCGGATGCGTCGCCTCGACCTCGCGGATCAGGGTGGCCGCGGCGCGCTCCACCTCCTCCCCCGGCAGGTCGTCGCGGAAATCGAGGGTGACGGCGAAGAGCACGTCGCGCGGGCCGAGATGCATGCTGAGCAGTTCCTCCACCGCCGCGACGCGCGGATCGGCCAGCAGCATGCGCCGCACCGCCTCGACCAGGCGCGGCGCCGCGGCCTCGCCGGTCAGCAGGCTGCGGGTCTCGTTCGCCAGGAAGCCGGCGGCGAGCACCAGCAGCAGGCCGATGCCGATGGAGGCGACGCCGTCCAGCACCGGCAGGTCCAGCCATTCCGCGAGGCCGAGGCCGACCAGGGCGAGCAGCAGCCCGGCCAGCGCCGCCGCATCCTCGAGCAGCACGGCGAAGACGCCCGGATCCTTGCTGCGGCGGATCGCCGCCCAGAAGGGCTCGCCGGCATGGCTGCGGCGGAATTCCCGCAGGGCGACGCGGAAGGAGAGTCCCTCGAACAGCATCGCGGCGCCAAGCACGAGGAAGTTCACCCAGGCGCTGCCGACCGGATGCGGCGCGCGGATCTTCTGCCAGCCCTCGTAGATCGCCACCGCGCCGCCGAAGGCGAAGATCATCAGCGCCACCACGAAGGACCAGAAATACAGCTCCATGCCATGGCCGAAGGGATGCCGCGGCGTCGGCGGCCGGGCGGCGCGGCGCAGGCCGAGCAGCAGCAGCCCCTGGTTGCCGGTGTCGACGGTCGAATGGATCGCCTCGCTCAGCATGGCGGAGGAGCCGGTGTAGAGCGCGGCGGCGAGCTTGGTCACGGCGATCGCCAGGTTGCCCGCCAACGCCGCGTAGATCACCCGGCGCGACCCGCCATGCCCGCCCTGCTGCGCCGCCATGCTCCGCTCCTCGCCCACCGCCGGCGAGAACGAGGCAGGCGCCGGATGGCTCCGGGCGGCGCGGCGGCAGGGGACGGCATGGCCGAAGCGCGCCTGTGCCGTTGGACCATGATCCGTTCACTCCGGTGCACGGACCATGGTCTGCGTCACTGTTGGATCGCGTGATTCGCGCTTTCCGGTGTTTCCACCTCGAGCGATCACGCTCTAGACCAGGGCCGTGACCCTGCGTGAACGGACCCTGGCCGGGGCGGCATGACCACCGCCCTCGCCTATGCCCTCGCCGCCCTCGCCGAGATCGCCGGCTGCTTCGCCGCCTGGGCGGTGCTGCGGCAGGGCGCGCATGCCGCCTGGCTGCTGCCGGGCGCGCTCAGCCTCGGCCTCTTCGCCTGGGCGCTCACCTGGGTCGAGGCGGATGCCGCCGGCCGCGCCTTCGCCGCCTATGGCGGGGTCTACATCATCGCCTCGCTCGCCTGGCTCTGGGCGGTGGAGGGCCAGGCGCCGCGGCCGACCGACCTCGCCGGCGCGGCGCTCTGCCTCGCCGGGGCCGGCATCATCCTGGCGGGCGCCGGCCGCGGCTGAGGATCACCTCCCCGCCCCGCCGCCCGGCACCCAGAGCACGTCGCCCGCCCCGTCGCCGTTCAGGTGCCGCGACAGCACGAAGAGATGGTCGGAGAGGCGGTTGAGGTAGCGCACCACCTCGGGGTTCAGCGCCTCCGCCGCGGCCAGCGTCACCGCCCGCCGCTCGGCCCGCCGCGCCAGGGTCCGCGCCAGATGCGCCGCCGCCGCGGCCGGGCTGCCGCTGGGCAGCACGAAGCTCCGCAGCGGCGGCAGCCTTGCGTTCAGCGCCGCGATCTCCTGCTCCAGCCTGAGGCACTGCGCGGCCGTCACCCGCAGCCTCTCGCCGCCCTCCCTCTCTCCATCACCGGGCATGCAGAGATCGGCGCCGAGATCGAAGAGGTCGTTCTGGATACGCGCCAGCATCGCATCCGCCTCCGCCAGGCCCGCGGTCTGCAGGCGCAGCAGGCCGAGCGCCGCATTCGCCTCGTCCACCGCGCCGATCGCCTCGATCCGCGGCGCATCCTTCGGCAGCCGCGTGCCGTCGCCGAGTGAGGTCTCGCCCCGGTCCCCGCCGCGGGTGGTGATGACATCGAGCCGGACCATCGCATGCTCCCTGAAGCGCTGTCGGCGCGAGTGTGCCGGATCAGCCGCCGAGGCGGAAATGCACGGTGTTGCCGACCGTGCTCGGCACCGCGATGCCGTCCCGCCGCGCCGGCTGGAAGCGCCAGCCGAGGGCGGCGCGGCGGGCCGATTCGTCGAGCTCGGGATGGCCCGAGCTCTGCGCCACCTCGACGCTCACCACCTCGCCGGTCGAATCGACATGCAGGATGAGGCGGACCGCCCCCTGATGCCCGAGTTGGCGGCTGAGGGCCGGATAGTCCGGCTCGGCATTGCGGACACCCGGCAGCACCCCCGGCGGCACCAGCGGGCCGAGGGCGCGGCTGCCGCCCGGCGGCGCGGCCGCCGGTGCCTCCGGGCCGGGCGGCGAGGGTCGGGGTTCGGCGGGCGGCGCGGCCGGCGGCGGGGCGGCGGCCCCGGGGGGTGCGGGCGGCGGGACGGGCGACGCGGCGTCCTCGCCCGGCGGGGGTGGCGGCGGCGCAGGTGACGCCGCATCGGCACCGGACGGGGATGGCGGCGGCGCGGGCGGCGGCGGGGCCGAGGGCGCCGCGCCGGGCGGCGGGGCGGCCGGGGGCGGCGCGGGCGCGGCCGCCTGCGCCTCGACCGGCGTCTCCTCCCAGACGAAGGCGAGGCCGGTCTGCGGTTGCGGCTCGGCCGGCGCCTCCCGCCGCAGCAGCAGGACGACCGCGCCGAGCGCCGCGGCATGCAGCAGCAGCGACAGGCCGGCGGCGAGCTGCAGGATGCGGGGACCCCGGAGAGACGCCGCGCCCGCGATCCGCCCGCCCGTCGCCAGCGGCGCCGCCGGGCCGGCCGCGGCGGTCACAGCACCAGCACGCCGTGATGCTTGGCCTTGCCCTCCGGCTCGACATGGATGGTGATGGTGGCGCCCTCGATCTCCGCCTTCAGCGCCGCCTCGATCCGGTCGCAGATCACATGCGCCTCGTCGACGCTCATGCTGCCCGGCACCACCAGGTGGAACTCGATGAAGGTGAGCCGTCCGGCATGGCGGGTGCGCAGGTCATGCGCCTCGATCGCGCCATCCGCACTGGCCGAGACGGCGCGGCGGATGCGGGCGAGCAGGTCCGGTTCCACCGCCTCGTCCATCAGCCCGCCGACCGAGTCCCGCACCAGCTTGCTGCCCGACCACAGGATGTTCAGCGCCGTCGCCGCGGCGAGCAGCGGGTCGAGCCAAAGCCGCCCGGTCGCCGCCACCGCGGCGACGCCGGCCAGCACGCCGAGCGAGGTGACGACATCGGCCATCAGGTGCCGCGCATCGGCCAGCAGCGCCGGCGAGCGGGCCGCCCGGCCCTCCCGTTGCAGCAGCGTCGCCCAGCCGAAATTGCAGGCCGTGGCAGCGGCCGAGATGAGCAGGCCGAGCGCCGGCTGGTCCGGCGCGTGCGGCGCCTGGAAGGCGCCCCAGGCCTCCCGCAGGATGGCCAGCGCCGCGACGATGATCAGCGCCCCCTCCAGCACCGCCGAGAAGTATTCCGCCTTGGCATGGCCATAGGGGTGGTTGGCGTCTGGCGGGATGGCCGAATACCGCACGGCGACGAGCGCCGCCGCGGCGGCGGCGACGTTGACCACGCTCTCCAGCGCATCGGCGAGCAGCGCCACGCTGCCGGTCAGCCACCAGGCAAGGAGCTTGAGGCCGAGCACCAGGCAGGCCATGGCGAGGCTGCCGATGGCAAGGCGGAGGACGCGCGTCATCGCAGTCCGGCGGTGGTCGGTTTAGCCAAGGGCACGGGGCTCCAGGATGGAGAGGGTTCATGCCCCGAGGCACGGCGGCGCGGCAACCCTGGAACTGCGCGCGGGAGCCCTGCGGCGGCACGAGGCCGGCACAACCTATAGGATAATACCCCAGGGAGATTTATCCATAAGAATCATATCAGTGGCGGATTGATGTCAATTTTGAGCCATTGCCGCAAATTCGAAACGTTCTCTTGCGGACTTCTTAACCAGGCCGACGCAGATTGGCGGTGGGTTGTGAACCCCATCCCCTGCCCTCCCGGCGCATCACAAAAAGCCGCGGGCCGCTGACCGATCGCCGCGAAGGACCCGAGGTCGCATGTTGAATGCGCTCGCCATCGACTTGAAACCATCGGCCACGCCGAAAACCTGGCTGACCGCTGCCGCCAAGACCACCGTCAACGGCACGGCCGGCGCCGAGGCCTTCTCCGCCCCGAACGGCCAGGCGACGCTGGCCGGCGGCGCCGGGGACGACACCTACACGGTCTGGCACGACACCGTCCGCATCCTCGAGACCGCCGGCGGCGGCATCGACACGCTGCAATCCTATGCCAACGCCATCCTGCTGCCGGACTTCGTCGAGAACCTGCAGCTGATGTGGAGCAACACCGCCGGCCGCGGCAATGCGCTCGACAACATCATCGCCGGCGGCACCGGCAGCCAGACCATCGACGGCGGCGCGGGCAACGACATCCTCACCGGCGGCGCCGATGCCGATGCCTTCATCATCGCCCGGGGCAGCGGCACCGACCTGATCACCGACTTCCAGGCCGGCATCGACAAGATCCTGCTGCAGGGCTACGCCCTCTACGACTTCGCCAGCGTGCAGGCAGGGCTGCGCCAGTCGGGCGCCGACACCATCCTCAGCCTCGGCGGCGGCGAGAGCCTGCTGCTGCGCAACACCCTCGCCAGCAGCCTCACCGCCGGTGACTTCCGCCTGCCGGTCAACCCCTCGCATCCCGGCATGCGGCTCACCTTCGCCGATGAGTTCAACAGCCTCAGCGCCTCGGCAAGTGGGGGCGGCACCACCTGGAAGACCAGCCTCAAGATCTTCGACCAGCTGCGCACGCTGACGACCAACCACGAGGCGCAGTACTATTCCGACAGTTCGGTGGGCGTGAACCCCTTCTCGCTGAGCAACGGCATCCTCGACATCACCGCCGCGCCCGGCGGCAACCCGCTGAATCTCGCCTATACCTCCGGCCTGCTGAGCAGCGCGCATTCCTTCGCGCAGCAATACGGCTATTTCGAAGTGCGGGCGCAGCTTCCGGCCGGCCAGGGCTTCTGGCCCGCCTTCTGGCTGCTGCCGGCCGATGGTGGCTGGCCGCCCGAGATCGACATCTTCGAGGTGCTGGGCAACGACCCGACCACTGCCTATTTCAGCCTGCACAGCACCGTCGCCGGCGGCGGCACCAACAAGGTGAGCCTGCTGCCCGATCTCTCGGGCGGCTTCCACACCTATGGCCTCGACTGGGCGGCGGACACCATCCGCTGGTATGTCGACGGCAACCTCGTCGCCCAGGCGGCGACGCCGGCCGACATGCACAGGCCGATGTACATGCTGCTCAACCTCGCGGTCGGCGATACCGGGAGCTGGCCTGGGAAATACGATGCCAGCCTGCCGACGGGCCATATGCTGGTGGACTACGTGCATGTCTGGCAGACCGGCATCGCCGCGCCGGCGGCGAAGGCCCCGGCCGTCAGCATCGTCACCGGCCCGGACAGCGCGGCAGCCTTGGGCGGCAGCTACACGCTGCGGCCGGATGGCAGCGACCTCTACGACTTCAGCAAGGCCCGGGCGGGCGTGACGCTCGATGCCGCGACCATGTCCACCAAGGCGACGCATACCGTCACGGGCAGCAGCTTCGCCGATGAGGTGCATGCCGGGGCCGGACCGCTGAACGCCACGCTCGGCGCCGGGGACGACGTCTTCTTTTTCGGCAAGGGCCTGTCGCGCGTCGGCGGCGGGGCCGGCAACGACACCTTCGTCCTGACCAAGGGGTCGATCGTCGCCAATGACCACATCATCGACTTCCATCGCGCGCTGCCGACCGGCGGCGAGCACGACATGCTGCGGTTCGAGGGGTTCTCCGCCGCGGCGCATCTCGACTACAAGAGCAGCTCGGGCGCGCTGCAATACTATGTCGTCGTCGATGGCGCGACGACCTCGCCGGTGATCGCGGTCCAGCTCGCCGGCAGCACCGGCACGCTCACCGCGCAGGACTACGTCTTCGTGGCAGCCTGAGCGATGGCGCGGCGGCGGCGAGCAGCCCCGCCGCCGCCGGCCTCAGCCCCGATATCAACGGCGTGAATGATCCATTCATGCCGAGCGCCCGAATGGACGCCGTTGATGTATCACCATCAACGGCCCTCGGTATGAGAACGCTGCGACGCGCTGCGGGCGGCGCTCGCCAGCTCGATCACCTCGGCGGTGATGCTGTCCTGGCGGATTTGCCGTTCCTCGGCGCCGAGCTCCGCCAGCATCCGGTCGATATTGCTGCGGGCCGAGGCCATGGCCGCGACGCGCGCCTCGTTCTCCGCCGCGAAGGCGATGGCGACCGCCTCCTGTAACAGGGCATGCACGTATTCCTCGGCGATGCCCTCGACGAGCACCGCGGGGGGAAGGTTGACCAGTGGCGGCTGCGCCGGGCGCCGGCCGGCGAAGCGGCGGTAGTCCAGCGGCAGCAGGGCGCGGGTCTCGACGCGCAACCCGCGCTCCGGACTCCAATCCGGCAGCATGAGGTCGATGCGCGCGATGCCACGGTCGCGGATGGCGGCGTAGACGGCCTCGCCCAAGCGGCGCGCCAGGCGCGGCAGCCCATCGACATGCGAGGCCATGGGCGCGCTCCAGGCGGCCGCCAGGCCGCGCTCGGCCGCACGGGACGTGCCGCGCGTGCCGATCAGGAACAGCAGGCTGCCTCCCGGCCGCGTGGCGAGCGCATCGAGGACCCTCTCGGTGAAGGCGCCGGCGAAGCCCTGCTCGCCGCAGAAGGCGATGAGCCCCGCCGCGCCGCCGCGCGCCGGCGGCGCCGGGTCGCCCGGCGGCATCAGCGACAGGCCCTGCGCCATGGCGTCCAGTGCCACCTGCGCATAGGTCCGGATCGCCGGCAGCAGATTGCGGCTCTGCTGGGCGCGGGCGGCCGCCATGCCGCGCATGGCGCCGACCACCATGCCGAGCTGCCGCACGGTGTCGAGGCGCGTGGAGACCTCCGCCAGCCGCTCCGTCAAGCCGCGGCCCCGGCCTGCTGCCCGGCGAGCCGACGCAGCACCGCCAGCAGCGCCTCGCGGCTGGCGGCATCGAGCTGCCGCGTACGGGCGATGACCTCCGCCTGTGCCGGTGCCTCCGCATCGATCCAGGCGGGCAAGGCCTTGCGGAAGGCGGCGATGCGCTCCGGTGGCAGGCTGTCCAGCACGCCCTCCCGCAGGGCCAGGGCGAGCGCCACCTCGTCGACCATCCGCAGCGCGGCGAAGCGCGGCTGGCTCAGCAATTGCCGCATCCGCTCGCCGCGCGCGAGTTGCGCCTTCACCCGCTGGTCGGTGACGCCGCCGAAGCGGGTGAAGCTCTCCAGCTCGAGGAACTGCGTGTAGTCCAGCCGCAGCGTGCCGGTGACCTGGCGCAGCGCGGCGGCCTGGGTCTTGCCGCCGACGCGGCTGACGCTGGTGCCGACATCAACGGCCGGCTTCTGGCCGGCATTGAACAGGCCGGCATCGAGCACGATCTGGCCGTCGGTGATGGAGATCAGGTTGGTCGGGACATAGGCGCTGAGATTGCCGGCCTCGGTCTCGGCGATGGGCAGGGCGGTGAGGGAGCCGCCGCCGAGTTCCGCGGAGAGCTTCCCCGCCCGTTCGAGCAGCCGGGAATGCAGGTAGAAGATATCGCCGGGAAACGCCTCGCGCCCGGGCGACTGGCCGGTGAGCAGACCGATCTCGCGATGGGTCGCCGCATGCTTCGTCAGGTCGTCGACCACGATGAGGGCATGCTGGCCGCGGTCGCGGAAATACTCCGCCATGGTGAAGCCGACGAAGGGCGCGATCCATTGCAGGCCCGGCGCGTCGGCGGCGCCGGCGATCACGAAGATGCAGCGCTCCGGCGCGCCGTGCCGGCGAACAGCGTCGATCACCCGCGCGACCGTCGCCGATTTCTGCCCGATGGCGACATAGACGCAGATCATGTCGCTGGCACGCTGGGCGATGATCGTATCGATGCCGATCGCGGTCTTGCCGGTGGTGCGGTCGCCGACGATCAGCTCGCGCTGGCCGCGGCCGAGGGCGAAGAGCGCGTCCACGACCAGCAGGCCGGTCTGCACCGGCTCGGTCACCAGCTCCCGCTCGATGATGCTCGGCGCCGGCCGCTCGATGGGCATCCGCTCCACGTCCGCGAGGGCCTCGCCGCCGTCGAGCGGGCGGCCGAGCGGGTCCACCACCCGGCCGAGCAGCGAGGCCCCGACCGGCACGCGCACGACCTCGCCGGTGCCGCGCACGACATCGCCCGCCTCGATGCCGGTGTCGTCGTCGAGCAGGACGCAGCCGATCCGGTCGGCCTCGAGGACCTGCGCGAAGCCGAGCTGGCCCTTGTCGAAGCGCAGCAGCTCGGAGAGCCGGGCATGCGGCAGGCCGGAGACGAGGGCGATGCCATCGCCGACCCGCTCGACCCGGCCGATCTCCTCGCGCTCCGGCGTCAGGTCGGCGGCCTCGACCCGGCGGCGAGCCTCCTCAAGCCAGCTGCTGGACATCATGGACCTGCGGGGTCAGGGGAAGGGCGCGCGCCAGCCGCTCCAGATCGGCGCGCCAGTTCCGGCGCAGCAGGGTATGCGGCCC
The DNA here is from genome assembly GCF_013112485.1 of Roseicella sp. DB1501. Classification (GTDB taxonomy): domain Bacteria; phylum Pseudomonadota; class Alphaproteobacteria; order Acetobacterales; family Acetobacteraceae; genus Paracraurococcus. The sequence continues at coordinate 360,876 of NZ_JABFHG010000001.1, forward strand.
GCGCAGCTCCACGCCCGCGATCAGGGCGGGCTCGTGCTGGAAGGCGAGGCGCGGGCCGGCGCCGAGCAGCTGCGCCAGGCGGTCCCGCCACTCCGCCTGCAGCTCGGAGGGCAGCGGCGTCGCCGTGGCGATGGTGATGGCACCGGCCGTGGCCAGGTCGTTCCGCGCCGCGTCCGACAACCGCTCCATCTCCGCCGCCAAGCCTTCGAGAAAGGCCGCCGTGACCTGCCGCGGCGGCAGGAGGTCGAGCAGGCGACGGGCCATGGCCAATGCGAGCTCGGCAGCCTGGGCCTCGAGCGTCCGGCGCTGCGCCTCGCGCTCGCGGCCGAGCACCTCGCGCGCCTCGGCGACGATGCGGCCCGCCTCCGCGCGCGCCTGGTCGAGCATGGCACCGCGTTCCGCGCTGGCCTGCGCATGCGCCTCGGCGAGGATCTTCTCGCCTTCCGCGGTGAAGTCGCGCCGCCTCGCCTCGAGCGCCGCCAGCTCCGCTTTGGCGGCCGTGCGAAGGGCTTCGGCCTCCTCCGTGATCCGCGCCGCGGCGGCGCGGCGCGCCTCGATCACCGCCTTGATCGGCTGGAAGAAGAAATGCCGCAGCAGCCAGACGAGTATCAGGACATTGATGGTCTGGAGACCCAGGGTCCACCAGTCGATATGCATGGGCCTAGCCCCGGAAGGGGTTGGCGAAGAGCAGCAGCAGGGCGATGACCAGGCAGTAGATCGCGCAGGTCTCGATCATGGCAAGGCCGACGAAGAGCGTGCGCGAGATGATGTTCGCCGATTCCGGCTGCCGCGCGATGGCGTCCATGGCGGCCGCGATCGACCGGCCCTGGCCGAGCGCCGGCCCGATGGCGCCGATCCCGACCGCGAAGGCCGCGCCGAGGATGCTTGCGACTTCGATCAGGTTCATGCGTCTTTCCTTTCCCGCGCGTTGCCGCCCTCCCCCTCGACGGCGCCGCCGATGAAGACCATGGCCAGGACGCTGAAGATGTAGGCCTGCACGGCGCCGGTCAGGAGCTCCAGCGCCATCAGCGGAACCGGCACCAGGAAGCCCACCAAGGACAGCACGATGCCGATGACGAAGACCCCGCTCATGACGTTGCCGAACAGGCGGACCATCAGGGCGAAGGTCCGGGTGAAATTCTCGATCAGGTTCAAGGGCAGCATGATGATGTTGGGATAGAGGAAGCTGCCGAGATAGCCCCGCCATCCCCGCACGCGCAAACCGTAGAGGATGACGGCGACGAAGACGATCAGGGCGAGCGCGGCATCCGTCTCGATGCTCGCCGTCGGCGGCTCGATCCCGGGGATGAGGGAGGACCAGTTGGCGGTCAACACGAAGAGGAAGAAGGTGCCGATCAGCGCCAGATAGGGGCGCGGCTCGACTCGCATCGTCTCGCGGATCTGCTGCTCGACCGCCTCGACGACCAGCTCCATCGCCGCCTGCGCCCTGCCCGGCCTTAGCGCGAGCCGCCGTGTCAGCAGCCAGCTTCCGCCGGCGAGGACGAGCATGAGGCCCCAGGTGACGAGGACCGGCATGGAGAGGGGCACCGGGCCGAGCTGCCAAACGGGATGCGTTTCCAGGGGCGAGGTCATCGCGGCTGCTTCCCGAGCGGTGGCCCAAGGGGCGGCCCAAGGGACGGAGGGGGCGGGCGCACGAGCAGCAGCCGGGCGAGCAGGAAGCCCGCCGAGGTCGCCAGCAGCGGCCAGGCGCCTTGCAAGGCGGCCGCCACCAGGGCGCAAGCGGTCACCGCCATGCGCAGACCCTGAAGCGCCAGGCCCGGTCCGGTCCGGCCATGGGCATAGAGATCGGCATTGCGCTCCAGGCCGCGGAAATGCAGCAGCCCGAGCAGCAGGCCTGGCAGCAGCCAGAGGGCCTGACAGGCGAGGCTCATTGCTTCTGCATCCAGCGCCAGCCGGACCAGCAGCCGAGCCCGACGCCCAGCATCAGCAGGGGCGCGCTCCAGAAGATGCCGGTGCCGAAGCTGCGGTCGATCCAGCGGCCGATGAAAAGCCCGATCAGCGCCGGCACGACGATCATCCAGCCGAGCGTGCCGATCTGCGCCAGGTAGCGCGCGGTGCTGGGCGGCCCTTCCCGCCGCGCCCGCCGCTCGCGCGCCGCGCGCAACTGCACCGAGCGGAGCAGCGGATCCTCCCCTGCCTCATCAGGTCCGGTCACGAGGACAGGCCGAGGCTGTCATGGCCGGCATGCAGGATGCGCACCACCTGCCGCACCACCCGAAGCTGCATCTGCGCCTCCGCGACCCGCTGCGTGCGTTCGGCGTCAACGGCGGCGAGGAATTCCGCGAGCACCGTGCGCTCCAGCGCCTCGGCGCTGTCGCCGAGCCGGCCCTCGCGCGTGGCGATGGCGATCTCCCGCCCGCCGCGCACCGTCATGATACCGCCGCGCACGGCGCAGAAGCGCTGCCGGCCGTCGGCATGGCGCCAGGACAGGACGGAGACCGCCAGGACCGTCAGCAGGTCGGCATGGCCCGGCAGGATGCCGAAGCTGCCGCTCGCATCCTCGGCGCGCAATGAGACGATGTCGTCGTGATCGACGATCACCCGCAGGGTGTCGGTCAGAAGCAGCTTCACGCCGCGCCTGCCGACTGCCGGGCCCTCTCCTTCTCCCGCGCCTCGTCGAGAGTGCCGATCATGTAGAGCGAGCTTTCCGCCCACTCATCCGTCTCGCCATCTAGGATGGCGCGGCAGCCCGCCAGGGTCTCCACGAGCGGCACGGAGCGGCCGGGCGTGCCGGTGAAGGCTTCCGTCACGCCGAAGGGTTGCGTGAGAAAACGCTGCAATCGCCGCGCGCGATTGACGGTCTGGCGGTCGGCGCTGCCCAGCTCATCGACGCCGAGCAGGGCGATGACATCCTGCAATTCGCGGTAGCGCGCCAAGACCTGGCGGGCGCGGCCGGCCAGCGCCTCATGCTCCTGCCCGACCACCTCGGCGTCGAGCAGGACCGAGGCGGAGGCGAGAGGATCGATCGCCGGATACATGCCCTCCGCGGCCATCGCGCGCGACAGCGAGATCATGCTGTCGACATGGGTGGAAATGGCGGTCACTGCCGGATCGGTGAAATCATCGGCCGGGACATAGACGGCCTGGATCGCGGTGATCGCCGCGCCCTCGACCGAGGCGATGCGCTCCTGCAACGTGGCGACCTCGGTTGCCAGCGTCGGCTGGTAGCCGACGCGGGAGGGGGGCCGCCCGAGCAGGCCGGAGACCTCGCTGCCCGCCTGCACGAAGCGGAAGACATTGTCCATCAGCAGCAGGACGTTGCGCTTCTCCGCGTCGCGGAAATACTCGGCGACGGTGAGCGCCGTCAGCCCGACGCGCCAGCGCGCGCCCGGCGGCTCGTTCATCTGCCCGTAGACCAGCACGGTCCGGTCGATCACGCCCGAGCCGCGCATGTCGTTGAGCAGCTCATGCCCCTCGCGCGAGCGCTCGCCGATGCCGGCGAAGACGGAGATGCCGCGATAGCGCTCGGCCATCGCGCGGATCAGCTCCATCACCAGCACCGTCTTGCCGACGCCGGCGCCGCCGAACATGGCCGCCTTGCCACCCTGGCCGAGCGGCACCAGCAGGTCGATGATCTTGATGCCGGTCTCGAAGACGCTGACGGCCGCGCTCTGCCGCGCCAGGGGCGGCGGCGGGCGATGGATGGGCCAGCGCAGCGTATTCGCCGGCAGGGCCTCGCCCTTGTCCCGCGTGCGGCCCGCGACGTCGAGCAGGCGGCCGAGGACCGGCTCGCCCACCGGCACCATCAGCGGCCCGCCCAGCCTCTCGACCGGCATGCCGCGCTGCAGGCCCTCTGTCGCGTTCAGCGCAATGGCGCGGACCTCCGCCGGCCCGAGATGCGACTGGACCTCGAGCAGGATGTCCTCGGCGCCGGGACGCGCGATCCGCAACGCATCGTCGATGGCGGGCAGCGCCCCGGCGGCAAAACGAATATCGAGTACCGCGCCACGGACCGCGAGCACCTGTCCGGCCGCGCTTCCTGCGTGCTTGGTGGACCCGTCCTGCTCCGCGTGTTGGCTGAGCATGGCGCTCATCATTCACCCGTGACTCGAGCAGTTGCACATCGGGCGAGCGTATCGCCTTCGCCGCGTCAGCGTCGAGGCGAAATGCCGTATCGTTGCGGATGCGCGGCGAAGCGCGGCATCATAAAGATGAAGGGCGCCTGGATGCGTCGCTTCCCAGGCGCCCGATCAATGGGTCGGGTCCGCGCGGTCAGAACCGGATGGTGAGGGCAGGCACGTAGCTGATCAGCGCCAGCAGGCCGATCGCCACCCAGAAGAATGGCCACAGCGCCCGGGTCGTCTCCGCCATCGAACTCCCGGCGATGGTCGAGGAGATGAACAGCGTCGTGCCGACCGGCGGAGTGTAGAGCCCGATGCCGAGATTGATCACCATGATCAGGCCGAGCTGCAGCGTATCCAGCCCGATCGTCTGCGCCAACGGCACGAAGATCGGCGCCAGCAGCAGGATCGCCGGGGCCAGGTCCAGCGGTCCGCCGATCGCCAGCATGATCAGGTTCATCGCCAGGATCACCAGCCAGGGCGCATGCAGCGTCGTCGAGACCCAGTCGGCGAAGCGCTGCGGCACCTCGTCATAGGTCAGGATCCAGCTCGCCGCCGCGCTGCCCATGATGACCATCATGACGATGCCGGTGGCGATGCCGGCATCGATCATCGCCTTGCGGAAGCGCGCCCAGGACATGTCGCGGTACAGCGCCAGGCTGGCAACCAGCGCGTAGAGCACCGCCATGACGGCGATCTCGGTCGGGGTGGCGAAGCCGAAGCGCAGCGCGACCAGGATCAGCACCGGCAGGATCAGCGCAGGCAGGGCATAGAGGCCGAGCCGCAACAGCCGGCCGAGATCGAGCGGCGGCGCCTCGGATGCGACGTTCAGCCGCCGCGCCTGCCACCAGCAGACGGCGACGAAGCCGCCGGCCATCATGATCCCCGGCAGCACGCCGGCCATGAACAGGTCGCCGATCGAGACGCCGCTGACGACGGCATAGAGGATCATCGGGATGGAGGGCGGGATCAGGATATCGATCACCGCCGAGGTCGCGTTGTTGGCGGCGCAGAGGCCGGCCGGATAGCCCTGGCGCTTCTGCCAGGGGATCAGCACCGAGCCGAGGGCGCTGGCATTGGCGACCGCGCTGCCCGAGACGCCGCCGAACACGACCGAGCCGACGACGGTCGTGGACAGCGCGCCGCCCTTCAGCCGCTGCATGATCTCGCCCGAGAAGCGCAGCAGCTCCTCGCCGAGCTTGCCTTCCATGATCAGCGTGCCAGCGAGGATGAAGAAGGGCAGCGCCAGCATGGGGAAGGATTGCGTCTGCTGGAACATCTGCTGCGCCACCAGCATCAGTGGCATGTTGCCGTCCCAGAGCAGCGCCGCGCCCGATGCGATGACCAGGGCATGCGCCACCGGGACCACCGCCACCATGAGCACGGTGAAGGAGAGGATGAGGGCGAGGCTCATGTCGGTTGCTCCTCCGGCACGGGTTGCGGCAGGGCCTCTGGCCCCAGGACAGCGATGCGCAGCAGGATCGTCAGCGTGCCGAGCGCCAGCAGGGCGCAGCCCGCGGCGATCGCCCAGTAGCCATAGGATCCGGGCAGGCCGAGGGCGGGGCTGCGCTCGATGGCGACGATCTCCGCCACCTCCAGCGCCTCGCGGCACAGCGCCAGATAGGCCAGGATGACCAGCGCATGGCCCGCCAGCAGCAACACGCGCTTGCCACCGCGGCCGAGCTTGCCCAGCAGCCACTCGACGGCGATATGGCCGCCGCGCTGCACCGCCAGCGCAACGCCGGCCATAATGAACCAGGGGAAGATCTGCTGCGGAACCTCCTCGGCCCAGTCGAAGCCGCCCGTCGCCAGCACGTAGCGGGCGATGACATTGGCGGTCAGCACCGTCATCAGCGCCGTGCCCGCCAGCAGCAGCACGCCCTGGCAGAGCAGGGCGATGGCGCGGTCGACCGCCTCGGTCGCCGCGATCAGGCCACCCTTCGGCGCGACGCCGCCGGATGCCATGGCCGAGTCGGCGGCGGCGGCCTCGGCTTCCTCGGGTCTTGCCATGTCACGCCGCCGCGGCCGCGCGCAGGCGCTTCACGAAATCGCCGAAGGGCTTGGCTTCCCAGCGGTCGGCGACCGTGGCGGTTGCGGCGCGGAAGGGTCCCTGATCGACTTGGTTCACCGCCAGCGCGGCATTGGCGCGGAACTCCGCCAGCAGCTTGCGGTCGATCTCCTGCGACAGGCCGCGCTGATAGGTCGTGGCCTCCCGCGCGGTCTCCTGCAGGAGCTTGCGATCCTCCGGCTTCAGCCGGCCCCAGGCGATGCGCGAGACCAGGACCGGGTTGCACTCCCACTTGTGGCCGGTCAGGGAGATGTACTTGTTCACCTCGAACAACTTGGAGGACTGGATGTTCGCCAGCGGATTCTCCTGCCCGTCCACCACGCCCTGCTGCAGGGCGACGTAGAGCTCGCCGAAATTGATCTGCTGGGTGGCGGCGCCGAGCGACTGGAAGATGTCGATCGTCATCGGATCGGGCGGCGTCCGGATCTTCAGCCCCTTCAGGTCGGCGGGCTGGGCGATGGGGCGCTTGCTGTTGGTGGTGTGGCGGATGCCGTTGTCCCAGAAGCCGAGCGAGATCAGCCCGACGCCCTCGAAGCGCTTGGCCAGCTCCTCGCCGATCGCCCCGTCGACCACGCCATAGGCCGCCGTCGCATCGGCGAAGAGGAAGGGCAGGCCGAGCGCGGCGAGCTCCGGCAGCACCGCCGAGGCGGCGCCCTGGCTGTTCACCGACAGGTCGAGCGTGCCTGTGCGCAGCGCCGTCAGCATCGCCGCATCGTCGCCGAGCTGGGCGGAGCCGGCGACCCGCAGCTCGATCCGGCCGTTGCTGCGCTCCTTCAGCAGCGCCGCCATGCGCTCGGCCGCGAGGCTGCGCGGATTGCCCGGCGCGGCGCCATGGCCGAGGGTGAGCTTGAGCTGGCCCTGCGCCCGCAGCAGGCCGGGCATGGCGAGCAGGCCCGCGGCGCCGAGCAGCACCGCGCGGCGGGTGGTCGGGATGTTCATGGTCGTTTCCTCCATTTTTGTGGGTGCTGGAGCATTTCCCACTCACCTGCGCGTTCGCGGCAAATGCTCCAGCCTGTTGTTCTCAGAGCATCTTCACCCGTTCGGGTGTTTCCACTCGAACGGGGTCTGCCTAGCCAAGCCAGCCCTTGATGTTGGCGGACATCGCCTCGGCGGATATGCCGTAGCGGTCGTGCAGCGTCGGCAGCGCGCCGGCGTCGAGGAAGGCATCGGGCAGCGCCACCTGGCGGAAGCGCGGCGGGACTACGCCGTTCCGCAGCAGCAGCGTCGCCACGGCCTCGCCGAGACCGCCGATGACGCTGTGATTCTCGGCGACGACCACCATGCGCCCGCTGCGACCGGCTTCGGCGAGGATGGTCGCCTCGTCCAGCGGCTTGATGGTCGGGACATGCAGGACGGCAGCGCCGATCCGGTCGGCCTCGAGCCGCTTCGCCACCTCCAGCGCCCGCATGGTCATGAAGCCGGAGGAGATGATCAGCACCTCGGCGCCGTCGCGCAGGCGCTTCGCCTTGCCCAGCTCGAAGCGGTAGTCGTACTCGTCCAGCACCAGCGGCACGTTGCCGCGCAGCAGGCGCATGTAGACCGGGCCGTCATGCGCGGCGATCGCGGGCACCGCCTGCTCGATGTCGAGCGCGTCGCAGGGGTCGACGATGGTCAGGTCCGGCATGCCGCGGAAGATCGCGACATCCTCGGTCGCCTGGTGGCTGGGGCCGTAGCCGGTCGTCAGGCCCGGCAGGGCGCAGCAGATCTTCACCGGCAGGCCTTCCTCGGCGATGCCCTGGCTGATGAAGTCGAAGGTGCGGCGGGAGGCGAAGGCGGCGTAGGTCGTGACGAAGGGCACGAAGCCCTCATGCGCGAGGCCGGCCGCGGCCAGCATCAGCAGCTGCTCCGCCATGCCCATCTGGTAGAAGCGGTCCGGATGGGCCTGGGCGAAGATGTGCAGGTCGGTGTACTTCGCCAGGTCGGCGGTCAGGCCCAGCACCTCGGGGCGCGTCCTGCCGAGCTCGACCAGGGCCCGGCCGAAGGGCGCGGGGCTGGTGCGCTGATCGGCGCCCGCCAGCGAGGCGATCATCGCCGAGGTCGTCAGGCGCGGCTTCGATGGGTCCTGCGGCGTGGCCGGGAGGCCGCGCCAGGGGCGGCGCTGCGTGCGGGTCATGCTGTCCTCCCGTCGTCCAGGGCCTTGATGGCCTCTGCCCATTCATGCGCCTCGACGCGCAGGAAGTGCGATTTCTCCCGCGCCTCCAGGAAGGGCACGCCCTTCGCCATCCTGGTGTCGCAGATGATGACGCGCGGCTGCGGGGCGGCATGCCGGCGCGCGGCATCGAAGGCCGCGACCAGCGCCGCGGTGTCGTTGCCGTCCACGCGCTGCGCGAACCAGCCGAAGGCCTGCCACTTCTCGGGCAGCGGCTCGAAATTCAGCACGCCGGTCGAGACGCCGTCGGCCTGCATCCGGTTCACGTCGACGATGCAGATCAGGTTGTCGAGCCTGTGGTGGCCGGCGGACATCGCGGCCTCCCAGATCGGGCCCTCGTCCAGCTCGCCATCCGACATCAGGTTGTAGACGAAGCGGTCGGAACGCTTCCGCTTCAGGCCCAGCGCCATGCCGACGGCGATGCCGAGCCCGATGCCGAGCGAGCCGCCGCTGATCTCCATGCCCGGCGTGTAGCTCGCCATGCCCGACATCGGCAGGCGGCTGTCATCGGTGCCATAGGTCTCGAGCTCCGCCTCCGGGATCACCCCGGCCTCGATCAGCACGGCATAGAGCGCGATGGCGTAATGACCGATGGACAGCAGGAAGCGGTCGCGGCCCTCCCAATGCGGGTCCTCCGGCCGGTAGCGCAGGGCGTGGAAATAGGACACCGCCAGCACGTCGGCGATGCCGAGCGCCTGGGCGATGTAGCCCTGGCCCTGGACCTCGCCCATCCGCAGCGCGTTGCGGCGGATGCGATAGGCACGCTCCTCCAGGCTCGGTGCGTTGGCACGCACCGCCGATGGCGCTTCCATGGCGCGCTTCCTCCTGATGTTTCGTGGAAAAGGCCGCGACAGCCGCCGCGGCCCGGCATCAATGGATCAGCATGCCGCCATTGACGTCGATGACGGCGCCGGTGACATAGGCCGAGAGGTCGGAGGCGAGGAACAGATAGATCCGCGCCACGTCGATCGCGTCGCCGAGCCGGTTCAGCGGGATGCCCTTCAGGATCTCCGCCTTCATCTCGGGCGTCAGCTTGCCGCCGGTGATGTCGGTCTGGATCAGGCCGGGCGTGACCATGTTCACGCGGATGCCGTCCGGCCCGAGTTCCCGCGCCATGGCCTTGCCCAGGCCCAGCACGCCCGCCTTCGCCGCGGAGTAGTGGGGGCCGCCGAAGATGCCGCCGCCGCGCTGCGCGGAAACCGAGGACATGCAGGCGATGGCGCCCTGCTTGCGGGCCCGCATGTGCGGGATGAAGGCCTGGCTGAGATAGAGCACGCCGGTCATGTTGACGTCGACGACGCGCTGCCAGTCCTCCGGCGTGATCTCCATGGTCTTCACGGGCTGGGAGATGCCGGCGTTGTTGATGAGGACGTCGATCTTGCCGAAGGCGGCGATGGCCTGCTCCGCGGCCTGGCGGCAGCTGCCGAGATCGGCGACGTTGCAGCCGATGCCGACATGCCCCTCGCCGAGCTCGGCAGCGGCCTTGCGCGCGCCCTCGGCATCGAGGTCGAGGATGGCGACGCGCGCGCCGTGCTCGGCGAACAGCGTCGCGGTGGCGCGGCCGATCCCGCGGGCGCTGGCGGCGCCAGAAATCACGGCGGTCTTGTTGGCGAGCAGCATGGGCGACGTCCTCCTTGTTTCTTCCCGGAGGAATGCCGCAGCAGCCGGTTCACCAGCAAACGAGAAATTTGCGCCGACCGGTGACTTTGATTCATCAACCAGCAGGTTGCGCCCGGGCGGGTGTCATCCGGCAACCCCTGGTCGCCCCCCTGCCCGCTCGCGCTCGCCCGCGATCCGCTCCAGCTCGTCGAGATGGATGTCGAGGCGCAGCTCCTTCGCCAGCCAGCCGAGGAACAGCACCATGGACCGGGCATAGCGCTTGGCGCGCGGCGCCAGCAGCCAGTGTCCCGTATAGACCACATCCTCCGCGATGCTCCGCAGCGGCTGCACCAGCCGGCCGGAGTCCAGCTCCCGCTCCGCCAGCAGCGTCGATTCCAGCGCGACGCCGAGCCCGTCCGCCGCGGCGCTGAGCGAGATGAAGCTGCGATCGAAGCGCGGCCCGCGCGGCGGTGGCGCCGCCAGGCCGTTGGCGGCGAACCAGGCCGGCCAGCGCACGCGCTTGTTGTCGCTCTCGATCAGCGGCTGCCCGAAGAGGTCGCGGGGCGTGCGGATCGCCGCGGCCAGGCCGGGGGAGCAGAGCGGCGTGACGGTCTCCGTCCCCAGGGGCAGCACCAGCATGCCGGGATGGCCGGCGGCGCCGAAGAACTCGGCCGGCGGGGCGCCGTAGACGATGTCGGCGTCGAATTCGTCGGCGAGGAATTTCGTGTAGTCGGTGCCGGCGGCGATGCGCAATTCCAGCCCCGGGCAGTCCTGCAGCAGCCGCCCGAGCCGCGGCACCAGCCATTGCGCCGCGAAGCTCGGCGCGCTGTGCAGCTTCAGGAGCTGCGGCCGGCGGGAGGCGACGCTGCCGATGCCGAGCTGCAGCTCGCCGAAGCCGCGCTCCACATGGCGCATCAGGGTCTCGCCCTCCGGCGTCAGGCGGATCGAGCGTCCCTCGCGCTCGAACAGCAGCGCGCCGAGATCGCGTTCGAGGCCGCGGATGGCATGGCTGACGGCGCTCGGCGTCAGGCCGAGATCATCGGCGGCCAGCCGGAAGGAGCCGGTGCGCCCCGCGGCCTCGAAGGCGCGCAGCGCGGTCAGGGGCAGGTGCGGAGCCATGGCCAAGCATGAACCCTGCTCACCGATGCACGCAATCTTTTCGCTTGTCGGTGAAACCGATGCGGGGGCACATCCCGGCCAAAACCCGGAGGAATCCATGTCCGTCGATCCCCGCCGCCTGGCCCATGCCATCCGCTTCCTCGCCATGGATGCCTGCGAACGCGTCGGGGAGGGCCATCCGGGCACGCCGCTGGGCGCCGCGGACATCGCGACGGCGCTGTTCACCCGACACCTGAAATTCAACCCTGCCGATCCGCTCTGGTTCGATCGCGACCGCTTCGTGCTCTCCGCGGGCCATGGCTCGATGCTGCTCTACGCGCTGCTGCACCTCACCGGCTATGCCAGCATGCCGATCGAGGCGATCCGCAGCTTCCGCGAGCTCGGCTCGGCCTGCGAGGGGCATCCGGAATACTGCCCGGCGCATGGCATCGAGGCGACGACGGGGCCGCTCGGCCAGGGCGTCGCCAATGCCGCCGGCATGGCGGTCGCCGAAGCCTTCCTCGCCGCGCAGCTCGGCCCCGGGATCGTCGACCACCGCAGCTACGCCATCCTCGGGGATGGCTGCCTGCAGGAGGGCGTGGCGCAGGAGGTCACCTCCCTGGCGGGGCATCTGCGCCTCGGCAAGCTGTGCTGGCTGTGGGACGACAACCACATGACCGATGACGGCGCCATCGGCATCGCGCAGAGCGAGGACCTGCCCGCGCGCTTCCGCGCCGCCCATTGGCAGGTGCTGGAGGTGGACGGCCACGATATCGACGCGGTGGATGCCGCGCTCAGCCTGGCGCGGCGCGACCCGCGGCCGAGCCTCATCGCCTGCCGCACCGTCATCGGCCGCGGCCTGCCGGGCGTCGAGGGCACCAGGGCGGCGCATAGCGGCAAGCTCACGCGGGCGCTGACGGATGCGGCGCGCCGGGCGCTGGACTGGCCCCATCCCGCCTTCGAGATCCCCGCCGAGATCGCCGCCGCCTGGCGCGAGGCCGGACGGCGCAGCCTGCCCGACTACGACGCCTGGCGGGGCCGCGTGGCCGCGCTCCCGGTCGAGAAGCGCCGCCTGCTGGACCGGCTGCGGGAGGGCCGCCTGCCGGCGGGCTGGGCGGACGGGCTGCGCGCCTATGCCGGCCGCGCCGCGGCGGAGGGCCTGACCCAGCATGGCTGGAAGACCTGCGGCGAGCTGGTCGATCTCGCCGCCGCGGCGATCCCCGAGATGCTCGCCGGCGCGCCGGACCTGGAGGCGGCGACGCAGCACAAGCGCCGGCTCCACGCCTTCACCGCCAAGGACCGCGCGGGCCGCTACCTGCATTACGGCGTGCGCGAGCATGCGATGGGATCGATGCTGAACGGCATCGCCGCGCATGGCGGCGTGGTGCCCTCCGGCGTGACCTATCTGGTCTTCTCGGATTACGAGCGGCCGGCCTTCCGCATGGCGGCGATGATGGGCCTGCCGGTCCTGTTCGCCTTCACCCATGACAGCATCGGCATCGGCCGCAACGGGCCGACGCACCAGCCTGTCGAATACCTGGCCTCGCTGCGCGCCATCCCGAACCTGCTGGTCTTCCGCCCCGCCGATGCCGTGGAGGCGGCGGAATGCTGGGAGCTGGCGATCGGCCATCGCGGCGGCCCGTCCTGCCTGATCTTCGCCCGCCAGCCGCAGATGGCGGTGCGGCGAGAGGCCGGCGAGAACCGCAGCGCCCGCGGCGCCTATGTCATCGCCGAGGCGGAGGGTGGGCCGCGCGCCGCGACCATCCTGGCGACCGGCACGGAGGTCGCGCTGGCGCTGCAGGCGCGTGCGCTCCTGGCCGCCGAGGGGCTGTCCGTCGCCGTCGTCTCCATGCCCTGCTGGGAGCTGTTCGAGCAGCAGCCGCGGGACTACCGCGCCGCGGTGCTCGGCGAAGCGCCGCGCATCGGGGTGGAGGCGGCGGTGAGGCTCGGCTGGGACCGCTGGATCGGAGCCGAGGGGCCGTTCATCGGCATGTCCGGCTTCGGGGCCTCGGGCGCGGAGGAGGATCTCTGGCGCCATTTCGGCATCACCGCGGAGGCGGTTGCCGCGGCGGTCAGGGCGCGGGTGGCGGGGCCGGCGTGACGCCCCCCGCCGATCCCGGCGCGGCATCGGCGCTGCCGAACCGCGCATAGAGGGCCGGCAGGACCATCAGGGTCAGCAGGGTGGCGGTGACGAGGCCGCCGATCACCACGGTGGCGATCGGCTTCTGCACCTCGGCCCCTGCTCCCGTGGCGATCGCCATCGGCACGAAGCCGAGCGAGGCGACGAGGGCCGTCATCGCCACCGGCCGCAGCCGGTCCATGGCGCCCTGCCGGATCGCCTCCTCCCGGTCCAGGCCCGCGCCGCGGAGATGCTTCATGTGGTTCAGCATGACCAGGCCGTTCAGCACCGCGACGCCGGAGAGCGCGATGAAGCCGACCGCCGCCGAGACCGAGAGCGGCATGCCGCGGAGCCAGAGCAGGGCGATGCCGCCGGTGAGCGCCAGGGGCACCGCGCTGAAGACCAGCAGGGCATCGCGCGGCGAGCCGAGCGCGGTGTAGAGCAGCAGGAAGATGAGGAAGAACACGGCAGGCACCACGACCATCAGGCGCTGCTGCGCCGCCTGCAGGTTCTCGAACTGCCCGCCCCAGGTCACGGAATGGCCGGCGGGCAGCCGCGTCTCGGCCGCGACCCGCGCCTGCGCCTCCGCCACCACCGAGGCGATGTCGCGCCCCCGGATATTGGCGGTGACCACGACGCGGCGCCTGCCATTCTCGCGGCTGACCTGGTTCGGTCCCTCGGTCAGGCGGAAGGCGGCGAGGCTGCGCAGCGGCACGGTCGCCGCGCCAGTCGCCGCGCCATCCACGCGGCGCGCCCCGGGCAGGGCGACCGGCAGGTTGCGCAGCGCCTCGAGATCGGCGCGCACCGCCTCCGGCACCCGGACGAGGATGGCGAAGCGCCGGTCGCCCTCGAAGATCCAGCCGGCCTCGCGCCCGCCGATGGCGGTGCCGATCACCTCCTGCACCGCATCCAGGCTGAGGCCGCGCCGGGCGATCTCCCCCTTGTCCACGGTGATCTCGAGGAAGGGCAGGCCCGTCGCCTGCTCCACGCGGACATCCTCGGCGCCCGCGACGCCGCGCAGGATGCCCGCGACCTGGTTGGCGGCCACCAGCATCGGCGCGAATTCCTCGCCGAACACCTTGACCGCCAGATCGCTGCGGGTGCCGGCCAGCAGCTCGTTGAAGCGCATCTGGATGGGCTGGGTGAACTCGTAATTGTTGCCGGGTAGGCGCTTCACCGCCGCCTCGATGCGGGCGACGAGCTCGGTCTTGGGCAGCGCCGGGTCGGGCCACCGGTCGCGCGGCGTCAGGATGATGAAGGTGTCCGAGACGTTCACCGGCATCGGATCGGCGGCCACCTCGGCGGTGCCGGTCTTGGAGAAGACCACCGCGACCTCGGGGAAGCGCGAGACCGTTTGCTCGACCTGAAGCTGCATCGCCTGCGACTGGGTCAGCGAGGTCGAGGGAATGCGCAGCGCGTGCATGGCGATGTTGCCCTCATCCAGTTGCGGGATGAATTCCGAGCCGAGCCGCGTGCCAAGCAGCAGCGCGCCGAGGAAGAGCAGCGACGAGGCGCCAAGGACCGGGACCGGGCGCCGCAGGGCGAGGTCGAGCGCCGGGGCGTAGCCGCGCCTGAGGGCATGGACCAGCCGGTTGTCCCTCTCTTGCACCCGGCCGGTAACCGCCAACGCCACCATGGCCGGGACGAAGGTGAGCGAGAGGATGAAGGCCATGGCCAGGGCCATGATGACGGTCAGCGCCATGGGCGCGAACATCTTGCCCTCGACCCCCTGGAAGGTGAGCAGCGGCAGGTAGACCAGGATGATGATGGCCTGGCCGAAGACCGAGGGCCGGATCATCTCTCGCGCCGCGGCGGCCACGGTCTCCAGCCGCTCCTCCAGGGCGAGCACCCGCCCGAGCGCGTGCTGCCGCGCGGCCAGGTGCCGCAGGCTGTTCTCGGTGATGATGACGGCGCCATCGACGATCAGGCCGAAATCGAGCGCGCCGAGGCTCATCAGATTCGCGCTGATGCCGGCCTTCAGCATGCCGGTCGCGGTGAGCAGCATGGTCACCGGGATGACGAGCGCCGTGACCACCGCGGCGCGGAGGTTGCCCAGCAGCAGGAACAGCACCACGGCCACGAGGAGGGCGCCCTCGGCCAGGTTCCTCGCCACGGTGCGGATGGTGGCGTCCACCAGCTCGGTGCGGTTCAGCACGGTGCGGAGAGCGATGCCGGGCGGCAGCGAGCGGGCGATCTCCCCGAGCCGCGACTCCACCGCCGCCGCGACGGTGCGGCTGTTCTCGCCGATCAGCATCAGCGCGGTGCCGATGACGGCCTCCGTCCCATTGGCGCTGCCGCTGCCGGTCCGCAGCTCCCGTCCCACCTCGACCCGGGCGATGTCGCGCACCCGCACAGGCACGCCCTCGCGCGTCGCCACCACGACGTCGCGGATCTCCTCGATGGTCTCGAGCCGCCCGCCGGAGCGGACCACATAGCCCTCGCCGCCGCGCTCGATATAGCCGGCGCCGCGGCTGGCATTGTTGCGCTCCAGCGCCTCCGCCAGTTCGGCGAAGGACAGGCCAAGGCCGATGAGCTTCGCCGGGTCGGGCTCGACATGGAACTGCTTCACCGCGCCGCCGATCGAATCCACCCCGGCCACGCCCGGCACGGTGCGGAGCTGCGGCCGGATCACCCAGTCCTGCAGCGTGCGGAGATAAGCCGTCCGCTCCAGCTCGGTCCCCAGGCGCTGGCCCTCGGGGGTCAGGTAGCTCCCGTCCGGCTGCCAGCCGGGGCGGCCCTCGCGCGCCGTGTCGCCCTCGCGGCGTGGCGCCCAGTCCACCGTCCACATGGTGATCTCGCCGAGCCCGGTCGAGATCGGTCCCAGGCGCGGCTCGACGCCCTCCGGCAGCAGCGCGCGCACCTCGGTCAGCCGCTCCAGCACCTGCTGGCGGGCGTAGTAGATATCCACCTCGTCGCGGAAGATGGCGACGACCTGGCTGAAGCCGTTGCGCGAGAGCGAGCGCGTGGATTGCAGCCCCTTGATGCCCGCCAGCGCCGTCTCGACCGGGAAGGTGACCTGCTTCTCCACCTCGTAGGGCGAGAGGGCGGGCGCCAGGCTGTTGATCTGCACCTGGGTGTTCGTGATGTCGGGCACGGCGTCGATGGGCAGCGTGTGCAGCGCGCGCAGGCCGAAGCCGGCGGCGGCGGCGACCAGCAGCACCACCAGCCAGCGCTGGCGGACCGAGAGGTCGAGGATGCGTGCGATCATATGCCGTCGCCCTTTTACTGACGGACCGGTCTTCCGACCGGCCCGAGGCCCCAAACGGGGCCCGCGACTTATGTCGCGAAGCCAAGCGAACCAGAGGGTCGCGCCCGGCGTCTGAGGAGGCCCGCATGCGGCCACGCATGCGGGCCATGAGGATCAGTGCGAATGCTCGGCCTCGGCTTTCCCGAACTCGGCCTTGAGGAGGAAGGTGTTGCTGCTGGCGTAGCGCTCGCCCGGCGCGAGGCCGGAGACCACCTCGACCGCCTCCCGGTCGCCGCGGCCGAGCACCACCTCCCGCCGCCCGAACCCTTCCGGCCCGCGGAGGAAGACGACGCTCTCCGTCCCGATCCGCTGCACCGCCGCGCGGGGCACCAGCACCGGCACGCGCTGCTCCCCAGTTTCGACCTCGGCGGTGACGAAGCCGCCGGGCCGGAAGGCGCCCTCCGGGTTCGGCACCTCGACCACGGCGCGGGCCGAGCGCGTCTCCGGGTCCAGCACCGGGCTGAGGAAGACGATGCGGCCTTCGCCGCGCGCCTCGCCCTCGCCCTGGATCCGCGCCGCCATGCCCTCCGTCACGAAGCCCAGATCGGCGGGCGGCACCGCCATCTCGACCCAGACGGTGGAGAGATCGGCCAGGGTGTAGACCTCCGCCTCGGCCGAGACCGCGTCGCCGAGCATCTTGGGGCGGGCGGTGATCCGCCCGGCGATCGGCGTCCGCACCTCCTGCCGCCGCAGCGCCTCGATCGGCTGGCGCGGCAGGGCCTCGATCTCCGCCTGGCCCAGGCCGATGGCGGCCAGCTTCTGGCGGGCCAGGTCGAGGCGGATCTGCGCCTCCTGCCAGTCGGTGCGCGCCTTCAGGAAATCCTGCTCGGCGGAGACCTTGCGCTGCCACAGCCGCTGCTCGCGCTCGAAGGTGAGGCGGGCCAGCTCGGTGGTGCGCAGCGCGGCGAGATACTCGCCCTTGGCGATGGCGATCTCGGCGCTCTCGACCACTGCCAGCACCTCGCCGGCCGCCACCATCTCGCCGAGGCGCTTGTTGAGCGCCGTGACGATGCCCGCCACCCGGGCCGGGACATGCGCCAGCCGGTCGGCATTCGCGGCCACGGTCCCGGGCAGGGCGGCGCGCCGCGCCACCATGCCGGGCCCCGCCTCGGCCAGCGCGATCCCGGCCGCGGCGATCTGCGCCTCCGTCATGCGGAGGGTGCCCTCGGGGGCCTCCTCGTCATGGGGATCGTCCGGCCCATGGGCATGGGGATGGGCGTGGTCGTGGTCCTCTTGCGACCCGGTCTTGCTGGCGGGGGCCGCGATCGGGGCCAGGCCAAGGCCCGACCGCAGCGTGGCGGGAAGGCCGGGGAGCAGCGCCGAGGCGCCGAGGGCGAGGGCGGCGCCCGCGAGGAAGGAGGGAAGCGGCTTCACGGTCACGGCCTCCCCATGGGCGCGGCGGCCACCGCCGCGCGGCCGCGCAGCCGGTCGATATCGGCCCGCACCTGCTGCACCTCGAGCAAGGCGGCATTGAGCTGCTCGCGGGCATCGGACAGGGCGCGCTGGGCGTCGAGCACCTCGAGCAGCGAGAACTTGCCCGCCGCATAGCCCTCCCGTGCCGCGCCGGCGGCCTCCCCGGCCGCGGGCAGGACGATGCGCCGGAGCGCATCCGCGGCGTGCCAGGCTTGGCCCAGGCGCCGCTCGGCATCGGCCAGGGCCGCGTCGAGATAGAGCCGCCCGCGCTCGGCCTCCGCCTCGGCCCGGCTCAGCTCGGCATCCGCGCGCAGGATGTTGCCCTGGTTCCGGTCGAAGACCGGCAGCGGCAGGCTGAGCCCGAGCACGAAGGCAGTGTCGCCCCCCGCCTCGCGGAAGCGGCGCAGCCCGGCGCCGATGGCAACATCCGGGATGGCGTTCCGCCGCTGCAGCTCCAGCTCGGCGCGGCGCTGCTCGATGAGCGCGTCCAGCCGGGCGCGGTCGAGCTGCCCCGGCGGCAGGGCCACCGCGCGGGCGGGATCGGGGCGCGGGCCGAGCTCGTCGAACCAGCTCGCCCGGCCCGGCATGACCTCGATCCCGGGCATGGCCAGCAGCACCGAGAGGGCGCGCAAGGCCACCGCCGCCTCCCGCTGCGCGCGGTCGAGACCCAGCAGGGCGGTCTCGCGCGCCACCTCGGCGCGCCGCTGCTGCGGGAAGGCTTCCCGTCCGGCCTCGACCCTGGCCCGCGTGGCGCGCAGCACCTCCTCGGCCAGCCGCCCCCGCTCCCGGGCGATCTCCACCGCCCGGCCGCTCGCCACCGCCGCGGCCAGGGCGCGGACCACCTCGCGCGCGAGATCGAGCCGCACCGCCTCGACATCGAGGCCGGTCAGCCCCACCGCCCGGTTCGCCGCCTCGATGCGGGCCTGCCGCTTGCCGCCGGTCTCGATGCGCTGGGACAGGCTGTAGGTGGTCTCGAGCGTGGAGAGGCCGCCATAGCGGCCGCTGCCGCCAATATTCTCGGCGTTGAGGGAAAGGTCCGGATTCGGCCGCAGCCCTGCGGTGACGCGGTCGCCCTGCGCCGCCCGGCGGCCCGCCTCGGCGCTGCGCAGGATGGGCGCGCGCGCCATGGCGAGCTCCACCGCCTGCGCCGGGGAGGTTACGACAAGCCGGCTGCCGGTCTCCGGCGCGGGGCCGGGCATTGCCGGGGCCGCCTGGCGGCGTGCCGGCTGCTCCGCCGCCGCGGGAGGCAGCAGGGTCGTGACGAGGATCGCCGCGCCCGGCAGGGCGAGCGACAGCAGGAACTGGAATCGAGGAGGCATGACACCCAGGGCTGACGACAGGCAGGCGAGCCGCCTTCCCCGGTCTTCGGGGCAGGCGGCCAGGACGACTGCGGTTCGATCAGGCCCGGGGCGGGCGGGCGGGCGGCTCGGCCTCGAAGGAGGCGTAGGCAGGCGCCGCGACGGCCGCTTGGCGCATGGCGAGGAGGGCGCCGGGCCGGATGGGCGGCGGCGGCGTCAGGCGGTCCGCCAGCTGGCAGGCGCAGTGGGAGCCCGCATGGAGGATGCCGTGCGGGCGCGCAGGCGTGCCCGGGCTGTCATCCTGGCCGAGCGCGGCCGGGGCCGAAGCCGCCACCGTGGCGGGCACGCCGGCGCAGCCGGGCTCGGTGCAGGGCGGGACGAGCAGGGAGGCGATCAGGACGGCGGCGGCGATCAGGCGGGCGATCGCCGCCCACCCCCTCGCCTGCTGCGCCGCCTTGCGCATGACCAGCCTGGCTCGGCCTCGCCGCACGCCCCTCTCCTTCTTCGCCCGCAACCCGTCCCGCCGCGGCTGCGGCCGGCGACGAGCGTCGTCATGCCGGGAGATATAGACCCTACAGCGACTGGAGGTTCAAGCGAGAGGCTCGCCGGACGCCGCATGGGCGGCCGAGAGGCAATGCCCATGGTTGTGGTCGGCGAGGGTCTCAAGGATGTGGCACTCGGCGGCCATGCCATCGCGGCATCCGGCTTCCACGAGGCGTGCCAGCTCGTCCCGCAGGACGGCCAGCCGCCGGAGCTTGGCCTCGACCTCGCCAAGCCGGGCGACAGCCAGGGCATGGGCGTCGCCGCAGGGGCGTTCGGGCTTGGCAGCCAGGTTGAGGAGTTGCCGGATCGCATCGAGGCCGAAGCCGAACTCCCGGGCGTGGCGGATGAAGGCCAGGCGTTCCCGGTGCGCGCGGCCATACAGGCGATGGCCGCCCCTGGTCCTGGCCGGGCTCGGCAGCAGGCCGACCTGCTCGTACCAGCGAATGGTCTGGACCTTGCAATCTGCCTCGCGGGCGAGGGCCCCGATGGGGATCAGCGGACCGTCACCGCCGGCGGCGGCGGTCCTGCGGGATGGCAACGCGTGCATGGATGCGGAGCATGGCGCCGGGCGCGGCGCAGCGCCATGGCTTTGGCCCTGCGCCGTGCCTGCGGCCCCGGTGTCAGGCGAGCCGGTACACCGCCTCCGCATTGCCACGGAAGATCGCCCGTCGCTCGGCCTCGCTGAGCCGGCACGGGAAGGCGTAGCGCGGGTCGTCGAAATCCCAGTGCGGGTAGTCGGAGGCGTAGAGAACCCGGTCCCAGCCGATCCAGGACAGGATGCGCCGGAGATCCTCCGGCTTCTCCGGCTCCTCCATCGGTTGGGTCGAGACCCAGAGGTTGCGCTTCATATAGGCCGAGGGCGGCTCCCGCAGCTGCGGCACCTCGCTGCGCAGCTTCCGCCAATGGGCGTCCAGCCGCCAGGCGAGGCTGGGCAGCCAGGCGAAACCGCCCTCGATCATGATGACCTTCAGCGTCGGGAACCGCTCGAAGACGCCCTCCAGCACCATGCTGGTCGCCTGGCACTGCATCGAATGGATCAGGCCGTGATGGTCCTCGATGTAGTAGGAGGGCCAGCCGGCCGCCGTCGGGGCATGTCCCGCCTCCCCGCCGATATGCATGCCGATCGGCAGGCCGTAATGCGCCGCCGCCTCGAAGATCGGCCAGTAGCGCTGCCGCCCGATCGGCTCCGTGCTGCGGGAGGTGAGCTGGATCTGCGCGAAGGACCGATCCCGCACCCGCTTCTCGATCTCCGCGACCGACGCCTTCGGATCCTCGAAGGGCACGAGGATGGAGGCGCGCAGCCGGGACTCCTGCGTGGTGAAGGCCGCCAGCTGCCAATCGTTGATGGCGGAGCAGAGGGCGACCGAGAGCTCCAGGTTGCGCACCAGGTTGCTCGGCATCAGCGGTTCGAGGATACCGATCTCGATGTCGAAGAGATCGAGCAGCTGCGCCCGCATGAGCGCGAGGTCCGAGCCCGGCGGGCCGCCGCCCGGCGGCCAGGCGTCGCGTCGCGCGGTGTTGGGGGCCAGCCGCGGATAGGCGATGCGGTTGGCATAGGGCGCGCGGCCGAGCTTGCCGTATTCGGCGATGTGCCGCCGCCATCGCTCCGACAGGAAGGGATGCAGATCGGCGTCCGAGCGCAAGGACGGGTGTATATCGCTGTCGATGATGCGCAGCTTCGCGTCCTGCGTCGCTGTCCGTTCGAGGACGTCGCTCATCAGGGGGCCTCCTGCAGGCGGGGATAGGTGGCCAGCGGGTTGTCCCGCATGGCCTTCCGAAGCACGGCGGGCGGGATGCCGGCGGGCGCCGCCTCCATCCCCTCGAACTGCCAGTGCGGGTAGTCGGTGGCAAACAGCAGCATGTCGTCCGAGCCGATCTGCTCGATCACCTGCGCCACGGCCTCGGGATCGGAGGGCGCATCGAAGGGCTGCATGGTCAGCCGCACCTGGTCGCGGATGATCTCGGGCGGCGGGCGGTCCACCCAGGGCACTTCCGGCCGGACGCCCCGCCAGGTCTTCAGGTGGCGCCAGAGGAAGCTCGGCAGCCAGGTCACGCCGGATTCGAGCAGCACCACCTTCAAGGCCGGGAAGCGCCCGAAAGTGCCCTCCGTCACCAGGCTGAGCAGCTGATCCTCGAAGACCTGCGACGCCGCGACATAGTCGTGCAGATGGTGCGAGGGCCAGCCATTCGAGGTCGGCGCGTACCGATAGGCCAGCCCGGCATGCAGCCCGACCGGAAGCCCGAGCCGCACCGCCGCCTCCCAGATCGGCCAGTAGTAGCGCTTGCCGTAGAGCAGCTCGGCCGCCGCCGGCAGCAATACCTGCACGAAGCGCCTGTCGGGCGCCAGGCGCTCGATCTCCTCCACCGCCAGGTCCGGCGCCTGGGCGGGCACGATGATGGAGGCGCGCAGACGGTGGTCCCGCGCCAGCCATTCGGCGGCGATCCAGTCGTTCATGGCGCGGCAGATCGCGGCGCCCATGGCGTCGCTGACCGCGACCGCGCCGCCATAGAGCGGATTGCAGATGGCGTAACGCAGGCCGAAGGCGTCCAGCGCCTGGCGCCGCAACTGGTCGAAGCTGGTGCCCGCCTTGCCCTGGGGCACCCGCCAGTCCTCCCGGCAGACCAGCGGGGAGCGCGGTGGGTAGCTCGCCAGGTCGAAGTCGTCGGCGGCGCGGCGGACGAAGTGGTCGCGCCAATGCTCGTCCATATAGGGCAGCAGCGTCCTGATCCCCTGCACGCCCGGATGGATGTCGCAATCCACCGCGCCGGGAGGCATCGCGGTCATCGCCCAATCCCCGCCCGCCGCAAGCCACGCCGCCAGTCGGATGCCACCTCGTCCAGCGCGTCCTTCGCGCTCCTCTGTCCCAGCAGCGCGGCGGAGATGCCGGTGCGCAGCGCGATGTCCAGCGTGTCCCAGGCGGGATGCGCGGGGGTTGGGATGCCGGTCTCGATGGCCTGCGCCGCGACCGGGGTCCAGCCGAGCTTCGCTGTCAGGTCGGCATCGCGCAGCACCGAGCCGCGTGGCGGCGCATTGGCCCGCTCGGCCGAGCGCCGCAGCCATTGCTTGCTGCAGGCCATGCGGATGAACTCGGTGGCCCAGTCGGCATTCTTCGTGTAGCGCGGCACCGCCAGGAAATGGCCGTCGATCCAGGTGCGGCTCTGCTCGCGGTCGGTATGGCCGGGGACGATGTCCCAGGCCCAGCAGCCGGCTGTTTTCGAATTGGCTGGGTCGTTGATCAGCGTGCCGTAGGGCGCGAAGGTCTGCGCCATCACGTATCGGTCCCGCTGGCCGCCGCCGATGATCTCGTCATACTCCCAGGTCGTCGCTTCCGGCGGCACGACCTTATGCTTCGCCATCAGATCGGCGTAGAATTGCAGCGCCTCGACTGCCTTGGGTTGGTTGATGAAGACCTCGCCGGTCTTGAAATCGCAGAGCTGGCCGCCGGCGGAGTAGAGCCAGGAGGCGAAGCTGGTGTAGCTGCCGGAGCCTTGCTTGCCCATGATGCCGACGGCGTAGCGCTCGGGCGGCGCGTTCACTGCCAGCGCGACCTTGAGGAATTCCTCGAAGGTGCCGGGCGCGCGGGCGAAGCCGGCCTGCTCCAGCAATGGCTTCTGGTAGTGGAGGATGCCGGTGGTGATGCGGTAGGGGATGCCGCAGAGCTTGCCGTCATAGCTCCCGGCGCGCTTGCTGCCGCCGAGGAAGTCGTCCCAGTCGAAGTCCGGGTCGCGGGCGCGGATCTTCGCCAGCACCTCCTCGTGGTCCAGGACATGCGGCGCCATCCAGCCGGCCATCTGCACGGACCATTGCGCCACGTCCACGGCCGAGGAGCGCGCGCCGAGCTCCGCCTTCAGCCGGGCGCGCCATGGATCGGTTGGCAGCAGGGTGAACTCCACCTTGATGCCCGTCTCCTTCTCGAAGGCCGGCGCCACCTCCTCCACCAGCGCGCGTTTCCAGCCGCCCTGGTTGTCGCCGATATAGACCAGCTTCTCCGGCTTCCCCTGGGCGCGCAAGGCCGGCGCCGGCAGGGCGGAGAGCGCCCCGGCCGCCAGCCCGGCTTCCAATACGCGCCTGCGACCCGTCGCCATCATGCCCGCCCTCCCGTGTTGTGCCTCATCCCTTGACCGCGCCGGAGGAGAGCCCGGCGACGAGATGCTTCTGCGCCATGAAGGAGAAGACGATCACCGTCAGGATGACGAGCACGCCGGAGGCCGTCATCGGCCCCCAATCCACGCCGGAATCGCCGCCGGTGAAGCCGGCCATCAGCACCGGCAGGGTCTGGGTGTCATTGTTCGTCAGCACCGCGGCGAAGAGGAAGTCGTTCCAGGCCAATTGCAGGCAGAGGATGGCGGAGGCCACCATGCCCGGCCTGGCCAGCGGCAGGACCACGCGCTGGAAGGCCTGGCGGCGCGTCGCGCCGTCGATCCAGGCGCATTCCTCCACCTCGGAGGGCAGGTCGTCGAAGAAGCCGCGCATCACCCAGACCACCAGGGGCAGGCTGAAAGTCGTGTAGGCCAGCACGACGCTGAGATGCGTCGTCGTCAGCCCGATATCGCTGAGGATGACATACATCGGGACCAGCACGGCCACGGGCGGCAGCATGCGCATGACGAGCAGGGAGAAGAACAGGAAGCTGCCGCCGCGGAAGGGGAAGCGGGCGAAGGCGTAGGCGGCGGGAACCCCGACGCAGAGCGAGAGCAGGACGGCGCTGCCCGAGACGATCAGCGTGTTCAGGAAGGCCTTCAGGAAATCCTTGCGGAACAGGACGTCGGCATAATGCTCGAAGGTCGGCCACCACAGCCAGACCGGCGTCTCGGCGAAGGTCTGCGCCCGGGTCTTGAGCGAGAGGCCGAGGATCCAGAGCAGCGGGAAGAGGAAGAAGGCGGTGAGCGCGGCGAGCGCCAGATAGACCAGCATGGCGCGGATCTGCCGGGCGCGGCGGGAGCCGGTGACGGCGGCCATCAGCGGGGCTCCCGGCGCCGCAGCACGGCGATGAAGAGCAGGCACATCACCAGGGACATCAGCAGCATGAGCCAGGCCGCGGCGGCGCCGAGCCCGAAGTCGAAGCGGACGAAGCTGGTCAGGTAGGTGAACATGGACAGCAGCATGGTGGCGTTGGCGGGGCCGCCGCCGGTCATGGCATAGACATTGTCGAAGGCGCGGAACTCGAAGATCGTCCGCAGCAGCAGCGCCACCAGCAGGAAGGGCTGCAGCAGGGGCGCGGTGACGTGGCGGAACACCTGCCATCGGCTGGCGCCGTCGATCTCGGCCGCCTCATGCGGCTCCTGCGGCAGGGAGCGCAGCCCGGCGAGCAGGATCAGTGCGACATAGGGCGTGCTGTGCCAGACATTGACCAGCCAGACCGCGACCAGCGCCGTCTCCGGCACTCCCAGCCAAACGATATGCGTGCCGAGCCAGTGGTTCACCACGCCATGATTCGGATCGAGCAGCAGCTTCCAGCACAGCGCGCCGACGATGGGCGTGACCATCATCGGCAAGACGAGCGCGGTCCGGAAGGCCCGGATGCCCGGCAGGTCGAGGTTGAGCAGCAGCGCGATGCCGAGGCCCAGCAGCATCTGTGCCGCGACCGTGGCGAGGGTGAAGCCGAGCGTCACGCCGAGGCTGGCGGTGAAGACGCGGTCGGACAGCAGATCCTCGAAATTGGCCAGGCCCACATAGGCGCCGTCGAACATGCTCTGCTGCGGCGACCAGCCTGTCAGGCTGAGCCAGAGCGAGAAGAGCAGCGGCAGGCCGAAGACGGCCAGCATCACCAGGAAGGTCGGCGCCACCGCGAGCGGCAGGAAAAATCGGTCGAGGGATGCGGTCCGCAGGCCGTTCGGCATCGGCCTCCCGGTCAGCTCGGCGAAAGGCCGTGCCGCGGCCTCGCTGATCTCGCTCATGCCTCCTCCCGTCCGGCGCTCTCCTTATTCGGCGCCGTTGCGACTGCTTGCAGCGCTGGGTGTCAAACCTCGACGACGACGTAGTCTTCTTCGACCATGACGGAGAGCGTCTCCGCGACATAGGGGCCCTTCACCACGGTACTGCCCTGCGCGACCTCCACCGGGTACTGCCGTGTGCGGATGCGGGCCGGATCGCACCAGGACTGGCCGGTGCGGATGTCGAATTCCCAGCCATGCCAGGGGCAGCGAATGATCTCGCCGGGACGCTCCAGCCGATAACGGCCGGGCCCGTCGGCGGTGACGAGGCCCGTCACCTCGCCCTCGCACAAGCCGGCCCCCTGGTGCGGGCAGCGGTTCACGAGCGCGAAGAACTCGCCATCCAGATTGAACACGGCGATGGGGCGGCCGCGCACGACGGCGAGCCTGCGGCTTCCCGGCGGCAATTCGGACACGGCGGCAACCACATGCTTGCCCATGTGGATCCTCCCCAAGCGCTTCGTTGCTGCCGACCGTAGCGAGACCTGACACATCTCCGCAACACGATCCTGTCATGCCGCCTCGGGAGGGCGGGCCGGGCGATCTCCTCAGGCGGCGATCCGGCCCGGCACCAGCCTGACGCGGCGCGGCGCGGCGATCCAGATCGCCGCGGCGGATACCACGCACAGCGCGGCGGCCAGGGCGAAGGACAGGTCGTAGCGCCCGGTCACGTCGTGGACCGCGCCGGCGACCCAGGGGCCGGCGGCCCCGCCCGCGATCATCGCCACGTTGAGCGTGCCGAAGATGGTGCCGAAATGCGGACCCTCGAAGATCTCCAAAACGATCGGCCCCATCACCGAGGTTAGGGCGTAGCCGAGCAATCCCTGGGAGAGAACCATCATCCAGAGCAATGCCGGCGACGGCGCATGGCCGAGCGCGATCAGCGTGGCGTAGCAGACCGCGAAGCCGAGGCAGCCGATCGACCAAACCCATTCGCGCCCGATATGGTCCGACAGCGCACCGAGGCCGATCTGCCCCGGGATCGCCACGACGGCGACGATGCCCAGGGCCCAGGCCCCGACGGCGGGGCTGAAGCCGATCTCGACAAGGTATTTCGTCTGGTGGACCTGCACGGCGTACCAGGCGAAGAGCGCGCAGGAATAGCCGAGCGCGATCCACCAGAAGCGGCCCGTCCGCAGCGCCTTCGCCAAGGTCCATTCGACCGAGGCCCAGGCGGGATCCATGATGGCGGCGCCACGCCGCGGGCCGCCGGGCTCCGCGGCGCGCGGCGCGCCATCCGGCAGGAGGCCAAGATCCTCCGGCCGGCGCCGGACCAGCAGCGCCAGCGGACCGATGACCACCAGCACGAGCAGGCCCATGGCCCGGCATGCCGCGCGCCAGCCAGCCTGGTCGATGGTCGCCTGGAACCACGGCAGCAACACCACCGCCCCGGCGCCGACGCCCGCGAAGGCGAGGCCGATGGCCATGGCGCGCCGGTGCACGAACCAGTTCGGCAGGTAGAGGGATTGCACGGTGAAGCCCATGAGGTTCGTCCCGGCCCCGACGAGCACGCCGAGCGTCGCATAGAGATGCCAGGGCGCCGCGATCATCGGCGCCAGGAGCAGGCCGGCGGCCATCATGCAGACGCCGATGCCGATGACGAAGCGCGGGCCCTGCCGGTCCACCGCCCGCCCGGCCACGGGACTGAGGACGGCCGAGACGAGGAAGCCGAAGGAGAAGGCGCCGGCCACGATCCCGCGCTCCCAACCGAATTCGTTGAGCAGCGGCGGCAGGAGGAGCGAGAAGGCGGTGCGCGCGCTCACCGCGACGCCCATGGTGACGAAGGCGACGGCGATGACCACCCAGCCGTAGTAGAAAGGCAGGCGCGGCGCGAGGCGACGGGCGAGATCCATGCTGGCCGGCGTCAGCGATCAAGGTCAGCCGTAGCGAGACGCGGCACGGCCGCCCTCGCCAATCGCATCACCGGCATCGCCCGTCTCCTCCCCCGGCCGGCGGCGGCGCATCGATCGGCGATGCGTCCGGTCGCAGGCATCATCCGGCGAAATGCTCGCCGGTGGGACCAGGAGACGTCAATCTCCTTGCAGCCAGCTCACCCTTCGGGCCGTTCCGCTGTCCGGGCTGCCGCGGCGAGGCCGAGCCTTCACTTGACCGGACTGGCCTGCACCTGCTCGGTCTGGGCGCCGCCATCCGGCCGCGGCGGCGCGAGAACCGGCTCCCCGCCCAGCGGCTCGGAGATCATCGGCTCGAACTGGCCCTTGCCGTCGAGCGAGCTGCCTTCCGTCCAACGTCCCATCGGGAAGCGCTTGTCGGTGCGATGCCCGAAATAGGCGTAGGAGAAGCGGCTCGCCTCCTGGCTCTGCGGGAAGCTGTTCGGAATCGGCAGCTGCGCCGTCTCGCCGCCGAGCTCCTCGATGACGGCGAGCCATTGCTGCTGATGCATGGTATCGCGGGCGATGAGGAAGGACAGCATGTCGCGCATGCCCGGATCCTCGGTCATGCCGTAGAGGCGCGTCGCCAGGGCGCGCCCGGTCGCCTCGGCGGCGACATTGGCGTACATATCGGCCGCGATGTTGCCGCTGGCATAGACATGGCTGGCATTGAAGGGCACGCCGTTGCAGTTCTCCGGCGTCGCGGCGAGGCCGGTCGAGAGAATGTGCCGCAGGTTCATCCCGCCCAGCACCGCGCCGGCGACGCCGTCCCTGGCCGCATCCTCCTGCATCGACAGCGGCGCGCCTTCGAGGTTCAGCGCGACGGCGGTCGAGAGCATCTCGATATGGCCGATCTCCTCCGTGCCGGTGTTGATCAGCATGTCGCGGTACTTCGTCGGGCCACGGCTGCCCCAGCCCTGGAAGAGATACTGCATCATGACGCGGATCTCGCCCTCCACGCCGCCGATCGCCTGCTGCAGCGCGCGGGCAAAGATCGGGTTCGGCGTCTCGGCGCGGACGGGATATTGCAACTTGCCGTCGGTATAGAACATGCGGGTTTCCTGAAGGTCGGCTGTCCCGTCAACAGGCCAGGAGGGGCGGCGGTTCAGGCGCGATGCGGCAATGACGCCGCTCGCTCCCCAAAGCGTGCGGCGGGAGGACGGCATCCGTCCCGGCCGGATCGCAGGGCGAAGGATGCAACCGCGTTGCGTCGCCGCCGGGCATGCATCCGTCTGTTCAACCCCGGCCTGTCCGGCCGCTGCCCGCTACCCTTTCTCGTCGCTCACGCGCGTCCATCCCGGCGCCGGGTCGAAGGCGGTGATGCGCGCTACCTCCCCGGCCGTCCCGGCGCCGAATTCGCGCTCGTAGATCGTGCCGGCCTGGTTCATGATGAATGTCGACAGGCCGCTGGTGCCGGGCTGGGCCGGCCAGGCGATGACGGCGAATCCCTCGGTCAGGCGGTCATGCGTGAGGTAGGACTTCGCCCCGCCTTCGGCATTCTGCCCCTGCGCCGACAGGATGCGATAGACATAGCCGCCGGGCGGATCAGGCATCCTCTGGCCGCGCGGCGCCTCCGCGGCGGCGAAGGCATCGTTCAGCAGGCTCGAGGTCGGCCCGGGGACGGGATCGCCATCGCCGACGACCAGCCCGTCGCGCCGTCCTGGCGAGCTGCGAATCCGGGCGGCATAGCACAGGATGCCATCGCCGCTCCGGTCGCTGGTACGGAACCGCTGCTGCGCCGCGGCGAGCGCATGCAAGGCGCGGATCGCATTCGCCTCGTGCACGCCGATCCGCCGCTCGCGCATGGCCTGCATCGTCGCCGCCTGATCGAAGGCCCAACCCCGCGACGATTTCCGCAGCACCGCCGGCAGTTGCGCATGCGCATCCCCGAATTCGGCGACCGCCCGACGGTCTTCGCCATCGAGGTAGCGGATCTCGAACCGTTCCGATGCCAGCTTGGCGCCCGCTGCGCGACGGACCGCCGCCTGCTGCCGCTCGCCAAGGGGAATGTCGTCCAGTACGGCGCGTCCGAGCACCGCTTCCAGCGCGGCCAGCCGAGGTTCCTGGATCGCGCTGACCAGCGCCTGAACGGCGGCTTCCGGCGTCGGGAAATGCCGGATCGCTGCTGCGGCGCGGGGGGCGGTCTCGGCCCCGCCCGGCGAGCTCAAGGCGGATGCGAGGGCGAAGGCCGCCATGATGGTCCTCGCCTTCCGCCACATCCTGGATCGTGCCGCTTCGTCGCCAGCTACCACCCTGTCCTCCCCGCTTACCGACGACGCATGCCGCCGCGACCATGGAAGCCGGCCGTGGGGACGCGCGCCCGGGATGCCGCCATGGCGTCCGACATGCCGCGCGTCGGCCCCCATCCCGAATGGTGGATCGCGCCCTGGAACGCCGGCTCTGGCGCGCCCGGTCGAGGCCGCCGCGCGGCGTTGCCGGTCAACGGATGCTGCCCCGCGATTGCCGCGGCGCGACGCTGCGCGCCCGTCGTCGTGGCTTGCTGTCTCTGCGCTTGCCGTGCAGCCTGTGCCGATTGTCGCTGGGCCTGGCGTTGGCTCGTCGCGGCTTGCTGCTGCTGCCGCTGCGCCGCCTCGAAGGATTGGCGATTGGCTTGCAGGTTGCTCGCCGCGGCGACGCGATTGTTCTGCAGGTTGCTCGCCGCCGCGATGCGGTTCGCCTGAAGCCCGGCTGCGTTGCCGCCCCCATAGGGCATGTAGGGCGGCGGCACGCCGTAGGGGCCGGGATAGCCCCAGCCATCGTTGTCATGGGCGAGTTCCGAGATCAGCAACCCCGCCCCAAGGCCGATCGCGCCACCGGCCAACGCCGCGCCCGCGGGGCTGGGGCCGGTCGCCGGCGGCGGCGGAACCACGACGGCCTGCGGCGGGGCCGCCGGCGCTGAGGCCGATGGCGCCGGCGCGGCAGCGGGCGGCGCACTCGCCGGAGCGCGATGCGGGCCGTCGCTCGACCTGGCTCGATCCGACCCAGCGGGGCGCGCTTCCGTCGCTGGAACAGGCTCCTTCTGGAGCTGGGCCTGCACCCGTGCGTGACGCTCGGTCACGCGACCATAGGCGAGCCAGACATCATTCGGTTGGCTCCCATAGGCTGAGCCGAGCGCCGCGGTCGTCGCCAGGTCTCGCGTCAGATAGTCCAGCGTTTGCGGCGCCCGTTCCGCGAGGATGCGCACCGTCGGCGCCCAGGACTCCTTGACCGCTCCCCGCGACGCTTCCGGCGTCCGGGCCCAGAGCGACGCCTCGATCAGGTCATTCGGATAGCGACCGGCGTCGAGGACGATGCCGAGCGAATCCTGCGGCGCTCCCGCGAAGGGTTCGAGCAGCCGGTCCAGCGCCTCGGCGCTCAGGGCCTGGCTGCCAGCCGCGGACACCGCGCCCGGGCTGCCAACTGGCGCGACGCTGCCTTGCGCCCAGGCCGGCACCGCCGCGGGGATTGCCATGACAAGCATGACCAGCCCCGGCAACAGCCCCTGCCACGGTCGCGGCATGGCCTGCAGCCTTCTGCCTGCGCACCGCATGTCAGGCCGCGCCAGGATCTGCGCCCATGGCGAGGGGAAACGCCATGGCACGGGAGGATCGCATCCGTCTTCTCCTCTCCATCAACGACGCGACCGGGATGCCGCGGGCGCAACCGGGCACGGACAGCGCGCCGTGGCCGACCGAAGGCCGGCCCATCGCCATGTTCGGGCCTGGCGCATGCCCGCTGCACGAAGGCCTGGCATGCCCTGTCGAATGTCGGCGATGGCGTCGTCAGCCGGCGGGATGCGGATCAATCAGTGGGCTCCATCGCCCCGTGTCGCGACAGGAAATCTTCGTGCAGTCGAAGACCGGCAGGCTACAGGCCCGACTGCGGCCGGCGAAATGCGGGCCTCCCCCTAGGATCGTCCGTATTAGACCCTAGGCCGATTTCGTAGCTTACGTCTGGGAAAATTCTACCGAACACGCCCAGGCCGGATCATTTTCCCGGACGTCCTCCGGCACAATCGCAAAAATGAGCCGCATCAGTCGGTTTCGATGGCCCTGCCCTGCTCCGGCCGATGAAGCCGAGCAGGCATTCATCGGGTGCGATGCGCCATCGTCTCAGGGTTTTCCCCGATGGGAGCACCTTCGCAGCACGATTAAGCTGCGACGTGGCAAGGGATCCTGCCGTCGCAACGACGTCGATATGGGGAAGCGCCATGGCCGGTCGGATGACGATGCGGATTGCTCGACCGAGCAGGGCGCGCCACGCCGTCGCCAGCCACCGCCTCTGCGCCGCCCCGGGACGCGGTTCGGAGCGGCATGCCCCATGACGCATCTGGTGCCGCACGGGAGCATCCTGGCTCTCGCCGCGGCGATCTTGGCCGTCGCCGTGACGGGGCATCGCTCGGCGGCGCAGACCTCGGACCCGCCTGGCAGCGACGCGGAACTGGCCCAGAAGCTGCAGAATCCCATCGCTGACCTGATCAGCGTACCCTTCCAGAACAACCTGGATTTCGGTGCCGGCAGCAAGGATGACGGCTTCGGCTACACGCTCAACCTGCAGCCGGTCATTCCCTTTCGCCTGACCGACGATTGGACGCTGATCACCCGCACCATCGTGCCGTTCATCTACCGCGAGCGCTACACGCCGGACCACGAGGCCGGGCTCGGAGACGTCACGCAGAGCTTTTTCTTCTCGCGCCGCACGAGCGTCCCTGGCCTGACCTGGGGCGTCGGGCCGGCCGTGCTCTGGCCGACCGCGACCCGCCCCGCCTTCCAGGCACGGCAATGGGGCATCGGGCCAACCGGCATCCTGGTGCAGACGATCGGGTCCTGGACCTTCGGCGCCCTGGCCAATCACCTCTGGGGCTTCGCCGATTCCGCCAACCGGCAGGGTCGGCCCGACCTCAACCAGACCTTCCTCCAGCCTTTCGTATCGCACAACTTCAAGGGCGGCTTCGCGCTGACCGCGACGCTGGAGGCAACCTACGACTGGAGCGACCGGCAATGGACGCTGCCGCTCGCCATCGGCGGCAGCCAGCTGGTGAAGCTCGGCAAGGTGCCGATGAACCTCGTCGGCCAAGCCCGCTACTGGCTCGACGGCCCGAGCGACGCACCGCAATGGGGCCTGCGCTTCGCGGCCGTCTTCGTTCTCCATTGAAGGCCGACGGCATGCGCAAGCCGATCCTCATCCTGACCGCCCTGGTCCCCCTGACGATGCCGTCGCCGGGACAGGCGCAACCGAGCCAACTCGCATCGGGCTGGACGCTCGATCTCTCGGTCTACAGCTGGGCCACGGCCGTCACCGGCACCACCGGCGCGGGGCCGCTG
This sequence comes from Roseicella sp. DB1501, assembly GCF_013112485.1. Lineage (GTDB taxonomy): Bacteria > Pseudomonadota > Alphaproteobacteria > Acetobacterales > Acetobacteraceae > Paracraurococcus. The sequence continues at coordinate 393,618 of NZ_JABFHG010000001.1, forward strand.
CAGGTGAAGATCGACAACAGCGCCATCGATACCATCCGCCAGTCGGATTCGCTGCTGTCCTTCATGGCGCGCGGCGAGCTGCGGCGCGGCCGGCTCGGCTTCTTCCTGGATGGCGAGTATTCCGATCTCGGCTATGACGACGTCCGCCTCGGCCCGGCCAGGGTCGATGCGACCAGCGTGATAGGCATGCTCGAATTCGGCGCGGCCTATGAGATGGCCGGCGGCCGCTTCGGCCGGACGCAGGACTTCCCATGGGCGGTCGACCTGCTGGGCGGCGGCAGGTGGATGCACCTGCACAACAAGATCTCGATCGTCCAGGTCTCGACGACGAAGAGCACGACCGACTGGGTAGATCCCTTCGCCGGCGCGCGGCTGCGTGGCCGCCTGGGCGAGAGGTGGGAATACATCCTGCGGGGCGACATAGGCGGCGGCATCGGCGGCAGCCGCTTCGCCTGGCAGGTCGTCTCCACCATCGGCTACCGCTTCACGATGTTCGGGCTCGAGAGCACGGCGCTCCTCGGCTACCGCGCCCTCTCGCAGGACTATGAGAGCGCCAAGCTCGTCTACGACACGACCATGCATGGCCCCGTCATCGGCCTGAACATTCGCTTCTGAAGGGGTGACGCGCATGCCGGAGGAGTGCGGCGGGGATGACGCAGGGCCAGCCAGGGGCCGGGACGGGTGCGGCGCAGCGCGCCATGCGGCCGGTGCCGGGCGGCGGGTTCCTGATGGGGTCGGACCGCCATTACCCCGAGGAACGCCCGGCCCACCGCATGCAGGTGGCTGCCTTCTCGATGGACGCGACCGCGGTGACGAATGCCGCATTCGCCGCCTTCGTCGCGGCGACGGGCTATGTCACGGTGGCCGAACGCCCGATCGACCCGGCGCAGTATCCCGGTGTGCAGCCGGAGCTTCTGGCGCCCGGCAGCCTGGTCTTCCGCAAGACCGACGGGCCCGTGGACACCTCCGATGTCCGGAACTGGTGGAGCTGGGTGCCGGGTGCCTGCTGGCGCTTCCCGGAGGGGCCGGGCAGCGATCTGACTGGCCGTTCCGACCATCCGGTGGTGCAGGTGGCCTATGAGGACGCCCTGGCCTTCGCCGACCCCTCCTGCTGCGGCGCCGAGGCGGTCCTTGCCGCGCGGGAGGCGAGCATGGACCCGCGACAGCCTGCCATCCGCATCCCACGCAAGGTGGTCAAGGGCGGCTCCTTCCTCTGCGCGCCCAGCTATTGCCGCCGCTACCGGCCGGCGGCCCGGCACGCGCAGATGGTCGATTCCGGATCGAGCCATATTGGCTTCCGCTGCATCCGACGCGCCAGGCCCTGACGCCTGCGCGGCTGCATCGGCCGCAGGTGCAGAAGGTCCCAACCGAGGAGACGAGAGAATGAGCGACGACACGGCAAAACCACAGGCCTCCCGCTCCGCACGGCGCGACATGCTGCTCGGCAGCGCGGCCGGCCTCGCCGCCACGCTCTTCGCGCCGGCCAGGGCACAGCAGAGCCCGGCCCCGGCGCCGCAGCCGGGCGCCGGTTCCGGTCAGAAGCCGAACATCCTGGTGATCTACGGCGACGATATCGGCTTGTGGAACATCAGCTACAACAACCGCGGCGATATGCAGTACCGCACGCCGAACATCGACCGCATCCATGCCGAGGGCGCGACCTTCAGCGACTATTACAGCGAGCAGAGCTGCACTGCCGGCCGTGCCGCCTTCATCACCGGCCAGTCCCCGGTGCGCACCGGCCTCACCAAGGTCGGCGTGCCGGGCGCGGCGATCGGGTTGCAGAAGGAAGACCCCACCATCGCCGAGCTGCTGAAGCCGCTCGGCTACGCCAACGGCCAGTTCGGCAAGAACCACCTAGGCGACAAGGACGAGTACCTGCCGACGCAGCACGGCTTCGACGAGTTCTTCGGCAACCTCTACCACCTGAACGCCGAGGAGGAGCCGGAGCGGCCGAACTATCCGCAGGACCCGGAATTCCGCCGCCGCTTCGGCCCGCGCGGCGTGATCCGCAGCTTCGCCGATGGCCGCATCGAGGATACCGGGCCGCTCAACAAGAAGCGGATGGAGACGATCGACGACGAGACGACGGCCGCCTGCATCGACTTCATCGACCGCCAGCACCGCGCGGGCAAGCCCTTCTTCATCTGGCACAACGCCACGCGCATGCACATCTACACGCACGTCCCGCCGGCCTATGATGGTAAGACGGGCCTGAATTTCTATGCTGACGGCATGGTGCAGCATGACGACCATGTCGGGTTGATCCTGAAGAAGCTCGACGACCTCGGCATCGCCGACAACACCCTCGTGGTCTATTCCACGGATAATGGCCCGCATTTCAACGAATGGCCGGACGGCGCCATCACCCCCTATCGCAGCGAGAAGGACACGAATTGGGAAGGCGGCTACCGCGTGCCCTGCGCCGTCCGCTGGCCCGGGAAGATCCCGGCCGGCAAGCGCATCACTGGCATCGTGCAGGCCAATGACTGGATGCCCACCCTGCTCGCCGCCGCCGGCGTACCGGATATCAAGGAGAAGCTGCTGACCGGCCATGCCGCGGGGGACAAGACCTTCAAGGTGCATCTCGACGGCTACAACCAGCTTCCCACCCTGACCGGTGACACGCCGAGCCCGCGCAAGGAATTTTTCTACTTCAACGATGATGGTGATCTGGTCGCCGTGCGCCACGAGCGCTTCAAGATCATCTTCGGCGAGCAACGCGCGCACCAGTTCCAGGTCTGGTCGGAACCTTTCGTGCGGTTGCGCGTGCCCTTGCTCATCGACCTTAAGATGGATCCTTTCGAGCGGGCGCCGGTTGACTCAAACAACTACAACCATTGGCTGATCACCAACGCGTTTCTGATCCAGGCGTCGCAGGGAATCGTTGCCAGGTTCGTGGAGAGCTTCAAGGAGTTTCCGCCGCGGCAGGAGCCGGCCTCCTTCAACGTCGACCAGATCCTGCGGCAGATGACGCGGGCGGCGAGCGGGGTCGGGAAATGAGCGGCGGCGCGGCCGCACCTCACATCGCAGCCGCGCCAAGCACTGCCGCGCGCGCGGCCTTCGCCGAGCTGCGCGCGCGCATGGGCCAGGCCATCATCGGCCAGGAGCGGGTGATCGAGCGGCTGCTGATCGCCCTGCTGGCCGATGGCAACGTGCTGGTCGAAGGGCTTCCGGGCGTCGCCAAGACGCGGGCGGTGAAAGCGCTGGCGCGGAATCTCGAGGCGCCCTTCCGCCGCATCCAGTTCACGCCGGACCTGCTGCCCGCCGATGTGGTGGGCAGCGACATCTACGAGGCGCAGACCGCCGCCTTCCGCTTCGAGCCCGGCCCGGTCTTCGGCAGCATCGTGCTGGTGGACGAGATCAACCGCGCCCCCGCCAAGGTGCAGTCGGCGCTGCTCGAGGCGATGGAGGAGCGGCAGGTCACCGTCGGCGGCACCACCCATCCGCTGCCTCGGCTGTTCATGGTGATGGCGACGCAGAACCCGATCGAGCAGGAGGGCACCTACCCGCTGCCCGAGGCGCAGCTCGACCGCTTCCTGATGAAGGTCGATGTCGATTACCCGCCCGATGCCGACGAGCGCGCCATCCTGCGGCTGGTGCGCGGCGAGGAACAGGCGCGCCAGGCGACGGACCGGGCCGCACCGCCGCCGCCCATCGCGCAGGAGGCGGTCTTCGCCGCCCGCGCCGAGCTGGCGCATCTCGCCGTCGCCGAGGCGGTGGAGGATTACGTGGTGGCGCTGGTCTGCGCCACCCGCGCGCCGGCCGCGCTGGACCGCGAGCTCGGCAGCTGGATCGAGGTCGGCGCCAGCCCGCGCGCCACCATCGCGCTCGACCGCGCGGCCCGCGCCCATGCCTGGCTCGCCGGGCAGGCCTATGTCACGCCCGAGAACGTGCGCGCCGTGACCCCCGACGTGCTGCGCCACCGGCTGATCCTCAGCTATGAAGCGAGCGCCGCGCGCGTCTCCGCCGATGCGGCCGTGGAGAAGCTGCTCTCGCTCGTTGCGGTGGCCTGAGCGCATGGCGGAGGCCGCTCCCGATCCGCGCCTGATCCCGACGCTCGGCAGCCTGATCCGGGCGCAGTTCCAGGCGCGCGGCTTCTCCTTCCTGCACCGCCAGCCGGTGACCAGCCTGCTCGCCGGCCGTCGCGCCTCGCGCATCCGCGGCCGTGGCCTCGCCTTCGAGGAGATCCGCGCCTACCGGCCGGGTGACGACGTGCGGCAGATCGACTGGCGGGCCAGCGCACGCACCGGCCGCACCCAGACCCGGGTCTTCACCGAGGAGCGCGACCGCCCCACCCTGCTGCTGGTCGACCTCACCGCCGCGACGGTCTTCGGCAGCGTGCACGCCACCAAGACGGCGGTGATCGCCGAGAGCGCCGCCCTCGCCGCTTGGCTGGCCCTGCGCTTCGGCGACCGCGTCGGCGCCATCCTGTTCGGCGATGACGGGCTGGAGGAGCACCGGCCGCAGCGCAGCCGGGCGGCGGTGATGCGGGTGCTGGGGGCGATCGCCGGGCGCGCTGCGGCCCTGGCCGGGGCGCCGCCGCGGCCGGTCGAGGCCGCGCCGCTCAATGCCGCGCTCGCCCGCGCCGAGGCGGTCGCCGGCCATGACTGGCTGGTGCTGGTGGCGGCCGACCTGCAGGCCTTCGACCTCGCCGCCGGGCGGGCGATCGGTCGGCTCGCGCGGCACAACGACGTGGTGGCGATCGGCGTCTCGGACCCGCTCGAGCGCGCGCTGCCGGCCGCCCCCTGGCGCGGCCGCGCCACCGATGACGGCCGCCGGGTCGTGGTGCTCGACCCGGCGCGGGGCGGGCTCGGCGCGCAGGTCGCCGCCGAGCATGCACGCCGGATCGAGGCGGTGCGGCGGGGCGGGTTGCGGCTGCAGACGCCGGTGCTGCCGATCGGGACCGAGGAAGACGCCGCGCCGCAGCTCCGCCGCCTGCTCGGCGGGGCGGCGGCGCCGCATCGCCGCGGGCCGGGCGCATGAACCCGGCCGACATGCCGAGCCGCGAGGCGATGCAGGGGCTCCTGGCGCCGCCGCCCGTGCCCTTCTGGCCGGCGACGCCGGCCTGGGCGGCGCTCCTGCTGCTGCTGCTCGCCCTCATCGGCTGGCTCGCCTGGCGGGGCTGGCGCGCCTGGCGCCGCGACGCCTATCGGCGGGAGGCGCTGCGGGCGCTCGCCGGGGCTGGGCCGGCGGCGATCGCCGCGATCCTCAAGCGCACCGCGCTCGCCGCCTGGCCACGCGAGCGGGTGGCGGCGCTCAGCGGCTCCGGCTGGGCCGCCTTCCTGCGCCGCAGCGCGCCGCGCGCCGGGCTCGACGCGGCGACGGCGGCGGCGCTCGCCGCCCTGGCGCATGCGCCCGCCGCGGCTGCGACGCCGGGGCTGCGCGATGCCGCCGCCCGCTGGATCCGCCGCCATGACCCTCGGCTCTGATCAGTTCGCGCTCGATCACCCCTGGGCGCTGGCGCTGCTGCCGCTGCCGCTGCTTGCCTGGCTGCTGCTGCCCGCCTATCGCCCGCCCGGGGTGGCGCTGCGCCTGCCCGCGCTCGGCCGCCTCACCGCCGGGGCCGGCGCCGCCCCGCCCGCGGCGGCGCGTCTGGGCCGCTGGCGCGCGGCGATGGCGCTGCTCGCCTGGGCCTTGCTCGTCATCGCCCTCGCCGCGCCGGTGCGCATCGAGCCGCCGCTGACGCGCGAGACCGGCGGCCGCGACGTGCTGCTCGCCCTCGACCTCTCGGGCTCGATGGCGACCGAAGACATGGCCGGGCCGGACGGCGGCAGGCTCAGCCGGCTGGACGCCGCGCGCGCGGTGCTGAAGCAGTTCGTCGCGCGGCGGAAGGACGACCGGCTCGGCCTCATCGTCTTCGGCAGCGCGGCCTTCGTGCTCGCCCCCTTCACCCGCGACCACGACGCGCTGCTCGCCCTGCTCGACGAGACCTTCCCGCGCATGGCCGGGCCGCAGACGATGCTCGGCGACGCCATCGGCCTCGCCGCGCAGAGCTTCGAGCGCGCGCAGGTGTCCGGGCGGCTGCTGGTGCTGCTCACCGATGGCAACGACACCGGCAGCCGCGTGCCGCCGGCCCGCGCCGCGGCGATCGCCGCCGGGTTCGGGGTGAAGATCGACGCGGTCTCGCTCGGCGATCCGGCGGCGGCGGGCGAGACCGCGCTCGACCTCGCGGCGCTGGACGCGATCGCGGCGGCCACCCACGGCGCGCATCTGCATGCCGATGATCCGGCGGCGCTGGCCGAGGCCTACCGGCAGATCGACGCCATGGAGCCGACGCCGGCCCAGGCCGTCTCCTGGCGGCCGCGCAGCCCGCTCTTCGCCTGGCCACTCGGCGGCTTCGCCGGGCTGGCCGTGCTGCTGCTCGGTCCCGGCCTCGCCCCCGCGGGGCGGCGGGCGGCATGAGCGCGCTGCTCGCCGCCTTCCATTTCCTTCGCCCCTGGTGGCTGCTGCTGGCGCTGGCCGGGCCGGCGGCGCTGTGGCTCGAGCGGGCCAGCCGGCGCGCGGCGGGCGGCTGGCGCGGCGTGGTGGCGCCGCATCTGCTCCGGGCGCTGCTGGTCGCCGATGGCGCGCGGCCGCGCCTCCGCCCGGCGACCGTCGCACTGCTGCTCTTCCCCGTGCTGGCCCTCGCTCTCGCCGGCCCGACCTGGCGGCGCGAGCCAAGCCCCTTCGTCGCCGACAGCGCGCGGTTGGTGGTGGCCCTCGATCTCTCCCGCGCCGCCGAGCCCGCGCTCGCCGCCGGGAAGCGCAAGGTGCGCGACCTGCTGATCGCCCGCGCCGGGACGCGCATCGGCCTTCTCGCCTATGCCGGCACCGCGCATCCGGCGCTGCCGCCGACCGACGATCCGCGGCTGGTGGAGAGCTATCTCGACGCGCTCTCGCCCCAGGTGATGCCGCGCGACGGCACGGCCGCGGGCGCCGCCCTCCGGGCCGCGCTGGCGATGCTCGGCGACGCGCCGGGCGGCGCGGGCACGGTGGTCTTCGTCACGCCCGGCGTGCCGGCGACCGAGGCGGCGGCGTTCCGGGCCGCGGCGGCGGAGGCAGGGCCGCATGCGGTGGTGGTGCTGGCGACCGGTCCCGGCCCCCTCGCCGGCGCGCCAGGCGCCCGGCTGGTCGCGGCCACGCCCAACGGCGCCGATGTCGCGCGGGTCGCGGGCCTCGCCCTCAGCCACTTCGCCGCCGCGCGGGCCGAAGACCCGACCCAGCGCTGGCAGGATATGGGCCCCTGGGTGGCGCTGCTCGCCGCGCCCCTGGCGCTGCTCTTCGCCCGCCGCGGCTTCCTGGCAATGGCGCTGCTGCTGCTGCTGCTCGGCGCGGCGCCGGCGATGGCAGCCGATGGCGATCTCGGCTGGTTCTGGCGGCTCTGGCTGACCCCCGACCAGCGGGCACAGCTGCTGCTCGACCGCGGCGAGCCGGCGCGCGCCGCGGGGTTGTTCACCGACCCGGTGCGGCGCGGCGTTGCCCTCTACCAGGCCGGCGACTACCAGGGCGCGGCCACCGCCTTCGCCCAGGCGGGCACGGCCATGGCGGCCTACGACCTCGGCAATGCCCATATGATGCTGCCGCGCGACTGGGAGGCGGCGATCGCCGCCTATGACCGCGCGCTGGCGCTGCAGCCCGACTTTTCGGCCGCCCGCGCGAACCGCGAACTGGCCCAGGCCTTCCTGCGTGTCTGGCAGGCCGCCTCGGCGGATCGCGCCGCCAACCAGACCGACGACCCCGGCGCCCGGCCGCCCGATCCGAGCCAGCTGGTGGCCGACCAGCCGCCGCAGCCCCCGGGGCAGCAGCCGCAGCAGCCGGGCGATACGCCCGGCCAGGGCCTCTCGGATGGCGAGATCCAGGCGATGTGGATGCGCCGCGTCGGCGGCACCCCGGCCGATTTCCTGCGCCTGCGCTTCGCCCGCCAGGCGGCGGGCGGCGCGCCGTGAGGCGCCTCGCCCTGCTGCTGCCGCTGCTCGGCCCGCCGGCGGCGATGGCGCAGGAGCAGCCGGAGCTGCTGCTGCGGCTCACCCTCTCGCCGCAGCAGCCCGTGGCGGTGAAGCAGCGGGTGACGGTGACGCTGACGGCGCTGACGCCAGTGCGCTTCATCGACCCGCCGCGCTGGCCCGATCTCGTCATCGCCAGCGGCCGTGCCGTGGTGCTGCCCGAGGCCGATACCGTGCCGGGAACCGAGCGGGTCGGCGGCGCGAGCTATGCGGCGCTGCAACGCAGCTACGCGCTGTTCCCGGCGAGCCCCGGCGAGATCGTGCTGGCGCCGGTGGAGATGCGCCTGCGCGTGGGCGGCGCCGCAGGCCAGCCCGTCGAGGCGAGTGCCGCCACCGCGCCGGCGCGCCTCACCGCGCGACTGCCGCCCGGCATCGGCGATGTCGGGCGCCTCGTCGTCTCGCCCGACTTCCGGCTGGAGAGCTCGACCGAGGGCGCCGAGGGCACGGTGCGCGTCGGCCAGGCGGTGACGCGCCGGCTGCGCATGGCGGCCGAGGACAGCACCGCCATGCTGCTGCCGCCGGCCCCCTGGGGCGAGCCCGCGAGGCTGCGCGTCTATGCCGATCCGCCGGTGCTGCAGGATCGCACCGAACGCGGCACCCTGCATGCCGAGCGGCGCGAGAGCGCGGCCTATGTGCCGCAGCAGCCGGGCCCGGTCGAGTTGCCGGGCTTCGCCGTGCAATGGTTCGACCCCCGCCGCGGCACCCTGCAGAGCCTGGCGGTGCCGCCGGTTCGCTTCACCGCATTGCCCGCCGCCGAGGTCGTCGCCCCGGCGGGGCGGCGCTCCCCGGCGCTCCTGGCCGCGCTCGCAGCGGGGCTGCTGGCCATCGGCGCGCTCGGCTGGTGGCTGGCCCGGCGACGCGCCCGCCGCCTGCCCTCGCCGCTCGCCGCCCTCGCCCTCGCCTGCCGGGCCGATGACGGGCAGGCGGCCATGACGGCGCTCTACCGCTGGGCGGAGGCCCATTCGGCGCGCGGCGAGGAGCGGGGCGTGGCGAGCCTGGCCGAGCGCGCGGGCGTGCCCGCGCTGGCGACCGAGGCGACCGCGCTCGAGGCGAGGCTCTATGGCGGCGCCCCCGGCCCGACCTGGCGTGGCGAGCCGCTGCTCGCCGCGGCCCGGCAGGCGGAGCGACGGCTGCGCCATCCCGCGCGGGCCGGCGGGACGAAGGCCGCGCTGCCGCCGCTCAACCCTTCGGGCGCCGCATCCGCGCCGCGGCTGACCGAACCACGCTGGGCGCGATAGCAAGCAGGAGGATCGCATGTCGCCTATCTCCACCCTGCCCCGCCGGAGCCTTGCCGGGCTGCTGCTCGCTGCGGCGGCCACGGCCCCGGCCCAGGTCCACGCGCAGGCGCAGGCGGATCCGCTGCCTTCCTGGCGCGACGGCGAGGCCAGGCGGGCGATCCTCGACTTCCTGCGCGCGGTGACGACGGAGGGCGGCCGCGAGTACCGGCCGCCGGAGGAGCGCCTCGCCGTGTTCGACAATGACGGGACGCTCTGGGTGGAGCAGCCGATCTACACCCAGGTCGTCTTCGCCTTCGACCGCCTGCGCGCCATGGCGCCGCAGCACCCGGACTGGGCGAGCCGCGAGCCCTTCCGCGCGGCGATCTCCGGGGACAAGGCGGCCCTCGCCGCGGCCGGCGAGAAGGCGATCGTCGAGATCATCGCCGCGACGCATACCGGCATGACGCCGGAAGCCTTCCGCCAGACCGCGCTGGACTGGCTGGCGACCGCCCGCCACCCGCGCTTCGACCGGCCCTACACCGAATGCATCTACCAGCCGATGCTGGAGGTGATGCGGCTGTTCCGGGCGCAGGGCTTCCGCACCTGCATCGTCTCCGGCGGCACCACCGAGTTCATGCGCCCCTGGGCCGAGCGGGTCTATGGCGTGCCGCCGGGGCAGGTGGTCGGCACCACCTTCAAGCTCCGCTACGAGCTGCAGCGGAACCGGGGCGAGCTGCTGACCCTGCCGGAGATCGACGCGGTCGATGACGGGCCGGGCAAGCCCGTGGGCATCTCGCGCTTCATCGGCCAGCGGCCCCTCGCCGCCTTCGGCAATTCCGATGGCGATTACGAGATGCTGCAATACACGACCACGGGCGATGGCCGGCGCCTCGGCATGATCGTGCACCACGATGATGCCGAGCGCGAATTCGCTTACGACCGGCTCTCGCCCATCGGCCGGCTCGACCGCGCGCTGCGCGATGCGCCGGCGGCGGGCTGGCAGTTGATCTCGATGCGGCAGGATTGGGGGCAGGTGCTTCCGTGACGGCCGGCGGCGATTCATGACAGCGGCCGTTGATGGGGTGCCATCAACGGCCGCCGCAATCGCCGTGTCGCCGGCAGGGATGCGCCGTCAGTCGCCGCCGCCGGATGCCGCGCTTTCCATCTGCTGTATCACGCGGTCCAGGTTGAAGCTGTCCGGCTTCTGCCGCAGCGGGAAATCGCGGAAGGTCTGGAGGAACTGCCCCGCCATGGCCTGGGCCGGCACCAGCAGGAAGACGCGGCGGATCAGCCAGTCATTATAGGTGTTGCTGCTGTCATCGGCCCGCTCATAGGGGTCCATGCGCAGGTCGAAGAGCTTCGGCACCCGCAGATCGACGAAGGGCTCGCGCCACACGCCGAAGCCGACGCCCCTGTTCTCCATGAACACGACCTTCCAGCGCTCGTAGCGCATGGCGACGAGCTGGGTGTCGTCGTTGAAGTAGAAGAATTCCTTGCGCGGACCCTCCTGGGTCTGGCCGGTCAGCAGCGGCAGCTGGTTGTAGCCGTCCAGATGCACCTTGTAGGTCCGGCCACCCACGGCGAAGCCGGCTTTCAGCTTGTCCTTGATGTCGGTGTCGCCGGCCGCGGCGACCAGGGTGGGGAACCAGTCCATCCCGGCGAAGAGCTGGTTGGTGACGCCGGACTGGATCTTGCCGGGCCAGCGGATCGCCGCCGGCACGCGATAGGCGCCTTCCCAATTCGAATTCTTCTCGCTCCGAAAGGGGGTGACGGCCGCATCCGGCCAGGCATTGAAATGCGGGCCGTTATCGGTCGAGTAGACGAGGATGGTGTTGTCGGCGATGCCGAGGTCGTCGATCTTCTTCAGGATCTTCCCGACCCAGTCGTCATGCTGCAGCATGCCGTCGGCATATTCGTTCAGCCCGGATCTTCCCCGCCACGCTTCCGGCACATGCGTATAGAGGTGCATGCGCGTGGCATTCAGCCAGACGAACATCGGCTTGCCGGCCGCGTGCTGGCGATCCATGAAGTCCAGGCCGGCGACGAGGAACTCGTCATCGACCGTTTCCATGCGCTTCTTGTTGAGCGGTCCGGTATTCTCGATGCGCCCGTCCGCCCAGCTCTTGATCACGCCCCGCGGGCCGAAGCGACGGCGGAATTCGGGATTCTGCGGATAGTCGGGATTCTCGGGCTCCTCCTCGGCGTTCAGGTGGTAGAGATTGCCGAAGAACTCGTCGAAGCCATGCGCGGTCGGCAGGTGCTCGTCGCGGTCGCCGAGATGGTTCTTGCCGAACTGGCCGGTCGCGTAGCCCATGCCCTTCAGGACGGTGGCGATGGTCGGATCCTCGGCTTGCATGCCGGCCTTCGCGCCAGGAAGCCCGACCTTCGACAGGCCGGTGCGCAAGGTGCACTGGCCGGTGATGAAGGTGGAGCGGCCCGCGGTGCAGGATTGCTCGGCATAGTAGTCGGTGAAGGTCATGCCTTCGTTGTGGACGCGGTCGATATTGGGCGTGCGGAAGCCCATCAGGCCGCGCGTATAGTAGCTGATGTTCGACTGGCCGACGTCATCGCCGAAGATGACCACGATGTTCGGCTTCCGATCGCCCGATGCCGACGCCGTGCCCTGCGCGGATGGCGCGGGCCGAGCCGCCGGCTGCTGCGATTGGGCGAGCGTCGGCCCGGCGAAGGCGGGTGCTGCGACGCCGGCGATGCTGCCGAGCAGCATGCTGCGGCGGTTCGGTGCCTGACTCATCCGGTTCCCCTCCATCACTCCGCGTCCGCGATCCTGCGACGCGGCGTCCGTCGACGCGCTTCGGTGCGGCGCGATGCTCCATGCCGCCGTTCGGAACGCTCGGCCGATTGCGGGAGAGGCGGCCGGCGGGCGCTCGGTCGGGGCGTCTTCCGCCACGCGACCGAGACGGGAAGCGAGGCCGCTGCCGCTCCTGGCCGGAAAGCCGGATCCATGTCCTCATCCCCGCAATCCGTCGCTGCGGAAATTCTATTTGTGCCGCGTGAGTGCCGGTATGAGGTGACGACCCCAGGCGATGCGCTTCGTCACCCCGGGGAGCCATGGGCTGGCATGGAGTGCAGGCTGTTCTCGAGGGCCGGCTACCGATCCGGCCGTCCCGGCCCTGCGAAGGTGATGTTGTTCCGCTCGGCGAAGCGCACGACATCCAGCACGCTATGCGCGTGGATCTTCCGCATCAGCGAGGCGCGATGCGATTCCACCGTCTTGAAGCTGATGCCGAGCCGGTGCGCGATCTCCTTGTTGGCGAGGCCTTCGCAGATCGCCTGCGCCACCTCCCGCTCCCGCAGGGTAAGCGGCTCCTGCTCGGCGAGCTTGGTGCCGGCGCCGCGCAGATACTCATCGAGTATATGGACAGACGCGGACGGGTTGAGGAACGGCTTTCCGGCCGCCAGCGCTTCGACGGCGGCCATGATCAAGCGGTCCGCATCGGATTTGAGCAGATAGCCCCGCGCCCCGGCAGAAAACACTTCCCGGATGAGTTCCTCGCTGTCTACCATGGTGAAGATCAGGACTGCGCTCTTCGGGCTGACCTGCCTGAGGTGGCGGGTTGCGTCCAATCCGTTCATCTTCGGCATGGCAATGTCGATGATGACGACATCCGGCTGCAGGTCACGTGCCAGTTCTATGCCGGCTCGTCCGTCAGCCGCTTCGCCGACGACGGTCCAATCCGCCCGTGTCTCGAGCATCGCGCGCAGGCCGCGCCGGACCACGCCATGATCATCGAGGATCAGGATATTCACCAAGGGTTCACCTCCCCGGTCTCGGCACCGTGCATACAATCAACGCGCGAGGTGATGCAGGTCTGTCGTCAGGTAGTTTAGACGATCCGGAGGCCGGTGTTTATCGGGTCCACACCTGAGGCATGGCTTTTCGGGTTGCTTTTGCCCACAATGAAATAATTTGGCGGGGATTGCTTCGTGCGACTTGCCCGCACCTCGGCGAAGCCGCGGTTCGTCCAAGGCAGGCCCGCGGCGTTCTGCTCGGCCCGCAACCCCGTCGCGACAGGAGAGGAACGTGAAGCTTCGGACTTTCCTCTTCCTGCTTACGGCAGCGACGATGTTTCCGCTTCTGCTGTTCGCGCTCGGCGCCGCCTGGTGGGCCGCATCCGGGGAGGCCGCACGGGAGCGGATGGAACTCGCCCGCGCGGCCGTGCATGCCGTGAATGCCGTCGAGATCTCGATCCGCGAGCGCTTCACCCTTGTTCGCGCCTTCGCGCGCAGCGTCGAGCGGCTCGGGGCCGATCGCGAGGCGATCGCCGCGGCGGCGCGCGAGGTCCAGGCGGCGACGGGAATCCATATCATCGTGGGCACGGCCGAAGGGCGGCAAATCGTCAACACGACCGTGCCGCAGGGCGTGGAAGCCAGCCTGCCGCCCGGTCCAGGCGTCGCGCGGCGGGCGATCGCTCGCCAGGATGCCTTTCTCACGGAAGTCTATCAGCGCCCGCGCGGCAGTGGTGCGGTGGCGCTGGTCGCCATCGCCGCCCGCCCGCCCGGTTCCGATCCCTGGGGCGTCGGTGCATCCGTCGAACCCGCGCAACTCGCCGCCGTGCTGCCGGTGCCGGAGGTTCCGGGTGCCTTCGCCGCCGTCGTCGATGGTGCAGGCCGGGTTGTCGCCGCCGCACCGACGCCGGAGGGCGATGGCGCCGCCACGGATCCCGCACGCGGCGGGACGGCATTGCCCGCCCTGCCCGCCCTCAAAACCAAGGGCGTGCGCCATGCGTCCGCCGCCGTACCCGGAACAGATTGGGGTGTGATCGTCGGCATCCCGAAAGACGCGTCGCCCATGCCGGCGGACCGCGCGCTGCGCCTCATCTTCTGCGCCGGCATCGCCGGGCTGCTCATCGCGGCGCTGCTGGCCGCCCTTCTGTCGCGGACCTTGCTGCGCCAGGCGCAGGAGCTGGTGTCGGTGGCCGGTGCCAGGATGCCTGCGCCGGCTGCGCATTCCATGGGCCCGCGCATCAGCGAGCTTTGCCTGCTGCGAGACAGCTTGAGAGCCGCACGTTCGAGCTTCGAGGACCGGACGCAGCAGGCCGCGCGCCTCGCCATGATGGCGGAAGTCGCCGCGTGCCTCGAGGCGACGGTATCGGAACGCACGGCCGCGCTCGAGCATACCATCGGCCGCCTGCTGAATGCCGAGGATGACGAACGGCGACGGATCGCCCGGGAGATCCATGACGGAACGGCCCAGGACCTCCATGCGGCGGCCATGATGATCGGCGTGGCCCAGGCTCGCATCGCCTCCACCCAGCCGGCGGAGGCAATCGCCTCGCTCGCCGATGCGCGCGATGCCCTCGACCATGCCAGGGAGGAGTTGCGGACGCTCGCTTTCCTGCTGCAGCCGCCGCTTCTCGACGAATGCGGGTTGGCGATGGCGCTTCGGGTCTATGCGGAGGGCTTCGCGCGCCGCACCGGCCTCGCCATCACCCTGCATGCCACGACCTGGCCGGACTACACGCCGCGGGCCGTGGAGACGGTGCTGTTCCGCGTGGCGCAGGAGGCGCTCGGCAATATCCACCGGCATGCCATGGCGCGCCATGTTGAACTCCATCTCGCCGATGCGAATGGCATGGCGGTCATGACCGTCATCGATGACGGGCGAGGCTTGCGCAGGGCCGAACGTGCAGCCGGCCCCGTGCTCGGCGTCGGCATCCCCAGCATGCGGGCCAGGCTGCGGCAACTCGGCGGGAATCTGGCGATCACCTCCGATCGCCACGGTACCAGGATCGTCGCGCAGGTGCCCCATGGCAATTTGCCGAAGACCTCCCGGCACGTCGCCGGTCGTCCCGATTTCGTAGCGAGACCGGTCGGTTAGGATGACGTCCGCAGCATCGCTTCCGGTATTGCCGCCTCGGTGCAGGGCGGATGGAAGCTGGGAGGGCAGCCGGCGACATGCCCCGACTTGTCCCGGAAAGCGGCGGTCATCATGGAGACGATTGCGATGCAGGCTTACAATCGCGGGCGATGGGTTCTGCTCCTCGGCCTGCTGGCCGCCACCGCCGCCTGCTCGACCAGGCAGGGTTTCGAGCAACGGATGGCGGCCCATATCGGCCGAAGCGAGGGCGACCTCGTCGCCGCCCTCGGCGTTCCCACCCGCACCTACCAGGCCGATGGGCAGCGCTTCATCCAGTATGACCGGCAGCAGATCCTCGCCGATGCCTATCCCGGCTGGGGCTGGCGCTGGGGCGGCCCGACGGTGGAGGTCCTGGATTGCCATGTGACCTTCGAGATCGAGCGGGATCGCGTGCAGAGCTTCACCAGCCGCGGGAATGACTGCGTCGCGCGGCCCCCATCCTGAGCACCGTTCCATCGGCGACGGCATGGGCCGCCCTTTCCTCGAGCTTACGGAGGTCCGGCCGCTGCATCCCGGGCTGGCCTCGCCGGGGCCCCTTCCAGCAATTCGCGCATGCCGAGGCCCCAGGACGAGATCGCCCGCAGAAAGGGCAGCAGCGGCACGTCGAGGAAGATGACCTTCTCGACCCCGAAGATGTAGAGCGCGCCCGACATCGGGGCTGGCGTGCCTGGCACGAAGACCAGCAGGCTGCCATCGGCGAACTCTTCCATGACCAGCGCGGGGCAATGCCCCTCCTCGACAGCGGCGAGGGCCGGGCGGATCCGGCTTCTCCCGGCGGCCTCGGGCAGCCCGTTGCCCAGCAGCGCCTTTGCGAGACGATAGCCGGGAACGCGCTCGAACAGGTTGGTCTCGAGCGCCTGCCTGACCCAATGGCCGATCGCCGACCGCACCGCCAGTCCGACGACGAGAAGCAGCAGCAGCAGCAATGCGGCGGCGGCGAGCAGCGGGTGGAGGTATCCGCCCAGCAGCGGATCCGCCACGCCTTGCAGGGAGCGGATGAGGTGAATGAGGAGCAGCGCGATCGCGCCGAGAGGGACGACCACCAAGGCCCCGTCCAGGATGGCGCGCGGCAGCAGCCTCATGACCGAAAGAGCCTCCGTCCCGGGATGTCGTGCCGCGCCGTCCTCATGGCGCCTTCAGGGCGCGTCGCGTCGGACGCAGCGAAAGCCGATATGGCTCATGCCGCTATCCACCATCTGCGCATGGCGCGCCGCGGGACGGTAGCGACGGCAATAGGAGGGTGCGCACAGGAAGGATCCGCCCTTGACCACCTTGCGCGGCACGCGGATGGCGGGCTGGGCGGGATCGAAGGAGCCTTCGAGCGCCGGCCCGCGGGGATTCTGCGGCGTGCAGCAGGGATGGGCCGCGGCGGCGCCGTGACCTCCGCCCCACCAATCCGTCGTCCACTCCCATACATTGCCGCAGATCTCGAACAATCCGTAGCCATTGGGGGGAAAGCTGCGGACGGGACAGGTGCCGGCGAAGCCATCGGCCTCGAAATTCCGCCAGGGAAAGGGACCCTGCCAGGTATTCGCCAGATGCCGGCCGTTCGGCGCGAACTCGTTGCCCCAGGCGAATTCGGCGCCATCGAGCCCACCGCGTGCGGCACACTCCCACTCGGCCTCGGTCGGCAATGCCTTGCCGGCCCAATGCGCGAAGGCCGCGGCATCCTCGAAGGCGACCTGGACGACCGGGTGCCGTTCCCGCCCCAGGATCGTGCTGCCGGGCCCTTCCGGGGCATGCCAGCAGGCACCGGGAGTCCATTGCCACCAATGGCTGATGTCGCGCAGATCGACACGTCCCTCGGTCATGCGGAAGACCAGCGATCCGGGGTCGAGCATGGCAGGGTCGGCACCGGGATAGACGGCAGGATCGAGCGGACGTTCGGCGACGGTGCGGTAGCCGGTCGCCGCGACGAAGCTGGCGAAATCGGCGTTGGTGACCGCGCTGGCATCCATCCAGAACGGATCGACCTGGACGGCATGTGCCGGCCGTTCCTCGGCATAATGGGCATCCGAGCCCATCAGGAAGCGTCCGCCCGGAATTCGCACCATGCCCGCATCGGAGACGGACGGGTCGGGCACGGCCTGCCTGTCCGCTGCCGAGACCTGATCGATGAATGCCATGGTGCCGCCGCAACCTGTTGTTTCCAGAGCAGATTCACGCGCCCGGGCATTCACGCCCTCCCACGACCTGCTCTAGCCTTTTTGACCCTGAAGGAGGGTAGCGCCCAGGCAGGTCCGGCTCCATCGGGTGCAGACCCGATCCGGGCTTCCCAATGAGGCGAGCGAGAGCACCGGTTGTTCGATCGAGTTTGCAGGGATTTCCGGACAATGTTTCCGGGAATGTGGACGTTCTCGCCATGCTGCTGAAGTCCGAACCGCCCGTCATGTCTTCCCTGGCCAACAGCCGGCGCCTTCGTGGCCGTGGCCTGCAGCGGGTTGAGATGCAGGTATGACAGGAGGATGCCGCACTGGTACGCGCCGTGGCTCCGGCCGATCCTGAGCGGGCCGCCGCAGCGCGCAGTCTCCTGCGCGGCTGCTTCGCACCGGCCCGCAGCCTCAAGGACCTGCTCGCCGCTATCCTGCTGGAGTTGTGGAACTCAACCGCTCGCGCGACGCCGGGCGCGACATGGAGCCACGACTTGGCGGATCAACGCCAACGTCATCTCGGAGGTCTGCAAGGACGTGCGCTGCCACCGAGACGTTGCCGTGTGGTGGGTCGGTGCTGCGAACTGGGGCCTGTTCCTCAACGCCCTCACCCTCGGTGAGATCCGCGAGAGCATCGAAGGGGTGCGGCAACGCGACCCGGTGAGAGCCATCGTCCTGGAGACCTGGCTCAGTGAGGTCACGAAGGTTTTCGGATCCCGCGTGCTGACCATGGATGCGGCCAGAGCTACAGCCCGGGGGCGGATGGCAGCGGTTCGTACTGTTCCGACAAGCGATGCACTATCAGCCGTCACTGCTCGTGTACTTGGTCTGGCGCTGGTCACCCGCAACGCCGCCGATGTCGAAGGCCAGGGCGTGCCCGTCCTCTATCCATTCGTGGTCACGCCGCGCTGACCGCAGCGGCAGGGGCGCATGAGGGCCGGGGCTGACACCTCAGCTTTTTTAAGCCAAGCCAATCAATCAGGAGGCGATAAACGTCTTCTCTACAGTCACTCGATCGTACATGCCTTCAATCAAGCATTGAGTGGGCCATTTGTGGCAAAGGCGGCTCGGATCGAAATTACACCACAAAGATGCAGGCACTTCGCAGCCTCTATTATGACGCTGTCATATATTGGACGAGGAGCAGGAGTTGCATGACGAGTTCTGTTGCTCGCTGCGCCGATGCAGTGCCAACAGCCCGCGCGAGATCGAACCGCTTCCCATAGCTACTTTCTGGCATGTCGAGCTGGAGTACCGGCTTGCCCTACCGGCCCAATCGATCGTTGTGCGCATTTTATTGTATTTCCCCGCAACTCCAGCGTGATCCTTAAGAGGTCGCCAATACGGGAAATTTCCTATGAGCCAGGCTTGTAACCCCAGGGAGCATGCAAAGCCGGGCGATGGTGTCGGTACTTTGTCTCGAACCGCCTGGTCAGCGGCACGCGGGATGACCACGCCGATGCCCCTCGCTTGCCCGCGGCCACGCTGGAGCAGGTCGTCATGACGAGGATCGCCCACTTCCTTGCCAATGGGCCGGAACTGCTCGATGCGCCGCGGTCCGCAATGGTGCTTCCGGCAGAGGGCGCGGATCAGCGCAGGATCCTCTCCGCAGTCGAGGGCTTGGCCAGCCAGCGGCAGCGGCCGGGCCACGGCACGCAACGCGAGACCTTGTGGGGCCGGAAAACCGCGTCTTTCGTCGGCCGCCCGCGCAAAAACCGGAACCGTCCGCGTCAAGCAGACTGGCTGGCTGGGGCGCCAGGATTCGAACCTGGGAATGGCGGTACCAAAAACCGCTGCCTTACCGCTTGGCTACGCCCCATCCGTCGCCTGGGCGCTGAATAGGCGTCAGCCGCCCCCGCCGTAAAGCCCCCCCGCCTCGCGCCACCAGGCAGCCGGCAGCCCGCCTGCCGCCGCACGGGCCGCCGCCGCATCGGGAAAGAGCCCGAAGCAGGTCGCGCCGGAGCCGCTCATCCGCGCCAGCAGGCAGCCCGGCAGGCTGCGCAGCGCCGCCAGCACGGTGGCCACCTGCGGGCAGAGCGCGATCGCCGGTGCCTCCAGGTCGTTGCGCAGCGCCGCCAGGTCCCGCGCCATGGCAGCGGCATCGGGCCAGCGCGTCGGCAGGACGGCCGGCGGCGTGAAGGCGCCCTGCCGGGCCCGGAAGACCGCCGGCGTGGCCAGCGCGATGCCCGGATTGACCAGCAGCAACCCGCATTCGGGCAGAATGGGCGCCGGCCTCAGCACCTCGCCGATGCCGCCCATGCGCGTCGGCCGGCTGAGCAGGCAGACTGGGATATCAGCCCCGAGCGGCGCGGCGATGCGGGCGAGCGCCGCGGCCTCCAGCCCCAGGCCCCAGAGGCGGTCGAGCCCGCGCAGCGCCGCCGCGGCATCGGCCGAGCCGCCACCGATGCCCGAGGCGACGGGCAGGCCTTTGCTCAGGGTGAGCCTCGCCCCGGCCACCCGCCCGGCCGCCGTCGCCAGGGCCCGCGCCGCGCGCAGCACGAGGTTGTCGGGCTCCGCCGTCAGCGCGCCGCCGAAGGGCCCGTCGAGCGCGAGGGTCAGAGTCGCGGCCGGGACCAGGGTGAGCAGGTCGCCGGCTGGCCCGAAGACCGCGAGGCTGTCGAGCAGGTGGTAGCCATCCTCCCGCCGGCCGGTCACATGCAGGTAGAGGTTGACCTTGGCCGGCGCGAATTCGGCGAGCATCACCGCTGCGCGGTGCTGGACGGGTCCCCGGCCAGGCCGTCGCGCAGCTTGGCCTCGATCTTCCCCACCTCGTCCGGCTCGGGATCCATGGTCAGGGCGCGCTGCCACTGGAAGCGCGCCTCGCGCTGCCGGCCGCTGGCCCAATAGGCATCGCCGAGATGGTCGTTGACCACGCTGTTGCGCGATTCCAGCTCGGCCGCCTTCTCCAGCCAGGTCACCGCCTCCGGCAGGTCGCCGAGGCGGTACAGCACCCAGCCTAGGCTGTCGGCGATGTTGCCGTCCTGCGGCCGCAGCTCGGTCGCCCGCAGCAGCATCGCCTTGGCCCGGTCGAGGTTCTTGCCCTGCTCGGCCCAGGTATAGCCGAGATAGTTGAGGACATAGGGCTGCTCCGGCGCCAGCTCGAGCGCCCGCAGCAAATCCGCCTCGGCCCGCGGCCAGTCGCCGGACCGCTCGAGGGCGATGCCGCGGGAATAGAGCAGCGGCCAGTCCTGCGCCGTGATCTCGCCGCTGCGGGCCATCGCCTGGTCATAGGCCGCCGCCGCCTCGGCGAAGCGGCTCCGCCGGCGCAGCAGGTCGCCGAGCCGCGCCGGGGCCTGCGGCAGCGACGGATAGGCATCGGTCAGCCGGCGCAGCAAGGTCACCGCCTCCTCCGCCCGGTCGAGCTTGTCGAGCAGCACGGCGCGGCGGAGATCGATCACCGGCGTCAGCGGATCATCGGCCGGGATGCGGCCCAGCATCGCCAGCGCCTCGGCGGTGTGCCCCTGATCAGCCAGCGTATCGGCGGTCAGCGCCAGGGCGGGGGCGAAGCCGGGCCGCAGCCGGCTGGCGAGCTGCGCCAGGACCAGCGCGAAATCACCCGATCCCTGCGCCCTGAGCGCCGAGGCGAGCGCCGTATAGGCCTCGGCCCAGCCATCAGCCGGCGAGGCGACGCTGCGCTGCGCCAGCAGCGTGCGGCGGTTCTGCTCGGTCACGGCCAGCGCCGCGTCGTCGCCGCTCTCGGCCATCTGGTCGAGCAGGTGCTGCGCCTCCTGCACCTTGCCGGCGCGGTTGAACACCCCGGCCCCCAGCACCGCGAGCCGCCAGGAGGGCTGCGGCTGGTCGGCGACGGCAAGCCGGGCGAAGCGCTCCGCCTCGCGCGGGCGGTTGGCGAGGTCGGCGATCAGGGCGGCATGCAGGCTGTTCAGCGCCCGCACCCGGTTCTGCTCAACCAGCGGCCGCAGGGTGGCGATGGCCTGCTCCGGCTGGCCGCGGCCGAACTGCACCCAGGCGGTGAGCACGGGCTGCAGCATCTGCACCGGGCCGGTGCGGCCCATGCTTCGCAGCCGCTGCTCCGCCTTGTCCCAGCGGCCGGCCTGCACGTCGGTGCCGGCCAGCAGCAGGTTCGCCGCCGGGTTGTCGGTCAGGCGGCGAGCCAGGCGCGACGCCTCCGGCCGGCCGTCCAGCAGGGTGGCGAGGAAGGCGCGGTTCAGCACCTC
Source organism: Roseicella sp. DB1501 (assembly GCF_013112485.1). Taxonomy (GTDB): domain Bacteria; phylum Pseudomonadota; class Alphaproteobacteria; order Acetobacterales; family Acetobacteraceae; genus Paracraurococcus. The sequence continues at coordinate 415,023 of NZ_JABFHG010000001.1, forward strand.
CGGCTGGTCCGGATCGGCCCGCAGCGCCGCCAGCATGTTGGTGGCCGCCGCGGCCGTATCGGTCTCGGCGGCGGCGAAGCGCCCGGCGAGATAGGCGCCGAAGGCCCCGGCGCCCGGCGGGCCGGAGGCGCCCCGCGCCCCGCGCTCGCTGGGCGCCGCGGCAGCGCCGGCGGAGAGAAGCAGGGCGGCGAGGACGGCGAGCCGCGACGGCAGGGCGGGAAGCTGCATGCGCCGAGGCTAGCAGCGGCACGGCGCGCACGCCACGGTCAGGACAGCCGGCGGGTCATTCCAGCGGAGGTTCATGGCGGCGCACCTCGATGGTGACCCAGCGAGGCCCTCGATCGCCGGGCGCAAGCCTCCGGCTCGCTTGGCTACGCCACGCTTGGCGCCGCCCATTCGGGCGCTCAGCCGGCTGCAGGCCAGAACTTGTGCAGGCCGGTGTCACAGCACGCGGCCATAGCCGCCGAATTGCGCATGCACCTCGGCCAGCTCCGCCTCGGTCAGCAGCACCGGGGCGAGGCCGGCGCTGCGCAGCGCCAGGTATTGCCGCGCCAGGTTCTCCACCTCGATCGCCAGCACCCGCGCCCCCGCCAGGCTGGCGCCCAGCGCCACCACGCCATGATTGGCCAGCAGGGCCGCCTTCCGCCCGGCCAACGCCGCGACGCAGGCCTCGGCCAGGGCGGCGGTGCCGAAGGTGGCATAGGCCGAGCAGCGGATGTCGTCGCCGCCGCCGAGGGCGATCATGTAGTGGAAGGGCGGGATGCCCTGCCGGGCGCAGGCGAGCGCGGTGGCGAAGGGGCTGTGGGTATGCACCACCGCCCCCGCCTCCGGCCGCGCCGCATAAACCGCGGCGTGAAGCTGCCATTCCGAGGAGGGCCGGCGATGCCCGGCCAGCACCCGTCCCGCAGGATCGAGCGCCACCAGATCCGCCTCGGTGGTCTCGGCATAGGCCAGGCCGGCGGGGGTGATGAGGAAGCCGGTCTCGAGGCGGCGCGAGAGGTTGCCGGATTTCGAGGGCATGAAGCCCATCGCATCCAGCAGCCGCGCCGCCGCGATCAGCTCCGCCGCCGGCGTCATGCGTCAGGCCGGGTGGCGGCGGCCGACGAGGAGCTCCGCCCCCGCCGGCCCGGCCGCCTCAGTGTGGCGGTGCCCGGCCGCCAGGGTGAAGACTTGGCCCGGGCCGCAATCCTGCCGCCGGTCCTCGGCGGTGATGATGAAGCGGCCGCGCAGGACCAGCCCGCGCACCTCCCAGTCATGGTCGTGCTCGTCGAGCGCCATCCCGGCCGGCACCTCCCGCCGCACCGTCTCTTGGAACCCGTCCGCGCGCAGCGCGGCCTCGAAGGCGGTGGCGTCGGTCATCGAGCCTCTCCCTGGGCGTTGCGCGCCGGCCATGGCTGCCGGTTCCTGCCGGTCGAGGCTAGCGCGAAACTCGCTCCGCGCCGATGCCGCAATCGCCGCCGGCGGGTTGCTTCTTCGCCACGCCCGGGCCGCCGCAGCCTGGTCCGGGAAGCGGGCCGGCGGCGAAGCCCGGTCCCGCTGGATCGCGCTTCGCTGTAGCATCCCGGGCGGATGGGGCCGCAGCGCCCCACGGGAGGAAACCACGATGCACCGACGCCGCCTCTTGCCGGGCCTGGCGGCCCTGCCCTGGACCACTCTGCCCGGGGTCGCCACCGCCATCCGCCCCGCCCAGGCCCAGCCCGCGGCCGGGCCGGGCTGGGTGCCGGACCGGCCGATCCGCATGCTCGTCGGCTTCGCCGCCGGCGGCAGCACCGACACCACGGCACGGATCGTGGCGCAGGCCCTCACCCCGGCGCTCGGCCAGTCGGTGGTGGTCGAGAACCGCAGCGGCGCCGGTGGCAACGTCGCCTCCGAGGCGGGGGCGCGGGCCGAGCCGGACGGGCTCACGCTGGTCATGGGCTCGATGGGCACGCATGCGGTGAACCAGTCGCTCTACCGCTCCCTGCCCTTCGACGTGGCACGGGACTTCACCCCCATCTCGCTGGTCGCGCTCAGCCATTGCCTGCTGGTGGTGCACCCCTCGGTGCCGGCGCGCAGCGTGGCGGAGCTGCTGGCGCTGGCCCGGGCGAAGCCGGGATCGCTGAATGCCGGGACCGGCGGCTCGGGCAGCTCGCAGCATTTCGCGCTGGCGCTGTTCGAGCACGAGGCCAAGGTCCGCTTCACCCAGGTGCATTATCGCGGCGGCGCCCCGGCCATGGCCGATCTCGTCTCCGGCCGGGTGGAGCTCGTCTTCGCGCCGGTGGTCGAGAGCATCCAGCAGGTCCGCGCCGGCCAGATCCGGCCGCTCGGCATCACCCGGCAGGAACGCTCGCCGCAACTGCCCGACGTGCCGACCATCCGCGAGACGGTGCCGAGCTACGGCTTCCAGAGCTGGCTCGGCGTCTTCGCGCCGGCCAACACGCCGGCGCCGATCGTCGAGCGGATCTCGACGGCGATCCAGGCGGCGATGCGCGAGCCCGCCATGCGCAGCCGCATGACCGAGCTGGGCTACGAGCCGGTCGGCAGCACGGCGGAGGAGTTCGCCAGCTTCCAGCAGGCGGAGATCCGCCGCACCGCGGAGCTGGTGCGGATCTCCGGCGCGGCGGTGGAATAGACGGCGTCTCCCATTGCCCTGCCGTGGCTTTGCCGCGGCAGGACGTGACGCATCTCGGGCCCAAGACGAATCACGGGCCCCCGCGACGGCGCGCAGCGACGTCGCGGGGAACAGCCTACATGCCGCCGATGTAGTTCGGGCCGCCGCCGCCCTCGGGCGTCGTCCAGTCGATGTTCTGCGACGGGTCCTTGATGTCGCAGGTCTTGCAGTGCACGCAGTTCTGCGCGTTGATCACCAGCCGCGCCCCGGCATCGCCGGCCTCGACCTCGGCGCCCTCGCCCGTCGCCTCGGCATCCGGCGTGCCCTTCAGCTCCCGCTCCGCCTCCGGCCCCACCGCCTCGTAGACCGCGGCCGGGCAGTAGCGGCTCTCCGGACTGCGGAACTGGTCCCAGTTCACGCCCTTCCAGCGCCCCGGATCGCGCAGCTTCAGATGCGCCGGCTGGTCCTCCTCGTGGTTGGTGTTGGAGAGGAAGACCGAGGAGAGCCGGTCGAAGGTCAGCTTGCCGTCCGGCTTCGGATAGACGATCCGCTTGGCCTCGGAGGCCTTCTTCAGCGTCTCGTTGTCCGCATGATGCCCCCAGGTCCAGGGCGCCTTGCCGCGGAAGAGGTAGGTGTCGAGCGCGGCATTCACCAACCCACCCCAGAGGCCGTACTTGGCGAAGCCCGGGCGGATGTTCCGCACGCCCTGCAGCTCGGTCCAGACCCAGCTCTTGCTGAGCGCCTCGGGATAGGCCTCGAGTACCGGCGGCCGCGCCTCGCCGGCCAGCGCCGCGGCCACCGCCTCGGCCGCGACCATGCCGGACTTCATGGAGGTGTGCGTGCCCTTGATCTTCGGCACGTTGAGGAAGCCGGCGGTGTCGCCGATCAGCATGCCGCCCGGGAAGACCAGCTTCGGGATGGCCTGGAAGCCGCCCTCGTTCAGCGCCCGCGCGCCATAGGCGATGCGCTTGCCGCCCTCCAGCATCTTGCGCACCTCCGGGTGCGTCTTGAAGCGCTGGAACTCGTCGAAGGGCGAGAGCCAGGGATTAGGATAGTCGAGCCCGATCACGAAGCCGATCGAGACCAGGTTCTCGCCCAGCATGTAGAGCCAGGAGCCGCCATAGGTGTCGCTCGCGAGCGGCCAGCCGGTGGAGTGCCAGACCAGGCCCGGTGTGTGCCGCTCCTTCGGGATCTCCCACAGCTCCTTCATGCCGAGGGCGAAGGTCTGCGGCGCGACGCCCTCGCGCAGCTTGTAGCGCTCGAAGAGCTGCTTGGTGAGCGAGCCGCGGCAGCCCTCGGCGAAGAGGGTGTAGGTGGCGCGCAGCTCCATGCCCGGCTCGTAATTCTGGCCCTTGGTGCCGTCCTTCAGGATGCCGGCGACGCCGGCGATGACGCCCTTGACCGTGGCTCCCCCTGGCCCCTCCTCGACGATGGTCTCGGAGGCCGCGAAGCCCGGATAGATCTCGACACCGAGCGCCTCGGCCTTGGCGCCGAGCCAGCGGCAGACATTGCCAAGGCTAACGATGTAATTGCCGTGGTTGTTCATCTGCGGCGGCGTCGGCAGCTTGTAGGCCTTCGTCTCCGTCAGCAGCATGAAGCGGTCGTCGGTGGCGGGGGTCGCCAGGGCCGGCGGGTCCTCGCGCCAGTCGGGGAGCAGCTCGTCCAGCGCCCGCGGCTCGACCACCGCGCCCGAGAGGATATGGGCGCCGATCTCGCTGCCTTTCTCGACCAAGCAGACTGTGGCGTCGGGCGCGGCCTGTTTGAGGCGGATCGCCGCGGCGAGCCCGGCGGGACCGCCACCCACGATCAGCACGTCGAACTCCATCGCCTCGCGCTGTTCCGCCTCCGACATGCCCGGCTCCTCCATTGTGCTGAGGCATGTAGCCCCGCGCCGGGTTGCGCGGAACCCCGTCCCGGCGCGATACCGGCCGGGAGACCCAACGGGCGAGAGCAACGGGCGGGAGCATCGGGCGAGCATGGAGGCCGTGACGCCGGAGGCGCTGCTCGCGGCGCTCAGGCTGCAGATCGACTGGGGGGCGGACGAGGCGCTGGACGCGGCGCCGCTCGACCGCACCCGGCCGGCCGGCCGCCCCGAATCGGCGGATGCCGCGGCCGCCGCCCCCTTCCCCGATGCCACCTCCCCCGGCGCCCGGCCGCCGCGCCCGGCCCTTGTCACGCCGCGCCGGGCTGCCATCGCCGCGCCGCCGGCAGCGAGCCGGGCCGCCGCCCTCGCCGCGGCGGCGGACAGCCTGCCGGCGCTGCGCGAGGCCATGGCCCGCTTCGACGGCAGCCCGCTGCGCGAGACGGCGACCAACCTCGTCTTCGCCGATGGCGCGCCGGAGAGCGGGCTGATGCTGATCGGCGAGGCGCCGGGCGGCGACGAGGACCGCCAGGGCAGGCCCTTCGTCGGCGTCTCCGGCCAGCTGCTCGACCGGATGCTGGCCTCGATCGGGCTGCGGCGGGAGGCGGGCGGCTTCTACATCACCAATATCCTGCCCTTCCGGCCGCCGGGGAACCGCACCCCGACCGATGCCGAGATCACGCTCTTCCTGCCCTTCGTGCTGCGCCACATCGCCCTGGCCCGGCCGCGGCACCTGGTGCTGCTCGGCGGCGTCGCGGCCAAGTCGCTGCTGCGCTCGCGCGAGGGGATCACCCGGCTGCGCGGCCGCTGGCACGAGGTGACGGCGGAGGACGGGCAGGCCTGGCCGGCGCTGGCGACGCTGCACCCGGCCTATCTGCTGCGGACCCCCTCCGCCAAGCGGGAGGCCTGGCGCGACCTGCTGCTGCTGCAACGGCGCCTGGCGTCCTGATCGAGACGTCCTTCGGACGTCACTCTCAGGCCACCAGCCTTCGTATTCAGTGGCCTGCTTGTCCCTTCCGTTCGTGGGCGAAGCCCACGAACGTCCGGGGCAGGACACTGGCCTGACCATGGGGGGCTTCCTTGTTGTATTGAATTCACACTGAATGGTAACGGGAATGTGCCATGCCCGTGACTCTTCCCGGGGCCCTGCGCGCCCTGCTGGCCGCGATGCCGCTCACCATGCCTCTCACCCTGGCGCTGCCCGGCGCGCCCGCCTCGGCGCAGCCGACGCCGCAGCAGGCCATCGCGGCTGGCCCTGCCGCCCTGCCGCAGCTTCTCGCCCCCGCCGAGGCGGCGCGGCTGCGGCGCATCCTGGCGCTGCAGGCGCAAGGCGACCTCGCCGCCGCCCAGCAGGAGACGGAGCGCCTGGCCGACCGGCGGCTGCTCGGCCATGTGCTGGCCGACCGCTACCTGCGGCCGGGCGCCGACCCGGGCCGCGCCGCGCTGCAATCCTGGCTCGCGCTCTATGGCGACCATCCCGAGGCGGGTGCGATCCAGGCCCTGCTCCGCCGGCTGCCGCCGCGCGACGCGGTCCCGCCGGAGGCCGCCCCCGCTTCCGAGGCCGACCTCGCCGTCCCTGAGCAGTCGCCGCCCGACCCGGCGCTGCGACGCGACCCAGCCCTGGAGCGCGCGGTGCGCGAGCGGGCTGCGGCCGGCGATGCGGCGGGCGGCCTGGCCCGCATCGCCGAGGCGAAGGGCATCGCCCCCGCCTATGCCGCACGGCTGCAGGCCGAGCTCGGCATCGGCCTGTTCCGCGCCGGCCACGACGAGGCGGCGCTGCGCATCGCCGCCGAGGCGGCCCGCGCCGGCGAGGCCAGCGGCCTCGCTGCCTTCGCCGCCGGCTTGGCCGCCTGGGGCGCCGGCCAGCCGGACGCCGCCCTGCCCTATCTCGAACGCGCCGCGCGACAGGAGGGGGCGCCGCCGGCGCTGCGGGCCGCCGCCGCCTTCTGGACCGCGCGCGCCGCGGTGCGGGCCCGCCAGCCGGCGCTATACGTGCCCTGGATGCTGCAGGCGGCGCAGGCGCCGCGCAGCTTCTACGGGCTGCTGGCCCGCCGGGCGCTCGGCATCGGCGCGCAATTCGCCTGGGAGGCGCCGGCCGGCGCCGCCGCCTCGCCCCTCGCCCCCCTGGCCGAGAGTGCCGGCGGCTGGCGGGCCCTCGCCCTGCTGCAAATCGGCGCGACGGACCCGGCCGAGGCCGAGCTGCGCCAGCTTCAGGCCCAGGCCGGCCGCAACCCCGCCCTGCTGCGGGCGATGCGGATGGTCGCCGGGCAGGCGGGGCTGCACGGCCTCGCCGCGCAGCTCGCCGCCGCGCCGGAGGCCGCCGGGGACGGCCCGCGCGACCTCGCCCGCTTCCCGCTGCCGGTGCTGCAGCCGCAAGGCGGCTACCGCATCGACCCGGCCCTGCTCTATGCCGTGGCGCTGCAGGAGAGCCGCTTCGATGCCGGCGCTGTCTCGCCCGCCGGCGCCCGCGGGCTGATGCAGATCATGCCGGCCACGGCGAGCTTCGTGGCGCATGACCCGGGCCTGCGGGGCGAGGCCGTCCGGCGGCTGCACGATCCGGGTCTCTCGCTCGAGCTCGGGCAGCGCTACCTGCACCATCTCGCGCAGCATGAGGGGATCGAGGGCAACCTCGTCCGGCTGCTCGCCGCCTACAATGCCGGGCCAGGCAACCTGCTGAGATGGCTGCCGGCGCATGGCCATCGCGAGGACCCCTTCCTGTTCATCGAGGCGATCCCCTTCGAGGAGACGCGCCTCTACGTGCAGCGGGTGCTGGCCTTTTCCTGGATCTACGCCTCCCGCCTCGGCCTGCCGGCGCCGAGCCTGGAGGCGCTGGCGGCGGGGCGCTTCCCGCGCTTCGCCGGGCCGGAGCAGGTGGCGGCCTTGCTGGATGGGCGGGACCGTCCCCACCCTTAGGGGATGAACGGCGCCCCACCCGCCGCCCATCCCACGCCCCGGAGCCCCCATGCCGATCGACGAGAGCCTGCCCTTCCTCCCCGTCAACATCGCGGTGCTGACCGTCTCCGACACCCGCGACCTGGCCAGCGACCGCTCCGGCCAGACCCTGCAGGAACGGATCGAGGGCGCCGGCCACCGCTGCGCCGCCCGCGAGATCACCCGCGACGAGGCGGATGCGATCGAGGCCATCCTGCGCCGCTGGATCGCCGACCCGGCCATCGACTGCGTCATCACCACCGGCGGCACCGGCATCACCGGCCGCGACGTGACGCCGGAGGCCTTCCAGCGCGTGCTGGAGAAGGAGATCGAGGGCTTCGGCGAGCTGTTCCGGATGCTGAGCTACCGCAAGATCGGCACCAGCACGATGCAGAGCCGGGCGCTCGGCGGCGTCGCCGACGGCACCTACCTGTTCGCCCTGCCCGGCAGCACCGGCGCGTGCAAGGATGCCTGGGACGACATCCTGGTGTTCCAGCTCGATGCCCGGCACCGGCCCTGCAACCTGGTGGAGCTGATGCCGCGGCTGAAGGAGCATGTGCGGGCGGCGTGAGACGGGGCCTTCAGGCTGTCTCCACCGGCGGCACCACCCCCTCGCGCGGCAGGATCGGCAGCGCCCGGTCCAGCCCAACGATGCGCTCGAACACCGCCGCCGCGGCCAGCGCCACCGCGTCGCGCCGCGGCGGCGCCGCCACCTGCAGCCCGACCGGGCGGCCATACCGGTCCTGGCCGCAAGGCACCGCCACGGCGGGGCAGCCGGCCAGGGTGAAGGCGGCGTTCCACATCGAGCCGGCCATGTAATTCTCGAGCTTGCGGCCGCCGATGCTCTCCGGATGCCGCAGCATGACGTCGAAGGCGGGCGTGCCGGCGCCGGGTGTCACGATCACGTCGAACGCCGCGAAGACGGCGCTGACCCGGCGGTACCAGGCGGCGCGCTCGCGCTCGGCCCAGGCGAGTTGGCTCGGCGTCGCCGCCAGGCCGCGCTCGGTGTTCCAGACGATATCCGGCTTGATCCGCGCCCGGTGCGCGGCGAGCTGCAATTCGCGGTCGATGACGAATTGCTGGCTGCGCAGCACCAGGAAGGCCTCCTGCAGCGCGCCGAGCGGCAGGTCGATCGCCTCCACCGCGCAGCCCGCCTCGGCGAAGCGGCGCACCGCCGCATCGCACAGGGCGCGCATCTCGCGGTCGATTGGCAGGCTGCCGAAATCGGCTGTATACGCGACGCGCCGGGGCGGCCGCGCCGCCGCGACGGCCGCCGCATAGGGCGTGGCCGGCGCGTCATAGGTCAGCGGGTCGCGCGCGTCCCAGCCGGCCATGGTGTCGAGGAACAGCGCCAGGTCGGGGATGCTGCGCGCCATCGGCCCCTGCACCGAGAGCGGCGAGAACAGCGCGTTCACCGTGCCCCGCGTCACCCGCCCCGGCGAGGGCCGCAGCCCGGTCACGCCGCAATAGGTGGCCGGCCGGCGCAGGCTGCCGCCGTGATCGGTGCCCTGGGCCAGCCAGCACTCGCCGGTCGCCAGCGCCACCGCCCCGCCGCCGGTGCTGCCGGCAGGGGTGAGCGCGGTGTTCCAGGGGTTGCGGGTGCGGCCGAAGACCTCGTTGAAGGTGGAGCCGCCGGCGCCGAATTCCGGCGTGTTGGACTTGCCGACGACGATGCCGCCGAGCGCCTCGATCCGCTCGACCAGCGGGTGCGAGCGCTCCGGCACATGGTCGCGGAAGAGCGGCGAGCCATAGGTGGTGCGGACGCCCGCGACATCGGTGAGGTCCTTGATCGTCACCGGCAGCCCGGCGAGCCAGCCGGGCTCGCCCTCCCGCTTCGCGCCCTCGCCGGCCATCAGCCGCCGGGCATGCGCCCGCGCCCGGTCGAGGCAGAGGGTCGGCAGGGCGTTCACCGCCGGCTCGACCGCGGCGATGCGCCGCTCGGCGGCGTCGATCAGCTCGAGCGGCGAGACCTCCCGCCGCCGCAGGCGGGCGACGGCCTCGGTGGCGGTCAGGCGGATCAGCGCGTCGGACATGCGGCACTCCCCAGGGCGGCCGGTCAGGCCCGCACCTTCTCCAGCCCCGCCCAGTCGAAGCCGATGCCATGGCCCGGCCGCTCCGGCGCCACCGCCATGCCCTCCTCGATCCGCAGCGGCTGCTCGATGAAGCGGTCGAGGCCGAAGCCATGCGCTTCCAGGTAGAAGCGGTTCGGGCAGGCGGCGAGGAGCTGAACCGTCACGTCATGCGCGCCATGGCTGGTCAGCGGCAGGTGATGCGCCTCGGCCAGATGCGCGATCTTCATGAAGGCGGTGACGCCGCCGCAATTGGTCACGTCCGGCTCGGGATAGGAGACGCCGCCGGCGGCGATCAGCGCCTGGAAGTCCCAGAGCGAGCGCAGGTTCTCGCCGGTGGCGATCGGCACCCCGCCCTCGCGCAGCACCCGGGCATGGCCGGCGACATCCTCCGGCACCACCGGCTCCTCCAGCCAGGTCGGGTCGTGCGGCGCGAAGGCGCGGGCGGCGCGGATCGCCACATCGGCGGTCCAGCGCATATTGGCGTCCACCATCATCGGGAAGCCCTCGCCGAGATGCGCCCGCATGGCGGCGAGCTTCGCCACATCCTCGGAGAGGCGCGGCCGGCCGACCTTCATCTTGATGGCGCGGAAGCCGCGCGCCAGGTTGCCCTCGGTCTGCCGGATCAGCGCCTTGGCGTCGAGCTCGAGATCGATGCCGCCGGCATAGCAGGGCACGCGCGGATCGTAGCCGCCGAGCAGCCGCCAGAGCGGCAGCCTGGCGCGCCGCGCCTTCAGGTCCCAGAGCGCGATGTCGATGGCCGATTGCGCCAGCACCGCCGGCCCGCCGCGGCCGCCGTAATGCAGGCCCCACCAGAGATGCTGCCACAGCGCCTCGATCGCATCCGCCTCGTGGCCCATGGCGAGCTCGGCGATCTCGCGCGCCAGGATGTCATGCGCCGCGCCGCCATTGCGGCCGACGGTGTAGGTGTAGCCACTGCCCTCGGCCCCGTCGGCGTCGCGCAGGCGGCAGGTGACGAGCTCGAAATGCGTCATCGCGCCATGGGTGCTGTCGGTCAGCACCTCCGGCAGCGGGATGCGGTAATGCCCGGCCTCGATGCGTTCGAGCTTCGGCATGGCGTCTCTCCCCTTCTCGCCTTGCGCGGCAGGCTACGCCGCGAGGCCGGGCGGCGCGAGGGGGCTGGAGCATGCTGCGTTCACATGCGTTCACGCAGCATGCTCCAGCGTGTGATTTTGCGAGCATCTTCACGCGTTCGGATGACTCCATCCGAACGCGATCTGCTCTAGCCGGCACGCAACCAGCGCAGCCGGGCCGGCTGGCCGAGGCGCAGCGTGACGATGGCCCGCTGCCGGAAGCGCCGGCCGAGCACGGCGAGGCGGCGCGGATCGCCGGCCAGCAGCAGGTGGCGCTCGCGCCAGCGCGGCGTGCCGCCCCAGCCCTCGACACCCGGCAGGCGCCGCGCCGCCGCCCGCAGCGCCGCGTGCCGGCGCGCGTTCCAGCCGGGCGGATGCCGGCGGCTGCCGGGATTCCAGGCGCCGACGAAGCCGCCTTCCCGGGCGCCGAACCGGCGCAGCAGCGCCTCCACCGCCGGGCTGCGCCGGCCGATCCGCGCCACCGCGCCCGCCGCCTCGTACGCGCTCGCCCGGTAGGCGGCGCCGAGCGCGGTGGTCACGGCAGTTGGAAGAGCAGCGCCTTCAGATAGGCGCTCTCCGGCAGCTGCGGATGCACCGGATGGTCGGGGCCGGCGCCGCCCTGGAAGAGCAGCTTCGCCTCCCGCCGGGCCCGCCCGAGGCCCCAGATCACCGCATCGGCGAAGTCCCCCGGCGCCACGTGATGCGAGCAGGAGGCGATGAAGAGGAAGCCGCCCGGCGCCACCAGCGGCGCCGCGAGGCGCGCCAGCTTGCCATAGCCGCGCAGCGCCTGCGGCTGGTCCTTGCGCGACTTGGCGAAGGCCGGCGGGTCGGCGACGACGATGTCGAAGCGCGTCCCGGCGGCGCCCATCCGCTCCAGCGCCTCCAGCGCCTCGCCGCGCTGCGCCTCCACCCGCTCCGCCAGGCCGTTGCCGCGCGCCGTCTCCATGGTGAGGTCGAGCGCATGCGCGCTGCGGTCGAGCAGCGTCACCCGCGCCGCCCCGGCCGCGGCGCAGCGCAGGCCGAAGCCTCCGGTATGGCAGAAGGCGTCGAGCACCGTCGCGGAGCGGGCGAGCCGCGCCACCCGGTCGCGATTCTCCCGCTGGTCGTAGAACCAGCCGGTCTTTTGGCCGCCGAGCAGGTCCACCGCGAAGCCGAGCCCGCCCTCCTCGACCCGCGCGGTGGTGTCGCTGCCGAGCAGCGGCGCCACGCCCTCCTCCAGCCCCTCCAGCCGGCGCACCGCGGCGTCGTTGCGGGCGACGACGAGGCGCGGCGCGAGCAGGCGCCGCAGCGCCTCGACCAGCACCGGCGTCAGCGCCTCCATGCCGGCGGTATTGGCCTGCAGCGCCAGGGCATCGCCGTAGCGGTCGATGACGAGGCCGGGCAGGCCATCCGCCTCGGCATGCACGAGGCGGTAGAAGGGCGCGTCGTAGAGCCTCTCGCGCAGCGCCAGGGCGGCGCCGAGGCGGCGCTCCGCCCAGGCGGCATCCAGCGCCGCCGCCGGATCGCGGTCGAGCAGCCGGGCGGCGATCAGGCTGTGCGGGTTGAAGCTCCAGCTGCCGTGCCGCCAGCCATCATCGCCCTCCAGCCGCACCGCGCCGCCCGGCGGCAGGGCGCGGATCGCCGGGGTCATGGCGATCTCGTTCGAGAAGGCCCAGGGGTGGCCGGCCTTCACCCGGCGGTCATGGCCGGGCAGGAGGCGGATCAGGGGGCGGTCTGCGGGCGTGTCGCTCATGGGGCCGCGGGTATGCGCCGGCCGGGCCTTGCGGCGCAATCGGCAACGGTGCAGATGCTGGGGCATGAGGATCGCCCGAGACCTGAGCAGCCTGCGCGCCGAGACGGCACGCCTCGGCCCCATCGCCCTGGTGCCCACCATGGGGGCGCTGCACGAGGGGCATCTGTCGCTGATCCGCGCGGCGCGGCGCGAGGCCACGGCGATGGGCGGCGCGGTCGCCGCCTCGATCTTCGTCAACCCGCTGCAATTCGGCCCGAACGAGGACCTCTCCCGCTACCCGCGCGACGAGGCCGGCGACCTGGCGGCGCTGGAGAGCGCGGGCTGCGACCTCGCCTGGCTGCCGAGCGTCGAGGCAATGTACCCGCCCGGCCGCGCCACCACGATCGAGGTCGGCGGCCCCTCGGAGGGCTGGGAGGGCGCGGCGCGCCCGGGGCATTTCCGCGGCGTCGCCACGGTCTGCGCCAAGCTCTTCCTGCAGACCGGCGCCCGGGCGGCGATGTTCGGCGAGAAGGACTGGCAGCAGTTGCAGGTGATCCGGCGCATGGTGGCGGATCTCGACCTGCCGCTGCGGATCATCGGCTGCCCGACGGTGCGGGAGGCGGATGGGTTGGCCATGTCCTCGCGCAACCGCTTCCTCGCGCCGGCGGAGCGGCGGCAGGCGGCCGGCCTCCATGCCGCGCTCACCGAGGCGGCGGCGGCGCTCGGCGCCGGGCAGCCGGCCGATGCGGTGCTGGCGGCAGCGCGGAGCCGCCTCGCCGCGGCGGGCTTCGGCCTCGACTACCTGGCGCTGGTCGAGCCGGAGAGCCTGCGCGAGACCACGGCGCTGCCCGGCCGCCTGGTCGCCGCCGCGCGCCTCGGCAGCGTGCGGCTGCTGGACAACATCGCAGTCGGCTAGAGCATTTTCACCCGTTCGAGTGCTTCCACTCGAACGGGATCCGCTCTAGGCAGCCGCCCTCACTCGGCGCTGCCGGTCAGCGCCGCCGGGCCGATGTCCGACCGGTCCCGCCGCGCCGCCACCTCGCCCGCCCAGACCTCCATGCCGAGGCGGCGGAACCCGGCCTCGGCGCGCCGCCAGTGCTGCCGGGCCGGGCCGGGCCGGCCGAGCATCCGCTCCAGCAGGCCGAGATCGAGCTGCGCCTTGGCCAGGGCCGGGCCGATATGCAGCCGGCGCGCCGTCTCGGCCGCCTGCAGCAGGTCCTGTCGCGCCGCCTCCGCCGATCCACCCCGCCACAGCCTCGCCTTCGCCCGCAGCCGCAGGGCGGAGCAGACATAGCCGGTCTCCTCCCCCGCCTCGGCGAGGCGCAGCGCGGTCTCGGCATGCGCCATCCCCTCCTCCGGCAGGCCGGCGGCGAGGCAGGCCTCGGCGAGGCGGGCGCACCAGCGCGAGCGGCCGGCATAGACCCCGATGCGCTCGGCGGCCTGCATGCCGCGGCGGGCGAGCGCGACCCCCTCGGCGGCCTGCCCGGTCGCGGCCATCTGGTAGCCGAGCTGCGAGCCGAGCACCGGGATGATGAAGGCGATGTCGCGCTCATCGGCGGCGGCGAGGGCGCGCGCGCTCGCCTCCCGCGCCGCCGCCATCTGGCCTTCCAGCATCAGCACGAAGCCGGCCGCGGTCTCGGCATAGATGTATTCGAAGGGCAGCAGCTCGTCGGCGATGGTCAGCATCCGCTCGCAGAGCTGGCGGGCGGGCGCGAAGCGGCCGAGCTCGGCCTGGGCGATGGCCAGCCAGTACCAGCCCATCAGCAGCGGCCGCACCGGCAGGCCGAGCGCCGCGCCCGGCAGGCCGGCATCGAGGTTGCGCAGCACCGGGTTGAGGACCCGCAGCACCTCGCCATAGCGGCCGAGCCCGTAGAGCGCCTGCGCCAGGTAGAGGCTCGGGGCGATGCGCAGATTGGGGTCGGTGCCCTCCCGGCAGAGCTGCAGCGCCTCGCGGCACAGCGCCTCCGAGGGCTTGGCGCTGCGGGTCAGATAGGCATGACCGGCGAGGAAGCCGGTGATCCGGGCGAGCTGGTCGCGATGACCGAGGCGCTGCGCCAGCTGCCGCGCCTCCTCGAGCAGCCCGCCCACCCGGTCGAGGCGCAGCAGCGGCAGGCTGGCGGCGCGCAGTTCCAGCCGCAGCTCGAGCGCGCTCTCCAGCCGCAGCCCGTCCGGATCGGCCTGGCCGAGGGCGTGCAGCGCGTTCTCCAGGTGGTGCGCCGCCTCGCGATGCGCGTAGCGCGCGGCGGCCCGCCGCCCGGCCCGCCAGCAGAGGCGGAAGGCCTCCTCCCAGAGCTCGCCATGCAGGGCGTGGAAGGCGAGGGATTCGACCTGGGCGGCCTCCGGCTCGCGCTGCCGCTGCCGCAGCGCGAGGAAGGCCGCCTCGTGCAGGCGGCGCCGGTTCGCCTTCAGCAGGGTGGCGTAGCCGACCTCCTGGAACAGCGCATGGTCGAAGGCGTACAGCCCGGCCGCGGGATCGACGCTGCGCAGGAACTCGGCCCGCTCCAGGATGCGGAGCTGCTCGGGCAGCCGCTCCGGCGGCTCGCGGGTGAGGCGGGCGAGCAGGTCGAGCGAGAATTGCGTCCCGATGACGCTCGCCGCCAGCAGCACCGCCTTCGCGTCCGGCGCCAGCCGGTCGATGCGCTCGGCGATGACCGCGGTGACCGAGCGCGGGATGGCGATCGTCTCGGGATCCGGCAGCGTGGCCGCCGGCGCCCCGGCGGGCCCGGGCGCGACCATGCCCGCTTCGATCAGCGCGTTGATGCTCTCGCGCAGGAAGAGCGGGTTGCCGCGGCTCAGCGCCAGGATGCGCCGCTCGAGCAGCGGCAGCAGCCCGGCGCCGGCCTGGTGCCGGATCAGCGCCCGCGTCTCCTCCTCGTCGAGGCGGTCGAGCCGCAGGGCGCGGAAGATGGGGCTGTCGGCCCAGGGCGGCTGGAATTCCGGCCGGTGCGTGAGCAGCAGCAGGATGCCATGCGTGCCGAGCTGCCGCGCCAGCAGGCCCAGCAGGTCGATCGTCGCCGAATCGGCCCATTGCAGGTCCTCGAGGACGACCAGCAGCGGGCAGTGCCGGCTCTCGCGCAGCAGCAGCTCGGCGAAGCTCGCCGCCATGCGTGCCCGGCGCTGCTGCGCCCCGAGCCGCGCCCATTCCGCATCGGCGCTGGCGAGGTCGAAGAGCTCGAGCAGCGGCGGGGCGCTGATCTCCGGCGTCAGGTCCAGCACCTGCAGCCGCGCCAGCAGGGCGGCGCGTCGCTCCTCTGGCGCGACCTGGTGCAGCTCGAGCAGGTCGAGCATCAGCGCCCGCAGCGGCTGGAAGGGCGCCGCGCTCAGGTAGCGCTCGGCGGCGCCGCGCACCAGCCGCGCCGCCGGGGGCCGCGCGGCGAGGAAGCGCTCGACCAGCGCGGTCTTGCCGATGCCGGCCTCGCCGCTCACCGCGAGCAGCGCGCCGCGGCCCTGCAGCGCCGCCGCATGTGCCTCCAGCAGCGCCGCCAGCGGGGCGCCGCGGCCGACGAAGGAGGCCTGCCGGCGGTGCTCCGGCCGCGGCTGCGCCGGCAGCGGGCCGAGCAGGCGGTGCAGGTCGACGCTCCGCTCCAGCCCCTTCAGGGCGAAGCGGCCGAGCGGCTCGGTGAGCATCTCGGCCTGCACGAGCATACTGGTCTCGGCCGAGAGGACGGTGCGGCCGGGCGCCGCGAGCTGCTGCAGACGGGAGGCGATGTGCACCGCCGCGCCGGTCGCGCTGATCTCGGCCGGCGCGGTGCCGATCGCCACCTCGCCCGAATGCAGGCCGACGCGCACCGCGACGCGGCCACTGCCGGGCCGGATGCCCGCCACCCAATCATGCAGCAGCAGCGCCGCATGGCAGGCGCGCATCGCGTGGTCCTCCTGCGCGAGGGGCGCGCCGAAGACGGCCATGATCCCGTCGCCCATGGTGTTAGCGACGCTGCCGCCATAGGCGCGCACCGCCTGCGCCATGGCGTCGAGCGTGGCGGAAAGGAGCGCATGCGCCTCCTCCGGGTCGACGCCCTCGATGGCGCGGAGCGAATCGACGATGTCGGCGAAGAGGATGGTGACGAGCTTCCGCTCGGACAGGATCCCGGGACCCACCTGCCGCTCGGTGCCGCGGATCGGCGCATGCATCGAGGGCGCGGGCATCGAGCCCACGGGCATCGGGACGGCGCGAGTCCAGGCAGGCGCTCGGAGCGGCGCGAGGGCGGCGATGGGCCAGGCGGAGGGCGCCATATCCCCGGCGCCCTCGGTCAGCGAGGATGGCGCGGGGAACCGGTCTCGTGGCTCGTCATCGCTCATGCGCCGCTGCGGTGATCCGTCCTTCGTCGGTCAGCAGATTGCCTCGATCAAGGCCGCCGCGGCCACCCCGCATTGCATGGCCACCACCGCGCGCAACTCGCCGAAGGCGCGGTCGGGCGCGTGCAGCGCGATGCAGCGGCGGATATCGGCCGGGTCGTGCGGGCCAGGATTGGTGACGTCGACCTTGCCGATGAGGCCGAGCTTGTTGGCCCGCGTCGCCTGCGAGCCGCGCACCGTCCAGCTGGCGCTGGCCTCGGCGATGCGCTGCGGCGAGGGCGCGGCGCGCGCCTTGCCCTCGTCGAGGCGGAGCTCGGCGGCGACGGTGAGCAGCGTCGGCTCGGACGGGCCCTGCAGCGTGCCCTCGACCGTGCCGACGATGTCGCCGACGCCGAAATGCGCGAAGAAGGCGCCGCGCCAGGAGGGGATCCCCTGCGGCGTGCCGGTGGCGGTGGGCGCCAGGGTCGTCAGGTAGAAGGCGGCGCCGTCCGGCTTCAGCGCGGCGCCGAAGAACTGCGCATAGGTGAGCGGCGCGCGATCCAGGTCCTTGATGGCCGAGATGCCGAGCATGCCGCGCATCTCGGTCTCGCCGAGCTTGCACAGCGCATCCACGTCGTCGAGCGGCAGCGGGAAGATCTCCCGCATCGGGCTGCCACCCTGAATCGGGGCGAACATGCAGGACATCGCATGGCTCCTTCGAAGCGGCTCAAATGGTTTGCAAGGCTTAAGCAGGAAAATTCGGCTCTAAAACGAGCGCTCGGAATATTCGGCGCCGATGCAAGCGAGGGAATATGCTTCACTCGCATGTGACACGATCCGCATCCGGCCGTCACCATCCTGCCAGGCGCCGCACCTCCTCCGGGCCGTGGCCGGCCGCGCGCAGCGCCTGCAGGCTCGGCGCCCGGTCGCGCTTCGCCAGCCGCCGCCCATCCGCGCCGAGGATCAGGCCGTGATGCGCATAGGCCGGCTCCGGCCAGCCGAGCAGCGCCTGCAGCAGGCGGTGCAGATGCGTCGCCGGCTTCAGGTCGAGGCCGCGGGTGACCAGCGTCACCCCTTGCAGCGCATCGTCATGCGTGACGCAGAGATGGTAGCTCGCCGGGATCTCCTTGCGGGCGAGCACCACGTCGCCGAAGGGCGCCGGATCGCAGGGCAGCCGCCCCTCCCCCAGTTCGTGGAAGGAGAGGCCGGGCGGCGCCGCGGCCAGGGCGGCCGCCATGTCGAGGCGCAGCGCATGCGGCGCCCCTGCGGCCAGCCGCGCTGCCCGCTCATCCGCGGAGAGGCGCCGGCAGGTGCCCGGATAGGCCGGGCCGTCCGGGCCTTGCGGCGCGCCGCCGGCGGCCGCGATCTCGCGCTGAATCCCGGCCCGGCTGCAGAAGCAGGGATAGAGCAGGCCCCGCGCTTCCAACCGGGCGAGCGCGGCGCGATACTCCGGCATGTGCCGCGACTGCACCCGCACCGGCCCCGCCCAGCGGAGGCCGAGCCAAGCCAGGTCGGTCTCGATCGCCGCGGCGAAGTGGGGACGGCAGCGGGTGCCGTCGATATCCTCGAGCCGCAGCAGGAAGCGGCCGCCCGCCGCCCGCGCCAGGGCGTCGGCGAAGAGCGCGGCATGGACATGGCCGAGATGCAACAGCCCGGTCGGGCTCGGCGCGAAGCGGGTGACGGCGCCCGCGGGCAGGTCGGGCAGCAGGGGGCGCAGGCTGGCCGGGACTGGCATCGGGGCCTGCGCGTAGAGCAGATCCCGATCATGTGGAACCACCTGATCGGCTGAAGATGCTCTGCAAACAACAGGCTGGAGTATTTGCCGCGAACGCAGGTGAGCGGAAAATGCTCCGGCGGCCGGGGCAGGAGAGGAGCAAGAGGCATGGTGCAACTCAGCGGACCCCGTTTCGGCCCCCTGTCCAAGGGGCCGGCGCAGCAGCTCGTGGTGGTGCTGCACGGTCTCGGCGCCGATGGCCAGGACCTGATCGAGCTCGCGCCGCATTGGGCCAAGGCGCTGCCGGACGCCGCCTTCGTCGCGCCCGATGCGCCCGATCCCTGCGACATGGGCCCCTATGGCCGGCAGTGGTTCAGCCTGCAGGACCGCCAGCCGGCAAGGATGGCGGCTGGGGCGCGGGCGGCACGCGGCGCGCTCGATGCCTTCCTCGATGCCGAGCTGGCGCGGCTGAGCCTGCCGGGCTCGGCCCTCGCCCTCGCCGGCTTCAGCCAGGGCTGCATGATGGCGCTCTATGCCGGGCTGCGCCGGGCGGTGCCGCCGGCCGCCATCCTCGGCTATTCCGGCGCCCTGGTCGCGCCCGAGACGCTGGCCGCCGAGATGACCGGCCGGCCGCCGGTGCTGCTGGTGCATGGCGAGGCGGATGACGTGGTGCCGGCGGCGGCGAGCCGGGCCGCCGAGTCGGCGCTGCGGGCGGCGGGCGTCCCGGTGGAGGCGCTGTACCGCCCCGGCCTCGCCCATAGCATCGATATTGTGGGCATCGAGGCCGGCGCCAGGGCCCTGAAGGCGGCCTTCGCCGGGCCGGCCCTGGCATGACGATGGGATGAAAGGCACACCCCCGCCGGTCGGGCAGCTTGCGCAGTCGCACCGAGGGGGGCAAGAATGCCGGGTAACACGGCGGTGCCACAGGATATGGGGCCCAATCGTTGTTCGGCCCTCTATCTGTAGTTGGCACCGCTTCGAAAAGGAGCGGCACTTGCCAGACGGCGGTAGTTTCATCACCGGCCAGTCCTTCCCGGCCCTCGTGCTGAACGCGGATTTCCGCCCGCTCTCCTATTTCCCGCTATCGATCTGGGCCTGGCAGGATGCGGTGAAGGCCGTCTTCCTCGACCGCGTCTCGGTGCTCAACGAATACGAGGTCGCGGTCCATTCCCCGACCCTGTCCATGCGCCTGCCGAGCGTGATCGCGTTGAAGGAATACATCCCGGCGGCGCGGCGGCCGGCCTTCACCCGCTTCAACGTCTTCCTGCGCGACCGCTTCGAATGCCAGTATTGCGGCGAGGGGCGGCCGACCCACGACCTGACCTTCGACCATGTGATCCCGCGCAGCCGCGGCGGCCGCACCACCTGGGAGAATGTCTGCACCGCCTGCGGCCCCTGCAACCTGCGCAAGGGCAACAAGCTGCCGCGCGAATGCCACATGCAGCCGCGCCAGGCGCCGCGCCAGCCGACGAGCTGGGAGCTGCAGGAGAATGGCCGCGCCTTCCCGCCGAACTACCTGCATGAGAGCTGGCGGGACTATCTCTACTGGGATTCCGAGCTGGAGAGCTGAGGGCGTCCTGGGAGGGGGCCGCGCCTCAGCGGTGCCGCGTCTCCCAGGATGGCGGCCGGCCGGCGAAGACCTCGCGCAGCCAGCCCGTCGCCTCCCGCATCGCCGCCGTCGCGTGGTCCACCTTGCCGGTCCAGGAATAGAAGCCGTGGTTCAGCCCGAGCCAGCGCGTGCAGGCGACCGTGACGCCCGCCTTGCGCAGCGCCTCGGCATAGGCCTCGCCCTCGTCGCGCAGCGGGTCGTATTCGGCGGTGGTGACGAGGGCAGGCGGCAGCTTGGCGAGGCTTTCGGCGCGGATCGGCGCGGCATGCGGATGCGCGGCCTCGCGCGCCGGGTCGGCCAGGTAATGGCCCCAGAACCACTCCATCGTCGCCCGGCCGAGCCCGTAGCCCTCGGCATTCTCGGCATAGGAGGGCCAGCCGGGCGTGTGCCAGTCGGTCACCGGATAGAGCAGCATCTGGCCGAGCACGGCCGGCCTGCCCTCGTCGCGCAGCCGCAGCGCGGTGACCGCCGCGAGGTTACCGCCGGCGCTGTCGCCGCCGATGACGACCCGCGCCGGATCGGCGCCGAGCTCGGCGGCCTGCGCGGCGCACCAGCGGGTGGCGGCGAGGCAGTCCTCCGGCGCCGCCGGGAAGCGGTGCTCCGGCGCCAGCCGGTAATCGACCGAGGCGACGACGCAGCCCGCCCCGGCGCAGAGGTTGCGGCAGGTGCCGTCATGCGTATCCAGGCTGCAGAGCACGAAGCCGCTGCCATGGAAGAAGACCAGCAGCGGGAAAGGCCCCTCCCCGTCTCCCTCCCCGTCTCTCTCCCCTGGCCCCTCCGGCGTGTAGACCCGCAGGCGCAGCGGCGCGCCCGCCGGGCCGGGGATCATCCGCTCCTCGACCCGCGCGACGCGCGCCGGCGGCGCATAGGCGGCGGTGCGTGCCTCGTACATCGCCCGCGCCTCGGCGACGGGCAGGCTCTCGGTGCGCGGCAGGTGGCGGCCGGCATCGAGCAGCGCCTGGATCTGCGGATCGACGGGCATGGCGGGCCTTCCTTCCTCGGTCTTTGCGCCGAAGGGTGGCGCAGCCCCGGCCGCGCCACAACCGGGGCCGGGCGGCGCCGGAGCATGCTGCGTGCGGATGCCTCCACCGGGGCGCGGTATGATCTACCGCGCCTTGATCGGCCGCTTGCCGTGGCTGTCCTGCGGCACGCCCTTGCCGAGCGACATGTGGCTGTGCACGCCGAGCCAGCGCCCGTCCGGCTGCCGCGCCAGCACGATGGTGGCGCGGCCCGGCCGCGGGAAGGGCGTGCCGTCGGGATGGAAGCCGGTGCTGGTCCAGGGGGCGACAGCCACCGCCATGCCGCCATCGGGCGAGGCCAGCACCAGGGTGTTGCCGAGGTCGAAGGCGAACTCCGCGGTGCGCGGCCAGACATTGTCCCATTGCCGGTCGGTCCAGGCCTGCCGGCTCTTCACCAGCTCCTGGTAGGTGCCGAAGATGACGATGTCCTCGTGCCAGAAGGGAGTGGCGCCGGCATAGTCCACCTCGCGGACGCGGGCGGCGAAGCGGTCGAGCCAGTCGCGGATCGCGGCGGTGGTCTCGGCATCCGCCTCGGGCAGGGGCAGGTCGGTCATGGCGCGGCTCCTCTTGCCTTCGGATCGCGCCATGGCGCGGCAGGCGGGCGGGCGGGTCAAGCCTGCCCGTCGGCGCGGCTCACACCCGCTCGCTCACCTTGATCGCCAGTTTGCAGCCCGCCTTGATCGCGGCGCTCAGCGCCCGGTAGGCGGGGGCGAGCTCGGCCTCGTTCTCGAGGCCGATATCGCGGTGCTCCAGCTCCTCGGCGCGGAATTGCGCGATATGCGCGCGCAGCGGCGCCTCGTCCTCGCCCAGCTCCCGCTCCTGCGCCTGGTAGTGCTCGTCGATCGCCTCCTCGACGGCGACAGTGCAGGCCATGGCGCCGCGATGGCCGAGCAGCGCCGTCGCCGCGCCGAGGGCGAAGCCCGCCACGTGCCAGACCGGCAGCAGCGCCGTCGGCCGCACCCGGCGCTCCGGGATCAGCCGCGCGAAGGTATCGAGATGCACCTGCTCCTGCGCCTGCATGTGGCGGATCATTCCTTCCCAGCGGGTGCCGCGCAGCACGGCGAGCTGACCCTGGTAGATCCGCTTGGCGCCGTATTCGCCGGCATGGTCGACGCGGATCGCGCGCTCGACCACCTGCCGCGGCGTCGGGTCGCCGGGCAGCCGCCCCTCCCCGGTCCGCCTGCCCCGTGCCGGACGGGATCCGTCCGCATTCGCCGCATCCGTCATGTTCTGGCTCCTCTGCGGAGAGAAATGAGGCCGAGCCCGGCCAGGGCAAGCGCGTAGAGCAGGTTCATCGCCGCCATGGAGAGCGGCAGGCCGGAAATCAGATAGGTCGGCGCGTCGCAGGGCTTCGAAGGCGCGACCGGCAGCGAGCGCAGCATGTCCTCGACGCTGGTGCCGCCCACGGCATGCGGCGCCTGGCAGCCCGCCAGGGGCGAGGGCCACCAGCCCTGCTCGACGCCGATATGGAAGGCCGCGACAAGGCCGGAGGCCAGCACCGCCAGCACCGCCAGCAGGCCGAGCGCCCGCCGGCCGCGCGGCCAGAGCGCCGCCGCCATTGCCAGCCCCGCCGCCACGAGATAGGGCCAGCGTTGCCACAGGCAGAGTTCGCAGGGCGCGATGCCCCAGATCCCCTCGCTGGCCCGGGCGAAGATCGGCGCGGCGGCGGCAAGCAGCGCCAGCATCAGCATCGATGGCATGCCGCCCTTCTCCCGCGCGGTCAGCCGGCTGGCAAGACGGGGCAGCGGCCCCCGGTTGGGCCGCTGGATGGCAGATGTTAGGGTCCGGCGAGGACGAAGAGGGGATGCGCCATGCTGAAGATCTGGGGCCGCGCCAGTTCGAGCAACGTCATGAAGGTCCTCTGGCTCTGCGAGGAACTGTCGATCGACCACGAACGGATCGATGTCGGCGGCGAGTATGGACGGACCAGGGAGCCCTTCTACCTCGCCATGAACCCGAACGCCCTGGTGCCGGTGATCGAGGAGCCGGACGGGTATTCGGTCTGGGAAAGCCATTCGATCCTGCGCTATCTGGTGGCGACGCGTAGGCCAGGCGATCCGATGCATCCTGCCGCGCCGCGCCAGCGCGCCGATGTCGAGCGCTGGATGGACTGGCAGCTCGCCAGCCTGAGCGGGCCGATGACGCCGCTCTTCTGGACCTATGTCCGCACCCCGGAGGCGCAGCGCGACCTGGCCGCGGCGGCGAAGGCGCGCGATGCGGCGGAGGCGCTGTGGGGGATCGTCGACCGGCAGCTCGACGGCCGCGACTACGTCGCCGGCAGCTTCTCCCTCGCCGATATCGTGCTCGGCCCCTATCTGCACCGCTGGTTCGCCCTGCCGGTCAGCCGCGCGCCGATGCCCAACCTCGAGGCCTGGTACGAGCGGCTGCAGGCGAACCATGCCGGCTTCGCGCAGCATGTCGCGGTGCCGATGACATGAGCCAGCCGAAGATCCTGACGGTCTGGGGACGGGCGAACTCGGTCAATGTGATGAAGGTGCTGTGGCTGCTCGACGAGCTTGCCCTACCCTTCGACCGCATCGATGCCGGCGGCGCCTTCGGCCGCACGCGCGACCCCGACTACGCGGCAATGAACCCCAACGCGACCGTGCCGACGCTGGTGATGCCGCATGGCTACACGCTGTGGGAGAGCCATTCGATCCTGCGCTATCTCTGCCGCACCCAGCCGGGCGGCAACGTCTTCTACCCGGAGGCGCCAGAGGCCCGGGCGGATGTCGAGCGCTGGATGGACTGGACCCTCGCCTCGCTGAACGAGCCGCTGCGGGTCATCTTCTGGTCGCTGGTGCGCACGCCGGAGGCCGAGCGCGACATGCGGGCGGTGGCGCGCGCCCGTGACGCGGCGGAGCGGCTGTGGCGCATCGTCGAGGCGCAGCTCGAAGGGCGCGACTACATCGCCGGCGAATTCAGCATCGCCGACATGGCGATCGGCGGCTTCCTGCACCGCTGGTTCGCGCTGCCGATCGAGCGAGCCGAGCTGCCGCGGCTGCGCGGCTGGTACGACCGGCTGCTGGCCCGCCCGCCCTATGCCAAGCATGTCGCGGTGCCGCTGAGCTGAGTCACGCCGGCGCGGCGGGCTTTGCGACATCCGGCTGCCGTCCGTCCGGCTGGCGTCCATCCGCTTGCCGCGCGGCCTGCAGGCAGCCCTGCACCGCGGCGCGCAGCGAGGAGACGACCTGGTCGGCGCCGAGCGCCGCCTGCATCGGCCGGTCCTGCAGCACCGCCTCACCCGGCGGCCAGAGTCCAACCAGGACCGGCCGGTCCGGCAGCCGCTGCCGCAGCCGGCGCAACAGGTGGCGCAGATGCGCCGGGCTGCCGCCGAGCTCGAGATAGGTGAGGCAGACCATCCGCGCCCCCGAGGTCTCGAGCGCCCGAACGCGGCTGCGCGAAACCGTCTGGTAGGACAGGACGCGGGTGCCAAAGCCGTGCTTGCGGAGGAGCTGGGCCAGCATCGCGGCGGCGGCCTCATCGAGCGGGCCGCGGCCGGCGATGCAGAGGACCGAGGCCTCCTCCCGCCAGGCGGCAGGCGCAGTCTCAGCCGCCGGCGGCTCCGGCGCCGCTTGGCCGCCCCGGCCGGCCGCCCTGGCGGCCTTCGCCGCCTTCACCGCCTTCGGATCGATATCCGGATGCTCCTCGAGATCCTCGATCAGCCCCTGGATGGCCTCGCGGATCGTCCGCAGCTGCTCGCGCGGCAGCACGCCGCGATTGACGTCCCGCGCCGCGAGCTGCAGCCCCGGCAGCGCCACCTCGTCGTAATAGGCCGAGAGCGGCGCCTCCTTCAGCATCAGCTCCGCTTGGTCGAGCGCCTCGTCCGGGTCGCCGGCCAGCAGGCGCTGGTAGAAGCTCTGCACCGGGGTCAGGGCCGGCTCGTCGCCGAGCATGACATCGAGGAATTCGAGCTGCTCGACATGCCGGCCGAGCACGACGAGGCAGAGCGTCAGCGGCGTCGAGAGGATCAGTCCGATCGGTCCCCAGAGCCAGCTCCAGAAGATGGCGGCGATGATCACCGCGATCGGCGACAGGCCGGTGCTGTGACCGTAGACCATCGGCTCGACCACCTGCCCCATCAGCGGCTCGGTCACCAGGAACAGCACCGCGGTCCACAGCGCCAGCGACCAGCCGGGATCGACGGCGGCGGCGAGGGCGACCGGCAGGGCGCCGGCGAGGGGCGCGCCGATATAGGGGACGAAGCGCAGCAACGCCGCGAGGATGCCCCAGAGCAGCGGCGAGGGCACGCCGATGGCGAAGAGGCCGAGGCCGATGATGCAGCCGAACAGCAGGTTGATGCCGAGCTGCGCCAAGAAGTAGCGGCTGAGCCGCCGCGCCGCATCGTTGAGCGCCGTGGTGGTGCGGTGCAGGTCGGTCGCGCCGACCAGCCGGATGATGCGGTCGCGCAGGTCCTCCCGCTGCAGCAGCATGAAGACGGTGACGACGAGCACGATCGCCGTGGTGCCGAGCGGGCCGAGGACCGGGGCGAGGATGCGCTGCGCCAGGTCGAGCGGCGAGGTGGTGGTGCCCGAGCCGGGTTGCTGCGGCTGCGCCGGCGCCGCCCGCGGGGCTGCCGGCGCCTCGGGCTGCGCCGGGCCCGGTGCCGCCGCCGGTTCCTCCACCGCCTCGGAATGCAGGAAGCGGCCGGCGATGGCATTGAGGCGCCCGACGGTCGCCTCGCGCACCGCCTCGACCTTCCGCTCGATGGTCAAGGCATAGCGGGGCGCCTCGGCGGCGAGCGAGGCGACCTGGGTGCCGATCACCCCGCCGACGAGCAGGATGGCGCCGAGGGCGAGCAGCACCGCCAGCAGCACTGCCAGCACCCGGCCGAGCCAGAGCCGCCTCAGCAGCTCCACCAGGGGCGCGAGCACGAAGGAGAGCAGCACCGCCAGGGTGATCGGGATCAGCACCTCCTGGGCGAGGTAGAGCGCCGCCACCACGACGACGCCGACGGCGAGCGTCATCAGCGCGCGGAGGCCGGGCGGCTCGGTGCCGGGCAGGCGCGGCGGGACGTCCTCGATCGGTTGGCTGTTCGGCATGCGGCTCCTCACCTGCTCGACCCATGCCGTGCCGACCCGCATGCGCGGCGCACCGCGATGGCGGGAAGCAGGCACGTGCCGACGGCCGGGAGGATGCAAACGCCGATCGACGGGAGGATTTCCGCAGGAACCCGATCAGCACCCGCTATCGTCCCGGCGCGGTGTCAGGCGTCGTTGGCGCCTTCCAGCCGGCTGAGGAAGTCGTGGCACCAAGCCTGCGCCCCGTCCTGGCGCACCGAGACGATGCAGTCCTCCCAGCGCGACCGCCGCTCCCCGCGCGGCATGACCAGCGCCTGGTCGAGCGCCTCGGCGATCTCGTCGGGATCGAGGGGGTTGACCAGCAGGGCGCCGGGAAGCTGGGCCACCGCGCCGGCGAAGCGCGAGAGCACCAGCACGCCCGGATCCTCCGGGTCCTGCGCCGCCACGTATTCCTTCGCCACCAGGTTCATGCCGTCCCGGAGCGGCGTGACGAGGCCGACGCGGGCGAGGCGCATGAAGCCGGCGAGCACCGGCCGCGCCACGGCCCGCGTCATATAGCGCAGCGGCATCCAGTCCGGCTCGGCATACTGGCCATTGATGCGGCCGACCCATTCATCGAGTTCACGGCGCAGGGTCCGGTACTGCGCGACATCGCCGCGCGACACCGGGGCGACCTGCAGATAGGTGACCTTGGACCGATGCTCCGCGAAGCGGGCGAGGAGCTGCCCGAAGCCGCAGAAGCGCTGCGGCAGGCCCTTGGTGTAGTCGAGCCGGTCGACGCCGATGATCAGCGAACGCCCGACCAGGCTCTGGTGGAAGCGCTCCGTCTCGCGCTTGACCATCGCTTTCTCGGCGAGGGCGGTGAAGGAGTCCGCCTCGATGCCGATCGGGAAGGCGGCGACGCGGGAGACCGCCTCCTCCCGCCCGATGGCGGCCAGCGCGCCGCGCAGGTTGATCGCGTCGTCCTCGCTCTGCACGCCGATGACGTCGTAGGCGGCGAGGTCGGCGAGCAGCTCCTCGGCCCGCGGCAGGGCGCAGAACAGCGCCGCCGGCGGAAAGGGGACGTGCAGGAAGAAGCCGATCCGCTGCCGGCAGCCGAGCCGCCGCAGCTCGGCGCCGAAGGGGAAAAGGTGGAAATCATGCGCCCAGATCGTGTCGTCCGGGCGCAACATCGGCGCCAGCGCCTCGGCGAAGGCGGCGTTCACCCGCCGGTAGCCGGCATGGTCGTCGCGGGAGAACTGCACGAGGCCGAGCCGGTAGTGCAGGGTCGGCCAGAGCGAGGCGTTGGAGAAGCCCTGGTAGTAGCGGCGGTAATCCTCGCGTCCGAGATCGAGCGTCGCATAGGTAAGGCGCCCGGTGCGGTATTCGTGCGGCTCCGCCCCGGTGACATCGGCCGTCTGGCCGGACCAGCCGAACCAGAGCGCCTCCCGCCTGGCCAGGGCATCCTTCAGCGCGACGGCGAGACCACCCGCCGTGGCACCGCGCTCCCGCGGATTGGGAACGCGGTTGGCGACGATCACGAGCCGATTCACGGCGTGGTCCCGGCCGGTCCCGGCGGAGCCACCGCCCGCGCCAGCCAATCGCGCAGGGCGGCGGGGCTTCCGAAGGCGTCCTGCAGCTTGAAGCCGTAGCCGCCGAAGCGCCGGGCGACCTCCATCCCTTCCTCGTCGGTGACGTCGTCGCCGATGAAGACCGGAACGCGGCCCTGGAAGGGCGGCCGGCCCATGAGGGCGTTCACCGCCGTGCCCTTCGAGGCGCCGCGTGGCCGGATCTCCCAGGCCATCCGCGCCTCCAGCAGGTCGAAGGCGCCGGGATCCTCGGCGACGAAGGAGGCGAGCAGCGCCTCGGCCTCCGGGCCCATCGCCGGCGCCTGGCGGTAGTGCAGGACGAAGCCGTGCTCCTTGTCCTCGATCAGCGCCCCCGGATAGCGCTCGACCAGCGCCACGGCCCGGCTGCGCCAGGCGGCGGGCGGATGCGGCAGGTCGGGACGCAGCGCCGGGGCGGCGGGATCGGGGCGCAGGGAGGCGCCGTGGTCGCCGGCCATCGGGATCGGCACGGGCAGGAAGAAGTCGAGGTCGCGCAGCGAGCGCCCGCTGACGATCGCCAGGGCGCCCGAGAGCTCATCCGTCAGGCGGTGCAGGAGCCCGGGGAGCTGCGGGGCCACGCGAACGGCATCAGGGGTGGCGGCGATCTCCACCAGGGTGCCGTCGAAATCGAGGAATAGCGCCGCGCGCTCGATGGGGCCCATTCCGGGCATGCCTGGAGGCGGCGGCAGGAGGAACGGTCCAGCCATACTTCCTGGACAAGCCCGCTTGGGCGCAGCGGTTGCGTCGCGAACGCGCGAGGCATGCAAGAGGCATGCAATTGGTGGCTGGGAAGGCCTTGGGCCGGATGACCCGATCAGGGGGCGATCCCCGGAAAACGATGCCCTGGACCATGATCCGCTCACACAGGGTCGCGGATCATGGTCCAGGGCGTTGTTCGATTGCGTGCTTCACGCTTTTCGGGGAGTCCACCTCAAGCGATCACGCTCTAGCGGGCGGTTTCCGCATCACTGTGCCGCATGCCCCAGAGGGCAAAGGCGGGCGGCAGGACGCCGACGACAAGCCAATGGACCAGGGCCGCCTGACGCGCCAGCCAGCCGGCATCCCAGAGCGCGACGCAGGCGAGTTGCACCACGAGCATCCAGGCGACGGCGAGGATCAGCGCACGCTGCTCGGCGCGCGCCTGTTGCCGGGAAGCGTCCCGCATCGGCGGAGTCCCTTCAGCCCAAAAAGCATTGCAAAAGCGCCCGCCCGAAGGACGGTACAATCCTCTAATACACGCTCTCGTGAGGCTTGCACACGAAAAAGGGAGCCACGCGTGGGAGGCGGTCGCTACGGCGCGCCCTCGCCGCGGGTCCGAAGACTGCCTTGGCGGGGGGGTGCCATGCGACGCGGCGCCACCAGTGTCCAGGACGGTGCCACGCCAGGACTTCACCGGCGCCGGCGAGGTCTTGGCCCTTCGCCGCGCTGCCGCATCGGACCCCGCCCGCTGCCGACCCCCCCGCCCGCATCTGGTCCCTCCCCGGCGAATGTATGATATCGGACTCGATAATATTCTAACTTCAACGCTATCTGCGCCCTACCGCAGACCGAGCAAATGAATCGCAAGCGTTCGCCATAAGCGACAGACAGCCGGCGCGATTCTCGCTCAGGTGGTCCTCACGCGACAGCTCAGCAACCGAATAGCAAGTTTTTTCATGCAATTCGCTGTTCTGAAGCCGCTGGCCGAGTGGGACGATGCGGCTTGGTCGGGGGGCCTGTTTCGCTCCACGGCACAGATCACGGACTTGCCAGGTCGAATTCCTGAATTAAAGCTTGCACGACATTAATGAGTTCGGTTAACAAGCGGCCATCGGGCCTCTGTCGGAAATGGTAGACGACCGCGACCCTAGGATAAGTACTGGGTGCCCTGGTGGAAACATCAGGAGTAGAACCGCTCAAAGTCGGGGAAGACTTCACTGTTGATCCCGAGCCAAGCCCAGAAATGGGAAGGTGTAGAGACTGGACGGGCGGCACCTGACACCACGTGAGTGGCAGGGTGAAGGGACAGTCCAGACCACGAACCCGGCAACGGGGCGGCGAAAGCCGAAGTGGTATGAGTGTCGCGGGCCTCAGAGGCGTCCTGGTTCGAGTCCAGGGAGGCCCACCATCTATTGCTTGTGAGCAACGTGGCGCCGCCCGGGGATCCCCGGGCGGCGCCGCCGCGCCTGCATCCTTGCCTTGCCGGCGAGCGGGCCCTATCCAGGTCCGCGCCGCGGGGGTGTGGCGGAATTGGTTGACGCAGGGCACTCAAAATGCCCCGACCGCAAGGTCTTGCCGGTTCGAGTCCGGCCACCCCTACTCCCGCCCTTCCCCGCCTCGCCCGGCCCGCTGCCCACCTCTCGGCGCCGCCCCGGACCGCGTCCGCGGGCGGCCCGCCGGGCTGCTGGACAAGCCGGGCGGTTCGGGCGAAAGACCCGCTCCCTGCACAGCCCAGTCTGGAGAAACGCAATGGCCTCGGCGTTCGAGCGCATCGCCGACATCATCGCGGAGACGTCCGACGTCCCCCGCGAGACGATCACGCCGGACAGCCATGTGATCGAGGACCTGGGCATCGACAGCCTGGACTTCCTCGACACCGTCTTCGCCATCGACAAGGCCTTCGGCATCAAGGTGCCGGTCGAGGCCTGGACGCAGGAGGTGAATTCCGGCCAGGCGCCCGCCGAGCAGTATTTCGTCATGAAGAACCTCGCGACCCGCATCGAGGAGCTGGTGGCGGCGAAGGCGGCGGGCGGCTGACGCCAGGCCGTGCGCCTCGAATACTTCCAGATGATCGACCGCGTGCTCGCGGTCGATCCTGACGGCATCCGGGCCGAGGCGCTGGTGCCGGACGCCAGCCCGGTCTTCGAGGGGCATTTCCCCGGCCATCCGCTCGTCCCCGGCGTGCTGCTGGTGGAGACCATGGCCCAGGCCTCGGGCTACCTGCTGCTGCACCGCCTGGGCTTCGCCCGCATGCCCTTCCTCGCCTCGGTGAAGGAGGCGAAGTTCCGCAGCTTCGTCCCGCCCGGGACGCGGCTCGAGGTCACGGCGCGCATCGAGCATGACGGCTCGGGCTACGCGGTCACCCGCGCCGGCGTCACCCGGGACGGGCAGCGGATCTGCGATGCCGAGCTGACGCTCCGCATCCTGCCCTTCCCGGCGGCTGAGCTCGAGGCCACCATGCGCGCCCAGGCGGAGCGCATCGGGCTCGGCGCCGCAGCGCGGGCCTGACCACGGCCGTCCAGGCATGACCCGAGCGAGCACCGCATGACCGAGAGCATCTGGATCACCGGCATCGGCCTCGTCTCCTCGCTCGGCGAGGGGCCGGAGATCCACCGCGCCGCCCTCGCCGGCCGCGCGCCGGTGGTCGATGCCGAGGGCTTCGCCCCCTACCCGATCCATCCGCTGCCGCCGCTCGAACTCGACCGGCAGATCCCGAAGCGGGGCGACCAGCGCCAGATGGAGCCGTGGCAGCGCCTCGGCACCTATGCCGCGGGCCTCGCCATCGACCAGGCCGGGGCGCGGGCGCTCGTCGCCGATATGCATCTTCTCGTCGCCGCCGGCGGCGGCGAGCGCGACACCGCGCTCGACGAGGCGGTTTGCGCCGAGATCGCGCGCCTGCCGGCGGAGGAGGCCGGGCAGCGACTGAATGCGATGCTCGCCTCCGGCCTGCGGCCCACCCTCTTCCTGGCCCAGCTCTCCAACCTGCTGGCCGGCAACATCTCCATCGTGCATGGGGTGACCGGCTCCTCCCGCACCTTCATGGGCGAGGAGGCGGCGGCGGCGGATGCAGTGCGCATCGCCGCGGCGCGGCTCGCCGAGGGGCGCGGCGGCATCGCCCTTGTCGGCGGCGCCTATGTCGCCGGGCGCTGGGACATGCTGCTGCTCTACGCCGCCTCGGGCGAGCTGCGGCAAGGCGGCTGGGCGCCGCTGGCGGAGCGCGCCGAAGGGGGCGGTCTCGTCACCGGCAGCGCCGCGGCCTTCCTCGTGCTCGAGACCGAGAATCATGCCCGGGCGCGCGGCGCCGCCGGCCTCGCCCGGCTCGGCGCGGTGCGGAGCGGCGCGGCGCGGCGCCAGGGCGAGGACAGCGCCGAGGCCTCGGCCGCCGCGCTGGCCCAGAGCCTGCCGCTCCGGCCGGGCCATGCCGTGATCTCGGGGGCGAGCGGCGCCGCCCTGCCGACCGCCGCCGAGCGGCGCTTCCTCGCCGGGCTGCGCGCCGCCGGCCCGGCGCCGGGCCAGGTCGTCCACAGCGCCGACCTCATCGGCCATGCGGTCGAGGCCGCCTTCCCGGCCAACCTGGCCCTCGCCGCCCTGGCCCTCGCCGCCGGCGACGCCCCGCAGGCGCTGGTCACCGGCTTCGGCGTCTGGCGCGGCGAGGCGCTGGCCCTGCTGGAGCCCGTCGCATGACCGAGACCGCCCCGCCGCCCGCATCCCTGCGTGACCATCGCGGTCGCCACCGCGTCGCCGTCACCGGCATCGGCCTGGTGACGCCGCTCGGCCTCGGTGTCGCCGAGAGCTGGGCCGCGCTGCTCGCCGGCCGCTCCGGCATCCGCCGCATCACCCGCTTCCCGACCGCGCATCTGAAGACCACCATCGCCGGCCAGGTGACGCTGCCCGAGGGTGCGACGGGCGAGGTCCTGACCTCGCCGGCGCGGGTCGAACGCATGGCCGGGCTGGCCGCTGCCGAGGCGATTGCCGCCGCCGGCCTCGCCGGCGAGGAGCGCTTCCCGGGGCCGCTCTGCCTCGGCATGCCGCCGGTCGAGGTGGAATGGCCGCACCGGATCGCCCTCGCCCGCCAGGCCCTGGACCGGGAGCCGGGCCCGCTGCGCTACCCGGCGCTCGCCGCCGCGGCGACGGGGCAGGAGGCGCTTTTCGAGCAATGCCTGTTCGGCGGCGTCGGCGAGCGGCTCGCCGCCCGCTTCGGCACCACCGGCGCGCCGGTCGAGATTACTACCGCCTGCGCCACCGGCGCCTCCGCCATCCAGCTCGGCGTCGAGGCGATCCAGCGCGGCGAGGCGCCGGCGGCGCTCTGCATCGGCGCCGAGGGCAGCGTGCAGCCGGAGGCGCTGATCCGCTTCTCCCTGCTCTCGGCCCTCTCCACCCGCAACGAGGAGCCGGAGCGCGCCTCTCGCCCCTTCGAGAAGAACCGCGAAGGCTTCGTGATGAGCGAGGGCGCGGCCGCCCTGGTGCTGGAGAGCCTGGAGGGCGCCATGGCGCGCGGCGCGACGGTGCTCGGCCTGGTGCTCGGCTGCGGCGAGCGGGCGGACAGCTTCCACCGCACCCGCAGCAACCCCGATGGCGGCGCCATCATCGGCGCCATGCGGGCGGCGATCGCCGATGCCGGGCTGGAGCCCGCCGCCATCGACTACGTCAACGCGCATGGCACCGGCACGCCGGAGAACGACAAGATGGAGACGCTCGGCATGCGCGCCGTCTTCGGCGAGGCCTGCCCGCCGATCTCCTCCAACAAGTCGATGATCGGCCATACCCTCTCGGCGGCGGGCGCCATCGAGGCGGTGTTCAGCCTGCTGGCCATCCGCGACGGGATGCTGCCGCCGACGATCAACCACGAGACGCCGGACCCGGCCATCCCGCTCGATGTCGTGCCGAACGAGGCCCGGCCGGCGGCGGTGCGGCACGTGCTGTCGAACAGCTTCGGCTTCGGCGGGCAGAATGTCTGCCTCGTCCTCGGCGCGGCGCCCCAGGCATAGGAGCCGGCATGCGCGCCCTGCAGCTCTTCGGCGACCGCGACACGCGGCTGGTCGAGCGCCCCGAGCCGCCGCCACCCGGCCCGAGCGAGGTGCGGCTGCGCATGCGCGCGGTCGCGCTCAACCATATCGATGTCTGGGGCTGGCGCGGCATGGCCTTCGCCAGGCGCCAACTGCCGCTGACCGTCGGCGCCGAGGCGGTCGGCGAGGTGGTGGCGCTCGGCGCGGGCGTCGAGGGCTGGCGGATCGGCCAGCGCGCCGTGCCCTATGGCGCCCTCACCTGCGGGACCTGCCGCGCCTGCCGCGAGGGCCGCGACAATCTCTGCGAGAATGTCCGGGGGGTGAAGGGCTTCCACCTCGACGGTTTCGCGCAGGAGCTGGTGAACCAGGAGGCGCGGCTGCTGCTGCCGGTGCCGGAGGAGGTCGCCACGGAGGACGCCGCCTGCGCCGGCATCACCTTCTCGACCGTCGAGCACATGCTCTTCGACAATGCCCGGCTCGAGCCCGGCGAGACCATCCTGATCCAGGCGGCGGGATCGGGCATCGGCACGGCCGCGCTGCGGATCGCCAAGGCGATCGGCTGCACGGTGATCGCGACCGCGGGGTCGGACGAGAAATGCGACCGCGCCCGGGCGCTCGGCGCCGACCATGTGGTGAATTACGCGACCGACCGCTTCGAGGCGGTGGCCCGCAAGGTGACGAAGAAGCGCGGCGTCGACGTCGTCTTCGAGCATGTCGGCGCCACCACCTGGGCCGGCTCGCTGCTTTCGCTGCGCATGGGCGGGCGGCTGGTGACCTGCGGCTCAACCAGCGGCGTCACGGCCGAGACCAACCTGATGATGCTCTTCCAGCGGCAGCTCCGCATCATCGGCAGCTTCGGCGCCCCGATGCGCAGCATCGGCGACGGGCTGGCGCGGATGGCCGCGGGGGTGCGGCCGGTGCTCGACACCGTCGCGCCGCTCGAAGGCTTCGCCGGGGCGCTGCAGCGGCTGGAGAGCCGGCAGGTCTTCGGCAAGATCCTCGTCACCCTGTAGCGGCGATGTCCATCCCGCCGCAGCGCGCCGCCTGAGCATGCGGAACCGGTTGCGCCGCGCGGCCGATGCCGCCCTCGCCCTGCTGGTGCGCGGGCTCTTCGCCCTGCTGCGCGCCCTCGGCCCGGATCGTTCGGCGGCGTTCGGCGCCGCCCTCGCCCGCGGCATCGGCCCCTGGCTGCCGGTGCACCGCACGGCGCTCGACAACATCCGCCAGGCCTTCCCCGAGCTGCCGCCGGCCGGGCATGCGCGGATCGCCCGCGAGGCCTGGGACAATCTCGGCCGCACCGCGGCGGAATACCCGCATCTCGACCGGCTCTGGGATTTCGACCTGGAGGCGGCGCGGCCGGGGCGGATCCGCATCGCGCCGGAGGTCGCCGCCCGCTTCCTGCAATTGCGCGAGGATGGCAAGCCGGCGCTGATCTTCGCCGCGCATCTCGCCAATTGGGAGCTGCCGGCGATCGCCGCGGCGCGGCACGGCCTGCCGGCGGCGGTGCTCTACCGCAGGCCGAACAACCCCTTCGTCGCCCGCGACATCGTGGCGCTGCGCAGCGGCAGCATGGGCCGGCTGATCCCGGCCGGGATCGAGGCGCCGCTCCGGATGATGGAGGCGCTGGACGAGGGGCTGCATGTCGGCATGCTGATCGACCAGCGCTTCGGCCGCGGCCCGCGCGTGCCCTTCTTCGGCCGGCCGGCGGCCGCCAACCCGCTGGTCGCGCATCTCGCCCGGCGCTTCGATTGCCCGGTGCACGGGGCG
Organism: Roseicella sp. DB1501; assembly: GCF_013112485.1. GTDB lineage: Bacteria > Pseudomonadota > Alphaproteobacteria > Acetobacterales > Acetobacteraceae > Paracraurococcus. Next base: position 449,975 of record NZ_JABFHG010000001.1, read on the forward strand.
CGGGCGATCCGCGAGCCGGATGGCGGCTTCCGGCTGGAGCTGACCGAGGCCATCCTGCTGCCGCGCGACGCCCGCGGGCGGGTGGATGTCGAAGCGGCGACGGCGCTGCTGAACCGCATCGTCGAGGGCTGGGTGCGCGAGCATCCCGGGCAATGGCTCTGGATGCATCGCCGCTGGCGGTAAGGCGATCGAAGGGAGAAAGGCGATGCGGATCCTGGTGCTCGGTGCCGGCGCGCTCGGCGGCTATTTCGGCGGGCGGCTGCAGCAGGCCGGGGCGGAGACGGCCTATCTGGTCCGGCCGCGGCGGCGCGAGCAGCTCGCGCGCGAGGGGCTGGTGATCGAGAGCCCCTTCGGCGCGGCGCGGCTGCCGGTCACGACCCATGCCCCCGGCGAGGGCGGCACCGGCTGGGACATCGTGCTGCTCACCTGCAAGGCCTATGACCTGGAGGAGGCGATCGCCGCCATCCGCCCCTCGGTCGGGCCGGAGACCGCCATCCTGCCGGTGCTGAATGGCCTCGCGCATGTCGCGCGGCTGCAGGCCGAGTTCGGCGTCGGCGCGGTGCTCGGCGGCCTCGCCAAGATCCAGGCGACGCTCACCGCCGAGGGGGTGGTGCGCCAGCTCAACGACTGGCGCTGGCTCACCTTCGGCGAGACGGACGGGCGGATGAGCCCGCGGGTCGAGGCGCTGGCGGCGCTGGCCGCGCGCGCCGAGGGCATGGTCGCGAGCGCGGTGCCGGACATCCTGCAGCGCATGTGGGAGAAGCTGGTGCATCTCGGCACCAGCGCCATCGGCACGGTGCTACTGCGGGCCAATACCGGCGAGATCGCGCGGGCGCCGGGCGGCGTCGGCGTCATGCACCGGATGCTGGAGCGCAACGCCGCCATCGCCGCCGCCAACGGGCACCTGATGCCCGAGGCCTTCATGGCGGAGTTCCGCGCCCTTTTCGCCGATCCGAAGGGCAGCTACGCCACCTCGATGCTGCGCGACCTGGAAGCGGGCGGGCGGATCGAGGCCGACCACATCCTCGGCTTCCTGCTCGAGGCCGCGCGCGCGGCCGGCGTGCCGCACGAGCTGCACGAGGCCGCCTATCTGCACGCCAAGGCCTATGAGCAGCGGCGCGATGCCGGGCGGCTGCCGGGCGGCTGACCGCCGGACGTGGCAGGTTCGCCGGGCCGGGCGAGATGCCCGGGCCATAAGGTGGCCGTCAAAGCCGTCGTTGCCCGTTGTCCTGCCGTGGCTTCGCCGCGGCAGGCTGTGACGGTTCTCGGACAGGCGGCGACTCACGAGGCCCCCAGAAGACGCGAAGCGGCTTCAGGGGGAGTTCTAACCGGCCAACCGCTCCAGCGGCAGGCGCAGCTCCACCGCGAGCCCTTCCGGCGCCCAGCGGAACTGCGCCGAGCCGCCGAGCTGCGCGGCGCTCTGCGTCACCAGCCGGTGGCCGAAGCCGCGCCGCGCCGGCACCGCCACCGCCGGCCCGCCCCATTCCGTCCAGCGCAGGGAGAGGCAGTCCGCCTCGGCCGACCAGCCGATCAGCACCGTGCCGCCCTCCCGCGACAGCGCGCCGTATTTCGCGGCATTCGTCGCCAGCTCGTGCAGCGCCAACGCGACCGGCGGCGCCGCGGCCGGGCCGAGCGGCATCTCCGGTCCCTCGAGGCGCAGCCGCCCGGCCGCGTCCTCCTCGCCCCCGAAGGGCGCCAGCAGGGCGCGCAGCAGGGCGGCCAGGCTGGTGGACTGCGCGCCGCCGACACCGCCGGCGATCGCCGGCCGCACCAGGTCATGCGCCCGCGCCAGGGCCCCGATCCGCCCGAGCAGCGTCTCGCGCATCGACCCCGGCGAGACCGCCTCGCGGGCGCTGAAGGTCACCAGGCCGCTCATGACCGCGAAGAGGTTCTTCACCCGGTGATCCAGCTCGCGCAGCAGCAGCTCGCGCGTCCGCTCGGCGCGCTTGCGCTCCGTCACCTCCTCGCAGACGATGCCGAAGCCGATGATCTCCTGCGTCTCCGGATCGCGCAGCGGGTAGAATTGCTCCAGCCAGTCGCGCTTGACCCCGGGCGCCTTCGCGGTCTCGCCGGTGAACTCGATATCGGTGATGGTCTCGCCCTGGTCGAGCACCCGCCGCATGAGCGGCTCGGCGGCCTCCCGCAGGTCCGGCACCAGCTCCCAGACCAGCCGCCCGATATGCGCCTCGGCCGGAAAGCCGTTGATCTCGGCCAGCGCCTCGTTGATGCGCACGAAGCGGAGCGAGCGGTCGAACTGGGCGAGGCCGAGCGGCGCGAGATGGTAGAGCGTCTCAAGCTCGACCAGCCGGCGCCGGGCCTGGCGCTCGCTCTCGACCCGGGCCGCCTCGGAGGCGTGCAGGGCGGTGAGGTCGTGATGCGTGCCGGTCATCACCAGCGGCCGGCCGGCCGGGTCGCGTTCGATCACCACGCCGCGGGAGAGGACCGGGACATAATGGCCATCGGCATGGCGCAGCCGCAGCACCAGCTCGTAGCGGTCAACCTCGCCCCCGAGGATCGCCTCCATGTGGTCGCGCAGCACCGTCCGGTCGGCGGGATGGACGAGCTCGCGCCAGGCGGGGATCGGCAGCGCCCGCATCGGCGGCAGGCCGAGCATGGCGCACCAGCGCCCCGACACCTCGACCATGTCGGTGCGCAGGTTGCGATGCCAGGCGCCGAGCTCGGCGCCGGCCAGCGCCGCATCCAGCCGCCGCTGCAGCCGCGCCAGCCGCGCCTCGGCCCGCTGCTGCCGGGTGACGTCGGTCAGCCCCACCGAGAGCAAGCTGCGGCCCTCGATCTCGATCGCCTGGACCCGGACCAGCGTTGCGCGCGCCTTGGTCTCGGTCAGGGGGAGCTGGGCCTCGAAGGCCTCGGCCTGGTCCCCGCCGGTGACCGCGGCGAGCCGCTCGCGCAGCGCCGCCCCAGCCGCGCTGCCGAGCAGGGCGGCCCAGCGCCCGGCGAGTTGCCCGGCCTCGCAATCGAGCAGCGCCGCCGCGTCGCGGTTGCCGGCCAGCAGGCGCAGGGCCGGACGCTCGAGCAGGAGCGTCGGCACGGGCAGCAGATCGAGGGCGCCGAGGAGGCTGGCGAGGCTGGAGGCGGGGCGAAGGACCATAAGGGCAGGGCTATGGCAGATCGCGGACGGGTGTGAGCACCCGGAAGCGTGAATCCGCTCCGAAAGCAACGAAATACCGCGGCTCGGTCCCGGTCGCGCGGCGCCCACGGCGCCTCCCCGATACTCGCCGGCGGATGCCGGGCGAGCCTCAGCCCTCGCGCAGCAGGCGGATGATGCCGGAGAAATCCACCTCGCCGCCGCCCGCCTCGACGAAGCGCTGGTACAGCGCCAGCGCCTGGGCGCCGAGCGGCGTCGCCGCCCCGGCCGTCGCCGCGGCCTCCTGCGACAGGCCGAGATCCTTCAGCATCAGCGCGGCGGCGAAGCCCGGCCGGTAGTCGCGGTTGGCCGGGCTGTTCGGCACCGGACCCGGCACCGGGCAGTAGGAGGTCAGCGCCCAGGACTGGCCGGAAGACTTGCTCGCCACGTCGAACAGCGCCTGATGCGTGAGGCCGAGCTTCTCGGCCAGCACGAAGGCCTCGGCGGTGACGATCATGTTCGCCGCCAGCATCATGTTGTTGCAGACCTTGGCTGCCTGGCCGGCGCCGGCATCGCCGCAATGCACGATGGTCCGGCCCATCGCCTGCAGGATCGGCAGCGCCGTGGCATAGGCCGGCGCCGGCCCGCCGACCATGAAGGTGAGCGTCGCCGCCTCGGCGCCCATGGTGCCGCCCGAGACCGGCGCGTCGAGCATCGGCCGGCCGGCGCCGGCGGCGACCTCGCGCGCCGTCGCCACGTCGATGGTCGAGCAGTCGATCAGCACCGCCTCAGGCATGCAGGCCGCCGCCATGCCGCCGGCGCCGAGCCAGGCCTCGCGCACATGCCGCCCGGCCGGCAGCATGGTGATGACGATCTCGGCGCCGGAAGCGGCCTCGGCGGCGCTGCCGGCGCGCTGGCCGCCCGCCGCGGCGAAACCCTCGAGCGCCGCCGGGACGAGGTCGTAGCCCGCCACCGCATGGCCCGCCTTCAGCAGGTTGCGTGCCATCGGCCCGCCCATGTTGCCCAAGCCGACGAAGCCGATGCGTGCCATGGCGTCTTCCTCCCGATGCCTCGGCGCAGGGTAGGGAAGCCGCGCCCGCGCGTCACGCCCGGCCGACCCCAGCCTGCACCCCGCCGGCCGGGGGCGGCCCAGGCCCGCTTCCACGACATCCCGCCGCCATGACAGGCGCCGCTACCCACGGCAGGATGCCGGGCCGATCCCTGGGGAGACCCGCCGCTTGCCCCCTGCCCTGCCCGCCGACTGCCTGCCGCCGGCCGGCGACTTCCTGCTCTACCCGCCGAGCCTGCAGCCCTGGGGCTATCGCATCGTCGACCGGCTCTTCGCGCATCGCGTGGTCCGGCGCGGCACGCCGCGCGCCTGGGAGCGCGGCTCCGACATCGCCGCGGCGCTGGCCGCCGCCGGGCATGCGGTCGATGCCTTCATGGCCCGGAACTGCCTCGCCGGGCTGCTGGTGGTGCAGGACGGGCGCATCCGGCTGGAGCGCTACGGGCTCGGCCTCGGCGAGGGCGATCGCTGGAGCACCATGTCGACGGTGAAGTCGCTCACCGCCCTGCTGGTCGGCGCGGCGATCCGGGACGGCGCCATCGCCTCGGTCGCCGAGCCGGCGACGCGCCACCTGCCGGAGCTGCGCGGCACCGCCTATGACAGCGTGACGCTGGAGCACCTGCTCACCATGTCCTCCGGCATCCGCTGGACCGAGGTCTATTCCGACCCGCAGAGCGACGTGAACCGCTACAGCCGCGCCCTCGCCGCCAGGCAGCCGGGCGGGGTGCTGCGGCAGATGGCGGCGCTGCCGCGCGACTGCCCGCCGGGCAGCCGCTTCCTCTACAACTCCGGCGACACCTTCCTGCTCGGCGCCTGCCTCACCCGCGCGGTCGGGATGCCGCTCGCCGACTACCTCTCGGCGCGGCTCTGGCAGCCGGCGGGGATGGAATTCGAGGCCTTCTACACGCTGGAATCGGAAGGCGGGCAGGAGATCGGCGGCAGCCGCGCCGGCATGGCGCTGCGCGACTTCGGCCGCATCGCGCAATTCGTCCTGGATGACGGCGTGATCGCCGGCCGCCGCATCCTGCCCGAGGGCTGGGTGGAGGCGATGGCCGCGCCGCGCTTCCCGGTGCCGGAGCCGCGCGCGCCGGGCATCACCCATTACGGCTATTGCTGGTGGCTCGGCAAGGGGCTGATCTCGGCCCTCGGCTTCGCCGGCCAGCGCATCGACATCCTGCGGGCGGAACGGCTGGCCGTGGTCACGCTCGGCGCCTTCCCGCAGGCGCCGCACGTCCCGCCCGAGACCGACCGGGCGCATCGCCAGGCGGTCGCGGATTTCGTCGCCGCCCTGCGCCGCCTGCTGGGCGGCGAGGCGCCGCCGCCGCTATGATGCGGGGCGCGGGAGGAGCGGCATGCGGGCGATCATCATCGGCGGCGGCATCGGCGGCCTGACCGCGGCGCTGGCGCTGCACGCGGCTGGCATCGAGGCGCATCTGTTCGAGAGCGCCGCCGAGGTCCGGCCGCTTGGCGTCGGCATCAACCTGCAGCCGCATGCGGTGCGTGAGCTAACCGAGCTCGGCCTTGGCGAGGCGCTGGCCGCGACCGGCATCGCCACGCGCGAGTTCCGCTACGCCAACCGCTTCGGCCAGACCATCTGGGCCGAGCCGCGCGGCCTCGCCGCCGGCTATCGCTGGCCGCAATACTCCATCCATCGCGGCCGGCTGCAGATGCTGCTCTGGGAGGCGACGCGGGCGCGGCTCGGCGCGGAGCGGGTGCAGGCCGGGCGGCGGCTAACGGGCTTCGAGCAGGAGGGCGCCGGCGTCACCGCCCGCTTCGCCGATGGCGGCACGGCGCGGGGGGAGGTGCTGATCGCCGCCGACGGCATCCACTCCGCCGTCCGCGCCGCCTTCTTCCCCGCGGAGGGGCCACCGAAATGGAACGGCGCGCTGCTCTGGCGGGCGGTGAGCTGGGCGCCGCCCTTCCTCACCGGCGCCTCCATGGTGCAGGCCGGGCACCGGGACACGAAATTCGTCTGCTACCCGATCGGCGCCGCGCCGGATGGCAGGCTGCTGGTCAACTGGATCGCCGAGCGGCGCTTCCCCGCCGACACGCCCTGGGCGCGGGAGGACTGGAACCGGCCGGGCAAGGTGGAGGATTTCCTGCCGATCTTCGCCGACTGGCGCTTCGACTGGCTGGACGTGCCGGGGCTGATCCGAGCCGCCGAGGCGGTCTATGAATTCCCCATGGTCGACCGCGACCCGCTGCCCTGGTGGACCCAGGGCCGGGTGACGCTGCTCGGCGACGCGGCGCATCCGATGTACCCCATCGGCTCGAACGGCGCCTCGCAGGCGATCCTCGATGCCCGCTTCCTGGCGTTGCAACTGGCGACGCATCCGGACATCCCGGCGGCGCTCGCGGCCTACGAGGCGCTGCGCCGGCCGGCCACCGCGGCGGTGGTCGAGGCCAATCGCGGCGACGGGCCGGACCGGGTGATGGACCTGGTGCATGCGCGCGCGCCGGAGGGCTTCACCGATCTCGACGCGGTGGTGCCGCGGGCGGAGCTGGAGGCGACCGTGATGGGCTACAAGCGCATCGCCGGCTTCGACCCGGAGACGCTGAACCGGCGCGAGAGCTGGTCGGTCCCCCGTCCGGCCTGATTCACCAGGCCGCCTTGGCACCGCCCGTTGCCCTGCCGCGGCTTCGCCGCGGCAGGCTGTGACGCACCGCGGGCCCGAGGGGACTCACCGGGCCCCCAGCGGCGTCGCGCAGCGACGTCGTGGGGATGATTATACGGGCACGTCGCCCGGCGGCTTCAGGGCGGTGAGCACGAAGGAGCTGCGGGTCTCCTTCACCCCGGGCATGCGCAGCAGCGCCTTCAGGGCGAATTCGGCATAGGCCTCGAAATCCGCCGCCAGGACGTGCAGCAGGTAGTCCATCTCGCCGCTCATCGCATAGGCGGCGAGCACCTCCGGCCGCTCGGCCAGCGCCTTGTGGAAGCGCTCCACCACCTCCTCGGCATGGCTCTCGAGCGCCACCATGACGAAGGCCTGCAGCGGCAGGCCGAGCCGGCCGGGATCGAGCATCGCGGTATAGCGGGCGATGACGCCGGCCTCCTCCAGCCGCCGCAGCCGGCGCTGGCAGGGCGTCGGCGAGAGGCCGGCCTGCTCGGCCAGTGCCACCACCGGCAGGCGCCCGTCCCGCTGCAGGGCGCGCAGGATGCGGCGGTCGATGGCATCGAGTTCGATGGCGGATTTCGCCATGGCCGGGCTGCCTTCTGGTGATTTTCCCCAAGTCTAGTCTGGCGCGGACCAAAATTCGCCGAAAACCCCTCCGGCCCTTGCGGCATTCTTGCTGCGAGACGGGGAGCGGCAACGATGGAAGGGAGCCTCTGGAACCTGCCCGCCGGACTGCGCGGCGACTATGCCGCCGCCCGGCCCGACTTCACCCTGCCGCAACGCTGGGGCGACTATGCCGAGGCGGATCACGCCACCTGGCGGACCCTCCATGCCCGGCAGGCGCGGCTGCTGCCGCAACATGCCGCCATCGCCTATCGCAGCGGTCTGGCGCAGCTCGACTTCGCCGGCGGCATCCCCGATTTCGCCCTCACCTCCAGTCGCCTCCGCGCCGCTACCGGCTGGACGCTGGTCGCCGTGCCGGGGCTGATCCCCGACGCCGCCTTCTTCAGCCATCTCGCCGCCCGCCGCTTCCCGGTGACGCGCTGGATCCGCCGTCCGGAGGAGCTCGACTACGTCGTCGAGCCGGACATCTTCCACGACGCCTTCGGCCATGTGCCGCTGCTGACCCAGCCTGATTTCGCCGATTTCCTCGAAGCCTATGGCCGGCTGGGCGAGACGGCGGCGCGGCTCGGCGCGCTGAAGCCGCTCGCTCGGCTCTACTGGCATATGGTGGAGTTCGGCCTGATCCGCGAGGCCGGCCAGATCCGCGCCTATGGTGCCGGCATCCTCAGCTCCTCGGCCGAGACGGTCCACGCCACCACCTCGCGGACGCCCCGCCGGCTGCGCTTCGAGCCGCGCCGCGTGCTGCGCAGCGAGTATTTCATCGACGACCTGCAACCGACCTATTTCGTCCTCGACAGCTATGCCGAGCTGTTCGCGGCGATGCCGCGCCTGCCCGCGCTGCTCGCTGAGGCACGCGACGCGCCGCCGATCCCACCGGGCGCGGCCGCGCCGGAGGACCAGCCGGTGTCCTGACACCACACCCATCGAAGGAAACGCCGCATGGACATCCCGCCCGATCGCACGCCCCTGGCCGGCATCGTCTCGGATGCCAATCCGATGGGCACCGACGGCTTCGAATTCGTCGAGTTCACCGGCCCCGACCTGCCGGCGCTCGAGGCGCTGTTCACGCAGCTCGGCTTCACCGCCGTCGCGCGCCACCGCAGCAAGCAGGTGACCCTCTGGCGCCAGGGCGAGGTGAACTTCATCCTGAACGCCGAACCGGAGAGCTTCTCGAGCGCCTTCCAGCGCGTGCACGGCCCCTCGGCCTGCGCCATGGCCTTCCGCGTCGCCGATGCCGCTGCCGCCTACCAGCGCGCCATCGCGCTCGGTGCGAAGCCGGTCACCGGCAAGGTCGGGCCGATGGAGCTGAACATCCCGGCGGTCGAGGGCATCGGCGGCTCGCTGCTCTATTTCGTTGACCGCTACGGGCCGCGCGGCAGCATCTACGACATCGACTTTCGCTGGATCGAGGACGCCGAGGCCCGGCCGCAGGGCCAGGGCATCACCGTCATCGACCACCTCACCCACAACGTCCATCGCGGGCGCATGGATGTCTGGTGGCAGTTCTACGAGAAGCTCTTCAATTTCCGCGAGATCCGCTACTTCGACATCGAGGGCAAGCTGACCGGGCTGAAGTCCCGCGCCCTGACCTCGCCCTGCGGCCAGATCCGCATCCCGATCAATGAGAGCAGCGACGACAAGTCGCAGATCGAGGAATACCTCCGCGCCTATGGCGGCGAGGGCATCCAGCACATCGCCCTCGGCACCCAGGACATCTTCGCCAGCGTCGAGGGCATGCGCGCGGCGGGCATCGCCTTCATGGACACGCCCGACACCTATTACGAGCTGCTGCCGAAGCGCATGCCGGACCTCGCGCCGGAGGAGATCGCCCGGCTGGCGCGGAACCGCATCCTCACCGACGGCGCGCCGACGCCGGAGGGCGGGCGGCTGCTGCAGATCTTCACCGGCACCGTCATCGGCCCGATCTTCTTCGAACTCATCCAGCGCAAGGGCGACCAGGGCTTCGGCGAGGGCAATTTCCGCGCCCTGTTCGAGAGCATCGAGCTCGATCAGATCCGCCGCGGCGTCCTGGCGGCGCAATAGGCGGGGCGAGGTCCCGGGGCCGGCTCAGCGCGCGGGCGCGGTCCGGTCCGGGCGCGCAGGTTGCGGCTTCTGTGGCGCGTTCGGCTCGGAACCGGTGAGCTCCCGATAGAGCTGGTCCACCGTCTGCTCCTGTTTCCGGCTCTGCTGCTGGTCGGGGATGATGCCGATCGCCCGCTCGCGCTCGCGCACCTGGCCGGGCTGCGGCTCCCGGTTGTCGAGCGGCTGGGCGCCGGGGCCGGCCGGCTGCGCCGTGGCCTCCCCTGCCATGCCGAGAGCCCCGATGGCGAGGGCGATGCACAGGACGGCTGGAATTCGGGCGCGCATGGGAACCCTCCGGTAGCGGTGCAGCATGGGCGCAAGCGGCCCCGATGCACAATCGGTGGTGCTGTCCGGCATGACGGGTTCAGCGCCGGTCGGCGTCCCGCATGCGAGTGGATTGCGGCTGCGCCGCCGGATCGCTGCCCGTGAGATCGCGGAAGAGCCGGTCAACCTCCCGCGCGCCGTCCTGCCGCGTCTCCCCGATCACGCCGCGGGCGCGCTCGCGGGCCTCGATCTCTGCCGGGTTGGGCTGATGCTCCCGGTGATCCCAGACCGGCCCGATCCGCTCCGGCGGTGCCGCCTGCGGGGCGGGCTGTGCCGAGGCGGCGCCGCCGGGCAGCGGTGCCAGCATGGCGACGATCGCGCCGTTCCGAAGCCAGCGCACGGCCTGACCTCCCTTATCCCTGGCGCATGTCCCGCGCATGTCGGTGCTCGGGACAGGCCCTGGCCTGTTGCTTTCCGCGCCGATCCGCGGATCGCGCATCACCCCCAACGCGGCTGGCCGGGCATGCGTTGTCCGGGTTTGCGCACTCCGGGTTTGCGTTCTCCGGCGCCACGGCCGGGATGCCGCGCCTCACCGCGACGCCGCGCCGCGCCGGGCCGCATCGTCCAGCAGCCCCTGCTCCCGGCGCAGGCGGCGGCGCCTGGCGCTGGCGGCCCGCTGCTCGCGCAGCATCTCGACCGCCCGCTCGGCGGCACGCGCCTCGGCCAGGGCCGCCTGCGCCTGATCGCGCCGCGCCGCCGCCTGGTCCTGCGCCAATGCGGCGCGATCCCGCTCGGCCAGGCCGCGGCCGAGCCAGCCACGCCAGGCCACGGCATCCGCCGCCGCCTCGGCCCGCAGCGCCAGGCTCGCCGTCTCGAGCCGCGCCGTCGCCGCGGCTTCCTGCGCCAGCATCTGGCCCATCCGGCGCTTCGCCTCGGCCACCTGCAGCCGCCGCAGCCGCGCCAGGGCGCCGAGCCCGTCAGCCGCCATCATCCGCGCCCTCCAGCGCATCCGCCAGGGCGGCGAAGGCGGAGGCGACGGTGCCGCGCTCGCCCTTGCCCTGCGCCAGCATCGCCTCGATCCGCGGCGCCAGGCGGATCGCCTCATCGACCGCCGGATCGGTGCCGGCGCGATAGGCGCCGAGCCGGACGAGGTCCGCCATCTCCGCCTGCAGCGCCAGGATGCGCCGGGCCCGCTGCATCAGGACCCGTTCGTCCGGCAGCAGGCAGCCGGGCACGGTGCGCGAGAGGCTGCGCAGCACGTCCACGGCCGGGTAGCGCCCGGCCTCGCCGATGCGGCGGTCGAGCACGACATGGCCGTCGAGGATGCCGCGCACGGCATCGGCGACGGGCTCGTCATGGTCGTCGCCCTCGACCAGCACGGTGAAGAGACCGGTGATGGCGCCCGGATTGCCGTCCTCGCGCGGCCCGGCCCGCTCCAGCAGCCGCGGCAGCTCGGCGAAGACACCCGGCGTGTAGCCGCGCGTCGCCGGCGGCTCCCCCGCGGCGAGGCCGATCTCGCGCAGCGCCATGGCGAAGCGGGTGACGCTGTCGATCAGCAGCAGGACCTGCTTGCCCTCCGCCGCGAAATGCTCGGCGACGGTCATCGCGGCATAGGCGGCCTCGCGCCGCATCAGGGCGGAGCTGTCGGAGGTGGCGCAGATGGTGACGGCGCGCGCCATGCCCTCCGGCCCCAGGTCGTCCTCGAGGAATTCCCGCAGTTCGCGGCCGCGCTCCCCGACCAACCCGAGCACCGCCACGTCGCAATCGGCGCCGCTCGCCAGCATCGACAGCAGGGTGGACTTGCCGACGCCCGATGCGGCGAAGAGGCCTAGGCGCTGGCCGCGGCGGCAGGTGGCGAAGGCGTCCAGCACCCGCACGCCGAGATCGAGCCGCGGCCCGAGCCGGGCCCGCTGCCCCGCCGCGGGCGGCGCCGCGCGCAGGGGGCGCAGGCGGGGTCCCGGGCGCGGCGGGCCGAGGCCGTCGAGCGGCCGGCCCAGCGGGTCGAGCACCCGGCCGAGCCAGCTTGCATCCACGGCGAGGGCGGCGGGCGGCGCGAGCCTGGCCGGGGTGCCGATGCCGATGCCTTCGGGCGGCGCGAAGGCGAGCGCCGTGGCGAACCCATGGCGCAGGGCCACGACCTCGCCCGGCACGGGCTCGCCTCCCGCACCGGGCAGGTCGAGCCGGGCACCGAGGGCAAGCCAGGGCGCGAGACCCTCGATGGTAAATGAGACGCTATCGACGGATACAACCCTGCCGTGTCTTTGAATGGGCGGCAGGCGCCGAAGCGCCCCGATGGCGACCTGTTGCCGGACAAGCCGCTGATTTTGTGGCCTTGCGTTTTGGAGCGGGCTAATAAGCTTCACCTTTCAAAGGGCAAGTCTCGGAAAATAAGACAACTTTCAGGTGAATTTCTCCTTCACACATCGCGCGGAGATGATAGTTTTTGCACGCGGAACGTGTGGAGAACCCAAGGATGCGCGCTCTACTGGTTGAGGACGATCTGGCCGTCTCTCGCGGCATCGTCGCCTTGCTGAAAGCGGCCGCCATGGTCGTCGACGCGGTCGACACCGGCGAGGAGGCCCTCGAACTGGCGCGGCTCTATGATTACGACGTCGTCGTCCTCGACCTGGTCCTGCCGGACATGGAGGGCTACGAGGTGGTGCGCCGGCTGCGCGCCGCGCGGGTCGAGACGCCGGTGCTGATCCTCTCCGGCCTCAACCGGCCGCAGGCGAAGGTGAAGGCCTTCAGCATGGGCGCCGACGACTTCATCACCAAGCCCTTCGACCGCGAGGAGCTGGTCGCCCGCATCCAGGCGGTGGTGCGCCGGACCAAGGGCTTTTCGCAGCCGAGCCTGACCGCCGGCCCGCTGGTGCTGAACCTCAACTCGCGCGAGGTGACGGTGAACGGCCAGGAGATCCACCTGACCGGCAAGGAATACGCCATCCTCGAGCTGCTGACGCTCCGCAAGGGCGTGGTGATGACCAAGGAAGGCTTCCTCAACCACCTGTATGGCGGCATGGACGAGCCGGAGGTGAAGATCATCGACGTCTTCATCTGCAAGCTGCGCAAGAAGCTGGCCCAGGCCGGCGCGGACAACCTGATCGGCACGGTCTGGGGCCGCGGCTACGTGCTGCGCGAGCCGAGCGCGGCGACGGCCCGAATGGACATGGCGCCGGCGGTGGAGACGACGACAACGGCGGCCGCCGCCTGAGCCGGGTCGGAGCCGCAAGACTGCCCCGCCCAAGGCCGGGCGCGCCGGGCCTGTCCGCGTCGGCGGCCCACCCTGCCCCATCCGCCACGGCGCCGGCGCGATCGCCGCCAATCCCATCGCTGCCATGGATGATCGACCCGCCCCGCCTGGCGCCCTGGCCGCGGCGAATGCGCGCCGCCGGGCCGGCATGTCCTGACGCGATACGCCCATCGCGCCGCGGCGCGGCTTATCCCGCCAGCGCCACCGCCTCCGCCCGCCGGTACACGCCGCGCTCGCCCGGCACCGCCACCAGCCGCCCGGTCAGGCCGAGGACCGTCTCCGCCCCGCCGAGATAGAGGACGCCATCCGGGGCGAGCTGCGCCGCCATCGCCTCGAGCACCCGGGTCTTGGTCGGGGCATCGAAGTAGATCAGCACGTTGCGGCAGAAGATCACGTCGAACCGGCCGAGCGGCCGCAGGTCGGAGAGCAGGTTCCAGCGTTCGAAGCGGGCCATGCCGCGGAGTTCCGGCGCCACCTGCCACCGCCCCTCCTCCTGGCGGAAATGCCGGACGAGCAGCCGCGCCGGCAGGCCACGCTGCACCTCGAATTGCGAGAAGAGCCCCTGCCGGGCGCGCGCCACCACCTCCTGCGCGATATCGGTGCCGAGGATCTCGGCGCGGACGCCGCCCGGCAGCGGCGCCAGCTCGGCCAGGATCATCGCGATGGAATAGGCCTCCTGCCCCGTCGAGCAGGCGGCCGACCAGATCCGCAAGGGTGCCCCGGCGCCGCGGGCGGCCGCCAGCCCCGGCAGGATGCGCCGCAGATGCTCGAAGGGCTTGCCGTCGCGGAAGAAGGAGCTCTCGTTGGTGGTCAGGGCCTCGGTCACCGCCTCGGCGAGGCGGTGCCCGCCGGGCCCCTTCAGCCGCTCAACCAGCGCCTCCAGCCCCGCCAGCCCCTCGCGCCTGAGGATGGGGCCGAGGCGCGTCTCCAGCATGTAGCCCTGCTCGGCGGTGAGGACGAGGCCGGAGCGGCCCTTCACCAGCTCGGCGACGAAGGCGAAGCTGCGCGGGTTCATGCCGCGCATCCCGCGCGCGCCGCGCCGAGGGCGAGGAGTTGCGCCGCCAGCCCGGCCGGCGGCAGCAGCCGCTGCGCGAGCCCGGCGCGGGCCACCGCGCCCGGCATCCCCCAGACCACCGAGCTCGCCTCGTCCTGCGCCAGCACCAGGCCGCCGGCCTCGGCCACAGCTTGGCAGCCGAGCAGCCCGTCCTGTCCCATGCCGGTGAGGATCACCGCCAGCACCGCCCCGCCGCAGGCGGCGGCCAGGCTGCGCAGCATCGGATCGACCGCCGGCCGGCAGAAATGCTCGGGCGGCGCGTCGGACAGCCGGGCGACAAGCCCGCCGCCGCGGCTCTCGGCCAACAGGTGCCGGTCGCCGGGCGCGAGGTAGAGGCGGCCCGGCCGCAGCGCCTCGCCATCCCGCGCCTCGGCGCAGGGCAGGTGCCCGAGCCGGTCCAGATGATCGGCCAGCATGGTGGTGAAGCGGGCCGGCATGTGCTGCGTCACCAGCACCGGCACCGGCGGCGGCCGGCTGAGCCCCTGCAGCAGCGCCGTCAGCGCCGCCGGCCCGCCGGTCGAGCTGCCGATGCCGATGGCACGCATCCCGCGGCGCAGCGCCGCCGGCTCGATCGAGGGCGGCGCCGCGGCCGGCCGGGCGGCGCGGCCCATGCGCGCCCATCCCCGCACCTTGGCCAGCAACTCGGCGCGGAAGGCGGGATCGGCGAGGCCGCCCCCGGCCGCGGCCGGTTTCGGGATGTAGTCGACGGCGCCGGCGCGAAGCGCGGCCATCGCCGCCGCGGCGCCGCGCTGCGTCAGGGCGCTGGCGACGATCACCGCCGGACGCGGCGCCTGCCGCAGCAGCAGCGGCAGGGCGGTCATGCCGTCCATCACCGGCATCTCGAGGTCGAGCAGCACGATCTGCGGCCGCGCCGCGGCCGGCAGGCGGGCGAGGGCCGAGACCGCCTCGGCGCCGTTCGCCGCCCTGAGGGTGACGCGGATCGCCGGATCGGTCTCGAGCAGCCGGGCCAAGGCGTTGCGCACCGTCGCGCTGTCGTCGCACAGCATGACCGAGATGGCGGACGGGCTGGGATCGGTCACGCGGCGAGGTCCGGCAGCAGCCCGGCCTGGACCAGCTTGTCCTGCAGCAGCACCGCGTCGAAGGGCTTCATGATGTATTCCTGGGCCCCGGCCTCGAGCGCCTCCATGATGCGCTCCATCGCCGCCTCCGTCGTGCAGAGCACCACCACCGGCCGGTCCGGCCCGAATTCGGCGCGGGCGGCGCGCAGGAAGCCGATGCCGTCCAGGACCGGCATGTTCCAGTCGAGCAGCACCGCGCGCGGCATCGCCGCGCGGCAGGCCGCCAGTGCCTGGGCGCCGTCCTCCGCCTCGCTCACCTGGAAGCCGAGCGTCTCGGGGATGCGCCGCGCCGCCTTCCGCACCACCCGGCTGTCATCGACCACCAGGATGGTGCCCTCCGCCCCCGCCATGGTCACGCGCCGATCGCCAGGACCTGCTCGACATCGAGCAGGATCAGCAGCTTCTCGCCCAGCCGGTGCACGCCGCGCGCCACGCCCTGCCAGAGCGGATCGAGCGTCGGCGGGTTGGGCGCCCGATCCCGCGCCGGCAGCGGCAGGACCTCGCCCACCGAATCGGCCAGCAGCGAGTAGAGCTCGTCCTCGCGCTCGACCACCACGCTCATCGCGGTGCCCTCCTCCCGCGGAGGCAGGCCCAGCCGGCGGCGGAGATCGATCGCCGTCACGATGCGGCCGCGCAGGTTGAGACTGCCCGCCACCTCGGGCGGCGCGAGCGGGATGCGGGTGATGGCCTGGCTGCCCAGCACGTCGCGCACGGCCAGCACGGGCACGCCGCAGAGCTGCCCGGCGACGACGAGGGTGAGGAAGGCCTCGTCCGCCGCGGCGGGGCCACGCCCCGGGCGCGCGGCGGCGAGGCCCCCGGCGACGGCGGCCATGTCCTGGTGCATCACGCCCTCCTCCTTCGCTCAGGCCAGGACCGGTGCCGCGAGGCATTGGGCGAGGCTCTCAAGCAGCGCCGCACGGTCGAATTTCGCCACGTAGTCGGTGAAGCCGGCGCTGCGGCCGCGCTCGATATCCTCGGGCGCGCCGCGGCTGGTCAGGGCGATCAGCGGCAGGTCGCGCCAGGGACCCTCTTGCCGCAGGGCGCGAGCGAAGGCGAAGCCGTCCATGCCCGGCATGGTGATGTCCGACAGGATGGCGTCGAAGCCCTGGCCGCCGTCGCGCAGCCGCAGCGCCTCCGCCGCATCGGGCACCGCGGTCACGGCATAGCCGGCGGCGCTGAGCGCCGGGACGACCAGGTTGCGGAAGAAGGCGCTGTCCTCGACGAGCAGCACGCGCCGGCCGCTGCCGGTCCTGGCCGCGCCGCCGAACCAGTCCTCGCCCGCCTCGCGCAGCCACCAGGCGGTGTCGAGCAGCTCCGTCACCCGCCCGGCGACGACCGCGCTGCCGAGATAGCCTGGCCGCTCGCCGGCGGGATCGATGGTCAGCCGCGCCTCGACGACGTCGAGGATCTCGTCGACCATGACGCCCATCGAGCGCTCGCCATCGCCGAAGACGAGCACCGGCTGCCGCGGCGGCGCGAGCGCCGGGTCCCAATGGCCGGAAAGCGGCAGCAGCGGCATCAGCCGGCCGCGATACTGCACCAGCGGGCGGCCGCCGACCTGCTCGATGCGCCCCGCCTCGACATCCTCGAGCCGCGCGACGAGGCCGAGCGGCACCGCCTTCGGCGTGGCGTCCCCCGCCCGGAAGAGCAGCAGCGCCGTGCCCGCCTCGGAGGTCGCCCCGGCCTGCGGCACCGCCTCGCGCTCGGCCTCCGCCTCGGCGGCATCGGCGCCGAGGCCGGTCGCCCGGGCGATCCCGTTCGGGTCGAGGATCATGATGACGCTGCCGTCGCCGAGGATGGTGTTGCCGCCGAACATCGTCACATGGCGCAGGATCGGCGCCACGGGCTTCACCACGATCTCCTCGGTATCGAAGACGCGGTCGACGATGATGCCGAGCACATGCGCGCCGACCTGGGTGACGACGACGAAGCCGCTGCCCGCCCCGGCCGCCGGCCGCAGCCGCAGCAGCCCCGCCAGGTCGACGAGCGGCAGCAGCCGGTCGCGCAGCCGCAGCACCGGCGCGTCCTTGATGTGCTCGATCTGCGCCGCGCCCTCGCTGCCCACCCGGACGAGCTCGACCACGCCGATCTGCGGGATGGCGAAGCGCTCGCCCCCCGCCTCGACGATCAGCGCCGAGACGATGGCGAGCGTCAGCGGAATCTTGATGACGAAGCTGGTACCGCGGCCCTCGCGCGAGCGGATGTCGATGGTGCCGCCGATCCGCTCCATGTTGGTCTTGACGACGTCCATGCCGACGCCGCGGCCGGAGACGGCGGTCACCGCGGCGGCGGTCGAGAAGCCCGGCCGGAAGATGAAGCGGTGGATCTCGCGCTCCGACATGCCGGCGAGCTCGGCTTCGGTGGCCAGGCCTTGCGCCAGCACCTTCTGCCGGATGCGCTCGGCATTCAGCCCGCGACCGTCATCGCCGATCTCGATGACGATGTGCCCGCCCTCGTGCCGCGCATCGAGCGTGATGCGGCCGGTCTCCGGCTTGCCAGCCAGCAGCCGCTCCTCCGGCCGTTCCAGCCCGTGGTCGCCGGAGTTGCGGACCATGTGCGTCAGCGGATCCTTGATCAGCTCGAGCACCTGCCGGTCGAGCTCGGTCTCGGCGCCGCGCATCTCAAGCGCGATCTTCTTGCCGAGCTCGAGGCCGAGGTCGCGGACCAGGCGCGGCAGCTTCGCCCAGGCATGTCCGATCGGCTGCATGCGCGTCTTCATCACCCCTTCCTGCAGATCGGTGGTGATGTGCGAGAGGCGCTGCAGCGGCACGGCGAAGGCGCTGTCCTCGCGAGCGCGGGCGAGCTGCAGGAGCTGGTTGCGCGTCAGCACCAGCTCCGAGACCAGCATCATCAGATCCTCGAGCACCTCGACCGAGACGCGGATCGTCTGCGGCGGCGAGGCGCCGCCGGGCGCGGCCGGCACCGGGTCCGGCTCGGGCGCGGCGGCCGGGGACGGCGCCGATGGGGGCGCCAGGGCGGCGGGTGGCGCCTGTCCCTCGGCCTCGGCATCGAGGCGGGCGATCAGCGGCGCATCCTCGCCGGCCGGCTCCTGCCCCGTCGCCTCGAGCCCCGCGACGATGCCGCGGATGGCGTCGAGCGCCGCGAGGATCAGCGAGATGCCCCCCTGCGTCACCGGCAGCGTGCCGTCGCGGTAGCGGCCGAGGACGTTCTCCGCCGCATGCGCCACCCGCTCCAGCCGCGTCAGGCCGAGGAAGCCGCAGGTGCCCTTGATGGTATGGACGATCCGGAAAACCTCGGAGAGCGTCGCGGCACCCTGCGGTGCGCGTTCCAGCCGCACCAGGGCGGCATCCAGGGCGAGCAGCCCCTCATTCGTCTCGGTCAGGAAGTCGGCGAGCAGGTCGTCCATTCTCATCCCTCGCTGGCGCGCCGCGACGGCGCCGGGCGAGCCGACAGACTGGGCGATGCGGGCGAAGATTTCGTAAAGCGGATAGGGGAACGCGTGCCGCCGATCGGAGGGGCTTGCCCGATCCGGCGATCACGCTCAGCCGCCCGGCGGCTCCAGCCGCAGCGCCGGCAGCCCCGTCGCCACGCTGGGCCCGAAGGCGACCTGCCAGCCGCGCTCGGCCGCCTGCCCCAGCAGCAGCGGCGCCAGGATGCCGCGCGGCCCCTCGGTGGCCGTCGCGCCAGCGAAGAGTGCGCGCAGCCCGGCGGGCCAGGCGGCGTCGCGGCCGGCCGGGCTGACCACCAGCCCATCCTCGGCCGAGCCGCCGAGCAGCACGGTGCCGCCGCGCGGCAGCGCCTCCGCCCCGAGTAGCGCCGCGTTCAACGCCAGCGGCACCAGCGGCGCCGGCAGGGTCGTGCCCGGCGCCAGCGCGGCCAGGTGGAAGGCGACGCGCCCGGCGCTCGGCGCCCCGGCGAGGAGGGCGGCGATCTCCTCGGCGCCGAGCTCGGAGGCAACCCCGCCCCAGGCGGCGGCGAAGAGGCAAAGCCGCTGGCGCAGGCCGATGGCCGTCTCGCGCGCCAGGCCGAGCAGATCGGTATCGCCCTCGCCCACCAGGTCGAGCGTGCCGGCGAGGGTGCCGACGGCGCCACCGAGATCGTGGCAGAGACGGGCGGCCAGCGCCTCGGCAAGCTGGGTTTCCGCAACCATGGAACGCTTCCTGTCCTGTCGCGGGAGCGCCGTCTGCCCCCGCGCGACCCGTGCGACGGGGCCGACCATCCGCCCGGCCGGGGGCGTCCTTCGCTGGCGCGACCCTGCCGGCCATGAGCAACCGCAAATCGGTCCGGGCGGCTCCATATCCCGCCAAACGTGTCTAGATTGCCGGAACTTGGCGGGACCTGTCATCATTTATGAACCAGGAGGGGAAGTGCCCAGCATCATCGAACCGGGCATGCGCGTGCGCCATCCGGACCGCCCCGATTGGGGCGAGGGGCAGGTCCAGTCCGTCATCGGCAACCGGATCACCGTTAATTTCGAGCATGCCGGCAAGCTGCTGATCAATGCCGCGCTGGTCGAGCTGGAGGTGGTGGAGGAGGGCTGACCGCCGGCCGGGGCACGGGTGCAGGCCATCGGGCGCGAGCTACCGGGCGCGAGCTATCGGGCGCAGGGCAGCCCCGCGCCGGGCGCGGCGGGCCGGGGGCTTGCGGTCCGCCGGGGGCGCGGCCCAAATGCCTGGCAATGAACCGAAACCCTCTGCACGGGGAATGCTGTCCATGATCGATCCGTTCGGCCGACGGATCTCCTACCTGCGCGTTTCCGTCACCGACCGGTGCGACCTTCGCTGCGTCTACTGCATGGCGGAGGACATGACCTTCCTGCCGAAGCGGGAGGTGCTGACGCTCGAGGAGCTGGACCGGCTGTGCGGCGCCTTCATCGGGCTCGGGGTGGAGAAGATCCGGCTGACCGGTGGCGAGCCGCTGGTCCGCAAGAACGTGCTGTCGCTGTTCCGGAGCCTCGGCGCCCGGATCGGCGCCGGCGGGCTGCGGGAGCTGACGGTCACCACCAACGGCACCCAGCTCGGCCAGATGGCCGAGCCGCTCTACGCGGCCGGGGTGCGGCGGATCAATGTCTCGCTCGACACGCTCGATCCGGGCCTGTTCCACGCGGTCACCCGCTGGGGCGCGCTGGAGAAGGTGCTGGACGGGATCTTCGCCGCCAAGGCGGCCGGCCTCGCCGTGAAGATCAACGCCGTTGCCCTCAAGGGGGTGAACGAGGGCGAGTATGACCGCATGCTGGCCTGGTGCGGCGAGCACGGCTTCGATCTCTGCCTGATCGAGACCATGCCGATGGGCGACATCACCGGCGACCGCACCGACCAGTACCTGCCGCTCTCCCTGGTGCGCTCCCGCCTGCGCGAGCATTGGACGCTGGAGGAGACCGACTACCGCACCGGCGGCCCGGCCCGCTACTACGCGGTGAAGGAGACCGGCACCCGCATCGGCTTCATCACGCCGATGACTCATAATTTCTGCGAAAGCTGCAACCGGGTGCGGCTGACCTGCACCGGGACGCTGTACATGTGCCTCGGCCAGGAGGATTCGGCCGATTTCCGCGCCCTGCTCCGCGACCCCTCGGTGGACGACGCCCAGCTGCAGGCCGCCATCGCCGCGGCGATCGCGCGGAAGCCGAAGGGACATGACTTCATCATCGACCGGCGGCATAACCGACCTTCGGTCGGCCGGCACATGAGTGTGACCGGCGGCTGATCCGGCCGGGGCGGCAATCCCGGCGCCCCATGCCGAGGTGCACCGCCCATGGCCCTGCTGCAGGAACTCGCATCGCGGCTCGCCATCCCCGGCCTGCCGGGCTGGACCGGGCTGCTCGCCCTGCTCCTGCTGCTGCTGGCCGGCCTCGCCTATCTGCTGATGCCCTTCAGCGTCTTCGGCCTCAAGGGCCGGCTGGATTCGCTCGAGGCGCAGCTCGACGAGATCCAGGCCGAGATCCGCAGTCTCTCCCTGCAGCTCTCCGGGGCGCCGCGGCGGGCCGTCGCCGATGACTGGGTGGAGCTGCCGCGGCGCAACCGGGCGGAGGAGGAGCCGCCCCGGGTCACTCCCCCCGTGCCGCCGCCCGCCGCCTGGCCGGAGCCCTCGCGCGGCGGCCGGGCCGAGCCGCGGCTGGACTGGCCGGGCGACCGTCGCCGCTGACGGGGACGGCGCTGACCGGGAGCGGCGCGACCAGGCGGCACGGCCTCGCTTGCCCCCGGCGCCCCGCCGGGGCTTGATGCCGGCACCGGCAAGGGGGGTCGCATGCGCGTCAGCGTCATCCAGATGAACCAGGGCAGCGACAAGGCGGCCAATCTCGATCAGGCGCGCCGGCTGGTCGCGGCGGCGGTCGAGGCGGACCGGCCGGGCCTCGTCACCCTGCCGGAGACCTGGACCAATCTCGGCGGCGGGCGGGACAGCCGCCGGGCCGCGGCGGAGGTGCTGCCGCCCGAAGGCTCCGCCGCGCCGGGCGGGCCGGCCTACGAGTTGCTGCGCGGCCTCGCGCGCGAGCACGGCATCCATGTCCATGGCGGCTCGATGATCGAGGATGGCGGCGAGAGGCTGTTCAACACCACGGTCGTCTTCGACCCCTCCGGCCGCGAGATCGCGCGCTACCGCAAGATCCACCTCTTCGACATCACCGGGCCGGACGGCACCGGCTATCGCGAGAGCGCCCTCTACGGCGCCGGCGACCGGCTGGTGACCTTCGAGGCCGGCGGCATCACCTTCGGCTGCACCATCTGCTACGACATCCGCTTCGCCGAGGAATACCTGGCGCTGCGCCGGCTCGGCGCGGAGGCGATCTTCGTGCCCTCCAACTTCACCCTGCAGACCGGCAAGGACCACTGGGAGGTGCTGATGCGCGCCCGGGCGATCGAGAGCCAGTGCTGGATCCTCGCCGCCGCCTCCACCGGCCAGTACGAGGAGCGCGGCGCCATGCGATCGGTCTACGGGCATTCGCTGGTGGCCGACCCCTGGGGCCATGTGGTCGCCAAGGCCTCGGACGGGATCGGCTGGGCGACGGCGCGGATCAACCCGGCGGTCACCGCCCGCGTCCGACGCGACATGCCGGTCCTTGAGCATCGCGTAGCGCGACCGATCGCGCTGTGAGCGCCGCGTGAGCGACGTCCCGGTCCCCCTCCCCTTCCCGCAGCCCGTCGCCCGGCGGACCGAGGATGTCCGCGGCCGCATTGCCTTCCACGCCGCCGCCACCGATGTGGCGCGCGCCGCCCGGGCGCGGCTCGTCGCCCGCTATGGCGAGGTGCCGCCGGAGCAGGCGGCGGCCATCGTCGCGCTCGGCGGCGACGGCGGCATGCTGGAGACGCAGCATCGCTGGCTCGGCCACAACATCCCGGTCTACGGGATGAATTGCGGCAGCGTCGGCTTCCTGATGAACGAGTTCCGCGAGGAGCGGCTGGAGGAGCGGCTGGCCGAGGCGCAGGCGGCGGTGCTGCACCCGCTGCGCATGCGGGCGAGCACCGAGATCGGCGGCACCGCCGAGGCGCTGGCGATCAACGAGGTCTCGCTGCTGCGCGAGACCCGCCAGGCCGCCAAGGTGCGCATCCTGGTCGATGGCAAGGTGCGGCTGCCGGAGCTGATCTGCGACGGCGTCCTGGTGGCGACGCCGGCCGGCAGCACCGCCTACAACCTCTCGGCGCATGGGCCGATCGTGCCGCTCGGCGCCAATCTGATGCCGCTGACGCCGATCTCCGCCTTCCGGCCGCGGCGCTGGCGCGGCGCGCTGCTGCCGGGCGAGGCGGCGGTGGTGTTCGAGATCCTCGAGGCGGAGAAGCGCCCGGTCGCGGCGGTCGCCGACTATACCGAGGTGCGGGACGTCCGCCGCGTCGAGGTGCGGGAGGATCGCAGCGTCGCGCTGACCCTGCTCTTCGATCCCGATCACGGGCTGAGCGAGCGGATCATCGCCGAGCAGTTCACCGTATAGAGCAACGCGCCGCAGCCCTGGACGCCGATGCCCGCCCTGCCGAGCCGCCCTCCCACCGGTCCCGACGCCAGGCTCGACACCAGAACAGCGACCAGCTGGACCTGCCGCCCGTGACGCCGGCGAGCGACCTCCGCCTCGTCCTCGGTATCGCCATCGGCCAGACCATCGGCTGGGGCACGCTCTTCTCCGTCTTCCCGCTCTTCGGCGCGCCGATGGAGGCCGAGCTCGGCTGGTCGCGGGCCGAGATCAATGCCGGGCTGACCCTCGCCCTGCTGGTCTCGGGCATCGCCGCCATCCCGGTCGGCCGGCATGTCGACCGGCATGGCGGCCGTGGCCTGCTCGCCGCCGGCGCCTGGCTGGGCGCCGCGCTGCTGGCGCTGTGGTCGGCGACGGACAGCCTGGCGCTCTACTGGCTGCTCTGGGCGGCGATGGGCCTCGCCCAGGCGGCGGCGCTCTGGGGCCCGGCCATGGCGGTCGTCGTCAATGCGGCGCGCGACGCCAATCGCAGCATCGCCGGCATCACCTTCATCACCGGCTTTACCGGCACCGTCTTCGTCCCGCTCGGCGCGGCGCTGATCGCGGCGCTCGGCTGGCGCGGCGCGCTGCTCGGCCTCGCCGGGCTGCAGCTCATCCCCGGCCTGCTGGCGCTCTGGCTGCTGCCGCCGCCGCAGCCGCGCGACCCGGCACGCCCGGCGGCGCCCTTCCGGCTTGGCGCCGTGGTGCGCGGCCCCGCCTTCCTCGGCCTCGCCGCCTGCTTCGCGGCGCATGCCTTCATCGCCACCGGCCTCGGCGCGCATGCCATCCCGCTGCTGCGCGAGCGCGCGCTGCCGGAGGCGAGCGTGCTGCTGGTCGTCGCGCTGCACGGTCCCTTCCAGGTCGCCGCCCGGCTGGCGCTGTTCGGCCTCGGCCGGCGGGTGACCATGCGCGGCGTCGGCACCCTGGCGACGCTGCTGGCGCCGCTCGGCATGCTCATCCTCGCGCTGGCCCCGCCGGAGCTGGCCTGGCTGGCGCTCTACGCCCTGGCCTGGGCGGTGGCGGACGGGCTGATGACCATCGTGCGCGCTGCGGGCGTGGCGGAGATCCTCGGCCGCGAGGGCTATGGCGCCATCACCGGCGCCCTCAGCGTGGCGACCGTGCTGCCGCGCACCGCGGCGCCCCTGCTGCTCGCCCTGATCTGGGAGGGCGCCGGGAGCTATGCGCCGGTCCCCTGGCTCTTCGCCGCCCTGGCGCTGCTCGCCGCCGCCGCCTTCACCGTCGCGGCACGGCGCGGCTGAACCCTCAGCGGTCGCGCGACGGCGTGCGGACATTGCCCCCGAGGCTGCCGCCGACATAGGGGCCGCTCGACCCCTCGCCGGCGACGCAGGCGGCAAGGGTTAGGAGCAGCATGCAGGCGAGAACGGGGGCGAGGATGCGGGTCATGCGGCGTCGTTCAGGTGGCAGGCGGAGCGATGGCCCGGCGCGACCTCGCGCAGCGCCGGCCGCTCGATCCGGCAGCGCTCGAAGGCATGCGGGCAGCGCGGGTGGAAGTGGCAACCGGGGGGCGGGTTGAGCGGCGAGGGAATCTCGCCCTTCACGCCGGAGAAGGCGCGCTTGCGCGCCTCGATCCGCGGCACCTCGGCCAGCAGGGCGCGCGTATAGGGGTGGTTGGGCCGCTGGAAGACCTCCTCGGCCGGCGCCTCCTCGACGACCCGTCCGAGATACATGATCACCACCCGGTCCGAGAGATGCTCGACCACGCCGAGATCGTGGCTGATGAACAGGTAGGTCAGGTCGAGCTCGCGCCGGAGCTTCATGAAGAGGTTGAGGATCTGCGCCTGGATCGAGACGTCGAGCGCCGCCACGGCCTCGTCGCAGATCAGGAAGTCCGGCTGCACCGCGAGCGCCCGGGCGATGCCGATGCGCTGCCGTTGGCCGCCGGAGAACTGGTGCGGGTAGCGCCGCTTCAGCGTGGGGTCGAGCCCGGCGCGGCGCAGCTGCTCGTCCACATAGGCATCCAGCCCGCCGCGCCGGACCAGGCCGTGATATTGCGGCGCCTCTCCCACGATCTCTGCCACCTTGAGCCGCGGGTTGAGCGAGGCGTAGGGATCCTGGAAGATCATCTGGGTGCGCAGCTTCGCCTGCCGCGCCTCCGCCCCCGAGAGGCCATGCAGGTCGCGCCCCCACCAGAGCACGCTGCCCGCGCTCGGCGGCAGGATGCCGGCGACCATGCGGCCGAGGGTCGACTTGCCGCAGCCGCTCTCGCCGACCAGCCCCACCACCTCGCCCTTGCGGATGCTGAGATCGACCCCGTCCACGGCATGGACGACCTCCTCCCGCACCGGCAGGCCGAGCCGCCGCGCCAGCTTCGCCGCGAAGTCGAGGCTGGTGGCGAAGCGGCGGGAGACGCCGCGCAGCTCGATGATCGGCGGCGCCTCCTGCAGGGCAGGAGGCGGCGGCGCCAGGGTCTCGCTCATGCCGCCACCGCCTCCTGGTAGGGGTGGATGCAGCGGGCGAAGCGGCCGGGCCGGTATTCCGCGAAGGGCGGCGGCTCGGCGCAGCGTGCCTCGGCGCGCGGGCAGCGGGCGCGGAAGGCGCAGCCGGCGGGGAGGTTCAGCAGCGAGGGCGTCATGCCGGGGATCTGCCGCAGCGGCTCGCCGCGATGGTTGCGGCTCGGCACGCTGCCGATCAGCCCGACCGTGTAGGGATGCAGCGGCGCGTCCAGCACGTCGACGACCGGCCCCTGCTCCACCACCTTCCCGGCATACATCACCGCGATGTCGTCGGCGAGGCCGGCGACGACCGAGAGATCATGGGTGATCCAGATCAGCGCCGTGCCGCTCTCGGCGCAGAGCTTCTGCGCCTCGGCCAGGATCTGCCCCTGGATCGTCACGTCGAGGGCGGTGGTCGGCTCGTCCGCCACGATGAGGTCGGGCTTGTGCAGCAGGGCGATGGCGATGGCGACGCGCTGGCGCATGCCGCCCGAGAACTGGTGCGGATAGGCGTGCAGCCGTTCCTCCGGGCTCGGGATGCCGACCTGGCCGAGCGCGTCGCGGGCGCGCTGCCGCGCCTCCTCGCGGCTGACCTTCGCATGCGCCAGCACCGTCTCGATCATCTGGGTGTCGATGCGCAGGACCGGGTTCAGCGTCATCATCGGGTCCTGGAAGATCATGGCGATGCGGTTGCCGCGCAGCCGGCGCATCGCTGCCTCCGAGAGCGTCGCGAGATCCTGCCCCTTGAACAGGATGCTGCCGCCGGTGACGCGGCCGGGCGGATCGACCAGGCCGAGGATGGAGAAGCCGGTGACCGACTTGCCCGATCCGCTCTCGCCGACCAGCCCGAGCACCTTGCCGCTCTCGACCGTGAAGGAAACGTCGTCCACCGCCCGGACCACGCCGGCGCGGGTGAAGAAATGCGTCTTCAGGTTCCGCACCTGCAGGGTCGGCGGGCTCATTTCTTCAGCCTCGGATTCAGCACGTCGCGGAGCTGGTCGCCGACGAGGTTGATGGAGACGATGGTGACCAGCAGCGCGATTCCCGGATAGAAGCTGATCCAGTACTTGCCCGAGAGCATGTATTCATAGCCATTGGCGATGAGCAGGCCGAGCGAGGGTTCCGTGATCGGCACGCCGAGGCCGAGGAAGGAGAGCGTCGCCTCCAGCGCGATGGCGCGGGCGACCTGCATGGTGCCGACGACGATGAGCGGTGGCAGGCAGTTCGGCAGCAGGTGGCGGAAGATGATGCGCCGCGTCGGCAGGGCGAGGCATTGCGCCGCCTCGATGTACTCCCGCCGCCGCTCGACCAGTGCCGTGCCGCGGACGGTGCGGGCGTAATAGGCCCATTCGACCACGACGAGGGCGATGACGACGTTGAGGATGCCCTTGCCGAGAAAGGCGAGGATCATCAGCGCCGCGAGGATCGCCGGAAAGGAGAGCTGCAGGTCGACGAGCCGCATGATCAGCCCGTCGGTCCGGCCGCCGGCATAGGCGGCGAGCATGCCGAGCGAGGCGCCGACGAGGCAGGCGAGGATCGCCGAGCCGGCGCCGACGCTGAGCGAGATGCGCAGCCCGTAGAGGATGCCCGAGAGCATGTCCCGGCCCTGGTCGTCGGTGCCGAGCCAGTAGATGAAGGTATCGGCGCCGTTGCGCGAGCCTGGCTCGAGCCGCCCGTCCATGATGTCGAGCTGGGCGAGATCGTAGGGATTCTGCGGCGCGATCCAGGGGGCGAGAAGGGCGGCGGCGACGATGAGCAGGAAGAGGCCGAGGCCGAAGAGCGCGAGGCGGCTCTCGGCGAATTCCGAGATGAAGCGCCGCAGCGGCGTCTCGACCGCGGCGGCCTGCGGGCGCGCGAGGGGCGAGCCGGCGGCGGTGCTGCTCATGACTTGCCCTCCAGCCGGACGCGCGGATCGAGCAGCGAATAGGTGATGTCCACCACGAGGTTGATGGTGATGAACATCAGCACGATGATCATCAGGTAGGCGACCATCACCGGCCGGTCGAGCACGTTGATGCTGTCGATGATCAGCTTGCCCATGCCCGGCCAGGCGAAGACGCTCTCGGTGACGACCGAGAAGGCGATGGTGCCGCCGAATTCCAGCCCGACCACCGTCACCACGGGGATCAGGATGTTCTTGAAGACGTGGACGAAGGTGATCCGCGCCGGCGAGAGCCCCTTGGCGCGGGCGAATTTCACGTAGTCCATCAGCATCGTCTCCCGCACCCCGGCGCGGGTCAGGCGGATGACGAGGCTGGTCTTGAAGAGGCTGAGATTGACCGTCGGCATGACCATATGCGCCAGCCCGTCGCGCGTCAGGAAGCTCCAGCGCATGCCGAGCACGGTCACCGTCTCCCCCCGCCCGGTGCTCGGCAGCCAGCCGAGCTGCACAGCGAAGACCATGATGAGCATCAGCCCGACCCAGAAGGTGGGCAGCGAGAAGCCGAGGATGCTGCCGGCGAGGATGCCCTTGGAGACGGGCGAATGCGGCCGCAACCCGGCATAGAGGCCGAGCGGCAGGCCGATCACCAGCGCCACCAGCGTCGCCCCAACCGCCAGCTCCAGCGTCGCCGGCATGCGGTCCAGGATCAGCCGCAGCGCCGGCTCGTTGAAGACGAAGCTGAGGCCGAGATCGCCCTGCAGCGCCCGGCCGAGGAAGACGAGGTATTGCTGCCAGAGCGGCAGGTCGAGACCGAGAGCCTGGATGGCCCGCTCGCGCTCGATCTGGTCAGCCTCGGGGCTGATCAGGATCTCGACCGGGTCGCCGATGGCGTAGACGCCGAGGAAGACCAGCAGCGACATCACCAGCACCACCGCGGCCGCCTGAAGCAGCCGGCGCAGCAGGAAGACGGTCATCGCGTGGCCCCCGCCGGGCGGATGTCCTGCGCCCGCGTCAGCTCATCGGCCCGCGGGCCATGCGCCAACCCCTTGCGCATGGCCCAGACATTCTTCTGGATGTGCAGCGGCAGGATGCCGACATCCTCGAAGGCGACCCGCGTCGCCGCCTGCAGCAGCGCCTCCCGCTTCGCGTCGTCGAGCTCCTGCATCGCCTCGCCGAGCAGGCGGTCGACCTCGGGATTTGAATAGCGGCCACGGTTGGAGGCGCCGTAGCCCTTCTCCCGGTCCGGCGTCGCGGTGAGGTTGCGGAGCGGGTTGGACCCCTCCCCCGAGCTGCTGCCCCAGCCCTGCAGGAAGATCGAGAATTCCTGCTTCCCGGCGCGGGCGATGAAGGTGGTCCAGGGCTGCGCCTCGACCGCCGTGCGCACCCCGGCCCGGCTCCACATCTGGCCGATCGCCTGGATGATGCGGGCATCGTTCGGGTAGCGGTCGTTCGGCCCGTGCAGGGTGATGCGGAAGCCCTGCGGGAAGCCGGCCTCCGCCAGCAGCCGCTTCGCACCCTCCGGGTCGTAGGGGGTCGGCGCGAGGTCGGAGACGTAGGAGAAGCTGCCTTCCGGCAGGAACTGCCCGGCCGGGATCGCCGCCCCCTCCATCACCCGCTCGACGATGGCGCCGCGGTCGATCGCCATCGACAGGGCGCGCCGCACCCGCACATCCTGCAGCGGGTTGCGCGGCAGCGGCTTGCCCTCATTGTCGGCGACGAAGGGCGAGGCCTCGCGCCGCGCATGGTCGAGCGCGAGATAGATCAGGCGCAGGCCGGTGATCTCCGACAGCGCCACCCGGGCATCGCCGCGCAGCTTCGCCAGGTCGCTGGTCGGCACCTGGTCGATGAAGGCGACGTCGCCGGCGAGCAGCGCCGCGGTGCGCGCCGCGTCGTTGGTGATCATGCGGTAGGTCACCCGCTGCCAGGCGGGCGGCGTGCCGAAGTATCCCTCGTTGCGCTCGAAGAGGATGCGGTCGCCATTGCGGTGGCTCACCATACGGAAGGGGCCGGTGCCGACCGCCATCGGCCCGGCATTGAAGCCTTCCGTCGTCGCCTTCGCATGCGTCTCGGCATCGAGGATCATGACGCTGACGAGGTCGGTCGGCATCAGCGGATAGGGCGCGGCGGTCTTCAGCCGCAGCGTATGGGCATCGACGACCTGCACCTCGCGGATCGGCCGCGTGTAGATCGCGTAGGAGGAGGGGGAGTTCGGCACGTTCGGGACGCGCTGGAAGGTGAAGGCGACGTCCTCTGCGGTGAAGTCGCTGCCGTTGTGGAAGCGGACGCCGGGGCGCAGCCTGAACTCCCAGGTCGTCGCATCCACCGCGCGCCAGCTCTCCGCGAGATCCGGGACGATGCGGGCATGCCCGTCGGTCGCGGTCAGCCCGCTGAAGATCATCTGCGCGACCGCGGTATTGGGCGAGAGCTGGTGGTAATGCGGGTCGAGCGAAGTGACCGGCGCGCCAACCGCCATGGTCAGCTCCTGCGCCCGGGCCGGCATGCCGGGCAGCAGCATCCATGCGAGTACGGCGCCGCTCAGCGCCGCGCGAAAGCATCCGCCCATATCGCCCCCCGGAACCCAGCACCGGCGATGCTAGCAGCCTTCCCTCGGCGGCCGAAAGACGCAGCGCCATGGCCGCCCGCTGCGGGCGGCGCCGGTCCAGACGCCCCTGCCCGATTTCGCGCCAGCCATCGCCCGCGCTGCCACGGACATGGCCGTTGGCCGGTCCCCAAGCGGCCGCTAGGCTCGGGCCAGCCGAGGAGAACCCCATGCGCCGCCGACCCATGCTGCCCACCGCGATCGCCCTCCTGCTCGGGGCGGCCGCTCCCGCTGCCGCGCAGCAGGAAGGGCGGGTGCTGAACATCGGCATCGGCGGCGCGGTCACCTCGGTGGATCCGCATTTCTACAACGCCTCGCCGAACAATAGCCTGTCGATGCACATCTTCGACCGGCTGGTGGAGCGCGACGCCAGGGCGCAGCCCTATCCGGGGCTCGCCGAGAGCTGGCGCGTCCTCTCTGACACGGTCTGGGAGTTCAGGCTCCGCCCCGGCGTCAAATGGCATGACGGCCGCGACTTCACCGCCGAGGACGTCGCCTTCACCATTCAGCGCACCCCGAACGTGCCGGGCAGCCCGGGCGGCTTCGGCGGCTTCGTCCGCGCCATCGAGCGGGTGGAGGTGGTGGACCCGCTGACCCTCCGCTTCCACACCGCCAGGCCGCATCCGCTGCTGCCGACCGAGCTCGCCTCGGTCGCCATCATCGCCAAGCATGCGGCCGAGGGCGCCTCGACGGAGGATTTCAACAGCGGCAAGGCGGCGATCGGCACCGGCCCCTACCGCATGCTGGCCTACCGCCCCGGCGACCGCACCGAGCTCGCCCGCAACGAGGCCTATTTCCGCGGCCCGGAGCCCTGGGAGCGGGTGAACTACCGCTTCATCGGCAATGACGGCGCCCGCAGCGCGGCGCTGCTCGCCGGCGATGTCGACCTGATCGACCAGGTGCCCTCGACCGATCTCGCCCGGCTGAAGCGGGAGAGCCGGATCACCGTCTCCGAGATCCAGGGGCTGCGGATGATCTACCTCGTCATGGACCGCTCGCGGCAGGGCGACGTGCCCTTCGTCAGCGACAATGACGGCAAGCCGCTGCCCGGCAATCCGTTCAACGACCTCCGCATCCGCCGCGCCCTTTCCATGGCGATCAACCGCGAGGCCCTGGCGCAGCGCATCATGGAGGGGACGGCGCAGCCGACCGGGCAATGGCTGCCGGAGGGCACCTTCGGCTACAATCCGGAGGTGAGGCCGCCCGCCTATGATCCGGACGGCGCGAGGAAGCTCCTGGCCGAGGCCGGCTTCCCGCAGGGCTTCCGCATGACCCTGCACAGCCCGAACGACCGCTATCCGAACGACGCCAAGACCGCGCAGGCGGTGGCGCAGATGTTCAGCCGTATCGGCCTGCGCACCGAGGTGGAGGCGGTGCCCTGGGCCAGCTTCTCGCTGCGCTCCAACCGGCAGGACTACGCCATCCGCCTGGCCGGCTGGGGCAGCGTCACCGGCGAGGCGAGCTACGCGCTCGTCAACATCCTCGGCACCTTCGACCGCGAGAAACGGACCGGGGCGAGCAATTCGGGCCGCTACGCGAATCCCGAGCTGGATGCGCTGACCGCGCGCGCCGCCTCGACCATCGACGACAAGACCCGGGAGGGGCTGCTGCGCCAGGCGGTGAAGATGGCGACGGACGATGTCGCCATCATCCCACTCTTCCAGCTGGTGAACAGCTGGGCACTGCGGAAAGGCCTCGCCTACGATGCGCGGATGGACGAGCGCACCCTGGCGATGTCGACGCGGCCAGCGAAGTAACGGGCGAAGTGACGGGCGGCGGGCTTTTGCCCGCCCTCACTCCTCCGGATCGGCCGGCGCCACGGGGAGGATCGAGGTCTCCTTCACCGTGGCGATGGTGAGCAGCGTCTCGATGCGCTGCACGCCGGGCAGGACGCGCAGCTGCTCGTTCAGGAAACGGTCGAGCGCTGCGAGATCGGGCAGGCGCAGCTTCAGCAGATAGGTCCAGCTCCCGCTGACGGCATGACATTCCAGCACCGCCTCCTGCTGCTGGATGGCCTCGCGGAAGCCGGCATCCTCGGCGCCGGGCGCGACGGCAGCCAGGACATGCGCCAGCAGCGGGCAGCCGGCCTGGGCGGGATCGAGATCGGCCCGCCAGCCGCGGATCACGCCGCGCTCCTCCAGCCGCTTCACCCGCTCGGCGGTCGCCGAGACTGACAGGCCAGCGACCTTGGCAAGCTCGGCCAGCCCGGCGCTGCCATCGAGTTGCAGGGCAACGGTCAGGTTCCGGTCGATCTCGTCCATGACGGGAGCTTAATCGCCCCGGCACGAGTTGTGAACGTAAGGATTTTGGTGCGACCAGGGCAGGACGCTGCCTGCCCCGGTCCACCGTTATACGTAGTGCTCGGCCAGGGGACGGAAGCCGTTGAAGGCCTGGCTGGCATAGGTCGTCACATAGGCGCCGGTCGAGAGCAGTTCGATCCGGTCACCGCTCTCGAGCGCCAGCGGCAGCCGGTAATTCGACTTCTCGTAGAGCGTGTCGGTGCTGTCGCAGGTCGGCCCGGCGATGGTCACCGGCCCGTCCGCGTCGCCGTCATGCGGCGTGCGGAAGGCGTATTTGATCGCCTCGCCCTCGGTCTCGGCCAGGCCGCCGAAGCGGCCGATATCAAGATAGACCCAGCGCACCGGGTCGTTCTCGGCCTTGCGGGAGACCAGCACCACCTCGGAGGAGACGACGCCGGCATCGCCGACGATGAAGCGGCCCGGCTCGATCACCATCTCCGGCAGCGCATTGCCGAAGGCCTGCACCATGGCGCCCATGATGGCGTCCCCGATCTCGTCGATCGCCGGCACCTCGGAGCGATAGCGCACCGGATAGCCGCCGCCGAGATTGACCATGCGCAGGTTCACCCCGGCCTCGCGCAGATCGGTGAAGAGCATGCCGACGCGAGCAATCGCCGCCTCATAGGCGCCGGTGCGGGTCTGCTGGCTGCCGACATGGAAGGAGATGCCGTAGGGGTCGAGGCCGAGCTCGCCCGCCTGCACCATCAGCGCCTTCGCCATCTCGACCTCGCAGCCGAATTTCCGGCTGAGCGGCCATTCCGCCCCGTCATTGCCGACCAGGATGCGGCAATAGACGCGCGCGCCTGGGGCGCTGCGCGCGAGCTTGCGCAACTCCGGCTCGGAATCGAAGGCGTACATGCGCACCCCGGCCGCATGGGCGGCGCAGATGGCGCTCTCCTTCTTCACCGTGTTGCCGAAGGAGATCGCCTCCGGCCGCGCCCCGGCGGCCAGGCAGGCCTCGACCTCCTCGAGGCTGGCGGCGTCGAAGGAGGAGCCGAGCCCCGCCAGCCGCGCCAGCACCGGCGCCGCCGGATTGGCCTTCACGGCGTAGTAGATGCGGGCCAGCGGCATCGCCGCCATCAACCGGCGATAGTTCTCTTCCACGCGGTCCACGTCGAGGACGAGACACGGGGTAGCAGGCGCGATGTCGCGCAGGTAGCGGGCGACCTTCGGGGTCATGCCACACCCTCCAGAGACGGAAAGGACCGCCCCCCGACCGGGTATGGCGGCCCCAAGTTGACGAAACGGTCGAACGAACCAGCGACCAAGTGAACCGTCCGGCCTGCCTCCCTTACGGGACGGGCCAAACGGGGTTGCCAGAACGCTTGACGTCGTTGCGTAAACCTTGCGCCGCGGTGATCCCGAGTATGGCGCCGTTGTGGAGGGGCGCCGGAATTCCGTGGGCTTGGGGCCAGAGGCACGTGCGTACTGCGTCTGACGCGGCATATAGGGTCCGCCCTCGGGACTGCAAAGCGGAAAAACACGGTCGGCCGGATATTTTTCCAGGAACCATCGGCACCGGCCGGAATCTCCCCCGGGGCGGCGCTTGCCCTCAGGCTGAAAGCCCTGCGGGAGGCCTTTGTGGCCGGGAATTCACCGGCCAGGATGAGGCGCCGATTCGCCATCGGCAGCGGCACCGGCCGCGTCGCCAGGGCGCATGCCGGCGCCCCGCCGGCGAAGGCCGCCGGCGGGGGAAAGCAGGTCAGGACGGTGGATTGCGGTGGTTGGGCAGACGGCGCGGCGCCACGGCCGCGCCGCGCCTCAGCGGGTGATCAGCCCGCTCTGCAGCGGGCTCGAGGGATCGGCGGCGTATTGCCGCGGCATCCGGCCGGCGAGCCAGGCCAGCCTTCCCGCCTCCACCGCCGCCTTCATCGCCCGCGCCATGCGCACCGGGTCCTTCGCATGGGCGATGGCGCTGTTCATCAGCACCGCGTCGCAGCCGAGCTCCATGGCGAGGCTGGCATCGCTCGCCGTGCCGACCCCGGCATCGACCAGCACCGGCACCTTGGCGTTCTCGATGATCGCCCGGATCATCACCGGGTTCTGGATGCCGAGCCCGGAGCCGATCGGCGCCCCGAGCGGCATCACCGCGACCGCGCCCATCTCCTCCAGCCGCTTCGCCGCGATCGGGTCGTCCGAGCAATAGACCATGACCTGGAAGCCGTCCTTCAGCAGCGCCTCCAGCGCTTCGAAGGTCGCCCGCATGTCGGGATAGAGGAAGGGCGGCGGCCCCAGCACCTCAAGCTTCACCAGGTTCCAACCCCCGGCCTCCCGTGCCAGGCGCAGGGTGCGCACCGCATCCTGGGCGGTGAAGCAGCCCGCCGTATTCGGCAGGTAGGTGTAGCGCTTGGGGTCGACGTAATCCTGCAGCATCGGGGCGTTCGGGTCGCCGAGATTGACCCGCCGCACCGCGACGGTGACGATCTCCGCCCCGGAGGCCTCGATCGCCCGGCCGGTCTCCTCCAGATCCTTGTAGCGGCCGGTGCCGACGATGAGCCGGGAGCGGAAGCGCAGGCCGGCCACCTCCCAGCTGTCGTCCTGGGCCGCCGTCCCCGTCGGGATGCCATCCATGCTCAGCCTCCGCCGATGAAATGCACAATCTCCAGCCGGTCGCCGGCGGTCAGGGCCGTGGCGGCATAGGTGGAGCGGGGGACGATCTCGAGGTTGCGCTCGACCGCCACCTTGCGCGTGTCGAGGCCGATTCGCGCCAGCAGGTCGGCAACGGTGGCGGGGCCGGGAATCTCCCGTGGCTCGCCATTCACCATGATGGAAATCGTGTCCTCCATGCCTGCGAAGATGGCGAAGCCGACCCCCCGCGACAAGGCGCCCGGGCCGCCGGGCGCCCCCTGCCGCTTGCGGCACGAAAACCCCCCGTGCTAGCCCCGCTTCCTCCCCGACAGGACACCCTGCCGTGAACCCGCCGCTCATTGCCGTTCTGAACGGCCCGAACCTGAACATGCTCGGCACGCGCGAGCCGGAGAAATACGGCCGTGCGACGCTCGACGACGTCGAGGCGCTCTGCGCCGAGACCGCCGACGAGCTGGGGCTGGCGATCGATTTCCGGCAGACCAACGGCGAGGGCGAGCTGGTCACCTGGGTCCAGGAATGCCGCGGGCGGGCGGCCGGGATCATCATCAATCCGGCGGGCTACACCACCACCTCCATCGCCCTGCTCGATGCGCTGCTGGCCGTCGGCCTGCCGGTGATCGAGGTGCATATCACCAACATCCACCGCCGGGAGGAATTCCGGCACCACAGCTATGTGTCGAAGGCGGCCACCGGCGTCATCGCCGGCCTCGGCATCCGGGGCTACGCCCTGGCGATGCAGGCCATGGCGGGGCTGCTCGAGGACGCCGAGGATCCGGACGACGACGAATGAGCAACGGCATCCAGTTCGATCCCGAGGCGATCCGCGCCCTGGCGCAGATCCTCAAGGACACTGACCTGACGGAGATCGAGCTGGTCGAGAAGGACAGCCGCATCCGGGTGGCGCGCACCCTGCCGCCGGCGCCGGCGCCGGCGATGCAGATGGCCTGGCCCGCCGGCCTGCCGCAGGCCGCGCCAGCCCCGGCGGCGCCCGCGGCCGTGCCGGCCCCGGCGGCGGCGCCGGCCGAGGAGAGCATCGACCTTGCCAAGCATCCGGGGCTGGTCGCCTCGCCCATGGTCGGCGTCGCCTATCTGTCGCCGGAGCCGGGCCAGCCCCCCTTCGTCGCGCTCGGGAGCCGGGTGACGCAGGGGCAGACCCTGCTCCTGGTCGAGGCGATGAAGACCTTCAACCAGATCAAGGCGCCGCGCTCCGGCACCGTGACGCGCATCCTGATCGAGACCGGCACGCCCGTGGAATATGGCGAGCCGCTGATGATCGTCGAGTGATGCGCCGCGGGGCGGGAAGGCGCGGCCAGCATTTCCTGGTCAGCCTCCGGCCGCGGCTGCGCCGCATGAGGGCCGTATGAAGATCGGAAAGGTGCTGATCGCGAACCGCGGCGAGATCGCGCTGCGGATCCACCGCGCCTGCCAGGAGATGGGCATCCGCACCGTCGCGGTGCATTCCACCGCCGATGCCGCGGCGATGCATGTGCGCCTCGCCGATGAGAGCGTCTGCATCGGCCCGCCCCCGGCGCGCGAGAGCTACCTGAACGTCGCCGCCATCCTCTCGGCGGCGGCGATCACCGGGGCGGACGCGATCCATCCCGGCTACGGCTTCCTCTCGGAGAATGCGAATTTCGCCGAGATGGTGGAGGCGCACGGCTTCGTCTTCATCGGCCCGCGCCCGGAGCACATCCGGATGATGGGCGACAAGATCGCCGCCAAGGACGCGATGCGGCGCCTCGGCGTGCCGCTCGTCCCCGGCAGCCTCGGCGCCCTCGCCTCGCTCGAGGAGGCGCGGCAGGTGGCGGCGGAGGTGATGTATCCCGTGCTGATCAAGGCGGCGGCCGGCGGCGGCGGCCGCGGCATGAAGGTGGCGCAGGACGAGTCCGGGCTCGAGGAGGCCTGGCGCGTCGCCCGCACCGAGGCCAAGGCCGCCTTCGGCGACGACGCCGTCTACCTGGAGAAGTATCTCGACCGGCCGCGGCACATCGAGTTGCAGGTGCTGGCCGACACGCATGGCCATGTGGTGCATTTCGGCGAGCGCGACTGCTCGCTGCAGCGGCGCCACCAGAAGCTGGTCGAGGAGGCCGGCTCGCCGGTGCTCGACGCGGCGCAGCGCGACGCGCTCGGCGCGCAGGTCACGCGGGCGCTCAAGCAGCTCGGCTACCGCAATGCCGGCACGCTCGAATTCCTCTGGCAGGACGGGCAATTCGCCTTCATCGAGATGAACACCCGGCTGCAGGTCGAGCATCCGGTGACCGAGATGGTCTGCGGCATCGACCTGGTGAAGGAGCAGCTCCGCGTCGCCGCCGGCGAGCGCCTCGGCTACGGCCAGTCGGAGATCCGTTTCCAGGGCCATGCCATCGAGTGCCGGATCACCGCCGAGAACCCGGACACCTTCCTGCCCTCGCCGGGCCGCGTCACCACCTACCACGCGCCGGGCGGGCTCGGCGTGCGCGTCGACAGCGCGCTCTATTCCGGCTACGCCGTGCCGCCGCATTACGACAGCCTGATCGCCAAGCTGGTGGTGCATGGCGGGACCCGGGCCGAGGCGATCGCGCGGCTGCGGCGCAGCCTCGCCGAGATGGTGGTGGACGGCATCGAGACCACCCTGCCGCTGCATCTGGCGATCATGGAGGACCCGGAATTCCAGGCCGGGGACTACACGATCCACTGGCTGGAGCAGTTCGTCGCCCGCCGCAACCCGGCCCGGTAGCGCCCCGGCCGGGCCGCGACGCCCGGCGTGACGCGCCAGCCCGCCGCTGTCTATACTTGCCACATGCCGAGCCATCGTCCCGCCGCTGTGCGGGACCACCCCCCCGTGCCGAGCCATCCCGCGCCCCCGGGCGGCGGGGCGGGGGGCGTCGCCGCATGAGCCGCCGGCAGATCGACATCACACCCGACCTGATGCTGCGCGCCTACCGCGCCGGGCTCTTTCCCATGGCGGAGAGCCGGCGCGGCGACCGGCTCTACTGGCTCGACCCGGAGCGGCGGGGCGTCATCCCGCTCGATGCCGGCTTCCACATGCCGCGGCGCCTGCTGCGCACCGTGCTGTCGGGTCCCTACCGGGTGACGGCGGATGCGGATTTCGCCGCCGCCATCGCCGGCTGCGCCGCCCCCGCCCCGGGCCGGGAGGATACCTGGATCAACCCGGAGATCGAGTTCCTCTTCCTCGCCCTGCATCGACAGGGCCATGCGCATTCCATCGAGGTTTGGCAGGAGGACGCGCTGATCGGCGGCCTCTACGGCGTGGTGCTCGGCGGCGCCTTCTTCGGCGAGAGCATGTTCAGCCGCGCCCGCGACGCCTCGAAGGTGGCGCTGGTGCACCTGGTGGCGCGGCTGCGCCTCGGCGGCTTCACCCTGCTCGACAGCCAGTTCCTCACCGAGCACCTGGCGCAGTTCGGCGCGCATGAGATCCCGCGCGCCGAGTACAAGCGACGCCTCGCGCATGCGGTGAACGCCACCGCGACCTGGCACGCCGCGCCCGATCCGGCGGCGCTCGAGGCCGCGATCCGCGGCCTGCGGTCCGGAGGGCCGGAGGAGGCGTGAGCGAGGCCGAGGATGCGCCGGCGCCAGGCCCCGCGCCAGGCCCCGCGCCAGGACAGGCACCAGGCTCCGCGCCAGGACCGGCGACGGCGTCGCCGCCGGCGCGGAAGCGGCGGGTGCAGGGCGGCGCGGCCAGCGCCGATGTCGTGCTCTCCGCCCATGCCGGCGGCAATGCCGCGCTCTTTTCGCAGATCCTCGCCCTGCACGTGCCGGAAGGCTCGCTCGTCGCCGACGTCACCTATGGCGGCGGCGTCTTCTGGCGCGAGGTGCCGCCCGGCCGCTACCGGGTGCTGGCGAGCGACCTCGCCACCGGCACGGATTGCCGCGCCCTGCCGCATGCCGATGGCAGCCTCGACGCGCTGGTGCTCGACCCGCCCTATATGGAGGGGTTGCTGCGCCCGAAGGCGGAGACCCGCGGCGGGCTCGGCAGCCATGCCGCGCTGCGCCGCTATTACGATGCCGGCGGCGGGCGCGAGGGGCCGGGCGGCGGCCGCTGGCACCAGGCGGTGCTCGACCTCTACCTGGATGCGGCGCGCGAAGCCCGGCGGGTGCTGCGCGACCACGGCATCCTCATCGTCAAATGCCAGGACGAGGTCAGCGCCAACCGGCAGGAGCTGACCCATGTGCAGATCGTCACCGGGTTGGCGGGCCTGGGCTTCTATGCCCGCGATCTCTTCGTGCTGATGCGGCCGAACCGGCCGGGCATCGCCCGGCTGCTGCGGCAGGTGCATGCGCGGAAGAACCACAGCTACTTCCTGGTCTTCCAGAAGGTGCCGGCGGGGCAGGATGTCGCCCGCTACCGCAGCCGGGATCCGGCGCCGCGCCAGCCCCAGGATAGAGCCCCTCGATTTGCACAGGCCCGGGTCGCGCCCGGCATGCTTCCGCCAGCCGCCGATCCGGCCTAGAAGCCCGCCCTCGCGGCCGAGCCCCCCTTCCGTCCTGGGCGGCGCCGGCCTTCCGGAGCCCGCCATGTCCGACCGCATCTCCCTGCCAAAGGAGCGCATCCGCGTCCTGCTGCTTGAGGGCGTTTCCGAGAGCGCCGTCGAGCTCCTGGCCGCGGCGGGCTACGAGAACGTTACCCGGCTGACCAAGGCGCTGGACGGGCCGGCCCTGGCCGAGGCGCTGCACGGCGTGCACATGCTTGGCATCCGCTCCCGCACCCAGCTCAAGGGCGAGGCCCTGGCGGCGGCGGACCGGCTGATCACGGTGGGCTGCTTCTGCATCGGCACCAACCAGGTCGATCTGGAGACCACCCGCACCCGCGGCATCCCGGTCTTCAACGCCCCCTTCTCCAACACCCGCTCGGTCGCCGAGTTGGTGATGGGGGAGATCGTCATGCTGCTGCGCGGCATCCCGGACCGCTCGCGCTCGGCGCATCAGGGCGGCTGGGACAAGTCGGCCGAGGGCAGCTTCGAGGTGCGCGGCCGCACCCTCGGCATCGTCGGCTACGGCAATATCGGCAGCCAGCTCTCGGTGCTCGCCGAGGCCTTCGGCATGCGGGTGCTCTATTTCGACCACACCACCAAACTGCCGCACGGCAATGCCAGGCCCTGCGCCTCGCTCGGCGAGCTCCTGGCCGAGGCCGATATCGTGACCCTGCACGTGCCGGAGACGCCGGCGACCATCGGCATGATCGGCGCCGCCGAGATCCGCGCCATGAAGCCGGGCAGCATCCTGATCAACAACGCCCGCGGCTCCCTGGTCGATCTCGATGCGGTGGCGGCGGCGCTGCGCGCGCGGCACCTGCTCGGCTTCGCCGCCGATGTCTTCCCCGAGGAGCCGGCGCGCAACGGCGAGCCGTTCCGCAGCCCGGTCCAGGGCCTGCCCAACGTCATCCTGACCCCGCATATCGGCGGCAGCACGCAGGAGGCGCAGTCGCGCATCGGCCAGGAGGTCGCGCGCAAGCTGATCGAGTACAGCGACAGCGGCTCGACGGTCGGAGCGGTGAACTTCCCGCAGGTGCAGCTCCCGGCCCGGCCGACCGGGGCGCGCTGGACCCATGTCCACCGCGACACGCCCGGCATGCTCTCGCGCATCAACGAGGCCTTCGGCCGGCGCGGGCTGAACATCGCCGCGCAATACTACCAGACCTATGGCGAGCTCGGTTACGTCGTGGTCGAGAGCGTCGAGGCGCGGAGCGAGGCGGAGGCGATCCTGGCCGAGCTGCGGGCGCTGCCCGGCACGGTGCGGGCGCGGCTCATCTACGAGCGGGAATAGCAGTCCTCTGGCGGGGCCGGATCGTGCCCGGCCCGGCCGGAGGGCGTCAGGCCGCCTCGGCGGTCCGCTCGCGCCGGGCGGCCTCGCGGCCGCGGCGCCGCGCCAGCGCCTGCAGCCGCGCCAGATCGGCCCCGGCGAGACCGAAGCCCTCGAGCACGGCGTAGCAGCGATGGGTCTCGGTCATCGCGGCGAAGAAGCCTCGGAGGTCGCCCGAGCGCCGGGCCAGGGCCGCCGCGGCCTCGGCCGCCTCGTACTCGGCCAGCGCGGCGCGGAAGGCCGCCTGGCTCTCCGGGCAGCCGGTGAGGCGGAAGGGCCCGCCCCGCCGGGGCCATTCGAGGCCGAGCGGCTCGGGGGCCCCTGGATCGCGGGGCGGCGCGAAGAAGTCGGCCGGCAGGCGCGGCAGTGCCAGCGGGCGGATGCCCGGGAGGCTGGTCACACGTTCCATCCCAGAATCTCGCTTTGCTTCGTCCAGTCGTGGCAGGGGCAAGGGGGGTCGCCCCGGCGGGCTGGATTATAGCCTGATCGCAACCGCCTGGGGAACGGGCCAATGATGGATTCAGGTGCGTTGCGGAGAGAAATTCGCGCTCTGCGTGTGGCACCGCAGCATGACCATGCGTGAACCAGATCATTCCGACATAGCTTTTATAAAGCTTTTGAAGCCCGACTGCTCAACGGTATCGGCACAGCAGGCCGCGACTTGATCGTTTTGATTGATTATCGGGTCCTTTGGGATACGAAAAGCCCTGGAGT
The DNA here is from genome assembly GCF_013112485.1 of Roseicella sp. DB1501. Taxonomy (GTDB): domain Bacteria; phylum Pseudomonadota; class Alphaproteobacteria; order Acetobacterales; family Acetobacteraceae; genus Paracraurococcus. Next base: position 491,330 of record NZ_JABFHG010000001.1, read on the forward strand.
GCCGCATATCCGCCGGTCTGGATCGGATTGCGCCCCCGCTCACTCCCGATGACGTGATATTCCCGGGCGATGGCGTTCCCGTCTCTGGACCGCATCGAAGGCATCCAGCGCCCTTCACAGACCGGTTTCATTGCGCAACGGTGATGCCTGCCGGGCGCGGCGCTGTGGCACCAACCGGGCATCCGGTCGATGGAGGCGGCCCATGCGCGGCGCTCTTCTCTCTTTCCTCGTGGCTTCGGCCCTCATCGCCCCTGGCGGCCCCGGCCGGGCACAGGAGGGGGTGCGGTTCGACCGCCCCGTCTTCACCACGGATGCGACGGCGCTCTGCCGCCGCCAGGACCAGGTCGCGGCGCTGCGCCGCGCCCTCGACGACAACGACCGCGCGGCGATCGACCGCATCATCGCCGAGACCTGCCGGCTGGTTGGGCCGAACATCCGGCTGAGCGTGGTGACGATGCCCGGCCTCTACGATCCCGATGTCGAGGTCCGGGTCGCGGGCCGGCCCGTCATGCCGGCTGGCTTGGCGCAGGGCACGGTCTGGACGTTGAAGGCGCTGCTCCGCAACTGAACGGCCGGCAGCCCGGGCGCCGGCGGCATCGGCCGCGCCCCCTTCCCTCGCCGCGCCCGACCCCCTAAAACCCGGCCCCTTGCCGTGCCGTGCAGGCCCTGCCGTCGCAGGGTGCCGGTGCGCGCCCGCTCATTCATCCACCGGACAGGTCGCCCACCCATGGCAAAGATGCAGGCCAACCAGATGCGTGCCGGCATGGTCATCGAATTCGAAGGCCAGCGCTACACCATCCTCAAGCAGAACATCATGATCCCGGGCAAGGGCGCGGCCGTCATCCAGGTGGAGATGCGCAACGTCAAGACCGGCGCCAAGAAGGACCAGCGCTGGCGCACCGCGGATACCGTGGAGCGGCTGGAGACGGCGGATGAGGAATACACCTTCTCCTATGCCGAGGGCGAGCAGCTCGTCCTGATGCATCCCGAGACTTATGAGCAGACGCATGTCTCGAAGGACATCCTCGGCGACCGGCTGCCCTTCCTGGTCGAGGGCATGACCGTCAACGTCCGCCTGATCGAGGGCGAGCCGGTGGCGATGTCCCTGCCGGAATCCGTGGTGCTCGAGGTGACCGAGGCCGATCCGGTGGTGAAGGGCCAGACCGCCTCCTCCTCCTACAAGCCGGCCATGCTCTCGAACGGCGTGAAGACCATGGTGCCGCCCTTCGTCACCGCGGGCGACAAGATCGTGGTGAAGACCGAGGACGCCTCCTATGTCGAGCGCGCGAAGTAGCGCCGCGACCTGAGCCGCCCCGCCGCGGGCGCCGCCCCGCGGCCCGCGGCGGGGCGCACCGCCGCCCATCCCCTTCTTCATCCTGCCGCCCGGTTCCCCATGCCCCCCTCCCCCCGCCTCTCCCCCGCCCTCAACGTCGTGGTGAACGCCGTGCAGAAGGCCGGCCGCCGCCTGCTGCGCGATTTCGGCGAGGTGGAGCAGCTGCAGGTCTCGGTGAAGGGCCCCGGCGATTTCGTCTCCGCCGCCGACCTGCGGGCGGAGGAGACGCTGCGCGCCGAACTCTCCCGCGCGCGGCCGAATTTCGCCTTCCTGATGGAGGAGAGCGGCGAGCACGGCTCCGCCGACTGGGAATGGCGCTGGGTGGTCGATCCGCTCGACGGCACCAGCAATTTCCTGCACGGCATCCCGCACTGGGCGGTCTCGGTTGGCATCGAGAAGCGCATCGACGCCGAGCGCACCGAGATCATGGCCGGCGTCATCTACAATCCCGCCGCCGATGAGATGTTCTGGGCCGAGAAGGGCGTCGGCGCCTTCCTCAACGACCGCCGCCTGCGGGTCTCCGCCCGTCGCGACATGAAGGAGGCGCTCTTCGCCACCGGCATCCCCTTCGCCGGCGTGCCGCGCAAGGCGGAGTTCTCGCAGATCCTGGCGCGGCTCATGCCGCAGGTGGCGGGGGTGCGCCGCTTCGGCGCGGCGGCGCTCGACCTCGCCTGGACCGCGGCCGGCCGCTATGATGGCTTCTGGGAGCTGGGGCTGAAGAAGTGGGACATCGCGGCGGGGCTGATCCTGCTCCGCGAGGCCGGCGGCTTCGTCACCGATCCCGAAGGCGGCGATCCCTATGCCGAGGGCATGGTGGTGGCCGGCAACCCGACCCTGCAGCCGAAGCTGCGCGAGGTGGTGCAGGAAGGGATCGCCGCGGCCGGCGCCGCCCGCAGCCGCAGCGCCGAAGCCCACCCTTCCGTGGCGCCCCCCTCCGTGGGTTGAGTTTCCAAGCCGAAGCCGATCCCCTACCCTGGCCATCGGGGCAGGCTGGGCATGCCGCGCCCGCTACAGCGCATTCACTCTGACCGGAACAGCGGAACGCGCTTTAACTGGTTGTTTGCAGAGCAGAGTCTCGCCTCCGGGTGATTCCACCCTGCGGCGATCTGCTTCAGCGGCAGGAACGGGGGCGGAATCGGGCGTGTTGCGCAGCAAGCCAGTCCGGAGAGGGCGACCGCCCGGGGTGATCCTCCTCGCGGCCCTGCTCCTCCCTGCCGCCGCGGGCGCACAGCCGGCACGCAGCCCCGCCACGGCCGAGGAGAGCCCTGCCGATCCGGCGCCCGCCCCGCCGCATCCCGCCGACCTCTCGCATGGCCCGGCCAGGGGCAAGGCCACCGGCCCCTCGCCAGCCGTGCTGGCCATCCCGATGCCGGCCGGCCTCGAAGCCCTGCCCGCGGGCGGCTGGCGCCTCAGCTTCCCCGCCGGGACGGAGGCGCCGCCGCCGGGCGCCGAGGCTTCGCTCGCCAGGCTCGGCCGCGGCCTCGCCGCCGTGCCGGAAGGGCGGGTGACGCTGCTCGCCCAGGTCAGCGGCCCGGTGAAGGATGTCTCGGCGGCCCGCCGGCTCAGCCTCGCCCGCGGCCTCGCGGTGAAGGAGGCGCTGGTGAGCGGCGGCCTCGCCGCCACCCGCATCGACGTGCGGCCGATGGGCCGGACGCCGGAGGCGGCGGATGCCGTCGACGTGCAGCCGCCGGGTCTCCCGGCCGCACCCCCGCAGCGCTGACGGGCAAGGCCAGGGCCGATGACCCCTCCCCTCCGCTTCCTCTGGCGCATGCTCGGCTTCCTCGCCGTGGTCATCGCGCTTGCCGCGCTGCTCGCACCGCAGCTCGCCGCCGCCTTCGCCACCAACCTGGTGCTGAACAGCCTGATCCTCGGCGTGCTGTTCATCGGCATCCTGTGGAACCTGCGCCAGGTGCTGACCCTGCGGCCGGAGGTGGACTGGCTGGAGCATTTCCGCAGCCCGAAGCTCGGCGCCCCGGCCATGCCGGTGCCGCGGCTGCTCGGGCCGATGGCGAGCATGTTCCAGGCCCGGCGGTCCGAGCGCCTCAGCCTCTCGGCCCCGGCGATGCGAAGCGTGCTGGACGGCATCGCCTCGCGGCTCGACGAGAGCCGCGAGCTGTCGCGCTACATGACCGGGCTGCTGATCTTCCTCGGCCTGCTCGGTACCTTCTGGGGCCTGCTGCTGACCATCGGCTCGGTCTCCGACGTCATCGGCAACATGTCGGTCGGGTCGGGCGACCTGAACCAGCTCTTCACCCAGCTGAAGAGCGGGCTGGCGCAGCCGCTGAAGGGCATGGGGACGGCCTTCTCCTCCTCCATGCTCGGCCTCGCCGGCGCCCTCGTCCTCGGCTTCCTCGACCTCACCGCCGGCCAGGCGCAGAACCGCTTCTATTACGAGCTGGAGGAATGGCTGGCCGGCATCACCCGCCTCTCCTCCGGCGTACTCGGCGACGGCAGCGGCGAGGGCGGCAACGTGCCCGCCTATGTCCAGGCGCTGCTCGAGCAGACGGCCGAGAACCTCGAAGGGCTGCAACGCATCCTGGCCCGCGGCGAGGAAGGACGGACGCAGACCAGCAACGCCATGATGACGCTGACCGAGCGGCTCTCCGTGCTGACCGACCAGATCCGCACCAGCCAGTCGCTGATGCTGCGCGTCGCCGAGCAGCAGGCCTCGCTCGGCCCGGTGCTGCAGCGCCTCGCCGATGCGTCGGGCGCGCCGGCCGGGGACGAGGTGGTGCGTGGCCATCTGCGCAACACCGAGATCTATCTCGCGCGGCTGCTGGAGGAGCTGACCAACGGCCGCGCCCAGGCGACGGCGGAGCTGCGCAGCGAGATCAAGCTGGTCGCGCGCACCATCGCAGCACTCGCCGAGGAGGCGCCGCGATGAGGCGGGCGCGCGCGCCGTGGCGCTGAGCTCGCGCCGCTCGCGCGGCGGCGGGCTGGATGCCTGGCCGGGCTATGTGGACGCGCTGTCCACGCTGCTCATGGTCATCATCTTCGTCCTGCTGGTCTTCGTGCTGGCCCAGGGTTTCCTCAGCGTCGCCCTCTCCTCGCGCGACCGGGCGCTGGACCGGCTGAACGCGCAGGTCGCCGAGCTGGCGGAGATGCTGGCGCTGGAGCGCGGCCAGGCCGCAGAGCTGCGCAGCACCCTCGCGCGCACGACGGAGGAGCTGCGCGACGCCGCCACCGCCCGCGACCAGCTCACCGCCCAGCTGCGGGAGACGCGCGAGGAGCGCGACCGGCTCGGCGGCGAGCGCGACGCGGCGCAGGCGGAGCGCGAGCGGCTGGCGGTGCGGCTGATCGATCTCGAGCTCGCCGGCCGCGGCAATGCCGAGCGCGTGGCCTCGCTGGAGCAGCAGCTCTCCGCGGCGCTGAGCCGGGCCGAGAATGTCGGCGGCGACGCCGCCCAGACCGTGCGGCGCCTGGCCGAGACCGGCCGCAGCCTGACCGCTGAGCAGGCGGCGCGGCAGCAGAGCGATGCGCGGGTGGCCGAGCTCGGCCGGCAGCTCGCCGAGAGCCGCGGCGCGACCGAGACGGCGCGGCAGGAGCTCGCCGGCCTCGCCCGGCAATTGCAGGACGCCCAGGCGCGGCTCGCCCAGGCGCAGAAGCAGCTCGCCGCCATGCAGGCCGAGATGGCGACGCTGAACCGCACGGTGACGGCCGACAAGGCCACGATCGAGGCGCGCCTCGCCGATGTCGCCCGGTTGTCCGAGCAGGTGCGCAGCCTCACCGCCCTGCGGGATCAGCTCGAGAAGCAGGCGCAGGAGGCGATGCAGCGCGCCGATGACCAGGCCCGCGCCCGGACCGCCGCCGAGGGCACCACCGCGACCGAGGCGCAGCGGCGCGAGGCGGCGGAGCGCAACGCCGCGGAACAGACGCGGCTGGCCGAGAGTGCGCGCGCCCAGGTGGCGCTGCTGACCCGCCAGGTCGAGGAGCTGCGCAACCAGATCGGCCGGCTGGCCGCGGCGCTCGATGCCGCGGAGACCGCGGGCCGCGACAAGGATGCGCAGATCACTACCCTCGGCGCCCGGCTGAACGCGGCGCTGGCGGCGCGAGTCGAGGAGCTGCAGCGCTACCGCAGCGATTTCTTCGGCCGGCTGCGCGACGTGCTCGGCGACCGGCCGGAGGTGCGGATCGTCGGCGACCGCTTCGTGCTGCAGTCGGAGGTGCTCTTCCCGCCGGGCTCCGCCGATCTCTCCACCGCCGGCCAGCAGCAGATCCGGGCCATCGCCCGGGTGTTGCAGGACATCGCGCGGAAGATCCCGCCCGACGTGAACTGGCTGCTGCGCGTCGACGGCCATGCCGACCGCACGCCCATGCTGCCGGGGGCGCGCTATGCGACGAACTGGGAGCTCTCGGCCGCCCGCGCCATCGCCGTGGCGCAGCTGCTGATGGCGGAGGGGCTGCCGGCCAACCGCGTCGCCGCCACGGCCTTCGGCGACAACCAGCCGATCGACACGGGCGATTCGCCCGAGGCGCTGGCGCGCAACCGGCGCATCGAATTCCGCCTGACCGACCGCTGACCGAGCCGACTGGAAAACGCGAAAGGGCCGCGGCATCGCTGCCGCGGCCCCGATCCGGCTCCGGTAGCGGCGCCGGTCAGGCGGCGCTGGTGCCCGGCTCGAGCTTGTAGCCGCCGCCCTCGGTCAGCAGCAGCCGGGCGCGGGTCGGGTCCGGCTCGATCTTCTGGCGCAGGCGGTAGATATGCGTCTCGAGGGTGTGGGTGGTCACATTGCTGTTATACCCCCAGACCTCATTCAGCAGCACCTGCCGCTGCACCGGCTTGCCGCCGGCCCGGTAGAGGAATTTCAGGATCGCGCTCTCCTTGTCGGTGAGGCGCACCTTGCGGTTCCGGGTCGGCTCCAGCAGCACCTTCGCGGAGGGGCGGAAGAGATAGGGCCCGATGGTGAAGACGGCGTCCTCGGAATTGTCGAAGACCCGCAGCTGCGCCCGCACCCGCGCCAGCAATTCCGGCAGGCGGAAGGGCTTGGCGACATAGTCGTTGGCCCCGGAATCGAGGCCGCGCACGATGTCCTGCTCGGCATCGGCGCCGGTCAGCATGATGACCGGCATGCGCATGCCATCGCGCCGCAGCTTGGCGCAGAAGTCGCGCCCATCGGCATCGGGCAGGCCGATATCGAGCAGGATCGCGTCGTAGCGGGCATCGGCATCGGCCAGCTTGGCCGCCGCCTCGGTCGCGCTCTCGGCCTCGTCGGCCGTGAAATCGCCTTCGAGGGCGATCTGCTCGGCGAGGGTCGCGCGCAGGGCGGCATCGTCCTCCACGATCAGGATGGGGCGGGGCGTTGCCAAATCGACCTCCGGCAATTGATGGGCAGGCTGACCAGGATATGCGCAAACCTGCGCGACTCCCGATCCGTTGCGCGCAATTGAAACTGTCGCGCGAAAAAACGCACCTCACGGAAGCGTTGGATCGCCAACACAATGTTGCGATTCCAGATGTGTCCGGAAAACAGAACGAAGGGGCCTACAACATGCGGCCCTCGAAGGGCGGCGCCAGGTCCGGCGCCTCGAACTCCACCACCCAGAGATCCGGGTCGCGCTTGACCTGCCGCTCGACATAAGCGTCAGCGGCAGCCTGATCAACCGGCTGGGCGCCGGTGCCGCGCAGCCAAGCCGGCCGGCCCTCGGCATCCCGCACCTGGCTCAGCACGACCAGGCCCTCCCGGCCGCGCAGGACGCAAAGGATGCCGCCCGAATCCGGGTCCCCCTTGCGCAGCACGGCGCCGCTCCGGCCGGCGATATCCGCCAGGCGCAGGGCCATCGAGACCCAGATTCCCGCTTTCACGCGCGCTTCCATGGCGCGCATAGGGACGCGATCCTCCCTCGGCATCAAGCCCCTGCTTGCCGAGCGGCGGCGTTGCCGGCACATGGGCAGGCACCGATGAGGGTCCCATGGATCAACGCAAGATGACGGAAGCCCAGCGTGCCTATGAGGCGAAGCGGGCGGCCAAGGCGGGCATGAGCCTGGAGAAGTGGCTCGCCAACAAGGAAAAGGATGCCGCGCTGGAGCGCGCGGAACTGGAGAAGGCCCGCCAGGCGGCGCCGCCCGGCCGGAAGCCCGGCTTCTTCGCCCGGCTCCTCGAGAAGGCCCAGAAGCCGCTCTAAGCTCGAGTTTGGCCATTTGCGGGGGCTGAAGCGGCGGAGCGAGTGACTGGCTAAGCTGGGGCGTCCCGGCCAAAGGACAGCCACCATGCCACGCCTGCCGGCCCGCTTCGCCGCGGTGATCCTATGCTTCGCGCCGCTGTTCTTCCAACGGAGTTGGCGGCATGCGCAGGTTCTGCTGACCGGGGCCATTCTCGCTCCGGGCCAGCGCACGGTGACGAGCATTCTGCGGATCACCGGACGCAGCCGGGAGCGGCGATTCGTCAACTACCATCGCATCCTCAGCCGGGCCGCCTGGAGCGGCCGGGCAGCGGCGCGAGTGCTGCTTGGCTTGCTGCTGGACGCCTTCGTGCCGGCGGGGCCGGTGCTGCTGGGCCTCGATGACACGATCGAGCGCCGGCGTGGCAAGCGCATCAGCGCCAAGGGCATCTACCGGGACCCGGTCCGCTCCAGCCACGGCCACTTCGTCAAGGCCAGCGGCCTGCGCTGGCTCAGCCTGATGCTGCTGGTGCCGGTCTCCTGGGCCGGGCGGGTCTGGGCGCTGCCGTTCCTGACCGCCCTCGCCCCTTCGGAGCGGTACTGCCGCGAGCGCGGGCTGCGCCACAAGAAGCTCACCGACCGGGGCCGGCAACTGGTCCTGCAGGCCCGCCGCTGGATGCCGGAGCGGCAGCTTGTTCTCGTAACCGACAGCGGCTTCTCCGCCCTGGAGTTCCTGGCTGCCCTGCTCCGGCAGGAGGTCACCTGCGTCACCCGCCTGCGCCTCGACGCGGCCCTCTACCAGCCGGCTCCGCCGCGGCGGCCCGGCACCCTCGGGCGGCCTCGGATCAAGGGCGAGCGCTTGCCGACCCTGGCCGAGGTGCTGGCCGACAGGACCACCCGCTGGCAGCGCCTGACCGTGCCGGGCTGGTACGGCGAGGGCGATCGCGTGGTGGAAATCTACTCTGATACCGCCGTCTGGCGCCACAGCGGCATGCCGGTCGTGCCGATCCGCTGGGTGCTGCTGCGCGATCCCTGCCGACGCTTCGACCCGCAGGCCCTGCTCTGCACCAATCCAGCGCAGGAGCCGCTGCAGATCATCCGCTGGTTCATCCAGCGCTGGCAGCTCGAGGTCACCTTCCGCGAGGTCCGCGACCACCTCGGTGTGGAGACCCAGCGGCAGTGGTCGGACAAGGCCATCGCCCGCACCACGCCATGCCTGCTCGGGTTGTTCTCGATCGTCACCCTGCTGGCGTCGCGCCTCGACGACCGTGCCCGGATCGCGGTCTCGACCAGCGCTTGATACCACAAGCAGCGGCCGACCTTTGCCGACAGCCTCGCCGCAGTACGACGCGCGATCTGGAGCGAGCAGGGTTTTGTCATGTCCCGGCAGTCCGTCGAGACCACAAAACTCTCGCCAGCTCTCCGCGAGGGCATCGCATACGCGCTCTGCCACGCCGCTTGAATGGCCAAACTCGAGATAAGTACTCCCCACGAAACCGCTTCGCGGCTTTGCGGGGACCCCATGAGGCTCCCCTTGCCCAAGATGCGTCACAGCCTGCCGCGGCCAAGCCGCAGCAGGGCAACGGGAAGCGACAGTTCTGATAGACGTTTTAAGGGCCGGCTTGGACCGGCCCGCCGGCGGGGCGCTGGCAGCCCGGAGCATCAAACCATCCGCAGCAGCGTTCCGTCGCGGCGGATCGCCTGGTGGAAGACCACGCCGCAGACATGCAGCACCAGCAGCACCAGGATGGCCCAGCCGCCGATGGTGTGGAGCGTCTGCAGCACCCCGGCCAGGCCCTCGTTCTTCTCCATGATCTGCGGCAGGTCGATGAAGCCGAGATAGGCGCTGTCGCCGCGCAGCGGGAAGCCCCAGGCATTGGTGGCGACGAAGCCGAGGATCGGCTGCAGAATCAGTAGCGCGTAGAGGCTGTGATGCACCGCGGCGGCGACGCGTTGCAGGGCCCGCGGCACATGCGGCGGCAGGGGTGGCGGCGGATGCCGCAGCCGCCAGGCCAGCCGCGCCAGGGCGACGAGGAGGATGGTCAGCCCTGCGGATTCATGGATCGTGTAGAAGATCGTCTTGTGGTCGTCCTTGATGTGCTGGATGACGAAGCCGACCGGCAGGGCGATCGCCAGCAGCAGCACCGTGATCCAGTGGAACCATTTGGCGCCGGTGCCATAGCTTGCGGGCGCCGATCCCGCCGGCATCCGGACGCCAGCCTCAGCCACTTCCGCCATGACGCTCTCCCCTCCTGCCAATGGCGACGCCCAGGATCGCCCGGTCGCTCGCTCCGCCCACCATGGCGACATGATCGCCGCGCATGCGGATTGGAGCATGGATCCGCGCAAGCGTTGGTTGACTTGGGCCCGCTGGACGCAAGGACAATGGCGGGCGGCCGCGCCGGAGCCGGTCGGCGATCTCCCGGCGCTGCTGCCGCGGCTGCTGCGCCCTGGGCTGCCGGTGGCGCTCGGGCTCGACCTGCCGCTTGGCCTGCCGCGGGCCTATGCCGCGGCGCGGCCGGAATCCGGCTTTCCCGATTTCCTGCACGGCCTCGCCGCGCGCCCGGAATTCTTCGTGGTGAATGCCGGGCTGGAGACGGTCGCCGCCGCCAGCCCCTTCTATCCCGCCCGCGGCATCGCCGGCATGACCCGGGCGGCGCATGCCGCGGCGCTCGGCCTCGCCGGGCCGCAGGATCTCTCCCGCTGGTGCGATCGGGCGACGGCGGAACGGCCGGCCGGGGCGCCGCTCTTCTGGACGCTCGGCGCCAACCAGTCGGGCAAGGCGGCGATCACCGCCTGGCGGGATTGGCTGCTCCCGGCCCTGGGCAGCGGCGCGCCCATCCGGCTCTGGCCCTTCGAGGGCGGTCTGCATGCGTTGCTGGCGCCGGGATGCGCCGTGCTGGCCGAGGTCTATCCGGCGGAGGCGCTGCGCCATTGCGGCCTCAAACTCGCCGGCAGCAAGCGGGTCGTGTCGGCGCGGCAAGCCCTGGCGCCTGCCCTGCTCGCCGCCATGGTGGCCCGGCAGGTGGTGCCTGACCCGGCACTGGAGGCGGCAGTGCGCACCGGCTTCGGCGCTGATGCGGCGGGCGAGGACCGATTCGATTCCGTCATTGGCCTGCTCGGCCTGATCGGCGTCCTCGACGGGATCCGCCCGGATTTCGTGCCGGCGGATCCCTGGATCCGGCGCTGGGAGGGATGGGTGCTCGGCCAGACCGCCCTGCCCCGCCTGCCCGGTGTGGAGCCCGACCGGGTAGGGTTGCCTTAGAGCGTGATCGCTCGAGATGGACTCACCGAAAAACGTGCATCACGCGATCAAACAACGGCCTGGACCATGATCCGCGACCCAGTGTGAGCGGATCATGGTCTAGCGCCCGCGTCGCGGCTTTTGCCGGATGCCGGCGAAATCGGCGATGGCGCGGAAATCGGCGATGTCGAAGACCGCCTTGCGACGATCGCGCCAGGGGCGATCCCCTGCCCGTGACCGGGACGCGGCGCTCGCATCGTCGCGCGGCGGTGGTGGCGGCGGGTCGCAACGCCCTGCCGTATCGCTCAGGCGATCCTTGGAACTCAGAGACAGATCCATGCGGCACTCTCCCTCGCCTGGGACCAGGCTCGCGCGGGGCTAGAGGGGAGACGCCCGAAACCTGCCTTCCGTTCCACCGTGACAGGCCCGTTGCACGAGAAGCCGGCAGCGCGGCAGCGGCGCAACGGAAAGATCAGGTGGTAAAATCGACCGCGACGTTCAGGGTGGACTCGGCCGCCACCCGCAGCCCGCCGGGCACCGTCTCCGCCGCGATGCCGGCCGCCCGCAGCACCGCGGCGGTCGCCGCCAAATCCCGCACCCGCAAGCTCACCAGGACGAGGTGATCGCCGCGCCCGGCGGGATCGGGCGCCGCCGCACCGAGTTCCGCCGCAACCGCGGCATGCGGCGCGAACTCGACCAGCACCGGCCCGCAGGGCAGCCGAGCGCGTCCATCCGGCGCGATGGTGACCGCCGCCTCGCCATGGATGCGGCGGACCATCGCCGCTTGGCGCTCGGGGTCGCGGACGGCGAGCAGCACCCGGGCGATGGATTGCGCGCCGTTCGGATGGCGCTGCCATTCCGGGCGCCAGACATGCTGCGGCGTCAGGTGTTCGCACCAGTAGAGCCGGCCGTCGAAGGCGGCGGCGCGGTCCATGCGCACGGTGCGGAAGCGCGCATCCTCGCGCCCGCCATCCGGCAGCTCGACCGGCCGGTGGAAGCTCTGCGCCGGCAGGGCCGGCACGCCGCGCGCGACCAACCGGGCCGAGAGCGCCTCGGCATCCGCGGTCCTGAAGACCAGCCCGTTCATCCCAATAGGATAGGAGGCGATGTCCGGCCGCAGCGCGCCGCCCGGCACGTCGGTGCCGAGCAGCTCGAGGTAATCCTCGGCAAGGACGGCGAGATGGTTGGCCGAGCCGAGGCTGTGCCGGCCCATCGGCGTGAGCTGGAAGCCGAGCGCGGCGAGGCGCGCTGCCCCCGCCGCCATCCGGTCGCGCACATCGATGACGAGATGGTCGAGCACGGGGCGATCGGAGAGGGGCGCCACGACTCAGCCCGCCGCGCGCCGGTACAGGCCGGCGGCCTCGGCCGCCTGCGCCGCCATCGCCACGAAGAGGCCGAGCGTCGGCGCCGGAACGCCGCGCTCGCGGGCGAGGCGCAACACCACCTGGAACAGCGCATCCACCTCCATCGGCCGCCCCGCCTCGAGATCCTGCAGGATGGAGGGCTTGTGCGGGATGTCGGCCGAGAGGGTCACGCGCTCCTCCGGCGTGCCGCCGACCGGCCGGCCGAGGCTGGCCGCGATCGCCATGCCCTCGCGCACCACCTGCACTGCCGCCTCACGCACCGCGGCGTCGCGGAAGGTGTCGCGCATGTCGCGCCGCGTCAGCAGGCATATCGGGCCGTTGGAGAGGTTGTTCAGCAGCTTGCCCCAGACCTCGGTGCGGATCTTCTCCGAGACGCTGCAGGGCAGGCCGCCAGCCTTGAAGGCGCCCGCCAGGGCGGTAGCGCGGTCGGAGCGGCTGCCATCCGGCTCGCCGAGGATGAGCTTGCTGCCCTTGCTCGTCACCTCGATCACGCCCGGCTCCGGCACGTGGCAGGCGGAGTAGATGACGCCGCCGATGGCGCGCCGCGGCCCGATCCGCTCCCAGACGCTGCCATCCGGATCGGCTTCCGGCACGCGCTGCCCTTCCTCCGGCCCGCCATGCGCGGCGAAGTACCACCAGGGGATGCCGTTGGTGACGAAGGCGACCGGCGTCTCCGGCCCGAGCAGCGGGCCGATGGCGCGGGCGACGCTGCCGAGCGCCGGCACCTTGGTGCAGACGATGACGGCATCCTGCGGCCCGAGCGCGGCCGGGTCGTCGCTGGCCTTGGGCCGCACATGGATCTCGCCATCGGCGGCGCGCACCAGCAGCCCGCGCTCGCGGATCGCCGCCAGATGCGCGCCGCGCGCCACGATCGACAGCTCGGCGCCGCCCTTGGCGAGCCGGCCCGCCAGATGCCCGCCGATCGCCCCGGCGCCGAAGATGCAGAGCCGCATCGCCTCCCTATCCCTTCCTGTCCGCCAGTCCGCCGGGCGGCGCGTAGAGCCCGGCCTCGGTCGCGGCGCGCGCGGCGAGCGCGACCATCACCTCCAGCATCGGCACCGGCACGCCGGCGGCGCGGGCCAGCGCCAGCGGCGCCTGGAACAGCGCCTCCACCTCCATCGGCCGCCCGCCTTCCAGGTCCTGCAGGATGGACGGGCGGTGGCGCAGCCCGGCGGAGCGGGCGATGCGCGCCTCGGGCGCGTCGCCGGCGATCGGCTGGCCATGGGCGGCCGCGAGGGCCAAGACCTCCCGCGCGATGGTCACGGCCGCCGCGCGCAGCGCCGGCGCGGCGAGCGTGTCCTGCATGCAGGACCGGGCGAGCAGGCAGAGCGGCCCGGTCATCAGGTTGCCGAGCAGCTTGGTCCAGACCGCCCGACGGATATCGGGCACCGCCTCGCCGCGCATGCCGCCGGCCGAGATGGCCCCGGCCAGCGCCGCCAGCCGCGGCGTCATGGCGCCGTCGAGCTCGCCGAGCACCACCCGGCTGTCGGGCGCCAGCGCCCGGATCACGCCGGGCGCGGTGACGCTGGCCGCGGCATAGACGACGCCGCCGAGGGTGCGCGGGATGCCGACCGCCCGACGCAGCGCCTCGCTCGGATCGAGCGCGGGCAGCCGCTCGCCCTCCCGCTCCGTGCGGTCGAAATACCACCAGGGCAGGCCGTTCATGACGAAGGCGACTGCGGTCTCCGGGCCGAGCAGCGGCGCAATGCCGGCGGCGACCTGCGGCAGGGCGGGCGCCTTGACGGTGACGATGACGGCATCCTGCGGCCCGAGCGCGCCGGGCTCCTCGCTCGCCCGCGGCCGGCATTGCAGCACGCCATCCGCCGCCTCGACGGTCAGCCCATGCTCGCGGATCGCCGCGAGATGGGCGCCGCGGGCGATGACGGAGACCTCCGCGCCGCCACGGGCCAGCCGGGCCGCGACATGGCCGCCGATGGCGCCCGCGCCGTAGACGCAGACCCTCATGCGCGGCGTGAAGCCGGCGTCACGCCAGCATGTCCAGGGCGATGCGCGAGAGGGCCTGCACGCCGAGGCCGATGCAGCGCTCGTCGGGCTGGTAGCGGTCGTTGTGCAGATGGTCGTCGCGGCCCGGCGCGCCGCTGCCGACGCGCAGGTGGAAGGCCGGGACCCGCTCGGCGAATTCGGCGAAATCCTCGGCCCCCATGCTCGGCCGCCCCTCGGCGAGGACGTCGCCGAGCTGCCGGCGGACCGCGGCGAGGGCAGGCTCCAGCACGCTCTCGGCATTGACCAGCGGCGGCACGCCGCGGCGGTAGTCGATCTGCGAGCGCGTACGGTGCATCGCGTCCAGCCCGGCCGCCAGCCGCTTCAACGCCGCCTCCGCCGCGTCGCGCGCCTGCGGGTGCAGCGTGCGCACCGTTCCCTTCAGCGTCACCGTCTCGGGGATGATGTTGGGAGCGGTGCCGCCATGCACCATGCCGATGGTGACGACGGCGGGCAGCAGCGGGTCGATCTCCCGGCTCACCACGGTCTGCGCCTGGCCGATGAAGGCGCCGGCGGCAACGATGGGATCGACCGCGAGCTCGGGATGCGCCGCATGGCCGCTCTTGCCGCGGATGATGAGGTCGAAGCGGTCGGCGGCGGCCAGGGTCGAGCCGCGCACATAGGCGAAGCGGCCGACCGCTATGTCCGGGTGGTTGTGGAAGCCGAGCGCCATGTCCACGCCATCGAGGACGCCGTCGGCGATCATCGCGGCGGCGCCGCCCAGCGCCTCCTCGGCCGGCTGGAAGACCAGCAGGACCCGCCCGGCGAGCTGCGGCGCCAGATCCTTCAGCACCTCGCCGACGCCGAGCAGCGTCGTCGTGTGGATGTCATGGCCGCAGGCATGCATCTTCCCCGGTACGGTGCTGGCGAAGTCGAGGCCCGTTTCCTCCTGGATCGGCAGCGCGTCCATGTCGGCGCGGATGGCCAGCGTCGGCCCCGGTCGGCCGCCTTCGATCACGCCGACCACGCCGGTGCGGCCGATGCCGGTGCGGTGCGGAATGCCCATGCGCGCGAGCTCCGCCGCCACGATCCCGCTGGTGCGCACCTCCTCGAAGCCGAGCTCGGGATGGGCATGGATGTCGCGGCGGATGGCGACCAACCCCGGCTCGATCGCCGCGACCGCATCGCGGATGCGCGTCTCGGGGTCATTTTTCAATCGTTCGGAGTGAGCGGCCGACATGGTGCAATCCCAGGCAGCGGAGGGTCGGAGGATCGCGGGAAGCCGGTGCCCTGTCCAGCGCAGTGCGTCCCATATACCGCGGCGCAACACGCCGGGGCGCGGCTTGCCGGCCCGCCGCCCGGCATGCGATACGCAACGCGCCCGTCTGGGGAGGAGAATGTCCGGGTTTCCGTCACGCCGAGCCCTGCTCGCAGGCGGCGCCTTCTTGGCGCTGCCCGAGGCTGCGCGCGCGCGGATGGCCGGCGCTTCCCGTCGCGAGCAAGCCCGGCTTCGCCGCGCGGATCGCGCCGTTCGGCAAGCGGCAATCGGCGCCGTCTCGCCGGGCGGCCAGCACATCCTGGACCGGGACCATGGCGTCACGGTGGCAGAGCCCGGCGGGATTGCGCTGTCGTCGGAGGGCGTCGCGCGCGCGCCGCTTCGCTATGCGGCCCGCCTGGCCGCTGCCGCCGGCGCAGATGTGAACCGCCAGCGTCGCCGGCGCATGGTCTCGCCAATCGCTTGGCCGGCCGTCCTTCTCCCGCCCTCGCCGCCCGGCATCGGTCCTGCCGCGAAGCGGCATGGCGCGGCCTGCACTCTTGCGCTTTCCGCCGAGACGCGGCACGCAGCGCTCCTGGTCTTGCCGGCATGTCATGAACGGGGCGCTGATCCGATCGGCCCGTCCCGCTCCTGGCTGTCGAAGCCGGCCGGCCTGCCGGCGGCCGCCACGGTCCGCCTGGTGCTGGCCGCGCCGGCGCCGCGGGCCGGCTTCGCCGAGACCGGCGAGGCGGCTGGCATGCACGGCCCATTCGCCGATGCGGAATGCCTGCGGACAGGCTGCGTCCGCCGGGCGCCGGTGGCCCTCGCCGCCGGCGCGCAGGTCGCTTGAGACCGGCCGCGCTCGATCCGCCACCCGCGCCAGGCATCGGTCCTGCGGGCGGCGGGGGATCCGCGCGGCCATTGGGTGAGCCTGACAGGCCCTCCGGGCGCTGGCGGGCTGGCTATGGGGAAGACAACGCCCGGAGCATCGCGCCGGGACGGTGGGAGCCGAGAAAGGTCGTCGCATGAAACTGAACGCGAAGGACATTGCCGCAGGCGTGTTCCTGATTCTGCTGGCGGCAGTCGGCCTCTGGCTCAATCAGGACCATGCGCTCGGCAGCGCCCGGCGGATGGGTCCAGGCTACATGCCGATGCTGGTCTTCTGGATCCAGATCGGCCTCGGCATCCTGGTGCTCGGGATCGCCTTCTTCAACGGGCCGGACCCGCTGGAGAAATGGACGGGGTTCGAGATCGGCACCCTGGCGCTCGGCATCGTCGCGGGCACCGCTGCGATGCTGGCGGCGCCGCATCTCAGCAGCTTCTTCACCACATCCTATGCCGATCTCGGCCTCGGGATGCTGGTCGGCTTCCTGGTGATCTGCATCGCCAGGGGCTGGCGGCTGATGGGCTACATCTGCGCCGCGATGTGCGCCTTCTGCCTGCTGCTGGAGCGGGGCGGGCTGATGCTGGCGCTGATCGCCACCATCATCCTCTCCGCCATGGCCGAGCCGGAGCACCGGCAGCGCCCGCTCGGCGTGCTGGGCATGGCGGTGTTCCTGCTCGCGCTCTGCTGGTGGGTCTTCATCAAGCAGCTCGACATCCGCGTGGCCGTCTGGCCGCAATTCTGAACCAGGCGCCGGGAGGGAGCCACACGGACCATGGATATCCTAGGCAATCTGGCGCACGGCTTCGGCGTCGCGCTGAGTTTCCAGAACCTGCTCTTTGCGCTGATCGGCGCGCTGATCGGCACCGCCATCGGCGTGCTGCCGGGCATCGGGCCGGTCGCCACCATCTCGCTGCTGTTGCCGATCACCTTCGGCCAGCCGGCGACCACCGCCATCATCATGCTCGCCGGCATCTATTACGGCGCGCAGTATGGCGGCTCGACCACGGCCATCCTGCTGAACCTCCCCGGTGAGATCAGCTCGGTGGTGACGACGCTCGAGGGCTACAAGATGGCCCGCAACGGGCGGGCCGGCGCGGCGCTGGCCACCTCGGCACTGGGCTCCTTCTTCGCCGGGTCGGTCGCCACCGTCCTGGTCGCCGCCTCCGGCCCGCTGCTGACCTCGGTTGCCCTGTCCTTCGGCCCGGCCGACTACTTCTCGCTGATGCTGCTCGGCCTGATCATATCGGCGGTGCTGGCGCAGGGCTCGGTGCTGAAGTCGGTGGCGATGGTGGTGATGGGCGTGCTGCTCGGCCTCGTCGGCACGGATGTGCAGACCGGCCAGCAGCGCTTCACCTTCGGCATCCCCGAGCTGTCTGACGGCATCAGCTTCGTCGCGCTGGCCATGGGCATGTTCGGCATCGCCGAGATCATCCTCAACCTCGAGCGGCCCGAGGCGCGGTCGGTGCTGAAGACCAAGGTCGACAGCCTCTGGCTGACCAAGGAGGAGTGGAAGCGGGCGACGCCATCGGTGCTGCGCGGCACGGTGGTGGGCTCGGTGCTCGGCATCCTGCCGGGCGGCGGCGCCTCGCTCGCGGCCTTCGGCTCCTACATGATGGAGCGGAAGATGTCGAAGGGCCGGCACATGTTCGGCCAGGGCGCGATCGAGGGCGTGGCGGGGCCGGAAGCGGCCAACAACGCCGCGGCGCAGACCAGCTTCATCCCGCTGCTCACCCTCGGCATTCCGGCCAACGCCGTCATGGCGCTGATGGTCGGCGCCCTCATCATCCAGGGCATCCAGCCCGGGCCGCGCATGGTGGAATCGCAGCCCGACCTGTTCTGGGGCCTGATCTGCTCCATGTGGATCGGCAATGTCATGCTGCTGGTCATCAACCTGCCGATGATCGGCATGTGGGTGAAGCTGCTGCAGGTGCCCTACAAGTTCCTCTACCCGTCGATCCTGGTCTTCTGCTGCATCGGCGCCTACTCGGTGAACAACAACGTCTTCGACGTCTACTCCACCGTGCTCTTCGCCATCTTCGGCTACTTCTGCAACAAGCTGCGGATGGAGCCGGCGCCGCTGCTGATCGGCTTCGTGCTCGGCCCGATGATGGAGGAGCATCTCCGCCGCGCCATGCTGCTCTCGCGCGGCGACCCGATGGTCTTCCTGCAGCGGCCGATCAGCGCGACGCTGCTGGCCATCGCGGCCATCGCCCTGCTGGCGATGATGCTGCCCAACCTGCGCAAGGGGAAGGAAGCGGCGATGGCGGGCTGAGCCGCCGGCCGCGACCCGACCTTGCAGGCCGCCCCGGCATCCGGGGCGGCCTTTTCTTTTCCATGCCGGAGCCGCAGGGTGGCCGGGAGACTGTTCGCCTGCTGTGATGGCAGCCGCCGAGCGAGGAGAATGCCATGTTCATCGCCATGAACCGCTTCCGCGTCGCCTCCGGCCTGGAAACCGAGTTCGAGACCATGTGGCTGACCCGCGACAGCCATCTGGACGGGGTGCCAGGCTTCGTCGAATTTCACCTGCTGAAGGGGCCGCAGCGGGAGGATCACGTCCTCTACGCCTCGCACACCATCTGGCGCTCGCGCGAAGATTTCGAGGCCTGGACGCGGTCCGAGGCCTTCCGCCTGGCACATCGCCATGCCGGCACGACGCGGCCGCTCTATCTCGGCCATCCCGAGTTCGAAGGCTTCGAGCCGGTGCAGGCCATCATTCCGAAGGATGCCGACCGGGACGCCTGACGACGCCCGAGGCTGGCTGGCCGGCCGCGGCGAACCGTGCCGGGCTGGCCGATGAAGGAGCCGAGGCCATGCTTGTCAGGGTCGTGCTGCTTGGCGCCGGGGCAATCACCGCCCTCTTCGTGGCCCGCGACGCGCCGAATTTCGACGTGATCGAGGGCATGGTCGGCATCGCCATCATCGCCACGCTGGTCTTCGCCATGGTGCTGCTCGGCCGCCGCCGCTAGACCATGATCCGCTCACACAGGTTCACGGATCATGGTCCAGGCCGTGGTTTGGTCGCGTGATTCACGTTTTTCGGCGAGGCTACCTCAAGCGATCACGCTCCAGGCGGATGCATCGCATTGACCGGGCGTGCCGCCGGCGCGGATCGTCCCGGCCTCACGCGCGCTCGGACGGCACCACGGCCAACCGCCGCGGATCGCCGCGCCGCAGGACCAGCGCCTCGGCCGCCACCCCGACCCGGTCGCCGGTGAGCCAGCGCAGCAGGGCGTCGACCCCGGTCACCGGCTCGCCGGCAATGGCGATCAGCAGATCGCCGGGTGCGATGCCAGCGCGATCGGCGGGACCGCCCGGCTGCACGGCGGCGACCAGCACGCTATGCGCCTGCTCGATCCCGAGAGCGCGGGCGAAGCGCCGCGGCACCGCCTCGCGCTGGCCGGTGAGGCCGAGCGCGGCGCGGCGCACCCGGCCGAAGCGGATGAGCTGACCGAGCACCAGCCGCGCGGTATTGGCCGCGACGGCGAAGCAGAGGCCCTGCGCTCCCGCGATGATGGCCGTGTTGATGCCGATCACCTGGCCCGCGCTGTCGACCAGTGCGCCGCCCGAATTGCCCGGATTGAGCGCCGCATCGGTCTGGACGAGATCCTCGATCGGCCGGCCGCCGCGCCCCGGCAGGCTGCGGCCGAGGGCGCTGACCACGCCGGCGGTGACGGTCGAGGAGAAGCCGAGCGGGTTGCCAATGGCGATGGCGACCTGCCCGACCCGCAGCGCCGCCGAGTCGCCGAGCGAGGCCGCCGGCAGCGCCGCCGCGCTCTCCGCCCGCAGCAGGGCGAGATCGGTATCGGCATCCATCCCGAGGACCTGCGCCGCCATCGGCCGGCCCTCGGCCGCGGTGACCTGCACCGTCCCGGCCTCGGCGACGACATGCGCATTGGTCAGGACGAGCCCGTCCGGCGAGACGATGACGCCGGAGCCGGCGCCGCCACCACGGTTTCCGCGCACCGCCACATGCACCACGGCCGGCCCGACCGCCTCCACGGCAGCCGTCACGGCGCGGGAATAGGCGTCCAGCAGCGGCGCATCGCCCGAGGATTGAGGTATATCCAGCATGGTGACAACAAGATGGGCGGGGCGCGGCAGCGGGGCCACTCCGCCGTTCGGGCAGGATGGCGGCCCGGATCGGCGCGGCATCGCCGCAGCTCCTTGTTTTTCGCGCATCCGGGCGTTCGCGCCCGCCCGTGATCCGGGCTAGACCCGGTACCGCCCGGGCGGCGTCGCCCGGATGGGCGGAAAGCCCGCGAGACGACGCATCAGGCGACCGCTCCATACGGACGGACCGTCGCGCTGCGCTACGACGTGTTCCGGGGGCGGTGCATGGGCCTGGTCGAGACGCTGCTGGTCCTGGTCGCCGCCTGCATCGGCTTCGCCCTGGTCTCCCGCCGGCTCGGCCTGCCCTATGCGGTGATCCTGGTGATCGGCGGCATGGTGATCGCGCTGGTTCCGGGACTGCCTTCGATCCGGCTCGATCCCGATCTGGCTCTCGCCCTCTTCCTGCCGCCGCTGCTGCAGGCGAGCGCCTGGCGCACCGACTGGCGGGCCTTCCGGCGTAGCCTGCGGCCCATCCTGGCGCTGGCAATCGGGGCCGTGTTCTTCACCGCGCTCTGCGTCGCCTGCGTCCTGCGGCAATTCCTGCCGGAGCTTCCCTGGTCGGTCGCCATCGCGCTCGGCGCCATCGTCGCCCCGCCGGATGCGGTGGCGGCGGAGGCGGTGCTGCAACGCCTGCGGCTGCCGAAGCGCATCGTCACCGTGCTGCAGGGGGAAAGCCTGGTGAACGATGCCTCCTCCCTCGTGCTGTACCGGCTCGCCGTCGCGGCGGCGGTGGCGCGGGACAGCATCATGCCCCTCGATGGCGGGCTGACCTTCCTCCTCCTCGGCGCCGGCGGCATCGCCATCGGCTGGGCGGTCGGCCGGCTGACCATCGCGGCCATGCGCCGGCTCGACGACCCGATGCTGGAGGTGACGACCAGCTTCCTCGCCGCCTATGCCGCCTATCTCGCCGCGGAGAGCGCCGGCGTCTCCGGCGTGCTCGCGGTGGTGACCGCCGGCCTGGCGATGGGCCAGGCGCAGCACACCTTGCTCACCTCGCGCAGCCGGTTGAGCGCCCAGGCGGTCTGGGGCTTCGTCGAATTCGTGCTGAACAGCCTCGTCTTCATCCTCATCGGCCTGCAGCTCAATCAGGTCCTGTCCGACATCGCCGGCAAGGGCGCGACGCAGCTGCTGCTGATCGGCGGCGCGATTGCCGCCACCGTCATCCTCTCGCGCTTCCTCTGGGTCTTTCCGAGCAGCTGGCTCACCCGGCTGATCCCGGCCATCGCCCGGCATGACCCCGTACCCTCCTGGCGCCACGCCACGGTGCTGTCCTGGGCTGGCATGCGGGGCGTGGTCAGCCTCGCCGCCGCGCTCGCCCTGCCGCTCGAGATCCCGGAGCGGGACCTGCTGGTCTTCCTCGCCTTCGTCACGATCCTGGCGACCCTGGTCCTGCAGGGCACCACGCTGGAATGGCTGATCCGCCGGCTCGGGCTCGAGGAACCGCCGCCCGAGGGCGGGGTCGATCCGGATGAGGCGGAAGGCCGGCGCATCATCGCGGCCGCGGCCCTCGCGGAGATCGAGCGCCATCTCGACGATCCGCTGGAGGGCGCGATCGCCCGCGAGCTCGTGCCGGAATTCCGCGACCGGGCGATGCATCTCCACCGCGTCGCCTCGCACGACGCCGCGGCCACGGCCGAGCGCGCCTCGCGCCGGCGCCTGCGGCTGGCGGCGATCGAGGCGGCGCGGAAGCGGCTGATCGCGCATGCCCGGGCGGGAGAGCTGCACGCCCACGCGCTGTACCGGCTCGAGCGGGAGCTCGACCTGGAGGAGACGCGGATCCGCGCCGTGCTCGGAGATCCGCGCGGCCCGGCGGAGCGGGCCGCCGATGCGGTGCGGCGGGCACAGCAGGACGCCGCCTGAGCCGCAGCGCCGGGCACCGGCCGCCTGGGTTCGCCGCTCCAGGCCCGGGCCAGGTTTCCCCAGGGGAATTCGGTTCGGATCGGCAGGCGGGACTTGACCCTGCGCAAGGCAACCTGCCTGTGTTCGTGGCAGTTTCAGCCCATGCGGCGGACCGCCGCCGCACCTCCTGAGGGAAGGGCAAGACCATGCAGGTCCGTGACGTCATGAGCCGCAAGGTAATCTCGGTTCCGGCCGACACCCCCGTGATGGCCGTCGCCCGGCTGCTCGCCGATCGCGGCATCTCCGCCGTGCCCGTCACCGATAGCTGGGGCATGCTGCACGGCATCGTTTCCGAAGCCGACCTGATCCGCCGGCTTTCCACCGGCGACCGGCCGGAGACAGGCTTCTGGCGCGCCCTCTTCTACGATCGCGAGCGGGCCGCCGCCCGCTATGCCGCCGGGCATGGCTCGACGGCCGGCGACATCATGACCCGCGAGGTCGTCACCGTGACCGAGGAAGTGCCGCTCGAGCATGCGGCGCATATGCTGGAAGCGCGCAACATACGCCGCCTGCCGGTGGTGCAGGACGGCATCCTGGTCGGGATCCTGTCACGCGCCGATTTGTTGCGCGCCCTGCTCTCCCCGGCCGCCGAGACATCCGACCAGGCGATCCGCAGCGCGGTCTCCGCCGAGATGGCCCGGCTGCCCTGGGCCGATGCGCCCTATGTGTTCTTCGAGGTCGCCGAGGGCGTGGTCACCCTCTACGGCTTCTGCCATTCCCGGGCCGTGCGCCGCGGCCTGGAGGCGATCGCGGCCGGGGTGCCGGGCGTGCGGCGGGTCGAGGACCGCATCACCGAGGCCAAGGCCGGCCGCTGGGCCTGACGCCCCGGCCGGCGGGCCGGACCGGGGCGTCGGCCTCCGCCTCAGGCCAATGGCCGGGGCGTGGCGGGTGGGGCGCCCGGCAGCCCGCGCTGCGTCTTGAGTTCGTCGCGGATCTCGGCGAGCAGGCTCTCGGTCGGGGTCGGGCCGGGCGGCGGCGTCTCGACCTTGCCCAGCTCCGAGACCCGCAGCTTCGACAGCGCCTTGACCACCCAGAAGATGGCGAAGGACACGATCAGGAACTTGATGATTGTGTTGATGAAGCTGCCGACGGCGAGTACCGCGGCGCCGCCGTCGCGCGTCGCCTGCAGCGAGGCCCGGCGCTCGCCGCTCATCACCACGAAGACGTTCGAGAAATCGACCCCGCCGATGAGCAGGCCGATCAGCGGGTTGATGATGTCCTCGACGAAGGAGGTGACGATCGAGGTGAAGGCGGCGCCAACCACGAGGCCGACCGCGAGGTCGACCACGCTGCCCCGCATGATGAAGGCCTTGAACTCCCGCAGCCAGGCCGGCTCGCGGATGGGAATGGGTGGCTGCATCGGGTTCTCATCTCCGCCTCGTGTCCGGGACCGGGGCCGTGGTTCCAGGGCGCCGGCCGGCGATCCGCCCCTATGCAAGACGCGTGGCAGGCCAGCGTCCAGAGCCCTGATGCAGGCCGGCGAGACAAGCCCGGCCCGCCGGGCCGGTTGCCGCCGCAGCCGGCGCCGCTGGCCGCGCTGCCATCACAAGGCCGGGTAGTAGCCGGATACGCAACTAAATCCGTGGCGCCACGTTGCGCCGTTGCGGGCCGACGATGGTTCCGTGCAAAGCGCCGGAATTGCGTTTGCCCGGAGATGGATGAGGAGGCGCAAGGATGATGGGCAGATTGTTCGGTGCCCTGGCTCTGGCGACGAGTCTGGCCGCCTGCGGCACCAACAGCACGGACAGGACCACGGGAGGCGCCGCGGCCGGCGCGGCGACCGGTGCCGGCATCGGCGCCCTGGGCGGCCCGGTCGGCGCGCTGGCCGGCGCGGCGATCGGCGGCGGCGCGGGCGCCGTGGCCGGCGCTACGACCTCGCCCAGCGACGTCAATCTCGGCAAGCCGGTCTGGAAGAACCCCGAGGTCCGCACGCCGCTCGACGAGAAGAGCAAGAGCAGCGCCAGGACCCAAAGGAAGTCGTCTCAGACGGCCGCCCGCAACGAGCCGCGCAATGAGCGCGACCGCGCCTTCATGGGCGGCGGCATGGTCGGCACGCCGGCCTCGAGCAACAGCACCGCGACCACCGGCTCTGCCGCCACGACGCCGTCCGGCTCCTCCGCGCCGGCGCCGGCTCGCTAGACCGTTGTCTGATCGCGTGATTCACGCTTTTCGGTGTTTCACCTCAAGCGATCACGCTCTAGAGCACATCCCGATCAGGTGGAACCACCTGATCGGGTGAAGATGCTTTGAAATGACAGGCCGGAGTATTTGCCGCGAACGCAGGTGAGCGGAAAATGCTCGGGCCCAGAGGCCCGCCCGGATCGAGGTCCGGGCGGGTCAACGCGCGAGCAGCCAGTCGGGCAGGCCGGTGACGAGCGTCACCGGGAACAGGGTGCAGAGCACCACCGTCAGCACCAGCATCAGGAAGAAGGGCAGCGAGGCCATCGCAACCTCGGTCTGCTCCTTCCCCGTCATGGTCTGCATGACGAAGAGGTTGAAGCCGACCGGCGGGGTAATCTCGGCGATCTCGACCAGCAGCACGATGAAGATGCCGAACCAGACCAGGTCGAAGCCGGCATGCTGGACCAGCGGGATGACGATGGAGGTGGTCAGCACGATCATCGAGACGCCGTCGAGCGCGGTGCCGAGGATGACATAGACGACCGTCAGCACCGCGATCAGGCCATAGGGCCCCAGATTCATGTGCGCGACCGCCTCGGCGAGCGCCGCCGGGATGCCGGTCAGCGCCATCGCCTTGGTCAGGAAGGCGGCGCCGGCCAGGATGAACATGATCATGCAGGACAGCCGGGTCGCGCCCTTCACGCTGTCGAGGAAGTTCTGCCAGGTGAGGATGCGCTCCCCGGCCGCGATGCCGAGCAGGGCGAAGAAGGCGAAGGCCAGCGCCTGGTGGAACACGATCACCCCGCCGATCCAGAGCAGGGCGCCGAGCGCCAGCACGCCCCAGCCGGTGCGCCGCCCGAGCGCCATCAGCAGGGAGCCAAGCACGCCGAAGGCCGCGGCCTCCGTCGCCGTGGCCCAGCCGGCGAACATGGTGCCGATGACCACGATGATGAGGATGGTGCAGGGGATGAGCTGCGCGCTCTGCCGCAGCTTGGACAAGAGCGGCATCCGCGGCTCCGGCGGCGGCTGCTTGTCCGGGTTCAGTAGCGCCCAGATGGCGATATAGGCGCTGAAGAGCAGCATCACGATCAGCCCGGGCAGGCAGCCGGCGATGAAGACGCGGATGATCGAGACCTCGGCCGCCACCGCATAGACCACCATGATGATGGAGGGCGGGATGAGGATGCCGAGTGTGCCCGAGGTGGCGAGGCT
Source organism: Roseicella sp. DB1501 (assembly GCF_013112485.1). Taxonomy (GTDB): domain Bacteria; phylum Pseudomonadota; class Alphaproteobacteria; order Acetobacterales; family Acetobacteraceae; genus Paracraurococcus. Next base: position 516,794 of record NZ_JABFHG010000001.1, read on the forward strand.
GCCGATCGCGACATCCTCGTCATAGCCGCGGCGCTTCAGCTCCGGCAGCGCGATCTTGGAGACGGTCGCGCAGGTGGCTGCGCTGGAGCCGGAGACGCTGCCGAAGATGCCGCAGGCGAGGATGTTGACATGCAGCAGCCCGCCGGGGATGCGGCGCACCCAGGGCGCGAGGCCGTTGAAGAGCTCCTCCGACAGCTTGGTGCGGAACAGGATCTCGCCCATCCAGACGAACATCGGCAGCGCCGCGAGGGTCCAAGAGCCGGTCGACTCCCAGAAGGCCGAGGCGAGGAAGAGGCCGGGCGTCGGATGCACGAAGGCCATCGCCACATAGCCGACGGCGGCGAGCGACATCGAGATCCACAGCCCGGCGCCGAGCAGCAGGCACAGCAGGACGAGCAGCAGCAGGGCGAAGGTCAGGAGATCCACCGCTCAGACCTCCGCCGAGAAGTCGCCGGCCGCCGCGCGCTCCTCGGCCGCGACCACATAACCCGGCTTCCGGCCGCGCAGCACCGTCACCAGCTCGTCGAGGATCGCCACCAGCAGCAGGCCGGCGCCGATCGGCATGGCGAGCTTCGGGATCCAGAGCGGGATCGGCACCGTGCCCTGCGCCACCTCCTCGATCTCGTAGGAGAAGAGCATGTCGGAAAAGGTCCAGCGGGTGACATAGGCCATGATCACCGCGGCCAGAACCAGCACCACGGCCTCGGCGATGCGCCGGGCCCCGGGGCCGAACCGCTCGATCAGCATGCCGACCCGGATCAGCTCGCCGCGCCGGAAGGTGGCGGCCAGGGCGAAGAAGGTGGTGGCGACGCAGAGATAGGCGCTGATGTCGTCGGCGGCGGGAAGCTGCATCTCCATCTCGCGCATCGCGACCTGCGCCATCATCACCAGGAAGATGGCGAAGAGCGACAGCGCGGCGAGCGCGGCGCCGACGGCATAGAGGGCATCGAGCAGGCGGCGCATGCGGGACGCCCTTTCCAGAAAGCGACGGCCGCACGATGCGTGCGGCCTCGGGGCCAGGCAAGGGGCCTCGCCCCGCCCATCGCGCCGCGCCGTGCAGGGCTTGCCGCGAGCTTGTGCAGCGGATGCCGCTTGCCGAGGCGCGGCCGGCGCGCCGCCAGCGATCCGGGCATCGCCGTGCCGCCGCCCCGATCGGGCCGCCGCATCCAGGGACGAATTCGGGGATGCGGCCCCGGGGATGTCAGCTCGCGTGCAGGGAATCGATCAGCTTGCGCCCATCCGGGCCGGCCTTGACGACCCATTCCTCGGCCATGGTCGCGCCGATCTTGTGCAGCTCGGCGCGGACCTCGGGCGGGATGCTGCCGATCGTCAGCCCCTTCTCGGCCAGGCGCGCCTGCGTCGAATCCTGGGCCTCCTGCGCATAGCCCCAGCCGCGATCCTCGGCGCGCTTCGCCGCCGCGACGACCACCTCCTGCACATCCTTCGGCAGGGTCTCCATGGCGCGGCGCGAGACCATCACCGCATTTTTCGTCATGGAGAAATTCGCCGGCGTGAAGACCTTGCAGTAATCCCAGGCGGAGGTGTCGACGCCGGTCTGCGCGCTCGTCACCATGGCGGTGGCGATGCCGGTGGCGAAGGCCTGGGCGAGCTCGGCCTGCTGCACCAGCACTGGATTCGCCTGGATCAGCGCAGCGAAGCGGTTGGTCATCGGGCTGAAGGTGCGGAAGCGGCTGCCCTTGAAGACGTCGAGGCTGGTGATCGGCACCTGGGTGTAGAAGCCCGCCGCCGGCCAGCCGACGGTGTAGAGCAGGGAGACGCCCTGCTTGGCGAAGCGCTGCTCGATGAAGGGCCGCTGCAGGCCGGCGAGCTTGCGCGCGCCGGCGAGGTCGGGCGCCAGGAAGGGCAGCGAATCCGCGTCGAAGAAGGGATCCTCGTTGGAATAGGCGGCGAGCAGGATCTCGCCGAGCTGCACCTGGCCGGTCTGCACGCCGCGCTTGATCTGCGGCATGGGCAGCAGCGAGGCGTTGCTATGCACTGTGATCGCCAGGCGGCCGCCGCTCGCCTTCTCGATGTCCTCGGCGAATTCACGGATGTTGCGGGTATGGAAATTCCCGTCCGGATAGGGCGTGGCCATCTGCCAGCGCGTCGCGCCCTGGGCATGGGCGCCGCGGGCGAAAGCAAGGAAGGCGGGCGCCGCGAGGGCGGCGCGGCGGGAGATCGGCATGGTCGGTACCCCGGGTCTGGCTGCCGCGCCATCAAGGCGCGGCGGGCCCAGGCCGGCAAGCCCCATGCCACGGCCAAGCGGCCGGGCTCAATGCCGCGGCGGCTCGACCCCGGCGCCGAGCAGGAACTGGCGGATCGCCACCACCTCGTCCTTGGAGAGGCTGTGGCGGCTGTCATGGAAGCCATGGGTATGGCCGTTGAGGCTCACGATGATCTGGCCATGGCCGCCATGCGTCACCTCGGCGCCGAGATCCTCGATCGCCGCGAAGACATGTTTCGGGTCGAGGTTGGCGCTGACCGGATGCGCGAACAGGGCCTGTAGGGTCTTGCGGTTGCTCATCGGATTCCTCCGCTTGCGATCGCAGGAGTATCGGCCCGGCCTCTCGCACCCGTCCTTGCGGCAGGTCAAGCCGCCCGGCAGGGCCGGGCCCGCGGCCTATCCCGCCGCGGCGACATAGGCCTTCAGCTCCTCGGCCTCCTGCTCGGCCTCATCGATCCGCGCCTTCACCAGGTCGCCGATCGACACCAGCCCGACCAGCTTCTCGCCCTCCAGCACCGGCAGGTGGCGGATGCGCCGACGGGTGATGAGGGCGAGGGCATGCGTCACCAAGGTCTGCGGCGCCACGGTGACGAGCTCGCGCGTCATGAACTCCTCGACAGCCAGGCCCGTGGTGCCAGGGCCATGCGCCGCCATGCCGCGCACGATATCCCGCTCGCTGACGATGCCGAGCAGCGCGCCGCCGGCGTCGCGCACCAGGGCGGCGCCGATGCGGCGCTCGCTCAGCACGCGGGCGACGGACAGCACCGTATCGGCCGGGCCCACCGAGACCACCTCGGTGCCCTTGCCCTTCAGGATCGCGCCAATGATCATGTGCCAGCCCTCCCGGACGCTGCGCTCCGCGCCGTGGGGCAAGGCTGCGCCCGCCGGCCGCGCGGTTGCAAGGAAAACGCGCCTCGCAACCATCCGCTCCGGTCGGCGAGGCCTATTCGGCCGCCTTCACGGCCTCGTTCATCGGCTCGGCGCTGGTGAGCTGGGTCCGCACCAGCTCGGCGAAGCGGCCGCCCTGGCGGACCAGCGCATCGAAGGTGCCCCGCTCGGCGATCTGGCCGCTCTCGAAGACCATGATCTCGTCCGCATCCCGGACCGTGGAGAGCCGATGGGCGATGATGAAGGTGGTGCGGCCCGCCATCAGCGCCTTCAGCGCCTTCTGCACCCGGGCCTCGGTCGCGGCGTCGAGCGCGCTGGTCGCCTCGTCCAGGATCAGGATCGGCGGGTCCTTCAGCAGGGCGCGCGCGATGGCGAGCCGCTGCCGCTGGCCGCCCGAGAGGCTGGCGCCCCGCTCCCCGACCAGCGTGTCGTAGCCGCGCGGCTGGCGGGTGATGAAGTCATGCGCCTCGGCCATGCGGCAGGCCCGCTCGATCTCGTCCTGGGTCGCGCCCGGCCGCCCGACCAGCAGGTTGTCCCTGATGGTGCGGTTGAAGAGCATGCTCTCCTGGAACACCACGCCGATATTGTGCCGCAGGCTCTCGATGGTGACGTCGCGCAGGTCGTGGCCATCAATCGTCACCCGGCCGCCGCTCGGGTCCCATAGCCGCTGCAGCAGCGCCATGGCGGTGGACTTGCCCGCGCCCGTCTGCCCGACCAGCGCCAGGGTCCGCCCCGGCGCCGCCCGGAAGGACACGTCGGAGAGGATGCGCGGCCCGCCGGGATAGGCGAAGGAGACGTTCTCGAAGGCGACCTCGCCCTTCACGTCGGAGAGCGCCGCGGCGCCCGGCTTCTCCGGCACGCTGCTCCTGGCGTCCAGCACCTCGAAGAATTGCTGGATGGCCGGCGCCTGGAAGACCAGGCGCGAGACGAAGGCGACCGCCGCCTCGAGCTTGCCGATGACGAGGTTGGCGAAGCCCATGAAGCTGACGATCTCGCCGACCGAGGCCTTGCCGTCCAGGTGCAGCACCGTGCCGAGCATGAAGATCGAGATGGTGGTGATGGTGCTGGCGGCGCGCGTCAGCACCGAAACCAGCGCCCACCAGTTCAGCACCGGGAACTGGTGGTCCAGCACCTGGCGGACGATGTCGCCGAACATCCGCGCCTCGGAGTTCAGGCGGGTGAAGGACTGGACGACAACGACGTTCGAGAGCGCGTCCTGCGCATTGCCGGCGAGCTGGGTCTGGAAGCGCTCCACCTGGGCCTGGGCGTTCTCGGTCTTCTGGATGATGAGGGTGATCAGCACCGCGAAGACCACCACCAGCACCACCAGCAGCAGGCCCAGCCGCCAGTTCATCGCCAGCGTCAGCGGCATCAGGATCAGCGCCGCGATGAAGGTCGACATGTGGTCGCGGAAGAAGCTGAGCCACATGCTGAACAGGTTGTCGGTGCCCGTCAGCATAACCTTCATCAGCCGGCCGGACTGGATGTCGCCGTGGAAGGAGAGCGGCAGGGACAGAACGTGCTGGAAGTAGCGCGCCATGGCCGCGAGACGGTTGCGGTGCGCCATGCGGTCGGCGAGCAGCGAGACCGCCACATTGGCGCCGATGCCCGACAGCCCGACCGCCGCCCAGAGCGCGAGCAGGGCGAGCGCCTCGGACCAGACCGCCTCGCGCGTCATGTAGGCGGCGCGGGTCAGCACGTCGACCACCCGGCCGAACAGCACGGGCTCGAGGAAGATGAGCCCGGCCATGGCGACATTGGCGACGGTCATCCCGATCGCCACCCATTTGTCGGACTTCAGCAGTCCCAGGACCCGTCCATACAGCCTGACAAGTTGCATCCGGCGGCGCCCCCGTCTGCCCCGATCACCAGCTGCCCATCATGCAGCAGCCACAGGACTTCGTCGCGCGCTGCCTACAGTCCGTCCCGCCCATTGGGCAAGCCTCGCCGGCCCGGCAGCCGCGCGGCGACCCCGCCGGGTGATCGGTCGAAGCGGCGGGGAGTTCCCCCGCGACAAGGCCGCCGAAGCCCGGCCGGAGCGGGCTGAGGCGCGTCCCGCTGCGTCGGGCGGGCAGCACCGGCGCGGTACCGGCCGCCCCCGGCCGGGCTGCCGGTCATCTGCCGAATGTGATCGGTCGAGGGGGAAGCCCCCGCCCAGGGCGGAAGCGCCGCCGCGGCACCGGGACGGGGCGGGCGGCGTTCACCGCGCATACAGCATCCGGTGGCATGATCCTTCGCCGAGCGGCACAATACCGGATTGATCGCCCGGGCCGGTCGATGGATACCGGCCGATGGATAGGGATAGGGCGGCGGGCCGGGCCTGCCGGCATGCCCCTCCGGCATCGTGCCGCCGGGAACGCAAGAGAAACGCAAGAACGGCGCCGCCCCCTCCTGCCGGGGCGCGGCGCCGAAGACCGGGAGAAAAGCCACCATGATCACCCGCCGTGCCACGCTCGCCACCAGTGCCGGGCTGCTCGCCCTCCCCGCCATCACCCCTGCCATCGCCCCCGCCAGGGCCGAGGAGCCCTGGCCGTCCCGCCCGGTGCGCATCGTCGTGCCCTTCACCCCGGCCGGCACCACCGACATCGCCGCCCGCATCCTCGCCGAGCGCCTGACCGCGCATCTCGGCCAGCCGGTGGTGGTGGAGAACCGTCCCGGCGCCGGCGGCAATGTCGGCTCGGACTATGTCGTGAAGGCCGAGCCGGACGGCTACACGCTGCTGATGTGCACCGTCTCCTCCGGCGCCATCAACTACAGCCTCTACGGCGCCAAGATGCCCTACAAGCCCGATGACCTGATCGATGTCGGGCTGATGACGCAGGTGCCGAACCTGATCTTCGTCACCAACGCCCTGCCGGCGAAGACGCTGCAGGAGCTGGTCGCCCTCGCCAAGTCGAAGCCGGGCCAGCTCAATTACGGCAGCTCGGGCGCCGGGACCTCGCTGCACATGACCGGTGAGCTGCTGAAGGCCGTGGCCGGCATCGACCTCATCCACGTCCCCTTCCGCGGCGCCGGGCCGATGCTGCAGGAGGTCATCGCCGGCCGGATCGAGGTCGGGATCGACAACCTGCCCTCGGTGATCGGCCATATCCGGGACGGCCGGCTGCGCCCGCTCGCCGTCACCACCAAGACCCGCTCGCCCGCCCTGCCCAACGTGCCGACCACCGCCGAGGCCGGCTTCCCCGACGTGCTGGCCACCGCCTGGTTCGGCATCCAGGTGCCACTCAAGACGCCGCAGCCGATCATCGACCGGCTCGGGAAGGAAATCGACGCGATCATGAAGGAGCCGGCGACGCGGGAGAAGGTCGCCGATCTCGGCGGCATGCCGCCGGGCCTGACCGCGGATGGCGGCACCAGCCCAGCCGCCTTCAAGGCCTTCGTCCGCGCTGAGATCGCCAAATGGGCCGAGGTGGTCAAGCGCTCCGGCGCCTCGGCGGAATAGGCGCGGCGCCGGGCCTTACGGCTGGTTCGGGGGGGCGGCCGGCAGAGACTGCCCCGGCGGCCGGCAGTCCGGCGGGAAGGTCCACTCGGTCCCCTCCCGCGTCAGGGCCGCGATCACCCTCTCCGCGCCGGGATTGAGCAGCGACTGGGCGATCCGCATGCCCGGCGGCCAGTGCTGCTTCACGAAGGCGAGGATGGCGCGCGCCTCCGCCACCTCGAGCCGCCCGGCGAAGCCCGGCATGCCCGCGGCATCCCCCGAGCCATCCATCATCATCGCCAGCAACTCGGCATCGCCGTGCTGCCAGGCATGACCGGAAGAGCCGAGCGGCGGGGCGGCGCGCCGCGGCTCACGCCCCATGGCCGGCGGAGCCTCCACGCCCTGCAAGGCGGCGCCATGGCAGGCCGCGCAATTCGCGGCATAGAGCCGGCCGCCGCGCGCCACGGCATCCTCCGGCCACAGGCCCGCCCACCCGGCCGCGAGACCGGCGAGGCCAAGACCCGCCAGGCCGGCGGCCAACAGCGCCAGGCGGCGGCGCCAGCCGCCACGGCCCGGCCGTGCCACCGCGCCGGCGCCGGGCGGCGACCGGCGCCTTGGCATCCCATGGACATCCTTCGTCTGCGCGCGTGGGCAAGGCATCGGCGGCATCGAAGGCCGGGGCGGCGCGCGCCGCAACCCCTGCGGCGGTCGGTTCGGCCTTGCCGCAGACGCTGCCGCGGGGTAACCGCCCCGCCCCATGAGAACGACCCGCCGCACCCTGCTGGGCGCCCTTCCCCTCCTCGCCGCGCCCAGCCTGCTGCATGTCCGGCCGGCCGCCGCCGCTTCCTGGCCCGACCGGCCGATCCGGCTCATCGTGCCCTTCCAGGCCGGCGGCGCCACCGACGTGACCGCCCGGGTCATCGCCGAGCAGCTCGGCACCCTGCTCGGCCAGCCGGTGGTGATCGACAACCGCGCCGGCGCCGGCGGCAATCTCGGCGCCGATGCCGTCGCCAAGGCGGAGCCGGACGGCCACACCCTGCTGATGGCGACGATCGGCACGGCCAGCATCAACCAGTACCTCTACCAGAAGCTGCCCTATGACGCGCAGAAGGACCTCGCGCCGATCGCGCTGGTGAACGAGGTGGCGAACGGCATCATCGTCGATGCCCGGGTGCCGGCGCAGAGCCTGGCCGAGCTGGTCGCCCTGGCGAAGGGTGATCCGGGCGGCATGAATTACGGCACGCCGGGCAACGGCACCTCCGGCCATCTCTGCGGCGAGCTGCTGAAGTCCCGCGCCGGCATCGACCTGCAGCACGTGCCCTATCGCGGCACCGGCGCGGTGATCCCGGAGCTGCTCGCCGGGCGCCTGCAGGTCGCGGTCGACAACCTGCCGGCCTATCTGCCGCACCTCGCCTCCGGCGCGCTCCGCCTGCTCGCCGTCACCTCGAAGGAGCGCTGGTTCACCGCGCCGGAGACGCCGACGGTTGCCGAGGCGGGCGCGACGCTCGGCCTCAAGGGCTTCGAGGCGGTGGCCTGGTTCGGCCTGCAGGCGCCGGCCAAGGTGCCGCGGCCGGTGATCGACGCGGTGGCCGGCGCCACCCTGCGCGCCCTCGCCGAGGCGCCAGTGCAGGCGAAGCTGCGCGAGATCGGCAGCGCGCCGCGGCCGATGGACCCCGAGGAATTCGGCCGCTTCATTGCGAGCGAGAACGCGAAGTGGGCGGAGGTGGTGCGGATCTCGGGGGCGCGGCTGGAATAGCCGCCGCCTGGAAGCAGGGGTTGCGCTGCGCGAAGTCGCGCAGCCGCGGCGGCAGCGGCGCCACCGCATCGGCGGCGGCGAGCCGCGCCCGGCCATCCGCCGACCAGCGCGCCGGCCGGATGGTCGGATTGGCGAAGCTGCCGAACACGCGCATCGGGATGTCGAGCGCCCAGAAGCTCGTCGTGCTGCGCAGGCTGCCGATCACCAGGTCGAGCTGCCGGCGGTTCAGGTCGAAGCTGGCCGTGCCCGCCACCTGCCCCTCGGCCGAGCGGATGCGCAGCGGCGCCACCTCGCCGACCCCGGCCCGCATCTCCAGCACGCCGAGCAGGCAGGAGACGGGCGTCATGCCGCGGGCGCGGCGGAAGAGCAGGCGGATATCGGTCGAGGCCATCTCGATCACCTCGCGCGCGACCTGCCCCTGCTGCATGGCGAGCACGGCCGAGACCTGCGCCCCACGCGCCGCGGCATTCAGCCGCTCGCCCTCGCCCTGGGCCGTGACCCAGCCATCGAGCCGCCCGGCGAGGGGCAGCGGCCGCAGGCCGAGAACACGCCGCATGGTATCGACATCGCCCTCCTCCATGCGCACCTCGGCATTCACCACGCCGCCATTGCCGCGGCCATCCACGCGTCCGCTGGCGCGCAGCCGGGCGCCGCTGGTGCTGAGCGCCAGGGTGGTGACGGCGATACGGCTCGGCTGGAGCGAGGCCTCGAGGACGACGTCGCGCGCCTCCAGCCGCGAATAGAGCAGCTCCTCGACGGTGATCCGGGCCGCGAGCAGCGGATCGGGCGAGGCACTGACGGCCAGCGGCAGGTCCGCCTCCGCCTCGCTCTGGCGCGGGCCGGCGGCGAGCCGGCGGTTGAGGTCGAGCCGGCCGAGGCCGAGATCGAGCGCGACGGCATCCGGCTCGCCCCGGACGCCCTCGGTGAACTGCGCCAGGCGCACCGCGACCGTCTCGCCCTCCAGCCGCCCGCGCCCCTCGGTCAGCCGCCAGACCGGCCCGCGATGCACCAGCCGCCCTTCGAGATCGAGCCCGCCCGCGATCGCCGAATCGGCGCCGCCGAACGCGAGCAGCCGGTCGAGCGTCGGCGCGCGCAGCACCGCATGGCCCTCCGCCCCATCGATGTCGAAGGGGTCCTGCATCTCGCCCGTGAAGTCGAGCCGCGTATCGCCCGAGGCGAGGTGCAGGCGCGTGCCGAAGGGCCGGCCGGCATCGCGCAGCCGGGCGATGGAGTCGAGCTCGCCCTCGAGCCCGACGCCGATGTCGTTATAGGCGCCGGCGGCCTCGATGCGGATCGGGCTCGCCGCATCCTCGGCCCGGATCGTCGCCCGGTGCAGGGCGGTGCGCAGCAGATGGCCGCGACTGGTGCGGATGACGATCTCGCTGTCGCGCAGCGCGGCGTCCAAGAGCATCGGCACGCCGCTGCGGTCGGGCGGCGCGTCGGCCGCCGGCCGGGCCGGGCCGAATTGCCAGTTCTTCCGGCCGTCGCGGACATGCTCGAGATAGAGGCTCGCGCCCTCGACCTCGACCGCGCGCAGATGCGGCGGGCCGTGGAGGAGGGAGAGCAGGTCCAGCTCCAGCGCCGCCCGGTGCAGCACCAGCATCTCCGGCCGCGTGCCGCCCTCGAGATTGGCGACCCGCAGTCCGCGCAGCTCGAGTCGCAGCCAGCGATCGGGCGCCAGGCGCAGCGACTCGATCGTCACCGCCCGGCCCAGCGTGGCGGCGGCCCGGGCCGCCGCCAAGCCGGCGAGGTCGAGATGGCCGAGCAGCAGGATGGCGCCGAGGCCGAGCGCCGGCAGCCAGAGCAGCACGCTGAGGCCTGACAGGACAGGACGAAGCAACGAACCTCCCGTGGTTTGCCCGACCCGTATCGACCCGGCGGCGCGGCGACCAGCCGGCGCGCTCAGGCCCTCCGCAGCAGGGCGGCGAGCGCCGGATCCAGGCCCTTGCTCTCCCGTCCCAGCGGCGGCGCATAGCTGCCGGTCAGCGGCTTCGGCGGCCGGAGCGCGACCAGCATCTCCAGCAGCTTCACGCCGCAGGCGATGCCATCCAGCAGCGGCACCCGCGCTGCGCGTTGCAGCCTCGGCCCCATGCCGGCGAGCGCGGCGCCGCCGAGCACCACGGCATCCGCCCCCTCCGCCACCACCTCGGCGATCGCCGCATCCATCTGCCGCGCCACCGCCTCCGGGTCGCGCACCGCATCCTGCGGCGTCAGAGCGATGCCGCGCAGCGCGGCGAGGCGGGTGGCGAGGCCATGCTGCGCGATCCGCTCGCGGTAGGGATCGACGCTGCCCATCGTCACCAACCCGAAGCGGCCGCCGAGCAGGCAGGCGGCGAAGCAGGCCGCCTCGGTCATGCCGACCACCGGGCAGGGCAGGAGCTGCCGCGCCGCTTCCAGCGCCGTGTCATGCGAGACGGCAAGCAGGACGCCATCCACCGCGCCGGCATGCTCGGCGAGCAGCGCCAGCAGGCCATGCGCGGCGATCGCGCCCTCGGCCCGCGTGGCGATCACCGCCGGCCCGAAGCGCGGCGTCGCCGGGACGATCTCGGTGCCCGGCGCGGCGGCGGCGCGGGCGGCCGCGGCGCAGAGATCGGTGATCGCGTCGGTGGTGTTGGCATTCGCCACCAGGAGTCGGATCGGGGCGGGCATAGAACGGTCTCCTTCGGCGCGGCGGGATGAAGGGGCGGCGCGACGCGCTCAGCCGCCGACCATGCCGCCCGCCTGCGGCACGCCGCCGCGCGTCGCGCCGGCCGCCGTCGGGCCGAAGACCACGCCGAAGCTCTCCGGCAGGGCGCGCGAGCCGGGCACGGCCAGCCAGAGGCGGAGCAATTCGCGGGCCGCGCCCGGGCTCTCCGGCGCTTCGCCGGTGATCACCTGCTTCCAGACGAGATGCGGGTTGAGGAAGAGCACGTCGCCCGCATGCAAGGCGAGGGAGAGCGCCTGGCCGGGCGCCGCCGCGGCCGCGTCGAGGGCCGCGAGCGCCTGGTCATGCGCCGGCTCCAGCCCCGTCTCCGGCAGCGCCGCCCGGTCGTAGCGGCCGACGAAGCTGCCGCTCGCGGTGCTGAAGACCGGGATCTGCGCCGTCGCGCCCTCGCCGGTCCGGTGCGGCAGGCCGGCATGCAGCACGGCGAGCGCCGCGCGGTCGGATTTCAGCAGCGCGTTGTGCAGCGCCGGCGCCGAGACCAGCGTCACCGCGCCGCCCTCGCGCCGCTGCCGCAGGCAGAGCAGCGCCACCGCATCCGCCGGATCGGCGTGGAAGCGCGGCGGCGTCGCGGCCTCCGTGCCGGGGCCGGCGAGCCGCCCGATGCAGCCGCCCGCCGCATCCTGCGGCAGGCTGATGCCGAGATGCGCGCCGAGTAGCAGCAGCGCCCCCTCCGCGGCCGGACCCGGCAGCCGCTCCAGGTCGAGGCCGCGGAGCAGGACGAAGCCGCGGCCGTGCTCGAGCCGCTCGGCCACCTCGCGCAGCACCGGCGCCAGGCCGGGCAGCGCGGCATCGGCCGGGCCCGCGGGCGGGCGGCCATCGAGGGCGGCGAGCGCGGCGGCGAGCGCGGCCGTCGCATCCACGCCGATCGGCAGCATCCAATCGGCGGGGGTGAGCGCGGCGCCGGTCCAGACGGAGGGGCCGGCCTGCGGCACGAGGCGACGAGGGGGGGTCATGCCGGCAGTCTAGACCAAGGACAGGACAAGCGTAGAGCGTGCAAATGCACGTCGGCCGTGCAGCCTGCAAATGATCCGGGCCGTGGCGTGCCCGCCCCGGCGGCGCCCTCCCTCCCTCGGCGCCAGCCGATCCCGCCTTGGGGCCCGGCCCCTTGATGCCGCGGCCCGGGCGCGGGAGGCTTGCCGCGACAAGCCAGGAGATAGCGATGGACGCGCCCGCCCTCGACCTGCCCTTCGATGCCGAGGCGATGCTGCCCGGGCTGCGCCACTGGGTGGAGTGCGAGAGCCCGACCTTCGATGCCGCCGCGGTCAACCGGATGATGGGCATCGCCGCCCGCGACCTCGCCCTGATGGGCGCGCGGGTCGAGACCATCCCCGGCCGCATGGGCTTCGGCGACTGCGTGCGGGCAAGCTTCCCGCATCCGCGCCCGCAGGAGCCCGGCATCCTGGTGATGGGCCATCTCGACACGGTGCACCCGATCGGCACGCTGGAGCCGCTGCCCTGGCGGCGCGAGGGCGACCGGCTCTACGGCCCCGGCGTCTACGACATGAAGGGCGGCAACTGGATCGCCGTCGAGGCGATCCGCCAGCTCATCCGCGCCGGCATCGCCACCCGCCGGCCGGTGACGGTGCTGCTGACCAGCGACGAGGAGGTGGGCAGCCCCTCGACGCGCGACCTGATCGAGGCGGAAGCGGCCAGGCATGCCGTGGTGCTGGTGCCGGAGCCGGCGCGGCCGGATGGCGGCGTGGTGACCGGCCGCTACGCCATCGCCCGCTTCAACCTGCGCACCACCGGCAAGCCGAGCCATGCCGGCGCGCGCCTCGCCGATGGCCGCAGCGCGATCCGCGAGATGTGCCGGCAGGTGGTGGCGATCGAGGCGATGACCAGCGACGCCGTCACCTATTCGGTCGGCGTCATCCATGGCGGGCAATGGGTGAACTGCGTCGCCACCTATTGCGATGCCGAGAGCCTCTCCATGGCCAAGCGGCAGGAGGATCTCGACGAGGCGGTGGAGAAGATGCTGTCGCTGCGCCCGACCGGGAACGACGTGCAGCTCGCCGTGACGCGCGGCGTGACGCGGCCGGTCTGGGAACCGGACGAGAAGGTCATGGCGCTTTACGGCACGGCGCGGCAGATCGCCCAGCGCATCGGCTTCGACATCGCGCATCAGAGTGCGGGTGGCGGCTCGGACGGCAATTTCACCGGCGCCATGGGCATCCCGACGCTCGATGGGCTCGGCGTGCAGGGCGCGGGAGGGCACACGCTGGAGGAGCACCTGCTGATCTCCAGCCTGGTGCCGCGGGCGAAGCTGATCGCCGGGCTGCTGCAGGTGGCGTGAGACTCCCCACGAAACCGCGTCGCGGCTTTGCGGGGGCGCCGTGATTCGCTGCCTGCCCCGAGCGCGTCACGGCCCGCCGCGGCGAAGCCGCGCCCAAGGGACGTCACGGCCTGCCGCGGCGAGCCGCGCCCAACGGACATCACAGCCTGCCGCGTCTTCGCCGCGGCAGGGCACCGGGCAGCGACGGTTCCGATGGGCGCCTTCATGCCAACGCCATTCATGCGGGCCCGCGCGAGTAGCCCCGTTCAGTGCCCTCTTTCTTTGGCGCCGAAGGGCAGCCGCGCCGCCGCCTCCCAGTCGCTCTCCCCACCGGCGCGCGGCCCGCGATAGTGCCAGAGCAGCAGCGCCGCCGCCCGCGCGCTTCGCACCGCCGTCTCGACGGTGAGCTGCCGGTGCAGGGCGCGCGCCGCCTCGGGCGCGACCTTGTTCTGCACCGTGGCATGCGGGCGCCAGGGCTGCCGGTCCTGCGCCGTCAGCCAGCCCTGCCAGGCGGCGCCGAGGCGCGCCCGCAGCGCGGCGATCGTCGGCGACGCGATCGCCAGCGCAACGCCGCGGCCGAGCAGCCGCGGCGGCCCGACCGTCACCGGGGCCGGCGGCAGCGCCGCCGCCTCATCGGCCAGGGTTGCCCAGATCTCCGCCGCCGCGCCGCCCGGCAGCGCGTGGAAGAGCGTGACATGCGCCGGCACCCGGTTGCGATCGGGCGGGAAATGCCGCTGCCGCAGCGCCTCCAGCCAGGCCTGAGTCGCCGCATCCAGGCCGAGCGTCAGGACCAGCGGCGCCGCCTCCTCCCCTGCCATCGCGTCTCGCTCCTCGATCGGCCGCCCGGCTTGCCGGCACGGCCCCGCCGCCTCAGGCTGCCGGCCCGAGGGGAAACGGAATGGCGGGCGGCGAGGGACGTGGCGGGCGGCAGGGCAACGCCGGCCGGGGCATCGGGATGCCGGCCGAACAACCCGGCGACCGGGCCTCAGCCGCCGCGGGCGATGGCCGCGTCCAGCGGCGCCGGATCCAGGCCGAAATCCCGGTAGCCCTGCCGCAGCCGCTCGACATAGCCGGGCACGGGCGGGCCGGGACGGTCCAGGCGCTCGATATAGATCCAGGCCGCGCCCCCGTCCGGCAGCGCCAGGCGCCGGCGCTCGTAGACCCGGGGCGTGCCCTCAAGCCGATCGAGCGTGGCGAGATGCGCGGGCGCCACGCGCCAGAGCCCGACCGGGCAGGAGGCATCCGGATCGGGCTCGATCCGCGCGAAGCGCCGCAGCACCAGCCGCCAGCCCGGCAGCAGCAGCGCGCCCGCCGCCTCTGCGCCGGGGCAGCGCTGCCGCATCTGCGCGTGCTGGAGATTGCTGCCATAGGCGGCGTAGAGATCGGCCATGGGCGGCGAGCCTCCCGCGCCGCGCCCGGCCAGGCAAGCCGGTGACGCTGGCGCTGCAGGCGTTGCCGCTGCTGCTGCTTCTCGGCCTGCTCAGCAGCGGCCGGGCGGGGCCGGTCGGCGCCTGCCTGATCGCCCTCGCCGCCAGCCTTCCCGCGGTGCTGGTCTCGCTGCCGGATCCCACGGCGCTGCCCGGCTTCCTGCGCGACCAGGCGCTGCGCTGGCTCTTCCTCGGGCTGCAGCCGGTCGCCGTCGTCACGGGCGGCCTGCTGTTCCACGCCGCCGCGACCGCGCCGGAGGAAGAGGGTGCCGGGGCGCGTCCGCCCAGCCCGGCGCGGGTCTTCGCGGTCGCCCTGCCGATGGGCGCCTTCCTCGAGAGCGTCACCGGCTTCGGGGTGGGCGCCGTCTTCGCCCTCTCCGCGCTCCGGCGCATGGGGTTCGGCGGGGGGGCGGCCGGGGCGCTCGCCCTGCAATCCCTGGTGATGATCCCCTGGGGCGGCCTCGGCCCCGGCACCGCGCTCGGCGCCACCTTGGCCGGCGTGCCGGCGCAGACCCTGTCCTGGCTCAATGCCTGGATGACCGCGGCCTGGCTGCTGCTGCTGGCGCCGCTCCTCTGGTCGCTCTCGGCGCGGGCCGGGCTGCCGGTGCCCGGGCGCGAGCGGGTGGCGCAAGCCGCCATGCTGGGTGCGCTCGGCGGGCTGCTGCTGCTGGCCGCCGCGACCCTGCCCTTCGAGCTGGCCGGCATCCTCTCGGCCGGGCCCGTCATGCTCTGGGCCTTCTGGCGCGCCGACCCGCCGCGGCATCCGCGGGCTGCGCTCGACCGGGCGGCGCCCTACCTGCTGCTGACCCTCTGCCTGCTGGCGGCGCGGCTCTGGCCCGGAGCGCCGGCGCTGCATCCCTTCCCCGACTATCCCGGCCTGCCGCTCACCCATGTCGCCGTGGTGCTCTGGCTGGTCGCGGGCGGGCTGCTGCTTGGCCGCCGCGACGGCCTGGCACGGACCCACGAGGCGCTGCGCCGGGCGCGGCGGCCGGCCATCGCGCTGCTGCTCTATGTCCTGCTCGGCCGGCTGCTGGCGGCGAGCGGCGCCGCCGCGGCGCTGGCCGGGGCCGCCGCGGCAGCGCTCGGGCCGCTGGCGCCGCTCGCCATCGCGCCCTTCGCGTTGCTCTCGGGCCTCGTCACCGGCAGCAATGTCGGCTCCAACGGCGCACTGATGCCGGTGCAGGTCGCGCTCGGCGAGGCCGCCGGCCTGCCGCCGCTGCTTGCCCCGGCGGTGCAGAATTTCGCCGGCGCCGCCAGCGTGCCGGCGAGCCTCGGCGTCACCGCCCTGGTCTGCGGCCTGCTCGCCGACGGCACCCGCCCGGCGCAGCTCTGGCGGCTGCTCTGGCCCTCCCTGGCGATGGTGCTCGGCATCGGCTGGGCAGCCACGCTGTTGCTGCGTTGAAGGCCGCTTGCTAGAGCAACAGCGCGTTCATCCCTGGGCGCCAAGATGCCGCATCTCCCTTCCCGGCGCGCCACGCGGCCGGGATCGGGAGCAGCACCCAGCCAGGAAACCTCCGATGCTCACCCGCCGCGCCGCGCTCGGCACCGCTGCCGCCCTGCTGGCCACGCCGTCCCTCGCCCAATCCGGCGCCCAATCCGGCTTCCCCGACCATCCGGTGCGGATGATCGTCGGCTATCCGCCCGGCGGCGTGACCGACATCGTCGCCCGCATCCTCGCCGAGCCGCTCGGCCAGCGCCTCGGCCAGCCGGTGGTGGTGGAGAACCGCGCCGGGGCCGGCGGCAACATCGGCGCCCAGGCGGCGAGCAATGCCGAGCCGGACGGCTACACGCTGCTGATCGGCACCGCCGCCATGTTCGGCGTGAATCCGCTGCTCTACGCCAATTCCGGCGTCGACCTGATGCGGGACTTCCTGCCGCTCGGCACCATCAACGACATGGCCAACGTGCTCTCGGTCAACCCGAAGCGGCTCGATGTCCGCTCGGTCGCCGAGCTGGTGGCGCGCGGCAAGAAGGGCGGGCTGATCTACGGCTCGGTCGGCAACGGCAGCTCCTCGCATCTCTGCGCGACGCTGCTGCAGCGCCTCGCCGGCTTCGAGGCGACGCATGTGCCCTATCGCGGCTCCTCGCCGGCCGTCGCCGCGCTTCTCGCCGCCGAGGTGGACTTCCTCTTCGACACCACCGCCACCTCGACGCAGCAGGTGCAGGCCGGCACCTTCCGCGCGCTCGGCGTCAGCACCGCGACCCGCGCCTCAGCCCTGCCCGAGGTGCCGACCATCGCCGAGGCGGGCATCAAGGGCTATGCCGTCTCGGTCTGGAACACGCTGCTGGTGCATCGCCGCACGCCGGAGCCGGTGGTGGCGCGCCTCCGCCAGGCCTTCGCCGCGGCGATGGACGAGGCGACCCAGGCCAAGCTGCGCGCCAGCTATGTCGATCCGCTGCTGGTGCCGACGGCCGAGGTGCCGGCCTGGCTCGAGCGCGAGCAATCGACCTGGCTGAAAATGGCCAAGGAGGCCGGGGTTTCGGTGGACTGATGGTCGAGACCGTCGGCACGGGTGCGGCGCCGGCCCAATTCGGCCGCGGCGGCCAGCCTGCCGGTCCTTGGGCCAAGGCGGAGCGGCATCTCCGCAAGGACCCGGCGCTGAAACCCTGGATGAAGCGGATCGGCGCCTGCACCCTGGCGCCGGTGGAGCGCGAGCCCTACGAGGCGCTGGTGCGCGCCATCGCGCATCAGCAGGTGCATGGCCGGGCGGCGGAGGCGATCCTCGGCCGCTTCCTGGCGCTGCATCCGACGCAGGCCTTCCCCTCGCCCGAGACGGTGCTGGCGACCAGCGCCGAGGCGATGCGCGCCTGCGGCTTCTCGCAATCCAAGATCGCCGCCATCCGCGACATCGCCGAGAAATCCGTGGGCGGGCTGGTGCCGACGCGCGCGGGCTGCGCCCAGCTCTCGGATGCGGCGCTGATCGAGCGCCTCGTCGCCATCCGCGGCGTCGGCCGTTGGACGGTCGAGATGCTGCTGATCTTCACCCTTGGCCGGCCCGACATCCTGCCGGTCGACGATTTCGGCGTGCGCGAGGGCTGGAAGGTCGCGGTCGGGCTCGAGGTCCAGCCGAAGCCGAAGGAGCTCGCCGCCATCGGCGAGTCCTGGGCGCCCTGGCGCAGCGTCGCCGCCTGGTATCTCTGGCGCACGGCGGATGCCGCCAAGCGCAGCACCTTCAAGCCGCAATAGGCTCGGTTCCCAGGAACGCGGCTTTCGCGCATGCTGCCGGCGCAACGAGAACGACGCCGGGAGCATCGTCCATGACCCGAGGTTTCACCCGCCGCGGCCTTGCCGCCGCCGGCCTCGCCTTGCCGCTGGCCCGCGCCCGCGCCCAGACCGGGGCGGCGCCGGTGATCCGGCTCGGCGTGCTCTCCGACTTCTCCGGCCCCTATCGCGACTGGTCCGGCCCGACCACCCTTGCCTGCGTGCAGCAGGCGGTGGCCGAGGCGATGGCCGCGCATCCCGGCCTGCGCGTCGAGTTGCTGCAGGCCGACCACCAGAACAAGACCGATGTCGGCGCCAACACCGTGCGGCAGTGGTTCGACCAGCGCGAGGTCGATGCGGTGGTCGATGTCAACAACTCGGCCGTCGGGCTCGCGGTCTCCGGCGTCGCGCGGGAGAAGAACAAGGTCTTCCTCGCCTCCGGCGCCTCCACCGCGGCGTTGACCGGCGCGCAATGCTCGCCGAACACGGTGCAATGGACCTACGACACCTACATGCTCTCCAAGGCGACGAGCGCGGCGATGGTGAAGGATGGCGGGACCTCCTGGTTCTTCATCACCGCCGACTACGCCTTCGGCCATATCATCGAGCGCGAGGCGCGCGGCTTCATCGAGGCGGCGGGCGGCAAGGTGCTGGGCGCGGTCCGCTACCCCTTCCCGCAGACCACGGATTTCTCCGCCCTGCTGCTGCAGGCGCAGGCGAGCGGGGCGAAGGTGCTCGGCCTCGCCAATGCCGGCAACGACACGGTGAATGCGGTGAAGCAGGCGCAGGAATTCGGCCTGCCGAAGCGCGGCATGAAGATCGCGCTCATGCTTGCCTACCTCACCGACATCCACACCATGGGTCTGCCGGTGGCGCGGGGGCTGCGCCTGACCGAGAGCTTCTACTGGGACCTCAACGACCGCACCCGCGCCTTCTGGGACCGGGTGAAGGCGCGGACCGGCGGCGCCTGCCCGAACCAGATGAATGCCGGCGGCTATGCCGCGACCCTGCACTACCTGAAGGCCTGCGCCGCGATGGGCACCGCCCGGGCGAAGGAGAGCGGGCAGGAGACCGTCGCGGCGATGAAGGCGATGCCGACCGATGACGACTGCTTCGGCGCCGGCAGCATCCGCAAGGACGGGCGCAAGCTGCACCCCGCCTATCTCTTCGAGGTAAAGCGGCCGGAGGAGTCGCGGGCGCCCTTCGACTATTACCGCTTGGTCGCCACCACGCCGGCGGAGGAGGCCTTCCGGCCTCTCGCCGAGGGCGGCTGCCCGCTGGCCTGACCGGGTCGCGCAAGCCACCGGCGGCCCGGGCCGGCGCCGCCATGCGGGTTCGGCATCGCGCCCCCCCACTCCGGCGATGCCACGCTACCCGCTTCCGGTGGCGTCGCCGCGCCGGCTTGTGTAAGAAGCAGCCGCTTCGCGGGCGCCGCGGCACGGCGTCGCGCCGGACGCTTCGGAGTTCGGCAGCAACTCGCGAGGCAGATTGGGGGACGGGCCCGGCCGGGTTCGGCACCCCGGATCGCGGCCGGACGCGCAGCAATCCGCACGGGACGCAGGGACGCAGCAAGGCATGGTCGCCGCCGGGCGCGGCCGCGCCATGGGCGGGGATTGAGTCGCCTGGGCGTGGGATGCGCCGGGCGGCGGCGAGGTCGGGCAGGACGGGGACTGGAATGGACGGTGATGTGGCGGCCTTGGCCCGCGAGGGGATGACCGGGCTCCGCTGGCGGGCGCGCCTGCGGCGGCGCACGGTGCTGCGCGGCGCCGGTGCTGGGACCGGCCTCGGCGCCTTCGGCGGCATCGTCTTCGGCCGTGACCCCGGCGCGGTGCCGCAGCCGCCGCTGCGCCTGGTGCGCCACCGGCTGGCGCCCGCCAGCTGGCCCGCGGACCTGCCCCTCAGTATCGCCCTCATCGCCGATCCGCATTGCGGCGGCCCGCTGGCCACGCTCGGCCGCCTGTCGCAGGTCGTGGCGACGACCAATGCGCTGCGGCCGGACCTCGTCGTGCTGCTCGGCGACTACCTGGCCGACCACCGCTTCACCCCCGGCCGCCCCGGCTTCCGCGCCGTGGCCGAGGTGCTGGCGGGGCTGCGCGCGCCCCTCGGCGTGCACGCCATCCTCGGCAACCATGACTGGTGGGAGGATGCCGCGACCCAGGCCGGCGGCCCGGGGCTGCCGGAGGCCGCGGACGATTTCGCCGACGCCGGCCTGCCGGTGCTGCACAATGCGGCGCGGCGGCTGGTGCATCGCGGCCAGCCGGTCTGGCTGGGCGGCCTCGGCAGCCAATGGGCCTACCGGGCGCGGCGCGGCGCCTATCGCGGCGCCGACGACCTCGCCGCGACCCTCGCCGCCTTCACCGATGACGCGCCGGCGATCCTGCTCGCGCATGAGCCCGACATCTTCCCGCAGGTGCCGGCGCGGGTGGCGGTGACGCTCTCCGGCCATACCCATGGCGGCCAGGTGCGCATCGGCGGCTACTCCCCGGTGGTGCCGAGCCGCTTCGGCAACCGCTACGCCTATGGCGCCATCGAGGAGGAGGGCCGGCACTTGGTCGTCTCCGGCGGCCTCGGCAATTCCATGCTGCCGCTGCGGCTCGGCATGCCGCCCGAGCTGACGCTGGTCGAGCTCGGCGGCGTCGCGGCCTGAGCCGCGGCCGGCGCCGTCAGCCGGCGCCGAGGAAAGGCTCGACCAGGGCGAGGAAGCCCGCCGGGTTCTCCGCATGCACCCAGTGCCCGGCCGCCGGCACGGTGGCGAATTCCACCGCGGGGAAGAGGGCGCGGAAACGGGCCTCGTGCTCCGGCCGGACATAGGCGGAGCGCTCGCCGCGCAGCACCAGCACCGGGCCCTCGTAGCGGCCGGCGAGGTCCGGGAAGCCCTCGATCACCGGCATGGCGTCGGCGATCTCCGCGAGCCCGAGGCGCCACTGCGGCCCCTCCCCGCCGAGCCGGAGGTTCTGCAGCAGGAAGGCGCGGATGCCGGCCTCCGGCACCGCCGGGGCCAGGGCCGCATCCGCCTCCCGCCGGGTCAGGCCGGGATGCAGCGGCACCGCCTGCATCGCCGCGACATACTCCCGCAGGCCGGGCGGATAGGCCACGGGCGCGATGTCGGCGACGATCAGCCGGCGCACCAGCGCCGGCCGGGCCAAGGCGAGCGCCATCGCCGCCTTGCCGCCCATGGAATGGCCGAGCACCGCCGCCGGCGCGGCGCCGAGCGCCTCGAGCGTCGCCGCCACGTCATCCGCCATGGCCGGATAGTCCATGGCGGCGTCGCGGCCCGAGGCGCCATGGTTGCGCAGGTCGAGCGCGATCACCCGGTGCGCCGCGGCGAGGCGCTTCTGGATCGTCCCCCAATTCCCCGCGGCGCCGAAGAGCCCGTGCAGCAAGGCGAGGGGCGCGCCCTCCCCAGCCTCGACCGCGTTCAGCCGCATGCCGCGCCCTCCCTGCCCCATCGCCTCATCCGCGCGCTGCCAGCGCGACACTCCCGCCGATCAGCAGGCCGCCGGCGAGCACGTCCCAGCCCAGCGCCTCGCCCAGCCAGAGATTCGACAGGGCGACGCCGAGCGCCGGCACGGCGAGGAAGCCGACCGAGGCCATGATGCCCGAAAGCCGGCGCCCGGCCTCGATCGTCGCCCAGGTGCCGATCGGCGCCGCGACGGCGCCGACGAAGGCGGCATGCGGCCAGGAGGCGGCGCCGATCCCCCCCGCCGGCTCGCGCCACAGGGCGAGCGGCAGCAGCAGCGCGGTGCCGATGGCGAAGCTCCAGGGCAGCAGGTGCAGCACCGGCTGCCGCGGCGGGAAGCGCCGCGTGACCAGGATGGCGAGGCTCCAGCACAGGCTCGCGCCGAGCAGCATGGCATAGCCGAGCAGCATGCCGGAGCCGAGACCACCCGCCTGGTCGAGCACGTCCCAGATCCGCATCAGCACCAGCACGCCGCACAGCCCGACCAGCACCGCCAGCCATTGCTGCCGCGAGACCCGGTCGCCGAGCAGCCAGACCGAGAGCGGGATCAGCCAGAACACCGTGACATTGGCGAGGATGGCGGTGCGGCCCGCCGGCACCCAGGCCAGCGCCAGATGCGTCAGGGCGAAGAAGGCGCCGAGTTGCAGCAGGCCGATGCCGATGATGCAGGGCAGGTCGCCGCGCTCCGGCCAGCGCAGCCGGCGCATCGCGGCGAGCAGCAGGGCCGAGGCGATGGCGGCCAGCCCGGCCCGGTTCACCGCGAACCAGAGCGGTGTCGCATGCGCCAGCGCCGCCTTGGTCACCGGCCAGATGCCGCCGAACAGGCAGACGGAGACGGCGAGATAGGGCAGGCCCGCCGCCAGCCGCCGGTCCGCGGCCGGGTGGGGCGCCGCCGGCGGACGCGCCGCGAGCGGTTCAGCCGCCGCCATGCGCCGCAGCCCTAATCGGCCACCTGCAGCATGATCTTGCCGATATGCTGGCTGCTCTCCATCAACGCATGCGCCGCCGCCGCCTCGCGCAGCGGGAAGACCTTGTAGATCGGCGGCGCGACCTTGCCGGCCTCGAGCAGCGGCCAGACCTTCTCGCGCAGCGCCGCGGCGATCGCGCCCTTCTGCGCCGTGGTGCGCGGCCGCATGGTGCTGCCGGTCACCGTCAGGCGCCGCGTCATGATGGGACGGAGATCCACTTTCGCCGCCTCGAAGCCGCCGAGGAAGGCGATGAGGACGAGGCGCCCATCCATGCCGAGGCAGCGCAGGTTGCGGCCGAAATACTCGGCGCCGACCATGTCGAGCACCACATCGGCGAGCTTGCCGCCGGTCTCGCGCTTCACCGCCTCGACGAAATCCTCGGCGCGGTAGTTCACCGCGACATCGGCGCCGAGCTCGCGGCAGGCGCGGCACTTCTCCTCGCTGCCGGCGGTCGCGATCACCCGCGCGCCGAAGGCCTTGGCGAGCTGGATGGCGGTGACGCCGATGCCGGAGGTGCCGCCATGGATCAGCGCCGTCTCCCCGGCCTGCAGCCTTCCATGCCCGAAGAGATTGGCCCAGACGGTGAAGAAGGTCTCGGGCAGCGCCGCCGCCCGGATCGCGTCGTAGCCCTTCGGCCAGGGCAGGCACTGCGCCGCCGGCGCGACGCAGTATTCGGCATAGGCGCCGCCATTGGTCAGCGCGCAGACCCGGTCGCCGGGCTTCCAGGGCGCCGCCTCGGGGCCGGCCGCGACCACCTCGCCGGCCGTCTCGAGGCCGATGACCGGGCTCGCGCCCGGCGGCGGCGGGTAGTCGCCCTTGCGCTGCTGCACGTCCGGCCGGTTCACCCCGGTGGCCAGCACCCGGATCAGCACCTCATCCGCCTTGGGCCGCGGCAGCGGGCCGGTCTTCGGCACCAGCACCTCCGCCGCGCCGCCGGCCCCATGGTCGATGAAGGTCATGGTCTCGGGCAGGGGCGGCATGGCGTTTCCTCATCCTCCGGGCGGGCGGCGGAGGTTCCGCGCCAGGCCGCGCCCCGTCAAGCCGGCACCGTCAAGCCGGCGAGGCCCGATGCCGCACGGGGTTGCGTCGGCGCTCCGGCACGGGGAGTATCCGGCCCTACCGCCACGCGTCGAAGGGACTGGCATGGCCCGGATCGCCCGCCGCCCGCTCCTCGGCGGCCTCACCGCCCTGGCCTTCGGCGCCCCCGCGCTGGCGCAGCAGGCCGAGGGTGGCAACAGCCTCCGCCTCGGCGCCCTCTTTCCCTTCACCGGGCCGCTCGCCCTGCTCGGCGACGAGCATTTCCGCGGCCTCGAACTGGCGGCGGAGGAGCGCAACGCCGCCGGCGGGCTGCTCGGCAAGCCGATCCGCCTGGTCCGGGGCGATGCCGCGGAGGCCGCCCAGGCCCAGGCCGAGGTGAAGCGCCTGCAGGGCACGGAGCGGGTGGTGGCGCTGTTCGGCACCTGCGCCTCGCCCCTCTCCTTCGCCGCGACCCAGGCCGCCGAGTTGCAGGGCGTGCCCTATATTGAGCTCGGCGCCATCGCGGACCCGATCACCGATCGCGGCTTCCGCCTGCTGGTGCGGACCTGCCCGCGCGCCTCGGAAGTGGGGCGGATGGCCGTCGATGCCGTCGCTGAGCCGCTGAGCGCGGCCTGGAACAAGCCGCTCGGCAGCCTCACCGTCGCGGTGCTGCACGAGGACAGTCTCTACGGCCAGTCGGTCGCCGGCGCTCAGGAGGCGCAGCTCAAGGCCCGCGGCATGACGCTGGCGGAGCGCCTCACCTATTCCATCCGCAGTGTCGAATGGCCGCCCCTCGTGCAGCGGCTGAAGGACCTCAAGACCGAGGTGCTGCTGCATACCGGCTACCAGAACGACATCCTGCTGCTCTACCGGGGCTTTCACGAGGCGGGCTGGCGGCCGCGCATGGTGGTCGGCGCCGGCGCCGGCTACAGCCTGACCGACACGGCGCATGCGATCGGCCCGGATTTCGAGGGCACGCTGAATGTGGACGTGCCGCAGTTCGAGGTGAACGAGCGGCTGGCGCCGGGGGTGAAGCCCTTCCTCGAGCTCTACCGCAAGCGCTACGGCAGCGATCCGCGCTCGGGCAGCAGCATGTCGAACTATGTCGGCGCCCGGGCCGCCTTCGATGCCATCCAGCGCGCCGCGGCGACCGAGAAGGAGAAGATCCGCGCCGCCCTGCAGGCCACCGACATCGCCGAGGGCGGCACCATCAACGGCTGGGGCATCCGTTTCGACGAGAAGGGACAGAACACCCGGGCGCGGCCCATCCTGCTGCAATGGCAGGGCGGCCGGCAGGTCGCGGTGGGTCCGGCCGAGGCGGCGGTGGCGCCGCTGAAGGGACGGATGGGCGCGGTCGGCTGAAAGATATACCCTTCTACTCCTGCAGGAGAATAATTTCCTTGTAATTGCGCGCGCGAATTGGGTACGTTTTCCTAACGAGGCGCCCGCGCCCGGCGGGGGCCATGGCCGGGAAGGAGTGCCCCCATGCTTCCCCTCATCCCCCTCATCTCCCTGGCCGGCGCGCTGGTGCCGGAGCTGGTCGGCCTGTTCGGCGGCCGCCGCGCCGGCGAGCTTGCCGGCAAGGTCGCGGATGCCGTCCAGCAGGTGGCCGGCACCGCCGATCCGGCGGCCGCCGCGCGCCAGGTGCAGGAGGATGCCGCCAAGGCCGCCGCGCTCCGCCTCCGGCTGGAGGAGATCCGCGTGCAGTACCAGGCGCTGCAGGTCCAGGACGCGGCCTCGGAGCGGCAATCCCTGCTGGAGACGCTGCGCGCCGAGGTGGCCGACCGCGCCCGCGCTGGCTCGACCCTGTCGGCCGCCCTGCTCGCCCCGGGCGTCTCGGCCAGCATCGTCGCCGCCACGCCGGCCGCGGTCTCGGCCCTGGTGCTGGCCGGCTTCTTCGGCTTCACCGCCTGGCTGGTGCGCTTCCCGCCCGCGGGCGGCGACCCGACGACGCTGACGCTGCTCAACGTCGTCGTCGGCGCGCTGGTCGCGGGCTTCACGGCGGTGGTGAATTTCTGGCTCGGCTCCAGCCAGGGCTCGCGCGAGAAGGACCGCACGGTCGCCACGCTGCAGCAGGCCCAGGCGAGCGCGCCGCGCGTCCCGGCCGGCGCGCTCGATGCCCTGGCCGCGGCGCCCTTCGCCAGGCTCGCCGGCAGCAAGACGGCCCCGGTCCCCGGCCAGCCCAGCCGCTTCGACCTCTGCCTGCAGGTGGTGCTGAAGCAGGAGGGCGGCTTCTCCAACGACGCCGCCGATCCGGGCGGCGCGACGCAGATGGGCATCACCGAGCACTGCCTCGCCGCCTGGCGGGGCCGGCCGGTGACGGCGGAGGAGGTGCGCAACCTCTCGGCCGAGGAGGCGAAGGAGATCTACCGCGCCCAGTACTGGAACCTGATGCGCTGCGAGGACCTGCCGCGCGGCATCGACCTGATGGTCTTCGATTTCGGCGTGAATGCCGGGCCGGGCACCTCGGTGAAGATGCTGCAGCGGGCGGTCGGCGTGAAGCCGGACGGCGCGGTCGGGCCCTATACGCTGCGGGCGACGACGGCGGCCGAGGCGGCGCCGCTGGTCGAGGCGCTGGCCCAGGCGCGGCTCGACCATTATCGCGGCCTCCCGACCTTCGCCCGCTTCGGCCGCGGCTGGACTCGGCGGGTCGAGGATGTGCGGCGGCAGGCGCTGCTGATGATCAGCGCCTGAGACCGACGGTTCCGGCGACAGCGCGGGGCGGCTCCGCCCGGGGCTGCCCCCTTGCCGTTCCGCGCTCAGGGATCCAGGCGCTTCCCATCCTCGGCGCGGAAGACGTGCAGCGCCTCGGGCGGGAGGGCGACGGCCAGGGCCCCGTCGCGCGGCGCGGCGCCGGCCAGCTTCACCACCAGCGCCTCGCCCCCTGGCAGCCGGCCATGCACCACCGTCTCCGAGCCCAGCGGCTCGACCAGGTCGATCGCCAGGGCCAGGCCCGCCGGATCGGGCCGCACATGCTCCGGCCGGATGCCGATGGTGACGGGCTCGCCCTCCTGCCCCGGGCGCGGCCCGTCGGCGAAGCGGATCAGCGGCCCGGCCCCGAGCGCGACGGCCCGTCCGCCCTCGGCCAGCCGCCCGGACAGGAAGTTCATCGCCGGGCTGCCGATGAAGCCGGCGACATAGGTGTCGGCCGGGCGCTCGAACACCTCCATCGGCGTCGCCACCTGCGCCGCATGGCCCTGATG
This sequence comes from Roseicella sp. DB1501, assembly GCF_013112485.1. Taxonomy (GTDB): domain Bacteria; phylum Pseudomonadota; class Alphaproteobacteria; order Acetobacterales; family Acetobacteraceae; genus Paracraurococcus. The sequence continues at coordinate 543,333 of NZ_JABFHG010000001.1, forward strand.
CATGACGACGAGGCGGTCGCCGAGGGTCATCGCCTCCACCTGGTCATGGGTGACGAAGAGGCTGGTGACGCCGAGCCGCTTCTGCAGCCGGCGGATCTCGGCGCGCATCTGCACCCGCAGCTTGGCGTCGAGGTTGGAGAGCGGCTCGTCGAAGAGAAAAAGCTTGGGCTCACGCACGATGGCGCGGCCCATGGCGACGCGCTGGCGCTGGCCGCCCGAAAGCTGCCGCGGCCGGCGGTCGAGCAGCGCCTCGATGCCGAGCAGCGCCGCCGCCTCGCGCACCCGCCGCTCAATCTCGGCCCGCGGCAGGCCGCGGATCTTCAGCCCATAGCCCATGTTCTGGGCGACGGTCATGTGCGGGTAGAGCGCGTAGTTCTGGAACACCATGGCGATGTCCCGCTCCGCCGGCTCGAGCGCGGTGACGTCGCGGCCGGCGATGGCGACGCGGCCGCCGCTCGGGCTCTCCAGCCCCGCCACGATGCGCAGCAGCGTCGACTTGCCGCAGCCCGAGGCGCCGACGATGACGATCATCTCGCCGTCCCGGACGGCGAGGTCGACGCCGTGCAGCACCTCCACCGGGCCGAAGGACTTGCGGATGCCCGCGAGGTCCAGCGTCGCCATTACTTCTCCGTCTCCGTCAGGCCCTTGACGAACCAGCGCTGCATGAGCAGCACGACCGCGACGGGCGGCAGCAGCGCCAGCACGCAGGTGGTCATGACCAGGCTCCAGTCGGTGTTGGATTCCGAGCCGATCATCTTCACCATGCCGATCACCACCGTCTCGACATCCTCCGAGGTGGCGACCAGCAGCGGCCAGAGATACTGGTTCCAGCCATAGACGAAGAGGATGACGAAGAGCGCCGCCATGTTGGTGCGCGACAGCGGCAGCACCACGTCGCGGAAGAAGCGCAGCGGCCCGGCGCCGTCCATCTTGGCCGCCTCGACGAACTCGTCGGGGATGGTGAGGAAGAACTGCCGGAACAGCAGCGTCGCGGTGGCCGAGGCGATGATCGGGACGATGAGGCCGGCATAGGTGTTCACCAGGCCGAGGTCGGAGACGACTTTGAAGGTCGGGAAGATCCGCACCTCGACCGGCAGCATCAGGGTGATGAAGATCGACCAGAACACCAGGTTGCGGCCGGGGAAGCGGAAGAAGACCACCGCATAGGCCGAGAGGATGGAGATGGCGATCTTCCCGACCGCGACGCAGAGCGCCATGACAGTGCTGTTCCACAGCATCCGGGCGACCGGCACGCCGGTGGTGCCGCGGCTCCAGGCGGCGGCGTAGTTCTCCGCCGCATGCGGGCCGGGCAGCAGCGGCACCTCGCCGCGGCCGATGGTGGCGGCGTCGTGGCTCGAGCCCATGAGCACGATCCAGAGCGGCAGGGCGAAGAGCACGGTGCCGAGCAGCAGGACGGCATGGGCGAGCCAGTCCGTGCCTCCCTCGCGCCCGGGCGCGGCCGTCCGGGCGGCGCGGGCGTCAGTAGTGGACACGGCGCTCGATGAACCGGAACTGGACGGCGGTGAGGAGGATGACGACGAGCATCAGCACCACCGACTGGGCCGAGGACATGCCGAGGTCGAGATTCACCCGGCCATCGATATAGGCGCGGTAGATCAGCGTCTCCGTCGCCCGGCCCGGCCCGCCCTTGGTCAGCGCGTCGATGACGCCGAAGGTCTCGAAGAAGGCATAGACCAGGTTGACGACGAGCAGGAAGAAGGTGGTCGGCGAGAGCAGCGGGAAGGTGACGGTCCAGAAGCGGTAGGCCGGCCGGGCGCCGTCGATGGCGGCGGCCTCCAGCACCGATTTCGGGATGCTCTGCAGCCCGGCCAGGAAGAAGATGAAGTTGTAGGAGACCTGCTTCCAGGCGGCGGCGAGGATGACCACCAGCATCGCCTGGTTGCCGTTCAGCTTGTAGTCGAAGGGAATGCCGGCGCCGTTGAGGGCGCGGCCGAGCATCCCGATCTGCGGGTGGAACAGGAAGATCCACAGCACCGCGGCGATGGCCGGCGCGATGGCATAGGGCCAGACCAGCAGGGTCCGGTAGAGGCCGGCGCCGCGGATCTGCCGGTCCGCCATCACCGCCAGCAGCAGCGCGGTGCCGAGGGCGATGCAGCTCACCCCCGCCGCGAAGACCAGGGTGTTGCGCAAGGTCTCGAGGTAGAGCGGATCGGCGAAGAGGTCCTGGAAATTCTCGAGGCCGACGAAGCTGGTGCGGATGCCGAAGGCGTCCTGGCGCAGGAAGGCGAACCACACCGCCTGCCCCGCCGGCCAGAAGAAGAAGACGATGGTGATGAGGAGCTGCGGCGCCACCAGCAGGTAGGGCAGCAGCCTGCCCTTGAAGACGGTCTTGCGTTCCACCCCGCCGGCCTCCGGCCTATCAGGCCTTGTTCGCCTTCTCGAAATTCCGCAGCACGACGTTGCCGCGCCGGTTGGCGCTCTCCAGCGCCTGGGCCGCGCCCTGCTGGCCCTGCAGCGCCTTCTCCAGCTCCTCCTGGATGATGTTGCGGATCTCCACCATGCCGCCGAGCCGGAAGCCCATGCTGTTCGGCGTCGGCTCGGCGCGGGAGAGCTGGATGATGGCGGCATCGGCGCCCGGGTTCTGCGCGTAGTAGCCCTCGGCCCTGGCCTTCTCGTAGCCGGCGAGGGTGATCGGCACGTAGCCGGTCGACTTGTGCCACCAGAGGTCCTGCTCGGCCTCGGAGATGAACTGGAAATAGGCGGCGACCGCCTTGTACTCCGCCGGCGTGCGGTTGCGGGCGGTGAGCGTCCAGAGGCTGGCGCCGCCGATGACGCCGTTCTTCGGGCTCTTCGTCAGGTCGTCGTGATAGGGCAGCGGCACCGCGGCCCATTTGAACTTCGCCTCCTTCTCCAGCCGGGAGCGGAGGGAGGAGGACATGAAGCTGATCGCCGCCTCGCCGGCGACGAAGAGCCCGTCCGCAGCGTTGTCGCGGCCACCATAGCGGAACAGCCCGTCCTTCTGCGCCGCCAGCAGGTACTCGACCTGCTTGACGAAGAGCGGGCCGGTGAGCCGCAGCTCGGTCCCCAGCCCCTCGAAGCCGTTGGCCAGGGTGGCGAAGGGCACGTCGTGCATAGCCGCCATCTGCTCGAACATCACCCAGGTCGGCCAGGAGGTGGTCATCGGCACTGGGGTGGCCGTCACCGCCTTCAGCTTCTCCGAGGCCTGGCGGAGCTGCGCCCAGGTCGTCGGCAGATCGGTGGTCGAGAGCCCGGCCTTGGCGAAGGCGTCGAGGTTCAGGAACATGATGGCGGAGGAGGAGTTGAAGGGCATGGAGATCAGCCGGCCCTTCGTGTCGCTGTAATAGCCGCGCACTCCCGCTAGGTAGCGCTTCGGGTCGAGCGCCACGCCGTTCTCGCCCAGCAGCTCGTGCACCGGCCGGATGGCGGGGCCGGCCGACATCATCGTCGCGGTGCCGACCTCGAAGACCTGCACGATATGCGGCGCGTTGCCGGCCCGCCAGGCGGCGATGGCGCCGGTCATGGTGTCGATGTAGCCGCCCTTGAAGCTCGGCACGACGGTCACGGCCGACTGGCTGGCGTTGAAGCGCTTCACCTGCTCGGCGACCACCTCGCCCAGCACCCCCGGCATGGCGTGCCAGAACTGGATCTCGGTGCGGCTTTGGGCCCGGAGCGAGGTCGGCGTGGCGAGGCCGAGGGCGGCGGCCCCGGCCATGAAGGAACGGCGCTGCATGGCGGCGTGGTCTCTCCCTGTCCCGTTCTGCGGTGGGCGGCCAGTAGCCGCCATCGATTGCGTCGCTGTGACAGAAGAACGACAGAACGATGAAGGGGGCAAGCATGATGACGCGCCAGCCAGGGTCATCGCACCGCACTGTGTGCCGCCGGGTGGGTGCTGCTGAACGGCAGGGCGGCCCGCCGGCCGCCCTAACCGCGTCCGGTGCTGGAGCGTGATCGCTTGAGGTGGACTCACCGAAAAACGTGAATCACGCGATCAAACAACGGCCTGGACCATGATCCGCGATCCTGTGTGAGCGGATCATGGTCTAGCGGCCGGGCTCCTTGCCCCGCAGCGCGTCGCCCATGCCGCGCGTCTCCGCCTCGTCGCTCTCGATCGGGCCGGTATAGCCGTCCTCGTTCTGCCAGTAGCCGGCGACACGGTCGAGCGGCACGGTGAGGCGCAGGGTCTCGCCCTCGATATCCGCCACCATGGAGAGCGGCAGCCAGTGATGCCGGCCGCCCGAGCCGCGATCGGTGCGGGTGAGCTTGATGCGCTCGCCATCGAGGTGGTCGACGGTGCCGACATGGCCGCCATCCGCCCCGATCACCTCCATATGCTCGCGGATGTTCTCGCGCGTCGGTCGCATGAGCCTGCCTCCTCCCAGTGGGACGGGGCGGAAACGGCGCAGGCCCCGCCGGGATGCAGGCCGGGGCGCCTCGTTACGCCGCCCGGGTCAGCCGACCAGCCGCTCGTAGAGCGCCGGGTCGGTCGCGCCCTCGGTGCCGAAGAGCAGGATGCGGCTCCCCTCCTCCAGCCCCAGCATGGAGCGGCCGAAGGGATCGCGGGCGGCGAGCAGCAGCCCGGCCAGGCCGGCCACCGCGCTCTCCCCGGCCACCACCTTCGGCTCGCGCCGCGCCAGCAGCTTCATGCAGTCGACCGCCGATTCGTCCGGCACCGCCATCCAGGCGAAGGCCGCCCGCTCCAGCTCCTGCCAGGCGAGCAGGCTCGGCTCGCCGCAGGCAAGGCCGGCCATCAGCGTGTCGAGCTCGCCCTCGATCGCGGTGGGCTGCCCCGCCTCGGCGCTGGCCAGCAGGCAGGCCGCCCGCTCCGGCTCCACCACGATGAGCCGCGGCGCCTCCGCCCGGTAGCGGGCGCGCATCTGCACCGAGACGGCAGCGGCGAGGCCGCCGACGCCGCCCTGGATGAAGACATGCGTCGGCGGCCGGTCCAGCGCCTCGGCCGCCTCCTCGGCCATCAGTCGGTAGCCCTGCATGACGTCGCGCGGCACCTCGGTATAGCCGGCATAGGAGGTGTCGGAGACGACGAACCAGCGCTCCGCCTCGGCGGCCCGCTGCGCCGCCCGCACCGCGTCGTCATAGGTGCCGGGCACCTCGCGGATCTCGGCGCCGTAGCGGGCGATGGCGTCGCGCCGGCCCTGGCTCACCTCGGCATGGACGAAGATGACGCAGCGGGCGCCGAAGCGCTGCGCCCCCCAGGCGACGCTGCGGCCATGGTTGCCGTCGGTCGCGCAGGTCACAGTGATGGCCTGCGTCGCCTCCCGGTAGGTGCCCTCGGCCAGTTCCGCCGCCGTTGCCGCATTGGCGATGCCGCGCCGCGCCAGCTCGGCCTGCAGCAGACGCATCACCGCATAGGCGCCGCCAAGCGCCTTGAAGCTGCCGAGGCCGAAGCGGCTGCCCTCGTCCTTCCAGCGGATCTCCGCCACCCGGGCGCCGGCGGCGAGCTCGGGCAGGGCGAGGAGGGGCGTCGGCGCATAGCCGGGCCAGGCGGTGATCTCCTCCTTCGCCCGGCGGAAACCGGATTCGGGGAGGACGACCACGCCGGGGACCCCGGCATGGCGGTTGAGCAGCAATCGGTAGGAGCGACGGGGAATGGTCATGGCGGGGCGAAAATGGCCCGCTTGCACCGATCCTGCCAAGGCGCGACATGGAAGGCGGTCCGCGCGCGGCGCGAGGAGGGGAGGTGGCCATGCAGATCACGATCCTGGGCGGCGGGGGCTTCCTCGGCCGCAAGCTGGCGCGGCGCCTGGCGCAGGACGGGCAGCTCGGCGGCAAGGCGATCACCGGCCTGACCCTCTTCGACCTCGACGCCCCGCCGCCGCTCGAGGCCCCCTTCCCCGTGCGCTGCCTGGCCGGGAACATCGCCGATCCGGAGGCGGTGAAGGGCGCCCTGCCGCCGGGGACAGAGGTGGTGGTGCATCTGGCCGCCGTGGTCTCGGCCCAGGCCGAGGCGGATTTCGACCTCGGCCTGACGGTGAACCTGCACGGCACGCTGGCGGTGCTGCAGGCCTGCCGCGCCTTGCCGGCGCCGCCCAGGGTGGTCTTCACCTCCTCCGTCGCCAGCTTCAGCGGCGGGCAGGAGGCGCGGCTGGAGGACGATGCCCGCCAGCTCCCCGGCAACAGCTACGGCGCCGAGAAGGCGATGGGCGAGCTGCTGCTGCAGGACGCCTCGCGCAAGGGCTTCGTCGATGCGGTGAGCATCCGCCTGCCCACCGTGATCATCCGCCCCGGCCGGCCGAACAAGGCCGCTTCCTCCTTCGTCTCGGCGATCCTGCGCGAGCCGCTGCTCGGCCTCGAGACCGAGCTGCCGGTGGGCGAGGCCTTCGCGCTCTGGATCTGCTCGCCGCGCCGCGCCGTCGACTGGTTCCTGCACGCCATGACCATGGACACCAAGGCGCTCGGCCTCGACCGCGGCATCAACCCGCCGGGGCGGAGCGCGACGGTGGGCAAGATGCTGAGCGCGCTCGAGACCGTCGCCGGGCCGGAGGCGCGGGCGCGGGTGCGGCACGCGCCCGACCCGGCGATCGAGGCGATCGTCGGCACCTGGCCGGCCAGCTTCACCGCCGAGCGGGCGCGGCGGCTGCTCGGCTTCTCCGAGCAGGAGAGCCTGGAGGAGATCATCGAGGCCTTCATCGCGGACGACCTGGCGGCGACGCGGGCCGAGCGTGGCCTCTGATGCCGGCGGCGGGCGGCGGCCTCAGCCCGCCAGCCGCGGCCAGAGCCACCAGAGCAGCCCGGCCGCGCCGAGCAGCCAGAGCGACACGACCAACGCCGCGCCGGCCCGGCTGACCGGCCGCGCCGCCGCGGCCGCGGCCCGGGCGCGGAACTCGGCGAGCAGCGGCGGCGGGATCAGCCGCGCCGCGAGCAGCAGGCCGAGCGGCAGCAGCACCGCCTCGTCCAGCAGGCCAAGCACCGGGATGGCATCCGGGATCAGGTCGATGGGCGAGAGGGCATAGGCGGCGAGCAGGAAGGCGAGCAGCCGCGCCGACCAGGGGGTGCGCGGGTCGTGCGCGGCGAGCCAGAGCGCATGCGCGTCGCGGCGGATGCCCCGGGCCCAGCGGCGCAGCCGCCGCAGCATCCTAGCCCGCCTCGTCCTTCGCGCCGGCGGCCAGCATGGCGGCGCGGATCGCCGGTGGCACCGGCACCCGCTCGCCGGTATCCTGCCGCACCGCCACCAGCACGGTGCGGCAGGAGAAGCAGAGCCCGCCCTTCCACACCGCGTAGTCGTGCACGAAGCTGGTGCGCTTCACCGAGGCGAAGCGGAGCGTCAGCAGCGCCTCGTCCTCGAAGACCAGGGCGCGGAGGTAGCGTGCCTCGATCTGCGCCACGACCGGGCTCACCGCATCGCCGGCGAAGCGGCCGCCGAGCGCCGACCAGCCCGGCCCGACGCGGAGATCCTCGCAAAGGGTGAGATAAGCCGTGTTGTTGGCATGGCCGAGCGCATCGCATTCGGACCAGCGGATGCGGTGCCGGCGCCAGGCGGCCCAGTCGCCCTCGACCCCGAATTCCTTGCGTTCCGCCGGCGTCATGTCCTGCCCCCGCCCTTGCCTCTGCCGCAGGGGGTACCGCAGCCTGCCGGCGATGCCCAGGGGAGGAGCCGGGGATGACACCGGCGAAGGCCAGCGGAGAGATGTCCGGGCGGCCGGGACCGGGCCGAGGGAGACCATGTCCATGCCATCACGCCGCCGGCTGCTCGCCGCCCCGCTCGGCCTCCTCGCCACCCCTGCCCTGGCCCAGAGCGGCGCCGGGGCGTCCTGGCCGACCGCCCGACCGATCGAGGTCTTCGTCCCCTTCCCGGCCGGCGGCGGCGTCGACACCATGGTGCGCGGCGTGCTGCAGGCGGTGGCGCCGCACCTGCCCGGGGCGCGCTTCGTGGTGACCAACCGGCCCGGCGCCGGCGGGCAGCTCGGCTTCGAGGCGAATTTCAACGCCGCGCCGGACGGCTACACGCTCGGCGCCGCCACCAACACCGCGATGAACGCCATCAGCATCGAGCGGACACCCCGCTACCGGCCGGAGGCCTTCACCTACATCGCCAATGTCGTCGACGACCCGGCCGCCTTCTGGGTGCATCCCGACAGCCCCTGGCAGGGCCTCGCCGACCTCGCCGCGGCGGCGCGGGCGCGGCCCGAGGCCTATGGGGTCGGCACGGCCGGCGTCGGGTCGGACGACCACATCCTGCAACTCTCCTTCGAGGAGGCCACCGGCACGCGGCTGGTCCATGTCCCCTATAACGGCACGGCGCCGACCCTGCGCGACCTGCTCGGCGGCCGCCTGCCGATCGGCAGCTTCAACATGGGCGAGGGCCTGCCCCTGCTGCGGGAGGGCCGCCTGCGCTGCCTCGGCCAGGCCGGGCCGCAGCGCTGGTCTGCCGCGGCGGCGGTGCCGACCTTCCGCGAGCAGGGCTTCGACATCCTCGGCGGCAGCGCCCGCGGCATCGCCGGCCCGCCCGGCCTGCCGGTGGAGATCGCCGAGGCGCTGCGCGCCGCCTTCCGCGCTGCCCTGGCCGACCCGGCCTTCGTCGCCGAGGCGGCGAAGCTGAACCTGCCGCTGCGCCCGCTGATCGGCGAGGCCTATGCGGCGATGATGGCGGCCGACCTCGCCACGCTGCGGCGGCTCTGGGCCAGGCATCCCTGGAAGGAGTAGCCGCTTGCGCAGCCGGGGCCGGGCGGCGAGGCTCGGGGCAAAATCGTCCCGGGAGGACCGCCCATCATGATCCGCCGACGCCAGGCCGTCGCCCGCCTCGCCGCGCTCGCCGGCCCCGCCCTCCTGCCGGGCATCGGCCGGGCGCAGCCCGCCGCCCCGGCCTGGCCGGCCGAGCGGCCGATCGAGGTGGTGGTGCCGGTCCCGCCCGGCGGCGCGCTGGATGCGCTGGCGCGGCTGCTGATGCCGCATGTCTGCGCGCATCTCGGCGAGGGCGCCCGCTTCCTGGTGATCAACCGCCCGGGCGCCGGCACGCAGATCGGCAACGAGGCGATCTTCAACGCGGCGCCGGACGGCTACACGCTCGGCTGCATCACCGCGCCGGCCCTGCCCGCCCTGCCGATCGAACGGCAGGTCCGCTACCGCAGCGCCAATTTCACGTGGCTCGCCAATGTCGTCGACGACCCCAACACCGTCTTCGTGCTCGCCGGCTCGCCGTTGCGGAGCCTCGCCGAGTTGGTCGCCGCGGCACGGGCGCGGCCGGGGGCGCTCACCTATGGCAGCACCGGGGTCGGCGGGGACGACCACATCGCCATGCTGGCCTTCGAGGACTGGGCCGGCACGCCCCCCATGGTGCATGTCCCCTTCACCGGCAGCGCGCCGGCGATCCAGGCGCTGCTCGGCGGCCATCTCGACCTGCTGGTCGGCAATATCAGCGAGCACCTGCCGCTGCAGCAGGAGGGGCGGATCCGCGCCCTCGGCCTCGCCGCCGCCGCCCGATTCGCGCCGCTGCCACAGGTGCCGACCTTCCGCGAGCAGGGTTTCGACCTGATCGCCGGGGCCAGCCGCGGCTTCATCGGCACCCCCGGCCTGCCGGGGCCGATGCGCGCGCGGCTGGAGGCGGCCTTCGCGGCGGCGCTGGACGAGCCGGATTTCCGCCGGGATGCCGAGCGGGCGGGCATGCCGCTGCGCATCCTGCTGGGCGGCGCCTATGCGGCGATGATCGGCGAGATGGAGGCGAATCTGCGCCGCCTCTGGAGTCGCCGTCCCTGGCGGGAATAGACCGGCAGGAATTTTATCACGCTACTGTTGCAGCTTTGTCGCGGCCAGCCTGGGCCTGCGTTGCGTTGCGCAGTCCGTATCGAATACGAGACATACTGTATGCATTCGCCTGATTCGCAGGGTCGGAAAGGCCTCGACACGATTATTCTTGTCCGGAAATTCTACTTATGGTTGTATAGGACAACGCCTGAACAGCCATGTGGCGTTTCCCCGGCCGCGGCTCCCGCTGCGGCTTTGCTTCCAAAACCAGGAAGTTGAATTTAGACTTCTCGTGTTCGCGAGCGGATCGGGAGCCATGTCAGTGACAGTTCGAGACCTCCGCGCGCGGGCCGGCGCGCCGGTGGGTTTGCTAAGATCCGGCATCGGCGCCGAACCGCGCCGCCTGGTGCCGGTACAACCGCGGACCATGGTCGAGCAGGCGGCGGAAGCCATCGTGGCCGGTGCCGCGCGCGGCATCTTCCTGCCCGATGACCGTCTGGTGGAGGCGGAGATCGCCCGCGATCTCGGGATCAGCCGCGTCCCGGTGCGGGAGGCGCTGCGGCTGCTCGAGAGCCAGGGCATCGTCGTCAGCACGCCCTACAAGGGCATGCGGCTCATGCGGGTCAGCAACCGGGGCGTCGCCGCCCTGATGCGGGTCCGCCTCTCGCTCGAGACGCTGGCGGTGCGCGAGGCGCTGGCCCAGCCCGGCGGCCGGGAGCGCTTCGACCGATTGCGCGTCGCTGCCGCCGCCTTCGCCTATGCGCTGGAGGCAACCGACCCGGCCATGCCGGTGCTGGCCGAGGTGGAGTTCCATGCCGAGCTCTGCCGCGCCTCCGGCAACCCCTCCCTGCTGGCCCTCTGGCAGGGCCTGGCGCGGCAGCTCGCCGTGGTCTGGGGCCTAGCGCTGCACCTGCAGGGCGGCATCCCGCAGAACGAGGCGCATGAGGCGCTGCTCGAGGCGCTCGATGCCGGCGACGAGGCGGCCGCGATCGCCACCCTGGTCGAGCATATCGAGCGCTATGCACGGCTCGACTTCGAGACGCTGGTCGCGGAGCGGCGCCGCATCCCGGCCCTCTGAACGCCCCCCCCCCGCGCGGCGGCGTCGCAGGGGCGCGGGCGGGTTCGCGCCGGGCGGTTCGCCACGGCCCCGCGCACCGCTGCCTGGGCTTGCGGCCGGCGGCGAGCAGCGGGAGCATGCCGGTGACCGCCCCACTCGCCGGAGCCAGGCCATGCCGGACACCCTCCCCCCGCACGTCACCCAGAACTGGCTGCTGCGCAAGCCAGCCGCGCGCGGCGCCGGCGGCATGGTGGTCTCGCAGGTGAAGTCGGCGGCCGAGGCCGGCGCCGCCATGCTCGAGGCCGGCGGCACCGCCGCCGATGCCGCGGTCGCCGCCGCCTTCGCCCTCGCCGCGGTCGAGCCGTGGAATTCTGGCCTCGGCGGCATCGGCTTCGCGCAGGTGATGAAGCCCGGCATGGCCCGCGCCGAGACGCTGGATTTCGGCCCGGTCTCGCCCGCTGGCCTCGATCCCAGCGCCTTCCCGCTGACCGGCGGGATGAAGCGCGACCTCTTCCCCTGGCCGGAGGTGGAGGGCGACCGGAATGTCCACGGCCCGCTCTCCTTCGTCATTCCCTCGGCGGTGGCCGGCTACGCCCTGCTGCACGAGCGCTACGGGCGGCTGCCGATGCGCGAGGTGCTGGCCCCGGCCCTGGCGCTGGCCCGGCGCGGCCTGCCGCAGGATTGGTACACCACGCTGAAGGTCGCCTCCTCCGCCGCCGTGCTGCGGCTCTATCCGGAGAGCGCGCGGGTCTACCTGCCGAACGGCTTGCCGCCGGTGCCACCCTATCAGGGCACGCCCGGCAGCTTCCTGCTCGGCCAGCTGCCGGCGACGCTGGAGCGGCTGCAGCAGGCCGGGCTGCGCGACTTCTACGAGGGCGAGATCGCGGCGCAGATCGCGGCCGATGTCCGGGCGATGGGCGGCGTGCTCTCGGCCGCCGACCTGGCCGGGTGCCAGGCCCGCCTCCTGCCCTCCGTCGCCGTTCCCTGGCGTGGGCGCGAGCTGATGCTGGTCAACGGGCTGACCGCCGCGCCGACGCTTCGCCGCGTGCTGGAGCGCATGGCCGATGCCGACTGGTCGGGCGCCGAACCCTCGCCGGCCTGGTATGCCAGCCTCGGCAGGGCGATGCAGGACGCCTATGCCGAGCGCCTCGCCGGCCTCGGCGATGCCGAGCCGAAAGGCGCGGATAGCTGCACCACGCACCTGACCGCCTGCGACAAGGACGGGCTGACCATCGCGATGACGACGACGCTGCTCTCCTCCATGGGCTCGCGCGTCATGCTGCCCGGCACGGGCATCATGATGAACAACGGCGTCATGTGGTTCGACCCGATCCCCGGCACGCCGAACGCCATCGGTCCCGGCAAGCGGCCGCTGAACAACATGTGCCCCGTCATCGCGGCGAGCGGTGGCCAGCCGGAGATCGCGGTCGGCGCCTCGGGCGGGCGGCGCATCATGGCCGCGGTGTTCCAGCTCCTCGCCTTCGTCGCCGATTTCGGCATGGACCCGGAGGCGGCGGCGCATCATCCGCGCATCGACGTCTCCGGTCCCGAGGGCATCAGCGCCGACCGCCGGCTGCCCGAGCCGGTGCTGGCGGCGCTGCGCGGGGCGGGACCGGTCGAGCTGGTGGAGCATGGCGTCATGCCGATCAACTTCGCTTGCCCCAACCTGATCCGCCGCGGCCCCGGCGAGGTGGTCGGCATCAGCGACGCCGCCAGCCCCTGGAGCGCGGCGGTGGCGGGGGGGTGAGGAGCCGGCGGGCGTTGAAGGGGCATTAGCCTACCGCGCCGCATTCTCCCCGGGACGCACGCTTCCCGAGGAGCCCCTTCATGCGGCTGAACGAGCCGATCACCGACCGCGAGATCCTGGTGCCCGAAACCGAGGTGCTCGTCTCCGGCACCGATACCGGCGGCCGCATCCTCTTCGCCAACCCGGCCTTCGTCGAGGTGAGCGGCTTCACCGCCGAGGAGCTGGAGGGCTCGCCGCACAACCTGGTGCGGCACCCGCACATGCCCCAGGCGGCCTTCCGCGACCTCTGGGCCACGCTCAAGGCCGGCCGGCCCTGGGAAGGGCTGGTGAAGAACCGCGCCAAGAACGGCGACTTCTATTGGGTGCGGGCCAATGTCACGCCCCTGGTCGAGTTCGGGAAGGTCACCGGCTACATCTCCATCCGGACCCGCCCCGACCGGGCCGCGGTCGCCGCGGCCGAGGCCGCCCATGCGGCGCTGCGCCAGGGCAGCCGGCGGATCGGCCTGCGCGACGGCGAGCTGGTGCGGCAAGGCTGGCAGCATCGCCTGGCCGAACTGGGCCGCAGCGTCACCGGCCGGCTCTGCGCCGCCGCCGCCGCGGCGGTGGCGACCCTCGGCCTGGTCGGCTGGCTCGGCATGTCGGGCATGGCCGCGAGCGATGCCGGGCTGCGCCGCGTCTATGAGGAGCACATGCTGCCGGCGGTGAGCCTCGCGGAGACGCGCGACCTCGGCCGGGAGGCGGTGCTGCAGGTCTCCCTCATGCCCGGCGAGCTGCTGAGCGGCACCGATGTCGCGCCGCGGATCGCCGCCGTGCGCCAGCAGCTCGACCGGATCGCCGCGGCCTGGCCGGGGATCGCCGCGCATCTCCGCGCGCCCGAGGAGGCGGCGCTGGCCGCGGAGTTCGTCACGGCACGGCAGCGCCTGCTGGCCGAGGGCATCGAGCCCGCCCTCGCCCTGGCGGAGCGGAAGGACGGCCTCGGGCTCCGGGCGCATCTGCGGGCGCGGCTGGTGCCGCTCGCCGAGGCGGTGGCGGCGCTCGGCCTGCGCCTGTCGGCCCTGCAGGCCGAGGGCACGGAAGCGGCGCGCGCCGCATCGGAGGCGAGCTTCCTCTGGCGGCTCTGGCTGGTGCCGGCCGTCGGGCTGGCCGGGCTGGCCATCCTGGCGGGGCTCGGGCTGCTCGGCTTCCGCAGCCTGCGGTGGCATCTCGGCGCCGTCGAGGCGACGCTGCAGGCGATGAGCCGCGGCGAGCAGCAGGACCGCGTCGCCCATCCGGAGGCACGGGAATTCCGCCGGGTCGTGAGCCTGCTGCGGGCCCTCGGCGCCCGCCTCGCCTATGCCGAGCAGGAGCATAGCGAACTCGACCGGCGCGCCGAGGCACGCTGCGCTGCCGTGCGGGAGATGGCGGGCAAGGTGGAGGCGGAGGCGGAGGCGGCGGTCGATGCGGTCGCCAGCCGCGCCGGCAGCATGGCCTCGCAGGCGGCCGAGGTGGCCAAGGCGGCCACCCGGCTCGGCGAGCATGCCGAGGCCTCCGCGCGGGCCTCCGGCCGGGCGCTCGAGAACACCCAGGCGGTGGCGGCGGCGACCGAGGAGCTCGCCGCCTCCATCCGCGAGATCACGGCGCAGACGGCGCATGCGCGCGAGGTGGTCGGCGAGGCGGTGGAAGGGGGCCGCGCCGCGGAGACCACCATCACCTCCCTCGCCGAGGCGGCCGGGCGGGTCAACGAGGTGGTGCACCTGATCGGCGACGTCGCCGCCAAGACCAACCTGCTCGCCCTCAACGCCACCATCGAGGCGGCCCGCGCCGGCGATGCCGGCAAGGGTTTCGCGGTGGTCGCGGGCGAGGTGAAGCAGCTCGCGGCGCAGACCGCCCGCGCCACCGAGGACATCTCGCGCCAGCTCAGCGGCATCGCCGCGGCGACGGATGCGGCGGTGCATGCGGTCGCCGGGATGGGCCGGGCCATCGGCCGCATCTCCGACAGCGCCGGGGTGATCGCGCGGCGGTCGAGCAGCAGGGCGCGGCGACGCAGGAGATCGCCCGCAACGTCGCCGCCAATGGCGAGGAGGTGCGGGAGATGGCCGGCCGCATCGACGCGGTGGCGCGGGATGCCCTCGCCGCCGGCGCGCGCGCGACGGAGCTGCGCGACGGCACCGGCGAGGTGGATCGCGGCCTGCGCCTGCTGCGGGCCGCGCTGCAGGGCGTGGTGCGCAGCTCCATGGGCGAGGCCGACCGTCGGCTGGAACCATGCTTCCCGGTCCGCGAGCCCTGCCTGATCGAGGCCGGCACGGTGCGGGCGGAGGCGGTGCTGCTCAATCTCTCGGCGCATGGCGCCCTGGTCACCGGCGTTCCCGCGGTGCCGCCCGGCACCGCCGGGGTGCTGACGCTGCCGCAGCACCAGGCGCGCATCGCCTTCGAGGTGCGGGAGGTGGACATGCGCGGCATCCGCCTCACCTTCGCCGAGGAGGCGGCGACGCCGGCCTACCGCCAGGCCTTCGAGGCGCTGACCGGAACCCGCTTCCCGCCATCCGCCGCCGCCGCCTGATCCCCCCTGTCCGCCGCCGCGGCCGCGTCAGGAGCCGGCGGCGGCCTTCACATGCCGCGCCACCGCCTCATGGGTGGCGAACCAGGCATCGCCCCGGTCGCGGATGTGCCGGACAAGCCGGTCGAGCAGGCCGATGCGGCTGCGATGGCCGATGATGTGCGGGTGCATGGTGAGCAGGAACAGCCCGCCCTCCTCCCAGGCAGCGTCGAACTCGGCGCGGAAGATCTCCTCCACCGCCGAGGGCGGCGTGTAGGGGCGCAGCGCGCTGAAGCGGAGGAAGTTGAAATAGGGCGCGTCGTCGCGGATCCACTCCGGCGGCAGCTCGACGATACCGGTCGGCTGGCCCTGGTCGAGCAGCTCGTAGGGATCGTCATCGGCCATCAGCTGCTGTCGTAGAGCAGGCCGAGCTCGCGGATGATCGGCAGCGTGTCGGTGGAGAAGTCCCAACTCGCGGTGCGGATGCCGACGGGGCGGCGGCCGGCGAGGCGCTCCAGCACCTCGGCGGCGCGGAAGGTCAGGTCGCGCTCGATGCCGGGCGGCAGGCCGGTATTGGCCTCGTGGATCCAGGAATGGATGCCGATCTCATGGCCTTCATCGGCCACCGCCCGCACCTCCTCAGGATAGAGCAGCGCGGAGACGGCGGGGTAGAAGAAGCTGGCGGGGATCCCGTGGCGGGCGAGCAGCGCGCGCAGTCGCGGCACGCCCTGGCGATGGCCGTACTGCCCCTGGCTGAGCCGCATCGGGCTGGTATCGCCGTCGCGCAGCGTCAGCGTCTCGTGGTCGGCATCGAAGGACAGCGCGACGCAGCAGCGGGCGCCGCCCGGCCAGGCGGCGGGGCGCAGGCTGCGGCCGGCGCGGGCATGGCCGAGGATGCGGCGCCATTCCGGCTCGGGCCATTCCCAGGGCTGGGCGCCTGGGCCTGAAGCCGGGGCCTGGGGGGTGGTGCCGTTCGGCATGCGCCCGTTCTCCTCGCGGTGAGGCACCGAGGCTGCCCGATCGCGGCGCCGGTGTCTGCCCCTGCCCCGGCCCCGCGCCCGGCCCCACGCCCGGCTCCACGCCGGGCTCCACGCCCCGGGGCGGCACGCCGCTTGCTGGGCCATGGCGGCCCGCAGCGAGAGGAGTGCCGCCATGGATATCGGCGTCTTCATCCCGATCAACAACAATGGCTGGATCATCTCCGCCACCTCGCCCCAGTACATGCCGAGCTTCGAGCTCAACAGGCAGGTGGTGCAGAAGGCGGAGGGCTACGGCTTCGACTTCGCCCTCTCGATGATCAAGCTGCACGGCTTCGGCGGGAAGACCGGCTTCTGGGACCATGGGCTCGAGAGCTTCACCCTGATGGCCGGCCTCGCCGCGGTGACGAAGCGGATCCGCCTCTTCGCCTCGACCGCCGTGCTCACCATCCCGCCCGCGATCGTTGCCCGCATGGCGGTCACCATCGACAGCATCTCCGGCGGCCGCTTCGGGGTGAACATCGTCTCCGGCTGGCACAAGGTGGAGTACAGCCAGATGGGCCTCTGGCCCGGCGACCAGTATTTCGGCAGGCGCTACGACTACAGCACCGAATATGTGCGCGTCATGAAGGAGCTGTGGGGGACCGGCCGTTCCGACCTCAAGGGCGAGTTCTTCCAGATGGAGGACTGCCGCCTCTCACCCGCCCCGATGGCGCCGATCCGGCTGGTCTCGGCCGGGCAGAGCGACCGCGGCATGGAGTTCGCCGCGCAGTATTGCGACTACAACTTCGCCCTTGGCGAGGGGGTGAACGAGCCGCAGAAATGCATCGACGTGCCGCGCCGGATGCTGGCCCAGGCGGCGAAGACCGGCCGCGATGTCGGCAGCTACATCCTCTACATGGTCATCGCCGAGGAGACCGACGAGGCGGCGCTGGCCAAATGGGACCTCTACAACCAGGGCGCCGACCGCGAGGCGCTGGCGCATCTGCTCGGCCATGCCGCCAATGACGTGAACACCGAGGCGACCTCCATGGCGGCGGCGATCCAGCGCTCGCCCTCGCCGATCAACTTCAACATGGGCACGCTGGTCGGCTCCTACGCCAATGTCGCGCGCATGCTGGACGAGGCGGCGACCATGCCGGGCGTGAAGGGGCTGATGCTGACCTTCGACGACTTCCTGCTCGGCATGGACAAGTTCGGCCAGCGCATCCAGCCGCTGATGCAGTGCCGGAGCCATGTCCGGCTCGCCGCCTGATGCCAACGGCATGAATGACCCATTCATGCCGAGCGCCCGAATGGGCGCCGCCGCCAGTGTGGCCTAGCCAAGGTTTGCGGAGCAAACCGCCCGGCGCCCAGGGGCAGCGACAGGGGCCGCTGATGGGTCGACATCAACGGCCGTTGGTATGAGGCGAGGCGGCGCGCCGCCGGCCGCGCTCAGGCCCGGGCGAAGGCGAAATCCGCCAGGGCGACCGGATCGAGGATGGCGATGCGGTTGTAGCCCAGCCGCACCCAGCCCGCGGCCTCGAATTCCGCCAGGGTCCGGTTCACCAGGTCGCGCGAGGCATTCGCCATCTGGCCGAGCTGACCCTGCGTCAGCCGGATGTCGCCGGTCGGCGCCAGCACCTCCTCGGACAGCGCGCCGGATACGCGCAGCAGCACCGCGCCGACTCGGCGATCGACCCGGCGGATCATCAGATCGGAGACATTCGCATAGGCCGTCTGCAGCGCGATCTGCCCGAGCGCGCCGAAGCGGCGCGCCGCCTCGGCGCTCGAATACAGGAGCCGCCGCGCCGCATCCACCGGCAGGTGCAGCGCGGTGGCCGCTTCCATGGCGCAGACGGTGAGGAGATGCCGGGGCGTGTCCAGGGCCGATCCCTCGCCGCACCAACAGCCCGGATGCAGGATATGCGCGAGATCCGGCCCGTTGCGCGACGTCATGACGTAGACGGCGAGGCTTCCGGCGGCGACGCCGTAGATTCCGTCGGGCGGATCGCCAGCATGGAAGAGGAACCGGCCCTTCTCCAGCCGCACGAGCTCGGCGCCGGCCAGGAAGGCGTTGCGGAAATCCGGCGTCTGCGCGGCAAGCCAGCCCTTGCCTAGGAGGATGCGCTCAGCCTGCGCGCGGTCCATCTGATTCCCCAAAGCATGGCATGCGGCCTGCGCCGCTAATCCAGGTGACGGGGCGAAATGTCAATCCAGTTTGGTTGCATCGAGGCGCGGCAACCGGCCTTCGCGGCGCGGCGCCTGGGTCACGCCGCCGGCTGCAGCATACTACAGCGGATTGCTTTGCCTGCAGAATGCCGCCCCGTTGCAGTCTGGCGGCGTCACGTCTCCGCAGTATGGGCCCTCCCCGCCTCGATGCAGGCGCTGTCGCCGTCAGGCGGCGAGCGCCTGGCGGCTCGCCGCCTCCCGCAGCCGCGGCAGCACCTCCTCCCCGAAGCGACGCAGGGCGCGCTCCACCGCCGGCGCGGGCAGGCCGGAGAAGCCCATATAGAGGCTGTAATGCGTCGGCCGCAGCAGCCGCATATCGGCGGCGAGCTGCGCGGCGACCTTCTCCGGCGCGCCGATGAGCCCGTGTTCCAGCAGCCAGTCGATGCTCGGCTCCCCCTCG
The DNA here is from genome assembly GCF_013112485.1 of Roseicella sp. DB1501. GTDB lineage: Bacteria > Pseudomonadota > Alphaproteobacteria > Acetobacterales > Acetobacteraceae > Paracraurococcus. Next base: position 561,918 of record NZ_JABFHG010000001.1, read on the forward strand.
AAGGGCACGGGGCGGAGGCGCGCGCCGTCGCGCGGCGGGGTCTCGTTGCGGAGCGAGAGGGTGTTGCGGGCGAGGTTCAGCATGCCCTCCGCCGCCTGCCGCGCCTCCGCCGCATCCTCGGTGACGAAGAGATAGCGCTGGATGCCGAGCGGCATCGGCTCCGGCCCGCCGGCCGCGCGCCAGGCGGCGAGGATGCCCTCCCGCATCGCGACCGCCTGCGCCCCGGTGCGGTAGCCCTGGCTGATCATCGGCGTCGCGCCGGCCCGCACGGCACGCGCCAGCACCGCCGGCGTCGCCGAGGCGACGAACATCGGCGGCATCGCGCCCGAGAGGGTACGCGCGACGACCGGCGTGTCCTCGATCCGGTACTGCGCGCCGAGATGCCGGACCCGACCGGTGGTCAGCGCCTGCTCGACGATGTCCCAGCCCTCGAGCAGGCGGTCGTAGCGGCTCTCGAGCGGCACGCCGAGGCTGCGGAACTCATGCGGCTGGTGCCCGGGCCCGAAGCCGAGCAGCACCCGCCCGCCGCTGATCTGGTCCAGCATCGCCACCTCCTGCGCGACGCGGAGCGGGTGGTGCAGCGGCAGCACGACCACGGCGGGACCGAGGCGGATGCGGCGCGTCACCGCGGCGCAATGCATGGCCATCATCAGCGGCGAGGCGCAGACCGAGGCGGAGGAGAAGTGGTGCTCGGCGAACCAGGCGGCATCGAAGCCGAGTTCCTCCGCCATGCGCACCTGCCGGACGGCATTCGCCAGCACCGCCGCCGGCTGCTCGCCGGCATGGTTCAGGCTCATCAGGTTGAAGAGGGCGAACTGCATCTCCGCTCCGGCCATGCTGCGCTGCGGCAAGACTGGCATCCGGGCGGCAGGCGCGCAACGCCGCCAACGACATCCCCGGCTGGCACTCCGATAGATGCGTCATCCTGGCGTGGCCGATGCATTCCCTCACTGACCTGGGAGGCCGTTCATGCCGACCACTGCCGCCGACAGGCCCAATCTGCTGGCCAAGAAGCCGGGAGACATCGTCCTCCTCATCATCGGCCTCCTGGCGCTCATGCTCGGAGCCGGCCAGGGCCCGACCTGGCTCACCATCCTCGGCGTGCTCTTCCTCATCGGCGGCGTGGTCGTTCTGGCGATGAAGGTCAGCCGGCGCAACGACGCCGACCTGCGCTAGACCATGATCCGCTCACACAGGATCGCGGATCATGGTCCAGGCCGTTGTGTGATCGCGTGAGTCACGCTTTCCGGTGAGTCCACCTCAAGCGATCACACTCCAGGCGTTCCCAAGGCGGCACGAGAGCCGCCGACACGGCCCCGCCCAAAAGCGCCCATCGGAACCGTCGCCGCCCGTTGCCCTGCCGCGGCTCTGGCGCGGCAGGCTGTGACGCATCTTGGGCAGGAGGGACTCCATGGGGCCCCCGCGAAGCCGCGAAGCGGCTTTGTGGGGAGAACTATAGCCCGGCCGCATCCAGATGCAGGATCGCCCGGGCCATGGCCTGGGCGCGCGGCACCATGCTGGCGACCTCGAGATACTCCTCCGGGCTGTGCGCCTTGCCGCCGATCGGCCCGACGGCGCAGATGGTCGGCGCCCCGACCGCCGCGGTGAAGCCGGAATCGGCGCAGCCGCCGGAGAACTCGCCGCCGACCGCGAGCCCGCTCTCGCGCGCCGCCCCGACATAGAGTTCGAACAGCCGCGCCGCCGCCGGGCTCTGGGTCAGCGGCAGGAACTCGCCCCGGATGGCGAGCCGCGCCCGCGTGCCGGGGACATGGCTACGGGCAATGATCTCGTGGATCCTGCCCATGATCTCGTCGCGGTCGCCGGGCTCGACATAGCGCAGGTCGATCTGCCCCTGCGCCCAGGGAGCGACGGTGTTCACGCTCTGCCCGCCCGAGACCAGGCCGACATTCAGGGTGATGCCGCGCCTGAGGTCGGTCAGCGCGTGGATCGCCTGGATCTTGCGCGCCAGCTCCTCGATGGCGCTGATCCCGGCCTCGAAATTGCCGCCGGAATGCGCCGCCTTACCCTCGATGTCGAAGATGGAGAAGACGCCGCCCTTGCGCCCGGTGACGACATTGCCCGAGGGCCGGCCGGGCTCGGCGTTGAACACCACCCGCGCCTCGCGCGCCACCGCCTCGATCACCTCGCGTCCTTCGGGGCTGCCGATCTCCTCGTCGCCGGTGAAGAGGCCGAGCAGCGGCCCGGGGGCGCCGCCGAATTTTCGGAAGGCGATGAGCACGAAGACGTTCATCACCAGCCCCGCCTTCATGTCGGCGACGCCGGGGCCGGTGGCGATGCCGCCCTCGATGCGGAAGGGCCGGCGCTCCGGCTCGCCCTTGGGGAAGACCGTGTCGCGATGGCCCATCAGCACGATGGCGCGCTGCTGGTTGCCGGCGGCGAGGCCATCGCCGCCCTCGACCCGCGCCTTCAGGCAATCGCCATGCTTCGCCCGCGGCACCACCTCGACCGGGATGCCGTGCTCGGCCAGCGCGGCGCGGACCAGCGCGCCCACGGCATCGACGCCGGCCTTGTCGTAGCTGCCGCCATCGGTGTTCACCATGGCTTCCAGCAGGCGCAGCATCGCCCCCTGCTGCGTGGCGAGCCAGGCGGTAATGGCGGTTTCCGGGCTCTCGGCGGTCATGCGGCGCTCCGTCGATGGACGGGGCCGGAGCCTGCGTCCGGGGGCCGTCGCTGGCAAGCCTCGCCGGGCGGCGACAGCGGAGCAGCGTTCAAGATCGAACGCTCTCCGCTTCAGCGTGTTGTTTCAAGAGCGGATTCAGGCGTCCGGGCGGTCCTGCCCTGCCGCGATCTGCTCTACTCCACCTTGCCGATCCGGTTCACCGCGCGCACCAGCCGCGCCGTATCCTCCCGGAAGAAGGCGGCGAAGGCCTTGCCGTCGCGGTAGTCGAGCGCATTGCCGCCGGCCGCCAGGGCCCGCCGCACCTCGGGATCGGCCGCCGCCGCGGCCATGCCGCGCCGCAGCGCCGCCTGCAGCGCCGGCGGCGTGCCGGCCGGGGCGAGGATGCCGGCCCAGATATAGTATTCCGCCTCGGCGAAGCCCGCCTCGCGGAGCGTCGGCACCGCCTCGAAGCCGGGGATGCGCCTGGCCCCCCAGCTCGCCAGCACGCGCAGCGCGCCGGAGCGCAGATGCGGCGTCAGCGGCCCCGGCCCGCTCGCCATGGCCATCACCTGGCCGGAGAGCAGCGCCGTCAGGGCCGGGCCGCCGCCCTGGAAGGGAACGTGCAGCAGCTCGATCCCGGCGGCGGTGGTGAGCATCGCCATCGGCAGGTGCAGCGCGCCGTAATGGCCGGAGGAGGAATAGGCGATCGCCCCCGGCCGGCGCCGCGCATCGGCGAGAAAATCGTCGAGGCTCCCCCAGGGCGCGCCGGCGGGCACGGCGAGGAAGGTCGGGTCGGCGGTGAGGAGGGCGATGGGGGCGAGCTGGTCGATCTCATAGGCGGCCTGCCGGCCGAAGAGCCGGGCCGCCTCCGGGATGACGGCGAGCGAGGCGAGGCCCATCAGCAGCGTGTGCCCATCCGGCGCGGCGCGGGCGACGGAGGCGTAGCCGATCTCCCCGGAGGCGCCGGCGCGGTTCACCACCGGCACCGGCTGCCGCCACAGCCGCTCCAGCCCGGCCGCGACCGGCCGCGCCACCACATCGCCCTGCCCGCCCGGTGGGAAGGCGACGACGAGGGTGACGGCGCGGCCGGGGAAATCGGGCTCGGCGGTGCCGGCGCGGGGCAGCGCCGCCGCGGCGAGGGCGGCGGCCAGCAAGGGGCGGCGATGCAAGGACGTCTCCCGGTTCGGTTCTTCTGCCGGGCGAGTAGAGCATGGCCGGCCCGGCCGGGCCGAGCGTGATTCAATCCTTGCCAGCCGGCCCCGATCCTCAGCCGACCGGGTTCTCCAGCACTCCGATCCCCGCGATCTCCACCCGCACCACATCGCCCGCCTTCAGGAATTTCGGCGGGGTGAAGCCGATGCCGACGCCGACCGGCGTACCGGTCGCGATGACGTCGCCTGGCTCGAGCGTGATGCCGGCCGAGATCGCCGCGATCAGCGTCGGGATGTCGAAGATGAGGTCGGCCACCGGCGCGTCCTGGCGCTTCTCGCCGTTCACATGCGTCACCACCCGCAGCGCCTTCGGGTCCGGCACCGCATCCGCCGTCAGGATCGCCGGGCCCATCGGGCAGAAGCCGTCGATGCCCTTGCCCAGCACCCATTGCCGGTGCCGGTGCTGCAGTGTGCGGGCGGTGACGTCGTTGACGATGGTGTAGCCGAAGACGTGCCGCAGCGCCCGCTCCGCCGGGATGCCGCGGCCGCCCTGGCCGATGACGACGGCGAGCTCGCCCTCGTAATCGGTCGAGCCGGTCGGGTCGAGATGCGCCGGGATGGTCTCGCCATGGGCGATGATGGCGGTGGCCGGCTTGCTGAACACCACCGGCGCCTCCGGCACCACCTCCTTCGCCGAGGCATCGAAGCCGGAGCCGGCGAACTCCTTCGCATGCTCGTGGTAGTTCTTGCCGACGCAGAAGACGTTCTTCGGCGGGCGGGGGATCGGGGCGCAGAGCACCGCATCCTCGGCGACCGGCGCCCTGGCCAGCGCCGCCCGCGCATGCTGCAGCGCCGGGGCGCCGCCGGCGATGAAGGCCGGCATGTTGCCGCCCGCGAGCGCCGGATCGACGGCGGCGAGGTCGAGCACCGCCCCGTCCTCGCGCAGCGCGCCGATATGCGTCCCGAGTTTCTGAGGCTTCCTGAAGGTCACCAGCCGCATCCGGCGCGTCTCCTCCTGCCCGGCGATGGCCGACGAGCATGCCGGCTCGGGCCCAAATGACCAGGGGATATAATCAAGGGACTATCAGCCCGGCGCCGCCAGCGGCATCTCCGCCGCCCGCTCCAGCGCCCGGGCCGCCCGCAACGCCAGGTCGTCGCGGTAGAGCGCCGCCGCCACCTGCACCGCCCGCGGCATGCCATGCGCGTCGAGCCCGACCGGCACGCTGACCGCCGGCTGCCGGGTCAGGTTGAAGGCGAAGGTCCAGGGCGCCCAGTCGCGCCACAGCGCCTCGGTCGGCCGCAGCGTCGGCTGGTCGGCGGCGAAGGCGGCGGTCGGGGTGCAGGCGGTGAGCAGGAGGTCGTAGCGCTGCTGGAAGCGCGCCATGGCGTGCGCCGCCTCGATCCGCAGCGCCTCGGCGCCGAGGAAGTCGGTGGCGAGCATCCCGCCCTCGCGCTCGGCCACCTCCGCGAGGCCGGCATCGAGCAGCGCCCGCTTCTCGGGCGGCGTCGTCGCCACCAACCGGGCCAGGGCGACGCCCCAGACCCGGCCGAAGATCGGCCGCGTATCCGGCAGCTCCGGATCCGCCTCCTCGACGATCGCCCCCTGCTCCTGCAGCAGCCGCGCCGCGCCGGCCAGCGCCGCCTCGCCATCCGCATCCAGCGGCGGCGCGAAGCCGAGGCGGCGGACCAGCGCGACGCGCATGCCGGCGACGCCGCCCTCGATACCCTGCCGCCAGTCGCCGCCGGGGATGCCGGACACGTCCGGCAGGCAGAAGGGGTCGCGCAGGTCGTGCCGCGCCATGGCCGAGAACATCAGCGCCGCGTCGCGCACGGTGCGGGTCATCGGCCCGGCGCAGGCAACGCCGGCGAAGGCGCCGAGCGGCCATTGCGGGATGCGGCCGAAGGAGGGCTTCAGCCCGACCAGCCCGCAGAAGGCGGCCGGGATGCGGATGGAGCCACCGGCATCGGTGCCGACATGCAGCGGCCCGAAGCAGGCCGCCCCGGCCGCGCCGGCGCCGCTGCTGCTGCCGCCGACCGTCCGTTCGCGGTTCCAGGGGTTGCGGGTGATGCCGTGCAGCGGGCAGTCGCCGGGCGACTTCCAGCCGAATTCGGTGGTGGTGGTCTTGCCGAGGATAACCGCGCCCGCCTCCTTCAGGCCGAGGACGGCCGGTGCATCCTCAGTGGCGGGCGTCGCCGCGGTGGTCTTGCTGCCGCGCCGGGTCGGGAAGCCGGCGAGGTTCAGCAGGTCCTTCACCGTCGCCGGCACGCCGTCGAGCAGCCCGATCGGCCGCCCCGCCCTCCAGCGCGCCTCGCTCTCCCCCGCCTGCTGCAGGGCGCGTGGGTTCATGACCGCGAAGGCATTGACCCAGGGGTTGTAGAGCGCCACCCGTTGCAGCACCGCCTGCAGCGCCTCCACCGGCGAGAGCGCCCGGCGGGCATAGAGGCCGAGCAAGGTCTCGGCCGACATGAGGGCGGGATCGGTCGGGGTCATCGCGGCTCCTGGACCTGCTGGTGTCCTGCCCGCTGCGTTCGTGGGTTCACCCAAGAACGCGGCGGACAAGCAGGCCACTGAAATGACAAGCAGGCCACTGAAATGAAAGGCCAGTGGCCTGATGGCGAGGTCCGCAGGACATCGAGATCGGGACACCGGGCGCTAATTTGCGCCCCCATCCGGGGATGCGGAAGCCCAGGCCGGGCCGTGGATGCGGCGGCCCCCGTCCCGCGCGTCCCCACTTGCACGACCCCTTTGCGTCGTCTGGGGTTTCCGCCTAGTGGTCTCGCCGCCGCGGCCGGATCCGGCCGCGGCGCGAAGCGGATCACCGGGCGGCTGCCCGGGGGCGGGCCGGCAGCGGCGGCGTCCCCTGGGGCGCGCCCATCCTTTCCCCGGCCGGGCCGGGGCTCCCAGAGACGGAGGCGATCGATGGCGGATACGATGGAGGTTGCGGGCCTCAAGGTCGCGCGGAGCCTGTACGACTTCCTGGAGAAGGAGGCCCTGCCCGGCACCGGCGTGACCTCCGACCGCTTCTGGTCCTCCTATGCCGCCATCCTGAAGGATCTCGGCCCGCGCAACGCGGCGCTGCTGCGGAAGCGCGACGAGATCCAGGCGAAGATCGATGCCTGGCACAAGGCGCATCCGGCCAGGCCGGTCGATGCCGCGGCCTACAAGGCCTTCCTGGAGGAGATCGGCTACCTCGTCCCGCCCGGGCCGGATTTCCAGGTCGGCACCACCGACATCGATGCCGAGTTCGGCCAGATCGCCGGCCCGCAGCTCGTCGTCCCGGTCTCCAACGCCCGCTACGCGCTGAACGCCGCCAATGCCCGCTGGGGCAGCCTGTACGACGCGCTCTACGGCACGGACGCCATCCCGGAGACCGACGGCGCCGCCCGCGGCAAGGGCTACAACCCGGCGCGCGGGAAGAAGGTGATCGACTACGCCCGCGGCGTGCTCGACCGCATCGCGCCGCTGGCCGGCGGCGCCTCGCACCGCGACGCCAAGGGCTATGCCATCACCGCCGGGGCGCTCGCCGTCACGCTGAAGGATGGCCGCAGCCTCGGCCTCGCCCAGCCCGGCCAGTGCGTCGGCTACCAGGGCGAGGCGGCGGCCCCGGAGGCGATCCTCTTCGTCCATCACGGGCTGCATGCCGAGCTCAGGATCGACCGCGACCACCCGATCGGCAAGGACGACCCGGCCGGCATCGCGGACCTGGTGCTGGAGAGCGCCGTCACCACCATCATCGACTGCGAGGACAGTGTCGCGGCGGTGGATGCCGAGGACAAGGTCGAGGTCTACCGCAACTGGCTCGGCCTGATGAACGGCGCGCTCGAGGCGAGCCTGGAGAAGGGCGGCAAGACCCTGATCCGCCGGCTGAACCCGGACCGCACCTATCTGAAGCCGGCGGGTGGGGCGGTGACGCTGCATGGCCGCTCGCTCATGCTGGTGCGCAATGTCGGCCACCACATGATGACCGACGTGGTGACCGAGGGCGGTCAGGAGACGCCCGAGACCATCCTGGATGCCATGTGCACCGTGGCGATCGCGCTGCACGACCTGCGCGGCCCGGGCAAGGGCCGCAACAGCCGCGCCGGCAGCGTCTACATCGTCAAGCCGAAGATGCACGGGCCGGAGGAGGTCGCCTGGGCGAACGAGCTGTTCGGCCGGGTGGAGGACGCCTTCGGCCTGCCGCGCGACACCATCAAGATGGGCATCATGGACGAGGAGCGCCGCACCACGGTGAACCTCAAGGAATGCATCCGGGCGGCGCGCGACCGGGTCGTGTTCATCAACACCGGCTTCCTCGACCGCACCGGCGACGAGATCCACACCGCCATGGAGGCCGGCCCGGTCATCCGCAAGAACGACATGAAGGGCGCGGCCTGGATCAAGGCCTATGAGGACAACAACGTCGATACCGGCCTCGCCTGCGGGCTGCGCGGCCGGGCGCAGATCGGCAAGGGCATGTGGGCGGCGCCGGACGCCATGGCGGCGATGCTGGAGCAGAAGGTCGGCCACCCCAAGGCCGGCGCCAACACCGCCTGGGTCCCCTCCCCCACCGCCGCGACGCTGCATGCGCTGCACTACCACGAGGTGGATGTCGCGGCGCGGCAGGAGGAGCTGGCCAAGGGCGGGCCGCGGGCGAAGCTCGGCGACATCCTCACCCTGCCGCTGGCGGCGGACACCAACTTCCCCGCCGATGCGGTGAAGGCCGAGCTCGACAACAATGCCCAGGGCATCCTCGGCTACGTGGTCCGCTGGGTCGATCAGGGCGTGGGCTGCTCCAAGGTGCCGGACATCAACGATGTCGGGCTGATGGAGGACCGGGCGACGCTGCGCATCAGCGCCCAGCACATCGCCAACTGGCTGCGCCACGGCATCGCCACGCGCGAGCAGGTGGAGGAGACGCTGCGCCGTATGGCGGCCGTGGTGGACAAGCAGAATGCCGGCGACCCGGCCTACCGGCCGATGGCGCCGGGCTTCGACGGCCCGGCCTTCAAGGCGGCCCGCGACCTGGTCTTCGAGGGCACGACCCAGCCCAACGGCTACACCGAGTTCATCCTGCACAAGCGCCGTCGCGAGGCGAAGGCGCAGGGTTGAACAAGGGAGGCTGAACGGAGGAGGGGGGCCGGCGGCTCACCGCCGCCGGCGCGATTCCCGCCGCGCGATCCAGCTCGTCGCGGCGAAGATGATGGCGCCGCCGAGCAGGGTCGCCGGCCCCGGCACCTCGCCCCAGACCAGGAAGCCGGCGCCGGCGGACCAGAGCAGCTCGAGGAATTTCACCGGCTGCGTCGCCGAGAGATCGGCCAGCGAGAAGGCGCGCGTCAGGCAGAAATGCCCGGCCGAGCCGAGGATGCCGGTGATGAGGAACAGCCCCCATTGCAGCGGCGTCGGCCAGTCCCAGGCGAGCAGCGCCAGGGGCAGGCTGAACAGCATGACGGTCAGCGCCTGCCAGACCACGATCACCTGCGGCGGGTCGCGCCGGGTCAGCGCCTTGGTGATGAGGAAGGAGGCGGCGAAGAGCGGCGAGGAGGCGAGCATCACCAGCCCATAGGGCCCGCCCGCCCCGGTCAACCCCGGCGAGACCACCACCAGCACGCCGAGGAAGCCGGCCAGCGCCGCCAGCCAGCGCGCCGCCACCATGCGCTCCCCGAGGAAGAGGATGGCGCCGAGCATGATGAAGAGCGGCGTGGTGAAGCCGAGCGCCGTCATCTCGGCCATCGGCACGTGCGGGATGGCGAAGAACCACAGCACCAGGCCGGAGGCATGCACCGCGCCGCGCCAGAGCTGGCCGCCGAGCCCCTTCGGCCGGTAGGCGGCGAAGCCCGAGCGCAGGATGAAGGGCAGCATCGCCAGCGCCCCCGCGGCATAGCGCAGGAACTGCACGACGAAGGGGTCGAGCTGCTGTGCCAGGCTGCGCAGCAGGGCGTTGAGCGCGGTGAAGAGCAGGCCGGAGGCCAGCATCCACAGCATGGCCTGCGGCACGCTGCCGGCGGCGGGGAGCGGCAGGGATGCGGCCGTGGCCGGCAGCGCCCTTGCCGCAGCGGCTTGTGGCGGAGTCGACATTGTCGCCAGCATGCCTCGAAGCGGGCCCGGCGTCATGCGGCTGGCACGCTGCGCCTCCCCTGCCGCGCCGGCCTCAGCCGAGCGCGGCGTGCACCGCCCCGGCCGCCCGCTCGCCGCTCTCCCAGGCGCCGCCAACCGTCCCGGCCAGGCGGCTGTGGCAGGCCTCCCCGGCGAAGCGGAGCCGGCCGGCCGCCAGCTCGGCATCGCGCAGCGCGGCGCGGGCGCCGTGGCAGCCGATGCGGGCATGGCTGTAGGCGCCGAGGAAGAGCGGGTCCTCCGCCCAGCCCGTCACCACCGCGCCCGGCCCCCTCGCTTCGGGACCAAAGCAGCGTGCCACCTCGGCGGCGCCGACATAGCGGGCGAGCTCCGCCCGCGCATGCGCCTCGGCCGCGGCGGGCCCCTCCCGGGCCAGCGCCCAGGCCGCCTCGCCGCCGAGGAAGCCGATGGCGTGGTCGCGCCCCCAGGGCCAGAGCATCCAGGAAAGCGGCGCATCGCCGGGCGCATCGAGGCTGCGGCCGAGCCGGGCGAAGGCGCCGAGGCCGAGCCGGCCGGGCCCCGCCGCCCGCAGCGCGATCTTGCTCAGCAGGCCCTGCGGCAATCCCTCGATCGCCGCCTGCACCGGCGCCGGCAGGCCAGGCGTGAAGCGGAGGCCGCCCGCGGCCAGCACGCCGGTCGAGACGGTGACGATGGCGGCGCCGGCGCGCAGCGTCCCGAACCCGCCCTCTGCCACCACACCCGGCCCGTCCCAGCGCAGCCGCTCCACCGCGGCGCCGAAGCTGACCGGCAACCCCTCGCCGAGCCGGGCGACCAGCGTGCCGAAGCCCTCGGCGAGCTGCAGGTTAGCGCCGTCGAGGGCGGTGGCGACGTAGTCGCGCAGGCTGAACCGCTCCGCTTCGACGCCCGAGATGATGGCGCTGAACCAGTGCGAGACGGTGGCATCCCAGGGCCCGTCGCGCGGCACCGCGGCGGCGAGGGCGATGTCGGGCTCGCCGCTGGCGCGGCGGCGGGCATCCTCCGCCTCGGCCGCCGCCTCCCAGGCCTCGCAGGCGGCGTCATGCGCGGCGCGTTCGGCCGCGCCCGCCACCTGGCCGCGCCAGAGCAGGATGTCGCGCACCCGTCGGCGCTCGTCGCGCAGGATGAAGCCGAGGCGGCGAGCGATGGGCGTCAGCGGGTTGCGCTCGGCGACATGGATCCAGGAGGCGCCATGGTCGAAGGGGGCACCGAGCTGGGCCGCCTCGGTCCAGGCGCGGCCGCCGAGGCGCCGCCCGGCCTCCAGCAGCCGGACGCTGCGGCCGAGCGCCTGCAGCCGGCGCGCCGCGGCGATGCCGGCCGCGCCAGCGCCAACGATGAGGACGTCAGGCTCCATGCAGAACCTTGGACACTAGCTCCGCGTCCGGAACCGCGCCGTCTCGCCGGGGCCGGGCTCGACGGCCAGCCGGCCCTGCCGCTCCAGCCGGCGAAGATGCGCCAGCGTCTCGCCCACCGTGAAGCCCGTCTGCGCGATCTCCCCCGAGGCGCGGGGGAACAGCACCTGCGCCGCCTCGAAGGCGGTGAGCGGCTCGCGGCAGGCCTCGGCCAGGGTGTCGAGCCGCTCGGCATGGTGGCCGGCGAGCTGGTCGAGGCGGCGATGCAGGGTCGAGAAGGGCTCGCCATGCGAGGGCAGCACCAGCGTGTTCTCCGGCAGGGCGCGGAAGCGCTCGTTGCTGGCGAGGAAGTCGCCGAGCGGATCGGCCTCCGGCTCGCCGGGATGCAGGCCGATATAGGGCGAGATGCGCGGCAGGATCTGGTCGGCCGAGATCAGCACGCCGCGCTCGGCGCAGAACAGGGTCGCCATGTCCGGCGCATGGCCGGCGCCGGTGATGACCTGCCAGGCGCTGCCGCCGATCCGCACCTCCCGCCCGTCCTTCAGCGCGTGGAAGGCCCGCGGCAGCTCGCCCACGGCCCGCTGGTAGAGGGCGCCGCGGCCCTCGACGAAGGAGAGGTAGTCGGCCGGGCAGCCGGCCCGCGTGTAATGCGCGATCTGCTGCGCCATCATGTCGGGGCCGCTGTCGTACCAGAGCGCCCGGGCCATCAGCCATTCGATGCGGGTCATCATCGGCAGGATGCCGAAGCGGGCGCAGAGCCAGCCGGTCAGGCCGATATGGTCGGGATGGAAATGCGTGACCAGCAGGGCGGTCAGCGGCCGGCCGCCGAGCTCCGGCTGCGCCAGAACCTGGTCCCAGAGCTCGCGCGAGGCGCGGCCGGAGACCGAGGTGTCGATCGCCAGCCAGCCCCCCTCATGCTCGAGCAGCCAGATGTTCACATGGCTCGGCGGGAAGGGCAGCGGCATGCGGGCCCGCAACAGCCCGGGCTGCACGAGTCGCACCTCGCCGGGGGCCGGGGCGTCATGCGCAAGGTCACGGGGGGCATCGGGCATCCGGTCGGATCTCCGCCGCAGGCAGGGGCGCGCCGGATACCCGGCGCGGCCGTCCGGCTCGCATCGCCGGCAGCCGGGATGCAGCCGCGACGGCGCCGCAGGATAGGAGCCCCGGCCGGAGCTGTCGATGCAGCCTGCCCGGAGCGCCTGCACCCGTGCGAGTGTCTCCACTCGAAGGGGATCTGCTCTGGCCACGGCTCTGCGACGAGATATTCTCTCACGGTCTTTCTACCTGTGATCGGCTTCGCAATGAGTAAGACTTCTATCCGACGGCGTTGCGCACGGGGCGCGACGGAGCGGTGACAGGCGCCCAGGGTGGGCTTCAGCGTAACCATGCAAAGGCTGCCCGCGGCAGCGCGATCCGAGACTCCCTCCCGCCCCCGCGCCAGCGCGGGTCGGCTGCGGGGATCCTCGCTGCTGATGCTGGCGGCGGTGCTGCTGCCCCTGGCGCTGCTGCCCCTCGGCCAGCTCTCGCCGCTGCTCGCCACCGAGACCGCGCGGCTGTCGCGGCAGGCCGGCGCGACGGCGGCCCACCTGGCCAGCGTCCTGCCCTCGCAGGCGGCGGCGCGGCGACTGGCCGAGGCCTCGGCGCTGGCGACGCTCCTCGCCGAGGCGGCCCCGCCCGATGCCTGGATCGCGCTGCTCGATGCGGAGGGGCGCGTTCTCGGGCGCAGCCCCGCGGCGCCGGCGGGCGCCTCGGCGATCCTCGCCGTCGAGCAGGCGGTCCCCGGCTGGCCCCTGCGCGTCCGCGCCATGCGGGTCGCCACGGCGCCACATGCTGGGCTGCTGCCCCTCCTCGCCGGCGCGCTGACGCTGACGCTGCTCGGCGGCGCCCTGCTGCTGCATCGGCGCGAGCGGCGCCATGCCGCGGCGGCGGCGGAGAGCGAGGCGCAGCTTCGCCTGCTCCTCGGCGCCTCCGGCCTCGGCTGCTGGTCCTGGGCGGAGGAGGAGGACCGGCTGCGCTGCGACGCCCGGGCGCAGACGATCCTCGGCTGCCCGGCCAGCGGCGACGGCCTCGCCTCACTGGAGTCGCGCATCGACCCGGCCGACCGGCCCCGCCTCGCCGCCGCGATCGAGGAAGCCCGCAGCCGGGGCGCGCCGGCGCAGTGCACGCTCCGCCTTGCCAGCCGGCCGGGCGCCGCGGCCCGCTGGATCGAGCTGCGCGCCCAGCCGGTCCCGCATCCCTGGGGCACGACCTGGCACGGCGTGCTCGCCGACATCACCGCCCGCCGCCGGACGGAGGAGGACCAGCACCTGCTGCTGCGCGAGGTCGACCACCGGGCGAAGAACACCCTCGCCGTGGTGCAGGCCCTGCTGCGGCTCAGCCGCAACGAGGAGCCGGCGACGCTGGTGCCGCGGGTGGAGGCGCGGATCGCCGCCATGGCGCGGGCGCATACCCTCCTCGCCCGGTCCCGCTGGCAGGGGGCGCCGCTGCGGCCGTTGCTGGAGGGCGAGCTCGCCCGTCCCGCCGCTGATGGTCCGCCGCCGCCCGGCCTGGAGGGGCCGGAGGTGACGCTGGCGGCGATCGCGGCGCAGCCCTTCGCCATGGTGCTGCATGAGCTGGCAAGCCATTCGCGGCGGCACGGCGCGCTGTCGCATCCGGGCGGGCGGCTCGCCCTCGCCTGGTCCCTCACCCCGGAAGGCGGGCTGCGGCTGGCCTGGGAGGAGCAGGAGGACGAGGCACGGGAGGATGGGGCGGCGCGGCCGGAGCCGATGCGCGGCGGCCTCGGGCAGCGCATCGTCGAGGCGACGGTGCGCGACCAGCTCGGCGGCCGGATCGAGCGGGACTGGGATCGCGGCCTACGCTGCGTGATCCACCTGCCACCGAGCAGCCTTCACGCCGCCCCGCCCGATGGTTGAGGGCGGGGCCTCGGGTTCAGCCCCGCGGCGGGGTTCAGAGCGCCTGGACCTGATCCGCTCACACAGAGTCGCGGATCATGGTCCAGGCCGTTGTTTGACCGCCTGATTCACTCCTTTTCGGTGAGTCCACCTCAAGCGATCACGCTCTATCAGAACCGTCGCTGCCCGTTGCCCTGCCGCGGCCTGGCCGCAGCAGGCTGTGACGTGCCTTGCCCGAGGGGCGTCATGGCCCCCCACAAAGCCGCGAAGCGGTCTTGTGGGGAGTTCTCAGCCGTTCGCGTGCTGCAGCAGGTATTCCAGGTAGCGGCCATAGCCGCTGTTGCGCAGCGGCCTTGCCACCTGCAGGAGCTGCTCGTCGGTGATGAAGCCCTTGCGCCAGGCCACCTCCTCGGGCGAAGCGACCTTCTGGCCGGTGCGCTTCTCGATGGCGCGCACGAACTCGGCCGCTTCCAACATGCTGTCATGCGTGCCGGTGTCGAGCCAGGCATAGCCGCGGCCGAGGCGCGCCACGCGCAGCGTGCCCTCGGCGAGATAGGCCTTGTTGAGATCCGTGATCTCAAGCTCGCCGCGCGGCGAGGGCTTGAGCTGCCGGGCGATCTGTGGCGCCCGGCCGTCGTAGAAATAGAGGCCGGTCACCGCCCAGTCGGATTTCGGCTTGACCGGCTTCTCCTCGATCGACAACGCCCGGCCCTCGGCGTCGAACTCCGCCACGCCGTAGCGCTCGGGATCGGCGACGCGGTAGGCGAAGACGGCGGCGCCGCGCTCGGTGGCGACGGAGGCCATGCGGGCATCGAGCTCGTCGCCATGGAAGATGTTGTCGCCGAGCACCAGGGCGGAGGGGCCGCCGGCGAGGAACTCCTCGGCGAGGACCAGCGCCATGGCGATGCCGTTCGGCGTCTCCTGCACCATGTATTCCAGCCGGATGCCCCACTGGCTGCCGTCGCCGAGCAGGCGCTGGAAGAGCGGCATGTCATGCGGAGTGGAGATCACCATGATCTCCCGGATCCCGGCCAGCATCAGCACCGAGAGCGGGTAGTAGACCATGGGCTTGTCGTAGACCGGCAGCAGCTGCTTGGAGACGGCGAGCGTCGCCGGGTAGAGCCGCGTGCCGCTGCCGCCGGCGAGGACGATGCCCTTCATGCTGCGGACTCCTTCATCAATGCGTCGAGGCAGCGCTCGAGCCCGGCGCGCCAGTCCTGCGGCGGCAGGCCGAGCACCGTGGCGGCGCGCGTGCAGTCGAGGCGGGAATTGGCTGGCCGCCGCGCCTTGGTCGGGTAGTCGGCGGTGGTGATGGCGATGAGCCTCGGCGCCTTCTGGCCACGGCGGGCGGCGCCGGCGAAGATCGCCTCGGCGAAGCCGTGCCAGGTGGTGTAGGGCATGCCGGTGAGATGCGTGACGCCGAAGAGCGGGTCGCCGGCCGGCGCCGCGGCGAGGCGCGGCAGCAGCGCGACCGCCGCCGCGGCGAGATCGGCGGCGAAGGTCGGGGCGCCGTGCTGGTCGGCGACCACCCGCATCCCCGGCCGCTCGCGTCCGAAGCGCAGCATGGTCTTGACGAAGTTGTTGCCGTGCGGCGAGCAGACCCAGGCGGTGCGGAGCGTGACGGAGCGCGGCTGGGCCGCGTGCAGCGCCTGCTCGCCGGCGAGCTTCGAGGCGCCGTAGACCCCGACCGGGTTCGGCGGGTCCGCCTCGGTATAGGGCGTGTCCTTGCTGCCGTCGAAGACGTAGTCGGTGGAGTAGTGGACGACCGGCACATCGGCGGCGGCCGCCGCCTCGCCGAGCAGGCGGGGCCCCGTCGCGTTCACCGCGAAGGCGAGGTCCCGCTCGTCCTCGGCGCGGTCGACGGCGGTGTAGGCGGCGCAGTTCACCACCGCCTCCGGGCGGTGGCGGGCGAAGGCGGCGGCGACCTGCCCGGCATCGGTCATGTCGAATTCCGGCGGCTCCAGCGCCACCGCCTCGTGCCCTGCCGCGGCCAGGCGCGGCAGCAGCTCGGTGGCGATCTGGCCGGTGCGGCCGATGACGAGAACCCGCATCAGGCGCCTCCCTTCCCGGCGGCCTCTGGGATCAGGCCCAGCCGCTCGCCGGCGTATTTTCCCTCGCGCAGCGGGCGCCACCACCACTCATTCGCCAGATACCAGTCGATGGTGGCGGCGATGCCGGTCTCGAAGCTCTGCTGCTGCCGCCAGCCGAGCTCGCGCTCGATCTTGCCGCAATCGATGGCGTAGCGCCGGTCGTGGCCCGGGCGGTCGGCGACGAAGCGGATCAGCGCCCGCCGCGGCGTCGCTGCCGGCCGGCGCTGGTCCAGCAGGTCGCAGATGGTCTCGACCACCTGCAGGTTCCGCCGCTCCGCCCGGCCGCCGATGCAGTAGGTCTCGCCGATCCGGCCGCGCTCGACCACCAGCGCCAGGGCGCGGGCATGGTCCTCGACATGCAGCCAGTCGCGGATGTTGCTGCCGTCGCCATAAACGGGCAGCGGCCGGCCCTCGAGCGCGTTGAGGATGATGAGCGGGATCAGCTTCTCGGGGAAATGGTAGGGCCCGTAATTGTTCGAGCAATTGGTGACCAGCACCGGCAGCCCATAGGTCTCGTGCCAGGCGCGCACCAGGTGGTCGGAGGCCGCCTTGCTCGCCGAATAGGGCGAGCGCGGGTCATAGGCGGTGGTCTCGCTGAAGGCCCCCTCCGGCCCGAGCGAGCCGAAGACCTCGTCGGTCGAGATGTGGTGGAAGCGGAAGCCGGCCTGCCCGGCCGCGTCCAGCCCGGCATGGTAGGCGCGCGCCGCCTCGAGCATCGCGAAGGTGCCGTTGATGTTGGTCTGGATGAAATCCGCCGCGCCGGTGATGGAGCGGTCGACATGGCTCTCGGCGGCGAGGTGCATCACCGCATCGGGGCGGAACTCGGCCATCGTCGCGCGCATGCGCTCCAGGTCGCAGATATCCGCTTCAAGAAAGCGGAAGCCGTTCCGGCCCTCGCAGTCGCGGATGGAGCGGCGGTCGCCGGCATAGGTGAGCTTGTCGACGACGAGCACGGTCGCGCCGCGCTCGAGGACCAGCAGCCGGGTAACGGCGGAGCCGATGAAGCCGGCGCCGCCGGTGACCAGGATTCGCATGGAAGAAACCTCTGTCTGGTCTACATGCCTCGCCCGCCGGGACGAGCCTGCCGGCGGCGGAGAGGGGGCCGGTCATGCGCCGGCCGGATGATGGCGGGATGCCCGCCAGCGCCCCGGATCCGGCCCGGAGGGGCCGCCATGCCGGATGGCGCCGTCGCCGGTCCGGCCCCGCATCGCCTCAGTCGAAGCCCTGGGGAAGATCGCGGAGCCGCGGCGCCCGCCGGTCCTTGTCCGAGAGATGGACGGAAGCGGCATCGAAGGGCCAAGGCAGCGCCAGGTCTGGGTCGTTCCAGGCAATGCCGCGGTCGCATTCCGGTGCATAGAGATCGGTGACCTTGTAGGCCACCTCGGTGTCCGGGACCAGGGTGCAGAAGCCGTGCGCGAAGCCGACCGGCACATAGAGCTGCTGCGCATTCTCCGCCGTGAGCTCGGCCGCGACATGGCGGCCGTAGCTTGGCGAGGAGCGCCGGATATCCACTGCGATGTCGAGGATGGCGCCCCGCAGCACCCGCACCAGCTTGGCCTGCGGATGCGGCGGCAGCTGGAAGTGCAGGCCGCGGATCGTGCCGGGCTGGGCCGAGAGGGAGTGGTTGTCCTGCACGAAGACGTCCGGGATGCCGAGCACGGCGAAGTCCCGGGCGCTGTAGGTCTCAAGGAAGAAGCCGCGGTGGTCGCCGAACCGCTTCGGCGTCACCAGGACAGGTCCCGGAATCGGGAATCGGGTGGCGGTGAAATTGCCCGATTGGCGCGCAGCATCGCTCATGGCCGTGTCAGTCGTCTCTCCGGCGATGCCGCGTCAAGCCCCGTCATGTCGCCTCGCCCCCCTCGCTTCGCCCCCTGGGTTGATGCCGCGACGGCGCCGCGTACCGTTCCATTCCGGGTCACCGCTAGCGGGCCGTGGGCCCAGTGGGGGGTCAATTCTTTGCGTGCCGTTCTCTGCATGCGGGTCGTTGCGTGTGGCGACGTATCGACCACCGGCTTAACTGGGTCTTCATTCCGCCTCCCTGATCCTGCCGCACGAGACCCAGGAAGCGGGTTGCCCTTGCGGAGAAAATCTCCATGCCGTTGAATTCGGTGAACACGAATACCGGCGCCATGGTGGCGCTGCAGTCCCTGAACCGGACCTCGGACGAGCTTGCCGCGACGCAGAAGCGCATCTCGACCGGCTACCGGGTCTCCGATGCGCGCGACGACGGCGCCGCCTATGCGGTGGCCGAGCGCATCCGCGGCGACATGGCGGCCACCACCTCCGCCAACCAGCAGCTCGGCGGCGTGAAGGGCCTGCTGGACGTGACCCAGGCCGCGCTCGACAAGGTCTCGACCACGCTGCAGACGCTCAAGACCCTCGTCGTCAAGCTCGCCGACGGCACCCTGACGGACGACCAGCGCACCCAGTACCAGGCGACGGCGAAGGAGCTGACCAACAACATCCAGGCCTTCATCAAGGATGCCAGCTACAACGGGCTGAACATCCTCGACGATGCCAATGCCACCGCCATCAAGGTGGTCTCGAACGACAGCGGCACCTTGTACAGCTTCAACAGCTTCTCCGCCCTCGCCCAGGTCTACAGCGCGGTCTCCGGCGCCAATAGCTGGAGCGCGGGCGCGGCCAAGGCGGCCCTGACCTCCGGCGGCGCGGTCGGGAAGGCGATCACCAACACCCTGACGCAACTCAACAATTTCGGCTCGTACTCGAACTACATCGACAGCCAGATCAGCTACAACAAGGCGATCCTGGACGCCCAGGAAAGCGGCCTCGGCGCGCTGGTCGATGCCGACATGGCGAAGGAGAGCGCCAGGCTGCAGGCCCTGCAGATCCGCCAGCAGCTCGGCACCCAGGCGCTCGGCATCGCCAATGGCGCGCCGCAATCGCTGCTCAGCCTGTTCAAGGGCTGATGCTGGCCGCCCCAGTGGCCCCGGTCCCGCCCCTGGCGCCGCACGCCGCTTCCACGCCCGGAGGCGCGGCCCTATAGCGTGGCGTTGGACTGACGGAGCTCCCTCGCATGCCGGGCATCGGCCGCCGCGCCACCCTCGCCGCTCCCGCGTTCCTGCTGCCGCTGCCCGGCCGGGCGCAAGAGGCCTGGCCCTCCCGGCCGGTCACGCTGATCGTGCCCTGGGCGCCTGGCGGGTCGAACGATGTCGCCGCGCGGCTGCTCGCCCCGGTGCTGGAAGCCCGCTTCGGCCAGCCCTTCGTGGTGGAGAACCGGCCCGGCGGCGGCGGCAGCCTCGGCATGGGGATCGCGGCGCGGGCGCGGCCGGACGGGCTGACGCTCCTCGTCTCCTCCGCCTCGAACCATGTCTTCCATCCGCTGATCGCCCGCGACCTCGGCTATGACGTGCAGCAGGCGCTCGAGCCGGTCTGCATGCTGGTCGACGTGCCGAACGTCCTCGCCGTGTCCAGGGCCTTCGGCGTCGACAGCGTCCCGGCCCTGATCGAGAAGGCGCGCGGCACCAAGGGCGGCGTCAGCTTCGGCTCCTCGGGCGTCGGCTCCTCCAACCACCTGGCGGGGGAGCTGTTCAGGCTGCGCACCGGCCTCGACCTGACGCATGTGCCCTATCGCGGCGGCGGCCAGGCCATCGCCGATCTCATCGCCGGCACGGTGCCGATGGTCTTCCTCAACTTGCCCACCGTCTCCGGCCCCGCCGCGACCGGGCAGGTGCGGATGCTCGCCGTCGGCTCGGCCGAGCGGGTGCGGAGCCGGCCGGAGATCCCGACCATCCAGGAACAGGGCGTCCCCGACTATGCGGTCCGGTCCTGGACCGGCCTCTTCGCCCCGCGCGGCACGCCGCCGGAGGTGGCCGAGAAACTGGCGCCCGCACTCAACGAGATCCTCGGCGTCCCGGCGATCGCCCAGCGTCTGAGCGACATGGGCAGCGAGCCGATCTGGATGTCGCCGGCCGAGACCGGCCGGTTCGTCGCCGCTGAATACGAGCGCTGGGGCCCGGTGGTGAAGGCGGCGAACATCCGCCCCGAATAACCATGAAGGGGGCGACGCTGCGCCCCCTCCCCATCCCGCCTCAGCCGCGGGCGGCCTGCGGGGCCGCTGCCCCACCGGCGTTGGATTTCAGGTCGGCCATCGCCGTCGCGCCGGCAAGCTTGCCGAAGACCGCGCCGTTGATGAGCCCCGACCCGCCCGGATAGTTGAAGTAGAAGATGCCGCCGACCAGTTCGCCGCAGGCATAGAGCCCCTGGATCGGCTCCTGATCGGCATCCAGCACCCGCGCCTCGGTGTCGATGCGCAGGCCGCCGAAGGTGAAGGTAATGCCGCAGCCCACCTGGAAAGCCTCGAAGGGCCCCTCATCGATGGTGTTGGCCCAGTTGCTCTTGTTGACCGCCAGCCCCTCGGTGCAGCGCCCGTCCTTGATGTTCGGGTTGAAGGGGATGTCCCGGCGCACGGCGGCGTTGTAGGCGCGAATCTCCTCGAGGAAGGCCTTGCCGTCGACGCCTTCCAGCTTCCCGGCCAGCTCCTCCAGCGTGTCGGCTCGCACCTTGGTCACCTGCTTGATGCGGTACTCGTCGCGGAGCTGCTTCTGCACCTTCGCGTCGAAGACCTGCCAGGCGAAATTGCCCGGCTGCTCCAGCACCACGCGGCCGTATTTCGCATAGGTGTAGTTGCGGAAATCCGCCCCCTCGTCGAGGAAGCGCTTCCCATTGGCGTTGATCAGCACCGACCAGGGATAGGAATGCTTCTGGAAGGCATCGCCGACGGCGAGATCGCCATATTCCGGCGCGTTGAAGTCCCACTGCACGGCATGGCAGCCCGAGTAATTGCCGAAGGGCGAGGCGCCGATATCGAGCGCCATCTTGATGCCGTCGCCGGTGTTGAAGCGGGTACCGCGGACCTTGGCCAGCTCCCAGCCGGGGCCGAGATAGCGGGTGCGCATCTCGGCATCGCCCTGGAAGCCGCCGGCGGCGAGGATCACGCTCGGCGCCTTGATGTCGTAGATGCGGCCGGGCGACTTCACCCGCACGCCCTCGACCTTGAAACCGTCATACAGGATCTTCTGCGCCCGGGTGGCGTAGCGGATCTCGATGCCGCGCTTCTTCGCCGCCTCCGTCTCGGCCTGCACCAGGCCCGGCCCGCCGCCATAGGCGGCGACGGTCAGCCCGCCCCAGAACTTGAACCTGCCATCGATCTTGAAGGCCTGCTGGCCCCAGATGGGGGCGAATTTCACGCCCTTGCCGTGCAGCCACTTCATCGTCTCGAAGCTGCGGCGCACTAGGATCTCGCACAGGTCCGGATCAGTCCGGTTGCGCGTCACCCGGAACATGTCGTCGAAGAACTGGTCCTCGGTATAGGTGCCGAAATCGGTGATGGCGATCTCGGCCTCCGTCAGCTCAGGCATGATCGCCTTCAGGTCCTCGACGCCGCGATAGGCGAAGCGGATGTTGCCGGCGGTGAAGCGGGTGTTGCCCCCGGCCTCGTCCTCGGGCGCGCGCTCGAGCACCACCACCCGCGCCCCCTGCTCCTGGGCCGAGAGCGCGGCGCAGAAGGCGGCATTGCCGCCGCCCACCACGATGACGTCGAATTCCTCGGTTCCGGTCGTGGCCATTCGCCTGTCCTTCCTGGCGCCTCTTTGTGCACGCATGTATACAGAGACCCACCGCAGAGTCCACCGCCGATCCGGCCGCACGGCCCAAGGGGGCCAAAAAGGGGGTGGAAGTCAGGCCGGCTCCGCCGCCGCCATCGCCAGCCGTGCCGCATGGGCCGCGGCGATATGCGCCCGCGCCGCGTTCTCCGCCGCGGCGCTGTCGCGTCCCGCGATGGCCGCGACGACCCGCGCATGCTCCTCCCGCGCCGCCACCGCGCGGCCGGGGGTCTGGAGCGTGGTCGGGCCGAGCAGCAGCAATGCATCCGAGATGGCCGAGAGCGAGCGCAGCAGGTACCGGTTATGGGCCGCCTGGTGCAGGGCGCGATGGAAGCGGCGGTTGTGCTCGGCCGCCGCCTCGCCGGTGAGTCCCGCCTCCTGGTCGAGCATGGCCTGCAGCAGCAGGATCTCGGCCCGGCCAGCATGCTGGGCGGCAAGACGGGCTGCGGTGCCCTCCAGCGCCTCGCGCATGACATAGAGCTCGTCCACCTCAGCCGCGTCGTACATGGCCACGCAGAGGCCGCGGGCCGGGAGATGCGCGACCAGCCCCTCGGATTGCAGGCGCCGGATGGCCTCCCGGACCGGGGTGCGGCTCATGCCGAGCTGCTCGGCGAGATCGGTCTCCAGCAGCCGCTGACCGGGGCGGAAGGCGCCGCGCCGCAACCCGTCGCGGAACAGGTCGTAGGCCCGCTCGGCGAGGCTGCCGGCCGGCTCCGGCATCGGGGATTTCGCAAAACGTGGCATGCTTCTGCATACGCGCGCATGCGCGGGTGCCGCAAGCAAACTCGCCGGCAGGGCGCCCGGCCGCGCTACGCTAGCAGCTTCACGCATCCAGGCCTTCGTGCCCTCCCGCGATCTGCATCTACAGCGGGTTGCCTTCAAGAGCGAACGCAACCCGCTGTAGCCTGTTGTTTCTAGAGCCGATTCATGCGTCCGGGCCTTCGCGCCCTCCCGCGATCTGCTCTAGCCTGCCGCCATGCGCACCCTTCCCTCCTGGCGGTCCCTTCTCTACGTCCCGGCCACGCGCGAGAGCTTCGTGGCCAAGGCGCATAGCCGCGGCGCCGATGCGATCATCCTCGATCTCGAGGATGCCGTGGCGCCAGCCGAGAAGCCGGCCGCGCGCGCCGCGCTGGACCGCGCCGTGCCCATGGTGCGGCAGGGTGGGGCCGATGTCTGCGTGAGGATCAACCGGCCGCTGCGCATGGCGGCGCTCGACATCGACGCGGCCGTGGCGGCCGGGGCCGATGTGCTCGTGCTGACCAAGCTGATGGGCCCAGACCATGTCCGGCTGTTGGCCGAGATGACAGGCGAGTCCGAGGCGGCGCATGGCGTGCCGGTCGGGCGCACCCGCTTCATCGGCCTGGTCGAGACGGCGCACGCGCTGGCCGTAATGGAAGCGATCGCGCGGGCCGATGCGCGTCTGGTCGCGCTCGGCGCCGGCGGCGAGGACCTCGCTACCGATCTCGGCATGGAGCCGACGCCGGATGCCCTCTACGTGCCGAAGATGCTGGCGGTGCTCGCGGCGCGGGCAGCCGGCATCCTGCCGCTCGGCTTTATCGGCACCGTCGCGGGGATTTCCGATCTCGACGGCTACAGGGAGATGCTGCGGCGCTCCCGCGCCCTCGGCTTCGCCTGCGCGAGCTGTGTCCACCCGGCCCAGGTCCCAGTGGTGAACGAGGAATATGGCGCGCGGCCCGAGGAGGTGGAGCGGGCGCGCCGCATGGTCGCGGCCTTCGAGGCCGCGCTGGCCCAGGGTCTCGGCGCCGTCTCCTTCGAGGGCCAGATGATCGACGAGCCGGTTGTCGAACGGGCACGACGCCTGCTGGCGCGTGCCCGCTGAGCAGGAGCCGGGGCGCGATGCCCTGGCGGAATACTTACCGGCCGATGCGGGGCGCCGGGTCCTTGGTGTCGCGCGGCACCTCGTTCTCCGGATGCGCGCCGCTCGTATTGGTGCCGAGCGCGCTGTCGGCCGCGCGCGACAGCTTGGTGCCGGGCGGGTTGCCAGGCGTGCCGTCCGGCTGGCCACCGATCGCGGCATCCGTCGAAGGATAATCGCTTGTCCGCGTGCCCATCTGGCCTGCCGCCGTGGTGGTGCCGACGCCGGCCCCGGTCCCCAGACCCGTCGCCGGATCGGCCGTGTCGTCGTAGCGGCTCCAGCCACCGGCACGATAATCCGCGCCGCGCGTCTCGGCCGTCGTGGCATTGTGGCGCGCCATGATCGTCTCGACCTCGGCCGCGCGGCTCTCATCGGCCCGCACGGTCACGAGGTTGCCGCCGCGGCGCACGCCCTCGGCATAGACATGGCTCTCTTCCTCCGAGAGGCCGGAGCCGGTGAGCGCGCCGAGCAACCCGCCGGCCGCCGCGCCGACGCCGGCGCCGGTCAGGGTGGCGACGAGCCAGCCAGCGGCGACGATCGGACCGATCCCCGGAATGGCGAGAGAGCCGAGGCCAGCGAGCAGGCCGGCACCGCCGCCGACGAGGGTGCCGAGCGTGGCGCCAGTGCCGGCGCCCGTGCCGGTCTCGCTGCCGGTCGTCGTCGTGGTATCAGCCGCCGTGGTACCGGCTGGGGCCTCCTCGCCGCGATTGGCGATCAGGCTGATATCGTCACGCTCGAAGCCCGCGGCCTCAAGATCGCGCACGGCCGCGGAGGCATCCGCGTAGCTGTCGAAAAGCCGCGCAATGGTGCGGGTTGCCATGGGACTACTCCGTTTCCTGTGTCTAGGTCAGCGGCCAGCCTGCGGGACGACGTTGCCCTGATAGTCGAGGGCGACGCTCATCTGCTGACCATTCTTCTGGGCGCGGCCGCGCCAGACGCCCTGGTCGTCCTTCTGCAGGTCGGAGACATTGGTGAAGCCGGCGGCCTCGATCCGGCTCTTCGCCTGACCTTCGGTGAAGCTGTTGGCACCAGGGGCAGGCGAGGCAGCGGTGCGGGTGCCATCATCGAGCCGCACGGCAGCATTGCCGCTGTTCGCGTCACGATTCGGCGTGGCCGCACCAGAGGTGGCATCGCGGCCCGGCATAGTGGCGCCGCTGCGGGTCTCGGGCACGGCCGGCGTCATGCCGGGGCGCGTGCTGCCCTCAGTCGCAGCCGGCGGCGCGGTACGATCAGGCGTTGCGGGAGAGGTCTGTGCCAGAGCCGGGGCGGCAACTACCGAGCCCAGCAGCGCCAGGCGAAAAAGCGTCGTGCGCATCTGTGTTTTCCCGTTTGACTGGTCGGCGCGGGCTTGACGCCCGCAAGCCTCCCCCTAACGGCGGATTACACGACGCGTTCCGTCACAACCGGTCAGTGCTGAAGGTGTCACAGCGTCGGACATCGCCGCTCTCGAGCCCAGTGCGGAACCACCGCACCCGTTGCGCCGAGCTGCCATGGGTGAAGCCTTCCGGCACCACATAGCCTTGGGCGCGGCGCTGCAGCCGGTCGTCGCCCACCGCGGCGGCGGCGCCGATCCCGGATTCGACGTCGCCTGGCTCGAGGAACCGGCGCATCTGTTCGGTATGGTTCGCCCAGATGCCGGCGAAGCAATCCGCCTGCAGCTCCACCCTCACCTGCAAGGCGTTCGACTCCGCCTCGCTCATGCCGCGCCGCTCCTGGTTGACGCGCTGCAGGATGCCAAGCTCGTTCTGCACGTGGTGCCCGACCTCGTGCGCGATGACATAGGCGCGGGCGAACTCGCCCGGCGCACCGAGCTTGCGCTCCATGTCGCGGAAGAAGGCGGTGTCGAGATAGACCTTACGGTCGTTCGGGCAATAGAAGGGGCCGACCGCCGTCTGCGCGAAGCCGCAGGCGCTCTGTGTCCCGCCGCTGAACAGCACGAGGTTGGGCGGATCATATTGCCGGTTGGCCCGGCGAAAGATGTCGGTCCAGGTGTCCTCGGTCGTCGCCAGCACCTGCGACACGAAGCGGCGCTGGCCGTCGTCCTGGGTCGCGTCGGGTCCCGGCCGGTTCTCCGTCACCTGGCTCTGCGGCGGCGGGGCATCGCCGCCGCCCAGGATGACGCGCGGATCGACGCCGAAGAAGAGGGCAAGGAGGATGATGGCGACCGTGCCGAGGCCGCCGCCGGTGACCCCGATCGGGATGCCGCGCCCGCCGCCGAAGCCGCCGCCGCCGCGACGGTCTTCGACGTTCTCGCTCTCGCGTTCACCTTCGAGGCGCATCTCGGGGTACCTCCTGACGCATTGCCACCTGATCGCAAAACCCCAGGGCCGAATTGTGGTTCCGCATCCGGGCTTTTTCAGCCCCCGAGGGCGCCGGGCCGTTCCCCGCCTCAGGGGTCCTGCACCACCCTCGCCGATCGTAGCCGCGCCAGTTCCATCTCGCCCAGGACCGGCGCCAGGATCGCCTCGTTGTGCTCGCCGAGCCGCGGCGCCGGCCGGGCCAGGATGCCGGGCGTGCCGGAGAGGCGTGGCACCATGCCATGCATCGGGAACCAGCCCGAGGGCATCTCGGCATCCGGCACCTCGATGACGGCCTCCCGCTCCGCCACATAGCGGTCCCGCGAGAGCATCTCGGCATCCATGATCGGGCCGATGGTGACGCCGGCCCGGTCGAAATGCGCCAGCGTCTCCTCCAGCGTCAGGGCGGAGATGTAGTCGGCGATGATGCAATCCAGCGCCTCGGCATGGCGGACGCGGTCGGCATTGGTGCGGAAGCGGGGATCGGCGATGAGCTCCTCCCGGCCCATGGAGCGCAGCAGCTTCTCCGTCATCCCCTGGGTCGAGGCGGAGAGGCAGACCCAGCCGCCATCCCTGGTGCGATAGGCGTTGCGCGGCACGGCGTTGGTGCTGCGGCTGCCGGTGCGCGGCTTCAGCTTATGGGTGAGCTGCCACTTCGCGTGCTGCGGCTCCATCATCACATGGATGGGGTCGAACAGGGCGAGGTCGATCACCTGCCCCTGCCCCGTCGCCTCGGCATGGCGCAGTGCGATCATCGCCGCGGCGGCCCCGTAGAGCCCGGCATAGCCATCCGCCATGTACATGGGCGGCAGCACCGGCTCGCGGTCGGCGAAGCCGTTGACCGCGGCGAAGCCGGAATACCCCTCCACCAGCGTGCCGAAGCCGGGCTTGTGCCGGTAGGGCCCGTCCTGGCCCCAGCCGCTGACGCGGGTGATGACGAGGCGCGGGTTGATCTCCAGCAGCACCGCCGGCGCCAGCCCCATCGCCTCCAGCACCCCGGGGCGGAAGCTCTCGACGAAGAGGGCCGCCGTGGCGGCGAGCTGCTTCACCACCTCGACGGCCGCGGGGTCGCGCAGCGCCAGACAGACCGAAAGCTTGTTGCGGCTGAGCGTCTTCCAGTCGAGCGAGATGCCCTGCGTCCGCCAGGCGCGCAGCGTGTCGCCCTCAGGCGGCTCGACCTTGATCACCTCGGCGCCGTGATCGGCCAGCACCTTGGTCAACAGGTTGCCCGCCACCAGGCGGGAGAGGTCGACCACCCTCAGCCCCTGCAGGGCGCCGGTGGCGTCGGGGTCGAAGTCGCGGCGATGCGGCATGTGGTGCGTGGTCATTCTGCGCGGATATTGGCCGCCTCGGCCAGCTTGCGCCAGCGGGCCAGATCGGCATGCAGCACGGCGGCGAATTCCTCAGGCGGCCCGGGTGCGGGCACCGCCCCCTCGGCGTCATAGACCCGCTTCAGGCCGGGATCGGCCAGCGCCTCATTGGCCGCGGCGTGGATCGCTTGGCGGATGGCGGGCGGCACGCCCTTCGGCGCCAGCAGCCCCCACCAGATCGCCACCTCGTAATCCACCCCGAGCTCGCGCGCCGTGGGCACCGCCGGCACCTCGGGCGGCAGGCCGCCGCGCTCGGTGGGGCTCGGGGCAGTGGCGGCGATGACGCGCACCCGCCCGTCGCGGATCGCGGCATTGGCACTGGCGACGGTGGTGATCATCACCTGGATGTTGCCGGCGACGAGGTCGGTCACCGCCGGCGCGGTGCCGCGATAGGGCACGTGGCTCATGCGGATGCCGGCCGCCTGGCAGAAATACTCGCTGATGAAGTGGTTGATCCCGCCCGCGCCCGAGCTGCCATAGTCCAGCCCGCCCGGCTTCTCCCGTGCCAGGCGGATCAGCCCCGGCAGGTCGCGCACCGGCAGGGTCGGATTCACCATGATGAAGAAGGGCGCGCGGGCGAGGACGGCGATGGCATCGAAGCTGCCCTCGGCATCCCAGGCCGGCTTCTGCACCACGGCGGTGGTGGCGAAGGAGGAGGAGGTGACCATCAGCGTGTAGCCATCCGCCGGCGCCTGGGCGACCTGCGCCGCGCCGATGGCGCCCCCGGCGCCGCCGCGATTCTCGACGACGAAGGGCTGGCCGAGCTTCGCCTGCAGCCGCTCGGCCAACGGCCGCGCCACCACGTCGTTGGAGCCGCCCGGCGGGAAGGGCACGACGACGCGCACCGGCCGATCCGGCCAGCCCGCCGCCTCGGCCCGGGCGAGATGCGGCACCGCCAGCGCCGCGCCGAGCAGGGTGCGGCGGCGGAGCGCCGGCAGGCCGGCCGGCCCGGGCGCATCGCCCCCCCGCATGCTGGCTGGCCCGGTCCTCGGCATGGCGTGTCCTCCGGCCGCCGATCCTGGCATCCCCCGCCCCGGCGTCAACGCCCGCGGATCAGGGCCCCATGACCAGGTTTGGCAGCCAGAGCGAGAGGCCGGGGAGGAAGGTGATCAGCAGCAGCACCGCCGTCATGGCGCCGAGGAAGGGCAGGATCTCGACGGAATAGACCTCCATCGGCACCCGCAGCACGGCGCAGGAGATGAACATCATCTGCCCGACCGGCGGCGTGATGCCGGCGATGGTGAGGTTGGTCACCAGCACGATGCCGAACTGCACCGGGTCGATGCCGAATTGCAGGATCACCGGCACGAAGATCGGGGTCAGGATGATCAGCGCCGCGGTGCCCTCCACCGCCGTCCCCAGCACGATCAGCAACACGTTGATCAGCAGGAGCAGCATCTGCGGGTCGCGCGTCAGCCCGACCATCCAGCTCGCCATGGCTGGCGGCAGCCGCTCCCAGGCCAGGTAGAAGCCGAAGGCCGAGGCGGCGCAGATCAGCAGCATCACCGAGGAGGTGTCGAGCACCGTCTCCCGCAGCACGCCGGGCAGCTTGGCCCAGGAGAGTTCGCGATAGACCAGGGCGCCGATCAGGAGGGTGATGAGGACGGTGATGGCCCCGGCCTCGGTGGCGGTGAAGATGCCGTAGCGCAGGCCGAGGATGATGAAGACCGGGATCAGCAGCGCCCAGATTGCCTCCTTCGCCGCCCGCCCGACCTCGCCCCAGCCGGCGAAATGCGGCCGCGACGGCCGGTAGCCGCGGCGGCGGGCGATCCACCAGGTGGTGAGGAAGAGCGAGCCGGCGAGCAGCAGCCCGGGCACGACGCCGGCGAGGAAGAGCCGCCCGACCGAGACATCCGCCAGGTAGCCGTAGATGATCAGCCCGATTCCCGGCGGGATCAGCGCGGTGATGATGGCGGCCGAGGAGGTGATGGCGGCGGCGAAGGCGGCGGAATAGCCGCGGCGCAGCATCTCCGGCCCGAACAGCTTAGAGAGCATCGCCGCATCGGCCGAGGAGGAGGCGGTAAGCCCGCCGAGCAGCGTCGCCAGCACGGTGCAGGCCTGGGCCAGCGCGCCGGTCAGGTGCCCGACCAGCGCATCCGCCAGGTGCAGCAGCCGCCGGGTGATCCCGGCGGCGTTCATCAGCGAGCCGGCCAGCACGAAGAAGGGCACGGCCAGCAGCGGGTAGCTCTCGGTCGCGGCCACCATCTTCTGGAAGAAGATGTCGAGCGGCAGCCCGTCCGAGAGGAAGAAGAAGGACAGCGCCGAGATGGCGATGGCGAAGGCGACCGGCAGGTTCAGCGCGAAGAGCAGGACCAGCAGGATCGAGGGCAGCGCCATGGTCATGCGCGGGCCTCCCCCGGGCGGTGCCGCATCATGCCATCGCCCTCTCGGGCAGGGCCAGCGGCCGGCGCATGTTGGACAGGTGGCGGGCCAACATCATCGCCGTCGCCAACGTCACCGGGGCGTAGACCACCGTCATCGGCAGGCGCAGCACGGCGGTCGGGTTCTCCCAGGCGGCGAGCGAGAAGTCGATCCCCAGCCAGCAGAAATAGGCGAGGAAGCCGGCGACCAGCAGATCGACCCCGAAGCGCACCCAGCGCTGCGGGCCGCGCGGCAGGCGCTGCACCAGCATGTCGATCGAGGGATGCGCGTTGTACCGAAAGCAGGCGGAGGCGCCGAAGAAGGTCAGCCAGGCGAAGGCGATGGCCGCGACCTCGCTCGACCAGACGGCGGGCTGGGCGGTGACGTAGCGCGTCACCACGCCCCAGCCGACCGCAGCGACCGTGACCAGCAGGGCGAGCATGGCGATGAGCTCGTCCAGCCGGCCCAGGGCGCGGCGGATGCCGAGGCTCATGCCAGCAGCTTCCGCACGGTGTCGTAGAGGCCGGGCGTCCATTTCGGGAAGGCCTTGTAGGTCGCGGCCGAGGCGTTCCGGAAGGCGGCATGGTCGAGATCGGTCACGATCTCGACGCCGGCGCCGCGGAAGCGCTCGACGAAGCCCGCCTCCTGCTCGCGCGTGAGGCGCGTCTGCTCCTGCTGCGCCTTGCCGCCCTCCTCCAGCAGCACGGTCCGCACCTCGGCCGGCAGGCGGTTGAAATAGCCGTTGTTGATCGGCCAGCCGGTCAGCGCCTGGAAATGCCCGGTGGCGGAGATGACCTTGCGCACCTCCTGCAGCCGCGCGCCCCAGAGCGAGCCATAGGGCGCCTCGGCCGCCTGCACCACGTTCTGCTGCAGCGCGTTGTAGATGTCGCTCCACTGCACCGTGGTCGGCCGGGCGCCGAGACTGCGGAAGGTCTCGATCCACATCTGGTTCGGCGGCACGCGCACCGTCATGCCGGCCATCTCGGCGGGGCGGCGGATCGGCCGGTCGGCGATCATGTGCCGGGCGCCGAAATAGGCCCCCATCATGACCATCCGGAAGCCCGCCTTCTGCAGCGCCGCATCCACGCCGCGATACCAGTCGCTGTCGAGCAGCCGGCCGAACTGGTCATACTCCTCGACCAGATAGGGGCCGTTCAGGATGCCGACATCCGGCACGAAATCCGAGAGGTAGCCCGGGTCCGTGATGTTCATCACATTGGCGCCCTGGCGGATCATCTCGTTCACGTCGCGGCCGCTGCCGAGCTGCTCGCCCGGGAAGACCTCGATCTGCACGCGGTTGTTGGTCCGCGCCGCGACGTTCCTGGCGAAGAACTCCGCCGCCTGATGCGCCGGCTCGACGGTCGAGAGGCTGTGGGCGAAGCGGATGCGGATGGTCGATTGCGCCCGCGCCAGGGCCGGCGCGGCGAGCGTCGCGGCGAGCACCGCGCGGCGTGTGGTTCTCATCTGTCCCCTCCCCGGCTTGCCGGCGCTACATCGCCTTGACCGTCGCCCCCAGCTTTCCCGTCTGCCCGGCGCCGCGGTAGAGGATGGCGAGCTGGCGGTCGAGGATGGCCGCGTGCCGCGCCAGCGCCGCCGGATGCAGCTCCTCCTCGGGCGGCAGCTCATGCTCGAAATGCCCGTGGCGGTCGGTGCCGCGGACCAGCAGTGCGCTGTCCTTCTCGCCGCCCTGCTGGCGGACATGGGTCGGGACGTAGCGGATGGCGAAGCCGATGCGCGGCCAGCTCGCCCGGTTGGGTTCCGAGCCATGCACGATCAGCACGTGGTGCAGACTCATCTCGCCGGGCTGCAGGGTGATGTCGACCGCATCCCGCTCATCCACCTCGACCGCCACCTCCTGGCCGCGGGAGAGCAGGTTGTCGGCGGCGAAGGTATCGGTATGCGGCACCGGCGAGAGATGCGTGCCCGGCACCACCCGCATGTTGCTGCTCTCCGGCAGGCTCGGGGTAAGGGCGATCCAGGCGGTGACCACGTCGGGGCTGGAGAGGCCCCAATAGGTGCCGTCCTGGTGCCAGGAAACATAGGCCGGGTCGCCCGCCCCCTTCATGAAGAACTGGCTGCCCCAGCAGAGCAGGTCGGGGCCGAGCACGCTCTCCACCGCATCGAGCACCGCCGGATGGGTGACCACCGCATGCGCCCAGGGGAAGAGCAGATGCGGCTTCTGGTTCATGCGGCCGGACAGGCTGCCGCCGAGCCTGGCCTCGGTCGCCCGCAACCGCGCCAGAAGCCCCTCCGCCTCCGTGGCGGAGAAGGCCCGGATCGGAAAGCGGTAGCCGAGCCTTCGGTACTCCGCCACCTCGGCATCGGACAGGGATGCGGGCATGCACGACGTCCTCCGCGCCCCGTGCCGGGGCTTGATACGGAGGCGAGCATGGCGGTGATATATCTGTCAATCATTCGGCAGCGCAAAAGTCCCGGCGACGTCCTCTTCGCCTGGCCTGCGGTTCCGCCGCGCCGCCGGCCGCGATAGCCTCCCCCCCGACACCGGAGGAACACCATGGACAGCCTGCTTCCGATCGCCGCCCGGGCCGGGGCGCTGCTGAAGGCGCGCGGCGAGACCATCGCCGTCGCCGAGAGCTCGAGCGGCGGCCTCGTCTCCGCCGCGCTGCTCGCGGTGCCGGGCGCCTCCGCCTATTTCCTCGGCGGCAGCGTGGTCTACACGCGGGCGGCGCGGGAGGCGCTGCTCGGCATCCCCACCGCCGCGCTGAAGGGCGCCGCCCCGGCCTCGGAGGAGATGGCGGCGCTGCTCGCCGAGGGCGCGCGCAGCCGCCTCGGCACCACCTGGGCGCTTGGCGAGGCAGGAGCCGCTGGTCCCACCGGCAACCGCTATGGCCATGCCGCTGGGCATGGCGTTTTCGCCGTCGCCGGGCCGGTGGCGAAGACCCTCACCATCGAGACCGGCAGCCCCGACCGCGTCGCCAACATGCGCGCTTTCGGCCGCGAGTTGCTGCAGCTCCTCGTCGCGGCGTTGGAGGCGGCGCCTCAGAGCAGCTCCCGATCAGATGGACCCATCTGATCGGGTGAAGATGCTCTGAAGGCAAATTGCTCTAGAAATAGCCGAGGCCCATGATGCCGTCCGGCCCTGGCTCCTCGCCCGTCAGCTTGCGGCCGATGAGGTCGCGCAGCGTTTCGGTGGCGCCGCCGCCGAGACTGCCGTAGCGGGCGCCGCGATAGAGGCGGGAGACCGGGTATTCGTCGGTGAAGCCGAAGCCGCCATGCAGCTGCACCGCCTCGCTCGTCACCCGGATCGCCATCTCGTTGCAGAAGACCTTGGCGGTCGCCGCCAGGAAGGGATCGGGGAAGGGGTCGGCGGTCATGCAGGCGCGCCAGAGCAGCCCGCGCGCCGCCTCGATCTCCTTGTACATGTCGGCGAGCTTCCAGCGCACGCCCTGGAAGTCGGCGATCGGCCGGCCGAAGACCGGGCGGTCCCGCACATAGCGCAAGGCCTCGTCGAAGGCGCCCTCGGCGAGGCCGAGGCTGATCGCCGGGTTGAGGCAGCGCTGGGTGTTGAAGGCGGAGAGCAGCCGCTTGAACCCGTCCTCGCGGATGACGAGGTTCTCGAGCGGCAGTTCGACATCCTCGAAGCGTACCTCGTGCAGGTTCTCGCCGCCCAAGGTGTGGTAGGTGCCGGTCACGGCGAGGCCGGGCGTGCCGCGCTCGACCAGCACGCAGCCGATGCCCTCCCGCCCCGGCCTTCCGTCGATGCGGGTGAAGACCACGAACATCCCCGCCTCCTCGGCACGGGAGATCAGGGTCTTCGCGCCGTTCACCAGGACGCGATCGCCCTTGATCACCGCGTTGGTGCGGTAATTCGCCACGTCGGTGCCGGCATGCGGCTCGGTCATGCAGATCGAGAGGATGCAGTCGCCGCTGACCACGGCCGGCAGGATGCGGGCACGGATGCCCTCGGGCGCGTAGCGGGCGATCACCCGCGTCTGCACCCCGGCCTCGCCCAGCACGGCCATGGCGGTCGGGTAGCAGACCTTGGCGATCTCCTCGAGGATGAGCGCCGTCTCGAAGACCGGCAGGCCGAGGCCGCCATACTCCTCCGGCACCGTCATCCCGAGTACGCCGAGCCCGGCCAGGTCGCGGATGTTCTCCCAGGGGAAGCTGCCATCCATCCAGCGGAGCGCGCGCGCGCGGAAGCGGGTCTGCGCCATCTCCCGCACCGGCGCGATCAGGGCGCGTTGCGCCTCGGTCAGACGAAACTCCATCGCCGCGTCCCCCGCCGTCAGCCGCGGAACTGCGCGCCGGCATCCACCTCGATGGTCGTGCCGGAGAGATAGCCGCCGCGCGGGCTGGCGCAGAAGACGGCGAGGTCGGCAATCTCCTCCGGCTTGCCCGCCCGGCCGAGCGGCAGGCCGGAAAGCATCTCCTCCCAGCGGCCCTCATCGCCCCATTTCGTCTTCGCCCGCGACTTCGAAAGGGTGATGATCCGCTCCGTCATGGTGGCGCCCGGCGCGATGCCGACGACGCGGACATTGCTGTCCGGCGCCTTACCGCCGAGCGCCGCGGTGAAGGCGATCAGCGAGGCATTGCCGGCGGCGCCGCAGATGTAGTCGGCCCGCGGCGCCCGGCCCGCCATGCCGATGATGTTGACGACGACGCCGTCGCGCCGCGCCTCCATGGCCGGCAGGTAGAGCTGCGTCAGATGGATGTAGCCGAAGACCTTCAGCGCCCAGGCCTGCTGCCAGCGCTCCAGGCTGATGTCGTGCAGCGTGCCGCCCGGGATGGCGCCGGCATTGTTCACCAGCACGTCGATCTCCGGATGCGCCGCCTGCAGCGCGATGCGCGCCGCCGGATCGGCGAGGTCGCCGGCCTGGATGGCGATGTTCACCTGGTGCCGGCCGCGGATCGTCCCGGCGGCCTGTTCCAGCGCCGCGGCGTCGCGCGAGGCGAGGACGAGGTCGCACCCCTCCGCCGCGAAGGCCTCGGCACAGGCCAGCCCGATGCCTTTCGAGCCGCCGGTGACCAGCACCCGCTTGCCGCGGATCTGCATGTCCATGGATCGTCTCTCCCGCTTGCCGCCCTCCCCCGCCGCATGCGATCCACCGCCGCGGGCTGCGCGGGATCCCGGCATTCGGCATGACTATCGGCTTCGCTCCGGGGTGTCGCAAGGCTGTGGGGCGACGCCAGGCCATGGCCCTGCTCGCGCCCCTGGCTGCTCCCCTGGTCCTTGCCGGCTGCGCCCTGCCCCCGCCGCCGCCCTGCCCGACGGAGGCTGCCGCGGAAACCGAGGCCTGGGTGGTCAGCCATGGCTGGCACCTGGAGCTGGCCATGCGCCGCCATGCCCTCGACGGCCCGCTCGCCCGCTTCGCCGCCGCCTTTCCCGGCGCCGATGCGCTGGCCTTCGGCTTCGGCAAGTACGGATTCATGCTGGCGGGAACCGGCGCCTTCGAGGAATGGCTGCTCGGCCCGATTCCCGGGCCCGGCGTCATCCAGGTGACAGGGCTGACCGTCCCGCCGCCCGAGGCCTATCCGGGCCGCGTGTTCGCCCTCGCCCTGCCGCCCGGGGGGCGCGAGGGGATGGTCCGCTTCCTGGCCGACAGCTTCGCCCGCGATACCGAGGGACGGATGCTGCCGGCCCGCGAGGAGGCGCTGATGGGCAGCTTCTTCTACAAAGCCGCGCGCGGCTATTCGCTGCTCTACACCTGCAACCGCTGGGCGGCGGAGGGGCTGCAGGCGGCGGGGCTGCCGGTGCGACCGGAGAGCGCCCTGCTGGCCGGCGAGGTGCTGGCGCAGCTCGCGCGCCCCATCGCCTGCGTGGCGGCGCCGGCGGCGTCTCGGCTGGCCCGCCTGCCGGACGGACCGGCGGCGGGGCGTTCCACCGCGCCCCGCACGATCACGTCCCAGCCGTGCGGCCCCTTGGCGGAGCGCCTTGACGCGCGGCGTCAGCGCGGCGGCGGGCTGCCCGCCGGCACGTAGACGACCTCGCGCGGCTGGCCGCTGCCGAAGCTCGGGCTGCAGGCCGCGAGGAGGCCAAGGACGCCGATGCAAAATGCGATACGGACCATGCGCGATTCTTCCCTTCTGACTGCCCGGCACAGGGTGGGGAGAATTCGGTGTCGCCGCAACCTGGCGAGCACCTCCCTCCCCTCCGGGTGATACCGCACCGCGCCGGTCGTGCGGTACCGCCTCACAGCCGCGGCGCGATGCCGGAGACGCCGGTCGCCTGTTCGAGTTGCGCCAGGGCGAGCAGATAGGCGTAGCGCGCCTGGTTCGCCTGCACCCGCGTCGCATTCAGCGTCCGCAACGCATCCAGCACGTCGAGCAGCGTCCGCCCGCCCGCCAGATAGGCCTGCTCGGTGCTGCGATAGGCCTCCTCGGCCCGGTTCAGGGCGCCGCCGGTATAGAGGTTCAGCAACGCCCGCGCCTGCTCGTAGCTGGCCCAGGCCGTGGCGAAGTCGGCCCGTGCCTGCAGCAGCGCCGCCCGGGCCTGGGCCTCGGCCTGCCCGGCCTGCGCGGCGGCGATCCCGACATTCCCCTCGACGATCTGGCGCGTGAAGATCGGCACCGAGAGCTGGACGGCGAAGCTGTCCGTGGCATTGAGCTGGTCGCGGGAATTCGGCAGGTCCTGCGACAGGCGGGAGCGCGACCAGCCGCCATAGACCGTGACGTCGCGCGACCGCGACGCCTCGGCCAGCAGCCGGTTGGAATTGGCGGCGGCCACCTGGCGCTGCGCCGCCACCACATCGGCGCGGTTCTCGATCGCCTGCGCCAGCTCGTCGCGGCCGATGCCGAGGGAGGGCACCAGGTCGAAGCGGCCGCGCAGGTCGAAGGCGACCGGCGAGAGGATGGTCTGCACCGTCGTCGGGGCGCTGGCCGGTCCGGGCGGCGTGCCGGCCGGGCCGCGCGGGCCGGGCGGCGGCGGCGCCAGGGCCGATGGCACGGTGGGACGGATGCCGAGCGCCTGGATCTGCCCGGCGCCGGGCTGGAAGGCGGCCGGATCGGCGGCGAGCAGCGCCGCCACCGAGGCGATGCCGGCGGCATAGGCCTGGGCGTTGTTGGTGACGTCGGGCTCGAATTGCAGCCGGCTCGCCTGGAAGCGCAGCAGGTCGCCCTCCGGGATCGCGCCGTCGCGGAGCTGCCGGCGCAGCAGCGTCTCCGTCCGGTCGAGGCTCAGCCGGTTGCCGAGCGCCACTTCCAGATTGGCCCGCGCGAGAAGCGAGCCGAGGAAGGCCTGGCGCAGGGTGAAGAGCTGGATGCGCAGCGTGTCCAGCACCTGCGCCTCGGCGGTGCCGATCTGGGTCTCGGCGAGGCGGGTGCGCAGCGTGCGCTTGCTGCCGCGCTCGACCAGCACCTGCAGGCCGACGGCGATGTTGTTGGACGGGCTGAGGAAGCGCGCGCCCTTGACGGCGCCGGCCCTGGTCTCGTTGAACTGCGCGAAGCTGTTGCCGACCTGGAATTGCGGCGGCGGCAGGGAAGAGGCGACGAGCTGGTTGGCGCGGGCGGCGTCCACGCCCCGCCGCGCGGCAATGACGGCGAGGTTGCGGTCGATCAGCATCCGCTCGGCCTGCTCGAGCGTCAGCGGCTGGGCTCCGTGCCCGACCGGCAGGGGCAGGCTGCCCGCCGGCTGCGGCCCCGATGGCGGCCCGGATGGCGGCCCGGATGGCGGCTTCGTCTCGGCCAGGGCCTGCGGCACGGGCATGGGCGGGCCCAGCACGGCCAGGCCGAGCAGCAGCCAGGCCCGCCACCCCGTCATGCCCGCGCGCCCACCGACCGGGTGCCGAGGGACTCCTGCCGCAGATGCCGCGGCTTGCCGAAGAGATCGATCATGACGGGGAAGACCACGAGGATGAAGAGCGGCACCAGGCCGATGCCGCCGACGACGACCAGGGCGAGCGGCTTCTGCACATCCGCGCCGATGCCGGTGGCCAGCGCCATGGGCAGCAGGCCGGTGAAGGAGGCGAAGCAGGTCATGAAGACCGGCCGCATGCGGTCGGTGCCGGCCTGGTCGAGGGCGGTGCGCCAGGGCATCCCCTCAAGCCGCAGATGGTTGAAATGCGAGAGCATGATGATGCCCTCCATCACCGTGATGCCGAACAGCGCGAGGAAGCCGATCGCCGCCGGCACCGAGAAATTGAGCCCGGCCACGGCCAGCGCCGCGATGCCGCCGGTGAGGGAGAGCGGCACGATGGCGAAGACCAGCAGCGTCTCGCGCAGCGTGTTGAACTGCACATAGAGCAGCACCAGGATGAGGGCGAGCGCCGCCGGCACCACCACCATCAGGCGCCCGATCGCATCCTGCAGATTACGAAACTCGCCCACCCAGTCCAGCCGGTAGCCCGGCGGCAGCTCGACCTGCTGCTCCACCAGCTCCTGCGCCTCGGCCACCGTGCTCGCCGGGTCGCGGCCGCGGACCGAGAAGCGGATGGGGACGTAGCGGCTGGCATCCTCGCGGTAGATGTAGGAAACGCCCGAGACGAGGCGGATCGTCGCCACATCGGCGAGGGTCGCCGCGCCGCCGGCGCCGATCGGGATGCGGGCGATCGCATCGAGGCTGTCGCGGAAGGGCGCGGCGAAGCGGATGATGAGCGGGAAATTGCGGTCGCCGCCCGGCTCGTAGACGCGCCCGGCCTCGGCGCCGCCGATGGCCGCCTGCACCACCTCGTTGATGTCGCCGACCGAGAGACCGAAGCGCGCGGCCCGGGCCCGGTCGATCTGCACCGCGACGGTCGGCTGGCCGAGCGAGCGGAAGACGGCGAGGTCGGCGACGCCCTCCACCCCCGCCAGGACCCGCCGGATCTCCTCCGCCTTGCGGGCGATGATGTCGAGCTCCGGCCCGAAGACCTTGATCGCATTGGCGCCCTTCACACCCGAGGCGGCCTCCTGGACGTTGTCGCTGATCGCCTGGGCGTAGCTGAACTCGATGCCGACGAACTCGCGCGAGAGCCGTTCCTGCATGGCATGCACCAGCCCGTCGCGGGTCGGCGCGGTGGTCCATTCCTCCGGCGGCCGCAGCGGCAGGAAGAACTCCGCATTGAAGAAGCCGGCGCTGTCGGTTCCGTCATCCGGCCGGCCCTGCTGCGAGGTGGCGGTGATGACCTCGGGGAATTCGAGCAGCGCGGCGCGG
Source organism: Roseicella sp. DB1501 (assembly GCF_013112485.1). Classification (GTDB taxonomy): domain Bacteria; phylum Pseudomonadota; class Alphaproteobacteria; order Acetobacterales; family Acetobacteraceae; genus Paracraurococcus. The sequence goes on from NZ_JABFHG010000001.1 coordinate 600,711, forward strand.
ATACGGTTGACCGTGCCGTTGCCCTCCTCGAGCGAGATCGTGCCGGGCATGGTGGCCCGGACCCAGAGATTGCCCTCCTCGAGGGCCGGCAGGAACTCGGCGCCGAGCGTCGAGAGCAGCAGGAGCGCGCCGGCGAAGGTGATGGCGGCGAGGCCGAGGCAGATCGCGCGGGCGCGCATGGCGAGGCCGTAGAGCCGCCGATGCCCCCAGCGGAGGGCGCGGACCACCGGCGTGTCCCGCTCCCGGCTGTCCTCCTTCAGCATCGCCGCGGCAAGGGCGGGGGTGACGGTGAAGGTCGCCAGCAGGGCGCCGATGATCGCATAGGCATAGGTCTTCGACATCGGGCCGAAGATCCGCCCCTCGATGCCGCCAAGGGTGAAGAGCGGGATGAAGGCGGCGATGATGATGAGCGCCGAGAAGAAGATCGCTTTGTCCACCTCCCCCGCCGCCCGCAGGACGGTGAGCGAGAGGCCGGAGAGCTCCTTCGAGCCGGCCGGCGGCACGTAGCGGTGCGCCGATTGCCGGGCGAGGCCGAGATGGCGGTAGATGTTCTCCACCATGATGACCGTCGCATCCACCAGCAGGCCGAAATCGAGGGCACCGAGCGAGAGCAGGTTGGCGCTCTCGCCGCGGATGAGCATCAGCAGGATGGCGAAGAGGAAGGCGAAGGGGATGGTCGCCGCCACCACCAGGGCGCCGCGGAAATCCCCGAGGAAGAGGTACTGGATCACCAGGATCAGCAGCACGCCCTCGATGATGTTGTGCACCACGGTCCGGGTGGTGATCTTGACCAGGTCTTCCCGGTCGTAGAGGGGGACGATCCGGACGCCGGGCGGCAGGATGCCGCCGGCATTGATCCGCGCCACCTCCCGCTGCACGCCGCGGATGGTCGGCAGGGTCTGCTCGCCGCGGCGCATCAGCACCGTGGCCAGCACCACGTCGTCATCCCCCTCATGCCCGGCGATGCCGAGGCGCGGCGTGTTGCCGATCTCGACATCGGCGATGTCGGAGAGCAGCACGGGCATGCCGCCCTCGGCCGCCACCACCACGCCGCGGATGTCGTCGAGGCTGCGGATCAGGCCGATCCCCTGCACCACCGCCGCCTGCGGCCCGATGCGGATGATGCCGGCGCCGACGGTGGCGTTGCCCGAGCGCACCGCCTCGATCACCTGCGGCAGGGTCAGGTTGTGCGCCGCCATGCGGTGCAGGTCGACGATGATGTTGTAGCTCTTGGTCAGGCCGCCGAAGGAGGTGACGTCGATCACCCCCGGCACGCGCTTGAAGCGGCGGTCGAGCACCCAGTCCTGCAGGGTCTTGAGATCGGCGAGCGAGTAGCCGGGCGGCCCGACCAGACGGTAGCGCATGATCTCGCCGATCGGGCTGAGCGGCGAGATCTCGGGCTCCACCCCTTCCGGAAGGCCCTGGAGCTGCCCGAGCCGGTTGAGCACCTGCTGCAGCGCCTGGTCATAGGTGAAGTTGAAGTTGAACTGCACCCGCACGTCCGAGAGGCCGAAGAGGCTGGTCGAGCGCACCGAGGTCAGGTTCGGCAGGCCGGCCATCGCCACCTCGATCGGGATGGTGACGTAGCGCTCGATCTCCTCGGCGCTCTGGCCGGGATTCTGGGTGATGATGACGACCTGCGGCGGCACCGGGTCCGGATAGGCCTCGATGTTCAGGCGGGTGAAGCCCACCAGGCCGAGGATGATGAAGACGAAGAACAGCAGGATGACCAGCGGCCGGCGCTGCAGCGAGAAGGCGACGATCTGGCGCATTGGTCCTGTCCTGGCCGCGTGCGGGGCGGCCTGATGCCGCGCCCCGCGGCATCATGACCGAAGCGATGCCGGCTTCGCCAGCCGTTGACGCCGGTCAGTCGATTCTCGCGGCCCGGTCGATGAACAAGGCGCCGCCGGTCACCACGTGCTCGCCTTCCTTCAGCCCCTCGGTCACCTCGACCATGTCGCCGCTGCGGATGCCGGTCTTGACCTTGCGCAGCATGAAGCGGTTGCCGTCGAGGGCCACCCAGACGCTCGCCTCGGGGCCGCGGAAGATCAGGGCATTCACCGGCACCGCGACGGCGCGCTGCTCCTCGCCCACCTCGATGCGGAAGGTGGCGAACATCTCGGGCTTCAGCAGCCGGTCGGGATCCTTCACCTCGGCCCGGACCGTCATGCGGCGCGTCGCCGGGTCGAGCCCGGCGCTGGTCGCGGTGATCTTCGCATCGAAGACCCGGTCGGGCAGGGCGCCGACCGAGACCTGCACCTGCTGGCCGACCTTGATGAGGGGAGCGTCGAGCTCCCGCACCGCGGCGATCAGCCACATGGTGGAGAGATCGGCGATGGTATAGACCGGGTCGGAAGAGCCGCTCGAGAGCCACTGGCCTGGGCCGACCTTGCGCTGCGTCACCGTGCCGCCGATCGGGGCGAGCACCGGCACCACCGCATTCACCATGCGGGTCTGCTCGATGCGCGCGATCTCCTCGGCGCTGCGGCCGAGCACGCGCAGCTTGTCCCGGGCGGCGGCGAGGGTCGCCTGGGCGCTGCGCAGGTCGTCGGCCGCGGTGGCGGCGCCGACGCGGGCCTGCTCGACATCGCGCTGCGAGGCGGCGCGGGCGGAGAAGAGATTGGCCTGCCGCGTCTCCTCCCGCTTCGCCTGGTCGAGGGTGGCGCGCGCCTTGTTGGCGGCATCGGCCGCCGAGAGAAGGTCGTTGGCGGCGCCGGCGAGATCGGTCGTCTCGATTTCGAACAGGGTGTCGCCGGCCTTCACCATGTCGCCCATGCGCGCCTCGGCACGGATCACGCGGCCGTTATAGGGCGAGAAGACGGGCGTCGCGCGGTCGTCATTATAGGCGATACGCCCTTCCGCGACCCGCTCGGCGCGGAAGTCCCGCAGATGCATCTCCTCGATCCGGAGGGCGCGCATCTCGTTGTCGGACAGGCGGAACTCGCCCTGCGACAGCGGCTCGGTGACTGTGGCCGGCGGCGAGGTGGGCACCGGGCGCTCGCGATGCGTGTAGTAGTAGCCGCCGACCCCGAGGGCTGCGGCGAGCAGCAGCACCGAGGGCAGCCAGTAGCGCCGCGCCGATGGCCGCGCGGCGGGCGACTCGACCAAGGCCGGGGATGGTGGGGCGGCGGGCGCGGGCGGCGGCGCCGCATTCGGCGCCGATGGTCGCGCGACCTTGGCCTCGGGCGCTGGATGCGGCTGGTGCACCATATTCATGTCTGCTCGAAACTCGCCGCCTGCCGCATGTCTCGTGCCCCCTGCCCTGCCTTGACGCGCCGAGATAACGCAGGTGGGGCCGCCGGGACATGCTTGTCCCGGACCTGGCACGACCATGCACCAAGGCGACTTACCCGCACATTGCGCGAAACCTGAACGGTAGGACATCTTGTTTCACGCGCGCAGTCTCATATTGCGGCACAGCATGCGCCGGATGAGGCCGCGCCGGCAGGGTCTCCGGTCCGGCGGCGCCCCTTCCGGCGGGCGCCGCTGCCCATCCGCTCAGATCAGCAATTCGATCAGGAAGGGACCGGGGCGGCTGAAGGACTGCGCCATGAGATCGCCGAGCGTCTCGAGATTCGCCGCCTGGGTCGCCTCGACACCCATGCTGTTGGCAAGCTGCACCCAGCCGATATCGGGATTGCCCAGGTCGAGCATGTCCATGGCCGTGCGGCCCGGATTGGCGCCGACATTCTGGTACTCGCCGATCAGGATCTGATACTTCCGGTTCGAGAGGATCACGGTTGTGATCGGCAGCTTCTCCCGCGCCTGGGTCCAGAGGGCCTGCGGCGTGTACATGGCGCTGCCATCCGCCTGCAGGGCGATGATCCGCCGGCCGCCGGCGCCGATCGCCGCCCCGGTCGCGACCGGCGGGCCATAGCCGATGGCGCCGCCGCAATTCTGCAGCCAGTCATGCGGCGGGGCGGCATGGGTCTCGGCGAAGAAGCCGCGGCCATAGGTGACGGATTCATCGACCACGACCGCCCCCTCGGGCATCAGCGCGGCGACGGCGCGGGCGAGGCCTTCCGGGCTGAGCGCGCCGCGCGGCGCCTCCGGCCGCCGGCCGGGATCGGGCATGGCGGCGGCGGGCGCGCCGAGCTCCTCGGCCAGCGCCCGCAGCGCCGTCTCGGCATCCTGCTCCAGCCGGGTCAGCAGGTGCAGCTCGCAGCCCGGCTGCCAGAAGCGGCTGGGCTTGCCCGGATAGCCGAAGAAGCCGATCGGCTCCTTGGCATTGACCAGGATGATGTGCTCGTAGGGCTCGAGGGTCTTCACCGCGAGCTCGTTCACATAGGGCACCCGCTCCAGCGGCAGGCGGCCCCGGCCGCGCTCGATCCGGGCGTTGGAGCCCTCCGCCAGCAGCTTCGCCCCGGTGGCGGCGGCGATGCGCTGCGCCTCGCGCTGCGCCCCCTCGCGCAGGGCGAGGCCGCCGAGCAGCAGCAGGACATTGCGCTTCTCCCGCAGCAGCCGCGCCGCCTGGCGGATGGCGTGCGGATCGGCCTGCGGCACCGCCGGCACGGGCAGCGCCGCGGCCACCACGCCGCCCTCGTTCCAGGAGCTGTCGGAGGGCAGCACCAGGGTGGCCACCTGGCCGGGCGAGGTGCGCGCCGCCTGCACCGCGATCGCGGCATCGCCCCCGACATCCTCGGACCGGCTTGAGGTGCGGACCCAGGCCGAGGCGCCCCGCGCCCAGCCCTCGGTATCGGCGGTCAGGGGGGCGTCGAAGGGCCGGTGATAGACCGCCTGGTCGCCGACCACGTTGACGATGCCCGAGCGGGCCCGGCGCGCGTCGTGCAGCCCAGCGAGGCCGTTGGCGAGGCCCGGGCCGCAATGCAGCAGCGTGCAGGCCGGCTTCCCGGCCATGCGCCAGTAGCCATCGGCGGCGCCGGTGACGATGTTCTCCTGCAGGCCGAGGACGCAGCGCATGCCGGGCACCCGGTCCAGCGCGGCAACGAAATGCATCTCGCTGGTGCCCGGATTGGCGAAGCAGACATCGACGCCGCTCCCCAACAGGGTCTTGACCAGACTCTCGGCTCCGTTCACGGCATCCCCCTCTCAGGACCTATCGGTGCGGCAGGGTGCGCGGGCCGGCGCCGCACGGCAAGGTGCCCCGGACAGAGGGAGCCACCACCGTCGCCATGCGTCGCATCATCCTCGCCGGCTTCGTCGCCGGCTTCCTGGCAGTGCCCATCTTCCACCAGGGCACAGCCTTCCTGCTCTACCATGTCGGCAACGACATTCCCGCCGTGGTCGCGGCCCTCGGCCGGACCGCGCCGCCCTTCAACATGGCGCCGACCCGCCCGCTCGGCGTGCCGACCATCCTCTCGCAGAGCTTCTGGGGCGGGGTCTGGGGCGGGGTCCTCGCCCTGCTCCTCACCTGGGCGCGGGTGCGGGCCATCCTGTTCTCGACCGTCTTCGGGGCCCTGGCGCTGACCGCCGTCGCGGTGTCGCTAGTGCCCTGGCTGAAGGGCCTGCCGCTCTGGAAAGGCGCCATCCCCTGGCGTGGCCTGCTCTACAACGGCGCCTGGGGCTTCGGCGCGGCGCTCATGCTGATCCGGCCGCTGCGCCTGCGCCCCTGAAGACGGCCGGCGCTTGCGCCGGCGGCCGGGCGTGGCACCCTCGGCCACCGCCTGTCGGGGGAGGACCGCATGACCGCGCAACGCCACATCGTCTCGCGCCGCGCCGCGCTCGGCCTGCTCGGCGCCGGGGCGCCCCTGCTGGTCGCCGCCGGGCCGGCGCGGGCCCAGCCGCGCCTGGACAAGGTGAGCTTCATCACCAACTGGCGCGCCCAGGCCGAGCATGGCGGCTTCTACCAGGCGGAGGCCGCCGGCCTTTATCGCAAGGCCGGGCTTGAGGTCGAGCTGCGCACCGGCGGCCCGCAGATCAACCCGGCCCAGCTCCTGCTCGGCGGGCGGGTTGACATGGCGATGGGCAACGGGCTCGCCGCCCTGAATTTCGTGCGCGAGAAGCTGCCCTTCCTCTGCATCGGCGCGGTCTTCCAGAAGGACATGGTGGTGCTGATCGCGCACCCGGGCACCGGCTTCACCGGATTCGAGGCGCTGCGCGGCCGCACCATCCTGATCAGCGCCGAGCCGCGGGTGACCTGGTGGCCTTTCCTGCGGCGGAAATACGGGCTGAAGGATGAGCAGATCCGTCCCTATACCTTCAACCTGCAGCCCTTCCTGGCCGACCGGATGCTGGTGCAGCAGGGCTATCTCGGCAGCGAGCCCTTCTCCCTCCGGCAGGCCGGGCTGACGCCGGACACGCTGCTGCTGCACGATGCCGGCTTCGAGAATTACGGCACCACCATCAATATCGGCGCGAAGACGCTCGCCGAGCGGCGCGAGGTGATCCAGCGCTTCGTCGATGCCTCGATGGAAGGCTGGGACCAGTATCTGAAGGGCCCGGCCGGCGGCTTCGACACGGCGGCCGCCAATGCCCTGATCAAGGCGCAGAATCCCGAGATGGGCGATGAGCTGATCGCCTTCGGCACGCGCATGATGAATGAGGCGGGCATCCTCCGCTCCGGCGACGCCGCCCGGCTCGGCATCGGCGCCATGACGGAGGAGCGCTGGGGCCGCTTCTACGCCGCCATGGCCGAGGTGGGGGTGCTGCCGAAGGGGCTCGACTGGCGGCAGGCTTTCGATCTCTCCCTGGTCAACAAGGGCGTGGGCAAGGCGTGAACCGGGGAGGTGGCAGGCGCCATGACGACCGCAGGGCGAGACGCGGCCCCGCCGCCCCTGGACCATGATCCGCTCACACAGGGTCGCGGATCATGGTCCAGGCCGCTGTTTGATCGCGTGAGTCACGCTTTTCGGTGTTTCCACCTCAAGCGATCACGCTCCAGTCCTCGTTGAAAATCCTGGGCCGGCCCGGATTCCCGCACGGCGCCGGCCGAGCCTAGCGCTAAGCTCGCCGCCGCAACGGCGAGGCGCGCATGGAAGACGTTCTGGTGGTCGGCGCAGGGCCGGTCGGGTTGACGATGGCCTGCGAGCTGGCCCGGCATGGCAGGCGCTGCCGCATCATCGACCGGATGCCCGCCCCCTCGCCCTATTGCCGCGCCATCGGCGTCACGCCGCGCACCATCGAGGTCTGGGAGGATATGGGCATCGCCCGGGAGATGGTCGATGCCGGGCTCTGGCTCACCGGCCTGCGCTCCGTGATCCATGGCCGTCCCCCCATGGATGCCCGGCCCGATCTGCCCGCCATGCCCTTTTCGCAGCTCGGCCTGCCGCAATACGAGACCGAGCGCCTGCTCACCGCGCATCTCCATCGCTTCGGCATCGGCATCGAGCGCGGCATTGCCCTGACGGGCCTCACGCAGGAGGCGGAGGGCGTCTCCGCCCGCCTCGCCGGCGCCGATGGCCGGGAGGGGGAGGCCCGCTTCCGCTACGTCATCGGTTGCGACGGCGCCCATAGCGCGGTGCGGCGCGCGCTCGGCATCGGCTTCGAGGGCGAGGCCCTGCCGATGACCTTCATGCTGGGCGACGTGCATATCGGCTGGGACCTCCCCTATGGCACGGCCTTCCGGGCGCTCCGCCTGCATGAGGACGCGCCGCCCGACCTCCTCGTCGCCGTGCCGCTGCCGGAGCATGGCCGCTACCGCGTCACCATGGTGGCGCCGCCCGAGCTCGTTCCGGCGGGCGGCACCGGCCACGGAATCCAGGCCGAAACCAAAGGGCCCAGCCTGCCGCAGCTCCAGGCCGTGGCGGACGACCTGCTGCCGGATCGCCCGCCGCTCTCCGATCTCCGCTGGTCCTCCATCTTCCGCATCAGCATGCGGCTCGCCGCGCATTACCGGGTGGGGCGCTGCTTCATCGCCGGCGATGCGGCGCATATCCATCCGCCGACCGGCGGCCAGGGCATGAACACCGGCATCCAGGACGCCTACAACCTCGCCTGGAAGCTGGCCTTGGTCCTCGACGGCGCTGCGCTGCCCGCCCTGCTCGACAGCTACGAGGCGGAGCGACGGCCGGTCGGCGCGGCGGTGATCGCCCGCACCACCGCGGCCACCGCCGGCTTCGGACGGGAGGCGGGCGGCGCGCCGGACCGGCTGGCGGATACGCAGATCCCGCTGACCTATCGCGGCACGGCCTGGGTGACGGAGGCGGGCGGCGCGGCGGAGCTGGCCCTGCCGATGGCCGGCGACCGCGCGCCGGACGCCGAGGGGCTGCGCCGCCGCGGCTTCGGCTTTCCCTTGCGCCTCTTCGACCTGCTGCGCGGCACGGCGCATGTGTTGCTGGTCCGCCTGCCGGAAGCGGGTGCCGCCGCAGAACTGGCGGCGCTCGGCGACCGGGTGCGGGCGTTGCGCGACCGCCTGGGCGATCGGCTGCGGGTGGTCGCCGTCACCGGCGTGGAGGGGCTTGGCGAGGAACCGGGCATCGCCCTGGTGCAGGATGCCGAGGGGCACCAGGCCCGGGCCTATGGCGCGGCCGCGGCCTGCCACCTGATACGACCGGACGGCTATATCGGCTGGCGCGGACCGGACTGGCGGGAGCCCGGCCTGGAGGCGCATCTCGGCCGCATCTTCGGCCCGGCGCGCGGCTGAAGCGCCGGCCGGCTTCTATTCCGCCGCCTCCTTCGCCGGTCGCGGCGTCACCCCGAGGAGCTGGACCAGCTCGGCCTCCTCCAGCGTCTCCTTCTCCAGCAGCCGCTGCGCCGTCCGCTCCAGCGCCTCGCGCCGCTCGCGGATCAGCGCCACGGTCCGCTCCAGCGCCGAATCGACGATGCGCCGCACCTCGGCATCGATCGCATTGCCGGCGGCCTCGCCATAGTCATGGCCGGGCGGCCCGCCGAGCAGCGGGGTCGGCCCGGCGAGCATGCTGCGCGGGTCGCGCTCATAGGCGACGCTCCCGAGCGCCTCGGACATGCCGTAGCGCGTGACCATGCCGCGGGCGATGTCGGTCACGCGCTGCAGGTCGTCCGCGGCGCCGGTCGAGAGATGGCCGTAGACCACCAGCTCCGCCGCCCGCCCGCCGAGCAGGACCATCATCTTCCGCTCCAGCTCCTCCCGCGTCATCAGGAAGCGGTCCTCGGTCGGGCGCTGGATGGTGTAGCCGAGGGCGCCGATGCCGCGCGGGATGATGGAGACCTTGTGCACCGGGTCGCTGCCGGGCAGGGACATGGCGACCAGGGCATGGCCGATCTCGTGATGCGCCACGATGTCGCGCTCGCGCGGGTTCAGCAGCCGGTTGCGCTTCTCGAGCCCGGCGACGATGCGCTCCACCGCATTGCCGAAATCCTGCATGCCCACCGCCGTCGCACCGCGCCGCGTGGCGAGGAGCGCCGCCTCGTTCACCAGGTTGGCGAGGTCGGCGCCGGTGAAGCCCGGCGTCAGGGCGGCGATCTTCTCCGGCTCCACCTCCGGCGCCAGCTTCACCCGGCGGAGATGCACGTTCAGGATCTGCACCCGGCCGCCGCGGTCCGGCCGGTCGACCAGCACCTGGCGGTCGAAGCGACCGGCGCGCAGCAGGGCGGGATCGAGGATCTCCGGCCGGTTGGTGGCAGCGAGGATGACGAGGCCGGCGCGGGAGTCGAAGCCGTCCATCTCGACCAGGAGCTGGTTCAGGGTCTGCTCGGCTTCCGAGTTCACGCCGCCGCCATAGCCGCCGCCGAGGCCTCTCGCCCGGCCGAGCGCGTCGAGCTCGTCGATGAAGATGATGGCCGGCGCCCGGGCGCGCGCCTGCTCGAAGAGGTCGCGCACGCGGGCGGCGCCGACGCCGACGAACATCTCGACGAACTCGGCCCCCGAGATGGAGAGGAAGGCCACCTTCGCCTCGCCCGCCACGGCGCGGGCCAGCAGGGTCTTGCCGGTGCCCGGCGGGCCGACCAGCAGCACGCCCTTCGGCATCCGGCCGCCGAGCCGGCCGTAGCGCTCCGGCTCGCGCAGGAAATCGACCACCTCGCGCAGCTCGTCCTTCGCCTCGTCGACGCCCGCGACATCGGCGAAGCTGACCTTGGTGTCGCTCTCGACATAGATCTTCGCCCGGCTCTTGCCGATCTGCATCAGCCCGCCACCGGCCGCCATGCGGCGGCCGAGCCAAACCCAGATACCGACGAAGAAGACCATCGGCAGGATCCAGGACAACACGTCGCGGAACAACGTGCTCTCGATCTGGCCGTTGAACTTGACCCCATGGCCCTCGAGCTCCTTGGCGATGTCGGGATCGACGCGGGTGGTGGTGAAACGGGTCTGGCCGCCCGGCAGGGGCTGCTTCAGCGTGCCCTGCATGAAGCGGTCGGAGACCCCGACATCCGCCACCTTCCCTTCGCTCAGCAGTTGCTGGAACTCGCTGTAGGGGATGTTGGCGACCTGCTGGTTGCGGGCGGCGACATACTGCACGAGCACCAGCCCGAGCAGCGCCACCGCCCAATAGAGCGTGTTGAAGCGGCCATCCTTGTTCACGCCACACCCTCCTTCGCCCGGACCGGCTCCAGCGCGGCGGCGACCGCCTCCTCGGCGCGCTCCAGCCAGACGAGCTCGAGCCGGGCGCGGGTCTCGGCCGGGATATCCTCCTCGTCCCGCCGGTTGCGCGCCGGCAGCATCACGCGAGTGAGGCCGGCCCGCGCCGCGGCGACCACCTTCTCCTTGATGCCGCCCACCGGCAGCACCAGGCCGCGCAGGCTGATCTCCCCGGTCATCGCCGTGTCGCTGCGCACCGTCCGGCCGGTCAGCAGGGAGACCAGGGCGGTGAACATGGCGACGCCGGCGCTCGGCCCGTCCTTCGGCGTCGCCCCGGCCGGGACATGGATATGGATGTCGGACTTCTCGAAGAGGGCGGGATCGATGCCGAGCGAGACGGCGCGGTCCTTCACCAGGCTCAGCGCCGCCTGGGCGCTCTCGCGCATCACCTCACCGAGCTGGCCGGTGAGGATCAGCCGGCCGCCGCCCGGCGTGCGCGTCGCCTCGATGAAGAGGATGTCGCCGCCGACCGGCGTCCAGGCGAGGCCGGTGGCGACGCCGGGCACGCTGGTGCGCATCGCCACCTCGTTCTCGAAGCGCGGCGCGCCGAGGATGGGGGCGAGGTCGCCGGCATCGATGGCGACGTTGGTCGCGCTGCCCTCGGCGATGCGCACCGCGGCATGGCGAAGCGCCCGGCCGATCTCCCGCTCCAGCCCGCGCACCCCGGCCTCCCGGGTATAGGCGTGGATGATGCTGCGCAGCGCGGCGTCGGTCAGGCTGGCCTGCTCCGGCGTCAGCCCGTTCGCCTCGAGCTGCCGCCGCACCAGGTAGCGCCGGGCGATCTGCAGCTTCTCCTCCTCGGTGTAGCCGCTGAGCTCGATGATCTCCATCCGGTCCCGCAGCGGGCCGGGGATGGTGTCCAGCATGTTGGCGGTGGCGATGAAGACGACGCGGGAGAGGTCGAAGGGCACGCCGAGATAGTTGTCGCGGAAGGTGCCGTTCTGCTCCGGGTCCAGCACCTCGAGCATCGCCGCCGAGGGATCGCCCTGGATGCCGCGCCCCATCTTGTCGATCTCGTCGAGCATCATGACGCAGTCGCGCGCGCCGGCCTTGCGGATGCCCTGCAGGATGTTGCCCGGCATGGCGCCGATATAGGTGCGGCGATGGCCGCGGATCTCCGCCTCGTCATGCACGCCGCCGAGGGAGACGCGGACGAAGGCGCGGCCCATGGCGCGGGCGATGGACTGGCCGAGCGAGGTCTTGCCGACGCCGGGCGGGCCGACGAAGCAGAGGATCGGCGCCTTGCCCTCCGGCGCCAGCTTGCGCACTGCGAGATACTCGACGATGCGGCGCTTGATCTTCTCGAGCCCGTAGTGGTCCTCGTCCAGGATCCGCCGCGCCTCGGCGATGTCGATCCCCTGCCCCGCCGGCAGGCGCCAGGGCAGTTCGATCAGCCAGTCGAGGTAGTTGCGGATGATGCCGTGCTCGGGCGAGGCCTCCGGCATGCGCTCCAGCCGCCTCAGCTCGCGCTTCGCCGCCGCCTCGACCTCGGCCGGCATCCCGGCCTTCTCGACCGCCGCGGTCAGCTCGGCGATCTCGGCGGACTTGCCGTCATCCTCGCCGAGCTGCTTCTGGATCGCCGCCATCTGCTCGCGCAGCAGCACCTCGCGCTGCCGCGCATCGAGGCTGGCGCGGGTCTGCCGGCCGATCTCGGCCGAGAGCCGCAGCACCTCCAGCCGCTGCGCTAGCACGCGGGAGACGCGGTCGAGCCGCTCGCCGAGATCGACGGTCTCGAGGATGGACTGCTTCTCGTCCGGCGGGATGTCGAGATAGCCGGCGACGAGGTCGGCGAGCGGGCCCGGTTGGTCCAGCCCCTGCACGGTGGCGACCAGCCCCTCGGGCGCCTGCGGCAGCAGTTGCAGCGCCTCCAGCGCCTGGTTGCGCAGGTTCAGCATGCGCGCCTCGAGCTCGGGCGTGCGGCTCTCCGGCTCCTCGATGCGGAAGGCGCCGGCGGCGATGAAGGGTCGCTCGGCGACCCAGTCCAGCACGCGGAAGCGCTGCACGCCCTGGCAGACGAGCTGGTGGCTGCCATCGGGCAGCGTCACCCAGCGCAGGATGTTGGCGACGGTGCCGGTGCGGTGCAGGTCGGCCGCGCCTGGCTCGGCCGCCTGCGGGTCGCGCTGCATCAGCACGCCGATCGGCCGGCCCTCGCGCAGCGCGTATTGCACGGCGGCGACGGAGCTCGGGCGGCCCACGGCGAGCGGCACGACACCGCCCGGGAACAGCACCATCTCGCGCACCGGCAGGATCGGCAGCGCATCGGGCGGCAGCGCGGCGAGCGGCTGGCCCTCGGCGCCAGGGCCGAGATCCGGCAGGCGCGGCGGCGGGCGGTCATGCGGAAATGCGGACATCGGGGGCCTCAGAGGGTCTTGTCGAGGCTGACGAGCAGGCAGCCATTCTGCATGGAGTGCCGCACCGCGGCGCTGTAGCGGCCGGGCGGCAGGGGCACGCGCCGCTCGAACCGGCCCTGTGGCAGCTCGAGGCGGTGGATGGCGGCATCGCGCCATTCCGGCGGCAGACGCCGCACGCCGGAGACGCGCAGCGCGCCGCCCTCGATCACGGCCTCGATGCCCGCCGGCTCGACGCCCGGAAGCGCGACCATCACCAGCACGCTGCGATCGGTTTCCAGCACATCTGCCGGCGGCTGCCAGAGCGGCGGGCCGGCTGCGGGGCCGGGCCGCAGCTCGAAGAAGCGGCGATGCAGGCGCTCCGCCCGCGTCAGCGCGTCGCAGGCCTCGGCCCACATCCAGGCTTCCCGGTCGTTCCTCGTCATGCCGCCGCGTATCCCAATCCTGCCGGCCCGACGCCGGCCGGCTTCCGCCCGAGACAATGCGCCCTTCGCGCGATCGTTCCTACCGCCGGGCTGCCGCAACCGGCGCCGGGCCGCGGCAATGGCCGGCCGCATGGCGCATCTCACAATCCCTTGACCAGATTGGCGTCCTCTCCTGCGCTGCCATCGCTTCCTTCATGCTTCCGTGACGGGCCCTGGCGGCGCCCGGCGAATCAGGAGGGCGGCCCTTGCGCACCCAGCGGCTGACGTTGCTCATCATGGTGGGCATGGTGCTCGGGATCATCACCGGCCACTTCTGCCACGTGCTCTGGCCCAACCCTGAGACGGCCAAGGCGATCTCCGGTTACATCTCCCTCGTCACCGACGTCTTCCTGCGCCTGATCAAGATGATCATCGCGCCGCTGGTCTTCTCCACCCTCGTCGTCGGCGTCGCGCATATGGGCGATACCCGCGCGGTCGGGCGGATCGGCGCCAAGGCCATGGCCTGGTTCCTCAGCGCCTCGGTCGTGTCGCTGCTGCTCGGCCTAGTGCTGGTGAACATCCTGCAGCCCGGCGCCCGGCTCGACCTGCCGCTGCCCGACACGCACGCCGCGAGCGGCATCGGCACCAGCTCCCTCTCGCTGAAGGATTTCGTCGCGCATCTGGTGCCGCGCTCGATCTTCGAGGCGATGGCGACCAACGAGATCCTGCAGATCGTCGTCTTCTCCATCTTCTTCGGCGTGGCCTGTGCCGCCCTCGGCGAGAAGGCGAAGACAGTCGTCGCCTGGACCGAGGAGCTCAGCCACGTCATCCTGAAGGTGACGGGCTACATCATGGGACTCGCGCCGCTCGCCGTCTTCGCCTCCATGGCGGCGATCATCACCACCCAGGGCCTCGGCATCCTGGTCACCTACGGCAAATTCGTGGCCGAGTTCTATCTCGGCCTCGCCATCCTCTGGTGCCTGCTCGCCGCGGTCGGCTTCCTCATCTTCGGCCGCCGGGTCTTCGAGCTGATCAGCCTCATCCGCCAGCCCTTCCTGCTCGCGTTCAGCACGGCGAGCAGCGAGGCGGCCTATCCGCAGCTGATGGAACAGCTCGTCCGCTTCCCGGTCAGCCGTAAGGTGATCAGCTTCGTCCTGCCGCTCGGCTATTCCTTCAACCTCGACGGCTCGATGATGTACTGCACCTTCGCGACGCTCTTCATCGCGCAGGCCTACAACATCGAGCTCTCCTGGGGGCAGCAGGCGACCATGCTGCTGCTGCTGATGCTGACCAGCAAGGGCATGGCCGGCGTGCCGCGCGCCTCGCTCGTCGTCATCGCGGCGACGCTGACCACCTTCAACATCCCCGAGGCCGGGCTGCTGCTGATCATCGGCATCGACCAGTTCCTCGACATGGGCCGCTCGGCGACCAACGTGATCGGCAACTCGCTCGCCACCGCCGTGGTCGGCAAATGGGAGGGCGAGATGGTCCCGGAGCCAGAGGACCGGGCGGATGCGGCGAGCGACCTCGAGGGCTACGTCCCGACGCGCAGGCCGGCCTGAACCCCGCCCCCAACGCGAAAGGGGCGGCCCCGCAGGACCGCCCCTTGTTTCATCCTGACGTCCGTCGCCCTCAGCTGCGGTCGAGATAGCTCCGCAGCGCCCGGCCGCGCTGGCCGTTCTGCAGCTTCTTCAAGGCCTTGGCCTCGATCTGCCGGATGCGCTCGCGGGTCACGTGGAAGGTCTTGCCGACCTCCTCCAGCGTGTGGTCGCGCTCCATGCCGATGCCGAAGCGCATGCGCAGGATCCGCTCCTCGCGCGGCGTCAGGTCGGAGAGCACCCGTGCCGCCGCCTCGCGCAGGCCGGAGCGCGCGACCGCATCGAAGGGATGCACCGCGTTGCGGTCCTCGATCAGGTCGCCAAGGCGCCCGTCCTCCTCCTCGCCGATCGGCGTGTCGAGGCTGACCGGCTCGCGCACGATCCCCTGCACCGACTTCACTTTCTCCGTCGGCACGCCGAGCCGCTGGGCGAGTTCCTCCGCCGTCGGCTCGCGCCCCGTCCGGTGGGCCAGGATGCGGCCCAGCCGGGCGATCTTCGAGGCGGTCTCGGCCATGTGGACCGGCACGCGGATGGTCCGCGCCTGGTCGGCGATGGCGCGCGTCATCGCCTGCCGCACCCACCAGGTGGCATAGGTCGAGAACTTGAACCCCTTGCGCCAGTCGAACTTCTCGACCGCGCGCATGAGGCCGATATTCCCCTCCTGGATCAGGTCGCCGAGCAGCAGACCACGATTGCGGTACTTGCGGGCGATATGCACGACCAACCGTAGGTTGGCGCGCGTCAGCTCCTCCTTCGCCTTGCGCATGTCGCGCTCGCCGCGGCTCAACTCGGCATGCAGGCGCCGCAGCATCGAGGCGGGAAGACCAGCCTCGGCCTCGATGCGCGCCACCTCGGCCCGGATCTCCAGCAGCTCCGGCCCGGCGCCCTTGAGCTTGGCGGCCAGCTTCGCCGCGCCCTCGGCATCGTCCCACAGCTTCAGGAAGGCCTCGCGCCCGATCTTCGCCGCCGTCGCCAGCCGCAGCGCGCGGCCATCGAGGCTGGTCAGCCGGCGATGGGCGCCCCGCACCTGCTCGATCAGCGTCTCGATCCGGTCGGCGCGCAGCCGCAGCGTCGAGATCAGCGCGGCGATCTCGGTCGCCGGCACATCGGCGGGCGCGGCCAAGGTCGCGTCGAAGGAGGCGAGGATCTCCGGCCGCAGCCGCTGGTCCAGCGTGCCCTCGGCGGCCTCGCCCTCCTCGGTCCCCTCGGCCGGCGTCTCGGCCGCCGCGGCCATCGCCTCGAGCTCGACGAGATCGCGCAGCGGCAGCCCGCCCGCCGCCACCGCGTCGCGCCAGGCCGCCAGGGTCTGCCGCGTCGTCGGGCAGGCGCCGAGCGCGCCGAGCATCGCCTCGCGCCCGGCCTCGATGCGCTGGGCGAGCTCGACCTCCTGCTCGCGCGTCAGCAGCTCCGTGCGCGAGGCCTCGCGCAGGAACATCCGCACCGGATCGTCGGTCCGCCCGAGCGCGGCCTCGTCGTAATTGCCGGCCGCCGGGGCAGCGACCTCGGTCTCGGCCGAAGGGGCTTCCCCTTCGCCATCCTCCGCATCGGCAGCGAGATCGCCCGGAGCGTCCTCGCTGTCCTCCTCGGCGGTCTCCCCTTCCTCCCAGGCGGGCATCTCGTCACCACCCGGCACGCGAGCGACCAGCGCCTCGAAAGCCGGCGCGCCAAGGGGACGCGAGACGCGCACCTCGGCCTCGTTCTCGTCCAGCATCGTCTCGGTGACAAACCCGTCCATCACTCGATCCACTCCCGGCAGACCCTGCGGTCCGCCTGCATGTCAGCCCGTACCCCGGTGACGTCCCTGCATGAACGGTCAAAGGCCCGCCGCGCCGCGGAGCGGCACGCGAGCGGGCTCAGCCGTAGGGAGGGACGCGCAGCATCGGGGCGCGCGAGGGATGTGGTGATAAACGCCGATCCCTGCCAGCCCTGCTGCGCAATTGACGGAGCAGGGTTGCAACGCTGGCATGGACCTCAGCGATGCCGATGTTCCTAGGCATGGCGGCGGAATCAGGTCAAGACATCCATAAATCGCGGCAACGTGACGCGACAATCCGTATCACGGGCGGATCGACGTCGCTGGCTCCACGGCCTCGGGCACGGTCGCCGTCCGTGCCGGCAATCACCAGGCCGGCACGAGGAGCACGACCGCACCACGGCGATGCCTGCCTGGGGGAGGAACCGCTGGAGCGTGATCGCTTGAGGTGGCCTCACCGGAAAGCCTGACTCACGCGATCAAACAACGGCCTGGACCATGATCCGCGACCCTTTGCGAGCGGATCATGGTCTAGCGCGGCGGCAGGCGAAGCACCATGCCCGGCCGCAGCGCAGCGGCATCGGTCAGCACGGGGTCGTTGGATTCCAGGATCCATCCCGCCGCCGCCGTGTCGTGGTAGTGGCGGGCCGCGATCGCCTCCAGCGTCTCGCCCGGCTGCACCACGTGCAGGATGCTGCCGCCAGGGCCGAAGCGCGCATCGGGATCGGGCTTCGCCGCATGCACGGCCCGCTCCGCCGCCTCGATATTGGCGCTGCCGGAGGGCAGCCGCGCGAAGCTGCCGATCGCGTCGAGCAAGCCGCCCCGGTCACGCGCCACCGTCATCCGGTCGTCGACGCGGGCGATGCCCTGCAGGTTGCCGACCGCAAGCAACACCCGCTCGCGCGTCGCCTCGTCGGGGAGCCGCCCCTCGAGGGTGACGGCATCGTCGTGGCGGCTGATCGTGACACCCTCGCGCGTCAGGCCGAGCGAATTCAGCCGGTTGCCGATGGCGTCCGCACTAAGCACTCCTCCCTCCAGGGCCAGGCCGGCCTCGGCGGGGAAGCGATAGGTGGGCATGGGTGTCCTCCTGATTGTGTTCGAGAAACGCCATCGCTGGCGGCCCGGTTGCGCGGTCCCTGGCCTCTCGTCACGCTGCGTCGCCATGACGCATCCGCTGGCGCCTTCGCCCGGCTTCGCCCGCAACCTCCCGGCCGCGCCGCGTCGGCCTCGCGCGGCATGACCGCGCCTGGAAGTCTCGCCGTCATCCTGGCCGGCGGTCTCGCGCGGCGCATGGGCGGCGCCGACAAGCCCTTGCTGCACCTCGGCGGGCGCCCGCTGCTCGCGCATGTGCTGGACCGGGTGCGGCCGCAGGTCGCGGCGGTGATCCTCAACGCCAATGGCGAGGCCGCACGCTTCGCCGCATGGCCGGCGCTGCCGGTGGTGCCGGATTCGCTGCCGGGCCATCCCGGCCCGCTCGCCGGCGTGCTGGCGGCGCTCGACTGGGCGGCGGCACATCGCCCCGACCTGCCGCTGCTGCTTTCGGTCCCTGGCGATACGCCCTTCCTGCCGCCCGATCTCGTGGCCCGGCTCGAGGCGGCACGGCGCGGCGCCGGCCTGCCCCTCGCTTGCGCCGCATCGGGCGGCCAGCGGCATCCGACCATCGCGCTTTGGCCCATCGGCCTGCGCGAGCCGCTACGCCAGGCGCTGCTCGCCGGCGAGCGCAAGGTCGGCCGGGTCGCCGCCATGCTCGGCTGCGCCGCGGCGGAGTGGCCGGCCCTGCCCTGCGACCCCTTCTTCAACGCCAACACCCCGGACGAGTTGGCCCGGGCGGAGGCCGTGCTGCGCGCCGCCCCCACCACCACGACGCCATTCGGCTGACGCGCGGGGCCCGCGAACAATCGTGGCGCCACCGCGTTCGATCGCCGGCCACGGCCGATCGCCGCCGCGGCATGCCGGGATCTGCCTTCCTCGGGCCTTGATCCGCTGGCATCCCCGTCAGCCTTCCCGCATGGTCCGCGCCCGATGGATGGAATCGCCCTCCACCCCGACTGGGAGTCGCTGCTCCGGCTGCGCGACGCGCCCAGCCCCTTGCCCGATGGTGCCCTGGAGGGCGCCCTCGGGGCGCTGTTCGGCCCGCTGCTCGCCCCGCCGCGCGCCGCCGATGGCTGCATCGTGGTCGGCCGCCTGGCGCAGACCCTGGACGGGCGGATCGCTACCGCCTCCGGCTCTTCGCAATGGATCGGCGGACGCGGCGACATCCTGCACACGCACCGGCTGCGCGCCCTCTGCCATGCGGTGGTCATCGGCGCAGGGACGGTGCGGCAGGACGATCCGCGGCTGACCACGCGCGACTGCGCCGGGCCGAGCCCGGTGCGGGTGGTCCTCGACACCGACCGCCGGCTCGGCGCCGATTTCACCCTGTTCCGCGAAGGCCCGCCGACGCTGCTGCTCTGCGCCGAGGATGCGGCGGGGCCCGACCGGCTCGGCCTCGCCGAGGTCCTGCGGCTGCCGCGCAGCGGGAGGCATGGCGAGGGGCATGGCGGCCTGCACGTGCCGGCCATCCTGGCCGCGCTCGCCGCCCGTGGCCTCACCCGCATCTTCGTCGAGGGCGGCGGCGTCACGGTCAGCCGCTTCCTCGCCGCGGGCTGCCTCGACCGGCTGCATGTCACGGTGGCGCCGGTGCTGCTCGGCTCGGGCGTCCCGGCCTTCACCCTGCCCGAGGTCGCCCGCATCGCCGACGGGCTGCGCTTCGCCTGGACGGTGCATGCCCTCGATCCCGACGTGCTGTTCGACATCCCGCTGCACCGCGCCCGGCCGGGCGAGGCCGCCGGCGCCGCGCCGTGACCGCGGCGGATGAGGGCCTGCGCGCCCGGGCGCTCTGGCTGGTCGCGCCCGGCCGCGCCGAGCTGCGCGAGGAGGTGCTGCCGCCGCCCGCGCCGGGGGAGGTGCTGGTGCGCTGCCGCGCCTCCGCCCTGTCGCGCGGCACCGAGCGGCTGGTCTTCGAGGGGCGGGTGCCGCCGAGCCAGCACGCCGCGATGCGCGCGCCGCTGATGGCCGGCGACTTCCCCTTTCCGGTGAAGTACGGCTACTGCGCCATGGGCGTGGCCGAGGAGGGCCCGCCGGCGCTGCGCGGCCGCCGCGTCTTCGTCCTGCACCCGCACCAGGACCGCTTCCTCGCCCCCGCGGCCATGTGCATCCCGGTGCCGGATGCGGTGCCCGACCATCGCGCGGTGCTCGCCGCCAATATGGAGACGGCGCTCAACATCCTCTGGGATGCGCGGCCGCTGCCGGGCGAGCGGGTGCTGGTCATCGGCGCCGGCGCGGTCGGGCTGCTGGCTGCGGCGCTGCTCGCCCGCATGCCGGGCATCGCGCCGGTGGTCGTGGACCTCGATCCCGGCCGCGCCGCGCTCGCCACCGCCATCGGCGCCCGCTTCGCCCCGCCGGAGGACGCGCCGGGCGAGCAGGAGCTGATCATCCATGCCAGCGCCAGCGCGGCCGGGCTGCAGCTCGCCCTCGACCGCGCCGGCTTCGAGGCGCGCATCGTCGAGGCGAGCTGGCATGGCGATCGCGCCGTGTCGCTGCCGCTCGGCGAGGCCTTCCATGCGCGGCGCCTCGCCCTGCTCTCCTCGCAGGTTGGCGCCGTCGCCCCGGCGATGCGCGGCCGCCGCAGCCATGCCGAGCGCCTCGCCCTGGCCCTCGCCCTGCTCGGGGATCCGCGGCTCGACGCGCTCTGCGCGCCGGTCGCCCGCTTCGCCGAGCTGCCGCAGCGGTTGCCCGGCCTCCTCGCGCGCGGCGCCGGCGCCCCCCCTTGCCCCGTCATCACCTATTCATAGAGAGTGCCGCGATGTTCTCGCTCACCGTCTGCGACCACATCATGGTCGCGCACAGCTTCCGTGGCGCCGAATTCGGCCCGGCCCAGCGCCTGCACGGCGCCACCTTCGCGGTGGAGGCGGAGTTCCGCGCGCCGCAGCTCGACCACCTGAACCTGCTGGTCGATATCGGCCTTGCCAAGACGGAGCTGCGCCGCGCCCTCGACGGGCTCGACTACCGCAATCTCGACGAGGAGGGGCAGTTCGCCGGGCAGAACACCACCACCGAATATCTCTGCCGGCACATCCACACGCTTCTCTGCGCCGCGCTGCGCGAGGGCCGGCTCGGGCCGCAGGGCAGCCAGGTCACTGGCCTGAAGGTGCTGCTGCGCGAGAGCCCGAATGCCTGGGCCGCCTATGAGGGCGCGGTCGCATGAGACGTGCGCCGCCTAGGCCATCCGCCCGCGCCGGGGCCGCCGCATGAGGATTGCCCTCCTCGTCCCGGCACCCTTCGAGACGCTCTCGGGCGGCTATATCTATGATCGGCGCATGGTCGAGGGCCTGCGCGCGCTCGGCCATGCGGTCGAGGTGGTGGAGCTCGCCGGCCGCCACCCGCTGCCCGATGCGGCGGCCGAGGTGGCGGCGCGCGCCGCCCTCGCGGCGCTGCCCGAGGATGTGCGACCGGTCATCGACGGGCTCGGCCTGCCGGCCTTCGCCGAGTTCGCCGAGTCGCTCGCCGCCCGCCGCGCCATCGGCCTGATCCATCACCCGACGGCGCTCGAGCATGGCGCGCCGCAGGAGGACCGCGACGCGCTGCGCGGCATCGAGCGCGACCTCTTCCCGCGCCTCGCCCGCATCCTCGCCACCTCGCCGCACACCGCGCAGCGCCTCGCCGCGGAGTTCGAGGTGCCGGCGGCGCGCATCGGTGTGGTCGAGCCCGGCACCGACCCGGCGCCGCGCTCGCCCGGCTCCGGCGGCCCCGGCACGGCGATCCTCTCCGTCGGCACGCTGGTGCCGCGCAAGGGGCATGACGTGCTGATGCGCGCCCTGGCCGGGCTGCTCGACCTCGACTGGAGGCTGACCATCGCCGGCGGCAACGACCGCGACCGGGTGCATGCCGAGGGCCTGCAGGCGCTGGCCGAGACGCTCGGCCTCACGCGGCGCGTCACCTTCGCCGGCGAGGTGGACGTCGAGGCGCTGGAGGCGCTGTATCGCGGCGCCGACATCTTCGCCCTCGCCACCTGGTGGGAAGGCTATGGCATGGCGGCGGCCGAGGCGCTGGCGCGCGGGCTGCCGGTCGCCATCACCGCCGGCGGCGCCATCGCCGATCTCGTGCCGATCGAGGCCGGCGCCGTCTCGCCGCCCGGCGATGTCGTCTCCCTCACCAAGGCGCTGCGGCGGATGCTGGCCGATACCGAGATGCGCCAGGAGATGGCCGAGGCCGCCTGGCGGGCCGGCCAGCGCCTGCCGCGCTGGTCCGACCGCGCCGCCGCCTTCGCCGCCGAGCTGGAGCGCGCCTGATGCGGCGCTTGGTCAGACCCGCCGGACGCCGCGACGGCTGATGGCCGAGGAATTCGATCCCGGCTGGCTCGAGCTGCGCGAGCCTGTCGATGCCGTCGCCCGCTCCGAGGCGCTGGCGGCGCGGCTGCTGGCGCGGCTGCCGGCGCGGCCACGCTTCCTCGATCTCGGCGCCGGCACCGGCAGCCTGCTGCGCTGGCTGGCGCCGCGCCTCGGCCGCGCCCAGGTCTGGACGCTGGTCGACAGCAGCCGCGACATGGCCGAGGCGGCCTTCGACACCATCGCCGACCGCGCCGACCAGGTGGGCTTCCCGGTCACCGCGCCGAACCGTCGTACCCTGCTGGTGCACGCCCCGGGCGGCGCCTGGCGGATCGAGACGCTCATCACCGACCTGGCCGAGGCGCCGGCCAACCTGCCGCTGGCGAATGCCGATGCGGTGGTGAGCTCGGCGCTCTGCGACCTCGTCTCCCGCCCCTGGCTGGAGCGCGTGGCCGCGGCGCTGCGCCTGCCCTTCTACGCCTCGCTCTGCGTCGACGGGCCGGCCCGCTTCACACCGCCGCATCCCGGCGATGCGCGCGTCGCGACCGGCTTCCGCCGCGACCAGGCGCGGGACAAGGGCTTCGGCGGTCCCGCGCTCGGCCCGCGCGCGCCGGCCGCGATCGCCGAGGTCTTCGCCGCGCGCGGCTTCGCGGTCGAGAGCGCGCCGAGCGACTGGCTGGTGCGGCAGCGCGGCTCGGTCGCGCATCCGGCGCTGCGCGACGTCGCCGATCCGCTGCTCGCAGCGCTCGTCGAGGACCATGCCGGAGCCGCGGCGCGGCAGGATGCGCGCAGCCTCGGCCGGATCGAGGCCTGGGCGGCGGCGCGCCTGGCGCAGGTGGAGGCGCAGCGCCTCTCGGCGCGGATCGGGCATCGGGACGTGCTGGCGCTGCCGCCGCGCGGCTGATTGGCACTGGCCGCGCCGCGGGCGAAGCGCGCTATGCTGGCCGCATGTCGCTGCCACCCGGACTGACCTTCGGCATCGAGGATGCCCCATCGGAGGAGGACCTCGACGCCCTGCCCAGGGGCCTCGAGGCCTATAACGAGCAGCAATGGCCGGGGCACCAGCCCTGGCAGGTCGTCAATGTCCTTGCCCGCCGCGACGGCCGCGTCGCCGGCGGCCTGCGGGGCGAAATCTATGCCGGCTGGCTGTTCCTTCGCTATCTCTGGATCGAGGAGGGGCTGCGCGGCGGCGGCCTCGGCCGGCGCATCATCGCCGCCGCCGAGCGGCGGGCGCAGGCGAGCGGCTGCCACTCCGCCTGGGTCGACACCTTCAGCTTCCAGGCGCCGGGCTTCTACGAGAAGCAGGGCTACGTGGAATTCGCCCGCCTGCCCTATCCGCCGAAGGGCGAGCGCCTCTTCCTGCGCAAGCGCCTGACGGAGGATGCGCCGTGAGCGGCCGCCCGATCGTCCGGCACCCGATCGCCCTGCGCGCGGCCGGGTTGCCGCCCCTGCCGCGCCCCGCCGGCTTCCCGTCCGACCTCGCCGCGAAGCTCGCGGGACGCGAGAAGCGGGTGCTCGGCGACCCCTTCGGCCTGCGCAATTTCGGCGTGAACCTCACCCGGCTCACGCCGGGCGCCGCCTCCTCCCTGCATCATGCGCATGCGCGGCAGGATGAGTGGATCTACGTGCTGGAAGGAACGCCGACCCTGGTGCTCGGCACGGAGGAGCGCCGCCTCGCCGCCGGCGACTGCGCCGGCTTCCCGGCCGGCGGCCCGGCGCATCACCTGGTGAACCGCAGCGAGGGCGAGGTGCTCTATCTCGAGGTCGGCGACCGCAGCGCCGGCGACAGCGTTGCCTATCCGGAGGACGATCTGCAGGGGGAGATGCAGCCGGACGGGCGCTGGCGCTACACGCGCAGGGACGGCTCGCCGCTTTGAGCCGGCGGATCGCCGCCGGGCGCCGGGCAGGCTAGATTGGCTGCCGCCTCACGGGAGAGAGACAACCATGCCCCTGCTCGGCTGCATCGCCGATGACTTCACCGGCGCGACCGACCTGGCGAACACCCTGGTCAAGGGCGGCATGACGGCCGTGCAGGTGATCGGCGTGCCGGATAGCGCGCTGCCCGAGGCGGATGCCGTCATCGTCGCGCTGAAGTCGCGCACCGCGCCGGTGCGGGAGGCGGTGGCCGAGAGCCTCGCCGCCTGCGAGGCGCTACTCAGCGCCGGGGCACGGCAGGTCTTCTTCAAGTACTGCTCCACCTTCGACAGCACCGATGCGGGCAATATCGGCCCCGTGGCGGATGCGCTGGTGCGTCGGCTGGGCTGCGGCTTCGCCCTCGCCAACCCGGCCTTCCCGACCAATGGGCGCACCGTCTACCAGGGGCATCTCTTCGTCGGCCAGGCGCTGCTGAACGAGAGCGGGATGGAGAACCACCCCCTCACCCCGATGCGGGATGCGAACCTCGTCCGCGTCCTCGGCCGGCAGACCGATGGCGCCGTCGGCCTCGTCCCCTTCGCCACCGTCGAGCAGGGCGCGACGGCGATCCGCCGGGCGATGACCGTGCTGAAGGAGAGCGGCCGCCGCTACGCCATCGTCGATGCGGTGACCGATGCGCATCTGCTGGCGATCGGCGAGGCGGCGGCGGAGCATGCGCTGATCACCGGCGGCTCGGGCGTCGCCATGGGGCTGCCGGCGAATTTCCGCGCCAAGGGCCTGCTGCCCGAACGCGGCGAGGCGGCGGCGGCGCTGCCGCCCATGCAGGGCCATGCGGCGGTGGTGGCGGGCTCCTGCTCGCGCGCGACGCTCGGCCAGATCGGCTATGCCCGCGACCATGCGCCGGTGCTCGAGCTCGACGTGCTGGCGCAGCCGGAGGCGGCGGCGCTGGCGGCCCAGGCATTGGAGTGGGCGGAGGGCAAGCTCGGCGCGCAGCCGGTCGTCATCGCAGCCAGCGCGCCGCCCGAGAAGGTGGCGGCGCTGCAGGCGAAGCTCGGCCGCGACGCCGCCGGCGCGCTGGTGGAACAGGCCCTCTCCACGGTCGCCGCCGGGCTGGTCGAGCGCGGCGTGCGGCGGCTGGTGGTGGCGGGCGGCGAGACATCGGGCGCCGTCGTCTCGCGCCTCGGCGTCGCCTCGCTGCGCATCGGGCCGGAGATCGATCCCGGCGTGCCCTGGACCTATGCCGAGATCGCGGGTCCCTCGGGCGGCCTGCACCTGGCGCTGAAGAGCGGCAACTTCGGGGCGCGCGACTTCTTCCTCAAGGCATTCGACGCTTAGCGGAGAAGGGAAGACGCCATGGATGAGACGGAGCTCCGCGAGGCCATCGCCACGCATGGCAGGCTGCTCTTCGGCCGCGGCTATTCGGTCGGCAGCGCCGGCAATATCAGCGTCCGGCTGCCGGACGGCTATCTGATGACGCCGACCAACTCCTGCCTCGGCCGGCTGGACCCGGCGCGGATCAGCAAGCTCGACCCCGACTGGCGGCATGTCTCGGGCGACAAGCCCTCGAAGGAGGTCTTCATGCACCGCGCGGTGCTGGAGACGCGGCCGGAGGCGGGCGCCGTGGTGCACCTGCACTCCACCCATGCGACCGCCATCGCCTGCCTGGCCGCGCCGGGCGAGGCCGCGCCCATCCCGCCGCTGACGCCCTATTTCGTCATGCGGGTCGGCCGCGTCCTGCCGGTGGTGCGCTACTACCGGCCGGGCGATGCGGCGATGGAGCCGGCGATCGCCGCGGCGGCGCGCGAGGCGCAGGCGATGCTGCTCGCCAATCACGGGCCGGTGGTCAGCGGCAGGACGCTCGACGACGCGGTCTACGCCGCGGAGGAGCTGGAGGAGGCGGCGAAGCTCGCCCTGCTGCTGCAGGGACGGCAGCCGCGCCTGCTGACTCCGGCCGAGATCGAGGACCTGCTCTCGGCCTTCGGCTGACGCGCGCCGGCACGCCCTTGACCGGGCGTGCCGAGGGCGGAGCATGGCGGGCGGAGCAAAGGAGCCGCCATGAGCCATCCCGAGACCAGCCGCGCCGCCACGGGGCGCGAGGCGCCCGCCGCCCATCCCATCGAGCCGCTCATCGCCCGACGCTGGAGCCCGCGCAGCTTCACCGGCGCCCCGCTGCCGCCCGGCGCCATCGAGCGGCTGCTGGAGGCGGCGCGCTGGGCGGCGAGCAGCAACAACCTGCAGCCCTGGCACTTCATCGTCGCCCGCCGCGACGCCGAGAAGGAGGCCTTCGAGCGGCTGCTCGGCGTGCTCTCGCCCAACAACCAGAGCTGGGCGCGGCAGGCCGGCGCGCTGCTGCTTTCGGTCGCCCGCACGCACAACCCGAACAACGGCAACCCGCTCCGGCATGGCTGGCACGATACCGGCGCCGCGACCGCGCTGCTGGCGCTGCAGGCCACGGCGATCGGGCTGCAGGCGCATGCGATGGCGGGCTACGACGCCGCGGCGGCGCGCAGCGCCTTCGGTATCCCGGAGCGCTTCGATCCCGTTGCCGCCATCGCCATCGGCGAGGTGGGCCCGCCCGAGGCGCTGCCGGAGGCGTTGGCGGCACGCGAGACGGCGCCGCGGCAACGCCGCCCGATCGAGGAATTCGCCTTCTTCGGCGGCTGGCGCGGCTGATCGCCGCGGGGCACGACACCGTCGGCTGACGCGAAAAGGGCGCCGTCCCTCGCGGAACGGCGCCCTCTCGCCGGGATCGAGGGTAGGGCCACCGCATGGCGCCGCCGCCGCCAGGGATGGCCTTGCCCGGTCGCCAGGGATGCAGCAGCCCGCGGCCCCGACCAGGCCGCGATGCAGCCGCGCCTCAGGTCGCGGAGGTCTCCTCGCTCATCGTCTCCGGCGCGGGCGCCGGGGTGGCGGCGGCGGCCTTCTTCGCCGCGCGGGTCGCGGCGGCCTTCTTCGCGGCCTCCGAGCGCGAGGAGGTCGCGGCCTTGGCGGCGGCGGCGCGCTTCGGCGCGGCGGTCTTGCGCGCGGCCGGCTTGCGGGCGGCGGTGGTCGCCTTACGAGCGGCGGGCTTGCGCGCGGTGGTCGTCGCCTTGCGGGCCGCCGGCTTGCGGGTGGTCGCGGCCTTACGAGCGGCGGGCTTGCGCGCCACCGCCTTCTTCGCCGTGGTGGCCTTGCGGGCGGCCGGCTTGCGCGCGGTGGTCGCCTTCTTCGTCGCGGTCTTGCGGGCGGCCGGCTTGCGCGCGGTCGTCGCCTTCTTCGCCGTGGTCTTGCGGGCGGCCGGCTTGCGCGCGGTCGTCGCCTTCTTCGCCGCGGGCTTGCGGGCGGCAGGCTTCTTGGCGGCGGTCTTCTTCGGCGCGGCGGCCTTGCGGGCGGCAGGCTTCTTGGCGGCGACGCGGCCGCGCGCGGTGGCGGGCTTCTTGGCGGTGCGCCGCGTGGTCGACATCGCCATCGCCTGCGCCTTCGGGGTCTCGGGAGTATCGGTCACGGTCAGGATCTCCTTGCGCGTTCCGTGGTGAGCCAGGATGCCGCGGCGCGGCCTTCCCGGGTGGAGGCAGGAACGGTCGTGCGATGGCGGCGGCGCGCGGATCCCGTAGCGCGTGGCGCCGTCGTGGTCGCTGTCCAGGTCGCGCGAGCGGAACGCGGCCGGGGGCGATCGGCGGCACCTGGCCGCATCATGCCTCCCTCGGCTGCATCTCCCTCGCCGGGCTTGGCATCGTTGCCCGGCACCGGCGCGGGACCTTCGACGCGGCGCGTCGCCATCCCGTGCTGCCTGCGGTCCATGGACCGTCCTTCCCTGCTGCGGCATGCCGTCGCTGGTTGCGGCGATTGCGGATCGTGCGAATCGCGTGCGACGTCCTGCGCAATGCACGCTATCTGCACACGCAACCAGCGTGTCAACAGAAACCGCAATTCGCGCATCGAATTTCCGCGTGCGCATCTCGCGCCGTGCATCGCGCCGCATGCATGCGGCGTTGCTGCGAAGGGCGAAGACGCGAACGGCCGCCGGAGAGTCCGGCGGCCGTTCTTCGATCGCTCCCTGCGAACGCCGCTGGCCGCGGCGCGGCGCTACCGCGCGGAGAGCGGCGGCACCGGGCGCTGCTCCGGCCCGGTGTACCAGGAGAGCGGCCGGATCAGCCGGTTGTCCGCGCCCTGCTCGAAGACATGCGCCGCCCAGCCGGTGATGCGGGAGGCGACGAAGATCGGGGTGAAGAGCGGGATGTCGAAGCCCATCAGGTAGTAGGCGGGGCCGGCCGGGAAATCGAGGTTCGGGTGGATGTTCTTCTTGGTCAGCATCTCGTCGGCCAGGATGCGGGAGATCTCCATCCAGGTGCGGTCGCCCACCACCTCGGCCATCTTCTCGGCGTATTTCCGCATCGTGGGCACGCGGCTGTCGCCGCTCTTGTAGACCCGGTGGCCGAAGCCCATGACCAGCGCCTTGTGGTCGAAGCGGCTCTGCAGCCACTCCCGGGCGATCTTCGGGTCGCCGATCTCCTTCAGCATGTGCATCACGGCCTCGTTCGCGCCGCCGTGAAGCGGCCCCTTCAGCGCCGCGATGGCGGCGGTGATGGCGCCGTGGATGTCCGCCCCGGTCGAGGTCACCAGCCGGGCGGTGTAGGTGGAGGCGTTGAAGGTGTGCTCGGCATAGAGGATCAGGGAGACGTCGAAGGCCTTCAGCACCTCCGGCTGGGGCACCTTGCCGAAGACCAGGTTGAAGAAATTCTCGCCGAAGGAGTGGGCGGGGTTCGGCTCGATCGGCTCCAGCCCCTTCGAGGCGCGGTGGGCGGCGGCGATGCAGCTCGGGATCTTCGCCAGCAGGCGCATCGCCTTGCGCCGCTGCGCCGCGTCGGAGGTGTCGCCTGCCTCCGGGTCCTCGAGGCCCATGAAGGACACCGAAGTGCGGATGGCGTCCATCGGATGGGCGTCCTTCGGGAATTCCCGGATCACCCGGTGCAGCGCCGGCGAGATGGCGCGCTGGCTCGCCTCCTCCTTCTTGAAGGCCTCGATCTGGGCGGCGTTGGGCAGCTCACCGTGCCAGAGGAGGTAGGCGACCTCCTCGAAGGTGCAGGTCTCGCAGAGGTCCTGCACGGCATAGCCGCCATAGGTGAGGCTGTTGGTCTCCGGCATCACCTTGGAGATGGTGGAGACGTCGGCATAGACGCCGACCAGGCCCTTCTTGATCTCGGGCGTGTTGCTCTTCTCGCTCATGCTCTGCGCTCCTCACGTGGAAACAGGGTCCCGGGCGGGGCGGATGGCCGGCGGTCCGGCCTTGCCGGGGCACCCGGGATCGACGGGTCGGGCGGCCCGTCGGGACGACTGGCGGGGCGCGGCCGGCGGCCGGTGCCACGCCCGATGGCGGGACGATGCCGGTCGTCCCACGCAAACCTCACCCCGGCGGGACGGGTTGCACAAGCGGGCGCCCCGCCGCCCGGTCCCGCCGGCGTCCTCGACTCAGAAGATGCCCGGCTTGCCTTCCGTCAGCGCTCCCGCGGGCAGCGCCACGTTCACCAGGTGCAGCTCGCCGGCCTGCAGCTTCGCCAGATCCTGCACCACCTCGAGGAAGCGGTTCGCCTCGCGGGCGGAGATGATGCCGTCCGTCAGGGTGCGGAACTTGTTGATGTAGTCCTCCCGCCCGAAGGGCCGGGCGCCGTTCGGATGGGCGTTGGCGACGCCGAGCTCGTCGACCAGCTTGGTGCCGTCCTTGAAGAAGATCTCCACCCGGCCGCCGAAGGCGAGCTCCTCCGGATCCCGCGAGTGGTACTTGCGGGTCCATTCGGGGTCCTCGGTGGTCTCGATCTTGTGCCAGAGCCGCACCGTGTCCGCCCGCCCGGCCCGCCGCGGGGCGTAGCTGTCCACGTGGTGCCAGCGGCCGTCCTGCAGGGCGACGGCGAAGATGTACATGATGGAGTGGTCGAGGGTCTCGCGGCTGGCTTTCGGGTCCATCTTCTGCGGATCGTTCGCCCCGGTGCCGATCACGTAGTGCGTGTGGTGGGAGGTATGGATGACGATCCGCTCGATGTCCTCGATGTCCTTGATCTGCTCGCGCATGCGGAAGGCGAGGTCGATCAGGGCCTGGGACTGGTACTCGGCCGAGTGCTCCTTGGTGTAGCTGTCCATGATGGCGCGCTTGGCCTCGCCGGGCCCCGGCAGCGGCACCTGGTAGTAGACCGGCTCGTAGGCGGCGGCGCGGCCGTGCTTGTCGGCCTCGGTGCGGCCGGAGAGCACCCAGCCGATGACGCTGTCCTCGCCTTCGTAGATCGGGCTCGGCGCCCCCTCCCCGCGCATGGCGCGGTCCACCGCCTCGACCGCCAGCTTGCCGGCATGCGCCGGGGCGAAGGCCTTCCAGGAGCTGATCTCGCCCTTGCGGCTCTGGCGGAAGGAGACCGAGACATGCAGCGCCTGCTGCACGGCCTGGAAGATCACCTCCTGCTTCAGGCCGAGCAGCGCCCCGATGCCGGCGGCCGCCGAGGGGCAGAGATGCGCGATGTGGTCCACCCGGTGCTCGTGCAGGCAGATGGCGCGGACCAGGTCGATCTGGATCTCGTAGCCGGTGGCGAGGCCGCGGATCAGGTCGCGGCCGGACTTCTCCATGGTCTGGGCGACCGCGAGAATCGGCGGGATGTTGTCGCCGGGATGCGAGTAGTCGGCGGCGAGGAAGGTGTCGTGCATGTCGAGCTCGCGCACCGCGGTGCCGTTCGCCCATGCTGCCCATTCCGGCGAGAAGCCCTTGGCGTTGGAAAGGCCGAAGATGGTCGCGCCCCCCTTGCGCGGATGGCCGAGCGCCATGGTGCGGGCCGAGACCACCGGCCGGCGGTTGATCGCCGCGATGGCGACCGAGGCGTTGTCGATGATCCGGTTGATGATCATCTCCTGCACGTCCTTCTGGACGGCAACCTTGTCCGCGGCCACGCCCGCGATCTTCCAGGCGAGCTGCTCCTCGCGCGGCAGCATCGCCTTGGACGGGTAGAGTTTCACGGGGTGCATCTGCATGACGGGCCTGGCTCCCTTTGATCGGCCATGGGGCGCCGGGACCGTGCCCCTCGGCATGGCCCCGGATCGTGGTGATGCCCGCGCGACCTGCCCCGGGACGGTCCGGGACGAAGGCGGACGATGAGGCGGGCTTTGTCCCGCCGCGCGCGGACTTCGTCCATTCCGATTGACGCAGCGGATCGATAGGATTTCCGTATCGCGGGCGCGAGGCAAGATGCGGCCGCCGCGGCGCCAGCTGGCGCCGGTCGCCGATGCGGGCCGTGGCGGGCTCGCGCGCGGTGCGGGCGGACGGCGCCGCGGCCCGGCTGCCCGGGCCTGCCCGAACGAGGTGACGCATGGATTTCCGCATCCTCCGCCGCATGGCGCATTTCCTCGCCGTCGCGGAGGAGGGGCATTTCGGACGCGCCGCGGCGCGGCTCGGCCTGTCGCAGCCGCCGCTCTCGGCGCAGATCCAGGCGCTCGAGGCCGAGCTCGGCGTCCGCTTGCTCGAGCGGACGCGCAAGGGCGCGCGCCCGACGCGCGAGGGTGAGGCGCTGCTGCCGGGCATCCGCCGACTCGCCGAGGATGCCAAGCAGATCGAGGCGCTGGCGCGCGAGCTGCGCGCCGGGCGGCAGCTGCCGATGGCCCTCGCCTGCGTCACCTCCGCGCTCTTCGACTTCCTGCCGCCGCTGGTCCGCGCGCTCCGCGACGCGCAGCCGGATGCCGCCATGGCGGTGCAGGAGATGGACACCGCCGATGCGGTGGAGGCGCTGCGGCGCGGCGAAGTGGATTTCGCCCTGGCGCGCCTCGACCGCGACCGGTTGCCGCTGCGGGTCCTGCCGCTCGGCAAGGATGCGCTGGTGGCGGCGCTGCCCGAGGGGCATGCGCTGCTCGCCGGGGCCGGCCCCCTGCCCCTCGCCGCCCTGGCGCGGGAGCCGCTGATGCTGCTGCCGCGCAGCATCAGCCCGGCCTATTTCGACCGGCAGATCAGCGCCTGCCGCGCGGCGGGCTTCGAGCCGATGCCGGTGCGCGAGGTTTCCTCGGCCATGGCGCAGCTTGCCTTCGTCGCGGCCGGGCTCGGCGTCGCCCTGGTCAGCTCCGGCATGGCGGTGCTGCGGCCGCCAGGCGTCGCCTTCCGCGAGCTGGCGGGGCCGGTCGAATCGGTCGGCGTGGCGCTGGTCTGGAACAGTGAGCGCGAGACCGATGCCTCGCGGCTCGCGGTGCGGGTGGCGCGGCAGGTCTTCCCGCAGAGCGGCCAGCCGCCACCAGCATAGCGGCACCGCGGCAGCCGACGATCTTGCCGGCGCGTCGCAACGGGTCGCCGGCCTTCAAGCGCTGACCGAGGTCCCGCTCGCTGCGGCGCTGCGGCCGTTCTGCGCGGCACAGGCATCGAGCGCCCGCGTCATCGCCTGCATCAGGTCGCGCATCGGGTCGCTGCCCTGCTGGCCGGCGCCGTCATCGGGCGCCTCGGCATGGTGGTGGCGATGCGCCCGGCCGGCGCCCTGCAAACTGCCCCGGGGCCGGCATCAGGACCTGCGTCAGCGCGGCCGCAAGCTGCGGCAGCGTCGGGCCGCTGGCCGCGGCACTGGCGGAACCGCCGGACGTCGTCGTTCCCGTGTCGTCCGTTCTGCTCTGGGGGATGCCGTCAGCCCCGCTGTCGCTCGCCTGTCGCGGGGCCTGCACCCGCGCTCAGCCCTCTAGGAAGGATGGGGTCGACGAACCGATCCGCCTGATCGCCTGCCTCCGCCGGGCAGCGAACCCCTTGTCCGCTGGCCTTCGGGCAAGGAGCGATCATGATGTCAGTGTAATTTTTTCCCACGGAACGCGGCGCGCGCGGCATCCGCCCGCGCCGGGAAGAGCCAGCGCAGCCGGCAATCCCCGCCCGCCCGGCAGGCATTGCCGGGCGACGGCGGCAGTTTTCGCCTGCCCACCCCCCTCAAACTGCACGGGGAAGAGGGCTAGGGTCCGGCGAACCCGATGCCGGAGAGCGAGATGCCCCCAACCCCCTTCGACCGCGTGATCCTCGGCGATGTCGTGCTGCCCGACGCTGTGCTGAGCGATGGCTATGTGGCGGTGCGCGGCGAGGTGATCGCGGCGATCGGCCAGGGCACGCCGCCGCCCGCCGCCGCGGTCGAGGACCATGCCGGCCGGCTGCTGCTGCCCGGGCTGGTGGACGGCCACATGCATACCAGCAGCAGCACTGGCTGGCCGGGGATCGAGGGCGCCTCGATGTCGGCCGCGGCCGGCGGCGTCACCACCTGCGTCGACATGCCCTATGACGTGCCGCGGCCGGTGACGGATGCCGGCATCCTGCGGGAGAAGGTGGCGGTGGTCGAGGCGACCTCGCATGTCGACATGGCGCTCTACGGCACCATCACCAAGGCGGGCGGCGTCGAGGCCATCGCCGGCTTGGCCGAGGCCGGGATCTGCTCCTTCAAGCTCTCGACCTATGAATACGATGCGGTCCGCTTCCCGCGCATCGACCACCCGACCATGCTCGCCGCCTTCCGCGAGATTGCGAAGACCGGCCTCATGTGCGCCATCCACAATGAGGACCAGGAGCTGGTGCAGCGCCTGACCGCCGAGGCGAAGGCGGCCGGCCGCACCGACCCGATCATGCATGCCCGCACCCGGCCGCCGCTGGCCGAGAGCATGGCCGATCTCGAGATCTTCGAGATGGCGCTGGAGACGGGCTGCCACGTCCACATCGCCCATTCCTCCATCGCCCGCGGCTTCGAGCTGGCCGAGCTCTACCGCCGCAGCGGCGCCCGCACCTCGGGCGAGGCCTGCATCCAGTATCTGTGCATGACCGAGGAGGACCTGGTCCGGCTCCAGGGCTTCGGCAAGTGCAACCCGCCCTTCCGCAGCGCCGCCGAGGTGGAGCGGATGTGGGAGGCCTTCCGCGCCGGCCAGGTGGCCTATGTCTCGACCGACCACGCCCCCTGGCCCCGCGCGCGGAAGGTCTATGACGGCGACATCTTCGCCTCCGGCGCCGGGCTGACCGGGCTGCAGAGCTTCGCGCCGCTGATGTACACGCTGCTCGCCGAGCGCGGCCTGCCGGCGACGCTGATGGCCCGCTATTGCGCCGAGCGCCCGGCACGCTTCCATGGCCTCTACCCGAAGAAGGGCGCCATCCGCATCGGCTGCGACGCCGATCTCTGCGTGCTGGAGCGCGGTGACTTCGCCTTCGACGCCAGCGAGATCCGCGACCGCGAGGATGCCCGCTGGTCCCCCTATGACGGGCGGGCGATGCGGGCCCGCGTCGCCGCCACCTATCTGCGCGGCGCCTGCATCTGGGACGGCGGCACGGTGCTGGCCCGCCCCGGCAGCGGGCGCTTCGTGCCGCGCCAGCACCGCGACACCTACCTGGGGGAGGGCTGAGCCATGTCCCGCATCCTGCGTCTCGCCGGCGCCCAGATGGGCCCGAACCAGCGCGCCGACAGCCGCGCCGCCATCCTCGACCGCATGATCGCACTGCTCGAGGGCGCGGCGGCAGGGGGGGCGCAGCTCGTCGTCTTCCCCGAGCTCGCCTTCACCACCTTCTTCCCGCGCTGGCCGATGGAGCGGGACAGCCCGGAGCTGCTGGCCTGCTTCGAGACGGCGATGCCGAACCCGCAGGTGCAGCCGCTCTTCGACCGGGCGCGGAGGCTCGGGATCGGCTTCTATGTCGGCTATGCCGAGCTGACGCCGGAGGGGCAGCGCTTCAACAGCGCCGTGACCGTCGGGCCGGACGGGTCGATCCTCTTCAAGTACCGCAAGATCCACCTTCCCGGCTCCGACCGGGTGAAGCCCGGTCAGCGCTACCAGCAGCTCGAGAAGATGTATTTCGCGTATGGCGATACCGGCTTCCCGGCGGCGCGTGGCCCGGCCGCCTGGGGCGCGCCGGTGATGGGCATGCTGATCTGCAACGACCGCCGCTGGCCGGAAGGCTGGCGGGTGCTCGGCCTGCAAGGGGTGGAGCTGGTGCTGATCGGCTACAACTCCGCCGCCTACGACCCGAACGGTGGCGAGGGCGAGAGTGCCGAGCGGCGCACCTTCCACTCGACCCTCGCGGTGCAGGCCAATGCCTATATGAACGCGACCTGGGCGGTCTCGGTGGCGAAGGCGGGCAACGAGGACGGCGCCGGGCTCATCGGCGGCTCCTGCATCGTCGATCCGAACGGCATCGTGGTGGCACAGGCCAAGGGGCTCGGCGAGGAGCTGATCTTCGCCGAGGTGGATCTCGATGCCTGCCGGCAGGGGAAGGAGAAGATGTTCAACTTCGCCGCCCATCGCCGGCCGCAATGGTATGGCCCGATCACCGAGCGGACGGGGGCGGTGCCGCCAGTTTAACACCCCCACGATGCCGCTGCCCGGGATGCGTCACAGCCTGCCGCGGCGGGGCACCGGGCGGGGCCGGCGAGCTGCCGGCCCCGCTCCTCATCAGCGCGACATCTTGTAGAGCTTGGTGGCGACCTCGAACATCTCCTCGGGCGCGTAGTCCGGGGTGAAGGCCGAGGCAACGCCGGTGAGTTGGTGAATCTTGCCGCCCTCCGGCATGCCGTCCACCACCTGCAACTCGCCCGGCGGGTCGCCCGGCAGGGCCTGCTCGCCATTGCCCCAGAGGCCGGCGATCTCCTTGTAGTCGGCCGGGCTCCAGGTATAGAGCCGGCGGTGCGAGCCCTCCTGCAGGTACTTCTGGCATTCGGGGATGTTGCCGAGCGGGATGTTCGGCGTCGGCAGCACCTTGGTGATGTCGGCGCCGGTGATCTGCTTCAATGCCAGTGCATAGGCATGCGCATGCACCGAGCCGCGCACCAGCAGGTAGCCGCAGACCTCGCGCCCGGTCGGGTCCGACAGCGTCTCGTAGACCCGCAGCTTGTGCAGCCGGGCGCCGCATTCCAGGTGGAAATTGTGCAGCAGGTCGACCACGACATTGCCCGTCGTGGTCACCATGTCGGCATTCCAGGACATGCCGTTGCTGTTCACCGGCACTGAGCCCCCGGCATGGGAGGCGAAGCTGGCGAAGGAG
This sequence comes from Roseicella sp. DB1501, assembly GCF_013112485.1. Taxonomy (GTDB): domain Bacteria; phylum Pseudomonadota; class Alphaproteobacteria; order Acetobacterales; family Acetobacteraceae; genus Paracraurococcus. The sequence continues at coordinate 636,488 of NZ_JABFHG010000001.1, forward strand.
CGGATGTCCTTCATCGCCTCAAAGGGCGCCTTGGAGATATCGGCGCCGCCCACCTCGTCCTGGGCGGAATCCGGACCGTTGGCGAGCATGGCGACGCCGTTGCTCACCAGCTCGACATGGCCGAGTTCCTCAGCGGTGATGCTGGCGACCAGGGAGTAGAAGGGGCGCAGCTTGTCCTTGCTGCGGAAATTGAAGCTCTGGAACATGTAGTTCCCGAGCGTCGACATCTCGCCGTACTTCCCGCCCAGCAATTCCTGCAAAGCCGCGGCGGCGTTCGGATCCTTCCGCTTCGGCGCGGGCAGCTCGGCCTGCAACTTATCGATGCGCATGAACATCCCGGACTCTCCCTGCTGCGGCCCGCAGAGCCGCGAGGCCGCAAAACGGCCCGCGGCAGCCAGGGTTCATGCGCGTTCCGCGACAGTATGGATTCGCCGGCGCCGCTCCGCCGGCAACCGGAAGCGGGAGCAGGAGCCGGAGCAGGAGCCGGAGCAGGAGCAACATGCGGGCCCGTCGCTGCCCGGTGCCCCTGCCGCCGCCCTGCGGGCCTGCCTTACTCCACTCGGATATTCGCCTTGCGGATCACCGGCTCCCAGCGCCGGCTGTCGGCCTCGATGACGGTGGCGAGCGCCCGGCCGTCGCCGAAGCTGCTCTCGATGCCGCGCGCCGCCAGCGCCGCCCGGCCCTCTGGCGTGTCGACCGCCTGGCGCGCGGCCGCCTCGAGCTTCTGCCGGATCGGCTCCGGCAAGCCGGCCGGCGCTAGCACCGCGCCCCAGTTATCCACCGCATAGCCCGGCAGCCCCGCCGCCGCGGCGACGGTCGGCACGCCCGGCATCAGCGGGCTGTCCTGCCCGGCGAGATTGCCGAGCGCCCGCAGCCGCCCGGCCTTGACCAGCTCGTCCACCGCCGAGAGCGGCGCCGAGACCAGCTCCACCTCGCCGCTGACGCAGGCCGTCACCGCCGGGCCGGTGCCGCGGTAATGCACATGGGTCAGCTTGCCGCCCGACATCGCATCCATCAGCTCGGCGCTCACATGGGTGATGGTGCCGAGGCCGGGCGTGCCGTGGTTCAGCCGGCCCGGCTCGCGCCGGCTGATCTCGACGACCTCCCGCAGGTCCCGCGCCTGCAGCCTGGGGCCGCCGCAGATCAGGGTCGGGGCGAGCGCCACCTTCGCCACCGGCGCCAGGTCCCGCTTCAGGTCGAAGGGCAGCTGGGCATAGACGAATTGGTTGACGACGATGGTGTTGAAGACGGTGACCAGCGTGTAGCCATCGGGCGCGGCCTTCGCCACCGCCTCGGTGCCGATGTTGCCGCCGGCGCCGGAGCGGTTCTCCGGCACCACCGGCTGGCCCAGCGCCTCGCCCATGCGCTGCGCCAGCAGCCGGCCGAGGATGTCGCTGCCGCCGCCGGGCGGGAAGGGAATGACCATCCGCAGCGGGCGGTCGGGGAAGCCGCCCTGGGCGAGGGCGGGCGCGACGAGACCACCCGCGGCGACGGCGAGCAGGGTGCGGCGGGCGAGGCGGAGGCGCGGGGCGGAATGGGTCATGGCGCGCCTGTCATCGCGTAGGGGTGGCGGGGCAGCAAGGGGGCTGCCTCGCGGCTGCGGCATGCGGGGGGCGGGCCGGCAGGCGAGGCGATGCCGCTTTCGGACAAAATGCCCGGCGGGGGCGGTGCGGGTGGCAGGCGCGTCGGGAGTCGGTGGCGGCGGGGCGATGGCCAGCGCAGCCTTCGGACAAATGCCGGGGGCGGGGCCGCGATGCGGCGATCCAGGGCGGCTCCGAGGGCCGGCGGCGGGATGGATGGGGTGGCGGGTGAGGCAGGTGGCATCGGCGCGGGCCCCTGGTGCGGACCGCGCAGGATGCGCCGGATATCGCAACAGATCAAGAAGTTTTTCCTATGCCGCAACCCAGCTCCGGCAGTATGGACGCTGGGCTTGCGGCGCCGCCGAGCGCTAGGCTGCTGCCTATGAGCGACGGCGCTGGCGGCATCGCAGAGGCACGGCGGCGGATCGCCGAGGAGGCAGAGCGACGGACGGGGCGCCTCGATTTGCGGAATCTCGGGCTGCGGGACCTGCCGGAGGAGTTGTTCCGGCTGACCCATCTGCGGGCCCTGGATCTGGGGAGCGAGCCGCCCTGGGATCACGGCCATGCGCCAAACGCCGTGGATGCGCGGCGCGACAGGCTGCGGGCCCTGGCGGACCTGGAAGAAGTGGGGCTCGCGTGGAGCGATCTCGGCAGCCTCGACTTCGTCGCGGGCCTGGGGCGGTTGGCTTGGCTGAACGCCTCCGGCACCAAGGTCGCCGACCTGACCCCACTCGCCAGCCTCACGGCGCTCCAGAGCCTCGACTGCTCCCGTACCCAGGTCGCCGACCTGACCCTACTCGCCAGCCTCACGGCGCTCCAGAGCCTCGTCTGCTCCGACACCCAGGTCGTCGACCTGACCCCACTCGCTGGTCTCGCCTCGCTCCAGCGCCTCGACTGCTCCGACACCCAGGTTGCCGACCTGACCCCGATCGCCGGTCTCGCCGCGCTCCAAAGCCTCGGCTGCTCCGGCACCCAGGTCGCCGACCTGACCCCGATCGCCGGTCTCGCCGCGCTCCAAAGCCTCGGCTGCTCCGGCACCCAGGTCGCCGACCTGACCCCTCTCGCCCGCCTCGCTGCACTCCAAAGCCTCGGCTGCTCCCGCACCCAGGTCGCCGACCTGACCCCGATCGCCGGCCTCACGGCGCTCCAGCGCCTCGACTGCTACGACACCCCGGTTGCCAACCTGGCCCCGCTCTCCAGCCTCACCGCGCTCCAGAGCCTCGACTGCTCAGACACCCAGGTCGCCGACCTGACCCCGATCGCCGGCCTCGATGCGCTCCAGCACCTCGACTGCTCCAGCACCCAGGTCGCCGACCTGACCCCGATCGCCGGCCTCACGGCGCTCCGGAGCCTCGACTGCTCAGACACCCAGGTCGCCAACCTGACCCCGATCGCCGGCCTCACGGCGCTCCGGAGCCTCGACTGCTCAGACACCCAGGTCGCCAACCTGACCCCGATCGCCGGCCTGACAATGCTCTGGAGCCTCGACTGCTCCAGCACCCAGGTCGCCGACCTGACCCCGATCGCCGGCCTGACAATGCTCTGGAGCCTCGACTGCTTCCGCACCCAGGTCGCCAACCTGACCCCGATCGCCGGCCTCGATGCGCTCCAGCGCCTCGACTGCTCCAGCACCCAGGTCGCCGACCTGACCCCGATCGCCGGCCTCACGGCGCTCCGGAGCCTCGACTGCTCCAGCACCCAGGTGACCGACTTGGCGCCGGTCCTGTCGGTAAGCCGATTGATCCAGCTCGAATGCCGGAGTCTCGGCCTTCGCAAGGTGCCTGAGCAGATCGACAGACTGGAACGGCTCTACCGGCTCGATCTGCGAAACAACGCTCTCACCTCCCTGCCAAGGTCACTGGGCCGCCTGACCGCGCTCGGCAACAATCCCGGCGATCCGAATTACGGCGGCGGCCTGCATCTTCAGGACAACCCGTTGGAGCCGCCGCTGCCGCAGCTCATCGCGCCCGGCGAGCCGGAGGCGACGCGGAACGTGCTCGCCTGGCTGCGGGGGGAGCTGGAGCCCGCGGCGCCGGACGCCATCGCCGATCCCCTGGCCATGCTGCCGGCCCTGCCGCAACAGGGCGCCGGCGGCCAGGTCGTTCTCGATGCGGCCGGCGCCATCGCCTTCGCCCCGCCCGGCGATCTCGACGCGGAGGGCAACAACCTCCGCCGCCTGCGCAGCCTGCATCCCGAGCTGTGCGACCTCGCCCGCACCCTGAGGGCGGCGCTCGACCGGGACAATCGGCCGCACGATTTCCTGCTCGGGCGCGTGGGCCCCTATCTGCACCTGCTCGACCGGCCCTTGGCCGAGGTGGATTTCGACCGGCTGTTCAATGCCGGCGTCCGCTTGGAGAATGCCATCCGTGCCACCGGCCGGCAGATCGCGGCCGGGGAGTTGCCGCCGCTGGGCCTGGAGGCGGATGAGGCCGCGGAATCGCTCCTCAGCCTGCATGCGCTGTTCATCCTGGCGACGCGCACCGGGCAAGAGGCGCTGGAGGAAGCGCCGCGCTACACGCTGACGCAGACGGAGCTGGCGGAACTCCGCGCCGCCATCGGCGCCTTCGTCGCGGCGACGCAGGGGGAGCCGACCCTCGTGAAGCCGGAAGTCGCCGCGGCGCTGCGCGAGAACGCGCCTGAGATCGGCGCCGGCGCGCATCCCGAGCGGAGCACGCTGGTCGGCGCCGGCATGGCGCGCAATGTCACCATCGTCTCCGTCGCCGCCGGCCTCGCCTTCGCCGCCACCGCCGTGCCCCTGGCCGCGCTGGGCCCCGCCGGCGGCTTGGCCGGCAGCCCCGCGACGCTGGTGGCGATCGAGGCGCTGAAGAAATCGAAGCCCTTCGCCGCGGTGATCGACGCGCTGCGCGGCTACCTGGACCGCGCGGCAGAGACACCGAGCCGGGATGCGCTCGCCGCGCTCGGCCGGCACCGGGAATTCGCGCTGCGCCTCGAACCTGTCCTCCGCCGGCTGGCCGCGTTCGGCGGCCAGTTCGGCTTCCTCGACCGCGCCCTCGACCGCCTGCGCGAACCCCTGCCGCCCCCATCTCCGCGAGACTGACGGGTTCCAAGCGCCTTTCGGCCCCGGGCAGGTGGGGTTCGGCGAGGGCCGCGCCCTCCCGAAGCGGGCGCCCCAGGCTAAGCTCCTGCCCTCATTGCCCGGAGCCCGCCGCATGACCCGCCGCCTCACCCTCGCCGCCGCCCAGCTCGGCCCCATCCAGAAGGCCGAGGGCCGGGAGGTCGCGGTCGGCCGCATGGTGCGGCTGATGGAGACGGCGCATCGCCGTGGCGCCGAGGTGGTGGTCTTCCCCGAGCTGGCCCTGACCACCTTCTTCCCCCGCTGGTACGAGGAGGAGCTGGCGGCGGCGGACCACTGGTACGAAGCCGCCCTCCCCTCGCCGGCCACCGCGCCGCTCTTCGCGGCGGCGCGGCGCTACGGCATCGGCTTCCATCTCGGCTATGCCGAGAAGACGCCGGATGGAAGGCGCTTCAACACCGCCGCCTACGTCCATCCGAGCGGCGAGGTCGTGCTGAAATACCGCAAGGTGCACCTGCCCGGGCACCAGGAGTTCGACCCGCAGCGCCGGGTGCAGCATCTCGAGAAGCGCTATTTCGCGGTGGGCGATCTCGGCTTCCCGGTGGTCCGCGCCCCGGTCGGCGGCACCGAGGCCAATATCGGCATGCTGATCTGCAACGACCGCCGCTGGCCGGAGGCCTGGCGGGTGCTCGGGCTGCAGCAGGTCGAGCTGGTCATGCTGGGCTACAACACGCCGAGCCTGAACATGGAGAACAGGGGCTTCGAGGCGCACCACCTGCGCGTCTTCCACAGCCATCTTTCGGTCCAGGCGGGGTGTTACCAGAATGCCTGCTTCGCCGCCGCCGTCGCCAAGGCGGGGACCGAGGACGGGCACGAACTCTTCAGCCATTCCATCATCGTCAACCCGCAGGGCGAGATCATGGCCCAGGCGACGAGCTGGGCGGACGAGCTGATCCTCGCCGATTGCGACCTCGGCATGTGCGAGCTTGGCCGCCGCACCATCTTCGACTTCGCCCGCCACCGCCGGCCCGAGGCCTATGGGCGCATCACCGGCCAGGCCGGCAGCACCGCGCCGCCGCGCCAGGGCTGAAGCGGCGCCGCGCAACCCGGACCGGGTCCCGCGCGCTGCGCTTGGCGACGGCGCCGCTGGTGGCGCCCCGGGATGCACCGATCATGCGCCGCCGCCTGTTGCTGACCTGCCTTCCCGCCACGCTCCTCGGCGCGGCCGCGGGCGCCGAGACGCCGGCCGAGCGGGCCTCGCGCCAGCTACAGCAAGGCGTGCAGCGCGACCGCATCGTGGAGAGCGGCGGTCCCGAGGGACCGCGGCCGATCCAGCCGAACGCCGCCGCCACGGCGCTGGAGGCGGATCGCCGCTCGATCCAACCCGATGTCGGCCGGCCGGAGGAGAGCGGCGCGCCGATCAATGGCGGCGAGCAGGCGGCCACCGGCGGCGGTCGCAACCCGCAGCGCTGACCGTCAGACCACCGCGCGCGTCTCCAGCACGGCGGCGATCGCCGCGCGCAGCCCGTCCGGGCCGATCGGCTTGCGGACGAAGCGGTCCATGCCGGCCTCGAGGCATTCCGCCTCCGCCTCGGGCGAGGCATGCGACGTCAGGCCGATCACCGGGACGCGGCCGGCCGGCCCCGGCAGGGCGCGGATCGCCCGCGTCGCTTGCACCCCGTCCATCACCGGCATCAGCACGTCCATGATCACCAGGTCGTAGGGCCTCGCCTGCAGCGCCGTCAGGGCCTCCTGGCCGTTCTGGACGATGTCCACGGCATGGCCGAGCCGGGCGACGGTGTGGTTGATGAGCAGGCGATTGGCCAACACGTCCTCGGCGACCAGGATCCGCAGCGGCCGGTGCCAGGGCCCGGCCGAGGGCGCGGGGAGAGGATCGGCCCGTCGCAGCAGCACCTCGCAGCGGAAGACGCTGCCCGCCCCGGGCGCGCTCTCGAGGCGGATGCTGCCGCCCATGCGTTCGAGCAGCAGGCGGCAGATGGCGAGGCCGAGGCCGAGGCCGCCGAAGCGCCGCGCGACGCCGCCCTCGCCCTGGGCGAAGAGGTTGAACAGCCGCTCCTGCGCCTCCGGCAGGATGCCGATGCCGGTATCGGCGACGGTGAGGCCGAGCCGCACCGATTCGCCCCCGGCCGAGAGCACGGAGAGCACCACGCGGATGCCGCCCCGCTCGGTGAACTTCACCGCATTGCTGAGCAGCTTCAGCAGCACCTGGCGCAGCCGCGCGGCATCGCCGATGACGCGCGCGGGCACCGCCTCGGCCACCTCGAAGGACAGGGAGAGCCCCTTCGCCTCGGCCTGTGGCCGGAGCATCTCGACCACCCCGCCGAGGCTCTCGCGCGGCTCGAAGCTCTCGGCCAGCAGCGGCATCTCGCCGCGTTCGAGCCGGGTGACGTCGAGGATGTCGTCGACCAGCGCGAGCAGATGGTTGCCCGCCTCGTGGATCAGCCGCAGGTACTGCGCCTGGGCCTCCGGGGGGTGCTGGTCGAGCAGCAGGCTGGAGAGGCCGATCACCGCGTTCAGCGGCGTGCGCAGCTCATGGCTCACCATGGCAAGGAATTCGGTGCGCGCCCGGGCATTGGCCTCGGCGGCCAGCCGCGCGGTCTCCTGCGCCGCGGCGGCGGCGCGGCGCTCGCTGACATCGGTATAGGTGCGCACCGCCCGGCCATCGGCGAGTACGGTGGTGCGCACCTCGATCACCCGGCCGTTGCGCAGCTGCCGCTCGTAGGTCGGGATCACCGGCGGCCGCTCGGCCAGCACCATGCGGGTGCCGCCGCCGATATCGGGCGCATCGGCCAGGTCGCCGCGCTCGACCTGCACCCGGTAGATCTCCCGCACATCGGTTCCCGGCCGGCCGAGCGCCTCCGGCAGGTCCAGCATCTCGCGCGCCCGCCGGGTCATCACCACGATCCGGTTCTCGGCATCGACCATCAGGACGCCGTGCGGGACGTTCTCGATGGCCGCGGCGAGCGCCGCCTCCGCCGTCACGGCGCGGTCGCGCGCCTCCGCCAGGATCCTGGCGGCCTGCCGCGGCGCGGTCAGGTCGGTATAGGTGCGGACATGGCTGCCATCCGGCAGGTGCTCGGTCCGGATCTCGAGGACCGTGCCGTTTGGGCGCACCCGTTCGTAGATGTCGGGCGGGGCGCCCGGCGCCGAGGCGATGCTGCGGATATGCGGATCCGGCACCTGCTCCCGGCCGAACTCGCCCGATGCCACCTGCCAGTCGATGATGTCGCGCAGCGGCCGGCCCGGCACGGCGAGCTCCGGCGGCAGGCCGAGCAGCTCGATCGCGCGGGCATTCGCCAGGGCGACGCGCCCGAGGAGATCGACCATCAGGATGCCCTGGCTGATATGGCCGACCGCCGCCTCGAGCACGGCCTGCGTCCGGCCCGCGGCGCGGCGCCGCTGCGCGAGCAGGACCGAGACCATCACGATCAGGAAGGAGAGGAGCAGCCCGAGCAGCAGCAGCCGGTTGCGGTCGCTCCGCACCGGCGCCAGCACCTCCGAGGCCGGCAGCCCGACCATCGCCACCAGGTCCTGGCCGGCGACCCGGCGCAGCGTGACGAAGCGCTCCACCCCGTCCACTGCCATTGTCAGGCGGCGCGAGACCTGCATCTCGCCGGGCGGGACCTGCGTCTCCGCATCGCGCGGGATGCTGCGACCGGTCATGCCCGATTCCGGCGCCCAGGCGCGGACGATCCCATCCGCCCCGATCAGGGCGACGACGCCGCCGATGTCGAGCTCGCGGTAGAGGCGGAGGAAGCTGGCGGCATCGACGCCGAAGAGCACGACGCCGGCCACCGCGCCGTCGCGGTGCAGGGGCCGGGAGAAGGCGAGCACCCGCCGCCGCGACAGCCGGCCGATGAAGGGCGCGCTGATGAACAGGCGATCCTCGTCCGGATGATCCAGATGGAAGCGGAAGGCGGGAAGGTCGGAGCGGTCGATGTCGTCGAGAGGCGTCCCCGGCAGCCCGACCCGCATGCGTCCGTCGGGCCCGATCACCATCCCGGTCGGGATGTCGCCCGTGGCGCCGAGGCCGCTCCAGGCGCCGAAGCCGAACCCCTCCGGGTCGCGGGCATGGAGCGCCTGCGCGGCGCGCAGCCGGGCATCGATGGCCTCGATTCGACCGGCGACCTGCGCCTCGACGGTGCGCACCATGTTGGCGGTGTCGCGGAAGGCGGCGGCGATCGCCATCCGCTCGTCGCCGTGGATGGTCAGGATGATCGCCCCCCAGAGCAGGGCGAGCAGGGCCGCGGCCGCCAGCCCCACATCCAGGCAGCGCCAGGCACGCGCGGACGGATGCGCTGCCGTCATCCGGATCGGCGCCGCGCGCCGGGATGCGGCCGAGCCTGCCTCTCCGGCATCGCTGCTGCGATCGGGACCATCGCCATCAGGGAAGCCCGCCCACCGCCGGATTGCAACCATCGGCTGCAAGCTCGCCGCGGCGGCCGGGATGGCTCATGCGGCGGGCACCTCCCGCTCGCCGAGCGCGGCGAGCAGCGCCATGGCGCCGGCCGCGCGGCAGGGCTCGATGACCGGCCGGCCGGCCGCCTCGGCGGCCAGCGCGGCATGCCCGGCGAGACCGGTGCAACCGAGGATGATCGTCTCCGCCCCGGCCTCGGCCAGCCGGCGCGCCGCCGCCGCGATGCGCGCGCGCGGCGCCTCCGGCTCGGTCAGCACCGCCATCGGCAGGTCGAGCGGCACCCAGCCGGCGAGCCGCGCCTCCAGCCCCATGGCCTGCAAGGCCCGGCGCTGCCGCGCCTCGCTCGCCGCGACGAAGCCGAGGATGCCGAAGCGCTCGGCGCGGCTGACCGCGGCCGCGACCGCGCAGCGGAACATGCCGAGCACCGGGCGTGGCGTCGCCGCCCGCACCGCCTCCAGCCCCGGATCGGAGACGCAGGCGATCACATAGGCCGCCGCCGGCTGGCGCTCGACCATCCGGCAGAGCGGCAGGGCGACGGCGTGCCAGTCCTCCCAGCTGGCGATGGCGGGCGGCCCGGCCGGCAGCTCCGCGACCTCGAGCCGCAGCCCCGCCGGCATCGGCAGGGAGGCCATCGCCGCGGCGATGCCCTTGGTGCAGGAGCGGGTGGTGTTGGGGTTGATGACGAGGATGCGCTCGGACATGCCGCGAGCCTCGCCCCCATTGCGGCGGCGAGGCAAGCCCGGTCCCTGGTTTGATCCCTCGGCCTGATCCCAGGACCATGATCCGCTCACGCGGGGTCGCGGACCATGGTTCAGGCCGGTGTTCGGTCGCGTGAGCCACGCTTTCCGGCGAGTCCACCTCAAGCGATCACGCTCCAGGGCCACCCAGGGATGCGGGGAACGCGGGGCTGCATCGCGGCGCTTGATCGGGGATGGGTGGAGGGCCGATATTGCATTGCACAAACGTCCGCATCGGCCCTGCGGAGACAGGTCAGGCTGGCCGCGTTACTGTCCTGCCCGCGAGGTTCGCGGGTTCACCCACGACTGCCGCGGACCAGTAGGCCACCAGCATTTCGACCATGCCCATATCGGGTACCGGCCGCCGGACAGGAGGAATACCACCATGCGCTGGAGCCCCGAGAGCGCCGTTGCGACCGCCGCGCCCGCGCTCGCGCCACCGCCGCTGCTGCTCGCGGTGCGCCGCGGGCTGATGAACCGCTGCCCCTTCTGCGGCCTCGGCCGGGTCTTCGCCGGCTATCTGCGGGTGGTGCCGGAATGCAGCCATTGCCACGCGCCGCTCGGCCTGTTGCGGGCGGATGACGCGCCGCCCTATTTCACCATCTTCCTGGCCGGGCACATCCTGGTGCCGATCGTGCTCTGGGTGGAGAAGGCCTACCAGCCGCCGATGTGGCTGCACATGGTGGTCTGGCTGCCGCTCTTCGCCATCATCTGCACGCTGCTGCTGCGGCCGATCAAGGGCGCGGTGGTGGGCTGGATGAGCACGCTCGGCTTCATGGCCGCTGAGCAGGAGGCGGCGCTGGCCCCGCAGGGCCGCGACCCTCGCGGCGGCACCCCGCATGGCTGAGCCATCCCGCGGCGGCGGCGCGGCGATGCCGGCCGAGGCAGAGCCGGCGCAGCGACGCCTCACTGACATCCTCCTGCCGGACGCGACCGCCCTGCCCTCGGCCTATGCCGAGGCCGACCGGCGGCAGGCGGTGGCCGACCTCCTCACCGACAACCGCTTCGACCCGATCGGCGTGCCGGGCGGCCCCTTCGCGCTGTATCTCTGCGTCCGGGAGGGGCGCCTCGTCTTCGATATCCGCGACGGGCAGGACACGCCGGTGCGGGCCGTGGCGCTCGCCCTCGGGCCCTTCCGGCGGCTGATCAAGGATTACCACCTGATTGTCGAGAGCCATGAGCAGGCGGTGGCCGAGGGCGGCCACGAGGCGCGCATCCAGGCGATCGACATGGGCCGGCGCGGCCTGCACAACGAGGGCGCCGAGTTGCTGATGCAGCGCCTCGAGGGCCGCATCGGCCTCGATTTCGAGACGGCGCGGCGGCTCTTCACCCTGGTCTGCGCGCTGCATCAACGGATCTGAGGCATCCCCGCAAAACCGCCTCGCGGCTTTGCAGGAGCCCCATGAATCCCTTCTGGTCATGGGTGCGTCACAGCCCGCCGCGGCAGGACGACGGGCGGCGACGATCCGATAGGGGTCGCAACACCAAGGAGCCGGTCCTTTGACCGGTCCGAGGCCGGCCGCCTCAGCGGACGACCGTCATCGCCCGCCGGTTCTGCGCCCAGGCCTGCTCGTCGGAGCCGAGCGCCTCGGGCCGGTCCTTGCCGAAGCTGATCGTCTGGATGCGGCTGCCCGCGACGCCGTTGCTGACCAGGATGTCGCGCGCCGCATTCGCCCGTCGCTGGCCGAGGGCGAGGTTGTATTCCCGGGTGCCGCGCTCGTCGGCATGGCCTTCCACCGAGACCTGGACCTGCTGATACTGCCCCAGCCACTGCGCCTGGCGCTGCAGGGTCGGGCGCTGGTCGGCGCCGACCGAGGCGCTGTCGGTGCCGAAATAGACGCGGTCGCCGGCGGTCGCGGCCAGATCCTCCTGTGAGCCTGGCTGGCCCGCGCCGGCGCGCTGGCCGCCGAGCGTGGAGCCGGCAAGGCCGCCCTGCATGCCGCCCTGCATGCCGCCCCCTGCCGCATTGCCGCTGGTCGCCGCATTCTCGGCGGAGTCGGAGCAGGCGGCCGCGAGGAGGGCGAAGCCGAGGGCCGCGACGGGCGCGATCTTCATGCGCATCTTTCTGTGTCTCTGCGAAAGCGGGGGGTCGGAAGCGATCACCCCCTGGTGAGGGCATCGCCCGTCGCGCGCTCTGGTGCAAGCGATGCGTGCAGTCCCGGTCGCGAAACCCGCCGCCTGCGACAATCCGGCACGCGGTTGCGCCCCGGCCGGAACCGGCCAAGCTGGCGGGGCAGTGCGGCCTTCGCCGCCCCGCGGAGGAACCGGCCATGCTGACCGTGCATCACCTGGGCAAGTCGCAATCCGAGCGGATCGTCTGGCTCTGCGAGGAGCTCGGCATCCCCTACGAGCTGAAGCACTACGCCCGGGACCCGGTGACGATGCTCTCGCCGCCCGAGCTCCGGGCGCTGCACCCGATCGGCGCCGCGCCGGTCATCACCGAGGGCGAGGTGCTGCTCGCGGAATCCGCGGCCATCATGGAATACATCCTGGCGCGGCATGGCGGCGGAAGGCTGGCGCCCGGGCCGGAGGCGCCGGAATTCGCCGACTACCTCTACTGGTTCCACTTCACCAACGGCACCCTGCAGCCGGTGCTGGGGCGGCTGATGCTGCTCGGCCGGGCCGGCCTGCCGGCCGAGCACAAGGTGCTGCTGGCGGCGCAGGAGCGGCGCGAGCGCGCCCTCGGCCATCTGGAGCGGCGGCTGGCGGCGCAGCCCTGGCTGGCGGGCCGGGACTTCACGGCGGCCGACATCATGATCGGCTTCACCCTGACCACCATGCGCTACTTCAGCCCGGTGGACCTCGCCCCCTACCCCGCCATCCGCGCCTATCTGCAGCGGATCGGCGCCCGCCCGGCCTATCAGCGGGCGATGGCGAAGGGCGATCCCGGCATGCCCCTGCTGCTGGACTGATCCCGGCCGCGGCGGCCGGTTGCCTTTCGCGCCGCGCCGCCGCATCTGGGGCGGATGAAGATCGACGGCACCCCCTATCGCAGCGTCTGGGTGGATGCGGATGGCTGGTCCGTCCGCATCCTCGACCAGACGCGGCTGCCCTGGCAGCTCGACATCCTCCGCCTCACCGATCCGGCGCAGGTGGCACGGGCGATCCGCAGCATGCAGGTGCGCGGCGCGCCGCTGATCGGCGCCGTCGCCGCCTATGGCGTGGCGCTGGCGTTGCGGGCGGACCCCTCCACCGAGAGCCTCGAGCGCGCCGTCGCGCTGCTCGGCGAGACCCGGCCGACCGCGATCAACCTGCGCTGGGCGCTCGGGCGGATGCGGGCGCGGCTGCACAACCTGCCGCCCGCCGAGCGCGTCGCCGCGGCCTATGCCGAGGCGCTGGCGATCGCCGACGACGATGCCGAGACCTGTCGCCGCATCGGCGCCCATGGCGTCCCGCTGCTGCGGGAGATCGCGGCCCGCAAGCCGGCCGAGCGGGTGAACGTGCTGACCCATTGCAATGCCGGCTGGCTGGCGACGGTGGATTACGGCACCGCCCTCTCGCCCATCTACCAGGCGCATGATGCCGGCATCCCGGTGCATGTCTGGGTGGACGAGACCCGGCCGCGCAACCAGGGCGCGGCGCTGACCGCCTTCGAGCTGGGCAAGCACGGCGTGCCGCACACGGTCGTCGCTGACAATGCGGGCGGCCATCTGATGCAGCATGGCGAGGTCGATATCTGCATCGTCGGCACCGACCGGGTGACGCGGCAGGGCGATGTCGCCAACAAGATCGGCACCTATCTGAAGGCGCTGGCGGCGCGCGACAACGGCGTGCCCTTCTGGGTGGCGCTGCCGCATTCGACCATCGACTGGCGGGTGGGCGACGGCGTCGCGGAGATCCCGATCGAGGAGCGGGACGCGGCGGAGGTGACGGACCTCACCGGCCGCACCGCCGATGGGCGGATCGAGACGGTGCGGGTGGCCGCCGAGGGCAGCCCGGCCGCCAACCCGGCCTTCGACGTGACGCCGGCGCGGCTGGTGACCGGCCTGATCACCGAGCGCGGTCGCTGCGACGCCTCCGAGCCCGGGCTGCGCGGGCTCTATCCGGAAGCTGCCTAGATTACTCCCCACGAAACCGCTTCGCGGCTTCGTGGAGGCCCCATGGAGTCCCTCCCGCCCATGATCCGTTACAGCCTGCCGCGGCTTGGCCGCGGCAGGACAACGGGCAGCGGCGGTTTTGACAGGCGCTTCTAGGCCCTACCGCCCGGGAGGCGCCGGGCGGGGCGCGCGATTTCACGGAAACGACTCACCGCCTCCGCTCGCTGGCCCTTTAGACCACGATCCGCTCACACAGGTTCGCGGATCATGGTCTGGGCCGTTGTTTGATCGCGTGAGTCACGCTTTTCGGTGAGTCCACCTCAAGCGATCACGCTCTAGGTCTGCCGCGACGCGAAGAGGCATCATGATGAACACGCCTAGAATCAGCCCAGGGATTGCGCTCCTCATCGGTACGGTCGGGCTGGGCACCGTCCCGGCAGGTCCGGCCCGCGCCCAGGATGCCGCCCGGATGGAGGCGATCGAGCGGCAGATCCGCAGCCTGCAGACCGAGCTGACCCGCATGCGCCGCGACATGCAGGCGCGCGAGAGCGAGACCCGTGCCGCGAAGCAACAGGCCGCCGAGGCCCGCGCCGAGGCGCAGGCGGCGCAGCGGCGTCTCGACACCACCCCACCGCCAGCCCGGCTGACCGAGGCGACGCCGGCCGATCAGGTGCGCGTCTTCTTCGATCGCGGCCGTCCGACCATCACCTCGGGCGATGGCCGGTTCCGCGCCTCGCTCGGCGGCCAGGTGCAGTGGGATGTGGGCGGCGCCCTGCAGGACAGCCCGGGCTTCGGCGGCAGCCCGGCGGCGCGGCTCGACAGCTTCGGGCAGAACCTGCGCCGCGCCCGGCTGTTCTTCGGCTTCGGCTACGAGAATTTCCAGCTCAACCTCACGCCCGATTTCGGCGGCTCGCCGGATGGCTCGCCGACGCTGTACGAGGCGAATTTCAACTGGTCGCCGGTGAAGCCCCTCACCCTGACCCTCGGCTATTACAAGCCCTATTACGGGCTCGCCGATTCCATGAGCTCCAACGACTTCCTGATGCTGGAGCGCCCGAGCATCATCGAGATCGCCCGCGGCCTCGCCGCCGGCGATTCGCGCGCCTCGATCGGCGGCCGCTGGGCGGCGGATCGCTGGTTCCTCGCCGGCTACCTGACCGGCGACAGCTACGGCTCCAACAGCACCCAGGCGACCAGCGGGCAGACGGGCGCCGTGGCGCGCCTCGCCGGCCGACCCTATACGGATGCCGATACCGACCTGCATCTCGGCGTCACCGGGTCCTACGCCTTCGACATCCGGCGGCAGGCGGATGGCCAGTCGCTCCGGCTGCGCGACCGGCCGGAATGGCGCATCGACCAGACGCGGCTCATCGATACCGGCGCGCTGCCGGCCGACAGCGCCTATAGCTGGGGCCCGGAATTCGGCCTGCGCTGGCGCAATTTCATGCTCCAGGGCGAATATGTGCAGATCGGCGTGAGCCAGTCCCAGGCCGGGGCGGCGCCGCGGCCCGACCTCACCTTCGAGGGCGGCTATGTTGAGGGAAGCTGGGTCATCACCGGCGAGCCGCGCCGCTACAGCACCTCCTCCAGCGCCTTCGGCCGGCCGAGCCCGGCGCATCCCTTCGATTTTGCCGGCGGCGGCTGGGGCGCCTGGGAGGCGATGGCCCGCTACAGCGTCGTCGACCTGAACGACCAGGTGACGCGCGGCAGGCCGCAGGCGGCGACGGGCGGGGTCTATGGCGGGCGGCAGGAGGTCGTCGGCATGGGGCTGTCCTGGTACCCGAACAACTTCCTCCGCTTCATGCTGAACTGGGACATCGTGAATGTGGACCGCCTGAACGCCGCCGGCACGACGCAGATCGGCAAGCGGTTCCACACCCTGGCGCTGCGCACCCAGCTCGCCTTCTGATCCATCGCCGGGCGCCGCATCTCCGCGCGGCCTGGCTTCGCAGCATGCGCCGCGGCGCTCGGTCCTGCGGGGGCCTGGCTCAGGCCGCCCCGCCGGCCCGCGGATAGGACAGGCCGGCCGAGGCCTGGGGCAGGACGACGTGGCGGCTGCTGAACTCCAGCAGGCCGAGGCCGCCGAGCAGCATGCCGCCGGCGCCGCAGGCGGCCCAGAAGCAGAGCATCGGCGGCACCCGGCCCGGCGCCAGCGCATCGCTCAGCAGCAGCGCGACCAGCGCGGTGATGAGCAGCAGCGCGCTCCCGATCAGCGCGCAGGCGATGCGTTGCATGATGGTGTCGTCCTTCGCTTGCCAGGCCGGGCGGGGCGCCCGGCCCATTCTCTGCGTCGGGCGGGGCGCCCGGCACGCCCTCTTGAACACCGGGGACGGGGCACGAAGGGGGAAAGCCTGAGGCGATTTCATGGCAAAGCCTCCCCGCCCACCTGGCGACCGGCGGCTGCCGACCCTTGCTGCCCTCCCTGCCATCCCCCTGGGCAGCGGCGGCGGCAACAGCCCATCCCGCAGGCACCGGCGGAGCGGCGCCGGGCGGAAACCACCCGGCCGGGCGGTTGCGCCCCCCTGGCGGATGGGGGAGGCTCCCGCCGCCTTCACCGCCCGCCGGAGCCCCGTCCCGATGCGTCTGCTGACCGCCGCCCTCGCCCTTGCCATCGGCCTCGCCGGGACCGCGGGGGCGCAGACCATCACCGTCGGCGCGAAGGAGTCCGGCCAGCCGCCGCTCCGCTGCGGCGTCGACGGCACCTATGCGCCGCACGCCTTCCCCTCGCTGCAGGGCGGGCTGCAGGGCTTCCAGATCGACCTGTTCGACGCCATCGGCAAGAAGCTCAACCGGCCGGTCGAGATCACCGGCGCCAGCTTCTCCGGCCTCATCCCGGCGATGAATGCCGGTCGTTACGACTTCCTCTGCGCCCCGACCACGGTGACGCCCGAGCGGGCCGCCAACCTGCTCTTCACCGAGGGGTATCTCTGGACCGAGCTGCAATTCGGCATCAAGCGCGGCGCGGCGCCGATCAGGTCCGAGGAGGATCTGCGCGGCAAGACGATCAGCGTCAACAAGGGCACGCCCTATGAGCAATGGGTGCGCAACAATACCGAGCGGCTGGGCTTGACGCTGCTCGCCTTCGACAGCCAGGCGGATGCGGTGCAGGCGGTGCTGCAGGGCCGGGCCTATGCCAACCTCGCCGGCAACACGGTGGTGAAGTACTCGGCCTCCCGCACGCCGCAATACATCGCCGATTTCGTGCTGCCCGGCACCCGCTTCCACTGGGGCACGCCCTTCCGCCAGGACAGCGCGGCGACGCGCAACCAGGTGGAGAAGGTGATCGAGTGCCTGAAACAGGAGGGCACCGTCGCCACCCTGTCGAAGAAGTGGTTCGGCGCCGAGCCGAAGCCCGACGATGCCGAGCGGGTGGTCTTCCCCGGCTTTGGCGTGCCCGGCCTGCCGGGCTATGACGAGACCACGCACGAGGTGGCCTGCCCGTGACCGCGCTTCCCGCCGGGCCCCTTGCCGGCCCCCTCGCCGGGGCGGTGCGGCCGGCGGCGGGCGGCGCCGCGCCGATTGTCGAGGCGCGCGCGATCCACAAGCATTTCGGCGCCCTGCACGTGCTGAAGGGGGTGGATCTCGCCGTCGCCGAGCGGGAGCTGGTCTTCATCATCGGCCCCTCGGGCTCCGGCAAGTCGACCCTGCTGCGCTGCCTGAACCGGCTGGAGGAACCCTCCTCCGGCTCCGTCACGGTGGAGGGGATCGACCTGCTGGACCGCCGGACGGACATCAACAAGGCCCGACAGCGGATCGGGATGGTCTTCCAGTCCTTCAACCTCTACCCGCACATGACGGCACTCGGGAATGTCGCGCTGGCGCTGCGCAAGGTGCAGGGCAAGAGCCGGGCAGAGGCCGAGGCGCGCGCCCGCGCGGCGCTCGCCCGCGTGCATCTCGAGGACCGCGCCGGGCACTATCCCGGCCAGCTCTCCGGCGGCCAGCAGCAGCGCGTCGCCATCGCCCGGGCCATCGCCCTCGAGCCGCGGGTGATGCTGTTCGACGAGCCGACCTCGGCGCTCGACCCCGAGCTGGTGGGCGGCGTGCTGCAGGTGATGCGGGAGCTGCGGGAGGACGGCATGACCATGGTCGTGGTCAGCCACGAGATGGGCTTCGCCCGCGCCGCCGCCGACCGGGTGGTGTTCATGGCGGATGGCCGCATCGTCGAGCAGGGCCCGCCCTCGGCCATCTTCGGCGCGCCGCGGGAGGAGCGGACCCGCGCCTTCCTCGGCCAGGTCGAGCGGCACTGAGCGATGCCGCCCGCTTCCGTGTGGTCAGGTGGCCGGGTTGTCGCAGGTCTTGGGCGGCCGGGTGAAGGCGATCCAGGCATTGCCGCTGCGCAGGCAGCCGAGCTCCCACTTGCCTTCGAAGACCTTGCCATCCACCTCCAGCCGGCCCTCGCCATGCGGGCCGGAGAGGAACCAGCCGCCCTCGTAGATCAGGCCGGCGCCAGGGATGATGAAGCGGCCGCCGGTGAAGCGGTCCTCGTGATAGGCCCCCTCCTCCTGCACCACCAGCCGCCCGGCCTCGTAATGCGAGAGGCGGCCCTGCCCCTCGGCCTTGCCGGCCTGCAGCGCGCCTTCATAGACCATCTGCTTCTCCCGCCCGGCCTCCCGCCAGGTGGTGACCGCCCGGCCTTCTCCCTCGGCGGGACCCTTCGGGCAGGGGCCGGTCCAGCTTCCGACCAGCCCCTCGGCGCTGGCCGGCAGGCCGCCAACCCAGATCCAGCATCCGCCGGCATTGTCGGCGATGAAGCCGGCGCGGCCGCCGGGGACGGCGCGCTCGGCCTCCGGCGGCGGGCCGAAGGCGGCGAGCAGCAGCAGGGCAAGGGGCAGCAGGCGAAGGTGCGAAGGCAACGGCATCCGGTCAGATCCCTGGCTCGGTCCCGCAAGCTCTGCACCGGGCGGCGCGGCCAGGGCAAGGCCTGCCCGCGGGGTCGCCGGCGATGAGCAGTTGGGACAGATTCGTCGATTCCTTCTTCAACGCGCGGGTCGCCTGGGAGTATCTGCCGCGGATCATTGACGGCTTCTGGCTGACGATCCTGCTCGCGCTCAGCATCATTGCGAGCGGGCTGGCGGCCGGGCTGATCCTCGCCGTGCTGCGGAGCTTCGGCCTCCGGCCGCTGAACTGGCTGATCGTCTTCCTGGTCGACCTGTTCCGCGCCCTGCCGCCGCTGGTCATCATCGCGCTGCTCTATTTCGGCCTGCCGGCCGCCGGTCTTTCCCTCTCGGGCTTCGCCGCGACCTGGCTCTCGCTCTCGCTCGTGCTCATGGCCTTCGCCGAGGAGATCTTCTGGGCCGGCATCACCGCCACGCCGCGCGGCCAGTGGGAGGCGGCGCGCTCCACCGGCCTCTCCTTCCTGCAGACCCTCGGCTGGGTGGTGCTGCCGCAGGCGGTGCGGATGGTGATCCCGCCCCTCACCAACCGCACCATCGCCATCACCAAGGGCACGGCGCTGGGCTCGGTGGTCGCGGTCTCGGAGATCCTCGGCGCGGCGCAGGCCGGCGTCTCCTTCTCCTTCAACCCGACGCCGCTGACGCTCGGCGCCCTCGCCTATGTCGTGCTCTTCGTCCCGGTGGTCATCCTCGGCCGCTGGATCGAGACCCGCTTCGCATGGAAGCGCTAGCGCCATGCGGTCGCAAGAGAATGCCGAAAGCAGGGGCCGGAGTGTGACGCACAGGGCAAGCCGATGACCCTCGACGACTTCCTCCTGGCCTTCTTCTCCCTCGACATCCTGCGGGAGGCCTGGCCGATCCTCTGGCAGGGGTTGCAGCAGACGCTGCTGCTCTCGGTGATCGTCGTGCCACTCGGGATCCTCGGCGGCACCATCCTGGCGCTGCTCTCGACGGTCGAGCACCCGCTGGTGCGCTGGCCGCTGATGGCCTGGGTCGACTTCTTCCGCGCCCTGCCGCCTCTGGTGCTGCTGATCTTCCTCTATGCCGGCCTGCCCTTCGCGGGGCTCGAGATCTCGGCGCTCGGCGCGGTGGCGATCGGCTTCTTCCTCAACACCGGTGCCTATTACGGCGAGATCCTGCGGGCCGGGATCGAGAGCGTGCCGCGCGGGCAGATGGAGGCGGCGCGCTCCACCGGCCTTGGCCGCGGGCAGGCCCTCGCCCATGTCATCCTGCCGCAGGCGGTGCGCAACGTGCTGCCGGACCTGATCAGCAACACGCTGGAGGTGGTGAAGCTCACCTCCATCGCCTCGGTGGTGGCGCTGCCGGAGCTGCTCTTCCAGGCGCGGCAGGCGCAGAGCGTGACCTACAACGCGACGCCGATCGTGGCGGCGGCGGTGATCTACTTCCTGCTGCTCTGGCCGGTGGTGCGGCTGCTGAGCCGCCTCGAGAACCGGCAGCTCGCGGCGCGGCAGTAACGCCCCGCCGCCCGCCTCCGTGATCTGAAGGCGTGATTCACGCTCGCCTCAGCGCACCACATAGACGTCGTAGGTCGGCCCCGTGGGCGGGCGCTGGCCGACGCCGACCGCGAGCACCCGGTTCAGCCAGGTGAGCTCGGGCTCCGAGGTCTCGAAGCGGATGGCGACGCGGAAGTAATAGGCCGAGGCGTCCACCGCCTCGCCACGGCCGAGCTGCGCCAGCACCGCCGGCGGGCCGGTGCGGACGCCGCTGTAATGCATGTAGAAATGCTGCCCCTTGTCGGTGCGCATCACCAGCCGGACATCCATATGCGCCGTGCCGTCGGGCTCGACGCGGAGCCAGTCGGCCGTCGTCCCCGGCACCACCTCGCCGCGCAGCGAGGGGCCCTCGAAGCTGCCCCCGGTCACCGGGATGACGCGCAGCTCCTGGCCCGGCCCGGCGGCCGCCATCTGCGGCGTGCCGGCCTGCAGCGCCATGCGGAACAGGAATTCGGTGTTCAGGGGCAGCGGCGTGGTCACCATGGTCGTCTCGTCCCTCTCTCGGTCAGCGTTGGCGCCAGGGCAGGCCGGCGGCCTTCCAGCCGGCGACCATGCCGCGATGCCCCTCGGCATCCACCGGCCCC
Source organism: Roseicella sp. DB1501 (assembly GCF_013112485.1). GTDB lineage: Bacteria > Pseudomonadota > Alphaproteobacteria > Acetobacterales > Acetobacteraceae > Paracraurococcus. The sequence continues at coordinate 657,304 of NZ_JABFHG010000001.1, forward strand.
TCGAAGCCGTCGGCGACGTTGAAGGCCTGCGGGAAGCCCGCCGCCTGCGCCGCCTGCCCGGCCGCGAGGCTGCGGGCGCCGGAGCGGCAGATGAAGTAGAGGCGGTGGGTCGCGGTCAGCCCGGCCTTGTGCAGATGGTCCGGGAAGCTGCCATTGACCTGCATGGAGGGATAGAGCTGCCAGGGGACGAGCAGCGTCTGCTTGCCGATCTCGGTCAGGTCCGGCAGGCCGACGAAATTCCATTCAGCATCGGTGCGGACATCGATGAGCACCGCCTCGGGATCGGCCTTCAGCGCCTCCCATGTTTCGGCGGGCGAGATATCGGGCACGCCTGGCATGCGGCGAGTTCCTCTTGATCCGGCGGGGACAATGCGGCGAGCCCGCCGCCACGGCAATCCGCCAAGGCTGCCCGCCGCCGCCCCCGCGACGTCGTGGAGAATTGAAGGCGGCTCTCCGAACCGTCGCTGCCCGTTGCCCTGCCGCGGCTTCGCCGCGGCAGGCTGTGACGCGTCTCGGGCAGGAGGGACTCCACGGGGCCCCCGCGACGGCGCGCAGCGACGTCGTGGGGAATCTAGAGTGTCACCACCACGTAATCCTCCTCGACGGCGACGCTGACCGTCTCCGCCATGAAGGGACCGCGCGCCAGGCGCTCGCCCGGCTCGACCGTGACCGCGTAGCTGCGCGCCTTCACATCCTCCGGCTCGCACCAGGACTGGCCGGTGCGGATGTCGAATTCCCAGCAATGCCAGGGGCAGCGCAGCATGCTGCCCGGCTGGGCGAGGCGGTACTCGCCCGGCATCGGCGCCTCGAGCCGGCTGACGATGGCGCCGGTGCAGAGCGCCGCGCCCTGGTGCGGACAGCGGTTGATCAGGGCGTAATAGGCGCCGTCGAGGTTGAAGACGCCGATCTCCCGCCCCCGGATCGTCACCAGCTTGCGGCCGCCGGGCGGGATCTCGCCGACGGCGGCGACGACATGCCGCGCCATCCCTAGTCCAGCCGGTAGAGCGCGATCGCATTCTCGCGGTAGATCATCCGCGCCCAGTCCTCCGGCAGCCGCACCTTGAAGGCGTAGCGCGGGTCATCCTGATCCCAGTGCGGATAGTCGGTCGAAAACAGGATGCGGTCGGGCCCGATCCACTCGATGGTGCGGAGCATGTCGTCCGGCCGCTCCGGCTCCTCCATCGGCTGGGTCGAGACCCAGAAATGCTCGCGGATGTACTCGCTCGGCGCCCGCCTCAGATGCGGCACCTCGGCCTTCAGCCGCTTCCAGTGCGTGTCGAGCCGCCAGGCGAGCGAGGGCAGCCAGGCGAAGCCGCCCTCCACCATCACCACCTTGAGGTCGGGGATCTCCTCGAACACGCCCTCGCAGACCAGGCTGGTGACCAGGGTCTGCATGGACTGCACGTAGGAGGGATGCTCCTCATGGTAGAAGCTCGGCCAGCCGCCGCCGGTGCTGGCATGACCCGAGGTGCCGCCGAGATGCAGCGAGATCGGGAAGCCGTTGGCGGCGCAGGCGGCGAGGATCTTGCGGTAGCGATGGCGCCCCAGCGGCTCGATCCCGCGCGGCGGGATGTTCACCTGGGCGAAGCGGGCATCGCCGGCGCGCGCCGCGATCTCGGCCAGCGCGCTCTCCTCGTGCTCCAGCGTGATCTGCACGCTGGCCTTGAGGCGCGGCTCGGGGTCGCAGAAGACCGCCGCCTGCCACTCGTTCACCGCCCTTGCCATGGCGGCGCCGAACTCGACATTGCGCTCCGCCGCCGCGCCGCCGACCAGCGGCGCCAGCAACCCGGCCTTCACGTCGAAGAGGTCGAGGAGCTGCTCGCGCATCAATGTCAGGTCGGAGCCGGGCGGACCGCCGGTCTTCGGCCAGGCATCGCCGCGCATGCCGTTGCCCGGCGACATGCGCGGATAGAGCGAGGTGCGCGCCAGGCCCTGGCGGGACCGGCCGCCGATGCTCTGCCGGTGCTCGCGCCAGCGAGCCGAGAGAAAGGGATCAAAATCCGCCGGCGTGCGGTAGAAGGGATGCACGTCGCAATCGACGAAGCCGAGATGCGCCTCGCCCGGCCGCTCGATCCGGGGATTCCGGAGCGCCGCGTTCATCGCAGGTCTCCCGTATGAAGGATGGGCGGCATCAGGCCGCCGCCAGTCGCGGATAGGTGGCCAGCGGGTTCTCCACCGTGATCTTGCGCAACAGGGCGGGCGGCAGCCCGGCCGGCAGCGGCCCCTCCGCCGCGTCGAAATGCCAGTGCGGATAGTCGGTGGAGAAGAGCAGGAGCTCGTCGGAGCCGAGCTGGTCGAGCAGCACCTCGAGGGACCGCGCATCGGGCGGCGCATCGAAGGGCTGCAGGGTGAGGCGCACATGCTGGCGCACCAGATCGGCCGGCAGGCGGTCCAGCCAGGGCACCTCGGCCCGCACCCCGCGCCAGGTCTTGTTGATGCGCCACAGGCTGGCCGGCAGCCAGGTGACGCCGCTCTCGATCAGCACCACGCGGAGCGCCGGGAATTTCTGGAACACGCCCTCGGCCAGCAGCGAGTTCAGCGCCCCCGCGAAGCCCTGGGCGTAGGAGACGTAGTCCTCGAGATAGTAGGACCCCCAGCCGCCGGCGCTCGGCGGGTGGCGGAAGCTCGACCCGGCATGGATGCCGACCGGCAGGCCGTGCTTCTCGGCCGCCCGGTAGATCGGCCACATCATGCGCCGCCCGAGCGGCAACTCGGTCATGGCCAGCAGCAGCACCTGCACGAAGCGGCGGTCGGGCGCCAGGCGCTCGATCTCCTCCGCCGCCAGCTCCGGGCTGTGCACCGGCACGGTGATGGAGGCGCGCAGGCGGTCGTCGCGGTCCAGCCACTCGGCCGCCAGCCAGTTGTTGAGCCCGCGACAAAGGCCAGCCGAGAGATCCTCGCTAATCATCATCTGCGCGCCATGGATCAGGTTGCAGATGGCGGCGCGCGGCGCCAGCGGATCGAGCAGATGCGCCTGCAGCGCCGCGAGGCTGCTGCCGGGCGGCCCGGCCGGGAGCCGCCAGTCCGGGCGGGCGTTGATCGGCGCGCCGGGCGGATAGGCGCTGGTGTCGAGATTCTCCCGCTCCAGCCCGCGGCGCTCGACATGCTCGCGCCAGTAGGGGTCGAGATGCGGCAGCAGGGCGCGCATGTCGGGCGGCACCGGATGGATGTCGCAATCGACGGCGCCGGCCAGGCCGGAAAAGGCGCCGGATGGCGGGGCCTCTTGCGTCATCGCTCCTCCCCGGCGCCGGGATCGGCGGCTTGCCGGCGTTACAAATTTCCGTTAAAAGGAAATCGAATTCTTTATAGCGAAACATGAATGGGTGTCGGCGTCAACGACCGGGCCCGTGATCAGGAGCAGGGATGCCCGTACAGCCCGCGACCATGGAGCGGAGTTTCACCCCTGGCGAGCGCGGCCTGGAACAATCCTTCGGTCGCGCCGCCGTCCTGCTGAACGCCCTCGCCGATGCCGGCGCCACGGGCCTGCGCTTCGTCGACCTGGTGCGCCGCTCCGGCTTCAGCCAGACCACGGTGCACCGGCTGGTCGCGGCGCTGGCCGAGCACGGCTTCATCGAGCAGGAAGCCGCGGGGGGCCGCTACCATCTCGGCATGCGCCTCGCCGGCTGGGCCTTCGCCGCGGCCAACCGCTTCGGCCTCGCGGAGGTGGCGCATCCGGTGATGCAGGCGCTGTCGGAGGCGACGCAGGACACCGTCTATCTGACGCTCCGCTCCGGCGACATGGCCATCTGCGTCTCGCGCATCGACGGCACCTACCCGATCCGCGCCGTCGTCACCAATCCCGGCGACCGCAGGGTGCTCGGCCTCGGCGCCGGCAGCGTCGCCCTGCTCGCCTTCCTGCAGGACCGGGCGGAGATCGAGCGCCTGCTGCTGGCCCCGGAGCAGCGGGCCGGGCGGGCCGCCCATGGCGTGGATGACGAGCGGCTGCGGCACTGGATCGAGGCGTCGCGCCGCGACGGCTACACGCTGGTGCAGGACCTCGTCCCGGGCACCACCGGGATCGGCCAGCCGATCTTCGGCCCGGCGGGCGATCCGGTCGCCTCGCTCAGCCTCGCCGCCATCTCGGCCCGGCTGCAGCCGCCGCGCCGGCAGGAGGTGCTGCAGCGGCTGCAGGCGGCGCGGGCCGAGATCGAGCGGCGCTTGCGCCCGATTTTGAATGCTCGCACGGCCTTGACGAGGGCTTGACCCGCCCCATCAGCTGTGCTCCCTTGGAGAGGAAGGCGATTTCCTCTCAACGGAAACACCTTCCGCGCCGAACCAAGACGGCGCGGGGAGCGAAACGTCCCGCACTAAAAGAGCACCGGACCGCGGCCCCCGGGCCGCGGTCACGGTCGCCGAGCGGGACCGCCGCCAGCCCCCTGTCCCTCCATCACTGCAATCTCAGCCGGCGCGAAGCCACTGGCCGGCCGCCAACGCCAGGCCCGCAGCGCCAGCTGCCCGGCATCGTCGACGACGGTGTAGACCACCGGCACCACCACCAGGCTGAGCAGCGTCGAGGTTATCAGCCCGCCGATCACCACCAGCGCCATCGGCGCGCGGAACTCGGCATCGGCGCCGAGCCCGGCCGCGATATGCGCCATGCCGGCGGTCATCGCGATCGTCGTCATGACGATTGGCCGCGCCCGCTTGCGCGCCGCCTCGAACAGCGCCGCGCTGCGCGCCAGGCCGGCCCGGCGCGCCTCGATGGCGTATTCCACCAGCAGGATCGAGTTCTTGGCGACGATGCCCATCAGCATCAGCACGCCGATCACCGCCGAGACGCCGAGCGCCTTCTGCGCCAGCAGCAGCGCCAGCAGCGCGCCGCCGAGCGAGAGCGGCAGGGCCGACATGATGGTCAGCGGCTGCAGGAAGCCGCCGAAGAGCAGCACCAGCACCAGGTAGATCAGCAGCACGCCGGTGCCGAGCGCGACGATGAAGCCGCCGAAAAGCTCGGTCATCACCTCCTTGTCGCCGGTCTCGCGCTCCCGCACCCCGGCCGGCAGGTTCTTCATGATCGGCAGGGCGGCGACCAGCGCCGTCGCCTCGCCGAGCGGCATGCCGTTCAGCTCCGCCTCCACCGTCGCCTTGCGCACCCGGTCCAGCCGGTCGATCTGCGCCGGGCCGGCGCCGTGCCGGATCTCCGCCACCGCCTCGAGCGGCACGGTGACCTCGGCGCGGCCGGCGACGCGCAGGCTGCGCAGCGCATCCATGTCGGTGCGGGCCGATTCCGCCAGCATGACGCGGATCGGGATCTGCCGGTCGGGCAGGGTGAAGCGGGCGAGCGACTGGTCGATATCGCCGATGGTGGCGATGCGCGCCGTGGCGCCGATCGCCGCCGCCGAGACGCCGAGCTCGGCGGCGCGGGCATCGCGGGGCAGGATCTGCAGCTCCGGCCGCTCCAGGCTGGCGACCGAGCGGGCGCCGGAGAGGCCGGGGATGGTCCGCATCTGCCGCTCCAGCTCGCGCGCCGCCCCGGCCAGCGCCGCGGCGTCGTCGCCGATCAGGGTTATGGAGGCCTTGGAGCCGCTCATCCCGTCGGCGCCGAAGCGGATGCGGGCGCCGGGAATGGCCTCCAGCGCCGGCCGCACCGCCGCCTCGAAGCCCTGCTGGCTGAGCGCCCGCTCGCCGCGCGGCAGCAGGGTGACGATCAGGTTGGCGTTGCGCGGGTCGCCCTCGCGCGTGGTGCTGCCCATGCCGGGGCCGCCGGCGACCGTCGCGGTGCCGAGGGAGGCGAAGACCGAGGCGACCTCCGGCCGCGCATTCAGGATCGCCGTCGCCCGCCGCACCGCGGCATCGGTCTCGGCCAAGGTCGCGCCCGGGGCGAGCTCGAGCGCCAGCGCCGAGCGGCCGCGATCGGCGGCCGGGACGAAGTCCGAGGGGATCAGCGGCACCAAAGCGAGGGAGAGCAGGAAGAAGCCGGTCGCGCCCGCCAGCGTCGCCCACCGATGCCGGAGACACCAGCCGAGCAAAGCGAGGTAGCGCCTCCCGACCACCCCCTCCCCCACCTCCTCCGAGCGGTGCTCGCGCGGCTGGCGCAGCAGATAGGCGCCCATCAGCGGCGTCAGCAGCCGCGCGACCAGCAGCGAGAAGGTGACGGCGGCGGCGACGGTCAGGCCGAACTGCCGGAAGAACTGCCCCGGGATGCCCGGCATGAAGGCGACCGGGATGAAGACGGCGAGGATGGCGCCGGTCGTCGCCATGACGGCGAGGCCGATCTCGGCCGAGGCCGCGAGCGCGGCGCGATAGGCCCCCTGCTCCGGCCGGCTGCGGAGATGCCGGACGATGTTCTCGATCTCGACGATGGCGTCGTCCACCAGCACGCCGACGACCAGGGTCAGCGCCAGCAGGGTGATGTTGGACAGCGCGTAGCCGAGCCAGGAGAGGACGAGGAAGGTCGGGATCAGCGAGAGCGGCATGGCGACGCAGGCCACCAGCGTCGCCCGCCAGTCGCGCAGGAAGATCCAGACCACCAGCACCGCCAGCGCCGAGCCGACCAGCAGCGCCTCGATGGCGCCGTGATAGCCGGCCTCGACGAAGGCGGTGGTGGAGGTGACCTTGCGGATCTCGATGCCGGGATGCTCGGCCTCCAGCAGCGCCGCCCGCGCCGCGACCTCGCGCGCCACCCGCACCTCGGAGGAGCCGCGGGTGCGCAGCACCTCGAAGGCCACCACCGGCCGTCCGTCGAGCCGCGCCGCGGTGCGAATCTCGGCATGCGAATCCGTCACCTCGGCCAGGTCGCCAAGCCGCGCCGTGCGGCCGTTCGAGAGGATGATCGGCCGCGCCCGCAGCGCCTCGACCGAGGCGGCCGAGCCCAGGGTGCGGATGCTCTGCTCGCTGGCGCCGAGCGTGCCGCGGCCGCCGGGGAGGTTGATGTTGGCGTCGCGCAGCTGGGCGTTCACCTGCGCCGCGGTGATGCCGAGGGCGAGCAGCCGGTCCGGCCGCAGCGCCACGCGGATCTCCCGCTCCACCCCGCCGACCCGGTTCACCTGGGCGACGCCCGGCACGGCGAGCAGCGACTTCGCCACGGTGTCGGTGACGAACCAGGAGAGCTCGGCCGTGCTCATCGCCGGCGCCGCCACCGTATAGGTGAGGATGGCGCCGCCGGTGATCTCGATGCGGCTGACGATCGGGTCGCGGATCGCCGCCGGCAGGTCGGCGCGGATCTGCGCCACCTTGTCGCGCACGTCGTTGGTGGCGCGGTCGGGGTCCTTGGCCAGGGAGAACTCGATCACCGTGGTCGAGGTGCCGTCCTGCACGATGGAGGTGATGTGCTTGACGTCGCCGATGCCGGCGACCGCGTCCTCGATCCGGCGCGTCACCTGCGTCTCCAGCTCGGCCGGCGCGGCGCCGGGCTGCAGCACGGTGACGACGACGGCGGGCAGGTCGATATCGGGCGTGTTGTTGATGCGAAGGCTCGGGAAGGCGACCAGCCCGCCCACCGTCAGCAGCAGGAACAGCACCACGGTGGCGATCGGGTTGCGGATCGCCCAGGCGGAGATGTTGCGGTACTCGGTCCCCGCATCGGGGGTGGGGGCGGATGCCATGGCCAGCCTCCCTCAGCGCGCCAGGGCGACGCGGTCGCCCTCGCTGAGGAAGCCGGCGCCGGTCGCCACCACGCGCTCGCCCTCGGCGAGGCCGGAGACGACCTCCACCTGCCCGTCCTGGCGCAGGCCGGTGGCGATGCGGCGCGCCTCGACATGCTCGGCGCCCTCGGCCAGCACGAAGACCACCGGCGCGCCATTGCGGAACACCACCGCCTCCTGCGGCACGGCGAGGACCGGAGCGGCGGCGGGCGGCGTGATCTCGCCGCGCGCGAACATGCCGGGCCGCAATCCGGAGTCGGGCGGCAGGGTCAGGTGCACGATGCCGAGCCGCGTGTCGCCGGCCACCACCGGCGCCACCGCCCGCACCCGCGCCGGGATCTCGCGCTCGCCATGGAAGACCCGCGCCGCCTGGCCCGGGGCGATGCCGGCGAGGTCGAGCTCCGGCACCCGGGCATCGAGCTCCAGCCTCCCGTCGCGGATCAGCCGCAGCATCTCCTGCCCGGGCTGCACCACGGCGCCGGGCAGGACGCTGCGGCGGGAGACGATGCCGTCGCTCGGCGCCAGGATGCGGGTCTGGGCGAGGCGCGCCGCCGCTTCCTCGCGGCGGGCGCGGGCGGCCGCGAGGCGCGCCGCCGCCTGCCGGGTCGCGGATTGGCGCTGCTCGAGGGTCTGGCGGGCGACGCTCTCGGTGCGGGCGAGCTCGGTCGAGCGGCGGAGATCGGCCTCGGCGATGCGCAGCGCCGCCTCGGCCTCGGCCTCGGCCGCCTCGGCCTGCGCCAGCTGGGCCGCTGGCAGGGCGGGGTCGAGCCGGACCAGCACCTGGCCCTGCCGCACCGCATCGCCCTCCTCAAAACCCACTTCAACCACGCGCAGCCCACCGGTCTCGGTGCCGATCACCAGCTCCTGCCAGGCGGTGACCGAGCCGTCGCCGATCGCCGGGCGGCGCAGCGCCAGCCGCCGCACCGGAATCAGGCCGACGGTCAGCGCCGGCGGCGGCTCCACGGCGGCGGCCAAGGGCGAGGTGGTCGGGAGCGGGGCGGGCGGGGCCGGGCGCAGGGCCAGCCAGAGCCCGGCGCCGGCGAGCAGCGGGACGAGCGCCGCCAGGCCGAGCCACAGGCCGCGACGCCGCGCCGCGGGGCGCGTCGCATCGCCCCTGGTGAGCTGATCGGAGGTGAGCCGATCAGGAAGCGGGTGGTCCGGCATGCTGGTCCTCGGGCCTCCCGGCCTCTCCTCTCACCGGCCATTGACCAGATGGTCAATAGCTGCGACAGGCAATCTAGTGATACTGACCGAAAGGTCAACAACCGGATCGAGGGATGACGGACCGATGACCGAGGCCGCGGGGCGGGACGCGACGGACGGGGCAACGCCCCGGCAGGAAACCCGCTCTCGCCTGCCGCCCGAGGCGCGCATGCCGCAGATCCTGGAGGCGGCGATCGAGGAGTTCGCCGAGCGCGGCTATGCCGGCGCCCGCATGGCGGCGGTCGCCAGCCGCGCCGGCATCGCCAAGGGGTTGATCTACCACTACTTCCCCTCCAAGGCCGAGCTGTTCCAGGCGAGCATCGCGGCCTGCGCCCGGCCGATCTTCGAGGATGCGGAGCGGCGGCTCAGCGGCTTCCAGGGCTCGGCGCGGCAGTTGCTCGCCGACCTGATCGGCCTGGCCTATGCGCGCATCCGCGAGGAGCAGCGCGAGCGCGCCCTCTTCCGCCTCATCCTCACCGAGGCCGAACGCGTCCCGGCCCTGGCGGAGTTCTACCGCCGGGAGATCCTGGAACGCGCCCTCGGCATCGCGCAGGCGGTGCTGCGCGCCGGCATCGCCTCGGGCGAGTTCCGCCCGGCGGCGGCCGCGCTGCCCGGCCTCGCCGCGGTGATCATGGCGCCGGCCGTGGCCGGCTCGGTCTGGCAGATGATCCTCGGCGATGCCGCGCCCGACCTCGCCGCCATGCAGGCGGCGCATCTCGACCTGCTGCTCGCCGGCCTCGGCGCCGGCGGGCCCGCCGGCTGACCCCTCGCCGCGCAGCTCATCCCCCGGCGGGCGGCGGATGCCCGAAATCGAAGCTCGGCTGCGCCCCCGCCTCCGCTTCCGCCGCGCCCACCGTCACGCCGAGCAGCCGCACCGGCCGCCGCAGCGGGAACAGCCCGCGCACCAGCTCGAGCGCCGCCGCGATGAGCGCCTCGCGGTCCCGCACCGGCAGCGGCCGGGTGCGGCTGCGGGTGACGGTGCGGAAATCGGCGTAGCGCAGCTTCACCGTCACCGTGCGGCCGAACCAGCGATGCTGCTCGCACCACGCCGCCACTTCGGCCGCCAGCGCCGCCACCCCGGCCTCCACCTGCCCCGTCTCGGTCAGGTCCTGCGGATAGGTGGTCTCGCTGCCGCTCGAGCGGCGCGGCCGGTCGGGCCGCACCGGCCGGTCGTCCTCGCCGCGGGCGATGGCGTGGAAATGCGCCCCGGCCTTGCCGAAATGCTGCTGCAGGAAGGCGAGCGGGCGTTCGCGCAGGTCGCGGCCGGTGCGGATGCCGAGCCGGTGCATCTTCGCCGCCGTCGCCGGGCCGACGCCGTGGAAGCGCGCCACCTCCAGCCCCTCGACGAAGCCCGGCCCCATCTCCGGCGTGATGACGAACTGCCCATCCGGCTTGCGGTGGTCGGAGGCGAGCTTGGCGAGGAACTTGTTGTAGGAGACGCCGGCCGAGGCGGTCAGCCCGGTCTCCGCGCGGATCGCCGCGCGGATCTCGGTGGCGATGCGGCTGGCCCAGGGGATGCCCTTCAGGTTCTCGGTGACGTCGAGATAGGCCTCGTCGAGCGAGAGCGGCTCGACCAGCGGCGTGTAGGCCTCGTAGATGCCGCGGATCTGGCGCGAGATGGCGCGGTAGACCTCGAAGCGCGGCTTCACGAAGACCAGCTCGGGGCAGAGCCGCAGCGCCTGGCTGGAGGGCATGGCGGAGCGGACGCCGAAGCGCCTCGCCTCGTAGCTCGCCGCCGCCACCACGCCGCGCTCGCGCGAGCCGCCGACGGCCAGCGGCCGGCTGCGCAGGGCGGGGTCGTCGCGCTGCTCGACGCTGGCATAGAAGGCGTCGAGATCGACATGGCAGATCTTGCGGACCGGCGGGGTCACGGAGGGGGGCGTCACGGGCAGCGGCTCCGCCGCCGAGGATAGCATGCCGCGCGACTGCCGGCCTCAGCGCCCGAAGGCGGCGAGCAGGAAGCCGAGGAGGTGGTCGGCGGCGACCAGCGTCGCGGCCGGGTCGGGCCAGGCGCGCAGCCGCCCACCCTGCCCGGTCGGGTCCGGCAGCAGCAGCGCGGCGCCGGGCGGCGCCAGGCCGAGCGCATCCCAGCCATAGCCGGTGCCGGCCAGCATGCGGCGCCGCGCCCGCGCGGCGGGCGGGATGGCGGCCGCCAGCGCCTCGCAGGCCGCGGCGCCGTTCGCCGGATCGGCCTCGCCATGCAGCAGCAGCACGCGCCCCACCGCGAGGCCCCGGGCGGCCTCCGCCAGCGTCGCGTCGCAGCCCGGATAGAGCAGCGCCAGGGCCACCGGGGCTGCCATCGGGGCTGCCATCGGGGCTGGTTGGGCGGCGAGCGCCAGCAGGGCCGCGCGCGCGCCGGCGCCGAGGCCGAGCACGGCGACGCGCCGGCCATCGAGCCGCGCATCGCCGGCGATGGCGGCGAGGCCGGCCGCGAGCCAGGCCTCGGTCCGGGCCTCGGCGCCCTCGGGGGATTCGAGCAGGGCGATGCCGTTCTCCAGCAGCCGGTCGCCATAGGCGATGACGCCCGTCGTGCCGCCATCGACATCGGGCAGCAGGATCGCCACCGGCCAAGGCTCGCCTGGCCTCCGCCCCGCTGACCGATGCCCTGTTGGCGGCGCGGTGCGCGGCAGGGTGAGGATGCCGAAGGCTGGGCCGAGCGGCAGCACCTCGCTGCCGCCGGGCGGGTCCGGCATCGGCTCCGCGGCCCGCGCCGCGGCCAGGGCAAGCAAGGGGGTCAGCAAGAGGGCGAGCAGCACGGCCAACCGCGCCCCCCGCCGCCACCAGGTTGCGGCTCGCACCACGCGTCTCCTCGATCACCGCGCCCGTCTCGCCCGGGCCCTCGCCGCCGGGCCTGCGCCCTGCCCGCGATCCGGGCCCGACGCTGCCATGCCGGCCTTCCGCCCGCCGTGCCGCGCCGCACGCGCCGCGCCGCGCCGTTGACCATCCGGCCGCCGCTGCCGGAGAAGGGAGCATGGACAGCCCCCTCCGCCTCGGCATGCTCACCCCCTCCTCGAACACCGTGCTGGAGCCGCTGACCGCGGCGCTGCTCGCCGACCTGCCGGCGGCCACGGCGCATTTCGCCCGCTTCCGCGTGGTGGCGATCGACATGGGCGCGGGATCGCGGTCGCAATTCGACCTCGCGCCGGTCCTTGCCGCGGCGGATCTGCTGGCCGATGCCAAGGTGCATGCGATCTGTTGGAACGGCACCTCGGGCGCCTGGCTCGGCCTCGAGCAGGACCGCGCGCTCTGCGCCGCCATCGCCGAACGCACCGGCATCCCGGCGACCACCGCGACGCTCGCCCTCATGCGCGCCCTGGCCGCCCTCGACGCGCGCCGGGTCGGGCTGGTGACGCCCTATCTGGGCGAGGTGCAGCGGGCGATCGCGGCGCGCTGGGCCGAGGCCGGGCTCGACTGCGTCGCCGAGCGGCATCTGGAGGATCCGGGCAATTTCAGCTTCGCCACGCATGGCGAGGTGGTGATCGAGCGGCTGGTGCGCGAGGTGGCCGCGGCGGGGCCGGAGGCGATCGCCATCCACTGCACCAATTTCCGCGGCGCCCGCGTGGCGCCGCGGCTCGAGGCCGAGTTCGGCATCCCGGTGCTCGACAGCGTCTCGGTCTCGCTCTGGGGCGCCTTCGGGGCGGCCGGCGCGGATGCGGCGCCGCTGGCACGGCACGGGCGCGTCTTCGCCCTGCCCTGGTAGCGCGGCGGCTGGGAAAAACGCGCCGCAGCAGCCTTGTCGAGCGGTTACGTTATAATATAACTCTACCCATGACCCACCGCCTCGGCCTCGGCCTCCTGCTCGCGCCCCTCGCCCTGCCCGCCTTCGCCCAGCCGGCCACGGGCCAGCAGACCATGCCCCAGCCGGCGGGCCAGCCGGCCGCCCCGCAACCGGCCGATGCCGCGGTGACGACGCTGCCGGAGCTGGTGGTGCAGGCGCAGCGCGCCGCGGCGGCGCGACAGGGCATCCTCGCCCGCTTCGGCGCGCGCGAGACGACGGTGGACCGCGAGACGATCGAGGCGCTGCCCGGCGGCGGCGCGCAGCCGCTGAACCAGGTGCTGCTGCAGACCCCCGGCGTGGTGCAGGACAGCTTCGGCGACATCCATGTCCGCGGCGAGCACCGCAACCTGCAATACCGGCTGAACGGCGTGGCGCTGCCCGAGGGGCTTTCCGGCTTCGGCCAGGTCTTCGATGCCCGCTCGCTGCGCAGCGTCTCCGTCCTCACCGGCGCCCTGCCGGCGCAATTCGGCTTCCGCACCAACGCCGTCATCGACCTCGAGACGCGCAGCGGCGCGCTCGATCCCGGCGGCTCCGTCGGCGTGCAGGGCGGCTCGCGCGGCACGGTCCAGCCCTATGCCAACTGGGCCGGGCTGATCGGCGGCTGGGACGTCTTCGCCAGCGGCAGCTTCCTCCGCAGCGACCAGGGGATCGAGAACCCGACCAGCTCCTGGCAGGCGCGCAACGGCGGCACGGAGCAGACGCGCGGCCTCGCCTATGCCGCCCGCCAGCTCGACGACACGACCCGTCTCTCGCTCATCGCCGGCACCTCGCTGAACCGCTTCCGCATCCCGACCACGCCCGGGATCGCGCCGGAATACACCGCCTATGGCGTCTCCGACTTCGACAGCACCGCGCTGCGCGCCCGGCAATGGGAGCGCACCTGGTACGGCACCGCCGCCCTGCAGAAGAGCTGGGGCGATGTCGACCTGCAGATCGCGCCCTTCATCCGCTCCTCCTCCATCCATTACGTGCCGAGCGTGGTGGGGGAGATGGTGTTCAACGGCGTCGCCTCGGATGTCTATCGCGGCAGCCTCGCCATGGGCGCGCAGACCGACGCCGCCTGGCGGGTGAGCGAGCGCCACACGCTGCGCGCCGGCTTCCAGGTGACCGGCGAGCGCGCCCGCTTCCGCAGCGACACCACCGTCCTGCCGCTCGATGCCGCGGGCGAGGCGGTGGACGACCCCTTCACCCTGACCGACCGCTTCGGCCGCACCGGCTGGCTCTACGGCGCCTACATGCAGGATGAGTGGCGCATCACCGACCGGCTGACGCTCAATCTCGGCCTGCGCTGGGACCAGATGGTGGAATACGTCACCGCCGGGCAACTCTCCCCGCGCGTCAACCTGGTCTGGCGGCCGACCGACACCACCACGGTCCATGCCGGCTACGCCCGCACCTTCACCCCGCCGCAATTCGAGCTGGTCTCGAACGCCACGCTGGCGCAATTCGAGGGGACCACCGGCGCGCCGGCGAACCTGCGGAACGACCCGGTGCGGCCGGAGCGGGCGCATCGCTTCGACATCGGCGTCTCGCAGCGCCTGGGCGAGCGCCTCACCCTCGGCGTCGATGCCTATTACAAGGACGTGCGGGACCTGCTCGATTTCGGGCAGTTCGGCAACGCGCTGATCTTCACGCCCTTCAACTACCGCCAGGGCAAGATCTACGGCGTCGAGTTCAGCGGCAACTGGCGCAGCGAGCGCTGGCTGGTCTACGGCAACCTCGCCATCAGCCGCTCGGCGGCGCGGGACATCCGCTCGGCACAGTTCACCTTCGATGCCGAGGAGCTGGACTACATCGCCGGCAAATATGTCCGCACCGATCACGACCAGCTCTTCACCGGCTCGGCCGGCGCCATCTGGCGAGGCTGGGAGGGCGGCCGGCTCTCGGCCAGCATGCTCTACGGCAACGGGCTGCGGCGCGGCTTCGCCAATTCCGAGAAGCTGCCGGCCTATGCCACCTTCAATTTCGGCGTGGCGCAGGACTTCACCGGGCCGGATGGCGGCATCTGGACGGCGCGGCTCGACCTCATCAACGCCTTCGACAGCATCTACCAGCTGCGCGACGGCAGTGGCATCGGCGTCGGCGCGCCGCAATACGGGCTCAGGCGGACGGTGCTGGCGGGGCTGAGCCGGGCGTTCTAGCCATCCCCACGACGTCGCTGCGCGCCGTCGCGGGGGCCCCGTGATTCGCTTTTGATCGTAAGTGCGTCACAGCCTGCCGCGGCGAAGCCGCGGCAGGGCAACGGGATCAGGCGAAGGCAGCGGTGCCGACGAAGCGGACGCCCATGGCTTCCAGCCGCCGGCGCGCCGCGTCGATGGTGGTGCCGCCGCCCTCCACCGGCAGGCCGATGCCGCGGCAGGCCTCCTCGATGACGAAGACCTGGTAGCCGAGCCGCGCCGCATCCTCGGCCGAATAGGCGACGCAGTAATCCGTGGCGAGGCCGGCGAGGAAGAGCCGCGTCACGCCGCGCTCCCGCAGCCAGCCATGCAGCCCGGTCGTGGTCCGCCGGTCGTTCTCGAAGAAGGCGGAGTAGCTGTCGACCTCCGGCCGGAAGCCCTTGCGGATCACCAGCTCGAGTCGTGCCGGCGCCAGGGCCGGATGCAGCGCGGCCGTCGCGCTGCCCTGGATGGCATGGTCCGGCCAGAGGGTCTGCGGGCCGTAGGGCATCTCGATGCTCTCGAAGGGCGCCCGGCCCGGATGCGAGGAGGCGAAGGAGGAATGCCCGGGCGGATGCCAGTCCTGGGTGGCGAAGGCATGCGCGAAGGGCCCGGCCAGCAGCCGGTTGATCACCGGCACCACCGCCTCCCCCCCGGCCACCGGCAGCTCGCCACCCGGCATGAAGGTGGGCTGGACGTCGACGACGCCGAGGATGTCGGTGGCGGCATCGAGGCGGATGGCGGTCATCGGTTCTCCCTCGCGGCAGTCGCGGCAGCTTGCAACGGGCTTCCCGCGCGCGCCACCGCGGGCTTGCCGGCAGTACCGATCGGATGGAGGCTCCCGCCATGATCGCATCCGAATGGCGCAGCCGCGCATCAAATGAGTGGCGCAGCCGCGCACCCAATGAGTGGCGCAGCCGCGCCGGGACCGCCTTCGCCTCCGAGAAGCAGCCGGCCCTCGGCAGCCGCGGCATGGTCGTGACCAACCATCCCCTCGCCTCCGCCGCCGGCGCCGAGATGCTGGCGGCCGGCGGCAATGCGGTGGATGCCGGCATCGCCGCCCTCTTCGCTCTCACCGTGGTCGAGCCGATGATGGTCGGGCTGCTCGGTGGCGGCATGACGCATCTGCGCCTGCCCGATGGCCGGCACGAGGTGCTGGACGGCCTCTCCACCGTGCCCGCTGCCGGAAGGCCGGACATGTTCACGCCGGTCAGCCAGGACTGGCCGGCGGCGCTCGAGACGGTGGGGCGGGAGAATGCGGTCGGCCCGCGCGCCGTCGCGGTGCCCGGCAACCTGCTCGCCTGGTGCGCGGCGCTGGAGCGGCACGGGCGGCTGCCGCGCGCCGATGTCGTGGCGCCGGCCATCCGCCTCGCCCGGCGCGGCTTCGCGGTCACGCCCTATCTCGCCGAATGCATCGCCGAGGCGGCGCCGGACCTGGCGCGCGACCCTGCCATCGCCGCCCTGCTGCTGCCCGGCGGCACGCCGCTGCCGGCCGGGGCGCGGCTCGTCATCGGCGCCCAGGCGGAGACGCTCGAGACCATCGCCCGCGAGGGGCCAGGGGCGCTGCATGGCGGCGCGCTCGGGGCGCTGGTCGCCGAGGAGGTCGCCCGCCGCGGCGGCCTGCTGACGGCGGCCGACCTGCGCGACATGCGCCTCGTCGCCCGCGCCCCGGTCCGCGGCACCTATCGCGGCATCGAGGTGGTGGGGCCGCCGCCGCCCTCCTCCGGCGGCGTGCATGTCATCCAGATGCTGAACATCCTGGAGGGCTTCGACCTGCAGCATCTCGGCTTCGGCACGGCCGAGAGTTGCCACCTGATCGCCGAGGCGCTGAAGATCGCCTTCGCCGACCGCGCCGCCGCCACCGCCGATCCGGATTTCGTCCCGGTGCCGGTCGAGACGCTGCTCTCCAAATCCTATGCCGCCGAGCGGCGCGCGGCGATCGACCCGGGCCGGGCGCAGGCCTGGTCTGCCGGCGTGCCGGCCGCGGGCGAGAGCCCGAACACCACGCATCTGACCGTCGCCGATGCCGAGGGCCGCATCCTCTGCGCGACGCACACCATCAACAGCCTGTTCGGCGCCCGCTTCCTGATCCCGGCGCTCGGGTTGATCCCGAACAACTACATGGCGCTGTTCGACCCGCGGCCGGGCCATGCCCTCTCCATCGCGCCCGGCAAGCGGATCACCACCAGCCAGGCGCCGCTGATCGCGCTGCGCGACGGGGTGCCGATGGTGGCGCTCGGCCTACCCGGGGGATTGCGCATCTTCGGCTCGGCCATGCAGGCGCTGATCAACCTGATCGACCACGGGATGAGCCTGCAGGAGGCGGTGGAGGCGCCGCGGCTCTGGACCCAGGGCCAGGCCCTCGAGATGGAGGCGGGCTTCGGCAGCGCGGCCGAGGCCGGGCTGCGCGCGCTCGGCCATGCGCCGCTGATGCTGCCGCATGTCGCGGGCGGCATGTGCGCGATCGGCTTCGGGCCCGAGGGGATGCTCGAGGGCGCCGCCTGCTGGCGGGCGGATGGCACGGCGATCGGCCTCGGCGGCGGCCTGGCACGCGCCGGCGTGCGATTCTGGCCGGACCAGTCCCGCGGACGCTGAAGAGCCGGCGCGCAGGGGTCGCCAGCCGCGCCAGACGCACAAGCCGGGATGCACAATCCGGGGCGCGCAATCCGGAGCGGGAGACGGTTGCTCCCGGAATGCATGACCCGCTATACAACCTGGGATTAAGAAAACATCGCAGAGAACGCCTTTTGCGTGCGTTCCCTGCCTGTGTCCTCGCAGGGTGCATGTCTCTTGCAGTTGACCACATCCGCCCGAGTCGCGCTCAGCTTCGCCCTGGCGGCCGTCTTCGCCTGGCTGTTCCTCCTCATCTGGCGGCGCGACAGGACCCAGCCGGCCCTGACCTGGTGGGCCGCCGCGCATGTCGCCTGGGCGCTGTCGATGCCGGTCTTCGCGCTGCGCGGACTGGTGCCGGACTGGATCCCGATCCTGCTCGGCAATGCCGCCGTCTGCTTCGGCTACGGCCTGCTCTGGGGCGGCACACGGCGCTTCTCCGGCCTCAGCGTGCATGCGCCGGGCCTGCTGGCGGGCGCGGCGGCCTGGGGCATCTTCTGCCTGCTGCCCGGCTTTCTCACCTCCCTGCCCGAGCGCGTCGCGCTGGGCTCGACGATCATCACGCTCTACAGCCTGGCGAATGCGCAGGCCTTCCGCCAGGGCATGCGGCGGCACCGGCTGCCCTCGCACCGCGCGGCGGTCGGCGTGCTGATCGCGCACGGCGTCACCTATGCGGCGCGCGCCGGATTGGCCTTCCTCCTGCCCTTCCACAGCCATGGCGGCGAGGCGCCGGCAGCGATGTGGGACGACATCATCGCCATCATCGGCGTCGCCTTGCTCGCCAGCCATGCGGTGCTGCTCGTCGCCCTGGCCGGGGAGCGCAGCGCCCTGGCGACCGAGGCGGTGCTGACCCGGGCGCGCGACACCGCCACCGCGGCGAGCCGGGAGAAGTCCCGCTTCCTCGCCCGCATGAGCCATGAACTGCGCACCCCGCTCAACGGCGTCTTCGGCATGGCGCAGGTGCTGGCGCGGGACCCCACGCTCTCGGCCCACCAGCGCGAGCAGGCGGAGACGCTTGAGCAGGCGGGGCGGCACCTGCTGGCCATCGTCAACGACGTGCTCGACCTCACCCGCATCGAGGCCGGCCGGCTCGAGCTCGCGCCGCGGCCTGTGCCGCTGCGGGACCTGCTGCGGGAGGCGCTGGACCTGGTCCGCGGCGCCGCGGCGGAGAAGCGGATCGACCTGGTGCCGGACCTGGCGCCCGACCTGCCGGGGACGCTGCTCGCCGATCCGGTGCGGCTGCGGCAGATCCTGCTGAACCTGCTGGGCAATGCCGTGAAGTTCACGCCGGCGGGCGGCGCCGTGACCCTCGAGGCGCGCTGCCTGCCGGAGGGCGGGCTGAGCCTCGCCGTCCTCGATACCGGCCCGGGGGTTCCGGCCGAGTTGCGGGAGAACCTCTTCGTCGAGTTCGCCCAGGCGCGGCAGGAGAGCGAGGCCGGGCGCGGCACCGGCCTCGGCCTCGCCATCAGCGCCGCGCTGGCGCGCGCCATGGACGGCCGGCTCGATTATTGCCCGGGGCCGGAGGGGCGCGGCAGCCGCTTCACCGCCAGCCTGCCGCTGCCCGCCGCAGGACCGGCCGCACCCGCCCTAATTCCCGCCCCTCTGGTCCTGTCGCCGCGCGACGGGCTGCGCATCCTCGTCGTCGACGATGCCGCGGCCAACCGACGGATCGCCCGCGCCATGCTGGAGCAGGATGGCCATGCGGTGCTGGAAGCGGCGGACGGGTCGCAGGCGTTGGCCGCCCTGCGGGCCGGGGCGCGGCCGGACCTGGTGCTGATGGATATCGGCATGCCCGGGCTGGACGGCTACGCGACCACGGGGCTGATCCGCGCCCTGCCGGGGCCGATGGGCCGCGTGCCGGTCGTCGCCCTCACCGCCTATGCCATGCCGGAGGACGGCGCGGCCATCCGCGCGGCGGGCATGGACGGGCATCTGACGAAGCCGATCGACCGCGCGGTGCTGCGGGCTGAGCTGGCGCGGCTGACCCCGGCCGGCGCGGACTAGAGCGTGATCGCTTGAGGTGGACGCACCGAACAGCGTGACTCACGCGATCAAGCAACGGCCTGGACCATGACCCGCGACCCTGTGTGAGCGGATCATGGTCCAGCGGCCCGGCCCGGCCCGGCTGGCATGGGGCATGCTAGGCTCGCGGCATCTCACCGCGGGAGTCGATGCATGCCCAAGCCCTTCCACCTTGGCTGGTTCCTGCAGGGATCCTCGGTCCAGGCCTGGGGAGAGCCCTGGACGGGTGCGATCGGCCGCGACTGGATGGTCCCCGACCTGTTCTGCGACATGGCGCGCTCGCTTGAGCGCGCCTGCTTCGACTACATCCTGATCGAGGACAGCTCCTATGTCGGGGAGAGCTTCGGCGGCTCGACCGAGATCTACCTGAAGCACGGCCTCGCCGTGCCGCGCCAGGACCCGGCCGTCACCGCGACGCTGATGGCCGCGGCGACGCGGCGCATCGGCATCGTGCCGACCTTCGCCACCTTCACCCACCCGCCCTACCTGCTGGCGCGGATGATCGCCTCGCTCGACCAGGTGAGCTCGGGGCGCATCGGCTGGAACATGGTGACCGGCAGCTCGGACGTCGCGGCGCGGAATTACGGGCTGGATCGGCTGCCGGAACACGACCTGCGCTACGACATGGCCGATGAGTACATGCAGGTGGTGAACGGCCTCTGGGACAGTTGGGCGCCGGGCGCGATCCTCGCCGACGAGGAGAGCGGCGTGCTGGTCGACCCCGCCAAGGTGCATGCGGTGGATTTCGAGGGCCGCTGGTACCGCACCCACGGGCCGCTGAACTCCGGCCCCTGCCCGCAGGGGCGGCCGGTGATCGCCCAGGCCGGCGGCAGCCCGCGCGGCCGGCAATTCGCCGCCGGCAATGCCGACACCATCGTCGCCAGCATCAAGGGCACCGGCGCGATGAAGGCCTATCGCGACGATGTCCGCGCCCGCGCCGCCGCGGCCGGGCGCAACCCGGACCATGTGAAGCTGCTCTACCTGGTCAATCCCTGCCTCGGCGAGACGGCGGAGGAGGCCGCCGCGCGCCTCGACGCCCGCAAGGCCCGGGCCGAGCGGCAGGTGCCGCAGCTCCTCGCCTTCTTCGGCAAGATCACCAATATCGACTTCTCCCGCTTCGACCTCGACGCGCCGGTCGATTCGCTCGACCTGCACACCAACGGCCACCAGCAGAGCCTCGACGACTTCAAGCGCGTCGCCGGCAAGCGCAGCCTGCGCGAGGCGATGCTGAGCTATCGCGGCAGCAGCGGCTCGATCGAGCTGGTCGGCAC
Source organism: Roseicella sp. DB1501 (assembly GCF_013112485.1). Taxonomy (GTDB): domain Bacteria; phylum Pseudomonadota; class Alphaproteobacteria; order Acetobacterales; family Acetobacteraceae; genus Paracraurococcus. Next base: position 677,924 of record NZ_JABFHG010000001.1, read on the forward strand.
GCCGGATGCGGTCGCCGGCCAGATGGCCGAGGCGATGGAGGAGGTGGGCGGCGACGGCTTCCTGATCTCCATGGGCGATGTCAGCCGCCGCACCATCGCCGAGGTGGCGGATGGCCTGGTGCCGGCGCTGCAGCGCCGCGGCCTGGCCCGGCGCGCCTATGGCCACGCGCAGTTCCGCGACAACCTGCTGGAGTTCTGAGCGCCGTCACGGCATCGACGCCTCGAGCAGCCGGGCGCTGCGCAGGCCGATGATCCCGGCCGCCGCCAGCATGACCAGGCCGGCGGCCAGGCGCATCAGGCCCTGCCGCCGCGCCACAGCCCCGAGCACGCGCCCGCGCGCCATGGCGGCCAGCGCGGCATAGGCGGCGTAGACCGCGGCCGCCGCGCCGATATAGGCGCCGCCGAGGACGAGGCTCTGCGGCAGGTGCGGACGCGCCGGGTCGAGGAAGCCGGCCGCGGCCGAGACGGCGAAGGAGAGCGAGATCGGGTTGCCGAGCGTCATGACGAAGCCGCCGGCGACCACCCCGATCTGGCTCTCCGGCCAGCGTGGCGCGGCGCCTCCCACCGCTGCCGCGCCGGCGCGATCGAGGCCGCGCCGCAGCAGGCGCAGCCCGAGCAGCAGCAGCACCGCCGCCGCCGCGCCCTGCCCCGCCGCGAGCAGCGCCGGCGAGGCCATCAGCGCCGCGCCGGCCATGAGGCTGAGGGAGATCGTGACGCAGTGGCCGAGGATCAGCCCCGCCATCGCCGCGCCTGCGAAGCGTGCGCCCCCTAGCAGCGCACTGGCCAGGACATGCGCGACGGCCGGTCCCGGCGTCGCCATGACGGCGAGGGAGAGGAAGAGGAACCCGGCGACGTCCTGCGGCATGGCTGCGCCCCACGCTTCGGCCCCAGGCCTCTAGCCCTGCGGCGTGTCCTCGCGCTGTGCGCCACCGTATGCCGCCGGCGGCCCAGTTCCCTGGCCGATCCGGGGCGGCGGAGACGCGGCGCCGGGCGCCGGGCTTGCCGTCGCCGCCGGCCCCGGCCATGACGGAGGCAAGACCCGGAGGAACGGTCATGGCCCCGCGCATCCTGATGATGGACAACCCGCTGAGCGCGATGGATCTCGCGCGCGAGCTCGCGCCGCCCGAGATGGAGATGGTGGTCGCGCCGCTCGGCAGCCCGGAATTCGAGGCGGCGCTGCCGGGGGCGGATTTCATCGTCGGCTTCGGCAGCCGCGCCATCGATGCCGGGCTCTATGCCCGGGCGCCGCGGCTGAAGCTGCTGCAGCTCCTCTCGGCCGGCTACGACACCATCGACATCGAGGCGGCGCGGCAGGCCGGCATCCCGGTCTGCAACAATGGCGGCGCCAATTCCACCGCCGTAGCCGAGCATGCGATCCTGCTCATGCTCGCCGCCTGCCGCCGCCTGGTCTGGCAGCACCAGAGCGTCGCCGCCGGGCGCTGGCGCGGCAACGACCTGGCCGGGACGAAGCTCTACGAGCTGCGCGACAAGACGCTCGGCATCGTCGGGCTGGGCGCGATCGGCAAGAAGGTGGCGCGGCTGGCCAACGCCTTCGGCATGGACGTGCAGTATTACGACATCCGCCGCGTCTCGGAGGCCGAGGAGGACGCGCTCGCGGTCCGCTTCCGCCTGCTCGGCGAGATCCTGGCGAATGCCGACATCGTCTCCCTGCACGTGCCGCTGACCCCGGCGACGCGGCACATGATCGGCGCCGCCGAGCTCGCCCGCATGAAGCCGACCGCCTATCTCATCAACACCTGCCGCGGCCCGGTGGTGGACGAGCCGGCGCTGGCCGCCGCGCTGGCCGAGAGCCGCATCGCCGGGGCCGGGCTCGACGTCTTCGACCAGGAGCCGCCGGCGGCGGACAACCCGCTCTTCCGGCTGAACACCGTGGTGCTGACGCCGCATTTCGCCGGCCCGACCTGGGACAACCAGCAGGCCCGCTTCCGCAACGCCTTCGACAACTGCCAGCGCGTCGCCCGCGGCGAGAGGCCGCTCTGGATCATCCCCGAGCTGGCGGGCTGACCGCGCGCCCGGCGGCCCGGCCCCCCTTTGGGGTCGGGCTGCCGGGCAAGTTTGCCACAGTTGCCCCGGTCCCACCCCATTTCCGCCGCATTTTCCTGGCGAGGGCACGCTTGTCCATATAGGTACTCCCTAGACTGATCAACTATTAGGGGAGTGCCCGTCTTGGCCAGCGATCCTGCGGACCGCTCCCGCCATGGCGCGCTGCGAAGCACGCTCCATCTCGCCCGCGGCTGGTACGGCTCCGGCGAGCGGCGTCTCGCCTGGGGGCTCACCGCCCTCGTCGTGCTTCTCACCCTGGCGCAGATCGCCACCACCCTCGGGCTGAACGCCTGGAACGGCGCCTTCTTCTCGGCGCTCGAGCGGCGCGACCAGTCGGGCATGACGCTGCAGGCCTGGCTCTTTCCCCTGCTCGCCCTGCTGACCATGGCGCTCGCCGTGGCGCAGCTCTGGGCGAAGCAGATCCTCGCCCTCTCCTGGCGGCGCTGGCTGGTGGAGCACCTGCAGGGGCGCTGGGTGCGCGACGGGCGCAACTACCACATGGCGCTGCTGCCCGAGGCGGCCGACAACCCGGACCAGCGGATCAGCGAGAACACCCGCTGGGCCACCGCCGTCTCGGTCGAGCTCGGCACCAGCCTGTTCTACGCCGCGGTCAACCTCGTCACCTTCGTCGGGCTGCTCTGGTCCCTCTCGGCCGCCATCCCGGTCGCGGGCGTCGCGCTGCCGGGCGGCATGCTCGGCCTCGCCCTGCTCTACGCGGCCGGCGGCACGCTGGTCACCTGGCTGGTCGGCCGGCCGCTGATCGGCATCCATATCGACCGCAACCAGGCGGAATCGGAGCACCGCTTCGCCCTCATCCGCCAGCGCGAGCAGGCCGAGGCGGTGGCCATGCTGGGCGGCGGCGCCGACGAGGCGGGGCGGCTGAACCAGACCTTCGGCCAGGTGGTCGGCGTGATGCACCGCATGCTGCGGCAGGAGCGCCACCTGATGTGGATCGCCTCCGGCTACGGCATGGTCGCCGCCACCCTGCCGCTGCTGCTGGCGAGCCCGAGCTACTTCGCCGGGGCGATCGGCCTCGGCACGCTGGTGCAGCTCGGTCAGGCCTTCGCCGAGGTGGTGCGCGCCCTCTCCTGGCTGCAGGAGCACTGGCCGCAGGTCGCCGACTGGCGCAGCCATATGGAGCGCATCATGGCGCTCGAGGACAGCCTCGCCGCGGCGGGCCGGCTGGCGGAGCGCGGCGGCATCGCGGTCGAGGAAGGCGGGTCTCTGCTCGCCCTCGACGCGCTGACGCTCCGCAGCCCGACCGGCCAGGTGCTGCTGGAGGAGGCCGAGGCCGAGATCCGTCCCGGCGAGCGCGTGCTGATCCAGGGCGGCAGCGGCTGCGGCAAGAGCACGCTGATCCGCGCCGCCGCCGGGCTCTGGCCCTGGGGCGAGGGCCGCATCCGCCGGCCGGCGCGGACCGAGACGCTGCTGCTGCCGCAACGCCCCTACCTGCCGCTCGGCACGCTGCGCGCGGCGGTCTGCTACCCCGCCGGGCCGGGCGATGTCGACACGGCGGCGATCGTCCTCGCCCTGACGCGCTGCGGCCTGGGCGGGCTGGCGGCGCGGCTCGACGAGGCGGGGCGCTGGGACCGCATCCTGTCGCTCGGCGAGCAGCAACGCCTCGGCTTCGCTCGGCTGCTGCTGCTCCGGCCGCGCTGGGCGCTGCTGGACGAGGCGACCTCGGCGCTCGACGAGATCGCCGAGGCGGGACTGATGCGGCTCTTCGAGCAGGAGCTGGCGGGGGTGGGGCTGGTCTCGACCGGCGACCGGCCGGGTCTCGCGCGTTGGCACGACCGCGTCCTGCGGATCGAGGAGGGCAGGCTCATCGGCGCCGCTGCCGCCGCGCTGCCGCCCCTGCCCGCGCCAGGCCGGCTGCGGGTGGCGCATGCGCATGCGCTGCCGGAGCAGCGGCCGGCGCCGCGGCCCGACCGCCAGGCCGCGCCGGCCCGGGCGATGCAGGGCCGGCTGCAGGCGCTCTGACGCAACCGCCCGGCCTGCGCGGCCGGGCGGAGCGGATCAGAGATCGACCTTCCCGGTATGCAGCTTCATGCGCATGTGGTCCGGCACTTCCTGCCCGGCATCGGTGAAGGCCTTGCGCAGCGCGCCCATGCTCGGGCCGAAGATGCCGGTGCGGTTCTCGCTGCACCATTCGCGGCTCTGCGCCGGCATGGCGAGGGAGCCCTGGAAGCGCGGCATGACCCAGCGGGCGAAGAGCTCGTAGCTCCGCAGCGTGTCCTCGCGGTTCGCCCATTCATGCGCCCGGAACAGCACGCCGCCGCAGCCGCCCTCGGTGTATTCGAGCAGGCGCTCGATGCCCTTGATCAGCGTGTCGGGCGAGCCGACCAGCGTCGTGCCGGCCTTCAGCCCGTCGCCGAGCGGGTCCTCCGAGCGCATGGGCGGCCGGCCCAGCGTCTCGCTGAAATAGCTCAGCGTCTCGATCCGCTCGCCCTTGGCGACGTCGCGGAAGGCCCGCTCGTCCTCCTCGGCGCAGTGCATGTTGACCACCAGGCGCCAGCCGTCGCGCGGCAGGGTCTTGCCGTGCTTCGCCGCCTCCGCCTCGCCCTGCCGCCAGTGCTCGGCGAGCTTGGCGTTGCCGCCCGGCAGGCCGGCGCCGAGGGAGAGCAGGCCGAGCCCGTACTTGCCCGCCGCCAGCACGCCCGAGGGGGTGGTGGCGGAGGCGACGGCGATCTGGAAGCGGGGGTTGCTGTAGGGCGCGAGGTGCAGCCGCGCCTCCTTCAGCTCGAACCAGTCGGTCTTCATGGTGACCGGTTCCTCGCAGGCCAGCAGCCGGGTGATGGCGTCGAGGCTCTCATCCATCATCCGCCGCTGGTCCTCGGCCTTGATGCCCATCATGTAGGCATCGGAGACCAGGGCGCCTGGGCCCGCCCCCATCATCACCCGGCCGCGGGTCATGTGGTCGAGCTGCACGAAGCGCTGCGCCACCAGCAGCGGGTGGTGGTAGGGCAGCGAGGTCACGCCCGAGCCCAGCATGATGTGCCGCGTCCGCTCGGCGGCGGCGGCGATGAAGACCTCCGGGCTGGCGATGATCTCCCACCCCGCGGAATGGTGCTCGCCGATCCAGGCCTCGTCGTAGCCCAGATGGTCGAGCCACTGCACGAGTTCCATGTCGCGGGTCAGCGACAGCGTCGGGTTGTCCCCGACCCGGTGGAAGGGGGCGAGGAAGATGCCGAACCGCAAGCCGCGATGGGCCATGAAGGGATGCCTTTCCTGGGTGTGACGATGATTCCGTGAGCAGGCTAGGGACGGGACCGGCCGATGGTCAACCGACCGTCCTGCCGCCTGCCGGCCCGCCGCCGGCAAACCCGCGCCGCGCTGCCGCGTCATCCCAGCAGCCGGTCACGGCGACGGATCACGGCCTGCGGTCACGGTCATGCGCCGCCGCCCCTCGGGAGGAGATGCGATGAGGTTGAACCCCGCCGGGGCCCGTCCGCCGGGCAGGCTTCCCGCCCTCGCGCTGCCCGGCCTGCTGCTGTCCGGCCTGTTGCTGGCCGGCTGGACGGCGCGGGCCCGGGCCGATGCGCTGGCCGAGCTGAGCGGCAGCTTCCGCGAGGCCTATCAGGACGCCGTGGCGCAGGGCCTCGCCGGATTGCGCGCCAGCGTGCCGGTGCTGGTCAACCGCTTCGAGCAGATCGCCCTCTACCGCCCCGGGGTCGAGGCGCCCGAGCTCTTCGCCATGGACCTGGCGCAGTACCGGCAGGCGAGCGCCGTCGCGCATGCCGCGGCGACCCTCGCGGTGCGCCTGCAGCCCGACGGGCCCGGCCCGCTGGACGCGGCGCGCCGCGACTGGCTCGCCCGCTTCGAGGCGCAGCTCCGCGCCGCCGAGGCGGAGCTCGCGGAGCAGCCCGGCCTGCCGGAGGAAGTGCGGCAGCTGCAGGGCGACATGCTCGCCGAGACCCGCCGGACCACGCAGCGCATCCTGCAACGCGGCGCGGTCGAGCCTGGCCTGCTGGAGGCGCTCGGCACGCAGATGCGCGCCGGCATCGGGCGCAACCTGGAATGGGCCGCCCGGGCGCAACTCGAGCAATTCCGCGCCCAGGCCGAGCGCTGGAAGGCCGCCTATCCCGATCTCGCCTGGGACCGCGCGGTGGTCGTCGTCATCGGCGTGCACCAGGCGCGCAACGGCAACCTGCAACGGCAGTTCTTCGACTGGCTGCTGCACGACACGCCCGAGCGGCAGGACCGCGTCGTCTTCGCCGAGACGCCGGTGCCGCCGCCGCCCCTCGGCGAGGCGCGGCCCGACGACGTGCTCGGCGTGCTGGCGCGGGTCATGCTCGACAAGGATCTGGCACGGATCGTCCTCGGCGACCCGCAGGGGCTGCAGAGCGACGTCCTCGCCCCCGCCGCCGCCGCGGTGATCGGGACCTGGGGGCGGTAGGCGCCGTGTTCCGCGGCCAGGCCTTGGAGCGTGATCGCTTGAGGTGGCCTCACCGAACAGCGTGACTCACGCGATCGAACAACGGCCTGGACCATGATCCGCGACCCTGTGTGAGCGGATCATGGTCTAGCGCGGCGGGCGGCTCGCCACCGCCAGGGCCGCCGAGGCGCCGGCGATCTTGATGCGCGGCCCAGCCTCGGTCAGCTGCCCATCCTCGGCGACGCGGAAGGCCGAGAGATCCTTGTCGAGCATGTTGCCGACGAAGAGCATGCGGCCATCCGGCGAGAAGGCGGCGCCCTGCGCCCAGGCGCCGACTTGCGCCTTGGAGACCAGGGCCATGCGGCCATTCTCCACCCGCAGCATCCGGACCAGGCCGGGGCCATGGAAGGGCGAGCCGGGCCGCTTGTTGGAGCCGTTCATCACCGTCACCGCCAAGTGCCGGCCATCCGGGCTGGCGGCGATGCCCTCGGGCGTCTGACCGACGCTGATGGTGTCGACGACGCGGAAGGGCTCGCGCGTCAGGTCGATCAGGCTCACCGTATCGGCATCGCCGGTGCCGCGGCCGATATTCGCCACCGCCGCCCAGCGGCCATCCGGCGCGACCGTGACCCCATAGGGGCGCACGCCGGCGGTGATCTCGCGATCCAGCTTGGTGACCTTGTCGCCCTCGATCTGCAGCAGGTTCAGCATGTGGTCGCCGTAGCGGGTCACCAGCGCGAAGCGCCCGTCCGGGGTGAAGGCGACATCGCTGACCTCGGAGCCGACCGGGCCGATATCCACCTTGCCGGCCGGCGTCACCTGGCCGCCGGCGATGCGGTAGACGCTGACCGAGCCCTCGGCGCGGTTGGCGACCAGCGCCAGCGTGCCGGCCCGGTTGATGGAGACGCCGGCGGGCGCCGAGCCGGTCGGCAGGGTCGCGGCAATGCGCGGCGGCGTGGCGGTGAGGTCGATCACCGCCATGGTGTTGCCGGGGAGGAGCTTGCCGGGCTCGGCCGGGTCGGGGCGCTGGTTGGCGGTGACCAGGGCCAGCTTCTCGTTCGGCGTGACGGCGACGGAGCTGGGCGGGCCGATGGCGCTGGCCGGCACCGGGATCTCCGCCCGCAGCGCTGGCGGACTGACCGAGAGATCGAGGATCGAGAGTGTGTCCGGCTGCGGTTCCCGCAGCACCTTCAGCGCGCCGTTCTCGAGCGTGATTTTGTTGTCGTTCGCCGAGAGCAGGAGCTGGGCCCGGGCCGGCGGGGCCGCCGTGCCGCAGGCCAGCAGGGCGGCGGTCAGCGCGGCGAAGCCGGCGCGCGGCAGGCATGTCATGCGGCTGGCCCCCTGGAGCGGTGCCGTCGAGTGTCGGGCGCCCCGCGCCGGCTGTCCAGCCACCCCGGCGGCGGCATGGATTGCGCGGCACCCGTTGCCGGGGCAGAGGAAGAGCATGATCGGCATCGATTGGGGCACCACCGCCTTCCGCGCCTACCGCCTCGCCCCCGGCGGCGGCGTGCGCGACCGGATCGAGCGCGAGGGCGGCATCCTCACCGTCCCGCCCGGCGGCTTCCCGGCCGCGCTGCGCGAGGCGATCGGCCCCTGGCTCGCCGAGGGCGAGCGGCGGGTGCTGCTCTGCGGCATGGTCGGCAGCCGGCAGGGTTGGCAGGAGGCGCCCTACCTGCCCTGCCCGGCCGGGCCTGCCGAGATCGCCGCCGCCGTCATCGCGCTGCCCTTCGAGGGCGCCGCCTGCCGCCTCGTCCCCGGCCTGACCGCGCGCGACGCGGCCGGCGTGCCGGATGTGATGCGCGGCGAGGAGACCAAGCTGCTCGGCCTGCTGGCCGAACTGCCCGCCGGGGCGGAGGCGCTGGTCTGCCTGCCCGGCACGCACAGCAAATGGGCGCGCCTCGCCGGCGGCGGCATCGCCGGCTTCGCCACCCAGATGACCGGCGAGACCCGCGCCGTGCTGCTGCAGCACAGCATCCTCGGCCGCCTCGCCGAGCCCGGCCCCAGCTCCGGCACCGGCTCCGACGCGGCCTTCCGCCGCGGGGTGCGGCGGGCGGGCGATCCGGGCGGGCTGCTGCATCACCTGTTCGGCACGCGCGCCCTCGGCCTCGCCGGCGAGCTCGCCGCGACGGAGACGGCGAGCTACCTCTCCGGCCTGCTGATCGGCCACGAGCTGCGATCGGTGCTGGCCGAGGGCGTGCCGCAGGGGCCGGTGCACCAGGGGATGGTGCATCTCGCCGGCAGCGAGACGCTCTGCCACGCCTATGCCCTCGCCTTCGCCGAGCATGGGCTGGCGCATCGCCGGCATGCCGACGACATCGTGGCGCGCGGCCTCGCCCTGATCGCGGAGATGATCCCATGGCCCTGACGCTTGCCGAATGGCTCGACCCCTGCCCGCTCGTCGCCATCCTGCGCGGCCTGACACCGGAGGAGGCGATCCCGGTGGGCGAGGCGCTGGTCGGCGCCGGCCTCCGCGTGCTGGAGGTGCCGCTGAACTCGCCCGAGCCGGTCGAGAGCATCCGCCGCATGGCGGCGCATTTCGGCGACCGGGCGCTGGTCGGGGCCGGCACGGTGATGACGCCGGCGCAGGTCGAGGCGGTGGCCGCCGCGGGCGGGCGGCTGATGGTCACGCCGCATGCCGACCCTGCCCTGGTGCGGGCGGCGAAGGCGGCGGGGCTGCTCGCCGCGCCCGGCTTCTTCACCCCCGCCGAGGCCTTCTCGCTGCTCGCCGCCGGGGCGGATGCGCTGAAGCTCTTCCCGGCCGAGGCCGCCTCGCCCGCCGTGCTGCGGGCGCTGCTCGCGGTGCTGCCGAAGGGAACGGCGGTGCTGCCGGTCGGCGGCATGGCGGCGGACACGATCGGCCCCTGGCGGGCGGCCGGGGCGCGCGGCTTCGGAATCGGCTCCTCGCTCTACAAGCCGGGCGATACCGCCGCGGCGGTCGGCGAGCGCGCCAAGGCCCTCCTCGACAGCCTGCATGGCGGTTGAAACGATCTCGAATCAGGGGCATATCGCGAGCGGGACGGCGGCACCGCCGGCGCCATGGCTGCAACAACCATGTCGGGAAACGCCAGAATGCAACGCCGCACCGCCCTCGCATTGGGGGCGACCCTGGGTGCCACCCTCGCCCTGCCCGCGCTGATCCGCCCTGCCGGCGCGCAGGAGGCGCTGACGCTGCGGCTGCACCATTTTCTGCCGGCGGTCTCGAACGTCCACCGCTTCTTCCTGCAGCCCTGGGCGCAGAAGGTGCAGCAGGAGAGCGAGGGCCGCCTGCGCATCCAGATCTTCCCGGCCATGCAGCTCGGCGGCGCGCCGCCGCAGCTCTTCGACCAGGCGCGCGACGGGGTTGCCGACATCATCTGGACCCTGCCCGGCAACACGCCCGGCCGCTTCCCGCGGATCGAGGTCTTCGAGCTGCCCTTCGTCTCGCACAAGCGGGCGATCGCCAACTGCCTCGCCATCCAGGAATTCGCCGATGCCGAGCTGCGCGACGAGTTCCGCGAGGTGCACCCGATCTGCGTCTGGGGCCATGACCAGGGGCTGATCCATGCGCGACGCGAGGTGCGGACCATGGAGGACCTGCGCGGGTTGAAGCTGCGCTTCCCGACGCGGCTCACCGGCGAGGCGCTGCGGGCGCTCGGCGCGGCGCCGGTCGGCATGCCGGTGCCGCAGGTCCCGGAGGCGATGAGCCAGGGCGTCATCGACGGCGCCGTGGTGCCCTGGGAGGTGGTGCCCTCCATCCGCCTGCAGGAGATGGTGAAGTACCACACCGAGATCCCGGGCAGCCCGACCTTCTACATCGCCACCTTCATCCTCGCGATGAACCGCGCGAAGTACGAGGGCCTGCCGGAGGCGCTGCGCAAGGTGCTCGACGCCAATAGCGACCTGGCGGCGGCGCGCATGGCGGCCCGCCCCTGGGACGAGCGCGGTCCGGTGGTCGAGGCGGAGGTGAAGAAGCGCGGCAACCAGGTGACGGTGATCGCCGAGGCCGAGAAGGCGCGCTGGGTGGAGGCGACGAAGCCGGTCATCGACGGCTGGCTGGCGCAGATGAAGGAGCGCGGCATCGACGGCGACGCCCTGCTCGGCCGGGCCCGGGCGTTGGTGGACAAGCACGGCGCCGGCCTCGCCTGACATGGCGCAGCCCGCTGCGTCGCCCCCGGGCCCGATATCGGGCCCGGAGGATGGAGGCGCGATCGCGCACCTCGCCCGCCTGCTGGCGCTCGCCGGCGGCGCGGCGCTGCTCGCGGCGGCGCTGCTGACCGTCTGGAGCGTGGCGCAGCGCTGGCTCACCGGCCAGCCGGTGCCGGGGGATTTCGAGCTGGTCTCGCTCGGCTCCGGCCTCGCGGTCATGGGCTTCCTCGCCTACGGCACCTGGATGCGCGGCAACATCCTGGTCGACAGTTTCACCGGCTGGTTGCCGCGGCAGGTCACCGACCGCATCGATGCCGTCTGGATGCTGGTCTGGATCGCCGTCGCCGCGGTGCTGGCGGAACGCCTGCTGGTCGGGGCGAGGGAGACGCTGGCGAGCGGCACCACCACCATGGTGCTCGGCCTGCCGACCTGGTGGGCGGTCGGGCTCGGCGCGCTCGGCTTCGCGGCGACGGCGCTGGCCGCCCTGCCCTGGGCGCTGCGCTTGGCGCGGGGGCGCGGCTGATGGCGCCGGAATTCGTCCAGGCGGCGATCGGCTTCGCCGCGCTGCTCGGCCTGATCGCGCTGCGCTGCCCGGTCGGCCTCGCCATGCTGCTGGCCGGCGCCGGGGGCTATCTCTGGATCGTCGACCTGCCGGTGCTGCTGAACTACCTGAAGACCACGCCCTGGCATCTCTTCGCCAACTACACCCTCTCCGTCATCCCGCTCTTCATCCTGATGGGCGCGGTCGCCGAGCGTGGCGGGCTGGCGCGCGACCTCTTCGCCGCCGCCAACGCGCTGGTCGGCCACCGTCCGGGCGGCATGGCGATGGGCGTGATCGGCGCCTGCGCCGCCTTCGGTGCGGTCTGCGGCTCGAGCGTGGCGACGACCGCCACCTTCGGCCGCGCCGCCCTGCCGGAGCTGCGGCGCTACCGCTACGACACCGGGCTCTCGACCGGCATCATCGCGGTGGGCGGCACGCTCGGCATCCTGATCCCGCCCTCGGTCATCCTGGTGGTCTATGCCATCAGCACCGAGCAGAACATCGCCAAGCTGTTCATGGCGGCGCTGCTTCCCGGCCTGCTCGCGGCCGCCTTCTACATCCTGGTGATCGCGGCGATCGCCCGGCTGCGGCCCGGCCTGGCGCCGGCGACCGCGCGGGCCTCGGGTGCCGAGCGCCGGCAGGCCCTGCGGCGCGTGGTGCCGGTGCTGCTGATCGCGATCGTCGTCGTCGGCGGCATCTATGGCGGCATCTTCACCCCGACCGAGAGCGCGGCCGTCGGCTGCATCGCCACCATCGCGGTCGGCGCGCTGCGCGGCACGCTCGGCCGGCGCGCCCTGGTCGAGGCGCTGCTGGCCACCGCCGAGACCACGGCGATGATCTTCGTCATCCTGCTCGGCGCCGAGGTGTTCAACGCCTTCCTCGCCCTCACCTCGGCGCCCGAGCTGCTGGCGATGTGGATCTCGGAGCAGGACTTCCCCGCCTATGGCGTGCTCGGCCTGCTGCTGCTCGCCTATGTCCTGCTCGGCGCGGTGATGGACGAGCTGGCGATGATCCTGCTGACCCTGCCGATCTTCTTCCCGGTGGTGACCGCGCTCGATTTCGGCCTCGCCGGCACCGAGGAGACGGCGATCTGGTTCGGCATCCTCGTGCTCGTCGTGGTCGGCATCGGCCTGACCGCGCCGCCGATCGGCCTCAACGTCTTCGTCGTCAGCGCCCTGGCACGGGATGTGCCGATCGCCCGGACCTATCGCGGCGTGCTGCCCTTCCTGGCGGCCGATCTGGTCCGGCTCTGCCTCTGCGTCGCCTTTCCCGCGCTCTCGCTCTGGCTCGTTCGCCTGTTGGGATGAAAGCCGCCGGCCGGCGCCCCGGCCTGTCGGTTTTCGTTTGCATGCAGGATCGTGACACGGGAAGCCTGCCTTCGCGCCGTGCGCCGCATCCGCCTCGCGCATGGATCCTTGAGGAGGAACGCGATGCAGCGCCGATCGGTCTTCGCCCTGGCTCCGCCCCTGCTGGCCGCGCCCATGCTGGCCGCCGCCTCGCCGCGCCGGGCGGCGGCGACCGAAGACCCGCGGGCCGGCGGGTCCGGCGGGCTCGGCGCGGCGCTGCAGCGGTTCCGCGCCCTGCCCGGCTCGCCGAGCTACCTGCTGCATCTCGGCGAGGGCGGCGCGGTGGCGCGCTTCGCGCACCAGCCAGGCCTCCGCCTCTTCATCGCCAGCGCCTACAAGACCTTCGTCCTCGGCCAGTACCTGCGCGAGGTGGAGGCGGAGCGCCTGGCGCTCGACGAGGAGCTCGCGGTCGATGACGAGGTGCGCAACATCGGCAGCCCCGTCCTCTTCGGCCTCGGCGGCCGGCTCCCGGCACGCATGGTGCTGGAGGCGATGCTCACGCACAGCGACAACATGGCGACCGACATCGCCTCGGCCCGGGCCGGGGCCGACCGGATCCGGGGCCTGATCGCCGAGGCCCGGCTGCGCTCGGTCCAGATTCCCGACACCACGCGGGTGTTCGAATCCTACGTCTTCGGGGCGCCGGCCGGCACCGATCTCGGCTGGCCGGGATTGCAGCGGGTGCTGGCGAACCCGCCCCCCACCATCCGGCCGCCGCTCAACGACGAGGTCACCCTGGCCGGCACGGCGCGCGACCTCGTCACCTGGTACGAGCAGGTTCTGCGCGGCAGTTTCTTCAACCAGCCGGCGACGCTGACGGAGTTCAGGCGCATCCAGGCCATGGCGGCGCAGATCGCCCGCGTGGCGCCGCCCGGCACCGTGCTCTACGCCAAGGGCGGCGAGGTCGGCGACCTCTACGGCTTCAACGCCAAGAGCTTCGCCGGGCAGATGGTCGCCTTCGGCCGCATCCCGGTGACCTTCTGCTTCCTGGTGAACTGGGACACCGCCGACGGCGCCTTCGCCCCGGTGCAGGAGGCGTTCTTCGACGCCATCGCCGACATCCTGCGCGGCGCCCTGCGCAGCCTGGCCTGACCGGAGCGGGGCCGGCAGCCCGGCCCCGTTGACCTCGGCTGCGCCCCGGCGCAACTCTCCCGTCTCATTCGCGCCGCCGGGCCATCAACCCTGCGGCGATCCGTCGAAGCGGGAGAGAACGCCATGGCCGAGGCCTATATCTGCGACGCCGTCCGCACCCCGATCGGCCGCTATGCCGGCGGCCTCGCCCCCGTGCGCGCCGACGATCTCGGCGCCCTGCCGCTGAAGGCGCTGCAGGCGCGCAATCCCGGCGTCGATTGGCAGGCGGTGGAGGATGTGATCTTCGGCTGCGCCAACCAGGCCGGCGAGGACAACCGCAACGTCGCCCGCATGGCGCTGCTGCTGGCCGGCCTGCCCGACACCATCCCAGGCAGCACGGTGAACCGGCTCTGCGGCTCCGGCATGGACGCCGTCGGCATCGCCGCCCGCGCCATCAAGGCCGGCGAGTGCGAGCTGATGCTCGCGGGCGGCGTCGAGAGCATGACCCGCGCCCCCTATGTCCAGGGCAAGCAGGCCGAGCCCTTCGGCCGGGCGCCGGAGATCTACGACACCACGATCGGCTGGCGCTTCGTCAATCCGAAGATGAAGGCGCAATACGGCGTCGATTCCATGCCGGAGACGGCCGAGAACGTGGCGCAGGACTTCCAGGTCTCGCGCGCCGACCAGGACGCCTTCGCCTGGCGATCGCAGCAGCGCGCCGGCCGCGCCCAGGCCAGCGGCCGCTTCGCGCAGGAGATCGTCGCGGTCGAGATCCCGCGCCGGAAGGGCGAGCCGCTCAGGGTCGAGAAGGACGAGCATCCGCGCCCCGAGACGACGCTGGAGGCGCTGGCCAGGCTCCCCACCCCCTTCCGCAAGGAAGGCGGCAGCGTCACCGCGGGCAATGCCAGCGGCGTCAATGACGGCGCCTGTGCCATCATCGTCGCCAGCGAGGCGGCGGCGAAGAAATACGGGCTGACGCCGCGCGCCCGGGTGGTCGCCGCCGCGACCGCCGGCGTGCCGCCGCGCATCATGGGCTTCGGCCCGGCGCCGGCGACGCGGAAGGTGCTGGAGAAGGCCGGCCTCTCGCTCAAGGAGATCGAGGTCATCGAGCTGAACGAGGCCTTCGCCGCCCAGGCGCTGGCGGTGACGCGCGACCTCGGCCTGCCCGACGACGCCGAGCACGTGAACCCGAATGGCGGCGCCATCGCGCTCGGCCACCCGCTCGGCATGTCGGGCGCGCGGCTGGTGCAGACCTCGGTGCAGGAGTTGCAGAACCGCCAGGCCCGCTACGCGCTGGCCACCATGTGCATCGGCGTCGGCCAGGGCATCGCCATGGTGCTCGAGCGGGTCTGACTGGGCAGGTCCGACTGGGCAGGTCTGACCGAACGGGGCCGCGCGCCCCTTCCATCCCCGCGCCAGGCCGGCCCCGGCCTGGTGCCGCCTGAACCGGGAGGCATCGCATGTTCTGCGAGATCGGCGACATTGGCATCCATGCCCAGGTCGAGGGACCGGCGGATGCGCCGCCGGTGCTGCTGCTGCACTCGCTCGGCACCACGCTGCATATGTGGGACCCGCAGGCGGCGGCGCTGGCGAAGCGCTTCCGCGTCATCCGCATGGACATGCGCGGTCATGGCCTGACCGAGGCGCCTGCCGGCCCCTACAGCATGGCCATGCTGGCGAAGGACGCTCTGGCCCTGCTCGACAGCCTCGGCATCGACGCGGCGCATGTCGGCGGCGTCTCGATCGGCGGGCGGATCGCGCTGCAGATGGCGGCGACGGCGCCGCATCGCGTGCTCTCGCTGATGGCCTGCGACACCGCCCTGGAATTCGGCCCGCCGGAGACTTGGCAGCAGCGGATCGACGCCGTGACCACGGGGGGCATGCGCGCCGTCGCCGACGCGGTGATGGAGCGCTGGGTCTGCGACCGCTCCCTCGCCTCCTCCCGGGGCCTGCGGCGGATGCTGCTCGGCACCGATCCGGTCGGCTATGCCGGCTGCGCCGCGGCGCTGCGCGACTGCCGCGCCGAGGAGGTTCGCGGCCGCATCCGCTGCCCGGCCACCGTCATCGTCGGCGAGCGCGACGCCTCGACGCCGCCCGCCGCGGCGCAGGCGATCCATGCCGCCATCCCCGGCAGCCATCTGGTGACCATCGCCGAGGCGGCGCATATCCCCAATCTCGAGCGCGAGGGGGCCATGACCCGCGCCGTGCTCGCCCATATGAAGCTCGTCACCGCCCTGCCCGCGGCGACGGCCGAGGCCGGCATGGTGATGCGCAAGCGGGTGCTGGGCGAGGCGCATGTGGCGCGCTCCGAGGCGGCGCTGACGCCGATCGACCAGCCCTTCCGCGACTTCATCCTGGAGGGCGTGTGGGGCCGGGTCTGGACCCGCCCCGGCCTCTCGGTGCGCGACCGCAGCCTGCTCTGCCTCGGCATCCTCTCCGCCCTGCACCACCACGAGGAATTCCGGCTGCATGTGCGGGCGACGCGCAACACCGGCGTGACGCCGGAGGAGATCGGCGAGGTGCTGCTGCAGGTCGCCGCCTATGGCGGCGTGCCGACCGCCAATACCGCGCTCCGCATCGCCAAGGAGACGCTGAACGAGATGGAAGGCTGACCCGATGCCCGTGAACCCGGCCGACAGCCCCGTCCTCGGCGCCCTCTACGGCACGGATGCCATGCGCGCCGCGATGGGCGAGCGCGCCTTCCTCGCCGGCATGCTGGCGGTGGAGGCGGCCCTCGCCCGCGCCCAGGCGCGGCTCGGCATCGTGCCGGCGGCGGCGGCCGAGGCGATCGCGGCCGCCGCCGATGTCGACCGGCTCGATCTGCCGGCCCTGGCCGCGGCGACGCGCAACACCGGCTATCCGGTGGTCGGGCTGGTGCGGCAGCTCAGCGCCCTGGCCGGGGCCGAGGCCGGGCGCTGGACGCATTGGGGCGCCACCACGCAGGACATCATGGACACGGCCGTGGTGCTGCAGGTGCGCGACGGGCTCGGCCTGATCGAGGCCGAGCTGGAGGCGGTGATCGCCGGCCTCGCCCGGCTGGCGCGCGCGCATCGGGGCACGGTCATGGCCGGGCGCACGCATCTGCAGCACGCCCTGCCGGTGACCTTCGGCTACAAGGCCGCCGTCTGGCTCTCGCCGCTGCTGACCATGCGCGAGCGGCTGGTGCAGCTCCGCCCGCGGGTGGAACGGCTGCAATTCGGCGGCGCCGCCGGCACCCTCGCCTCGCTCGGCGAGCAGGGGCTCGCGGTGCAGGCGGCGCTGGCGGAGGAGCTCGGCCTCGCCGTGCCGGACATCCCCTGGCATGTCGCGCGGGACGGGCTGGCCGAGGCCGTGTCCTTCCTCGGCCTGGTCACCGGCGCCCTCTCGAAGCTCGCCACCGACGTGATCCTGCTGATGCAGACCGAGGTGGCGGAGGTGGCCGAGCCGCACCAGGAGGGCCGCGGCGGCTCCTCCACCATGCCGCAGAAGCGCAACCCCATCTCCTGCGAGTACATCATCGCCCAGGCGCGGGGCGTCCATGCGCTGGTGCCGCAGATGCTCGCCGCCATGGCGCAGGACCAGGAGCGCGGCACCGGCCCCTGGCAGGCCGAGCCGCTGGCGGTCGGCCAGGCCTTCCTGCTGGCGCATGGCGCGCTGGCCTGCGCCCGGGTGATCGCCGAGGGGCTGGTGGTGGACCCGGCACGGATGCGGCGCAACCTGGAGAGCACCGGCGGGCTGATCATGGCCGAGGCGGTGATGATGGGCCTCGCCCCGGTGATGGGCCGCGGCGAGGCGCATCACGTGGTGAACCACGCCTGCGACCTCGCCTTGGCCGAGGGCGTGCCGCTGGCCGAGGCGCTGCTGCGCGACCCGCAGGTGGCGGACAAGCTGCCGCGCGAGCAGGTGGAGCGGCTGACCGACCCGTCGCGCTACCTTGGCGCCGCCGAGGCCTTCGTCGACCGGGTGCTGGCGCGGGTATAGGCGCGCCCGCCTGCGGTGCTACAGCAGGGGGGAGAGCCCCCAGGGGGAAACCCCCAGCCCGGAAGGACCCGCGATGAGGGACGTGCATCTCGTCCGCCACCCCCTGGTGCAGCACAAGCTCACCCTGATGCGGGAGGCGGAGCGCACCACCAAGGGCTTCCGGCAGCTGCTCAACGAGATCGGCATGCTGCTGGCCTATGAGGTCACGCGCGACCTGCCGCTCGAGGATGTCGAGATCGAGACGCCGCTGACGCGGATGCAGGCGCCGAAGCTGGCCGGCAAGAAGCTGGTCTTCGCGCCGATCCTGCGCGCCGGCATGGGCTTCGTCGACGGCATGCTGGAGCTGGTGCCCTCGGCCCGCGTCGCCCATATCGGCCTCTACCGCGACCCGAAGACGCTGCAGGCGGTGGAATACTACTTCAAGGCGCCGCCGGATGTGGCGGAGCGGCTGGTCATCGTCCTCGACCCGATGCTCGCCACCGCCAACAGCGCCGTCGCCGCGGTGGACCGGCTGAAGGAGCGCGGCTGCAAGGAGCTGCGGCTGGTCTGCCTGCTGGCCGCGCCGGAGGGGGTGGAGCGCTTCCACGGCGCGCATCCCGAGGTGCCGATCTGGACGGCGGCGATCGACAGCCATCTCGATTCCCACGGCTACATCGTCCCCGGCCTCGGCGATGCCGGCGACCGGATGTTCGGCACCCGGTAGCCCTCCGGACGCCCCTCGTCGCCCCAGGATTCACGCTCGATACAGGAGGAAACCATGGCCTATACGCAAATCGCGGTGGAGCGCCGCGGCGCCGTCGCCTGGCTGTTCCACAACCGGCCGGAGATGCGCAACGCCGAGAGCAGCGTGCTGCTCGACGAGCTCGACGCGGCGCTGCGCGAGGCGAGCGCCGAGGATGCGGTCCGCGTCATCGTCATCGCCGGCAAGGGCGACCACTTCTCCGCCGGCCACGATCTGAAGGAAGGCCAGGCCCGCCGCCAGGCCTTCACCGTCGAGGAGCGCTGGGCCTATGAGGAGCGGCGCTACCTGGAATACTCGCTGCGGATCTGGGACTGCCCGAAGCCGACCATCGCCGCCGTGCAGGGCGCCTGCATCGCGGGCGGCTTCATGGTGGCGAATATGTGCGACATGATCGTCGCCGCCGAGGATGCCTTCTTCGCCGACCCGGTCTGCAAGACGCTGGCCGCCTCGGCGGTGGAGGTGCTGATGCATCCCTATGTCATGGGGCTGCGGGCGGCCAAGGAGTTCCTCTTCACCGGCCGCCGCATGGGGGCGGCGGAGGCGCACCGGCTCGGCATGGTGAACCGCGTCGTGCCGCGCGCGACGCTGGAGGAGGCGACGCAGGCGCTGGCCGAGGACATCGCCAGCGCCCCGCCCTTCGCCATCAAGCTGACCAAGCGCTCGCTGAACCGCGCCGCCGACATGCAGGGCTTCCGCGACGCCATCAACGCGCATTTCGACACGCACCAGCTCGCGCATGTGACGGAGGAGTTCCGCAAGACCCGAGAGGCCGGCCTCGCCGCCGCCATCGCCCGCGGCAAGGCGCAGACCGCGGCGTGATATCGGCCGGCCGGTGACGTCAGCGCGCCGCCGGCCGCCTCACCCGCCGGGCGGGCGGGCCCGGAAGCGGTCGAGCGCCGCGCGGTCGATCTCGATGCCGAGGCCCGGCCCCTGCGGGATGCGCACCACGCCGCCGACATGCTCGATCGGCGCGCGCAGGATCGCCTGGCGGATCGGGTGCTCGGTGCGGTCGAACTCGAAGACCGGCTCGGCCGGCGCCAGCGAAGTCGGCGTATGCGTCGGCAGCACCGCCATGAGCTGCAGCGAGGCGGCGAGGCCGATGCCGGTGCCCCAGACATGCGGGTTGTACCGGATGCCGAAGGCCGCGGCCATGTCGGCGATCTTCTTGCACTCCGAGAGGCCGCCGGCGGCGCAGGTATCGGGCTGGATGATGTCCATGGCGCGCGAGGCCAGCACCTCGCGGAAGCCGAGCCGGGTGAACTCGCACTCCCCGCCTGCAATCGGGATCGGCAGCGCCGCCCGCACCGCGCGATAGCCGTCGAGGTCCTCCGGCGGCACCGGCTCCTCGAACCAGCCGATCCCGAGCGGCGCGATGCGCCGGCCGAGCTCGATGGCGGCGACGGCGTCATAGGCGTGGTTGGCATCGACCATCAGTCCGATATCGGGGCCGATCGCCTCCCGCACCGCGCGGGCGATGGCGGCATCCTCGGCCACGCCGAAGCCGACCTTCAGCTTCACCGCATGGAAGCCCTCGGCCGCATAGCCGGCCGCCTCCTCGGCGAGATAGGCGAGCGGGTCGCCCTCCCGCCGTCTGTAGAGGCCGGTGGCATAGGCGTGCACCTCGCTGCGCAGCGGCCCGCCCATCAGCCGGTGCGCCGGCACGCCGAAATGCTTGCCCTTGAGGTCCCAGAGGGCGATGTCGATGCCGCTCAGCCCCTCGATCACCACGCCCTTCTGGCCGTGGTCGCGCAACCGGGCATAGACCTCCTGCCAGATCCATTCGGTCCGCAGCGGGTCCTCGCCGATCAGCCATGGCGCGACGCTGCGCACCACCGCCTCGGTCATCCAGGCCGGGCCGTAGCACTCGCCCCAGCCGGTCAGGCCGCATGCGGTCTCGATCTCGACCAGCATCGCCATGCGCGTGCCATACCAGGCGCGGGAATAGGCGAAGGGCGCGGCGAGCGCCGCCTCCAGCACATGCGTCCTGACGCTGGCGATGCGCATCCGTCTCCCCCGCCCAGGCCCCGATGGTGGCGCAGGCCGCGCTCACCCGCGCAGTATGGCCGGGCAGCCGCCATCGCGCGACCGTCCCGGCGCACTTCATCCATCGGCGCGAATGCTGCGCCCTCAGTTCTCCGGATGCTTGTCGATCTCCTTCAGGTCATCGGCGCTGAGGCGAAGGTCGTAGCGCTTGCCATCGGCCATGTAGGCGTCGTCGACCTCCCAGGTCTTGCCGGCATCCTCGCGCTCGATCTCCTTCCAGCGGACATAGCCCCGCTCGTGCAGCACGCCCTCGATCCGCTTGCGCTCGGCCGCAGTGGGCGCATCGTTCTCGACGCGGCGGCGATCCGCCGCCTGCGCGACGGACAGCGTGGCCGCCATGGCGAAGCCGAGCAGCGCCAAGCGGAATGCGGAGCGGCGGTGAAGGGTGCGGGACATGCGATGAGCCTCCTCTTCCGGATCGGATCGAAGCTCCGGCAAATCCGACGGCGGTAGAATGCCACAGGGGGGTCGTCGCTGCATGCCGCGGGCAGGACGTGCTCGCTCCAACACAATCCCGTGTCCAGCGACGTGCCGAGGCGCCGGCGGCCGGGGCGGATGGCCGCCCGCCCTCTCTGTCCGGCGGCCCCCTCGGATCAGCTCTTCTTCACGCCCCAGAAGACCGGGAAGCCGCGCGAGACGCCGGTGACATTGGTGCGGTAGGCGGTCGGCTGGATGTACTGGCCGAGCGGGACGCTCGGGACCACCTGCATGGCCCGCACCTGCAGGTCGCGGCAGATCGCCTGCTGCGCGGCGAGATCGGGCGCGTCGAACCAGGCGTTGCGCAGGTCCTCAAGCCTCTGGTCGACGCACCAGCCCGGCCAGGCGGAAGGATCGTTGCCGTTGCCGCGCATGGCATAGTGGTTGGACGGGTCCATATGGTCCGCGCCCTCCCAGCCGGTGTTGAAGCAGGACCAGCCGCCCTGGTCGAGCGGCCCCTTGTTGCTGCGCCGCTGCAGCATGGTGCCCCAGTCGGTGGCGACGAAATCGACGTTGATGCCGATCCTCGACATGGCATCCGCCGCGACCTCGCCGATCGCCTTGAACTGGGCGTAGTCGGTGGCGACCAGCATGGCGACCTTCTGGCCGCCATAGCCAGCTTGTTTCAGCAGCTGCTTCGCCTTGTCGTAGTTGCGCGGCCCCTTCAGCGGCTCCAGCCCCGCCTCGCTCGCCATCGGGGTGTTCGGGCAGAAGACGCCGTGCGGGACGGTGTACATGGCGGGATCGTCGCCGACGATCGCCTGCATGAAATCCGTCTGGCTGAAGGCATGGAGCAGCGCCTGCCGTCCTTCGGGCTTGTCGAAGGGCGGCTGCAGCGTGTTGAGGCGCATCATGTTCACCGCGCCGGTCGGGTTGATCACCTCGACCTTGATCTTGCGGTCCTTGGTCAGCAGCGGCAGCAGGTCATGGGTCGGGTTCTCCCACCAGTCCTGCTCGCCCTGCTGCAGCGCCGCCACCTTGGTCGCGGCATCGGGGATGGTGGTCCATTCGACGCGGTCGAAATGCACCACCTTGGGCCCGGCGAGCCAGTCCGCCTTGCCATTGCCGCGCGGCACGTATGTCTCGAAGCGCGCATAGACGTTGCGCGAGCCTGGGACGCGCTCGCCGGCGACGAAGCGGAAGGGCCCGCTGCCGACCATCTCGGGGATCAGCTTGAAGGGATCGGTATTGGCCAGCCGCTCCGGCATCATCGCCGGCATGGGCGAGCTGACCTTGCCGAGCGCCGCCGGCAGCAGCGGGAAGGGCTTGTTCAGGCGGAAGAGGATGCGGCGGTCATCCGGCGCGGAAAGCTCTGCGGTCGCCGCCATCAGCGCGCCGCCGAGCGCGTCCCGCTTCGCCCAGCGGCGGATGGAGGCGACGCAGTCGCGCGCCGTCACCTTCTCGCCGTCGTGCCAGAGCAGGTTCTCGCGCAGGGTGAGCGTCCAGCGCCTGCCATCCTCCTCGACGACATGGCCCTCGACCATCTGCGGCTGCGGCTGGAACTGGCTGTCCATGCCGTAGAGCGTGTCGAAGACCATCTGCCCATGGCCGCGGGTGATGTAGGCGAGCGAGCCATGCGGATCGAGCACCGAGAGATCAATCTGCGGAATGAATCGCATGAGCCGCGCCCCCTGCGCCAGTGCGAGGCGCGGCGCGGCGATACCGATGGCGGCCGCGGCCAATACACCGCGGCGGGTCATTTGGGGCATGGATTGGGTCACGTCGCTCTCCTTAGGGGCGGCGGACCGGCGGTCTCCTCAGCGAAGGTGAGGCTAGCCGGCCGCCGCGGCGGCGTCACCTCCCCGGCCCTGGCGCCCCTCCCTGCCCCTCGAACAGCCCGGCGACGAAATCGCGCAGCGCCTGCACGGCCGTCTCGGGCGCCTCCAGCAGCGGGTCATGGCCGATGCCTGGCAGCAGCATCACCTCGACCGGGCCGGCGGCCCGCTCCGCCAGCACCTCGAGTTGCGCCGGGCTGCCATAGGGATCGGCCTCGCCCTGGATGGCGAGCACCGGCAGGCGAAGGCCGGCGATGTCCGGCCGCAGGTCGAAGAAGGCCGGGAAGTCCGGATGCAGCCAGGTGTCGCACCAGCCATGGAAGGCGATATCGGGATGCCGGTGATGGCGGGCGAGCCGGGCGCGGAGATCGCCCTGCTCGTAGCGGGCGCGGGTCTCGGCGACGGCGGCGAGGCCCGCGGCCTCGGTGAAGAAATGCGGCGCCATCACCACGATGCCGCGCCGCCGCGGGTCCTCGACCGTGCCGCCATGGATGGCGGCGATGGAACCGCCATCCGAATGCCCGACCAGCACGCCCTGCCGCAGCCCGATCGCATCCAGCACGCGCGGCAGCACCGATTGCGCTTCCTGCCGCAGATAGTCGAAGGGCCGCGGCAGCCGCACCGGGTCGGAATGGCCGTAGCCGAAGCGGGACCAGGCGAAGACGCCGCAGCCGGTCGCCGCCGCGAGGCGCGCCGGGATGTCGCGCCAGAGGCCGAGGCTGCCGAGGCCCTGATGCAGCAGCACGAGGGTCGGCGCCGCCGCGGGCGCGGGGCCCCACCAGCCGGTCTCGAGCCGCCCCTCGGCCAGCAGGATCTCGCCCTCGCGCATGCCGCCTCGCCCGCCTTGCCGGACCGCAGGTTAGGACGGGTCCCGACGGCGCGACCAGAGGCGCGACCAAGAGGGGCGCTCCTCCCGCCGCGCCGTCCGTGCCATGCTGCGGCCGAGGGGCCGGCCCGACACGGCCCGACCGCAACCAGTCTCCCGGAGGTCACGCCGCCATGAATGTCGCCCTCGATCCCGCGCCGATGGCCGATGCGCCCGACTGGAGCCGCTATGCCGAGGGCGCCATTGTCGAGACCTTCGCCGATGCGAGGTTGGTCGCCGGGGCGCGCACGCCCTTCGTCGACTACAACGGCGCCCTCGCCCTGGTCTCGCCGACCGATCTCGGCATCCATGCCGCGCGGGCGGCGATCGCGCGCGCGGGGATCGATCCGGCGCGGATCGGGGTGACCATCGCCGGCAATTGCACCCAGGCGAGCTTCGACAGCCTCTTCTTCGCCCGCCATATCGGCCTCTATGCCGGGATGCCGGATGACCGGCCGGCGCATGGCGTGCAGCGGCTCTGCACCACCGGCTTCGAGGCGATCGCGCAGGGCGCGCGGGCGACCAGCGCCGGCCAGGTGGAGGCGGCGCTCTGCGTCGGCACGGAGAGCATGAGCCGCGCCCCGGTCGCCTCCTACACCTCGCGCGGCGGCTTCGGACTGGGCCAGGTGGAGTTCAAGGATTTCCTGTGGGAGGCGCTGTTCGACACCGGCTGCGGGCTGCCGATGGGCAGCACGGCGGAGAACCTGTCGCGACTGCACAAGGTGAGCCGCGAGGAGACGGACGCCTATGCGGCGGAGAGCTTCGCCCGGGCGCTGGCCGCGCAGCAGGCCGGCCGCCTGGCCGAGGAGATCGCGCCGGTCACCGAGCAGGTCTTCGAGGGCAAGGGGCTGAAGCCGCGCCGCCTCGCGCTGCCCCGCAAGCTCGCCGAGGTTGCCGCGGATACGCATGTGCGGCCGACGCCGATCGAGGCGCTGGCCAAGCTGAAGCCGGTCTTCGGCGGCGTGCAGACGGGCGGCAACAGCAGCGCCATCGTCGATGGCGCGGCGGCGGTGGTGGTGACGACCGGGGCGGTCGCGGCCTCGCTCGGTGGCGGCGCGGCGCCGCTCGGCCGGGTGGTCGCGGCCTGTGCCGCGGGCGTGCCGGCGGAGGTGATGGGCATCGGCCCGGTGCCGGCGACGATCGCGCTGCTGCGGCGGCTCGGCCTCGGGATCGGGGATATCGATCTGTTCGAGATCAACGAGGCCTTCGGGGCGCAGGCGGAGGCGGTGCGGCGCGCGCTCGGCGTGGAGCACGCGCGGTTCAACGTGAATGGCGGCGCCATCGCCTTCGGCCATCCGCTGGCCGCGACGGGGGTGCGCTGCGTGCTCTCGGTGATGATGGAGTTGCGGCGGCGCGGGCTGAAGCGCGGCATCGCCGGCGCCTGCGCGGGCGGCGGACAGGGCATGGCCGTGCTGGTGGAGGCCGCCTGAACGCGAAGAAGCCCGCCGGTAGGGCGGGCTTCTTTGTCAGGAGTTTGGATGCGGGGACAGGATTTGAACCTGTGACCTTCAGGTTATGAGCCTGACGAGCTACCGGGCTGCTCCACCCCGCGTGGGTGGTGTGTGTGAGGGTGTTTGGATCCGGCTGGGTGGCCCGGCGGCG
>NZ_JABFHG010000010.1 GCF_013112485.1 Roseicella sp. DB1501
CGCCGAGGCGCTGAAGCGGAGCGGCCACTGGAACCCAGCCGAGGGACCACCCCCCGCCGCCGCCACCTGGAACACCCTCGAGGTCAACCAGCCCAATGCCGCGCCAGCACCACGGAGCGGCTCGTGAGCCCGAACACAGCCCACCCAGGAGCCATGGCGTGATTCCGGAACTGGGGCATTTCGCCCTCGCCCTCGCCCTCGCCCTGTCGCTCGCCCAGGTGGGGCTCGGCCTCTGGGGAGCGCAGCGCGCCGAGGCGCGGCTGATGGCGGCGACCGGGCCGCTCGCCGCCGGCATCCTGATCGCGGTCGGCGCCGCCTTCGCCTGCCTCGTCTGGGCCTATGTAGCGAACGACACCACGGTGGCCAATGTGGTGCAGAACAGCCATTCGGCGAAGCCGCTGCTCTACAAGATCAGCGGCACCTGGGGGAACCACGAGGGCTCGATGGTCCTCTGGGTGCTCATCCTCGCCCTTTGCGGCGGCGCCGTCGCCGGCTTCGGCGGCAACCTGCCCTCGGCGCTGCAGGCGCGGGTGCTGGCGGTGCTGGCGCTGATCGCCGCCGGCTTCCTCGGCTTCATCCTGGCGACCTCGAACCCCTTCGACCGCGTCTGGCCGCCGGCACCCGATGGCCAGGGGCTGAACCCGGTTCTGCAGGATCCCGGCCTCGCCTTCCATCCGCCGCTGCTCTACCTCGGCTATGTCGGCTTCGCCGTCACCTATGCCTTCGCCGTCGCGGCGCTGATCGAGGGCCGCGTCGACGCCGCCTGGGGCCGCTGGGTGCGCCCCTGGGCGCTGGCGGCCTGGAGCTTCCTCACCCTCGGCATCGCCCTCGGCTCCTGGTGGGCCTATTACGAGCTGGGCTGGGGCGGCTACTGGTTCTGGGACCCGGTGGAGAACGCCTCCCTGCTGCCCTGGCTCGCCGGCTGCGCCCTGCTGCACAGCGCCGTCGTGGTCGAGAAGCGGGAGGCGCTGAAGACCTGGACTGTCTTCCTCGCCCTGCTCGCCTTCGGCATGAGCCTGCTCGGCACCTTCCTGGTGCGCTCGGGCGTGCTGACCAGCGTGCACGCCTTCGCCAACGATCCGGCGCGCGGCATCTTCATCCTCGGCCTGCTCGCCGCCTTCATCGGCGGCGGCTTCCTGCTCTTCGCCTGGCGGGCCGCGGCGCTGACGCCCACCGGCATCTTCGCCCCGCTCTCGCGCGAGGGCGCGCTGGTGCTGAACAACCTGCTGCTCTGCTCGATCGCTGCGGTGGTCCTGGCCGGCACCCTGTACCCGATGTTCGCCGACCTGATCCTCAAGGAGAAGATCTCGGTCGGCCCGCCCTTCTTCGACACCGCCACCCTGCCGCTGGCCGTGCCGCTGATCGGCGCCATGGGGCTCGGGCCGGTGATGCCCTGGAAGCGGGCGCGGTTCTGGCCGGTGCTGCAGCGGCTGTGGTGGGCGGCGCTGGCCGGGCTGGCCGGCTTCCTGGCCTGCCTCGCGCTCGAGGGGCAGCGGCTCGGCCCGGCGCTCGGCGCCTGCGCCGGGCTCTGGCTGATCGCCGCGGCCCTGGCCGATCTCGCCGACCGCACCGCGCTGTTCAGCCGGCCGCGCGCCGCCTGGTCGCGCGCCCGCGGCCTGCCGCGCGCCGCCTGGGGCGGGGCGCTGGCGCATGCCGGGCTCGGCGTCACCATCCTCGGCCTGGCCGGCATGGGGCTGGCGACCGACCGGCTGGCGCTGCTCAAGCCGGGCGAATCGGTCGTCCTCGCCGGGCTCGACTACCGGCTCACCGGCATCACCACCGTGCAGGGGCCGAACTGGACGGCGCGGCGGGCGCGGGTCGAGGTGCGGGACGGCGACCGGCTGGTCGCGGTGCTGGAGCCCGACAAACGCAGCTTCCCGGTCGGGCGCATGACGACGAGCGAGGCGGCGATCCACACCACCGGCCTCGCCGATCTCTACGCCGTGCTGGGCGAGGAACGCGAGGGCGGCGCGGTGCTGCGGCTGCACCACAACCCGCTCGCCCCCTGGATCTGGATCGGCGGCGCCATCATGGCGCTCGGCGGCGGCCTCTCGCTCAGCGACCGCCGCATGCGGGTCTCGGCCCCCGCCGCCCGGGCGGCCGGCGCCGGGGCACGGGCATGAGCACGGTCGGGGACCGCGGCGCCGCCGCGCCGGATACCGCGCCAGGGGCCGCACCAGAGGCCCCATCGGGCGCCGCGCCCTCCCGCCGCCGGCTGCTGCTGCTCGCCCCCTTTGCCGCCGCCGTCGCCGCCGGGGCCGGCTTCTACGCCATGCTGCGCGGCCTCGGCAGCGGCAGCTACGACCCGAAGGGCGTGCCCTCGGCCCTCATCGGCCAGCCGGCGCCCGATTTCACCCTGCCGCCGCTGGAGGGCACCGACCGCCCCGGCCTCGCCGCCACCGACCTGCGCGGCCAGGGGCGGCCGGTGCTGGTGAACTTCTTCGCCTCCTGGTGCGTGCCCTGCCTGATCGAGCATCCGCAGCTCACCCGCCTGGCGCGCGAGGGCGTGCCCATCTTCGGCGTCGCCTACAAGGACAAGCCGGCCGACAGCCTCGCCTTCCTGCAACGGCACGGCACGCCCTATGCCCGGCTCGGCGTCGACCAGCCGGGGCGCGTCGCCATCGACTGGGGGCTGTACGGCGTGCCGGAGACCTATCTGATCGACCGGCAGGGGATCATCCGCTGGCGCTGGGCCGGGCCGCTGACCGAGGACACCCTGTCGCAGGAGCTGCAGCCGCTGCTGCGCCGCTACGCATGACCGGCATTCGCCTCCCCACCCTGCGGCGCCTCGGGCCCGGCCTGCTCCTGGCGATGGGCCTCGCCCTCGCCGCCATCGCGCCGGCAAGCGCTGCGGTCGGCGACCCCGCCGCGATGCTGCCCGATCCGGCGCAGGAGGAGCGGGCGCGGGAGATCGGCCGCGAGCTCCGCTGCATGGTCTGCCAGAACCAGTCCATCGAGGACAGCGATGCCGACCTCGCCCGCGACCTGCGCCACATCGTGCGCGAGCAGGTCGCGGCCGGGCGCAGCGATGCCGAGATCATGGACTACCTGCATGCCCGCTACGGCGATTTCGTGCTGCTGCGGCCGCCGGTGAAGCCGGAGACCTGGCCCCTCTGGGGCATGCCGGCGATCGCCCTCGGCCTCGGCCTCGGCATGATCCTCGCCATGCGCCGCCGCCAGCGCGCCGCGATGCCAGGAGGGGGGGCCGAGGCCACGCCCGAGCTCTCGGCGGCGGAACGGGCCCGGCTGCAGGCCCTCGAGGATGGCGGCGGGCGGTGAGCGGCCTCGCTGTCTGGCTGGCCCTCGGCCTGCTGGCCGTGGCCGCGCTGCTGCCGCTTGCCGCGACCCTGCGCGGCCCGCCCCGCGCCCGCGGCCGGCGCGAGGCCGATCTCGCCCTCTACCGCGCCCAGCTCGCCGAGCTCGGGCGGGAGAAGGAGGCGGGGCGGCTCGACGAGGCGGCGCACCGCGCCGCGGTGCTCGAGGTGCAGCGCCGGCTGCTCGCCGCCCCGGCGGAGACGGGCCTGATGGAGGACCGGCGCAGCCGCTGGGTGCTGGCGGCGGCGCTGGTCGCGGTGCCCGCCCTCGCCCTCGGCCTTTATCTGCGCAGCGGCATCCCGGAGATGCCCTCGGCCCCCTATGCGCTGCGGCATGAGATCACGACGCGCGACGACCGGCTGCTCGACGATCTGCGCGCGCGCCTGGCGCAGCTGCCGCCCGACAGCCCCCAGGCGCGGGATGGCTGGGCGCTGCTCGCCAATGCCGAGCGCGGCCGCGGCCACCTCGCCGCCGCCGCCGAGGCCTATCGCAAGGCTCTGGCCGCGGGGTTCGATGCCGACCTGACCGGCCAGCTCGCCCAGGTGCTGCTGGAGGAAGGCCGCAGCGAGGAGGCGCGTGACCTGCTCGCCGCCGCCCTGCCACGGGCGCCGGGCCATGTCGGCTTGCGCTTCCTGGCCGGGTTGGCCGAGGCGCAGGCCGGCCGGCCGGAAAGCGCCAAGGCGGCCTGGCGGGCGCTGCTGGCAGACGCGCCGCCCGATGCGCCCTGGCGCGCCATGGTCGAGCGGCGGCTGAGCACACTGCCTTAGGATATTCCCCACGACGCCGCTGCGCGTCTTCGCGGGGATTCTGGGATCCGCGCCATGGGCCAGATCCGTCACAGCCTGAAGCGGCGAAGCCGCGGCAGGCAACGGGAGGCGATGGGGGCAACGGGCGCCGGGATCGGCACCGATAGCCCGGATGGGCTTTGCGGCCGGGGCGGCATCGGCCAGCCTGCAGCGGGACATCCGGAAGGAGCGGAGCATGCAGGCATTCCAGGGCAAGCGCGTCGTCGTCTGCGGCGGCAGCCGCGGCATCGGCCGGTCGATCGCGCTCGGCTTCGCCGGGGCAGGAGCGGCGGTCTCGGTCTGCGCCCGCACCGCCGGGCCATTGGAGGCGGTGCGGGGCGAGATCGCGGCGCTCGGCGTCCCGGCGCATGCGGCGGCCTGCGACCTCGGCGACGCCGCCGCGGTGCGCGCCTATGTCACGGCGGCGGGCGAGGCGCTGGGCGGCATCGACGTGCTGGTGAACAACGCCTCCGGCTTCGGCAGCCAGGATACCGAGGAGCACTGGGCGCAGGGGCTTTCGGTGGATGTCATGGCGACGGTGCGGGCGACGCATGCCGCCCTGCCCCGACTCGAGGCGAGCCGCGGCTGCATCGTCAACGTCTCGTCGATCTCCGGCTTCCGGCCGAGCATCCGCACGCCCGCCTATGCGGCGGTGAAGGCGCTGCTGGTCAACTACACCCAGAGCCAGGCGGCGATGTATGCGCCGAAGGGCATCCGCGCCAATGCCGTGGCGCCGGGCAGCATCGAATTCCCCGGCGGCTCCTGGGAGGCGCGCAAGAGCAGCGACCCGAAGCTCTACAACGCCATCCTGGCGGGCATTCCCTTCGGCCGGCTCGGCACGCCGGATGAGGTGGCGGAGGTGGTGATGTTCCTCGCCTCCCCCGCCGCGCGCTGGGTGACGGGGCAGACCATCATCGTCGATGGCGGGCAGATGCTATAGCATCTCCCACGACGCCCCTGCGCGCCGTCGTGGGGGCCTCGTGATTCGCCCCGGGTCCAGGATACGTCACAGCCTGCCGAGGCAAAGCCTCGGCAGGACAACGGGAGGCGCAGGGCGACGAGCGAGGCGTAGTCGGGGCTGCGGATCAGGGAAGGGCCGCCGAAGGGGCGATCCTCGGCGCCACCGTGTCGCGGGACTCGGCGAACTTCACCGGGTCGCGCCCCCGGAGATGGGCCAGCAGGCAGGCGGGCAGCCTCGTCTCCTGCCCTGCCCCGCGCCGCGGCTCAGCGCGCCGGCACCCCATCCGCCAAGACGACGTGCGAAACCGTGGAGGCCTGCCGCAGCGTCAGCAGCGGCGCGTAGTCGGCGCTGTCGTAGAAGGCGCGCAGCGCCGGCATGTCGGCGAATTCCAGCACCGCCAGCACGTCGGGAGCCGGTTCTCCCTCGACCGCATCGAACGCGCTGCCACCGACCAGGTAGCGGCCGCCGAAGCACGCCACCATCGGGCGGACCTGGCGGACATACTCGCCGAACCCCTCGGGATCGGTGACCTTGATCGAGGCGATGAGATAGGCGGGCATGGCGGGCTCCTCCCTGGACCTTTTCCTCCCCGGGCATGCTGCCCGACCCGCCCGCCCGCCGCTACAGCGCTGGCATCGCCTCGGCGAGATCGTCGTCCCGCTCCATGGCGCCGAGCGTGTTCCAGCCGCGCTCGTATTGCGGCGGCACCGCCAGCGCCCGGGTGCGGCCGAGCGCCGCCGCGGCATGCAGCGGCCAGTAGGGATCGCGCAGCAGGGCGCGGGCCAGCAGGATCAGGTCGGCCCGCCCCTCGGCGAGGATCGCCTGGGCCTGCGCCGGCTCGGTGATCATGCCGACCGCCGCGACCGGCAGCCCCGCCCCCTGCCGCACCGCCTGCGCCCCCGGCACCTGGTAGCCCGGGCCGAGCGCGATCTTCTGGTCGGGATGCAACCCGCCGGAGGAGACATCGACCATATCGACGCCGAGCGCCCGCAGCCGGCGGGAGAGCTCGACCGTCTCCTCCGTCGTCCAGCCGCCCGCCACCCAGTCGGTGTGCGAGACGCGGACGCAGAGCGCCACCGCGTCCGGGATGGCGGCGCGCACCGCCCGCGTCATCTCCAGCACGAAGCGGGCGCGGCCATCGAAATCGCCGCCCCAGGCATCGTTGCGGCGGTTGGAGAGCGGCGAGAGGAATTGGTGGCCGAGATAGCCATGCGCCGCATGCAGCTCGATGAAGCGGTAGCCGGCCGCGACGCTGCGCTTCGCCGCGGCGGCGAAGGCCTCGATGGTCGAGAGGATCTCCGCCTCGGTCATGGCGCGCGGCACGGCATAGTCGCCGAAGGCCTCGGCCGAGGGGGCGAGCGGCGTCCAGCCCTTCGCCGCCGGCGCCGGCCCATGCAGCCAGGGGGCGTTGCGGCTCGCCTTCCGCCCGGCATGGGCGAGCTGGATGGCCGGCACCGCGCCGAGCGCGGCGATGCCGCCCGCCAGCCGCGCATGGCCCGGCAGGTGCTGGTCGCCCCAGATGCCGAGGTCGTCGGGCGAGATCCGCCCCTCCGGCGTCACCGCCGCCGCCTCGGTCATCACCAGCCCGGCGCCGCCGACGGCGCGGGAGAGGAGGTGCTGCAGGTGCCACTCGGTCGGCTTGCCATCGCCGCCGCAGCAATACATGCACATCGGGGAGACGCCGATGCGGTTGCGCAGCGTCACACCGCGCAGGGTCAGCGGCTCGAACAGGTCGGTCATGGTGTCTCGCTCCTGAGGGGCGGTCCGCTCCAGGGGGGCAGGCGGCCGAGGCGGTTCTCGAACACGGCGAAGAACACCGGCGCGCCCGGCGGTGCGGGATGGAGGATGCCCGCCGCATCCGCGGCGAAGCGGGTGCGGGTCACGGCATCCAGCACATTGCCGCCGATCGCGTCCACATGGCCAGGGCCGGCCTCGACGACGATGTCGCAATGCATGGGCCGGAAGCGGCCGGCATCGGCGGCGCGCTGCCGCCAGTCCAGGATCGGGTTGCGGCCGCGATCGGCGCAGAGCAGGTCGCCCGGCTGCGGCGCGATCTCCTGCGGCGAGCGCGGCAGGAAGAGCGCCGTCTCAGGGTAGCGGAGGGCGTCGGCGATCAGCGCGTCGACATAGGCGGAATGCGCGGCATTGGGCGGGAATTCCCGCCGGTCGATGCCGGCGGCCAGCATGACGTAGCTGACGAAGGCCGCCGACCAGTAGGGATCCTGCCAGAGGCGCAGGCCCTCCGGCTGCCCGGCCAGGGCCGCGGCGTAGCGGCGGCGGTTCAGCGCGATCGCCCCCTCATCCTGCGGCACGGCGCGCCAATAGGCGAGGATGCGGGGGAAGTTGGCCGGATCGCTCTCGGCATGCCATGTCGGCGGGTGCTCGCCGGCTGTGACCTCGATCCGCCCCCATTCCGCCCATTCCGCCAGGGCGACGCGCAGCATCCGCTCCCGCGCCGCCGGCGGGTAGGCGAGCGGCGGCACTGGCACCGGGGCGCCGGCGCAGGCGGCGAGGATGCAGGCCGCGAGCAGCGCCTGCGCCAGCCGCGCCAGGCCGGCGAAGGGGGCGACGCGGCCGCGCCGGGCACCGACCGGACCGGCCCCGGCTGCGTCGCCGCCTTCATCAGAATGCTGCACCATCGCCATGAACCGTCCGCGCACCGGCTTACTTCGTTGTCATAAGAATCTTCTTTTCACTCAAATGTGAGTGAACCATAGTATGGATGTTCAGGCGATGCCTTGGACGTCTCCTCCCAGTGATCCTGGCCGCGACCTGGGGTCGGGCTACGGATCGCCACTTAGGGCCGGTGGGCAACCACCGGCCCCTTTTTTTGCCCGTACCCTCACCCCATCCGCCGCCGCGTCAGGCTGAGCGCGCCGGCGGCCAGCGCGAAGCCGATGGCGACGAGCAGCGCCACGCGCGGTCCGCCCGCCCCGGCGATCTGGAAGCAGAGCCCCACCACCGTGGTGCCGAGGGTGGTGCCGAGCAGCCGCGCCGTGGCCTGCATCCCACCCGCCCCGCCGGCCCGCGCCTTCGGCGCCGAGCTCAGCATGGTGCGGTTGTTCGGCGTCGAGAAGCAGCCGAAGCCGGCGCCGCAGAGCGCCATCATGGCGCCGATGATCAGCCCGTTGCCGAGCAGCGGCAGGCTCGCCACCACGCCGAGCCCGACCGCCATCGCCCCCATGCCGAAGGCGCAGAGCAGCGCGGTCGGCACGCGGTCCGAGAGCCGGCCGGCGATCGGCGCGCCGAAGGCCATGCCGAGCGGCCAGGGCGTCATGATCAGCCCGGTGCCCGCCGTGCTGATCCCCGCCCCCTGCAGCAGGAAGGGCAGCGAGACATAGCTCGCATACCAGGCGGAGAAGGCGCAGATGGAGGCGGCGACGGAGAAGGCGATCACCCGGATCCGCAGCAGGTCGATCGGCAGCAGCGGCGCCGGCTGGCTGAGCTGGCGCCGCACCAGCGCCGTGCCGCAGGCAAGGCCGAGCAGGACCAGCAGCACGGCGGGCAGCGTCGCGTGCAGGATGAGGTCGATGCCGAGGAAGACCGGCCCGAAGGTCAGGACGTTGAGGCAGGCGCTCGGCCAGTCGTAGCGCCGCCCGCTGCCGGCATGGTCGGGCAGCGAGCGCCAGCCGATGGCGATGCCGAGAAGGCTTACCGGCACATGCACCGCGAACAGCGCCTGCCAGGGCGCCACGGTGAGGATGGCGGCGGCCAGCGAGGGTGCCGAGGCGCCGGCGACGGCGACCACCATGGCGTTGAAGCCGATGGCGCGGCCGAGCAGCCGCAGCGGGTAGATGTGCCGGATCATCCCCGCCGTCAGGCTCATCACCGCCGCCGAGCCGAGACCCTGCAGGATGCGGCAGGCGAGCAGCGTCTCGAAATCCGGCGCCAGGGCCGAGCCGAGCGAGGCCAAGCCGAACAGCGCGAAGCCGCAGAGGAAGACCGGGCGGAAGCCGAGCGTCTCGCCGAGCGAGGCGAGCGGCAGCAGCGTCGTCACCACGGTGAGCTGATAGGCGTTCAGCAACCAGGTCGCGCTCGCCGGCGAGATGCCGAGGGTGCGGGCGATGCCGGGCAGCGCGATGTTGACCATCGAGCTGTCGAGCACGGTGATGGCGATGGAGACGGAGACTGCCGCCACCGCCCAGAGGCGACGCGGCATGGGCAGGCCGTCGGCCTCGACGGGCAGCGAGGGGCGCGGGCCGGATTCGTTCATGCCGTGGCCTGGCGAGGCGCTGCCCCGACCCACGCCCCGGCGTTCGAGGGGCAGGAAGGTGAAACCGTCCTGCGCTCACCATGATGCATCATCGGCCGTGGATCAGGCGCGCGGCGCCTGCAGCGCGTCCCGCACGGCGGCGGTGTCGTAGAGCTCGCGGAATTCGAGGACACGGCCATCGCGCAGGCGCAGGATGTCGGTCTTGGCCAGCACGATCTCCCGCCCCGTCGCATGCACGCGGCCGCGCGCCTCGGCGAGCACCGTGACCCATTCGCCGTCGGCGATCACCCGCTCCACGGTGTAGGAGGTGACGGCGAGGGCGGCGTCGAGCGCGGCGAAGAAGGCCTCGACCCCGGCGCGGCCGCGATGCGTACCGCCCCAGGGGATGCCCGGGCAGGCGGCCGAGGTCCAGACGACATCCTCGGCCAGGGCGTCCAGGACCGCGGCGCGGTCGCCCCTGGCATAGCAGGCATAGAGCTCGTCCTGCCGCGCGCGGCTCAGCGCCGTCAGCGCCATCAGTTCGTCACTCATGCCCCTCTCTCCTCCCGCCGCCCGCCGCGTTCCCCGCGATCGGGCCTGCCGCCCGCCGGCGGCGAGTCCGCTACGCCGCCCCGTCAGGCGCCCCGCGCCCTCCCCTCAGGCCGCCGCCCGGGCCGGGACCTGCGGCAGCGCGACGCCGACCAGCGCATCGCGCGTCACCAGCGCCGCGAGCTGGTCCTCGGACCAGCCCTCGGTGCCCTCGGGGCGCATCGGCAGCACCATCCAGCGGTAATCCGCCGTGCTGTCGACCACCCGGACCTTGGTTCCCGCCGGCAGCGTGGTGCCCCATTCCGCCAGCACCCCGCGCGGGTCCCGCACCGCGCGCGAGCGGTACTCGAAGCTCTTGTACCAGCCCGGCGGGTAGCCGAGCACGGCGCGCGGATAGCAGGAGCAGAGGGTGCAGACGACCAGGTGATGCAGGCCGGGCCGGTTCTCCAGCACGCCGAGCGGCGGCGCGCCGGCCATGGAGACGCCCATGCGCTCCGCCGCCGCGGCGCCGTCCTGCAGCAGCAGCGCCCGCCAGGTGGGGTCGAGCCAGGCGCGGGCCACCATGCGGGCGCCGATCTCAGGGCTGGCGCGGTCGGTGCGGGCCTGCATCGCCGCCAGCTCCTCCTCGCTGACAAGGCCCTTGGCGCGCAGCGCGGCGACCAGCCGCTCCAGCCGGGCGAGGCTCTCGGCGCGGGCCGGGGCGCTCATGCCGGCCTCCCGGGGGAGCGGGCAGCCGCCTGTTCATCGGACATCACGCAGCCTCCTTGCCGGACGCATCGGCCGATTCCGGGGCCGGTTCCAGCCAATGTTCGAAGATCTCGACCAGCAGCGTGTCACCCTCCCCGCCCTCCTGCCAGATCGGCGGCTGCGCGAAGAGCACATGGTAGAGGAGGCGCCGCGGCGCCGGGCGGGCGAAGGCGAGGTCCTCGGGATTGGCGAAGGCGCCGAGCACCGCCTGCACCTCGCCCTCCCGCCCGCGCAGGTAGTGCGGCGTGCGGATGTGGCAGGAGGGGGCGCCGGAGGGCAGGCGGCGGCGCTCCGGCCAGGCATCCCGGACGCGGACCCGCGCGCCGGGCGCGAAGCGAGGGGTAGGATCAGGGGCAGGATCGGCGCTCATGCCAGATCCTCCGGCGTCACCACGCCCTTCTCCAGCATCAGGCCCGTGATGGAGGTCAGCCAGCGCTCGTAATAGGTAAGGGCGAAATACTCCGGCTCCGGGATCGCCTCGATGCCGCGCCGCAGCTCGTCCACCGTCATCAGCCCCTTCTGCGCCAGGATCTGGCGCAGCGCGTCCACCCGCTTGCCGAAGGCATCCGGCGGCGCCTCGTCGCGCTCGACCGCGCTGCAGCGGAAGCGGCTGAGGCCGCCCATGTCGTGGATGGCGGGGGTCGGTGCGGGGTCGCTCATGGGGAAAAGGCTAACCCGCGACGGCCCGGCCTGGGAACAGGCCTGGGGGCGCCGCGGCGGGTCCGGATGCATGCTGCCATGCGGCAAAGGCCGGCGGCGTGCGTTTACCCGGACAGGTCCCATGCCCGGAGCCCCGATCCATGCGCCTGCCCTTGACCCCGCCCGACCGGCTCGATGCCGCGCAGAAGCCGCTTTATGACGATATGCGCGCCGGCATCGACAAGAACTTCAAAGGCTTCGCCACCGTCGCGCCGGATGGCGCGCTGATGGGGCCGTGGAATCCCTGGCTTCGCTGGCCGCGGATCGGCGGGCCGATCTGGGAGCTGACCAAGACCCTCTCCTTCGAGACCGCGCTGCCGCGGCCGGTGCGCGAGGTCGCCATCCTGGTCACCGGCGCGCATTTCCGCGCCGCCTACGAGCTCTACGCGCATGTGATCGCGGCCGAGCAGCGCGGCCTGCCGGATGCGAAGCTCGCCACCATCGTTGCCGGCCAGCGGCCCGCCGACCTGACGCGGGAGGAAGCGGTCGCCTATGACATCGCCGCCGCCCTGGTCGGGGGCGGGGCGCTGCCCGAGCTGATCTGGAAGCAGGGGGTCGAGGTCTTCGGCGAGGATGCGGCAGCCGAGCTGGTCTATCTCGTCGGCCTGTATTGTCTGGTCTCGATCACGCTGAACGGCTTCGACGTGCCGGTGCCCGAGCCGGGTTGAGCGCCGCCGGGCGCCCGGCTCAGAGCGGGTCGCGATCCATGTCCCGCGGCATGGGGCCGCCCATCAGCCCCGCCGGCGGAGCGCTCATGTCGGAGCGGAAGCTGACATGGTCCTGGCCGTCGGCGACATGCCGGCGCTCGTAATGCTTGGCGTACTTCTCGGTGACCAGGTCGGTCTTCACCACGATGCAGACATCGGTGGTGTTGAACTGCTGGTCGAGGACGGCGCCGTCGCCGACGAAGCCGCCGAGCCGCAGATAGCCCTTCACCAGGGGCGGCAGCTCCTGCACCACCGCGCGCAGGTCGAGCGTCGCCGGATCGAGGCGGTTCATCGGCACGTAGCGCTCGGGCAGGGCGCGCGGCCGGATCGCCAGCGGCGCCAGGTGGTGCGTGTGCAGGAAGGTGAGCGCCGGCGCGAGGGCGTCGAGATCGGTGCCGTGCAGGCTGGCGCAGCCGAACATCAGCCCGATCCGGTGGTGGAAGACATAGGCGGCGATGCCGCGCCAGAGCAGCTGCATGCTGCCGCGCGTGCGGTGCTGCGCATCGACGCAGGACCGGCCGAGCTCGAGGATCTCGCCGCTGAGGGCGAGCAGCGGCCGCAGGTCGTATTCCGCGGCCGAGTAGAAGCGGCCGATCCGGGCCGCCGCGGGCCGGCGGATCAGCCGGTAGGTGCCGACCACCGCCGCGGCGCCCTCGCCGAGGTCGTGGTCGAGCACCAGCAGATGGTCGGCGACCGCGTCATACTCGTCGCGGTCGCGGCCGCTCGCCAGCGTCGCGGCATCCGGATGCGCCCCCATCTCCTCGTAGAAGACGCGGTAGCGGAGCGCGAGGGAGGCATCGATCTCGGCCTCGGTCTCGGCGAGCCGGACCCCGAGATTGCCCGCCCGCAGCTCGCCGAACCCGGCCTCGCTGGCGAGGCTGCTCATGCCGGGTCGCGCCCGTTGCGCGGCTTGCGGCGGCCGGCGCCCGGCTCCGGCGCCGGGTCCGGGAAGCGACGGCCGAACAGTTCGAGCCGGTGGTCGACGAGTTCGAAGCCGAGCCGCGCGGCGATCTCGCGCGCCAGCACCTCGTGCCGCTCATCGGCGAACTCGATCACCTTGCCGGTATCGACATCGATCAGGTGGTGGTGCGGCCCGTGCTCGGTGGGCTCGTAGCGGGCGCGGCCGCCCCCGAAGTCGTGACGCTCGAGGATTCCCTTCTCCTCGAGCAGCCGGACGGTCCGGTAGACGGTGGCGATGGAGATGTGGCTGTCGCGCTCATGCGCGCGACGGTACAGCTCCTCGACATCCGGGTGGTCGGCGCTCTCGGAGAGGACGCGGGCGATCAGGCGCCGCTGCCCGGTCATCTTGAGGCCGCGTTCGATGCACAGCCTCTCGATTCGGGAGATGCCCTCGCGGTCGGCGGAAGCGGGCGTGTCCATGCGGCTTCAGATTCGGCCTTTGATGCGCGATGGCCGGCGAACCGGCCACCTTGTTTCCTTCAGGGCCGGGACCATAGCCTCCCCCGCCGCTCGCCACCATGGCGGAGGCGCGACAGGCCAGGATGGTCCGGGCGCGAGACGGATCCAGGGCCGGGCGCGCCGGTCGGCCGGTTCAGCCGACCTTCATCGCCGGGTTGGCCGCCGCCGCCTCGCGCCGCGCCCCACGGGCCGGGCGGCCGCGCGGCTTGGTGCCGAGGCCGATCTTCTTGGCCAGCGAGGAGCGATGCTTGGCATAGTTCGGCGCGACCATAGGATAGTCCGGCGCCAGGCCCCAACGCTCCCGGTACTGCTCGGGGGTCATGTTGTAAGAGGTCTGGAGATGCCGCTTCAGCATCTTCAGCTTCTTCCCATCCTCCAGACACACCAGGTATTCGGGTGTAATCGACTTCTTGACCGGCACCGCCGGTTGTGGACGCTCGGGCTGTGGCTTCGCCACGGGCTGTCCTACAGAGGATAGCGTACGATAAACCTCCTGGATGAGGTTCGGGAGGTCTCCCAACGCCACCGGATTGTTAGAGACATGAGCCGCGACGATTTCGGCTGTCAGTCCCAGCAGGTCGGCAGAGGGCGAATCTTCAGCCATGCGACGTATCTTCCCGTTGTCGGCGGGCGAGCTATACTACCCCCTCACATGGTTTCGCAATACGTTCCGGCGTTTCAAAGGGCATCTTCCGTTGGACTCTATCGCCGAACAAGAATTCAATAGCGATCATCAGCTGGACATCACCACCGACACTTGTCCAATGACCTTCGTGCGCACCCGACTCGCTCTCGATCGGATGCAGAGCGGCCAGACCCTGCTGCTGCGCCTCCGCGGCGAGGAGCCCCGCCGCAACCTGCCCCGCACGGCGCGCGAGCAGGGCCATGCCGTGCTGGCCGAGCGCGAGCTCGCCGACGGCACCATGCTGCTGCTGCTGCGCAAGGGTTGAAGCCGGTCTCGCTGCGTCCGGCCGCAATATCCACGGCGCCGCCGCACGGCCGTTACTTCCTGGCAGGCGCCGGCTGCAGGTCGCGGCGCAGCACCAGCGCATCCGACCCATCCGCATAGTAGCGCCGCCGCCGGCCCACCTCGGCGAAGCCCTGCCCGGCATAGAGCGCCTGCGCCGGCGCGTTGCCCGCGGCGACCTCGAGGAACATCGCCGCCGCGCCGCGCGCCGCCGCCCCGGCCAGCGCCGCGGCGAGCAGGCGGGCGCCGTGGCCCTGTCGGCGCGCCGCCGGCCGCACCGCGAGCGTCAGGATCTCCGCCTCCCCGCCCGCCGCGCGGGCCAGCACGAAGCCGGCCTCCGGGATCCAGAGCCCAAAGGCGCCGGGCAGGCCGAGCATCAGCGCGATCGCATCCGGCCCCCAGGCCTCGGCGGGCGGGAAAGCCTCGGCATGCAGCGCGGCGAGCGCCGCCGCCTCCGCCGCGCCGGCCGGCCCGGGCGTCACGCCGGGCTGGCGAGGGGCTGCCGCACCGCCGGCGGCTCGACATAAAGCGGCCGCGCCGCGAGGGGCGGCAGGCGGCCGGTCAGGCGCAGCGCCGCGACGCGCGCCACCGCGGCGGCCTCCGGCTGGCGGCTGGCGCTCGCCTCCACCTGGGCGCCACGGGCCGCGAGCGCGGCAGCGACCGCTTCGGCGGCGTCGCCGACCAGGATGACCGGCCCGCCCGGCAGCGGCAGCGACTCGATGGCATGCACCTCGGGCAGCCCCTCCGCCGCCGACGCCCCCGCAGCGAAGCGTTCGAGCACCACCCGCCCCCGGCGGTTGTCGACGACCGACCAGATGCTCCGGCCCGCCCGGGCCGCGGCGGGCAGCGCCGCCGCCAGCGCCTCCCCGGTCGTCACCCCGAGCACCGGCAGGCTGGCCGCGAGCGCGACTCCCTGGGCCAGGGCGAGCGCGGCGCGGATACCGGTGAAGCTGCCAGGCCCGACCACGGCGGCGACGGCATCGAGGTCGGTGGCGGCGATGCCGGCCTCGCGCAGCACCGCCTGCGCCATCGGCGGCAGCGCCGCGGCCTGGCCGCGATCGGCATCGAGGAGGTGCTGGGCGCGGATCGCGGCATCGGCCTGCACGGCGGCCGAGCAACGGGCAAGGGAGGCGTCGAGGGCGAGAATCCACACCGGACGGGTTCCTGGGCCGGGTCGTTCACCCGGAGCGACATGCTATCGCCCACGGGCCTTTCGTGTCACGAACGATATGAGATCGCACGCGACGATGATCGGCAATGTCGCTGCCGGCGCGGGCAGGTCACTACAGGAGAAGCTCGATCATGGCCGGCACATGGTCGCTGGCCTGCGGCCAGCCCCGCGCCGGCTTCAGCACTGCGTGACGCGACAAGGCGCCGGCGAGGTCCGGGCTGACCCAGAGATGGTCCAGCCGGCGGCCACGATCCGAGGCCTCCCAGTCGCGCGCCCGGTAGGACCACCAAGTGTAGAGCTTCTCGGAGGGCGGCACGAAATGCCGCAGCGCGTCGTGCCAGGCACCGGCCTGCATCCAGCCGGTCAGCGCCTCGACTTCGACCGGCGTGTGCGAGACGATGCCGAGCATCTGCCGGTGGCTCCAGACATCATGCTCGAGCGGCGCGATGTTCAGGTCGCCGACCAGCACGCTGCGCGGCCGGGCGCCGCGCGCCGCCGACCAGGCGGTGGCCTCGGCGACGAAGTCGAGCTTGTGGGCGAATTTCGGATTGGCCTCGCGGTCCGGCAGGTCGCCGCCGGCCGGGACGTAGAAATCATGCAGCTCGAGCGGACCGCCCGGCGCGTCGAGCGAGACGGCGAGGTGCCGGCAGTCGCCGCGGCGGCACCAGTCCGGCTCCTCGGCGCGCACGGTGAGGGGCAGCCGCGAGAGGATGGCGACGCCGTTGTAGCCCTTCATGCCCTTATGGGCGATGTGCGGGAAGCCGAAGGCGCGGATGTCCTCGAGCGGGAAGAGCTCGTCCGGGCACTTGGTCTCCTGCAGGCAGAGCACGTCCGGATCGAGCGCCTTCACCAGCTCCGCCAGCAGGCCGCGGCGCAGCCGGACGGAGTTGATGTTCCAGGTGGCGATGCGGAGCGGTCGCCCGGCGTGCTGGGTCGGCATGGGAAGGGCATAGTCGCCAGCGGCAGCGGCCACAATGCTTCCCGGCTCCTTCCCTTGGCCCTTCCCCGGCCGGACAGGCCCTGCCGCGGCGAGGCCCCACGGGCGGCGCCGTCAGACGATGCGCGTGCGCACCTCGCCCACGCCCTCGACGATGCCCTCCAGCAGGTCGCCCCGCTGCACCGCCGCCACGCCCTCCGGCGTGCCGGTCATGATCAGGTCGCCGGGCGCGAGGCGCACGAGATGCGAGAGGTTCGAGATCACCTCCGGCACCGACCAGATCAGCTTCGACAGGTCGGAGGACTGCACCACCTTGCCATTGACCCTGAGCTCGATCCGGCCTTTCGAGACGTCGACGCCCTTGGCCGGGACCAGCGCGCCCATCGGCGCGGAATTGTCGAAGCCCTTGCCCATGTCCCAGGGGCGGCCGGTCTTCTTGGCCTCGTTCTGCAGGTCGCGCCGCGTCATGTCGAGGCCGGCGCAATAGCCCCAGACATGCCCCATCGCCTCGGCCACGGGGATGTCGGCGCCGGCCGCGCCGATCGCCACCACCAGCTCCATCTCGTGGTGGAGCTGCTTCGTCATCGGCGGGTAGGGCATGTCCGCATCGGCCACCACCAGCGCATCGGCCGGCTTGGTGAAGTAGAAGGGCGGCTCGCGGGTCGGGTCGCTGCCCATCTCGATGGCGTGCTCGGCGTAATTGCGGCCGACGCAGAAGATCCGGCGCACCGGGAACATCTGCTGGCTGCCCTTGATGGGCAGGGCGGCGATGACCGGCGGGGCGATGACGTAATCGGACATGCCGCGTGGCACTCCTGCAAGCGAGGCGGCGAGCCCCCGGAGCGGCCGCGGCCGTCCGGAATGTCACGTCGCCCGGGACTGGGATCCGGCGCGGCGGCGATCCATGACGGCCGCGCCGCGCCGGTCGCAGTCTTTAGCCTGCCGCCGCCAGCACGGGAAACGCCGGGCCAGGCCGCCGCCCGCCGACGCCGGCGGTCGCCGCGACGGCGGGGCAGACGCGAACGGAAGGGCCGGCCGTCCTGGGGCAGTGCCGAAATGCTCTGCCCGAGAAGCGGGGTTCACTTGGCGTCGTACATCAAGTAGATCGGCTAACTTGCGGAGAAACGGCAAAAAGCAAAAAAAAGCGCCCGGACAGGGGGGTGTCCGGGCGCCGTTGTTGCTTGCTTCCGATCGGAAAGGTCGGGCGAGCCGGCAGGGGAAACCGGCCTCGGCCACCAACCCATTATAGGCGGGTTGGCCTGTGGATATTAGCGAGGACGGGGCGCAGAAGCAAAAGCCTTTGCGCGACACAGGCATGCGAGACCGCCATATCGCCCAGAGGTCGCGTAACTGTGACCGGAAACAACCGCAACCGCGGTAGCCGACAATTGGATGTTGCTATTCCGCCGCTTGCGCCAGCGCTTGCCGGTGGGGCTCGGCCCGGCGGGCGGCGGAACGGGCGGCTGCCTCGCCGAAGCGCTCGAACAGCGCCCGGCTGACCGGATCGCGTTCCCAGTCATACTCCGGATGCCACTGCACGCCATAGGCGAAATTGATGGAATCTTTTACACGCACAGCTTCAATGGTGCCATCGGGCGCCCAGGCCTCGGCGACCAGGCGCGGCGCCAGGCGGGCGATGCCCTGGTTGTGCAGGGAGTTCACCATCAGCTCGGTGCGGCCGGCGAGCTCGGCCACCAGGCTGTCCGGCTGCAGCCGCAGTCCATGCGCCTTGGCGACGCGGATGCGCGGCAGCTGCTGGTCGGCCGGGGTCGAGTGGTCGATACGGCCCGGCAGGTCCTGGATCCGCTGGTCGAGGCTGCCGCCGAGCGCCACGTTCAGCTCCTGGAAGCCGCGGCAGATGGCGAGCAGCGGCACGCCCGTCGCAATGGCGGCGCGGATCAGCGGCAGGGTGGTGGCGTCGCGCGCCAGATCCTCCGGCGTGCCCTCGGCATGCGGCGGCCCGGCATAGAATTCGGGGCAGACATTCGAGCGGCTGCCGGTGAGGATGAGGCCATCGAGCCGCGGCAGGATCTGCGGCGCCATCGCCTCACCCGCCGCCGGCAGCAGCACCGGGATGCCGCCGACCGGGCCGAGCACCACGCGAACATAGCTGTCGGAGGCCGCGTGGTTCGGCGTCGCGAAGATGCCGAAGGCCTTCATGCAGCAGGAAATACCGATGAGCGCTTTCATCACGGTTCCAGCTTCATCCCCGATTGCGGCACGATCAAGATGCCGGCGCGAATAGTGATGCAGGTTTCGCGCCAATCCCTGACCGCTTCCTTGACTTGATCACGGCCCCGCCAAGCGCTCCGCACCGGAGATAGGCGCCCCGCGGCGGCGCCGACCAGGGAATGCCGCATGGCAGCGCCGGCACCGGCGCAGGGCTCCCGCCGCGGCTACTGGATCCCCAGCTCCTCGCGGAAGCGCGGGTCGTTGAAATCGAAGAGGATGGAGGGGAAGCGCCCGCCATATTCGGGCTGGGACAGCGTCACGCGCGTCTGCTGGCCCTGCGCGTCGACGACGGCCCATTGCCGCAGCTCGACCGGGTCCTGGGCGAAGACCAGGGTGAGCTGCCCCTCGGCGGCGCGGCCGGTGCGGAACAGCGTGATCCGCAGCATCCCGCCGCCCCGCTCCACCCGGCTGACAGTGACGTCGCCCGAGAGGCGGAGGTCGTCGCGCATCAGCATGCCGAGCGGCGTGGCGCCGATCGGCAGGGTGGTCGCCTGCCTGAGCTGGCGGTCGAAGTAGA
Organism: Roseicella sp. DB1501; assembly: GCF_013112485.1. Taxonomy (GTDB): domain Bacteria; phylum Pseudomonadota; class Alphaproteobacteria; order Acetobacterales; family Acetobacteraceae; genus Paracraurococcus. The sequence goes on from NZ_JABFHG010000010.1 coordinate 19,199, forward strand.
AGAATTGGCCGTAGCTGGCGACGAGGAGCAGCGGCTCCGGCGGGTCGTATTCGAAGCGCATCTTGCCCGGCCGCACGATCCAGCCCGTGCCCTCGGCCGAGGCGCCGTTCTGGGCGATCTGCAGGAAGCGCGCCTTCAGGCTGGTCAGGCGGTTCAGCCAGGCCTCGGCGCGGGCGACATCGGCCCTGTCGCGGTCGGAGAGCGGCCGCGACTGAGCAAGCGCCGCGGGGGCAAGGACCGGCGGAGCCAGCAACAGGGTGGGAAGGGCGAGCAGGGATCGGCGCAGCATCACCCCTCATGTGGACCGGGCGCCGCCGCCGGGAAAGCCCCGCAGCGCCCGCCAGGGATGGCGAAGATTGTCGCAACGTGAAGCCGCGTGACAGGGGCGTGACTCCCCCTCCGGCGCCTGCTGTGTGACGAGTGACGGCCTGAGGCGTTCCTTCACCATCACCTGGCAGTATCCGGCCCGATGCCCTTCCTCCTGCCGCAGCTCGCGGCGACCTCCAGCACCGCGACCCGCCCCCGGGCGGTGGTCGCGCTCGCCGCGGGCACGCAGCCGGCCGCGCTCGCGCGCTGCCTCTGCGCGCTGTCGCTGCAGCGGAGCGGGAACGGGCTCTGGCTGGCGCCGGGCGCCTTCGGCGCGGTCGTGGTGCCGGACGGCCCGGTCGCGCCGGTGCGGGAGGTGCTGCAGGGCCTCGGCCCCTCCCTGCCCTTCCTGGTGAGCCTCGCCCCGCCGGTCGCGGCGCGGGACGCGGCGCTGCGCAGCGCCCTCGCCCAGGCCGCCGAATGGGCCGGGCCCGAGACGCCGGTGCTCACCACCCTGGCCGAGGCAATTCCGGAGCCGCACTGGCTGGAACGCGCCATGGCCGGCCTCGCCGGCGGCGCCGATGCGGTGTTCGGCGAGGCGGTGCCGCCGCCCGGCACGCCCGACCCGGCGGCCCGCTACGCCGCCCTGCTCGCCGCCCTCGCGGCGCGGCTCGATCCCGATTCGGCCGATCCGGCGCCGCCGCATGGCCAGGAGACGGCGGCGAGCTTCGCCCTCCGCGCCGGGCTGCTGGCCTGCATCGGCGGCATGCCGCCCGGCGCGGAGGGCTTCGCCGGCCTGCCGGCGGCGCTGCGGCGGCAGGATGCCCGCCTCCGCCATGTCGAGGGCATGCGGGTCGAGGCGGTGCTGCCGCCGGCGCCGATCGAGCCCGTCCTCGCCTGGCGCCGCCGGGTGCAGGCGCGCCGCGCCCTGCGCGGCTTCTGGCGGAAGGGGACCGGCCTCGTCGCGGCCGAGACGGCGGCCTTCCGGCGCTGGGCGGTGCGTCTCGGCCTGCCGGCCGGGGCGCTCGGCAATGCGCTCGCCACGCCGCATTTCGGCGAGGCCTGGGCCGCGGTCGAGGCCGCCAGCCCGGTGCTCGCCGCGGCGCTGCGCCTGCCGCCGGCGGCGCTGCCGCGGCAGATCCGCCTGGCGCGGCTGCTGCTCGGCCTCACGCCCCGCCAGCCGCAACCAGAAGGGACGGCATAGGGCAATACCTCAGCGCGCCGGCCGCGGCGTTCCCTGCACCGCGCCAGGTGGCAGGGCCAGGCTGCGATAGCCGGCCGGCGCCTCGAAGCGGGCCGGGTCCTGCCGGCCATAGGCGACCGAGACCGCCTCGACCGTGCCGCTCCGCTCGCCGGCCGTGCCGCTGCTGCGGAGCATGACGCCATCCGCCGTCAAGCAGGTCTCGCCCCGCGCCTGGCCGTCCTCGTAGTGCCAGACGGTGCAGGCGAGGCCGGCGATGGTGGCGCTGCCGCCGCGCGTGAAGCGGGCATTGGCCGGCGGCTCAGTCGGCAGCAGCGTGCCGCCGGCGGCCGGCGGCACCTCCACCACCGCGCGCTCGCGCTCCATCACCAGCAGCATGCGCTGCGCCTTCTGGTCGATCACCGAGAAGCCCTGCATGCCCGGTGCCTCGACGCGCAGCTTCCGCGCCCCGGCCAGCCAGGCCATCTGCAGGCTGCGGCCAGTGGCCTCGCCGCTGGTCACGCGATAGGTCACGGCGACGTCGCGGCTCGGCTGCAGCAGCGGCCGTTCCTGCGCCGCCACGGGCGGCGCCGCCAGAGCCAGCAAAGGCGCCAGCAGCGAGGGGACCTTCGGGCGCCGGCGCATCAATCCTCCTGGGTGCGCCGGGCCAGCACCTCGCGCTTGCCGACATGGTTGGCGGGGCCGACCACGCCCTCCTTCTCCATCTGCTCGATGAGCTTGGCGGCGCGGTTGTAGCCGATGTTGAGATGGCGCTGGATGAAGGAGGTGCTGGCCTTGCCCTCGCGGCTGACGAGGTCGACCGCCTGGTCGAACAGGCTCTTCTCCGAATCCGAGGCGCCGGCGATGCCGGAGAGGGAGAGGCCGTCGCCGCCCTCCTCCTCCTCGGTCTCGGTGACCTCCTCGACATAGGCCGGCTCGCCCTGCGCGCGCAGGAACTCGACCACCTTCTCGACCTCGCCATCCGAGACGAAGGGCCCGTGCACGCGGCTGACCCGGCCGCCGCCGGCCATGTGCAGCATGTCGCCCTGGCCGAGCAGCTGCTCGGCGCCCATCTCGCCGAGGATGGTGCGGCTGTCGATCTTGCTCGTCACCTGGAAGGAGATGCGGGTCGGGAAATTGGCCTTGATGGTGCCGGTGATGACATCGACCGAGGGCCGCTGCGTCGCCATGATCACATGGATGCCGGCGGCGCGCGCCATCTGCGCCAGGCGCTGCACCGCGGCCTCGATCTCCTTGCCCGCCACCATCATCAGGTCGGCGACCTCGTCGATGATGACGACGATCATCGGCAGTGGCACCAGGACCAGCGGCTGGTCCTCGAAGACCGGCTTGCCGGTCTCCGGGTCGAAGCCGGTCTGCACCCGCCGGGTCAGCACCTCGCCGCGCCGCCGCGCCTCGCCGACCTTCTCGTTGTAGCCTGCGATGTTACGGACGCCGAGTTGCGACATGGCGCGGTAGCGGCGCTCCATCTCGCGCACCGTCCATTTCAGCGCGCCGATCGCCTTGGGCGGCTCGGTCACCACCGGCGCCAGCAGATGCGGGATGCGGTCATAGACCGAGAGCTCCAGCATCTTCGGGTCGATCATGATGAAGCGGCACTCCTCCGGCCCGAAGCGCCAGAGGAGGGAGAGGATCATGGTGTTGATGGCGACCGACTTGCCCGAGCCGGTGGTGCCGGCGATGAGCAGATGCGGCATGCGGGCCAGGTCGGCGATGACCGGCAGGCCGCCGATATCCTTGCCCAGCGCCAGCGGCAGCCGGCCGGGATGCCGCTGCCAGTCCTCCGAGCCCATCATCTCGCCGAAATAGACCGTCTCGCGCTTGGCGTTCGGCAGCTCGATGCCGATGACGTTGCGCCCTGGCACGGTCGCGATGCGCACCGCGGTGACGTGCATGTTGCGGGCGATGTCGTCGGCGAGGCCGATGACCCGGGCGGATTTGGTGCCCGGCGCCGGCTCCAGCTCGTAGAGCGTGACCACCGGCCCGGGATTGATGCCGGCGATGCGGCCGCGGACGCCGTAATCCTCCAGCACCTGCTCGAGCAGCCGGGCATTGGCGCTGAGCGCCTCCTCGCTCGGCCGGCCGACGCGCTTGGCCGGCGGCTCCTGCAGCAGCTCGAGCGGCGGCAGCCGCCAGGGCTCCTCGCCGAGCAGGGGCTGCACCTCCTGCCGGGCTGGCCTGGCGGTGCGCGGCGGCGGCGCCGGGGCGGCGATGCGCGGCGGCGCCCGCTCTGCGGGACGCGAGGCGGCGGCCTCCTCCGCCTCGGGCTCCGGCTCGCGCGCCGGTCGCGGCGGCGGGACGCTCGGGGCCCGCGCCGGGCGGCGCTGCTCGGCCGCCGCATCGGCGGCGCGCAGCACCGCGGCGAGATCGGGTGCCGGCGCGGCCGGCCGCCGCACCCGCCAGCGCAGCACGCGGCCGAGCGGCCGGCCCAGCCGGGCGAGCAGCCCCGCCGCGCCGCGGGCCCCGGCACCGCCGGCCCGCGTCAGGCCGGTGGCCGAGTCGCGGGCGGCGCGGCCGACCCGGACCCATTCCGCCGGCGAGAGGCCGAGGGCGGCGATGGCCAGCAGCAGGGTCACCGCCAGCAGCGTCACGCTCGCCACCAGCCCGCCGAAGGGCCCGAGCAGCGCCTCGGCCGTGTCGTGCAGGGCATGCGCGGCGATCGTCCCGCCGGCGCCGCCGGGCCCGGCGCTGGCCGGGGCCGGTAGCGGCACCAGGGTCAGCGCCGCGCCGCCGATCGGCAGCGCCGCGAGCAGCGCCGCCAGCCGGGCGGGGAAGAGGCTGAGGCCGCGATGCGTCGCCAGCCGCCAGGCCCAGGCGAGCAGCGCCAGGCCAGGCAGCAGCCCCGCCCAGCCGAAGCCCTGCAGCAGCAGGTCCGACAGCACGGCGCCGGCCGGGCCGGCGAGGTTCGTCGCGGCCCGGGTGGTGGCGGTGGAGAGCGAGGGGTCGGCCGGGTCGTAGCTGGCGAGCGCCACCAGCAGGGCGAGGCCGGTCAGGCCGCAGACGAGGCCGAGGACCTCGAAGAGGCGCCGCCGGATCGCCGCCTTGACGGCGGGCGAGGCGAAGCGGCGGACCCCGGAGAGTTGGGACGAGGACATGGAGGCGCGGGTCGCAGACATGGGCGCGGCGAGGATCCGGCTGGAAGGAGACGCGAAGATTAACCCGCAACGCCCTGAGAAAGCGAGATGTCGTCCGTGCCGGCCCCGAATCTAACGCGGCGCCGCGGTGGGGCCCGGACGCAAGACGGGGCGCCGGCCGCCAGGCCAGCGCCCCTCATCCGGCATCCCCCCGATGCGGCGATCAGAAGATCTTGCTGAGGGTGAAGAGCACCCGCCCCTCGCAGATCCGCTGCCCGCCCGTCGCCCGGTCGGCCACCGGCGCGCATTCGTTCTTGCTGATGTTGGTGTCGTACCAGGCGACCGTCGCGGTCACGCCCCAGTAGATCTCGCGCGAGATGCCGATGGAGTACCAGAGATAGTCCGGCGTGCCGAAGAAGGGGTTCTTCTGGATCCACTGATAGCCGAGCCGGCCGGAGGCGGTGAGCTCAAAAGGCAGGGTCACGTCGACGCCGCCCTCGACGTAATGGCCGGTGCCGGAGCGGCCGAAGAAATTGGGCGAGTAGTTGTAGGCGGCCAGGATCTTCACCGGATCGATGGTGTAGTTCGCCTTGACCGCGATCTCCTGATACTCGTTCAGCTGCGTGCCCGGCGCCTTGTCCTGCCCCGGATAGGTGTAGCCGATATAGCCGATGTCGAAATTGATGCCGCCGAGCGCGAAGCGGTAGCCGGCCATCAGGTCCAGCTCCTGGCGGGTGTCGTTCCAGGGGTTGGCGAGGAATTTCGCGTTCGAGAGGAAGGCGCCGACATAGACGCCGCTCTCGTGCTGCACGTCGAGCGTCGCCTGATAGGCCCAGTTGTTGCGGGTCTGGCTGATCCCGCGGAACAGGTAGTCGTTCGAGATCGCCGGCGTCGTCGTCACGGTCAGGCCGAGCGAGTCGATCTGCTGCTGCGCCGCGGCCGGCAGGCTGGGCAGGACGAGCGCGGCGGCGGCGAGGGCCGCCCCTCGCAGGAAGGCGGCGGGCCGCGTCAGCAGCCCGGACAAGTCGATCATGATTCCCTGGTCCCTGTATCGGTTGGAACGGCGATCCGTTCGGCTCAGGCAACTTTCCCGGCTGCCAAAAAAAGGGAGGGGGTCCGGCCCCCTCCCCCGCATGCCGGGCTCAGGCGATGCGTTCGCCGTGCTGGGTGACGTCGAGCCCTTCCCGCTCCTCGTCCTCGGCCACGCGCAGGCCGACGATCACATCGGTGATCTTGAGGAGGATGAAGGTGCCGATCGCCGAGTAGGCAAAGACCGCCGCGGTCGCTTCGAGTTGGATGATGAACTGGTCGAAGCTGCCCGAGACGCCCTCCGGCGCCGCCGTGGTGGCGGAGAGCGCGCCATAGGCGAAGACGCCGGTCAGCAGCGAGCCGACGATGCCGCAGACGCCATGCACGCCGAAGGCGTCGAGGCTGTCGTCGTAGCCGCACATGTGCTTCAGCGCGGTGGCGCCCCAGAAGCCGGCGAGGCCGGCGACGAGGCCGATGATCAGCGCCGGGACCGGCAGGACGAAGCCCGAGGCCGGGGTGATGGCGACGAGGCCGGCCACCGCGCCCGAGATCGCGCCGAGGACGCTCGGCTTGCCCTTCGTCGCCCATTCGGCGAAGAGCCAGGACAGGGTCGCGGCGCCCGCGGCGATCTGCGTGACGAGCATGGCCATGCCGGCACGCGCGCCCGCGCCGCCGGCCGAGCCGGCATTGAAGCCGAACCAGCCCACCCAGAGCAGGCTCGCGCCGATCACCGCCAGGGCCAGGTTGAAGGGCGACATGTTGTCGTGCCCGTAGCCCAGCCGCTTGCCGAGGGTGATGGCGCAGATCAGGCCGGCCACGCCGGCATTGATGTGCACGACCGTGCCGCCGGCGAAGTCGAGCGCGCCGAGGCCGAAGATCCAGCCATTCGGGTGCCAGACCCAGTGGGCGACCGGGCTGTAGATCAGGATGGTCCAGAGGATGTTGAAGATCACCAGCGCGCTGAACTTCATCCGGTCGGCGAAGGCGCCGGTGATGAGGGCCGGGGTGATGATCGCGAAGGTCATCTGGAAGGTCAGGAAGACGGTCTCAGGGATGGTGAAGGCCACCGCCGCATCGCCCGTGCCCAGAGTGAAGGGCTTGTCCCAGTTCTCCGCGACCCCGCTGAGGAACAGCTTGGAGAGGTCGCCGACATAGGCGTTGCCCTCGCCGAAGGCGAGGCTGTAGCCGATGATGCTCCAGACCACCGTCACCAGCGCGGTGATGGCGAAGCTCTGCATCATGGTGGCGAGCACGTTCTTCTTGCGGACCATGCCCGCGTAGAAGAGCGCCAGGCCCGGGATGGTCATCATCAGCACCAGGGCGGTGGAGGTGAGCATCCAGGCGGTGTCGCCGGTATCGATCTTGGGGCCGTCGTCCTGCGCCAGGGCCGGCGCGGCAGCGAGCAGCGCCAGGCCAAGGCCGGCCAGCACGCGTGCGGGCATCCTCATCGTGTGATCCTCTGTTCGTTCTGGGAGTTTGGCGGCCCTAGAGCGCCGCCTCGTCGGTCTCGCCGGTGCGGATGCGCAGCGCCCGCTCGACATCGAGGACGAAGATCTTGCCGTCGCCGATCTTGTCGGTGCGGGCGGCCTTGGCGATCGCCTCGCACACCGCATCGGACAGGTCGGCGGGAACCACCACCTCGATCTTGATCTTTGGCAGGAAGCTGACCTGGTACTCGGCCCCCCGGTAGATTTCCGTCTGTCCCTTCTGGCGGCCGAAGCCCTTCACCTCGGTCACCGTCAGCCCCTGCACACCGAGCGGAGTGAGCGCGTCGCGCACCTCGTCCAGCTTGAAGGGCTTGATGAATGCCATCACCAGCTTCATCGGCCCGCATCCCTCCTGCGTATCCGGCAGCGGCACCTTTCAAATCCCGTGCCAATCCCACGCTGCCGGCCCGCCGGCCGCACCGCCCGGCGAGCGGGGCCGATGGCGGATGGCAGCGGGGGTCGCCGCCTGCGGCAGCGCTGCTCGCCTCCCCCCCTCCCCCTCTCTCGCGAGGTCGCATCGATGCCTGCCAAGCTTGCAGCCGGGCAGATTCATGCCGTTTTCGCAACCACACCTTTTGCAAGCGGGGGCGGCAACGGCAGTCCGAGGATATGCCGGCTTTCGGGTCAGATGCCCGCTTGTTGGGCAATGGCGGAACGGAGGGTCACGCTTGACCGCCCCCGGCGGCGATGGGAGGAACCGGCATGACATCCGCCTCCGACGTCGCAGTCTGCATCCTGGGCGCGGGCCCGGTCGGCGCGACCCTGGCCGCCACCCTCGCCACCGCCGGCCTGCCGACCGCCGTCGTCGACACCCAGCCCCTGCCGCCGATGGAGCTGCAGGATTTCGACGGGCGCGCCTATGCCATCGCCCTCACCTCGCAGCGGCTGCTGCAGGCGGCCGGCATCTGGGAGCGGCTGCCCGAGCGTCCCTGCCCCATCCTCGGCATCCGCGTCGCCGATGGCCGGCCGGGCCAGCCGCCCTCGCCCCTCGCCCTGCATTTCGACGCCGCCGCGGTCTCCGACGAGCCCTTCGGCTACATGGTGGAGGCGCGCAGCCTGCGCGTCGGGTTGAATGCCCGCCTGCCGGGCATGGCGCATCTCAGGGTCTTCGCGCCGGCCAGGGCGACGGTCGAGCGCCGCACGGAGGGCGCCACCATCCGCCTCTCGACCGGCGAGACGCTGACCGCACGCCTCGTCGTCGCGGCGGAAGGGCGCAACAGCCCGCTGCGACGCCAGGCCGGCATCCGCACCGCGGTGCTCGACTACCACCAGATCGGCATGGTCGGCGCCTTCGCGCATGAGGCGCCGCACCGCAACATCGCCCTCGAGCAATTCCTGCCGAACGGCCCCTTCGCCCAGCTTCCCCTTGCCGGGCCGGGCGGCTTCGGCAGTGCCGCCTTCCCGCATGCCTCGGCCTTCGTCTGGGCCGACCGCACGGCCATCGCGCAGCGGATGCTGGCACTCGACGAGGCCGCCTTCGGGCGGGAGCTGGCGCGGCGGCTCGGCCCGCATCTCGGCGCCATCCGGCCGATCGGCCGGCGCTGGTCCTATCCGCTCTCGGCCCTGCTGGTGGAGCGCTGGACCGACACCCGCCTCGCCCTGATCGGCGACGCCGCGCATGGCGTGCACCCGATCGCCGGCCAGGGGCTCAACCTCGGCTTCCGCGACGTGGCGGCGCTGGCCGAGGCGGTGATCGAGGCCTGGAGCCTCGGCGCCGATCCGGGCGCGCCGGCGGTGCTCGCCCGCTACCAGGCGCGGCGGCGGCCGGACACGCTGCTGATGCTCTCCGGCATGCACGCGCTGGAACGGCTCTTCGGCAACGACATCGCGCCGGTGCGCTGGGCCCGGCGGCTCGGCATCGCCGCCGTCGACCGGCTGCCGGCGCTGAAGCGCGGCTTCGCCCGCCAGGCCATGGGGCTGGGGCCGGGCGTCACGGGCCTCCTCGCCGGCCAGCCGCTCATGCGGGCGGGCTGACCGCCGGCGGCAGGCAGGCCGCGGCCAGCAGGGCGAAGGCGCGGGCGCGGTGGCTGATCCGGTGCTTCGCCGCCGGGTCCATCTCGCCGAAGGTCTCGGCCTGGCCCTCGGGGAGGAACATCGGGTCGTAGCCGAAGCCGCGGGTGCCGCGCGGCGGGTGCACCCACTGGCCCCGCACCACCCCCTCGAAGCCCTCGGCATGGCCGTCCGGCCAGGCGAGGACGAGGGCGCAGGTGAACCAGGCCGCGCGGTCGGCATGGGGCGCGGCCAGCGCCGCGACCTTCGCCATCGCCATGGCGTAGTCCCGCCCGCCCCCCGGTTGCTCGGCCCAGTCCGCGGTGCGCACGCCGGGATCGCCGCCGAGCGCGGCCACCGAGAAGCCGCTGTCATCGGCCAGCGCCGGCAGGCCGGCGGCGCGCGCGGCCGCCAGCGCCTTGATCCCGGCATTGCCGAGGAAGCTGTCCTCGGTCTCGGCGGGCTCCGGCAGGCCGAGCTCGCCGGCCGAGACCACCTGCATGCCGTGCGGCGCGACCAGCGCCGCGACCTCGCGCAGCTTGCCGGCATTGTGGCTGGCGAGCACCAGCCGCCCCGGCGCCAGCCGCCGATGCAGGCCGCCCGCTGCCTCGGCCCCGGGCATCAGCCGATCCCGGCCGCGGCGCGCTGCAGCCGGAAGAGCTGGTCGGTGCCCTGGCGCGCGAGCTTCAGCAGGGAGAGGAGCTGCGCCTCGGAGAAGGGCTCGCCCTCGGCCGTGCCCTGCACCTCGACCAGCCCGCCGCGGCCGGTGAGGACGAAATTGGCATCCGTCTGCGCCTTGCTGTCCTCGTCGTAGTCGAGGTCGAGCACCGGCTCGCCCTGCCAGATCCCGCAGGAGACGGCCGCCACCTGGTCCTTCAGCGGCATGCTGGAGAGGACGTTCATCTTCATGCAGTGGCGGAAGGCGAGGTGCAGCGCCACCCAGGCGCCGGTGATGCTGGCGCAGCGGGTGCCGCCATCGGCGGTCAGCACGTCGCAATCGAGGGTGACGGCCATCTCGCCCATCGCCTTCAGATCCGTCACCGCGCGCAGGCTGCGGCCGATGAGGCGCTGGATCTCCTGCGTCCGGCCGGACTGCTTGCCGCGCGCCGCCTCGCGGTCGCTGCGGGTGTGGGTGGCGCGCGGCAGCATGCCATATTCCGCCGTCACCCAGCCCTGGCCGGTGCCGCGCAGGAAGGGCGGCACCCGGCTCTCGACCGAGGCGGTGCAGAGCACCTCGGTGTTGCCCATGCGGATGCGGCAGGAGCCCTCGGCATGGCGGGCGATGCCGGGCTCGAGGATGACGGGGCGAAGGGCGTCGGGCGCGCGGCCGGAGGGACGGGTCATGCGGCGCGGCCTAGCATGGGGGCGGAAGGGCGCGAAGGGGCGCGGGCTGCCCGGGCGGGGCTGCGGGTTTCGGACAAATACCCCCTCGCATGGGCGGAGAGGCGGGATTCGGACAAAGGCCCCGGTCCGGATCGCGGCGATGGACGGAGGCGGCCAGGGCGGAAGACGCCGCGCAGAATCGGGCAAAGGGTCGGGCGGCGGCGGCAGGCCCGATGCCGGGCCGCGCCTGCCCGCCCGCCCATGCCACATGCCGACAAATCCCGGCCCCGCTCTGCGGAAGGACCGGCCGACGGGGCGGGAGCGGTGGCGGGCGGTCCTGGGCCATGGGCGGCGGCTCCGGCATCAGCCCGCGGAACATAAGAGGAATATTGTTTCGTTTCAAGGACGACCACCCGCCGCCTTTCGCGGCGGTTGCACGCCTCGCCACGACACTTGACTATTCTCAGCATCGCAACGCCGTGGAGGCTATGGACCGCGCGACGGCAACTTCCCTGGCCAGCACGACGATCAGCGCCTGCGCGGTCGCCGGCCTGGCCTGGATGGGCGGCGGCGTGCCCAGCGTGCTCGCCGCCGGCATCGCCGGCGGTGTCGCCGACCGGGCCGCCGGCCGCCTCCTCGGCGAGGTGCGGGACCGTCTCGCCCGGCTGCGCGGCCTGCCGGCCAACCACGACGTCGCCCGCGGCGTGCGGCAGGCGCAGATCCAGGCCCTGGACCGCGTCATCCGCGACTTCGCGGCGCGCCGCCCCGATGCCGACCCTGCCTTCGCCGAGCGCGCCCTCGCCTTCTGCCGGGAGGTGCAGGGCCATGCGCTGGGGGCGGAGGTCTCGGTCAACGAGGACCTGACCGCACCGCTCGGCGCCGCCATCCAGGGCATCCTGGCCGGGCCGGGCACCGGCCTCGCCTCCGCCACCGTCGCCGAGCAGATCGCCGGCATGGTCGAGACGGCGGTGCTGGAGGAGTTGCGCGCCCGCCTGGCCCCGCAGCCCCTGCCGCCGGCCTTCGAGGCGCAGTTCCGCCACGGCGCCGATGCCCTGCCGCGCTTCCTCGACGCCTATGGCGCGCATGTGACGAAGGCGATCTCGCAGCCCGGACCCTTCCAGGCGATCTTCACGGCCGGCGCGCTGGCGCGGATCGAGGGGCTGGGCTTCGACACGGCGGAGGGCGTGCAGGCGCTGGCCGAGCGCTTCGGCGGCATCGAGGCGGGGCTTGGCCGCGTCGAGGACGCCCAGGCGCGGGAGGCGCGGTTGGCGGCGGCGCGCCATGCCGAATTGCTGGCCGCCATCGCCCGCGACAAGGGCGTGCCGCATGACGTGCTGCGGGCGCTGCTCGCCCGCATGGGCGAGACGGGCGTGGCCGAGGCGGCGATCGAGGCCCGGCTGGCGGCCAAGGCGGAGGAGTATGTCGCCCTCCGCGCCGAGTTGGACCGTCGCGGCAATGACCGGCCGGAAGCCGCGGCGGCCCGGGCCAGGGCGAGCCGGTTGCTGGACACCGGCGACCTCGACGCCGCCCGGGCGGTGCTGGCGGAGGGCCGCGGCCGGCTGCGGGCGCTGCGGGAGCAGACGGCGCGGGAGGAGGCCGGGCTGGCGGCGGAGGAGGCGCAGGTCGCCGCGCTGGCGCTGCGCTATCGCGAGGCGGCGGCGCTGTACGAGGAGGCGGCGGCGCTGGTGGGGTTCGATGCCGAGGCGGCGTGGGGATACCTGCTGCTCGCAGCGGACAGAATGCAGGCCCAAGGAGGCGAGTATGGTGACAACCCGGCGCTTCGCGAAGCGCTCGTCACCTATGACCGAGCCCTGTCGCTGGCACCGCGGGCGGTCCGTCCGCTCGACTGGGCGACGACGCAGAATGATCTTGGCAACACGCTGGCGAGGCTCGACGAGAGCGGCGACGAAGCAGCGCTGCAGCGGGCGGTGGCGGCTTACGGGGCGGCGCTGGAGGAACGCACCCGCGAGCGTGCGCCACTCGCCTGGGCGATGACGCAGAACAACCTCGCCAACGCGCTACTGGCGCTCAGCGGGCGCGGCGACGAGGCGGCACTGCCACGGGCGGTGGCGGCCTACGGGGCAGCGCTGGAGGAGCTCATCCGCGAGCGTGTGCCACTCGCCTGGGCGATGACGCAGAACAACCTCGGCAACGCGCTGCTGACGCTCGGTAAGCGCGGCGACGACGAGGCCCTGCCACTGGCGGTGGCGGCCTATGGGGCGGCGCTGGAGGAACGCACCCGCGAACGTGTGCCGCTCGACTGGGCGATGACGCAGAACAACCTCGGCAACGCGCTGCTGATGCTCGGTGAGCGCGGCGACGAGGCCGCGCTGCAGCGGGCGGTGGCGGCCTATAGGGCGGCGCTAGAGGAACGCACCCGCGAGCGTGCGCCACTCGCCTGGGCGACGACGCAGAACAATCTCGGCAACGCGCTGCTGGCGCTCGGTGAGCGCGGCGACGAGGCGGCGTTGCCGTGGGCGGTGGCAGCCTACGAGGCGGCGCTGGAGGAACGCACCCGTGAGCGCGTGCCGCTCGACTGGGCAATGACGCAGAACAACCTCGGCAACGGGCTGGCGACGCTCGGCAGGCGCGGCGACGACGAGGCCCTACGACGGGCGGTGGCGGCCTACAGAGCGGCACTGGAGGAACGCACCCGCGATCGTGTGCCGCTCGACTGGGCAACGACGCAGAACAACCTCGGCAACGCGCTGCTGATGCTCGGTGAGCGCGGCGACGACGAAGCCCTGCCGCGGGCGGTGGCGGCCTACGAGGCGGCGCTGGAGGAACGCACCCGTGAGCGCGTGCCGCTCGACTGGGCAATGACGCAAAACAATCTCGGCAACGCGCTGCTGATGCTCGGTGAGCGCGGCGACGACGAAGCCCTGCCGCAGGCGGTGGCAGCCTACGAGGCGGCGCTGGAGGAACGCACCCGCGAGCGCGCGCCCTACCGCTGGGCACGGACAACGGCAAACCTTGCCCTGGCCGAGGCGAGCCTCGCCGCCCAACACGGTGAGCCGGCCCGGCTGCGACGCGCGCTGCTGCATGTCGAGGGCGCTCTGGAGGAATACACCCGGCTCGACGCGACCTACGACATGGACATCGCAACCCGCCTGCGCGACAGGCTCCGCGCCGAACTGGGCGAGAACTGATCCACGGGGCTGGCCGTCCTGCCGCCTTCAGGCAGCGCCGGCGGACGCCGCGGCGGCGATCCGGGCGGCCCCTTGTTGCGGCGCGGGGCGGGCGGCCATGCGCCGGCGGCGCCCCGACCGGCATCTTGACCCGCCGGGTCGGGCGGGCCTATCCCTCCCCCCCGATGGCCGCGGCCATCTCTCGCGATTTGTCCGGCCAGCTTGCGGCGAGGTAAAACAAGCGCGCTAAACGGCCGTCGGGGGCATTGCTTCCCTGCCCCCGTCCCGTTCATCGGGCCGGACACCGCCGCGTCGCCAAGGTGTCCCACCGCATGTCCAGATCCCTGCCGCCCCGCCCGCTCCGTCCCGCCACGCTGCTGGTCCGCGGCGGCACCATGCGCAGCGACCAGGACGAGACCTCCGAGGCGCTCTTCCTCACCTCCGGCTTCGTCTACGAGACTGCCGAGCAGGCCGAGGCGACCTTCAACGGCACCGCCACGCATTTCCAGTATTCCCGCTTCGGCAACCCGACCGTCGCGATGCTCGAGCAGCGCCTCGCCGCGCTGGAGGGGGCCGAGGCCTGTCGCCTCACCGCCACGGGCATGGCAGCGGTGCATGCGGCCATGCTCTCGCATCTGAAGGCCGGCGACCGCGTCGTCGCCTCGCGCGCGCTCTTCGGCTCCTGCCACTGGATCGTCTCCACCCTGCTGCCGCGCTACGGGATCGAGAGCGAGTTCGTCGACGGCGCCGACCTGGCGCAGTGGGAGCGCGCGCTTGCGAAGCCCGCGGCGCTGGTGCTGCTGGAGACGCCCTCCAACCCGATGCTGGAGATGGTGGACCTGCCGGCCGTCGCCGCCCTCGCGCACCGGGCGGGGGCGATCGTGGTGGTGGACAACGTCTTCGCCACGCCGCTGCTGCAGAAGCCGCTGGCACTGGGCGCCGATGTCGTCGTCTATTCCTGCACCAAGCACATGGACGGCCAGGGCCGCGTGCTCGGCGGCGCCGTGCTCGGCAGCAAGACGTGGGTGGAGGAGGTGCTGCAGCCCTTCACCCGCAACACCGGCCCGGCGATCTCGCCCTTCAATGCCTGGGTGGTGCTGAAGGGGCTGGAGACGCTCTCGCTCCGCATCGAGGCAATGAGCCGCAGCGCCGCCGCCATCGCCGATGCGCTGGCCGCGCGGCCGGAGGTGGCCCGCGTTCTCTACCCCTTCCGCGCCGACCATCCGCAGCAGGCGCTGGCGCGGCGGCAGATGGCGGGCGGCGGCACGCTCGTCACCTTCGAGCTGAAGCCCGGCCCGGGCGACGCCAGGACGGAGGGCGCCAAGGCGGCGGCCTTCCGCTTCTGCAACGCGCTGCGGCTGATCGATATCTCGAACAATCTCGGCGACAGCAAGTCGATGGTCACCCATCCGGCGACGACGACGCATATGCGCATCGGCGCCGAGGAACGGGCGCGGCTCGGCATCACCGACGGCACCATCCGCCTCTCCGTCGGGCTCGAGGACGTGGCCGACCTGCTCGAGGATCTGGACGAGGCGCTGGCGGCGGCCGGCCAGGCCAGGTAGCGCGCCGGACCACGCCGCCCGACCGGTGGCGGCGGGCGCCGGGCCGTGGCACTCTCCGGCCCGGCGCCCGGCAAGAGGGCCGCGCCGGGTCTGCCGGCCGCAACGACAGGTGGGGATGCGTCCATGAGCCTCGAGACCTGGGCCGCCTTCGCGGCGGCCGCCATCGCGCTGCTGCTGATCCCGGGGCCGACCATCCTGCTGGTGATCGGCCCGTCGCGCGGCGCGGTGCGGCGCCCGGCGCTGCGGCGCGGCCGCGACCGGCTCGGCGGCAGCCTGCTGATCGGCGCCGGCCTCGCCACCGCCGCGCTGCGCCGGGCCTGACGCCATGGCCGATGCCCGCATCCCCGTCTGGACGGCCGTGACCGAGGAGGTGCGCGTGACCGTCCGCACCTACTACCTCGCCGACCAGTCCGAGCCGGCGCGCAGCCACTATGCCTGGGCCTATCGGGTGACCATCGCCAATGAGGGCCGCCGGACGGTGCAGCTGCTGAAGCGCACCTGGCTCATCACCGACGGCCAAGGCCGCACCCAGCGGGTGCATGGCGACGGGGTGGTGGGCGAGCGGCCGGTGCTCGATCCCGGCGAGAGCTTCGAATACACCTCGGGCACGCCGCTGGCGACGCCCTCGGGCTTCATGCGCGGCACCTATCACATGGTCGCGGCGGAGACCGGCGAGACCTTCGACGTCGAGATCCCGGGCTTCAGCCTCGACAGCCCCTTCCAGCCGAACGCGGTGCACTAGACCGTTGTTTGATCGCGTGATTCACGCGTTTCGGTGAGTCCACCTCAAGCGATCACGCCCTAAATTCCCCGCGAAGCCGCGGCAGGGCAACGGGCGGCGACGGTTCTGATGAGCGCCATCATACCAGCGGACTGGTCGCGTGACCGGTCCGAGGCCCCGGACAGGCCCGCCGAAAGCTACCGCCGCCCCAGCGCCGCGCCGACCGCGCTTTCCAGCCGGCCGAGGGCGACGCCGAGCGCCGCGCTCATCCCGGCAGCGGCATCGGCCGGGGCCAGGCTGTCCGGGGATTGCACCCCGCCCGGCAGCGGCGCCGTGCCCTCCACCGGGAACTGCCCCAGCACGCGGTTCTCGGTGCTGCCATTGTCGAGCAGCAGGCCGGAGAGGCCGGCGCGGGCGATGCCCTCGCCCGGCTCGGCCTGCAGCCGGGTCAGCTCCGCTTCGAGGATGACATCGGCCCGCAGGCGCGAGCCGGGCGCGGTGACGGCGCGGAACCGCCCGCTCGCCAGCAGCCAGCGGCGCAGCGCCTCCTCGGCCAGGTCGACCGGCGGCGCGGTCCATTCCGACCAGAAGGAGACCGTCACCTCGCCGCGCGGGCCGAGGATGCGCAGGCCCCGCTGGTCGAGGCCCGGCGCCGCCCGCATGGTGCGCAGCAGCAGCACCCGCCCGGTGCGGGGCGGCGGCGGACCGGATGGTCGCGCCGGGGCGAGGACGAAGCGCTCCACCTCGCGATAGGGCCGGTTGGGCAGCACGCTGCAGCCCGGCAGCGCGGCGGCGAGGAGCAGGAGGCCGCGGCGTCTCATGCCGGACGCCGCGCCGCCGCGCGGCTTGGCGTCGCTGCACACGCGGCGGCGCCCCTTCGGGCGCCCGGCCCCGCGGGCCGCAGGTCGGAAGGTCGTGCGCTCTGTCATCGGCGGGATCCGGAAGGGGCCGGGGGCGGCGCGCCGAAGATCGCCTGCGAGGGATTGCGGCGCAGCTGCTCCGTCGTGTCGCGCAGATTGGCGACGGCGGCGCGCAGGTCGCGCAGGATCGGCGCGAGCTCGGCCTGGATGTCGGTGGTGACGCTGCGGGCGGTGCGCATGGTGGCGTCCAGGTTGGTCACGCTGCCGGGCAGCCGCTGCGAGGCGGTGCGCAGCTCGGCGGTGGCGGTGGCGAGGTTGGTGAGCGCCTGCTTGACCTCGCGCCCGGCGAGGAGCTGACGCGCATCCGTCGCGGCGCCGCGCAGCTCGCCGGCGATGGCGGGCACGTCGGCCTGGTTCACCGCGACGTGCAGGTCGCGCAGCAGCCCGGAGGCCTCGCGCAGTGTCGCCGCGAGGTCGCCATCCTGGAACTGGTGCCGCATGTCCGCGGCGAGGCCGACCACGTTGTCCAGCAGCGCGGGCAGGTTCACCTCCTGCAGCTTCTGCAGGAGTTGCTCGGCGGCGTTCTGCACCTGCGCGACGGTCGAGGGAATGGCCGGGATGTAGGGGTAGCGCGGCTGCCAGGGCACGACGCGCGGCGGGAAGCGCTGCGGATCGACGAAATCGAGCTCGAGATAGCTCACGCCGGTGATGCCCTGCGAGGCCATCCGCACCCTCAGGCCGAGACGGATCGCCTCCTCCACATTCGGCGTCTCGCCGATCCGGTTGTTGTCGATGGCGAAGCGGACATAGACGAGTTGGAACGCGGCACCGAAGGGATCGTTCGACGGGCGCCGGTACTCGGCCGAGACCAAGCCGATCTCCGAGACGCGGCCGATGCTGACGCCGCGGTAGCGGACCGCCGCCCCCACCTCGAGTCCCTGCACGGATTCGCGGATATAGGTCTCGAATTGCTGGTTGTCGGAGCCCAGCCGGTCGGCGGTGAGGAAGAGCACGAAGCCGATGCCGAGCGCGAGCCCGGCGAGCACGAGGGCGCCGACGCGCAAATAGAGGCTGTTGGACTGCGCCATGTCAGGCCCTCCCGTCGCGGAGCGGCTCGCCCCCCGGACCGCTCATGCCAGGCGCAGGACGGCTTCACCGTCCTGCCCCTCAAACGCCGGGCGCCGTGCCTCCGCACGGCCTGGCTTCGCGGCATAAGCCGCGGCGCCCGTTCGGGCGCTCGGCCCTGCGGGCCGCCAGCTGGAACCCCCTGCGCCCGCCATCATTCCAGGACCTCGCGTCGGAAGAAGGCCCGGACCACGGGGTTGTCGCTCTCCTCGCGCAAGCGCCGGGGGTCGCCTTCGGCGATCATGCCCTTAGCCTCCTTGTCCAGCATGATGCAACGATCCCCGATGGCGAGGATCGATTGCAGCTCATGCGTCACCACGACGAAGGTGGTGCCGAGATCGCGCGCGATCTGCCGGATCAGCGCGTCCAGCCCCGCCGAGGTGATGGGGTCGAGCCCAGCCGAGGGCTCGTCGAGGAAGAGGATCGGCGGGTCGAGCGCCATCGCCCGGGCGATGCCGGCGCGCTTGGCCATGCCGCCCGAGATCTCCGCCGGCAACCGCCCCGCCGCGTCGGAGAGCCCGACCAGGCCGAGCTTGACGCGCGCGACCAGCGCCCGCGCCTCCGGCGGCAGGTCGGTATGCTCCTCGATCGGCACCTCGACATTCTCGGCGAGCGTCGAGGAGCCAAAGAGCGCGCCCGACTGCCACATCACGCCGATCCGCCGCAGCAGCGCGGTGCGCGCCGCCCCCTCGAGCCGGTCCATGCGCTCGCCCAGTACCTCGATGCTGCCCTCGGCCGGCGGGTAGAGGCCGATCATGTGCTTGAGCAGCGTCGACTTGCCGCAGCCGGAGCCGCCGAGGATCACGAAGACCTCGCCCCGGCGCACCTCGAAGCTGACATGCTCGAAGATCGTGCGGCCATCGAAGCGCGCCGCGAGGTCGCGCACGCGGATCACCGCCTCGCCCGCCTTCGACTCCGCCACGGCTACCAGCCCAGCCGGAAGAAGAGGATAGCGCAGACGCCATCGAGCAGGACGATGGAGATGATGCCGCCCACCACCGCCGCGGTCGCGGCATCGCCGACCGCGCGCGGGCCGCGCCCGGCGCCGAGCCCGGCGCGGCAGCCGACCAGCCCGATCGCCAGGCCGAAGAGCGCCGCCTTGGAGAGGCCGCCGATCAGGTCCTTCAACCGCACCCAGTTCTGCAGCTGGTTGATCACCGCGACGGGCGGGAAGCCGAGCGTCGCCATCACCGTCCCCATGCCGAGCAGGCCGGAGAGGTTCATCACCAGGGCGAGGACCGGCATGACCAGCATGGCCGCCAGCAGCCGCGGCAGGACCAGCCAGGCGATGGGGTCGATGCCCATGATGCGCAGCGCGTCGATCTCCTCGTTCACCGTCATCGTCCCCAGTTCGGCGGCATAGGCCGAGCCGGTGCGGCCCGAGAGGATGACGGCGGCCATCAGCGGCCCGAGCTCGCGCAGCAGCGAGATGCCGACGAGGTTTGGGATGAAGATCTCGGCGCCGAACTGGCGCATCGGGATGCTGGACTGGAAGGCGAGGATCAGCCCGATCAGGAAGCCGAGCAGCGCCGTCAGGCCGAAGGCGCGCAGCCCCGCCTCGTCCAGATGGCGCAGCACCTCCGACAGGCGCAGCCGCCAGGGCCGCCGCAGGGTGCCGGCGGTGCCGACCAGCGCCTCGCCGAAGAAGATGACCTGGCGGAGCATGCCCTGGCCCCAGTCCCAGGCGGCCTCGCCGACCCGGCCGAGGAAGGGCAGCGCCGGCGCCGGCTTCGGCTGCGGCTGGTCGAGCGCGGTGCGGGTCCGCTCCACCAGCGCCTGCAGCGGGCCCTGCGGCAGGCCGCGCCATTCCGCCCGGCCCGCCTCGCGCTCCAGCCGCAGCAGCAGCACCGCCCCGGCGGTGTCGAGCGCGGTGAGGCCGGCGAGGTCGAGGATGAGCGGCCGCGCCCCGCGCGCCGCGCGCTGCGCCTCCGACCACAGCCGCGCCGCGCCGGCGGCGTCCAGCGCCCCGTGGAAGGCCAGCCGGCGGCCCGCGCCGTCCCGGTCGCTCTCGAGTCGCGCCGGCGAGGCCGTGCTGCCGCTCATGCTGCCCTGCGGGGAACCGCCCCGAGGGCATGGAACAGCACCGCGGCGGCGGCGGCAACGTTCAGGCTCTCGACCAGCCCGCTGCCGGGCAGGGTCAGCCGCGCCTCGCAGGCCTCGAGGGTCGGCGGCGGCGGGCCCTGCTCCTCATTGCCGAGCACGAGGGCGATGGGCCGGTCGCGCGGCACCGCCTCGGGCGGCGCGCCGCCGGCGGCGACCGCGGCGAGGGTGAGGACGCGCCCGCGCAGGCCGCGCAGCAGGGCCGGCAGGTCGCGCGCCCGCAGCACCTCCAGATGCTCGAGCCCCCCTTCGGCGGTGCGGAAGGCGGCGTCCGAGAGATCGGCCTGGCGCGGATCGCCCGAGAGCAGCAGGGCGCGGGCGCCGAAGAAGGCGGCGGAGCGGGCGATGGCGCCGAGATTGTGCGGGTTGCCGATGCCGTCCAGCACCGGCAGCAGCGGTGCCGGCGGCAAGCCGGCCGGCAGGGCGGGGCCCGGCAGCGGCGCGGCGAAGCGGGCCACCGCGACGGCGCAGATGCCGCCATGGTGCTGCGTGCCGGCGATGCGGGCGAGCTCGGCCGGCGGCACCTCCCGGTAGGGCCGCCGGGTCCGCGCCAGATGCTGGCAGAGCGGCCCGGCGAGGCGCCGCCGCTCCTCGGTGTAGAAGAGGCGGAGCACCGCCTGCGGCCGGCGCAGGAACAGCGCGCGCACCGGGGCCGCGCCGCAGATGCGGTTCGGCTCGGGCGGCCGCGGGAGGAAGGGCGCGTCGGACATGGGCCGCAGTGTCGCATGCCGCGGCGCCCCGGTGGAGAGCACGGGGGAGAGCGCGGTGGAGGGCGGGCGCGGTTGCCCCCGGCGGCGCCGGGGCCGCATGCTGCCGCCGGAGGCAAGGGAGGGGGCAGGCATGGCCGAGGCGCCGGGCATGGAGTTCATCGGCGAGGCCGAGGTGGCGGTGGCGCCGGTGCAGCGGATCGGCGCCGGGCCGCTGGGCGAGCGGCGGATCGTGCCGATCCTCGGCGGCCGGGTCAGCGGGCCGCGGCTGGCTGGCGAGGTGCTGCCGGGCGGCGCGGATTTTCAGCTCGTCCGCCCCGACGGCGTCACCGAGATCGTGGCGCGCTACAGCCTGCGCCTGGCGGACGGGGCGCTGGTCTATGTGGTCAATCGCGGCCTCCGGCATGCCTCGCCGGAGGACCAGGCGCGGCTGCTGCGCGGCGAGCGGGTGCCGCCGGAGCGAGTCTACTTCCGCACCGCCCCGGTCTTCGAGACCGAGGCGCCGGCGCATGCCTGGCTGCATCGGAGCCTGTTTCTCGGGTTCGGGGAGCGGGAGCCGGACTGCGTGCGGATCAGGTTTTTCGCGGTGTGAGGGGGAGTTTGAGATGGGCAGATAAGCGGCTGTTAAGGGGTGGCGCGCGGATGTCCGCCCCAAGCGCGGTAACGGACGCAGAATCGAGATTTCCCAACCCATCCCGGTGGCTAGGTCTATCCGTGAGCGGCTGTCCTTCTTCGGAAGCTCAGTTGGGCGCCGTGACCTAAGTTGGAGCCGCGTCGCGGTACGAGGCTCGCCGAGGGCCGTACCTACGCTTATGCTGGATCGGATGGGTTTCCTTCCACCACCTCCAGCGAGGCCAGCTGGTTCAGTCGGTGGAACAGGCTCGCGGGTCGGTAGCGATCCCCGCCGGACGCCGTCGGCGTTGTGATAAGGAGACCGGTGCGCATCAGGCTGGAGAATAGCGCCTTCAGTTCCCCATGGTCAGCGACCACTCTAGGGATGAGGCGCTCGGCCATCGCCTTGTTGGCGCTGAGCTCGACCGCATTCCCGCGCTCTTCCAGACTTGCTAGCTGTGTCGCCTCTCTTTCGGCGTCCTGCCAGCACCGATAGAACTCACCGAGCGCGACGATCTCGACCTGGCGCATGCCGGACAGGATGCGGGCATAGGAGGTGAACTCGGCCGGCAGCAGCTCCCCCTGCTCGAGTTGCCCGGCGATGACTCGCGCCAGCAGCCGGAGGCTCTCGTCGGCCTCACCCTCCATCGCCATGCGGGCGTGAATCGCCACCATGGGCGCGAGCTGCTCCGCTTGTTCAGGGGTAGGCTTCTTCGCCGGCAACTCCTCACTAAGAATGGCGACACTCCGGCTACGGGCGATGGCGAGACCCTTCTTCAGCGCGAAGGCAATTACATTGCCCCCGTAAGGCAACACCGAGCCGATGATGTCGGCAACCACTGCGACGGCGGCCTCGTCTTTATCGCGCATGCGCTTTGTGAAAGCCTTCAGCTTCTTCATGCTCGGAACTTTCGACGGGCAACAGCAAACTTCCCCTCTGGTAGTGTGCGTCCGCCTTACCTGTAGAGGCTGGCCTTCTCCTTCCGAGTGGGTGCACGGACGAAAACAAAGACTCGACCATCCGATCCGATCAGCTTCTCCGCCGTCAACGTGCCATCGCCCGGCGCGACACTCGTGGCGAATACTGTCAGGTTTCCTGTAATTACAAGCGATGCCTCGGTATAGTATTTCTGTACGTGGCCCATATCGAGATCATCATCAAACACCATATGGTTGCCGTCTATGTAATCTTTGTTCCGCTCTTCGTTTGAAGTTGCTTTGCGAGGTGTTTCCACTCCGTATTCCCTCCAGGCTGGGCATTAGACAGTCAGTATGCTCGTTCCAAGTGTCACTCTCTCATCGACGGTCTGCCGGGTGACGCCACCAAAAACGCCCAAACTGCCGGACGGCCTCTTCCACCCTAACAAGAATTTCTTAGGCCTTCGCCGGCTTCCTATACTGTCGCAGCCTACCAATGCGGCGTACCGCTAGCCGACCTGCATTGAGGTGCTGGATGCGTGGCCGCTCTGCCTCCGTCCCCAACCTTATCAGGTTGGACTAGAAGGTCTGCACCGGGTCGCTAGCGGCTGATCGGCAATCAGTTTGCAACGGCGTTCAGGCGCCGGGTGGAAGCCTTCGGTTGCTCGGGCCTTCGCCCCTCCCTACTCGATCGCCCGAAACCCCGTCGCCCGCACCACCTCCGCCCAGCGCGCCCGCTCCGCCTGCATCATCGCCGCGAATTCCACCCGCCCCATCGGCATCGGCCGGAACCCGGCCTCCCGCAGCCGCGCCCCCAGGCCGGGCTCGGCCATCGCCCGCAGCACCGCCGCCTCGGCCGCTGCCAGCACCGGCCCGGGCACCGCGGCCGGCGCCACCAGCCCGAACCAGGCGCTGAAGCCGAGCGCCGGCCGGCCGAGCTCGGCCAGGGTCGGCACCGCGGGCAGCAGCGGCGCCCGCTCCGGCCCGGTCACCGCCAGCGCCGCGAGCCGGCCGGCCGCCACATGCGGCGCCACCACCGCGACCGTCGCGAACATCCCCTGCACCGTGCCGTTCAGCACCGCCCCCATGGCATCGCCGGTCGCCCGGAAATGCACCGGCTCGGCCGCCAGCCCGGACGCGGCGGCGAGCATGGCGGCGCCGAAATGCCCCGGCGTGCCGGCCCCGAAGGTGCCGAGGGAGAGCTGTGCCTGCCCATTCGCCCAGCCGATCCAGGCATCGAGGTCGCGCGCCGGCAGGCCGGCCGGCACGACGAAGGCGAAATCGGCCGCGGCCAGCGCCGCGACGGGGGCGAAGTCCCGCGCCGGGTCGTAGGGCAGCCGCGCATAGGTGCTGGGCGCCATGGCGAGCTGCCCGACCTCGCCGAGCAGCAGCACGGAGCCATCGGCGGGCGCCGCATGCGCCGCCTCCTGCGCCGCGATCAGCCCCGCCGCGCCGGGCCGGTTGTCCACCACCACGCCGGCCGGCAGGGCGGGCTTCAGCCCCTCGGCGACCAGCCGGGCGAGGACATCGGGCCCGCTGCCGGCCGGGAAGCCGAGCAACAGCCGCAATGGTCCGGACGGCAGCGGCCCGGCGGCGGCGGCGAGGAGGCTCGCCGCCAGCAGGCCGCGTCGCCGCAGCCGATGCACCTGCATATTCCCCTCCCCTGAAACCGTCCGGCCGCCGCCGGCTCAGCACATCGCCAGCGCCACCCGCACCCGCGCCGCGATGAGCGAGGAGACGCGGGCATTGCTCTCGATCGTGGCGCCGGCGATGTGCGGCGTCAGCAGCAGGTTCGGCAGGCCGGCGAGCGGCGAGCCTGGCGGCAGGGGCTCGGTCTCGAAGACATCGAGCGCGGCGCCGCCGAGCCGCCCCTCCCGCAGCGCCGCGGCGAGCGCCGCCTCCTCCACCACGCCGCCGCGCGCGGCATTCACCAGCACCGCCTCGGGCTTCATCAGCGCCAGCCGCGCCGCCGAGACGAGGCCACGCGTTTCGGCGGTCAGCGGCACGTGCAGCGTCACCGCATCGGCGCGGGCGAGGAGGTCGTCGAGCGGCACCATCTCCGTCCGCGTCTCGGCCCAGCCGGCATGGGTCGCCGGCAGCAGCGGGTCATGGCCAAGGATGCGCATGCGGAAGGCGTCGGCGAGCTTCGCCACGCGCCGGCCGATATCGCCGAAGCCGATGATGCCGAGCGTCTTGCCGGCGATCTCCCGGCCGGTGATCAGCCGGTCGCGCGGCCAGCCGCCGGCGGCGACCTCGGCGCTGGCCCCGAAGACGCCGCGCAGCAGGGTGCCGATCGCCAGCATGACGTATTCCGCCACCGCATCGGCATTGGCGCCGGAGGCGGGGATGACGTCGATCCGCCGCGCCTGGCAGGCGGCGAGGTCGATGTTGTAGAGCCCGACCCCGAGCCGGCCGAGCACGCGCAGTTCCGGCGCCGCCTCGAGCAGGGCGGCATCGACGCGGGTGCGGTTGCGCACGATCAGCGCCCGCGCCCCGGCGAGCGCGGCGCGGAAGGCCTCCGGCCGGTCGACCAGATGCGGGTCGTAGAGCGTCGGATGCGCCGCGCGCAGGCTCTCCACCGCCGCCTCGTCCATGAACTCGGCTATCACGATCTGGCCCATGCGCTGCCCGTCCTGCCTCCCGGCGGCGGCGCCGCGGCGACGCCACCGTCCCGGTCTCCTTGCAGGATCCATATAGGGCGACGGATGGCGCCGCGCCCAGCATCCCGTGCGGGCCTCGCGCGCGGCAGCCGGGCGAGGCCGGCGGCTGGCGCGGCGGGGGCGGGCCTCGCCCCGGATCGTGGAACGCGTCGCGCCGCATCGGACGGCACGCGGCGATGCCGCCCGCGCTCGCGCCGGCTCCCTGAAAGCGCCCGGCAAAGCCGTCGCTGCCCGCTGCCCTGCCGCGGCCGGCCGTGACGGATCTGGGGCGGGAAGCGCCTCCACCGCCCCCCCGCAACGCCGCGCAGCGGTTTTGCGGGGATCTAGGCCACCGGCAGCCGCACGATGAAGCGCGCGCCGGTCACCTTGCCGGCCGCGTCGCGGCGGTTCTCCGCGGCGATGGTGCCGCGCAGCCCCTCGACGATCTGCTTGCAGATGGAGAGGCCGAGGCCGGAATGCTGGCCGAAGCGCTCGCCGCTCGGGCGCTCGGAATAGAAGCGTTCGAAGATGTGCTCGAGCTTCGCCTCCGGGATGCCCGGCCCCTCATCCTCCACCACCACCTCGACCACGGCGCCGGCCGGGCGGGCGCGGACAAGGACGCGGCCCTGCGCCGGGCTGAAGGAGAGCGCGTTGCCGAGCAGGTTGCGGAAGACCTGCACCAGCCGCCCCTCGACGCCGCGCACGACGAGGCCCTCGGCCGGCGCCTCGAGAGCCACCGCCGGGTCCTCCTCCTTGCGCGTCGCGTCGTGCAGCTCGGCCAGGGTTGAGAGGATCGGCGCCACGTCGACCGGCACGGCGGCGGTGCGCGACAGCTCGGCATCGACGCGCGAGCTGTCGGAGATGTCGGCGATCAGCCGGTCCATGCGCACCGCATCCTCGGCGATGATCGCCAGCAGCCGCTTCTGCTGCTCCGGGTTCTCGATCCGGCGGAGCGTCTCGATGGCGCTGCGCACGCTGGTCAGCGGGTTGCGCAGCTCATGCGCCACATCGGCGGCGAAGCGCTCGTTGGTGTCGATCCGGGCCCAGAGGTCGCGGGCGGCGGATTGCAGGTCGCGGGCCAGGATGCCGATCTCGTCCTCGCGCCGCAGCAGCCCGCCCGGCACGCTGCCGGTGCGGCCCTCGCCCTGGCGCATGGCGGCGGCGCTGCCGGCGAGCTGCATGATCGGGCTGGCCAGGGTCTGCGCCAGGTAGAAGGAGAGCGCGACGGTGACCACCAGGGCCACGCCGAAGATGCCGAGCACGCTGGCGCGGATCTCGAACAGCCGCTGGTCCACCTCGCGCGCCTCGCGCGTCAGCAGCACGATGCCGACCGGTTGGTTGCCCCGCCGCGCCGGCTCGGCCACCGAGACCAGCAGCCGCCCATCGGCGGTGCGGCGGATATAGGGCGTCACGCCGCCCTCCAGCGCCAGGCGCAGCTCCTCCCGCCGGTCGGGGCCGAGATTGGGCTGCCAGTCGAAGGAGGGGGCGTCCGGGTTGACGTCCACCTCGACATCCGGCCGTCCGCCGCGCGGCAGCAGCGAGAGCAGCCGGTCGTAGAGCCCGGCGACGGTCAGGGAGAAGGCACCGCGCGGCTCGGGCGGCGCCAGCGGCTCGGTCACCACCGCGCCCCCCGCCCCTTCCCGCACCCGGCTGTCGGCGACGACGAGGCCGGTATTGTCGAAGAGCCGCGCCTGGGTGTTGGGCGAGGGATCGACCAGCCGGCGCAGCAGCGGCCGGGCGATCTCGGGGACCAGCACGGCGCGGTCGTCCTGCATCCGCGTCGCGGCCTCGGCGATGGCGCCGGCATAGATCCGCGCCTGGGTGCGCATCGCCTCCACCTCGGCGGCCAGCAGCCCGTTCTGGTACTGGTCGAGATAGAGCATCGCCGCCGCCAGCAGCGCCGGCGGCAGGATGTTCAGCAGCAGGATGCGCCGCAGCAGCGGCGAGACCCAGCGGCGGCGCGACGGCGGCGCGGGGCTCGCCTGGGCGGCGGTCTCGGACGGCAGGCCGAGGTCGGGCATGGGCGTTCCTGATGGGCCCGCGAAGCTATAGCGGATCGGGCCCGGATTTGAACGCGACGGATGACATGGGCCGGCCGCGGCGGCTCAGATGCGCAGGCCGGCGCGGATCTCGGCGGCGATCGCCTGCAACTCGTTCTCCGCGCCGATCCGGTGGCCATGGAAGACGAGGGTGCCGAGCAGGGCCACGGCGGCGATGGCGGCGCGGGTGCGGACGGGCGCAGCCGGCCGGGCGAGGCCGCTGAGCCAGGCGAGCGCCGTCACCCCGGCGAGGCCGACCAGGGCGCCGACCACCACGTCCTCGACCGTATGCACCTCGAGCCAGAGCCGGGTGAGGCCGAAGAAGCCGCCGAAGACGAGGCCGGCGAGCAGCGCCAGCCGCAGCCGCGGCACCGTGCCGCCGAGGATCAGCAGCAGCAGCCCGCCATAGACCACCATGCCCGCCGCGGTATGGCCGCTCGGGCTGTTGAGGTTGGTCGCGGCGGCGAGGCCGCCCCAGAGCTGCATCGCCACCTTCAGCGCCGCCATGGCGGAGAAGGTGCCGCCGACCGCGAGCGACCAGGCGAGCGCGTCCCGCCAGCGGCCAAAGGCCACGAGGGCGAGCGCGGTCAACGCGGTGAGCGGCAGCATCAGGCCGAGATCCGCGAAATCCGTCAGGTAATGCAGGGCCACCCACATGCGCGCCAAGGATCCCCATCGTACCGCCGGCGGCCCCCATGGGGGCGGCCGCGGCAAGTCCATCACAAGACATGAGACCGCCCCGCCGGACCTCGCGGCCCGGCCGGCGCCTCCCCCTCCAGCCGTCGTTCTGTCGTTGTCGCCGTTGTTCCCCGAGCGGAGGTTGTTCCCCGAGCGGAGCCACGCCCGCGCCCGGCCCTAGCTCTCCTTGTAGCGGTAGCCGATACCGTAGAGGGTCTCAATTTGTGCGAAGTCGTTGTCGACCTGACGGAATTTTTTACGCACCCGCTTCACATGCGAATCGATCGTGCGGTCGTCGACATAGATGTTCTCGCCATAGGCGGCGTCGATGAGCTGGTCGCGGTTCTTGACCATGCCCGGCCGCAGGGCGAGGGCCTTGACCAGCAGGAAC
The DNA here is from genome assembly GCF_013112485.1 of Roseicella sp. DB1501. Classification (GTDB taxonomy): domain Bacteria; phylum Pseudomonadota; class Alphaproteobacteria; order Acetobacterales; family Acetobacteraceae; genus Paracraurococcus. The sequence continues at coordinate 47,091 of NZ_JABFHG010000010.1, forward strand.
TCGGTCACGGTGAGCTGGATGTCGTGCCCCTTCCAGCTGCAGGTGTGCTTGGTCTCGTCCAGCACCAGCTCGCCCCGGGTGATGACGCCTGAGGGCGGGGCGCCGCTGCCCTCGGCCCGGCTCGCCTCGTTGCGGCGCAGCAGGGCGCGGATGCGCTCGAGCAGCAGGCGCTGGCTGAAGGGCTTGGTGATGTAGTCGTCGGCGCCGAGCCGCAGCCCCATCAGCTCGTCCACCTCCTCATCCTTCGAGGTGAGGAAGACCACCGGCATGGCGCTGCGCTGGCGCAGCCGCTGCAGCAGCTCCATCCCGTCCATGCGCGGCATCTTGATGTCGAGCACGGCGAGATCGGCCGGGCGGGCCAGCAGGCCCTGCAGGGCGCTCTCGCCATCCGTGTAGGTGCGGACCTGGAAGCCCTCCTGCTCCAGGGTCATGGAGACGGAGGTGAGGATATTGCGGTCGTCATCCACCAGGGCGATCGTGGCAGGCATGCATTGTCTCCGGCGGGCTGAACCCGATCCTTATGGGGAGTCCATGCCTCAGATATGGTGCGGGATTGTGGCGCAACCCGGACGGGAGCGAGATGGTGACCGACAACCCCGCCTTCGAGGCGCGACAGCTGATCCGCGGCGCCGCCTCGGCCAGCCTGGCGACCCAGGCCGCCGGCCAGCCCTTCGTCAGCCTCGTCACCCCCGCCGCCGCCCCGGACCTGACGGTGCTGCTGCTGCTCTCCTCGCTCTCGGAACACACCCGGCAGCTGCAAGCCGAGCCGCGCTGCGCCCTGCTCTTCCAGGGGGTGGCGGCGGAGGCGAATCCGCAGACCACGCCGCGGGTGACGCTGACCGGCCTCGCCGCCCCGGTCCCGGCCGGGGAGGCGCAGCCGCTGAAGGCGCGCTTCCTCGCCCGGCATCCCTATGCCGCGCTCTATGCCGATTTCGGCGATTTCGCCCTGTGGCGGGTCACGCCCGGCTCGGCGCAGCTCGTCGGCGGCTTCGCCCGGGCGGTGCGGCTGCGGCGGGAGGCGCTGCTGCCCGATGCCGCCGTGGTCGCCACCCTCGCCGCGGCGGAGGCCGGCATCATCGACCATGTGAACGCCGACCATGCCGGCGCGATGGCCGAGATCGCCGCCGGCCTGCCAGGCGGCGGGCCCAAGGGTGGTGAATCGGGTCCGTGGCGCTTGGCGGCGGTCGATCCGGACGGCGCCTGGCTGGCGCAGGAGGAACGGGTGCTGCGGCTTAACTTCAGCGCTCCGGTCGTCGATGCCGGCGGGGTCCGCGACGAATTGATTCGCGCCATACGGGCGGTTCGCCCAGCATGAGGCGCAGGCGTCCGTTGCGCATCGGTATCAGCGGTTGTATTACAACCCTTAACAGCCGCCGCAATTTAGCCTCCGAGAGCTTGGACACAGCGGGCCTGCCCCGGATGCGCTGGCGCTGCAGCACTCCCCGGGGGCCCGCCCAAAGGAGTTTCTATGACCTTGGCTGAGACCGCCCTCGCCGGCACCGGCGTCACCACCCGGTCCGACGTCCACGCCAACCTGACGGCCCCCGGCCTCTACGACCACGCCCTTCGCCGCGGCGAGGGCCGGCTCTCGGCCGATGGCGCCTTCATGGCGGTGACGGGCGTGCATACCGGCCGCTCGGTCCAGGACAAGTTCGTGGTCGACGACCCCGAGGTCCATGACGCGGTGTGGTGGGGCAAGATCAACCAGCCGATGGCGCCGGAGAAGTTCCGCGGCCTCTCGGAGAAGGTGCGCGCCTGGCTCGGCGCCCGCCCGGTGCTCTTCACCCAGGATCTCTATGCCGGCGCCGACCCGGCGCACCGCATCCGGGTGCGGCTGGTGACCACCAATGCCTGGCACGCGCTCTTCGCCCGCAACATGTTCATCCGCCCGGCGCGGGAGGAGCTGGCCGGCTTCACGCCGGACTTCACCATCCTGCACGCCCCGGAATACGAGGCCGACCCGGCCACGGATGGCTGCCGCACCGGCACCTGCATCGCCCTCTCCTTCGCGGCGAAGACCATCCTGATCGCCGGCACCTCCTATGCTGGCGAGATCAAGAAGAGCATCTTCACCGTCATGAACTGGCTGCTGCCGGCGCAGGGCGTGCTGCCGATGCATTGCAGCGCCAACCAGGGCAAGGCCGGCGACACGGCGCTGTTCTTCGGCCTGTCGGGCACCGGCAAGACGACGCTGAGCAGCGACCCCGAGCGCAGCCTGATCGGCGATGACGAGCATGGCTGGAGCGACAGGGGCGTCTTCAACTTCGAGGGCGGCTGCTACGCCAAGGTCATCAAGCTGAGCCAGGAGGCCGAGCCGCAGATCTGGGCCGCCTCGCACCGCTTCGGCGCGGTGCTCGAGAACGTGGTGGCGGACGCGTTCGGCACCCTCGACCTCGACGACAACCGGCTGACCGAGAACACCCGCTCCTGCTACCCGCTCGACTTCATCCCGAACACGGTGCCGGGCGGCCAGGGCAAGCTGCCGAAGAACGTGGTGATGCTGACGGCGGATGCCTTCGGCGTGCTGCCGCCGATCAGCAAGCTGACCCCGGCGCAGGCGATGTACCACTTCCTCTCGGGCTACACGGCGCGCGTCGCCGGCACCGAGAAGGGGCTGGGCAAGGAGCCGCAGGCGACCTTCTCCACCTGCTTCGGCGCCCCCTTCCTGCCGCGCCACCCCGAGGTCTACGGCAAGATGCTGGCCGAGCGGATCGCCCGCGACGGCGCCGATTGCTGGCTGGTCAATACCGGCTGGACCGGCGGCGCCTATGGCACCGGCAAGCGCATGAGCATCCAGCACACCCGCGCCCTGCTCCGCGCGGCGCTGGATGGCAGCCTGGCCAAGGTGGAGTTCGTCAAGGACCCCTTCTTCGGCCTGATGATGCCGAAATCGGTCCCGGGCATCCCGGCCGAGGTGCTGAACCCGCGCGATTCCTGGGCCGACAAGGCGGCCTATGACGCGACGGCGAAGAAGCTGGTCGGGCTGTTCGAGGCGAATTTCGAGAGCTTCGCCGGCGCCGTCGACGAGGAGGTCAAGGCCGTCGCCATCCGCGCGGCCGCCTGATGCGACGGGCCTGGCCGTGCCAGCGGCCAGGCCCCCTCGGATGCCGGGCGCGACCCTCCGGTTCGCCCGGGCCTTCGCCGCATTCGTGGCGGGCCCCGTTCGGGGCCTCGGGCCGGCCAAGCGACCGGTCCGCTATCATGAAGGGGATCCTTGAGATGCCGGATGGCGGGCTTGGCCCGGGGCGGCGCGGGCCGGGGGGCGAGCCCCCGGCGAGCAACGTGCTGGGCGGGCCGCTGCTGCCCTGCTCGGTGGCGCCGCTGACCGGCTTCTTCCGCGACGGCTGCTGCAACACCGGGCCGGAGGATCTCGGCCTGCACGTCGTCTGCGCCGAGATGACGGCGGGCTTCCTCGCCTTCTCCAAGGCGCAGGGCAACGACCTCTCGACGCCGCGGCCGGATCACGGCTTCCCCGGCCTCAGGCCCGGCGACCGCTGGTGCCTCTGCGCCGCGCGCTGGGAGGAGGCGCGCAGCGCCGGCCAGGCGCCGCACGTGCTGCTGGAGGCGACGCATATCGCGGCGCTCGAGGTCTGCAGCCTCAATGATTTGAAGGCGCATGCGGTCGAGGCGTGACCCCGGCGCGGCCCCTGCCCACCGCCAGACCGGGTTCCACGGGCGGCGCCGGCATCTGCGGGGCTGTCGCCGATCGCCGCCCTGCCGCAGCAGGGTGTGACGCGCCCCGGGCCTGAGGCGACCTCTCGGGTCCCCCGCGAAGCCGCGCAGCGGTTTCGTGGGAAGAATTCAGTGCCCTCCGCCGGCCAGCGCCGCCCCCGGCTTGTCGTGCCGCCCGAGGCGCTCGACCAGGCTGCGGCTCGCCGCGTTCATGCCGACGATCTCGACCGGCACGCCGTGATGGCGGAATTTCAGCACCACCCGGTCGAGGGCGTTGACGCCGGTCAGGTCCCAGAAATGCGCGTCCCGCACGTCGATGACGACGCGCCGCGGCGCCTCGCGGAAGTCGAAGGCATTGTGGAAGGCCTCCGCCGTGGCGAAGAAGATCTGCCCGGTGACGCGGTAGGTGCGCACCCCCTCGGCCTCCTGCAGCGTGGAGTCGACGCCGAAGAAGCGCGACACCTTCTGGGCGAAGAACAGCCCGCTCAGGATCACGCCGACCAGCACGCCCTTCGCCAGGTCATGCGTCGCCAGCACCACGGCGACGGTCGCCAGCATGACGACGCTGGAGCTGCGCGGATGCGTCACCAGGCTCCGCAGCGAGCGCCACTGGAAGGTGTTGATCGAGACCATGACCATGACGGCGACCAGCGCCGGCATCGGGATCTGCTTCACCCAGGGGCCGAGCACGACGATCAGGAACAGCAGGAACAGGCCGGCCCAGAGGCAGGACAGCCGCCCGCGCCCGCCGGAGGAGACGTTGATGACCGACTGGCCGATCATGGCGCAGCCGGCCATGCCGCCGAACAGGCCGGAGGTGATGTTGGCCAGCCCCTGCCCGGCGCATTCGCGGTTCTTGTCCGAGGCGGTGTCCGTCATCTCGTCGATGATCGCGGCCGTCATCAGGCTCTCGAGCAGCCCGACCATGGCGAGGGTCAGCGCATAGGGCAGGATGATCCGCAGCGTCTCCAGCGTCGGCGGCACCACCGGCAGGGCGAAATGCGGCAGCTCGGAGGGCAGCGCGCCCATGTCGCCGACAGTGTGGAACGGCATCCCCGTCGCCATGGCGAAGCCGGTCAGCAGGATGATGGCGACCAGCGGCGAGGGCACGGCGGTGGTCAGCCGCGGCAACAGGTAGATGATGCCGAGCCCGGCCGCGACCATGGCATAGACCGCCGGGCCATGGCCGACCAGCTCCGGCAGCTGCGCCATGAAGATCAGGATGGCCAGCGCGTTGACGAAGCCGGTGATGACCGAGCGCGAGACGAAGCGCATCAGGTCGCCGAGGCGGAGCGCGCTCGCCAGGAGCTGGATCACCCCGGTCAGGACGGTGGCGGCGAAGAGGTAGGGGACGCCGTGCTCCTTCACCAGCGAGACCATGACGACGGCGGTCGCGCCGGTCGCGGCCGAGATCATCGCCGGCCGCCCGCCGGCGATGGCGGTGACGACGGCGATGCAGAAGGAGGCGTAGAGGCCGAGCTTCGGATCGACGCCGGCGATGATCGAGAAGGCGATCGCCTCCGGGATCAGGGCGAGGGCGACGACGGTGCCGGCGAGCAGGTCACGGGTGACGTTCGGCGCCCATTCGGCGCGCAGGCGGGAGAGGGACACGGGGCGTGCTTCCGGAAAGCGCCCGGGAGGGGCGGCGGCGCAGGAACGAAAAGGGAGGAATGGCCAGCAGGCGGGCGATGGCCCGGCGCTTACGGCGGCTCGGTCCGACCCTTGGGGGATGCGCGGCAGGAAAGCATACCCCGAGCCTAGGCCAGCCGATGCTGCGCCGCAACACGCGATCGCCGCCATCCATGTCGCCTAGCCCCTGCCCCAGTCGCCACCCGTTGCCCTGGCGCGGCTTTGCCGCGACAGGCTGTGATGCCTCTCGGGCCCCTTGCGAATCTCCGGGGCCCCCGCGACGGCGCGCAGCGACGTCGCGGGGAAAGACCTAGCGCCCCTGATGCGCCAGCCGGTGCGGATGCGCCCGGTAGGCGCCGAGCACCTTCAGCTCGCGCGAGAAATAGGCCAGCTCCTCCAGCGCCCGCTGCACCGGCGGCTGGTGCGGATGCCCGTCGACATCGGCGAGGAACTGCGTCGCGGTGAACTCGCCGTCGAGCATGTAGCTCTCCAGCTTCGTCATGTTCACGCCGTTGGTGGCGAAGCCGCCGAGCGCCTTGTAGAGCGCGGCGGGGATGTTGCGCACCCGGAAGACGAAGGTGGTGACGCAATCCGTCGCATCCGCCGGCGGCCAGGCCGGGTCGCGGGCGCAGACATAGAAGCGGGTGGTGTTGTGCGCCGCATCCTCGACATTGCGCCGCAGGATCTCGAGCCCGTAGGTCTCGGCCGCGAGCGCCGAGGCGATGGCCGCATCCTCGGTGCCGCCGCGCCCGGCGATGATCTGCGCCGCGCCGGCGGTATCCGCCTCGATCACCGGCTCCAGCCGCAGCTCGCGCAGGATGGTGCGGACCTGGCCGAGCGCGACCGGATGGCTGTGGGCGCGCTTCAGCGAGCCGAGCGTCGCCCCCTTCGGCGCCAGCAGGCAGTGCTCCACCCGCTCGAAATGCTCGCCCACCACGGCGAGGCCGCTCTCGGGCAGCAGGCGGTGGATGTCCGGCACCCGGCCGGCCAGCGAGTTCTCGCAGGGCAGCATGGCGAGCTTCGCCTCGCCGCCGCGCACCGCATCCATCGCCGCCTCGAAGCTGGCGCAGGGCAGCGTCCGCCAACCGGGATAGGCGGCCCGGCAGGCGAGGTCGGAATAGGCCCCGGGCAGGCCCTGGAAGGCGATGAGGTTCGACATGCGGCCGCCGTGGACAGAAGGGTGCGCTGCTTCTAATCGCCCCCCTGTTGCGGCGCAAACCGGGAGGCGGGGATGCTGGGGATGGATCGCGGCACCGGGTCGGGGCGCGGCGCGTGACGGCGCTCGACCCCGCCCTGCTCGCCGCCGCCGAGGCCGCCGCCGACCTGGCCGGCCAGGTCATCCGCCCGCTCTTCCGCTCGCCCCTGCTGGTGGAGGCCAAGGGCGATGCCAGCCCGGTGACCGAGGCCGATCGCGGCGCCGAGCGGGCGATGCGCGCCCTGCTAGCCGAGCGCTTCCCGGCGCACGGCCTCTGGGGCGAGGAATACGGCCGGGAGCGGGCCGAGGCCGAATGGCTCTGGGTGCTCGACCCGATCGACGGCACCCGCGCCTTCGTCACCGGCCGGCCGCTCTTCGGCACGCTGATCGGCCTGCTGCATCGCGGCCGGCCGGTGCTCGGGCTGATCGACCAGCCGGTGACCGGCGAGCGCTGGATCGGCCTCGCCGGCCAGCCGACCCGCTTCCGCGCGCCCCTCGGCGGCACCCCGCGCTGCCGCCCCTGCGCCCGGCTGGCCGAGGCCGAGCTCTCCTGCACCAGCCCGGACATGTTCGCCCCCGCCGACCGGCCGGGCTTCGAGCGGCTGCGCGGCGCGGCGCGGCGGCTGACCTGGGGCGGCGACTGCTACGCCTATGGGCTGCTCGCCCTCGGCCTGGTGGATGCGGTCTGCGAGAGCACGATGCAGGTCTGGGACTGGGCGGCGCTGGTCCCAGTGATCGAAGGGGCCGGCGGCCGGGTCACCGGCTGGCGCGGCGAGGCGCTGACGCTCGAGGCCGATGGCCGGGTGCTGGCGGTCGGCGATCCCGCCCTGCTGCCCGAGGCGGTCGGGCTGCTCGGCGCCGCGTGACGGTTGCCGCCGGGGGTCCGAACCCCCATCCTGCCGGCATGAACCGCCGCGACCTGCTGGCCACCCCGATCGCCCTTCCCGCGCTGCTCGCCGGCCGGGCCCGCGCGGCCACGCCCGCCGGCCCGGATGGCAGCCGCCGCCTGCATGCCGTCTCGCTGCTCGGCGAGCCGGCCCTGCCGGCGGATTTCCCGCACTGGCCCTGGGTGAACCCGGCGGCGCCGAAGGGCGGCGAGATCGCGCTGACCGCGCTCGGCAGCTTCGACAGCTTCAACCAGTATATCCTGCGCGGCACCGCCGCGGTCGGCCTCGCCAATCTCTACGACACGCTGCTGAAGGAGAGCAGCGACGAGGCGAGCACGGAATACGCGCATCTCGCCGGCAGCATCGAGATGCCGGCGGACGGCAAGGGCGTCACCTTCCTGCTGCGGCCCGAGGCGCGCTGGCACGACGGCAGGCCGGTCACCGCCGAGGACGTGGTCTGGAGCTTCAACACGCTGCGCGAGCACGGCCGGCCCTTCTACCGCGCCTATTGGGGCGATGTGGCGAGCGTCGCGGCCGAGGATGCGCAGCGCGTCGTCTTCCGCTTCGCCACCAGCGAGAACCGCGAGCTGCCGCTCATCCTCGGCCAGATGCCGGTGCTGCCGAAGCACTGGTGGGCAGGGCGCGACTTCGCCCGGCCGACGCTCGACATCCCGCTCGGCTCCGGCCCCTACCGGCTGGACCGCTTCGAGGCGGGGCGCAGCCTGGTCTATCGCCGGGTGGAGGATTACTGGGCGCGCGACCTGCCGACCATGAAGGGCACGGCGAATTTCGGCACCATGCGCTACGAGTATTTCCGCGACAGCACCGTGGCGCTGGAGGCCTTCAAGGCCGGGCAGATCGACTTCCGCACCGAGAACATCGCCAAGGAATGGGCGACGGCCTATGACTTCCCGGCGGTGCGCCGCGGCCTGGTGAAGCTCGACGAGATCCGCCACGAGCTGCCGACCGGCATGCAGGCCTTCGCCATGAACCTGCGCCGGCCGCTCTTCCAGGATGCCCGGGTGCGCCGCGCCCTGATCGAGGTCTTCGACTTCGAGTGGATGAACGCCAACCTCTTCTACGGCAGCTACGCCCGCACCACCTCCTATTTCTCCAATTCCGAGCTCGCCTCCTCCGGCGTGCCCGAGGGCCGCGAGCTGGAGATCCTGGAGACGTATCGCGGCCAGGTGCCGGACCGGCTCTTCACCGAGGACTACAGGCTGCCGGTCACCGACGGCTCGGGCAACAACCGCGAGGGGCTGCGCCGCGCCCTCGACCTGCTGCGCCAGGCCGGCTGGACGGTGAAGGACCGCAAGCTGGTCAATGCCCGGGGCGAGAATTTCGCCTTCGAGATCCTGCTGAACGGGCCGAGCTTCGAGCGCGTCGCCCTGCCCTACATGCAGAATCTGCAGCGGCTCGGCATGGAGCCGCGGGTGCGCACGGTGGATCCGGCGCAGTACCAGGTGCGAATGGACGCCTTCGACTACGACATGACGGTGGACAGCCAGGGCCAGAGCCTCTCCCCCGGCAACGAGCAGCGCGACTACTGGACCTGCGCCAAGGCGAAGGAGCCGGGCAGCCAGAACGTCGCCGGCATCTGCAACCCGGTGGTGGATGCGCTGGTCGAACTGGTCATCGCCGCGCCGGACCGCGCCGAGCTGGTCGCCCGCACCCGGGCGCTCGACCGCGTGCTGCTCTGGAACGACTACATGATCCCGCACTGGCACAGCCGGACCTTCCGGGTGGCCTATTGGGACAAGCTCGGCCGGCCGCCGCGCAACCCGCGCTTCGCGCTGGCGCTCGACAGCTGGTGGGTGGAGCCGGCCCGCGTCGGCACGGTGGAACAGGGCAAGCGCGAAGCGCAGCAGACCAAGCCCTAGAGCATGATCCATTCGCATCCGCTCATGGCCCACGCTCTAGTTGTCGCTGGATCGCGCGATTCACGCGTTTCGGTGTTTCCCCCTCACGCGATCACGCTCTGACCATGGGCGCCTATCTCCTCCGCCGCCTGCTGCTGGTGGTGCCGACCCTGCTCGGCATCATCCTGATCAACTTCGCCGTCGCGCAATTCGCCCCCGGCGGCCCGGTGGAGCAGATGCTGGCCGAGCTGAAGGGCCAGGCCGGCAGCACGCTCGGCCGCCTCTCCGGTGAGAGCCAGGGCGAGCTCGGGCCGCAGCGGCGCTCCGGCAACGAGTCCGGCGAGGGCAGCGGCACCCGCTATCGCGGCGCCCGCGGCCTCGACCCCGCCGTTGTCGCCGAGATCGAGAAGGCCTTCGGCTTCGACAAGCCCTGGCAGGACCGGCTGCTCGACATGCTCTGGGGCTATGCCCGCTTCGATCTCGGCCGCTCGCTCTTCCGCGACCGGCCCGTCTCGCAGCTCATCCTCGAGAAGCTGCCGGTCTCCATCTCCCTCGGCCTTTGGTCGACGCTGATCATCTACCTCGTCTCCATCCCGCTCGGCATCCGCAAGGCGGTGCGGGACGGCTCGCGCTTCGATCTCTGGACCTCGGCGGTGGTGCTGGTCGGCTACGCGATCCCGGGCTTCCTCTTCGCCATCCTGCTCGTCGTGCTCTTCGCCGGCGGCAGCTTCCTGCAATGGTTCCCGCTGCGCGGCCTGCTCTCGCCCGACATGCAGGACGCGCCCTTCCTCGAACGGGCGGCCGACTATGCCTGGCACATGGTGCTGCCGACCCTTTCCCTGGTGATCGGCGGCTTCGCCACGCTGACCATGCTGACCAAGAACGCCTTCCTCGACGAGATCCACAAGCAGTACACGGTGACGGCGCGGGCCAAGGGGGCGGGCGAGACGCGCGTGCTCTACGGCCATGTCTTCCGCAACGCCATGCTGCTGATCATCGCCGGCTTCCCGGCGACGCTGATCGGCATCCTCTTCACCGGCGCGCTGCTGGTCGAGATCATCTTCTCCCTCGACGGGCTCGGCCTGCTCGGCTTCGAGGCGGCGATGCGCCGCGACTACACGCTGATGTTCGGCACCCTCTACGTCTTCACCCTGCTCGGCCTCATCATGCAGATCGTCGGCGACTTCACCTATACCCTGGTCGATCCGCGCATCGACTTCGAGGCGCGGCGGTGACCGGGCGCGCCGGCCCGCCAGGCCTTTGCGCGTCCTGCCAGCGGACCGGTCGCCCGACCGGTCCGAGGCCCCGAACGGGGCCCGCGGCTTATGCCGCGAAGCCAAGCAAACCGGAGGTTTGCGCCCGGCGTCTGAGGGGCCCCGGATGCGGAAACGCATCCGGGGCGCCGGCATCCGCACAATGACCCTCTCCCCCCTCACCCGCCGGCGCCTGGCCAATTTCCAGGCCAACCGGCGCGGGGTCTGGTCGCTTCGGATCTTCCTCGCCCTCTTCGCGGTCACCCTCTTCGCCGAGTTCATCGCCAATGACCGGCCGCTGGTGGCGCGCGTCGATGGCCGCTGGTTCTTCCCCGTCCTCGCCGACTATGCCGAGAGCGACATCATCCCGGACGGGCTGCCGACCGAGGCGGACTGGCACGACCCGACCCTGGTGCAGGAGGTGACGCGGCAGGGCTGGATGGTCTGGCCGGCGATCCCCTATGCCTACAACACGGTGGTGCGCGACCTCGGCCAGCCGGCGCCCTCGCCGCCGAGCGCGCGCAACTGGCTCGGCACCGACGACCAGGCGCGAGACGTGCTGGCGCGCGTCATCTACGGCTTCCGCATCTCGGTGCTCTTCGGCTTCACCCTGACCATCGTCTCCTCCGTGCTCGGCATCGCCGCCGGGGCGGTGCAAGGCTTCTATGGCGGGCTGACCGACCTGCTCTTCCAGCGCTTCATCGAGATCTGGTCGGGCATGCCGCAGCTTTTCCTGCTCATCATCCTCGCCAGCGTCATCGAGCCGGGCTTCTGGACCCTGCTGATCTTCCTGCTGCTCTTCTCCTGGATGGGGCTGACCGGCGTGGTGCGGGCCGAGTTCCTGCGCGGCCGCAACCTCGACTATGTCCGCGCCGCCCGGGCGCTGGGCGTCTCCGACACCCGGCTGATGACGCGCCACATCCTGCCGAACGCCATGGTGGCGACGCTGACCTTCCTGCCCTTCATCCTCTCGGGCTCGGTCATCGTCCTCGCCTCGCTCGACTTCCTCGGCTTCGGCCTGCCGCCGGGCTCGCCCTCGCTCGGCGAGCTGCTCGGCCAGGGCAAGAACAACCTGCAGGCCCCCTGGCTCGCCTTCACCGGCTTCATCGTCCTCGGCGGTGTGCTGACCCTGCTGATCTTTGTCGGCGAGGCGGTGCGCGACGCCTTCGATCCGCGCAAGCTGCCGAGCGGGGCGACGCGGTGAACGCGCCCGGTTCGCCCGCCGCGCCGCTGCTCGCGGTCGAGGATCTCTCGATCGCCTTCGGCAGCCGCCGGGTGGTCCGCAACGTCTCCTTCACCGTGGCGCCGGGCGAGACCCTGGCGCTGGTCGGCGAGAGCGGCAGCGGCAAGTCGGTCACCGCCCTGGCGACGCTGCGGCTGCTGCCGCCGGGCGGCCGCACGCCCACGGGCCGCATCCGGCTCGACGGCACCGAGGTCTTGCAGGCCGATGAGCGCCGGCTGCGGCAGCTCCGCGGCGGCACCGCCGGCATCGTCTTCCAGGAGCCGATGACCTCGCTCAACCCGCTGCACAGCATCGCCCGGCAGGTGGGCGAGGCGGTCACCCTGCACCGCCCGCTGGCCGGCGCGGCGCTGCGCGCCCGCGTGCTGCACCTGCTGCACGAGGCCGGCCTGCCGAATGCCGAGGCGCGGCTCGGCGCCTTCCCGCACCAGCTCTCGGGCGGCCAGCGGCAGCGGGTGATGATCGCCATGGCCCTCGCCAACGACCCGAAGCTGCTGATCGCCGACGAGCCGACCACGGCGCTCGACGTCACCATCCAGGCGCAGATTCTCGAGCTGCTGCAGGACCTCAAGCGCCGCCTCGGCATGGCGATGCTGCTGATCACCCACGACCTGCAGATCGTCCGCCGCCATGCCGACCATGTGGTGGTGATGAAGGATGGCGAGGCGGTGGAGCAGGGCGAGGCCGCCGCCGTCTTCGTCGCGCCGCGCCATCCCTATACGCGCATGCTGCTGGCCACCGAGCCGCGCGGCCGCCCGGCGCCGGTGCCCGACGGCGCGGCCGAGGTGCTGCGCGGCGACGCGGTGCGGGTGCATTTTCCCATCCGCCAGGGCCTGCTCCGCCGCACCACCGGCCATGTGAAGGCAGTGGACGGCGTCAGCCTCTCGATCCGCGAGGGCGAGACGCTGGGCTTGGTCGGCGAGAGCGGCAGCGGCAAGACCACGCTCGGCCTGGCCCTGCTGCGGCTGGAGGGGAGCGAGGGCGCCATCACCTTCGAGGGGCGGGACATCCAGCCCCTCTCGCGCGCCGCGCTGCGGCCGTTGCGGCGGCGCATGCAGATCGTCTTCCAGGACCCCTATGGCTCGCTCTCGCCGCGGCTCTCGGCCGGGGAGATCATCGGCGAGGGGCTGGAGGTGCACGAGCCCGGCCTGTCGCGCGCCGGGCGCGAGGCGGCGGTGGCGGCGGCGCTGGCCGAGGTCGGGCTCGATCCCACCATGGCCGGGCGCTACCCGCATGAGTTCAGCGGCGGCCAGCGCCAGCGCATCGCCATCGCCCGCGCCCTGGTGCTGAAGCCGCGCCTCGTCGTGCTCGACGAGCCGACCAGCGCGCTCGACGTCTCGGTGCAGGCGCAGGTGGTGGAGCTGCTGCGCGAGCTGCAGGCGCGCCACCGCCTCGCCTATCTGTTCATCTCGCACGACCTGCGGGTGGTCCGCGCCCTCGCCCATCGCATCATCGTGCTGAAGGACGGGCAGGTGGTGGAGGAAGGCGAGGCCGAGAGGCTGACCGCTGCCCCCGTTGCGCCCTATACCCGCGCCCTCATGGCGGCCGCCTTCGACCTGCGGGCCGTGGAGGGGGTGACGCGCGGATGAATGAGCTCGAAAGGCTGCGGAGCCTGCTGGATGGCGGGCAGGCCAAGCTCGGCGTCGATATCCGGCGCATGAACAGCCCGGGCAGCCCGGTCTACCGCACCATGGAGAACGTCGTGCCGGCCGGCGCCATCCTGGTCGCCTCGCTCGCCGGCACGGCGCTGGTGCATTTCTACCTTGGCGCCGTGATCCTCGCCGCCGGCTGCTGGTGGTGGCTGGGCCGGCACATGCCGAAGGTGAAGGAGGGCGTCTTCGAGCGCACGGCGGCGCTGGTGCTGGCGGATGCCCGGCATTTCGACGCCTGGTGGGCGCAGGGCGCGCTCAGCCTCTATGCCCGGCTGCCGGATGGCAGCGAGCGCGCGGCGACGCGGCGCGACGACTGGCGCGCCTGGGTGCGCGCCCTGCCCGAGGGACTCGAGACCGACCCCCGGGCCGAGCCCCGGGACAGCGTGATGCAGGAGGGGTGATGGCGGTACTGCTCTCGACCAAGGCGAATGCGATGCAGGACTGGCGCGAGGCCCTCCTTGCGCTCGACCCGTCGCTCGAGATCCGGATGTTCCCCGAGGCGGGCGACCCGGCCGGGATCGAGGCGGCGGTGGTCTGGACCGCGCATGACATGGCGGAGCTGCGGCGCTACCCGAATCTGCGCCTGATTGTCTCCATGGGCGCCGGCGTGGACCATCTGCTGCGGTCGCCCGGGCCGCCGCCCGGCATTCCCGTCGCGCGGCTGGTGGATGAGCGGCTGACGACCGGCATGGCCGAATGGGTGCTGCTGAACGTGCTGCGCTTCCACCGGCAGGATCTGGACTACCGGGCGCAGCAGGCGCAGCGGATCTGGGAGGAGCTGCCGGCGCCGGAGACCTCCAGCCGGCGAATCGGCATCCTCGGCCTCGGCGAGCTCGGCACCGCCGCGGCCCGGCTGCTGCTGCATCTCGGCTTCCCGGTGATGGGCTGGTCGCGCCGGCCGAAGCAGGTGCCGGGCGTCGAGGGCTTCCACGGGCCGGAGGGGCTCGCCGCCATGCTGGGGCGGAGCGACATCCTGGTCTGCCTGCTGCCGCTGACGCCGGAGACGCGCGGGGTGATCAATGCCCAGAGCCTCGCCCTGCTGCCGCGCGGCGCCTTCCTCATCAACGGGGCCCGCGGCGGGCATGTGGTGCAGCCGGACCTGCTGGCCGCCCTCGAGTCGGGCCAGATCGGCGGCGCCGCGCTCGATGTCTTCGAGCCCGAGCCGCTGCCGGCCGAGCATCCCTTCTGGGGGCATCCGAAGGTGGTGCTGACGCCGCATGCGGCGAGCATCACCATCCCCCGCAGCGCCGCACCGCAGGTGGTGAAGAACATCCATCGCGCCCGGGAGGGTCGGCCGCTGCTCAATTTGGTCGATTTCGCCGCCGGCTACTGACCGTCCACCCCGCCAAAGCACGGCTGCCCGGCCACGCGTCACTACCTCACCCCCCGGTGAGCGAACAGGCATGAGCGGACAGGCATAGGTAGGCGGGCGACGGCGCAAGCGCGGCCAGGGACCGCACCAAGACCCGGCCCGCCCGGAAGGCGGGCCGCCACGCTTATTACCCCGCGCGACGCTGTCCCGGATCGGCATTCGCCGCCACGGCCTCGCCCACCGGCATGTCGCGCAGATGGGTCTCAGCCTCGGACATGATCTGGCGCATGTCGCGGAGGAAGGCGGTGCCCTTCAGCGTCCGCTGCACGATCACGCTGCGGCGGTCCATCGGGTCGACCTTGCGGCGTGCCAGGTCGAGTTCGCCGAGACGGTCGAGCGCCCGGGTGATGGCCGGCTTGGAGACGTTCAGCTCCGCCGCCAGGCCACGCACCGTATGCGGCCCGTCGGTCAGGTAGACCGTCAGGAACACGCCGAGCTGACGCGCCGAGAGATCGGGTCCGTCCCGCCGCACCAGGGCGACGACCGTGTCCCGGAGGATGCCGACCAGCTGGTCGGGATTGCTCTGTACCGCCATAGCTCTAATCCCCTCGCCCGCAATGGGCTCTTGTGCTGACCGGACCGGAACGCCCGTGTCCCGCCGGTACAATGAGTGTCAAAGGCACTACAGACGGGTAACGCATCCTGGCGTGTTGAGAGCCGTCTGCCCCGAAAAGTTTCCACCCCATCTCGGTCTCGTTACCGGCCCGGCCCCGGTATGCCACCGAACAGAGTTTCCAGGGCGCCCAGAAGCGTCCGCAGTGCCTGTGCCTCACCCCCCTCCGGCCTTCCCGGCCTGTTGTTGTCGTTCCAGGCATAAACGTCGAAATGCGCCCAGCGCAGGCCGGCCGGGACGAATCGACGCAAGAATAACCCGCCGATGATGGCGCCCGCCATGGGGCGTCCTGACATGTTGTTCATATCAGCAACGGTGCTGTCGAGCCAGGAATCGTAATCGGCGTGCAAAGGCAGCCGCCAGACCGGGTCGCCGGCCGCCTCGCCGGCCTCCTGCAGCAGGGCCGCCAGCGTGTCATCGGGCGTGAAAAGCGCCGGCAGGTCGGGGCCGAGCGCCGTCCGCGCCGCCCCGGTCAGGGTCGCGCAGTCGAGCAGCAGGTCCGGCGCGCGCTCCGCGGCGCAGGCCAGCAGATCGGCCAGGACCAGCCGCCCCTCGGCATCGGTGTTGCCGATCTCGACCGTCAGCCCGGCCCGCGTCCGCAGCACGTCGAGCGGCCGGAAGGCATTGCCCGCGACGGCATTCTCCACCGCCCCGACCAGCAGCAGCAGCCGGACCGGCAGGCGCAGCCGCATGACCAGCTCGGCCAGGCCGAGCAGGATCGCGGCGCCGCCCATGTCCTTCTTCATGCGCAGCATGGAGGAGGCCGGCTTGAGGTCGAGCCCGCCGGTGTCGAAGCACACGCCCTTGCCGCAGAGCGCGACCAGCGGCACCCCGTCCGGCGCCTCCGGCGCCGTCCATTCCAGCACCGCCACCCGCGGCGCCCGCGGGCTGGCCCGCCCGACCGCCGCCAGGGCGGGGAAGCCGTCCTGCAGCCGCTGTCCCTCGATGATCTCGCAACGCGCGCCATGCGCCGCCGCCAGCGCCGCGACCGCCTCCGCCAGCTCGGCCGGGCCGAGCAGGTTGGGCGGGGCGTTGATCAGGTCCCGCACCCGCCAGGTGACCTCGGCGACATGCCGCGACCGCTCCGTGCCCTCCGGCGCGACCAGCCGCGCCGGGGCCTGCGGGGCGGGCTTGAACCGGGTGTAGCGATAGGCCCCCAGCCCCCAGCCGAGCACCGCCTCCGCGGCATGCCCGGGCGCGGCCAGGCGCCAGGTGCTGCCCGCGGGCAGGCCGGTCGGCAGCCCGCCGAAGGACCAGGGGGTGACCGCCCCGGCGCCGAGCCCGAGCACGGCGCCGGCGAGTCCCTCGCCACCCGGCAGCAGGCGAATCTGCTGCGCGGCGGCGGTGAAGCCGGAGGCATCGAGGAAGGCCGCGACCGAGGGCGCCAATCCCGCACGCCATGCCTCGAGCCCGGCCGGCGCGACGCAATGCAGCGGCAGGGCCGCCGCATCCGGCGAAGCGAGGCAATCGAGCAGCGCGCCCAGGGTCATGCGGTCTCCCATACCGGCAAGTCGCCCCGCGACCGCGGCCACGACGCTCCCCGTTTCATTGGGCCCGCGAGGAACCTTCAAGGGCATTCCACCGGCAACGGCGGCACCCTCCCGGCGCAAGCGGGCCTGCCCCTCGGCCTTGCCTGGCGGCAATGCCCCGGAGCCGAAATACTTCCGGGGAATTCATGCGGTGTTACGTGATTCCTGTCCAGTGCCTTGCGCTGCGGGATCGTTCGCCGAAGTACCGGCTGCCGGTGAATCCATGATCCGCAGATGCGCCTCGATCACCGGCACCGGGCAGGGCGCCGCCGCCGGCACCAGGGCCGGCCAGCCCTCCACCCCCGGCAGCCGCCCGGGATTGCGGCGGATCAGCTCCGTCTTCAGGAAGGGGAAGCCGAGCCGCCGCACCAGGGCGAGCCAGAAATGATGCGTCGGGTTCAGCGGCTGGGTGGCGAAGAGCGCGTCGCGCTCGGCCACCGGCATGCGCTCGAGCGCGCGCAGCAGCGGGTGGGAGGCGGCGAGCTGCGCCCGCTCCGCCGGATCGGCCAGCGTCGCCTCGATCAGCCGGCGATAGCCGAACAGCGCCGCGACCTGGTGGCCGCGGGCCCGCATCCAGCGCGCGACGCGCAGCTCGCCGCGCTGCACGACCAGCCATTTCGAATGGCTCATGCGCATGGCGAGGAGGAAGCGGAACAGGTCGGCGACCGCCGCGCCGCCGCGCGCGAGCAGGAAGTAGCTCTGCAGATGCGGCCCGCCCTGGATGCTCTCGGTGAGGCCGAACAGCCCCTCCCCGCCGCCGCGCAGCGCCGCCAGCACCGGATCGAGCGGCAGGATGGGGCCGAGCACGCTGTCATTGGCGAGCAGCAGCTCGGTGGCGCCGGGCCAGCGCCGCCGCGCCTCGGCGGCGAGGTCCTGCCAGGCGCCGAAGTCGCGGGCGAAATTCCGCCGTTGCGCCACCAGCGCGCAATGCTGCCGCGCCGCCTGCCAGTCGGCCTCCGGCACCGCCTCGGCCATGGTGATGAAGACGATGGCGAAGCCTTGGCCAGCGAGCATGGCGAGCTGCCGCCGCACCATCTCCGAGACCTGGCCGGAGGCGGCGAAATGCACGTAGAGCGCGACGGACCGCGCCCCGGCCCGCGGATCGGTGCCCGCCTCCAGCCGCAGCAGCGGCGGGGCGCCGCCGCGCGCCCGCCGCAGCGCATCCTGCGGCAGGGCGCCGGCCACCTCCGCCAGCACCTGCCCGATCCGCCAGGCCAGCCGGCGCCAGGTGCCGGCGGTGCTGTAGCCATGCACGGCCCGGCGCAGGCCGGGCGGGTCGAGGATCAGCGGCGTCAGCACATAGGGCTCGGGCGCCGCGGCCGGGAGTGGCCGCGCGGCGGTGGGCATGGGCGGAACCTTCGGAGAGGGGGATGCGGATGGCGGCGCGAGCCGGCCCCAAGGGGCAGGCTGCGACGGGCCGGACAATGGTCGCCGCCGGGCGGGCCGTCAAACCCCGCATCAAGCTTTCGTGACCCACCCGCTGTTTCCCCTCCCGGCGGCAGGCATTACCCGCCCCCGCATGCCAGCGACGCCCAAGCCAGCCCCCGTCCCGACACCGCCTGTGGCGCCCCCTGTGCCGCCCCTTGGGGGGCAGCCGCCGCCGCGCAGCCGGATGCAGGGGCCGCGGCAGGTCCTGCACCGGATCTGGCGCGGCGCCTGGGGGATGCTGCCCGACTGGGTGCTGCCGCTGCGCATCCGCCTCGCCGGCCTGGCGCAGTGGCTGGTCGGCGAGCCGCCCACCGGCCGCTACGAGCCCGAGGACCGGCGCGGCTATGCCCGCTGGATCGCCCGCTTCGACACCTTGCGGGAGACGGACCGCGCCGCGATCCGCGCGCATATCGCCGCCATGCCGGCGCCGCCGCTGATCTCGGTGGTGATGCCGGCCTATGAGACGCCGGAGCCGCTGCTGCGCGCCGCCATCGCCTCGGTCCGGGCCCAGCTCTGGCCGCATTGGGAGCTTTGCATCGCCGACGATGCCTCGCCCTCGCCGCATGTGGCGCGGGTGCTGGCCGAGATCGCCGCCGAGGAGCCGCGGCTGCGCTGGATGCGGCGGGAGCGCAACGGCCATATCTCGGCCGCCAGCAACAGCGCCCTCGCCCTGGCGCGGGGCGACTACGTGGCGCTGCTCGACCATGACGACCTGCTGGCCGAGACGGCGCTCTACGAGGTGGCGGCGGCGATCGAGGCCGACCCGGAGGCGGCGGTCCTCTACTCGGACGAGGACAAGCTCGACGCCGAGGGGCAGCGCTTCGGCGCCTATTTCAAGCCGGATTTCGACCCCGACCTGCTGCTCGGGCAGAATTTCGTCAGCCATCTCGGCGTCTACCGGCGCGACCTGCTGGAGCGGCTGGGCGGGCTGCGCGAGGGGCTGGAGGGCAGCCAGGACCACGACCTCGCCCTGCGCGCCGCGGCGGCGGTCGGCCCGGCGCGGGTGCGGCACATCCCGGCCATCCTCTATCACTGGCGGCAGACCGGCCAGGCGGACAGCTTCTCCCAGGCGCAGCTCGAGCGCTGCACGGCGGCGAGCCGGCGGGCGGTCGCCGACCTGCTGGCGGCGCAGGGCGTCGCGGCGCGGCTGGAGCCCTCCCCCCTCGCCCCCTCCCACACAAGGGTGGTCTGGCCGCTGCCGGAGCCGGCGCCGCTGGTCTCCGTCATCGTCCCGACGCGCGACCGCGCCGCGCTGCTCGCCGCCTGCGCCGAGGGCGTGCTGCACAAGACCGACTATCCGGCGATCGAGCTCCTCATCCTCGACAACGGCAGCGAGGAGGCGGAGACGCTGGCGCTGTTCGAGCGGCTGCGCGCCGATCCGCGGGTGCGCATCCTGGCCTCGCCCGGCCCCTTCAATTACGCGGCGCTGAACAACGAGGCCGCCGCCGCGGCGCGGGGCGAGGTGCTGCTGCTGCTGAACAACGACATCGAGGTGATCGAGCCGGGCTGGCTGCGCGAGCTGGTCGGCCAGGCGATGCGGCCTGAGGTCGGCGCGGTCGGCGCCAAGCTGCTCTATGCCGATGGCAGGCTGCAGCATGGCGGCGTGGTCATCGGCATCGGCGGCGTCGCCGACCACTACCTGCTGCGCAGCCCGCCGGGGGATTCCGGCTATTTCGGCTCCCTCGCCTTGGTGCGGGAGGTCGCGGCGGTGACCGGCGCCTGCCTCGCCCTGCGCCGCTCGGTCTATGAGGCGGTGGGCGGGCTGGATGCCGAGAACCTCGCCGTCGCCTTCAACGACATCGATCTCTGCCTGCGCATCCGCGAGGCGGGCTGGCGCATTCTCTGGACGCCCTTCGCACAGCTCTACCACCTGGAATCCGCCTCGCGCGGGAAGGACCATGCGCCGGAGAAGGCGCGCCGCTTCGCCCGCGAGATCGCCTATATGAAGCGCCGCTGGGGCGAGACGCTGCTGCGCGATCCCTTCTACAGCCGCTGGATGAGCCTGGACGGCGCGCATTGCGCCCTGGCGCGGGAGCCGCGGCGGGAGAGGCCGTGGGCGCCCTGGCTCACGGCGCGGGTGCCTCCGGCACGGCCAGCCACGCCGCCGCCGCCCGCACCGAGGGCAGCACCAGCGTCGCCGGCGGCGCCGCGGGATGGTCGCTGACCAGCAGCCGGGTCCGCAGCCCGGCCCGCCGCCCGGCCTCCATGTCGCTGATCTGGTCGCCGATGATGATCGAGCCGGGCAGGTCGAGGCCGAGCGCGGCGGCGGCGTCCCGCAGCATGCCGGGACCGGGCTTGCGGCGCTCCGTGGCCCGGTCGGGATGGTCCGGGCAATGCTCGATGCGGGCGAGCGGCGTGCCGTGGGCGGCGAAGACGCCGGCGACCCAGCGCATCAGCGCCTGGAACTCCGCCTCGGTATAAAGGCCCCGGCCGATACCGGATTGGTTGGTGACGACGACGAGGGCGAGGTCCCGGCGCGCCGCCGCCGCGGCGAGGTCGAAGATGCCCTCGACGAAGACGAAATCCTCGCGCCGGTGCACATAGCCGTGGTCGATGTTGATGATGCCGTCGCGGTCGAGGAAGAGGGCGCGGCGCGGCATGGGGCGGCTCAGCCGGCCTGCGGGAAGAGCCGCCGCTCGATCAGCTCGCAGATCAGGTGGCCGGCGACCTCATGCGCCTCCTGGATGCGGGGCGTGGCCTCGGCCGGGACGCGCAGGCAAAGGTCGCAAAGCTCGGGCATGGCGCCGCCCCCGGCGCCGGTGAAGCCGATCGTCCCCATCCCCCGCTCCCGCGCCGCCCGCAGCGCCGCCAGGATGCCGGGGGAACGGCCGGAGGTGGAGAGGGCGTAGAGCAGGTCGCCGGGCTGGCCCAGCGCCTCCACCTGCCGGGCGAAGACGCGATCATAGCCATAATCGTTGCCGATGGCGGTCAGGATGGAGCTGTCGGTGGTGAGCGCGATCGCCGGCAGGCCGGGCCGGTCGTAATGGAAGCGCCCGACCAGCTCCGCCGCCCAGTGCTGCGCATCGGCGGCGCTGCCGCCATTGCCGCAGAGCAGGATCCTGCGCCCGGCGGCGAGGGCGGCGACGGAGCGTTCGGCGATGGCCTCGATGGTCTCGACCGCTGCCGCATCCCCGGCCAGGCGGCGCAGGCTCTCGGCGGCGGCCAGGATGGCGTCACGGATCTCGGCGGGCATCGGATCCCCGTCTGTGGCTGGGCCGATGCTCTAGCGCGAATCGCGTCGCCTGTCGCTTCCCGCTGCCCCGCCGCGACAGGCTGTGACGGATGCCGGCCCAGGAGGGACTCACCGGGGCCCCTGCTGCGCCGGGCAGCGGCGCCGTGGGGACGTCCTAGGCCTGCCCGGCGAAGACGTTCTTCTTGATGATGGCGTGCACGCCCCAATTGCCGTCCACCACCTGGGTGATGCCGAAATCGACGGCGACCGACATCAGCGAGATCGCCTCGTCCTCCGTCAGCCCCTTCGCATGCATCAGGAAGCCGCGCATCTTGCGGAAGGCGTCGCGCATGGCGAGGTCGATGGAGGATTTGGCGAAGATCGCGTTCTGCGCGTCCGGCCCCAGCTCGGCCAGGTAGTTCGGGTAGCTGAAGCCGGACATCACCCAATCCTCGGCCGTCTCGATCATCGGGAAGTCGAGCGCCTCGAGCGGCGTGCCGCCGAGATCCGCCTTCTTGTGCAGGATGACCTGGAAGGTGCCGGTGAGCGAGCATTCGATGGCGGTGCCGCAGAGCTCGGAATCGCCCTGGCTGGCATGCGGGTCGCCGACCGAGAGCAGCGCGCCCGGCACCGCGACCGGATAGTACATGGTCGCGCCCTTGCCGATGCGCCAATTGTCGATGTTGCCGCCGGTGTAGCTGGGCGGGATGGAATTGACGACATCCGCCTCCTTCGGCGCCAGGCCCATGGTGCCGAAATGCGGCCGGATGGGCACGCGGATGTTCTTCAGCACGCCGAAGCGCCGCTCGGTGCGGCCGTGATCGACCGGCAGGCCGGGATAGTCGATAGTCGGGTGCAGCTTGCCGGTGGGATCGGTGACCGGGACCCATTTGAAGTTGTAGACCGCGCTCGCCTAGTTGCGGCTGCCGGTGGCGTCCAGCTCGTAGATCGTCACCACCTCGCGCGGCTTCTCACCGGTCAGCAGGTCCTTGTAGTGGAAGCCCCAATTGGCCGCGGCGTTGCTGCCGAAGGCGAGGCCCCTGAAGGCGGGATTGGCCGAGGGGCGCGGCGCGACATCGAGGATGCGCACCTCCAGCACGTCGCCCGGCTCGGCGCCGCGCACGGCGACCGGCCCGGTGCAGATATGCACGCCGAGGCCGCCGCCATCGCCCGGCCCGGCGCCGCGGCGCATGACGCCCTTCTTGTCCTTGGTCCAGAGGAAGACGCTCTCGGCCCCGGGATCGCCCTGGACCATGCGCTCGGCATCGTCATTGGCGTGATGCGTCAGCGTCTCGATGGTGACGTAATCGCCCGAGCTGACCTCGAGGCGCGGCGCCAGGCTCTTGCTGAAATAGCCCCAATGCACCGTCTCGGCATTCGCCGGCAGGCTGTGCAGCCGCGGCCCCGCCCCGCCGCGCGCGGCCGAGGCCTGGGCCAGGGCGGGCGGCACGAGGGAGATGCCGGCCGTGGCGAGCGCCGCCGCGCCGCCCGAGGCGGCGAAGCCGGATTTCAGGAAGGACCGGCGCTCCTTGGCGAGGCCGGTGCGGAAATCGAGGCGATGCTTCTCGAAATCGCGGCAATTCGGATCGTCACCCTGGCACATCCGCCCTCTCCCCTCGCTCTGGGTCGCCGGGGATGGTGCAAGGGCGGTGCCAGGGGAAGGTGCCAAAGGGAAGGACGGATGCGCGGGGCGGAAAGGCCCGGCTCAGAGGCCCTCAGCCAGGGCCGAGATCGCCTCGGGATCGAGCAGCTCGACCCGGTGGTGCATCGGCTCGCGGATCCAGCCGCGCTTGCGGAAGGCGGTCAGGCTGCGGCTCACCGTCTCGAGCGTCAGGCCCAGGAAATCGGCGATGTCCGCCCGGGTCATCGGCATCTCCAGCACCTGCGGCACCGCGCCGCGGCGGCGGCCGGCCTCGACGAGGGAGAGCAGGAAGGCGGCGACCCGCGCCTCGGCGGAGCGGCGGCCAACGGTAACGAGCTGCTCCTGCGTCGCGGTGAGCTCCTGCACGCAGAGGTCGAGCATGCGCCGCTCGAGCTTCGGGTAGCGCTGCAGCAAGGCATCGAGCTGCCGCCGCTCGAGCCGGCAGATCCGCGCCTCGGTCAGCAACTCGGCATCGAAGGGATAGGCGGCGAGGGTGGTGTAGCCGATGACGTCGCCGGCGAAGCGGAAGCCGACCACCTGCTGCTTGCCATCCGGCAGCAGGCGGGAGAGCTTGGCGAAGCCCTCGATCAGGGTGAAGACCTTGCCGGCCGCATCGCCCTCGCGGAAGATGGTGCTGTGCGCGGGCATGACGACCTGCTGCGATTCCGCCGAGATCTCGTCCAGCGCCGCGGCGTCGAGCGGCTGGCACAGGCCGGCGATGCGGCTGCCGCAACGATCGCAGATCTGGACCCGGCTCTCCGGGGCATGCTGCGCGGCGTCAAACGGGTTCAAGGCGGTCTCCGAGGCTCAGCCGCAAGGTAGCTGAGCGCCATCCTCGGATACAAGTCGCAGCCCATGCGGACCGATCCGGTCAGGCATGTTCGCGCCCCGCCGGAGGCGGCGCCTGGCGGCACGGCTGGGGCCGTGCCGCCCGCCGCCTCAGCTCGCGCCCAGTACCAGCGAGGCGGCGTTCAGCGTCACGCTGCCCGGCCCGGTGACCGCGGCCGGCTGCGACAGCGCCGACCAGGTGAGCGCATTGCCGCCGCTCGCCGCATCGAAGAGCCCGACATGGGTCATCGTGCCGGCGGCGGCGGTGAAGGTGAAGCGGATGGCGTCCGTGTTCTGCTGCGCGCCGGTGCCGGTGAAGGTCACCCGCTGCCGGGCATAGCCGTTGCCGGCAGGCTCGCCGGTCAGGCCGGTGGCGTCGCTGCCGCCGTTGCCGAGGCCGAGATAGACCTGGCTCGGCAGGGCGGGCGCGCGGGCGCAGAGGGCGCGGCCGAGGAGGTTCTTCGCGTAATCGGTGAGATCGGGCATGCTCACTCTCCTATGGTGCGGAAATGCATCGATGGTGCCCCATCGATGCCCTCGGTCGCCGGCGCTGCCTGCTGCAGCCTGGCTACGCGACACAGGTCGCGGCCCCATTCGGGCGCTCAGCCGGCTGCGCCGGCCGTAGGTCAGGCTTCGTGCAAGCCTGCGTGACGGCCAGGCCTCCGGGATGGCAGGCGGCGGGAGGCGCGTGGCCTCAGCCCTCCTCGGCATCGGCGAACCAGACCACGCCGTCGCACGCCGGCTGGCTGCGCGCGGCGGCGTAGAGCGCCGTGCTGGTCACCGCATGCAGGTCCGGCAGGCCGAGCGTCCCGGCCTCGACCCGGAAGGCGATGGCCGGCAGCGGCGCCTTGCCGGCGAGGCGCGCCTCGCGGGTCGGGTAGCCGTGCAGCCGAAATTCGGCGATGCCGGCGGCGTGGTCGATCTGGCAGTGCGTCAACCGCCAATAGGTGGCGACGAGGCCGGTGTTGCGGATCTCGATCGGCTTGATCAGGGCCATGGGAGGGGCTCCACGGTTGGGGGGGTCAGCCGACGACCTCGACCGAGAGGATGCGGGCGACCCAGTTGATGGTCTTGTTCGTCTCGCCCTGGACGGTGACGACGAGGGCACCGTTCGTGGTGTCGGCGCCGACGCCCATCTTCCAGGCGCTGTTCGCCGCCGAATCGCCGCCGGCGGTCGGGGCGACGAGGGTGGAGGTGCCGGGGACCAGCACGGTGGTCGCGGCGGCGCTGGCGCCGCGCTTGACCAGGACGTCGCGGATCCAGCAGCCGCAATCGCCCGCCGTGCCGGCGCTGCCGCCGATCTGCCGCGCCACCACCATCAGCCTTGCGGCGTAGACGGCGTTGTTCGGCAGCGTCGCCAGGTTGCCCGCGCCGGGCGCCTGGCCATCCGTGGTCAGCACGGTCTGCGCGTTGTCCGTGGTTTGCCGGCGCAGCAGGAACTCGCCGGCCTGGGCGTCGCCGGCGGTGCTGAAGGCGCCGCTCGACCAGGCGCCGCGGCCATAGGTGCCGCGGATATCCGCCTGGGCCCCGCCCGGCACCCAGCCATAGGCACCACCCACGACGTTGCCGCTGCCGCCGGCGACCACCGCCCCGGTGCCCGAGGCGGTGTTCCCGGCGCCGCCGCCGATCGCCGCCAGCGCGCCGCTCGCCACCTGCGTCGCCTGGTCCCGGCTGCCCTGCCAGTCCGTGGCGTTGCTGCCGCGGGCATTGCCGCCGCTCGCCGAGGCATCGGCCGGCTGCCGCTGCGCCGGGCGCGACCAGACGAAGGCCGTGGTGGCGAGCGCCGCGCTGCTGTTGGTCGCGGCCGGGGTGGGGGCGGTCGGCGTCCCGGTCAGCGCCGGCGAGGCGAGCGGCGCGGCGCCGGCGACATCCGCGACCGCGAGGGTGACGGCGCCGGTCCGGCCCGCGACGCTCGAGACCGCGCCGGTGCCGCCGCCCGTCGAATAGCCCTGCGCCCGCACCCAGGCGGTGGTGGCGACGGCGGTGGAGGCATCGGCGGTCGGCGGCGTCGCGGTGCGCAGCAGCCCGCTGCCCTTGCCGGCGAGGCTGAGATCGATGTTGGCATCGATCCCCTGCGCCTGCAGCGCGACCTGGCTGCCCGTCGCGCCGCCGCTGACCGTCAGGTGGTTGGCGCCCGAGACCGGGGTCGCCACCTCCAGCGCATGCGCGCCCGGCGCATCGCCGAGCGTGACCGTGCCGGCGCTGGTGGCGCGCAGCACCTCCGCCCCGCCCGCCGCCAGAGCGAGGCTGCCGGTGCCGGGCTGGAAGAGGCCGGTATCGGCGCTGCCCAGCGCCAAGCCGGGCCGGGCCACGCGCCCGGCCGGCGCGCCGGCGGCGCAGAGCGCATTGGTGCCGGCATTGACCAGCGCCCCGCCATTGCCGCGCTCGAGCAGCGGCGGCGCGCCAAGATAGAGCTGGTTCGCCGTGCCGCTGCCGCTATCGGCGAGGTAGATCGCCGTCGCGCCGTTGTTGCGGTAGTTGTAGCGCGCGCAGCGCAGCGAGAAGATGTCGAGCCGGTTGCCCGTGCCGTTCACCCGGACGGCATTGTCCTCCACCGCGTCGACGCGCAGGTTGCCGACATGCAGCCGCGTGTTGGAGGCGTTGACGTAGAGCCCGATGCCGCCGGCCAGCGGCGGGCCGCCGGCGTTGAAGATCTCGCCCTGATGGGTGAGGCTGGCGATCTGCCCATCCGTGCCGCCGCCCTCGATCCAGACGCCGTACTGGCAGAAATCCACATAGGCCTGGCCGATGTAGAATTTCGTCGTCACGCCCGCGGTCGAGGAGGCGAAGCGGAACATGCTCCGGTAGCCGAGCACGAAGGCCTGGTCGATGAAGACGCCGTCGCAGCGGCGGAAGACCATGGCGTCGCCATTGGCCTGCTGCCAGCGGACCACGTCGTCGTCGCTGGTCCAGAAGGTCCAGAAATGCAGGTTATGGATGCGCGGGATGTCATAGCACTGGTCGATCTCGACGCCGGTGGTGAAGACCTGCCCGCGCAGCCGGCGGATATCGACCCGGCCGGAATTCCGCGCATAGATCCCGCGATTGACGGCGCAGAGGAAGACGTTGTCGAAATCGACGCCGCCGTAGCAATCCTCCACCCGGAAGACATAGTCGTAGCCGGTCGGCGCCCAGCCCGCATCCTGCGCGGCGTTGTGCTGCTGCACCACGGCGAGGTCGCGCACCGCCGAGCCGCGGGCCATGTCGCCGGTGAAGGTGAAGGGCGTGAAGCCCGTGCTGTCGATCCGCAGCCAGGTGCCCTGGCCGGGGCCCGGCCCCTCGGTGAAGCCCGCACCCTGCAGCCGGATGGTCGCGCCGTAGATGCTGATCGCCGAGGCGATGCGGTAGACATGCGGGCCGAAGCTGAGCGTGCCGCCGCCCTTGCCCTTCAGGTCGTTGATCGCGGCCTGGATGGCGGGCGCGTCGTCGGTGACGCCGTCGCCGACGGCGCCGTAGTCGCGCACATGCGCGCCGCGATCGGCGAGCACGGCGCCGCGGAGCTGGGCGAGGGTGGCGCGGCGCGTCTCGGAGAAGCCGCCGCTGGACTGCACCAACGGCGCGAAATCCGTGTCGGCGGGGGCGTTGGCGGCGGGAAGCTCGCTGATCCTGACGTCGGGCATCGGTCTCCGGTCCGGATGGGCGCGCGCGGCGGGCCGGAGGACCGGCGCGGCGCGGGCGGGAATGGGGCCGGCGCGCCGCCCGGGAGGCGGGGCGGCGAAGCGGCGGGACGGGTGGGGGCGAAAGGCGTCGCGGTCAGCGCCGCAGGCGGTTGCCGGATTCGGTCAGCAGCACATCCGCGACCTCGTCGAGCAGCAGCCCGGTTTCCGGCGCGACGCTGAAGCTGCCGGAGAGCGCCGCGATGGCGGGGTCGGCGGCATCCTCGACGCGGATCCGGTAGCCGCTGCCGGAGGGCGGCGCGGCGAGGCTCGCCACCGCCTGGCCGCCCTGCACCGTCACCACCTTGGCCGGCGGCACCAGCGTGCCGTCGGCCTGTCGGAGGCTGAAGACCACCTGGCTGATCGGGCCGGCGACCCTCGCCGAGACGGGGATGCTGCCGCCGACCAGGATGCCGGCCGCGATCGGCGCGAGCAGGATGGTCCGCACCACCGCCGAGGCGGCCTGGCCGAAGCGGAAGCCCTGGGCGGAGGCGCGCAGCAGGCTGACCGGGCCGACCGTACCGTCCAGCGTGACGCCGGGGCCGAGCGTGTCGTTGCTGCGCAGCGGCACGATCGCCATGGCATCGACGGTCTGCAGCACCATCAGGTCGCCCGGCTGCAGGCTCGCGGCGACCGGGGCGAAATAGCCGTCGGCGCTGACCATCGCGCGGGTGTCCGCGGTGCGGTAGTGCCAGAGGTTGAAGGCGCTGGTCTGGATCAACGCGTTGAAGCTGGCCGGGCTGAAGGGCACGGGGTTCTCTCCGTCTCGGCAGCACCCGGTCGCGACGACACCCCGCGGGGCGCGAATGCGCTCCTCGGGGATGCCGCCGGCGGCGGGCGTGGATGGTGCGGGGGAGCTTCGGGCGCGGTTCGGCCGTCGGCTTGCCTGTGTTATTCGGAAACGATCCCCAGCGTCAAGGAAAAAGCTCCTAACAACCGGCCGGCATGGCCGCCGATTGCCGGTCGGAAGCATGCGTGATCCGCGCTAGCCTCGCCTTCTCCCTCCGATCCGAACGGGATGGCTGATGCACCGTTTCGTCCTGCTCGCCTGCCTGCTGCTGCCCGCCTTGCTCCTCCCCCGCGCCGCCGCGGCGGAGACGGTGCTGAACGTCTACAATTGGAGCGACTATATCGACCCGGCGGTGATCGCCCGCTTCGAGGCGCAGACCGGCATCCGCATCCGCTACGACGTCTATGACAGCCTGGAGACGCTGGAGGGGAAGCTCTCGGCCGGCCGCTCCGGCTACGACATCGTCGTCCCGACCAGCGAGCCGACCTTCGCCCGGCTGGTGCGCGCCGGCGCCCTGCAGCCGCTCGACCGCGCCCGCATCCCGAACTGGCGGAACCTCGATCCGGCGTTGATGCAGCGCGTCGCCGCCACCGATCCGGGCAACCGCTTCGGCGCCATCTATCTCTGGGGCACGGTCGGGCTCGGGGTGCGGCTGGACCGGGTACGGGCGCTCTGGCCGGAGGCACCGCTGACCGGCGGGCTCGACCTGCTGCTGAAGCCGGAGAATGCCGCCCGCCTTGCCTCCTGCGGCCTCGCGGTGATCGACAGCGCGACGGATGTGCTGCCCTCGGTCCTCGCCTGGCTGGGCAAGGACCCGAACTCGGCCGATCCCGCCGACCTCCGCGCCGCCGAGCAGGCGCTGCTCGCCATCCGGCCGCATCTGCGCGCCATCCCCGGCTCCGGCGCGATGCTCGACATGCTGGCGAGCGGCGAGATCTGCGCCGCCCTGACCTATAGCGGCGACGTCATCCAGGCCGCCGCCCGGGCGCGGGAGGCCGGCAAGGGCGTGGAGCTGCGCTACCTGGTGCCGCCGGGCGGCGCGCATCTCTGGTTCGACATGCTCGCCGTGCCGGCGGATGCGCCGAACCCCGCGGCCGCCTTCGCCTTCATCGACTTCCTGCTGCAGCCCGAGATCATGGCCGCCATCACCAGCAAGGTGCGCTACCCGAACGCCGTCCCCGCCAGCCGCCCGCTGGTGGCCGAGGCGGTGCGCGAGGATCCGAACGTCTATCCGCCCGAGGCCGCCCTCGCCCATGCCTTCGTCCCCGGCACGCCGGCCCAGGGCGCGGAGCGGTTGCGCAGCCGGCTCTGGAACCGCTTCCGGACGGGCCGCTGACGCCTTGGCCGAGCCGCTGCTGCGCCTCGAAGGCGTCACCCGGCGCTTCGGCGCGACGCTCGCCCTCGATGGGCTGAGCCTCGATGTCATGCCGGGGGAGTTCCTCGCCCTGCTCGGCGGCAGCGGCTCGGGCAAGTCCACCCTGCTGCGGATCGTCGCCGGCTTCGAGCCGGCCGATGCCGGGCGGGTGCTGCTGCAGGGGCGCGACATCACTGGTCTGCCGCCGCATGCGCGGCCGGTGAGCCTGGTCTTCCAGAGCTATGCGCTGTTCCCGCATCTCTCGGTCTTCGACAACGTCGCCTACGGGTTGCGGCGCGAGGGGGTGGCGAGGGGCGAGATCGCCCGCCGCGTCGCCGAGGCCCTGGCGCTGGTCGGGCTGACGGGGCTCGAGCGCCGCCGCCCGGCGCAGCTCTCGGGCGGGCAGCGGCAGCGCGTCGCCCTGGTCCGCAGCCTGGTGAAGCGCCCGCCCCTGCTGCTGCTGGACGAGCCGCTGGCGGCGCTCGATGCCGGTCTGCGCGAGCGCACGGGGCTGGAGCTGCGCGCCCTGCAGCGGGCGACCGGCGCCGGCTTCGTCATGGTGACGCATGACCAGGGCGAGGCGCTGGCCCTGGCCGACCGGGTGGCGGTGATGGAGGGCGGCCGGCTGGCGCAGCTCGGTTCGCCGCAGGCGCTCTACGAACGGCCGGCGACGCGCCATGTCGCCACCTTCCTCGGCGCGGCGAACATCCTGGAGGGGCGTCTGGAGGCGGATGGCGCGGTGACCTGCGCGAGCGGCTGCCGGCTCCGCCCCGCCCCGCCGGCGCTGGCCATCCTGGGGCCGCCCGGCGCGGCGGCGGCCTTCGCCCTGCGGCCGGAGCGCATCCGCCTCCTCGCCGGCGCGCCGCCGGCGGAGAACGGCATCGCCGCCCGGGTGAAGGATCTCGCCTATCGCGGGGATGGCTGGATGCTGGTGGTGGCGCTGCCGGGGGGCGGCGAATGGCGCGTCGCCCTGCCCGCCGGGGCCTCGCCGCCCGCGCCCGGCGCCACGGTCAGCCTGGCCTGGGCGGCCGAGAGCCTGGTGCCGCTCGCCGCATGATGCGCCGCGCCCTCCTGCTGCTGCCGCCCCTGCTCTGGCTGCTGCTGCTGGTCGCGGCGCCGGTCGCGATCCTGGCCGGCATCGCACTCTCCGAGAGCGCGGCCGGCGTGCCGCCCTTCCGCCCGCCCTTCACCTTCGATGCCGGCTGGCAGGGCACGCTCGAGCCGCTGCGGAGCCTCGTCGCGGACCAGTACTACCTGGATGCCTTCCTCCGCTCGCTCCTGGTCGCCTTCGCCACCGCGGCCTGCTGCCTGGCGCTGGCCTATCCGATGGCGCTCGGCATCGCCGCCAGCCCGGCGCGCTGGCAGATGCCGCTCGCTTCCCTCGTGCTGCTGCCCTTCTGGACCGGCTTCCTGCCGCGGCTCGGCGCCTGGATCGGGCTGCTGCGCGACGGCGGCTGGGTGAACCGCCTGCTGCAGGCGGCGGGCCTGACCTCGGGGCCGCTGCCGCTGCTCTATACCGAGGGGGCGATGCTGCTCGGCATGGTGCATGCCTATCTGCCCTTCGCCGTGCTGCCGCTGGCCGCGACGCTGCTGCGGCGCGACCGCACGGTGGAGGAGGCGGCAGCCGATCTCGGCGCCCGGCCCTGGCGGGTCTTCTGCACCGTGACGCTGCCGCTCTCCCTGCCCGGCGCGCTGGCCGCCTTCCTGCTGGTATTCATCCCGGCGGCCGGGGAATTCGTGATCCCCGAGTTGCTCGGCCCGCCGGAGGCGATGCTGGTCGGCCGGGCGCTCTGGGTGGAGTTCTTCCAGAACCGCGACTGGCCGCTGGCCGCGGCGCTGGCCCTCGCCCTGCTGGCGCTGCTGGTCCTGCCGATCAGCCTGTTCCAGCGCCTCTCCGGGCGGCGGGCGCCATGAGGTGGTTCCCAGGTGGCATGGGCAGTCGCATCGGCCTCGTCCTCGGCCTCGGCTTCCTCTGGCTGCCGATCCTGCTGCTGGTCGGCTACGCCTTCAGCGCCGACCGCATCCCCTTCCAATGGGGCGGGCTTTCGCTGCGCTGGTTCCGCGCCCTGGCGGCGAACGACCGGATGCTGGAGGCCGCCTGGCTCTCGCTGCGGATCGCCGCCGGCGCCGCGACGCTGGCCGTGCTGCTCGGCGGCCTGACGGGCTGGGCGCTGGCCCGCTTCGGCCGGTTCCGCGGCCGCGCGCTGTTCGGCCTGCTGGCCGGCGCGCCGCTGGTGCTGCCGGAGGTGGTGACCGGCCTCTCGCTGCTGCTGCTCTTCGTGGTGCTGCAGGGCGCCGCCGAGGCCGCCTTCGGCTGGGCGCCCGGACGTGGGGCGGGGACGGTGCTGCTGGCGCATGCGACGCTCGGCCTCGCCTATGTGGCGGTGGTGGTGCAGGCGCGGCTCGCCGGGCTGGACCCGGCGTTGGAGGAGGCAGCGGCCGATCTCGGCGCTGGGCCCTTCGCCGTCTTCCGCACCGTCACCCTGCCGCTGATCGCCCCGGCGCTCGCCGCGGGCTGGCTGCTCGCCTTCACCCTGTCGCTGGACGACGTGGTGGTGGCGAGCTTCGTCTCCGGCCCGGCGGGGACGACCTTGCCGATGCTGGTCTTCTCCCAGCTCCGCATGGGGCTGACGCCGGAGATCAACGCGCTGGCCGCGATGGTGCTCGGCCTCGCCGCGCTGCTGGCCGGCGCGGCGGCACTCATTCTCGGGCGGAATGGCCGGGTCGGCGACAGCGCGGGTTGAAGCATCGGGGGGGCGCAGCTAGGGTCCGGCCTCCCCGCATGTCCGGCAGGACCCCATGAAGCTGATCGCCGACCGCCTCGACCGCATCTCCCCCTCGCTCACCATCGCCATGACGAGCAAGGCGCGGGCCCTCAAGGCGGCGGGCAAGGACGTCATCGGCCTGGCTGCCGGCGAGCCGGATTTCGACACCCCGCAGAACGTCAAGGATGCCGCCATCGCCGCCATCCAGCGCGGCGAGACGAAGTATACCGACGTCGCCGGCACGCCGGCGCTGCGCCAGGCCGTCGCCGCCCGCTTCAAGGCGGATCACGGCATCGACTACAAGCCGGAGGAGATCCTGATCGCCACCGGCGGCAAGCAGGTGATCTTCGACGCCTTCCTCGCCACCGTGCAGCAGGGCGACGAGGTGATCATCCCCTCCCCCTGCTGGGTCTCCTACCCGGACATCGTCGAGCTGGCCGAGGGCAAGCCGGTGATCGTCCGCGGCGACGAGAATATGGGCTTCAAGCTGCGGCCGGAGCAGCTCGAGGCGGCGATCACGCCGAAGACCAAGTGGTTCCTGCTCAACAACCCGTCCAACCCGACCGGCGCCGCCTATTCCGCCGCGGAGCTGAAGGCGCTGACGGACGTGCTGATGAAGCACCCGCATGTCTGGGTCTTCACCGACGACATCTACAACAAGCTGGCCTATGACGGCTTCCGCCCGGCGACGGTGCTGGAGGTGGAGCCGCGGCTGCGCGACCGCACGGTCACGATGAACGGCTGCTCCAAGGCCTATGCGATGACCGGCTGGCGCATCGGCTATGCCGGCGCGCCGGCGCATCTCATCAAGCAGATGGACAAGCTGCAGAGCCAGTCCACCAGCAACACCAGCAGCATCAGCCAGGCCGCGGCGGTCGAGGCGCTGACCGGGCCGCAGGACGGCATCGAGACCATGAAGGTGGCCTACAAGCGCCGCCGCGACATGGTGGTGGAGATGCTGAACGCCGCCCCCGGCCTGCGCTGCCACAAGCCGGAAGGCGCCTTCTACGTCTTCCCCTCCATGCAGGGCTGCATCGGCAAGACCACCAAATCGGGCAAGCGGATCGAGACGGACGAGGATTTCTGCCTCGCCCTGCTCGAGGAGGAGGGGGTCGCCTGCGTGCACGGCGCCGCCTTCATGTATCCCGGCTATTTCCGCATCAGCTACGCGACCAGCGACGAGGCGCTGCAGGATGCCTGCACGCGCATCCGGCGTTTCTGCGAAGGGCTGAACTAGGCCGATGCCCGAGCTCGCCCAGCGCCTCGCCAACGTCCAGGTCTCGCCCTCCGCCGCCATGACGGCGAAGGCGCGGGAGATGCGGGCACGGGGCATCCCCGTCATCAGCCTCGCCAATGGCGAGCCGGATTTCGCCACCCCCCGGCACGCCATCGAGGCCGCCTACCAGGCCGCCCTCTCGGGCGACACCAAGTACCCGCCGCAGGGCGGCACGCCGGCGCTGAAGGCGGCGATCGCGCGCAAGTTCAAGCGCGACAACAAGCTCGACTACGGGCCGGGCGAGATCCTCGTCGGCAATGGCGGCAAGCAGGTCATCTTCAACGCCTTCATGGCGACGCTCGACCCGGGCGACGAGGTGGTGATCCCCTCGCCCTTCTGGGTGTCCTACGCCGACATGGCGAAGGTGCCGGGCGGCGTGCCGGTCACCGTCTCCTGCCCGCAGAACAACCGCTTCCTGCCGCGGCCGGAGGATATCGCGGCGGCGATCACCCCGCGCACCAAATGGGTGATGCTGAACTTCCCCGGCAACCCGACCGGCGCCGTGCCCTCGCGCGCGCTGCTCGCCGAGATCGGCGAGGTGCTGCTGCGGCATCCGCAGCTCTGGGTGCTGTCGGACGACATGTACGAGCACCTGCTCTATGACGGGCACCGCTTCTCGACCATCGCCGAGGTCACGCCGGGGCTGAAGGACCGCACCCTCACCGTCAACGGTTGCTCCAAGACCTATGCCATGACCGGCTGGCGGATCGGCTTCGGCGGCGGGCCGGCCAAGCTGATCAAGGGCATGTTCAACATGCAGGGCCAGGCGACGGCGGGCGTCTCCACCGTCGGCCAGGCGGCGGCCGCGGCGGCGCTGGACGGGCCGCAGGAGCTGGTCGAGGAGCATCGCCGCATCTACGAGCAGCGGCGCGACCTCGCGGTCGAGATGCTGAACGCCGCGCCCGGCGTCACCTGCCACAAGCCCGAGGGCGCCTTCTATGTCTTCCCGAACATCGCCGGCTGCCTCGGCCGGAGGACCAAGGGCGGACGGCAGATCGAGACGGATACCGATTTCGTCGCAGCGCTGCTCGAGGAGAAGCATGTGGCGGCGGTGCAGGGCGCGGCCTACGGCATGTCGCCGCATATGCGCATCTCCTACGCCACCGATACGGCGAGCCTGACCGAGGCCTGCGGCCGCATTCAGGAATTCTGCCGCGAGCTGTCCTGAACCAGTGGGCCGCCCGATGCTGCGACCAGGCCGCGATGACGACGCCGCGGGCTTCGTCGCCCTGATCGGCGCCTGCTGGGCCGAGTATCCGGGCTGCGTCCTCGATGTCGATGGCGAGCTGCCGGAGCTGCGGGCCCTGGCCAGCCACTACGCGGCGGCGGGCGGCGCGCTCTGGGCCGCCGAGCGGGACGGCCGCGTGGTCGGCATGATCGCCGCCCGGCCGGGCCCTGAACCGGGCGCGTGGGAGATCGGCCGCCTCTATGTCGAGGCCGGGGCGCGCGGCAGCGGCCTCGCCGCGGCCCTGCTCGCCGCCGCCGAGGCGCGGGCCCGGGCCGGCGGCGCCGAGCGCCTCCTCCTCTTCTCCGATACGCGCTTCGACCGGGCGCATGCCTTCTACGAGAAGCACTCCTTCCTCCGGCAGGGCCCGGTCCGGGTGCTGGACGACCTCTCGCATTCCATCGAGTTCCGCTACGCCAAGCCGCTCCGCGGCGTCGCGGTGGAGGTGCTGGACGCGGCCGGCGCCGCCAGCGCCGAGCGGCGCCTGGCGGAGATCCTGGCGGGTTGCGTCGAGGCCGGCGCCAGCGTCTCCTTCCTGCCGCCGCTGGCGCCGGCGCGCGCCCGCGCCTTCTGGCACCGGGTCGCGGCCGATGTCGCGGGCGGGCGCAAGCTGCTGCTCGCCGCCTGGCAGGAGGGTGCGCTGGTCGGCACGGCGCAGCTCATCCTCGACATGCCGGAGAACCAGCCGCACCGCGCGGATGTGGCCAAGGTGCTGGTGGACCCCGCCGCCCGCCGCGGCGGGATCGGCCGGGCGCTGATGCGGCGGATCGAGGCCGAGGCGCTGCGGCTCGGCCGGCGACTGCTGGTGCTCGACACGCTGGCGGGCAGCGAGGGCGAGGCGCTCTACCGCGCCATGGGCTGGCAGGAGGTGGGTATCATCCCCGGCTTCGCCCTGGATGCCGCCGGCGCCGAGCACGCCACCATGATCTTCTGGAAGCGGCTCGATCCCTGACGGCGACGGGCTTGCTTCAATCCTGGCGTGCAGCCGGCGCAGCCGGCTGAGCGCCCGAACGGGCGCCGCCGCCAGTGTGGCGCAGCCAAGCCACCGGAGGTGGCGCCGGCGAGTGAGGGCATCGATGTGGCAACATCAATGCACGCCGGTATCAGAGGAAACGGTCGAGCCGCGCCAGCACTTCCTCCGGCGCCTCCTCGGCGAGGTAGTGCCCGCTGTTGACCGCCCCGCCCTCCACCGGCCCGGCGGCGTAGTCGCGCCAGATGGCCAGCGCATCGTACCAGCGCGGGATCGCGCCCTTGGCGCCCCAGAGGGCGAGCAGCGGGCAGCGCAGCTTCTCCCCGGCGGCGCGGCTGGCGCGGTCGTGCTCGAGGTCGATCGCCGTCGCGGCGCGGTAATCCTCGCAGATGGCGGCGACGGTGCCGGGCTCGCGCAGCGCCGCCAGGTAGTCCGCCCGCGCCTCGGGGTGGAAGAAGCCCTTGTCCTTCGGCTCGCGCGCCGTGTGCAGGTCGAACCAGTCCTCCGTGTCGCGCAGGATCATGCGCTCGGGCCGGTCATGCGGCTGGGCGAGGAAGAACCAGTGATAGTAGCCGAGCGCGAATTCCATCGTCGTGCGCTCGAAATGCGCCAGGGTCGGGATGATGTCCATGGTGCAGAGCGTCTCGACCGCCTCCGGATGGTCGAGCACCAGCCGGTGCGCGACGCGGGCGCCGCGGTCA
The DNA here is from genome assembly GCF_013112485.1 of Roseicella sp. DB1501. Taxonomy (GTDB): domain Bacteria; phylum Pseudomonadota; class Alphaproteobacteria; order Acetobacterales; family Acetobacteraceae; genus Paracraurococcus. The sequence goes on from NZ_JABFHG010000010.1 coordinate 83,799, forward strand.
TGCGCGACCAGGCGGAAGCGCGGATGGCCGAGGTCGCGCATCAGCGCCACCACGTCCTTCGCCATTTCCCGCTTGGCGTAGTGGCGGCTGTCCGGCGTGACCGGCGGCTTGCCGCTGAAGCCGTAGCCACGGATATCGGGCGCGATGACGGTGAAGCGCCTGGCGAGCGCCGGCGCCACCCGATGCCACATGGCATGGGTCTGCGGGTTGCCGTGCAGCAGCAGCAGCGGCGGTCCCTCCCCGCCCCGGCGCAGGCGGATGCGCTGGCCGTTCGCCTCGCGCGTTTCCAGCGTGAACCCCTCGAAGAACATCGGCGCCTCCTCCGGCGGCATCCTGCAACGCGCCGGACCACCCGGCCAGCGGTCAAGGGGCCGGCACCACCGCGACGGAGGGCGCCGCGTCCGTCGCCTGCGGCGCCACCGCTGCCCAGCCCTCTCCGTCCCAGGCGCGGGCGAAGACCTCGACGCCGCCATCCCGGGCGATGCGGATCTCGTTGAAGGCATTCGGCTCGCCGCGCAGCCGGCGGGAAGTGGTGGTGGCCGAGAGCACCACCGTCAGCGGCCCTTCCGCGCGGGTGCTGGCGGCGGCGGTGCCATGCGCCCGCACGCCGGCCTCGCGGGCCGGCTGCGCGATGTCGGCGACGTGCAGATGCCCGGACAGCACCAGCCGCACCCCCTCCCGCGCGAAGGCGGCCAGCGCCCGGGCGGCGCCGCCGACGGCCCGCGCCATCGGGTCGGCCTGCGGCGGCAGGAAGGGATGGTGCGCGACGACGATCCGCACCAGGCCCGGCGGCAGCGCCGCCAGCCGGGCCTCGCAGCGGGCCAGGCGCTCGCGGCTCACCCGGCCGCGCGACCAGTCGAGGTAGAGGCCGGCGCGCCGCGCCGTGTTCAGCCCGACGACGCCGACGCGGCCATCCCGGAAGACCGGCTCGACCTCCGGCGCGACGTAGCGGCGCCAGCGGGCATAGGGATGCAGGTAGCGCTGCGGCCGCCAGTAATTGACGAGGTCGTGGTTGCCAGGGACGGCGAGGACGGGCGAGCGCAAGCCGTCGAGAAAGCGGCGGGCGGCGAGGAACTCCTCATGCCGGGCGCGCATGGTGAGGTCGCCGCTGATGGCGACGAGGTCCGGCGGGGCGCGCCGCAGCTCCGCCACCAGGGCGGCGACCACCTCGGGGCGCTCGGCGCCGAAATGCAGGTCCGAGAGATGCGCGATGCGGTACATCGCTCAGCCCGGGAGGCCGCGGCTGCGACGCCAGGCGGTATGGTTCGGCGGCATGGCCCTGCCTCGCATGGTTCCGCCTCAACAGGCGGGCACCGCCCGGGTTCGCCATCGCTGATGGGGTGGCCGGGCATGGTTGGTTGGCCGGGGCCGGTTGACCGCCGCCGCCGCCCGCGCGAGCCTTCCGGCCCCGATGCCAGGAGGAATGCCATGTCCGAGGATAGCGCCCTGTTCGACAAGGGCCTGCCCATCCGTCGCGAAGTGCTGGGACCGGACTATGTCGACAGCTCGATGGCCAAGGCCGACGAGTTCATGATGTCCTTCCAGCGCGCCACCACCGCCTGGGCCTGGGGCTGGGCCTGGGGCGACCCGACGCTGGACCGCAAGACCCGCTCCATGCTGAACCTCGCCATGCTGACCGCGCTCGGCAAGACGCCCGAGATCAAGCTGCATGTGAAGGGCGCGCTGAACAACGGCCTGACGGTCGAGCAGATCAAGGCGGTGCTGCTGCACGCGACGGCCTATTGCGGCATTCCCGCCGGCCTCGACGCCTTCAAGGCGGCGCATGAGGTGCTGGTCGCCGAGGGTGCCCTGCCGGGCAAGAAGTGATGCCCTCCCCCATCAGGCGCATCGGCTTCGTCGGCATTGGCAACATGGGCTGGCCGATGGCGGCCAACCTGGTGAAGGCGGGCTTCGAACTCGTGGTCTGCGACGCGGTGCCCGGCCGCGGCGCGCAATTCGCCGGCGAGGTGGGCGGCACGGCGGTGGCCGACCCGGCCGCGGCGGCGAAGGGGGTGGATGCCCTCGTCACCATCCTGCCCACCAGCAAGCAGGTGGCGGAGGTCGCGGCGCAGGTCATGCCGGCGCTGGCCGAGGGGACCCTGGTCATCGACATGACCAGCGGCCAGCCGGCCCGCACGCGCGAGATCGCGGCGCGGCTGGCCGAGCGGGGCATCCCGATGATCGATGCACCGGTCTCGGGCGGCGTGCCGCGGGCGAAGTCCGGCGACCTCGCCATCATGCTGGGCGGCGAGGCGGCGGCGCTCGACCGCGCCGAGCCGGTGCTGAAGGCGATGGGCAGCAGCCTCTACCGCTGCGGCGGCGTCGGCGCCGGCCAGGCGATGAAGGCGCTGAACAACCTCTCCTCGGCCGGCACCTTCCTCATGGGGATCGAGGTGCTGCTGATCGGCCAGCGCTTCGGGCTCGACCCCGCCACCATGGTGGACGTGCTCAACGCCTCCTCGGGCATGAGCAACAGCAGCCAGCGCAAGTTCAAGCAATACGTGCTGAACCGCCGCTTCGACGACGGCTTCGCGCTGGAGCTGATGGTGAAGGATCTCGGCATCGCGCTCGAGGTGGGGCGGGAGACGGAGACGCCGGTCCCCTTCTCGGCGCTCTGCCGGGAGATGTGGGCCGCGGCGCTGGCCTCGCTCGGCCCGGGGCACAACCACACCGCCCTTGCCCAGCTCTCGGAGAAGCTCGCGGGCGAGATCCTCGGCGGCAACAAGTGATACCGGCCCGGCGCCCGCGCGCCGGGCCCCATGCAGCAACGATACCGGGAGGAAGGGACCGCCGATGACGACAGCGCCCCAATGGGACATCTACGCCATCCGCTACGGCCGCCACGAGCGCGAGGCGCAGAGCAATTTCCTGCTGCCGGTCGCCGACCCGCACGACGCCATGCCGCTCGACTACTATGTCTGGCTGGTGCGCAACGCCGAGGGGCATGAGATCGTCGTCGATACCGGCTTCGACGCCGCCTGCGCCGCCAGGCGCGGCCGCAAGCTGAACCGCAGCGTCGCCGACAGCCTGCGCGCCATGGAGTGCGACCCGGCCCGGGTGCGCGACGTGGTCGTGACGCATCTGCACTACGACCATGCCGGCAGCATCGACATCTTCACCGGCGCGCGCATCCACATTCAGGACCGCGAGATGGCCTTCGCCACGGGGCGGCACATGTGCACCGCCTGCATCCGCCTGCCCTTCGAGGCGGACCATGTGGTCGCCATGGTGCGCGCCCTCTTCGCCGACAAGGTGCAGTTCCACGACGGCGAGGGCCAAGTGGCGCCGGGCGTCACCGTGCACCGCGTCGGCGGGCATTCGGACGGGCTGCAGGTGGTGCGGGTGGAGACGGCGCGCGGGCCGGTGGTGCTGGCCTCGGACGCCATGCATTTCTACGCCAACAACGCCACCGGCAACCCCTTCCCGATCATCTTCGACCTCGGCGCCATGACCCAGGGCTGGCGCATCGCGAAGCGCCTCGCCGGCGGCGACGAGACGCGGGTGATCCCGGGCCACGACCCGGCGGTGCGCGCGCGCTTCCCGGCGGTGCCGGGCCAGGATGGCGAGATCGTCGCCCTGCACCTGCCGCCGGTTGGCTGAGGCGGCGCCGGCTCGCCTCGCTCAGATCCGGTTCAGCACCACCGTGACGAGGAAGAAGCCGAGCAGCGCCAGCCCCATGGAGAGGCCCGGCCAGTAGGGCCGGGCCCCGCCCCGCACCAGCAGGGCATTGGCGCCGAGCGAGAGGATCAGCCCGGCCACCGGCTGCGACCAGGGCAGCTTCCAGAACCCCCAGCCGAGCAGGAACAGCCAGAAGCCGAAGGCGGCGCGGCCCATGAAGTGGAAGACGCGGTCGGCGACCGCCGCCGATGGCCGCAGCCCGGGTGTCGAGCAGCGCGCCTCGATGACGCCGGCGAGGGAGAGAAGGATCAGCGCCGCGATATAGACCTGCATCCCGAGGGTCTAGAGCGTGATCGCCCGCGGTGGAAACATCGAAGGCGTGAATCACGCGACACAACAACAAGCTAGACCATGGTCCGCGAACCCGGGTGAACGGATCATGGTCTAGCCGCTTGGCCGCCGCAGACCAACGGACCGGTCGCTCGACCGGTCCGGGGCCCCGAACGGGCCCGCATGCGATCACGCAGTCGGGCCATCGGCATGCCGCGAAGCCGGCGCCTATTCGATGCGGATATGCGCCGCCTGGATCACCTCGCGCCAGCGCGCCGCCTCGCCGCGGATGGTGGCCGCGGTCTCCTTGGGCCGGCCGCCGATCGGCTCGAGCCCGAGCTCGGCCAGGCGGCGGCGGAAGCCCGGCTCGGCCAGGATGCGGTTGGTCTCGGCATTGAGCCGCGCGACCACCGGCGCCGGCAGCCCGGCCGGCCCGGCGAGGTAATTGAAGGCCGCGGAATCGAAGCCCGGCAGGGTTTCCGCGATGGTCGGCAGGTCGGGCATCAGCGTCGAGGGATGCGCGCTCGCCACCGCGACGGCCCGCACCGCGCCGCTCGCCCGGTGCTCGACGAAGAGCAGCAGGGTGTCGATGAGGAAGGAAATGCGGCCGGCGATCAGCTCCTGGATCGCCGGGCCGCTGCCGCGGAAGGGCACATGCGTGACCTCGATCCCGGCGCGCAGCTTCAGCATCTCGCCGGCGAGGTGGGAGGAGGCGCCGATGCCCGAGCTGCCGAAGGTCAGCTCGCCCGGCCGCGCCTTCGCCAGCGCGATCAGCTCCGGCACGCTCCGCACCAGCAGGGCCGGGTTCACCACCAGCAGGTTCGGCGCGCTGACCAGGCTGACGACGGGGGTGAAGTCGCGCTCCGGATCATAGGGCAGGCTGGGCATCAGGCTCGGATTGACGATCTGCGGGCCCGGCGTGCCGTAGAGCAAGGTGGTGCCGTCCGGCTTCGCCTTGGCCACGGCATCCGCGCCGATGGTCGCGCCGGCGCCGGGCCGGTTCTCCACCACCACCGGCTGCCCGAGCGCCGGCCCCAGCCGCTCCGCCAGCAGCCGCGCCAGCAGGTCGGAGGCGCCGCCCGGGGCAAAGGGCACGACGAGCCGCAGCGGCCGCGTCGGCCAGTCCTCCGCCGCTGCCCTTGCCCCTGCCCTTCCCCCTGGCCCTGGCCCGGTCGCGGCCAGCAGCCCCGCCAGGACGCCCGCCGCGCCTCGCCGTCCGATCCGCATGGCCGTTCCATCCCATCCTCGTGCCGGGCAGGCTCCGGGAGAGGCGATGGGGTGTCAATGCGGCGGGGCTGTGGGGTCGCGTCCGACGCGAAGCTGGCCTAGGCTTGGCGGCGACCCCACCCATTCCAGCAGCCGAGAGCGACGAATGCCCGACAGCACCATGCCGGATGCCACGCGCCTGAAATTCGGCGTCGGCCAGGCCGTGCCGCGCAACGAGGACCCGGTCCTGCTGCAGGGCCGCGGCCGCTACACCGACGATATCAGCCTCCCCGGCCAGCTCTACGCCGTGATGGTCCGCAGCCCCTATGCCCATGGCGTCATCCGCGGGATCGATACGGCGGCGGCGAAGGAGGTGCCGGGCGTGGTCGGCGTCTACACCGCCGCCGACCTCGAGGGCCATGGCTACGGCACCATGCGCTGCGTGCTGCCGCTGAAGAATGCCGACGGCTCGCCGCTCCGCAACATCGAGCGCGCCTCGCTGGCCGCCGACAAGGTCCGCTTCGTCGGCGATCCGGTCGCCTTCGTCGTGGCCGAGAGCCGGGCGGCGGCGAAGGACGGGGCGGAGGCGGTCTTCGTCGATATCGACGTGCTGCCCGCGGTCACCGACGCCGCCGCCGCCGCGGCGCCGGACGCGCCGCTTCTCTACGACCACATCCCCGGCAATTGCGTGCTCGACTTCCATTACGGCGATGCCGGCAAGGTGGCCGAGGCCTTCGCCGCGGCCGCGCATGTGACGAAGCTCTCCATCCGCAACAACCGCATCGTGGTCTGCGCCATGGAGCCGCGCAGCGCGATCGGCGAGTACGATGCCGGAACCGGCCGCTACACGCTGCATGTCGGCAGCCAGGGCGTCTTCGGCCTGAAGAACCAGATGGCGAACGACGTGCTGAAGGTGCCGCCGGAGAAGGTGCGGATCCTGACCGGCAATGTCGGCGGCAGCTTCGGCATGAAGGCCAGCGCCTATCCGGAATATCTCTGCCTGCTGCATGCGGCGAAGCTGCTCGGCAAGCCGGTGAAGTGGACCGACGAGCGCACCGGCTCCTTCCTCTCCGACAGCCATGGCCGCGACCACGAGGTGGATGCCGAGCTCGCCCTCGATGCCGAGGGGCGGGCGCTCGCGGTGCGGCTGACCGCCTATGCCAATATGGGCGGCTACCTCTCCACCGTGGCGCCGCTGATGGGCACCGGCAATTTCGTCAAGAACATCCAGTCGAATTACGCGACGCCGCTGATCGAGGTGACGACGAAATGCCTCGTCACCAACACCACGCCCGTCTCGGCCTATCGCGGCGCCGGCCGGCCCGAGGGGAACTACTTCTTCGAGCGGCTGCTGGAGCAGGCAGCGCGGGAGACCGGCCGGGACGCCATCGCGCTGCGCCGGATCAACCACATCAAGCCGGACGCCTTCCCCTTCAGCGCGCCCTCGGGCTCGGTCTATGACAGCGGCGACTTCACCGCGGTGCTGGAGCAGGCGCTGCAGGCCGCGGACTGGGAGGGTTTCCCGGCCCGCAAGGCGGAGAGCCAGGCCCGCGGCAGGCTGCGCGGCCGGGGGATCGGCAATTTCCTCGAATGCACCGCCCCGCCGATGAAGGAACAGGGCGAGATCCGCTTCGAGGCGGATGGGACGGTGACCATCATCACCGGTACGCTGGATTACGGCCAGGGCCACTGGACGCCCTTCGCCCAGGTGCTGCACCAAGCCCTCGGCGTGCCCTTCGAGAGCATCCGCCTGGTCCAGGGCGATTCCGACCTGCTGATCGCCGGCGGCGGCACCGGCGGCTCCAAGTCGCTGATGGCCTCGGGAGCGGCGATCGTCGAGGCGGCGCAGCTCGTCATCGAGAAGGGCCGGACGGCGGCGGCGCATATGCTCGAGGCCTCGGTCGAGGATATCGAGTTCGACCGGGACCCGCAGGGGCTCGGCCGCTTCACCATCGCCGGCACCGATCGCAGCATCGGAATCATGGAGCTCGCCGAGCGCATCCGCACCGCCAACAACCCGCCGCCCGACATGCCGGAGAGCCTGAACGTGCGGCATGTCTTCGGCGAGGCGCCGATGGCCTATCCGAACGGCTGCCACATCTGCGAGGTCGAGGTCGAGCCGGAGACCGGCCATGTCGAGGTGGTGCGCTACACCTCGGTCAACGACTTCGGCGTCATCGTCAATCCGCTCATGGTGGCGGGGCAGGCGCATGGCGGCATCGCCCAGGGCATCGGCCAGGCGCTGATGGAGAAGGTCGCCTATTCCGAGGAAGGGCAGCTTCTCTCCGGCAGCTACCAGGATTACTGCCTGCCGCGCGCCGGCGACCTGCCGGATTTCGGCTTCCTCAGCCATCCGACGCCCTGCCGCACCAATCCGCTCGGCGCCAAGGGCTGCGGCGAGGCCGGCTGCGCCGGCTCGCTGCCCGCGGTGATGAATGCCGTGGTCGATGCGCTCGCGGAATTCGGCGTCACCCATATCGACATGCCGGCGACGCCCGAGCGGGTCTGGCGCGCCATCGCCGATGCGAAGGCCGCGGCGTGAGGCCTGGAGGACATAGCCATTTGCGTGTGTAACCCATTCCATGCACCATGGAATGGTTGCAAAATCATCGAATAGGGGCGCGCGACGGCCATCGCGGCACCGGCCTGGGAACCAAGGCCCCCGGCCATGTGCTGTCGCGTTGCGCGCCGGATCGGGTTCGTCGAATCCGGTGGCCGAGGAGGGAGTGCAGGCATGACAAGGCTCACGGGACGCCGGGTGCTCGTCGTCGAGGACGAGGCTCTGGTCGCGATGCTGGTCGAGGATGCCCTTCTCGATGCCGGCGCGGCCGTGGTCGGTCCCGCCGCGACGGTGTCCGAGGCCCTGTCGCTGCTGAGCAAGGAGAATCCGGACGTCGCGGTGCTGGATCTCAACCTTGCCGGCGAAACCTCGACTCCGGTCGCCGATGTCCTGGCGCAGCGGGGCGTGCCCTTCGTGGTTGCGACGGGCTATGGCGCCGAGGGCCTGCCGCCGAGCCACGCGCATGTGCCGGTGCTCGCCAAGCCCTATGACCCCGACGACCTGACCGCCGCTCTCGGCCGGCTCTGCGGGTAATATCGACGCCCCTCGGGCGCCGGGCGCAAACCTCCGGTTCGCTTGGCTTCGCAGCATAAGCCGCAGGCCCTGTTCGGGGCCTCGGACCGGTCAAGGGACCGGACCGCTGGTATGAGGCGGCGCTTCGGCATCGCCCGCGCCGATCAGGGGGCCATGCGGACCGGCGGCCTCAGGTCGCCGCCGCGGCGAGGCCCTGGGCAGGCACGCGCTCGGGCAGCCAGAGCGAGACCACCGTCCCCTCCCCCGGCACGCTCTCGATCTGCAGCGCGCCGCCCGACTGCACCGCGAAGCCATGCGCCATGGCGAGGCCGAGGCCGCTGCCCTGGCCCGTCTCCTTGGTGGTGAAGAAGGGCTCGGTGGCCCGGGCGCGGGTCGCCGCATCCATGCCATGGCCGGAATCCGCGACGCGGATCCGCACATAGGCGCCGGGCGCCAAGCCCTGCGGATTGCCCGTGCCCAGCCGCTCGGCGGCGGCCTCCAGCCGGATCCGGCCACCCTGCTCGATGGCGTCGCGCGCATTCAGGGCGAGGTTGAACAGCACCAGTTCCAGTTGCGAGCGGTCGGCCTGCACCGCGGGCAGGCCGGGCGGGGCCACGATCTCCAGCCGGATGGCGGAGCCGAGCGGACCATGCAGCAGCGTCGCCACGCCCTGCAGCAGCGCGGGCAGCGTCACCGGCTCGGCCGCCAGCCGGTCCCGCCGGGCGAAGGCGAGCATCCGCCGCGTCAGCACCGCCCCGCGCTCCGCCGCCTGCAGCGCCACCCCCGCATAGCGCCGCACGCGGTCCGGCCGCTCGGCATTGTCCGCCAGCAATTGCAGCGCCCCGTCCAGCACCTGCAGCAGGTTATTGAAGTCGTGCGCGACGCCGCCGGCGATGCGGCCGAGCGCCTCCAGCTTCTGCGCCTCGCGCAGCCGCGCCTCCGACCGGTTGCGCTCGGTCATGTCGAAGAGGACGGAGTAGCTGAGGCGGAAGCGGCCCTCCGCGTCATGGTCGGCGCGGGCCCGCAGCAGCACCTCGACCACCTGCCCGTCGGCGCGGCGCATGCGGTACTCCACCTCCCGCACCTCGTCGCCGGTCTCCTTCAGCCGGGCGAGTGCCGCCTCCCAGCGCGTCGCGCTCTCGGGCAGCATGAACTCCCCGGTACGCCGGCCCAGCACCTCCTCCCGCCGGTAGCCGAGGAAGGCGAGCCATTCCTCGCTCACCCGCAGCAGCCGGCCCTCGGCATCGACCGAGTGGAAGGGCGCCGGCGTGCGGTCGTAGATGCGGCGCAGCTCGCCCTCGCGCGCCGCCAGCTCCGCCGTGCGGGCGGCGACGGCCTGCTCCAGCGCCGCCTTATCGGCGAGGAGCGCCGCCTCCGCCCGCTTCCGGTCGGTCAGGTCGAGGATGAAGGCGATGGTCTCCTCGCGCGCCTCGCCGATGAGGGTGAAACCGATCAGCACCGGCACGAGCGTGCCGTCCGGCCGCCGGTACTCCTTCTCATAGGGTTGGGAGATGCCGCTCTCGCGCGCCTCGGCGATCTTCGCCGCGTCGACCGGCAGCCATTCCGGCGGGGTCAGCGCATCCCAGCGCAGCGCGCCGGCCGCGAGCGCCGCCCGGTCATGGCCGAGCAGCCGCAGCGCCGCGTCGTTCGCATCCAGGATCCGGCCATGGATGTCGCCGCGCAGGACGCCGATCGGGTTGGCCTCCAGCATGGCGCGCAGCTCGGCCTCGTGGAGACGCGCCTCGGTGATGTCGCGGCTCACCCCCAGCATGCGGACCGGCTGGCCGGCGGCGTCGCGCAGCAGCCGTCCGGTGGCCGCGAGCCAGCGCTCGGACCCGTCGGAGGCGCGGTGGATCCGGAATTCGGCCGAGAGGCTCCGTTCCTCCCCCGCCAGCACCGCGTCGCGCGCCGCGAGCAGCGCCGCCCGGTCCGCCGGGTGCAGCCGGGCGGCCACCGCGGCGATGTCGGGCGGCGGCAACGCCGGGTCGAGGCCGAAGAGCGCGTATTGCCGCTCCGACCAGACCTGCCGGCCGCTGGCGAGGTCGAGGTCCCAGATGCCGATCCCGCCCGCCTCCTGCGCCAGGCGCAGCCGCGTCTCGCTCTCGCGCAGCGCGTCTTCGGCCGCGCGCCGCGCGGTGACGTCGCGCACCGCCCCGAGGGCGCGCGCCGGCCGGCCGGCCGCGTCGGCGAGGATCTCGCCGCGGTCGTGCAACCAGCGCACCCGGCCATCCGGCAGCAGGATGCGGTATTCCAGCGCGAAGGGGCCGGGCTGCTCGAGGATGCGGCGGAGGCGCTGGCGCAGCAGCGGCCGGTCCTCGGGATGCAGCCGCGCCAGCCAATGCGCGTAATGGCCCGGCCAGGTCTGGTCGCCCTCGGGCAGGATCTCGCCGTGCAGCGCGGCATATTCGCGCGTGGCCTTGCCGGTATCGGCCAGGATGTCCCATTCATAGGCGCCGATCTGTCCGGCCCGCTGCGCCAGGCGCAGCCGCTGCTCGCTCTCGGCCAGCGCCGCCTCGGAGCGGCGGCAATCGCCGAGCAGGCCGTCGAAGGCGCGTGCCAGCATCACCGCCTCGGCGAAGCCGCTGCCGGGCGGCAGCGGGTCGCGGCTGCCATCGGCCTGCTGCCGCACCGCGGCCTCGGCCTGCCGGCACAGCGGCCCGGCGAGCCAAGCGGCGGCGGCCCAGCCGAACAGGGCGGTCACCAGGCTGGCCCCGAGGCCGACCACGAGGATGTTGCGCTCCAGCGCCCGGGCCGGCGCGAGGGCCGTGCGGGTCGGCCGGCGGGCGACGATCTGCCAGCCCGGCCCGGGATCGCTGCCATCGGCCGGCATCGCCCGGCTGGCGGCGAGGAAGCCGGCGCCATCGGGAAAGGCCGTGGCGCCCTGCGCCGGCGCCAGCTCGGGCAGGGCGCGGCCGAGCAGCGGCGCGGGGCCGAGCAGCACGTCCCGGTTGCGCGCCAGGATCAGCATCTCCGGCTCCCCTGGCCGCTTCTGGCCGACCAGCGCGGCGATCCAGCGCCAATCAAGCTGCGCGACGACGATGCCGGTCACCTGGCCCGCCGCGTCGCGGACCGGCGCCGCGAGGTCGAGCAGCTGCCGCGGCCGCGCCTCCTTCGGCGGCTCGGCCAGCAGCCCGGCCTCGTGCACGTCCTCGACCACAGGGCCGAGCATCGCGGCCTGCAGGAAGGCCCGGTTCGCGAGGTCGCGTCCCTCGATCGCCTCGCGGCTGTCGAGGATCACACGGCCATCCGGAGCGACCAGGGCGAGCAGGCCGTAATCGGGGAAGCTGTCGTGCAATTGCCGCAGGATGGAGCGGCGCAGCGCCGGCGAGGCCGCCGTGTCCTGTATCAGGGGCAGGCCGGCGACGATCCGCAGGTCGCGCCAGCGCGCCGACAGGGCCTGGTCGAGCCGCTCGGCGAGACGCGATGCGGCGGCGTCGAGCGCCTCGTGCTGGCTCGCCTCGATGCGGCGCGCCGCCTCGTGCCCGGCGAGCACGCTGGTGCCCAGCGCGGCCAGCAAGGCGATGCCGCCGAATCCGACGGCAAGGATGACGCGGAGGGGGGGATGCGACAGCGCCATGGGCCGAAGAAGAACTCCCGCACGGCTCCCGTGGCGCCATGCTGCGCAATCACTTGGATGTCAAACCCGAGCGCTGCGGTCCGGTTCCCGGTCCGGCCTCAAAGACCGCGTGACGTAATGATCCTTCCTTTCTCTCGACGTCGCCCGGGATCAGACCGCCACGCTGTGCCGCCCGGCGCCCGTGCCGAGATAGGCGTCGAAGCAGGCGGCGACGTGCCGGACATGGCGCCGCCCGGCGGCGGTGACGCGCAGCAGCTCGGCGGTCAGTTCGATCACCCCATCGCTGGCGAGCGGCGCGAGGGCAGGCCGCACCGCCGCCAGCAGCCCGCCCGGCAGGCCGGTGAGGTCGAGGGCGAAGTCGCACATCACCCGCTCGATGCAGTGCCGCCGCAGCCGGTCCTCCGCCGTCACCGCCAGGCCGCGGCGCACCGGCAGCGTGCCGGCCTCCACCGCCGCCACCCAGCGGCGCTCGTTCGGCTCGTTCTGGGCATAGCCCGCCTCGGCGATGCTGCCGATGGCCGAGGCGCCGAGGCCGAGCAGCACCGGCGCGGCATCCGTGGTGTAGCCCTGGAAGTTGCGGTGCAGCCGGCCCTCGCGCGCGGCGGCCGCCATCGGGTCGCCGGGCCGGGCGAAATGGTCGAGGCCGATCGCCTGGTAGCCGGCCGCCACCAGCGCCTGCTCGGCCGCCTCGGCCTGCAGCAGCCGCTCCAGCGCGCCCGGCAGGGCATCGGCGTGGATGGCGTTCTGGTGCGGCTTCATCCAGGGGACATGCGCATAGCCGAAGACCGCGACCCGATCGGCCCCGAGCCCGGCGGCGAAGCGCGCCGTGGCGGCGACCTGCGCCGCGCCCTGCCCCGGCAGGCCGTACATCAGGTCGAGGTTGACGCCGCGGATGCCGGCCGCCCGCAGCCAGGCGACGCTGCGCTCGACCACCGCCGCGGGCTGCGGGCGGCCGATCCGGCGCTGCACCGCCGGGTCGATGTCCTGCACGCCGAGGGAGGCCCGCGTGATGCCGCCCTCGGCGAGCGCCGCGACGATCGCCTCGTCCAGCACCCGCGGGTCGAGCTCGATGGCGAGCTCGGCATCGGGCCGGAGCGGGAAGCGGCGGCGCAGCTCGGCGAGCAGGGCGCGCAGGCCGGCCGCGCCGAGGATGCTCGGCGTGCCGCCGCCGAGATGCAGGGCGGCGAGGCCGGCATGGGCGGGCAGCGCGGCGGCGAGCAGCCCGGCTTCCCGTTGCAGGGCGGCACCATAGCGCTCGATGCGGGCCGGATTGCGGGTGACGGCGGTGTGGCAGCCGCAATACCAGCAGAGCGCCCGGCAGAAGGGGACGTGCAGGTAGAGGCTGAGCGTGTCCTGCGGCCGGATGCCCGCCAGCCAGCCGCGGTACTCCGCCTCGTCCAGAGGTCCGAAGTGCGGCGCCGTGGGATAGGAAGTGTAGCGCGGGAGTCTCGCCAGCGCATAGCCGACGGGGATGGGCCTGCTCATGCCGCCATCCTCGGCCAGCGGCGGGGTGCGCGCCTTGCGGCGGATCAAAGGGCGGCCGTCATCGCGACGGCAGATGCACCGCCAGCCAGAGCGTCTCCCGCGCCGGATCGGTCCAGGCGACGCGGTGCCGGCAGTGGGCGGGGATCACCGCCCAGTCGCCGGGCGCCAGCGCCCGCTCGCTGCCATCGGCGAAGCCGAGCCGTGCCGCGCCGGCCAGCAGCAGCACGAACTCGTCCCCCGCCTGGTCGTACCACTGGCCGGGCGGGCCGGCCTGGGCGAGGGAGGCGATGCGCTCCACCCGCGCGCCGCCGCTGGCGAGCAGCTCGGTGAAGGTCTCGCCGCCGGTCGCCGGGGCGGCTGGCCCCTCGCCAATCCGGCCGAAGCGGGGCTGGGTCAGAACGCCCCCTCCGCGAAGGCGGGCGCCACAGGCGCGGCGCAGAGCCCGGAGGCTTCCAGCACCGCCGCGGCGCGAAACAGCAGCGCCTCCTCGAAGGGCCGGCCGATGAGCTGCACGCCGATCGGCAGCGCGCCCTCGGCCCGCGGCACCGGGGCGGCGATCACCGGCAGGCCGATGCCGCTGACCGGCTGGGTGAAGAGGCCCATCGAGGGCCGCAGCGGCAGGGTCGCGCCGTCCAGTTCCAGCACCTCCTGGCCGATCGGCGTGGCGGCCACCGGCGTCGCCGGGGCGAGCAGGATGTCCCAGTCCCGCTGCAGGGCCCGCATCGAGTCGCGCGCCAGCGCCCGCACCCGCTGCGCCTGGCCGATCCAGGCCGCCGGCAGCAGCGCGCCGGCCAGCAGCCGGTCCTGGATCAGCGGCTCATATTCCTCGAGCCGGGTGCGGAGCGTCGGCAGGTGCAGCGCGCCGCCCTCGGCCGAGGTGATGAGGAAGGCGGCGGCGCGCGAGGCTTCCGCCATCGTCCACTCCACCGTCGCCGTCGCGCCGAGCGCCCGCGCCACCGTGGCGACGGCGTCGCGCGCCGCCACCGATTGCTGCCGCGCGAACCAGCCGCCGAGCACGGCGATGCGCAGGCCCCCGATGCCGGCGCCGAGGCCGGGCAGCACCGGGGCCGGCGGCTCGGCCGCCTGCGCCGGGTCCTCGGGATCGAGGCCCTGCAGCGCGTCGTAGCCGGTGGCGAGGTCGGCGACGCTGCGGGCGAAGGGCCCGACATGGTCAAGGGAATGGACGAAGGGGAAGGCGCCCTGCCGGGAGAGCCGGCCATAGCTCGGCTTCACCCCCCAGATGCCGTTCAGGGAGGCGGGGACGCGGATCGAGCCATTGGTGTCGGTGCCGAGGCTGAGCGGCACCAGCCCGGCGGCGACGGCCGCCCCCGAGCCGCCGGAGGAGCCGCCGGCGATGCGGCCCAGCGGGTGGTCCATGTCGTGCGGGTTCCGCACCGGCCCGTCATGGCTGTTCTCGGTGGTGAAGCCATAGGCGAACTCGTCCATGTTCAGCGCGCCGAGGCAGATCGCCCCGGCCGCCTCCCATCGCCGGACCAGGAAGGCATCGCGCGCCGCGGGCGGCGCCGTCCGCCGGATGCGGCTGCCGGCGAGCGCCGGGAGGCCGGCGAGGTCGAACAGGTTCTTCGCGGCGAAGGGCACCCCGGACAGAGGGCCGACCGTCTCGCCCGCGGCGATGCGTCGATCGAGGGCAGCGGCGGCGGCCATTGCCCGGTCGGCGAGCAGGGCGGTGAAGGCGTTCACCGAAGGGCCGCGGGCCTCGATTCGGGCGAGCGCCGCCTCCGTCACCGCCCGCGCCGTGGTCTCGCCGCTGCGGATGCGGACGGCGAGGGCGAGGGCTGGACCAGTGGAGGGGCCGATGGGGGGGTTGCTCACGGCCGGTAGACCGGCGCCGGTTCGGCGGTCTCGTCGAGCGGGAGCGTGAGGGCTGGGGCGCCGATCCGCGCCACCAGCGCCAGCGCCGCCGCCACCCGCGCCTGGCGCTCGGCGTCGAGCCGCAACCCTACCGCGGGGGTGACCGCGGCGACATGCGCGGCCGGGTCGAAGCGATCGGGATCCAGCATGCAGGCCTCCATCGATGTCCCGGCAAAGCCATGCCGGTTTCATGCCGGCCCCCTCTGGCGCACATCTCGCGCATCCGTGAATCTCCGTGATGGCGCCGATCGGGTGTCGGGGCGTTTCGCGCCGGACATGGCTACGGGGGACACTATGGCAGCACGACGCGGCAGCAAGCCGAAAGCAGCGGCGCCTGCGGCGACATCCGTGACGGCGCCCGCGCCGTCACCTGCGGCAGCGCCCATGACGGCACCCGCGGCGACAGCCGAGGCGGTGCCCGCGCCGAAACCCGCCGCGACGCCCACGCCGGCGCCTGCCGCGGCGCCTGCGTCATCTCCTGCCGCGGCGCCTGCGTCATCTCCTGCCGCGGCGCCTGCGCCGACGCCCGTGGCCGGGCCGCCCGCGCCCCGCATCTATCTGCTGCATCCCCTCCTGGTGGGCGCACTGCCCAGGTGGGATGGGGCCTTCGCGCGCGCGGCGGAGCTCGGCTTCGATACGGCGCTGATCGCCCCGCCCTTCGCCGCCGGCCCCACCGGGAACATCTTCCACCTGGCCGATCCGGGCGCGCCGCATCCCATCCTCGAGGCCAGCGGCGACGCGACCGCGACCCTCGCCGAGCTTGCCGCCAAGGCGAAGGCCGCCGGCCTGGCCCTCTATCTCGACATCGTGCTCGACCGCGTCGCCGCCGAGGGCGCCATGCGCGCCGAGCACCGCGCCTGGTTCGAGGGAGATGGCCCGTCCGGCCTGCCCGACCCGCGGCATGCCCCGCCCGAGCAGGGCACCGTGCGCCCGCGCTGGGAGGATCCGGCCGTCGCCGAGGCGCTCGGCGGCTGGTGGGAGGAGCGGCTTCGCGGCTTCGCCGAGGCCGGCATCGTCGGCTTTCGCTGCAACGCCCCGCACCAGGTCCCCGTCGCGCTGTGGCGGCGGCTGACGGCCGCCCTGCCGCAATGCCGCTTCCTCGCCTGGACGGCCGGCGTGCCGGCCGGCGCGCTGGCGCCGCTCGCCGAGGCCGGCTTCGCCGCCGTCTTCGACAGCCTGGGCTGGTGGGACCTGAAGGGCGGCTGGCTGACCGAGGAGGCCGCGCGCCTCGCCGCCATCGCGCCGGTGATCGCCACGGTGGAGCCCCCCTTCGGCCCGCGCCTCGCCGCCCGCAACGCGGATAGCTGGAGCGCCGAGCGGGAGGCGCAGCGCCAGCTTCGCCTCGCCTGCGGCATCGGCAGCGGCATCCTGGTGCCGATGGGCTTCGAATACGGCGCCCGCCGGCCGCTCGACCCGGCGCGCGACCGGCCCGGGGACTGGGACTGGCTGCGCGACCATGCCGGCTTCGACCTCTCGGCCGAGCTGCGCGCGGCGAATGCCATGCTGTCCGACCGCGTGATGACGCAGGCGGAGCTGCGGCCCCTCGCCGGCCCCGGCGGCCCGGTCGTGGCGCTGTTGCGCGCGGCCACGCCGGATGTGCGCGAGGCCCAGGCGGCGACGCTGGTCCTGGCCAATCCGGATTTGCACAACGGCGCCAGCGTCGCGCTCACCACGCTGCTGCCCGGCGCCGGCGCCGCCTTCGCCCGCTTCCGCCCGGTCTCGCCGGCGACGGCCGGGCTGCTGGCGCCCGGCGCGACGGTGCAGCTCGGCGCCGGCGAGGTGCGGCTCTATGCCGCGGAGCCGCCGCGGCCGATCCTCACCGCCGCCGCGGCCACGCCGGCGCCGGATGTCGCGGCCGCCGCGGCGGCGCCGCGCATCGGCATCGAGGCGGTGACGCCGGCGGTCGATGGCGGGCGCTTCCCGGTCAAGCGCACGGTCGGCGAGGTGGTCGAGGTCACCTGCGACCTGATCTGCGACGGCCATGACAAGCTCGGCGCCGTCCTGCTCTGGCGCGCCGTCGACGAGACGGCCTGGTCCGAGACCCGCATGGTGCCGCTCGGCAACGACCGCTGGATGGCGCGCTTCCCGCTGGAGCGGATGGGGCGCTACCTCTTCGCCGTCGAGACCTGGCGCGACGCCTTCGCCACCTTCCGCGACGAGCTCGAGAAGAAGCACGCGGCCAATGTGCCGATCGGCCTCGAGCTGGAGGAAGGCCGCATCCTGGTGACCAAGGCCGGCAAGCGGGCCGGCGGCGCGCTGACCGGCCTCGCCGAGCGCCTCCAGGGCGCGCCGGACCAGGAGCGGCTGACGCTGCTGATGGCGCCCGAGACGGCGCGCCTCATGGCCGAGGCCGACGACCGCCCCTTCCGCGCCCGCAGCCCCGAGATGCCGCTCGATGCCGAGCGCACCGGCGCGGGCTTCGCCAGCTGGTACGAACTCTTCCCCCGCAGCCAGAGCGGCGAGGCGACGCGGCACGGCACCTTCGACGACGTCATCCGCCGCCTGCCGCATATCCGGGCAATGGGCTTCGACGTGCTGTACTTCCCGCCCATCCACCCGATCGGCCGGGCTTTCCGCAAGGGGCGCAACAACACGCTGACGCCGGGGCCGGACGACCCCGGCAGCCCCTATGCCATCGGCTCGGAGGAGGGCGGGCACGACGCCATCCATCCGCAGCTCGGCACGCTGGAGGATTTCCGCCGCCTGGTCGCGGCGGCGAAGGAGCACGGGCTCGAGCTGGCGCTCGACTTCGCCATCCAGTGCAGCCCGGACCATCCCTGGCTGCAGCAGCACCGCGAGTGGTTCGACTGGCGGCCGGACGGCTCGCTCCGCTACGCCGAGAATCCGCCGAAGAAGTACCAGGACATCGTCAACGTCGATTTCTACAACGAGGGTTCCGTTCCCTCGCTCTGGACGGCGCTGCGCGACGTGGTGCGCTTCTGGGTGGATCAGGGCGTGCGGCTGTTCCGCGTGGACAACCCGCACACCAAGCCCTTCCCCTTCTGGGAATGGCTGATCGCCGATATCCGCGCGCAATGCCCGGATGCGGTGTTCCTGGCCGAGGCCTTCACCCGGCCGAAGGTGATGAACCGGCTGGCCAAGGTCGGCTTCAGCCAGTCCTACACCTACTTCACCTGGCGCAACACCAAGCCGGAGATCCAGGAATACCTGACCGAGTTGACGACGACGGCGCAGCGCGACTTCTTCCGCCCGCATTTCTTCGTCAACACGCCCGACATCAACCCGCCCTTCCTGCAGACCGGCGGCCGCGGCGGCCATCTCATCCGCGCCTTCCTGGCGACCACCCTCTCCGGTCTCTGGGGCATGTATCAGGGCTTCGAGCTCTGCGAGGCGACGCCGTTGCCGGGGCGGGAGGAGTACCTGGATTCGGAGAAGTACGAGATCCGCGTCTGGCCGGACCGGCGGCCTGGCGACATCGTGGACGAGATCACCCGCCTGAACATGATCCGCCGCGCCAACCCCGCGTTGCAGACCCATCTGGGCATCGCCTTCCACAACGCCTTCAATGAACAGGTCCTGTGGTACCGGAAGGCCACCGCGGACCGGAGCAACGTGGTGCTGTGCGCCGTCAGCCTCGACCCGCACAACGTCCAGGAGGCGGCGGTCGAGCTGCCGCTCTGGGAATGGGGGCTGCCGGATCATGCGGCGCTGGAGGCGGAGGATTTGATGACGGGTTGGCAGTTCACCTGGCACGGCAAAGTGCAGCGGCTTCGGCTCGATCCCGGCGGCCTGCCCTTCGGGATCTGGCGGGTGCGACCGGCGGGGGGCCTGTGATGTCCCGTCGCAGCGATGACGGGCGGGATCTCAGCCCCTCCATGTCCGAACTGCGCGCGGCCGCCCAGCCGGCCGCCGCGCCGCCGCGCCGCGGGCCGGGCTCGGCGTCGCGGGCCACGACGCATCCGCGCGACCCGCTCTGGTACCGCGACGCGGTCATCTACCAGCTGCACGTGAAGAGCTTCTTCGACGCCAACGACGACGGCGTCGGCGATTTCGCCGGCCTGCTGCAGAAGCTCGACTACATCGCCGAGCTCGGCGTCGACACGCTCTGGCTGCTGCCCTTCTATCCGAGCCCGCTGCGCGACGACGGCTACGACATCGCCGACTATCGCGGGGTGAACCCGAGCTACGGCACGCTGCAGGATGCCCGCCGCTTCGTGCGGGAGGCGCATGCCCGCGGCCTCAAGGTCATCACCGAGCTGGTCATCAACCACACCAGCGACCAGCATCCCTGGTTCCAGCGCGCCCGCAACGCGCCGCCCGGCTCCCTGCACCGCAACTACTACGTCTGGTCGGACACGGACCAGAAATACGACGGCACGCGCATCATCTTCCTCGACACCGAGAAGTCCAACTGGACCTTCGATTCGGTGGCCGGGCAGTATTTCTGGCACCGCTTCTACAGCCACCAGCCGGACCTGAATTTCGAGAATCCGCGCGTCCTGTCGGAAGTGCTGAACGTGATGCGCTTCTGGCTCGATATCGGCATCGACGGGCTGCGGCTCGACGCCGTGCCCTATCTGCGCGAGCGCGAGGGCACGAACAACGAGAACCTGCCGGAGACGCATGAGGTGCTGCGGCTGATCCGCAGCAAGCTCGACCAGGGCTTCCAGGGCCGCATGCTGCTCGCCGAGGCCAACCAGTGGCCGGAGGACACGCAGCAATATTTCGGCAACGGCGACGAATGCCAGATGGCCTTCCACTTCCCGCTGATGCCCCGGATGTACATGGGCATCGCGCAGGAGGATCGCTTCCCGATCACCGACATCCTGCGGCAGACCCCCGACATCCCGGATGGCTGCCAGTGGGCGATCTTCCTGCGCAACCATGACGAGCTGACGCTCGAGATGGTCACCGACCGGGAGCGGGACTATCTTTGGAACACCTATGCCGCCGACAAGCGGGCGCGCATCAATCTCGGCATCCGCCGCCGGCTCGCGCCGCTGCTCGAGCGCGACCGCCGCCGCATCGAGCTGATGAACGGCCTGCTGCTCTCCATGCCCGGCACGCCGGTGATCTATTACGGCGACGAGATCGGCATGGGCGACAACATCTTCCTGCGCGACCGTGACGGCGTGCGCACGCCGATGCAGTGGTCGCCCGACCGCAATGGCGGCTTCTCGAAGGCCGATCCGGCGGCGCTGGTCCTGCCGGTGCTGCAGGACCCGCTCTACGGCTACCAGGCGGTGAATGTCGAGACGCAGTCGCGCGACCCGCACAGCCTGCTGAACTGGATGCGCCGCATGCTGGCGGTGCGCAAGCGCAGCCGCGCCTTCGGCCGCGGCAGCATGCGGCTGCTCTATCCGGCGAACCGCAAGGTGCTGGCCTATCTGCGGGAATACGACGGCGACACCATCCTCTGCGTCTTCAACCTCTCCCGCTCGGCGCAGGCGGTAGAGCTCGACCTCTCCGCCTGCAGCGGGCAGGTGCCGGTGGAGATGCTGGGTGGCACGAGCTTCCCGCCGATCGGCCAGCTTCCTTACCTGCTGACCCTGCAGCCCTATGGCTTCTACTGGTTCGTCCTTGCCACCGAGAAGGCGCTGCCGCCCTGGCACGCCCCCTCGCCCGAGCCGTTGCCTGACCTCCGAACCCTTGTCCTGAAGGCCGACGTGAAGGAACTCCTTGGCGACGCCGTTCGCGGCGAGATCGAGCGGGACATCCTGCCCGCCTACCTCCCGAAGCGGCGCTGGTTCGCCGCCAAGGGCGAGACGCTGGAAGGCGTCCGCCTGACCGCCATCGCCGCCCTGCCCGAGGCGAAGGGCGCGGTGGTCATGGCCGAGGTCGAGGCCAGGCTGCCGGGCCGGGTCGAGCGCTACGCGCTGCCGCTCGGCGGCGTCGAGGACACCGACGGCATCGGACCGCTGCCGGCGCAGCTCGCCCTCACGCGGCTGCGGCAGGGTCGGCGGGTCGGCTTCCTGACCGACGCCTTCGCCGACAACCGGCTCCCGCCCTCCATCCTGCAGGCGCTGCGCGATGGCCCGGTGCTGAAGACCGATGACGGCGAGATCCACTTCCGGTCCACCTCGCGCCTCGCCGAGCTGACCCTGCCGGAAGCGCCGGAGATCCGCCGGCTCTCGGCCGAGCAGTCCAACTCCTCGCTCATCTACGGCGAGCAGGTGGTGCTGAAGATCATCCGGCGCATCAATCCGGGCATCCATCCGGAAGCCGAGATGACGCGCTACCTGACCGAGGCAGGCTTCGCCAATACGGCGCCGCTGCTCGGCGAGGTGGTTCGCATCGCGCCGGATGGCACGCCGAACACGCTGATGCTGGCCCAGGGCTTCGTCCGCAACCAGGGCGATGGCTGGGCCTGGACGCTCGACTGGCTTGGCCGGGCCGTGGATGAGGCGGCGCTGACCGAAACGCCGCCGGAGGATCCCTTCGCCGGCTATCTGGCCTTCGCCGGCGCGCTCGGCCGCCGGCTGGGCGAGCTGCACGCGGCCCTGGCGCAGCCGACCGACCAGCCGGCCTTCGCACCGGAGACGGCGACGGAGCAGGACCGCGAGGGTTGGGCGAAGGGGGCGCTGGAACAGCTTGATCCGGCGCTCGAGCTGCTGCGCTCGCGCGAGCTGCCGGAGGATATCGCCCCGCTCGCCGAGCGGCTGCTGGCGCGGGCCGATGCGCTGCGCGCGGCGACGCACCGGCTGGCGCAATCGGCGGCGGGCGCGCTGAAGACGCGTGTGCATGGCGACTTCCACCTGGGCCAGGTGCTGGTGGCGCAGGGCGATGCCGTCATCGTCGACTTCGAGGGCGAGCCGGCGCGGCCGCTCTCCGAGCGACGCGCCAAGGGCAGCCCGCTGCGCGACGTCGCCGGCCTGCTGCGCAGCTTCGACTACGTGGCGCATGTGGCGAACTCGACGGAGGGCTCGGGCGCCTCGGCCGCCGCGCCCACCGAGCGGCGCACGGCGCTGATCGCCCGCTGGCAGCAGCAATCCGAGCACGCCTTCCTCGAGGCCTATCACGCGGCGGAGGCCGCCGCGCCCAATCCCTGGGTGCCAGCGGACGCCGAGGCTGCCCTGCTCGATCTCTTCCTGATCGAGAAGGCGGCGTACGAAATCCGCTACGAGGCGGCGAACCGTCCGGCCTGGATCGGTGTGCCGCTGCGTGGCCTTGCCTCCCTGGCGGAGCGGATCACTGCATGAATCAGTCCTATGACGCGCTGGCCGCGGGTCGCCACGGCGACCCGTTCTCCCTCCTCGGTCCGCATGATGGCGAGGTGCGCAGCTTCCAGCCCGGGGCGCGCAGCGTCGTGGTGCTGGCGCGCGACGGCGGCGAGGAGATCGGCCGGCTCGAGAAGGTGCATCCGGCCGGCCTCTTCTCCGGCCGGGTGTCGCGCCAGGTGCCCTATCGCTTGCGGATCGAGTGGCCGGGGCTGACGCAGGAGACCGAGGACCCCTATGCCTTCGGCCTGCTCCTCGGGGCGCTCGACCTGCATCTCTTCGGCGAGGGCCGGCATTTCGAACTGGCCAAGGTGTTCGGCGCACAGGCGATGGAGGTGGAGGGGGTGCCCGGCGTGCGCTTCGCGCTCTGGGCGCCGAATGCGCGCCGCGTCTCGGTCGTCGGCGACTTCAACGGCTGGGACGGGCGGCGCCACCCGATGCGGCTGCGGCCGGAAGCGGGCGTGTGGGAGCTGTTCATCCCGCGCCTGCAGCCCGGGGCCGTCTACAAGTACGAGCTGGTCGGGCCGGACGGGGCGCTGCTGCCGCTGAAGGCCGACCCGATCGCCCAGGCAACGGAATTGCCGCCCGCCACCGCCTCCCGCGTCCTCGATCCAGCGCCTTTCGCCTGGACGGACGAGGCCTGGATGGCGCGGCGTGGCGCGGCGCAGGCGCCGGGCGCGCCGATCTCGATCTACGAGGTGCATGCCGGCTCCTGGTGGCGCGACGCGGATGGCGAATCGCTCGACTGGGACCGGCTGGCCGACCGGTTGCTGCCCTATGTGCAGGGCATGGGCTTCACCCATCTCGAATTCCTGCCCATCATGGAGCACCCCTTCGGCGGCTCCTGGGGCTACCAGCCGCTCTCCATGTTCGCGCCCAGCGCCCGGTTCGGCCCGCCCACAGGCTTCGCCCGGTTCGTCGACCGCGCCCATGCCGCCGGCATCGGCGTCATCCTCGACTGGGTGCCGGCGCATTTCCCGACCGATGCGCATGGCCTCTACCGCTTCGACGGCACCGCGCTCTACGAGCATGCCGACCCGCGCGAGGGCTTCCACCGCGACTGGAACACGGCGATCTACAATTTCGGCCGCAACGAGGTGCGCGGCTTCCTGCTCGCCAGCGCGATGCATTGGCTGGAGCACTACCATGTGGACGGGCTGCGCGTGGATGCCGTGGCCTCCATGCTCTACCGCGACTACTCCCGCCCGGCTGGCGAGTGGATCCCGAACCGCTTTGGCGGGCGGGAGAATCTCGAGGCCGTCGCCTTCCTGCAGGAGATGAACGCCGTCGTCGCGGAACGCTGCCCTGGCGCCGTCACCATCGCCGAGGAGAGCACCGCCTGGCCCGGCGTGACCCGGCCGACCGGCGAAGGTGGCCTCGGCTTCGACTACAAATGGAACATGGGCTGGATGCACGATTCGCTCCACTACATCGAGCAGGATCCCGTGCACCGGCAGTACCACCACGACAGCATGACCTTCGGCCTGGTCTATGCCTGGAGCGAGAAGTTCATCCTGCCCCTCAGCCATGACGAGGTGGTCTACGGGAAGGGCTCGCTCTTCGGGAAGATGCCGGGCGACACCTGGCAGAAGCTCGCCAATCTCCGCGCCTATCTGAGCTTCATGTGGACGCATCCCGGCAAGAAGCTGCTCTTCATGGGCGGCGAGATCGCCCAGCCGGCCGAGTGGAACCACGATGCCAGCATCGCCTGGCCGCTGCTCGATGATGCCGGGCATCGCGGCATCCAGCGCCTGGTGAGCGACCTCAACGCCGCCTATCGCGCGATGCCGGCGCTGCACCGCCTGGATGCCTCGCCGGAGGGCTTCCGCTGGGTGGTCGGCGACGACCGGGCGCAGAGCGTCTTCGCCTATCTGCGCTTCGGCGGCGCGGATGATCCGCCGGCCCTCGTCGTCTGCAACATGACACCGTTGCCGCGCCACGACTACCGGATCGGCGTTCCCCGCGGCGGCGCCTGGCACGAGATGTTGAACTCTGACGGTGCCGCCTATGGCGGGACCAACAGCGGCAACGGTGGTTGGATCACGGCCGAGGCGATCCCGGCGCACGGCTACGGCGAAAGCCTCAACCTGTTCCTGCCGCCGCTCGCCGTTCTTGTCCTCGTGCCGCAGGGCGGCAGCTAGAGCAGATCCCGTTCGAATGGAAACACTCGAACAGGTGAAGATGCTCTGAAAACAACAGGCTAGAGCATTTGCCGTGAACGCAGGTGAACGGAAAATGCTCTAGCGCCTGACCTTGCCCTTCCGGGCCGCAGGCCTGGGACGGCAGGGCGGGTCGGGGCATGGAACGTCCAGCCCGAAGGGATAGTATGCCGCCCATTCCGAACAGCTTGCATCCCGGCCGGCCCGACCCGCTGGGGGCGAACTGGGACGGGCTCGGGGTCAATTTCGCCGTCTTCTCGGCGAATGCCGAGCGGATCGATCTCTGCCTCTTCGATCCCTCCGGGCGGCGGGAAATTGCCCGCCTGCCCTTGCCGGAATGCACCGATGAGGTCTGGCACGGCTACCTGCCCGAGGCGCGGCCCGGGCAGATCTACGGCTACCGCGCCTATGGTCCCTACGAGCCGCGCCGGGGCCACCGTTTCAACCCGCACAAGCTGCTGCTCGACCCCTATGCGAAGCAGCTGCATGGCGATTTGCGCTGGTCGGACGTGCTACTCGGCTACCGGCCAGGCGGCGGCCGCACCGACCTGTCCTTCGACCGGCGCGACAGCGCCCCGGCCATGCCGAAATGCGTGGTGGTCGATGACAGCTTCGCCTGGGGCGACGACCGCAATCCCTGCGTGCCCTGGGACCGCACCGTCATCTACGAGGCGCATGTCCGCGGCCTGACCATGCGGCGGGAGGATATCGCGCCGCGCGAGCGCGGCACCTTCCGGGCGCTGGCCGATCCGCGGGTGATCGAGCACCTGCAGCGGCTCGGCATCACCAGCATCGAGCTGCTGCCGATCCAAGCCTTCCTGCAGGACCGTTTCCTCGTCGCCAAGGGCCTGCGGAATTACTGGGGCTACTCGACCCTCGCCTTCTTCGCGCCGGAGCCGCGCTACCTGATCGAATCCTGGATGCGCAACGAGTTGAAGGTGGCCGTGCGCCGCCTGCACGGCGCCGGGATCGAGGTCATCATGGACGTGGTCTACAACCACACCTGCGAGGGCAGCGAGCTCGGCCCCACGCTGTGCTGGCGCGGCCTCGACAACGCCTCCTACTACCGGCTGATGCCGGGCGACGAGCGGCACTGCATCAACGACACCGGCACCGGCAACACCGTCAACCTCAGCCATCCGCGCGTGCTGCAGATGGTCATGGACAGCCTGCGCTACTGGGTGACGGAGTACCGCATCGACGGTTTTCGATTCGATCTCGGAACGATTTTGGGCCGCGAGGGCACCGGCTTCGATCCCGGCAGCGGCTTCTTCGACGCGGTGCGTCAGGACCCCGTCCTTTCCCGCGTCAAGCTGATCTCCGAGCCCTGGGATATCGGCCCGGGCGGCTATCAGCTCGGCAACCACCCGCCCGGCTTCGCCGAATGGAACGACCGCTTCCGCGACGGCATCCGCCGCTTCTGGCGCGGCGACCGCGGCATGCGGGCCGAGCTGGCGGCGCGGCTGACCGGCTCGGCCGAGCTCTTCGACCATCGCCGGCGCCGGCCCTGGGCGAGCGTCAACTACGCCGCCTCGCATGACGGCTACACGCTGCTCGACGTCGTCTCCTACGAGCAGAAGCACAACGAGGCGAATGGCGAGGACAACCGGGACGGCCACGGCGAGAACTGCAGCCGCAACTGGGGTGTCGAGGGCGAGACGAAGGACCCGGAGATCCTCGCCGTCCGGCATGCGGTGCTGCGGGCGATGCTGCTGACCGTCTTCGCCTCCGCCGGCACGCCGATGCTCCTCGCCGGCGACGAGATGCTGCGGACCCAAAAGGGCAACAACAAC
Source organism: Roseicella sp. DB1501 (assembly GCF_013112485.1). Lineage (GTDB taxonomy): Bacteria > Pseudomonadota > Alphaproteobacteria > Acetobacterales > Acetobacteraceae > Paracraurococcus. Next base: position 110,090 of record NZ_JABFHG010000010.1, read on the forward strand.
GCCTACAACCAGGACAACGAGACGAATTGGGTGGACTGGGAACGGGCGGCGACGCCGGAGGCGCTGGCGCTGCAGCGCTTTGCCACCCGCCTGATCGGCCTGCGGCGGCGCCTCGCCCCGCTGCGGCCGCCGATCTTCCTGCACGGCGTCACGGAACTCCGGCCCGGCCTGAACGACATTGCATGGTTCGATCAGCACGGAAGAGCCATGACGCCCGAGGCCTGGAACGATCCCGAGGGGCGCACCCTCGCGCTGCGCCGCGCCGCTGCTGCCGAGGATGGCAGCGTCGAGGTGACGCTGCTGCTGCTGAATGCCAACAGCGCCGGGCATGCCTTTGCCCTGCCGGCGCCGCGGCTCGATTGGACCCTGGTGCTGGACAGCGGCCATCCGGAAGCGGAGGAGCGGCCGGTGCTGGATGAGGCCGTCCCTGTCGCGCCGCACGGCGCCGTTCTGCTCGCGGCGCGGCTGCCCGCGGCATGAGCGGCTTCGCGCAGGAAACCGCCTGGGGCGCGACGCTGCTCGCGGATGGCCGGACGCGCTTCCGCCTCTGGGCGCCGGATGCGCCCGAGGTGGCGCTCGAGGTCGAAGGGCAAGCGCCGCAGCCGATGACGGCGCAGGAGGAGGGCTGGCACGAGGCGGTCGCAGCCGTCGGCGCCGGCGCCCGCTACCGCTTCCGGGTCTCGCCCGACCTCGCCGTGCCCGACCCGGCCTCGCGGCTGCAGGCGGGCGACGTGCACGACCCCTCGGTGGTCCTCGACCCCCGCGCCTATGCCTGGCGGCAGCCAGGCTGGACGGGCCGGCCCTGGCACGAGACGGTGCTCTACGAGCTGCATGCCGGCACCATGGGCGGCTTCGCCGGCGTCGAGGCGGCGCTGCCGCGGCTCGCCGAACTCGGCGTCACCGCCATCGAGCTGATGCCGATCAACGCTTTCCCGGGCCAACGGAACTGGGGCTATGACGGCGTGCTGCCCTATGCGCCGGATGCCACGCTTGGCACGCCCGAGGCGCTGAAGTCCCTGATCGACGCCGCGCACGGCCTCGGCCTGATGGTCTTCCTCGACGTCGTCTACAACCATTTCGGCCCGGACGGCGCCTATCTGCACGCCTATGCGAAGACCTTCTTCGACGAGGGCATCCACACTCCCTGGGGCGCCGCGATCGACTTCAAGAAGCCGGCGGTGCGCAGCTTCTTCGAGGACAACGCCCTCTACTGGCTGAACGAGTACCGCTTCGACGGGCTGCGCTTCGACGCGGTGCACGCCATCGCCGAGGAGTCCTGGCTCGACGCGCTCGCCGCCCGCATCCGGCGCGAGATCCCCGACCGGCATGTGCATCTGGTGCTGGAGAACGAGCGCAACGGCGCGCATCACCTGCGCCCCGCCGGCGAATTCGATGCCCAGTGGAACGATGATGGCCACAACATCCTGCACCCGCTGCTGACCGGCGAGCGCGAAGGCTATTACGAGGATTTCGCCGAGGACGGCGCAACCAAGCTGGCCAAGGTGCTGGCCGAGGGCTTCTTCTTCCAAGGGCAGGTGAGCGCCCATCTCGGCGAGAAGCGCGGCGAGCCCTCGGCGCATCTGCCGCCGACCGCCTTCGTGCTCTTCCTGCAGAACCACGACCAGGTGGGGAACCGCGCCTTCGGCGAGCGGCTCACGGCCCTCGCCGAGCCACAGGCGCTGGCGGCGGCGACGGCGCTGCTGCTGCTCTCGCCGCAGATCCCGATGCTATTCATGGGCGAGGAATGGGGCGCCAGCGCGCCCTTCCTCTTCTTCACCGACCACAATGCCGAGCTCGCGCCGCTGGTCACCGCCGGGCGGCGCAAGGAATTCGCCAAGTTTGCCGCCTTCCAGGATCCGGCGCGGCGCGAGCGCATCCCGGACCCCAATGCCGAGCAGACCTTCCGCGACTCCATCCCCGACCCGGGGGAGGCGAGCCGGCCGCCGCATGATGCGGTGCTGGCGCTGCACCGGCGGCTGCTCGCGCTGCGGCGCGAGCGGATCGTCCCGCATTTGCCGGGCGCGCGCGCCCTCGGCGCACAGGCGGTGGGGGAGAAGGCGGTGCTGGCCCGCTGGCGCCTCGGCGATGGCAGCATCCTGACCCTCGCCGTCAATCTCGGCGAGGCGCCGGCTCCCTGCACCTTGCCTGACGGCGCGGGCGGCGAGACGCTGTTCGAGGGTCTTTCCGGGGCCGCCGGCAGGCTTGCCACCGGAACGCTGCTGCCGCGTTGCACGATCGCCCTGCTGTCGCCGCCACCGGCGGCGGGCGGATGACGAAGGGACTGGCATGACCACGGACCAGGAGCTGCGCGACATGGCCGAGGCGGTGGGCATCGCCACCGCCTGGCGTGACGTGCGCGGCGAGGAGAAGCACGTCGCGCCCGAGACTCTGCGCGCCGTGCTCGCCTCCATCGGCGTGCCGCTCGATGCCGGCGAGGCGCAGGCGACGCTCAAGGCGCTGGCCGAGCGCCTGCCGCCGCTGATCACCATGACCATCGGCCCGGACGGCGTGCACATCCCCGGCGCCGCGGTCGGCCAGCGTTTCCGGCTGGAGATCGAGGGCGGTGACCGGGTGGAGGGGCATCTCGAACGCGGCTGGGGCGGCGAGCCGCGCCTGCCCGGCATCTCCACGCCGGGCTACCACCGGCTGCATCTCGACGATGCGCATTGCATCGTCGCCGCGGCGCCGCCGCGTTGCCTGACCCTGGCCGATCTCGGCGCCGCCACGCATGGCGGCAGCCTGCCCTGGGCGTTGGCGGCGCAGATCTATTCCCTGCGCTCGCCGCGCGACATGGGCATCGGCGATTTCGGCGGCGTCGCGGCACTGGCGCATGCCGCCGGGCGCCGCGGCTGCGCCGCCATCGCGGTCAGCCCGGCGCATGCGCTTTTCGCCGCCGATCCGGGGAAATACGGCCCCTACTCCCCCTCCTCGCGCATCTATCTCAACACGCTTTATGCCGATCCGGCGGCGGTCCTCGGCGCCCAGCCGGATGAGTCAGGGCCGAAGGATGCGCTGATCGACTGGCCTGCCGCGGCGCGGCGCAAGCTGGCCCGGCTGCGGCGGCTCTTCGCCGAGGCCAGCGACCATCCGGATTTCGTCGCCTATCGCAGCGAGGCCGGCGCGACGCTCGAGGCGCATGCCCGTTTCGAGGCCTTGCATGCGCATCTGCTGGCGCGGGATCCCGGCCTCTGGCACTGGCGCGACTGGCCGGCCGAATTCGCGGCGCCGGACAGTCCCGGCGTGGTGCGCTTCGCCCGTGACCATGCCGCCGAGATCGCCTTCCACGCCTTCTGCCAGTGGCTGGCAGACGCCTCGCGCGGCGCCGCGCAGCAGGCGGCGCGCGAGGCCGGCATGCCGATCGGCCTCATCGCCGATCTCGCCGTCGGCACGGATGGCGGCGGCAGCCATGCCTGGTCGCGTCAGCGCGCCATCCTGCCGGACGTGACCGTCGGGGCGCCCCCTGACATCTTCTCGCCGCTCGGCCAGGATTGGGGGCTGACCGCCTTCTCGCCGCTCGAGATGACGGCGGGTGGCTTCGGTGCCTATCTCGAGCTGCTCCGCTCCGCCTTCCGCCATGCCGGCGGCGTGCGGGTGGACCATGCCATGGGGCTGCAACGGCTCTGGGTGGTGCCGCGCGGCGCCGGTCCGGCCGAGGGCGCCTATCTGCGCTATCCGATCGACGACCTGCTGCGGCTGCTCGCCCTTGAATCGCATCGCCACCGGGCGATCGTCATCGGCGAGGATCTCGGCACGCTGCCGGAGGGCTTCTACGACCGCATGGAGCAGGCGGGCATCCTCGGGATGCGGGTGCTGTGGTTCGAGCAGGAGACGGATGGCCGTTTCCGGCCGCCGCAGGACTGGTCGCGCAACGCCGCGGCGATGACGACGACGCATGACCTGCCGACCGTGGTCGGCTGGTGGCAGGGCCGCGACATCGGCTGGCGCGCCCGTCTCGGCCTCTTCCCCGATGCCGAGACGGTGGCGGGCGAGGAGCGGCGGCGGGAGGAGGATCGCGCCGCGCTCTGGACCGCCTTCCTCGAGAGCGGCGCGGCGAGCGGCGACCAGCCGGCGGAAGCGGCGGCCACGACGGTGGTCGATGCCGCGCTCGCCCATGTCGGCAGCGCCGCCTGCGCGCTCGCCATCCTGCCGCTCGAGGACGCGCTGGCCCTGCCCGAGCAGCCGAACCTGCCCGGCACGGTGGAGCAGCATCCGAATTGGCGCCGCCGCCTCGCCGGCGATGCCGGCAAGCTGCTCGATGACCCGGCAGTGGCGCAGCGGCTCGACCGCTTCGCGCGCGCCCGCCCGCACGTCCCGCCGCACTGAGCGCGCTGGCGCTTCCACGCGACCTTGTGCCGCGCGACTTTGTGAGGGAGCCGTGACCGCCGCATCGGTGCTTCTCCCTGGCCCCGATCTGATCCTGAATTGACGGAGACCCAAGCGATGGCGAACACGGCGCGCGACACCGGGCCGGCAGGCCCGCGCGCTACCGCACGCCTGCAATTCCACGCCGGCTTCACCCTGGATGACGCCGTGCCGCTGGTACCCTATCTCGCGCAACTCGGCATCAGCCATCTCTACGCCTCGCCGATCCTGAAGGCGCGGCCCGGCTCGACGCATGGCTACGACATCGTCGACCACAACCAGATCAATCCCGAGCTCGGCGGCGAGCCGGCCTTCCGACGCCTCTCGGCGGCGCTGAAGGCGCATGGCCTCGGCCTCGTCATCGACATCGTGCCGAACCATATGGGCGTCGGCGGCTCGGACAATGCCTGGTGGCTCGACGTGCTCGAATGGGGCCGCCAGAGCCCCTATGCCAGCTTCTTCGACATCGACTGGGACCCGCCGGACCGCTCGCTCTCCGGCCGCATGCTCGCGCCCTTCCTCGGCGCCCCCTATGGCGAGGTGCTGGCCTCGGGCGACCTGACCCTGCAATTCGACCGCGCCGACGGGCGCTTTCACGCGCAGTATTTCGAGCACCGCTTCCCGATCGCGCCGCAGCACTACCACCACATCCTGCAGGCGGCGGGCGATCCGCAGCTCGCCGACTTTGCCCTGGAATTCGGCCGGGTCGGGCTGCACCAGCGCGAGCGCGCCCAGGCGCGGGAACAGGCGGCGGCGCTGCGCGGCGCCCTCTCGGCGCGGGCCGAAACCGAGGCGGGCGCGGCGGGCATCGCCACCGCCCTCGCCGCCTTCGACCCGAAGACGGACTCAGGCCGGCAGGCCCTGCACCGGCTGCTGGAGCGGCAGCACTACCGCCTCGCCTGGTGGCGCGCCGCGGCGGACGAGATCAACTGGCGCCGCTTCTTCGACATCACCTCCCTCGCCGGCATGCGGGTGGAACTGCCGGAGGTCTTCGACGCGACGCATGAGCTGATCCTGAAGCTTTATGCCGAGGGGTCGGTGGACGGGCTGCGCATCGACCATGTCGACGGCCTGGCCGATCCGCGCGGCTATTGCCGCAAGCTGCACCGCCGGATGCAGGCGGTGCGGCCGGGCCATCCGCCGCTGATCTGGGTCGAGAAGATCCTCGCCCCCTTCGAGGCGCTGCGCACCGACTGGATGGTGGACGGCACCACCGGCTACGACTTCATGGACGAGGCCTCCGGCGTGCTGCACGACCCGGAGGGCGAGGCGCCGCTCACCGCGCTCTGGACCGAGAGCACCGGCCGGCCCGCCGCCTTCGACGAGGAGGCCCGGCTCGCCAAGCGGCAGATCCTGCGCGACAACCTCGCCTCGGAGTTGAACGGCACCGCCGCCGCGCTGAAGCGGGTGGCGATGCGCGACCTCACCACGCGCGACTTCACCCTGACGGGCCTGCGCCGGACGCTCACCGAGGTGCTGGTGCATTTCCCGGTCTACCGGCTCTACATCACCCAGGGCGGCCGCAGCGCCGAGGACAAGCGCATCCTCGACTGGGCGCTGGCCGGGGCGCGGCGGACGGTGCGGGCGACGGACCGGCCGCTGCTCGAGCTGCTCGATGCCTGGCTCGGCGGCGAGCCGCCGCGCAGCCTGCCGCCGGTGCAGCGGCGCGAGCGCCTCTCGGCGGCGGTGCGGGTGCAGCAGCTCTCCGCCCCGGTCACGGCGAAGAGCATCGAGGACACCGCCTTCTACCGCTACGGCCGGCTGATCTCGCGCAACGAGGTCGGCTCCGATCCGGGCCGCTTCGCGGTGACGCCGGCCGGCTTCCACGCCAGCTCCCGGGCCCGGGCCCGGCACTTCCCCCGCGCCATGCTGGCGACCGCCACGCATGACCACAAGCGCGGCGAGGACGTCCGGGCGCGGCTCGCCGTGCTCTCCGAGCTGCACGAGGAATGGGGCGCCGCGGTGCGCCGCTGGTCGCGGCTGAACGCCTCCCTGCGCAAGGAGCTGCCCGACGGCGCCGCACCGGGGATGAGCGCCCAGCTCATGCTCTACCAGACCCTGGTAGGGGCCTGGCCGCTGGGCCTCGCGCCCGGGGACGAGGCCGGGGTCGGCGCCTTCCTCGAACGGGTCGCCGCCTGGCAGGAGAAGGCGCTGCGCGAGGCCAAGCGCCGCACCGAATGGGCGGTGCCGAATGCCGAGTACGAGGCCGCCTGCCAGGAGTTCATCACCGCCATCATGGCGCCCGAGCGCGCCAGCCACATGCGCGAGGAGATCGCCGGCTTCGCCGCACGCATCGCCCCGGCCGGCGCGATCAACGGCCTCGCTCAGGCCCTGCTCCGCTGCACCGCGCCGGGCGTGCCGGATCTCTATCAGGGCACCGAGTTCTGGGACCTCTCCCTGGTCGACCCCGACAACCGCCGGCCGGTCGACTGGGAGGCCCGGCGCGCCGCGCTGCGGGATGCCGCGGCGCCGGACGCCCTGCTGGAGCACTGGCAGGACGGGCGGGTGAAGCAGGCGGTGATCGCCCGGGCCCTGGCGCTGCGGGCCAGCCGCGCCGCGCTCTTCGCCACCGGCGACTACCAGCCGATCGCCGTCGAGGGCCCCATGGCGCAGCACGTCCTCGCCTTCCTCCGTGGCGCGCGGGACCAGGCGGCGCTCACGGTCGTGATGCGGCTGCCGGCCCGGCCGCTCGGGGATTCGGCGTTGCCGCTGCTGCCGGCGGCGGAATGGCGCGGAACCGATCTGCTTCTGCCGCCTTCATGGCATGCACGGCACTGGCGGGACGCGCTGACCGGGGAGGGACAGCACGCTCGAGGTGACCGCCTGCCCGTCGGGCAGGTGCTCGCCCGCCTCCCAGTGGCGCTGCTGGAGGTGGGATGAGCCGAATCGTCGTCGTCTCCAACCGCGTACCGGTCCCTCAGGGCAATGCCGGGCAGGCAGGTGGGCTGGCGGTTGCGCTCCTCGGGCTGATGCAGCGCCGGGGCGGGCTTTGGTTCGGGTGGAGCGGCGCGGTCACCGACGCCAACGCCCCGCCGGGCCTCACACAGCGGGGTGGCGTCGGCTACGCCACCATCGACCTGACGGAAGCGGAGCATCGCGGCTACTATACGGGTTACAGCAACGGCGTGCTCTGGCCGATGCTGCACGGGCTGCCGCATCTGATGAGCTTCCGCCGGCAGGACCTCGACATCTACCGCAAGGTCAACCGGCGCTTCGCTGACAACCTCGTCCCGCTGCTGCGGCGGGACGACCGCATCTGGGTGCACGACTACCACCTCCTGGCTCTGCCCGGCGCGTTGCGGCAGCGCGGCGTGCTGGGCGCCACCGGCTTCTTCCTGCACGTGCCCTTCCCGGCCCCGGATGCCGCGGCCGTCGCGCCCGGCATCCGCGGCCTGGTGCAGGATGTGCTGCAATCCGACCTGCTCGGCTTCCAGACCGCCGCCGACCGCGACAATTTCGCCGCGACGGCGGTGGGCTTCGCCGGCGCGGCGCGGCTGTCCGAGGATGTGCTCGAGCTCGGCGGGCGGCCGGTGCGGCTCGGGATCTTCCCGGCCGAGATCGCGGCCCCGGAATTCGCCGCCACCGCCGCGGCGCAGGCCGCGTCCGAGCCCTATCAGCTCCTCGCCCGCTCGCTGCGCGGCCAGGCGCTGTTGCTCGGCGTCGACCGGCTCGACCCGACGAAGGGCCTGCCGGAGCGTCTGGAGGCCTTCCGCCGCGTCGTCGCCCGCCGCGCGCCGCGCAGCCTCGCCATGCTGCAGATCGCCGCCCCCTCGCGCGAGGAGGTCATGGCCTATCGCCGCCTGCGGCAGGAGCTCGACAGCGCCGCCGGCGCCATCAACAGCGAGTTCGGCGAGCCGGACTGGGTGCCGCTGCGCCTCCTGGCGCGGCCGCAGACGCGCGATACCGTCGCCGGCTTCATGCGCCAGGCGCGTGTCGGCGTGGTGACGCCGATCCGCGACGGCATGAACCTGGTGGCGAAGGAATACGTCGCCGCGCAGGACCCGGCCGATCCGGGCGTGCTGGTCCTCTCGCGCTTCGCCGGCGCCGCGGCCCAGCTCTCCTCCGCCCTGCTGGTCAACCCGCATGATGCCGAGGGCATGGCGGAGACGATCTGCGCCGCGCTCGACATGCCGCTCGACGAGCGCCGGGCGCGCTGGCGGGAGTGCTGGGAGGCGATCGCCGACGCCTCGCCCGAGGGCTGGGGCGAGGCGTTCCTGCGCGCCCTCTCGCCCGAGGACCTCGCCCGGCTGCCGGTCGCCGGCACGGCCTGACGCGGGGCCGGCCCCGCCTTACCCGGCAAGGCGAGTCATCCCCATGACCTGCCCCGCTCGGTCCAGCCGGTAGCGCCGCCCGGCCCAGGCGATCTCGCGGCCGAAGGCGCTGCCGAGCCAGGCGGCTGCGGCGAGCAGGGCCGGCGCCGGTTGCAGCCAGGCACCCTGGGCGAGCGCCCGCCGCGCCGCCGTCGCGGCCTCGGGCGGCAGGACCGCCGCTGCGACGGCGCCGCGCAGCCGCAGCCGCAGCCCGCCGAGCAGCATCGCCATGCCCAGGGCGGCGAGACCGGAGGGAACCCCGCGCAGGGCCGCGGCAAGGGCCGTCAGCCCGCCCAGCACCGGCAGCAGCGCCGCCACGCCGGCCAGCAGCCAGGCGCGCGGCAGGTGCAGCCGCAGCAACCGGTACTGCCGGCGGCCGAATTCCAGCACGCCCCGCATCCCGAGCGCGACCGGCGCCGGCGGCCGCACGGTGAGCGGGGCGTAGATCAGCAGGCCCCGCTCCTGCGCCGCCCGGGTCAGCACCAGGTCGTCCGACATCGCCCGGTCCCAGAGGCGCGGCAGGTCGAGCGCCTCGAGCGCCGCGCGGCTGATCGCGGTCGCGCCGCCCCAGCAGATATTTGCCGCCGCCAGCCGCGGCAGGGTGGCGATCCCCGCCTCGGTGAGGCAGAGCGCCCGGCTGGCCCAGCCGGCGCCGGCGGCCGGCAGGCTCCAGCGATAGCCGCTGGCGATTGGCGCCTGCCCGGTCAGCACCGGCCGCAGCAGCGCGCGCAGCAGGTCGGGCGGCGGCAGGATGTCGGCATCGAGCGTCACCACCGCCGCATCGGCCGGCCGCAGCGCGCGGAGGGCGGCCAGCAGGTTCTGCACCTTCTGCCCGCGCCCCCGCGCCGGGCCGGCGATGACGAGGCTGGCGCGGCCGGGATGCGCGGCGACGAAGCGCGCCAGGACGGGATGCGCCGGGTCCATCCCGGCCTCCACCGCGAAGGCGACGCGCCAGTCCGGCCAGTCCTGCGCCGCCAGGCCGGCGAGGAAGCCGGGCAGCAGCGGCCCGGCGCCGCGGACCGGCACTAGCACCAGCACAGGGGGCGTCGCCTCGGGCCAGGGCTGCGGCCGGCGCAGCAGGCGCAGGGTCAGCGCGCTCGCCAGGGTCGCCGCCAGCGCCAGCACCAGCCAGGCCGCGACCAGCCCTGCCTCCACCATCCCCATTCGACTCTTCCCCACGGCCCTGCCGCAGCCTGCCCTCCGCCGCCGAGGCTGACGAGGGCCAGGCCGGTTTGCGCCGCAGCAGGGCCGGCGGCATCCTCCCGAGCGTGACCTGCGCGAGGGCGAGGGGGACGGGGAATGGCGGAATACGACCTGGTGGTGCGCGGCGGCGAGGTGGCGACGGGCTTCGGCACGGCGCGCTGCGACATCGGCATCCGCGACGGCCGCATCGTGGCGCTGGCCGAGCGCATCGCGGATGGCGCGGCGACGCTCGATGCCGGCGGGCTGCTGGTCCTGCCCGGCGGCATCGACAGCCACTGCCATATCGAGGAGCCGGCCCGCGGCGGCTATGTCGGCACCGGCGGCGACGCCCCGCCGCCGGTGACGGTCAGCGAGGAAAGCTTCGTCACCGCCAGCGCCTCGGCCTTCGCCGGGGGGACGACCAGCGTCGTGTGCTTCGTGCCGCAATGGAAGGGCGAGGGCATCCTGCCGCGGCTGGCGGATTACGAGCAGCGCGCCGCCCGGGGCATGCTGGACTACAGCTTCCACCAGATCATCACCGACCCGACCGATGCCGTGCTGGAGCGGGAGGTGCCGCAGATCGTGGCGCGCGGCATCCGCAGCCTGAAGGTCTTCCTCACCTACGAGCCGCTGCATCTCAGCGACGAGGACTACATCCGGGTGCTGGCCACGGCGCGGCGGAACGGCTGCCTGGTGACCGTCCATTGCGAGAATTACGCGGCCATCAAATGGCGCACCGCGGCGCTGCTGCAGGCCGGGCTGACCGGCCCGAAATACCATGCCTGGTCCCGCCCGACCGTGGTCGAGCGGGAGGCGACGCACCGCGCCATCGCGCTGGCCGAGCTGGTGGACCAGCCGATCCAAATCTTCCATGTGAGCTGCGCCGAGGCGGCGGAGGAGATCGCCCGGGCGCAGCATCGCGGCCTCAAGGTCTGGGGCGAGACCTGCCCGCAATACCTGATGCTGACCGGCGCCGACATGGACCGCAGCAGCCCGGAGCAGGGTGCCTTCGCCGGCGCCGCCTTCATGTGCAGCCCCTCCCCCCGCACGCCGGAGGAGCAGGCGCGGGTCTGGGAGATGATCCGCCGCGGCACGCTCGACATCGTCTCCTCCGATCATTGCGGCTTCTCGATGGGCGGCGACCAGGGCAAGGCGATCAGCGGCCGCGATGCCAGCTTCGACGCCATCCCGAACGGCATTCCCGGCCTCGCCGCGCGGCTGCCGATCCTGTTCAGCGAGGGCGTCTCGAAGGGCCGCCTCTCGCTCGACGACTTCGTGCGGCTGACCGCGACCAACCCGGCGCGGCTGATGGGCCTGGCGCCGCGCAAGGGCATGATCGCCATCGGCGCCGATGCCGACCTGGCGCTGTGGGACCCGGCGAAGCGGGTGAGGCTGACCAACGCGCTGATGCAGCACGCCATCGACTACACCCCCTATGAGGGGCTGGAGGTGACCGGCTGGCCGGTGGCGACGCTCCGCCGCGGCGCGGTGGTGATGCGGGACGGGGTGGTGCAGGCCGAGCCCGGCACCGGCCGATTCCTGCCGCGCGGCCCCTACCCGATGATCCGGCCGCGCGGCGTGCTGGCGGACGGTTTCGACGCGGCGCCGCCCCCGGCGTGAGGCCCGACGCGCCGGGCCGGTGGACGGCCCCGGAACCATCGACCCGGTGCCGCATTGATGTGCATCATGCTGCGCATCCGATCCATGTCCCGACTCGCGGCGCTGGCGCTGCTCGGCGCCTGCGCATCCCGCACGCCGGAAGCCTTCGACCAACGCATGACCACCTTCGTCGGCCGGCCAGAGACGGAGCTGGTCGCCGGGCTCGGGGTGCCGAGCCGGACCTATGAGGCGGATGGCCGCCGGTTGCTGCAATGGGACTTCCTGCAGCAGAATCCCGGACCGGCGATCTATCCCAGCATCGGGCTCGGCTTCGGCAGCTTCGGCTGGGGGGGCAGCGGCGTCGGGGTGGGCACCGGGCTCGGGGTGGGCTTGGGCGGCGCCTCGCCGCCGCGCGGCTGCTCGGTCGTCTTCGAGGTCCGGGAGGGCCTGGTGCAGGGCTTCAACCGCAACGGCCCCGGCTGCGTCGCCTGACCCCCGGCCGGGGTCGCCGCGCGGCACCCTGAGGATGGATCAGCCGTCCTCCACCACCGCCCGCCCCGTCACGAAGCGCCAGTGATGCCAGAGCAGCCGCGCCGCCAGAGAGCGCCAGGGCGCCCAGCCCTCGGCGATCGCCGCCAGCGCCTTAGGCCCCGGCCGCGCCGGCAGGCCCAGCAGATCCGCCGCGCTCGCCGCTAGCGCCAGGTCGCCGCTCGGGAAGATGTCGGGCCTCGCCTCGGCGAAGAGCAGGTGGATCGCCGCCGTCCAGGGGCCGAGGCCGCGAATGGCGGCGATATGCGCGATGGCCGCCGCATCCGGCATCCCGGCCAGACCGGCGAGATCGAGCCGCCCGTCCAGGCAGGCCGTGGCCAGGGACCGGGCATGCGCCGCCTTCGGCCGCGAGAGGCCGGCCACGCCGCAGAGCGTCGCGTCGTCGAGGGCGAGCAGCCCCGTCGGCTCCAGCGCGCCGGGCAGCGTCGCCAGCCGCTTCCAGATCGCCGAGGCCGCCTGGTTGCTGATCTGCTGGCCGCAGATGGCGCGCAGCAGCCCAGGGAAGCCGGGCTGCCGGACGCGCCAAGCGAGCGGCCCCGCCGCCGGCTCGATCACGGCGAGGCGCGGATCGGCCGCGACCAGCGCGGCGATGCCCGCCCGGGCCCAGCCGGGTGCATGCGGGAAGGCGGCATCCGTCGGGGGCGGCTGGGGAGAGGGGCACGGCGGCGGGGTGGCTGAGAAGGGGGGGACCATCCCCGCCGCCATAGAGCGATCGGCATCGCGCGGCCATGGCTGCGGTCCAGGCTGCGCACCGACTGCCCCTCACGACCACCGTTGGGACGCCCGCTCAGGGGGAAGCGACTCGGCGTCTCGGTGATCGTGCTCTTCGGGCCGGCCCCGAGAGGGGAAGTGGGCGGTGCCGGCCACTCCCCGAAGCTGCGCCCCGGATGTTGCTGCACGAAGCCCCGGGACATGCCGAATTGCAACGCCCTGCAACAGGGGTCGATTCCGTAACATGCCGCAACAGCCGCCCGCCCAAGACTGCAACGGCACGCTATGCTGGCCGGGCCATGGAGCCGCAACCCCATATCCTGGTCGTCGATGACGACCGCGAGATCCGCGACCTTCTGTCGAAATTCCTCGAACGCCAGGGGATGCGAGTCTCCGCCGCGCGCGATGCGAAGGAGGCCCGCAAGCTCTGGCCGCTCGGCCGCTACCACCTGGTGGTGCTCGACCTCATGCTGCCGGGCGAGAGCGGGCTCGACTTCGCCAAATGGCTGCGCAGCCAGGGCGAGGTGCCGATCGTCATGCTGACGGCGATGAGCGAGGAGACCGACCGCATCGTCGGGCTCGAGCTCGGGGCCGACGACTATCTCGGCAAGCCCTTCAACCCGCGCGAGCTGCTCGCCCGCATCCGCGCCGTGCTGCGCCGGGCGAGCGGCGAGCCGGGGGCGGCGAAGGAGCCGCCGGCCAAGGCGATCCGCTTCGCCGGCTGGACCCTGGAGCCGACGCGGCGCCGACTGCTGAACCCGGACGGCGCCGAGGTGCCGCTGACCGGCGGGGAGTACGAGCTGCTGCAGGTGCTGGTGGAGCGGCCCAACCGGGTGCTGACCCGCGACATGCTGATGGACCTGCTGCGCGGCCGGCAGGCCGGCCCCTTCGACCGGGCGATCGACGTCGCGGTCTCGCGCCTCCGCCGCAAGCTCGAGGATGACGGGCGCAACCCGAGCCTCATCAAGACCGTGCGCGGCGGCGGCTACGTGCTGGCGGCAACGGTGGAAAAGGGGTGAGCCAGGCCTCCGCCGCCCCGGCCCCTGGCAGGGCGGCGCCCCCCGCCGCCTGGCGCTTCTGGCCGCGCAGCCTCGCCGGCCGCACCGCCCTCGTCCTGCTGCTGGCGCTCGCGGTGGTGCAGGCGGCCGGGCTGACCATCCATGCGCTGGACCGCGTCGACCTGCAGCGCTTCGCCCAAGCGCGCGAGATCTCGCAGCGCTCCATCAGCGCCTGGCGCACCGTGGTGCTCGCCCCGCCCGACCGGCGGGCGCAGATGCTGGCGGAGATGGAGCTGCCGAGCAGCCTTTCGGCCACCCTCGACGACCGGCCCCTGGCGCGGCCGGACCAGCCGCCGATGCCGCTGCCGGTGCTGCGACTCCTGCGGCTCGACCTTTTCGCCAACAGCCCGCCGCGCTACCGGCCGCGCGCGATCATCACCGCCTGGGAGCCAGCCGGCCCGAGCTTCATCGCCAGCCTGCGGTTGCCGAGCGGCGAGTGGCTCAACCTGCATATCAGCCTGCCGCCGCCGCGGCCCTGGCATTCCGAGACCTTCCTCATCGCTTTCGTCGCGATGACGCTGGCGGCCGGGCTGCTCATCCTCTGGGCGGTGCGGCGGCTGACCTTCCCGGTGCGGGCCCTCGCCGAGGCCGCCGACCGGCTGGGCCGCGACGTGAACGCCCCGCCGATGCCCGAGCAGGGGCCGGCCGAGGTGGCGCGCGCCGCGCATGCCTTCAACACCATGGCCGAGCGCATCCGCCGCTTCGTCGGCGACCGCACCCAGATGCTCGCCGCCATCGGCCACGACCTGCGCACCCCGATCACCCGGCTGCGGCTGCGCGCCGAGTTCATGGACGATGACGAGCAGCGCCGGAAGATGCTCGCCGATCTCGACGAGATGGAGGCGATGGTGGCGGCGACGCTGGCCTTCGCCCGCGACGACGCCGCCGCCGAGCCGACGGTCGCGGTGGACATCGCCGCGCTCTGCCGCACCGTGCTGGACGAGGCGGCGGATGCGCGTCCCGACCTCGCCGAGGACATCGCCTATCGCGGGCCGGAGCGGCTGACGGCGCCGGCCCGGCCGGTGGCGCTGAAGCGGGCCATCGCCAACCTGGTCGGCAACGCGCTCGCCTATGGCGGGGCGGCGCGGCTCGGCCTCTCGCCGCCCGAGGGGCCCGGCCGGCCGATCCGCCTCGCGGTCGAGGATGACGGGCCGGGCATCCCGCCGGAGGAGCTGGAGACGGTGTTCCAGCCCTTCCGCCGGCTCGAGACCAGCCGCAACCGGGAAACCGGCGGCACCGGGCTCGGCCTGCCCATCGCCCGCAACATCTTCCGCGCCCATGGCGGCGACGTGGTGCTGCGCAACCGCCCCGAGGGCGGGCTGGCGGCGCTGGCGACACTGCCGGCATGATCTCAACGGGCCTCCTGCGTGACCGCATGAGGCGCGCCAAAGGGCGCGACCGGCGGGTCCCGTTCGGGGCCTCGGAGCGGTCGGCGACCGGTCCGCTTCTATTGGGACCAGTGACCCCTTCGGCTCAGGCGGCGGGCTGCAGGGCGCGGAAGCGGGGCATGACCTCCTCGGCGAACAGGCGGATGGTCTGGTGCCGCACCGCCCGCGGCACGCCATAGGTCGCGTTGCTGACGACGAGGTAGTCGAAGCCGAGATCGGCGATCTCCTGCACGCGCCGCGCCACCGTCTCGGGCGAGCCGACCAGGTTCTGCACGATGTAGCCCTCGAGATTGGCCGGATCGGAGAGCTGCCGCAGGTTGCCGAACATGCGGTTGAACTGCTCGTAGCCCGGGATGCTGCCCCAGGGCGCGTGGTCGGACTGGTAGTGCTCGACCTGCAGGGCGAAGAAGCGCGGCAGGTGCTCCAGGGCCTGGGCGCGGGCCTCCTCGTCGGTGCGGGCGACGAAGCACTTCACCGAGATCGGCCTGGTCACGGCGGTGCTGCCGCCGGCCGCCTCGGTCCGGGCCGTCCAGGTCTCCAGGATGCGGCGCAGCAGCTTGTCGGGGAAGGAGGAGAGGCAGAGCGGCGGCAGGCCGAGCTCGGCCATGATGGCGGCGCTCTCCGGGCTGCCGATGGCGCCGTAGAAGCTTGGCCGCGCGCCCTCGGGCGCCGGCCGCAGCCGGGTCGGCCGCGGCCAGTTCACATGCTGCCCGGCGAAGGTGACCGGCCCGCCGGCGAGCGCCGCCCGGGTGAACTCCCAGGTCTCGCGGAAGCGGTCGCGCGCCGTCTCCATGCCGATGCCGAAGGCGTCGTATTCCGACTTCGCCGTGCCGCGGCCCATGCCGATATGCAGCGGCCCTTGCGCCAGCGTCTGCAGCATCGCCACATCCTCGGCGAAGCGCACCGGGTCGTACCAGGGCAGCACCATCACCGCCGTGCCGAGGCCGAGCCCCGGGCAGGCGGCGGCGAGATGCGAGAGGAAGAGCAGCGGGTTGGGCTGCGGGTAGTAGTCGCTGAAATGGTGCTCGACCATCCAGGCCGCGTCGTAGCCGAGGCGCTGCAGCAGCTCGGCATCGGCGACGGCCTCGCGGTAGAGCTGCCGGTCCGTCAGCCCCTCCTCTCCCACGGCGCCGATCTGGTAGCCGAAGCGTAGGGCGGCCTGAGTCTTGCCGGTCTGGGTCATGCGGTCCCTCCCCGGGATCTGGTCTTGCCGGAAAGGTTAGCCCCCTATCCGCCGGGAAGGAAACCGGCGGGGCCGATTGGCGCCCACCGATTGGCGCCCACCGATTGGCGCCCCTGGCCGGCCGGGCCCATAATGCCGGGGAGAGGATAGGCACCATGGATCTCGGACGTCTCGGCGTTTGGTACCCCACCGACCGGCTCGACGCCGCCGGGCTGCGCGCCCTGCTGCGCGTGGTTGAGGAGCATGGCTACGGCACGCTCTGGTATCCGGAATCGACCGGCTACGAGAGCATCGCCCTGGCCGGCTTCCTGCTGGCGAACAGCCGCCGCCTCGCCATCGGCAGTTCCATCGCCAATATCTATGCGCGCGATGCCTTCACCGCGCGGCGGGCGCTCGCCACGCTGAACCGGCTGCATGAGGGGCGCTTCGCGCTCGGCCTCGGCGTCAGCCATGTGCCGCTGGTCGAGGGCGTGCGCGGCCATCGCTACGACAAGCCGGTGCCGGCGATGCGCGCCTATCTCGACGGCATGCGCAAGGGGAGCAAGGGCGCGCCGGAGGGCAAGGTGCTGCTCGCCGCCCTCGGGCCGCGTATGCTTGCCCTGGCGGCGGCGGAGACGGATGGCGCCGTCCCCTACAACGTGACGCCGGAGCACACCCGCCAGGCGGCGCAGGTGCTCGGGCCGGACAAGGTGCTGGCGGTGGAGCAGAAGGTCTGCGTCGAGACCGACAAGGCGCGTGCCCGCGCCCTCGGCCGCAAGGAGCTGGCGCGCTACATGGTGCTGCCGAATTACGTGAACAACTGGCTGCGCCTCGGCTTCACCGAGGCCGATCTCGCCGATGGCGGCAGCGACCGCTTCATCGACGCCATGGTGCTCTCGGGCGATGCCGAGGCGGTCAAGGCCGGGTTGCGCGCGCATTTCGAGGCGGGCGCCACGCATGTCTGCCTCCAGCCGGTGACCGCGGAGGACGACGTGGCAGCGCGCGACGCCATGATCGCCGCGCTGGCCGACACCTGATACGGAGGGCCGTTGAGGGTGCCTCCTCAACGGCCCCATCCGGTGCCCCTTGGCGCCGGGCGCAAACCTCCGGTTTGCCTGGGCCTCGGACCGGTCAAGGAACCGGTCCGTCGGTATTGAGAGGAACAACACCCATGCTGAAGCTCGGGTACAAGGCCTCGGCCGAGCAGTTCGCGCCGGCGCGGCTGCTGGAATACGGCATTCTCGCCGAGCAGGCCGGCTTCGAGTCCTGCTTCATCTCGGACCACTTCCAGCCCTGGAAGCATACCGACGGGCATGCGCCGAACTCGCTGGTCTGGCTCGGCGCGCTCGGGGCGCGCACCGAGCGGCTGGTGATCGGCACCAGCGTGCTGACGCCGACCTTCCGCTACCATCCCTCCATCGTCGCCCAGGCCTTCGGCACGCTGGGCGCGATGTATCCCGGCCGCGTCATCCTCGGCATCGGCACCGGCGAGGGACTGAACGAGGTGCCCTCGACCGGCGCGCCCTGGCCCGAGTTCAAGGAGCGCTTCGCCCGGATGCGCGAGGCGGTGCAGCTCATGCGCCGGCTCTGGACCGAGGACCGCGTGAGCTTCGAGGGCCAGTACTACCGCACCGAGAAGGCGACGATCTACGACCGGCCGGAGGTGCCGGTGCCGATCTATGTCGCCGCCGCCGGCGCGCTGGTGGCGAAGTATGCCGGCCGCGGCGGCGACGGCTTCATCTGCACCAGCGGCAAGAAGCCCGAGCTCTACACCGAGACGCTGCTGCCCAATGTCGCGGCGGGGCTGGAGGCGGCCGGCCGGCCGAAGCCGGACTATGAGCGGATGATCGAGATCAAGGTCTCCTTCGACACCGATCGGAACCGGGCGATGCAGGATACCCGCCACTGGGCGGCGCTCGCGCTCTCGCCCGAGGAGAAGATGCATGTCGAGGACCCGGTCGAGATGGAGCGCCTCGCCGATGCGCTGCCGGTCGAGCGGGCGGCGAGCCGCTGGATCGTCTCCGACGACCCGGAGGAGCAGGTGGAGAAGATCGGCACTTACATCGGCCTCGGCTTCAACCACCTCGTCTTCCACGCCCCCGGTCCCGATCAGCCACGCTTCCTGAGCCTGTTCGGGGAGCGGGTGCTGCCCCTGCTGCGCCGCCGCTTCGGGTGACCGGTACGCTGCGCCTGACTGCCCTGCCGGACCTGCCCATGGTCCGGGCGGGCGACGACCTCGCGGCGCTGCTGCAGGCGGGGCTCGACCGCGCCGGGCTGCGGCCCGCGCCGGGCGACGTGCTCGCCGTGGCGCAGAAGGTGGTGAGCAAGGCGGAGGGGCGCAGCGTGCCCCTCGCCTCGGTCACTCCCTCCGCCGCGGCGCTGCGCCTGGCCGGGGAGACCGGCAAGGACCCGCGGCTGGTCGAGCTGATCCTTTCGGAATCCGTGCGCGTGGTGCGCGCGCGGCCGAACCTCATCATCGTCGAGCACCGGCTCGGCTGCGTCATGGCCAATGCCGGCATAGACCAGTCCAATCTCGGCCAGGAGGGGCACGCGCTGCTGCTGCCGGTCGATCCCGATGCCAGCGCCGCCCGCCTCGCCGCGCGGCTCGGCCTCGCCGTTGTCATCACCGACAGCTTCGGCCGGGCCTGGCGGCGCGGCACGGTCGGGGTGGCGATCGGCGCCGCCGGCCTGCCCGCCTTGCTCGACCTGCGCGGCCAGCCCGATCTCTTCGGCCGCACGCTGCAGGTGAGCATCACCGGCTTCGCCGACGAGATCGCCGCCGCCGCCGGCCTCGTCATGGGCCAGGGCGCCGAGGGCCGGCCGGCCGTGCTGCTGCGCGGCCTGGCCTGGGAGGCGCCGCCCCTCCCCGCCTCGGAGCTCATCCGCAGCGGCGCGGAGGACCTGTTCCGGTGATCGTCGCGCTTTCGGGCGGGATCGGCGGGGCGAAGCTGGCGCTCGGCCTGTCGCATGTCCTGCCGCCGGAGGAGCTGCTCGTCGTCGCCAACACCGGCGATGATTTCGAGCATCTCGGCCTCGCCATCAGCCCGGATATCGACACGCTCACCTATACCCTCGCCGGCCTCGACAACCCGGATCTCGGCTGGGGCCGGCGCGACGAGAGCTGGGCCTGCATGGAGACGCTCGGCGCCCTCGGCGGCCCCAGCTGGTTCCGCCTCGGCGACCGCGACCTGGCGCTGCATCTGCTGCGCACCGAACGCCTGCGCGCCGGCGAGATGCTCTCCGCCGTCACCGACGACATCCGCCGCCGCCTCGGCATCGGTGCCCGCATCCTGCCGATGAGCGACGACCCAGTGCGCACCCGCATCGGCACCGCCGAGGGCTGGCTCGATTTCCAGGACTGGTTCGTCGGCCGGCGCGCCGGGCCGGCGGTGCAGGCGATCGACTTCCTGGGCGCCGCCGCGGCGCGGCCGCAGCCGGCGGTGCTGGCCGCCCTCGCCGCCCGGCCGCGCGCCGTGGTGATCTGCCCGAGCAACCCCTTCATCAGCATCGAGCCGATCCTCGCCGTGCCGGGGATGCGCGAGGCGATCCAGGCGAGCGGCGCGCCCGTCATCGCCGTCTCGCCCATTATCGCCGGCCAGGCGGTGAAGGGACCGACGGCGAAGATCTTCGCCGAGCTCGGCACGCCACCGACCGCCGCCGCCGTCGCCGCCCGCTACGGCGCGCTGCTGAGCGGCTTCGTCATGGAGGAAGGCGACGAGGCCGCCGGCATCGCCCCCCGCGTCTTCCGCGCCGCGACGCTGATGCGAAGCCTCGAGGACAAGGTGGCGCTGGCCCGAGCGGTGCTCGCCGCCGCCGAGACGCTGCGGTGACGGGCACCATCTGGGCCATCCTGCCGGTCAAGGAGATGCAGGGCTCGAAGCAGCGCCTCTCGCCGCTGCTCTCGCCGGAGGAGCGGGTGGCGCTCATGCGGGTGATGGCGGGCGAGGTGCTGGACGCGCTCTGCGCCGCGCGCGGCCTGGCCGGCGTCGCCGTCGTCACGCTCGATGCCTGGACCACGGCCGAGGCCCGCCGGCGCGGCGCGCGGGTGATCACCGAGGGCGCGCGCGAGGGGCATACCGGCAGCGTCACCGCGGCGGCGCGGCTGCTGGCGGCGGAAGGCGCCGCGGGCGTGCTGACCATGCCGGGCGACATCCCGGCGGTGACGGCAGCGGAGGTGGAGATGCTGGTCGCGGCGCATGGCGCGGCGCCGGCCTTCACCATCGCCCCCTCGCATGACGAGATGGGCTCGAACGGCGTGGTGCTCTCGCCGCCGAGCGTCGTGCCGCTGCGCTTCGGCGAGGACAGCTACCTGCCGCACCTGGCGGCGGCGCGGGCGCAGGGCGTGGCGCCGCGGGTGGTGCGCCTGCCGGGCGTGGCGATGGATATCGACCACCCGACGGATCTGGCGATGTTCGCCAGCCTCGCCCTGGCCCGCCCGACCCGCACCCTCGCCTGGCTGCGCGAGACCGGCGTGCTGGCGCGACTTACACAGGCACCTTCCGCCGCGGCGCCGTCTGCACCACGGGGGTGAGCTCGGCGGCCGCATAGGCGCGCGTCGCCTGCGCCTCGGGCGGCGCGCCGTAGAGCGTGGTGCGCTGCTGCGGCACCCGGCCGATGCCGCGGATCAGCGCCTCCATGGCGGCGGGCGGGAATTCCTGGCCGTGCTGGGTGCCGGCGGCGCGGCTGATGCTCTCGTTCATCAGCGTGCCGCCGAGATCGTTGGCGCCGGCCCGCAGGGCGAGACTGGCGCCCTCCGGCCCCATCTTCACCCAGCTCGTCTGGATGTTGATGATGTGCGGATGCAGGACGAGGCGGGCGACGCCGTGCATCAGCAGCGCCTCGCGGAAGGTTGGGCCGCGCCGCGCCTGCCCGCGCAGATACATCGGCGCTTCCATATGCACGAAGGGCAGCGGCACGAATTCCGTGAAGCCGCCGGTCTCCGCCTGCAGGTCGCGCAGCGCCAGCAGGTGCCGCGCCCAGTTCAGCGGCCCCTCGACATGGCCGAACATGATGGTCGCGGTGGTGCGGAGCCCGAGCCCGTGCGCGGTGCGAGCCACCTCCAGCCATTCCGCGGTGTTCACCTTGTCAGGGCAGATGATGGCGCGGATCTCGTCGTCGAGGATCTCCGCCGCGGTGCCCGGCAGGGTGCCGAGCCCGGCCTCCTTCAGCCGCGTCAGGTAATCCCGCAGCGAGAGGCCGAGCGTCGCCGCGCCCTGCGTCACCTCGAGCGGCGAGAAGGCGTGGATGTGCATCCCCGGCAGCGCGGCGCGGATGGCGCGGCAGATGCCGGCATAAGTCTCGCCCGTGTAATCGGGATGGATGCCGCCCTGCAGGCAGACCTCGGTGGCGCCGCGCGCCCAGGCCTCCTCGGCGCGGCGCACGATCTCGGCATGGTCGAGGTCGTAGGCCGGGCCGCGCAGCGCCGCATGCGTGGTGCCCTTGCTGAAGGCGCAGAAGCGGCAGCGATAGGAGCAGATATTCGTGTAGTTGATGTTGCGGTTGACGACGTAGCGCACGACCTCGCCGGAGACCGCGGCGCGCAGCGCATCCGCCGCCGCCGTGACATGCGCCGCATCGGCGTCGCGCGCGGCGAAGAGGCGCATGATCTCCGGCGGCCCGAGCCGCGCGCCCTCCGTCGCCCGCGCGACCAGACGGGCGAGCCCCGCCTCCGCCGCGGCGAGGCGTGGCGCCGGCAGCGGCGGCAGGGTCAGCTCGCCCGGCGACCAGTCATCGCCGCGCGCCAGCCCCTCCGCGTCGCTCGCGCGCCGGATGGCCGTGGCGACCGCCGGCGCGAACCAGGCCGCCGGCGCCCGCACATAGGCGGGATAGGCCGGCAGCCGCTGCACCAGCACCTTGCCCGCCTCGGCGGTGCGGGCGGCCAGTTCCTCGAGATGCGGCCAGGGCGCTTCCGGGTTCACATGGTCCGGCGTCACCGGGGAGACGCCGCCCCAGTCGTTCAGCCCCGCCCCGACCAGGCGCTGGTAGACGCCCGGCGAGAGGTTGGGCGGCGCCTGGATGTTCATCTCCGCGCCGAGGACGAGCCGCGCCGCGGCGATGGTCCAGAGCAGCTCGTCGAGGTCAGGTTCCGGCGCCGCCGCGCCCAGCCTGGTCCGCGGCTTGGCGCGGAAATTCTGGATGATGACTTCCTGGATGTGGCCGTAGCGGTCCTGCAGCGCGGCGATGGCGCGCAGCGCCGCGATCCGCTCGGCCCGCGTCTCGCCGATGCCGATCAGGATGCCGGTGGTGAAGGGCACCCGCAGCTCGCCGGCCAGCCGCAGCACCTCCAGCCGCGCTTCGGGATGCTTGTCGGGGCTGCCGTGATGCACGCCGCCCGGGGCGCAGAGCCGGGCGCTGACGCTCTCCAGCATGATGCCCTGGCTGGCCGTCACCTCGCGCAGCGCGGCGATCTCGTCGCGCGTCATCACCCCGGGGTTGGCGTGCGGCAGCAACCCCGTCTCCTTCAGGACCAGCCCGCACGTCGCCGCCAGATAGGACAGGGTGGTGGGATGCCCGAGCGCCGCCAGCGCCTCGCGCGCCTGCGGCCAGCGCAACTCGGGCTTGTCGCCGAGGGTGAAGAGCGCCTCGGTGCAGCCCTGGGCAGCGCCGGCGCGGGCGATGGCCAGCAC
Organism: Roseicella sp. DB1501; assembly: GCF_013112485.1. Classification (GTDB taxonomy): domain Bacteria; phylum Pseudomonadota; class Alphaproteobacteria; order Acetobacterales; family Acetobacteraceae; genus Paracraurococcus. The sequence continues at coordinate 133,037 of NZ_JABFHG010000010.1, forward strand.
CTCCTCCGGCGAGAGATAGGCGGCGCGGCCTGGCCGCGGCACCTCGGCGAAGGTGCAGTAGTGGCAAACATCGCGACAGAGCTTGGTGAGCGGAATGAAGACCTTGCGCGAATAGCTCACCACGCGGCCATGCGCCGCGTCGCGCAGCGCCGTCGCCTCCGCCATCAGCGCGTCCAAGGGCATGGCTTCCAGCCGGTCCTGCACGCTTGCGCTCCCCCGCCACTCCCCCTCATCGTGGGCGCTGACCGGGCCGGATGCAATGCGCGCCCCAGCGATGCCCCGAGGCAGCCTGCCCCAGCGGAGGAAACAGCATGCAGATCGGCTTCAGCGCGCCGAGCGGTGGCCCGCTCGCCACCCCGGACGCCCTGACCCGGCTGGCGCAGGAGGCCGAGTCCCTGGGCTTCGGCTACGCCACCGTCAGCGACCACGTGGTGATCCCGACCGACATCCACGCGAAATATCCCTATACCGACAGCGGCGAATTCCCCGCCAGCTCGCGCGGCGAGCGGCATGAGCAGCTCACGCAGGTGATGTTCCTCGCGGCGAAGACCACGCGGCTGCGCTTCGTCACCTCGGTCATGGTGGTGCCGCACCGGCCGGCGCTGCTGACGGCGAAGATCCTCTCGACCATCGATGTCCTCTCCGGCGGCCGGCTGACGCTCGGCATCGGCGCGGGCTGGCTGCGCGAGGAATTCGAGGCGCTGCAGGTGCCGGACTTCGCCGCCCGCGGCAAGGTGACGGACGAGTACATCCTGGCGGCCAAGACCCTCTGGACCGAGCCTCGTCCCCGCTTCAGCGGCGAGCATGTCCGCTTCGGCGACATCACCTTCGAGCCGAAGCCGGTGCAGCAGGGCGGGCCGCCGATCTGGGTGGGCGGCGAGAGCGGCCCGGCGCTGCGCCGCACGGCGCGGCTCGGCGATGCCTGGTACCCGATCGGCACCAACCCCTCCTTCCCGCTGGAGAGCCTCGCCCGCTACCGCGCCGCGGTGGCGAAGCTGCAGGGGCTGGCCGAGAAGGAGGGCCGCGACCCCGGCGCCATCGGCCTCGCCTACCGCGTCCAGCGCTACGGGCCGGAGGTGCCGCCGACCGCCGGGGATGGCGAGCGGCGCCTCTTCTCCGGCCAGCCGGCGCAGATCGCCGACGACCTGAAGGCGCTGCGGGACATGGGCGTCATCGGCGTCGACCTCACCTTCCCTGGCGGCACGGTCGAGGAGGTGCTGGCGAGCATGCGCGCCTTCCGCGACGACGCGATGCGGGGGCTCTGACATGCGGCTCGGCCTCACCCTCGGCATGGGCGCCGGCATCGACATCGCGCTGGTGCTGGAAGCGGAACGCCTCGGCTACAGCAGCGTCTGGTGCGGCGAGAGCTACGGCAACGACGCCGTCAGCCCGGTCGCCTGGGTGCTCGCCCGCACCTCGCGCATCAAGGCCGGCACCGGCATCATGCAGATGCCCGCGCGCACCCCGGCCTGCGCCGCCAGCACGGCGCTGACCCTGCAGATGCTCTCGGGCGACCGCTTCCTCTGCGGCGTCGGGCCGTCGGGGCCCCAGGTGGTGGAGGGATGGCACGGCCAGCCCTATGGCAAGCCGATGGAGCGGACGCGCGAGTACATCGCCATCATCCGCGCCATCGCCGCGCGGGAGCGGCCGCTGGAGCATCACGGGGAGCACTACCGCATCCCCTATGACGGGCCGGACGCGACTGGGCTCGGCAAGCCGCTGAAGAGCATTATCCACGGCCAGCCGCTCACCTTCTACTGCGCCTCCATCACCCCGGGCGGCATGCGGCTGGCGGGCGAGGTCGCCGATGGCAACCTGCCGATCTTCATGTCGCCGGAGGGCGCCGATCTCGTCGTGAAGCCGACGCTCGAGGGCATGGCGAAGGCGGGCAAGCCGGCCGACCTCTCGGGCTTCGACATCGCGCCCTACACCAAGATCCGCCTCGGCCCGGACCTGCAGGCCTGCCGGGACGCGGTGAAGCCGGAGCTCGCGCTCTACATCGGCGGCATGGGGGCGCGGGGGAAGAATTTCTACAACGACTATGTCCGTCGCCTCGGCTACCCCGAGGCCGCGGCGGCGATCCAGGACGCCTATCTGGCGCGGCGCCAGCGCGACGCCGCGGCGCTGGTGCCGGACAAGCTGGTGGACGAGATCGCGCTGGTCGGGCCGGCCGACCGCATCCGCGGCCGGCTGCAGGACTGGAAGGCGGTGGCGCGCGAGGGGAAGGTCGGCACGCTGGTCCTGACCGGCGCCACCCAGCCGGCGTTGCGCGTGGTCGCCGAGGCGGTGCTGTGAGCGACATCTTCGGCGAGGGCGATTTCCGCTACGAGGCGGTGCCCGACTGGGGCAGCCTGCCGGCAGGCTGGTCGCTGAAGGAGGTGGCCGCCGTCGCGGTGGACAGCCAGGACCGCGTCTACGCCTTCAACCGCGGCGAGCACCCGATGGTGGTCTTCGACCGCGAGGGCCGCTTCCTCGCCGCCTGGGGCGAGGGCCTCTTCACCCGCGCGCATGGCCTGCATATCGGCCCCGACGACATGCTCTGGTGCACCGATGACGGCGACCACACGGTGCGCAAATGCACGCCCGAGGGCCGGGTGCTGATGACGATCGGCCTGCCCGGCCGGCCGGCGCCCTTCATGTCGGGCCGGCCCTTCAACCGCTGCACCCATACCGCGCTCTCGCCCGAGGGCGACCTCTACGTCTCCGACGGCTACGGCAACGCCGCGGTGCATAAATACGCGCCGGATGGCCGCCACCTCCTCTCCTGGGGCCGGCCGGGCAGCGGGCCGGGGGAGTTCAACCTGCCGCACAACATCGTCTGCGACGATGCCGGCCTCGTCTATGTCGCGGACCGGGAGAGCCACCGCGTCCAGATCTTCGACGGCAAGGGCGGCTTCCAGGGCGAGTGGACGAATGTCCACCGCCCCTGCGCCCTCTTCCTCGGCAAGGGGCGCTGCCCCTGCTGCTATGTCGGCGAGCTCGGCCCGCAGCTCCCGGTGAACCAGGCCTTCCCCAATCTCGGCCCGCGCATCAGCGTGCTCGACATGCAGGGCAAGCCGCTCTCGCGCTTCGGCACGCTCGGCGACGGGCCCGGCCAGTTCTGGTCGCCGCACGGGCTGGCGGTGGATTCGCAGGGCGACCTCTATGTCGGCGAGGTCAGCTTCACCGCCTGGCCGCGCTACCACGACGGCCAGGCGCCGCCGCCCGAGGGGGTGCGCTGCCTGCAGAAATACCGCCGCCTCGACTGAGCCCCGCGCCATGGACCAGGCCCTCGCCTCCCGCCTCGACCGCCTCGCGCAGCGCCTGCCCCGGACCTATCCCGGTCCGGGCGGGGCGCTCGCGGTGCTGCGGCGGGGCGAGGTGCTGCTCCGCCATGCCTGGGGCTTCGCCAATGCCGAGCGGCGCATCCCCTTCACACCGCGGACCCTGTTCCGCCTGTGCTCCATCACCAAGCAGTTCACCTGCGCGGCGATGCTGGAGGCCTGCCCGGACCCCGCGGCGCTCGACACGGCGATCCGCGCCCGGCTGCCGCGCCTCGGCGCCGCGGCGCCCGGGGCGCTGCACTGCGCGCACAACCAGTCCGGCCTGCGCGACTACTGGGCGGTCGCCATGCTGCACGGCTCGCCGGTCGAGGCGCCCTTCGGCGATGCCGAGGCGGCGCGTGTCATCGCCGGCACCGCCTCGCTGCAGTTCGCGCCGGGCACGCGCTATTCCTATGTGAACCAGAATTTCCGCCTGATCTCCGATGCGTTGGAGGAGCACACGGGCCGGGACTTCGCCGCCCTGCTGCGCGGCATCTTCGACCGCGCCGGCATGCCGACCGCCTTCCTCGCCGCCGATACCCGCGCCATGCCGGATGGCACCGAGGGCTATGAGGGCAGCCAGGCGGGCGGCTTTCGCGCCGCCGAGAACCGCATCCTCTGGACCGGCGACGCCGGGCTCGGCGCCAGCCTCGAGGACATGATCGCCTGGGAGCGCTTCCTCGATGCCGGGCGCGACGATCCCGCCTCGCTGCCCGCCCGCCTCGCCGCGGCGGTCGCCTTCGCCGGCGGCGCGCCGGCCCCCTACGGCTTCGGCCTCGCCCGCGGCATCGGCTTCGGCCACGCCCTGCTCGGGCATGGCGGGGCGCTGCGCGGCTGGCGCAGCCACCGGCTCTACCTCCCGGCCGAGCGCGTCTCGGTCGTCGTGCTGTTCAACCATCTCTCGGATGCGCATGCGGCGGCGATGGAGGCGCTCGCCACCGTGCTGGACGCGCCCGTGCCAAGCCCCGACGCCTCGCTGCCGATGCCGGCCTGGACCGGCGCCTATGCCGAGCCGGAGACTGGCCTGCTCGCCCGCATCGAGCCGGCGATGCCCGGCCGGCTGCGGCTGCGCTTCGGCCATTCGCCGGAGCTGCTCGGCCTGCAGCCCGATGGCAGCGCGACGAACGGCCAGACCTGGCTGCGGCCGGGCCCGGCCGGGCTCTGGCTGGAGCGGCCGCAGGAGAATTTCCGCGGCCGCCTCGAGCCGCTCAACGGCACGCCCGCCGCGGACATCGCCGGCCGCTACCGCTGCGAGGAGCTGGAGGCGGAGCTGCACATCGCCGAGGCCGGCGGCCTGCCCTATGGCGGCTTCTCCGGTTTCCTCGGCCGCGGCCGGATGGAGTTGCTGGAGCCGGTGGCAGCGGATGCCTGGGTCCTGCCCTGCCTCCGCGCGCTGGACCATACGCCGCCGGGCGACTGGACCCTCGCTGTCCGGCGCGGCGCGGAGGGGCGCGTGGAGGGGCTGCGCCTCGGCTGCTGGCTGGCGCGCGGGCTGGACTACCGGCGCGTGGGGTAGCCTCGCTACCGCACCGCCTCGACCAGCTTCGCCCAGCGGTCCAGCTGCGGCAGGATGACATCGGCCTTCGCCGCCTCCAGGCTGAGCACCACGCGCTCGATGCCGAGATCGCGGTCGGCGAGCAGGGCGTCACGGTCCTCCCGCACACCCCAGATCGTCACCGGACAGTCGCCCTCGCTGCGGCCGGCCTCGGCCAGCATGGCGCGGAATTGCGGCACCAGCGCCGCCACATCGGCATAGTGCTGGCGCACGCGGTGCGGCATCCAGCCATTGCCGTAGCGCACCGCCCGCCGCGCGCCCCATGGAAAGGCGCCGCCGACGATGACCGGCGGGTGCGGCCGCTGCACCGGCTTCGGCCAGGTCATCATCGGGCCGAACTCGACGAACTCGCCATGGTATTCCGGCTTGGTCCGGGTCCAGATCGCCCGCATCGCCTCGATCCGCTCGCGCGCCAGCTTGTGGCGGGTCTCGAAGGCGGTGCCGTGGTTCTCGATCTCGTCGCGGTTCCAGCCATTGCCGACGCCGAAGAGGAAGCGCCCGCCCGAGACCTGGTCGATGGAGGCGACGAGCTTCGCCGTCTGGATCGGGTCGCGCTGCACGACGAGGCAGATGCCGGTGCCGAGGCGGAGCGTGCTGGTTGCCGCCGCCGCGGCGGTCAGCGTCACGAAGGGGTCCATGACGTCGTAATACATCTTCGGCAGGTCGCCGCCGCCCGGATAGGCCGCCTTGCGGCTGAGCGGAATATGCGAGTGCTCCGGCGCCCAGAGGCTCTCGAAGCCGCGCTCCTCCAGCGCCCGGGCGAGTTCCGCCGGATGCATGGAGTAGTCGGTGAAGAACATCCCCGCGCCGACCTTCATGGCCTTCCCTCCCCTGTCGCGGCGAGGCTCGCGCGGCCGGACGGCGAGGGCAAGCCCGGGGGGCGCTTGTCGCCGCCGCCGCGCCTCCGCATGGTGCGGTCCGACAAGGGGGGACTCGGGCATGTTCAGCTGGCGCGTCAGGCCGCCGCAGGACGGCATCGTCATCGCGCCGGAGGAGCGCCTGCCCTGGCCGCAGACCATCCTGCTCGGGCTGCAGCATGTCGTGGCGATGTTCGGCTCGACCGTGCTCGCGCCCCTGCTCATGGGCTTCGACCCGAACCTTGTCGTGCTGATGAGCGGCATCGGCACGCTGATCTTCTTCCTCGTCACCGGCGGCCGGGTGCCGAGCTATCTCGGCTCCTCCTTCGCCTTCATCGCCGTGGTCCTGGCGGCGACCGGCCATGCCGGCGGCGGCCCGAACCCGCAGCTCGGCCTGGCGCTCGGCGGCATCATCGCCTGCGGCGCCCTCTACGCGCTGATCGGCCTGCTGGTCATGGCTGGCGGCGCGGGCTGGATCGAGCGGCTGATGCCGCCGGTCGTCACCGGCGCGGTGGTGGCGATGATCGGCCTCAACCTCGCCGCCGTGCCGGTCAAGACCATGGCGCCGACGCAATTCGATGCCTGGATGCAGGCGCTGACCGTGCTCTGCGTCGCCCTGGTCGCGGTGCATGCGCGCGGCCTGGCGCGGCGGCTGCTGGTGCTCGCCGGGCTGCTGCTGGCCAGCCTGCTCTACGCCCTGCTGACGAACGGCTTCGGCCTCGGCAGGCCGATCGACCTCGCGCCGGTGGCGGCGGCGCCCTGGTTCGGCCTGCCGGGCCTCGCCCGGCCGGTCTTCGCGCTGGAGCCGGTGCTGCTGATCGCGCCCGTCGCCATCGTGCTGGTGGCGGAGAATCTCGGGCATCTAAAGGCGGTCTCGGCGATGACCGGGCGCAACCTCGATCCCTGGATCGGCCGCGCCTTCCTCGGCGACGGCCTCGCCACCATGGCGGCCGGCGCGGTCGGCGGCACCGGCGTGACGACCTATGCCGAGAATATCGGCGTCATGGCGGCGACGCGGGTCTATTCCACGGCGATCTTCGTGGTTGCCGCCATCGCCGCCATCCTGCTCGGCTTTTCGCCGAAATTCGGCGCGGTGATCCGGGCCATCCCGCTGCCGGTGATGGGCGGCGTCTCCATCGTGGTCTTCGGCCTCATCGCGGTGGCGGGGGCGCGGATCTGGGTGGAGAACCGCGTCGACTTCACCGATCCCCGCAACCTGATGATCGGCGCCGTCACCCTCATCCTCGGCACCGGCGACTTCACGCTGCATTTCGGCAGCTTCGCCATGGGCGGCATCGGCACCGCGACCTTCGGCGCCATCCTGCTGCAGGCGCTGCTCGGCGGCGCCAAGGGACGTACCGAGGGGCGCAGCGGGGCTGCCGGGCCCGCGGCTACTCCGCCTGCGCGCCGCTGATCTCGACCAGCGACTTCCAGCGCCCCTCCTCGGCGGCGAGGAAGCGGCCGAAATCCTCGGGGCTCGGATCGGTGATCGGCTGGAAGCCGAGCGGCACCAGGCGCTCGCCGAACTCCGGCGCCCTGGCCACCTGAGTGACCGCCGCATGCAGCCGGGCGAGGGCCGGCTGCGCCAGGCCGGCCGGCGCCATGATGGCGTACCAGACCTGGGCGTCCACGCCCTTGCCGGGCAGCAGCTCATCCATGCCCGGCACCGCCTCGAGCCCCGGCACATAGGTGACGCGCCGGGCGCTGCCGACGGCGAGCGCGCGGAACCGCCCCTCCCGCACATGGGGCATCAGCGCCGGCATGACGTCGAACATCATGTCGATATTGCCCGAGAGCAGGTCCTGGATGGCCGGCCCGCCGCCGCGATAGGGCACATGGGTGATGTCGATACCGGCCACCTTCTTCACCAGTTCCATGTAGAGATGGCTGGTCGTGCCGGTGCCGGAGGAGCCCATGGTGATCTTGCCCGGCGCCGCCCTGGCGGCGGCCACCAGCTCGGCGAAGCTCTTCCAGGGGCGCTTCGCGTTCACCACCATCAGGATGGTGCCGGTCGAGACGCGGGTGACGGGCGCCAGGTCCTTCAGCGGGTCGAGCGGCATGCGCGAGCCATACAGGTACTTGTTGGCGACGAGCGTGTTCGCCGCGCCGATCAGCAGCGTATGGCCGTCCTTCTCCGCCCGAGCGACGAATTCGGCGCCGATATTGCCGCCGGCACCGGCGCGGTTCTCCACCACCACGCTCTGGCCGAGCAGCGGCTGCAGCCGCTCGCCCAGCATGCGCGCCGTGATGTCGAGGGCGCCGCCGGGCGCGATCGGCACGATGAGATGCACCGGACGGTTCGGGGCCCAGCCCTGGGCCGTGGCCTGGACCTGGGCGCGGGCGGCGACGGGCGCGAGCGCGGCGAGGCCCAGCAGGGGGCGGCGAGATATCATTTTGAAGCTCCCGGTCGAGGCCCGCATGTCGCCATCCGCAGGCGGAGGGTCAAGCATCGTGCAACTTGCGCGCCCGGACGCGCTTCGGAGGGCCGATGCCGGATGATGCCCCGCCCATGCTGGCCCTGATCGAGGGCAGGCTCGACCGCCTCGGCCTGACGCCGGAGGAGGCCTGCCGCCAGGCCGGCCTGCCGCCGGACTTCCTCGACCGCATGGCGGCCGGGAAGGTGCCGCCGCCGCGCGGCCAGCGGCTGATCCGCCTGGCGGAGGCGCTGGCGACCAGCGTCTCCTACCTCGTCGGCCTGGACCCGGACACGCCGCCCCCGGCCGAGCTGCTGGAGGAGGACCAGGCCTCCTTCGGCCTGCTCGCCGGCGACGAGGAGGCGCTGCTGCGCGCCTATCGCCGGCTCGACCTGCCGGCCAAGGCGGCGGTGGTGCTCATCCTCCGCACCATGGCGGGGCCGGAGCCGGCGCCGGATGCGGTGCCGCCGAAGCAGCTCGCGCGCCCCCGACGATCCGGCTGAGCCGCCCGGACACGATGTTGCGATAACGATCATATCCGCCCGAGCGGCGGCCACAGTTCGAGCATAATACATTGACTCCATTGATTGTCCGGGCGCCCCCGCCGGCTTGACGCGCCGCCCGGCGCCCGCTGGCATGGTGCGATGCGCCGCCTCTTCCTGATGCTGTTGCTGTCCTGCTCCGCGGCCATGGCGGAGCCGGCGCGCGCGCCGCGCCGGATGGTCGTCACCGCCCATCCCCTGGCCAGCGAGGCCGGACTGGCCATGCTGCGGGCCGGCGGCACGGCGGTGGATGCGGCGGTGGCCGCCGCCCTCACCCTCTCGGTGGTGGAGCCGCACGCCTCTGGCCTCGGCGGCGGCGGCGTCATGCTGGCCTGGGCGCAGGAGAGCGGCCATCTCGCTTATTACGAGGGCCTCGCCGCCGCCCCGGCCGAGATCGGCAGCACATTGCTGACGCCGGGGGAGCGGGCAGGGCCGGCCGGCCCCGCCATCGCCCGGAGCGGCCGCGCGGCGGCGGTGCCGGGCGAGGTGGCGATGCTGGCCCTGGCGCATGCGCAGCAGGGCCGCCTCCCCTGGGCCCGGTTGTTCGAGCCGGCCATCCAGGCCGCCCTGGCCGGCTTCCCGATGTCGCCCGGGCTGCATGCCGCGCTCGCCCGCGACCCGGCGGCCCTGGTCGCGGTGCCGGCGCTGCGGGCGCTCTATTTCGACGCCGCCGACCAGGCGATGCCGGTCGGCACCCGCATCCGCAACCCACAGCAGGCGATCGCGCTGCGGGCCCTGGCCGGGAGCGGCGCCGCGGCGCTGCAGGCGGGGCCGGTGGCGCAGGCCATCCTCGATGCCGTCGCCAGCGGGGCGCATCCGGGCAGCATGACGGCCGGGGACCTCGCCGCCTACCGGCCCCGGCAGCGGGCGCCGCTCTGCGCCATGGCCTTCGGGCGGCGCATCTGCACCGCCGGGCCGCCCGTCGCGGGCGGCCTCGCCGTCCTGCAGCAGCTCGGCCTGCTAGAACGCCTCGGCTATGCCGGGACGGCGCCGGGCTCGGTGGCGGCGGCGCATCTGCTGATCGAGGCGAGCCGGCTGGCCGCCGCCGACCGCCGCCGCTGGGCCGGCGACCCGGACCAGGTGGAGGTGCCGGCGTCGGGCTTGCTCGACTCCGCCTATCTCGAGGCCCGCGCCGCGCTGGTCTCGCCGCTGCGGGCCATGGAGGCGGCGCCGGCCGGCCTGCCGGCGCAAGGGCAGGGGCAGCGGCAGGGCGCCGTGCCGCCCGAGGCCGAGGCCCTCAGCCTCGCCGGCACCAGCCATGTCTCGGTGATCGACGCCGCCGGCAACGCGGTGGCGCTGACGGTGACCGACAACCTCGATTTCGGCGCCCGGCTGGCGCCGCTCGGCTTCACGCTGAACAATGCGCTGACCGGCTTCGCCGCCGATCCCGCGGCCCGCAACGCCCTGGCGCCGGGCCGCCGGCCGGCGAGCGCCATGGCGCCCTGCATCGTCTTCGATGCCGCGGGCCGGCCGGAGATCGTCATCGGCGCCGGTGGCGGCGCCTGGATCATCGACGCCGTGGCGGCGGGGCTGGCGGAGATGCTGGCGCATGGCGCCGGCCCGGCGGTGGCGGCCGGGCAACCCCGCCTCGGCGCCCAGCACGGCGCGGCCCTGCTCGAGCGCGGCGGCCCGGCCGCGGCGCTGCTCGAGCCGCTGCGCGCGCTCGGCCATGCGCCGCGGCTGGCGCCCGTCTCGACCGGGTTGCAGGCGCTGCGGGTCACGCCGGCCGGGATCGAGGGCGCGGCGGATCCGCGGCGCGACGGGGCGGCGCTCGGCGACTGACGCCGGGGCAGCGTCCTACTCGATCCGGATGCCCGTCGCCTTGATCAGCCCGGCATAGCGCGCGGCATCCCGTTGCAGCAGCCCGGCCGCCTCCTCGCTGCTGCCGCCGCCAGGGAGGAAGCCGGCCTCGCGGATGCGCGGCCGCAGCACCGGATCCTGCAGCGCCCGGTTGACCGCCGCCGCCCAGCGGTCGCGGATCGGCGCCGGCAGCCCGGCCGGTCCCATCAGCATGTACCAGACATTGGCGTCGAAGCCCGGGAAGCCGCTCTCGGCGACGGTGGGCAGGTCGGGCAGCCATTCGATGCGCTCGGGCATGGTGGTGGCGAGCGCCCGCACCCGCTCGCCGCGGATATGCGGCAGGTAGGTCGGGAAGGTGTCGATGGCGAGGTCGATGCGCCCGGCCAGGATCTCGTTCACCGCCTGGCCGGTGCCGCGGAAGGGCACATGCGTCATGCGGATGCCGGCCTCGGTGCAGAGCAGCTCCGCCGCCAGATGCTGCTGCGTGGCGACGCCGGAGGAGGAGTAGTTGAGCTGCCCCGGATGCGCCTTGGCGTAGGCGATGAAGCCGCCGAGGTCGCGTGACGGCGAGCTCATCGGCACCACCGCGACCAGCGGCACCGTGGCGGCGAGGCAGATGGCCGTCTGGTCGCGGTGGATGTCGAAGGGCGGCGGCTGCATCAGCGGCGGCACCACGGCCGAGGCGCTGACCGTCGTCATGAAGAGCGTATGCCCGTCCGGCGCGGCGCGGCTGCCGGCGAGCGCCGCGATGGTGCCGCTCGCGCCCGGCCGGTTCTCCACCGCGATGGGCTGGCCGAGCTCGGCCTGCAGCGCCGGGGCGAGGAGGCGGGTGATGATGTCGGTGCCGCCGCCGGGGGCGAAGCCGACCAGCACGGTGACCGGCCGGTCCGGCGCCCAGCCCGCGGCGCGGGCGACGCCCCGGCCAAGAAAGGGACCGAGGAAGGGAGCGGCGAGCGGCAGGGCGGTGGCGGCCAGCAGGCTACGGCGCTGGGTCATGCTCGGATGTCCTCCATGGCGCCGGCTCCGCGGCCGGCGGCCTTTTCCCAGAAAGGTGGCGGCGCGCTCCAGAGCGGATCCCGATCGGGTGAAGATGCTCTGAAAACAAAGGCTAGAGCGTGATCGCTTGAGGTGGACTCGCCGAACAGCGTGCATCACGCGATCAAACAACGGCCTGGACCATGATCCGCGACCCTGTGTGAGCGGATCATGGTCTAGTGGCGCGGCTCGCGCTGCGGCGCCGGCTGGCTCTCGCCCCGGCTGCCGTGGCGGTCCCAGTGATGGCCGCAATCGGGGCATTCCCAGACCGGATCGCCCGCCGCATCGCGCAGGCTGCGGGCCCGCGAGCGGCGCGCGGCCGGCGCGAGATGCCGCAGCGCAGGCGAGACCGCGCGGTCCGTCAGCTCCGCCCGGCAGGCCGGGCAGCGATCCGGCGCGCCGTTCATCGCCCGCTCCAGGCCATGGGGCGCTTGGCGAGGAAGTTCGCCACCCCTTCGCGGAAGTCGTTGCTGGTGAAGCACATCGTCACCAGGTCGTCGCCCTCCACCTGCCGGGCGGCGAGGCGCAGCCGGCGCATCGCCTCCTTCGTCGCCCGCAGCGTCAGCGGCGCGTGACCGGCAATGGTCGCGGCGAGCGCGGCGGCGCGGGCCTGCAGCGCCGCATGGTCGGGCAGCACCTCGGAGAGCAGGCCGATGGCCTTCGCCTCCTCCGCCTCGACCAGCCGCGCCGTGTAGATCAGGTCGATCACCCGCGCCGGGCCGATCAACGCGGCGAGGCGGCCGTAATTCGCCATCGACAGGCAGTTGCCGAGCGTCCTGGCGATGGGAAAGCCGATGCGCGCGTTGGCGGCGGCGATGCGCAGGTCGCAGACCGCGGCGATGGCGGCGCCGCCGCCGGTGCAGGCGCCGGCGATGGCGGCGATGGTCGGTTTCGGACATTCCTCGAGCGCGACCAGGACGCGGTCGATCCGCTCCTCGTAGTCGAGCGCGTCCTGCGGCGTGCTGAAGCTGCGGAACTGGGCGATGTCGGTGCCGGCGGCGAAGGCCTTCTCGCCGGCGCCGGTGATGACGATGGCCCGCAGATCCGGGTCCTCCCCGGCGGCCAGCGCGATCTCCCGCAGCCGCTCATACATCGGGAAGGTCAGGGCGTTGCGGGCCTGGGGCCGGTTCAGCGTGACGAAGCCGATGCCGTCGCGGGTCTCGTAGAGCAGCTCGTCCATGGGTTCCTCCCCGGGTGGGGCCCATTGGTGCCGGGGCCGGAGCCGGTTATCAAGCCATGGCTGCCGCCGCCGGGCTGCTCCCAGGAGCATTCCCCGGGCGATGCGGCGGCCTGGACCAGGAGGCACGACCCATGCTGCCGCTCGCCCGCTTCACCGTCCTCGACCTCACCCGCGTCCGCTCCGGCCCCACCTGCGTGCGGCAGCTCGCCGATTGGGGCGCCAATGTCATCAAGATCGAGGCACCGGAGGAGATCGACACCGGCAGCGGCATGGGCGGCGACCGGCACGGACCCGATTTCCAGCATGTCCACCGCAACAAGCGCGGCATCACCCTGAACCTGAAGCAGCCGGACGGCCTGGCCCTGTTCCGCCGGATGGTCGAGAAGGCCGATGTGGTGGTGGAGAATTACCGCCCCGACGTGAAGGACCGGCTTGGCATAGGCTACGAGGCGCTGTCGGCCATCAACCCGCGCATCGTGCTCGGCTCGATCAGCGGCTTCGGCCAGGATGGCCCCTATGCCCGCCGGCCTGGCTTCGACCAGATCGCCCAGGGCATGGGCGGGCTGATGAGCGTGACCGGCCTGCCCGGCCAGGGGCCGGTGCGCGTCGGCATCCCGGTGGCCGACCTGACCGCCGGGCTCTACACCGCCATCGGCATCCTCGTCGCCCTGCTGGAGCGCGAGCAGACCGGCAAGGGGCGCTGGGTCCATACCTCGCTGCTGGAGGCCATGGTGGCGATGATGGATTTCCAGGCCACGCGCTGGACCATGCAGCACGAGGTGCCGAAGCAGGCCGGCAACGACCACCCGACCACGGTGCCAACCGGGCTGTTCCGCACCAGCGACGGGCTGATGAACCTGGCCGGCGGCGGCCAGGAGATGTGGAACCGCATCGTCGCCACGCTGGGCATCGAGGAGCAGGCGAAGGACCCCGCCTTCGCCACCGACCGCAGCCGGGCGCAGAACCGCGAGAAGACCAACGCGCTGCTGCAATCGGTGCTGGAGACGGATACCTCCGAGAACTGGATCGCCAGGCTGAACAAGGCCGGCGTGCCGAGCGGCCCGGTCTATGCCATGGACCAGGTCTTCGCCGATCCGCAGGTGCGGCATCTCGGCATCGAATGGCCGGTGGAGCATCCGAGCCTCGGCACCATCAACCTGGTGCGGGCACCGATGACCCTCGAAGGGGTGGAGCCGCCGCGCCGGCCGACGCCGGAGCGGGGCGAGCATACCGCCGAGGTGCTGGCGGAGTTCGGCGTCTCGGCCGAGGAGCTGGCGGCGCTGCGGGCCAAGGGGGCGGTGTAGCAACCCCCGCGAGGGGTCGCGGCAGAGCAGCGGCCGGCGGGGCAACACGCCAGTGACGGATGCGGACAGACGTTCTGGGCTATGCTGGGGCCGGTGAGTGGAGGCGGCGATGGACGGCGACAGGCCAGGGCTGCTGGAGCGGCTTCCCGAGGTGCGGCGGCACAAGCTGGACATCCGCGGCTACTACCGGATGGCCGAGGCCGGCATCCTGACGCGCGACGATCGTGTCGAGCTGATCGAGGGGGAGATCGTCGACATGGTGCCGATCGGCAGTCCGCACAGCGCCGCCGTGAACGGCCTCATCGCCGTGCTGGCCAGCGCCGTGCAGGGGCGGGCGACTGTGACGGCGCAGAGCCCGCTCCGGCTCTCCGATGCCAGCGAACCGCGGCCGGATTTCATGCTTCTCAAGCCGCGCGCCGACGTCTACCGCAGCGCCCATCCCACCCCGGCTGATGTCCTGTTGCTGGTGGAGGTCGCGCAGAGCAGCCTTGCCTATGACCGCCAGGTGAAGCTCCCCCTCTATGCCCGGCACAAGGTGCCGGAAGTCTGGATCGTCAATCTCGGGGAGGACGTGGTGGAGGTGTACCGCGAGCCGAAGGACGAGGCCTATCTGGCCACCACGCTCGCCGCGCGCGGCGACATGCTGGAGCCCGCGGCGCTGCCCGGCCTTCGCATCGCCGTCACCGAGGTCATCGGCTGATGCGCATCGCCTCGGTCCGCGACGGCGTGGTGCCGATCGCCTCCGCCATCGCCAATGCCTATATCGACTTCTCCAAGATGACCGCCTCGGTCGTCGCGGTGACGGTCGAGGACGGGCATGGCCGCAGCGCCACCGGCTACGGCTTCAACAGCAACGGCCGCTACGCCCAGCCTGGCCTGCTGCGCGAGCGCTTCATCCCCCGCCTGCTGGAGACGCCGGAAGCCGCCCTCCTTCATGCCGATGGCGGGCTGGAGCCGGCCGGGGCCTGGGCGGCGATGATGCGCAACGAGAAGCCGGGCGGCCATGGCGACCGCAGCGTCGCGGTCGGGGTGCTCGACATGGCGCTCTGGGATGCCGCGGCGAAGCTCGCCGGCAAGCCGCTCTGGCGGCTGCTCGCCGACCGCTATCGCGGCGGCGAGGCGGATGCGAGCGCCTGGATCTATGCCGCCGGCGGCTACTACTACCCGGGCAAGGGGCTGGACGAGCTGGTGGCCGAGATGCAGCGCTATCTTGATCTCGGCTACAGCGTGGTGAAGATGAAGATCGGCGGCGCCCCCGGCACCTCGATCAAGGATGCGCTGACCCTCGACCTGGCGCGGATCGAGGCGGTGCTGAAGCTGCTCGGCGGCGACGGCTCGCGGCTCTGCGTCGACGTCAACGGCCGCTTCGGCCTGCATGCGGCGCTGGCCTATGGCGCCGCCCTCGCCCCCTACCGGCTGCGCTGGTACGAGGAGCCGCTCGATCCGCTCGACTACGCGACGCATGCGACGCTCGCCGAGCATTATGCCGGGCCGCTGGCGACCGGCGAGAACCTGTTCTCGATGCAGGATGCCCGCAACCTGATCCGCCATGGCGGGCTGCGCGCCGACCGCGACATCCTGCAATTCGACCCCGCCCTCTCCTACGGGCTGGTCGAATATCTCCGCACCCTCGCCATGCTGCAGGAGCACGGCTGGTCGCCGCGGCGCTGCGTGCCGCATGGCGGGCACCAATTCGCGCTGAACATCGCGGTCGGGCTCGGCCTCGGCGGCAACGAAAGCTATCCAGAGGTCTTCGCGCCCTTCGGCGGCTTCGCCGACAGCACGCCGGTGCAGGACAGCCGCATCCGCATGCCCGAGCTTCCGGGCATCGGCTTCGAGAGCAAGGCCAATCTCTGGGCGGTGCTGAAGGATCTATGATACGAGCGGCCGTTGATGGTGCCCCATCAACGGCCGCCTCAGACGCCGGGCGGTTTGCTCCGCGAACCTTGGCTTCGCCGCGTCGCGCCGACAGGCGCGCCAAAAGGCGCGACCGGCGGCGCCCATTCGGGCGCTCGGCATGAATGAAGCATTCATGCCGTTGGCATGACACCATCCCGCCGGAGCCCTCCCGCATGACCCGCCTCCTCGTCCTCAACGGCAACACCACCGAGGCGGTGACCGAGCGCATCGCCGCCGCCGCCCGCGCCGCCGCCCCGGCGGGCGTCGCCATCGAAGCGGCGACGGCGCCCTACGGCCTGCCGCTCATCGTCACCCGCGCCGACTGGCTGCTCTCCGGCCCGCCGATCCTGGCGGCGCTGGCCGCCCGGCGTGGGCAATACGACGCCGCCGTCATCGCGGTCTTCGGCGATCCGGCGCTGGAGGCGGCGAAGCTGCTGCTGGACGTGCCGGTGATCGGCCTCTCCGAGGCCGCCTTCCATGCCGCCGCCATGCTCGGGCGGCGCTTCGGCATCGTCTCCTTCTCCGCGGCGCTCAGGCCGATGTTCGAGGACTGCCTCGACCATCACGGGCTGCGCGGCCGCTGCGCCGGCTTCCGCATGGGCCCGCCGGACGCCGCCTATCCGGCGAGCCTCGGCGCGGCGGAGCGGGCCTCGCTGCTCGCCCTGGTGCGGGAGAGCGTCGCGCAGGACGGGGCGGAGGCGGTGATCCTGGCCGGCGGGCCGCTCGCCGGCCTGGCGCCGCTGCTGCAGCCGGAGGTGCCGGTGCCGCTCATCGACGGCACCGCCGCGGCGGTGCGGCTCGCCGCGGCGCTGGCCGGCCTGCCGCGCCCGGCCCGGCCGCGGGCCGCCCGGCCGCTCAGCGGCTACGGGCCCGAGATCGCCGCGCTCTATGCGGGATCCGGGCTGGGCTGAGCGCCCGGCCACGCCCTACAGCGGATTGCGTTCAGGATTGAACGCTGCTCCACTGTAGCTCGTTGTTTTCACAGTGGATTCACGCGTCCGGGCGTTCACGCCCTCCCGCGATCCGCTCTAGTCGAGCGGTTCGATCCGCGCCTCCTGCACCACGCGGGTCCAGAGGGCGAGGTCGCGCGCCACCACCTGGCGCAGCGCCTCGGGATCGGAGCCGACCGGCTCGAAGCCCAGCATCTCCAGCCGCTCGCGCATCGCCGGATCGTGCATGGCGGCGGCGATCTCCCGCTGCAGCCAGGCGATGCGCGCGGGCGGCGTGCCGCCGGGCACGAAATAGGCGAGCCAGGCGGTGGTCTCGATCCCGGGCGCGAGACCCGTCTCGGCCAGGGTCGGCACGTCGGGCAGCGTCGCCATCCGAGACCCGCCGGTGACCGCCATGGCCCGCACCGAGCCGGCATCGATGAAGGGCTTGGTGCTGCCGGAGACGGCGATGGTCCATTGCGCCTCGCCATTCGCCACGGCCTGCACGGCGAGCCCGTCGCCGCGATAGGGCACCATGGTGCCCTGCAGCCCGCCGGCCCGCAGGCAGAACAGCTCGCAGAGCAGGTGCACGGTGGCGCCGATGCCGGAGGTGGCGAAATTCCACCGCCCGGGATTCTCCTTCAGCCAGGCGACGAGCTCGGCGATGTCGCGCGCCGGAAGCTTCGGGCTGGCCACCAGGAGGAAGGGGCCGCTGCCGGCGATGGTAATCGGGTCGAAGGCGGTGCGGACATTGATCTCCCGCGCGAAGGCCCGGTTCATCACCGGCAGGATGACGAAATTGGGCCCGCCATAGAACAGCGTGTAGCCATCGGCGGGTTGGGTGACCGCATGCCGCGCGCCGATCGCGCCGGCCGCGCCGTTGCGGTTGTCGATGACGAAGGTGCAGCCGGTGCGCCGCTGCAGGACATCGGCCAGGGCGCGCGTCAGGATGTCGACGCCCGAGCCGGGCGAGGCCGGCATGACGAAGCGCACCGGCCGGTTCGGATAGGTCTCGGCGGCCGATCCCGGCCGGGCCAGCATCCCGAGGGGCGCGGCCAGCAACCCGCGCCGCGAGGCGTGCATCATGGTGGTTCCTCCCGCCGGGCGGCCGTTGGAGCGCCGCCGTCTTGCCGGTCAGGCTACACCCGGGCCGGGAGCCTCAGGCAAGCCGGCCACAAGCCGCGCCGGCTCGAGACTGGCATAGACATCGCCGCTGTTTGCCTCGGCCGGCAGGGCGGCGATCCAGGCGGCCATGGCCTCCGGCCCGACCGGCGCCGGATGGGCGAAGCGCATGCTCTCGCCGAGGCAGGCATTGCAGGCGCGGTAGCCCAGAGAGGCGAGGCGCGCGAGGCAGTCCGCCGCCACGCCGCGCTGGATGGTGGTGAATTCGAAGGAGAGGCTGCGCGGCGCCAGGGAGAGGCCGGCCAGCGCCGCCGCCTCGAAGCCCTCGACATCGATCTTGACGAAATCCGGCCGCCCCTCCGCCGCGATCAGCGCGTCGAGCGTGGTGACGGGCAGGCGCAGCGCCGCATCCCAGGCCTGCCCCTCCCAGCCCGGCGCCCCGGCCGCCGCGGCGATGAAGTCCGGGCTGGCGGTGGCGACGGTCGGGTTGGCGGTGTTCAGCCGCAGCACCGCCTCGCCCGGCGCCGCGCCGACCAGCGCCGTCACACGCGCCACGCCGGCATCCCGGCCGAAGAGCAGCCGCAGCAGCCGCGCCAGCCGGGGCTGCGGCTCTACCGCCACCACCCGCGCGCCGAGGCGGCGGAAGCTCGCCACCCGGTCGCCGACATGCGCGCCGATATCGAAGGCGAGTTCGCCCGGCCCGAGGAAGCGGCGATGAAAGGCATCCAGCCGCGCCGCCCGGCCAGGGGCGTAATAGGTGCGGAGCGAGCGGCCAATGGCGGCGGCGTTGCTCACGCGGCGGGCGGCGTCTCGTAGCCGGCGAGCTGCCAGGCCTCGGGCTCGGCCAGCGCCTCGGCATACCAGCGCTCGACCAGCGGATGCTGCCGCACCGCCTGCATGTAGCCTTGCGTGGTTGCCGAGAGCTCCGGCCGCCAGGTGAGGAAGCGGCCGACCACGGGCGCGTACATCGCATCCACCAGGGTGAAGCGCGCCCCGCCGAGGAAGGGGCCGCCGCCGGCATCCAGCGCCTCCGCCCAGGCGCGCTCGACGCGGGCGATGTCGGCCAGCGCCTCCGGCGTGCGGCCGAGGCCGCTGAAGTCGCGCCCGGCATTGAACCACATCGCCTGGCGCAGGCCGCGCAGGCCGCCATGCATCTCGGCGGCCATCGACCGGGCGCGGGCGCGGGCGATGCGCTCCTCCGGCCAGAGGCCGGGCGCCTGCTCGGCGCAGTATTCGCAGATGGCCAGGCTCTCCCAGATCCGGGCGCCCTTGTGCTCGAGATAGGGGACCAGCCCGGCCGGCGTCGCCGCCTGGATCGCCGGGGTGCTGCCGATGCCCTCGCCGCGGACGAAGGGAATCAGCACCTCCTCCACATCCAGCCCGGCCAGGTGCACCGCCAGCCAGCCGCGCATCGACCAGGAGGAGTAGCGCTTGTTGCCGATGAGCAGGCGGCCGTCGGACATGGATCTGGCTCCCGGAAGCGGCCGGGCGCAGCCGACCCGGCGGATAGGAGGCGAGACTGGGCCGGCACGGCGCGGGCTTCAATCCCGCCGGCCCCCTGGTCGCTCCCCTGGGGCCGCTCCCCTGGGGTCGCTCCCCTGGTCACCCCCTGGGGCCGCTCGCATGGTCCTTGCATGTCGCTTGCCCCGTAGCGGCCGCGGGTGTTCCTTGACGGCAGCCGGCGGAGTTTCTTGCATGAACGAGATGAGCGTGTCGCGTCCGAACAACCTGGACGCCTATTGGATGCCCTTTTCCGACAACCGGTACTTCAAGGCGCATCCGCGCATGATCGCCCGCGCCGAGGGCATGTCCTACTACACGCCCGAGGGGAAGGAGGTGCTGGACGGCACCGCCGGGCTCTGGTGCTGCAATGCCGGGCATGGCCGGGTCGAGATCAAGGAGGCGATCCAGAAGCAGGCCGCCATCCTTGACTACGCCCCCACCTTCCAGCTCGGCCATCCCATCGCCTTCGAGGCGGCGGCGCGCATCGCGGAGATGACGCCGGACGGCATGGACCGCGTCTTCTTCACCAATTCCGGCAGCGAGAGCGCCGACACCGCGCTGAAGATCGCCCTCGCCTATCACAAGGCCCGCGGCGAGAGCGGCCGGGTGCGGCTGATCGGGCGCGAGCGCGGCTATCACGGCGTCGGCTTCGGCGGCATGTCGGTGGGCGGCATCGGCGGCAACCGCAAGCAGTTCGGCGCCCTGCTGCCCTATGTCGACCACCTGCCGCATACCCATGGCCTGGCCGGCAACCTCTTCGCCAAGGGCCAGCCGGAGGAGGGCGCGCATCTCGCCGATGCGCTCGAGGCCATGGTGGCGCTGCACGGCGCCGAGACCATCGCCGCCGTCATGGTCGAGCCGGTGGCCGGCAGCACCGGCGTGCTGGTGCCGCCGCGCGGCTATCTCGAGCGGCTGCGGGCCATCTGCGACAAATACGGCATCCTGCTGATCTTCGACGAGGTCATCACCGGCTTCGGCCGCCTCGGCACCCCCTTCGGCGCCGAGCGGCTGGGCGTCACGCCCGACATCATGACCATGGCGAAGGGGCTGACCAATGCCGCGGTGCCGATGGGCGCCGTCGCGGTGCGCAACGGCGTCTATGACGCGGTGGTGGAGGGCGCGGCCGCGGGCATCGAGCTGTTCCACGGCTACACCTATTCCGGCCATCCGCTGGCGGCAGCGGCGGCGATCGCCACGCTGGACCTGCACCGGGCGGAAGACCTGCCCGGCCGGGCACGCGCCATCGAGCCCTATTGGCAGGAGGCGGCGCACAGCCTGCGCAGCCTGCCGAACGTCATCGACATCCGGGACTTTGGCCTGATCGCCGGGATCGAGCTGGCGCCGCGCGTCGGCAAGGCGGGGGCGCGGGCGACGGAGATATTCCGCCGCTGCTTCGACGATGGCGTGCTGATCCGGGTGACGGGCGACATCATCGCCCTCTCGCCGCCGCTGATCGTGGAACGGCCGCACATCGACCGCCTCTTCGGCGTGCTGGGCGAGGCCATCCGCGCCGAGGCGGCCTAGAAGGGCAGATACCCCCTTCCCATTGCCCTGCCGCAGCTTCGCCGCGGCAGGCCGTGGCACCATTCGGACCCAAGGCGAAGCACGGGGCCCCCGCGGCGCCGCGCGGCGGCTCCGCGGGGTTCAACCTGGGGCCCCCATGGCGGCGCGCCAGCGACGTTGTGGGGAATAAACTAGTGCCCCACCTGGTCCTTGAACGCCCCCTTTGTCTCGTCGCCGCGCGGCGCCGGCTTGGCGGGCTTCTCGGCGGCCCGCTCGGCATGCGGCTTCACCTCATCGGCCTGCCGCCCCTTGGCGTCGCTGCTCCGCGTATCGATCCCGTCCTTCTTCGAGCTGCCGGGATTGGGGTCTCCGATGGCCATGGTGCGTCTCCGGGTTGCTGCCCTCCATAACCCGGGGCGGCGGCGATCGTTGTGCCCGGCCGGGCGATTTCCCTGGCGGACCCCCTCCCCTCGCCCTCCCTTTGCCCGCCGCCGTCGCTGCACCATATTGCGCGCGAAGCATTCCCCCTTGGCCCCTCCCGGGGCCCGTCTGCCCCTTGGAGTTTCCGGATGAGCGAAGCCTCTCCCGTTCCGGTCACGGTCCTGACCGGCTATCTCGGCGCCGGCAAGACCACGCTGCTGAACCGCATCCTCAGCGAGAATCATGGCAAGAAATTCGCCGTGGTGATCAACGAGTTCGGCGAGCTCGGCGTGGACAACGACCTGGTCGTGGATGCCGACGAGGAAGTCTTCGAGATGAACAACGGCTGCATCTGCTGCACCGTGCGCGGCGACCTGATCCGCATCATCGGCGGGTTGATGAAGCGCCGCGGCAAATTCGACGGCATCATCGTCGAGACCACCGGCCTCGCCGATCCCGCCCCGGTCGCCCAGACCTTCTTTGCCGATGAGGACGTCAAGCGCGCGACGCGGCTGGACGCCATCGTCACGGTGGTCGATGCCAAGAACCTGCCGGCGCGCCTCGCCGACAGCAAGGAGGCGGAGGAGCAGATCGCCTTCGCCGACATCATCCTGCTGAACAAGATGGACCTCGTCTCGCCGGAGGAGGCGGAGGCGGTGGAGCGCAAGGTGCGCGCCCTCAACCCCTGGGCCGAGATCCGCCGCAGCACCAAGTCCGACGTGCCGATCGAGGCGGTGATCGGCCGCGAGGCCTTCGACCTCAAGCGCATCCTGGAGCGGGAGCCGGAATTTCTCTCCGGCGAGGACGAGCACGAGCACGACAGCGAGGTGATGAGCGTCTCCTTCGAGGTCGCCCGCCCGATCGATCCCGAGCGCTTCAACGCCTGGATGACGCAGCTCCTCGCCAACAAGGGCCAGGACCTGCTGCGGACCAAGGGCATCCTCTACTACGCCAACGACGACCGTCGCTTCGCCTTCCAGGCGGTGCACATGATCGCCGATGGCGACTTCATCGGCCCGGTGAAGGAGGGCGATCCGCGGCGCTCGAAGATCGTCTTCATCGGCCGCGACCTGAACCGGCCGCAGCTCCGCCGCGGCTTCGAGAGCTGCCAGGTGGACGCGTGAGCGAGAAAGTAAGCGACGGGGCGGCGGATTTCCTGCTGGAGGCGCGCGGCACCTCGCGCGAGCTCGGCGCCTGGGTGGTCGGCCTCGCCTTCGGGCGGGACGGCAGCCTCGGCTTCGGGCTCGGCGACGGCACGCTGCACATCGCCGATCCGCGCGCGCCGGAGCAGGCATGGCGGAGCGTCGCGGCGCATGACGGCGCGGTGCTCTCGCTCGCGGCCGATGCGAAAGACGGCTTCCTCACCGGCGGCGATGATGGCCGCCTGCTGCGCACCGCCCCCGATGGCGAGGTCACCGAGATCGCCAGCCTCGGCGCCATGAAATGGGTCGAGCATGTCGCGGCGCATGAGAGCGGGCTGCGGGCCGCGAGTCTCGGCAAGCAGCTGCTTCTCTTCGACGGCAAGGGGCAGCGGCTGAAGACGCTGGCGCATCCCTCCTCGGTCGGCGGCATCGCCTTCGACGCCAAGGGCAAGCGCGTCGCCGCCAGCCACTACAACGGCGCCAGCCTCTGGTTCGTCGCGGCGAAGGAGGACAAGCCGCGGTTGCTGGAATGGAAGGGCAGCCACGCCGCCATCGCCATCAGCCCGGACGGCACGCATGTGGTCACCGCCATGCAGGAGAATGCCCTGCATGGCTGGCGCCTGGCCGATGGCCAGCACATGCGCATGTCAGGCTATCCCTCGAAGACGCATTTCCTGTCCTTCACCGCCCGCAGCCGCTGGCTGGCGACGAGCGGTGCGGATGCGGTGGTGATCTGGCCCTTCTTCGGCGGCGGCCCGATGGGCAAGGCGCCGACCGAGCTTGCTGGCGGCGACGGCGTGCTGTGCAGCGCCGTGGCCTGCCATCCGCAGCACGAGGTCGTGGCCGCCGGTTTCGCCGACGGGCTGGTGCTGCTGGCCGAGATCGCCTCGGGCAAGGTGGTGCCGGTGGCGGCGCCGGGGCAGGGCGGGATCTCGGCGCTCGGCTGGAACGCCACGGGCACCCATCTCGCCTTCGGCACCGAGCAGGGCTTCGCCGGGCTGGTCGATCTCAGCCGCCGCTGAACCGCCGCCGGAGGCGCCTCAGCTCCGCCGCACCGGCCCGGTGACGCGGAAGCCCTGGACCACAGCCTGCGGCCGGGGCACCGCGCCGAAGCAGGTAAAGAAGGCGTGCATCGGCACCGCCGGCGCCTCCAGGGGTTCCGCTTCGGCAGCGATGCCGGGCGCGACCGGGGCCGCCGCCGGCGGCCGCCGTGGCTTGTCGGCCCGTACCAGCCCCGGCCGCAGCAGCGCCGGCAGGCCTTCCGGCGCTCCGCAGGACGGCCCAGACCCCAGCGGCATGGCTTGCGCGGCCGAGCCGCCAAGCTCCGGCCAGGGCAGCATCGTTCCGACCAGGACGGCGCCGATGGCGGCCAGACGCCAGCGGGTCGTCGCGCTTGCACGCAGGCTGGGCATGGGCTAGGGGCCTCTTTTCGATCCGGTGTTCGATCGTGCTTCGGCTGCCCCGCCAACGCCGGATTTCCGTCTCCTGTTCCCTGCGAAGATTCCTGCCTGGCGCGGGAACCGCCATGCAACCGAAGTGGCCTTTGCCGCCTTACCGGGGCTTTCGAGGGGGATCATCCCGCCATGGCAAGAGCGCCCGACGACGATGATGACGTGGATCTCGGCATCAGCCTCGAGACGGTGGCGACGGTGGTGGACCATGTGCGCGCCGTCCAGGTGACCGAGGAGACCGACCCGGCGCAACTCTCCGAGGATGAGGACAGCGAGGCGGCCCTGCTGCAGGAGAATCCGGACGACCTGACCGAGGATTCGCTGCGCGAGTTCATCGACGGGCTGAACGAGGACGAGCAGGCGGCCCTCATCGCCCTCGCCTGGGTCGGCCGCGGCGATTACGGGCCTGACGAGTGGGAGGAGGCGCTGCGCCTCGCCGCCGAGCGGAACGAGGCCGGCACGGCCGGCGACTACCTGCTCGGCATGGACATGGTCGGCGACCTGCTCGCCGAGGGCGTCGCCGCCTTCGGCCTCTCGATCGAGGAGATCGAGCGCTGAGTCCTCTCGGCTGAGGCGCACTCCCACCCCCCTGCCCGCCCACCATTGTCTCCCGCCGCCGCTACCGGCAGCATGCCGGCGCAACCGCCCGCAGAGCGGATGGGAGGGAACATGGATTTCAGCGGCAAGGTCGCCCTCGTCACCGGGGGCGCAAACGGCATCGGCGCGGCGACCGTCCGCGGCTTCGTCGCGCGCGGCGCCAAGGTCGCCATCGTCGACCAGGATGCCGAGGCGGGCGCGGCGCTCGCCGCCGAGTTCGGCAAGGCGGCGATCTTCCGCCAGGCCGACGTGACCCGCAGCGCCGATGTCGCGGCCTATGTGCAGGCGACGCTCGACGCCTTCGGCGCCATCGACTGCTTCCACAACAATGCCGGCATCGAGGGCAAGGTGGCGCCGACCGCCGAGTACGAGGAGGCGATGTTCGACGCGGTGATGGGCGTCAACGTCAAGGGCGTCTTCCTCGGACTGCGGCACGTATTGCCGGTGATGATTCGCCAGGAGCGCGGCGCGGTGGTGAACACCGCCTCCATCGCCGGCCTCGTCGGCACGGCGGGCATGCCGGCCTATGTCGCCTCGAAGCATGCGGTGATCGGGCTGACCAAGGTGGCGGCCGGCGAGGTCGGGCGGCTCGGCATCCGGGTGAACGCCATCTGCCCCGGCCCTATCGACACCCGCATGGTTCGCGACATCGCCAAGCAGGTCTCGCCGAACCGTCCGGAGGCGGTGGAGGAGGGTTATGCCGCCGGCCTGCCGCTGCGCCGCTACGGCCGGGCGGAGGAGGTGGCGAATCTCGTGCTGTTCCTCTGCAGCGACCTCGCCAGCAACATCACCGGCGCGCAATACGTGGTGGATGGCGGCCGCACCGCCGTGCCGGTCGGCATCTCGCAGAACAGTCTTCGGTAGATCCCCAGGAAGCCGCTGCGCGTCGTCGTAGGGGCCCCGCGATTCGCTCTCAGCCCAAGAGCCGGCACAGCCTGCCGCGCCGAAGCCGCGGCAGGGCAGCGGGCAGCGATTGCGGCCGGGCAACGACCGGATGCGCCGCGCGCGATCTCCGGTTGCAGCCGCTGCCCCGTCGCCGCAGCATGGCGGCAAAACAGGGGAGACGTCGCCAATGACCGGGATCTTCGCCGGGCTCAGGGTTATCGACGCCGCCAGCTATGTCGCTGCCCCTGCGGCGGCGACCATCCTCGGCGATTTCGGCGCCGAGGTGATCAAGCTCGAGCCGCCGGGCGGCGATGCCTATCGCGCCCTCGCCACCGCCCCCGGCCAGCCGCGCGGCGAGACCGACTACCCTTGGGTGCTCGACAACCGCGGCAAGCGCGGCCTGGTGCTGGACCTGAAGCGGCCGGAGGCGCAGGCGGTGCTGCACCGGCTGATCCGCGACACAGATGTCTTCATCACCAATGCCGTGCCGCGGCTGCGCAGCGGCCTCGGCATCGCGCCGGACCTGCTGCTCGGCCTGAACCCACGGCTGATCTATGCCGCGCTGACCGCCTATGGAGAGACCGGGCCGGAGGCCGACAAGACCGGCTTCGACGCCACCGCCTACTGGGCGCGCAGCGGGCTGATGGACCTGGTACGGCCGGATGCGAGCTCGCCGCCGGCCCGCTCCGTCGCCGGCCTCGGCGACCATCCGACCGGCGTCGCGCTCTACGGCGCCATCGCCACCGCCCTCTACCGGCGCGAGCGCACCGGCCAGGGCGGGCTGGTCTCGGCGACGCTGCTCGGCGCCGGGCTCTGGGCCAATGGCTTCATGGTGCAGGCGGCGCTGGACGGGGCGCATTTCATCCCGCGCCCGCCCCGCGACCGGGCGCCGAACGCGCTGGTCAATCTCTACCAGGCCGGCTGCGGGCGCTGGTTCCTGCTCGCCCTGTTGAACGAGGCGCGGCAATGGCCGGCGCTGCGCGCCGTCTTCGGCCATCCCGACTGGGGCGAGGATGCGCGCTTCGCCACCCCGGCGCTGCGGCGCGAGCATGCGGGGGCGCTGATCCCGCTGCTCGATGCCGGCTTCGCCACGCGCAGCCTCGACGAATGGCGGCCGGTGCTGGATGCCGCCGGCCTCACCTTCGACGCGGTGGGAACGACGCAGGAGGCGGCGGCCTCCACGCAGGCGCGGGCCATGGGCGCGATCCGACCGACCGCCGCCGGCGGCTGGACCGTGGACACGCCGATGCATCTCGCCGGCGAGACCAAGGCGCCGGCCACCCCGCCGCCCGCTCTCGGCGGCGATACCGAAGCGATCCTGGCCGAGCACGGCTATGCCCCGGCCGAGATCCGGCGGCTGCGGGAGGCGGGGGCGCTGGGCTGAGGCGCGCCCGCCTCCCGCGTCTGGCGGTCAGGCCACCTGGTCGGCCAGCCGGTCCAGATGCGTCGCGGTGTCGCCGAAGAGGTGCTCGATCACCATGACGCGGCGGAAGAAATGCCCGACCGCGTATTCCTCGGTCATGCCGATGCCGCCATGCAGCTGCACGGCGTTCTGCGAGACGAAGCGTCCCGCCTGCCCGACCCCGACCTTGGCCATGGAGACGGCGCGCGCCCGCTCGGCGGCATCCTCCTCCTCCAGCGACATGGTCGCCAGCATCGCCATGGAGCGGCCCTGCTCCAGCGCCACCAGCATCTCCGCCGCGCGGTGCTGCAGCGCCTGGTTGTCGCCGATCGGCCGGCCGAATTGCTGGCGGGTCTTGAGGTAGTCGAGGGTCATGGCCTGCATCGCCTCCATCGCGCCGATCACCTCGGCCGCGGTCGCGGCGATGCCCGCCTCCACCACCCGCTCGACGATGGGCAAGCCGGCATCGGGCGGGCCGAGCAGCGCCTCGCGCGGCAGCGCGACGCCGCTGAGCGAGATCTCGGCCGCCCGCGTGCCGTCGCGCAGCGCATAGCCGCGCCGCGCCACGCCCGGCGCCGCCGCATCGACGAGGAAGAGCGAGATGCCCTCCGGCTCGTCCTCCCGGCCGGCGGTGCGGGCGCTGACCACCAGCCGGTCGGCGCAATCGCCATGCAGCACCACGCTCTTCGCGCCCTCCAGCACGAAGCCGTCGCCGCGGCGCGTTGCGGTGGTGCGGACGTCGGAGAGGTCGTAGCGCGCCTGCCGCTCGCCATGCGCGAAGGCGAGCTTCAGGCTGCCCTCGGCGATCGCCGGCAGCACCTCGCCCTGCTGCGCCGCATTGCCGGCGAGGCGGAGGGCGGTGCCGCCCAGCACCACCGTCGCCAGATAGGGCTCCAGCACCAGGTGCCGGCCGAAGGCCTGCATCAGCAGCATCACGTCGACAGGGCCGCCGCCGAAGCCGCCATGCTCCTCGCTGATCGGCAGGCCGAGCAGGCCGAGTTCCGCATAGTGCGACCAGAGCCGTTCGCTCCAGCCGGTCGGCGTGCCGAGCAGGGATTTGCGCTGCTCGAAGCTGTACTCGCTGGCCAGCAGCCGGGCGACGCTGTCGCCCAGCAGGCGCTGGTCCTCGGTCGGGTCGAAATCCATCTCAGAGTCCCAGCACGGCCTTGTTGAGGATGTTCTTCTGAATCTCGTTGGTGCCGCCATAGATCGAGGCGGCCCGCAGCATCAGGTAGTTCGGCGCCATCTGCGGCGCCCAGTCCGGCCCGATCGCCGGCTCGTTCGCCAGCGCCGCCAGCTCCTGCTGCCAGACCGGCATCGCCTGCGGCCCGCCGACATCCATCACCAGCTCGCTGCTGGCCTGCAGCAGCTCCGTCCCCTTGATCTTCAGCACCGAGGAGAGCGGGTCCGGCCGGTTGCCGCCGGCCTTGGCATAGGCGGAGACGACGCGGAGCTGGGTGATCTCCAGCGCCTTCATGTCGACTTCGAGCTGGGCGACCCGGGCGCGGAAGCCGCGATCCTCGATCAGCGGCCGGCCCTCCTTGCGCACCTCGCGCGCCACCTCCTTGGCGAAGCGCACCCGCTCCTTGCTCTTGCCGAGCCGGGCGATGCCGGTGCGCTCGTTGCCGAGCAGGTACTTCGCCACCGACCAGCCGCGATTCTCCTCCCCGACCAGGTTCTCCACCGGCACCCGGACATCGGTGAAGAAGACCTCGTTCAGGTGGTGGCTGCCGTCGATGGAGATGATCGGCCGCACCTCGATCCCGGGCGTCCGCAGGTCGATCAGCAGGAAGGAGATGCCCTCCTGCCGCTTCTTGGCCGTCGGGTCGGTGCGCACGAGGCAGAAGCACCAGTCGGCATTGTGCGCCGTCGAGGTCCAGATCTTCTGGCCGTTGACGACGTAGTGGTCGCCGTCGCGCTTCGCCGCGGTGCGCAGGCTGGCGAGGTCGGAGCCGGCGCCGGGCTCGGAGAAGCCCTGGCACCACCAGTCGTCCAGGTTGGCGGCGCGCGGCAGGAAGCGCTTCTTCTGCGCCTCGGTGCCGAACTGGATCAGCACCGGGCCGAGCATGGTGATGTTGAAGGAGAGCAGCTCCGGCGCCGGGGCCGAGAGGTTCTCCTCGAGGAAGATCATGCGCTGGATCGGGCTCCAGCCCGGCCCACCATGCTCCTTCGGCCAGTTGTACCCCGCCCAGCCCTGGGCGTTCAGGATGCGCTGCCAGGCGATGGTGTCCTGCTTGCGCGGCGGGTAGCCGAGCCGCATGCGCTCGTGGATCTCGCGCGGCAGGTTGTCCCGGATGAAGGTGCGCACCTCCTCGCGGAAGGCGGACTCCTCAGGCGTGAATCGCAGGTCCATGGACGTGTTCCTTCCCGTCGTTACCGCAATTGCGGTGCCTTCTGCTCGCGCAGCAGCCCGCCCCGCTCGGCGGTCTCGCGCAGCAGCGGGGCCGGTGCCCAGCGCGCGCCGTAGCGCTGGTGCCAGGCGGCGATCTGGTTGTAGACCTCGCGGGCGCCGATCCCGTCCGCCCAGAACATCAGCCCGCCGCGGTAGCGCGGGAAGCCGAAGCCGTTCAGCCACATCACGTCGAGGTCGCTGGCGCGGAGGCACTTGCCCTCCTCGATCATCTTGCAGGCCTCGTTCACCGAGCCGAAGAGCAGGCGCTGCAATACCTCCTCGTCGGAGAATTCGCGCTGCGCGATGCCCTGCTCCGCCGCCACCTCCCGGATGATCCGGTGCACCTCCGGGTCGGGATGCGGCGTGCGGTCGCCAGGCTCGTAGCGATACCAGCCGGCGCCGGCCTTCTGCCCCTTGCGCCCCATCTCCACCAGCCGGTCCGGGATGGGCAGCATGCGGTAGCCGGGGTCCTCCGCCAGCCGCCGCCGCCGGGTCTGGTAGCTGACATCGAGGCCGGAGAGGTCGTTCACCGCGAAGGGGCCCATGGGATAGCCGAACTCGACCATCACCCGGTCGACCTGTTCCGGCAGGGCGCCTTCCTCCACCATCAGGTTCTGTTCCATGGTGAAGGGGATGCGGCTGCGATTGGCGACGAAGCCGTCGCAATTGCCGGCATAGGCGCTGATCTTGCCGATGGCGCGGCCGAGCCGCATCGCCGCGGCCATGGTCCCGGGCGCCGTCCGCGAGCCCTCCACCACCTCGAACAGCTTCATGACATTGGCCGGGGCGAAGAAATGCGTCCCCGCCACCGCCTCCGGCCGGCCGGTGGCGCCGGCGATGCGGTCGATGTCGATGGCCGAGGTGTTGGTCAGCAGCAGCGCGCCGGGCTTCATCACCCGGTCGAGCTCGGCGAAGACCGCCTGCTTCACCGGCAGCTGCTCGAACACCGCCTCGATCGCCGCGTCGCAATCGGCGATGTCCTCATAGCGCTCGACCGGCTGGATCAGCGCCAGGCGACGCTCCATCGCCGCCTGGTCCAGGCTGCCGCGGCGGACCGAGACGGCGTAGTTGTCGCGGATGCGCTGCATCCCGCGCGCCAGCGTCTCGGGCGAGGCGTCGAGCAGCTTCACCGGCAGGCCATGATCGGCGCAGCTCATGGCGATGCCGCCGCCCATGGTGCCGGCCCCGACCACGGCGATGCTGCGGATCTCCGGCGCGGCGAGGTCCTTCGGCAGATGCGGCAGGCGGGCAACCTCGCGCTCGGCGAAGAAGGCATAGCGGAGCGCCCGCGCCTCGTCGGAATTCTCCAGCTCGGCGAAGAGCCGCCGCTCCTCCGCCAGGCCCTCGGCGATGGGCAGCCGCGTCGCCGCCTCCACGGCCGCGATGGCGTGGTAGGGCGCCCGCTGGTTGCGCGCCTTGCGGGCGATGGCCTTCCGCGCCGCCTCGAACAGGCCAGGCTCGGCCGCGGGCGGCGGCCGCGCGCCGATGCGGCGCGGCGGCTCGCCGGCGATCCGCCGGGCGAAGGCGATCGCCTCCGCGCGTAGGTCGCCCTCCACCAGCGCGTCCAGGATGCCGAGCGCCTTCGCCTCCGGGGCCGGGACATGCCGGCCGGTGGTGATCATCTCCAGCGCCGGCTTCGCCCCGATCAGCCGCGGCAGGCGCTGCGTGCCGCCGCCGCCCGGGATGATGCCGATGAGGATCTCGGGCAGCCCGACCTTCGCCGTCGGGACGGCGATGCGCCAGCCGCAGCAGAGCGCATGCTCCAGCCCGCCGCCCAGCGCATAGCCGTGGATGGCGGCGACCACCGGCTTCGCGCTGCCCTCCAGCACGTCGTAGCTGCGGCGCCTCGGCGTCTCGCGCTTCGTGCCGAAGCGGCGGATATCGGCCCCGGCGATGAAGCTGCGGCCGGCGCCGATCAGCACCATGGCGCGCACCGCCGGATCGGCCTCGCCGCGCTCGACCACGGCGATGATGCCCTCCGAGACGCCGGCGCCGAGCGCGTTCACCGGCGGGTTGTCGATGGTGATGACGCCGATGCCGTCCTCGATCTCGAAGCGAACCACCTCTCTCTCGGACACCTCGATCCCTCCGCCGATTGCTTAGCCGGCTATCGTTCAGCCGAGGCTAGACCGTCTGCCCGGCCCTGGCGAGAGCGTTTCAGTGCAGCAGCAGCCCGGCCTGGCCCGCCGCCTGGCGCGACAGCACCGCCTCCTGCCGCAGCAGCGCCGCGAAACCCTCCGGGCTGCGGGTCGGGGGATCCGCCAGCAGGCTGCCGGTCTCCTCCACCCGCGCCCGCAGCGCCGGATCGGCGAGCGGCCCGGCGAAGCCCGCCTGCAGGGCGGCGATCAGCGGCGCCGGGGTCCCGGCCGGGACCAGGATGCCGATGAAGGAGACGAGGCCGCCCCCCGGCACCCCGGCGGCGGCGAGGCTCGGCACCTCGGGCAGCATCGGCAGGGGTTGCGGCAGGGCGGCGGCGAGGATGCGGAGCTGCCCGTCGCGGTGCAGCGGCAGGGCGGTCGTCACCTGCTCCATCGAGCAGGCGAGCGCGCCGCTCAGCAGGTCGGGCGTCGCGGCGCCGCTCGAGCGGTAGGGCACATGCACCAGGCCGATGCCGGTCGCGGCGTTCAGCAGCTCGATGTTGAGATGGTTCGAGGTGCCGGTGCCGGCCGAGCCGCATTGCAGCTGCCCCGGCCGCGCCCTGGCATAGGCGACGAATTCCTCGAGGCTCCGCACCGGCAGCTTCGGGCTGGCCACCAGCACCTGCGGCGTGCGGAAGCAGAGGCAGACCGGCAGGAAGTCCCGCGCCGGGTCGTAAGGCACCCGCTCCATGATCAGCGGGTTGATGACGAGGGCGCCGTTGGAGCCGAGCAGCAGCGTATGCCCGTCCGGCTGGGCGCGGGCCACCAGTTCGGTGCCGAGGTTGCCGCCGGCGCCGGGGCGGTTCTCGATCACCACCGGTTGGCCGAGCCGCTCGGCGACGGCGGGCGTCAGCAGCCGCGCCAGCGTGTCCAGGTTGCCGCCGGCGCCGAAGGGCACGACGAGGCGCAGCGGACGGTCGGGGAAGCGCGCCTGGGCCCCTGCGGCGAGCGGCCGGAGGGCCGGCGCGGCGAGCAGGGCGAGCGTCGCGCGGCGGCCGGGCGCCGCGGATGCAGGGCGGCGGATCATGGCGGTTTCTCCCGTCTGCGACGCGTCTCCGCGCGCCCGCGCGCAGTGAAGCACCCATGCCGCGATGCCGCCAGGGCTGGCCGGGCCGGCGAAGCCGCGCCTACACTCCACGCAATCCCAGGACGAGAGGCGAGGAGGACGCGCCCGGGCATGATCGACAAATTTGTCCGCTCCATGGCCGAGGCCATGGCCGGCATCCCGGACGGCGCCACCGTGATGATGCCCGGCTTCGGCGAGGTGGGCGCGCCCAACGCGCTGCTGGAAGGGCTGCTCGAGCAGGGCGCGACCAACCTGACGCTGGTGATCAACTCGGCCGGGCGGCTGCGCGTGCCGGGCAAGCCGCCGAACGTGGTGGCGCGGCTGATCGACCAGGGCCGGGTGCGCAAGGTCATCACCAGCTTCGTGCGCGCCAACAGCGTCGCCGGCGACTGGGTGCGCGACGGAAGGCTGCAGGCGGAGGTGATCCCGCAGGGCACGCTGGCCGAGCGCATCCGCGCCGCCGGCGCCGGCATCCCCGCCTTCTTCACCCCGACCGGCGCCGGCACCCTCATCGCCGAGGGCAAGGAGGTGCGCGAGTACCAGGGGCGGCCCTGCATCCTGGAGGAGGCGCTGCCCGGCGACGTGGCGCTGATCGAGGCCTGGATGGCCGATCGCTGGGGCAACCTGACCTATCGGGAGACCGGGCAAAACTTCAATCCCATCATGGCGATGGCGGCGAAGCTGACGATCGTGCAGACGCACAACGCCGTCGATCTCGGGATGCTGCCCGCCAACGCCATCCATACGCCCGGCATCTATGTGAACCGCGTGCTGCACCTGCCGGTCGGCGACCCCGTGCTGCCGCGGTGACGCCATGAGCGAGGGAGCGAGCATGAACGAGACGCGGCAGGGCTTCGAGCCGCTCACCCGCACCGGCATGGCGGCGCGGGCGGCGCAGGACGTGCCGGAAGGCTGGTACGTCAATCTTGGCATCGGCATCCCGACGCTGATCGCCGACTACATCCCGCCGGAGCGCGAGGTGGTGGTGCATTCCGAGAACGGCATCCTCGGCATGGGCCCGGCCCCGGCGCCGCACCAGCAGAATCCCTGGCTGGTCAATGCCAGCACCCAGCGCGTCAGCCTCCGTCCCGGCGGCGCCTTCGTGCATCATGCCGACAGCTTCGCCATGGTGCGCGGCGGGCATATCGACCTCTGCGTGCTCGGCGGCTTCCAGGTAGCGGAGAATGGCGACCTGGCGAATTGGGCGCATTCGCCGACCGAGACCGGGCGGCAGATCGGCGGCGCCATGGATCTCGCGGTCGGGGCGAAGCGGGTCTGGGTGGTGATGGAGCACACCACGAAGGAGGGCGCGGCGCGGCTGCTGCGCCGCTGCAGCTACCCGCTGACCGCGGCCGCCTGCGTCAGCCGGGTCTACACCAACCTCGCCGTGCTCGACGTGACGCCGAAGGGCTTCGTCGTCATCGACATGGTCCATGGCCTCGATTTCGCGGATCTCCAGGCCCGCACCGACGCTGAACTGCACCGCGCCTGACGCGCCGGCCCCCGCGACGGCGCGCAGCGGCTTCGCGGGGAGCTAGCTGCGCATCAGCGCCCGCACATGCGCGGCGGTGCTGTGCGCCAGCGCGTCGAGGTCGTAGCCGCCCTCCAGCAGGCTGACGACGCGGCCCCCGGCATGCCGCTCCGCCAGGGCGCAGATCTCGGCGGTGAGCCAGGCGAAATCCGCCTCCTGCACCCGGAGCTGCGCCAGCGGGTCGCGGGCATGCGCGTCGAAGCCGGCCGAGATCACCAGCAGCCCCGGCGCGAAGCGCTCCACCGCCGGCAGCAGCCGCTCCGCCCAGGCGGCGCGGAAGGCGGCGCCGTCGGCGCCCGGCGGCAGCGGGGCGTTGAAGACATTGCCGACGCCGCGCTCCCGCGCATCGCCGGTGCCAGGATAGAGCGGCCACTGGTGGGAGGAGGCGTAGAGAATCGCCGGCTCGCGCTCGACGCAGGCCTGGCTGCCATTGCCGTGATGCACGTCGAAATCGAGTATGGCGACCCGCGCCACGCCATGCGCGGCGATGGCGTGGCGGGCGGCGATGGCGGCATTGGCGAAGAGGCAGAAGCCCATCGGCCGGCCCGGTTCGGCATGATGGCCGGGCGGGCGGGTGGCGCAGAAAGCGCGGCGCGTGCCGCCGCCACCCTCGCCCTGCATCACCGCATCCACCGCGGCGACGGCCGCGCCGGCGGCGCGCAAGGCCGCCTCGGCGCTGCCCTGGCTCATGATGGTGTCGCCATCGAGCGCCACGGTCTCGCCGGCCGGCGGGCGGATGCCGAGGATCGCCTCGACGTAATTGCGCGGATGCACGCGGCAGAGCTGCTCTAGCGTCGCCTCCGGCGCCTGGTCGCGGATGAGGTCGGCGAACTCCTCCTGGTCCAGCGCCTTCAGCACGGCGCGCAGCCGGTCCGGGCATTCCGGGTGGTAATCACCCGGATCGTGCAGCAGGCAGGCCCGGTGGGTCAGCAGCAGCGTGCTCATGCCGGCTCGCTCCTCTTGCGCAGCACATAACGGTAGACCCCGCCCGCCTCGCTCGCGGACACGAGCGCGTGCCCGGTCTCGGCGCAGAAGGCGGCGAAGTCCCGCTGGCTGGCCGGGTCGGTGGCGAGCACGGTCAGCAGCGCCCCGGGTGGCAGGCCGCGCAGGGCCTTGTTGGCGCGCAGCACCGGCAGCGGGCAGGAGAGGCCCTGGACGTCGAGGAGGGTGTCCGACATCGCCCGAATCCAGCACCCGGGCGCCGCTCCTGCAAGGCTGTCGCCGCAAGGCTTGTCCCGGCCCGGGCAGGATTGCAGTCTCGGCCCATGTGGCGGATCGGCATCGACCTCGGCGGCACCAAGACGGAGATCGCGGCGCTCGACCCGGCGGGAGCGGTGCGGCTACGGCGGCGAGCGCCGACGCCGCCCGCCTATGCCGGCGTCATCGCCCTGGTCGGCGAGCTGGTCGCGGCGGCGGAGACGGAGCTCGGCGGCGCGGCCACGATCGGCATCGGCATCCCCGGCAGCCTCTCGCCGCGGACCGGGCTGGTGCGCGGGGCGAATTCCACCTGGCTGAACGGCGGCCGGCTGGATGCCGACCTCGCCGCGCGGCTCGGCCGGCCGGTGCGGCTGGCCAATGACGCCAATTGCCTGGCGATGAGCGAGGCGGCGGACGGCGCTGGGGCGGGGCATGACACGGTCTTCGCCGTCATCCTCGGCACCGGGGTCGGCGCCGGCATCGTCACCGGCGGGCGCATCCTCGAGGGGCGCAACCGCATCGCCGGGGAATGGGGCCACAACCCGCTGCCCTGGATGACGCCGGAGGAGTATCCGGGCCCGGCCTGCTGGTGCGGCCGGCGGGGCTGCATCGAGGCCTTCCTCTGCGGCCCGGCGCTCGCCGCCGAGGCGGACGGGCCGGGCGCCCGCGACGCCAGCGGCCTGCCGGCGCGCGCCGCCGCGGGCGATGCGCGCGCCGCCGCGGCGCTCGCCCGGCATGCCGACCGGCTGGCCCGGGCGCTGGCGCATGTGGTGAACATCCTCGACCCCGACTGCATCGTGCTGGCGGGCGGCCTGTCCAACATGGCGCATCTGCGGGACGAGGTGCCGGCGCGCATGGCGGGCTTCGTCTTCAGCGACCATGTCGAGACGCCGCTGGTCCCGGCGCTGCATGGCGACAGCAGCGGCGTGCTGGGCGCGGCGCGGCTCTGGGATTGATCCCCGCGCCGTCGCTTCGCGCCGCCGCGCGGGCCCCGGGACTCGCTCCTGGCCCTGATGCGGCACAGCCTGCCGTGGCGACGCCACAGCGGGGCGACAGGCGATCTACTGCGTCGGGATCGTCACCAGCGGCGTCGGCGCGCCCTGGCCGCTCTCGGCCAGCACCTGCAGCACATAGGCGAAGGTGAAGACCGCCTTCGAACCGTAATCGCCCGCGGGAATCCAGAACCAACGGTCGCGATAGGGCACGGCGGCATAGGCATCCGCCGGGGGCTTGCCGCCCTGCAGGACGCGGATGATCCGCTCGCCCGGCAGCGCCGCGCCGGTCTCGCCGCGCTGCACGTCCTGCTCCGCCACATCCACCTGGGCGCCGAGCTCGTTCAGGATCTGCAGCATCGAGCGCGTCTGCACGGCAAGCTGGCCGGGCGCCCGCCGCTGGCCGCCATATACCACCTCGAGCTCCCGGCTGCCGGGCGCCACGCCGAGGAGCTGGCGCATCTGCCGCATCGCATCCGCCCCGGGCCCCTTCTCGGCATCGAGCAGCAGGATGACGCGGCGCCCGCCGCCCGGCCGCTGCTCGAAGCGCAGGCCGAGATTGCCGGTCGCCTGCATCTGCCGCATCGCCTGCATCAGCGCGAGGAAGCCGCCCGAGGCGTCCTGCGACTGCCCGCCGCTGGTCGCCGCATTCGGCATGCCGTTCACCGCCTGCACGCCGAGCCGGAAGATGAGGTCGACCGGCGCCCCGCTCTGCGCCAGGGAAAGCAGCTCGGCCGGCGCCAGCGGGCGCAGATAGGATTGCGCGAAGCGCTCGCCGGTCACCGGCGTGAAGGTGAAGGTCG
This sequence comes from Roseicella sp. DB1501, assembly GCF_013112485.1. Classification (GTDB taxonomy): domain Bacteria; phylum Pseudomonadota; class Alphaproteobacteria; order Acetobacterales; family Acetobacteraceae; genus Paracraurococcus. The sequence goes on from NZ_JABFHG010000010.1 coordinate 169,998, forward strand.
GCCGCGTCGTGTACTGCACCGTGCCGCCGACCGTCGCGTAATTGCCCGGCGCGGCGTTCGGATAGGCGTTGAGGCCGAGCTGGCCTGAGCTCTGCAGCTGGTAGCCGGAGATGAGCTGGCTGACCGAGAGGAAGGTCGGCACGTCGCCATAGCGCATCCGCACCATGTTCAGCAGCATCTGCCGCTTCAGCCCTTCGCCGAGCGCCTCGGCATAGCCCATCTGGTCCATGTCGAGTCGCTGCGGCCCGACCCCGGCGCAGCCGGCGAGCAGGGCCGAGGCCAGCCCGCCGGCCAGGAGCAGCAGGCGGCGTCGGAATGGCCGGGACGGGGCGGGATGACGGCGAGGCACCATGCGGCGGCCAATTGCCATCGTCCCGCCCGGTCGGGCCAGGGGGGGGTGGGCGAAGACGGTGCTTGCCGGCGGGGCGCCGGCGTTCCAGCCTCGCCGCATGGCTCCTTCCGATGCCGAAGACGCCGCCGAGGACGGCCACGCGGCCGGCCGCATCGCCATCCCGGCCGCCCCGCCGCCGCCCGGCACGCCCTGGCCGCTGCCGCCGGGGCTGCACCCGCTCGGCCTCGGCGGCGGGCGGGACGGGCTGCTGCGGGTGCCCGCCGGCCTGCCGCCCGACCGGGCGCTGCCGCTGATCGTGATGCTGCATGGCGCGACCGGCGACGCCGCGCGGACGCTCCGCCGCCTCGCCCCCATCGCCGACAGCGCCCTGATCCTGCTCCCCGAAAGCCTCGGCCGGAGCTGGGACGTGCTGGAGGGCGGCTACGGGCCCGACATCGCCCGCATCGAGGCGGCGCTGGCCCGCATCCTCGCCGCCTGGCCGGTCGATCCGCACCGCCTCGCCGTCGCCGGCTTCTCGGACGGGGCCTCCTACGCGCTGTCGCTGGCGCTGATGAATGGCGGGCTCTTCACCCATGCCCTCGCCTTCTCGCCCGGCTTCGTCGCGCCGATGCGGCTCGAGGGACGGCCGCGTCTCTTCCTCAGCCATGGCACCGAGGATGCGGTCCTCTCCATCGAGCATTGCAGCCGCCGCCTGGTGCCGAAGCTGCAGCGCGCCGGCTATCCGGTGATCTACCGGGAATTCGCCGGCGGCCACACCCTGCCGCCAGAGATCGCGGTGACGGCCCTCGCCTTCCTGATGGCGGCCCGGGAGGCGGATTGAGCCCGGCGCCCGCGGGTGCCAGCATCCCGCCCCGAAGAACGGAGGGGAACGCCATGGACAGCATCGGCCCGGATCTCGAGGGCAAGGTGGCGATCGTCACCGGCGCCGGCTCGCGCCCCGGCGAGGGCGTTGGCAATGGCCGCGCCGCCGCCATCCTGCTCGCCCGCGCCGGGGCAAGGCTGGTGCTCGCCGATGCGGTTGCCGAATGGGCCGAGGAGACGCGGCGGCTGATCGAGGCCGAGGGCGGCGAGGCGGTGGTGGTCGCGGCCGATGTCACGAAGCCCGAGGAGTGCCGCCGCATCGTCGAGGCGGCGACCGGGCGCTGGGGCCGGCTGGATGCGCTGGTGAACAATGTCGGCATCGGCGGCCCGCCCGGCACGGCCGAGGAGGTGGACCCGGAGGCCTGGGCGCAGGGCCTGCTGGTCAACGTCACCTCCATGATGCTGATGGCGAAGTATGCGGTGCCGGCGATGCGCGCCGCGGGCGGCGGGGCGATCGTCAATATCGGCTCGGTCGCCGGGCTGCGCGGCGGGCATCCCAACCTGCTCTACCCGACCAGCAAGGGCGCGGTGGTGAACATGACCCGCGCCATGGCGGTGCATCACGCGCCGGACCGCATCCGGGTGAATTGCGTCTGCCCCGGCATGGTCTACACGCCGATGGTGCAGCGGGGCGGCATGTCGCCGGCGATGCGGGAGGCGCGGCGCAAGCGCAGCATCCTGCAGGTGGAGGGCAGCGGCTGGGATGTCGGCGCGGCGGTCGCCTTCCTCTGCAGCGGCAATGCGCGCTGGATGACGGGGGCGATCGTCCCGGTCGATGCCGGCGCGACGGCGATCGCGGCGCTGCCCTCCGAGATGCGATAATCCCCACGACGTCGCTTCGCGCCGCCGCGGGGGCCCCGGTGACTCCCTCCTGGCGCAAGGCACGTCACAGCCTGCCGCGGCGAAGCCGCGGCAGGGCAACGGGAGGCGACAGCTTGGGCGGGACGCTCGTGCGATGCGGGATCGCCGAGCTCAACCCGCCCGCGCCGCCGCCCGGATCAGGTCTGCCGCTTTCTCCGCGACGCTCAGCACCGTTGCGTTGATGTTGCAGACCGGGATGTCGGGGAAGACCGAGGCATCCACCACCCGCAGCCCCGCCACGCCGCGCAGCCGCAACTGCGGATCGAGCGGCGCCCCGTCATGCGCCCCGCCCATGCGCACCGTGCCGCAGGGATGGTAGACCGTACCGCCGGTCGCCTGCGCGTAGTCCAGCAGATCGGCGTCGCTCTCGGCCGCCGGCCCCGGCCGCGCCTCGCCGGTGACGATGCCGGCCAGGGGCGGCGCCACCAGCCAGCGCCGGGCGAGGCGCATCCCCCGCACCAGGCAGTCCCGGTCCGCCGCCGCGCTCAGGTGCCGCGGCGCGATGCGCGGCGCCGCGGCCGGGTCGGGCGAGGCCAGCGTCACGCTGCCGCGGCTCTCCGGCCGGCATTGCCAGACGCCGATGGTCAGCCCTGGCGCCGCCTCCGGCACGCCGATGCGCAGGCCCGGCCAGCGCCCCTCCCCCGGCTCCTCGGCCCAGGAGAGCGGCCCGCCATTGAGCTGGATGTCCGGCGCCTCCAGCCCCGGCAGGGTGCGCGAGAAGAGCGAGAACATCCCCGGCGACCAGGTCAGCACGCCATCGCCGCGCAGAGCCCAGCGCAGCGCCTCCAGCGGCAGCCGCCAGCCGGCGATGCGCCGGTTGGCCGACCAGCGATGCGCGGCCAGCCGGAAGCTCATCCGCGCGATGTAGTGGTCCTGCAGATTGGCCCCGATCCCCGGCAGGTCGCGCAGCACCGGGATGCCGAGCGCGGCGAGCGCCTCCCCCGGCCCGAGGCCCGAGAGCATCAGCAGCTGCGGCGAGCCGATGGCGCCCGCGCTCAGCACCACCTCGCGCCTCGCCCGCACCACCGCCTCGGCGCCGTCGCGGCGAATGGCGACGCCGGTGGCGCGCCCCTCCTCGATCACGATGCGCAGCGCCAGGGCGCGGTCGATCAGCCGCAGGTTCGGCCGCCGCATCGCCGGCACCAGATAGGCGCGCGCGGCGGAGATGCGGCGGCGGCCGCGCCGCGTCTGCTGGAAGGTGGCGAAGCCCTCGCGCTCCGGCCCGTTCATGTCCGCCTGCACCGGCAGGCCGATGGCGCGCGCCGCCTCGGCGAGGGGCCCGAGCAGCGGCGGCACCTCGGCCAGGTGCTCGACCGGCTGCGGCCCCGCGCTGCCACGCCCCTCGCCGCCGCCGGCGAAGGCCTCGTGCCGCTGGAAATAGGGCAGCAGCTCGTCCCAGCCCCAGCCGGTGCAGCCCTTCTGCGCCCAGAGATCGTAGTCGGAGGGATGCCCGCGCACATGGCCGAGCCCGTTGATCGAGGAGGAGCCGCCCCAGACCCGGCCGCGCGGATAATCGAGCGCGCGATGCCCGGTCGCGGCATCCGGCTCGGTGCGATAGCCCCAGGTGAGGCGCGGATGCGTCAGGATCTTCGCATAGCCGGCGGGGATGTGGATCCAGGGATGCCGGTCCGGCCCGCCTGCCTCGATCACCGCGACGGTCGCGCCATCGGCGGAGAGACGGTTGGCCAGCACGCAGCCGGCGCTGCCGGCGCCGAGGATGACGTAATCGAACTCGTTCATTCGGGCATGTTCATTCAGCCATGTTCATTCGGGCAGGGGCTCGAGCTGGGCCGGCGCGACGTCGCGGGCGACGGAGAGGATCAGCCGCCGCAGCCAGGCATGGCCGTCATCCGCCTCCAGCCGGCGATGGAACACCAGGGAGAGCCGGGTGTGCTCCACCGCGATCGGCGGGTCGCGCAGCACCAGCCGGTGCGCCAGGGCGAGCTGCGCGGCGAGGCGGGCCGAGAGGGTGATGACCATGTCGGTCCGCTGCAGGATCTCCGGCACCGCCGAGAGATGCGCCACCACCGCGCCGAGCCGCCGCGGATGCCCGGCCTCGCGCATCGCCGCATCGAGCGCGCCGTCGCGCGAGCCGTTCGGCGAATGCAGCAGATGCGGCACGCTGGCGAAGCGCTCGAGCGTCAGCTCGCCCTCGGCCAGCGGGTGGCCGGGCCGCATCAGCGTGAAGAAGGCCTCCGGCAGCAGCCGCAGCCTTGTGTAGAGCGCCGGCGGTTCCGGCAGCACGGCGACGGCGAGCACGGCATCGCCGCAATCCAGCAGCGCCTCCCAGTTCGTGCGGTCGGCATGCGCGATGGCGAGCAGGCAGCCCGGCGCCTCGCGGTGCATGCGCTGCAGCAGCGCCGGGGCCAGCACCGCCTCGGCATATTCGCTGAAGCCGACGGGGAAGACGCGGTCGCTCGTCGCCGGGTCGAAGGGCGCGCGGGCGGTCAGCAGGTCGCGCAGCCGGTCGAGCGCCTCGGCCACCGGGCCTTCCAGGCTGCGCGCCAGCGCGGTCGGCTCGACGCCGCCGGGCCGGCGCAGGAACAGCTCGTCGCCGAGCGCCGCGCGCAGCCGGCCGAGCGCGTTGGAGACGGCGGGCTGCGACAGGCTCAGCCGTTCCGCCGCGCGGGTGACGTGCCGCTCCCGCGCCACCGCGTCGAAGACCCGCAGCAGGTTGAGATCGAGATTGGCGAGATCGGTCACGCGCGTCCCCGCGGCAGTCGGCGCGGCGATGATGCCGGCTCCCGCCCGGGCGTGGAAGCGCGGCGCCGGCCATCGCCCTTGGCAGCGGGGCCGGCCATGCCATGCTGGCGGCATGGACGGAAACGCGCCGGCTGCGGCAGACCCCTCCCGCACGGCGTCGCCGCCACGCCATGCCGCTGCCCTCATCGCCCTGGCGATCGCCATGGTCGGCCTCGCCACCACCCTGCCGCTGCCGCTCTACGGCGCCTTCGCCGCCGCCAGCGGCCATGGCGCGGGCGCCCTTGCCCTCGCCTTCGCCTGCTACGCCGCCACCGTCATCCTCGGCACGCCGCTGCTCGGGCCGCTGCCCGACCGGATCGGCCGCAAGCCCTGCGTGCTGCTCGGCGTGGCGCTGGCCGCGCTCTCGACCCTCGTCCTGGTGATCGCGCCCGGCCTGCCGGCCCTGGCGGCGGCGCGCACCGCCCAGGGGCTGGCCATGGGCTGCGTCGCCGGCGCCGCGGCGGCCTGGGCGGCGGAGCTCGGCGGCGGCGGCGCGGTGGGCGGGGCGCGGGCGGCCCGCATCGTCGCCGCGGCGACGATCGGCAGCTTCGCCACCGGCGGGCTGCTCACCCTGCTGGCGCTGCAGGTGGCGCCGGACCGCTACCCACCGCTGCCCTTCGCGCTGCATCTCGGCCTCGCCGCGCTGCTGCTGCCCCTCGTCGCCCGTCTGCCGGAGACGCTGCGGCGCCCGCCCGGCGCGGCGCGCGGCCCCTGGCTGCGCCGCCCTGCCTTCCCGCCCGGCACCTGGCCGACCACCCTCGCCATCCTGCCCGGCTGGGGCACCACCGGCACGGTGCTGACCAGCGTGCCGGCGGTGCTGACGGCGGCGGGGATGCCGCAGGCCGGGCCGGCGGCGGCCTGCGCCATGATGGCGCTCGGCGTGCTGGCGCAATTCGCCCAGCGCCGGCTGGCGCCGCGCCGGGCGGTGGCCGTTGGGCTCGCGCTGCTGGTCGGCGCCGCCGCCCTCGCCTTCTGGGGCACCGTGGCGCGGGCGCCCTGGCCGTTGCTGATCGGCGGCGCGGCGGTCGGCATCGCGGTCTATGCCTTCATCTATGCCGGTGGCCTCGCCGCGGCCTCGGCGGCGGCCAGCGGCGAGGACCGGGCCCGCGCCGTCGCCGGCTATTTTGTGGTGGCGCATCTCGGCTTCGGCGCCGGGCCGCTCGCCGTCGGCCTGGCGGTGGATGCCCTCGGCACGGGGCCAGCGCTGGCCCTGGCCTGGCTGGCGGTGCTGCTCTCGGTCGCGGCGCTGCTGCCGCGGCTCGGGCGTGGCGCGTGACGCCCGATCCCGCGGCTCACAGACGGCGCAGGACGGCGATCCATTCCCAGATGATCGGCGTGTCCTCGGTGAAGACCGCGCCGTGGCGCGCCGCCGAGTCGCGGTACCATGCCCCCATTGCCCGTCGCCACCAGGCGGCCGTGCGCTCGCCCTCGCCATAGGCCCGCGCCGCCTCCTCGGTCACCGCCCCGAAGGGCATGATCTCCACCCGCCACGTCTCGAGGATGCCGCGGGGCCGGCGCGCGCCGTCCAGCAGCACGCTCAGCGCACCGGCGAAGGGGATCCTGCCTTCGGGATAGTCCCAGAAGGGCGAGGAGGTCAGCGTCTTCCGCCCCGCCAGGATCAGCGCGGCGCCGGCATCCGCCTGCGCCGGCGTGCCGCCGATCGACATCGGCGGGAAATAGCGGGCTTCCTCGCCGGGAAAACCCGTCTCCAGCACGCGCCTCAACTCGGCCTCCATGGCGTCTCCCCGATGCGGCGGCGGGCCGCGGCCTTCAGGGTACAGGATGCAGCCGCTACTTCTCGCAGCGGATGAAGACCGTGCTGCGCGCCGCGATCTCGCCGATATCGGCCGCGCCGCGCTCGGTGCCGCGACTCTCGGCGAGTTGCGGCTGCAGCCCGGTGCGCTGCAGGAAGGCGAGCGCCGCCTCGCCCTTCACCGCGAAATTGATGTTCTGCGGAATGTCGCCCGTCGCCTTGGCGATGCGCTGCGCATTCAGCTTGGAGACGACGACGCCGACGACATGGCCCTGCATGTCGAGCATCGGCCCGCCGGAATTGCCCGGCTGCACCGGGGCGCTCACCTGGAACTGGCTGCGGTTGTCGGCCAGCCCGGCGAGGCCGTTGATCTCGCCGCGGGTCAGCACGGAATCCGAGAGGATGCCGGCGAGCGGATAGCCATAGACCACCACCCCCTCGCCGCGCCGCACCGCCGGGGCGCTGCGGAAGACGAGCGCCGGGCCGGGCAGGCCGGGCACCGCCAGCAGGGCGAGGTCGAGCGCCTCGTCCACCCGCGCCGGCGGCACCGCGCCGAGCCAGCGATTGTCCGGCGCCCGCACCACGATGCGGTCGCAGCCGTCGATGACATGGTGGTTGGTCATCACCCGGTCGGGCGCGACGAGGAAGCCGGTGCCGGTGGCGACGCGCCGGGCGTTCGGGTTGGGCCGCTGCTCCTTCACCTGCGGCGGCGGCTGCACCGGCACGGGCAGCGGCGCCGCCGGGCGGGCGGCGGCCTGCAACTCCACCTCGCGGTCGGCGCAGATGTCCTGGTCGCGCAGCACGCTCTCGCGGCCATCGGCCAGCACCAGGCGCAGGTCGAAGCGGCAGCCGGCGCCCTCGGCCGGGCGGACGTTGAAGCCGCGATCCGGCCGCAGCGGCCGCTCCGGGTTGAGCAGGTTGCCGCCCCAGTCGTTGCGGGCGCCGCGCGGGCTGCGCACGGCGTTCAGCTCGCGCGCATCGGTGCCGGTGCGGTTCATGACATGGAAGGTCTCGCCCGGCGGCAGGCCGGTCTGCGCCAAGGCGGCAGTGGTGGCGAGCAGCAGCAGGGCGGCGAGCGAAGGGGAGCGCGGCATGGCGCGCCCTCTCCCCGGATCACGCCCGGCTGTCAATCGCGCCAAGGACCGCGGGCGCGAAGCGCTCCGCCGCCAGGGTCAGCGCCGCCTGCAAGGCGGCGGCGGGGCCGGCGCCGCGCGCGCCCATCGGCTGCGGCACCGCCTGCCAGCGCCCCGGGAAGGCCGCCTCCAGCGCCGGGCCGAGCACGGCGGCGACGCCACGGCCGATGACGACGACCTGCGCCGGCGCCAGGGCCGGCAGCCGCGCCGCGTGATAGCCCTGCCAGCTCGCGCGGATCGCCAGGGCCTGCAGCCGTGGCGAGGCGCGCCACCCGCCCGGCCCGGCCAGCGCCACCAGCGAGGCATCGGTCAGCCAGATGCCGCGCCGCCGCAGGGCGTGCAGCAGCGCCGCCTTGGCCGCCAGCCGCGGCGCCAGCCCCGGCAGGGCGGCGCGGGTCGGCACGGGGAGGCCCGCCATGCCGGCGAGCAGCCGCCAGTATTGCGGCGTGCCGGCATTGCCCGGGCCACCCGGCGCCGCCCGCCTCGGCAGCAGCGCCGGCTCGCCATAGGCCGGGCAGTAGAGATGCCGGGAGAAGCCCGCGGCTTCGGGCAGCGGCCATGCCCCATCCAGGTCGGGATCCAGGTCGGGCGGCAGCCGCACCGGCAGGGCCAGCTCGGCGGCCGAGGTCGCCATATGGCTCTCGGCGAGCAGCAGCAGCCGCACCCGCGGCGGCCGCCAAGCCTCCCGCCACGCCTCCGCCGCCAGCGCCGCCGCCGGCGGCTCGGCCAGGGACAGGCCGGCGGGCATGGCGGCGAGCGCCGCGAGCAGGTCGGGAGGCTGGGGCACGCGGCCGAGATGGGCCCGCCCGCGCGGCCGGGAAGGCCGCTTCCCGATCCGGCGAGGCCTTGACCCTCCCATGATAGGAGACCCCACATGCTGCCTTGCCATGCCCGAAGCCCCCCTCGCCCCCCCGCCCCCGCGCTCCCTGCCCATCGCCGGCATGACCTGCGCCGCCTGCGCCAACCGGGTGCAGCGCGCGCTCGCCAAGGTGCCGGGCGTCACGGCGGCCTCGGTCAATGCCGCGAGCGAGCGGGCGGAGATCGCGGGCAGCGCCGCCCTGCCGGACCTCGTCGCCGCGGTGCAGCGGGCCGGCTATGCGGTGCCGGAGACCAGGCTCAGCCTCGGCATCGCCGGCATGACCTGCGCCACCTGCGCGCTGCGGGTCGAGAAGGCGCTGCGCCGCGTGCCGGGCGTGCTGGAGGCGGGCGTGAACCTCGCCACCGAGACCGCCCGCATCCGCATGCTGGCCGGCACGGAGGACGCGGCGCTGGCCGAGGCCGTCCGCCGCGCCGGCTATACGGTGCGGTCGGCCGAGGAGGCGGAGGCGGCGGCGGCCGCGCCGGGCGGCCATGAGCGGCGCAACCTCATCCTCGCCGCCATCCTCGCCGCGCCCTTCCTCATCGGCATGCTCGGCATGGGGCTCGGGCGCGACTGGATGCCGCATCCCTGGCTCCAGCTCGCCCTCGCCACGCCGGTGCAATTCTGGCTCGGCGCCCGCTTCTACCGGGCCGGCTGGGCGGCGCTGCGCGCCGGCAGCGGCAACATGGACCTGCTGGTCGCGCTCGGCACCTCGGCCGCCTTCGGCCTCTCGCTCTGGATGCTGGCGACGCATGGGCCGGCAGCGAAGCACCACCTCTATTTCGAGGCCAGCGCCACCGTCATCCTCTTCATCCTGCTCGGCAAATGGCTGGAGGCGCGGGCCCGGCGGGCGACCGGCGCCGCCATCCGCGCCCTGCTCGAGCTGCGGCCCCGCACCGCGCGGCGCCTGACGGCGGCGGGCGCGGAGGAGGAGGTGCCGGCCATCGCCCTCGCCCCCGGCGACCGGGTGGTGGTCCGCCCCGGCGAGCGCATCCCGGCCGACGGCACCGTGCTGGAGGGCCGCGCCGGCGTCGACGAGAGCGCGCTGACCGGCGAGAGCCATGCCATCGAGAAGGAGCCGGGCGCCGGCGTCTCCACCGGCACCATCGCCCTCGACGGCCGGCTGGTGATCGAGGCGAAGGCGGTCGGGCAGGAGACGGTGCTCGCCCGCGTCGCCGGCATGGTCGCCGCGGCGCAGGCCAGCCGCGCCCCGGTGCAGCGGCTGGTCGACCGGTTGAGCGCAGTCTTCGTCCCGGTCGTCATCGGCATCGCGGCGCTGACGCTGCTCGGCTGGTGGCTCGCCGGGGCGGGGCTGGAGCCGGCGCTGCTGCACGCCGTCGCCGTGCTGGTCATCGCCTGCCCCTGCGCCCTCGGCCTCGCCACGCCCGCCGCCATCATGGCCGGCACCGGCGCCGCGGCCCGGGCCGGCATCCTGATCCGCGATGCCGAGGCGATCGAGCGGGCGCAGGGCGTGACGTTGGTCGCTTTCGACAAGACCGGCACGCTGACCGAGGGCCGGCCGCGCCTCGCCGGGCTGCATGCGGCGCCGGGCATCGCCGGAGCGGAGGCGCTGCGCCTTGCCGCGGCGCTGCAGGCGGGCAGCGAGCACCCGCTCGCCCGCGCCGTGCTCGCCGCCGCGGCCGGGACGCCGCCGGCCGCCGAGGCGTTCCGCGCCCTGCCCGGCCGCGGCGTCGCCGGGCGGGTGGAAGGGCGCGCCCTGCTGCTCGGCAGCCCGCGCGCCCTGGCGGAGAGCGGCGCCGATCCCGGCGCGCTGGCCGCCAGGGCCGAGACGGAGTCGGGGCAGGGCCGCAGCCTCGCCTGGCTGGTCGAGAGCGCGCCGGCGCCGCGCGTCCTCGCCCTGCTCGCCTTCGAGGATGCGCCGAAGCCGGGCGCGGCGGCGGCCATCGCCGGGCTCAGGACGCTCGGCCTGCGCTCGGCGATGCTCAGCGGCGACAGCCGCGCCGCGGCCGGCGCCGTGGCGGCACGGCTCGGCCTCGACGACGTCGCGGCCGAGGTGCTGCCGGAGGGCAAGGCGGCCCGCATCGCCGACTGGCAGCGGGCGGGCGAGCGGGTGGCGATGGTCGGCGACGGCGTCAACGACGCGCCGGCTCTGGCGGCGGCCGAGCTCGGCATCGCCATGGGCACCGGCACCGACGTGGCGATCCAGGCGGCCGGCATCACCCTGCTGCGTGGCGACCCGGCGCTGGTCCCGGCGGCGATCGAGGTGACGCGACGGACGCTTCGCAAGATCCGGCAGAACCTCGCCTGGGCCTTCGGCTACAACCTGCTCGGCTTGCCGCTGGCGGCCGCCGGGCTGCTCTCGCCGGTGGTGGCCGGGGCGGCGATGGCGCTCTCCTCGGTCTCGGTGCTGGCCAATGCGCTGCTGCTGGCGCGCTGGCGACCGGCGGCGGCGCGGGAGGATGCGGCATGAGGAACGCCCAACAGCCGGCGCAGCCGGCTGAGCGCCCGGATGGGCGCCGCGCCCGCTGGCGCGCAGCCAGGCCACCGGAGGGGACGCCGGCGATTGAGGCCAGGACATGACCGGCGCGGTGACGATCGGCGAGGCGGCGCGCGCGACCGGCGTGTCGGAGAAGATGATCCGGCACTACGAGGCGATCGGGTTGCTGCGCCCGGCGCGGCAGGCGAATGGCTACCGCCGCTATGCCGAGCCCGACCTCGCCGTGCTGCGCTTCATCCGGCATGCCCGCGACCTCGCCTTCCCGCTGGAGGACATCCGCCGGCTGCTCGCCCTCTGGCACGACCGGGGCCGCGCCAGCGCCGAGGTGCGGCGCCTGGCGCTGGCGCATGTCGCGGCGCTGGAGGAGAAGGCGCGGGTGCTGCAGTCGGTGGCGAACAGCCTGAAGCACCTGGCGGCGCATTGCCACGGCGATGCCCGCCCCGACTGCCCGATTCTCGACGAACTCGAAGGACGACAGGGATGATGGAGCTCAAGGTCGAAGGCATGAGCTGCGGCCACTGCGTGCGCGCGGTGACCGAGGCGATCCGGGGCGAGGACCCGGAGGCGGTGGTGCAGGTCGATCTCGCCGCCGGGCTGGTCCGGGCCGAGACCAGCCTGCCCCGGGACCGCGTCGCGGCGCTGATCGCCGAGGAGGGCTACAAGGTCGCCGCTTGACACTCGCGGCCGTTCATATTGACACATCAACGACCGCCATTCAGTGCCCCTTTGGCGCCGGGCGCACACCTCCGGTTTGCTTGGCTACGCCGCACTGGTGGCGGCGCCCGTTCGGGCGCTCGGCATGGATGAGCATTCATGCCGTTGGTAGAGCGCCCGACGCCGGGGGCGCGGCCGGGGCGAAGGCTTTTATAACCTAAATGTCACAGTCGCCCCGACATCATGCAATGCTTAGTTTCATTTCGCTGGACAGACTCTCTCGATATCGCAATCAATCCTCGCAGGTTCACCGGTGGTTCTCCACCAGCGCGCGAGGTTCGGTGTGCAGCAGGCGGAATGGTGGCGCGGCGCGGTTCTCTACCAGGTCTATCCCCGCAGCTTCGCGGATTCGGACGGCGACGGCATCGGCGACCTGCCGGGCCTGCTCGAACGCATGGACCACATCGCCCGGCTCGGCGTGGACGGGATCTGGCTCTGCCCGGTCTATGCCTCGCCGCAGCGGGATTTCGGCTATGACGTCTCGGACCACTGCGCGATCGACGCGGCCTTCGGTGCGCTGGCGGATTTCGACCGGGTGCTGCAGGCGGCGCATGCGCGCGGGCTGAAGCTGCTGGTCGACCTGGTGGGCGGGCATACCTCGGACCAGCATCCCTGGTTCGCCGCCAGCCGCCGCGGCCGCAGCGGCCCCACCGCCGACTGGTATGTCTGGGCCGATCCGGCGCCGGACGGCACGCCGCCGAACAACTGGCTCAGCGTCTTCGGCGGCAGCGCCTGGAGCTGGGAGCCACGCCGGCGGCAGTATTTCCTGCACCACTTCCTGCCCTCGCAGCCGACGCTGAACCTGCAGCACCCGCAGGCGATGGAGGCGCTGCTGGATGTCGCGCGCTTCTGGCTCGACCGCGGCGTGGACGGCTTCCGCCTCGATGCCGTCGACTTCCTGACGCATGACCCGGCGCTGCGCAGCAACCCGGCGGCACCGATGCCAGGCGGCCAGGTGCCGGCCAAGCTCTTCGCCCTGCAGCGGCACGACCGCGACATGATCCAGCCCGCCAGCATGGGCGTGCTGCGGCGCATCCGCGCCCTGCTCGACGAGTATCCGGGCACCGTCGCGCTCGGCGAGGTCTCCTCGCAGGACGGCGCCTTCGACCGCATCGCCGCCTATACCGGCGCGCCGGACCTGCTGCACCTGGCCTATACGCTGCGGCCGCTGCGGCAGGGCTTCGACCACCCGACGCTCGAGGCGCTGCTGCGCGACGCCATCGCCACCTGCGCGCGCGGCTGGCCCTGCTGGTCCTTCTCCAACCACGATGTGGAGCGCGCCGCCTCGCGCTGGGCGCCGGGCGGCCGGGCGGAGGCCGGCTTCACCCGGCTGCTGCTCGCCCTGCTGCTGACCCTGCCGGGCAGCGCCTGCCTCTACCAGGGCGAGGAACTCGGCCTGCCCGAGGCGCAGTTGCAGGAGGAGGAGATCCGCGACCCCTTCGGCATCACCTACTGGCCGGAATTCAAGGGCCGCGACGGCAGCCGCACGCCGATGCCCTGGGCGGCGGGCGATCGCTTCGCCGGCTTCACCGAGGCCTGGTCCTGCCCCTGGCTGCCGGTGCCGGCGGCGCATCGCGCCCTCGCCGTCGATGCGCAGGAGCGCGACCCGGCCAGCACGCTGCGCTTCACCCGTGGCCTGCTCTGGCTGCGCCGCGACGAGCCGGCGCTGCGGCACGGCACGGCGACCCCGCTCGACCTGCCGGCGCCGCTCTTCGGCTTCCGGCGGGAGGCGGCGGGTCGACGAGTGACGCTGGTCTTCAACCTCTCCGACGCGCCGGCCACCCTGCCGCCCGAGCTGGCGACGGGCCATGCCGGGCTCGGCGGCCATGGCGCGCCGGGCGGCGTGCTGCCGGCGCATGGCTTCGCCCTGCTGGTCCCGGCCGAGACGACGGCGCGGCAGCTCGTCGCGGCGAAGTAGGACCAGCGGACCGGTCGCGCCCGGCCGGTCCTTCCTTTTGCCACCTTTCCCGCCGAGGCTGCGCCGGCGGGGATGGCGGATCGTCGCCCCGGATGCAGAATGGCGAATGGGATCGTGCCGGAGATGATGCAGACATCAGCAGCCCGGATCGCGCGGCGCCTTGCCCTGGCGACGCTGGCCGGCGCCCTGCTGGCCGGGATGCCTGGGTGGACGCCCGCCTGGGCGCAGCGCAACACGCAATGCGAGACCGCCTTCGGGATCTGCGCCACCCCTCCGGCGCCGCCCGGCTCGCTTTGCTTCTGCTCGGTCCAGGGGCGGCAGGATGCCGGGAAGGTCATCGTGCCGCTGGGCCTCGGGCCGGGCGGGCCGAACGCGGTCAGCCCGACCTGCCGCAGCTTCAGCGGCCTCTGTCAGGTGGCGCCCTCGGCGGTCGGCAGCTTCTGCAGCTGCAACGGCGAGAGCGGGCAGATCATCCCGCAGTAATCTCCCTGCGACGTCGCTGCGCGCCGTCGCGGGGATTCAATTGATCGCCTCGTCCGGCGCCACGCCCCAGATCTCGGAGCGGCGGATCCAGCCGCGATAGTCGCCGACCCGCGCCTCGCACCAGGCGCTCTCCGCCTCGCAATGCCGGATCATGCCGATGACGCCGGGCTTCAGCCGGGCGACCGGCTCGGCATTCGCCTCCGGCCGGCTGCGCAGCGCCCGCTCCTCGCCCTGCACCAGGAAGCTGCGGCGCGAGGTGAGCAGCGGCCGCTGCACCCAGCCCTCGGTCCCCTCCGGATCGCGGATGCGGCGCCAGTGCTCGTGCTCCTCCACGATCTGCACCGGCAAGTCCTTGCGCTGGTAGGTCCACTCGATCTTGTAGCGGAGGTCGGGGCCGATCCGCAGGTTCACCTGGTTGGAGCCGAGCGCGGCGAAGCGCGGCAGCGGCAGGCCAGTGGCCGGGCCGACGCTCGGCCGGGATGGCGCGGCGGGCGCGGGCGGGGGCGGCACCGCCGCCCCGGCGACCGCCCCGGCGGCGACGCCGGCCGCGGTGGCGGCGGCCGGGGCGGGCTTGCGCCGGGCCGCCGCAGCGGGGCTCGCCGGCTTGGCGGAATTGCTGGCGCCGGGCCGCGGCTGCAGCGTCGGGGTGGCGCGCGCCAAGGGCTTCTCGGCCGGCTTCTCGGGGGGTTTCTCCGCCGTCTTCTCCCCGCGCCGCTCGGCCGGCTTCTCGGCCGCCTTCGCGGGCGGCCTCGGCCGCGGCGGCTTCTCCGCGGCGGCCGGGGCAGTCGGCGCGGCCGGGGCGGCGGGCGGCGCCGGCGCGGCGGCACGCGGCGGCGGCAGGGATCCCGCCTGGCCGAGGCTGCTCTGCCCGAAGGCCGGCGAGGCGAGGAGGAGAAGGGCGGGAAGCGCGGCGTGCAGGGGGCGGGTCACGGCATCGACATGCCAAGCCCGGCCGCTTCGGGTCAAGCGCGACCCTTCACCGATCTGCGATCCCCGCGCGGCGCCGTCCCGCGGGACGGTCAGAGGGTGACGATCTGCCCCTCGCCGACGGCGGCGAGGAAGGTGACCACGCCCGCCACCTCCACGCCCGGCCGCAGCGCCGCGGCGGGGATGTCCTCGGCGCGCAGCCCGGCCTCGCAGGCGATGCGGCGGATGCCGAGCTCCTCGGCCGCGGCCAGCAGCTCGGCGATGCCGGCGACGCCGCGGGCGGCGAGCGCCGCCTCGCGCGGCTCCTCCGGCAGCGGCGCCGCAGCGAGGAAGAGGCGGCAGCCGGCATTGCTGGCGAAGAGCGTCACCGCCCGCCCGAGCGCCGCCGCCCCGGTCGCCAGCACCAGCGCGTAATGCGCCCGCTCATGCCCGCCCGAGAGCAGCAGGATGCCGAGCGGCGGCGCCTCCCTTGGCATCTGGCGCCTTCAGGCCAGGCTGCAGGCGAGCGGCGCCGGGGCCCCCTGGGCCTGCCCATGCGCCGAGAGGTCGCGGATGCTGGCGCCCTCGCCGCAGAGGGCGCAGCCCGGATCGCGCCGCAGCCTCACCGTGCGGAAGCGCATGTCGAGCGCGTCCCAGAGCAGCAGCCGCCCGGCCAGGCCCTCGCCGATGCCGAGGATCTCCTTCAGCACCTCGGTCGCCTGCAAGGTGCCCATCACGCCGGTGACGGCGCCGAGCACCCCGGCCTCGGAGCAGCTCGGCACCAGGCCGGGCGGCGGCGGCTCCGGATGCAGGCAGCGCTGGCAGGGGAAGGGCGGGCCGAGATGCGACTTGTAGGTGGAGAGCTGCCCCTCGAAGCGCAGCACCGCCGCCGAGACCAGCGGCCGGCCGAGCAGGTGGCAGGCATCGCCGAGCAGGAAGCGGGTCTCGAAATTGTCGGTGCCGTCGCAGACGATGTCGTAGCGCGGGATCAGCGCCTCCGCCGTGGCGGCGTCGAGACGGGTCGCATGCACCTCGACCCGCACCTCCGGGTTGAGTCCTGCAAGGGTCTCCGCGGCGCTCTCGGCCTTGTTGCGGCCGAGCCGGGCGGTGCTGTGGATCACCTGCCGCTGCAGGTTGGAGAGCTCCAGCGCGTCGTGGTCGACGAGGCCGAGCGTGCCGATCCCGGCCGCGGCGAGGTAGAGGGCGAGCGGCGCGCCGAGCCCGCCGGCGCCGATGATCAGCACCCGCGCAGCGCGCAGCTTTGCCTGGCCGATGGCGCCGACATCCTGCAGCAGGATGTGCCGCGAATAGCGCTGCAGTTCGGCTTCGGTGAAATCGAGGTCCATGGCGGCGATATGGGGCGCGAACGGGCGCTGTGCTACCGGTGCCCGGTCGAGCCGAAGCCGCCGGCGCCGCGCTCGGACGGGGCGGTGAACTCCTCCACCACCGCGAAATCCGGCCGCAGCACCGGCACGAAGAGGAGCTGCGCGAAGCGGTCGCCGGGGGCGAGGCGGATCGGCGGCGTGCCTGGCCCGTTGCGGTTCCAGGCGCTGACCATGATCGGGCCGGTATAGTCGGGGTCGATCAGCCCGACGAGATTGCCCATCACCAGCCCCTGCCGGTGGCCCATGCCGGAGCGCGGCAGCACCAGGGCGGCGAGGCCGGGATCGGCCATGTGCAGGGCGAAGCCGGCGGAGATCAGCGCCGGCGGCGCGCCGGGCGCGAGCTCGACCGGCGCGTCCAGGCAGGCATGCAGGTCGATCGCCGCCGCCATGGCGGATTGGTAGCGCGGCAGGCCCCAGCCGCGCAGCCGCTCGTCCAGGATCTTCAGCTCGACCGCCGGCATCGCCGCACCCCTCATGTCCCGGCAGGCCTTGCGCCCGGAAACGCGGTGCCGGTCAAGCCCCGGCCGGCGCACCCTCCCGCAGCCGGCCGAGCCGGAGGAAGCCGATCCCGTGCCGCGTGCCGCCGTCGCCGGTGGCGAGGTCGGCCAGCACCTCCCCCACCACGCTGCAGAATTTGTAGCCATGGCCGGAGCAGGGCGAGGCCAGCACCACCTGGGGATGCGCCGGATGGTGGTCGAGCAGGAAATGCTCGTCCGGCGTGTTGGTGAACATGCAGGCGCGCAGCGCCATGGTCGGGCCGGTGCCCTGCGGGAAATAGCGCCCGGCGAAGGCGCGCAGCAACGCCTCGTCCTCGGCATCCACCTCGCGCCGCATGGACTCGGCGGGCATGGTCTCGCCTCGGTGGTGGTAGCGGCCGAATTTGAAGCCCGGCACCTCGACCACCGGGAAGCCGTAGTAGCGTCCCTCCTCCGCTTCCAGGTTGAAGACCGGGAAGCGCTCCGGGGTGAAGAGCTCGGGCGCCTGCGGCTGCAGCCAGGCCAGCACCTGCCGCTCCGGCACGGCGAGGCCCCGCAGCAGCGGCGCCAGATCGGCCATCCAGGCGCCGGCGGTCAGCACCAGCCGCCCGGCCTCGTAGCGGGCGCGATCGGTGGTGACGACCACCCCCTCGCCTCCCGGTCGCGCCTCCCAGCCCAGCACCCGCTCGCGGGCATGGATCTCGGCGCCCGCGGCCTGGGCGGCGCGGACATGCGCGACGATGGCGCGCTCGCTCATCACATAGCCGCCCTCGGGCTGGAAGACGCAGCGCATGTTGGGCGGCAGGGCGTAGCCGGGATGCCGCTCGTTCACCTCGGCGCCGGTCAGCACCGCATGCGGCAGGCCGTGCAGCCGGGCCGAGGCGAGCGCGCCCTGGAAGACCTCGCCATCCTCCGGCCCGCCATCGAGCGAGCCATGGGTGAACAGCACCCGCTCCCCGGTCGCCGCCTCCAGCTCCCGCCACAGCGCATAGGCGCGGCGAAGCAGCGGCACATAGGCCGGGTCCTCGTAATAGGGCAGGCGGATGATGCGGGTGACGCCATGCGAGGAGCCCATGGCGTGCGGGATGTCGAAGCGCTCGATCCCGAGCACGCGCTGGCCGCGCCGGGCGAGCTGCCAGGCGGCGGCGCTGCCCATGCCGCCGATGCCGACCACGATGACGTCGAACGCCATGGCACTCCCCCGATCCGCCGCCCGGCATTCTGCCATGCCGGCGCGGCCTGGCGAGGGACGGCGTCAACCGGCCAGGGCGCCCGGAACACGGGCCGTGAGACGGGCCTGCGCGGCGCGGCGCCGGCCCTCGGCATCGTCCCGCCCCCAGCCGAGCTGCGCCCAGAGCCCGGATATCGCGGGGATGTCCTCCGGCATGATCGCCTGCCGGATGTGCAGGCCGGTCATGGCCGCGCCGCCCGATCCGCTCCACCGAGCCTCGCCGCGATCCGCGCCGCGAGCCGCGTCGCCACCTCGTCCTTCGGCAGCTCCGGCCAGTCCTCCACGCCCTCGGCGGTGACGATGTGGACGGTGTTGCGCGCCCCGCCCATCACCTCGCCCGAGACGTCGTTGGCGACGATCCAGTCGCAGCCCTTGCGCCGCCGCTTCTCGATCGCATGCGCCACCACCTGCTCGGTCTCGGCGGCGAAGCCGATGACGAGGCGCGGCCGCATCGCATGCCGGGCGATGGTCGCCAGGATGTCCGGGTTCAGCGCCATCTCCAGCACCGGCGCGCCGGCCCCCGGCTCCTTCTTCATCTTCTGCCCGGCCGCCCGCGCCACCCGCCAGTCGGCGACGGCGGCGGCCATGACGGCGATCTCGGCCGGCAGCGCCGCCTCGCAGGCGGCGAGCATCTCGCGCGCGGATTCGATGCGGCAGGTGACGAGGCCGGGCGGGTCGGGCAGCGCGGTCGGGCCGCTCACCAGCGTCACCCGGGCGCCGAGCGCGGCGAGCGCGGCGGCGATGGCATAGCCCTGCCGGCCGCTGCTGCGGTTGGCGATGTAGCGCACGGGGTCGATCGGCTCATGCGTCGGCCCGGCGGTGACCAGCGCGTGCCGCCCGGCGAGCGGTTGGTTGAGCGCCCGTTCGACCGACGGGGCGGCTGGCGGGGCGGCCGGCGGGGCGAGCAGCGCCGCGACGGCGGCCAGGATCTCCTCCGGCTCGGCCAGGCGTCCCGGCCCGCTCTCCGGCTCGGCCATGGCGCCCACCCCCGGGCCGACCACCCGCACGCCGCGCGCCGCGAGCCGCGCCATGTTGTCCCGCGTCGCCGGATGCTCCCACATCGCCGGGTTCATCGCCGGGGCGACGAGGACGGGCGCGCGCGTCGCCAGCAGCACGGTGGTGGCGAGGTCGTCCGCCAGCC
This sequence comes from Roseicella sp. DB1501, assembly GCF_013112485.1. Lineage (GTDB taxonomy): Bacteria > Pseudomonadota > Alphaproteobacteria > Acetobacterales > Acetobacteraceae > Paracraurococcus. The sequence goes on from NZ_JABFHG010000010.1 coordinate 189,271, forward strand.
CCTGCGCCATCCGCGCCAGCAGGTCGGCCGAGGCGGGCGCCACCAGGACGAGGTCGGGCAGCCGCGCCAGGCGGATATGGCCGATCTCCGCCTCGGCGGCCCAGAGATCGTCATGCACGCGCTGCCCGGTGAGGCCGGCCAGCGCCTCCCTGGTCACGAAGCGGGCGCCGCCGGCGGTGAGGATGGCGGTCACCGTGGCGCCCGCCTTGCGCAGCAGGCGCACCAGCTCGAGCGCCTTGTAGGCGGCGATGCTGCCCGAGACGACGAGCAGGATGTGGCGATCGGTCAGCATCGGCGCGCGATCAGACCGGCCGCTCGCCCTTGACCGTCACCCGGTTGCCGTAGCGCCGGTGCGGCCAGTAGTCCCACATCGCGCGGTGCTGGGCGCAGCGGTTGTCCCAGAAGGCGACCGAGTTCGGCTGCCAGCGGAAGCGGCACTGGAACAGCGGGTTCTCCATGTGCTGGTAGAGATAGCCGAGGATGCCGTCGCTCTCGTCGCGCGGGATGCCGAGGATATGCGTCGTGAAGCCGCGATTCACGTAGAGCGCCTTGCGCCCCGTCACCGGATGCGTGCGCACCACCGGATGCACCGCCTTCGGGTAGCTCGGCTTGTCGGCGACGCCCTCCCTGGCGAACATCCCGCGATAGACATGCTCGCCGCTATGCTCGGCGGTGAGCCCGTCGAGATAGGCCTTCATCCGGTCGGACAGCGCATCATAGGCCGCATACATGCTGGCGAAGAGCGTATCGCCGCCGGCGGGCGGGCATTCGCGGATGTAGAGGATGCTGCCCATCGGCGGGTATTCGTCGCAGGAGACGTCGGAATGCCAGCCCTCGCCATTGGCGCGGACCGAATTCTCGTCGGCCTTGATGATCATCAGCTCCGGGTGCCCCGGCTCGTGCGGCGCCGCCGGGTGCAGGTGCAGCTCGCCGAATTTCCGGCCGAAATCGAGGTGCTGCCGCTGCGTCATTTGCTGGTCGCGGAAGAAGATGACCAGGTGCTCGGCCAGCGCCCGGTGGATCTCCTCCATCTGGTGGTTGGTCGGCGCGGCGAGGTCGACGCCGCCGATCTCGGCGCCGATCAGCGGCGTCAGGCGGTCGATGCGGATGGTCTCGTAGGGCCGGCCGGCCTCCAGCTGGGCCTTGATGCGAGGGCCGTTGAGGGCGCTGAGCGAGGACATGGCGGTCTTCCTTGCCGGGACGTGCGTCGAGCGGGAAGCTAGCCTGCCCCCAACCCGGCTGGAAGCGGGCGCCGTCGCGCCCCGGCGGCGGGCTCGCCGACCCGCGGCGCGGCGCATTTGCAGCCGGCGGTCCCGGGCATCGTCCTGGCCTCCCGTTCCCGGCCCGGAGACCCGCATGAGCGCCGCGCTCGCCACCCTGCTCCTCTGTCAGCTCGCCGGCGAGATCCTGGTGCGGGCGCTGCACCTGCCGGTGCCCAGGCCGGTGCTCGGCATGGCGCTGCTCGTCGCCAGCCTCGTCCTGCGCGGCCGGGCGCCGCCGCCCGCCCTCGGCGCGGCCGCCGATGCGCTGCTCGGCAATCTCGGCCTGCTCTTCGTGCCGGCCGGAGCCGGGGTGATGCTCTACCGGCACGCTCTTCGCAATGTTTTCCACCGAGCGCCGCCACTGGGCACCGCCACCGGGCGGCTGGCGCAGGCGCTGCTGCGCCGGCTCGGCTGAGGGTCTGGCGATGCCGGAACTGGCCGAGATCCGGGTCTATCTCGCCCGCGACCCGCTGGCGGCGCTGACCGCAATGTCACGGCCGGCGCCTTCAGCGGCCTCGCCACGGGGCTGAACGCGCTGGCGACGGCCCCTGCTGCTGCCGCTGCTCTGGCGGTTGCTGGCGGGCGGTTGATCACGCGGAGCGGAACGCCCGGCACCGACGCGGCGTCGAAGGGGCAGCAACAGGAGGGCGCAATGACCGCGAACCGTTCCACGCTGGAAGAGCGCATCCGCGACCGGGCCTACCATCTCTGGGAGGCGGAGGGTCGGCCCGAGGGGCGGGCGGAGGCGCATTGGGCGCTGGCCAGCCGCCTCGAGGCGGAGAGCGAGGCCGAGCTCGACGAGATGGGCCGCGAGAGCTTCCCGGCCAGCGACCCGCCGGGCAACACGCCGCAGACCGGCATCGGCCGCGGCTGAGGCGGCGGTTTCCGCGGCCGGGCGAAGGGTTCTATGACGGGGCGGAGGAGGATGCCGCATGCCCATCTACGCCCTGAACGACGTCGCGCCGCGCCTGCCGCCGGCGGGCCGCTACTGGGTGGCGCCGGATGCCCATGTCATCGGCCGGGTGACGCTCGGCGAGGATGTCGGGGTCTGGTTCGGCGCCGTCATCCGCGGTGACAACGAGGAGATGGCGATCGGCGCCCGCAGCAACATTCAGGAGGGGGTGATGCTGCATTCCGATGCCGGGACGCCGCTGACCGTGGGATCGGAGGTGACGGTCGGCCACCACGCCATCCTGCATGGCTGCACCATCGGTGATTGCTCGCTGATCGGCATGGGGGCGACGGTGCTGAACCGGGCGCGGATCGGCCGCTTCTGCATCGTCGGCGCCAATGCGCTGGTGACCGAGGGCAAGGAATTCCCCGACTACTCGCTCATCGTCGGCAGCCCGGCCAAGCTGGCGCGGACCCTCGATCCCGGCATCGAGGCCGAGTTGCGCCGTTCCGCCACGCATTACGTGACGAAGTGGCAGGCCTTCGCCGCCGGGCTGCGGGTGGTGGGCTGATCCCTCGCCGGGGGGCGTCGCCGGCGAGCCGCCCTTGCCGGCCTGTCCCGCGGCGGCCCGGCGCGGCACAGTCGGCATGACGGTGATCCAGGGAGGGACGCACCCATGACCGACGATATCGGCTTCCTCGGCCTCGGCTCCATGGGCGGGCCGATCGTGGCGCGGCTCGCCGCCTGGGCAAGGGAGGGGGCGGCGGGCCAGGGCCGCCGCATCCTGGTCCACGACGTGCGGCCGGAGGCAATGGCGCAGGCCGCCGCCGCCGGGGCGGTGCCGGTCAGGGGCGGCGCGCGGGAGCTCGGCGCCCGCTGCCCGCTGGTCCTCGCCTGCCTGCCCGGCACGGCGATCTCGGAGGCGGTGGCCCTGGGCGAGGACGGCGTCGCCTCCGCCCCCGGCCATGCGCTCCGCACCTATGTCGAGATGTCGACCATCGGCGGCGAGGCGATCCGCCGCATCGCCGCCGGGCTGGCGGCGCGCGGGGTCGCGCTGGTCGACAGCCCGATCAGCGGCGGCGCGATCGGCGCGCGGACCGGGGTGCTGGCGGTGATGGCGGCCGGCGCGCCGGCGGCGATCGCGGCCGCCCGGCCGGTGCTGGAGGTGGTGGGCAACCGCGTCTTCACGGTGGGCGAGGCGCCCGGCCTCGGTCAGGCGATGAAGCTCGCCAACAACCTGCTCTCCCTCGCCGGCATGGTGCTGACCGCCGAGGCGCTCTCGCTCGGCGCCAAAGCGGGGCTCGACCCGGCGCTGATGTGCGAGGTGATCAATGCCGGCACCGGGCGCAACAGCTCGACCGAGTCCAAGTATCCGCGGGCGGTGCTGACCGGGCGCTTCGATGTCGGCTCCACCAACCGCATCGCCCATAAGGACATGGCGCTGGCCATGGCGGAATGCGCCGCCCTCGGCGTGCCGGCGCCGCTCACCGGTCTGGCGCGGGAGATCTGGGCGATGACCGAGGCGGCGCAGGGCGCGCAGGCCGACATGACGACGGTGGCGAAGCTCTACGAGGGCTGGACCGGCGCGCCGCTGCGGGCGCAGGGCGCGACGGACTGACCGCCGCCCCCGTTGCCCTGCCGCGGCTTCGCCGAGACAGGCTTCAGGCCAGCGGCGACGTCGTGAGGCGTTTTCAGCGCCCCGTCAGGATGCGCTCGACCAGTTGCTTCGCCGTCGGGATGAAGCCGTTCGAGTAGAACGGGTCCGAGGCGAAGCGATAGGCGTTGTGGCCGGCGAACATCAGATTGTCCTCGGTCGTGCCGACATGGGCGATGTCCTGCAGCGTCTTCTGGATGCAGAAGCTGCGCGGGTCCGCCTTCTTGCCGGTGTCGTAATCCGGCCCATGCTGCGACCAGTTGGAGAAGCGGCAGGCCGAGAGGCAGCCCATGCAATCCACTTGGTCCTTGACGATCTCCGTCTGCTTCTCGGGCGTCACGAAGATCAGCGTGTTGTCCGGCGTGCGCATCGCCTCGACGAAGCCCTGCGCCTCGAAGCCGCGCACCCGCTCCAGGTCGTGCGGGGTCAGCCAGACCTTGCGCTTGCGCGGGCCGACGCCGAACTCGGCGGTGTGGTCGCCGACCGGCTCGGCGGTATAGGCCACCTGCCGCTCGTTGCGCGCCTCGAGCTCGCGGATGAAGTCGTTGCGCACCGCCGAGGAATAGAAGCCCGTCGGCGAGAAGCGCTGCAGCAGCACGTCGCCCGGCTTCAGCGTCAGCAAACGCTGCTTCCAGGCATCCGGAATCGGGCTCTCCCGCGTCAGCAGCGGGCGGGTGCCGAACTGGAAGGCGACGGGCCCGAGCTCCGGGTTGTCGATCCAGTCCTCCCACTCCTCCAGCCACCAGACGCCGCCGGCCATGATGATCGGCACGTCGCCGAGGCCGAGCTCGCGCATCTGCTGCCGCAGCTTCAGGACGCGGGGATAGGGGTCCTCCGGCCGGGTCGGGTCCTCGGAATTGGAGAGGCCGTTATGGCCGCCGGCCAGCCAGGGATCCTCGTAGACGACGCCGCCGAGCCATTCCTTCGCCTTGTGGTAGCTGCGCTTCCACAGCGCCCCAAAGGCGCGGGCGGAGGAGACGATCGGGTAGTAGTGGACGGCATGCTCGCGGGCGATCTCGGACAGCCGGTAGGGCATGCCGGCGCCGCAGGTGATGCCGTGGATCAGCCCCTTGGCGCCGTCCAGCACGCCGCGGATCACCCGCTCCGCCCCGCCCATCTCCCAGAGGATGTTGGCGTGGATGCGGCCGCGGCCGCCGGCCCGCTCATGCGCCTCGCGCGCCTGGGCGATGCCGCCGGCGATGCCGTAGGCGACCAGCTCCTCATGCCGGTCGCGGCGGGTCTTGCCGTAATAGACCTGGCGGATGACCTCGCCCTCGGGGCCGTAGCTGTCGGCATTGACCGCCGAGAAGGTGCCGACGCCACCGCCCGAGGCCCAACCGCCGCAGGTCGCGCCGTTGGAGACAGCCACGCCCTTGCCGCCCTCGACCAGGGGAAGCACCTCGACGCCGCCCATGCGGATCGCGTTGATCGCCTTCACGCCACCACCCTCGAAACCGAGCTGTCCATCCGAAAGAAATTGGGCGGGCCGGGGCGGGTTGCAGCCCCCGGCCCGCCGGATCGCCTGCCTTATTCCGCCGCCTCGTTGCGGTCGCGGCGCGGCCGGTCGCCGCTGCGGTCGTTGCGGTCACGGCGCGGCCGGTCGTCGCCGCCCTCGCCTTCGTTGCGCGGCCGGCGGGCGCCGACCTGCTCGGTGATGTCGGCCCCCGTCGCCTGGTCGACCACGCGCATGGAGAGCTTCACCTTGCCGCGGTCGTCGAAGCCCAGCACCTTCACCTTCACCGCGTCGCCGACATTGACCACGTCGGTGGTGCGGTTCACCCGCTCGTTGGTCAGCTCGCTGATGTGCACGAGCCCGTCGCGGGCACCGAGGAAGTTCACGAAGGCGCCGAAATCGGCGGTCTTCACCACCTTGCCGGTGTAGATCACGCCGACCTCGGGCTCGGCCACGATGCCGCGGATCCAGTCGATCGCCTTCTGCGCCGCTTCCGGCGAGGTCGCCGCCACCTTGATGGTGCCGTCATCCTCGATATCGACCTTGGTGCCGGTGCTCTCGGTGATCTCGCGGATCACCTTGCCGCCGGAGCCGATGACGTCGCGGATCTTCTCCTTCGGCACGTTGATGACGGTGATGCGCGGCGCGTTCTGCGCCACGTCGCCGCGCACGCCCGAGAGCCCCTTGGCCATCTCGCCGAGGATGTGGATGCGGCCGTCGCGCGCCTGGCCGAGCGCCTGGCGCATGATCTCGAAGGTGATGGAGGTGATCTTGATATCCATCTGGAGCGAGGTCACGCCCTGCTCCGTGCCGGCCACCTTGAAGTCCATGTCGCCGAGATGGTCCTCGTCGCCGAGGATGTCGGAGAGCACCGCGAAGCCGCGATCCTCCTTGATCAGCCCCATGGCGATGCCGGCGACCGGGCGCTTCAGCGGCACGCCGGCATCCATCAGCGCCAGCGAGGTGCCGCAGACGGTCGCCATGGAGGAGGAGCCGTTGCTCTCGGTGATCTCGGAGACCACGCGCAGCGTGTAGGGGAACTTCTCCTTCTCCGGCAGCACCGGATGCACCGCGCGCCAGGCCAGCTTGCCGTGGCCCACCTCGCGCCGGCCCGGGCTGCCCATGCGGCCGGTCTCGTTCACGCTGTAGGGGGGGAAGTTGTAGTGGAGCATGAAGTGCTCCCGGTACTCGCCCGGCAGCGCGTCGATGATCTGCTCGTCCTGGCCGGTGCCGAGCGTCGCCACGCAGAGCGCCTGCGTCTCGCCGCGGGTGAAGAGCGCCGAGCCATGGGCGCGCGGCAGCACGCCGACCTCGGCGACGATCGGCCGCACCGTCCTGGTGTCGCGGCCGTCGATGCGGAGCCCCGTGTCGAGGATGGCGTTGCGGACGACCTCGGCCTCGAGATCCTTCAGCAGCCCCTTGGCGGCGCCGGTATCGGCGCCCTCGGCCTCGAGCTGGGCGAGCACCGCCTTCTTCGCCTCGGCCACCTTGCCCTGGCGGAGGAGCTTCTGGGTTTCCTTGTAGGCCTCGGCCATCTGCGCCCGGCCGAGCTCGGCGATGCGGGCCTTCAGCGCGACCTCGGCGGCGGAGGGCTCGGGCAGCGCCCAGGGCTCCTTGGCGGCACGCTCGGCGAGCTCGATGATGCCCTGGATTACCGGCTGGAAGCCCTTGTGGCCGAACTCGACGGCGCCGAGCATGATGTCCTCGGAAAGCTCCTGCGCCTCGGACTCGACCATCAGCACGCCCTCGGTCGTGCCGGCGACAACGAGCTCGAGCGCGCTCTGCTGGCGCTGCGCGATGGTCGGGTTCAGCACGTACTGGCCGTCGACATAGCCGACGCGGGCGGCGGCGATCGGGCCGAAGAAGGGAATGCCGGAGAGCGTCAGCGCCGCCGAGCAGCCGACCATCGCCACGATGTCGGGGTCGTTCTCCATGTCGTGCGACAGCACGGTCGCGACGACCTGGACCTCGTTGCGGAAGCCCTCGGGGAAGAGCGGGCGGATCGGCCGGTCGATCAGGCGGGAGATCAGCGTCTCGGCCTCGGAGGGCCGGCCCTCGCGCTTGAAGAAGCCGCCCGGGATCTTGCCCGCGGCGAAGGCCTTCTCTTGGTAATTCACCGTGAGCGGGAAGAAATCCTGGCCCGGCTTCACCGAGCGGGCGCCGACCGCGGTGCAGAGCACGATGGTGTCGCCGAGGCGGGCCAGGACGGCGCCATCGGCCTGGCGGGCGATCTTGCCCGTCTCGAGGATGAGGAGCTGGCCGCCCCAGGCGATGTCCTTGCGGAAATAGGTCTCGAACATGCGTCGTTCCTTCGCGGGACCGGCGGCCGGGGGACCCTGCCCCCGCATCGCGGTCCGGCCGGTCCCGACCCGGTGCGGGAGGGACACGGCATGGCTTCAAACCCGGATGGCCGGCCGCAGGCGGCCGGCGGTCCGGAGGGTGCGACGCGGTGGGTTGGCAGTCCTCGGCCGGACGCCCGTCTCTCGGGGCCCTGTGGGAATTCCCAAGAAACCGGGCCCAGAGGATCGAATCCGGCGCTTCGGGCTGCATGGAGTGCGAACCGCCCCGCTTCGGGGACGCCCGCCCCCGTCGCCGGGGATCCATGTGGCCGGAAACGCCGCATCGTCCCGGGCAGGGGTCGCGGCTCGTCCTGTCAGCCCGCCGCGCTCGCGGCGGTGATCCCGGATGCCACGGCCAGATGGGCCAGTCCCAGGATCGCCGGCGTCATATGGCCAATCCCGCTCGGGATTGCCACGGTTTTTTCAGACCGGACGGGGCATCGGGCAGGCCGCTGCCCCCCGATGCAAGGATCACGTTCCGGTGTAACCATCCCCAGCCCTGCCGCGCCCTGGGCCGGCAAGGGGGGCCATGGCTAGCGGCGCAGGCCGAGGCTGGCGATCAGCCGCTCGTAGCGGCCCTGGTCCTTGCGCTTCAGGTAGTCCAGCAGCCCGCGCCGCTGGCCGACCAGCACCAGCAGGCCGCGCCGGCTGTGGAAGTCCTTGGCATGGGTCTTGAGGTGCTCGGTCAGGCCCGAGATGCGCTCGGAGAGCAGGGCCACCTGCACCTCCGGCGAGCCGGTATCGCCCGGCTTGGTCTGGTACTGCTCGATCAGCGCCTTGCGGCGCTCGGCGGACACTGCCGACATCGGGTTGTTCTCCTGTTGGCCGGGCCCTTCGAGGCCTCGGCATGCTTCAACCGCCGGCCGCGAGGCTCTCCTGCGCCACCAGGCGTTCCGGCACAACGAGGCCGGAGTCCAGGCGGCAGAGCCCCACGAACCGTCCCCTCGCCATGGCGCGGACCAGCCCCCCATCGGGGTTGGCCTCGCCCGGAATGCGGCCCATCAGCTCGACCAGGCCGATGGCCTGGCCCTGCAGCAGCCGCATGGCCTCCGCCTGCGTGAGGGCCAGCGCCGGGATGTCGGCCAGCGCGGTCGTCACGGGCAGCAGGAGGTCCGGAGAAGGGGGCGGGGTATCGCCCGGCTGGCCGAGCTTGTCCAGGGGGATCGCCGTCGCCTCGTGGAAGGGGCCGACCCGCATGCGGCGGAGCGCGGCTATATGGCCGACCGTGCCGCAGGCCCGCGCCAGGTCGCGCGCGAGGGAGCGCATATAGACCCCCTTCCCGCTCTGGACGAGGAAGATGGCGCTATCGGCATCCGGCCGGCTCTCCAGCTCGAAGCGGTCCACCCGCGCCGGGCGCGGCGCCAGCTCCACCGCCTGCCCCTCGCGCGCCAGGTCATAGGCGCGCTCGCCCGCCACCTTGATGGCGGAATAGATCGGCGGCACCTGCATGATGTCGCCGCGGAAGGCGGGCAGCGCCGCCTCGATCGCGGCATCCTCCGGCCGCGCCTCGCTGGTGGCGATCACCTGGCCATCGGCATCGTCGGTGTCGCGCGCCTCGCCGAAGCGGAGCGTGAAGCGGTAGGTCTTGGTGCCGTCCATGACATAGGGGACGGTCTTGGTGGCGGCGCCGAAGGCGATCGGCAGCACGCCGGTCGCCAGCGGGTCGAGCGTGCCGCCATGGCCGCATTTCTGCGCCTGGAACAGCCGCTTGAGGCGGTTGACGACATCGGTGGAGCCCATGCCGGTGGGCTTGTCGACGATCAGCCAGCCATCGATCGGCTGGCCTTTCGGCTTGCGGCGCTGGAAGCGGGACATCGGAGCGTGTCTTCTGGATATGGGCTGCGGGGCATGGCCCGGGATCGCGCGCGCCGGCGGCGCGGGCGGCGGTACGGCAGGCAGACGGGCGGCTGGTCGGAGGCGCGGCTCAGGAACGCTCGTCCTCCTCGCGCGGCCCCTCCTCGCGAGGTCCGAGATCGCGCGCGACCTCGGGCTGGCGCAGGGCGCGGTCGATCTGCATCGCATAGTCGAGCGCGGTATCGGGCTGGAAATGCAGGTCGGGCGCGTATTTCAGCCGCACCGACTTCGCCACCTGGCCGCGCAGGAAGGGCGCGGCGCGCTTCAGGGCGCGGAACTGCGCCTCCGGCAGATCCTTGCCGAGGCCGCTGACGAAGGCGGTCATGTGCTTGAGGTCGGGCGAGGCGCGGACCTCGGTGACGGTGACATGGATGTTGGCGAGGTCGGGGTCGCGGAAGTCGCGCCGCTCGAACAGCGCGGCGAGGGCGTGGCGCACCTCCTCCGCGACGCGGAGCTGGCGCTGGGACGGGCCTTCGCCATGGCTGGCGTGCCGCTTGGTCATGGGGTTGGAACCCTCTTTCTCGATAGCAAAGGGCGCGGCACCTTGCGGCGCCGCGCCCCGGTTCAACGCCGGAGTGGGGCGCCGGCTTACGCCGCCGCCACCGTCTCCGTCTCGTAGCACTCGATCTGGTCACCGACGCGGATGTCGTTGTAGTTGGCGAAGGACATGCCGCATTCGTAGCCATTGGTGACTTCGCGCACGTCGTCCTTGAACCGCCGGAGCGTGCTGAGCTCGCCCTGGTGGATGACGACGCCGTCGCGCAGCAGGCGCACGCCGGCGCCGCGCCGCACCACGCCCTCGGTCACGCGGCAGCCCGCCACGTTGCCGACGCGCTTGACCTCGAAGACCTGCAGGATGGTGGCGTAGCCGAGGAAGTTCTCGCGCTGCACCGGGGCCAGCCGGCTCTTGAACATCTTCTCGATGTCGTCCGCCACCTCGTAGATGATCGAGTAGTAGCGGATGTCGACGCCCTCGCGCTGCGCCAGCTCCCGCGCCTGGGACGTGGCCCGGACGTTGAAGGCGACGACCACGGCATTGGACGCCTTGGCGAGCTGGATGTCGCTCTCGGTGATCTGGCCGACCGCCGAGTGCAGCACGCGCACGCGCACCTCCTCGTTGCCGATCTTGCCCAGCGTCACGCCGATCGCCTCGGCGGAGCCCTGGACATCGGCCTTCACCACCACGGCCACCTCCTTCTGCTCGCCCGCCTGGATGCGGGCCAGCATGTCGGTGAGCGTGCCGCGGCCGGCGACGGCGGCCGCCGAGCTCTTCTCGCGCGCGCGCCGCTGCCGGTACTCGGAGATCTCGCGCGCCCGGGTCTCGTCCTCGACCGCGACGAAATTCTCGCCCGCCCCCGGCACGCCGGAGAGACCGAGGATCTCGACCGGCAGGGAGGGCGACGCCTCCTTCAGCTGGCGGCCCCGGTCGTCGAGCATCGCCCGCACCCGGCCCCATTCGGCGCCGGCCACCACGATGTCGCCCTGGCGCAGCGTGCCCTTCTGCACCAGCACCGTCGCCACCGGCCCGCGGCCGCGATCGAGCTTGCTCTCGATCACCGTGCCCTCGGCGGCGCGGTCGGGATTCGCCCGCAGGTCGAGGATCTCGGCCTGCAACGCGATCGCCTCGAGCAGCTTGTCGAGGTTGATCTTCTTGGTCGCGGAGACCTCGATCTCCTGCGTCTCGCCGCCCAGGCTCTCGACCACCACCTCGTGCTGCAGCAGCTCCTGCCGCACGCGGTCCGGGTTGACGCCCGGCTTGTCGATCTTGTTGACCGCGATGATCAGCGGGACATTGGCCGCGCGGGCGTGGTTGATGGCCTCGATGGTCTGCGGCATCACGCCGTCATCCGCCGCCACCACCAGCACGACCATGTCGGTCACGCTCGCGCCGCGGGCCCGCATGGCCGTGAAGGCGGCGTGGCCCGGCGTGTCGATGAAGGTCACCTTGCCGCCATCCGGCACCGTCACCTGATAGGCGCCGATGTGCTGGGTGATGCCGCCCGCCTCGTGCGCCGCCACATCGGCCTGGCGCAGCGCGTCCAGCAGCGAGGTCTTGCCATGGTCGACATGGCCCATGATGGTGACCACCGGCGGCCGCGGCTGCAGGTCGGTCTCCACGTCGACCGCGCCCTCAAGGCCGAGCTCGACATCGGATTCCGAGACGCGGCGGGCGCGGTGCCCGAACTCCTGCACCACCAGCTCGGCGGTGTCGGCATCGATGGTCTGGGTCAGCGTCGCCATCACGCCCATGCGGAACAGCGCCTTCACCACCTCGCCGCCGCGGGCGGCCATGCGGTTGGCGAGCTCCTGCACCGTGATCGCCTCGGGGACGATGACGTCGCGCACCACCCGCTCGGTGCCCGAGCGGAGGCGGGCCAGCTCCTGCTGCCGCCGCTCGCGCTCACGGGCGCGGCGCAGCGAGGCGATGGAGCGGCTGCGCTCGTCCTCGCCCTCGATCGCCGCCTGCACGTCGATGCGGCCGCCGCGCCGGTCGGCGCCCGGCAGGCCCTTCTTCGCCGGAGCGAGGGCGGGCTTCTTCGGCGCCGCGGCCGGCAGGCCGGGGCGGCGGACGGCGGGACGGCTGCGGTCGTCCTCCTCCTCCGTCCGGGGACGGAGCGAGAGCTTGTTGGCGGCGGCGCCGGGCGCCGCGCCCGGAGCGGCCGCCGCGGGCTGCGCCGGGCCGCCGGGCCGCGCCCGCTGGGCGGCGACACCGACCGGCACCGGGCCGGGACGGCCGGGCGTGCGCAGCGGCGGCGTCACCGGCCGCAGCGGCGCCGCCCGCGGCGGGGCCGCCGGCGCGGGCGATGCCTGGGTCTGTGCCGCAGCCTGCGCCGGCTGGGCCTGGGCTGGCGCCGGAGCGGCCGACTCGGCAGCCGGCGGCTGCGCCGCTTCCTCGGCGGCACGCTGCGCGGCCTCCTCAGCCTCCGCCCTGGCGCGGGCGGCCTCCTCCTCGGCGAGGCGCGCCACCTCCTCGGCCTGGCGCTTCTCCTCCTCCTCGCGGCGACGCGCCTCCTCGGCGGCGGAGCGGACCATGAGCGCCTGGCGCTCCCGCTCCTCCCGCTGGCGCTGCGCCTCGAGCCGCCGCTGCTCCTCCAGCACGCGCTGGCGCACCGCCTGCTCGGCGGCGGTCAGCGGCCGGTTGCCGGCGGGGGCCGGGCCGCGCGCCTGGGCGCCGCCAGGGCGCCCCGGATTGGCCGGGCGCGGGCCGCCGCCGGCCGGCACCGGGGCGGCCGGGCCGGCCGCCTGCCGCGGCGCCGGCGCCATCGTCCGCTTCTTCACCACCTCGACCTGTACGGTCTTGCTCCGCCCATGGCTGAAGCTCTGGCGGACGCTGCCCGCATCCACCGTCTTGCCCAGCTCCAGGCGGCCGCCAGCCGGCCGAAGGCTCAGCCTGCTCTTGCCCGCATCCTGGTCGTTCTGGTCGCTCATTCTCTGGTCCGAACCCGATCCGTCTGCCGTCATGCCACTCGTGCCAAGGAACATGCCGCGGGGCGCCTGGCCCCGGCCATGTCCGGTGATTTCACCGGTTGATCCACATGGGCGCGAGATGGCGCGCCCAACCGTTACCCGCTCATCGGCCCATCGGGCCATCTCTCCTGTCGTCTCGCCCGGCGCCACCCGCCGGACCCTGATCCTGGCCCCGATTCTGGCCCCGGGGCGGGGCCGTCCGGGACGGGGCTGGCGATGCCGAACCAGAAAGCCCGGCCAGCCGCCCCGCCTCCAGCGCGATCGCCACGGCGAGGCGCCCGGGGGCTATCGCCACATGCACCGCATGGTCGCGCCCGAAGACGCCGCCGAGCATATCCGCCGGAAGTGGGGCCACCACCGGCACCTCGCGCCCGCCGACCAGGCGCGCCCTCTCGGCAGGGCTGCCGTCGGATGCCTCAACCAGCAGGCCGGCACGGCCGGCCCGCAACCATTCCCGCACGGTGTCCCGCCCGGAGACCGCTTGGCCACTCCGACGGGCGAGGCCGATGAGATCACGGATGCGGCCTCGAAGGCCGTCCACGATCCGCGCAGCAAGGTCGGGGGGCAGTTGCACGGTCGTACGGGCCGCCTTGGCGAAGGCGCCGCGCTTCACCGCGCGTTCTAACACATCGGCCCTTGCCGACAACCACATTCCCCGGCCAGGCAGCTTCCCGGCCAGGTCGGGGACCAGCGCCTGATCCGGCCCCAGCACGAAGCGGAGCATCGCCTCCTTCGGCCCGCTCTCGCGGGTCACGATGCAGCGACGCAGCGGCCCGCGCTCGGCTTCCTCCGATGCGGCGGAAACCGCCGCAACGCGTCCCGGATCGGGTGGCAGCGTCGCGGAACGCTCAGGCTTCGGCTTCGCGCGCATCATCCGCCGTCTGGGTCTCTCCCGCTTCGGGCTCTTCCGCCTGGGCTTCGTCGGCCTCGGCCTCGTCCGCCGGGGCCTCTCCCTCCTCGCCCTCGAACCAATGCTGCCGCGCCGCCATGATGATGGCGTTCGCCGTATCCTCGTCCATCGAATCCGGGCCGAGGATCTCGATTAGCTCGTCGGAGGCGAGGTCGGCGAGGTCGTCGAGCGTCTTCACGCCCTTCTCGCCGAGCGCCACCAACTGCTGCGGCGTGAAGCCGCCGGCTTCCGCCACCGCATCCTCGACGCCGAGGCCGCGGCGCTGCTCGTCGAATTCCTGGTCGCGCCGGTCGAGGAAGGCCTCGGCCCGGCGCTTCAGCTCGGCCGCGATGCTCTCATCGAAGCCCTCGATGCCGGCCAGCTCCTCGTCCTCGACGGCGACGATGTCCTCGATCGAGGTGAAGCCCTCGGTGACCAGCAGGCCGGCGATCACGTCATCCACGTCCAGCGCCTCGACGAAGAGGCCGGTGCGCTTGCGGAACTCCTCCTGCCGACGCTCGCTCTCTTCGGCCTCGGTCAGGATGTCGATGTCCCAGCGGGAGAGCTGGGAGGCAAGGCGCACATTCTGGCCACGCCGGCCGATCGCCAGCGATAATTGGTCGTCGGGCACCACCACTTCAACCCGCCGCGCCTCATCGTCCAGCACCACCTTCGTCACCTCGGCCGGGGCGAGGGCGTTCACCACGAAGGTGGCGTTGTCGGACGACCAGGGGATGATGTCGATCTTCTCGCCCTGCAGCTCCTGCACCACCGCCTGCACGCGGCTGCCGCGCATGCCGACGCAGGCGCCGACCGGGTCGATGCTGCTGTCGCGCGAGAGGACCGCCATCTTGGCGCGGGAGCCGGGATCGCGCGCCACCGCCTTGATCTCGATGATGCCGTCGTAGATCTCCGGCACCTCCTGCGCGAAGAGCTTGGCCAGGAAGCCCGGATGGGTGCGGGAGAGGAAGATCTGCGGCCCGCGCGGCTCCTCGCGCACGTCGTAGATATAGGCGCGCACCCGGTCGCCGTTACGGAAGGCCTCGCGCGGGATCGTCTCGTCGCGGCGCAGCAGCGCCTCGGCGCGGCCGAGATCGACCATCAGGTTGCCGTACTCGGTGCGCTTGACGATGCCGTTGACGATCTCGCCGACGCGGTCCTTGTACTCGTCGAACTGCTTCTTGCGCTCGACCTCGCGCACCCGCTGCACGATCACCTGCTTCGCGGTCTGCGCCGCGATGCGGCCGAAGTCGATCGGCGGCAGCGGGTCGACGATGAACTCGCCGGCATTGATCTCGGGCTTGAACTTGCGGGCGATGCGCAGCGGGATCTGCGTCGCCTCGTTCTCCACCGGCTCCTCCTCGACCACCTCGGTCCAGCGGGAGAGGCGGACCTCGCCGCTGCGGCGGTCGATGACGGCGCGGATGTCCTTCTCGTGCCCGTACTTGGCGCGGCCGGCCTTCTGGATGGCCTGCTCCATCGCCTCCAGCACCTCGTCGCGCTCGATCATCTTCTCGCGCGCGACGGCATCGGCGACCTGCAGCAGCTCAGGGCGCGCGATCGCGACATCCACGGCCATGGTCAGTTCCCTTCAGTGTGGTTTGCCGTCGGGGCCCGGCGACGCATCCTCGTCGTCAGGGTCCTGGCTGGCGGGCGCCGCGGTGGCGGCGATGAGGTCGTCGGTCAGCACCAGCTTGGCGCGGCGGATGTTGCTGCGGGCGATGCTCGCCTCGCTGCCGTCCTCGAGCCGCAGCCGCGCCGTCTCGGCATCGGCGCCGAGCGCGATGCCCTTGAGGCGCTTGCGGCCCTCCTGCGGCACCTGCAACTCCACCTGCGCCAGATGGCCGGCGAAGCGGTTCCAGTCCTTGGCGCGGGTCAGCGGCCGGTCGATGCCGGCCGAGGAGACCTCGAGCGTCCATTCGCCGCGGATCGGATCCTCGACATCCAGCACCGCGCCGACGGCGTGGCTGATCGCCTCGCAATCCTCGACGCGGAAGGGCGCCTCGTCGGCGCGGTCGGCCATGATCTGCACGACCGGGCGCTCCTTGCCGGAGACCTGCACGCGGACGAGCTCATAGCCCATGTGTTCGATGGTCGGGGCGACGGCATCGGCGATGCGCGCCTCCAGGCCCTCATGATGCGGACGTTCGATGTCAGTGCCCAAAACAAAAAAGGCGGCCCTTTCAGGCCACCCCCCGAAGAGCCCGGATGGTGATTGATCCGTGAAGATATAGGCCGGCCGCCCAGCCGGGGCAAGCAGGATTGCGCCGCCAGAGGTGAGACGACCTGCCGCCGAGTTTAACCCCGATTTTGCGGGCGCGTGGTGGACTCCGCGCATGCAGACGCCGCCCTCCTCCGAATTCGGGACCTATGACCTCGCCACCTTCCGCCGCCTCGCGCGGCCAGCGCAACGACGCAATCTCAAGTTATTATTTCACGAGCTATTGTTTCACGTATTTGGCGGAATCGGGCTGCTGGGGCTCGGCCTGCTGGCCTATCTGATGCTGCGCGCCCTCGGCGCCGGCGGCCTGCCGGATGGCGAGCTGGAGCAGGCGGTCGCCTTCCTGCTGGCGCTTTGAGCGCCGGCGGGCGCAGAGCGCTGACCGGGATCAGCCGGCGAGGCGGCGCAGCGACCAGTAGAGCGGCTGCCGCCCGTCGCGCAGCGCCTTGGCCTCGTAGCGGGTCGGCGGCCAGCCCGGCGGCCGCGCCGTCGCCGGCGGCGGCACGGCGAAACGGTCCTGCGCCGCCAGCACCTCGGCGGTCCAGCCCTGATAGGTCGGATCGTCGGTGGCGATGCGCCACTCCCCACCCGACCGCAGCACCCGCGCGACCAGCGGCAGCAGGCCCGGATTGACGAAGCGCCGCTTGGCGTGCCGCGCCTTCGGCCAGGGATCGGGGAACATCAGGAACAGCCGGTCGAGCGAGGCCGGCGGCAGCAGGCCGAGCAGGTGCCGGGCATCCTGCGGCCAGAGGCGGAGATTGCCCGGCAGCGGGCCGGTCGCCTCCTCTCCCTCAGCGACGAGGCGCGAGAGCAGGGAGCAGAGCCCGTTCTCGAAGACCTCGGAGGCGATGTAGCCGATGCCGGGATTGGCCTCGACATGCGCCAGCGCATGCTCGCCGCCGCCGAAGCCGACCTCGAGCCAGAGCGCCTCGACCGGCGCGGCGAAGGCCGCGCGCGGATCGCCGGCCGCCTCCGGGGCGAGGCGGAGCCGCGGCAGGGTCTCGTCCAGCAGGCGCTGCTGGCGCGGCCGCAACGGGTGGCTGCGGCGGCGGCCATAGAGTCGGTCGGGGATGCCCTCGGCGAGGGGCGGACGGTCAGCGGTCATGCATTAAGCCACCGGCGCGCAGCCGCCATACCAACCCTGCACGCCGGCGGATATGGTCTGGCCACCGGCGCGCAGCCGCCACGCCAGGCCTGCGCGCCGGCGCCGTGCATCAGCGGCCGAAGGCGCGCTTCAGCTCGGGCGCGAGCAGGTCGGTCCGCTCCCAGGTGAAGCTGTCCTTCGCCAGGTCCGGCTTGCGGCCGAAATGCCCGTAGGCGCTGGTCGGGACATAGATCGGCCGGTTGAGGCGCAGCATCTCGCGGATGCCGCGCGGCGAGAGGTTCACCGCCTCCTGCACCACGCTGGCGAGCTTCGCCTCGTCCACATCCTTGCCGGTGCCGTGCAGGTCGAAATAGACCGAGAGCGGCTTGGAGACGCCGATGGCGTAGGAAACCTGGATGGTGCAGCGATCGGCGAGGCCGGCCGCCACCACGTTCTTCGCCACGTAGCGCGCGGCATAGGCGGCGGAGCGGTCGACCTTGGTCGGGTCCTTGCCGCTGAAGGCGCCGCCGCCATGCGGCGCGGCGCCGCCATAGGTGTCGACGATGATCTTGCGGCCGGTGAGGCCGGCATCGCCGTCGGGACCGCCGATGACGAAATTGCCGGTCGGGTTCACGTAGAACTCGGCCTCCGGCACCTCCCAGCCCGCGGGCAGGACCTGGCGCACGATGGGGCGCAGCAGTTCCTTGATCTCGGCCTGCTCCAGCCCGTCCTCGTGCTGAGTCGAGATGACGACGCAGGTGACGCCGACCGGCTTGCCGTCGACGTAGCGGAGCGTGACCTGGCTCTTGGCGTCCGGCAGCAGGCCGCGGGCGCGCTTGTCGCCGGCATGGCGCAGCTCGGCCATGATGCGCAGGATGTTGTGCGCATAGGTGAGCGGCGCGGGCATCAGCTCGGGCGTCTCGTTCGTCGCGTAGCCGAACATGATGCCCTGGTCGCCGGCGCCCTCGTCCTTGTTGCCGGCGGCATCGACGCCGACCGCGATATCGGCCGACTGGGCGTGCAGATGGCACTCGAAGGCGGCGTTCCGCCAGGAGAAGCCGGCCTGGTCGTAGCCGATCTCCTTCACCGCATCGCGCACCAGCCCCTCGAGATGCGCGGCGTTGACGCTCTCCGGCCCGCGGGTCTCGCCGGCGAGGACGATGCGGTTGGTGGTCACCAGCGTCTCGCAGGCCACGCGCGCATAGGGATCGGCGGCGAGGAAGGCATCCAGCACCGTGTCGGAAATGCGGTCGGCGACCTTGTCCGGATGCCCCTCGGACACGGATTCGGAAGTGAAGAGATACTCGCCCTTATCGCGCATGGCGTGATTCGTCCTCTTGTCGCGCGGGGAAACCGGCGGGGCCCCGGCCTGGCCACACCGGCAGGTTCGGGTGCCGCGAGCGACAATGGCACGCACCCAACCGGTCGCGCGCTGTTTCGCAGCAAGCGGGGCGCAGGGTCAAGGCCGCTGACATAAAGGTATGCTTATGCAGCGGAAGTATCGGCCCCGCCTGGACGCTTCGATACCCTAAGTCTCGCCCGCTCGCGGCCTTGGTAAGCCTCCCCACGGACGCAGCGGATCGGCAGGCCGCTGACAACGCAGGCGAAATCGGGCGTCCCTGGCCGATCGGTCAGCGACGTCCCGGACGCGGCGCGCCGGGACATGCGCCATGCCCTCGTTTCCGCGCTTCGTGCATGGACGAATCGTGTTCAGCCCATCCCGAGCACATGCTTCATGTCGTAGAGGCCAGGCGCCCGGCCTTGCAGCCAGAGCGCCGCCCGGACGGCCCCGGTGGCATAGACCCGCCGGTCGAAGCTGCGATGGGTCAGCGCGATGTGCTCGGAGCCGGAGGCGAAGAGCAGCGTGTGCTCGCCCACCACCTGCCCGCCGCGCAGGGCCGCGAAGCCGATGCTGCCGGTGCCGCGCGCGCCGGTATGGCCGTCCCGCCCGCTCTCCGTCCCGGCCGCCTCCAGCGTCGTGCCGCGCCCGCGCGCCACCGCCCGGCCGAGCGCGACCGCGGTGCCGGAGGGGGCGTCCACCTTCTGCCGGTGATGCATCTCGAGGATCTCGGCATCGTATTGCTCGGCCGGCAGCGCGGCCGCCATGCGCTCGGCGAGCGCCAGGACGAGGTTCACGCCCGGGGCGAAATTAGCGGCATAGACGATGGGCACCCGCCCCGCGGCCTCCGCCACCATCGCCTCGTCAGCGGCCGAGAGGCCCGAAGTGCCGAGAACCAGGGGCGTGCCCGCCGCCACCGCCGCGGCGATATGGCCGGCCGCGGCGGCGGCATGGGTGAAGTCGATCACCACGTCGCTGGCGGCGCAGAGGGCGCCGATCTCGGGCAGCAAAGGGGCTGGCAGCGCTTCCTCCTCGCCCGCGCGGCGGCGCGTGCCACCCGCGAGGCTCGCCCCGGCGGCGAGCACCTCCTCGGCGAGCAACCGCCCCATGCGGCCAGCCAGGCCGGCGATGCCGATGCGAACGGGCATGGTGTCTCCCCCAGCGATCCCGGCCCCGTCATGGCCGGGCGCGCCGGCGGCGGCAAGGCCCCGCAGGGGGACGCCGCGCTCAGGGCAGGCCGGCACCTCAGATGGAGCGGGCGCCCCAATAGTCGTCCACCTGCCGGCCCCAGTCGCGGCTGCCCCAATCCGGCGCACTGCCCACCGCATAGGCGGGCGCGTCCTTCAGCTTGTCGCGGTCGAGATCGACGACATAGCCGCCGAGGGACGGGTCGAATTGCAGCACCGACCAGGGCAGCGGGTGGTGGCGCTCGCCGATGCCGAGGAAGCCGCCGAAGCTCATCACCGCATAGGCCACGCGGCCCGAGCGCTTGTCGAGCATCACGTCCTCGATGGTGCCGAGATGCTCGCCGTCGCGGTTGTAGACCGGCGTGCCATGGACCTTGCCGGCGGCGATGAGCTGCGGCGTCTCCTCGCGCTCCATGCCGGGCGTGACGGGATCTTCCCTGTCGGCCATGCGGGCCTCCTTGGTGCAACGGTGGCAGCGATGGGGGAGAGGGGGGCGGGCGGCGATGCGGGTGGGACCGCGTCCGCACCGCCGCCTGCCAGATCCGCCGCTGGGGGGAATGCGACGGTCGGACCACAGAACGTGGATCCGTGCGGCCGGTTCCCGTCGGTCGACCGACTCAACGCGTCCGAACGCCCTGCACCAAAGCCGGCTTCGGGGCCACGCGCGCCCCCGTCGCAGCTTGCCGCCAGCCGTTGCAAAGCCGCGAAGCGGTTGTGTGGGGCGCTCCTAGCGCCCCAGCCCGTCCCAGAACTCCTTCACCCGGGCGAAGAAGCCCTCCGCCTCCGGGCTGGTGCGGCCGGCCTGGGAGGCCTCGGCCTCGAACTGCTCCAGCAACTCGCGCTGCCGCGGCGAAAGGTTCTGCGGCGTCTCCACCGAGACCTGCACGAACATGTCCCCCCGCGCCGCGCTGCGCAGCACCGAGAAGCCCTTGCCGCGCAGGCGGAACTGGTCGCCCGCCTGGGTGCCGGCCGGGATGCTGACGCGGGCGCGGCCGCCATCGATGCTCGGCACCTCGACGCTGCCGCCGAGCGCCGCCTGGGTCATGCGCAGCGGCACCCGGACGAAGATGTTGGCGCCGTCGCGCTGGAAGATCGGATGCGCCCGGATGGAGACGTCCACGTATAGGTCGCCCGCCGGCGCGCCGCGCAGCCCGGCCTCGCCCTCGCCGGCAAGGCGGATGCGGGTCCCGTCCTCGACGCCGGCCGGGATGGAGACGCTGAGGGTGCGGTCGCGCTGCACCCGCCCGGCGCCCTGGCAGACCTTGCAGGGGTTCTTGATGACGCGGCCCTGGCCGCCGCAGGTGGGGCAGGTCCGCTCGATCAGGAAGAAGCCCTGCTGCGCCCGCACCTTGCCCGCGCCCTGGCAGGTCGGGCAGGTCTGGGCGGCACCGCTGCCGCCCTCGGCGCCGGTGCCGGAACAGGCGTCGCAGCTCACCGAGGAGGGAACGCGCACCGTCTTCTTGACGCCGGCGAAGGCCTCCTCCAGGCCGATCTCGACCATGGTGCGCAGATCGGCGCCGCGGCCCGAGGCCTGCCGGCGGCCGCCGCGCCCGCCCCCGCCGCCGAAGCGGCCGAACATCTCCTCGAAGATGTCCTCGAAGCCGGCGCCGAAGGGATTGCCGCCGAAGCCGCCGCCCTGCTCGAAGGCGGCATGGCCGAAGCGGTCATAGGCCGCGCGCTTCTCGCCGTCCTTCAGGCAGTCATAAGCCTCGTTGACTTCCTTGAAACGGGTCTCGGCGTCCTTGTCACCCTGGTTGCGATCCGGGTGATACTTCATCGCCAGCTTGCGATACGCCCGCTTCAGGTCGTCCTCGGTCGCCTCGCGCGAGACGCCAAGTATTTCATAGTAATCCCGCTTCGCCATAACCGCGCCCTGTCTCACGGACCTTTCGGCCGCCCTGCCCCGCTCCGGTCCAGCCTGGGATACCCCTCCACGGGCAGTATCCCCCTCAAGCGATGACCCATCCGTGGATGTCCGGAACGGCGTGGCGCCCGGCCCGCCGCCCGGCCCGCCTGGACCGGGCGGCGGTCACCGGGCGCCCGCCTCGCTCCCCGGCGCGGAACCGCGCCGCATCCACCCAACCGGCGGGGCGGCTTGCGGGCCGCCCCGCCGGCCGCCCCGTGGGCGACCGGATTCAGCCGGGCTTCTTCTTGTTGGGATCGACTTCCTCGAAATCGGCATCCACGACCTTCTCGCCGCCCGGGGGCGGGCCGCCGGCGGCGCCAGCCGCGCCCGGCGGGGCCTGCTCGGCCGCCTGCTGCTGCTTGTAGAGCGCCTCGCCCATCTTCATCGCCGCCTGGGAGAGCTTCTCCCCGGCGCCGCGCAGGGTCTCGGGCTCGCCGCTCTCGAGCGCGGTGCGGGCCTCGGCCAGCGCCGCCTCGACCTCGGCCTTCTCCGCCGAGCCGACCTTGTCGCCGTTATCCTGCAGCGTCTTCTCGCTGCTGTGGATCAGCGCCTCGAGCTGGTTGCGCGCCTCGACCGCGTCGCGGCGCTTCTTGTCGGCCTCGGCATTGGCCTCGGCCTCCTTCACCATGCGCTCGATATCGGCATCCGACAGGCCGGAGCGGGCCTGGATCTTGATCTGCTGCTCCTTGCCCGTCGCCTTGTCCTTGGCCTGGACGGAGACGATGCCGTTGGCGTCGATGTCGAAGGTCACCTCGATCTGCGGCACGCCGCGCGGCGCCGGCGGGATGCCCTGCAGGTCGAAATTGCCCAGCAGCTTGTTGTCCGCCGCCATCTCGCGCTCACCCTGGTAGACCTTGATGGTGACCGCGGTCTGGTTGTCGTCCGCCGTGCTGAAGACCTGCGACTTCTTGGTCGGGATCGTCGTGTTGCGGTCGATCAGCCGGGTGAAGACGCCGCCCAGCGTCTCGATGCCGAGGGAGAGCGGCGTGACGTCGAGCAGCAGGACGTCCTTCACCTCGCCCTTCAGCACGCCGCCCTGGATCGCGGCGCCGATGGCGACGACCTCGTCCGGGTTGACGTTGCGGGCCGGCTCCTTGCCGAAGAAGGCCTTCACCGCCTCGATGACCTTGGGCATGCGGGTCATGCCGCCGACCAGGATCACCTCGTCGATCTCGCCGGCCGAGACGCCGGCATCCTTCAGCGCCTGCTTGCTTGGCTCAAGCGTGCGCTGGATCAGGTCGTCGACCAGGGCTTCCAGCTTGGCGCGGGTGAGCTGCATCACGAGGTGCTTCGGCCCGGAGGCGTCGGCGGTGATGAAAGGCAGGTTGATCTCGGTCTGCTTCGAGCTCGACAGCTCGATCTTCGCCTTCTCGGCGGCCTCCTTCAGTCGCTGCAGGGCGAGCTTGTCGCTGCGCAGGTCGATGCCCTGCTCGCGCTTGAACTCGTCCGCCAGGTAATCGATGATCCGCTGATCGAAGTCCTCGCCGCCGAGGAAGGTGTCGCCGTTGGTCGACTTCACCTCGAAGACGCCGTCGCCGATCTCGAGGATGGAGATGTCGAAGGTGCCGCCGCCGAGGTCATAGACCGCGATGGTGCCGCCCTTCTTCTGGTCCATGCCGTAGGCGAGCGCGGCCGCGGTCGGCTCGTTGATGATGCGCAGCACCTCGAGGCCCGCGATCGCGCCAGCCTCCTTCGTCGCCTGGCGCTGGGCGTCATTGAAATAGGCGGGGACGGTGATGACGGCCTGCGACACCTTCTCGCCGAGATAGTTCTCGGCCGTCTCCTTCATCTTGGTCAGGATGTAGGCACTGATCTGCTGCGGCGCGTATTTCTGGCCCTCGACCTCCACCCAGGCATCGCCGTTGTCGGCGCGCACGATGTGGTAGGGGACGAGATCCATGTCCTTCTTCACCATCGCGTCGTCGAAGCGACGGCCGATCAGGCGCTTGACGGCGTAGAGGGTGTTGGTCGGGTTGGTCACGGCCTGGCGCTTGGCGCTCTGGCCGACGAGGCGCTCGCCATTCTTGGCGAAGGCCACCATGGAGGGCGTGGTGCGGGCGCCCTCGGCATTCTCGATGACCCGCGTTTCCTTGCCTTCCATGATGGCAACGCAGGAATTGGTCGTGCCGAGGTCGATGCCGATTACCTTGCTCATCCGTACTTCTCCTTTGCGGCGGGCGAGGGCGGCCCCTGGAAGGCACCGCGCCTGGCCCCCTTGGCTTCTCCGAGGGACGAGGGTCCCTCACGGTTTCGGATGGGGTCCTGGCCGCCGATCGGCGGCCTCGCCTGTGGATGTATTCGCGGGGTATCAGTGGAACAAGTCCCGAGACCGCGCGGTCCGACAAATAATCAGGCGGTCGCAGGCACCCCGGGCAGCACTCCGTGCGACCGGCGCAGCACCATGGCGCGCCGCATCACCCCGCGCCACCCGCGCGGCATCACCCCGCGCCGCCCGCGGCGACCACCACCATCGCCGGCTTCAGCAGCCGGCCGTTCAGCGTCCAGGCCGGGGTCCAGGCCTGCAGCACCGTCCCCGGCGCGACGCCGGGCGGCGCCGGCTGCTCGGCCATCGCCTGGTGCAGCTCGGGATCGAAGCGCTCGCCCTGCGCCTCGCGGCGGGCGACGCCGTTGCGCTCGAGGATGCCGAGGAAGCTGCGCTCCACCCCCTCGAACCCCTCGCGCAGCTTGGTCAGCAGCTCCGGCTCGCCCTCCTCGCGTGGTGGCAGCGCCTCGAGGCCGCGACGCAGGTTCTGCGCCGCCTCCACCACATCGCCGGCGAATTTCTGAATGGCGTATTGCCGCGCATCCGCCACCTCGCGCTGGGTGCGGCTGCGCAGATTCTGCATCTCCGCCTCCGCCCGCAGCCAGCGGTCGCGGAACTCCGCCGCCTCAGCCTCGAGCGCGGCGATGCGCGCCTCGGGCGTCGCCGGCTCCTGGGCCGCGGCGTTCTCCTCCGCGGGTGGGGTCACCGGCGGCGTGTCGGCTGGGTCGCTCATGTCCATGACTTGTCTATGATTGGGAAAGGGTCCCGCGAGGGGACCGGTCACCGCGTCAGGTAGTCGCTGCGGGTGGCAAGAGCAACCATTGGCAACACCGTCAACAGCCCTCCTCCCCCGCCCCGCCGCCGGCCGGCTGCGGCAAGCAGCGTCGCCGACCGTTGGAGCCTCCTCACCCGATCGGGGTCTGCAAGGCGCCCATCAAAGCCGTCGCTGCCCGTCACAGCCTGCCGCGGCAGGCTGTGACGCCCTTTGGACAGGAGGAACCCTCATGGGGCTCCCGCGAAGCGGTTTCGCGGGGAATTCTACAGCAGGACCAAGCCCGCCCGCGCCCCGCGCGCCACCGCGTCCGCCCGGCTGCTCGCCCCGAGCTTCTGCAACACCGAGGCGACATGCGCCTTGGCGGTGTGGAAGGAGAGGTTCAGCCGCCGCGCGATCACCTTGTTCGAGGCGCCGGCCGCGAGCAGGTCCAGCACCTCCCGCTCCCGCCGCGTCAGCCCGGCCTCCACCGGCGCCGGCTCGCGCCCGGCCAGGGCCGGCAGCAGCGCCGGCGGCAGCACGGCGAGGCCACGGGCAAGCGCGACCAGCGCCGCCTCGAGCTGCGCCGGCGGCGCCTCCGGGGCAAGGACGCCGCGCGCCCCGGCCCGCAGCGCCGCGAGTGCCGCTGCGCCCTCCGCCAGCACCAGCACGGGCACCTCGCCCGGACGCGCCTCCGGCGCCTCCTTGCGGTCCGGCGGCATCGCCTCGGCCAGCAGCACATCGGCCGCCAGGGCGTCGCTCACCACCCGCAGCCCGGCAAGGCCGGCAAGGCGCGCCGCCCGGTCCGGGTCCGGTGGCCGCAGCGCCACCGCGACCGGGGCACGCTGCGGCACCGGTGCAGCCGCAGGGGGGGTGGGGAGCCGGCCAGCCGGACGTCGGGCCGCCGCGGGCGCCAGGGTGTCGTCTGCGAAGCGGACCATGCTCAGGCCGCCGCCCGCTCGCCAATCCGGACCTGCAGCCGGTGCGGCTGCCCGGCCCGCACCAACTCCAGCGTCACCTGCCGGCCGACGCTGTCGGGGTCGAGCCGCGCCAGCATCTCCCGCACCGAGCCGAGCGGGTCGCCATCCCAGGCGGCCAGCACGTCGCCGATGAGGACGCCCGCCTCCCCGGCCGGGCTGCGCGGATCGACGCCGACGACGATGAGGCCGCGCCGCTCGCCGAGCTGCACCGGCTGCATGGCGAGACCGAGATAGCCCCGCGCCACCCGGCCGCGGGTGCGCAGCTGCTCGACGGCGCGGGCGATGGTCTCGGCCGGGATGGTGAGCGCCCGCCGCCGCGGCCCCGGCACCGCCATGCCGACCAGCCGCCCGGCATGGTCGAGCACCGCGCCGCCCTCGGCGACCGGATCGAGCCGGAAGCCGAGCTCGATCCGCCGGTCGAGCCGGCCGCCGCGCATCGAGCGCCAGGGGCCGGCCACGACGGCGGCGATCCCGTAGGCGGCGGTCGGCCCGTGCTCGCCGCGGCCGAGGGCGAGCAGCAGATGGCCCGGCGCCAGCGCCGCCGGCGGCGCCGGCACCAGGGGCGCGACGCTGCCGGTCTCGGCGCGCAGCAGGGCGACGTCTGTCCCCGGGTCGCGGCCGGCGAGGCCGGCCGGGATCACCCGGCCGTTCGGCAGGGTGACGGCGAGCTCGTCATCGCGCTCGAGCGCCTCCTCGGCGGTGACCACCAGCCCGTCGGCCCAGAGCAGGCCGGAGCGGGCGCGGCCGTCGCGACCATGCACCGCGACCACCCGCGCCGCCCCCTCGGCGGTGAGCTGGGCCAGGCGGTCGGAGAGGAGGGCGAGAGGATCGGCGAAGGCATCGGTCATGGCAGGCTCCTCGGTCCCCCCGAGAATGGGGATGCCGGCAGGGCGGGGACATTGCCCGGATGGGCATGGGATACTGGCCCGGATGGGCATGAGGGCGGCCCGGCGGGAGACCGGCCGGGCGGGGTCGCCCTTCATATGGGCATGCTGCCCCGCGCTGCGGAGGGCCGCGGCGTCATACCGATACGGGCACCGTGTCGGGCGCCACATCGGGCGCCGGCAGCGGATCGGCCTGCAGCCGGCGCGCCGGCAGGGTGATGCGGCATTGCAGCCCGTCCGGCCGCCAGTCGAAGACGATCTCGCCGCCGAGCTGCTGCCCGACCAGCGTGGCCATCAGCCGGGAGCCGAAGCCGCGCCGGCCGCCCGGCGCCGCCACCGCCGGACCGCCGCTCTCGCGCCAGTCGAGGCGGAGGCCGCCCTCGGCCTCCCGCGCCCAGTGCAGGGCCACATGCCCGCCGGCACGGCCGAGGGCGCCGTATTTCGCCGCATTGGTCGCCAGCTCGTGCAGCAGCATCGCCACCGGCTGCACGGCATCCGGCGCGAGGCTCAGGCAGGGACCG
This sequence comes from Roseicella sp. DB1501, assembly GCF_013112485.1. GTDB lineage: Bacteria > Pseudomonadota > Alphaproteobacteria > Acetobacterales > Acetobacteraceae > Paracraurococcus. The sequence goes on from NZ_JABFHG010000010.1 coordinate 216,218, forward strand.
GCGAGGCTGACCTGCCCGGCATGCGCCGCCAGCTCGCCCTCGGCCAGGGCGTGCAGCTCGGCGCCCTTCCAGCCGCCGGTGGCGAGCAGGGAATGCGCCCGCGCCATGGCGGCGATGCGCCCCTCGACCGAGGCGGCGAAGCGGGCGGCATCGTCGCGCGGCGTCAGCCGCAGCAGCGAGAGGGCGACGGCGAGCACGTTCTTGGCGCGGTGGTCGACCTCGCGGGCGAGCAGCGCGCGCATCTCCTCCGCCCGGCGCCGCTCGGTGACGTCGCGCGCCACCTTGGCGAAGCCGCGCAGCCGCCCGGCCTCGTCGTGCAGGGCGGTCAGGGTCACCGCGGCGCGGAAGCGCGCGCCGTCCCGCCGCAGCCGCCAGCCCTCGCCGCGGAAGACGCCCTCGCGCCGGGCCTGGGCCAGGATCGCCGCCGGCAGGCCGGCCTCGCGGTCCTCCGGAGTGAAGAACATGGCATAGGGCTGGCCCATCGCCTCCTGCGTCGACCAGCCTTCCACCCGCTCGGCGCCGGCGTTCCAGCTCGCCACCTCCCCCTTGGCGCCGAGCATCACCAGGGCGTGGTCGGCGACGCCCTCGACCAGCAGGCGGAAGCGCTCCTCGCTCGCGGCGAGGTCGGCGGCGGCGCGGCGCTGCTCGGTCACGTCATGCGCGACGATGCTGACGCCCCAGAGATCCCCCGCCTCGTCGCGGACCGGGACGTAGGAGACGAGGCGCTCGCACGATTTGCCCCCCGGCCGGGCGGCGCCGCGCACCAGCCGGTCGAGGACGGGCTGGCCGGTCTCGAGCACCGCCTGGTAGCAGGACCCGACCTGGCTCCAGAGCGCCGGCGCCACCTCCGCGACATGGCGGCCGAGATGCATCGCCACCGGCAGGTCGTTCATCTCCGCCAGGGCGTTGTTGAGGCTGCGGTAGCGGCAGTCGCGGTCGATCAGGGCGAGGCCGACCGGCACGGCGGCATAGATGGCGTTCAGCTCGGCGAGCGCCCGCCGCTCGGCGGCGCTGCGGCGGTGCAGCGCCTCCTCCGCCGCCGCGAAGCCGCGGCGCAGGGCCTCGAGCTCGGCGACCGGCAGCGGCGGCAGGCTCGCCAGGTCCGGATGCGGCCGGTCGGCCGACAGGGCCAGGGCATGGCCATGCAGCCGGCCAAGCGGCCGCAGGATGCGCCGCGACAGCGCCAGGGCGAGGCTGCCGCCGAGGAGGAGCGCCAGGAGGCCGCCGGCGGCGAGCGCCAGCAGCGGCCCGCGCCGCACCGCCTCGATCGTCGCCGCCGGCTCGGCGACGAAGACCGTCCAGCCGGGCGCGGTGGCGATGTCGTGGAAGGCGAAGACGGCGTCGCGGCGGTGCAGGGTCGGGCCGCGGAACAGCCCCTCCCGCCGGTCCATGACATGCGCGAGGTTGACCGGGGGGATCGGCTGGCTGGCGAAGCGGTCGTGATCGGCGTCGGAGAGGGCGATGAGGCGGCCGCCGGCATCGCCGATCATCGCCTGCGCCGCCTCGGGCAGGTGCTGCGCCGCGAGCAGACGCTGCATGCGGGCCAGCGGCGAGGCGACGCAGAGCACCATCACCGCCTGGCCCGTGGCGTCCCAGACCGGCACGCCGATGGAGAAGACCCGCCGCCCGGTCGCCGGGTTGACGATGAGGTCGCTGACGATCGGGTGGCCGGCGGCGAGCACCTCGGCGACGAAGGCGGGCCGCGTCACCCGCGGCGGCTGGCCCGGCGGCAGGGCGGTGTTGACCATCGCCTGGCCGTCGGGACGAACCAGGCTGACCGGGCTGCCGATCTGCCAGGCGACGCGCCGGGCATAGGTGTCGAGCGCGGTGATGTCGTCCGAGAGGAGGTCGGTCCGCAGCACCGGCGCGGCGGCGAAGGCCTCGAGGGCGGCGATCTGCGCCATGAGGTCGCGGTCCACCGCCAGGGAGAGGGCGCGGGCGGCGTCGCGCAGCCGGGCGATCTCCGCCGCCTCCTCGCCCTCGACCGCGATCCAGGCGGCCATGGCGCCGACCGCGAGCGCCGGCACCAGGGCGGCGAGCACCAGGGCGAGGAGATGGGTGCGCAATCCCGAGGCGAGCGCTGGCCGGGCCTGCCCTCCGGCCTGCCCCCGTGCGTGTCCCCGGGCCTGCCAGAGGCCGCGGACCACCCGCCACGCCGGCCGGCCAAGACCGATCACCAGGGTGCCGAGGCGCGGCGTGGGGGAGCGGAAGGGCCTGCGGTGTCGGGATGCGGCAGCGATCGCAAACTCGATGATGGGTGACGCATCCTGCCGTTCCGTCATGCGCAACCGCTTCTCGTGCTGCCACGGCACAGCCGGTCTGAAAAACGAGATTTCTGCCCGGAATTTCAATGCCAGCGCATAGTATACCATTCGAAATTGCGTGATCCAACAAGTTCTGATCGCCCCGCCGGAAACCGGCGCGACTCTTTAATGCGACTGCCATGCATGGGATGACGACAGAGCCGACTTGTGAGGACCGCGGATCGCCCGCGTGCTGGCGCCCGCATCCCCGGCCGGGCCGCCGGGCACGGCTCAGCCGGCGCCGCGCCGCGGCGATCGCGACGGCATCGCGGCCGGGGCATCCGGCCTGGCCTCCGCGACCGGCGCCCGGACGGCACCGGGCAGCCAGACGCGGAACAGCGCCCCCATCCCCTCGCCGCTCTCGATCGTCAGCTGGCCGCGATGGCGGTTGACCACGTGCTTGACGATGGCGAGGCCGAGCCCGGTGCCGCCGGCGCTGCGCGAGCGCCCCTTGTCCACCCGATAGAAGCGCTCGGTCAGGCGCGGGATGTGCTCGCGCGGGATGCCCGGCCCGTCATCGGCCACCTCCAGCACCACCCCGGCGCGGCGGCCGCCGCCCTCGCCGCCGCGCAGCGTGACCGTGACCTCGCCGCCCTCCCGCCCGTGCCGGATGGCGTTCTCCACCAGGTTGCGCACCACCTGGGCGAGCTGCTCGGGATCGGCCGGGCTCGCCACCGCCGCCTCCTCCAGCCGCGCCTGCAGCCGGATGCGGCGCCCGCGCAGCAGCGGCTCCAGCGCCTCCAGCTCGCCGCGGACCATGGGCGCCAGCCGCGCCGTGCCGGTCGGCGGCTGGTGCTCGGTCATCTCGACGCGCGACAGGCCGAGCAGGTCGTCGATCAGCCGCCGCATCCGCTCGGACTGCTCCGCCATGATGCCGAGGAAGCGGGTGCGCGCCGCTGGGTCATCCTCGGCCGGGCCGCGCAGCGTCTCGATGAAGCCGATCAGGCTGGCGAGCGGAGTGCGGAGCTCGTGGCTGGCATTGGCGACGAAATCCGCCCGCATCCGCTCCAGCGCCCGCTCCCGCGTCCGGTCCGACAGCACGATCACCAGCCGGCCGCCATCGGCCAGCGGCGGCTCCATCGGGATCACCTGCGCCGCGATCTCGCGCGCGACCGGCACCGGCAGGGTCAGGTCGGCGGTCTGCGGCCGGTGCTCCGCCAGGGCCCGGTCCACCGCCTCGGCCATCGCCGGATGGCGCAGCAGCGCCGCGATGTCGCCGTCGCGCGGCCCGGCCGCATCGCCGCCGGCCGCCTCCGCCGCGCTCACCGCCGCCTCGCCGAACAGCGCCCGCGCCGCGGCATTGGCGCGCAGCGGCCGGCGCCCGGGCGAGAGGACGAGCAGCGGATCGGGCAGGCTCTCGACGATCGCCGCATCGGCCTGGCGCAGCCGCCCGACCAGCAGGTCGCGCTCGGCCAGGGTGCGGGCCAGCCGGGCGACGCCATCGACGATCTCCTCCACCGCCGGCAGCAGCGGCGTCGAGGAGGGCGGGACGAGCTGCCCGTCCTCCGCGGCGGCGCGACCCAGCGCCTCGGCGAGCCGCGCCAGGTTGCCGAGCCAGAGCGCCGCCACCAGCAGCGCGCCGAGGCCGCAGGCGAGCAGCGCCAGCAGGCCGGGCCCGGGCGCCAGCGCCCCGAGCAGCATCAGGCTCAGCAGCACCGCGGCCGGCACGGCGCCGATCAGGCCCGCCGCCCCGAGCAGCCGGCGAGGCGGCAGCCGGCGCATGGGCTAGGGCCGCACGCCCTAGCTCGCCGGGCTGCCCGGGATCGGCGCCGGCTCCACCAGGGTCGGCTCGCCTGACGGATCGACCGCGAAGATGGCGAGGCCCCGCTGCGCCAGCCCGCCCGGGGCGAGCAGAATCGGCCCGTCGGCGCCGAGCATGGGCTGGTTGAGCGGCGGGTTGCCGCCCGGCTCCTGCACCGCCCGCGCCGCCAGGGCGGCGGCATCGTAGGCGACGCCGGCCAGCCGCGGCGGCGCCTCGCCGAAGGCGGCCCGGTAGCGGCTGTCGAAGGCGGCGCGGGCCTGCGGGTCGGAGCCGGGGAACCAGGCCCCGGCCAGCGCCGGCTCCTGCCCCAGGCTCCGGTCGCCGGCCCAGAGCGCGGTGCCGAGGAAGCGCGGCGGCGTCGGCAGGGCGCCGGCCAGCGCCGCGGCGGCCTGCCGCGCCCGCTCCCCGCCATGGCCGAGCAGCACCGCATCCAGCCCGTCCGGCTGGGCCTTCTCCGCCAGGTCGCGCGCCGCCGCGGCGACGTCGCCGAGCCGCGCATGCAGCTGGATCAGCGGCGCGGGCAGGCCGAGCGCCTCCGCCCGGGCGCGCAGCGCGGCGCCGAGGCGGCGGCCGAACTCGTCATCTGCGGCCAACAGGCCGAAACGGCGCGCGCCGGCCGCCGCCGCCCCCCCCATCATGCGTTCCGCCTGCTCGCCCGGCGTCAGCCCCATGACCCAGACGCCGCGCCCGGCCTGCGAGGCGTCGCTGGTATAGGCGAGCACCGGCGCGCCGGAGGCGCGGGCGGCATTGGCGGCGGCGGCGGTCTCCCCCAGGGTGAGCGGCCCGGCGAAGGCCCTCGCCCCCTCGGCGATGGCGGCGCGCGCCGCCTCCCCGGCCCCGCCAGGGGTGCTGCCGGTGTCGCGCGGCAGCAGCTCGATGCCCGGATCGCCCTGGTCGAACAGCGCCAGCGCCGAGGCGTTGAGCATCGCCTGGCCAAGGGCACGGTTGCTGCCCGAGAGCGGCAGCAGCAGGCCGACGCGGTTGCGCGACGGCTCGGCCGGCAATGCGGCGACCGGCGCCTGGCCCGCGACGACCACCGGGCGCGAGGGGGCTTGCGGCGCGCAGGCGGCTGCGGGCAAGAGCAGCAGGGCGGCACCGAGCAGCCGGCGCCAGGCGGCGCGGCGGCCAGCCATCCCGGCGGGGCGATCGGCGGGGCGATCGGCGGGGCGATCCTGGCGCGACCCCGGCGCGTGCCGGCAGGCGGAGCATGACGGAACTGGCAAACGCAACTCCTCACCCTGAAACCGAATCCGCCGCGGCCGGACCGGCGACGGCCGGCGCCCCCATCCCATCCGGGCTGACGCTGGTGGCGACGCCCATCGGCAATCTCGGCGACCTCTCCCCCCGCGCCCTCGCCACGCTGCGCGGCGCCGATGCCGTGCTCTGCGAGGATACCAGGGTCACGGGCGCCATGCTGTCGCGGCATGGCGTCGCGGTCGCCATGGTCCCTCTGCACGAGCATAACGAGGATGACCAGACCCCGCGCATCCTCGCACGGCTTCGTGGCGGCGAGCGCCTCGCCCTGGCCTCGGATGCCGGCACGCCGCTGGTCTCCGATCCCGGCTACCGGCTGGTGCGGGCGGCGATCGCCGAGGGGCTGCCGGTGCATGCGGTGCCCGGCCCGAATGCGGCGGTGATGGCGCTCACCCTGTCGGGCCTGCCGCCGCACCCCTTCCTCTTCCTCGGCTTCCTGCCGCCGCGCGCCGGGCCGCGGGCGGCGGCGATCGCCCGGCTGCGGGCGAGCGAGCGGGCCGGGCTGGCGGCGACCGTGATCCTCTACGAGGCGCCGCACCGCCTGGCCGAGACGCTGGCCGCCCTCGCCGAGGGGCTGGGCGGCGAGCGCCCGGCGGCCGTCGCGCGGGAGCTGACCAAGCGGTTCGAGGAGGTGCGGCGCGACAGCCTCGCCGGGCTCGCCGCGCATTACGCCGCGGCGCCGGCGCGCGGCGAGATCGCCCTCGTCATCGGCCCGGCGCCGGAGGAGCCCGGCAGCGAGGCGGAGATGGAGGAGCGGCTGCGCGCCGCGTTGGCCGGCGGGATGAGCCTGCGCGACGCCGCGGCGCTGGTCGCCGAGGCGACCGGCCTGCCGCGGCGGCAGGTCTATGCCCGGGCGCTGGCGCTCGGGCGGGGTGATGCCAAGGGGTCGTAGCCGGCGGCCGCGTAGGGAACGGGAGGGAGAGGATGGCGAAGGCAGCAGGACGGGCGGCGGGACCGCGCCAGCCATCGCAGGCCTTGCTGCGGCTGCTGGAGCGGCTGGCGCCGGAGCTCGACGCCTCCGTCAACGACGCCCAGCTCCGCTGCTTCGAGGCCATGGAGGCGCCGGACCAGGCGGGCCGGCTCCGCATCGCCACCGAGGCGCTGCGGCTCAACCCCGCCGCCGCCGATGGCTGGGGCCTGCTGGCCCGGGCCTCGCCGCCGGGCTCGCCGCTCACCCTGCATCTCTGGCGGGTGGCCGCGGCGGCGGGGCTGGTCGCCCTCGGCCCCTTCCCCCTCGAGCCCGGGGAGGCCTGGGGGGTGATGGAATCGCGGCCCTACATGCGGGCGCGCTGCGGCCTGGCGCTGGAGCTGCGGCGGCAGGGCGAGGCGGCGGCGGCGATCGCCGAGGTCGAGGGCATGCTGGCGCTCAACCCGAACGACAACCAGGGCATGCGCTACATCCTGTTGGCCTGGCTGCTGGAGGATGGCGCCGATCCGGCCGCCGCGGCGCTGTTCGAGCGCTACGGGGAGGACGGCTCCGCCTTCTGGGCCTATGGCGCGGCGCTGCTCGCCTATCGCCGGCATGGTCCGGGCGAGGCGGCGGATGCGGCGCGGGCGGCAGCGGTGGCCAACAACCCGCATGTCGCCGCGGCGCTGCTCGGCCGCAGCACGCCCCGGCCCGGCGCCATTGGCTACACGCCGGGCTCGCCCGAGGAGGCAGCCGAGGTGGTGCCGGATGCCCTGCCCGCCTGGCGCGGCACGGCGGGGGCGCTCGACTGGCTGGCCGCCGGGCTGGGGCCACCGCCTGCCCCGAAGCGTGGGCGCCGGCCCCGCGCCGCTGGCGAGGAGGCGTGAGCGGGGCGCCGCGCGAGGCACGGGCGCGACGGCGGGTGCTGTGGATGAACCTGCTCTTCTCCGCCGGGCTGGCCCTGGCCCTGCCCTGGCTCGTCGCCGGGGTGATCGCGCATCGCTGGGGCCCGGCGCGGGGCACGCTCTGGTCGAGCCACCATGCCTATGCGGTGCGGACCTTCTGGTTCGGGGTGATCGGCATGCTGGCGCCGCTGGTCGCGCCGGGGGTGGGGCTCGGCTTCCTGGCGGTGGTCTGGCTGTGGTGCGCGGCGCGGCTGACCCGGGCCTGGCTGGCCTGGGAGCGGGCGGAGTGGATCACCGATCCCGGGCGATTTGTCTGATCCGCTCCCTGGCGACCTTCCGTTATCCGTGGCGCAGCGCGATCAGCCGCGCTTCGGCCTCGTCGGGATCCATCCCGAGCGCCGCCTCGGCCACCTCCCGCCCGAACCCGGCCCGGGCCAGCGCTGCCAGCGCCTTCAGCCGCGCCGCCCGGGCCGCCAGTGGGTCCTCCGGAGCCGGCGCGGCGGCGAAGGGGCCGATCCGTCGCCGCCGGCACTGCGCCAGCGCCGCGTCGAGCTCGGCGCCGGCCGCCGGCAGGGCCGCCTCCCGCGCCTCGGCGGCGACGCCCTTGGCGCCGAGATGTGCCGCGATGGCGCGATGCGAGCGGCCGGCCCGGGCGAGACGCCGGGCGCGCGAGGCGGCGAAGGCGGCATCGTCCACCGCGCCGGCCGCGACCATCGCCCGCGCCACGGCGGCGGCGGCGGCGCGGGCCGCGCCGGCCTGCCGGGCGATTTCCTCGGACGCCGCGCCCTCGGCCTCGGCGCGGCGCGCCCAGCGATCGACCCGCCGCTGCAGCACCCGCCGCAGCCCGGCCTCGGTCGCGGCGAAGCGGGCGAGATGGGCGAGCGCCGCCTCGCGCAGCGCCGCCTCGGTCGGGGCCGGGCCGGCGGGGCGCGCCGGGCGCCGCGGGCGGCGGCCTCTGTCCGGGTCCTCGGTCATGCCGGCATCCTGCCATGCCCGGCCAGGCTGTCCCATCATCCGGCCCATGTATGGGGCGGGGGGCTGGCCGTGCCCGGCCCGCCGGGGCACAAGGCGCGGACGCGCCAGCAGGAGATCGCCATGGCCCGCTATCCGACCAACGGCCTCAGCCTCGACCAGGCCAATGCCATCATCGCCGCCGCCCGCGCCAAGGGGCGGGAGCTGAACCTGCTGCCGCTGACCGTCGTCGTGCTCGATGCCGGCGGGCAGGTGAAGGCGAGCCAGCGCGAGGACGGCGCCTCGCTGCTGCGGCCGGAGATCGCGCTTGGCAAGGCCTATGGGGCGCTCGCCCTCGGCCTCGGCGGGCGCGAGCTGGCACGGCGGGCGCAGGCGATGCAGGGCTTCATGAACGCCCTCTCCGACATCGCCGGCGGCCGCGCCGTGCCGGTGCCGGGCGGCGTGCTGGCCTGCGACGCCGAGGGGGTGATCCTTGGCGCGGTCGGGATCAGCGGCGACGTCTCGGCCCAGGACGAGGTCTGCGCCGTCGCCGGCATCGAGGCGGCGGGATTGCAGCCGGATACCGGCGACGCCTGATCCCGCGGCCCCGACCGGTAGCGCCGCATCCGCGGTGGTGCCGGCAAACCGCCCTCCCCGCGCGGCGTTGCTGCGGCTTTGCCCGCCCCGGCAAGCCATGGCGGCCTGCCGCGCGTCCTGACCAGCGACGGAGGCTGCGCCCCATGATGACCATTCGACAGCGCCTGGCGGTCCTCGCCATCCTCGTCGGGCCGCTGGCATCGCCACTCGCCCTCGCCCCCGCCCTTGCCCAGGGCACCGGGAGCGCGGCCGACAGCACCGCCCCCGCCGATACCACCACGCCGACGCCCACCGCCCCCGCCCTGCCGAGCGGCCCGGCCGCCGCGCCGAACCTCGCCCGCGGCAGCGGCGCCAGCGGTTCCGGCGGCTTCGCGGTCGATACCGCCGCCATCCGCGGCGGCCGGCGGGCCAGCAAGGTGATCGGCTCGGCCGTCTACAACGAGAACAACGAGAGCGTCGGCGAGGTGGACGACCTCATCATCCCGGCCGGCGGCGGCAGTCCGGTGGCGGTGATCTCGGTCGGCGGCTTCCTCGGCATCGGCGCCAAGCTGGTGACGGTGCCTTATGACCGGTTGCAGGCCCCGACCGGCAGCGGCCGCTGGGTGCTGACGGGCGCCACCAAGGACAGCCTCGGCAGCCTGCCGACCTTCACCTACGACAGCATCGCCGAGAAGAAGGGCTGAACGGCGCCGGATCGGCGGTGCTCGGTCGCCTCGTCATCAGAATTCCGCCCGCCCCGGTTTGACGCGCCCCGCGGTTTCCGGCCAAATCCCCGGCTTCCCCAAGGAGCGCCGCGAGCCTCGCGGCGCAGGGGAAGTCTGGAGACCACACCGGTGATCCCCGCCCTGATGCCGACCTACAACCGCGCCGACCTCGCCTTCGAGCGGGGCGAGGGCGCCAGGCTGTGGACGACGGACGGGCGACGATTCCTCGATTTCGGCGCCGGCATCGCCACCGCCTCCGTCGGCCATGCGCATCCGCATCTGGTGCAGGCCATCGCCGAGCAGGCGGGGCGGGTGATGCACACCTCGAACCTCTACCGCATCCCGCAGGCCGAGCAGCTGGCGGCGCGGCTGGTCGAGACCTCCTTCGCGGACTCCGTGTTCTTCTGCAACTCGGGCGCCGAGGCGAACGAGGGCATGATCAAGGCGGTCCGCAAGTACCATGCCGAGAACGGCCATCCCGAGCGCTTCGTCACCCTCTGCTTCGAGGGCGCCTTCCACGGCCGGACCCTGGCCACCCTGGCCGCGACCGGCAACGAGAAGTACCTCGCCGGCTTCGGCCCGCCCGTCGAGGGGTTCCGGCACATCCCCTTCGGCAACATGAACGCCCTGCGCGACGCGATCGACGGCAGCACCGCCGCGGTGCTGATCGAGCCGATCCAGGGCGAGGGCGGCGTGCGGCCGGCCAGCCTCGACTTCCTGCGCCAGATCCGCGCCGCCTGCGACGAGTTCGGGGTGCTCCTGGCCCTCGACGAGGTGCAGACCGGCATGGGCCGCTCCGGCAAGCTCTGGGCGCATCAATGGGCCGGGATCGAGCCGGACGTGATGTCCTCGGCCAAGGGCATCGGCGGCGGCTTCCCGCTCGGCGCCATCCTGGCGAAGGAGAAGGTGGCGCAGTACCTGAAGCCGGGCACGCATGGCAGCACCTATGGCGGCAACCCGCTCGCCTGCGCCGCCGGCAACGCCGTGCTCGACATCCTCCTCGCCCCCGGCTTCCTCGAGGGCGTGGACCGGGTGGCGCGGCATCTCTGGCGCGGGCTGCAGGGGCTGGCGCAGCGCCACCCGACGGTGATCGAGGGCATCCAGGGCGCCGGGCTGCTGCTCGGCATCAAGCTGCGCCCCGAGGCCAGCAACGGCGAGGCGCAGAACGCCGCCGCGGCCGAGGGCCTGCTGACCGTGGCGGCCGGGATGAACGTGCTCCGCCTCGCCCCGCCGCTCATCATCACCGAGGCGGAGGCGGACGAGGCGGTCGGGCTGCTCGACCGCGCCATGCGCCGCATCACCCCGTCCCGCGCCAAGGATGCCGCCAAGTGAGCGCCGCGCTGAAGCCGATGACCTCCGGGGGAGAGTCTCCCCCCCGGCACTTCCTCGAGCTGATGGATTTCGAGCCGGCGGTGCTGCGCCGCATGCTCGATCTCGCCGCCCAGGCCAAGCGCGGCGCCCTCGCCGGCAAGCCGCTCGCCGGCAAGGCGGTGGCGCTGATCTTCGAGAAGCCGAGCACCCGCACCCGGGTCAGTTTCGAGGTCGGCATCCACCAGCTCGGCGGCCATCCGATCGTGCTCTCCTCGAAGGACATGCAGTCCTCGCGCGGCGAGTCGATGAGCGACACGGCCAAGGTCCTGTCGCGCTACGTCGATGCCATCATGATGCGCACGCATGACGTGAACCGCATCCGCGAGCTGGCCCACTACGCAACGGTGCCGGTCATCAACGGCCTCACCGACATCTCGCATCCCTGCCAGCTCATGGCCGATATCCTCACCTTCGAGGAGCATCGCGGCCCGATCGCCGGCCAGGTCGTCGCCTGGGTCGGCGACGGCAACAACGTCGCGCAGAGCTTCATCCAGGCCGCGGCCCGTTTCGGCTTCACCCTGCGCCTGGCGACGCCGGCGGCGCTGCGGCCGCCGCAGCCACTGCTCGACTGGGCGCGCGGCGAGGGGGCGCGGATCGAGCTCACCGAGGACCCGGTGGAGGCGGTGCGCGGCGCCCGCTGCGTGGTCACCGACACCTGGGTGAGCATGAGCGACGAGACGCCCGACAGCGGCGCGCCGAGCCGCCACAACCTGCTCGCCCCCTACCAGGTGACCGAGGCGCTGATGCGCCAGGCGGCGCCGGACGCGATCTTCCAGCACTGCCTGCCGGCGCATCGCGGCGAGGAGGTGGCGGCGGAGGTGATCGACGGGCCGCAGAGCGTGGTCTTCGACGAGGCGGAGAACCGGCTGCACGCGCAGAAGGGCGTGCTGCTCTGGGCGCTCGGCGGCGGCTGAGCCGCGCCGGTTGGCCTGGATTTGCGGCCGGGGATGGTGGATCGGGGCGGCGGGCCGCGGGGATAGCTGGTCCTCGGGCAGTCCCGATCCTATCTAACGGGCAAGAGCGGCCGGTCCCGCAGGCCGGGACCGGGCCGCGCCATGCTCCAATCCCTCGGGCGGCCGCGCGTCGCCGGGCCGCCATGCCCGGATGCGGGCCGGCCCGCGCAGCCCAGGTCATCCTGCCTTGCCCGATCCCACCCGGCCCTCCGCCACCCCCGCCTTCCTGCAGCACGACCGCCCGCCGGTGCCCGACATCGTGGTGCCGCGCGGCATCCAGCCCTTCCATCTGCAGGCCCAGCCGGTGCGGGGCCGGCTGATCCGCCTCGGCCCGCTCGCCGATGCGCTGCTCACCCGGCACGACAACCACCCCGCCGTCACCCGTCTCGCCGGCCAGAGCCTGGCGCTGGCGGCCGGGCTCGCCGGGGCGCTGAAATTCCGCGGCAGCTTCTCCGTCCAGGCCAAGGGCAACGGGCCGGTGCCGATGCTGCTCGCCGATTGCACCGAGGCCGGCGCGCTGCGCGGCTATGCCAAGCCGGCGCCCGAGGCGCTCGCGGCCCTGCTCGCCGAGGTGCCGGACCCCGAAGCGGGCGCCCTGCTCGGCAGCGGCTATCTCGCCTTCACCTGCGACCAGGGCCTCGACATGGACCGCTACCAAGGGATCGTGGCCATCGCGGGCAGCACGCTGGCCGAGATGACGGACCACTATTTCAGCACCTCGGAGCAGCTCCGCACCTTCGTCCGCCTCGCCTGCGACCAGACGCCGGCCGGCTGGCGGGCCAGCGCCTTCATCATGGAGAAGGTGGCGGGCGAGGGCGGCATCGACCCCGCGCTCGATGCCGAGGCGCAGGAGGAATCCTGGCGCACCGCCCTCGCCCTGGCCGGCACGCTGACCGAGGCCGAGATGCTGGACGACGCGCTCTCCTCGCCGCAGCTCCTGCACCGGCTGTTCCATGCCGAGGGGCTGGCGCTCGACCGGCCGCGCAGCCTCTCCTATGGCTGCCGCTGCTCGCGGGCGCGGCTTGCCGGGGTGCTGCAGGGCTTCCCGGAGGACGACCTCGACCACATGGCCGAGGGCGGCGCCATTACCATGACCTGCGAGTTCTGCAACCTCGACTTCCGCTTCGACCGGGGCGAGGTGCGGGGCGCCGCCGGCCGGGCGTAAGGGGCTCCCGCGGGACCGTCGCGATGCCGGGACGTTTACGCCCGGCCGCGATCGGTTCTACAGGGAGGATGGTTCGCACGGCTGACGGATGATCCCCTGGTGGCAGCTTCCCGCGCATCCCGCCCCGCTTCGGCTCCCGCCACGGCGCGGCCCGGCCTTGCCCTACCGCGCCGGCACGCCCTGTTGCTGCCCCTTGCGGCCCTGGCCGCCTGCGCGCAGCCCGAGCCGGCCTATGTCCCGCCCGGCCCGGTGCGCTTCAACTACCTCACCCCGCTGGCGCTGAACGTCGCCTCGATCGAGGTGGCGGAGGGCGGCCCGCCGCCGCAGCCCGGGGATATCGGCCCGCGCATGCTGCCCTCCCCGGTGGAGGCGGTGCGGATCATGGGCCAGGACCGGCTGGTCGCCCTCGGCACCACCGGCACGGCGCGCTTCACCGTCACCGAGGCGGCGATGTTGCGGGGCGGCGACGGCCTGACCTGCCTGGTCGGCTGCCGGCTCGACATCCTCTCTGCGGCCGGCGAGCGGCTCGGCTTCGTCGAGGCGCAGTCGCGGCGGGCGGTCAGCGGCGCCGATGCCGGCCGGCCGCGTGCCGAGGATGCGCTGCTGCGCAGCGCCATGGACGACCTGAACGTGGAGTTCGAATTCCAGCTTCGACGGGCGCTGAAGGACTGGCTGGTGCGGGTGACGCCGGGCGAGGAGGGCACCATCGCCGCCCCGCCGCCGGAAGGCGTCACCGTCGAGGAGCTGCCGAAGTAGCGGCCCGCCCCGCCCCGCCTCGCCAGGATCCCGACCGGGCCGGCGCTTCCCGCTTCCCTTCCTGCCCGCTTTGCGGCGAAAACCGCGCCGGACGGGCAAGAGGTGGCGCGTGCAATCCTGGTGGCTGCCGGTGCTCGCGGCGCCCTTCATCGGCAGCTTCCTCGGCGTGCTGATCCGCCGCCTGCCGGAGGGCCGGCCGGTCGGGCTGGCGCGCTCGGCCTGCGAGCGCTGCGGCACCGCCCTCGCCGCCCGCGACCTGCTGCCGATCGGCAGCTACCTGGCGCTCGGCGGCCGCTGCCGGGCCTGCGGCACGGCGATCGCCCCCTTTCACCTGGCGGTCGAGGTCGCGGCCCTTCTCCTCGCCGGTACCGCCGCGGCGCTGCTGCCCGATGATCCGCCGCGGCTCTGGCTCACCTGCGGCCTCGGCTGGGCGCTGCTCGCCCTCGCCTGGATCGACTGGGAACACCTGATCCTGCCGGATGCGCTGACCCTGCCGCTGATCCCGGCCGGGCTGCTCGCCACCTGGTGGCTGGCGCCGGCCGAGCTCACCGGCCATGCGGCGGGGGCAGCGCTCGGCTATCTCGCCTTCCGCGGCGTCGCCCTCGCCTATCGCCGGCTGCGCGGGCGGGAGGGGCTCGGCCAGGGGGATGCCAAGCTCATGGCCGCCGCCGGCGCCTGGCTGGGCTGGGAGGCGCTGGCCGCGATGGTGCTGGTCGCCGCGCTGCTCGGCCTCGCCCTGGCCGGCATCCTGGCGCTCCGCCGCGGCGGGCTGGACGCGGCCGAGCCGCTGCCCTTCGGCCCCTGCCTCGCCCTCGCCCTCTGGCTCTGCTGGCTGCGGCAGGCGGTGGCCGCCTGACATCCGGGGCTGCTGGGCCCTGCCTCCCCCCATGGCGGCGGAACGCGCCGCCGTGCCTCCTGGACCATGATCCGCTCACACAGGGTCGCGGATCATGGTCCAGGCTATTGTTTGATCGCGTGAGTCACGCTTTTTCGCGGCTCTGTAGGGCGTTCTCAATGCGCCAGCCGCTCGAGCGGCACCTCCAGGCGCAGCGTCAGGCCCTCGGGCGCCCAGTCATGCGCCACGCTGCCGGAGAGCTGGGTGATGGCCCCCCGTTCCGCCAGCACCGTGCCGAAGCCGCGCCGGGTTGGGGCGCCAGGCACGGGCGGGCCGCCGCGCTCGCACCAGGTCAACCCGAGATGCGCGCCCTGGCGCGCCGTGGTGATCGTCACGCAGCCCTCGGTGGCGGCCAGCGCCCCGTATTTCGCGGCATTGGTGGCCAGCTCATGCAGGATCAGAGCGAGCGAGGTCGCCGCCTTCACGCCGATCGGCGCATCATCGCCGACCAGCCGCACCCGCTCCCGCCCCGGCTCCTCATAGGGGGCCAGCAGGGTGCGGAGCAGGCCATGCAGGGTGGTCCCGGTCTCGACGGGGCGGGACTCCGGGCCGTGCGGGCGGACATACTCATGCGCCGCCGCGAGGGCGTTGAGGCGCCGCCGCAGGATGGTGGCAAAGCCCGCGACCTCGGGCGAGGCCTGCCGGGCGGAGAGCGAGACCATGCTGCCCACCACGGTGAAGATGTTCTTGATCCGGTGCGAGAGCTCGCGCGCCAGCAGCTCCTTCGCCTCTTCGGCCGAGCGGCGCTCGGTCACGTCCATCACCACGCCGGGGAAGCGGGTGGGCCGGCCCTCGGCATCGTGCTCGCAGCGGCCGCGCGCGGCCACCCATCGGATGCTGCCATCGGCGAGCCGCACCCGGTACTCGGCCTCGAAGGCGCCGCCCGCCTCGCCCGCCAGGGCCGCCCGGATCAGCGCCTCGGTCTGCGGCCGGTCCTCGGGATGGATGGCCGGCAGCAGGGTCTCGATCGGCAGGCCCTCGGCCACCGCCGAGGCCGGCACGGAGAACAGCCGGGCATAGCCGGAATCGGCGGTGATGCGGTCGTTCGGCACGTCCCAGACCCAGGTGCCCACCATCTCGGCGGCGCTGAGCGCGAGGCGGAGGCGTTCCTCGCTGATCCGCAGCCGTTCCTCGGTCTGCTTCTGCTCCTCGATATCGGTGCAGGTGCCGAACCAGCGGATGATGCGCTCCTGCGGGTCGCGCACCGGCAGGGCCCGGCCCAGCGTCCAGCGATAGACGCCATCGGCGCGGCGCAGGCGGTACTCGATCTCATAGGGCTCGCCGGTGGCGAGGGAGTGCCGCCAGAGCGCCCAGGCCCGCTCCCGGTCCTCCGGATGGAACATGTCGTTCCAGCCCTCGCCGTCGGTCGACCCCTCCGGCATGCCGGTGAACTCGTACCAGCGGCGGTTGTAGTAGTCGTGATGGCCATCCGGCCGGGTGGCCCAGATCATCTGCGGCATGCTGTCGGCGAGGATGCGGAACTGCCGCTCGCTCTCGGCCAGCTTCGCCGCGTCGGCCTCCCGCGCCTTCAGGGCCCGGCGCAGGTCGAGCTGCGACATCACCTGCTTGGCCAGCACCTGCAGCGCGAAGCCCTGCTGCGGGGTCAGCCCCTCCGGCCGCGGCGCATAGTCCAACACGCAGAGCGTGCCGAGCGGCAGCCCCTCCGCGGTCTCGAGCAGCGCCCCGGCATAGAAGCGCAGATGCGGCGCGCCGGTCACCAGCGGGTTGTCGGCGAAGCGCGGGTCCCCCGTCGTGTCCGGCACGATGAAAAGGCCCGGCTGCAGGATGGCATGGGCGCAGATCGAGACGTCGAGCGGCGTCTCCCGCACGCCGAGCCCGATCTCGGCCTTGAAGAACTGCCGCTGCTCGGCGATCAGGTTGACCACGGCGATGGGCGCCGCGCAGATCTGCGCGGCGAGCTGCACCACCTCGTCGAAGGCCTGCTCGGGCGGCGTGTCCAGGACGGCATAGCTCTCGAGCGCCGCCAGCCTCACCCCTTCGTCCCAGCCCTTCGGCCGTTCACAGAACTCACCTGGCTCGAAGCCGGCCGGACTCATGGACCTGCCTTTCCTGCCACGCGTGTCGCTGTGATCGACCGACGCGCTGGCTGTTCCCTGGGAACCAGCGTCTAGCACGCCCACCCCCTCCCTGCACCTTCACCCCTGCTGGCACCCCTGCTGGCACTTCCCGGACGGGCGCGCCTGCGGGGCCAACCGGTTCAGGTAGGTCCGCTCGATCTCCGCGGGATCGTAGGGCTTGGGCAGGAAGGGCGCCTCGCGCAGCGCGGCGGGCACCTCCTCCCGCCGCGCTCCCGAGACGAAGGCGAAGGGCGTGCCGCGCTCCGCGAGGCAGCGGGCGAGTTCGTATGTCTTACCATCCAGCACGTCGATGTCGAGGAAGGCGGCGTCGAACCCGCGCTCGTTGATCACCCGGCACGCATCGCGCACCGAGCTCGCGACCGAGACATCGGCTTCGGCCGCGCCGAGCAGGATAGATTCGATGTCGATCGCAACCATGGGGTCGTCTTCGACGATCAAGACGCGTCGCCTGGGCATCGCAAATCCTGTGAAAGCCCCGGGCGCCATGCGAGCCGGGCTGGGTGATACGGACGGGCGAACGCCGGCAGCCGGAGCGCGTTCGCCGCTGCCGCCGAACGTGACCTGGTTCCCGCCGTGGCGAGGCTCCCGCGCCGGACCCTTCCTTGACGCTGCCGGCGCCCCCGGTGTGTCATCAGCGCCTCTTTCGGGGAGGCATCGTCCGCGTGAGTGAGGACCCGCCGTGCATCGTCATCGCCGGCGCCGGCCATGCCGGCGGCTCGGCCGCCGCCTTCCTGCGGCAATATGGCTGGAAGGGCGCGATCGCGCTGGTGGGCGAGGAGGCGCACCTGCCCTATCAGCGGCCGCCCCTCTCCAAGGCCTGGCTGAAGGGCGAGGCGAGCGCCGAGAGCCTCGCCCTGCGCCCCGCCCGCTTCTACGCGCAGCAGCGGATCGACCTGCATCTCGGCACCCGCGTCGCCGGGATCGACCGCGCCGCGCGCCGGGTCAGCCTCTCCGACGGCATCGAGCTCGGCTACCATCGCCTGATCCTCGCCCTCGGCGCCCGGCCGCGCAGCCTGGCCCTGCCGGGGGCGGATCTGGCCGGCGTGCTGGCGCTGCGCGGCACGGTCGATGCCGATGCCCTGCAGGCGGCGCTCGGCCCCGGCCGGCGGCTGGCGGTGATCGGCGGCGGCTATATCGGCCTCGAGGTCGCGGCCTCGGCCCGGGCGCTCGGCGCTGGGGCGGTGGTGCTGGAGCGCGAGGCGCGGGTGCTGGCCCGCGTCGCCGGCACGGCGCTGTCCCGCTTCCTCGAGGCGCAGCATCGCGCCCGGGGCGTCGAGGTGCTGACCGGCGTCGAGGTGGCGGCGATCGAGGGCGAGGCCGGCGCCGCGCGGGCGGTGCGGCTGCAGGACGGGCGGCGCATCCCCTGCGACACCGTCCTCATCGGCGTCGGGGCGGTGCCGAGCACCGAGCTGGCCGCGGCGGCGGGGCTCGATTGCGCCGGCGGCATCGTGGTCGATCTCGCCGCCCGGACCAGCGATCCGGCGATCCACGCCATCGGCGATTGCACGCAGCGGCCCCTGCCCCTCTATGGCCGCAGCGGCCGGCTGGAGAGCGTGCCGAACGCGATCGAGCAGGCGAAGCAGGCCGCCGCCGATATCTGCGGCCGGCCGCCGCCGCAGCCCGAGGTGCCGTGGTTCTGGTCCGACCAGTTCGAGCTGCGGCTGCAGATGGCGGGGCTGGCCTTCGACGCGCATGAGGCGGTGATCCGCGGCGATGCGGAGGCGGGCGGCTTCACGGTCTTCCACCTCGATCGCGAGCAGCGCGTGCTGGCCATCGAGGCGGTCAATGCGCCGGCAGATTTCATGGCCGGACGCGTGCTTGTGGCGAAGCAGGCTCGCGTCGCACCGGATATCCTGCGGGACCCCGCGCGGTCGATCCGCGACGTCGCGGCCTGATGCAAGTGGCCCTCAGACGCCGGGCGCGAACCTCCGGTTCGCTTGGCTGCGCGACATGGGTCGCGGGGCCCGTTCGGAGCCTCGGACCGGTCGGGGGGACCGGTCCGTTGGTGTGAGATCGACAACCAGCAGGGACATGCCCATGCCGCAAGTGACCTATATCGAGCATGACGGGACCGAGCATCTGATCGATGTGGAGGACGGGCTCTCGGTCATGCGGGGCGCGGTCGACAACAACGTGCCCGGCATCGACGGCGATTGCGGCGGGGAATGCGCCTGCGCCACCTGCCATGTCTTCGTCGACGAGGCCTGGCTGGCGCGCACCGGCACGCCGGGCGAGCAGGAGGCGAGCATGCTGAGCTTCGCTGCGACGGCGCAGCCCAATTCCCGCCTCTCCTGCCAGATCACCGTGACGCCGGCGCTCGACGGGCTGGTGGTGCGGATGCCCGAGGCGCAGCATTGATACCGATGGCCCTCCTGCGTGACCGCATGCGCGCCCGGTTCGGGACCTCGGACCGGTCGAAGGACCGGTCCGTCGGCATGGGAGCCCGTTGGTCTAGCCCCAGCGCGGGCGATGACGGCCGCCGTCACAATCCGCCGCGTCCGGGCGGCGGAGGAGCCCGGGGCGGCGACAAGCCAGGCCGAGCCTCCTAAGCTCGGCCGCCCGCACCGGCGCCGCCAGGCGGTCCGCCCGGCGCCGTGCCAATCATCGGAGACGTCCAGGGAGACCACGCCATGAATGCGCCCGTGTCGATCGAGGCCGCGCCGGTCGATGCCGCCTCCGAGGCCTGAACGACACCGCTCGACCAGCTCGACCCGAGCCATCCGCGCCGCTTCCAGGACGACACCATGTGGCCGTTCTTCGAGCGGCTGCGGCGCGACGCGCCGGTGCATTACAGCACCACCAGCCCGCTCTTCGGCCCCTATTGGTCGGTCTCGACCTACAAGGAGATCATGGCCGTCGAGGTGAACCACAAGGCCTTCAGCTCGGAGAGCGGCCTCGGCGGCATCTCGATCCGCGACCGGCCGAAGGAATTGCGGCTGCCGATGTTCATCGCCATGGATCCGCCGCGGCATGACGAGCAGCGCAAGGTGGTGCAGCCCATCGTCGCCCCGGCCAACCTGGCGAAGCTCGAGCACACGATCCGCGAGCGCGCCGCCCGCATCCTTGACGGCCTGCCGCGCGGCGAGACCTTCAACTGGGTGGAGCATGTCTCCATCGAGCTGACGGTGCAGATGCTGGCGACCCTCTTCGACTTCCCCTTCGAGGACCGGCGCAAGCTGAGCTTCTGGTCGGATTGCGCGACGGCGGTGCCGGAGGCCGGCGGCTTCATCGACAGCGAGGAGAAGCGCGAGGCGGTCTTCGCCGAATGCCTCGCCTATTTCACCGATCTCTGGAACCAGCGGGTGAATGCCGAGCCGCGGCCGGACCTGATCTCCATGCTCGCCCATGGCGAGGCGACGCGGAACATGACGCCACGCGAATTCCTCGGCAACCTGATCCTGCTCATCGTCGGCGGCAACGACACCACCCGCAACTCGATCAGCGGCGGGCTGCTTTTCCTGAACCAGAACCCGGCGGAATATGCCAAGCTGCGCGCCGATCCGGCGCTGATCGAGAGCATGGTGCCGGAGATCATCCGCTACCAGACGCCGCTCGCCCATATGCGCCGCACCGCGCTGCAGGATGTCGAGCTCGGCGGCCAGACCATCCGCGTCGGCGACAAGGTGGTGATGTGGTACATCTCCGGCAACCGCGACCCGGCGGCGATCGAGGCGCCCGAGCGCTTCATCATCGACCGCAAGCGGCCGCGCCAGCATCTCTCCTTCGGCTTCGGCATCCATCGCTGCGTCGGCAACCGCCTGGCCGAGTTGCAGCTCCGCATCCTATGGGAGGAGATCCTGCGCCGCTTCGACCGCATCGAGGTGGTGGGGCCGCCGAAGCGCGTCTACTCCTCCTTCGTCCACGGCATCACCGACCTGCCGGTGCGCATCCCGGCCTGAGGGCGGGCCGGGCGGGCCTGCCCCGCCCTACGGCGGATTGTTGCTTTCGAGCAGAGTCACGCGCCCGGGCGTTCACGCCCTCCCGCGATCTGCTCTACCCCTTCGCGCCGCGCACCAGCCGGCCGGGCAGCGTCCCGGTCGCCTCGCCGTCGCGATAGGTCACGGCGCCGCTGACCACGGTGGCGACATAGCCATCCGCCTTCTGCACCAGGCGCTTGCCGCCGGCCGGCAGATCGTACTGCATCACCGGCACGCGCACCTGCAGCCTGTCGTAGTCGATGACGTTGAGGTCGGCCTTCTTGCCGGCGGCGACCAGCCCGCGATCGCCGAGGCCGAGCGCTAGGGCATTGTCGCGCGACAGCCGCTTCACCGCGAATTCCAGCGGCAGCTTCGGCCCGCGCGTGCGGTCGCGCGTCCAGTAGGCGATCATATGGGTGGTGGCGGAGTTGTCGCAGATGAAGCCGACATGCGCCCCGCCATCGCCGAGGCCCATCAGCGTCTGCGGATGCCGCACCATGGTCCGCACCGCCTCGAGGTCGCGATCGGCATAGTTGATGCTCGGCCGGTTGAGGATGGCGCGGCCATCCTTCTCCATCATCCATTCCCAGGCAAGGGCGCTCGGGTCCATGCCGCGCGCCCGGGCGGTGGCGCCGAGGCTGGTCTCCGGCAGCGGCTCGTAATCCGGCGGGTCGCCGAGCTTGAAGATCATGTCCCAGGTGTTCAGCCGCGCCCGCAGCATCGGGTCCGGCGTCTCCTCGGCGATCAGCCGCGCCTTCAGCCCGGGGTCGCGCAGCGCCTGCATCCGCGCCTCGAAGGGCAGATGCGCGATCGCCTGCCAGGAGGGGCGGGCGACGAAGGGGTGCTGCGACATCTCGAAGCCGAACATCAGCCCGATCGGCCGGCCCATCACCTGGCCGAACATCCGGGCGCCGGCGGCATTCGCCGCCTCGATCTTGCCGAGCAGGAACTGCCACAGCCAGGGCCGGCTCTCCCGCTGCAGCAGGGAGAAGGTCATCGGCCGGCCGGAAGCGGTGCAGATGCGCTGCAGCCGGTCGAACTCATCCTCCGGATCGTCGAAATCCGAGATCACCTGCAGCCAGGAGGCGCCCGCCTGCCCGACCGAGCGGCCGATCGCCTCCAGCTCCGCCTCGGGCGTGCCGAGGGTCGGGATATGCCGCCCGTCCAGCGTCTTGTGGGCGATGGCGCGGGAGGTGGAGAAGCCGAGCGCCCCAGTGCGGATACCCTCGGCGGCGAGGCGCGCCATTTCGGCGATCTCGGCCTCGGTCGCCACCGCATGGGCCTCGGCCCGCTCGCCCATCACGTGCAGGCGCAGCGGCGCGTGGCAGACCTGGGCGGCGATGTCGGTGTCGAAGCGGCGGGCATCGAGCGTGTCCATGAACTCGCCGAAGCTCTCCCAGGTCCAGGGGAGGCCCTCGGTCAGCACCACCTCCGGCAGGTCCTCGACGCCCTCCATCAGCTTCACCAACGCCTCGCGCCGGTCGGGGCGGCAGGGGGCGAAGCCGACGCCGCAATTGCCGATCAGCGCCGTGGTGACGCCGTTGTAGGAGGCGCTGTCGATCTGGCTGCTCCAGGTGGCCTGGGCGTCGTAATGGGTGTGGATGTCGACGAAGCCCGGGGTGACGATCTTGCCCTTGGCGTCGATCTCCTCGGTGCCGCGGCTCGCGATCTTGCCGAGCTCGGCGATGCGGCCGCCGGCGATGCCAATATCGGCCTCGAAGGGCGCGCCGCCGCTGCCATCCACCACCGTGCCGCCACGGATCACCAGATCGAGATCGGGCATGGACTGTCCTCCAGCTTTGCCGCCGAGCATGCCCCTCGCGGCGGGGCTGTCAACCGCGATTTGGTCGGACGACCGGTTGGCAATCCCGCCGCTCGCATGCTCTGCTGCGCCGCAACAGCGCGGAGAGCAGCATGCGCCACGATGCCGCCGGCCCGGAGGGCCTTGTTCCGACATCCCCCGAGGGCCGCATTCCCGTCCTCGACATCGCCCCGGCCCTGGCGGGCGAGCCTGGCGCCGCAGCGGCGCTGGCCGAGCGCATCGCGCGGAGCTGCGAGGATACCGGCTTCCTGGTCCTGGCCGGGCACGGCATCGACCCGGCCCTGCCCACCGGCTGCTTCGAGGCCGCAGCCCGCTTCTTCGCGCTGCCGGAGGAGGAGAAGCTCGCCCTCAGGGTCGGCGAGCTGAATATCGGCTTCCTGCCCACCGGGGCGCAGGTGATCCGCACCTCGAAGGTGGCCGAGGTGAGGAAGCCGAACCTGAACGAGAGCTTCTACATCATCCGCGACCGCGCCCCGGACCATCCGGACATCGTCAATCGCAAGCCCTTCGTCGGGCTGAACCGCTGGCCGCCGAACCTGCCCGGCTTCCGCGAGGCGACCATGGCCTATTTCACCGCCATGGAGGCGCTGGCGCAGCGGCTGCTGCCGGTCTTCACCCTGGCGCTCGGCATGGAGCCCGACTACCTCGCCGGTGATTTCCGCGATCCGAGCTGCACGCTGCGCCTCATCCGCTACCAGCCGCAGCCCGATCCGGAGGAAGGCCGCTTCGGCTTCGCCCCGCATATCGACACCAATTTCATCACCTTCCTGGCGCAATCCGCCCTGCCCGGGCTTGAGGTGCGGACGCGGGAGGGGGAGTGGCTGCGGCCGCCCGCCATCCCCGGCACCTTCGTCGTCAACACCGCCGAGATGCTCGGGCGCTATTCCAACGACCGCTTCGCGCCGACGCCGCACCGGGTGGTGAACCAGAACAACGCGATGCGCTACGCCATCCCCTTCTTCTTCGGCCCGGACAACGACGCGGTGATCCGCCCGGTGCCGAGCTGCGTCACCGCGGCGAATCCCTGCCGCTACGAGCCGCTGCGCTACGAGGACCACCGGCGCAAGCTGAACGTCGCCAATTTCGCCCATCGCCAGGCCCAGCCGGCCGATCATGCGGGCTGAGGGGGGCTTCGCGGCCCCGGCGCGCCGGGTCTAATCTGACGCCAAAGGCGAGACAGCGAGGAAACCGGCCATGGACGGCTTCGATATCGGCGGCATTCCGGCACTGACCGAGGAGCACCGCATGGTGCGCGACCTCGTCACCAAATTCGTCGAGCGCGACCTGATGCCGCTCGAGCCGGCGGTGCTGAAGCGGGAATCGGAAGGCCAGCGCTACGGGCTGACGCCGGAAGAAGAGGCGCCGCTGCTCGCCAAGTGCAAGGAGCTCGGCCTCTGGGGCCTCGACGTGCCGGAGGAGTTCGGCGGCGCCGACCTGCCGCTCGCCGCGCTGATGGCGATCGAGGAGGAGATGGGCCGCACCGTCACGCCCTTCCTTTTCCCGCCCGACAGCCCGAACCTGCATATGCTGAAGCTGGCGGCGAATGCCGAGCAGCGGCGGAAATACCTCGAACCCTATGCCCGGGGGGAGATGCGCTCCTCCATCGCCATCTCCGAGCCCGGCGCCGGCGGCGACCCGGCCGGCATGACCACCCGCGCCGTCAGGGAGGGCGATGGCTGGGTCATCAATGGCCGCAAGATCTGGGTGAGCGGCGTGCCGCGGGCCGACTTCATCATCCTCATGGCCCGCACCGGCGAGGGCAAGCGGCAGGAGGGCGTCACCGCCTTCATCGTCGAGCGCGGCACGCCGGGCTTCATCATCGAGCGCGAGATCCCGATGATCGGCGGCCGCCGCACCTATGAGCTGGTCTTCGAGGATTGCCGCGTGCCGGACAGCCAGGTGCTCGGCAAGCTCGGCGAGGGCTATGCGCCGATGCAGCTCCGGCTGAACGTGCGGCGGCTGCAGATGGGCGCGCGCTGCACCGGCATGGCGCGGCGGGCGCTCGAGATGCTCTGCGAGCAGGCGAAGAACCGCACCACCTTCGGCGTGAAGCTCGCCGACCGGCAGGCGATCCAGTGGTGGATCGCCGAGGCGGCGACGAAGATCCATGCCTGCCGCCTGATGGTGCGCGACGCCGCCGCCAAGCTCGGCGCCGGCGAGCAGGTGCGCAACGAGGCCTCCATGGTGAAGGTCTTCGCCACCGAGATGGCGCAGGAGGTGCTCGACAACGCCATGCAGACCTTCGGCGCCATGGGCATGACCAAGGAACTGCCGCTGCAGCTCATGGCCAGCCAGGTGCGGGTGCAGCGCATCTATGAGGGGCCGAGCGAGGTGCATCGCATGGCGATCGCCCGCCGGATCCTGAAGAACGGATTGTAGTAGTCCCCGCGACGTCGCTGCGCGGCGTCGCGGAGGCCTCGGATTCGCCCGGCGGCCAAGGGGCGTCACAGCCTGCCGCGGCGAAGCCGCGTCAGGGCAGCGGGCAGCGACGGTTCGAAGGGGCGTTCCTGATCCCGGCCTGCGGGACGGGGCGGTTTCGGGAGGAAACACGATGGCGGACAGCGCCTACAATGTCGGCGACCTGGTGGCGGAATTCCTCGCCCGGATCGGCGTCACCACCTGCTTCGGCATCGTCTCGGTGCACAATATCCCGATGCTGGACGGCATCGGCCGGCGCAACGCCATCCGCTACGTCATGGCGCGCGGCGAGATGGGCGGGGCGCACATGGCCGATGCCTATGCCCGCGTCTCCGGCCGGCTCGGGGTGATGTTCTCC
The DNA here is from genome assembly GCF_013112485.1 of Roseicella sp. DB1501. Classification (GTDB taxonomy): domain Bacteria; phylum Pseudomonadota; class Alphaproteobacteria; order Acetobacterales; family Acetobacteraceae; genus Paracraurococcus. Next base: position 241,355 of record NZ_JABFHG010000010.1, read on the forward strand.
TCGACCGGGCCGGGCGCCGCCAACACCGTGCCCGGCCTGGCCGAGGCGCAGTTCGCCGGCTCCCCGGTGCTGCACATCACCGGCCAGACGCCGACCAAGTTCATCGACCGCGACATGGGCACGGTGCACGACCTGCCCGGCCAGACGGCGATGCTCGGCGCCGTCTGCAAGGCGGCCTTCCGCATCCGCTCGGCGCAGGAGGCGCTCGGCCTGCTGACCCGCGCCGCGGCGCTCGCCCTCACCCCGCCCATGGGCCCGGTCAGCATCGAACTGCCGATCGACGTCCAGCGCACCCCGATCGCCCGCCCCGCCGCGCTCGACAGCCTGGTCCTGCCGGTGCCGCCGCCGCTGCCGCCGGCCGAGGCGGCGCTCGACGAGGCGGCGGAGATCCTGGCGCGGGCGAAGCGGCCCATGCTCTGGCTCGGCAACGGCGCCAAGGCGGCCGGCGCCGAGGCGATGGCGCTGCTCGATCTCGGCTTCGGCGCCGTCTCCTCCTGGAACGGGCGCGGGATCATCCCCGAGGATCATCCGATGACCCTCGGCGGCCTGCACGGCAACGGCGCGCCGCTGGTGCAGGAATTCTATCGCGGCTGCGACGCGATGCTCGTCGTCGGCTCCAAGCTGCGCGGCCATGAGACGATGGAATTCGCCCTCCGCCTGCCCGAGCCGCTGCTGCAGGTGGATGTCGATCCGCGCGCCAATGGCCGCACCTATCCGAATGCCGGCTTCGTCTGCGGCGATGCCGGCCTCGCCATGGCCGGGCTGGCCCGGCGGCTGCGCGGGCGGCTGCGGGTCGATCCGGGCTTCGCCGAGGACTTCGCGGCGATGAAGCGGCGCGCCACCGCCGAATACCGCGCGACGCTCGGCCCCTATGCCGATGCCCCGGCCATGCTGCGGGAGGCGATGCCGCGCGACGCGCTCTGGGTGCGTGACGTCACCATCAGCAACTCCTCCTGGGGCAACCGCATCTTCCCGGTCTATGGGCCGCGCGACGCGGTGCATCCGGTCAGCGCCGCCATCGGGCCGGGCCTGCCGCTCGGCATCGGCGCCGCCATGGCCGGGATCGAGGGCGGCAAGCCGCGCAAGACCATCGCCATGGTCGGCGATGGCGGCTTCGCCATGAACCAGACCGAGCTCTGGACGGCGGTGCAGGAGCGGGCCGAGCTGGTGATCCTGGTGATGAACGACCGCGGCTACGGCGTCATCAAGCACATCCAGGGCGCCTTGCAGGACGGCCGCTTCTTCTATGCCGATCCGGTGGGGCCGGACCTGCAGAAGCTCGCCGCCGTCGCCGGCCTGCCGGGCTTCAAGGTCGACCGCCTCGAGGCGCTGGGCGAGACGGTGGCCAAGGCCGTCGCCACGCCGGGGCCGAGCCTGATCGAGGTGGACATGGCGGCGATCGGCGCTTTCCCGCCCTACGCCCCCTATAACGGCATGGGCATCTACGCCAAGCGCGCCGCGGAATAGCACCCGTCGCGCTGCCCCCTGTCGCCTCCCGTTGCCCTGCCGCGGCTCCGCCGCGGCAGGCTGTGACGCATCTTCGACCCCAGGCGAATCACGGGGCCCCCGCGACGGCGCGGGGAATACTAGAACCTACCCCCGCCGCCACCGCCGCCACCCGCGCCGCCGCCACGCGGCGAGCCGAGCCGGTCGTTGCGGTCCATCTCCTGCTGGGCGAGCACCGCCGCCGCGGCCGCATTCGGCAGCATCGGCATGGCCGCGAGGCGCTGCAGCGTCGCCGCGCCGCCAGCGGTGAAGACGGGCGGCGCGAGCAGCCGCTCGGCCGCCGCGGCGTCGCCCGCCTGCAAGGCGCGCGAGGCGGCGTAGAGCCCGTTCACCACCTGCTGCGTCGGCGCGGTCGGCGCGATGCCGAAGGCGGCCTGCACCTCCGGATAGGCGGACTGGAGCTGCACCCCGGCGACCGGGTTCCAGCCGACCCAGCGCGGGCCGAAGGGGATTTCCGAGGTGAGGAAGGCGTAATTCGCCACCGCCCGCGCCGCATCCGCCGGCCGGCCGGCCACGCTGCCCGGATTGCTGAAGACATAGGCGGTGTTGATGACCGCGGCGCGCACCGGGTCGCCGGCGCCGACCACCGCATCGTTCGGCAGGCTCGCCCAGCCGAGCGGCGGCTGCTGCGGCGCCAGCCCGGCGCAGGCGGCGAGCAGCGGCAGGCAGAGCCAGGCGGCATGCCGGGCAAGCCCGGCGCGGCGTCGTTCTTGGGCCATGAGAGGGGCGTCCTCCTCGATGCGCCGCGACGGACCCTGCTCGGACCAGCGGCGGGGCGGCGTCGCCACCCTGATTGATGAACACCTGGGTCGTTCTGCCCGGCTGCGTCAAGGGCCGCCCCGGCTTTCCGTGCGCCCGCAAGGGTGCATAATCGCCGGAACGAATGGGGGATGCGATGAGCGGCAGCAGCACGGGCAATACGGGCAAGCCAACCGGCTGGGGGGCCGGCGCGACGGAGACGCCCGCGGCACGCCTGCGCCGGCGCCTTCCCACCTTCGAGGATGCGAATCACCGCGCCCGCTGGCGGGTGGCGCGCTTCGCCTATGACTTCGTCGCCGGCGGCGTCGGCCAGGGCGCCCCCAATGTCGCGCACAACCGCGCCGCCATGGATGCGGTGCGGATCGTGCCGCGCTACGCCCTCGACCTCTCGGGCGTCAACATCGCGACCAACCTCTTCGGACGCGACTACGCCGCGCCGGTCGGCGTCGCGCCGATGGGCAATACCGGGCTGGTCTGGCCGCGCACGGATGCCATCCTCGCCGCCGCGGCCCAGGCGGCGCGCATCCCCTATGTCTCCTCGACCGTCGCCAATGTCGGCATGGAGGAGTTGGCGCGGATCGCGCCGGACAGCCTCTGGTTCCAGCTCTACGGCCTGCCGGCGGACAACCACCGGCTCTCGCTCGACCTGATCCGGCGGGTGGAGGCGGTGGGGGCGCATGCCCTCGTCGTCACCCTCGACGTGCCGATGCGGCAGAAGCGCGTGCATGACGTGCGCAACGGGCTGGTGGTGCCCTTCCGCTACCGGCCGCGCACGGTATTCGACATCGCCCGCGCCCCCTTCTGGGCGCTCGAGATGCTGCGCAAGGGGCAGCCGCGCTTCGAGAACATGAAGAAATACGTGGGCGAGAATGCCTCGGTGGGCGAGCTCGCCGCCTTCGTGCAGCGCAACATGACCACCGGCGTCACCTGGGACGACATCGCCCGCTTCCGCGAGGCCTGGCCGCGCGCCCTGGTGCTGAAGGGCATCCAGCATCCGGAGGACGCCGAGCGCGCCGTGGCGCTCGGCGTCGACGGCATCTGGGTCTCGAACCATGGCGGCCGGCAGTTCGACGCCGCGCCGGCCTCGATCGACACGGTGCCGGCGATCGCCGCCGCGGTCGGCGGGCGGGCGAAGATCCTCTATGACGGCTCCATCCGCTCCGGGCTCGACGTGCTGCGGGCGCTGGCGGTGGGGGCGGAGTTCTGCTTCGCCGGACGCGCCTTCCTGCTGCCCGTGGCTGCGATCGGCGAGGCGGGCGGCGGCCATGCCACCGCCTCCTTCATGGAGGAGATCCGCAGCACCTTCGGCCAGGCCGGCATCCGCACTGTCGAGGAGGCGGCGCGGGCTGCGGTGCTGCACCCGAATGCGGTGCGCTTCGACCCGGAAGGCAATGCCGCCGGGGTGGAGGCGCCACGCCGGCGCGCGGGCTAGGCCGCGCGCCCTATCCACCGTCGCGCAGCAGGTCGCCGATCACCCGTTCGAGCTGCTGCAGGGTGCTGCACATCGCCACCACCCGGCAATGCGGCGCGTAGCGGGGCATGTCGGAATCGCCGGTGCCCCAGAGGGTGCGGTATTCCGGGTTCAGCCAGACCACCTGCTTCGCCCGCTCCGCCATGGTGGCGAGGATGTCCGCCCGCGGCTCGGTGCGGTTGCCACGGCCGTCGCCGAGGATGATGACCGTGGTGTGGCTGTCGAGCAGGCGCAGATGCTCGCGCTCGAAATCCGCCAGCGCCATGCCGTAGTTGGAGGAGCCATAGCCGGCGCGCTCCATCACCGCCGGGATCGCCGCCTCGATGGGCTTCCCTTCCAGGATGTCCGACACCTCGACGAGGTTGCCGCAGAAGGCGAAGGCGTGCAGCCCGGACAGCGCCTCGTTCAGCGAATATAGGAAGAGCAGCAGGAATTGCGCGACGGCGGCAACCGAGCCGCTGACATCGCAGAGCACCACCAGCTTCGGCTTCTCGATCCGCTCCTGCTTCCAGATGACGTGGAAGGGGATACCCTCCCAGCCCATGTTGCGCCGCAGCGTGCGGCGCACGTCGAGTACGCCGCGGCGGTCGCGCTTGCGGTTGCGGCCGTATTGCGTCGCCAGCCGCCGGGCCATGGCGCGCACAAGCTGGCGCATCCGCTCATGGTCGCGGCGCTCGATGGCGGCGAGGCGGGTCTCGCGCAGCCGCCGCTCGCGGAAGGCCTCGGTCTCGCCGCGGGCATAGAGCTGCAAGGCCTGCTCGACGAAGCCCCGCACCTGCTCGCGCAGCCGTTCCCGCCCCCGGCGCAGGCGCTGGCCGCGCTCGCTCTCCGGCGCGGCGGCGATGGCGCGGTCGAGCGCCTGCAGCCCCATGCGGTCCAGGATGCGGCGGGTGAAGAGGTTGACCTGGGTGAAGAGGGCGATGTTGCCGAGCCCGGCCTCCTGCCCGGCCCGCTCCACCGCCGCGGCCAGCGCCGCCTGGTCGTTGGCGAGCAGCATCCGCGCCAGGTCGCCGCCGCTGCCGGCGCCGCCGCCCTCCCCGCCCTCGCCGCCGCCGCCCTGGCCTTCACCGGATTGCGGCGGATCAGGCCGGTCGGCGGGCGGCGCCTCGCCCGCGCCGCCATCCGGCCCGCCCTCCTCGCCATAGTCGCCGCGGCGGAAGAAAAGCTCGAAGACCTCGCCGAAGGACTGCTTCTCCTCGGCCGTCTTGGCCAGCACCAGGGAGAGCGTGTCCTTCAGCCGCGCCCGGTCGGCGAAGCCCACCACCTGCACCGCCCGGGTGGCGTCGATGCTCTCGGCCGGCGAGATGCGCAGCCCGGCCCCGCGCGCGGCCCGGAAGAAGTCGAGCAGCGGCCCCTCGGTCACGGCGCGGCCGGGGATTTCGGAACCGGGCTCATCGAACCGGCACCGCCTCCCGCTTCGCCCGCAGCAGCAGCTCGGCGATCTGCGGCTCGACGGCCTCGATGTCGCTCTCGAATTTCAGCAGCACGTTCAGCGTGTCGCGCACCATGCCGTGGTCGAGCTGCGGCGCGTGCAGCAGCACCAGCACCCGCGCCCAGTCGATCGTCTCGCTGACCGAGGGCAGCTTCTTCAGGTCGAGGGTGCGGAGCTGCTGCACGAAGGCGACGAGCTGGCGCCGCAGGTCCTCGGCCGCGGCCGGCACCCGGCTGGCGATGATCCGCGCCTCCAGCCGGGCATCCGGCAGGCCGATATGCAGGTGCAGGCAGCGCCGCTTCAGCGCGTCGCCAAGGTCCCGCATGGAGTTGGAGGTCAGCAGCACCAGCGGCGCCACCTCCGCCTGCACCGTGCCGATCTCGGGGATGCTCACCTGGTAGTCGGAGAGGAGCTCAAGCAGGAAGGCCTCGAATTCCTGGTCGGCCTTGTCGACCTCGTCGATCAGCAGCACCGCGCCGCCGGGCTCGCGCAGCGCCCGCAGCAGCGGCCGGGGCTCGAGGAACTCCTCGGAGAAAAACAGGTCGCTGACGCCGTGCAGCCGCCGCATGGCGGCATCCAGCCCCGGCTCCTCGCCCAGCACGCTGCCCAGCCGGTCCTTCAGGATCTGGGTGTAGAGGAGCTGCTTGCCGTATTTCCACTCATAGAGGGCCTTGGATTCGTCCAGCCCCTCGTAGCACTGCATGCGGATCAGGCTGAGCCCGAGCCAGCCGGAGACCGCCTTGGCCAGCTCGGTCTTGCCGACGCCGGCCGGGCCCTCGACCAGGATCGGCTTGCGGAGGTGGTGGGCGAGGTAGACGGCGGTCGAGATCGGGCGGCTGGCGATGTAGCCGGCCGATTGCAGCCCGGTCTCGGTCGCCTCGATCGAATCGAGCAGCCCATGCCAGGCGATGCTCATGTGGCGGCAGAACTCATGCGGGACGTCTCCGGCCTTGCTGCGGATGCTTCGCCGCGATCATGGACCGGGCGGCGGCATGGCACAAATCCGCGGCGCTGATTCCGCCCCGCCACGAACTGTTCTAGGCTGTACCGGAAGGAAACAGGTCCAAGGGGGGTCTCGGTGCATTTGTCCGACCGGGTGACGGGCGGGGTCCTCATGGTCCTTGGCGCCGCCGCCGCCATTGCCGGCTCCCGCCTGCCGGCCGTGCCCGGCCAGGAGGTGGGGCCGGCCGCCTTCCCCCTGCTCATCGGCAGCGGCCTCGTTCTCTGCGGCGCCCTCATCGCCTTCGGCATCGGCCGCAGCTTCGAGGTGCCGGAGGAGGAGGAAGCGCCGCCCGGCCCTTCCTCCTCCCCCTGGCGGCCCGGCGGGCCGCGCGCCCTGGTGCCGCCGGCCCTGCTGCTCTTCTACGTGCTGGCCGCCGACCGGCTCGGCTTCCTGCTCACCGGCGCGGTCATGGTCTTCGTCGCCGCCCTCGCCCTCGGCGCCCGGCCGCGCCTGGCCGTGCCGATGGCCATCGTCGCGCCGCTGCTGGTGCATCTCGCCTTCTACAAGCTGCTGCGGGTGCCCTTGCCCGAAGGCCTGCTGGCGGCGCCGTGGTGACCGGCCGATGATGGATTTCCTCGAAGCGGTCCGCCTGGTCGCCGCGCCGGACGTGCTGATCGCGATCTTCGCCTCGGCCGTCTATGGCCTCGTCGTTGGCTCACTGCCCGGCCTGTCCGCCACCATGGCGACGGCGCTGCTGGTGCCGGTCACCTTCTGGCTCTCGCCCATCGCGGCGGTCGCCACCATCATCACCGCCTCGGCCATGGCGATCTTCTCGGGCGACATCCCGGGCTGCCTGCTGCGCATCCCCGGCACCCCCGCCTCGGCCGCCTATACCGACGAGGCCTATGCGCTCACCCGCAAGGGCCAGGCGGAGCTGGCGCTCGGCGCCGGCCTCTGGTTCAGCGCCATCGGCGGCATCGTCGGCACCCTCTCCCTGGTGCTGATGGCGCCGCTGTTGGCCGAGATGGCGCTGTCCTTCTCGACCTTCGAGTATTTCTGGCTCGCCTTCCTCGGCCTGATGTGCGCGACGCTGGTCGCCCGCTCCTCGCCGATCAAGGCCATCGCCTCCATGCTGCTCGGCCTGCTGGTCTCCTGCATCGGCATGGAGAACCCGGCCGGCACGCCGCGCTTCACCTTCGGCATCCCCGACCTGCTCGGCGGCATCGAGCCGATCCCGGCGCTGGTCGGCGTCTTCGCGGTGAGCGAGGTGATGCGGGCCATGGTGACGCCGGAGCCGCCGCCCCTGCCGCGGCGGAAATTCGGCTCCATCCTGGCGAACCAGTGGATGCTGACCAAGAAGTACCAGTGGCCGATGTGGCGGGGGAACGTCATCGGCATCATCATCGGCGTGCTGCCCGGGGCGGGCGCCGACATGGCGGCCTGGGTCAGCTACGCCATGAGCAAGCGCTTCTCCAAGGAGCCGGAGAAGTTCGGCACCGGCCATCCCGAGGGGCTGGTCGAGGCCGGCGCCTCCAACAACGCCTCCCTCGCCTCGGGCTGGGTGCCCTCGCTGCTCTTCGGCATCCCCGGCGACACCATCACGGCGATCGCCATCGGCGTGCTCTACATGAAGGGGCTGAATCCCGGCCCGACGCTGTTCACCGAGCGCGCCTCCTCGATGTACGCGCTCTACCTCATCTTCATCCTCGCCAACATCATCATGATCCCGCTCGGCATCGTCATGATCCGGCTGGCGGCGAGCGTGCTGCGGGCGCCGCGGGCGGCGGTGATGCCGGTCATCATGCTGCTCTGCGCGGTGGGCGCCTTCGCCACCGGCAGCAACCTCTTCTCGGTGCTGCTGGTCGGGGTCTTCGGCTGCCTCGGCTTCGTCATGGAGCGCAACGGCTATCCGGTGGCGGCGCTGGTGCTGGGCATCGTCATGGGGACGATGGTGGAGCAGAATTTCATCACCTCCCTCATCAAGTCGGATGGCGACATCCTGCCCTTCTTCGAACGCCCGGTCTCCGGCGTGCTGGCGGCGATGACCTTCGGGGCGCTGCTCTGGCCGCTCGGGATCTGGATCTGGAACCGGATGCAGCGGCGGCGGATGGCGGCGGGGGACGCGACCGGATAGCGCGGAACCCGTTGCGCCCCGCCGGCCGATGTCGCACGCTCTGGACACGCAATGAAACGCCCCGCCGGGAGGGGCGTGCCAGGAGGAACGAGACCATGACGACCCTCAACCGACGCAGCCTGCTCGGCGGCGGCGCTGCCCTGCTCGCGGCCCCCGCCATCGCCCCCAACGCCCTGGGGCAGCCGAAATACCCCGCGCGGCCGATGCAGCTCCTCTGCCCCTGGGCGGCGGGCGGCGGCACGGATGCGGTGGCCCGCATCGTCGCCGCGCTGCTGGAGAAGGAGCTCGGCCAGCCGGTCAACGTGGTGAACCGCACCGGCGGCTCCGGCGTGGTGGGCCATGCCGCGATCGCCCAATCGCCGCCCGATGGCTACACGCTCGGCATCATCACCTCCGAGATCTGCATGCTGCACTGGCAGGGGCTGACGGAGGTCACCTACCGGAATTTCACCCCGCTCGGCCTGATGAACAACGACCCGCCGGGCATCCAGGTGAACGTCGCCTCGCCCTACAAGGACGCGAAGCAGCTCGCCGAGGCGATCAAGGCGAGCACGCCGGGCAAGATGAAGGCGAGCGGCACCGGCCAGGGCGGCATCTGGCACCTGGCCCTGGCCGGCTGGCTCGGCGCCATGGGGCTGAAGGCCGATCATGTGCGCTGGGTGCCCTCGAACGGCGCCGCGCCGGCGATGCAGGACCTGGCGGCGGGCGGGCTCGACTTCACCACCTGCTCGGTGCCGGAGGCCCGCGCCATGCTCGATGCCGGACGCTGCCGCAGCCTCGCCGTGATGGCCCCGAAGCGGCTCGACACCTTCCCCAACATCCCGACCCTGCAGGAGGCGATGGGCATCGACTTCACCACCGGCGCCATGCGGGTGATCGTCGGCCCGGCCGGCCTGCCGGAGGCGGTGAAGGCGGCGATCGAGCCGGCGCTCGGGCGCATCTACCAGTCGAAGGACTACCAGGACTTCCTGGCGGCGCGCGGCTTCGGCGGTGTCTATGCCGATGCCGCGGGGGCCGGCAAGGCGCTGGCCGAGGCGGATGCCTCGCTCGGCGAGGCGATGAAGGCGGCGGGGCTGGCCAAGGCCTGATCGATATTCCCCACGACGTCGCGGCGCGCCGTCGCGGGGGCCCCGTGAGCCGCCTCGGGACCGAGGGGCGTCACAGCCTGCCGCGGCGAAGCCGCGGCAGGGCAACGGGTGGCGACCGGGGAGGAAGGGGGGCGCAATCGCCCGTGACGGCATGGGCTTGCCGTGGGGCGGGACAGGCGCCACCCTCTCTCCGAAGCATCCAGGGGGCAGGCGTGGCCGGGTTCCGCAGCACCGAGACCTATATCGCATCGCGCGACCTCGAAGTCGCGGTGAACGCCGCCGTGGCCCTGCAGCGGCCCTTGCTGGTGAAGGGCGAGCCGGGCACCGGCAAGACCGTGCTGGCGCATGAGGTGGCCCGCGCCCTCGGCCATCCGCTGATCGAGTGGCACATCAAGTCCACCACCAAGGCGCAGCAGGGCCTCTACGAATACGACGCCGTCTCGCGGCTGCGCGACGGGCAGCTCGGCGACCCGCGGGTGCACGAGATCGGCAATTACATCGTGCGCGGCAAGCTCTGGGACGCCTTCGAGGCGGACCGGCCGCAGGTGCTGCTGATCGACGAGATCGACAAGGCCGACATCGAATTCCCGAACGACCTGCTGCTCGAGCTCGATCGGATGCAGTTCTTCGTCTACGAGACGCGGCAGACGGTGGTGGCGAAGCACCGGCCCGTCGTCATCATCACCTCGAACAACGAGAAGGAGCTGCCGGACGCCTTCCTGCGCCGCTGCTTCTTCCACTACATCCGCTTCCCCGACCGCGCGACGATGGAGCAGATCGTCCAGGCGCATTTCCCCGACATCAAGCAGGAGCTGGCGCGCGAGGCGCTGAACGTCTTCTTCGAGGTCCGCAGCGTCGCCGAGCTGAAGAAGAAGCCCGCCACCTCCGAGCTGCTCGACTGGCTGAAGCTGCTGATGATCGAGGACCTGCCGCCCGAGGTGCTGCGCAGCCAGGATGCCAAGGTCGCCATCCCGCCGCTCTACGGCGCGCTGCTGAAGAACGAGCAGGACGTGCACCTCTTCGAGCGCCTGGCCTTCCTCTCGCGGCGGCAGCAGCGCTAGGGCGCGGCCGATGCTCGCCCACTTCATCGTCGCGCTCCGCACCGCCGGCATTCCCGCCAGCATCACGGAATACCTCACCCTGCTGCGCGGCATGAAGGAGGGCGTCGCCGATTACAGCGTCGACGACTTCTACCATCTCTCCCGCGCTACGCTGGTGAAGGACGAGCGGCATCTCGACCGCTTCGACCGCGTCTTCGGCGAGGTCTTCAAGGGCCTCGAGCCACCCGAGGGCGATCCCGGCGCCGAGGCGCGGATCCCGGCCGAATGGCTGCGGAAGATGCTGGAGAAATACCTTACCGAGGAGGAGAAGGCACAGATCGAGGCGCTGGGCGGCTTCGACAAGCTGATGGAGACGCTGAAGCAGCGCCTCGCCGAGCAGAAGGGCCGGCACCAGGGCGGCAGCAAGTGGATCGGCACCGGCGGCACCTCGCCCTTCGGCGCCTATGGCTACAACCCCGAAGGCGTGCGCATCGGCCAGGAGGAGAGCCGCCACCGCCGCGCGGTCAAGGTCTGGGACAAGCGGGAGTTCCGCGACCTCGACGGCGATATCGAGATCGGCACGCGCAACATGAAGCTCGCCCTGCGGCGGCTGCGCCGCTTCGCCCGCCAGGGGGCGGCGACCGAGCTCGACCTGCCCGACACCATTCGGGCGACGGCGAACAATGCCGGGACGCTCGACCTGAAGATGGTGCCGGAGCGGCACAACACGGTGAAGGTGCTGCTCTTCCTCGATATCGGCGGCTCGATGGACGACCATGTGCGGGTCTGCGCCGAGCTGTTTTCCGCCGCCCGGGCGGAGTTCAAGCATCTCGAGCATTTCTACTTCCACAACTGCCCCTATGAGCGGCTCTGGACCAGCAACCGGCGTCGCCGGGACAGCGAGGTCTCGACCTGGGAGGTGCTGCGGAAATACGGGCCGGACTACAAGGCGATCTTCGTCGGCGACGCCGCGATGAGCCCCTATGAGGTGATCCAGCCCGGCGGCAGCGTCGAGCACTGGAACGAGGAATCCGGCCAGGTCTGGCTGAACCGCCTGCTCGGCCATTTCCGCCGCAGCGCCTGGCTGAACCCGATGCCGGAAGGGGCCTGGGGCCGGTACCAGTCCGCCCTCATCCTGCACCGGCTGCTGGAGCAGCGGATGTACCCGCTGACGCTCGGCGGCATCGAGGCGATGACGCGCGAGCTGAGCCGCTGATACGAAAAACCCCCGGGGCCTCGCGGCCGCCGGGGGTTTTCGTTGGACGCTCTCTCCGTCCGGGCCGTCCTTGGAGCCCCCGCAAAGCCGCGAAGCGGCTTTCAGGGAAGTTCTAGGGCAGCGGCTGCGGGTTGGCCGAGAGGCTGCGCAGATAGGCGATGACGTTGGCGCGGTCCTGCGGGTCCTTGATGCCGGCGAAGGCCATGCGCGTGCCCGAGGCGTATTGCGAGGGGCTGGTCAGCCAGTGGTCCAGCTCGTCATAGGTCCAAGGCCCCTGCTTGGCCTTCAGCGCCGCCGAGTAGTTGAAGCCTTCCAGATGCCCGTGCGGCTTGCCGACGACGTCGTAGAGGTTGGGGCCGACGCCGTTGCGGCCGCCCTCGTTCGGCGTGTGGCAGGCGCCGCACTGCCGGCGGAACAGGGTGGCGCCCTTCTCCAGATCGGCCTTGGCCAGCCGCTCGGCGATCGGCGGCGCGCCTGCCGCGGCCGGAGCAGCCGCCGGCACGGCACCCGCCGGCGCCGCAGCCGGGGCGGCCCCTGCCGCCGCAGCGGCCGGGGCGGCCGCCGGCGTCGCGGCGGCCTCACCGGGCGGCGGCAGCGGCGGCGCCTTCGGCGAGATGGACCGCAGATAGGCGATGACCTCCGCCCGCTGCTTCGCGCTGCTCAGGCCGGCGAAGGCCATGCGGGTGCCGGGAGCGTAGGAGGAGGGCTTGGCCAGCCAGTGGTTCAGCTCGTCGTAATTCCACGGGCCTTCCTTGCCCTTCAGCGCCGCGGAGTAGTTGAAGCCTTCCAGATGCCCATGCGGCGCGCCGACGACGCCGTAGAGATTCGGACCGACGCCGGACTTGCCGCCCTCATTGAAGGTATGGCAGCTGCCGCACTGCTTCTGCGCGATGCTCTGGCCGGCCGCCACATCCGCATCCGCCAGCAGGCCGGCGATGGGCTCGATCGTCGGGCCGGCCGGGCCGGAGGGCGCGGCCTCGCTCGCATCCTGGCCGAGCTGGATGGCCGGCTCATGCGGCCGCTCGCCATGCACCAGCACCTTGCCGAGCTGCCCGGCCAGCATGAAGGTGATGCCGGCCGTGAGGAGCGCAGCGAAGGCCTTGTTCAGTTCGAGCGATTGCATCGGCGATGGCGTCCCTGATAGGCGACGAGGTGGCAACGCGGACAGATGGCACCGCGCGCCACGAGGCACGGGAATGGGCCGCCCAGGGATATAACCGAAGCGCCGGGACCCGCAACCCATCCCGGCCTCGCAGCGGCTTGCCCGCCGGCGCGGCGCGGCAGGCGCCGGGCATGGCGCCGGATCGCGCGGCGACCCACCTTGCGCCGTGCCTTTCGCCGGCCTCGCTGGCCCCGCCGAGTCGCCGCCGGGGACTCGCGCGCGGAGGAGAAAGAAGGCCGGGGAGCGCAACGCCCGGTCGCGCGTTGGCCCAGGAGGTGGCCGCGGCCCAAGCCTTGGGACCCTGCCGCCGGCGTGCCGGAGCCAGGGACCGTTCCGGCCCGCGGACTTCGTCCCGCAATGCGGCCAGGCCGCGGGGGGATGCGATCCCGGATGCGGCCTCGAAGGAGGGTTTCGCCATGGCTCAAGCCTGGACCCAGGCCCGCCATCCCACCGATGTCTCCGAGGCGACCATCCGCCGGATCGGCACCGCCGACCTGCGCGCGGCGCTACGGGAGGGATGGCAGGACTTCCGCAGCATCCCGACGCAGCTCATGTTCCTCTGCGTCCTCTACCCGATCGTCGGCCTCGTCGCGGCGCGCGCCTTCTCGGGCGGCGACATGGTGCCGCTGCTCTGGCCGCTCGTCGCCGGGCTCAGCCTGGTCGGCCCGGTCGCCGCCATCGGGCTGTACGAAATCAGCCGCCGGCGCGAGGCCGGGGAGCCGGTTTCCTGGCTCACCGCCTTCGCGGTGCTGCGGCATCCCAACCTGGCCAACATCGTCATGCTCGGCATCCTGGTGATGGTTCTCTTCGTCGCCTGGGTCGGCGTGGCGCGCTGGATCTGGGACCACACTCTCGGTGAGCTTCCGGTGACCAGCTTCGGCGACGTGCTGAATGCCGCCTTCACCACGCCCGAAGGGCACCGGCTGCTGCTGCTCGGCAACGGCGCCGGCTTCCTCTTCGCCCTCCTCGTGCTGGTGCTGACGGTGGTCTCGGCTCCGATGCTGATCGACCGCCGCGTCGGCATCGGCCCGGCCATCCAAGCCTCCATCCAGGCTTGCCTCGCCAATCCCGGGCCGATGGTGCTCTGGGGGCTGATCGTGGCGGCGCTGCTGGCGATCGGCAGCGTGCCGGCCTTCATCGGCCTCGCGGTCGTCATGCCGGTGCTCGGCCACGCGACCTGGCATCTCTACCGGCGCCTGGTGCGCTGAGCCGCGGCGCCGGGCTGCCGGCCCCGCGGGTCATGGGCGAAGTCCGGCCGGGATCGCCCGGCCGGACCCACCCGCCCCCGTCAACCGGGGGCCCGGAGCGTCACGCGGCGAGCCTCAGGCGAAGAGGACCTGATTCGCATCGGTGATGCCGTGCAGCGCGACGGCGCCCTGATAGAGCGGCGCGTCGATAGTGTCCGCCGCGTCGTAGACGACGAGCAGGTCGTGTCCCGCCTGCGAGACGGTGAACTCGCCGGCCGCGGTGATGTCGCCGCGATAGCTGGCATAGCTGCCATCGGCGAGGACCGGATGCTTGTGCGCCTCGCTCGCCGGCACGGGCGTCCCCCCGTTGCTGGGGTTCGGCAGGTGCAGCGGCCCGGTGCTGAGCGCCACGGCATCGAGACGGCTGGCGGCGCCGATATCGACCCGCTCGCCGGCCTGGTAGTCGATGATCTCGTCGATCACGCCGTGGAAGATGTCGCCCTGCGAGATCAGGCCGTCCGCGTCGTTGGCGACGATGAGGTCGCTGGCATTGCGCAGCAGGAAGCTGTCCTGGCCCGGCCCGCCGGTCATGATGGTGCCGGCGACGCCGTGGTCGGTATAGGCGTAGCCGCTCTGCATCGCGGGCGTGCTGCGGCTCTCCAGCAGGTCGCTGCCCGCCCCGCCGATCAGCTGGTTGTTCGTCGCCTCGTAGATGAAGCTGTAGCGGCTCAGGTGGTAGCCGTAGCCCTCGGCGACGAGGTGGTCATCGCCAGCCTCGCCGAAGGCGCTGTTACCGGTTCCGGTGACGGTGATCAGATCGGCGCCGGCGCCGCCGAGCAGCCAGTTGCCGGTGCCGATGGCCGAGAGCGTGTCCTTGCCGGCCTCGCCGAAGGCGATGGAGTAGTTCACCGCATAGGGGGTGAAGCCGCCGGGCGGCTTGAAGCCCAGGGTGATCGTATCGGCTCCGGCGCCCGCGTAGACGATGGTGCCGGTCCAATCGCCCTCATAGGTCGTGCCGAAAACATCGTCGCCGCTTCCGAACCTGTACACGGGCATGGTGGCGCTCCTTTTAGTCACAAAGAAATCGGTCGGTGAACGACCATGGAATGCAAGCTCAGGACAATAATCGCTTGCCGTTGGGCAACCGACCGGGAGACGATCCTTGCTCCCGGCTTTTCGAGTCAATCTATGTCGCGTCCGTTGCCCTACGCGACCCCCATGACATCGCTTGCTGCCTTTGATGGTTACGCGCTGGATGGCAAAATCTATGTGAGTTCTTGTTGGTGCGGTGCAGCCATTGTCGCAACCGACAGGAGCGATTTAGTGCAATCTCCTAAGGATGCGACATAACTTACGCGTGAGAAATATTCGGTAAATTCTCGTGTGGGGCGTATTGTCGCGGCTGGTGCAGCGAGTCCGGCGACACGCACCCGATCCCAGTTTCGCATGGTGCGACCCGGCCCGCTGTGACGCAGGGCACGGTCGCGCCGGCTGCATCAATCCTTGGCGGGCCGGTCGCGCTCGCCGCGATACCAGTCGAGAAGCTGCTCGCCGTTCCAGTGCAGCACGCCCGGCTTGCCGGCAACATGCGCGTAGAAGGCCTCGAGATAGGCGATGCGGTGCGGCTGGCCGGAGATATAGGGGTGGATGGCGATCGACATGATCTTCGCTCGCTCCGCCCCTTCCTCGTAGAGCCGGTCGAACTGGTCGATGGCGCGCTTCAGCAGGTGCTCGCCCTCATGGTGCTGCACGATCATCATCGGGATGTCGTTCAGCTCCACCGTGTAAGGCAGCGTCACCAGCGGCCCCCTGGCGGTGTGTATCGTGGTCGGCTCGTCGTCATAGACCCAGTCGCCGATATACTGCACCCCGGCCTCGGCCAGCAGCTCGGGCGTCTCGTAGGTTTCGGTCAGCCCCGGCCCGAGCCAGCCGACCGGGCGCCGGCCGGTGAAGCGCTCCAGCCGGTCGAGCGAGCGGTGGATCATGCCGCGCTGATCCGCCTCCTTGTGGATTGGCCCCTGCTCCCAGGAATGGCCCATGAACTCCCAGCCCGCCGCGCGTGCCTGCGCCGCGACGCGTTCGTAATCCTCGACGACGCGCGCGTTGATGGAGAGCGTCGGCGCGATGCCGAGCCGCTCGTACAGCCGGAAGAAGCGCCAGACGCCGACGCGCATCCCGTATTCGTGCCAGGACCAGTTCGGCACGTCGGGCAGCAGCACTTGGCCGGTCGGCGCCGGCAGCACCTGCCGTGCCATCGGCCGTGCGATGTCCCAGACCTCGAGGTTGACGATGCTCCAGATCACCACCCGTGCCCCGCCCGGCAGGCGCAGCGGCGGCCGGTCGACGATGGCGGAATAAGGGATGCGCTCGCGCGGCTGCATGGACATCGCGGACCTCCGTGCCGCCAGCGAGTCTGGCGGCGCCCGGCACGATGTCAAATGCCGTCGGTCAGAGCGTGATCGCTTGGAGGTGGAAGCATCGAAAAGCGTGCATCACGCGATGAAGCAATGACCTGGAGCGTGGTCGCCTGAGGTGGACTCACCGAAAGGCGTGGATCACCCGATCAAACAACGGCCTGGACCATGATCCGCGACCCTGTACGAGCGGATCATGGCCTAGCAGCCTGTTGGGTTTGGGCCAGCTGGCAGCGGGATAGCTGAGTTGTGGATTAGGTGGCCAGCCGCGGGCGGTGAAGCCTTCGGCAGTTGTAGGCGAGCGCGATCAGGTTCCACTCGGCGGTGA
>NZ_JABFHG010000011.1 GCF_013112485.1 Roseicella sp. DB1501
ATCGTGCCCTTCCGACCGTCATAAGAACCCGCTCCGAGCGGTTCCGCCACGTCAGCTTCGTCCGTCATGCCCGCTATCTCGGCAGGCAAGCCCGGGCATCTCAAGGCCACTGATGGCTGACGCTTACGCCGTGAAGTCTATGTTTGGGGGATCACAGACGGGCCATTGACCATCGCCCTCTGCCAGTATCCACAGAAATCCACGCTCGGCCCCGCCATCATCGCCAGCCCGACCACACGCTTGACCTGCGCCCCGTTCGGATCGCGCCGATGATCCTCGCGCCAGCCGGCTTCCTGGGCGTAGCGCACGAGGTAGGTCCCGGCGATGTGGTGATGGTGGCCGATCTCGCCCCGGCGCATCCGCGAGAAGAAGCTTTCGGCGCCGTTCGTGTGGGTGCCGTCCAAGCTGTAGGCGACCTGATGGTTGATCCGCTTCACCACGTAATGGGCGTGCAGCGCATCCCAGGAGCTGGCTTCGTCGGCGTGGATTTCCGTCTCGGCCGCGACGCGGCTGCGGATGAAGGACAGGGCGGCGGCTTCGGACGGGAAGGCGGTCGGCAGGGTCAGGCTGTCGCGCTGCCGGATCACCACCACGCACTTGCGCTTGCCGGTCTGGTTCACAGCCAAGCGGCGGTCCTTGCGGTCCTCCTTGCGGTTGGCCGGCTTCACGTAGCCGCCGAAGTAGCCGCCGTCGATCTCGACAACCTCGCCCTTGCCGCCGAGCCGGCTCCCCTTCATCTCGGTTGCCATCGCCTCGCGCAGCTTATGCGCCAAGACCCAGCTCGTCTTGTACTGGACGCCGAGGTCGCGGGAGAGGGCCAGGGCGCTCTTGCCCTTCACCTCGTTGCAGAAGATCACGATGGCCGCCAGGTAGGTTTGCAGCGGCATCTTGTGGTGCGCGAACAGCGTGCCCGAGGTCAGGGAGAAGTCCTTGCGGCACGCCTTGCAGCGGTAGCGCAGGGAGCCGTTCGGCCGCCGGGCCTCGTAGCAGGTGGGGCAGCCGCAATGCGGGCAGACGGCCTTGCCGCCCGTGTCGGACCAACGGATGGACGCGAACATCGCCTCGGCATCCCGGTCCGACATGCGCAGGATGGACGCGATGGTCAGCGTCCTTGCGCGTGCGGAGAGGAGGAAATGCTGGGCCAATGTCGCCATATCCGGTGTCGATACATCGAATATGGTGATAATCTGCGTTGTGGTCAAGCCAGAAAACACCGAATATGATGATATCCACCCTGGATTCGGTGAGGCGCATGGATGACACGGACTGGCAGGCGAAAGTGAAGGGCATCCTCCGGGCCGAGCTAAAGCGGCGGAACCTCGGCTACCGGGAACTGGCCGAGCGGCTGGAAGCCCTCGGCGTGCATGAGAATGAGCGGAACATCGCCAATAAGATCAGTCGGGGCGGATTTTCGGCTGTATTCTTCGTCCAATGTTTGGAGGCGATAGGGACAAAGGAAATCAGGTTTGATTATTGATTCCGGATTCCCATGACTTGGTTATGTCCACTCCCATGTGGAGGCCAGCATCAAAGTTGGTTTGAAGTCAGAACTCCAGATCGAGGACTTTTGACGCCAGTAGAAAAAATACGAAGAGCCCGTATTTTCAGAACGCTTTTCACTTCTTTGCCCGTCCTTTGAATAAAGAACTACGTAATCTCCTGCCTTCACAGGAATTGTTTCAAACCAATAGGCGTGATTAACAGGACCACTATATACCTTTCCGTCAGGTGATCTTCTCGTGCATAATAGGATATACTTACCTATGGCAACATCTGCCACAGCCCGCAGAACAACCCGTTCACTCTCAAGATCGCCTGCGGCTTCCACGCCAACAATCTTCAGAGTCATGAGAGTACCTTCGCAAGCACACCGGTGATAACAAGAATTGCGGATAGTACGCAAAATACAACCCCAAGCGACCATGCATTGACTATTGAAAGGTAGCTAGGGGATGCGCCAAGCCCTGCAGAACCCACTGCCAGACAAACATACGACAAAATATCAATCCATTTTGACTTTTTGTTCTGCTCAGATAGTCTTGCAATCTCCACTCTTTGATCGTGGTATAAGGATGCGATTTTCTTTTGCTCAGCATTGTCTTGTTCAAGGCGCTCAATGTCTGCAATCAAAAAACGAGCAACAGCTGGTACTGCCACCTCCTCGTCATTAAGGTCCCTTCGTGCTGACTGCAGAAATCCACGCGCAGGCTCCTTCTTTTCCGTTGCCGCAGCGATGTCTGGAGAAATGGGAGTGCTCCCACTCTCTTCGGTCGCTGAAGTCGTCCGAGGTGCCATGGGAAAGCGATAAATTGCGCAAGGAGGGCGGTCAATCATGCCCACAAAGCCCATTCGCCGTGTTGAGCCCTCCGCGCCGTAGGGCAACGTCATAGGTGACGAGAACGCTGAGGTGCGCCTTGCGGCCACTACTAGCAGCCCTCGCGGCAGGCGCCGGCTTGTTCGCGTACATGGCGGGCAGTCGCTCACATGGGCGCCACCCAACTCAGCCAAGGTATGACACCGATCAGCGCCGCAGTACCGCCACTAACGGCGACCAAGAAAGCCAGCGGGATCAACCAGACTGGGCCAAGGCAGCGGAACGTGAAGCCGAGGACCGAGCCGCCCAACGCAAACGCGACGAAAGCGACGAGCAGGGGCGTCCCGGGCCAAAGCGCGATGGGCGTGAGAGGGAGGATAGCAAAACCGCCGCACAGCAGCCCCAACCCCGTGATGACCGGGTTGAGTCCAGTGACCGAACGGCCCGCGCGCTTGAAGCTATATTCGAGGAGTATAAACGCCAGAGCGCCGAAGAACGCCGACAGCGCCCACAGGAGGATGCGCGCAACGAGAACGTTGCCCGTCTGGCTTTGGCGTCCACGATTGTAGCCGGCGCCGTGCTCGTAACCTCCGTGTGGCAATCGCTCTCGGTCCAAGGACAGCTCAACGCGGCCGTCACCACCAACAGAGCTTGGATTGCCATAGAGCCCAAAATGGAAACGCCTATTGCCTTCAACGCCAAAGGCGGGCAGTTCGAAATCAGCGTAACTTTGAAGAACGTAGGCCACTCGCCCGCCACCGACGTACGCGTTGCGGCCCTCGGCAGCGCGTTGGAATTCGGAGTGCCCCGCTCTGCGGTAACAGAGATAACGCCCGCATGCGAACGAGCGCGCGATGATTTCCTGGCGCCTCTTGCCCTGTTCCCCGACGAAACCCAAACGCGCACATTTGAGGTGCGCATAAGCGAAGGCGTTTTGGAACGCAGTGTAATGCCTGATACCGGCCCACGGGGTGATACGGTGATCCCGCTTCTGTACGTTTGTACGACCTACAGGGACGCGGGCAATGGCGGGGCACAAGCACGAACTGGCCTCGCCTACACCATCGGCCTGAAGGGCGAGCGCATTGGTTCTATCAAGTCGGTTCCCATCGCGCCCACCAACGCGACCGCAAGCGACTTCCTGATTAAGCGAGACTTCTACGGCGCGAGCATTGTTGAATAAGCCGCTCGCCAGCAGGCCAGCCAACAAACTCAACACGCACGAAACATTGCGGGTCTTCGCACGTGGGGCGTGGTGGCAGGTGCTACCTGATACCGGACATGTCCTATGGCTGGGCGAAGCTGACCGCCGAATACCTCGCCCGCCTCGCCCATGCCCGGCACGGGCTGCGCACGGTCTGCTTCCGGCCCTTCTCCGGCTACGGCGAGGACCAGGACGCCGCCTATCCCTTCCCGGCCATCTGCCGCCGCGTGCTGGCGGGGCGCGGCGCGGCGGAGCTCGCCGTCTGGGGCAGCGGCCGGCAGATGCGCGACTTCATCCATGTCGATGACTGCATCCGCGGCGTGCTGACGATGATGGACCGGATCGAGGATGGCAGCGCGGTCAACCTCTCGACCGGCATCCTGACCAGCTTCACCGACCTCGCCGCCATGGCGGCCGAGTTGGCCGGTTGGCGGCCGGCGGTGCGCGGCCTCGCCGGGCAGCCGGAGGGGGTCTTCGCCCGCGGCGGGGATACGCGGTTGCAGGAGTCGCTCGGCTTCCGCGCCGCCATCCCGCTGCCGGAGGGCCTCGCCCGGGCGCTGGCGCATCTCGACCGGGCCGGGCCATGAGCATCCGGCGGGTCGCGGTCTTCCACTGCACCGCGCGGGTCGGCTCGGCCTGGTGCTGCGCCGAGGGGATCTCCCTCACCCTCGCCGCCATGGGCTACCAGGTGATGGATTGCGGCCATCCGGGCGCGGGCGGCCCGCCGGTCGAGGCGCTGCGCGGGGCTGACTTCATCCTCCTCGGCGCCGTCGAATGGTATGGCGAGATGCTGGAGCAGCGCTACGGCGCCGCCTGGGCGGCGCTGCCCATGCCGAAGCTCGCCTGGTACGCGGAATCGGCGCATCGGGACGACCGCGACTTCCCCTTCGGCCGCTACCGGGCCCTGGCCGACCGGCATTATTTCCCGGCGGCGCAGGATGCGATGGAGTTCGGCGGCACCTGGCTGCCCTTCGGCGCCGATCCGGTGCTCTTCGCGCCGCGCCCGGTGCCGAAGCGGCACGACGCCGCCTTCCTCGGCTCGCTCTACCCGAAGCGCGTCGAATACCTGCGGCGCATCGGCCTGCCGCTCGCCCGCATGGCACCGGTGGCCGATCCGGATCCGGTCCGCAGCTTCGCGCGGCTGGCCGAGGCCTATTGCAGCACCCGGATCTTCGTGAACCTGCCGGCCTATTCGCGGCTGCTGGTCACCAAGGTGACCGAGGTGATGGCCTGCGGCACGCTGCTGCTGACGCCGGCCATGGACCATCCCAGCGGCCTTGCGAATATGGCGCAATTCGAGGATCGCCGGCACCTGGTCTACTACCCGCCCGACCGGCCGGAGGTGCTGGAAGGCCTGATCGCCCATTATCTTGCGCGGCCGCAGGAGCGTGAGGCGATCGCCGCGGCCGGCCGCGCCGAAATCCTCCGGGCCCATAGCCTGGAGGCGCGGCTGCGGCGCCTGCTGGCGGATGCCGAGGCCCTACAGGGCTGACCTCCGCCGGGCACGGGCCACGGGGAGAGGCCGGGCCCCTCCCCGCACGCCGTATCAGGTGCCGAGATGCACGCCACCCCTCTGCTCATCGAAGCCCTCGCGCCGGGCTTCATGGTCGACTGCGATGTTCACGCAGACGAGGAGGGCAGTGCTGACGAGGAACGTGACCATGGGTGACAACTCCGCGTTGCCGTTCCTCCCATCGCTCCCCGTCATGTTGCACCGCAGCATGGGGCGCTGCAAGGAAAATCGTCAGAGTTCCGCAAGGGCCGCGTGGCGGGTGCCGAGATAGGCGGTGATCGTCTCGGCCAGCGCCTTGGCGAGCTTCTTGCGGTGGTCCACCCGGTTCAGCGCCGCCTCATCCGCCGGATGCGAGAGGAAGCCCATCTCCACCAGCGCCGAGGGCACGTCCGGCGCCTTCAGCACGACGAAGCCGGCGCGCCGGTGGGTATGGGGCAGCAGCGGCACCTCGCCACCGAGCGCCGCCACCGCGAAGCGCGCCAGCTGCTCCGAGCCGGAGCGCGTCTCCTGCCGCATGAGGCTGAGCAGGATCCGCTGCACCTCCGGCGGCACCGAGGGCAGGCGCAGCCCGCCGCGCTGGTCGGCAGCGTTCTCCCGCCTGGCCAGGGCCGCCGAGAACCGGTCGGTCGCCGTCTCCGACAGGGTGTAGACGCTGGCGCCGCGCGCCCCCGGCGCGGAATCGGCATGCAGCGAGAGGAACAGCGCCGCCTCCCGCTGCCGCGCCAGCTCGATCCGCTGGCCGAGCGGGATGAAGACGTCGCGGGAGCGGGTGAGCAGCACGCGGCATCGCCCCCCCGCCTCGAGCTGCCGCTTCAGCTCGAGCGCCGCCGCCAGGGTGATGCGCTTCTCCTGCGTGCCGCGGACGCCGATCGCGCCGGGATCCTTGCCGCCATGGCCGGGATCGAGCACCACCAGCGGCAGGCTGGTGCGCGGCCGCGCCGCTGCCGCCAGGCTGCGGCCATCGGCGATGCGCGCGAAGCCGGAGGCCGGCCCGGGCGCCAGCTCGATGATCAGGCCATGGCTGGAGACGCGCGTGACCGGCAGGGCGACCGGCCGCGTCAGCAGGATCGCCAGCCGGTGGCCGCTGCCGCGACGGTGCTGCTCCAGCCGCGTCACCAGCCCCTTGCCCGCCTGCCGCGCCGGCCAGCCCTTCGGCGCCTGCGGCATGTCGAGCAGCAGGCGCGGCGGGTCGAGCGCGGCCGAGAGCCGCCATGGCGCGGCATGCGCCAGCGGCAGCGTCAGCCGGGTGCGGCCCCGCGCCACGGTGAGAACCGGCCCGGCCCCCGCCGCCCCCGCGAGGACGGCGGCCATGAGGGTGAGCAGCCCTCGTCGTCCCAGATCGGGCCGCCCCAGATCGGAGGATCCCTCCCCCGCCGTCACGCCGCAGGCTCCCTCCAGCGGCCCGGACCCGTCCCCTGGTCCGGTCGAACTCTGCCCCATCCTTGCATCATCCCCCGAAGATGCAGGGCGTGGTCTACCATTCCGGACCGGGGCGGCGCCATGCCCGTGCCGTTCGGGACCCGTGCCGGCGATCACGGCCTCCAGCCGCGGCAGGACGTGCTTGCCCTGCGCCCCGGCAATGCGGTCGGAGGGTTGCGAGGCGGACAGGCAGGCTATGAAGGCACCGGCATTCGGCCCCGCGGGCAAGGGCTGCGGGACCGCCGTGGCGAATCGGCAACGGGCCTTCAGCCCGCCCCGCCGCCAGCAGCCTTGTGAAACCGGCCCCCCCTCGCCTATTGTGATTCGCCCCGGCGGCGCCCGCTGCCGGCGGAGATCTGGGCGCAGCCGCGCCGGCAGGCGTAACCCCGGCATCCGGGGGGCCGAGGATGCGGCGCGCGGCAATGGCCTGGCTTGGGGTGGCGGTTCACAACCGCGCCCGCGTTTCGCCGGGTTGCCATGTCGGGTCCGCCCCTTCCGGGGCCGTCCGGCTCGCCCTCTCCGCTCCTGCGGGACCTGTCGCGCCATGACCCTCGGCAGTCCCTGGAATACACGGGGCTGCTCCCGGTGCCAGCGTGACCGACGCCGTTTCGCCCGCGCGATTGCGGGCGTCGCGCCTTGCGCGTGGGCACGAACCTGGGGCGTCCCGGGGGACCGCTGCCTGCCGCGATCGGCGTGCCGGTGTCCCGTGGCTGCCCCGCCGAGAGAGGACGGGACGCCGGCGCATGGGAACACCTGCATGACGCAAGTCAGCATGATGGGTGTCGGCGCCGCGCAGTCGTCCTCGATCGGGCCACGCCACCCCGATCCGCCGTGCCGCGCCTCCGCGCCGGCCGGCGCGGAGCCACCGCTTCAATGACCAAGCGCATGCTGATCGACGCATCCCACGCGGAAGAGACCCGCGTGGTGGTGCTGGACGGCAACCGGCTCGAGGAATTCGACCTCGAAGCCGCAACCAAGCGGCCCCTCAAGGGCAACATCTACCTGGCCAAGGTGGTCCGGGTGGAACCCAGCCTGCAGGCCGCCTTCGTCGAGTATGGCGGCAACCGGCACGGCTTCCTCGCCTTCAGCGAGATCCATCCCGATTACTACCAGATCCCTGTCGCCGACCGGCAGCGCCTGCTCGAGATGCAGGCCGCCGAGGCGCGCGAGGAGGAGGAGGACGAGGATACGGCGCCGGAATCGGCCATGGACCGCGCCGAGGGCGGTGCCCGGCACGCACAGGCCGAACCCTCCGAGGCCGAGGCCGCGCCGACCTCGCCCCAGGATGATGACGCCCCAAGGGAGGAGAGCCAGGGGGAGGAGAGCCAGGGGGAGGAGAGCCAGGGGGACGAAGCCCAAGGGGACGTAAGCCAGGCGGACGACGAACACCGGCAGGACGCCGCCGAGGCGCCGATGCCCGCGGCGAGCGACGAGACGCTGGCCAGCACCGAGCTGGCCGCCGTCGGCCCCGACGTCCCGGCCATGGAGAGGCCGGACGAGCCCGCTCCGGAGACCGCCGCCCCCGCCGAGGCCACGGCGCCGGAGGAGGAGCCGGCCGCTGCCGAGGGCGAGTTCCAGCCGCCCGCGACGGAGGCCGCGCCGCTGGCCCGCGGCCTCGGCGAGCAGCCCGAGCTCGGCGCACCGCTGCGCAACGGTCACGATCGCAACGGCCATGACGGCCATGCCGGCCGCCACCACGCCGCCGAGGAGGCGGAGGAGGAGGATGCGCCGCCGCCCGAGACCATCGGCGGCGAGGGCACCGAGGATGTCTCGCGCGAGCGCCGCATCCCGCCCCGCTTCCTCCGCCACTACAAGATCCAGGAGGTGATCCGCCGCCGGCAGATCATGCTGGTGCAGGTGGTCAAGGAGGAGCGCGGCACCAAGGGCGCGGCGCTCACCACCTACATCTCGCTCGCCGGCCGCTTCTCCGTGCTGATGCCGAACAGCCCGCGCGGCGGCGGCGTCTCCCGCAAGATCACCTCGGCCACCGACCGCAAGCGCCTGCGGGAGGTGATCGACGAGCTCGGCCTGCCGCAGGGGATGAGCCTGATCGTGCGCACCGCCGGGGCGCAGCGGCCGAAGCCCGAGATCCGGCGCGACTGCGAGTACCTGCTCCGCCTCTGGGACAGCATCCGCGAGCGCACGCTGGAATCCACCGCGCCGGCGCTGATCTACGAGGAGGCGGACCTCATCAAGCGCAGCATCCGCGACGTCTTCTCGCGCGACGTCGAGGAGGTGCTGGTGGATGGCGAGGACGCCTTCCGCGAGGCGCGCGAGTTCATGCGCATGCTGATGCCGCAGCAGACGCGCAAGATCCAGCTCTTCCGCGACGGCGGCCTCTTCGCGCGGCACCAGGTCGAGCAGCAGCTCGACGCCATGCATTCGCCGACCGTGCAGCTCCGCTCCGGCGGCTACGTCGTCATCAACCAGACCGAGGCGCTGGTCGCCATCGACGTGAACTCCGGCCGCTCGACGCGCGAGCGGCATATCGAGGACACGGCGCTGCGCACCAACCTGGAGGCGGCGGACGAGATCGCCCGCCAGCTCCGCCTGCGCGACCTCGCCGGCCTCATCGTCATCGACTTCATCGACATGGAGTCGAGCAAGCATGACGGCATGGTGGAGCGCCGGCTGAAGGAGGCGCTGCGCCACGACCGCGCCCGCATCCAGGTCGGCCGCATCAGCCATTTCGGCCTGCTCGAGATGTCGCGCCAGCGGCTGCGGCCGAGCCTGACCGAGACCACCTTCGTCATCTGCCCGCATTGCCAGGGCCGCGGCCAGGTGCGCTCGGTCGAGAGCAGCGCCCTGCAGGTGCTGCGCGCCATCGAGGAGGAGGGCGCCAGGCGCCGCGCCTCGGAGATCGCGGTGCATGTGCACAGCAGCTGCGCGCTCTACCTGCTGAACCGCAAGCGCGACAAGCTGGCGCAGATCGAGGCGCGCTTCGGCATGTCCGTGGTTTTCGAGCCGGACGACACGCTGCTGCCGCCGGGCCTGCGCATCGAGCGGCTGCGCGCCGCCGATCCGGGCCGCCAGATCGAGGCGCCGCCGGCGGCGCTGCGCATGGACTACGCGCCGGAGCCCGAGCCGGAGGAGGCCGAGGAGGTCGAGGCGGAGGAGACGGAGGCCGAGGCCGCGGCGGAGGGCGAGGGCGAGAGCGAGGGCGACCGGGACAACCGCCGCCGCCGCCGCCGTCGCCGCCGCCGCACCAACGGGACCCGGTCCGACGAGGGCACGCAGGAGGCCGCCGGCGAGACGGAGGGCGATGAGGCCGAGGGTGAGGACGGCGAGGCGGAAGCCGCGACCGGCGCCGAGCCCTCCGCCCCCGCCGAGGCGCCGGCCGCGGGCGAGATGTCGGCGGATGCCGTCGAGGCGGGGACCGAGCCCGGTGGCGAGGCCGAGGGCGAGCAGGGCCAGCGCCGCCGCCGCCGCGGGCGCCGCGGGCGCAGCGCGCCGGAGGGCCGCGCGGAAGGCGAGGCACCGGCCCGGCCGGCGCAGCCCGTGGCCGCGCGCTATTCCGGCCCGACCCCGGCCGACCCCTTCGCCGGGCATGTCGATGACATCCTCGCCGCGATGGAAGCCGCGGAGGCCGCGGCCGAGGCGGCCGCCGCCGCCAGCCGCCGGGCCCGCGCCACCGCCGCGGCGGCGCCGGTCGTGGAGCAGGAGACGGCGGCTCCCGCCGAGGCGCCGCCCGAGGTCGAGGCCATCACCACCGCGCCGGAAGCCGGCCTGACCGAAGCGGCGATGCTGCCGCCGGCCGAGGCGGATGCCAAACCGGCGGATGTTCAGGCCGAGGATGGTGCGCCGACGCCCGAGGCCGAGGCTCCGGCCGCCGCCGTGGCGGCGGATGCGCCGGAACCGCAGGCCACCGCGCCGATCGAGCCGCCGGCCGCATCGGAGCCGGTATCGGCGCCGGAGGCACAGCCGGAGCCGGAGGTCGTCCAGGGCCAGATCATCCAGCCGGTCAGCATCGACGCGCTCGACGACGCCGCGCCGCGCCGTCGCGGCTGGTGGAAACGGTAAGGGGAGCCGCCAGGCTCCCCGCCAGGCGCGGTCCAGGACTGGCCTGGAGCGTGATCGCTTGGGGTGGAAACACCGAAAAGCGCGACTCACGCGATCAAACAACGGCCTGGACCATGATCCGTGACCCCGTGTGGGCGGATCATGGTCCAGAGCGTGGGAGGCCATGCCGCGCGAACGGCCCCATGCTCCGGCGTCCAGCCTGCAATCGGCGGATGGGGTTGTGGTGTCGGCCGGTCAGGCGCGCGATGCGGCGCCCTGGTCATGTCCCGAAGGTGCCATTACGGCGACGGTCCGCATGACGGTGGGATGGACGGCCGCCGCATCCACGGCGCTTGCGCGGCAGGGCAGGCACAGGCCGGCCTCATACCAACGGCCGTTGATGTCGGCACATCAACGGCCGCCATCGCTATCCCCGGGGCACCGGGCGGTTTGCCCGGTGAATTCTGGCTATGCCGATCGGGCGCTCGGCATGAATGGCCCATTCATGCCGCTGGCCTCACGCCCGCACGGCGACTGGCACGGCCTCGGTCATCTGCTGCAGGTCGCGCAGCGTGGAGCGCAGCAGCTCCACCTCCTCCTCCGAGAGCGGGCCGTCGCGCTCGTCGCCGGCTCGGCGCACCACCGTCGCCAGCTTCAGCACCGCCTCGGCCATGGTGGCGGCACGGGCATCGGCCAGCGCCGCGAGGGTGCGCGTCTCGGCCTCCAGCAGCAGGTCCAACAGGTCCTCATCCTCGGTCTCAGCCGATTCGACCTGGATCAACCGGGCGGACAGGGCCGGGATGTCGGCGGCGGGCGGAATCGGGAGCGGGCGGAGGGGAATGACCTGGGACATGAATGAAGCTCCGGCATGAAAGGGGAATGAGCGGGAAAATCAAGGGTTCTTCAGCCCGGCGCCGTTCTGCACCGGCAGGACGCAGACGGGCGGGCACTGCGTCACTTGGCCGCCGCGGGCCTGGAAGGCGGCGACAAGGGCCGCGACCTCGGCCTCGCCTGGTTTCGGCAAATCCTGGCACCGCGCCTTATGGGCGAGGATCGTGGCAAGGGTGGTTCGGCGAGCCTGCGCGGCGGAGGCAGCGGGGGACAGCGGGCGATGGGCGGCGCTCATCTTCAGTCCTCACAAATGCGCGATCCGCATATTGCATACGAAAATGTGAGGAACCCGACAAGCGTTATTCTCGAGATTTCGCGATCATTCGCCAGTCAAACTTGCATCGGTGGCGACAATTCCTGGCGGCGGTCGTTCGGACGCTCAGCCGCCGCCATGGACGGCCCGCGAATCCGCCGGCGCCTGCTCCCGCCGTTCCGTCATGCCGTAATCCCGCAGCACCGCCGCCACCCGGAGCCGATAGCCGGCGAAGATCCCGTCCCGTCCCGCCGCCTGCGCGCCGCGATGCGCGGCCTGGGCCCGCCAGCGGGCGACCGCGGCCTCATCCTCCCAGAAGGAGAGGCTCAGCAGCTTCCGCGGGTCGCT
This sequence comes from Roseicella sp. DB1501, assembly GCF_013112485.1. GTDB lineage: Bacteria > Pseudomonadota > Alphaproteobacteria > Acetobacterales > Acetobacteraceae > Paracraurococcus. The sequence goes on from NZ_JABFHG010000011.1 coordinate 11,942, forward strand.
GAGGCTGCGGAAGCGCTCGACGGAGATGAAGCCAGGCATCGCCTCCAGCACCGGACGCAGCCGCGCCGCATGGTCGAGATAGGCCTCCATCCGGCCCTCGGCCGGCTCCACCTCGAAGATCACCGCGATCATGGCCCTTGGCTCCCGTCCCTCGACGCGCCAGCCTGCCACGGCATGGCACTGCCCGTCCTTCGCCCGGCCCCGAAGCGCCGCGGCCAGGACCGGGCTAGGCTGCCGCCATCATGACCAGCCCCGCCGCCTTCGCCGCCACCGCCGCCCTGCTCGCTGAGCCGCCGCGCGCCGCCATGCTGCAGGCCCTGCTCTCGGGCGAAGCCCTGACGGCGGGCGAGCTCGCCCGGGTGGCCGGCATCGGCGCGCCGGCGGCGAGCGCGCATCTGGCGCGACTCGTCGAGGGCGGGCTGGTCGCGGTGCATCCGCAGGGCCGCCATCGCTACCACCGCCTCGCCTCGGAAGAGGTAGCGGCGGCGATCGAGACGCTGGGCGGCCTCGCCGCCGCGGTCGCGCCGCCGCCCCGCCGCTGGCCGCATGGCGAGGAATTCCGCGCCGCCCGGCTCTGCTACGACCATATGGCGGGGCGACTCGGTGTCGCGCTGCATGCCGGGCTGACGGGGCGCGGCTGGATCGCCCCCTCCCCCGGCGGCTGGGCCGCCACCGCGGCCGGCGAGGCGGGGCTGGCCGCGCTCGGCATCGACCTGCCGGCGGCCCGCAGCGCCCGCCGCTTCGCCTGCGACTGCATGGACTGGTCGGAGCGCCGGCCGCATCTCGCCGGCGGACTGGGGCGGGAGCTCGCCGCCTGCTGCCTGCGCCGGCACTGGGTGGCCCGCCTGCCCGGCATGCGGGAGGGCGACCCGCTGGCCCGCCGCCGCCTGCGCCTCACCCCGGAAGGGGCGCGACGGCTGCACGAGGCGCTCGGGGTGGCGGCCTGATGCCGGGCGAGACCAGCCTGGCGCGGCCCCTGACCGGCCTCGCCCCCGCCGCGAAGCTGCTGGTCGCCCTGGCGCTGATGACCGGCGCGAGCCAGTTCCACCGCGCCGCGCTCGGCGTGGTCGGGCCGGAGCTCACCGCCACGCTGCAGGCCGGGCCGGGGCTGCTTGGGGCGGCGAACGGCGCCTTCTTCCTCGCCCTGCTGCTGCTGCAGGTGCCGGTCGGGCTGGCGCTCGACCGCATCGGGCCGCGCCGCACCGTCGCCTGGCTGGCGGCGCCGGCGGCGCTCGGGGCGCTCGGCCAGGCGCTGGCGCCGGAGGCCGGCTGGTTCCTCGCCGCCCGCTTCCTGCTCGGCCTCGGCTGCGCCGCCTCCTTCATGGCCTCGGTCGTGCTCTGCGCCCGCTGGCATGCCGGGGCGGGGCTGACCACCGCCCTGGCCCGGGTCTTCGCCCTCAGCCAGGGCGGCGTGCTGCTCGCCGGCGCGCCCTTCGCGGCGCTGGCGGGGGCGATCGGCTGGCGCGGCGCCTATGCGCTCTCGGGCCTCGTCACCCTCGGCCTCGCCCTGCTCTGGTGGGGCTGGGTGCGGGACGACCCGCCGGACCGCCCGGCGCCGCACCGCCCGGCCGAGACGCTGCTCCAGGCGCTGCGCGGCCAGCTCACCGTCTGGCGCACGCCCGGGCTGCTGCCGGTGCTGGCGATGCATTCCGTCGGCTATGCCGCCATGGCGACGGTGCTGGCCGTCTGGGCCGGCCCCTGGCTGGCCGAGGCCTATGGCTTGGCGCCGGGGCCGCGCGGCATGGTGCTGCTCGGCATGGGGCTGGCGATGGTCGCCGGGCTGCTCGGCATCGGGCCGCTGGAGCGGCGGCTGAACACGCGGAAATGGCTGGTCGCCGGCATGGCCGGCGGGGCGGTGCTGGTGCTGCTGGCCCTCGCCACCTGGCCGCACCCGCCCCTGCCGGCGGCCATCGTCCTGCTGGTCGGGCTCTGCCTCCTCTCCTGCTATCCGGTGGTGGTGGTGGCGCATGGCCGCTCGCTCTTTCCCGACCATCTGGTCGGGCGCGGCGCCACGACGGTGAACCTGGCGCAGACGCTCGGCTCGGCGGCGCTGCCGGCGCTGACGGGCTGGGCGGTCGCCTTCGCGCCGGCGGGACAGGCCTGGCCGATCGCCTTCGGGGTGCTGGCGGCCGCCCTCGCCCTCGGCCTCGCCGGCTATCTCACCGGCCGGGATGCGCCGCCGCGGCCGGGCTGAGCCTGCCGTCCCAGCCAAGCCGCCAGCCGGCGCGGCGCCTCGGCCATGTCGGCCTCCGGCCCGCAATAGCTGAAGCGCAGGAAGCGGCTGCCGCGGTCGCGGTCGAAATCGACGCCGGGCGTGGCGGCGATGCCGGCCTCGGCCAGCATGCGCTGGCAGAAGGCGACCGAGTCGTTGGTCAGGTGCCCGACATCGGCCCAGAGATAGAAGGCGCCATCGGCGGGCGAGAGCCGGTCGAAGCCCGCCCGCGGCAGCGCCGCGAGCAGCCCGGCGCGGGCGCGGCGGTAGCGCGCGACATTGGCCTCCAGCTCCTCGCGGCAGTCGAAGGCCGCCTCGGCCGCCACCTGCGCCACATGCGGCGCCGAGATGACCATGTTCTGCGCCAGGCACTCGACCGGCCGGACCAGGTCCTCCGGCAGCACCAGCCAGCCGATGCGCCAGCCGGTCATGGAGAAGTATTTCGAGAAGCTGTTGACCACGATGGCGCTGCCCGAGACCGCGGCGGCGGTCGTCTCGGGCACCTCGCCATAGGTGAGGCCGTGGTAGATTTCGTCCGAGATGAGCCGCACACTGCGCCGCTCGCACCAGGCGGCGATGGCGGCGAACTCCGCCGGTGGCAGCATGGTGCCGGCCGGGTTGCAGGGGCTGGCGAGGATCAGCCCGGCCGGCGCCGGGTCCAGCGCCTCGAGCATGGCAACGGTCGGCTGCCAGCGCGTCTCCGGCCCGCAAGGCAAGAGCTGCGGCCGCATGCCAAGGGCGGTCAGGATATTCGCGTAAGGCGGGTAGAAGGGCGCGGCCATCGCCACCGCATCGCCCGGGTCGAAGGCGGCGAGGAAGGCGAGCGGGAAGGCGCCCGAGGCGCCGACGGTCACCGCCACCCGCGCCTCCGGCACCGCGGCGCCGTAGCGCTCGGCATAGTGGCGGGCGATGCGGGCGCGCAGGCTGCGCAGCCCGAAGGCCTCGGTATAGCCCATGGGCTGCCCGGCCGAGAGGGCGCGGATCGCCGCCTCGGCGGCGCCGCGCGGCGCGCCGGTGCCGGGCTGGCCGACCTCCATGCGCAGGATGCCCGGCGCGCCGGGCGGCAGCGCCGCGGCGCGCTGGTTGGCGGCGCTGATCACGTCCATCACCAGGAAGGGCGGCGCTTCCGCCCCCCGGCCCACCTTGAGCGGCATGGCGTCCTTTCTACTCGTCCCCCTCTACTCGTCCACTGCGCCGAGCGCGACGCCGTAGCCGCGCGGATCGCTGGCGATGAGGCAGCGGTCCGGCCGCCCGGGCAGGTAGTTCTGGCAGGCGGCGAGCTGGGTGCGGGCGGTGCCGGGCGCGCCGGACTCGATCGCCACTTCGGGTGCCAGGCCCCGGAAGAGCTGCAGCGCCGCCGGCCCGGCCACGCCGATCGCCGCCGCCTCCTGGCCCGAGGCCGCGGCAGCGAGGCGGAAGGCCTTGAAATTCGGGTTGTAGGCGATGGCCGCCGAGAGCAGCGGCGGCTGCACCGCGCCGAGGCCGGGGGCGGCAGCGAGCAGGAAGCCCATCCCCGGCGCCATCCGGCCGGTGCCGAAGAGGTTGTTCATGGTGAAGGCGCAGGAGACCGCATTGCCCCGCCGGTCGAAGGCGACGAGCCCGGTCGAGGCCGGCAGCGTCCCGAGCCGGGCGGGCGGCAGGTTCGTCGCGGTGACGACGCTGCGCGGATCGCCGCCCTGGCTGCGGAAGGCCGCGACCGCCGCCAGGCCGCGCTCGGCGCCCGCGCCGATATCGGCGCCGCCGCGCAGCGCCTCGAAGGCCGCCGCCGCCGCCACGCCACCATCGGCCGGCGGCGGCAGGAAGGCGATGCGGTCGCCGCCGCGGCTGGCGAGGTCGATGGGCTTCTCGAGCCCCGGCAGCGCCGCCCGCAGCTCGTCGAAGGTGAGGCTGCCGCCGGCTTGGGGCGAGACCTCCGCCAGCCGCCGCGCCAGCATGCCCTGATGCAGGTCGCCGACGCCGGCGAGGCGAAGCTGGCCGAGGGTGCCGGCGAGCTCCGGCTGCAGCATGGTCTCGCCCGCCTGCTTCGGGCCACCACCCGGGCGGCCGAAGACTGCCGCGGCGCCGGGATCGGCGAGCAGCGGGCCGGCGACCGCGGCGAGATCGGCGGCGAGGCCGCGGCTCACCTCCGTGCCGAAGCGGGCGCGCTGCTCGGCCGGCGCCATCAGCTCCTCGAAGGGCCGGCCGGGCTTGCGGGTGTGCAGGGCGAAGAGGCCGCGGGCGAGCAGCGGCACCGCCGCCGGGCGGTCGGCGCCGGCCGGCACGCCCTGGCGCGGGCCAGGCAGGAAGACCACGGCCTCGGGCGCGCCCTTGTCGGGGTCGAAGACCAGGCAGGCGCCGCCGCCGCCGATCCCGACGCGCGAGGGCAGGGTCACGCTCATCACGAAGCCGGCGGCGACCGCCGCATCCACCGCCGTGCCGCCGGCCGAGAGCACCTGCCGCCCCGCCAGGGCGGCCGCCGGGTCCTCGGCCGCGATGCCGCCGAGGAAGCCGCGGACGAAGCCGGGCTGGCCCTCGGGCGGCCCGCCCGGGCCGAAGGGATTCAGCCCCGACAGGGTCTCGCAGCCCGGCAGGGCCAGGGCGCAGAGACCGAGGGCCGCGGCGCGCAGGCGATGCGTCATCCCGCGCGCGGGGGACCCGATGCCCGGCTGTTGGGTGGCCTGGGCCCTCATCTCGGCGCTGCTCGTCATGCTGGCGTCCCTGGTCCCCATCTCACGCGCCGGCGCGGCGTCTCCCGCTGCGCGCGCCTCACCTCGCGCGCCCCATCTCGCACAGGTGGCCGGCGCACACCCCTGGCGGTCGCCGCCCGACCGCGGCGCGGCGCACGCAGGTGCAGGCGCGGCCCATAAACGCCTTCGCCACCACCGGCAACCGCGGGATCGCGCGGAAACGCGCCCGGCCGTGTGGCGGCCAGGATCGGCACATAGGATCGGCGAACAGGATTTGCCTCGCCGGCCGAAGCGCGACACCCTAAGCCGGGCGCAGGGCGGCCGCAGCCGCCATGGTCCGGAGACGAGCACGATGATGCGCCTATCCCGGCTGGTTCTGCTGGCCGGCCTCGCCTTTGCCTCGCCCGCGCTTGCCCAGACGGCGGGGCCTGGCCTCACGCCCGCGCAGCGCCAGGAAGTCATCGCCGTGCTGCGCGATGCGCTGAAGCAGGATCCGAGCATCCTGCGCGATGCGCTGGTGGCGCTGGAGCAGGCGGAGAACCAGGAGCGCCTGGGCGCCCAGCGCGCCGCCATCACCGAGCATGCGGCGGCGCTGTTCCGCGATGCCGAGGATCCGGTGAAGGGCAACCCCCAGGGCAAGGTGACGCTGGTCGAGTTCTTCGACGCCCGCTGCGGCTATTGCAAGCAGATGCAACCGGCGATGGACGCGCTGCTGCAGCGCCAGAAGGATGTGCGGCTGGTGCTGAAGGACCTGCCGATCCTCGGCCCGAACAGCTTGCTGGCGAGCCGCGCCCTGCTCGCGGCGCAGCGCCAGGGCCGCTATGCCGAGCTGCACGAGGCGCTGATGCGGCTGCGCGAGGACCCGACCGAGCCGGTGCTGAAGCGCGAGGCGGAGAAGGTCGGGCTCGACTGGGCGCGGCTGCGCCGCGACATGGACGATCCGGCGATCGCCCGCCGGATCGAGGCGAATACGCGCCTTGCCGGCGCGCTGAAGATCCAGGGCACGCCGGCGCTGGTGATCGGCGACAGCCTGGTCCCGGGCGCCGTCGACCTGGCGACGCTCGAGAGGCTGGTCGGCGAGGCGCGCAACCGCCAGGGCGGCTGACGGGCGACTGACAGCCGGGCAAAGACCCCCATCCGGCGGAGGCGCCGCATGCCGCATTTCCTCTGCGCCACCTGCAGCACCCAATTCGCGGCGAGCGAGACGCCGCCGCCGCGCTGCCCGATCTGCGAGGACGAACGGCAATACGTGCCGGCCTCTGGCCAGCGCTGGACCACGCTCGAGGCGCTGCGCGCGGGCCATGCCAACACCTGGCGCGAGCTGGAACCGGGGCTGCTCGCCCTGCGCAGCGTCCCGGCCTTCGGCATCGACCAGCGGGCGCTGCTGGTGCGCACGCCCGCGGGCAACCTGCTCTGGGACTGCATCGCGCTGCTGGACGCGGCGACGGCCGGCCTCATCGGCGCGCTCGGCGGCCTCGCCGGCATCGCCATCAGCCATCCGCACTATTATTCGACCATGGTCGAATGGGGCCACGCCTTCGGCGTGCCGGTCTGGCTGCATGCGGCCGACCGCGCGCATGTGGCGCGGCCCGATCCCTGCCTGCGCTTCTGGGAGGGCGAGTCGGCGGCCGTGCTGCCGGAGATCACGCTGCACCGGCTCGGCGGGCATTTCGCCGGCGGGACCGTGGCGCATTGGCGGGGCGGCGCCGACGGCAAGGGGGCGCTGCTCTCGGGCGACATCCTGCAGGTGCTGCCCGATCGCCGCTTCATCGGCTTCATGCGCAGCTACCCCTGCCTGATCCCGCTGCCACCGGCGGAGATACGACGCATGACCGCGCAATGCCTCGCCCTGGACTGGGAGGCGATCTACGGCGCCTTCCACGAGCGGGAGATCGTGGCAGGCGGCAAACCCGCCCTCGCGCGCAGCGCTGGGCGCTACTGCGCCTGGGTGGAGCGGATGGTCGAACCCTGACCGCCCGGCCGCGCCGCGCCCGCACCCGCCCTGGGCGGCTTCACCGCCGCGGCATCGGGCGGTTTCGCGGCGCATCCGGCGGTGTCGCCGGATTGCCGGGGCCCGCGCCGCGTATAGACTGCCCATGGGAGACAAGGGATGCATGAAGAGGCAGTCACGCTGCTGCAGCGGCTCGTGTCCTTCGACACGACGAGCCGCAACAGCAATCTGCCCCTCATCCGATGGGTGGAAGCCTGGCTCGCGGCGCAAGGCGTCGAGAGCCGCGTGATGCTCGACGGCACGGGGGAGAAGGCGAATCTCCACGCGGTGGTCGGGCCGCATGTGCCGGGCGGCATCGCCCTGTCGGCGCATGTCGACTGCGTGCCGGTGGACGGCCAGGACTGGCGCGCCGACCCTTTCCAGCTACGGCGCGAGGGCGGCCGGCTGATCGGCCGCGGCACCGCCGACATGAAGGGCTTCGCCGCCTGCGCGCTGGCCATGCTGCCGCGCTTCGCCGCCATGGATCTCCGGCGCCCGGTGCATCTCTGCCTGACGCATGACGAGGAAACGACCGGCGCCGGCGCGCGGGCGCTGGTGCCGCGCCTCGGCGAGGATCTGCCGCCGCCCGCCGCCTGCATCGTCGGCGAGCCGACCGGCATGGCGCCGGTCATCGCGCAGAAGGGCTATGCGAGTTGGGACGTCACGGTCACCGGCCTGTCCGGGCATTCCTCCCGCACCACCGAGACGGCGAATGCGCTGCAGGCGGCGGCGGAGGGCGTTGCCTGGCTCAGCGCCCGCGCCCGCGACTTCGCCGCGACCGGCCGCCGCGCCGAGGGCTTCGTGCCGCCCTGGACGACGGTGCATGTCGGCACCTTCCAGGCCGGCACCGGCCTCAACATGGTGCCCGACCATGCCAGCTTCGCCTTCGAGGTCCGCAGCGTGCCGGGCGACGACCCCGAGGCGGTGGTCGCCGGGCTGCGCCGCTTCCTCGAGGAGACGGTGCTGCCGCCGCTGCGCGCCGTGGCGCCGGGCGTCGGCGCCACCATCACGCCGCGCTCGCTGCTGCCCGCCTTCGACCTGCCGGAGGATGCGACGCTCGCCCTCGAGGTGCAGCGGCTGACCGGCCGCAACAGCGTCGCGCGCGTCAGCTACGGCACCGAGGCGGGCTTCTTCGAAGCGGCCGGCATCGCCACCATCGTCTGCGGCCCGGGGCACATCGCCCAGGCGCACCAGCCGGAGGAATGGGTGGCGGAGGAGCAGATCGCCGCCTGCCTCGATGTGCTCGACCGCCTCGGCGGCACGCTGGCGGCCGGATGAGCGAGGAGCGGGACCAGCTCACCCCCGCCCTGGCGGCGCTGCTGCAAAGCGGCCCGCTGCCCCTCCGGCCGCGGCTCGATGTTCGGATCGCGCCGCCCGACCTGCAGCCCTGGCGCGGCGGCAACGCCATGCCCGGCGTCTGGAGCTTCACCGCCGCCGCGCCGGGCCCGCATGTCGCGGTGATGGCGGCGACGCATGGCAACGAGATCGGCGGCGCGGTGATGCTCGACCGTTGGCTGCGCGGCGGGCTGCGGCCCCGGCGCGGCCGGCTCTCGCTCATCCTCGGCAACCTCGATGCGCTCGCCCGCTTCGATGCCGAGGACCCGACGGCGAGCCGCTTCATCGACGAGGACCTGAACCGGCTCTGGGACGAGGAGACCCTCGCCGGCGGCCGCCGCTCGAACGAGTTGCGGCGCGCCCGGGCGCTGCGGCCGCTGCTCGATACGGTCGACCTGCTGCTCGACCTGCATTCCATGCTCTGGCCGTCCGAGCCGCTCTTCCTGACCGGCACGTCGCCGCGCGCGGCGCAGCTGGCGCACAGCCTCGGCCTGCCGGCGCTTGTGGTGGCCGATGAGGGTCATCATGCCGGGCCGCGCATCATCGACTATGCGCGCTTCTCCGACCCGGCGGGGCGCTGCACCGCGATGCTGCTGGAAGCCGGCTCGCACTGGGAGGCGGAGACGGTCGCGATGATGGAGGCCGTCGCGGCGCAGCTGCTGCGGCGGACCGGCCTCGCCGCCGCCGGGGAGCCGCTCCTCTCGCCGCCGTCCGCCGGGCCTACGCCGCGCATCGCCCGGGTCACGCGCACGGTGACGGTGCGGAGCCCCGGCTTCGCCTTCCTGCGGCCCTATCGTGGCGGCCATGTCGTCGCGGAGCGGAACACCCTCATCGCCCTCGACGGCGAGGAGGAGATCCGCACGCCGCACGACGATTGCCTCCTGGTGATGCCGAGCCTGCGGGTCATGCCGGGCCAGACCGCAGTGCGGCTGGCACGGTTCCTCGGCATTCCGAACGGCGAGCCGGCGCCGATCTGAGATCGGCGGCCAGGCTGCGCCGGTTCATTCGCTGTCCGTCATTCGGGTGCCGGCTCACCCTCCCGCGCCTCGCCGAAGCGGGCGAGCAGCGCCAGGCAGGCGGCGGCGGCCGCCTCGACCGCCGCGCCATCCGTGCCCTTCGCCACCAGCGCGACGCCGCCGCCCTTGCCGCGGTAATAGGGGTAGCTGCCGAGGTCGAGCGCCGGGTACTGCGCCTGGATGGCGGCGAGGCCCTCGGCGATCTGGCCCTCATAGACGTAATCCGCATGCACGGTGTGCGAGCGGATGGGCTGGCCGCCCGCGAGGCCCGGCGCCAGCGCCTCGAACATCGAGCGCATGATGCGGGGCACGCCCGCCATCACATGCACGTTCTCCATCGAGAAGCCGGGCGCCGTGGTCTCGCCGCAGCGGATCGGCACGGCGCCGCGCGGCAGCGTCGCCATGCGCAGCCGGGCGGCGTTCATCTCCACCGGCGGGTCGCGCCGGGCATAGTCGGCGGCCATGATGGCGCGCGTCTCCTCATGCACCTCCCAGGGGACGCCGAAGGCCTTGGCGACGCATTCGCTGGTGATGTCGTCATGCGTCGGGCCGATGCCGCCGGTGGTGAAGACATGCGTGAAGCGCGCCCGGCACTCGTTCACCGTGGCGATGATGGTGTCCTCGACATCGGGGATGACGCGCGCCTCGCGCATCGGGATGCCGATCTCGCCAAGGCGCGTCGCCAGGAATTGCAGGTTGGCGTCGCGGGTGCGACCCGAGAGCACCTCGTTGCCGATGATCAGCAGGCAGGCGGTGGGATTGGCGGTCATCGTGCTTCCTGGACGTCGCGGGGGAGCGGAGGGAGTTGGTCGCGGGGGAGCGGAGGGAGTTGCCCGACGAGGCCCCTCGGCGCCTCGCCGTCGTCCCGGCTCCGCAGGGCAGGCCGTTGCCGGGCGATGATAATACGCGGCCCCTCGCCGCCTAGGGTGATTCCACGCCGGCCCGGCAGGGCCAGGGGGCCATGCCTGCCCGGCGGGGTCAGAGGAAGTCCCGCAGCATGGCGACCAGCGGCTTGTCGGCCGGCGGCATGGCATAGCCGCCGAGCTTCTGCGGCCGCACCCAGGCCAGCGCCTGGCCCTCGACCGGCCGCACCACGCCGCTCCAGCGCCGGCAGAGATAGAGCGGCATCAGCAGGTGGAAGGCTTCGTAGCCATGCGAGGCGAAGGTGAAGGGGCCGAGGCAGGCCTCGGTGACGTCGATATCAAGCTCCTCCTTGAGCTCGCGGATCAACGCCTGCTCCGGCGTCTCCCCCGGCTGCACCTTGCCGCCGGGGAACTCCCAGAGCCCGGCCAGCGGCTTGCCCTCCGGGCGGCGGGCGAGCAGCACGCGGCCATCGGCATCGACCAGGGCGACGGCGGCCACCAGCAGCACCGGCTTCGCGCCGGACGGTGCCGCACTGGGCATGGCGAGGGGTGCGGCGGGCGCGGCTGAAGGTGCAGGCGGGGACGGCGCGGCGGGAGGGGCCGTCGCCTCCCCGGCCGGCCGGCCCTCGAACAGCAGCACCGGCATGGGGCCGCCGCGCGAGAGGAAGGTCTGCACCCCCTCCCCCGCCGGCGCCAGCCCCAGCCGGCGCAGCACGGCCTGGGAACGCTGGTTGTCCTTCAGCGCGCTGGCGCGGATGGTGGCGATGCCGAGCTCGGCCCGCGCCCAGGCGCAAAGCCGGGTCACCGCCTCCGACGCCACGCCATGCCCCCAGAAGCGGCGGCCGACCCAATAGCCCAGCTCGGCCGCGCGGCCGTCGCGTGAGCGGCTCAGCCCGACGCAGCCGATCAGGTGCTCCGCCCCGTTCTCCTCGCCGATGATCGCCAGGTGCCAGGCCTGCCCGGCGGCGATCTGCGCCCAGGTGGATTCGATCCAGGTCTCCGCCAGCTCCCGCGGATAGGGGAAGGGCACGCGGGCCAGGGTCTTGGCCACCTCCCAGTCATTGACCAGCCGGTGCAGCGCCGGCGCGTCCTCGAGCCGCAGGGGGCGAAGGGTCAGCCGCTCGGTCCGGAGTGGCGGGAAGTCGGGGAACGGCACGGTCACGGGATGGAGGCGCTCGCAGCGGGGGGGGCCAGGAATGGCCAGCCGCCCGCGCCTGTCAACGGAGCGGGAGGGCCGGCTGGCGCCGCGGCGAGGGACAAGGATGACGGCCACGCCACGCTCCCCTCATGGACAGCAATCGGTGGCGGCTGACGATCAGGGCGTTGCAGCTTCACGGCACTTTTTTTTCATTATAGTATCGAAACACGAAGACACTCGACTTGATCCGAGGTCAAGCAGCGCCGCGCTCCCCTGTCGCAAGCTGAAGGCCTGCGGTGGGCCTGCCCGGCGGCAACGAGACGGCGATCAACCACCCCTTGTTCCGGTGCGCCCGGCAAGGCCGGTCGCATGTCACCGGTCCGCAAGGAACGAGGGACGCGTACATGGCGAAGGACCATGGTCGCTTCGCTACGAATGAGCATCAACATTGCCGCAAGATTATCGAAGCAGAAAGGTTGCCGATCGTGCCTCTCGATGCCGGCGCCGCGGTGGCCAAGGCATGCCAATCCGGCCTGCATCGTCGGCACACCTCGCAAAGTGGCTCGAGAGCAGGGCATGACACGGTTGGATCACTTCGAGATGTCACCATCGCAACCCTGGCCGCGGATGGACGACATCGTCTTCACCTCCGATCTGCTGAAGATCGACGACCGCTTGGCAGAGAGGCTTCCCAATCCGCAGTCCATCAACATCGAATGGTTGCACGCCCTCTTCGCGCCGATCCTCGCCTCGCTCACCGGAAGCAACTGCCGCATTTACGCCGCGGAAGACTACCCCAATCCCTTGTCGCGGCTCGCGGTGTACCGTCGGCTGCAACGCGACTTCAGCTCGGCCGGGTGGGCATCACTCTATGATAGGCTCGACGACCCGGACGTCGAGTGCGCCCTCGCAAGCCGCTTCGCCGGCGCGCTGATCGTCTCCTTCGAAATGCCTCCTTACCTCGAAGCCATCCTGCGCCGGCACGAGATCGGCTTCATCGACCTGACGATCCATCCGATCCGCTACCTTGCGGACTATATGTTCGGGATCCGCAGCAACATCGAGGCGGTGAGCCAACGGCTGCACGCGACGCAGATCGACCCGGAGCATTTCCAGGATGCCGCGCGGATTTCCGCCGCCCGCTCGGTGCGGGTCTGGCGCCGCAAGCCGATCGAGCCGGGCTCGGCAGTCTTCCTCGGGCAAATCGAGATCGACGCCTCCCTTATCCACCAAGGGCGACTGCATGATGTGGAGGCAGTCGAAGGCGCGCTCCTTGATCTGTCCACCCGCCATCGCAAGGTTTATTACAAGGCGCATCCGCATCGGAAGGATCTCGATCGCATCAAGCAGCTGGTCGCCTCGCTGCCGCGCGTCGAATGGCTGGACGCGAATATCTACGACCTGCTTGCGTTACCGGAGATCGATGTCGTGGCGAGCCTTTCCTCGGGCACGCTGGTCGAGGCCGGCTTCTTCGGACGCAACACGCGGCGCTATCTTGCCAGGTCGCCGCTGGTCGACGTCAGCGGCGCGGCGCATGAGGAGGTGTTCAGGCGCGGCCAGTATGTCGCCGCGCCACCGGCCGTCTTCGGCAAGGCCTATTGGGCCTATCTGCTAGGCGCCTCCGATGAGGCACCTCCGGTGCACAGCTTCGACCTGATGCGCGATGCGCTCAGAACGACGCTCAACATGCAGTGGGGCCGCTGATGAGCGCCGCGGATGCTCCTGGGCCTGGCATCGTCTACGACCTCACACGCCTCGTCAAGCGCGCCGGAGCACGGACGCCCACGGGGATCGACCGGGTCGATCTGCGCTACGCCCTGCGCGCGGCCGCGGGGGAATGGGGCCCTGCCCTGCCGGCCCTGCAACTCGGCGGCGAGATGATAGCGGTTCCGCATTCGGCCGCCCGCCGGCTTCTCGCCCACCTCTCCAGTTGCTGGCTGGAAGGCGGCGCCAGCGAGCCGGCGATCGAGATGCTCCTGCGCGATGCCGGGCTGGCCGAGCCGGTGCCGGCAAGCCGGCGGCTTGCGGGCGCAAAGGCAGTCCAGACCTTCGCCCTGCAGCACGACCGCGCCTTCTACCTGAACGTCTCGCACCACGGTCTCGGGGAGGGCGAAATGCTCGCCCGGTTGCACGCGCGGCTGGGCGGCGGCTGCGTCTTCTTCGTGCACGACCTCATCCCAATCGAGTATCCTGAATATGTCCGCCCGGGCGATCAGCAGCGGCACGCGGCACGGATGGCAACCGTGCTGACGCTGGCTAGTCTGGTGATCGTGAATTCCGAGGCGACGCGCCGGTCGCTCGAGAACTGGGCCGAACGGAACGGCTACGCGCCCCCGCTCTGCCAAGTCGCCCATATAGGGATCGAGCCGGGCTTCGAGCAGCCGGCCCCTGCCGACTTGCCGCCGATCGAGACGCCCTATTTCGTGTATGTCAGTACGATCGAGCCTCGCAAGAACCACGTCACCCTGTTGCACCTGTGGCGGGACATGGCCAGGAAGCTGCCGGCCGAGCGCGTCCCGAAGCTGGTCCTGATCGGTCGCCGGGGTTGGGAATGCGAACATGTCTTTGCGCTTCTCGACCGTTGCGATCTATTGCAACCGCATGTCATCGAGCTGAGCCATCTCGACGACGCGACCATGCTCCGCTGGTTGCGGGGCGCCCGGGCCGCCCTCTTCCCCAGCTTCGCCGAAGGTTGGGGGATGCCGGTAGTGGAGGCTCTCTCGCTGGGCGTGCCGGTGATCTGCTCGCGCATTCCAGCCTTTGAGGAGGCCACGCAGGGGCTCGGGGAGATGCTGGATCCGCTCGATGTCCCGGCTTGGCACGATCGGATTCTGGCCTATGCCAGCGAGCCGGCCGACGCGCGCTCTACTCGGCAAGCCCGGCTGCGCGATTTCGCGCGTCCGCAATGGGCATCGCATTTCGCCGCGGTGCAGGCCGCGGTCGCGGCGAGAGACGGCAAGCGCCTACCCACCACCCGCCTGCCCGAGGCCTGGCAGTTGGCCGGGCCGGAGGTCACGCGCCCCGGGCTGGATGCGGACCCGACCTTCGGAAGCTACGCCGATGCGGTGTTGGCCGGCGACATGCGGCGCGATGCCAAGGATTGGGCGGCGGCCGCCCGGGCTTATCGACGTGCCCTCGAGTTACAGCCAGACGAGGGCCACATCTGGGTGCAGCTCGGCCATATGGCGAAGGAGGCAGGCGCGTCGCAGCTCGCCTACAACGCCTATAGCGAGGCGTTGCGCCTCTTGCCCGATGATGCGGACCTGCATTTGCAGTTCGGGCATTTCTTCAGAACCATCCGGCAAACGCCCCAGGCGCTCGCCTATTACGAGGCCGCCCTTCTGCTGGACCCGCACTCCGAGGATGCACGGCGTCACGTCGACGGGGTGCGGGCCGAACTGTTGAACCATCCGCCGATGGCAGCGCGGGTTCCGGCCTGAAGGGCGCAGCACTGGCCGGCGACGTTCCTCGGCGATGGGCGGACCGGCGATCGCAAGCCGTCGTGCCGGCTCCGCTTCGGGCGCGCGGCACGACAACGGCAATCATGCGGCTGGCAGGCTCCCTACGACCGATACGACCCGTTGATGTCGATATACCCATGCGTCAGGTCGCAGGTCCAAACCCTGGCCTGGCCCTCGCCGAGACCGATATCAACGGTGATCTCGACCTCCCGCCCCTTCATATGGGCGACCACCGGCGTCTCGTCGTAGCCGGGCACCACGCCGCCCTCGCGCGCCATCCAGGTGCCGCCGACCGCGACGCTCAGGCGGTCGCGGTCGGCCGGCTCGCCGGCCTTGCCGACCGCCATGACGATGCGGCCCCAATTCGCGTCCTCACCGGCGATCGCCGTCTTGACCAGCGGCGAGTTCGCAATGGCCATGGCGATGCGGTGCGCAGAGGCGTCGCTCACCGCCCCGGTGACGTTGATCTCGATCAGCTTCTGCGCCCCCTCGCCGTCGCGCGCGACCATGAGGGCGAGGTCCATCAGCACCGCATCCAGCGCCCGGGCAACATCGGAGAGGATCTCGCCGCCCGCCTCCGGCACCGCCGGGTGCCGCGCCTGGCCGGTGGCGAAGAGCAGCAGCGTGTCGCTAGTCGAGGTGTCGGAATCGACGGTGACGCAGTTGAAGCTCCGCGCCGTCCCGGCGGCGAGCAGCGCCTGCAGCGCCAGTGCCGGTATCGCGGCATCGGTGGCGACGAAGCTCAGCATGGTCGCCATGTCGGGCGCGATCATGCCGCTGCCCTTGGCGATGCCGGCGATCGTCACCGTCGTCTCGCCGATCCGGGCGGTGCGCACCGCCGCCTTGGGGAAGGTGTCGGTGGTCATGATGCCGCGCGCCGCTTCCGGCCAGCGATCCGATGCCAGCCCCGCATGCAGCGCCGGCAGGGCGGCGGTGAGCTTGCCATGCGGCAGGGTCTCGCCGATCACGCCGGTCGAGGCCAGGAAGACCTCCTCCGGCTGGCAACCGACGAGGCCCGCCGCCGCCTCGGCGGTCGCGCGCACCGCCTCGCGCCCGGCGCGGCCGGTGAAGACATTGGCGTTGCCGGCATTGACCACCAGCGCCCGCGCCGTGCCGCCCGGCAGGACGGCCCGGCACCACTCGACTGGCGCGCCGGGACACTTGTTCTGGGTGAAGACGCCCGCGACGGTGGTGCCGGGGGCGAACTCCATCATCGTCAGGTCGGCCCGCCCCTTGTAGCGGATGCCCGCCTCGATCGTGCCGAGGCGGAGCCCGGCGATGCGCGGCATGTCCGGCAGGGGCAGGGCGAGGGGGGAGACGGGCAGATCGGTGCCGGCCATGGCGGGCTCCTCAAGGCTAGCAACGCTGCGCTGGCAACGCTGCGCTGGCAACGGTTGATCCAACCGGGGGCGGCGGGCCGCCGCCCCCGCCGAGCCTCAGCGCCGCTGCGGCGCCGGCCTGGCGCCGCCGGCGGCGGGCGGCGCCGCCTGGTCGAGCAGCGAGCCGCCGGCGCCCGGCGCCGCCTGGCCCGGGATCTCCACCTTGGCATTCGCCCGCACCTGCTGCACCACCTTGTCCACCTGCTCCTGCAGCATCTGCTGGCGAAGCTGCTGGCGGCTCTCCTCGAAGCTCGGCACCGGCGCGGTGCGGCGGGCCTCGACCTTGATGACGTGCCAGCCGAAGGGGCTCTGGACCGGCGCGGCGCTGACCTCGCCGGGCTTCATGGCGAAGGCGGCCTCGGCGAATTCCGGCACCATGTCGGAGCGCTTGAAGAAGCCGAGGTCGCCGCCGTCGCGCGAGCCGGGATCGGTCGAGAGCCGCCGCGCCACCGCGGCGAAATCCTCGCCTCCCTTCACCGCGGCGAGCGCCGCCTTCGCCTCGCTCTCCGTCTTGAGGAGGATGTGGCGCGCATGCACCTCCTCCTCGCCCTGGCGCTTGCCGCTCTCCTGCTCGTAGCGGGCGCGGAGCGTGCTGTCGGTGACGCTGGTCGCCACCGCGCGGGCGAGGAAGCTCTGCTGCAGCTCCTGGTCGGAGGCGCGCTGCATGCGGCGTCGGACATCCGCATCCTTGTCGAGGCCGGCGCTGCGCGCGGCATCGGTCAGGGCCCGCTCGGTGACCGTCCGCTCGATGAGCTGCCGCTGCGCCTCGGGCGGGATCATCTGCAGCAGCATGGCGGGCGGGGTCTGCCGCATCTCGGCCGGCAGCACGTCCTGCGCGGTCGCGAGCACGTCGGACATGCGGATCTCATGGCCGTCGACCCGGGCGACGACGGGGTCGTCGGCGGCCGGCGGCTGGGCGGCGGTCGGGCCGGGCGAGGGCGCGGCGGCCTTCCCTGGGGCCTGGTTTCCTGGGGCCTGGTTTCCTGGGGTCTGGTTTCCTGGGGTCTGGGCCCGGGCGGCGAAGGGGGCCAGCGGCAGCAGCAGCGCGGCCGCCAGCAGGGAGGGATGGAGACGCATGCGGAACGGCACCCTTCGAACGGCGCGGGACAATGGCGGAAGCCCTTCCCGCCGGCAACAGCCGAGACTGCCGCCAGCGTTGACCTGGACGCCGCCCTTGCCTATCTGTCGCAGCGCGCCGGGGTCGCGCAGCACCCGCCGCCCGGTAGGGCCCGGGGCCCGGTTCGGCCGCCCCGCCCCCTATCCGTCACCACCCCGTCTCGCCTGCGGCACCGGCAGGCCCGTGGCCCGCGCGGGGCCGGCGCCATCCCGGAGTAGCAAGGCCCGCATGTTCGGACGCATCGCCCGCGCCATTTTCGGCACCGCCAACGACCGGGCCCTGAAGGGCCTGCAGGCCCGCGTGCCGGAGATCAACGCGCTGGAGCCGGCCCTCGCCGCCCTGTCGGACGAGGCGCTGCAGGCCCGCACGGCCGATTTCCGCGATCGCCTGGCCAAGGGCGCCAGCCTCGACGACATCATGCCGGAGGCCTTCGCCACGGTGCGCGAGGCGGCGAAGCGCGTGCTCGGCCTGCGCCATTTCGACGTGCAGCTCGTTGGCGGCATGGTCCTGCATGCCGGCAAGATCGCCGAGATGAAGACCGGCGAGGGCAAGACCCTGGTGGCGACGCTGCCGGTCTATCTCAACGCCCTCACTGGCCGCGGCGTGCACGTGGTCACGGTGAACGACTACCTGGCGCGGCGCGACGCCGAGTGGATGGGGCGGCTCTACCGCTTCCTCGGCCTCAGCACCGGCATCATCGTCCATGGCCTGACGGACGAGGAGCGGCGCGCCGCCTACGCCGCCGACGTCACCTACGGCACCAATAACGAGTTCGGCTTCGACTATCTCCGCGACAACATGAAGTACCGCCTGAAGGAGATGGTCCAGCGCGACTTCAACTTCGCCATCGTCGACGAGGTGGACAGCATCCTCATCGACGAGGCGCGCACGCCGCTCATCATCAGCGGCCCCTCGGAGGACAGTTCCGACCTCTACCGGCGGGTGGACGAGGTCGTGAAGCTGCTGGTCGCCGACAAGGCGACCTACGACAAGGACGAGAAGCAGCGCACCGCCAACCTGACCGAGGAGGGTTCCGAGCGGATCGAGGAGGCGCTGCGCGAGGCCGGGCTGCTCGAGGAAGGCAACCTCTACGACTTCCACAACGTCACGCTGGTCCACCACGTCAACCAGTCGCTGCGCGCGCATGTGCTCTTCGCCCGCGACGTGGACTACATCGTGCGCGACGACAAGGTGGTGATCATCGACGAGTTCACCGGCCGCATGATGGAGGGCCGGCGCTACTCGGACGGGCTGCACCAGGCGCTGGAGGCGAAGGAGCACGTCACCGTCCAGCCCGAGAACCAGACCCTCGCCTCCATCACCTTCCAGAACTACTTCCGGCTCTACCCGAAGCTTGCCGGCATGACCGGCACCGCCTCGACCGAGGCGGACGAGTTCGCCGAGATCTACAAGCTCGACGTGCTCGAGATCCCGACCAACGTGCCGGTCGCCCGCAAGGATGACGACGACGAGGTCTACCGCTCGGCGCGCGAGAAGTACGACGCGGTGATCACCCTGATCGAGGAGGCCCGCACCCGCGGCCAGCCGCTGCTAGTCGGCACCACCTCGATCGAGAAGTCCGAGCTGATCTCGGAGCTGCTGAAGCAGCGCAAGATCCCGCACAACGTGCTGAACGCCCGCTACCACGAGCAGGAGGCGGAGATCATCGCCCAGGCCGGCGGCCCCGGCGCGGTCACCATCGCCACGAACATGGCCGGGCGCGGCACCGACATCAAGCTCGGCGGCAATGCCGAGGCGCTGGCGCGGCAGGAGACCGGCCAGTCCGACGGCCCGGATTACGAGTCGGCGCTCGCGCGCCACAAGGCGGCGGTCGAGGCGGCGCAGGAGCGGGTGAAGCAGGCCGGCGGCCTCTTCGTCATCGGCACCGAGCGGCATGAGAGCCGGCGCATCGACAACCAGCTCCGCGGCCGCTCCGGCCGCCAGGGCGACCCGGGCAACAGCCGCTTCTTCCTCTCGCTCGAGGATGATCTGATGCGCATCTTCGGCAGCGACCGCATGGGCGGGATGCTGCAGAAGCTCGGCCTCAAGGAGGGCGAGGCGATCGTCCATCCCTGGATCAACCGGGCGCTCGAGAAGGCGCAGAAGAAGGTCGAGGCGCGCAATTTCGACACCCGCAAGAACCTGCTGAAATACGACGACGTCATGAACGACCAGCGGCGCGAGGTCTATGCGCAGCGCAAGGCGTTCATGAAGTCCGAGGACGTCTCCGAGACCGTCGCCGAGATGCGCCGCGAGAGCATCGCCGACATGGTCGACCGGGCGATCCCGGAGAATGCCTATCCCGAGCAATGGGACCTCGAGGGCCTGGCGCAGAAGGTGCGGGAGAGCCTCGGCCTCGACCTGCCCGTCCAGGACTGGGCGAAGGAGGAGGGCATCGACGAGACCCGGCTGCGCGAGCGGCTGGAGGCGGCAGCCGAGCAGCACTACGCCGCCAAGGTGGCGAATTTCGGCCCCGGCACCATGCGGCTGGTCGAGAAGTCGCTGCTGCTGCAGATCTTCGACGCCGTCTGGAAGGAGCACCTGCTGGCGCTCGACCATCTGCGCCAGGGCATCGGGCTGCGCGCCTATGGCCAGCGGGACCCGCTGAACGAGTACAAGTCCGAGGCCTTCGGCCTGTTCAACGCCATGCTCGCCGAGCTGCGGGAGCGGGTGACGAGCCTGCTGATGCGCATCGAGCTCCAGCCGGATGCGCCGCTGCCCTCGCCCGAGCCGGTGCGGGTGATGGACATGCGCCATCCGGAGCCGGCCATGGCTGAGCTCGAGATGGCCGGCGAGGGCGGGCCGGGCTACGCCCCCGTGCCGATGGGCACGGCCGATGCCCCACGCCGCGCCGAGGCGGTGGACCCCGCCGATCCCTCGACCTGGTCGCGCACCGCGCGCAACGCGCCATGCCCCTGCGGCAGCGGCAAGAAGTACAAGCACTGCCACGGCCGGGCCTGACCGCTGCCCTTCGTCGCCGGGGCGCGCCGGGGGGGCCTGCCATGCCCCGGCCCGCCGCGGCCCTCGATCCGCCCGTCCGCCTGCTCCATCGCGACGACCGGCTGCTGATCCTCGACAAGCCGGCCGGCCTCGCCGTGCATGCCGGCCCGCGCGGCGGCGCCTCGCTGGAGGACTGGCTGCCGCGCCTCGCCCTCGGCAAGCGCCGCCTGCCGCAGCCGGCGCACCGGCTGGATGCGGATACCGCCGGCTGCCTCGTGCTCGGCCGCACCAAGCCGGCCCTGGCCGCGCTCGGCGCGCTCTTCGCCGCCGGCCGGGTGGAGAAGACCTATTGGGCGGTGGTCCGCGGCGCCCCGCCGGGGGAGACGGGCGAGCTGGCGGCGCCGCTGGCCAAGCGCAGCACGGCGAAGGCGGGCTGGTGGATGGTGGTGGACCCGGCGGGCCAGCCGGCGGTGACCGCTTGGCGGCGGCTCGGCGGCACGGCGAGCCTGACCTGGCTTGAGCTCCGCCCCCGCACCGGCCGCACCCACCAGCTCCGCGTGCATTGCGCGCATCTCGGCTGCCCGATCCTCGGCGACCCGCGCTACGGCCCGCCCGGCGAGGCCGTGCCGCTGCACCTGCTGGCCCGCGCCATCGCCCTGCCGCTCGACCCGCCCGTCGCCGCCACCGCGCCGCCGCCGCCGCACATGCAGGCGGCGCTGCGGGCCTGCGGCTGGGAGGCAGGCGCATGATCCGGCGCCCCGCCTTACTGCTGTCGGCCCTGCTGCTGCCAGCCCTGCTGCTGCCAGCCCTGCTCCTCGCCGCGCCGGCCATGGCGCAGCAGCCGCGCTGCGGCTTCGGCCTTGGGCTGGAGGCGATGCGCCAGGCCGAGCAGGCGCTGCGGGCCGGCGCGGCGGCGCCCGGACTGCTGCCCGCCCGCGCGGCGGCGGAGACGGCGCAGGCGGCCCTCGCCGAGGCGGCTGGGCGGCTGCAGGGCTGCGGCTGCGCCCGCGCCGCGGAGCTCACCGGCGAGGCGGTGCGGCTGGCGGAGCAGGCCCCCTTCGAATCCTCGCTGGACCGCCTCGCCCGCGTGCTGGACCGCGCCCGCCTCTCGCTCGGCCTCGCCCGCGACCGGCTCGGCCGCGAGGGCTGCGGCTAGAGCGTGATCGCTTAAGGTGGACTCACCGAACAGCGTGACTCACGCGATCAAGCAACGGCCTGGACCATGATCCGCCACCCTGTGTGAGCGGATCATGGTCTGGAGCATTCCCCGTTCACCTGCGTTCACGGCAAATGCTCTAGCAGCTTGTTTGCAGAGCAAATTCACGCCTCCGGGCGAGGCCGCCCTGCGGCGATCTGCTTTGATTCGCCCCTGCTCTATTCGAAGCTCACCCAGGGCCGGGGCGGCGCCGCCCCGGCATCGCGCCTCGCCGCGGCGATTGCCGCATCGAGGGCCGAGAGGAAGCGCGAGCGGTCGGCCGCCGTCAGCGGCGCCGGGCCGCCGGTCTGCATCCCGCGCTCGCGCATCTCGGTGGCCACGGCGCGGCCGGCGAGGGCATTGCCGATATTGTCCGGCGTCCAGGGCCGCCCCTTGAAGCCGAGCGCCCTGGCGCCGCGCGCCAGACAGCGGGCGGCGAGCGGGATGTCGGCGGTGACGCAGACATCGCCGCGGGTGATCCGCTCGGCGATCCAGTCATCCGCCGCATCCGGCCCCTCGGGCACCAGCACCATCTCGACCAGCGGCAGGCCGGGCGGCCGGACCGGGCGGCTGCCATTGCTGACGACGCGCACCGGCAGGCCGAGCCGCGTCGCCACCCGGAACACCTCCTCCCGCACCGGGCAGGCATCGCCATCCACGTAAAGGATCATGCCCCGCTATTGGGGGTCGCGGCCGCCGGCCGCAAGCCCGCCGCCCCCGCCTCGTCGCCCCGCCCGGCCCGGCGCGCCGCCTGCCGTCGCCCGGCGGCGATGCCCGGCTGCTCCACCCGGAGCGCGGCGAGGCTCGCCAGCAGCACCAGCAGCGGGCAGGCGAGGAGGAGGAGCCCGCAATACAGCGCCTCGCTGCCGCGCCCGGGATCCAGCCAGGCGCCGAGCCGGTCGGCGACCAGCCACAGCACCAGCCCGTGCAGCAGGTAGAGGCTGTAGCTCGCCTGGCCGAGCCAGATCGCCGCCGGCCGGTCGAGGGCGCCGCAGAGGGTGTTGCCGCAGGCCACGGTGGCGAAGAAGACGGTCAGCAGCAGGGTCGCCGGCGGGGCATAGGCGGTGTCGAGGCCGAGCAGCACGATGCCGAGGCAGAGCAGCGCCGGCGGCACCGCCCAGCCGCTGCGGCAGGCCGCCCGCAGCGCCGGCTGCCGCACCGCATGCGCCGCGGCGATCCCGCCGGCGAAACTGGCCAGCACCGGTCCCTGAAAGGGCCAGCGATCGCCGGCCAGCGCCACCATGCCGGTGAGGAGGAGCAGGCAGGCGAGGACCGCCCCTGGCCGCATCGCCCGGAAGGCGAGCATCGCGGCGAGCGGCAGCACGGCGTAGAACAGCACCTCATAGGGCAGCGACCAGGCGGCATAGGCGAGCAGCCGCCCGGTCCCGGCGAAGCCGTCGAGATCGGCCGGCGCCGGATAGGCGAAGAGCAGCCAGGCGCCGATTCCCCGCAGCGTCTCGTCCAGGGGCTGCTGCCAGCGGAAGCCGGCCGAGGCCAGCACCGCCAGCAGCACGCCGGCGAGCGCCAGCAGCCAGGCGGGGTAGAGCCGCCAGAGCCGGCCGATCAGGAAGCCGCCCCAGTCGATCCGCCCGCGCCGCTCCAGCACCCGGCCCCAGAACAGGAAGGCCGTCACCATGAAGAAGAGCGCGACGCCGACCTGGCCGAGCTGCCCGTAGAGCCGCGAGGGCGGCAGCGCCCAGCCGCGGCCGAGCAGGAAGAACCAGGTGATGACGGCGTGGTGGACGAAGACGCCGAGGGCGAGCAGGCCGCGCAGCCCGTCCAGCGCCGGGTTGCGGCCCGCCTCGGCGGCGAGCACCAGGCGCGCCGCCGGCGAGAGCCGCAACACCAGCCCGGCCGTGGCGAGCGCCAGGGCGAGCAGCGCGAGGACGAGAAGCGGCGAGAGGATCATGCGACCACGGCGGCTCCCGGCACGACAGCGGCGGCGTCCCGGCCCGAACGCCATCCGCTCAGGGCGCGGCCGGGCAGGCTGCCGAGACGGCCTCCGGTTTCTCCATCTCCCGCGCCGCAGCGGGGCGCAAGCGCGGCGCCGCTCATCGCACCCGCAGCTCCGTCCGCGCCGCCTTCCCCAGCCGCATCCAATTGCCGCGGCGGGATCGGGCATCCGCTCAATTTTTCATCCAAACGGCTTGATCGTCGCATAAATCGGTCGACCGCGTGGGACGCCGCGCCGCCAGCCGTATAGGATGCGATGTCCCCGGGGGCCAACCGGGGGTGTTCCCGAGGTCTGTTCCCGAGGTCCGGGCCCGGCCTGGGCGCGAGGCAACTGCAATGCGCCCAACAATCATGGATCCTGGGGTCATGCATCCGGAGGGTTAAGGAGCCGAATGACGCCAAGCCTGCCGCCGCCGCTGCAGCGCACCCTCTGCGCCATCCTGCTCGCCCTCGGCCCGGCGGCGGGGGCCTTCGCGCAGACCTCCGGCAGCGCGGTGCCGGTCACCACGGATCCGGTGCGGATCGGCCCGGTGCCGGTCGAGATCCTCGCCAACGGCATCGTCGCCTCGGAATCGGTGGTCACCATCCGTACCCGCGTCGACGGGCAGATCGAGAAGGTCCTGGTCACCGAGGGGCAGATGGTCCGCCGCAGCCAGCCGCTCTTCGTGCTCGACAGCCGGATGAACCAGGCCCTGCTGGCGCAGCAGGAGGCGCAGCTCGCCCGAGACAAGGCGCAGGCGGCGCGGGCCGATGCCGATCAGAAGCGCTACCAGTCGCTGCGCGGCGAGAGCTTCGCCTCGCAGCAGCGCTTCGAGCAGGCGCAGGCGGATGCGCTCGCCGGCGTCGCCACGGTCCGCGCCACCGAGGCGCTGATCGCCCAGACCCGGCTCAGCATCGACTACGCCACCATCGCCGCCGAGATGGACGGGGTGCTCGGCGCCATCCCGCTGCGCGCCGGCAATTTCGTCCGACAGGCGGAGAACACCGCCATCACCACCCTCACCCAGATCGACCCGATCCTGGTCAGCTTCGCGGTGCCGGAGCGCTGGCTACCGACGATCCAGGGGGCCATGCGCGCCGGGCCGCCGGTGGTGGTCCGGGCCAGGGCGCAGGCGGATTCGGCGGCGGCGGCGGAGGGGCAGCTCGTCTTCGTCGACAGCGCGGTGGATACCAGCACCGGAACCATCCAGCTGAAGGGCCGCTTCCAGAATGGCGATCGCCGGCTCTGGCCCGGCCAGTACGTGGAGGTGAGCCTGGCGCCGCGGACCGATCCGGCGGCGATCACCGTCGCCGCCCCGGCGGTGCAGACCGGCCAGCATGGCCGCTACGTCTTCGTCCTCGCCCCTGACGGCACGGCGCGGCGCCGCACGGTCGAGTATCTCCGCACCGCCGGCGACCGGGCGGTGGTGAAGGGCGAGCTGGCGGCGGGCGAGAAGGTGATCGTCGACGGCGCGCAGCGGGTGACGGAGGGCATGCGCGCGGTGGAGCGCGCCCCGGCCGCGCGCGTCTCCAGTCTGCAATAGCACCGGGCGGGGCGGGACAGATGAACATCTCGGAACTCTGCATCCGCCGTCCGGTGATGACGGTGCTGCTCTCGCTGGCCGCCATCGTGGCCGGGGCCGTCGCCTATACGCGGCTGCCGGTCGCCGCCGTGCCGCGGGTGGATTTCCCGGTCATCACCATCTTCGCCAACTTCCCCGGCGCCAGCCCGGAGACCATGGCGACCAGCGTCGCCCTGCCGCTCGAGCGCGAGCTGTCGACCATCGCCGGCGTCGACACCATGTCCTCCATCAACGGCCAGGACACGACGCAGATCACGGTGCAGTTCGTGCTCGGCCGCAACATCGACGCGGCGGCGCAGGACGTGCAGGCGGCGATGACACGCGCCCAGCGTCGTCTGCCCATCGATATGACCATCCCGCCGAGCTACCGCAAGGTGAACCCGGCGGATGCCCCGGTGGTGCTGCTGACCCTTTCGGGCGGCGACGCGCCGCTCTACCGGCTGAACGACATCGCCAGCACCATCATCGGCCCTGCCCTCTCGCGCGTGCCGGGCGTGGCGCAGGTGCAGACCTATGGCGAGCAGCTCTATTCCGTCCGCGTGCGGCTCGACCCCGACCGCACCGCCGCCATGGGCCTCGCCTTCGACACGCTGCAGAACAGCATCGCGGCGGCCAATTCCAACACCCCGGTCGGGCTGCTGAACGGCACCCGGCAGCAGCTCACGCTGCGCGCCAACGACCAGCCGCAGAGCGCCGCCGAGTTCGGCCAGCTCGTCGTCGCTGGCCGGGCCCAGGCGCCGGTGCGGCTCTCCGAGATCGCCAAGGTGGCCGACGGGGTGCAGAACGAGCGCGTCGCCGCCTGGCGCAACGACAAGCGCGCCCTGGTGCTCGCCGTGCTGCGCCAGCCGGACGCCAACACGGTCGAGGTGGTGGACGGGGTGAAGTCCAGCATCCTCGCCCTGCAATCCGCCCTGCCGCCCGGGGTCGAGCTCAACGTCATGCTCGACCGCTCCCGCTCGATCCGCGACGCGGTGCACGACGTGCAGGAGAGCCTGCTGATCGCTATCGGGCTGGTGGTGTTGGTCTGCTTCCTCTTCCTGCGGCGGCTGACGGCGACGCTGATCCCGACCGTCGCGGTGCCCATCAGCCTCTGCGTCGCCTTCGGGTTGATGTACGTCCTGGGCTACGGCATCGACAACGTGACGCTGCTCGGCCTGACCATCGCGGTCGGGCTGGTGGTGGACGACGCGATCGTGGTGCTGGAGGCGATCGTCCGCCATATCGAGGCGGGGATGGCGCCGATGCAGGCGGCGATCCGCGGCGCGCGCGAGATCGGCTTCACCGTCCTCTCCATCACCCTCTCCCTCATCGCCGTCTTCCTGCCGATCCTGCTGATGGGCGGCGTGGTCGGGCGGGTCTTCAACGCCTTCGCCGCCACCGTCTCGCTCGCGGTCATCGCCTCCTGCATCGTCTCCCTCACCCTGACGCCGCTGATGGCCAGCCGTCTGCGCGGCCACCATGCGCCGGGCAAGCGCCCGCCGCTGCTCGACCGCGTGCTGGAGGGCGGCTTCCAGGGGATCGAGCGCGGCTATGCCTGGATGCTGGACAGGGCGCTGCGCTTCCGGCTGGCGGTCTGGGCGCTCTTCCTCCTCTCCCTCGGCGCCGCCGCCTATGTGGCGGTGGTCATCCCCAAGGGCTTCTTCCCGGTCGAGGATACCGGCTTCATCCTGATCAACACCGAGGGGCCGCGCGGCGCCTCCATGGCGGCGATGGCGGAGGTGCAGGGCCGGCTGAGCGAGGCGCTGCTGAAGACGCCCCATGTGACCAATGTCGTCTCCAACCTCGGCGCGGTGGGCGGCAGCATCTCCATCAACCAGGGCCGTCTCTTCGTCGAGCTGAAGCCGCGCCAGGAGCGGCCGCCGGTCGAGCACGTGATCCAGGAGCTGCGGCGGACGGCGAACGGCTTCCCCGGCCTCCGGGTCTTCATGCAGCCGATCCAGAACATCAATTTCGGCGCCCGGCAGACCCGCACCCAGTATCTCTACTCCCTGCAGGGCCTGCGGCTCGACGAGCTCTATGACTGGGCGCCGCGGCTGGAGGAGCGGCTGCAGAAGCTGCCGCAACTGCAGGACGTGAACACCGACCTGCAGCTCGACAGCCCGGTGGTGCTGGTCAATGTCGACCGCGACCGGGCGACGACGCTCGGCGTCACGGTGGACCAGGTGCGGCAGGCGCTGTTCTCGGCCTTCGGCGCCCGGCAGATCTCCACCATCTACGGCCAGGCGAATGCCTATCCGGTGATCCTGGAGGCGCTGCCGGAGGACCAGCGGGACGAGACCGGCCTCGCCAAGCTCTATGTCCGCTCGAATACCGGCAGGCTGGTGCCGCTCTCGGCCGTCGCCTCGATCGAGCGGCGCTCGGGCCCGCTCAACGTCTCGCATCAGGGCCAGCTGCCAGCAGTCGTCATCGGCTTCAACACCCCGCCCGGCGTCGCGCTCGGCGATGCGGTGCAGGCGATCCGCGCGGTCGAGCGGGAGATGGGCCTGCCGCCGAGCGTCGTCACCGGCTTCTCCGGCGCCGCGCAGGTCTTCCAGGAGGCGCTGGCCGGCCAGGGCATGCTGGTGCTGACCGCCGTGCTCATCATGTATGTCGTGCTCGGCGTGCTGTACGAAAGCCTGATCCACCCGCTGACCATCCTCTCGGGCCTGCCGGCGGCGGCGCTCGGCGCCTTCGCCACGCTCTACCTCTTCGGCCTCGACCTCTCGGTGATCGCGGTCATCGGCGTGCTGCTGCTGATCGGGCTGGTGAAGAAGAACGCCATCATGATCGTCGACGTGGCGCTGCAGCGGCAGCGGGCCGGCTCGCCGGCGCTGACGGCGGTACGCGAGGCCTGCCTGCTGCGCTTCCGGCCGATCCTGATGACCACGCTTGCGGCCGGCGCCGGCGCCATCCCGATCGCGGCCGGCTGGGGCGCGGCGGCGGAGCTGCGGCAGCCACTCGGCCTCGCCGTGGTGGGCGGCCTGGCGGTGAGCCAGGTGCTCACCCTCTTCGTCACGCCGGTGCTCTATCTCGGCTTCGACAGCCTGGCGCGGAAGCTGAGCTTCGGCCGCGGCGCGGTGCCGGCGGCGGCGCCGGCCGAATGAAGATCCCGCCCCTTCCCTTCACCGTCACCGACTGGTCGGCGATGCCGGAAACCCGGCATCCCGGCGAGACCGGCGAGGCGATCTGGAGGACGCTCGAGATCGGCGACCTGCGCGTGCGCATGGTGGAATACACGCCGGGCTACCTCGCCGACCATTGGTGCGACCGCGGCCATGTGCTGCTGGTGCTGGAGGGCGAGCTGGAGACCGAGCTGCGCGACGGCCGCCGCTTCGTGCTGCGGCCGGGGATGAGCTACCAGGTTTCCGATTTCGGCGACGCCGCCCACCGCTCCTCCACCCGCACCGGCGCGAAGCTTTTCATCGTCGACTGAGCGCGCCGCGGTCACGCCCGCAGCGCACCTCTCCATCCGTCGCCTCCCGTTGCCCTGCCGCGGCTTCGCCGCGGCAGGCTGTGACGGATCCCGGGCCCGGGGCGAATCCCGGGCCCCCCGCGAAGACGCGAAGCGGCTTCGTGGGGGTTAAGTCGTGGGGAGCATCATTCCGCCGGCAGGCGCTTGGACGGGCCGGTGCCGTGGCCGCTCACCGCCTCGCCCGCATCGGGGGCCAGCCGGGCGAAGAAGGGCGCCGAGGCGAGGATCACCAGCCCGGCCACCAGGAAGCCGGCAACGAAATCGGGCCCGGCCGGGGCGTGCCGGCCGGCCAGCTCCGCGCTCGCCTCCAGCGTCGTCGTCGCCAGCACCACGCCGAGCGCCGGGGCGAGCTGCTGCGCGGTGCCGGCGAAGCTGGTCGCCGCCGAGAGGCGCGGCGGCGGCACATCGGCGAAGGCCAGGGTGTTGAGGGCGGTAAATTGCAGGCTGCGGAACAGCCCGCCCAGCGCCAGCACGGCGAAGAGCAGCGGCGCGGGCCAGGCCGGGGTGAAGGCTGCCGGCAGCGCCACGCCGACCGCCGCCAGCAGTGAGGCGCCGATCAGCGCCTGGCGGAAGCCGAAGCGTTTCAGCACCGGCCGGGCCAGCGGCTTCATCGCCAGCGCCCCGAGGGCCGTGGCGAAGGAGACGAGCCCGGCCTCCGAGGCGCTGCGGCCGAAGCCGACCTGCAGCAGCATCGGCACCAGGAAGGGCGAGGTGCCGGCGCCGATGCGGAACAGGCTGCCGGCCAGGGTCGAGGTGTTGAAGGTCGGGATGCGCAGCAGCGAGATGTCGAGCGCCGGCCGCTTCGCCCGCCGGCAATGCCGGATCGCCGCCCAGCCGAACACCGCCCCGAGCACGAGCCCGGCCTGCGGCAGGCCGGGCGGCACCACGCCGCGGCCGATCGTCTCCAGCCCGAACATGAAGAGGGCGAGCGCCAGGCCGATCAGCAGCAAGCCGGGGAGGTCCGGCGGGCCGGGATTGCTGGGCGCGACGGGCGGGATCTTCCAGGCCACCATGACGAGGCCGAGGGCGCCGATCGGCACATTGATGAGAAAGACCGATTGCCAGCCGAAGGCATCCGTCAGGAGGCCGCCGAGCGGCGGGCCGCTGATCGGCCCGATCATCGCCGGCATGGTGAGCCAGGCCATGGCGCTCAGCATCTCGTCCTTGCGGATCTGCCGCAGCAGCAGCAGCCGCGCGACCGGCACCATCATGGCGCCGCCGACGCCCTGCAGGACGCGCGCGCCGATGAGCTCGGCGACACCGCTCGCCCGGCCGCAGAGGACGGAGGCGAGGGTGAAGACGACGATCGCCACCATGAAGACGCGCTTGGCGCCGAAACGGTCGGCCACCCAGCCGGAGACCGGGATGAAGACGGTGAGCGCGACGAGATAGGAAGTGATGGCCGCGCCGAGCCGCGCCGGCTCCACGTTCAGATCCCGCGCCATGGCCGGCAGCGCCGTCGTCACCGCGCTGCTGTCGAGGTTCTGCATGAAGAGGGCGCTGGCGACGATGGCGGCGATCAGCCGCGGATCGGCCTTCGTTTCGGGCGCGGGCAGTGGGCTGGGGGAGGCGGGGTCCGCCCCGCCGGAGTCGGTCATCCGACCAAACTAGCCCGCGGCCGGTCCCGGGGAAACCGCCGCGGCGCCTGGGCCATGGTCCGTTCACTCCGGTTCACGGACCATGGCCCAGGCCGTTGTTCGATCGCGTGAGTCTCGCCTTCGATGAGTCCACCTCAGGCGATCACGCTCCAGCCCCATCACGGCCGCAGCACCACCCGGCCGACGGCGTTGCGGCCCCGCACCTCGGCCATGGCGGCGCGGAATTCCGGCAGCGGGAAGCTCGCATGCACCTCCGGCTTCAGGGCGCCGGCCGCCCACCAGTCGATGAGCTGCTGCCAGAGCGCCCGCACCCGCGGCGCATGGATCTGCCGGTTGTCGCCCGGCGACCAGCCGACATAGGTGCCCCAATTCACCCCCGCGACGGCGATGTTCTTCAGCAGCAGCAGGTTGAGCGGCAGGCTCGGGATGCCGCCGGCGGCGAAGCCGATGGTCACCATCATGCCGCCATCGCCGAGGCAGCGGAGGTTGTCGTCGAAGACCGGGCCGCCGAGGGTATCGAGCAGGGCACTGACGCCGGCGCCGCCGGTCGCCTGCCGCACCGTCTCGCGGAAGGGCTCGGCGCTGTCGAGCACGAGGTCGGCGCCGCGCGACAGCGGAACCTGCCGCTTCGCCGCGCCGCAGCGGGCGATCACCCGGGCGCCGAGCGCCTTGGCGATCTCGACCCCGGCGAGGCCGACGCCGGCCGCCGCGCCATGCACCAGCACCCAGGGCGCGCCCTGGTCCGGTGCCAGCCGCGCCCGCCACAGCAGGGCCGAGGCGGCGGTCGGGTAGCTGATCGGCATGGCGACCGCCGGCGCCAGCGGCAGCCCGTCCGGGATCGGCATGACATGGATGGCGTCGGCGACCGCCTCCTCTGCCAGCCCGCCCCAGTCGAGCACGGCGAAGACGCGGGTGCCGGGCGGCAGCGGGTCCGGCACGTCCGGCGCGCTCTCGATCACCGTGCCCGCCACCTCGGTGCCCGGGGTGAAGGGCAGCGGCGGCTTGCGCTGGTACTTGCCGGCGACAACGAGCTGGGTGGCGAAGGAGACGCCAGCCGCCTCCACCCGGATCCGCACGCCGCCGGGCCGCAGCGCCGGCGGCGGCACCTCCTTCAGCTCGAGCGCGTCGAACTCGCGCCAGCTCTCGCAGACCAATGCGCGCATGCCAGTGTCTCCCCGCGGACTGCGTGGCGTTTTCAGACCATGATCCGTTCACTCCGGTTCACGGATCATGGTCTAAATTATTGTTTGATCGCGTGATTCACGCCTTCGGAGTCCACCTCAGGCGATCACGCTCTAGTCGAGCGTCAGCCGGGCCTCGCGCACGAGCCTGCCCCACCGCTCGGATTCCCGGGCGCAGAAGGCGGCGAAATCCGCGGGGCTGTCCGCCACCGGCTCGGCGCCGAGGGTGGCGAGCCGCTCCCGCACCTCCGGCATGGCGACCGCCGCGGCAACCGTCCGCTGCAGCCGCTGCACGATCGGCATCGGCATGCGCGGCGGCGCCCAGATCGCGTACCAAGTGGCGATGTCGAAGCCCGGCAAGCCGGATTCGGCGATGGTCGGCAGGTCCGGATAGGCGGCGATGCGATGCGCCGTCGTCACCGCCAGCGGTCGCAGCAGCCCGGCCCGCACGGCCGAGGCGCTGCTCGGCACGCTGTCGAAGATGAGCTGGACCTGCCCCGCGATCAGGTCCTGCACCGCCGGCCCGGCGCCGCGATAGGGCACGTGGACCATCTCGGTCCCGGTCATCAGCTTGAACATCTCGCCCGCGAGATGCAGCGCCGAGGCATTGCCGGAGGAGGCGTAGGAGACGCGGCCGGGATTGACCCTGAGATAGGCGATGAGCTCCGGGATGCTCCGCACCGGCAGCTGCGGGTTCACCACCGCGACCAGCGGCACCGAGGCCATGTTCGTCACCGGCGTGAAATCGGCGAGCGCGTCATAGGGCAGGCTGCGGTTCAGATGCGGGATGATGACGTGGATGGAGGCGTTCATCAGGAAGCTTTGCCCGTCCGGCGCCGCCCGGGCGATCGTCTCGGCGCCGATGGTGCCGGAGGCGCCCGGCCGGTTCTCCACCACCATGGGCTGGCCCAGCTCCTGCGCCAGCCGGGCCGCGACGACGCGGCCGAGGATGTCGGTCGGGCCGCCGGGCGGATAGGGCACGACGAAGCGCACCGGCCGGCCGGGCCATGCCGCGGCCTCCTCCGCCGCCCGGCCGCGGGCGGCCGGCGCCGCCAGCAGGCCGCCGAGCAGCAGGCGCCGCGCGAAACCCGTGCCCGTCATCCCTTCCCCTCCCCGCCGTTCCGGGCAGGATAGGCGGGAACCAGGACAGGGGAAACGCCATGGCCGAAAGGCTGCAGCCCTATCGGGACCTCTTCGTGCTCGATGCCAGCCAGGGCATCGCCGGGCCCTATTGCGCGACCCAGCTCGCCGCCTGCGGCGCCGCCGTGGTGAAGATCGAGCCGCCCGCGGGCGACTGGTCGCGCGGCCTCTCGACGCGGGAGGGCACGCAGAGCGTCATGCATGTCACCTTCAACCGCGGCAAGCGCAGCGTGGTGCTCGACCTGCAGGCGGAGCAGGGCCAGGCGGCGATGCGCCGCCTCGCCGCCCGCGCCGACGTGATGATCGAGGCCTTCCGCCCCGGCGTCGCCCGGCGCCTCGGCCTGGTGCCGGAGGCGGGGAAGCCGGATGTCGTCTTCCTCTCCATCTCCGGCTTCGGCCAGCAGGGGCCGCATTCGGAGCGGCCCTGCACCGACAGCGTGATGCAGGCCTATAGCGGCATGGTCTCGCTCAATATCGGCATGGACGGCGTGCCGCACCGCACCGGCCAGATCATGATGGTCGACATGGTCACCGGCCTCTCGGCCTTCATCGCCGTGCAGGCGGCGCTGGCCGAGCAGGCACGCGACCGGGGGGCGGGCGCCGCGCCGCAGCGGCGTGTGCTCGACGTCTCGCTCATGCAGAGCGCGGCGGCGCTGATGGCCTTCAACATCGCCGAGCAGGGGCTGCTCGGCCGGGTGCCGCCGGCGGCCAACCTGCCGGCCGGCACCTATCAGGGCAGCGACGGCCGCTGGTTCATGGTGGCGCTGCTGCGGGAGCCGGAATACCACCAGCTCTGCGACATCATTGGCCGGCCGGAGCTGGCGCAGGATCCGCGCTTCGCCAGCTTCGCCGCCCGGGCCGAGCACCGCGAGGCGCTGCTGCCGGAGATCCGCGCCGCCATCGCCGCCCGCCCAGCGGCGGAATGGGTGCAGCGCTTCCAGGCGGCGCGCATGCTCTGCGACCTCGTCAACACGCCGCTCGACTGGCTCGCCGACCCGCATGCCCGGGCGGTGGAGGCGGCGCTGCCGCTAGCCCAGCCGGGCCTCGGCACCCTGCCCTATCCGCGCCTGCCGGGGCTCGGGCCCTGGAGCGAGCCGGCGCCCGCGCTCGGCGAGCATACCGAGGCGGTGCTGGCGGAGATCGGCCTGTGATGCCGGCTTTCCCGCATCCCGGCCTGCAGCCGGCGCGGCGCCTGGATGGGTGCCGCTGCAAGTGCAGCGAAGCCAAGCAAGCCGGAGGCTTGCGCCCGGCGTCTGAGGGACAAGAAGGCTTTACCTTCCCGCGCCCAGCATGAGCCACGCCCTGACCGAGCTTGTCGCGGCGCAGGCGGCGCTGGCCCAGCGGCTGCTCGACCGGCTGGCGGAGATCGGCGCCGATCCGCCCGGCATCACCCGCGAGGCCTTCGGCCCCGGCGAGAACGCGGCGCATGCGCTGATCGCCGAGACGGGCGAGGCGCTCGGCCTCGAGCGCCGGGTGGATGCGGCAGCCAATCTCAGCCTGCGCTGGCCGGGGCGCGACCCGGCGGCGCCGCCGATCCTCATCGGCTCGCATCTCGACAGCGTGGTGCAGGGCGGCAATTTCGACGGCGCGGCGGGCGTGGTCGCCGGCCTCGCCGCCATCGCCGCGCTGCAGGCCGCCGGCATCCGGCCGCGCTGCGATATCGAGGTGCTGGCGCTGCGCTGCGAGGAGGCGGTGTGGTTTGGCCTCGGCCTGATCGGCAGCCGCGGCCTGCTGGCCCGGCTGCCGCCCGGGGCGCTGGAACCTGGAGCGCTGGAACCTGGGGCGCTGGAGCTGCGCCATGCCCGCAGCGGGGCGACGCTCGCCGAATGCATCGCGGCCTGCGGCGGCGATCCGGACCGGCTGCGGCAGGGGGTGCCGCTGCGCGACCCGGCGCGGCTCGGCGCCTATCTCGAGCTGCATATCGAGCAGGCGCCGCAGCTGGTGGAGGCGGAGGCGCCGGTCGGGCTCTGCCTCGCCAATCCCGGCAATGTCCGGCACCCGCAGATCCGCATCACCGGCGAGGAGGCGCATACCGGGCTGCCACACCGCTTCCGCCGCGACGCCGCCCTCGCCGGGGCCGAGCTCGCCTTGGCGCTGGAAGGGCTCTGGGTGCAGGAGGAGGCGGCCGGTCGGCCGATGGCGGTCACCATCGGCCGCTTCCACACCCAGGCCGAGCGGCACAGCCTGACCATGGTCTCCGGCCGCTTCGAGCTCAGCCTCGATCTCCGCGCCTATGACCCGGCGCATCTCGAGGCGCTGGAGGGGCGGCTGGCCGAGATCCTCGCCGGGGTCGCGGCGCGGCGCGCGGTGGGGATCGATCCCGGCCCGCGCAGCGCCGCATCGCCGGGGATGATGGACCCGGCGATCCTGGAGGCGCTGGCTGCCGCCGCGGCGCGGGCCGGGCTCACGGCGCCGCGGCTCAACAGCCCGGGCAGCCACGACGCCAACAACTTCGCCGCCGCCGGGGTGCCGACCGGCATGCTGCTGATCAGGAACCGCAACGGCAGCCACAACCCGGCCGAGGCGATGGAGACGGCCGACCTGATGGCCGCGACCGAATTGCTGACGGAATGGCTGGCGGAGCGGGCCGGCGATGCGGCGGCCTGATCCCGCATCGGCGATCCACCCGTCGCGGCCCTGGAATCGCGGCCCGGCCTAGCCTATATCTGCCCAGCCTGCCGAGAGCGATCCCGGCGGCTATGGTGATAAACGCGGCTCGGGATAAGCGTTGCGGACCCGGGGGCAGTGCCCGGCGCCTCCACCATCTCAACCGCCCGTGTCGGGGCGGTGGCGAGGGGGCGAAACAGGTTCGACGCGCGTGGTAATGGGGCCGTTTTTGCCCGGCATGGTTCCGCCGTCATCGGGCCAAATCTAAGTGCGAACGACAACGACGCACTCGCTGTTGCTGCGTAAGCAGTAAACAAGCGCGGTTCGGGGGGCACCGGGCAACAGAAGCCCCCCACTTTCCTCCTCGACCCCTCCTTTCCTCGTTGTCGCAGTCACGTTAACAAACCCTCCCGCTTCCGTGGGTTGATCTCCCCTCGGCCAAGAGGGGAAGGGTTGCATGATGAACGAGACGATTACCCCGGGCGAAAGCCTGTTGCCCTATTCGGACTGGGCGGAGGAGGCGTTGCGCGCCGTCGCCGTCGAAGCGCTGGACCATGCCGCCCGCAGCGGCCTGCCCGGCGAGCACCATTTCTACGTGACCTTCCGCACCGACTATCCCGGCGTCGCCATCCCGGGCCATCTGAAGGCGCGCTACCCGCAGGAGATGACCATCGTCCTGCAGCACAAATTCTGGGACCTCAAGGTGGATCGCGGCGCCGGCACCGTCTCGGTCGGCCTGTCCTTCGGTGGCGTGCCGGCGACCCTCGTTGTCCCGTTCAAGGCCATGACCGCCTTCGCCGATCCGCATGTGCGCTTCGGCCTGCGCTTCTCGACCCCCGAGCCTGCCGCCGCCGCCGCCCTCGCCCCCGTCGCGGAGGCCGCGGCGATGCCGGAGGAGGCGCCGCAGCCGCAGGTGGTCAGCCTCGACGCCTTCCGGCGCAAGCGCGACTGAGGGCTGGCCCGCGCCCAGCGGGACATGCGATGGGACATCCTGCATCAGGGGGCCATGCCGGTTGGCTTGCGGTCCCCGCTGGAGTAAGCCGCAGGCATCTGACGGCGCTGCTCCCCGCCCCTTGCACCCGGCATGGGCCGCGCGGCGCCGAGCGCGCGGAGACTGCCCGTGACCCCTCCCCAGGATGCCGCCGTGGAAACGCCCACGAAGGACGATCTGCGCGGCCCGGCGCAGGATGTCGATGCCGGCCCGGTGACCCAGCCGACCCGCCCCTCCGGCTTCCGCTACAGCCCGATGTTCCCGCTGGCCGCCGACGCCACCCCCTATCGCAGGCTGCCGATCGAGGGCGTCTCGACCATCGAGGTCGAGGGGAAGCGGGTGCTGAAGGTGACGCCCGCGGCGCTGGAGCAGCTCGCCTTCCAGGCCTGCCATGACGTCTCCCACCTGCTGCGGCCCGGCCATCTGCAGAGCCTGGCGAACATCCTGAAGGACCCGGAGGCGAGCGCGAACGACCGCTTCGTCGCGCTCGACCTGCTGAAGAACGCCGCCATCGCCGCCGGCGGCACCCTGCCGATGTGCCAGGACACCGGCACGGCCATCGTCTTCGGCAAGAAGGGCCAGCGCGTCTGGGTCGAGGGCGACGAGGAGGAGGCCCTCTCCTACGGCGTCGCCCGCACCTATACCGAGACCAACCTGCGCTATTCGCAGATGGCGCCGCTCTCGATGTTCGAGGAGGTGAACACCGGCAACAACCTGCCGGTCGACTTCACCATCCTCGCCTCGCCCGGCGAGCACCATGCCGACGAGTTCCACCTGATGTTCGTGCTGAAGGGCGGCGGCTCGGCCAACAAGACCTTCCTCTACCAGCAGACCCGCGCGGTGCTGAACAAGCCGAAGCTGCTCGGCTTCATCGAGGAGAAGATCAAGACCCTCGGCACCAGCGCCTGCCCGCCCTACCACCTGGCGATCGTCATCGGCGGCACCACGGCGGAGACCACGCTGAAGGCGGTGAAGCTCGCCTCCACCCGCTATCTCGACGGGCTGCCGACCGAGGGCGACGCATCAGGCCACGCCATCCGCGACCCGGAGCTGGAGGCGGAGGTGCACAAGCTGACGCAGAACCTCGGCATCGGCGCGCAGTTCGGCGGCAAGTATTTCTGCCACGACGTCCGCGTCATCCGCCTGCCGCGGCACGGCGCGTCGCTGCCCATCGGCATCGGCGTCTCCTGCTCGGCCGACCGGCAGATCAAGGCGAAGATCACGCCCGAGGGCGTCTTCCTCGAGCAGCTCGAGCATGACCCGGCGCAGTACCTGCCGGAGCAGACGGACGAGATCCTGGGCGGCGAGGTGGTGAAGATCGACCTCAACCGCCCGATGGACGAGATCCGCGCCGAACTCTCGAAGCACCCGGTGAAGACCCGCATCTCGCTCACCGGCACCATGGTGGTGGCGCGCGACATCGCGCATGCCAAGCTGCAGGAGCGGCTGGATGCCGGCCAGGGCCTGCCCGACCACATCAAGAACCACCCGGTCTACTATGCCGGCCCGGCCAAGACGCCGGCGGGCATGCCGACCGGCAGCTTCGGCCCGACCACCGCGGGGCGCATGGACAGCTATGTCGAGGCCTTCCAGAAGGCCGGCGGCAGCCTGGTGATGCTGGCCAAGGGCAACCGCAGCAAGGCGGTGCTGAACGCCTGCAAGCGTTATGGCGGCTTCTATCTCGGCTCCATCGGCGGCCCGGCGGCGCGGCTGGCGCAGGACTGCATCAAGAAGGTCGAGGTGCTGGAATATCCCGAGCTCGGCATGGAGGCGATCTGGCGCATCGAGGTGGTCGACTTCCCCGCCTTCATCGTCATGGACGACAAGGGGAACGACTTCTACGAGGGGCTGGAATAGGGCTGGCCCGAGGGGGAGTTCCGCCATGACCACCCGCCGCCACATCTCCTCCGGCTCCCGCTTCGAGGAGGAGATCGGCTACAGCCGCGCCGTCGTCGATGGCGAGCATGTCTGGGTCTCCGGCACCACCGGCTACGACTATGCCCGCATGACCATCGAGGAGGGCGTGGCGGCGCAGGCCGACCAGGCCTTCCGCAACATCGCCGCGGCGCTGGCCGAGGCCGGCGCCGGGCTGGACGACGTGGTGCGCGTGCTCTTCATCGTGCCGCGGCGGGAGGATTGGGAGCCCTGCTGGCCGGTGGTGAAGCGCTGGCTCGGCCGCGCCCGGCCGGCCGCCACCCTGATCCATGCCGGGCTGCAGACGGACGCCATGCGCATCGAGATCGAGGTCACGGCCCGCCTGCTGCACCCTGCCCACGCGCCGGCCCGCCCACCGGGCGCGGAGCGGCACGAAGGATGATATCAGGGACCGATTGCCGATTTCAGGAGCCGTAGCATCATGCGCTTTGCCGTCGACCGCCTCGACCACCTCGTCATCAACTGCCACGATATCGAGACGATGGCGAGCTGGTATCAGCGCGTTCTCGGCATGGAGCGCGAGGATTTCGGCAGCCCGCCGCGGGTCGCGCTGAAATTCGGCGGCCAGAAGATCAATCTGCGGCCGCATGACGCCAGCACCGAGGATTGGATCGCCGCCGCGACCTGCCAGCCCGGCACCCAGGATCTCTGCTTCATCGTGGCGGTGACGGTCCCCGACATCGTCGGGCAGTTCCATGCCTGCGGCGTGCGGATCGAGCTCGGCCCGGTGACGCGCCAGGGCGCCCTCGGCCCGATGGGCTCGGTCTATTGCCGCGACCCCGAGGGCAACCTGATCGAAGTCTCCTCCTACTCGCCCTGATCCCTCGTCCCAGGGGAGCGACGGGCACCGCCGGCGCCGCTCCGCGTTCGGGGAGCAGCATGTCCCGCCCCCGCGCCCGGGGCGGCGCCCAGGGAGACAGGCCATGGCCGACGAGACCCATCCCGCAACCGCCGCGGATGCCGCCGAGGGAACCCGCACCGAGACCGACAGCCTCGGCAGCATCGACATCCCCGCCGGGCGCTACTGGGGCCCGCAGACCGAGCGGGCGCGGCGCCTGTTCCGCATCGGCGGCGAGCGCTTCCCGGCCGGGCTGATCCGCGCCGTCGGCCTGCACAAATGGGCCTGCGCCGAGGCCAATTCCCGCCTGGGCGAGCTGCCGGCCGAGCTGGCCGGGCCGATCAAGCAGGCGGCGGAGGAGATCGCCGAGGGGCGGCGCGACGCCGAATTCCCCCTTCCCGTCTGGCAGACCGGCAGCGGCACCCAGACCAACATGAACGCCAACGAGGTGATCTCGAACCGCGCCAACGAGCTGCTCGGTCAGCCCCTCGGCACCCGCAAGCCGGTGCATCCGAACGACCACGTCAATCGCGGCCAGTCCTCGAACGACAATTTCCCGACCATGATGCACATCGCCGCCACCGAGGCTGTGGAGGGGCGGCTGCTGCCGGCGCTCGGGCGGCTGCATGCGGCGCTCTGGCGGCGCTCCCAGGAATGGGACGACATCATCAAGATCGGCCGCACCCATATGATGGACGCGGTGCCGGTCACGCTCGGCCAGGAATTCGCCGCCTGGGCGCGGCAGGTCGAGCTCGGCCAGGAGCGGCTGCGCGCCGTGCTGCCGCGCCTCCTCGCCTTGCCGCAGGGCGGCACCGCGGTCGGCACCGGGCTGAACCGGCATCCCGATTTCGACCAGGTCTTCTGCGAGATCGTAGCCGAGCGCACCGGCCTCGCCTTCCGCCCCAACCCGAACAAGTTCGAGGGCATGGGCGCGCATGATGCGTTGGTGGAGCTGCAGGGGATGATGAACGTCATCGCCGTCTCGCTCAACAAGCTTGGCAACGATATCCGCCTGCTCGGCAGCGGGCCGCGCTCCGGCCTCGCCGAGCTGATCGTGCCGGCGGACGGCCTCTCCTCCTCCATCATGCCGGGCAAGACCAACCCGACCCAGGCGGAGGCGCTGACCATGGTCTGCGCCCAGGTGATGGGCAACACGACGACCGTCACCTTCGCCGGGGCCCAGAGCTTTCTCGAGCTCAACGTCTTCAAGCCGGTAATCATCCAGGCGGTGCTGCAATCGGCGACGCTGCTGGCCGATGCGGCCGAAAGCTTCGCCGAGCACATGGTCCTCAAGCTCGAGCCCAACCGTGAGCGGATCGCCGAGAATCTCGGCCGGTCGCTGATGCTGGTGACGGCGCTGAACCCGCATATCGGCTACGACAAGGCGGTGCGGATCGGCAAGAAGGCGCTGGCCGAGAACCTCTCGCTGCGCGACGCCGCGGCGCAGCTCGGCTTCGTCAAGCCGGAGGATTTCGATCGCTGGGTCCGGCCGGAGACGATGATCGCCCCCGGCGCCTCGCTCGGCGATTGATGCGGCCGCCTGGCCATCTGCGCAAGCGCAGCTTCCAGCTGGCGGGCCACCGCACCTCGGTGGCGCTGGAGCCGGAATTCTGGGCCGCGCTGGAACGCGCCGCCCGGCGCCGGGGCCTCAGCCTGGCGGCGCTGGTGACCGAGATCGATACCGCGCGGACGGAGGCCTCGCACCCGCTGGCGAGCGCGCTGCGGCTGCACGCGCTGATCGAGGCCGGCCTCGGCGATGCCGGCGAGTCGCCCGCATCCCCACGCTGACGTGTCTGCCGCATGGGTCGCAGGCCTCCCTGCCCCGGCCCATGATCATCAACCAGCCTTTCCGGGCTGTCCGGCGGACTGACGCCATCGCCGAGAACGCCCGCTGCCCTCCGGGGTCGTTGCGGGACTTGCGGTTGTGGGGCAATCTGCGGGACGCCTGGAAGGGCGTGGGAGGAATAACTGGGTCTCGCGGCCAGCCATGCCCGGACGCTGCCGGGCAAGGGTGCCTGACACAAGGTCACGGCCGCGATGCAGCCCGAAGATCCCCGTGCTGAGGGAAACGTCCGCTTGAAGCCGACCGATATCCGTGACCCGGACACATTCCACAAGGTCGTTGACTGCCAGTGGGCCTGCCCGGCTCACACCCCGGTGCCGGAATACATCCGTCTCATCGCCGCGGGCCGGTACAGCGACGCCTATATGGTCAACTGGCATTCCAACGTCTTCCCCGGCATCCTCGGGCGGACCTGCGACCGGCCCTGCGAGCCGGCCTGCCGCCGCGGCCGGGTGGAGGAGGAGCCGGTCGCCATCTGCCGCCTCAAGCGCGTCGCGGCCGACAACAAATCCGACATCCGCGGCCGGCTGACGCCGATCCCGGCGGCGCGGAACGGCAGGCGCATCGCCTGCATCGGCGCCGGCCCGGCCAGCCTGACCGTCGCCCGCGACCTCGCGCCGCTCGGCTACGAGGTGCATGTCTATGACGGCGAGGCGCAGGGCGGCGGCTTCATCCGCAGCCAGATCCCGCGCTTCCGCCTCCCCGCCGAGGTGATCGACGAGGAGGTCGGCTACATCACCGACCGCGGCGGCGTGGTGACGCATTACGGCGAGCGGGTGGGCAGCCTGAAGGCGCTGCTGGCCGAGGGCTATGACGCGGTCTTCGTCGGCTCCGGCGCGCCGCGCGGCCGCGACCTCGACGTGCCGGGCCGCGCCGAGGCGGCGGCCAACATCCATATCGGCATCGACTGGCTCTCCTCCGTCTCCTTCGGCCACATCAAGGAGATCGGCCGGCGGGTCATCGTGCTCGGCGGCGGCAACACGGCGATGGATTGCTGCCGCTCGGCCCGCCGCCTCGGCGGCGAGCAGGTCTCGGTCGTCGTCCGCTCCGGCTTCGAGGAGATGAAGGCGAGCCCCTGGGAGAAGGAGGATGCGATGCGCGAGGGCATCCCGATCCGCAACTTCCTGGTGCCGAAGCAGGTGCTGCACGCCGAGGGCCGCCTCACCGGCATGGTCTTCGAGACGGTCAAGGCGGAATACGATGCCAAGGGCCGCCGGCGCCTGGTGCCGAGCGGCGAGCCGGACGTCACCATCGAGGCCGACGACGTGCTGGTGGCGATCGGTCAGGAGAACGCCTTCCCCTGGATCGAGCGCGATATCGGCCTGGAATTCGACCAGTGGGGCCTGCCGGTGCTGGATGCGACGACGCACCAGTCGACCCTGCCGCAGGTTTTCTTTGGGGGCGACGCCGCCTTCGGCCCGAAGAACATCATCTGGGCCGTCGCGCATGGCCATGCCGCGGCGATCTCCATCGATCTCTTCTGCCGCGGCGCGGATGTGCGGAACCGGCCGCCGCCGGATGCCCAGCTCGTCAGCCAGAAGATGGGAATCCACGAATGGAGCTATGACAACGACGTCTCGCTCGATCTCCGCTTCAAGGTGCCGCACGCGGCCGAGGAGGTGGCGCTGCGCGACATCGCGCTGGAGGTCGAGCTCGGCTACGACCGGGCGCTCGCCTTCAAGGAGGCGCAGCGCTGCCTGAACTGCGACGTGCAGACGGTCTTCTCCGCCAGCCTCTGCATCGAATGCGACGCCTGCGTCGATATCTGCCCGACCGACTGCATCACCTTCACCGCAGATGGCGAGGAGCAGGAGCTGCGGCAGCGGCTGAAGGCGCCGGCGCCGAACCTGGACCAGCCGCTCTATGTCGCGGACGGCCTGAAGACCGGCCGCGTCATGGTCAAGGACGAGGATGTCTGCCTGCATTGCGGCATGTGCGCCGAACGCTGCCCGACCGGCGCCTGGGACATGCAGAAATTCCTGCTGAAATCCGCCCAGGCCGTGCCGCCGGTGCATGCCCAGGCGGCGGAGTGAGCGAGCGATGCCCCGTCAAGCGGTCAACGACTTCGTCGTCAAATTCGCCAATGTCAACGGCTCCGGCTCGGCCAGCGCCAACCAGCTCTTCGCCAAGTCGATCCTGCGCATGGGCATCCCCATCGCTTCGCGCAACATCTTCCCGAGCAACATCCAGGGCCTGCCCACCTGGTTCGAGGTCAGGGTCAGCGGCGAGGGCCATCTCGGCCGCCGCGGCGGCGTCGACCTCATGGTGGCGATGAACCCGCAGACCTGGGACCGCGACATCGCCGAGATCGATCCGGGCGGCATCCTGCTCTATGACAGCACGCGGCCGATGCCCGCCTCGCGCTTCCGCGAGGACATCCAGGTCATCGGCGTGCCGCTGACGCAGATCTGCAACGCCAATTACACCGATGCCCGGCAGCGCCAGCTGCTGAAGAACATCATGTATGTCGGCGCCCTCTCCGCCCTGCTCGGCATCGAGCCGGTGGTGATCGAGCAGCTCCTGGCCGAGCAGTACAAGGGCAAGGAGAAGCTGGCCAAGCCGAATCGCGACGCCTTCCACATGGGCCGCGACTGGGCGCTCGAGCACCTGTCCTGCCCGCTCGGGCTGCAGCTCGAACGGGCCGATGCGGTGGGCGACCGCATCTATGTCGAGGGCAATGCCGCGGCGGCGCTCGGCGCGGTCTATGGCGGGGCGACGGTCTGCGCCTGGTATCCGATCACCCCCTCCACCTCCCTCGCCGAGGCCTTCGAGCGGCACTGCAAGCGCCTGCGCACCGAGCCGGAGACCGGCCGCAAGCGCTACGCCATCGTGCAGGCGGAGGACGAGCTGGCCTCCATCGGCATCGTCATCGGCGCCGGCTGGAACGGGGCGCGCTCCTTCACCGCGACCTCCGGCCCCGGCATCTCGCTGATGCAGGAATTCGTCGGCCTCGCCTATTTCGCCGAGATCCCGGCCGTCATCTTCGACGTCCAGCGCGCCGGCCCGAGCACCGGCATGCCGACCCGCACCCAGCAATCCGACCTGATGGCCGCCGCCTATGCCAGCCATGGCGACACCAAGCATGTCGTGCTGCTGCCCGAGGATCCGCGCGAATGCTTCGAGTTCGGCGCCGCGAGCTTCGACCTGGCGGACCGGCTGCAGACGCCGGTCTTCGTACTGCTCGACCTCGATATCGGCATGAATGACTGGCTCTGCGAGCCCTTCGCCTGGGATGACAGCCGGCGGCTCGACCGCGGCAAGGTGATGACGGCAGGGGCGCTGGAGGAGGGCCGCACCTTCGGCCGCTACCTCGACGTCGACGGCGACGGCATCCCCTACCGCACCTATCCCGGCACGCATCCGAGCAAGGGCGCCTTCTTCACCCGCGGCACCTCGCGCGACCGCTTCGCCAAGTACACCGAGGTCGGCAGCGCCTATGTCGACAACATGCAGCGGCTGCTGAAGAAATTCGACACCGCGAAGTCGCTGGTGCCGCACCCGGTGGAGCGCCGGGCCGCCGAGCCGACCAGCCTCGGCGTGCTCTATTTCGGCAGTTCCTCGGCGGCGATGAAGGAGGCGCTCGTGGCGCTGGAAGCAGATGGCGTGCATCTCGACGCCCTGCGCATCCGCGCCTTCCCCTTCCATGACGACGTGCTGGACTTCATCGCCCGCCACGAGCGGGTCTTCGTCGTCGAGCAGAACCGCGACGCGCAGCTCCGCACGCTGATCATGACGGAGGGGAATGTCGATCCCGCCCGCCTGATTCCCATCCTCCACTACGACGGCACGCCGATCACCGCGCGCTTCATCCGCGCCGCCATCGCCGATCGCGCCTCGACGCTGAAGGTCGTGCCCTTTGCCGGAGCCGCCGCCGAATGAGCTTCCTTCCCAAGCCCAAGCTGCACCATCCGAAGCTGCCGGTGAACGAGCTCGGCTTCACCCGGCGCGACTATGAGGGGGCGATCAGCACCCTCTGCGCCGGCTGCGGCCATGATTCGATCAGCGCCGCCATCATCCAGGCCTGCTGGGAGCTCTCGATCGCGCCGCATCGGGTGGCGAAGATGTCCGGCATTGGCTGCTCCTCCAAGACGCCGGACTACTTCCTCGGCGCCAGCCACGGCTTCAACTCGGTGCATGGCCGCATGCCGAGCGTGCTGACCGGGGCGAACCTCGCCAATCGCGACCTGCTCTATCTCGGCGTCTCGGGCGATGGCGACAGCGCCTCCATCGGCTTCGGCCAGTTCGCGCACAGCATTCGCCGCGCCGTGAACATGACCTATATCGTCGAGAACAACGGCGTCTACGGCCTCACCAAGGGGCAGTTCTCGGCCACCTCGGACAAGGGCTCGAAGGCCAAGAAGGGCGCGGTCAACACCGACGAGGCGATCGACCTGATCGGCATCGCGCTGCAGCTCGGCGCCACCTATGTCGCTCGC
Source organism: Roseicella sp. DB1501 (assembly GCF_013112485.1). GTDB lineage: Bacteria > Pseudomonadota > Alphaproteobacteria > Acetobacterales > Acetobacteraceae > Paracraurococcus. The sequence goes on from NZ_JABFHG010000011.1 coordinate 56,789, forward strand.
AGCTTCTCCGGCGACAAGGCGCAGCTCGTCCCGCTCATCAAGGGCGCGCTGCGGCATCCCGGCCCGGCCTTCATCGACTGCATCAGCCCCTGCGTCGCCTTCAACAACCATGAGGGCTCGACCAAGAGCTACGACTTCGTGCGCGAGCACAACGAGGCGATGAACCAGCTCGACGTCATCCTCGGCCGCACGCCCATCACCACCGACTACGCCCCGGGCGAGGTCCGCGAGGTGACGCAGCACGATGGTTCCGTCCTGCGGCTGCGCAAGCTGCACGAGGATTACGACCCGACCGACCGCGTCGCCGCCATGAACCATCTGCATGAGCGCAAGGCGGCCGGCGAGATCGTCACCGGCCTGCTCTATGTCGATCCCGAGCCGCAGGACATGCATGCGAACCTCGGCACGGTCGACCGGCCGCTGAACGCGCTGGAGGATGCGGCGCTGGTGCCCGGCGCCGTGGCGCTCGAGCGGATCAACGCCGCCCTGCGCTGATCACCGCCGCTTTCGGTGCCCTTCCCCGATCGGGTGTCCCCGCCCGATCGGGACCAACCCTACCGCTTCGTCGCGCAGCCGTTGCGCAGGTAGCCGGATTCCGCCTGCGTCAGGGGCAGGCCCTGCTGGAAGCGGAACACGGCCGCCGCGCAGGCGCGGTCGATGCGCTCGGCCGCCGGCGGCCGGTTGCTGACCTTCTGCGCCCGCGGGCGCGGCGCGGGCGGGGTGGCCGGTGCCCGCGGCGGCAAGGGGATCGGCGATGCCGCCAGGGCGACGGCGATGGGCGCGTCGGCGCCCGTCTCCGCATTGTTGCTGTCGGGCGCCTTCGGCGGCTCGGCCGGCTTCGCCACCACGGGTGGGGAAGGCGGCGCCTCGGCGAGCGGCGCCGCCCGCGGCGGCTCGGTACCGATGGAGGGGCCGGCCAAGGGAGCGGCGGCCGAGGCTCGCGCCGCGGCGAGCGTCGCCTCCAACTCGGCCGCGAGGGCGGCGACCGCCTCGGCGGCGGATGTCTGGGCAGGCCGCGCGGGCGGGTCCGACGCGCGTCGCTCGGCCGGCGCCGCACCGATGCCGGCCGGTGCGGCCGCGACGGATACCGTCCGCGGTGGCTCGGACGGCGCCGGGCTCGTCGTCAGCGTGGCGACCTGCGGCGCCGGATCCGGCTCGGCGCCCGAGAGCAGGATCACGCCGCTCACCACGCCGATGGTGAAGGTGCCGAGCAGCGCCAGGCCCATGCCGAGCCGGCCGCGCCAGGCGGCGGATCGCGCCGGCGGCGGATCGTCAAGGTCGTAGGGCGGCTCGATCATCGCCTTCGGCCGCCGGCCGCGCGGCGCCGCGCCCGGCACCACCCAGGCCGGATCGTCCGCCAGCGCGGCGCGGGCCGCGGCGATCCAGGCGCCCTTGCCCGGCACCGTCAGCGGCGGCAGCTCGGCGAAGCCCTGCGCCATGATGCCAGGGAGGCTGCGCCAGGCGGCGGCTTCGACGCGACCGTGCCAGACCGGTAGGTAGCCAGGAAAGGCCGGCCAGAAATAGGCGGCGCCGAGGGCCTGGCGCAGCCGCGCCTCGGCGCTCGGCGTGACATTCGGCGAGACGTCCAGCAGCGCGATCCCCGAGGTCGGATGCGCCAGGGCCCAGCAGCCGGTGGGAAAGGAGGATTTCGCCATGCCGGCGCGGCAGCGCCCGAGCATGACCCAGCCTTCCGGCAGGGCTCCCAGCAGGCCGGCATCGTCCGTCGATTGCTGCGACATGGCCCCGGGGGGATGCAGTCCTGACTCCTTGCTCAATTCCGGACTCCCCGCTTCCCACCCTCCCGCTTTAAGCGCGAGAACCGCCAGATGGGATTGAAATGACGTGATAGCGTCAAGAAGGATCGCAGCTGTGACCTTGCCGCCCTCACCGCGGCGACCTCCCGCCGGCAGGACATTCGGACGGTCGGACAGGCTGTCCTGAAATAGCCGTGCCTGTAGTCCCTCTCTGCCGCGCCCGACATTTTGCAGTGCAGCACGTTGCTGGCTGCGAATCGCGGCATCGCATGCAGCAGCATTAACCTTCACATACGCCGCGGGCAAATCCCGGCCATGCGTCAGGACTCGTTCTTGCCGAAGATGCTGCCGGAGGGAACGGTGCGCCGCCTAAAGGTCAGCGCGCCAGATCCAAAGGCCGATAAGGCCGCTCACCACGCCGCCGAGGATGGCGGTGCCAAAGCCGCGCAGGCCGAGATCGCCCGTGAGGGCGAGCCAGAGGATGAAGACGCCGATCGCCACCGCGATGCCGCCGATGAGCGAGGCGCGGGACGTCTTGATGGCGCCGCCGTCGAGCGGCGCGAGCTTCGCGGCCATCGCCGTCACTCCGCCGGCATCAGGCCCGGGCGCGGCATGCCGGCCCGCGGGTCGTCGAGCGTGTGCCGCACCCGCTTGAGGTCGCCACGGACGAAGCGCGCGTCATAGCCGTTGAGCAGATGGCCGAGCAGCCCGCGCCGGAGATCGCTGGTGCCGAAGAGCCAGTCGGCGATCGGATAGGTCAGGTTGAAATTCCGCTCCATCATGATAGCCGTGTTGTGGTGCGCGGCATGGTGGCGGCGGATGGTGTTGATGAAGGGAATGTGCCTGACGATCCGGTCATCCTTCACATGGCAGCAGAAGTGGAAGAACTCGTAATTCAGGTAGAGCGCGGTGTTGGTGATCAGCAGCAGCCAGCCGGCATCGGGGAAGCCGAGCGCCTGCAGCAGCAGGGCCGGCAGCAGCGACATCGCCAGGAAGGTGATGAGGGCATAGGGCGGGAAGAAGACGATGCGGAAGTCCCGCGCATTGTCGATGGTGTATTCGTGCTCGGTGAAGAACTGATGATGCGCCAGGGTGTGGCGCTTGTAGATCCCCATGAAGCCCTTGCAGGGGCGATGCATGACGTATTTGTGGATCCACCATTCGAAGACATTGGCGGCGACGAAGGCGACCGGCACGACCAGCCATTCGTACCAGGCCGGCGCCACGATCTGCCGCGCGCAGTACCAGATCGCGGCACCGCCGATGGCGTAGATCAGCGCGACATGCGCCCAGCCGTGATAAAGCCGCCCGATCCGCTCGCGGAAATCGGCCCGGAACGCCTGCTGCCGCCGCGAGAGACGCTCCCGCTTCAGGGCGGCGGTCGCCTGTGCCGTGGTGCCGTCCATCGCATTCTTCCCCAGGGCAGGATGTCAGTCTGATATATCAGACTGCATCGCCGGGGGTCAAGGCGGCCCCGCCCGGCCTGGCGCGCGGCGTCACTCCGAAGCGGCGAGGGCCCCGCGGGTGAAGGCCTCGATGAAATCGATCAGCGCGTCGGAGGCCGCCGCCGCCGCCGCCGCATCGCCCGCGGCGATGGCCCGCGCCAGGGCGGCATGTACCACCGCGGATTCCCCGAAGCCCGAGGCGCGCCGCGAATGCATGAACCAGAAGCGGCGAGACAGGCCGTGCAGCAGGGCCATGGCGGCGGCGGCGAATTCGTTGCGCGCCGCATCCAGCACCAGCAGGTTCAACTGCCGGTCCAGCCGCAGGAAGCCGGTCTCGTCCGCCGCCGCCGCGGCCTGCTCCATCTCCCCGGCGATCGCCAGGAACTGCGCCCGCTGCGCCGCATCGGCCCGCTGCGCCGCGGCGCGGGCGGTCAGCCGCTCGATCTCGCGCCGCACCTCCAGCAGCCGGAGCTGCTCCGCCACATCCACCGCGGCCACGACGATGCCGCGGCGCGGCAGGATATGCACCAGCCGCTCCCGCGCCAAGCGCTGCAAGGCCTCGCGCACCGGGGTGCGGCCGAAGCCGACCCGGCCGGCGATCTGGGCCTCGCTCACCACCTCGCCCGGCGGCACCTGCAGGGTGACGATCGCTTCCTCGATCGCGCGATAGGCCTGCTCGGTCAACGTGGCATCCGCCTCCGGCGGCCGGCCGCGGCGCGGCAGGGGTGTGGTGTCAGGCATGGCACAGCCTATGCGGGAAATCTGGCGTCACGCGCCCTCCATGCATTGACAGACGAACGACCATGGGACACCCTAGGTCCCGCGGGAGATATATCACCGCATCAGAAAAAGCCGAGTTTGGGGAGGTCAGGTAGCGGGCCGCGCGGGCGGTTTCCAGTTGGGGGCGATGGCTCCCGACGGAACGCCCTGCGTGGCCCGTTTGCTTTTCGCGCCGCGGCAGCGTCCCCATCCGGGCGCGGCGCCGGTTTGTTACCCGGCGGTCACGCGCCAGACGACATTGCCCACGTCATCGGCCATCAGCACGCTGCCATCCGGGCCGAGGGTCACGCCCACCGGGCGGCCGTAGGATTCGCGCTCGTCGGGCGCGAGGAAGCCCGAGAGGATGTCCCGCGCGGGCCCGGCCGGGCGGCCATCGGCGAAGGGCACGAAGACCAGCTTGTAGCCGCTCAGCGTGCTGCGGTTCCAGGAGCCGTGCTGGCCGATCGCCATGCCCTCGGGGAAGCCGGGCAGCGTGCCCGCGGGCAGCCAGCAGAGGCCTAGGGAGGCCGTATGGCCGCCCAGCGCGTAGTCCGGCGTGATGGCCTTCGCCACCAGGGCCGGGTCCTGCGGCACCCGGTCATCGACCGTCCGCCCCCAGTAGCAATAGGGCCAGCCATAGAAGCCGCCCTCGCGGACCGAGGTCAGGTAGTCCGGCGGCGTCTCGTCGCCGAGCCCGTCGCGCTCGTTGACGACGGTCCAGAGCGCGCCGGTCGTCGGCTCCCAGGCCATGCCGACGGGGTTGCGCAGGCCCGTGGCGAAGGGGCGCAGCCTGCCGCTCTCCAGGTCGTAGGCGTGGATGGCCGCGCGGCCCTCCTCCACCGCCATGCCCTCATCGGCGATGTTGGTGAGCGAGCCGACGCCGATATAGAGCGTCCGCCCGTCCGGGCTCGGCAGCAGGCTGCGCGTCCAGTGCCCCCCGGGCTTGAAGCGGGCGAGCACCCGCCCCGGGCCGGCGAGCCGCGTCGCGCCCGGCTCATAGGGGAAGGCGACCAGGCCGTCGGTGTTCCCGACATAGAAGGTGTCGCCGATCAGCGCCATGCCGAAGGGCTGGTTGAGATCCTCAAGGAAGGCGTGCCGGGTCTCGGCGACGCCGTCGCCATCCTCGTCCCGCAGCAGCGTGATGCGGTTGGCGCTGACGCCCATGGCGCCGGCACGCTGCATCGTGCTGACCATGGCGTAGTCGAAGAGCGAGCGAGGCGACCGCGTGACGCTGGTGGCCTCGGCCACCAGCACATCGCCATTGGGCAGCACCTGCAGCCAGCGGGGATGGTCGAGATCGGCGGCGAAGGCGTTGACCCGCAGCCCGGGCGCGGCTTCCGGCACCTTGCCGGCCGGCCAGCCCCGAGCCGAGGGCATCTTCAGCGTCGGCAGGCTGCCCTGCGGTCGCGGCTGCGGGATCGCCGGCGCATCGCCCCAGGCGGGATCAGGCGCGCCTTGCGTGAGCCGCCGGGCCGTCAGGGCCGCGCCGCCGACCACCGCGACGATGCGTGCAAACGCCGAAGACATGCTCAATGGCCCCTACTCCCGCTGCCTCGCCGCGACGGCCCCGCGCAGGCGGATGCGCGGGCCCCTCGACCGTGTAGCGCCGTGGCATCGGGACGGCCACGGGGGGGCAGGCGATGACAGCCCTCAGCCGGCCGGCAAGGCCGCCGCGATCTCCTCGCTCGTCAGCATCCAGGCATTGTCCAGCTCGGCGACCACGCGACGCATGAAATCCTCGGTCAGGGCCAGGGCGCGCGCCGGATCGCCGAGATGGTCGCAGAGCAGGGCGAGGGCGAGCTGCCGCGGCCCGTCGCCCTCATAGGTCCATTCGAAGCCCATGGGCGAGAAGGTCTTCACCTCGAAGCGCGGATCGAGCGGCGCGCCGTCCACCGTCACCTGCGCCCCGCCGAGGCCGCGGCCGCCCTCGTAGATCTTCATCGAGCCCCGTCCTCCGTCTTCAGCCGCCGGCGCGGACCAGCCCGTCCACGGCGAGGCATCCCCAGTCGCCGGCGATCAGCGGGTTCACCTCGGCTTCCTCGATCCGCTCCCCGGCCGCGGCGAGCAGCACCGAGAAGGCCGAGACCGCGCGCGCCGCCGCCGCGATATCGGCCTTCGGCGCGCCGCGGAAGCCGTCGAGCAGCGGGAAGCCCTTCAGGCTGCGCAGCATCGCCTCGGCCCGGGCCGGGCTCACCGGCGCGATGTCGAGCGCCACGTCCTTCCACAGCTCGGCCTGCACCCCGCCGGTGCCGACCAGCACCAGCGGACCGAACTGCCCGTCGCGCCGCCCGCCGAGGATCAGCTCGACGCCGCCGCGCGACATGCGCTGCACCAGCACCCCGTCCAGCCGCGCCGAGGGCGCGTGTCGCCGGGCGGAGTCCATGATCTCCGCGAAGGCCGCGCGCACCGCCGCGGCATCGCCGAGGCGAAGCCGCACGCCGCCGACCTCAGTCTTGTGCGCGATGTCCGGGCTGTCGAGCTTCAGCACCACCGGGAAGCCGAGCGCGGCCGCCGCCTCGGCCGCCGCCTCGGCGCTCGCGGCGCGGCGCTCCTCCACGACCGGCACGCCGACGCGGGCAAAGAGCGTCTTGGCCTCGGCCTCGGTCAGCACCGCGCCCTTCCCCGGCAGCGCCGCCAACGCCTCGGCCAAGCCGGCGGGCGCCTCGGGCTCGCCCGCGGGCGGCGTCGCGTAATGCTCCTGCCAGAGCCGCACGGCATTCATCAGCCGGCGCATGGAGCGAAATAGCGGCACCACCGGCGAGGCATCCGCCGCCACGGCGCCCGGGCCTTCGAGCTGCTCCGGGATCCAGGCGACGATGATCGGCTTGCCGCACTGCTCCGTCAGGCTGGCGATCTCCGCGATGCGCGAGGGCGTGGTCTGGTAGTGGGAGTAGACCTGCGGATAGACGATGACGCCGTATTGCGGGTCGGCGGCCATGGCCAGCACGCATTTGCCGAAGCTGGTCGGGTCGCCCGCCGCCTGCGCCGTCAGGTCGCAGGGGTTGCGCGGCGCGCCGAAGTCCGGGATCGCCGCTTCCAGCACCGCCTTGGCCGCGGCGCCGGGCTGCGGCATGGCGAGGCCCAGCGCCTCCGCATGGTCGGCGGCCATGATGCCGGCGCCGCCCGAGGCGGTGACGATGGCGACGCCCGGCGCCTTCGGCTGGCCGGCCTTGGCGAAGAGGCCGGCGGTCTCGAGCAGCGCGTCGAAATCCTCCACCTCCACCATGCCGGCGCGGCGGAAGGCGGCCGACCAGGCGGCGGCGCTGCCGGCCAGCGAGCCGGTATGCGAGACCGCCGCCGCCGCCCCGGCCTCGCCGCGGCCGAGCTTCAGCGCGACGATCGGCTTGCCCGCGCGCCGCGCCGCATCGCCCAGCAATTGCAGCCGCCGCCCGTCGCGCAGGCCCTCCACCGCCAGCGCCACGGCGCGGCATTCCGGCATGGAGAGCTGATAGGCGGCGAGGTCGCAGACATCGAGATCGGTGGCGTTGCCCGCCGTCGTCATGTGGCAGACCGAGAAGCCGCGCTCGGCCGCCTGCATCAGCGCGTAGCCGAGCGCGCCGGACTGGCTGGTGATGGCGACGCCGCCCGCCGGCGCGGTGAGGCGGGCATATTCCGGCATGAAGGTGACGCCGGCCTTCAGCACATGGTCGACGATGCCGAGGCAGTTGACGCCGACGAGTGGCAGGCCGGCCTCACGGCAGCGGGCGCGCAGCGCCGCCTCCTCGGCGACGCGGTCCGGCAGGCCGGTCTCGCCATAGCCCGAGGCATAGGCGATGACGCCGCCAGCGCCGCGGCGGATGCAGGCCTCGACCGCGCCCATGAGCTGCTCGCGCGGCAGGGCGATCAGCACGCAGTCCGGCGCCTCTGGGATGTCGTCGAGGCTGGCGAAGCAGGGGCGGCCATGCAGCTCGCGGCCGGCATATTTCGGGTTCACGCCCCAGACCGGCCCGGCGAAATTGGCGAGGTTGGTGACGGTGCGGCCGCCGAAGCGCGTCGGCTCGGCCGTCACGCCGATCACCGCGACGCTGCGCGGCGAGAGCAGCCGCCGCAACACCGCCGCGTCGCGCAGCGGCTCGGGTGCCGAACCGCCAGAATCCCGTCCGGTCATGCCTTGCTGCTGCAATCGTCCCTCCCAGGCCCCGCGCTGCGGCGCGATCTTCTTGCGACACCATTCTCGCGACACGGGCAGCCTAGACAGGGTGCGTCGGGGGTCAAGCCGCTGGCTGGAGGGTGATGCGGCGCGGGATGTTCCAGGCGCCCGGAATCCGTCACTCTCGCCGCCGCAACGGCTGCCACCCCCGCGGGCTCCGCGCCCCGGGGCCAGCCCAATCACGCCCCCATCATAACCAAGGAGGACCGGGACCTCATGCTCCACCGTCGGAAGGCGCTGCTCTGCGCCAGCCTCATCGCCCTGCCCCTGGTACTCCCCTGGGCCACGCCCCGCCCGGCCCAGGCCCAGGCGCAGCCGCCGGCGCATCTCTCGGACGAGGTGGTGCGCATCGGCGTGCTGAACGACCAGAGCAGCGTCTATGCCGATATCGGCGGCCAGGGCTCCGTCGCCGCGGCGCGGCTGGCGGCGGCCGAGTTCGGCAACAAGGTGCTCGGCCGGCCGATCGAGATCGTCTTCGCCGACAGCCAGAACCGCGCCGACATCGCCTCCGCCACCGCCCGGCGCTGGATCGACAGCGAGCGGGTGGACGTGATCGCCGACGGCTCGGCCAGCTCCTCCTCCCTGGCCATCCAGGAGGTGACGAAGGAGAAGAAGAAGGTCTTCCTGGCGAGCGGCCCGGCCACCTCCGACCTGACGGGCAAGTTCTGCAGCCCGACCGGCTTCCACTTCACCTACGACACCTACGCCCTGGCCTACGGCACCGGCCGGGCGCTGACCCAGCAGGGCGGCAACACTTGGTTCTTCATCACCGCCGACTACACCTTCGGCCATGCGCTGGAGCGCGACACCAGCGCCTTCGTCCGCGACGCCGGCGGCAAGGTGCTCGGCTCGGTGCGGCACCCGCTGAACACCGCCGACTTCTCCTCCTTCCTGCTGCAGGCCCAGGGCTCGCGCGCCAAGGTGGTCGGCTTCGCCAATGCCGGCACGGATTTCGACAACGCGCTGAAGCAGGCGGCCGAGTTCGGCCTGGTGAAGGGCGGCCAGCGCATGGCCGGGATGCTGGTCTTCATCAGCAACATCCATGCCCTCGGCCTGCCGGTGACCCAGGGGCTGGTGGCGACGACCAGCTATTACTGGGACCGCGACGAGCGGACGCGGGACTGGCACAAGCGCTTCGCCGCCGCGCATGGCGGCCGCGCCGCCACCATGGTGCAGGCCGGGACCTATTCGGCGGTGCGCCACTACCTGCGGGCGGTGGAGGCGGCCGGCACGGATGAGGGCGAGGCCGTCGCCGCCATGATGCGGCGGATGCCGGTGCAGGACATGAACAACGACAATGTCCGCATCCGCGAGGATGGCCGGGTGCTGCACGACATGCTGCTGGTCCAGGCCAAGGCGCCGGGCGAGAGCAAGAACCCCTGGGACTACTACCGCATCCTCACCCGCATCCCGGGCGAGGAGGCCTTCCGCCCCCTGGCGCAGAGCGAATGCCCGCTGGTAAAGCGGTGACGAAACCCTCAACCCATTGAAAAGATTGGAATCTTGCGGCCGGCCACCGATCGCCGGCCGCAAGATGAGTTGACAGGCGGGGCCGCTTCATGCCCCGATATAGTTAGCTTGCGATCTATGATCCGCCAGAGATCAGAAACACAGATCTATTGCCCGGAGAGAGGAATGGCCGAGACCAGCCCGCCCAGGAAGCCCCTGCCCACCCGCCTGGATGCCGTCATCGTCGGTGCCGGCTTCGGCGGCATGTACATGCTGCACCGGTTGCGCGGCCTCGGCCTCTCGGCCCGCATCCTCGAGGCCGCGGACGGCGTCGGCGGCACCTGGTACTGGAACCGCTATCCCGGCGCCCGCTGCGACGTCGAGAGCATGCAGTACTCCTTCTCCTTCGACGAGGCGTTGCAGCAGGAATGGCAGTGGAGCGAGCGCTTCGCCGCCCAGCCGGAGATCCTGCGCTACGCCAACCACGTGGCCGACCGCTACGACCTGCGCCGCGACATCCATTTCGAGACCCGCGTCGCCAGCGCCCGCTACGACGAGGCCGCGGATCGCTGGACCGTCACCACCGAGGGGGGCGAGGTGGTCTCGGCCCGCTTCTGCATCATGGCGACGGGCTGCCTCTCGGCGGCGCGGCTGCCGGACATCCCGGGCATCGCCAGCTTCGGCGGCGAGACCTACCACACCGGCTACTGGCCGCATCACAAGGTGGATTTCAGCGGCAAGCGGGTGGCGGTGATCGGCACCGGCTCCTCGGCCATCCAGGCGATCCCGGTGATCGCCGCCGAGGCGGCGCAGGTCACGGTCTTCCAGCGGACGCCGAACTTCTCCATCCCCTCGCGCAACGCGCCGATGGATGCAGAATACGAGAGCTGGTGGAAATCCGACTACGCGGCGAAGCGGCGGCAGGCGCGCATGATGCGCACCGGCATCCTCTACGACATCAACCCGCAATCGGCGATCGAGGTGGATGAGGCGACGCGCACCGCGGAATACGAGCGGCGCTGGGCCAATGGCGGCACCGCCTTCATGGGCGCCTATCACGACCTGATCCTCAACAAGGCGTCCAACGACACGGCGGCGGAGTTCGTCCGCAGCAAGATCCGCTCGATCGTCAAGGATCCGGAGACCGCCGAGGCGCTGGCGCCGAAGGATCACCCGATCGGCACCAAGCGCATCTGCGTCGATACCGATTACTACGAGACCTACAACCGGCCGAACGTCGCCCTGGTCAACCTGCGCAAGACGCCGATCGAGACCATCACCGAGACCGGCATCCGCACCAGCGACCGCACGCGCGAGTTCGACGTCATCGTCTTCGCCACCGGCTTCGACGCCATGACCGGGGCGCTGCTGAAGGTCGATTTCGAGGGACGCGGCGGCCGCCGCCTCTCGGCGGAATGGGAGCACGGGCCGCGCAGCTATCTCGGCCTGATGGTCGCGGGCTTCCCCAACATGTTCATGATCACCGGGCCGGGCAGCCCCTCGGTGCTCAGCAACATGATCGTCTCCGTCGAGCAGCATGTGGAGTGGATCACCGGCCTGCTCGGCCATATGCAGGCCCGCAACCTCACCCGCGTCGAGGCGACCGAGCAGGCGCAGGAGGAATGGGTGCGGCACGGCATGGAGGTGGCGGAGAAGACGCTCTATCCCTCCGCCGCCTCCTGGTACATGGGCGCGAACATCCCGGGCAAGCCGCGGGTCTTCATGCCCTATATCGGCGGCGTCGGCACCTATCGCGAGACCTGCGACGCCATCGCCGCCGAGGGCTATCGCGGCTTCGCCCTGGCCGGCGAGAAGGCGCCCGCCGCCGCGGCGGAATAGAGGGCGGCGGGCCTCAGAAGGACAACCGCCCGGCGGCCCGCAGCGCCAGCAGCAGGCCGCCGAGATGCATGGCATGGGTGAAGCGGCCGGCCGCCGCGCCGGACAGTGCCTCGGCGGCGGGCAGGAGCACCGTCTCCAGTTCCTCGCCGGCCTCGCGCGCCAGCGGCCCGGCCACGACCGCGCCCTCGGCCAGCACGACATGCAGGCGGTTGCTGTTATGCGCCGGGTCCGACCAGAGCGAGGCCACCAGCCGCAGCCGCGCCGCGGCATAGCCGGTCTCCTCCCGCAGCTCCCGCGCCGCCGTCGCGCAAGGATCGGCATCGCCGGCATCCATCACACCACCCGGCGGCTCCAGCACCCAGGCCTTCGCCCCCTGCCGCCATTGCCGCACCAGCACCATGCGGTCGTCCGCTGTCAGCGCGACCACCAGCACCCAGTCGGGATAGGTCATCACCCAATAGGGGTCGAGCACCGCGCCCTCGCGCGTCTCCACCGCCTCGGCATCGAGGTCGAGATGCCGGTCGCGCACCACCGCGCGGCGGGAGAGCAGCCGCCAGGGGCGCTCCGCCTCCGGCAGCGGTCCCGCCGGCCAGCCAGCCGGCGGGGTCTCCTCCGTCACTCCGCCGCCTGCAGCTGCATCTGCTGCGCATAGTCCTCGAGCGGCGCGCAGGTGCAGACCAGGTTGCGGTCGCCATGGACATTGTCCACCCGCTTCACCGGCGGCCAGAATTTATGCGCCCGCACGAAGGGCAGCGGGAAGGCGGCCTGCTCGCGGCTGTAGGGATGCGCCCAGTCCGCCGCCATGACCTCGGCCGCGGTGTGCGGCGCGTTCTTCAGCGGGTTGTCCACCTTATCGGCGCGGCCCTGCTCCACCGCCCGGATCTCGGCGCGTATGGCGATCATGGCGTCGCAGAAGCGGTCCAGCTCCTCCTTCGGCTCGCTCTCGGTGGGCTCCACCATCAGCGTGCCGGGCACCGGCCAGGACATGGTCGGCGCGTGGTAGCCGTAATCCTGCAGCCGCTTGGCGATGTCCTCGACCAGCACGCCGCCCCCCTGCTGGAAGCCGCGGCAGTCGAGGATGCATTCATGCGCCACCATGCCGCGCCGGCCGCGATAGAGCACCGGGAAATGCTCCTCCAGCCGCCGCGCCACGTAATTGGCGCTGAGGATCGCGACCGAGGTCGCGCGCGTCAGCCCCTCGGCGCCCATCATGCGGATATAGGCGTAGGAGATCGGCAGGATCGCGGCCGAGCCGAAGGGCGCGGCCGAGACCGGGCCGTAGCCCGTCGCCGGCCCCGCCTCGGCGAGCAGCGGGTGGTTCGGCAGGTGCGGCGCCAGGTGCGCCGCGACGCCGATCGGCCCGATGCCCGGGCCGCCGCCGCCATGCGGGATGCAGAAGGTCTTGTGCAGGTTCAGGTGGCAGACATCGGCGCCGATCGCCGCCGGGCTGGTCAGCCCGACCTGCGCATTCATGTTGGCGCCGTCCATGTAGACCTGGCCGCCATGCCGATGGATCAGGTCGCAGATGCCGCGGATCTCCTCCTCGAACACGCCATGCGTGCTCGGATAGGTGATCATCAGCGCCGCCAGCCGCGCCGCATGCTGCTCGGCCTTCGCCTGCAGGTCGGCGAGGTCGACATTGCCCTCCCGGTCGCAGCCGACGACGACGACCTTCATTCCGGCCATCACCGCGCTGGCCGGGTTGGTGCCATGCGCCGAGGCGGGGATGAGGCAGACATCCCGCCCCGTCTCGCCGCGCGCCCGGTGCCAGGCGCGGATCGCCAGCAGCCCGGCATACTCGCCCTGGCTGCCGGCATTGGGCTGCAGCGAGACGGCGGCGAAGCCGGTGACGGCGCAGAGCCAGCGCTCCAGCCGCCGGATCATCTCGATATAGCCCTCGGCCTGCGCCACCGGGGCGAAGGGATGGATCTCGGCGAAGCCGGGGAAGGTGATCGGGATCATCTCCGCGGTCGCGTTCAGCTTCATCGTGCAGGACCCCAGCGGGATCATGCTGCGGTTCAGCGCGACGTCCTTGTCCTCCAGCCGCTTCAGGTAGCGCAGCATCGCATGCTCGCTGTGGTGGCTGTTGAACACCTCCGCGCCGCAGAAGCCGCTCCGCCGGAGGAGCGAGGCCGGCGCGCCGCCCTCGGGCGCGAGGCCTTCCAGCGCGGCGCCGCCGAGCAGCACGGCGAGCGTCGCCAGCTCGGCGCGGCTGATGGTCTCGTCGAGGGCGAGGCAGACCAGCCCGCCCTCGCGGCGCAGGTTGAAGCCCTGCGCCAGCGCCGCCTCGACCAGCGCCCCGGCGCGCTCCCCCGCCTCGATGGCGATGGTGTCGAAGAAGGCGCCGTGGCGCAGCGCGAAGCCGCCCCGCCGTGCCGCCGCGGCGAGCAGCCGCGCCTGCAGCGCGACCCGCCCGGCGATGCGCTTCAGCCCCTCCGGCCCGTGCCAGACCGCGTACATGCTGGCCATCACCGCCAGCAGCACCTGCGCGGTGCAGATGTTGGAGGTCGCCTTCTCGCGCCGGATATGCTGCTCGCGCGTCTGCAGGGCGAGGCGCATGGCCGGGCTGCCGGCGGCATCGACCGAGACGCCGACGAGCCGCCCGGGCAGCAGCCGCTTCAGCCCGTCCTTCACCGCCATGTAGGCGGCATGCGGCCCGCCATAGCCGAGCGGCACGCCGAAGCGCTGGGTGCTGCCCACCACCACATCGGCGCCCATCTCGCCGGGCGGCGTCAACAGGCAAAGGGCGAGCGGGTCGGCGGCGACGATGGCGAGGCCGCCGGCGTCATGCGCCGCGGCGATCTCGGGCGCCAGATCCCGCAGCTCGCCGGTGGTGCCGGGATATTGCAGCAGCACCGCGAAGGGCTTTTCCGAGTCGGCCCGCGCCGCGATCTCGGCCGGCGGCACGACCACCACCTCGATGCCAACCGGCTCCGCGCGCGTTCGCACCACGGCCAGGGTCTGCGGGTGCAGGTCGGCGGCGGCGAGCAGGGTGCGGCCCTTCGCCTTGTGCGCGGCATGGGCCAGCGCCACCGCCTCGGCCGCCGCCGTCGCCTCGTCGAGCAGCGAGGCATTGGCGACCGGCAGGCCGGTGAGGTCGGCCACCATGGTCTGGAAATTCACCAGCGCCTCGAGCCGCCCCTGGGCGATCTCCGCCTGGTAGGGCGTGTAGGCGGTGTACCAGCCGGGATTCTCCAGCACGTTGCGCAGGATCACCGGCGGCACATGGGTGTTGTGATAGCCGAGGCCGATGAGCGACTTCACGCGCCGGTTCCGCTCGGACAGCGCCCGCAGCTCGGCGATCGCCTCGGCCTCGGTCGCCGGCGGCGGCAGGGCCGAGAGATCGGCGCCGGCGATCGAGGCCGGCACGGTGCGCGCGGCCAGCGCCTCGAGGCTCGGCACCCCGACCAGCTGGAGCATGGCGGCGATGTCCTCAGGACCGGGGCCGATATGCCGGCGGGCGAACTCGCCCTGATCCTCGAGCGCCGCGAGGGCGTCGAGCGGCGCCCTCTCCGCCATCATCCCGTCCGGGGCGCCGAGGCTCATGCCTCGCTCTCCACGAAGCGGGCATAGGCCGCCTCGTCCAGCAGCGCCGCGATCTCGGCCGGGTCCTTCGGCTCGATCTTGAAGAACCAGCCCTGGCCGGCGGGGTCCTGGTTGATCAGCGCCGGGTCCTCGGCGAGGGCGGCGTTCACCTCCACCACCCGGCCGGCGATCGGGGCATAGACGTCGGAGGCGGCCTTCACGCTCTCGACCACGGCGCAGGCCTCGCCGGCCGCGACCTCGCGGCCCACCTCGGGCAGCTCGACGAAGACCACGTCGCCGAGGGCGTTCTGCGCATGGTCGGTGATGCCGATCACCGCGGCGTCGCCATCCTGGCGCACCCATTCATGGTCCTTGGTGAATTTCAGCTCGGACATGGCGCGGCTCTCCGGATCAGCGCTTGTAGCGATGGGGAACGAAGGGGGTGGGGGCGATGCGGGCCGGCAGGGCCTTGCCGCGCACCATCAGGTCGAGCGGCGTGCCGTCCTCGGCCTGCGCGCGCGCGACATAGCCCATGGCCATCGGGGCGTTCAGCGAGGGGCCGAAGCCGCCGGAGGTGACCTCGCCGACCGGGCCGCCATCGGCGGCATGGATCGGGGTATGGGCGCGGGCGGGCTGCCGCCCCTCCGGCCGCAGGCCAACGCGCAGCCGGGCCGGGCCATCGGCCAGCTCCTGCCGCACCCGCGCCGCGCCGGGGAAGTCCCATGCCATGCGCCGGCGCTTGCCGATCGCCCAGGTGAGCGCCGCCTCCACCGGGCTGGTCGTCTCGTCGATATCGTTGCCGTAGAGGCAAAGCCCGGCCTCGAGCCGCAGCGAGTCGCGGGCGCCGAGCCCGGCCGGCTGCACGCCCGGCTGCTCCAGCAGCAGCCGCGCCAGCGCCTCGGCCCGGTCGGCGGCGACGCTGATCTCGACCCCGTCCTCGCCGGTATAGCCGGAGCGCGAGGCGAGCACCGGGATGCCGCCGATCTCCGCCTCGGCCACCCCCATGAAGGAGAGGGCGGCGAGCGCCGGGGCGAGGCGGTCCAGCAGCCCGGCGACGGCCGGGCCCTGCAGCGCCAGCAGGGCCCGCTCGGGCAGCGGGCGCAGGGTGACGCCGGCCGGCAGGGCGGCCTCGATCAGCGGGAAGTCCTGCGCCTTGCGGCTGGCATTGACGACGAGGAAGAGCCGGTCGCCGAGATTGGCCACCATGAAGTCGTCGAAGATGCCGCCCGCCTCGGTCGTCAGCAGGCCGTAGCGCTGGCGGCCTGGCTTCAGCCCCTGGATGTCGGCCGGCGTCACCCGCTCGAGCGCCGCGGCCGCGCCCTCGCCGCGCAGCTCCGCCTGGCCCATATGCGAGACGTCGAAGAGCGCCGCGGCGCTGCGGCAGTGCAGGTGCTCGGCCATGATGCCGGCCGGGTACTGCACCGGCATGGCATAGCCGGCGAAGCCCACCATGCGCCCGCCGAGCGCGCGATGCAGGCCGCCGAGCGGCGTTTCGAGCAATGTGTCCGGTTCTGCCACGGTCCCCCCTGCCACGGCTGCGTGGCGCGAGTTGCTGCTCCGTGGCCCCCCTCTGTCCGGTGACCTGAGAGATTCGGCCGGCTGGCTTGCGGCCTTACTCCGTCGGTGCCGGCCGCCCTGCGGCTGCCAGGCTTTCCAGAGGCCCCTTCCCCACGCGGCCCTTCTGCCTGAGCGTTTCCGGGGGCCGGTTGCGCCTTCGGCGGGGAGGCTGCCCGGCCATCACGGCCGGATGCCTCCCTCTCTCCCGCGCGGGATCAGCGGGAGCGTCAGGTCTAACCCGCCCCGCCCCGCCGGCGCAACCGCGCCGCGCCCGGCGATCGAGGAGCAGGAAGGCGAAACCTTCCGGTGCCTAGTAAGACGCCTGTCGCAACCGTTGCCGCCCGTTGCCCTGCCGTGGCTTCGCCGCGGCAGGCTGTGACGGTTCTTGAGCCGGAGGGACTCCCTGGGGGCCCCGCGAAGCCGCGCAGCGGTTCTGCGGGGAACTAGATCATCGCGGCCCGCGCCGACGGTTGAGGGCGAGGTCCTCCGGCGTCAGGTCGAAGGACACATAGACCTTGTAGTCGGTGCCGCGCCGCCCCTCCCCGACCGGCAGCGAGAGGCTGACCGGCGCACTCTCGGCGTTCATGCGGGTCTCGTTGCGGGCGAAGAGGATTCGGTCGACGAAGCTGTGTCGGGCCAGGATGCGCTCGTCCCGCGCATCGACCACGGCGACGAACCAGGGCAGGTCGACGACGCGCCCCTCGGTGCCGGCCCCACGCTCGATGGCGAAATTGGCGGTCAGCGTGACATCGATGCTACGATTCTTGCTGCCGGGGTTGCAGCCGCCGCTGATCCCGGAGAGCCGCGCATCCCATTCCAGCGTCGTCAGGTCCCGCACCGCGCCGGGGCGATAGCGCGTGAGATCCGCCCCTTCCGCCAGGATGCCCGGCCGCGGGCAGGCCACCGGCAGCCGCTGATTGCTCGCATCCCCGCACCCCGAAAGCGCCAGGGCCGCCATGATGCCCATGGCACCCAGGACAAACCGCACCCGCATCCCCATCTTCCCCCTTGAGCCCAAAGCCGCGCTGGCTAGTGTGCGCCCCTGGATACCATCCAGGCGCACCCTGCCCGCCGGCCGGCCGGCACGGCAACCCGTGGCCCGCGAGCGAACCCGACCCATGCACCAGATCACCACCGCACGCCCCAGGGACGCCGGCGGCAAGCCCAGCCTGAACGTCCTGCTGGCCGGCCCGCGCGGCTTCTGCGCCGGCGTGGATCGCGCCATCAAGATCGTCGAGGAGGCGATCCGCCGCTACGGCGCGCCTGTCTATGTCCGGCACGAGATCGTACACAACCGCTACGTCGTCGAGAGCCTGGAGCGCCAGGGGGCGATCTTCGTCGAGGAGCTGGACGAGGTGCCGGACGACGCGCCGGTGGTCTTCAGCGCCCATGGCGTGCCGAAATCCGTCCCCGCCGAGGCGAGCCGGCGCAAGCTCTTCTACCTCGACGCCACCTGCCCCCTGGTCAGCAAGGTGCACCGGGAGGCGGAGCAGCACTTCGCCCGCAGCCGCCACATCCTGCTGATCGGCCATGCCGGCCATCCGGAGGTGGTGGGCACGATGGGCCAGCTGCCGCAGGGCACGGTGACGCTGATCGAGGACGAGGAGCAGGCGCGCAGCGTCCCGGTGCCGATGGACCGGCCGCTCGCCTTCATCACCCAGACCACCCTCTCGGTGGACGACACCGCCGGCATCGTCGCGGCGCTGCGCCAGCGCTTCCCGGCGATCCACGCCCCGGCGAAGGAGGATATCTGCTATGCCACCACCAACCGCCAGGCGGCGGTGAAGGCGATCGCACCGCGGGCGGAGCTGATGGTGGTGGTCGGCGCGCCCAATTCCTCGAACTCGCTGCGGCTGGTGGAGGTGGCGAAGCGGGCCGGCTGCCCGCGCGCCATCATGGTGCAGCGCGGCCGCGACCTCGACCCCTCCCTCGCCGCCGGGCTCGGCACGGTCGGCATCACCGCCGGCGCCAGCGCCCCCGAGGTTCTGGTCGAGGAGGTGCTGGCCCGCCTTTCCGAGCATTTCGAGATCGCCATCGAGGAGGTGGTGGTCGCCGAGGAGCGCATCACCTTCAAGCTGCCCTCCGGCCTGCAGCCGGCTTGATTCCGATGCCCCTGATGCGTGACCGCCTCAGGGGTCCCATTCGATGTCCCTTTGGCGCCGGGCGCAAACCTCCGGTTTGCCTGGCTTCGCGCCACTCGGCGCGGGCCCCGTTCGGGGCCTCGGACCGGTCAAGGGACCGGTCCGCTGGCATGGTTCGGATGGCCTAAGGGGCATTCAGCTTTCGGCACGATCCGCTGTAGAAGCCCCGCATGGCCGTCTATACCGAAGTCACCGACGAGGCGCTGCGCGCCTTCCTCGCCGACTATGCCCTCGGCGAGCTGCTCGCCTTCCGCGGCATCACCGAGGGGGTCGAGAACTCGAATTACGCGCTGAAGACCGCGGCGGGCGACTTCATCCTGACCCTGTACGAGAAGCGGGTCGATCCGCGCGAGCTGCCCTGGTTCCTCGCCCTAATGGAGCACCTGGTGGCGCGCGGCATCGACTGCCCGCTGCCAGTGAAGGCGGCGGATGGCCTCGCGCTGCGCAGCCTCGCGGGGCGGCCGGCGGCGATCTGCACCTTCCTCCCCGGCCTCTGGCCCCGCCGCGTGCGGCCGGAGCATTGCGCGCCACTCGGCGGGGCGCTGGCGCGGCTGCACCTGGCCGGGGCGGATTTCGCCGAGATGCGGCCGAACAGCCTCGGCCCCGCCGCCTGGGGGCCGCTGCTGGAGCGCTGCCGGCCGGGCTGCGACGCGGTGCAGCCCGGCCTCGTCGCCGAGCTGGACGCGGCGCTCGCCGGCATCCTCGCCGTCTGGCCGGAGGGGGAGGCGCTGCCCGCCGGACAGATCCATGCCGATCTGTTCCCCGACAACGTCTTCTTCCTCGACGGGGCGGATGGCCGGCCCTGCGTCTCCGGCCTGATCGACTTCTACTTCGCCTGCACCGACCTGCTGGCCTATGACATCGCCGTCTGTCTGAACGCTTGGTGCTTCGAGGCGGACGGCTCCTACAACGTGACCCGGGCGCATGCGCTGCTCGCCGCCTACCAGCGGCTGCGGCCGCTCTCGGCGGCGGAGCGGGCGGCGCTGCCGGTGCTCTGCCGCGGCGCGGCGCTCCGCTTCCTGCTGACGCGGCTCTACGACTGGACGGCGACGCCGGTCGGGGCGCTGGTCACCCGCAAGGACCCGCTGGAATACCTGCGCAAGCTGCGCTTCTTCTCCCGTGCCGAGGGGCCCGCCTCCCTTGGACTCTGAGGAGACGGCGCAGCCGGTCGAGATCTGGACCGATGGCGGCTGCAAGCCCAATCCCGGCCCCGGCGGCTGGGCGGCGATCCTGCGCTACGGCGAGGTGGAACGGGAGCTCTCGGGCGGCGATCCGGCGACCACCAACAACCGGATGGAGCTGATGGCGGCGATCAGCGCGCTCGAGGCGCTGAAGCGGCCCTGCACGGTGGTGCTGCACACGGACAGCGAATATGTCCGCAACGGCATCAGCCGCTGGATCAATGGCTGGGTCCGCAACAATTGGCGCAACGCGGCGAAGGAGCCGGTGGCGAACATGGTGCTTTGGCAGCGGCTGCTCGCCGCCGCCAAGCCGCATCAGGTGGAATGGCGCTGGGTGCGCGGCCATGCCGGCGACCCGATGAACGAGCGGGCAGACCGGCTGGCGACCGAAGCGCGGCTGCGGCTGGGGTAAGAACGTCCCGCGAAGCCGCGAAGCGGTTTTGTGGGGGCCCCATAGAGTCTCCTCCTGCCCAGGAACCGTCACAGCCTGCCGCGGCAAAGCCGCAGCAGAGCAACGGGCAGCGACGGCTTTGATAGGCGCTTCAAGAGGCAGCAACTCACCGCATCGGCACAAGCTGGCAGCGGAAATCCGCGGCGCAGACCTCCCAGGAGTAGCGTTCGGCATGGCGCCGGCAGGCGGCGCGGTCGCAATCGAGCGCCGCGAGCGCGGCGCGCCGCAGATCCTCGTCCAGCACCCCGGCGCCGGAGCCGGGGATGACGTCGAGCGGCCCGGTCACCGGAAAGGCCGCGACCGGCGTGCCGCAAGCCATCGCCTCCAGCATCACCAGGCCGAAGGTGTCGGTGCGGGAGGGGAAGACGAATGCATCGGCGCCGGCATAGGCGCGGGCCAGCGCCTCGCCCTGCCGCCAGCCGGCGAAATGCACCGCCGGGAAGCGCCGCGCCAGCGCCTCGCGCTGCGGCCCGTCGCCGACCACCACCTTCGATCCCGGCAGGTCGAGGGTGAGGAAGGCCTCGATGTTCTTCTCCACCGCGACGCGCCCGGCATAGAGGAAGACCGGCCGCGGCAGCGGCCAGTCCTCGCGCGGCGCCGGGCGGAACAGGTCGAGATCGACGCCGCGGGTCCAGGGCCGCAACTGGGTGAAGCCGCGGGCGGCGAGCTCGCCGCGCAGCGAGGGCGTGGCGGCGAAGGTGCCGCGCCCGGCCTCGTGGAAGCGGCGCAGCACCGACCAAGCGAAGCGCGGCGGCAGGCCGATGCGGGCCTCGAGGTAGTCCGGGAATTTGGTGTGGAAGCTGGTGGTGAAGGGCCAGCCGCGACGCCGGCAGAGGGCGCGCATCGCCCAGCCCAGCGGGCCTTCGGTGGCGATGTGGACCGCGCTCGGGCGGAAGGCGTCGACCATGGCGGCAAGGGCGCGGCGCGGCCGCAGCGCCAGGCGGATCTCCGGATAGCTCGGCAGCGGCAGGGTGCGGAAGCGGTCGGGCCCGATCACCTCCACCGCATCGCCCTGCACCCGCAGCCGCCCGGCGATGGTGGCGAGGGTGCGCACCACGCCGTTCACCTGCGGGTGCCAGGCATCGGTGACGATCAGCAGCCGCAGCGCCCCGGCCCCGCCCGGCCCCGTCGCCGCGCCTTCCGGCACGGCCGCGTCGAGCAGCATCGGCAGGCCGGTCAGGCCGCGGCGATGGCCGGGCGCGCCGCGCCGGGCCAGAGCGACAGATGGTTCTCGCGCGCCCAGTCGACCAGTTCGAAGCGCCCGTCCGCATGCTCGACCAGCGCGGTGCAGCTCTCCACCCAGTCGCCGTCGTTCATGTAGAGCACGCCCTGCACCCGCCGCATCTCGGCATGGTGGATATGGCCGCAGACCACGCCGTCGAGGCCGCGCCGCTTCGCCTCGTTCGCCAAAGCGAGCTCGAAGCGGTCGATCGCCTTCACCGCCTCCTTCACCTGCCGCTTCAGCCATTGCGAGAGCGACCAGTAGGGATAGCCGAGGCGCCGGCGCGCGGCGTTGAACAGCCGGTTCAGGGTGAGCGCCCAGTCATAGGCCCAGTCGCCGAGATGGGCCAAAACCTTGGCGTAGCGGATGACGCCGTCGAACTCGTCGCCATGGATGATGAGGTAGCGCCGGCCATCGGCCGCCTCGTGCACCGCCTCGCGCAGCATGCGCACCCCCGCCACCTCGAAGCCGAGGCCGAGCCAGTCGCGGAACATCTCGTCATGGTTGCCGGGGATGTAGGTGACCTCCACGCCGCGCCGCGCCATGCGCAGGATCTGCCGCAGCACCTCGTCGAAATCCTCGGTCCAGTACCAGGATTTGCGCAGCCGCCAGCCATCGACGATGTCGCCGACCAGGAAGAGCCGCTCGCATTCCGTCCGCCGCAGGAAGTCGAGCAGGAAATCCGCCCGGCAGCCGCGGGTGCCGAGATGCACGTCCGAGAGGAAGATCGTGCGGTAGCGGCGTCTGGTCTCGGTCGTCTGCATCGCACCTGCCTTCGGCCCTCCCGTCCCGGGGCGGCCCCGGGCGGGATGCTTGCGCGTGCCGGCAGTAGCCCGATCCGCGCGACAGGTCGGTGACGCTTCAATGACGCGATCGGGAAAGGCGCTCCGCAACCCTGAATGTCACGCCCCTGCCATATCGTCGTCGCGCGAGTGTCGCCGAGGCGTCGCTAAAGCAGT
The DNA here is from genome assembly GCF_013112485.1 of Roseicella sp. DB1501. GTDB lineage: Bacteria > Pseudomonadota > Alphaproteobacteria > Acetobacterales > Acetobacteraceae > Paracraurococcus. The sequence continues at coordinate 79,221 of NZ_JABFHG010000011.1, forward strand.
TCGCCGCAGGGCGGGGAGACGCCCGGAGGCGAGACTCCGTGCCTGGCGCGAACCGCGGCCCGGTCGGGGCGGTCGCTGCGCAGCACCGGGACGGCAGCATGCTCATCCTGTTCAACCCCGCGGCCGGGACGCGCCGGCGGCGGCGCTTGCTCCGCGCCCTCGGCGCCCTGGCGCGGGCCGGACGGCCGGCAGAGGTCGCGGAGACCCGCCATCCCGGCCACGCGACGGCACTGGCGCGCGAGGCGGCGGCGGCCGGCACGCCGCTCGTCGTCGCGGCCGGCGGCGACGGCACGATCGCCGAGGTGGCGGCGGGGCTCGCGGGCAGCGAAGCGCGGCTCGGCATCCTTCCCTTCGGCACGGCCAATGTCCTGGCCTGGGAGCTCGGGCTGCCGCTGCAGCCGGAAGCCGCGGCCGACATCCTCGCCCATGGCTGCCCGTGCCTGCTGCGGCCGGGGATCGCGCGTTTCGGGAATGGCGGGCAGCGGCTCTTCGTGCAGATGCTCGGCGCCGGCTTCGATGCCGAGGTGGTGCGGCGGCTCGATCTCGGGCTGAAGCGGCGATTCGGCCGCGGCGCCTATGTTCTGCAGGGGATGCGCGAGTTGCCGCGCTACCGCCATCCGCGCTTCGTTGCCGAACTCGATGGCGAGGCGGTGGAGGTGGCGAGCGCCATCGTCAGCAAGGGACGGCTCTATGCCGGACGTCATCTGCTGGCGCCGGCGGCGCGGCCGGGCGCGGCGGGCTTCCAGGTGGCGCTGTTCCGACGGGGCGGCGCCTGGCGGGCGGCGCTCTCCGGCTTGGCCCTGCCGCTCGACCTGTTGCCGCGCCTGCCGGGGGTGGAGTTGCGCGCGGCGCGGCGGGTGGTTCTGCGGGGCGAGGCGGTGCCGGTGCAGGCGGATGGCGATTCGGCGGGCAGCTTGCCCGTCACGATCGTGGAGGCAGCCGGGCCGATCCCGGTGATGCTGCCGGCGTCGGCCCAGACCATGATCCGCTCACACAGGGTCGCGGATCAGGGTCCAGGCCGTTGTTTGATCGCGTGATTCACGCTCTAGGGAACGCAGCGGGCGGCGGCACGTCAGGGACGGCAGCAAGACACCGGTGACGGCGATGGCTCAGCCTTCGCGGCGGAGCGCCATCACGGCGGCGGCGAGGCCGCTGGCGAGGGAGACGGCACCGAAGGCTGGCGCGGCCAGCAGGGCGCCCGAGGCCAGCGCCGCGGCCGGCACCAGCGCCAGGGCCACCATGGACAGCCCGGCGACGGCGGCGAGCACGGCGAGGAAGCACAGGGCGATCATGAAACGGGACCTCCTGGAATAGGACAGATGGCAGCGTGCTGCCACGATCATGCCATGATTTGGCCCTTCTTCACCACAATTGCGACTGCGCCGCCCCGGCGAAAGGCCGAGACGGCGCAAATGTGACCAAAAGACGACGGCGGGAGCGGGGACGGCGCCCCGCCCGGTCAGCCCGTCTGCTGGATGGCGGCAAGCATCCAGGGGCCGCCCTGGCTCCGGGTGAAGGTCCAGAGTTCGGTGACCGTCTGGCGGCGGTTGAGATCCCCCTCCACCACGGCGCCGTCGCTGACCCGGCGGGTTACGTCGATCTGCGAGAAGCGCATGGCCACAGTGGCGAACTCCCGCTCCCCTTCCCGCCAAGCCTCGGCGAGGTCGCCCTTCTCCAGCACCGTGTCGCGCGTCTCGTTGCGCCAGCCGCGGCGGGCGAGGTCAGCAAGGTCGTTGCCGAAGAACTGCACCATCTCCGGCGTGGCAACGGCGCGCATCGCGCGCTCATCCTGCCGCGACCAGGCCTCGTTCACCACCTTCAGGGCATTCTCGAAGGCCTGGAAATCCGCCGGGCCGATCTGGATCGGCTGCCCGGCCGGGGCGGCCCCGCCGCCGCCGTAATTGGGGCGCGGCCCATGGCCGATCCGGTCACCGGGCCCCTGGCCGTAGCCTTGCCCCTGCCCCTGGGTCTGCCGCGCCATGCCACCGGGCGCGCCGGCGCCGGCATAGGCCGGCTGCTGCTGCCGGCGCCGGATGGCGTTCAGCACGAAGCGGGCGATCAGCACGATGATGGCGATCTGCAGCAGGAAGCCGAGGAAGCTGCCGAAGCCGGTGAAGCCGCCGAACAGCCCATGGCCGAAGAGCAGCCCGCCGAGCCCGGTGCCGATCAGGCCGCCGAGCAGCCCGGCCATGAAGGGTGAGCGCGAGAACATGCCGCCCGCCGGGCTGGTCTGGCCGATCGGCGGCCGGTTGTAGGGCGTCTGGCCATAGCTGCCACCGGGCCGCGAGGGTTCGGTCATGCTCCGGTCCATCTGCCGGGCAGTGCCGGGGGCGGTGTTGGTCGAGGGCGGCGCGCTCCAGGTGCGCGAGCCGCGGCTGCCCATGGAGCTGCCACCGCCCGGCCGCGCATCCGCGAGCGCCGGCGCCAGCGCGAGGACCGCGGCGGCGAAGGCCGCGAGCAGGAAGGCAGGACGACGCATGGCTTGGTGTCTCTCCGGCAATGGCTTTCTTGGCCGCAATATATAGGAGACGCGGGCAGGATTGCGACGGTTCCCCGCTGGAAGTCCGGGCTGTCCTTCAGCCGCGGCGCAGCGAGGCCAGCGTCGTCTCCTTCTCCGCCTCACTGAGCGGCACCATCTGCCGCCAGACCGCGACGGCCCAGGGATGCGCCGCCCGGGTCAGGCGCAGGAGGTCATGCTCGTCGAGGCTCGCCACATAGCTGCCGATGCGTTCCTCCTCGTCGTCCCAGCCGGCGGCGATGTCGACCACCACCGCCATTGCCTGCATCGCCGCTTCGTCCAGGTCGCCCTCGACGAAGGCGCCCATCTCGACCAGTTCCGGCACCTGATGCGCGGTGATGATGGCGAGCGTCGCCGCCTCGCGCAGCGGCAACTCGCCCTCCGCATCCGCCACCAGCTCGGCCAGCGCGGCAATCGCCTCGCGCTCCATTTGCTCGCGCGACTTGCGCCAGTCCTGGATCGCCATCGCAGTCACTCCCCCAGGCGCCGCCCGGCCGCCGCGCCCGTCCGGCGGACCGGCCGGCGCGACGCCCCCCCCTGCGGCGATCGATTCGAAGATCCCCTCCGCGGCCAGTCCTTCCCAGGACGCGCGGCGGTCAGGCCCCGGCCATCGTCAGCCCCTCGACCCGCAGTGTCGGGCTGTCGGTGCCGCGGCGGAATTCCAGGTCGTCGGCCGGCGTCAGATGCAACAGCATCTCCCGCAGGTTGCCGGCGATGGTGACCTCGCTCACCGGCTCGGCCAGCGCCCCGTCACGGATCAGGAAGCCGGCGGCGCCGCGGCTGTAGTCGCCGGTGATGCCGTTGACCCCGCTGCCGATCAGCTCGGTCACGTAGAGGCCGAGCCGGATATCGGCCATCAGCGCCGCCGGCGTCACGCTGCCCGGCTCAAGCCAGAGATTGGTGGTCGAGGGCGAGGGTGGGCTGCCGGTGCCGCGGCCGGCATGGCCGGTCGAGGTCATGCCGAGCTGCCGGGCGCTGCGCCAGTCCAGCACCCAGCTCGTCAGCACGCCGTCCTCGACGATGGCCCGGCGTACGCCCTGCATCCCCTCGCCGTCGAAGGGGCGGCTGCGCCGGCCGCGATGCCGAGTCGGGTCGTCCACCAGCGTCAGCCCGGGCGCCAGCACCCGCTGGCCGAGCCGGTCGCGCAGGAAGGAGGTGCCGCGCGCCACCGCCGCGCCGTTGATCGCCCCGGCCAGATGGCCGAGCAGCGAGGCGGCGACGCGCGGGTCGTAGACCACCGGCAGGCGGGCGGTCTTCGGCCGGGTCGGGTTGAGCCGCGCCACCGCCTTCTCCCCGGCGCGGCGGCCGAGCAGGGCGGCATCCTCGAGATCGGCGAGATGCACGGCGCTGGCATAGTCGTAATCCCGCTCCATCGCCGTGCCCTGGCCGGCGAGGGCGGTGACGGAGACGGACTGGCTGGTCCGGACATATTCCCCGGCGAAGCCGTTGCTGGCGGCGAGGGCGATGACGCTGCGCCCCCAGCCGGCCTCGGCGCCCTCCGAATTGGTCACGCCGGCGACCGCCAGCGCCGCCTCCTCGGCGGCGGCGGCGCGGGCGATCAGCGCCTCGGCATCGGGCTCGGTGGCATCGGCGAGGTCGAGATCGACCGCGACCAGCCCGTCCGGCGCCTCGGCGAGGCCGGCGAAGGGGTCCTCCGGCACCACCCGCGCCATGGCGACCGCCCGCTCGGCCAGGGCGGCGAAGCCCACCGGCGCGGGATCGGTCGTCGAGACGATCGCCTGCCGGCGGCCGACGAAGACGCGCAGGCCGAGATCGAACCCCTCCGCCCGCTCGAGCTGCTCGATCTTGCCGAGCCGCCGGGCGACGGAGAGCGAGGCGCTGCCGACCAGGATGGCGTCGGCGGCGTCCGCCCCGGCCCTGCGGGCGGCGGCGACGAGGTCCTGCAGGGTGGCGAGCTGGCTCATCGGACTCTCCTCGGGAACCCGGCCCAACCCAGGGGATGGGCCGGCCATGGGCGCGCGGGTATGCCATGGCCGGCCAGGGACGTCGCCCCGAACATCACCCCGGGCGTCCCCCGCGCGGCGCTGTCCCGGATGGGGATCAGGCGGCCAGCCGCTCGGCGATCTGCGGCAGGCCGGGCACCCGGCCGGCCGGACCGAGCGCGGCGAGGGTCGGCGCCGCGCGGAAGGCGGCGCGCGCCGCCTCCTGCACGTCCTCGATGGTGACGGCGGCGATCCGCGCCTTGGTCTCCTCCACCGGGATGACGCGGCCATGCACCTGGATCTGCCGGGCGAGCTGCTCGGTGCGGCTGCCGGTGCTCTCGAGCGACATCAGCAGCGAGGCGCGGAACTGCGCCTTGGCGCGGTCCAGCTCGTCCTGCGTCACGTCGGTCTGCACCTTGCGCAGCTCCTCGAGCGTCACGGGCACCAGCTCCTCCGCCTCCTTCTCGCCGGTGCCGGCATAGACGGCGAAGAGGCCGCCATCCTGGAAGGGATGCGCGAAGGAATAGATCGAGTAGACGAGGCCGCGCTTCTCGCGGATCTCCTGGAACAGGCGCGAGGACATGCCGCCGCCAAGCAGGGTCGAGAGCAGCAGCGAGGGGTAGTGCAGCCGGTCCTTGTAGCCGGTCGAAGGAAAGCCGAGGACGATGTGCACCTGGTCGAGGTCGCGCTCCTCGCGGAACTCGCCGCCGACATAGCGCGCGGCCTCGGGCGGCGGCGGCGCCACCTGCGGCAGGTCGGCGAAGTGGCGCTGCACGAGGTCCACCACCGCCTCGTGCTCCACCGCGCCGGCGGCGGCGACCACCATGCGCTCCGGCCCGTAATGGTGGCGCATGTAGCCGGTCAGCGCCTCCCGCTTCATGTCGCGGATCACCTCCTCGGTGCCCAGCGTCGGCCGGCCCATGGGCTGGCCGGGAAAGGCGGTGTTCTGGAAGTGGTCGAAGATGATGTCGTCCGGCGTGTCGTTCGCCTGGCCGATCTCCTGCAGGATGACGCCGCGCTCCCGCTCCAGCTCCTCCGGGATGAAGCTGGAATGCGTCAGGATGTCGCCGATGATGTCGGCGGCGAGGCCGACATCCTCCTTCAGCACCTTGCAGTAATAGGCGGTGTTCTCGCGCGAGGTGTAGGCGTTCAGGTGGCCGCCGACATTCTCGATCTCGCGGGCGATGTCGGCGGCGCTGCGGCGCTCCGTGCCCTTGAAGGCCATGTGCTCCAGGAAGTGGGAGACGCCGTTCTCCGCTTCGCTCTCATGCCGGGTGCCGGCGGCGACATAGGCGCCGATCGAGACGGTCTCGACCCGCGGCATGGTCTCGGAGACGACGATGAGGCCGTTGGGCAGGCGGGTCAGGCGGACGGCGTCGGACATTCGGGTTCCTCGGGACGGGGACGGCCGGGCCCCGCTGGGCAGGAGGACGGGCAAGCGGGAGCGGGCCGTCCGGACAGGCATTGGCAGCCTTCCATCTAGGGCGGATGCGTCGCCAATGCGACCGTTGCGCGCGGGCCGGGCGGTTATCCCTTTCGTCATGCGTGCGGTTCGGCACGGGGAAGCGCCGCAGCGCGGAGCTCAGCCCCGCGGCGGCGCCGGCAGGGGCCGCGCCGCCGCCGCGAAGCCAGTCCAGGGATCGCGCCGGCGCAGCCGCGCCGTGGCGGCGGCCAGGGTGAAGGCCTGCGGGTCGAGCCGCGGCGTCACCTCCCGCCAGGCGAGCGGCATGGCGAGCGTCGCGCCCGGCCGGGCCCGCGGCGACCAGGCGGCGACGGCCGAAGCGCTGCGGTCGTTCCGCAGATAGTCGAGATAGATCCGCCCGGCCCGGGCCTCCCGCTCGGCGCGCGTGGTGAAGCGCCCCGGCGCCTCGGCTTCCAGCGCCTCGCACAGCCCCTGGCAGAAATCCCGCACCGCCGCCCAGCCCGCCTGCGGCCGCAGCGGCACCACCACATGCAGCCCCTTGCCGCCGGTGGTCTTGCAGAAGGGCGCGAGGCCCTGCCCTTGCAGCCGCTCGCGCAGCGCCTGCGCCGCCTCGACCACCCGGTCGAAGGGCAGGCCCTCATCCGGGTCGAGGTCGAAGACCAGCCGGTCGGGATGCTCGATATCGGCCGCGAGAGCGCCCCAGGGATGGATCTCCGTCACCCCCATCTGCGCCAGGGCGAGCAGCCCCTCGGCGCTGTCGACGCCGAGGCAGGGCCGCGCCTCGCCCGGCACCTCCAGTCGCCGGATGGCGGCGGGCAGGCCCGGCATCGGGTGCCGCTGGAAGAAGCGCTTGCCCTCGATCCCGTCCGGGGTGCGGACCAGGGAGAGCGGCCGGCCGGCGATCTGCGGCAGCAGGCGCGGCGCGGCGGCGGCATAGTAGTCGGCGAGGTCCCGCTTGCTGATCCCCTCCGCCGGCCAGAGCGGCTTCTCCGGATGGGTCAGGCGAGGCGCCGCCGGGCCGGCGCTGCGCCGCGCGGGGGCCGGCGGCGCCGGTTCCGGCTCCGACCGCCGCGGCGGCGCGGCCTGGCGCTTGGCCGCCGCGCGCCGTTTCGCGGCCGGCTGGCCGCCGGCGATCTCCTCCATGCTGCGGCCCGTGGCGACGGAGGTCAGCGCCTCCTCCACCAGCCGGCCGCCCTCGCCCGGCCGCGCCTCGGCATCGCGGCGCTTGATGAGCAGCCATTGCGGCTGCCGCTCGCGCGGCCGCGGCTTCATGCGGACGAGGTCCCAGGCGCCGCGCAGCCGGGCGCCGTGCAGGCTGAATTTCAGGTTGCCCGCGGCCAGCGCCGCGGCGGGGTCCGCCACCTCCGGCGCCGGCTCCCAGCGCCCTTCGTCCCAGACCATCACCGTGCCGGCGCCGTAGCCGGCCTCGATCACCCCCTCGAAGCCGCGATAGTCGAGCGGATGGTCCTCGACCTCGACGGCGAGGCGCTTCTCGGCCGGGTCGAGCGAGGGGCCGCGGGTCACCGCCCAGGATTTCAGCACCCCGTCGAGCTCAAGCCGGAGGTCGAAATGCAGCCGCGAGGCGGCATGCTTCTGCACGACGAAGCGGCCGCCGCGGCCGGTGGCGGGGCGGGGCGCCGCCCCGTTGGGCACCTCCCCTGGCGGCTCGGCGGTGCGGGCGAAGTCGCGTTTCGCGCGGTAGCGGCTGAGCGGGTCCGGCCGGGTCATGGCGTCCCCACAACGTCCGCCCCGGCGGACAGTTCAGGCAGCGGAGCGGCGCCGGCTGCGCAGCCGCTGGGCATAGACGTTGATGACCAGGGCGAGCAGCAGCACCAGGCCGCGGATCAGGATCTTCAGGAAGCTGTCCATGCGGATGTGGTCCAGCCCGTTGTTCAGCACGCCGAGCACCAGCACGCCGAGGATGGTGTTGCCGATGCCGCCCTGGCCGCCGAACAGGCTGGTGCCGCCGACCACCACGGCCGAGATCGCGTCCAGCAGGTAATTGTCGAACTGGTTCTGCTGCGCGCTGCCGAAATAGGCGACGCCCAGCATGCCGGCGAGGCCGGAGCAGAGGGCCGAGATCACCAGCGCCGTGCCCACCACGGCGCGGACGCCGACACCGGAATGCTCCGCCGCCTCGCGGTTGCCGCCGACCATGTAGATGTAGCGGCCAAAGCGCGTATAGGTCAGCACCAGATGGCCGAGCAGCAGCACCACCCCGGCGACCACGACGACCCAGGGCACCGGCCCGATCGAGCCGCTGCCGAGGGTGAGCAACAGGTCGGGCACGCTGTAGGCGATCTGCCCGCGCACCAGCAGGGCGCCGATGCCGCTGGCGATCTGCAGCATGGCGAGCGTCATGATGAAGGAGGGGATGCCGATCCGCGTCACGCCGAGGGCGGTGACGCCGCCCAGGGCGAGGCTGCCGAGCAGCGCGACGAGGATCGCCAGCCCGCCCGGCAGGGGCAGGGTGGCGATGCCGGTGCTGGCATCCTGCACCGTCAGCACGGCGAGCAGGATGCCGGTCGCGTTCGCCACCGCCGCGACGCTGAGGTCGATCTCGGCGCAGAGGATCACATAGGTCAGCCCCACCGCGATGATGGCGGTGATCGAGACCTGCTGCAGCACGTTGCCGAGATTGGCCAGCGTGGCGAAGGAGGGGCTGAGGGCGCTGAACAGGGCGATCAGCGCGATGAGGGTGGCGAAGGGCGCGAGGTTGCGAAGCTGCCCGCGCAGCGTCTCGGCCAGCCTGCCGCGCGGCGTGGCCTCGGTCAGCTCGTTCGGCATCGGCTCCCCTCCCTCACGCCGCGGCCAGCAGGCGGTCCTTGCCCACCGCCTCGCCGGCGAACTCCTCGGCCAGCAGGCCGCGGCGCATGACCAGGATGCGGTCGGCGAGCGAGAGCACCGTCTCCGGCTCGGAGGAGACGACGAGGATGCCGACCCCCTGCTCCCGCAGCCCGCGCACGATGCGCACCACGTCGTCCTTGGCGCCGACATCCATGCCGCGCGTCGGCTCGCTCAGCAGCAGCACCCGCGGCAGGTGGGTCAGCCAGCGGGCGAGCGCCACCTTCTGCTGGTTGCCGCCGGAGAGCTGGCCGACCGGCAGATCGACCCGGGCCGGGCGGATGCCGAGGCGCCGCACATGCCCCTCGGCGATCCGGCGCTCCTGCCGGGGCCGCAGCAGGAGGCGGTTGATCCGCTCCAGCACCGCGATGCTGATGTTGCGGGTGACGCTCTCGCCGGCGAAGAGCATGGCGCGGCGGCTCTCCGGCACATAGGCGATGCCGGCGCGCTTGGCCCCCGGCGTGCCGCGCCCGAGCCGGGCCACCCGGCCATCGACCCGCACCGTGCCGCGATCCGGCCGCAGCTTGCCCGAGAGCGCCCGCGCCAGGTCGAGCTGGCCGGAGCCCATGAAGCCGTAGAGGCCGAGCACCTCGCCGGCATGCAGCTCGAGCGAGGCGGGGCCGAACAACCCCTCGACGCCGAGCTCCTCGACCGCCAGCACCACCGGGGCGCGGGAGCGCGGGGCGAGCGGGATCGCCTCGGAATAGCTCTCCTCCAGCCGCTCATGGCCGGCGCCGATCATGCGCTCGATCAGCCAGGGCTTGCCCGCCTCGCGCGCCGCGGCGCTGCCGACCCGGCGGCCGTTGCGGAAGACGGTGACGCTGTCCGAGACGCGCAGCACGTCGTCGAGGAAATGCGAGATGAAGACCACGCTCCGCCCATCCGCCCGCAGGCGGTCGAGCAGGGCGAAGAGCCACTCCACCTCGGGCGGCGAGAGGGCCGAGGTCGGCTCGTCGAGGATGAGGATGCGCGCGCCGGAGAGCAGGACCCGCGCCAGCTCCACCATCTGCTGCAGGCCGAGCGGCAGGCTGCCGGCCGGCACGGCGGGGTCGATGTCGAGGCCGAGCGCCTCGAGCTGCGCCCGCGCCGCCGCGCGCATGCGCCGCCAGGCGACGAGGCCGAGGCGGTTCAGCGGCTGCCGGCCGAGCAGGACGTTCTCGGCCACCGAGAGCGCCGGCACGATCGACAGCTCCTGATGCACCATGCCGATGCCGGCATCGCGCGCCTCGCGCGGGTTGCGGAAGCGGACCGGCCGGCCGTCCAGCCGCATCTCGCCCTCGTATTCCGCATGCACGCCGGCGATGATCTTCATCAGCGTGCTCTTGCCGGCGCCGTTCTCGCCGACGAGGCCGTGCACCTCGCCGGCGGCGAGCCGGAAATCGACACCCTCCAGCGCCGCGACGCCGGCGAAGCGCTTCGAGATGCCGCTGAGCTCGAGCCGCGGCGGGGCGCCAGGGGACACCATGCCAGGGGGCACCATGCCAGGGGACATGCCGCGGCTAGATCAGGAAGTGCTTTTGCATCCAGGCCATCCCCGCGGCATTGGCCCTGGTCACCACCGGCCCATCGGTGATGACATGCTTCGGGATGCCGCCCTCGCCGGTCTTCTCGCCCGCCACCACCGCCGCGACCCCGGCCAGGATGGCGCCGCCATGGATGCGGCAGGAGGGGTTGCGCACCGTCGCGTGCATGCGGCCGTCCATCACCGCCTGCAGGGCCGGCGGCATGGCGTCGCAGCCGCCGATCTTGATCTCGGTGCGGCCCTTCGCCTTCATCACGTTGTAGGCGGCGAGCGCCATGTCGTCGTTGTGGAAATAGGCGGCGCTGATCTTCGGGTACTTGGTCAGGTGGGTGTCCCAGATGCGCGCCACCTTGGTGACGTCCCAGTCGCCCGGCGTGGTGTCCAGCACCTCCACCTTCGGGTAGCGCTTCACCACGGCGTCGAAGCCGCGCGCCCGCCCCTGCGCGCCGGTATGGCCGAGCGCGCCCTGGGTCATGATGACGGTGCCCTCGCCGCCGATCGCCTGCATCAGCGCCTCGGTCACCGCCGCGCCCATGAGCTCGTTGTCGGGGGCGAGGAAGCTGTGGACGTTGATCTGCTCGAGCGGCGCGATCAGCGTGTCCATGTCGATCACCGGCACGCCGGCATCGATCATCTTGCGCACCGGCGCCGCCAGGGTGCCGATGCCGAAGGCCTGGATGGCGACGAAATCCCATTTCTGGGAGGCCATGTTGTCGATGGCGCCGCGCTGGCGGGTGGCGTTCAGCTCGCCGTCGAACCAGGTGACGTCCACATTGTAGAGCCGGCCCCAGTATTCCGCGGCGGCCTTGCCCTGGGCGCACCAGGTGGCCTGCAGCCCGGCATTGGAGAAGGCGGCGCGCAGCGGCTTCGCCGACCGCCCCATCTCGGCCGCGAGGGCCGGCGAGAGGGCGAGGCCGCCGAGCAGCGGCAGGGTGGCTGCGGCCTGCAACAGGCCGCGACGGCCGCCGGGCGGCTGGTCTTCCTGGTCCATGGCGTCCCCTTCCCCGACCCGGGCGATCCTCGCTGCCGCCGCTTGGGTGCCGGTAGCTTGCGCCAGCGTCCCGGGCCCTGGCAACGCCCTCGGGCAGAGGGGGCGGGGCCCTCCCGCCGGGGCTGGCGCTGCGAACATTCGCCGGCGCGCCGCGTTGCCGACGCTCTGCCGACGGAGCCCCACCCATGACCCATTTCGGCTACAAGCTGATGTCCGAGGAGCACGGCCCCAAGGAGCTGGTGCGCAACCTGCAGCGGGCCGAGCAGGCCGGCTTCGACCTCGCCGCCATCTCCGACCATTTCTCGCCCTGGATCGAGGAGCAGGGCCATGCGCCGCTCGCCTGGTCGGTGCTCGGCGCCCTCGCCCAGGCGACGAGCCGGATCGGGCTGATGACCGCCGTCACCTGCCCGATCATGCGCTACCATCCGGCCATCATCGCCCAGGGCGCGGCGACCATCGCGCTGCTGAGCGACGACCGCTTCACCCTCGGCCTCGGCGCCGGCGAGCGGCTGAACGAGCATGTCGCCGGCCAGGGCTGGCCGGGCATCGGCGAGCGGCACGAGCGGCTGTCGGAGGCCATCGACGTCATCCAGGGCCTGCTCTCGGGCGAGCTCAGCAACTATCGCGGCCAGTATTTCAGCCTCGACCAGGCGAAGCTCTACGATCGGCCGCAGCGCAAGGTGCCGGTCGCGGTCGCCGCCGGCGGGCCGGAGGCGGCGCGGCTGGCCGGGCGCAAGGGCGAGGGGCTGGTGGCGACCGAGCCGAAGCGCGAGCTGATCGAGGCCTTCCGCGAGGCAGGCGGCTCGGGCCCCTGCTATGCCGAGGTGTCGCTCTGCTGGGCCGAGACCGAGGCCGAGGCGCAGCAGACCGCGCATCGTTACTTCCGCTGGTCGGTCACCGGCTGGCCGGTGCAGGCGGAGCTGCCGACAACGCGCGGCTTCGAGGCGGCCTCGCGCCACATCACGCCCGAGATAGTGGCGCAGCAGGTGAGCTGCGGCCCCTCGGCGGAACGGCACGCCGAGAGCATCGCGAAATACATCGAGGCCGGCTTCGACCACATCATCCTGACGCAGGTGGGGCCGCAGCAGGAGGAGTTCATCGGCTTCTTCGAACGCGACCTCGCGCCCAGGCTGCGGCGCTGAGGCCAGCCCCCGCCGGCCTCAGCCCCGGCGGTTGCGGCGCGTATGGGCGCGGACGAAATCCTCGACCGCGGCGAGCTCGGCCGGCAGCACCGAATAGCGCTCCTCGCGCGCCGGCAGGTCGGCGAGGCGCGGCGGCAGGGGCGGCCGCCGTCCGGTCGCCCGCGCCACCGCATCGGGGAACTTCGCCGGATGCGCCGTGGCGGCGATCACCACCGGGATCGCCGGATCCGCCGGCGCATGCGCCCGCGCCGCGGCGGTGCCGATCGCGGTGTGCGGGTCGGCGAGGTAGCCGGCGCTCTCCCAGAGATGCCGGATCTCGGCCAGCGTCCCCGCATCGTCGAGCGCGAAGCCGTGGAACAGGGCGGCGGCGCGCCGCCAGGCCGCGTCCGGCACCGGCATGCGGCCCTCGGCGCGGAAGCGGCGCATGGTCTCGGCCGTCGCCGTCCCGTCGCGGCCGAGCAGCTCGAAGAGCAGCCGCTCGAAATTCGAGCTAACCTGGATGTCCATGCTCGGCGAGAGGCTGGGCTCCACTCCCTGCACCGACATGTCGTTGGCCGCGAGGAAGCGGGCCAGGATGTCGTTGCGGTTGGAGCCGACGATCAGCCGCTCCACCGGCAGCCCCATCTCCCGCACCGCCCAGGCGGCCAGGACATTGCCGAAATTGCCGGTCGGCACGCTGAAGGCGACCGCCCGGTCCGGCGCCCCGAGGGCGAGGGCGGCATAGGCGTAGTAGGGGATCTGCGCCGCGACCCGCGCCCAGTTGATGGAGTTCACCGCAGCCAGCCGCATCTCCTGGCGGAAGGGCGCGTCGTTGAACATCGCCTTCACCAGGTCCTGGCAGTCGTCGAAGCTGCCGCGGACGGCGAGGTTGGCGACGTTGTCGGAGAGCACCGTCGTCATCTGCCGCCGCTGCACCTCGCTCGTCCGCCCCTCGGGGTGGAGGATGACGATGTCGATGGCCGCGCGGTCGCGGCAGGCCTCGATCGCCGCCGAGCCGGTATCGCCCGAGGTGGCGCCGACGATGGTGATGCGCTCGCCGCGCCGCGCCAGCACCTGGTCGAACAGCCGCCCGAGCAGCTGCATCGCCATGTCCTTGAAGGCGAGCGTCGGCCCGTGGAACAACTCCAACACGAAGCTGCGGTGGTCGAGCTGCACCAGCGGCGCGACCGCCGGGCTGCCGAAGCCGGCATAGGCCGCCTCGGTGAGGCCGCGCAGCGTCGCGGGGGCGAGCGCATCGCCGAGGAAGGGCTGCATCAGCCGCGCCGCGAGCTCGGCATAGGGCAGGCCGCGCAGCGCCCGCCATTCGGCCGGCGAGAGATGGGGCCAGGCCTCCGGCAGGAAGAGCCCGCCATCCTCGGCGAGCCCGGCGAGCAGGACACCTTCGAAGTCGCGGGGCGCGGCCTCGCCGCGGGTGCTGAGATAGCGCATGGGGCCGGCAGGCTAGAGCAGACGCGGCGGCGCGGGAACGCCGGCGCGGCGCGGCCCTGCCCTGCGGCCGGCGAAGGGTGCCCGTCTCAGGGCAGGAAGAGCAGGTCGAGCTGGGCCGCGAACGCCGCTTCCGGGTCCATCACGTCACCCTCGGCGAAATAGCCGTTCCACAGCACCGCCAGCACCACCGGCGCGACCAGGAGCTGCGGATGGCGCAGCAGCGCCGCGTCCCGCAGCTCGCCCCGCGCCGCGGCCCGCGCCGCCAGGGCCCGGATGGCGGCGAGGCCGGGCGTGATGACGATGCGGCGGTACATCGCCGCCACCTCCGGGAAGCGCCCTGCCTCGGCCAGGACCAGGCGGATCACCGCGGCGCGGCGGGAGGTCTCCATCTCCCGCAGCACCGGCCCGAGGAGTCGCCGCAGCGCCTCGCGCACCGGCTCGTCCGATGCGGGCGCAGCGCCGGCGAGGCCGGCCAGCGGCGCGCCGACCGCCGCCTGCAACACCCCCTCGAACAGCGCCGCCTTGTCGGCGAAATGCAGGTAGAGCGTCCCTTTCCCGAGCCCCGCCCGGGCCGCGACATCGGCCATGCGCGTCGCCGCGAAGCCGCGCTCGAGGAAGATGTCGAGCGCCGCGGCCAGGATCGCCTCGCGGGTCCGGGCCGTGCGCGCCGGGCTCGGGCGGCGGGCGCGGCGCGCCGGGGGTGGGGAGGGCGACGAGGCGGAAGCATCGGGCAAGGGGCGGCTCACTCCCGGAATCGTGCGGCGAACGCCTGACCATTGGGTCAGTTTTATCTGGCATAAAGCTGACCCAATGGTCAGTCCATAGGAGCCGTCGATGCCCGAGCCCGACATCCTCATCGCCGGCGCTGGCCCCACCGGCCTGGTGCTCGCCCTCTCCCTCGCCCGCCAGGGCATCGCCTGCCGCATCCTCGACAAGGCGGCCGGGCCGGGCGAGGCCTCGCGCGCCATGGTGGTGCAGGCCCGCACGCTCGAGCTCTACCGCCCGCTCGGCCTCGCCGAGGCGGTGATCGCCGCCGGCATCCCGGTCGAGACGGTGCACATGCTGGAGGAGGGCGAGGAGGAGGCGCGCATCTCGCTCCGCGAATTCGGCGCCGGGCTGAGCCCCTACCCCTTCGCCCTGGCCTTCCCGCAGGACGACCATGAGCGCCTGCTCGAGGCCGCGCTGCGCGAGGCGGGCCTCGCGGTGGAATGGGGCACGGAGCTGACCGGCTTCACCGAGACGCCGGAGGGCGTCACCGCCACGCTGCGCCGCGACGGGGCCGAGTCCACCTGCCGCGCCGCCTGGCTCTGCGGCTGCGACGGCGCGCATAGCCGGGTGCGGGAGACGCTCGGCCTCGGCTTCGCCGGCGGCACCTATGAGCAGCTCTTCTATGTCTGCGACGCCCGCATCGAGGGGCCCTTCCGGCGCGACCTCTTCATCCATCTGGCGCCGCAGGGCCTGTCGCTGATGCTGCCGGTGCGCAGCCGCGGCGTGCAGCGGCTGATCGGCATGGTGCCGCCCGAGCTGGCCGGGCGCGCGGGGCTCGGCTTCGAGGACATCCGCGCCCCGGCCGAGGCGCTGCTCGGCATCCGCGTCGCCGAGGTGAACTGGTTCTCCACCTATCGCGTGCATCACCGCATGGCGGCGCGGTTCCGCCAGGGGCGGGCCTTCCTCGCCGGCGATGCCGGGCACATCCACAGCCCGGCCGGCGGGCAGGGCATGAACACCGGCATCGGCGATGCGGTGAACCTGGCCTGGAAGCTCGCCGCGGTGGTGCGCGGCCGGGCGGCGCCGGCGCTGCTCGACAGCTACGAGGCGGAGCGGCTGCCCTTCGCCCGCCAGCTCGTCGCCACCACCGACCGGGCCTTCCGCGGCGCCGTGTCGCGCGGCCTCGGCGGCCGGCTGCTGCGGCGCTGGCTGCTGCCGCATCTGCTGCCGCTCGTCGCCGGCACCGATGCCGGGCGGCACGCTTTCTTCCGCATCCTGTCGCAGATCCGCATCGCCTATCCCGACAGCGCCCTCAGCGAGGGGCGGGCCAAGGGGGAAGCTGGCAGCGTCGCGGGCGGCGAGCGGCTGCCCTGGGTGCCGGGCCTTGACAACTTCGCCCCGCTCGATGGGGCATCCTGGCGGGTGCAGCTGCATGGCGTCGCGCGGCCGGACTATGCGGCGGCGCTCGCCCGCCTCGGCCTGCCGCTCGATGCCTGGCCCTGGAGCGAGGCGGCGGAACGGGCCGGGCTGCGCCGCGACGCCGCCTATCTGCTGCGGCCGGACGGCTATGTCGGCCTCGCCGATCCGGCGCAGGAGGCCGACCGGTTGGCGGCCTATGCGGCGCGCCACGGGCTGCGCTTCGCCGCCGCCATGCCATCGCCCCTGGAATGACAGCCGCCGCCCCATCAAATGAGGCAGCGAGGCGCCCGCTCGCGCCGGAGAACCCGATGCGCCGCCGTCACGCCCTGGCCCTGCTGCTGCTGCCCGGCCTCGCCGCCGCGCAGGCGACCGATCCGCCGCGCCGCGGCAGCGGCCCCATCCGTCTCATCGTGCCCTTCGCCCCCGGCGGCGGCGTCGATGCGGTGGCGCATGTCCTCGCCCCGCCGCTCGCCGATGCGCTCGGCCGCGCCATCCTGATCGAGAACCGGCCGGGCGGGCACGGCATCCCGGGGGCGGAGGCGCTGGTGAACGCGGCGCCGGATGGCCGCAGCCTCGGCCTGACCAACACCGCGCCGCTCGGCATGGCGCCGCTGGTCGACCGCCCGCCCTATGACAGCGACCGCGACTTCACCCATGTCGCGCTCATCGCCGAGACGCCGAGCGTGCTGCTGGTGCCGGCCGGCAGCCGCTTCGCCGAGTTCGCGCCCTGGCTCCGCGCGGCGCAGAGCTGGCGGCGCGGTCTCACCTACGGCAGCCCGGCGCTGGGCAGCCTGCAGCATGTGCAGGGGGAGGTGCTGGCGAAGGCGGCCGACGCGCAACTCGCGCACATCGCCTATCGCGGCACGGGCGCGGCGCTGCAGGACCTGCTGAACAACCAGGTGGACAGCCTGATCGCGCCGCTGGCGAGCGTCATGCCGGCGGTGCAGGCCGGCCGGGTCCGCGCCCTGGCGGTCAGCAGCCCCGGCCCCGAGCCGCTGCTGCCCGGCATCCCGAGCTTCGCCGCCCTCGGCTATCCGCAGCTCACGGCGACCGCCTGGACCGGGCTGAGCGGGCCGAAGGGCCTGCCGGGCGAGCTGGTGGCGCAGTTGAACGCCGCGGTGAACCGCATCATCGCCCAGCCGCAGGTGGCCGGCGAGCTGCGGGCCGCCGGGTTGACGCCGCCGCCGCGGCCGCTCGATGCCGCCGCCTACCGGCGCCTGGTCCTGGATTTCCAGCAGGCCTGGCGGCCGGTGGTCGAGGCGGCGGGGATGGCGGCGAAGTAGCGCCCGGGGGTACGAGACGCCGCGCCCGCCGCTATGCTCGGCGCATGACCGATGCCCGCCGCCACGCGCCCGCGACGCAACGCAACCGCGACCCGATCCTCGCCGTCCTGCGCCATGCCCTGCCGGCGGCGGGGCTGGTGCTGGAGGTCTCGAGCGGCAGCGGCGAGCATGCGGTGCATTTCGCCGCCGCCCTGCCCGGCCTGACCTGGCAGCCGAGCGACCCGGACCCCGCCGCCCGCGCCAGCATCGCCGCCTGGGCGGCCGAGGCGCGGCTGCCCAACCTGCGGCCGCCGCTCGCCCTCGACGCCGCGGCGGAGCAGTGGCCCATCGACCGCGCCGATGCGGTGGTCTGCATCAACATGATCCATATCGCCCCCTGGGCGGCGGGGCTCGGCCTGCTGCGCGGCGCCGCGCGGCGGCTGCCGTCGGGCGGGCCGCTCATCCTCTACGGTCCCTACCGGCAGGGCGGGCGGCACACCGCGCCCTCCAATGCCGCCTTCGATGCCGGCCTGCGCGCGCAGGACCCGGCCTGGGGCGTGCGCGACCTGGAGGCGGTGGCCGAGGCCGCCGCCGTGGCGGGCTTCGGCGCGCCGGAGGTGGTGGCGATGCCGGCCAACAATCTCACCCTCGTCTTCCGCCGCAGGGATTGATGCGCCACCCTGGCGGCCAGGGAGAGACGCCAGGCTATGGAAGAGACCGACTATCTCGTCATCGGCGGCGGCTCGGCCGGCTGCGTGGTCGCGGCCCGGCTGGGCGAGAGTGGCGCCCGCGTCACGCTGCTGGAGGCCGGGCCGAAGGACCGGCATCCCTGGATCCACATCCCGGCCGGGATGATCAAGCTGCTGCAGAACCAGAAGTTGGTGAACTGGGGCTACACCACCGAGGCGGAGGCGGCGACCAATGGCCGCGAGATCCGCTGGCCGCGCGGCCGCACCCTCGGCGGCTCCTCCTCCATCAACGGCATGCTCTATGTCCGCGGCAATCCGGCCGATTTCGACATCTGGGCGCAGATGGGCTGCCGCGGCTGGTCCTATGAGGAGGTGCTGCCCTTCTTCCGCCGCAGCGAGCACTACGTCCAGCGCGGCGACCCGGCCTATCGCGGCCAGGGCGGCCCGCTGCAGGTCGAGGACTACCGCACCATCCTCCCCCTTACCCACCGCTTCATCGAGGCGGCGCAGCAGGCGGGCCATCCCTTCCGCAAGGATTTGAACGGGCAGGAGCAGGAGGGCGTCGGCTATTCGCAGATGACCCGCATCGGCCGCTGGCGCGGCTCGACGGCGCGCACCTTCCTCGCCCGGGCCAGGGGCCAGGTGCGCATCGAGACCGAGGCGCAGGCGAGCCGGCTGCTCTTCGACGGGCGGCGCTGCATCGGCGCGGAATACCGCCAGCACGGGGCGCTGAAGCGGATCCGGGCGAGGCGCGAGGTCATCGTCGCCGGCGGCGCGGTGAACTCGCCGCACCTGCTGCAGCTCTCGGGCCTCGGCCCGGCGGCGCATCTGCAGGCGCTCGGCATCGCGGTGGTGCAGGACATGCCGCAGGTCGGCGCCAACCTGCAGGACCACTTCGTCTCCCGCGTGCAGCACCGGGTGAAGGACAGCCTCAGCACCAACCAGCTCGCGCATGGGCTGCGGCTCGCCGGCGAGGTGGCGCGCTTCTTCGCCCTCGGCCGCGGCGCGCTGACCTTCGGCGTGACCACCGCCCAGGTCTTCGCCCGCAGCCGCGAGGGGCTGGCGAGCCCCGACCTGCAATTGCTGTTCACGCCCGCGAGCTACGCCCTCGGCCAGTTCGGCGTGCTGGAGAAGGCCCCGGGCATGACCTGCGCCATCTGCCCGGTGAAGCCGGACAGCCGCGGCACGGTGATGGCGGCCTCGCCCGATCCCTTCGCCCGGCCGGCGATCCGCCCCAACTATCTCTCGGCGCCCGGCGACCAGCGGCTGCTCGCCGAGGGCATCCGCATGGTGCGGCGGATCTTCGCCCAGCCCGCCATCGCCCGCTACAGCGTCGAGGAGACGCTGCCCGGCCCGGGCACCGCCTCGGAGGCGGAGATGCTCGCCTTCAACAGGCAGTACGGCACCACCATCTATCACCCGGTGGGCACCTGCCGCATGGGCGAGGACCCGGCGAGCGTGGTGGACAGCCGGCTCCGGGTGCGCGGCATCGCGGGGCTGCGGGTCGCCGATGCCTCGGTCATGCCGACGCTGACCACGGGCAACACCAATGCGCCGACCATCATGATCGGCGAGAAGGGCGCGGCGATGATCCTCGAGGATGCGGGCTGATACCAAGCGCCCTCGGTCGCCGGGCGCAAACCTCCGGTTTGCTTGGCTGCGCGACAATGAGTCGCGGGCCCCGTTCGGGGCCTCGGACCGGTCAAAGGACCGGCCCGTCGGGATCAGAGGCCATCCCTTCCTTTTCGCAGGAGTTCGGCATGTGTTGAACCACCAGATCGAGCAGCTGCGGGCCATGATCGAGGGCGCCCAGCGCATCGTGGTCTTCACCGGCGCCGGGATCAGCACCGAATCCGGCATCCCCGACTACCGCAGCCCTGGGACCGGCACCTGGGAGAAGATGAAGCCGATCTATTTCCAGGAATTCCTCGCCTCGCCCGAGGCGCGGCGGGAGGCCTGGCGGCGGCGCTTCGAGAGCGACGCCACCATGCGCGCCGCCGAGCCCAACCGTGGCCATCGCGCCGTCGCCCGGCTGGTGCGCGAGGGGCGCGTGCGGGACGTCATCACCCAGAATATCGACGGGCTGCACCAGGCTTCCGGCGTGCCGGAGGCGCAGGTGATCGAGCTGCACGGCAACACCACCTATGCCACCTGCCTCTCCTGCGGGCTGCGGCACGAGATCGCGGATATCCACGCCGCTTTCGCCCAGACGGATGCGGTGCCGGATTGCCGGCGTTGCGGCGGGTTGCTGAAGACGGCGACGGTGAGCTTCGGCCAAGCCATGCCACAGGGCCCGATGCTGCGGGCGCGGCAGGCGGTGCTCGCGGCCGATCTCTGCCTCGTCCTCGGCTCCTCGCTCGTCGTCTATCCTGCGGCCGGCTTCCCGGAGATGGCGAAGCGCAACGGCGCCGGGCTCGTCATCCTCAACCGGCAGGAGACCGGCCTCGACGACATCGCCGACCTTGTCATCCATGAGGGGATCGGCGACGTGCTCGGCGGTGCGGTCGGGGTGAATTAGAGAGGCTGGAGCATTTGCCGTGAACCGGAGTGAACGGGATCTGGCCTGTCGCTACCTGGGTGGCGCGCCGTGAGCGGCGAGGCTGCCGGAACGCGCCAGGATGTCCCGCCCCCCGAGGCCGGGATCGACGACAGCGAGGACACCCGCCCGCCGCCGACCACCGGCACTCCGGAGAGCGGTGCCTGGTTCAAGGCGCAACTGGCCGACTTGGAGATGTCGCAGAGCCAGTTCGCCCGCTGGCTGCGGGCCCGTGGCGATGACCGCAAGCCGCAGACCGTCCTGCGGCACATCCAGCGCATGGCTGCCGGCCAGGCCCGGGTCTCGGGCGAGATGCGGGTCATCCTCAACATGATGCGGCAGGGACGGCGGAACGCGCTCGAGCGGCAGGCCGCGAAGGTGGAAGCGACGTCGCAGGCCCTCGAGGTTCCGGACGATGCCTGACGTCGTCGGCGATACCATGGTGGCATGCTGGGAAAGGCTGGTACGGGTACGAGAATGAACGGCATCGCTCCTGGGATACTGCTCGAGAAGGCAGCCGAGTGTCCCGACACTACGCTCGTCGTGACCGTGGTCGACGCGGAGGCATCGATCGACTACGTGCGCACCACGCGGCCCACGGATCTCGTCATCATCGCCCGCAGACTGCTGCAGGAGTTTCTCGACGAGACGGAGTGGGCTGAGCCTGGCACGGTGGATCCCGATCTTCGAGGCCGTGTGGGCCGTGCGCTGCTCGAGCTTCCCGGGACTGATCCCGATGAGGCGGCGGACCAGGATGACAGCAAGTAGCTGCATGCGATGTGCCTGTCGCGGCGCAGGACTGGCCGGAAGCGGGCGCGATGCCCGGCACGCGGCAGCCGGCCTCGGTGAAGGTCATCGATTGCTCCACCACGGGCGCCGCGCGTCCAGAAGCTTTGCCACGAAGAAGCACCCGAACGACAGGCACAGCGCGTCAGCGCCCGGCGGATGAATCCAGCCCGGTAAGGCCAGGTTGTCGGCGCGGCGCCGCTCGCCGCGGCACGCAATCAGGATGCCGGCCACGTCTCGCGCTCGCGCCAGCATTCCAGCGGGCGGCCTCGCATAGTGCCCGATCCGGCTGACCGTGAGGCCGAGCGCCGTGCGTGTCCCCTGCTGGACCATGATCCGCTCACACAGGGTCACGGATCATGGTCCAGGCCGTTATTTGATCGCGTGAGTCACGCTTTTCGGTGAGTCCACCTCAAGCGATCACGCTCTAGAACCGTCGCATAGTGGAACAGCAGGCCCGGCGCATCCATGACCGGCGCGCCATCGACGCTGCGCAGGCCATGGCGCCGGACGAACTCAGTGAGGAAGCCGTCGCCGGGGATCAGGACCTCGGCACCCATGGCGAGCAGCATGCAGCTCTTGGACAGGTCAACGCGGGGAATGTCGACGAGGGAGCGGGCCGCCCACAGCGTCGGATCGTAGAAGCAGCCGAGGGCGAAGGCGTCGTAGCCGCCTCGCTCCGCCGCGAGCGCGGCCTCCCCACCTGCTTGCTCGCTGAGCATCCCAGATACCGGTGCCGGATCGCGTGGATCGGCGCGACATCGGCGCCGCAGGTCCCCGGTCGCAGGCCAGGCAGCGTCACCGTCCGGCCTGCTGGCAGCACCGCCCGGGCATGGCGCGCGAGGGTGGCGCGATAGATCGGTGCGCGGTCCAGGTCGCCGAAGCTCTGGTGCCAGATGCGCATCGCTCAGGCCATGGCGCCATGGCGCGCCGCATGCGCCCTGGCAAGTTCCACGGGCCCGGTACGCAGGCGGCATTGTACGCTCGCACGGTCTCGTCCAACGCCGCCGGCGTCGCCCCGATCTGCACCGCCAGTTCCTCCAGCGTCCCGCCGCTGATCGGCGGCTGGTCGGTTCGGATCACAAGCCGCAGGTTCGGCACCTCGAGATGGCGGGCATCGAGGATCACATGCGCCAGCCCGTCGCGCTGCTCGAAGATCCGGCGCGTGACGCTCTCGTAGTGCGCGTCCATCGTACCGGGCGCCTCATCGGTGAAGCGCGACCCGGTGAGGAACGGGGTGGGCAGAAAGTCGTGGCGACGTGCGGCCCCTCGCGGGTCACGACTGTCCTGGTGACCAGCCATAGGCCTTGGCGCAGGCGCCACCCATGAGCATCGACCGCTCGGCATCGGTCAGGCGCTCGGTGTCGAGGAAGGGTTTGACAGCCTGCTCGTAGTTCACGACGGCGAAGGCGCGGGTCCAGTCGGTGCCCCACAGGCAGCGATCGAAGCCCCAGGCATCGAATACGCGCGCCAGCGGGTCCCAGATGTCGGGGAAGGGGTACGGCTCCTGCGACAGCGTGCAGGCGCCGCTGACCTTGATCACGGCATTCGGGCGCCTGGCGAGCTCGAGCACCTTCGGGAGATCGGCCCAGGGTTGCGGCGGCGCCGGGGGCACGCGCGGCTGCACGATGCCGAGATGGTCGATGATGAAGCGCGTCTCCGGATGGCGATCGATGATCGCGGCGCCGGCGTCCAGATTGCCCCAGCACAGGATGTTCACCGGGAAATCGTGCTGCCTGGCGGCGCGCAGGATCCGGTCGATCCCGGGATCGCCCGGATCGCGTCCCGCCTCTTTCGGCAGCATGATGCGGATGCCGACGGCGCCAGGCGTCCGCTTCCATTCCGCGATGACATCGGCAACGGCCGGATCGTCCGGGTCGACGGGCTTGACGATGGCTATGCGGTCGGGATGGGCGCGTTGCACCTCCACCGCATAGCTGGCGTCGTAGCGATACATGGAGAAGGCCGAGATGAAGATCGCGCCGTCGACGCCGACCTTGTCCATCGCCGCCACCATCTCGTCGCCCGTGACATGGTCGGGCCAGTTCGGCACCGTGTGCCAGGGACGTTGCGGCGTATTGGCCTCGTAGGCATGCACCTGTGAGTCGATGATCTTCACCGGGCGGCTCCTCCGTTCCGCAAGAGCTTGGCGACCGCATGAGCCTGGTGTCCAGGGGGAGGCGATCACCGCTGCCGACCGGGCACCCCGCACGTCGCCGATGCCGCCGCCCTGTGCGAAAGACACGGAATGATTCGAAGCGGAATCGCACCTCGCCCATGTTGGCGAAGGACCACCCTCATCGGCGGGCCGGGGCTATTTCACCGCGAGCAGGCAGGCGTAGTTCTGGGCTGCGGTCGGGTTGTCGATCTCGATCTCGAAATGCTGCAGCGACCTGGGATCGGTGAAGCCTGCCTGGCGCAAGAGGTCCAGATGACCAGCCACCTCGAAGCGGCCGGCTTCGTATTCCCATGCGGTACCGTCCGGCTTGATGAAATCGCCGTTCACCAGGATGCCGCCCTTTGGAAGGATTTCCCAGCAGCGCCTGTAAACATCGGCGATGGCCTGCTGTCCCCCGAGGTCGTGCAGCGCCCAGGTCGATATGACGGCATGCGGCCGCCTGGCAAGCAGCTTTGGCCAGGACTGGTTCATCAGGTCAGCCTGGGTGAAGGTGACCCGCGATGTCAGGTCGCCAAGCGTTCGCCTGGCCACCTGGAAGAATGCCGCGGAGAAGTCGAGACCCTCGTAGTGCAGCGTTGGGTGTCGTTCCAGGATGTGCCGCGCCATGTAGCCTGGACCAAGGCCGAGCTCCAGGACATTGGGATCGCGCATGGGGAGCTGGTCGATTTCGGCCAGCACCATGTTGAACAGGGCCAGTCTCGGGGGCGACGGGACGAAGCGGTCGGCCCATCCCTGAACGAATTCAGCGTCGTGGAATTCATGCAGCGCGCCGACAAAGCCGGTCATGCCAGGCTCCTCCCTTCTCCCTGAAACGCGCCCTTGCGAAACCAGTCGGTGCCGTGCGCCGCCAGGGATCGAGCATCGTGCTCACCGCCGTCGGACAAGCGCGTGAACGAGGCATTCAGCGTCGGAACCTGACGGTTAGAGCGTGATCGCTTGAGGTGGACTCACCGAACAGCGTGACTCACGCGATCGAACAACGGCCTGGACCATGATCCGCGACCCTGCGTGAGCGGATCATGGTCTAGCTCGTGGGGATCGACGACGTCTTGGCGGACCCCTGCTCGACCGGCGTTTCATCCGTGCTGGGCGCGGCCTCGCCTGCGGCCTCCCCGACCAGCCCGCCATCCGGGTTTGCCTGCGGCCGCTCGTCCAGCAGCAGGGTCTGTATGTCGGGGGAACATCGCTGCCTAACGTGATCGGTGAGGCCCAACTCCCCGACCCTTGCCCGCAAGCGGGAGCGCTGCTCCGGCTGAAGGTGCTCCATGACACTGGCCAACGCATGGTCGAGCAGGGCGATGAGGGAGCGATCCGGAGATTCGTTCGTCGTGGTATCGGTCATGCGCAGAGCGCACCATGTTCGATGCCTGGTTCGCAAGGGGTTTGCCGCCGGAAACGAACCACTCCTGGGGATGGTAGGCACGGCAGAGGAGCGGCACTACGCCGCTGCGGTGCACGGGTGTTCGGGGATCTCGCCGCTGAGCCGCCTGGTCAGCGTCGCAGCGGCCTCGGCGAGGTCCGGTCGCGCGGCCGCGACGGCCTCCAGCGGATAGGAAGCCGGCGCACCCGCAAGGGCTTCGTTGGGCCCGAAGACCGGCATGGCGATCGCCCCGGCGTGCGGTGCGGCCTCCTGCATGTTCGAGAGCGATTGTCTGGTCGCGTTTGGCGAGTTCGGGTGGTTGCGGCGGGCCGGCAGGTGTCGCGTGCGCACGGGCTACCGAGCTGCGGCAGCAGAATTCGCCGGACCTGTTCGACTGCGATGTCGCCACCGGCGCCGGCACGGTTGTCGATGGGCGCCGGCTGGCCGAGCGCGGATTGCGGCGAGTTCTGCAGGACCAGGCTGCGCAACTCCGGCCGATTGCCGTAGCCCTGGAGGCGCCGATGTGCGAGCTGCCCGGCACACCCACCTTCCGGGATGGCGGCGTCGATCCCGTCCTCCCACCCGGGCGATGTCGCCGGACACGGCCCCGCCAGAGGGCCACAGCCGCCTTCGACCTGGTCCGTCACGCCGTCTAGAGCGTGATCGCTTGAGGTGGACTGACCGAAAAGCGTGCATCACGCGATCAAACAACGGCCTGGACCATGATCCGCGACCCTGCGTGGGCGGATCACGGTCCAGGGCACCCTCACGCCGCGAGCGGGGCGCCCGCGGCGACGGTCACCACCCGTGCCGCCGGCAGTGCGATCCGGCCGACCAGCCCCCCGCGGTCCCAGCACATCTCCAGCCGGCCGCCGAGCTGGCGGGTCACCGTCCCCTGCAGCACCCGCGTGCCGAAGCCGCAATTCCTGGGCGGCGCCGCGACCTCCGGCCCCCCTTCCTCCCGCCAGGTCAGGGCGAGCCACTCCATCGCCGGATCGGCCCAGCCCCATTCCAGGATCAGCCGGCCATTGGGCTGGGAGAGCGCGCCGTATTTCATCGCATTGGTGGCCAGCTCGTGGATCGCCATCGCCAGCGGCTGCACCGCCGTCGGCGCGATGGTCACCGGCGGGCCCTGCAGCACCGCCCGCGGCTCGCCCCGCTCGGTGCTGAGGAAGGGCGCCAGCTCGCCGCGCAGCAGGGCCTCGATGGCGACGCCGTGCCATTGCGTGTTGGAGAGCAGGGTGAGCGCCTGGGCCAGCGCGCCGATCCGCCCATCCACCTCGCGCACGAAGCTCTCGATATCCGGCGCCCGGGTCAGCCGCAGCGCGGCGCGCGTGGTGGCGAGGGCGTTCTTGGCGCGGTGGTCGACCTCGCGCATCAGCAGGTCGCGCCGGCGCTCCGCCTCGCGCTGCTCGGCGATGTCCTGCACCAGCACCACCATCCGGCCGGGCGCGCCGGGCAGCGGCGCGGTGGAGAGCCGCACCGGCAGGCGCGAGCCGTCGGGGCGGAGGAATTCGGTTTCGTAGGGGTCCCACCAGCCGCGCGCCCGCGCCTCCGCCATCGCCCGGTCGCCGAGGCCGCGCTGCTCCGGCAGGATGGCGCCGAGCAGGTTCCAGGACCCCGACTCGACCTGCGCCCGGCTGCTGCCCGTCATTTACCAGCAGGCGATCATTCGCCGCCACCGTCTCGCCGCCGATGGCGTCGAAGATCGCCATCCCGATGGCCCGGCTCTCGAAGACGCTGCGGAACCGCGCCTCGGCGGCCTGGCGCGCCTCGGCCGCGGCGCGGTCGACCACCGCGCGCTGCAGCGCCGTCTCGGCCGCCGTCGCCGCCCGGGTCTGGCGCAGGGCGAGCAGGGCGACGAGCAGCAGGATCAGCGCCGCCGCGGCGGCGGCCATGCCGTAGGCCAGCAGGTTGGTGCGCCAGCGCTGCAGCACCGCATCGACATCGGTGCCGAAGAAGACGTAGACGGGCCAGGTGCCGACCTGCGCGAAGGCGCAGATGCGCATCGCGCCCTCGGTGCCGAAGGAGCCGGTGAGGACGCCGTGGCGGCTGCCCTCGGCGATGCGGCGCATCAGCAGGCTCGCGGCGTCGATCCGCTCCCCCTCGATGATCGGGCCGGGCTCGCGCACCAGCAGCGCCCCGTCAGCCCGCATCATGCCGGCGAGGTGCCGGAAGCGCGGCGCCGCCTCGGCATAGAAGCGGGCGAAATAGGCCGGGCTGAGCGAGACATGGATGATGCCCGCGAAGCCGCCCGCGGCATCCGAGCGCCGGCGGCTGATGGCGAAGGAGGTGATGCCGGTCGCGCGCCCGGTGAAGACGGCGCTGACATGGGCGCCGGCCTCCGGCGTCTCCCGATGCGCCCAGAAGAAGTCGCGGTCGGCGATGGAGACGGCGGGGTTCCAGGGCCCGCTGCCGGCGCGGACATGCCCCTCGGCATCGGTCACCCAGATCGAGACCACCTGGCCCAGGGCCTGCTCCGTCGCCTGCAGGAAGGCGCTGGTCTCGGGCGCGGCGATGCCGGCGGCATCCATGTCCCGCAGGTGGTCGGTGACCCGGGCGAGGACGAGGTCGGCGCTGTCCAGCACCTTCGCCGCCTGCTCCTGCAGGATGGTGGCGGTGCGCTGGACCGTCTCGGTCCCCTCCTGCAGCACCTCGGCGCGATTCCACCAGGCGGCCGCAGTGAAGAGCAGGGCGGGGACGACGAGCGCGGCGGCCAGGACCACCTGCTGCACCTGGAGTATCGTCGCGGTCATCCGCACTTTCCCCCGCTCGGCATCCCGCAGCCGTGCGGCACGAGGCCAGAACCGGGTGGTGGCACCCGCAATCGGCGCGACGGGACCGAGAGCCGATGGCATGGTGTGACCATTTTGAACCGAACACGTAATTAATAACGGTAACGTGTGGTCTCTTCCAACCGAAAATTTGCCAAAGGCGGGGGTGACGACATCCGTGGCGGCTCATGCCAACGGCATAAATATTTCATTCACACCGAGCGCCCGAACGGGCGTTGCCGGTCGCGCCGCAAGGTGCGTCACGCCGCAGGCCTACTGTTCGCGCGACGCCATGTAGCAAGGGTTGCGCAGCAAACCGCCAGCGCCCGAGGGGCAGCGATGGCGGCCGTTGACAGGTCACCATCAACGGCCGCCGGCATCAGGCGAGCTGCCGCGGGCGCCAGATCGCCACGTGGTCCACCTCGGCAATGGCGGCGCCAGCGCCGTTCGTCACCAGCACCGCGAGCTCGACGATCTTGTGGCCCTTGCGCTCGGCATTGGCGGTGACCCTGGCCCGGGCCACGAGGCTGTCGCCGAGTCGCGCCGCGGCGCGGTTGCGCACCCGGCTGCCGGTATGGATCCACGGTCCCAGCACCACATTCTGCACCAGCGCCTGGTTGCACAGGCGCAGCACCATGCCGGGATGCACGAGGCCGGCTTCGGCATAGAGCGGGTCGGTCTCCCGCACCGCCGCCAGATAGGCGGCGGCCGCCTCGGGCGTGACCTCGAGCGGGGCGGTGCCGAGGATGGCGCCGGGCGCGAGGCTCGCCTCGCTCGCCGGCGGCCGTTCGGCCGGCGGCGCGCGCCAGGGCGGTGCCTTCCCCTCGGGCGATTCGGCGGGCGGCGTCGCGGCGGGGAGGTCCGCCCGGCCCGTGGCGCAGACCGTCTCGCCGCGCCGGACGGTCAGCGCCAGGCCCTCGCCGTCGGCCTCCGCCTCGACCTCGACCAGCTCCTCGTCATGCACCGGCGAGAGGAAGCGGCATTCGGCGGTGCCGCGCTCCAGCCACGCCCGGCCCCAGCGCTGCACGGCCGGGTGGCAGGCATAGGCGTAGACCTCGACGCCCGGCACCAGGGCTCCGCGGAAGCCGAAGCGGCGCGCCACCGAATCGTCGTGGATCTTGTTCTCGGACTGCGCCGACAGGTTATGGGCGCGGACCTCGTAGCGCAGGGCCATGGCGGTTCCTCCTGCGCCGCAGCCTGTCCCCTGCCCCGCGCCGCGGCAAGCCGCCCAACGGGGTCACTGCACCGGGATCACTGCAAATAGCGGCTGCGGAGATGCGCGGTGAAATCCTCGGGGTCGAGCGGCCTGCCCGTCGCCTGGCGCAGCAGGTCCTGGAAGCCGAGGCGCGCCCCCTGGCTGTGCACCTTCTCGCGCAACCAGCCCATCAGCGGCCGCATCTCGCCCCCGGCGAGCGCCGCGTCGATCTCCGGCCGGTCGCGCCGCGCCGCCCGCATGAGCTGCGCCGCCGCCATCGCGCCGAGGGTGTAGCTCGGGAAATAGCCGAAGGCGCCGTCATACCAGTGGATGTCCTGCAGGCAGCCCTGCGCGTCGTCCGGCGGGGCGATGCCGAGCAGCCCCCGCAGCCCCTCGCTCCAGGCGGCGGGGAGATCGGCAAGGGCGAGCCGATCCTCGATCAGCGCCCGCTCCAGCCGGAAGCGCAGGATGACATGCGCCGGATAGGTCAGCTCGTCGGCATCGACGCGGATGAAGCCGCGCGCCACCCGGCGCCAATGCGCCGCGAGGTTCGGCACGGAATAGAGCGCGGCATCGCCGCCGAAGGTCCGCTGCAGCTCGCCGCCGAGGAAGCCGAGGAAGGCGTCGGAGCGGCAGGCCTGCATCTCGACGATCAGGCTCTGGCTCTCATGCGCCGCCATGCCGGCCGCCTCGCCCACCGGCTGGCGCGCCCAGGCTTCGGGCAGGCCGCGCTCGTACTGGGCGTGGCCGGTCTCGTGCAGCACGCCCATCAGCGCCTTGGCGACATCCGCCTCGGCATAGAAGGTGGTCAGGCGGATATCGGTGGGCGTGCCGCCGCAGAAGGGGTGCAGGCTCTCATCCAGCCGGGCATGCGCGTAGTCGAGCCCGGCCCGCTCCGACAGGGCGCGGCAGAGGCGACGCTGCCGCTCCACCGGGAAGGGGCCGGGCAGCGGCACCGGCGCCGGGCGGCGGGCCTGGATCGCCTCGGCCTGCGGCAGGGCCTCGCGCAGGAAGGCCTCGTAGGCGGCGAAGACCGGCTCCACCTCGGCCGCGGTCACGCCGCGCTGGTAGCCCTCCATCAGCGCGTCATAGGGGGCGAGGCCGAGCGTGGCGGAGAGCGCCGCCGCCATCTCCCGCTGCAGCCGCACCACCTCCTCGAGCCGCGGCCGGACCATGGCGAAATCCGCCCGCGCCTTGGCCTCCCGCCAGCAGGCCTCGCAGGCGCTGTTGGCGATCGCCATCGCTTCGACCAGCGCGGTGGGCAGCGCCGCAGCGCGGGCATGGGCGCGTCGCATGAGGGCGAGGTTGGCCGAGTCCCAGTCGCCGCTCGCCTCGGCGGCGGCGAGGTCGTCCGCCACCTCCGGCGCGGTCAGCAGGTCGTGCCCGAGGCCGGCCAGCACCGCGAGCTGCTCGCCCCGCGCCGCGGCGCCGCCGGCCGGCATCATGGCGCTGGCATCCCAGTGCAGCATGGCCTGCGCCTCGCCGAGGGTGGCGATGCGGGCGAAGCGCGCCTTCAGGCGCTCATAGGCGGTCGTCATGGCAGGCTCCTCCCGGGGAAACGCGTCACGCCGGCGGCTGGCCCGCTCCGGTGTCGGGGCGCCGCAGCAGGAAGGCGATGGTCACGCCGACCAGCGCCGCCGCCAGGCCGTACCAGGTGATGGCATAGCCGAGATGCGGGTTGTTCGGCCGCGGCAGGCTGCGCGCCGCCGCCGGCAGCAGGTCCGGCGGGGTGCCGGGCGGCGCCAGCGCCACCAGGCCGAAGGGCGCAGGCGGCGGCAGGCCGAGGGCCGCGCCGATCGCCGCCGGATCGAAGAGGTAGAAGCGGCGCCCGGCCGGATCGTCGCGCGGCGAGTTCCAGTCGCGCTCGTCCGGCGCCCGGACATAGCCGGTGACGGTCACCTGCCCCTCCGGCCGCGCGATGCCCTGGCTGCGCTCCGCCGGCACCCAGCCACGATCGACCAGCAGGGGCGGCGCGCCGGGGCGCAGCAGCGGGGTCAGCAGATGCGCGCCCATCGTGGTGCCGCGCACCTCGAGACCAAGCAGCGCCTCCTGCGCATGGTCGAAGCGGCCGGTGGCGCTGACCTTTGCATAGGGCGGCGGCACGGCCGTGCCGAGCGGCTGCGCCGGCCTGGCCTCCGCGGCGGCGATGGTCGCCAGGAGGTCGGTCTTCCAATGCAGGCGCCGCACCTGCCAGGTGCCGAGGCCGAGCAGCACGGCGAGCAGGGGCAGCGCGAGCAGCACCAGCGCCCAGCGGCGCAGGGTCATGCCGAGGCCCGCAGCCGGTGCCGGTATTGCAGCGCCACCAGCAGCGCCTTGGCCAGCCGCATCACCAGCAGCGAGAGCGGCAGCACGAGCACCGGCCAGAGCACCGCATGCAGCCAGAGCGGCGGCCGGTATTTCGCATCCACCACCAGCGCCGCGATCACCGCCAGCGCGCCGACGATGAAGATCCCCGCCATGGCCGGGCCATCGCCCGAATCATGCGCCCGCAGGTCCAGGCCGCATTCCGGGCAGGTCTCGCGCAACGTCAGCAGCCCGGAAAAGAGCGGGCCGCTGCCGCAGCGCGGACAGCGGCCCAGCAAGGCGACCGGCACCAGCGGGGCGGCTCCCTGCGGAGCCGGACCCGCCGCCATCTCAGTGCTCCATGATCTCGCCGGCACCCCAGACATAGATGCAGACGAAGAGGAACAGCCAGACCACGTCGACGAAGTGCCAGTACCAGGCGGCGGCCTCGAAGCCGAAATGCCGCTGCGGCGTGAAGGCGCCGCGCGAGGCCCGGATCAGGCAGACGAGCAGGAAGGTGGTGCCGACCAGCACGTGGAAGCCGTGGAAGCCGGTGGCGAGGAAGAAGGTCGAGGGATAGATGCCGCCGGTGAAGGCGAAGGGCGCCTCGGAATACTCGATCGCCTGGAAGGTGGTGAAGCTGATGCCGAGGATCACCGTGAGCGCCAAGCCGAGGACAAGGCCCTTGCGGTCGTTGTGCAGCAGCGAATGGTGCGCCCAGGTGACCGTGCAGCCCGAGAGCAGCAGGATCATCGTGTTGAGGAAGGGCAGGCCGAAGGGATCGAAGGTGTGGATCCCCTGCGGCGGCCAGACCGCCACCGCGGCGCCGGAGACGTGCTGCGGGTAGAGGGCGAAATGGAAGTAGGCCCAGAAGAAGGCGACGAAGAACATCACCTCGGAGGCGATGAACAGCGACATGCCGTAGCGCAGGCCAATGCGCACGACGGGCGTGTGCATGCCGGGCGTCCGCGCCTCGCGGATCACGTCACGCCACCAGAAGAACATGGTGGCGAGCACGCTGGCGATGCCGAGATAGAGCATCCAGTGGATGCCGTAATGCGCCAGCAGGACGATCCCGAGCACGAAGGCGCCGCCGGCGAAGGCTCCGGCGAGCGGCCAGGGCGAGGGATCGACCAGGTGGTAGGGGTGCTTGTGCAGCGGCGCGGGCTCCGCCGCGAGATCCGTGGTGCTGGCCATGTCTCGTCCTGGTTCGATCCTGTCAGGCGCCGTGGCGCGGGGCCGCATCGCCGGTGGTGGGCATCAATTCCGAAATCGCCGCCCCGATCAAGCCCGCCCGGTTGAGGCGTGCCGGGGATGTCCCACGTCTGTCCGGGCAGCGGCTCATGGCGTGGCGCGCGGGGCGGCGCCGACATGCGGCCCGGCGCTCGCCAGGGCGCCGGAGCGGTCCGCATCGTCGAGGCTGCGGAAGAAGGTGTAGTTGATGGTGACGGTGTGGATGTCCCGCGTCACCGGGTCCTCGGCCATCTTCGGGTCCACCCAGAAGGAGATCGGCATGTCCACCTGCTGCCCGGCCTCGAGCGTCTGCTGGTTGAAGCAGAAGCAAGCCGTCTTGTGGAAATACTTGCCGACCACCTCCGGCGTGACGTTGTAGGTGGCGACGCCGGTGACCGGCACCGCGGCGGCATTGGCCGCCTTGTAGAAGGCCATCCCCTCCTCGCCGAGATGCAGCCGCATCGGCCCCTGCCCGGGCGCGAAGCTCCAGGGCAGGCCGGGATGGGTGTTGGCGTTGAAGCGAACGGTGACCAGGCGGTTCGAGGCGCCCGGCGCGGCCGTGCCGCCCACCTGCACCGTGCCGTTGTAGCCGGTGACACGGCAGAACATGGCGTAGAGCGGAACCGAGGCGAAGGAGAGGCCGACCATGCCGCAGACGGCCGCGCCGACGCCGATGGCCATGCGGCGGTTGCGGCAGCGGAGCGTATCGGCGCGGGGATCCGAAGGGGGCTGGGTCATGGCTCGCAGGTGGCGGCGTGGCGTGGGACAGGCAAGGTCAGCCCCGCAGGACGCGCGCGGTGCTGATGAAGAAGAACAGGATGACGAGGGCGATCAGGATGCCCAGCACCGCCCAGTTCTTCTGCCGGCGCCGACGCTCGAGATCGGCGCGCTGCTCGGGTGTCATCCGAGCAGCATCCGGTCCGCCGCCAGCGCGATGAAGAGCAGGCCGAGATAGGAGAGCGAGTAGCGGAAGGCCTTCCGGGCAGGCGCATCGCCGGTGAGGCTGCGCCCGGCCGCATCCTGCCGGTCGCGCCAGACGGCGAGGGCGTGCCGGAGGAAGCCGGCCCCGAGGAGCAGCGCCGCCGCGGCGTAGATCCAGCCGGCGAAGCCGAGCAGCGTCGGCGCCAGCGTCAGCGGCACGAGCAGCAGGGTGTAGAGCAGCACCTGCCGCCGGGTCTCCCGCGCGCCATGGGTGACGGGCAGCATCGGCACGCCGACCCGCTCGTAATCGGCATGCGCGAAGAGGCTGAGGGCCCAGAAATGCGGCGGGGTCCAGAAGAAGATGATGGCGAAGAGCAGCAGCGGCTCCGGCGTCACGCTGCCGGTCACCGCCGCCCAGCCGATCACCGGCGGGAAGGCGCCGGCGGCGCCGCCGATGACGATGTTCTGGCTGGTCCGGCGCTTCAGCCACATGGTGTAGACGAAGACGTAGAAGCCGATGGAGACCGCCAGCACTCCCGCGGCCACCCAGTTCGTCGCCAGGCCGAGGATGATGATGGAGGCGGCGGCGAGCGCGACGCCATAGGCGAGCGCCGCCCCCGGCTCGATCCGGCCGGCCGGGATGGGGCGCGTGGCGGTGCGCTTCATCCGCGCGTCGATGTCGCGGTCGTACCACATGTTGATCGCGCCCGCCGCGCCGGCGCCGAGGGCGATGCAGATCACGGTGGCGATGCCGAGCGCCGGCGGCAGGTGGCCGGGCGCCACCAGCATCCCGACCAGCCCGGTCAGCACGACGAGCGAGATGACCCGCGGCTTCAGCAGCGTGACCCAGTCACGGACCTCCGAGAGATCCTGCCGGATGACGGCATCCGAGGCGGAGGAAAGGGTCACGTCGCTCATGATTACGGATCTGGGCCTTGTACCAGGGGGATGCCCTGCCCCGGGGATAAGGAGGGGGGAACAGGGCGAAACCGGTGGTCACAGGAGGGGATGCCGGGGCGCCTGGCCCCGGCATCGGCGCGCGTCAGCGGACGTGCGGCAATTCCTCGAAAGTGTGGAAGGGCGGCGGGCTGCTCACCTGCCACTCGAGCGTGGTCGCGCCCGGGCCCCAGTAGTTATCCGCCAGATGCTCCTTCGAGGTGAAGGTGCGGTAGCAGACGTAGAAGAACACCAGCATCGACGCCGCGGAGATGTAGGAGCCGACGGAGGAAACCATGTTCCAGCCCCAGAAGGCGTCCGGATAGTCCGGGTAGCGCCGCGGCATGCCCTGGGCGCCGAGGAAGTGCTGCGGGAAGAAGATCAGGTTGGCGCCGATGAACAGCATCCAGAAATGCACCTTGCCCCAGAACTCAGGGTAGGGCTTCCCGGTCATCTTGCCGATCCAGTAGTAGAAGCCAGCGAAGATCGAGAAGACGGCGCCGAGGCTGAGCACGTAGTGGAAATGCGCCACCACGTAATAGGTGTTGTGCAGCACCACGTCGGCGCCGGCATTGGCCAGCTTCACGCCGGTGACGCCGCCGACGGTGAAGAGGAAGATGAAGCCGATCGCCCAGAGCATCGGCACCCGCATCTGGATCGAGCCGCCCCACATGGTGGCGATCCAGGAGAAGATCTTCACGCCCGTCGGCACCGCGATGACCATCGTCGCCGCCATGAAGTAGGCGCGCGTGTCGACGTCGATGCCGCTGGTGAACATGTGGTGGGCCCAGACGATGAAGCCCACCACGCCGATCGCCACCATGGCGTAGGCCATGCCGAGATAGCCGAAGACGGGCTTGCGGCTGAAGGTCGAGACGATGTGGCTGATGATCCCGAAGCCCGGCAGGATCATGATGTAGACCTCGGGATGGCCGAAGAACCAGAACAGGTGCTGGAACAGCACCGGGTCGCCGCCGCCCTCGGGCTTGAAGAAGGCCGTGCCGAAGTTGCGGTCGGTGATCAGCATGGTGATCACGCCGGCCAGCACCGGCACCGCGAGCAGCAGCAGGAAGGCGGTGACCAGCATCGACCAGACGAACAACGGCATCTTGTGCAGGGTCATGCCCGGCGCGCGCATGTTGAAGATGGTCGTGATGAAATTGGCCGCGCCCATGATCGAGCTGGCACCCGCGAGGTGCAGCGCGAACAGCGCCAGGTCCATCGAGGCGCTCGGGTGATACTCGTTGCTCGAGAGCGGAGTGTAGATCGTCCAGCCCGCGCCCGCGCCCTCGCCGATGAAGGGCGAGGCGGCGAGCAGCATGAAGGCCGGCACCAGCAGCCAGAAGCTGATGTTGTTCATGCGCGGGAAGGCCATGTCCGGCGCGCCGATCATGATCGGCACGAACCAGTTGCCGAACCCGCCGATCAGCGCCGGCATGACCACGAAGAAGACCATGATCAGGCCATGGGCGCTGACCACGGAGTTCCAGAGCTGGCCGTCCGAGAAATACTGCAGGCCGGGATTCTGCAGCTCGAGCCGCATCACTACGGACAGCAGCACGCCGATGACCGCGGCGAAGACCGAGAAGATCAGGTAGAGGGTGCCGATATCCTTGTGGTTCGTGCTGAAGAACCAGCGCGCCACGAAGCCGGGCGCGTGGTCGTGGTGCTCGTCATGCCCGTGCCCATGCGCCTGTCCGTGCGCGGCATGCGGGTCGTGGGCTTCTCTGTCAGTCGCGGTCGCCATGGATCCGTCCCGCCTGGAGGTCGATCGTTGTCAGTCCTGCCGCCGGGCTCACCGGGGCAGGGCTGCGAGCTGCTGCGCATCGGCCGGCGCGGCCGCGGCCACCGGGGCCGGGCTGCCATCGGCCTGCGCGTACTTGGTCTTCGCCTCGGCGGCCCAGGCATCGAACTCGGCCTTCGGCACCGCCTGCACCTGGATCGGCATGAACCAGTGGTTGGTGCCGCAGATCTGGTTGCACTGCCCGTAGAAGGTCCCCGGCCGGTCGGCCTTGAACCAGGTCTCCAGCGTGCGGCCGGGGATGGTGTATTTCTGCACGCCGAGCGCGGGCACGAAGAAGCTGTGGATCACGTCCTGGCCGGTTGTCAGCACGCGGACGGTGGCGCCGACCGGAATCACCAGCGGCTCGTCCACCGCGAGGTTGCGCGGCTGGCCCGGCTGCAGGTCCTCGGTCGGGATCGGGCGGCTGTCGAAGGCGAAGTTGCCGCTGTCCGGATAGGCGTAGTGCCAGTACCATTGCCGGCCCTGCACGTTGATGGTCAGGTCGGCGTCCCGCGCCCGGTCCTCATAATAGATGAGGCGGAAGGACGGGATGGCGATCACCACCAGGATCAGCACCGGCACGACGGTCCAGGCGATCTCGATGATGGTGTTGTGGCTGGTGCGGGACGGCGTCGGATTGGCCGCCTCGCGGAAGCGGAACACCACATAGGCCAGCAGCGCCAGCACGAAGGCGGTGATGGCGATGATGATCCACAGTACCAGCGTATTGAAGTCGTGAATCGCTTCCTTCACCGGGCCGGCCGCCGGCTGCAGGCCGAGCCCCCAGGGCGTCGGCTGGCCGACGACGGCCCCGGACTCATCATGACCCTGCGCCAGGGCCGTGCCGATGAGGGAAGCGGCCCCGAAGAGACCGGCCAGTGCGAGCCGCATTGCGAGCCCCGATGCCTTAGCGAACCATCGCCCGTTCACACGTCGCTTCCCATTCCCGTCCGGGCCGGCGACCCGCGCCGCCCTGTCGCATTCCTGCCGGCCGCAAGGCAGCCGGCGCACCGCTCCGCCAGGGGCAGAACAGACGCGGCCGGACCATAAGTCCCGGCATGGTCCTGCACAAGTGAGGCGCCCCCGGCCCGCAGCAAGCCTGGCGCGAATTCTCAGCTGCCGGCCTCCGACTCGGCATCGACTTCCGCGACATGATCGACCATGTCCGACAGCATTGATCGGATATGCTCGTCCTGCACCGCGTAGAAGACCTGCCGGCCCCGGCGGTCGGCCTGCAGCAGCCGCGCCGCGCGCAGCAGCCGCAGGTGGTGCGAGACCAGCGAGGCGGAGATGCCGATGCGGTCCGCCATCTCGCCCACCGCGGCCGGCGCGTCGAGGCAGGCGAGAATGATCCGCAGCCGCGTTGGGTCGCTCATCAGGCGGAACATCTCCGCCAGCTCGACCACTTGGTCCTCGCCGATCCTCGGCCGTCCGCGCATCATCCCCATCCCAGCATCGCTCGGCCCCACAGTTGCGCAGAGCAAGGCCACGCCACAAGCCGCCCTTGACACCGCCGCTGCCCGGGGGCACCTGCTGCACCACCCATAACCACCTGAAAAACAAGGATCGTCTGAACAGTTGAAGACCTGTTCAGCCATGCCGGCCGGCTTGTCCCCATGCTGACCCGGCCCGAGCCCGAGCCTGCCCCCATGCCAGGCCCGCTGCGGGACCCGTTGCCGGGACAGGATCGCGGCGGCGTCAGCCTGCCCGAGATGCACCGCAGCGTCCGCGTGCCGGATTCCGCGGGATGGCTGCGCCGGTTGCTGGCCTTCATCGGCCCCGGCTACCTCGTCGCCGTCGGCTACATGGATCCGGGAAACTGGGCCACCGCGCTCGCCGGCGGCTCGGCCTTCGGCTACACGCTGCTGACCGTCGCGCTGCTCTCCTCGCTGATGGCCATGCTGCTGCAGGCGCTCTGCGCCCGGGTCGGCATCGCCACGGGCCGCGATTTGGCGCAGCTCTGCCGCGACCGCTTCTCCCGCCCGACCAGCCTCGGCCTCTGGGTGCTGGCGGAGATCGCGATCTGCGCCACCGATCTCGCGGAGCTCATCGGCACCGCCATCGCGCTGCAATTGCTCTTCGGCATCCCGCTCATCATCGGCGTGCTGCTCACCGCCCTCGATGCGCTGCTGATCCTCTGGCTGCAGCACCGCGGCGTGCGCTGGCTGGAGGCGCTGGTGGCGGGGCTGATGTTCCTCGTCTTCGGCTGCTTCGCGGCGCAGCTCATCCTGGCTCAGCCGGACTGGGGGGCGGTCCTCGCCGGCTACCTGCCGCAGGCCTCGATCGTCACCGACGGGCAGCAGCTCTACATCGCCATCGGCATCCTCGGCGCCACGGTGATGCCACACAACCTCTACCTGCACACCGCCATCGTGCAGTCCCGCGACTATGGGGAGGGGGTCGCGGCAAAGCGGGAGGCGATCCGCTTCGCCGCCATCGACAGCTCGATCGCGCTGTCGCTGGCGCTGCTGGTGAACTCCGCCATCCTCATCACCGCCGCCGCCGTCTTCCATGCCGGCGGCCGCACCGAGGTCGCGGAGATCCAGGAAGCCTATGAGCTGCTGACGCCGATGGTCGGCACCGCCGCAGCAGCCACGCTCTTCGCCGTCGCGCTGCTCGCCTGCGGCCTCAACTCCACCGTGACCGCGACGCTGGCCGGCCAGGCCGTGATGGAGGGCTTCCTCGGCCTGCGGCTGCCGCCCGTCATCCGCCGGCTGATCACCCGCCTCATCGCCATCGTGCCGGCGGTGCTCGTCACCTGGTGGCACGGGGAGTCCGGCACGGCGCAGCTGCTGATCCTCTCGCAGGTCATCCTCTGCCTGCAGCTTCCCTTCGCGGTGGTGCCGCTGATGCTCGTCGCCTCGGACCGCCGGAGCCTCGGGGCGCTGGCAACGCCGCGCTGGCAACTCGGGCTCGGCTGGGCGGCCACCATCCTGATCGTGGCGATGAACCTGAAGCTGCTCTGGGACGCCGTGGCCGGCTGAGGCCGGCATTGACGGCGGGGCGCCGGGCGGCCGAGATCGCTGCCATGCGCCCCCTCCTCGCCGGCCTGCTGCTCGCCCCGCTCGGCCTCGCCCGGCCGGCGCTGGCCGAGGCGGATCCCTGGACCGCCTGCCGCCAGGCGATCGTCGCCGCCGAGCCGAGCTCCGGCCTGCCGCGCGGCCTGCTGCTGGCCATCGCCCTGGTCGAGAGCGGCCGCAGCGATCCCCGCAGCGGCCGTTTCGAGCCCTGGCCCTGGGCGCTGAACGTGGAGGGCGAGGCGCGCATCCTGCCGAGCCAGGCCGCCGCGGTCGCCGAGGTGGCGGCGTTGCAGGCGGCCGGCCGGCGCTCCATCGACATCGGCTGCATGCAGGTCAACCTGCTCTACCACCCGAAGGCCTTCCCGGATGTGGCGACCGGCCTGCAGCCAGAGGCCAATATCCGCTACGCCATCACCTTCCTGACGGCGCTGCATGGCCGCTTTGGCAATTGGGCGGAGGCGATCGCCAATTACCACTCGGCCGATGCGGCGCGCGGCGCCGGCTATCAGCGCCGGGTGCTGCTCGCCCGGCTCGGCGCGGTCTGGCAGGCGGGGGGCGGGGCGGTGCCGCTGCCGCCGGGCAGCGCCGCGGCGCTCTGCGCGCCGGGGCACGCGCCATCCCTGCTGATCGGCCCGCGGGCGCCGCGGCCGCGGCTCACCTGCCGCGGCGCGGCGCATCGCCGCTGAAGGCCGGCCACGGCCCTCAGGCCCAAGGCTTCAGGCCAAGGCCGGCTGCGGCACCCGCACCAGGGTGAACAGGCCGAAGGGCGGGCAGGGCGTGATCTCCGCCGCCGCCGCCGGATCCTCGAGCAAATCGCCGAGCGCGAAATCCGGGTGCCAGCCGAGCACGCGCGAAAGCGGCGCCAGCGTCCGCTCCGCCCACCAGCGCAGCCCGCCCTGGGCGGCGAAATGGTTGACGAAGAGGAGCTGCCCGCCCGGGCGCACCACGCGGCGCATCTCCCGGTAGAGGCGGCGCGCATCCGGCACCACGGTCGCGGTGAACATGGCCACCGCGATGTCGAAGCTGGCATCGGCGAAGCCCATGGATTCCGCATCCATCTCGGCCAGCCCATGCACGTTGCGCAGGCGGCGGGCGGTGACCCGTTCCTTCGCGCGCCGCAGCATGTCGCGCGACAGGTCGATGCCGACCACGCGCTTGCGGGGATCGTAGAGCGGCAGGGCCAGGCCGGTGCCCACCCCCACCTCCAGCACGCGGCTGCCCGGCAGGGCGTTCACCGCCGCCACGGCGCGCCGCCGGCCGGGGCCGGAGACGGAGCCGAACACCTCGTCATAGACGCCGGCCCAGCGGCGATAGGCATCGCGCACCGCCTCGGCATCCAGTGCCGCGCGGGGGTGGCCCATCCTGGCGTCCTGGAGCAGCCTGGCTTCGCGAATGCTCGTGCCCCCCATCATGTTGCAAACGGCAAGTCCGGCCGGAGCCGATCCGCGCCGGGCGGAAACCGCCCAGAGGCGTGAATCGTCTCTGAAATCAATGACCTAGCGCGCCCGCTGGCGGCAGGGCCAGCATCGAACTGCACTAGACCAGCGACAGGTCGAAGGCAAGCCCGGCGCCGCTCTCCTCACCCTGGCCGGCGATGATCCGGCAAGGCGACAAGAACACCGCCCAATGCAATCACCGCCGCGCCGAGCAGGGTGATCGGGTCGGGCGGCTCGCCGAAGACCAGCAACGCAGAGAGGCTCGCCCAGATCAACTGCGTATAGGACATCGGCGCCAGCAGGCTGGCGGGGGCGCGGGCATAGGCCAGCACCAGCAGCCCATGGCCGATGCCACCCAGCAGGCCGAGCGCCACCAGCAACGCCCAGTCGCCCGCCGCAGGCGGCGTCCAGACCAGCGGCAGCGCCAGGCTCGTGGCGAGCGAGGCGGCGAGGCCGGTATGCAGGATGGTGGTGCGCGGATCGTCGATGGTGGCCAGCCGGCGGGTGAGGATCTGGTAGATGGCGAAGGTGGCGGCGGTGCCGAGCGGCAGGATCGCCGCCCAGTGCATCGGCGCGCCGCCCGTCAGGAAGGGCGGGCGGAGCGCGATCAGCACGCCGAGGAAGCCGATGCCGACGCCGATCCAGCGGCGCGGGCCGACGCTCTCGCGCAGCCAGAACGCGGCGAGCGCCACGGTGAAGAGCGGCGAGGCGAAGCCGATCGCGGTGCAGTCGGTGAGCGGCAGATGCGCCAGCGCGCTCGAGAAGAGCAGGTTGCTCGCCGCCAGCAGCAGGCTGCGCGCCGCCTGCAGCCAGGGCGCGCGCGAGCGCCAGGGCAGCCGGCCGCGCAGCAGCAGGAAGAACAGCGTGGCGGCGAGCAGGCCGAAGAAGAAGCGCGCCCACATGAGCTGCGGCACCGCGAAGCGCGCGGTCAGCAGCTTCAGCATCGTGTCCATGCAGACGAAGACGGCGAGGGCGGTGAGCTGCAACGCGACGCCGGCGAGGCGGCCGTTCATCGGCCGGGGCAGGGCCAACTCATGCCGGGGCGCCTCGCCTCCCCTGCCCCAGACGCGTCGGCATCGCCCGCGGGATCATCGGCGCCCCACAACGCGCCCCGGTGGGCGCGCCGCATGGGCACCCCGGTGGGCACCCATGCGGCGCGCCCTTCGCCGGGACGTGCCGCGGACCGTCGCAACCTCCCGCGATGGATCTCAGGCCGCATCCTCGCGGCGGTCGCGGACGCGGACATAGGCGACCGAGGCATGCTCGGCGCAATAGGGCTTGCCGTTCACCGCCTCGGCCGCGCAGAAGCGGAAGTCCGGCGTGCCGGGCTCGCCGAGCGGCCAGCAGCAGCTCCGCGTCGCGGCGCGCGGGAAGGGGCGCACCACGGCGGCGGGCGGCGGCGCGGCGGCCGGCGCGGACTGGGCCAGGCGGCGCAGAGGGGCCGGCTCGCGCGGCTGCGGCGGCGCGGCGGGGCGACGCGTGGGGGCCGGCCGCGGCGCGGCATTGCCCTCGGCCTCGCGGCGGATCGGGCTGGGGCGTGCCGGCAGGTTCAGGCGATGCGCCTTGCCCACCACGGCGTTCTTCGAGATGCCCATGCGCCGGCCGATCTCGGCCGTCGAGTGCCCTTCCGCCCAGAGGCTCCGGAGCTGATCGATCGCCTCAGCCGTCCAGTCCATGTGGTTCTCCCGTAGCCCGACCCACTAGATGTTGCCACCCACAACATACGGTAGGCCAACGCGATGCTTTGCCACAAGTTCTGGCGGGCATTCTGCACACGAAAAACTGTGGAAGAGCATGGGGAGAAGGGCCGGAAAACCCGTACCAGAAAATGTTTGATTTTCTGATTTTACGCTGGCGGCAGCCGATTCTCGGCGGTGGATGATTTCCATACCCAGAAAAATGCATCGACGCGGTCTGTTGGCTCCCCGATGGCCGGCCAGCGGGGAGCCGGCAGCACCGCCTATTGCAGATCCACCGGGACGAGGTCCTGGAACCAGGACTGCGCCGAGGTGAAGCCCTTCACCTTGCGCGACATCGCCCGCGGATTCAGGTCGTGCACGATGTAGAGCCAGGGCGGATCGTCGACCAGCCGCTCATGCGCCCTGGCATAGGCGGCGTCGAAGGCCCCCGCGTCCCGCGCGGTCTCGAGCGCGGCGAAGGCTTCCTCGAAGCGCGGATCGGTCCACTGGCCCCAGTTGAAGCCGTTCGGCGGCACGAAGGCCTTCAGGAAGTAGCGCGC
Source organism: Roseicella sp. DB1501 (assembly GCF_013112485.1). Lineage (GTDB taxonomy): Bacteria > Pseudomonadota > Alphaproteobacteria > Acetobacterales > Acetobacteraceae > Paracraurococcus. Next base: position 121,791 of record NZ_JABFHG010000011.1, read on the forward strand.
CATCACCCCGGCATCGGAGGAGGGCGAGGAAGGGTTGGCCGCGGTCGCGCCGTTCAGGATCGGCGCATCCGGCCCCTGGCGCACGGCGGTGAGCAGCGTGTTCCACTCCGTCACCTCGAAGGAGACGTCGACGCCGCAGGCCTCCTTCAGGTTCTGCTGCATGTACTCGTTCATCGGCAGCGGCAGCATCTGGCCGGAGCCGCTGGCCGAGATCATCACCTTGAAGGCGAGCGGCTTCTGCGGCGTGTAGCCGGCGGCGGCGAGCAGCGCCTTGCCCTTGGCCGGGTCGAAGCCATAGCGGTTCTCCGGCTTGCCGAAGCTCGGATCGGAGGGCTTGAGCCAGCCGAGGGAAGGCTCCGCCGTGCCGTTCAGCATCTCCACCAGCCCCTTGCGGTCGACGCAGTAGTTCAGCCCCTGGCGGACGCGGACATCCTTGAAGGGGGTCGTATTGCCGCCGAGCTGGAAGATCCAGGGCCAGACATGCGGGTAGGAGTTGGTGACGATGCTGAACCCGGCCTGCTTCAGGCTGGGGATCGCGTCCGGCGGCGGCACCTCGATCCAGTCCACCTGGCCGGAGCGCAGCGCGGCGAGGCGGGTATTCGCCTCCGGCATCGGCAGCAGCAGCACCCGGTCGAGCTTCGGCACCCGCGCCTTGTCCCAATAGGCCTCGTTCTTCACCAGTTCGGCCGAGACGCGTGGGGTGAACTTGCCGAGCCTGAAGGGGCCGGTGCCGGCCGCCGGCAAGGTCGAGACCTTGGCCCAGTCGCGGCCGGCCTTCTCCCAGCTCTGCGGACTGGCCATCAGGATGTAGACGGCCATGTAGGGGAAGTAGCTGGCGACCCGGCTGGTGCTGATCGCCACCGTCCTCTCGTCGATCTTGCGGTAGCCGGCGAGGATCGGGTTGCGGGCGCGGGTGATGCCGGCGCCGGCAGGCTCGAATTGCGGGCTGTTCGGCTTGAAGAAGCGGTCGAGGTTCCAGATCACCGCATCCGCCGTCAGCGGCGTGCCGTCATGGAAGGTCACGCCCTGGCGCAGATGAAAGATCCAGGTCTTCGGATCGGCCGGGTCCTGCTCCCACGTCTCGGCCAGGCCCGGGCGCAGCGTCGCCGGCCGGTCGGCGCGGGAGAGGTCCCAGAGCACCAGCCCCTCGAAGGCCGGATAGCCGAGGAAGCGCATGCCCTCGAAGCCGTTGTTCGGCATGCCGGTGGTGGTCGGCACATCGGCCGCGGTCATGGCGATGCGCAGCGTCTTCTCGGCCAGCGCCGGCGAGGCGGCGGCCAGAAGCGCCGCGAGGCCGAGGCCCGCGGCGCGGTGGAGATGTCTCATGCGGGGTCCTCCCGGGCGTGTTCGGCGCGGGAGTAGCAAGGACCGCGCCACGCGCGCGCCGGAGGCGGACGGCCTCAGCCCGGGTGGCGCAGGTTCTCCCGGAGCGTCCGCCCGGCATAGGCGGTGCGGTAGAGGCCGCGCCGCTGCAGCTCCGGCACCAGCAGCCGCGTCACCTCCTCGAAGGTCCCGGGGAAGACGGTGGGCGGCAGGATGAAGCCGTCGCAGGCGCCGGCGGCGAACCAGTCCTCCATCATGTCGGCGACCTGCGCCGCGGTGCCGGCGAGCAGGTCGCGCGGCCGGCGCACCGCCTCGGCGAAGCTGATGCCCTTCTGCCGCGCCACCTGCAGCATGCGGTCGCGGTGGCCCTGCACGCCCTGATGGCTCCCCTCCCCCGCCAGCGCCGCCGGGTCGCCGATCCGGCTGAGATCGGCGACCACCGACCAGGAGCTGGCGGCGAGCACCAGCTCCGGATCGACCAGGGATTCGAGATGCGCCGCCCGCTCCCGCGCGATCGCCTCGGTTTCGCCGATCACGACGGTGACGGAGGGCAGCACGGCGCAGTGGTCCGGGTCGCGGCCGATCGCCTGCATCCGGGCGCGGATGTCGCTGCGGAAGGCCAGGGCATCCGCCTTGGTGGCCGGGGTGCAGAAGATCATCTCCGCCCAGCGCGCGGCGAATTCGCGGCCGCGGGGCGAGGCGCCGGCCTGCATCAGCACCGGCCGGCCCTGCGGGCTGCGCGGGATGGAGAGCGGGCCCTCGGTGCGGATGTAGCGCCCCTCGTAATTGGCCCGGCGGATCTTGTCCGGATCGGCGAAGGTGCCGGCGACGCGGTCCAGCACCAGCGCATCCGGCTCCCAGCCATGCCAGAGGGCGTCGCAGGCCTCCAGCACCTCGTCGGCCATGTCGTAGCGCGCCTCCTTCGGCGGCAGGCCCGCCTGGCCGAGGTTGCGCGCCTCGAAGTCCCGCCCGGTGGTGACCACGTTCCAGGCCGCCCGCCCCTTGCTGATCAGGTCGAGCGAGCCGAGCCAGCGCGCCGCCACATAGGCCGGAGTGAAGCTGGTCGAGAGGGTGACGCCGAGGCCGAGGCGCTCCGTCACCCGCGCCATCTGCGGCAGCAGCACCATGGGATCGACCAGGGTGAGCTGGCCGCCACGGCCGACATAATCGGCATAGCTGCCCTTGTAGAGATCGGGGATGCCGAGCCCGTCGGCGAAGAAGCAGGCATCGAACAGCCCGGCCTCCAGCACCCGGGCGCAATGCTCCCAGCGGGCGGGCTCGAAGAGGTCGTCGAGCGTCGCCGCCGGATGCCGCCAGCTGCTCGGATAGCTGAAATTCGGACCCGCCTTCAGGTAGGCGACGAGGTGCATCTTGCGGCGATCGGCCATCCGTCCCTCCCCGATCCGGCATGGGCGGGGACGCGCCTCCCCGCCCAGCCGCGCGTCAACCAGGCTATTTCATGTCCACCCGGGTCAGGTCGATGAACCAGCTCTGCGGGCTGACGAAGCCGGCAACCCGGGGCGACATGGCGCGCGGGTTCAGGTCGTGCACGATCCAGAGCCAGGGCGGGTTGTCCACCAGCCGCTCATGCGCCTTGCGGGTCAGCGCCAGGCGCTTCGCCGGGTCGGTCTCCGTCTCCAGCGCGAGGAAGGCGGCATCGAATTCCGCATCCTTCCAATGCCCGGCATTCGAGCCGCGCGGGGAGACATTGTCGCCGAAGAACCAGCGCCCCATGGCCGAGGGGTCGGAGGAATGCAGGCTGATGTTCAGCGCATCCGCGCCCAGCCATTGCGGCTGCCCCGGCTCGGCCCGCAGCCCGCCGAGCAGGGTGTTCCACTCCACCACCTCGAAGCTGACCTTCACGCCGCAATGCTCGGCCAGGGATTGCTGCAGGAACTCGTTCATCGGCAGCGGCAGCATCTGGCCCGAGCCGCTGTTGGAGATGCCGACCTTGATCGAGAGCGGCTTCTGCGGCCCGTAGCCGGCCTCGGCCAGCAGCGCCTTCCCCTTGGCGGGATCGAGCGTGTAGCGGTTCTTCGGCGCGCCGAAGGCGGGGTCGCCGGCCTTGAAATAGCCGATCGAGGGCTCGGCGGTGCCGTTCAGCATCGCCACCATCTCCTTGCGGTCGAAGCAGTAATTGAGCCCCTGCCGGACGCGGAGATCGGCGACCGGGCTGCCCGCCTTCCCGGCGGCGAAGACCCAGGGCCAGATATGCGGGTAGCTGCCGGTCACCACCTGGAATTTCGCCGCCTTCAGGGAATCGATCGCATCCGGCGGCGGCACCTCCACCCAGTCCACCTGGCCGGAGCGCAGCGCGGCGAGGCGGGTATTGGCCTCCGGCATCGGCAGCAGCAGGACCTTGTCGAGTTTTGCCCGGCCGCCGGCATCCCAGTACTGGTCGTTGCGCGCCAGCTCGACCGATTGCCGCGGCACGAAGCGGGTGATGCGGAAGGGCCCGGTCCCCGCCGCCGGCAGGGCGGCGACCTTGGCCCAGTCCCGTCCCGCCTGCTCGAAGCTCTGCGGCGAGGTGAACAGGATATAGGCAGTCAGGTAGGGCCAGTAGGAGACGGGCCGGCTGGTCTCGAGCTCGACCGTATGGTCGTCGATCTTCCGCCAGGCGGCGAGGATCGGCACCCGCCCCCGGACGATGGCGCTGCCCGCGGCATCGAATTGCGGGCTGTCATTCTTCATGTAGCGGTCGAGGTTCCAGATCACCGCATCGGCGGCGAAGGGCGTGCCGTCATGGAAGCTGACGCCCTTGCGGAGGAAGAACCGCCATTTCCTCGGATCGGCCTCGTCCTGCTCCCAGCGCTCGGCGAGGCCGGGCTTGAGGTCGGAAAGCTTCTTCGGGTCCGAATGGTCCCAGCCCACCAGCCCCTCGAAGACCGGGTAGCCGAGGAAGCGCATGCCCTCGAAGCCGTTGTTCGGCATGCCGGTGGTGGTCGGCACGTCGGCCGCGGTCATGGCGATCCGCAGCACCTTGGGCTGGGTCTGCGCCCCCGAAGCGCCCGGCAGCGCGGCGAGCGGCGCCGCCAGCAGGGCGGCGAGGGCGAGGCGATGGCGTCTCATGCAAGGCTCCGGTCCCGGTGATGGGGGGCGCCTAGCAAGGATCGTGCAGGAGGCGGCGCGCCTCCTTCCCCCTCCCTTCCCCCCTCCCCCGCCGGCTACCCCGCGCTGCGCTCCCGGTACCGTTGCTTCAGGTCGGCCTTCCAGAGCTTGCCGGTCGCGGTCATCGGCAGGCTCTCGACCAGCTCGACCTGGTCCGGGATCCACCACTTCGCCACCTTGCCCTCGTAATAGGAGAGGATCTCCTCGGCGCTCGGCTGCATCCCCGGCTTGGGCACGACCAGCAGCAGCGGCCGCTCGTCCCATTTGCTGTGATGGATGCCGATGACCGCCGCCTGGGCGACGGCGGGATGGCCCATGATCAGGTTCTCGAGGGTGATGGAGCTGATCCACTCGCCGCCCGACTTGATCACATCCTTGGCGCGATCGACGATTTCGATGCAGCCGAGTTCGTCCACCGTCACCACGTCGCCGGTGCGGAACCAGCCATCCGCGGTATGCGCCGGGTCGCCCGGGCGGTTGAAATAGGCCTTGGCCACCCAGGGGCCGCGCACCTCCAGCTCGCCGAAGGCGACGCCGTCATGCGGGATCTCCTTCCCCTCGGCGTCGCGGACGCGGAACTCCACCCCGAAGACCGGCCGGCCCTGCTTGCGGGCATAATCGAGGAAGCGGTCCTCGTCCCAACCGGCATTCTGCGGCAGCCGGGCATTGGTCGAGCCGAGCGGGCTGATCTCGGTCATCCCCCAGGCATGCAGGATGCGCACGCCGTATTCCTTCAGGAAGCCGGCATTGATCGCGGTCGGCAGGGCGGTGCCGCCGACGACGAGACGCGGCGGCCGGGCGAAGCGCCGCCCCGGCTCGGCCCGCAGCCATTGCAGCAGCGCCGTCCAGATGGTCGGCACGCCGGCGGAGAAGGTCACGCCCTCTTCCTCGATCAGCCGATGGAGGCTCGCCGGGTCGAGCCGCGGCCCGGGCAGCACCAGCGAGGCGCCGGCGATGCCCGCGGCATAGGGGATGCCCCAGGCATTGACGTGGAACATCGGCACCACCGGCATCACCACATCTTCGGCGCCGATGTTGAAGACGTCCTTCTGCAGCACGGCATAGCCATGGATCACCGTCGAGCGTTGGCTGTAGAGCACACCCTTCGGCTCGCCGGTGGTGCCGGAGGTGTAGCAGAGCGAGGAGGCGGTGCGCTCATCCAGCTCGGGCCAGTCGTAGCGCTCCGGCTGGCCGGCGATCAGGCTCTCCTGGGCCAGCAGCTCGAAGCGGGAGCGCAGCGGGCAATCGGCCGGGATGTCGGCCTCGGTGCCCATGACGACGATCGTCTTCAGGCTTGGCGGCAGCTTGTCGGCCAGCGCCTCGGCCCCCTTCACCAGGGTCGGGTCGACGAAGAGATGCGTATCCTCGGCATCCTTCAGGATGAAGGCGATCTGGTCGGGGAAGAGCCGCGGATTCATGGTGTGCATCACCGCGCCCATGGAGGAGACGCCGTAATAGATCTCGAGATGCCGGTGGTCGTTCCAGGCCAGGGTGGCGATCCGCTCGCCCTGCCGCACGCCGCGGGCGGCCAGCGCATGGGCGAGCTGCGCGGCGCGGGCCGCGACCTCGGGCCAGCTGTGGCGGACCAGGCTGCCATCGGCCCGGGCGGAGACGATCTTGGCGCCGCCATGGTTGCGCGCCGCATGTTCGAGGATGGCGGAGATCAGCAGCGGGCGGTCCTGCATCAGGCCCAGCATTCTTGGAAGCTCCCTCTCGGTCCCGCGCTCCGGCGGGCTCGCAACGTTATGCGGTAGGGCGCCGGCGGGCGGCAAGGCTCGCCGCGATCAGGCCGGGACGAGGTCGCCGGCGCCGGGTTCGGGCAGGGCGGGACCGTGCAGCGCGAGGTCGAGCAGGCTCCGGCCATCCGGCAGACGGGCGGCCAGCATGGCGCCGAAGGCGGCATGCGGCTGCGGCAGGTCGAGATGCAGGTCGGCGAAGCGGCGCGGCGCCTCCCCATAGGGGCCGCCGATCGCGGCGACGACATCCGAGTAGTGGAAATGCGGCCCGCCCACGGCCCGGGCATTGACCCAGACCCGCGCCCCGGCCCGGACCCGGGCGAGGAAGACAGGATCGATCCAGCGCGCCACCGGGTCGATGGTGAGCAGCAGCGCCACCTGCCGGCCCTCGGCGCCGAGCCGCGCGGCGAGCCGGGCGGCGGCATCGCCGCCCCAGCTATGGCCGACCAGATGCACCGGCGCGCCGGCCGGCCGCGCCGCGATGCGGTCGAGGACGCGCCCGGCCTGCCAGTGCGCGGCATAGAGCAGCTCGCAGCCGGCGGCCTCCGGCATGGCCTCGACGCGGCGAAAGACGCTGCGGCAGGGCTGGAAGAGGCGGTCGCCGGCGCCGCCGAGGAAGGCGACCAGCGGGCGGAGGGGGGCGGCATCGTCGGGCATGGCGCGATCCTCGGGGCGCGATGCCGGGGACCGCAACCCGTCCGGCGGCGCCAGGCCCGATGTCAGCGACCGGCCCGCAGGAAGGCCGCCGCCCGCTCGCCGATCATCAGCGCCGCCGGCTGGATGTTGGAGGAGGGCACCAGCGGCATGACGCTGGCATCCGCCACCATCAGCCCCTCCACGCCCTTCAGCCGCAGATGGCTGTCCACCGGCGCCAGCGCGTCCTCGCCCATGCGGGCGGTGCCGCAGGGGTGGTAGACCGTGCCGCCGTCGTGCCGGATATGGGCGAGGATCGCGTCATCGTCCTGCACCCCGGCGCCGGGCGTCAGCTCCTCCTCGATCAGCGCGGCGAGCGGTCCCTGCGCGGCGAGGCGGCGGGCGTATTTCACCCCCTCGACCATCAGGTGCTGGTCGTGCGGCGCCTCCAGGTAGTTGGCGCGGATCACCGGCTTGGCCGCCGGGTCGGGGCTGCGCAGGGTGATGGTGCCGCGGCTGTCCGGGCGGCACTGGCAGGCACTGAACATGAAGCCCGGCCAGGGATCCGGCCCCTGATCATAGGTGGTGACGGTGAAGTTCACGAAGAGGTACTGCATGTCCGGCTCCTCGGCGCCGGGCAGCACGCGGGCGAAGAGATTGGCCTCGGCGGCGCCGATCGCCATCGGCCCGCGGCGGTCGAAGGCGTAGCGGGCGGCCATGCGCAGCTTGCCGAGCGGCCCGTGCCAGTACTCGTTCACCGTGCGGCAGGGCTTCACCCGGTAGCGCATGCGCTGCAGGAAATGGTCCTGCAGGTTCCGCCCGACGCCCGGCGCGTGCAACCGCGTCTCGATGCCCATCTCCTGCAGATGCGCGCCGTCGCCGATGCCCGACAGCATGAGGATGTGCGGCGTGCCGATGGTGCCGCCGCAGAGCACCACCTGGCGCCGCGCCTCCCAGCGCTCGAGCCCGGCCGGCCCTTGCACCAGGGCGCCGATGCAGCGGCTGCCCTCGAAGAGCAGGCGTTGGATGGCGCGCTCCGGCATGATGCGGAGATTGGGCCGGCGGCGCGCCGGGCGGAGGAACATGTCGCCGGAATGGCTGCGGAAGCCGCCCCGGACATTCATCTGCATCGGCCCGACGCCCTCGTGCCAGGCGCCGTTGAAATCCTTCACCCGCTGATGCCCCATGGCGCGCGCGGCGGCGATGAAGGCCTCGGCGCCGGGCGAGGTGTGGCGCGCCTCGGTGGCGTGGATCGGCCCGCCCGTGCCGCGCTCCTCCGAGGCCTCGCCGGTCCAGGTCTCCAGCCGCTTGAAGAAGGGCAGCACGTCGTCATAGCCCCAGCCGCGGGCGCCGGACTGCGCCCAGCGGTCGTAGTCGCGCGGCGAGCCGCGCAGGAAGACGAGGCCGTTCACCGCGCCCGAACCGCCCACCACCTTGCCGCGCGGCCAGTGGATGCTACGGCCGTCGAGCCCCGGCTCCGGCTCGGTATGGAAGCGCCAGTCGTAGCGGCCGCTGGAATAGAGCCGGGCGAAGCCGGCCGGGATGCGGATCCAGGGATCGTTCCAGGCCGCCGGCCCGGCCTCGATCAGCGCCACCTGCGTGGCCGGGTCCTCGCTGAGCCGGGTCGCGATGACGCAGCCGGCCGAGCCGGCGCCGAGCACCAGCACCTCGGTGCTGTGGACCGTGGCGACCGGGTCGCGCTGCAGGGCGCCTTCGGGCATCCGCCGTTTCCTCCTGGGATCTTTTGCCCGGAGGATGGCATGCCGCCCGCGGCGGCGACAGGGCCCCTCACCCCCCGGCCAGGCGCCGCCGCAGCCGGGAGGAGAGCTGGTCGATCGCCGCGACCATGAGGAGGATGAGCAGCACGATGCAGGAGACGCTCTGCCATTCCAGCGTGCGGATCATCTCCGCCAGCGTCAGGCCGATGCCGCCCGCCCCGACGATGCCGATGATGGTGGAGGAGCGGGTGTTGGATTCGAACAGGTAGAGCACCTGCCCGGCCATCACCGGCAGGACCTGCGGCAGCACGCCATAGCGCAGCCGCGCGACGCCGCTGCCGCCGGCGGCCACCACCCCCTCCTGCGGCCGCCGGTCCGCCGCCTCGATCGCCTCGGAGAAGAGCTTGCCGAAGGTGCCGATATCGGAGGTCATGATCGCCAGCACCCCGGCGAAGGGGCCGAGGCCGACGACGCTCACCCAGATCAGCGCCCAGATCAGCGCGTCGATGCCGCGGATACCATCCAGCAGCCGCCGCGCCGCGAAGCGGACCAGCGCGTGCAGCGTGGCGTTGCGCGCCGCCAGCAGGCCGAGCGGCAGGGCGATGACGGCGGCGAGCAGCGTGCCGAGGAAGGCGATGGCCAGCGTCTCCGCCAGCGCCGCCAGGATGCCGCGGAACTGCGCCCAGGACCCCGGATCGGGCGGCAGCATCAGAGTGACGAAATGCGCGAGATCACCGAGGCCGGCGAGCAGCCGCGCCGGCGCGATCTCGAGCCGCCAGATCCCGAGGCCGAGCAGCAGCGTGCCGCCGAGCAGCAGCGCCAGGGCGAGGCGCTGGCCGGGACCGAGCCGGCGGAAAGCGCCCGGATGCGCCGCCCGCAGCGCCGGCACCCGGGCCAGCGCCGCTGCCCGCAGCGGGGTCGGCGAGGATGCGGCGCCGCTCATGCCGCATGCCCTTCCAGCAGCCGGAAGCGCAGCCGGCTGGTCACAGCATCGATCAGGACCACGGTGAGGATGATGAGCACCAGCAGCGCCGCGACGTCGTTGTAGTAGAACTTGCGGATCGCCTCGATCAGGTCCTGGCCGATGCCGCCGGCCCCAACGAAGCCGAGCACCGCGGCGCTGCGGACATTGATCTCGAAGCGCAGCAGGGCATAGCCGAGGAAGCCCGGCAGCACCTGCGGCACCACCGCGAAGCCGGCCATCTGCGGCCAGGCGGCGCCGGTGGCGACCACCCCCTCGACCGGTCGCATGTCGACATTCTCCACCAGCTCGGTCACCTGCTTGCCGAGGGCGCCGAGGGTATGGATGGTGAGCGCCAGCACGCCGGGCAGCGGCCCAAGGCCGAAGGCGATGACGAAGACCAGGGCGAAGACGATGTCCGGCACGGTGCGGCAGACCTCGAGCCCGCGCGTGACGGTCCAGCGCAGCGCCCGGCCCGGGCCGATGTTGCCGGCGGCGAGCAACCCGCCGAGCAGCCCGCCCAGAGCCCCGAACAGCGTGCCGAGATAGGCCATCAGCAGCGTGTCGCCGAGCAGGCGGAGCCAGCGCCGCCAGCCCCAGAACCACTCCGCCGGATCGTGCCAGACCCGCGCCCCGGCCTCCGCACCGCCCTCGAGGGTCAGCAGCCGGTCGAAATAGCCGAAGACATTGCCGCCCTTGCTCCAGATCAGGCGGGGATCGACCTGCGCCACCCAGGCCGCGAGCCAGAGCAGCGCCAGCACCAGCCCGGCGGCCAGCAGGGCCCGGCGCCGTCGCTGCCGGCGATGGCTGCGCCAGGCCCCAGCCAGCGGCGCCAGCCGCGCCTCGGCCTCGCGCTGCGGCCGCGCCCCGCCATGCGACATGGACTCAGGCCTTCCAGGGATCAGCTTTTCTGCCGGCGCAGGCCGTCGACGAAGGTGATCAGCTCGATCACCGGCTGATAGGCGGCGTTGTCGACCGGCGCCCAGGGCTGCGCCTTGCCGTCGTAGAGATGCTCGAAGACATCCGGGTGCTTCTGCGGCAGCGCCAGCACGGCGCTGCGGATGGCGGCGCGCAGCTCGGCCGGCAGCGTGGTGAGATAGGCCATCGGCGAGTTCACGATGAGATCCGAGGTATAGAGGATGCGGAAGTCGTCGTATTTCGCCATTCCCTTGCGCTCCATGCGGCGCAGGTTGCTCTCCTCGGCGTTGTTCCACCAGTTGGCGACCATATCGACCGTGCCCTGCTGCAGGGCGATGATCGCGTTCTCATGGCTACCGGTGTAGATCACCTTGTCGAAGAACTGGTCCGGGTTGATGCCCATCTTGTTCAGGGCGAAGCGCGGCACGTTGTTGCCGGAGGTGCTGTTCGGATCGACGAGGCCGAGATTCTTCCCCTTCAGGTCCTCGACCTTTTTGTAGGGGCTGTCCTTCTTCACGTAGAAGACCGAGTGATAGCCCTTGCTGCCGTCCTGGTTCACCTTGATGCAGAAGGCCTCGATCGGCGCGCCGGTCTTCAGCGCCCGGGCGAAGGAGGCCGGGCCGTAGGAGGCGATGTGGATGTTGCCCGCCCGCTGGCCCTCGATCACCGCGGCATAGTCGCTGGCGATGCGCAGCACGACCTTGGTGCCGAGCTCCCGGCTCAGATAGTCGGTGAAGGGCGACCAGCGCTCGAGCACGCCGGAGGCGTTCTCCGCCGGGATGATGGCGAAGACCAGCTCGGCCGGGGCCTTCGCGGCCTGGGTTTTCGTGGCTTGGGCGCGGGCGGGGCGCGGCGCGAGCAGGCCGGTGGCGGCCAGCCCGGCGCCGGCGCCGAGCAGGGTGCGGCGGCTATGCATGGATCTCGGTCTCCGTCAGGGAATCAGGCCGCGGCCCGGGTTCACGGTCCTCAGGCGCCGGGCGCAAACCTCCGGTTTGCCTGGCTTCGCAGCATAGGCTGCGGGTCTCGTTCGGGGCCTCGGACCGGTCAGGCGACCGGTCCTTTGGCACCCGTCCTTTGGGGTTGGGCCGTGCCACATCAGGCCGCGACCGGGACGCGTTGCGGCGGCGCGGCGGCGGCCTCGGCCGCCTCCAGCCCGTAGAGCCGGCGGGCGGCTTCCTCGGTCAGCGCCTCGGGCGGGCCGTCGAAGACCAGCCGCCCGGCGGCGAGGCCGACCAGCCGCTCGCAATGGCTGCGGGCGAGGTCGAGGGAATGGATGTTCACCAGCACCGGGATCCCGTAGCGGCGGTTGATGTCCGCCAGCGCGTCCATCACCAGCATGGCGTTGCGCGGGTCGAGCGAGGCCACCGGCTCGTCGGCCAGGATGATCGCCGGCTCCTGCACCAGGGCGCGGGCGATCGCCACCCGCTGCTGCTGCCCCCCGGAGAGGCTGCCGGCACGCTGCCCGGCGAGGCCGGCGATGTCGAGCTGCTCGAGCGCCGAGAGGGCCATGGCGCGGTCCGCCTCGGGCCAGGCGCCGCTGAGGCTGCGCCAGGCCGGCAGGTGGTTCAGACGGCCGAGCAGCACGTTGGTCAGCACGTCGAGCCGCGGCACGAGGTTGAACTGCTGGAAGATCATGGCGCAGCCGGTGCGCCAGCCCCGCAGCGCCGCGCCCCGTAGCGCCGTGACGTCGCGGCCATGGTGCAGGATGCGCCCAGCGCTCGGTTCGGTCAGGCGGTTGATCATCCGCAGCAGCGTCGACTTGCCGGCGCCCGAGCGGCCGATGATGCCGAGCATCTGGCCTTCGGGCACGCGCAGATCGACGGCGTCCACCGCGGTCGCGGCGCCGAAGCGCCGGGTCAGGCCCTGTAGTTCGAGCATCGGCATCCCTCATCCCAGGGGCACTGTATGGCGGCGGCTATACGAGCCGCCGGTGACGTGCCGATGACCCTTCGGTGACATCCGTGTTGCGGTGCGGGGCTTGATCGCGGCGCCGCCGGCCCGCAGCTTGCGGCGCAACCAGACCCGGGAGAAATCGCCGATGCCGCTCCACCGCCGCGCCCTGCTGGCCGCGCCGCTGCTCCTGCCGCCCTTCACCCGCGCCGCCGCCGCTGAGGCCTTCCCGGAACGGGCCATCAGCGTGGTCTCCGGCTATGCCCCGGGCGGCGTCACCGACATCACCAGCCGCGCCGTCGCCGAGCGCATGGGCCAGGAGCTCGGCGTGCCGATGGTGGTGGAGAACCGCGCCGGCGCGGCGACCGCGGTGGCGAACACCGCCGTCGCCCAGGCCCGGCCGGATGGCTACACGCTGCTGATGGGCACCTCGACGCTCGCCATCAATCCCGGCCTGCAGCCCAGCCTGACGCCGAAGGAGCCGATGCGCGAACTGGCGCCGATCGGCATGGTCTTCCGCACCGCCTTCGTGCTGCATGTCCACCCCTCCGTGCCGGCCAAATCGACCGCCGAGCTGATCGCCTGGTGCAAATCCAATCCCGGCAAGCTCAATTTCGGCAGCAGCGGCACCGGCGCGGTGAACCACCTGGCGCTGGCGCTCTTCGCGCAGCGCGCCGGCATTGAGGTGACGCATATTCCCTACAAGGGCGGCGCGCCGGCACTGCTTGACCTGCGGGCGGGGCGGATCGGGGCGATGTTCCAGGCGGTGCTCGAGGCGCTGCCGAGCCTGCGGGAGGGCAGCACGCGCGGTCTCGCCATCTCCTCGGCCAAGCGCAGCGCGCTGCTGCCCGATCTGCCGCCGGTGGCGGAGGCGGTGCCGGGCTTCGACGTGGTGTTCTGGCAAGGGCTCTTCGCGCCGGCGGGGACGCCGGAGCCGGTGCTGGCGCGGCTTGGCCGGGCGCTGACCGCGGCGACCGAGGACGCCGCGCTGCGGGCCCGGATGGCGGAGCACGGCGTCGACATCACGACCGGCGATGCCGAGGTGCTGCGGCAGACCCTGGCCGCGGAGACGAAACTCTGGGGCGACCTCATCCGCACCACCGGCATCCGCCCGGAATAGGGCGGCGCTCGGCTCGGCGGACCGCGGTCCGGAATGCTGCGCATCCGACATCACACCGATGGACCGGTTCCTTGGTCGGTCCGAGGCCCCAAACGGGGCCCGCCACACGTGTGGCGAAGGCCCAGGCAAAGCGGAGGGTTGCGCCCGGCGTCTGAGGACGTTGCTATCGGGCCGGTCGCGGCAGGAACGCGACCGGCCGATGCGGGCGCTCAGCGCGCATCCGCGACCTCGACCACCGGCCGCGCGCCGAGCGCGATGAGGAGCGGCGCGTTCATCTCGCGCTGCGCGGCGATGCTCCGGGCGATCCAGGCATGCACCTCCGCCAGGGTCAACGGCTTCTTGCTCTCGCGGTCGGCGAAGAGCTCCCGGTTCAGGGCAACGCTGTCGGACCCGACCACCTGCACCGCCGGGCGGTTCGGCGTGCGGTCGAGCGCGGTCAGGAAACGCTGCGCCCCGGCCGGCCCGAGCAGGTGCACGAGGTAGAGGTCCGCCGGCCCCACCGGCCGCATCAGGGCGAGCTCGAGGGCGGCGCGGGCGCGGCTGATCTCCTGCGCCGCCAGCGCCGCGGCGTAGCGCGGGTTGTTGCGCAGCTCGAGGATGCGGGCCCGCAGCTTCGGCTTGCGGACGCTGATGGTGCCCGTCGCCGCATCGGTCGTCAGCATCGACGCCTCATAGGCGAGCCCGTGCTGGGCGCCGTGGTCGCGCACCGCCTGCAGCCAGGTGGATTCGGTGAACTGCATCAACCCGCGCGCGGTCGAGCGGCCATTCCTGGCCTGCGGATCAAAGCGGCTCTCCTGCCAGGCCAGGGCGGCGAGCAGCGCCGGCTCGATGCCGGTGCTGCGGACCGCGCGGTCGAGGGCGGAGACGACGATCGGGCGAACGCCCGGCACCGCCTCCTCAGCCGGCGTGGCAGCCTTGGGCCGCGCCGCGGCCTGCTGCTGGGCCGACTTGCCGGGTTTCGCCGGGGCGCGTCGCGCGGTCGACCGGGCGGGGCTGGCCGCCGGCTTCGACCGCGCGGCGCGCGCCGGCGTCGCAGCGGCCCGGCGGGGATGCGCCTGTTCGGCCTGCGCCTTGCCGGACCGCGAGGCAGCTTCCGCCTCCGGGGCCAGCACGGGAAAAGCGAGGAGCGCCGCGGTCACGGCGAAGGCACAGGCAAGCGTTCCGCGCCGCGGGAGCACGGCGCGTGGATCAATCGGTCGCATAGGAACCGTGCTCCCTGGGGGGGTTGGGGAGTGCGGGATCAGCGTCGCGGTCGGAAAAGCGCCAGGGGGTAGCGCTGGTTCCGCCACAGTCTCAGTTACGAGAGCAGTTGCGCGCTTTCTGGTGAGGGACCGAAGGCCGGGAGTCAACCTTGCGCCAGCCGGGAGCGCCGGCCGTAGCTGGGCTTGCAGGCGCCCCCGCCCGCCCGCCGCGGGCTTCGGGGCGCCTCGGCGGCCGGCTGTCACCAATTCGAGAGCGAGGCGGATTTCCTGGATGGCCGGCGCCGCCCGCCCGCATCATTCCGCTTGCCGCGTAGCATGACGCGATCCGGCCAATATAATTCAGGGAGGAACAAAAATGCACAATTTCACCCGTCGCGCGACGATCGGCCTCGGCGCCGCCGCGCTGGCCGGGCAGGCCATGGCGCAATCCGCCCCGCCGGGCGGCATCCCGCGCGCCGATACGCCGCCTTTCGGCGCCAAGCCGGAGGCCGGGGCGAGCCTCAGGGTCATCCGCCCCGCCCGTTTCGTCGAGCCGGACGAGACGATCTTCCGCGCGAATGCGCAGCGCTTCCAGGACAAGTTCAATGTCCCGGTGCGGGTGGATTTCGTCGGCTGGGAGGATATCCGCCCGCAGACCGCGGTCGTCGCCAATACCGGCACCGGGCCGGACGTGGTCATCGGCTGGTCGGACGACCCGCATATCTATGCCGAGAAGGTGGTCGAGCTCACCGACGTCGCCGACTATCTCGGGAAGCGCTATGGCGGCTGGTGCTTCCTCGGCGAGAAATACGGCAAGCGCCACAACAGCGAGGCCTGGATTGGCATCCCCATCGGCGGGAACATGGGCCCCTGCGTCTACCGGGTCTCGGCGGTGAAGGAGGCCGGCTTCGACGGCATCCCCGAGGACCATGACGGCTTCCTCAAGCTCTGCCTGGCGATGAAGAAGAACAACAAGCCGATCGGTTTCGCGCTCGGCAATGCGGTGGGCGACGGCAACAACTTCGCGCAATGGCTGCTCTGGTCGCACGGCGCCTATCTGGTCGACGAGGAAGGCAAGGTCGCCATCAACAGCAAGGAGACCGTGGAGGCGCTGAAATACCTGCAGGCGCTCTACCAGGCCTTCGCGCCCGGCACGCTGTCCTGGCTCGACCCCTCCAACAACCGGGCCTTCTCGGCGCAGGAGATCTTCCTCACCGCGAACGGCGTCTCGCTCTACTTCACCATGAAGAACGACCCCGGCACCCGCGCGGTCGCCGAGGACACGCAGCATGCGCTGATGCCGAAGGGCCGCGCCGTCGGCGCGCCGCAGACCTCGACGGTGATGAACGCCATGGTCTTCCGCCACACGCGCTACCCGAATGCCGCCAAGGCCTTCCTCGCCTTCATGATGGAAGCCGAGCAGTACGAGCCCTGGATGCAGGGCTCGCTTGGCTACTGGGCGCATCCGCTGAAGGCCTATGCGAAGAGCACGGTCTGGACCGCCGACCCGAAGAACACCGTCTTCCGCGACACCATGGAGAACCGCTTCTGGAGCGGCTATCGCGGCCCGATCAGCCAGGCCTCCGGCGCCGTCGCCGCCGATTACGTGCTGGTGCAGATGTGCGCCGGCGTCGCCTCCGGCCAGGCGACGCCGGAGGCCGCGGCACGCGAGGCGGAGCGGCGGGCGAGGCGCTACTACCGCAACACCTGATATTAACGGCCCCCTCGATCGCCGGGCGGGTTGCTCCGCAACCCTTGGCGACGCCGCGTCGCGCCGTGAGGCGCGCCAATGGGCGCGACCGGCGGCGCCCAGTCGGGCGCTCGGCAGGAATGACGCATTCATGCCGATGATACTGAGGCCAGCCGCCGCGAGCAGGTCTCCGGGGATGGTCACTTGACCAAATCCGGCCCCGGAGACCTAATATCCAGCCTGACATATCAGCCGGAGGATCTGCCATGGCCCTGCAACTGACGCCGCTGCACCCACTTTTCGCCGCCGAGGTGCAGGGCATCGATCTGCGCGAGACGCCCGGCCCCGAGCTCTGCGCCGAGATCGACCGGGCCATGGACCAGTATGCCGTGCTGGTCTTCCGCGACCAGCGGATCGACGACGACCAGCAGATGGCCTTCGGCGAGGCGCTCGGCCCGCTCGAGGGCTCGCGCGCCACGGTGGACATGCACAAGCACCGCCTGAAGCACAACCGGATGGCGGACATCTCCAACCTCGACACCGACGGCAACCTGCTGGCCGCGGATGACCGACGGCGGATGTTCAATCTCGGCAACCAGCTCTGGCACAGCGACAGCAGCTTCAAGGCGACGCCGGCGAAGTATTCCATGCTGCATGGCCGGGTGGTGCCGCCCGAGGGCGGCGAGACCGAGGTGGCCGACATGCGCGCCGCCTGGGACGCGCTGCCGGAGAAGACCAAGGCCGCGCTGCGCGACCTCGTCACCGAGCACAGCCTGATCTTCTCCCGCGCCTCGATGGGCTTCGACGAATACACTGAGGAGGAGAAGCAGGCCTTCGCCCCGGTGCGGCAGCGCCTCGTGCGCTACCATCCCGGCTCGGACCGGCATTCCATCTACCTCTCCTCGCATATCGGCCAGGTGCTCGGCATGCCGCGGCCGGAGGCGATGATGATGATCCGCAACCTGACTGAATTCGCCACGCAGCGGCAGTTCGTCTACTCGCACAAGTGGCGGCAGTGGGACCTGCTGATGTGGGACAACCGCACCACCATGCACCGCGCCCGGCCCTTCGAGGATCACAAATATCCCCGCGACATGCGCCGGGTGACGCTGACCGACGTGGCGCCGACGCTCGAGCAGCGCCTGGCGGCCTGACGCCAGGGCCGCCGCCGTGGCCGGGGATGCGGTCCCGGCCACGGCGCGGATAATGCCTCCATGACACGGCGCCACCCCCGTCACCGCATAACGGAGTCGTGAGCTAAAGGCCGTATTGCGACTCACTATCATTTTCATTAACACGCGAACCGTCATGGTTCGGAACCGATTGATGGTCGATACGTCCGGGCGCGCCGCCCCCGCCTCGCTGCCCCGCGCCGCTTGGCTGCTCCTCACCGGCCTCCTTGCCGCGCCGCAGGCAGCACTCGCGCAAGGAACGGGGCTGGGGAGCGGCGCGGGCGCCGCGCCCGGCGATGCGATCACCCTGCCCACGCTCTCGATCGAGGGCCGCCCGGCCGAGACGGCGCGCGGGCCGGTGCAGGGCTATGTCGCGCAGCGCAGCGCGACGGGCACCAAGACCGACACGCCGCTGATCGAGACGCCGCAATCCATCTCGGTCGTCACCAGCGACCAGATCGAGGCGCTGAACATCGGCTCGATCAACGAGGCGCTGCGCTACTCCCCCGGGGCCTTCGTCAGCGGCACCGATTATCGCGGCGAGTACTTCACCGTCCGCGGCTTCCCGGCCGATGTCTATCTCGACGGCATGCGGGTGCCGGCGCCGGTCACGGCGCAGAGCTTCCGCATCGAGCCCTGGGGCATGGAGCGGATCGAGCTGCTGCGCGGCACCAGCTCGGCGCTCTACGGCCAGGCTAATCTCGGCGGCATCGTCAACGCCGTCAGCAAGACGCCCTATCTTGGCCAGATCAACCAGGCCGCGTTGCAGGGCGGCAGCTTCGGCCGCATCCAGGGCATGTGGGATGTCGGCGGCCGGCTCGGCAGCGGCGACGGGCTGCTCTGGCGCATGGTCGGGCTGGTGCGCAGCGCCGGCACCGAATTCGACGCCACCAGAGACGACCGCATCTACGTCGCGCCCTCGCTGCGCTGGCAGCCGAGCAAGGACACCTCGTTGGTCCTGCAGGCGAGCTACCTGCACGACGACAACGGCGTCACCGGCCAGTGGCTGCCGCCGCAGGGCACCGCCCTCTACAACCCGAACGGCACCATCCCGCGCGGCCGCATCACCGGCGAGCCGGGCTGGGACACCTATCGCAAGACCCAGCTCGGCCTCGGCTACCAGCTCGAGCACCGGCTGACCGAGGCCGTCACCCTGCGGCAGAACCTGCGCTACACCTATGTCGATCTCGACTACAAGTCGATCTATGCGAGCGGCCTCAGCCCGGCGAACCAGTGGCGCACGGTCAGCCGCGTCGCCTCCTACCAGGTGCCGATCTCCCAGTCCCTAACGCTCGACAACCAGGCCGAGGCGCGCTTCGGCACCGGGCCGCTGCAGCACACGGCGCTGCTCGGCCTCGACTATCGCTGGCAGCGCGTCGCCAACCGGACCTGGGCGGCGGCGGCGACGCGGCTCGACGTCTATGCGCCGGTCTATGGCTACATCCCGGCCCTGCCGCTCGGCTCCACCAGCACCACGCTCAACAACCAGGTGCAGAACCAGCTCGGCCTCTACCTGCAGGACCAGATCCGCTGGGACAACTGGATCCTGACGCTGACCGGGCGGCAGGACTGGGCCAGCGTCGATACGCAGAACAAGCTCAGCCAGGCCTCCAGCACCCAGAACGACAGCGCCTTCACCGGCCGCGTGGCGCTGCTCTACGCCTCGCCGATCGGCGTCTCGCCCTATGTCAGCTACGCCACCTCCTTCCTGCCGACGCTCGGCACCATGGCGCCGCAGCGCGGCGGCGGCACCTTCAAGCCAACCACCGGCGACCAGATCGAGGTCGGCGTGAAGTACCAGCCGCCCGGCACGGAGAGCCTGTTCACCGCCGCGCTCTTCGAGCTGACGCAGCAGAACGTCACCACCACCGACCTGCTCTTTCCGCAATATTCGATCCAGACCGGCGAGGCGCGGTCGCGCGGGCTGGAGCTGGAGGCGCGCGTCGCGCTGACCGATGGGCTCAGCGTCATCGGCGCCTTCACGGCGCAGGATACCGAGGTGACCAAGAGCACCACCAACAACCTTGGCCGGCGGCTGGCCACCGTGCCGAACCACATGGCCTCGCTCTGGGGCGACTACAGCTACAAGGTGACCGACGAGCTGACCCTCGGCTTCGGCGCCGGCCTCCGCTATGTCGGCAACATCATGGCGAACAACGCGCCGACCGCGACCAGCCCGATCTTCCACGCGCCGTCCTACACGCTCTTCGACGCCATGCTGCGGGCGGATTACCGGCAGTGGCGGCTGACCGTGACCGGCACCAACCTCGGCGACGAGAACTACTTCGCCGCCTGCTACGCGACCTCCTGCAGCTACGGCGTCGGCCGGGCTGTCTACGCCACCCTCGCCTATCGCTGGTGAGTGGGCGCCGCGGTCACCCCCCGTCCGCCTCCGCGGCATCCACCTCCCGCCCGCGGCCGGCATTGCGCATGACGTCGGCGAGATGCGGGCGGATGGCGAGCTGGTGCCGGTAGAGCGCCGCCGCCGCCGCCGGCAGCGTGCCCTCCCGCCCCAGCATCGCATCGCCGATCTCGAGGATGCGGAGATTCGGCCAGGCCTTCTCGCGGATGCCGAGGATGCCTTGCAGGATGGTCTCGGCCGATAGCGCCGGGCGCGCCTGCGCCAGCATCAGCGCCATTGCCGCGGTCGAGCGCGAGATGCCGGCATGGCAATGCACCAGCAGGCGCGAGGCGGCTTCCGCCTCGAGGTCGCGGCCGAAGGCGAGGATCGCCCGCACATCCGCCTCGCCCGGCGGGACGATGCCCGCCGCCGGCTCGATGACGTCGTGGAAGCGGAGCTCGAGCTTGGCATGCTCGCCGAACTGGCCGAAGGCCTCCGGCACCGGCCAGTCGGGGTCGAGGATGGAGAGCACATGGCTCACCCCCGTCTCGCAATGGCCGCCCAGCTCCTCGATGCCGCAGACCGTCAGGCCGAAGGGGAAATGCGTTTGCATGCGGCCAGTGTGGGTCCGCCCGGCCGGCCGGTCCAGGGTGGGCGAGGTGAATCGGGTGACGCGGCGGCGCGGCGGGGCTATGCTGCGCGTTCACGTTTCGTGCCAGCCGCCACCCCCGGCCATTGACCCAGGAAAGGGACCGCCCGCTTGGCCAAGGACCGCAACCGCTTCGTCTGCCAGGCCTGCGGCGCCGTCTTCCCGAAATGGCAGGGCCGCTGCGATGCCTGCGGCGAGTGGAACACCCTCCAGGAGGAAGCCGCGCCCGTGGCGCGCGGCCCCGGTCCGGCGGCCCGCGCCGGCGGCGGCAAGCGCGTCGCCTTCGTCGGGCTGGAGGGGGAAACGGCGCCGCCGCCGCGCATCCCGACCGGCCTCGCCGAGCTCGACCGGGTGCTCGGCGGCGGCCTGGTCCCGGCCTCGGCGGTGCTGGTCGGCGGCGATCCCGGCATCGGCAAGTCCACCATCCTGCTGCAGGCGGCGGCGCGCATCGCCGGCAGCGGCCGGCGCGCCCTCTACATCAGCGGCGAGGAGGCGGTGGCGCAGGTGCGGCTGCGGGCGCTGCGGCTCGGGCTGGAGGGCGCGCCGCTGGCGCTGGCCGCGGCGACGGCGCTGCGCGACATCGCCGCCAGCCTGGAGGATGAGGACGAGGCGGCCCTCGTCGTCATTGATTCCATCCAGACGTTGTGGCTGGACGCGCTCGATTCCGCGCCGGGCACGGTCGCGCAGGTGCGCGCCTGCGCCGCCGAGCTGATCCGCCTCGCCAAGAGCCGCGGCTTCGCCCTGGTGCTGGTCGGGCATGTGACGAAGGAGGGGATGCTCGCCGGCCCGCGGGTGCTGGAGCACATGGTCGACGCCACGCTCTACTTCGAGGGCGATCGCGGCCACCAGTTCCGCATCCTGCGGGCGGTGAAGAACCGCTTCGGCGCGACGGACGAGATCGGCGTCTTCGAGATGACCGAGCGCGGGCTGGTCGAGGTGCCGAACCCCTCGGCCCTGTTCCTGGCCGAGCGGCGCGGCAACGTCGCCGGCTCGGCGGTCTTCGCCGGCATCGAGGGCACGCGCCCGGTGCTGGTCGAGGTGCAGGCGCTGCTCGCCCCCTCGGCCGGCGGCAGCCCGCGGCGGCAGGTCGTCGGCTGGGATGCCGGGCGGCTGGCCATGCTGATGGCGGTGCTCGAGGCGCGCTGCGGCATGACCCTCGGCATGAACGACGTCTATCTCAACATCGCCGGGGGCCTGCGCATCGCCGAGCCGGCGGCCGATCTCGCCGTCGCCGCGGCGCTGGTCTCGGCCGCCACCGACCGGCCGACCGATCCCGGCACCGTCTATTTCGGCGAGGTCGGCCTCTCGGGCGAGATCCGCCAGGTGGCGCAGGCCGAGGCGCGGCTGCGCGAGGCGCAGAAGCTCGGCTTCGCCGGGGCGGTGCTGCCGCGCCGCCTCGCCCGCGGCGGCCGGGCGCCGATCGCCCTCGACGGGCTGCAGCTCGCCGAGATCGGCCATATCGCCGATCTGGTGGCGCCCTTCGCGGCCAAGGCGGAGCGCCGGCCGCCGGCGCGGGAGCGCGGCCCCGCGGCGAAGGCCAAGGCCGAGGCGTGAGGCCCACGGGGGATTGTTCGGGGGGATTGTTCCCGCCCCCGCTCCACGGCCATCCTCGCCGCAACGACCTGCCGAGGAAGCGCCATGATCCCCGCCCGCCGCGCCCTGCTCGCCCTGCCCGGGCTTGTGCTTCCCTGGCTCGCCCTTGCCGATAGGGCGCAGGCGCAGGCCGGCTTCCCGGACCGCCCGGTCCGGTTGATCGTCCCCTTCGCGCCCGGCGGCAATTCCGACACCGTCGCCCGCGTCGTCGCGCCGCTGCTGGCGGAGCGGCTCGGCCAGCCGGTGGTGGTGGAGAACCGGGCCGGCGCCGCCGGCAACGTCGCCGCCACGCAATTCGCCCGCGCCCGGCCGGACGGCTACGCGATCCTGCTCGGCTCCAACGGCCCGCTCACCGTCAACCCGGTGATCCAGGCCAATCTCGGCTACGATCCCGGGCGCGACTTCACGCCGATCGGCCTGCTGGTGCGGACGCCGAACGTGCTCGCCGTGCATCCCAGCCTGCCGGCGCGGACCCTGGCCGAGCTGATCGCCCTCGGCCGGGCGGCGCCGGGCACGGTGAGCTGCGGCTCCTCCGGCACCGGCAGCACCTCGCATCTCGCCATCGCCAGCTTCAACGCGGCGACCGGCGCCGGCCTGCAGCACGTGCCCTATGGCAGCGGCGGCGCCATGGCGCCCGACCTCATCGCCGGCACCATCAAATCCGGCATGACCGAGATCTCGACCGCCCTGCCGCTGCACCGGGAGGGCGCGGTGCGCATCCTCGCCACTGGCTCGGCCGGGCGGCTGCCGGTGGTGCCGGAGGTGCCGAGCTTCGAGGAGGCAGGGCTGCCGGGCTTCCGCGCCGCCGCCTATCTCGGCCTGGTGGCGCCCACGGGAACGCCGCCGGCGGTGCTGGAGACGCTGGCCCGCGCCGCCGCCGCCGCCGTCGCCGATCCCGGCATCCGGCAGCGCTTCGCGGAGATGGGCAGCGAGATGGCGGCGCCGGCCGAGGCCTCCCCCGCCGGCTTCGCCGCCTTCCTCCGCCAGGAGGGGACCTGGACCCGGGAGGCGGCCGACCGGGCCGGGCTGCGGCCCGGCTGAGGCCTCGCCACAAGACCGCTTCGACGTTCGCCGGCGCGTCCCGCCGCCCTGGCGGCGCAGCCATGCCGTCGGCCGGGGCCAGCCCCCGCCGCCGCGCGTGGACACCATGGCGGGCACGCCGCTATATCGCTGACACGATGACCTGGGTCGACGGTGTGGTGCTGGCGGTGCTCGCCGTCTCGGCGTTGCTCGCCTATTTGCGAGGATTGGTGCAGGAAGTGCTCGGCGTCGGCGCCTGGATCGGCGCCGCGGCCCTGGCGCTGGTCCTGCGCCCGGTGACGGCGCCGCTGCTGCAGGGCACGGTCGAGCCGCCCTGGCTGGCCGATGCGCTGGCCGCGGGCGGCGTCTTCCTGGTCGTGCTGATCATCCTCAAGATCATCATCAGCTTCGTCGCCCGCACCGTGCAGGATTCCATGCTGGGCGGCACCGACCGCGCGCTCGGCCTGGTCTTCGGCCTGGTGCGGGGTGCTTTCCTCGTGATCCTCGCCTATATCCTCGGCGGCATGGTCCTGCCGGCGACCGATCGCTGGCCGGAGGCGGTCCGGGAGGCCCGGTCGCTGCCGCTGGTCATCGAGGGCGCGCAATGGCTGGTGGCGCGGCTGCCGGCGGAATACCGGCCCCGCGTCGCCTTCCCGCCGGACCGCCGGGCGCCGACCCAGGACGAGTTGATGCGACCGCCGGCGCGGAACCGGACGTGAGGACCCCATGACCGACCTGTCCACCCGCCCCTGGTCCTCCGACGAGGACAAGTTCCACGAGGAATGCGGCGTCTTCGGCGTCTGGAACGCGGCCGATGCCGCGGCGCTGACCGCGCTCGGCCTGCACGCCCTGCAGCACCGGGGGCAGGAGGCGGCCGGCATCGTCGCCCTGGACGAGGGCGGCATCTTCCATGCCCATAAGGGCCAGGGCCTGGTCGGCGACATCTTCTCCGACGCCAAGGTGATGGCCCAGCTCCGCGGCCGCGCCGCGGTCGGCCACAACCGCTACGCGACCACCGGCGAGACGGCGCTGCGCAACGTCCAGCCGCTCTATGCCGACTTCGCCTTCGGCGGCTTCGCCGTCGCCCATAACGGCAACCTGACCAACGCCCTCGGGCTGCGCCGCAGCCTGGTCAGCCGCGGCTGCCTGTTCCAGAGCACCACGGACAGCGAGGTCTTCATCCACCTCATCGCCATCAGCCTCTACTCCACCGTGGTGGACCGGCTGATCGACGCGCTGCGCCAGGTGCAGGGGGCCTACAGCCTGGTGGCGCTGCACAACGGCGCGCTGATCGGCGCCCGCGACCCGCTCGGCGTGCGGCCGCTGGTGCTCGGCCGGCTGGGCGGCGAGGGCGGGGCCGCCCCGTCCTGGGTGCTCTCCTCCGAGACCTGCGCCCTCGACATCGTCGGCGCCGAGTTCGTGCGCGACATCGACCCGGGCGAGATCATCGTCATCGACACCCAGGGCGTGCACAGCATCAAGCCCTTCGGCAAGCATCCGGAGCGGTTCTGCATCTTCGAGTACATCTACTTCGCCCGGCCGGATTCGGTGGTGGAGGGCACCCCGGTCTACGACACCCGCAAGCGCATCGGCGCCGAGCTGGCGCGGGAGAGCGGCGTGCCGGCGGATGTGGTGGTGCCGGTGCCCGACAGCGGCGTGCCGGCGGCCATGGGCTACTCGATCGAGAGCGGCATCCCCTTCGAGCTCGGCATCATCCGCAACCACTATGTCGGCCGCACCTTCATCGAGCCCACGGACCAGATCCGCAATCTCGGGGTGAAGCTGAAGCACAGCGCCAACCGGCCGATGCTGGAGGGGCGGCGGGTGATCCTGGTGGACGATTCCATCGTCCGCGGCACCACCAGCCGCAAGATCGTCGAGATGGTCCGCCAGGCCGGCGCCACCGAGGTGCATATGCGCATCTCCTCGCCGCCGACGACGCATAGCTGCTTCTACGGCATCGACACGCCCGAGCGCGGCAAGCTGCTGGCCGCCAAGCACGACCTCGAGGAGATGGCGCGCATCATCGGCGTCGACAGCCTCGCCTTCATCTCCCTCGACGGGCTCTACCGCGCCCTCGGCCGGCCGGGCCGCAACCCGGAGACGCCGAGCTACTGCGACGCCTGCTTCACCGGCGACTACGCCATCGCCCTCACCGACGCGCAGGACAACAACGACCGGCAGCTCTCGCTGCTGCAGGCGGGATGATGGACCGGCCGCTCGCGGGCAGCGTCGCCCTGGTCACCGGCGCCTCGCGCGGCCTCGGCGCGGCGGTGGCGGTCGAGCTTGCCCGGCTCGGCGCGCATTGCGTGCTCACCGCCCGCACCCAGGGCGCGCTGGAGGAGGTGGACGACGCCATCCGCGGCCTCGGCGGCCAGGCGACGCTCTTCCCGCTCGACCTGATCCGGGACGGCGAGAAGCTCGACATGGTCGGCCCCTCCATCGCCCAGCGCTTCGGCCGGCTCGACATCCTGGTGCATGCCGCGGCGCTGCTCGCCAAGCTGACGCCGACCGCGCACATCATGCCGCGCGACTGGCAGGAGGCGGTGGCGGTGAACCTCTCGGCCGCCTGGCGGCTGATCCGCAGCTGCGACCCGCCGCTGCGCGCCGCCCCGGCCGGCCGCGCCGTCTTCCTCACCGACGGGCTCGTCGCCGAGCCGCGCGCCTACTGGGGCCTCTACGGCTTCGGCAAGGCGGGGCAGGAGCATCTGGCGCGGAGCTGGGCGGCCGAGGTGGCCAATACCCCGCTGCGGGTGAACCTCTACGATCCCGGCGCGGTCGCCACCCGGCTGCGCATGGTGGCGATGCCGGGCGAGGACCAGGCGACGCTGCCGCAGCCCGCCGATGTGGCGCCCGAGATCGCCGCCCTCTGCCTGCCGGGCGAGGCGCGGAACGGCGCGGTCATCCGTCGGGGCGGCTGAGGCCGCCCGCCATGAATTACCGCCACGCCTTCCATGCCGGCAATTTCGCCGATTGCCTGAAGCACGCGCTGCTGGTCTGGCTGCTGCGCGCCCTGGCGGCGAAGGACAAGCCCTTCGCCGTGCTCGACACCCATGCCGGGACCGGGTGCTACGACCTCGCGGCGAGCGAGGCCGAGCGCACCGGCGAGTGGCGCCGGGGGATCGGCCGGCTGCTCGATGTCGAGGCCGGGCCGCTCGCTGACTATGTGGGGCTGGTCCGCGCCGCCGGGGCGCCCGGCGCCTATCCCGGCTCGCCCGCCCTGATCCGCGCCCTGCTGCGGCCCGGGGACCGGCTGATGGCCTGCGAGCTGCACCCTGAGGACCATGCCGCGCTCCGCGCCGCCTTCCGCGCCGACCGGCAGGTGGCGGTGCACCACCGCGACGGCTGGGAGGCGCTGAAGGCGCTCACCCCCTTCCCCGAGCGGCGCGGCCTCGTCCTGGTCGATCCGCCCTTCGAGCAGGAGGGGGAGTTCGCCCGGCTGGCGCAGGGCATCGCCCTGGTCGCGCATCGCTTCCGTGCCGGCATCCAGGCCTGCTGGTATCCGATCAAGCACCGCGCCCCGGTCCGCGCCTTCCATACCGCGCTGCGCGAGGCCGGGCTGCGCGACCTCGTCGCCGCTGAGCTCTGGCTGCGCGAGCCGACCGATCCGCAGCGGCTGAACGGCTGCGGCCTGCTGGTCGCCAACCCGCCCTGGCGCTTCGAGGCGGAAGCCGGCGCCATCCTCGCCGCCCTGCTGGAGCGGCTGGGCGAGGGCGAGCCGGGCCAAGAACAGGGCCAAGGCTGGGCGGTGACCCGCATCGCGGAGGAATAGGATGCCGAAGCTCGCCGTCCTCGGCGCCGGCGCCTGGGGCACGGCGCTCGCCATCCAGGCCGCCGCGGCGGGCCACGCGGCCGCCCTTTGGGCACGCGACCCCGGCCGGGCGGCGGCAATCGCGGCGGCGCGGGAGAATGCCCGCTACCTGCCCGGCATCGCGCTGCCGCCGGGCGTCGCGGTCACCGCCGAGGCCGCGGCGGCGCTCGACGGGGCGGCGGCGGCGATCCTCGCCGTGCCGGCGCAGCATCTGCGCGCCGTGCTCGCCGGCCTGCCGCCCACCCTGCCGCCGCTGCTGCTGGCGGCCAAGGGCGTCGAGCAGGGCAGCCTCCGCCTGCCGCTCGAGGTGGTGGCGGCGGCGCGGCCGGGCCAGGCCGCGGCCGTGCTGTCGGGGCCCAACTTCGCGCATGAGGTCGCGGCCGGCCTGCCCGCCGCGGCGGTGATCGCCAGCGCCGCGCCGGCGCTGCGGGACCGCCTGGGCGATCTGCTGGCAACGCCCGGCTTCCGGCTCTACGGCTCCGACGACCCGATCGGCGTGCAGGTCGGCGGCGCGGCGAAGAACGTGATCGCCATCGCCGCCGGGGCGGTGATCGGCGCCGGCCTCGGCGAGAATGCCCGGGCGGCGCTGGTGACGCGCGGCCTGGCGGAACTCTCGCGCCTCGCCGTGGCGCTGGGCGGCCGGGCGGAGACGGCAGCGGGGCTGTCCGGCCTCGGCGACCTGCTGCTGACCGCGACCGGCCCGGCGAGCCGCAACACCTCGCTCGGCATGGCCCTTGGCCGCGGCCGGCGCCTCGCCGAGGTGCTGGCCGAGCGGGCCGGGGTGACGGAGGGGGTCGCCACCGCCCCGGCGATCATCGCCCGGGCGGCGGCGGCCGGCGTCGAGCTGCCGGTCTGCGAGGCGGTGGCGGCGCTGCTGGCGGAGCGGCTGACCCTGGCGGCGGCGGTGGAGCGGCTGCTCTCCCGGCCGCGGCGGGACGAGTAGGGGCCGGGCGCATCCTATCCGGCCGCATCATGTGCGGACCGGTCCTTTGACCAGTCCGGGGCCCCGGACGCGGCCCGCTGGTCGCGCCGCGAAGCGCGCCTGACGACGCGACGCCGCGAAGGCCCAAGCAGACCGGAGGTCTGCGCCCGGCGTCTGAGGGCCGTTGAAACTAAGCCGCCTGCTCCAGCGTCGGGGCCATGTCGGCGACGGTGGTGCGGTGCAGGTCGCGGACCTGGCTGGCATCGTAGCGCCGGGCGCGGTGCATGGTGACGCGGTTGTCCCACATCACCAGGTCATGCGGCCGCCAGACATGCGCATGCACGAACTCCCGCTGCGTCGCATGCTCGGTCAGGTCGCGCAGCAGGGCGCGCGCCTCGGGCACCGGCCAGCCCTGGATCGCCCCGGCATGCGAGGAGAGGAAGAGCGAGAGCCGCCCCGTGCGCGGATGCCGCCGCACCAGGCGCTGCGGCACCGGCGCCCATTTCGCCCGCTCCGCCTCGGTGAAGTCGGTGAAGCCGAGGATGCCGCGCGAATAGATCTGGCTGTGCTCGGTGATCAGGTCGCGCACCAGGGCCTTGGTCTCAGCGTCGAGCGCATCCCAGGCGGCGCGCATGTCGGCGAACTCGGTATTGCCGCCGGCGCCCGGGATGACGCGGGCCGAGAGCAGGGAGTACTTGGCCGGCGTCGCCTTGAAGCTGCTGTCGCTGTGCCAGAGCATGTTGCCGAGGCTGAACAGCCGCTTGCGGTCGTCCCGCGCCATGACGCTGCCGTCGCGCTGCAGGTTGGAGATGTCGTTCACCTCCATCGAGAGGCGACGCTGCTCGCCCTGCACGAGGTCGCCGGTCGCCAGTTCCAGCGGGCCGAAATGCCGCGAGAAGGCGATCTGCTGCGCGTCGTCGATATCCTGGTCGCGGAAGACCAGCACGCCGTACTGGTCCATCGCCGCCTCGATCGCCACCGCCTCGGCCGGGGTGACGTTGCGGCGGATGTCGATGCCCGCCACCTCGCCGACGAAATCCGGTCGGGCGGGATTGGCGGGGTGGATCGAGAGGGTCATGGCTGGGGTTCCCTGGACGCCGGGGACTCTGCCCCGTTCTGCCAGGGGCCGATCTTAAACCATGCCCGGCGCAACGACCATGGCCGCGCGGCGCCTCGTGCCGATGGCCCTCATATGCCGGGCGCAAACCTCCGGTTTGCTTGGCGTCGCGCTACTGAGCGCGGGCCTCGTTCGGGCCTCGGGCCGGTCAGGCGACCGGTCCGTTGGTGTCATCCCGCCCGCTTGCGGAAGGCGAGCTGCACCCGGTGCGGCCCGTCCAGGATGTCGATCCGGTTGCGATGGATGTTGGTGAAGGCGTCGATCGCCAGCTTCGGGCTGCGCAGCACGTCCGGATGCGGCCAGAGATAGTCGTCGCAGAGGATCACGCCGCCCTCGGGCGCCAGGCGGAAGGCCAGGACGAGGTCGGTCAGCACATCCGCCGCCTCGTGCGAGCCGTCGATATAGATCAGTGCCGGCCCCGGCCCGCCGCGCCCGAGCAGCCGCAGCAGGCCGCTGGCGGAGTCGGTGCGCAGCACCTCCGCTTTCACAGCCTCGCCCGAGGCGGCGAGATTGGCCTGGAACCGCTCGAACAGCCCGGTCGTCTGCGCCGCGTCGTGCTCGGCGCCGCCGGCGAAGGTGTCGATGCAGGTGACGCGGCTCGCCGGGTGGCGCAGCAGGTTGGCGAGGAACCAGAGGGTGGAGCGTCCCTCGAAGCTGCCGATCTCGACCACGTGGCGCGCCTCGTCCGGCCGCCAGCCGAGTTCCTCGAAGAACAGCTTCTCCCAGTAGGGGATATGGCCGCTGAACCAGTCTTCCGTGAAATGCGGCATCGCCCTCCCTCCGTCGCACCTGCCCTCTCAACGGCAGCGGCGGCGATGGGATGCCTCAGCCGGGGCGCGTCACCCCCACCTGGCGGCATTGCCGCAGCAGGAGGCAGGTGCCGCAGCGCGGCCGCATGCCGGTGCAGATGGCCTTGCCGAAGGGCACCAGCCGCTCATTGATCTCGATCCAGTAGCGTTGCGGCAGGAGGGCCGCGAGCGCCTGCATGGTCCGTTCCGGCGTCGTCGTCGCTACATAGCCCCAGCGGTTCACGATCCGGTGGACATGGATGTCGACCGAGATGGCCGGCCGGCCGAAGCCGACCCCGAGCGTCAGCGCCGCGATCTTCGGTCCGACGCCGCGCAGCGCCTGCAGCCCCTCCATCGTGTCCGGCACCGCGCCCGCCTCGGCGATCCGGCGGGACAAGGCGAGGATGTCGCGGGCTTTGGGCTCGGGGAAGGTTGCGCCGGCGAGCAACTCGACCAGCTCCGGCTCGGGGACCGCCGCCATCGCCTCCGGCGTGCGGGCGCGGGCGAAGAGACGGAGGCAGACGGGGGTGGTGGTCTCGTCGCGGGTCCGGGCCGAGATCAGCGCGGCGACGAGCTGCTCGAAGGGCGTCCCGTGGCCCCGGTCCCGCAACTCGAACATCGCCGCCTTCGGCAAGCCTGCGGTTGCCTCGCGCAGCAGGCGGAAGACCAGGTCGATGTCGAAGGGATCCTTGTCCGGCCGGTCCGGGACGGCGGGGCGCAGCGGGTCGGCGGCAGCGGGCAGGGTGCGGGGCATGGCCCCATAACGCCCGGGCGGGGCATGCGTCCGCTCGGCCTGGAGCGTGATCGCTTGAGGTGGACTCACCGAAAAGCGTGCCTCACGCGATCAAGCAACGGCCTGGACCATGATCCGCGACCCTGTGTGAGCGGATCATGGTCCAGCGCGCCCCGTCCGCCCACTGCCGGTCCCTCGGTCACCCCGGCTGCACGGCCAGGGCCTGGCTTTCCGCCCGCAGGGCCGCGAGGGTGGTTTCGAGCGTCGTAGCCAGCTCGCCGAGACGGCTGCCGAGCTGCCCGCTGCTCGCCCCCTCCAGGCTGGCGGCCAGGTCGCCGAGCCGCCGGGCGCCGAAATTCCAGGCCGTGCCCTTCAGCCCATGCGCGGTGAGCCGGTGGTCCCGGCCCTGCTCGGCGGCGCTGCGGAGCGTGACCATGGCCTCCCGGGCATTCCGCCTCGAACTCGGCCAGCAGCCGCTGCCAAGTCTCGGGCGGGATATGCGTGCAGAGCGAGACCACCCGCTCCTGGTCGAGAAGCTCGGCGGCGGCGGGCGCCACGGCCGGGGGCGCAGCCGGCGCCGGCGCCGCGCGCGACCCACGGGTCACCGTGGCGATCGTGTCCTTGAGCTGCTCGGCGCGGATCGGCTTGGCCAGGAAGGCCTGCATGCCGGCCTCGCGGCACCGAGTGCGATGCACCTCGCCCGCATGCGCGGTGAGGGCGACGATCGGCGCCCCGGCGCTGGGACCGCCGCCGGCCCGGATGGCAGCCACCGCGGCGAAGCCGTCCATGCGCGGCATCTCGAGATCCATGAGGATCACGTCGAAGCGGTCCGCGCAGGCGGCGACGGCCTCCTCGCCTCCCGCGGCGGTGACCACGCTCATGCCCAGATGCTCGAGATGCAGCCTGGCGATCTCACGGTTGATCGGGTGGTCGTCCACCACGAGCACATGCAGCGGCGGCAGGGCACACCCCTCGGTGCCCGGCGCAGCAGGAGCCGGGGCGGCGGCGCTTACCACCACCTCGCAGGTGAGGCTGAAGCGGAAGCAGCTTCCCTGCCCCTCGGTGCTGGCGACGGTGATCTCGCCGCCCATGGCCCGGACCAGCCGGCGGCAGATGGCGAGGCCGAGGCCGGTGCCGCCGAAGCGCCGGGCGGTGCCGCTATCGGCCTGCACGAAGGGTTCGAAGATGGCGTCGAGCACCGAGGCCGGGATGCCGATGCCGGTATCCTCGACCAGGAATTCCAGCCGCATATGGGAGTGCGGGAGGGTCTCCTGGCAGCGGAGGCTGACGCTGACGCTGCCGCAATCGGTGAACTTGATCGCGTTCCCGACCAGGTTCAGCAGGATCTGGCGCAGGTTGGCAGCGTCGCAGAGCACCGCCGCGGGGATCCGCGGGTCGATGTGCCAGGCGAGCGTCAGGTCCTTCTGTGCCGCCCGCGAGCGCATCAGCCCGACCACCGCCTCGACGATCCGCGGCAGGTTGACCGGCAGCCGTTCGGCCGCGACATGCCCGGCCTCGAGCCGCGAGAAGGTGAGGATGTCGTTGAGCAGGCCGAGCAGCGCCTCGGCCGAGTGGCGGGCGAGCTGCAGCCGCTCCGCTTGGTCCAGGCCCAGCCTGCCGTCGTCGAGCAGGTCCAGCATGCCGAGGATGCCGTTCATGGGCGTCCGCAACTCGTGGCTCACCGTCGCCAGGAAGCCGTCCTTGGCGCGGTTCGCCAGCTCCGCCGCTTCGCGGGCGTCGTTGAGTTGCCGCTGCAGGGTCTTCATGGCGGAGATATCGGCGAAGGTGCTGACCACCGTGCCGTCGAGCATCCGCTGCTGCAGCACGCGCAGCCAGGCACCGCCCGGCAGGGGCAGCTCGAAGGGGGCACCGGTGAAGCGCTCGCCCTCGGCCAGGGTCTGCAGGGCGGCGGCCGCGATCTCCGCCGCCTCCGGCAGGCGCCGCCAGGCCTCGGCATAGAGCGCGGCATGGGTCTTGCCGACCGCCTCCCCCGGGCTGGTCAGGCCGAAGAGGCGGGCGAAGCGGCCATTCGCCACGCTGATCCGCCCATCCACGCCGAGCACCGTGACGCCATCCCCGTCCTCGGCGGTGAAGGGCATGACCTCGCGCAGCACGTGGTCGGTCGGATCGGGCGCCGCGGGTGCCGCGGCCTCGGCGGGCGGGGCGATCGGCGTCCAGATCCGCAGGCGGCCGATGCCTGGCACCGGCTGCGAGGCGACACGCACCCATTGCCCGCGATGCTCGAAGACATAGGGCTGGGTCTGGGTGCGGTGACGGGCGATCCCCTCGGCCACGCACTGCCCCATCGTGCCGAGCTCCTCCGGCCGCAGCCGGACGGCGTAGAAGCGCCGCAGATTCGCCGCATAGGGCTCGCCGACCGCGACATGCCCGGCATGCTCGGGGAAGAGCCGCAGGAAGGTCCGGTTCCAGAGCAGCGTCCGGTCCTGGGCGTCGAACAGGCAGAGGCCGATATCGAGGCTGTCGAGGATATCCGCCATGACGCGGCAGGATGTCAGGTCGCCCTCCGGCAGGGCTACGTCGCGGGCCGGCTGCGGAGCGGGATGGGCGCCGACCGCGGGGAATGTCTCCATGGCTACTATCTGTCGCCTCGGCCCTGATCCTGGCGACCTATAACGAATGCGACCATAACGGTTCAAGTTTTCGTCAGAAACACTCCAACTTTGGCGGCGGCGAAACCCGGCAGGTTCGGCAATGCGGCGCAGCGGGCCATCGGCGCGGTCAGTGGGAGAGCGGGTCGGGCAGCAGGCCGGGCAGCAGGTCATCCGGCCGCCGCGCCTCCCGTCGCGACCGCGCCGCCACGGGGCGGTTCGTCGCCGGCCGGTTCGCCGCCTCCTGGCGGAGCCGGATCAGCTCGTCCACCAGCCGGTCCATGGTCTGCCAGAGCGGCTCGTCGCCCTGCCGCTCGGCCAGGACGAAGCGATGCGCGGCGAGGGTGACGTTCAGCGTGCCGCGCGTGCTCTCCGGCCGGCGGCTACGCATCTGCACCAGCGCCTTCTCCACCTCCTCGATCGGGACACCGAAGCGGGCGGCGATGGCGGCGGGCGACTCGCCCTGGCGGCGGAGCGCCCGCGCCTTGGCGGCCTCGCGCGGGTCGAGGGCGATATCGGGCCGCAGCGCCTGGGTGCGCCGCGACATCTCGCCGGATCCGCTGCCGGGCGGCTTGCCCTTGAACGCCATGCACCCTCGCTCCTCGCCTGGACGGTGAAGCGCGCAGGCGGGAAATCGTTCCCCGCGCTGCTCGTCCTGGGGCTACCCTCCCCCGGGCGCTACTCCGCCGCCTGCCGCGTCGGCTGCGCCCCGGGGCGGCGCACGCGCACCCGGCGGATGCGTCGCGGATCGGCCTCCAGCACGCGGAATTCCAGCCCGGAGGAATGCGAGACCAGCTCCCCCCTGGCCGGGACCCGCCCGGCGAGGGTGAAGACCAGGCCGCCCACCGTGTCGATATCGGCCGCCCGCTCCTCCTCGGTCAGCAGCGGGCCGAATTTCTGCTCGAAGGCCGCGACCGGCATCCGGGCATCCACCTCGACGGTGCCGTCCGGCTTCTCGACCATCTGCGGCGAGGCATCCTCGTCATGCTCGTCGGAGATGTCGCCGGTGATGGTCTCGACCAGGTCCTCGATCGTCACCAGCCCGTCGATGCCGCCATACTCGTCCACCACCAGCGCCATGTGGATGCGCGCCATGCGCATCTGCAGCAGCAGGTCGAGCACCGGCACCGACGGCACGGTGAAGAGCGGCTTGCGCAGGATGGCCTTGAGGTCGAAGGCCCCCTCCCGCCCCACCGCGGCGAAGACGTCCTTGATGTGGACCATGCCGACGATCTCGTCGAGCTGGCCGCGATAGACCGGGTAGCGGCTGTGGCCGTCGCGCTGGATCAGGCGGATCGCCTGCTCGAGCGTGAAATCCTCCGGCATGGCCATGATGTCGGCGCGCGGCACCATGACGTCGTCGGCCGTCTTGTCGCGCAGCTTGAGCACGTTGCCGAGCAGGGCGCGCTCCTGCGCGCTGAACGCGTCGCGCTCGGCATGGTCCTTGCCCTCGCGGCGCGATTCCTCGCGCTCCTCGATGAGCTCCTCCATGCGGTCGCGGACGCTCTCGGCCTCGCGCTTGCGCAGCAGCCCCTGCAACCGCCAGAGCAGGCCCTGGCGGTGCTGGTGCTCGCGGGCCTCGCCATTGGTCAGGCTCATGCCATCACCTCGCGCCCGCCATCGGGACGCCAGGGATTGGGCAGCCGCAGCCGGTACATGGCACGCGCCTCGGCCCGCTCCATGCGGCGGGCCTCGCCGGCGGCGAGATGGTCATGGCCGACGAGGTGCAGCGCGCCATGCGCCACCAGATGCGCGAAATGCGCCTCCGGGCGCCGGCCGGCCGCCCGCGCCTCCCGCCGGACCACGCCGAAGGCGAGGGCGATGTCACCGAGATGCGGGCCGAGGCCCGGGAAGCTCAGCACGTTGGTGGGCTTGTCCTTGCCGCGATGCTCGCCGTTCAGGCGCTTCAGCGCGCGGTCATCGGCGAGCAGGACGCTGACGCTGCCCGCCGCCCCGGTCTCCCGCAGCGCCGCGGCCACGGCCCGTCGGGCGAGGGTCTCGGCCCGCGGCACCAGGCGCCGCCAAGCCGGCTCGGCCAGCACGACCTCCACCGCCAGCGCCGAGTGGGGCAAGGCCGGGTGGGGGTCTTCGTCGTCCTGCATGAACCCGGCATCGGCGAGGGAGATCTCCCCCGCCGGGCCGGGTCGTCTACTTCCCGGTTCCATCCTGATCCTTCTTCCCCCGACGGCCTGGCGACTCCGCCCCCTGGCCCTCGGTCCGCCCCTGAGCGGCGGCGTCTTCGCGGCCATAGGCCGCGACGATCCGCGCCACCAGCGGGTGGCGCACGACGTCCCGCTCGTCGAAGCGGGCGGTGCCGATGCCCTGCACCCCGTCCAGGATGCGCAGCGCCTCGGCCAGCCCGCTCCGCTGACCGCCCGGCAGATCGACCTGGGTCGGATCGCCGGTGATCACCATACGCGTTCCCTCGCCCATGCGGGTGAGGAACATCTTCATCTGCGCCGGCGTGGTGTTCTGCGCCTCGTCGAGGATCGCGAAGCAATGCGCCAGCGTGCGCCCGCGCATGAAGGCGAGCGGCGCGATCTCGATCTCCCCGGACGCGATGCGGCGGACCACCTGTTCCGCCGGCAACATGTCGTGCAGCGCGTCATAGAGGGGACGGAGATAGGGGTCCACCTTTTCCTTCATGTCGCCGGGCAGGAAGCCGAGCCGCTCGCCCGCCTCCACCGCCGGGCGGGAGAGGACAATGCGGTCGACCCGCCCCGCCTGCAGCAGCGCCACGCCCTGCGCCACGGCGAGATAGGTCTTGCCGGTGCCGGCCGGGCCGACGCCGAAGACCATCTCGTGCCGCGCCAGCAGGTCGATATAGGCCGCCTGGGCAGGGCTGCGCGGCGCGATGGCGGCCTTGCGGGTGCGGATCTGCGGGATGTCCTGCAACGGCAGGCGCGGATCGTTCTCCGCCTCGCCCTCGGCCATGCGCAGCGCCGCCTCGACATCCGCCACCGACACCCCCTGCCCCTGCTCCAGCCGTCGCCAGAGCGCCCGCAGCGCGGCCTCGGCCACCTCCGTCCGCTCCGGCGGCCCGGCGATGGTCAGCCGGTTGCCACGGGAGCCAAGCCGTACCCCGAGCCGCTGCTCGATCCGCGCCAGGTGGCGGTCGTGTTCCCCGTAGAGCAGGGGGAGCAGAGCGTTGTCGTCGAATTGCAGCAGGACGCTGCGCTGTTCGGGGGTGGAGGGAAGCGGGCGCGGCGGCGCGCCCCTTTCCCCGGGCCGGAGGGCGATGGCGGCGGTGGTCAAGCGGGCGCAGGCTCCTCTTCGGGCTGGACAGGGCTGGACGCCGCCCCGGCCGCCAGCAGGCCGGAGAGCGAATTGGGATGCGCGGCCAGCACCGTCACGGGCGCCTCGCGGCCGATGAGCGCGAGCGGTCCGGTCAGGTGCAGGGGCTGCAGCCAGGGGGTACGCCCGGCAACCTGGCCGGGATGGCGGCCGGGGCCGGTGAAGAGCACGGGGAAGGTCAGACCGACGCGCGAGCGGTTGAACGCGTCCTGCTGATCCCTCAGCAGCGCCTGCAAGGCCTGCAACCGCGCATCCTTTTCTGGCTCCGCCAGCTGAGATGGCGCGCCGGCGGCCGGCGTTCCAGGCCGCGCCGAATATTTGAAGCTGAAGGCCTGGGCGAAGCCGACGCGGCGGACGAGGTCGAGCGTCCGCTCGAAATCCGCCGGCGTCTCGCCCGGATGGCCGGCGATGAAGTCGGAGGAGAGGGCGAGGTCCGGCCGCGCCGCCCGCAACCGGTCGACGATGCGCAGGAAATCCGCCGCGGTGTGGCCGCGGTTCATCGCCGCCAGCACCCGGTCGCTGCCGCTCTGCACCGGCAGGTGCAGGAAGGGCATGAGCTGCGGCAGGTCGCGATGCGCTTCGATCAGCGCGTCGTCCATATCGCGTGGATGGCTGGTGGTGTAGCGCAGCCGCAGCAGGCCGGGGATCTCCGCCAGCGCCCGCAGCAGCCGGCCGAGGCCCCAGTCCCGGCCGTCCGGCCCCTCGCCGTGATAGGCGTTGACGTTCTGCCCGAGCAGCGTGACCTCGCGCGCCCCGGCCGCGACCAGCCGCCGCGCCTCGGCCAGCACCTGCGCCACGGGGCGGGAGAATTCGGCGCCGCGGGTATAGGGCACGACGCAGAAGGCGCAGAATTTATCGCAGCCCTCCTGCACCGTGAGGAAGGCCGTCACCCCCTGAGGCGCGGCGGCGTCCGGCAGGTGGTCGAACTTGTCCTCGGCCGGGAAGTCGGTCTCGATCACCGCCCCCGCGGCGCGGCTGGCGCGCGCCACCATCTCCGGCAGGCGGTGATAGGTCTGCGGCCCGAGCACGATGTCGACCCAGGGGGCGCGGGCGGTGATCTCGGCCCCCTCGGCCTGGGCGACGCAGCCGGCGACAGCGAGGACCATGTCGGCGCCGCCGGCGCGACGGGCCTGCTTCGCCTCGCGCAGCCGGCCGAGCTCGGAGAACAGCTTCTCCGTCGCCTTCTCGCGGATATGGCAGGTGTTGAGGATGACCATGTCGGCCCCCTCCGGCACCTCGGTCGGGGCATAGCCGAGCGGCGCCAGGACATCGGCCATCCGGGCGCTGTCATAGACATTCATCTGGCAGCCCCAGGTCCGGATGAAGAGACGCTTCCGGGGGGTGGTCGTGGTCATGCCGGGAACAAACTCCGCCGCCCCGGCGCAGGAAGGGTGCCGGGATCCGCGGGGCAGATGCGCAAGGCGCGGCGCGGGGTCAAGCGTCCGGTCGCCCCGGCGTCTGCCGGGAGAGGGATGGCCGGTGCGGCGGCGCGAATCGTCTCACGCCCCGAGCCTCGGCCAGGCGGGCCGCCGCGGTCAAGCGATGGTTTCGCTCATGGGCCGGCGGCCTCTCCCTTGGCCTCTCCGTTCGGGGCCGCCGGTGGCGCAATCGGCACCACCGGCCGGTTCTGCCGCAGCCGCTCGGCGCCCTCGCGCACGATCCGTTGCGTCTCCGCCGCCAGCGCCTTCCGGTTGGGCAGGCGGCCCGGCGGGAAGGGCTCGTGCAGCACCACCGTCACCCGGGCGCCGCTGCGCCGGGCGAGCTGCCAGAAATGGCTGGCGATCTCCATGTCGCCATACCAGGCGAAAAGCGGCCGGTCGCGCCGGCAGGCCGGCAGGCCGCCGAGCCGGTCATAGACCACCGAGACCGGCTGGACCTGCCGCGCCCCGTCGGCGATGGCGAAGAAGGAGGTGCGGAAGGGCAGCTCCCGCGTGCCGTCGTTGCTGGTGCCCTCGGGGAACAGGATCAGGCTGCCGCCGCCCGTCATGTGGTCGCGCATCGCCTGCGCCTCGCGCCCCGTGGTGCCACGGCTGCGGCTGACGAAGACGGTGCGGCCGAGATACGCGATGGTGCGGATCACCGGCCAGGTGCCGACTTCCGATTTCGCCACGAAGACCGCCGGCAGCACGCCGCCGAGCACCGGGATGTCGAGCCAGGAGGAGTGGTTGGAGACGAAGAGCACCGGTCCGTCCGGGCAGGGCCTGCCGATCACCTGCACGCGCAGCCCGATCAGCCGTGACAGCACCGCGTGGTAGAGCAGCGCGAAGCGGATCTTCGCCTTGCCTGGCAGGAGCAGCAGCACCGCCTGCACCGGCACGGAGAACAGGGTCCAGAGCGTCAGCAGCGCCAGCCGCCGCGCCGCCCGGACGCGGCCGCCGAGCGGCCGGTCGGCGAAGACGTCGAAGAGGCGCCCTCCCGGCAACCGGTTGCGGAAGCGGAGCGGCTTGCGCCGCCGCAGGCGGCGGGGGCGCAGGGCCTCGATCGGGGCTGGGGCGTCGGCCACGGCATCCATGATCCCTCCGCGATACCGCGCGGTCGGGGATGCGGCAATGACACCGACGCGTCAGGCCGGTGACGGCCGCGCTCAGCCGGCGCCGCGCAGCGCCTGCAGCACGAGGCCCTCGGTCAGCAGCTGCGGCAGCACCGCCGGCGCGCCGCCACCCGCGGGATAGAGCAGGTAGAGCGGCACCCCCTCCCGCCCATGCGCGCGCAGCAGGGCGCCGATCGCGGCGTCGCCATTGGTCCAGTCGCCCTTGAGATAGGCGAGGCGGCGCGCGGCGAAGGCCTCCTGCACCGGGCCCGATCGCAGCACGAGTTGCTCGTTGACCTTGCAGGTGATGCACCAGGCGGCGGTCAGGTCGACGAAGACCGGCCGTCCCTCGGCCTGCAACGCCGCGACCCGGGCGGCCGACCAGGGCTCGCTCCCGGCCTCGGCGGCGGGCGGCGGCGCCGTGGTGAGGCCCGGCAGCAGCGCCAGGGCGCCGAGCGCCGCCAGGCCGGCGAGGGCCCGCCCCGCCCAGCGGCCGCGGCCGGCGCCGCGCTGCGCTGCGCCGAGCGCCCAGGCGGCGAAGCCGATCAGCACCGCGCCGGCGAGCAGCAGCGCCAGCCCGTCCGGCCCGGCCTGCTGCGCCAGCACCCAGGCGAGCCAGGCCGCCGCACCGTACATCGGGAAGGCCAGCCCCTGCCGCAGCCGCTCCATCCAGGCGCCCGGTCGCGGCAGCAGCGCGGCGAGACCGGGGACGAGGCCGAGCAGCGCATAGGGCGCGGCCAGGCCGAGGCCGAGCGCGGCGAAGACGGCTAGCGTCTGCGGCGCCGGCAGGGCGAGGGCGGTGCCGATCGCCGCCGCCATGAAAGGCGCGGTGCAGGGGGTGGCGACGAGCACCGCCAGCACGCCGGTCATGAAGCTGCCGGCATGGCCGCCCTGCCTGGCCAGCGCCCCGCCGGCGCCGACCGGGCCGGCGATGGCGTAGACGCCCGAGAGGTTGAGCCCGACCGCGAAGATCAGCCAGGCGAGCGCGGCGACGAAGGCCGGGGCGGTGAACTGGAACCCCCAGCCGGCGGCGATGCCCGCGGCGCGCAGCCCGATCAGCAGCCCGGCCAACGCCAGGAAGCTGGCCAGCACGCCGAGCGTGTAGCTCGCGGCATGCGCCCGCACCTCCGCCCGCGCCGCGCCGGAGAGGCGGGCCAGCGCCATCGCCTTCATGGCGAGGATCGGGAAGACGCAGGGCATCAGGTTCAGGATCAGCCCGCCGAGGAAAGCTGAGAGCAACGCCCGGCCGAGCGGCAGCGCCGCCGCCGCGACCGGCGCGGCGCCGACCGGGGCCGAGACGGCATAGGCCGAGCGCTGCCCGCCGGCATCGGTCAGGACCAGGACGCCTTCGAGGCTCGCCGGCATCGGCGCGCCCTCGGGCCGGGTCAGCCCAAGGGTAAGGCGGCCGGGTTTCAGAGTGAGCGGCTGCGGCGCGGCATTGTCGAGCAGACCGCCCTCGGCCGGGAAGAAGGTCGCGGCCTTCACGCTGTCCGGCCCGAGCGCCTCGCCGGTCAGGGTCAGGCTGCCGCCGCGCCCCTGCAGCGCCGCCCCGGCAGCCCAGGGAGAGGCACGCGGCATCGCCGCCTCGGCCGCGGCGAAGAGCGGGGCGAGATGGGCATCGGCGCGCGGGCTGGCCTCGATCGGCAGTTCGAGGCGGAACCGCCCCTCCTCCGGGATGCAGAGTTCGGCGCAGACCAGCCAACTCGCCTCCGCCTCGACGGCGAGCCGCCCGCCCGGTGCCAGCCCGGCCGGGACCGTGGCACGGAAGGGCAGCAGCACCTCGCCCTCATAGCCGAAGCTCACCAGCGGGCCTGTCGGGATGCGCTCCGGCGCCGGCCAGCGGATCGGGCCGGCCTCGGCGCCCTCGGGGGCGAGCAGCCGGATCTCCGGCGGCGCCCCGGCATCGCCGGGATTGCGCCAGTAGCCATGCCAGCCCGGGGCGAGGCGCAGGCGAAGGCCGAGTTCCACCGCCTTCCCCGGTGCCACGGCGGCAGCGGCGGCGACGAGGCTGGCGGTTGCCTGCGGCGAGCGGACGGGCGCGCTCTCCCCCGCCCGGGCGAGCGGGGCGAGCAGCACCAGCAGGAGGGCGAGCAACAGGCGGGACATGGCGGAGGAGATAGACCGGATTGCCCGGCCGCCGAAACCGACGATGCGCGGCGCCTCCTGGCCTTGTTGCCGCTTCGCCCCAAGGCGCCGCAGGTTGGCGATCCGTTCCGCCGGCGGAAGCCTGGCGCCGGCCATGGAACTCCCGGCGGCAAGCCCCGCTACTGCGCTTTCGAGCCACCGGGCCGCCGTCCCATGGCGTCGCGCCCATGACATTGTGTCCAGGGCGTCGGTCCATCCAAGGCCCCGCCGCCGCCCGGCGCTACCCTCCCCGCCCAGGACAGGAGAGCCACCATGTCCCTCTTCACCGTCGAGGTCGCCGGCCGGCCCGTCCTCGTCTTCCATGAGCAAAGCCCGGAAGCCGCCGAGGAGCTGGTCGCCACGCTGATCGGCCCCGACCTGCAGGAATTCGAGGCCGGCGGCGAGCCGCTCTGGGACGGCCAGTCCGAGCTGCTGGTGCGCGCCGCCGGCACCGAGGAGGCAAGCCGCTGGCAGCAGGGCCTCGCCGAGGCCCGCGAGGGCGGCGACGGCCAGGATGAGGAGGAGTTCGCGGTCTTCCTCGTCGCCCTCGATGAGGAGGACGCGGACGGCGAGGCCGGGGAAGCCTGAGCACCCTTTCCCAAGGGCGCCCTTTCCGGGATGCCCTATTCGGGGTGACTGGGCCGCGCCCGCCCCTATAAGCGCCGGCATGCTGCCCCATCCTCCGGCCGACCTTCCGGTGACCGAGGCGCTGCCGGCGCTCACCGCCGCGCTGCGCCAGGGGCCGAACGCCCTTCTCATCGCCCCGCCCGGCGCCGGCAAGACCACGCTGGTGCCGCTGGTGCTGCGCGGCGAGCCCTGGGCCGCGGGCGGCAAGCTGCTGGTGCTGGAGCCGCGCCGCGTCGCCGCCCGGGCCGCGGCGCGGCGCATGGCCGAGCTGCTCGGCGAGGCCGCGCCTGGCCAGACCATCGGCCTTGCCACCCGGCTCGACCGGGCCGTCTCGGCCGCCACCCGCGTCGAGGTGGTGACCGAGGGGCTGCTGGTCCGCCGGCTGCAATCCGATCCGGGGCTGGAGGGCGTCGCCGGCGTCCTGTTCGACGAGGCGCATGAGCGCAACCTCGACACCGACCTCGCCCTCGCCCTCTGCCTCGACCTGCAGCGCGCCCTGCGACCCGAGCTGCGGCTGCTGGCGATGTCGGCGACGCTCGATGGCGGCGCCTTCGCCGGGCTGATGGGAGGGCCGGCGGGGCCGGCGCCGCGGATCGAAAGCCTCGGCCGCGCCTTTCCCGTCGCCATCGAGCACCGGCCGCGCGACCTGCGCGACCCCCGCGACCTGCCCGAGGCCATGGCCGGGACGATCCGCGAAGCGCTACGGGCGCATCCGGGCGACGTTCTCGCCTTCCTCCCTGGCTGGGGCGAGATCCGTCGCACCGCCGAGCGGCTCGGCGGCGTCGAGGCCGATGTGCTGCCGCTGCATGGCGAGATGCCGCCGGCCGAGCAGGACCGGGCGCTCACCCCCCATGGTGGGCCGAATCCGCGTCGCAAGGTGGTGCTGGCCACCTCCATCGCCGAGACCTCGCTGACCGTGCCGGGCGTGCGCATCGTGGTGGATGGCGGCTTCCGCCGGGCGCCGCGGCTCGACCCGGCGACCGGCCTCTCCCGCCTCGTCACCCTGCGCATCAGCAAGGCCGCCGCCGAGCAGCGCGCCGGCCGCGCCGGCCGCACCGCGCCGGGGGTGGCGATCCGGCTCTGGTCGGAGGCGATGCATCGCGGCCTGGCGCCGCAGGACCGGCCGGCGATCCTGGAGGAGGAGCTCTCGGGCCTCGCCCTCGACCTCGCCGCCTGGGGCGCGGCGCCGGGGGATCTCGCCTGGCTCGACCCGCCGCCCGCCGGGACGCTCGCCGCCGCCCGGGCGCTGCTCGCCGATCTCGACGCGCTGGATGCGGCGGGGACGGTCACCGCGACCGGCCGCCGCATGGCCCGGCTCGGCACCCATCCCCGCCTCGCCCGCATGCTGGCCGCCGCCGGGACCGAGGGCGAGAAGGCGCTGGCCGCCGATCTCGCCGCCCTGCTGGAGGAGCGCGACCCGATCCGCCGCGGCCCGTCGCGCGGCTCTGACCGGCGGGAGGCGCCGGCCGACATCACCCTGCGGCTGGAGCTGCTGCATGGCGGCGACCATCCCGAGGCCGACCGGGGCGCGGTGCAGCGCATCCTCCGCGCCGCGGCGCTGCACCGGCGGCGGCTGGGCGTGCATGGCTCGACCCTGCCCGAGGGCGATGCCGGCGCCCTGCTCGCCGCCGGCTTCCCCGACCGCATCGCCGCCCGGCGCGGCGTCATGGCCGGCGCCTTCCGCCTCGCGTCAGGTCAGGGCGCGCGGCTGCCGGCGACCGACCCGCTGGCCAAGGCGCCGCTGCTCGCCGTCGCCGATCTCGAACTGCAGGGGACCGAGGCGCGCATCCGCATGGCCGCGCCGATCGAACGGGCGGCGTTGGAGGCACGCTTCCCCGATCGCTTCCGGCGCGAGGAGGGCGCCGCCTTCGATGCCAGGGCCGGCGCCGTGCTGGCGCGGCGGCGGCTGCGCTTCGGGCCGCTGGTGCTGGAGGAGACGGCCATCCCGCAGGCCGATCCGGCGGCCGCCGCCGCGGCACTCGCCGCCGCGGTCGCGGAGCGGG
The DNA here is from genome assembly GCF_013112485.1 of Roseicella sp. DB1501. Taxonomy (GTDB): domain Bacteria; phylum Pseudomonadota; class Alphaproteobacteria; order Acetobacterales; family Acetobacteraceae; genus Paracraurococcus. Next base: position 165,402 of record NZ_JABFHG010000011.1, read on the forward strand.
ACCTGCGCGACCTGCCCTGGGGCGCGGCGGCGCGGCAGCTCCAGGCGCGGGTGGGTTGGATGCGCAGGGCGGAGGGCGGGGACTGGCCCGACCTCTCCGACGCCGCGCTCGCCGCCGGCGTGCAGGACTGGCTGGCGCCGCATCTGCACGGGATGACCAGGCTCGCCGAGCTCGCCGGGCTGAACCTGCCGGAGCTGTTGCTGCAATCCCTCCCCTGGGAGCAGCGCCGCCGGCTGGACGAGGCGCTGCCCGCCAGGCTGGCGCTGCCGGCCGGCCGCAGCGCCGCCATCGACTATGCGCGCGAGGTGCCGACGCTGGAGGCCCGCGCGCAGCACCTCTACGGCATGGCCTCCCTGCCGCCCCTCGCCGGGGGGCGCGTGCCGCTGCAGGTGGCGCTGCTCTCGCCGGCGGGCCGGCCGATCGCGGTGACCGGCGACCTCGCGGGCTTCTGGAAAGGCGGCTGGCTGGATGCCCGCAAGGACATGCGCGGGCGCTATCCGAAGCATCACTGGCCGGAGGACCCGGCGACGGCCGCGGCCGCGGCCGACCCGCCGCGGCGCTGAAGGCGAGCCGGCGCCGGCGCTCATACCGAGCACACAGAATTCCAACCCGCGGCCCGCTGGGCCAAGCGCCCGAATGGGCGCCGCGGCTTATGCCGCGAAGGCCCAGGCAAACCGGAGGTTTGCGCCCGGCGTTTGAGGGGCAGGATACTACTGCCTCATCTCCTCCAGCACGCCGGTCGGCAGGCGCCGCTCGAAGCCCACCCGGAGCTGGTCGGCATTGATGTAGACCGTGTCGCCGCGGCGGATGAGGCAGGTCGGCCGCGTCTCGGTGCGCAGGTTGTAGATGGTCATGCTGCCGCAATAGAGCAGCTCGTCATCCGCCTGCCGCCTGCGGTCGCCGACCAGCACCGTGCCGGCGGGGAACAGCCAGGCATTGCCGAGCGCGCCGGGAAGCTCGACGTCGCGGGTGAAGCGCAGCGCGGCATAGCCGCCCGGCGGGCGCGGCTCTGGCTGCGTGCCCATGGCGCAGCCGGCGGGCAGCAGGGCAAGGAGCGCAAGCCAGGGTGGCATGCGGCCCGCCATGCGCGCCTACCGCCGCAGCTCCATGCGGATCGGCCCCTCCCGCTCGCCATTGGCGAACTGGTCGACCATCGCATTGCCGGTATGGCCGAGCGTGCCGGCGGGGCCGGTCCAGACGATCTTCCCCCTGTAGAGCATGGCCGCGTCGTCGCCGATGCGGCGGGCGCTCGCCATGTCATGGGTGATGGAGATCGCCGTCGCGCCGAGGCGCTTCACGCAGTCGACGATCAGCCCGTCGATCACCGCGCCCATGATCGGGTCGAGCCCGGTGGTCGGCTCGTCGAAGAAGATGATGTCGGGCTGGGCCGCGATCGCCCGGGCCAGCGCCACGCGCTTCTGCATGCCGCCCGAGAGCTCGGCCGGCGAGAGGTCGCCCACCGAGCCGTCGAGCCCGACCTGCGCCAGCACCTCCGCCGCCTTGTCGCGCGCCTGCGTGCGGCTGATGCGGTTCTGCGCCAGCAGCTTGAAGCAGACATTCTCCCAGACTGGCAGGCTGTCGAAGAGCGCGCCGTTCTGGAACAGCATGCCGATGCGGTCGCCGAGCGCCTCGCGCTCGCCGCGGGACATGCGCAGCACGTCCTTGCCGTCGATCTCGATCAGGCCGGCATCGGGCTCGATCATGCCGAGGATGCACTTGATCGTCACCGACTTGCCGCTGCCCGAGCCGCCGAGGACCACCATCGAATGCCCGGCGGCGACGTCCAGATCGACGCCGTCCAGCACCTGCTTGGCGCCGAAGGCCTTGCGCACGCCGCGCATGCGGATCTTCGGCACCGCCCCAACGGCAGGACGGGCGGCGGGGCGGGTTGCCGGATCGGCCATGTCCCTCATCGCGCGAAGAAGGCCTCGGTCAGCACGTAGTCGAGCGCCAGGATCAGGATGGAGGAGGCGACGACGGCCGTGGTGGTCGCGCCGCCGACGCCCTGCGCCCCGCCCTTCGAGGTATAGCCGCACCAAGTGCCCATCAGCGCGATGACGAAGCCGAAGACGGCCGCCTTGACCAGGCCCGAGACGACATCCTGCACCTGCAGCACGTCGAAGGTGGAGTGCAGATAGGCGGCGGAGACGAAGCCGAGCTTGTAGGTGCCGATCAGCCAGCCACCCATGACGCCGAGGATGTCCGCCACCAGCACCAGCAGCGGCAGGGCGATGACCGCGGCGAGCAGGCGCGGCGTCACCAGGTATTTCATCGGGTTGGTGGAGAGCGTGCTCAGCGCGTCGATCTGGTCGGTCACCCGCATGGTGCCGATCTCGGCGGCGAAACTGGCGCCGATCCGTCCCGAGACCATCAGCGCCGCCAGCACCGGGCCGAGCTCGCGCGTCAACGAGATGACGACGACGCTGGCGATGGCGGATTGCGCATTGAAGCGGGCGAAGCCGGTATAGCTCTGCAGCGCCAGCACCATGCCGGTGAAGACCGCGGTCAGCGCCACCACCGGCAGGGAGAACCAGGCGATCTCGACGAAGGCGCGCCAGAAGAGCCGGCCATAGAAGGGCGGCCGGACGAGGTGGCTCAGCGCATCGAGCGCGAAGAGGGCGACGCCGCCGACCGTGCGGCAGACGGCGAAGGCGGCGCGGCCGAGCGCCGCCAGCGGGTCGAGCAGATAGCTGTCCATCAGGCGATGCGATAGTCGCGGCGGTAGCGCCCGCCAAGGGCGGTGAGGATTTCGTAGCCGATGGTGCCGGCCCGCTCTGCGACCTCGTCCGGCGTGTTCCCGGGGCCGATGAGCTGCACCATCTCGCCCGGGCGGAGGTCCGGCAACGCGGTGACGTCGAAGGTGGTGAGATCCATGGACACCCGGCCGACCAGGGGCACCGGCCGGCCGCGGACCATGCCGACGGCCCGTCCGGACAGGCTGCGAAGGTAGCCATCGGCATAGCCGGCGGCAACGGTGGCGATCCGGCTCGGCCGCGGCGCCGTCCAGCCCGCGCCATAGCCGACCGGGGCGCCGGCCGGGATCTCCCGCACCTGCAGCACCGGCGCGGCCAGCGTCACGACCTGCCGCATGGGGTTGGGGCGGCCGGGCGTCGGGTTGATGCCGTAGAGGGCGCAGCCCGGCCGCGCGAGATCGGAGGCGAAGCCCGGCCCGAGGAAAAGGCCCGAGGAATTGGCGAAGCTCGCCGGCAGGGCGGGCAGCCGGGCGCGGATGGCGGCGAAGCGGGCGGATTGCTCGGCATTCAGCGGGTGCTCCGGCGCGTCGGCGCAGGCGAGGTGGGTCATGACGGCCTGCAGGGCAAGCCCGGCGAGACGGCCCGGATCGTCGGCCAAGGTCTCGAATTCGGCCGGTGGCAGGCCGAGCCGCGCCATGCCGGTATCGACGTGCAGCAGGGCGGGAAGTTGCCTGTCCGCCGCCGCGGCGGCAGCGCCCCAGGCCTCGACATCGCCGAGCCCGTTCAGCACCGGCAGCAGCCCGGCCCTCTCATCCGCGCCGGGGGCGAAGCCGTTCAGCACGGCGATCGAGGGTCCCGGCCCGATCGCCGCCCGCAGCGCCACGCCCTCGGCGAGATGCGCGACGAAGAAGTCCCGGCAACCGGCCGCGGCCAGCGCCCGACCGACCGCGGCGAGGCCGAGCCCATAGGCATCCGCCTTCACCACGCCCGCCACCCGGCCGGGCGCCGCGCGGTCCCGCAACAGGCGCCAATTGGTGGCCACGGCGTCGAGATCGACGGTCAGCACCGCCTGCATCGGCTCACCCCGCATCACTGAAGCGTCCTCGCGCCGCCCGCAGGCGCGTCGCCAGTTGGATCGTCCGGCCCGCGGCCGCTCCCGCCGGGCTTGGTCGGGCATGGACCGCAGCGCCTGCCGGGGCAAGCCCCGGCGGTCACGGCTGCGACGGAGGCTCACGCATGACCAACTCTTGATATTGCAGCGCAACCAGCAGCCTGGGCCGGCGTTGCTGCGGCCGCTACGCAATCATACCTGGTTTTGCCGCGCGGCGCTTTTCCACGTCCCGGATCGAAGCCGGTCCAACACAGGCTGCCGGAGGCAGCAGGCAGGAAGGACCCCAGTCATGGCCCATCACACGACCCCGTCGCATCGGCCGGACAGTGGCGCTGCACGGCGCAGCGCGGCGCCGGGCGGCACCGAGCCGATGCGGCAGGCCGGCCCCGCCCTGGCCGGGGTGGTGACCCAGACCGGCGATGCCGCGGCGGAAGGCGCGCGGCAGGTGGCCGCCGCGACGGCCGAGACCGTGCGGTCCATGGCCGCGCATCAGGCCGAGGCGGCGCAGCGCGGCGGCGCGACGGCGGCCGAGACGCTGGAGCGCACCGCCGAGGCGGGGCGGGAAGGCGTGACCCTTGCGGCCGAGGGCGGCCGGCGGCTCGCCGAGGCCGTGCGGGAGAGCGCCGGGCCGATGACGCGGGCCCTGCCGGGCGCGGGCGAGGCAGCGGCGCTGCGGGAGGTGCCGCTGGCCCTCGGCGGCCTCATGAACGACATGGTCCGCACGCAGCTGCGGATCGGGCAGGAGCTGTTCCGCCTCGCCGATCCGACGCCGCTGCTCGAGGCGCAGCACCAGCTGCTGTGCAGCTATTTGGACGTGCTCACGGCGGGACAGCAGGCTTGGCTGCAGGCGGCCCGGCAGATGGCGCCGCCCGGCCTGCGGCAGGGCTGACGCCGCCGCGGCAGGGGAAAATGGGCCGGAGCGCTCAATGCGCCTCCGGCCCGTGCACCTGGTCGAGATCGCCGAAGCGGGTGAACTCGCTCTCGAAGAAGAGCCGCACCGTGCCGGTCGGGCCGTGCCGCTGCTTGGCGATGATCAGCTCCGCCTTGTTGTGGGCGCTCTCCATGTCGGCCTGCCACTTCGTCAGCGCCTCCTCGTACTTGGCGGCGTTGTCGAAGGTGAGCTCCTTCGGAGCACGCTGCGCCAGGTAGTACTCGTCGCGGTAGACGAACATCACCATGTCGGCATCCTGCTCGATCGAGCCGGATTCGCGCAGGTCGGAGAGCTGCGGCCGCTTGTCCTCGCGCTGCTCCACCTGGCGGGAGAGCTGCGAGAGGGCGATGACCGGGACCGAGAGCTCCTTGGCGATGGCCTTCAGCCCCTGGGTGATCATCGAGATCTCCAGCACCCGGCTCTCCGGCCGCGTGCCGGCGGCCGGGCGCATGAGCTGCAGATAGTCCACCACCACCAGCTCCAGCCCGCGGGTGCGCTTGAGGCGTCGGCAGCGGGTGCGGAGCGCCGAGATGGTGATGGCCGGGGTGTCGTCGATGACCAGCGGCAGGGTGGAGAGCTCGCGGCTGACCTCGACGAAGCGGTCGAAGTCGCGCTGCGAGATGTCGCCGCGGCGGATCTTGTCGCCCGAGATCCGGGCACTCTCCGAGAGCAGGCGGGTGGCGAGCTGGTCGGCGCTCATCTCGAGGGAGAAGATGGCAACCGTGCCGCGTGGCTGCACGCCCTCCCCCTTCTCCTGCGCCTCGCGCACCAGCGCCTGGGCAGCGCCGAAGGCGATCTTGGTGGCAAGCGCCGTCTTGCCCATGGCCGGGCGGCCGGCGACGATCAGCAGGTCGGAGCCGTGCAGGCCGCCGGTCTTGGCGTCGAGGTCGCGCAGCCCGCTCGGCAGGCCGGAGACGCCGCCCGGAGTGGAGAAGGCCTTCTCCGCCAGCAGCACGGCATCGGTCAACGCCCGCTCGAAGGTGACGAAGCCGCCATCGGTGCCGCCATCCTTCGCTAGGTCGAAGAGCCGCTGTTCGGCCGCCTCGAGCTGCTCCTTGGCCGAGAGCTCCGCCTCCGCCCCGAAGGCGCGGTTCACCACCTCCTCGCCGACATCGACGAGCTGCCGGCGCAGCCAGCAGTCATGCACGATGCGGCCGTACTCGCCGGCATTGATGATGCCGACCATGGCGGAGAGGAGCTGCGCCAGATAGGCCGGGCCGCCCACCTCGTCGAGCAGGCCGGAATGCTCGAATTCCGGCCGCAGGGTTACGACATCGGCGAGCTGCCCCGCCTCGATCCGCCGCTGGATGGCGCGGAAGATGCGGCCATGCACAGGGTCGGCGAAATGCTCGGGCGCGAGGAATTCCGAAACCCGCTCATAGGCCTTGTTGTTCGCCAGCAACGCCCCGAGCAGCGCCTGCTCGGCCTGCAGGTTGGACGGGGGGATGCGCTGCGAGAGGCCGAGCAGCCCGCCGGTGGGGGCAAAGGACGGCTGTTCGATGGTGTTCATGCGGCCAGTCTAGCGCGGGACGCCCCCTGTGGATCGTGGGGATAGCTGTGGATAACGGGGACGGCCGGCATGCCGCACCCAGCCGTGACGGCGGCGCCACGCCGCCCCCGCCCCGGCCCCTGTTCCCTGCCCCCATCCCTGCCCCCATCCCTGCCCCGGACCGGTGGACGAATCATGGACGCGGGCGGCCGCGCCCGCCTGCCCCCCGCCCGGCAACGATCTCAGGCGTCCTCCTGGTCGACCCTCGCCCGGGCCCGCTCCGTCTCGAACGCCCAGTCGCGGGTCAGCGGCAGCGTCTCCCGCTCCCGCGTCAGCTGGATCTGCCAGTTCATGTGGTCGCTCTCGCGGAAGGCCAGCTCGCAGATCGCCAGGTAGAACTCCCACATCCGGCAGAAGCGCTCGTCATAGAGCGATTGGATGGTGTCGCGATTGGCGGCGAAGCGGCGGCGCCATTCCCGCAGCGTGATGGCGTAGTGCAGGCGCAGGATCTCGATATCGGTCACCCAGAGGCCGGATTTCTCGACCGCCGGCATCACCTCCGACAGCGCTGGGCAGTAGGAGCCGGGGAAGATGTATTTCAGGACCCAGGCATTGGTCACGCCCGGCCCGCTCGACCGGCCGATGGCATGGATCAGCGCCACCCCATCCGGCTTCAGGGCGCGGCGCACCACCTCGAAGAAGCGGCGGTAGTCAGGCAGCCCGACATGCTCGAACATGCCGACCGAGACCACCCGATCCACCGGGCGATGCCAGGTCCGATAGTCCATCAGCTCGAAGCGGACCCGGTCGGCGAGGCCCTCCGCCTCCGCCCGCGCCCGGGAATAGGCGAGCTGCTCCTCGGAGAGAGTGATGCCGGTGACCCGCGCCCCCCAGTCGCGCGCGAGCGTCAGCGCCATGCCGCCCCAGCCCGAGCCGATGTCGAGCACCTCGAGATCCGGCCGATCGAGCCGCAGCTTGGCGGCGATGTGCCGCTTCTTCGCCGCCTGCGCCTCCTCCAGCGTCTCCTCGCCGGTCTGCCAGTAGGCGCAGGAATACTGCCGGTCGCGGTCGAGGAAGAGGCTGAAGAGCCGCCCGTCCAGGTCATAATGGTGGGCGACGTTGCGCTGCGACCGCTTGGCCGGGTTGAACTGCGCCAGCCGGCGATGCAGCGTGCGCGACCGGGTGAGGAGCTGGTCGAGCGCCGAGGTCTCCTCGGACCAGACATTGGTGACCAGCAGCTCCAGCAGCTCGTAGATGCTGCACCCGACCGGCTCGAGCTCGCCATCCATATAGAGCTCGCCGAGGGCGAGGGCGGGGTTGCGCCCCAGCCGGCGCGCCGCCGCCCGGCTGCGCAGGGCCATGCCCGCCGCCGGGGCGGGGCCGGGGCCGAATTCGCGGATCGTGCCGTCGGCATGGCGGACCGTCAGGCGGCCCGTCCGGATCAATCGTCGCAGCAGGAATTCGAGAAGCATCCTTTCCGGCTCCCCCGTCTCGCGGGCCCGGGGCCCCGCCCGGGAACCGGCACTCCACCGGGGGCCACCGGGCAGGGGCAGGCCAGGCCGCCATCGTCGATGCGTCAGACCCGGCCTATCGTCGCATCCTGATTCGCAGGCGCAAGCCGCCCTGCCAGGGGAAGCGCGAGAGCGCAGAGCCCGGCCATCACCCAAAAGCCCCGCCCCCCCAGCGCCGCGTAAAGCGGCCCCGAGGCAAAGGTCAGCAGGCCCGAGGCGAGGCCGACGCCCAGCGAGGCATGCAAGGTCTGCGCCGTCGCCGCCTGGGCCGGCGGCAGACCGGCGAGAACCCGCATCGCCGCGAGATGCTGCGCCCCGAAGGTGACGGCATGCAGCAGCTGCACGGCGGCGAGCGCCGGCAGCCAGGTGGTCTCGGCGGTGACGCTCCAGCGCACCAGCCCCGCCGCCGCGGCCAGCATCGCCATGCCGGAGGCGCCCAGCCGCTGCACCAGCGGCCGCCCCCAGAGGAACAGCGCGACCTCGGCCATCACCCCTTCCGCCCAGAGCAGGCCGATGGTCCCGGGCGACAGCCCGGCAGCCTGCCAGTGCAGCGTGCCGAAGCCGTAATAGAGTGCATGGCTGCCCTGGATCAGGGCGGAGACCGGCAGCAGCCGGCGGAAGGCCGGGAAGGCGAAGGGAGCACGGAAGCCGCCGCCCCCGCTCTGGCCGGCCCGCAGAGCCGGCAGGCCGCGCGCGGCGAGGGCGGTCAGCGCCAGGGCGCCGGATGCCATCCAGACCACGCTCGTCACCCCGAACAGCCCGACCGCCTGGCCGGCCGCGACCGCCGCCAGGATGAAGGAGAGCGAGCCGGCCGAGCGCACCCGGCCATAGTCGAAGCCCCGCTCGCGCGCCGCGCCAAGGCAGAGCGCATCGGTCAGCGGCACGACCGGCGCGTTCACCAGCGCATGCAGCAGCGCGACCAGGAGCAGCGCCGCGAAGCCCTCGGCGAGGGCGAAGCCGGTCACGGCGAGGCTCGCCAGCGCCGCGGCGAGCAGCAGCACGCTGCGGGCATCGCCGAGGCCGTCGGCGCCGCGGCCGACGGCCGGCGCGGCGAGCAGCCGCACCACCGAGGCGCCAGCGAGCAGCAGGGCGATCTGCTGCGGGGACAGTCCCTGCGCGGCGAGCACCACGGGGAGGAAGGGCATCAGCACGCCGATGGCGGCGAACTGGGCGGCGAAGAGCAGGGCGAAGCGGGCGGGAACCGGCATCGGGCCCGGTCGGCCATTCCGCGACGGCCCGGCGACGGGCCTCCCTCTCGCCTGGGCCGGGCCGCCCGCGCCTCCATCTCGAAATCCCGGCATCCGCCTCCCCACCGCCCATCCCTGCCGCGACCTCGCGCCCCTTACGCCCCCGCCCCGCGGTTGCAAATCGCGCGCATCCGGCCCATGCATGGGCCCGCATGCCCGACACCCACACCCCCATGTTCGATGCCCGGGTCAAGGCCGTGTTGGGCCCCACCAACACCGGCAAGACGCATCTGGCCATCACCCGCCTGCTGGCCCATAGCAGCGGCATCATCGGCTTCCCGCTGCGCCTGCTGGCGCGCGAGAATTACGACCGGATGGTCGCCGCCAAGGGCGAGCGCCACGTCGCCCTGATCACCGGCGAGGAAAAGATCGTCCCGCCGGAGGCGAAGTGGTTCGCCTGCACGGTGGAGGCCATGCCGCTCGATCGCCGGGTCGAGTTCGTGGCGGTGGACGAGATCCAGCTCTGCGCCGATCCGGACCGGGGCCATGTCTTCACCGACCGGCTGCTCAATGCCCGCGGCATGGTCGAGACCATGTTCATGGGCGCCGAGACCATCCGGCCGCTGCTGCAGCGCCTGGTGCCGCAGGCCGAGATCGAGACCCGGCCGCGCCTCTCCCAGCTCACCCATGCCGGCCCGGCCAAGCTGACCCGGCTGCCGCCGCGTTCCGCCGTCGTCGCCTTCTCGGCCAGCGAGGTCTATGCCATCGCCGAGGCCATCCGCCGCCGCCGCGGCGGCTGCGCCGTGGTGATGGGGCGGCTCAGCCCGCGCACCCGCAACGCCCAGGTGGCGCTCTACCAGAACCGCGAGGTCGATTTCCTGGTGGCGACCGACGCCATCGGGATGGGGCTGAACATGGATGTCGACCATGTCGCCTTCGCCGCCCTGCAGAAATTCGACGGCCATGTCGCCCGCATGCTGACGGCGCAGGAGGCGGCGCAGATCGCCGGCCGTGCCGGGCGCGGCATGCGCGACGGCAGCTTCGGCACCACCGGCGACTGCCCGCCCCTGCCGGACGAGATCGTCGACAAGATCGAGAACCACAATTTCGAGTCGCTGCAGACGCTCGCCTGGCGCAACCCCGAGCTGGACTTCAGCGGCGTGGACGCGCTGATCGACAGCCTCTCGGCGCCGCCGCCCCTGGCCGGCCTCGCCCGCGGCCATGACGCGGATGATTTCGTCACCCTCGCCCAGCTGGCGCGGGAGGAGGAGGTTCGGAGCCTGGCGCAGGGGCGCAACCGCGTCCGGCTGCTCTGGGAAGCCTGCCAGGTGCCGGATTTCCGCAAGCTCGCCGACGACACCCATGTCCGGCTCTGCGGCCGCATCTTCAAGCACCTGGCCGAGGACGGCGCCCTGCCGGACGAGTGGGTGGCCGGGCAGATCGCCCAGTGCGGCAGCACCGAGGGCGACCTCGACACGCTGATGGCGCGGCTGGCGAATATCCGCATCTGGTCCTACATCGCCGCCCGCGCCGACTGGACGCGCGACGCCGCCAGCTTCCAGGCCGAGGCCCGCCGCGCCGAGGACGCCGTCTCGGACGCGCTGCACGAGCGGCTGACCGCCCGCTTCGTCGACCGCCGCGCCGCGCATCTCATCCGCCGCCTCGACGATGCCGAGGACAATCTCGCCTCCGCCGTGACCCGCCAGGGCGAGGTGGTCGTGGAGGGGCACGCGGTCGGCCGCGTCGCCGGCTTCCTCTTCCACCCGGAGGCGGAGGGCGCGACCGAGGAGGAGCGCAAGCTCGTCCTCCGCGCCGCCCGCCGGGCGCTGCGCGAGGAGATGCCGCGCCGGGTCGCCGCCGTGGAGACGGCGAAGGACGAGGCCTTCGCCCTCACCCCCGGCCACCGCGTCACCTGGACCAGCCCGGGCGCCGAGCCGGCCGAGATCGCCCGGCTGCGCCCCGGCGCCGAGCCGGGCAAGCCCCAGGTCGAGGTGCTGGCGAGCGAGTTCCTCGACGGCGCCCAGCGCGAGCGGGTGCGGGCGCGGCTGGCGAAATGGATCGAGGGGCTGGTCGGCAAGGAGCTGGCCATCCTCGCCACCATCGAGGCCAAGGCCGAGGCCGAGGGCGCGCTGCGCGGCCCTGCCTTCCAGCTCCGCGAGCATCTCGGCCTGGTCCCCGGCAACACCCTGGCCTCGGTGAACCAGGAGCTGCGGCAGAAGCTGAAGGCGATCGGCGTCCGCGCCGGCCGCTTCGCGCTCTTCGTGCCGGAGGCGCTGAAGCCGCGCGCCATGGCGCTGCGGGCCCAGCTCTGGGCCATGTCGCGCAATATCGACACGCCCGCCCTGCCCGCCCCCGGCCTGGTCGCGCTGCATCTGCGCGAGCCGGTGGAGGGCGAGACGCCGCCCGCCGATGCGCCACCGCCCATCGGCTGGCCGCCGGGCTTCGCCCAGGCGATGGGCTGGCTGCCCGCCGGCTCGGTGCTGGTGCGCCTCGACGTCGCGGAGCGCATCGCCGCTGAGCTCGGCTTCCTGACCCGGCGCGCCCCGGCGCCGCCGCCACCCGACCTCGCCAGCCGGCTCGGGGTGAAAACCGACACGCTGGCCCCGACGCTCGCCGCGCTCGGCTTCCGGCTGCTCGAGCCGCCGCCGCTGGCCGAGGACGAATACGGCCCGCCGATGCCGGTGCGCGTCGCCCAGCCGCGGCCGCAGCACCACCAGCCACATCGCGGCCCCCGGCATGGCCAGGGGCACGGTCCAGGCGCGCGGCCGGAGGGGCCGCGCCGCGAGGGGCAGCGGCCGCCCCGGCGCGGGGCGCCAGGAGAACACCAGCGCGGAGCGCCAGGAGAGTATCAGCGCGGAGCGCCAGGAGAGCAGCGGGAGGGCCATGGGCCCGGCGCCGGCCGGCCGCCGCGCGAGCGACAGGAGGCCCGGAGCGGCCGCGAGGGACAGGCGCCGCGCGACCGGCAGGAGCAGCGCGGCTGGCAGGACCGCCCGCCGCGGCGCGACCGGGGCGAGCGCGATCGGGGCGAGCGCGACCAGCGCCCGCCGCGCGAGGCCCGCGCCGTGCCGGATGCGCCGCTGCCGCCGCCGACCAGCGCCGCCATGATCTTCTACGGCCCGCCGATCCCGCCCGAGCTGCGCAAGGGCCCGGGCAAGCTCGAGGTCTCGCGCGGCGGCTTCGGCGGCAAGCCCTTCCAGAACCGCGACCGCGGCCCCGGCGGGCCGCCGCGCGGCCCGCGGCCGGACCGGCGCGAGGATGACCGCGGCCCGCGCGGCTCGCGGCCCGATCGCGGCGACCGGTCCGCGACCATGTCGCACGGCAAGCCGGCCGAGCCGAGCGGCCCGGACCCGGATTCGCCCTTCGCCGTGCTCGCCCGCCTGAAGCTGCAGCAGCAGCAGAGCTGACCGTCCCGGCGGGAAGGCGGGACGGATGGCCGAGGGCGGCGAGGACCGCGACTGGCAGCGGCTCGACAAATGGCTCTGGTGCGCACGGGTCGCCAAGACCCGCGCCGCCTGCAGCCGGATGGTCGAGGCCGGCAGCGTCCGGATCAATCGCCAGCCCACAGACAAGCCGCATGCCAGGCTGCGCCCCGGCGACGTGCTGACCCTGGCGCTGGGCTCGCCGGAGCGCGGGAGCGTGCGGATCTGGCGGGTGCTGGCCCTGGGCGGGCGGCGTGGCCCCGCCAGCGAGGCACGGGGCCTGTTCGAGGACCTTTCGGCACCGCCGCCTTCCCAGCAAGGCTGACCTGCGGCAGGGTGGATCACCCGCGGCTTGCCATCCCGGCCATCGCGGTCCATCTCTGCGCCGGCGCATCGCCGGGCGCGAGGGATCAGTCAGCCGTGACTTATGTCGTTCTCGAAAACTGCATCAAGTGCAAGTACATGGACTGCGTGGAAGTCTGTCCGGTGGACTGCTTCTATGTCGGCGAGAACATGCTGGTGATCCATCCGGACGAGTGCATCGATTGCGGCGTCTGCGAGCCGGAATGCCCCGCCGAGGCGATCGTGCCCGACAGCGACGACCGCGCGGCTGACTACGCCGAGCTGAACCGCACCTATGCGACGCAATGGCCCAACATCACCCGCAAGGGCGAGCCGCCGGCCGATGCGGATGAATGGAAGGACAAGCCGGGCAAGCGGGAGATGTTCAGCCCCGAGCCGGGCACCCCCTGAACTTCCACATTCTCGACTATCACGCCGCCCTGCCGGGTACCCCCGAGCGGAGCCGGACCTTGCTGGGCGTCAGATGCCGGTGGCCCGGTCGACCTCCCGCCGGCCGCCCTGGGGCCGCAGGCCTTGCGAGGCCTGCTGCAGCACGTCCCGCACCGCCGGGATGAGCCGGTCGCCATGCTGCGGCTTCTGCAGCCGCACCGTCGGCCAGCCGAGGCCACGCAGATTGGCCTGCGGCGCATCCGCATCGTAGCCCGTCACCACCACGACCGGCAGATTCGGGCTGCGGCGCCGCAATTCCTGAATGATTTCATAGCCCGCGAGCCGGCCGTTCAGGCGGAGATTGACCACCGCGACCGTGACCGAGGCCACGGGGATGCCCGCCATGGCATCGGCCGAGCCGATGATGAGAGTCTCGAAGCCTTCCGCCACCAGAAGGTCTTCCATCTCGAGCGCCAACAGCGCCTCGTCCTCAACGACCAGCGCCAGGGGCGCTCCTGCTTGCGCGTCCATCGTGCCTCGGTAGAGCATCCCGCCAGCATTGCAATGCCGACAGAAGAATCTGGATTTGCAATAGTTACCGAAGCCTGAGGCGCAATGGTCTTCACCGTGCCGGGAGCGGGCGGAAAACCAGGGTGAGGCGGGTGCCACGCCCGCTTCCGGCCCAGATCATGCGCGCCGAAAGTTGTTGCGTCAGGCGCTCCATCAGCCGCATCCCGGTCCCGCCGGAGGGCGCGCCGGGAAAGCCGCGCCCGTCATCCCAGAGCACCATCCGCACCTCGCCGCCACGCGCCGACTCGAGTCGCAGGCCGATGCTCCCCTCGCTGCCATCGAAGGCGTGCCTGAGGCTGTTGGCGACGAATTCGTGCACGATCAGGCCAAGCGGCGCCGCCTGCTCGGGCGGCACGATCTGCTGCCCCATCTCCAGCACCAGCCGGATGCGTCCCGGCGCATCCTCGTGAAAGCGCAGGAGCGTGCCGGCGAGCTCGCTGAGATAGGCGCCGAGATCGACCCGGTCGACATCGCCGGCGAGGTAGAATTTGTCGTGCAGCAGCCGCAGGGCGTCGACGCGCCGGCGCACCGCCTGCAGCGCCGCGAGTGTCTCCGGCGTGCCGGCGCAGCGCGCCTGCAGCTGCATCAGCCCAATGATGACCTGAAGGTTGTTCTTGACTCGATGCTGCAACTCGCGGAGCAGCCGCTCGACCTCGATGGACCGGGCGCGCAGCTCGTCGCCGACCCGCAGCCGCTCGACGGCCGCCGCGAGCATGTTGGCATAGGATTGCAGGAAGGCGACCTCGTCCTCGGTGAAGCGCCGCGGCTGGCGGCTGTCGATCTCGAGGATGCCATAGGGCGCCTTGCCGTCGGCGCCGGCGACGACGACATTTGCGACCGCGCACACCCCGTGCTCCTGCATGAAGCCGGGCAGGACGAAACGATCATCGGCGGCGCAATCCTCCGATATGACCGGCAGCTCGGTTTCGAGCAGCAGCGCCTCCAGCGTGCCCGCCTCGGCCCGCAGCGCCACCTCGCCGACCAGGCCCGGCCGCCAGCCGAAGCCGGCCCGCATCACCAGGGTGCGACCGTCGCTTTGCAACTCGAGCACCTTCGCGAGACCGGTATCGAATCCCTCCGCGATCAGCCGGCAGGCCTCATGCAGAAGCTCCTGCAGATCCTCCGATTGCAGCGCCCGCTCCCCGAAGCGCGCGAGCGCGGTCTGCTGCGCGAGCAGCCTTGCCTCACGGCGCTGGACGAGGTCGGACATGGCGTTGAAAAAGCAGGCGGCGCGCGGCAGTTCCGACAACATGACGGCGATGAGATCGTATGATGCGGCGCCTTGCCGCGGTCCCGAGGCCGGATCGACGCAGCCGCCGGCATTTCCCGCCTGAGCGGAACGACCCTGCGGCATTCCTAATGCCTATAAGAAACGAGACGCCGCAAGAGACTATAGGGCAGGCAGACATCGGCGTCCGGGCGCTCACGCCCTCCCACGATCTGCTCTAGGCTCGCCGCGTGTCCTCCTTCCTTCGCCACGCCCTGGCCGGTGGCGCCGCCACCGCCTCCGGCAACGGCCTCGCCCGCTTCGCCTATGTGCCTCTCTTCCCCGCCATGGTCGGCCAGGGCTGGGTCACCGGCGCCGAGGCCGGCACGCTCGGCGCCGCGGCGCTGCTGGGCTACCTGATTGGCACGCTGCTCGGGCGCGGCGCGGGCCGGCGGCTCGGCGTGCCGCGCACCCTCGATGCCGGCATGGCGCTGATCGTCCTCTCGCTGATCGCCTGCGCCTGGAATGGCGGCTTTCCCTGGTTCCTGGCCTGGCGAACCCTGGCGGGCGTCGCGGGCGGGCTGCTGATGGCGCTCGCCGGCCCGGCGACGCAGGCCTCGGTGCCGCTGCAGCAGCGCGGCACGGCCGGCGGCGTGGTCATCGCGGGCGTCGGGCTCGGCATCGCCACCGGCGCCCTCGCCGTGCCCGCCCTGCTGCCGGCCGGGCTTCCGGCCACCTGGCTTGGCCTCGCCGGCCTCGTCCTGCTGCTCTGGGCCTTCGCGCATCCGCGCTGGCCGGACATGGCGATGCGCGGCGTCGCGGCCGAGGCGCCGCCCCGCGCCCGGCTGCTGCTGCTGCTCTATGGGCTGCATGGCGCGGGGATGGTGCCGCCCATGGTCTATCTCGCCGACCTCGCCGCGCGCGGCCGGGGCCTCGGCATCGGCATCGGGGCGCTGCTCTGGCTGGTATTCGGCCTCGCCGGCGTCGCCGGCGGCGTGCTGAGCGGGCGGGTGGCGGACCGCCTCGGCGGCCGGCCGACCCTGCGGCTCTGGCTGCTGGTCCAGGTCCTCGCCCTCGGCCTCACCCTGCCGCCCTATGCCCCGCTCGTGCTGCCGGCGGCGGCGCTGGCAGGCTTCGCCGCGGTGGGCGTGACGGCGGTGACGCTCGGGGTGACACGGGAGATCGCCGGCCTGCGCGCGACGGGGCTGTGGGTGCAGTGCACGGCGGCCTTCGCCGTGGTGCAGACGGTCGTGGGCTTCGGCCTCGCCGCCCTCTTCGCCGCAACCGGCGAGAGCCATGCGGCGGTGTTCGGCGCCGGGCTCGGCTTCTCCCTCGCCGCCTTCGCCGCCGCGGTGGCGCTGGCCCGGCAGCAGCCGCAGCCACGG
This sequence comes from Roseicella sp. DB1501, assembly GCF_013112485.1. Classification (GTDB taxonomy): domain Bacteria; phylum Pseudomonadota; class Alphaproteobacteria; order Acetobacterales; family Acetobacteraceae; genus Paracraurococcus. The sequence continues at coordinate 181,637 of NZ_JABFHG010000011.1, forward strand.
ACGGCGCCGGCTTGAAACGGGCCCCGATCGGGTGGACTCACCCGACCGGCAGCGCCACCTGTCCGGCGTAACCCTGCCCCGCTCCCGGGCGCCCCGTCCGACGAGGCCTGCATGCGTATCCTCCTGCTCCTCACCGCCCTTGCCCTGCCGGCCGCCGCGGCCGAGCTGCCGGTGCGGCGCGTCACCCTCTCCAATGCCGGGCTGATGCAGATCGAGTGCGAGGGTGAGCTCGCCGCCGATGCCGGCCTCGAGCTGCGCGCGCCGCTCGAGGCAGTGGACGACCTGCTGAAATCCATGCTGCTGCGCGACCCCGCCGGCCAGGTCCAGGAGGTGCGGCTAGCGGCGCAGGACCTCGCCGCCGAGGCCTTCCGCGGCCTGCCGCTGCGCCCGGCGGATTTCGAGAGCCGCGCCAGCCTGATGCGGGCGCTGCGCGGCCAGGTGGTGACGGCGGGCGACGTGACCGGCCGGCTGCTCGATGCCGAGGAGGGCGAGGCCGGCCTGCGGGTGACGCTGCTGACGGAGGCGGGGCTGCGCCTGCTGCTGCTGCGCGAGGGCGAGCAGCTCCGGCTGGCCGATCCGGCGCTCGCCGGCCAGCTCGCCCGCGCCGCCGATGCCCTCGCCGCCGGCCGCAGCGCCGATATGCGGCGCCTCTCGATCCGCATCATCGGCGCCACCGCGCCGCGCCGGGTCGGGCTCACCTATGTCACCGCCGCGCCGCTCTGGAAGCCCTCCTGGCGCCTGGTGTTGCCGCCAGAGGGTCAGGGCCAGGGCGAGGCACGGCTGCAGGGCTGGGCGGTGGTGGAGAACCATTCGGGCGCCGACTGGGAGGGGGTGCAGCTCACCCTCGTCTCCGGCAATCCGGCGGCCTATGCGCAGCCGCTCTACACCCCGGTGCAGCTGGCGCGGCCGGTGCTGCCGGTGCGCGGCGCGGCCCCGGTCACGGTCGAGCCGGATACCGGCCCACGGCCGGCGCCCCCCGCCCCACTGGCCGAGGCGATGGCCGATGCGAAGCGCTTCGAGCGGAGCGCCGCGCCGGCCGCCGCAGCGGCGGCCCCGCCGGTGGCGGCGCTCGCCGAGGCCGCGGTCGAGGCCTCGCCGGGACGCATCGCCTTCGCCCTGCCCGGCCCCGTCACCATCCGCGGCGGCGAAACCGCCAACCTTCCCTTCCTCGACACCCGCCTGCCGGCCGAGCGGCTCTGGTGGGTGCAGGACCTCGCGGCGCGGCACCCGCTCGACGCCGTGCGGCTGACCAATGCGAGCGGCCATGTGCTGCCCGACGGGCTCGCCGCGCTCTACGGCGCCACCAGCGGGACGGAGGCCGGCGCCTGGCTCGGCGATGCCGAGCTGCGCGCCGTGGCGCCGGGCGAGCAGCGCCTCCTCGCCTTCGCCCGCAACCGCGACCTGCAGCTGTCGCAGGCGGCGGAGACGAGCGAGCAGCCGCTGCGCGTCGATGTACGGCGCAACCTGGTGGAGGTGGCGCTGGCGCGGCGCGAGGCCGTGGCGCTGGCGGTCGATCCGCAGGGCGCCCGCGGCCGCATGGTGATCGACCTGCCACGGCGGGAGGGGGCGAAGCCGCTCTTTCCCGTGGCCGCCGAGGGAGAGTTCGGCCTGCGCACGGAGACGCTGCTGGACGGCGCCGCCGCCACCCTGCGCTTCGCCTGGGAGCGGGAGGCGGTGCAGCGGGTGACGCTCTGGGACCCAGGCCTCGGCGATCCGGAGGTGCTGCCCTGGCGCGGCCTCGACCTGGAGCAGGGCCTGCGCCGCCTGCCCGGCGGCCCCGGCAGCCTCGAGACCCTGCAGGCCCTGCTGCAGCGCCTGCCCGCCGACGCCCCTGGCCGCGAGCGGCTGGCGGGGCTGGTCGCGGCGCTGGCCGAGGCGCGCCGGCTGCTGGAGAGGGCGCGCGGCGCCATCCGCGGCGCCGTGGTGGCGGAGGCGGCGCTCGATCGCGCCCGCGCCGCGGTCGAGGACCGCAGCGGCCCGGCGAAGGAGGAGGCGCGGCGGCAGCTCAACGCGGCAAGCCTCGCCGCCGGCCGCGCCGGCGCCACGGCGGATGCGGCCTGGGAAGCCTGGCAGCGCGCGGCGCAGGCGGTGCGGGCGCAGACGGGCTAGAGAAATCCCCGCAAAACCGCTTCGCGGCTTTGCGGGAACCCCATGGAGTCCCCTCCCGCCCAAGATGCGTCACAGCCTGCCGCGGCGAAGCCGCGCCCAAGATGCGTCACAGCCTGCCGCGGCGAAGCCGCGCCCAAGATGCGTCACAGCCTGCCGCGGCGAAGCCGCGGCAGGGCGACGAGCAGCGGCGGTTTTGATAGGCGTTCCAAGGCGCGCCGCCTCAGGCCAGCGGCATGAATGGCCCATTCATGCCGGGCGCCCGAATGGGGGCCGTTGGTGTGTCAACATCAACGGCCGTTGGTATCATGCCACCGGCCGCGCCAGGTTGGCGAGCGAGGCGCCGGCGAGCCAGCGGCGGAGGTTGTCGCAGAAGATCGCCGCCACCCGCTCCGGCAGCCCGTCCGAGGCGGCGGCGCTGTGCGGCGAGACGATGACGTTCGGCAGCGCCCAGAAGGGGCTGTCGGGCGGCAGCGGCTCGGCCTCGAAGACATCGAGGAAGGCACCGGCGAGGCGGCCCTCCTGCAGCGCCGCGAGCAGCGCCGCCTCCGCCACCACGCCGCCGCGCGAGACATTCACCAGATGCGCCCCAGGCGGCAGCCGGGCGAGCGCCGCCGCATCGATCAGCCCGCACGTCGTCGTGGTGAGCGGGCAGGCGAGCAGCAGCCAGTCGGCGCGCGGTAGCCAGTCGGGCAGATTGGCGAAGCCGGCGGCCACGTCGAAGCCGTCAGGCAGGCCGGCAGCGGGGTCGCGCCGGATGCCGACCGTCCGCAGGCCGAAGGCCCGGCAGAGCCGCCCGATCTCCTGCCCGATCGGGCCGGTGCCGATGACGAGCGCCGTCTGCCCCTCGAAGGCGCGCGGCTCGGCCGCGCCGTAGAGCGGTTCCCAGGCCCGGCGGCGCTGCGCCTCCATCACCCGCGGGAGCTGCCGGGCGAGGGCGAGCAACCCGGCGATGGCGGTCTGCGCCACCGCGATCGCGCTGGCGCCGGCGCTGTTGGTCAGCAGCAGCCCGCGTCCCAGCATGGCCTGGTAGACGGCCATGTCGGTGCCGGCGGAGAAGGTCTGCACCCAGCGCAGGCTTGGCAGCGTCTGCAAGAAATCGGTGAAGCGCAGGAAGCGCGGGGTCAGGCGGTGGCGGGTACCGCCGAGGAAGAGGTCGCGGGTGACGAAAGCGATCTCCGCCCCGGCCGCCGCCGGCAATGGCCCCTCCGGCGGCACCGGGATCAACCGGGCGGTCGGCGCCGCGGCGCGGATGCGCGCGCCGTGCCGCGCCGCCGCGACATCCGAGAGCAGGATGCCGGGCGCCGCGCCGGCCATGGCAGCCGCCGCGCTCAGTCGCGGTAGCTCGGATCGATGCGGTCGAGCTTGCGCAGCAGCGCCGGCCAGTCGAGCACGCCGAAGGGCCGGCGGACATGCGGCTGGTAGTTCATGTAGGTCTTCTCGACCACCTCGGGCGGCACAGCGATCATCGGGCTGTTGCAGGACATCGCCGCGATCTGCGTCTTGCAGGAAAGCTCGAGGCGATGCAGCGCGTTGAAGGCCTCGGGGATGGTGCGGCCGACCGTCAGCAGGCCGTGATTGCGCAGGATCATGGCGTTGTTGTCGCCGAGGTCGCGCACCAGCCGCTCCTGCTCCGACAGGTCGAGCACCACGCCGTTGAAGTCGTGGTAGCTGACATGGGCGAAGCGCATGCTGGTCTGGGTGTTCGGCAGCAGCCCGCATTCCAGCGTCGAGACCGCCATGCCCGCCCAGGTGTGGGTATGCGCGACGCAGGCGAGGTCGTGCCGCGCCCGGTGGATCGCCGAATGGATGACGAAGCCCGCGCGGTTGACACCGTATTGCTGCCCGCCGGGGAAGTCCGGCGCCAGCAGCACGTTGCCGTCATAGTCGATCTTCATCAGCGAGGAGGCGGTGATCTCCTCGTAGAGCAGGCCATAGGCGTTGATCAGGAAGGCGTCCTCGCCCGGCACGCGGACGGAGACGTGGTTCGCGATCAGGTCGCTCATCTGGTAGAGATCGACCAGCCGGTAGCAGGCGGCGAGGTCGACGCGCGCCTGCCACTCCTCCGGGCTCACCTTGTGGCGCAGGGAGGGGACGCGCCAGGTCATTCCATCAAGCATCGGGACTGTCCTTCCGTCAGAAGCCGTAGAGCCTGGCCGGGTTGTCCACCAGCACGGCCCGCAATGTCGCCGCATCCGGGCACCATTCGCCGAGCTTGTCGGCCAGTGCCGCATCCTCGGACATCACCCGGTCGAAATAGGCGATGTGCGGCCAATCCGTGCCCCAGACGCAGCGCGCGGCATTCGCCGCCAGCAGCGCCCGGGCATAGGGATCGGCCGCGGACCAGGGCGCCTCGCCGCCGGTGATCCGGTCGGCGCCCGAGATCTTGGTCCAGGCCCGCCCGTCGTGCAGCAACTCGCAGAGCAGGCGGAAGCCGGGATGCTCGGGCGTGTCCTCGCGCGTCGAGATGCGGCCCATATGGTCGATGACGAGCTCCATCCCGTGCCGCTTCAGCGCCGGCAGGGCCTCGGCGAGGTCACGGGCATGGATCCAGATCTGCAGGTGCCAGCCGCGCTCCCGCAGCCGCGGGCCGAGCGCCTCCAGGCTCTCCATGCCGACGCCGTTGCGGTAGGTGCGCTCGCCGCCCGCGCCGCGCAGCAGGTTGAGCCGCAGCCCGCGCACCCCGGCCTCGGTCATCGCGTCCAGCCTCCGGTCGTCGGTCTCCGGCGGCAGCACGGCGACGCCGCGGAAGCGATCCGGATGCCGCCGGAGCGCGTCCAGCATCGCCGCATTGTCGGTGCCCTGGGCACTCGCGGTGACGATGACGCCACGCGCGAAGCCGAGCCCGTCGAGATGCGCGAGGAAGGCCTCCACCGGCGCCTCGACGGGCGTGTAGCTGCGGTCGGCCGCGAGCGGGAAGCGGTCATAGGGGCCGAAGACATGCACATGGCTGTCGCAGGCGCCGGGCGGCACGGCGAAGCGCGGGCGCCGGCCGGGGGGCAGGTAGGGGAGGCAGGGGCGGGTCATGGCGGCGCGCCTCCCCTCACCGGCCCTGGAAAGCCGGCTTGCGCTTCGCGGCGAAGGCGGTGGTCGCCTCGCGGTAGTCCTCGGTGCCGCTGACCACGCCGACGCAGCTCGCGGCGAAGGACAGCGCCTCGGGGAAGCTGCTCGAGGCGCCCTGGCGGACCATGCGCTTCATCAGCCGGATGGCGACCGTCGGGCCGCTGGCCAGCCGCTCGGCCACCGCCATGGTGTGCGGCAGCAGCTCGGCATCCGGCAGCACCTTGTTCACCAGGCCGATCCGCTCCGCCTCCTGCGCCGAGACGAAATCGCCGGTCCAGAGCATCTCGAGCGCCTTCGGCGTGCCGATCAGCCGCGGCAGCATCCAGGCGCCGCCATCGCCGGCGACGAAGCCGACCTTGATGTAGCTCTCGGCGAAGCGCGCGCTCTCGGCGGCGAAGCGGAGGTCGCCCATCAGCGCCATGTCCATGCCGGCGCCGGTCGCCGCGCCGTTCACCGCGACGAGATAGGGCTTGTCGAGCTCCAGCACCGTCAGCGGGATGCGGTGGACGTGGTCGGTCAGGTATTTCGACCGGTCCCAGGGCCCCTGCCCCGCGGCGGCGTTGCGTGCCATGCGCTTCACGTCGCCGCCCGAGCAGAAGATGCGGCCGGCGCCGGTCAGCACCACGGCGCGGATCGCGTCGTCGGCGATGCATTCGCGCAGCGCCCGCTCCCAGTCGGCGAGCATCTCGAGGGTGAAGGCGTTGCCGCTGTCGGGCCGGTTGAGGGTGATGACGGCGACGCCGCCCTGCCTCTCGAACAGCAATTCGCTCACATCGCTTCCCCCGGGACCGTGGCGAGCTTAGGCACGGTGGGGAGGCGCCTCAAGCCGGCCCGGGCGGCCGGCCGGCGGTCACTGCGAGGCCATCGCCGCGCGCACCGCGCGCCGCAGCTTGGCGATCCCGGTGCGGACATGGCCGGTGCCGCAGAGCCGCTCGCCCTCGGCCGCGAGCGAGCGCGAGGGCTCCCGCTTCGCCGCCGGCAGCTCGGCCAGGCGCAGGACGAGGCTGTTGCAATACTCGGCCGTGTCCGTGGTCACGCGCGGGCTCGGTTCCGCCGCGGCGGAGAGCACGAGCGACAGCAGCAGCGTGGGCGGCGCCAGGATGGAGGACATCAGCCCGGACAGTGCCGCCTGCCTGCTCAAGATGCCGTGGGCAGGAGATGACGCTTCGGTCATGCCCGCGGCAGCCGGATCACCGCCCGCAGGCCCGGCCGCGCGCGCGCCGGCGCCGCATCCTCGAGCACCACCTCGCCGCCATGCAGATGCGCCACGGCGCGCACCAGGGAGAGGCCGAGCCCGGAGCCCGGCGTCGCGCGCGCCTTGTCGGCGCGGAAGAACCGCTCGCCGGCATGGGCGCGGTCCTCGGGCGAGAGGCCGGGCCCGTCATCGGCCACCATCACCTCGATCCCCGCCGGGGTCTGGCTGGCGGCGAGCGTCACCGTGCCGCCGGGCGGGGTGAATTTGATCGCGTTGTCGAGCAGGTTCGCCACCGCCTGCAGCAGCAGGTCGCGGTCGCCGACCAGGTCGAGCCGTTCCGGCAGGTCGGTCAGCATCCGTTGGCCGCGCGCCTCGGCTGTCGCCTCGTAGATCTCCGCCGCATCCGCCAGCACATGCGCCAGGTCGAAAGGCGCGAAGGCGGCGCGGCGCGCCCCGGCCTCGGCCTCGGCGATGCGCAGCAGGGCCTGGAAGATGCGGCTGATGCCGTCGAGATCGGCGATGCCCTGCTCCACGGCGGCCTGCAGCGATTCCTCGTCCGCCGAGGTCGCTAGCGCATCCTCGAGCTTGGCGCGGGCGCGCGCGATCGGCGTGCGCAGGTCGTGCGCGATGGCGTCAGAGACGCCGCGCACCCCCTCCATCAGCGAGGCGATGCGGTCCAGCATCGCGTTCAGCGTCTGCGCCAACCGGTCGAACTCGTCGCCGCGGCCAGAGATGGCGACACGCGAGGCGAGGTCGCCGCCGGCGATGGCGGCGGTGGTGGCGAAGACCGGCCGCATCCGGGCCTGCAGCGCGTGCCGGATCAGCCAGGCGCCCATCAGGGCGAAGACCAGGACGGCGCCGGAGGCCCAGACCACGCCCTCGGTCAGCAGCCGGCGCAGCTCGCTGCGCTCGGTCTCGTCGCGCCCGACCAGCAGCCGCAGCCCCGGCAGCTCCAGCCGGTGCAGCCGCGCATCCACCGCGATGCCGTCATGGATCACCCGGGTGCGGAACCAGGGCACGCCGTCCGTCTGGCCACGGGGCCAGCTGTCGAGGTTGCCGGCGATGCGCCGCACCCCCTCGGCATCCATGAGGAGGTAGATCGATTCGTTCTCGACATCGACCGCGAGCCGCTCGTCGATCGCCTCCGCCAGGCCCGAGGTGCCGGCCTCGCGCCAGCGCTCGGCCAAGGCGATCGCATCGGCGCGGATCGCGGCATCGGTCTGCCGGTCCAGCGCCCCGGCGGTCGCCCACCACAGCACGGCGACCAGCGCCACGGCGGCGATCGCGAACATCGCGGCGAAGAGCGCGGCGAAGCGGAAGCCGGCGCTCTTCAGCAGCCGCGGCGGCCCGGCAGCGAGGCCCGGCGACCCGGTCCGTCCGGCCGGCTTGCCGGCCGCGCCGCCCGGGCGGCGCGGCCGGACGAGCCGGCCCACCGGGAAGGTCGGGTCGCTCACCCGAGGCGCCGGCGCGGGGTCCCGCCTCAGGGCTCGGCCCGGATCATGTACCCGGCGTTGCGGACGGTGTGGATCAACGGCCGGTCGAAGCCCTTGTCGAGCTTCTGCCGCAGGCGCGAGACATGCACGTCGATGACGTTGGTCTGCGGATCGAAATGGTAGTCCCAGACCTTCTCGAGCAGCATGGTGCGCGTGACCACCTGCCCGGCATGCCGCATCAGATGCTCGAGCAGGCGGAATTCCCGCGGCTGCACGTCGATCCGCTTGCCCGCCCGCATGACGGTGCGCGAGAGCAGGTCGAGCTCGAGATCCGCGACCCGCAGCTTGGTTGCCGGCGCGTCCACCGAGGGCCGGCGGCCGAGCGCCTCGACCCGCGCCAGCAACTCGGCGAAGGCGAAGGGCTTGGTGAGGTAGTCGTCGCCGCCGGCCTTCAGGCCCTTCACCCGCTCATCCACCGCCGAGAGCGCCGAGAGGAACAGCACCGGGGTGCGGTTGCCCTGGCTGCGCAGCGTCTCGACCAGGCGGACGCCATCCACGCCCCCCGGCAGCATGCGGTCGAGCACCAGCATGTCGAATTGCTCGGAGGCGGCGAGGAACAGCCCGTCGCGGCCATTGGTCGCGTGCTCCACGGTGTGGCCGGCTTCCTGCAGGCCCTTGCGCACGAAGCGCGCGACCTCGGCATCGTCCTCGACCAGCAGAATCCGCATCGTTTTCCTGTCCCTGCCCAGCGCGGCGAAGGCCTGCCCGCGGCCATTGCGCCTCTTCTGCCTCCGAACCGGCTTGCGGCCAATTGTTGGGCAGATTGCTTCTACACCATCCGGGCGGTCCCGGTCCGGGGCCTGCGCGCCGGCGGGGGTCGCTCAGCCCGCGCCGCCGGGCCGCCGCCCCACCTGCACCGACAGCTCGCGCTCCCGCCCTTCCCGCACCACGGTGAGGCGCAGGGTCTGGCCGGGCGGCACCGCCGCCACGGTGCGCACCAGGGCGCGCGAGCTCTCGATCCGCTCGCCATTGATGGCGACGACGATGTCGTTCTGCCGCAGCCCGGCGCGGCTGGCCGGGCTGTTGCGCTCGATCCCGGCGATCAGCACGCCGCGATGGCTGCCCCGCCCCTCATCCGACAGCAGGTCCTGCACCGAGACGCCGAGCCAGCCCCGCTCCACCCGGCCATCCCGGCGAAGCTGCTCGATCACCGGCCGCGCCAGGTCCGAGGGGGTGGCGAAGCCGATGCCGGCGGAGGCGCCGGAGGGCGAGTAGATGGCGGTGTTGATGCCGATCACCTCGCCGGCGGCGTTGAACAGCGGCCCGCCGGAATTGCCCGGGTTGATCGCGGCATCGGTCTGGATGAAATCGTCGAAGGGCCCGGCGCCGATCTCCCGGCCGCGGGCGGAGATGATGCCGGCGGTGACGGTGCCGCCGAGGCCGAAGGGATTGCCAGCCGCCAGCACCCAGGAGCCGACCCGGGCGGCGGCGGAGGAGCCCCAGGAGACGCTCGTCATCGGCGTGCGCGGATCGACCTTCAGCAGGGCGAGGTCGGTGAGGTCGTCGGTGCCGACGACGCGGGCCTGCAGCTCCGAGCCATCCTGCAGCGCCACCACCACCTTGCTCGCATTCCCGACGACGTGGTTGTTGGTGACGATGTAGCCGGCCGGGTCGATGACGAAGCCGGAGCCGGCCCCCTGCACCTCCTGCCGGCGGTTGCGCATGCGGTCCCGGAAATAGCGCTCGAACGGCGTGCCGCGCAGCTCGGGCGGGATCTCGGCGCGCTGCTCGGAGGTGACGGCGATGTTCACGACCGCCGGCTGCACCCGCTCGGCGAGATCGGCGAAATCCGGGATCAGGCCACGCTGCGCCGCTGCCGGATGCGGCGCGCAGGCCGTCAGCGGCAGCAGGGGGCAGGTCAGGAGGAGGGCGGCAAGCAAGCCGAAGCGGCAGCGCGGCGAGGCGGAAGACAGGATGGCGATCCTCGGGTCAGGGTGCGCCGGGTCCCGCGGGACGGGGCGCATGGGCCGTCATCCTGAGCGGATGGATGCGTTCCTTCAACCTCTCAGTCCGGGGCGGGCCGCGGCCGGCCGGGCCCGGACCATGATCCAGATGCCGGTCAGCGCGCGAGGGATGAAGACGTCTTGGTTGCACTCCCCCCGATAGCCCCCCCTCCGCGGGCCGCTCGACCAAGCTGGCGACGCTGCGCATCCCCGGCATGCCGGCCGAGCCCGGCCGCCGGGGCGGATAGCGCCACCAGGCCACCGCGCCCCGGCATTGCTATAAGCGCCTTCGATGCGGGCCCCCACGGGGCGCCCGCTAGAGCAGATCGCGGGAGGGCGTGAACGCCCGGACGCGCGACTCTGCCCTGAAAACAACAGGCTGCGGCGGAGCAGCGTTCACTTTTGAACGCAACCCGCTGCAGGGATCCGGGCCGGAGGCGCGATGCTGGAATTGCGGGGGCTGACGCGCCGCTTCGGCACGGTGGTGGCGGTGGATGCGGTCAGCCTCGCCGTGCCGGCGGGGCAGATGCTCGGCATCATCGGCCGCTCCGGCGCCGGCAAGTCGACGCTGCTGCGGCTGGTGAACCGGCTGGTCGAGCCGAGCGCCGGCCAGGTGCTGCATGACGGCGTTGACGTCACGGCGCTGCACGGCCGGGCGCTGCGCGGCTGGCGGCGCGACTGCGCCATGGTCTTCCAGCAATTCAACCTGGTGCAGCGGCTCGACGTGCTGACCAACGCGCTGCTCGGCCGGCTCGCCTACCAGCACGGGCTGCGCCGCGCGCGGGTCCTGCTCACCGGTGGCTTCCCGGCGGCTGAGCGGGCGCGGGCGCTCGCCATGCTCAATCGCTTCGGCCTGCTGGCGGTGGCGCTGCAGCGGGCGGAGACGCTCTCGGGCGGCCAGCAGCAGCGCGTCGCCCTCTGCCGCGCCTTGCTGCAGGCGCCGCGGCTGATCCTCGCCGACGAGCCGATCGCCTCGCTCGACCCGGCCAATGCCCGGCTGGTCATGCAGGCGCTGCGGGAGGCGAACCGCGCCGAGGGCATCAGCGTGCTGGTCAACCTGCACCATCTCGAGACCGCGCGCGCCTATTGCGACCGGATCGTCGCCATGCAGGCCGGCCGCGTCGTCTTCGACGGGGCGCCGAGCGAGCTCGACGCGGCGCGGCTGCGGGCGATCTACGGCCTGACGGAGGCCGAGCTCGCCGCCGAGGCCGAGGCTGCCGCGGCCCGGCCGGCGATGGCATGATCGGGCGACGCCTTCCGAGAGGACTCCCCGGCATGCCCAAGCGTCGCGCCCTCGCCGCCCTGCTCGCGCTCCCCCTCGGCCCCGCTTTCGCCGCGCCCACGCGGGCGCGGCGCAGCGCTGATCCCGATATCACCTTCCCTCCGCCGGGGCCGCGGCCCTGGGGGGCGCAGATGAAGCAGATCCGCATCGGCCTGCTCGGCGGCGAGAACGAGGCCGACCGGCTGGGCCGGTTCGAGGACTACCGGGCGCTGCTGGAGGCGACCTTCAAACTGCCCGCCCGGCTCTACCCGGCCAGCGACTATGCCGGGGTGATCCAGGCCTTCGGCGCGCAGCAGCTCGACATCGCCAACATGTCCCCGGCCGCCTATGCCGCCGCCTGGCTCGAGACCAATGGCGGCGTCGAGCCGCTGCTGACCACCGAGGAGGCGGACGGCTCGATCAGCTATGTCGCGGTGATGCTGGCGCGGGCGGATAGCGGCATCACCTCGCTCGCCGAGATGCGCGGCAAGGCGATGGCCTGGTCCGACCCGAATTCCGCCAGCGGCTACCTCATCCCGCGTTTCGCGCTGCGCCGACAGGGCATCAATCCCGAACAGTATTTCGGCCGCACCGGCTTCGCGGGCGGGCATGAGCAGGCGATCATCGCCGTGGTGCAGAAGCAGTACGACGCCGCCGTCACCTGGGCCTCCGGCCAGGGCGACGTGAATGCCGGCTACACCCGCGGCACCTTGCGGGCGATGGTCGAGAAGGGCCTGCTGGACATGCACCAGTTGCGGGTGATCTGGACCTCCGACCCGATCATCAACGGGCCGCAGACCGTGCGCAGCGCGCTGCCGGACGGGTTCAAGGAGGATATGCGGCTGTTCCACCTCGCTTTGCCCCGGGCGCATCCGGACATCTACCGGCAGATCGAGCGCGGCGGCGGCGCCGGCTACCGCGAGGTCACGCATCAGGACTACGTCTTCATGATCGAGATGCGCAAGCAGGAGGCGGCGGAGCGCCGGCGGCGCCACTGAGCGCCAGCAGCACCGCGACGGCGCTCGCCGGGGCCGAGGCGACCTGGCGGGCGGCGCGGCGCGCCCGCCTCGGCCGGACGCTGCTCGGCCTCGCCCTGCTGCTCGCCTGCCTGCTCGTTGCCGCCTGGGTGAGCGAGGTGCGGCCGGCGACGCTCGCCGCGGGCCTGCCGCGGGTGGGCGAGTATTTCGGCAAGATCCTGCCCACCCTGCGCTGGCCGGTCCTGTTCGCCGGCAGCGAGACCGAGGGCAGCCTCGCCGCCTGGTTCTACCGACTGGATTCCTGGGCCTGGCTGCTCTTCGAGACCGCCAACATGGCGGCGCTGGCGACGCTGATGGGCGCCGGCGCGGCACTGCTGCTCGCCTTCCCCGCGGCGCGCAACCTCGGCGCCGGGATGCTGGCCCGCCAGCTCGCGCGCCGCGGGCTGGAAGCGATGCGCACGGTGCCGGAGATCGTCTTCGCCCTGATCCTGGTCTGGGCCTTCGGCGTCGGGCCGCTCGCCGGCATCCTGGCGATCGCGCTGCACACCGCGGGCACGCTGGGGAAGCTCTTCGCCGAGGCGATCGAGAATGCCGGGACCGGCGCCTGGGACGGCGTGCGCGCCGCCGGCGGCTCCTGGGCCCAGGCCTGCCGCTTCGCGGTGCTGCCGCAGGTGGCGCCGAACCTGTTGAGCTATGCCCTGCTGCGCTTCGAGATCAACCTGCGCGCGGCCAGCGTCATCGGCTTCGTCGGCGGCGGCGGCATCGGCGAGGAGCTCTACACCGTCATCGCGCAGAATTACTACGAGGAGATCAGCGCCATCGTCCTGCTCATCCTCCTCTGCGTCGCCGCCATCGACCTGCTTTCCGAGCGGCTGCGGCACCGGCTGATCGGCGCGCCGCGGTGAGCGGGACAGAGGTCGCCGCCTGGCGCGCCCGGCTGCCGGAGGCCTTCGCACCGCCGCCGCGCCGCCGCCTGTGGCGGGCGCTCGTCGCCGCCGCCTTCCTCGCCTGGCTTGGCTGGGCGCTGGCGCAGTTCGGCTTCACCCCGGCGCGGCTCTGGCAGGGGCTCTCGGGCCTCGCCGCCATCCTGCGGCTGATGCTGCCGCCCTCGCCCGGCGCGCTCTGGGGCGACATCCTGCGCGGCCTGGCCGAGAGCGTCGCCATGGCGCTGCTGGGGACGGTCGTCGCGGCGCTGCTCGCCCTGCCGCTCGGCTTCCTCGGCGCCCGCAACCTGGTGACCGCGACGCTGCTGCGCTTCTCCATCCGGCGGCTCTTCGACGGCTTCCGCGGCATCGACCAGCTCATCTGGGCGCTGGCCTATGTGCGGGCCGTCGGGCTCGGGCCGCTGGCCGGCGTGCTCGCCATCGCCACGGCCGATATCGCGGTGCTGGCCAAGCTCTATGCCGAGGCGATCGAGGCGGTGGAGCGGCGGCAGGTCGAGGGCGTCGCGGCGGCCGGCGGCGGCTGGGCGGAGCGGCTGCGCTTCGGCGTGCTGCCGCAGGTGCTGCCGGTGATGCTGGCCCAGGCGCTGTACTTCTTCGAGAGCAATACGCGGGCGGCGGCCATCCTCGGCGTGGTCGGCGCCGGCGGCATCGGGCTGCAGATCGCCGAGCGCATCCGCGTCCGTGCCTGGGACGAGGTGGCCTTCATCATCCTGCTGATGATCGTGACGGTCGCCGCCATCGACTGGCTCTCGGCCTGGCTGCGGCAGCGGCTGATCGGCGGGCGGCGGTAAGCCTCCCTTCAGCCGGTCCGGGGCATGGCTGCGGCGGAATTCCTGCCGGCGGTCTCGGCAACGCGCCGGAACCGCGATAGGCAGGGCCCGGCCGGCGCCAGGATGCCGGCCGCCGACGACCGGGACGAAGGACAAGGGACAGCATGACCAGGACGAAGGACTCGATGCCGCGGCCGATCTCCCGCCGCGCGACGCTGGCGATCGGCGCGGCCGCCCTCGCCGCCCCTGGCCTCGCCCGCGCCGCCGGCTACCCTGACCGGCCGGTGCGCATCATCGTCCCCTACACGCCGGGCGGCACCACCGACATCGCCACCCGCCTCGTCGCCGAGCCGCTGTCCAAGGTGCTCGGCCAGCCCGTGGTGGTGGAGAACCGGCCCGGCGCCAACAGCATCGTCGGCGCCGCCGCGGCGGCGGCGAGCCCGCCCGATGGCTATACGCTGGTCACCGTGCTGCCGGCGCATGCGGCGAATGCGACGCTGCAGGCGGGGAAGATGCCCTTCGACCCGATCGCCAGCTTCGCGCCCCTCTCCCTGATGGTGACGGCGCCGCTGGTCCTCGCCGGCAGCAACAAGATCGCCGGCAAGACCCTGCGCGACTACCTGGACTACGCCCGGAAGAATCCCGGGAAGGTCAATTACGGCTCGAGCGGCATCGGCGCGACGGCGCATCTGGCGATGGAGTTGCTGAAGATCGACACCGGCGTGCAGATGGAGCACATCCCCTATCGCGGCACCCAGCCGGCGCTGCAGGACCTGATGTCCGGCAATATCGGCCTGCTCTTCGACACCTATTCGACGCTGAAGTCGCAATTCGAGGCCGGCACCATCCGCCCGCTCGGCATCGCCGCGGCGACGCGCACTGCCTTCGCGCCGGAGCTGCCGACCGTGATCGAGGGCGGCATCCCGGATTTCGTCGTCAGCTCCTGGTGCATGCTGCTCGCCCCCGCCGGCACGCCGGCCGAGCTCGTCACCCGCCTCTCCGCCGAGGTCGGCCGCATCGTGCGGGAGCCGGCCATGGCGGCCCGGCTGCAGGATCTCGGCTTCGTCGTGGAGGGCCGCGACCCGGCCGCGACGGGCACCTTCCTGCGCGCCGAGACCGAGCGCTGGGGCAAGGTCATCCGCACCGCCAACATCACGGTCGAATAGGAAGGCGAAGCGGCGGGGGCCGCGGTCAGGCCTCCCGCCCATCCGCCGCCGCGGGCGGCAGCGCCGGCCAGCGATCCGCCCAGGGCTGCGCCGCCTCCCACTGCGCCGCCATGGCGCAGAGCAGCCCGTCCGAACCCGCCGGGCCGACGAGCTGGAAGCCGATCGGCAACCCGCTCTCAGCCGGCTGGCAGGGCAAGGCGAGGCCCGGCAGCCCGGCCAGGTTGGCGAAATTGGTGAAGACCGCATGGCCGCGCGGCCCGACCGCCTCGCCGCCGATGGTGGCGGGCGCCAGTTGCTCCGCCGGCCAGGGCAGCGCCGCGGCGGCGGGCGTCAGGATCAGGTCCCAGGCCTGGAAGAAGCCGGCCATGCGGCGGCGGAAGGCGGCGATGCCGTCGATGGCGGCGAAGAGCGTCGCGGCCGGCAGGGCGCGGCCGGCCGCGGCCATCTCGCGCAGCATCGGCGCCTCCGGCTCGCCGCCCCGCGCCGCCAGCAGCCAGGCGAGGCCGGCCTGGCCGACGGGGCCGAACATCGCGCCCAGTTCCTCGGCGGTGAAGGGCGCCTCGCCCTCCTCCACCCCATAGCCGAGCGCGCCGAGCCGGGCGGCGGCGATGGCGGTGCTGGTGGCGATCTCGGGATCGACCGGATTGGCGCCGAAGCGCGGCACGAAGAGGATGCGCTGGCGCGGCGGCGCGGGCGGCACCGCGAAGCCCGGCAGGGCGCGGCTCGCCGGGTCGCGCGCATCGCCCGGCGCCAGCAGGGCGAGCAGCGCGACGAGATCGGCCGTGGTGCGGGCGATCGGCCCGATCTGCTCGAGATCGAGCAGGATGGCCGGCAGCCCGTCGCAGCGCGGCACCCGGCCGGGCGAAGGCTTCAACCCGACGAGGCCGGTATGCGAGGCCGGCCGGCGGATCGAGCCGCCGCCATCCGTGCCGAGGGCGAGCGGCCCGAGCCCGGCCGCGACGGCCGCGACCGCGCCGCCGGAGGAGCCGCCCGGCGTCAGCGCCAGGTCCCAGGGATTGCGCGTCGGGCCGAAGAGCCTGTTGTCGGTATAGCCTTGCAGGGTGAATTCCGGGACGTTGGTCTTGCCGAGCAGGACGAGGCCGCCGGCCCGGGCGCGCGCCACCGGCAGCTCGTCCCGCGCCGGCACGACGTCCCGGAAGAGCGGGCTGCCCCAGGCGCAGGGCAGGCCGGCCATGGCGATGTTGTCCTTCACCGTCAGCGGCACGCCGTCGAGCGGCGAGAGCGGCAGGCCGTCGCGCCAGCGCGTCTCGCTGGCCCGGGCGGCGGCGCGGGCGCCGGCCTCGTCGAGCGCGATGATGGCGTTCAGCCGCGGGTTCAGCGCGGCGATGCGGCCGAGCACCGCCTCCAGCGCCTCGACCGGCGAGAGGGCGCGGCGGGCGAAGAGCCGGGCCAGCGCCGTGGCGGAGAGCAGCGCCGGGTCGCTCATGCGAAGATCCCGCGCAACCGCCCGAGTCCCTCGGCCGCTTCCGCCGCCATGCGGCGCACCACCTCGCCCGCCGGCTCCACCGCATCGAACAGCCCGACGCATTGCCCGGCCCAGACATAGCTGCCGGCGAGATCGCCCTCATCCGTGCCGCGGGCGTTCAGCGCGCCGAGGATCATGGCGACGACCGCCTCCTTCGGCGCGCCGGCGGTCTCGGCGGCGAGGATCGCCTCGGCATGCGGGCTGCGCAGCACCCGGCCCGGCATGCCGAGGCTGCGCTTGATGATCATGGTGTCGCCCGGCGCGGCCGCGGCGAGGGCCTGCTTGTAGGCCGCATGCGCCTGCGCCTCGGCGGTGGCGACGAAGCGGGTGCCCATCTCGACCCCCTCGGCGCCGAGGGCGAGCGCCGCCAGCAGCCCGGCCCCGGTGGCGATGCCGCCCGAGGCAAGCACCGGGATCCTCACCGCCGCGACCGTGCGCGGGACCATGACCAGCGTCGTCTCGTCGGAGCGGCCGATATGCCCGCCGCCTTCGTAGCCGACGGTCGCCACCATGTCGGCGCCGGCCGCCTCGGCCTTCCGCGCCAGCTCGGGGCCGGCGGTCAGCACCAGCGTCTTCGCCCCCGCCTCCTGGCAGCGGCGGAGATAGGGGGCGGGGTTGCCGGCGGTGAGCGCGATGATGCGCACGCCCTCCTCCAGCGCCGCCTCCAGCCCCGGCCAGATATCCTGCCGGCCGATCGGGAAGTTCACCGCGAAGGGCTGCTCGGTCAGCGCCCGGCAGCGGCGGATCTCGGCCCGCAGCGCCTCCACCCCCTCCAGCCCGGCGCTGGCGATCTGCCCCAGCCCGCCGGCATTCGAGACGGCGGCGGCGAGCGGCGCGGTGGCGACGCGGGCGAGGCCGCCCTGGACGATTGGGTAGCGGATGCCGAGGAGTTCGGTGACGCGGGTCCGGATGGCGGGCGGGGTGTCTTGCATGAGGGCTCGCGCGGCTGCTTTCCGGCGAGTGTAGCGTCTGCCGCAGTGCCGATAAGCCATGCCCCGGCGCGAAGGGGCTCAGCCGGCGCGGCGCAGCACCGGCCCGATGCGCGCGACGGGGCGGGCGGGCGGCGCCTCCGCCTCGGCCAGCCTGCCGCGATACAGCGCGGCGACCAAGTCGGACTGCGCCACCATGCCGGCCAGGCGGCGCTCCCGGTCGACGATCGGAACCTGATGCAGGCCGCCTGCCATCACCGGCACCAGCGCGACGATATGCGTGTCCATGGGGACGGTGCGGACCGGCGCGGCCATGATCTGGCCCACGACTTCCGGCTTCTCGGAAAAGGCGCCCGGCGCCGGCCGCAGGAAGCGCCGTAGCCGGCCCCGCAGCCCGTCCAGCCGGTCGAGATCGGCATGCTTCACGAAATCCGCCAGCGTGACGATGCCGATCACCCGCCGCGCCCGGTCCAACACGGGCAGGGCGCGGACCCTGTGCCGCCGCAGCAGCGTCCAGGCCTCCTGCAGGGGCGTGCCGAACTCCACCGCGACGACGTCGCGCGACATGATGTCGGCGCAGGTGATCTCGCCCAGGCAGCGGTGGTAGGACGCCATCTCCGCCTGGCGGAACAGGCTTTCCAGGTCGTCGCGGGCGATGTCCAGCACCTGGTCATGGCGTTGCAGCACGGCGTCCAGGTCGGCCGTGGTGAAGCCCAGCCTTTGCGTCGGCTCAGGATCCCGGGTCTGGTGGCTGTTCGCGGGCTGCGGCGCATGCGGGTAGCGCCGCCCCACCAGGTTGTTGAAGGCCATGGCGGCCAGGACCAGCAGCACCGAGTTGACGCCCACCGGGTTGAAGGCGAACTCCCAGCCTGCGGCCTGGATGGCCGAGCCACCCGTCGCCGTCAGCAGGGCGACCGCTCCGCCCGGTGGATGCAGGCAGCGCAGCGCCAGCATGGTGCCGATCGCCGCGGCCACCGCCACGGGGGCGGCGATCAACGGGTCGGCAATCCAACCCGCACAGATGATGCCGATACCCGCCGAGATCACATTGCCTGCCAGCACCGGCCAGGGCTGCGCCAGCGGGCTGGCTGGCACGCCGAACAGCAGCACGGCGGAGGCCCCCATCGGCGCGAGCAGCAACGGCGGAGCCCCGCCGGAGCCGACCAACAGGCGCGTGGCAAAGCCGGCGACCAGCAGGCCGAACAACGCGCCAGCGCAGGCGCGCAGCCGTTCCATCCAGCTGATCCGCAACGGCGCCGGCAGCAACTCGCGCAGAAAATCGGTCATCGCCGCAGCTCCAGGCTGCGGTCGTCATGCAGGAGGCCAGAAAACATGCAGGAAGGCTCGAAGCGGGGCAGCGTTCATACTGTCTCTGCCGGAAAGGGCAATCCGGAGTTGTCCGCGCGGAGTCCCACGGCCTTCAGACCGCTGCGGCCTGTCCTCGACAACGGCTTCGGCCCTGGCTGCGTGATCGGGACACCGCCTCACCTGCCTAACCAGAAATGGCGGAAGCAGATTGAGGAAAGGCAAGAGCGGCGCGCGGCATAAACCCCGCGAACAGGACGCTGCGGCGGGCTTCGATGACCCGGACGCGGGAACCTTGTCATTGCCGAAAAAGGAAGGGGCAAGGACCTCTCGGTCCCTGCCCCCGTCCGACTTGCCGCAGCGGCTGGCTTACGCCGCCTCGCTCTCCGCCCGGCGCGCGTGCTTCTTGCGCTCATGCGGGTCGAGATGGCGCTTGCGGAGCCGGATGGCGCCCGGCGTCACCTCCACCAGCTCGTCATCCTCGATATAGGCGATGGCCTGCTCGAGGCTCATCCGCCGCGGCGGCGTCAGCAGCAGCGCCTCGTCCTTGCCGGCGGCACGGATGTTGGTGAGCTTCTTCTCCTTGATCGGGTTCACTTCCAGGTCGTTGTCCCGGGAATGCTCGCCGAGGATCATGCCGACATAGACCTTCACGCCCGGATCGACGAAGAGCGTGCCGCGCTCCTGCAGGTAGAACAGCGCGTACTGCACCGCCTCGCCGTCCGAGTTGGAGATCAGGCTGCCGTTGCGCCGGCCCTCGATGGTCCCGGCCCAGGGGCCGTAGCCATGGAACAGCCGGTTCATCATGCCGGTGCCGCGGGTGTCGGTCAGGAACTCGCCGTGATAGCCGATGAGGCCGCGCGAGGGGATGAGGAAGGTGAGCCGCACCTTGCCGCCGCCCGAGGGCCGCATGTCCTGCATCTGGCCCTTGCGGAGCGACATCTTCTCGACGACGACGCCGGAATAGGCCTCGTCCACGTCGATCAGCGCCTCCTCATAGGGCTCCTCGCGGGCGCCGGTCTCCGGGTTCTCGCGGGTCAGGACGCGCGGCCGCCCGATGGTCAGCTCGAAGCCCTCGCGCCGCATCTGCTCGATCAGCACGCCGAGCTGCAGCTCGCCGCGGCCGGCGACCTCGAAGCTGTCGGCCTCCTCCGAATCCTTCACCTTGATCGCGACATTGCCCTCGGTCTCCTTGAAGAGCCGGTCGCGGATCTGGCGGGAGGTGACCTTCTTGCCCTCGCGGCCGCCGAGCGGGCCGTCATTGATGCGGAAGGTCATGGCCAGGGTCGGCGGATCGACCGGCAGCGCGGGCAGCGGCTCGGTCACCTCGGGGGCGGCGATGGTGTCAGGGATGGTCGCGTCCGAGAGGCCGGCGATGGCGATGATGTCGCCCGCCTGCACCTCCTCGACCGGCACGCGCTCGAGGCCGGAGAAGGTCATCAGCTTGGTCAGCCGGCCGCTCTCCACCACCGTGCCGTCCTGGCGCAGCACCCGCACCGGCATGTTGAGCCGCGCCGTGCCCTGCTCGACGCGGCCGGTCAGGATGCGGCCGAGGAAGTTGTCGCTCTCGAGGATGCTCGCGTTCATCGCGAAGGGCTTGTCGAGCTCGACCTTCGGCGCCGGCACATGGCTCAGGATCAGGTCGAAGAGCGCCGAGAGGTCCTTGCGCGGCCCGTCCATGCTCAGATCGGCCCAGCCCTGGCGGCCGCTGGCGAACATGGTGTGGAAGTCGAGCTGCTCGTCCGTCGCGCCGAGGGCGGCGAAGAGGTCGAAGACCTCGTTGTGCACCTCATCCGGCCGGGCGTCCTGGCGGTCCACCTTGTTGATGACGACGATCGGCTTCAGGCCGCGGGCCAGCGCCTTGGTCAGCACGAACTTGGTCTGCGGCAGCGGTCCCTCGGCGGCGTCGCAGAGCACGATGGCGCCGTCCACCATGGAGAGGATGCGCTCCACCTCGCCGCCGAAGTCGGCGTGGCCGGGGGTGTCGACGATGTTGATCTTCACGCCCTTCCACTCGACGGCGGTGGACTTGGCGAGGATGGTGATGCCGCGTTCGCGCTCCAGGTCGTTGCGGTCGAGCGCCCGCTCGGCCACCTGCTGGTTGGCGCGGAAGGCGCCGGCCTGCTTCAGGAGGTTGTCGACCAGCGTGGTCTTGCCATGGTCGACATGCGCGATGATCGCGACGTTACGGAGTTCCATACGGGGTCATGTCCCTGGGTGCCGCAACGCGAAACGACGCGCCCCGGTCGCAAGGGCGATCGGCTCGGGCGGCGCAGCAGGGCGGCATGTTGCGCCGCACAGATAGGGCGAGGCCGCCGGAAATGCGAGCCTTAAAGCCGCAGGGCAGCCGGAACCTGGGCGCAAGGCGTCACAGGCGAGGACGGCGGCGAGGGTTGCCGCCGTCCTGCCGGGTTCAGCGTCTGGTGTTGTCGCCCGGCATGTTGCCGGTGCCGCCAGGAGCCGTCTGCATCTGGCCCGGCCTGGCGCTCGGATCGTTGGCGCCGCGGCCGCCGCTGCCAGGGGCGAGCGGCACGGCCGAGCCCTGGGCCGGCTGCTGGCTGCGGCCCTGCATGTTCTGCGGCGTGCTGCCGAGATTGCCGGCGGCCGGGGAGCCGGGGGTGGCGGCATTCACGCCGCCGGTCTGGCTGCTGTCGCTGCTGCCCTGGGCGAGGATGATGCGAGGGAATGCCTCCGTCCCGGCCGGGCCGGCAGCGAAGGCAGGACTGGCGATAACCGCCGCGCCGAGCGCGACGGCAAGCATGTCGATACGACGCATGGGGCCTCTCTCTGGCGTTTGCGGGCGGCCTGCCGATTGCCTCGGCTGGGACGGAGCCTCGACTTTTCCTGCGAAATGCGAAGGACCCGTTGCGGCCTGCCCGCGTCAGCCCAACACGGAGGCGACGGGGTGGTTCCCCGTACCGGCCAGGATCGCCGTCTTGAGATCCCCCTGCGGCCGGGCGCCGAAATGCGAGATGATCTCGGCAGCGGCAGCGGAGCCCCAGCGGCCGCATTCCGGCAGGGGCAGGTCGCGCGCATAGCCGGCGAGGAAGCCGGCGGCATAGGCATCGCCGGCGCCGGTGGTGTCCACCACCCGGGTCGGCACGGCGGCGATCTCGTGCCGCTCCGCCCCGGCGACGACGAGGCTGCCCTGGGCGCTGCGGGTCAGCGCCGCCAACCCCACCTCCCCGGCGGCCAGCCGCGCCGCGGCCTCGAAATCCGTGGTCTCGTAGAGGGCGAGGAGCTCGCTCTCATTGGCGAAGAGGATGTCCACCTCCTCCCGCACCAGGCGACGGAAGGCCTGGCGGTGCCGCTCGACGCAGAAGGAATCCGAGAGGCTGAGGGCCACCTTGCGGCCATGCCGGTGGGCGATCCGCGCCGCCTCCATGAAGGCGGCCTGCGCCGCCGGCGGATCGAAGAGGTAGCCCTCCATATATAGCACCCGGGCGCGCGTCACCTCGGCCTCGTCGACATCGGCGGCGGAGAAGTCGACGCAGGCGCCGAGATAGGTGTTCATGGTGCGCTGCGCGTCCGGCGTGACAAGGATCAGGCAGCGCGCGGTCGGCGCGCCGCCGGCCAGCGGGGCAGTCGGGAAATGCACGCCGGCGGCCCGGATGTCATGCGCGAAGACCCGGCCGAGCTGGTCATCCGCCACCTTGCCGAGGAAGCCGACCCGGGCGCCGAGCGCCGCGGCGACGGCGCAGGTGTTGCCGGCCGAGCCGCCCGAGCTCTCGGTGCCCGGGCCCATGGCGGCGTAGAGCGCCTCCGCCTCCTCGGCGCCGACCAGGCGCATCGCGCCCTTGACCAGGTTGTGCGTCTCCAGGAAGGCGTCCTCCGCCCGGGCGAGCACATCGACGATGGCGTTGCCGATGCCGAGGATATCGAGGCTGGGTTCGCTCATCTCGGTCGCGACCTCACGGGGCTGGCGGGCGTTGCGGCCCGGGCTGGCCCTCGCGGCCGGCCTTGATGACACTGGGTCTGGCGGATAACCCGCAACGCCGCGTGGCGGCAACCGCCGCCTGGCCATTCTGCCTGGGCCATCGCTGGATGGGACGATGCTCGCCGCCTGCACCCTGACGCTTCGCCAATTGACGGACCCCGCCTTCCTCGCTCCCCTCGCCAAGGGGCTGCTCGGCGCCGTCGCGGTCTTCGCCGGGCTCGCCCTCCTCGCCGCCTGGGGGACCAGCGCGCTGGCCGGGGGCACCGGCTGGCTGGCGACCGCCGCCGCGACCTTCGGCGGGCTGCTCACCCTCGGCCTGGCCTATTGGCTCTTCATCCCGGCCATGCTGGCGATCTCCGGCCTGTTCCTCGATCCGGTGGCGGGGGCGGTGGAGCGGCGCTTCTATCCAGGCCTGCCGCCAGCGCGCGGCGCTTCGCTCGGCGCCCAGATCGGCTTCAACCTGAAGCTCGGCCTGGTGATGGCCGTGCTGTCCCTGCTCGCCCTGCCGCTCGTCTTCTTCGCGGCGCCCTTCGGGGCCGTGGCCTTCTGGCTGATCTCGACCGTCGCCCTCGGCCATGGCCTGTTCGAGGGAGTGGCGCAGCGCCGCATGACGGTGGAGGCGGCGCGGGCCCTGCGGCGCGGCCGGGAGTGGCGGGTGCTCGGGCTTGGCGCGGTGCTGGCGACGCTCGCCCTGGTGCCGATTGTGAACCTTCTCGTGCCGGTTCTGGGCACGGCGGCGATGACGCATCTCCTGCATCGTGGTTGACTGGAAATACCGGAGAAAAAATCCTCTCGGAAATGCGATCTCTCGGTTGTGTTACCGAGACCTTGCATGATAGCCGGGGACCTTGCGCGACACGCCGCGCCGGACCACCCGGACGCCTGGTTCGCTCATGCTCTGAAGGGGGGCAGCATGGCCATTTTCGGCCGCAAACGTGACGAGGGGCCGGCGTCGCCGGCCGCCGAGCCGGCACCGGTGGCGCTTCCGGCCAGCCGGGATTCCGATATCGGCGTGCCGCCTTTCCGCCCCGCATTGAAGGACTCGCCCAGCATGTCCATGGCTCCGAAGCCGACCGCCACGCCCGCCGCGCCGAGCGTCGGCATCCGTCCCACCCCGGTGGGGGCCCAGGTGGGGACGTCGACGGCGCCGGTCGGCGTGCCGTCCCGGCCGCCGATGCGCAGCGAGGCGAGCGAGCGCCGCACCCTCGTCGTCGGCCGCGGCATCAGCCTGCAGGGCACCGTCTCGGATGCCGAGCGCCTCGTCGTCGAGGGAACGGTCGAGAGCCAGATGATCCAGGCGAGCGAGCTCTTCGTCGCCCAGTCCGGCGTCTGCAAGGGCGAGCTGCAGGTCGAGGATGCGGAGATCGCCGGCCTGTTCGACGGCACCATCACCGCCCGCAACAGCCTCGTCATCCGCTCGAGCGGCAAGGTCAACGGCGTCGCGCGCTGCCGCAAGCTCTCCGTCGAGGAAGGCGGCCAGGTCTCCGGCCAGATGGAGATGCTGACCGACGCCCAGGCGACCGCCTCGCGGCCGGCCACGCCCGCCCCGGCGATGCCCGCGCCCGCCGAGGTCTGATCCCCAGCCCGCCGCCGGGCAGCCGGCGGCGGGCCGCTTCCCTCACCCATCCCCGCGGCCCGAACATGGCGAAGACGCCCTGGCTGCGCCTGCTGCTCCTGCTGCCCATCGCCGGCTGCGCCGCGCGCGGCGAGCGCGAGGCGGCCGCCCTCCGCAGCGCCATCGAGAGCAGCCAAGCCAGCCTCGCGGCCCTCGCGCCGCAGCAGCCCACGCCCCTGGCCACCCAGCCGGTGTCCCCCGTTTTCCCGCCGCCCGCCCCATCGCTCGGCGCCTTGCCGGTCGCGGCCTCCGCCGTCCCGACCGCCGCCGCGCAGCTTCTCGGCGCGCCGCCGGACGCGCTGCGCCGTTGGCTCGGCGAGCCGTCGCTGCGCCGCGCCGAGGGCAGCGCCGAGGTATGGCTCTATGCCGGCCCGGCCTGCGCGCTCGATCTCGTGCTCTATCCGGCGGCCGGCTGGCTCGGCGTGGCGCATGCCGCGGCGCGGGCGAGCGGGACCGAGCCGCGCACCGAGGCCGCCTGCCTCGCCGAGCTCGCCGCCCGGCGCAGCGCCTGAGCGTCGCGACGCGGGCGATCCGCCGCGAGGGGGCTGGACGCGGCGGCCGCGACTCCGCCCAATCCGCTCCTTCGAATCGAGCAGCCGCGGCACCGCCCCTTGTCCCTGTATCTCGACGTCTTCGTGCCGCCCTTCGGGCTGCTGCTGCTCGGCGCCCTGCTGCGCCGCCACCTGCTGCGGGAGGAGGCGGTCTGGGCGGGGATCGAGCGGCTGGTCTTCTGGGTGCTGATGCCCGCCCTGCTCTGCTCGGCGATCGCCGCGGTCGATCTGGCGACGCTGCCGATCGGCGGCATGGCGGGCGCGATCTGGCTCTCCCTGCTCGGCGGCGCGGCGCTGAGCCTGGGCCTGGCGCGGCTGGCGCGGGTCGACCATCCGGCGATGACCTCGGTCTTCCAGGGCGGCATCCGCTTCAACAACCTGATGGGCTTCGCCGTCACCGGCAGCCTGTTCGGCGCCGCCGGCACCTCCCTCGGCGCCATCACCACCGGGCTGATCGTGCCCTTCGCGCAATTGCTGACGACGCTCGCCTTCTCGCTCGGCGGCGGCAACGGCATCTCGTTGCTGCGGGCGCTGCGGCAGCTGGCGCTGAACCCGCTGCTGCTCGCCTGCCTCGCCGGCTTCCTGCTCGCCGCGCTGGGCGGCCTGCCGCATGGCCTCGCGCCGCTGGCCCGGACGCTGGGCCAGGCCTCAGTCGCGCTCGGCCTGCTCTGCGTCGGCGCGGCGCTCACGCCCGGTGCGCTGCGCAGCCGGCTCGGGCTGCAGCTGGCGACCGCGGCGATCAAGCTGCTGCTGGTGCCGGCCATGGTGCTCGGGCTCGGCCGGGCCTTCGGGCTGGAGCCGCTCGCCCTCGCCTCGGCGCTGATCTTCATGGCCCTGCCGACGGCGACGACGAGCTACGTCATGGCCCGCGCCATGGGCGGCGACGCGCCGCTGATGGCGGCGCTGACCACGCTCGAGCACCTGCTGGCGGTGATCACCCTGCCGCTGTGGATTCTCATTCTCGCCCCGTGACGGGAGGCCGGGCTTTCCGGTAGATGCGAGCAGCGGATCCCGGCCCGCGCCGCCCGCCCCGCCGGGGCGCGGCGAGCGGCAGCCGGGAGCGCTGGCGATGCAGGGCGAATGCGATGCTGGGACGGCGTGGACTGCTTTCGGGAACAGGGGCGGCGGTATTGGCCGCCGGCGCGGCGCGGGCGCAGGCCTGGCCGGACCGGCCGCTGCGCTGGGTGGTCGGCTATCCGCCGGGCGGCGCCAGCGACACCTTCGCCCGGCTGATCGGCGGCCATATCGGCACCCGACTCGGCCAGAACGTCGTGGTCGAGAACCGGCCGGGCGGCGGCGCCGTGGTGGCCAGCGAGGCGGTCGCCCGCAGCGCCCCCGACGGCTACACGCTGCTGCATGTCGACAACGGCATCCTGGTCTACAACCCGGCGCTCTACAGCCGCCTGCCCTACGACCCGGACAAGGACTTCCAGGGCGTCGGCTTCATCGGCCGCTTCCCGCTCTTCATCGTGGTCCGGCCGGACGACCCGGTGCGGGACTTCGCCGACTTCCTCGCCCGCTCCAAGGTCAGGGTGCCGAATTACGGCTCGCCGGCCGTGGCCTCGCCGCATCACCTGGCGATGGAGATGGTCAAGCGCCGCACCGGGTTGGAGGCGACGCATGTCCCCTATCGCGGCGGCCCGGCGGCGATGCAGGACCTGCTGGCCGGCAATCTCGACAGCGTGGTCATCGACTGCGCCTCGGGCATCCCCTTCATCGCCACCGGCAAGGTGAAGACGCTCTGTTGCTTCTCCGAGGCGCGCAGCCCGCGCGCGCCCGACGTGCCGACGCTGCGCGAGCTCGGCCATGCCAACGCCGTCGCCTATGGCTGGCAGGGGATGAGCGTGCCCACCGGCACCCCGGCGCCGGTCGTGGCGAAGCTGGCCGAGGCGCTGCAGGCCGGCGTCGCCGCCGATGACGTGAAAGCGCGCTACCGCGACCTCGGCATCGAGGCGGCGCCCTGGAGCCCGACGGAGTTCCAGCACTTCGTCGCCCGCGAGAATGCCGAGTGGCGGCCGCTGATCCGCGAGCTCGGCATCCGGCTCGACGGTTAGAGCATTTCCCGTTCACCTGCCTTCACGGCAGATGCTCTAGCCTCTTGTTTTCAGGGCATCTTCATCCGTTCGAGCGTTTCCACTCGAACGGGATCTGCTCTGAACCATGATCCGCTCACACAGGGTCGCGGATCATGGTCCAGGCTGTTGTTCGATCACGTGATTCACGCCTTTCGGCGAGTCCACCTCAAGCGATCACGCTCCAATGGCAGCGGTCCTCATGCGTGACCGCACGAGGCCCCTTCAAACGCCGGGCGCAAACCTCCGGCAGTTTGGCTTCGCGGCGGCGCGCGCATTTTGTTGGTAACTCGGATGCGGCAGATCCGGGGGCATGCCGCTCAGCCTGTTCCGCTCCCTCGCCCGCGCCCGGCGCCGCGGCAACCTCAACCCTCCGGCCGAATGGCTCAGGCAGCAGAACCGCGAGGCGGAGATGCTGCGCTGGAGCGTGAAGGTGCTGGGCAACGACCTGGTGCAGCGCCACTACGCCGCCGGCCTGGCCGGGCCCGGGGTGGCACTGCCGCAGGCCCCGGCGCCGGCCGGCCTGACCAGCCGCACCTGCCGGCAGGCCGATATCGAGGGCCCCTGGGTGCGCCACTGGTGCCGCGCCCTCGGCACGACGCCCTTCTACCACCGCAAGCTCTGGGAGGATTGCTACATCCTCCAGGTGCTCTGGGAGGCCGGGCTGCTGCAGCCCGGCCGCCGCGCCCTCGGCTTCGCCGTCGGCGAGGAGCCGCTGCCGGCCATCCTCGCCTCCCACGGGGTCGAGGTGCTGGCGACCGACATCGCCGCCGAGGATGCGCGGGCGCAGGACTGGATCGCCACCGGCCAGCACGGCCGCGGCACCGACCGGCTGTTCCGCCCGCATCTCTTCCCGAGCCGCGCCGCGTTCGACCGGCTCGTCAGCTTCCGCAGCGCCGACATGGCGCAGCTGCCCGAGGCGCTGCTGGATGGCAGCCGGGACCTGGTCTGGTCGGCCTGCTCGATGGAGCATCTCGGCTCGCACGAGGCAGGGCTCGCCTTCGTCGAGACGGCCATGCGCTGCCTCCGGCCCGGCGGCATCGCGGTGCATACCACCGAGATGAATCTGGACCCGGCGGGCCCGACGCTCGATCGCGGCAGCACGGTGCTGTTCCAGCGGCAGCATCTCGAGGCGCTCGAAGCCCGGCTGGCGGCGCGCGGCCACCGCATGCTGCCGCTCGACGACACGCATCCGGCCGGCGCGCTGGACCAGTTCGTCGATGTCGCGCCCTTCGAGGAAGGGCGCGTGCCGCTCGGCCCGATCACGCCGCCGCATCTCCGGCTGTCGATCGCCGGCTACCCGGCGACCTCGGTCGGAATCGTGGTCGTCGCGGGGCAGCAGGTGCCGTAACTATTCCGCAATTCCATGCTGTTATTGGTTGAACCTCAACCGGAGAACAGTGGACCGCCGGCCGATGTTGCAGCGCCTCCTCCGCCGCTTCCGCCACCGCCTGCAGCGCTATCTCCACTACCGCCCCGAGCGGCGCTACATGCGCGGCTGAGCGCCGCCGGCCTTCTGGCGGCATGGGGGCCATGGGGGGGGCGCGCCCGCCTCAAGGGGCGAGCGCATCCTTCAGCCATTGCTCGCCGACCGTGGGCAGGCCGGCCCAGGCGGTGTCGCCGGAGACCCGGGTGACCAGGATCTGCGCCCCGCCCCGCAGCTCCTCGGGCAGGGCCCGCAGCAGGTGGTCGCGCAGATAGCCCGGCGAGACGCCGGTCTCGAGCAAGGTGGCCCCGGCCGACAGCCGCCAGTGTTCCGGGGCAATCTGGAAGATCGCCTCGAAGAAGCGCGTCTCGTCCTCCGATTCGATGGCGGCGAGGTCATGCAGGATCAGGCTCAGGGCCATGCGAGTCCCCCTGGTCAGGCCGGGAGGGCGCCGGCCGCGCTGAGGTGGACAATGGCAAACCCACCATGGCTTGCAACAGCTTCCGCAACCAATGTGCGATGGCAATGGGCCGGGTCGCGCTCCAGGCAGAGCAGGCAGACCCGCCCCTCGCGCGCCGAGGCCGCCAGCTCGCCGAGCGCCGCCTGCGCCTCGGTGCCCGCCAGCCGCGCCCCGAAGATCCGCCGCATCTCGCCGTAGCGCCCCGCCCGGACCGCGGCCCGCCCCTCGGCCGGGGTGCCGAGGGCGCGCATGTGCCGGTAGCCGATGCCGGCCGCCTCCAGGGACTGCGACAGGGCACGCTTGGCGAAGCCGGGGCGGCGGCTGTTCGCCAGCTCCCGCACATCGACCAGGGTGGTCACCCCGGCCTCCCGCAGCGCCCCGATCAGCCGGTCGGGCGTCGCATCCTCGTAGCCGATGGTGAAGAGCGGCGAGTCCGCCATCCCAGGGACGCCAGGCCGTCAGCGGGTCGAGGCGGCATGCGCCGCGAGGCAGGCCATGTCGAGGAGCTGGCCGACGCCGGCATCGACCGGGACGATCTGCACCGGCTTCGAGAGCCCCATGAGCAGCGGCCCGATCGCCGTGCCGCTAGTCAGGTGCGGCACCGCCTTGGTGAGGATATGGGCGGCGTGCAGCCCCGGCATGACCAGGACGTTGGCCGCGCCGGTCAGGCGGCAGAAGGGGTAGAGATGCGCCATGAGGGCCGGGTTCAGCGCGACATCGGCCGCCATCTCGCCATCATACTCGAAATCCACCTGCCGCTCGTCGAGCAGCTTCACCGCCTCGCGGATGCTGCCGGGGATGGAGCCCTTGGGGTCGCCGAAGGTCGAGAAGGAGAGGAAGGCGACCCGCGGCTCGTGCCCGAGCCGGCGCGCCGCGGCGGCGGACTGGGTGGCGATCTCGGCCAGCGTCGCGGCATCCGGCCGCTCATGGATCGCGGTGTCGGCGACGACGACCGTGCCGGAGACGCGGGCGAGCAGCAGGGTCAGGCCGAACATGACGCTGCCCGGCACCGGATCGATCACCGTGGTGATGCCCTCCAGCGCCACCGCATAGCTGCGGGTCACGCCGGTCACCAGCGCATCGGCATCGCCCGTCGCCACCATGCAGGCGGCGAAGACGTTGCGGTCCTGGTTGACCAGGCGCTGGCAGTCGCGGAACAGGAAGCCGTGCCGCTGCTGCCGGCGGTAGAGGAACTCGGCATAGCGCCGGTTGCTGTCCGACAGCCGGGCATTGCGGATGACGATGCCCGAGGGCAGCGGCAGGCCGAGGGCGCGGGTCGTCGCCTGGATGCGGTCCTCCCGCCCGACCAGCACCGGCGTGCCGTAGCCCGCCTGCTGGAAGGCGATGGCGGCGCGGATGACCTTCTCCTCCTCGCCCTCGGCAAAGACGACGGTCTTCGGATTGGCCCGCACCCGCTCGGTGATGAGCTCGAGCGCATTGGCCGTCGGGTCCAGCCGGCCGGCGAGGCTGCGGGCGTAGCGGTGCAGGTCGGGGATCGGCCGCCGCGCCACGCCGCTGTCGATCGCCGCCTTGGCGACGGCGACCGGCACGCGGCTGATCAGCCGCGGGTCGAAGGCGTTCGGGATGATGTATTCCGGGCCGAAGCGCAGCGACTTGCCCGCCCCGGCCGAGCCCACCTCCTCCGGCACGTCCTCGCGCGCCAGCAGGGCGAGCGCCCGGGCGGCGGCGATCTTCATCGAGTCGTTGATGGTGCTCGCCCGGACATCGAGGGCGCCGCGGAAGATGAAGGGGAAGCCGAGGACATTGTTGACCTGGTTCGGGTAGTCCGAGCGCCCGGTGGCCACAATGCAGTCCGGCCGCGCCGCCCGCGCCTCCTCCGGCGTGATCTCGGGGTCGGGATTCGCCATGGCGAAGATGATCGGCTTGTCGGCCATGGCGCGGACCATCTCCTGCGTCACCGCACCCTTGACCGAGAGGCCGAAGAAGACATCCGCCCCTTCCAGCGCCTGGCTCAGCGTGCGGGCCTTGGTCTCCACCGCATGCGCCGACTTCCACTGGTTCATGCCCTCGGTGCGGCCCCGCCAGAGCACGCCCTTGGTGTCGCACATGATGATGTTCTCGGGCCGCATGCCCATGGCCCGCAGCAGCTCGGCGCAGGCGATGGCGGCCGAGCCGGCGCCGTTGATGACCAGCCGGGTCTCGGCCAGGTCGCGCCCGGTCAGGTGCGCGGCGTTGATCAGCCCGGCGGCGGCGACGATCGCCGTGCCGTGCTGGTCGTCGTGGAAGACCGGGATGTCCATCACCTCGCGCAGCCGCTGCTCGATGACGAAGCACTCGGGCGCCTTGATGTCCTCGAGGTTGATGCCGCCGAAGGAGGGGCCGAGGAAGCGTACGGCATTGACGAACTCGTCGGCATCCTCGGTGTCGAGGCAGAGATCGATGCCGTCGACATCGGCGAAGCGCTTGAAGAGGGCCACCTTGCCCTCCATCACCGGCTTCGAGGCGAGCGCGCCGAGATTGCCGAGGCCGAGCACCGCCGTGCCGTTGGAGATGACGGCGACGAAATTGCCCTTGGCCGTGTAGTCATAGGCGAGCTTCGGGTCGCGATGGATGTGCAGGCAGGGCTCGGCGACACCGGGGCTGTAGGCGAGGGAGAGATCGCGGGCGGTGATCAGCGGCTTGGTGAGGCGGATCTCGAGCTTGCCCGGCCGGCCCTCGGCATGCAGCGCCAGCGCCTCCTCCGGGGTGACGCGGGCGGTGCGGCCATCGGCGAGCGCGCCGGCGAGGCCGGCCTTCGGTGAATCGTCCATGGAACTTCGTCCTCCCGCTCGCCAGCCGGGGCGCCATTGGCCGCGGGCGCCCCTTCCCATCCGGCATTTAGCACTACCTGGGCACTTCAAGTCAGGCCTTGCCACCTCCATCTGGTCGCTGACGGACGTTGTGAGAGGTGGAGATGGCAGGATTGGGCGGCGTCGGCGGCGATCTCGATCGCTGGCTGGAGCCGT
>NZ_JABFHG010000012.1 GCF_013112485.1 Roseicella sp. DB1501
CCAGGGCAGCCCAACCGCCAGCACCAGCAGCGCCGCCCCCGTCAGCCAGGGCTGCAACCGCCCCGCCAGCCGCAGGAACCGGCCAGGATTGGCAAAGCGGTGCAGGCCACGCCCAGCAGGGAGAACAGCGGCCCCGGCTCGCCCCAGGGATTGTGTGTCGGCGGTTTCCACGACCCTACCCTAGAGCGCGATCGCCTGAGGTGGCATCACCGAAGGCGTATGGCACGCGATCAAACAACGACCTGGACCATGGTCCGCGACGCCGGGTGAGCGGATCATGATCCCCTCCTGCACCGGGCAGAGCCCGGGCCGGCGCCCGTGCGAACCGGCGATGCTCTAGCGCCGGACGGGCGCGGTTTGAAGCGTCCGACACGATGGTTACCCTATGTCATCATTCGTGCGGGGGATCCGATGGCGCATTGGCTGGTGAAGAGCGAACCGGACGCCTTTTCCTGGGACCAGCAGGTGCAGAACGGCACCGAGCCCTGGACCGGCGTGCGCAACGCGCTGGCCGCCAACAACCTGAAGGCGATGCGGCGGGGCGACCGCTGCTTCTTCTACCATTCCAACATCGGCAAGGAGATCGTCGGCATCGTCGAGGTGGCGCGCGAGGCCTATCCCGACCCGACGGACGAGAGCGGGCGCTGGGTCTGCGTCGACATGCGGGCGGTCGGGCCGCTGCCGCAGCCGGTGACGCTGGCCGCCATCAAGGCGGACCCGGATTTCGCCGAGCTCGCCTTGGTCCGGCAATCGCGCCTCTCCGTGATGCCGGTGAGCGATGCGCATTGGGCCAGGCTGTGCAAGCTGGGCGGCTGGACGCGCAAATAGAGGGAGACGCCGCGATGCAACTCGAAGGGTCTTGCCAGTGCGGCACGGTGCGGTTCCGGGTGGAGAGCCCGCACCCCTATCCCTATCAGCGCTGCTACTGCTCGGTCTGCCGCAAGACCCAGGGCGGGGGCGGCTATGCCATCAATCTCGGCGCGGACCATGCCAGCCTGCGCGTGACCGGCAAGCAGCACATCACGATCTACCACGCGCGGCTGAAGGACCCCGAGGACGCGCGGGCGCATCGCAGTGCGGCGGAACGGCACTTCTGCGCCCGCTGCGGCAGCGCGCTCTGGCTCTACGACGCGCGCTGGCCGGAACTCGTGCATCCCTTCGCCTCGGCCATCGACACGCCGCTGCCGGAGCCGCCGGACTCGACGCATATCATGCTGGCGTTCAAGGCACCCTGGGTGGCGGTGGAGGCCGGGCCGAAGGACCGCCGGCACGACCGCTACCCGGAGGAGAGCATCGCCGAATGGCATGCCCGGCACGGGCTCGGCGAGGAGGCATGAGGACGCAGGACGATATGCCGGCCGAGCCCCCGGCCGACCTCCCGGTCGATCCTGGGGCCGAGCGCATCCTCTGCCGGGTCGAGGACATCCCCGAGGGCGGCGCCAAGGGCTTCCCGGCGCCGCCGGGCGGCTTCATCGGCCTCTTCGCCCTGCGCCGGGACGGGCGGGTGCGCGTCTACGTCAATTCCTGCCCGCATGCCGGCCTGCCGCTCGAGCCGCTGCCCGACCGCTTCCTCGACCCGCGGCGGCAGGTGATCCTCTGCGCCGTGCACGGGGCGCGCTTCCGGATCGAGGACGGGATGTGCCTCTCCGGCCCCTGCATCGGCGAGGCGCTGGAGGCGGTGCCGGTGCGGATCGTCGAGGGGCAGGTGGTGGTGCCGACGGTGTAGCCGGGCCCCGGGGGCGGTGAGTGCCGCCCGGGGCGCTGACCTGCCGGGCGCGCGGCACGCAACCGGGTCGGAGCATTCCGCGGAAGACCGGGGGCATCCCACCGGAGGAGGGCCTCCCCCGGCAGGGTCCGCGCGATCCGGCCGCGCGTGCTGCCCTCCGCCAGCTTCGCTGCGCCATGCCGCAGCCTTGGCCGGCAAGGCGCCGCGGTCAGTACAGGGCGGGGATGGACGCGGTCACCGAACGGCCGCTGGCTTCATCGAGGGCCCGCAAATGTGCCGCTCCGCCTCGGGACCAGGTCCGGCCGTCCCAGACGACGTCGGTGAATGTTCCGTCCGCCTTTGCGATGGTGAAGACCCCGGTCGATTTCGGGCCTGCCATCCCGTCGAGGTTCTCGACGGAGAACCTCACCGTACCGCCGGGCGTGAAGCCGGTGCCGCCGATGTGCAGCCAGGCGCCGAGCTGGTGACGCTCCACCCGAACGGAGATCGAGAGATCGATATAGGCGCCGGTCCCCGGCTTCCAGTTGATCGACCCGCCCTCGAAATTGCTGTACCTGACCTCGACGCCGGCAACCTGGGTCGTGAGCTCG
Organism: Roseicella sp. DB1501; assembly: GCF_013112485.1. Lineage (GTDB taxonomy): Bacteria > Pseudomonadota > Alphaproteobacteria > Acetobacterales > Acetobacteraceae > Paracraurococcus. The sequence continues at coordinate 2,317 of NZ_JABFHG010000012.1, forward strand.
TCCGTCATGGGGTATTTCAGGTAGGACTTCTCGGCGCCCAGGCTGAAGTATTTCGCTCGTATATCGCCATGGACCTCATGCGCGCCGAGGCTGGGTGTCCAGTATATGGAACCCTGCTGGAAATGCTGGAAATAGCCTTCGGCATCGCCCTGGAGATCCGTCGTCGGTGCGCCGAACCATGCGAAGGCGGCGAGCTTGGCGTTGATGTCTTTTTGGGCTGTCGCTCTTTCCTTGAGGTACTTCACTATGGCCGGCGTGTCGTTCAGGTCGAACCGGTCGCCAAGATGCTGGAAGGGCTTCAGATCCATGGTCTGTAGTCCGGCCTCATCGAGGCTGATCTCGTTCCTGTTGGCGGCCGACTGGATCGCGTCTTTGACCCTGGCTGCAAAGGTTCCAGACATTGGTTTCTCCCCATCGACATAAAATGCAGTGTCGTTCCATCGATTGACGATTGCGCCCTTTCCGATGGTGGAATGGGCCGGCGCAGGATCGACCTGCAAGCTTCTACTTGACGACGGAAATCGATTCTGTGGGGTTGGTCACTCCGCGCCGGACCGGCGCGGCTCGCGCCGAGGTCCGGGGGGCTTCATTGCCGCCGCCGGTTCGCCTTTCCTGCCCCGGACTCGCCACCGTCCTCCCGCCATGGCCCTGAGACGGCCCGGGGGCTGGGCAAGGGCCGGGGCCAACCTTCCTCCTGCATTCGGGCACGATGCCGCGCTGGGCGCGCCCGCAAGGAGGCAAACATGCAGCACTCCGCCCGCATTCGCCGCAGCCTGCTCGCCGTCGGTTTGATCGTCCTGGCCGGCCCGGCCCTCGCCTAGAGCGTGACCGCTTGAGGTGGACTCACCGGAAGGCGTGCATCACGCGATCAAACAACGGCCTGGACCATGATCCGCGACCCTGTGTGAGCGGATCGTGGTCCAGGGCGGCGGCCAACTCGCCACGCCGGCGCCCATGGCCCAGACCCCGGTTCCGGCCCCGGGCCTGCCGCAGTCGCCCGTGCCGCAAGCCGCCGCAAAGCCGGCCCTGGCGGCCCGGCCGCCGCCGGGGCTGCTTCGGAGGCCGGATTACCTTAGATTGACCAACCCCTCTTGGTCGGATTGACGCAGCGCAAGGCGCGAGGCCCTATCTCCCGTCAGTCGAGACGTCGACATCAAGGGGAGGCTACGCATGCCTGACGATCTGATCCCCGTGAAACCGGAGATCGCCGCCAAGGCGCTCGTCAACAAGGACCGCTACCGCGCCATGACGGAGGCGGCAGCGAAGGATCCGGAGGGCTTCTGGCGGAAGGAGGCGGAGCGCGTCGCCTGGATCAAGCCGCCCAGCCGGATCAAGAATGTCGATTTCACCGGCGACGTCACCATCCGCTGGTTCGAGGACGGCGTGCTGAACGCCTCGGTCTCCTGCCTCGACCGGCACCTGGCGAGCCGGGGCGACCAGGTGGCGATCCTCTGGGAGGGCGACGACCCGAAGAGCGACGCCAAGGTCACCTACCGCGACCTCCATGCCCGGGTCTGCCGCCTGGCCAACGCCATGCGCAAGCTCGGCGTGACCAAGGGCGACCGCGTCTGCATCTACCTGCCGATGATCGTCGAGGCGGCGGTGGCGATGCTCGCCTGCGCCCGCATCGGCGCGATCCATTCCATCGTCTTCGGCGGCTTCTCCCCCGACAGCCTGGCGAGCCGCATCCAGGACAGCGAATGCGCGCTGCTGATCACCGCCGATGAGGGCCGCCGCGGCGGCCGCAGCGTGCCGCTCAAGACCAATGCCGACGAGGCGCTGCGGAGCTGCCCCTCCATCCGCAACGTCATCGTGGTGCGGAACACCGGCGGCGCGGTGCCGATGCAGGAGGGCCGCGACCATTGGTACGAGGCGATCACGGCGCAGGAGCCGGCCGAATGCGAGCCGGAGCCGATGGGCGCCGAGGACCCGCTCTTCATCCTCTACACCTCGGGCTCGACCGGGAAGCCCAAAGGCGTGCTGCATACCACGGGCGGCTACCTGGTCTGGGCCAGCTACACGCATGAGCTGGTCTTCGACTACCGCCCGGGCGAGATCTACTGGTGCACCGCCGATGTCGGCTGGGTGACCGGCCACACCTACATCGTCTACGGCCCGCTGGCGAACGGCGCGACCACGCTGATGTTCGAGGGCGTGCCGAACTACCCCTCCGTCTCCCGCTTCTGGGAGGTGGTGGACAAGCACCAGGTGAACATCTTCTACACCGCGCCGACCGCCATCCGCGCCCTGATGCGCGACGGCGAGGCGCCGGTGAAGAAGGCCAGCCGCCGGAGCCTGCGCATCCTGGGCTCCGTCGGCGAGCCGATCAATCCCGAGGCCTGGCTCTGGTACTACCGCGTGGTCGGCGAGGAGCGCTGCCCGATCGTCGATACCTGGTGGCAGACCGAGACCGGCGGCATCCTGATCTCGCCGCTGCCGGGCGCGGTGGATCAGAAGCCGGGCTCGGCGACGCTGCCGCTGCCGGGCGTCTTCCCGGCGCTGGTCGATGGCGAGGGCAAACTCATCGAGGGCGCGGCCGAGGGCAACCTGGTGCTGCTCGATAGCTGGCCGGGCCAGATGCGCACCATCTTCGGCGACCATGCGCGCTTCGGGCAGACCTACTTCTCGACCTTCAAGGGCATGTACTTCACCGGTGACGGCGCCCGCAGGGACAAGGACGGCTATTACTGGATCACCGGCCGGGTGGATGACGTCATCAACGTCTCCGGCCACCGCATGGGCACGGCCGAGATCGAAAGCGCGCTGGTCGCGCACCCCAAGGTCGCCGAGGCCGCCGTGGTCGGCATGCCGCACGAGCTGAAGGGCCAAGGCATCTACTGCTACGTGACGCTGACCAGCGGCGAGGAGCCGACCGAGGCGCTGCGCAAGGAGCTGGTCGCCTGGGTGCGCAAGGAGATCGGCCCGATCGCCGCGCCCGACGCCATCCAATGGGCACCGGGCCTGCCCAAGACTCGCTCGGGCAAGATCATGCGCCGCATCCTGCGCAAGATCGCGGCGAACGAGACGGAGAGCCTGGGCGACACCTCGACCCTCGCCGATCCCTCGGTGGTGGAGGAGCTGGTGCAGAACCGGGTCGGCTGATTCCCGGCATGCGACGTTCCGACCTGCGGCCCGCGGGGCCGAGCGCCCGAACGGGCGCCGCCACCGGTGTGGCGGAGCCAAGGGTTGCGGCGCAAACCGCCCGGCGTTTGAGGGGCAGGAAGGTGCAACCTTCCTGCGCTCGGCATGAGGCCGGCGCGCCGTCGCCCATGGGTATTCCCCATGGGCGACCGGTCCGTCCCGCTACCCCTCCCGCGCCAGCACCCGCAGCGCCTCGAGCTGCACCTTGCCGAGCGCCGTCCGCGGCAGCGCCCCGACCGTCACCACCGCCCGTGGATGCTTGAAGCGGGCGAGCTGCCCCTCGAAATGCCGCAGCACCGCGCCGGCCTCGAAGCCCGGGCCGGGCACCACGACCGCGACCGGCACCTCGCCCCAACGTGGGTCCGGCCGGCCGCAGATCGCGCCTTCCCGCACCCCGGGCGCCGTGCGCAGCACCCGCTCCAGCTCGGCCGGGTAGATGTTCTCGCCGCCCGAGATGATGACGTGCTTCAGCCGGTCGGTGAACCAGTAGCGCCCCTCGGCATCCCGGAGGCCGACATCACCCGACGCGAACCAGCCCTCGCGGAACGCCTCCCGCGTCGCCTCCGGCGCGCCCCAGTAGCCGCGCGCGAGATGCGGGCCGCGCAGCTGGATCTCGCCCGGCATGCCGGGCGGCGCCTCCCGGCCCGAAGCATCCACCACCCGTGCCTCCCCGTGCAGCGCCGGCAGGCCGATGCTGCCCGGCGCGGCGAGGGCGGCGGCGCGGCTCTGGCAAATGGCGATGGGGCAGGTCTCGGTCGCGCCATAGACCTGCTGCACCGGGATGCCGCGGGCATGGAAGGCCTCGATCAGCGGCAGCGGCACGTCCGAGGAGCCGGCGCCGACGGCGCGCAGCGAGGCGAGGTCGGCCGCGGCCCAGCCGGGATGCGCGATCAGCGCCTGCATCACCGCCGGCACCAGCAGCGTCAGGCTCGGCCGCTCCGCCGCGACGGCGCCGAAGAAGGCCTCCGGCTCGAAGCGCGGCAGCAGCACCACCTCGGCGCCCGCGAGCAGCGCCGGCGTGGTCTGGATGTTGAGCCCGCCGACATGGAACATCGGCAGCACCGTCAGCACCCGGTCGGCGGCGGTGAGGCCGAAGCAGTGCTGCGCGTTCAGCGCGTTGAAGAGCAGGGCGCGCTGGTCGAGGATCGCGCCCTTCGGCCGGCCGGTGGTGCCGGAGGTATAGACCAGCAGCACCGGGTACTCGGCGCCGCCCAGGGCCGGCGGCGCCGCGGCGGCGGGCGCCGCCTCGGCCTCCAGCAGCCGGCAGCCCGGCGGCAGGGCGGCGGTGGCCGCTGCCGCCATCGCCTGCGTCGCCAGCAGCAGCCGGGCGCCGCTGTCCTCGAGGATGAAGCGCAGCTCCGGCGCCGCCAGGCGCCAGTTCAGCGGCACCTGCAGGGCGCCGAGCCGGGCGCAGGCGAAGAGCAGCACGAGCTGCGCCGGATGGTTCTCGCCGAGGAAGGCGACGCGCTCGCCGGGGCCGATGCCCTCGGCGGCCAGCAGCGCCGCCATGGCCGCGATCCGCGCCTGCAGCGCCGCATAGGTGATGCGCTCGTCCAGGCTGCGCAGCGCGACGGCATCTGGCGCATGTGCGGCATGGCCCTCGATCCAGAGGCGCATCAGGCAGCCTTAATCATCCGTCTCGCCCTTCTCGTAGAGCGCCTCGCGGCCGATGCGGTCGATGCAGAGCTCGGCGGTCCAGGGCAGCATGAGGGAGCCGCAGCGGGCATCGCGGTAGATCCGTTCCAGCGGCAGCGATTTCAGCATCGCCTGGCCGCCGCAGGTGCGCACCGCCTTGGCCGCCAGCGCCGCGGCATTCTCCATCACCGCATGTTGCGCCGCCCAGGCGCGCAGCACGCTTTCCTTGCCCGGATCGGCCCGCGCCTCGCTCACCGCCTGGAACCAGAGCGCCTTGGTCTGCTCCAGCATCACCCGCATCTCGGCGACGGCGACCTGCTTCGTCGGGTACATGCGCCGCTTCACCGGCGGCATGCCCCCTCCTCCCATATTGGGCCATTCGCCGCGCAGGTATTTGACGGTGAAGTCGTAGGCCGCCTGGGCGAGGCCCATATAAGTGGGCGAGAGGGTCATGAACATGTGCGGCCAGCGGCTCGCCGCCTGGAAGTAGAGGCCCGGCGGCATCAGCGCCGCATCCTCCTCGACGAAGACATCCTGGAACAGCAGGTTGCGCGAGACGGTGCCGCGCATCCCGAGCGGATCCCAGTCGCCCTCCACGGTGACGCCCGGCGCATCCCTCGGGATGGCGAGGTAGAGCGTGTCGCGGCGCGACAGCCTGTCCTCGCCCTCCCTCACCTCGGTGCAGAGGATGCCGTAATAGTCGGCATGGCCGGCGAGACTGGCGAAAATCTTCCGGCCGCTGACCAGGAAGCCGCCCGGCACGCGCCGCGCCGTGGTGCCGAAGGCGGTGCCGCCGGCCGCCGCCGCGCCGCCCTCGGAGAAGGGCTGCGCATAGACCGCGCCGTCGCGCAGAATGCGCGCGTAATGGGCGGCGCGGCGGCGGCGATGCTCCGCCCGCACCTCCGGCGCCATCTCCAGATCCTCGGTCAGCGCGCCGGTCCAGAGCGTGCTGCAGACATGCATGTTCCAGGTGAGCGCCGTGGCGCCGCAATAACGGCCCATCTCGGCCGCGGCGAGGCAATAGGCGCGGAAGCCGGCGCCGAGCCCGCCTTCGGCCTCCGGGATGCAGATGCCGAGCAGCCCGTTGGCGTGCATGTCGCGGTAATTCTCGGTCGGGAAGCTCGCCTCCCGGTCCCAGCGCGCCGCGCGCGGCGCCAGCACCGCCTGGCCGAATTCCCGCGCCCGCGCCGCCAGCGCCGCCTCCGCCGGGCTCAGGCGGAAGGCGGCGGGGTCGAAGATCGGCGCGTCGCTCATGCCGGCGGCAGGTCGCGGAGGAAGCCGCGCACCGCCGCGGCGAACCCCTCCGGATCCTCGAGATGGCCGAGATGGCCGCAGCCGGGCAGCACCGCCAGCCGCGCATCGGGGATCGCGGCCTGCATCCGCGCCATGGTCTTCGGCGGCGCCAGCGGGTCGGCCTCGCCGGCGATCAGCAGCACCGGCATGGCGAGCTGCGGCAGATCGTCGCGCCGGTTGAAGGTGGTGAGGCAGCGGACCGTCGCGCGATAGGCCGCCTCCGGCACCGCCGCCATGGCGGCCACCGCCTCCCGCACCCGCGCCGCCGGGGTGCCGGGGCGGAACATGGGCAGGATGCTCTCCGCGGCGAGCCGCGCCATGTCCTGCCCGGCATCGAGTGGCGCCAGGCGCTCGGCGAGGAAGGCCTCGGCGAAGGTCGGGTCCTTGCCGCCGAAGGCCGGGGTGGTGGCGTAGAGCACGAGGCCGCGGATGCGCTCCGGAAAGCGGAGCGCGAAATCGAGCGCCAGCATGCCGCCGATGGAATGGCCGAGCAGGTCGGTGCGGGCGATGCCCTCGCGGTCCAGCCGGGCGGCCAGCGCCGCCGAGAGGCTGGCGAAGCTGGTCTCGGGCAGGGGCTTGCTGCCGCCATAGCCGGGCAGCGGCCAGTCGAGGAGGCGGGCCTCGGGCTGGGCAAGGGCCAGTCCGCTCCAGCTCGCGCCGCCGATGCCGTGCAGCAGTGTCAGGGTGCTCATGCGACCAGCCTTCCCTCGATCACCACCGGCTCGCCATCGAGCGCGATGGTGCAGTTGCGCACCGGGATGTCGAAATGGCCCTCGGTGTAGCGCCCGGCGAATTCGTTGGCGCCGGTCGAGAACAGGAAATTGCCGGCGAAGGCCCGCATCTCCGTGCCATTGGTGTCGCGGCGGTCATACATGGCCAGCGCCTCGTAGCGCGCGCGAGGGTTGAGGCCCCAGCCGACATGCGAGACGGCATAGGCGGCGTGGTCGTCCCATGCGGCGAGATAGCGGCGCATCAGCTCGGCATCCGTTCCCTCGCCCTCGATCGCAACGATGTGGTCGTCCCGCAGCGTCAGCCGTACCGGCCGTTCCAGGTAGCGCTTGAAGGTGAGGTTGGCATCGCCGGCATCGAGGACGAGCACGCCCTCGACGCTGCCGGCCCGCGGGAAGGACACGACCACGCCGCCCGGCCAGTGGGCGACCGTGCCGGGGCGGTCGGTCCAGCCCCAGACGCCGGCCGTCATTGCGCCCTCCATCGAAATCGTGAGATCGGTACCCGCTGCCGAGACGACTGTCATGCGTTTCGATCTGCGGGCGTGCTTCACGGCGGCCTTCACCGGCGCCTCGTCCTCCGGGCGCGGCACCAGCCGGGCGAGGGCCTCGGGATGCTCGTTCGAGACCATGAGGACCCGGCTGCCGGCGCGGAGGATCTCCCCGAGCTCGGGCGCATGCAGCAGGCCCTCAAGCGTGAGGTCGAGGATGAGAGGCGAGGATTTCAGCGCCGCGAGCGCCGCCGAATGGCCCTGCAACGCCCTTGAGGCGCCAGTCGAGCGCACCGGCACGGGGGCCGTCTGGGGCGGGCTCGGCATCACGACCTGGAAGGGCCGGCAGCCGAGTCGCTGCGCCGCCAGATCCGCCAGGGCGATGTTCAAGGAACGCGACTGGCTCTCGGAAAGGAGACAGACCGGCAGCCCCGGCTCGGCGCGGCAGAGCCGCAGCACGGTCTCGAAGGCCTCGATCCAGGAGGCCTCCAACTGGTCGCTCGGCATCGATGCTTCCCTGTTTACCATAATATGCGTGAATCGGAGTACCATGAAAATGCATTCATCGCCTGCACGTATTATTTTGCAGGCATCTATGGTTGGCATAGCGTATCATATCGGCAATGGCTCTTTTTTTGGACCGTGATCGATATGTCGCAATCGCTCGCCAACCCACCGCACGGACGCTTCATTGACGACTATCTTCTCTATCTTTTGGCACGAACCTCGCACCTGATCTCTGCGGAATTCCATGAATTGCTGCGGCGGAAGGGGATCAGCGTGCCGGTATGGCGGGTGCTCGCCAGCCTCGTCGGCAGCCCTGGCGAGACGGTCACCGGCCTCGCTGAGACCTGCCTGCTGCAGCAGCCGACCATGACCAAGCTGCTCGACCGCATGGTACGCGACGGGCTGGTGAAGCGGGCCCAGGATACCCGCGACCGGCGCGTGGTGCGGGTGGCCCTGACCGCGCGCGGAGAAATGATGGCCGCCGACCTGGTCCAGGCGGCGAAACTGCACGAAGCCGAGGTTCTCGCCCGCCATCCGGAGACCGAGGCGGTCGCGATCAAGGACCTGCTGCGGGCGATCGTGAACCGCCAGGCCCGGCCACGGCGAGGCTAGGCGCCCGCCGGGGGCCGGACGAGGCACAGGTTTGGCAGGATCGCCCCGCGGGGGCGGGTCCAGGGGAGAGCGATTCGAAGGATGCCCTCACCAGGAACCCTGCAGCGCATCATCCTCGTGCTGCTCGCCGTCGTCCTGGTGGTGCAGGTGCTGCGTCTCCTGGTCGGCTGAGCGGTTGCCGGCCCGGAGAGGATCGTCGTCGGGGCACACTGCTTGCCGAAGGGGGGAAGGGGGCCGTAAGGCCGGGATGGCGCGAAGGAGCCCGCCCATGCCCGAGTCACGGCCGCATCTGAATGGCGCCAGGAACGGCGCCGGCCCGGCCGCGCCGACACCCACGCCCGCCACGCCCGCGCCCACCCTGCCGGTGCTCTACCATGCGCTCGAGCCGCTGGCGCCGGAGCGCCACGGCAAGCTGCGTGTGCGGGATGCCGGCTATGCCTTCGCCGCCGCCGCCCATGCGATCCCCCTCATGGCCGAGGAATTCCCGGCTGCCGCCCGAAGCCTGCCGATCGTCTTCGCCGCCCAGCCGCCGCACCTGCCCGTGGCGCTGACCGGCCTCGCCCCTGGCCGCAACGGCTTCGTGACCCCGACCGGCGGTTGGCGGCCCGGCGCCTATGTGCCGGCCTATCTGCGCCGCTACCCTTTCCTCCTGGTCCGCGCCCGGCCCGAGGCGGAGCAGCTGGTGCTCTGCCTCGATCCGCAGGCGCCGCAGGTGAGCGAGGAGTCCGGCGCGCCGCTCTTCGATGCCGCCGGCCAGCCGACGGCGCAGTTGCAGCACGTGCTGGGCTTCGCCCGGGCCATCGAGGAGGGGTCGCTGCGCACCCGCGCCATGACCGAGCGGCTGCACCGGCTCGGCCTGCTCAAGCCCATGGTGCTACAGGTGCCGCGGCCGGGCGGGCCGCTGCGTGTCGATGGCTTCTTCGCCGTCGACCGGGCCGGCCTCACCGCCCTGCCGGGCGATCAGTTCCTCGAATTCCGCGCCAATGGCTGGCTCGACGCGATCTACGCGCATCTGCTGTCGCTGGCGGGCCTGGTGGATCTGGCGCGCGCGCGCGCCCCGCGAAGATGACGCCGGGGGCGCCGAACCCCAGAACCAGACCTCAGAAGCGGAAGCCGAAATTCGCCCGCACGCCGGAGAAATTGGCGCCGGTGATGTAGCTCACCCCGAGATAGAGGGCGCCGGGATCGAAGCCGACCAGCCGGCGGCCCACCGCGCCGAGCTCCACCCCGGCCGCCACGCCCAGCTCGATCGACCACGGAAAGAGGCCGATCGCCGAGGTGCTGTAATTGCCGACGACGAAGCTCTGCCAGCGCAGCTCCGCCTCGCCGAGCCGGTAGCCGAGCGGCCCGTCCGCCCGCAGCGCCGCGCGCAGGATGGTGCTGTCGGCATCGACCGTCGCCTTGCCGCGGGCGGGCGGGTCGGGCGCCGTCGGCGTGATCGTGGCGCGGCCATCGAGGGTGGAGAGGTTGATGAAGCTCGCCGAGGCGCCCGGCCGGATGTTCACCGCGCCCCAGCGGTAGCGGTACTCGACGATCATGGCGAGTTCGGCGAGCAGCGCATCGGTCCAGAAGGTCGTCCGGTCCGCGGGCACGGCGCTGCCGCCGAGCGGGTTGCGGTCGAGCTTGCCCGACCAGTGCTGGGTGCCGAGGCCGACCATCGGCGTCGCCACCAGATCGGGCAGCAGGGTGATCGGCCGGCCGAGATCGAGGCGGAAATTCAGCAGCGAGACGTATTCCCGCTCCGTCACGCCCCCGAGGCCGGGCAGGACCTGCTGCGAGGTGGTCTTCGCCTCGCCATAGCCGGTGGTCAGGCGCAGCTCGATCGGGCCGAGCAGGCCGGTCTGCAAGGGCAGGCGCAGCGGCAGGGTGTAGACATTGATCTTCGCGGCGAGGGTGTCGTCCCGGTAGTCGATGGTGCCGGCGCTGGTGAAGCCGCCATTGGTGAGCAGGAACAGCGAATAGGCGACGTCCTCGTTCAACGTCCGCAGCCGGGTGTTGTCCGACACGCCGGAAACCTGCGCCGCCGCCGGGCTGGCCAGCCCGAGGCCGAGCAGGGCGGCCGCCGCCCATCGCCGGGCGGCAGGCCATGCCCTGGCCTTGGCCCTTGCCCTGGGGCCCGATCCGCCCGTGGCGCGGCCGGCCCGCCCCTGCCCGGGCGCCATGCCCCGACGCCCGATCTGACTCATCCTCGATCTGGTATCGAAGCCGGAGCGGTCGAGGCAAGAGGTTTCGGCGTCCGGCCGTGCCCTATTCGGCGGCGAGCCGCGACCGCCAGTCGCCGCGCTCCGCCCGCGCCAAGCCGAGATGGTCGCGCAGCGTCGGGCCGGCATAGTCCTTGCGGAACAGGCCGCGGCGCTGCAGCTCCGGCACCACGTGGCGGACGAAATCGGCGTAGCTGCCGGGCACCACACAGGCGCCGAGGACGAAGCCGTCGCAGGCGCGAGCGGTGAACCACTCCTCGAAGATGTCGGCGATCTCCTTCGGGCCGCCTACCATGTTCATCGGCGGCTTGCCGCGGCCGCTGCCCACGATGAAGTCCCGCACCGTCGGGTTCTTCTTGCCGGTCGCCTTCACCACGCGGTCGCGGATCGCCTGCAGCCCCTGGATGCCGGCCATCTCCGCATCGGTGAAGGGCTCGTCCATGCCCTTCGAGGCGAAGTCGAAATTCAGCGCCTCCGAGAGCAGCGAGAGCGCGTCGATCTCGAGCGGCAGCTTGGCGATCAGCGCCGCCTTGTCCTCTGCCTCGGCCTTGGTCGCGGCGCAGATCGGGTAGCAGAGCGTGGCGACCTTCACTGCATCCGGGTCGCGGCCCTCGGCGGCGACCATCGCCTTGAACTCGGCATAGTCCTCCCGGCCCGAGGCGACGTCGTGATAGGCGACGAAGACCAGCTCGGCCCAGCGGGCGGAGAAGCGCTTGCCGCGGCCGCTGCTGCCGGCCTGGATCAGCACCGGCCGGCCCTGCGGCGTGCGCGGCACGGTGAAGGGGCCGCGCGAGCGGAGGTATTTCCCGCGATAGTCCAGCCGGTGCACCTTGTGCCCGTCGCCGAAGCGGCCGGAGGCCTTGTCGAGGATGAGGGCGTCGTCCTCCCAGGAATCCCAGTGGCCGAGCACCACCTCGACGAACTCGTCGGCGCGGTCGTAGCGCAGGTCATGCGCCATCATCTCGTCATGGCCCATATTCGCCGCCTCGCCGTCGTTGAGCGAGGTGACGACGTTCCAGGCGGCGCGGCCGTTGCTCATCAGGTCCAGCGTCTGGAAGGCGCGGGCGACGTGGAAGGGCTCGTAATAGGTGGTCGAGGCGGTGGAGCCGAGGCCGAGCCGCGAGGTCACCGCGCCCATCATGGTCAGCGTCACCACCGGGTCGAGCTTCACGCAGCGGATGCCGTGCTCGATGGTGTGCACATGGTCCGAGCCGAAGCGGTCGGGCATCGAGAGCCGGTCGTCGAAGAAGCCGAGATCGAATTTGCCGGCCTCCAGGATGCGGGCGATCTCCTGGAAGTAGTCCGCGGTCAGGAAGTCGGTGCGACTGTCCGGGTGACGCCAGGAGCTGGCGAGGGTGGTGCAGTTCTGCGCCTGCAGGAAGCCGACGAGATGCATCTGGCGCATGGCCGTTTCCGTTCTCCGTTTGCCGCCAGCTTCCGTCCGCCCCTGAGCCGCGTCAACGCCGCGGCTCCCCGGCCCGGCGCGCCGCCCGGCCAGGCATCGAATTGAGGGCCAATTCGCGATACCATCGTCCCGGATCCGGCACGGGAGAGGCCGGCAGCCGGGGAAGGAGACGCCATGCCATTTCGGACCACCCGCCGGGCGATGCTCGCCGCCATGCTTCCGACGACGGCCGCCCTTGCCCAGGGCACGGACAAGGGCACGGAGAGTTGGCCGGAGCGGCCGATCCGCTTCGTGATCGGCGGCTCGGCCGGCGGCGTCTCCGACATCCTCGTCCGCATCCTGGAGAACCGCCTGCGGGAGAAGCTCGGCCAGCCCCTGGTGCTCGATCCGCGGCCGGGCGCGGGCGGCATGGTCGGGGCCGAGAATGTCGCCCGTTCGCCCGGGGACGGCTATAATTTCTACATCAACCACATCGCCTCGCACGGCATCGGGCCGAGCCTCTACCGGCGCCTCGCCTTCGATCCGCTGAAGGACCTGCCGGGCGTCGCCAAGCTCGCCGCCATGCCCAACGTGCTGATCGTCAAGGGCGACAGCCCAATCAAATCAGTTGCCGAATTCGTCGCCTTCATCCGCGCCAACCCGGCCAAGGCGACCTTCGCCTCCGCCGGCACCGGCACCTCCTCGCATCTCTCGGGCGTGCTGCTCGGCCTGCGCACCGGCGTCGAGGTGACGCATGTGCCCTATCGCGGCACCGCCCCCTCCATGGCCGCGGTGATGAATGGCGAGGTGCTGTTCGCCATCGACAACGCGCCGGCCAGCCGGCAGCAGGTCCTGGCCGGGATGCTGCGGGCGCTGGCGGTCAGCACGGCGGAGCGCGCGCCGACCATGCCGGAACTGCCCTCGCTGCAGGAATCCGGCATCGCGGAATTCGACGTCGCCTCCTGGTACGGCATCACCGCCCCGGCCGCGACGCCGCGGCCGATCATCGAGCGCCTCGGCGCCGAGCTGGTCGCGGCGTTGCAGGATCCGGGGCTGGCGCAGCGCTACCGCGAGTTCGGCGCCGAGCCGACGCCGCTCGGTCCCGCCGCCTACGATGCCTTCATACGGACCGAGGCGGCGAAATGGGCGCCGGTGGTGAAGGCCTCGGGCGCCTCGGTCGACTAGGATATGCCGGACGGCAAGCGGGCCAACCTCCTCCGCATCACCCTGGCGCAGGTGCTCGCCCTGGCGCTGTGGTTCTCCGGCACCGCCGCCGGGCCGGCCATGGCGCGGGAGGCGGCGCTGCCGCCCGGCTTCCTCGCCTGGCTGACCGGGGCGGTGCAGCTCGGCTTCGTCCTCGGCACGCTCGGCAGCGCCAGCCTCGCCCTGCCAGACCGGCTCGACCCGCGGCGGCTGATCGCCGGCGCGGCGCTGCTCGGCGCGGCGGCGAATGCGGCGATCCTGGCCCTGCCCATCGGCTCGCCCTGGGTGATCCTGGCGCGCGGCGTGACCGGCCTCGCGCTCGCCTGCATCTATCCGGTCGGCATGAAGCTGGCGACGGGCTGGGCGAGCCGCGCCGATGCCGGCTTCGTCGTCGGCCTGCTGGTCGGCGGCCTCACGCTTGGCTCCGGCTCGCCGCATCTGGTCAATGCCTTCGGCGGGCTCGACTGGCGGCTGACCGTCGGTGCCGCCTCGGCGGGGGCGCTGGCGGCGGCGGCGCTGATCCTGGCGACACGGCTCGGGCCTGGCCAGGCGCCGGCGCCGCCCTTTCGCCCCGGTCTCGCCCTGCTGCTGTTCCGCACCCGCGGCACGCGGCTCGCGACCCTCGGCTATCTCGGCCATATGTGGGAGCTCTACGCCATGTGGGCCTGGATCGGCGCCTATCTGGCGGCGAGCTTCGCCGCCTCCGGGCGCGGTGCCGGGCCGGGCGTCGCGGCGCTCGCCACCTTCGCCGTGATGGTCGCCGGCGCGCTCGGCTGCGTCCTCGGCGGGGTCATCGCCGACCGCATCGGCAAGGCGCGGCTGACGATCTGGGCGATGGCGGCGAGCGGCGCCTGCTGCCTGCTCGCCGGCCCGGCCTTCGGCCTGGCGCCGCCGCTGACGCTGGCGCTCTGCCTCGTCTGGGGGGCGGCGGTGGTCGCGGATTCGGCGCAGTTCTCGGCCAGCGTCGCGGAATACGCGCCGCCCGGCCTCGCTGGGACGATGCTCACGGTGCAGACCTGCCTCGGCTTCGCCCTGACCCTGCCGGCGATCCACCTGATGCCGCTGCTGGCGGCGCGCTTCGGCTGGGGCGGCGCCTTCGCCGCGCTGGCCATCGGCCCGGCGCTCGGCTGCCTCGCCATGGCGCGGCTGCTGCCCGGGGCCGTCGCCCGGTCGGACCCGGCGCGGAGCTGAGGCGACCGCGGGCGCGACGTCGCTACAGCCGCCGTTCCTGGTCGACCACCGTGTCCAACCGCGCCGCGAGATGCGGATGGCCGCCGCGCCGGGCATGCGCCGCGGCCGTGTGGCCCTCGGCATCCCGGCGCGCCGGATCGGCCCCGCCCTCCAGCAGCAGGTCGACCGCTGCCGCGTTGCCGCAGGCGGCGGCGGCCATCAGCAGCGTCATCCGGCCGGGCAGGTCGAGCCTCTCGACCATGGTCGGCCCGCCCGCCGCGTCCAGCAGCTGCCGCAGCCGGCCGGTCTCGCCGGCCAGCAGCGCCGCGAGCATCTCGCCCGCCTCGATGCCTGCCATCGCGCTTCTCCTCCTCGCATCGCACAAGCCGCGACGGCGCACGGCGTTCCCCGCGGCAAGGATGGCGGCCGGCGGGCGGCGCCGCTGGCACCTCAAAGTGCCTACCAAAACCGTCGCTTCCCGTTGCCTTGCTGCGGCTTTGCCACAGCAGGCTGCGACGGTTCCTGGGCAGGCTGGGGCTCCACGGGGCCCCCGCGGAGCCGCGCAGCGGTTTCGGGGGGAACCCTCAGGCCGCCGCGCGGGCGCCGCCGCGGGCCGCCGCCTGGATGATCTCCGCCCCCCGCTCCGCGGTCATCAGCACCGCCGGATGGATGTTCGAGGAGGGGACGAGCGGGAAGACCGAGGCGTCGCAGACCCGCAGACCCTCGACGCCGCGCACCCGGAGCTCCGGATCCACCACCGCGCGGTCGTCGGCGCCCATCCGGTTGGTGCCGCAGGGATGGTAGACGGTGGTGCCGGAGCTGCGGAGATAGGCGAGGAAATCCTCGTCGGTCTGGGTCTTCGGCCCGGGCGAGAGCTCCTCCTCCACCAGATCGGCGAAGGGCGCCGTCACCGCGATGCGTCGCGCCAGCTTCGCGGCCTCCAGCATCACCCGCACATCCGTGGGCGCGGTGAGGTAGTTGGCCAGGATGCGCGGCTTGTCCTCGACCCGGGGCGAGCGCAGCGTCAGCTCGCCGCGGCTGTCCGGGCGGCATTGGCAGAAGTTGAAGGTGAAGCCTGGATGCTTCGCCAGCTTGCTCGCCGAGAGCCCCTGATTGGTGGTGTCGAGGCTGAAATTGACGAACTGGAACTGCACCTCCGCCTCCTCCGAGCCGGGCAGGACGCGGGCGAAGAGGCTCGCCTCGGAGGCGCCGATGGTCATGTGGCCGCGATGCCGCAGCGCCCAGTCGAGGCCCATCCGCGCCGTCTTGATCGGGTTGGCGAGGGTCTCGTTCAGCGTGTCGGCGGGCTTGGTGCGGAAGGCGAAGCGGACCATGAAATGGTCCTGCAGGTTGCGGCCGACCTCCGGCGCATGCACCCGGGTCTCGATCCCGAGCCCCTGCAGCGCCGCGCCGTCGCCGATGCCGGAGAGCATCAGCAGCTTCGGGCTCTCGATCGCGCCGGCCGAGACAATCACCTCGCGCCGCGCCGTCCAGGCCTCCTCCCGCCCGTCGGCGGTGCGGACGACGACGCCGGTGCAGCGCTTGCCCTCGAAGGTGAGGCGGAGCCCGAGCCGCTCGGTCTCGACGCGCAGGTTCGGCCGGCCGAGCGCCGGGCGCAGATAGGCGACCGCCGGACTCCAGCGCCGGCCGTTATGGACATTGAGCTGGTTCGGCGCGACACCCTCGAACCACTCGCCGTTGTTGTCCGGGTTGCGCGGGAAGCCGAGCGTCTCGCAGGTCTCGACGAAGGCTTGGCAGCCGATGGTCGGGTGCGGCACCTCGGCGATCTGCATCGGCCCGCCGCGGCCGCGGTAGCGGCTCTCCGGCCCGCGGAAATTCTCCAGCTTGCGGAAGGCGGGCAGGCAATCCTCATAGGCCCAGCCGCGGGCGCCGAGCTGCGCCCAGCGGTCGTAGTCGCGCGGCGAGCCGCGCAGGAAGACGAGGCCGTTGACGCTGCCCGAGCCGCCGATGACCCGCCCGCGCGGCCAGTAGACGCTGCGGCCGTTCAGCTCCGGCTCGTCCTCGGTCTGGTAGTTCCAGTCGTATTTGCGGGTGACGTAGAGCCGGGCGAAGCCCATCGGGATGTGGATCCAGGGATTCTTGTCCCACGGCCCGGCCTCGAGCAGCGCCACCTTCGTGTCCGGGTCCTCCGACAGCCGCGAGGCCAGCACGCAGCCGGCCGAGCCGCCGCCGAGGATGACGTAATCCGCTTCCTGCATGCTTGCCTCCCCCGATACGGTTGCATGCATCAGGACATGGCAGGGGCGGCCGGGCAAGCCGCAGCGCCAGCCTTGGCGGCCCCTTGGCCACTCCCCCCTGGGCCGCCTCCGGTTCCCGGCCCGGCGCGGCTGCGGTAAGGGCAGGGGATGACGCGTCGCAGGTGCAATATTGCAGAACGATGACAACCGGCGGGAGCAGCGGGTCCTGGCCTGGTCGATCGCGGTCACCATGGTCCTCTCGGCCATCGGCATCGCCTGCGGCCTTTTCGCCAATTCCAGCTCCATCCTGTTCGACGGCCTCTATTCGCTGATCGACGCGGCGATGACCGCGCTGGCGCTCGGCGTCTCGGTGCTGCTCGGCCGCGGCGGGTCGCGGCATTTCCAGTTCGGCTTCTGGCATCTCGAGCCGATGCTGGTGCTGCTGAACAGCGTCGTCCTGGCGCTCTCCTGCGGCTATGCCTTCCTCGGCGCGCTGAACGACCTGTTCCGCGCCGGCCGCGGCACGGATTTCGGCCCCGGCCTGGTCTATGTGGTCGGGGCGGGGACGACGGAGTTCCTGCTCTGGCTGGCGATGCGCCGGCAGGCCGCCCGGCTCGGCTCCGAGCTTGTCGCCCTCGATGCCCGCGCCTGGCTGGTCTCCGGCCTGCTGAGCATCGGGCTCGGCCTCAGCTTCGCCCTCGGCCTGGCGCTGCAGGGGACGCCATGGACGGCCTTCGTGCCCTATCTCGACCCCGCCATCCTCGCCGTCATGGCGCTCCTGCTGCTGCCCGTGCCGCTCGCCGCCTGCTGGCGGGCCGGCAAGGACATCCTGGAGATCGCGCCGAGCGAGCTCGACGAGCGGGTGCGGGCGATCGCGCGGGAGATCGTCGCCCGGCATGGCTTCCACGACTTCACCAGCTATGTGGCGAAGACCGGCCGCGCCCGCTTCGTCGACATCACCTTCCTCGCCGGGCCGGAGCTGGGGGCGCGGCCGCTCGGCTATTTCGACGCCATCCGGGGCGAGATCGCTGCCGCGCTCGATGCAGCGCCGCCCAGCCATTGGCTGAACATCGAGTTCACCAGTGAGCGGAGATGGCTTTGAACTCCCCGCGACGTCGCTGCGCGACACCGCGGGGCCCCGATGTTTCCCCACGAAGCCGCTGCGCGGCTCCGCAGGGCCCCCGTGATTCGCTGCGGGCCCAGGATCCGTCACAGCCTGCCGCGGCGAAGCCGCGTCAAGGCAACGGGAGGCGTCAGGCTGCAGGGCTGCAAGGCCAAAGCGCGGCGTGCCGTCACGCCCGCCAGGGGCGGAGTTTCCAGAGGGCGTGCAGTTGCTCGTCCACCCGGGTCGCCATGCCCTGGTAGTCGGCGCCGATCAGCGGCCGCAACGGCATGTGCTGACGTGCCGCCTCGCGCCGGAAGTCGCCATCGGCGAGGGCGTCGCGGAAGGCCTCCTGCAGCCGCGCCGCGACCGCCGGCGGCAGGCCGGGCGGGGCGACGATGCCGCGCGCCGCGGCGGCGACGATGTCGAAGCCGAGCTCGCGGAAGGTCGGCACCTCCGGCAGCTCGGCGACGCGGCCGGCGCTGGCCACCGCCAGGCCGCGCATCCGGCCCTCCTTGCTCAGCGTGGCGAGATCGGAGGTGTTGCCCACCCCCATCGCCAGATGCCCGCCGAGCAGCTGCGGCAGCAGCGGCGCGACGCCGTTGAAGGGCACGTGGATGAGCGGCGGGATGCCGGCCAGCGCCTCGAAGGCCAGCATGGTGATGTGGTCGTCGCTGCCGACCCCGGTGGTGCCGTAGTCGAGCCCACCCGGCCTTGCCCGCGCCTGGGTGACGAGGTCGCCGAGCGTGCGGAAGGGGCTCTCCGACCGCACGTAGAAGCAGTTGGGATCCTCGACGATATTGGCGAGGAAGGTGAAGTCCAGCGCCCGGTAGCGCGCCGGCCGTTCGATCGGGATGGCGCTGTGCGCCGGGGTCGAGGTGGCGCCGAGCGTGTAGCCGTCCGGCGCCGCGTTGAAGACCGCCTCGAGGCCGATCTGCGAGGCGGCGCCGGGCCGGTTGCTCACCACCGCGACCATGCCGGGGATGCGGGCGGCGACCAGCGGCATGACCAGGCGCGTCATGATGTCGACGCCGCCGCCGGGCGGGAAGGGGACGATCACCTCGACCGGCCGCTCGGCGGGCCAGGCGGCCTGGGCCCTGGCGAGACGGGGCGAGGCGAGACGCGGCGCGGTCAGCGCGGCCGCGAGGAGCATGCGACGTTGCATGGACTTTGACCTCCCGGGCCGGCCTGTTGCCGCCGGCGCCGTTGCGATCAGCGCACGGGCCAGCCGGGGCGGCAAGCGCGGCGGGTCGCGGGAATGCGCAATTTCGCCATGCTGCGCAGCGAGATTGGCCCCCGTGCCCGACCTGTCCATACCTCCCTTGGGGGCGCCCTCGGGACTCCCCCTGGCGCTGCGCCGCCTGGCCTTCGCCCTGCTCGTCCTCGGCCTGACGGCGCTGCAGCTCTGGCTCGCGGCACGGGTGCTGGCGCCTGGCGGCTGGCTGCACTGGGAGGTTCTGGTGCTGCTCTGCTTCGCCGGCACCGCGCCCTGGACTGCGCTCTGCGCCGGCAATGCCCTGGTCGGCCTCGCCATCCTGCTCGGGGCGCCGAGCCCGGCCTCGGCCGTGCTGCCGGCCCTGCGGCAGCTGCGCCCCGGCCCGCCGGAGGCCCGCACGGCGATCGCCGTCTGCATCCGCAACGAGGCCATGGCGCAGGTGCTGCCGCCGCTCGGCCGGCTGCTCGACGGGCTGGAGGCGGCGGGCGTGGCGGACCGCTTCACCCTATGGCTGCTCTCCGACACCGAGGCGCCGGCGCTGGCGGCGGCCGAGGCGGCGGCGGTCGAGGCCTTCCGCGCCGCGCGTGGCGGCGGTGGCATCGCCCTGCGCTACCGTCGCCGCACCGCGAATACCGGCTTTAAGGCCGGCAATGTCATGGATTTCCTCGACCGGCACGTGGCGGACGAGACCTTCATGCTCTGCCTCGACGCCGATAGCGAGATGTCGGCGCCGGCGGTGCTGCGCCTCGTCGCCTGCATGGAGGCGGATCCGCGGATCGGCATCCTGCAGCAGCTCATCGTCGGGCGGCCGGCGGGCGCCGCCTTTCCGCGGCTGTTCCAGTTCGGCATGCGCGCCGGGATGCGGAGCTGGGCGACCGGCCAGGCCTGGTGGCAGGGGCCGGACGGGCCGTACTGGGGGCATAACGCGCTCATCCGCATCGCCCCCTTTCGGCAGCACTGCCGGCTGGAGGCGCTGACCGACGGCAGCCCGATCCTCAGCCACGACCAGGTCGAGGCGGTGCGGCTGCACGCCGCCGGCTGGAAGGTCTGCTGCCTGCCGCTGGAGGAGGGCAGCATGGAGGGCAACCCGCCCGCCCTGCCGGAATTCATGGCGCGCGACCTGCGCTGGGCGGCGGGGAACATGCAGTACTGGGACCTGCTCTTCCTGCCCGGGCAGAGCGCCATGGGGCGCTGGCAGCTCGTGCAGGCGATCCTGCTCTTCCTGGCGGCGCCGCTCTGGGTCGGCGTGCTCCTCTTCGCTGCGCTGAACGCCGTGGCGGGCGGCGCCGCGGCGACGCCGCCGGGCGCGCTGCTGGCCCTGATGGTCGCCGTCTGGGCCATGCTGCACGCGCCGAAGCTCGCGGGCTATGCCGAGGTGCTGCTGCGCCCGGCCCATGCCGCGCGCTATGGCGGCCGCGCCGCCTTTCTCCGCGGTGCCGCGGCGGAGCTTGGCTTCACCACGCTGCTCGACCCGGTCTCCATCCTCAACAAGGCGATCTTCCTGGTCGCGCTGCCCTTCGGCCGGCGGTCGCGGGGCTGGGCGCCGCAGAACCGCGCCGATCGCGGCGTCGCCTGGGCGGATGCGGCGCGGCTGCTCTGGCCGCATACCGGCTTCGGCCTCGCTGTCCTCGGGCTGCTCGCAGGCCTCGCGCCGGCGGCGCTGCCCTGGGCGCTGCCCTTCGCCGGCGGGCTGCTGCTGGCGATCCCCTTCTGCGTGCTCACCGCCTCGCCGGCGCTCTCCCGCTGGTTGCGCGACCGCCGGGTGGCGGCGACGCCGGAGGAGCTGGCCGGGGCCGCCGCGCCGGCTCAGCCGCGCGCGGCAGGGGGCCAGGTGGCAGGGGGCCAGGTGGCAGGGGGCCAAGCGGCAGGCGGCCAGGCAGCAGGGGGCATCGCCTCCATGGCGCGGTAGTCCGGCTCCTCGCTGGTCCCGAGCCCCGGCCGGTCGAGCGAGCCGAGCTCCAGCAGGCCCTCGCGCAGGCGAAGCCGCGGCCCGCGCGGCGTATCGGCATAGAGGTCCGGATGCGCCTCCATGAAGCGCACCGCCTCCGCCTTCGGCCGGCCGGCGAAGCCGTCGATGAAGTGGTGGCCGTTGCGCTCGACATGCGCGAGGCCGAGCAATGCGACCAGCGCCAGGTCCTGCTGCAGCGAGACGCCGGCCAGCGTCGTCAGATCCTCGCCGGAGAGGAAATGCTGCCCGCCCGCGGTATTCCAGGCGCGGCAGCGCGCGAGGTTGACCAGGCTGCGCCAGAGCCCCTTGCAGGACTTGCTGGAGACGCCGGCATAGCCGAGGGCGCGGGCCCGGGGGAAGGCGTCCAGCGCCCCGTCGCTCTCGTCGATGATGACCGGCCGCGCCGCGGCCAGCGCCGCCATCCCGGTCTCGAGCGCCCGGGCCCGCGTCACCGGCTGCTCGATGAAGAGGATCGAGGCGCGCAGCCGCGCCAGCCGTGGCTCCGCCTCCATCGCCCGCCACAGCGCGACGGCGCCCTCGGCATCGGCATACTGCTCGTTGCCGTCGAGGGTCGCGTGATAGAGGTGCAGCCGGTCCAGCACGGCGGCGATGCGGCAGAGCCGGTCGATATCCGCCTCCACCTGGCCGGCGACCTTCAGCTTCCAGTAGCGGTGGCGATAGGTGGCGGCCACCTCCTCCAGCGTCTCGGGCAGGCCGTCCGCCACCCGCCCGGTCTGATCCGCCGCGGTGATCGGATCGACCAGCCCGACCGTGTGGCGCGCATGGATGCGCCGCGCCGGCGCCAGCCTGCCGAGCAGCGCGGCGAAATCGAAGCCGGCGAGATCGGGCGCCACCGCATGCGGCGCCATGCCGCCGATATTCGCCCGCATGCCGGCGAAGACGGAGAGGCCGTGCCGCTTCAGCAGCGCGTCCAGCACGGCGCGGTCGACCAGGGCGCGGCCGTAGCTGGCGACCAGCGGGTTCAGCCCCTCGGCGGCGCAGGCCGCGACCTGCTCGGCATAGCTGTCGGCGGAATGCCCGAAGGCGGTGTTGGCGCCGGCGGCGAGCGTCGCCGCGGAGGCCAGTTCCAGCGAGCGCCGCAGCTGGTCCTCGTTCTGCGCATCCGAGAGGGCGGGGTCCTTGTCGAACCATTTGGCGGCCAGGCTTTCCGCCGCCACACCCCAGGCCTCGCCGCCGGCCTCGTCGCGCAGCCGCAGCCGCAGCACCGTCTGCCGGCCATGGGTGACCGTGATGACGCCGAAGCGGAAGGGAAGACGCAGGGTGAAGGGCCATTCATGCCGCTCGATGGCGGTGACCGTGACGCGCGGCGCGCTCATGCCGCACGTCCCCGCGGGACCTCGTCGCACGGCATCGGGCGCATCCGCATGGGCTCCTCCTCTGGCTACAGGCCCTGGGCCCGCGCCTTCGGGCGGGCACGCCGCCATGGCGGGCAAATCGGACCGAATTCGATACGGTTGTCTTCCGGGAAACCTGACGGGTTTCGAGAGTTAAAAAAAAGGAGCAGCAACGACAATCTGAGCTTGGAGGCCAGAATGGCAACAAATGCTGATTTATATGCTGCGCAAACGCAACTCGAAGACGCCTATCTCCAGGTGCTTCGACGCGCGCAGGCCCTCTCGATCGTGCGGCTCTACGAAGAGACATTTTACCAGCTTGATGACCTGCCGCTGAGCGAACAAATTGCGCGATTGAATCAAGTAAGGGCCCTCATCGAGGACGTCGCGGCGGGAAAGATCAGCGCCTCGGACCTGCCGGTGCCGCCCGATCAACTCCACGCCGGGGCCGATCTGTCCCGCTGACGGTCCCGCTTGACCGGCGCGGCGCGCGCGGCGGTCCGGCTCAGCCGAGCAGGCGGCCGATGACGCGCGCGGTGTAATCCACCACCGGGATCACCCGGCCGTAATTGATCCGGGTCGGGCCGATGACGCCGATGGCGCCGACGATGCGCTCCTGCCCGTTGCGGAAGGGCGCAACCACCATCGAGAGGCCGGCGGTGTCGAACAGCCCGCTCTCGGCGCCGATGAAGATCTGCACCCCCTCGCCGCGCTGCGCCAGTTCCAGCAGGCGGAGCACCGTCTCCTGCGCCTCCAGCCGCTCGAACAGCGACTGGATCTCCTGCACGCGGGCGATCTGGTCGAGGTTCTGCAGCAGCTTGTGCTGGCCGCGGACGATGAGGCTACCGGCATTGCCGCCGGCCCAGGTGGCGACCCCGGCCTCGATCACCTGATGCGTCAGGGCGTCGAGAGCGGTGCGGTTGGCCGCGATCTCCTCGTTCACCTTGGCCCGCGCCTCGTCCAGGCTGCGGCCGGCGAGCCGGGCGTTCAGGTAGTTGCTGGCCTGGGCGAGAGCGGAGGGCGGCAGGCCGGACGGCACCTCGATGACCCGGTTCTCCACCTGCCCGTCATCGGTGACCAGCACCACCAGGGCGCGCCCGGGGCCGAGGGCCACGAATTCCATGTGGCGGATCCGCCCCTCGCTCTTCGGCGCCACCACCAGCCCGGCGGCGCCGGCGAGGCCGGAGAGCATCTGCCCGGCCTCGGCCAGCGTCTCCTGCAGCGACCGGCCGGAGGCGGCGCAGCGGGCGGCGATCGCCTCCCGCTCGGTCTCGCCGAGATCGCCGAATTCCAGCAACCCGTCGACGAAGAGCCTGAGGCCGCGATCGGTCGGCAGCCGGCCGGCGCTGGTATGCGGAGCGTAGAGGAAGCCGGCCTCCTCCAGATCCGCCATCACGTTGCGGATGGAGGCGGGGGAGAGGCCGAGGGGCAGGCGGCGGGAGAGGGTGCGGGAGCCCACCGGCTCGCCGGTCAGCACGTAGAGCTCGACCAGCTCGCGGAGGATGGTCGCGCTCCGGCTATCGAGGCCGGCGACCGAAGCCCCCGCGCCGGAAGCCCCCATCGCGCCGGCCAGCGCTTTTGGAGAGGGCATCATCCTGCGGTTCGGATCCAGTCGGGACACGGTATGAGGCTAGGGATGGGGGTGCCAAAGGTCAACCGCCGGCTTGCCGATCCGCCCGCGCGATGCCTATAAGAGCGACCCGGCGCGGGCGTAGTTCAGAGGTAGAACGTCAGCTTCCCAAGCTGAATGTCGTGGGTTCGATTCCCATCGCCCGCTCCAGCCCTTCCCCGACATTCGGATCCGACTCGGCCGGCCCATTCACGGCTCCTCCAGCCTCATCCCGGCCAGCACGGCCTCGATCCGCGGCCAGAGGGTCTTGAAGATCTCGGCATAGGCCGCCTGCCGGGCCGGGTCCTCCGCCAGCGCCGCCGTATCGGGGTGCAGTTCCCGCGCCAGCAGGCGCCGCAGCGTGCCGAGCCGGGCCTGCGGCGCCGTCAGCGCGGCCAGGCGCGCCTCGGCCCGTTCCGCCCGCTGCAGCGCCGCCTGCAGCTCCGCCCGCAGCCGCGCGGCGATGGCCGGCTCGTCCTGCGCCGCATGCAGGGAGGCGCGGCGGCGCGACCCCAGGACCGGATGCGCGCCATCCGGCCCGGCCGGGCCGATGAGGCCATCCGCCTCCATGCGGCGGAGGAAGCTGGCCGTCGCGGTGGGGCTCGCATCCAGGCCGCGCCGCATGCCCTCGAACGTCAGGCTCGTCCGGCCCTGCATCCAGGCCAGGGCGTCCTCGTACTGCAGGAATCGCGCCATCGCGTGGCAGGCCTCGTCTTTGTGCTTTGGTGAGCGCCTGCACCTAGCCTGCCAGTCATGATGATCTCGATAATGCGTCGGGTGCTCGTTGCGGTGCTCGGCCTGTTCCCGCTGATGGCCGCCGCGCAGGACCGCTTGGCCTGCGGCTCGGCCGTCGCGCAGGCCGAGGGCGAGGCCGGGTTGCCGCCCGGGCTGCTGCAGGCCATCGCGCGGACCGAATCCGGCCGGCGCGACCCGACGAGCGGACGGATCGAGCCCTGGCCCTGGACGCTGAACGCCGCCGGCATGGGCCTGCATGCGCCGAGCCGTGCCGCGGCGCTCGCCACCGTTGCCGCGCTGCGGGCGCAGGGGATCCGCTCCATCGATGTCGGCTGCCTGCAGGTGAACCTGCTGCATCACCCGGCCGCCTTCGGCTCGCTTGAGGAGGCCTTCGATCCCCTGGCCAACGCCCGCTATGCCGCGCGCTTCCTGCGCGAGCTGCATCAGCGTGCCGGCGGCGACTGGGGCGAGGCGATCGCCCGCTACCATTCCGCGACACCCGAGCGCGGCGCCGCCTATCGCCTCCGCGTCCTCGCCAGCCTGGAGGGGGTGGGCCAAGGGGCAGGGCAGGGAGTGGGAACGGCGCTGGCGAACGCAGCGCCACCTGCCATGCGCATGCCGCCGCTCCTGCAGGCGGCGATCCCGGTCTTCGTGCCGCGCGCCCTCGCGGCCCGCGATGCGGGCCCGCCGCCTGCGCCGGCGACGGCGCGATGGCTGCCGCGGATCATCACGCCGACGCTGCGCTAAGCGTGATCGCTTGAGGTGGACTCACCGACAAGCGTGACTCACGCGATCAAACAACCGCCTGGACCATGATCCGCGAATCTATGTGAGCGGATCACGGTCTAACGCCGCGGAAACGGCCAATCGTCGTCGCGGCCGTTAAGCATCGTCTCAAGAACATTCAGCCGATTTAAACCGGTGCGACCTCATTCTGCTTCCGGCCCGGTCGAGCCCCATCGCCCGGCAGCATGAAGGAGGCCACCGCAAGTCGATGTCGCTCTATCTCCTCGCCCAATCCCTCGTCACGGACCGCAAGGGCGTGACCGCGCTTGAATACGGCCTGATCGCCGCGCTGATTGCGGCCGTGATCGTCGGCGCCGTCACCACGCTCGGCACCAGTGCCGCCGGTGTGTTCCAGTTCATCGCCGGCAAGCTCGTCACCCCCTAGTTGACCGGTCGGCCGGGCCGCTGACGGGGCCGGCGGCTCCGTCAGCGGAGCCGCCGGTCCCGGCGCAACCCCGGATGCCATCCATGCTCCTGCTCCCGGCCGGCCTGGCCCTGTGCCTGGCCAGCCTGCACGACATCGCGGCGCGCACGATCCCGAACGCCTTGAGCCTGGCGATCGCGGTGCTCGGGCTCGGTGCGCATCTCCTCGCCGGGGATGCGCCACCCGCGCTGCTCGCCGCGCTCGGCGTCTTCCTGCTCGGCATCCTCGCCTGGCGCTGCGGCGTCATGGGAGGCGGCGACGTCAAGCTTCTCGCCGCCTGCACGCTGCTGGCCGGGCCGGCAACCGCTCCTGATCTGCTCCTCGCCGTGGCGCTGGCCGGCGGGGTGCTGGCCCTCGTCTATCTCGGTCTCCGGCCGTTGCTCGCGCCGCCCGCGGCTCGCCGGCCCGCCTCGCTCCTCGCCCGTGTCCTCCGTGCCGAAGCCTGGCGGATCCGCCGTGGCGGGCCGCTGCCCTACGCCGTGGCCATCGGGCTTGGGACTTTCTTCACGCTCCTTGGCTGAGAGTGTCGCCCATGGTCCTGCGTCTCCTCCTCTTCGGGCTGCTTCTCCTCGGCGCCGCCGGCTTCGGTGGCCTCGCCTGGTACGGCCTGCGGCCTGCCGATGCGCCGGTCGCCGAGGCAGAGGCGCCGCCTGCCAGGGCGATGGCCCTGATCGCCGCCAGGCCGCTGCGCGCGGGAGTGCTGATCAAGCCCGAGGATCTCGCGAGCCAGGAGATCGAGGTCGCGGCCATGCCGGCCGGCATGCGGCGCGACACGCGCGAGGCCCGGGCCGAGCTGTTCGGCGCCATGGTCCGCCGCAGCCTGCCGCAGGGCGACCCGATGCTGCCGGAGGATGTCCTGCGGCCGGGGGACCGCGGCTTCCTCGCCGCCGTGCTCGGCGCCGACATGCGGGCCGTCTCGGTCGGCGTCGATGCCGTCTCCGGCACGGCTGGCCTGATCTGGCCCGGCGACCGCGTGGATGTCGTGCTCACGCAGCAGATCAACGACGATGCCCTGCCCGCCTATCGGCGCGTCGCGGGGGAAACGGTGCTGCCCGACATCCGCGTCATCGCCATCGACCAGGCGCTGGTCCAGGGCGCCATGGGCGACACGACGGACAGCAACCGCCAGGTGCGGACCGTCACGCTCGAAGTCACCGCGAAGCAGGCCGAGCGGGTCGCCGTCGCCACGCGGCTGGGCCGGCTGTCGCTGGTCGTCCGCTCGGCCACCGGCACCGAGCAGACCGCCGATCAGCCGCCCCCCGCCATCACCTGGGCGGGCGACGTTTCCCCGGCGCTGCGGGCCGGGCGGGGCAATGCCGAAGCCCCGCCGCAGACGCTGCAGATCTTCCAGGGTGCCGCAAAACGCGAGGAGTTCCGCTTCTGATGCGCATCGCCGGCCTGTTGTTCCTCCTGGCGCCCGCCCTCGCGCTGGCGCAGGAAGTGCCCCCCGTGCGCCCCGTCGCGCCGCCCATGAAGCAGGTGACGCAGGAGAACAGCGCGACGCTGCGCGCGGGCCTGCCGCTCACGATCGAGGCCGGGGCCGGACGCATCCTGCAGCTCGGCCGCGGCGCCGGCTCGGTCTTCGCGGCCGATCCCCGCATCGTCGAGGTGCGGCCGGCGAGTCCGACCAGCCTGTTCCTGTTCGGCGTCGCCCCGGGCCGCACCACCATCGCCGCCATGGACAGCCAGGGCAGCCCGGTCGCCCAGTACGAGGTCACGGTCCGCGCCTCCGGCTTCGGGGCGGGCGAGGCGCAGGCGACGATCGCGCGCCTCCTGCCGGGCGCGCGCATCCGCGCCGAGCAGCGCGGCAAGGGCATCGCCCTGCTGGGCGAGGTGGCGACGGCGGCGGAGGCGGAGCAGGCGGTCACCATCGCCCGCGGCTACCTCGCCGAGGGGCAGGAGCTCGACAACCGCCTCTCGGTGCTCGGCCAGGTGCAGGTCAATCTGCGCGTCCGTATCGCCGAGGTGGGACGCGAGGTCACGCGCCAGCTCGGCATCGACTGGCAGGCGGTTGGGCGTTCGGGCAATTTCGCGGTCGGCCTGGTGACGCGCAACGCCCTGCTCGACGCCATCAACCCGTCGAGCACGCTCGCCCTCGGGGCCGGCGACGGCAAGAGCTACGACGTCAACGCGCTGGTCGATGCCCTGGCGCAGGACCGGCTCATCACCCTGCTGGCCGAGCCGAACCTGACCGCGATGAGCGGCGAGTCGGCGAGCTTCCTCGTGGGCGGCGAATTCCCGATCCCCGTCGCGCTGCGCGACAACGTCGTCACCGTCCAGTTCAAGCAGTACGGGGTGAGCCTGGCCTTCGTGCCCACCGTGCTGTCGCAGGGGCGGATCAGCCTGCGGGTGCGGCCGGAGGTGAGCGACCTGACCGACCAGGGTGCGGTGCGGCTCGCCGCCGGCAACAGCTCGATCCAGATTCCGGCCCTCAGCGTGCGGCGCGCCGAGACCACGGTGGAGCTCGGCAGCGGCCAGTCCTTCGCCATCGCCGGCCTGCTGCAGGACAATGTGCGCGCCCTCGGCCGCGCCCTGCCCGGCATCGGCGAGGTGCCGGTGCTCGGGGCGCTGTTCCGCTCGGACCGCTTCCAGCGCAACGAGACCGAGCTGGTCATCATCATCACGCCCTATGTCGTCCGCCCCACCAGCAATCCGGTGGCGCTGCGGGCGCCGACCGACGGCTACCTGCCGCCCGACGATCCGGAGCGCCTGCTGTTCTTCCGCCAGATCGCGCGGCAGCGCGGCCTGCCGGCCCACCTGCCGGGACAGGCCGGCTTCGGTCTCAACTGAGGGAACCGGCGCCATGCGCATCCGCCCGAACGGCCTGCTCCTCCTGCCAGTCCTGGCGGGTCTCGCCGGCTGCCACGCGCTCGACCCCTATGCAGGCGAGGGGCGCTGGCGCCCGGCCGGGGTGAACGAGCAGAACCTCGCCGTCATGCTCGTGCATCCCGAGGAGCGGATCCAGGGCACCGGCGGCGGCGGCGCGGCCGGCACCACGGCGGCCGCCGCGATCGAGCGGCTGCGCGCCGACAAGGTCAAGCCGCTGCCCGATTCCGGCCTCGCCCGCATCGTCACCGTTCCGAACGGGTCCTCGGGGAACTGACCATGCCCGACCACGCCTTTCCCGACGCCGCGGAGGACGCCCAGCACAGGCCGGAACGGCGCCCCCTCCTTTGCTTCATCGCGGACGCGGAGACGGAGCAGGCGCTGCGCGGCGGCCTGTCCGAGTTCGGCCGGCTGCAGATCGAATTCCATCGCGCGGATATCGAGGGCGCAATCGCCGCCTTGCGGGGGATGCCGACGCCCTGGACGCTGGTGGTCGATGTCGCGGCCCATCCGCAGCCCCTCGCGGCGCTCGAGGACCTGTCGCAGGTGGTCGAGCCAGACGTGCGGGTGCTGGTCGTCGGCGACCGCCAGGATGTCGGCTTCTACCGGCAGCTGACGCGCAGCTTCGGCGTCGCCGACTACCTCTACAAGCCGCTGACGGCGGCGATGGTCGCCGAGCATTTCGGCCCCGTCGTGGCGCGGCGCCGCTTCGCCGCGGCGCAGGCGCGCGGCGGCAGGCTGCTGACGGTCACTGGCGCCCGCGGCGGCGTCGGCGCCTCGACCATCGCGGGCAACCTTGCCTGGTTCCTCGCCGAGGTCTCGCAGCGCCATGTGGCCATGCTGGATGCCGACCTGCATCGCGGCATCCAGCCGTTGCTGCTCTCCGTCGCCGTCGGCCCGGGCCTGCGCAACGCCGTCGAGCATCCCGAGCGGGTCGATGAGCTGTTCGTCGAGCGTCTGGCCGCCGCGGCCGGCGAGCGGCTGCACCTGCTGGCGGCGGAGGAGCCGCTCAGCCTGCCGCTCGCCTACGGGCCCGGCGCCGCCGAGCGCCTTGTCGGCATGCTGCGCCGCCGCCACAATTTCATCATCGCCGACGCCCCCTTCGCGGCGGAGGGCTTCAGCCGGGACCTGCTGGACCTGGCGCAGCAACGCATTTTCGTCTTCCAGCCGACGCTCGCCTGCATCCGCGACGTGCTGCGCCTGCTGCAGATCGAGGCCGGGCCGGCCCAGGCCTCGCGGCCGCTCCTGGTGCTGAACCGCGCCGGCATCCGCGGCGGCCTGTCCGCCGGCCAGGTCGCCGAGGCGCTGAAGCTCGAGCCCGACATCGTCATCGCCGACCTGCCGCGGCGGGTGGAGGATGCCGCGACGCTCGGCCAGATGGCCGCGAGCGCCGGCGGCCCGTTCCGCAATGCGATCGCGCAGCTCGCGCATGCCGCGGGCGGCGTCGGCAACAAGACAGCCGCGCGGCGCGGCCTGCGGAGCCTGTTCCGTCGATGAGCAACGCCCTCGTCCCGAGCTTCGGCCGCCGCCGTCCGGAAGCCTCGCCCGGCCAGGACGGCACGGCCTGCGGCGTGGCCAGCGGCATGGCCGTGGTCCGGCAGGCGCCGGAGGCCGCCGCCCATCCGCCGCCCGCCAGCCGGCCGGCGGCGCCGGGCGCGCCGCTCGCCGAGCTCAGGGCGCTCTGCCTCGCCCGCATCGATCCGGCGAGCGTCGCCACGATGACGCCGGACCGGCTGGCTGCCGAGGTCGAGCGCCTGCTGGCCGAGGTGGCGACCGAGGAGCGGATGCAGCTCAACGCCCGGGAGCAGCGCCAGCTTGCGCTGGACCTGGTGGACGACATGCTCGGCCTCGGGCCGCTCGAGCCGCTGCTCGAGGACGATTCGATCACCGACATCATGGTCAACGGCTACGAGAAGGTCTTCGTCGAGCAACGCGGCAAGGTGACGCTCTCGGGCATCCGCTTCCGCGACAACCAGCACCTGGCCAACATCGCCCAGAGGATCGTGGCCGCGGTCGGCCGGCGCATCGACGAGAGCAGCCCGATGGTCGATGCCCGGCTCGCCGATGGCAGCCGCGTCAACATCGTCTTCCCGCCGCTCGCGCTCGACGGACCGGCCATGTCGATCCGCAAATTCTCGCGCAAGGTCATCGATTTCGACCGGCTGGTGGAGTTCGGCGCCCTGACCCGGCCGATGGCGAAGGCGCTGCAGGTCGCGGCGCGCTGCCGGCTGAACATCCTGATCTCCGGCGGCACCGGCTCGGGCAAGACGACGATGCTGAACGCGCTCAGCCGGATGATCGACCATGGCGAGCGCATCGTCACCGTGGAGGATGCCGCGGAGCTGCAGCTGCAGCAGCCGCATGTGGTCCGGCTCGAGACACGTCCGCCGAGCCTTGAGGGCCGCGGCGAGGTGACGCAGCGCGACCTGGTCCGCAACGCGTTGCGCATGCGCCCCGACCGCATCATCCTTGGCGAGTGCCGCGGCGCCGAGGCCTTCGACATGCTGCAGGCCATGAACACCGGCCATGACGGCAGCATGAGCACGGTGCATGCGAATACCTCGCGCGATGCGCTCATCCGCGTCGAGAACATGGTGATGATGGGCAGCTTCGGCCTGCCCACACGCGCCATCCGGACGCAGATCGCCAGCGCCATCGACCTGATCCTGCAGGTGGAGCGGCAGCGCGACGGCGGTCGCAGGCTGGTCCAGGTCACGGAGCTGGTCGGACTGGAGGGCGATGTCTTCACCCTGAACGACGTCTTCTCCCTGGAGCATGAGGGCGAGGACCAGGATGGGAGGCTGCGCGTCCGCTGGAAGGTGAGCCGGGCCAGGCCGGCATTCCTGCCGCGGCTCGCCTATTTCGGCCTGGAGCGGGCCTGGATGCAGGCCCTGGAAGAAGCGGAGCGCTGAGCGTGCCGTCATCCGTCCTGCCGATCGCCGCCGGCGGCCTGCTGACGCTCGGCGCGGCCCTGGCCTTCGGCCTCGGCGCGGCGCGGCGCCAGGACCGCCGGCAGGCGCGCATCGCGGCGGTGGTCGGGCCGCACCGGCTGGCCGATGCCGCGGCCGCCGCCCGGCGCGGCTTCCGGCCCGATCTGGACCAGGGCTGGTTCCGGGCCATCGCGGGGTTGATCCGCCTCCAACCGGAGCGAAGGCAGGACTATCCGATCCGCTGGTGGATCATCCCGCTCGTCGCGCTGCCCTTCGCCCGCGCGGCGGCGGGCCTCGTCGCGGCGCTCGGCGGCGATCCGCTGCTGCTGCTGACGCCGGTCTTCTGGGTCGTGTTCTGCCGCATGGCCTATGGCTGGCTGGATGCGCGCCGCGTCGAGATCCTCTTCCAGCAATTCCCCGATGCGCTCGGCATGGTGACCCGCGCGGTGCGCGTCGGCATCCCGGTGAGCGAGGCGATCCGTAGCGTGGCCCGGGAGGCGCCGAAGGAGACTGCGGCGGAGTTCAAGCGCATCGGCGACCGCCTGTCGATCGGCCAGCCGATGGAGCAGGCGCTCGCCGAGACGGCCCACCGCAACAACGTCCCGGAATACCGCTTCTTCGCGACCGCCCTCGCCCTGCAGAACCAGACCGGCGGCGCGCTCGGGGAGACGCTGGAGAACCTGGCGGAGGTCATCCGCAAGCGCGTGGCGCTGAAGGAGCGCGGCTATGCGCTGGCGGCCGAGGCGCGGACCTCGGCCGGCATCCTCGCCGCGCTGCCCTTCTTCACCTGCGCCGTCCTCGCCGTGATGAGCCCCGCTTACGTCGCCATGCTGTTCGAGGATGCGGGCGGGCGGCGCATCCTGGCGGCGGCGATCGGCCTGCTCCTGCTCGGCATCGCCATCATGCGCTCGATGATCCGGCGCGCGCTGTCATGACGATGCCCTGGCTCGCCGCCGCGGCCGCGGCGCTACTCGGCCTGGCCACGCTGGCGACCTGGCTGCTCCGCGCCATCGGGCGCGAGAAGCGGCTGGACGAGCGCCTGCTCGCCATCCAGCGCAGCGCCGGGATCGACCAGGTGACGATGGCCTGGTCGCTCCGCCACGCCGCCGGCCGCGGCCTGGCGGCGGTCGGGCGGCTTCTCGTCGATGGCGGGGTGCTCTCGGCACGGACGATCCATGAGCTCGAGCAGACCCTGATGGCCTCCGGCTTCCGGGGCGACCGGGCCCTGGCGGTCTTCGTCGGCACGAAGGTGGCGCTGCTCGCCGGCCTGCCCCTGCTGGCCATCGCCGCGCTGAGCGTGCTGCATCCGGCGAGGCATGTCTGGAGCTTCGTCCTCCTGGCCAGCGCGGTCGGCGGCCTGCTGCTGCCCGATCTCGTCGCCCGGCGGCTGCGCAAGCGATACCTGCGGGAACTCGAGCGCGGGCTGCCCGATGCGCTCGATCTCATGATCCTCTGCTCGGAGGCCGGGCTGGCGCTCGAGGGTGCGGTCGAGCGGGTGGCGACGGAGATCCGGCCGGCGAACCGCGCGATCGCGACGGAGTTCGCCCTGTGCAGCAGCGAGCTGCGCATCCTCGCCGACCGGCGGGCCGCGCTGCTGAACATGGCGGAGCGGACGCGGCTCGACCAGTTGCGCCGGCTCGGCACGACGCTGGCGCAGACGCTGCAGTACGGCACGCCGCTGACCCAGGCCCTGCGGACGCTCTCGGCCGAGATGCGGCACGAGCAACTCGTCCGCTTCGAGGCGAAGGCGGCGCGCCTGCCCGTGCTCCTCACCGTGCCGATGATCCTCTGCATCCTGCCGACCCTGTTCCTGGTCGTCGCCGGCCCGGCGATGCTGCAGGCGTTCAGGCTGTGGTAGCCCGCCCGCTGCGGTGCCGGCGCGGCGCGGCCGCGCTCGACTTCGCCGCCGCCGGCTCGGCCTTCGTCGTGCTGCTGCTCGTCCTGATCGAGACCTGCTGGCAGGTGGCGGTCGGCGCGGCGCTCGATGCCGGGGCGCGCGAGGCCTCACGCTGGGTGGCGACGGGGCAGGCGCCGCCGAGTGGCTACACCGCCGACAGCTACATGACGGAGGTGATCCTCAACGGCTCCGGCCTGCCGCTCGACGGCGCGGCGCTCACCGTCGCGGCCCAGAGCTTCGGCAGCTTCGGCACGCTTGCGGCCGCGGGGGCGGGCAAGCCCGGCCTCGGCGGCGCGGGCGATGTCGTGCAGTACACGGTGACCTATCACTCCCCCGGGCTGACGCCCATCGGCCGGGCACTGCTGCCGCTCGGCCTGCTGCGGATCCAATTCGCCGTCCTGGTGAAGAATGAGCCTTATCCGAAGTAGGGACGGACGGCGCGGCGCGGCGCTGGTCGAGTTCGCGCTCATCGTCCCGCTGCTCGTCCTGCTGTTCGTCGCGACCGCGGAAATCGTCCTCTACATGCGGATCTGGTTCCGGCTGGAGCGGACCGCCGCCGAGGTGGCCAATGTCGGGAGCCAGCTCGACAGCCTGGCGCCGGCCGATCTCGGCGCCCTGTTCGACGCGGCGAAGGCCATCGCGCGGCCCGTGCTCGCCTGGTCGACCGGGACGGATACCGGCCGGGCGCGCACGGTGATCGGCGTGGTGACTGGCTCGTCCTCCGGCAATGCGCTGGCCTGGACCTGCTCGCGCGGCGATGCCGGGCTCGAGAGCCGTGTCGCCGGCCAGGCGAGCCTGCCCAACGGCTTCCTCGTCCCGAGCGGGCAGAGCGTCCTGGTCGTCGAGGTGATCAATGCGGCGACGCCCTGGTCCATCATGGCGAAGGCGCCGCCGGTCTTCTTCGGCACGGCCGGACCGGGGCCGGTGCGGACCTATGCGATCCTCCGCCCCCGCACTGCGGCCCTGACCTCGCTCGGCGGAGCCTGCCCGTGAAAGGCCTTGGGACACGCGGCGGCATCGCGGTCATGGCGGCGCTGCTGGCCCTGCCGCTTGTCGGGCTGGTCGGGCTGGCGACGGATGGGGCGAGGGCCTGGCTGCTGCGCTCGCGCCTCCATACGGCACTCGATGCCGCCGCGCTGGCGGGCGCGCGCAACATCAACCTGCCGGCCGCGCAGCGCGATGCCGAGGTCGCGGGCATGTTCTGGGCGAATTTCGGCGTCGCCGGCAGCGGCTTCGTCGCCGATCAGGCGACGGGCCATGCCTGGCGGGGCTTCCTCGATGCCATGACCACGCTCGACCCGCCGGTCGCCGTCGATGCCAACACGATGCAGGTCTCGGCCCATGCGGTCCTCGACACCACCTTCGCGCGCGTCCTCGGCGTCGCTTCCGTCGAGGTCGCGGCGGCGGCGCAGGCGAAGCGGGCGGATCTGGGCATGGAGCTCTCGCTCGTCCTCGACGTCACCGGCTCCATGGACACGAATTGCACCACCCCCGGCAACCGCACCGCCAGCAATTGCGGCGTCACGGCGGTGCCGCGCGAGCCGGGCACCACGACGACCAGCCGCAACAACAACATGGACCTGCTCCGGCTGGCCGCGGCCGATCTCATCAACATCCTCTACGGCACGCGGGAGACGGTCGCGAATCTCTGGGTCTCCGTCGTGCCCTTCACGACGACGGTCAATCTGGGCCCGAACCGCCACGGCTGGCTCGAGACGGAGGCCGCCGCCTCGCTCGATGCCAATTTCGCGCCGACCTCCTGGCGCGGCTGCGTCGAGGCGAGGGCCGGCTATGCCGGCTCGCCGGAGGACGGCGACCGCCGGGACTACACGCCCTCCGAGGCGCCGTTCCGGCCCTTCCTCTACAAGTCGACGCTCGGCCTCTACACGCTGGAAGGGGCGGCGGTGCCCGGCGACAACGACTGGGCGCGCAAGCTCTGGGACGCCACGACGAGCGGCGACAACGCCATCACCGAGGACTGGTACCTCTATCGCGGGAATTACCAGGTCGGCCCGAATGTCGGCTGCCCGACCACGGCGGTCCTGCCGCTGACGGCCAGCAAGTCGGTGGTCCTCGACACCATCCAGTCGCTGCGCCCGAGCTTCCGGGGCGGGACCATGGGCAATCTCGGCCTGCAGGCCGGCTGGTTCACCCTGAGTCCGCGCTGGCGTGACGCCTGGGCACTGGGCGCCGCGCCGGCCGGCCAGGCAACCTCGCTGCCGCTCGACTACAACACGCCCTACATACGCAAGGTCATCGTGATGATGACCGACGGCACGAGCCAGTGGCACGACGCGACCCACGGCTTTCCCGGCGCCTGCAGCGACACCACGAAATCGACCGCCAGCTACCCGTCCTCCCCGGCGCCGGGGCCGGCCCAGGCGGTGCGGCCCATCGCATGCCCGGCCACGAACCAGGTCGCCAACGTCGCCGCCGCCTCCGGCGCCCCGGCGATCACCAACAATGCGGACTACACCGGCTATGGCCGGCTGAAGGATGGCCGGCTGGGCCCCGGCATCACCAACAATAGCCAGGCGCAGACGGAGATCAACCGCCGCGTGGCCTCGCTCTGCACCGCCATCAAGTCGGCTGGCATCACCATCTACACGGTCGTGCTCGACACCTCGGGCAGCAACACCAGCGCCGAGACGCGCACGCTCTACCAGAACTGCGCGACCACGCCGCAGAACTACGTCTTCGTCTCGCGGCCGACCGACCTCCGCACCGCCTTCCAGCAGATCGGCACGCAACTCGCCAACCTGCGTCTGGTGCGGTGAGGGGCGCCCGCAGCCTTCTATTTACGATATCGAAAAGAGCGCGCGCTAGGCTAGGGCCGAAACAGGACATGCGCCGAAAATGGTTCGCACTGCCGCGTCAAGACGCCCCTGCCGCCCCCTGATCACCCTGGCCCTGCTGTTGCCGGTCGGTCTCGCCGGCTGCGGCGCCAGGCCCGCCCCCTCCTCGCCGGCGCTGTCGCTCGAGAGCAGGCTCCGGCTGGCCGAGGCGCTGCAGGGCGCCGCCGGCAGCCCGGCCTCGGTCGAGGTGCTGCGGCAGGCGGCGCGGGAGCGGCCGCGCGATGCGGCGCTGCGCGAGCGATGGGCCACGGCGGCCGAGCGCGCCGGGCTCGATGCCGAGGCGGCGCAGGCGTTGCGGGAGGCCATCGCGCTCGATGGGCCGAGCCGGGCGCGGCTGCTGGCCCTGGGTCGCCTCCAGCTGCGCACGGGCGATGTCGCGGCGGCCGCGGCGACCTTCACCGAGGCCCATGCCATGGCGCCCGCCGATCCGGCGGTGCTGGATGGTCTCGGCCTGGCCCAGGATCTGGCCGGCAATCCCGCGCAAGCGCAGGAGAGCTACCGCGCCGCCATGGCGCTCGCCCCGCGCAACTGGGGCGTCCGGGCCAATTACGCCATGTCCCTGCTGCTCTCGGGCCAGGCGCCGAAGGCGGTCGAGATCCTGGCCGAGGCCGAATACGCGCCGACGGCACCGCACCGGGCCCGGCACAACCTCGCGCTCGCCCTGGTCGCCACCGGCCAGCCGGACCGGGCCCTGCGCCTCCTCAGGCTCGATATGGGGCCGGTCGAGGCGGAACAGGTCTGCCAGGAGATGGCGGCGGTCGGCGCCCGCCTCCTGGGCCGCGGCGAGGCTGTTGGGAAGGCCGAAGGCGGCGCCCCAATGCCGGTGGCGGGCGGCAAGCGTCCCGGCGGCACGGCGGCAGGCGCCGCATCCCCGGCCTGCCGCCTCTCCTGATCCCGGGGGAGGGGGGCCTGGTCCGGGGAGGTTCAGCCGCCTGGCGCCAGGCCATCCCCGCCTTCCGCCGCCGCCTGCATCGCCTCCCACAGCGCCGCGACATCGGCCCGTTCCGTGGCCTCGGCGCCGATCGAGACGCGCACCATCCAGCGCCCGTCGAGCTGCGCCGGCGTCAGATAGGCCGCGCCCGAGCGGTTGAGGCGCTCCGCCCAGCCGAGGGTATGCGCATCGAGCGTCTCGCCCGCCAGCCCGGCCGGCTCGTGCCGCAGGCAGAGGGTCTGCAGCGGTACCGGCGCGAGCAGCCGCCAGCGCGGCGCGGCCTGCACCTCGGCCGCCAGCCAGCGGGCATTCTCCAGGTCGCGCCGCAGCCGCGCCCGCAGCGCCTCGACGCCCTGTTCGCGCAGCACGAACCAAAGCTTGAGTGCGCGGAAGCGCCGCCCGAGCGGAATGCCCCAGTCGCGCAGGGTCTTCACCTGCCCGTCCGCTGCGCTCTGGAGGTAGGAGGGGTTGGTCGACATCACCCGCACCAGGTGCTGCGGGTCCCGCACGTAGTAGAGCGAGCTGTCGAAGGGGATGCCGAGCCATTTGTGCGGGTTCAGCACCAGGCTGTCGGCGCCCTCTATCCCCGCCCAGAGCGGCCGGCATTCCGGCAGGATCATGGCGCTGCCGGCCATGGCGGCATCGACATGCAGCCACACCCCGTGCCGCGCCGCGACCTCGGCGATGGCGCCGACCGGGTCGATGGCGGTGGTCGCGGTGGTGCCGGTGGTGGCGACCACGGCGGCGGGGCGGCAGCCCTGCGCCAGGTCCTCGGCGACCATCGCCGCCAGCGCCTCCGGCCGCATCGCCTGCCGCGCGTCGGTCGGCACCAGCCGCAGATGCTCGCGGCCGAAGCCGGCCAGCAGCGCCGCCTTGCCGACCGAGCTGTGGCTCTCGGCCGAGGCATAGACCCGCAGCGGCGGCCCGCCCGCCTGCATCCCGCCATGCGCCATGGCGTAGCCGCTCGCCCGCTCCCGGGCGCAGAGCAGCGCGACCAGGGTGCTGGTGGAGGCGGTGTCCTGGATCACCCCACTCCAGGCCGGGGAGAGGCCGACCTTCTGCCGCATCCAGTCGGTCATCACCTCCTCGAGCTCGGTGATGGCGGGGCCGGACTGCCAGGAGAGGCCGATGACGCCGAGGCCGGTGCTGACGAGATCCCCGAGCACCCCGGCGAGCGGCGCATTGGCCGGGAAGTAGCCGAAGAAGCGCGGCGACTGCCAATGGCTGAGGCCGGGCAGGATGATGCGGTCGAGATCGGCGAGCACCGCCGCCATGTCCTCCGGCTGCTCGGGCGGCGCGGCGGGCAGGCGGGTGCGGATCTCGCCGGGCGCGACCTGCGCCATCACCGGATGCCGGGCGATGTGCTCGCGGTAATCCGCGATCCAGTCGATGAGCTGATGGCCGCGGCGGCGGAATTCCTCCGGCGTCATGAACCTCTCCTTCGCAAATCCCGACGAGGCTGGCGTGCATTGGCCGGAAGCTGAAGCCCGGATGGACAGCGCGGCCCTTCCGCGCGGCGGCATTCGATGCGATGGACGGGTCGGAATGGTCGGGAAGGAAATGCGATGATCGAACGCCGTGGCTTGTTGCGCGCGGGCAGCCTGGCCGGGGCCGCGCTGGCCGCGCCGGGCCTGCTGCGCCCCGGGGGAGCGCGGGCGGCCGAGGCCTGGCCGGATCGCCCGGTGCGGGTGATCGTCCCCTGGCCGCCGGGCGGCTCCACCGACGTGCTGGCGCGCATTCTCTGCGAACAGCTCACCGGCAAGCTCGGCCAAAGCTTCGTGATCGAGAACCGGCCCGGCGCCACCGGCAATATCGGCATGGACGCGGTCGCCAAGGCGGCCCCGGACGGCTACACCCAGGCGCCGGCCACCATCGCCAACCTCTCCGTCGCGCAGTTCCTCTACGCCAAGCTGCCCTTCGACCCGGAGAAGGATTTCTCCCTCATCTCGATGCATTGGGAGCTGCCCAATGTCGTGGTAGCGCCGGCGCAGTTCACGCCGCCCAACACGCTGCAGGAGTTCATCGCCTGGGCGAAGGCGAAGAAGGGCGGCGTCTCCTATGGCAGCCCGGGCGTCGGCACCACGGCGCATCTCTCGGGCGCGCTGTTCTGCGACCGGCAGAAGATCGATGGCCAGCACGTGCCCTTCCGCGGCGCGGCGCAGATCATCCCGGCCATGCTCTCGGGCGACCTCACCTTCGCCATCGACAACCTCGCCAGCTACATCCCGGTGATCGCCGAGGGTCGGATGAAGGCCTATGCCGTCACCAGCCCGGCGCGCTGGTCGACGCTGCCGAACATCCCGACCATGGCCGAGGCGGGGGTGGCGGATTTCGTCATCACCTCCTGGTGCGCCTGGGTCGGCCCCGCCGGCATGCCGCGACCGATCATCGACAAGGTGAATGCGGCGATGAAGGAGGTGGCGGCCGATCCCGCCATCCAGCGCCGCTTCCTCGAGACCGGCGCCCGCTGCCTCTGGAGCACGCCCGAGGCGGCGGTGACGCATGCGGCGCAGCAGCGGCCGATGCTTGCCGAGATGGTGAAGATCAGCGGCGCGCGCATGGAATAGGCGAGGCGCGGAGGGGCCAGATCCCTTCCGCGCCGCCTGCCGCGTCTCACCTTTTCTGGGCCGGATCGTGCACGTGGTGCCGGTCCCGCTCGCCGCCGCCGCCGGAGACCCGGCTGCGGTCCGGATTGGTGGGCTGGTCGGGGGCGGGGCCGTGATCGTCCCGCTCCCGATGCGCGCGACCATGCGAGCCGCCCTGGTGGCTGCTGCCCGGGCCTCCCTCGTCGCGCCTCGTCTCGTGCTCGCCGCGCTGCTGCGTCATGGTCAGCGATCCTGCTGCATGCCCGGATGGGTGGTGTTCTGGTGGATGTTGCCCTGGCGGCCCTGCTCCTCGAGGTTGCGGTCCTTCGCGGCTCGGCGGGCCTCCGCCGTCTCGGCGGCCCGGGCCTCCGCAGGCGCCTGCTGCGAACCGGGACCCTTTGGGCTGACGCCGGCCGGCGGGACGGGCGGCGGATGAGCCTTGGACATGGGACCTTCTCCCCTTTGCGCGTGACCCCTGCTCAACGCGGCCCCCTCGCGCGCTGTTCCCCTCGACCTTCCCCCTGGTCTTCCCCCTGTCCGCACCCCATACCGGCGGCATGTCCGCAACCCCCGTCCAGAGCGCGCCCCAGCCCCGGCCGGCCCCCGGCCGCCGCGCCTGGCTGAACAGCCTCTTCGTCGATCACGCGCTGCTGCGCCTGCCCTGGCGCAATTGGGGCGTGGTGGAGAGCGGCCGGCTCTACCGCTCCAACCACCCGTTGCCCTGGCAGCTGCGCGACGCGACCCGCCGGCTCGGCCTCCGGACGGTGATCAACCTGCGCGGCGAGCGGGCGAATTGCGGCTCCGACCGGCTGGGGCGGGCGGCGGCGGCGGAGCTCGGCCTGGTGCATGTCGACGCGCCCTTCGAGAGCCGCGGCGCGCCGCACAAGGACCGCATCCTGCGCCTCGCCGAGATCCTGCGCGGCGTGCCGGAGCCGATCCTGATCCACTGCAAGAGCGGTGCCGACCGCACCGGCCTCGCCGCCGGGCTCTGGCTGCTGCTGCAGGGCCGGCCGGTGGAGGAGGCGATGGCGCAGCTCTCCTGGCGCTGGGGCCATGTCCGGCAGAGCCGCACCGGCATCCTCGACGCCTTCTTCGAGGCCTATGCCCAGGCCCAGCGCGAGCGGCCGCGACCCTTCCTCGACTGGCTGCGCGAGGATTACGACGAGGCGGCGCTGCGCCGGGAATTCCAGGCCCGGGCGCGCAGCCGGCTCAACTGGGCCGACCGGCTGGTGGATGGTCTGCTGCGGCGCGAATAGCGCGCCGCCGTCACAGCAGCCCCAGCCGCAGCCCGGCCCGGTGCAGCGGCCCGACCAGCAGGTTGCACAGCACCGTCCGCGTCAGGTGGAAGCCGAGCACCAGCGGCACGGCGAGTTCGAGCGCCTTCGCCGTCAGCGCCATCTCCGGCATCCCGCCGGGCGCCATGCCGAGGATCAGCGCCGGCACCGGCAGCCCGACCAGCCGCGCCAGCCCCCAGGCGATCGCGCTCAGCAGCAGCGACAGCACCGCCGAGGAGAGCACCGCCGCCACCGCCAGGCGGTGCGAGGAGAGCAGGAAGCTCCGGCTCAGCCGGGTCCCGAGCGAGGCGCCCATCGCCACCTGCGCCGCGTTCAGCAGCAGCATCGGCACGCCGGAGGGCAGGTGGCCGGTCGCCGCCAGCCCGATGGCGAGGCCGCACGGCCCGAGCATCCAGGGATTGGCGAGCCCGGCGCGGCGCAGAGGAAAGGCGAGCGCCAGCCCGGCCGCCGCCATGCCGAGCAGGCCTGGCCACCAGATCGGCTGGCGCGGCGCCATGAACTCCCCGAACTGGCCATGCGGCGCCAGCCAGCCGAGCAGGGGCGGGAAGGTCAGCACCACCACCAGCACGCGCATGGTCTGGGCCAGGGTGACGGTGGCGACGCTCGCCTTCGCCTCCTGCGCCAGGATCGCCATGACGATGACGCCGCCGGGCACGGCGCAGAAGAAGCCGGTCTGCGGATCGGTCCCGGCGAGGCGGGTGAAGAGCTGGGCCACGACGAAGCCGGTGGCGATGGCGATGACCCCGCCGGCCAGCAGCACCGGCAGCGCGCCGGTGACGGCGGCCAGCACCGGGCCGGAGAAGGTGGCGCCGAGGCCGAGGCCGAGGAAGACCAGCCCGGCCGGCCGCGCCCAGCCCGGCACCGCCACCGGCCGGTGCCAGGCCAGCGCCGCGGTGGCCAGCATCGCCCCGATCATCCAGGCGAGCGGCAGGTGCAGCAGCGCCAGCAGCCCGCCGCCGAGCGCCGCGCCGCCGAGGGTGAGAAGCTGGGTCGGAAGGGTCCGCAAGGCCGCTCGACCATCGCGCCGGGCGAGATCCCCGTCAAACCCGCCGGCGTTCAGGCTTCCTTCAGGATTTGTCGAAAAATTGCGACCATCTCGCCATGCCGCACATCCTCGACCCCAGCATGCCCCCGTCGCCGGCCTGGCCACGCCCCGTGGCCGAGCCGACACCGTCGCCGCCCGATGCCCCGGCGGCGGCGGCGCCCACCGCCCTGCCGGGCCCGCCGGCCATGTCGCTGCGCCTCGATCCGGCGCTCGGGCTGGTGGTGATCGAGTTCCGCGACCAGACCGGCCATGTCGAGAGCCTGCCGACGCAACGCGAGCTCGACGCCTATCGCCGCGGCGGCGCGACGCCGCCGGGCCCGCCGGAGGCGGGCGCCGTCGCGGCCCCGGCACCGGAATGAGGCGCCCGAGCGAGGCGGGCGCCGGGGCGCCTTCACCCCGCCATCCGCGGCGCGGCGAGGGGCGTCAGGCCGAGCACCTCCTCCTCGTGCCGCATCACCCGGCGCGCCAGCTTCAGCGCCTGGTAGCAGTCATCGGCCTCGGCGCAGGCAAGGGCATCGCGCAGGATCTGCCGCGCCGCCGCCGAGGTGGTCGCCGCCTGGAAGTCGTCGATCAGCCGCCGCGCCGCGGCGAGGCCGCCGGGGCGCTCTTCGTCGCTGCCGATATAAGCGGTCTGCAGCGCGAAGTAGATGCGCCGGGCCGGCGTGGTCGCCGCCTCCGGCGGCATGATCTGCTTGCCGAACAGGAAGCGCGCCTTGGCGGCCAACTCGATCCGGGTGCGATTGCGAAAACGGATCGGCGCCCCGTTCACGACCATGAGGTCGCCCTGGCGTAACTCGAGCACCAGCGTGGACATGAAACTTCCTTTTGCCGCTGCGCGCGCAACCCCTGCATCATCGCGGGGCGCGCTTAACGGACCCTGAACCGCGGCCGATGCCGGGCGCCTGGCCTGCCGGAAGCGGCAGGCTCGTGCTCCGCGTTTTGCCATCGGGGCCGGTGCGCGACGCGCGATGCCGCCCGCCGTCGCCATGCCCTAGCCGAGGTAGTGGGTGAGTGTGAGGGAACTGAGCTGGCCGATGGCGGTGTAGCTCGCCTCTAGCACGCTCTTCGTCGATTGCAGCTTGGTTATGACGGTCGCAAGGTCCACCTCCTCGATATCGGCGAGTTGCGCCTTCAGGGTGTCGGTGACGGTCGAGTGCCGCTCCTTCACCGCCTGCAGCCGCGTCTCGGTCTGACCGAGCGCGCCCTGCTCGTCGGCGAGGGCGTTCTCGGCGCTCTTCAGCCCCTGCCGGATGGTCTCGGCGAAGGCCCGGAAATCGCTGGCCGAGCCCGCCTGCGCGGGCGTCAGCGCCGCGAGGCTGGCGAGGCCGCGCAGCAGGTCGCGCGCCCAGGAGCCCGTGGTCTCCCCGGCCGAGACGGCGGCCGCGTTGCGGTTCGCCACGATGCCGTAGCCGACCGTCTGGCCGTCGCCGGTCGAGACGCTGCGCCGCGGCTCGACGGCGCCGCTCGCGGCATCCGAGAGATAGGCGCTGAAGGGCGTGACGCCGGCGCCGTCGTCGAGCGCCGCCGCCCTGGTCGCGGCCGCGACCGTCGCGGCCGTGCCGCTGCCGAGCGTCGCCACGGCCGCGGCGATCCGCGTCGCCATGCCGCTCGTCGGCAGCGCATCCGGGTCGGGCACCGGCGGGTTGCCGAAATCCGAGCCGCCGAAGACGTATTCGCCGCCGCTCTTCGTGTTCAGCAGCTGCCCCACCTCGACCATCGCCGCCCTGGCGCGCGAGGCGATGAGGGAAAGCGAGCTGGTGTCGTCGGGGTTGAGCGATACCGCGAGCTTGTCGGTGAACTCGCTGGCGATGTCGGTCAGCCGCTGCAGCGCCGTCTGCGTCACCGAGGTGCGGGTGAGCGCCTCGCCGACCGCAGCGCCATAGGTGTCGCGCCGGGCGATCTCGGCGCGCAGCGTCAGCGCCTGCGG
Organism: Roseicella sp. DB1501; assembly: GCF_013112485.1. GTDB lineage: Bacteria > Pseudomonadota > Alphaproteobacteria > Acetobacterales > Acetobacteraceae > Paracraurococcus. The sequence continues at coordinate 46,346 of NZ_JABFHG010000012.1, forward strand.
CAGCTGCGCGCCGAGATCGCCGATGCTGTCGGTCTTGCGGCCGCTCGCCTGCTGCCGCGTCAGGGTCTCGACGCGCAGCCGCAGCGCGGCCGTATTGGCCTCCATGCGGGCGAGCAGGCTGACCGAGGTCATCGCACCGCCCCGAGCAGCGTCTCGAAGAGCGACTGGATGGTGCTCAGCACCCTGGCATTCGCCGCATAGGCATTCTGCAGGGAGACGATATGGGCCATCTCGGTATCCGCATTCACCCCGGATTGCTGGCTGAAGCGGTCCTCCAGCGTGCTCAGCAGGGCGCTCGGCTGTTCCTTCGCCGCCGTCGCCGCGGCGCGGTCGCCGGTCTGCGCCGCGGTCAGCCGCGTGGCATAGGCGGCGAGGGTCGTCGGGGCGGTGAAAGGTGAGGCGAGGGTGCCATCGGGCCCGAGCCCGCTGGTCGAGAGGCCGGGCCAGGCCTGGCCGTCCTGCGCCTCGGCGCCGAAGCTGTGGTTCAGCACACGGTCGATCAGCGTGGTGAAGCCGGCCGGCCCGTCCGCGGCATTCGGCGTGAAGGCGCTGGCCCCGGTGGCGCTGCCGGCCACGGCATGGGTGCCGTCGCGCAGCAGGGACGGGTCGGCGGCGACGGCGGGGTTGATCCGGATGCGCCCGGCGAAGCCGATCTGCGTGCTGCCGGCATAGGCCTGCGACGCATCCGGCACGCTGCTGCCGTCGCGGTCGGTGAAGAGCCGCAGCCCCTCGCTCTCGAGCCGCGAGGCGAGGCCGGTGGCGAGGATGTCGGCCTCGGCCTGGTAGCGGGGCAGGGTGGTGTCGCGCAGCGTGATCGCCTCGCCGATCCGTCCGCCGCTGAGCTGGGCGGTGACGTCGAGGCCGTTCAGCGTAACGCCGGGCAGGGTGGCGGCGCCGCTGCCGGGCTGCACCGCGGCCTCGGCGACGGCGAGCTGGTCGTGCTCGGCATCGAGGGGCAGCACGACGCCGCCCCTGGCGACGAGCAGCACCTCGCCGTCGCTCCGCTTCACCGCCTGCACGCCGAGGCTCTCGGCGAGGCTGGCGATGGCGGCGTCGCGCTGGTCCTCGAGCGTGGCGGTGTCGCCGACGTCGTTCCTGATCTGCAGGGTCAGGCCGGCCACCTGGCGCAGCGCGGCATTGGCCGCCTTCACCTCGGAGACGAGCGTGTCCTGCGCCTGCTGCCGCGCCGTCCCGATGGCCTGGGAGACGCCGTTCAGCCGCTCCGCCATCGTCGTCGCCGCCGCCAGCACCGATCGCTGCGCCCCGGCATCGGCCGGGGCGTCGCGCAGGGCGAGGAAGGCGTTCTGCAGGTCCGAGAGGCCGTCGGCGAGGGTCTGGCCGCTGTCGCCATGCGCATCCTCGATGCCGGTGAGCAGGCTCTCGCGCAGCGTCGCCGCGGCGGTGCTGGCGCGGCTGGCATCGAGCTGCGCCAGCAGCGCGGTGTCGACGGCCCGCTGCGCCTCGCTGGTCCGCAGGCCGGCCGGGCTGTCGCCGCTGGTGAGCGCGCGCTGCGTGACCGACTTGCGGGTGTAGCCTTCGGTATCGGCATTGGCGACGTTCTGCGAGGCCTGCGCGATATTGCGTTGGACCGCGGCGAGACCGCTGCTGGCGATGCGGAGGGCGGCGTCGAGGCTCATGGCGGGTCAGCCCGGCGCCGGCTCAGCGGCGCATGTTGATCGTGTCCTGCAGCATCTCGTCGCTGGTGGTCACGACCTTGGTGTTGGCGGAATAGGCGCGCTGGGCGACGATGAGCTTGGTGAATTCCGAGGCGATGTCGACATTCGAGCTCTCGACCGAGCCGGTGACGAGCTTGCCGACGCCGTTCGAGGCGATGTCGGTCACCCGCGCCTCGCCGCTCTCGGGCGTGCGCATGAAGGCTTGGCCGTCGAGCCGCTGCAGCTTGTCCGGATCGCTGAAGGCGACGAGCGGGATGCGGGCGATGACGCGGCTCTGGCCGTTGTCGTAATTCACCGTGACGTCGCCGTTGTCGCCGATGCTGAGGCCGGAATAGGCGCCGAGCGGCACGCCGTTCTGCGCGTTGTTGCGCACCTCCACCTCGGAGGTGCTGTTGGCGTATTGCGTCAGCCCCTGGGCGACGTTGAACTGGCCGAGGTTGAGCGTCACGCTCTGGGCGCCCTGGCCGAAATCGGCGCTGAAGGTGATGGCGGCTGGATCGCCGGTCGCGGTCGAGCCGGGCAGGGTGACCGAGCCGGTGGCGCCGCTCATCCTGCTCAGCGTGCCGGCCGGGATGCTGCCGGTGTTGCTGCTGTTGAAGCCGAGGGCGACGGTCCCGAGCGTGGTCGAGGGCGTCGCGTCCGGCGCGTTGATCGAGAGCGTCCAGGCATTCTCCGCCGTCTTGGTGAAGGTGAGGTTCACCGTGTGCAGGTTGCCGAGCGCGTCGTAGATCTTCGACTGGATCACCGGGGTGGTGGTGGCGGCCGGCGGCAGGTTGGCGCCGATGTCGATCTCGGAGGTGGCGACGGGGTTGAAGACCTGCTGGTTGGTGCGGATCGGTGCCAGCACCGTCCGGTCCGGATTGCCGGCGCCGTCGGCCGGCCAGCCCTGCAGGTAGTAGCCGGAGCTGTTCACCAGGTAGCCGTTCTTGTCGACGCTGACATCGCCGGCGCGGGTGAAGAACTGCCGCTCGTCGAAGACCGACGTGCCGTTCTGCGCGCCCTTGGCCATGGCGACACTGAAATAGCCCTGGCCGCTGATGGCGAGGGAGAGCGGCGCGCCGTCCACCTGCTGGATCGTGCCCTGCACCGAGTTGGTGTAGTCCGGCCGCGCGACGACGGCGCCAGGCGCATTCATCTCCGCGTTGGACTGGGTGACGTAGGATTCGAAGCTGGTGTCGACGCGCTTGTAGCCGACGGTCTGGCTGTTCGCGACATTGTCCGAGATGTCGCCGAGCGCGCGGCTCTGCGCGGTGAGGCCGCTGATGGCGGCGGTGAGCGAGCCGAACAGGGACATGCGGTAGGCTCCGACGGGCAGGACGTGATCTCTGCCGGCCCGGTTGCAGCCACCGTGCCAGCCCGGAAGGCAGGCTTTGCGGCCGGGCCTGCCGGGCAGCCGGCAGGGCTTGCCGGCTAGGCGGCAGGGCGTGCCGCATCGGGCATGGCCGGGCCGGCTTGGCGGGTGGAACGGGTTTCGCAGAGGGCCGGGCATGGATGCCGCCCTGCCATCGCCCCTCCCATCCGTCGCCGCGCCCCGGCCCGCGCAGGACCCGCTCGCCGCCCGGCCGGCCGCCATCGCCAATGGCGGCTTCGCCGATGCCCTGGCCCGCCTCGCCGGGGCGGCCGGGCCGGGCCTCGCCGTCGAGGTCCCGGCGGCCGGGGACGCGGCGGAGGACGGCGCGACGCCCGCCGATCCCGCCGCCGATCTGGCACCGGGGCAGCCGGCGCCGCCCGTCATCGAGCTGCCGCCCGTCCTGCCAGGGCTGCCCGGCTTCGCGGCGCAGAACACTGGCGAAGGAGCCCCCACCGCGCCCGCTGCCGGCGACCGCAGCGGCGGCGCCCTGCCATCTCCGACGCCGCTCGTCGGCACGGCAGCGATGCGCGGCCAGCCCGCGGCGCCGGCGATGCCGGTGACGGGGCGTGTCGCCACGGAACCGGGGCCGCCCGACGCCGCCGCGGCGACCGCTCAGCCGCCGGACGCGGGCGCGGATCGCCCGGCGCAGGCCGGGGCGATGCGGCCGGCGGCGCAGGGCCCGCCGGCCGCCGGCGGCGCGGCCCCAGCACCGGCACTGACGGGCCAGCCGGCGGCGGTGCCCGCATCGCCCGCGCAGCCGTCCGACCCGGCGGCGATCCCGCCGGCGCCGACGCCCTCGCCAGGCGCCGGGCCGGCCCCTCTGCCCGCCAGCGGCGCCACCACCCCGGCGCCGAAGGGCGGCGTGGAGCGCCTCGGCGCCGGGCAGGCGGCCCCCTCGGCCAGGGCGGGGCGCGGGGTACCGACCGGCGAGGCGCCAGCGGAGAGCCCTGCGAAGACCCAAGCCGAAAGCCGCGCCGAGAACCGGCCGCCGGGGCCATCGCCCGTCCTGGCCGCCGAGGCGCCGGTCCCGCTGCATCCCGTGGCGGAGAGGGTGGACTCCCAGGGCGGCCAGGTCGGGGCCACGCCGCATCCCGATGCCATCCCAGCCGAGTCCCAACCCGTCCCGTCCGGCGATGCCGCCCCGGCAGGTCAGGCACCGGCGGCCGCGCCATCCGCCGGACCGGCCGGGGCCAGCCTGGCCGCCGCGCCGCCTGCGCCGCGCCCCGCCATGCCGCCGGCCCGGCAGCTCGCCCCGGTCGCCGTCGCCCTCGCCCTCGGCCCGGGCGCCGCGCCGAGCCTAACCGTCGCCCTCGATCCCGAGGCGCTCGGGCGCGTCGAGATCCGCGTCACCCGCGAGGCGGGCAGCGAGGCCGCCGCCATCCAGGTGGTGGCGGAGCGGCCGGAAACCCTCGCCCTGTTGCAGCGGGACGCACGCGAGCTCGACCGCGCCCTCGGCCAGGCCGGCATCGCGGTCGCCGAGGGCGGCATGCGCTTCGACCTCGCCGGCGGCGATGCCTCCCTGCAGGGCCGGGGGGAGGAGCGCCGTCCGCCTGCCGGCCGGCCGCAGGGCGCCGCCGATGGCGCCCTCGCCGCGGCATCCGGCCCCGACGCGGCGAGCCGCAGCCTCTCCCTCACCCTTCTCGACATCGCCGTCTGACAGAGGAGCCAGCCATGACCAGCGCCATCCCCGGCACCACCACCGGCCAGTCCGCCGCCAGCAGCTCGGCCAGCAGCGCCGCCAGCCGCTTCGGGGAGAATTTCGACACCTTCCTGACCTTGCTGACGACGCAGCTCAAGAACCAGGACCCGACCAAGGCCATGGACACGACCGAGATGACGAACCAGCTCGTGCAATTCGCCGCGGTCGAGCAGCAGATCAGCATGAACGGCAACCTCGAGAAGCTGATCTCCCTGCAGCAGGCGGCGCAGCTCACCGCCGCGGCGCCGCTCATGGGCAAGGAGGTCGAGGTCGAGAGCAACCAGATCGCGCTGCAGGACGGGGTGGGCCGGCTGCGCCTGCCGGCCGCCGGCGCGGCGACGGCGGCGACCATCACCGTCTCGGATGCCAGCGGCAGGACGCTGCGGACGGCGGATGTGACGCTCGGCAGCGGCGAGACCGAGTGGCAATGGGATGGCCGCGACGCCAATGGCACCAGGCTCGCGGACGGCGCCTATGCCTATGCCGTGACCGGGCGCGACGAGACCGGCGCGGCGCAGGGCGTCACCGCCACCGTGCTCGCCCGGGCGACGGCCGCCGAGCGGCAATCGGATGGCGACCTGAAGCTGGTGCTCGGCGGCGTCGTCGTCGGCTTCGACGCGGTGCGCAGCATCGAGGGCGAATGACGGCGGCGGGAGGCTTGGTCCTGCCCTACCGAAAGCCCGGCAGCGCTGGCGGGCCGCCGAGATCGGCCGCCTGCGGCAGCGCCGGGGCGGTGCCGGGCCGGCTTGCCGCGGGCGCACTCGCGGGCGGGGCGGCCAGCGGCGGCGCGTCGGAGTTGGTCGGCGGCGCCTGCAAGGCATTCGAGACCACCGTCTTCACGCCGCCCGCCGCCTCGTTCGCCGCCACATAGGCGATGTCGCCCCAGAGCCGGTTGAGCCGCCCGGCGGGCAGCTCGTTCATCTGCACGACGCGGCCGAGCTCCTGCCCGTCGCGCCGGCTGACGATCCACTGGATCTCCACCCGCTCGACGCCGGGCGGCCCGGCGGGCACCACGGCGACATCGGCCTGCAGCCCGTAGGCCGCGCCCTCGGCGCTGTCCTGCACGACGAAGCCCTGATGGCCGAGCTGCTCGCGCATCCGGGCGGCGAGGGAGGTGTTGCCGTCGCCCGGCGCCCCCTGCACGCCGAGCATATAGAGGCGCGGCGGGCCGGCGGTGAGGCTCTCGGGATCGGTGGATTTCCGCGCCGCCTCGATCTGCAGCAGCATCTGGGTCAGCTTCGGCGCCGCCTCGCGGGCGATGCGGTCGAAGAGCTCGGGCTTGGCCTCGGCCCATTCGCGCAGCGGCACCGCCTGCGCATCGGTCGTCGCCTGCGGCTTGCGATCGGCGTCGAGCAGCCGGAAGCGCGGCCGCACCGTGCGGCCCTGATTCTCCGCCGTCACCTCCACCAGCCAGTCGAGCGGCAGCGGCGTCGCGGTGGCGATCGCGGGCACGTCCTGCGCCTGCAGCGCCTTCGTCACCGATTCAGCGAAGTCGCTCGCCTGCTCATTGCTCAGCAGGGCCTGGGGCGGCGGCGGCACGGCAAGGCGGAGGGCGAGCGGCACGGCCAGCACCTGCGCCTGCGCGCCCGGCCGGCCGCGAAAGGGCTGCGGCAGGTCGCCGCAGGCGGCGAGCAGGCCCGGCAGGGCGAGCGCCGCGAGACCGGCGAGGAGCCCCCGCCGGCCCGCCGGCCTGGGCGCCTCAGAGGAGGACACAGGCCACCAGCATGGTCAGCAGGGTCAGCATCATGAACTGGATCAGATAGGGCATGGCTCAGGGCGCGAGGGCGATGGCGGAGAGCTGGTGGCCGATCGGCCCGCCGCCGGCCAGCGTCCGCCGCCGGTGGCTGAAGAAGCGCGCCTCTTCGGCCAGCGTATCCACCCCCGCCGCCTCGGCCACCGCGATGCCGGCCGCGGCGAGGCGATGGGCGCAATAGCCGGCGAGGTCGAACTGCCAGCGATCCTCGCGCCGGCCAGGGGCGAGGAAGCGGGCATCCGCCGCATCCCGCGCCAGCACCGCATCATGCAGGTCGGGTCCGACCTCGTAGCTCGCCTGGCCGATGCAGGGGCCGATGGCGGCGACGACCCGCGCGCGGGCGGCGCCGAGCCGCTCCATGGCGGCGAGCGTCGCTTCCAGCACGCCGGCGACGGCGCCGCGCCAGCCGGCATGCGCCGCGCCGATCACCCCCGCCGCCGCATCGGCGAAGAGCACCGGCGCGCAATCGGCGGTGACGATGCCGAGCCCGATGCCGGGGCGCCGGGTGACGACGGCGTCGGCCGCCGGGCCGTCGCCCTCGCGCCAGCCCGCCTCGCCGATCTCGGCGACCGCGATGCCATGCACCTGGGTCAGCCCGTGCAGCGCCTCGCGCTCCAGGCCGAGGGCGGCGGCGGCGCGGCGGCGGTTCTCCCGCACCCGCTCGCGGTCATCCTGGCCGGAGAGCGAGCAGTTGAGCGCCGCCCAGGGCCCCTCCGAGACGCCGCCGCGGCGGGTGAAGAAGCCGTGGCGCAGGCCCGTCACCGCGCCGAGCGCGGGTGTCGTCAGATACTCGGCATCGGTCATGGGGATTCGAAGCCCGGTGGGGTGGGGAGGCGGGGATGACACAGGCAGAGGGCCTTGAACAAGCGTCCCATGCCCTCGGGGGCCAGCAGCCGCTCGGCGCCGGAGAGGATCTGCCCGGCCTGGCCGCGCCGCCCGGTCCCGGCGGCGCGGGCGAGGATGGCGGCCCGCTGCGCCAGGCCGAGGCGCTGCAGGAACAGGCCCAACGGCAGCGGCCCATGCGCTGCGGCGCCCGCCGCCCGGCCGGCGGCGGCGAGCGCCGCGAAGGGCACATGCGCGGTGACGTCGACCGTGCCCGGCGGCGCCAGCGGGTCGGCCCGGCCATGCGCCGCCATGGCCTGCAGGCTGTCGCCGAAGCCCGGCCCGGCCGGGCCGTAATCGAGGGCGAGCAGCGCCCCGCCCTGGTCGCGCAGCCGGGCGGCGAGGGCGCCGGCCAACGCCTCGCCGGCCTCGGCCCATTCGAGGACCGCGTCCTCGGGCGCCTCGGCGGGCAGGCCGGGCAGGTCCAGCGGCGCCGGCAGCTCGACGAACCGGCCCGCCGCCACATGGCGCTCCTGCCAGGTGCCGCCGCGGCGGATGAATTGCCGGATCGGCAGCGCGTCGAAGAACTCGTTGGCGATGAGGATGGCCGGGCCGGCGGGCAGCGCCGCGGTGTCGGCATGCCAGGCGGCGACCGCCTCGCCCAGCCGCTGCCGCTGCGCCTCGCGCAGCACCGGAGAGGCCTCGACCAGATGCACCCGCAGCGCCGCGCGGAAGCCCGGCAGCATGGCGGCGGCGCGCAGTGCATCCGCCATCAGCGTGCCGCGGCCGGGGCCGAGCTCGACCAGCAGCACCGGATCGGGCGCGCCCATCTGCTGCCAGGTGACCGCCGCCCAGAGGCCGAGCACCTCGCCGAAGGCCTGCGAGATCTCGGGCGCGGTGATGAAGTCGCCGCCGCGGCCGAAAGGGTCGCGGCCCGCGTAATAGGCGGCGACGGCGCGGGCCATGAAGCGGTCGAGGCGTTCGGCGGCGGTCATGGCGCGGAATGGGTCAGGGGAGGCGGGACTGCGACATTCGGACAAAGCCTCTGGGGCTGGTTGGAGCGGGTTCCGGGACGGCCCTGGCGCGACAGGGGAGTACCGGACAGGCAGGCTGATTTCGGACAAATCGCCTCTGGGATGGAGCGGGTGGGTGAGGCGGAAGCCGGCATGATGCTTAGCCGAAGGGTCGAGATGACGGGCTGGCACATGCGCATCAGGCTAGGCCTCCGGAAGGCGCAAAAGCTAAGAACAATAACAGAACATGATAGGGAAAAGCAATGAAAATTACCCGTCTGGCCTGTCAGCCTGATGATGGAGCCGCCGCGGCAGGGCCTCGCATGATCTGCTTGGCCTTAAATGTTTTCCACCGCCCTACGCTGCTGCTCCGCAGTTGAAGCTGCAGCCTCCCCTCCGCCTGGATCACATAGGGCCGCGGCGCAAGGACCATGATTCCCGGATCGAGATTTGTGGTAGTTGCTCCGATCCCGTTCAGTTCGAGGGACGGCGCTGAGCCAGGAACCTCCATCCGCAAATCGAACCGGAATTCTCCCGCCCGCTTCGGCAGGAACTCGATCCAGAAAGCCAGAGGAAGTGTCACGGGAAGTTCGCTGACGACGATGTCGCCCCCGTACACACCAATCAGGATATGCTTGCCGTTCTGCTCCGTGCGGATGTCATCGCATATGATGACGGACCCTATCGTGAAGTCAGCCACCGGTGGGCTCCAGGGAGCGTGCCCTGCTAGTGCCTGACCGGCTGATGCTATGTTCGGGCGCCGAGGGCGGCAGCGTGATGCGGCTGGCCGTCGAGGTGCCTGCTTTGGCCGACCCCGTCATTGCCGTCGGCCGCTCACCCCCCGGATGGAAGCGATTTCCTTTCCGCCTATCCTCGAAGCGGACCACATCGAAGTCCATCTCGGCATCAATGGCGAACAGAAGGTCGCTGACGGTATCGATGCTCCAATTCCCCGGGCCGGCCAGCGTCCGGCTGATCTGCGACGGCTCCTTCCCAAGTGTCTCCGCGATGTCCTTTCGCCGCACGCCACGCTCAGCCGCCGCGGCTTCGATGGCCTTCACGACCGCTTCGTAAAGCCTGTTCCGCTGGCGTTGGCGGAAATGCTCCTTGTTGGGATGTCCGGTCACGGCGGCAGCCTCACATTGGGATGGGCATTCTCGGTGATGTAATCTTCGTATTTCGCGGCCGAGAAGAGCGGACTGGTGAAGATCTGCCGCCAGATCTGCTCGCATTCTAGCTTCTCGATCTCCCAGGCAATCGACCATTTCCCGCCGAGACTGGCGCGTTCGATCGCATGGGTTCCAACGAACACGTCGGGTTCCGCAAAGCGTCCGAACACGCGCAGCGACGGCTTCGGCCGCACGCTCCTGAGGTTCCAATGCTCGTAGGTCTTGGGGTCGAGCTATTTCATCAAGCCCCAATTGACGAAGCCGCCCTCGACGAAGTGGGCGATATCCGCCTCCAGGGCCGACCAGCGCGCTGACCGGCTCCTCTCACCCGCAGCAACGCCTTCCGCGATCTGCGCGGCGAGGCGAAAGGACATCAGGAACACACGTGGCGTGGCCGCCCATGGGACGAGGCCACTGAAGGGCACGAGCAGCCCGGACCTTCTGGCAGCCTCGATCTCATCCTGAATTGACATATAAGTTAAGTCGCTGCTGTCGCCAAGGCGGAATCCACGTCTCTGTCCGGAGTTGGAGCCATTGTGACGTAGTCCTGTCGCCTCGTCATCGCGGCGGAACGCGAGCAGCGCGGGGAGCCGGATGCAGCCTCCTGCCTTGAAAACCGAGAGCTACAGGGCGCTGGCCTTCACTCCTGACGCCAGCCATCACGGCTCCCGCAATCCGGACGGCCCTGTCCGCGCCAAGCCGCCTGGCATGGCGTATCGCAACCGCCCATGCGGTCGTCCTCAGTCCTGCCTTACCCGCCTGCCGGCACCGCGCCCTTGGGGGTGCTCCGCCCCATCAGCCACGCCCCCACCAGCACCATCGGCAGGCTGAGGAGCTGGCCCATGGTCGCCCCGGCGAAGAGGAAGCCGAGGAAGGCATCGGGCTGGCGGAAGAATTCGCCGATGAAGCGCGCCACGCCGTAGCCGGCGAGGAAGGCGCCGGCGACGAAGCCGGGCCGGGCCCGGATACCCGGCCGCCAGACCAGGAATTGCAGCAGCCCGAAGAGCAGCAGCCCCTCCATTCCCGCCTGGTAGAGCTGGCTCGGATGCCGCGGCAGCGGCCCGCCGGTTGGGAAGACCATGCCCCAGGGCATGTCCGTCACGCGGCCCCAGAGCTCGCCGTTCACGAAATTCGCCAGCCGCCCGAAGAACAGGCCGATCGGCACCACCGCCGTCACCCGGTCGGCGAAGGCGAGCAGGTCGAGCCGCTGCTGCCGGCAGAACAGGATCAGCGCGACGATGACGCCGAGCGCGCCGCCATGGAAGCTCATCCCCCCCTGCCAGACCTGCAGGATGTCGAGCGGATGCGCCAGGTAGTGGTCGGGCCGGTAGAACAGCACATAGCCCAGCCTGCCGCCGAGGATGACGCCGAGCGTCGCCCAGGTGACGAAATCGTCCACCTGCTGGCGCGTCGCCGCGACCGGCGCCAGGGCAGAGAGCCGCCGCGCCAGGATCCAGCCCAGCACGATGCCGGTGATGTAGGCGAGGGCGTACCACCGGATGGCGAGCGGCCCGATCTGCACCAGGACCGGGTCGATGACCGGGAAGGGGATGGCGAAGAGCATCAGCGATAGGGGTCCTCGGCCGCGAGGAAATCCTGCACCGTGCGGCGCACCCCTTCCTCCAGCGGCGTGGTCTGGGCGTTGAAGCCGGCGGCGCGCAGCCGCTCCAGCGGCGCCTCGGTGAAGTACTGGTACTTGCCGCGGAGATCGGCCGGCATGTCGACGAAGCGGATCTCGGGCGCCCGGCCGAGCGCCTCGAACATCGCCCGCACCAGGTCGAGGAAGCTGCGCGCCCGGCCGGAGCCGACATTGAACAGGCCCGAGACCCCGGGGTTGTCGAGCAGCCAGAGCATCACCGCGACGCAGTCATCCACATGCACGAAGTCGCGCATCTGCTGGCCATCGGCGATGCCGGGGCGGTCGGAGCGGAACAGCGTCGCCGCCTCGCCCCGTTGCACCTGCTGGAACTTGTGGAACAGCACGCTGGCCATGCGGCCCTTATGCGCCTCGTTCGGGCCATAGACGTTGAAGAAGCGCAGCCCCGCCCATTGCGGCGGACGCGGCGTGCCACGGGCCAGAAGGTCGGCGACCCGGCGGTCGAAGGCGAGCTTCGACCAGCCATAGAGGTTGAGCGGCCGCAGCCTGGCCAGCGCCTCCGGTGAGGCGTCGTCCTCGAAGCCGAGCCCGCCATCGCCATAGGTGGCGGCGGAGGAGGCGTAGATCAGCGGCACCCCCCGCGCGGCGCAGAGCGACCAGAGGCGCAGCGGCAGGGTCAGGTTGGTGGCGGCGACGAGATCGCCATCCGTCTCGGTGGTGGCGCTGATCGCGCCCATATGCAGCACCGCCCGGAGCGGCGGCGCCGAGGCCCAGAATTCCTCCAGGGCCTCCGGCGGCAGCAGGCCGGCGATGCGGTGCTTGGCGAGGTTCCGCCACTTGTCGCCACTGCCGAGACGGTCGATCACCATGACCTCCTCGCCCCGCGCCGCGAGGGCGGCGACGAGGTTGGAGCCGATGAAACCGGCCCCGCCGGTGACCAGATACATGGCGTGATCCCCGCTTGGCCCATGGGCGGCCGGCGTCGCCGTGGACCGGCCCTCTGCGGGCGGCCAGGCGCGGCGTTGCGGCGCGATGGCGCGGGGTATAGGGCGCGACGGCGCGGCCTGTGAAGGGCGCCGCCTGGACCGGGCTTCCGGACCGGGCCGGTGCGACGAGGAGATGGGCGATGAGCGATACGGGTGGCCGCCGGCGTGGCGGGATTTTCGATGACCTGGCCGGCGTGGCGGGCGGGGCCTTCTCGGCCCTGGCCGGGGTGCGCGGCGAGGTGGAGGCGGCGGCCCGGGCGCAGGTCGATGCCATGGTGCAGCGGCTGGACCTGGTGAAGCGGGAGGATCTCGACGCCGCGATGGAGCTTGCCCGGCGGGCGCGCGAGGCGCAGGAGGCGCTCGAGTCCCGGGTCGCGGCGCTGGAGGCGCGGCTTGCCGGCATGACGACGCCGGCGCCGGCCTCCGCCACACCGCCTACCCCAGTGGCGCCTACCCCAGTGGCGCCTACCCCGGTGGCGCCGACCTCAGCGGCCCCCGCCATGGCAGCGGCGCCGGCCACGCCCGCCGCCACGGTTGCCGTGGAGGAGCGGACCGAGGCGACGCCCGACGGTGTCGGCAACGGGTCGCGCCCGGACTGATCCATGCCGCATCACGCGGTCCCGGGTTTTGACACAGGCCCGGAACGCCTTGTGAAACATCGGCTGCATCCGCGTGCTTGCGACGGCGTTTTGCGCCTGCGTAGTCTATAAGTGGTGGTCCCCGCCGCCCGATTCACCCAAGACTCGGTATACCGGGGCTTCGGGCGGCGGGGACGCCGTTCCGCCAACGACAGAGGAGGTGCCGCGATGTCCGGTCTTCAGGCCCGCGTGCGCGAGCGTGCGACCAACCCCCTCGACGTGCTTGAGCAGATCGTCACCGCCAATGAATGGGCCTTCGAGCGCCGCTCGGATGGCGAGATGGCGGCGGAGGCGCCGGGCAAGTGGTGCGATTACGGGCTGTTCTTCTCCTGGTCGCCGGAGATCAGCGCCATGCACTTCTCCTGCGCCTTCGACATGAAGGTGCCCCCGGAGGGGCGAGCCAAGCTCTTCGAACTGCTCGCCCTGGCCAATGAGAAGCTGTGGATCGGCCATTTCGGCCTCGAGTCGGAGGAGGGGGTGCCGGTCTTCCGCCACTCCGTCCTGCTTCGCGGCGCCCCGAGCGCCTCGGCGGAATCGCTCGAGGACATGGTCGACATCGCCATCACCGAATGCGAGCGCTTCTTCCCGGCCTTCCAGTTCGTCCTCTGGGGCGGGAAGTCGCCGGGCGATGCGCTGCAGGCGGCGATGCTCGACTGCGTCGGCGAGGCCTGAGCCGGCGCATGGCTGAAGACCCGCCTCCCGACGAGATGCGCGCCCAGGGTCGCCTGCCGGGCGGGCTGGAACTGGAGATCCGGCACCGTCGCGCGGCCGGCGCGGCGGGGGCCGAGCAGATCGCCGTCAGCCTCACCGCCCCGCAGGGCTTCGAGGCCTGGGCGCGGCTGCTGGAGGCCTCCAACCCGATGCTCGCCCCGATGCAGCTCTGGGCGCGCTGCGTCGAGGCGGCCTGGGCACCCTGGCTGGCGCTGATGGGCCTGGCGCCGCAGCGGCTGCCGGGGGCCGACCGCCGGCATCGCTGACGCGGCCGGGGGAGCGGGGGCGTCCGACTCCCCCCCGAGGCTCGCCTCAGCGCCGGCGAAGCTGCCCCACATCGCGCACCGCGCCGCGCGCCGCGCTGGTGGTGAGCGCCGCATAGGCCTTGAGGGCGGTCGACACCACGCGGTTGCGGCCCAGCGGTTGCCAGGCCTCGGCGCCGCGTGCCTCCATCGCCGCCCGGCGCTGCGCCAGCACCTCATCCGCCACGGCGAGATGGATGCGGCGGCCGGGGATGTCGATCTCGATCTGATCACCTTCCTCGACCAGCCCGACCAACCCGCCCTCGGCCGCTTCCGGCGAGAGATGGCCGATCGAGAGACCCGAGGAGCCGCCGGAGAAGCGCCCGTCGGTGACCAGGGCGCAGGCCTTCCCGAGCCCGACCGACTTCAGGTAGCTGGTCGGGTAGAGCATCTCCTGCATGCCCGGGCCGCCCTTCGGCCCCTCGTAGCGCACCAGCACCACGTCGCCCGCCTGCACCTTGCCGCCGAGGATGCCCTCGACCGCGGCCTCCTGGCTCTCGAAGATGCGGGCCGGGCCGGTGAAGCGGAGGATGGAGGCATCCACCCCCGCGGTCTTCACGATGCAACCCTCCTCGGCGAGGTTGCCGTGGAGCACGGCGAGGCCGCCATCCTTCGAGAAGGCGTGCTCGATGTCGCGGATCACCCCCCGCTCGCGGTCGAGGTCGAGGCTGTCCCAGCGGGCCGCCTGGCTGAAGGCGACGGTGGTCGGGATGCCGCCGGGGGCGGCGCGGAAGAAGCGCTGCACCGCCTCGGCCGGGTTGCGGCGGACATCCCATTCCGCCAGCGCCTCGGCCAGGCTCGGCGCGTCGATGCGGGAGACCGAGGTGTCGATCAGCCCGGCGCGGTCGAGCTCGCCCAGGATGCCCATGATGCCGCCGGCACGGTGGACATCCTCGACATGCACGTTCTGCACCGAGGGCGCGACCTTGCAGAGCACCGGCACGCGGCGAGACAGGCGGTCGATATCGGCCATGGCGAAGGGCACCTCGCCCTCCTGCGCCGCGGCGAGCAGGTGCAGCACCGTGTTGGTCGAGCCGCCCATGGCGATGTCGAGCGTCATCGCGTTCTCGAAGGCCGCGACGGTGGCGATGGAGCGCGGCAGGACGGAGGCGTCGTCGGTCTCGTAGTGCCGGCGGGTGATCTCGACGATGCGTCGCCCGGCCTCGAGGAACAGCCGCTCGCGGTCGGCATGCGTCGCCACCACGGTGCCGTTGCCCGGCAGGGCGAGGCCGAGCGCCTCGGTCAGGCAGTTCATCGAATTGGCGGTGAACATGCCGGAGCAGGAGCCGCAGGTCGGGCAGGCCGAGCGCTCGATCACCTGCACCTCGGCATCGGTGACGCTGCTGTCGGCGGCGGTGATCATGGCGTCGATCAGGTCGACGCTGCGCTTCTGGCCGCGATGCACGACCTTGCCGGCCTCCATCGGCCCGCCGGAGACGAAGACGGTCGGGATGTTGAGCCGCATCGCGGCCATCAGCATGCCCGGGGTGATCTTGTCGCAGTTGGAGATGCAGACCAGCGCATCGGCGCAATGCGCATTGACCATGTATTCCACGGCATCGGCGATCAGCTCGCGCGAGGGCAGGCTGTAGAGCATGCCGTCATGCCCCATGGCGATGCCGTCATCCACCGCGATGGTGTTGAACTCCTTGGCGACGCCGCCGGCCTTCTCGATCTCCCGCGCCACGAGCTGGCCGAGGTCCTTCAGATGCACATGGCCGGGGACGAACTGGGTGAAGGAATTGGCGATGGCGATGATCGGCTTGCCGAAATCGCCGTCCTTCATCCCGGTCGCGCGCCAGAGGCCGCGGGCGCCGGCCATGTTGCGGCCATGGGTGGTGGTGCGGGAGCGGTATGCGGGCATGCGCGTGCGGTCCTCGGGGTCCCTGCGCGGGCCGGGCCTCGGGGCGGCGGCCGGGGGACGGGCGGTTCCTCGCCCGGACGCGGCGCCCGGACGGCGGCTGCTCTAGCCCCGGCGGCGCGGCGCGTCCATTGACGTCCCGGCGCGCCGGCCCATCGCCCGCCTGCCCGGCCTTCTTCCTTGGGGCCTTCCTCGGGACCATTGCGCTCCGGCGGCTGCCGCGCGAGGGTCGGCGCATGAGCGAGACATCCCTGCCCCCCCTCCTCCTCGTCGGCTGCGGCAAGATGGGCGGGGCCATGCTCGCGGGTTGGCTGGAGCGCGGCCTGACCGAGGCGGTGGTGGTCGAGCCCCAGGCGGCGGCGGTGGCGGGTTTCGCCGGCCGGGTGACGCGGGTGCCGGAGCCGGCCGCGATCCCGCCCGGCTTCCGCCCAGGCGCCGTGGTGCTGGCGATCAAGCCGCAGGAGGCGGCCGCGGTGCTGCCCGCCTTCGCCCGGCTGGCGGGGCCGGGGACCGTCTTCCTCTCCATCATGGCCGGGCGCGCCATCGCCGGCATGCGCGCCGCGCTCGGCGGGGAGGCGGCGGTGATCCGCGCCATGCCGAACACCCCGGCCGCGGTGCGGCAGGGCTTCACCGTCGCCTGCCCCGGCCCGGGCGTGACCGCGACGCAGCGGGCGCTGGCCGACCGGCTGCTCGGCGCCATCGGCGAGGTCGCCTGGGTGGAGGAGGAGGGGCTGATCGACCCGGTCACCGCCGTCTCCGGCGGCGGCCCGGCCTATGTCTTCCTGCTCGCCGAGCTGCTGGAGAAGGCGGCGGTGGAGCAGGGGCTGCCGGCTGACCTCGCCCGCCGCATGGCGCGCGCGACCGTCGCCGGCTCCGGCGCCCTGCTGGCGGCGAGCCCGGAGAGCAGCGCCCAGCTCCGCATCAACGTCACCAGCCCGAAGGGCACGACCGAGCGGGCGCTGGCGGTGCTGATGGCCGCCGAGGCCTGGCCGGCCGCCCTGTCCCGCGCCATCGCTGCGGCGACGGAGCGCTCGCGCGAGCTGGCGGGCTGACCCCTTGGCGCCGGCCCTGCCGATCCCCCACCTTGACGGCATGAGCGATACCCACGACGCGACCGAATCCCGCCTCGTCACCGGCCTCTGGCAGGTCGTGGCGGCCCATGGCTGGCAGGGCGTGACGCTGCGGCGGCTGGCCGCCGCCACCGGCCTCGCGGCGGCGGATATCCGCGTCCGCTGCCCCGGCGGGCCGCGCGACCTGCTGGCGCTGCAGGCACGGCTGCTGGACGAGGCGGTGGCGAGCGGCACCGTCCCCGGCCAGGGCGGCACGCCGCGCGACCGCATCTTCGACGTGCTGATGCGGCGGATCGACGCCATGCAGCCGCATCGCGCCGGGATGCTGCGCTTCCTCGACGAGCTGCGGACCGATCCCGGCCTCGCCCTCTGCCTGGTGGCGGGGCTGCCGCGCTCCATGGCGCGGCTGCTGGAGACGGCCGAGATCGAATCGCGCGGCCTGTCCGGGGCGCTCCGGGTGCAGGGGCTGGTCGGGGTCTGGCTGGCGACGCTGCGCGCTTGGCAGCGCGACGGCTCGGCCGATCTCGGCGCGACCATGGCGGCGCTGGACCGGGCGCTGGACCGGGCGGAGCAGGTGGCGCGCACGCTCCGCCTCACGCCCGGCGACCTGGCGGCGGGCTGAGGGGCGCCGGCGGCGCGGCGGCTTGTTGCCGGGGCGGATTTACCACCCTTCGCGATCCCGCCCCGCCCTGATCCGTTTTAGGCTTCGGGCGCCCGTGTCATGCGGCGCCCGGTACCACGGCGGAGAACGACATGTCCGAGACCAGCGGCAAGAAGCCCGAGACCGACCTGATGCGCATGCTCTCCGAGTTTCGCCTGCCCGGCATGCCGGATGTGGAGGCGCTTGCCTCCGCCCAGCGCCGCAACCTCGAGGCGCTCTCGGCCGCCAACCGCGTGGCGCTCGAAGGGGCGCAGGCCGTGGCGCGGCGGCACATGGAGATCCTGCAGTCCTCGATGACCGAGATGACCGAGGCGATGAAGGCGCTCAGCACGCAGGAATCGCCGCAGGCCAAGGCGGCGCGCCAGGCGGAGATGCTGAAATCCGCCTATGAGAAGGCGGTCGCCAACATGAAGGAAGTGGCCGACCTCATCCAGAAGTCGAACCAGGAGGCGCTGTCCCTGCTCAACAAGCGCTTCACCGAGGCGATGGACGAGGTGAAGACGCTGATGGCGAAGAAGGGCTGATAGTTCTGGCCCTCGGATGCCGGGCGCGAACCTCCGGTTCGCCTGGCGTCGCGGCATAAGCTGCGGGCCCCATCCGGGGCCTCGGACCGGTTGAGGAACCAGTCCGCAGATGTAGCGGGCGGCGCGGGCTCAGGCGCGCGTCGCCATGGCGAGCGGCGGCGCCTGCCGCGCCGCCAGCGGCCGTCCCGCCGCGCCGTAGCCCGGCGCCGCCGCCCGCGGCAGGGCGGCGCCGGCGATGGTCTCGATCACCTGCGACTGGATGGCGATGGCCCGCTGCAACAGGCGGCGGTTCTCCGCGCCCAGTTGCTGCAGGCGGTCGGTCATCTCGGCCGCGTCCCGCCGGGCCTCGCCGGCCGCCTGGCTGCCGGTCCGCGCGGCGGCGGCGAAGGCGGCGGCGAAGGCATCCGTCGCCTGCGTCTTGGCGGTGGCGAGGCCGGCGGCGCGTGGCAGGTCGAGCGCGGCGAGCGCCTCGTTCTCCGCCCGCAGGGCCTCGGCCAGGCGCTGGCCGGCGGCGATCAGGGCCTCGATCATCAGGCTCATGGCGTGGTCTCCTGGCTGGACGCGTCGGATTGGCGGCGCAGCAGCTCGCGCAGCACCGCATCGGCGATGCCGAGGCCATGGCCGCCGCGCACCGCCTGCTTCGCGGTGGCCTCGACCAGCATCGGCCGCCATTGCGCCTCCGCCGCGCCGCCGCCAAAGAGGCCGCCGCTGGGATCGGCGCTGGCGAAGATCGGCTGCAGCAGCTGGGCGAAGGCCTGAGTCTCGAAATCCTGCGCTGCCTGGCGCAGCCTCGCCGGCGCGGCGGCGATCTCGGCGGCGGTCAGCGGGCGCATCACCGCAGCTCCATCTCGGCCTGCAGCGCCCCTGCGGCCTTCACCGCCTGCAGGATGGAGATCAGGTCGCGCGGCCCGACACCGAGGGCGTTCAGCCCGCGCACCAGCTCCTGCAGGGTGACGCCGCCGCCGAGGGTGCCGACCCGGCGCTCCGCCTGGTCGTCCACCTCGATAGTGGTGCGCGGCACCACCGCGGTCTGGCCGTTCGAGAGCGGCGCCGGCTGGCTCACCTGCGGCGTCTCGGTGATGCGGATGGTGAGGTTCCCCTGCGCCACCGCGACGGTCGAGACGCGCACATTGGCGCCCATGACGATGGTGCCGCTGGCTTCCTCGATGACGACGCGCGCCACTTGGTCGGGCTCGACGCGGAGCTGCTCGATCTCGCCGAGCATGGCGAGCGGGTCGCGCCCGGCGAGGTTGAGCGCCACCGTGCGCGGATCGGTCGCGGCGGCGAGGCTGCCGCCGGTCGCGCGGTTGATCGCGGCGGCGATCCGCCGCGCCGTGGTGAGGTCGGGGTTGCGCAGCGCCAGGCGCAGGCTGTTGCGGCCGGCCAGCGCATAGGGGATCTCGCGCTCGACGATGGCGCCGGAGGCGATGCGGGCGCTGGTCGGCACGCCGCGCTGCACGCTGGCCGCGGCGCCGCGGGCGGCGACGGCACCGGTCGCCACCGCCCCCTGGGCGACGGCATAGACCTCGCCATCGGCGCCCAGCAGCGGCGTGACGAGCAGCGTGCCGCCCTGCAGGTTGGTGGCGTCGCCGAGCGCCGAGACGGCGATGTCGATGCGGCTGCCCGGCCGGGCGAAGGCCGGCAGGTTGGCGGTGACCATGACCGCGGCGACGTTCTTGGTCTCGAGTTTGGCCTCGTTGTCCCGCGTGTTGACGCCGAGCCGCTCGAGCATGCCGATCAGGGTCTGGCGGGTGAAGATGGCGGTGCGCAGCCGGTCGCCGGTGCCGGCGAGGCCGACCACCAGGCCGTAGCCGACGAGCTGGTTGTCCCGCACGCCCTCGACATCCGCGATGTCCTTGATGCGGACCGGCTGGGCGGCGGCGGGAGCCGCCGGGAGGAGGAGGAGCAGCGCCATTGTGGCCGCCAGCGCCCAGGCGGTCTTCGCCCTTGCGAAAGCAATTTTGGCCACGCTGCTCTCCGCCCCCCAGGGTCCGGGCCTCCGCAGCCGGCGAGGATCGCCGGATCGGAGGCTCGGAGCGGCAGGGGCAACCGGCGTGCCAGCCCGAATCAGGGACCGAAGGGCAGGCTTTGCCGGGTCGGGCGGAGAAGTTTGCCCCTGATGGGCAGGAATGGCGCGGGCCAGGAGGGCGGGATGCGCGGGATCGGCGGAGTGGCGGCGGGCGGGGCCATGCGGCCCGGACGGACCGGCGGGCGTGGGGCAGGCGGCTTCACGGTCGGCCAGCCCGGGGCGGCGGCGGCCGGGCCGCACGCGGCGGGGGCGGCGGTGCCGGTCGGGCTCGGCCTGCTCGCGTTGCAGGAAGGCGGCGATGCGCCGTCGCGGGACCGCTCGGCCCGCCGCCGGGCGGAGTCGATCCTCGATGAGTTGCAGGCGCTGCAGCGCGATCTTCTGCGAGGCGGCGGCGATCCGGGGCGGCTGGAACGGCTCGCGGCCCTGCAATCAGGGGAGGAGGGGGCCGATCCCATCCTGCGACAAGCAGTGCAGGCGATCGTCCTGCGCGCCAGGGTGGAACTGGCCCGGCGCGGCTGGAACGGCTCCGTGTCAACCGCGTGAAAAGCCGCTCGTATCAGCAATTTGCGCCTGTGTAACCCCTTGGCTTTCGGATGGCTGCGCATGTATGGTCCGGCCAACTTCGGGGCAGGGCGTCCGCGCCCGGGCTCCGGCTGCAATGGGGTCGTCCAGACGATGTTGATCACGCTGCCGCCCGATTACCGCCCGCACGATGACGAAGAGTTTATGAGTTCCCAGCAGCAGGCCTATTTCCGGCAGAAGCTGCTGCGCTGGCGCCAGGACCTGCTGCGCGAGGCGGGCGAGACGCTCGCCAGCCTCTCCGTCGGCGGCATCGCCGAGGCCGACCTGACCGACCGTGCCAGCGTCGAGACCGACCGGGCGCTCGAGCTCCGCACCCGGGACCGGGCCCGCAAGCTGATCTCCAAGATCGACCAGGCGCTCGAGCGGATCGAGACCGGGACCTACGGCTATTGCGAGGAGACGGGCGAGCCGATCGGCCTGCGCCGCCTCGAGGCCCGGCCGATCGCCACCCTCTCCATCGAGGCGCAGGAGCGCCATGAGCGCATGGAGCGCGTGCACCGGGACGATTAGGCCCGCTTCCAGTAGGTATCTCGCTTCCGATGGCCGGCGCTTGCGCCGGCCATTGTCGTATGGGGCGCGTTTGCAGCCGGCGGAGGCCGGCGCGATGCTGCGCCGGGCGGCCGGCCGCGCCGCCGGGTAACCCTTCGGCCGGCCCGCTGCGATGAAGGAGGGGGGAGCCATGCGGCTGGCCGGGCGCCATGCGCTGATCACCGGTGGAGCGTCGGGCATCGGCCTCGCCACGGCGCGGCTCTTCCTGCGCGAGGGCGCGCGGGTCGCGCTGCTCGACCGCAACGCGGCGGCGCTGGCCGGCCTCGCCGCCGAGCTCGGCGTGACGGGCATCCCGGTCGACATCGCCGATCCCGAGGCCGCTGCGGCGGCGGTGGAGCAGGCGGCCGCGGCGCTCGGAGCGCTGGATGCGGTGGTGAATGCCGCCGGCATCAGCCGCGTCGCCAGCCCGGCCGAGACCACGCCGGCGCTGTGGCGGGAGGTGATGGCGGTCAATCTCGACGGCCCCTTCCATGTCTGCCGCGCCGCCCTGCCGCATCTGCGCCGGGCCGCGCCGCCCGGGGGAGCCAACTCGGCGGGGGCCAGCATCGTCAACCTCGCCTCGGCCGCCGGCCTGGTGCCGCGGCCGCATTACGCGGCCTATGGCGCCTCCAAGGGCGGGCTGCTGATGCTGACGCGCTGCCTCGCCCTCGACCTGGCAGGGGAGGGGATCCGGGTGAATGCGGTCTGCCCGGGCGCGATCCGGACGCCGATGGTGGAGGAGACGATCGCCGCCCAGCCGGATGCGGCCGAGGCCGAGCGGCGCTTCCTCGCGCGCTACGCGCTCGGCCGCTTCGGCACGGCGGAGGAGGTGGCGCAGGCGGTGCTGTGGCTGACCAGCGCGGAGGCGAGCTATGTCACCGGCTCGGCCCTCGGCGTCGATGGCGGCTCCGCCTGGCATTAGTAATTCCCAGCGAAGTCGCTGCGCGCCTTCGCATGGGCCCCATGAGTCCCTCTCTTGCCCAAGCTAGGTCCGCGACAGGATAACGGGCAGCGACGGTTCCGACAGGCGCTTCTTAGGCGGCCGTGGGGAACGGCCTTAACCGGGCTTTCAGCCCTGCTCCGGCAGGCTGGGCCGGTCCATGATCACGCTCTCCACCTCGCTGGTCTCCGCCCTCTTCGGCAGCACCAACACCAGCAGCAGCACCGGCGATGCCGCCTCGGCGATCCTCGCGCTGAAGCAGGCGCAGTCGAGCGATGCCGAGACGAAGGGCGTGGCGCAGGAGAGGAAGGACCCCGTCACCATCACCGCGCTCAAGCAGTTCGAGACGGCGGTGGCGAAGGCGAAGGACGTGAAGACGGCGCTGCAGGACCCGCGGGTGCTGGCGGTGCTGCTACCGGCGCTCGGGCTGGCCGACCAGAGGCAGTATCCCGGCCTGGTCCAGAAGGCCCTGCTCGCCGATCCGAGCGACACCAAGGGCTTGCTCGCCAGCCTCGACAGCCGCTTCAAGGCCGCCGCCCAGACGCTGGACCTGAAGAACAAGGGGTTGGCCGGCCTGACCGACGCGGCCACGAAGACGAAGCTGACCGACGCCTACATCCAGTACCAGTATCAGATCGGCCTGGACGAGAAGAATGCCGGCATGTCGGACGCCTTGTACTTCATCAAGAACGCCTCCTCCCAAACCGATGTCTACGGCATCCTCGGCAACGCGGTGATGCGGCGGGTGGTGACCGGGGCGCTCGGCCTGCCGGCCGAGATGGCGATCCAGTCGGTCGAGACCCAGGCGCGGGCCATCAGCAGCCGCATGAAGCTGACCGACCTGCAGGACAGCACCAAGGTCCAGAAGCTGGTCCAGCGCTACCTGATGGCGGCGGCTTCCACCAGCACCAGCAGCACCACCGGCAGCCTGCTCTCCCTCTTCGGCTGAGGCGCAATCCGGCGGCGCATCGTCACGGACGTTGCCTCCGGGGCGGCGCCGTCCTACCTCTCCGTCCGGGCCACGCCCCCCCACCGGGGCGCATCCGCTTCTGGAAGGGAGCATCCGATGGCGAACGCCACCCCGAAGCCGGACCTTCGTCCGGCCAACCCCCATTTCTCCTCCGGTCCCTGCGCCAAGCGTCCCGGCTGGACGCTGGACGCCCTCTCGGGCGCCTTCCTCGGCCGCAGCCACCGCGCCGCGCAGCCCAAGGCCCGGCTGGCCGAGGTGATCGAGCGCAGCAAGGCGGTGCTCGGCATGCCGGGTGACTGGCGGCTCGGCATCGTCCCGGCCTCGGATACCGGCGCGGTCGAGATGGCGCTCTGGTCGCTGCTCGGCGCCCGCGGGGTCGATGTGCTGGCCTGGGAGAGCTTCTCCAAGGATTGGGGGACGGATGTCCTCAAGCAGCTGAAGCTCAAGGACGCCCGCCTCGTCGATGCGCCCTATGGCCGGCTGCCGCGGCTCGAGGCCGACGGGACGCGCGACCTGGTCTTCGTCTGGAACGGCACGACCAGCGGCGTGCGGCTGCCGGACGCCGATTTCATCCCCCTGCAGCGGGAGGGGCTCGCCATTTGCGACGCGACCAGCGCCGCCTTCGCCATGCGGCTCCCCTGGGAGCGGCTCGATGTCGTCACCTGGTCCTGGCAGAAGGTGCTGGGCGGCGAGGCGGCGCATGGGATGCTGGCCCTGTCGCCCCGCGCCGTGGCGCGGCTGGAGAGCTACGCGCCGTCCTGGCCGCTGCCGAAGATCTTCCGCATGACCAAGGGCGGCAAGCTGAACGAGGGCATTTTCCGGGGCGAGACGATCAACACGCCCTCCATGCTCGCGGTCGAGGATGCGCTGGACGGGCTGCGCTGGGCCGAGAGCGTCGGCGGGCTGGAGGGGCTGGTCGCGCGCTCCGAGGCGAATCTCGCCGCCATCGCCGAATGGGTGGCGCGGACCCCCTGGGTCGATTTCCTGGCCGAGGATCCCGCGACGCGCTCCTGCACCTCGATCTGCCTGAAGATCGTGGCGCCCTGGTTCACCGCCCTCGATGCCGCGGCGCAGGCGGCGGCGGCGAAGGCGCTGGCCGGGCTGCTGGAGACGGAGGGCGTCGCCCTCGATGCCGGCGCCTATCGCGACGCGCCGCCGGGCCTGCGCATCTGGGGGGGCGCGACGGTCGAGACCGCCGATATCCGGGCGCTGCTGCCCTGGCTCGACTGGGCTTTTGCCAATGTCGAGGCCGAGCATGCGAAGGTGGCCGCCTGATGCCGAAGGTCCTGATCTCCGACAAGCTCTCGCCCGCCGCGATCGAGATTTTCCGGCGGCGCGGAGTGGAGGTGGATTTCAAGCCGGGCCTCAGCCCGGCCGAGTTGCGGGCCATCATCGCTCCCTATGACGGGCTGGCGGTGCGCAGCGCCACCAAGGTGACGCGGGAGCTGCTGGAGGCGGCACCGAACCTGAAGGTGGTCGGCCGCGCCGGCATCGGCGTGGACAATGTCGACGTCACCAGCGCCTCGGCGCGCGGCGTCGTGGTGATGAACACGCCCTATGGCAATGCCATCACCACCGCCGAGCATGCCATCGCCATGATGTTCGCCCTCGCCCGGCAGATCCCGGAGGCCTCGGCCTCCACCAAGGCCGGCCGCTGGGAGAAGAACCGCTTCATGGGCGTTGAGCTCTTCGGCAAGACGCTCGGCCTGATCGGCTGCGGCAATATCGGCTCCATCGTCGCCGACCGGGCGGTCGGGCTGAAGATGAAGGTGGTCGCCTTCGACCCCTTCCTCTCGGAGAAGCGCGCCCTCGAGCTCGGCGTCGAGAAGGTGGAGCTGAACGAACTGCTGGAGCGGGCGGATTTCGTCACCCTGCACACGCCGCTGACCGAGCAGACGCGCAACATCCTCTCCCGCGAGAACCTGGCGAAGCTGAAGCGGGGGACGCGGGTGATCAACTGCGCCCGCGGCGGGCTGGTGGACGAGCAGGCGCTGTACGAGGCGCTGACCTCCGGCCATCTGGCCGGCGCCGCGCTCGACGTCTTCGAGGTGGAGCCGGCGACGGAGAGCCCGCTCTTCGCGCTGGAGAACGTCGTCTGCACGCCGCATCTCGGCGCCGCGACGGCCGAGGCGCAGGAAAACGTGGCGCTGCAGGTGGCCGACCAGATGGCGGATTACCTGCTGACCGGCGCGGTCTCGAACGCCATCAACATGCCCTCGGTCACCGCCGAGGAGGCGCCGCGCCTCAAGCCCTATATGGAACTCGCGCGGTTGCTCGGCAGCATGGCGGGGCAGCTGACGCAGGCGCGCGACGGCGCGCTGCGGGCGATCCGCGTCGAATATGAAGGCCATGTCGCGGAGCTGAACCGCCGGCCGCTGACGGCGGCGGCGCTGGCCGGCGTGCTCGGGCCACTGCTCGGCGCGGTGAACATGGTCAACGCGCCAATCGTCGCCCGGGAGCGGGGGATCGAGGTGGCCGAGACGGTGCATGAGCGCCGCGGCGACTATGCCTCGCTGCTCCGGGTCACGGTGGTGACGGATGGCTATGAGCGCAGCGTCGCCGGGACGCTGGTGGGCGAGGCCCGGCCGCGGCTGGTCGAGATCAAGGGCATCGCGGTCGAGGCGGATTTCGCCCCGGACATGCTCTACGTCACCAACCAGGACAAGCCGGGCTTCATCGGCCGCTTCGGCATGGTGCTGGCGAATGCCGGCATCAACATCGCCACCTTCCATCTGGGCCGCGCGGCGCAGGGCGGGGATGCGATCTGCCTGGTGAGCCTGGATGCGCCGATGCCGGAGGCCGTCCTGGCCGAGCTGCGCTCCCTGCCGCTGGTGATGCAGGCGACGCCGCTGCGCTTCTGAGGTAGCGACCGAACCTGCCTGGGCGACCGGCCTGGGCGGGTGAGGTGGCGTTCCCATGAACGGAAAAGGGGTCCGGGACAGCATCCCGGACCCCTTTCATCGTTCCAGGACCGGCGCGGCGGGCCGCGCCGGTTGTCGCATCAGGCTTCCGGCACGGCCGGGCCCGGGGCCGGCTCGGAGCGCCCGGCATGGCGCTGCATCCGCTCGCGGAGGATCTTCACGAAGCCGCGGAACGGCGAGATGTAGAGGCCCGTGACGGTGGAGAAGTCGCCGCTGCCCGGCGGCAGGCCGAGGCGGTACTGCTCGGTCGGGTTGGTGTAGACGATCGTCTTGAACCAGCGGTCCCAGCAGGACAGGAGCAGGCCGAAGTTCTTGTCCCAGTGATGCACCTCGGAGCTGTGATGCAGCTGGTGCTGGGCCGGGCTCAGCAGGTACCGCTCCAGCCAGCCATAGCCCAGGCGGATATGGGAATGGCGCAGGTGGTGGAAGCTGAGGGCGTTGATCAGCCAGTAGGCCTCGAGGCCACGCAGGCTGTAGTCGAGGATGGGCAAGGCAAGGACATAGGCGGAGACGCCGATCAGCCCGCCGACTGCAATGGCGTTGAAGCCATTGTCGATGATGGTCTGCACCGGGTGGAAGCGGCGATTCGTCAGCGGGACCAGGATCTCCGCCGAGTGGTGGGTTTTGTGGAACTGCCACAGCAGGACGAATTTATGCTCGATGTAGTGGGCATAGAAGGTCGCGAAGTCCTGCGCGATCATCAGTGCGACGAGGATCAGGGTCCAGGTCAGGAGGCTCGGGGAAGAGACGGCTTCAACTTCGCCGAACAGCATCGTCAGCAGGGCGTAGCTGCCGGCCGCGAGGGCGGCGCTGCTGACGAGCAGGGGGGCGAGGATGAACGGGTGGAGGAGCCTGAAGCTGATATTGAAGAAGATGTCGAGGCGGAGAGAGGGGTGCTTCAGGATCCGCGCGGGAAAGCAGAAGCGCATGTAGCCGCGGAAGCTGCGCTCCGCGCTCTCGGTCTGCGAGACATAGGCGATATACGCTCCGAAGAACGTCATTGCCCAGCTGAACAGGATGGCATAGGGGGCGATTGCGAGCAGATGCCTGGCTGCCGCTACCAGCGTGTCGCCAAACACCTAGCAGCTCCTTTGACGCATATGCATTCGTCGGTCCCTGTAACAAGTCCAGCCACCGGCGCCGGGGGGGACGGCGCCCTGTGCGAGCGGTACTAGACCACGATTACGGTCGGAGGCCAATTTGTGGCAGTGCAGCGATTGGTGAGGGTTAGAGAATGTGATGAGATTGCTGTGGCGTAAGGATGGTGTGGAGAGTTCCGAAGCTCGAATTCCACTGCAACGATCAAGTCCGGCAAAAGTAATGTATGGGTCATGCGCGAGACGCGGAGCTGATCCAGGAAGGCATGTTTGTGGGACGGACGCCCACGCTTCGCTGCCCCGGTAGTGTCTGCATCAGTGGCGATGTTTCATCGTTTCATGCCTGATATGCCACGCCATGGCGCGATGACATGCGCCCCGTTGCATCCAACTCACTCGCCGCGGATCCTCGCAGCCGACCGCCCCGCTTCCTGATGCGACGCATCTTGCCACGGGGAGACGACCCGCCGGCAGGCGCACCGAAGGCCGAGACTGTTGCGCCACGTCATTTATGTCGGGATGTGATCCGCATGCAGGTCCTTCCGACTCGATCCAGGGCGCCGGCATGGCCGCCCGCGCGAAGGGCCGGATCGCGCCACCGGGCATTGCCGCCCGATGGCGCCGCGCTCAGCGGCCGTGGAAGACCGGCGGCCGCTTCTCGACGAAGGCCCGGAGCGCCTCCTTGTGGTCCTCGGTGTCGCGGCAGCGCGTCATGCCATAGGCCTCGACATCCAGCGCCTCGGCCAGCGTTCCCTGCTCCGCCACCTGCATGTTGCGCTTCATGTGGTGCCAGGCGACGCGCGGCCCGGCGGCGAGCTGCCGCGCCAGGGCCAGGGTGGCCTCGCCGAGCTCGGCATCCTCGACCAGCCGGTTCAGCAGGCCGAGCCGGTGCATCTCGGCCGCGTCGATGACCTCGGCGGTGAAGTAGAGCTCGCGCGCCTTGGCCGGCCCGACGAGGCGGTTGAGGAACCAGTGGCCCCCGAAATCGCCGGAGAAGCCCATCCGGGCGAAGGCGGTGCCCATGCGGGCGCTGCGGCCGCCGATGCGCATGTCGCAGGCGAGCATCAGCGACATGCCGGCGCCGGCCGCGACGCCGTTCACCATGGCGATGGTCGGCTTCGGCATCTCGTGCAGCAGGCGCGAGGCCTCCATGCGGGCGCGGAGCGACATCTGCGCCTGCTCCCGCGTCCCTTCCAGGATTGGCCGTTCGCCGGTGGCGCGCGACTTCATGTCGCCGCCGGCCGAGAAGCCGCGCCCGGCCCCGGTCAGCACCACGCAGCCGACCGACATGTCGGTGGCGATGCGGGCGAGGGCGGCCAGGAGCTCGTCGAGCAGCGTCCCGCCGAGCGCGTTCAGGCTGTCCGGCCGGTTCATGGTGAGCAGGGCGACGCCTGCCTCCTCGCTCACGATCAGGTCGCCTGGCATCCCTCGCTCCTCCCGTCTTGCGTCTGGTGCACCCTATACCGGGGGGGCAGACTGGGCCGCTACCCGTCATGCGAGGGCATCGGCGGGCCGGCCAGGGAGAAGGAGCGATCCATGAAGGCAGCGGTCCTGCATGCGGTGAACGAGCCGCTCACCATCGAGGAGGTTTCCCTGCAGAAGCCGAAGGCGCGGGAGGTGCTGGTCCGCACCGCCTATGCCGGGCTCTGCCATTCCGACCTGCATTTCATCGAGGGGCTCTACCCGCATCCGCTGCCGCTGGTGCCGGGCCATGAGGTGGCCGGCGTGGTGGAGGCGGTGGGCTCGGACGTCACCTACCTGCAGCCGGGCGACCATGTGATCGGCTGCCTCTCGGTCTTCTGCGGCGCCTGCCAGCAATGCACCTCCGGCCGGACGGTGCTTTGCGAGAATACCGAGGTGAAGATGGTGCCGGGCCAGTCCCGCCGCCTCTCCTGGAAGGGCGGGGAGGTGATGAACCAGTTCCTCAACCTCTCCGCCTTCGCCGAGCAGATGCTGGTGCATGAGAATGCGCTGGTGAAGATCGACCGGGAGGTGCCGCTCGACCGTGCGACGCTGGTCGGCTGCGGCGTCATCACCGGCGTCGGGGCGGTGATCAACACGGCGCGCATCCCGGCCGGCTCGACCGTCGCGGTGATCGGCTGCGGCGGCGTCGGCCTCTCGGCGGTGAACGGCGCGGCGCTCGCCGGCGCCTCGCGCATCATCGCTCTCGACACCCTGCCCGAGAAGCTCGAGACGGCGAAGGCCATGGGCGCGACGGACACCGTGCTCGTCGGCAATGACGACCCGGTGGAGGCGGTGCGGGCGCTGACCGGTGGCGGCGTCGAGTTCAGCTTCGAGGCGCTCGGCCTGAAGAAGACCGCCGAGCAGAGCTTCGCCATGCTGCGCCCGGGCGGCACCGCCACCATCATCGGCATGGTGCCCTTCGGCCAGAAGATCGAGCTGCACGGCTTCGACTTCCTGCGGGAGCGGCGGATCCAGGGGTCCTCCATGGGCTCCAACCACTTCCGCACCGACATGCCGCGGCTGCTGACGCTCTGGCAGCAGGGCAAGCTGAAGCTCGACCACCTGATCAGCAACACGCTGAAGCTCGAGGAGATCAACGAGGGCTTCGCGCGGCTGAAGACCGGCCATGTGGTGCGCCAGCTGATCGCCTTCTGAGAGCGGCGGACGTCCCGGCGCCGATCCCGATCAGGCAAGGTGCCTGATCGGGTGGCGATGCTCCGGTATTCTCAGTTCCGCCGCTCGAGGCGGTCCATCTCCGAGGCGACCATGCCAGCCGCCGCGGCGGCCTGCGGCAGGCGCGGCATCTCGGCGAGCCGGGCGAGGACGCTGCGCGGTCCGGCCGGGAAGGCGGCGCCGCTCAGCGCCGCCTCGGCCTGCGCTTGGCTGCCGCCGCGCAGCGCGGCGCCGACGCGCTGCATCGCCGTGATGACGAGCTGCGGATCGGCATCGGAGGCGATGCCGAGATAGGCGCGCATCTCCGTCCGCGCGCGCTGCAGCGTCTGCAGCACGGCGGGGTTCACCACCGGCGCGTAGCGCGGGTCGGTGGCGAGCGAGCTGGTGAGGAATTCCAGCTGCTCGACCGCGAAGGCGGCCGAGGCTGGCTGCCCGGCCCAGCGGCTGGTATCGCCGAAATTGCGCGGCGCGCTGAGCCCCGCACCACGGATCGGGTCGCCGAGGCCGAAGAGATAGGGGGAGGAAGGGTTGGTGCCGCAAGCGGCCAGCCCGAGGCCGCAGGTCAGGATCAGGGCCGCGCGTCGCCTCGGCATTCCGGGTCTCCTTCCGATCCGCCAGCCATATTCACGAACCATCGAGCCGGCAAGCCGGCAGCGCTGCCCATGGGAGCGTCGGGCGGCACGCTGCGTTCGGTGAGGATTGGAAACGCAACGGAAGGTCACCATGCGCGGCATCCTCCTTTGGCTCCTCGGCATCCCCATCCCGATCCTGATCCTGCTTTATCTGTTCAATGTGCTCTGAGGGACGGGCCGTTGACGGGATGCCGTCAACGGCCTGCTGCGGCGGCTAAGGCAGCCCGGCGGCGGGCACGAAAAAAGGGGCGCCTCGCGGCGCCCCTTCCTGTTTTGCCCCCCTTGATCGAGTGTCCCGCAACCAGTCCGGCAATGGGCGCCCCGGGCGGTCCGTCCCGAAGCGCCAGCCGGTCAGCGCAGGACGATCTCGACGCGGCGGTTCTGCGGCTCGCGCACGCCATCCGCGGTCGGCACCAGCGGGCGCGACTCGCCATAGGCGCTGACCGAGATGTCGCTGCGGCTGATGCCACGGTTGACCAGCTCGGCCGCGACCGCATCGGCGCGGCGCTGCGACAGGCGCTGGTTGTAGGCGGCCGAGCCGGAGCGGTCGGCATGGCCGGCCACCTCGATGCGGGTCGACTGCACGCGCGAGGCGTTCTGCGCCGCCTCGGCGATGATCTCCCGCGCGCGGGCGGTCAGGTCGGCGCGATCCCAGTCGAAGAAGACCAGGTAGGTCCGCGCCGGAGCCGGCGCCGGAGCCACGGGGGTGGCGACGGGCGGCGGCGGCGGCGGCGGCTGGAACAGCGCGTAGCGCAGGCCGAGCATGACCGAATGGTTGTAGTTGTCCGGCGACACCTTGCCGGCCGCGCCGATCGCGTTGTTCACCGGGTTGCGGATCGTGGTGAACAGATCCGGCTGCAGCGTGCCGAAGAAGCGGTACTCGGCGGTCAACGTCAGACCAGTGACGCCGAGCCAGGTGAGCGGCGTGCCCACGCCGACGATGGCCTGGTAGGCGAACTGGCCGTTGTCGTCATCGGCGTAGAACACCGAGCCGCCGCGCCCGGGGGCGAAGCTCTGGCCGCGGACATTGTGCCACTGGGTCCAGGCATAGCCGGCGCCGACGCCGACATAGGGCTGGAAGATGCTCTGGCCGAGGCCGAAGTTGGCGAAATCGAAGTCATAGAGAATGTTCGCCATCACACCATAGGTGCGCTGGAAACCACCCGTCCGGCCGATCGGCGCGAGATTGAACCCGCGGATGCTGTCGACTTCGTTCTCGCGGTAGTTGCCTTCGATTTCAGCCCGGAACCCGTTGCCGAAGCCCCAGCCGATGCTGGCGACGCCGGCCCAGCCGAAGTTGAAGTTCGCCTTGCCCGCGTTGCTGATGGTGACGCCGGGGGCGAGGCCGAAATTGCCTGGCGTGGCACCGCCGCTCAGGTCGATCTTCGACGGGTTGTTGACCCAGTTTCCACCCGCACCGACACCGATATAGAGACCGGTCACCGGCTGGGCGCTGGCGGCCACCGGCGCCGCCAGGATGGTCGCTGCCAGCAGCGCCCTTTTGAACGTCATGCCTCTCTCTCCATCATCGTCACTCGCGCCGCGGGAACCGACATCTCGGTTCGCAGCCGACACGCGTGTACGCGCCTAAGACGTTACAGGGGCCACAGTTCATCTGCCCCTTCTGCTAGCCCCGTCGTTGTTGCCGCCGAGCCACAGTCCCCTTGGGAGGGACCGGTGGAAGCCTTCTCCGCCGGAGCGCATGCGACATAGAGCAGATTCTTCGCGGCGGGGGAGGGCACGGCTGCGCGATCCGACTCCAGACGGCAGCGGTAAAGCATCGCTGTGGCCAAGAAAGCACAGGGGATGTCGTGCCAGAAACGGCGTGTAACCAAGTATATCGTGTACGCTCTCGCCGGGTGAGAATGGTCGTATCTTTCACGCGAGCGCTAGCGTCTTCGCCAACGCGATCGGTCGCTGGGCTGGGGACGTCAAAGTTCCCTCACGAATTCTTAGGTGCATGCGACGGACATGGCTGCTTTGCTTCAAGAGCAGAGCCGCAGCGGCGCGTCGGCAAGGACCGGCCGGCCCGCCCGGGCGCGGTTCCACCTGGACGGCCGCACCCCGTGGTCAGCAGCCGGTGAAAGGCGCCTGGGCGCATCGGTCCCCGCGCGCATCGGCGGGCCGGCATCGAATGGATACCGCTGGCCTAGTCCGGATCGTCGGGACGACGCGGCGTCCGAGCGACGCCGCGAGGCGCGCGGTGGCCAGCGGGCGCGGTCGGTGTCTCAGCCCCGGGTGCGGCGCGACGTGGACTGGGCCGGACGCGGCGTCGACGTGGTCGAGACGGGTGCAATGGCGCCCGCGGGCCGCCCGGCATCGAAGCCGAGGAAGCCGATCTCCGGCTGCGGGGCGCCGCCATCGCCGGCCCAGAGCCGCGGGTTGCGCGCGACCGGCCGCGGCATCGGCACCGAGCGGTCGATGGCCTCCGCCGCCGGGCGCGGCCCGTTGCCGTTGCGGGGCGGGCGGTTGCGGCCCGCCTTGCCGGCCGCCTCGCCCTCTGCCGCGGGCGGTGGCCCGGCGACGCGCGTCCCGCCCCGCACCGAGAGCAGGTAGAACATGATCTCGGTGCGCCCCTGATCCACCGATGCATCGATCGGCGTCAGGCCGAGCACGTTGCGCGAGTCAAGGTCCGCGCCGCGCGCCACCGCATCCTTGGCCGCCGCCAGGTCCCCCCGGTTGATGGCGTCAAAGAGCGAGGCATTCGGCGAGAGCACCTGGTTCGGATCGGCCGGGATCGGCTCCGGCGCCGTCCGGTTCTGCAGGCCGGGCAGGGCGGGCGGCGGCGGACGCTTCGCCGCCGCGGCGTCGCCCTGCGGCTGCCGTCCGGGACCGCGAGCGAACTGGGCCAGGGCGTCGCTGGCCGGCAGGGTGAGTCCGGCGAGCAGGACGAGGGGCAGCAGGCGGGTCGGGGCGCGCATGGCCCTTGCTTACTCGCTGACCAGCCAGGCCGCCACCCGCTTCGAGCCCCGGCTCCCTGGCGAGGTGCTGGCGGGAATGCAATCAAAGGCTATTTTTTGCGATGCAAGATAAACTAAAAGTTGTGACTGCAGGTCGGACCCTTTAGGAATTCAATAATCACCTGGATGAGCGTCTGATCTTGCCGTTCCAGCAACGACTTATCGAGATCCAGCTTCTCCGCGGCGTCGCTGCCCTGGCGGTCGTCCTCCATCATGCCGCCGATCGCGCGGGCCTGAGCTTCGGGGTCGGCGCTGCCGGCGTCGACATCTTCTTCGTCATCTCCGGCTTCATCATGTGGATGGTCGGCACTGACCGGCCTGCCTCCCCGCTGCGCTTTGCCTGGGCCCGCCTGGCGCGGGTGGCGCCGCTCTACTGGCTGGTCACGATCGGCATCGCGGCGCTCGCGCTGTTGCTGCCGGCGGCGATGCCCAACCTGCATCCGACGCCGCAAACCCTGCTGCTCTCGCTGTTCTTCATCCCCCACCGCAATGCCGAGGGCGCCATCTTTCCGCTGCTCGTGCCGGGCTGGACGCTGAACTTCGAGATGGTCTTCTACCTGCTCTTCGCCGCGAGCCTGGCGCTGCCGCGGCAGGCGCGGCTCGGCATGCTCCTGGCCACGCTCGGGCTCCTCGCCACGGCCGGCCTCGCGTTGCAGCCCGATCACCCGGTGGCCGTCACCTGTACCAGCCCGTTGCTGCTCGAATTCGCCGGGGGGATCGGGCTCGCCGTGCTCTGGCGCCAGGGACGCCTCCCAGGACGGGCCGGCGGCTGGAGCATGATGGCGCTTGGCTTTGGAGCCTTCGCAGCCCTCGAGCTCAATGGCTTCCATGCCGAGGACTGGCGGGTTCTGCTCTGGGGCGTGCCGGCCTGGCTGCTGGTCGCGGGTGCGCTCTCGGCTGGCGCGGTCGGACGGCACGGCCCGGCGGCGCTGCTCGGCGACGCCTCATACTCGATCTATCTCATGCATCCGCTGCTGGTCGGGCTCACCTGGCGCCTGCTCGGCTGGCTGCCTGTTCCGGCTTACCTCGCCGTGACCCTGCTTCTCTCGATCAGCGCCGGTCTCGCCTGCTTCCGGCTCGTCGAACTCCCGATCAGCCGGCGGCTGCGACTGCACCAGAGGGCGAGGCTGCATCCGTCCCACGCCCGCGGCGCACCCTCCAGCACCGTGGTCCTGGGATGACCGGCAGGGGGCCGGTCACGCCGCCCTTGCGACGGGGCCGCCACCATGACGAGGACACGCCACGGCAGAGACCAGCGATCAGGCGCGGTCGGCGCGACGCTGCGGCTGGATGAGGGCGGGGCTGAAGCGGCCGCCCGGACCATTCCCGAAGGAAGCGAAATTCGGATAGCTCGTCTCTGCCGTGGGGCGGCGCAGCAGGTGCCGGGAGAGCGTCATGGCCAGGATGAACAACCGGAGGAGGGCGGCGGCCAGCGAAACGGCCACCAGGGTGGTTGCTTCGAGTACCGTCTCACGCATCGTCCGCTCCCGTGGGGACCTAGCCCCGTTCTGTCGAGCTGTACGGGAGATTTTCTACCATAAATTTAAAGCATCGCGCATAGCCTATTCGTTATCACAATCATTTGGTGTGCTTCCATGTCGGAATGCACGCGCCGACCCCGATACGAAACGGCCCAAGCCGGGGGATGCTCTCTCCACGCGATCCCGCCAATCCGCCCTAACGGCAGCCATTGCCCCGGAAGGTGAAGGCCGTCACCCGGCCCTGCCGCACCGCGAAGGTCACCGAGCAGTTCCGCACGATGACCAGCGGCGGCGTGTAGATCGGTGCGCCGAAGCGGCGATAGCCGAACCCGCCCCAATAGGGATCGCCCGGATAGACGGTGCTGGTCCGCTCGTCATATTGCAGGAAGCGCTCGCCGCCCGTCTCGAAGGTGCCGTTCGGCACGCCGAGGGCCTGGACCAGTTCGGCCTCCGTCTTGCCGATGAAGGGCTGCAGCCGGACCTCGATCGGCGGCTCCGTGGCGCAGGCACCGAGCAGCAGCGGCAGCAGCAGCGCCGGCAGGATGGCCCGCCGCAGCAGGCCTGCCAGCCTGCGCTGGTATCGTCCCAGCCTTCCTGTGGGCACTCCCTTGGGCATTGTCTATCGTCCCTCCCGTCGCCAGGCGAGCACGGCGACGCCCAGTACCAAAGGTAAAGCGAGCCACGGCGGCAACAAGGATGTGGCGGCGATGCCGGTCACGGTGTGATCGCCGTTGCGACGCAACCCGATCCAGCCGCCGCCCGGGCCGCTGCCCTGGCCGCCTCCTTGGGCATCGCGGCCGGGGCTGACCCGGCGCAGCTCCGGCAGCACCGGCACCGCGCCGGCGCCGAGCCAGCGGGCGCCGCCCCCGGTCGCGGCGAGGACCGGGGCAAGGGGGCCGGGGTCGGCTCGCAGATCGGCGACCTCAGGCGGGTTCGCGGCGGCGGCGGCGGCGAAGGCGTTGCGCTTGCCGTCCGAGACCTGCCAGACACCGGGCTGGTCGGCCGGCAGCTCCGCCGTGGCCCGCCCGCCAGGGCCCGGCTGCAGCGTGGCCGGACGCGTGCTGCCATCGGGCGCCGTGACGGTGAGGCCGGGCGGCGGCCCGGGCTCGACGCTGCGGCGCTGCACCTGCAGCCGCCCGGCCTCGATCCGCGCCGTCAGCTCCTCCTCCTCCAGCTCCGGCTCTCGCATCAGCCAGTGCGCGGCGCGCCGCAGCAGCTCGGCCTGTGGTCCGCCGCCGTCATGGCCGCGCGACCAGAGCCAGATATGGTCCGAGAGCAGCAGCGCGACGCGCCCCTCGCCGACGCGGTCGAGCACCAGCAGCGGCGCCCCGCCGGCCGCCTCCATCACCGCCGTGCCGCTGCGCTGCTCGGCCCGCATGCTGCGGTACCAGCGGCCCCAACGCGCCTCGTGCGACTCGTCCGGGTTGGCGCCGGTCAGCCCCTCCGTCACCGGATGGCGGGCGCCGAGCGCGGTCACCATCGGCCGGAAGGCGCCCTCGGTGGCGCCCGGGCCGGCCTCGCCGGTCGGCCGCGCGGGCAGGATGCTGCCGAGCGGCGTCGCAGCGAGGCTGGCCGGGCCGGCGAATTCCGGCCCGACCGAGAGCAGCAGCGCGCCGCCGCCGCGGACGTAATCGGCGATGTTGCGCAGATAGGCCGGCGGCAGGATGCCGCGATTGGCGAAGCGGTCGAAGACGATCAGGTCGAAGTCGCGCAGCTTCACCTGGAACAGCTCGCGTACCGGGAAGGCGATCAGCGCCAGCTCGTTCAGCGGCGTCAGGTCGTCCTTCTCGGGTGGCCGGAGGATGGTGAAATGCACCAGGTCGACGCCGGGATCGGCCTTCAGCAGGCGCCGCCAGGTGCGCTCGCCAGCATGCGGCTCGCCCGAGACGAGCAGCACCCGCAGCCGGTCGCGCACCCCGGTGACGGTGATGACGGCGCGGTTGTTGATCTCGCTGACCTCGCCCGGCCGCGCCTCGGCCGCCAGCTCGACGACGGTCGGGCCGCCGCGCTCGATCGGGATCTCGATGCGGTGCTCGCGCCCGACCGGTACGCTCTCGACCCGCGGCGGCGCGCCGTCGCGCCGGATCGAGAGCCGCGCCGCGCCGGCGGCCTCCGGCAGGCCGAGATCCTCGACCGCCACCCGCAGCTCGACGCTGCGGCCGACGATGCCGTAGCCCGGCGCCTCGATGACGCGCAGCCGCCGATCGATCTCGCCGGGCCGGCCGGGCAGCAGGGCGTGGAAGGGCGCCTCGATCGGTGAGGTCGCGGGCACGTCATGCACCTGGCCGTCGGTCAGCGCGATCACCCCGGCGAGGCGGGCGCGCGGAATCTCGGCCAGCGCCTGCTCCATGGCGGTGAACAGGCGCGTGCCCTGGTTGCCGCCCTCCGGCACCTCGACGGTGCGGAATTCGAGATCGGGCAGGCGCCCCAGCCGGGCCTCGAGCAGTCGCCGCGCCGCCTCGATCTGCGCCGCGCGGTCGCCGATGCGGGCGCTGTCGCTGTGATCGACGAGGAGGAGAGCGATGTCCGGCCGCGTCTCCCGCGTCTCCTCGACCAGCCGGGGATTGGCGAGCGCCAGCAGGAGCAAGGCGAAGACCAGGAGCCGCAGCGGCGCGCCGCGCGCCCGGCGCCAGAAGGCCGGGGCCAGCGCCAGCAGCGCGACCAGGGCGAGGGCGAGGAGCAGCCAGGGCGGCAGGATGGGGGCGAAGTCGATGCCGGCGAAGGCCTGGGTCATGCGGCGTGTCCCCGCAGCGAGACGTGCTCCCAGGCCGCGACGAGGATCAGCGCGGCATTGGCGAGGCCGGCGAGGGCCAGCACCGGCATCTCATGCGCGAGGGTCGCCAGCACCGCGAGCAGCGCCAGCCCGACCAGGTGCGAGAGCGGCAGCTGGCCGAGGCTGATGCGCTTGAACAGGGCGAGGCCGAGCAGGTAGAGCGCGGGCCCGCCGATGATGCAGTGGATCGCCGCCGGCGCGGCGATCCCGCCCGGATGCTGCAACACCATCTCATCCCCGGCGGCCGCCACCACGATCCCGGCGACGACGGGAAGGTGGAGATAGGTGTAGCCGAGCCGGGCCATGCGGCCGGGATCGGCGGAGCGGGTGATGTGATGCGCGCCGCGCTCCTGCCCGAGGTGGAAATACAGCCACCACATGGCGACCGAGCCGAGGAAGGCGATGACGAAGGCGGTGCCGTGCGGCCCGTCCCAGGCCAGCCCGGCGAAGCTCTCGCCGGTGACGAGCAGCGTCTCGCCGAGGGCGATGAGGATGAAGCCGGCGCAGCGCTCGGCCATGTGGCCGCCCTCGACCCGCCAGTCGGCGGTGGTGGAGCGGCCGAGGCCGGGAGTCCAGAAATAGGCGAAGGGCGAGGCATATTCGATGCCGAGGGCGAGCACCCAGAGCAGCAGCCGCGCCTCGCCCTCCGCCAGCCCGCCCGCCACCCAGAAGGGCGCGGCGAGGGCGAGCCAGGCGAGGACCCGCAGGAAGTTCCGCCGCAAGGCCGGCTCCGCCGGGCCGATCGCCCAGACGGTGAAGGCGCCGCGCCCCACCTGCATGAAGGCATAGGCGGCCGCGAAGGCGAGGCCGCGCTCGGCGAAGGCCTCCGGCAGCGCCATGGAGAGCACCAGCCCGGCCAGCATCAGGAGGAAGAGCATCAGCCGCACCGGCGTGCGGTCGGCATCGAGGAAGTTCGTGACCCAGGCGGTGTAGATCCACACCCACCACACCGCGAGGAAGAGCAGGCCGGTGCGCAGCGCGCCCGCCAGGTCGAGATGGTGCAGCAGCGCGTGCGAGACCTGGGTGATGGTGAAGGCGAAGACCAGGTCGAAGAACAACTCGACATTGGCGACGCGCGCCTCGGCATGCGGCAGGCGCTCGCGCAGCAGGCCGCGGGGCGATAGCGGCATCCTTAATTCCCCAACCGCTCAAGGATGGCCGGCACGTGCACCTGGTCGCCCTTGTAGTTGCCCGTGAGCGCGTACATCACGAGGTTGACGCCGAAGCGGTAGGCGAGCGTCCGCTGCCGCGCCCCGCCCGGGATCACCGCGAAGGGGTTGTTGCCGCGGCCGTCAATGGCCCAGGCAGCGGCCCAGTCATGGCCGCCGATGATGACCGGGGAGACGCTGTCATTCGCCCGGTCCTGGTCGCGCGCCACCCAGACCTGGCCGCCGGCGAAGCGGCCCGGCAGCTCGGGCAGCAGGTAGAAGGCGCGCTTCAGCACATGGTCGTCGGCGAGGGGGGCGAGCGGCGGGACGGCCAGGTCGCGGGTGACGCGCCGCA
The DNA here is from genome assembly GCF_013112485.1 of Roseicella sp. DB1501. GTDB lineage: Bacteria > Pseudomonadota > Alphaproteobacteria > Acetobacterales > Acetobacteraceae > Paracraurococcus. Next base: position 85,232 of record NZ_JABFHG010000012.1, read on the forward strand.
GCGCCGCGCCGGCCCCGGCCGCGAAGCCCTCGCCCGAGCCCTCATCGCGCGTGTCGAACAGGATGATGCCGCCATGCCGCATGAAGTCGTTCAGCGCGGCGACCGCGGCGGGGTCGGGCTGCGGCGCGTCCGGCAGGATCACCCAGTAGAGCAGCGGGTAGAAGGAGAGGTCGTCCTGGCCGGGGGTGACCGCCGTCGGCTCGGCCAGCGCCGCCGCGGTGCGCCGGTTGACGAAATCCGACAGGCCGACGAGGCCCATGCGCTGCGTGTCGTCCACTGTGGCATCGCCGGTGACGACATAGGCGAGGCGGGTGGCGAGCGCCGGGTCGGCCGCCCAGTCCGGATCGGAAAGCGGCTGCGCCCGGAGCGGCGCCGCGGCCAGCAGCAGGAGCAGGAGACCGCCGCGCAGCACCGCCGCGCGCGGCGGGCCGGAGCCGCCCCCGGTGGGAGGGGCCGCTTGGCGATGCGCCCCCGGCCGGCCGAGCAGCCCGCGCAGGACGAGGCCGATCAGCAGATCCGCCGCCAGCAGCAGCAGGGCGAGCGCGAGCAGCCAGGGGCCGAGATCGCGCTCGGCCGGGATGCCGCCGATGGCGAGGAAGCGGGTGCCGGGCGGCGCCATCGGCGCGGCGCGCGGCGCCGGCAGGCCGCTGCCGAGGTTGAGGGCGCGCCGGTAGGTGGCATCGGCGCCCGCCTCGGCCGCGGGCCGGCCGGGGGTGCCGTACCAGCCCGGCGGGTTGCGCGGCGAGGGGATGGCGGTGTCGATCGCCGCGGCCGGCAGGGCGGCGGCGGCCGGCGGCGCCGGGCCCAGCCGGCCGAAGCCGTCCAGCGTCTCGAGCGGCGCCAGCGGCGCATCGCCCTCCGCCCCCTGGACGCCGGAGGAGAGGGCGACGATTCGCCGCAGCATCTGCACGAAGAGGCCCGACAGCGGCAGGTTCGACCATTCGGCATTGGCGGTGACGTGGAACAGCACGATGCGCCCCTGGCCGCGCGCCTCGGCGGTGACCAGCGGCGTGCCGTCCGAGAGCCGCGCCCAGCTGCGGCCCGAGAGGGTGGGGGAGGGCTCGGCGAGCACCTGCCGCTCCACCGACACCTCGCCGGGGATGGGCAGGCCGGCGAAGGGCGAGGTCTCCGGGAACGGCGCGAGGCGCTGCGGCTGCTCCCAGGACAGCGCGCCGCCCAACTGCCGCTCGGCCCGCAACGGCACCGGCAGCAGCGGGTCCTGCCGCTCGGCGAGATGCGGGCCGGCGAAGCGGATCAGCGTGCCGCCGCGCTCCACCCAGCGGGTGAGCGCGGCGCGGTCGGGCCCCTCGCCGATCGGCCGGTCGGCCAGGACCAGCACCGAGATCGGCCGCGCCAGCAACTGCTCGATCGAGCCGCGGCGCAGCTCGACGAAGGGCGCCAGCGCGCGGTCCAGATAGTAGAGGTCGCCGATCAGCGGCGCGTCGGCGCCCTCCTCCGCCGCCGGCAGCAGGCCGACCGGGCGGCGGCGGAAGCGCTCGTCGAGCAGCACGACGCCGCCGGCGCCGGACTCGCCCTCGAGATCGAGGCGGACCACCTGGTTGCGCAGCTCGAGCGGCAATTCCAGCACGCCTTCGCCCTCCGCCGCCCCGGCCGCGATCGGCAGCCGCGCCTCGGCCAGGGCGCGGCCATCGCCGGTGCGGGCCAGCACCACCGCCTCCGAGGCCGCCGGCTGCGGCACCTGCCGGACCTTGAGGCGCAGCCGGTCCGCCTCGGCGACGGGCGGCGGCAGCAGGCGGGTGGGATGCGCCTCGTCGCGGGCGAGGGTGAGCTCGCCCGCCGCGGCGAGCGCCGCCTGCAGCGGGCCGGCCCCCTCGGCCGGGTCCTCGGTGCCGTCGCTGACGAGCAGCGTGGCGAGCGGCCCGGGATGGCTCGCCCGCCAGGCCTGGAAGGCGGCGAGGGCGGCGGCGCGGTCGGGCGCCCAGGGCTTCGGCCGCAGCGCCGCCAGCCGCGCGCGCAGATCCTCGGCCGGCATCGGGCCGAGGAGGCGCGGCGCCTCGCCGGTCTCGGCCGGGGCGGTGGCGAGCAGGGCGGCGTTGCGCCCGGCCCGGGCGGCGCCGTCGAGGGCGCTGCCGGCGGCGGCCATGCGCGCGGGCCAGCCGGCCGCGGCGGCCCAGCCGTCATCCACCACGAGCAGCAGCAGCCCCTCGCCGGCGGCCCCAGGGCCGGGGCCCAGCACCGGCCGGGCGAGGCCGATGATCACCAGTGCCGCGGCGACCAGGCGCAGCAGCAGCAGCCACCATGGCGTGCGCGCGGGGGTCTCCTGCGCCAGCGGCAGGTCGCGCAGCAGCCGCAGCCCCGGAAAGCCGATGCGGCGCGGCGCGGGCGGGGTGACGCGCAGCAGCCACCAGAGGATCGGCAGCGCCGGCAGGGCCAGCAGCAGCCAGGGCGCCGCGAAGGCGAGGGGGCCGAGGCTCAGCATGGCGGGCCGGGCCGCCGCGGCAGGGGGTGGCGCATGGGGTCGACCCTATTCCGGCCCGAGGGCCTGCCACAGCGCCAGCAGCGCGGTCTGCGGCGGCTGGTCGACATGGTGTGTCATGAAGCCCCAGCCCGCGGCGGCGGCGATGGAGGCGATGCCCTCGCGGTGATGGCGCAGGCGTTCGACATAGATCGGGCGGGCCTCCTCGACCCGGGGCACGAGGATGCTCTGGCCGCCCGCACCCCATTCGAACAGGACGCGGCCGGCATAGGCCCGGTTGCCCTCGCCGAGCGTTTCCTCCTCCGGATCCAGCACCTGCAGGATATGGCCGCGCACCGGCCAGGCGGCGAGGGCGGCGACGGTGGCGTGGATCTCCGGCAGCGGCGCCATGAAATCGCCGATCAGCACCGCCCGCGCATGCCGTGGCAGGCTGGGATCGGGCACCGGCAGGGACTGCGACTTGGTGACCAGGCCCATGGTCTCGACCAGGGAGGCGAGGCCGGCCCGCCCGGCATGGCTGCGGCTGCCGCCACGGGCGCCGCCGAACAGCCGCACCCGCTCGCCGCCGCGCAGCACCAGCGCCGCCAGCGCCGCGCTGAGCAGGTCCGCCCGCTCCCGCTTGGTCGGCCGGCTCGGCGAGAAGCGCCATTCCATCGAGCGCGAGGCGTCCGACCACAGCGCGACGGTCTGCGCCGCCTCCCATTCCGTCTCGCGGATGAAGAGCCGGTCGCTCTTGGCGCTCTGCCGCCAGTCGATGCGCGCGGCGGCGTCGCCGGTCAGGAAGGGGCGGAACTGCCAGAAGGCGTCGCCTTGGCCGGCCCGCCGCCGCCCGTGCACGCCCTGCAGCACGGTCGCGGCGATGCGGTCGGCGGCGACGACGAGGGGCGGCAGCCGCGCGCCCAGCGCCTCGGCCCGCAGCGCCGTCGGGCCGGGCGCGCCCGGCTTGCGCGGCTCAGCCAAGCTGCGCCTTCAGCGTCTCGATCACGTCGGCGACCGCAACTCCCTCGGCGCGGGCCGAGAAGTTGAGCGCCATGCGGTGCCGCAGCACCGGGGCGGCGAGGGCGAGGACATCCTCCACCGAGGGGGCCAGGCGGCCGTCGAGCACCGCCCGGGCGCGGGTCGCCAGCATCAGCGCCTGCGCCGCGCGCGGCCCCGGGCCCCAGGCGAGCTGCTTGCCGATGCCGGGCAGGGAGGAGGTCTCCGGCCGGGCGCCGCGCACAAGGCGGAGAATGGCGTCCAGCACGCCCTCGCCGACCGGGATGCGGCGGATCAGCGCCTGCGCCGAGATCAGCTCGGCCGCCGTCAGGGCCGGCATCGGCCGGGCATCCTGCGCGCCGGTGGTGGCGAGCAGCATGGCACGCTCCGCCGCCTCGTCCGGATAGGTGATCTCGACCTCGAGCAGGAAACGGTCGAGCTGCGCCTCGGGCAGCGGATAGGTGCCCTCCTGCTCGATCGGGTTCTGCGTGGCGAGAACGTGGAAGGGCCCGGGCAGCGGGTGGACCTGGCCGGCGACGGCGACCCGGTGCTCCTGCATCGATTGCAGCAGCGCCGACTGGGTGCGCGGGCTGGCGCGGTTGATCTCGTCGGCCATCAGCAGCTGGCAGAAGACCGGGCCGGGGAGGAAGCGGAAGGCGCGCCGGCCGCCCTCGCCCTCCTCCAGCACCTCCGAGCCGATGATGTCGGCCGGCATCAGGTCGGGCGTGAACTGCACCCGCCGCGCATCGAGGCCGAGCACGGTGCCGAGCGTCTCGACGAGCTTGGTCTTGCCGAGGCCGGGCACGCCGACGAGCAGCGCATGGCCGCCGGAGAGCAGGGTGATGAGCGTGTGCTCCACCACCTCCTCCTGCCCGAAGATCACCCGCCCGACCGCCTGCCGCACCCGGTGCAGCCGCTCGCCGAGCGCCTCGACCTCGGCGACCAGGGCGCCGGCCTCGCCCGCGCCGGGTTTCGCGCCGTCCGACTTGGAGCCCGCCACTTCAATCATCCCAGACCCGATCCCTATATTGGCCCCGAGCGTCCTTGCCGACGCCCGGAGAGGTGTTGCCGGCACGGTGCCGGTGCGGCGTCTCCCTGATATGGGCCCGGACATGTGGATGACGAAGCCTATGGCCAGGGACGGTTGGGACAAAGCGTTGAATGGGGAGGCAGTCGTGCAGAACCGGATGCGGCCCGTCCGCGACCCGTCCCGCCCCGTGGGCGGGGACCTGCCTTGCCCCTCGGGCGGGCAAGGCGTGATGGCGGGGCTGGAGGGGGGCCCAAAGGGGGGAGCGGAGGGCGCCGCGCCGCGCGGCGGGCCGCCGCGCACGAAGCGCGATGCCGGGCATTACGCGATCCGCATCGACCGGAACGGCACCTGGTACCATGAGGGCGGCGTGATCGGCCGCAAGGAGTTGGTCTGCCTCTTCGCCAGCGTGCTGAAGCGCGGCGAGGATGGCGGCTACTGGCTCGAGACGCCGGTCGAGCGCGGCCGCATCGATGTCGAGGACGCACCCTTCGTCGCCGTCGAGATGTGCTGGCGCGACTGCGACTGCGGCGACGGCAAGCCGCGGCAATGCCTCAGCTTCCGCACCAATCTCGACCAGATCGTGACGGCGGATGCCGAGCATCCGATCCGGGTGCATCTCGACCCGAAGACGCGGGAGCCGCGCCCCTATGTGACGATCCGGCCGGGGATCGAGGCGCGGATCAACCGCGCGGTCTTCTACGAGCTGGTCGCGCTCGGCCAGACCGAGACGGTGGATGGCCGCGAGGTCCTCGGCGTCTGGAGCGAGGGCGTCTTCTTCCCGATCGACGAGGTCGGCGCGCTCGACGTCGCGGCGGAATGAGACCGGCTGCCATGCGGGCCGCCGCGGCGGCCCTGGCGTGACGCCAACCGAGATCGCCGCCCGCCTGGCCGATCCCGCGGCGCTGGCGCTGGCCGAGCCGACGGGCTTCGACGATGCCGAGGACCGCGCCGTGCTGCCGGCGCGGCCGGCCGCCGTTCTCGTGCCCATCGTCATGCATGCCGAGCCGACGGTGCTGCTGACCCTGCGCGCGGCGCGGCTCTCCTCGCATGCCGGGCAGGTGAGCTTCCCCGGCGGCCGGATCGAGGCGGGCGAGACGCCCGAGGCGGCGGCGGTGCGCGAGGCGGCGGAGGAGGTGGGCCTCGACCCCCGCCTGCCGGAACTGCTGGGCCGCCTGCCGGAGCACCGCACCGGCACCGGCTTCCACATCATCCCGGTCGTCGGGCTGGTGCCGCCGCCGCTCAACCTCGTGCCCGATCCGGCCGAGGTGGAGGAGCCCTTCGAGCTGCCGCTCGCGGTGGTGCTCGACCCGGCGGCGCCGGAGCGGCGGATGGCGGAATGGAAGGGCCGCAGCCGAACCTTCTGGGTCTGGCCGCATGAGCGCCACTACATCTGGGGCGCGACCGCGGCGATCCTGGTGAACCTGGCGCGCGTGCTGCGCGGCGCGCCCGAGGCGGTGCCGGCGCGCGCCGGCTGAGATAGGGGGGGGCGCCAGGGGCGGGTGCGGGTTGGGCGCCGAAGGGCATGGCCGCCGCGTTACAGCGCCGTCTTCCAATCCCTGTCGCGCGGCGGCCCGATGCCCTATCTCGTCGACATCCTGCTGTTTATCCTCCCCTTCGCGGCCTATGCCCTCTGGCGCCGGCTCAATCCGGGCGTCGAGCCGGGGCCGCGGGTGGTGCTGGCCGGGCTGGCCGGGGTGCTGCTGATGTTCCTCTTCGCCCTCTGGTACGGGCTCTCCGTCTCGATGCCGCCGCATGAGCGCTACGTGCCGGCGCAGCTCGGCCCCGATGGCCGGGTGACGCACGCCCCCCTGGATGCGGCGCGGTGAGGGGAGGGCGATGAGTGGGGACCCGCCGGTGGCGCGGGTCGCGCCGCCGGGCCTGCTCGGCCGCGGCGCGCCGGCGGCGGTGCTGGCGGCGCTGCCCGGCGCCCGGGCGGTGGGCGGGGCGGTGCGGGACGCGCTGGCCGGCCGGCCGGTGCAGGATGTCGATGTCGCCGCGCCGCTGCCGCCCGAGGCGATCATCGCCCGGCTGCGCGCCGCCGGGCTGAAGGTGGCCGAGACCGGCCTCGCCCATGGCACGGTGACGGCGGTGCTGGACGGCGAGCCGGTCGAGGTCACCAGCCTGCGCCGCGACCTCGCCACCGATGGTCGGCATGCCGAGGTGGCATGGACCACCGACTGGCGGGAGGATGCGGCGCGGCGCGACTTCACCATCAACGCCATGTCGATGAGCGGCGCCGGCGAGGTCTGGGATTATTTCGGCGGCCGCGAGGACCTCGCCGCCGGGCGGCTGCGCTTCGTCGGCGACCCGGCGACGCGGCTGGCCGAGGACTATCTGCGGGCGCTGCGCTTCTTCCGCTTCCAGGCCCGCTACGGGCGGGGCGCGCCCGATCCGGCGGCGGTCGCGGCGATCCGGGCGGCGGTGCCGGGCCTGGCGCGGCTCTCGGCCGAGCGGGTCTGGATGGAGCTGAAGCGGCTGCTGGCGGCGCCCGACCCGCGCGCGGCGCTGGCGCTGATGGCGGCGACGGGGGTGCTCGGGGCGGTGCTGCCGGAGGCGGGGCGGCGCGATCGCCTCGATGCGCTCCTGTCCTCGCCGCTGCCGCAGACGCCGCTGGTGCGGCTGGCGGCCATCCTGGCGCCGGATGTCGATCTGCCGGCGCTGGCGCGGCGGCTGCGGCTGTCCGGCGAGGAAGCGGGGCGGTTGCAGGGCTATCTCGTGGGCGACGTCCTGACGCCGGAAGCCGATGCCATCGCCGTCAACCGGCTGCTCGCCGAGGCGGATGCGGAAGCCCTGCTCGTCCGCTCCTGGCTGCGGATGGAGCGCGCGGCCTCGGCCGGCCCCGCCGGCGGCTGGCAGGGCGTGGCGGGACGGCTGGCGGCTACCCCGCGGCCGGTCTTCCCCTTGCAGGGGCGGGACGCCCTCAGCCTCGGCCTGCCGCCGGGGCCGCGCATCGGCCGCCTGCTCGCCGAGGTCCGGGCCTGGTGGCTCGCCGGCGGCTGCACCGCCACGCATGGGGAATGCCTCGCCCGCCTGCGGGAATTGGCCGCCGGCCCGGCGATCCGATAAACCCGCGCCGCCATGGCCGTCCTCCCCGCCGATCCCTCCTCCCGGGCCCTGATCCGGCGCCTGCTGCGCGGCTACCTGGCGCGGCACCGCCGCGGCATCGCCCTCGCCGTGCTCTGCACCCTGGCGCTGGCGGGGCTCACCGCCCTCTATCCGGTCGTCATCCAGCAGGGCTTCGACCGCTTCAGCGCCAATGACCCGGACCTCGCCTGGCTGCTGCCGCTGGTCATCATCGGCGTAACCCTGGCCAAGGCGGCGGCGCAATACGGCCAGGCGGTCGCGGTGCAATCCGTCGTGCTGCGGGTGATCGAGGCGCTGCAGGGCGACCTGTTCCGGGCGCTGACCCGGGCCGACCTCGCCGCGGTGCTGCGCGACGCGCCGGCCCGGCATGCCAGCCGCTTCACCGTCGATGCGGCGGCGATCCGCGAGGCGCTGACCAAGTCGATCAACGGCGGCGCCGACATCCTCACGGTCATCGGCCTCGTCGCCTCCATGATCTGGCTCGACTGGCAGATGTCGCTGATTGCCGCGGCCATGTACCCGGTCGCGGTGCTGCCGATCCTGCGCCTCGGCAAGCGCATCCGCCGCGCCTCGGGCGGGGTGCAGGAGCGGATGGGCGAGACCGCGGCGCAGCTCACCGAGAGCTTCGCCGCCGCCCGCGTGGTGCGCGCCTACCGGCTGGAGGAGCAGGAGGAGGCGCGCGCCAACCGCACCTTCGCCCGGCTGCGCGAGAGCCTGCTCGGCATCGCCCGCACCCGCGCCAGCCTCGATCCGATGCTGGAGGCGCTGGGCGGCGTCGCGGTCGCCGCCGTGCTCGGCTTCGTCGGCTGGCGGGTCTCGACCGGGCAGGGCACGGTCGGCGAGTTCACCGGCTTCGTCGCGGCGCTGCTGATCGCCTCGCGCCCGATCCGCGCCCTCGGTTCGCTGAACGCCGCCTTGCAGGAGGGGCTGGCCGGCCTCGCCCGGGTCTTCGCCGTCATCGACGCGCCACGCGCGGTGGTGGAGGCGCCCGACGCCCGGCCGCTGCCGGCCGGCCATGGCCGGGTGGCGTTCGAGTCGGTCGGCTTCGCCTATGAGGGCACGCCGGACCGGGCGCTGTCCGGCCTCAGCTTCGCCGCCGCGCCGGGCGAGACGGTGGCGCTGGTCGGGCCCTCGGGCGCCGGCAAGTCGACGGCGCTGGCCCTCGTCCCGCGCCTCTACGACGTGACCGCGGGGCGGGTGCTGCTGGATGGGGCGGATGTGCGGTCGGTGACGCTCGCCTCGCTGCGCGACGCCATCGCCTATGTCGGGCAGGAGGCGGTGATCTTCGACGACACGGTCCTCGCCAACATCGCCTGCGGCCGGCCGGGGGCGAGCGAGGCGGAGGTGGAGGCGGCGGCGCGGGCGGCGGCGGCGCACGACTTCATCGCGGCGCTGCCGCAGGGCTACCGCACGCTGCTCGGCCCCGGCGGCGGCCGGCTCTCGGGCGGGCAGAAGCAGCGCGTCTCCCTCGCCCGGGCGCTGCTGCGCGACCCGCGGGTGCTGCTGCTGGACGAGGCGACGAGCGCGCTCGATGCCGAGAACGAGGCGCTGGTGCAGGCGGCGCTGGCGCGGCTGCGGCGGGGGCGGACCACGCTCGTCATCGCGCATCGCCTGGCGACGGTGCGCGAGGCGGACCGCATCGTGGTCATGCAGGAGGGGCGGGCGGTGGAGCAGGGCACGCATGCCGCGTTGATGGCGGCGGACGGGCTCTATGCCCGGCTGGTCCGCACCCAGGCCTTCGGCGGCGAGGTGGCGCCGGCCGCGGCCGGCTGAGGCTGGCACCACGGCCGCGTCCGGCGGCGCGGGCCGCAGGGCTGGGCGGCCCGAAACGCGCTGGTGCGCGGCCGGGGGCGGGGCTTCCTATCCGCGGCGTCCCGGTGGGGCGCCCATCAAAGCCGGGAGAGACTGTATGGCATGGATCTGGCTCGCCATCGCCGGCGGCTTCGAGGTCGTCTGGGCAGTGCTGCTGAAATACACCGAAGGCTTCAGCCGCCTGCTGCCGAGCGCCGCGACCCTCGCCGCCATGGGCGTCAGCTTCTACTGCATGTCGCGCGCGCTGCAGGTGCTGCCCATGGGCACCGTCTATGCCGTCTGGGTCGGCATCGGCGCCGTCGGCACGGCGGTCTGGGGCATGGCAGTGGAGGGGGACCCGGCCACCGCCGGACGGATCCTCTGCCTCGCCTTGGTCCTCGGCGGCGTCGCCGGCCTCAGGATGGCCAGTTGAGGCTCTCGTGCACCGCCTTCCAGATGGCGATCGCCGCCGCGATCGCGACCAGCAGCCGCTGCAGGAAATCCGCCCAGGGCCGCAGGCGTTGCAGCAGGGGCGGGCGTGGCCCGGGGCGCGGCCTGGGGGGTTGCTGGGGGCGGGGCATGATAATAGGATATCATTCCTAAATATGCCTCGTCGATCACGATCCGCGTGACCGGGCGCAATTGACGCTATGCCGCAGGGCACCATAGAAGGCGTGTCGCAGGAATGCCGCACCGCGCCTGGTTCAGCCGCAGGAGTGAATGTACCAATGTCCATCATGCAGGACTCGCGCGAGGCGACCATGTTCGGTCGCCGATCGGACGGCACGCCCATCCGTCGGCCCCTGTCGCCGCACCTGCAGGTGTACGACATGATGCAGCTGACCAGCGCGCTGTCGATCAGCGGCCGCATCACCGGGGTGATCTGGTCGGTCGGGCTGCTGGTGCTGGTCTGGTGGCTGGTCGCCACCGCCTCGGGGCCCGGTGCCTATGCCACGGTGACCTGGTTCCTCACCTCCTGGCTCGGCGTGCTCGGCCTCTTCGGCCTGACGGCCGCCGCCTGGTTCCACACGCTGAACGGCCTGCGGCACCTCGCCTGGGATGCCGGCTACGGCTATGACATTCCGACCACCTACAAATCCGGCCGGGCGGTGCTGATCGGGACGGCGGCGATGACCGTGCTGACCTGGTTGATCGCCATCATCGCCTGGGCCCGCTGAGGATCGCCGAAGATGGCCAAGGATTCCGCCGCCGACGCCACGATGCGCTCGCCGCTCGGCCGGGTGCGTGGCTTCGGCTCCGCCAAGGGCGGGACGCATCACTGGTTGATGCAGCGCCTCACCTCCGTCGCGTTGCTGCCGCTGGTGCTCTGGTTCGCCCTCTCGGCCGCCTCGCTCGCCGGCGCGCCCTATGAGGTGACGCGCGACTGGATCGCGCATCCCTTCAACGCGGTGCTGCTGCTGGCCGCGATCGCGCTCGCCTTCCACCACACCGCGGCAGGCATGCAGGTGATCATGGAGGACTATGCGAATCAGGAATGGGCCAAGGTGGCGGGAATTTACGGAGTCAGGGCCATCTGTTGGCTGCTGGCCATCGCCGCGGCGCTCGCGGTCCTTCGGATCGCGGTCTGAGACGCAGTGAGGATTGAGGGGCGGCGCGGCCAGGCCGCGGCCGCCTCGGGCTCCGGATCGCCCCGCCCGGCGCGGGATGGGGGCGGATAGGGACACGGATGATGAATGCGATCAGCATGCCCTCGCAGGGCGCCTACCGGATCGTCGACCACACCTATGACGTGGTGGTGGTGGGCGCCGGCGGCGCCGGGCTGCGCGCCACCTTCGGCATGGGCGCTGCCGGCCTGAAGACGGCCTGCATCACCAAGGTCTTCCCCACGCGCTCCCACACCGTGGCGGCCCAGGGCGGGGTCGGCGCCGCGCTCGGCAATATGGGCGAGGATGACTGGCGCTGGCACATGTACGACACCGTGAAGGGGTCGGACTGGCTCGGCGACCAGGATGCCATCGAGTATATGTGCCGCGAGGCGATCCCGGCGATCATCGAGCTCGAGCATTACGGCGTGCCCTTCTCCCGCACCGAGGATGGGCGCATCTACCAGCGGCCCTTCGGCGGCCACATGCAGCATTACGGCAAGACGCCGGCCATGCGCGCCTGCGCCGCGGCCGACCGCACCGGCCATGCCATCCTGCACACGCTCTACCAGCAGTCGCTGAAGCACAACTGCGAATTCTTCGTCGAATACTTCGCCCTCGACCTGATCATGGATGAGGAAGGCGCCTGCCGCGGCGTCATGGCCTGGAACCTCGAGGACGGCTCCATCCACCGCTTCCGCGCCCAGACCGTGGTGCTGGCGACGGGCGGCTACGGCCGGGCCTATTTCTCCTGCACCTCCGCCCACACCTGCACCGGCGATGGCGGCGGCATGGTGCTGCGCGCCGGCCTGCCGCTGCAGGACAACGAGTTCGTGCAGTTCCACCCGACCGGCATCTACGGCTCCGGCTGCCTGGTGACGGAGGGCGCTCGCGGCGAGGGCGGCTACCTGACGAATTCCGAGGGCGAGCGCTTCATGGAGCGCTACGCCCCGACGGCGAAGGACCTCGCCTCGCGCGACGTCGTCTCCCGTGCCATGTCGATCGAGATCCGCGAGGGGCGGGGCGTCGGGCCGCACAAGGACCACATCCACCTGCATCTCGAGCATCTCGGCGCCGAGATCCTGCATGAGCGGCTGCCCGGCATCTCCGAGACGGCGAAGATCTTCGCCGGCGTGGACGTCACCAAGGAGCCGATCCCGATGCTGCCGACCGTCCATTACAACATGGGCGGCATCCCGACGAACATCCATTGCGAGGTGCTGAACCCCACCGCCGAGGACCAGGACCGCGTGGTGCCCGGGCTGATGGCGGTGGGCGAGGCGGCCTGCGTCTCGGTGCACGGCGCCAACCGGCTCGGCACCAACTCGCTGCTCGACCTCGTCGTCTTCGGCCGCGCCGCGGCGCACCGGGCGGCCGACACGCTCAAGCCGGGCGCGGGCCAGCCGCCGCTGCCGCCCAAGGCCGGCGAGAAGGCGCTCGACCGGCTCGACCGCGTGCGCCACGCCAAGGGCGGCACGATGGTCGGCGAGCTGCGGCTGAACATGCAGCGGACCATGCAGACGCACGCGGCGGTGTTCCGCACCTCCGAGCTGCTGCGCGAGGGTGTGGACAAGATGAAGAAGGTCCATGCTGGCTACGACGACATCAAGATCGCCGACCGCAGCCTCATCTGGAACAGCGACCTGGTCGAGGCGCTCGAGCTCGACAACCTCATCGGCAACGCGATGACGACCATCGTCGGCGCCGATGCCCGCAAGGAAAGCCGGGGAGCGCATGCGCAGGAGGACTACCCCGACCGCGACGACCAGAACTGGATGAAGCACACGCTCGCCTGGGTCGACGAGAAGGGCAACGTGAAGCTCGACTATCGCGACGTGAAGATGCGGACCCTCACCAACGAGGTCCAGGTCTTCCCGCCGAAGGCGCGCGTCTATTAGCCAAGCGCAGGATGCGCCTCGCCCCATCCTTCATGTCGGGCCGGTCCCTGCCGGCGGGCGCTTCTGCCCCGCGGTGGCCTGCCCAGGGAACGACCTGATCCATGGCCACCTTCACGCTCCCGAAGAACAGCACGATCCAGCCGGGCAAGACCTTCAAGGCCGAGGCCGGCGCCAAGAACGTGAGGTCCTTCCGGATCTACCGCTTCGATCCCGATTCCGGGGAGAATCCGCGCACCGACACCTACGAGATCGATCTCGACAAGTGCGGCCCGATGGTCCTGGACGCGCTGATCAAGATCAAGAACGAGGTGGACAGCACGCTCACCTTCCGGCGGTCCTGCCGCGAGGGAATCTGCGGCTCCTGCTCGATGAACATCGACGGGCTGAACACCCTCGCCTGCCTCAAGCCGATCGAGGACGTAAAGGGCGACGTGAAGATCAGCCCGCTGCCACACATGCCGGTGGTGAAGGACCTGGTGCCGGACCTGTCGCAGCTCTACGCGCAGCTCCGCTCGGTCGAGCCCTGGCTGAAGTCCGACACCCCGCCGCCGCCGGATGGCGAGCGCCGGCAGTCGAAGGAGGAGCGAGCGAAGCTCGACGGGCTGTGGGAGTGCATCCTGTGCTTCTGCTGCTCCACCGCCTGCCCGTCCTACTGGTGGAACGGCGACCGCTATCTCGGCCCGGCCGTGCTGCTGCAGGCCTATCGCTGGATCGCCGACAGCCGCGACGAGGCGACCGGCCAGCGCCTCGATAATCTGCAAGACCCGTTCCGGCTCTACCGCTGCCACACCATCATGAACTGCACCCGGACCTGCCCCAAGGGGCTGAACCCGGCCGAGGCGATCGGCAAGATCAAGCAGATGATGGTCGAGCGGGAGAGCTGATCCAGCTTATGCCAGTGGCCTGCATGCGTGACCGCATGCGGGCCCCCCAAACGCCGGTCGCAGAACCTCTGGGTTTGCTTGGCGTCGCGCCGCCAGGTGCGCCTCGCGGCGCGACCGGCGGCGGCCTCGTTCGGGGCATCGGACCGGTCAAGCGACCGGTCCGTTGATAACCGGTTGCCCCGGCGCTACCGCGCCGGCGCAGCGAGGTTGTTCGGATCGAGACCGAGCTCGCGCGCCGTGGCCGGGTTCATCTGCCCGGTCGCCTGGAGGCCGCGCCCCTGCTGGAAGCGCTCGATGCCCGCCTGGGTGCTGGCGCCCCAGGCGCCGTCCACATCGCTGCGGTAGAAGTTCAGCGCCTTCAGCCTCTGCTGGATGTTGCGCACCGCGGCCGGGTTGAGCGGCTCGGTCGCCATCGCGGCCGGCGTGCCCGGCGCCGGGCCGGCACCGGGGCCGGCGGCCAGCAACTCGCTGGGGCTGAGGCCGAGCGTCGCCGCGGTGGCGGGGTTGAGCTGCGTCGAGGGCACCAGCGCATGCGCCGCCTGGAAGCGCTCCAGCGCCGCCTGGCTGTCGGGCCCCCAGATGCCGTCGGCGCGCCCGGTATAGGTGCCCGCCTGCTTCAGCTTCTCCTGCACCGCGGTGACCGCCGCAGGAGCGAGCGGTTGAATATAGACCAGCGCCGGCGCCTGCTGCGAAAGCGCGGGGGCGGCAAGGCCGCCCGCCACGAGCATCGGCACCACCCAGGATCCCAGGCGATCCATCACGTGTTCCTCCCGACCCGGCTTCGAGACCTTCCGCCCAAACACCGGAAAACCCCTCGCGGTTCGGTGCCGAACCGGCTGTGATACGGCATTGCAGCAATGGAGGGGGAGCATGCCGGGCTGGATGATGCGCTGGGGCTTCGGCGCGATCCTGATGCTAGGCGGCCTATTGGGCGGCGCCACGGCGGCGCATCCGCTGGATCCACTGGGCGCGGAGGAGATCACGGCCGCCACCGCCGCGCTCCGCCAAGCCGGCGCCGCGGATGACGCGACCCGCTTCGTCGCCGTCGAGCTGGTGGAGCCGGCGAAATCCGCCGTGCTCTCCGGCCAGCCGGCGCCGCGCCGGGCGCATGTCGTGCTGCGCCGCGGCGCCGCCATGGCCGAGGCCGAGATCGACCTCGCCACGGGCCGGGTGACGGGGCCGCGCCCGATCCCCGATGTGCAATCCGGCGTGCTGCTCGAGGAATGGGAGCTGGCCTCGAAGCTCACCCTGGCGGATCCCGCCTGGCAGGCGGCGATGCGCAAGCGCGGCTACACCGCCTTCGACACGCTGTTCTGTGCCCCGCTCACCGTCGGCTGGTTCGGCACTGCCGAGGAGCAGGGGCGGCGGCTGCTGCGCGTGCCCTGCTACGAGACGAAGGGCGCCCGCACCACCGTGCACGGGCGGCCGATCGAGGGGCTCTTCGCCATCGTCGATCTCGGCGCCGGGCAGGTGCTCCGCGTGGTCGATACCGGCGCGGTGCCGGTGCGGGAGGGGCCGGACCGGGCCGACGAGGCCGCCTTCCCCGATCTCCGCCCGCCCATGCGGCCGGTGCGGCAGGCGGCGCCGATGGGCGGCAATGCCGTCATCGCCGGGCAGGAGGTGAGCTGGGACAAGTGGCGCTTCCACGTCCGGCTCGACCGCCGCTTCGGCCCCATGATCTCGCTGGCGCGCTGGGCAGAGGAGGGGCGCGACCGCATGGTGCTCTATGCGGGCCATGCCTCGGAGATGTTCGTGCCCTACATGGACGCCTCCGAGGCCTGGTACTACCGCTCCTACATGGATATCGGCGAGTACGGCTTCGGCGCCCTCGCCTCGACGCTCGCCCCCGGCACCGACTGCCCGGCGCATGCGCAGTTCCTGGACGCGGTGCTGCCCGGCGACGACGGCAAGCCGATGACGCTGCCCGGCGTTCTCTGCATCTTCGAGCGCGACACCGGCAACCCGGCCTGGCGACATGCCGAGATCGTCGACCAGAGCTACGAGGGCCGGCCGGAGGTCGAGCTGGTGGTGCGCAGCATCCCGACCGTCGGTAATTACGACTACGTCATGGACTGGGTCTTCACCCAGCGCGGCGAAATCCGCATCGATGTCGGCGCGACGGGGATGGATGCGGTGAAGGGCGTCGCGGCGCGCAGCATGGCCGAGCCGGGGGCGGCGCAGGAGGTGACGACCGGCATGCTGGTGGCGCCCGGCGCGGTCGGCGTCTGGCACGACCACTACATCTCCTTCCGCCTCGATCTCGATGTGGACGGCCCGGCGAACAGCTTCCGGCGGGAGCGGCTGGTGCCGCGCGCGGCGGCCGCGGGCACGCCGCGCCGCAGCCTCTGGGCGCCCGAGGCGGTGCCGATGCCGGTCGAGGGCGCGGTCCTGCCCGAGCATGCGCCGGAGGTCTGGCGGGTGGTGAATCCCGGGCTGACGACGACGCTCGGCCATCATCCGGGCTACGAGGTGGTGCTCGGCCATGGCGCCACCTCGTTGCTCGATCCGGAGGATTTCCCGCAGCGGCGGGCCGCCTTCACCGCCGCGCCGCTCTGGGTGACCGGCTACGATCCGGCCGAGATCCACGCCGCCGGCCCCTGGCCGAACCAGGCGCGCGGCGGCGATGGCCTGCCGCGCTTCGCCGCGCGCGGGCGCCCGGTGGAGAATGCCGATCTGGTGGTCTGGGCGACGATGGGCTTCCACCACCTGACGCGGCCGGAGGACTGGCCGGTGCTACCGACCAAGTGGCACCGCATCGAGCTGAAGCCCTACGGCTTCTTCACCCGCAACCCGGCGATGACCCTGCGGCGGGAGGCGCGCCAGCCATGAGCAGGGCAACGGAGGTCAGCGCAGCAGCGCGTCCCAGACCGGCAGGCCGAGCAGCGCCGCGACGGCGATCATGGCGTGGCAGGTGAGGCGAAAGACCCGCTCGCTGGCGAGGCCGAAGCTCCAGGCGCCGAGGCCGATGCCGGCCGCATAGGCCGGCGCGCCGATGGCGAAGGGGCCAAGCAGCCGCGCATCCAGCAGCCCCGCCATCGCATAGGCGATGCCGATGAAGACCGCGCCGGCCGCGAGGAACAAGGCGAAATCCGCCCGCAGCTGCCGCGCGGGTCCCTCGCGCCCGAGCAGATAGGCGAGCACCGGCGGCCCGCTCACCATGGCGACGCCGCCGAGCACGCCACCGGCCAGCCCGAAGCCGAGCGTCACCGGCCGCGAGGGCACGCCGCGGAAGCGCCAGCCGGAGACCAGCAGCGCCAGCAGCCCGAGGATCACCAGCGCGACGCCCCAGCGCAGCGCCAGCGGATCGGCCAGGGCCAGCACCGCGGCGCCGAGCGGCGTGCCGAGCGCCGCGCCGAGGGCGAGCCAGCCGACCTCGCGGCGGTCGGCGATGCGCCAGGCGGCTGGCGTCAGCAGCGCGATCGCCAGCACCTCGAGCGCCAGCATCAGCGGCGCCGCCTGCCGCGTGCCGAGGCCGATGGAGGCCAGCGGCACGAAGATGAGCGCCGCGCCGAAGCCGGAGAAGCCGCGCGCCAGCCCGGCCGCGAGCGCCGCAACGAGCAGCCAGGCGAGGGCGGCGCCCTGCGGCAGGAGAGGCATGGACTCCATCTGCGTCGTACGGGGCGGGTGCTATGGCCGCGGCGGGAGGCCGGCGCGGACGAGGTTGCTGTTCAGGTAGCGCGGATCGCCGCTCACCTCGCGCCCCACCCAGTCGGGCAGCGCGACAGGCTGGTCGATGCGCGCAAGCTCGACCTCGGCGAGGACGAGCCCGGCGAGCGGTCCGGCGAATTCGTCCACCTCCCAGACCAGCCCGGCATGCGCCACGCGCGTGCGGGTCTTCTCCAGCACCGGCGGGACGCAGAGCGTCGCCAGCATCGCCGCCGCATCCTCGGCCGGGATCGGGTATTCGTACTCGGCGCGCGTGGTCAGTCCCGGCCCCTTGATCGTCAGCACCCCCGCTGCGCCGGCCAAGCGGATGCGCACCACCGGCGCATCGGCGCCGCCGCCATTCGGCAGGTAGCCCTGGCGGAAGGGCAGGCCGGGGCCGAGCGCGGCATGGCGCCAGCCCCCGCCGGCGACGAGGAATTTCCGCTCGACCTCGGTGGCCATGGCCAACTCCCTGCACGGTGCCCGCTGCACCGAACCCGCTGCACCGGGCCCGCTGCACCGGGCCCGCGGTGATGCATGCCGCGCCTCGCCGCCGGCGACAAGGCGCGATCCCCGGAGCCTCGCCGGGGATTCCTGGAGGAAGGGGCCGGATCGTCCAACCCTGTGGTTCACGGCGGATGCCGTCTGCGCAAGACTGCGGCGGGGTAGGGAGAACGGTCATGGACCAGGTGGTCGGCGTCATCGGCCTCGGCATCATGGGCGGCGCCATGGCGCGCAACCTGCGCGTCGATGGCTGGCGCGTCCTGGGCGTCGATCCCGATCCGGCCCGCTGCGCCGCCCTCGCCGAGGAGGGCGTGCGGATCCTGCCGGATGCCGGGGCGGCGGCGCGGGAGTCGCGGCTGCTGCTCTCCAGCCTGCCGACGCCCGCGGCCTTATGCGCGACCGTCGAGGCGATCGCCGTCGCCGGCGCGCCGCCCTGCATCCTCGTCGAGACCAGCACCTTCGCGCTGGAGGACAAGCAGGCGGCCGAGGCGGCGCTGCGCGCGGCCGGGCATGTGGCGCTCGATTGCCCGCTCTCGGGCACCGGGGCGCAGGCGGCGCGGCGCGACCTCGTCGTCTATGCCAGCGGCGACGGCGAGGCCGTCGCGCATTGCGCGCCGCTCTTCGCCGGCTTCGCCCGCGCGACGCACAATCTCGGCGCCTTCGGCAACGGCACGCGGATGAAGCTCGTCGCCAACCTGCTCGTCGCCATCCACAACGTCGCCTCGGCCGAGGCGATGGTGCTGGCGGAGAAGGCCGGGCTGGATCCGGAGCAGGTCTTCGAGCTGGTGCGGAGCGGCGCCGGCACCTCCCGCGTCTTCGAGCTGCGGGCGCCGATGATGGTGGCGCGCCGCTACGAGCCGCCGACCATGCGCAACGCGCTCTGGGCGAAGGACCTGGCGGTGATCGGCGCCTTCGCCGCCGCGCTCGACTGTCCGCTGCCGCTGTTCAGCGCCGTGCTGCCGCTGCATGCGGCGACGCTGGCCGAGGGGCACGGCGCCGAGGATACCGCCGCCGTGCATGCCGTGATCGCCCGGATGGCCGGGCTGCCCTGAGAGCCGCCTTCCGCGGCATTGCCGCGGAAGGTTGTGCGTCTCGGATCAGCGGACCGGTTGCCTGACCGGCCCGAGGCCCCGAATGGGGCCCGCGACCTGTATCGCGTCGCCGAGCAAACCGGAGGTTTGCGCCGCCGATCGAGGGGTGGCGATATCAAACATGGATGCCGTCGAGATCCTTGCCGGCATGCTCGGGGCTGAACCACCACACCACCGCCGCCTGGCCCAGCATGAAGACCGGGATGACGAGGAAGGCGAGGTGGAAGCTTCCGGTCGCCTCGCGGATCCAGACCGAGACGAAGGGCCAGAGCACGTAGCCGATGAAGAAGGCCAGCGCCCAGGAGAAGCCGTTGCCGACGCCGCGGATGCGGGTCGGGTACATCTCGGCGGTGTAGGTGGTCGCCGGGCCCCAGACGCCGAGGAAGCCGATGCTCCAGAGCAGGCCGAAGATCCAGAGCAGCGTCCGGTCCTGCGAATAGATCCAGAGCGTGAGGAACAGCGCGCCCTCCGCCAGCATCAGCACGAAGGCGAGCCGCCGCCCGAGCAGGTCGGAGATCCAGCCCGCGCCGGCAATGCCGACCACGCCGATCAGGCCCCAGGCGATGTAGAAGCTGCTGTACTCGGCCGTGGTCCAGCCATGCGCCTCCTTCAGGAAGAGCGGCATCCAGAGCCCGACGGTCGAGAAGGCGATGAGGTTGGTGACGGCGACGAAGGTCGCCAGGATGGTGTTGCGGCGCATATCCGGCAGGAAGAGCTGGCGCAGCCCCACCTTGTCGGCCTTGCCGAACCACTGTCGGTCCTCCTCGCTGATCGTCTGGCCGGACGCGAGTTCGGCGCGGATGCGCTGCTTGCGGTCGGTGGTGCGCACCCAATAGGGCGATTCCGGGCAGAGGAAGCGGACATAGACCGCCAGCAGCGCCACCACCGCCGGCAGCACGAAGGCGCCGCGCCAGCCCCATTGCCCGACGACGAGGGCGGTGATGGTGCCGGCCAGCGCCGCGCCGACGCCCCAGGCGGCGCGGTTGCTGCTGACGATGCGGGCGCGCAGCCGCGCCGGCCAGGTCTCGGCCACCAGCATGGAGCCGATCGCCCATTCGCCGTTGAGGGCGAAGCGGACGATGGAATAGGCGGCGACGAAGAACCCCCAGGTAGGCGCGAGCGCCACCAGCGGCATCATCAGCGAGAACATGGCGATGTTGATGGCCAGCAGCGTGCGCCGGCCGAAGCGGTCCGCCAGCCAGGGCCAGAGATAAAGGCCGATGATGCCGACCAGCATCGCGATCTGCACGCCGGTGCGGTATTCCGGCAGGGTGACGGCGAACTCCGCCATCACCAGCGGCGCGACGAGGGAGAAGATCGCCCCGTCCATGCCGTCGAAGCCCCAGCCCAGGCCATTCGCCCAGGCGATGTGCCAATGCGTCTTGGTCAGCTTCTCCTGCTGCGCCGCGTTGCGATAGGCCTGCGAGCGCAGGTGCCGCTCCTCGAGCGGACCGGCGGCGGGGGGAAGGCCTGCATCGCCTGCGAATAGTTCGCCGGCTACCGGTTTGCGCGGCGAGGCGCCGCCGAGCGTTGTCGAACTCATGGACTCTCTCCTCCTCGGTCCCGCCGGCGTGTCTTCACGCTCGGCTGCGCGGTGCCGCGCAAGGCCATTCCCCTGAGCGGGATGTCGCCTGGTCCGCATGCTGCGATGGCCGTGGCCAGCGCCGCAACATCCTTGTCGGCATCGGCTGCATGATGGGTTTGAAACAAGATGATTTTGCAACGATGCGGACGGGCGTGCGCCCCTTGCCGGCCGCCGTGTCGCGCCCGCGCCACAGGATGGGCCACCACAGCCGGGGCCAGGCGCGAGGTGAGGTTTTGCCACACGCGCGCAGGATGTATGGTGGGGGTTCGAGCCGGATGGGACCGCGCGGGGAAGGCGGGGCCGCCCGGCGCGCCAGAAGGGGGACAGAACGGGCATCATGACGGCACAGCGGGAGCTGGCCGCGCTGTCCTTCGAGGACGCGCTGCAGGAGTTGGAGGAAATCGTACGGTCGCTCGAAGGGGGCAAGGGCAGCCTGGCCCAGGCGATCGCGGATTACGAGCGCGGGTCCGCGCTGCGGCAGCATTGCGAGCGGAAGCTGGCCGAGGCCGAGGCGAAGGTGCAGGCCATCGTCGAGGGGCCGGGCGGCCCGGTGCTGCGCGATGTCGAGTGAGGTCGCCTGAGCGATGAGCATGACAACCGAGGCGGCGACGGACTCCCTGCCGCGCGCCATGGCGGAGGCCGCCGCCGAGATCGACGAGGCCCTCGCCGTCCTGCTGCCGCCGGAGGAGGGCGCCGAGGCGCCGCTCTATGCCGCGATGCGCTACGCCACGATCGGCGGCGGCAAGCGGCTGCGCGGCTTCCTCGTCCTCGAAGGCGCGCGGCAATTCTCGGTCTCGCGCCAGGCGGCGCTGCGCGTCGCGGCGGCGATCGAGATGGTGCACGCCTATTCCCTGGTGCATGACGACCTGCCGGCGATGGACGATGACGATCTTCGCCGCGGCAAGCCGACGGTGCACAAGGCCTTCGACGAGGCCACCGCCATCCTCGCCGGCGATGCGCTGCAGAGCCACGCCTTCACCGTGCTCGCCGAGGAGGACACGCATGCCGACCCGGCGGTGCGCGCCGAGCTGGTGCGCTGCCTCTCCCGGGCGGCCGGCCCGCGCGGCATGTGCGGCGGCCAGATGCTCGACATGCTGGCCGAGCGCGCCGGCAGCCAGCTCGACGAGGTGGCCATCGGCCGGCTGCAGACGCTCAAGACCGGCAAATTGATCGAATTCTCCGCCGAGGCCGGCGCCATTCTCGGCAAGGCGCCGCTCGCCCAGCGGCATGCCCTGCTCGCCTATGGCCGCGACCTTGGCGCCGCCTTCCAGATCGCCGACGACCTGCTTGACGCCACCGTGAGCGCCGAGGAGGCCGGCAAGGCCACCGGCAAGGATGCCGCGGCCGGCAAGGCGACCCTGGTCGGCCTGCTCGGGCTCGAGCGGGCGCGGCTGCAGGCGGAGCGGCTCGTGGCCCAGGCGAAGGGCCACCTTGACGGCTTTGGACGGAGGGGCGACCTCTTGCGCATGCTCGCAGACTTCACCATCGAGCGGAGGAGCTGATGTCGGCACCCCCCTCCACGCCTCTGCTCGACCGGGTTCGAATTCCCGCCGAAATGCGCAATTTCTCGACCGAGCAGCTCAAGCAGCTGGCGGACGAGCTGCGCGCCGAGACGATCCACGCCGTCAGCCAGACCGGCGGGCATCTCGGCGCCTCGCTCGGCGTGGTCGAGCTCACCGTGGCGCTGCACGCGGTGTTCGAGACGCCGCGCGACCGGCTGATCTGGGATGTCGGCCACCAGGCCTATCCGCACAAGATCCTGACCGGGCGGCGCGACCGCATCCGCACGCTGCGCCAGGGCGGCGGCCTCTCCGGCTTCACCCGCCGCAGCGAGAGCGAGTACGACCCCTTCGGCGCGGCGCATTCCAGCACCTCGATCTCCGCCGGCCTCGGCATGGCCGTGGCGCGCGACCTGAAGGGCGACACGCGCAACGTCATCGCCGTGATCGGCGACGGCGCGATGAGCGCGGGGATGGCCTATGAGGCCATGAACAATGCCGGCGCCGAGAAGTCGCGCCTCATCGTCATCCTGAACGACAACGACATGTCCATCGCTCCGCCGGTCGGGGCGATGAGCGCCTATCTGTCGAAGGTCGTCTCCTCGCGGCCCTTCCTCTCCATCCGCGACATGATGGCCAAGCTGGCGCGGCGCTTCCCGGCGCCGGTCGAGCGCGTCGCCAAGCGGGCGGACGAATACGCCCGCGGGCTGCTGACCGGCGGGACGCTGTTCGAGGAGCTGGGCTTCTACTATGTCGGCCCGATCGACGGGCACGACCTCGACCACCTCATGCCCGTGCTGCGCAACCTGCGCGACCAGGAGCTGCACGACCCGATCCTGCTGCATGTGGTGACGAAGAAGGGCAAGGGCTACGCCCCGGCCGAGGCCAGCGCCGACAAGTATCACGGCGTGCAGAAGTTCAACGTCATCACCGGCGAGCAGCAGAAGGCGCCGCCCGGCCCGCCCTCCTACACCAAGGTCTTCGCCAACGCCCTGGTCGCCGAGGCCGAGGCGGATGCGCGCATCGTCGCCATCAACGCGGCCATGCCCTCGGGTACCGGCCTCGACACCTTCGGCAAGCGCTTCCCGAAGCGGACCTTCGATGTCGGCATCGCCGAGCAGCATGCCGTCACCTTCGCCGCCGGCATGGCGACCGAGGGGATGAAGCCCTTCTGCGCCATCTACTCGACCTTCCTGCAGCGCGCCTACGACCAGCTGGTGCACGATGTGGTGCTGCAGAGCCTGCCGGTGCGCTTCGCCATGGACCGCGCCGGCCTGGTCGGGGCCGATGGCGCGACCCATGCCGGCAGCTTCGACATCGCCTATCTCGGCTGCCTGCCCGGCATCGTGCTGATGGCGCCGAGCGACGAGGCGGAGCTGATGCATATGGTGGCGACCGCGGCCGCCATCGACGACCGGCCGAGCGCCTTCCGCTACCCGCGCGGCGAAGGCTTCGGCGTCGAGCTGCCGGCGCGCGGCACGCCGCTCGAGATCGGCAAGGGCCGCATCGTGCGCGAAGGCAGCTCGGTCGCCATCCTCTCCTATGGCACGCGGCTGGCCGAATGCCTGCGGGCAGCCGAGGAGCTGGGCGCGCGCGGCCTCTCCACCACCGTCGCCGATGCCCGCTTCGCCAAGCCGCTCGACACGACGCTGGTCGAGCGCCTGGCGCGCGAGCACGAGGTGCTGATCACCATCGAGGAGGGTTCGGTCGGCGGCTTCGGCAGCTTCGTGCTGCAGCACTTGGCGCTGCGCGGGCTGCTCGATGCCGGGCTGAAGGTGCGGCCGATGTGCCTGCCGGACCGCTTCATCGACCATGACAACCCGAAGAAGCAGTATGACGAGGCGGGGCTGAACGCGGCGCAGATCGTCGCCATGGCGGTCTCGGCGCTCGGCAGCGGCGCGGCGGCGCGGCCGGCGCGGGCCTGAGGCCGGCAGCGGCGGGCAGGCCGGCCCGCCGCCGGAAGGACGGGGGTGGGCCATCGCCAAGGAGCGTGCCGATCAGGCGCTGGTGGATCGCGGCCTGGCCGAGAGCCGGACGCGGGCCCAGGCGCTGATCCTTGCCGGCAAGGTCTATGCCGGGGAGCGGCGGATCGAGAAGTCCGGGCAGCTATTGCCCCCCGGCACCGCGCTCGAGGTGCGGGGCCAGGACCATCCCTGGGTGTCCCGCGGCGGGGTGAAGCTGGCGCATGCGCTCGGCCATTTCGGCCTCTCGCCGGAGGGCAGGGTCTGCCTCGATGTCGGGGCCTCGACCGGCGGCTTCACCGATGTGCTGCTGCAGCACGGGGCGGCGCGGGTCTATGCGGTCGATGTCGGCCATGGCCAGCTCGCCTGGGGCCTGCGCAACGATCCCCGCGTCGTGGTGCTGGAACGGGTGAATGCCCGCTACCTCGAGCCGGCCCAGGTGCCGGAGGCGCCGGGCGTGCTGGTCTGCGATGCCAGCTTCATAGGCCTCGGCACGGTGCTGCCGCGGCCGCTCTCGCTCTGCGCCCCCGGCGCCTGGGCGGTGGCGCTGATCAAGCCGCAATTCGAGGTGGGGCCGGCGGTCGCCAAGGGCGGGGTGGTGCGGGATGCCGCGGTGCACCGCGCGGTCTGCGACCGCATCGCCGGCTGGTGGGCCGGTCTGCCGGGCTGGCAGGTGATCGGCATCGAGCCGAGCCCGATCCTCGGCCCCGAGGGCAACCGGGAGTTCCTCATCGCCGCCCGCCATGGCCGGCCATGACGTCACCGAACGCTCCCGCTATACCCGGCGCATGGACGATATCGCCCCCCAGGAGGTCCGCTACCCGGACCTGAAGCCCGGCCACGCCATCCCGCCCGCCCTGAAGGCGGAGGGCTGGAAGCCGGTCCCGGCCAAGGACTACCCGGCCATGATCGGCCCCTTCCTCGCCCGCCGCGCCGGCGAGGGGTGGGAATACGCCTTCCTGCCGGAGCAGCGGCACCTCAACATCGGCGGGGTGGTGCATGGCGGCATGCTGATGAGCTTCATGGACGACGTGCTCGGCATGACGGTATGGGAGGCGGCCGGCCGCCGGCCCGTCACCACGGTGCAGCTCAACAACCACTTCATGGCGCCGGGCCGGCTCGACGAGCTGGTGGTCGGCCGGGGCGAGATCCTGCGCGTGACGAAGAGCGTGGTCTTCGTCCGCGGGCTGCTCACCTCGGGCGGGCGGACCCTCGTGCATGGCGACGGGGTGTGGAAGATCCTCGGCACCAGCTGAACCGGGCGGGGCCGAAGACCAGGGAGGACAGCAGGATGCGGAGTGCCGTCATCGTCTCGACCGCGCGGACGCCGATCGGGCGTGCCTATCGCGGCGCCTTCAACGACACGCCGGCGCAGACGCTCGGCGGCCATGTCATCGCCGCCGCGGTGCAGCGGGCGAAGCTCGATCCGGGCGAGGTCGAGGACGTAATCATGGGAGCGGCCCTGCAGCAGGGCAGCCAGGGCTCGAATTTCGCCCGGCAATGCGCGCTGCGCGCCGGCCTGCCGCACAGCGTTCCGGGCATGTCGGTGGACCGGCAATGCTCCTCGGGGCTGATGGCGATCGCGACCGCGGCGAAGCAGGTGATCGTCGACGGCATGCAGGTCGCGGTCGGCGGCGGACTGGAATCCATCTCGCTCGTGCAGAACGACAAGATGAACCGCCACCGCACGCGCGATCCCTGGCTCGAGCAGCACGTGCCGCAGCTCTACATGAGCATGCTCGAGACCGCCGAGGTGGTTGCCGACCGCTACGGCATCAGCCGCGAGGCGCAGGACGCCTATGCCCTGCAATCGCAGCAGCGCACCGCCGCCGCCCAGGCGGCCGGCCGCTTCGAGAAGGAGATCGTGCCGCTGACCAGCGTCATGGCGGTGCAGGAAAAGGCAACAGGCGAGGTGAGCCGCAAGGAGGTCACCCTCACCCGGGACGAGGGCAACCGCGCCGACACGACGCTGGAGGGCCTCGCCTCGCTGAAGCCGGTCTTCAAGGACGGGCAGCGGGTGAAGGAGGGGCGCTTCATCACCGCCGGCAATGCCAGCCAGCTCTCGGACGGCGCCTCAGCCTGCGTGGTGATGGAGGCGGGCGAGGCCTCCCGCCGCGGCCTGCAGCCGCTCGGCATCTATCGCGGCATGGCGGTGGCCGGCACCGATCCGGACGAGATGGGCATCGGCCCGGTCTTCGCGGTGCCGAAGCTGCTGAAGCAGCATGGCCTCAGGATGGAGGATATCGGCCTCTGGGAGCTGAACGAGGCCTTCGCCTGCCAGGTGCTCTACTGCCGCGACAAGCTCGGCATCCCGGATGACCGGCTGAACGTCGATGGCGGCGCCATCTCGGTCGGCCATCCCTATGGGATGAGCGGCGCCCGCATGACCGGCCATGCGCTGATCGAGGGCAAGCGCCGCGGCGCGAAGTATGTGGTGATCACCATGTGCATCGGCGGCGGCCAGGGCGCCGCCGGGCTGTTCGAGGTGGCCTGACGCCAAACATGAAAGGGCCGCCGATGCAGGACATCGGCGGCCCGTTCCGGCGGTGCTGGGCCGTGGCTCAGCCCCCGGCCGCACTCCGCATGTCCTGAGTCCCGATCTCGGCCAGCAGGGACCAGACGCGGTCCGGGTCCATGCGGATTTCCGGATCGTTCAGGAGCCTGTCGAGCTCGGCGAGCTTGGCCTCGAATTCACGCTCGGTCATGCAAGCCTGTCTCCCATTTTGGCCGCGGCAGAAGCGGCAGCGCCCAAAGCCGCGGAAAAACGCAGTAGAAACACCGCGGTTGCGCGCTGCAACAATCCGGCAGGAGGGTGGCGGAACTGTGACGTGCCGCCCAATCTCGCGACCGATCCGTACCGAGAAGAACATGCTCCTCGGCCGGGCCGCGATGCGGTCACGGACGGTCCCTCTGGGGGGCTATCCGCCCACCAGGCACGGCGAGGGACGCTGCCGTCCGGCCGCGACCGGGCCTTGTCGCTTCACACGGAGGAGAGGACCGCCGGCGCCAGGCCGGGATGCCGGGCCGCGGCATGGGCCGGGTTGCGGAAGCGCAGCTCGCCCTCCGGCACCGCATCCGGCGCTGCCGCGCTGAACATCTCGAAGCGCGAGGCGCAGGTGACGGCCACCACCCGCCGCGCCGCCGGGGCGGTGAGAAACCGGCGGACCGCGCCCTCGAGCTCGAGATGCTCGCCCCGCAACGTGCGCCAGTCGGCGCGGTCGAGATCGTCGAGGAACATGGCCAGGATGCCGGGATGGGCGCCGGTCAGGCGATGCTCCGCCGCCGTGGCGGCGCGCCGGCAGACTGCCGCGGCGATCTCGTTCTCCCGTCCCGCCCGCGCCGCCATGGCGAAGACGCTGCCGCCATCCCGGCCGGTGGTGACGGCGAGATGCGCCTCATGCCCGAACAGGGCCCGCAGCCGCGCCGGCAGGCCGCCCGGCATGTCCTGCATCTGCGCGCCCGCGAGCATCAGCGGGTCGAGCTTCAGCACCGCCTGCGCGCCGGCATCCTGGCGCCGCTCGGCGCTCAGCAGCCCGCTGATCCGGCGCTGCAGCTCGGCGAGCTGATCGGGGCCGGAGATGCCCTCGGGCAGCGTCATCTTCAGCAGGTAGCGGCCGGGATGCGCCGCCAGCCAGGTCTGCAATTCCGGATCGATGGCGTCGACCAGCGTCCACCAGTCGCCGCGATGCACCGGCCGGCCCTCCTCGGCCGAGACGGTCTCGCAGACCACCTCGGCCGTTGCGCCGTCGCGCTCGGCCAGCATGTCGTAGAAGGCGCCCTCGGCCAGCCCGTCGAAGCGCAGGGTAAAGCCGTGCTGGCGCAGCCGGGCCGCGGTGCGGAGCAGATGGAAGAGCGGGATCAGCGTCGCCGGGCCGGTGAGCCCGGCCAGGATCAGGTCCTGCAGCTTGCGCCGGCCGGCGGGCGGCAGCGCTTCGGCCAGCACCACCGCTTCCTGCGCCAGCAGGCAAAGGCGGCGTTCGGCGAGCGTCGCCCGCCCGGCCAGCCGGCCATCGGCGATGCGCGAGAGGGCGAGTTCGAGGGCATGCCGCTGCTGCGCCGCCCGTCCGGAGCGGGAGCCGGGCTGCGCCCGCAGGCCGAGCTCCGCGACGCGCGCCAGCCATTGATCCTCGCCGCAAAGCGAAATGAAGCCGTTGAGCGCGGGAATATCCGCGGGCGGACCAGCGAAGGGCATGGCGACGTCTCACACTCCTCGTTGGGCAGACCTTCCCCGGCCGCATCGCGGAGCGTCAAGCGCACAGCCCGATCCCACCGCTCATACTATAGTACTGCCTGCCTCGGGACCCGAAGCCCAGCCGCCGGCAACAGCGCGCGGCGACCCCCTTCAGTTGCGCGGCAGCCGCGCCTCGGCCGGCGCATCCGGATTCTGCGCCCGGTGCCGCAGCAGGTGGTCGGCGAGGGTGATCGCCAGCATCGCCTCGCCCACCGGCACGGCCCGGATGCCGACGCAGGGATCGTGCCGGCCCTTGGTGAGCACCTCCACCTCCTGGCCGAATCGGTCCACCGAGCGGCGCGGCGTCAGGATGGAGGAGGTGGGCTTCACCGCGAAGCGGGCGATGATGGGCTGGCCGGTGGAGATGCCGCCGAGGATGCCGCCCGCATGGTTGTCGCCGAACCGCACCCGGCCATCCGCGCCCATGCGCATCTCGTCCGCATTGGCCTCGCCGGTGAGGGCGGCGGCGGCGAAGCCCTCGCCGATCTCGACGCCCTTCACCGCATTGATCGACATCAGCGCCGCGGCGAGATCGGCATCGAGCTTGCCGTAGACCGGCGCGCCAAGGCCAGGCGGGGCACCCTCGGCCACCAGCTCGATCACCGCGCCGAGGGAGGAGCCGGATTTCCGCGCCTCGGTCAGCATGGCCTCCCAGCGCCGCGCCGCCGCGCGGTCGGGGCAGAAGAAGGCATTCTCCTCCACCGCCGCCCAGTCCCAGGCGGCGCGGTCGATGCGGTCGGGGCCCATCTGGACCATCGCGCCGCGGATTCTCACGCCCTCCAGCACCCGGCGGGCGACGGCGCCGGCGGCGACGCGCATGGCGGTCTCCCGCGCCGAGGAGCGGCCGCCGCCGCGATAGTCGCGGATGCCGTATTTCAGCTCGTAGGTCAGGTCGGCATGGCCGGGCCGGAAGCGGTCCTTGATCTCCCCGTAGTCGCGGCTGCGCTGGTCCTGGTTCTCGATCAGCAGGGCGATGGGGGTGCCGGTGGTCAGCCCCTCGAAGGTGCCGGAGAGGATGCGGACCTGGTCCGGCTCCTGCCGCTGCGTCACGAATTTCGACTGGCCGGGGCGGCGGCGGTCGAGGAAGGGCTGGATATCCGCCTCGGTCAGGGCAAGGCGCGGCGGGCAGCCGTCCACGACGCAGCCGATGGCCGGGCCATGGCTCTCGCCCCAGGTGGTGACGCGGAAGAGATGGCCGAAGCTGTTATGGGACATGGCGCCGCGGCCTCGATGGGGATGACGGGGCGGGCCGGGTCAGACCGTGCTGATGTCGGGCGCGTCCACCGCCTTCATGCCCACCACGTGGTAGCCGCAATCGACGTGGTGGACCTCGCCGGTCACGCCGGCGCCGAGATCGCTCAGCAGGTAGAGCCCGGCGCCGCCCACCTCCTCGATGGTGACGTTGCGCTTGAGCGGGCTGTTGAACTGGTTCCACTTCAGGATGTAGCGGAAGTCGCCGATGCCGCTCGCCGCCAGGGTGCGGATCGGCCCGGCCGAGATGGCGTTCACCCGGATGCCCTGGCCGCCAAGATCGACCGC
This sequence comes from Roseicella sp. DB1501, assembly GCF_013112485.1. Lineage (GTDB taxonomy): Bacteria > Pseudomonadota > Alphaproteobacteria > Acetobacterales > Acetobacteraceae > Paracraurococcus. The sequence goes on from NZ_JABFHG010000012.1 coordinate 114,990, forward strand.
CAGGTAGCGCACGCTCGCCTCCAGCGCCGCCTTGGCCACCCCCATCACGTTGTAGTGCGGCGTGACGCGCTCGGCGCCGAGGTAGCTCATGGTCAGCAGCGCGCCGCCGCGCTTCATCAGCGGCACCGCCCGCTGGCTGACGGCGACGAAGGAATAGGCGGAGATGTCGAGCGCCTGCAGGAAGACGTCGCGCGGCGTGTCGAGGTAGCGGCCGCGCAGATAGTCCTTGTTGGCGAAGCCGATGGCATGCACCAGGAAATCGAGATTGTCCCACCGCTCGGCGATGGCGGCGAAGGCGGCGTCGATGCTGGCCTCGTCGCCCACGTCGCAGGGCACCACCAGGGAGGAGCCGATACTCTCGGCCAGCGGCCGCACCCGCTTCTCCAGCGCCTCGCCCTGATAGGTGAAGGCCACCTCGCCGCCCTGGGCGGCGACCGCCCGGGCGATGCCCCAGGCGATGGACCGGTCATTCGCCACGCCGATGACAACCCCCCGCTTGCCGGCCATGAGCGTGCCGGTGGGTGCTGCAGCGAGGGGCGCTTCGGACATGCGGCGGCGGGATCCGGCTTGTTGCGAACGGGCAGGCGTGGTGGCACACCGCCGGACGCCGGGCAAGAGCTTCCGGCCGCACGCCTTGTGACCCGGGATTTCCGCCATGGACAGCAGCACCGAGGATCCCTTCGACCGTTTCGCGGCCTGGATGGCGGAGGCGACGAAGAGCGAGCCGAACGATCCGAATGCGGTCTGCCTGGCGACCTGCACGCCGGAGGGGCGGCCCTCGGCACGAATGGTGTTGCTGAAGGGCACCGATCCGCGGGGCTTCGTCTTCTACACCAACCTCGAGAGCCGCAAGGGCGGCGAGCTGCTGGCCAATCCCTTCGCCGCGCTCTGCTTCCACTGGAAGAGCCTGCAGCGCAGCGTGCGGGTGGAGGGGCCGGTGGAACGCGTCACCGATGCCGAGGCCGACGCCTATTACGCCTCCCGCGCTCGCGGCTCGCGCATCGGCGCCTGGGCCAGCCGGCAGTCCCGGCCGCTCGAGGGTCGCTGGGCGCTGGAGAAGGCGGTGGCGGAGTACACGCTGAAATTCGGCCTCGGCGAGATCCCCCGCCCGGATTTCTGGTCCGGCTTCCGAGTGCTGCCGCAGCGGATCGAATTCTGGCGCGACATGCCCTTCCGCCTGCACGACCGGCAGGTCTTCCACCGCGTCGCCGGCATCGGCGCGGGCGATGGGGGCGGGGGCTGGCGGGTCGAGGCGCTGTATCCGTGAGGCCGCGCCGTCCGGCCGGCGGCGCATGATCCCGCCGGCGCAGGCGGAGACGGCGGCGCTGCTCCGCCGCCTCACCAGTGCCGAGCCGGTCGAGACGCATATCTCGGCCGTCTATGTCGGGCGGGATGCCGCCTTCAAGCTGAAGAAGGCGGTCGCCCTCGGCTTCCTCGACTTCTCGACACTGGCGGCGCGCGAGCATTTCCTTCGGCGCGAGCTGGAGATCAACCAGCCCTTCGCGCCGAGCCTCTACCGCGACGTCCTGCCGGTGACGCGGGCGCCGGATGGCGGCCTCGCCCTCGGCGGCGAGGGCGAGGTGGTGGACTGGGTGCTGCGGATGGCGCCGGTCCCGGCCGGGGACTTCCTCGATGCGGTGGCGGCGCGGCAGGGGCTCGACGGGGTGCGGCTGGATGCCGTCGCCGACGCGGTCTTCGCCCAGCACGCCGCCCTGCCGCCGGTCGCGGGCATCGACGCGCCCGCCGCGATGCGCCGGGTGCTGGCGGGCAACGGTGCGGCGGCGCGCGCGGCGGGCCTGCCGGCGGCGCGCGTCGAGGCGCTGGTCGCGGCGACCGAGGCCTGGATCGCCCGCCTCGCGCCGGTGCTCGCGGCCCGCGCCGCGGCGGGAAGGGTGCGGCGCTGCCATGGCGACCTGCATCTCGGCAATCTCTGCCTGGTGGAGGGCCGGGTGACGCCCTTCGACGCGCTGGAATTCGACGAGGATCTGGCGCGGATCGATACCGGCTACGACCTCGCCTTCCTGCTGATGGATCTCGACCACCGGCTCGGCCGCGCCGCCGCCAACCGGGTGCTGAACCGCTACGTCGCGCGCGGCGGCGATGCCGGGCTGGTCGCCGGCCTGCCGCTCTGGCTATCGGTCCGCGCCATGATCCGGGCGCATGTCGTGGCGAAGGCGAGGGGCGTGGGGGAGGGGCTGCCCTATCTGGCCCGCGCCGAGGCGATGCTGGCGCCGCCGCCGCCGCGCCTGGTCGCGGTGGGCGGGCTGCAGGGCACCGGCAAGTCGCGCCTCGCCCGCGCCCTGGCGCCCGCCCTTGGCGCCGCGCCGGGGGCGCTGGTGCTGCGCAGCGACGAGATCCGCAAGCGCCGCGCCGGCCGGGCACCGGAGGAGCGGCTGCCGCCCGAGGTCTATGCGCCGGAGGCGAGCGCCGCGGTCTTCGCCGAGCTGGATGCGCTGGCCGCCGAGGCGCTGCGCGGCGGCCATGCCGTCATCGCCGATGCCGCCTTCCTGCGCGACTCCGAACGCGACGCGATCGAGGCGGCACGCGGCGCGGCGCCCTTCACCGGGTTTTGGCTGGAGGCGCCGTTGCCGGTGCTGCGCGCGCGCATCGAGTCCCGCCGCGGCGATGCCTCGGATGCCGATGTCGCGGTGCTGGAGGCCGCGGCGGCGCGCGGGGTCGGGGCGGTGCGCTGGGTGAGGCTGGACGCGACGGAGGATCCGACCCCGGCGGCCCTCCGGTGCCTGGGCTTGAACGGCGATCGGCTCTAGCAGACATTCACCTCCTGCGCCCTCAGGAGACGCGCCATGGCCTATCGCCGCCTGCTTCTGCCGCTGACCGGGACCGCCTCCGGGGAAGCCGCCCTCGCCACCGCGCTGATGGTGGCGCGGATCTGGAACGCGCATGTCCACTGTCTGCATGTCCGGGTCGATGCGCGGGACGTCGCGCCGCTGGCGGGCGAGGGGCTGTCGGGCGCGATGATCGAGGAGATGATGGCGGCGACCGAGCGGGAGAGCGGCGAGCGCGCCAGCCGCGTGCGGGCCCTCTTCGAGCGCTTCGCCGACCACTCGGGCGGCGTGATCCTCGCCGACAGCGCCGAGAGCGCGCTGAAGGCCGATGGCCCGACCCTCTCCTTCGAGAGCATCGCCGGCCGCGAGGAGGATGTGGTCGCCCAGCAGTCGCGCCTCTACGACCTCGCCGTGGTGCCGCATCCGGAGGCGGGGGAGGATGTCTCCTCCTCCGACGCGCTGCATGCGGTGCTGTTCGATTCCGGCCGGCCGGTGCTGATCGCGCCGCGCGAGGCGCCGGCGACCATCGGCACCCGGGTCTGCTGCGCCTGGAACGGCTCGGCCGAGAGCGCCGCGGCCATCGCCGCGGCGCTGCCCTGGCTGCACCGGGCCAATGCCGTGCGGCTGCTCTATGCCGATGAGTACCAGCGCCGCGGCCCGACCGTGGATGGCATCCGCGCCTATCTGCGCTGGCACGAGATCGAGGCCGAGCCGGTGCTGTTCAAGCCGCAGACCAAGGATGTCGGCGCCGGGCTGCTCGGCGCGGCGCGCGACTTCCGCGCCGATCTGCTCTGCATGGGCGCCTACAGCCATTCGCGGCTGCGCCAGCTCATCCTCGGCGGCGTCACCCGGCATATCCTCGAGAACAGCGACATGCCGGTGCTGATGTGCCGGTAGTTCCCCACGACTAATCCCCCACGACGCCGCTGCGCGGCGCCACGGAGGCCCCGGGAGTCGCATCGGGTACAGGCGCGTCACGGCCTGCCGAGGCGAAGCCACGGCAGGGCAGCGGCAGGGTCGGGCCGCGGGCCTGAGACGGAAGCGATTGGCGGGGAGGCGCGGGAGAGGACCATGCCAACCCGTCTGGTGCGACCGGCACCGGAGCATCTCCCCGCCTATCTCGAAGCGCTGGACCGTGGCTGGTCGCCGGACAATGCGCGGCCGGCGGAGACCGCGCGGGCCGAGCGGGAGGCCATCGCCCGCGACCCCGCCGCCTTCCTCGCCGGGCTCGACGACCCCGAGGCCCGGGGCGCGCCCGTCACCCTGCCCGATGGCAGCACCCGGCCGCGCCTGCCGGGCTTCCGCCGCTGGATCTGGGATGCCGGCTTCTGCGGCTCCATCGGCCTGCGCTGGCAGCCCGGCACGCCGGACCTGCCCTCGCATGTGCTCGGCCATATCGGCTATGCCGTGGTGCCCTGGCGCCGCGGCGAGGGGCAGGCGAGCCGGGCGCTCGGCCTGATGCTGCGCGAGGCGGCGCCGCTCGGCCTGCCCTGGGTCGAGCTGACCACCGATCCCGACAACCTCGCCTCCATCGCCGTCATCACCCGCAATGGTGGCATTCTGGTCGGGCGCTTCGAGAAGGATGCCGCCTATGGCGGGGCGCCCGGGCTGCGCTTCCGCATCGCCCTGCCGTCCCTCATGGGGCCCCCGCGATAGCGCCGGCCAATGATGGCAATCAGGCTCACGGCATGGCGAGCGGTTCGGCGCCGGGCCATCTAGGGGCCAACGGACGACAAGACGTCCGATGCGAGGCTCCCGATGATCGAAGTCCGACCCTTCAAGACCCTTGGCGGCGCCGACCATGGCTGGCTGAAGGCCCGCCACCACTTCTCCTTCGCCGGCTACCACGATCCCGCGCGGATGAACTGGGGCAGGCTGCGCGTCTGGAACGATGACGAGATCGCCGCGGGCACCGGCTTCGACCCGCATCCGCACCGCGACATGGAGATCGTCACCTATGTCCGGGACGGCGCCATCACCCATCGCGACAGCCTGGGCAACGAGGGCCGCACCGAGGCGGGCGACGTGCAGATCATGTCGGCCGGCACCGGCGTGGTGCATAGCGAGTACAATCTGGAGCCGGAGACCACCCGGATCTTCCAGATCTGGATCATCCCCGACCGGCGCGGCGCGACGCCCAACTGGGGCGCCAAGCAGTTCCCGAAGGCGAGCCGCGAGGCCGGCTTCGAGGTGCTGGCGAGCGGCCGGCCGCAGGATGCCGAGAGCGGCGCCCTGCCGCTGAATGTCGACGGCGCCGTGCTGGCGACGACGCTGAAGGCCGGGCAGACCTTGCGCCAGCCTCTCGCCGAGGGCCGCGCCGCCTATCTCGTCCCGGCGAAGGGCGCGGTGACGGTGAACGGCGTGGCGCTCGGCGCCCGCGACGGCGCCGGCATCGTCGACGAGCCGGTGATCGAGATCACCGCCGGCGAGGATGCCGAGCTGGTGCTGGTCGAGGTGGCGAAGGAGTAACCCCCCGACATTCCAAGGGCGCAGGCTGGGGGGCAGGCGCGGGCCTGCCCCCTTTCGCTGCCGGCACTTCGGCGCGAAGCTCTCGCCATACAGGCGGGAGGGACGGATGCCGAAGGTCCAGGCCGAGAGGCTGCGCGAGATCGGCCGCGCGCTGCTGATGGCGAATGGCGTGCCGGAGGATGAGGCGGCGACCGTCGCCCGCCATGTGGTGAACGCCAACCTCGCCGGGCATGACAGCCACGGCGTCATCATGCTGCCCAATTACATCGAGCGCGTGCGCGTCGGGCACATCGTCCCCGGCGCGCCCTTCGCCATCGTGCAGGAATCGCCGACGACGACGGTGGTCGACGGGAATTGGGGCTTCGGCTACGTCATCAACGAGCGCGCCATGCAGCTCACCATCGAGAAGGCGGAGAAGAGCAACATCGCCGCCTGCACAGTGTTCCGCCAGGGCCATGTCGGGCGCCTGGCGAGCTATCCGCTGATGGCGGCGAAGGCGGGGATGATCGGCATGGCCTGGGCCGATAGCGGCCGCTCCCCCAAGGGCGTCGCGCCCTTCGGCGGGCGGGCGGCGCGGCTCGGCACCAACCCCTGGGCGATCGCCGTGCCCTCCGACCTCGACGGCCCCTTCTGCATGGACTTCGCCACCTCGGCGGTGGCGATGGGCAAGGTGAAGCTCGCCGAGGCGCGCGGCCAGGAGATCCCGCGCGGCTGGGTGGTGGACAGCGAGGGCGACCTCACCACCGACCCGAAGAAGATCAATGGCGGCGCCCTGCTGCCGCTCGGCGGCGCGGGGGAGGGCTACAAGGGCACGGCGCTGGCGGCCATGGGCGAGGTGTTCTGCGGCATCCTCACCGGCCTCGGCTTCGGCGTCGAGCCGAGCGGCCGGCACAATGACGGCTGCTTCCTCATCGCCATCAAGGTCGAGGCCTTCCGCCCGCTGCTGACCTTCCGCCAGGAGGTGGCCGACTTCGCCCACTACCTGAAGGACACGCCGCCGGCCAAGGGCAGCCAGGGCGTGCTCTATCCCGGCGAGGTCGAGCACCGGGCGGAGCGGCAGCGCGCCGCCGAGGGCATCGAGATCGAGGAGGCCACCTGGGCGAAGCTGAAGGGCCTCGCCGAGGCGGGCGGCCTCACGGCGAAGCTGGGTTTCGCCTGACCTCCCGGATGAGGCGGTGGATGAAGCCGAGCTTCTCCATCGCCGGCGGGGAGAGCACGAAGGGATAGAGATCGGCCGAGCCCATGCAGCGGTTCAGGCTGTTCACCGCGAAGGTCAGCGGCAGCCAGGCCTCCAGCAGCGGCTCGACCCTCTCCTGGGTGTAGGGGTCGAAGTCGATCCTGGCATCGAGGTCGTCGGTCTTGGCGACCTTCGGCGCCACCTGCAGGCCGAAGGCGTCCGCCATCTCCAGCGTGTCGACGATGTGCAGGTAATGCGCCCAGGTCTCGGCGAAATCCTCCCAAGGGTGGGTCGTCGCATAGGCGCTGACATAGGCCTCCTGCCAGTTGGCCGGCGGCCCTTCCTTGTAGTGGCGCTGCAAGGCCGCGCCGTAATCCTGGCTGTCGTCGCCGAAGACGGCGCGGCATTCCTCCAGCTTGCCGCCGTCGCGCACCAGCAGGTCCCAGTAATGATGCCCGCTCTCGTGCCGGTAATGGCCGAGCAGGGTGCGGTAGGGCTCGCCCATGGCGTTGCGGCGCTTCTCGCGCTCGGTGTCGTCGGCCTCGACCAGCGCCATGGTGATCAGCCCCTCGTCATGCCCGGTCATGACGCGCGAGGTGCCGCCATCCGGCGGGTCGGCCAGGACGTCGAAGGCCAGGCCGTGCTGCGGGTCGGCGATGCGGTCCTCGAGCGGCAGGCCGAGGCGGAGCAGGGAATAGACCAGGCGGCGCTGCGCGTCCTGGATCTTGCGCCAGGGCTGCAGGTTCTCCGCGACAGCGAGATCGGGCACCGTCCGGTTGTGCCGGCAGGCGAGGCAATAGGCATCCGTCGTGCCGGGCGGCACCAGCCAGTTGCAGGCATCGTATTGCGCATTGGTGCAGAACAGCCGCTGCTGGTCCTTGGCGGCGAGCGGCGTCCAGGCCGGGTCGCCCGCCGGCTCCAGCGCCGAGAGCCGCGTCACCTCCGGCAGGAAGCCGAGGCGGAAGCCGCAGCGCTCGCATTTGGTGTTCTCGAAATACAGAACCTGATCGCAGTTCTGGCAGCGGAACAGTCGCATGCACGGCCTCCATGGCGGCCGGAGGGGGGCCGCGATGTCTCGCAGGACGCGTGACGCGGCGGCGGGTTTCGCGGATGCGAAAAACCGCCTCCTCCGCCTCCGTTCTGGCTCAGTTCCGGGCGCTGGCCACTGGCGCGCCGGCGGGGGCCGCGGCATTCGCCCCGCCGCGGAACCAACCGGCGATGGCAAGGGCGACGTCGCCGAGGCGGCGCTGCCGGCCGGTATCGATCGCGACCGTCGCGGTGACGCCGGCGCGCAGCGGCGGCTCGCCGGGGAAGGGCTCGAGCTGGATCCGCACCGGCAGGCGCTGCACCACCTTCACCCAATTCCCGGAGGCGTTCTGCGGCGGCAGGATGGCGAACTCGGCCCCGGTCGCCGGGCTGATGCTCTCCACCACGCCTTGCCAGCGCAACTCGGGATAGAGGTCGAGCACCACCTCCACGAGCTGCCCCGGCACGATATGCGTCAGGGTCGTCTCCTTCAGATTGGCCTCGACCCAGGGGCGGCGCTCCGAGACCAGGGCGAAGACCGGCACCGCCGCCTTGACCTGCTCGCCGCGCTGCAGCCGCAGGTTCACGATGGTCCCGCCGACCGGGGCGGTGACCGTGGTGCGCCGCAGGTCGAGCAGCGCCTGGTCACGCTCGGCCATGCGCTCGCGCACCGTCGGGTGGTCGTCGACCGGCAGGTCGGGGTCGCCCTTCAGCGCCGTCAGCAGACGGAGCAGCCGCTGCCGCACCACCTTGATGCGCTCGCGCGCCACCTCGGCATCGCTCTGCGTCTCCTCGAGCTTGGTGGCCGGGGTGACGCCGCGGGCGGCCAGCGCCTGCTGCCGTTGCGCTTGGCGCATGAGGTAGTCGGCGCGGTTCTGCAGCTCCCCGAGCTCGCTCTGCGTCTCGAGATAGGTGGCGCGCGCGGTCTCGACCGCGGTGCGGGCGGCGTCGAGCTCGGCCTCGGCCTTCGCCAGCGCCAGGCGGAAGGGCTCGGAATCCAGCCGCAGCAGCACCTCGCCGGCGCGGACCCGGCCGTGATTGAGCACCGCCACCTCGAGGACGCGGCCGCCGACCTCGGGTGCGATCTGCACGATATCGGCCTTCACATAGGCATTCTCGGCGGTCACGTAGCGGCCGCCCCGCTGCCAGAGGAAGGCGGCGCCGGCCAGCACCAGCAGCGGCACGCCGAGCAGCAGCAGGAGGCGCTGGAGGCGCCGGCGGGCCGCGGGCGTGCTCATGGCGCGACGGCCGGCCGCTCGGCTGCCGGCACGGTGGGCCGCCGGGCGCCGAGGCTGAGGAGCTGCCCCTTCACCCGCTCCATCATCCCGGTCAGCGCCTCGCGCTCGCCCTCGTCGAGGCAGGCCATGGCGTCGTCGAGCAGCGTCTCGGCGATGCGGCCCATCTCGGCCTGCACCCGCTCCGCCGCCGCGGTGAGGTAGAGACGGTTGACGCGCCGGTCGTCCGGATCGGGGCGGCGGACCAGCCAGTCGCGGCGCTCCATCCGGTCGATCATCCGCCCGGCCGTCGCCCGCTCCACCTCCAGCATCTCGGCGAGCTCGGACTGGCTGATGCCGGGATGCCGGTGCAGCCGGCTGAGCACCAGCCATTGCGAGCGGGTGAGGCCGATCCGCCGCACCCGCCGGTCGAAGCTCGCGCGCATCAGCCTCGCGACGTCGGCGATCAGGAAGCCGATTTGCCGGCGATCCTCCTGCTGGGGCAAAGGGCGTCTCCCGAGGGGGCCGGACCTGGCCCGGCATCGCGTGGTCGTGCGCGCCACGGATTGTTGCCCAACTCAACATCACCCGGCAGACTTTCGTCAAGGTTACAGGTCTGTCATGCCCCTCGGCCGCCCCATCCTCGTCCGTCCCGATGTCCGACCGGCCTGACGGCACCGAGCTGCCGGCGCTGCGCCGGGTGCTGATCCTGGCGGTGGTGGTGCTCGGCTCGACGCTCTACGCGACGACGCTGCTCGTCGCCTCCACCCTGCTGCCGCAGATGCAGGGGAGCATGGCGGCGACCTCGGACGAGATCGCCTGGACCACCACCTTCAACATCCTCGCCACCGCCATCGCCACGCCGACCAGCGGCTTCCTCGCCGCCCGCTTCGGCCGGCGGCGGGTGATGCTGACCGGGGTGCTGGGCTCGACGCTGGCCACCTGGCTCTGCGGCCAGGCCGAGAGCCTGGAGGCGCTGGTGCTGTGGCGGGTGCTGCAGGGCGGCATCGGCGCGCCGGTGGTGCCGCTGTCGAACGCCATCGTGCTCGACAGCTTCCCGCGCCGGCAGGCCGGGCTGGTCAGCTCGATCTTCGGCATGACCGTGGTGCTCGGCCCGGTGATCGGCCCGGTCTTCGGCGGCATGCTGGCCGAGAGCTACAACTGGCGCTGGGCCTTCTACATGATCGTCCCGGCCGGGCTGCTGGCCGGCCTGGCGCAATGGCTGGTGCTGCCGCGCGACCGCCCCGCGGCGCGGGTGCCGATGGACTGGACCGGCTTCCTCGCCCTCGCCACGGCCATCGCCTGCCTGCAGCTCGTCTTCTCGCGCGGCCAGCGGCTCGACTGGTTCGAGAGTACGGAGATCATCATCGAAGCGGGCATCGCCGCGCTCGCCTTCTGGATCTTCCTGGCGCATTCCCTCACCGCCGACCGGCCCTTCCTCAATCTGCGGCTGCTGCTCGACCGCAACTACGCCATCGGCCTGTCGCTGGTGCTGATCTACGGCATGGTGAACTTCACCCCGATCGTGCTGCTGCCGACCCTGCTGCAATCCCATGCCGGCTATCCCGACAGCATCATCGGCCAGATCGTCGGCTATCGCGGCATCGGCGGCGTGCTCGGCTTCGGCAGCACGCTGGTGATCGGCCGGCTCGATCCGCGGATCGGCATGAGCCTCGGCTTCGGCCTGCTGGTCGCCTCCGGCCTCTGGCTGATGAGCCTCGACCTCAATGTCGATGTCGACACGCTGCGGCTGAACGCCGTGCTGCAGGGCGTCGCGGTCGGCGTCATCTGGGTGCCGCTGACGGTGCTGACCTTCCGCACGCTCGACACGCGCTACACCGCCGAGGCGATGTCGGTCTTCCACCTGCTGCGCAACCTCGGATCGAGCCTGTTCATCTCGGCCAGCGTGACCGAGATCGTCCGCTCGACCACCGCCAATTACAGCCGGATGACCGAGTCGCTCTCGTTCTACAACCGCGCGCTGGCCATGCCGGACCTGATGGGCGGCTGGAGCCTGGAGACGCTGCAGGGCGTGGCGCGGCTGTCGCGGGAGATCGACCGGCAGGCGGCGATGATCGGCTATCTCAACGCCTTCGGCCTCTATACGGCGGTCTCGGCGGTGGCGATCCTGCTGGTGATGCTGGCGCGCGGGCTGGCGCGCGCGCCGGCAGCGCAGTAGGGGCGGGCATTCAGTCTTCGACCGGCTCCAGGTCGACGCCGATGGTGAGCCCGTGGTCGCCGCCGCCGAGCATCACGCCGCGCACCGGGCTGATATCGCCGTAATCGCGGCCCCAGCCGAGCACCACATGCTCCTCCTGCACCACCACGCCATTGGTCGGGTCCAGCTCGACCCAGCCATGATCGGCGCCGAGCCAGGCGCCGACCCAGGCATGGCTCTGGTCGGCGCCGCGCCGGCGCGGCTGGCCGGGCGGCGGCCGGGTGCGGATATAGCCGGAGGTGTAGCGCGCCGGCAGGCCGATGGCGCGCAGCCCGCTGATCATCAGATGGGTGAAGTCCTGGCACACGCCCTCGCGCCGCTCCAGCACCTCGGCGACCTGCGTCGAGAGGTCGGTGACACCGGCGCGGAAGCGGAAATCGGCGCGGATCCGCGCATTCAGATCGAGCAGCCCGGCCAGCACCGGCCGGCCGGGCGGGAAGCTCGCGCCGACATACGCCCCGGCCGCCGCGACGGCCGGGCACATCGGGCTGTCGAAGCGGTATTCCACCGCCTCCCAGGCGCCCGGGCCGCCGGCGCGCGCCGCCTCGCGCACCGCCTCCCAGGGCGGCGTCGCCGCCGCCGCGGGCGGCGCGGGATAGCGCACCGCCACCTCGGCCTCGGCCGTCACCTCGAAGAGGTCGTGCGGCGCATCGATGAACAGCCAGGTCACGGCATTGCCGAAATGGTCGAGCCCGTCCCGCCGCCGCGCCGCCGCGGGCAGGCTGGTGAGGTCGGCGCTGCGCACCTGCTGGTAGGGCAGGTCGCGCGGCCGGAGGTGCAGCATATGCGCCGCGAGGTCCACCGTGCTGCCATAGGCGTAGCGGGTGGTATGGCGGACCCGGTAGATCACGCCGCGCCGCGCATCCGGATGGCGGGGGCGGGGCCGAGGCTGTGCGGCGCCGGCAGCAGCGCGAACCAGCGCCGCGCGATGCGGTTCGAGAGCGTCGCCACCTCCCCCTCCAGCGCCGCGAGGCGCGGCCGCAGCCGCAGCACCGCCTCGGCCTGGGAGGAGGCCTCCGCCACCTCCCGCACCATCGCCCTGGCCTCCTCCAGCAGGGATTGCGCGAGTTGCGACAGCGGGCCGCCCGCCTCGCCCTCGAGATCGGCCAGCATGTCCCGCGCCGCCTCGAGCTGGAAGGCGAGGCCGCGCGGATTGCCCTCATCCGCCAGCACCAGGTCGAGCACCGGGGCCGGCTGCAGCGCGGTGAGGTAGCGGCTGCGATAGGTGATGACGGAATCCCGCAGCTCGAGGGCCAGCCGCAGCCCGGGCTCGAGCCGCGCCGGCTGCGCTGCGGCGCCCGGCTGGTCGAGCACCCGGTGCAGCTCGGCGGCGATCGCCTGCGCCCGCTCCACCCGCCGGCCGAGATCGAGGAAGAGCCGGCCGCCGCCCCGCACCATGTTCTCGGCGGCGAGGCCGGCCACGGTGGCGGCGAAGGCGAGCACCGCAACGCTGACATGGCCGAGCGCATCGAGGCTGCGCGCCTCCTCCCGCGCTTCCTCCCGCCTGGCCGGGACGGCGCGGAAGGCCTCGGTGAGCTCCCGCATGCCGCGGTTGAGGGCGAGGTGCATCTCGCCGGTCAACCGGTCGCGCAGCAGGTCGGCGAGGCGCCCGACCTGGCCCAGCAGCCCCGGCAGGCGGCCGCGCTCCCGCACCGCCCGGAGCAGCACCCGCGCGACCGGCACGGTGCCGATCTCGCGCGCCGTCTCGCTGTCGAGCAGGTCGGCCCGGACCAGGCAGGCGGCGAGGCTCTTCAGCTCGGCCAGGGCCCGCGGGCCCGGATCGCTGACGGCGAGGCGCGACGCGCTGGCCCGCAGCAGCCGCGCCGCCGTCTCCAGCCGTTCGAGGTAGCGGCCGAGCCAGAAGAAATTATCGGCGACCCGGCTCGGGATGTCGCCGCTGCCGCGGCGGATCGGCAGGGCGCGGATGCTGGCCTGCGGCGGCCCCTGGACCTCCCCCGGCTCCTGCATCGGCACCCAGACATCCTTGCTGAAGCGCATGCCGGGCCGGGCGCCGGTGCCGGGATCGGGCGCGGCGAGGGCGCGGGCGAGGCCGCCCTGCAGCGCCTGCCAGCGCTGGCCGTCATGCACTAGGAAGAGCCGCAGGATGACCGGCCGCGGCTCCAGCCCCTGCGGCCCGGCGCAGGGCGCGACGGAGGCGGGCAGCGCCTCGGAGACGACGTATTCCTCCGGCGCGGCGAGGATGCGCCCGGCCAGCTCGGCCCGCGCCGCTGCGGGCAGCGCCCCGGCGGTGACCGACTGCACCGTGCCGTCCACCGCCCGCCGCACCAGCCAGCGGCCGAGATCGCCCAGCACCTGCTCCCGCACCGCCAAATCCCCCAGCCAGAGGGTGCGGGCATCGGCGAGGCGCAGCCGCTCGCCGAGCAGCCGCGGCGCCAGGCCGGCGAGGAAGGCGGCGAGCGCCGGCGCCTCGGCGAAGCCGGCCCCGGGATCGTTGACGATGCGGACGGAGCCCGCCCGCATCGCGTCGAGCAGGCCGGCGACGCCATGCGAGGGACTCTGGTCGCCCTCCAGCGGGTCCATCTGCCGCCCGTCCAGCCGGCGCAGCAGCACATCGACGGGCTGCAGCCCGCGCAGCGTCTTCAGGAACAGCGCGCCGTCGCGCACGGTGAGGTCGCCGCCCTCGACCAGGGCGCAGGACAGGCGGCGGGAGAGGATGACGTGCTCGTACCAGTGCGGGCTGGAAGGCCCGCCGGTGAGCATGGCGACGCCGGGGTTGCGGCCGGCGGCACCGGGCGGCGCCAGGCGCTGCAGCGCATCCTGCCAGATGTCGAAGAAGGGCCCATGCCGCCGCAGTTGCCGCGCCCGCGTCAGCTCGGGCACGGTGCGCGCCAAGGCGCGGCGGTTCTCCAGCACATGCGCGAGGCCGGTCGGGCCGGCGCTGCGATCGGCCAGCACGCGCCAGCCGCCATCCGGGGCGCGCAGCAGGTCGGCGGCGTAGAGATGCAGCAACGGCCCCTCGCGCCGGCCCGCCGCGGCGCGGCAGGAGCGGAGGAAGGCCGGGTTGGCATAGACCAGGGCCGGTGGCAGCAGCCCCTCGGCGAGGAGCTGCTGCGGCCCGTAGACATCCTGCAGCACCGCCTCGAGCAGGCTCGCCCGCTGCGCCAGGCCCTCGGCCAGGGCATCGAATTCGGCCGGCGCTAGCAACATGGGCACCGGGTCGCAGCGCCAGGCGGGCATGTCGGACTCGCCGGGGAGAAGGCTGGTCGCGCCTTCCTCGATGAAATGTCGGTCGAGCAGCGCCGCCCGCCCAGCGAGCTCGCCGCGGCCGAGCGTCGAGAGGGCGCCGAGCAAGCCGCCCCAATGGGGACGGATGCCGCCGGCGCCATCCACCATCTCATCGAGCGGGGCGGCTTCTGTCATGCGCCAAGGGTGATGCCATGGCTGTCGCGCGCAGGCGAGGGGGAGACGCCCTGGCCCGGACCGGCGGCATGCATCTCCCGTCCCAGCCGGGCGCCCGGTCAGGCGCTTCTGCCGAGGCGGGCCGTCGATGAGGCGCCATCGACGGCCGCCGGCATCAGCCCGCCCGCCGCAGGTCGAGGGAGCGCGGCGCCTCCGGCGCGGGCAGGACGCGCGGCTCGGGCATCGGCCCCGGCGTGTGGCCGAAGGGCTGGAAGCGGGTGCGGCGGCGCGCCTCCGCTTCGTTGGCGTTCACCGGCAGCGTCTCGTAATTGCGGCCGCCCGGATGCGCCACGTGATGCGTCAGCCCGCCGAGGCTGCGGCCGGTCCAGCGGTCATAGATGTCGAAGACCAGCGGCGCCTGCGCCCGGATGGTCGGATGCAGGGCGGAGGGCGGGTCCCAGGCCTTGAAGCGCACGCCGCCGACGAACTCGCCCACCGTCTCGGTGCGGGTCAGCGGCACCTCGTAGCCGTTGCAGGCGAGGGCGTAGCGCTCCTCCACCCAGCCGCTGACGCGCGCCTGCAGCCGCTCGGTGCTGCTGTCGACATAGCGCACCGTGCCGCCGCCGCCCGGCTCCTCGCCCAGCACGTGCCAGGGCTCCAGCGCATGCCGCAACTCCAGCCCGATGCCGCGCAGGGTCACCTCGCCGATGCGCGGGAAGCGGAATTCCAGGTGCGGGGCGAACCACTCCTGGTCGAGCGGGAAGCCCAGCATGGCCAGCTCGCGCAGGCTGTCGGCGAAATCCTGCTCGACGAAATGCGGCAGCATGAACTCGTCGTGTAGCCGCGTGCCCCAGCGGACCAGGCGGCGGTCATAGGGGGTGCGCCAGAAGGCGGCGAGGGCGCTGCGCATCAGCAACATCTGCGCCGCCGACATCCGGGCATGCGGCGGCATCTCCAGCGCCCGGTACTCCACCAGGCCGAGCCGGCCCGAACTGCTCTCGGGCGCGTACATCTTGTCGATGCAGAACTCGGTGCGGTGGGTGTTGCCGGTCATGTCCGCCAGGATGTTGCGGAACAGCCGGTCGGTCAGCCAGGGCGGCGTCTCCTTCCCCGGCGCGATCTTCGAGAAGGCGATCTCGAGATCCGCCAACGCGTCCTGCCGTGCCTCGTCGACGCGCGGATGCTGGCTGGTCGGGCCGATGAAGAGGCCGCTGAACAGGTAGGAGAGGCTCGGATGGTTGTGCCAGAAGCCGAGCAGGCTCTTCAGCAGGTCCGGCCGGCGCAGGAAGGGACTGTCGGCCGGCCGCTCGCCGCCCATCACCACGTGGTTGCCGCCGCCGGTGCCGACATGGCGGCCGTCGAGCATGAATTTCTCGGCCGAGAGCCCGACCTGCCGCGCCTCCTCGTAGAGCTGCTCGGTGCGCTCCACCATCTCCGGCCAGGAGGCGGCGGGGTGGATGTTCACCTCGATCACGCCGGGGTCCGGGGTGACGGAGAAATGCAGCAGCCGCTCGTCGCGCGGCGGCAGGTAGCCTTCCAGGATCACCTTGCGGTCGGTCTCCGCGGCCGTCGCCTCGACGGCGGCGGCGAGGTCGAGCCAGTCCTCGGCGGCATAGAGCGGCGGGAAGAAGACATGCACCAGCCCGCCCCGCGCCTCGACCGCGAGGGCGGTGCGCACCACGCCCGGATCGGAGCGGCCGACCACCGGCAGCTCCTGCGGCTGCGGCCGGAAATGCTCCGCCCCCAGGGCGGGGCCCGTGGCCGAGGCCGTGCCGTCGGCGCGGCCAAGGCCGAGCTGCGGGTCCTGCGGCATCAGGCGCTGGCCGGGCAGGGGCTGGCTGGGCAGGGGCTGGCCGCCGCGGCCGCGCTCGAAGGCCTGGCGGGGCGGCAGCGGCGCGACCGGTGCGAAGGGATCGGCCTCGGTCTCAAGGACCCGCGCCGCATCCGCCTCCGACATCCAGGGCAGGCTGTCCAGCGGCAGGCGGAAGCCGATCGGGCTGTCGCCCGGCACCAGGAAGAGATGCTCGCCGCGGAAGAACCAGCGCCCGCCCTGCCAGCGCCGAAGGCCGTCCCGCATCACCCGGCGGATCGGCAGCACCGCGCCGACCTCGGCGGCGAGCCCCTGGCCGAAGACCTTGGCCAGCCGCGCCCGCTCCAGCGGGTCCTGCAGCTTCGCATCCTCGACGACGACATTGGCCGGCAGGCGCTTCTCGCGCCAGAGATGGTAGTGGATGTCCTCGTAGGCCGGGGCGACGAGCCCGGGATCGACCTGCAGCCGCTCGGCCAGCAGGCGGGCGAAGCGCGCGGCATCGGCCGCGGTCGCGCTGTCGCGGTCGTCGTCGGAGGCGAGGAGCTCGGGGTTCTTCCAGACCGGCTCGCCATCGCGGCGCCAGTGCGAGTAGAGCGCCCAACGGGGAAGCTGCTCGCCCGGATAGTGCTTGCCCATGGCGTATTGCAGCGCGGCGCCGGGCGACCAGAGCGGCGCCAGCCGGCGCAGCAGGCGTCCCGCATAGGCCCGCTTGGTCGGGCCGAGCGCCGCGGTGTTCCACTCCGGCGCATCCATGTCGTCGGCGGCGATGAAGGTCGGCTCGCCGCCCATGGTCAGGCGGAGGTCGCCCTCGCGGAGCGCGCCGTCCACCATCCGGCCGCGGGCGAGGATGTCCTGCCACTGCTGCTCGGTATAGGGCTTGGTGACGCGCGGCGTCTCTCGCAGGCGGGTGACCGACATGGCGAAGCCGAACTCGGTCTCCGCCTTCTCGACCAAGCCGGTGATCGGCGCGGCGGAGACGGGTTCCGGCGTCGCGGCCAAGGGGATGTGGCCCTCGCCGGCCATCAGGCCGGAGGTCGCGTCCAGCCCGACCCAGCCGGCGCCGGGCAGGTAGACCTCGGCCCAGGCATGCAGGTCGGTGAAGTCCTCGCTCGGGCCTTCCGGCCCATCCAGCGGCTTCACATCGGCGACGAGCTG
Source organism: Roseicella sp. DB1501 (assembly GCF_013112485.1). Classification (GTDB taxonomy): domain Bacteria; phylum Pseudomonadota; class Alphaproteobacteria; order Acetobacterales; family Acetobacteraceae; genus Paracraurococcus. The sequence goes on from NZ_JABFHG010000012.1 coordinate 132,205, forward strand.
GATGAGGTAGCCGGAGACGAAGCGCGCGGCATAGCCGAGATGCCGCAGGATCTGCACCAGCAGCCAGGCGCTGTCGCGGCAGGAGCCGCGGCCGTTGCCGAGCGTCTCCTCCGGCGTCCAGACGCCGGGCTCCATGCGCACGACATAGGCGGTCCGCTCCTGCACCTGGCGGTTCAGCCCCACCAGCATGTCCACCGTGCGCTGCTCGGTCCGCGGGATGCCGTCGAGGAATTGCCGCAGCAGCGGGCCTGGCGTCTCCAGCTTGCGGAAGGGTGCCAGCTCCTGCTCCAGCACCGGGTCGTAGGCGAAGGGCCAGGTCTCGGCCTCGGGCTCGAGGAAGAAGTCGAAGGGATTGATCGTCGCCATGTCGGCGACGAGGTCGACCTCCACGCTGAACTGCGTCACCCGCTCGGGGAAGACGACCCGCGCCAGGTGGTTGCCCTGCGGATCCTGCATCCAGTTCAGGAAATGCGGCTTCGGCTCGACCTTCAGCGCGTAGCTGACGATCGGCGTGCGGGCATGCGGCGCCGGCCGCAGCCGGATGGTCTGCGGGCCAAGGGTGACCGCATGGTCGTAGCGGTAGCTGGTGCGGTGGTTGAGGGCGACGTGGAGCGGCATGGACGGGGGTAGCCTGCGAGGGAATCGCCGTGGGTTAGAGCAAAAGCGGCGCCATTGCGGGCATGACGATCCCGGGATGGTGGGTTGCGCGCAGCGTCCAGGCAATGCCCAAAGCGGAGGCAAACGCGCCATCCGGGATGCATCGACGGCAGGCGGTCGGCTGTCCTAGGCTCGCTGTAAGGAGACTGCGGGAGGAAAGGTCGAGCATGGCACGCCCAGGCAAGGTGATGCAGAGTTTCGCCGCGGCGCTCGCGGATATTCCCGATGGCGCCGTCATCGCCTTCGGCGGCTTCGCCGGGCCGGGCACGCCCTACAATCTCACCCGGGCGCTGCTCGCCCAGGGGGCGAAGCGCCTGACCTGCATCGCCAATACCACCGGTGGCGCGCAGCAGCCGCGCATGCCCGATATCGGCATGCTGGTGGAGAACGGGCAGGTGGCGAAGGTGGTCTGCAGCTTCACCGCGGCGACGCGGCCGAGCGACGTGCTGCCCTTCACTCGCTTCTACGAGGCCGGCGAGGTCGAGGCCGAGCTGGTGCCGCAGGGCACGCTCGCCGAGCGGTTGCGCGCCGCGGGCGCCGGCATCCCCGCCTTCTACACGCCGACCGCGGTGGGCACCGAGCTCGCCGAGGGGCGCGAGACGCGGGTGATCAACGGCCGCGAATACCTGCTGGAATACGCGCTGCCCTGCGACGTCGCCCTGCTGCGCGCCTGGCGCGCGGATGCCGCCGGCAACCTGCAATACAGGCGCAGCCAGCGGAATTTCGGCCCGCTGATGGCGATGGCAGCGCGCCTCGCGATCGTCGAGGTGGAGGAGCCGATCCTGCCGGCGGGGGCGCTCGACCCGGACCAGATCCACACGCCCGGCATCTTCGTCCAGCGCCTCGTCGCCATCCCGCCCGCGCCCGAGGGGCTCTGGACCACCCGCCGGCAGGAGCGCGCGCGGTGAGCGGCGCCGCATCGACCGGCTGGGACCGGCAGCAGATGGCGGATCGCCTGGCGCGTGAATTCCAGGATGGCTGGATCGTCAATCTTGGCGTCGGCCTGCCGACCCTCTGCTCCAACACCGACATAGGCGACCGCGACATCGTCTATCATGCGGAGAACGGCGTCATCGGCTACGGGCCGGTGCTGCCCCCGGGCGAGGAGGACCTGCATCTGGTCAATGCCGGCGGGCAGAATGTCTCGCTGCAGCCGGGCGCCGCCATCGTCCACCATGCCGACAGCTTCGGCATCATCCGCAGCGGCCGCATCGATGTCACGGTGATGGGCGCCTACGAGGTCTCGGCCGGCGGCGACTTCGCCAATTGGCGGCTGGCCGGCGCCAAGGGGGGCGGCATCGGCGGCGCCATGGACCTCGCCGCCTGCGCCCGGCGGGTCTTCCTGCTGCTCGAGCACACCACTCGCAAGGGCGAGCCGCGGCTGGTGGCGCGCTGCCGCCTGCCGGTGACGGCGCGCGGCGTGGTGACGCTGGTGGCCACGAATTACGGTCTCTTCGCCCCGACCGGCGAGGGCTTCGCGGTGCGCGAGCTGGCGCCGGGCATCGACCTGGCGACCGCGCGGGCCGCCACCGGCGCGCCGCTGCTGCCGGCGTGACGCCGCCCTGCTTCCGGACCACGCGGCTGCGGCTGCGGCCGCGCCGCCTGGAGGACACCGAGGCCTGCCTCGCCATGGATCGCGAGCCGGCGGTGCTCCGCCATATCGACGGGCCCTGGGACGACGCCGCGGCGCATCGGGCCTTCATCGAGGCTCGCACCCGCGGCCCCTGGCCGGCAGGCCTCGGCTACTGGGTGGTGGAGGCGGGCGGCGCCTTCCTCGGCTGGGTCCTGCTGATCCCGGAGGATGCGCGGGGGCCGGAGGTCGAGATCGGCTGGCGCCTCCGCCGCGCCGCCTGGGGGCAGGGCATCGCCACCGAGGCGGCGGCGGCGCTGCTGCCGCATGCCTTCCGCCGGCTCGGCCTGCCGCGCATCATCGCCGACATCAACCCGGCGAATCACGCCTCGCTCGCGGTTGCCCGCAAGCTCGGGCTGCGGCCGGGGGCCTGGCAGGGCCGCTATCTCCGGCATGCGCTGGAGCGGGCGGCCTGGCAGCGGGCCGAGGATGGGAAGGAGTCTCCATGACCTTGCACATCGACTACTACGCCTCGCTGAACTCGCCCTGGACGCATCTCGGCGCGGCGCGGATCGAGGCGCTGGCGGCGCAGCACGGCGCCACGCTGCGGATCTGGCCGGTGGATTTCGGCACCATCTTCGCCGGCTCCGGCGGGCTGCCCCTGCCGAAGCGCAGCCCGCAGCGCCAGGCCTACCGGCTGCAGGAGCTGGCGCGCTGGCGCGAGCATCGCGGCATCCCGATCCAGATCCGGCCGAAGCATTTCCCCGCCAATGAGCTGCCGGGCGCCTGCGCGGTGATCGCGGCGCGGGAGAGCCTGGGCGATGCGCCGGCGATCCGCCTCGCCCACCGCATCCTGAAGGCGCTCTGGGAGGAGGAGCAGGATCCCGGCGCGCCGGAAACCCTGGCCCGGCTGGTGACCGAGGCGGGCCTCGATCCGGCGACCCTGCTGCCCCTGTCGCAGGAGCCGCGCTGGGCCGCGATGCGCGAGTGCGACACGGCGGCGGCGCTGGCCCGCGGCGTCTTCGGGGCGCCGAGCTACGTCATCGGCGAGGACATCTTCTGGGGCCAGGACCGGCTGGAATTCGTGGAGAAGCGCTTGGCACGGGGCTGAGGGGCAGCGGCTGGGCGCCCGTGCCAGGCCGTGGCACGATGCGCCAAAGGCTTTGAGGAGCAAGCCATGGCCCGCCGCCGGACGGCATCGGAGCTTGCCCCATGATCGGCGAGAGCCGGCGCCGGGTCGAGGATGCCCGCTTCCTCACCGGCCAGGGGCGCTATGTCGCGGATCTGGTCCCGCCCGGGGCGCTGCAGGCTGCGGTGCTGCGTTCGCCGCATGCGCATGCCGGGCTGCTTGCCATCGACGCCGCGGCGGCGCGCGCCATGCCGGGGGTCGCCCTGGTCCTCACCGGCGAGGACCTCGCCGGCGAGGGGATCGGCCCGCTACCCTGCCCGGCGGTGGTGCAGACCATCGGCCCGCTCATCATTCCCGAGCGGCATGCCCTGGCGCGGGGCGCGGTGCGGCATGTCGGCGAGCCGGTGGCGCTCGTCGTCGCGGAGAGCCTGGCGGCAGCGCGCGACGCGGCCGAGGCGATCGAGGTCGCCTACGATCCCCGGCCGGCGGTGGTCGACAGCCGCGCCGCGCTGGCGCCGGGCGCGCCGCAGCTCTGGCCGCAGGCGCCGGGCAACCGCGCCTTCCGCTTCGAGCGCGGCGACCGCGCCGCCACCGAGGCGGGGTTCGCCGCCGCGGCGCGGATCGTCGAGCTCGACCTGATCAACAACCGCGTCCATGCCGCCCCGATCGAGCCGCGCGGTGCCCTCGCCGCCTGGGAGGGCGGGCGCTTCGAGCTGCTGCTCGCCGGCATGGGGGTGCACGGGCTGCGGCGGCAGCTCGCCACGGTCTTCGGCCTGCCGGAGGCGGCCTTCCATCTGCGCTGCCCCGATGTCGGCGGCGGCTTCGGGCTGAAGAACTTCCTCTTCCCCGAGCATGTGGCGCTGCTCGCCGCGGCCCGCCGGCTGGGCCGGCCGGTCGCCTGGATCGGCGCGCAGAGCGAGGAATTCCAGGGCGCCGTGCATGGCCGCGACCTGCAGGGCACCGCCCGGCTGGCGCTCGATGCCGAGGGGCGCTTCCTCGCCCTGCAGGCCCGGCTGGCCGCCGATATGGGCGCCTATTGCTCGGCGCACGGTCCGGCCTGCCCGACCAATTCCGTCAGCACCGCCATCGGCGGCATCTATGCCATCCCCGCCATCCTGCTGGAGGTGGAGGGCGCCTTCACCAACTCCCTGCCGGTCGATGCCTATCGCGGCGCCGGCAAGCCCGAGGCGAACTACCTGACCGAGCGGCTGGTCGAGGCCGCGGCCCGCGCCACCGGCCTCGACCCGGTGGCGATCCGGCGGCGCAACGCCATCGCCGCCTTTCCCTATCGCAGTGCGACCGGGATGCTGATGGATACCGGCCGCTTCCAGGCCAACCTCGCCGATCTCGAGGCGCTGCTGGATCGCGAGGGCTTCGCCGCAAGGCGCGCCGAGAGTGCGGCGCGGGGTCGGCTGCGCGGCCTCGGCATCGCCTGTTTCCTCGAGACCTCGCGCGGCGCGCCGCAGGAATGGGCGGCGCTGCGCTTCGCGCCGGACGGGATGGTGGACATCGTCATCGGCACCCAGTCGAACGGTCAGGGGCACGAGACCAGCTTCCCGCAGATCGCCGCCGCCTGGCTGGGGCTGGAGGAGAGCCGCTTCCGCCTGGTGCAGGCGGATAGCGACGCGGTCGCCTTCGGCAACGGCCATGGCGGGGCGCGCTCCCTGCATGTCGGCGGCACCGCCCTGGTCATGGCGCTGGAGCAGGTGATCGCCAAGGCGCGCCGGCTGGCGGCGCATCTGCTGCAGGTGGCGCCGGATTCGGTGGAATTCGCCGAGGGCTGCTTCACCGTGCCCGCCAATGGGCAGGCGCTGACCCTGGAGGCGCTGATCGAGGCCTCCTACGACCCGGCCGACCTGCCGGAGGGCATGCCGCCGGGGCTGGATGCCGAGGCGAAGAACCTCTCCGAGCTCGTCACCTTCCCCTCCGGCGCGCATGCCGCCGAGGTGGAGGTCGATCCCGAGACCGGCGCCGTGGCGCTGCTGCGCTACCAGGCGGTGGACGACTACGGCTGCCTGGTGAACCCGATGCTGACGGCCGGCCAGGTGCAGGGCGGCCTCGCCCAGGGCATCGGCCAGGCGCTCCAGGAGCGGATCGCCTACGATCCGGAGTCCGGCCAGCTCCTCAGCGCCTCCTTCATGGACTACGCCCTGCCGCGCGCCGCCGACCTGCCCGACCTCGCCATCGCCTTCGGCGAGGAGCCGACCCGCTCCAACCCGCTCGGCGTCAAGGGCGTCGGCCAGGCGGGGGCGATCGGGGCGCCGCAGACGGTGATGCATGCGGTGCTGGACGCGCTGCGGCCGCTCGGCGTCACCGGGCTGCAGATGCCGGCAACGCCGGAGACGGTCTGGCGGGCGATCCGCGCGGCCGGGCGGGACTCGCCTCAGCTCTGAGGGCGGGTTCCGAAGCCGTCGAGGGCCGCTTCCGCCTCGTCCTCCTCGTCGATCTGCAGGGCGTCGTTGAAGCGGTTGAAGAAGCCGCAGAGGGTGATGCGCAGGGTCAGCTCGACGAGCTGCGCCTCGGACAGCACGCTGCGCAGCCGCTGCACCAGCGCCTCCGGGATGCGGTTCGGCGTCTCCCAGGCGGCGATGGCGTATTGCACCACCAGCCGGTCGGCCTCGTCGAGCTCGGGATGCTCGCGCCAGTCCATGATGCGGTCGATGCCCTCGGGGCTGATCCCCTCCACCACCAGGAAGGGCTTGTGGTGGGCGACGCAGTAGTGGCAGGCATTGAGGTTGGAGACGACGACGATGGCGAGCTCGAGATAGCGCTTCGGCAGGGTCTTCGCCTCACGCAGCTCCATCAGCATCGGCATCAGGTGGCGCAGCGCCGCCGGGACATGGGCGAGGACCGCGACCTGGTTGCGGAAGGGGCCGTATTCCGCGGCGAAGCGCTCGTAGATGGCCGCCAGACCGGGCGGCAATTCGCGGCTGTCGATGTTGCGGACGCGGGCCATGGCGTTCTTCCCCCCTGGGCGGGCCACCCGACCGGGACAGTGGGGCAATTCCCGTGCGCGGCAAGTATGGCGCCGGGGCGCCTCAGATCACGAAGTTCAGCGGCTCGACGGTCGGCCGCCGCACCCCGGCGGCGGCGGCGCGCTTGATCAGATCGGCGATGGTGAGCTTCGAGAGATGGTCCCGGCACAGCCCCTCCAGCTCCATCCAGAGGGGCTGCACCACCGCCGCCTGCAGCCGGCCGGCCGGCTGCTCGCCGCCCGCGCCATCCTCATCGAGCGCGGTGGCGACGATCTCGGCCAGGCGCAGGTCGCGCGGCGGCCGGCCAAGGCGGTAGCCGCCCTTCGGGCCGCGGATGCTGTCGAGCAGCCCGGCGCGGGAGAGGGATTGCAGCACCGGCTCGATGCCTCGGCGGGCCTGTCCCAGCCGCTCGGCGATGTCGGCGGCGGAGACGGCCTCGGTGCGGCCGGCATGGAAGGCGACGTCGAGCATGATGGCCACCGCCGTCATCGCCCGTTCCCGGCGCAGCAGCATCCGCGTTTCCCCCGCAAGCCCCGGCACGCGGCCGGAGATGGCCGCGAACCGGACCCTGCTCGAATAGCAATCGAAAGGGGCGGCACCGTGGCGCCGCCCCCCTTCCTATGGCCTGCCCGTTCTACCGCCTGCCCAGGCCGATGGCTCAGGCGTGGCTGAGGGTCGAGGCCTCGGGGCCCTTGCGGCCCTGCACGACCTGCATGACCACGGCCTGGCCCTCGGTCAGGGGCGAGAGCCCGCTGCGCTCGAGAGCGGTGGCATGGACGAAGACGTCGCGCCCGCCGCCCTCCGGCGAGACGAAGCCGAAGCCCTTCTCCGGGCTGTACCACTTCACCGTGCCGCGCATCTCCTCGGCGGGACCCGAGGGGACAAAGCCGCCGCCGGCGCGCGGGGGCCGGTCGCCGAAGCCGCCGGCACGCGGCGGGCGGTCGCCGAAGCCGCCGCGGGGGCCGCCGCCACCGCCGCCGCCGGGCTCGCCGGGACTGGTGATCTCGACCACCTCGGTGACCTGCTGGCCTTTCTGGCCCGGGCCGACGCGCACGCGCAGGCCGGCACCGGGGTTCACCGCGTCATTGCCGGAGCGCTGCAGCACCGAGACGTGGAGGAAGGCGTCGCCCGAGCCATTGCCGAGCTCGACGAAGCCGAAACCCTTCTCAGGGTTGAACCACTTCACCGTCGCCTCAATCTCGGGCCCGGAGGCGAAGACCGAAGGTCCGCGCGAGGCAGGCATGCTTGGCATCGGGAAGGGCGGCGGGGCGCCCCAGCCGCCGGCGAAATCGGGCGCGTCATCATCGAAACCGCGCTTGCGGGGCTTGCGGGGGCGCCAGCTGTCGTTTTTGGCCATCTCTCGAACTCTTCGGTGCTCCTTCGGACGGATCCGTGCCACGGACCCGGCCTGCGCTCCCTGCCCGACTGGGCAGCGAATGGCATACGCCAAGTCTATAGCATAGGGCTTCCCGCTTCGCGCGCCAGCCCAACGTGGAAATCGGATGCGGTCCGTGAAATTCGCCGTCGGCGCGCTGGGCCCGGACGGGCGGATGATTTGCCGGCCGGGACGGGGGCGGCGCATCCTGCCGGCCGGACGGGGAGGGCCGAGATGGGGCAGGGACGCATGCTGCGGCGGATGGCCGGCGCCAAGCCAGACGAGATGGGGCCAGACGAGATGGGGCCAGGCGGAACGGAGCCGGGCGGAACCGGCCTCGCGGAGGGGGCAAGGGCGGGGGCCGAGGCGGACCGTTCGCGCCTTTTCCATGCCGGCAACCGCCTGCTGCAGGACCGCCATGACGGGCGGCGCGTCGCCGATGCGCTGGAGGCGCGGCGCCGGGTGGAGAGCTTCGCCCCCCAGCATGTCGCGCTGATCGAGGCCACGCCCTTCTTCTTCGTCGCCACCGCCGCCGGGAGCGCGGTCGATTGCAGCTTCAAGGGCGGCCCGCCCGGCTTCGTCCGGGTGACCGGCCCGGCCAGCCTCGAATGGCCGGATTACGACGGCAATTCGATGCACCTCTCCCTCGGCAACATCCTGCTGAGCCCGGGCATCGGCATGCTCTTCATCGCCTTCGACGGACGCTCGCCGCGGCTGCGCCTGCGCGGCCGGGCGAGCCTGGTCGAGGACCCGGCACGGCTGGCCGCCATCCCCGGGGCGCGGCGGCTGGTGCGGGTGGCGGTGACCGACATCTTCCCCAACTGTCCGCGCTACATCCCCGACCTCGCCGGCGGCGAGCCCTCGGCTTACCTGCCGCGGCCGGATGGCGGCTCGGCGGCGCCGGAATGGAAGGGGCGGGACTACATCCGGGAGATCCTGCCGCGCGACGACCCGCATGGCGGCGGGTAGGGGGAAGTTGCGCGCTGCGATGCAGCACGTTCCCGCCCGGCGCATCCTGGCCTGGACCATGATCCGCTCACACAGGGTCGCGGATCATGGTCCAGGCCGTTGTTTGATCGCGTGATTCACGCTTTTCGGTGATTCCACCCCAAGCGATCACGCTCTAGCCTGCGGGGCATCCGAGCGAAGGAGCAGGCGGATGGACGGCGCGGCAGGCAAGACCGAGGAGCAGACCCTGGTGGAGGCGGCGCATCGCGTGCTGCCGGCCGGCAATTTCGGCAACCTGCCCTCCGACATCGTCATCCGCGAGGGACGCGGCGGCCATGTCCGGGACGTCTCGGGGCGGGACTACATCGACTACCTGCTCGGCTCCGGGCCGATGTTCCTCGGCCATGCGCATCCCGAGGTGACCGAGGCGGTGCTGGCGCAGATCCCGCGCGGCACCACCTTCTTCGCCAATAACGAGCACGGCATCCGGCTGGCCGAGGCGATCGTCGAGGCGCTGCCCTGCGCCGAGCGGGTGCGCTTCCTCAGCAGCGGCACCGAGGCGGACATGTATGCGATGCGGGTGGCGCGCGCCTTCCGCAAGCGCGACCGCATCCTGAAATTCGAGGGCGGCTATCACGGCATGTCCGATTGGGGCCTGATGAGCCTGGCGCCGAAGCACCTGGCAAATTTCCCGCAGGCGGTGCCGGATTCGCCCGGCATCCCGAGAAGCGCGCGGGAGGAGGTGCTGGTCGCCCCCTTCAACGACCTCGAGGCCGCGCGGGCACTGATCGCGGCGCATCACGACGAGCTCGGCGGGGTGATCCTCGAGCCCTTCCAGCGCCTGATCCCGCCCGCCCCCGGCTTCCTCGAGGGCATCCGCGAGATCACCGCGCAATACGGCATCCCGCTGATCTTCGACGAGGTCGTCACCGGCTTCCGCTTCGCCTATGGCGGCGCCCAGAGCTATTACGGCGTGACGCCCGATCTCTGCACCCTTGGCAAGATCGTCGGCGGCGGCTTCGCCCTCTCGGCCATCGCCGGCCGCGCCGACATCATGGCGCATTTCGACCGCGGCCTGGTCGGCGACGACGGCTTCCTGATGCAGGTCGGCACGCTCTCCGGCAACCCGGTCGCGGCCGTCGCCGGCCTCGCCACGCTGGAGGTGCTGAAGCGGCCTGGCACCTATGAGCAGGTCTTCGCCACCGGCCGGGCGCTGATGCAGGGGATGGAGGCGGCGCTGCGGAAGGCCGGCGTCGCGGCGCAGGTGATCGGCGAGCCGCCGCTCTTCGACGTGGTCTTCACCGCCGAGCCGGTGCGCGACTACCGCGCCACGCTGCGCGCCGATGCGGCGGCGCAGAAGCATGTCAACGCGCATCTCCGCGCCGCCGGCATCCTGAAGGGCGAGAGCAAGTACTACATTTCCCTTGCCCATACCGAAGCCGATGTGCGCCACACGCTGGACGCCTTCGAGGCGGCCCTCGCCACGCTGCCCGGCCGGCGCGGCTGAGGGCGGCCCCCCGAAGCCGCGGAACGGCTTCGGGGAACCTGCTGCCCCTCAATCCACCTTCACCACCAGCTTGCCGAAATTCTTCCCCTGCAGCAGGCCGATGAAGGCCTCGGGTGCGTTGCGCAGCCCCTCCACCACGTCCTCGCGCCAGCGCAGCCGGCCGTCGCGCATCCAGCCCAGCATCTCGCGGCGGAATTGCGGGTAGCGCGGCCAGCCATTGTCGCTGACGATGAAGCCCTGGATGCGCAGCCGCTTGCGCACCACGGCGCCGAGATTGGGGCCGGGCGCGCCGCCGAAGCTGTCCGAGCCCTCGGCCACGTTGTACTGCGCGATGACGCCGCACATCACCATGCGGGCAAAGTCGCGCAGCCGCGGGAAGACCGCCGCCTGCACCGCGCCGCCGACATTCTCCCAATAGACGTCGATCCCCTCCGGGCAATGCCGGTCGAGCTGCGCCGCGAGGTCGCCGCGATGGTCGACGCAGGCGTCGAGCCCGAGTTCCTCGGTCACGTAGCGGCATTTCCGCTCGCCGCCGGCGATGCCGATCACCCTGCAGCCGCGGAGCTTGCCGATCTGCCCGACCACCTGGCCGACGGCGCCGGAGGCCGCCGAGACCACCATGGTCTCGCCGGCTTTCGGCTGGCCGATATCCTCGAGCCCGACCCAGGCGGTGAGACCGGGCATGCCGAGCACGCCGAGATTGGCCGAGAGCGGCGCCTCGGAGGGGTCGAGCTTGATGAGGCCGGCCGCCTTCACGCAGGAAAAGCGCTGCCAGCCATAGCCGCCGGCCACCACGTCGCCCGGCTTGAAGGACGCGGCCTTCGAGGCGACGACGGTGCCGGCCGTGCGCCCCTCCATCACCGCGCCGAGCTCGACCGGCTTGGCGTAGCTCTTCGCCTCCGACATGCGGCCGCGCATGTAGGGATCGAGCGAGAGGTATTCGGCGCGGACCAGCACCTCGCCCTCCGCGGGCTCGGGGGCCGGGGTCTCGACAATCTCGAAATCCTCCGGCACCGGCGCGCCTTGCGGGCGGCGGCGCAGCAGCACCTGCAGGTTGCTCTCGGCCATGGCGTCCTCCTTCTCAGGGCCGCAGGATCGCCGCCGCGCGCCGCGCCGGGAAGGGGGCGGGCGGCGGAAGGGCGGGGCATCGTCGCGCGACGGGAATGGATCGGCGTCGCCGGGAGGCTCGCGCGGGCCCCGCCTGCGTTACATGCGCCGGGCTGGACGCATTCGGGACGGACCCGTGGGCTTGACGACGCATCGCGCCCCATCGAGGGCTAAAACCTTGTTTTCTGCGCATCGTCACTGATCCGGGCGATTCCAGCCGCGAAAGATCTCGCCTAAGCTGCGCCAAGGTTGCGCTCGATTTCGTGACATGCATGGCTGCGACATGGCGCTACCGGCAAGCCGATGTGACTTCACGGCCATGCGATTTTGCGGTGAGGCTGGCAGCGCAACCTTTTTCAGGGGACTCGACATGATGCGCATCACCACGCTGACACTCGGCCTTGCGGCCGGCTTGGCCCTCGCGGCCTGCTCCGAGGTGAAGCCGGGCGGCCCGCCGGTCGCCGGCACCTCTGCCGGCCCGGGCGCCGCGCCGCTGAAGCAGGATGCACGGGACATCGCCGGGTCCGGCAGCCCGAACGCCACGCCCGGCACGGCGACCATCACCGGCACGCGCAGCACCGGGCAGGGCACCGAGCCGACGGTCGACTATTCGGGCCAGGCCGGCAATGCCGGCAGCCCGACCGCGACGCCGCTGCCGACCACGCCGCGCAGCCGCTCGAACAAGGGCGGCTGAGCGGCGGAAGCGGCCCGCCCGCGGCGCGGGACGCCGGGCCGCCCCAGGACAGAGCCCGGCGGGGTTCAGCCGAGCCCCGCCATCTCCCGCCACTCCGCCTCGGTGAGCGTCCGCAGGCCAAGCTCGGCGGCCTTGGTTGCCTTGCTGCCGGCATCGGCCCCGATCACCACGAAATCCGTCCGCTTCGAGACGGTCTTCGTCACCTTGGCGCCCAGCGCCTCGGCCCGCGCCTCCGCCTCGGGCCGGGTCATGGTCTCGAGCGTGCCGGTGAAGACCAGCGTCTTGCCGGCGAAGGGTGAATCCGCCGCCGCGGTGAAGCGGGCCGGCTCCGGCTCGACGAAGCCGGCGAGGTCGTCGAGCGCGGCGAGGTTGCGCGGCTCGGCGAAGAAGGCGACCAGCTCCTCGGCGATGGCCGGGCCGATGCCCTGGATCGAGCCCAGCTCCTCCCGCGCCTCCGAGCCGATGATGCGCGCTGCCAGCATCCGCTCCCGCCATTCCGGCAGGGAGTGGTAGTGCCGGGCCAGCAGCTTGGCATTGGCCTCGCCGATGCGGCGGATGCCGAGGGCGAAGATGAAGCGCTCGAAGGGCGGCTTCCGCCGCGCCTCGATGGCGCGCACCAGGTTGCGGGCGGAGAGCTCGCCCCAGCCCTCGAGCGCGGCGATCTCCGCCTCCCGCTGCGGCAGGCGGAAGATGTCGGCCGGGCCCTGCAGCCAGCCGAGGTCGTGCAGCTGCTGGATGCGCTCCTCACCCAGACCCTCGATATCCATGGTGTTGCGGGCGACGAAATGCCGCAGCCGCTCCACCGTCTGGGCAGGGCAGATCAGGCCGCCGGTGCAGCGCCGCACCACCTCGCCCTCCGGGCGCAGGGCCTGGCTGCCGCAGGCCGGGCAGCGATCGGGAAAGGCGAAAGGCGCGCTCTCCGCCGGGCGCTTCTCCAGCACCACGGAGACGATCTGCGGGATGACGTCGCCGGCGCGCTGCAGCACCACCGTATCGCCCGGGCGGACATCCTTGCGGGCGATCTCATCCTCGTTGTGCAGCGTCGCATGCTGCACGATGACGCCGCCGACATTGACCGGCTCCATCACCGCCCGCGGGGTCAGGGCGCCGGTGCGGCCGACCTGGATCTCGATCCGCAGCAGCCGGGTCGTGGCCTGCTCGGCGGGGAATTTCCAGGCGATGGCCCAGCGCGGCGCCCGGCCGACGAAGCCGAGCCGCCCCTGCCAGTCCAGCCGGTCGAGCTTGTAGACCACGCCGTCGATGTCATAGGCGAGGCGGGCGCGCTGCTCGGCGATCCGGGCCTGGAAGGCCGCCGCGGCGGTCTCGTCCGGCAGCAGCTCGGAGAGCGGGTTCACGTCGAAGCCCCAGTCGCGGAGCTGCGCCAACCACTCCCAATGCGTCGCGACCGGCACGCTGCTCGCAGCTCCCATGGCATAGGCGAAAAGCTTCAGCGGCCGCTGCGCGGTGATCCGCGCATCGAGCTGGCGCAGCGAGCCGGCGGCGGCGTTGCGCGGGTTGGCGAAGACGCGCTGGTTCTTCTCCCCGGCCTCGATGCGCCGCGCCTGCTCGGCATTGAAGGCGAGGAAGGCGGGCTTCTCCATGAAGACCTCGCCGCGGATTTCTATTCGCTCCGGCGCCTTCCCGCGCAACCGCAGAGGCAAATCCTTCAGCGTGCGCAGATTCGCGGTGACGTCCTCGCCCTCCGTCCCGTCGCCGCGCGTGGCGCCGCGGAGGAAGCGGCCGTCCTCATAGACCAGGTTCACCGAGAGCCCGTCGATCTTGGGCTCCCCGACGAAGCCGAGGACATCCTCCTTCAGCCCGAGGAAGCGGCGGATGCGGGCGCAGAACTCGGCGAAATCCTCGGGCGCGAAGGCGTTGTCGAGGCTGAGCATCGGCACGCCGTGCCGGAATTTGGAAAATCCCTCGGCCGCCTGCGCGCCGACGCGCTTCGAGGGGCTGTCGTCCCGGATCAGGCCGGGGAAGCGGCCCTCGATGGCGCGGTTGCGGCGGACCAGCGCATCGTAATCGGCATCCGAGACCTCGGGCGCGTCCTGTTCGTGATAGGCGCGGTCGTGATGCGCGATCTCGGCGGCCAGCGCCGCCAGCTCGGCCGCCGCCTCCTCCTCTGTGAGCTGCTCGGGCAGGCGGGCACGGAGGCCGGCATCGGTCATGGGCCGGGCTCCCCGATCGGCCCGCCCGCGGGGGCGGGCCAGGTCACAGCAGCGTCCCCTCCAGCAGGCTGTCCGCCGCGGCGCGGGCGGCATCCGTCACCCGCTCGCCGGCCAGCATGCGGGCGATCTCCTCGCGCCGCGCGCGCCGGTCCAGCGGCTCGACCGTGGTGGCGGCGCGCTCGCCCTTCACCTGCTTGGCGACGCGGAGCTGCTGGCCGCCGCGCGCCGCAACCTGCGGGCTGTGCGTCACCACCAGCACCTGCAGCCGCTCGGCGACGCGCGCCAGCCGGTCGCCGACGGCCGCCGCCGTCGCGCCGCCGATGCCGGCATCCACCTCGTCGAAGATCAGGGTCGGCACCGGCGAGCCGCGGGCCAGCACCACCTTCAACGCCAGCATCAGCCGCGACAACTCGCCGCCCGAGGCGATCTTCTGCAGATGCCCCGGCGCCTGGCCGGGATTGGTGGCGACGAGGAAGGTGACGCGATCCATGCCATCGGCCGACCAGCCGCCTTCCTCCCGCGCCGTGACCTCGACGAAGAAGCGGGCGCGGTCGAGCTTCAGTGGCGGCAGCTCCTTGGCCAGCGCCGTCTCCAGCCGCTTGGCCGCCGCCTGCCGCGCCTCGGTCAGCGCCCGGCCGGCTTGCAGATAGGCGGCGCGCGCGGCCTCGGCCGCCTGTTCCAGCCCGGCCACGCGCTCGGTGCCGGCATCGAGCGCGCCGAGCCGCTCCTTCAGCTCGGCCAGCAGCGCCGGCAGCTCCACCACGGCGACGCCATGCTTGCGGGCGGCGGCGCGCAGGCCGAAGAGCCGGTCCTCGAGCTGCTCCAGGCGGCGCGGATCGGGCCCGCCCTCGTTCATCAGGCGCTCGAGCAGCGTCTCGGCCTCGGCCACGGCATCCTGCGCCTGGGCGAGGGCGGTCAGCGCCGGCTGCGCCTCCTCGTTCGGCGCCGGCAGCCGCTCCAGCGCCCGCGCCGCGTTGCGCAGCGCATCGGCCGGGCCGCCGCGGCGGCGGTCGCGCGGCTGCAGCTCGCCGAGCGCGGCGGCGATGCTCTCGCTCCGCCGCTCGCCCTGCTGCAGGCGCTGCCGCTCGCCGCTCAGCTCCTCCTCCTCGCCCTCGACCGGGGCGAGCTCGGACAGTTCCTGCACGGCGTGGCGGAGGAATTCCTCGTCGCGCTGCGCCGCGGCGATGGCCTCGCGCGCCGTGGCGAGGGCGCGCTCCGCCTCGCGCCAGCCGCGCCAGGCGGCGCCGGCGGCGTTGCGCCGCGGGTCGAGGCCGCCGAAGGCATCCAGCAGCCCGGCATGCGTCGCCGGATCGGCGAGGCCGACCTGGTCGTGCTGGCCCTGGACCTCGACCAGCAGCGCGGCGAGGCGGCGCAGCAGCGCGACGCCGACCGGCTGGTCGTTGACGAAGGCGCGGCTGCGGCCATCCGCCTGCACCACCCGCCGCAGCACCAGCGCGTCGTCCCGCTCGATCCCCTGCTCGGCCAGCAGGGCGAGCGCAGGATGGCCCTCGGGCGGCAGGAAGACGGCGGTGACCGAGCATTGCGCCTGGCCTGCACGGACCATGCCGGCCTCGGCGCGGGCGCCGCAGGCAAGGCCGAGGCTGTCGAGCAGGATCGACTTGCCGGCGCCGGTCTCGCCCGTCAGCACCGTCAGGCCGCTGCCGAAGGCGAGGTCCAGCCGCTCGATCAGGACGACGTCGCGGATCGCAAGGGATGCCAGCATGGGAGGGGCTACAACGCCCTCAGAAGATCCAGTTCCAGACGCGCGCCACCAGGCCGGGGCGGTCCTGCGCATAGGTCGGGGCGCCGTCCACCAGCAGGGCGTAGCTGTCCTGGTACCAGGGGCTGCCCGGGAAATTGTGCCCGAGCACGGAGGCGGTCTTCTTCGCCTCGTCGGTCAGGCCGAGCGTCAGGTAGATCTCGGTCAGGCGGTGCAGCGCCTCCGGCACGTGGTTGGTGGTCTGGTAATCCTCGACGACCCGGCGGAAGCGGCCGATCGCCGCGGCATAGAGCCGCTGGCGCTGGTAGAAGCGACCGATGTTCATCTCCTTGCCGGCGAGGTGGTCGCGGGCGAGGTCGATCTTCAGCCGGGCATCGCGGGCATAGGCGGTGTCGGGAAAGCGGTTCACCACATCCTGCAGCGCCGCCATGGCCTGTTCCGTCGGGCGCTGGTCGCGCTGCGCATCGGCGATCTGCTCGTAGTAGCAGAGGGCGCGCAGGTAGAAGGCGTAGGCGATGTCGCGATGCGCCGGATGCAGCTGGATGAAACGGTCGAGCGCGCCGATGGCCTCGGTGTAGCGGTTGCGCTGGTACTCGGCATAGGCCGACATCAGCTTGGCGTTCGTCGCCCAGGTCGAATAGGGATGGTCACGCTCGATCTGGTCGAAATAATCGGCGGCCGCAGCGAAACGCTTCGCCTGCAGCGCCTCTACGCCGGCGGCGTAAAGACCCTCCGGCGTATTGTCGTAGGTGGCGTTCGCGGCCACCCGGCGCTCGGCATCGAGCGAGCCCTGCTTGCCGTCCCAGTCGCTGAACCAGGAACAGCCGGGCAGGGCACAAAGGCCGAAGCCAAGGGCAAGCAGAAGGGAGAGGCGTCGAATCATCATGGCCTGGTCGCTGGTGTGCCACGGCGCCGACGCGCCGCCAAAGCGGGGGGAGCCGCGTTGCGGAATGCCCGCCCGATGCCCCGCTGCTCTATAGCACGCCGACGAGCCGGTCCACAGACGGCCGGGCGCCGCCTCTACCCATCCAGGCCGCTCCGGGGCCGCCCCCAGGCCGCCCGGGGGAGGGATCAGGCGACGGCGGCGGCGGCGGCCGCGGCGACCGGCATGCGGGCGCCGCCATCGATGGTCGCATTGCCGGGCTGGGCCCGCCAATTCGCCCGGTCGGCGAAGAGGGCGCGCAGCAGCTTGTTGTTCAGCGCATGGCCCGAGCGGTAGCCGTTGAACCGGCCACGAATCGGCGCGCCGGCAAGGGCGAGGTCGCCGACCACATCGAGCAGCTTGTGCCGCACGAACTCGTCCGGCCGGCGCAGCCCACCGGGGTTCAGCACCAGCGGGCCGTCCACCACCACCGCATTGGCCAGGCTGCCGCCGAGCGCAAGGCCGGCGGCGCGGAGCCGGGCCACGTCCTCGGCCATGGTGAAGGTCCGCGCCTCGGCCAGCTCGTCGCGGAAGCTCTGCGGCGACAGGCGCAGCGAGAAGGACTGGCGGCCGATGGCCGGCGTCGGGAAGTCGATGGTCAGGCTGGCCTCGAACGACCCGCCCGTATTCGGGGCGAGCTCGGCCCAGGCGGCCTCCGGCCCGTCGCCCTCCTGCACCCGCACCCGGCGCAGCACCTCGATCGCCTCCATCTGCCGGAGGCCGAGGCCGCCATGGGCGACAAGGCCGACGCAGTCGATGAGGAAGACGAAGGCCGAGGCCGAACCATCCAGGATCGGCACCTCGGGGCCGTCGAGCTCGACCATCGCATCGTCCACGCTGCAGCCAGCCAGGGCGGCCATGACATGCTCGACCGTGCCGATGCGCAGCTGCGGCGCCTCGGCCAAGCCGAGGGCGGTGCAGAGCCGCGTGTCCATGACCTGGTCGAACAGGGCGGGGACCTCGAAGCCGGCATCGGTGCGGCGGAAGACGATCCCTGCGCCCGGCGCCGCCGGCCGCAGGGTCAGCTGGACGCGACGCCCGCTGTGCAGGCCAATGCCGACGCAGCCGATGGCGGCCTTCAACGTCCGGCGGCGACCCGTCTCCAGTGCGATATACCCGTCCATGCTTGCCTCTGCGAAGTCCGGGCCCTGCCTTTCGGCCTCAGGCCCAGCGCATAGGTGGCATCGGGTGTGCGCTGCGGCGAATAAAGGCTTGTTTCGTCATATTACTTCTTAAGCAACTGTAATTGCTTGGAAAAAAATAGCGATTTGTATCTCGCCGGCGGTGCGTGAGGCAGGAATGGAAAAGCCGCCGCGATGGGCCACGGCGGCTTGCAGGGGCGAGTCCCCCCTAGTTCCGGTGCCGTGGCCCCCTCGGGGAGGCGCCACGGCAAGGGGATCACCCGTTCGACTGGCGCCGCAGGAAGCTCGGGATCTCGAGCGCCATGTCGTCCTGCTGCGGCATGCGGGTGGCCGGGCGCTGGGCGGTCGGTTCGGGCGCCAGCTGGCTGGCGACCGGGGCCGGCGGCGCCTCGGGCAGGGTGCGGCGCATCAGCCCGCCGCCGGTGACGTTGCGGAACAGCGCCCGGAAGGTGCCGCCGGCCGAGGAGGGCTGCGGCGGCTGCCCGACCGGCCGCATATCGGCGGCGGTCATGGCCGGCACCGGCCGGCCGCCCGGGGCGGAACCCGGCGCCGGGGCCGGGGTCATCATCACCGGCGCGGCGGCTTCCGCCTCCTCCATCACCACCGACACCGGGCCGAGCACAGGACCGGAGGCGTCCGCGGCGGGCATCGGTGCGGCGGCGTTCACCGCCGGGCGAAGGAAGGAGCCCGGGATGTTCACCGCGGTCCGGCGCGACGCCGGCTGCCCGGGGACGTGTCCAGGGACGTGCCCGGGGGCGTGACCAGGCGCATGTCCCGCGGTCGGGGTGCCCGGCACGGCGGCGCGGCCGCCGATGGTCGGCGCGGCGCGGCCGCCGGGGACCAGGGTGAGACCCTCCGCCTTGCCGGCGGCGGCCGGGTTCACCGCCTGCGGCTGCACCGCATCGATGCCGGTGGCGACGACGGCGACGCGCAGCCGGCCGTTCAGGTCCTCCTCGACCGAGGAGCCGAAGATGATGTTGGCGTCCTCGTCGACTTCCTTGCGGATGCGGTTCGCGGCCTCGTCAACCTCGAACAGCGTCATGTCGTAGCCGCCGGTGATGTTGATCAGCACGCCACGGGCGCCGCGCAGCGAGGCGTCGTCGAGCAGCGGGTTGCTGATCGCCTTCTCGGCCGCCTTCACGGCGCGGTCGTCGCCCTCGGCCTCGCCGGTGCCCATCATCGCCTTGCCCATCTCCGCCATCACGGTGCGGATGTCGGCGAAGTCGAGATTGACCAGGCCCGGCTTGATCATCAGGTCGGTGACGCCGCGCACGCCGTCGTACAGCACCGCATCGGCCATCTTGAAGGCCTCGGCGAAGGTGGTGCGCTCGTTCGCCATCCTGAACAGGTTCTGGTTCGGGATGATGATCAGCGTGTCGACGACCGATTGCAGCTCCTCGATGCCCTGCTCGGAGGCGCGGCGGCGCTTCGGTCCCTCGAAGTCGAAGGGCTTGGTGACGACGCCGACGGTCAGCACGCCGCGCTCGCGCGCCATGCGGGCGATCACCGGCGCGGCGCCGGTGCCGGTGCCGCCGCCCATGCCGGCGGTGACGAAGACCATGTGGCAGCCCTCGAGGTGCTTGGTCAGCTCCTCGGTCGCCTCCTCGGCGGCGGCGCGGCCGATCTCGGGCTTGGCGCCGGCGCCGAGGCCCTGCGTCAGGTGCGGGCCGAGCTGCACGCGGGCCGGCGCCTTGCTGTGCATGAGGGACTGCGCGTCGGTGTTGGCGACGACGAACTCCACGCCTTCGAGGCCCATGGCGATCATGTTGTTGACCGCATTGGTGCCGCCACCGCCGACACCGATGACGGTGATGCGCGGACTGAAGTCGGTGTGCTGGGAAACGGGCAGGGTGAGGTTGAGCGTCATACGGGCATCTCCTCAGCGAATCCTAATGATATGCTGCGATTCGTGTCCTGGGTTGCGATGGGCTTTTCCCATTTCATCCACAGGTTTTTCACAGATAGGTGTGGCGGGAGTCTTACAGCGGGGCGCATCAGGCGCGGTCCCGCAGCCAGTGGACCAGTCGTCGAAACACTCCGGGCGGGCGGTCGAGTCCCGGCAGCAGATCGATCAGCGGCCGTCCTTCGCCGGCGCACCAGGCGAGCAGGCCGAGCGGCGCGGCGAAGGCCGGGCCCTGCGCCGTCTCCGGCAGGCCGCGCACCGGATGCGGTCGGCCGAGCCGCACCTGGCGGTCGAGCACGCGCGCGGCGAGCTCGCGCGCGCCGACGAGCTGGCTGGCGCCGCCGGTCAGCACCACGCGGCGCCCCATCTCCTGCGACAGACCGGCGGAATCGAGCCGGTCGCGGATCAGCTCGAAGGTCTCCTCGAGCCGCGGGCGGATGATGCCGACCACCATGGCGCGCGGGATGCGCGCGATGTGGTCGTCCTCCTCGCCCACCATCGGCACCGGCAGCCATTCCCGCTCGTCCTCCGGCGCGCCGAGCACGCCGCCATGCAGGGTCTTCAGCCGCTCGGCATGCGCGACCGGTGTCGAGAGCAGCCGCGCCAGGTCGTTCGTCACGTGCCAGCCGCCGACCGGGAGCTGCGCGGTGTGCAGCAGGTGCCCCTCGGCGAAGACGGCGAAGCTCGTCGTGCCGCCGCCCATGTCGATGACCGTGGCGCCGAGCTGCTTCTCGTCCTCGACCAGCGTGGCGAGGCCGGCGGCGAAGGGCGCCGAGACCAGCTCGTTCACCTCGAGGTCGCAACGCATCAGGCAGGCGCCGAGGTTGCGCAGCGAGGCCTGCGCCGCGTCGCACAGGTGCAGCCGCGCCGTCAGCGTGTCGCAGATCATGCCGCGCGGGTCGTTCGCCCCCGGCGTCGCATCCACCATGAAGCTGAGCGGGAAGGCGTGCACCATCTCGCGCCCGTCCTCGGCGCTGCGACGGCGGCCCTCGTTCAGGATGGCGCGCAGGTCGGCCTCGGTCACCGGCCGGCCGCCGATGCCCCACTGGATGTTCTGGTGTCGCGATTCCGGCTGACCGCAGGAGAGATTGACGACGACGCTGTTCAGCCGCGTATCGGCCATCTCCTCGGCCTGGCCGACGGCGGCGCGGATCGCCGCCTCTGCCTCCTCGAGATCGACGATGCTGCCGCCCTTGATGCCGCGGGCGCGCTGCCAGCCGAAGCCGAGCACCCGCGCCTCGCCATCGTTCTCGATCCGGGCGATCAGGCAGACCAGCTTGGTCGTGCCGATGTCGAGCACGCCGAAGACGCCGGGCTTGGCGCCGCGGCGGCGGCGCGCCGGCGCCGGCGGGTCGATGGCGGGGGGCAGGCGGGAGATCTGGTTCATCCGCGGCCACTCCTCGTCGCGCCCTGGGCCTTCTGGCCGGCCGCCGGGGGCTCGGCCGGCTGCTGGCCCGGCGCCATGCGCAGCACCAGCTTGTCCGGCAGGCGCAGGTCGATCGCCGCCAGCGGCCGGTCCATCAGCCCCTGCTTCGCCTGCAGCTCGGCGAGGCGGGCAACCGCCGCGGCCTCCTGGCCCTCCGGCAGCAGCACGTCGGCGCCGTTGCGCAGCCGCAGGTTCCAGCGCCGCTCGGAGACGCGCACCAGCGCGTGCACGCGCTCCTGCACCTCCGGCACCGCCTGCAGCACGTCGATCATCGGCCCGGCCGCGCGGTCGGCGCCGGTGCCGACGATCAGCGGCAGGCGGCCGAAGGCGCCGACATTCTCGGTGGCCACCACCTTGCCCTCGCGGTCGATGACCGAGAATTTGCTCTCGCGCTGCCAGATGGCGAAGGGCTGCCGCTCGTCGAGCCGCACCTTGATCGTGCCGGGCAGCAGGCGCTCGACATGCGCGTGCTCGACCCAGGCGATCTGCTCGAGCTGCTCGCGCGCCCAATGCGGGTCGAAGCCGAGCATCGGATCGCCGCGCCGCACCGACAGCGCCTCGCGCACCAGCTCGGGCGGCGTGTTGCGCATGCCGTCCACCAGCACGTCCTGCACCTGCAGGCCGCCGCCAGCCGCGATCTCCGCCGCGCCATCCCAGAGGGCGGCGATGCGGCCATAGGGATCGGTCGCCATCACCGCCACCGCGGTGACCAGCAGGGCGCCGGCGCCGAGCAGGCCGAGCCCGGCGGGCCGCAGCAGCCCGCGGCGACGGCGCAGCCAGAGCCGCAGCGAGGTCGGCCGGTCCAGCGCGCTGCCGGCCGTGCCGCGCGCGCGGCGCGACCCTCCCTCGCCGCGTTGCGGGCTACGCGCCATGGCGGGCCTGCTCCACCATCCAGGCGCAGAGCGCGGGGAAGGGGATGCCGACATGCGCCGCCTGCTCCGGCACCAGCGAGGTGCGGGTCATGCCCGGCTGGGTGTTGACCTCGAGCAGATAGAGCCGGCCGGGCTCGCCGGCCGTGTCGTCGTAGCGGAAATCGGCGCGCGAGACGCCGCGGCAGCCGAGCGCCCGGTGCGCGGCGAGGGCGGCGGCCATGGCCTGGCGCTCGATCTCCGGATGCACCGGCGCCGGCACCGCGTGGCGGCTGCCGCCATCGGCGTATTTCGCGTCGTAGTCGTAGAATTGCAGGTCGGTGGTGATCTCGGTCACGGCGAGCGGCCGGTCGCCCATGACGGCGACGGTCAGCTCGCGGCCCGGGATGTAGGGCTCGACCATGATGCGCGGCCCGAAGCGCCATTCGCGGGCGATGGCCGCGCGACGGTTGTCGCCCTCCCGCAGGATCGTCACCCCGACCGAGGAGCCCTCATTCGGCGGCTTCACCACGAAGGGCCGCGGCATCGGGTCCGCCGCCTCGAGCTCCTCCGGCGTGACCAGCAGGTGGCGCGCCAGCGGGAGGTCCGCCGAGGCCAGCACCGCCTTCGCCGCCGGCTTGTCCATGGCGATCGCCGAGGCGCGGACGCCGGAGCCGGTATAGGGAAGCTGCAGCCAGTCCAGCACGCCCTGGATGCAGCCATCCTCGCCGAAGCGGCCATGCAGCGTGTTGAAGACGGCGTCGGGCTTCGCCGCCTGCAGCGCCGCGATGACGGCGGCGAGGTCCTCACCCACCTCGACCGGCACCACCTCGAACCCCGCCTCGCGCAGCGCCGCGATGCACTGCCCGCCGGAGGCGAGGCTCACCTCGCGCTCGGCTGAGATGCCACCGAAAAGGACCGCGACGCGGGTCATGCTGCTGCTCCACCACCCTCAGACCCGTCCGGCAAGGCGAGCCCGAGGCGCTTGATTTCCCATTCAAGGGCGATGCCAGTCCGGACGAGGACGCGGGCGCGCACCTCCTCGCCCAGGGCTTCCAGCTCGGCGGCGGTGGCGCCGCCGGCGTTGAGCAGGAAGTTGCAGTGCTTCTCCGAGACCTGCGCGCCGCCGATGGCGAGGCCGCGGCAGCCCGCGGCATCGATCAGCGCCCAGGCCTTGCCGCCAGGCGGGTTCACGAAGGTCGATCCGCCGGTGCGGGCGCGCACTGGCTGCGAGGCCTCGCGCGCCGCGCGGATCTCGGCCATGCGCGCGGCGATGGCAGCCGGCTCGCCCGGCCTGGCCCGGAAACGGGCGCGGATGACGACGGCGCCCCCCGGCAGCGCGGCATGGCGGTAGGTGAAGCCGAGCACGGCGGCATCGAGGCGGCGGATACCGTCGGCGGTCGCGACCTCCGCCCAGTCCAGCACGTCCTTCACCTCCGAGCCGTAGGCCCCGGCATTCATCGCCACGGCGCCGCCGATGCTGCCCGGGATGCCGGAGAGGAATTCGAGGCCGCCGAGCCCGGCCGCGGCGGCATGCTGCGCCACGGTCATGTCGAGCGCCGCGGCGCCGGCCACGATGCCGTCTGGCTCGGCCGTCACCGCGCCGAAGGCGCCGCCGAGGCGCAGCACGATGCCGGGCAGGCCGCCGTCGCGGATGATCAGGTTCGAGGCGGCGCCGAGCACGGTGAGCGGCGTCCCGGCCGGCAGCCCGGCGAGCAGCGAGACCAGGTCCTCGGCATCGGCCGGCCGCACCAGCCATTCCGCCGGCCCGCCGACGCGGAACCAGGTGAAGGGCGCGAGCGGCGCCCCCGCCTGCACCCGGCCGCGAATCGCCGGGATCGCGCGCGGCCCGCCGGCGGTCATCGCCCCCCGCGCGCTCATGCCCGCCTCAGCGGCGTGACGCGGCCGCCCGGCTGCAGCGCCTGCAGCTGCTCCGGCAGGGCATGCGCCCAGCCGGTGATGCTGCCGGCGCCGAGGCAGACCACGTAGTCGCCCGGCTTGGCGATGGCGTTGACCATCTCGGCCAGGCTCTCCGGCCCGGGCAGGGGCACCACGCTGCGATGGCCGCGGGCGCGCAGCCCCTCGACCAGCGAGTCCTTGTCGACGCCCTCGATCGGCGCCTCGCCCGCCGCATAGACATCGGCGACGATGACCGTGCCGGCGTCGTTCATGCAGGTGCAGAACTCCTCGAACAGCCCGGCGAGGCGCGAGTAGCGGTGCGGCTGCACCACCGCGATCACGTCCCGCGCACCGGCCTGGCGGGCCGCCTTCAGCACCGCCGCGATCTCGACCGGATGATGGCCGTAATCGTCGATCACCTGGATCCCGCCGGCCTCGCCGACGCGGGTGAAGCGGCGCTTGACGCCCTTGAAGCCGGCGAGGGCGCTGCGGATCGTCTCCTCGTCGATGTCCATCTCGACGCCGACCGCGATGGCGGCGAGCGCGTTCTGCACGTTGTGCTGGCCGAGCATGGGCAGGCGCATCGGCTTCATGGTGCGGGCGCGGCCGGTGGTGCGGTCCTGCACCGAGACGGTGAAGGTCGCGCCCATGCGGTCGGTCAGCAGCTTCTCTGCCCGCACATCGGCCTGCGGCGAGAAGCCGTAGGTGACGATGCGCCGGTCGAGCTTCGGGATCATCGCCTGCACCTCGGGATGGTCGAGGCAGAGGACGGCGAAGCCGTAGAAGGGGATGTTGCTGACGAACTGGGCGTAGCCCTCCTTCATCGCCTCCGCCGTGCCCCAGTGGTCGAGATGCTCGGCATCCATGTTGGTGACGATGGTCACGACCGAGGGCAGGCGGAGGAAGGAGCCGTCGCTTTCATCCGCCTCGACCACCATCCACTCGCCGTCGCCGAGGCGGGTGTTGGTGCCGTAGGCGTTGACGATGCCGCCATTGATGACGGTGGGGTCGATCTTCGCCGCCTCGAGCACGCAGGCGATCAGGCTGGTGGTGGTGGTCTTGCCATGGGTGCCACCGACCGCGATCGACCATTTCAGCCGCATCAGCTCGGCCAGCATCTCGGCCCGGCGCACCACCGGGATCAGCCGGGCGCGCGCCGCCTGGACCTCCGGATTGTCCTTCTTCACCGCCGTCGAGACGACGACGACCTGCGCGGCGCCGAGATTCTCCGCGTCATGCCCGACCGAGACCGGGATGCCGGCCTCGCGCAGCCGGGCGACATTGTAGCCCTCGGCGATGTCGCTGCCCTGCACCTGATAGCCCAGGTTGTGCAGGACCTCGGCGATGCCGGACATGCCGATGCCGCCGATGCCGACGAAGTGGATGGGTCCGATATTGAGGGGCAGGGCGCGCATTCAGGGGGAATCCTGCGGGGCTCGGGCCCGCACCAGGGAGAGGACGAGATCGGCGAGGCGGCGGGCGGCATCCGGCCGGGCGAGGCCGGCGGCGGCGGCGGCGGCGCGTTCGAGCCCGGCCCTGTCGCCGAGCAGCGCCTCGAGCTGCGTGGCGAGGCCGGCCGGGCTGAGCTTCGCCTGCGGCATCACCACCGCGGCGCCGGCCGCGGCGAGCGCCCGGGCATTGGCCGATTGATGGTCGTCGATCGCATGCGGCAGCGGCACCAGGATGCCGGGCCGCCCGGCGCAGGCGAGCTCGGCCACGGTGCCGGCGCCGGCGCGCGCGACGACGAGATGCGCATTCGCCAGCCGCCCGGCGACATCGGGGAAGAAGGCGGAGAGCTCGGCCGGCACGCCCGCGGCGTCATAGGCCTCGCGCACCCGCGCGAGATCCTCCGGCCGGCATTGCTGCGCGACGACGAGCCGGCGCCGCAGCCCTTCCGGCAGCGCCGCGACGGCGCCGGGGACGATGTCGGCGAAGACGCGGGCGCCGAGGGAGCCGCCGAGCACCAGCAGCCGCAGCGCACCCTCGGTGCCGGGATAGGCGCCGCCCGCGAGCGCGGCGAGGGCCGGGCGCACCGGGTTACCGACCACCGCGATGCGTGCCCGCTCCGGCACGTTCGCCGTCGGGTCGTGCGACAGGGCGAGGCGGTCGGCATAGGGCGCGATCATGCGGTTGGCGCGGCCGAGCACCGCATTCTGCTCGTGCAGCACCGTCACCGGCCGGCGGCCCGGCAGCGCCTGCGCGGCCAGCAGCGGCGGCACGCTGGGATAGCCGCCGAAGCCGACCACCGCGGCGGCGTGCAGGTCGCGCAGCAGGCGCCGCGCCTGCAGCGTGCCGGCGGCCAGCGCCAGGGCGCCGCGCGCCGCCTTCAGCGCGCCGCGTCCGGAGAGGCCGGCGCCCTTCAGCACGAAGCGCTCGGCATTGGCGAAGGCCGGGCTGTCGAAGGCGGAGGAGCGCGCATCGGTCATCAGCGCGATGCGCTCGCCGCGCGCCAGCAGCTCGGCCGCCAGCGCCTCGGCGGGGAAGAGGTGCCCGCCCGTCCCGCCCGCGGCGATGACGATCGGATGCACGGCCGGCCCCCTCATTCCCGCCCCTCCAGCCGCGGGCCGCGGCGGCGGGTCAGCGCCAGCAGCATGCCCATGCCCATGGCGATGGCGAGCACCGAGGAGCCGCCATAGGAGACGAAGGGAAGCGTCATCCCCTTCGTCGGGATCAGGTGCAGGGTGGAGGCCATGTTGACGAAGGCCTGCAGGCCGAACTGCGCCAGCAGCCCGGTCGCCGCCAGGACCACGAAGAGGTCGCCCTCGGCCATCAGCCGCCACAGGCCGCGCACCACGACGAAGGCGAAGAGCAGCAGGATCAGCGCGCAGATGATGAAGCCGAACTCCTCCCCCGCCACCGCGAAGACGAAATCGGCATGCGCGTCCGGGATCAGGTTCTTCACCCGCCCCTCGCCGGGGCCGCGGCCGAACAGCCCGCCATAGCCGAAGGCCTCCATCGACTTGGTGATCTGGAAGGTATCGCCGGCGGCGGGGTCGAGGAAGCGGTCCACGCGGCTGCGCACGTGCGGCAGGATGAAATAGGCGCCGACGGCCAGGCCGACGCCGCCGAGCGCGCTGAAGCCGACCAGGACGAGGTTCAGCCCCGCGACGAAGGACTGCGCCAGGAAAACCGAGACCACCACCATCAGCATGCCGAAATCCGGCTGCGACTTCAGCACGACTGCGATGACCGCGAGCAGGCCGAGCGCCAGCCCCGGCCAGAACAGGCGCGGATGCAGCAGGCCGAGATCCCGCGGCCGGCCGGCGGCGAGGCGCGCCATGCCGGCCTCCTTGCCGAGCGAGAGCAGCCAGGCCGTCACCACCGCGAAGCAGGGCTTGAGGAATTCCGAGGGCTGCATCGTGCCGAGCAGCGGGAAGTTCAGCCAGCGCCGCGCGCCCTTGGTCTCGAAGCCGATCACCAGCGTCGCCGCGGTGAGGGCGAGGGCGACGAGGCATCCCACCAGGGCGAAGCGCCGGATGCCCTTCGGCGAGAGCAGCGAGACGATCACCATCAGGCTGGCGGCGAGCGCCAGGAAGACCACCTGCTTGACCAGCAGCAGGGAACGCGCATCGCTGCCGATGACGCGTTCCGCCACCGCCGGCGAGGCGGCCAGCATCATCACATAGCCGAAGCCGATCAACGCCAGCAGGGCAGCCAGCGTCCAGCGGTCGATGGTCCACCACCAACGCCCGAGGACGGAATTGTCGGCACGGCTGATGGCCATCAGGCGGCCCTCCCGCACGGCGATGAAGGTTGCGACGGGGCCGGCGCGGCGAGGCCGGCGGCGAGCTCGGCGACGAGGGCGCGGAAGCGGTCGCCCCGCGCGTCGTAGCCGGTGAACTGATCCCAGCTCGCGCAGGCGGGGGAGAGCAGCACGACCGGCGCCGCCCCGGCGAAGGCGATCTCGGCGGCGCGCGGCAGCGCCGCGTCGAGGGTGCCCGCGACCTCGTGCGGCACGCCATGCGCGGCCAGGGTGGCGGCGAGGATCGGCGCGTCGCGGCCGACCAGCACGGCGCGGGCGATGCGCGGGAAGAGGGGCGCGAGGCTCTCGATGCCGCCCTCCTTCGCCGTGCCGCCAGCGATCCAGACCAGGCGGTCGTAGCTCGCCAGCGCCCGTGCGGCGCTGTCGGCATTGGTCGCCTTGCTGTCGTTGACGAAGCGGACGCCGCGGATCTCGCCGACCCGCTCCTGCCGGTGCGGCAGGCCGGGATAGCTGCGCAGCCCCGCCGCCACCGCCTCGCGCGTCAGGCCGAGATCGAGCGCGACCGCGGCGGCGGCGGCGGCGTTCTGCGCGTTGTGGCTGCCCGGCAGGGCCGCGGCCTCGCGCAGGTCGAGCAGCGCCCCCGCCTCGTCCTGCAGCAGGCTGCCCTCGGCCCAGATCCCGCCGGGCTGCCGCGCCTCGCCCGAGACCGGCCGGACGCGCGACCCGATCCGGCCGCGCAGCGCGCGGCTGCCGGCATCGTCCATGCCGAGCACCGCGAGATCCTCCGGCCACTGGCGCGCGAAGACCTGCGCCTTGGCCTCGGCATAGCCGGCCATGTCGCCATGCCGGTCGAGATGGTCCGGCGAGAGGTTCAGCATGACCGCATGCTCGAACCGTACGGCGACGAGCCGCTCGAGCATGTAGGAGGACATCTCGAGCACATAGGTGCCGGCATCGCCGAGCAGGTCGAGCGACAGGGCGGCCGGGCCGAGATTGCCGCCGGCCTCGGCCAGCCGGCCGGCCTGCCGCAGCAGGTGGTGCAGCAGCGCCGTGGTCGTCGACTTGCCGTTGGTGCCGGTGATGCCGACGAAGCCGGCGCGCGAGCCCGCGGCGCGGACCGCGCGCTGCAGGTACTCGACGTCGCAGAGCACGGGCCGCCCGGCGGCGATGGCGGCGGCGGCGGCCGGATGCGGCGCCGGCAGGCGGTGCGGGATGCCGGGCGAGAGCAGCAGCGCGTCCCAGCGGAAGGCGCCCTCGGCCGGGTTCGCCAAGGCGAGGCCGGCCGCGGCCGCGGCGGTGCGCGCCTCCGGCCGGTCGTCCCAGCAGGATACCTCGGCGCCCCATGCGGCGAGGCGCTGCGCGGCCGGCATCCCGGCCTTGCCGAGGCCGAGGAGGGCGATGCGTTCGCCGAGGAAGGGACGGAATGCGCTCATCGGATCTTCAGCGTCGAGAGCCCGACGAGGGCCAGCACCATCGCGACGATCCAGAACCGGATCACGATGGTCGGCTCCGCCCAGCCCTTCTTCTCGAAATGGTGGTGCAGGGGCGCCATGAGGAAGACGCGGCGTCCGGTTCGCTTGTACCAGAAGACCTGGATGATGACGCTCACTGTTTCGACGACGAAGAGCCCGCCGACGATCGCCAGCACGATTTCATGCTTCGTCGCCACGGCGACGGCGCCGAGCGCGCCGCCGAGGGCGAGCGAGCCCGTATCGCCCATGAAGACCGCGGCCGGCGGCGCGTTGAACCAGAGGAAGCCGAGGCCGGCGCCGATCAGCGCGGCGCAGAACACGGCGAGCTCGTTCGCGCCGGGCACCGCATGCAATTGCAGGTAATCCGCCAGCACGCGGTTGCCGACCAGATAGGCGATGAGGGCGAAGACGCCGGCCGCGATCATGGTCGGCACGATCGCCAGCCCGTCCAGCCCGTCCGTCAAATTCACCGCGTTGGACGCGCCCATCATCACCAGCATCCCGACCAGCGGGAAGAAGGGGCCGAAGGGGATCAGGATGTCCTTGAAGACCGGCATCGCCAGGCCGCCGGCGACGGCCGGGGGATGCACCCACCAGATCCAGGCCGCGCCGATGAGCCCGACGCCGGCCTGCACCACCAGCTTCATCCGGCCGGACACGCCCTTGGTGTTGCGCTTGGTGACCTTCAGCCAGTCATCGGCGAAGCCGAGCAGCCCGTAGGTGACGGTCACCAGCAGCACCGCCCAGACCAGGCCGTTGCGCAGGTCGGCCCAGAGCAGCGTGCCGATGACGAGGGCGAGGAGGATCAGCACGCCGCCCATGGTCGGCGTGCCCTTCTTGCTCACCAGATGGCTCTGCGGCCCGTCGGTGCGGATCGGCTGGCCGCCGCGCTGGAAGCCGCGCAGCCAGCGGATCACCGCCGGGCCGAGCACGAGCGAGAAGACAAGCGCGGTCAGGCAGGCGGCGCCGGCGCGGAAGGTGGTGTAGCGCACCAGGTTGAAGAGGGCGAATCCCTCGGCGAAGGGCGCGAGCAGGTTGAAAATCACGTCGGCAACTCCGTCAGCGCCCGCACCACCAGGGCCATCCGGCTGCCCAGCGCACCCTTGACCAGCACCACGTCGCCCGGACGCAGCGCCTCCTTCACGAGCGGCGCCAGCGCGGCGCTGTCCGCCGCGTGCCCGCCCCGCTTCGCCGGCGGCAGCAAGGCATGGAGCCGCGCCATCTCGGGCCCGCAGCAGAAGACCAGATCCGCCTTACCAGCTTCTGGAGCGAGGCCGGCATGCAGCGCCGCCGAGAACTCGCCGAGCTCGCGCATGTCGCCGAGCACCGCGATCCGCCGCCCGCCCGGCCGCAGGGCGAGGGTGCGCAGCGCCGCCCGCATCGCCGGGGGCGCCGCGTTGTAGCTCTCGTCGATCAGCAGCGCGGTGCCGCCCGCGACCGCGATCTCCCGCGGCGCGCCGCGACCGGCGCCCGGGGCATAGGCGGCAAGCGCCGGCGCGGCGCGATGCGCATCCTGGCCGAGCGCCTCCACCAGGGCCAGCGCGCAGCAGGCATTGGCCGCATGGTGCAGCCCCATCGCCGGCATGATCACCTCGGCCTCGCGGCCGCCGAGCGCGATCACGGCGCGGGTGCGGCCGTCGCGCAGGATGCCGGCCTCGGCCAGCCGCACCTCGGCGGCGGGATGCTCGCCGAAGCCGATGACGCGGGCGGCGCCGGCGGCGCGGGCGAGGCCGGCGAGCCGGTCGAAGAACTCGGAATCGCGCGGCAGCACCGCGACGCCGCCCGGCTCGAGGCCAGCGGCGATGCTGCCCTTCTCCGCCGCCACCGCCTCGAGGCTGCCCATATGGCCGATATGCGCCTCGCCGATCGCGGTCACGGCGCTCGCATGCGGTCGCGCGAGGCGCGAGAGCGGCAGGATCTCGCCCGGATTGTTCATCCCGATCTCGATCACCGCGAAGGCGGTCCCGGCCGGCATGCGGGCGAGGGTGAGCGGCACGCCCCAATGGTTGTTGTAGGAGGCGACGGCGGCATGCGTCGGGCCAAGGCTGCCGAGGAGGAGCCGCAGCATCTCCTTGGTGCCGGTCTTGCCGACGCTGCCCGTCACCGCGGCGACCCGGCCCCGGCAGCGGGCGCGGCCGGCGGCGCCGAGCGCGCGCAGCCCCTCCAGCGTGTCGGCGACGCGCAGCAGCGGCGCATCCGGCGCCACGCCGGGCGGATCGCGGTCCACCATCGCCGCGGCGGCGCCGCGGGACAGCGCCTCGGCGACGAAGTCATGCCCGTCCCGCACGTCGCGCAGCGCGACGAAGAGGTCGCCGGGCGCGATGCTGCGGGTGTCGATCGAGATGCCGGAGATCGGCATGGCCGCGGCCAGGCTGCCGCCCGTCGCCTCGCGCAGCGCCGCGGCGGTCCAGAGGCTCATGCCGCGCCTCCCGCCAGCTCGCGGACCACGGCCGCATCGTCGAAGGGCTGCGTCACGCCGCGGATCGTCTGGCCGCTCTCATGCCCCTTGCCGGCGACGGCCAGCACGTCGCCCGGGCCGAGATCGGCGAGGGCCGCGGCGATAGCGGCGCGCCGCTCGCCAGCATCGATGCCGCCGGGGCAGCCGGCGAGCACGGCGGCGCGGATCGCAGCCGGGTCCTCGGAGCGGGGATTGTCGTCGGTGACCCAGCAGCGATCAGCCTGCGTCGCGCAGGCCGCGCCCATCAGCGGGCGCTTGCCCGGGTCGCGATCGCCGCCGGCGCCGAAGACCACCTGCAGCCGCCCGCCCGGCGCGACATGCGGCCGCAGCGCGGCGAGCAGGCGCTCCAGCGCATCCGGCGTATGGGCGTAGTCGACATAGACGGCGGCGCCGTTCGGCAGGCGTGCGGCAAGCTCCATCCGGCCGCGCACCCCGGCGAGGCGCGGCGCGAGGGCGAGGGCGCGCTCCGGCGCCATGCCGGCGGCGATGGCGAGGGCGAGGGCCATCAGCACGTTGTCCGCCTGGAAGCGGCCGGGCAGGGCGAGTTCGAGCGCGTGGCGCCGGCCGAAGACGGCGAGCTCCAACGCCTGGCCCGCCGGCAGCGGGCGCTGGGCGAGCAGGCGGAGATCCTCGCCTGCCTCGCCGAGGGTGAGCAGCCGCAGCCCGCGGCGCGCGGCGATGTCGCGCAGCGCGGCCAGCGTCGCCGCCTCCATGTCCGCATTGGCCGCGGCGGTGGCGCCCGGCGGCAACAGCGCCTCGAAGAGCCGCAGCTTGGCCTCCCGGTAGGCCGCCATGCCGCCATGGTAGTCGAGATGGTCGCGCGTCAGGTTGGTGAAGCCGGCGGCGGCGAGCCGCACGCCGTCGAGCCGGCGCTGCTCGATGCCGTGCGAGGAGGCCTCCATCGCCACCCGGTCGATGCCGGCGCGGGCGAGCGCGGCGAGGCCGGCGTGCAGCGCGACTGGGTCCGGCGTGGTCAGCGAGGGGCCGGGCGGGAAGCCCTCGGCGATCAGGCCGAGCGTGCCGAGCGAGGCGGCGCGTGCGCCATCGAGCGTCCAGAGCTGGCGCAGGAAATCGACGGTGCTGGTCTTGCCGTTGGTGCCGGTGACGGCGACGGCCAAGCCGGGCTGCGGCGCGTGCAGCGCGGCGGCCATCAGCGCCAGGGCCCGGCGCGGATCGGCGGCGGCGAGCAGCGGCCGGGCGGCGAGGCCGGGCGGCCAGGCGGTGCCGGTCGGGGCGAGGACCGCCGCGGCGCCGGCGGCCACCGCCTCGCCGATGAAGGCGCGGCCATCGGCCCGGGCGCCGGGCAGGGCCGCAAAGACGAAGCCGGGCCGCACGGCCCGGCTGTCTGCGGTCAGTCCGGTGATCTCGGCGGCCGTGTCCCCGATCAGGGGCGGCGGCGCGATCCCGGCGCGAGCGATGAGCTCATCGAGATGCAAGGCCGGCCTCGTCCATCGCATCGGGGACGGCGGCCAGGCGGAAGGGCGCCGGCGCCTCGGTGCGCCGCAGGGCAGGGGGATGCAGCGTGGCCGGCGGCACGGGCACGGGCTGCGCCGGCGCGGCGGGCGTCGCCGGCATGGCGGCGGCCGGGATGTTGGCGCGGGGCGCGGCCGGGGTGGCCGCCTGCGGCGCCGCGGCGACCGGGGCCTTGCCGCCGGCGGGGCGGCCGGGCTGCAGCGGGATCGAGATGCTCTGCTGGATCTGCGCGATGCGCTCCGTCTCCGGCACCATGCCGAGGACCGGCGCGATGCGGGCGATGACGGCGCCGGCCGCCGGCGCCGCGACCCAGCCGGCCGTCGCGTAGCCGTGGCTCTTCGCGTTCGGCTTCGGCTCGTCGACCATGACGTAGATGGCGTAGCGCGGCGCGTTCATCGGGAAGGCGCCGACGAAGGCGGCGATGCGCTTGTCCTTCTGGTAGCCGCCGCGGGCGGTGGTCTTCTCCGCCGTGCCGGTCTTGCCGCCGACGAAGTAGCCAGGGACCTCGGCGCCCTTGCCCGAGCCGTCGGTGACGACGAGGCGCATGAGCTTGCGCATGGTCTCCGAGGTCTTCTCCGACAGCACGCGCGTGCCCTCGCGCGGCGCGCCGTCGGGCTGCGCGACGAGGGTCGGCTGCCGCAGGATGCCGCCATTCGCCACCGCCGAGATGCCGGTGATGACATGCAGCGGCGTCACCGAGATGCCGTGGCCGAAGGCGATGGTGAAGGTGTTGATCTCCTTCCAGCTGTTCGCCGAGGGCGCGAGCGGGCGGGCGGCCTCGGGCAGCTCCACCTGCAGGCGGTTCAGCATCCCCATGCGGCTCATGAACTCGCGGTGCCGCTGCGGACCCATGAGCTGCGCCATGTGAGCGGCGCCGAGGTTGGAGGAGTAGGCCAGCACCTCGGGGAAGACGAGGACGCGGTTCTTGCCCTTGTAGTCGCTGATGGTGAAGCGGCCGTAGCGAATGGGATGCCGGGCGTCGAAGGTGCTCCAGATGTTCGCGGCGCCGGCATCGAGCACCATCGAGGCGGTGAGCAGCTTGAAGGTCGAGCCCGGCTCGTAGACGCCGACCGTCGCGCGGTTGAAATGCGGGTCCTGGTCCTGGTGCACCGGCTTCGGCGCCGCCGGGCGGGCGACGACCTTGCGGATGGGTCCGTCGGACTCCGCCTCGGCATTGCGCTGCTGCAGCCCGCCGGGATCGGCGGCGTCGAAATCGGGGAGGCTGACCATGGCCAGCACCTCCGCCGTGTTCACGTCCATCACCACGCCGGCGCCGCCGATGCCGTTGAAGTCGGCGATGGCCTTCTCGACCGAATCGCGCAGCGCCACCTGCAGGCGGACATCGATCGAGAGCCGCAGCGGGTCGTGGTTGCCGCGCAGCCGCGCGTCGAAATGCTTCTCGACGCCGGCGATGCCGTGGCCGTCGATGTCGACCTGGCCGAGGACATGCGCCGCCGCCCGCCCCTGCGGGTAGAAGCGCCGCTCGGCGGGGCGGAAGTGGAAGCCCGGGATGCCGAGATCGTTCACCGCCTGCTGCTGCCGCGGCGGCAGGTTGCGGGCGATGTAGGCGAACTGCACCGGGCGATCGCTGTCGCCGACCGTGCGCTGGCTGATGCGGGCGATCAGCCGCTCGCGGTCGAGGCCCGGCAGGACGGAGCGGAGCTTGTCCGCCGCCTCGACCGGGTCGTTGATCTCCTGCGGGTTGGCGTAGAGCTCCGTCACCTGCAGCGAGACCGCGAGCACCTCGCCGTTGCGGTCGGTGATGGCGGCGCGGCCGATATTCGGCGTGCCGTCCGGCACCCGCGGCGCGGCGCGCAGCTTCGGCTCGGCCGGATCGATGATGGTGGCGACGGCGAGCTTCAGGCCGACCGCGCCGAACAGCGCGGCGAAGCCGGCGGCAGCGATGACGAGCCGGCCGCGCGTCGTCTCGAGCTGCGCCTTGCGCGCCAGGTCGGGCGCATGCGGACGCGGCAAGGGCCGGCCCTCGCTTACGACGCGCGTGGCGACGGTCCGGCCGGCCGGCATGGCGGAGGGGGAGGGCGGTGGCCGCAACTCCTCGATATCGCCCGAATCCCTCACCGCGCGCCTCCGAGCGTCGCGGCATTGGCGCTGCCGAAGGGCACTGGCGGGGCCAGCATCGGGCGGCCGCCGCCGAGGGCGGAGCCGAGCGAGACGGCCGGGGCCTCGGCCGGCCGCGGCGGCGCCAGCGGCGCCGCGGTGGCGAGCTGCGTCCCGGCATGGCGCGGCACCGGAGGGGCGACCGGCGGGGCGATATGCGCGACGGCCGGCCGCACCGGCGCGGCGATCGGGCGGATCGGGGCGGTGACCGGCGGCAGCGCGGCCACCTCGGTGGCGCGCGGCGCGGGCCGCGGCGGCGGCAGGCGGAGCGCGGCGGGTCGCGCGGCGAGCTCGGCCGGGCGGGGCGCGGGCTCGGCCGGACGGGCGGCGAGGACCGGCGCGCGGCGCGGCGCGGGCGGCTCGGCGGCGGGTGCGGGGGCTGGGCGGGGCGCCGGCGCCTCGGCGACCGGTGCCGCCGGCTTCGGCGCCTCGGCTGCCGGCCGCACCGGCGGCGCGGCGGGCTTCGCCGGCGCCTCGGCGAGGGGCAGCGAGACGGGTGCGGCGATGGGCGCGGCGATCGGCGCGGGCGGCGGGATCGGCAGGTCGTCGGCGGCGGCGGTGGCGAGCTGGACCGGCTGCACGCGGTCCGGGATGCGCGGCAGCAGGGCGAGGCGGACCGGACCCTCCGCCGCCGCCGGCGCGCGCGCCGCGAAGAGGGCGGGCGGCCCGTCATAGGCGACCACCGTTGGCAGCCGGCGCTCGGCCTCGTTCAGCCGCAGGAACTGGCTGGGCTGCATCGGCTCGAGCTGCAGGTGGCGCATCGCCACGCCGCGCAGGCGCTCCGGCTCGTTGAGCCAGGCCCATTCGGCGTGCAGCGCCTGGCTGCGTTCATGCGCCTCGTCGATCGACTTGCCGATGCCGCGCAGCTCGCGGTCGAGCAAGGCGACCTCGTGCTTGCTCTGGTAGAGGTGCAATCCGGCGAGGGCGGCCGCGAGGAAGGTGCAGAGGCTGAGCGGGCGGAAGATCATGCGGCGTCCCGGGAATCGAGGCGTTCGACGGCGCGCAGCCGGCTGCTGCGGGCGCGCGGATTGGCAAGCGTCTCGGCATCGCCGGGGCGGAGCGCCCGCGGCGTGAGGAGGCGGAAGGCGGGAGGCGCGGCCGGCCCGGCCAGCGCGCCGGGATCGTGGCGGGAGGCGCCGCCGGCGCGGCCGGTGAGCTGCGCCATGAAGCGCTTCACGATCCGGTCCTCGAGCGAGTGGAAGGCGACGACGACGAGACGCCCGCCGGGCGCGAGCAGCCGCGCGGCGGCGGCGAGGCCGCGCTCGACCTCGCCGAGCTCGTCGTTGACGGCGAGGCGGAGCGCCTGGAAGGAGCGCGTCGCGCGGTCGATGCCGGAGGGGTCGCGCGGCGTCACGCTGCGGATGATCTCGGCGAGGCGCAGGGTGGTGGCGATCGGTGCCTCCCGCCGCGCGGCGACGACGGCGCGCGCGATCCGCCGCGCATGCCTTTCCTCCCCGAGCGTGAAGAGCAGATCCGCCAATTCCGATTCACCCAAGGTGTTGACGAGGTCCGCCGCGGACCTCCCGGATTTCTCCATGCGCATGTCAAGCGGCCCATCGGCGCGGAAGGAGAAGCCGCGCCCGGCCTCGTCGAGCTGGAATGAGGAGACGCCGAGATCGAGCACGACACCGTCGAGCGCGGCAACGCCCCGCGCCGCGAGCAGCTCGAGCATTTCGCCGAAACGGCCTTCCAGTAAATGAAGCCGGCCGGCGTGGTGCGCGGCGAGCGCGGCGCCGCGGGCGATCGCGTCCGGATCGCGGTCGATGGCGTAGAGGGTGCAGCGCGCCGTGGCGAGGATGGCGCCGGCATAGCCGCCGCCGCCGAAGGTGCCGTCGCAATAGGTGGCGTCGTCGCGCGGCGCGAGCGTCGCCAGCACCTCGGCCAGCATGACCGGCAGATGCGTGCCGGGCAGGGGCGCGGCGGCGCCGTCGCTCATACGTCGCCCCCCTCGTCCTCGGCCTCGAGCCGCGCCTCTTCCTCGGCGAGGCGCTCGGCCGACCAGATCTGGAAGAAGGCGCCGAGCCCGGAGAAGCTGATCTCGCCATCGAGCCCGGCCTTGTCGGCGAGCTCCTTCGGCATGACGATCCGGCCCTCGGCGTCGGGGCGCAGCGTATGGATGCGCGAGACCAGCTTGCGCATGATCTTCTGGTATTCGCCGGAGAGCTGGCTGAGGCCTTCGACCCGGCGCTCGACCTCCGCCATGTAGGCGGGTGCGGGCCAGACATCGATGCAGGCGCCGAAACGCGACGGGGTGAGGACGATTTCCTCGGCGCCCAGGCGGCTCAGCGCGGCGCGGAAGCTAGCGGGCACGGAGATCCGGCCCTTCTTCGCGTCGAACGTCCCACCGAATGTGCCCGAAAAGCCGGACATCGCCCACTGACCGCCCCCCCGGGCCAAGGCGCCCCGCTTGATCAGCGGCCGGCGGGGCCCCCCGACCCCGCCGGCTCGCCCGACCATCCCGCCTCGGACCGCTCGCCCCCCCGAGCGTCTGGGTCCTCAACGGGATGCCATGGGATAGCACGGGAAATCCTGGGACAGCAAGGGAGAATGCCGTTGCGGGGCACTAAGCTTCCGGTGCGAAAGCCTCGATTCTTAGGGGTTTAGCTTGAAGACTCGCGTCGACTCCAGGAAACGGCTCATTGTCAATGGTATCCGCATGCCAGGACTCACTTGTTCTTTGGGCGATACGGGAAGCCTGGGGACAAGGCTGTGGAAAGGCGGGTGGATAAAGTGCGCCAGGCGGCCGGTAAGCCGGGTTCTGTCCATCCCCGGAAAGCTGGGGATGTGACGGCCATTCCTCTGGGGCGCGCCTCGCGGCGCGCCTCGCGCGGCCAACCCGGGTGGCGGGGCGGGAATGCCCTCGCGTCAGGCCCCGAAGGACCACCGCCGGCCACCCCTATTCGGCCTTGCTCCCGGTGGGGTTTGCCCTGCCGCCCCCGTTGCCGGGGGCGCGGTGCGCCCTTACCGCACCCTTTCACCCTTGCCCATCGGCCGAGGCGGATGGGCGGTCTGCTCTCTGTGGCACTGTCCCTGGGCCTTGGGCGACCGGCGGCGAACCGCCGGCTTCCCTCTGCCCGCCGGCCGTTGGCCGGCACCGTATTCCCGTGGAGCCCGGACTTTCCTCCGACCCGTCCCGGAAGGGCGGGCCGGCGGCCGTCTGGCCACCTGGCGCGGCTGGTTCATGCGCCGGCGGCGCCGGTGCGGTCAACGGCCCTGCGGCCCCGACTCGGGCTCGTTACGCAGCGAGCCGGGCGGCGAGGCCGGCGAGCCGGGCCATGGTCCCGGCATCGGCGACGCCATCCACCCGCTCCGGCCGCCAGTGCCGCTGGAAGGCGGCGAGCAGCACGGCCTCCGGCAGGTCGGTGCGGTAGCCGATGGCGCCGAGCAGCGCCATGGCCGCCCCGGCCGGCGGCGCATCGGCCGCCGCGGGCCAGAGGCCGACGCCGTTCGCCGCCAGCGCCTCCCAGTCGAAGAGCTCGCCGGGATCCGCCTTGCGGTCGGGCGCGACGTCGCTATGGGCCACGACGTTGATCGGCGGGATCGGATGCCGCCCCAGGATCTCGAGGCAGAGATCGCAGACGGCGGCCATCTGCAGCGCCGGGAAGGGGCGGTAGCCCCAGTCATGGCCGGGATTGACGATCTCGATGCCGATGCTGCGCCCGTTCAGCGCCTCCCGGCCGCGCCAGTGCGAGATGCCGGCATGCCAGGCCCGGCGCGCCTCCGGCACCAGGCGGAAGATCGCGCCATCCTCCTCGACGACGTAATGCGAGGAGACGCGCGCCGCCGGGTCCCGCAGCCGGGCGATCGCCTCCGCGCCGCTGCGCATGCCGGTATAGTGCAGCACCAGCATGTCGATCGGGCCGTCGGGCGGCCGGTCGTCCTGGTTCGGGCTGGGCAGTTCCCGAATCGGCAGGCTCACGGGCGGGCCCCGGCCGCGGCGCCGTGCCTCACAGGTTGCGTTCCCGCTTCACCCGGTCCCAGGCGGCATTGATCTCGGCGACCTTGTCGGTGGCGCGCTTGACGAATTCCGGCGGCACGCCGCGGGAGGCGAGGCTGTCCGGGTGGTTCTCCCGCATCAGCCGCCGCCAGGCTTGGCGCAGCGCGTCGTCGCTCGCCGAGCGCGAGACGCCGAGCACGGCATAGGGGTCCGGCCCGCTCGGCATCGGCGCCGCCTGGTGGCTGCCCGTGCTGCGGCCGTCGCGCGCCCGCTCCCAGGACGGGGCGTCGAGTCCGAAGCCGACCTGGACGCCCTGCAGGAAGGCGACCTCGGCCTTGGTGAGCGGCCCGTCGGCGCGGGCGATCTGGAAGAGCGCGGCGAGCACGTCCTCCAGCATGCCCTTGTTGTCCTGGAAGGCCTCGCCGAGGCGCCGGGCGAAGGGGCGGTAGTCGTCCTGCGAGGCGCGCGCCTGGTCGAAGAGCCGGCCGACCTCCCGCAGGTTCTCCGGCGGGATGCGGAAGAGGCGCTTGAAGGTGTCGATCTCCTCGCGCTTCACCGGGCCGTCGCAGCGCGCCAGCTTGGCGGCCAGCACCACGACGGAGATGGCGAAGAGCTGCTCCTTCGAGCCGAGCATCGCGGCGAGGTCGGCGGCCTGCCGCACCGAGGTGCGGCCGAACAGCGCGCCCGGATTGCCGCCATTCTGGTCGGCGGCATGGCCGAGCGCCGCTCCCATCACGGCACCGAGGGGGCCACCGGTCACGAAGCCGGCCACGCCACCGATGATCTTGCCCCAGAGGCTCAATGCCAACATCCCATTGCCCGCGAGGATTTACCACGTGCGGGGCAGGACAGGGGAGCGTTGCCACGCGCGCCACCCGCGTCCCGAAGGGCGCCCGGGCTAACATTCCCGGCACAGCGACCTGCGGAGGCAGCGCGGCGCCTGCCCGCCGATGCGCCTGGCCGAGTCGCGCGGCCCGACCGAGAGGCGTGGGGGAGGGGGAAAGGGCTCGACTCGTCGCCGCGCCCGCCCTCCTGGCCGCCGCGACACTGCATAAATAAGGCGCCCGTCAGAACCGTCGCTGCCCGTTGCCCTGCTGCGGCTTTGCCGCCCGTTGCCCTGCTGCGGCTTTGCCGCGGCAGGCTGTGACGGTTCCTGGGCAGGAGGGGACTCCATGGGGCCCCCGCAAAGCCGCGAAGCGGTTTTGCGGGGATTTCAAAGTGTCGCCGCCGCCCGTGCGGCGGCCTCGTAGAAGCCGGAGAGGGTCCGCAGCAGCGCCGCGACGCGCGCGAGCGCCTCGGCATCGGGGCCGCCCTGGCCGACGGGCTCGGCCAGCAGCCGCTCGCGCAGCGCGGCGTAGCGTTGGCAGAGCGCCGCGCCCTCCGGCGTGATCCCGACCAGCTTCTCCTTGCCGGCGCGGTCGATGCGCACCAGCCCCGCCGCGGCGAGCTTGCGGATGGCATAGGTGGCGATGTGCGCATCCTCGATCGCCAGCGCCAGCAGGATCTCCGCCTGCCGCTTCGGCCGGTCGCGGTGCCGCACCGTGTGCAGGATCAGGATCTCGGTCGGCGAGAGGCCGGGCAGGCCGGCCGCGGCCATGCAACCGGTGATCCAGCGCTGGAAGGCATGGCTGGCGAGGATCAGCCCGTATTCCATCTCCGACAGGCCGGGCGAGGCGCCGGCGGCGAGATGGGCGGAGGAGACGACCGGGCCGGGCGGCGCCGGGGCGGCCGGGCGGCGGGATGCGGGCATGGGAAACCTCCAGGCCTTATATTGACAAAATACCGATAAATTATCACTGAAACTTCGATGCCACGGCCCAGGCCTTGCAAGCAACGGGGCCGGTTGCCCCCGGTCTTGCAAGCGGCGCCGGGCGTTGCCATCACGCGAGCGGGGGAGGGATGCGATGAGCGGGGCCTGGCAGTTCTGGATCGACCGCGGCGGCACCTTCACCGACATCGTCGCCCGCGACCCCGAGGGGCGCCTCTCCACCGCCAAGCTGCTGTCGGAGAATCCCGGCCGCTACCGCGACGCGGCCGTCGCCGGCATCCGGCAATGCCTCGGCCTCGCGCCCGACGCGCCGATCCCGCCCGGCCGCATCGAGGCGGTGAAGATGGGCACCACGGTCGCCACCAACGCGTTGCTCGAGCGCAAGGGCGAGCGGGTGCTGCTGCTGGTCAATCGCGGCTTCGCCGACCTGCTGCGCATCGGCAACCAGGCCCGGCCGCGCCTCTTCGACCTCCATGTCCGCCTGCCCGACCTGCTGCATGAGCGGGTCGCCGAGATCGGCGGCCGCGTCGCGGTGGACGGCACGGAGATCGAGCCGCTCGACGAGGCGGGGGCGCGGGAGGCGCTGCGCGCCGGCTTCGATGCCGGCATCCGCGCCGTCGCCATCGCGCTGATGCATGCCTGGGCGCATCCGGCGCAGGAGCTCCGCCTCGGCGAGATCGCCCGCGAGGCCGGCTTCACCCAGGTCTCGCTCAGCCACCAGGCGAGCCCGTTGCCGCGCATCGTCCCGCGCGGCGACACCACCGTGGTCGATGCCTATCTCTCGCCGATCCTGCGGCGCTACGTGGAGCAGGTGGCGGGCGAGCTGAACGCCGGCGCCGCGGGCGACGAGCATGAATCGGCCGGGCGGAACTCCGTCCGATCGGCCGGCGCCGCAGGCGACGGACGTGAATCGGCCGGGCGGAACTCCGTCCGATCGGCCGGTGCCGCAGGCGACGGACGTGAATCGGCCGGGCAGAATTCCGTCCGGCTCTACTTCATGCAGTCGAGCGGCGGCCTCGCCGAGGCCGGGCATTTCCAGGGCAAGGACGCCATCCTCTCCGGCCCCGCCGGCGGCATCGTCGGCGCCGCGCGCACCGCCGCCATGGCCGGCTTCGAGCGCATCATCGGCTTCGACATGGGCGGCACCTCGACCGATGTCGCCCTCTATGCCGGCGCCTTCGAGCGGGCCTTCGAGACGCTGGTCGCCGGGGTGCGCATGCGCGCGCCGATGATGGCGATCAACACCGTCGCGGCCGGCGGCGGCTCCATCCTGCAATTCGACGGCGCCCGCTACCGGGTGGGGCCGGACAGCGCCGGCGCCGTGCCCGGCCCGGCCTGCTACCGCCGCGGCGGGCCGCTGACCGTGACGGATGCCAATGTCATGGTCGGCAAGATCCAGCCGCGGCATTTCCCCGGCGTCTTCGGCCCGGATGGCGACCAGCCCCTCGATGCCGAGGTGGTGCGGGAGAGGTTCGGCGCCCTGGCGCGGGAGATCGCGGCGGCGACCGGCACGCCGCAGGACCCGCGCGCCGTCGCCGAGGGCTTCCTGCGGGTCGCCGTCGCCAACATGGCCAATGCCATCAAGCAGGTCTCGATCCAGAAGGGCCACGACGCCACCCGCTTCACCCTGCAATGCTTCGGCGGCGCCGGCGGCCAGCATGCCTGCCTGGTCGCCGACGAGCTCGGCATGGAGACCGTCTTCATCCATCCCTTCGCCGGGGTGCTCTCCGCCTATGGGATGGGCCTCGCCGACCAAGCGGTGATCCGCGAGCGGGCGGTGGAGGCGCCGCTCGCCGCGGCGGGCATGGCCGATCTCGCGGCGCGGCTCGACGCGCTGGCCGAGGAGGGGCGCGCGGAGCTGCTGCGCCAGGGCGCGCCGGCCGAGCGCATCTCGGCGCAGCGCCGGCTGCACCTGCGCTATGCCGGCACCGACAGCTTCCTGCCGGTGCCCTTCGGCGGCCATGCCGAGGTGCTGGAGGCCTTCACCGCCGCGCACCGCCAGCGCTTCGGCTTCGCCACGCCGGAGCGCGAGGTGGTGGTCGAGGCCTGCATCGCCGAGGTCGTGGCCGCCGGCGAGGCGGTGGAGGAGGCGCGGCTGCCGGCCCGGGCGGCGGGCGAGGCGCCGGCGCCGATCGACACCGTGCCGCTCTTCACCGGCGGCGCCGAGGCCGCGGCGCCGGTCTTCGACCGCGAGGCACTGCTGGCCGGCGACCGCCTGGCCGGCCCCGCCCTGATCCGCGAGGCGAATGCGACCACGGTCGTCGAGCCCGGCTGGACGGCCGAGGTGACGCCGCTGAACCACCTCGTCCTCCGCCGCACCACGCCGCGCCCGGCGACGCATGTGGCGGCCACCGGCCGGCCCGACCCGGTGATGCTGGAGCTGTTCAACAACCTCTTCATGAGCATCGCCGAGCAGACCGGGGCGGTGCTGCAGAACACCAGCCTCTCGGTCAACATCAAGGAGCGGCTGGACTTCTCCTGCGCCCTGTTCGACGCGACCGGGGCGCTGGTGGCGAATGCGCCGCACGTGCCGGTGCATCTCGGCGCCATGGGGGAGAGCGTGCGGACCGTGATCCGCCTGCGCGGCCCGGCCAGCGCCACCCCCCTGCGGCCGGGCGACGTGGTGGCGCTGAACAACCCGTATAACGGCGGCACGCACCTGCCCGACATCACGGTGATCACGCCGGTCTTCGATGCCGAGGGTCGGGACATCCTGTTCTTCGTCGGCTCGCGCGGCCACCATGCCGATATCGGCGGACTGACCCCCGGCTCCACCCCGCCCGAGTCCCGCAGCCTGGAGGAGGAGGGGGTGGTGATCGATAATTTCCTCCTCGTCGCGCAGGGGCGGTTCCGGGAGGCGGAGTTCCGCGCCCTGCTGGCCGGCGCCACCTGGCCGGCGCGCAGCCCGGACGTGAACCTCGCCGACATCAAGGCGCAGGTCGCGGCCAACGAGAAGGGCGTGCAGGAGCTGCAGCGCGCCGTCGGCGCCTACGGGCTCGACACGGTGCGGGCCTATATGCGGCACGTCATGGACAATGCCGAGGAGAGCGTGCGCCGGGTGCTCGACCGGCTACAGGACGGCGCCTTCGAGACCCGGCTCGATGACGGCACGCCGCTGAAGGTGGCGGTGCGGGTGGACCGGCCGGGCCGCCGGGCGGTGATCGACTTCACCGGCACCGGGGCGCAGCGGCCGGGCAATTTCAACGCCCCTGCCGCGGTCTGCCGGGCGGTGGTGCTCTACTGCTTCCGCGCCCTGGTCGGCGAGGAGATCCCGCTGAACGATGGCTGCCTGGCGCCGCTCGAGATCCGGGTGCCGCCCGGCACCTTCCTCTCGCCACAGCCGGGCGCGGCGGTGGTCGCCGGCAATACCGAGGTGAGCCAGGTCACCTGCAACGCCCTGCTCGCCGCCCTCGGCGCCTGCGCCTCCGCCCAGGCGACGATGAACAACGTGCTATTTGGCGATGCGCGGTACCAATATTACGAAACCGTCTGCGGCGGCGTCGGGGCCGGTCCCGGTTTCGACGGCT
Organism: Roseicella sp. DB1501; assembly: GCF_013112485.1. Classification (GTDB taxonomy): domain Bacteria; phylum Pseudomonadota; class Alphaproteobacteria; order Acetobacterales; family Acetobacteraceae; genus Paracraurococcus. The sequence continues at coordinate 176,654 of NZ_JABFHG010000012.1, forward strand.
GGGGGCCGGTGCAGACGCACATGACCAATACCCGCATGACCGATCCGGAGGTGCTGGAGCTGCGCTATCCCGTCCGCCTCGAGGAATTCTCGATCCGCCGCGGCTCCGGCGGCGCCGGGCGCTGGCGGGGCGGCGACGGTGCGCGGCGGCGGATCCGTTTCCTGCGGCCGATGCAGGCGGTGGTCGTGGCCTCGCGCCGCAACGTCGCGCCGCACGGCCTCGCGGACGGCGCGGATGGCGCGCCGGGCCGGCAATGGGTGGAGCGCGCCGATGGGCGCATCGATCCCATCCCCGGCAATGCCGGCAGCGCCGAGCTCGCCCCCGGCGACGCGCTGGTGCTCGAGACGCCCGGCGGCGGCGGCTGGGGCTCGCCAGGATCACCCCCCATAGGCAATCCGCCCGGGGGTGGTCCTGTCTGAGCCGGATCACCGGGGCAGCGGCCCCACGGGGATCGGCCCCAAGGGGACCGGTGCGGCCGGGATCGGGGGGATGGTGCGCCCGCCATGATGCGGCGCGTCCTTCTCGCCGTGCTCGGCCTCGTCCTGCTGCTGGTCGCCGCCCTCTTCAGCGTGCCGCGGCTGCTGGACTGGGAATCCTGGCGGCCGCAGCTCGCCGAGCTGGCGAGCAGCCGCCTCGGCCGCCCGGTGCATCTCGACGGCCCGATCACCCTGGTGCTGCTGCCGCAGCCGCGGGTCGAGGCGCGCAACGTCTCGGTCGGCCCGGCTGGGGACGGCCTCAGCATCGCCGCCCGCAGCATGCGGCTGCGGCTCGATCTCGGCGCCCTGCTGACCGGGCGGCTGGAGCCGCGCGAGATCGCGCTGGTCGGCGGCGACATCGTCCTGCCCTGGCCGCCCGTCGCCCTGCCGGGCTTCCGCGCCCCGCCCTGGAACGGGCCGCTCGAAGCCGAGCTCGAGGATTGCCGGCTCCGCCTCGGAGGGTTGCAGGCGGAGGCGGTGAATGCCCGGCTCGTCACCGGCGGCCCGCTGCAGGCGGTGGTCGCCGAGGGGAGCCTCGCCTGGCGCGGCTATGCGGCGCGCGTCTCGGTCCAGCTCGGCCGCGCCGGCTTCGACGGCGTCGCGCCGCTCGACCTCACCCTCTCTGGCGCCGGCTCCAGCCTCTCGGCCCGCGGCATGCTGGCGCCCGAGGGCGGCTTCGAGGGGCGGATGGAGGCGGGCGGCACCGACCTCGCCGCGCTCATGCCGGTGCCGGGCGGCCCCTGGCGGGCGACCGGGCGGCTGACCGCCGCCGCCGACCTGATCGCCGGCGACACCCTCAACATCGAGATCGGCGGCCAGGCGGCGCGCGGCGCCGCGACGCTCCGCCTCGCCCCCGATACGCGGCTCGACATCGCCCTCGCCGCCGGCCGGCTCGACCTCGATGCCTGGATCGCGGCGCTGCGCGGCGCCCGCGGCTACGCGCTGCCGGCCGCGGTCCCGGTCAGCATCGACCTCTCCGCCGAGGCGACCGGCTTCGCCGGCGTGCCGCTGCGGCGGCTGCGCGGCGCCTTCTTCCTGGAAGGCGAGCGGCTCTCCCTCTCCGACGTCTCGGCCCTGCTGCCCGGCGATACCGAGATCGAGGTCGCCGGCGCCACCGCCGGCCCGCGCATGGAGCTCGCGCTCCGCTTCAACGGCCGGACGATCCGCGACACGCTCGCCGCCCTCGGCCTGCCGCTCGCCGGCACCGACCCGGCCCGGCTGCGCGCGGCGGAGGGCCGCTTCAAGCTGACGCTCGAGGGCAGCGAGGTCGTGGTCTCCGACCTCGCCGCCACGATCGACGGCGCGAAGGTGAGTGGCAACGGCGTCTGGCGGCAAGGCAATCCGCGTCCCGCCATCGGCCTCGGCCTCACCATCGACCGGCTCGACCTCGACGGGCTGCTGCCGCGGCCGCCGGGCGCGGCGACGCTCAACACCCGCCTCGGCGGCCTCGACCTCAATCTCCGCCTCGCGGCCGACAAGGTGACCTGGCGCGGCCTGGCGGCAGAGCGGGCGACGCTCGACGCGGCGCTCGAGAACGGCCGCGCGACCCTGCGCCGGCTGGCGCTGCGCAGCGGCGAGATGGATGTCGCCGCCTCCGGCGCGGTGCAGCTCGGCACGCCGCTGCGGCTCTCCGATGCCAATCTCGAACTGAGCGGGGCCGGCGCCGCCCTGCTGCCGTTGCTGCCGGCGGACTGGGCCGGCCTGGCGCCGCTGCTCGCCCAGCCGCTGACGCTGCGCCTCTCGGCCAGCGGCGTGCCGGAGGCGCTGGCGCTGCGGGCCGAGGGCGATCTCGGCGCGCTGCGGGCTGAGGCGGGCGGCACGCTGGACACGCTGCAGCGGCGCGGCGGCGGCAACCTCACCCTGCGGCATCCCGGCGCGCCGCGGCTGCTGGCGCCGCTGCTCGGCGAGGAGGCCGCGGCCTGGCTGGGGCCGGGCTCCTTCTCCGCCATCCTCGGCCTCACCGGCCAGGGCCGGCGGCTGACCGCCGAGCATCTCGACCTGGTGGCCGGCGGCTTCCGCGGGCGAGGGCAGCTGACGCTGGCGCTCGACGGCGCCCGGCCGCGGCTGGGCGGGCGCTTCGCCGCCGAGACCCTGCCCCTGCCGGAGTTGCCCTTGCGCGGCACCGAGCCGCTGGGCTTCGACCGGCTCGGCGCCCTCGACCTCGACCTGGCGGTGGAGGCGGCGCGAATCGAGGCGCTGGGCCATCCGGTGCTGGAGCAGGCCGCCGGCAGCCTCAAGCTCGCCGGCGGCGTGCTGCGGCTGGAGAGCCTGCAGGCGCGGCTCGGCGGCGGCACGCTGGGCGGGACGCTGACGATCGACGGCACCGCCTCGCCGCCGCGTCTCGGGCTGGAGGCGACGCTCGCCGATGCCATCCTGGCCGGGCCGCTGCTCGACCTGCCGATCGATCTCAGCGCCGGCCGGGCCGAGGGACAGGCGCGGCTCGCCGCCTCCGGCCACAGCATGGCGGCGCTGCTGGCGACGCTCGACGGCGCGGCGAGCCTCGCGGTGCGGGATGGCGTGCTGGTCGGCTTCGACCTGCCGGCGCTGCAGGCGGCGGCGGGCATCACCGACCTGCGGCCGGCGGAAGCGGCGATGCGGCGCGCGCTCTCGCAGGGCGCCACGGCCTTCGAGCGGCTCGACGGCGTGCTGCGGCTCTCGGAAGGCCGGGCGGTGCTGGATGGCAGCCGGCTGGTGACGGAGGGCGCGGGCGAGGCGACGGCGAGTGGCGGCATCGAGCTCGGCCGCGGCGCGCTGGACCTGCGGATCGGCATGAAGCCGCTCGCCGAGGCGCCGGAGATCGGCCTGCGCCTCACCGGCCCGGCCAGCGCGCCGCAGCGCCTGCCGGAACTCGCCGCCTTCCTGCGCTGGCGCGCCGAGCATTGATACCGGCGCCCCTCATGCGTGACCGCATGGCGGGCTTCCATTCCGTGCCCTATTGGCGCCGGGCGCAAACCTCCGGTTTGTTGGGCTTCGCCGCGTCGTGCGAACAGCACGCCTTCGTGACGCGCCTAGAGCAGATCCCGATCAGGTGGAATCGCCTGATCGGGTGAAGATGCTCCGGCGGCGCGACCGGCGGCGCCCGTTCGGGCGCTCGGCATGGATGGATCATTCATGCCGTCGGCATGAGGCCGATGGCCCCCATGCGCTGCCGCCGGCCGGGTGTCGAAGCCCCTCCGGGCGCCGGCCGCGACAGTCATGGCTGACTTTGGGCAAGTAGAGGCCAAGACAAGCCGGGCACCAGCGCCGCTAGTCCGACTGTACTGATCGCACCGCTTCGGCGAGCGCCCGGGCCAGCTCGGCCTCGCCATAGGGCTTGCGGATGACCGGCGCCAGCAAGGGCGTCGCATCGCCCGGGGCGGGCGCCGATCCCGAGGCCAGCAGCACGGGCAGCGCCGGCCAGCGGCGGCGCAATTCCTCGATTCGCACGGGGCCCGATGCGCCGCCGGGCAGCAGGGTGTTGACGAAGAGCAGGTCGACGCTCTCCGGCGCCTCCTCCAGCCGCCGCAGCGCGGCATCCGGGTCGGGCACCAGCATGGCCGTGTGGCCCGCCTCCTCGATCAGTCCGGCGGCGAGGCGCCCGACCGACGGGTCCTGCTCGACGACCAGCACGCGCAGCGGCGCGGGGGCGGGCGGAGTCGCGGCGAGGGCGGCGTCGGCCGCGGCCGGCTTCGCACCACCCTCGCAGGCGGGCAGGTAGAAGGTGACGATGGTGCCCCGGCCGAGCTCGGTCTCGATGTCGAGCGTGCCGCCCGACTGCTTGGCGAAGCCATAGGCCTGGCTGAGCCCGAGGCCGGTGCCCTTGCCGACCGGCTTGGTGGTGAAGAAGGGCTCCAGCACGCGGTCGATGAGATCCTTCGGGATGCCGGTGCCGGTATCGCTGATGCGCACGACGACGTAGCGCCCTTCGAGGCCGAGCTTCCGGTCGTCGAGCATGCGGTTCGCCGCCGCGAAGCGCAGCAGGCCGCCCTGCGGCATGGCGTCCCGCGCATTGATGGCGACGTTGAGCAAGGCGAGCTCGAACTGCGTCGGATCGACCATCACCGCCCAGAGCTCGTCCGGCAACTCGACCTCGATCCGGATGTCGCTGCGGATCGAGCGCGCCGCGAGGCTCGCCGCCTCCCGCACCCGCTCGATGGTGTCGACCGCCTCGCTCTGCATGGGCAGGCGGCGGGAGAAGGCGAGGAGCTGGCGCGTCAGCTCGGCGCCGCGGGCCGCGGCGGCGCGCACGCTGGCGATGATCTCGCCGGCCTGCAGCACCTCCTTCGGCACCCGCCGCTCGATCAGCCGCAGCCCGACGCTGATGATCTGCAGCAGGTTGTTGAAGTCGTGCGCCACGCCGCCGGTGAGCTGGCCGATCGCCTCGAGCCGCTGCGACTGCGCGAGCTGCTCGCGCATCTCCTCGAGCGCGACCTGCGCGCTCCGCCGCTCGGTGACGTCGCGGGTGACCTTGACGAAGCCGACGAGCCGGCCCTGCTCGCGCACGGCGTTGACCACCATGCTCGCCCAGAAGCGCGACCCGTCCTTGCGGACCCGCCAGCCCTCGGCCTCGAAGCGGCCCTCGCCGGCGGCGATGACGAGGGCCCGGGTCGGCAGGCCCTCCGCGCGATCCTCCTCGGTGAAGAAGCACGTATAGGGCTGGCCGAGGATCTCGGCGGCGGCATAGCCCTTGATGCGCTCGGCGCCGGCATTCCAGTTGCTGACCCGGCCATCGAGGTCGAGCATGAAGATGGCGTAGTCGGTCACGCTCTCGACCAGCAGCCGGAAGCGCCGCTCGCTTTCCTGCAACGCCTGCTCCGTCCGCCGCCGCTGCGTGATGTCGCGCGTGAGCTTGGCGAAGCCGATCAGCCGGCCCTGGTCGTCATGCACCGGCTGGATGGTGACGCTGGCCCAGAAGCGGCTGCCGTCGCGCCGGACCCGCCAGCCCTCGCCCTCGAACCGCCCGGTCCGCACGGCCCGTGCCAGGGCCCGGCTCGGCAGGTCGCGCTGGCGATCCTCGGCGGTGTAGAAGCGGGAGAAATGCGTGCCGAGGACCTCCGCCTCGGTGAAGCCCTTGATGCGCTCGGCGCCGGCATTCCAACTGCTGATATGCCCCTCCACGTCGAGCATGTAGAGGGCGCAGTCGGTCATGCCCTGGACCAGCAGGCGGAAGCGGCGCTCGATCTCCGTCATGCGGTCGCGCAACGGCCCCCAGGCGCCCGGGTCCCGCAGGATCATGGCGAAGCCGGCGAGCCCGCCCTGACCGTCCCGCAGCGCCTGCACCAGGATGAGGGCGCGACGCCGCGACCCGTCGCTGCGGCGGCACCAGCCATCGAGCCGATGCCGCTCGGCCCGGGCGGCCTCCTCCAGGGTGGCGGCGGGCAGTCCGGCCGCGCGATCCTCCTCGGTGAAGAGGCCGGCGAGGGGCGTGCCGAGGATCTCGGCCGCGGCATGGCCGGTGAACCCGGCCGCGGCCTCGCTCCATTGGCTGACGCAGCCGGTGGGATCGAGCAGGAAGATCGCCTGGTCGGCCAGGACTTCGGCGAAGAGTTGCTCGCCATCCTGCGGCGCCGCCCCGGCTATGTGTCCCATGGGCGCATGTCCTCGTGGTGGCTGACCGCACCTGTCCGAGCGGGGCCTGATCCTACTGCCGCGGCGAATATCTGGATACCCGGCCGCCCGCAACTTGACAGGGGTTTGCAATGAAACAGATGTTGCGCGTGGCGCGGCTGCGTGAGACATATGGATCATGGTCGAGGATCCGCCCATCGCCGCGCTCCGCCGGGCGCTTCCCGGCCTGCCGCCGCGCCTGCAGGAGGCGGCGCGCTTCGTCGCGCGGCATGACTTCGACGCCGCCACCCGCTCGATGCGCGAACTCGCCGCTGCCGCCGGCGCCAGCCCCGCCACCTTCACCCGCCTGGCCCGGGCCCTCGGCTATGCCGGTTGGGAGGAGCTGCGCGAGGCGCTGATCGAGACCCGCCGGCCGGTGCCGGCGACGCCCTTCTCGCGCCGCGTCGCGCCCGGTATCGAGGCGATGGGCGTCCAGGCGATGGCGGCGCTTCCCGCGCGGATGCTGGAGGCCGATGCCGCGAGCCTCGGTCGCCTCGACCCGGCGCCGATCGCGGCCGCCGCCCGCATCCTGCACGAGGCGCCGCGCATCTGGGTTGCCGGCTTCCGCTCCTGCCGCGGCGTCGCGCAGCTCCTGCACTACCAGCTGCGCCTGTTCCGGCCGGCCGATGTCGCGCTGGTCGGCGGCGCCGGGCCGGAGGATCTCGATCTCGGGGCGCTTGCCGCCGGCGATGCGCTGGTCGTGCTCGGCTTCGCTCCCTATTCGCAGCAGAGCCTGCGCCTGGCGCGGGGCGGGCGCGATGCAGGCTGCCGCCTGGTGGCGCTGGCCGATGCGCCTGCCGCGCCCATCGCCGAGGGGGCCGAGCAATTGCTGCTCTTCGAGGCCGCGTCCGGCCCCGGCTTCTTCCCGAGCCTCACCGGCGCGCTCGCCACCGCCCAGGCGCTCGCCGCCGCCTGCTTCGCGCTGGGCGGCGAGTCCGCGCTGGCCCGGTTGCGCGCGACCGAGGCGCGGCTCGCCGCCTTCGCCGCATACCTGCCCGATCCGGAGACCTCGCCATGACCCAGGCCCAACCCCAGGCCCGGCCGCAGCCCAGGCGCAGCCGCGTTCTGCAACGCTCGCTGCGCGAGGTGCCGCCGCTCGCCATCGGCGGCCGCGGCATCCGGCTGATCGAGGCCGGGGGCCGCGAGGTGATCGATGCCTCGGGCGGCGCCGCCGTCTCCTGCCTCGGCCATCAGCATCCCCGCATCGTCGAGGCGATCAAGCGGCAGGCCGATCGGCTCTGCTACGCCCATACCGGCTTCTTCTCGAACGAGCCGGCCGAGGACCTCGCCGAGGAGCTGGTGGGGCAGGAGCCGGGCGGCCTCGCCCAGGCCTATTTCGTCGCCGGCGGCTCCGAGGCGGTGGAGGCCGCGATCAAGCTGGCGCGGCAATACTTTCTTGAGATCGGCCAGCCGGAGCGCGGGCGCTTCATCGCCCGCCGCCAGAGCTATCACGGCAACACGCTGGGCGCCCTCTCGGCCGGCGGCAATGCGGCGCGCAAGGCGCCCTATGCGCCGCTGCTCTCGCCCGCCTTCAGCCATGTCTCGCCCGCCTTCGCCTATCACGGCCAAGGGGCGGGGGAGGACGAGGCCGCCTATGTCGCCCGCCTCGCCGCCGAGCTGGAGGCGGAGTTCCAGCGCCTCGGCCCGGATCATGTCGCCGCCTTCATCGCCGAGCCGGTGGTCGGCGCGACGGCGGGCTGCGTGCCGGCGCCGGCCGGCTATTTCCAGGCGGTGCGCGCGATCTGCGACCGCCACGGCGCGCTGCTGATCCTCGACGAGGTGATGAGCGGCATGGGCCGCACCGGCACGCTGCATGCCTGGCAGCAGGAGGGGATCGCGCCCGACATCCAGGCGATCGCCAAAGGGCTCGGCGGCGGCTACCAGCCGATCGGCGCCGTGCTCGCCTCCGGCCGCGTGGTCGAGGCCATCGCGCGCGGCTCGGGCGCCTTCCAGCACGGCCATACCTATCTCTCGCATGCGCTGGCCTGCGCCGCCGCGCTCGAGGTGCAGCGGGTGATCCGCGAGGAGGGGCTGCTGGCCCATGTCGCCGCCATGGGCGAGCGCCTGCAGCGCCGCCTCGCCGAGCGCTTCGGCAACCACCACCATGTCGGCGACATCCGCGGCCGCGGCCTGTTCCGCGCCATCGAGCTGGTCGAGGACCGCGCCGGCCGGACGCCCTTCGATCCGGCGCTGCGGCTGCATGCGCGGATCAAGACGGAGGCTTTCGCCCGCGGCCTCGCCTGCTATCCCGGCGGCGGCACGGTGGATGGGGTGCGCGGCGACCATGTGCTGCTCGCGCCGCCCTACATCGTCGCGCCCGAGGAGATCGACCTCATCGTGGAGCGGCTGGGCGAGGCGGTGGATGCCGCCCTCGCCAGGCTACCGCGCTGACCCGACCCAATACAGGAGGAAGACCAGTTTCATGAAGCGCCTGATCCTCGCCGCCGGCCTGCTCGCCGGCGCCACCCTCGCCGTGCCGGCCGGCGCGGCGACGCTCGACACGGTGAAGCAGCGCGGCCAGCTCGTCTGCGGCGTCTCCACCGGCTTCGCCGGCTTCTCCACGCCGGACAGCCAGGGCGCCTATAAGGGGCTCGACGTCGATTACTGCCGCGCCATCGCCGCCGCCGTGCTCGGCGACGCGACCAAGATCCGCTTCGTGCCGCTGACCGCGCAGAACCGCTTCACCGCGCTGCAGTCGGGCGAGATCGACGTGCTGCTGCGCAACTCCACCCAGACCTTCCTGCGCGACGCCTCGATCGGCCTCAGCGCCGGGCCGGTGAACTTCTACGACGGCCAGGGCTTCGCGGTGAAGCGCGAGGCGGGCGTGAGCAAGGTGGCCGACCTCAACGGCGCGACGATCTGCGTGGCGCAGGGCACAACGCATGAGGTCACGCTCGGCGACATGGCGCGGGCGCGGAAGATGCAGATCCAGCCGGTGGTCTTCGAGCGGCCGGACACCATGTACCAGGCCTTCTTCGCCGGCCGCTGCGACGCGATGACGCAGGACGCCTCGGCGCTTGCCGGCGCGGTCAGCGTGGCGCCGAAGCCGGGCGACTACATGGTGCTGGCCGAGACCATCTCGAAGGAGCCGCTCGGGCCCTTTACCCGAAACGGCGACGAGCAATGGACCAACATCATCCAATGGGTGCATTACGGGCTGGTCGAGGCGGAGGAGGCCGGCGTCACCGCCGCCAATGCCGATGAGCAAGCGAAGGGATCGAACCCGGTGGCGCAGCGGCTGCTGGGGACCAGCGGCGAGTTCGGCTCGCGCCTCGGCCTCGACAACCGCTGGATGCTGAACGCCATCAAGGCGGTCGGCAATTACGGCGAGATCTTCGAGCGCAATGTCGGCAAGGACAGCCCGCTGAAGCTGCCGCGTGGCCTGAACGGGCTGTGGAGCGGCGGCGGGCTGATGTACGCCATTCCGTTCCGGTGAGACGGGCAGGGGGGGCGCCGGCCCCCCCTCGCGCCGCGGGCGCATCGGCGGCAGAGTGCGGGCCCCAGCCAACACTGATCCGGGGTCCCGCATGCCAAGCCGCGAAGGCGCCATCGCCCGCGCCGCCGCCTTCTTCGACGAGGGCCGCTTCAAGGCGCTGCTCGCCGAGCTCGTCGCCATCCCCTCCACCGCGCAGGAGCCGGACTTCGCGCCTGAGCTCGATCGCTACCTGCGCCAGGCGATCCAGCCCTGGGTGGAGCGGATGGGCTTCGCGGCGACGATCCATCCCAACCCGCTGGCGGGCTTCGGCCCGATCCTGACCGCTGAGCGGATCGAGGATCCGTCGTTGCCGACCGTCCTCCTCTACGGCCATGGCGACACGGTGCGCGGCCTCGACGCGCAGTGGCGCGCGGGGCTCACGCCCTGGGCGCTCACCGAGGAGGGTGACCGCTGGTACGGCCGCGGCACCGCCGACAACAAGGGCCAGCACGCCATCAACCTCGCGGCGCTCGAGGCGGTGCTCGAGGAGCGCGGCGGCAAGCTCGGCTGCAACGTCAAGCTGCTGCTCGAGATGGCGGAGGAGCGCGGCTCGCGCGGGCTGCAGGAATTCGCCGATGCCCGCAAGGACCTGCTGGCCGCCGACGTGCTGATCGCCTCGGACGGGCCGCGGGTGGAGCCGGAGCTGCCGACCATCGCCACCGGCAATCGCGGCATCTTCCAGTTCGACCTCGTGCTGGCGCTGCGCCAGGGCGGCGTGCATTCCGGCCATTGGGGCGGGCTGACCACCGATCCGGCGATCCGCCTCGGCCATGCCATCGCCGCCATCTGCGACGCGAAGGGACGCATCCTGGTGCGCGACTGGCTGCCGCAAAACGGCGTGCCGGCCGAGGTGCGGGCGGCGCTCGCCGGCTGCCCGGTCGGCGGCGGCGAGGGGGCGGCGACGATCGACGCCGATTGGGGCGAGCCCGGCCTGACCCCGGCCGAGAAGATCTATGGCTGGAACAGCTTCATCGTGCTGGCCATGCTGAGCGGCCAGCCGGAGAACCCGATGAACGCCGTCGCGCCCTCGGCGCGCGCCACCTGCCATATCCGCTACATCGCCGATACCGATCCGCACGGCTTCGAGGCGGCGCTGCGCCGGCACCTGGACGCGGCCGGCTTCGCCGACATCGCCATCGAGAATGCCGGGATGCGCATGTCGGCGGCCCGCACCGCGCCGAACCATCCCTGGGTGCTCTGGGCGCAGGAGAGCATGCAGCGCAGCCTCGGGACGCGGGTGCAGGTGATCCCGAACAGCTCCGGCGGGCTGCCGGGCGATGTCTTCGCCGACCAGCTTGGCCTGCCCATGGTCTGGGTGCCGCACAGCTACAACGGCTGCAAGCAGCACGGGCCGGACGAGCACCTGCTGATGGCGCCGGCGCGCGAGGGCATCCGCGCCTTCGCCGGGCTGTGGTGGGATCTCGGCGAGCCGGGCACGCCGCGGCGCTGAGGCGGCGGCGGGGCAGCCGAGGGAAGGGCCGGGGAGGGGCCGGCGCCGGGCCGTTACGCTTCCTCACCCGGCGGCGCTGCCGCTGTCATGCGTCTGTTACAAGGAATGCGCATCTCGGTGCCGGATGGCCCGTTGTGGCCATAGAGGAGGATCTGCCGATGATCACGCTTCGCACGGCCCTGCTGAGCACGGCCCTGCTGGCCATGGCGGCGGCGCCGGGCATGGCGCAGCCGACGCCGCCGGCCGCGCCCGCGCCGGGCGGCCCCGCTGCCGCGCCCGCGGCGCCCCCGCCGCCGGCCCCGCCCGGCGGTGGTCCGCGCCGGCCGCGCGCCGAGCATGGCCCACGGGCCATCTTCGACCAGTTCGACAGCAACAAGGATGGCAAGGTCACCTGGGACGAAGCCTGGACCGTGATCCAGCAGCGCTTCGCCGCCGCCGATCCCGATCGCGACGGCAGCCTGACCCTCCAGGAATTCGCCAGGATGCGCCTGATGCCGGAGCATGGCCCCGATCCCAACCCTGGCCCGGGCAAGGGCCGCGGGCCGCAGCATGAGCGCATGCTCGGCATGATGTTCCGGGCGCTGGATGCCAACCGCGATGGGGTGGTGACGCTGGAGGAGATCCGGCCCATGGCCGAGGCGCGCTTCCGTGCCCTCGACGCCAATGGCGACGGCGCGATCACCCGCGACGAGTTGCCGAAGCCGCCGCCGCGGCGCGGCCATCACCAGCAGCGCGGGCAGGGTGGCCCGGCCGCGCCCGAGGCGCCGCCGGCAGCGCCGCAGCAGAACTGAGCCTCGGCGGCCGGGCCCCGGCGCCCGGCCGCTCGCCCGCCCGCGGCCGCTTCCGCCTCGCCGCAATCCGCGTCAGGCCATTGTTTCCAGAGCAGGGTCACGCGTCCGGGCGTTCACGCCCTCCCGCGATCTGCTCCAGACCATGATCCGTTCACACAGGTCACGGATCATGGTCCAGGCCGTTGTTTGATCGCGTGAGTCACGCCTTTCGGTGATTCCACCTCAAGCGATCACGCTCTAGGCTCCCGCCCATGAGGGTCTCGATGCCCTCGACGGGAGGGACCCAATGCTTCATCGCCGCACCGTGCTCGGCGCCAGCCTGCTCGCCACCGCAGGCGCCAGCCGCCTCGTCCATGCCCAGAGCCGCCGGCCGGAGGAGACCATCCGCATCGGCATGCTGCAGGACATGTCGGGCCCCTATCGCGACATCTCCGGGCCGACAAGCGTGGTCTGCGCCCGCCAGGCGATCCGCGAGTTCACCGCCGCCCATCCCGATGTCGGCGTCGAGTTGCTGGTCGCCGACCACCAGAACAAGTCCGATGTCGGCCTCTCCATCGCCCGGCAGTGGTTCGACCGCGATGGCGTCGACATGGTGCTCGGCGTCAGCAATTCGGCGCTCGCCATCGCCCTGAAGACGGTGGTGGAGACGAAGGACAAGGCGCATGTCAACACCAGCGCCGCGACCTCGGCCCTCACCTCGGAATACTGCAGCCCCAACGCCATCCACTGGAGCTACGACACCTGGTGCCTCTCCCACGCCACCGGAGAGCCGCTGGTGAAGCAGGGCTGGGACAGCTGGTTCTTCATCACGCCCAATTATGCCTTCGGCCAGATGCTGCAGGGCGACACCACGCATTCGGTGGAGGGCGCGGGCGGCAAGGTGCTCGGCGGCGTCGCCTATCCCTTCCCGGAGACGACGGACTATTCCGCCTTCCTGCTGCAGGCGCAGGCGAGCCGCGCCAAGGTCGTCGCCTTCCTCGGCGCCGGCACGGATTTCGTCAACGCGGTGAAGCAGGCGCAGGAATTCGGCCTGATGAAGCCGGGCCGGCGCTTCGTGGGCCTGACCGGCTACATCAACAGCGTCATGGCGCTCGGCCTGCAGACGGCGCAGGGGCTGACCCAGACCGAGACCTTCTACTGGGACCTCAACCCGCGCACCCGCGCCTTCATGGACCGCGTGCGTGGCCAGTTGCCGGCCGACACCTTCCCCTGCCACAACCATGCCGGCGATTACGCGGGGCTGCTGCACTACCTGAAGGCCGTGGCCTCCATCGGCGTGGCGAAGGCCAAGGCCTCGGGCCGCGACACGGTGGCGGCGATGAAGGCCCTGCCGACGGATGACGATTGCTTCGGCCAGGGCAGCATCCGCAAGGACGGGCGCAAGCTGCACCCGACCTATCTCTTCGAGGTGAAGAAGCCGAAGGACAGCCGCGGGCCGGGCGATGTCTACACGGTGCTGGCGGAGACCTCGGCGGAGAAGTCCTTCCGCCCGATCGCCGACGGCGCCTGCGCCATGGCGAAAGGCTGAGCGCCGGCCATGCCGGGTTTCGCACGGGGTCGGGGAAGGGGATGGTGGGCGCGACAGGGATTGAACCTGTGACCCTTCGCGTGTGAAGCGAATGCTCTCCCGCTGAGCTACGCGCCCGGGAGGCCGGGGAATAGGCGGCGGGCGGCGGCGAGTCAAGCCGGCCCGCCCATGACGGGGCGGCGGCCGTTGCTGCGCCGCCGCGGCCGCCCATATCCTGGCGCATGGCGCGATCCCGGCTGCTCCCCCCGGCCTTCCTGGCCGGCCTGCTGGCCCTGTCCCCGCAGCCGGCGGCGGCCGAGACGCTGCTGACCCGCTACGTCGTCCGCGCCGCCGGGCTGCATGTGATGGATGTGGAGGCGCAGTTCGAGCTCGACGGGCCGCGCTACCGCGTCCGCGCCCATATCCGCACCACCGGCCTGGCCGGCGTCTTCGCGCATGGCGACCATGTGACGAGCGTCGAGGGCGAGTGGCGCGGCGGCGAGCCGGCCCCGCTCCGCTACCGGGCCGAGGGGGTCTGGCGCGGCGGACAGCGCGCGGTGGTGCTGGACTGGCCGAGCCCGGGGCAGCCGGTGCTGCGCCGGCTCGAGCCGCCGAATGAGGGGGAGCGCGAGCCGGTGCCGGAGGCGCTCATGCGGAACACCACGGATGCGCTCTCGGCCCTGGCCAGGCTCAGCCGCACCGTCGCCCGCACCGGCCGCTGCGACGGCACGGCGGCGGTCTATGACGGGCGGCGGCGCGTCGACTACACGGCGGCGAGCGCCGGGCGGCAAACCCTGCCGGCCGAGGGCGGCTTCGCCGGCGAGGCGCTGCGCTGCACCGTCGAGAGCCGGCTCCTCGCCGGCCGCCGCATCGACCAGGACGCGGAGGAGGCCCGCCGGCCGCAGATCGCCAGCGTCTGGCTCGCCCCGCCGCTGCCGGGCCGAGACCCGATCCCTGTGCGGGTCGAGCTGCCGAATCGCTGGTTCGGCACCACCCGGGCGGTGCTGGTGCGGGTGGAGCGGCTGCCCTCAGGGCAGGAGGTCGCCCAGCAGCGGCGCTAGCTGCGCCGGGCTGCGGGCGATGCCGGCCGCGCCCTCGGCCATGGCGAGCGTCCCGTAACCCCAGCCGGCGAAGAGGCAGGGCAGGCCGGCGCCGCGCGCTGCCAGCACGTCGTTGCGGTGGTCGCCGATCATCACCGCCTGCGCCGGATCGCCGCCCGCCGCCGCCAGCGTCCCGAGCAGATGGCCCGGATCGGGCTTGCGCACCGGGAAGCTGTCGCCGCCGCCGACCGCGGCGAAACGCCCTTCGAGGCCGAGCGCCGCGAGCAGCGCCGCCGTCGCCGCGGCCGGCTTGTTGGTGCAGACCGCCATGCGCCAGCCGAGGGTGGCGAGGCGGTCGAGCGCCGCGGCGATGCCGGGGAAGAGCACCGTCGCCTCCGCCGCCCGCGCCGTGTAGTCGGCGGTGAAGGCGGCCAGCAGCGCCTCGGAGAAGGGCAGGTCGCGCGCCGCCGCGGCGCGCTCGATCAGCACGCGCACGCCGTCGCCGATCATCCCGGTCACCTCGGCGCGGGTGAAGGGCGGGCGGCCCTCCGCCGTCACCAAGCGGTCGAGGGCGGCATGGATGTCGGGCGCGCTGTCGACCAGCGTGCCGTCGAGGTCGAAGACGGCGATCCGGGGCATGGCCCCGCCTAGAGCAGATCGCGTCCGGGGGGAACCACCCGCGCGCCCGGAGCTCGCGCGCCCGGAGCGGGCAGGGGGTCAAGAGCTGGCCGGGAGGTGATGCCCGCGGCGCGGGAAGCGGTGGCATCACTGCCTGCCGGGCCGCGGCCCATCCGGCCGCGGCTGGTCACACCCGGCAAAGCTTCTTGATCCAACCTCCCTTGCCCCCTCCCTTGCTCCGGCCAGTCCCGGCCGATACCCGGAGATGCCATGCCCGCCGCCGCCATCATCCTCGCTGCCGGTCTCGGCACCCGCATGCGGAGCGCCCTGCCCAAGGCCATGCACCCGGTGGCGGGGCGACCGATGATCAACCACCTCGTCGCCGCCTGCGAGCAGGTCTTCGAGCGCATCGTCGTCGTCGTCGGGCCTGAGATGCCCGCGCTGGAGCGGGCCGTCGCGCCGCACGCCACCGTGGTGCAGACCGAGCGGCTGGGCACCGGCCATGCCGCCCGCCAGGCGGCGCCGCTGCTGCGCGGCTTCCCGGGCGATGTCGCCGTGCTCTACGCCGACAACCCGCTGATCGGCGTGCCGACCATCGAGGGGCTGGTGCAGCGGCGGGCCGGGCCGGGCGGCGTCGGCCTCGCCCTCCTCGCCATGCGGCCGGCCGATCCCGGACGCTACGGGCGGGTGGTGCAGGATGCGGCGGGCGACGTCGCCCGCATCGTCGAATGGGCGGATGCGAGCGAGGCCGAGCGCGGCATCGGCCTCTGCAATGCCGGCGTGGTCTGCGCCCCGGCCGCCGACCTGTTCCGCTGGCTCGATGCCGTCGGCAACGACAATGCCAAGGGCGAGTACTACCTGACCGACATCGTCGGCCTCGCCGTCGCCGATGGCCGCCGCGTGGTGGCCGAGGAGGCGGCGGAGGCGGAGCTGGCCGGCGCCAACAGCCGCGCCGAGCTCGCCGGGCTCGAGGCCGGGATGCAGGCGCGGCTGCGCGCGGCGGCGATGGCCGGCGGCGCCACACTCACCGCGCCGGAGACGGTCTTCCTCGCCTGGGACACGCGGCTCGGCCAGGACGTCACCATCGGGCCGAACGTGGTCTTCGGCCCCGGCGTCACGGTGGAGGACGGGGTCGAGATCCGCGCCTTCAGCCATCTCGAGGGCTGCGTGGTGCGCAGCGGCGCCATCATCGGCCCCTTCGCCCGGCTGCGCCCCGGCACCGAGGTGGGGCGGGAGGCGCATGTCGGCAATTTCGTCGAGCTCAAGGCCGCCAGCCTGGCCGAGGGGGCGAAGGCCAACCACCTCTCCTATCTCGGTGACGTGACGGTCGGGGCGCATTCTAACATCGGCGCCGGAACGATTACGTGCAACTATGACGGCATGAACAAGCACCGCACCACCATCGGTACGGGCGCCTTCATCGGCAGCGACACCGCCCTGGTGGCGCCTGTCCGGGTGGGCGACCGCGCCCTGGTCGCGGCCGGCAGCGTCATCACCGAGGACGTGCCGGACGACGCCCTCGCCATCGCGCGCGGGCGCCAGGCGACCAAGGCGGGACGGGGCTTCAGGGGCAGGCAGGCCGGCGGACGCAAGGCCTGACCGCCCGGGATCGGCAGCGAGCGAAGAGGATCAGGGGCGATGTGCGGCATCGTGGGGGTCGTGGGGAAGGCCGAGGCGGCGCCCTTGCTGCTGGAGGCGCTGCGGCGGCTGGAATATCGCGGCTATGACAGCGCCGGCATCGCCACGCTGGTGAACGGCCATATCGAGCGGCGCCGGGCGGAAGGGAAGCTCGGCAACCTCGCCGCGGTGCTGGAGCGCGAGCCGCTGACCGGCACCACCGGCATCGGCCATACCCGCTGGGCGACGCATGGCGCGCCGACCGAGCGCAACGCGCACCCGCATTCCACCCGCCGCGTCAGCGTGGTCCATAACGGCATCATCGAGAACCATGCCGAGCTGCGCGCCGAGCTGGAGGCCAAGGGCGCGGTCTTCGAGACCGAGACCGATACCGAGACCTTCGTGCGGCTGGTCGACGACTACCTCGCCCATGGCAGCCCGCCGCGCGAGGCCTTCGCCGCGGCGCTGAAGCGGGTGCACGGCGCCTTCGCCCTCGCCGCCATCTTCTCCGGCCATCCGAAGCTGCTGCTCTGCGCCCGCCAGGGCGCGCCGCTCGCCATCGGCTTCGGCGAGGGCGAGATGTTCGTCGGCTCCGACGCGCTGGCCCTCGCCCCGCTCACCCGCCGCATCGCCTATCTCGAGGAGGGCGACTGGGCGATGGTGGATGGCGAGGGGGCGCAGTTCTTCGATGCCGCGCACCAGCCGGTCGAGCGCCAGGTGGTGGTCACCGCCGTCTCCGGCGCCGCGGTGGGCAAGGGCAACTACCGCCACTTCATGGAGAAGGAGCTGCACGAGCATCCGGCGGTGCTCGGCGACACGCTGCGGCAGTATCTCGACCCGAAGACGCTCGAGGTGCGGCTGCCGCGCCTGCCCTTCGACCCGGCGCGGGTGCCGCGGCTGACCATCTCTGCCTGCGGCAGCGCCTTCCTCGCCGGCGCGGTCGGCCGCTACTGGATCGAGGAGCTGGCGCGGCTGCCGGTCGATGCCGATGTCGCCAGCGAGTTCCGCTACCGCGACCCGCCCCTGGCCGAGGGCGGCGCCGCCATCCTGGTCTCGCAGTCCGGCGAGACGGCGGACACCATGGCGGCGCTGCGGCTGCTGAAGGCGGGCGGGCAGAAGGTGCTCTCAGTGGTCAACGTGCCGGAGAGCTCCATGGCGCGGGAGAGCGACGGCGCGGTGCTGACCGTCGCCGGGCCGGAGATCGGCGTCGCCTCGACCAAGGCCTTCACCGCCCAGCTCGCGGTCATGGCCTGCCTCGCCATCGGCTTCGGCCGGGCGCGGCGGGAGCTCTCGACCCTCGACGAGGGGCGGCTCACCCAGGCGCTGCTGGAGGTGCCGAGCCAGGCAGCGCAGATCCTGGAACAGGATGCGCAGATCCGCGACCTCGCGGCGGAGGTGGCGAAGGCCCGGGATGTGCTCTTCCTCGGCCGCGGCAGCCTCTACCCGATCGCGCTCGAGGGCGCGCTGAAGCTGAAGGAGATCAGCTACATCCATGCCGAGGGCTATGCCGCGGGGGAGATGAAGCACGGGCCGATCGCGCTGATCGACAGCGCCGTGCCGGTGATCGCCCTCTGCCCCACCGGGCCGCTCTTCGAGAAGACCGCCTCCAACCTGCAGGAGGCGGCGGCGCGCGGCGGGCGGATCATGGCCTTCACCGATGCCGATGGCGTGGCGCCGCTCTCGCGCTTCGCCGAGCATGTGATCGAGCTGCCGAAGGTTGGCGCCTTCTCGACGCCGATCCTCTACGCCATCCCGGTGCAGCTTCTCGCCTACCACGTGGCGGTGCTGAAGGGCACGGATGTGGACCAGCCGCGCAATCTGGCGAAGAGCGTCACGGTGGAGTAAGGCGCCGTCCTCGCCGGCACGCCTGTCCGGCGGTGGAGCGAGCGGCGCGGCGGTGTTGGGCTGCCGCGCGAGGCGGCTCATGGCATCAGGCGCGTCCAGGCCCGCGGCGTCGCCGGGAGCCGCGGTTGGCGCCGCGCTGGCTCGCCCGGCCCGACCGACGCGCTGGCCGCCTCGTCCTCGCGCATGGCGGGGCTCCGGATCAATCCCTGCGAACGAGACGACGGCCCCTTGAGGGGTTGGAATGCGTCGCGTCCGGCACCAGCCAGCGACACGCAACATCGCCCCCTGACTCCGTCCGTCCCCCGGCAGCAAGCGCGACGGCGCCAAGGCCGGCCAATTCTGCACAGCCTCCTTTCTCATAAACATATCTTTATGAGAGTTGACGGGTAGCTCGCGATCTGACAGCGTGGTGGCTGTTGAGGTTCCCCCGGGCATGACCCGTGTCGCGGGGGCTAAGAGGGAATTCGGTGCAGGCGGGATCCCGCCGATGCCGAAGCTGCCCCCGCAACTGTGAGCGGCGAGCCGAGATCCAGAGGCCACTGGTGCCCAGGCACCGGGAAGGCGGATCGGGGCAGCGACCCGCGAGCCAGGAGACCTGCCTCGACACATAACGTCCTCCGGCGGGGTGTCCGGTCAGGTCGCGACTGGCCCGCGACAGGTGGAAACCGCCCGGCGCGGGCACGCGCCCGGCTGACTTCGCCACAAGCAGATCAGGTGAGGTCATGGCAGTCTCCGTCGCCACGCTCGGTTTTCCCCGCATCGGCCCGCGCCGCGAGCTGAAGACCGCGCTCGAACGCTACTGGTCCGGCGCCTCGGGTCGCGCCGAGCTACTCGCCACCGCCGCCGCGCTGCGCGCCAAGGCCTGGGCGCGGCAGAAGGCGCTTGGCGCCGACATCATCCCGAGCAACGACTTCTCCCTCTACGACCAGGTGCTGGACACCAGCGCCATGCTCGGCGCCATCCCGCCCCTCTATGGCTGGAAGGGCGGCCCGGTGGATCTCGACACCTATTTCGCCATGGCGCGCGGTGCCCAAGGCGACGCGCATGCGGAATGCGGCGCGGGCTGCACCCACAAGGCCGTCGATGTCCCGGCTTCCGAGATGACCAAGTGGTTTGACACGAACTACCATTACCTCGTGCCGGAATTCGCGCCCGGCCAGGCCTTCGCCCTCTCCTCCACCAAGCCCATCGAGGAGTATCTGGAGGCCAAGGCGCAGGGCATCGAGACGCGCCCGGTCCTCATCGGCCCCGTCACCTACCTGAAGCTCGGCAAGGGCCGAGGCGAGGGGCTGCGCCGGCAGGCGCTGCTGCGCGCCCTGCTGCCGGTCTATGCCGAGGCGCTCGGCCGGCTCGCCGCCGCCGGCGCAAGTTGGGTGCAGATGGACGAGCCCTGCCTCGTCCTCGACCTCGATGCCGAGGAGCAGGCGCTGCTCACCAAGGCCTATGCGCATCTGGCCGCGGCGGTCCCGGGGCTGAAGCTGATGCTGACCACCTATTTCGGCGGGCTCGGCGGCAATCTCGACACCGCCCTGGCGCTGCCCGTCGCCGGCCTGCACCTCGACCTCGTCCGCGCCCCGGAGCAGCTCGAGGCGGTGCTGGCCAGGGCGCCGAAGGACCTCCTCCTCTCCCTCGGGGTGATCGACGGCCGCAATGTCTGGCGCGCCGATCTCGACGCCATCCTCGATCGGATCGAGCCGGTGGCGCAGGGCGACCGCGACCTCGTCCTCGCACCCTCCTGCTCCCTGCTGCACGGGCCGATCGACCTGGCGCAGGAGACCGCCATCGATCCCGAGATCCGGTCCTGGCTGGCCTTCGGGGTGCAGAAGATCGAGGAGCTTGCCATTCTGGCCCGGGCGCTGAACGAGGGCCGCGCCGCCGTCGCCGAGGCGCTCGCCGCCTCCGCCGCCGCCGCGCGGTCGCGCCGCACCTCGCCCCGCATCCATGACGCGGCGGTGGCCGGGCGGCTGGCGGGGGTGACGGAGGGGATGGCGCGCCGCGGCTCCGCCTTCGCCGAGCGCCGCCGGCTGCAGGCCGAGGCGCTCGGCCTGCCGGCCTTCCCGACCACCACCATCGGCTCCTTCCCGCAGACCGAGGCGGTGCGGAAGGCGCGCGCCGCCCATGGCAAGGGGGCGCTGACCGACGCTCAGTACGAGGAATTCCTGCGCGAGGAGACGGCGCGCACCGTGCGCTGGCAGGAGGAGATCGGCCTGGATGTGCTGGTGCATGGCGAGTTCGAGCGCAACGACATGGTGCAGTATTTCGGCGAGCGGCTCGCCGGCTTCGTCTTCACCAAACATGGCTGGGTGCAGTCCTACGGCTCGCGCTGCGTGCGGCCGCCGATCCTGTTCGGCGACGTCTCGCGGCCGAAGCCGATGACCGTCGACTGGTGGCGCTATGCGCAGGGCCTGACCGACCGGCCCATGAAGGGCATGCTCACCGGGCCGGTGACCATCCTGAACTGGTCCTTCGTGCGCGACGATATCCCCCGCTCCCTCGCCTGCCGCCAGCTCGCCCTGGCGATCCGCGACGAGGTGCTGGATCTGGAGAAGGCGGGGGCGCGCATCATCCAGATCGACGAGGCGGCGCTGCGCGAGGGCCTGCCGCTGCGCCGCGGCGAATGGGACGCCTATCTGCGCTGGGCGGTGGAGTGCTTCCGCCTCACCGCCTCCGGCGTCGCCGACCGCACGCAGATCCACACCCATATGTGCTATTCCGAGTTCAACGACATCATCCAGGCCATCGGCGCCATGGATGCGGACGTGATCTCGATCGAGACGGCGCGTTCGAAGATGGAGCTGCTCGGCGCCTTCGCAGAGTACCGCTACCCGGCGGAGATCGGCCCCGGCGTCTACGACATCCATTCCCCGCGCGTGCCGGGCGTGGAGGAGATGACGGCGCTGCTGAGGGCGGCGCGCCGCCGCCTGGCGCCGGAACAGCTCTGGGTGAATCCGGATTGCGGCCTCAAGACCCGCAAATGGCCGGAGACCGAGGCGGCCCTGGTCAACATGGTGGCGGCGGCCCGGGCGGCGCGCGCCGAGGCCTGAACCGGGGCGGGGAGGGCGCCGGCGCGACCCTCCCCATCCCCCATCACAGTGCAACCCGCATCGGGTCGAGAGGATGTCCGCATGAGCAATATGGAAGACCGGGGCTCCACGCTCGAGCGGTGGCTGACGCCGCCGCGGGTGGCCACGCTGCCCTGGCCCTCGGAACTGGCGGCGCCGAAGCTGTCCTTCGAGTTCTTCCCGCCGAAGAACGCGAAGCTGGAGGCCGATCTCTGGGCCTGCATCCGGCGGCTGGAGCCGCTGGCGCCGCGCTTCGTCTCGGTCACCTACGGCGCCGGCGGATCAACGCGGGCGCGGACGCATGAGACGGTGGCGCGGCTCGGGCGCGAGACCTCGCTCACCCCCGCCGCGCATCTCACCTGCGTCGGCGCGACGCGGGAGGAGGTGGACGAGGTGGCGCGGACCTATTGGCAGGCCGGCGTGCGGCACATCGTCGCGCTGCGCGGCGACCCGCCGGCCGGCGCCGCCACCTACGAGCCGCATCCGGGCGGCTATGCCCAGGCCGAGGACATGGTGCGCGGGCTGCGCCGCATCGCCCCCTTCGACATCAGCGTCGGCGCCTATCCGGAGGTGCATCCGGCGGCGCTCTCGCCGGACGCCGATCTCGACTTCCTCAA
This sequence comes from Roseicella sp. DB1501, assembly GCF_013112485.1. Classification (GTDB taxonomy): domain Bacteria; phylum Pseudomonadota; class Alphaproteobacteria; order Acetobacterales; family Acetobacteraceae; genus Paracraurococcus. The sequence goes on from NZ_JABFHG010000012.1 coordinate 198,738, forward strand.
GCGGAAGATCGATGCCGGCGCCAACCGCGCCATCACCCAGTACTTCTTCGATGCCGATGTCTATCTGCGCTTCCTGGACCGCTGCCACGCGGCGGGCATCACCGTGCCGATCGTGCCGGGCATCATGCCGGTGACGAATTTCGCCAGCGTGAAGCGCTTCTCTGCCATGTGCGGCGCCTCGGTCCCCGACTGGCTGGCGCGGCTCTTCGACGGGCTGGAGGAGGATGAGGCCACGCGCCGGCTGGTGGCGGCGACCGTCGCGGCCGAGCAGGTGCGCATCCTGCAGGCCAACGGGGTGGACGAGTTCCACTTCTACACGCTGAACCGGCCGGACCTGACCTATGCCATCGCCCATATCCTCGGGGTGCGGCCGGCCTGAAGGGGGGCCGGCGCCCCCCTAGCAGCCTGTCGGGTTTGGGCCAGCTGGCAGCGGGATAGCTGAGTTGTGGATTAGGTGGCCAGCCGCGGGCGGTGAAGCCTTCGGCAGTTGTAGGCGAGCGCGATCAGGTTCCACTCGGCGGTGACCTTGGCGAGGCC
>NZ_JABFHG010000013.1 GCF_013112485.1 Roseicella sp. DB1501
CGGAAGCCTACATCGCAGCCGTGCTCGACCGCCTCGCAAATGGCCACCCCATCACCCGTATCGACGAGCTGCTACCCTGGAACTTCAGGCCAAGCCGTCAACCCACCAGCGTGGGCTGACGCATACTATGGGCGTTGAATTCCCGCTTCTTCTCTTCGAGCGTCATCCCCATGTTGCTGCGATCCACCCCCCGCTCCGGCCGATGCTCCGAGCAGGCGTAGTGGACACGATCACCCGAATCAAGATCGCTCAGGAACACGCCGTAGCCTCGACGTGTGCCTAGTTTAGGTGGCGATCTCCCACGCGGCCTCCGCGCCGGCCATAGCTACCTCGCGCACCATGCCATTGGTGCGCTGATAGCGCAGTGCCATGTTGACCCGCTTCACCATGTTGCTGCGCAGCCCCTTGTCGCCGGCGTTGAGCGCCCGCTCTGCGATGATCTGATCCGCTATGTCCCGTGTGCTCAGCGCCCCGCCATCCCGCCGCAGAATGTCCAGCACAGTCCTGCTCATCGACCCGAACTCGGCCGCCGACGCTGCACGTCGGTAGCGCGGCCGGATGTTCCCCACAGGATAGTCGGGATCGAACTGGCGGATCACGGCGTCGAGGCTGGCGAGGTCGGCGTGGAGCTGCTGCACGTGCCCTTGGGCTTTCTCCAACTCAGCCATCAACTCGGCGCGACGCTTAACGAGAGCAGGCATCACTTGGTCGGCCATTGGCGCCTCTGATCGGTTAACCGCAATCCGATCAGCACCACAGGGTTACGTCAACGATTAACGATTAGGTTAGGTGTCACAGCGCCATAAGGCCGAGGATGTCGACATAGGGATCGCCGGCCGAGGGGCTGAAATGCAGCCACAGCCCGTCGGGCAGCGTGCGCAGCCGGTTGGAACCCGGCAGCTTGAGGAAGGGATGCGCCGGGCCTGCGGCATCGCCCGGCCGGCCGCGCAGCCAGGTGCCGGGCTGGTTCAGGCTCGGCATGACGCCCGGCGGACGCTGAGGCCATTTGCGCAGCTGACGTCGAACCTGGCGATCGAGTCCCACGTGACAAACCGCGGCGTGCGCCTCGTTCATTGAGGGTATTCCCGTGAGCTTAATGTACCGTACTCGCAATGTTGTGATTGCGTAAGGCATGACGCAAGGGCGTTTTTCGTTTGAAGCGTAATTTGTTCTGAAATCCTTCGCATTCTCCACGGTTGATGCGCGTATTATTGCATCGCGTATTCTGCATTCAGTCTACGTTCTGGTTCCGCATCTTTTCGCCGCTGCCGGCCAGGTCAGAAAAAAGGCCCGCCGGACATGTCCGGCGGGCCCTGGCATCGGAGCGGCGCGCCGTGCTCAGCCGCGGCGGTCGACCGGCACGTAGTCGCGCTGCGTCGCGCCGGTATAGATCTGCCGCGGGCGGCCGATGCGCTGCGACGGATCCTCGATCATCTCCTTCCACTGGCTCACCCAGCCGACGGTGCGCGCCACGGCGAAGAGCACGGTGAACATGCTCGTCGGGATGCCCATCGCCTTCAGGATGATGCCCGAATAGAAGTCGACGTTCGGGTAGAGCTTGCGCTGGATGAAGTAGTCGTCCGAGAGGGCGATACGCTCCATCTCCATCGCCATGTCGAGCAGCGGCTCGTCCTTGATGCCGAGCTCAGCCAGCACCTCGTGGCAGGTCTCCTTCATGATCTTCGCGCGCGGGTCGAAGTTCTTGTAGACCCGGTGGCCGAAGCCCATGAGCTTGGTGTGGGAGTTCTTGTCCTTCACCTCGCTGATGAATTGCGGGATGTTCTCCGGGCTGCCGATCTCGCCGAGCATCTTCAGCACCGCCTCGTTGGCGCCGCCATGCGCCGGGCCCCAGAGGGCGGCGATGCCGGCGGCAACGCAGGCGAAGGGATTGGCACCCGTCGAGCCCGCGAGCCGCACCGTGGAGGTGGAGGCGTTCTGCTCGTGGTCCGCGTGCAGCACCAGGATGCGATCCATGGCGCGCGACAGGATCGGGTTCGGCTTCCAGGATTCCGACGGCACGGCGTTGAGCATGTAGAGGAAATTCTCCGCATAGCTCAGGTCGTTGCGCGGATACATGAAGGGCTGGCCGATCGAGTATTTGTAGGCCCAGGCTGCGATGGTCGGGATCTTGGCGATCAGCCGGTAGGCGGCGATCTCGCGCTGGTGCGGATCGTTGATGTCGAGGTTGTCGTGGTAGAAGGCGGCCAGCGCCCCGACCACGCCGCAGATCACCGCCATCGGATGCGCGTCGCGGCGGAAGCCGTCGAAGAAGCGCCGCAGCTGCTCGTGCACCATGGTGTGGTAGGTGACGCCCTTGCGGAACGCCTCGAGCTGCGAGGGGGTCGGCAGGTCGCCATACATCAGCAGGTAGGAGACCTCGATGAAGTCCGACTGCTCGGCGAGCTGCTCGATCGGGTAGCCGCGATAGAGCAGCACCCCGGCATCGCCATCGATATAGGTGATCTTGCTCTCGCAGCTCGCGGTCGCGCCGTAGCCGGGATCGAAGGTGAAGACACCGAGATCGCCATAGAGCTTGCGGATATCCACCACGTCCGGGCCGATCGAGCCGGAGAGCACAGGCAGGCGCGTGCTGCGGTTGGACCCATCAAGCGTGACGGTGACGGTCGGCTTTGCCGCCCCGGTTGCCGAGCTGCTCATGGCTTATCAGTCCTTAGGATTGCGGCGCCTCCAAGGAGGGCGAACGCGTGGTGCGCCGCAAGATATCGTCGCATGGCGCGCGTTTGGCAACGCATCGGGCCCGGTGCCGAAGCGTCGCGCAGGTCCGGTCCGGCGCAGGCCGGGCGCATCGCGATGGAACCCGCGAAAACCCGATCTCAATCCCAGAACGGTCCCGCATCCATCAGCGCCGCCCAGGCCTCGAGCGCCTCCGTGCGGGCCGCGGTGCTGCGGGCGGCGGCGAAGCCCTCCGCCGCGCCGACCGCCCAGGCCGGCACGGCGCCGCCGAGCGAGGCGACGAGGCTGCGCGCCACCGCGGTGTCATTGGCCAGCCCGAGGGCCTCCTGCAGCGCCGCGAGGCGCCGCTGGAAGCGCCGCGTCGCCTTGCCCGGCCAGAGCGGCGCGAAGAGCTCGGCCGGGTAGCGCAGCCGCTTGGCCTCCAGCCGCACCTCGTGCAGCGCCGCAGCGGAATGCGCCTCGATATCCTCGCCCTCGGCGCAGAGCTTGTGCCAGCGCTTGTCGAGCAGGGCGGCGGCGAAATCGGGCAGCGGCTCGTCCAGCCGCGCCAGCCGTTCCGCCGCCTCCGGCTCGTCCGGCGGCGCCTCGCGCCAGGGCCGGCGCAGCAGCAGGCCGAGCCCGGTCAGCATCAGGGCGCGGAAGCCGGGGCCGTCGAGCGTGGCGCGGAGGGCGACATAGGCGGCCTGCCGCCGCGCCTCCGCCGCCTTCAGCAGGGCGGCGATGCGCCGATCCTCGGGCATGGCTTCGGCGAGCTGGGCGCCGAGCCCGCCGAGGAAGACATCCCAGTCCCGCGCCGGCCCCAGCCGGTCGGCCAGCGCCTTCAGCCCGGCATCGAATTCCCGCAGCGCCGGCCCGCCGGCCGCGGGGCGGAAGACCTTCAGCACCGAGCGCAGCCGGCGCAGCCCGACGCGCATCTGGTGCACCCCCTCGGGCCCGGCGCCGAGCCGGCAGGCGGGCTCCTGGTAGAGCATCACCTCCAGCAGATGGCCGATCGCCGCGAGCAGGGCCCGCTCCACCGTCGCCGCCCCGGCCAGGTCGGGCGGGCCGCGGCGGCGGGGGCGCGGCGTCTCGCCGCGGGCCAAGGCGCGCCCCTCCTCGGCCAGCGCCGCCCGGGGCGGCAGCAGCGGCAGGTCTGCGGCGAGCCGTCCGGCGAGGCCGAGCACCGCCTCGACCTCCCCCTGCAGCTGCAGCCGCGCCACCGGCCGCTCATCCGCCACCGCGCGCAGCTTGCCGGCGCGCAGCAGCGCCTGCACCGGGCCGAGAGGCGTCGTCAGCGGCAGCAGGCTGCGGCGGCCGCTGAAGGCGGCGATGGGCACCACATGCCCCGGCTGCGGCGCCTGCCCGTCGAGGGGCATGGGCGGCGTGCCTGGCAGCCAGGCCTGGTCCGCCTCGGGCATCACCCGCAGCACCTGCCGCTGGCCGCGCTGGCCCTCCTCGATCGCCAGGCCCTCCGCGGCCAGCTTGCCCTCGGCGGTGTCGAGCCAGATGAGATCGGAGGCGGCGCCGCGGGCGCGGCCGCCGCGCGCGCCCGCCACTGCCGGATGCCGCGCGAGGCGGGGCGCGGCTTCCGGGTCCAGCGCGAATTCCAGCGCCAGGCCAGTGTCGGATGCAGGCGTCTCGACCTGGGGCTCGGGCGGCGCCAGGGCTTCCGCCCCAACGGGGTTGGTCAGGAGAGGGTCTCCGTCGAATCGGCTGCCAGAAGGTCGCGCGGCTGGATGAATCGCACAAGTCGTCCACCCCCCGAATCCAGCAGGCGCCAGGGGCTGGCGATGGTGAATTCGGCCAGCGCGCCGGTCGGGTAGCCCTCGGCCAGCCGCTGCATGTCGGCACCGCCGCGGCTGACGCCCTGCGGCCCGGCCAGGACCAGGGCGAGCTCGTGCAGCCCCGGATTGTGGCCGATGAGCAGCACGCTGCGCACCGTCTCCGGCACCTCCTGCAGCGCCTCGAGCAGCCGGCGCCAGGGCGCGAGGTAGAGCGCGTCCATCGGCTCGATCAGCGCCGCATCCTCGAAGGGGGTCAGGGCCTCCAGCGTCTGCAGCGTCCGCCGGGCGGAGGAGACGAGGACGAGGTCGGGGCCGAGGCCCAGCTCCCGCATGGCCTGGGCGATGGCCGCCGCCGCCCGGCGGCCTCGCGCGTTGAGCGGACGGGCGTGGTCGGAGAGGGCCGGGTCGTCCCAGGAGGACTTCGCGTGCCGCAGCAGCAGGAGCTGTCGCATCGCCCCGCATGTTGCCACTTCCCGCCCGCCTTGTCCTGCCCCCTTCGGCGGCCCTGTCTGCCCCGTCACCCTTTATCTCCCCGCCCTTTATCTCCGTCTTGCCATCTCTATCTTCCCCGCCCCTTGCAGGAGTGACCCGCCCGATGCCACCCGCCCGCCCCCTGGCCTCCGCCCTGCCGGCGCGCCGCCTGCCGCGGCGCGCCCTGCCGGCGCTCGGCCTGCTGCTCGCCCGCCCGGCCCGGGCGCTGCCGGGCGAGATCCGCTTCCGGGTGATGCGGGAGGGCAGCGCCATCGGCACCCACCGCGTGGCCTTCGTGCAATCCGCCGGCGAGCTCACCGCCCGTACCGAGGTCGACATCCTGGTGAAGCTGCTCGGCATCACCGTCTTCCGCTTCAGCCACCGCTTCGAGGAGGTCTGGGCCGGGGACCGGCTGCGCCGCGCCGCCTCCCGGCTCGACCGCAACGGCACGGTGACCGAGATGCGGGCCGAGGCGGCGGAGGATGCCGTCCAGGTCCAGGCGCCGTCCGGCCGCTTCCGCCTGCCGGCGGCGGCGGCGCCGCTGACCTGGTGGGACAGCCGCCGCTTCGGCCGGCCGCTCTTCGACGACGACAGCGGGCAGCTGCTGCGGGTCCAGTGGAGCCGCCAGGCGCTGCCCGAGGGCGGCACGCTCTGGCACGCGACGGGCGACACGGAGTCCGAGGCCCGCTACGCCGCCGACGGCACCTGGATCGGCTGGAAGACCCGCGCCGAGGATGGCAGCACGGTGGTCTACGAGCGGGCAACGTGACCGGCAGGGGCCGGCAATCCTGGCATCCCCGGGCTGACGCCGCCCACCTGGGATGCCAGGATCGCCGGGCAGCGAGGGGGAAGGGGGCATGGCCACCGAGACCGAATGGATGCGGCTGACCGCCGAGGAGCTGCGCGCCCGCGCCGCCGCGGATGCGCTGGTGATCGTCCCGGTCGCCTCGCTGGAGCAGCACGGGCCGCATATGGCGACGGGGGTGGACATCCTCCTCGCCGGCGGCGTCGCCGCCCGCACCGCGGCGCGCATCGCCGCCGCCGGGGCGCCGGTGGTGGTGACGCCAGTCGTCTGGACCGGCCTCGCCGAGCACCACATGGAATTCGGCGGCACGGTGACGCTCGATTACGAGAGCTTCGCCGGCGCGCTGCGCGGCATCGCCCGCTCGGCGGCGCGGCACGGCTTCCGGCGGGTGATGCTGCTGAACGGCCATGGCGGCAATGCCGAGGCGGTGATGGTCGCCGCCTCGGAATTCACCATCGCGCTCGGCATCAAGGTCGCGGCCGGCACCTACTGGCACATGGTGCCGGAGGTGATCGCGCCGATCCTCGAGCGGCAATCCGGCCTGATGCATGCCTGCGAGGCGGAGACCAGCATGATGCTGGCGCTGCGGCCCGACAGCGTGCGCCTGGACCGCCTCGCCGAGGCGCATGGGCCGATGTCGACCCGCGTCGAGGGCCAGCCGCCCGGCCTGGCGCTGCGCCGCTCCTTCCGCGCCATCTCGGAGAGCGGGGTGATCGGCGATGCCCGGACGGCAAGCGCCGAGAAGGGGGAACGGCTGCTGGAGGCCATCTCGGCGGCGATCGCCGGGCTGCTGCTGAACCCGAAGCTCTGGGCGTAGCGCCCCACGACGTCCGGCCCCTGGAGAGGCGCTTGCCGGCGCGGCCCGGGCCGGGGAGCATGGCGGCATGACCGATCCCGCGCCCGATCCGCCCATCCTCGCCGGCCATGCCGCCTGGGCCGCCCTCGCCGTGCCGCCGCCCGGCATCGCCTTCGCGCGCGAGGAGGGGCGGCTGGACCCGGCGGAGTTCATCGCCGTGGTGCGCGCCTCGGGCCTCGGCCGGCCGGTGCAGGACACAGGGCGCATGGCGGCAATGCTGGCCGGCGCCAACCTCGTCGTCACCGCGCGCGACGCAGAGGGGCGGCTCGCCGGCGTGGCGCGCTCCGTCACCGACTTCGCCTATTGCTGCTACCTCTCCGATCTCTGCGTCGATCCCGCCTGGCAGGGGAAGGGCGTCGGGCGCGGGCTGATCGCCGAGACCAAGCGCATCCTCGGGCCGGGCTGCATGCTGCTGCTGCTCTCGGCGCCCGATCCGATGCGCTGGTATCCGAAGCTCGGCATGGAGCGGGTGGCGAACGGCTTCATCATCCGCCGCGATGGGTGAGAATTAATGTGCGCTCGCGCTGGCGCACGAACGCCTTCGGTCGCCAGCGCCGGTCTCAGCCGGCTGCACGGCAAGCGCCCTGCGAACCGGCATGGACGAGCGGGCCTGCCCTACCAGCGCAGGTCGATCCAGGAGAGATGCCCGCCCTTGCCGGCGCCGGTATCGAGGAAGACGGCGCGGCCGCCCGCCTCGCCCTCCTGCACATAGGGCCGGCCATCGGGCGAGCGGACATCATGGCCGCAATAGACCACCATCCCGGCCGGGATGCGGTCGATCCAGCCATGCAGCCGCTCGGGATAGCCATCCCATTGCACCCGCCCGGTCACCAGCCCGAACAGCGCGCGCGAGACCACCGGATCCGGCTTCTGCGCCCCGGCATCAGGCGGCGGGGGGCGCGTCAGCATCGCCGGATGCCAGGCGGCATGCACGAAGAACCAGGTGCCGAGCCGCAGCCAAGCCGGCGCCACGGCGATCTCGGCGATGGCGCGCTGCGACAGCGCCGGCCCGTCCGGCGCCTGGGCGAGCTGATCAAGCGTCCGGCCGAGGCCCTCGGCGGCGAAATGCACCCGCTGCCCGAGCAGCGCCCGCCGCAGCTTGTGGTCGTGGTTGCCGAGCAGGAAGCGGCCGCGCCGCGCATCGATCAGGCCGAAGATCAGGCGCAGCACCGCCGGGCTGTCCGGGCCGTGATCCGTCAGGTCGCCGAGTTGCAGCAGGAAGAGCTTCTCCGCCTCGGCCCCCGCCACCGCATGGCCGAAGGCGACGGCGTCGCCATGCACGTCGCCCACCACCCGCAGCCCGGCGAAGCCGCGCCGCTGCAGATCGGCCATGGCGCCCGCGGTCACGGGCTCTCCCGCCGCAGGCGGGCGCACTTCGAGACTGCTGCATGGCCGAACGGCGGAGCTTGCCGGCAGGAGAACAGGACAGATTGATCCATCGGATTGATGTAGGGCGCCCTCGGCATTGCACGATGCGCTAGGCCGGTCACGTCACGGCAACGTTTCGCCTACAGCCCGAGCGCGTCTTGGCACGAATGGTTGAAACGCGCCAAGCGTAACTCGGTTTCCAGGCGAACCGACAGGGCCGCCCGGCGTTGCCGCGTGGCACCCGCGACCCGCCCATCCGGGCCGGTCCGGCGCCACGAAAGGACATCCCGCATGCCCCTCCTCGACCGACGCCTGCTCCTCGGCGCCGCCGGTTTCGGCCTGCTCGCCCGGTTGCCCGCCGCCCGGGCGCAGTCGCGCAACGTCATCGATACCCTGGCCGGCGACAGCCGCTTCAACCGCTTCGTCGAACTGGTCGGCCGGGCCGGGACGACGGACCAGTTCCGCAGCGCTGCCATGGTCACCGTCTTCGCGCCGACCGCCTCCGCCTTCAACCAGGCCTCGGCGGCGCTGATCAACAACCTGCTCGCCCAGGGCAGCGGCGGTGGCGGCGAGCAGGGCGGCGGCGGCACCCTCTCGGGCGCCAGCCCCGACCTGCTGCGGCTGCGCGCGCTGATCGGCTACCACGTGATCTCGGGCGTCGCCCTCACGCCCGCGGAGATGCAGGGCGACAACACCTTCAAGACCGTCGCCGGCGGCGTGGTGCGCATCGCCTCGCAGAACGGCGTGATCGCGCTGACCAACCCTGCCCCCGAGCAGCAATCCGGCACCTTCGGCGCGGGCGGCCTCAATGTCGGCGCGCCGGCCCTGATCGACGGGCCCGGCATCCCGGCCACCAATGGCGTGATCTACCCGATCACCCAGCTCCTGTATCCGTAGCGGCGCCATCCTTGGCGGAACCAGTGGCGGCCGCGGCCGGCCGGGCGCGGACCGGGCCGGTCGGCAGGCTGTAGAGCCGGTCGCGCCCGAGCAGGAAGAGCCGCGCCCCGCGCGGGAACAGGCCGGCGATGGCGGGATCGCCGGCATCGAGCCCGCCCGTATAGGCGCCGAAGGCCGGCAGCATGACGCGCCAGGCATCGGCGACGAAGCAGGGGCGGGTGACGCCGCCGCAGCGCGTCGGCATGGTCGCCTTCGGGTGGAAATGCCCGGAGATCTCGGCCGGGGCGAGCGCGCCGCGCCGCGCCTCGTGGCGGAAGGTCAGCCGCCCCTCGCGGTATTCCTCGACCGCGGTGCCGGGCAGGCCGGCGGGCGGTGCGGGATCGTGGTTGCCGAGCACCCAGAGCATCTCGATCCCGGCCAGCAGCCGGTGCAGCAGCGCCGCATCCTCGGCCGCCATGCGGCGGGATCCCTCGGCATCGTGGAAGCTGTCGCCGAGGGCGATCAGCCGCGCCGGCCGCCAGCGGCGCAGCGCGAGCTGCAAACGCGAGAGCGTCTCCCGCGTATCGTAGGGCGGCAGGAAGCGCCCGGCGCGGGCGAAGGCGCTGCCTTTCTCCAGATGCAGGTCGCCGACGACGAGGGTCTGCCGGGCCGGCCAGGCGAGCAGCCCGGCGGGGTCGAGCATCAGCCGCTCGCCGGCGATGTGCAGCGGCGCTGGGGTCATGCCCGCATGCATTGATGTTGCCACATCAACGCCCTCCGTCGCTTGGCTAAGCCGCACCAGCGGCGGCGCCCATTCGGGCGCTTAACCGGCATCGCCGGCTGCAAGTCAGGATGCAGGCGCGACGGTATCATGCGTCGTTCAGGCTCTTCGGGGCGCTGCGGACGAAGCGGGCGCGGCGCGGCCGCTCCTTGCCGTGGCGGTGGCGCGGCGTGTCCACCACGCCGGCACGCACCCGGATGCCCTCGGTCACCTCGGCGAGCGTCTCGGCGAAGATCTCGTCGCCGCCGGTCACCTCCTCGACCAGCGCCGCCGCCTCGGCGAGCAGCGCATCCTCGGCGCCGCCTGCGACCCATTCGCGCCCCTCCTCGATCAGCGCCGGCACGGCGAGGGGCGAGACGCGGTCGAGCCGCATGTGGCGGATGCGCCCGCGGGCGCGCGCCAGCACCAGGCCGATGCGGGCGACGTCGGTGAGGCCGCCCGCGGCTTCCTGCCGCGTGGCGCGGAGCAGGATGTGGTCGGGCTCGTGCTTGCGCAGCACGTCGTAGATCAGGTCGGCATTCATGGTCATCTGGCGGGGGCGCTTCTCGTGTCCCGGATGGTGCTTCTCGATCAGGCCGGCGATGGTGGCGATGTTGCGGAAGGTGCGGCGGAGCATGGAGCTCTCGGCCATCCACTCCTCGAGATCCTCGCCGAGCAGGTCCTCCTCGAACAGCGCCTCGATGCCTTCCGGCTCGAAGGCGCTCCAGGTGGCGAGGACGTAATCGGTGGCGAGGTAGCCGAGCGGGGCGAAGCCGGCGCGCTCCATGCGCTTCGTCACCAGCATCCCCAAGGTCTGGTGCGCCAGCCGCCCCTCGAAGCAATAGGCGACCATGAACCAGCGGCCGCCGCGCGGGAAGGTCTCGACCAGCAGCCCGTCCTTCTCCGGCAGGGCGGAACGCCGGCGCTGCAGCCGCAGCCAGTCCTGCACCGGCGCCGGCAGCAGGCGCCACTTGCGCGGCTCGTGCAGGATCTCCCGCACCCGCGCCGCCAGCCAGGTGGAGAGCGGCATGCGCGAGCCGGCATAGGTCGGCACGCGCAGCTCCCCCTCGCCGCCGCGCGAGACCACGGCGCTCATCGCATCCAGCGCCTCGAAGCGCAGCGCCTGGCCGGCGAACATGAAATTGTCGCCCGGCTCCAGGGTGGAGACGAACCACTCCTCCACCTCGCCGAGCACGGGACCGCCGCGCAGCCGCACCTTGACCATCGGGCTCTCGACGATGGTGCCGAGATTCATCCGGAGCTGCCGCGCCACGCGCTGGTCCCGCACATGCACGAGGCCCTCGGCATCGCGGAACAGTTTGCGGAAGCGGTCATAGACACGCAGCGCATAGCCGCCATCCTCGACGAAGCGCAGCACGTCGTCGAAGTCGCGGCGGGAGAGGCCGGCATAGGGCGCGGCGCGCGTCACCTCGGCATGGAGGTCGTCGGGCCGGAAGGGGGCGTGGCAGGCCATGGCGAGGATGTGCTGCGCCAGCACGTCGAGCCCACCCGGCCGCGGCGCGTCGCCATCCAGCTCCTCGTGCCGCACCGCCTCGAGCGCCGCGGCGCATTCCACCACCTCGAAGCGGTTGGCCGGGACCAGCATGGCCCGCGAGGGCTCGTCCATGCGGTGATTGGCGCGGCCAACCCGTTGCAGCAGCCGCGCCACGCCCTTCGGCGCCCCCACCTGGATCACCTGGTCGACATCGCCCCAGTCGATGCCGAGATCGAGCGAGGCGGTCGCCACCACGCCGCGCAGCCTGCCCGCCGCCATCGCCGCCTCGACCTTGCGGCGCTGCTCGATGGTCAGGCTGCCGTGATGCAGCGCGATCGGCAGCACGGCGTCGTTCAGCTTCCACAGCGCCTGGAAGACCAGCTCCGCCTGGGCGCGGGTGTTGACGAAGACAATGGTGACGCGCGCCGCCTCGATGCGGCGGTAGATCTCGGGTGCCGAGGCGAGGCCCATATGCCCGCCCCAGGGCAGGTGCCCCTCGGGCAGCACGACGGAGAGGGCGGGCGGCGCGCCGCCGCGCACCTGGATGAGCCGCACATCCCCGGCCCGGCCGGTCGGCGAGAGGAAGGCGCGCAGCGGCTCGGGATGCGCGACCGTCGCCGAGAGGCCGACCCGCCGCGCCGCCGGCGCCAGCGTGGCGAGGCGGGAGAGAGCCAGCGCCAGCTGGTCGCCGCGCTTGCTGCCGGCCAGGGCATGGATCTCGTCCACCACCACGGCGCCGAGCCCGGCGAAATAGGTCGCCGCCTCCGGCTGGGAGAGCAGCAGCAGCAGGCTTTCCGGCGTGGTCAGCAGGATCTCCGGCGGGTCCTCCTTCTGCCGGGCGCGGCGGTTCTGCGGCGTGTCGCCGGTACGGGTCTCGATGCGGATCGGCAGGCCGAGCGCCTCGACCGGGGCGAGGAGGTTGCGGGCGATGTCGACGGCGAGCGCCTTCAGCGGCGAGACATAGAGGGTGTGCAGCGCCCCCGGCCCCGCGCGGCGCGGCCGGTCGGCCAGCGCGATCAGGCTGGGGAGGAAGCCGGCGAGGGTCTTGCCGCCGCCGGTCGGGGCGATGAGCAGGGCGCTCTCCCCCGCCGCCGCGGCGCGGCAGAGGGCCAGCTGGTGCGGCCGCGGCGTCCAGCCGCGGGCGGCGAACCAGCCGGCGAAAGGTTCCGGTAATGTTCGCATTCGGGGGCCACTATGACGGCCCGCACCGCAACGGTGAAGCGCCCGCGCGGCGCGGCGCGCTTCATACAAGCGACATGTTCGCGGCGCCAACCGCCCGGCGCCCCAGAAGCCCCGGAAGCGAGGACAGGGGCCATTGGTGTCATACCCGGGGCACGAAGTACCGACCTCCGGCCCGCAGGGCCGAGCGCCCGAATGGGCGCCGCGCCGAGCGGCGCGAAGCCAAGCTGCCGGAGGCAGCGCCCGGCGTTCGAGGGGCGCGAAGGTGAAACCTTCGCGCACTTGGTGTCAGGCCGGCAGCGGCCCGGCCTCCATCGCCGCCTCGAGACGCAGGTTCTCCCGGTCCCGGTCCACCGTCGCCACCGCCAGCACCCGGCCGCCGGCGCGGTAGCGCAGCACGGCGCGCTTCTCCGCCAGGTCGCCCTCGATGGCGACGCCGTCCCAGCGCTCGGCATGGCCGAGATAGTCGATGTTGAGGTCGTGGTAGTGCCGGCTCCAGAAGAAGGGCACCGCATCGAAGGGCGCGCCGCGGCCGAGCATGGCCAGCGCCGCCGCCTGGCCCATGCGCTCGGCCACCACCCAGTGCTCGACCCGGATGCGGCCGCCGCTATGCGGGTCCGGCCAGCGCGCCACGTCGCCGGCGGCGAAGATGCCGGGGATGCTGGTCTCCAGCATCGCATCGACCAGGATGCCGTTCTCCACCGCGATCCCGGCCGCCTCGGCCAGCGCCGTACGCGGCCTGACGCCGGTGCCGAGCAGGACGAGGTCGGCGACGATCTCGGCGCCGGATTTCAGCCGCACCCGGTCCGGCGCCACCGCCGCCACCTCCTCGCCGAGGCGGAACTGCACCCCCTGGCCCTCGTGCACCTGCCGCACCACCCCGGCCAGTTCGGGGCCGAGCACCCGTTCCAGCGGCCGCGGCTGCGGCGCCACCACCGTCACCGCCAGGCCGCGTTGCCGCAGCGCCGCCGCGACCTCAAGGCCGATGAAGCCGGCGCCGACCAGCACGGCGCTGCGGGCGCCCTCGGCCCGGGCGATCAGCCCCCGGCAATCGGCCCAGGAGCGCAGCACCAGCACGCCCGGATCCTCGGCGCCGGGGAAGGGGGGCCGCACCGGCTCGGCGCCGGTCGCCAGCAGCAGCCGGTCATAGGGGAGGGCGGTGCCAGCGGCGAGATGAACGGTGCGGCCGGCCGGGTCGATGCGGTCGACGCGGGTGGCGAGGCGAAGGTCGATGCCCTGCTCCCCGTACCAGCCCTCCGGGCGCAGCGGCATCCAGCCCTCCTCCGCCTCGCCGGCCAGGTAGTCCTTCGACAGGTTGGGCCGGTCATAGGGAACGTCCGCATCCTCGCTCAGCAGGGCGAGGCTGCCCGCATAACCTTCCCGCCGCAGCCGCTCGGCCGCGGCGAAGCCAGCGGCGCCGCCGCCGAGGATGACGATGCGCGACGGGGCCCCGGGGGCGGCGGTGGGGGCGGGCGGCAGCCGGCGCGGCGCCGGGGCGGGCAGCTTGCCGCCCAGCCGGATGCGCTCGCCCTCGCGCAACACCTCCCAGCGAGCGAGCGGGTCGAAGGCCGGGGCCCGCTCGGCCTCGCCGGTCCGCAGCGAGAAGCAGGCATGGTGCCAGGGGCAGCGTACCGTTTCCCCGACCATGAGGCCGGTCGCGAGCGGCGCGCCGTAATGCGTGCAATGGGCGCCGAGGGCGAAGACCTCCTCGCCGCGGCGAGCGAGCAGCACCGCCTCCTCGCCGACATGCCCGGCGAGCATCCCGCCATCCGCGAGCGCCGAGAGCGGCACGCCCGCCGCCAGGTCCGGGCCCTTCTCCGCCTCGGCCCCGTTCTCCCTCCCGGCCATGCCATCGCCCTCCGCCGTGCCATGCGGAGGGACGCCCGGCCGGGCCGCGTGGCGGCATGGCGGCGGATCACATGCCCGTGGCGGCGCGCCGCGCCCTTCCGCGTCAGCGGCAGGCGAAGCGCAGCACCGCCGTCACGCCGTCGCGGCCGTCGAGCTTCAGCGTGGCATGCGCCTGCCGCGCCAGCCGCGGCATCAGGTGCAGGCCGAGGCAGCCCTGCGGCGTGTTGCGCGGCAGGGTCTCGGCGAGGCCGATGCCGTCATCCTCGACCACGACCTCGCCGAGACCGGGGCCCGGGCGCCGCAGGGCCAGGCGGATATGGCCCGGCCGGCCGCCGGGGAAGGCGTGCCGCGCGGCGTTCACCACCAGCTCGTTGACGATCAGCGCGATCGGCGTCGCCTGGGCGACCGGCAGGGTCAGCCGGTCCTCGAGGGTCAGGGTGAAGTCGATGCCGGGCCGGCCGGCGACCTCGAGGGCGGTGTTGGCCGTCGTCGCCAGCTCGGCGCCGAGATCGACGCCGCCATCGGGCGGCACGCGGAACATGCGGTCCTGCACCAGGGTGGCGAGCATCACCCGCATCGCCGCCCCGCGCAGGGCGGCCGCGACCGCCGGGTCGCTGGCGCGGCTGGCCTGCAGGCTGAGGAAGGAGGTCGTGGCCTGGGTGTTGTTCTTCACCCGATGATGCAGCTCGGAGAGCAGCTCCTCGCGCTCCTCCAGCGCCCGCCGGTGGTCCTCCAGCGCCTGCTTCGCCTCGGTATAGTCGATGCAGCTGCCGAGGAAGCCGGCGAAGCGTCCCTCGGCCTGGAAGGGGCGCCCCTTGCCGAGCAGCCAGCGCCAGGCGCCGTCATGCCGGCGCAGGCGGAAATCCACGGTGAACTCGCGCCGGCTCTCGAAGGCCGCGTCGAAGATGCGGCGGCAACGCTCGAGGTCCTCGGGATGCACCGCCTCGACCCAGCCCTGGCCGAGCTCCTGCTCCAGCGCCCGGCCGGTGAAGTCGAGCCAGGGCTGGTTGACATAGTCGCAGCCGCCGCTGAGATCGGCCCGCCAGATCATGACCGGCGCGGCATCCGCGAGGGCCCGGAACTGGTCCTCCCCGGCCGGCCGCGGCGCTGCCGGCGCCGGTCCGGCCGCGCGCTCCGGTGATTGCCCCTCTGCCGCCATGCGGCGCCATTCCCCCATGCCGTTGCGAGACCGGTCTTGAAGGACGCGCAACGCGCCGCGCGGTTCCGATCACGGGATGCCGCGGCTTGTCCTGCGTCACATGCGACACAGCTTGTATCGACCCCATGCCGTGTCCCGCCAAGGGGGGCCGGGAATTCGCCTAGGGCAGATCCCGTTCGAGTGGACACACTCGAACGGGTGAAGATGCTCTGAAAACAACAGGATAGAGCATTTGCCGTGAACGCAGGTGAACGGAAAATGCTCTAGGGTAGGACATCCGGAGACCAGATGCCTCCGCATCCAGAGACATGGCTGCGCGTCACGCCGCAAGGGCTGCATTGCGAGCCGGGCGGCTTCACCATCGACCCGGTCCGCCCGGTCGAGCGTGCCGTCATCACCCATGGCCATGCCGACCATGCCCGCCCCGGCCATGACGCGGTGCTGGCGACGCCCGAGACCCTCGCCATCATGCGCGCCCGCATGGGCGAGGCCGGGGCGGGGCGGGTGCAGCAGCCGATCCTGCCCGGCGAGGTGCTGCGGCAAGGGGGCGTCGAGATCCGCCTCCTGCCGGCCGGGCATGTGCTCGGCTCGGCCCAGGTGGTGCTCGACTGGCAGGGGAGCCGGGCGGTGGTCTCGGGCGACTACAAGCGCCAGCGCGACCCGACCTGCGCCCCCTTCGAGGTGGTGCCGTCGCGCGGCGGCGGCCTCGGCGGCTGCGACGTCTTCGTCACCGAGGCGACCTTCGCCCTGCCGGTCTTCCGCCACCCGCCGCCGGAGGAGGAGGTGGCGAAGCTGCTGAAGAGCCTCGCCCTCTTCCCCGAGCGGACGCATGTCGTCGGCTGCTACGCCCTCGGCAAGTGCCAGCGGCTGATCCGGCTGCTGCGGGAGGCGGGCTGGGAGGCGCCGATCCATCTGCACGGCGCGCTGGTGTCGCTCTGCCGGCTCTATGAGGAGCTCGGCGTGCCGCTCGGCCCGCTGGCGCCGGCGACGGTCGCGGCCAAGGCGGCGCTGCGCGGCGCCATCGTGCTGGCGCCGCCCTCGGCGGTGCAGGACCGCTGGGCGCGGCGGCTGGCCGAGCCGGTGGTCGGCCTGGCGAGCGGCTGGATGCGGGTGCGGCAGCGCGCCCGGACGCGCGGCGTCGAGCTGCCGCTGGTGATCTCGGACCATGCCGACTGGGACGACCTCAACCGCACCATCGACGAGGTGGGGGCGCCGGAGGTCTGGGTGACGCATGGCCGCGACGATGCGCTGGTGCATGCCCTGGCGCAGCGCGGCATCCGCGGCCGGGCGCTGCACCTGGTCGGCCTCGGCGAGGAGGAGGACGACCCGCCGCCCGGTGCGGCATCGGAGGGCGCGAACGCCGCGGTTCCGGACGATGGCGGCGAAGCCGCCACCGCCGCGGCGCACGGGGTTGGCGGGGCGGCCGCGCGCCGCGGCGAAACGGAAGATGCGGCCGCGCGCCGCGGCGAAAGCACATGAGCGTGCCGGCCTTCGCCGCGCTGCTGGAGCGGCTGGTCTTCACCCCCGGGCGCCTCGCCAAGCTGGCCCTGCTGCGGGACTGGTTCGCGCATCAGCCCGATCCGGATCGCGGCATCGGCCTCGCCGCGCTGACCGAGGAGCTGGTCTTCACCGCCGCCAAGCCCTGGCTGATCCGCGACCTCGCCGTGGCCCGCACCGATCCGGTGCTCTTCGCGCTCAGCCACGACTATGTCGGCGACCTGGCCGAGACGGTGGCGCTGATCTGGCCGGCCCGCGTCGGGGTGAACGCGCCGCCGCCCTCGCTGGCCGAGGTGGTGGAGGCGCTGGAGCTGACGCCGAAGGGCGAGCTGCCGGGGCTGATCGCCGGCTGGCTGGACGCGCTGGACGCCAGCGGCCGGCTGGCGCTGATCAAGCTCATCACCGGCGGGCTCCGGGTCGGCGTCTCCGGCCGGCTGGCGCGCGTCGCGCTGGCCGAGTGGTCCGGCCAACCGGTCGAGGCGATCGAGGAGGTCTGGCATGGCGTCGCGCCGCCCTACCTGCCGCTGTTCCGCTGGCTGGAGGGTCAGGCGGCGCGGCCGGACCCGCGCGACGTGCCGGTCTTCCGCCCGCTGATGCTGGCGCATCCGCTGGAGGAGCCGGATGTGGCGGCGCTCGATCCCGGCGAATGGCGGGCCGAGTGGAAATGGGACGGCATCCGCGTGCAGCTCGTCGCCGGCCCCGGCGGGCGGCGCATCTGGAGCCGCGGCGGCGAGGATGTCTCGGGCGCCTTCCCCGAGATCCTCGAGGCGATGGACTTCCACGCCGTGCTGGACGGCGAGTTGCTGGTGATGCGCGACGGCCTCGTCGCCCCCTTCGCCGACCTGCAGCAGCGGCTGAACCGCAAGGCGGTGACGGCGAAGATGCTGCAGGACCACCCGGCCGGCGTGCGGCTCTACGACCTGCTCTTCGAGGGCGAGGAGGATCTGCGGGCGCTGCCCTTCGATGCGCGCCGGGCACGGCTGGAGGAGTGGGTGGCGCGGGTCGCGCCGGCGCGGATGGACCTCTCGCCGCAGATCGCCTTCGCCTCCGTCGCGCAGCTCGGCGAGATCCGCGACGGCGCCCGCGCCGCCTCGATCGAGGGGCTGATGCTGAAGCGCGCCGACAGCCCCTATGTCGCCGGCCGGGTGAAGGGGCTGTGGTGGAAGTGGAAGCGCGACCCGCTCAGCATCGACGCGGTGCTGATGTACGCCCAGCGCGGCCACGGCAAGCGCAGCAGCTTCTATTCCGACTACACCTTCGGCCTGTGGCGGCCGGACGGGGAGGGGGGCGAGGAGCTGGTCCCCGTGGGGAAGGCCTATTCCGGCTATACCGACGAGGAGCTCGGCTGGCTCGACCGCTGGATCCGCAACCACACCACCGGCCGCTTCGGCCCGGTGCGGGAGGTGGAGAAGGCGCTGGTGCTGGAGGTGATCTTCGACGCGGCGCAGCGCAGCAGCCGGCACAAATCGGGCGTCGCGCTGCGCTTCCCGCGCATCGCCCGCATCCGCACCGACAAGCCCGCCGCCGAGGCGGACCGGTTGGAGACGCTGATGGTGCATGTCGCCGCGGCCGGCGCGCTGGCGGAGGAGGGCTGACGGCGATGCGCGGCGGCGCCTGGCGGCCGGCTCAGGGCGTGCCGCCCGGCGGCCAGGGCGCGCCCCAGCGATCGGCATGGGCCACCTCGGCGACGGGGCGGCGGGAGAGGGGGCCGGGGCGGTCGAGCGGATAGCCGACCGGCATGAGCGCGAAGCTCTGCACGTCCTCGGGCAGGCCGAGCGCGGCGTTGAACTCTGCCTCGCAGCGCAGGTGGTTGGTGGTGATGACGGTGCCGAGGCCAAGGGCGCGGCAGGCGAGGATGATGTTCTGCACCGCCGGATAGATGCTGGCGCCGCGGATGCGGTCGAGATAGGCGAGCTCCTCGGCATGGCGGGCGGCGATGGCCGGTGGCAGCGCGGCGGCCTCCGGCATGTCGCGCCGGCGCAGGCAGGGCACCAGCAGCACCGGCACCTCCGCCATGTGCTCCCAGAGCCAGGCGCCGGTGCCGAGCATGCGGGCCCATTGCGCCTCGGTCAGATGCGCCGGCCGCTCGCGCGCGGCATAGACGGCGGCGGCGATGTCGGAGCCCTTGCGGTAGATCGCGCCGATGCGCGCCCGCTGCGCCGGGTCGCGCACCACGAGGAAGGCCCAGTTCTGCGCATTGCCGGCCGAGGGGGCGCGGATCGCCGCGTCCAGCAGCCGGGTGATCAGCGCCTCCGGCACCGGGTCGGGGCGGAAGCGGCGCAGCGCGCGGGCCGAATAGAGGGCCTCGAAGAGTCCGATCTCGGTCATGGTGGCTCTCCCGGGCCCGGGCATCGCCGTCGGGCGCCGGGAGTAGAGCAGATCCGCGGCCGCCCTCCATCCCCGGCTGGCTTGACCGGCTGGGAGCCGCATGCTGCGCTCGCCGCCGCCAAGATCGGGGGAAACGCCATGCCACTCGCACCCAGCCGCGTGAAGCAGCGCCTGGCGAAGGATGAGCTCGCGCTCGGCTTCGGCGTGCACCACCTGCGCACCGCCGGCACCGGGATGATCGCCGCCGCGGCCGGCTATGACTGGCTGTTCATCGACATGGAGCACGGCGCGATGAGCGTGCACGAGGCGACGCAGATCGCCATCGCGGCGCTGAACCAGGGCGTGACGCCGATCGTGCGCTGCTGCAAGGACGCGCTCTTCGAGGGCACGCGGGCGCTCGACAACGGCGCCATGGGCGTCGTCGTGCCGCATGTCGACACCGCCGAGGAGGCGCGGGCGGTGGCCGCCGCCTACCGCTTCCCGCCGGTCGGCACGCGGAGCTGGGGCGGCCCGCCCTTCGCCTACAACATGCTGCCGCCCTCGAATGCCGAGGCGCAGGCGGAGCTGAACCAGGCGATCCTGGTGACGGTGATGATCGAGACGCCCGAGGCGGTGGAGGCGGCGGAGGCCATCGCTGCGGTGCCGGGGATCGACGCGCTGATGATCGGCACCAGCGACCTGACGGCCAGCATGGGCATCAGCGGCCAGATCGGCCATGCCCGCGTCAAGGCGGCCTATGAGGCGGTGGCGGCGGCCTGCAAGCGACATGGCAAGAGCCTTGGCATGGGCGGCGTCTACGACGAGGTGCATGCGAAGACCTATATCGGCCTCGGCGCGCGGCTGCTGCTCTCGGGCAACGACCAGAGCTTCCTAATGGCGGGGGCCGGGGCGCGCTCGAAATTCCTGCGCGGGCTGCAGCCGGGCGGCTGACCGCCGCGCGGAGGGGGAGCGCGCGCATGGCCAGGCTCGTCCATTCCATGATCCGCGTCCTCGACGAGGCGCGCTCGGTCGATTTCTACCGCCGGGCCCTCGAGCTCAAGGTGGTCGACCGGCTGCCCTTCGAGGGCTTCACCCTTCTCTACCTGCGGGCGCCGGCGGGGCCCTTCGAGCTGGAATTGACGGTCAACCACGACCGCAGCGAGCCCTATGCCCTTGGCGACGGCTATGGCCATCTCGCGGTCGTCGTCGAGGATCTCGAGGCCGAGCACGCGCGGATGGCGGGGACGGGCATCGCGCCGGGCCCGATCCGCGAGCTGGCGCATGCCGGCGCGCCGCTCGCCCGCTTCTTCTTCATCCCCGATCCGGACGGCTACCGGACCGAGGTGTTGCAGCGCTTCGGCCGGTACCAATAGGAGCCGGCCCGAGGTTCGGGGGGCCGGCCACCCTGGCGGCACGCCCAGCCACGGCCTTCGCAGCTGCGGCCGCATCGCATTTGCGTCAACTTCCGCCCGAGGTCCAATGCAGCAGGGGCGCGGCTCCCGGTCGGGCCGACGAAGTGACTTGCGAATGGTTCGCATTATTCATATGATGGCTGCGCACCCTGCGGAGCCCCTGATGACCGCCCGCCCGACGCGCCGGCTCTTCCGCCCGACCGCCACCGGACCTGCCCCGAAAGGGGCGGCTCCGGCTGCGCCGCGCGGATGGCGAGCGACGCGGCGCACGGGATTGGCGGTGCGCGGGGTTCAGTGGGGCCAGGGGGTGTCGCTGCACCCGGCACGGCGGGCCATCCGGCGCCTCGGCGCCAGGGCCTGCGAGGTCGGGAGGATCAACGCCGTGCCTGCGGCAATGCTGCCGAAATCGCAGCAAGCCGGCCGGCGCTAGGGGGGAACAGAGGGCCGTGATCGTCTGCCTCTGCAACGCACTGAGCGATGCGCAGCTTGCCGATGCCATCGCCAAGGGCGCTCGTCGACCGAAGGATGTTTATTGCGCCTGCGGTGGGACAGCCCAGTGCGGCACCTGCACCAAGACGATCCTCACCATGATCCGGGAGACGCCGACCGCATCGACGAACCCAGCCGGCCTGCCCTGACATAAACTTCCAGGCGCATTTCTGACCCCTGGTGTTGGGTAATCTAACACCGGACAGGAGAAATTTGCCTACTCGCGAAATCGTGGGATGCTGGGTGGCCAAAAGCCCGGCAGGGACGGGTTTGTCTGTACGCCATCCCTGCTTAGAGGCGAGTCGATGAAGTCCGACCCCAAGGTCATCGAATTCCTGAACACCCAGCTCACCAATGAGCTGACGGCGATCAACCAGTACTTCCTCCACGCCCGCATCCTGCGCCATTGGGGCGTGACGAAGTTCGGCAAGCACGAATACGACGAGTCGATCGAGGAGATGCGCCACGCCGACTGGCTGATCGAGCGCATCCTCTTCCTCGGCGGCCTGCCCAACCTGCAGCGGCTGAACCAGCTCATGATCGGGCAGACGGTCGAGGAGATCCTGAAGGCCGACCTGGCGCTCGAGGAGAAGGCCATGGCCGATCTCCGCGAGGGCATCGCCTATATGGAAGGCGTGCGGGACTACGTCTCCCGCGATCTGTTCCGCCGCATCCTCGACAATGAGGAGGAGCATGTCGACTTCATCGAGCGGCAGTTCGACCTGATCAAGCTGATCGGCATCGAGCGCTACATCCAGCTCAACAGCGCCTCGGCGCCGGAGCAGCACGAAGCCGGCGGCGACTGATCATCGCGGTCGCCGGGGCGATCCTCCCGGCGACCCCTATCAGCCCGCCGGCCCACCGGCGGCCCGTGTCAGCCCGGCCTCCGCCGCGGCGAAGCGCTCCGGATCGGCCAGCACCCGCGGCACCTTGTGCTGGCCGCCGAGCTTTCCCTCCGCCCGCATCCAGGCGGCGAAGGCGCCGCCCGGCAGCAGCCGGACCTCCGCTGGCGCCATCTGCCCGCCGCGGCGATGCGCCGCGTAATCGGCATTCGTCGTCATCAGCGCCGCGTCCAGCGCCGCGGCGAGGCGCGGCCCTAGCGTCGGATCCACCGGCGCCGCGGCCTCCACCAGCCAGTGATGGCCGCCCTGCACCGGCCCGAAGACCGGCCCCACCATGTATTCGGCGACCACCAGGCCGAGCCGCCCGGCCGTCGCCAGCAGCACCCGCTCGATCTCCTCGCCGCCGAGATGCTCGCCGAAGGCGGAGAGGTCGTAGGCGATGCGCCCGGTGACCAGCAGTCGCGGCGGCCGGCGATCGAGGAAGCGCACCGTATCGCCGAGCACATAGCTCCAGAGCCCGGCGCAGGTGGTCGCCACCACGGCATAGTCGATGCCGGGCTCGAGCGTCGCCGTCCAGTGCCGGGTCGGGTTCGCCGCCTCGATCTCGCCCACCGGCACGAACTCCCAGAAGACGCCGCGATCGAGGATGAGGCGCAGCCCCTCGCCGTCGCCGCGGTCGGCGATGGCGCAGAAGCCCTCGCTCGCCGGATAGACCTCGCGCGTCGCGCAGCCCGGCGGCAGGTAGGGCGCCAGGCGGTCGCGATAGGGCGCCCAGGCGACGCCGCCATGCACCAGCAGCTCGAGTCCCGGCATGGGCGGGCTGCCGTGCCGCGCCGCCAGCGCCTCCAGCAGCAGCAGCAGCCAGGAGGGCGTGCCAGAGAGCATCCGCACCGCCGCGACCGGCGTGCGCTCGGCCAGCGCCGCGAGCTTGGCATCCCAGTCCTCGAGCAGCGCCAGCGCGCGCGGCGGGTAGCTCCAGCGCGCCAGCCAGGCCGGGATCTCGGCGGCGGCGATGCCTGAGAGGTCGCCCTCCCGGATGCCGGGCGCCACGCAGCGCAGCGCGGTCGAGCCGCCGAGCAGGAAGGACAGGCCGCCGAAGACATGGCTGTCCGGATGGTGCCGCAGGTGCCAGGCCAGGACGTCGAGCGCCGCGCCGCGATTGGCGCGCAGCATCGGCCGTGTCACCGGGATGTATTTCGTCGTCCCGCTGCTGGTGCCGGAGGAGAGGGCGAGATAGGGCACGCGCCCGGGCCAGGTGACATCCGCCAGCACCGGGAAGGCGGGCTGCCACCAATCCTGCCAGAACTGCTCGTAGCGCCGCAGCGGCACCCGGGCCTGATAGGCGGCGACGCTGTCGATGCGGTCGAAATCGTGCCACAGGCCGAAGCGGGTGCCGGCCGCCTGGCGCAGCAGGCGCCGCAGCAGCGCGGCCTGGGTCGCGGCCGGATCGAGCCGCGCCATCCGCCGCCAGCGCAATCCGGCGAAGCCGCGCAGCAGCGGCGTCGCATCGAAGGGCACGCCGGGGGGCACGCCGGTTGGGGCTGCGGCCGCGCTCACGGGCGGAGCACCGTCACATGCGGAAACTCGGCCGCGACCGTCGCCGGGCGCAGCGGCAGGCGGATGCCCTGCCGGCCGCGCCAGAGCGGCAGCTGGTCGGCGAAGGCGGCGCTGCCGAGCCAGCCATCCTGGCCGCCGAACAGGGTGAACCAATTGGCGTCCGGATCGGCCAGGTCGGAGACCTGCCGCGCCATGGCGCCGAAGCTCACCTCGTGCCGCCCGGTGACGAGGCCATGGCCGGTCTTCATCACCGTTTCGCGCGAGCCGCCGACCGGCCAGTCGCCGAGCACGAAGGCGCGGCCGAGAAGGGGCAGGTTCACCAGCCAATGCGCCGCCCGCAGCCGGTGCACGCTGCCCCAGTCGCGGTGCCGCGCGGCGAGCGGCGCCGCGCCCGCGACGGCCGCGCGCAGCACCGCCTCGCGCCGCGCCGCGGGCAGGGCGTCGAGGTCGCGCAGCAGGAAGGTGGTGAGGAAGTTCCAACTCGTCTCCGGCCCCCGTCCGCCCGCCTCGGGCTGCAGCGCCGGCACCAGCTGGCCGAGCAGCAGCTCGAAGACCAGCGCCGCCCGGCTGCCGGCGGCATAGTCGCCATCCCAACCGCGGAGCGGCGCCAGCAGGCCGGGCTCCGGCGCGCCGCCCGGCAGCGCCTCCAGCCGCGCCAGCAGCCCCGCCGCCAGCACCGCCGCCTTGGGCGCCACGGTATCGGCCTGGATCGCCGCGAGATCGGCCGAGGTCAGCTTCGGCTTCGCCAATGCCAGGGCGCGCAGCCGCGCCACCCGGTCGCCATCGGAGAAGAAGATGCCGATCGGCGGCGGTTCCTTGGCCCAGAGCGCCGGATTCTCATTGGCCGAGGCGAGCACCCCCTCTGCCGGATCGGCGAGGCGGGGCAGGGTGGTGGCATCCTGCAAGCGGCCCCAGGGCGCGGTCGCGGCGGGGTCGCGCGCGTCGAGCACCGGATCCTCGGCCGGGAAGCCGGCGCGCGAGGGCAGCAAGGCCGCTGTCACCCGGCCGATATGCCCCTGCCGGTCGGCATAGAGCATGTTCTGCGGCGAGACCGCGAAGCCGGCGAAGCTCGCCGCGAATTCGGCGCCGCTGCGGGCGCGGGCGGCGCGCAGCAGGGCGGTGATCTCATCCCCCGGCTCATGCCCGGCCCAGCGCAGCGCGATCGCCTCGCCGGGGCGCGAGGGCACCAGGCTCGCATCCGTCACCACCGGCCCCTGCGGCGAGAGCCGCGCCCGTCGCCGCGCCGCGAACCACAGGCGCTGCCGGATCGTGACCTCGCGCCCGGCGAAGGCCTCCGGCGGCAGCCGGCCGACATCGAAGAGGTCGGAGGAGGCGGCGCGCAGGTTGGTGCCGCCCCAGGCGAGATCCGGGTTGCGGCCGAGGCCGAGGATGGGCAGGCCGGGGATCATCATCCCGACCGCATGGAAGGAGGGCGAGCGCATCCCGGCCAGCAGCCAGAGATTGGGCAGGGAGAGGCCGAGATGCGGATCGGCCGCCAGCATCGCCGCGCCCGAGGCGCTGCGGGCGGGCGCGATCGCCAGCGTGTTGCTGCCGCTGCGCGAGAGCCCCTGCAGCAGGGCGCCGAGCGCCGCCTCCGCCTCGCCCGCCGGGCGCGCGGTGCCGGCGCCGGCCTCGCGCAGCCGCTGCCAGTGGCGGGCGAAGCCGGGCTGGCCGCGCTCGGCGAGCAGAGAGAAATAGGAGAGCCAGTTGATGTCGGTGCCGGCGAGGCGGCCGATCGCCAGGATGTCGGCCGGGCTGTAGGGCTCGGGGCGCAGGCCGAGCAGCCCGTATTCCGGCGGCCGCGGTCCGTGCAGCGTGGCGTGGTTCAGCCCGGCGACGAAGCGGCTGACGAAGGCGCGCGTCTCGGGCGGCCAGCGGCGCTCGATCTCCGGCGCGGCGCCGCCGAAATCGAGGATGCGCAGCGCATGGTCGATCTCGGTGGCGAGCGGCCCGGCGATCTCGGCGAGGCGGCCGCGGCTGACCATGCGCAGCAGGGCGATCTGCGCCCCCCGCAGATGGCCGTGCACGAGGCCGAGGGCGAAGGCGAGATCGGCATCGCTCGACGCCTCGATCCAGGGAACGAGATGCGGGTTCCAGCGGATGGTGACCGGCTGCTCCAGCGGCAGGCCGGCCTGCGGCAGCGCGGCGATCCGCTCGGCGACGCTGCGCTCGCGCGGCAGCAGCGCGGCGCAGCCGGGCAGCATGGCAAGCATCGCCAGCACCAGGCCCGTGCCGCGGCGACTTCGGTTGCGTCCCGCCAAGCCAGCCCCCTCGTCCTGCCCGCCCGTGC
Organism: Roseicella sp. DB1501; assembly: GCF_013112485.1. Taxonomy (GTDB): domain Bacteria; phylum Pseudomonadota; class Alphaproteobacteria; order Acetobacterales; family Acetobacteraceae; genus Paracraurococcus. The sequence continues at coordinate 25,669 of NZ_JABFHG010000013.1, forward strand.
CGCGGCTCAACGCCGATGCCGGCCTGCGGGTTGAGCCCGGAAGCGGCGGGGATGCGGCAGGTGAACCGGCCCCGGACGGCCGCGCGGGCGGCCGGCCCTTGAAACGCCTGCCAGAACCGTCGCTGCCCGTTGTCCTGCCGCGGCTTCGCCGCGGCAGGCTGTGACGCATGCAGGTTCAGGAGCGCCTCACAAGGCCCCCGCGGCGGCGCGCAGCGACGTCGTGGGGAGTTCTAGGCCAGGCCGGCCACCGAGCGCAGGGCATCGACCAGCGGCGCGATCTGGATCGGCTTGGTCAGCAGGCGGAGCGGCGCCGGCCCGGAGTGCAGGGCCGCGGGGCCGTCGGGCGGCGGGAAGCCGGTCATGACGACCACCGGCAGGTCGGGCCGTTCCGAGCGCAACCGGGCGATCAGCTCGCGGCCATCCATGCGCGGCATGCGCAGGTCGGTCAGCAGCAGGTCGAAGGCGGCGCCGGCGGCGGCGAGCTCCAGCGCCGCCTGGCCGTCGGGCGCGGTGAGCACGGTGAAGCCCGCCTCCGACAGGCCCTCGGCCAGCACCTCGGCCGCCAGCACCTCGTCCTCGGCCATCAGGACCCGCAGCGATCCGCTCATGCCGCGGCGCTCGCCGTCGCCGCCTCTGGCTCGATCATGGGCAGGATGAGGCGGAAGACCGCGCCGGCTTCCGGCCGGCCCTCGGCCCAATTGGCCCAGGACAGCCGGCCGCCCATGCCGCGGACGATGCCGACCGTCAGCGGCAGGCCGAGGCCGGTCCCCTGGCCGGGATCCTTCGTGGTGACGAAGGGATCGAGGATCTCCGCGGCGATGGCCGCCGGCACGCCGCCGCCGGTGTCGCGCACCGCGATGGTGACGCTGCCCGGGGTGGCGCCGGCGGCGACCGAGACGGCGATCCGCGCCGGCGAGTCCGGCTCCTGCTGCCGCCGTTGCAGCACCGCGTCGCGGGCATTCTCGAGCAGGTGCAGCACCGCCTGCTCGAGCTGGGCGGGGCGCCCGCGCACCGGCGCCCCGGCATGCGGCTCGATCGCCATCTCGATGCCGTCGAGCGCCCAGGCGCGCCGCGCCACCTCGACCGCGGCATCGACCGCGGCGGCGGCGTCGAAGGCCTCGGCATCGGCCGGGGCGTCGCGGGCGAGGTCGCGCATGCGCTCGAGCAGCGTGCCGAGGCGACGGGTCTGGTCGAGCACGACCTCCATGGCGCGGCGCGGCCGGCTCATCCCCGGCTCGAGCAGGGCGCGGGCGCGGTCGGCCCAGAGGCCGATGATGTTCACCGGCTGGCTCATCTCATGCGCGACGCCGGCACACATGGCGCCGATGGTCGCGCGTCTGGCGGTCTCGACGAGATCGGTCTGCAGCCGGCGGAGTTCGGTGACCTCGCGCAGGCTGCCGAGCAGCCGGGCCTCGCCATCGGCGCCGGCATCGGCGGGCAGCGGCACGAGCACGGCATGGTAGTGGTGCAGGCGCAGCCCGTCGGGGCCCACGGTCGTGCCCTCCCAGTCTCGCGCGGCGCCGGTGGCGAGGCAGGCGGCGCATTGCGCCTGCAGCTCGGCCGCCGCCTCCGGGCTGAGCACCTGCTGCGGGCCGGCCCCCTCGATGCGACCGCGCTCGGTGCCGACGATGCGGCAGAAGGCCGGGTTCACGGTCTCGAAGACGGAGCCGGCCGGCGTGTCGCGCAGGACGAAGAGCGCGTCGTTGAGATGCTCGAAGATGCCGCCGAGCCGCGCCTCGCTGCGGCGGGCGCGCCGCTCCGCCTCGCGCCGCTCGCCGATCTCGCGCGTCAGTCGCCGGTTGGCCTCGGTGAGGTCGGCCAGCGAGGGCATGGCGCTCAGCCGGGGCAGCATGACCCAGAGCAGCACGGCGGTGAGGGCGGCGAGCGCCGCGGCCACGGCCTTGGCGAGGCCGGCCGCGCCATGGTCCGGGCTCCAGATGGTCCAGGCCGAGAGGAGGTGCGTCACGCCGCTGGCGAGGATGAGGAAGGCGAAGAGGCCGATCGCCCCCGTGGCGAAGAGGGTACGGCGCCGCCTGGCGAGAAGGGCGAGGGCGACGGGGATCGAGCAGAAGGCGATGCCGATGAGCAGGTCCGACGCCGCGTGCAGCCAGACGAGTTCCGGCCGCCAGAGCAGGCAAACCCCCTGCGGTGCCATGGCCTCGGTATCGAACAGCGCGGCGAGGCTCGGCATGCGCGGGAGATTCACCCAGAATGCAATGGACGGAAGGCGGGCGGATTAGCGACGCCTCAGGAATGTCTAATGCCGCATGCATCTCGCAGTTGCGAGGCCAAGAGCCTTTGGCCCACAAAAACGTGATAGCCGAACATATGAAGAATAATATAAAATCTTAGTGTAGTTAAGCGAGTTGCAACATGCCCAGGCCGAGCTAAATCGGCCTGGGACAGTCACTTAGAACGAGAGTGCGGCGACGCGGCATCTGATGGGCCAAGCGCTCGGCCAGCGCGTCGTCGCGGCCCACGATGCCGGCCTAGCCGGCGATACGAGGCCCCGGCTGCACCCATGGCGTGCATGCCCCCGGATGCATTCCCTGAGCGCTATTCCGCGGCCTTCTTGCGCGCCTCCCACTCCGCGACCGTCAGCCGCGGCACCTCGAAGCGGTCGGCGGTGCGGGTATACCAGCCGCGGCCATGCATGCGGCCGATGAGGCCGAGCTTCGGCGTATCGACGTAGCATTTCACCGGATCGAGCACGCAGTCGTCCTGGATGTGCACCGCCACGACGCGGCCGAGGACAATGGTGTGCCGCCCCGCCGGGACGAGCTGGAAGGTGACGCATTCCAGCGCCACCGGACTCTCGGCGATGCGCGGCGGCTTCACCCGGGCCGAGGCCGCCTTGGTCAGCCCGGCCTCCGCCAGCTCGTCCGTGCCCGGCGGGAAGTCGATCGCCGTCGCATTCATGCCGTGCACGGCGCTCTCCGGCACCAGGTTCACCACGAATTCCCCGGTCGCCCGGATATTGGCCGCGGTGTCCTTCAGCGCGCCCTCCGGCCGCGGCCCGGCGCCGAAGCCGATCACCACCGGATCGTCCGAGAAGGCGTTGAAGAAGGAGTAGGGCGCGGCGTTGACGGTGCCGGCGGCGTCCTGGCTCACCACCCAGGCGATCGGCCGCGGCACGACCGAGGACACCACCAGCTTGTAGCGGTCCTGCGGGGCGAGCGTCTCGAAATCGAACAGCATGCGGCGGTCTCCTGGATCGTCCCGGGGAGGGTGGTGCGGCGGGCCAGCGCTGTCGAGGGTCCGCGCCGTGGGGGGGCGCATCGTCGGGGGGCGGCGCTTCCGCATGCTCGGGCATTCTTAACCCATGCCGGCGCAGGTTGGGGCGAGGAGGACCCCTGATGCGTCTGTTCCGCAATCTTTCGGTCGGCCGAAAGCTGGCCGCGAGTGTCGCTCTCGCCATCCTCTTGCTCGGCGGGCTGGTCCTGATCGTCGAGCGGGAGCTCACCACGGCCCGTGACAGGCAGCGTGCCGAGCATGCGGCGATCGAGGCTGCGGCGGCCGCGCAATCCGCCGTTGTCCAGGTCGCGCGGGCCGCCGTCGCCGTGCGCGACGGCCAGCTCGCCGTCACCGCCGAGGCCGCGTCGCAGCACGGGGCGCGGATGGAGCGGGAGCTGGGCAAGGCCCGCGAGGACCTGGGGGCGGCCGGGACATTGTCGGACGATCCGGCCGTGGCCGAGCAGCTCGGCCTCGCCGCCCGGTACCTTGCCGATTACGCCGCCTCGGTGGCCGAGCAGCTCGCGCTCCGCGTCGAGCTGATCAATCAGCGCGACACCGCCTTCTTCCCGCGCTCGGCGGATTACGACCAGGCCTTCGAGGCGGTGGCGAGCATGGTCGATATCGACGTGCCGGAGGCGGAGCGCGAGGAGGCGCGGCAGCGGCTGCTCACCTTCCACCAGGCGGTCGGCGAGGTCCGCATGGCCAGCCAGCGCTTCCTTGCCACCGGCGAGGAGACGCAGGCGCGCCGGGTGCGGCGGGCCGCGGCGCAGTTGCGGGTGCATGGCCGCGCCCTGACGGGCATCCAGGCGAAGGGGACCGGCGGCGGCGACCTGCAGCGCCTGGTCGGGATCGCCGATGCGATCGCCACGGCGGCGCTCGAGGTGGTGCGGCTCGAGGAGGCGCTGCAGACCGCCCGGGCCGAGCGCAGCATCCCGGCGCGCAAGGGGCTGGAGGCGGCGCTGGCCAAGACGAATGCGCTGCTCGGCCGCCATGCCGCCGCCATGACCGAGGCGAGCGCCAAGGCATCCGCGGCGGTGGCCTCGGCCGTCATCTGGATCGGCCTGACCGTGGCGCTCATGCTCGTCGCCTCGGGCTGGCTGACGGCGCGGGCGATCGGCCTGCCGCTGCGCCGCCTGGTGACGACGATCCGCGGCATCGCCGGCGGCGACGCGTCGGTCGAGGTGCCCGGGCGCGACCGCCGCGACGAGATCGGCACCATCGCCGTCGCGCTCGAGGAGCTGCGCGGCACCGTGCGCCAGGCCTTCGCGCAGCAGCAGATGCTCGAGCAGATGCCGGCCGGCATCATGCTGGCCGAGCCGGCCGGGGATTGCCGGGTGACATACATGAACCCCTCCTGCCGGTCCCTGCTGCCGGGCAGCAGCCTCGGCGAGAGCGCGGCGCGGCTGCATCCGGACCTTGCCGGGCTGGCGACGGTGCTCGCCGCGCCGGACCGGCTGCCGCACCGGCTGCGTCTCGGTCTTGGCGAGGAGACGGCCGATCTCTCGGTGAGCGCGATCCGCGACGCGGCGGGGCAGACCACCGGAGCGATGCTGGTCTGGTCCGTGGTGACCGCCCAGGCGCGCCTCGCCGACAGCTTCGAGGTCGCGGTGGGCGGCGTGGTCGAGGCGGTGGCGGCGGCGGCCGGCCAGGTGCATGGCGCGGCCGAGGCGCTCTCCGGCGCCGCGGCGACCAGCGGCCGCGAGGCCGGGGCGGTCGCCGAGGAGAGCAACCGCGCCGGCTGCGACGTGCAGGCGGTGGCGACGGGGGCCGAGGAGCTGGCGGCGAGCGTCGCCGAGATCACCCGCCAGGTCGCCGAGGGCGCGGCCGTCGCGCGGGCCGCGGCTGAGGCGGCGCGGGCGACCGACGGCACGGTGCAGGGCCTGGCGCAGGCGGCGCAGCGGATCGGCGACGTGGTGCGGCTGATCGGCGACATTGCGGGGCAGACGAACCTCCTGGCGCTGAACGCGACGATCGAGGCGGCGCGGGCCGGGGAGGCGGGGAAGGGCTTCGCGGTGGTGGCGAGCGAGGTGAAGACCCTGGCGAGCCAGACGGCGCGGGCGACGGAGGAGATCGCGGCGCAGATCGCCGCCATCCAGGGCGCGACCGGCGAGGCGGTCACGGCGCTGCGCGGCATCGGCGCGACGGTCGAGCGGATGAACGAGGTCACCAGCGCCATCGCGGCGGCGGTCGAGGAACAGGGCGCGGCGACGCGCGAGATCGCCCGCAGCGCGGCGCAGGTGGCCGACAGCACCGCCGCCGTTAATGGCCGGATCGGCGATGTGCGGCGGGCGGCGCAGGAGACGGGCGAGGCCTCGGCCGGGCTGCTCGCCGCCGCCAACGACCTCTCCGGCCATGCGACGACGCTCCGCAGCCGCGCCGGCGAGTTCCTGGCGCAGGTCCGCCAGGGATAGCGCGCGGGGGGGTAGGCGGCGCGCGCCCGTCCGGCCTAGGCTCCGTCCCAATCATCAGGGGAACGGCCATGGCCATACCGGAGAAGCAGGTTCCGGCGGTGCATCACCGATGGATCGGCGAGATCATCGTCAGCACGGTCAGCGACGGCTATCTCGACGGCTCCATGGCCGTGATCCAGAACATCGGTGAGGCGGAGGCGGCGCAGCTGCTGCGCGACGCCTTCCGCCCCGTCCCCCGGCGCACCGCGGTGAACTGCTTCCTGATCCGCAGCGGCGGGCGGGTGGCGCTGGTCGATACCGGCTGCGGCGGCCACATGGCGGCGACCGGCGGGAAGCTGTTCGAGAATCTCGCGGCCCTCGGCGTCGCGCCCGTCGATATCGATACGGTGCTGCTGACGCATATGCATCCCGATCACTCGAACGGGCTCGCCGATGCCGCCGGGAACCCCTTCTTCCCGCGGGCCGAGCTGGTGCTGCACCGGGACGAGCTCGCCTTCTGGCACGACGACGCGGCGATGGCACGGGCGGACGAGACCAGCCGGCAGCGCAATTTCCAGGCCGGCCGCAGCCAGGTCGCGCCCTATCGCGACCGTACCCGCACGCATGCCGGCGGCGAGGTCTTCCCCGGCGTCACCGCCATGCCCTTCCCCGGCCACACGCCGGGGCATAGTGGCTACATGATCGCCTCCGGCCGGGAGAGCCTGCTGATCTGGGGCGACATCATCCACGTGCCCGAGATCCAGATCCCCCGTCCGGAGGTGACGATGGCCTTCGACATCGATCCGGCGCAGGCGGCGGCGACGCGCCGGCGCGTCTTCGACATGGTGGCGCGCGACGGCCAGGCGGTGGCGGGGATGCACATGCACTTCCCGGGCTTCCTGCACCTCGTCCGGCACGGCGACGGCTATGCAATGATCAACGACGGCTGGTACCCCGCCATGTAGGCGGGCCGCCCCCCCTCGCCGTGGCGCGCCGGCCGTGGCAGGCTCCCCGCCGCCATAGCGAAGGAGGAGACGGGCATGCTCGCACCCGGCCGGGCGAAACCGAAGCCCACGCCCGAGACCAAGCATTTCTGGGATGGCTGCAAGCAGGGCAAGCTGCTGCTGCAGCGCTGCGGCGATACGGGGAAGGCGTATTTCCCGCCGCGCCCCTTCAGCCCCTATACGGGCACGCGCAATGTCAGCGTCTTCGAGGCCTCGGGCCGGGCGACGCTGCATTCCTACGTCATCCACCACCGGCCCGTACCGGGCTTCACGCCGCCCTATGCCATCGCCGTCGTCGAGCTCGAGGAGGGGCCGCGCCTGATGACCAACATCGTCGATTGCGAGCAGACGCCCGAGGCGCTGCAACTCGACATGAAGCTGGAGGTCGCCTTCACCCCGATGGACGAGGAGATCAGCCTGCCGCTCTTCCGTCCCGCCAAGGAGTCCCGCTGATGATCGGGCGCGGCGAGATCGCGGTCGTCGGCGCGGCGGAATCGACGCAGATCGGCGTGGTTCCCGGCATGTCGCAGATCATGCTGCATGCGGACGCGGCGCTGAACGCCATGGCCGAGACCGGGCTGAAGCCCGCGGATATCGACGGCGTCGCCTGCGTCGGGCCGATGATGCCGCAGCAGATCGCGCATTACCTCGGCATCACCCCGAAATGGGTGGACGGCACCGGCGTCGGCGGCTGCTCCTTCATGCTGCATCTGCGGCACGCGGCGGCCGCCATCCATGCCGGCTATTGCAAGACGGTGCTGATCACGCATGGCGAGAGCGGCAAGTCGCGCATCAACGCGACGCCGCGCCCGCCCGAGCCGGAGAGCCTGAACGGCCAGTTCGAGATGCCCTACGGCCCCTTCGGCCCGCCGACGCTCTTCCCGATCCCGGTGCTGCGCTACATGAAGGAGCGCGGCGTGACGCATGAGGATCTGGCGACGGTCGCCGTGGTGCAGCGGGAATGGGCGGGGAAGAACCCGCGCGCCATGTTCCGCGAGCCGATCACGGTCGAGGACGTGCTGAACAGCCGCATGATCGCCTATCCCTTCCGCATCCTGCAGTGCTGCCTGGTGACGGATGGCGGCGGCGCGCTGATCCTGACCAGTGCCGACCGGGCGAAGGACTTCCCGACCAAGCCGGTCTATGTCCTCGGCACCGGCGAATCGGTCGAGACCAACATGGTCTCGCAGATGAAGGACTTCACCTCCTCCTCCGCCTTCCGGGTGGCGGGGCCGACGGCGATCGAGGCGGCGGGGATTGACCGCAAGGACGTGGATCACATGATGATCTACGACGCCTTCGCGCATCTGCCGCTCTACGGGCTCGAGGATCTCGGCTTCTGCAAGCCGGGCGAGGCGGCGGGCTTCATCCGCGAGGGCAATACCCGCCCGGGCGGCAAGCTGCCGCTGAACACCAATGGTGGCGGCCTGTCCTACACTCATACGGGCATGTACGGCATGTTCGCCCTGCAGGAGAGCGTGCGGCAGATGCGCGGCACCGCGCCGGCGCAGGTGCCGGGGGCGAAGGTCTCGGTCTGCCACGGCGTCGGCGGCATGTTCAGCGCCTCGGGCACTGTCGTCTTCTCGAACCAGCGGCCCTGAGGCGGATCCTGGCCAGGCGGACCCGCCTGGCCAGGGGATGCGGCGGGCGTCAGCCCGCCTGCAGCCCGACGACCACCGCGTCGAGCTCCCGCCGGAGTGTCGTGCCGTCGGCGGACAGGCTGCTGGCGGTTCCCTTCAGCGCCGCCGCCGCGCGGGACGCCCTGGCGACGGCATCCTGCACGCTGGAGGCCGCCGCGGCGGCCTCCCCCGTCGCCCGAGCGACGCGGTCGGCGGTGCCGGCGATCTCCCGCGTCGCCGCGCCCTGCTCCTCCACCGCCGATGCGATGGCGCCGGCGACCCCGTCGAGGCCGCCGACCACCTCGCGGATGCCGCGGATGGCCGCGACCGCCGCATCAGTCGCCGCCCGCATGGCCGCGACCTGCTGGCTAATCTCCTCGGTGGCCCTGGCGGTCTGGCTGGCCAGCGCCTTCACCTCGCCGGCGACCACCGCGAAGCCCTTGCCGGCCTCGCCGGCGCGTGCCGCCTCGATCGTCGCGTTGAGCGCGAGCAGGTTCGTCTGCCCCGCGATGTCGCTGATCAGCCGCACCGCGTCGCCGATCTGCTGCGCGCTCGCGGTCAGGCCGTGGACGGTGGCGTCGGTCGCCATGGTCCGCTCGGTCGCGAGGCGGCTCATCTCTGCGGCATGCGCGACCTGGCGCGAGATCTCGGAGACCGAACAGGCCAGCTCCTCCGCCGCGACCGCCACGGTCTGCACGCCGATCGAGGCGTCCTGCGCCGCCTGCGAGGCCGTGGTGACGCCGGCGGCGGCATGCTGCGCCGTCTCGGCCAGTTCCTGCGCCGAGCGGTCCAGCATCGACGCCGCGCCCGAGACCGCCGTGGCGATGCCGCCGACCGATTGCTCGATGCGTCCCGCGAGCGTCTGGCGCATGCCCTGCGCCGCCCCGGCCGCCGCGGCCTCGGCCCGCTGCCGCGCTGCGGTCTCCGCCGATTCGCGCCTCCGCGCCGCCGCCTCCGCCGCCAGCGCGTCGGAGGCCGCCCCGGCCGCCTGCTCCAGCGCGCCCGTGATCCAGAACAGCGTCGCGGCCTCGGCGAGCAGGATGGCGGCATGCAGCGCCACCCGCGGCAGGTTGCCGCCATCGGGGAAGACCAGCATCGGCAGGGCGAAGTTCAGCAGCAGGTGGTGCAGCGCCGTCGCCGCCGTGGCGACCGCGATGGTGCGGCGGTCGCAGAAGCCGGCGAGCAGCGCCAGGCAGGCGAAATAGGCCATGTGGAGGTCGATCCGCAGCCAGGCGGGCACCATGGCGACCAGGACCGAGACCGCGACCACGGCGGCGGCGGCCAGGGCGAACCGCGCCGCCTGGGCCTCGAAGCCGTGGCGGCAGGCGAGGCTCGCGGCCAGGGCCGAAAGGCCCGCCAAACCGAAGCCCGCCAGTCCAAAGCCGGTTTGGCCAAAGCCCGCTTGGCCGAAGCTAGGCGGGCCCGACCCATCCTGGAACAGGCCAAGAAGGCCGGCGGCGGCGACGGCGGCCCAGAGCAGGCCGATCACCAGCCACCCCGTGCCCCGTCGGATCCGGGCGAGATCCATCATTCAGCGTCCTTGCTCGGCCGCAGGCAGGGGCCCACGGCTGCGGTGGAAAGCAGGAGCAACCCGCCGACGGCGCGGCGCAGCCGGTCGCGATCGGCGCCGGCCTCCGGCACCGCGATCAGGAAGGGCCATGCCAGCAACGTCCCGTCCCGCAGCAGCCGCCAGCCCGGCGCATCGGCGATGCGGAGCGCCGCCTGCCCGGCCTCCGTGCCGGGCGCGAGCAGGAGCATCACCGCATCGCCCGGCCGCAGCCCGGCGGAAAGGATCGCGATGGCGCAGGCCGCCAACGCGCTCAGGAGCAGGGGTCGGCACCAGGCGCGCCGCGGCGTCGGCGAGGGTTGCAACACGGATGGGATCGTAGGCGCGGGAGGTGAAAGCGGCGCTAATGCCGGGAGGCGCTGCGGCGATGTCCCGGCGGCCTGCGGGACGGGCGCGGGAGATCGGCAGCCCGTCCGATGCGCGAGGATCGGTCACGCGTCCCGGCACGGCGCCGCAACCGGTGCCGCGAAGGAGCGGCCGCTGCAACGTGTTGGAGAGATGGAAGCGCCCGGTGCGAGGATCGACAGGGTGCCGCGAAGGCACGAGGGTCGATGGTGGGCGCGACAGGGATTGAACCTGTGACCCCTACCGTGTCAAGGTAGTGCTCTCCCGCTGAGCTACGCGCCCATCGACCGGGAGCGGGTTTTTAGCCCGGGCCAGACGGGCCGGCAAGCCTCCCTGAGATGAATGATTCGGGTTGCTGACAGCCGCTCGCGGCTGTGGCTTCATGGCCATCGCCCATGGACCTGCCACAGGAATTCCCGCCCGCCGCGCCCCTCGCCGCGGAGCCGCCGCCCTATCTGCTGACGCGCCCGGCCTGCCGGACGACGCCGCTCGTCTTCGCCTCGCCGCATTCCGGGCGCTTCTATCCGCCGGATTTCGTGGCGGCGGCGCGGCTCGATCCCATCGCCCTGCGCCGCTCCGAGGATGGCTTCGTCGACGAGCTCTTCGGCGCGGCGCCCGAGCTCGGCGCGCCGCTGCTGGCGGCGACCTTCCCGCGCGTCTTCTGCGACGTGAACCGCGAACCCTGGGAGCTCGATCCCGGCATGTTCGACGGGCCGCTGCCGGCCTGGGTGAACACGGCGAGCCCGCGGGTCGGCGCCGGGCTCGGCACCATCGCCCGCGTGGTGGCGAGCGGCGAGACCGTCTACCGGCACAAGCTGCGATTCGAGGAGGCGGAGGACCGTATCCGCCGCTACTGGCAGCCCTATCACGCCGCGCTGGCGGCGCTGATCGCCGAGACGCGGGACGCCTTCGGCTACTGCCTGCTGATCGACTGCCATTCGATGCCGACCCATCCGGCGCAGATCGGCAGCCCGCCGGATTTCGTCCTCGGCGATGCGCATGGGACATCCTGCGCGCCGCGCGCGACGCGACTCGCCGAGGAATTGCTGGCGGGCCTCGGCTATCGGGTGCGGCGCAACGATCCCTATGCCGGTGGCTATGTCACCCGGCATTACGGCCGGCCGCGCGAGGGCGTGCACGCCCTGCAGGTCGAGGTCTCGCGGCCGCTCTACATGGACGAGGCCCGGATCGAGCGCCTGCCGCGCATGCTGGGACTGCAGGCGGATCTGACGCGGATGATCGAGGGGCTGGCCGCCGCCGACTGGTCCTGCCTGCGCTGAGCGAGGCTCGTGACCGAGCAAGCGCATGGATGGGCATCGCCGGCGAGCAGGCTGGGAAACGAGAACGTGATGTAACTCACGTTTGAGTGATATCGCGCCGCAGCGCAATATGGCAAAACCGGCACCTGCCGCGGCATGGCAGGGCGGATCGCCCCAGGCCACGGGCAAAAAAAAGGCGGTGCCAGAGGCACCGCCGAGTTTAGGGAGGAAACGTCCAAGAAAGGCAAACAACCCGGCTGGGCCGTGTTGCTGCGATGCACAAGTTAGGCGCCCGCATGACGCCTGACAAGGGAATTCTGCACCGCGAAATCTCTTTTCGGCATCGTTGCGCTTTTTTCTCGCTCTCGTGAAGCCATGACCGGCCGCCTCGGGACTTAACCCCAATGTGCCCGTAGCGGCTTCGGTGCGGCCGGGATCACCCGAACGGGTGAAGAAGCTCTGAGAACAATGGGCTAAAGCCCAACTCGCGATTGCCCCCCCGCGCCCCAAGCAAGCAGCGGCGCGGCGGGCTCGTGACCGTGACTGACTGTTCCCGCTTCAGGAGAAACCGTATGCGTCGTGTCGTCCTCGCCGCCACTGCCCTGCTCGTGACCGGGGCGGCTGCCAGGGCGGAACGACCGGCCCCGCCTGCGCCGACACCGGCGCAGCTCTGCCGCCAGGCGATCCAGGCCGCGGAGACCGAGCAGAAGCTGCCAGGCGGACTGCTGCATGCCATCGGCACGGTGGAGGCCGGCCGGCCCGACCCCTCCGGCAAGGGCGTGACCGCTTGGCCCTGGACGATCAATGCCGAAGGGCAGGGGCGGTATTTCGACAGCAAGGAGGAGGCGATCGCCGCGGTCGAGGCGCTGCGGGCCCGCGGCGTCAAGCTGATCGATGTCGGCTGCCTCCAGGTCAACCTCTATCATCACCCGCAGGCCTTCCCCGATCTGCAGGCGGCCTTCGATCCGGTGGCCAATGCCCGCTATGCCGCGCTCTTCCTCAAGCGGCTCTATGGCCAGACCAAGAGCTGGGAGCAGGCGGCGGCCAACTACCACTCGGCGACGCCCGAGCTCGGCGACGCCTATCGCCAACTCGTCATGGCCGCCTGGCCGGCCATGGCGGCCAAGCTGGCCGAGGAGCGGCGGCGCGAGGCGCTGGTGACCGCCTGGTCGAACGGCAAGGTGGTGGAGGCGAAGCCGATCGGCCAGAACGGCTTCCAGGTGGTGGCGATGGCGATCCGGGGCGGTGCGGCAACCGCGCGCGGGCCGGGCCAGCCCCTGCTGCTGATGGGAACGCCGGTGCTGCGGCCGGGCAATGGCAAGCCGCCGGTGGCGCCGACCCGCCGCAGCGTGAATGGCCGGCAGGTGATGATGATGGAACTGGCGGAGATGCCGGGCGCCAGCCGGCCGCGCTAACGCGGGGGGCGGCAGGACGCCGCCCGCCGCGGCGACGCTCAGCCGCCGAACTCGGCCCGGATCGCCGCCGAATGCTGGCCGACCGCGGGCACCGGCCCGAGGGCCCGCGCCCCGTCCGAGAGCTTCGCCGGCGGCGCGCCGATCTGCACCGGCCCCTCCGGCGTCTCCACCGTCACCCGCCGCAGGGCCGGATGGGTGCGCAGCCCTTCACAGTCATTGACGAAGCCATAGGCGGTGTTGGCCCGGCGCAGCTTGGCGGCGCAGTCCTCGCGCGTCAGCGAGGCGAACATGCGGGCGATATGCGCATCCACCACCGGCCGGTTGGCGACGCGCTCGTTGTTCACGCGAAAGCCCTCGCGCTGCGGCAGGTCCGGCTCGTCGAGGAAATGCGCGCAGAAGCTGGCCCATTCCCGCTCGTTCTGGATGGCGATGAGGACGAGCTGCCCGTCCTTGGTGTCGAAGGCGCCATAGGGGCAGATGGAGGGATGCGCGAGGCCGATGCGCGGCGGGTTCCGCCCGGTGCCCTCGTATTGCAGCAGCGGCACCGTCATCCAGTCCGCCATGCCGTCGAAGAGGCTGACCGCGATGCCCTTGCCGCGGCCGGTGATGCCGCGCTCGATCAGCGCTTCCAGCACCGCCGCATGGGCATGCATGCCGCAGGCGATGTCGCAGGCCGAGACGCCGACGCGCCCCGGCCCCTCGGCCCGGCCGGTGATGGAGGCGAGGCCGCTCTCGGCCTGGACCAGCAGGTCATAGGCCTTCATCCCGGCATACTCGCCCTCCTCGCCATAGCCGGAGATGTCGACGGTGATGAGGCGCGGGTGCTTCTCCCGCAGCGCCGCCGAGCCGAAGCCGGCGCGCGCCATGGCGCCGGGGGCGAGGTTCTGGATGAAGACATCGGCCTTCGCCAGCAGCCGCTCCAGCAGCGCCTTGTCGGCCGGCGCCTTGATGTCGAGGCAGAGGCTCTCCTTGCCGCGGTTCAGCCAGACGAAGTAGCTCGACTGCCCCTTCGCCACCGCGTCATAGGCGCGGGCGAAGTCGCCCTCCGCCCGCTCGATCTTGATGACGCGCGCCCCGGCATCGGCGAGGCGGGAGGCGCAATAGGGCGCGGCGACCGCCTGCTCCATCGAGACGACGAGCAGGCCCTTGAGCGGCTGCGAGGCCATCTCAGTAGCTCCGCGGCATGCCGAGGACGTGCTCGCCGACATAGCTCAGCACCAGGTTGGTGCTGATCGGCGCCACCTGGTAGAGCCGCGCCTCGCGGTACTTGCGCTCGACATCGTATTCCTCGGCGAAGCCGAAGCCGCCATGCGTCTGGATGCAGGCCTCGCCCGCCGCCCAGGCGGCCTCGGCGGCGAGCATCTTCGACATGTTCGCCTCCTCGCCGCAGGGCTGCCCGGTCTCGAACTTGGCCAGGCCCTGCCGCAGCAGCGCCTCGGCGGCGCGCATCTGGGCATAGGCGCGCGCGATCGGGAACTGGACGCCCTGGTTCTGGCCGATCGGCCGGCCGAACAGCACCCGCTCCTTGCTGTAGTCCACGGCCTTGCGGATGAACCACTTGGCGTCGCCGATCGATTCCGAGGAGATCAGCAGCCGCTCGGCATTCATGCCGTCGAGGATGTAGCGGAAGCCGCGGCCCTCCTGGCCGACCAGGTTCTCGGCCGGGACCTCCATGTTGTCGAAGAAGACCTCGGTGGTGTTGTGGTTCATCATCGTCCGGATGGGACGGATGGTGAGCCCGTGGCCGAGCGCCGCCTTCATGTCCACGATGAAGGTCGAGAGCCCCTCGGTCTTCTTCGCCACCTCGCTGCGCGGCGTGGTGCGGGCGAGCAGCAGCATCAGGTCGGAATGCTCCGCCCGGCTGGTCCAGATCTTCTGGCCGTTGACGATGTACCTGTCGCCCTCGCGCTTCGCCACGGTGCGCAGCGCGGTGGTGTCGGTGCCGCTGGTCGGCTCGGTCACGCCGAAGGCCTGCAGCCGCAGCTCGCCGGAGGCGATCTTCGGCAGGTAGCGCTTCTTCTGATCCGGGCTGCCGTGCTTCAGGATCGTGCCCATGATGTACATCTGGGCGTGGCAGGCGCCGGCATTGCCGCCGGAGCGGTGGATCTCCTCGAGGATCGCCGCCGCCGCCGAGAGCGGCAGGCCGGCGCCGCCATATTCCTCGGGGATCAGCGCGCCGAGATAGCCGGCCTCGGTCAGCGCCTGGACGAACTCGGTCGGGTAGGCGCGCTCGCGGTCCACATTGCGCCAGTACTCGCCGGGGAAGCGGGCGCAGAGCTTCGCCACCTCCTCCCGGATCTCGGCATGCGGGTCGGCGGCGAGAATGGGCTGGTCCATGGCGCTACTCCTCCGGAGGACGGGATTAGGACGCGCCGGAACCGGCTGGCAAGGCAGCCGGCCGCCTGGACGTCCATCGCTCGGCCGCAGCATCGCGGCTGCCGGGCCTTCAGGGAATTCGAAAGCGGCGATAGAAGCCATCGAATTTGGTTAATGCTGGCGGATCGGTCCCCTGACCGGTCCGAGACCCCGAACGGGGCCCGCTGCAGTTGCGGCGACGCTAAGCAAACCAGAGGTTTGCGCCCGGCGCCTGAGGGGCGGTGGTATAAGACTCTCCCATGGACCTCCGGCAGCTCCGCACCTTCCGCGAGGTGGCCGAGGCCGGCTCGCTCAGCCGCGCCGCCGATCGCCTGCGCCTCGCCCAGCCCGCCCTGTCGCGGCAGATCCGGATGCTGGAGGAGGAGATCGGCACCCCGCTCTTCGCCCGCCACGGCCGCGGCATGCAGCTCACCGAGGCGGGGCAAGCCTTCCTCGACCGCATCCTCGGCCCGGTCCGGCAGCTCGAGCGCGCCGGGGAGGAGGTGCGGGCGCTCGGCAGCGCGGTGAGCGGCCAGGTGGCGCTCGGCATGATGCCGACGCTGGCCTGCGTCCTTGCCGGGCCGCTGGCGCGCCGCGTCGCGGCCGAGCATCCTGGCCTCTCGCTCCGCATCGTGGAGGGCTATACCGGCCATCTCGTCGAATGGGTGCAACGCGGGGTGACCGATGCGACCCTGCTCTACGGCCCGGCCCAGGCGCTGCATCTCCGCGTCTCCGAGCTGCTGCTTGAGGAGATGGTGCTGGTCGGCGATGCCGGCAGCGGGATCGGCCCGGCGCCGGTGCCCTTCGCCACCCTTGCCGGCCGCCGGCTGGTGCTGCCGAGCCGGGCGCATGGCTTGCGGCGCATCGTCGAGACGGCGGCCGGCCGCGCCCGTATCACGCTCGAGGTGGGGTTCGAGGCGGACAGCTTCGGCGTGCTGAAGGATCTGGTGGAGGCGGGGCTCGGCCAGGCGGTGCTGCCGCGCTCGGCGATCCGGGCGGAGGAGGCGGCGGGGCGGCTGCGCAGCGCGCCGTTGGTGCGGCCGGTGCCGCGGCGGCAGGTGGTTCTCGCCCTGCCGCCGGACCGGCCGGCCTCGCGTGCCACCGCGACGGTGCTCGGCCTGCTGCGGCGGGAGGTGGCGGCGCGGGCCGCGGCGGGCGACTGGCGTTCGCTGGAGCCAGGCGGCGTAGTGCGGCGGCGCGCCGTGCCCTGAGGCGCCGGCCTATTCCGCCGCCAGCGGGCGTGGCAGCACCGCGGCGAGGGAGGTGCGCACCAGGATCGCCGCCGCGCCCGGAGCCCGCAGCGCCGCCTCCATCGCCGGGAAATCCGCCTCGCTCTCCACCACCGTCACCGGCACCCGGAAGGCGGCGCACCATTGCGCGAAATCCGGGTTCACCAGCGTGGTGCCGGAGACCCGGCCGGGATGCACCCGCTCCTGGTGGATGCGAATGCTGGCATAGGTGCCGTTGTCCGAGAGGACGAGCTTGAGCGGCGCGCCGCGCGCGACCGCCACGGCATATTCGCCGCCGGTCATCAGCGCCCCGCCATCGCCGACCAGGGCGATGACGCACCGCTCCGGGCAGCGCAGCGCCGCGGCGACGCCGGCCGGCACGCCGAAGCCCATGGCGCCCGAGATCGGCGCCAGCAGGCGCTGCGGCGGCACCCAGGCGGTCTTGCGGTAGAAGGGCGCGCCGAAGGTGCCGGCATCGAGCGTCACGATGGCATCCGGCGGCGCCACCTGCTCGATCAGCCTGGCGACGGTGGCGAAGGCGACGCCATCCGGCCAGCGGCCCGTGGCGACCTGCATGTCAGCCACCTGCAGCGCCCGCAGCCGCGCATTCCAGGCGGCGCGGCCGGGCGGCGCGCCCGGCGCCTCGGCGGCCAGCGCGGCGATCGTGGCGCCGGCATCGGCGGCCAGCGCCAGCTCGGCCGGGAAGAGCCAGCCGAGGAAGCGCGGATCGGCGCAGACATGCACCAGGCGCTGGCCCTTCTCGCCATTCCGGGGCGCCGGCCAGCTCCAGCCCTGGGTGGTGATGTCGGTCAGCCGCGTGCCGAGGGCGAGGACGAGATCCGCCTCGGCGAAGGCGGCGCGCTGCGCGTCGGGGTTCCGCAGGCCGAGATCGCCGGCATAGAGCGGATGGTCGTTGGGGAAGAGGTCCTGGCGGCGGAAGGAGACGGCGACCGGCAGCGACCAGGCCTCGGCGAAGGCGCGCAGTGCGGCGCGATGGCCCTGGCCCCCGCCCTGGCCTTCGGCCCCGTCCGGATGGCCCGGCGTGTCGAGCCCGTGACCGGCGAGCAGGATCGGCCGCTCCGCCGCCCGCAGCAGCGCGGCGAGGCGCGCGGCATCGGCCGGCGAGGGCGGCAGCGGGGAGGGCAGGGTCGCCGGCGGCACCGGGGCGGCGCAGGCCATGGCCAGCACATCCTCGGGCAGGGAGAGCACCACCGGCCCCGGCACGCCGCCCATGGCCATGGCGTGGGCGCGGGTGATCATCTCCGGCACCTGGTCGGGCTCCGTCGCCTCGCCGATCCATTTGGCGACGCCGCGGAACATGCTGGCGTAGTCGATCTCCTGGAAGGCGTTGCGCCGGAGGTCGCGCTTCTCCACCTGGCCGATCAGCAGGATCAGCGGCACCGCATCCTGCTCGGCGGTGTGGACGGCGATGCTGGCATTGCACGCGCCCGGGCCGCGCGAGACCAGCACGATGCCGGGCCGGCCGGTGAGCTTGCCATCGGCGACCGCCATGAAGCCGGCCCCGCCCTCCGAGCGGCAGGTGACGAGATCGATCCGGTCATGCGCATGCAGCGCATCGAGGAGCGCGATGTAGCTCTCGCCCGGCACGCAGAAGGCGCGGTCGATGCCCTGCCGGGCGAGGAATTCCACGAGGCGTTCGGCGGCGGTCGGCATGCGGCGTTCCGGTCGTTTCCCTGGGACTGACGGCCTCGCCCGCGGGGGGGCGGCGCCGGCCTGTCCTTCGATGCCCCGGACTACCGCGCCGCCGCCACCTTGCCTACCCGCGCCACGCCATCTCGGGACGCGCCTCGCCGCCCGCGCCGCCCGTTGCCCTGCCGCGGCTTCGCCGTGGCAGGCTGTGACGCACCAAGGATCAGGTGCGCAAACGGGGCCCCCGCGGCGGCGCGAAGCGACGTCGTGGGGATTAGTGGTCCCGGTTGCGCCGGATGAGCCGGCCCGGCGCCTCGCCGGTCAGGCCCTGCCCGGCGCGGAAGACCGGCACGCCATTGGTCCAGACCTCCTCGATGCCGTCGCTCTCCTGCTTCGGATCCTCGAAGGTGGCGCGGTCGAGCACCTTGTGCGGGTCGAACAGCACCAGATCGGCATAGGCGCCAGGGCGCAGCACGCCGCGATCCACCATGCCGAAGAGCTGCGCCGTGCGGCCGGTCATCTTGTGCACCGCCTCCTCCAGGCTCAGCAGGCCGAGCTGGCGCGAATAGAGGCCGAGGACGCGCGGGAAGGTGCCCCAGAGCCGGGGATGCGGATGCGCGTCGTGCGGGATGCCGTCCGAGCCGATGACCGAGAGCGGATGCCGCATGATCCGCCGCACATCCTCCTCGTCCATCTGGAAGGTGATGGCGCCGGCCGGCAGCAGCCGCTCGGCGGCGCTGCGGAGATCGGTGTTCCAGCCGCGCGCCACCTCGGCCAGGTCCTTGCCCGCCATCTCCGGGAAGGGCACCGACCAGGTGACGATGACCCGCACATCCTCGCGCAGACGGTCCGGCATCAGCACGGTGGAGCCGGCCGGGTAGGGGTACATGTCGTAGGCCACCTCCTGCATCGAGGCGGCGGCCTCGATCAGGGCGAGGGTCTGCACGCTGCGGCCGTAATTCTCCGGCATCGAGCATTTGTGGTGGCTGATCCAGACCGGCACGCCGACCCGCTTGCCGATCTTCAGCGTCTCCTCGATCGAGGCGCAGACGCGGTCCGCCTCGTCCCGCATATGGGTGAAGTACATGCCGCCCGCGGCGCGCAGCGGCTCGGCGACCGCGATCACCTCCTCGGTCGGCGCATGCATGTTCGGCTTGTACCAGAGCCCGGTCGAGAAGCCCGAGGCGCCCTCGGCCAGCGCCTCGGCGACGAGGCGGCGCATCTCGGCGATCTCGCGGTCCGTCGCCGGGCGGTAGAGGTCGTCGCCCATGACGCGGTAGCGCAGCGTCTGGTGGCCGATGATGGCATAGGTGTTCACCGCCGCCGGCGTCCTGCGCACCGCCTCGGCATAGTCGCCGAAGCTGGCGAAGGAGAAGCCGCTGTCGCCGACGAGGTCCAGCGGCGGCGGCGGCCGCTTGCCCCGGCCGCCCTCCAGCGGCGCCAGGCTGACGCCGCAATTGCCGACCACCACCGTGGTCACGCCCTGCGAGGATTTGCAGCGCAGGCACTCGCAGCCGGAGAGCACGGCGCGGTCGTCATGGGTATGCGCGTCGATGAAGCCGGGGGCGAGCGCCTTGCCGGTGGCGATCACCTCGCGGTCGGCGCTGGCGCCGCCGAGATCGCCGACGCCCACGATGCGGTCGCCGCTGACGCCGAGATCGCCGACCCGGCGCGGGCTTCCGGTGCCGTCGAGGAGGGTGGCGTCGCGGATGATGAGGTCGCAGCGCAGGGCCATGGGCGCGGGCACTCCCGGTACGGAGAAGGCGGTCGCCAAGCGATACCCGCCCCGCGCCCGGCGGGGAAGCGCGGCCGCGCGGGCCGAGGCTTGCCAGGCGCGGGCTGCCGGACCATGCATGGCCCACCGTCGGATCAGACGGATTTCCGGGAGAGACGATCCACCATGCCCCCTATCGGACGCCGGCCCCTGCTTGCCGGCCTCGCCGCGGCGCCCGCCGCCGGGCGCGCCTGGGCCCAGCCGCGTGAGGCCACGATCCGCATCGCGGTGCTGGCGGACTTCTCCGGCCCCTATCGCGATACCTCGGGGCCGACCTCCGTCGTCTGCGCCCGGCAGGCGGTCGAGGATTCCGGCGTCGCCGCGCGCGGGCTGAAGGTCGAGGTGATCCAGGGCGACCATCAGAACAAGCCCGACATCGCCCTCTCTCTGGCCCGCCGCTGGTTCGACCAGGACGGCGTGGACATGATCTGCGAGTCGAACAACTCTGCCGTCGCCCTGGCGGTCGGCACCCTGGCGCGGGAGAAGGACAAGGTCCAGCTCGCCTCCGGCGCCGCCAGCTCAGCGCTGACCGGGGAGCAGTGCAGCAGCAACACCATCCAGTGGACCTACGACACCTGGATGTTCGCAAAGACCGTGGGCAGCGCCACCGTCCGCGCCGGCGGCGACAGCTGGTACTTCATCACCGCCGATTACGGCTTCGGCCATCAGCTGGAGCGTGACACCAGCCGCGCGGTGCAGGCGGCGGGCGGCAAGGTGCTCGGCGCGGCGCGCTTTCCCTTCCCCGGCACGACGGATTTCTCCGCCTTCCTGCTGCAGGCGCAGGCGAGCCGCGCCAAGGTGGTCGGCCTGGCGACCGCGGCCGCGGATACGGTGAACTGCATCAAGCAGGCGCGGGAATTCGGCTTGGCGAAGCGTGGCCAGAAGCTGGCCGGGCTGGTGATGTTCACCACCGACATCCACGCCATCGGGCTGGAGGCGGCGCAGGGGTTGTTCCTGTCCGAGGTCTTCTACTGGGACCTGAACGACCGCACGCGCGCCTTCCTTGATCGCGTGAAGGCGAAGACGCCGCAGAACTGGCCGAACCAGGAGCATGCCGGCACCTACTCCGCCTGCCTGCACTACCTGAAGGCGGTGGCCGATCTCGGCGCGGCGCGGGCCAAGGCCAGCGGCCTCGAGGTGGTGCAGCGCATGAAGGCGATGCCGACCGATGACGACTGCTTCGGCCCCGGCCGCATCCGCGAGGACGGGCGCAAGATCCACCCCGCCTATCTCTTCGAGGTGAAGGCGCCGGCGGAGAGCCGCGGGCCGTGGGACTACTACAAGCCGGTTGGCAGCGTGCCGGCGGAGGAGGCCTTTCGGCCGCTCAGCGAGGGCGGCTGCCCGCTCGTCCGCGGCTGACATCGCCCCTGGCGCCGGTCGCGGGCGGGGCGAAGCGGCCCCCATGCGCCTGGGCGTGCGGCTTGCTGCCGGCTTCACCATCGACCGGGCGGAGGAGCTGGTCGCCATCCTGATGGCCCAGGGGCGGGGCAACCGGGTCCGTACCCGGATGCTGTTCAAGGACCTGGTCCATGGCGCCATGGTCGAGAGCCGGCGGGCCTGGTGTCGGAGGGAGGGGGCGCCCGCCCGGCGCGGCGCCCCCTTCACGCCCTCAATCCTCCACCCCGTAGAGCTCCCTCGCCGCCCGCTGCGAGACCAGCCCATCCGCCACGTCGCGCCGCACCAGCGCCGGGTCGCGCGACCTCGGGTCGCCCATGCCGCCGCCGCCCGGCAGCTTCAGCAGCAGCCGCCGCCCCTTCGGGATCACCTGGAAGCCCTTGGTGCGCAGCGGCGTGCCGTTGTCGTCGTTCAGCCCGACCCAGCCCGCGGCACCCTCGCCACCACCCTCGCGGCCCTTCGGCGGGTTGGCGACGCGGTCGAAGATGGCGTTCACGGCGAACTCGGCATCGCCCTTGGCGCCGATCTCCATCACCTGCCCGAAGCCGCCGCGGGTGCGGCCGGCGCCGGCGGAATCCGGCCGCAGCTCCTTCCGCCAGAAGATCACCGGCGCGACATTCTCCGTCGCCTCCACCGGCATGGTGCGCACGCCGGAGGGGAAGGCGATGCCGTCCAGCCCGTCCTTGCCCGGGCGGGCGCCGGTGCCGCCGGAGTTGAAGGTGATGATCTCGAAATCCTCGACCTCCGCCGCCTGGCCGGAGACCTGCGCGCCGCCGCGCAGCGGCGGGTTCCACAGCGCCGAGGAGCCCTCGGCATTCACCCGGTCCGGCACCGCCTGGTGCAGGCAGCCCATCATCAGGTCGGGCAGGAGCTGGCCGACCACATGCCGCACGGAGACCGGATAGGGCCGCGGCGCGTTCAGGATGCAGCCCTCCGGGATCTGCATCTGGAAGGGGCTGAGGCTCGCCCAGTTGTTCGGGATCTCGGGCGCCACGACGCATTTGATCCCGAAGCAGGCATAGGCGCGGCAATAGGCGGGCGGGACGTTGATGCCGCGGGTCGAGAGGCCGGAGGTGCCGGCATAGTCGACCACGATCCGCTCCTCCTCGACCGTCATCGCCGCCTGCAGCGTCACCGGCGCCTCATAGCCGTCGGAGCGGATCTCGGCGCGGTAGGTGCCCTGCGGCAGCTTGCGGATCTCCTCGAGCGTCGCGGCCAGCGAGCTGTCGAAGATGAACTCGGCCAGCGGGTCGAGGCTGTCCATGTCGAATTCGTCGAGCATCTCGACCAGCCGCCGCGCCCCGGCATCGTTGCAGGCGCAGAGGCTGTAGACATCGCCCTCCAGCTCGACCGGGGTGCGGCTGCCGGCGCGGAGGAAGTCGAAGAAGGTCTCGTTCGGCGCGCCGCGGTCGAAGCACTTGACGATCGGGATGTAGAGGCCCTCCTCGAAGACGCTCCGCCCCTCCGGCCCCATGCCGAGGCCGCCGATATCGATGATATGCGCGGTGTTGGCGAAGAGGCCGACGATCCTCCCCTTGCGGAAGGCAGGCGTGACGACGGTGAGGTCGTGCAGGTGCCCGGTGCCGAGCCAGGGATCGTTGGTGATGTAGTGGTCGCCCGGCCGCATCGTCTCCGCCGGGAATTTCGCCAGGAAATGCCCGACGCTCTCCATCATGGAGTTGACATGGCCCGGCGTGCCGGTGACGGCCTGGGCCAGCATCCGGCCCTGGAGGTCGAAGATGCCGGCCGAGAGGTCGCCCGCCTCGCGCACCGTGGTGCTGAAGGCGGTGCGGATCATGGTCTGCGCCTGTTCCTCGACCACCGCGATCAGGCGGTTCCACTGGATCTGGCGCTGGATCTTGGCGAGTGCCTCGCTCATGCGATGCCTCCTGTGGTCGCGGGGCCGCGGCGGCGCGGCAGGGGGCAGGTCATGCCGCCCTCCCGCGCCGGTCCTCGAGGTCGAGATAGAACAGGCTGTCCATGCGGCAGACCCAGCCCGGCCCGACCAGCGTGCTGGTCTCCGCCTCGGCGACGATGCAGGGGCCCGCCACGAGGCAGCCCGGCGCCATGGCGGCGCGATCATAGACCGGCCAGTCCGCCACCTCGCCGCTCACCGTGTCGCGCACCGCCTGATGGCGGATCGGCGCCGGGGCAGGGGCCTCGGCCGCCGGCGCCGCCGGCTCGACCGGCGCCACCCGGGTTGCGACCGTCACCGCGAAGCTCAGGATCTCGACATCGCTGCCGGGCACCGGCCGGTCGTAGAAGCGGGCATATTCCGTGTCGTAGAGAGCCCGGACGGCCTCGACATCCGCCGCCTCCAGGTCGCGCGCGGGCAACGGCACGGCGATCTCGTGCCCCTGGCCGACATAGCGCATATAGGCGATGCGGCTCTCGACCGTCGGGGCCCCGAAGGCGCCGCGCGCCACCACCGAAGCGGCCTCCGCCGCCATGTCGGCGAGCAGCGCGTTCACCGCCGCCGCATCGAAGGTGGCGAAGCGCTGATACAGGCTGCGCACCACCTCATAGGCGACCGGGGCGCGGAGGAAGCCGATGGCCGAGCCGACGCCGGCGCCGCTCGGCACCAGCAGCCGCCTCACGCCGATCTTCTCCGCGACGCGATAGCCATGCACCGGCCCGCCGCCGCCGAAGGCGATGATGGCGCGGCCCTCGAAGCCCTTGCCGCTCTCGATGGCATGGACGCGGGCGGCATTCGCCATGTTCTCGTCCACCATCTCCACGACGCCGAGCGCCGCCATCTCCGGCGACAGCCCCAGCCGCCCGCCCACCTCGGCGGCCAGCGCGTCGAGCGCCGGCCCGGGATGCAGGCGCAGCGCGCCGCCGGCGAAGGCCACCGGGTCGTAGCGGCCGAGCGCCAGGTTGGCATCCGTCACGGCCGGCCTGGCGCCGCCGCGGCCGTAGCAGGCCGGGCCGGGATCGGCGCCGGCGCTCTCCGGCCCGACGGTGATCCGCCCCATGCTGTCGACCGCGGCGAGGGAGCCGCCGCCGGCGCCGATCTCCACCATCTCGATCACCGGGATGCGCAGCGGCAGGCCGGAGCCCTTCTTGAAGCGGCCGACCCGCGCCACTTCGAAGGTCCGGCTGGCCTGCGGCTGGAAGCCGTCGATCAGGCAGACCTTCGCCGTGGTGCCGCCCATGTCGAAGGAGAGCACGCGGTCGAGCCCGCGCTCGCGCGCCACATGCGCCGAGAAGATGGCGCCGCCCGCCGGCCCGCTCTCGACCAGGCGGATCGGGAAGTGCGCCGCGGTGTCGAGGGTGGTGAGGCCGCCGCCCGAGAGCATCATGAAGATCGGGCAGGCGAGGCCCGCCTCCCGCAGCCCCACCTCCAGCCGCTGCAGGTAGCGGGCCATCCGCGGTTGCACATAGGCATTGGCGACGGTGGTGGAGAAGCGCTCCCATTCCCGCATCTCCGGCGAGACCTCGGAGGAGAGGGAGAGCGGCGCCTCGGGCCAGAGCCGGCGGATGATCCCGGCCGCCTGCTGCTCATGCGCCGGATTGACGAAGGCGTGCAGGAAGCCGATGGCGACCGCCTCGATCCCCTCGTCCCGCATGAAGGCGACCTGTCGCGCCACCGCCGCCTCGTCGAGCGGCAGCAGCACGCGGCCGGCATTGTCGAGCCGCTCCGGCACCGGCAGGCGCCAGCGCCGCGGCACCAGCGGCTGCGGCAGCTCGATGTTCAGGTCGTACTGGTCATAGCGGCTCTCATTGCCGAGGGCGAGGACGTCGCGGAAGCCCTCGGTCGTCAGCAGCGCCGTGCGCGCGCCCTTGCGCTCGATGACGGCATTGGTGGCGAGCGTTGTGCCATGGATGACGAGGGCGATGTCGGCGGGCGCCAGCCCGGCCCGCTCCAGCACCACCCGCACGCCCTCCAGCACCCCCTGCTCGGGCGCGGCGGGCGTGGTCAGCACCTTGGCGGTCCAGCGCCCGGCGCCGCATTCCACGGCGAGATCGGTGAAGGTGCCGCCGATATCGACGGCGAGACGCGCGCCCGTATCCGGCTCGGCCAGGCTCTCCGTCACGCCGCATGCTCCGCGGCGAAACGCTGCGCGACGGCGCAGGCCTGCGCGAAATCCTCCATCCGCATCCCTTCCTTCGGATTGTGGCTGCCATTCTGGTTGCGCACGAAGAGCATCCCGGTCGGGATGCCCGCCTGGGCGAAGGCCGCGGCGTCGTGCCCGCCGCCCGAGGCCATGACGTGGTAGGGAATGCCGAGCGCCTCGGCCGCCTGCCGCAGCCCGGCCTGCACGCCCGCATCCATCGGGCTGGCGCGGCTGCCCGTCTCCGCGCCGAGCTCGAAGCGCACGCCGCGCCGTGCCTCGATCTCGGCGACCTTCTCGTGCAGCACCTCGAACATCGCGTCGCAGACATGCAGGTTGACGCTGCGGATATCGAGCTGGAACACGGCCTCGCCGGGGATCTTGGTGAAGCCCGCCTCGGGCGTCGTCGCCAGCACGCAGAAGGTGCAGACCATCGCCTGGCCGAGCGCGTCCTGCCGGCACCAGGCCTCGTCCAGCGCGACGGCGAGGTCGGCCAGCGCGATGGCGGCGTCCTTGCGGTATTTCCGCGGCGTGGCGCCGGAGTGGTTCCACTCGCCGATCACCCGCGCCGCGCGCAGGCGGCGGCTGCCGGGGATGCCGGTGACGATGCCGACCGGGATGCCCTCGGCCTCCAGCACCGGCCCCTGCTCGATATGCACTTCGAGGAAGGCGGCGACGCCCTCGGGCGCGATCGCCCGCTCGCCGCGGGCGACGAAATCCGGGTCGAACCCCTCCTCGCGCATGTGCTCGGCCAGCGTCCGGCCGCTGTCGAGCCGGCGCACCTCCAGCTCCTCCGGCCGCATGGCGCCGAGGGCGCCGCGGCTGCCGGGATAGGAGGTGGGGAACCAGGCGCCCGCCTCCTCGGCGCGAATCGCCATCACGGTGATGTCGCGCGCCGGGGCGTAGCCGGCGCGGCGCATGCCGGCGAGGGCCGCGATGCCGGCGAGCACCCCGGCCGCGCCGTCGAAATTGCCGCCCGAGCGCACGCTGTCCAAATGGCTGCCGAGCAGCACCCGCTTCGCCGCGCGGTCGATGCCGGGCAGGGTCAGGTAGAGGTTGCCGACCGGATCGACCCGCTGCTCGAGGCCGAGCGCCGCGCCGGTCTCGGCCATCAGCGCATGCGCCATGCGCTCGCCCGGCCCGAAGGCCTCGCGGGTGATGCCGGTGCCGTCGAAGCTCCGCTCGCGCAGGGTGGCGAAGAGCCGTTCGGCGAGCGCGACATCGGGGGTAAGGTTGGGCAGCATCCAGAACTCCTTGCGGGGACGCATCGCGCCCCCGTCGGCTGCCGGAGTAGCACATACCATGCCGCTCCGCCGGCCTGGCCCTGGCCGCGGCCCGGCTGCCGCGGCCTGTCCGGCTCCGCGGCACCCGCCGGGCCTGCCGCGGCTTCGCGGAGGGGTGTTCTACACCATGCCGCGGACGCGGCCGCCATCGACGCGGATCATGCTGCCGGTGACGTAGGCGCCCTTCTCGCTGGCGAGGAAGGCGCCCATCGGCCCGTAATCCGCCGGGGTGCCGAGCCGCCCGGCCGGGATCTCGGCCGCCGCCTCGGCCAGCGCGTCCTCGAAGGAGACGCCCTTCTGCTTGGCGCGCACGGTCGTGGTCTGGGTCACCCGGTCCGTCTGGATGGTGCCGGGGGCGAGGATGTTCATCGTCACCCCGTCCTTCGCCACCTCGCCCGAGAGGGTCTTCAGCCAGCCCCAGATCGAGGCGCGCAGCGTGTTCGACAGCGCCAGCGTCGGGATCGGATGCTGCATGCCGGTGCTGCCGACCACGATCACCCGGCCCCAGCCGCGCTCGCGCATCGCCGGAATGAGGCGGTTGGCGATGCGGATCGGCGAGACGACGATGTGCTGGAACCACTCCAGCAGCGCCTCCTCGGTGATCTGCGAGGCGGTGCAGGGCGGCGGCCCGCCATGGTTCAGCACCAGGATGTCGACCCCGCCCATGGCGGCGAGCGCCGCCTCGGCCAGCCGGTCCATGTCGGCGCTGCGCGCCACGTCGGCGATGACGCCGGCGGCGGAGGCGGCGCCCGCGGCCTTCAGCTCGCCCGCCGCCTGGTCCAGCCGCCCCTGGTCGCGGCCGCTGATGACCAGCGCCGCGCCCTCGCCGGCCAGCGCATCGGCGATCGACCGACCAAGGCCCTTGGTGCCGCCCATGACCAGGGCGCGGCGGCCCTTCAACCCGAGATCCATCTGCCTGGCCTCCCTTCAATCCGGCCGGGACGGTGCCCGCCGGCCCGGCCCCTGGCAAGCCGGGGCGCGCCTTCCGGGATGGCAAGAGACGCGCCCGCTGGTAAACCGCGAGGCCAGAGGAGATGCCCGCATGCCCAAGCCGATCCTGCTCGTCACCCGCAAGCTGCCGGAGGCCATCGAGGCGCGCGCGTCGCGCGACTACGACGCCCGCCTCAACCCGCAGGACGAGCCCTGGTCCACCGACGGCGCCGAGATCGCCCGGCGCGCGACCGCGGCGAAGGCCGACGGCATCCTCGGCGCCGCCGGCGACCAGTTCAACGCCGCCTGCATCAAGGCGCTGCCGGACAGCGTGAAGGTCATCGCCACCTTCAGCGTCGGCTTCGACCACATCGATGTCGAGGCGGCGAAGGCGCGCGGCATCGTCGTGGTGAACACGCCCGAGGTGCTCTCCTTCGCCACCGCCGAATGCGCCTTCACCCTGCTGCTGATGGCGGCCCGCCGCGCGGTGGAGGGCGAGGCGCTGGTGCGCAGCGGCCAATGGAAGGGCTGGGCGCCGACGCAGCTCATGGGCGTGACGCTCGAGCACAAGAAGCTCGGCATCCTCGGCTTCGGCCGGATCGGGCGGGAGCTCGCCAACATGGCGCGCGGCTTCCGCATGGAGATCCACTACCGCGACATGCAGCGCCTGCCGCCGGATCTCGAGCAGGGCGCCATCTATCATGACAACGAGGACAGCTTCCTCTCGACCATCGACATGATCTCGATGCATGTCCCGGGCGGCGCGGGCACGCGGCATTGGCTGAATGCCGAGCGGCTGGCGAAGATGAAGAAGGGGGCGATCGTCATCAACACCGGCCGCGGCCCCTCGGTGGATGACGCGGCGCTGATCGCCGCCTTGAAATCCGGCCATATCCGTGCCGCCGGCCTCGATGTCTACGACGGCGAGCCGAAGGTCGATCCGGGCTATCTGCCGTTGCGGAACGTGGCGCTGCTGCCGCATCTCGGCAGCGCGACGATCGAGACGCGCGATGCGATGGGCAACCGCGCCCTGGAGAATCTCGATGCCGTATTGCTGAAGGGCAGTGCCCCCCCGCACCGGGTGGCGTAACCCGCGGCTGCGGCGCATCTTGTGCGCCGCATCGAACCCGGGAGGTCCTCTTGCCGACCAGACGCCGTGCCCTGTCCTTCGTGCCGCTGGCGGCTCCCGGCCTCGCCCTGCCGCCACTGGCGCGGCGGGCGGGTGCGGCGGCGCCCGCGCCGCTGGCGCAGGCGCCGGGCTGGTACCGCTTCCGGCTCGGCGGCTTCACCGTCACCACCGTCTCCGACGGCTTCGCGCGCCGCGGCACCGAGGGGCTGGTGCGCAACGCCCCGCTGCCCGAGGTGCAGGCAGTGCTGGCCGAGAGTTTCCTGCCGACCGCCACCTATGACGGCCCCTACACCGTCACCTTCGTCGAGACCGGCCGGATGCTGGTCGCCTTCGATGCCGGCACCGGCGGCCAGATGGCGCCGACCGCCGGGCTGCTGGCGCGGAACATGGCGGCGGCGGGGCTGGAGCCGGAGAAGGTCGGGCTCGTCGTCGTCACCCACTGCCACCAGGACCACATCCACGGCCTGACCGCGCGCGACGGCACCGCCACCTTCCCCAATGCCGAGGTGGCGGTCGCCGAGCCGGAATGGGCCTGGTGGAGCGACCCGGCGAATGAGAGCCGCAGCCCGGAAGGGCAGCGGGTGAACTTCGCCAATGTCGCCCGCCGCTTCGCGCCCTATCAGGCGCGGCTGCGACAATTCGTCCCCGGCGCGGCGGTGGCGCCCGGGATCGACTCCATCGCCGCCTTCGGTCACACGCCCGGCCACTGCATCTTCCGCATCGCCGATGACGGCGAGCAGGTGCTGCTGCTGGCCGATACCAGCCACCGGCCGGAGCTGTTCCTGCGCCGCCCCGGCCTGCATTCGCTGTTCGAATTCGATGCCGAGGCGGCGGAGGCGACGCGCCGTCGGGTGCTCGACATGGCGGCGACCGACCGCATCCGGGTCATCGGCTACCATTTCCCCTTTCCGGCAACCGGCCATGTCGCGCGGGAGGGCGAGGGTTATCGCTTCCTGCGAACCGAGTGGAGCTGAGGCGCCTAACTTTTTATCGCCAGTAGAGGCGGTCTGGATTCTCCACCAGCACCTGCTGCCGCAGCCCGGCATCCGCGGTGAATTGCGCGAAGAGGTCGACGAGATCGCCATCGTTCGGCATGTCGCCGACGATGTTCGGATGCGGCCAGTCGGTGCCCCAGAGCACCCGGTCGGGCGCCGCCTCGATCAGCGCCGCGGCGAAGGGCACGGCATCCGCGAAGGGGCGGCCGGCGGAGGAGACGCGCTCGGCGCCGCAGACCTTCACCCAGGCGAGCGGGTTGCGCAGCAGCTCGAGCAAGGCCCGGAAGGGCGCCTGCCCCAGCCCGCCACGCGCCTGCACCCGGCCCATATGGTCGATGACGAAGGGCACGCGCAGCCGGGCGATGCGCGGCGTGCTCCAGGATGTCCTCGGCATCGAGATGCAGCACCACATGCCAGCCGAGCCGCTCGATGCGGCCGAGCACCGCATCGAACACCGCGAGGTCCGGGGCGCCGCCGAGATGCCAGACGAAATTGAAACGCACGCCTCGCACGCCGCCGGCCTGCAACCGGTCGAGCTCGGCATCGGTCACGCCGGCATCGAGGATGGCGACGCCGCGCCAGGCGCCGCCGGATCCGGCGATCGCGTCCAGCATCGCCGTGTTGTCGGTGCCGTGGCAGCTCGCCTGCACGATCACCGCGCGCTCGATGCCGAGGAGGGCGTGCAGCCGGCGCAGCGCCTCGGCCGGCGCATAGGGCGGGGTATAGGCGCGGCCCGCCGCATAGGGGTAGCGGTCGGCCGGGCCGAAGACGTGGCAATGCGCGTCGCAGGCGCCGGGCGGCGGCTGGAAGCGCGGTCGGCGCGGCGCGGGGTCCGGGGGCTGGCAACTCCGCTCGCGCATGCCCGGTCCCTCCCCGCGGCGGCCTTCGCCGACCCCTGCCAGGCCATGATCGGCGCCGCGGCGCGGAGCGTCAAATGCCGGCGCTACGGCACCGGGACGCTCGGCTCGAGGGGCGAGGCGGCCTGGCCGCGGCCGGGCAGGGCGCCGGGCCGCCCGAACAGCCAGCCCTGGCCATAGTCGACGCCGAGCGAGCGCATGAGCCCGGCCTCCTCCTCGGTCTCGATCCGCTCCGCCACCACCCGCGCCCCGAGCGACCGGGCCAGTTCCACCATGCCGGCGATGACGTTGCGGTCCTGCTCGCTATGCGTGGCGGCGGTCACGTAGAGCCCGTCGATCTTCACGTAATCGACCCGGAAGGCGCGCAGGTAGCGGAAGGCGGCGGCGCCGGCGCCGAGGTCGTCGATGCAGAGCAGCAGGCCGCGCTGCCGCAGCGCCTCGACCGTGCGCACCGCCTCGGCCTCGTTCTCGATCTCGGCGGTCTCGGTGATCTCGATGAGCAGACGATGCGACAGCAGCGGCTCGGCATCGAGCAGGGTCAGCAGCCGGTCGCGGAAGCCCGGGCTCTGGAGGGTCAGGCCGGAGAGGTTGGCGGCGATGCGGGCGCCGCGGACGCGGCGGGCGGCGGCGCAGACCGCGGCGAGCACGGCCCAGTCCAGCTCCTCCGACAGGCCGGCCGTCTCGGCGAAGGTGACGAAGTCCTGCACCCCGCCGATGGCGGCGCGGGTCTCCGGGTCCGGCCGCAGCAGCGCCTCCCAGTGATGCGGCTGGCGGTCGGCCAGGGCGACGATCGGCTGGAAGGCGAGCTGGAAGCGGCGATCGGCGATGGCCTGGCGCAGCCTGGCCGCCCGCGCATAGACCTGCGCCACGCAGCCGGAGAGCCCCTCTGCGAAGCCCTCCCCGTCCAGCCGCTCCGGCCCCTCGCGGGAGAAGCAGGCGAGGGCGTGGCGGAGGGCGCGGGAGCGCTGCAGCGGCGTCAGTCCCTCCGCCTCCAGCGCCAGGCCACGGGTGGCGACGCTGGCGCCGTTGCCGGCGGCGGCGGCGATGGCCTCGCCGAGCGCCCCGATATCCGAGCCGCCCCGGGCGATCAGGCCGTAGCGCCCGGGCGTGAGCTCGCTCGCCAGGTCTTCGGAGCCGAGCGTCCCGGCGATGGTCTCGCGGATGCGGGCGGCGGCGTCGGGCGAGGGGATCAGCGGCCGGTCGGCCTCGCGCAGCTCGATCAGGCCGAGCATGCGGCCGTCGCCGCCCTCCCGCGCGGTCTGCTCGGCGGCCTGCCAGAGGCCGGCGGGGCCCGAGGGGGCGGGGAGGCCGGCGGGCCGCTCGGCCGGCAGGGCGCCGAGAGTGAGGCAGAGCCGGCCGGCATCCCGGCCGAGCAGCCGCAACCCGGCGCAGGAGACCGGCGTACCCGCGCCATTGGCGAGGCGGAAGCGGGTGGGGGGCAGGCGGTCGCGGGAGAGGAGGCGGGCGAAGGCGAGGTCGAAACCCTGCCGGTCCGGCAGGGCGAGCAGGTCCCGGGCCTGACGGCCCAGCCACTCCTCGGCCGGCCGGCCAAGGCGGCTGTTGAGGGCGCCGGCCGCGAAGAGGATGCGGCCCTCCGGCGTCGTCTCCACCAGGATCTCGGCCGCGGCCAGGGCGAAGGTCAGGAAGCGGTCGCGATCCGTCACCTGCCGCGATTTCGATTGCTGATCCATTCGCCCATTGCCCGACCGATCCGTCTGGCGGGAATCATGCCGGCGCCGGGTGAAGAAGCGATGAAGACAGGCCGGCGGGCGCCGCGCTCAGGCGGCGAGCGCCGCCTCGCCGTCGAGCGTCGCGGCCGTCGCATGCACCACCGAGGCGATGCGCACCGCGGCCTGCACCTGCTCCTTGCTCAGCCCGTGCTGCAGCACGACCTTCTCGTGGCTCTCCATGCACATGCCGCAGCCGTTGATGGCCGAGACGGCGAGCGACCAGAGCTCGAAGTCGATCTTGTCGACGCCCGGGCGCGCCATGACGTTCATGCGCAGCTTCGCCGGCATCTGGGCGTAGTCGCCCTGCACCAGATGGGTGAAGCGGTAATAGACGTTGTTCATGCCCATGATGCTGGCCGCGGCCTTGGCGGCGGTCAGCGCCTCTGGGCTCAGCTTCGGGCCGAACTCGTCCACGATCTCCCTGATCACGGTCGGGTTGCGGGAGGCGAGGGCGGAGGCGACGAAGGTGCCGGCGCGCTGCTGCTCGGTCAGCACCGGCTCGGTGGCCAGGCTGCCGAGGTTGAGCTTCTGGTCCTTCGCATAGTCGGGCAGAGCGTTGCGCAGGGCTTCCAGCGACATGGCGGGCTCCTCGAAGGGGCTGGTCGTTGCGGTGGGCCGAGCGGACGCGGCGGGGCCGCCCGTCCGCTCGGCCCACCCGCCCGCCCGGTCCAGGTGAGCGGGGCCGGGTGGGCGGGGGAGGGAGACGCGGCGCGTCCCCCTCGATCAGCGGCGCCTGGGACTCAGGCCGCCTTCTCGAACAGGTCCTGCGGCTTCAGGACCTCCTTGCCCTTCTCCCAGTTGCAGGGGCAGAGCTCGTCGGTCTGCAGCGCGTCGAGCACCCGCAGCACTTCCTGCGGGTTGCGGCCGACATTGAGGCCGTTCACCGCCGCCCACTGGATGGTGCCGTCCGGATCGACGATGAAGGTGGCGCGCAGCGCGACGCCGGCCTCCTTGTCGAGGATGCCGAGCGCCTCGGACAGCTCGCGCTTGATGTCGGCGAGCATCGGGATCGGCAGGTCGCGGATGTCGTCGTTGTGGACGCGCCAGTTCAGGTGGACGAACTCGCTGTCGGTGGAGACGCCATAGACCACCGCGTCGCGGTCCGCGAACTCGCCGGCGAGCTTGCCGAAGGCGGCGATCTCGGTCGGGCAGATGAAGGTGAAGTCCTTCGGCCAGAAGAAGACGATCTTCCACTTGCCGGCATCGGACTCGGAGGTGATGCGGGTGAAGGACTTGCCGGGGCCGCCCAGGCCCTCGGGGCCACCCTTCACGGCGTCGAGGGCGAAGGAGGGGAACTTGTCGCCAACGGTCAGCATGCGGACATCCCTAGCGGTTGAATGCGGCGCCTTGCATGATGGACACCATGCTGCGCTGCACCAAATATTGGCGGCGCTGCCGTTCCAGGCAAATGAATAGTTTTGGGAAATGTAATCGAACGGATCGATGACACCGAACGCCTCGCCCACCTCCCGCCTGCCGGCCGCCATGGCTGATCCATGGCCAGGCTGGTCGCCCGCCCGGCCGCCCGCCGCGACTCACGATCGAGCGAGCCGATGACGGCGCTGCCGACGCCGCAGCAGCTCCGCTACCTGCTCGCCCTGGCCGATCACGGCCATTTCGGCCGCGCCGCCGCCGCCTGCGCGGTGACGCAATCCACCCTCTCGGCCGGCATCATCGCCCTCGAGCGGCAGCTCGACGCAACGCTGCTCGAGCGCGGCGCGACCAAGCGCCCGATCTTCACCCCGCTCGGCCTCGAGGTGATCGAGCGGGCCCGGCAGGCCATGGCGGCGCTGGAGGCGGTCGCGGAGACGGCGACGGCGGCGCGAGACCCGCTCTCCGGCTCGCTCCGCCTCGGCGTCATCCCGACCATCGGCCCCTTCCTGCTGCCGCGGCTGATGCCGACCCTGCGCCAGGCCTTCCCGCGCCTGCGGCTCTGGCTGCGCGAGGACCAGACCGAGCGGCTGCTGGCGCAGCTCGCCGCTGGCCGCCTCGACCTGCTGCTGCTGGCGCTGCCCTGCATCTGCGGCGAGGCGGAGACGCTCGCCTTCGCCCCCGACCCCTTCCTCGCCGCGCTGCCCGCCGGCCACCGGCTGGCGGCGCTCGACGAGGTGCCGATCGCCGCGCTGACGGCGGAGCGGCTGCTGCTGCTCGAGGACGGGCATTGCCTGCGCGAGCACGCCCTCGATGCCTGCGGCCTGCCGCGCGCCGCCATCCCGAGCGAGGAGGGCTTCGCCGCCACCTCGCTGCACACGCTGGTGCAGATGGTGGCGAGCGGGCTCGGCGTGACCCTGGTGCCGCGGCTGGCGGTGCAGGGCGGCGTGCTGGCCGGCGCGGCGGTCGAGGTGCGGCCGGTGGCCGGCAAGGACGAGGCGGCCCCGGCGCCCGGCCGCAGCCTGGCCCTTGCGTGGCGGCCGCGCAGCCCCCGGGCCGGCGAGTTCCGCGACCTCGCCCGCGCCATTGCCGAGGCGGTGCAGGCCGGGTAACCGGGCGCCAGGGCGCCAGGGCGCCAGGGCGCCAGGGCGCCAGGGCGCCGCCGCCCGCCGGGAGGGAAACGCATGCAGGATGGGCTGACGCCGGCGCAGGCCGGGCTGCGCGACCGGGCGCGGGAGCTGGCGCGCGAGGCCGCGGCGCAGGCGGCCGAGACCGACCGGACCGAGGCCTATCCCTGGCCGATGGTGCGCCGCATGACCGAGGCCGGCTTCCTCGGCCTCACCATCCCGCGCGCCTATGGCGGGGCGGGCCTCTCCTGCTTCGACGCCGTTCTCGTCATCGAGGAATTCGCCAGGGCCTGCGCCGTCTGCGGCCGCATCGCGGTCGAGGCCAATATGGGCGCGATCGGCGCCGTCATGGCCTATGGCACCGAGGCGCAGAAGCGGCTCGCCGCCGATCTCGTCCTCGCCGGCGACAAGCCGGCCATCTGCATCACCGAGCCGGAGGCCGGCTCGGCCGCGACCGAGATGACCACGCGCGCGGTGCGGCATGGCGACACCTGGGTGATCGACGGCGTGAAGCACTGGATCACCGGCGGCGGCGTCTCCCGCCTGCACCTGATCTTCGCCCGCGCCATCGAGGACGGGGAGGAGCGCGGCATCGGCGGCTTCCTGGTGGCGCGGGGCGGGGAGGGGGATCCGCCCGGCCTCGTCATCCATCGCCGCATCCCCTCCATGGGGCTGCGCGGCATGCCGGAGGCGGAGATCCACCTGCGCGGGCTGGAGGTGCCGGATGCCATGGTGCTGCGGCCGCCGGGCGGCTTCGCCCGCGGCTTCGGCCGGCTGATGGAGGCCTATAACGGCCAGCGCGTCGGTGCCGCGACGGCCGCCCTCGGCATCGCCGCCGGCGCCTATGAGGCGGCGCTGGCCCGGGCCGTGGCGCGACGGCAATTCGGCCGGCCGATCGCCGAGTTCCAGGGCCTCGGCTGGATACTGGCCGACATGTCCATCCAGCTCGAGGCGGCGCGGGCCCTGGTCTGGCGCGCCGCCCGCAGCGCCGGACCTGGTGATGGTGCCCCAGGTGCGGGTGACGGAGCCACGGGCTTCCCCGACCGGCTGGCCGCCGCCCAGGCCAAGGTGCTCGCCGCCGACACCGCCATCGCGGTCACCAACCAGGCGCTGCAGGTCTGGGGGGCCGAAGGCTACAGCCGCGACAACCCGATGGAGCGGCATGTCCGCGACGCCCGGATGTTCGCCATCGCCGGCGGCACGGCGCAGGTGCTGCGCACCCAGGTGGCGGAGGGCATCCTCGGCCGCCGACTGCCGCAGACGCTGGAGGGGCTGCTGCGGCTCGCCGCCGAGGAGGCCGCTGGCGGACGCGCTGGTTGACACGCCGCCGCCGTTTCCCTAAACGCGCCCGCTCGAAAAGGTCCGCCGAGATGAAGATCCGCAACAGCCTCAAATCCGCGAAGACTCGCGACAAGAACTGCGTGGTGGTGCGCCGCCGTGGCCGCCTCTACGTGCTCAACAAGAAGAACCCGCGCCTCAAGGCCCGCCAGGGCTAAGAACGCCCCGCAAAACCGCGTCGCGGAGGCCCATCTGCCCAGGAACCGTCGCAGCCTGCCGCGGCAAAGCCGCAGCAGGGCAGCGGAAAGCGACGGTTTTGATGGACATTTCAGAGGCCGCTCCCCGGCTGCGACCGGCCTCCGGGGCCGGCGGCATGGCGGGGAGGCGTTTCCAGGGTTCGGTTTGAACAACCCGCCTGCGGCGCCGGCCGCGGCGGGTTTTCTGCTGTCCGGCGCCGGGACGCCTCTATTGCGGCGTCAGGATTTCCGTCCCGAGGCCGCCGCCGGTGGTCCAGTGGCCGCGCAGCTTGCCGTCGGGATCGACCTCGAAGACCGAGACTCCCGGCCGTCCCTCGATGACGAAGGAGATGGCGAGCACGCCGCCATTGATCAGGCCGAGGCCGAGGATCTGCTCCCGCCCCACCCGCCAATTCGCCAGCCAGCTTCCCGCCGGGCCGGGGCGGAGCAGGAGCTGCCCCTCATAGGTGCTGCCATCCGGATTGGTGCCCTCCACCGCATAGGCGCCCTCGCGGATCTGGGCAAAGGCCGGCGTGGCGAGGCCGAGCACGAGGGCGGCAGCGAGGAGCCAGGACGGAAAACGGGGCACGCGCGTCTCCAGAGGATCGTTGGGCCGGGAAACTGCCCGCGCCGCCCGGCAGCGGCAAGCGTGCCGCTTGCCCGGCGCCGCCCGGAAGCCCATTTTCCGCCGGACCACATGCCTGAGCAGGAGAGAGTGACGTGATCAGCCTGCCCGATCCCAAGCCGGCGGTGCTGGCCCGGCGCGCCGAGATCGTCGCCGCCCTGCGCGCCCTGGTCCCGACCGGCCCGCTCGGCGAGGGGGTGATCAGCGAGGAACTGCGGCTCAAGCCCTATGAGACCGACGGGCTTTCCGCCTACCGGCAGCCGCCGCTCGCGGTGGTGCTGCCGGAGACCACCGAGCAGGTCGCCGCCGTGCTGCGCTACTGCCATGCCAACGGCATCCGAGTGATCCCGCGCGGCGCCGGCACCAGCCTCTCCGGTGGTGCGCTGCCGCTGGCGGATGCGGTGGTGATCGGGCTGATGCGCATGAATCGCATCCTGGAGGTGGATTACGAGGACCGCCTGGCGGTGGTCGAGGCCGGCGTCACCAATCTCGGCATCACCAACCACGTCGCGGCCGACGGCTTCTTCTATGCCCCCGACCCGTCGAGCCAGCTCGCCTGCATGATCGGCGGCAACGTCAACATGAACTCGGGCGGGGCGCATTGCCTGAAATACGGCGTCACCGCCAACAACCTGCTCGGCCTGAAGCTCGTCACCATCGAGGGCGAGATCATCGAGGTCGGCGGCCGCCACCTGGATGCGGCCGGCTATGACTGGCTCGGCCTGCTGACCGGCTCGGAGGGGCAGCTCGCCATCGTCACTGAGGTGACGGTCCGCATCCTGCGCGCCGCCGAGGGGCAGCGCGCCATGCTCGCCGCCTTCAAGGGCACCGAGATCGCCGGCGCGGCGGTCGATGCCATCATCGCCTCGGGCATCATCCCGGTCGCGCTCGAATTCATGGACAAGCCCTGCATCCATGCCTGCGAGGCCTTCGCCCATGCCGGCTACCCGCTGGAGGCCGAGGCGATGCTGATCATCGAGGTCGAGGGCAGCACCGAGGAGCAGGACATGCTGCTCGGCAAGCTGAAGGAGATCTGCGGCCGCTTCGACCCGATCAGCCTGAAGGTGGCGCAGACGGCCGAGGAGAGCATGGCGATCTGGAAGGGCCGCAAGGGCGCCTTCGGCGCGGTCGGCCGCATCTCGCCCGACTATCTCTGCATGGACGGCACCATCCCGACTGGCGAGCTGCCGCATGTGCTGAAGCGCATCGGCGAGATGAGCGCGGAATACGGGCTGCAGGTGGCGAATGTCTTCCATGCCGGCGACGGCAACCTGCACCCGCTCATCATGTTCGACGCCAACGACCCGGAGAGCTTCCACAAGGCCGAGGCCTTCGGCGCCGACATCCTGAAGCTCTGCGTCGAGGTCGGCGGCTGCCTCACCGGCGAGCACGGCGTCGGCGTCGAGAAGCGCGACCTGATGGGGGTGCAGTTCAGCCCCTCGGAGCTCGCCCTGCAGCGCGCCATCAAGGGCGCCTTCGATCCCGACTGGCTGCTCAACCCGGCCAAGGTCTTCCCGCTGGAGGACAATCCCGCCCTGCAGCGGGCGGCATGAGCGAGGCCCTCCTCGCGCCGCCGGACGAGGCGGCGCTGGCGGCGGCCATCGCCGCGGCGCATGCGGCCGGCGAGCCGCTGGCCATCGAGGGCAATGGCAGCAAGCGCGAGCTGCTGCGGCCGGTGCAGGCGGCGCGCAGCCTGACCACGCGCGGCCTCTCCGGCATCACCCTCTACCGGCCGCAGGAGCTGATCGTCTCGGCGCTGGCCGGCACGCCGCTGCCCGAGATCGAGGCGGCGCTGGCCGAGAAGGGCCAGCACCTGATCGCCGAGCCGCCGATGCTCGCCGGCCTGTTCGGCGCCGGGCGGGAGCCGACGATCGGCGGGCTGGTGGCGACCAACCTCTCCGGCCCGCGCCGCATCATGGGCGGCGCCATGCGCGACCATGTCATGGGCATTCGCGCCGTCACCGGCACTGGCGAGGTGTTCCGCAGCGGCGGCCGGGTGCTGAAGAACGTCACCGGCCTCGACCTCTGCAAGTTGCTGACCGGCGCCCATGGCACGCTCGGCGTCATCACCGAGGTGACGCTGAAGGTGCTGCCGGCGCCGGCCTCCTCCGGCTCGCTGGCGCTGCGCGTCGCCGATCTGGCGACCGGGGTGCGGGCCCTTTCGGCCGGCCTCGGCAGCCCCTACGGCGTCTCCGGCGCGGCGCTGCTGCCATCGGGGGGCGTCGCCGGCCTCGCCGGGCCGCTTGCCCTGCTGCGGATCGAGGAATTTGCCGAATCCGTGGCCTACCGGCTCGGCCGGCTGCGCGAGGCGCTGGCCGGCTTCGGCGAGGCAGCGCTGCTAGGCGAGGATGCCAGCCTCGCCGCCTGGCAGGCGGTGCGCGAGGCGGAGCCGCTCGGCGCCGCGCCGGAGGAGGCGGTCTGGCGCGTCTCGGTCAAGCCGAGCACCGGGCCGGGGGTAGTCGCGGCCTCGGGCCTCGACAAGGCGCTGCTGGATTGGGGCGGCGGCTTGGTCTGGCTGGCCGGGCCGGCGAGGCCGGAGCAGCATGCCCGGGTGGTCGCGGCGACCGAGGCGGCGGGCGGCACCTTCACCCTGTTCCGGGCGCCCGAGCCGCTGCGGGCGGCCGTCGCGGTGCTGCCGGAGGAGCCGCCGGCGCTGGCCGCGATCGGCCGGCGGGTGAAGGCGGTGCTGGACCCGAAGGGCATCCTCAACCCGGGCCGGATGCGCGCCGGCTTCTAGCAGTCCCCACCCCACTGCTGCGCGGCTTAGCGGGGTTTATAATTCGTTTCATATCCTGAGCACGTCACAGCCCGCCGCGGCGAAGCCGCAGCGGGGCAACGGGTGGCGGCGCTTCCGACAGGCGCTTTCAGGCAGGAGCCGGGGCAGGGAGGGCACAGCGCGGCGCGGCGGCCACAGTTCGGTCGCCATCGCGTTACACGCGTATTGTAGTGGTGCGTCTCTACCGTTGATTCGTTAGTCTGGTGTTCATTCGCACCGTTTCCATCAGATACCGAAGGAGGCTGACTGCCTTGCGCCTGCTCGCACGCGCCATCGGTCTCGGCCTGCTCCTCCTCGCCGCCCTCGTGCCGCTCTGCGTCGCCCTGCTGCTCTGGGCCGAGGCCGGGCCGGAGGGGTTGGTCGCGCTCGGGCCGACGGGCTGGGTGGCGCTGGCCATCGGCCTCGTCCTGCCGGGCGGCCTCGGCCTGCTCGCCCTCTGCTGGCTGACCCAGCGGGCGGAGCTGGTGGTGATGCGCGACGCCCTGCAGCGCCAGGGCGAATCCGGCGACAGCCGCGCCCTGGCGCTGCAGGCGCTGCTCGCCGAGGCGCGGGAGCAGACCGCCATCCTGCAGGAGCAGACCCGGCTGCTGCTCGGCCAGCTCGGCGCCGGCCGGGGCCAGGCCGAGACGCTGCAGGCCCTTATGTCCGAATCCCGGCTCGAGCGCCTGGTCGCGGAATGGGACATGACGGCGCGCGAGCTCGCCGCCGTTATGGCCGCGATGTGGCGCCTGGCCTTCGGCTGGCGTCGTGCCGAGGGCGAGGTCTCGGTCGCCGGCGCCGGGGAGGGGACCGATATCGCCCTGCCGGCGGGGCCGGAACTGGCGCTGGCGATCCTCCGGCTGCTGCCGGCGACCACCGCCGAGATGGCGCGCTTCGAGGTGGATGAGCGCTTCGTCCGCCAGGCGGCGCATTACCGCGCGGTGTTCCGGCGCTTCCTGGAGCGGGTGCCGGAGACCGGGCCGCTCAATCGCGGCCTGTTCCGCGACATGGTGCAGGGCCGGCTGGATGCGCGGCTGGCGCTGCTGCCGCGGCCGAACCATGCCCTCGTCATCCCGGCGGATACCCTTGCGGCTGAATAGGGCCGTCCGCCGCCTGACGCCCTTCTGCTACCGCCGCGCCATCACCGAGGGCCCGGTCGCGCCGAGGATGCTGCGCGCCAGCGCCTCGGCCAGGCAGGCATAGCCGCGGTCGTTGTGGTGCAGGCCATCGGGCGAGATCATCGCCGCATAGGGCGTGCCCTCGGCATCCCAGCCCCGCATCAGCGCGGCGCGGGAGAAGAGCGGCGCATGCGTCTCCGCGGCGAGCGCGAGGATCACCGCATCCAGCCGCTCGAAGCCGGTCGAGTGCAGGATGCGCGGCGCCCGCTGCACGTCCATCAGCAGCACATCGGCGCCGCTGGCCTGCAGCCGGGCGATGCCGCCGGCGAGGCTGTTGTGGAATTCCTCGGCCGGCATGCCCTGCAGCACCGCATTCGCCCCGGCCTGCCAGATGACCAGCGTCGGCTGCGCGGCGAGCACGTCGCTCTCGAGCCGCGCCAGCATCTCATGCACCTCCTGGCCGCCCTTGCCGCGGTTCAGCACGGTGAGCCGGGCGCCGGGCAGGGCGGCGCGCAGCCGCATCTCGAGCTGCGCCGGATAGGTCTGCTCCGGCCCGCTGGCGGCGGCCCCCTCGGTCGAGGAGGAGCCGAAGGCGACGATGGTGACGGGGGCGCCCCGCGCCAAAGCGGCACGCGTCACCGGCAGGTTGACGGCCTGGGTCGGGCTGGGCGGGCAGGGCCCGGCCCCGGAGGACGCCTCGGAGGGTGGGGCGCCGGAGGTTTGGGCCATGGCGAGACCGGGCAGGCACAGCAGGGCCAGGAGGGCAAAGCATCGACGCATCCCCCGACCCTGCCAAAACCGGGTCCGCAGCGCCAGCGGTCGAGTCGCGTTACGGCCTGCAACGTGACTTGCAAAGCACGACCCCGGCCGCAACTTTCGCGGCGTTGGCGGAGGTGGGGATGCGCGGCCTGATCCGGGGCGGCGGGACCGGCGGTGCCGGCCGGGACCTGCGGGTCGATGTGTTCCGCGGCCTGGCGCTGTGGTTCATCTTCATCGACCATGTGCCCGGGAACTGGTTGGGCGAACTCACCCTCCGCAACATCGCCTTCTGCGATGCGACCGAGGCCTTCGTGCTGCTCGCGGGCTATGCCGCCGGCCTCGCCTACGGCGCCGCCTATGACCGGCGCGGCTGGCTCTACGGCGCGGCGGCGCTGCTGCGCCGGGCCAGCACGCTCTATGTGGCGCATATCTTCCTCTTCGTCGTTTTCGCCGCCCAGGTCGGCTATTCCGCCTCGGTCCTCGACAGCCCGGCCTATCTGGACGAGTTGCATCTCGACCCGTTCCGCGAGCAGCCCTACCTGGCGCTGCTGCAGGCCCTGCTGCTGCGCTACCAGCCGGCCTTCCTCGACATCCTGCCGCTCTACATCGCGCTGCTGGTGCTGCTCGCCCCGGCCCTGCCGCTGCTGCGGCGGCCGGGGCTGCTGCTCGGCCTTTCGGCCCTGCTCTACGCGGCGGCACGGCTCTTCGACCTCAACTTGCCGAACTGGATCGATGGCGGCTGGTTCTTCAACCCCTTCGCCTGGCAGTTGCTCTTCTTCACCGGCGCCGCCCTCGGCTACGCGCCCCGCCTGCCGAACGGCCAGCGTGGCCCGGCCCCCGCCATCCCCTTCCGCCGCAGCCTCATCGCCGCCTCGGTGATCGTTCTCCTCATCGGGGCCTGCGCCATGCTGCTCGCGCATGCGGTGCCGGAATGGCTGGCCTTGCTGCCGGAGCCGGTCGGCGTCCTGCTGACCACCATCGACAAGAGCGCGCTGCACCCGGCCCGGCTGGTCTCCATCCTCGCCCTCGCCTATCTGCTCGGCCATGCCGTGCCGCGGGATGCGGCCTGGCTCCGCTCCGGCCCGGCCGCGCCCTTCG
Source organism: Roseicella sp. DB1501 (assembly GCF_013112485.1). Classification (GTDB taxonomy): domain Bacteria; phylum Pseudomonadota; class Alphaproteobacteria; order Acetobacterales; family Acetobacteraceae; genus Paracraurococcus. Next base: position 68,251 of record NZ_JABFHG010000013.1, read on the forward strand.
TGCTGATGGGCCAGCACGGGCTGCCGGTCTTCTGCACCGGCATCTTCCTCGCCTTCCTCGGCCGGCTGGCGCTCGAGCAGTCGGATCACGGCCCGATGCAGGCGGTGGTCAATCTCGGCGGGCTGCTGGCCCTGGTGGCAGTGGGTGCGGTCGGCGCCTGGTACCGCCAGCGTGACCAGGCGGAGCCGGCGCGGGGCGGCGTGGCCCGGTCATCGCACTTGCCGAGCGCGGCGCCCTCTTCTACGACTCCTGCGTAATGATGCGCACGCGGCTGCTCCCCATGGCGCTGCTGATCGCCCTGCCGCTGGCCACGGCAGCCGGCGCGGACCCCCCTGCCTGTACCGAGCCGCCGGAGCTGCTGGAGGCCGGGTCGCCCCTGCCGGCAACGCTGCAGGCGCTGCGGGCGGGGTCGCTGCGGATCCTCGTCATCGGCGGCGTCTCGGTGCTCGGCGCCGGCACCAGCGGCCCGGAGGCGGCCTGGCCGGCGCGGCTGCAGGCCCTGCTGCGGGAGCGCTGGCCGAAGGCGACGATCGAGGTTGCGGTGCGCGGCGAGCGCGGGATCAACACGACCGAGGCGAGCGCCCTCATGGCCGCCGAGCTGGCGCGGGCGCCGACCCAGCTCGTCCTCTGGGCCACCGGCACCTTCAGCGCGGTCCGCGGCGCCGAGGTCAACGACATGGTCGAGACCTTGAACGAACGGCTGGAGGCGCTGAAGGCGGCCGGCATCGACGCCCTGCTGATCGATCCGCAATTCTCCCGCTTCCTGCGCGCCAACGCCAATATCGATCCCTATCTGGATGCGCTGCGCCTGGTCGCGGCGGCGCATCAGGTGCCGCTGCTGCAGCGCTGGGAGCTGATGCGCCACTGGGTCGAGACCGAGCAGGTGGATGTCGAGCGCGCCCCGAAGCCGCAGCGGGTGGCTGCAACCGACCGGCTGAATGCCTGCCTCGCCTGGGCCGTCGCCGCCGTCCTGCGCGACGGCCTGGCGGAAGCGCGCGCGGCCCGGTCGGACTGAACGCCGAGGCATCGGCCGCCCGCCGGATCACGCTCGCGGGCGCCCGCGGTCGTTGCGCATCGGCCAGTATCGCGCCGCCGGGCCAGCGCCTACCATGGCGCGATGCAGACCAATTTCGCGCCTGAGCAGCTGCAGGACCCGGATACGCGGGCGAGCAACCAGATCCTCCGCACCTGCGTCCATTGCGGCTTCTGCACCGCCACCTGCCCGACCTTCGTGCTGCTCGGCGACGAGCTCGACAGCCCGCGCGGCCGCATCTACCTGATCAAGGACATGCTGGAGAGCGGCAAGCCCGCCACCGAGGAGGTGGTGCGGCATGTCGATCGCTGCCTCTCCTGCCTCTCCTGCATGACGACCTGCCCCTCGGGCGTGCACTACATGCACCTGGTCGACCATGCGCGGAAATACATCGAGGAGACCTATGACCGGCCCTGGCAGGAGAAGGCGCTGCGCCGGTTGCTCGCCGCCATCCTGCCCTATCCGGCGCGCTTCCGCGCGGCGGTGGCCGGAGCCCGGCTCGGCCGGCCCTTCGCCGGGCTGATCCCGCCCGGCGCCATGCTCGGCAAGCGGCTGCGGGCCATGCTGCGGCTCGCGCCCGGCGCCCTGCCGCCGCCGAGCCCGATGCAGGCGCCGCAGGTGCACCGCGCCGAGGGGACCCGCCGCGGCCGCGTGGCGCTGCTGACCGGCTGCGCCCAGCAGGTCCTCGCCCCCTCGATCAACGAGGCGACGATCCGCCTGCTCACCCGCATGGGGGTCGAGGTGGTGATCACCCGCGAGCAGGGCTGCTGCGGCGCGCTGAACCACCACATGGGCGACCACGACCCGGCAATGCGCCTCGCCCGTGCCAATATCGCCGCCTGGAGCCGCGAGATCGCGGGCGAGGGGCTGGACGGCATCGTCATCAACACCTCCGGCTGCGGCACGACGGTGAAGGATTACGGCTTCATGTTCCGCGAGGAGCCCGAGGCGGAGCAGGCGGCGAAGGTCGCGGCGCTGGCGATGGACGTCTCCGAGGCGCTCGACAGGTTTGCCTATGCGCCGAGCCGGCCGAAGCCGGGGCTGACCGTCGCCTACCATTCCGCCTGCAGCCTGCAGCACGGGCAGAAGATCACCACCCTACCGAAGCAGCTTCTCGCCCGCGCCGGCTTCGCGGTGAAGGACCCGGCCGAGCCGCATCTCTGCTGCGGCAGCGCCGGCACCTACAATCTGCTGCAGCCCGAGATCGCCACGCGGCTGCGGGAGCGCAAGCTGCACAACATCAACCGCACTGGCGCCGACCTGATCGCCGCAGGCAATATCGGCTGCCTCACCCAGCTCGGCGGCGACGCCCTGCCGGTGGTGCACACGGTGGAACTGCTCGACTGGATGGCGGGTGGCCCGGAGCCGCCGGCGGTGGGCGCGGCGCGGCAGCGGCAGGCGGCCTGACCGGCCGCCTGGCCGTCCCCGTCCGGCCTATCCCGCCACCGTATCCGCCATGCGGGCGCCGCGGGCGCCGATCGGCCGCTCCGGCCCGGCCGTGGTGTCGCGCGCCGTCTGGTGCTCCATCTCGGCGTCCAGCTCGGCCCCGGCCAGCACCACGGTCGAGGAGAGCCAGATCCAGGTCATGAAGCCGACCACCGCGCCGAGCGAGCCATAGGTCTCGTTATAATTGCCGAAATTGGTGACGTACCAGGAGAAGCCGAGCGAGAAGCCGATCCAGCAGACCGTGGCGAAGGCGCTGCCCCAGCTCACCCAGCGCCAGCGCGCCCGCTCCCGGCTCGGCGCGTAGCGGTAGAGGAAGGCGAGGAAGAGCCCGACCACCAGCAGCATGATCGGCCAGCGCGCCAGCCGCAGCAGCATCTCGAGCTGCTGGTCGAGGCCGATGAAATGCAGCGCCACTGGGATCGCCACCACCGCCACCATGGCGAGGATGATGAGCAGGATGCCGCCCAGGGTGAAGCCGAGGGTGAGGGCGAGGCGCGCGATGTAGCCGCGCTTCTCCGTCTCGCCATAGACGATGTTCAGGGAATCGACGAAGGCCTTCATCGCCTGGTTGGCCGACCAGAGCGAGGTGGCGAGGCCGATCAGCGCGCTGATGCCGAGCGTGCCGCTGCCCTTCTCCGTGATGCGCTTCACCTGCTCGGCGATGATGTCCACGCCGCCGCCGGGCACGACGCCGGCCAGCGAGGCGAGATGGTCGTTGATCGTCGCCGGCTCGGCGAAGAGCCCGTAGATCGAGATCAAGGCCGCGATGGCCGGGAAGAGGGCGAGCAGGACGTAGAAGGTGATGCCGGCCGCCTCGGTCATCACCCGGTCCTCCATGATCTCGGAGGCGGTGCGCTTCAGGATCGCCCACCAGCCACGCGCCGGGATTTCGCTCGGCGTTGTGGCGTGCCGGCCGTGGCGCTCGGCTTTGCTCCGGCTCTCCGGGCGGCCCCCCGAGGGGGCGGGATCCGCCGCATCGGGCGTGGCGTGCAGCCGCTCCGGCGCCGCGGCGCGGGCCGGGGGCCGGGCCGTGTCGTCGCGGCCGGTCAGGAGCAGCACCAGGCCACCGGCGGAGACGAGTGTGGCGAGAAGGGTATTCGGGGCGCGCTCGGCCGGCATAGGCGTCTCCGCAACGCAAGGGACAACGGCCAAGCGAACGCGCGCGGATCGGAATGGTGCCGCGCAGGCCGGCATGGGACGAGGATTTGCCGGCGGCCGGGTTTCGCGGCATCTGGGGCGCAGTCTGACCGGGACACGTCTCCATGCCCTTGCCGCGCCGCCTCCTGCTCGCCGCCGCCCTTGCCGCGCCGGCCCTTCGCGCCGCCCGGGCGGAGTCCTGGCTCGACCGCCCGGTGACCCTGGTCGTGCCCTTCCTCGCCGGCGGCTCCACCGACATCGCGGCGCGCATCCTCGCCGAGCGGCTGGGCGCGGTGCTGAGCGGCGAGGCCGGCGGGCCGGCGCGCTTCGTGGTCGAGAACCGCTCGGGCGCGGGCGGGTCGGTCGGGGCGGAATGGGTGCGGCACCGGCCGGCCGACGGCGCCACGCTGATGCTCGCCTCCGCCTCGGCGCTGGCCACCAACCCGGCGGCCCTGCCGCAGCAGACGCCCTACGACCCGGTCGCCGACTTCACCCAGGTCGCGCTGGTCGGCGGCGGTCCGATCGTGCTGGTGGTGCCGGCCGCCTCGCCCTTCCGGAGGGTGCAGGACCTGCTCGCCGCGCTGCGCGCCGAGCCCGGGCGCTACACCTGGGCGACCAGCGGGGCGGGCGGCATCGGCCATCTCACCGGGGAGTACCTCAAGCTCCGCGCCGGCGGCCTCAAGGCCGAGCACATTCCCTATCGCGGCGGCTCGGCGGTGATGGAGGCGCTGGCCAAGGGCGAGGTGGACTACTCGCTGGAGGTGCTGGCCTCGACCGCGCCGCACATCCGCGACGGGCTGTCGCGCGGCCTCGCGGTCAGCGCTCTGCAGCGGCATCCACTCTTCCCCGACATCCCAACCCTCGACGAGGCCGGCCTGACGGGCTTCGAGGTCACCACCTGGAACATGCTGGTCGGTCCCGCCGGCCTGCCGTCGGGCGTGGTCGCGACCCTGGCTGGCGGGGTGCGCCGGGTGCTGGCGGAGGAGGCGACGGCGCAGCGCCTCGCCCAGGCCGGCGTCGATCCGGCGCCGCCCGGCACGCCCGCCGAGGCCCGCGCCTTCCTCGCCGCGGAACTCGCCAAGTTCCGCGGCATCGTCGAGCAGTCCGGCCTGGTGCTCGGCCGCCGCTGAGGCCGTCGCCGCGGCCGGCCCTTGCCAGCCGGGCGAGGACCGCCGACCTTTCCCGCATGCGCCGGCGCCTCGCCCTGCTGCTCCTGCCCGTTCTCCTGCCCCTGAGCCCGGTGCCGGGCCTGGCCCAGGCACCGGGATCGCCGCCTCAATCGCCGTCTCAATCGCCACCTGGGCCGCCGACCGGGCCGCCGTCACGATCGCCGCCATCCGGGGGCGCGCCGCAGGGCCAGGCCCGGGCGGCGGAGATCCGCAAGGCCGAGCTCGATCGCGCCTTCGAGGCCCTGCGCACCGCGCCGGACGAGGCCGGCGCCGCCCTGGTCGAGGCGCGGATCCGCGCCCTCTGGGGGCAATCCGCCAGCGCCTCGGTGACGCTGCTGCTGCGCCGCGGGGCGCGCAACCTGGAGGCCAGCCTGCCGGAGGAGGCGCTCGAGGATTTCGACGCCGCCATCACCTTGCAGCCGGATTTCGCCGAGGCCTGGTACCTGCGAGCCCAGGCCTATGGCCGGGCGGGCGACAACGCCGCCGCCGCGCGCGACCTGCAGGAGGCGCTGCGCTGCGAGCCGCGGCACTGGCCGGCCCTGCTGAGCCTCTCGACATTGCAGGAGGAGGCGGGCAATCCCCGCGGCGCGCTGCAATCGCTGGAGGCGGCGCTGGCCATCAACCCGCAAATGCCCGGCGGCCAGGAGCGGCTGCGGGAGCTGCGGCGGAAGGCCGAGGGCGACGCCACCTGACCAGGCTCCCATGCGCCTGCCGCGAGGCCAAGCCGTTTCCATTCGGCAGATGCATGCCGGTGATCCGCGGCGATGATTGGCCGGCCGCATCGGGCGGGACCACATCGATGGTCAGGAAGGCGGCGCATCCTTGGCGCCGCCGCAGCAGGACAACTCCCGTGACCGACCTTCTCGCCGCCCTTCCCTGGATCTTCGGCCTCGTGGCCGCCGCCGCCGCGGTGCAGGCCGCGAAGTGATGTCGGCGGACCGGTCCCCAGACCGGTCCGAGGCCTCGAACGGGGATCGCGGCTCATGCCGCGAAGGCCCAGGCAAACCGGAGGTTTTCGCCCGGCATTTTAGGGGCAGTGATAAGCCCACGCGCGGCACCGCCATTCCGGCCGTGCCGCGCGTGGGCGCAATGCCCGGATGGCAGCGGCCCGCAGGCGGCGCCAGAGTGACGCCATGACGCACATGGCCCCCATCCCCGATCGCCTCGACACCGATCTCCCGGACGCGCTCGGCGCGGCGCGGTGGGCGGCGTTGCTGGCCCGCGACCCGCAGCCGGCCTGCGGGCCCTTCCTCTATGCGGTGACGACGCAGGGCGTCTTCTGCCGCCCCGGCTGCCCCTCCCGCGCGCCGCTGCGGCGCAATGTCCGCTTCTACGCCGATGCCGCCGGCGCCGAGGCCGATGGCTTCCGCGCCTGCAAGCGCTGCGATCCGAAGGGCGAGCGCGCCGGGCTGCATGCCGCGGCGATCCAGGCCGTCTGCGACCTGATCGAGCGGAGCGAGACCATCCCGAGCCTCGCCGCGCTGGCCGACCGCGCCGGCTATGCCCGGCACCATTTCCTGCGGCTGTTCAAGGAGATCACCGGCGTGACCCCGCGATCCTATGCCGAATCCGTCCGCGCCCGCCGGTTGCAGGCGGCGCTGCAGGCCGGCGACCGGGTGGCCGAGGCCGTGGCCGGCGCCGGCTATGGCAGCGAGAGCCGGGTCTACGAGGCGCCGGGCCGCGTGCTCGGCATGACGCCGGGCGCGGCGCGGCGGGGCGGGGCGGGCGAGACCATCCGCACCGCCACCGCCGAGAGCGCGCTCGGCCCGCTGATGGTCGGGGCGACCGGCAGCGGCGTCTGCTTCATCGGTTTCGCCGAGGATTTCGTCAGCCTCGAGGGCGATCTCCGGCGCCGCTTCCCGAAGGCGCGGGTCGAGCCGGCGCCGGCGGCGCTGGCCGGCACCATCCGGCAGGTGGTCGCCTTCCTGGAGGAGCCGAAGGCGGCGCTCGCCCTGCCGCTCGATCTGCGCGGCACCGCCTTCCAGCGGCGGGTCTGGGAGGCGCTGCAGGCCATCCCCTTCGGCGAGACCCGCACCTATGGCGAGATGGCGGTCGCCATCGGCGCGCCGCGGGCGGTCCGCGCCGTCGCCCGGGCCTGCGCCCAGAACCATGTCTCGCTCGCCGTGCCCTGCCATCGCGTGGTCGGCAAGGACGGCGACCTCACCGGCTATCGCTGGGGCGTGCCGCGCAAGCGCGCCCTGCTGGCGAAGGAGCGGGCGGCAAAGGGCTGACCGCCGCCCGGCCGGATTGGCGGCTCCCGCTAGGGCCGCTTCCCTGGTTGTTTCCTGGTCGGATCAGCGGCCCTCACCAGGGCCGCTTCCCTCCGGCGCCGAGGCCGGGATGGCGGGGCCGCCCTCGCGGCGGACGCGGGCGACGATGTCGGCGAGGTCCCGCCGCTGCGCCTCCAGCCGCTGCTGCGAGGCGACGATCTCGCCCTGCAGCCCGTCGCGGCGCCGCTCCAGCGAGGCGACCTCCGCCCGCAGCGACTCCACGCTGCGGCGAAGCTCCGCCTCGTCCCTCGCGCCCTTGTCGAGCGCGGCGAGGGCGCTGCGCCGCTCGGCGAGCGCCTTATCGGCCTCCGCCGCCTCCGCGCGGGCGGCCTGCAACCGCTGCTCCTCGGCCGCCGTGCCGCTGCGCAGCTCCGCCAGGCGGCGTTCCGCCGTCCCGATCTCGGTCCGCAGCTCGGCGCTGCGCTGCTCGAGGCCGCGCAGGGTCGCCGCGGCCTGGTCACGCGCGGTGCCGAGCCGGGCGAGCTCCGCCTCGGCCTGGCCGACGGCGTTGCGACGCTCGGCGAGCGTCGTCTCGGCCGCCGTCACGCCCTGCCGCAGCGAGGCGAGGCGCGCCTCGGCCTCGGCGCCGCCGCGGCTGAGCTCGGCGGAGCGGCTCTCCAGCCCCTTCACCCGCCGGTCGGTCTCCTCGGCCGCCTGGTTGCTGCGGGCCAGCCGGCCATTCGCCTCGGTCAGGGCGCGCTCGGTGGTCGAGACCTGGTCGCGCAGCGCGGCGAGGCGCTTCTCGGCCTCGCTGCCGGCCTGGCGCCGCTCGGCGAGCGAGCGCTCAGCCTCGGTGACGCTGCTGCGCAGCGCCTGCAGCCGCTGCTCCTCCTGCGCCACCCGCTCCCGCTGGCCGGCCAGATTGCGATCCTCGGTCGCCGATTGCGCGCGCAGCCCGGCCAGGCGCTGCTCGGCCGCCGTGGCCTCGTTGCGCAGGGTGGCGAGGCGGCGGTCCTCGGCGGCGATCCGGTCGGTGAGGGCGCTCAGCCGGCCATCCTGCGCCGTCACCTGATCGCGCAGCCCGGCGAGGCGGCGATCCTCGGAGCCGGCCTGGTCCTGCAGCAGGCCCAGGCGCTTCTCGGTCTCGACCAGCGCGCCGCTGCGCTCGGTCCGCGTCTGCTCGAGCTGCCCGGCCTCTGCCTGTACCCCAGCGAGCCGCTGCTCCTCCGCCTCAAGCTGCGCCCGCTGCTGCCGCAGCTCGGCCTCCGCATTGGCACGGCCGCGCTGGGCCGCGACGAGCGAGGCCTGCGCCCGCTGCAGCTTGGCCTGCAGGGCGGCGAGATCGCCCGCGGCTTGGCGTTCCTGGCCGAGCGTCCTTTCCAGCTCGGCCACGCGCTGGCGCAGCGCGCCGCCCTCGGATTGCGAGAGGGCGAGCTCCTGCTGCAGCCCCTCGACCCGCTCCGTGCGCTCCACGCTCAGGCCGCATCCGGCCAGCATCGGCAGCGCGGTCCCCAGCATGAGCATCGCCGGTCCCGGCCGGCGCGACGACGACTGCATGATTTCTCCCCCATGCCCCCAGACGGGCCCCCAAGACGCGGCATGGCGCCCGCTGGCGGTCACAGGGTCAATCATTCACACGCCTCGGCGTGGCGTGAGCGCCATCACGATCCTGTTGGTCGCAGACCCGCGGCCGGCGGGTCCGTCGCCGCCGGCCGCGGGCTGGCTGGTCGCGTGACGGACGGACCGATCAGGGAGGGGGAGCGCCGCCGCCGGCCCGCTCCACCTCGGCATTGCTGATGCCGCCCATGATGCGGCCGGTGCCGGGCTTGATCGGCGCCTGCACGCCGGGACCCGGCTTGGTGCGCTGGACCTCGGCATTGCTGATGCCGCCCATGATGCGGCCGGTGCCGGGGACGATCGGCGCCTGCGCACCGGTGCCCTGGGGCACGCGCTGGACCTCGGCATTGCTGATGCCGCCCATGATGCGGCCGGTGCCCGGCACGATGGGCTCGGCGGCGCTCGCACCCGGGGTTGGGGCCATGGCCGCCGACGGCGGCGGACGGTTCTGGCAGGCGGTGAGCGCCAGCAGGCTCGCGGCCAGTGCGACGGGGCCTGCCAGATGAAACTTCGTCATGTCTTCGGTTTCCCTGTCCGGTGCCGGCATGGCTAGCCGTTCGCGCCAGCGGCCGGGCAGGGTCAGCAACGCGCGATGAGGGACTTCTTTCCGTTCTGTAATGCCGTCCCTCGCCTGCGTTGCTATTTCACAGTCGCCACCCGGAGCGCATTGGTGGTCCCGGCCGTGCCGAAGGGCACGCCGGCAGTGACCACCACCTCCTCGCCGGCGGCGGCGAAGCCCTCCTGCAGCGCCGCCCGGGTCGCCTTGGCGACCATGTCGCTCATCGCATGCGGCTCCTGCGTCACCACCGGATGGACGCCCCAGACCACGGCGAGGCGACGGGCGATCTCCATGCTGGCGGTGAGGCCGAGGATCGGGCAGTCCGGCCGCTCGCGGGCGACGCGGAAGGTGGTGCTGCCGGTGCTGGTGAAGGTGGCGATCACCTGCGCCCTGATGGTGTGCGCCACCTGCCGGGCGGCGGCGGCGATGGCGCCGGCGCTGGTCGGCTCTGGCTCGGGCCGTGCCGTGTCCGTCATCCGGCGCCAGTCGGCATCCTGCTCCACTCGGGCCAGGATGCGGTCCATCATGTTGACCGCCTCGAAGGGGTACTGGCCGGCGGCGGTCTCGGCCGAGAGCATCACCGCATCGGCCCCGTCGAAGACGGCGGTCGCCACGTCGGAGGCCTCGGCGCGGGTGGGGGCGGGGGCGGCGATCATGCTCTCGAGCATCTGCGTCGCCACCACCACCGGCTTGCCGGCCGCCTTGGCGGCGCGGACGATCCGCTTCTGGATCAGCGGCACCTCCTCGGGCGGGCATTCCACGCCGAGATCGCCGCGGGCGACCATGACGCAATCGGTCAGGGCCATGATGGCGTCCAGGTTCTCGACCGCCTGCGGCTTCTCCATCTTCACCATGATCAGCGCGCGGCCATCGACGATGCGCTTGGCCTCGGCCACGTCCTCCGGCCGCTGGACGAAGGAGAGGCCGACATATTCGATCCCGTGCCCGAGGATGAAGGCGAGATCCTCGCGGTCCTTTCCGGTCAGCGCCGGGATGGGCAGGGCGACATCGGGGACGTTGACGCCCTTGCGGTCGGAGAGCGCGCCGCCGACCACCACCTCGGTCTCCAGGTGGTCACCGCGCACATGGGTGACGCGCAGCCGTAGCTTGCCGTCGTCGAGCAGCAGGCTGGTGCCGATCTGCGCCGCCTTGATGATCTCCGGATGCGGCAGCTCGACGCGGCTGACATTGCCGGGCGTCGGGTTGAGGTCGAGGCGGAAGGGCTGGCCGGTCTGCAACTGCACCCTGCCGCCCTGGAAGCGCCCGACCCGCAGCTTCGGGCCCTGCACGTCGGCGAGAATGCCGATGGGCCGGCCGACCTTCGCCTCGACGGCACGGATGATGGCGATCCGCTCGGCATGGTCGGCATGGGTGCCGTGCGAGAAATTCAGCCGGAAGACATCGGCGCCGCCGCGATGCAGCCGCTCGATCACCTCGGCCGAGGAGCTGGCGGGGCCGAGCGTGGCGACGACCTTGGTCCGCCGGCGGCGGCGGAGCGGGATGCGCGGGGCCATGCGAAGCTTCCCTTCGGGCGGCGGGTGGAGATCCGGGCGGAGCTGGTAGGGCGGCAGCTCAAGCAGCCGCGACAGCTCCATGACCCGGTCCGCCGGGATGCGCTGCCATTGCGACACGGCGGCGGGGGTGATGCCGAGGGCGGTCGCGATCTTCGCGCCGGTGCCACGGCGGTTCAGCAGATCGTCGAGGATGGCGTCTCTCATGGACGGCATCCTAGGCGGCTTAAGCTTCGGCTTCCAGGCTTAAGTTAGGTCATCGAAGCTTAACATTAAGTCTTCGCGTGTGATTGCTCAGCCGATCAGCACCGCCCGCACATCGTTCACATTGGTCAGCGTCGGCCCGGTCACCACCAGATCGCCCAGCGCTCGGAACAAGCCGGTGCTGTCATGCCCCGCCAGCGCCGCCTGCGGGTCGCGCCCGAGCGCCCGCGCGCGCGCCAGGGTATCCGGCGTGGCGATCGCCCCCGCGGCGTCGGACTTGCCGTCGATGCCGTCGGTGTCGCAGCAGAGCGCCCAGACACCCGGCGCGCCGTTCAGCGCCAGGGCGAGGCCGAGCAGCGTCTCGGTGCCGCGCCCGCCCTCGCCGGCGGGGCCGTCGATCGTCACCGTCGTCTCGCCGCCCGAGAGCAGCACGGCGCCGCGCCCGACCGGCTCGCCATGCGTCGCGGCGGAGAGCGCGATGCCGCCCAGCACCCGGCCGAGCTCCCGCGCCTCGCCCTCCAGCGCATCGCCGAGGATCAGCGGCGCGAGGCCGAGCCGCCGCGCCTCCTCGGCCATCGCCCGCAGCGCCATCAGCGGGGTCGCGATCATCCGCAGCTCGGTGCCGGCGAGGCGGGGATCGCCGGGCTTCGGCGTCTCGTCCTCCGCCGCCTCCAGATGCCGCATCGCCGCCGCCGGCAGGCGCATGCGGTAATGCGCCGCCAGCGCCTGCGCCTCGGCGAAGCTGGTGGGGTCGGCGACGGTCGGGCCCGAGGCGATGACCGCCGGATCGTCCCCCGGCACGTCGGAGATGGCGAGGGTCAGCACCCGCGCCGGATGCGCCGCCGCCGCCACCCTCCCGCCGGAGAAGGCCGAGAGGTGCTTGCGGATGCAGTTCATGGCGTCGATCGGCGCGCCGCAGCGCAGCAGCTCGCGGTTCACCGCGATCAGGTCGTCGAGCGTGAGGCCGGGCGCGGGGAGGGTGGAGAGCGAGGAGCCGCCGCCCGAGACGAGGAAGAGCACGAGGTCCTCGGCGGCGAGGCCCTGCACCGCGGCCAGGATCTCGGCCGCCGCGGCGGCGCCATGCGCATCCGGCACCGGATGGCTGGCGAAGCGCACCGGGATGCGACGGTGCGCGGGCGGGTCCGGCAGGTCGGCACCATGGGTGGTGATGACGAGCCCGCCGAGCGACACCTCGGGCCAGGCCTGCTCCACGGCCAGCGCCATCTTCGCCGCCGCCTTGCCGACCCCGACCACGACGACCCGGCCCCGCCGCGGCGGCGGGGGCAGATGCGGGCCGAGCACGGCGAGCGGGTCGGCGGCGCGCACCCCGGCCTCGAAGAGCTGGCGCAGCGCCGCGCGCGCCGTGGCGTCGTTCCAGCTGCCGCTCGGTCCAGCCATGGCATCCTCCCCAGTCCCCCTGCCTTCTCCCTCTCCCGCGGCCATGCCGCCAGGGGTGGGATGGGGAAGGGGGCGAAAAAACCATCCACGGCACGGGCGGATGCAGGCCGGTCCCGCCGGCGGTGGCGCGCAACCCGCTTCGCCGCCGCCGCGTTGAGCGCCCTTCCCCGATGGAGATTGGCATGACGGAGCCGATGACTGTGTCCGCCGAGGCGGTGGCGCCGCGGCCCTTCGAGATCCCCGGCTCCCGCGGCGAGTTCCTCATCCAGATCCTGAACGAGGATGCGGCGCGCGGTGTCGTCACCAGCGTCATCCACATCCCGGCCGGCGGCTATATCCCCGCGCATCGGCACGAGGCGGGGTCGGAGATGCATTACGTCCTCTCCGGCGACCTCATTGAGAAGGGCGAGGCGCTCGGCCCCGGCGCCTTCCTGACGCAGGCGGCCGGCGTGGTGCACGGGCCGCATGAGAGCCAGGGCGGGGCCCAGGTTCTCACCGTGCAGTCCTGGCAATCGCATGACGGCCAGTTCGACTTCCACATCGCCGAGGAGGAGCCAGGCGCGGGTGACGGCGCCGGGGCGCGGGGCGAGCCGCAGGACGCGGCCGGCGCGGCATCGCCGCGGGACGGGGAGGCGGCGGTGCCGGGCGCTGCCGACCCGGCGGACCGGCAGGCCGCCGAGCGCTCCCTCGGGCGCGGCTACGGCTGAGCACCGGCGCGGCGGGCTTGCGTCCTCTCTCGGAACTGGCATGCCATGGCCGGGCCAAAGTCCGGGCTAGAGACCGGGCCAGAGAGAGGACCCCGCCATGCGCACCCACAGGATCGCCGCCATCCCCGCCGACGGCATCGGCAAGGAGGTCATCCCGGCCGGGCTCCGCGTGCTGCAGGCGATGGCCGAGCGCGGCGACGCCTTCCGGCTTGAGGTGACCGAGTTCCCCTGGGGCAGCGACTACTACCGCGAGACCGGCCGGATGATGGCCGAGGACGGGCTGGAGACCTTGCGCCACTTCGACGCCATCTTCTTCGGCGCCGTCGGCGACCAGCAGATCTCGGACGACATCACCCTCTGGGGCCTCCGGCTGCGCATCTGCCAGGGCTTCGACCAGTACGCCAATATCCGCCCGACGCGGGTGCTGCCCGGCCTCACCTCGCCGCTGCGCGCGGTCAATCCCGGCGACATCGACTGGGTGATCGTGCGGGAGAATTCCGAGGGCGAATATGCCGGCCATGGCGGCCGCGCGCATCGCGGCCATCCGGAGGAGGTGGCGACCGAGACCGCGATCTTCACCCGCGCCGGGGTGGAGCGGATCATGCGCACCGCCTTCGAGATCGCCCGCGGGCGGCCCCGCAGGCTGCTGACCGTCGTCACCAAGTCCAACGCGCAGAAGCATGGCATGGTGATGTGGGACGACATCGCCGCCGAGGTCGCGGCGCACTACCCCGACGTTCGCTGGGAGAAGGAGCTGGTGGATGCCATGGCGGCGCGCATGGTGCGCCGGCCGGACTCGATCGACACCGTCGTCGCCACCAACCTGCATGCCGATATCCTGAGCGACCTGGCCGGGGCCGTGGCCGGCTCGCTCGGCGTGGCGCCGACCGCCAATCTCGACCCCTCGCGCCGGGCGCCCTCGATGTTCGAGCCGATCCACGGCTCGGCCTTCGACATCGCCGGCAAGGGCGTAGCCAATCCGGTCGCCACCTTCTGGACGGCGGCGATGATGCTCGAGCATCTCGGCGAGGCCGAGGCGGCGCAGCAGCTCATGGCGGCGGTGGAGCGGGTCTGCGCCGATGGCGTGCTCACCGCCGATCTCGGCGGCAGGGCGACGACGGAGGAGGTGACGCAAGCGGTCATTGCCGCCATCCGCGGCGCCAATGCCTGATGAGGGTGCTGCCACCGGCTGGGCTGCCCCGGGAGGCTTGCCGGCCGGGGGCGGCCGACCCCAGATGATGCGGCGGAGACTGGAGGACCGACCATGGCCATACCCGAGATGGACGACGCCACCCGCACCGAGCTCGAGGCTGCCGCCTTCCGCAAGCTGGTCGAGCACCTGCGCGCCCGGACCGACGTGCAGAACATCGACCTGATGAACCTCGCCGGCTTCTGCCGGAACTGCCTGTCCCGCTGGTACCGCGAGGGGGCGGAGGAGCGAGGCGTCCCGCTGGCCGATCCGGATGCGCGGGAGATCGTCTACGGCATGCCCTACAAGGAGTGGCAGGCGAAGCACCAGAAGGAGGCCTCGGCCGAGCAGAAGGCGAAATTCGCCGCCGCGACGCCGGGGCACTGACGTTTCCCCGCGCCGTCGCGAGGGGCCAGGATCGCTCCGGGATCGGAAGGGCGTGCGGTTCAGTCGGTTTGCCTTGCTGATCCGCCGCCCGACCGGTAAACCCGCCGCCCTTGGCTTTGGGGGGCCATGGCATGAGCGACGTGGAAGAGGCAGCCCGGGAGAGCCGGGCGCGCCAGGCGGCCGATCCGGATCCCGAGGTCGGCGGCATCGCGGCCGATCGGCTGCGCAGCATCATCGAGCGCGTCGAGCGGCTTGAGGAGGAGCGCAAGGCGCTCGCCGGCGACATCAAGGACATCTTCGCCGAGGCGAAGAGCGCGGGCTTCGACGTGAAGGTGGTCCGCCAGCTCATCTCGATTCGCAAGAAGGAGCCGGCCGAGGTGGAGGAGCAGGAGACGCTGCTCGACCTCTACCGCCGCGCCCTCGGCATGTGAGCCGCGCGGGGCGGGGAAGCGGCCCCCGCCCCGGCGCCGGTGGATCCTGCCCGGACCCGTCCGGCAGGGCGCTAGTCCTGGCTCAGTGCGACATCAGCACTGGCACGGTCATCTCCCGCAGCAGCGTGCGGGTGACGCCGCCGAGCGCCATTTCGCGCAGCCGCGAATGGCCATAGGCGCCGACCACGAGCAGGTCGGGCGCCAGCTCCGCCGCCCGGTTCAGCAGCGACAGCCCGTCCGGGATCGAGGGCGCCGTCATGTGCTCGACCTCGGCCTTCACCCCGTGCCGCGCGAGGTGCAGGGCGATATCGGCGCCCGGCTCGGCGCCATGCGCGCCGGGGCGGCGTTCGGGATTGACGGCGAGCACGGTCACCTTCTCGGCCGCGGCCAGGATCGGCAGCGCATCGTTCACCGCCCGCGCCGCCTCGCGGCTGGCATTCCGGCCCACCAGCACGTGCCGCCCGAGCGTCTCGAACCGCCCGCTATGCGGCACCAGCAGCACCGGCCGCCCCGCCGCGAAGAGCACCTGCTCGACCAATTGCGCCGCGCCGGGCGGCGAGTTCTGCGGATCGACCTGGCCGAGGATGGCGAGGTCGGCATAGCGCGCATGCAGCGCGACCACCTCGGGCAGCGCGCCCTCCACCAGCCGCCACTCGCCGCTGATGCCGTCGAGCCGCATGCGCTCGCTGAATGCCGCCTCGACCCTGGCCGCTTCCTGCAGCGCATCGGCGCGGATCTGGTCCAGCACCTGCCCGACCAGCGGCCCGCTGCTGCCGGTATCGGCCATGGCGAGGGCCGGCAGCATCGCATCGACGACCAGCAGCCCGATCAGATGCGCGTCGTGCTGCCGCGCCAGGGCCGCGGCGAGGCGCAGCCGGTCGGCGGAGCGGGGCGAGGGGTCGAGGTGAACCAGGATGTCCTTGAGCGCCATGCTGTCCTCCTGCGCCATGGCGTCCCGAACCCTTGGGCAGGGCAGGGCGCGCCACACAGCGGATACTGGGCGCAAGCCGCGCGACGGCGCCAGACCAGCCCCGGCTCCAGCTCGGCGGCGATCCGTTCGGGAAGCGCCCGTCAAAGCCGTCGCTGCCCGTTAACCCTGCCGCGGCCAAGCCGTGGCAGGCCGTGGCGCGCCTTGGGCAGGCGGAGACTCCCGGGAACCCCGCAATGCCGCGAAGCGGCTTTGCGGGGAGCTAGCCCGGCAGGAAGTCCGGCACCGAGAGGTAGCGCTCGCCGGTGTCGTAGTTGAAGCCAAGCACGCGCGATCCGGCGGGCAACTCCGGCAGCTTTTGCGCAATCGCCGCCAGGGTGGCGCCGGAGGAGATGCCGACCAGCAGCCCCTCCTCGGTCGCCGAGCGCCGGGCATAGGCCTTGGCGTCGTCGCCCGAGACCTGGATCACCCCGTCCAGCAGGTCGGTATGCAGGTTCTTCGGCACGAAGCCGGCGCCGATGCCCTGGATCGGATGCGGCGAGGGCGCGCCGCCGGAGATGACCGGCGAGGCCGAGGGCTCGACGGCGAAGACCTTCAGCCCCTTCCAGGCCTGCTTCAGCACCTGGGCGCAGCCGGTGATGTGGCCGCCGGTGCCGACGCCGGTGATCAGCACGTCGAGACCCTCGGGGAAGTCGCGCAGGATCTCCTGCGCCGTGGTGCGCACATGCACCTCGATATTCGCCGGATTCTCGAATTGCTGCGGCACCCAGGCGCCCGGCGTCTGCGCGGCCAGCTCCTGCGCGCGCTCGATCGCGCCCTTCATGCCCTTCTCGCGCGGGGTCAGGTCGAAGCTCGCGCCATAGGCCTGCATCAGCCGCCGCCGCTCGATGGACATGCTCTCCGGCATGACGAGCACCAGCTTGTAGCCCTTCACCGCGGCGACGAGGGCGAGGCCGATGCCGGTATTGCCCGAGGTCGGCTCGATGATCGTGCCGCCAGGGCGCAGCCGCCCCTCGCGCTCCGCCGCCTCGACCATGGCGAGGGCGATGCGGTCCTTGATCGAGCCGCCGGGATTCTGCCGTTCGGACTTCACCCAGACCTCGGCATCGCCGAACAGGCGGTTGATGCGGATATGCGGCGTGCCGCCGATGGTCTCGAGGACGGTCTTCGCTTTCATGCGCCGGCGCTCCGTGGAGGATTATTCATGTTGGATGGTCCGCCAATTTGGCGGCCGACGGGACGCTGGCGCAAACAGCTTTCCGTGACCAGCGGACTCCTATCTGGTGAAACGACCCCAGATTGCCTTCGCTGACCCAAAGCCTGACAGGGGAGGATCGTGAATGCGTTCGATGACGATGCTCGTGGTGGTGATCGCGGGGCTGCCGGCGGCGGCCTGGGCCGCTGGCGACGCCGATGCCGGCAAGACGGCCTTCGCGCGTCGCTGCACCGTCTGCCACTCCGTGGCCGAGGGGCAGAACAAGGTCGGCCCCTCGTTGCATGGCGTGGTCGGGCGGCCTTCCGGGCAGGTGGCGAATTTCAACTATTCCCCGGCGATGAAGAATGCCGGCAAGACCTGGGACGAGGCGACGCTCGACGCCTATCTGGCCGACCCCAAGGCCCTGGTCCCCGGCAACCGGATGATCCTGGCCGGCATCAAGGACGAGGCCGAGCGGCAGAACATCATCGCCTATCTCGCCACGCAGAAATAGCGCCTTGCCCGGCTCAGCGCCCCGGACCTGGCTCCGCCAGGATCCGGTGGCGCAGCATCCAGGCGATGCCGTGGCGCCAGCTCTCATCGGTGTTGCCGCGGATATCGGCGCGCCAGACGGCGCGCTCCGCTTCGGAGGCGGCGTCGAGCATGGTGATGCTGAAATAGAGGATCAAGTTGCTCACCTTGTGCACCACCGTGACCAGGGCGAGCTGCGCGCCGAGGGCCCTGGCCGCCTCGGCCGCGCAGGCGCCGCAGCTGCCGAGCGCGGGCCCCTGGGCCAGCCGGGCGCGCTGCGGCGCGGGATCGACGAGGCTGTAGCGGCCGGACTCGGCAAGCCCCTGACGCAGCAGCGCGCCGATCATGCCAAGGCGCTGTTGCTGGTCCGGCCGCTCGCCCTCGCCCGAGGTGTCGCGCAACTCCGGATCGAAGACTACGATGCTCTCACCGGCCCGCGCCGGCGGGGCGAGGAGCAGGAGGAGCGGCAGCCAGGCCGCGCGACGTGTCGGGCGCATCCGGTCTCGGTTCCCTCCGGTCCTGCGGTGGGATACGCGTGGAGGGCCGGCCGGATGCCGGGCCATGGGAGGAAATAACGTGGCGGTCTTGCGCCCTTCCGGTCGTCGGGCCCTGCTGGCCTCCGCTCTGCTCGCCGCGGCGCTGCCGACGGTCGCTGCGGCGGAGGAGGCGCCGGCGCTGGCCATCGGCTACCTCGCCCTCAAGCTGCCGCGGCAGCTGCCCTCGACATTGATCGAGCCGCCGCCGCAGGATGAGGGACTGCAGGGCGCGCGCCTCGGCCTGAAGGACAATGCGACGACCGGCCGCTTCACCGGCCAACGCTTCACGCTGGAGGAGCATCGCACCGAGGCGGCCGAGGAGGTGATGCCGGCGCTGCGCGACATGCTCGGCAAGGGCATCCGCCTGATCGTCGCCGACCTGCCGGCCGACATGCTGCTGCAGGCGGCCGCCGAGCCGCAGGCGGTGCTGCTCAACGTCGGCGCGCCGGACGATGCGCTGCGCAACGAAGCCTGCCGCCGCAACCTGTTCCACGTGCTGCCGAGCCGCGCCATGCTGACCGACGCGCTGGCGCAGTACCTGGCGGTGAAGCGCTGGCGCAACCTCTTCCTCGCCGCCGGGCCGGGCCCGGGCGACCGGCTCTATGCCGAGGCGATGCGGCGCGCGGCGAAGAAATTCGGGCTGCGCATCGTGGCCGACAAGCCCTGGACCCACGACCCCGGCGCGCAGCGCACCGATACCGGCCATATGTCGATCGCCGCCGAGGCGGCGCGCTTCACGCAAGGGGCGCCGGGCTACGACATCCTCGTGGTCGCCGACGAGACCGATGACTGGGGCGAGAGCCTCGCCTGGCGCACCACCGATCCGCGGCCGGTCGCCGGCACACAGGGGCTGGTGCCGACCATCTGGTCGCCGGTGCACGAGCAATGGGGCGCCACCCAGCTGCAGCGGCGCTTCCGCGCCCAGGCCGGGCGGGTAATGACGCCGCTCGACCAGGCCGCCTGGCTGGCGCTGCGCGCGATCGGCGAGGCGGCGGTGCGCAGCCAGTCGACGGAGCCGGAGAAGGTCATTGCCTATCTGCGCAGCCCGGCATTCGAGGTCGCCGGCTTCAAGGGGGCCAAGCTCTCCTTCCGCGACTGGGACAACCAGCTCCGCCAGCCGATCCTGCTGGCCGGGCCTCGCTCGCTGGTCTCCGTCTCGCCGCAACCGGGCTTCCAGCACCGCACCTCGGAACTCGACACCCTCGGCGCCGACCGGCCGGAGACGCAATGCCACGCATCCTGACCCTGCCCGCCGCCCTGCTCCTCGCCGGCGCCCTTCTGGCCGGCAACGGGGCGCGGGCGGAGACCATCATGGTGTCCAACGAGAAGGACAACACGATCAGCGTGCTCGACGGCGAGACGCTGAAGGTGGTGCAGACGGTGAAGGTGGGCGAGCGCCCGCGCGGCATCGTCCTCTCGAAGGACGGGCGCTTCCTCTATGTCTGCGCCGGCGACAGCGATCGGGTCGATGTCGTCGACACGACGAGCTGGAAGGTGGTCCGCCGCCTGCCGAGCGGCTCCGACCCCGAGCGCGCCGCGCTGCATCCCGATGGCCGCCGGCTCTATGTCGCCAACGAGGATGACAACCTCGTCACGGTGGTGGATGTGGAGCGCGGCGTGGTGCTGCAGGAGATCCCGGTCGGCGTCGAGCCGGAGGGGATGGGCCTCAGCCCGGACGGGCGCTACGTGGTCAACACCTCCGAGACCACCAACATGGCGCATGTCATCGATGCCGGCAGCGGCAAGATCATCGCCAATGTCCTGGTCGGCGCCCGGCCGCGCTACGCGCTCTGGCAGCCGGACGGCAAGCGCTTCTGGGTCTCGTCCGAGATTGGCGGCACCCTCTCGCTGATCAGCGCCGATGACTGGAAGGTGGTGGGGCAGGTGAGCTTCAGCATCCCGGGCGTGCCGCGCGAGGCGATCCAGCCCGTGGGCATGGCCTTCTCGGCCGATGCCAGCAAGCTCTTCGTCACCCTCGGCCCCGCCAACCGGGTCGCGGTGGTCGATGTCGCGACGCGCGAGGTGCAGCGCATGCTGCTGGTCGGGCAGCGGGTCTGGAACCTCGCCCTCTCGGCGGATGGCTCGAAGCTCTACACGACCAACGGCGTCAGCAACGACCTCTCCGTGGTCGATATCGAGGCGATGCGGGTCACGCGCAGCGTCCCGGTCGGGCAGGCGCCCTGGGGCGTCGTGGTGAAGCCGTGACCTGGCGCCGCTGGGCGATCGCCTGGTGCCTCTTGCCGGCCGCCGTCGCGGCGCAGCCGAAGCCCGATGCGGACTGGCCCTGCGTGCAGCGCTACGTGCCCGAGATCGGCGCGGCGGCGCTCTGGCCGGAGGTGCCGGGCGGCGACTGGCAGGGCGTGCCCGAGGTGGCGGCGCTGGTCGGGCGGATCGCCCCGCGGCCGGTCGAGGCCGAGCAGGGGGTCGCGGCGATCCGCGATTTCTCGGCGCCGCTCGATGCCGCGGCCCGGCGCCGCCTGCTGCCGCTCGCCTTCCTCGGCCTGATGGATGAGACCAACCGGCAACGCGACGGCGTCATCGACCAGATCCGTCGTTTCGCCCGCCGCCAGCGCGACCTGGCCGAGCGGGTCCGCGCGCTGGAGGCGGAGCTGCGCACGGCGCCGGCCGCGACGCACGACGAGCTGGAGCGGCGTCGCTTCTTCGCCGCCAAGACCTACGGCGATGCCGAGCGGACGCTGCACTATGCCTGCGAGGTGCCGGTGCGGCTGGAGGGGCGGCTCGGCGCCTATGCGCGGGCCTTGCAGGCGGCGATGCCGCAGGACTGACCCCGGGCCGATCGGGTCACTGCCAGCCGGGCGCCGGGTGCAGCACCTCGGTCGGCAGCCCCGCCGCCTCCCAGCCATCCGTGCCGTCGCGGTACCACAGCACCCGCCGCCAGCCCCAGGCGGCGGCCCGCTTCGCCGCGTTCCAGCTCATCCAGCAATCGGCGAGGCAGTAGAAGACGACCGGTCGCTCGCGGTCGCCATCCGTCGCCTGCTCGAGCATGCGCTGGAACCAGGCCTCGGTCTCCGGCGCCGGCGCGCCGCGGCCGACCTCGGGCAGCCAGAGGCTGCCCGGGATGCCGAGGCGCGGGCTCGGTCGCCAGAGCGTTCCAGGCGGCAGCCCCTCCGGCCGCCGCGGCGCGGCCAGCACGTCGATCCAGACGGCGCCCTGTCGCTCGAAGAGCAGCGCCGCCTCGGCCGTGTCGATGGCCCGGCCGCCCGGCACCGTCTCCGGCGTCGGCGCCCGGTAGTCCTGCATCCGGTAGCCCTGCGGCGGCGCCGGCCCGGCGCCGAGCAGGACGGCGGCGAGGAGGGACCGGCGCCGGGTCACGGCGCCTGCAACTTGCCCTCGGCATCGAGCAGCGGCACGCCGTAGTCGCGCAGGATGCCGTCGATCTCGCCCTGATGCTCGCGGATCACCGCGTTGATGCGGCGGCGCCATTCGGTGTCCTGGCCGCGCACCCCCATGGTGATGCGGTAGTCCATGCGGGCCACGCCCGGCTCGGTCGGCAAGGCGCGCAGCGCCAGCGGCAGGCCCTTCACCTTGATCTGGTAGCCCGCGATCGGCCCCCAGATGAGGGCCGCGTCGAGCTCGCCCGCCGCGACCGCGCGCAGCAGGTCGGCGCCTGGGGCCTCGTGCCGGGTGTCGACGGCCAGCGGGAAGAAGCGGGTGTTGCCGATCAGCCCGTTGCGCAGCAGCAGGTCAGTTGGCGGCGTGCGGGCGATGGCGCCGAGCCGCAGCGTCTTCATCGCCGGGTCGTCGAGCCGCTCCGGCACCGGCTGGTCGCGCCGGAAGGCGATGACATAGGTGGTGTGGTAGTAGGGGTTGGTGTTCTGCAGCATCTCGTCGCCCGCCACCGTCCCGATGACGAGATCGCAGCGCCCGGCGCGCAGCGTGTTGCGCACGAAGCCCTGCACCTGCGGGAAGTAGACATAGTCCAGCCGGCGGCCGAGCGCCCCCGCAAGCAGTGCCGCGATGCGGTTCTCGAAGCCCTCGCCGCGCTCGTTCGAGAAGGGGAGGTTGGCCGGGTCGGCGCAGACGCGCAGCGCGTCCGTCGCCACCAGGTCACCGGTCTGCGCCGCGGCGGGCGGCGTCGCCAGGCTGAGGACGACGCCAAGGGCGAGGAGGCATCCCGCCGACCGCCTCATTTCTTCAGCATCCGCTCCGGCCGCCCGCGGCCAAGGACGCCGTCGGACCGCGCCTTCAGATAGGCGTAGATGTCATCGAGATACATGACCACGTCCTCGACATGGCCGAAGGAGGGCATGACGTTCTGCTGCGAGGCAGTGACGTTCTGCCGGCCGTTGATGACGGTGTCCGAGAACTGCTCATGCGTCATGTGCTTCAGGGATTCAGTCAGATTCGGCGCGTAGCTGCTGCCCAGCCCGTCCGGGCCATGGCATTGCAGGCAGGAATTCCCGTAACGCCGGTAGCCGTTGTAGACGGATTGGTCGACCTTGCCGTCCTCGACGTGATAGGGCCGCTCGTAATCGTCCTTCGCATCGTTGGCAGCGCGGGCGGGCCCGGCCAGGGCCGCGGCGAGGACGCAGGCGGAGACAAGCGAAATTTTCATCAGGACGCTCCTGGGAGGCCGGCCCCCGGAGGGACCGGCCTCGGGTATCATGGCAGCCGGTCCGGCTCAGTTCGGCAAGGCGAAGACGGTCAGCACGCCGCCGAGCTGGGTGTAGTCGGACAGCGCCTTGTAGGCGCCGACCGCGCCGAGCCCCTCATTGTCGCCGCCGAGACCGGCCGCCATGCCGATGCCGGCCCAGCCGCCGACGCCGGACAACACCCCGATATATTGCTTGCCCTTGTGGGTGAAGGTGTTGACGTTGCCGATGATGCCGGACGGCGTGCGGTAGCTGAACAGCTCCTTGCCGTCCTTCACGTCAACGGCCTTCAGATAGCCTTCGAGCGTGCCGTAGAAGACGATGTCACCGGCCGTCGCCAGCGCGCCGGACCAGACCGAGAAGCGCTCGGGCTTCGACCAGACGATCTTCCCCTTGCCGGCATCCCAGGCGATGAAGTTGCCCATATGGTCCTCGCCCTTCGGCGGGTACATGGACAGCGTCGCGCCGACATAAGGCTGGCCCGCAGTGTAGGAGACGCGGAACGGCTCGTAGTCCATGCAGACATGGTTGGTCGGCACGTAGAACATGCCGGTCTTCGGCGAGTAGGAGGCCGGCTGCTGGTCCTTGCTGCCGAGCGCCGCCGGGCAGATGTTCTGGGTGTTGTTGTCCTCGCCGCCGCTGCCGGTGGAGAACTCCCGCACCACCTGCGGCCGCCCGGTCTTCATGTCGACATGGGACGCCCAATTGACGACGGGATCGTATTTCTGCGCGACCAGCAGCTCGCCGTTCTCGCGGTTCAGCGTATAGCCGAAGCCGTTGCGGTCGAGATGGACCAGGGTCTTGGCGACGCGCTGACCGCCGACCTCGACATTGTCGGCGAGGATCATCTCGTTGACGCCGTCGTAGTCCCACTCGTCATGCGGCGTCATCTGGTACACCCAGCGCGCCACGCCGGTGTTGGCGTCGCGGGCGAAGATCGTCATCGACCACTTGTTGTCGCCCGGCCGCTGCGACGGGTTCCAGGTGCCGGGATTGCCGGAGCCGTAGTAGATGAGGTTCAGCTCCGGGTCATAGCTGATCCAGCCCCAGGTGCCGCCGCCGCCGATCTTCCACTCGTCGCCCTCCCAGGTCTTGAGCGAGCTGTTGGCGCCGACCGGCTTGCCCATCTCGGTGGTCTTCTGCGGGTCGAAGAGGATGTCGCTGTCCGGCCCCACCGAATAGGCGCGCCAGACCAGCTTGCCGTCCTTCAGGTTGTAGGCCGTGACATGCGCGCGCACGCCGAACTCGCCGCCCGAGATGCCGACCATCACCTTGTCGCCGACGACCAGCGGCGACATGGTCGAGGTCTCGCCCTTCGCCGGATCGCCGTTCTTGACCTTCCAGACCTCCTTGCCGGTCTTGGCGTCGAGGGCCACCAGGGTGGTGTCGGCCTGGCTGAGGATGATCTTGCCGTCGGCATAGGCCGGGCCGCGATTGACCGTGTCGCAGCACATCACGCCGATGACGCTCGGATCCTGCGTCGGCTCGTAGCGCCAGATCACCCGACCGGGATTGTTGAGATCGAGGGCGAAGACCCGGTTGGGGAAGGGCGTGTGGATGTACATCACGTCGCCGATCACCAGCGGGCCACCCTCATGGCCGCGCAGCACCCCGGTGGAGAACTGCCAGGCGGGCCGCAGCTGGCCGACATTCTCGCGGGTGATCTGGTTCAACGGGCTGTAGCGCCACGACGCGTAGTTGCCGTTGGCCATGACCCACTGGTTGGGGTCCTTCTGCAGCTTCAGCAACTCATCATTGGCCGAGGCCACCGTGGACCCGGCGGTGGCCGAGAAAGCCAGCGCGATCGCAAGGGCTGTGCGTCGCAACATCTTGTCGTTCCTCCATCAACCGGCGACCCGCAGGGCACGGCCGCACAATTGTTCCACCCTCCGGCAGCCCCCGCTGCCGGGCGAAGGGCGGGCTTCGCCTCCCGCTTGGGTGCTAATTGTGCTGCCTCGACATCCGACAAGCGTCCAGCAGCACCGGTTCCGCGCACGACTTCGACAACTCGCGGGAAACACCACCGCGGAATTCGGGAGGACTCCTCCCATGGTCCGGGATGTTCGACCGCCTATAATGGGACAACATGGCGCGGCTTCCGGGATTGCTGCTGTGCACAATGATCTGCGCGGGCCGCTGCGAAGCCGTGGCCAGGGCATCGCGGGACCGAGGAGGACCGGATGATCGGACGTCGCCGGCTGGCGGCCCTTGCAGCGACGGCGCCGCTGCTCACCGCGGCGGACGAGCCGCCGCCACCCCTCTCGCCGGCCCAGCGCCTGCTGTTCGAGACACCGCATCTCGCCGGCCTTCACGCGCCGCTCCGGCTCGACTACGATTTCCTGCGCGAGGAGGCGGGAAGGGCGCCGGTGCGCGACACGATCCGGCTGGCCGTGCGGGCGAGCCAGGATGCGGGACGCTTCGACGTCGAGCCGGAATTCCTCACCGGCCCGCGCGTCATGCACTATCCGGTGGCGCGGGGATTCCGCGGCAACCCGCTGCTGCTCTTCACCCTCGATCGCGATGCGCGCGAGTTGAGCGCCGCGACTGGCGGCTCGACAGTGTGGTTCCGCACCCGCATCCGGCAGGCTTTCGTCGATGCCGCGACGGTGCAGCGCATCACGCTGCCCTTCGAGGGAGGCGAAGTGCCGGCGACCGAGGTGTTGCTGCAGCCCTTCGGCGGCGAGCCGCGCGCCCGGCGCTACCAGGCGATGCGCCTCCGCTTCGTGCTCGCCGAGGCGGTCCCCGGCTGGCTCCGGTCGATCGGCAGCGAGGTCCCGGCCGGCGACGACCATCCCGCCTTCCGCGAGGAGATCGTCTTCGCCCATGCGGAACCAATGGAGGCAACGCCATGAAGGCGCCGCTGCTCCTCGTCCTACTACTGCCTGCCATACCCGCAGCCATGCCCGCCCTGGCCTATGACTACCCGACCGTGGCCCGGGCGGATTACGTGCTCGGCTGCATGGCCGCGAACGGCAATACAAGGCTGGCGCTGGAGCGCTGCGCCTGCAGCATCGACGCCATCGCTGCGAAGCTGCCCTACGATAGCTACGAGGCCGCCGACACCGCGCTGCGCATGCAGGCCGGCAATCTCGGCGAGCGGGGCGCCGAGTTCCGCGACGTCCCACAGGTCCGGGCCACCATCGAGGCCTTGCGGCGGGCCCAGGCCGAGGCGACGCTGCAATGCTTTCCATGAGCGCGCGCCTGGGGAACGGACGCATGGGAAGCGCGCGCATGGAACGGGCCGGATGGCGGCGCGGCGTCCGGCGAGGCTGACGCGGCGGCAGGGCCTGCGGCTCGGCCTCGCTTTGCCGCTCGTCGCCGCCCGGCCCGCCGCGCCGGTCGTCGAGGTGGCGGACGGCGTCTTCGTCCTGCCCGGTGTCGACGAGGAGGCCTCGGCCGAGAATCTCGACGCCATCGCCAATACCGGCTTCATCCTCGGCGCCGAGGCGGTCGCGGTGGTGGATCCCGGCGGCAGCCTCGCGCATGGCCAGCGGCTGCGCGCGGCGGTGGCGGCCGTGACGCGCCGGCCGATCCGCCACCTGATCCTCACCCATGCGCATCCCGACCATGTCATGGGCGCCGCCGCCTTCGCCGAGTGCGGGGCAGAGGTGATCGGCCATGCCAGGCTTCCCCTCGCCCTGGCGCAGCGCGGCCCCTACGATCTCCGCATGCTCGAGCGCGCCATGGGCGCGGCAGCGGTCGGCAGCGGCGCGCTGGCACCGACGCGGCTGGTGCAGGACCGGCTGTCGCTCGATCTCGGCGGCCGGGAAGTGCTGCTGCAGGCGCATCCGCCGGCGCATACCGACCAGGACCTCACCGTGCTCGACGCCGCGACGCGCAGCCTCTGGACCGGCGACCTGCTCTTCATCGACCGCATCCCGGCGCTGGAGGGCAGCCTGCTCGGCTGGCTCGCGGTGCTGGAGCGGCTGCGCGCGATGCCGGCGGCGCGCGCGGTGCCGGGCCATGGCCCGCCCGCCGCCGTCTGGCTGGAGGCGGCCGAGGCGCTGACCCGCTACCTCGTCGCGCTGCGTGACGGCACCCGCGCCGCCCTCCGGGCCGGCATCGGCATCGCTGAGGCGCCGGGCCGGGTCGCTGTGGCGGAATCCCGGGCCTGGCGCCTCGCCGAGGCCTATCATGGCCGCAACGTCACCGCGGCCTATCGCGAACTGGAATGGGAGTAGCCGCCATGCCTCTCGCCCTTCGCCGCCGATCCGCCCTCCTGATCGCGCCCCTCCTGGCCACGCCCCTCCTGGCCCCACCCGGCCTGGCGCGGGCGCAGGGGATCGAGCCGGCGGAGGCGCCCCGCCGGGCCGAGCGCTGGCGCGACCTGAAGCAGGCGATCCTCGGCAACCGGCCCACCCTGCCGGCCGGCGCGGCGCTGGAGCTCACGGCGCCGGCGCGGGCGCAGGATGCGGCGCTGGTGCCGATCGCCATCGCCCTCTCGGCGGAGGCGGCCCCGGCGGTGCGCGCGATCTACCTCACCGTGGACGAGAACCCGCTGCCGCTCGCCGCCGTCTTCCGGGCCGGCCGGCCGGGGGCGCTGCGGGCCCTGACCGCGCGCATCCGCGTCGATGCTTATACGAACCTGCACGCGGTCGCCGAGACGTCGGATGGGCGGCTGCTGGAGACGACGCGCTTCGTGAAGGCGGCCGGCGGCTGCTCGGCCCCGATCGCCGGCGATCTCGAGGCGGCGCGGCAGCGCATGGGGCGGATGCGCATGACCCTGCCGGAGGGCCCGCCGGCGCCGGGCCGCGCGGTGCCGGTGCAGGTGGCGGTCAGCCATCCCAACACCTCGGGCCTGCAGATCGACCAGCTCACCCGGCTCTCGATCCCGGCCGAATACGTGCGGGCGTTGCGCATCACCTATGCCGGCGCCGAGCTGCTGCGAATCGAGTCCGAGATTTCCATTGCCGAGAACCCGACCTTCGGCTTCACCCTGGATGGCGAGCCAGGCGGCGAGTTGCGCGTTGTCGCCCTCGACAACCGCGACCGGCGGTTCGAGGGCCATTGGACCCTCGGCGCCGCCGGCTGAGCGACGGCCGCCGCCTCCCCGACGCCAGCCGCGTGCCTTGCTGCATGGAGGGTCCGCCCGCGAGTCTCGGCCGGGATGGGAAGGAGCCCTCCGCAACCGATGCCGCCCGCCGGGGCCGCATCCCGGAAAGGGATCCAAGGCGATGATCGAGCTCGTGATGGTCGTCTGCCTCACCGCCGTGCCGGCGCAATGCCACGAGGAACGGCCGATGCTCGCGGTCCAGTCCGTGGTGGCCTGCGCCACCCAGGGGCAGATCCTGGCGGCGCGATGGATCTCGGAGCATCCGGCCTTCACCCTCAGCCGCTGGCGCTGCGAGGTGAACCGGCCGCGCGAGGAGCGGATCTGAGCCGGTACTGCCAGGCCCGCCGGGTCAGGCTTGGGCCGTGACGATCCAGATCGCCGCCGGCATCACCACCCCATCCGGGCCCTGATGCCCGGCGAAGAAGGTCTCGAGCGCCATCTGCGCCGTGGCGCGGGTGGCGGCATCGGCCTCGAACAGCGCCCGGGCGACCGCGCCGAAGGTCATGGCGGTGCGGGCCGCGGTCGCCGCGTCCGGGCCGAGCCGGAAGCCCAGTTCCTGCGGCGTGACCCGCACCTCGCGGAAGCCGGCACCCTCCAGGATCTCGGCCGGGCGCCCGGCGCGGGCCCAGCCGAACTGGCCGGGCGCGTCCGATTGCGCCGGCGGCTGGGGCGGGAGGAGAGGGCGGAGGGCGGCGGCCGGGGCGCTGGTCCAGGGATTCGCCGTCGGCGCCTGGAAGGCGGTGGCGCAGAGCCGCCCGCCGGGCCGCAGGGCGGCATGCAGATGCCGGAAGGCGGCGACCGGGTCGGGGAAGAACATCACGCCGAAGCGGGAGAAGAGCAGGTCGAAGCCGCCGGCCGGCAGCGGGTAGCTTGCGGCATCGCCGACCTCCGCCCTGGCCTGGCGATGGCCCGCAGCCGTAAGGCGGCGCTGCGCCACGGCAATCGACTCCCGCGCCAGGTCGAGGCCGAGGACCTGCCCCTCGGCCCCCACCCGCTCGGCGAGCGCCAGGACGGACGTGCCGCTGCCGCAGCCGATGTCGATGACGCGCTCGCCCAGCCGCGGCGCCGCGGCCTCGAGGGCGCGCTCCAGCACCCCGGCGAAGAGCGCGTCGACGCGGGCATGCTCGGTCGCCCAAGCCCGGGTCATCGGACTGTTCCAGAAGCAGGCGGCATCCGCGTCGGGATTGGTCGTCATGGCGCCTCCTCGGCCGGGCAGCGGGCAGGCCGCCTTGAAGCAGATCCCGTTCGAATGGCACCACTCGAACGGATGAAGATGCTCCGAAAACAATAGGCTAGTGGCCATTATGGCGAAGTCTGCAGGACCTCGAGATCAGGACACTAGACCATGGTCCGTTCACTCTGGTTCAAGGACCATGGTCTGGAGCATTGTTTGATCGCCTGATTCACGCCGTCGGTGAGTCCACCTCAGGCATCACGCTCTAGCGGTACAGCGCCTCCAGCGCCCCGGCATAACGCTCGAGCACGGCGCGGCGGCGCACCTTCATCGTCGGGGTGAGCAACCCGTTCTCCACCGAGAAGGCGACCGGCGCCGGCATCCAGCGGCGGATGCGCTCGATGGTCGAGAGCCGGCCGTTCACCCGGCTCACCGCGGCGGCGACCCGATCCGCCATGCCCTCGGCGGGGACGAGCAGGGCGACGATGCCGGGCTTGCCCTCGCCGGCCACCACGGCCTGGGCGATCTCGGGCTCGGCCATCAGCAGCCCTTCGAGCTTCGCCGGGCTCACCATGTCGCCGCCGAGCGTCTTGATGAAGTCGCGCTTGCGGTCGGTGATGATGATCCGCCCCGCCTCGATCCGGCCGACATCGCCGGTATGCAGCCAGGTCGCGCCCTCCGGGCCGGACCGCAGCGCCTCGGCAGTCGCCGCCGGGTTGTTCCAGTAGCCGTCCATCACCAGGTCGCCGCGGATCAGCAGCTCGCCATCCGGCGCGATCCGGGCCGAGACGCCGGCCAGCGGTGGGCCAACCGTGTGGCGGTGGTTGTCCCAGGGCAGGTTCACGCTGATCACCGGACCCGCCTCGCTCTGGCCATACCCCTGGATCAGCGGCAGGCCGAGGGCGATGAAGAAGCCGGAGAGGTCCGGATCGAGCCGGGCGCCGCCCGAGACCAGCGCCTTCAGCCGGCCGCCGAAGCGGCTGCGGACCTTCTCGCGCACCAGCCGGTCGAGCGGGGGGTCGAGCAGCCGCGCCATCGGGCCGAGCGGCGGCCCGTCCAGCCGCCGCAGCCCCTGCGCCAGCGCCCGCTCGAAGAGCTGTCGCCTGAGGCCGCCCTGCTTCTCGATCTGCGCCAGCATCTTCGCCCGCAGCACCTCGAAGAGCCGAGGCACGGCGGTGACGACGGCCGGGCGGATCTCCTCGAACTCTGCCGCCAGCCGGTCGGCGCCACGGGAATAGACCACCTCCATGCCCATTGAGGGCAGCAGGTAGCAGCCGACCGTATGCTCGTAGCTATGCGAGAGCGGAAGGAAGGAGAGGTAGGGAAGCCCGTCCACCCCGAGCCGCTCCAGCAGGCCGCTTACCCCGGCGCGGTTCGCCAGCATGGCGCGGTGCGGCAGCATCACGCCGCGCGGCGCGCCGCCGGTGCCGGAGGTGTAGATGAGGCAGGCGAGCCGGCCGGCCGGGATCTGCTCCACCTCGGCCATCAGCATGGCGGCGTCGGCCGGATGCGCCACCGCCTCGGCCCAGGAGCGGGCCCGGACGCCCTCGGCCGCCTCCATGCAGAGCAGCAGGTCGAGCCCGCCGGTCTGCGCGGCCGCCTCCGTCACCCGCGCCGCCAGGGCCGGCGTCGAGGTGATCGCGGCGCGCGCCCCGGAATCGCGCAGGACATGGGCGTGGTCGGCGATGGTGTTGGTGGTGTAGGTCGGCACGGTCACGGCGCCGATCGCCATGATGGCGGCATCGGCGACGTTCCATTCC
Organism: Roseicella sp. DB1501; assembly: GCF_013112485.1. GTDB lineage: Bacteria > Pseudomonadota > Alphaproteobacteria > Acetobacterales > Acetobacteraceae > Paracraurococcus. The sequence continues at coordinate 99,039 of NZ_JABFHG010000013.1, forward strand.
GGCCTGTTCTCGCTGACCAGCAGCACCCGGTCGCCGGGCGCGATGCCCTGCTGCCGCAGCCAGGCGGCGACATGCGCCACCTGCAGGACGAAGTCGCCCCAGCGCAGGCGTTGCCAGGCGCCGTCGCGCCAGTAGCGCAGCATCGGCCGGTCGGGATGCCGCCGCGCCAGGGCGAAGAGCATGCCCGGCAGGCTGGTCCAGTCCTCGCCCGCCTGGCGGGCCGGCCGCCGCGGCGGATCCGCCATGCGCGACCTGGTGAGCGCCTCGGTTTCCGGCATGTCCCCCTCGTCCCTTCCCCGCGGCTCCGTAGGGCCGCCACCCACTGGCCGCTTGGCCGCGACCTCGGCGGCCTTATATGGGGAGTTGTGACCCGATCCGAGCCCATTCCGACCCTGACCCGTGCCGCGGGCGATGCCGCCGCAGGCACGGCCTTCTCCCCGGCCGACCCGGCCTTCTCGCCCCAGGTCCGGGCGCCGCTCGATGCCGGCGGCCCGCCGGGGCGCGCGCCGCTGCCCGTCTGGGACCTCTCCGACCTCTATGCCTCGCCCGAGGATCCGCGGCTCGGCCTGGATCTCGACCAGGCGGAGGCCCAGGGCAAGGCCTTCGCCGCCCGCCATGCCGGCCGCCTCGCCGCGATGTCGGGGGAGGCGCTCGCCGCGGCCATCGCCGAATACGAGCGGATCGAGGAGGTGCTCGGCCGGGCCATGAGCTACGGCCAGCTCGTCTTCGCCGGCGACGCGCAGGACCCGGCGAATGGCCGCTTCTACCAGACCTTGCAGGAGCGCGTGACCGCGATCTCCTCGCACCTGTTGTTCTTCACGCTGGAGCTCAACCGCCTCGGCGATGCCGAGCTGGAGCAGAAGATCGCCTCCAGCCCGGCCTTGCTGCGCTGGCGTCCCTGGCTGCGCGACCTGCGCGTCTTCCGCCCGCACCAGCTCTCCGACGAGCTGGAGAAGCTGCTGCACGAGAAGGAGGTGACCGGGCGCAGCGCCTGGAACCGCCTGTTCGACGAGACCATCGCCGGCATGACCGTGAAGGTGGGGGAGGAGGAGCAGACCGTCTCGGCGGCGCTGAACAAGCTCTCCGACCGCGACCGTGCAGTGCGGGCGGCGGCGGCGCGCGGCGTCTCCGAGGCCTTCGGCAGCCGCATCCGCCTTTTCTCCCTCATCACCAACACCCTGGCGAAGGACAAGGAGATCATCGATAGCTGGCGCCGCTACCCGCGGCCCGGCAGCGCGCGCAACCGCGCCAACATGGTCGAGGATGAGGTGGTGGACGCGCTGGTCACCGCCGTGCGCGCCAGCTATCCGCGGCTCTCGCACCGCTATTACGCGATGAAGGCGAAGTGGCTCGGCCTGCCGAAGCTGCAGCACTGGGACCGCAACGCGCCGCTGCCCGAGGAGCAGGACCGCAGCATCGCCTGGCCGGAAGCGGTGCGGACGGTGCTCGACAGCTACCGCGCCTTCAGCCCGGAGCTGGCGAAGATCGGCGGCCACTTCTTCGAGAAGCCGTGGATCGACGCGGCGCTGCGGCCGGGCAAGGCCTCGGGCGCTTTCGCCCATCCCACCGTGCCGAGCGCGCATCCCTATCTGCTGCTCAACTACCACGGCAAGACGCGGGACGTGATGACGCTCGCGCATGAACTCGGCCATGGCGTGCACCAGGTGCTGGCGGGCGAGCAGGGCTACCTGCTCTCCGGCACGCCGCTGACCCTGGCCGAGACCGCCTCGGTCTTCGGCGAGATGCTGACCTTCCGCGGCCTGCTCGATGCCGAGCGCGATCCGGGCCGCCGCCGCCTGATGCTGGCCGGCAAGGTGGAGGACATGCTGAACACGGTGGTGCGGCAGATCGCCTTCTACCGGTTTGAGACGCTGCTGCATGACGAGCGCCGCAAGGGTGAGCTCTCGGCCGAGCAGATCGCCGCCATCTGGATGCAGGTGCAGACCGAGAGCCTGGGCCCGGCCTTCGACTTCAGCGAGGACTACGGCGTCTATTGGGCCTATATCCCGCACTTCATCCACAGTCCCTTCTATGTCTATGCCTATGCCTTCGGGGACTGCCTGGTGAACGCGCTCTACGGCGTCTACCGCGAGGGAGGGGTGCCGGATTTCGAGCGGAAATACATCGATCTGCTGAAGGCCGGCGGCACGCTGCGGCACAAGGAGCTGCTCGCGCCCTTCGGCCTCGATGCCTCCGATCCCGCCTTCTGGCAGCGCGGCCTCGACGTCATCGCCGGCTTCATCGACGAGCTCGCCGAGGAGGGGCCAGGGGCAGGATCGGGAGCAGGGCCGGGTGCCGCGGCATGAGCGACCGTAACCGCGACAGCACCCTTTTCGGGGAGATGCGGCGGATGGTGCGGACCTCCGGCGCGGTCGGCGGCATCGCCGTCCGCGTCGCGGGGCAGCGCTTCCTCGGCCTCAAGACCGACAAGAACGCGCATGCCGAGGATCTGCGCCAGATCCTGGGCGGGCTGAAGGGCCCGCTGATGAAGGTGGCGCAGTTCCTCTCGACCGTGCCCGACGCCCTGCCGGAGGAATATGCCGAGCAGCTGGCCACGCTGCAGTCCAACGCCCCGCCCATGGGCTGGCCCTTCGTGCGCCGCCGCATGCAGGGCGAGCTCGGCCCCGGCTGGGAATCGAAGTTCCGCAGCTTCGGCCGGGAGGCGGCCGCCGCCGCCTCGCTCGGCCAGGTGCATCGGGCCGAGCTGCCGGATGGCCGCCTCGTCGCCTGCAAGCTGCAATATCCGGACATGCCGAGCGTGGTGGAGGCCGATCTCCGCCAGCTCCGCATCGCCATGCAGCTCTACCAGCGCATGGACAGCGCGCTCGACAATGGCGAGGTGTACCAGGAGCTGCGCGACCGGCTCCGCGAGGAGCTGGACTACCTGCGTGAGGCGGCGCATCAGCGGCTCTACGGCCTGATGCTCGCCGACCAGCCGCATGTCGCGGTGCCGCAGCCGATCGAGGGCTATTGCACGACGCGGCTGCTGACCATGACCTGGCTCGAGGGCCGGCCGCTGGTGAAGCGGCTGGAGGAGGACCCGCCGCAGGAGGAGCGGCAGGCCTATGCCGAAGGGCTGTTCCGCGCCTGGTACCGGCCCTTCTACCGTTACGGCGTCATCCATGGCGACCCGCATCTCGGCAATTACCAGGTGCGGCCGGACCGGCAGGGCATCAACCTGTTCGACTTCGGCACCATCCGCGTCTTCCCCCCGAGCTTCGTCGGCGGCGTCATCCTGCTGTTCGAAGCAGTGCGGGACCATGACGACGAGAAGGCGGCCGAGGCCTATCGTGTCTGGGGCTTCCGCAACCTCTCGAAGGAGACGATGGAAGTCCTCAACCTGTGGGCGTCCTTCCTCTACGAACCGCTGGTGCAGGACCGGGTCCGCCCGATCCAGGAGGTCGAGGACATGTCCTATGGCCGCAAGATCGCGGCCAAGGTGCATGAGGGGCTGAAGCGGACCGGCGGCGTGCGCATCCCGCGCGAATTCCCGCTCATGGACCGCGCCGCGGTCGGCCTCGGCAGCGTCTTCCTGCGGCTGCGCGCCGAGATGAACTGGCACCGGCTCTTCATGGAGATGATCGAGGACCTCTCCGAGCAGGCGGTGGCCGAGCGCCAGGCCAAGGCGCTGACCGAGGCGAGGGTGCCGCCGCCCGCCGCCTGAGGCCGGTTTCGTTGCGCCGGCGCGGCCAGTGGGGCTGCGCGGCGCCGCCTTCGGCGTCCCGTCCCCGGCGCGCCCCATGGTCAATCCCCGACCCGCACTGTATCAGGCCCGGGCTGCCGGCCGCCCGTTCAGGCTTGTCGGCTTTCGCGCGCCGCCGCATCTATTCTGCGAAAGAGGGGGAGGACCCGCATGCGACTGGCTGTCCTGAAGGAGCGTCGGCCGGCCGAGACCCGCGTCGCGGCCACGCCGGAGACCGTCAAGAAATTCATCGGCCTCGGCCGCAGCGTCGCGGTGGAAACTGGGGCCGGGCTCGCTTCCGGCATCCCGGATGCGGAGTATGCCGCGGCCGGCGCCGAGATCGCTCCGGATGCGGCGGCGGCGCTGAACGGCGCCGGCATCGTGCTGAAGATCCGCGCCCCGCTCGGCGCCGGCGAGGGCGCGGTGGACGAGCTCTCCCTGATCCCGCGCGGCGCCCTGCTGCTCGGGCAGCTCGGCGCCGATGCCAAGACGGCCGGCATCTATGCCCAACTCGGGATCGAGGCCGGCGCCATGGAGCTGCTGCCGCGCATCACGCGCGCGCAGAGCATGGACATTCTCTCCTCCCAGGCGAATCTGGCTGGCTACCGCGCGGTGGTCGAGGCGGCGGGCGCCTTCGACCGCGGCTTCCCCATGCTGATGACCGCGGCCGGCACCATCCCGGCGGCCAATGTCTTCATCATGGGCGCCGGCGTCGCCGGGCTGCAGGCCATCGCCACCGCCCGCCGCCTCGGCGGCCGGGTCTCGGCGACCGATGTGCGGCCGGCGGCGAAGGAGGAGATCAGGTCCCTCGGCGCCAGCTTCGTCGGCTATGAGAGCGAGGAGAGCAAGCAGGCCCAGACCGCCGGCGGCTATGCCAAGCAGCTCTCGGCCGAGTTCTATGCCGAGCAGGCAAAGGTCGTCGCGGCGCATATCGCCAAGCAGGACATCGTCGTCACCACCGCGCTGGTGCAGGGGCGGCAGGCGCCGCAGCTCGTCTCGGCCGAGATGGTGCGCTCGATGCGGCCCGGCTCGATCATCGTCGACATCGCCGCCGATGCCGGCGGCAACGTGGCGCTGACCAAGCCCGGCGAGCTGGTGACCACCGAGAACGGGGTGAAGATCCTCGGCTATCACAACTGGCCGGGCCGGATCGCCGGCGCCTCCTCGGCGCTCTTCGCGCGCAACCTACTGACCTTCCTGACCACCTTCTGGGACAAGGAGGCGAAGGCGCCGAAGCTGCCCGCCGAGGACGAGATCGTGAAGGGCGTGCTGCTCACCCGCGGCGGCGCCGTCGTGCATCCGAGCTTCGCCGCCGCCAAGGCCGCCTGAGGACCGCAACCCGATGCCGTCCGGGGCGCCGCGCGCCACCCTGCCCCGCGGAGCGACGCTCCGCGGGGCAGGGCGGGACCGAGGCCCGCATCGGCCGGCGTCTCCGAAGGAGACACCAGAATGAATCCCACCGACCTGGCCAACCAGGCCACGGCGCAGGCGCAGAACGCGCTGCGCCTCGCCGAGCAGGCGCGGCAGCTCGCAGCCACCGCCGGCGCGCATGTCGAGCCCATCATGGCCGCGGCCGACCCCTTCCTCTTCCTGCTGACGATCTTCCTGCTGGCCTGCTTCGTCGGCTACTACGTGGTCTGGAACGTCACCCCGGCGCTGCACAGCCCGCTGATGGGCGTGACCAACGCCATCTCCTCGGTGATCGTCGTCGGCGCCATCCTCGCCACCGGGCTCGGCGAGAGCACCGCCGCCAAGGTCTTCGGCTTCCTCGCCGCGATGCTGGCCGCGGTGAACATCTTCGGCGGCTTCATCGTCACGCGCCGGATGCTGGCCATGTTCCAGCCGAAGAAGAAGGGCTGAGGCCGTGAGCGCGACCTTCTCGACCCTCGCCTATCTCGTCGCCGCCGTCCTCTTCATCCTGGCGCTGCGCGGCCTGTCGCATCCCGAGACCTCGCGGCAGGGTAATCTCTACGGCATGGTCGGCATGGCGATCGCCATCCTCGCCACGCTGCTGCGGCCGGGCATGTCCTTCGGCGGCGTCGGGCTGATCGTCGTGGCGCTGGCCATCGGCGGCGGCATCGGCGGCTACATCGCCACCCGCATCCAGATGACGGCGCTGCCGCAGCTCGTCGCCGCCTTCCACTCGCTGGTCGGCATGGCGGCGGTGCTGGTGGCCGCGGCCGCCTTCTACAATCCGGAGAGCTTCGGCATCGGCCATGCCGGCGCCATCCATGGCGGCTCGCTGGTGGAGATGTCGCTCGGCCTCGCCATCGGCGCCATCACCTTCTCCGGCTCGGTCATCGCCTTCGCCAAGCTGCAGGCGCTGATGTCGGGGGCGCCGATCACCTTCAAGGGGCAGCACTGGCTCAATCTCGGCCTCGGCCTCCTGCTGCTGATCCTCATCATCGCCTTCGTCTCCTCCGGCAGCGCCACGCTCTTCTGGGCGATCGCGCTGCTCGCCTTCGCGCTCGGCTTCCTGCTCATCATCCCGATCGGCGGCGCCGACATGCCGGTCGTCGTGTCGATGCTGAACAGCTATTCCGGCTGGGCGGCGGCGGGCATCGGCTTCACGCTGCAGAACCTGCTGCTGATCATCACCGGCGCGCTGGTCGGCGCCTCGGGCGCGATCCTGTCCTACATCATGTGCAAGGGCATGAACCGCAGCATCATCAACGTGCTGCTCGGCGGCTTCGGCACCGACAGCAGCGCGGCCGGCGCCGCGGCGGGCGGCGGCGACCGCGGCCCGGTCAAGGCCGGCAGCCCGGAGGATGCCGCCTTCATCATGAAGAATGCGAGCAAGATCATCGTGGTCCCGGGCTACGGCATGGCGGTCGCCCAGGCGCAGCAGGTGCTGCGGGAGATGGGCGATCTGCTGAAGAAGGAGGGGGCGCAGGTGGAATACGCCATCCACCCCGTCGCCGGCCGCATGCCAGGGCACATGAACGTCCTGCTCGCCGAGGCGAACGTGCCCTATGACGACGTGAAGGAGCTCGAGGAAATCAACCCCGAATTCGCCGAGGCCGATGTCGCCTATGTCATCGGCGCCAACGACGTCACCAACCCGGCGGCCAAGACCGACAAGTCGAGCCCGATCTACGGCATGCCGATCCTCGACGTGGAGAAGGCCAAGACCGTCTTCTTCGTCAAGCGCGGCATGTCCTCGGGCTATGCCGGCGTCGACAACGAGCTGTTCTTCCGCCCCAACACCATGATGCTGTTCGGCGACGCGAAGAAGGTGACGCAGGAGATCGTCCAGGCGCTGCAGAAATAAGCCTGGCATCCGGACGGGAAGGGGGCGCTGCCGCGGGGCAGCGCCCCTTTTTTCATGCCGGCGCGTTGCCGCCGAGCGCCGCCCGCAACTCGGCCCCCGTGGTCAGCCAGCCGAAGAAATGCTCGACATTGAACTCGGTCGCCGCCTGGGCGCCGGGGCCGGCGGCCATGGTCGCGTCCGTCACCATGACGGGGAAGAACTCCCGATGATAGGCGTCCCGGATGGTGCTCTCGACGCAGACATTGGTGGCGACGCCGATGACGAGCAGGATCCGCACCCGCCGCGCCTGCAGGATCTGCTCCAGCCCTGTCCCGGCGAAGCCGCTGTAGCGCGTCTTCGGCACCAGGATGTCGCCCGGCTGCGGCGTCAGCGCCGGCACGATCTCATGGTCCCATGTGCCATGGGTGATGAGCTTCCCGGCATAGGCCTCGTTCTCGCGCATGAACCTCAGCGCATTGGACTTGTGCCAGACCGGCGCCGTCGGCGGCGCCTCGCGCTGGTCGGGCGAGAAGCCGTTCTGCAGGTAGATCACCGGGATGCCGGCGGCGCGGCAGGCGGCGGCGATATTGGCGCATTCCTCGATCACCGGCGGCGCGCCGGAGACGTCGAAGCCGCACAGGTCGATATAGCCGCCCCTGGAACAATAGGCGTTCTGCATGTCGACGACGATCAACGCCGTCTCCTCGGACCGGAGGGCGATCGGCGCCGGGCGGGCGGCGAGCGGGATGGTGCGGGGCATGGCGGGCTCCTCGGCGTGCCGGGTTCGTACCGGGCCACGGCCAAGCATCACGCATGCCAGCCGCGCGTTGTGCCGGTGGTGGCCGAGGGCCTGCCCAGCCGGCATCATGCCGCCGCGCCGGACCCCCGGGCCACGCCCACCGCTTCCGGAGAGACGCCATGCCGAACGGCAAGCCCCCCTTCCGTGCCGACCATGTCGGCAGCCTGCTGCGGCCGGTGCCGCTGCGCGAGGCCCGCGCCGCCCAGGCGCCCGACCTGCGGGCGATCGAGGATCGCTGCATCGCCGAGGCCATCGCCGCGCAGCGGGCGGTCGGGCTGCGCTCGGTGACCGATGGCGAGTACCGCCGCGCCTTCTGGCATTTCGACTTCCTCGCCCGGCTCGGCGGCGTCGCGCTGTACGAGGCCGATCAGGGCATCCAGTTCAAGGGCGGCCAGACCAAGGCCTATGGGCTGAAGGTGACCGGCCCGATCCGTTATCAGGGGCATCCCTTCGTCGAGGATTTCCGCTTCCTCGCGGCGCAGGCCGGCGAGGCGGTGGCGAAGCAAACCATCCCCTCGCCCTCGGTGCTGCATTTCCGCGGCGGGCGGCGCGCCATCGACACCCATGCCTATCCCGCGATGGACGGCTTCTTCGCCGATCTCGGCGCCGCCTACAACGCCGCGATGCGGGACTTCGCCGGCGCCGGCTGCCGCTACCTGCAGCTCGACGAGACCAACATCGCCTATCTCTGCGATCCGGAGCAGCTCGCCCAGCTCCGCAACCGCGGCGAGCGGGTGGAAGGGCTGCTCGAGACCTATGCCGGGATGATCAACGCCGCCCTCGCCGGCCGGCCGGCCGACATGGTGGTCTCCATGCATCTCTGCCGCGGCAATTTCCGCTCCATGCACATCGCGGCCGGCGGCTACGATCCGGTGGCGGAGGTGCTGTTCAACAGCATCGATGTCGATGCCTACTTCATGGAATACGACGACGAGCGCTCCGGCAGCTTCGCGCCGCTGCGCTTCCTGCCGAAGGGCAAGACGGTGGTGCTCGGCCTCATCACCTCGAAGACCGGCGCGCTGGAGGGCAAGGACATGCTGAAGCGCCGCATCGAGGAGGCGGCGCGGCATGCGCCGCTCGACCAGCTCGCCATCAGCCCGCAATGCGGCTTCGCCTCGACCGAGGAGGGCAACCTGCTCACGGTCGAGGAGCAATGGGCGAAGCTCCGCCTCTGCGTCGAGGTGGCGGAGGAGGTCTGGGGCGGGCTCTGATCCCCTCCGCGAAGCGGTTTTGCGGCGAGGTTCAGTGTTCCGGGCGCAGCGGCAGGCGCGGCAGGCCGGAGCCGCCATGCCGGCGGAGTTCCGCGAGGTTCAGCCCGAGCGCGGTGGTGGCCGCGACGATGCCGAGGAACACGACCTGCCCCGGCAGCAGCGCCAGCCCGAGAAGGAGCGTGACGGCGGCGGAGAGGGTCAGAACGGTCAGCGAGCCGTCGGCCTGGCCGCCGGGACGCTGCGGGCGGATCGTCATGGGGTCACCCTGTCGCTGCGATGCAATAGGCCGTCGATCCCAATGCGATAGGCGGGATGGCGGCAGCGCAGGATGAACCGAAGGTGGTTGCTGAACGGTGCATGACCCCGGCGCATCGGGATACCGTCGCGATGGCGGGCTGGCGTGCCCCGGCGGCATCTGGTTAGGCTCGTCCCACGCGTGGCGCCCGGGTCCGTCCCGGCGGCGCCAGGACGCCCGCGGCAACCAAGGGTCCAGGGAGACCCGGGCTGGCCGGCGGCATCCGGTCCAGGCGCCGCGACGGCCCGCCCCGAACGGGAGGGCGAAGCACGATGCCAGATGCCAGCGGCAGATCACTCGGCGGGGCGGGGCCCCGATCCGTCGCCTTCATCGGCCCGCAGGGCAGCGGCAAGTCGACGCTGTTCGACGCCCTGCTGAGCGCCGCCGGCGCCCCGGCGCGGCGCGGCGGCGCGCGCGGCATGGGCACCGAGCTGCGGCTCGGCCATGTCGACCATATGGAGGATTCCTGGGCGCTGCTCGATTGCCCCGGCTCGGTCGAATTCGCGCATGACGCCGCGGCGGCCCTCGCCGTCGCCGACCTCGCCGTGGTGGTGACCGAGGCCGCGCCGGGCCGCGCCGCGGTGCTCGGCCCGGTCTTCCGCATGCTGGACGAGCAGGGCATCCCGGCCATCGTCTTCGTCAACAAGATCGACCAGCTCGACGGCCGGGTGCGCGACACCCTCGCCGCCCTGCAGGCGCAGACGCCGCGCAAGCTGGTGCTGCGGCAGGTGCCGATCCGCGAAGGCGAGGCGGTCACCGGCTATGTCGACCTGGTCTCCGAACGGGCCTATCGCTACCGCCGCGGCGCCGCCTCCGAGCGGATCGAGCTGCCCGCCATGATGCGGGCGCGGGAGAGCGAGGCGCGGGCCGAGTTGCTGGAAGCGCTGGCCGATCACGACGACGCCCTGCTCGAGAAGGTGCTCGAGGATCTGACGCCGGCGCCGGAGGAGATCTACCGGCCATTGCACAGCGGCGAGCGCAGCGGCGCCGTCGTCTCCGTCCTGCTCGGCGCGGCGGAGCATAACAACGGCATCCATCGCCTTTGGAAGGCGCTCCGCCACGACGTGCCCGAGCCGGAGGAAACGGCCGCCCGGCGCGGCGTCGAGACCAAGGGGCCGCCGCTCGCCCAGGTCTTCCGCACCCTGCATGCCGGCCATGCCGGCCGCCTCTCCTGGGCGCGGATCTGGCGCGGCGCGGTGCGGGACGGCATGCAGCTCGACGGCCACCGCATCGGCGGCATCCACCGCTTCCCGAATGGCGAGGCGCAGAAGGTGCCCGAGGCCGCGGCCGGCGAGATCGTGGCACTCGGCCGGCTGGAGGGCGTGACGACCGGCGCGACCCTCGGGGCCGGTGCGCCGCTCGCCTTCCCGGCGCCGGCCGCGCCGGTGCATGCGCTGGCCGTGGTGCTCGAGGACCGCAAGGACGAGGTGCGCCTCTCCGGCGCCCTGCAACGCTTGGCCGAGGAGGACCCCGCCCTCACCGTGATCCTCGACCCCGAGAGCGGCCAGACCGTCCTGCAGGGACAGGGCGAGCTGCATCTGCGGGCGGCGCTGGACCGCTTGGCCGGCAGCTCCGGGGTCAGGTTGCGCACGGTGCGGCCGCAGATCCCCTATCGCGAGACCATCCGCCAGGCCGTTACCCAGCATGCGCGGCTGAAGCGGCAGACCGGCGGCCACGGCCAGTTCGCCGATGTGAAGCTGCGCATCGAGCCGCGCGAGCGCGGCGCCGGCTTCAGCTTCGCCGAGGAGGTGGTCGGCGGCGCCGTGCCGAAGCGCTTCATCCCGGCGGTCGGGGAGGCGGCGGAGGAGGCGACGCGCAAGGGGCCGCTCGGCCACCAAGTGGTCGATGTCGCGGTGACGCTGCTCGATGGCAGCTTCCACTCCGTCGATAGCAGCGACATGGCCTTCGCCACCGCCACGCGCATGGCGATGCAGGAGGGGCTCGCCAAGGGCGAGCCGGTGCTGCTCGAGCCGATCCATGCCGTGACCGTGCAGGTACCGGCCGAGTACACGCCGAACGCCCAGCGCCTGCTGACCGGGCGGCGCGGCCAGATCCTCGGCTATGCCGCGCGCGAGGGTTGGGAGGGCTGGGACACGGTGGAGGCGCTGGTGCCGGCGGCCGAGCTGCAGGAGATGATCATCGAACTGCGCAGCCAGACCCAGGGCCTCGGCACCTACACGCATCGCTTCGACCATCTGGCGGAGGCGCGGCACCGCTGACGCCCGAGCCCGGCACCCCGCGCGGGGTGCCGGGTGCGGCAGGGCTGTCGTACGCCTGACACTGTGATGCCCGCGCGCCGCCCCGCGCGCGGGCGTGCGGGAACGCCGCTGCGCGGCGCTCCGTTCTGCCGGGACGATGAACTTCCCGCCCGCGGCCCTGGCCGCCCTCTCGGCCGTGCCCGGCCCTGCCTTGCGCAGCGTGCTCTCCATCCCCGCGCGCGACGAGACCTCGCGCCTGCCGGACTGCCTCAACGCGCTGGCGGCGCAGCAAGGCGGCGTCCTGGCCGGCACCGCCGTGCTGCTGCTGGCGAACAACTGCCGAGACGACACGGCCGGGCTCGCGCGCCGCCTGGCGCCTGGCCTGCCATTCCCCCTGCTGGTGGTCGAGGCAGTGCTTCCGCCGGACCGGGCGCATGCCGGCGGCGCCCGCGCCGCGGCCATGGATGCGGCGGCGGCGCTGCTCGGCGAGGCGCCCGAGGGCGTGCTGCTCAGCACCGATGCGGATGCGCGGCCGGAGCCGGGCTGGCTCGCCGCCAACCTCGCCGAGCTCGCCGCCGGGGCCGATGCGGTGGCCGGCGCCGTGCTGCCCGACCCGCTCGAGGTCGCCTCGCTGCCGCCGGCGCTGCGCCGGCGCGAGGCGGCGGAGGCGTGCTACGCCGCGCTGCTGGATGCGCTGGCTGCACGGCTCGATCCCATCGCGCATGATCCGGCGCCGGCCCATGGCACGCATTCCGGCGCCTCGATCGCGCTGCGGCTGCCCGCCTACCGGGCGGTCGGCGGCGTGCCGCTCGTGCCGCGGGGCGAGGACCGCGCCCTGTTCCGGGCGCTCGACCGCATCGATGCCCGCATCCGGCACAGCGGCGCGGCGCGGGTGCTGGTTTCCTGCCGGCTCGATGGCCGAGCGGGCGGCGGCATGGCGGAGACGCTGCGGCACCGCCTCGCCGATCCCGAAGCACCGGTCGATGACCGGCTGGAGCCGGCCCGGGATGCTTGGCGGCGCTTCCGCGTCCGGCGGGCACTGCGGCGTTTGCGCGCCGGCTTGGAGGAGGCAGGGCGGTTGCAGGCCGCGCTCGGCCTTGCGCCGGCGATGATGGACCAGGTCTTGGCGGCGCCGAGCTTCGGCCTGGCCTGGGAGGCGTTGCAGGCGGCGGCGCCGAGCCTGCGGCGCCGGCTGCTGCTGCCATCGGCGCTGCCGTGGGAGACGGTCCAGGCGCGCCGGATGCTCGCGGCGCTCAGCCGGGCGGAGCGGGAGGGCGGCGCAGCAGATCCAGCCGATAGGCCTCTGCCCGTTGCTGCCGAATGACCGGCAGCCCGGCCGCGGCGATGAAGCCCTCCGCCGCGGCATCGCCCGAGAGCGGGTAGTCCGTCTCGCCGGTCCAGTGCACCAGCAGCGCCTCGCCGCCGGGATGCAGCGCGCCGGCGACGCGGGAAGCGAGCCGTGCGAGATCGGCGGCGTCGAGGTAGTAGACCACCTCGGAGAGCAGGATCAGGTCGAAGCCGCCCTCCGGCCAGTCGCCAGGCACCGCCATGCGCCGGAAGGTCACCTGCGGCACATCGGCGCAGCGCGCCCGCGCGGCGGCGAGCGGCGCCTCGGCCAGGTCCACCGCCAGCAAGGCATCGCAGCGCAGGGCGAGCTGCGCCGTCAGCACGCCGATGGAGCAGCCGATCTCGAAGGCGCGGGCGTAATGCGGGCGCGGCAGGGCGGCGAGCGTCGCAGCGTATTTCGCCCGTTCGTAGTCGCTGCTGGCGAAGCGCCAGGGGTCGGCATCGGCGGCGTAGATCGCATCGAAATAGGCGACGTCGAGGCTCTGCCCGGGGCGCTGCGTCACGGCATTTCCTCCAGCAGCAGCTCGACGTCGCGCAGCGCCAGGGCGATCGCCTCGGGCGGTAGCTGGAAGGCGTCGGCATCGCCCATCCGATCGCTGTGCTGCGAGACATGCGCCGCGATGGCGCGGCGCTTCGCCTCGAGGACGCGGGCGATGCCGAAGCGCCGACCGCGCGGCAAGCCCGGCAGGATCGGCGGCGGGGGCAGCGGGAAGCCGGCGATCGGATGCGCGAAGGCCCAGCCCCAGACCGGATAGGCGAGCAGCCGCACGCCCGGCAGGCGGCGCACCACCGCTTCGGTGATGGCGAAGCTCGCCGCATGGTCGCAATGCGGGTCGTGCCGCCAGGTGCAGAGCACCGCATCCGGTGCCGGCCGCGCGAGGTCGAGGATCGCCTCCACCGCCGCGGCGAAGCCAGGCCCGGCGGCGGGCACGTCCCGGTCCGGCAGGCGCAGGAAATGCACCGCCTCGGGCGGCAGGCCGAGCGCCGCCGTGGCGGCGAGCGTCTCCCGCTCACGCACCGCCCGGATCCGCTCCGGCGGCAGGCCAGGATGCGAACCGGTGCCGTCGCTCACCACCACCACCCGCACCGGCAGGCCGGCAGCGGTGGCGGCGGCGATCAGCCCGCCGCAGCCTATCGATTCGTCGTCCGGATGCGGCGCCAGCACCAGCGCCCCGGCCGGGCCGAGCAGGGCGCGGGGGTCCTGCTCCAGCGGCAGCGCCTCGGCCGCGCGCAGGAAGGCGGCGGCGTCCATGCCAACGGGATCCATGCTCAGTCCCAGAGATCGCCGGGCTCGGCCGCGGCGGCGAGCACATGCGCGGCGGCGTGGCCAAGGGCGCGGTCCGGCCCCGGCTGGCGCAGATAGGTCGAGAGGTCGCGGGCGATCCGCTCGGCATCCTGTGGCCGCAGGAAGGCCTGCAGCCCGATGGCGCGCTCGGTCAGCGCCAGCGCCTCCATCGCCGCACGCTCGACCGCGGTGCGGGCAAGGCCGGTGAAGGCGATGGCCGCCTCCCCGGCATCACCGGCCTCGGCGCGCGGTGCCGCCGCCTCGACCCAGAGCCGCGCCGTCTCGGCCAGCATCGCCACCTCGCCGAGCCGTGCCGCCTGGATCGCGTCGCCGCCGCGGCCGAGCCGCAGCAGATGCGCCCGCAGCGCCGCCAGCAGCGCCTCGATCCCGCCGGCTTGCACGGCGGCGAAGCGCCAGGCACCGGCGGCGAAGTCGGGCTGCGATTCATAGGCGCCGGGCGGGCCGATCAGCGCCGCGGCGGGCAGCTCCATGCCGGTGACGTCGATGGCGCCGCTCGCCGAGGCGCGCATTCCCTGCGCGGTCCAGCCGGAAAGGTCGGCGCGCTCGCCGGGGGCGAGCGGCAGCAGCACCAGCCGCGTCGGCTCGCCCGGCGCCGCGATGCCGGTGACCAGCGCCCGCTCGACGCTGCCGGCGCCGGAGCAGAGGATCTTGCGGCCGGTGAGGCGGATGCGCTCGCCCTCCCGCGCGATGCCGAGCGGCGGCTCGCCGGGCGCGCCGGTGTTCCACACCGCGAAGAGCCGCCCGGCCCGTGCATCGCGCGCCGCCGCCGCCCGCTGCGCCGCATCGCCATGCGCCATGATCAAACGGAGCGCATTGACATGCCCCTCCCAGAGCCGGCCGAGGGGCAGGCTGGCGCGGCCGATCAGGCGCAGCGCGGTGCAGAGCGCGGCGGCGCCGGCCGGCGTGGTGCCGAGGCCCTGGCCGCCGAACTCCGGCGGCAGGGGCGCGGCGAGGAAGCCCGCCTCGCGCAGCGCCGCCACATCCTCGGCCGGGAAGGCGCCATCGGCGTCGCGCGCCGGGGCGCGGGCGGCGATGCCGGGCAGGGCGCGGCGCAGGCCGGCGAGCAGGGCAGGGAGGTCGGCCGGCGGCAGCGGCGGCGTGGGCTGGATCAGGGACATGCGCGGCCGCAACGGCCGGCGCTGCGCGCGGTTGCGGGGCCGGCGGGGCGCCGGCCCGCCGCCCGCGGCATGGTGACCGGAACGCCCGCGGGTTGACCCGTCCGGGCCGCCCGCGCAGCTTCGCCGGCGGGACGAGGGAGGTTCTGGATGCCAGGGGTTCGCTGCAAGACGCCATGCCGGCCGGGGATCGGGGGCTGACCATGGGAGCCGGACCGCTGGCGGGCATTCGTGTCCTCGACCTGACCACGGTGCTGGTCGGGCCCTATTGCACCCAGCTCCTCGCCGAGATGGGCGCCGAGGTGACCAAGGTGGAGGCGCCGGAGGGCGATGTGGTGCGCCTCATCGGCCCCGGCCGCAGCCCCGGCATGGGCTGCATGTTCATCACCATCAACCGCGGCAAGCGCAGCATCGCCCTCGACTTGAAGCGGCTGGAGGCGCGGGCGGCGCTGCTGCGGCTGGCGCGGCAGGCGGATGTGCTGGTGACCAATATCCGCCCGGCCGCCATGGCGCGGCTCGGCCTCGACTACCCGGCGCTGCGCGAGGCCAATCCGCGCCTCGTCTATGCCAGCGTCCTCGGCTACGGCCAGAACGGGCCCTATGCGCCGCGCCCGGCCTATGACGACCTGATGCAGGGCGCGGCGCTGATCGCCGGGCTGAACGCCCAGGTGAATGGCGGCGAGCCGCGCTACGTGCCGCTCGCCATGGCGGACCGCATCACCGGGTTGATGGCGGCGAGCGCGGTGAACGCGGCGCTGGTGCACCAGCTGCGCACGGGCGAGGGGCAGCTCGTCGAGGTGCCGATGTTCGAGACCATGCTGACCTTCGTGCTCGGCGACCATCTCGGCGGCCGCGTCTTCGACCCACCGCTCGATGGCGGCGGCTACGGGCGACTGCTCTCGCCCGATCGCCGCCCCTACCGGACCAAGGACGGCTTCGTCTGCACCATGATCTACAACGACCGGCAGTGGCGCGCCTTCTGCGCCGCCGTCGGCTGGCCGGACCTGGTCTCGACCGATCCGCGCTTCGCCAGCCATGCCACGCGCACCCGGCATATCGACGCGGTGCTGGCCATGCTGGCCGAGGAGTTCCGCAAGCGCAGCAGCGCCGAATGGCTGGCGCTGCTCGAGGCGGCGGACCTGCCGGTGACGCCGGTGCATACGCTCGAGAGCATCTTCGAGGACCCGCATCTGCAGGCGACCGGCTTCTTCGAGGCCGAGGAGCACCCAACCGAGGGGCGGGTGACCCGCATGGCCATCCCCGTCACCTTCTCCGCCACCCCGACCGGCCCGCGCGCGCCATCGCCGCGGCTCGGCGCCGATGGCGCGGCGATCCTCGCCGAGGCCGGCTTCACCGAGGCCGAGATCGCGGGCCTCGCCGAGAGCGGCGCGCTGCGCATGGGCTGAACCGGCCGGCGCGGCGAACCCCGCCCCGCAGCCGGCGTTGGCGGCCCGTTCGGAACATGGAGGGGAGGCATGCGGCGATACGGCATCGGCCTGGCGGCGCTGATCCTGTCGGGCGGCTGCGCCCTGGCACAAACGGAACGGCCCGCTCGGCCGGCGCAGCCCATGCCGCCGCCGCGCAGCGACACCGCGCCGCCGGCCGCGCCGCCCGGCGGCGTGATCCAGCCGCCGGCACGGGTCGATCCTGGCATCCAGGCTCCGGCGCCGGTGCCGGATCCGCGCACCACGCCGGTCATCCCGCCGCCCGGCACCTCCGGCGGCGACCGCAAGGTGGAGCCGCGCTGAGGCCGGGCCCATGGGCGCGGCGCCCCGTTTGACAGCCTTGGACCCGCCCGGAAGACTGTCCGGCGAGGGAGGACGGGCATGGACGAGGCCGCGCTACGCGACTGGATCGGCCGCGAGGCGGTCGCGGAGGACGAGGCCAGCCCGGTGCTGCTGCGCCGTCTCGCCGCCCTGCTGGACCAGGATCCAGGCCTGATCCGCCGCGGCGCGCCGATGCCCGAGGGCTGGCATGTGGTGCTGTTCGGGCCGCTGGCGCGGCAATCGGCGCTCGGCCCGGACGGGCATCCGGCGAAGGGCGATTTCCTGCCGCCGGTGCCGCTGCCGCGGCGCATGTTCGCCGGGCGGCGCACATGGTTCGTCGCGCCGGTCGAGATCGGCTCCGAGGTCCGGCGCGTCTCCCGCATTGCCGCCATCACCCCGAAGCAGGGGCGCAGCGGCGCCATGGTCTTCGTCACCATCCGCCACGGCATCGAGAGCGGCGGGCGCGAATGCGTGGTGGAGGAGCAGGACCTGGTCTTCCGCGACGCCGCCCCCGCCGGACCCTCGGGCGCCGCGGCGCCCGAGGCGGCGCCGCCGGCGGTGCCCGAGGAGGCGACGCGCGAGGTCTTCACGCCGGACCCGGTGCTGCTCTTCCGCTATTCCGCCGTCACCAACAACGGCCACCGCATCCATTACGACTCGGACTATGCGACGGGCGCCGAGGGCTATCCGGCACTGGTGGTCAATGGCGGCATCACCACGACCCGGCTGACCGAACTGGCGAAGCGGCACCTGCCCGGCCGGCTCCGCAGCGTCACCACCCGCGCCGGCCGGCCGCTCTTCGTCGGTCGCCCGGTGACGCTCGCCTGCCATGCCGAGACGCTGGGCCGGGCCCGGCTCTGGGCGCTCGACGCCGCCGGGCGGCTCGCCTTCGAATGCCTCGCCGAGGCCGCGGCATGAGCGGGAAAGCGGCGGGGCAGGGCCCGCTCAGCGGGGTGAAGGTGCTCGACCTCACCGCGGTGGTGGTCGGCCCGTCCTGCACCCTGACGCTGGCTGAGCAGGGGGCGCAGGTGATCAAGCTGGAGGCGCCGGAGGGCGATCTGCTGCGCAAGCTCGGCGGCCCGGCGCCCTCGCCGGACATGTCGCCGAAATTCATCCATTTCAACCGCGGCAAGCGCAGCATCGCGGTCGACCTGAAGACCGCGGCGGGACGCCGGGTGCTGGCGCGGCTGGCGGCGCAGGCCGACGTGCTGGTGACCAACATGCGCGGCGGCGCGCTGGAGCGCCTCGGCATCACCTGGGAGGCGCTGCACCCGCAGAATCCGCGCCTCGTCTTCTGCGTCATCGCCGGCTTCGGCCGCCGCGGCCGGCACCATGACAGCCCGGCCTATGACACCATCATCCAGGGCATGTCAGGCTTCGCCGCGGCGCTCGGCCGCGTGCTGGGAGAGCCGCGCTTCGCGCCCTTCGTGCTCTGCGACCACATCACCGGCATCATCGCCAGCCAGGCCATCACCGCCGCGCTCTATGCCCGCGAGCGCAGCGGCGAGGGGCAGGCGATCGAGGTGCCGATGTATGAGAGCATGGCGCATTTCGTGCTCACCGAGCACATGTTCCGCCGCACCTTCGACCCCGAGGGCCCGACCGGCGATCCGCGCGTCATGAACCCGGATGCGAAGCCGATCCCGACAGCGGATGGCTACATCGCCGTCTCCGCCAATACCGATGCCCAGGCCTTCGCCTTCTTCGCCGCGATCGGCCGGCCGGAGCTGAAGGACGATCCGCGCTTCAACAGCGTCGCCGCGCGCTTCCGCAACGTCGACGCCTACTTCACCCTGCGCGCCGAGGCGCTGCGCCGCCGCACCACCGCCGAATGGGCCGCGGAGTTCCGCCGGCGCGAGATCCCCGCCATGCCCTATGCGACGATCGAGGGGCTGCTGGAGGACCCGCATCTCTGGGAGACCGGGCTGCTGCGGCGGGAGGTCCACCGGACCGAAGGGCCGATGACCGGGCTCGGCCGCCCCGTCACCTTCTCCGCCGCCGGGCCGGACGCGTTGCCGCTGGCGCCGCGCCTCTCGGCCGATGCGCGGGCGGTGCTGGCCGAGGCCGGCTATGCGGAGGCGGAGATCGAGGCGTTGCTGGACGGCGCGGTGGTGCCGCCGCCGGCGTGACGCCCGAGGCCCTGCTAGCGGCGCTGCGCCGGGTCGCCGGCATCGAGCCGGCACTGGCGACCGGACAATCCGGTGCTCGGCCAGTGCGATGTCACGGCACTGGTGGTGCGGGACTGGTCGGGTGGCGAGATCCTGAAGACGCCGCTGCCGGCCGGCTGGCATTTCCAAAATCGGATCGAGCGCCGGTGCCTCGGCCTGACCGCCGCCCAGTTCACGGCGCCCATCCAGTACGCCGATCTGCCGAGCAGTCGCGGCGAGGCCTTCGCCGGCACCTTGCCAGGACAGTACCCGGCCCTGGCCGCGCGGCTGCTCCGGGCGCTCGCGGCCGCGGAGGCGCCTATTCCGGCGTGATCCCGGCGGCGGCCGCCACCTGCCGCCATTGCGGGATCTCCTGGTGCAGCCGCGCCGTCAGCGCCTCCGGCCCGGTGAGCAGCAGCGTCGCGCCGAGCCCGGCCATGCGGCGCGAGAGCGGGCTGTCGGGGGCGCGCAGCGGCGCCATCTCCTGCATCAGCCGGGTCACCGCCGCGGGCGGCACGGCGCGGCCGCCGAGCAGGGCGAACCAGAAGGGCACGGCATAGCCGGGAACCGCCTCGGCGATGGCCGGCACCGCCGGCAGGGCCGGGCTGCGCGCGGCGGTGGTGACGGCGAGCGGCCGCACCCGCCCTTCCTGCAGCGCACCGGCCGGGATCGAGGGATCGCCGAGCCAGAGTTCGATATCGCCGGCGAGCAGCGCCGCGAGGGATTGCGAGACACCGCGATAGGGCACGTGCAGCAGCTCGATGCCGGCGAGGTGCTGCAGCAGCGCCATGGCGAGATGCGTCGAGGAGCCGATGCCGGCCGAGCCGAGGCTGATCCGGCCCGGCCGCGCCCGCGCCGCGGCCAGCAGCCCGGCGAGGTCGGCGAAGGGCGCATCGGCGCGGCAGGCGAGCAGCAGCGAGCTCTCGGAGATCAGCGTCACCGGCACGAGGTCGGTGAAGGCGTCGAAGCCCGGATCCTTCATGATCGCCGGCAGGGTGGCGAAGGAGGTTGTGGTGACGAGGAAGGTGTGGCCGTCCGGCTCGCGGGCGACGAATTGCGTGCCGACCGCGCTGCCGGCGCCCAGGCGGGATTCGATCACCATCGGCTGGCCGAGGCGCTGGGTGAGATGCTCGGCGATGGTGCGGGCCGGGACCTCATGCGGCCCGCCCGGCGCGAAGGGGCTGACGAAGCGGATGGGGCGGCTGGGCCAGGCGGGTTGCGCGCGGGCCGGGCGGAGCGCCCCGCCCATCGCCAGAACCGCCAGAAGGCTGCGCCGAGCCGGTCCCGTCATCGTCTTTCCTCCACCCGGCGCGAAGCCTACAGCGCCTGTCCACGCCCGCCCATTCAGCAGGAGCCCGGCATGGCCCCCGTGACCCTCGCCCCGATCGGCCATCTGGAAACCCCTTGGCGGAGCCCGACCGACTGCCCGCGCAACGGCCGCCAGCCCGGCCCGCCGCCGGAATGCCGCGCCGTCATCGCCCCGGACTACCGGGAAGGACTGCTCGGCCTGGAGGGGTTCAGCCATCTGATCCTGCTCTACTGGCTCGATCGCGCCCCGGCGCCCGCGCTGGTCATCCGGCCGCCCTTCGATGGCGAGCGGCGCGGCGTCTTCGCCACCCGCGCGCCCTGCCGGCCCAATCCCCTCGCGCTCTCGGTGGTGCGCTTCGCCGGCTTCGCCGGGCCCGGCATCCTGCGGGTCCACAACCTCGATTGCGCCAGCGGCACGCCGCTGCTCGACATCAAGCCCTACCTGCCGACCACCGATGCCGAGCCGGAGGCCAGTCTCGGCTGGCTCGCGCCGCATGCGACGCGTCGCAGTCAGTGAACCCAAGCCCGCTTCACGCGATTAAGAGCCCATGCCCCTCCACCGCACCCTCGCCCTCAACGGCGCCGTTGGTTTTGGCATCGCGGCGCTCTTTGTCATCGCCCTGATCGAAACCGATCCGGGCGGCATCGGCCGGTTGCTGGTGGGACCCGCCGGAGGGGCCCTGCCCATCGCCATGCTTTGGTTCTTCTCAGGCATCGTCTTCGGCAGCGCGCAATTCGCGGCGGCCGTGGCCTTCGCATCCCGGCCCGAGGATGCCGGTCGCGGCGGCTTCCCGCTACGGCCGCAGCCGATCCTGGTGCCGGTGCGCGTGCGCGGCCACCGCCGCTTCTGATACGCTGCGCCGGGTTCAGCCCCGGACCGCTGCCGCCACTGCCCGCACCAGGTCGTGCGGGTTGTCGTGCAGCGCGGTGACGCCGACCGCGGCGAGGTCGGCTCGCGCCTGGTCCAGCGGATAGCCCCTGAGCGCCGCATGGCCGGCGGCGATGCCGGCGAGGAAGGGTTTGGTCGGCGGATGCGCGCGCAGCGCCGCGGCCAGCGCCTCGACCCGGCCGCGCAGGCCGCGCGAGGCCAGGGTGGTGAAGAACATCACCGCCTTCACCTCCTCCCGCCGGGCGATCTCGAAGGCGAGGGCGAGGCGCTCGGGCATGGTCTCGGCCGGGCCGCCATTGGCGTTGTCCATGAAGCAGGCGGCGGGGCAGCCGGCATCGGCCAACAGGTCGAGCATCAGCATGCCGAGCCCGGCGCCGGCGGTGATCATCGCCACCGTCCCGCCCGGCAACTCGACGAGCTGGAACCCTTCCGCCCGGGCGCGGCGCTCCAGGGGCGTCAGCGCCGCCTCCTCAAGCGCCGCCGAGAGATCCGGCGCGGCCTGTCGAAAACCCGCCGCATCGTCGCGCACCAGCTTGGCGTCGCAGGCGACGAGGCGGCCATCCGGCAGCAGGCCGAGCGGGTTCACCTCCAGCAATTCGAGATCCTCGTCCCGCAGGATGCGGGCGAGGCGCAGCGCCAGCCGGGCCAGCCGCGCCGCGAGATCGGGCGCGAAGCCGCCGCGCAGCGTGGCGAAGAGCGTCTCCAGCGCGCCCGGCGCCTCCGGCTCGATGCCGCAGCGCAGCAGATGCGGCGACTGCTCCACCGCCATGCCGCCCTCCGGCGCGCAGAGCAGCTCGATGCACTGCGCCGTGCCGTCGATGCGGAGCGTCAGGTAGATCTCGCGGGCGAGGGGCAGCGCCTCCTCCAGCAGCAGGGGCGCCGCCGCGTCGCCGAGCGCGGCGCGGATCGCGGCCGCGACGGCCGGTGCCTCACCGGCGCTGCTGCGGCGCACAAGCCCGCGCTGGCCGCGCCCGCCCTCGAGGATCTGCGCCTTCAGGATGCCATGCTCCGCCGGCCCAGGCTCTTCCCGCAGCAAGCGCCCCTGCGGCACCGCGATGCCGTGCCGGCGCAGCACGCCCTTGCCATCATGCTCGGTCAGCCGCACCGTTGCCTCCGTGACGATCCTGCCCTTCCTCGCCAGCTTCCCCCGCCGCGTCGTGGTGTTCAACCCGACCGGCCGCTATGCCGCCGCCCAGGTCGCGGCGATGCGCGAGACGGGCACGGCGCTGCTCGGCGGCATCGCGCTCGGCCGCGGCGGCGGCAGCATGGACGGCCTGCCGCTCTTCGACGATCTGCGCGACCTGCCGGAGCCGGCCGATGCGGCGGTGATCTACACGCCGCCCGAGGGCGTGCTGGATGCGGTGCGCGCCGCCGCCGGCATCCCGAGCCTCGTCGTCGCCGCGGAATACGTGCCGGTGCACGACGCCCTGCGCGCGGCGCAGGCGGCGCGCGCCGCCGGCTCCTGGATGGTGGGGCCGAACACGCTCGGCCTCTGCGTGCCGGGCGCCGGCGTGCTCGGCTCCATCGCGCCCTCCTTCTGCCGGCCCGGCCGCGTCGCGGTGCTCTGCCGCAGCGGCACGCTGACGCTCACCATGGCGCGGCTGCTGAGCGCCGCGGGCATCGGTCAGCGCCTGGTCGCGCATATCGGCGGCGATGCGGTCTGCGGCCGCAACCCGCATGAATGGCTGCAGGCGCTGGCCGCCGATCCGGAGGTCTCGGCCGTGCTCTATTGCGGGGAGATCGGCGGCGACAAGGAATACGCCCTGGCCGAGGCGATCCCGCGCTGTCCGAAGCCGGTGGTCGCCATGCTGGTCGGGCGGCACGCGCCACCGGGCCGGCGCATGGGCCATGCCGGCGCCCTGGCCGGTGCGGCGCGCGAGGGCGCCGAGGCGAAGCTGGCGGCGCTGGACGCGGCCGGTGCGCGCGTGGCGCGCGACCCGGCACGGGCCATCGCCATCCTGGGGGAGCTGTGCCGATGAGCGACACGCCGAGCGATGCGGAGATGGCGGAGATCGCCGCCGGCGCCGCGCCGGAGGCGCCGGATGTGGTGCTCTGCGAATGCTTCGCCCGCGATGGGCTGCAGCACGAGGCGGCGGTGCTGCCCGCCGAGGCGAAGATCGCGATGATCGAGCGCATCGCCGGCTGCGGCTTCCGCCGGATCGAGATCACCAGCTTCGCGCATCCCGGTCAGGTGCCGCAATTCGCCGATGCCGAGACGGTGCTGCGCGGCGTCAGGCGGCGGCCCGGCCTGCTGTTCAAGGCGACCTGCCCGAATCCGCAGGCGGTGCGCCGCGCCCTCGCGGCGCGCGAGGCAGGCTGGGGACCGGAGGAGATCTCGCTGCTGGTCTCCGCGAGCGAGGGGCACGCGCAGCGCAACCTGCGCCGCTCGCGCGCCGAGCAATGGGACAATGTCGCCGAGATGGCGGCGCTCGCCCGCGACGCCTTCCTCATGGTCGGCACCATCAGCACCGCCTTCGACTGCCCCTTCGACGGGCCGACGCCGCAGGAGCGCGTGCTGGAGGATGCCAGGCGCTTTGCCGAGCTCGGCGTGACCCGGATCGCCATCGGCGACACCATCGGCAGCGCCACGCCGCCGCGGGTGCGCGACCTGATCGGCTGGCTGCACGGCGCCCTGCCGACCGCCACCTTCATCGCGCATTTCCACGACAGCCGCGGCACCGGCCTCGCCAATACCCTCGCCGCCATCGAGGCCGGGCTGACCCATGCCGATTGCGCCCTCGGCGGCACCGGCGGGCATCCGGCCGGCATCGCCTATGGCGAGGGCCATACCGGCAATACCTGCACCGAGGACCTGGCGACGGCGCTGGCTGCCATGGGCTACCGCACCGGCCTCGATCCCGGGCGACTGCGGGCGGCGGGGCTGGAGGCGGAACGCCTGCTCGGCCGGCGGCTCGACAGCCGGGCGCTGCGCTCGGCGCCGGTGGCGGCCGCGCCTTGACGGGCCAGGGCCGGCCGGCAGCCTCGGGCCGATGATCCTGCTGAGCGAGAGGCGCGACGCCGTCTGCCTGTTGCGGCTGAACCGGCCGGAGAAGCGCAACGCCCTCAGCATGGCGCTCTGCGCCGCGCTGGTCGCGGCGCTGCGGGAGGCCGAGGCCGATCCAGCGGTCGCCGCCCTGGTCATCGCCGCAGAGGGACCTGGCTTCTGCGCCGGCGGCGACCTGGAGGAGCGGCGGGCGCTGGCGGCGGATGACGCCGCCTGGCAGGAGCGCGCGGCGCTCGCCGATGTGCTGCTCGCCGCGCCGCGCGCCACCGCCAAGCCGGTGGTCGCCGCCGTGCACGGGCGGGTGGTCGGGATGGGCGCCTCGCTGATGCTCGGCTGCGACATGGTGGTGGCGGCCGAGGATCTGCGCATCACCTGGCCGGAGGCGCGGCACGGCATCTGGCCGACCCTGGTCGGGCCGCAATTGCTGCGCCATCTCGGCCCCAAGCTCGGCTTCGAGATGTTGGCGACGGGGCGCGAGGTGCTGGCGCCGGAAGCCCTGGCGCTGCGCCTGGTCAACCGCGTCGTGCCCGGCGCGGCGCTGCTCGAGACCGCCTGCGGGCTCGCCCTGGCGGCGGCGCAGTACCCGCCGGCGATGCTGCGCGGGCTGAAGGCCTGGATCGACGCGCCGGGGCTGCGGCCATGAACGAGACGGTGCTTTACGAGGCGGGCGAGGGCGGGCTGGTCACGCTGCGGCTGAACCGCCCGGCGGCGCGCAACGCCTTCGACCTGGCGATGGCCGAGGCGATCGTCGCGCAGGCCCGGCGCGCCGCGGCGGATGGGGCGCGTCTGGTGCTGGTCCGGGCCGCCGGCCCGGTCTTCTGCGCCGGCGCCGACCTCAAGGAGCGGCGCGGGATGGGCGAGGATGCGGTGCGCGCCCGCCGCCTGAAGGGCTTCGCCGCTTATGCCGCGATCGAGGCGCTGCCCATGCCGGTGGCCGCGGTGGTGGAGGGGCCGGCGATCGGCTCGGGCTGCGAGATCGCCGCCGCCTGCGACTTCGTCGTGGCGACGCCGGCGGCGAGCTTCCGCACGCCGGAGGCGCTGCGCGGCACGGTCGGCGCGACGCAGCGCCTGCCGCGGGTGCTCGGCCGGCGGCTGGCCAAGGATATGATGCTCACCGGCCGCAGCCTCTCGGCCGCGGAAGCGCTGGCGCATGGGCTGGTGACGCGGCTGGTCGCGCCCGAGGCGCTGGAGGCGGAGCTGGCCGGCCTCGCCGCTGCCATCCTCGCCGCGCCGCCGCTTGCCCTCCGCCTCGCCAAGCGCTGCATTGACGAGGGGGCGGAGCGCGACCCGCGCGGCGCCCTGGCGACGGAGCTTCTGGCGATCGAGGAGAGCCTCGGCGCCGATGAGTGGCGCGCCGGGATGCGACCTGGGGCGCCGGGCAGCGGGA
Organism: Roseicella sp. DB1501; assembly: GCF_013112485.1. Classification (GTDB taxonomy): domain Bacteria; phylum Pseudomonadota; class Alphaproteobacteria; order Acetobacterales; family Acetobacteraceae; genus Paracraurococcus. The sequence continues at coordinate 124,743 of NZ_JABFHG010000013.1, forward strand.
GCCGGTAGGCGTGGCGCCGCCGCGGCCCCTCGGTGCCCGGCTTATGCCGCCAGCTTCCGCCGCGCTGCGGCCTTCACCAGGTCGGCGCATTTCTCGCCGATCATGATGGAGGGCGCGTTGGTGTTGCCGGAGACGACGGTCGGCATGATCGCGGCATCCGCCACCCGCAGCCCCTCAATGCCGCGCACCCGCAGCTCCGGATCCACCACGCTCGCCGGGTCGCCGCCCATGCGGCAGGTGCCGCTCGGGTGGTAGATCGTGGTGCCGGTGCGGCGGATGAAGTCGAGCACATCCTCGTCGCTGGCCGCCGCGGCGCCGGGCACCACCTCCTCCTCGACGAAGGGCGCGAAGGCCCGCGTCGCGGCCAGTCGGCGGGCGAGCTTGATGCCCTCCACCATGCAGCGGCGATCGGTCTCGGCGCTGAGGTAGTTGGCGTGGATCAGCGCCTTCTGCATCGGGTCCGGGCCGGCCAGGGTGATGGTGCCGCGGCTCTCCGGCCGAAGCTGGCAGGCGCTGATGGTCATGCCCGGGAAGTCGTGCAGCTCCAGCATCGTCTTCGCCGTGCTGAAGGGCAGGAAATGGTATTGCACGTCGGGCGAGGCGCTGCCCGGCAGCACGCGGGCGAAGAGCCCGGCGGTGCCGGCGCTCACCGTCAGCGGGCCGCTGCGGCGAAGCGCGAATTCGGCCCCCATCAGCGCCTTGCCCCAGAGGCTGGCGACGCGGGTGTTGAGGCTGCCCGGCCCCTTCACCCGGATCGCCAGCCGCGCCTGGAAATGGTCCTGCAGGTTGCGCCCGACCGCGGGCAGGTCGTGCACCACCGGCACGCCGACGGCGTGCAGGTGCTCGGCCGGGCCGATGCCCGAGAGCAGCAGCAGATGCGGCGAGGCGATGGCGCCGGCCGAGAGGATCACCTCGCGCTCCGCCCGGATGGTGAAGGGCGTGCCGCCCCGGGTGAGGCGCACCCCGGCGGCGCGCCGCCCCTCCATCAGCAGCCCGGCGGCATGCGCCTCGGTGACCACGGTGAGGTTGGGCCGCTGCCGCGCCGGCTTCAGATAGGCGGTCGCGCTGCTGCAGCGCCAGCCGCCGCGCGCCGTCACCTGGTAGAAGCCGGCGCCCTCCTGCTGCTCACCGTTGAAATCCGGGTTGCGCGGAAAGCCGAGCTCGGCGGCGGCCTCGATGAAGGCGAGGGCGAGCGGGTTGCGGTCGCGCAGGTCGGAGACGGCGAGCGGCCCGCCGGTGCCGTGCAGCGCCGAGGCGCCGCGCTCCTGGTCCTCGGAGCGCCGGAAATAGGGCAGCACGTCCTCGAAGGACCAGCCGGTGCAGCCGAGCTGGCGCCAGTGGTCGTAATCCTCCTTCTGGCCGCGGACATAGAGCAGCCCGTTGATGGCCGAGGAGCCGCCGAGGGTGCGACCGCGCGGCCAGGCGATGCGCCGCCCCTCCAGTTCCGGCTCCGGCTCGGTGACCAGATTCCAGGACAGGGTCGGATGGTACATGGTCTTGGCGTAGCCGATCGGCACGTGCAGCCAGGGGCTGCGGTCGCGCGCCCCGGCCTCGATCAGCACCACCCGGACCGAGGGATCCTCCGAGAGCCGCGCCGCCACCGCGCAGCCGGCCGAGCCGGCGCCCACCACCACGTAATCCGCGCTCTGCGGCACTGCCTCGCTCATCCGTTCCCACCCGTTGCATCGCAGCGATCCTGCGCGGCGCAGTGAAGCCCAGGGGGGCGCCGGGGGCCAGAGGGGGAGGCCAAGGGGGGGGACCGGAGGGGCAGGCGGGGGTTGAAACGCCCCCGGCCCCGGCCGAGGATGGGGGAGGAGGACAACGCCCGGAATGACCCCGCTCGACACGCTCGCCGATATCGTCGGCTCGAAGAACCTCCTCCGCGACCCGGCCGATATCGCCCCCTATGCGGTGGACTGGCGCGGCACCTGGCGGGGCGAGCCGGATGCGGTGCTGCGCCCGGGCAGCACGGCGGAGGTGGCCGAGGCGGTGCGGCGCTGCGCCGCGCTCGGCCTCGCCATCGTGCCAGCGGGGGGGCGCACCGGCCTCTCCGGCGCCGCGGTGCCGGCGGCGAACGGCCCGGCCTCGGTGGTGCTCTCCCTCGAACGCCTCAACCGCATCCGCGACCTCGACGCCCGCGACTTCTCCCTCGTCGCCGAGGCCGGCTGCGTGGTGCAGACGGTGCAGCAGGCGGCGGCCGAGGCGGGGCGGCTCTTCCCCATCCAGTGGGGCGCCCAGGGCACGGCGCAGATCGGCGGCATGCTCTCGACCAATGCCGGCGGCATCCGCACCCTGCGCTGGGGCAATGCGCGGGAGCTGGTGCTGGGGCTCGAGGTGGTGCTGCCGGACGGGCGGGTGCTGGACGACCTGCGGCGGGTCCGCAAGGACAACAGCGGCTATGCGCTGCGGCATCTCTTCATCGGCGGCGAGGGCACGCTCGGTATCATCACCGCTGCGGCGCTGCGTCTGGTGCCGGCGCTGCGGCGCATCGAGAGCGCCTTCGTCGCGGTGCCGAGCCCGGATGCCGCCCTCTCGCTCTATGGCCGCATCATGGAATGCGGCGCCGAGGTGGTCGGCTTCGAGCTCTGCGCGCGCTTCTGCCTGCAGATGGCGGAGCGGCACGGGGTCGGGCTGCGCATGCCGCTGCCGCTCGACTCGCCCTGGTACGTGATGGTGGAAATCGCCGCGGCGCATCCCTCGGTGCCGCTGCGCGAGATGCTGGAGGAAACGCTGGCTGCGGCGCTCGAGGGCGGCGAGGCGCTGGATGCGGTGATCGCCGAGAGCGAGGCGCAGCGGGCCATGATCTGGAAGATCCGGGAGGACTACCCGGATTGCGCCCGGCGCGAGGGCCCGGCGGTCGGCACCGATACGGCGGTGCCGGTCTCGGCGGTGCCGGCCTTCGTCAACACCGCCGAGCGGGAGCTGAAGGCGCGCTGGCCAGAGGGGCGCATGGCCGCCATCGGCCATGCCGGCGACGGCAACATCCATCTCTCGCTCCTGGCGCCGGCCGGCTGGACCGACCGCGCCGCCTGGGCCGAGCGGGCCGGGGCGATGGAGGCGCTGGTGAACGGCATCGCCGTCTCCCTCGGGGGCAGCTTCTCGGCCGAGCACGGCATCGGCCAAAGCAAGCGGCACGCCATGGCGACGCACAAGAACCCCGTCGCCCTCGATGTGATGCGCAGCATCAAGGGCGCGCTCGACCCGGAGGGCCGGATGAATCCGGGGAAGGTGCTGCCGTGAGTCGCAGCGCGGGTCAGCCGGTGCCGGCCAGCGCCGCCGCCCGCCGCAGCAGCCGCTGCGCCGCGAGATAGGTCGGCACCTCGACGAAGAGCCCGTCCACCTCGGCCCGGTCCTCGCCGCGCGCCCGCGCCGCCTCGAAGGCCGCGACCATGCGGCGGGCCTTCGCCACCTCCTCGGCCGAGGGCGTCAGCAGCCGGTTGACCAGCGCCACCTGGTCGCCGTTCACGATGCTCTTCGCCTTGAAGCCGAGGGAGCGGGCCCGGCGCAGATCGGCCTCGGCCGCGGCGAGATCGCCGAAGGTGAAGGGGCAGTCGATGGCCACCACCCCGGCGGCGGTGCATTCGAGCAGGAAGCGGCTGCGGGCATGGGCGAGCTCCGTGCCCTCCAAGGTCCGCTCGGCATCGAGATCGGCGGCGAGGTCCTCGGCGGCGATGAGGCAGGCGGTGACGCGCGGGCTCGCCCCGGCGATGGCGAGGGTGCGGACCACCCCCGCGGCGGTCTCGATGTTCGGCACGATCTCGGTGCGGCCCGGCGCCTCCTCCAGCGCGGCGATGGCCGCCTCCAGCGCCGCGACCTGGGCTGGCGCGGCGACCTTGCTCATCAGCACGAGGTCCGGCCGCCCCGCCATGGCGGCGGCGAGGTCCTCGCGGCCGCACGCCTCGAGCGGGTTGATGCGCACCGCGGCCAGGGCGCCGGCGGCGCGCCAACTATCGAACAGGTCGCGGCAGAGGGCGCGGGCGGCCGGGCGGCGCTCGGCCGGGCAGAAATCCTCCAGCTCCTGGATCAGCACATCGGCGCCAAGGCCGGGCGCCGCCCACAGCACCCCCGCCTCGGCCCCCGGCAGGAACAACCAGGAGCGGCGCAGCGCCGGCGGGCGGCGCGGCCCGCTCACGTCGCGCGCCCGGCCAGCTCGGCCAGCAGCCGGGCATGGCTGCGGGCGCCCTTGTGCAGGCAGCGGAGCTCGAATTTCTCGTTCGGGCTGTGCACCTGGTCGTCGTTCAGCCCGAAGCCGACCAGCAGGCTGTCGAGGCCGAGCAGCCGTTTCAGGCTCTCGACCACGGGGATGGAACCGCCGCTGCCCATCAGCACCGCCGGCCGGCCGTATTCGGCGGAGAGGGCCCGGCGCGCCGCCTGCACCCAGGGGCTGTCCGCCGGCACCTCGATGCCCGGCGTGGAGCTGAAGACCTGCACCTCGGCCGTGCAATCCGCCGGCAGGCGCTCGGCGACGAAGCGGCGGATGCCCTCGGCCACGGCCTGCGGGTCCTGGCCGGGCACGAGGCGGCAGGAGAGCTTGGCATGCGCCTCGGCGGCGATGACGGTCTTGCTGCCCTCGCCCATATAGCCGCCCCAGATGCCGTTGAGATCGGCGGTCGGCCGCGCCCAGAGCCGCTCGAGCGGCGCGCGGCCCCGCTCGCCCGCGGGGATGGAGAGGCCGATCTCGCCGAGGAAGGCCGCCTCGTCGAAGCCGAGCGCCTCCCATTCGGCGCGCTGCGCCGCGGAGATCTCGGCGATGCCGTCATAGAAGCCGGGGATCCGGATGCGGCCCTCGGCATCCTGCAGCTCGCCGAGGATCCGGGCGAGGAGGTTGATGGGGTTGCGCGCCGAGCCGCCATAGAGGCCGGAATGCAGGTCGCGCCGCGCCGCCCGCAGGTCGATCTGCGCATAGACCATGCCGCGCAGCCGCGTGGTGATGGCCGGCGTGTCGATGTCCCACATGCCGGTATCGCTGATGACGGCCACATCCGCCGCCAGCTCGGCCCGGTTGGCGGCGAGGAAGGCGTCGAGATTCGGGCTGCCGACCTCCTCCTCGCCCTCGACCAGCACCGTGACGCGGCAGGGCGGGCCGCCGGCGACGGCGTGCCAGGCGCGGAGCGAATCCAGCCACATGGCGCACTGGCCCTTGTCGTCCACCGCGCCGCGGGCGACGAGGCGCGGCCCATGCCTGCCCTGCACCACCACCGGCTCGAAGGGCGGCGAGGTCCAGAGCGGCAGCGGATCGGCCGGCTGCACGTCGTAATGGCCGTAGAAGAGCAGGTGCGGCGCGGCATCCCCGCCCCCAGCCCCGCCCCCTGGCCCGGGATGGTGCCCGACCACCACCGGATGCCCCGCGGTCGGCCGCACGCTGGCGGTGAAGCCCATGCCCTGGAGCTGGTCGCGCAGCCAGTCGGCGGCGCGCAGGCAATCGCCGGCATGGGCCGGCTGGGCGCTGATGCTCGGGATGCGCAGCCAGTCGATCAGCCGCACCTCGGCGGCGGGGGCCTGCTGGTCGAGATGGGCGAGGATGGCGGGGATGGGGTGCGACATGGCGGCAATTCACCATGCTGCCGCGCCCTGGCCAAGCCGCGTTGCGCCGGCATCGCCGGCATGGGAGGGATGCCGCAGGGCGGAGCGGGAGGCGCGCGATGAAGGTCTATCTGACCCATACGCCGGAGGCGCTGGCGAATTATTACGGCGAGCGGGCGCTGGCCGCGCTGCGCCGGGTGGCGGAGGTGCGGCTGAACGAGAGCGGCGAACACCCCTCCGGCCGCGCCCTGGCCGAGGCGGCGGCGGGTTGCGAGGCGATCATCAGCTACCGCCAGTCGCCGGGCGAGGCGGCGACCTTCGCGCATGCCCCGGACCTCGTCGCCTTCCTCCGCTGCGCCGTCGATATCCGCAACGTCGATGTCGCGGCGGCGAGCGCGGCGGGCGTGCTGGTGACGCATGCGACGCCCGGCTTCATCCCCGCGGTCGCCGAGCTCGTGCTCGGGCAGATGGTCGATCTGGCGCGTGGCATCGGCGCGGCGAGCGCCGCCTATCATCGCGGCGAGGTGCCGCCGGCGCGGATGGGCCGGCAGCTCGCCGGCAGCACGCTCGGCATCATCGGCTACGGCGCCATCGGCCGCTACCTGGCGCCGCTCGGCCTGGCGCTCGGCATGCGGGTGCTGGTGGCCGACCCGAAGGCGCGGCCGGAGGATGCGCGGATCGAGCACCATCCGCTGGAGCGGCTACTGGCCGAGAGCGACATCGTGGTCTGCCTCGCCGTGGCGACGGCCGAGACGGAGAACCTGCTGGATGCCGCCGCCTTCGCGCGCATGAAGCGCGGCGCGCTTTTCCTCAACCCCTCGCGCGGCAACCTCGTGGACGAGGCGGCGCTGCTCGCGGCGCTCGAGAGCGGGCAGCTCGGCGGCGTCGCCATGGATGTCGGCCGGGCGCCGGACCAGATGCCGACGCCCGCGCTGGCGCGGCACTCGAAGGTGGTGGCGACGCCGCATATCGGCGGGCTGACGCCGCAGGCGATCGAGCACCAGGCCTTCGACACGGTGCGGCAGGTGACGGCGCTGGCCGAGGGTCGGCTGCCCGAGCATGCTGTCAATGCGGCGGCCGCGACGCGGCTTGCCCGGCTCGGCATGAAGGTCTGAGGCGCGAGCCGGCCCGGCTCAGCGCCCCTCGGCCTGGGCGCGGAGGCACGCCTCGCTCGCCGCCAGCTTGGGCGTCAGGAGCTCGCCGAACTCCTCCAGCTCGTAGATCGGGCGGATCTCGATCTCGCTCGGGCCGGGCATCGGGTTGGGGCAGCGTTGCGCCCAGGCGAGCGCCTCCTCCATGTCGCGGACCTTCCAGATCCAGAAGCCGGCGACGAGCTCGCCGGTCGCCGAGAAGGGCCCGTCGATAACCCGTCGCGCCTCGCCCTCGAAGGCGACGCGCTTGCCGCGCGAGGAGGGGTGCAGCCCCTCCCCGGCGAGCAGCAGCCCCGCCGCGGCCAGCTGTTCGTTGAAGTGGCCCATCGCGGCGAGCAGCTCGGGCGAGGGCAGGGCGCCTGCCTCGCTCTCGGCGGTCGCCTTCACCAGCACCATCACGCGCATCGTGGCGTCTCCTTCCCTTGCGTTCGGGGCGGGTCCCGGCTCACGCCGTGCCGTCGAAGGCCCGCTGCAGCGTGGCGAGGTCGAGCTTCACCATGCCCTGGATCGCCTGCATGAGCCGTCCGGCCTGCACCGCATCGGCCGTGTTCAGCAGCGTGCCGACCGGCTCGGGCACGATCTGCCAGGAGATGCCGAAGCGGTCCTTCAGCCAGCCGCAGGCGACCGGCGCGCCGCCCTGCAGCAGCCCCTCCCAGATCCGGTCCAGCGCCGCCTGGTCCGGCAGGGTGAGGAAAAGGGAGAGGGCATGGCTGTGCTGCGCCTCGCCGCGCGGGTTGAACAGCATCACCTCCAGCCCGGCGAGGCGGAGGGTGACGGCGACGAGATCGCCGCCCGCGCCCATGCGCATCTCGCCGCGCCGCTCGGCGGCAAGGCCGGCCGCGCGGAAGGTGTCGAGGTAGAAGGCGGCGGCCTCCTCGGCGCGCTCGGGGAGCCAGAGGCAGGGGGTCAGGCCCGGCATCGGCTCAGCCCTTCGCCATGGCGGCCTTCGCCGCCTCCATGTCCATCCACATGACCTCCCAGATATGGCCGTCGGGATCCTCGAAGCTGCGGCCATACATGCAGCCGTGGTCGATCTTCAGCCCGGGATCGACCGCGCCGCCGGCAGCGCCGGCGCGGGTGACGATGGAATCCACCTCCTCACGGCTGTCGGCCGAGAGGCAGAGCAGCACCTGGCAGCTCGCCCTGGCATCCGCGATCGGCTTGCTGGTGAACTCGCGGAATTTGGCATGGGTCAGCAGCATCGCGTGGATGGTCTCGGAGAAGACCATGCAGGCGGCGGTGTCGTCGGTGAATTGCGGATTGTTGGTGGCGCCCACCGCCTCGTAGAAGGCGCGGGCTCGCGCGAGATCGGCGACGGGCAGGTTCACGAAAATCAGCTTCGTCATCCGGCGTTCCTCCTTGGATCGGCTTTGACAGGCATGCCACGTGGTGGTTAATAAAAGCAACCATGAAGTCAGGAAAAATGACCGACAGCGGTGCGGGGCGTTCGGCGGTCCCTCCGCTGCCCCGGCAGCGGCGCTACGAGGATGCCTGCGCCGCGGCCCATGCGCTCGACCTCGTCGGCGATCGCTGGGCGCTGCTGGTGATGCGCGAGTTGCTCTTCGGGCCGCGGCGCTTCCGCGACCTGCGGGCCAGCCTGCCGGGCATCAGCGCCAATATCCTGACCCAGCGGCTGGAGGAGCTGCAGGCCGCCGGCATCGTGCAGCGCCGGACGCTGCCGCCGCCGGCGAGCAGCCAGGTCTATGCGCTGACCGAATGGGGGCAGGAGAGCGAGCCGATCTTCCAGGCGCTCGGCCGCTGGGCGGCGCGCTCGCCGCGGCACGACCCGAGGCTGCCCCTCAGTGCCGCCTCCTTCCTGATGTCGCTGCGGACCATGCTGGACCCGGCGCGCGCCGCCGGGCTGCGGGCGCGCATCGGCTTCCTGCTGGGCGAGGAGCCCTATCTCGCGCGACTGGCGGGCGGCCGGATCGCGATCGCCGCCGGCAGCGCCGGCCCGGCAGAGCTGGTGCTGTCCGGCGCGCCCGCGGTGCTGGCGGCGGCGATCTATGGCGGCGTGCCGCTCGCGGCGCTGGAGGGCGAGGGGACGCTGCGGATCGAGGGCGACCGGGCGCTGGCCGAGCGCTTCGTCACCCTCTTCCCGCTGCCGCCGAAGGCGCCGCCCGCCGCTATTCCGCCGCCAGCTTCGGCGTGAAGGCGGGCAGCGGCGCCGTCTCCGAGGATGCCAGCGGCTTCGGCCACCAACGATCCTCCCAGTCCGGGAACAGGCCGCGGAGCTGCGGGATGACCTTCTCGGCGAAGAGCCGCGTGTTGTACTGCGTTAGCGCCTTGTTCATGCAGCCGTACTGCAGCAGCAGCATGAGATGGCCGACATTGAGCGTCGTCGCCACTTCGCGCAGTTGCTCCGCCACCTCGTCCGGGCTGCCGATCACGACATAGCCGCGCTCGACGATGCCTTCCATGTCCTTGGCGGTGCCGGCGAAGCGTTCCTGCGTGCCCTTACCCAAGGTGCTGTCGGCGCCGGCTGCCTTGGCCACCTGGCTGGAGAGCCCGGCGCGCTGCGTCGCCTCGGTCATGTAGCCGGGCGGCGTCGCCCAGCGGCCGTCCACATGCAGGCAGCGGCCGTAGAAATACTCGGCCGGCTCGCGGTATAGCTCCATCGCCTGCTCGCGCGTCTCGGCGACGCCGACGAATTGCAGGAAGCCGGCGCGGTAGGGATTCCGGTCCTTCCCCAGCCTGTCCATCTCGGCCCAGAAGCCGTCCATGATGGCGCGGCCCGCCTTGTATCCGTAGTAGCTGAGGTAGCAGTAGACGTAGTCCATCTGGGCGCACCACTGCCAGGTCTCGACACTGCCGCCGCCGGGGATCCAGATCGGCGGGTGCGGCTGCTGCACCGGGCGGGGCCAGATGTTGACGTAGCGCTGCTGGTTGTAGCGGCCGTTGAAGGCGAAGGTGTCCTTCTCCGTCCAGGCGCGCAGCACCAGGTCATGCGCCTCCAGATACCGCTCGCGCAGCATGGACGGGTTCTGGCCATAGGCGAAGCAGGTGTCCATCGGCGTGCCCACCGGGAAGCCGGCGATCAACCGGCCGCCCGAGATCACGTCGAGCATGGCGAACTCCTCGGCCACCCGGGTCGGCGGGTTGTAGAGGGCGAGGCTGTTGCCCATGACGCAGATCGGCACCTGCGTGGTGCGCCGGGCCAGGGCGCTGGCGATGAGGTTCGGGCTCGGCATCAGCCCGTAGCCGTTCGAGTGGTGCTCGTTGACGCAGATGGCGTCGAAGCCGCAATCGGCGGCGTATTCGAGCTCGTCCATGAAGTCGTTGTACATGTGGTGGGCGCGCTTCGGATCGAACAGCGTGCTGTGGATGTCCACCCAGACCGAGGGATGCTTCTGCCGGAAGTCCTCCGGCAGCTCGGTATAGGGCATCAGATGGAACCACATGAGCTTCATGGCCCGGTCTTCCCTCCTGCCAGGATGCGGTTGAACCCGCACCGCCAGGGCGGCAGGGTAGGGGGTGCCGATGCGGATTGTGAAGCGGGTTTTGGTCGGTCGACCATCCCGCCGGGTTGCGGCGCGACCAGGAAGCGGCTGAAATGGGCCATCGATCCCGGAACGGGATCGCAACGGCAGGAAGCGGCATGTTCAGCGGGTACCGCCCGATCGATTGCGACCTTCACCCCATGGTGCCGGGCATGAAGGCGCTGACCCCCTATATGGACGCCTTCTGGGCGGATCAGGTGGTGGAGCGGGGCATCACCACCCTCGACAGCCAGTCCTGGCCGGTGGCCTCGCCGAAGACCATCCGGGCCGACTGGCGCGGGCCGGACGGCCGCGGGGCGGAGAGCGTCGCGCAGTTGCAGAGCCAGGTGCTGGATCGCTTCGGCGTCGAGACCGCCATCCTGAACCCCCTCTATGGCGTGCAGCTCGTCCTCAACCAGGACATGGCCGTCGCCTTCACCCGGGCGCTGAACGACTGGACGCGGGCCGAATGGCTCGACCGCGACGACCGCCTGCGCGCCTCCATCGTGCTGCCGATGCAGAGCGTCGAGGCGGCGGTGGAGGAGATCGAGCGCCTTGCCCCCGACCGGCGCTTCGTGCAGGTGCTGGCGCTGGCGCTGGGCGAGAATCCGCTCGGCAAGCGGCAATACTGGCCGGTCTACGAGGCCTGCGTCCGGCACGGGCTGCCGCTCGGCATCCATGCCGGCAGCGCCTATCGCCACCCGCAGACCTCGGTGGGCTGGACCTCCTGGTATCTCGAGGAATACGCCGCCAACCAGCAGGGCTTCCAGAGCTGCCTCGCCAGCCTGCTGACCGAGGGCGCGCTGGTGAAATTCCCCGAGCTCAAGGTCGTGCTGCTGGAATCCGGCGTCACCTGGCTGCCTGCCTTCCTCTGGCGCTTGCAGAAGACCTGGAAGGGCGTGCGCTTCGAGATCCCCTGGGTGGACCGGCTACCGGCCGAGATCATCCGCGACCAGGTGCGCCTGACCGCCCAGCCGCTGGATGCGCCGGCCGAGGCGGTGCAGCGAATCCTCGACCATCTGCGTTCGGACAGGATGCTGCTCTGGGCCTCGGACTGGCCGCACTGGCAGTTCGACGGCGACGCCGCCCTGCCGCCGGGGCTGCCCGAGGCCCTGCTGCCGAAATTGCTGCGCGACAACGCGCTTGCGACCTATGGTCGGATCCGGGAGGGAGTTCCCGCATGATGAACGTCATCCAGCCCATCGCCGCGCCTGGCCGGCCGGCGGCCGCCACCCTCGGCCTGATCGATGTGGACATCCATCCGCGGCCGAAGGTGCTGACCGAGTTCAAGCCCTTCCTTTCGGAGCGGTGGTGGCAGCATCTCCAGACCTGGGGCATGCGCCAGCGGCACGGCTTCACCGGCGGCCAGCCGCCCTTCCCGAAGGCGCAGCCGCTCGCCTCCCGCCGCGACGCCTGGCCGCCCAATGGCGGCACCCCGGCCTCCGACCTCGATTTTCTGCGCTTCCAGCTGCTGGACAATTTCGGGATCGATTACGGCGTGCTGAACCCGCTGCAGCCGAGCGGCCAGGGCGACCGCAACAACGCCTTCTCCGCCGCCATGGCGCATGCGGTGAACGAGTGGCAGCTCGAGCACTGGCTGCGCAAGGAGCCGCGGCTGCGCGGCAGCGTCGTCGTGCCCTATGAGGACCCGCAGGCCTCGGCCGCGGAGATCCGCAAGCGTGCGGGCGACCCGAATTTCTGCCAGGTCCTGATGATGAGCCGGACCGCCGAGCCGGCCGGCAACCCGCGCTACTGGCCGATCTACGAGGCGGCGGCCGAGGTGGGCCTGCCGGTCGCCTTCCATGCCTTCGGCTATAGCGGCTGGGCCATGACCAATGGCGGCTGGCCGAGCTTCTACATCGAGGAGGTGAGCGAGCACGCCACCTCCTGCCAGAACCAGGTGATCTCCCTGGTGGTCGAGGGGGTCTTCGAGCGCATCCCGAACCTGAAGATCGTGCTGATTGAGTGCGGCTTCGCCTGGCTGCCCTCGGTCGGCTGGCGGCTCGACACGCATTGGAAGTCGCTGAAGTCCGAGGTGCCGCACCTCACCCGGGCGCCCTCGGAGCAGATCCGCGAACATATCTGGGTCTCCACCCAGCCGATGGAGGAGCCCGAGCGCGGCGCCCATCTGATCGACATCATGGGCTGGATCGGCTGGAACCGGATCCTCTTCGCCTCGGACTACCCGCACTGGGATTTCGACGATCCGCGCCAGGCGCTGCCGGGCATGATCCCGGCCGAGCACCGCGCCGGCATCTATGGCGGCAACGCCCGGGCGCTCTACGGCCTCTAGACCATGATCCGTTCACTCGGGTTCACGGATCATGGTCTAGCTTGTTGTTTTGTCGCGTGATTCACGCCTTCGGTGTTTCCACCTCAGGCGATCACGCTCTAGCGTCCCCACGACGTCGCTTGGGCGCCGTCGCGGCGGCCCCGTGATTCCCCTCCGGCCCGAGAGACATCACGGCCTGCCGCGGCGAAGCCGCGGCAGGGCAACGGAAAGCGACTGTTTTTCATAGGCGTTCCGGGACATGGCGAAGCTGATCGTGGGGGCGGTGGCGGAGATTCCGCCCGGCGGGCGCAAGCTCGTCGAGGCGGAAGGCAAGCGCATCGTCGTCTTCAACCTGGCGGGCGAGTTCTTCGCCCTCTCCGACCGCTGCCCGCATCAGGGCGGCAGCCTTTGCGCCGGGCTGGTCTCGGGCCATGTCGACAGCCCGGAGCCGGGCGTCTACCGCTATGGCCGCCGGGGCGAGATGATCCGCTGCCCCTGGCACTACTGGGAATTCGACATCCGCACCGGCAAGAGCTGGTTCGACCCGAAGCGGGTGCAGGTCCGGCAATTCCCGGCCCATGTCGAGAAGGGGGCGGCGCTGGTCGAGGGGCCCTACACCGCCGAGACCTTCCCGGTCAGCGTCGAGGACGATTACGTGGTGGTCGAGGCCTAGGACCTCCCCACGACGTCGCTGCACGCCGCCGCAGGGGCCCGTGCTTCGCTTCGAGCCCGAGGGGCGTCGCAGCCTGCCGCGGTGAAGCCGCAGCAGGGCAACGGGCAGCGTCAACCTCAACACGCCGTCGAGGGGGCCGGCCGGCCCAGCCCTCAACCCCTGTCCTTCGCCATGAAGGCGGCGAAGGCCCCGGCATAGTCTGGGTGCCAGCGCGACAGTGCCGGGCGGTTCTCGACGATGTCGCCCGCCGCCCAGAGGATGCGCCGCTCATCCGTCGCCCGGTCCACGTCGTTGTCCGGGCAGAGGATGTAGAAATCCCCGGCTGCCAGCCGCTGCATTATGAAGTCGACGGTCTGCTCCGGCGTCCAGGCCGCCGCCGGCTTCTCGGCCCGGCCCTTCGCCGTCAGGTCGGTGAAGACGAAGCCCGGGATCAGCAGATGCGCGCTGATCCGGCAGCCGGGGGCGTTGCGCAGGCTGTGCTGCAGCGCCTCGGTGAAGGCCTTCACTCCGGCCTTCGAGACGTTGTAGGCCGGGTCCCCCGGCGGGGTGGTGATGCCCTGCTTGGAGCCGGTGTTGATGATGAAGCCCGGCCGGCCGCGCGCAACCATGCCCGGCATGAAGGCCCGGCTGCCATGGATCACGCCCCAGAGATTCACCCCGATGATCCTTTCCCAGGCATCGAGGCTGCCGGGCAGGTCGCTGCCAGGCTGGATCCCGGCATTGTTCATCAGCACGTCGGTGCCGCCGAAGCGCTCCCGCACCCGCGCTTCCAGCGCCTCCACCTCCTCGGCGCGGCTGACATCGACCGCGGCCGCCAGCACCCCGTCGCGGCCGCCGGGGGCGAGGGCGGCCAGGGCCTCGGCCGCCGCCTCCAGCCGCTCGCCGCCGCGATCGGCGATGCAGACCCGCAGCCCCATTTCGGCCCAGCGCCGCGCCGCGGCGAGGCCGATGCCGGAGGCGCCGCCGGTGATCACCGCGACGGAGCCGGGGTCGAGAGCGATCTGGGTCATGGGGTCTCCTTCCTGGCGTTCGGCCGGGTCATGCGGACGACGCCCGCGGGATGATGGGCAGCGGATGTTTCCGGGGGAACGTGCCGCGCCGGGCGAAGATGCGGACGGAGAGCCCCGCCCGAACCCGTCCCCTTGGCACGCGTTCCGCCCGCATGCGAATCGGCTGGTGCTGCAAATGGGTGCCGCCGCCGGGAGACGACCGGCCGGCCGCGGCGATGAACCTGCGCGACACCACCGTCGCGGCGATCTCCCGGCTCTCCCCGGCCGCGGCGACGGCGAAGCTGCTCGGCTTGGTGCAGGGCAATCTCGCGGCCCTGGCCGCCCAGGTGGAGGAGGTGGCCGTGGCGCCGCCGCTCGAGCGCTGCCTGCGCATCATCAGCACCCTGCTGCCGGTCTATACCCATCCTGTCGCACGCCCGCTTTATGCCGAGCCGGCGCTGCGCGAGGCGGCGGAGACCGGCCTCGCCGCCATCGGCGCCCGGGCCCGCGTCGCCGACATCCGCCTCTCCATGCATCCCGGCCAGTTCTGCCTGCTCGCCACCGACAATCCGCGGGCGCTGGAGAACAGCATCGCCGATCTCGACTACCATACCGAGATCATGCGCTGGCTCGGCCTCGCCGGCGGCTGGCATCCGCAGGGGGCGCATATCAACATCCATGGCGGCGCCCGCGGCCCCGGCCTCGCCGGCTTCCGCCGCGGCCTCGCCCGGCTCTCCGCCGAGACGCAGGGGCTGCTGACGGTGGAGAATGACGAGACCGCCTACGGCCTCGACGACCTGCTGCCGCTGGCCGAGACCCTGCCCATCGTCTTCGACCTGCACCATCACTGGTGCTTCACCGCCGGCGAGCATATCGACCCGGCGGATGCCCGCCTCGCCACCGTGCGGGAGAGTTGGCGCGGCACCCGCCCGATCGGCCATCTGAGCGCCCCGCGGGAGGACCTGCTGCCGGGCGGCCTGGATCCGGACCGCCTGCCCGACTACCAGGGCCTGCTCGCGGCCGGCGTCCCGACGCGGGCGTTGCGGCGGCATTCGGACCGGATGTGGAACCGGGCGGTGAATGACTGGGCGCTCGACCACCTCGCCGGGATGGACCTCGAGGTCGAGGCGAAGGCGAAGAACCTGGCCAGCCGGGATCTGGCGGAGGCGGCGCGGGCGCGTGGGGCCGGGCCGGCACGGCCAAGGGTGGCATCCGGCGCGCCCAGCCTGTAGAAGGCGCAGCCTCGCCTTCCGGACCCTGTCGGAGCCCATGGCCACCGTCCTTCTCATCATCCATCTCTTCGTCACCCTCGCCCTGATCGGCGTGGTGCTGCTGCAGCGCAGCGAGGGCGGAGGGCTTGGCATCGGCTCCTCCCAGGGCATGGGCGGGTTCATGACCGGCCGCGGCACGGCCAATCTGCTGACCCGCACCACCGCCGTCCTGGGCACTGCCTTCTTCGTGCTGTCGCTGACGCTGGCGCTGCTCGGGCGCGGCACCGGCCTGCAGCGCTCGATCCTGGACGCGCCCCCGCCGCCCGCCGCGCCGAGCGCGCCGGCTCCGGCACCTGCCTCCCCGGCCGTCCCGACGAACTGATCCCCCGGCTACGGCGACTCGCCGCTGCCGCCCTGGCTGGCGGCGCGGTCACAATGCCCGCCAATGCATGGCCGCCCTGTGATGCCCGGGTAGCCGCAACGCGCCGCAGGCGCTATGGAGGCCGTCCATGGCGCGGTTCGTATTCATCACCGGCGGCGTGGTATCCTCCCTGGGCAAGGGCATCGCGGCGGCGTCTCTCGGGGCGCTGTTGCAGGCACGCGGCTACAAGGTCCGGCTACGCAAGCTCGACCCCTATCTCAACGTCGATCCGGGCACGATGAGCCCGTATCAGCACGGCGAGGTCTTCGTCACCGATGACGGTGCCGAGACCGATCTCGACCTCGGGCATTACGAGCGCTTCACCGGCGTGCATGCCACGAAGGCCGACAACTGGACGACGGGACGGATCTATTCCGACGTCATCGCCGCCGAGCGGCGGGGCGACTATCTCGGCGGCACCGTCCAGGTCATTCCGCACATCACCGACAAGATCAAGGAAGTGGTCCAGGCGGAGACCGACGGCTACGACTTCGTCCTCGTCGAGGTGGGCGGCACGGTCGGCGACATCGAGTCGCTGCCCTTCCTCGAGGCCATCCGGCAGCTCGCCAACGAGATGGGGCCGCAGCGCAGCCTCTTCGTCCACCTGACCCTGCTGCCCTACATCCCCTCGGCCGGCGAGCTGAAGACCAAGCCGACGCAGCATTCGGTGAAGGAGCTGCTCGGCCTCGGCATCCAGCCGCAGGTCCTGCTCTGCCGCTGCGACCGGCCGATCCCCGAGAACGAGCGGCGCAAGATCGCGCTCTTCTGCAACGTCCGGCCGGAGAGCGTGATCCCGGCGCTCGATGCCGGCACCATCTACGACGTGCCCCTGCAATACCATGCGGAGGGCATGGACCAGGAGGTGCTGCGGCATTTCGGCCTCTCGGCCTATGGCGAGCCGGACATGCGCCGCTGGGAGAACATCGTCCATGCGGTGAAGCAGCCCGAGGGCGAGGTCACCATCGCCGTCGTCGGCAAGTACACGAACCTCCTCGACAGCTACAAATCCCTGGCCGAGGCGCTGACGCATGGCGGCATCGCCCACAATGTCCGGGTGAAGCTCGACTGGGTCGATTCCGAGGTCTTCGAGCGCGATGCCGATGCCGTGGCGCGGCTCGAGGGCATGAGCGGCATCCTGGTGCCGGGCGGCTTCGGCGAGCGCGGCACCCCCGGCAAGCTCGAGGCGGTGCGCTTCGCCCGCGAGCGCCGCGTGCCCTTCTTCGGCATCTGCTTCGGCATGCAGATGGCGGTGATCGAGGCGGCGCGGAACCTGGTCGGCCTCAAGGGCGCCTCCTCGACCGAGTTCGGCCCCTGCGAGCATCCGGTGGTCGGGCTGATGACCGAATGGCTGCGCGGCAACGCGCTCGAGCGGCGCAACGCCCAGGGCGATCTCGGCGGCACCATGCGCCTCGGCTCCTATGTCGCGCGGCTGGTCGAGGGCTCGCTGGTGCAGAAGGTCTATGGCGGCGCCAGCGAGATCACCGAGCGGCACCGGCATCGCTACGAGGTCAACGTCAACTACAAGGACCAGCTGGAGGAGGCGGGGCTGCGCTTCTCCGGCATGTCGCCGGACGGGGCGCTGCCGGAGATCGTCGAATATCCCGACCATCCCTGGTTCATCGGCGTGCAGTACCATCCGGAGCTGCGCAGCAAGCCCTTCGACCCGCATCCGCTCTTCCGCGGCTTCATCGGCGCCGCGGTGCGCCAGGCCCGGCTGGTCTGAGGCGCCGCCCGGTTCATGCGGCTTGCCCGCGGCGCCGGCCCGCGAAGATGACAGCGGCTTAAGCGTTTATCGGAGCCGTCGCTTCCCGTTGCTCTGCCGCGGCTTGGCCGCGGCAGACTATACTGGCCATTGGGCGCGGCTTGGCCGCGGCAGACTATACTGGCCATTGGGCGCGGCTTGGCCGCGGCAGACTATACTGGCCATTGGGCGCGGCCTGGCCGCGGCAGGCTGTGACGCATCTCGGGCAAGAGGGGTCTCATGGGATCCCCGCAAAGCTGCGAAGCGGTTTTGTGGGGAATACGTAGCTTGACGCCGCCACCGCCGGCGGCGTCACTGCCGGCCTTCCTGGAGGCAAGTCCCGCATGGTTCCGCGTCGCGCCCTGGTCCTTCTCCTGCCACTGCTCGTCATGGGCTGCGCCGGCCGTGGCGAGCGGGCGGCGCCGGCGCCCCTGGCGCTCCGCTTTGGCGCGGCGCTGGAGGCGGCCGATCCGAGCGCCGATGCGCTGGTGACCCGGGTGGATGAGTTCGAGCGCATGGTCCTGCGCGAGGATGCGGCCATCGCCTTCGCCGAAGGGGGCCGCAAGGCCGGCCCGGCCCGCCTGCATCCGCCGCTCGCCGGCGCCGCGGAGGCCGCCGGCCGGGTGCTGATGCCGGCCTTCACCGCGCTCGGCGATTACGGCCATGGCTTGGCCCAGCTCGCCGATGGCGAGCCGGTCGAGCCGCGCTCCGGCCCGAGCGGCGCCCAGCTGGCGCGCGCCGCCGAGGACGGGCTGCTGGCGGTGCGGCAGGCGAGCGGCACCAGCGTGCCGGAGGCGGTGCGGCGGGCCGGGCTCGAGGGGATCATGGCCCTGTCCGATCTGTCCGACGGCATGGCCGCCGCCGGCCGCAACGCCAGCCTGAATGCCACGATCGCCGAGGCGGCGCCGCATGTCACCGCCGTCGCCGCCCTGCTGCGGGCGGTGATCGGCGCCGAAACGGGCCAGGGCACCCGCGGCGCCATCCAGGCCCGCCGCGAGGGGCTGGATGCGCAGCAGACCCGCTTCCTGGGCGCGGTCGCGGCCGATCGGCGGCTCGGCGTGGCGGAACGCTACGCGATCTATCGCGGCGTGGCGGCGATGCGCGACGACGATCCCGCCCAGGGCAGCTTCGGCGCCCTGGTCGAGGTGCTGGCGAGCCTCGAGGCGGCGCATGCGGCGCTGGCGACCCGCAGCGCCGATGCCGAGACGAAGGTCGCCGCCTTCGAGGCGGCGGTCGCCCAGCTCGGCGCCATGGCCGAGGCGTCGCGGCGCAACTGATTCGGCGCCCAAAGGGAGCAGGGGGGTACACGGGGACAGCCAAGGGGCCGGCGAGGCGGCAATTCCATTGCCGGTAGAAGGCCGGAAACCCGCCCTCCCTCGGTCCTCGCCCCCTTGCCCCTTTGGCCGGCCCGTCTTATGGCCGGCGCACCGAAGGCCAACCGGAGACGCGCATGTCCGCCATCGTCGACATCATCGCCCGCGAGGTCCTCGACAGTCGCGGGAACCCGACCGTCGAGGCGGAGGTCATGCTGGACAGCGGCGCCGTTGGCCGCGCCATCGTTCCCTCGGGCGCCTCGACCGGCGCGCATGAGGCGGTCGAGCTGCGCGACGGCGACAAGGCGCGCTTCGGCGGCAAGGGCGTGCTGAAGGCGGTGGCGAATGTCGAGGGCGAGATCTTCGACGCCCTCTCGGGCATGGACGCCGCCGAGCAGGTGCGCATCGACGAGACGATGATCGAGCTCGACGGCACGCCGAACAAGGGCCGGCTCGGCGCCAATGCCATCCTCGCTGTCTCGCTCGCGACGGCTAAGGCGGCGGCCGAGGATCTCGGCCAGCCGCTCTACCGCTATGTCGGCGGCGTCTTCGCCCGCACCCTGCCGGTGCCGATGATGAACATCATCAATGGCGGCCAGCACGCGGACAACCCGATCGACATCCAGGAATTCATGATCATGCCGGTCGGCGCCGGCACGCTGGCGGATGCGGCACGGATCGGCGCCGAGGTCTTCCACGCCCTGAAGAAGGCGCTGAAGGATGCCGGGCACAACACCAATGTCGGCGACGAGGGCGGCTTCGCGCCGGACCTGAAGTCCGCCGAGGAGGCGCTCGGCTTCATCGCCAAGGCTTGCGAGGCCGCTGGTCATCGCGTCGGCGAGGAGGTGGTCTTCGCCCTCGACTGCGCCGCGACCGAGTTCTTCAAGAACGGCATCTACGACATGGAGGGCGAGGGCAAGAAGCTCGATGCCGGCGGCATGGTGGACTACCTCGCCGGGCTCTGCGGCAAGTTTCCCATCGTCTCCATCGAGGATGGCTGCGCCGAGGATGACTGGGAGGGCTGGAAGCTGCTGACCGAGAGGCTCGGCGGGAAGCTGCAGCTCGTCGGCGACGACCTCTTCGTGACCAACCCGGAGCGCCTGCGCCGCGGCATCGAGGCGAAGACCGCGAATTCCATCCTGGTGAAGGTCAACCAGATCGGCACCCTGACCGAGACGTTGGACGCAGTCGAGATCGCCCACCGGGCCGGCTACACCGCGGTGATGAGCCACCGCTCGGGCGAGACCGAGGACGCGACCATCGCCGATCTCGCCGTCGCCACGAATTGCGGGCAGATCAAGACCGGCTCGCTCTCGCGCTCGGACCGGTTGGCCAAGTACAACCAGCTCATCCGCATCGAGCAGCAGCTCGGCACCGCCGCCCGCTTCGCCGGGCGGACCATTCTGCGGCGCTGAGGCCGGAGCGGGCGGGGCAGGCAGTCCCCGGCCCGGATCGCATCCGGCGAATGGCGGGATGCGCAGGAAACTTCCAGTTCGGCGCCACATGGCCTAGGATCGTGGCGCATCGGCGGTGCCGGTCCGGGGGGCGGGCCGGCCTTCGCCCTTGGGGGAAGTACCGGACATGTCCTTTGGCCGCGCCCTGAAGCGCCGGGTCCGTGATGCCATGCTGCCGGTCGCCTTCGCGGCGCTCTGCGGCTACTTCGTCTGGAATGCCCAGCAGGGCGATTTCGGCATGGTGGCGCGCGAGCGGAAACTGGCCGACATCGCCCAGGCCCGCGCCGCCCTGGTGCGGGCGGAGGCCGAGCGGGATGCCATGGAGCGGCGGGTCGCCGGGTTGCGCGGCGACCGCATCGACCGCGACGAGCTCGACGAGCGGGCGCGCACCCTGCTGAACCTCGTCGGCAAGGACGAGATCGTCATCCCCTACGAGCCGGGCAAGCGCCTCTTCCAATAGGTGGCCGCGTCCGGGCCCCCGGTCAGGACATCCCTTATCTGACGATGGCGTGAGCGCTCCCGGTCGGCTGTCCGGGCGCGTTGCCGCGCATCCTGCCACTGGCAACTTCGCGGTTGTTGCGCGGTTTCCGCCCCGGCCGCATCGGATGCCATTATCCGGCTGATATGGCTGTTGAGGGCGTTAACCAAAAATCGGTTAAGCACTGTATTGCATTGCAACATCGAGGTTTTTTAAACGGCCGTCGCTTGCCGCGAGACAGGTGGCCGCGTAGATCACGGTAACAGGAGACGAGAGGGAGCCGCCCATGGCCCAGGCAGCGGACACCGCTGGCGCCAAGCGCCGCACGCGGTCGGCGAAGGAGTCGTCGATGACGCGGGACCAGCTTCTCCAGGCCTACCACGACATGCTGTTGATCCGGCGCTTCGAGGAGAAGGCCGGCCAGCTCTACGGCATGGGGCTGATCGGCGGCTTCTGCCACCTCTATATCGGCCAGGAGGCGGTCGTCGTCGGCATGCAGGCCTGCCTCGAGCCGGGCGACCAGGTTATCACCTCCTACCGCGACCACGGCCACATGCTCGCCACGGGGATGGAGGCGCGCGGCGTGATGGCCGAGCTCACCGGGCGTTCGGGCGGCTACTCGCGCGGCAAGGGCGGCTCGATGCACATGTTCAGCCGCGAGAAGGGCTTCTACGGCGGGCATGGCATCGTCGGCGCCCAGGTCTCGCTCGGCACCGGCCTCGCCTTCTCCAACTGGTACCGCGAGAGCCGCAACGTCAGCCTGACCTATTTCGGCGAGGGCGCCTCGAACCAGGGCCAGGTCTACGAGAGCTTCAACCTCGCCGCCCTGATGAAGCTGCCGGTCATCTTCATCATCGAGAACAACAAGTACGGCATGGGCACGAGCGTGGAGCGCGCCAGCGCCTCGCACGACCTCTCGAAGAACGGCGCCGCCTGGGGCATTCCCGGCGAGCAGGTCAACGGCATGGACGTCACCGCGGTGAAGGAGGCCGGCGAGCGCGCCGCTGCCCACTGCCGCGAGGGCAAGGGCCCCTATCTGCTCGAGATGAAGACCTACCGCTATCGCGGCCATTCCATGTCCGACCCGGCGAAGTACCGCACGCGGGAGGAGGTGCAGAAGATGCGCGAGCAGTCCGATCCGATCGAGACGGCGCGCAAGATGCTGCTGGAGCAGGACGTCTCCGAGGCGGAGCTGAAGAAGATCGACGACGAGGTGAAGGCTGTGGTCCAGGAGGCCGCCGACTTCGCGCAGAAGAGCCCGGAGCCGGACGAGGCCGAGCTCTGGACCGACGTGCTGCTGGAAGCTCCCGTCATGGAGGCCCGCTGAGATGGGCGTGCAGATCCTGATGCCGGCGCTCTCCCCCACCATGACGGAGGGCAAGCTCTCCCGGTGGCTGAAGAAGGAGGGCGATGAGGTCAAGTCCGGCGACGTGATCGCCGAGATCGAGACCGATAAGGCCACCATGGAGGTGGAGGCGGTCGACGAGGGCAAGCTCACGAAGATCCTGGTGCCTGAGGGCACCGAGGGAGTCTCGGTGAACAGCCCGATCGCCGAGCTCGATGGCGGCGGCGACACACCCTCGCAGGGCGCGGCGCCCGGCCAGGACACGGCCGCGCCGCAGCAGCCGGCGCCGCCGGCGGCCGCCAGCCACAAGGTGGGCGAGGTGGCGAAGCAGGCCGAGGACCATGCCGCAGTCGCCGAGCGCGGGGCGCAGCGCGGCGAGGGGGCGGCCAAAGCCGGCGAGGCGGCGGCCGCGCCCGAGAAGGACTGGGGCCCGACCAAGCCGATCACGGTGCGCGAGGCGCTGCGCGACGCCATGGCGCTCGAGATGCGGCGCGACAAGGACGTCTTCCTGATGGGCGAGGAGGTCGCCCAGTACCAGGGCGCCTACAAGATCTCGCAGGGGCTGCTCGATGAGTTCGGGCCGCGGCGGGTGATCGACACGCCGATCACCGAGCACGGCTTCACCGGCATGGCGGTGGGCGCGGCGATGACCGGCCTGCGGCCGATCGTCGAGTACATGACCTTCAATTTCTCCATGCAGGCGATCGACCAGATCATCAACAGCGCCGCCAAGACGCTGTACATGAGCGGCGGCCAGCTCGGTTGCCCGATCGTCTTCCGCGGCCCGAACGGCGCCGCCGCCCGCGTCGCGGCGCAGCACAGCCAGTGCTATGCAAGCTGGTACGCGCATGTGCCGGGGCTGAAGGTGGTGGCGCCCTGGTCCTCGGCGGATGCCAAGGGCCTGTTGCGCGCCGCGATCCGCGACCCGAACCCGGTGATCGTGCTGGAGAACGAGATCCTCTACGGCCATACCTTCGAATGCCCGACGGCGGACGACTTCATCCTGCCGATCGGCAAGGCGAAGATCGAGCGGCCGGGCAAGGACGTGACCATCGTCGCCTATTCCATCGCCGTCACCTGGGCGATGCAGGCGGCCGAGGCGCTGGCGAAGGAAGGGATCGAGGCGGAGGTGATCAACCTCCGCTCCATCCGCCCGCTCGATTCCGAGACCATCGCCGCCTCGGTGAAGAAGACCAACCGCCTCGTCACCGTCGAGGAGGGCTGGCCCTACGCCAATATTGGCACCGAGGTGGCGATGCAGGTGATCGAGGCCGCCTTCGACTGGTTGGACGCGCCGCCGGTGCGGGTCTGCGGCAAGGACGTGCCGATGCCCTATGCCGCCAACCTCGAGAAGCTGGCGCTGCCGACGCAGCCCGAGATCATCGAGGCGGTGAAGCGGGTCACCTACAAGTAGCGTCGGCAGGGACGGGGGATACGACCGATGGCAACCAACATCCTGATGCCCGCGCTCTCGCCGACCATGACCGAGGGCACGCTGGCGCGCTGGCTCAAGAAGGAGGGCGATGAGGTCAAGTCCGGCGACATCATCGCCGAGATCGAGACCGACAAGGCGACGATGGAGGTCGAGGCGGTCGACGAGGGCATCCTCGGCAGGATCCTGGTCGGCGACGGCACCCAGGGCGTGAAGGTGAACGACCCGATCGCGGTGCTGGTCGAGCCGGGCGAGAGCGTCAGCGACGCCGCCCCGGCGCCCCAGGCCCAAACCCCTCAGGCCCAAGCCCCCGAAGCCAAGGCATCCGAGGCCAAGGCGCCCGCGCCGCAGGGCTCGGAGGCGCCGGAGCCGGCGCAGTCGGCCAGCCAGGCGCCGGCGATCGAGGCCGTCAAGGCCTCGGGCGGCAAGGTCGCGGGCGCGGCGGAGCAGCCGGTGGCGATGCCGGCGGCTCAACCCTCCTCCCAGCCTTCGGCGCCGAAGGCCAATGGCCATGACCGGGCGGGGCAGGGCGGGGGAGAGCGCGTCTTCGCCTCGCCGCTGGCACGCCGCATGGCGCAGCAGGCCGGGCTCGATCTCGGCGGCGTGCAGGGCAGCGGACCCGGCGGCCGCATCGTGAAGTCGGATATCGAGGCGGCGCTGGCCAAGGGGCCGGCGGCGAAGCCGCAAGCCGCGCCGCAACCTGCGCCGCAACCGGCCGCCCCCGCTGCGGCGCCGCAGCCGGCCGCCGCCCTGAAGCCGGCCGCGCCGCCGCCCTCCGTCACCGCGCCGCACAAGGCGGTGCCGAACAGCACCATCCGCAAGGTCATCGCCCGCCGCCTGTCGGAGGCGAAGCAGACCATCCCGCATTTCTACGTCAGCACGGATTTCGAGATCGACGCGTTGCTGAAGCTGCGCGGCGACCTCAACGCCAAATCCGCCAAGGATGGGCCGGGGGCCTTCAAGCTCTCGGTCAACGACATGGTCATCAAGGCGGTGGCGGCGGTGCTGCGGCGCTTCCCCAACGTGAACGCCATGTGGACCGAGGAGGCGATCCTCCAGTTCGAGGATGTCGACATCTCGGTCGCGGTCTCGACGCCGACCGGCCTCATCACGCCGATCATCCGCAAGGCCGACCAGAAGGGCCTGTCGACGATCAGCAACGAGATGAAGGAGCTCGCCTCCCGCGCCAAGGCGAACAAGCTGAAGCCCGAGGAATTCCAGGGCGGCGGCTTCTCGATCTCCAATATGGGCATGTATGGCGTGAAGGATTTCAGCGCCATCATCAACCCGCCCCAGGCCGGCATCCTGGCAGTCGCCGCCGGCGAGCAGCGGCCGGTGGTCCGGGGCGGGCAGCTCGCCGTGGCGACGGTGATGACCTGCACCCTCTCGGTCGATCACCGCGTCATCGACGGGGCGCTGGCCGCCGAGTTCATGCAGGCCCTGAAGGGCGTGATCGAGGACCCGCTGAGCCTGATGCTGTGATCGACCACGTCTCGATCACGGTGCCGGACCTCGCCCTCGCCGCGTGCTTCTACGACGCGGCGATGGCGGCGCTCGGCGTCCCGGCGGTCGGGCATGACGAGGCGGCGCTGCGCTATGGCGAGCGCTGCGACGCGGCGCATCCGCGGCGCAGCTACCTGACGATCCGGCCCGGTCCCGCGCCAGGTTCGGCGGAGGGCCGCCACTGGTGCTTCAAGGCGGCGGACCGCGCAGCGGTGGAGCGGTTCTGGCGCGCCGGCCTGGCCGCAGGCGGCGCGGATGACGGCGCGCCGGGCCTCCGGCCGCATTACCACCCGCATTACTACGCCGCCTTCCTGCGCGACCCGGCCGGCAACCGCATCGAGGCGGTCTGCCACGAGGCGCCGGCATGAGCGGCCTCGCGCTGCGGCCGGCGGTGCCGGGGGACGAGGCGCTCGTCCTCGGCTTCGTCCGCGCCCTCGCCGAATATGAGAAGCTGGCGCATCAGGTGCGGGCGGAGGAGGCGGATATCCGCCGCCTGCTCTTCGGCCAGCCGGCGCGGGCCGAGGCGCTGATCGCCGAATGGGAGGGCGCCCCGGCCGGCTTCGCCCTCTGGTACTACAGCGTCTCGAGCTTCGACGGCCGGCCGAAGCTCTATGTCGAGGATGTCTTCGTCGCGCCCGAGCGGCGCGGAAAGGGCATCGGCCGCGCCATCTTCACGTGGCTGGCGCGTCGCGCCCTGGCCGAGGGCTGCGGCCGCATGGAGTGGTCGGTGCTCGATTGGAACGCCCCCTCCATCGCCTTCTACCGATCGATCGGCGCCCGGCCGCGCGAGGGCTGGACCCTGCAGCGCCTCGGCGGCGCGGCGCTCCGGGCGCTGGCCAGGCAGGACGCGCCCGCCTCGGAGGCAGAGGCAGGAACAGGGGCCGGACAACAGGACCAGGAGAGGTGACATGGCCGAGCAATCCTTCGACGTGATCGTCCTCGGCGGCGGCCCCGGCGGCTATGTCGCCGCCATCCGGGCCGCCCAGCTCGGCATGAAGACCGCGGTGGTGGAGCGCGAGAATCTCGGCGGCATCTGCCTGAATTGGGGCTGCATCCCGACCAAGGCGCTGCTGCGCAGCAGCGAGATCAACCACCTGCTGCACACGCTGGATGCCTATGGCTTCGCGGCCGACAACATCCGCTTCGACATCGGCAAGATCGTCAAGCGCAGCCGGGCCATCGCCAACCAGCTCTCGGGCGGCGTCAAGCACCTGATGCGCAAGAACAAGGTCACGGTCTTCGACGGCCACGGCAAGCTGGCGGGCAAGGGGAAGCTTGCCGTGACCAAGGACGGCAAGCCGGTCGCCGATCTCGCGGCCAAGCACATCATCCTGGCGACCGGCGCCCGCGCCCGCGTGCTGCCGGGGATCGAGCCGGACGGCAAGCTGGTCTGGACCTATCGCGAGGCGATGGTGCCGGACATCATGCCGAAGCGCCTCATCGTCATCGGCTCGGGCGCCATCGGCGCCGAATTCGCCAGCTTCTACCTCAACCTCGGCGCCGAGGTGACGCTGGTCGAGGTGCTGGACCGCATCCTGCCGGTCGAGGATGCCGAGATCAGCGCCTTCGTCCGCAAGGCCTTTGAGAAGCAGAAGATGAGGATCCTGACCGGGGCCAAGATCCAGGGGCTGCGGAAGGGGGCGAACGAGGTCACGGCGGTGATCGAGGCCGGCGGCAAGGTGCAGGAGATCACCGCCGACCGCGTCATCTCGGCGGTCGGCATCGTCGGCAATGTCGAGGATATCGGCCTCGAGGGCACGGCGGTGAAGGTCGAGCGCAGCCATGTGGTGACCGACCCCTATGGCCGCACCGGCGAGCCGGGGGTCTATGCCATCGGCGACCTCACCGGCCCGCCCTGGCTGGCGCACAAGGCGAGCCATGAGGGGGTGATCTGCATCGAGGCCATCGCCGGCATGCATCCGCATGTGATGGACGTGACGAACATCCCCGGCTGTACCTATTGCCGGCCGCAGGTGGCGAGCGTCGGCCTGACCGAGGAGGCGGCGAAGAAGGCCGGGCACGAGGTGAAGATCGGCCGCTTCCCCTTCATCGGCAACGGCAAGGCCATCGCCATGGGCGAGCCGGAGGGCATGATCAAGACCGTCTTCGACGCCAGGACCGGCGAGCTGCTCGGCGCCCATATGGCCGGGCCGGAGGTGACGGAGATGATCCAGGGCTACACCATCGCCAAGACCATGGAAACCACCGAGGTGGAGCTGATGGAGACGGTCTTCCCGCATCCAACCGTCTCCGAGGCGATGCACGAGGCGGTGCTTGATGCCTATGGCCGGGTGATCCACATCTAGCCCGGGCAGCGCGGCCGGCGCGGGGCGATCCCGCGCCGCCGAGGGCTGACCGGACGAGTTGACCGGACCAGGGACGGCATGGCCACGCGCATCGAGATCGACCACAGGACCGTCCGGACGGCGCCGCAGGCGCCGGCGGAAGCCGTGCCCGCCCGCCCGGAGGGGGGGCTCCGGCATCCCGAGAAGGCGCACCGGCCGGACAACCCCATCCAGCGCAAGCCGGCCTGGATCCGCGTGCGCGCCCCGAACAGCCCCGTCTATCACGAAACCCGGGCGCTGATGCGGGACAACCGCCTCACCACGGTCTGCGAGGAGGCGGCCTGCCCGAATATCGGCGAGTGCTGGTCGCAGCGCCACGCCACCATGATGATCATGGGCGAGACCTGCACCCGCGCCTGCTCCTTCTGCAACGTGGCGACCGGGCTGCCGCAGGCGCTCGATGGCGACGAGCCGCGCCGGGTGGCGGATGCGGTGGCCAAGCTCGGCCTGCAGCACGTGGTGATCACCAGCGTCGACCGCGACGACCTCGCCGATGGCGGCGCCCGGCATTTCGCCGAGACGATCGCGGCCATCCGCGCCGCCGCTCCGGCGACCACGATCGAGGTGCTGACGCCCGACTTCCTGCGCAAGGACGGGGCGCTGGAGGTGGTGGTCGCGGCGCGGCCGGATGTCTTCAACCACAACCTGGAGACGGTGCCGAAGCTCTATCCCACCATCCGACCGGGGGCGCGCTACTACCACTCGCTGCGCCTGCTCGACCGGGTGAAGCAGCAGGACCCCTCGATCTTCACCAAGTCCGGCCTGATGGTCGGTCTCGGCGAGACGCGGATGGAGGTGCTGCAGGTGATGGACGACCTGCGCTCGGCGGAGGTCGATTTCCTCACCATCGGCCAGTACCTGCAGCCGACGGTGAAGCACGCCGCGGTCGACCGCTTCGTGACACCGGATGAGTTCGAGGACTATGCCCGGATGGCCCGCGGCAAGGGCTTCCTGCTGGTCTCCGCCACGCCGCTCACCCGCAGCAGCTACCATGCCGACCGTGACTTCGTCGCGCTGCGCAGTGCGCGGGAGGAACGGCTGCGGAGCGCGCGGGAGGCCAGGCTGGCCGCCGCCTGATGCCGACTCATGCCGAGAGGAAGATCCTCCGCTACACGCCGGAGCAGCTCTTCGACATGGTCGCCGATGTCCGGCGATATCCGGAATTCCTGCCCTGGTGCGTCGGCGCCCGCGTCATCTCGCGCAAGGAAGGCGAGCTGATCGCCGACCTCACCATCGGCTTCAAGATGTTCCGCGAGACCTTCCGCAGCGAGGTGCTGCTGGAGCGGCCGGATCACGTGCATGTGCGTTACCTGAACGGCCCCTTCCGCTACCTCAACAACCACTGGCGCTTCCGCCCGCACCCGCATGGCGCCGAAACCTGGACCGAGGTCGACTTCTTCGTCGATTTCGAGTTCCGCTCGCGCCTGCTCCAGGCGGTGATCGGCACCGTCTTCAACGAGGCAGTGCGGCTGATGGTCCGGGCCTTCGAGCGCCGGGCGATGCAGCTCTACGGTCGTCCCTCGGCGCCGCCGGCGGCGGCACCGGCCCCCTCGGCGCAATCCTGAGCATGGGCCATCAGCCCGGCTGATCGGCCCATCATCGCTTTGCGTTGGACCGGGCGGGTGCCGGGGGTCGAGGCTCGGCGCATGGGATACATCCTCTACGGCGACCGCCGCTCCGGTTCCGCCATGGTCGAGCTCGCCCTGGCCGAGATCGGTGCCGAGGCCGAGCGCCGGTCCGTGCCGATCGAGGGCGAGGGGCAGCTCGCCCCGGACTACCGCCGCATCAACCCGATGGGCCGGCTGCCGACCCTGCTGCTGCCCGACGGCACGGTGGTGACCGAGAGCGCCGCCATCCTCCTCACCCTCGAGGCGCGGCACCCGGAGGCGGGGCTGCTGCCGGCCGGCGAGGACCCGCGGCGCGCCGTCGCGCTGCGCTGGCTGATGCTGGCGGCGGGCGAGCTCTATCCCTGCGTCACCCGCTACGACTACCCGGACCGCTTCGGCGCCGAGCCGGACTCGATCCGGGAGGCCGCCGTGACAATGGTTCGCGGGTTCTGGCGCCTGATCGAGGCGGAGGCGCGGCCCGACCCCTTCATCCTCGGCGACCGGCTCTCGCTCGCCGACCTCGCCCTCGCGGTGCATTCCCGCTGGATGGGCAACGAGGCCTGGATGCCGGCGCATTGCCCCGGCATTCAGCGCCTGGCGCGGGCAGTGGCGACCCGGCCGCGCCTCGCCGCCGCCTGGGCGCGGCATTTCGACCTGCCGGGTTGACGTTGGTGCGCATCGATGTGGGGCCCATCGATGCCCTCAGGCGCCGGCGCTGCCTCTGGCAGCTTGGCTGCGCCGCACCAGCGGCGGCGCCCGTTCGGACGCTCAACCGGCTGCGCCGGCTGCAGGCTAGGCGTCATGCAGCCCAGCCCGAGACGACCTGAACAGGGCGGGTGGACAGCGGGGCGGGGCGGCCGCAGCCTGCGCGCCGCATCAGGGAACCCCGCCATGGTCCACGCCCCCCCGCGCCCGCCCGCCGGCAGCCCGCCCGTCCGGATCAACCTCTATTCGGACACCCAGACCCGCCCGACGCCGGCGATGAAGGAGGCGATGATGCGGGCCGAGGTCGGCGACGAGCAGCATGGCGACGACCCGACCGTGCACGCGCTCTGCGACCGCATGGCGGCGCTCACCGGCAAGGAGGCGGCGGTCTTCCTGCCTTCCGGCACCATGTGCAACGTCATCGCCATCCTCACCCATTGCCAGAAGGGCGACGAGGTGCTGGCGCATGAGACGGCGCATATCCTGCACAGCGAGGGCGGCACCCATGCGGCGCTGGCCGGCGCGCAGATCATGCCGCTGCAGGGGCCGCGCGGCATGTTCACCGCCGAGACGCTGCGCGCCGCCATCCGCCCGCGCACCCGCTACGCCCCGCCGCAGCGCCTGCTGGAGGTGGAGCAGACCGCCAATATCGGCGGCGGCGCGGTCTGGCCGCTGCGCCAGCTCCAGGACCTGGTCGAGGTCGCGCGCGAGCAGGGCTGGGCGACGCATATGGACGGCGCCCGGCTGATGAATGCCTGCGTCGCCGCCGGCATCGCGCCGCGCGACATGGTGGCCGGCTTCGATTCCGTCTGGCTCGACTTCACCAAGGGGCTGGGCGCGCCGCTCGGCGCGGTGCTCTGCGGCTCGGCCGAGTTCATCGGCGCCGCCTGGCGCTGGAAGCAGCGGCTCGGCGGCTCGATGCGCCAGGCCGGGCTCTGCGCCGCCGGCTGCCTGCATGCCCTCGACCACCACGTGGACCGGCTGGCGGAGGACCATGCCAATGCCAAGGCGCTGGCCCGCGGCCTGGCGCAGATCCCGGGCGTCGTGGTGGAGGAGCCGGACACCAACCTCGTCTTCTTCGACGTGAAGGGCGCCGGCACCACGGTGGAGGCGCTGCAGGCCCGGCTGCTGCGGCAGGGCGTCGCGGTCAGCGGCCTCGGCGGCCGGGTGCGGGCCTGCACGCATCTCGACGTGACGGCGCCGATGATCGAGGAGGCGATCGGGCATATCCGCGCCGCGCTCGCGGCCTAGGACTCCCGCCGCGAAACCCGTGCCCGAATCCCACCGGCAGCGGCGCGGCGCCCGCGCCGAGCTTGCCGGCCGCGATGCCGAGCAGGCTGCCGCCGCGGCGCTGGCCGCCGAGGGCTGGGCGGTGCTCGGCCAGCGCATCCGCACCCCAGCCGGCGAGCTCGACCTCGTCGCCGAGCGCGAGGGGCTGCTCGCCTTCGTCGAGGTGAAGGCGCGGCCGAGCCTCGCCGAGGCGGCCTTCGCCCTCGGCCCGCGCCAGCGCGCCCGGCTCGCCGGCGCCGCCGAATGCTGGCTGGCCGAGCATCCCGGCCATGGCGGCGCCGGCATCCGCTTCGATGTCCTGCTGGTCGCCGCCGATGGCGCGGTGCGGCGCATCGCCGATGCCTTCCGCCTCGGCGATGCTTGACCGCGCCCGGTGGGGGCGGGGAGCATCGACCTGCACGATGTGAGGGGTGGATGATGCCGCAGGATGCTGCCGAAGCGGGGGGCGCGGCGATCCTGCCGCGCGCCGGCCGGCCGGAGGAGGCCGGCTTCTCGGGCGCGGCGCTGGCCCGGCTCGGCGCCTGGCTGCAGGCCGAGGTCGATGCCGGCCGCATCCCGGGCGCGGTGGTGACGATCGGCCGCGGCGGCCGCCTCGCCTGGGAACGGGCGATCGGCTTCCGCGACCGCGATGCCGGCGCGCCGATGCGCCTGGATTCGCTGTTCCGCATCGCCTCCATGACCAAGCCGGTCACCTCGGTCGCGGCGATGCTGCTGGTCGAGGAGGGGCGGCTGATGCTCTGGCATCCGGTCAGCCGCTACCTGCCGGAATTCGCCACGCTCACTGTCGGCATGGACCGGGCGCCGATGCAGCGCGAGCCGCTGGTGATCGACCTGATGCGGCACACCGCCGGGCTGACCTATGGCGCCCTTCCGATCCCGGGCGGCGCCGGGGCGCATCCGGTGCAGGAGGCCTATGTCGCGGCCAGGGTGAACGATATCGGCCAGAGCGGCGAGGCATTCATCGCCAACCTCGCCCGGCAACCGCTGATGCACCAGCCGGGCCAGGTCTGGGAGTACAGCCATGCGACCGACGTGCTCGGCCGCGTGGTCGAGGTCGCCTCGGGCCAGTCGCTGGAGGCTTTCTTCCGCAGCCGCATCCTCGATCCGCTCGGCATGGCGGATACCGATATCTGGGTGCCGCCGGAGCGGCAGGACCGGCTGGCGGCGGCGCAGGTCGATCCGGTGACCGGGGTGCGGCAGGCGATGCTGCCGGTCGAGCGCCGGCCGCGCTGGCTCTGGGGCGGGCAGGGGCTGGTCTCGACCGCGGCCGACTATGCCCGCTTCTGCCAGATGCTGCTGGAGGGCGGGCGGCTCGGCGCGGCGCGGCTGCTCTCGCGCAGCGCCGTGGCGCTGATGACCGCCGACCACCTGCCGCCCGGCATCGGCTTCGGGCCCGACCTGCCGCGCATCTTCGGCGGCCTCGCCCCGGCGCCGGAGGTGGGATACGGCTTCGGCCTCGGTTTCGCGGTGCGGACCACGGCCGGGCGCAGCCCGGTGCCGGGCAACCTGGGCGACTATTTCTGGACCGGGGCCTTCGGCACCTATTTCTGGATCGACCCGCGGGAGGAGATGTTCGCGATCCTGCTGCTGCAGGGCGCCTCGGACCGCACGCAGTACCGCTACGCCATGCGCCAGCTTACCTATGCGGCGCTCCTCTGATCCTCACGACGTCGCTGCGCGCCGTCGTGGGGCCCGGTGATTCGCCTCTTACCCAATGTGCATCACAGCCTGCCGCGGCGAAGCCGCGGCAGGGCAACGGGAGGCGCCTTGGGGCGGCGTCAGCCGACCAGGTCGCGCACCAGGGCGAAGGCCTCGGCGACGGTGGCGGTCCGGACTGCCGTGCGGTCGCCGGGGAAGATCCGGCGCACCGCCCGCGTCGCGTCCGCCATCGCCACGCCCAGATGCACCAGGCCGACCGGCTTGCCCGGTGTCGCGCCGCCTGGCCCGGCGATGCCGGTGCAACTCACCGCGACATCGGCGCCGCTGCGCGCCAGCGCCCCCTCGGCCATGCGCCGGGCGACGCTGTCGCTGACCGCGCCATAGCCTTCCAGCACGCCCCAGGGCACCCCCAGCACGTCGCGCTTCGCCTCGTTGGAATAGGTGACGAAGCCATGGGTGACGACGGCGGAACTGCCCGGCACATGGGTGAGCGCCGCGGCGATCAGCCCGCCGGTGCAGCTCTCGGCGGTGGCGAGGCGCAGCCCGCGCGATTCCAGCAGCGCCAGCAGCGCCTTCGCCTCCTCCAGCGTCGATGACGGCAGCATCCTGGCACTTCCCCTTGCGGCCCGCGTCCTTATACCAGCGGACCGGTCGCTTGACCGGTCCGAGGCCCCGAACGGGGCCCGCGGCTTATGTCGCTAGAGCGTGATCGCTTGAGGTGAACTCGCCGAAAGCGTGACTCACGCGATCAAACAACGGCCCAGGCCGTGATCCGTGACCCTGTGTGAGCGGATCATGGTCCAGAGCATTCTCCGTTCACCTGCGTTCGCAGCACATGCTCCAGCCTGTTGTTTTCAGAGCATCTTCACCCGTTCGAGCGTTTCCGCTCGAACGGGATCTGCCCTAAGCCAAGCAAACCGGAGGTTTGCGCCCGCCGATGGAGGGGCGTCGGCATTACGGCAGCACCGCCCGCAGCAGCAGCAGCAACAGCGCCGCCATCGCCCCGGCGATCAGGTCGTCGAGCATGATGCCGCGGGCGCCATGCTGCCGGTCCGCCCAGCCGACCGGGCCCGGCTTGGTGATATCGAACAGGCGGAAGAGCAGGAAGGCCAGGAGCACCCCGTAGCCGCCGGTCGCGGCCGGCAGCGCGGCGAGCGCGAGGAGCTGCCCCGCCCCCTCATCCACCACCACCCAGCTGGGATCGGCCGGCGCATCCTCGCCGAGCAGCCGCAGCGAGGCCCAGTAGCCGAGCAGGCCGAGCAGCAAGGCGAGGCCAAGGCACCAGCCCGGCCCGAGCAGCGCCGCCGGCAGCACCGCGGCCGAGCCCCAGCTTCCCGGCGCCGGCCGCAGCCGGCCGATGCCGCCGAGCGTCGCCACCAGCCAGGCGACGCGCTGGAGCGGCCTCATGCCACGTGCACGGAGGTTCCACCTTCGTGCCCCCCAGATGCCGGGCGCCGTGCCTTCGCACGGCTTGGCTTCGCCGCGTCGTGCGGACGGCACGCCTTCGGCATGACGCGCCGCAAGGCGCGCCAATGGCCACGACCGGCGACACCCGTTCGGGCGCTCGGCCCTGCGGGCCGCAGCTCGGTCCTTCGTGCGCCCGGTCTCATGTCCCCTCGCGGGGCGTCCGGCCGCCCGCCGGTGCGGTCACGGCATCGCCGCCAGCCAGCGCGCGATCGCCGCCCGGGCCGCCGGCTCGCCGAGCGAGGGCGCATGGCCGATGCCCGGCAGCGTGCAGAGCGCCATCTCCGGCTGCGCCGCCCGCATCGCCTGCACCGTCCGCGCCGAGAGCACCTGGCTCTCCTGGCCCCAGACCAGCAGCAGCGGCACCGGCGGCAGGGCGCGGAAGAAGCCCCAGAGATCGGGCGTCGGGCCGACCGCCGACCCGTCCCCGCGCGGCAGGATGTCGACAATCCGGATGTCCCAGCGCGGATGCCAGCGCCCGTCCTCGCCCCGCCGGTAGGTGCGCTCGGCGACCTCGGGCCAGGCCGCTTCGGTGATGCCGAGCGGCGGCAGCACCCGTTGCAGGAAGGCGATCGCCTGCTCGCGGCTGGCGAAGCCCGGATCGCGGCCGATGATGTCGCGGATGGTCTCGAGCCCGCCCTGCTGCAGCGCCGGGCCGGTGTCGTTCAGCGCCAGCCCGGCGAGCAGGCCCGGCCGCAGCGTGCCCAGCGCCATGCCGAGCACGCCGCCGAAGCTGGTCCCGAGCAGCGCCACGCGATCGAGGCCGAGCGCGGCCACGGCGTCCAGCACGTCCTGCACCGCCTCCGGCCCGGCATAGCGCCTCGGGTCGGCGGCGCGGCCGCTCTCGCCATGCCCGGCATAGTCGAGGGCGACGATGCGCCGCTCCCCGGCATGGCACTCGGCGAGGGCCTCGAAATCGAGCGAGGAGCGGGAGATGCCGGAGAGGCAGAGCAGCGGCGTCGGCGCCGTCCATCCCCCCCGCTGGCCCACCCGCTGGCCAGGCGGCGGTCCCGGCCAGTCGAGCGCGGAGAGTTGCAGCCCGTCGCGGGCGCTGAAGAACCGTCGCTGCGGCGCCATCAGCCGGCGGTCCGCATCCATTGCGACATCGGATGCTCAAGCCCCGCCGCGGCGGGGTCGAAGGCGCGGTAGATCGCCATGTTCTCGATCACCCGCTGCACGTAGTTGCGGGTCTCGGAGAAGGGGATCAGCTCCATCCAGTCGAGCATGGCCGGGCTGCCGCTGCGCGGGTCGCCATAGGTGCCGAGCCATTCGTCGACCCGGTTCGGCCCGGCATTGTAGCCGGCGATGGCATAGGGCAGCGTGCCGCCGAAGCGGGACAGCAGCTCGTTCAGATAGGCGGCGCCGAGGCGCATGTTGTGCGCCGTGTCGGTGGTCAGCATGCCCACCTGATGCCTCAGGCCGAGCCGCTTGGCCACACCGGAGGCGGTCGAGGGCAGCAGCTGCATCAGGCCGCGGGCATTCGCGCCGGAGACCGCCTCGGGGTCGAAATTGCTCTCCTGCCGGGTGATGGCGAGGACCAGCGCCGGCTCGGGCCCCTCGGCGGGCGGCGCGTAGGGGATCGGCCAGGCATCGGCCGGGGCCATCAGCCCGCCCGCCCCGGCGCGGCGCGCCACCCAGACGGCATGGTCCGGCCGGCCGAGCCGCTGCGCCAGCCGCACGACCAGGAGCTTCCCCGCGGGATCGGCGGCCAGCTCCTCGAGCCGCAGCAGGAAGGGGCGCGCCCGCTTCGCCTCGCCGAGCTCGGCCAGGGCGAGGGCCACCTGCGCCGGCTCCCGCGCCATGAGCGCGCGCTCCTCGGCGGGGCTCGGCTGCGGCACCGGGGCGCGGGCGATGCGCGCCGAGAGCGGCGCCCCGTCCTCGCCGAGGGCGAGAATGGCAAGCTGGCCGTAGAAGGCGAGGGGCAGCGCCGCGGCGGCCTGGTAATGCCCGCGGGCGCGCGTGCCGGCGCCTTCCGCCTCGGCCGCGCGGCCTTGCCAGTAGAGGCTGCGGGCGCGGGTGATGACGCTGTGGCTGTCCTCGCCGAGCCGGGCGAAATGCCGCCCGGCCGCCGGCGCGTCGCGCAGCAGCCGCAGCGCGATGAAGCCGGCGAGGAACTCGGCCTCCTGCCGCGCCTCGCCCGGTGCCTTGATGCCGTGACCGGCGGCGACCGCATAGGCGGCGGGCGGATCGCCGAGGCGGATCAGCCGCCGCGCCAGGATGTTCCGCTCCGGCCAGGCGGCGCGGGCGATGGCAGGGTCGGGGAAGGGGATCTGCCGGCTGCCGGCGGCGAAGGCGGCGGCGGCCTCGGCATCCGACTCCCGCCGGCGCAGCCAGCGGGCGCGCTCGAAGGTGAGGGCGGCATCGCCGGGCGCCGCGGCGGCCAGCGCCGGGCTGTCGGCATCCGGCCGGTCGCCGGCATAGGCGAGGCGGGCCGAGGCGGCGGCCAGACGCGCCGGGTCGAGCGCCGGCAGCACCCGCGAGGCGCCGGCGACGTCGCGGGCCAACGCCAGCCGGTCGAAGCGCCGGGCATGGTCGGCGGCGGTCAGCAGCGTGGCGTTGCGCGCCAGGAAGGCCTGCTCGGCCAGCGGGTCGGCCGGCGCCTCGGCCCAGCCGGTGCGCAGCACCTGCCTCGCCTCGTCTGGCCGGCCGGCGCGGCCGAGCGCATCGGCGAGGCGCTGATAGGCATCGAGGCTGCGCGGCGCCCGGGCGGCGAACCATTGCGCCGCGAGCTCGTCATCGGGATCGGCGGCGAGCAGCTCCTCCGCCCGGCGGCCGAGCATGTCCTGGCCCGGCCAGTCCGGGTTGGCGAGGACGAAGCCGACGACCTCCGCCGCCCCCGCGGCCTGGCCGCGCTGCTGCAGGCGCAGCCAAGTGACGTATTTCCGGATCGGCGGGTCGGCGGCCTGCGCCGCCGCCTCGGCCTCGGCCCAGCGCTGCGCCTGGGCGAGGGCGAGGGCCTGGCGCCCGGCGGCGCGGGCGGCCGCCGGATCAGCGGCGGACTGGGCCGCGGCATCGCCTCGGAGCCCGAGCGGGAGCAGGGGCACGCCGAGGAGGACGGACAGGGCGAGCAGGGAGCGGCGGCGCATGCGGCGAGCTTAGGCGGTTTCCGATGCCAGTGTGTGACCGATGATGAGGCCTCGCCCTTGCCGGTGCCGGCCCCGGTGATTAGGTTCACGCGCCCGGGTCCCGGGTCGCAGGACCGGGCAGGCCCGGCCGTTCGGGCCATGCGGACCCTTCCGGAGGAAAGCCAGATGTTCCAGGGATCGATGGTCGCGCTGATCACGCCGATGCGTGGCGACGGGTCCTTGGACGAGAAGGCCTTCGTCGAGCTGGTCGAGTGGCAGATCAGCGAGGGGACCGAGGGGCTGATCCCGGTCGGGACCACGGGCGAGAGCCCGACGCTGAGCCATGAGGAGCACAAGCGCATCGTCGAGCTCTGCGTCGAGGCGGCGAAGGGACGGGTGCCCGTCATCGCCGGCACCGGCAGCAACAGCACCGCCGAGGCGATCGACTTCACCCGGCATGCCAAGCAGGCCGGCGCCGATGCCTGCCTGGTGGTGACGCCCTACTACAACAAGCCGACGCAGGAGGGGATGGTCCTGCACTTCACGGCCATCGCCGATGCGGTGGACCTGCCGCTCTTCATCTACAACATCCCGCCGCGCAGCGTCATCGACATGTCGGTCGAGACCATGGCGCGGCTGGCGAAGCACCGGAACATCGTCGGCGTGAAGGACGCGACGGCGAACCTGGTCCGGCCGCAGCACACGCGGCGCGCCTGCGGCGAGGATTTCATCCAGCTCTCGGGCGAGGACCACACCGCTCTCGCCTTCAACGCCGCCGGCGGGGTTGGCTGCATCAGCGTCACCGCCAACGTCGCGCCCCGGCTCTGCGCCGAGATGCAGCGCGCCTGGCGCGAGGGCCGGGTGCGCGAGGCGCAGGCGATCCAGGAGCGGCTGCTGCCGCTGCACGACGCGCTCTTCGCCGAGACCTCGCCCGGCCCGGTGAAGTATGCCGCCAGCCTGCTCGGCAAGACCGCCGATCGCTGCCGCCTGCCGCTCGCCCCGCCGCAGCCCGCGACCCGGCAGCGGGTGCGCGAGGCGATGGTCTCGGTCGGGCTGCTGAATTGAGGCGGTCGGGGGCGGCGCGGCCTTCCCCGGCCGGCCCAACCCCTTCCCGGTAGATCGCATGGCCAAGGACAAGAAGAAGACCCTCATCTCGCACGGCATCGCCGCGCAGAACCGCAAGGCGCGCCACGACTACACGATCGGCGAGACGATCGAGGCCGGCCTCGCCCTGGTGGGGCCGGAGGTGAAGTCGCTGCGCGCCGGCCGGGCGACGCTCGTCGAGGCCTGGGCCGGCGAGCGCGACGGCGAGATGTGGCTGTTCAACTGCACCATCCCGGAATGGCAGGCCGGCAGCGTGGTGGCGCGGTTCGAGCCGCGCCGGCCGCGCAAGCTGCTGCTGCACCGCAAGCAGGTGCGGGAGCTGATCGGCAGCATCACCCGCGAGGGCACCACCCTCGTGCCGCTGCAGATCCATTTCAACGACCGCGGCCGCGCCAAGGTGCTGCTCGGCCTCGCCGAGGGCAAGAAGAAGCACGACAAGCGCGCCGCCATCGCCGCGCGCGACTGGGCGCGCGACAAGGCGCGGCTGATGCGGGCGAAGGGGTAGGCGGCCCCAAGGGCTTGCAACTGCTGCGGCGGCTGGCACCTAAAGGGGTGCAGGAGAGCGCGATGGCCCCCGACGAGACCCCTGACGAGACCCACAAGGATCCTCTCCAAGACGATCCGGTCCCCGTAACCGGCAAGGTCCGGGAGAAGCTGATCGAGACCAAGCAGGCCTGGGCCCGCGAAGGGCGGCTGCTGACCGGAGAGGCCTATCCCCTCGGCGGCACCGCGACGCGCGAGCGCCTGCCGCCCGGCCAGACCCTGGTGAAGGACTGGCCGGTGCTCGATCTCGGCGTGCAGCCGGACGTGGCGCGGGACCGCTGGCGGCTCAGGGTGGAGGGGCTGGTGCAGGCGCCGCTGCGCTTGACGCTCGACGAGTTCATGGCCCTGCCGCAGGTCGAGCTGGTCAACGACATCCACTGCGTGACGCAGTGGAGCCGCTACGACAACCGCTGGCAGGGGGTGCGGGCCCGCGACCTGATCGAGGCGGCGCGGCCGAAGGAGGAGGCGCGCTTCGTCGCCTTCACCTCCTATGACGGCTACACCACCAATGTCCCGCTCGCCGAGTTCATCCGCGACGAGGTGCTGCTGGCCCATAGCTGGGAAGGCCGGCCGCTGACCCGCCAGCATGGCGGCCCGGTGCGCGTCGTCATCCCGCGCCTGTATTTCTGGAAGAGCCCGAAATGGGTCACCCGCATCGAGCTGCTGCGCGAGGACCGGCCCGGCTTCTGGGAGGTCCGCGGCTACCACAACAACGGCGATCCCTGGCTGGAGGAACGCTATGGCTGAGCTCGGGCGGCGCACCGGCCTGCTGCTCGGGGGCGCGCTGATGGCCGGCGGGGCGGGGAGTGCGGCCGGCCAAAGCCTCGCCGACTTCACCATGGAGGCGATCGAGGGCGGGCCCCTGCCTCTGGCGCAATATCGCGGCCGGCCGGTTCTGGTGGTGAACACGGCGAGCTTCTGCGGCTTCACGCCGCAATATGCCGGGCTGCAACGTCTACACGAGCGCTACGGGCCACGCGGCCTGGTGGTGCTCGGCGTGCCTTCGCAGGACTTCAACCAGGAATCCTCGGACAACAAGGCGATCAAGGAGTTCTGCGACGCCACCTACAATGTCGAATTCCCGATGACCACCGTCTCGGCGGTGCGCGGACCGCGGGCGGTGCCGCTCTACCGCTTCCTCGCCGAGCGCGGCGGCGGGCCGCCGGGCTGGAATTTCCACAAATACCTGGTGGCGCGGGACGGCCGCGCGGTGCAGGGCTTCGCCACGCGGGTGGCGCCGGACGCGCCCGAGCTGCTGGCGGCGATCGAGGCAGCGCTCGCCGTGCCGGCCGCCGGGTAGCAGCCGGGCGGCCGTGCCGCCGGATACCGTCGCGCTTGCAGCCGGCGCAGCCGGCTGAGCGCCCGAATGGGCGCCGCCACCAGTGTGGCGCAGCCAAGCTGCCGCAGGCGGCGCCGGCGACTGAGGGCGTCGATGTGCCAACATCGATGCACGCCGATATAACCCCGCTGGATGACCAGCTTCGACCTCGCCGAATCGGCCTTCGTCCTCGGCAGCTTCACCCTGGCCGGTTTCGTGAAGGGCGTGGCCGGCTTCGGCCTGCCGACGGTCACGCTCGGCCTGCTCGCCCTGACCCGGCCGCTGCCCGAGGCGATGGCGCTGATGCTGGTGCCGACGCTGGCCGCCAATATCTGGCAATCCCTGGTTGGGCCCGCTTTGCTACCGGTGCTGCGCCGGCTCTGGGGCTTCCTGCTGGCGGCGGTGCTCGGCACGCTGGCCGGCGCCGGCATCCTTGCCCGGGCGGATGCGCAGCTTCTCTCCGGCCTGCTCGGCCTGCTGCTGGTGCTCTCGGCCGTCCTCGCCCTGGCCGGCCTGCCCATGCCGCCGCCCGGCGCGGCGCGCGAGCGCTGGCTCTCGCCCCTGGTGGGCGGCACCTCGGGGCTGCTGGCCGGTATGACCGGCAGCTTCCTCATGCCGGCCGCGCCCTATCTGGCGGCGCTCCGGCTGCCCTCGCAGCAATTCGTGCAGGGCTTCGGGCTGGCGGCGCTGCTGGCGACGCTGACCCTGGCGCTCGGCATGGCCGGGGCCGGGCTGCTGCCGCCGGATCTCGGCCTCGCCTCGCTGATCGGCGTGGCGCCGGCCTTCCTCGGCATGGCGATCGGCACGCGGCTGCGGCGGGCGATGCCGGATGCCCGCTTCCGCACCGTCATCCAGGCGGCGCTCGGCCTGCTCGGCCTCTGGCTGGCCTTCCGCGCCTTCCGCTGAGCGCGACGGAGGCTTGTCGCGGCGGCGCCGGGCGTGCCGAATGGCGGCAAGCATGATCGGGGAGGATCGCCATGCGCCGCGCCCGCCGCAGTCTGCTCGCCGCCATCGCCCTGTTGCCGCTGCTGCCCGGGCTCGCGGCGGCGGCGGAGATCCGGGTGATGTGCTCGGGCGGCTTCACCGCCGCGTTGAAGCGGCTGATCCCGGATTTCGAGCGCGCCTCGGGCCACCACGTCGCGCTGGCGCTCGGCGCCTCGATGGGGAATGCTCCGGACGCCATCCCGAATCGCCTGGCGCGCGGCGAGCCGGCCGATCTCGTCATCATCGCCGGCGAGGCGGCGGATGCGCTCATCGCCGCCGGCCGGGTGCGGCCGGGCAGTCGCACCGATCTCGTCCTCTCGCGCATCGGCGTGACGGTGCGCGCCGGCGCGCCGCATCCCGACATCGCCACGCCCGAGGCCGTCGCGCGCCTGCTGCTCGAGGCGCCCTCCATCGCCTATTCCGCCAGCGCCAGCGGCGTCTATGTCTCGACCGAGCTGGTGCAGCGCCTCGGCATCGCCGATCAGGTGCTGCCCAAGGCGCGGCGCATCCTCAGCGAGCGCGTCGCGGCGGTGGTGGCGCGCGGCGAGGCGGCGATCGGGCTGCAGCAGGTGAGCGAGATCCTCGGCGTGCCCGGGGCGGAGTACGTCGGCGCGCTGCCGGATGCGCTGCAGCGGGTCACCGCCTTCTCCGCCGGTCTCGCCACCCAGGCGGAGCAGCCCGAGGCGGCGACGGCGCTGGTCGCCTATCTGCGCTCGCCCGCGGCCTGGCCGGTGATCCACGAGACCGGCCTCGAGCCGGCGCCGTGAGGCGGGCGGCCAAGGCTACCCGGCGAGCAGCGGCACCAACGAGGCGACGAGCAGCGCCGCCATGGCGCGGTTGAACCAGCGCAGCGCCGCCGGCGCGCGCAGCAGCCGAGCCGTGCCGAGGCCGATCATCGCCCAGCCGAGCAGGCTGGCGAAGGTGACGACGGCGAAGAGCAGGGCGAGGAGCAGGGTATCCCGCAGCAGGCCGGCGCCGCCGGTATAGGCCGCCACCGCGCCGGCAGCGATGATCCAGGCCTTGGGGTTCACCCATTGGAACAGCGCCGCCTGCAGCAGCGTCATCGGCCGGGCGCCCGAGGCGGTGCCGGGCGCGGCGCCGGCGCCCGGCACCGCGGTGGCGATGCCCCAGGCCAGCCAGAGCATCCAGGCCGCGCCCAGCCAGCGCAGGCCGAGCATCAGCCCCGGCATGCCGTGCAGCAGGCCGGCCGCGCCGATGGCGACGAGGACCAGCATGACCGGGAAGCCGATCGAGACGCCGATCACCTGCGGCAGGCTGCGCCGGAGGCCGAAATTCGCCGCCGCCGTGGCGGCGAGGGCATTGTTCGGCCCCGGCGTCGCCGCCATGGCCAGCGCGAAGCCGGCGGCGGAGGCAAGCCAGGCGGCATCGGCCATCGGCTGCCTCCCTCCGGGCTCAGCCCCGCGGCGCCGGCACCAGGCTGGTCCAGTTGTGCGGGTCGTTGCCGCGGCCGTACTGGATGCTGGTGATGGTGTCGTAGAGCTTCTGCGTCAGCTCGCCGGTGCGGCCGCCATTGATGGTCACGTCCTCGCCGCGATAGCCGAGGGTGCCGACGGGCGAGACAACGGCGGCGGTGCCGGTGCCCCACATCTCCTGCAGCCTGCCGTCGCGGCCGGCCTGCATCACCTCGTCGATGGAGATCGGTCGCTCGCTGACCTTGACCCCCCAGTCGCGCAGCAGGGTCAGCGCGCTGTTGCGGGTGACGCCGTCGAGGATGGTGCCGGCGAGCGGCGGCGTGATCACCTCGTCGCCGATGCGGAGCATGATGTTCATCGTGCCCACCTCGTCGAGATACTTGCGCTCGACGCCGTCGAGATAGAGCACCTGGGTGTAGCCGGCCGCCTCCGCGTCGCGCTGGCCGGCCAGGCTGGCGGCGTAGTTGGCCGCGGTCTTCGCCTCGCCGAGGCCGCCCTTCACCGCCCGCACATGCTTGTCGGAGGCGAGGATGCGCACCGGCTTCACGCCTTCCTTGTAATAGCTGCCGACCGGCGAGAGGATCAGGAAGTACAGGTAGCTGTGCGCCGGATGCACGCCGAGCATGACATCGGTGGCGATGATGGTCGGGCGCAGGTAGAGCGAGGTGCCGGGCGCGCGCGGCACCCAGTCCTGGTCCACGCTCACCAGCGCGTCGAAGCTCTGGCGCACGATGTCGACGGGCAGCTCGGGCATGCACATGATCTTCGCCGAGCGGGCGAAGCGCTCGGCATGCCGCTGGGCGCGGAACAGCCGCACCTGGCCGTCGGCGCCGCGGAAGGCCTTCAGCCCGTCGAAGATCGCCTGGCCGTAGTGCAGCACCGTCGTCGCCGGGTCCATGCTGATCGGTCCGTAGGGCACGATGCGCGGCGCGTGCCAGCCTTTGCCCTCGGTGTAGTCCATCAGGAACATGTGGTCGGTGAGCAGCCTGCCGAAGGCGAGGCCCTCATCCGCCGGCTTCGGCTTCGGGTGGCTGGTGCGGGTGATCGGGAAGTCGGCCATGCGTGCTGGTCCTTCGCGTTGCCGGCCCTGGCCGGCGGGATAGGGGAGGGGCGTGGGCGGCGGGCGCCGCCGATATCAAGCCTGTCGCCGGCCAGCGACTCGGGCGGCGCCGACGACCGCAATCTGGCCGTGGAGGCCAGATGGGGCAGAGGGAACTTCGTAAGGAACCAACGCCATGGCCGCGCTCTCCGCAATATCCTTGCTTGGTAAGGGCTAAACTAGACCTGATCGGAAAAATGTGTCAATCTCACTGACCAAATCAGAAGCCAGACGAGGCAGCATGCCAGCCATGCCGGATCAGACGGACAAGCCCGGCGCGGAGCCGCAGGTGGGCGCCCCGGTGGGGGCCGGCCGGAACCTGCTCTTCCTGCGCGAGGAGGAGCTGCGGCTCGCCCAGGACCTGCTCTTCTTCGGCTATCGCGACTTCACCGCCGGCCCGGACCAGATCCTGGCCGAGCTCGGCATGGGCCGGGCGCATCACCGGGTGCTGCATTTTGTCGGCCGCCGGCCCGGCATCACGGTGGGCGAGCTGCTCGGCATCCTCGGCATCACCAAGCA
This sequence comes from Roseicella sp. DB1501, assembly GCF_013112485.1. Taxonomy (GTDB): domain Bacteria; phylum Pseudomonadota; class Alphaproteobacteria; order Acetobacterales; family Acetobacteraceae; genus Paracraurococcus. Next base: position 168,863 of record NZ_JABFHG010000013.1, read on the forward strand.
GTCGCTGGCGCGGGTGCTGACGCCGCTGGTCGAGCAGGGCTACGTGCTGCAGGCGACCGGCCGCAACGACCGGCGGCAGCGCCTGCTGTCGCTGACCGCGAAGGGCGAGGCGCTGGAGCGGCGGCTCTTCGAGCGGCAGCGCGAATGGGTGATGCAGGCCTATCGGGAAGCCGGGCCCGTCGCGGTCGAGGGCTTCCGCCGCGTCATGCGCGGCTTGATGGGCCCGGCCGCACGCGCCCAGCTCGAGCGGCTGGAGCGCCCCGGCCCCGCCCGGCCCGGCACGCCGCCGCTCGCCCGCATCGGCTGACCTCGCCTTGGCGCTGGCGCCCGGCGGAATCCCAGCCTATCGGAAGGCGGGCGCCGCGGCCGGATTCCGGCCGCGCCCGCAAGCCTCCGGGGGGAAGACGCAGGACATGCCGGCCGAACTCGCCATCGACAACGCCCATCTCCTGGTCGTGGATGACGATGCCAGGCTGCGCGCGCTGCTGCAGCGCTTCCTGGCCGATCAGGGCTTCCGCATCACCGTCGCCGCCGACGCCGCCGCAGCCCGCGGCGCGCTCTCGGCCATGGCCTTCGACCTGCTGGTGCTCGACGTCATGATGCCGGGCGAGAGCGGGCTGGAACTGGTCGAGTCGCTGCGGCGCGAGGGCAAGGACGTGCCGGTCCTGATGCTCACCGCCCGCGGCGGACCGGATGACCGCGTCGCCGGCTTCGAGATGGGCGCCGACGACTACCTGGCGAAGCCCTTCGACCCGCGCGAGCTGGCGCTGCGCATCCGCACCATCCTGCGCCGCACCGCGCCGCCGCCGCAGCCAGTGCTGGCGCAGGCGCCGGTGCAGCTCGGCATGCGCTGGTTCGATGCCGAGCGCTCGGAGCTGCGCGGCCCGGAGGGGACGATCCGCCTCACCGGCGGCGAGGCGGCGCTGCTGACGGCGCTCGCCCGCCGCGCCGGCGAGGTGCTGAGCCGCGAGGAGATCGCCGCCGCCCTCGGCACGCCCGAGGCGGGGGAGCGGGCGGTCGATGTCCAGGTGACGCGGCTGCGGCGCAAGATCGAGCCCGACCCGCGCGAGCCACGCTTCCTGCACACGGTCCGCCACCGCGGCTACGTGCTGCGGCCAGGCCCGTGAGCATTCGGGCCGCGGGCCGATCCTGATGCGCAAGCGTCTGGGCCGCCTGACGCGGGGCCTCCTGCCGCGCGGCCTGCTCGGCCGCTCGGTGCTGATCATCCTGGTGCCCATCCTGGTGCTGCAGGCGGTGGCGCTGCAGCTTTTCTATGGCGGCCATCTCGACGTCATCTCGCGCCGCCTCGCCGGCGGCGTCGCCGGCGACGTGGCGATGCTGGTCGAGCTGGTGCGGCGGGAGGATCCGGAGAACCGCGCCTGGCTGTTCCGCGAGGCGGTCTGGCGGCTCGACCTGGCGCTCGCCTTCGAGTCCGGCGCGCGGCTCGAGCTCGTCACGCGTCCCGCCAGCCTGCCGCTGCTGCCGCTCGAGGAGGATCTCAACAAGGCGCTGTGGGAGCGGGTGCGGCTGCCCTTCGACACCGACTGGCAGAGCGACCCGCGCAGCGTCATCATCCGCGTGCAGCTTCCCGACGGGGTGCTGCATGTCGAGGCGCCGCGCAAGCGGCTCTTCACCGCGACGCTCTACCTCTTCGTCATCTGGCTGGTGGGCTCGGCGCTGCTGCTCTCGGGCATCGCGATCCTGTTCATGAAGAACCAGGTGCGGGCGATCCGCCGCCTCGCCGATGCGGCGGAGGCCTTCGGGCTCGGCCGCGATGTCGGCACCATCAAGCCCGAGGGCGCGAGCGAGGTGCGCCAGGCCGCGGCCGCCTTCAACCGGATGCAGGAGCGCATCCGCCGCTTCGTCGGCCAGCGCACCGAGATGCTGGCCGGCATCAGCCACGACCTGCGCACCCCGCTGACCCGGATGCGCCTGGCCCTGGCCATGCTGCCGCGCAACGCCGAGACGGAGGAGGACCTCGTCGCCCTGACCCAGGATGTCGAGGAGATGGAGCGGATGACCGCGGCCTATCTCGCCTTCGCCCGTGGCGAGGGGGTGGAGCAGGCGCGGCCGGCGGATCTGGTCGAGCTGGTGCAGGATGTCGCCGCCAATGCCCGCCGCGCCGGGGCGCAGGTGGAGGTGGCGGCGCCGCCCGGGCTGCCGATGTCGCTGCGCCCGGACGCGCTGCGGCGCTGCCTCGGCAACCTGCTCGACAATGCGCGCCGGCATGCCAGCCGGATCGCGGTCGGGGTGCGGACCGTGCCGCGCGGCGGCCATGGCGGCCCGGCAGGCGAGTCGCCAGGGCCGCTCTGGGCCGAGGTGACAGTCGATGACAACGGCCCGGGCATCCCAGCCGGGCAGCGGGAAGGCGCCTTCCGCCCCTTCCACAGCGGCTCGCCGAGCGGCACGGGGCTCGGCCTCGCCATCGCCCAGGACATCGTGCGGGCGCATGGCGGGGAGATCCTGCTGGAGGAGAGTCCGCTGGGCGGGCTGCGGGCGCGGGTGCGGCTGCCGGTGTAGGCGCCCGGCCGTCCAGGTCAGGCCACGGCCCGGGCGACGACCTCCTGCATCACCGCCTCGAACATCTCGGGCGTCAACCGCCGGGTCGAGGTGTTGTATCGGCTGACATGGTAGCTGTCCGCGACCTGCAGCCCGTTCGGCAGGTCATGCAGCCGGCCATGCCCGAAGGGCATGCGGGCGGCGGGGATCCGGAAGCTTCGCAGCAGCGCGTTGTGCGCCAGCACGCCGAGGGCGAGGACGACGCGCAGCGCCGGCATCGCCGCCAGCTCGCCGGCGAGGAAGCCGTTGCAGGTCCGCACCTCGGCGGGTTCCGGCAGGTTCGCCGGCGGCACGCAGCGCACCGCGTTCACCACCCGGCAGCCGGTGAGGGTGAGCCCGTCATCCGGGCGTTCCTCGTACTGGCCCTGCGCCAGGCCATGGCGCAGCAGGGTGGCGTAGAGCAGCTTGCCGGCATGGTCGCCGGTGAAGGGCCGGCCGGTGCGGTTGGCGCCGCGCAGGCCGGGGGCCATGCCGAGCACCAGGATGCGCGAGTCGCGCGGGCCCCAGGAGGGCACCGGGGCGTTGTGCCAGTCGGGGAAGGCGGCGCGGTTGGCCATGCGGTAGGCGACGAGCCGCGGGCAGAGCGGGCAGTCGCGGTCCGGCTGGGGCGGCCCAGGCGGAGAGCCGGGGGGAGGGGCGGGGGAGGGTGAGGTCATCTCGGGCGGCCGCGAGGTAGCGGGTCGTCGCCCGGACGGGAAGAGGGGCCGTGCAGGCCGCCCCCGGCCGAGGCGCATCTGCCTCGCAGAGGGGACGGCGCCTCCGGCCCTGGTGGGCCGTCCGCGCCGTCATGGAACGCCTTACTCCGGCAGGGCGGAGGTCTCGCGGAAGGGATCGGCCGGCGTCGCGCGGACGCCGGTGCTGGCCACCGCCCGCGGCGCCGGGGCGGTGCGGGTCCGCGGCTCCACCTGCCGGCGCGTGATGTGTTCGGCGAGGTCGGCGAGATCGATGAAGGCATCCGCCTGCCGGCGCAGGTCGTCGGCGATCATCGCCGGCTGGGTCCGGATGGTGGAGATCACCGTCACCCGCACGCCGCGGCGCTGCACCGATTCGACCAGCCGGCGCAGGTCGCCATCCCCGGAGAAGATCACCGCATGGTCGAGATGCGGCGTCAGGTCGAGGATGTCGACCGCCATCTCGATGTCCACGCTGCCCTTCACCCGGCGGCGGCCGGTGGCATCGGTGAACTCCTTCGCCGGCTTGGTCACGACGGCATAGCCGTTGTAACCGAGCCAATCCACCAGCGGCCGGAGCGGCGAGTACTCCTCCGTCTCGAGCAGCGCCGTGTAGTAGTAGGCCCGCACGAGATAAGCACGCTGGCGGAAGTGGGCCAGGAGGTTCTTGTAGTCCACGTCGAACCCGAGGGTCCGGGACGCGGCATAAAGGTTGGCGCCGTCGATGAAGACGGCGACGCGTTCGATCCGCTCGGGCTGCAAGCTACGCGCTCTCGAAATGTGATGCATGCCGATGTGGCACCTTTCCATACTACTCCGGTCTTATCGATTTGTAAGCGAGAAAAAGTGATAATTATCGCCTTAGGCGCGAATTTGCCCTCCGCCACTGGAGCATCCCCGCTTGCGAGCTGTGACGCTGCGGCGGTGGCGCTGGGCGCCCTGCCAGGGTTGCGGCTCGCCGCGCTGTCGCGCTGGTACCGAACCGACCCGATTCCACCTTTGCCGGGCGCCCCGCCCTATATCAATGGTGTGGCCCGCCTTGAAGGAACACCTCCGGCACCGCGGGAGTTGCTCACGATGCTGCAGCGCATCGAGGCCGAGGCCGGCCGCGAGCGCCCCTTCCCGAATGCGCCGCGCACGCTCGATCTCGACATCATCGACCTCGACGGCCTGTGCCGCGCCGCGCCGGATCCCATTTTGCCGCATCCACGGGCCCATCTTCGCCGCTTCGTCCTGGAGCCCCTGCGCGACGTCGCGCCCGGCTGGGTCCATCCCATCCTCCACCGGAGCGTGGAGGAGCTGCTGGCGGACCTGGCCGACCAGGCCTCGGCCGTGACGGCCTTGCCGTGATAGTGGGAGTATTGCCCACGAGGCGCCAGGGGAGGCCGTGCAGCGAATTGTAACAGCCATGGCGACGGCACAGGCATGGCTGCCTCCCCTTGCCGCTTGCGCGTGGCAGGCGGGATGTCTATCTGAAGGATTCTCCTGAAAAGCGGAGCGTCGCGGCTTGCTGGCCGCACGCTCCCCCAAGCGATAACGAGGCCGCGATGGCGCGCGTCACAGTGGAAGACTGCATCCTTCAGGTCCCGAACCGCTTCGAACTGGTTCTCCTGGCGGCGCAGCGGGCCCGCAATATTGGCCGCGGCGAGGAAATGACCATCGACCGCGACAACGACAAGAACCCGGTCGTGGCCCTGCGCGAGATCGCCGAGCAGACGGTGGCGCTCGACGCCATCGAGGCCGACCTGATCAAGTCGTTGCAGCGGGCGCCCGAGCCCGAGCCGGCGGAGGAGGAAGTGCTCGACCTCATCGCCACCGACGAGAACATCTTCGGCGTCATGGACGTGAACGAGGAACTGCCCGCCGAGGGCCAGGGCCTCGAGGACATGTCGCCCGACGATCTCGAAGCGGCGATCGCGGCCGAGCTGAACGGCGGCCGCCGCTGAGGAGGCGCCATTGACCACGCGCGACACCGGGCCCCTCATGGTTCCGGTGCCGCGCGCGCCGGAAGGGCCGGCGGCTGGCCTCGCGCCCACGCCCAGCCCGCCGGGCCTCGAGGAGGCCCAGGCCCTCGCCCGGCGGGTCGCCGGCTACGACCCCCGCGCCGATGTCGCGCTGATCGAGCGCGCCGGCCAGACCGCCGCCGAGGCGCATGCCACGCAGCGGCGCGAGAACGGCGATCCCTACATCACCCACCCGATCGCGGTGGCGAACATCCTCGCCGATTACCGGCTCGACAGCGCCACCATCGCGACGGCGCTGCTGCACGACGTTGCCGAGGACACCAGCGTCGGGCTGAAGGAAATCGAGCGCCGCTTCGGCGCCGAGGTCGCCCGGCTGGTGGACGGCGTCACCAAGCTGACGCGCATCGAGCTGCAATCCGAGCGCACCAAGCAGGCCGAGAACCTCCGCAAGCTGGTCCTGGCGATGAGCGAGGACATCCGCGTCCTGCTCGTCAAGCTCGCCGACCGGCTGCACAACATGCGCACCCTGCATTTCGTGCCGCAGCCGGAGCGGCGGCGGAAGACGGCGCGCGAGACCATCGAGATCTTCACGCCGCTCGCCGAGCGCATCGGCATGGATGCGCTGAAGACCGAGCTGGAAACGCTCTCCTTCCAGGAGCTGCACCCGGAGGCGCGGCAGACCATCGCCTCGCGCCTGACCTATCTGCGCGGCCAGAGCGCCAACCTGATCAAGGAGATCGAGCACGACCTGAAGCGGGTGCTTGGCCGTCACGGGATCCATGCGATCGACGTAACGGGGCGGGAGAAGTCGCCCTACTCCATCTGGCTGAAGATGCAGAAGAAGAACGTGGCCTTCGAGGCGCTCTCGGACGTCATGGCCTTCCGCGTCATCGTCGAGGACCGGGCCGCCTGCTACGCCGCGCTCGGCGCCGTGCACGACGCCTATCGCGTGGTGCCCGGCCGCTTCAAGGACTACATCTCGACCCCGAAGACCAACGGCTACCAATCGTTGCATACCGGCGTGACGGTGCCGGAGCGGCGCAACGCCAAGATCGAGGTGCAGATCCGCACCCGCGAGATGCACGAGGTGGCGGAATACGGCGTCGCGGCGCACTGGATCTACAAGCAGGGGCCGGAGGCGCACACCTCCGCCGCCTCCAACCGCAAGCGCTACCCTTGGGTGCGCGCCCTGCTCGACATCCTGGAGAATGCCGAGGGCGCGCAGGATTTCCTCGACCACACCAAGCTCGAGCTGCACCGCGACCAGGTCTTCTGCTTCTCGCCCAAGGGCGACCTGATCGAGCTGCCGCGCGGCGCGACGCCGATCGACTTCGCCTATGAGGTCCACAGCCAGGTCGGCGACAGCTGCGTCGGCGCCAAGGTCAACGGCAAGATCGTGCCGCTGCGCCACCAGCTCGAGAATGGCGATCAGGTCGAGATCATCACCGCCCGCGGCGGCCAGCCCAACCCGGCCTGGGAGCGCTTCGTCGTCACCGGCAAGGCGCGGGCGCGCATCCGCCGCTTCGTGCATGCGCGGCAGAAGGAGGAGAACCGCGAGAGCGGCCGCTCCGCCATCGTCCGCGCCTTCCGCCAGGAGGGGCTGGAGGGGTCCGAGAAGCTGCTGGAGGGCGCGCTGAAGGCGCTCAAGCAGCCTGGGCTAGACGAGCTCTACGCCGCGGTCGGCTCCGGCGCCCTCTCGCCGCGCGAGGTGCTGCACGCCGCGGTGCCCGAGCTCCGCATCCCGCCGCGCAACACCGAGCCGCTGCCGCTCAGCCGGCCGCGCTCGCGCCTCGGCGCCAGCCCGCTGCTCGGCCGGCCCGAGCGCGCCGGCGGCGGCCGCGCCGGCGCCGCGCCGGGGCTGCCCGTCACCGGCCTGGTCAGCGGCATGCCCTATCACTTCGCCGGCTGCTGCCATCCGCTGCCGGGCGAGCGCATCCTCGGCATCGTCACCACCGGCAAGGGCGTGACCATCCATGCCGCCGACTGCCATACGCTTGAGAATTTCGCGGCGACGCCGGAACGCTTCCTCGACATCGACTGGGATGACGGCTCCTCCGCCACCCGCGTCGGCCGCGTGGTGGTGGAGACGCGGGCGCGCAGTTCGGCGCTCGCCGCGCTGACCGAGACGGTGGCGCAGAACGACGGCGCGGTGACCGGGCTGAAGGTGCAGCACCGCGACGGCGAGACGATCGAGGTGCTGATCGACGTCGAGGTCACCGACCTGCGGCATCTGGAGCGCATCATGGCGGCGCTGCGCGCCCCGGCCGACAACCTCCGGGTGGAGCGGATGCGCGGATGATCCTCGGCCTCGGCAACGACGTCGTCGACATCCGCCGCATCGAGCAGGTCATCGCCCGGCATGGCGAACGCTTCCTCGAACGCGTCTTCACCCCGGTCGAGCGCGCCAAGGCGGAACGGCGGACCGAGAAGCTCCGCGCCGGCACCTATGCCAAGCGCTTCGCGGCGAAGGAGGCGGCCTCCAAGGCGCTCGGCACCGGCTTCGCCCAGGGCGTCTTCATGCGCGACCTCGGCGTGGTCAACCTGCCCTCGGGCAAGCCGACCCTGCGCCTCGCCGGCGGCGCCGCGGCGCGCCTCGCCGCGCTCACCCCGGCCGGGCATGCGGCGCAGCTCGACCTGACGATGACCGACGAATACCCCTATGCCAGCGCCATCGTCATCATCTCGGCGGTGCCCCTGCCGGGATAGGCGCGGCCACGCGCCGGCCATAGGATTGGCCGTCACGCGCGAGGGGGACAAGCGATGAACGCACTCGATCTCAAGGGCCGCGTCGCGGCCATCACCGGCGGGGCGCGCGGCATCGGCCTCGCCGTCGCCGAGCGCGTGGCCGCGAGCGGCGGCCGGCCGGCGATCTGGGATGTGGACATCGCCGAGGCCGAGCGGGTGGCGGCGCGGCTCGGCGGCTCTGCGGCGCGGGTCGATGTCGCCGATTACGCCAGCATCGAGGCGGCGCTCGCCGCGACCGAGACGGCGCTCGGCCCGCTCGACATCCTCGTCGCCAATGCCGGCATCACCGGGCCGAACGCGACGGTCGAGGCCTATCCCATCGAGGCCTGGCGGCAGGTGATCGAGATCGACCTCACCGGCGTCTTCCTCTGCTGCCGCGCCGTGGTGCCGGGGATGCGGGCGCGCAATTACGGCCGCATCGTCAACGTCGCCTCCATTGCCGGGAAGGAGGGCAACCCGAACGCCACCGCCTATTCCGCCGCCAAGGCCGGGGTGATCGGCTTCACCAAGTCGCTCGGCAAGGAGCTGGCGCAGACGCTGATCCGGGTGAATTGCGTCACCCCGGCCGCGGCGGCGACCGACATCTTCAAGCAGATGACGGAGGCTCAGATCGCCTACATGCTGTCCAAGATCCCGGCCGGGCGCTTCGCCGAGGTGCAGGAGATCGCGGCGCTGATCTGCTGGCTGGCCACCGAGGAGTGCAGCTTCTCGACCGGCGGCGTCTTCGACGTCTCGGGCGGCCGGGCCACCTATTGAATCTCCCCACGACGCCGCTGCGCGCCGTCGCGGGGGCCCCGTGATTCGCATGAGCTCCGAGATGCGTCGCAGCCTGCCGCGGCGAAGCCGCGCCAGGGCAACGGGTGGCGCCCTATTCCGCGGCGCGGGACTGCTGGCGAAGGATGGAAAGGGCGCGGCGGAAGGCATCGGCCATGCGCTCGGCCGGCATGGCGCCGCTGAACAGCACATGGCCCTCGAGCGCGAAGCTCGGCACGCCCGAGATCCCGGCACGGCGGAAGGCCAGATCCTCCGCCAGCACCTCGGCCCGGCCGGCCTCGCCGGCCAGGAACGCCGCGGCGTCGAGCCCCTCGGCGGCGCCGATGGCGGCCAGGACGGCCCGGTCGCCGATATCCTGGCCATCGTGGAAATAGGCCTGGAACAGCGCCTCGACGACGCGGTTCTGCAATGCCGCGCCCTGCGTCCCGGCGAGGCGGATGAGGCGGTGCGCCTCCACCGTGTTCGGCGTGCGCCGCATCAGCGCGTGGCGGAAAGTGAGGCCGGCGGCGCGCCCGGCCTCGGCCACCTGGGCGTCCAGCGCCCGGCTGCGCTCCAGGCTGCCGAATTTGGCGGCGCGATAGGCCTCGCGCTCCACCCCCTCCGGCGGCATGTCGGGATTGAGCTGGAAGGGGCGCCACTGCACCTCGAACCGCTCGCCCTCCGCGGCCAGCAGGTCGAGCGCGCCGCGCAGGTTGCGCTTGCCCACCCAGCACCAGGGGCAGATCGCGTCCGAGACCACGTCGATGCGGGAGGCCGCCCGCGGCAGCGGCAGCGCGCCGCCGGCGCCCTCCGGCACGGCGCAACCATCCGCGCCGCAGGCCATGCCGTCCGCGTCCTGTTGGGTCATGCGTCGCATCCTGTTCCGGCGGTTCGCCCTACACCTCGTGGCCCGGCGCGCGGCCTGCAAGCCCGTCATGCGCATCGAGCATCCGCGCCCGCCAGGCATGCACCGGGTCATCGGCCTCCAACAGGCGGAAATTGCTGACGCAGCGGGCCCATTGGAAGGTGCCGAGCAGGATGTAGTCGGCATAGGCGGGCGCTGCGCCGGCCAGGAAGGGCTGGGCGCGCAGCACCAGGCGCAGCGGCTGCAGCAGCCTGCGGAAGCCGATGACGCCCTGGTCGCGCTCGGCCGCCAGCGCCTCCAGCGTCCGGCCGAAGCGCCGCTCGCGGCTCTCGCGGAAATAGGCGCGGTGCTCGGGCAGGATGCAGTCGAGGATGTCGCGCAGGATCAGCGGCGCCAGCGCCGGATGCAGCGTGGCATCGGTCCAGCCATTGACGAAGCGGGTGAGGGCCTGGGCCGCCGGGCCGCCGAACAGGCTCGGCCGGTCCGGATAGGCCTGTTCCAGATACTCGGCGATGGCCCAGGACTCGTGCACCACCCGCTCGCCATCGACCAGCACCGGCACCAGCGCCTGGCCGGAGAAGGCGAGGCGCTCGGTCTCGGTGAAGCGCCAGGGGATGGTCTCGACCGGCAGCCCCTTATGGGCGAGGGCGAGGCGGATGCGCCAGCAATAGGGGCTGAAGCGCAGCGCCGGGTCGGCGCCGGCGAGGTCGTAGAGCTGGCGGGCCATGGGGATCCTCCGGCCGGCAGTGTCGCGTCCGGGCGGTGCCGGCGTAAACCCTTGCCAGTGCCCGGCCGGTCGGCAGAGTGATGCGCGGACAGGAGGGCAGCCATGCGGACGCAGGTGGGGATCGTGGGCGCCGGGCCGGCCGGGCTGCTGCTTGGGCACCTGCTGCACCGGGCCGGCATCGAGACCGTGGTGCTCGAGGTCCGTCCGCGCGCCCATGTCGAGGCGCGCATCCGCGCCGGGCTGCTGGAACAGGGCACGGTCGATGTGCTGACCGCGACCGGGCTCGGCGACCGGCTGCACCGCGAGGGGCTGGTGCATGAGGGCATCGAGCTCCGCTTCGACGGCGAGGGGCACCGCATCGACCTCGCCGGGCTGACCGGCAAGCGGGTGACGATCTACGGCCAGCAGGAGGTGGTGAAGGACCTGATCGCCGCCCGCCTCGCCGCCGGCGCACCCCTGCTTTTCGAGGCGGAGGGCCTGGCGGCGCAGGACCTCGACACCGAACGCCCGCGCCTCACCTTCCGCCAGGACGGCCGGGAGCAGGTGCTCGATTGCGACATCCTCGCCGGCTGCGACGGCTTCCACGGCATCTGCCGCGACGCCATCCCGGCCGGGCTGCTGCGGACCTATGAGCGGATCTATCCCTTCGCCTGGCTCGGCATCCTCGCCGCCGCGCCGCCCGCCTCGCACGAGCTGATCTACGCAAGGCACGAGCGCGGCTTCGCCCTGGCGACGATGCGCAGCAACAGCCTGGCGCGGCACTACCTGCAATGCCGGCCGGAGGAGGATCTCGCCGCATGGTCCGATGACCGGATCTGGGCCGAGCTGCATGCCCGCATGGCCGGGCGCGACGGCGCCTCGCCGATCAAGGAGGGGCCGATCCTGCAGCGCGGCGTGACCGCGATGCGCAGCTTCGTCGTCGAGCCGATGCGCCAGGGCAGGCTGTTCCTCGCCGGCGACGCCGCGCATATCGTGCCGCCGACCGGGGCCAAGGGCATGAACCTCGCCGTCGCCGATGTCGTCGTCCTCGCCCGCGCCATCGAGGCCTGGCATCGCGGCCGGGGCATGGCGCTGCTCGATGCCTATTCATCGACCGCGCTGCGCCGCATCTGGAAGGCGCAGCGCTTCTCCTGGTGGATGACCAGCCTGCTGCACCGCTTCGATGGTGGCGATCCCTTCGAGCACAAGGTGCAGCTCGCCGAGCTCGACTACATCTGCCGCTCGGCCGCCGGCGCGCTGACGCTGGCCGAGAATTACGTCGGGCTGCCTCTGGAGGCCGCCCCCTGATCCGGCTGAGTCCTGCGCGCCGGAGCACGCCCAGGCGCCGTGACGCGACCGCGCCCCTGTTTATGCTGGCGGCGGCGCCTCGGCCGTGACATCTGCCGCCGAGGCGCGACTGCTTTTCGCCGTCGGACGCCTCGCCTATCTGCAGGCGGCGGAACGCGCGGGACCGGCGCCGCGGCGATCCGCCGAGGGAGACCCCCATGGCCGATGACACTCCGCTGCTGGTGACCCGCGAGGGGCCGGTGGTGCGCGCCACGATGAACCGGCCCGAGCTCCGCAACGCCCTCAGCGCCGCCATGGGCGAGGCCTGGGACCGGCTGCTCGCGGAACTGGAGGCGGACCGCACGGCGCGGGTGCTGGTGATCGCCGGCGCCGGTGGGCATTTCTGCGCCGGGCTCGACCTGACCGAGGTCGCCTCCGACGCGCCGCCCGCCGAGCGGCTGGCCCGGGCGGAGGCGCGCAACCGCCGCACCGGCGCCCGCTTCGCCGCCATCTCGGCCCTGCCGCAGGTGGTGGTCGCGGCGGTGGAGGGGGCCTGCCATGCCGGCGGCCTGGGCTTCTGCTGCGCCGCCGACATCGCCTTCGCCACCGCGACGGCCCGCTTCGCCGCGCCCGAGGTGCGGCGCGGCCTGGTGCCGGCGCAGATCCTGCCCTGGCTGGCCCGCCGCACCGGCCGCACCGCCGCGACCCGTCTGGTGCTGGAGGGCACGGTGATCGAGGCGGCGGAGGCGGCGCGCATCGGGCTGGTGCACGGGATGCTGCCCGATGCCGCGGCGCTCGCGGCGCAGCTCGAGGCGACCATCGCCGCGGTGCTGCAGGGCGCGCCTGGGGCGCTGGCCGAGACCAAGGGGCTGCTCGCCGCCCTCGGCCCGGTCTCGCCCGAGGGCTATGCCGAGGCCGGCGCCGCCGCCTTCGCCCGCACCTCCTCGAGCGAGGAGGCCGCAGAGGGCATCGCCGCCTTCAAGGCGAAGCGCAAGCCGGGCTGGGCCGGCTGATGGCGCCTCCGGCTGACCTCAAGGCCGGCGAGACGCGGACGGGGCGGCCGACCCTGGCGGAGCGGCTCGGCCATGCACCCGGCGACCGTTTGCTAATCGTCAATTGCGACGATCTCGGCTCCAGCCACGCGGCCAACCGCGCCTGCCTGACGGCGATGACCCGCGGCCTCGCCACCGGCGCCTCGCTGATGGTGCCCTGTCCCTGGGCGCCGGAGGCGGTGCGGCTGCTGGGCGACCTGCCCGTCGGAGTGCATCTCACCCTCACCAGCGAATATGCTGGCTATCGCTGGCGCGGCCTGACCGCCGGCGCCTCGCTGCATGACGGGGACGGCTTCCTCTGGGCCAGCCGCGAGGAGGCGCTCGGTCGGATCGCCGCCGCCGACGCCCATGCCGAGGCGAGGGCGCAGATCGCCGCCGCCCTCGCCTGGGGCGTCGATGTGACGCATCTCGACACGCATATGGACGTGCTGCTCGGCCGGCCCGACCTGCGGGCAGTCTATCTCGACCTCGCCGCGGAGTTCCGCCTGCCGCTGCGCCTCGCGTCCGATGCGGCGCGGCAGGCGGCGCGGGCGCGCGGCCTGCTCTGCGCCGATGCGCTGCTCTATCCCTGGCCGAACCGCACCCGTCAGGTCTTGCTCGCCGAGATCCCGCATCTGGCGCCCGGCGTGACCGAGGTCTTCGCGCATCCGGCCGAGCCGGGGCCGGAGCTCGCCGGCTACGATCCGCGCCATGCGGCGCTGCGCGGCCATGACGCGGCCTGCCTGACCGATCCGGAGATCGCCACGCTGCTCGCCCTGCACCGCGTCCGCCGCATCAGCCACCGCGCCCTGCGCGACCTGCAGCGCGCCGGCTGAGCGACGCCCCGGACGGGGGCTTTCCAGAAGGGGGTGCCTTGCCAGCCGCCGGCCGGCAGGGGAGCATCGCAGCGACACGAAGCGATCCTCTGGAGGGAACGAGATGGCCGCAGCCGGCGCACCGGTCGGATTCATTGGCCTTGGCATGATGGGGCTGCCGATGGCGCGCAGCCTGCTGCGGCGTGGCCGGCACCTCATCGCCTGCGACAGCAGCGAGGCGGCGCGCGCCGCCCTGGCCGAGGGCGCGGCGCCGGAGGCGGTCCGCTTCGCCGCCGCGCCGGCCGGCGCGGCGGACGGCGCCGAGGTCATCGTGCTGATGCTGCCCGACAGCCGCGTCGTCGCGCAGGTGATGGAAGGGGAGGGCGGGCTGCTGGCGGCGCTGCGGCCCGGCCAGCTGGTCATCGACATGGGCTCCTCGCTGCCGGCGGAGACGCAGCGTCTCGCGGCGCTGGCCGCGGCGCGCGGCGCGGCGCTGATCGACGCGCCGGTCTCGGGCAGCGTGGTGAAGGCCAGCGCCGGCACCCTCGCCATCATGGCCGGCGGCGACGACGCCGCCTGGGCCAAGGCGGAGCCGGTGCTGCGCGACATGGGCGAGGCGCTGATCCGCACCGGCGCCACCGGCAGCGCGCATGCCATGAAGGCGCTGAACAACTACGTCTACGCCGCCGGCCTGCTGGCGACGGCCGAGGCGCTGCGGATGGCCGAGGCGATGCGGCTCGATCTCGGCATCTTCGCCGATGTGCTCAACGCCTCCTCCGGCCGCAACATCGCCACCGAGACCAAGGTGAAGCAGGAGATCCTGCCCGGCCGCTACCAGGGCGGCTTCCAGCTCGGGCTGATGCGGAAGGATCTGGAGACCGCCGGCGCGATCTCGGCCGAGACCGGGGTGGAGGCGCAGGCGCTGCAGCTCTGCCGCGCGCTGTGGAGCGAGGCGGTGGCGGCGCTCGGTCCGAAGGCCGACAACACCGAGATCCACCGCTTCCTCGGGAGGGCGAAGTGATGCTGCCTCGCCTGGTCGTTCCCCGCCGCGCCCTGCTCGCCGCCCCGGCACTGCTCGCCCTGCCGGCGCGCGCCCAGGGAAACTGGCCGGACCGGCCGGTGCGCATCGTCGTCGCCTTCCCCGCCGGCAGCGTCACCGACACGCTGCTGCGGCACCTGGCGGAGCCGCTGGGGCGCGAGCTCGGCCAGGCGGTGATCATCGACAACCGCCCGGGCGGCAACGGCGTGGTCGGCACCGACAGCGCCGCCCGCGCCGGCACCGACGGCCTGACCTGGTGCGTGCTCTCCGTCACCAACGGCGCGCTCGCCCCCTATGTGGTGCCGAAGCTGCCCTACGACCCGGTGAAGGATTTCGCGCCGATCGGCTACATGGCCGAGACCGCCTATATCCTCGTGGTCCCGGCCGACCACCCGGCGCGCGACCTCAAGGGGCTGCTCGCCCTGGCGAAGCAGAAGCCCGGCGCGCTCACCTTCAGCTACGGCAACCAGAGCGCCCATATCGCCACCGCCACCATGGCGCGGATGGCCGGCGTCGAGATGACCGGCATCCCCTATCGCGGCGGGCCGGAGGCGCTGACCGATGTCGTCGCCGGCCGCATCGACTGCACCTTCACCGACATCCCGGCCGGCGTGCCGCAGATGAAGGAGGGCAAGGTGCGCGCCATCGGCATCACCCAGCCCGAGACCTTCGCGCTGCTGCCCGACATCCCGCCCGTCGGCTCGGTCCTGCCGGGCTATGGCTTCCGCTTCTGGTTCGGCATGGCGGTGCCGACCGGCACGCCGCCCGCGATCATCGCCCGCGGAAATGCGGCGATGAATGCGGTGCTGCGCCAGCCGGAATTCACCGAGCGGGTGGCGCGGCTCGGCTACGTGCCGAGGCCGACCGAGCCGGAATGGTTCCGCGACTTCCTGCGCAAGCAGATCCAGGAGCTCGGCGCCCGGGCGCGCGAGGCGGGGATCGAGCCGGGATGAGCGGCGGCGCGATGCGCCGGGCCCTGGCCGCCGGCCTCGCCGCGCTGCTCGCCGGCCTGCCGGCCCTGGCGCAACCGCCGGCCCCCGCAGCGCCCCCTGCCGCGGCGCCGCTGCCCGGCGGCCCGCTCGCCATCGAGCGGCAGGGCAGCTTCTTCCTCGGCGGGCGCGACGTCGCTTCGGACGCGCTCTCGACGCTGCCGGCCTATGCGGCGAGCGGCACCATCACCGTCGACCAGGTCTATGTCCGCTACCAGGTTCCGGCCGGCGGGACGGGCCGGCCGCTGGTGCTGGTCCATGGCTGCTGCCTCACCGGCAAGACCTGGGAGACGACGCCGGACGGGCGCATGGGCTGGGACGAGTATTTCCTCCGCCGCGGCCATCCGGTCTATGTCCTCGACCAGGCTTGGCGCGGCCGCTCCGCCGCCAGCCCGGTCGGGATCAACCGCGTCCGCAGCGGCCGGGCGCCGACCGACGAGCTGCCGACCGTCTTCTCGGCGGGACATGAGCCGGCCTGGGCGATCTTCCGCTTCGGCAAGGAATACCCGCAGGTCTTCCCCGGCATGCTCTTCCCGCTCGAGGCGCAGGCGGAGTTCTGGAAGCAGATGGTGCCGGACTGGCTGAACAGCCTGCCGACGCCGAACCCGACCGTGCCGGCGCTGTCCGAGCTGGCGCAGCGGCTGGACGGCGCGGTGCTGGTCAGCCACTCGCAATCCGGCATCTACCCCTTCCAGACGGCGGCGCTGAACCGTGCGGGCATTGCCGGCATCGTCTCGATCGAGCCGGGCGCCTGCCCCTCGGCGAAGGCGGATATGGCGCCCTACCGGGACCTGCCGATCCTGGTGCTCTGGGGCGACTATGTCGACCAGTCGTCGCGCTGGGCGCTGCGGCTGAAGGGCTGTCGGGACTTCGCCGCGGCGGCCCACGCCGCCGGCGGCAAGGTGGAGAATGCGGTGCTGTCCGAGCTCGGCATCAAGGGCAACTCGCACATGCTCATGCAGGACCGCAACAGCCTCGAGGTCGCGGACTGGCTGGAGGCCTGGCTGACCCGGGCGGTCGGGCCGCGGCCCTGATCCTGGCCGCAGCGCGCTCATACCTGGCGCGCGAAGTTCCGACCTGCGGCCCGCAGAGCCGAGCGCCCGAATGGGCGCCGCGGCGTCGCGCCAAATGGCGCGACGCCGCGAAGGCCTAGGCAAACCGGAGGTTTGCGCCCGGCGTTTGAGGGGCGCGAAGGTGAAGCATTCGTGCCTGGTATCAATCCGGCTTCACGCCGGCGGCCTGGATCACGCCGCGCCAGCGCTCCAGCTCGCTGGAGATGAGGGCAGCATAGGCGGCCAGGTCCATCGGTCCCGGCAGCACGCCGATGCCGGCGAAGCGCTCGCGCAGCGCCGGATCCTGCAGCGAAGCGCGAATCGCCGCGACCCAGCGGGCGCCGATCTCGGGCGGCAGGCCGGCGGCGGCCGAAAAGCCGAACCAGTTGGTGCTGCGCGCCGCCGGGAAGCCCGCCTCGGTGAAGCTCGGCACGTCCAGCGCCGCCGCATCGCGCGCCGCCTCGCTGGTGCCGAGCGGGCGCAGCCGCCCGGCGCGCAGATGCGGCAGGGCGATGGGCAGACTCTCCATCACCGCCGGGATCTGCCCGCCGATCGCATCCGCCAGCGCCGGCGCCGAGCCGCGATAGGGCACATGCGTCAGCTCCACCCCGGCGGCGCGGGCGAGGAGCTGGCCGACAAGGTGGTTCATGGTGCCGTTGCCACCGGTGCCATAGGCGAGGCCACCGGGCCGGCCGTGCGCGAGCGCCAGGAACTCCGCCAGGCTCTGCGCCGGCACGCCGGGATTGACCACCAGCACGCTGGCGAAGCTGCCGACCAGGCCGAGATGGGTGAAGTCGCGCAGCGGGTCATAGGGCGGGTTGGGGTAGAGCACCGGCCCGATGCCATGCGAGGCGGCGCTCGACATCATGACGAGATGCGCATCGCCCGGCGCCCGGGCGAGCAGCTCGGCGCCGACCATGCCGCCGGCGCCCGGACGGTTCTCGATGACGATGGGCTGGCCGAGCGACATGCCGATGCTCTCGCCGAGCGCGCGGGAGAGGGTGTCGGCGGCGCCGCCGGGCGGGAAGTTGACGATCCAGCGCAGCGGCCGCGTCGGCCAGGCCGCGGCGCGGAGGGGGCCGGGCAGGAGGAGCGGGGCGGCGAGCAGCGCGCGGCGGGGCAGGCGGCGGTGAGGCAGGGCAGGCATGGCGGGCCGGCGCTGCAACGCGCGTGCCATGCCGTCGGCAGCGCGCGGCGGCATGCTCAGCCGAACATCGCCACCGCGCGGATCGGGCTCGCCGTGCCGCCGCGGATCTTCAGCGGGAAGCCGATGAAGGTGAAGCGGCCGCGGCCGACCAGCGCCTGCAGATTGGCGAGGCATTCCATATGGGTGATGCCGCGCTCGGCACAGGCCATGTGGGCCTGGAAATTCAACTCGCCCTCCGGCGCCGGGCTGATCGCCTCGACGCCGAACATGCCGATGCCGCGATCCGCCAGCCAGTGCACGCTCTCGAGCGCCAGGCCCGGGAAATCATGCTGGTAGCCGGGCTTGCCGAGCAGCCGCTCATTCACCGCCATCCAGAGCAGCACCGTATCGCCCGGCCGGATCTCCTGCCCCGAGGCGGCCAGCGCCGCCTCCATCTCCGGCACGGTGATGGCATGCTTCAGCGGCACATGGCCGAGGTCGAGGCAGATGCCGGAGGTGTAGAAATTCCCGAGCGGCACCTGGTCGATGGAGAGCGCGCCGGGCCGCGGGTCGAAATGCACCGGCGCATCGACATGCGTGCCGGCATGGTCGCTCATCGCCAGCGACAGCGCCTTGCTGGTGAAGGTGGTGTTGCCGGCGCGCTTCTGCTCCGAATGGTCGTTCCAGACCGTCATCACCACCGGCGGGTGGCTGGGATGCGTCTGGGTGCGGTGGAAGATCTCACGCGAGAGATCGACGAATTCCGGCATTGGCAATCGGCTCCTGCTGCGCCGCGATGGTTGTCCTCGCCGCGCCCCGCGTCCAGCCGGGATCGGCGCCTCGGCATCAGTGAACGGATCATGGTCCAGAGCGTGATCGCCTGAGGTGGACTCACCGAAGGCGAGACTCACGCGATCAAACAACGACCTGGACCATGGTCCGTGCACCGGAGTGAACGGACCATGGTCCAGGGGCGTCGATATCACGCCGGGTCGCAGAGATAGCGCCGCACCGGATAGGGTTGCCGCGCGAAGGCGGGGCAGAAGCTGCGCACCACCGGCTCGAGCAGGGCGAAGAGCGCGCGCTTCTCGGCGTTCAGCGCCTCCAGCCGCGCCCGCGCCGCCTCCGCCTCGCGCGCCAGCCGGGCGAGGTCGATGGTCAGCAGCCGGCGGTCGCGCACGATCATGCGCCCGCCCACCATCACGTGCCGCAGCGCATTCGCATCCTCGGTATGGACGAGCTGGTTCACCGTGCCGTTCAGCGGCATCCAGTTCGGATGCGCGAGGTCGAGGAAGACGATGTCGGCCTTCATGCCGGGGGCGATGGCGCCGATGTCCTCGAAGCCGAGCAGCCGGGCCGAGCCCAGGGTGCCGGCCCGCCAGACCTCCTCCGCGCTCACCCAGGCGGCCGGATCCGGCCCCTGCACCGCGGCGAGCTGGAAGGCGGCGCGCATCGCCTCGTACATGTTGGAGGTGTCGGAGGAGGAGACGCCATCCGTGCCGATGCCGACCGCCACGCCGAGATCGAGCGCCCGGCGCAGCCGGAACATGCCGTTGCCGAGCCGCATGTTGCTGCCCGGATTGTGCGCGATGGCGGCGTCCCGGTCAGCCATGATCCGCAGGTCATCGTCGGTGAGCCAGATGCCATGCGCCGCCGAGAAGCGCGGCCCGACCAGGCCAAGCGAGTCCAGGTGCCGCACCAGGCTGCGGCCGTAGCGCTGCAGCCCGGCCAGCGCCTGCAGCTTGCTCTCCGCGACATGGCTCTGCAGCGGCACGCCATGCTCGGTGGCGAGCCTGGCGCAGCCGCAGAGGAAGCTGTCGGCGCAATGCAGCGGGATGGTCGGCGCCAGCGCGGCGCGGATGTCCTGCCCCGCCCAGCGCCAGTGCTTCAGGATCTCCGCCATGGCGGCGAGCACCGCCTCGCCCGGCGCGGCGCCGCTGCCCTCCACCTGGCGGCGGAGCGGCTCGGGCAGGGCGTCCTTCAGCCCCGGTACCGCCTCCCAGACCGTGCGGTCGGCGACCATCGGCGCGATGACCGCGCGCAGCCCCACCTCGGCATAGGCCTCGGCCGCTGCATCCAGCCCGTCGCGGCTCGGCAGCGGCGCCTCGGCATAGAGGTCGTAGCAGGCGGTGACGCCCTTCAGCGCCATCTCGGCGGCGCAGAGCTGGGCGGAGAGCTTCTTGTCGGCGAGGCTGCGACCGCCGCCCATCCAGGGCGCCGCGGCCAGCAGCAGCTCCAGCGTCCAGCGATCGGCGAGGCCGCGGGCGAGGCCGCCATGGCCATGGGTATGCGCATTGACCAGGCCGGGATGCAGGAGCAACCCCGCCGCATCCTCCACCCGCGCATCCTCCGGCACCGGCAGGCCGGCGTCGACGGCGCGGATGACGCCGTCCTCGACCAGGATATCCGGCTCGGCGCGGCGGCGGGCGGGATCGGCCAGTTGCCCGCCGCGGATCAGGATCCGGCCCTTCTCGATGCCCGCCATGCGCCCTTCTCCCGGTTGCGGCAATGCATCATGCCAGCACGGCGCCGCCCCCGCGACGCCGTCGCCGCCCGTTGCCCGGCCGAGGCTTCGCCTCGGCTGGCTGTGACGCATCTTCGGCCTGTTGCGAATCACGGGGCCCCCGCGAAGACGCGTAGCGGCTTCGTAGGGAACAGTTAGAGCGTGATCGCTTGAGGTGGACTCACCGAACAGCGTGACTCACGCGATCAAACAACGGCCTGGACCATGATCCGCGAGCCTGTGTGAGCGGATCATGGTCTAGCGGCGGAAGCGGAGCGTCACGCCGCGGGCGATCCAGCCCGCCTCGATGGCGTCGATGTCGCAATGGCCGGACGGGTCGGCTTTCCGCGGCGCCTCGCCGAGGAAGGGCGCGCGCGTCTCGCGCCAAAGGCCGAGCAGCCGGCGCAATTCCGGTAGCGGCTCACGGTGGTCGTCGACGCGGAGGTTGAGGTCGGGGAAATCCTCCGTGGTCGTCAGCAGCATGGCCGCCGATTGCCGCCCGCGCCGGTCGCCGCCCGCCGCCTCGCCGGCCTCCATCGCCGCCATCAGCCGCTCCGGCAGGGGCAGGTCGGCGCCGGCCTGGAAGGCGGCGAGCGTCTCCTGCACCACCGCCGGCCCGGCCAGCATGTTGCCGGCGACCGAGACGCCGGGTGCGGCGGCATCGCCGCACCATTCGACGCAATTCCCGCCCGTCCAGGCGGCGGCGCGGCCATGCCGGTCCACCGCATGCACCTGCCGGATCGGCCGCCCGCGATCGCCGGCCAGCGCTCCCTCGATGGCATCCGCCGGCGCCAGGCCGCGGGCCAGCCCGTCGAGGATGGCCGGGGCCAGGTAGCGGTTGGTGAAGGACTGGGTGGAGACCGCCCCGACACCCGACCTGACGAAGGGGCAACTCGCCCCGACGGCGAAATTGCAGGTGGCGACCGCCACAGCGAAGGCGCCGGTGGCCGGGTCATGGGCGAGGATGGACCAGGTCATGCGAATCCCCTGACGGCATGGGTGAGGCGGCGGGCCGGAGCCTGCCCCCGCCCTACCGGGGAGAAGGCATGGAGGGAAGGCGGGGCGGTTGCGCCGCCCCGGCCATGGCGGCAGGCTCCTGGGAGAGTGGAGGAGGGTCCGATGGGCTTGGGACGGCGCAGGGCCGTGCTGCTGCCATGGCTGGCGGCGCTGGGTGCCTCCGCCGCGCCGGCGGCGGCGGTCTGGCCGACCGCCCGGTGCGCCTCGTCGTCCCCTTCGGGGCCGGCGGCGCCGCCGACACCCTGGCCCGCAGCCTCGCCAATGCCTTCCCGCCGCTGGCCGGCGGCCAGAGCCTCGTCGTCGAGAATCGCGGCGGCGCCGGCGGGACCATCGCCGGCGCGGTGGTGGCGCAGGCGAAGCCGGATGGCGCGACGCTGATGCTCGCCGATCTCGGCGCCAATGCCATCGCCCGCGAGCTGCAGCCGACCACGCCCTACGACCCGACCACCGCCTTCACCCCAATCTGCCACCTCGCCAACATGCCGCTCGTCCTCGTCGTGCCGGCCAGCCTGCCGGCCGCCGACCTCGCCGGCTTCGTCGCCCTGGCCCGGACGCGGCGCGACATGCCCTATGCGCATCCGGGCATCGGCTATGCCGGCCATCTGGCGCAGGAGGCGATGAACCGCGATCTCGGCCTGCGCATGGTGCCGGTGCCCTATCGCAGCGGCGCCGAGGTGGCGCGCAGCATCCTGGCGGGGGAGACGCTCTCGACCCTGATGACCGTCTCGACCGCGCTGCCCTTCATCCGCGAGGGGAAGATGCGGGCGCTGGCGGTCTCGACCCGCGGCCCGGTCGCGCTGCTGCCGGGCGTGCCGCCCATCGCCCAGCTCCTGCCGGGCTTCGAGGCGGTGGTGTGGAACGGCGTGGTCGGCCCGGCCAGCCTGCCGCCCGAGCTCACCCAGGCGGCGAACCGCGTCTTCAACGCCATCCTGGCCGAGCCGGCCGTCGCCGAGGCGATTCGCACCCGCCAGGCGGGCGAGCCGATCGGCGGCACGCCGGAGGAATTCGCCGCCTTCATCGAGGCCGAGATCGCGCGCTGGACGCCGCTGGTCCGCAGCCTCGGCCTGCGCGTGGAGTAGGAGAGACGATGACCGAGACCAGACCCGCCCAGCCCGCCGACCCTGTCCCCGCGCGGCCCGCCGATCCCGTTCCCGCGCGGCCCGCCGCGACCATCCTCCTCGTGCGGGACGGCAGCGAGGGGATCGAGGTGTTCATGGTGGTGCGGCACCGGCAGATCGAGTTCGCCGGCGGCGCGCTGGTCTTCCCCGGCGGCCGGGTCGAGGAGGATGACCGCCGCCTCGCCGGCGGCGAGGGGCTGGACGCCTTCCGCATCGCCGGCATCCGCGAGACCTTCGAGGAATGCGGCGTGCTGCTCGCCCGGCCGCGCGGCGGCGCCGGGCTGATCGACGCGACCCGGCTGCTCGGCATCGAGGCGCTGCACCGCGCCCGCGTGGCGAAGGGCGAGACGCCGCTCTCGGCGGTGCTGGAGGCCGAGGCGCTGGAGCCGGCGATCGATGGCATGGTGCATTTCGCCCATTGGATCACGCCGCTCTCGCGCAGCAAGCGCTTCGACACGCAGTTCTTCCTCGCCGCCGCGCCGCCCGACCAGGTGGCGGTGCACGATGGCTTCGAGAGCGAGGACAGTGTCTGGATCCGCCCGCGCCAGGCGATTGAGGAGGCGAATGCCGGGCTGCGCCGGCTGGTCTTCCCGACCCGGCGCAACCTCGAGAAGCTGGCGCGCCATGCGACGGTGGCCGAGGCGCTGGCGGCGAGCCGCGAGGCCCGCGTAGTCACGGTGATGCCGGAGATGATCCAGACCGAGGCGGGCTGGCGGCTGACCATCCCGGCCGAGGCGGATTACGGCGGCTCGGTCTTCGAGGTGCTGGACGCGCCGGCGATCTGAGGCGCGCCGGCCGTCGCTGGCGAGGCCGCGACGGCCAGGGGGAAAGCCAAGCCGCGGCATCCCGGACCGCACGCCGTCCGGGATGCCGGGGCTGTCGCACCTCACGCGATGAGGTGGAAGTCGGCCACGGTCAGCGCGGGCCGGTTGGTGAGGGTCGCCAGCAGGACCGCCTCGACGGCGCCGGTCCCGTCGGCATCCCACAGCAGCTGCCCGTTCGCCTGGTTGTACACGAACTGGCCGATCGCGGCATTCGCCTGGCCGCCGAGGACGAGCTGGTTCGACGCCAGGGCGACGGATCCCGGCGCGAGGCCGAAGCCGGAGACCGAGATCTCCAGGTCGTCATCCACCCGGTTGAAGTCCGTGATGGTGTCGCCGCCATCCGCGGGCGCCAGGAAGCGGAAGATGTCGAGGCCCGAGCCGCCGATCAGGCTATCCGCGCCGCTGCCGCCGGCCAGCGTGTCGTTGCCGGCCTCGCCCGAGAGGCGGTCGTCGCCGGCGCCGCCCTCCAGCAGGTCGTTGTCGGCAGCCCCCCAGAGGCTGTCGGCGCCGTCCTCGCCGCGCACCGTGTCGGCGCCGTTCCCGCCGAAGAGGGTATCCGCGCCGGCCCCGCCGGCGAGGATGTCGTTGCCGTCCTCGCCCGAGAGCTGATCGGCATCGTCGCCGCCATCGAGCGAGTCGCCACCGGCGCCGCCCCAGAGGCTGTCCAGTCCGACGCCGCCGAGCAGCGTGTCGATGCCGTTCCCGCCGAAGAGGGTATCCGCGCCGACGCCGCCCAGCAGGATGTCGTTGCCGTCCTCGCCCGAGAGGGAATCGGCGCCGTCGCCGCCATCGAGCGAGTCGTTGCCGGTGCCGCCCCAGAGGCTGTCCTGGTCGGCACCGCCGAGCAGCGTATCGGCCCCGGTGCCGCCGAACAGGCTGTCGGTGCCGGCGGCGCCCTGCAGCACGTCGTTGTCGTCCTCGCCCGAGAGCTGGTCGGCCCCATCGCCGCCATCGAGCGAGTCATTGCCCCGGCCGCCCCAGAGGCTGTCGGCGCCGAGTCCGCCCAGCAGCTTGTCCTGGCCGAGGCCGCCGAAGAGCTGGTCGGCGCCCTGGCCGCCATCCAGCGTGTCGTTGCCCGAGCCGCCGGTCAGGGTGTCGTTGCCGTCCAGGCCGAGGATGAGGTCGGCGATGGTGGCGAAGGCGCCCGTTGCCGCATGGAAGCCGTTCCCGGCGGTCCCCACGATGAGACCGAGGCGGGCATTGGCGCTGGCATTGCCCGCATCATCGGTCGCCGACATGGTCAGGACCGACTGGACGCCGCTCGGGACCGCCGGCGTGACCGGGACCGACCAGGCGCCGCCCACCGCGGCAACGGTGCCCAGCAAGGTCGCGTTGGTCGTGACGCTGACGGTGCTCCCCGTCTCGGCGAGGCCCGAGAGCGTGTAGCCGAGCAGCGCGCTGCCGCTGGTCGTGTAGTCGATATCGCCGAAGGAGAAGGCCGGCGCGACGCGGTCGAGCGTGAAGTCCAGCGTCTGCGACCCGACATTGTCGGCGATGTCGGTCGCCCGCGCGGTGACGTGGTGCACCCCGTCGGCCAGCCCCGCCGGCGTGAAGCGCCAGATGCCGGCGGCGTTGGTCGGCACGGTCACGGCCGGCGCGCCGTCGATCACCAGCTCGACCGAGGCATTGGCCTCGCCGGTGCCGATCAGCCCCGACTGCGAGGTGATCCCGTCGGTCGAGGAGCGGCCGGTATCGGCGACGAGCCGGGCCGTGACCACCGGGGCCGTGGTGTCGAGGGTGAAGGCGTAGGAGCTGGAGGGGCCGCTCACGCCCGCCTGGTTGATGGCGGTGACGATGACGGTGTGCGCGCCGTCCGCCAGGGCCGAGGTCGCCGCCGGCAGCGACCATTCACCGTTCGCAGCCGGCACCACCGTGAAGCTGCGGCCGCCCGGGATGTTGCTGCCGCCGTCGATGTCCACCCGGATCGTGGCCGCGTTGTTGCTGCCGCCGCCGAGGCTGGCGTCGTAGGTGATGTCGTCCTCGGCGCCGGTATCGTCGATGAGATGCACGTCGGCGGTCGGCGGCACGCCGTCATCCGGGCGGGTGCCGGGGTCATCGTCGGTGATGATGCCTTCGGCGGATTTGGTGGTTCCGAGTGTGACGGGGTTGGCGGAGTGGGGGCTTGGGGAGAGGGTGATGGTGAAGTGCTCGTTGGTCTCGGCGAGATTGTCGCCCTTG
>NZ_JABFHG010000014.1 GCF_013112485.1 Roseicella sp. DB1501
GCCTGCCGGCCGTGCGCCGCGCCATTATGGCGCGGCTGCTCGCTGAGCTTGTCCCACCGATCTGCTGTCCGCATTGCCGACGCCGGTTCCGACCGCCACCAGATCGAATACTGCCCAGGTAGTGCTAATGCAGAAGCGCGACGGCCGTAACGCCCGGACCGGTGACGATATTCGGGCAGGCGCGACAGCTGGCGGGCCGCGGCCGGGGCGGATACCCGGCGGGGCGGTTTTGTTCTAACCCTGGCCTCGGCGGGATGGGCCGGGATCAGGGCGGCACGGCGGCAGCGGTTCCCTCAATCAGCGCTATGGTGACTGCGGGATTTCGCTTCAGGATTATGGAGCCGGAGGGGATGCAGATGGCGCGGCGGGGCAGGAGAGGGGCGGGGTGGCGCATGCCGGCCGTCCTGGTGGCGGTCGGGTGGCTGCCGGCCGCCTGCTCCGTGCCGCCGGAGCTCGACCCGGTGGCCATCTACGACCGGATCTCCGGCGCCGACGATGCCAAGCGGCTGCCGCCGCCTGGCATGGACCGGCCTTCGCCGAATCTCGCCAGCATCCCGCCGCGGCCCGAGCGGCCCTCACCAGAGTTTCGCCAGGCGGTGACGGATTCGCTGGAGAAGGACCGGGCGCAATCGCGCGACCCCCTGGTGCTGCGGGGCGAGCAGGCCCGCGGGGCCGGCGGCCTCGCGCCGGGCAACCCACCGATGCCCGCCGCCCCGCCGCCCCGCCCTTCGCTCGCCGCGGCGCCGCGCATCCCCTGGACCGAGAGCCCGGCGGCGCCCCAGGCGACACCCGGTTCGGCGCGCCCGACCGCCCCGCCCGCCGCGCCGAGCCTGCCCGCGGTGCCCGATGCTGCCCCGGCCCCGCCGCCGCCCGAACTGCTCGGCCCGCCGCCGCGGCCGCGATGAGCGCCGGGCGGCGGGCCGGTCCCGGATCGCGGTTTTTTGCCCCGCGCACGCCGAAACGCTGACAGTCCAGCGCAATCGGCTCTATACCGGCGGGCCGCGCCGGACCAGGGCGCGGGTCAAGCACACGGATCCAAGTCGATGACCGAGGAATTCCACCGCATCCGCCGCCTGCCTCCCTATGTCTTCGCCGAGGTCAATGCGGCGAAGGCCAAGGCGCGCGCAGCGGCAGAGGACATCGTGGATCTCGGCATGGGCAATCCCGACAGCCCGACGCCGCCGCATATCGTCGCCAAGCTGGTCGAGGCGGTGCAGGACCCGCGGACGCATCGCTACTCCATGTCGAAGGGCATCCCCGGGCTGCGCAAGGCGCTGGCCGGCTACTATGCCCGCCGCTTCGGCGTGAAGCTCGACCCAGAGACGGAGGTGGTGGCGACCCTCGGCTCGAAGGAGGGGCTGGCCAACCTCGCCCAGGCCATCTCCTCGCCGGGCGACACCATCCTGGTGCCGAATCCCAGCTATCCGATCCACCAGTTCGGCTTCATCATCGCCGGCGCCACCGCCCGCAGCCTGCCCTGCACGCCGGATGACGAGATGCTGGAGGCGATCGACCGCGCGGTGCGGCATTCGGTGCCGAAACCGACCGCGGTGATCGTCAACTTCCCCTCGAACCCGACGGCGCATCTCGCCTCGATCGAGTTCTACCGGGACCTGGTGGCGCTCTGCCGCCGGCACGAGCTCTTCATCCTTTCCGACCTCGCCTATGCCGAACTCTATTTCGGCAGCGTGCCGCCGCCCTCGGTGCTGCAGGTCGAGGGGGCGAAGGACATCACCGTCGAGTTCACCTCGATGTCCAAGACCTACAACATGCCGGGCTGGCGCATGGGCTTCGCCGCCGGCAATCCGCGGCTGATCGCGGCGCTGGCGCGGGTGAAGAGCTATCTCGACTACGGCGCCTTCACGCCGATCCAGGTCGCGGCGGCGGCGGCGCTGAACGGGCCGCAGGACACAGTCGCCGAGATGCGGGTGCTGTACCGGGAACGCCGCGACCTGCTGGTGAAGGGCCTGAAGGCCGCGGGGTGGGAGGTGCCCTCGCCGGAGGGCTCGATGTTCCTCTGGGCGCCGATCCCGGAGCGCTTCCGGCATCTCGGCAGCGTCGAATTCTCGAAGCTGCTGCTGGCGCGCGCCAAGGTGGCGGTCGCCCCGGGCCTCGGCTTCGGCGAGCACGGCGACGGCCATGTCCGCATCGCCCTCGTCGAGAACAATCAGCGCATCCGCCAGGCGTTGCGCGGCATCCGGACCTTCCTGCAGGGCGACAACCTGGCGCCGCCGCTGCAGGGCGAAGCCGCCGAGCCGGCGCTGAAGGAAGCGGTGCAGGCATGAGCCGGCCGCTCTCCGTCGCCGTCGCCGGCCTCGGGACGGTCGGCGCCGGCGTCCTCAAGCTGCTCTCGGAGAATGCCGAGATTGTCGCCGCGCGAGCCGGCCGGCCGGTGGTGGTGAAGGCGGTCTCGGCCCGCGACCGCACGCGCGACCGCGGCGTGCCGGTCTCGACGCTGCGCTGGTACGACGACCCGGTCGCGCTCGCCGCCGACCCGTCGACGGATGTGGTGGTCGAGCTCATCGGCGGCAGCGAGGGGCCGGCGCGGGCGCTGGTCGAGGCGGCGCTCGCCGCCGGCAAGCCGGTCGTCACTGCCAACAAGGCGCTGCTCGCGGTGCATGGCGCAGCAATCGCCGAGAAGGCGGAGGCGAAATCCGTCCCGCTCGCCTTCGAGGCGGCGGTCGCGGGCGGGATCCCGGCCATCAAGGCGCTGCGGGAGGGCCTCGCCGCCAACCGCATCCGGCGCGTCGCCGGCATCCTCAACGGCACCTGCAACTACATCCTGACCGTGATGCGCGAGCACAAGCGCGAATTCGCCGAGGTGCTCGCGGAGGCGCAGAAGCTCGGCTATGCCGAGGCCGACCCGTCCTTCGACATCGACGGCGTCGATGCCGCGCACAAGCTGGCGATCCTGGCCGCGCTCGCCTTCGGCCGGCCGGTGGATTTCGCCGCCGTGCATGTCGAGGGCATCCGCGAGGTCAGCGCCCTCGACATCGCCCTCGCCGAGGAACTCGGCTACCGCATCAAGCTGCTCGGCCTCGCGGCGCGGACCGCGGCCGGTATCTCCGCCCGGGTGCATCCCTGCATGGTGCCGGCCTCGGCACCGATCGCCCGGGTTGACGGGGTCTTCAACGCCGTGGTGGCGGAGGGCGACCATGTCGGCCGCGTGATGCTCGAGGGGCGCGGCGCCGGGGCCGGACCGACGGCGAGCGCCGTGGTCGCCGACCTGATCGACCTGGCGCGGGGGCGGGTGACGCCGGTCTGGGGGGCCGCGGCCGGCGCCCTGGCGGCGGCGCCTTCCGTGCCGATGGATCGGCATGTCGGCGCCTACTACCTGCGGCTGATGGTGCTCGATCGGCCCGGAGTGATCGCCGATGTCACCGGCATTCTGCGCGACCAGGCGATCAGCCTCGAGGCCATGCTGCAGCGCGGCCGCGCGCCGGGCGAGGCGGTGCCGGTGGTGCTGACCACGCATGATTGCGAGGAGGCGCAGATGCGCCGGGCGCTCGCCCGGATCGCGGCGCTCGACGCAGTGCTCGAGACGCCGGCGCTGATCCGCATCGAGCCTCTTTGATCCAGCGGCCCGGTCTTTTGACCGGCCCGAGGCCCCGAACGGGGCCCGCCGCAAGTGCCGCGAAGACGCAGGCAAACCGAAGGTTTGCGCCTGGCGCCAGGGGGACGCTGGAAGGGCGGCTGTTGATGAGGCACCATCAACGGCCGCCAGTATAATCCCCAGTATGATCCCCCCGGCCTGGCTTCCGCTTCCGGCCCGGGGCGGCTGCGTGTAGTCTGGGCCGAAGCATACGGAGGCTCACATGGCGGAGTACGATGCGGCAACTCTCCTCGTTGACCGCAACCTTGCGCTCGAACTGGTCCGCGTCACGGAGGCGGCGGCCCTCGCCGCGTCCCGCTGGATCGGCCGCGGCGACAAGAACGCCGCCGACGGGGCCGCGGTCGACGCCATGCGGAAGGCCTTCGACACGGTCGCCATCAGCGGCACCGTGGTGATCGGCGAGGGCGAGATGGACGAGGCGCCGATGCTCTACATCGGCGAGAAGATCGGCCTCGGCGGCCCCGAGGTCGATATCGCGGTCGATCCGCTCGAGGGCACCTCCATCACCGCCAAGGGCGGCCCGAACGCCATCGCCACGGTGGCGCTCGCCGAGCGCGGCGGCTTCCTGCACGCGCCGGACATCTACATGGACAAGATCGCCATCGGCCCGGACCTGCCGGAGGGCTTGGTGCATCTCGACGCGAAGCCGGAGGAGAACCTGCGCGAGCTGGCGCGGGCCAAGAAGTGCAGCATCGGCGACCTCATGGTCTGCACGCTCGACCGCGACCGGCACAAGGACATGATCGCCGCCTGCCGCAAGGCCGGGGCGCGCATCATGCTGCTCGGCGACGGCGACGTCGCCGGCGTCATCGCCGTCTCGCAGCCCGGCACCGGCGTCGACATCTACATGGGCTCCGGCGGCGCGCCCGAGGGCGTGCTGGCGGCGGCGGCGCTGCGCTGCATCGGCGGCCAGATGCAGGGCCGCCTGCTCTTCGAGAATGACGAGCAGGTCACGCGCGCGCGCGAGATGGGCGTGACCGATCCGAAGCGCATCTACGGCATCTACGAGATGGCGCGCGGCAACGTCATGTTCGCCGCGACCGGCGTGACCGGCGGGCCGATGCTGCACGGGGTCCGCCGCAGCGCGACCAGCGCGACGACGCATTCCATCGTCATGCGCAGCAAGTCCGGCACGGTGCGCTATGTCGAGGCGCATCACAACTTCGCCCTCAAGCCAGCCGCCTTCGTCTCTTGATCCGGCCGCGTCCGGGCCGGGCCTGATGGACACGCTGGCCCGCCCCGAGGCGGTGCTCGGCATCGCCCGGAGCGTCACCGGGCGGCGCTGGGTCTGGCGGGAGACGGATGATCGGCTGGGCCTGGCGATCGCGCAGCGGGCCGAGCTGCCGGAGCTCGTCGGCCGGCTGCTCGCGGCGCGGGGCATCGGGCTCGAGGCGGTGCCCGACTTCCTGGAGCCGACGCTGCGCGCCCTGCTGCCCAATCCCTCCGTCCTGCGCGATATGGACGTGGCGGCGGCGCGGCTGGCGAGCGCGGTGCGCGAGAGCGAGACGGTCGCGGTCTTCGGCGATTACGACGTGGACGGCGCCTGCGCCGGCGCGCTGATGGTGCGGGCGCTGCGGCAGCTTGGCTGCACGGTCAGCCACTACGTCCCGCACCGGCTGAACGAGGGCTACGGGCCGAATGCCGCGGCGATCCGCAGCCTCTGCGACCGCGGCGCGACGCTGATCGTCTGCGTCGACTGCGGCATCGCCGCGCATGAGGCGCTGGAGGCCGCGCGCGGGCTCGCCGATGTGGTGGTGCTCGACCACCACAAATCCGAGGGGCCGGTGCCGAGCGTCGCGGCCGCGGTGAATCCGAACCGGCTCGACTGCACCTCCGGCCTGCGGCATCTCTGCGCCGCCGCGGTCGCCTTCCTCGCCTGCGTCGCCCTGCATCGGGCGCTGCGCCGGGAAGGTGTGTTCCAGCGCCGGCCGGAGCCGCCGCTGCTCGAGCTGCTCGACCTCGTCGCGCTGGCGACGGTGTGCGACGTCATGCCGCTCACCGGGGTGAACCGCGCCCTGGTCGCGCAGGGGCTGAAGGTGATGGCGAAGCGGCGCCATGCCGGCGTCGCGGCGCTGCTCGAAATCGGCCAGGTGCGCGACCAGCCATCCGCGCATTCCCTCGGCTTCGTGCTCGGCCCGCGCATCAATGCTGCCGGCCGGATCGACGAGCCCGATCTCGGTCTGCGGCTGCTGCTCTGCGAAGATCCGGTCGAGGCGCGCGCCATGGCCGAGCGGCTCGACGTGGTGAACCGCCGGCGGCAGGAGGTCGAGGCCGAGGTGCTGGGCGCGGCCTTCGCCGCGGCCGAGGCGCAGCATGCCGCCGGCCATCCCGTGCTGCTGCTCAGCGGCGAGGGCTGGCATCCCGGCGTGGTCGGCATCGTCGCCGGGCGGGTGAAGGAGCGGTTCAACCGCCCGGCTTGCGTCGCCGGGCTGAGCGGGGGCATTGCGAAGGGGTCCGGCCGCTCCGTCCCGGGGCTCGACCTGGGGGCGGCGGTGATCGCGGCGCGGCAATCCGGCCTGCTCGATTCGGGTGGCGGCCATGCCATGGCGGCCGGCTTCGCGCTACGCGAGGAGCGCCTGCCGGCGCTGCACGCCTTCCTCGACGAGCGGCTCTCCCGCGCCGGCGAGTTGCCGGGCGCGGCGGATCTGATGATCGAGGCCTCGGTCACCGTGCCGGCGGCGACGTCCGCGCTGGCCTTGCAGGTCGAGCGCTTGGCGCCCTTCGGGGCGGGCAATGAGGAGCCGATCTTCGCACTGCCGCGGGTGCGGGTGGTGCGCGCCGACCGCGTCGGCAAGGAGGGGAATACGGTGCGCGCCTTCCTCGAGGGCGAGGGCGGTGGGAGGCTGAAGGCGATCTGCTTCCGCGCCAAGGACGGCCCCCTGGCCGAGGCGCTGCTGGGCCGTTCCGGGACGCCGCTGCATCTCTGCGGCCAGCTCCGCGCCGAGCGGTGGAACGACGAGACCAGCGCCTGCCTGCATGTGGTCGATGCGGCGCCGGCGACATCAGGCTATTGACCGGGCGGCCCGCGCCGACTACCTCGCACCCCTCGGTCCCCATCGTCTAGAGGCCTAGGACACCAGCCTTTCACGTTGGTAACACGGGTTCGAATCCCGTTGGGGACGCCACTGCTTTTCTCTCACCCTGTTCAGCACGCCGATCCGATCGGGATGCACCCTTCATTGCAATAATCCACGATGGAACTGCGACGCCTCGGCCCTGCCGCTGGCGCGGCACGAACGCGCCCGTCAGAGCCGTCGTTGCCCATTGTCCTGCCGAGGCTTTGCCTCGGCAGCTGTGACGTCCTCGGGCAGCAGGGACTCCATGGGGCCCAGGAAGCCGCGAAGCGGATTCATGGAGAGCTAATGCTGCCAGGCGAGCCGTTGCCCACTCGCCACCGGCCGCCGGCGCGGCCCGCCTTCGCCCAACAGCCAGGGGGCGCGGCGGCGCACGATCCAGGCGAAGACGATCGGCAGGGTGAGACCGAAGACCAGATGCAGCGGCACGATCCAGCCGCGCGCCCGCAGCACCGCCTCCGGATCGGGCCAGCGGGTCGCCGCGCCGACCAGCATGCTGACGCCGCTGAAGACCAGGATGTGCATCGGGAAGATGGTGCGGCTCTCCCGCGACAGCAGACGCAGGCCGCGGCTCGCCGGCAGCAGGATGGAGAGGCCGATGATGCCGGCCGTGCCCAGCACCGAGCCGAGCAGGTAGAGCAGCGGGTTGCCGAAGCGCAGTTCGTTGATGTTGACGAAGCCGTTGACCTTGGCGATCGCCGCGGTCGCCAGAAGGCCGAGCAGCGACAGGATCGCCAGCGAGGCCCTATGGGTGCCGCTGTCGTGGCCCGCGGCGGGCAGCCTGCGCGGCGGGCCGAATTGCAGGCCGCCAAGGAAGAACATCGAGGCGACCACCGCGCTGTCGGCGCTCCATGGCAGCCGGAAGGGCAGGGGCGACAGCAGGATCACGGCGACGCCGGCGATCGTGGCGATCATCAGCGCCCGCATCCGGCCGACCAGCTTCACCAGGAGCAGCGAGCCGCAGGCGGCGACGAAGAGGGCCGGGAAGAACCAGAGCACGCTGTTCACCGGCATCCACTCGGCGACGCCATAGGCGACGCTGGCCATTTCCCGCAGCAGGCTTTGCCAGTGCGGCGGCGCGCCGCGATGCAGCGCGACCAGCTCGATGCAGGCGAGGCTCATGAGGCCGAAGACGGCAAAGGGAATCAGCAGGCTGTGCGCGTAGCGATGCACCTGCCGCGGCCAGGGCGCGCTGGCCGCGGCGGCGGCCGTCACGCCGGCGAGGAAGAAGAAGAGCGGCATGTGGAAGGCGTAGAGAAGGTCGCGCACATAGCCCGGTGCCACCGCATGACCGAGCACGACGAGCAGGATCCCGATCCCCCGCGCATTGTCGAGCCAGGAGACTCTCTCCCGCGACGCCACGCGAGCCGCCGCTGCCCGGCCGCCTGCCATGTGAGAACGTCTCATGCCGGGCGGCTCATGCGAATCATGACGGGTGACGTTGCGGGATTCGGCCATCCAGTGGTCTCCGGGAGAGGGCGATGGGTTGCAGGACGGGCAAGGTGCATGTCGGGCGCGTTTGATGCGCAGCGCCTTTGGCTCATGCGCGACGGGAGCGGATGCGGCCTTGCGATCCGCGCCGAATACTCGCGCAAGGACATGACAGGATCGTGCAGCGAGTCAATCGACCGCAGTCATGCCGCCTGGATGCATGCCGGCAATTGAGCCGCCTGTTGTCGCGTTGCGTGCTGGAGATAATTGCGCGTCAGCGACAGCGATGTGCCGACATGGCGACACGATGTCGATGCAGACGCCGCGTCACGATGAACCGCCCAAGCAGAGAAGCGTCGGCGACGCTGCCAAGACGTGGCACTGTCATGTCTGACGGTTCATGGTGGTGCGATGCGCAGCCGCCGCATGATGAATGTCGGCTCGTAAGATGAGACGGTGATCGACGCTGCCCATGTTTCGCATCCACGATTCAGGCATTCTTCAGGCAATGGTCGCACTACCTGCGCGCGGTGACGTCGCGGGTTGCCTGTTTGGCGCGATGATGCTTTATACGGTCACGAGACGCGTCGACGATCGTCTCGCCAATCCAGGCCCGCATCCGGGCGTGCCGTCACCGGTCGGAATTGCAGACGCGTCGCGCTGACGCGGTGCTGCGCTTCGCCGTTGGAGAGGAGGTGCAACCGTTGAATCGTCGCCATGCAGCATCCGCAATGCGTCGATCTGCACGCTGTGTCGCAAGCAATGCGGCAAAGTTGTGGCAAAATCGCATCGTGACGCGTGGCGCGGTGCTTGGTTTCACCACGCTTGCGGCTGCCTGCGCGCAGCAACAGGGCCCGATGCCGACCGTCGTCGCCGCGCAGAGCGTCGAGACGGCGCCGGATGCGGCGGAGACGCCGCGCGAGGCCGAGGCGAAGCCGGTGACGATGCGCACAGCGGCGGTGCGGCCTGTCGGCAGGGCGCAGCTTGGCAAGGCGTCCTATTACGGCCCGGAATTCGCGGGCCGCACCATGGCCAATGGCCGCCGCTTCGATCCGCGTTCCAATACGGTGGCGCATCGCACCCTGCCGCTCGGCACGAAGGTGCTGGTGCGCAACCTCGACAATGGCCGGGTGACGACGGCGACGGTGGAGGATCGCGGTCCCTACATCCGCGGCCGCATCATCGATGTCAGCCCGCTTCTCGCGGAGCGGCTCGGCATGTTGCGCGAGGGCGTGGTCCCGGTTGAAGTCCTGCCGCTCGAGGTAGCCGAGGCGCCGTAACTCCGACGGTTCCATCGTCGGTCGGGGCGCGTCTCAACCTTTCGGATCGGATGGCCTGAGCATCGCTCAGCGCTGAATGCCGTCTGGCGGACGCCTCATGCCGTCCGGGCGCGGCCCCTCCCATCCAAGTACATATTCTAAGTTTTGATTGAGAACCGATGCGCTCGCCGCGCTTGGGTATTTGCGAGCCATGTCTTGCATGTGCATCGGCTAACGAAAATGATCAACGGATTGGTCACTCTTTGAAGTGCAAAATCGACCTAAATAGCGTTTGCTGTTCCTGGCCGGGTGGCTAACCAGCCGGCCAACGCGCTGCGTGGCGGCGCGCAAATGGGACCCTTCGCCGACGAGGCGGTGGTATACCCGATCATGGGGGAGAAGGTGCGGCATGCGGCGAAGGGTGCCGCCGGGCTTTGCCCGGCATGGGCGTGGGACGAGGTCCGAAGCGGCGGCGCCCCCGGCCTGAGCGGATGATCAGCATGGCCATTGCGAATACGTCGGACCCGCTGCTCGAAGCGGCGCTGCATAGTTTCATCAGCGGGATTGGCGAACGGGCGAGCCTCGAAGAGTTGGCTCGGTTGCGCATCCGTGCGCCTCTGCAGCTCCGGCGGGTGTCGCGGCCGGTCCGCGGTTGCTCGCTCGAGATTCGCACGCCCTCCGGCAGCCCGCTCGGCTGGTTGCCGCGCGAGGATGAGGGGGCGCTCGAAGCGCTGGGCATCGATCCCGATACGGCGACGGTCCGGGTGGCGGCCATCGTGCCGGCCTTCCAGCGGCCGCGGGTGCGCATCGAAATCCTCCTCCCGGCCCTGGTCGGCGAAGTCGCACCCGCCGCCTGAGGTTGGCCCGCCCCGCGGCCGGGGCTGGCCAGCCCCAACCATCGCGCTATCACGGACCCCTTGCCCTGGGGGAGCGCAGGACGGATGACGATCACGCGGCTGGCCGAGGAAGGGCGCCTCTCGGGCGCGGTGGTGCATGGCGGGCTCGTCTGGCTGGCCGGCCAGGTGGCCGATGACGCCGATCTCGATGCCGAGGGGCAGACCGCCGACATCCTGGCGCAGATCGATGCGCTGCTGGCCGCTGCCGGGACTTCCAAGCGCCACTTGCTCAGCGTGACCATCGTCCTCGCCGATATCGCGGATGCGCCGGCCATGAACCGGGCCTGGAACCGCTGGCTCGACCCGGCGGCCAAGCCGGCGCGCATGACCATTCAGGCTGCGTTGGTCGATCCCGCCTGGAAGCTCGAGATCACCGGCGTCGCCGCCCTGCCGGCGGGTCAGGCCCCGGGCTGACGCAAGCGCCCCGGCATCGCCGGCGCAGGGGCTAGCTTCCGCCGCAATTCGCGGCGATCACTGAGGTGGGATCGGGCCAGCGGATGCCGCTGCCCGGCAGGAGGATGCAGGATCGATGACCGACGCGGAACGGGCCGCTTTCTGGCGCGGCAAGCGCGTCCTGGTGACAGGCGGGGCCGGGTTCCTCGGCAGCGCGCTGTGCCACAGCCTCGCCGCCCTGGGGGCGCGGGTCACCGCCATCGACGCCATGATGGAGGAGGGCGGCGCCAACATCGCCAATCTCGAGGGCGCCTCTGTCCTGCTGGTGCGCGGCGATATCCGCGAGGTCGAATTGCATTCGCTCTGCCACGAGGTGGACGTGCTGTTCAACATGGCGGCGCAGACCAGCCATATGGGCGGGCAGCGCGATCCGGTGGCGGATATCGCCATCAACGCCGTCGCCCAGGTCCGGCTGATCCAGGTGATGCGCGAGACGGCGCCGCAGGCCACCGTGGTGCATGCCTCGACCCGGCAGTTCTACGGCAAGCCGCTCCGCCTGCCGGTCAATGAGCTGCATCCGGTGCAGCCGCCGGATGCGAACGGGGTCTCCAAATTCGCCGGCGAGCAGTATTGGCTGCTGGAGCAGCGCGTGCACGGTCGGCCGGTCGTCTCGCTGCGCCTGACCAATTGCTACGGCCCGCGCCTGCGCATCCGCGACGCCAAGCAAACGTTCCTCGGCATCTGGTTGCGCCGGGTGCTCGAGGGCGAGGGCTTCGAGGTCTGGGGCGGCGAGCAGCTGCGCGACCTGACCTATGTCGACGACGTGGTGCGCGCCTTCCTGCTGGCCGCCGAGACCGCGCCGCGGCCGGAGGTGGCCGGCCGGGTCTTCAACCTCGGCGGCTCCCCGCCCGCCTCCCTGATCGAGCTCGCCGACCGCCTCATTGCGGCGAATGGCGGTCAGGGGCAGTATGTGGTGAAGAGCTTCCCGGCCGATCGTGCGCCCATCGACATCGGCAGCTACCATGCCGATGACCGGGCCTTTCGCGCCGCCACGGGCTGGACGCCGAGGATCGGCCTCGACGAGGGCCTGGCGCGGTCGCTGGAATGGTATCGCGCGCGCCTGGCCGATTACACCTGACGGCATCCGGGACTTTCGATGACCGACGCATCCGCCATGATGATTCCGCAGGCCGCGCCCGGCGCCGGCTACCTGGCGCAGCGGGAGGCGATCGACGCCGCCGTCCAGCGCGCCCTGGCCTCCGGCTGGTACATCCTCGGCCGCGAGGGCGAGGCCTTCGAGCGGGAATTCGCCGCCTGGCTCGGCGCCACGCGCGCCGTCGGCTGCGCCAACGGCACCGATGCCCTGGCGCTGATTCTGCGCGGCCTCGGCATCGGGGCCGGCTGCACCGTCGCCACCGTCTCCCACACCGCGGTCGCGACCGTCGCCGCCATCGAGATGGCGGGCGCGACGCCGCTGCTGCTCGATATCGACCCCGACACCTACACCATGGATGCCGAAGAGCTGGCCGCGGTGGTCGATGACCCGCCGCCCGGCCTGCCGCCGATCCGCGCCGCGATCGCCGTGCATCTCTACGGCCAAGCCTGCGACCTCGACCCGATGCTGGAGGCCTGTGGCGAGGCCGGGGTGGCGCTGATCGAGGATTGCGCGCAGTGCCACGGCGCCACGCTGCACGGCCGCAAGCTCGGCACCTTCGGCGCCGCCGCGGCCTTCTCGCTCTATCCCACGAAGAATCTCGGCGCCCTCGGCGACGGCGGCGTGCTGGCAACGGATGACGTGGCACTGGCCGACCGCATCGCCGCCATCCGGCAATATGGCTGGGAGGAGCGTTACGTCTCCTCCATGGCCGGGGTGAACAGCCGCCTCGACGAGATCCAGGCCGCCATCCTCCGGGTCAAGCTGCCGGCGCTCGATGCCGGCAATGCGCGGCGTCGGGCGATCGCCGATGCCTATGACGCGGCGCTCGCCGGCGGACTGCTGGCGCCGCCGCAGCGCCGGGCCGATGCCGAGCACGTCTTCCATCAGTACGTGCTGCGCAGCCCGCATCGCGCCGACCTCATGGCGCGCCTGCGCGCGGCGGGCATCGGGACCGGCATCCATTACCCGGTGCCGGTGCATCTGCAGCCAGCCTACCGGCATCGGCTGGCGCTCGGCCCGGCCGGCTGCACCGAGACGGCGAGCGCCGCCGGCGAGGTGTTCAGCCTGCCGATCTATCCCGAGCTGACCGATGCCGAGGTGGAGCGGATCTGCGCGGCGCTGCGCGACCTCGGGTGCTGAGCGCCGCCGGTCATGCGCCGGCATAGCGCGGTGCCGGCTGGCCGGCATAGTCATGCGCGCCCACATGCGTCAGCCGCCCGGCGGTATCGAGCCAGACCTTGCCGCCGATCGCCCGCCAGCGCTGGCAGAAGGTGAAGTCCTCGCTGAGATAGGTGCCGGTCTCGCGGTCGATGACGCTCTCGAAGAGCGCGTGCAGCTCCGGCCGCGGCCGCGCGCCGGGGGCGAAGGCATGGATGGCGCGGTAGCGCGTCTCGGGATAGGCGGCGATCATGCGCTCGATCGCCGCGCGGCGGATCAGCATGAAGCCGGTGCCGGCATACTCCGCAGTGACGAAATCGCCGTCGCGCTCCGCCGCCGCGCCCGCTGCCGGGGTGCCGACATAGAGCAGCGGCGCGGTCTCCGGCGCCTCGCCGGCATCGAGGCGAGCGCGGGCGGCGGCGTCCCAGCGGATCGCCTTGATCGGGTAGAGGCCGGCGACGAGGTCCTTCCCCGCCGCCAGCATGCGGCCGAGCTGCTCCGGCTCGAAGGCGATGTCGGCATCGACGAAGAGCAGATGCGTCGCCTCCGGCATGTCGAGGAAGCGCCCGAGCAGGGTGTTGCGGCTGCGGGTGATGAGCGAATCATGGCCCAGCATCTCGAGGCCAAGGCCGATCCCCTGCAGGGCCGCATAGCGCATCAGGCGGATCACCGAGAGCATGTAGTCCTGGTGCACCATCGCCCCGAAGCAGGGCGTCGCCACCACGACATTCGCCTTCGCCTGCTGCATCCGCCCGCTCCCGTCGCCGACCGGCCTCCGGGCCTTCGCAGGGTGCCAGGGCCCGGGCCGCCATGCGGCAGCCCCCCATCCCTTACGCCCGGCTTCCTTTCGATATCGCTAGCGGCGGCGCCCTTTCAGCGGCTGACGAGGGAGACCGCGCGGGTGGTCAGCGGCCCCTCGGCTGGACGGTCGGGCGCCTCGATCCATACCTTCGGCTTGCCATAGCCGGTTGGGCCGAAGGGCGAGCAGAAGGCCACCTCCGCGGCATCGCGGCCGACGCCGATCCGCACCAGCCCGTCCGCCGCCGATTTGCGGGTCGGGTCGAAGAGGAACCAGCTTCCGCCCTCCGGGCCCTCCAGCCAGGCTTCCAGCACGGCGTGGAAATCGGGCGGCGAGAGCCGCCAGGCATAGGCGCTGACGAAGCGTGCCGGGATGCCGAGGGCGCGGCAGAAGGCGATGCCGAGATGCGCGAAGTCGCGGCAGATGCCCTGGCGCTGCAGCAGTGTGTCGCGGGCCGAGGTCTGCTCGTCGCTGCTGCCCGGCACGTAGTCGAGATGGTCGTGCAGCCAGTTGCAGATGGCGGTGACGCGCTCATGGCCCCGCGGCAGGCCGCCGAACTCCTTCTCGGCGAATTGTCGCAGCAGGTCGGCCTCGACATAGCGGCTGGGATAGAGATGCGTCAGCGCCTCAAGCGGCAGGCGCCCGGCCGGGACCTCCCGCACCTCCGCCGGGTCGATGGCGGCCGGCCGCAAGGTGACGCTGGCCTCGTAGCGCAGGGTCAGCTTGCCCCGGCCGGCGCAGAGGCGGAAATAGCGGTTGCCGCTCTCCGGCATGTCGAAGCGCTCGAGCGGCAGCTCCGGCGAGAGGACGAGCCGTTCCGTCTCGATCTCCTGGCCGGGCCGGCGCTGCGCCTCGATGTTGAAGACGAAGGGCGTGTCGTCCGCCTCGACCTCGTAGTCGAGCTCGCATCCCAGCCTGTAGCGCATGGTCCTGTCCTCTCGGCGTGCCGTCCTGGCCGGCCGCTCATCTCGTCGCGATCACGCGGCTACAGCGGCTTGCGTTCAGTACTGAACGCAAGCCGCTGTGATTCCTTGTTTTCAAAGCAGATTTAGGCGTCCGGGCGTTCACGCCCTCCCGCGATCCGCTCTAACCCCGGCGATGCCGGTGGGTTGCCGCATGACTGGTGCCGAAATTGCGCAGTTTGCTGCCGGAGCCGCGGGTGTTGCACGCCGGCTGCCCAGATCGTTGCCGCGCTGCCTGCTTCGGCGGCATTCGGTTGCCGAAACCCGGCCGTCACGCCCGATTTCGGCCCAACGGTCAATCTTGCCCCCTGGCGCCCCGGCACTTCGCAGATGCACCATGCGGCATGCCGGACATCACGCCCGACCCCCTGCAGGAACTCCTCGCCCGGTTGCGCGAGGCCCGCGACGCGGCGGCCCAGGACCCCTTCGGCGATCCCGTCCTGCTGATCGCCCTGGCGATCAGCCGGCGGATCGACGACGGGCCCCTCGACCTCGACGGCCTGGCCGCCCTGGTGCAGCGGCTCTCCGACGGGGCGGCGGCGGAGCGGGCGCGGCGCCTCGCCGCCTATGTCGGCCTCCCGGCCGGTCCGGCCTCCCTGGCCGAACTGGCCGAGCGCCTCGTCCGGCCGGATCCCGAGGACAGCCCGATCCCCTTCGCCCGCTACAGGGCGCTGGTCGAGACGCCGCGCTTCGCCGCCGTCTTCACCGCCCACCCGACCTTCTCCCTGCCGCCCGAGACGGGCGCCGCGCTGGCGCAGGCGGCGAGCGGCGCGACCCTGCCCGAGGGCCTCGTGCACCGGCCCTCGCCGCCGACCCTCGGCGAGGAGTTCCGCCAGGCCGCGGCGGCGATCGAGCGCGGCCGCGATGCGCTGGACGGCCTCGCCGCGGCGCTGCTGACCGCCGCCAAGAGCGTCTGGGGCGACCGCTGGACGACCCTCGTGCCGCGCGCCGTGCTGCTCGCCTCCTGGGTCGGCTACGACACGGATGGACGCACCGATATCGGCTGGTGGGACACGCTGCGGCTGCGCCTGACCATGAAGCGCCTGCAGCTCGAGCGGCTGCAGGCGCAGCTCGCCGGGCTTGGGGACTGCGCGGCGCCGCTGCGGGCGCGGCTCGGCGGCGCGCTCGAGGCGGTCCGGACGCAGATCGCGGCGGTGCCGGAGCGGCCGGAGCCGGAGGCGGTGGAACGCCTCTCGGCGGCGATGGTCGGGCTGCGCGAGGCGGCGTTGACCGGCACCGCCCCGCTGCTCGAGCTCTTCCCCCAGGCGATCGCCGCGGCGCCGGACGATGCGGCGAGGCTCGCCCTCGCCGTCGCCCGCAGCGGCCTCGCCGCGCATGGCCTGTCGCTCGCCCATACCCATACGCGGCTCAACGCCGCGCAGGTGCACAATGCCGTCCGCCAGCGCCTCGGCTTCGCCGCCTCGCCGGACGACATGGCGCAGCGCCGCGGCCTGCTCGCCGCCATCAACACCGCCCTCGGCGAGGTCGCGGCGCAGCCGGTCGATTTCGGCGCGCTGCTCGCCGAGCAGGCCTCGGCGGCGCGGCTGATGCTGATCTGCGCCCAGATCGCCAAGCATGTCGACGGCTCGGCGCCGATCCGCTTCCTCATCGCCGAGACCGAGACCGGCTACACGCTGCTCGCCGCGCTCTGGCTGGCGCGGCGCTTCGGCGTCGACCATGCGGTGGAGCTCTCGCCGCTCTTCGAGACGGCGGAGGCGCTCGACCGCGGCGAGCGGGTGCTGGAAGAGGCGCTGCGCAGCCCGCATTTCCGCGACTACATCCGGCAGCACGGCCGGCTCTGCCTGCAATTCGGCTATTCGGATTCCGGCCGCTACATCGGCCAGCTCGCCGGCAGCTACCTGGCCGAGCGGCTGAAGCTCCGCCTGGTCGAGCTGCTGCGCCGGCACAAGCTCGACGGCATCGAGGTGGTGCTGTTCGACACGCATGGCGAGAGCGTCGGCCGTGGCGGCCATCCCGACAGCCTGGCCGACCGGCTCGCCTATCTCTCGCCGCCGCAGGCGCGCGCCGCGCTCGACCGCGCCGGGCTGAAGCTGCGCGAGGAGACCGCCTTCCAGGGCGGCGACGGCTATCTGCTCTTCGGAACGCCGCAGCTCGCCGCCGCGACCGTCGCCGGCATCGCCGCGCATGCCTTCACCCCGATCGGCCCGGTGGACGACCCGGTCTATGCCGAGGCGGATTACGTCGCCGATTTCTTCGCCACCGTCCGGCGGGAGATGCAGGCCCTGGTCGCCGATCCCGGCTATGCGGCGCTGCTCGGCGCCTTCGGCCCGGGGCTGCTCGACCGCACCGGCTCGCGCCCGGCGGTGCGGCAGAGCGACGGGCTGGGCGGGCCGATCCGCATCAGCCATCCCTCGCAGCTCCGCGCCATCCCGAACAACGCCATCCTGCAGCAGCTCGGCTGGATGGCGAATTCCATCCATGGCCTCGGCATCGCCGCCGCCGCCAATCCTGACGCCTTCGCCGATCTGCGCGCGCGCTCGCCGCGCTTCAAGCGCGCCCTCGCTTTGGCGGCGCGGGCCGCCGCCTGTTCCGATCTCGGCGTGCTGCGGGCGGTGGTGGACACGCTCGATCCCGGCCCCTGGCTCGACCGCGCCGGCTTCACCCGGCGGGAGGGGCGGCGGGCGGCGCTGCTCGGCATCGCCCAGGCAGTGGAGCGCCTCGACCTCGACGCGCCGACGCGTCGGCTGTTCCGCCGGCTGCAGGCGGACCACCTCGCCCTGCAGGCGGCCTGGCCCGACCTGCCGGTGATGCCGGACCGGCTGGTGCTGCTGCATGCGCTGCGCCTCGCCCTGCTGCACCGCATCTGGCTGCTCGCGGTCGAGTTGCCGGAGTTCAGCCCGCGCCACGGCGCGACGCGGGAATC
Organism: Roseicella sp. DB1501; assembly: GCF_013112485.1. Taxonomy (GTDB): domain Bacteria; phylum Pseudomonadota; class Alphaproteobacteria; order Acetobacterales; family Acetobacteraceae; genus Paracraurococcus. The sequence goes on from NZ_JABFHG010000014.1 coordinate 17,626, forward strand.
GCTCGTCATCCGCATCCTGCAACTGGATATCGAGCCGGTGCTGAAGCTGCTGGAGGAGATCTTCCCGGCCGCGCCGGGGGCGGTGGTCGGGCTCGACTTCCACGAGCCGGCGCCGCCGCGCGAGGGGCTGAGCTATGCCCGCGAGCATGCCGAGATCTTCCGCCCCATGGCGCGCCTGTTCGCCCTGGTCCGCGGCTGCGGCGCCGCCATCACCCATGAGGTCGGCGCCTTCGGTTGAGGGGAGGTTCCCCGCCGGCTTGCCGCTGCCGCCGGGATCGCCGCACTCTCGCGGCGAAGGGGAGGTGGGGCCGGCCAGGCCGCCGCGCCCAGGGAGGATTTCGGCCATGTCGGCTCTGCTCTTCACGCCCTACCGGCTGCGGGACCTGACGCTCGCCAACCGCATCGTGGTCTCGCCCATGGCGCAGTATTCCGCCGATGCCGAGGGGCGGGCGACGGCCTGGCACCTGATGCATCTCGGCAACCTCGCCGTCTCCGGCGCCGGGCTGGTGATCATGGAGGCGACGGCGGTGGAGCCGCGCGGCCGGGTCTCCACCCGCTGCCTCGGCCTCTGGGACGATGCCCAGGCCGAGGCGCTGCGCCCGGTGGTGGCGTTCTGCCGCGCGCATGGCGCCGCGGCGCTCGGCATCCAGCTCGCCCATGCCGGGCGCAAGGGCTCGGTGGAGCGCCCCTGGGAGGGCAATGCGACGGTGCCGGAGGGGGCAGGGGGCTGGCAGCCCGTCTCCTCCTGCGACCTCGCCTATCCCGGCCGGCCGCAGCCGCATGCCCTCTCCACCGGGGAGATGGCGGCGATCAAGGCGGCGTTCGTCGCCTCCACCCGGCGTGCGGCCGAGCTCGGCTTCGACCTCGTCGAGCTGCATGCGGCGCATGGCTACCTGCTGAACAGCTTCCTCTCGCCGCTCGCCAACCATCGCACCGACCACTATGGCGGCGACCTCGCCAACCGCATGCGCTGGCCGCTCGAGATCCTGGCGGCGATGCGCGAGGCCTGGCCGGCGGAGCGGCCGCTCGGGGTGCGGATCTCGGCGACCGACTGGGTCGAGGGCGGCTGGACGCCGGAGGACAGCGTCATCTTCGCCGAGATCGCGCGGGAGCTGGGCTGCGACTACGTCACCGCCTCCTCCGGCGGCGTCAGCCCCGACCAGCGCATCACGCTCGGCCCTGGCTACCAGCTGCCCTTCGCCCGGCGCATCCGGTACGAGGCCGGCATCCCGGCCATGGCGGTCGGCCTGATGCATGATCCCGCGCTGGCGGAGCGGGCGCTGCAACAGGGCTCGGCCGATCTCATCGCCCTCGGCCGCGGCATGCTGTGGGAGCCGCGCTGGGCCTGGCACGCCGCCGAGGCGCTCGGCGCCGCCGCGCCCTTCCCGCCGCAATACGCCCGCAGCCATCCCTCGATGCGCTTCGGCGATCCCGGCCGGCCTTTTTTGGAGCGGGGCGCGCGGGGCTGACTGCCGGCTGCCTCAGCCCGGTAGGCCGGCGGCGCCGCCGAGCCCGAGCCGCGCCTCGGCGGCGGCGCGGGCCGCCGGGTCCAGCAGGTCGGCGAGGCTCAGCCCGTCCAGCACCGCCAGGAAGGCGGCCATCGCCCGGCCGAGCGCCGATTGCAGGCGGCAGGCGCCGGCGAGCACGCAGCGCTGCCCCGTCTCATCGCCGCAGGGATCGCCCTCGGGCGAGAAGCAGGCGACGAGGGCCAGGTCCTCCTCCGTCGCCCGCAGCACCGCGCCCAGGCCGATGGCCGCGGGCGGCCGCGCCAGCACCAGCCCGCCGCCGCGGCCGCGCCGCGTCTCGATGAAGCCGGCGCCGGCGAGGCGCTGCACCACCTTGTCCAGATGGTTGCCGGAGATCCGCCACGCGCCGGCGATCGCCTCGGTCTGCACGCGCTGGCCCGGGTGCAGGGCAAGGTGGATCAGGGTGCGGAAGGCGAGGTCTGAATGCAGCGTCAGGCGCATGGCTCGTCGCAATAGATCGCATGCCGGGCCCGGGCTGCAAGGTATAAGAAGTAAAAAATATACCACATTAGGAGCGGCCCATGCCCCTCGCCCCCGCCACCATCGCCCTGGTCAAGGCCAGCATCCCGGCCCTCGAGCAGCGCGGCCTCGACATCACCCGCCGCATGTACGAGCGGATGTTCCGCAACCCGGAAATCCGCGAGCTCTTCAACCAGTCGCATCACGGCGAGGCCGGGTCGCAGCCGAAGGCGCTGGCCGCGGCGGTGCTCGCCTATGCCCGGAACATCGACACTCTCGGCGCCCTCGGCGGGCTGGTGGAGCGGATCGCGCAGAAGCATGCCGGGCTGGTGATCCTGCCGGAGCACTATCCCTTCGTGGCCGAGGCCCTGCTCGGGGCGATCGGCGACGTGCTGGGCGAGGCGGCGACGCCGGAGCTGCTCGCCGCCTGGGGCGAGGCCTATTGGGCGCTGGCCGACATTCTGATCAGCCGTGAGGCGCAGATCTATCGCGGCCTCGCCGAAGCCCGTGGCGGTTGGACCGGCTGGCGCCGCTTCCGCATCGCCGGGCGGCAGCGCGAGAGCGAGGTCATCGCCTCCTTCGAACTGGCGCCGGAGGATGGCGGCCCGGTCCTGCCGCACCGGCCGGGCCAGTACCTCACCTTCCGCCTGCACATCCCCGGCCACGGACTGCTCAAGCGCAATTACAGCATCTCCTCCGCCCCGAGCGATCGCGGTTACCGGATCAGCGTGAAGCGGGAAGGGCAGGGGGTCGTGTCCAACTGGCTGCACGACGCGGCCAGCCCGGGGACCGTGCTGGAGGTCGCCGCCCCGGCCGGCGACTTCGTCCTGCCGGACCAGCCGGCGCGGCCGGTGGTGCTGGTCTCGGGCGGGGTCGGGCTGACGCCGCTGCTCTCCATGCTGGAGACCATCGCGGAGCGGCATCCGGCGCTCGGGACGCATTGGGTGCATGGGGCGTTCAGCGGCGCCACCCAGGCCTTCGGCGCCCGAGTGCAGGCGCTGGCGGCGCGGCTGCCGGCGCTGCGGGCCACCGTCTTCCACGAGGCGCCGCGGGCCGAGGATCGGGGGCTGGCCGAGCCCGGGCGGATCACCCCGGACTGGCTGCGCCGCAACACCCCGATCGCCGAGGCCGATATCTATCTCTGCGGCCCGAAGCCCTTCCTGCGGGACCTGGCCGGTGGGCTGCTGGCGGCCGGCCTGCCGGGTGAGCGGTTGCACTATGAGTTCTTCGGCCCGGCCGACGCCCTGCTGGCGGCCTGAGCGGCAAGGCTGGGCGGGCCGTCCTGTCGCCGGGGCGGCCGCCCTGCTACACCCGCGCGACCATGACCGACCACGACATCTTCGCCGCGCTTCGCGCCCGGACCGTCGCCCTCCTCGCCGAGCTGCTGCCCGACCTGCCCGGCGAGGCCTTCGCCCGCGTGCAGATGGAGCCGCCGCGCGACCCGAGCCATGGCGACATGGCGACGAATGCGGCGCTGGTGGTGGCCAAGCAGGCGCGGCAGGCGCCGCCGCGGCTGGCGGCAGCGCTGGCCGAGCGGCTGGCGGCGCTGCCCGAGGTGGAGAGCGCCACGCCCGCCGGCCCCGGCTTCGTCAACCTGCGGCTGCGCGACGCTTTCCTGCTCGCCCAGGTCCCGGTGATCCTGGCCGAGGGCGAGCGCTATGGCGACGGCCAGGCCGGCGCGGGGCGGCGGGTCGATGTCGAATATGTCTCGGCCAACCCGACCGGGCCGATGCATGTCGGCCATTGCCGCGGCGCGGTGGTCGGCGATGCGCTGGCCAACCTGCTGGCCAAGGCCGGCTGGGCGGTGACCAAGGAATACTACGTCAACGATGCCGGCGCGCAGGTGCAGGCGCTCGGCTACGCCGCCTACTGGCGCTACCTGCAGGCGCTCGGCACGAGCATGGGCGAGGAGGCGTTCGCCGCCCAGGTCCCGGGCGGCCTGCAATATCGCGGCGAGTACCTGATCCCGGTCGGCGAGGCGCTGCGGCAGCGCTTCGGCGACAGCCTGGCGCGCCGCGACGAGGTGCACGGCTTCGCCATGCGCCCGCCCGCCGAATGGCTCGGCACGGTGCGGGAATTCGCGGTCGGCCGCATGATGGAGATGATCCGCGAGGATCTCGCCGCGCTCGGCGTTTTCCAGGACGTCTTCGTCAGCGAGGCCGAGCTGGTGCGCGCCGGCAAGCTGGAGCAGGCCGAGGCGCTGCTCGCCGATCGCGGGCTGATCTATCGCGGCGTGCTGGAGCCGCCGAAGGGCAAGACGCCGGAGGATTGGGAGCCGCGCGAGCAGACGCTGTTCCGCGCCTCGCAATTCGGCGACGAGGTCGACCGGCCGCTGCGCAAGTCCGACGGCAGCGGCACCTATTTCGCCAACGACATCGCCAACCACCTGCACAAGATCGAGCGCGGCTTCGCCGAGCTCGTGCATGTCTGGGGCGCCGACCACGGCGGCTATGTGAAGCGCATGCAGGCCGCGGTCGCGGCGCTGTCGGGCGGCACGGTGCCGCTCGACGTCGTGCTGACGCAGATCGTGCATGTGGTGAAGGACGGCCAGCCGGTGCGCATGAGCAAGCGGGCCGGCACCTATGTGACGCTGCGCGACCTGATCGACGAGGTCGGGCGCGACGCGGTGCGCTTCACCATGCTCGCGCGCAAGGCCGATGCGCAGATGGAATTCGACCTCGACAAGGTGGTGGAGCAATCGCGCGACAACCCCGTCTTCTACGTGCAGTACGCGCATGCCCGCATCCGTAGCGTGCTGCGGCAGGCCGGCGATCCACCTGCGGGCGATCTGACCCTGGCGCCGCTCGGCAGCCTGACGGAGCCCGCCGAGCTTGCCCTGCTGCGCCGCCTGACCACCTGGCCCCGCATCGTGGAGGCCGCCGCCCTGGCCCGCGAGCCGCACCGAATCGCGTTTTTTCTCCATGACTTGGCCAGCGACTTTCATGTACTGTGGAATAAGGGTCGCGATGATGCGACCCTGCGATTCATCCGCGCGGATGAGCCGGAGGCGACGCGAGCGAGGCTTGCCCTCGTCGCCGCCACGGGGACGGTCATCCGCTCGGGCCTCGCGGTGATGGGGGTCACGCCCGTCGAGGAGATGCGGTGAGCGATCTGACGGTACCCTCCTGGCGCCCGCGCCAGGAGCGACAAGGGCCATCCTGGCGCATGCTGGCGGTGGCGGGGGGCATGCTCGGCGCGGCCGCCCTGGCGGGCGCCGTTTCCTGGGGCCTGTCGCGCATGGGGCCGCATCCGGTCCCGGTGATCGAGCCGGACCTGCGGCCGCTGAAGGTGCGGCCGGAGAATCCGGGCGGGCTGGTCGTGCCGAACCAGGATCAGGTGGTGCTCGAGCCGGTGGCGGTGCGCCGCGAGGCGGAGCGGCGCAACACCACGGCGCGGCTCGCCGCCGGGCCGGAGCTGCCGCAGCTCGACCTGCTGCGGCAGCAGACGGCGCCGCCCGCGCCGCCACTGGCCGCGCCGCCGGAACCCGCCATGCCGGTCCCCGGCCAGGCGTCCGAGATGGCGCCGCCCGCGCCGCCGCCTGCCGCGGCGACCCCTGCCATGCCGCTGCCGCCGGTCGCCGCGCCGGCTGCCGTCGCGCCGGCGCCAGCCCCGCCGCCCGTGGCGGCGCCGCGCCTCGCCCCGGTCGCCGGCGGCAAGGCGATGATCCAGCTCGGCGCCCTGCCGAGCGAGGAGGCCGCGCGCGGCGAGTGGGAGCGCCTGTCGAAGCGGGTGCCCGAGCTCGCCGGCTTCCAGCCCCGCATCAGCCGCGTCGAGCGCGAGGGCCAGGCCGCTATCTACCGCCTGCGCGTCGGCGGCCTGGCCGATGCCGCCGCAGCCAAGGCGCTCTGCGAGACGGTGCGCGGCGGCGGCGGGGCCTGCCTCGCCTTCGGGGGCTGACGCGTGCCGCAGCGCCCGCATGCCGCCATCGTCGGGATCGCCGGCCCGGCGCTCGGCGCGGAGGAGATCGCGCTCTTCCGCGCCGCGCCGCCGCTCGGCGCGATCCTCTTCGCCCGCAACATCGTCGATCCCGACCAGCTCCGCGCGCTGACCGCGGACCTGCGCGACCTGCTCGGCGCCGAGGCGCCGATCCTGGTGGACCAGGAGGGCGGCCGCGTCGCCCGCCTGCGGCCGCCGCACTGGCCGGGCTTCGCCCCCGCCGCCGCCTTCTCCGGCGGGCCGGCCGAGGCGGCGAGGGCCAATGCCGCGCTGCTCGGCCTCGCCTGCACCGGCGTCGGCTTCGACGTGGTCTGCGCCCCGGTCCTCGACCTGCGCCTGCCCGGCGCGCACGACATCATCGGCGACCGCTCCTTCGGCGCCGATCCGGCCGAAGTGGCCCGGCTCGGCCGCGCCACGGTCGAGGGGTTGCAGCAGGCCGGCTGCATCCCGGTGATCAAGCACATCCCCGGCCATGGCCGCGCCCTGGCGGACAGCCATCTGGAGCTGCCGCGCGTCTCGGCCGGGACGGAGGAGCTGGCGACCGATTGCGCGCCCTTCGCCGCCCTGGCCGAGGCCGGCGCCTGGGCGATGACCGCGCATATCCTCTACGAGGCGCTCGATGCCGAGCGGCCGGCGACGCTCTCGCCCCGGATCATCGCCGAGGTGATCCGCTCCGCCATCGGCTTCGACGGCGTGCTGGTGAGCGACGATCTCTGCATGAAGGCGCTGCGGGGCGAGCCCGGGGCGCTGGCGGCGGCATCGATCGGCGCGGGCTGCGACCTGGTCCTGCACTGCAACGGCGTCCTCGCCGAGACCGCCGCGGCGCTGGCCGGCTGCCCGCTGCTGTCGGAGGATGCGGAGTCGCGCCTGGCCGATGCCCGGGCCGCGACCCAGGCGCGCCGGCGGCCGCTCGATCCGGAGCGGCTCGTCGCGGCGCGCGATGCCTGGCTGGTGCCCGCAGCGTGACAGGGGGCGCCGGCTGGCTGCCGGAACTGCTCGCCGCGATCATCGCCTCGGTCCTCGCCATCACCCTGCACGAGGCGGCGCATGGCTATGCGGCGCTCGGGCTCGGTGACGACACGGCCAAGCGGATGGGGCGGCTCAGCCTCAACCCGCTGCGGCATGTGGACCGGGTGGGGACCATCCTGCTGCCGGGCTTCCTGCTGCTGGCGCAGCTCCTGACCATCGGCCGGGTGGAGTTCATGTTCGGCTGGGCCAAGCCGGTCCCGGTCGATGTCCGGTTCATGCGGCGCCCGCTGCAGGCGATGATGGTCGTCGCCGCGGCCGGGCCGGCGATGAATTTCTTCCTCGCCTGGTGCGCCGGGCTGCTGGTGCATCCGGTGGAGGCCTGGGGCGAATTCCTCTCGCCTGACTCCCTGCAGATCCTCTATCGCTTCATCGGGCTCTGCATTCTGGCGAATCTGGTCCTGGGCTTGTTCAACCTGCTCCCCATTCCGCCGCTCGATGGCGGCCGCATCCTGGCCGGGCTGCTTCCGCCCTCGCTGGCGCTTCCCTATATGCGTCTTGAGCGCTGGGGGATCCTGATCGTCCTCTTCGGCGTCTTCCTGCTGCCTCGCCTGGTCGATGGCTTCGATCCGGTCGGCTGGGCGCTGCGCAACGTCATCGGTTATGCCTTCGGCCTGGTGCTGCTGCTCTCGGGCAACGGGAGCGGCGGATGACGCCGGCGCCGGCCGCCGCCCCGCCCGCACCCGCACCCGGCGCCATCCCGACGCTGCATCTGCGTCTGGAGGGATTCGAGGGGCCGCTCGACCTGCTGCTCGACCTGGCGCGGGCGCAGAAGGTCGACCTGCACCGGATCTCGATCATCGACCTCGTGGACCAATTCCTCGCCGTGCTCGAGCAGGCGCGGCGGGTGCGGCTGGAGCTGGCGGCGGACTGGCTGGTCATGGCGGCCTGGCTGGCTTGGCTGAAGTCGCGCCTGCTGGTGCCGGAGGACCCGGCGACCGAGGAGGATGCCGAGGCGCTGGCCCTGGCGCTGACCGACCGGCTGGCTGAGCTCGCCCGCATGCGCGCCGCCGCTGCCTGGCTCGGCGAGCGTCAGCAGCTCGGCCGCGACATCTTCAACCGCGGCGCGCCGGAATCCCTGCGGCTCGAGGATCGCAGCGGCATCGCCGCCGATCTGCCGGCCCTGCTGCAGGCCTATGCCGCGGCCCGCCGCCGGGCCCTGGCGCGCCGGCCCTACACGCCGAAGCCGCGCAAGCTCTGGACGGTGCAGGAGGCGCTGGCGCGGCTCGGCCGGCTGGTCGGGGGGCTGCCCGACTGGGCGGTGCTGCAACGCTTCCTGCCGGACGGGCTGACCGACCCCGTCGAGCGCCGCGCGGCGATGGCGAGCACCCTTGTCGCGGCGCTCGAGACCGCCCGGGGCGGCGGCATCGAGCTGCGGCAGGAGCAGAGCTTCGGTCCGATCCTGATCCGCCGCCGCGCCCTGGCCGAGGACATGCCCGATGCCCGTGCCGCCTGAGGAGAGCGACCCGCCGCCAGCCGGGGCGGAGGCCGGGACACCCGCCCCGCCGGAGACCGCGGCCCCGGAGCACGCCACTCAGGCCTACGCCGCCGAGGCCATGGCACCGGAGGAGGCGCCGCCCGATCCGGCGCTCTTCGCCCATGCGCTGCGGCTGGCCGAGGCGCTGGTCTTCGCCAGCGACCGGCCGGTGACGCCGCAGCGGCTGCAGCAGGCGCTGCCGCCCGGGCTCGATGCCCGCGCCGTGCTGACCGCGCTCGCCGCGCAATGCGCCGACCGGCCGGTGCAGCTCGTCGAGGTCGCCGGCGGCTTCGCCTTCCGCACCGCGCCCGAGCTCGCCCCGGCGCTCACCCGCGTGGTGGAGGTGCCGCGCCGGTTGCCGCGCGCGGCGATGGAGACGCTGGCCATCATCGCCTATCACCAGCCCGTGACGCGGGCCGAGGTGGAGGAGATCCGCGGCGCCAGCCTCTCGCAATCGACGCTGGAGGCGCTGCTGGAGATGGGGCTGATCGCGCCGCGCGGCCGCAAGGAGGTGCCGGGCCGGCCCAGCCTCTGGGGCACGACGCCGCGCTTCCTCGAGCAATTCGGCCTGCGCGCCCTGACCGACCTGCCGCGCCGCGAGGAACTGGTGAACGAGCCGGGATCGGCGCTGCTGGCGCCCGCCGAGGCCGGGCCGGCGCCGGGCCAGGACGCCCGTTAGAGCGTGATCGCCTTGAGGTGGCTCACCGAAGGCGTGAAGCACGCGATCAAACAAGCGGGCCACTGAATACGAAGGCTGGTGGCCTGAGAGTGACGTCCGAAGGACTTATCGACCAGGACACTAGCAGGGCCGAAGCTGGACGGCAGGTGACGCTTCGGACGGATGGCGGGGGCGGCTTCGCATTCCCCGGCGCCGCTGCCTATCTGTGGCCCCGCAAGCCAGCGCTGATTGTTGGAACCATGCGTTCCTGCTAACGGAGGCGACCTTGCGGCGGCGGGGGGCTGGCCACCCGCACCGCGGTCGGAGACGTCATGTTCGACCTTGCCTGGTCCGAGATTGCGTTGATCGGCGTGGTGGCGCTCGTCGTCATCGGCCCGAAGGACCTGCCGGAAGCCATCCGCGGCCTCGCGCGCGGGGTGCAGAAGCTGCGGCGCATGGCCGGCGAGTTCCAGAGCCAGGCGGACGAGCTGGTCCGGGAGGCCAATCTTGAGGAAGTCCGCAGCTCGATCAACGAAATCCGCAACTTCAATTTCCGTGACACGGTCGAACGGCATATCGACGGCGACGGCTCGATCCGGCGGACCTTCACCGAGGATCCGCTGAAGGACGATCCGCTGAAGACGCAGCACGCCGCGACGACGGCGCCGGCTGAACCGCTGTCCGGCGCGCCGGAGGCCGCGGCTGCCGCACCCGCTGTCGCCGAGCCGCCGCCACCGCCGGCCGTGCCGGCTTTCATCCCGCCCGCCTATGCGCCGCCCGCCGCCGCGCCCGCGGCGCAGGCCGCGGCCGGGACGCCGCCACCCGCCTTCGTCCCGCCGCCCTCCGCCCCGCCGTCCTCCGCCCCGACTGGCGAGACGCCGGCACCGACCCACAAAGACTGAGCTCCCTCCGTGCCGCGCGACCCGGACGATACCGTCGACGACAAGCCGATGCCGCTGCTCGACCACCTGATGGAGCTGCGCACGCGGCTCCTCTGGTCGGTCGGCGCCTTCGCCATCGCCTTCGCCGTCTGCTACTACTTCTCGGCGCAGATCTACGGCTTCCTCGCCAGGCCGCTGGCCGACATCCTGCAGCATCAGGGCGGCGGCGACCGGCGGATGATCTTCACCGCCCTCTACGAGGCCTTCTTCACCTATCTGAAGGTGGCCTTCTTCGGCGCCGTCTTCTGCAGCTTCCCGGTCTGGGCGACGCAGCTCTGGCTCTTCGTCGCGCCCGGGCTCTACCGCTCGGAGAAGCGGGCGATCTATCCCTTCCTGATCGCCTCGCCCTTCCTCTTCGTGCTCGGCGCGGCGCTCGCCTACTACTTCATCTTCCCGCTCGCCTGGCGTTTCTTCATCACCTTCGAGACGCCGCCGGGCGAGGGCACGCTGCCGATCCAGCTCGAGGCCAAGGTCAGCGAGTATCTCTCGCTGGTCATGCAGATGATCCTCGCCTTCGGCGTCGCCTTCCAGCTGCCGGTGCTGCTGACGCTGCTCTGCCGCGTCGGCATCCTCTCGGTGGAGACGCTGAAGAAGGGGCGGCGCTACGCCATCGTCGGCATGTTCGTCGTCGCCGCGGTGCTGACGCCGCCGGACGTGATCAGCCAGATCGGCCTGGCCGTGCCGCTGCTCGGCCTCTACGAGATCTCGATCCTGGCGGCGACCTGGATGACGCGGCCGAAGAAGACACCGGACGACAAGACGAAGACCTGACCGATGCATGACATTCGCGCCCTACGCGCCGATCCGGCCGGCTTCGACGCCGCGATGGCCCGGCGCGGCCTGTCGCCGGTGGCCGAGACCGTGCTGGCACAGGATGCGGCCCGCCGCGGCGCGCAGCAGGCCCTGCAGGAGAAGCAGGCGCACCGCAACGCGCTGGCCAAGGCGATAGGCCAGGCGCGCCGCACCGGCGCCGACAGCGCTGGCCTGGAGACCGAGGGGGCCGCGCTGCGCGACGAGATGGCGGCGCTCGAGGCCGCCGCCGCCGAGGCGGAGCGGGCCCAGACCGCGATCCTCGAGACCCTGCCCAACATCCTCGATGCCGATGTGCCGGACGGGCGGGACGAGGCCGACAATGTCGTGCTGCACCAGCATGGCGAGCCGCCGCGGCCGAATTTCGCGCCGCGCCAGCATTTCGAGCTCGGCGAGGCGCTCGGCCTGATGGATTTCGCCGCCGCCGCCAAGCTGGCCGGCGCGCGCTTCACCGTGCTGCGCGGCGCGCTCGCCCGGCTCGAGCGGGCGCTCGGCCAGTGGATGCTGACCCTGCACACGGAACAGCACGGCTATGCCGAGACGGTGGTGCCCTATCTGGTCAATGCCGCGACCATGTACGGCACCGGCCAGCTGCCGAAATTCGAGGAAGACCTCTTCAAGACCACCGATGGCCGCTACCTGATCCCGACCGCCGAGGTGCCGCTGACCAACCTGGTGCGCGAGGAGATCCTGCCCGAGGCGGCGCTGCCGCTGCGCTTCGCCGCGCTCTCGCCCTGCTTCCGCTCCGAGGCCGGCAGCGCCGGGCGCGACACCCGCGGCATGCTGCGCCAGCACCAGTTCCAGAAGGTGGAGATGGTCTCCGTCACCCGCCCCGAGGACAGCGCCGCCGAGCACGAGCGGATGACGCGCTGCGCCGAGCGAGTGCTGACCGAGCTCGGCCTGGTCTGGCGGCGCGTGGTGCTCTGCGCCGGCGATACCGGCTTCAGCGCCGCCAAGACCTATGACCTCGAGGTCTGGCTGCCGGGGCAGGGCGCCTGGCGGGAGATTTCCTCCTGCTCCAACTGCCGCGACTTCCAGGCGCGGCGGATGAACGCCCGCATGAAGCCAGTTGAGGGCAAGGGCAACGTCTTCCTTCACACGCTGAACGGCAGCGGCGTCGCGGTCGGCCGCGCGCTGATCGCGGTGATGGAGACGCATCAGCAGGCGGATGGCAGCCTGCTCATCCCCGAGGTGCTGGCGCCCTGGATGGGCGGCCTGGAGCGGATCGGCCCCGCCTGACCGGGCGAGCGTCAGGTGCCGCCGGGCGCAAACCTCCGGTTTGCTTGACTTCGCAGCATAAGCTGCGGGCCTCGGACCGGTCATGCGACCGGTCCGTTGATATCAGAGATATCAGATCGCCACGCCCTGGCGGCCGGCGAGGTCCTGGATGAACTGCCAGGCGACGCGGCCCGAGCGGCCGCCGCGCGTCACCGACCACTCATTCGCCTCGCGCCGCAGCGCCTCCGCCGGCATCCCGATGCCGAGCGCCCGGGCATAGCCCTCGACCATGGCGAAATAGGTCGGCTGGTCGCAATTGTGGAAGCCGATCCAGAGGCCGAAGCGGTCGCTGAGCGAGACCTTCTCCTCCGTCGCCTCCGAGGGGTTGATCGCGGTGCTGCGCTCATTCTCGATCATGTCGCGCGGCATCAGGTGGCGGCGGTTGCTGGTGGCGTAGAACAGCACGTTGGGTGGCCGCCCCTCTATGCCGCCGTCGAGCACGCTCTTCAGCGCCTTGTAGTCGGCATCCTCCTTCTCGAAGGAGAGGTCGTCGCAGAAGACCAGCGCGCGACGATCCTGCGCGCGGAGGATGTTCAGCAGCTCCGGCAGGGTGCGGATGTCCTCGCGGTGGATCTCGATCAGCGCCAGGCTCCCCGGCGCCTCGGCATTCGCCGCCGCATGCGCCGCCTTCACCAGGCTCGACTTGCCCATGCCGCGGGCGCCCCAGAGCATCACGTTGTTGGCGGGGAAGCCGCGGGCGAAGCGCAGCGTGTTCGCCAGCAGCAGGTCCTTCTGCCGGTCGATGCCCTGCAGCAGCGCGATCTCGACGCGCGAGACGCGTGGCACGGGGGCGAGGCGCGGCGCCGGGCCGGGATGCCAGACGAAGGCATCGGCCCCCTCCAGCCGCGGCGGGGCGGGGGGAGGCGGCGCCAGCCGCTCGAGCGCCTCGACGAGGCGGATGATCAGGGCGTGGTCCATGACGTATTCCGGAAATCGGGCCGCACTTGACGGGAAGGGGGCGGAAGCTAGTTTGCGCGCGCCCTACACGGCAAGAGCCGGAACCGAGAGGACGACGCCCGGGATGCTCATCTCCCCCGCCTTTGCGCAGGATGCCGCCGGTGGCGGGCTGGCGCTGATCACCCAATTCGCGCCCCTCATCCTCATCTTCGCCGTCTTCTACTTCCTGCTGATCCGGCCGCAGCAGAAGCGCCAGAAGGAGCACAAGACGCTGCTCGCGGCGCTGAAGCGCGGCGACCGGGTGCTGACCGCGGGCGGCATCATCGGCCGCGTCACCCAGGTGAAGGAGGGTGTCGACGAGGTGGAGGTGGAGATCGCGCCGAATGTCCGGGTCAGCGTGCTGCGCCAGACCATCGGCGACGTGCTGAAGCCGGTCGGCGCCAACGACGCCGGCGGCAAGAGCTGAGGCGGCGCCCCTTCCTCCTCGCCCTGCTGGCCGCCGGCCCAGGCCGCGCGGCCTCGCCGGAGGCGGCAGCGCTGCGGGGCATGGTGGGCGGCACGCTGGCCCAGCTCGCGGCGCAGCCCGCGGTTGCGCCGACCTTGCGCGGGGCCGCGCGCGGCCGGCAGCAGAAGGTCTATGACGGGCTGCACGAGCCCGGGCCGCCGGTCGCGCTTTGGGCCGGACGCTGGCTGGTCGGCTGGAGCTGCGCCGATGCCGCTCGCGAGGGGGGATGCCGGGAGCGCGGCCTCTTTCTCGCCATCGATGCCGAGACCGAGCGGCTGTTCCTGATGCTGATCGAGGACGGCGTGCCGGACTACCTGGCGCCCGCCCGGACCGGCCGCTGGCCCGCGGCCCTGGCGGCGCCTTTCGCCGACTTCGCCCCGGAGCTGCCGCACCCCCCGATCTTCGACCAGCCCTGACCCCGCGCCGGGGCGGGCCGCCCGCCGCGGCATCGCCGGGCATGAAAAAGGGGCACCGGCGAAGGCCGGTGCCCCCGGATCGGCTGTCCTGCGGCCAGGATCAGACGACCAGGATCAGGCGCTCTGGCCGGACTTCAGGCCGCCCTGCTGCAGCAGGGTGTTCACCACCTCCCAGTCCACCAGCTTGTTCAGGAAATTGTCGAGATAGCCCGGGCGGACATTGCGGAAGTCCAGGTAGTAGGCGTGCTCCCAGACATCGACGCCGAGGATCGGGGTGCCCTCGCCGGTCGAGATCGGGTTGGCGCCGTTCGGGGTCTTGGTGACCTTCAGCTTGCCGTCCGGGGCGATGATCAGCCAGGCCCAGCCGGAGCCGAACTGCGTCACGCCGGCCTGCTTGAAGGCCTCCTTGAACTGCGCGAGGCCGCCGAGATCCTGGTCGATCTTCGCGGCGAGCGTGCCAGGCAGCTTATCGCCGCCGCCCTTGGGCGACATCACCTGCCAGAACAGGAGGTGGTTCCAGTGCTGGCCGGCCTGGTTCAGCACGGGCAGGCCATCGGCGCCCTGCTTGCCGGCCTCGGCAACGATCTGCTCCAGCGACTTGCCGGCCAGCCCCTTGCTCTCGATGAGGCCGTTCAGCGCCACGACATAGGCATTGTGATGCTTGTCGTGATGCAGCTCGAGCGTCTCCTGGCACATGCCCTGACCGGCGAGCGCATTGTGGGAATAGGGCAGCGGCGGCAGGGTGAAGGCCATGGGCTGTCTCTCCTGTTTCTTGGCTGGAGCGCGCCCGGCGCGGCGGCGCCGCCTGGAACCGGGTGCCGGCGAAACAGCTAGGCGGCGTGCCGTGGCGCGTCAAGCAAGGGCCGGGCATAAGGCGGCGATGCCGAGCCCGCCCGCGCTGTCGCCCCTCGCCGAATTCGCCCGGCAGCACGACCCCGACCGCTTCCTCTGCGCCCTCTTCGCGCCGGCCGTGAAGCGCGAGGCGCTGTATCTGCTGATCGCCTACAACCACGAGCTCGCCCGGGCGCGGGAGGCCGCCCGCACCCCGCTCATCGCCCTGATGCGCCTGCAATGGTGGCGCGAGGTCATCGAGCAGGCAGTGGTGGGCGATCCGCCGCGCCGGCATGAGGTGGCCGAGCCGCTGCACGCCGCCATCCGCGACGGCACGCTGGAAGCGGAGACGCTGCTCGCCATGGCGGATGCGCGCGAGGGCGAGGCGGAGGAGGAGGGCATCCCGAGCCGCGAGGCCTTCCATGCCTATCTGCAGGGCAGCGCTGGCGGCCTCGCCATCGCCGCCGGCCGGCTGCTTGGCGCGCCGCCCGGGCTGCTGCCGGCGCTGCAGGCCGCCGGCGGCGCCTATGGGCTCGCGGGCGTGCTGCGCAGCGTACCGGCGCTGGCCGCCCAGGGGCGCTGCCTGTTGCCGCTGGATGCGCTGGCCGCCGCCGGGCTGGGACCGGAGGCGGTGATCCGCGACCCGGCGGCGGCGCGGCCCGTCGTCGCGGCACTGGCGGCGGAGGGCAGGGAACGCCTGGCCGCAGCCCGGCCCGGCTTGCGCCGACTGGACCGGGCGGCGGTGGCGGCGGCGCTGCCGGCGGTGCTGGCGCGGCGCGACCTGCGGCGCCTGGCGCGCGACGGGGGCGGCGAGACCGGGCCGCGCGGGTTGGGCGACCGGCTGGCCGTCATCCTGGCCGGGCTCGCCGCGCGGGCATGACGCCCCCGTGACGGGGGGTGCCCGTTCAGGCGCAGCGTCAGGCGCGGCGGCGCTTGCGGGCCGGCGCCGCCGGCGCGGCCAGCAGCGGCGCGAGGAAATGCCCGGTATGGCTGCCCTCGGTGGCGGCCACCGCCTCGGGCGTGCCGGCGGCGACGATGCGGCCGCCGCCCTCGCCGCCTTCGGGGCCGAGGTCGAGGATCCAGTCCGCGGTCTTGATGACCTCGAGGTTGTGCTCGATCACCACCACCGTGTTGCCGGCCTCGACCAGCGCGTGCAGCAGCTCGAGCAGCTTGCGGACATCCTCGAAATGCAACCCGGTGGTCGGCTCGTCCAGGATGTAGAGGGTGCGGCCGGTGGCGCGGCGGGAGAGCTCCTTCGACAGCTTGATCCGCTGCGCCTCGCCGCCCGAGAGCGTCGTCGCCTGCTGGCCGAGATGGATGTAGCCGAGCCCGACCTCCTTCAGCACCCGCAGCTTGTCGTGGATCGCCGGTACGGCGGAGAAGAACTCGACGCCCTCCTCCACCGTCATCTCCAGCACGTCGGCGATCGACTTGCCGCGGAAGCGCACCTCCAGCGTCTCGCGGTTGTAGCGCTTGCCCTTGCAGGCGTCGCAGGTGACGTAGACATCGGGCAGGAAGTGCATCTCGATCTTGATGACGCCGTCGCCCTGGCAGGCCTCGCAGCGGCCGCCCTTGACGTTGAAGCTGAAGCGGCCGGGCTTGTAGCCGCGCGCCCGGCTCTCCGGCAGCTCAGAGAACCAGTCGCGGATCGGCGCGAAGAGGCCGGTATAGGTGGCGGGGTTGGAGCGCGGGGTGCGGCCGATCGGCGACTGGTCGATGTCGATGATCTTGTCGAGCTGGTCCAGCCCTTCGATCCGCTCGTGCGGCGCGGGCACGGTGCCGGCGCCCATCAGCCGCCGCGCCGCGGCCTTGTAGAGCGTCTCGATCACCAGGGTGGACTTGCCGCCACCGGAGACGCCGGTGACGCAGGTGAAGGTACCGAGCGGGAATTCCGCCGAGACCTCCTTCAGGTTGTTGCCGCGCGCCCCGACCACCCGCAGCACGCGCTTGCGGTCGATCTTGCGGCGCGTCGCCGGCACCTCGATCCGCCGGCGGCCGGAGAGGTAGTCGCCGGTGAGGCTGGCGGGATTGGCCGCGACCTCGGCCGGCGTACCCTGCGCCACCACCCTTCCGCCGCCGGCGCCGGCCGCCGGGCCGATATCCACCAGATGGTCGGCGGCGCGGATGGCGTCCTCGTCATGCTCGACGACGAGCACCGTGTTGCCGAGGTCGCGCAGCCGCCGCAGCGTCGCCAGCAGCCGCTCGTTGTCGCGCTGGTGCAGGCCGATCGAGGGCTCGTCCAGCACGTAGAGCACGCCGGTCAGCCCGCTGCCGATCTGCGAGGCGAGGCGGATGCGCTGGCTCTCGCCGCCCGAGAGGGTGGCGGAGGAACGGCCGAGCGAGAGGTAGTCGAGGCCGACATCGACGAGGAATTGCAGCCGCTCCTCGATCTCGCGCAGGATCCGCCGGGCGATCTCCTGGCGCTGCGGCGTCAGCGTCGCCATCACCCCGGCGAACCATTCGCGGGAGCGGCGGATGGAGAGCTCCGAGGCCTCGCCGATATGGCTGCCCGCCACCTTCACCGCCAGCGCCTCCGGCTTCAGCCGGTAGCCCCGGCACGCCTCGCAGGGCTTGTCCGCCTGGTAGCGCGCCAGGTCCTCGCGCACCCAGGGGTTGTCGGTCTCCCGGAAGCGCCGCTCGAGATTCGGCAGCACGCCCTCGAAGGGCTTCTTCACGTCATAGGCGCGCAGCCCGTCCTTGTAGCGGAGGGTGACGACCTCCTCGCCGCTGCCGTGCAGGATGGCCTTGCGGACCCGGGCCGGGAGATCGCCCCAGGGCGTGCTGGTCTGCACCTTGTAGTGCCGCGCCAGGCTCTCGAGCGTCTGGGCGTAATAGGGCGATTGCGATCCGGACCAGGGGGCGACGGCGCCTTCGGCGAGGCTGCGCAGCTCGTCCGGCACGACGAGGTCGGGGTCGAAGAAACTCTGCGTCCCCAATCCGTCGCAGGTCGGGCAGGCGCCCTGCGGGCTGTTGAAGGAGAAGAGCCGCGGCTCGATCTCCTCGATGGTGAAGCCGCTTTCGGGGCAGGCGAATTTGGCGCTGAACACCGTCCGCTCGCCGCTATCGGCATTCTCGGCATAGGCGATGCCGTCGGCGAGGGCGAGGGCGGTCTCGAAGCTGTCGGCGAGGCGCGGCGCGATGCCGTCCCGCACCACGATGCGGTCGACGACGATTTCGATGTCGTGCTTGAACTTCTTGTCGAGCTTCGGCGCCTCGCCGATCGGCACCAGCGTGCCGTCGATCTTCACCCGCTCGAAGCCGCGGCGCTGCCATTCCGCCAGTTCCTTGCGGTACTCGCCCTTCTTGCCGCGCACTACGGGCGCGAGCAGCAGCAGCCGCGTGCCCTCGGCCATCGCCAGCACCCGGTCCACCATCTGGCTGACCGTCTGCGCCTCGATCGGCAGGCCGGTCGCGGGCGAGTAGGGCACGCCGACCCGCGCCCAGAGCAGGCGCATGTAGTCGTGGATCTCGGTGACGGTGCCGACGGTCGAGCGCGGGTTGTGGCTGGTGGTCTTCTGCTCGATCGAGATCGCCGGGCTGAGCCCCTCGATGGAATCGACGTCCGGCTTCTGCATGAGCTGCAGGAATTGCCGCGCATAGGCCGAGAGGCTCTCGACATAGCGGCGCTGGCCCTCAGCATAGATCGTGTCGAAGGCGAGCGAGGACTTGCCCGAGCCGGAGAGGCCGGTGATGACCGTCAGCGTGCCGCGCGGGATGTCGAGGTCGAGATCCTTCAGGTTGTGGGTGCGTGCCCCCCGGATGCGGATCTGGCCGGCGGAAGGGGGGGCGGCCACGGGGAGGGGCGGGCTGGCCATTCGGTCGCTCCGGAAGCCGGGACGGACCCGGGGGTTCTCATTGTGTTCTGGATGGAATGCCACCATATTGGGGCGGCGGGAAGGGGCCTCGACAGGCTTCCGGTAGCACGCCGCGCGGCGCCCACGGCACTGGTCCGGGGCGCGCGCGACCGGTATGCTAGGCGCTCGATTCCAGGGGTTTTGACGGCATGGCCGGCAGCGTGAACAAGGTGATCCTGGTGGGCAATTTGGGGCGCGACCCCGAGGCCCGCAACATGCAGTCGGGCGGCAAGGTGGTCTCCTTCTCCGTCGCTACCTCCGAGACCTGGAACGACCGCGCCTCCGGGGAGCGGAAGGAGAAGACGCAGTGGCACCGCGTCGCCATCTTCAACGAGCGGCTCGGCGAGATCGCCGAGAAATACCTGCGCAAGGGCAGCAAGGTCTATCTCGAAGGCGCGCTCGAGAGCCGCAAATTCACCGACAAGGACGGGCAGGAGCGGGAGATCACCGAGGTGGTGATCGGCCGCTTCAAGGGTGAGCTGACGCTGCTCGACAGCCGCGGTGGCGGCGGCGAGGCAGGCGAGGGCGGCGGCTATGGCGGCGGCCGGTCCTCGGGCGGCTTCGGCGGCGAGCGCAACGGCGGCCGCAGCGGCGGCGGGGGTGGCGGCGGCTGGGACAGCAAGCCGAAGGGCGGCGCCGATCTCGACGACGACATTCCGTTCTGAATCCCCTGTTTCGCCCTTGAGAGCCTGAGAATGCGCCACGACCTGCCGCGGCAAAGCCAAGGCGGGCCAGTGGCGGCGGCGAGCGCCTGAACCGCTCCCGCCGGTTTGGATTCCAGGCCGGAATCGCCTATATTGCGAGCCTTGGAATGACCATCCGCCGCCGCTTGGCGCGCGGTCGCCCGGCCCCGTGGCCGGACCATGGAAGGCAGCAGCACCAGCGTGAGCGAGACCGAGAACGGCAGCGGCGGCATTCGGCCGGAAGACGCCGTGCCCGTCACCCTCGAGGAGGAGATGCGCCGCTCCTACCTCGACTACGCGATGAGCGTCATCGTCGCCCGCGCCCTGCCGGATGCGCGAGACGGGCTGAAGCCGGTGCATCGCCGCATCCTCTTCGCGATGCAGGAGAGCGGCTACTCGGCCGACAAGCCGCACCGCAAGTCGGCCCGCGTGGTCGGCGACGTCATGGGCAAGTATCACCCGCATGGCGACGCGGCGATCTACGACGCCATGGTGCGCATGGCGCAGTCCTTCTCGATGCGCGTGCCGCTCATCGACGGCCAGGGCAATTTCGGCAGCATGGACGGCGATCCGCCGGCCCAGATGCGCTACACCGAGGTCCGGCTGGCGCGCTCCGCCTCCGCCCTGCTCGAGGGCATCGAGGAGGACACGGTCGACTTCCAGCCGAATTACGATGAATCGGAGAACGAGCCGCGCGTCCTGCCGGCGGCCTTCCCGAACCTGCTGGTCAATGGCGCGCAGGGCATCGCCGTCGGCATGGCGACGAACATCCCGACCCATAATCCGGGCGAGGTGATCGACGCCACCCTCGCCCTGATCGCCGAGCCGGAGACGCCGCTCGCCGAGCTGATGAAGATCATTCCCGGCCCGGACTTCCCGACCGGTGCGCTGATCCTTGGCCGCGCCGGCATCCGCGCCGCCTTCGAGACCGGCCGCGGCTCCATCCCGCTGCGGGCGCGCTGCGAGATCGAGGAGATGCGCGGCGGCCGCCAGGCGATCGTCGCCACCGAGATCCCCTACCAGGTCAACAAGGCGAACCTGATCGAGAAGATCGCCGAGCTGGTCCGCGCCAAGGCGATCGAGGGCATCTCGGACCTGCGCGACGAGAGCGACCGCGAGGGCATGCGGATCGTCATCGAGCTGAAGCGCGACGCGACGGCGGAGGTGGTGCTGAACCAGCTCTACCGCATGACGCAGCTGCAGACCTCCTTCCCGGTCAACTTCCTCGCCCTCGACAACGGCCGGCCGCGGCAGATGGGCCTGGTCGACGCGCTGCGCGCCTTCATCGCCTTCCGCGAGGAGGTGATCCTGCGGCGCTCGCGCTTCCGCCTCGCCAAGGCGCGGGAACGCGGCCACCTGCTGATCGGCCTCGCCATCGCGGTCGCCAATATCGACGAGGTGATCCGCCTGATCCGCGCCAGCCGCGACGGCGCCGAGGCGCGCGCCGCGCTGATGGCGCGCGATTGGCCGGCCGGCGATGTCGGCGCGCTGCTGGCGCTGATCGAGGATGCCGGCAATGTCGTGACGGCCGAGGGCACGGTGCGCCTCACCGAGGCGCAGGCGCGGGGCATCCTGGCCCTCACCCTGAACCGTCTCACCGGGCTCGAGCGGGAGAAGATCGCCGCCGAGCTGGAGGAGATCGGCGGCCGCATCCGCGAGCTGCTGGAGATCCTCGGCAGCCATCCCCGTCGGCTCGAGGTGATGGCCGAGGAGCTGCGCGCCGTCCGCGCCCAGATCGCCGCGCCGCGCCTCACCCAGATCGTCGACGGCATCGCCGATGTCGATGACGAGAGCCTGATCGAGCCGGGCACCATGGTGGTGACCCTGACGCGCGACGGCTATGTCAAGCGGACGCCGCTCGACACCTTCCGCGCCCAGAACCGTGGCGGCCGCGGCCGCTCGGCGGCCTCGACGCGGCAGGACGACGTGGTGGTGCGCAGCTTCATCGCGCACACCCATCAATGGGTACTGTTCTTCACCAGCCGCGGCATCGCCTTCCGCGAGAAGGTCTGGCAGCTCCCCGAAGGCGGCGCCCATGGCAAGGGCCGCAGCCTGCGCCAGGTGCTGCAGCTGCAGGAGGGCGAGCAGGTGACCGCGGTGCTGCCGCTGCCGCAGGATGAAAGCCTGTGGGAGGGGCTGCACCTCGTCTTCGCCACCGCCTCGGGCAATGTCCGCCGCAACCGCCTCTCCGATTTTCGCAACGTCCGCGCCGCCGGGCTGATCGCGATGAAGCTGGAGGAGGGCGACAGCCTGATCGGCGTGCAGACCTGCCGGGAGGGCGACGACGTGCTGCTCGCCACCCGCAAGGGCCGCGCCATCCGCTTCCAGGTGAGCGAGGACGTGCTGCGGGTCTTCGCCGGCCGCGACAGCACCGGCGTGCGCGGCATCCGCCTCGGTAAGGGCGACGAGGTGATCGCCCTCGCCGTGCTGCGCCATATCGAGGCGACGCCGGCCGAGCGCGAGGCGGCGATCCGCAACGCCGCCCAGCGCCGCCGCGCCAACGGCAACGGCCATGAGGAGGCCGAGGTGGCCGTCGCCGCGGCCGAGGAGGGCGAGGAGGCGCCGGCCGAGGAGATCACCCTCTCGCCCGAGCGGGCGGAGGAGCTGGCGGAGGCCGAGGAGATCATCCTCGTCATCACCGATGGCGGCTTCGGCAAGCGCAGCCTCGCCTATGACTACCGCACCACCGGCCGGGGCGGGCAGGGGCTCGAGAGCATGGTGTTCAGCCGCCGCACCGGCCGGGCGGTGGTGGCGACCTTCCCGGTGCGCCCGGGCGACGACGTGATGCTGATGACGGATACCGGCCGGCTGATCCGCCTGCCGGCCGACCAGGTGCGCTTGACGCGCCGCCGCAGCCTGGGCGTGATGCTCCTCCGATTGAACGAGGGGGAAACCGTGATCAGCTGCTTCCCGGTCGTGGACGACCAGGGCGAGGCCGGGGCGGATGCCGGCGCGGTGCAGAACGGGGCTGAGATCGGGGCCCTCGCGGCCACGGCGCCGGCCGAGGAGTCGGAGCCCGACTCCGATGCGTGAGCGGATCGGGCTCTATCCGGGCACCTTCGATCCGGTGACCAACGGCCATCTCGACGTGATCGGGCGGGCGGCGCGGCTACTCGACCGGCTCGTCGTCGGGGTCGCGATCAATATCGGCAAGGGACCGCTCTTTCCGCTTGAGGAGCGGGCGGAGCTCGTGCGCGCCGAGACCGACATCATCGCCGCCCGGACCGGCACGGTGATCGAGGTGCGCCCCTTCGAGGGGCTGCTGGTCAGCTTCGCGCAGGAGGTGGGCGCGAGCATGATCGTCCGCGGGTTGCGGGCGGTGACGGATTTCGACTACGAGTTCCAGATGGCCGGCATGAACCGCCGCCTGGACAATGCCATCGAAACCGTCTTCCTGATGGCCAGTGAGACGAACCAGTTCATCTCCTCGCGTTTCGTCAAGGAAATCGCGCGGCTCGGCGGCGACGTCTCGAGCTTCGTCCCCAAGCTGACGCTGGAGCGGACGCTCGCCAGGGTCCGCGCCCCGGCCGAGGGCTAGACCATGATCCGCTCACACAGGGTCGCGGATCATGGCTTGGGCCGTTGTTGGATCGCGTGAGTCACGCTTTTCGGTGTTTCCACCGCAAGCGATCACGCTCCAGGGCGGATCGCGGGAGGGCGTGAACGCCCGGGCGCGGAATCCGCTCTGAAAACAAGGAACAAAGCGGATTGCCTTCAGTATCGAATGCAATCCGCTGTCGGGACTCGGTGGGGCCGGCGCCTGCCCCGCCTCCAGAAAGAGGAACCACCCGATGCTGCGACGACACCTCGCCGGCCTGGCATTGCTCGGCACGCCGGCTCTCCTTCACCCGGCCCGCGCCGCCGAGGAGCGGCTGCAGATGGACCTGAAGGACGGGCCGGTCACCATCCAGCTCCTGCCCGACGTGGCGCCGCGGCATGTGGAGCGCATCAAGACCCTCGCCTCCCGCGGCTTCTACGACGGCACGCCCTTCCACCGGGTGATCGAGGGCTTCATGGCGCAGGGTGGCGACCCGACCGGCACCGGCACCGGCGGCAGCGACCTGCCCAATCTGCGGGCCGAGTTCACCGACAAGTACCGCTTCCTGCGCGGCGTCTGCGGCATGGCCCGCACCTCGGACCCGAACAGCGCCAACAGCCAGTTCTTCATCATGTTCGCGCCGGCGCCGAGCCTCGACCGCCAGTACACGATCTGGGGCCGCGTGGTTGCGGGCATGGAGGCGGTCGACAAGATCAAGCGCGGCACCGGGGCCGGTGGCACGGTGCAGAACCCGGACAAGCTGCTCCGGGCCCGTGTCATCTCCGGCTGACCCGGACTTCCAGGAAGGAATCATGCGATGAGCGACGAAACCGGCAGCCCGGAGAAGATCCCCGGCGAGCCGCCGATCGGCGAGACGCCTGCAGCCGAGACCCCCGCGGCCGAGACGTCCCATGCCGAGACGCCTGGGACCGAGCAGGCCGCGGCGCCCGCCGAGGCTGCGCCCGCCGAGCCCGATCCCAAGCTCGAGAACACCTTGATCCTCGAGCTGAAGGACGGCGCGGTGACGATCGAGCTGCTGCCCGAGCTGGCGCCGCAGCATGTCGAGCGCATCAAGACGCTGGCGCGCGCGGGCTTCTACGACAACACCCCCTTCCACCGGGTGATCGAGGGCTTCATGGCGCAGGGCGGCGATCCGACCGGCACCGGCACCGGCGGCGCCCGCGAGCAGGGCTATGCCGACCTGCCGGCCGAGTTCTCGCCGCCGAACCGGGCGCGCTTCGTGCGCGGTACCTGCGGCATGGCGCGGACCATGAACCCGCACAGCGCCAACAGCCAGTTCTTCATCATGTTCGCGCCGGCGCCGAGCCTCGACGGCCAGTACACCATCTGGGGCCGCGTGGTCGCCGGGATGGAGGCGGTCGACAAGATCAAGCGCGGCACCGGCAACAACGGCATCGTCCAGGGGCCGGACCGGCTGGTGAAGGCGCGTATCGCCGCCGACG
The DNA here is from genome assembly GCF_013112485.1 of Roseicella sp. DB1501. GTDB lineage: Bacteria > Pseudomonadota > Alphaproteobacteria > Acetobacterales > Acetobacteraceae > Paracraurococcus. Next base: position 41,924 of record NZ_JABFHG010000014.1, read on the forward strand.
CGCCGGCGGCCGCCTGATCCGCCGCTCGCTCCATCACCCGATCTGGGGCCGCGGCCGCCCGGCCGCGGTTGACTTTCCCGCCGTCGCGCGCTTTTCCGGCGCGCGACGGAGCATGTGAGCCGGTAGCTCAGCTGGTAGAGCACGGGACTTTTAATCTCGTGGCCGTGGGTTCGAGCCCCACCCGGCTCACCACATCCGGTCGCGCCGCGCCTTTGATCCCTCGCCTCGCACCTACGCCATGCCGCGCCGATCCGGGAAGGAGCATCCCATGCGCCCCGCCATCCTCTGCGCCATGCTTCTCGCCGCCGGGCCGGCGCTGGCGCAGGCCGATGGCCCGCTGCCGGCGCCGGTGCGCGACGTCGCCGTCACCTATCGGGCGACCGGCGAGAAGGAGCAGGAGATCCGCATGGCTTGGCTGGTCGCGCAGGGCCGGTTCCGCATGGAGACGCCCGGCGGTGCCCTGCTGCATGACATGCGCAGCCGGCGCACCACCATCCTGATGACCGAGCAGCGGATGTTCGTCGAGGGCTCGGACGAGGATCGCGGCCCCGGCATCGGGCTGGTGCCGCCGGGCAGCCGGGTCGCGCGGCTCGGGACCGACCGGATCGCCGGCTATGACTGCACCGTCTGGCGCATCGAGCCGCCGAAGGACAGCGAGGGGGACGAGGCGCGGGCCAACGAGGCCTGCGTCACGGCGGATGGCGTGCCGCTCCGCGTCGTCGAGATCGAGGGCGGCGAGGAAGTGGGCCGCACCGTCGCCACGCGCGTGGATTATGCCCGCCAGGATCCGGCGCAATTCGAGGTGCCGCCGGGCTACCGGCCCTTCGACCCGCAGGCCGCCGCGCCGGCCCGTTAGAGCAGTTTCCGTTCGAGTGGAAACACTCGGACGGGTGAAGATGCTCTGAAAACAAAAGGCTAGAGCATTTGCCGTGAACGCAGGTGAACGGAAAACGCTCTAGAGAGCTGCGCCGGACCCGTGGCGCCTGCCTGGACAAGGGGAGGAGGGGGCGAACATCGTCCTACGGGCGGCGTCGAGCCCCAGCCTCTCCGGCGCCCTCAGAGGAATGCGGGGAAAGGCCCCTTGCGGCTCCCAGGCGAAGCCTAGCGCTCTTTCCTTGTCATGAATTTTGCGTTTCGATGACCTGTGGTTCAGTCGGTCGCAACATGCCGCAACGCGCCGCCGCTCTCGGCCTCGCCGCATGGCGCGGGCCGGCCGCTGCCGGACCGGATTGACCGGCCGGGCGGAGCATGCGCCACTGCCGCGCGCGGCCCGGTCGGGCGGCGCGAGGCGGGAGGAGGGACCCCATGTTCATCGAGCAGCGCATCTACACCGCGCATCCCGGCAAGCTGCCGGCCTGGTTGAAGTGCTACGGCGAGATCGGTGGCCCCGCTTCCTCGCGAACCCTCACGCCGCTGATGGGCATGTTCACCGTCGAGTTCGGCCAGATCAACCGCGTCCTCTTCCTGCGCGGCTTCGACGATATCGACCAGCGCGAGCGCGGCCTCGCGGCACGCGACGCCGATCCGGAATGGAAGCGCTTCCTCGAGGAGAGCCGCGCCACCGGCGCACTCGCGGCGCAGGAAGCAAAGCTGCTGAAGACCGTGCCCTTCTCGCCAATCCAGAAGGTCGGCCAGCCCTTCGAGCGGAAGATCGAGGGCGAGCAGATGTTCGTCGACCACCGCACCTATGATTTCGAGCCGGGCCGCATCAATGCCTGGATCGATGCCTATCGTGACATCGGCAAGCCGGTGCAGGACCGCCTGCTCGGCCAGCTCCTGTTCTTCGCCGTCACCGAATGCGGGCCGATCAACCAGGCGATCTTCGCCTGGGCCTATTCCTCCATGGCCGATCGCGACCGCCGCCGCACGGCGATGGCGGCCGATCCGGGCTGGGCGGAATTCCAGAAGGCAACGGGCGGGCTCGGCGCGCTGAAGGCGCAGACGACGATGATCCTGAAGCCGGTGCCCTGGTCGCCGATCCGCTAGGGGACCGGAGATGCGCCTTCTTCGCCGGCTCGCCGCCGGCCTGCTCGGGCTCGGCCTCGCGGCCGGGCCCGCTGCGGCCGGCCAGACCTTCGATACCATCCGGTCCCGCGGCACGCTGAACTGCGGCGTCAATGTCGGCGTCGCCGGCTTCTCGCTGCCCGACAGCCAGGGCGTCTGGCGCGGCATGGATGCCGATCTCTGCCGCGGCCTCGCCGCCGCCATGCTCGGCGACGCCGCCAAGGTGCGCTTCGTGCCGCTGACCGCGGTGCAGCGCTTCACCGCGCTGCAATCCGGCGAGATCGACGTGCTGATCCGCCAGACCACGCTGACCATGACGCGCGACACCACGCTCGGCCTGCGCATGGTGATCGTGAACCTCTATGACGGCCATGGCTTCATGGTCCGCAAGGATGCCAAGGTGACCGAGCCGAAGGAGATGGATGGCATGACCATCTGCCTCTCGCCCGGCACGACGAACGAGCTCGTCACCACCGACTGGTTCCGCGCCAACGCGCTGCGCTTCACGCCGCTGCTGCAGGAGCGGATGCAGGACAACGCCCAGGCGCTGCAGGCCGGGCGGTGCGACGCGATCGGCACGGATGCGACGCAGCTCGCGGCGCTGCGCAGCCAGTTCACCCAGCCGGGCGACTTCGTCATCCTGCCGCAGCGCTTCAGCAAGGAGCCCTACGGGCCGGTGGTGCGGCGCGACGACCAGGAATGGTTCGACGTGGTGCGCTGGACCATCTCGGCGCTGATCCAGGCCGAGGAGCTCGGCGTGACCAGCCAGACTGCCGAGGAGCAGCGCCGCAGCAGCCCCAATCCGGAGATCCGTCGCCTGCTCGGCGCCGATCCGGTGCTGGGCCAGGCGCTCAAGCTCGACCCGGCCTGGGCCTACAACGCCATCCGGGCGATCGGCAATTACGGCGAGCTGTTCGAGCGCAATCTCGGCCCGAAGACGCCGATCGGGCTGGAGCGGGGCATGAACCGGCTCTGGACCGATGGCGGGCTGATGTATTCCTGGCCGATGCGCTGAGCGGCGGGCGCCCCTTGGCCGGCCCCGGTCACAGGCCGCGCCGGGGCGCCGCGACGAATCGCCCGACGAGCGGGATCGGCATGGCGCGATAGGCATCCAGGCCGCGCCCGGCGCCGGCCGAGGCGGGCATCGGCAGGATGCGCGCCGGGCCGTTTCTCAGCATGGCGCCGCCAGCGGGCAGGGGAGCAGGCAGGGGCGGGCGGGGCGCCGGCGGCGTGCCGGAGGGCATCGCCGGCGGGGCGGTCAGCGCCGCGAAGGCCGCGGGTGGCGGCGGCGCGTCGGGCTGCTGCTGCTCCGCCAGCATGGCGGCGGCGATGCGGGCGCGATAGGGCTCGGCATGGGCCGGCGTCTGCGAATGGTAGTGCGAGGCCGTGAGCATCCAGTCGCCGCGCGTCGCCTGCATCTCCGAGAGGAAGCGGGCGGCGTAGCGGGCATTCGCCAGGGGATCGAAGGCCTCCTCCAGGCTGGCGAAGGCATCCGGATGGTGCCGCAGGTTGATCTGCATGCAGCCGACATCGATGGAGCGCACGCCCTGCGCCTGCAGCGCCCGCACGGCGGCAATTGCTGCCGCCTTGTCCGGGAAGAAGCTGCCGCGTCCCTCGGCATTGATGGTCCAGGGCCAGGGGGCGAAGCTGCCGGTCTGCGGGTCGCGCCGCCCGCTCTCGACCCGGCCGATGGCGGCCAGCAGGCGGGGCGGCAGGCCGCGCTCCTGCTCCGCCCGGAGGATGGCGGCGCGGCAGAGTTGGCCCTGATCCGGCGCCTGGAGCAACAATTGAGCCTGGGCGACCGGCACGAGCGCCAGGAAAAGCAGGCTGAGGGCGAAGGCGTGCATCCGGTCCGGCTCCCGCCGCCCGCGGGATGCGGGCGTGGCCTGCCGCAGCGCAACCGGCGTGCCAGAGCGACAGGGCGGCGAGGCGGCGCGGTCGGGGGAGGTCGCCGGAGAAAGATCCCGGCCGGGGGGCTATTCCCCCGGCCGGGTCATGCCGCGCTCAAATATCGGATCGTCGCGGCGGGCTGGGGCCGCGAAGCGGCTTTGTGGGGAGTTCCAGAGCATGATCCGTTCACCCTGGTTCACGGACCATGGTCTAGCCTGTTGTTTGATCGCGTGATTCACGCCTTCGGTGAGCTACTTCAAGCGATCACGCTCTAATGCAGGTCAGGCCGTGGCGGCCAGAAATCGAGGCGCACGGCGCACCCAGCCGCGCGGCGCCGGCTCGATCTCGCTCTGCCGGGTCTTGCGGGCGGCCTCGATCGCCGCCTGGGTCGGCTCGAACACCACGTAGCCGCGGCCCCAGACGGTGCGGATGATCTCCGCCGCGCCGGCCGCCGTCAGCTTGCGCCGCAGCTTGCAGACGAAGACGTCGACGATCTTCGAATCCGGCGCCTCGCTGTCGGCATAGAGGCGCGTCATGAAGCGCTCCTTGGTCAGCAGCACGCCCTTGTGGAGCATCAGCGTCTCGAGGAAGTCGAATTCGCGCGCCGTCAGGTTGACCCGCAGCCCATCGACCGTCACCGCATGCTGCTCCTGGTCGAGCGTGACATTGCCGCAGACCAGCTCGGCGCAGGTATAGCCGCGGGCGCGGCGGGCGAGGGCCTGCATCCGCGCATGCAGGACGGAGAGGCGGAAGGGGTGGAAGATCACGTCGTCGGCGCCGGCATGCAGCACCGCCTCCTCCTCCTCGGCGCCGGCCGGGGTGGCGCTGTAGACGATGATCGGCAGGTTCATGCCGCGGCGGCGGAGATCGCGGATCGCCGGCAGGGCGTTGCGGAGAGCCCGGCCGATGCGAAGGAGGACGAGGTCGTAGGGACCGCTCAGCGCGACGATGGAGGGCAGCTCGGCCATGCTCTCGGCCGGATCGCAGAGCACGCCGAGCTCACCGAGGGCAGCCTCGAGCTCGGCAGTGGGGGCGGCGTCGGAAGCGACTGCAATGCGCATGCGATCTCCAATGGTCACAACCAAGTGTGTTAGATCACATGATAGTGCGCTGCGTTTAGGATACAATCATAAAGTGCACAGAAGCGGGGGATGATTGCCACAGGTAACGCAACCGCCCGTCCCGGCGAAGCAGCCCTGAGGTCGGCGCCCTCGATGCCGGCCCGTCCCGGCCCCCTCCCGGGCCGGGCGCCACGGAGATCTGCCATGCTGATCCGCATCCCGCGCGGCTGGGAGCTGCCCGAGCGCTCCGCCACGCCCGAATCCCTGGTCTTCGGCCGCCGCGCCGCGCTGCAGGCCGCCACGGGCCTCGCCGCCGCCGGCCTCGCCGGGCCGGCCATGGCGCAGGCGACCGGCGCCGCCCCACGCAACCCGCGCTACCTGCCCGGCCGCGACATCACCGCCGAGAAGGACGCCACCACCTACAACAATTACTACGAATTCGGCACGGATAAGGGCGTCTACCGGCCGGCGCAGAAGCTGCCGCTGCGGCCCTGGAGCGTGAAGGTCGACGGACTCGTCGACCAGCCGCGCGATTACGGCATCGACGAGTTGCTGCAGGCCATGCCGCTCGAGGAGCGGGTCTATCGGCTGCGCTGCGTCGAGGCCTGGTCGATGGTGGTGCCCTGGACCGGTTTCCCGCTGGCGGCGCTGCTCAAGGCGGCGGGGCCGAAACCGGGCGCGAGATACGTCCGCTTCGAGAGCGCGGCGCTGCCCGCCGTCATGCCCGGGCTGCGGCAGTCCTGGTACCCTTGGCCCTATGTCGAGGGCTGCACGCTGGAGGAGGCGGCGAACGAGCTCTCCTTCCTCGTCACCGGCGCCTATGGCAAGCCGCTGGCGCCGCAGAATGGCGGCCCGATCCGCCTGCACCAGCCCTGGAAATACGGCTTCAAGGCCGGCAAGTCGCTGGTGCGGATCAGCCTCGTCGCGGAGCGGCCGACCTCCTTCTGGGAGGCGATCCAGCCGGCGGAGTACGGCTTCTGGGCGAATGTGAACCCCGAAGTGCCGCATCCGCGCTGGAGCCAGGCGAGCGAGCGGGTGCTCGGCACCGGCGAGCGGATCCCGACCCAGCTCTTCAACGGCTATGGCGAGTTCGTCGCCGGGCTCTATACCGGCCTGCAGAAGGAGCGGCTCTGGACCTGACGCCTCGGCCGCCGGGGGAGCGCCATCGCGCCCCCGGGGCCATGGGCGGCCCCCCTGGCTTATCCCTCGGCGGCGGCCAGGATGCGGTCCACCGCCTCGGTGCGGCCGAGGGCCCAGAGCACGGCATCGATCGGCGGGCTCTGGGTGCTGCCGGTGAGGGCGACGCGGAGCGGCTGCGCCACCTGGCCCAGCTTCAGCCCCTTCACCTCGGCATAGTCGCGCAGCCAGCTCTCGAGATCGGCCCGCTCCCAGGGCGCGTCGGTGAGGAACTGGGCGAGGTCGGCGAGCCGCGCCTTCGCCTCGGGCGTCAGCAGCGCCGCGGCCTTCTCCTCAATGGGCGGCGGGCCCTCGATCACCGCGAAGGCGGCCGAGGCGGCCAGCTCCTCCAGCGTCTTCGCCCGCTCCTTCAGCACCGGCATCAGGGCCCGGACGCGGTCGCCGCCGAGCGTGCCGAAGGAGACCACGTGCCGCGCCAGCCGCTCCAGCACCTCGCGGGAGAGGCGCTCGTCATCGGTCGCGCGGAGATAGACGCCGTTCAGGTGCAGCAGCTTCGCGTAGTCCATGCGCGAGGCGGCGCGGCCGACGCCATCGAGATCGAAGAGGGCGATGGCGCGGTCGCGCGGGATGACCTCCTCGTCGCCATGCCCCCAGCCGAGGCGCAGCAGGTAGTTGCAGACCGCCTCGGGCAGGAAGCCCTGCTCGCGGAATTCCAGCGCCCCGACGGCGCCGTGCCGCTTCGACAGCTTCGCCCCGTCGGCGCCGTGGATCAGCGGGATATGGGCGAAGCGCGGCCGGTGCCAGCCCATGGCGTCATAGACCATGCATTGGCGGAAGGTGTTGGTCAGGTGGTCGTCGCCGCGGATGACATGGGTGATCGCCATGTCGTGGTCGTCCACCACCACGGCATGCAGATAGGTCGGTGTGCCGTCCGAGCGCAGGATGATCATGTCGTCGAGCTCGGCATTGGCCACCCGGACCGTGCCCTGCACCAAGTCCTCGACCACCGTCTCGCCCTCACGCGGCGCCTGGATGCGGAGGGCGGGGGCGACCGAGGGGGCATCCTTCGCCTCCAGCCCCTGCCAGCGGCTGCCATCGTATTTGAAGGGGCGCTTCGCCGCCTCCGCCGCCGCCCGCTGCGCCGCCAGCTCCTCCGGCGTGTCATAGGCGAGATAGGCGCGGCCGCGCGCCAGCAGCTCCCGCGCCACCTCGGCATGCCGCGCCTCGCGCGCCGCCTGGAAGACCGGTGGCTCGTCCGGCGAGAGGCCAAGCCAGGCGAGGCTGTCGAGGATCTGCTGCACCGCTTCCGGCGTGCTGCGCTGCCGGTCGGTATCCTCGATGCGGAGCAGGTAGGTGCCGCCATGGTGGCGGGCGAAGAGGTAGTTGAAGAGGGCGGTGCGCGCCCCGCCGATATGCAGGTAGCCGGTGGGCGAGGGTGCGAAGCGGGTGCGGACGGACATGGTGCGGTTCCCAGGCTGCCTGGCGCCGGCGCGCCAGGCGGCGGGTGGACCACGCCAGCGCAGCGGGTTCAACCCCGAACGCCGCGGCGCCGTCCGTGATCGCAAGCCCGGCTGCGGCACGGGGCAAGGCGCATCGCCCGCCACCGGGTGCCGGTCGCGGGCTTCGCTCATCACAGGATGTTCTCGAAGGCCGGAAATCCCTTTTGGGTTGAATGGCGCGAGTCGAGGGCGCTAAACCGATTCAGGTGTCCCTCTCCCTGTCCCCATCCTATGCGGCGGCGGTCGGCTGGCCGGCGGCCCTGGCCGCCTGGATGGGGCGGTGCATCGCGGCCGAGCGAGGGCGCCTGCCGCCCTGGCTCGCCGTGGCGCTCGGTGGCGGCGTCCTGCTCTATTTCGGCCTGACCGAGGAGCCGCCGCTGGCGCTGGCCGGGCTGGCGCCGCCGCTGCTGGCGCTCGCCCTCTGGACCGCGGCGCGCCGGCCGCTGCTCGGCTGGATCCTTGGCCTTCCGGCCGCGGCGGCGCTTGGCTTCGCCGCCGCGGCCTGGAGCGCCGCCGGACAACCGCCGATGCCGGAGTTGCCGCGCGGCGCCATCGATCTCTCGGGCCGCGTCGCCGCCGTGGAATTGTTGCCAGAGGGGCGACGGCTCACCCTCGATGCGGCGCGCCTCGGCGCCGAGGCGCCGCTGGCCCGCCAGGTGCGGGTCCGCCTGAAGGCCGGCGATCCGGCGCGGCCGGCGCCGGGCGACCTGATTCGGGTGCGCGCCCTGCTGCGCCCGCCGGCGCCGCCGGCCTATCCCGGCGCCTGGGACTTCCAGCGCGCCGCCTGGTTCTCCGGCCTCGCCGGCAGCGGCTTCGCCATCGGCCCGGCCGCCATCGAACCGGCGGCATCCGGCGCGCCGGGCCTGGCCGGGCTGCGCGCCGGGATCGAGGGCCGCGTCACCACGGCCCTGCCGGGCGCGGCGGGCGCCGTGGCGGCGGCGCTGCTGACCGGCGGGCAGAGCGCCATCCCGGCCACGGACCTGGCGGCGATGCGCGACAGCGGCCTGGCGCATCTGTTGAGCGTCTCCGGCTTGCACATCGCCATCGTCATGGGCCTCGCCTTCGGGACGCTGCGCTTCGGCATCGCCCTCATCCCGCCGCTCGCGCTGCGCCTGCCGGGCAAGTCGATCGCGGCGGTCGGCGCGCTGGCGGTGGGCGGGCTCTACCTGCTGCTCACCGGCGCGGCCGTCCCGATGCAGCGCAGCTTCGCCATGGCGGCGCTGGCGACGTTGGCCATCCTCGCCGGCCGGCGGGCGCTCAGCCTGCGCGCCTGGGCGCTCGCCGCGGCGGCGGTGCTGCTGCTGCAGCCGGCGGCGCTGCTCGGGGCGAGCTTCCAGATGAGCTTCGCCGCGGTGCTCGCCCTGATCGCCGGCTGGGAATGGCTGCGGCCGCGCCTGCCACGGGCCGGCACCGGCGGCGCGGCTTGGCGACGGCGGCTCGCCCTGGCCGGCTTCGGCATCCTCGCCACCTCGCTGCTGGCGGGCGCCGCGACGACGCCCTTCGGCCTGCACCATTTCGGCCGGCTGCAACTCTATGGCGTCGTCGCCAATGCGGTCGCCGTGCCGCTCACCTCGATCCTAGTGATGCCGGCCGGCATGGCGGCGGCGGCGCTCATGCCCTTCGGGCTGGAGCTGCCGGCGCTGCGCGCGATGGGCTGGGGAGTGGAGGCGATCCTGGCCGTCGCCCATGCCGTCGCTGGCTGGCCCGGCGCGGCCCTGCCGGCGAAGCCGATCCCCGCCTGGGGCCTCGGCGCCTGCGCCTTCGGCCAGCTCTGGCTCTGCCTGTGGCAGGGGCGGTGGCGGCTGCTCGGCCTGCCGTTGCTTCTGCTCGGTCTGACCAGCGCCGCCTGGCAGCGGCCGCCGGACATCCTGGTCTCCGCCGATGCGAGGCTGATCGGCTTCCGGACCGGGGAGGGGCTGGCGCTGCAACGCCTTTCCGGCGCCTCGGCGCTGACCCGCGAGAGCTGGCTGCGGCTGTCCGGCGCGGCGGCGGCCGAGCCGCTGCCGAAGCAGGGCATGCTCGATGCAGGGCGGCTCGATTGCGAGGCAGAGCGCTGCCTCTACCAGGTGCAGCCGGGAGCGCCGGCCGTGATCCTGCTGCGCGGCGGCGATCCGGCGGCAGCCTGCGCGGCGGCCGAACTCGTGGTCTCGGCCGAGCCGGTGCGCGGCCGCTGCGCCGCGCAGCGAATCGATCGCTTCGCCGTCTGGCGCAACGGCGCGCATGCCATCTGGATCGAGCCGGGCGGCCTGCGCGTGCTGAGCGACCGCGCGGCGCGCGGCGACAGGCCCTGGGTGCCGCCGATGCCGGTGCCGCGCGGCGTGCCCTCGCAGGAGCCGCCGGCACCGGTCGAGTAGCGCGCCGTCAGTAGCGGCGCAGCAGGCCGATGAGGCGGCCCTGCACCCGCACCCGGTCGGGGCCGAAGATCCGCGTCTCGTAACGCGGATTCGCCGCCTCAAGGGCGATGGAGTTGCCGCGCCTGCGCAGCCGCTTCAGCGTAACCTCGTTCTCATCGACCAACGCCACGACGATGGCGCCGTTCTCGGCCGTCTCGCCGCGCCGGATGATCACCGTGTCGCCATCGAGGATGCCGGCCTCCACCATCGAATCGCCGGCGACCTCGAGCGCGTAGTGCTCGCCCGAGCCGAGGAGCGCGGCCGGCACCTCGATGCTGTTGCCGGATTCGCGCATTGCCTCGATCGGCAGGCCGGCGGCGATGCGGCCGTAGAGCGGCAGCTGCACCGCCGCGGCCTCGTTCGCCGCCTTCGGTACGCCGCTCAGCCCCGGGGCGAAATTGCCGCGGATGACATTGGGCGTGAAGCTCGCCTCCCGCGCCGGGGCGGCGGGCGCGGCCTCGGCAGCGCGGCGCGGCGCGACGTTCTCCGGCAGGCGGATCACCTCGAGCGCCCGCGCCCGGTGCGCCCGCCGGCGCAGGAAGCCGCGCTCCTCGAGCGCCGTGATCAGCCGGTGAATGCCGGATTTGGACTTGAGCTTCAGCGCCTCCTTCATCTCCTCGAAGGAAGGAGAGAAGCCAGTCTGGCGCAGATGCTTGTCAATGAAGATCAGCAGCTCGTGCTGCTTGCGCGTGAGCACCGTGTCGCCTCCGTGCCCCGGTCGGTGCAACCCTCCCGCGACGCGGGAACAAAGGGGAAACCGGGTCTCGACGTTCTAGATAGGTTCTCCGCGTCGGGTCAAACGGTTTTCCACAGGCGGCGCCATCAAATTCCGAGATCGCCCAAGGGGATGACCTCGATCGGTTCGCCCGCGGCCAGCGCCGGGGCGTGCGGGGCGCGGAGGATCAGCGCCTCGGCCCGGGCGAGGACCTTTAGCATCGAGCTGTCCTGCAGCGGGAAGGGCGTGGCGACCGGCAGGCCAGGGGCGGCGGCGTCGAGGCTGGCGCGGAGATGGTCGAAGCGGCGGTCATTCTCCGGCAGCGGCGCGCCGGCCCGGGCCTGCATGGTGCGCGGCGGCTCGCCGGGCAGGCCGGAGAGCCGGGCGATCGCCGGCATCAGGAACTGCACGGCGCAAACCAGGGCGGAGACCGGGTTGCCGGGCAGGCCGAGCACCGGCGTCGCGCCCAGCCGGCCCCAGATCAGCGGCTTGCCCGGCCGCATCGCGATCTTCCAGAAATCGAGCTCGAAGCCCTGCGGCCCGAGCGCCGCCTGCACCAAGTCATGATCGCCGACGCTGGCCCCACCGGTGGTGACCAGCAGGTCGCAGGCGCGGGAGGCGCGCGCCGCCTCGGCGATCGCCGCGGAATCGTCGGGCGCGATCGGCAGCACCAGGGGATCGCCGCCGGCGGCGCGGACCAGCGAGGCCAGGGCGTGCGCGTTGCTGCTGACGATGCCGCCGGCCGGGATCGGATCGCCGGGCAGGGCGATCTCGTCGCCGGTGGCGAGGATGCCGATCCGCGGCGCGCGGTGCACCGCCAGCCAGGCATGGTTCGCCGCCGCGGCGAGGCCGATGTCGCGCGCGGTGAGGCGGCGACCCGCCGGCAGCAATTCCTCCCCCTCCGCGAAATCGAGGCCGCGCCGGCGGATCCAGCGGCCCGCACGCACCGTCTCGGTCACCCGGACGCGGCCCTCCGCCGCCTCGGCATCCTCCTGCAGCAGGATGGCATCGGCCCCCGCCGGGACCACGGCGCCGGTGAAGATGCGGACGGCCTCGCCCGGGCCGACCCGGCCCTGGAAGGGGTGGCCAGCCGGCGCGCTGCCGGTCACAGCCAACATGGCGCCGGCGCCGGCCTCGGCGGCCCGCACCGCATAGCCATCCATGGCCGAGACATCGGCCGGCGGCTGGGTCAGCCGGGCGGCCACCGGGCGGGCGAGGACCCGGCCCCAGCCGCAGGCGAGCGGCACCGTCTCGGCCGGCGTGGCGTCGAGCGAGGCGAGGATCCGGCTGCGGGCATCTTCGACCGAGATCATCGCTGCTCTCCCGACTGCATTGTTCCTACGGCAAATCCCAGGAAGAAGGTGCCGTCCGGCGAGGTCATTCGGCCTCGTAGGTGCCCGACTTGCCGCCGGATTTGTGGACCAGCCGCACCGCCTCGATCCGCATCCCGCGGTCGATCGCCTTGCACATGTCGTAGATGGTCAGCGCTGCCACCGTGACCGCGGTGAGGGCTTCCATCTCGACTCCGGTGCGGCCCGTAAGCTTCACCAGAGCCTCGATGTCCACCCGGTCCGGCGGCAGCGGCCGGAGATCCACCGCGACCTTCGAGAGCATCAGCGGATGACAGAGCGGGATCAGCTCGCTGGTCCGCTTCGCCGCCATGATGCCGGCGAGGCGGGCAATGCCGAGAACGTCGCCCTTGCCGATCCGGCCCTGCTCGATCCGCTCGAGCGTGGCCGGGGCCATGATCACCTGGCCACGGGCGATGGCGACCCGCTCGGTCTCCGGCTTGGCCGCGACATCGACCATGGCGGCGCGGCCCTGGTCATCGAAATGCGTGAGTTCGCTCAAGGCCTTGCGCCCTGGTCTTCAGATCGTGTTAGAGCGCATGGACGAGCGCATTCGCCGCCGCGCTGACATCGGTCTGGCGCATCAGATGCTCGCCGACCAGGATGCAGCGGGCCCCGGCCGCGGCCATGCGGCGCACATCCTCCGGCGTGCGGATGCCGCTCTCGGCCACCGGGATGCGGTCGGCGGGGATCAGCGGGACAAGCTCATCCGAGGTGGCAAGATCGGTCTTCAAAGTCCTGAGATTACGGTTGTTCACGCCGATCAATCGGGTCTCCAGCCCGAGCGCCCTGTCGAGCTCGGCCCGATCGTGCACCTCGGCCAGCACCGCCATGTCGAGGCTGCGGGCGACATCCTCCAGCTCATGCGCCTGCGGGTCGGAGAGGGCCGCCATGATCAGCAGGATGCAGTCGGCGCCCATGGCCCGGGCCTCGTGCACCTGCCAGGGATGCACCATGAAGTCCTTACGCAGCGCCGGCAGCGGGCAGGCATCGCGCGCCGCCTTCAGGTGCTCGGGCGAGCCCTGGAAATAGGCCGCGTCGGTGAGGACGGAGAGGCAGGTGGCGCCGCCCGCGCAATAGGCCTCGGCCAGCGCAGCGGGATCGAAGGGGTCGCGGATCAGCCCGCCCGAGGGCGAGGCGCGCTTGATCTCGGCGATCAGCCCGACCCGCCCGTCGGCGACCGCGCCGCAGAGGGCGGAGACGAAATCCCGCGGCTTCGCGGCGTTGCGAGCTTGGCGCTCCATTTCGGCCAGCGGCGTGGCGGCGGAGCGCTCCCGCACCTCCTCATACTTGTCGGCCAGGATGCGGGCGAGCGTATCCGGCAGGTCGCGGGCGGCCAGGGTGAGATGCGGGGCGTTCATGGCGTGGCGAAGGGCTGCGGGGCGATCATGCGAGGGTAGCCTCCTTGAGCCGGGCGAGGACGCCGGATGCGGCGCCGCTGTCGATGGCCCGGGCCGCCTGGGCCGCCCCCTGGCGGAGATCGGTGGCCCGGCCGGCGACGATGAGCGCCGCCGCGGCATTCAGCAACACGATGTCACGATAGGCGCCCGGCGCGCCTTCCAGCAACGCCAGGAGGGCGGCGGCGTTCTCCGCCGGCTCGCCGCCGCGGATCGCCTCCGCCGGGGCACGCTCCAGCCCTGCATCCTCCGGGGCGATGGTGAACTCCCGCAGCCTGCCGTCCTGCAGCGCCACCACATGGGTCTCGCCGCAGAGCGCGATCTCGTCGAGCCCCTGGCCATGCACCACCCAGGCGCTCTCGGTGCCGAGCCGGGCCAGGGTCTCGGCCATGGGCCGCAGCCAGCTCGGCGAGAAGGCGCCGGTGAGCTGCCGGCGGACGCGCGCCGGATTGGCCAGCGGGCCAAGGATGTTGAAGATGGTCCGGGTGCCGAGCTCGACCCGCGGACCGGCGGCGTGGCGCATCGAGGCGTGGTGCCGTGGCGCCCAGAGGAAGACCATGCCGGCGGCCTCCAACACCGCCTCCAGCCGGTCCAGCGGCACGTCGAGATTGATGCCGAGCGCCGCCAGCGCATCGGCGGCGCCGGAGCGCGAGGAGAGGGCACGGTTGCCGTGCTTGGCGACCGGCACGCCGCAGGCGGCGGTGACCAGCGCCGTCGCGGTCGAGATGTTGAGGCTGCCCGAGCCGTCGCCGCCGGTGCCGACGATGTCGATGGCGCCGGGCGGCGCCTCGATCGCGCTCATGCGGGCGCGCATGGCCCGCACCGCGCCGGTGATCTCCGGCACCGTCTCGCCGCGCAGCCGCATGGCCATGAGCAGGCCAGCGATCTGCGCCGGCGTCGCCTCGCCGGCCATGATCACCCCGAAGGCGGCCTCGGCCTCGCTCTCCGCCAGGCGCTCGCCGGCGGCGAGGCGGGCCAGGACCGGCTTCAGCGTGTTCATGCCGGCGTCAGGGCCGTGGCCTTGGCCAGCGAGACGAAGTTCCGCAGCAGGTCGTGGCCGTGCTGGCTGGCGATGCTCTCGGGATGGAATTGCACGCCCCAGATCGGCAGCTCCCGATGCGCGAGGCCCATGATCAGCCCGTCCTCGGTCCAGGCCGTCGCCTCGAGCGCCGGCGGCAGGTCTTCCCGCCGCACGACGAGGGAGTGGTAGCGCGTGGCGCGGACCGGGTCGGGCAGGCCGGCGAAGAGGTCGCTGCCGCGGTGGTGCACGTCCCAAACCTTGCCGTGCACCGGCTCCGGTGCCCGGATCACGGTGCCGCCAAAGGCCTGGCCGATGGCCTGGTGGCCGAGGCAGACACCCATCAGCGGCACGCCGGCCGCAGCCGCGGCGCCGATCAGCGGCAGGCAGATGCCGGCCTCGTTCGGCGTGCAGGGGCCGGGCGAGAGCAGGATGGCCTCCGGCCGCATGGCCAGCGCTTCCTGGCTGGTCAGGGCATCGTTCCGCCGCACCTCGATCTCCACCCCGAGATCGCCGAGGAAGTGGTAGAGGTTGAAGGTGAAGCTGTCGTAATTATCGATCAGCAGGATCATGGCGCGGTACTCACGGGCGCGGCACTCTCGGGCCGGTGGGCGACCCGGTCAAGCAACGGCGCCCGCAACGGCACGGGCGGCCGCGTCGCGCCGGGCATGGACTCAGCCACCGGGCTGCGCCTCGGCCGGTGCCGTGTCGCGCGGCTCGGCCGGCGCCGGCGCGCTCGGCTGCGGCGCGGTGCGGATCAGCGGCGGCGCCGAGGGCCCGCTGATGACGTCGAAATCGAAATCGCTGCGTTGCATGCTGGCCTCCTGGTGGGGACACCGTCACGGGCCGGCTGCATTCGCTGAAGAAAGGTCCAGAGATGCGAAAGCCGCCAGCGAGTGGCGGCTTCGGGTGTGTCTCTGCGCTACGCGAGATCCTAGGCCGCCGGTGTGTACCAGCGGTACCAAAATCGCATTGCGGGGCGCGTTGCTCTGGACATGGCGCGGAGACTAGCCGCGCCGCGCCCCCGACGCAACGCCCCTTCGCCGCCAATCCGACACGGCACCGCGGGCCGTCCGTCGCCTTCCGTTGCCCTGGCGCGGCTTCGCCGCGACAGGCTGTGACGCATGCCGGGCATCGAGCGAATGACGGGGCCCCTGCGGCGGCGCGCGGCGACGTCGTGGGGACTACCGGAATCCGTAGACGCGCGCCGGGTTGTCGACCAGGATCGCCCGGCGCTGCGCCTCGCCCGGCGCCCAGCGGCCGAGGGCGTCGAGCAGCACCCCGTCATCCGGCACCGCTTCCGGGCTGGCCAGCGAGGGGTGCGGCCAGTCGGTGCCCCAGACGCAGCGCTCCGACGCCGCGGCGATCATCGCCCGCGCCATGGCATCGACATCCGCATAGGGCGCCCCCGCCGAGGAGCGGTAGCCGCAGAGCTTGGCCCAGGCGCCGCCCTCCAGCAGCCGGATCATCGCCTTGAAGCCGGGATCGGCGGTGCCCCCCTCGCTCGCCTGCACCCCGCCCATATGATCGATGATGAGCGGGCAGGGCAGCCGGGCGAGCACGGCCTCCAACGCCACCAGCTCGGCGCTGTGGGCATAGAGCTGCAGGTGCCAGCCGAGGGTCGCCAGCCGCTCCGCCAGCGCCTCGAGCTGCTCGAGCGGTGTGCCGTTGCCGGAGACCGCGTTGAAGCGCACGCCGCAGGCGCCACGCTCCCCCATGGCCCGCAGCGCGGCGAGGTCGAAGCTCTCATCGACCACCACCACGGCGCGGGCGCGGTCGCGGCCGAGCGCCTCGACGGCGGCGAGGCTGACCTCGTTATCGGTGCCGTAGACGCTCGGCTGCACCACCACCGTGCGTTCGAGGCCGATGGTCGAGAGCATCTCCCGGTACATGGCGATGCTCGCCTCGGGCGGCGTGTAGCCGCGGCCCGGCGAGAGCGGGTAGCGGTCATAGGGCCCGAAGATGTGCATGTGGCAGTCGGTGGCGCCGGGCGGCGGGTGCCAGCCGGGCTTGCTCGTCACGGCGCGCGGGCCGGGGCAGGGGCGGGTCATGGCTATCTTACTTTCAAGCGGTCGTCGCAACGCCTTTCTGGACCGACTGCAGCGCTGCGTCGAACGCCTCGGCTGGTGTCCTCCATCCGAGCGTCTTCCGTGGCCTGCTGTTGAGTGCCGCAGCGACTGCCGCCAGATCGTCGGCGCTGTGGACGCTCAGGTCCGTCCCCTTTGGAAAATACTGCCGCAGCAGCCCATTGGTGTTCTCGTTCGAGCCACGCTGCCATGGACTGTGCGGATCGCAGAAGTACACCGCCAGCCCCGTCTCGACCCGCAGCCGTGCGTGCTGCGCCATCTCGGATCCCTGATCCCAGGTCAGCGATCGGCGCACCTGCTCGGGCAACGTGGTGATCGTGCCGGTGATCGCATCGCGCACTGCCTCCGCGCCGTGCCCCGCCAGCGCTGGCCCGTTCTTCGCCCGCGGTCCGACCCCGTGCCCCTCCATCGGTGGCAGGTGCAGCAGCATCGTGAACCGCGTCGTCCGCTCGACGAGGGTGCCGATCGCCGAGCGGTTCAGGCCAAGGATCAGGTCCCCCTCCCAGTGCCCCGGCACCGCGCGGTCCTCCGCCTCCGCCGGGCGCTCGCTGATGAGGATCTCCGGCGTGACGAACGACTTGCCGCGCCCCTGCATGCGCGCTCGCGGCACGCGCAACGCCCGGCCCGTCCGCAGGCACGCTGTCAGCTCGCGCTTCAGCGCCCCTCGGCCCTGAATGTAGAGCGCTTGGTAGATCGCCTCGTGGCTGATCCGCATCCTCCCTTCGTTCGGGTAGTCGACCCGCAGCCGCTCGGCGATCTGCTGCGGGCTCCAGGCCAGTCCCCAGCGCCGGTGCTGACGTCGCCCATGCCGCCGGCCCTTCCACGATACCGCGGGACCCGGGACCGCAGCCCTGCCAGGAACACCGACCGCACCGCCCAGCCGCTCTTGAACATACGACCGCAGCTCGGGGTTCGCCGCCAGCTTCGCCGCCTTCGGCCGACGCCCGGCACGCTCCGCGTGCCACTGCGCCGTCGTGGCTCGGTAATCCAGCTCCCCACCTCGCGTCGCCGCGTTCCGCCGCAGCTCCCGCGAGATCGTCGACGGCGCGCGTCCGACGCGGCGGGCCACCTCCCGTACACCCAGTCCCTCCACCCGGAGCAGCGCAATCTCCTCCCGCTCGGCAAACGAGAGATAGCGCCCCGAAGGCGGCTTCGCGGATCGTGCCAGGTGCGACGGCGCCATCCCGCCTGCCTGGCGAAACCAGCGCGTCCCAACCGGCCGCGATACCCCGACTTCCATCGCCGCGTCCTCGCTTGTCTTGCCCGCAGCGATGAACGCCCAGAACCGATGCCGATGCTCCTGCCGCGCAACAGGCGGCCGCCCCGGCGAACGCAGCTTACCCCGTAGCTTCCGATCCGAACGCCGCCGACCCGCCATCGCACCACCCTCCGCCACGGTGTTGCGACGACCACCTGAATCCACCTATTCTCCGGCCATCGCAATGGTGCGGACATCGCGGCCCCGCGTCTCGGGCAGCATCAGGAGCGCGATGATCATCAGCCCGTAGGCGCCGGCGGCGAAGACCGCGATGGCCGGGCCGAGGCCGAGGCGCTGCGACAGGAAGCCGACCAGCGCCGGGAAGAGGGCGCCGAAGGCGCGCCCGACATTGTAGCAGAAGCCCTGGCCGCTGCCGCGCACCTCGGTGGGGTAGAGCTCGGTGAGGAAGGGGCCCATCGCCGAGAACATCATGTAGAGGATGAAACCGAGCGGCGCGGCGAGCAGCAGCATCACCGTGTCCGAGATCGGCATCGTCACGTAGAGCACCACCGAGATGGCCGAGCCGATGGCCGAGATGAGGAAGGTCGCCTTCCGCCCGATGGCATCAGCCAGCACCGCGCCGACGATGAAGCCGAACCAGGCGCCGAGGATGTGCACCAGCAGGTAGCTGCCGGTGTTCAGCACCGAGAGGTGCCGCTCGGTCCGCAGGAAGGTCGGCAGCCAGACCGAGAGGGCGTAGGAGCCGCCCTGGGCGCCGGTGACCATCAATGCCACCTTCCAGGTGGTCGAGAGATAGGGCGGCTTCAGCACGACCAGGAGCTGGCTGAGCGGCGAGCGGCCGGATTCGATGAGGTGCGCCTGCTGCGCCTTGAAGACATCCGGCTCGTCGACATGCTTGCGCACCCAGAAGACGAGGGCGGCCGGCGCCAGGCCGATCCAGAACATGGTCCGCCAGGCGGTCTCCTCCGGCAGGAGGGCGAAGATAACGGTGTAGAGCAGCGCCGCGGCGCCCCAGCCGATCGCCCAGCCGGACTGCACGAAACCGACGGCGCGGCCCCGGAAGCGGTCCCGGATCACCTCGCCCATCAGCACCGCGCCGGCCGACCACTCGGCGCCGAAGCCGAGGCCCTGCAGGGCGCGGAAGATGAAGAGGTGGTTGAAGTCCTGCGCGAAGCCGCAGAGGAAGGTGAAGAAGGCGTACCAGAGGATGGTGATCTGCAGCACCCGGACGCGGCCGTAGCGGTCCGACAGCGCGCCGGCGAGCCAGCCGCCGAGCGCCGAGACCAGCAGGGTGACGGTGCCGAGCATGCCGGCATCGGCGCGGCTGATGCCCCAGAGGGTGAGCAGCGTCGGGATGACGAAGCTGAAGATCTGCACGTCGAGCGCATCCAGCGACCAGCCGCCGAGGCAGCCGATCATGGTCTTGCGCTCTTTCTCGTTGAGCTCGCGTAGCCAGCCGAACATGGCCGGGGGATCCTCCTGCCGCGCGCGCGGATGCGCCTGCGGGGCAGGACGGTCGGCGCGTCTTTCCTGGACGAGGGCGATTCAGGGATCGCCGCACGCCGGGCAGTAGGCGGCCGGTGCGGCGCGGTGTCAAATCCGGGCGGCGCGGGCAGGCGCCGCCCGGATGCGGCCTATCGCCGCCCGGCGGCGAAGCGGACGGCTTCCTCGGCGGCGCGGAAGAGGGCGCGCGCCTTCTGCCGCGTCTCCTCGTATTCCGCGACCGGATCGCTGTCGGCGACCACGCCGGCGCCGGCCTGGACATGCATGACGCCGTCCTTCACCACCGCCATGCGCAGGCCGATGCAGGTGTCCATGCCGCCATCGGTGCCGAAATAGCCGAAGCCGCCGGCATAGACGCCGCGCCGGGAGGGCTCCAGCTCCTCGATGATCTCCATCGCCCGCACCTTGGGCGCGCCGGTCAGCGTGCCGGCGGGGAAGCCGCCCGCCAGCGCATCGACGGCGGTGAGGCCGCGGCGCAGCCGGCCCTCGACCTCCGAGCCGATATGCATCACCTGGCTGTAGCGCTCGATCTGGAATTGCGAGGGCACCCGGACGCTGCCGATCTCGGCGACGCGGCCGACATCGTTGCGCCCGAGATCGAGCAGCATCAGGTGCTCGGCGCGCTCCTTCGGATCGGCGAGCAGCTCGGCCTCCAGCGCCTTGTCCTCCTCCGGCGTCGCGCCGCGGCGGCGCGTGCCGGCGAGCGGGCGGATGGTCACCGTGCCGTCGCGCAGCCGTACCAGGATCTCTGGGCTGGCGCCCACCGCGGCGAAGCCGCCGAAGTCGAAATGGAACAGGAAGGGCGCCGGGTTGATCCGCCGCAGCGCCCGGTAGAGCGCGAAGGGCGGCAGCGCGAAGGGCAGGGAGAAGCGCTGGCTGGGGACGATCTGGAAGCAGTCGCCGGCGCGGATGTACTCCTTCGCCCGCTCCACCGCGGCGATGAAGCCCTCGCGGCTGAAATTGCTCGAGGGCTCGGGCAGGGCGGGCAGGCTGACCGGCGCGGCGGGGCGCGGCAGGGGCCGGTCGAGCGCCGCCTCCGCCTCGTCGAGCCGCGCCTCGGCCGCCTCCCAGGCAGCGCGTGGATCAAGTCCTTGTTGGGGCCAAACGGTGGTGAAGAGGCTGAGCGCGTCGCGGACATGGTCGAAGACGGCGACCAGGGTCGGGCGCAGCAGCACCGCATCGGGGATGCCGATGACGTCCGGCTTCGTCGCGGGCAGCCGCTCCATCAGCCGCACCATGTCGTAGCCGAGATAGCCGAAGAGGCCAGTGGCGATGGGCGGCAGCCCGGGCGGCAGCGGCATCTGGGTGGCGGCGATGACGGCGCGGAGGCTGTCCAGCGCCGCGCCGGGCTCCGGCTCGAAGGCATGCGGCGCGGCCAGGGCGTGGCGGTTCACCTCGGCGCGGCCGTCGCGGCAGCGCCAGATCAGGTCCGGCTCCATGCCGATGGCGGAATAGCGCCCGCGGGCGGCGCCGCCCTCGATGCTCTCGAGCAGGAAGCTGTTCGGCCTTCCATGTGCGAGCTTGAGGAAGGTGCCGACCGGCGTGTCGAGATCCGCGACCCGCTCCCGCCACAGCACCTGGCCATGCCCTGCGGCAAGACCGGCGCTGAAGCGGGGGAAATCGGGAAGCGACATTGGGTGGGTTCCTGATTTGGGGCTGCGCCGCCCCGGGCCCGCCGCGGGCCGGGCTGCCGGCGCGCCGGAGGTTCTAGAGCAGATCGGCGGAGGGCGGTACGCCCGGAGCCGTGAATCTGCTCGTTCCACCAACCGGCAGATCGGCGAGGGGGCGGTACGCTCGGAGCCGTGCATCTGCTCGTTTCGGGAGCGCGGTCAGCCCACCGGAAGCAATGGCCGGCAGGCAGCGCTTCGGCCTAGGCTACCCGCAGGCGGACCGCCAGCCGGCCCGCCCAAGACAATGGCGCAGAGGCCCAACAGGGCGCTCGCCAAAGGGAAAGGGAGACCCGTCCATGACCACCCGTCGCACGCTCCTCGGGAGCGCGGCCGCAAGCCTGCTCGTCGCCCCGCGCCTCGCCGCAGCCCCTGCCATGCCCGGCGTCACCGCGACCGAGATCCGCATCGGCAACACCATGTCCTATAGCGGCCCGGTCTCGGGCCTCGGCATCCAGGGCAAGACCATGGAGGCCTATTTCCGCAAGCTGAACGATGCGGGCGGCATCGCCGGGCGGAAGATCAAATTCCTCTCCTATGACGACGCCTACAGCCCGCCGAAGACGGTCGAGCAGGTGCGACGGCTGGTCGAGCAGGACCAGGTGGCCTGCCTGTTCAGCAACCTCGGCACGCCGACCAACAGCGCCATCCTGCGCTACACCAACCAGCGCAAGGTGCCGAACCTGTTTCCCTCGACCGGCGCCGACAAGTGGAGCAACTACCAGGAATTCCCCTGGACCATCGGCTTCCCGCCCTCCTACCGGATCGAGGCGCAGCTTTACGCCAAGCACATCCTCTCGACGCATCCGGGCGGGCGCATCGCCATCCTGCACCAGAACGACGATTTCGGCCGCGACTACGTCCATGGCGTGCGCGACGTGCTCGGGGCGCGGTTCGATGAGGCGACGAAGGTGCTGAGCTACGAGAGCACCGACCCGACCATCGACCAGCAGATCCTGACGCTGCAGCAGAGCGGGGCGCAGGGCCTGGTGCTGGCTGTCACCGCGAAATTCGCCTCCATGGCCATCCGCAAGCTGTACGAGATCGGCTGGAAGCCGACCACTTGCGTGCATTACGGCGCCAATTCCGTCGGCGTGGTGATCCAGCCCGCGGGGCTCGAGAAGGCGGTCGGCCTGACCACGGCGGCCTATATGAAGGACCCGACCGATCCGGCCTGGGCGCAGGATGCCGGCATGCTGGAATGGCGCGCCTTCATGGCCCGCTACCTGCCGGATGCCGACCTGACGGATGCCAATTCGGTCTATGGCTACAGCGCGGCGCGGGCGATGGAGCAGGTGCTGCGACAATGCGGCGAGGATGCCTCGCGCGAGAACATCATGCGCCAGGCGGCGAACCTCAAGGATGTCGAGGTCCCGACGCTGCTGCCGGGCATCCGGCTGAACTCCAGCCCGACCAACTACCGGCCGATCCGGCAGATGCAGCTGCAGCGCTTCAACGGCCGAAGCTATGACCGCTTCGGCTCGCTGCTAGAAGGCAGCGTGAGCTGAGCCCGGCGCGCGGCGGCCCGGATGCGGGAGCCGCCGCGCCTCCCGGCCTAGGGCTGGGCCAGCGTATCGAGCATCCGCGGGTTGACGCGCACGTCGCCGCGGGCCCGCAGCGCGGCGACGAACTCGATATCGATGTCCTGCGCCATCGCCTGGCCGAGCTGGTCCTTGAGCCGGTCGAACCCTTCCTTGTCCGCCGCCGGATCGCCCGGCGTGATGCCCTGCACCTGCGCCACGGCGAAGCCGTCGCGGGTCTGCACCATCGTTGCTTCGTGCAGCTTCAACTCGAAGAGCGGCGCCAGCAGCTCGCGCGGCACCGCCGCATCCTGCTGCGGGTCGCGCCGCACCGCGCCGATCTCGCGCGAGCCCAGCCCGGCAGCGGCCGCCGCCTCGGCGAGCGGCTTGCCCTCCTTCGTCGCCTGCAGCAGCGCGGCGGCGCGCTCCTCCTCGGCATGCCGGCGCGCATCCTGCACCCAGGCGGCGCGCACCGCGGCCTCGACCGTGTCGAAGGGCCGCAGCGCCGGCGGGACGATCTTCTGCACGTCGATGGCGACGAAGCCCGCCTCGGTCTCCTGCAGCCGCGGCGCGGCGCCGCGCTCGGCCTGGAAGATCGCCTTCAGCAGCGGCGCGCGAGCGGCCTCGATCACCGGCAGGGTCACCGGCTTGCCGTCCGGGCCGAGCCCATTGGCATCGGTCTCCACGGTGGCGAGGCCGAGGCCGTACTGCTTCGCCACCTCGGCGAGCGTCGCGCCGCCGGCCAGCGCGTCCTCCACCTTGTTGGCGCGCTCGAAGGCGATGTCGGCCGCCTTCTCCTGAGCCAGCTCCTGCCGCAGCTGCTCGCGCATCTCGGCCAGCGGCCGGCTGTGCCCAGGCTCGATCGACTGGACGCGGAAGACATGCCAGCCGAAGGGGCTGCGCACCGGCGCCGTCACCCCGCCCTCGGGCGCCGCGAAGGCGGCCTCGGCCAGCTCCGGCACCGGCAGGCCGGCGCGGTCGACCTCGCCGAGCTCCAGCGCCTCGCCGCCCGCCGCCTTGGCCTGGGCGCCGATCGCCGCGAAATCCGCGCCGCCGGACCAGGCGGCGGCGATCTCCTTCGCCTTGGCCTCGTCCGGGACCAGCACCTGCTCCAGCGTCCGCCGCTCCGGCGTCTCGAACTGGCCACGGCGCGCCTCATAGGCGGCGGCGACATCCTCGTCGCTCACCGCCACCTCGCGCGACAGCAGGTCGGCGGTCAGCACCGCGACCGTGACCGCGCGGTATTCGGGCGAGGAGAATTGCTCCGGATTGTTCTCGTGGAAGCGCTGCAGCTGCGCCTCGGTCGGGGCGGGCGGCTCCGGCGCGGCGGCGATGGGCAGCGTCACCAGCGTGACGTCGCGCTGCTCGTCGAGCCAGCGCAGCAGCCGGTCCGTCAGCAGTGCCGGGGCGGCGGCGCCGGAGCGGACCGCCATGGCGATCTGCTGCCGCGCCAGATCGGCGCGCAGCAGGTCGAGGAAGCGCGCCTCGCTCAGGTCGTTGTTGCGCAGAAAGCTCTGGAACAGCGCCTGGGAGAATTGGCCGTCGGCCCCGTGGAAGCCGGGGATGGCGAAGACATAGTCGCGCACCGCCGCATCCGGCACCGCCACCTTCAGCCGCTGCGCCTCGTCCCGGATCACCCGGTCAAGCACGAGCTGGTCCACCGCCTGCTCGGCGATGGCGCGGCGGATGCGCGGATCATTCTCGAACTGGCTGCCCATCTGGCGCGACAGGCGCTGCATCTCGCGCCGCATCACCGCCTGCCCCTCCTCCAGGGTCACCGGCTGGCCGGCGACGCGGGCGAGCGAGGTATCGGGCGCGAAGAGGTTGCGCGCCATGTCGCCGATGCCCCAGACAGCGAAGGACAGGATCAGCAGGACGAAGAGGGCCCTGGCGAACCAGGTGCCGGCCAGGCGTCGGAGGGCGGTGAGCATCGTGTCCCGTGCGCGCGTTGGGCGGCTGCCATAGCCGAGGACAGCCCCGGTTGCCAAACCGGGGCATGCCCGATAGAGCGTCAGCCCTCGCGGCGGAAACGCCGGATTGCCTGAATCACGCAGCCCGGCAATGGCTTAGGACGGATCCGCGATCGGTCCGGGCCGGTGGGGCCGCAAAGGAGGACGCCATGACGCCCGGAGTGCGCCCGCTGATCGCCGGCAATTGGAAGATGCACGGCTCGCTCGCCGAGGCCGCCTCGCTGGTCGGGGCGGTGCAGGCCGGGGCAGCGCAGGCCGGGGCGGCGGAGCTGCTGGTCTGCCCGCCCTTTCCCTATCTCCAGCTCGTCGCCGGCAAGGCCGGGCCGGGCCTCGCCGTCGGCGCGCAGGATTGCCACGCCGCCGCCAAGGGCGCCCATACCGGCGACGTCGCCGCGCCCATGCTGAAGGATGTCGGCGCCCGCTACGTCATCCTCGGCCATTCCGAGCGCCGGGCGGACCATGGCGAGAGCGACGCCGCGGTGCGTGCCAAGGCCGAGGCGGCCCTCGCCGCCGGGCTGGTCCCCATCGTCTGCGTCGGCGAGAGCGAGGCGCAGCGCTTGGCCGGCGAGGCCGAGGCGGTGGTCACCGGCCAGCTGGCCGGCAGCCTGCCCGAGGGCTTCGCCGGCGCCGGCGGGGTGGTCGCCTACGAGCCCGTCTGGGCGATCGGCACCGGCCGGACCCCGACCGAGCCCGACATCGCCGCCATCCATGCCGCGATCCGGGCGCATCTGGCGGGTCGCTTCGGCAAGGCGGGGGAAGGGCTCAGGATCCTCTATGGCGGCTCGGTCAAGCCGGGCAACGCCAAGGCGATCCTCGCTCTGCCGCATGTCGATGGGGCGCTGGTCGGCGGCGCCAGCCTGGTCGCCGCCGACTTCCTGGCGATCGCCGCCGCGGTCGGCTGACGGCCGCCGCTCCGGTCAGCCGGCGGTCGTGTCGAGCCGGTCGCCGGCGAGGCCTGCCTCGACGGCGAGGGCGAGCCGGTCCTGCTCGAAGGGCTTGCCCAGCCGCATCAGGCCCGGCGGCGTCTCGCCCCTGAGCTCGGCATAGCCGGTCGCCAGCAGCACCGGCAGGCCCGGCCGCAGCCGCCGGGCGGCCTCGGTGAGCTGCAGCCCGGTCATGTTCGGCATCGCCTGGTCGGTCACGAGCAGATCGACCGGCGCGCCGGCGGCCAGCAGCGCCAGCGCCTCGGCGCCCGAGCCAGCCTCGGTGACGCGATGGCCGAGATCCTCGAGCATCGCCGCCGTGCTCGCCAGGACCAGCGGATCGTCATCGACCAGCAGGATGTTGCCCTGCCGGCCGCTCGCACCGGGCTGCGGCGCGGCGGCGCGCTGCGGCACGGGCGCCGCCGCGCGGGGCAGCCAGAGTTCCGCCACCGTGCCCTCGCCCCGGGCGCTGCGCAGCACGAAGTGGCCGCCCGATTGCGCGGCGAGGCCATGCACCATCGACAGGCCGAGCCCGGTTCCCTTACCAAGGCCCTTGGTGGTGAAGAAGGGCTCGATCGCCTGGGCGAGCGTCGCCTCGTCCATGCCCTCGCCGGCATCGGCCACCTGCAGCACCACGTAGCGGCCGGGCTGCAGGGCGCCGGCCTCGCCCCTCGCCACGCTGCGTTCCTCCGCCGAGATCCGGATCTCGCCGCCCTCGGGCAGGGCGTCCCGGGCATTGGCCACGAGGTTGAGCAGCGCCAGCTCGAGCTGGTTGGCATCGACGATGACCGGCGCGAGGTCGGGCGGCAGCGCGGTGCGCAGCTGCGCGCCGCCGCCGAGCGCGCTCCGCAGCAGCGGCGCCATCTCCCGCACGAGATCCGGCAGGGAGACGACGACCGGGTCGAGGGCCTGCCTGCGGCCGAAGGCGAGGAGCCGCTGCGTCAGCGCGGCGCCGCGCTGCGCTCCCTGCCAGGCATTCTCGAGCAACCGGCCGGCGCGGCCGTCGCCGGGCGGCAGGCGCTTGCGCAGCAGCGCCAGGCTGCCGAGCACCGCGGTCAGCAGGTTGTTGAAGTCATGCGCGATGCCGCCGGTGAGCTGGCCGACGGCCTCCATCTTCTGCGCCTGGCGCAGGCTGGCCTCGGCGCTGCGATGCCGCGCCATCGCCTCGCGCAGCCGGAGGTTCATCTCGTCCAGCTCGCGCGCCTGCCGCGACAGGTCGAGGCGGAGGCGGATCTGCGCCGCGAATTCCCCGCTCGACCGCCAAGCGCTGAAGCACAGGGCGCCGAGGAAGACGAGGATCATCGCGGCGGCGATGGCGCTCTCCGCCGTGCCCACCGCGGCGTAGCAGCCGAGCAGCGGCAGGCCGGCGGCGAGGAGGAAGGCGAGGGTGGCGGGCAGATGCGCATGGTGCAGCCCGGTCGCGCCCGCGCACATGCCGCCGACGAGGAAGGTCCAGATCAGGCGGGCGGCGTCCGAGGCCGGCCAGAGCCAGGCCGCGCCGCCGCCCCAGACCAGGCCGGCGGCGCCGCTGCCGAGCGTGCCGAGCAGGCTCCAGCGTTCCTCGCGCCGCGCAATGACGGAGGCGCGCCACCAGCGCCGCACCAGGACGAGCCGGAGCGCCGCGACCGCCAGCGCCAGGAGGAGCCAGCCGCCCGCCCGCCCCTCGCCGAGATGCCACAGCAGTGCCGTCATCAGGCTGGCATTCAGCACCGTGACCGCCACGGCCAGCGGCGTCTGGCGCATCAGCGCCGCCACGCGCTCGGCCTGCACCTCCCGCTGGCCGGGCCGCGTCGGCCGCACCTGGCGCGCGCGCCTCACGGGCGCGGGCGGCCATGCCGGGGCGGCGCCTCGCGCCATCGCCATGCCTGCGACCGCATCCGAGCAGCCCTCCCGCAGCCGGGAGCACCTTACACATTCAGCCCTGTCGCAGCATCCTTCCATGGGCATCTGCCACCCGGGCGGGGCCGGGGCGGCTACTCGGCCGGCGCCGCCGCTTGCTGCGGCCGGCGGGCGGTGAGGGCGAGCAGCGCGGCCAGGAGGCAGGCAAGGCCGGCGAGGTAGAAGGCGGGCAGGTAGCTCGCCAGGGAATCGCGGGCGAGGCCAGCCCCGAAGGCGGCGGTCGCGGCACCGAGCTGATGCGCGGTGAAGATCCAGCCGAAGACCAGCGGCGCCTTCTCGCGCCCGAAGGCCTGGCCGGCCAGCTTCACGGTGGGCGGCACGGTGGCGACCCAGTCCAGCCCGTAGAACACGGCGAAGAGCGAAAGGCCGAACAGGGTGAAGCTGCTGCTCGGCAGGAAGAGCAGCGAGAGGCCGCGCAGACCGTAATACCAGAACAGCAGCTTGCGGTTGTCGTAGCGGTCGGAGAGCCAGCCCGAGGCGACGGTCCCCACGAAGTCGAAGGCGCCGATCAGGGCCAGGACCGAGGCGGCCTCGACCTCCGCCATGCCGAAATCGCTGCAGAGCGGGATGAAATGCGTCTGAATCAGCCCGTTGGTCGACAACCCGCAGATAGCGAAGGTGACGAAAAGGATCCAGAAGATGCGCGTGCCGGCGGCGTCCGCCAGGGTGGCGAAGGCGGTGCGTACCGGATTGCCGGCCGGCGGGCGCGGCGGCGGCGCGGCGGCGGTCTCGCCATAGGCCGGCAGGCCGAGCTCGGCCGGATGGTCGCGGGCGAGCAGCCAGAAAAGCAGGGCAGCCAGCAGGCAGGCGGCGAGGCCGGGCAGGATGGCCACGCGCCAGCCGGCAGCCTGCGCCAGCCAGGCCCCGAGCGGCAGGAAGACGAGCTGCCCAGTGGCATTGGTCGCGGTGAGGATGCCCATCACCAGGCCGCGGCGGGCGGTGAACCACCGGTTGGCGACCGTCGCGCCGAGGACGAGGGCCGTCATCCCGGTGCCGAGGCCGGTGAGCAGGCCCCAGCTCAGCCAGAGCTGCCAGGGCGCCCGCATCCCGATCGACAGGCCGCAGCCGAGGATGACGAGCGAGAGGGCCGCGGCCACCGTCCGGCGCAGTCCGTAGCGCTGCAGGATCGCCGCGGCGAAGGGCGCCGTCAGGCCGAAGAGCAGCAGGCGGAGGGCGAGGGCGCCGGAGATGGTGGCCGTCTCCCAGCCGAATTCCCGCTGCACCGGCAGCAGCAGCGCGCCGAGCACGCCGAGGGCGCCGGCTGAGGCCAGGGAGACCAGAAAGGTGAGCGCCACCATCGCCCAGCCGTAATGGATGCCGCGGCGGGCGAGGGTTTGGGCGAGGCGGTCGGCGAGCATGGCGCGGGATCCGTTCAGCCCGCCTGCGGGCCGTTGAGGTCTATGGCGACGAGGCTGGCGAGGCTGGCCCGCAGCGCGGCCGAAGCCTCGGCGCCGAAGCGGGCATCGAACTCCGCCTGCGCCGCCTGCCAGAGCGGCCGCGCGACGGCGAGGCGGCGCTGCCCGGCCTCGGTCAGGACCAGGGCCCGGCAGCGGCGGTCCGCCGGATCGGCGGCGATGGCGAGCAGCCCGTCGCGCTCGAGCGGGCGCAGGTTCCGCCCCAGCGTCGTGCGGTCCATCACCAGATCCCCGGCGAGGTCGTTGATGGTGCTCGGCCCGAGATGGCGGAGGCGGGCGAGGATGGAGAATTGCGGCGTGGTCAGCCCGCTCGCCGCGAGCCGGGCATCGTAGAACTGGGTCACGTGCCGCGCCGCCTTGCGGATGGCGAGGCAGCTGCAGGGATCCGGGGCGCGCGCGGGCATCGGCCGAGAATACACGTATATGCACCTAATTCAAGCCGGCGCATCGGGACGGCGCTTGCGCTGGGGCGGCCGCGACGCATATCGGCAGCGATGCCGCCCGATCCCCACCGCCGCCCGGTCCTGATCGGGTCCGAGATCTACCGCCGCTCCTCCTATGGCCCGAAGCACCCGCTCTCCATCCCGCGGGTCTCGACCGCGCTCGACCTCATCGAGGCCATGGGCTGGCTGCCGCCGGAGGGCTGGCTGCCCGCCCCGATGGCGGCGCCGGCCGAGCTCGCCCGCTTCCACCACCCCGACTACATCGCCGCCCTGCAGCGGGCCGAGGCGACGCAGCAGGCCGATCCCGCCGACCGCGAGCGCTTCCATATCGGCGCCCATGGCAACCCGGTCTACCGCGAGGTCTTCTCCCGCCCGGCGACCAGCGCCGGCGGCTGCATGCTGGCGGCGCGGCTGACCGTGGCGGGCGGGATCGCCTACTGCCCGGGCGGCGGCACGCATCACGGCCGGCCGGACCGGGCGAGCGGCTTCTGCTTCCTGAACGACGTCGTCCTCGCGCTGCTCGCCTGGCTCGACCAGGGGATCGACAACATCCTGTACGTCGACATCGACGCGCATCACGGCGACGGCGTGCAGGATGCCTTCCACGACGATCCACGCGTCTTCACGCTCAGCATCCATGAGGGCGGGCGCTGGCCCTTCACCGGCGCCGCGACCGACCGCGCCGGCGGCCATGCGCGCAACCTGCCGGTGCCGGCCGGCTTCAACGACAGCGAGATGCTGTGGCTGCTGCATCAGGCCATCCTGCCGATCGCGCGGCGCCTGCGGCCGCAGGCCATCATGCTCCAATGCGGCGCCGACGCGCTGGAGGAGGACCCGCTCTCGCGCCTGGCCCTGTCCAACAACGCGCATTGGGGCATGGTGCGGGCGCTGCTCGGCGCGGCGCCGCGCCTCGTCGTGCTGGGCGGCGGCGGCTACAATCCCTGGTCGGTCGGGCGCTGCTGGGCCGGCATCTGGGCGGTGCTGAA
Source organism: Roseicella sp. DB1501 (assembly GCF_013112485.1). Classification (GTDB taxonomy): domain Bacteria; phylum Pseudomonadota; class Alphaproteobacteria; order Acetobacterales; family Acetobacteraceae; genus Paracraurococcus. Next base: position 72,019 of record NZ_JABFHG010000014.1, read on the forward strand.
CGGCATCGAGATCCCGGCGCGCGCGACGCCGGCGGCCGAGCGCGTGCTGCGGGCGCTGACCTACTCGCGGGCGGCCGGACGCAACCCGCCGGCGCACTGGTTCACCACCCTGCGCGACCCGCCGCGGCCGGGCGTGGTGCGCGCCGAGGTGCAGCGCGTGGCGGCCGCGGCGCTGCGCGACCTGCCGGCGCCAAGGAAGGATATGGGGGCGGGCGTGGCGACCGCCTGATCCGCGGCGGAACCGGCGGGCCGCCGGGCGGTTGCGGGCAGGGCGGCGGACCGGCGCCGCCGCAGGAGGTGCCCATGAGCCTCGTCATCGCGCTCGCCGCGCTCGGCTTCCTGATGCTCGTCGCCTATCGCGGCTACAGCGTCATCCTCTTCGCGCCGGTCGCCGCGCTCGGCGCGGTGCTGCTCACCGATCCGGCGGCGGTGCTGCCGGTCTATACCGGCCTCTTCATGGAGAAGATGGTCGGCTTCGTGAAGCTCTACTTCCCGGCCTTCATGCTCGGCGCCGTCTTCGGCAAGCTGATCGAGCTCTCCGGCTTCTCGCGCGCGATCGTCGCCGCCGTCATCGGCCTCGCGGGGCGGGAACGGGCGATCCTCGCCATCGTCCTGGTCTGCAACCTGCTCACCTATGGCGGGGTCTCGCTCTTCGTCGTGGTCTTCGCGGTCTATCCCTTCGCCGCCGAGGCCTTCCGTCAGGCGGACATCCCGAAGCGCCTGATCCCCGGCACCATCGCCCTCGGCGCCTTCAGCTACACGATGGATGCGCTGCCGGGGACGCCGCAGATCCAGAACATCATCCCGAGCACCTTCTTCCAGACCGATGCCTGGGCCGCGCCGCTGCTTGGCCTGGCGGGCGCTGGCTTCATCTTCACCCTCGGCATCGCCTATCTCTCCTGGCGGATCCGCCAAGCGGCGGCGCGCGGCGAGGGCTATGGCAGCGGCCATGCCAACGAGCCAGAACGGGCCACCGACGAGCGCCCGGTGCATCCCGCCATCGCCGTCGCGCCGCTCGTCGTGGTCTTCCTGCTCAACCTGGCCTTCACGCGGCTGGTGCCCGTGCTCTATGGGCCGAGCCATGTGACCGAACTCGCCGGGCTGGAGCAGCCGATCACCACCGCCGTGCCGGCGGTGGCGGCGATCTGGGCGGTGCAGCTGGCGCTGCTCTGCGGCATCCTGACGGTGCTGGCGCTCGGCTGGCGGGGCATCGCCGGCCGCTTCGCCGAGGGCAGCCGCGCGGCCGTCGCCGGCGCGCTGCTCGCCAGCCTGAACACCGCCTCGGAATACGGCTTCGGCGCGGTGATCGCGGCGCTGCCCGGTTTCCTGGTGATCCGCGAGGCGCTCGCCGCCATTCCCAATCCGCTGGTGAACACGGCGGTGGCAGTGACGGCGCTCGCCGGCATCACCGGCTCGGCGAGTGGCGGCATGAGCATCGCGCTCGCCGCCATGGCCGAGCAGTTCAAAGCCGCGGCGAGCGCGGCCGGCATCCCCTTCGAGGTGCTGCATCGCGTCGCGGCGATGGCGAGCGGCGGCATGGACACGCTGCCGCACAATGGCGCGGTGATCACCCTGCTCGCCGTCACCGGGCTGACGCACCGGCAGAGCTATGGCGACATCTTCGCGGTCACGGCGCTGAAGACCGCGGCGGTGTTCTTCGTCATCGCGCTCTACTACCTCACCGGCCTCGTCTGAGCAGTACGGCGGCCCCCGCAGCCGCTGCGTTCATGTCTGGCCCGATCCTCCACCACGCCTCCTCGCATCGATCAGGCGACGACGCGTCTGGCAGTGAGCATTTCAGGTTGGGCTCGAGCACCGTGGATACGCACAGGGATTCCCGAACTTGCGCGACGGATGTTCTCTCACCCGGTCGTTACGTTATCGCGTCGGCGTGTTTCACGGACCGCGCAACAGTGACGAAACGGCAGCATTCCGCCTCCCGACCGCGTCATGTGGCGTGCGGGAAGGAGGCCAATGCGACAAGGAGTCGGGCGACGCGCATTCGCGCGCGGCGCGGGAGCAGGCGCGTCCCTGCTGCTCGCGGGATGCATTCCCGGCGGCCTGCCGGATCTGGGCGGGCCGGAGGTCCAGGTCGAGCGCGACATCGCCTATGCGCCGCGCGCGGAAGCGCTGCTCGACGCCTACCACCCGGTGGCGGCGACGGAGCCCCTGCCGGTCATCGTCTACTTCCATGGCGGCGGCTGGCAGGTCGGGCGGAAGGACGAGCTGCAGGACATGCTCTTCGCCCGCCGGCTGGCGGCGCGCGGCGCGGTGGTGATCTCGGCGAATTACCGGCTGGCGCCGGAAGCCTGCTATCCGAACTTCCTCGAGGACGGCGCCGGTGCCGCCGTCTGGGCGCATCGCAACGCGGCGCGGCTCGGCGGCGATCCGGCGCGGATCTACTTCGCCGGCCATTCCGCCGGCGCCTACAACGCGGTCAAGCTCGCGGTCGACCGGAACCACGTCGCCTCGGTCGGCCTGCCGCGCGACGCGGTGCAGGGCGCCATCGGCATCGCCGGCCTCTTCACCGAGCGCTGCATGGACTGGCCGCTGCTCAACGCGGTCTTCCCGCCGAATGTGCGTGCGGTGGCGCCGGCGACGCGGCAGCTCGGCCCGGACACGCCGCCGCTGCTGCTGCTCGCCGGCAGCCTCGATTTCGTGGTGCCGCCGCGCGAGACGCGGCTGCTCGCCGAAGCGGCGCGCGCGGCGGGCACGCCGGTCAAGGCCATCGTCTATCCCGGCTTCGGGCATCTCGATCTGCTCGCCTCGGCGCCCTGGCTGCCGAGCGCGGCACCGGTGCTGCGCGACATCTCACGCTTCATCGGCGCGCAACCGCTTCCGGCGGAGCAGGCCGGCACGGGGCAGCCGCGGCGCACCTGACCACGGCGCGAGGCGGCTGCGGGGCGGTCAGTGATGCGGCAGGTCGAGGATGCAGCGGACGAAATCCGCCGGCGCCTCCTGCGGCAGGTTGTGGCCGATGCGCGGCAGGACCCGGCGTTCATAGGGACCGCTGAAGAAGTGGGCATGGCCGGCGGAATCCGCCGCCGGCCCGACGCCGTCCGCGCCGCCATGCGGGGCGATGGTCGGCACGATGATCGGCGGCCGTGCCGCGAGCGCGACCTCGAGCGGCTCGAGCGACGGGTCGCCCGGCGCATAGCCGAAGCGGTGCCGGTAGGATTGGATCACCACATCGACGAAATCGGGATTGTCGAAGGCGGCGGCGCTGGCGGCGAAGGTCGCCTCGTCGAACTGCCATTCCGGCGACCACAGGCGCCAGAGCAGCCGGGCGATGCCGGCGCGGTTGGCCTGCAGCCCGGCCCGGCCGCGCTCGGTGTGGAAGTAGTACTGGTACCAATAGCGGTGCTCCTGCTCCGGCGTGGCCGGATGCACGGAGGCGGCGATGTCCTGGATGTTGTAGCCGGTGCAGCTCACCAGCCCGGCGCAGCGGGCCGGCCAGAGCGCCGCGACGATGCAGGCGGCGCGCCCGCCCCAGTCATAGCCCGCGAGCACCGCCTGCGGGATGGAGAGCGCGTCGAGCAGGTCGAGCAGGTCCTTACCGAGCGCCGCCTGCTGGCCCGAGCGCGGCGTCTCGGCGGCGAGGAAGCGCGTCGGGCCGTAGCCGCGCAGATAGGGAACGATCACCCGCCGTCCGGCGGCGACGAGCAGCGGCACCGCCGCGTCATAGCCCCGCGGCGCGTAGGGAAAGCCGTGCAGCAGCACCACCGGCGTCCCCTCTGGCGGGCCATGCTCCTCATAGGCGATCTCGAGGGTCGGGGTCCGGACGGTGCGGAGATGGCTCATGCCGGCGAGGATGCGCGCCGCGCCGCCCGGAAGGGAAGGGGCGTTGGCCGCCCCAGGGGCGGATGGCATGCTCGCTGGATGAACAGACGCTCCCTTCTGGCCGGCGCCGCCCTGCTGGCGGCGCAGCTCGCCCTCCCGGGCATCGCCCCGGCGCAGACCGGCCCGCAACCGAAGCTGCCGGAGGAGCCGCTGGTCATCGTCACCCGGGACGGGGTGCGCCATAAATTCAAGGTGGAGATGGCGCTGACGCCGGAGCAGCAGACGGTCGGGCTGATGTTCCGCCCAAGCGTCGGCCCGGATGAGGGCATGCTTTTCGACTGGGGCGTGCCGCGGGAATCGGCGATGTGGATGCGCAACACCATCGCCCCGCTCGACATGGTCTTCATCGCCGCCGATGGCCGGATCCACCGCATCGCCGAGCGCACCGTGCCGCAATCCCTGGCGACCATCGAGAGCCGGGGGCCGGTCCGGGCGACGCTCGAGCTCGCGGCCGGCACGGCGGAGCGGCTGGGGCTGCGGGTGGGCGACCAGGTGCAGCAGCGGATCTTCGGCAACGCTCCTTGACCGCGCCTGGAATGGGGCCGGGGAAGCGGGTCCCGAGGGGCGATCCGCCGGCTGCCCATTGCCCCGGAGCCCCGACGCCCATAGGGTGCGCGCCGCGCGGGGTGTGGCGCAGCCTGGTAGCGCGCCTGTTTTGGGTACAGGAGGTCGTGGGTTCGAATCCCGCCGCCCCGAGTCTTGCAACGAGGAACACCATGCCCGGCCCGTCCCAGATCGCCCGCATCTTCGTGCCGCCCCGCAGTGCCATGCAGTCGGGCAAGGGCCGCACCCAGGACTGGGTGCTGGAATTCGCGCCCGGCGAGCGGCAGAACCTCGACCCGCTGATGGGCTGGGCCGGCTCGGGCGACACGCGCGGCCAGGTCCGGCTGCGCTTCCCCACCCGCGAGGAGGCCGTCGCCTATGCCGAGGCGAACGGCCTGCGCTATGAGGTGGAGGAGCCGAAGCCGGTCCGGATCAAGGCCAAGGTCTATGCCGACAACTTCCGCTACGGCCGGACCGAGAACTGGACCCACTGAGGCTGGCCCGGCCGGCCCGGCACCAAGCGCCCGTAGCTCAGCTGGATAGAGCACGCGCCTTCTAAGCGTGGGGTCGCAGGTTCAAGTCCTGCCGGGCGCGCCATCCGCCGGTCCTGCCGGCCTGGGTCAGCCGCGGACGATGCTGCGGATCGCGAAGCTCGACTGGATGCGCGCCACGCCGGGAAGGCGGGAGAGCACCTCCTTGTGGATGCGCTCGTAATCCGCCGCGTCGCGCGCCTCGACCCGCAGCAGGTAGTCCGACATCCCGGTCATCAGGTAGCACTCGCGCACCTCCGGACAGCGGCGAACCGCCGTCTCGAAGCCCTGCATGCTGGCATCTGTCTGCCGCTCGAGGGTGATCTGGACGATCACCACCACGCCCTCGCGCGGCGCCGCCTCCTCGATGATCGCCGTATAGCCGCGGATCACGCCCCGGTGCTCCAGCAGCCGCAGCCGCCTGAGGCAGGCCGAGGGCGAGAGCCCGACCGCCTCGGCCAGGGCGGCATTGCTCATCCGCCCGTCCGCCCGCAACTGGCGGAGGATGGCGCGGTCGGTATCGTCCAGCGCGTGCATCGAATTATCTGCGAATCCGTCGTCGATCATGCGGCACATGGCGTGCCGGCGGCAGAGGATTCGGCGCATCGGCGTGAAATTTGCTGACCCTCCCGATAGTCTTTGCGGCGAACCAACGGAGGCGGCGATGCGGGTCCTGGTCCTGGGCAGCGGCGTGGTCGGCGTGACGAGCGCTTGGTACCTGGCGAAGGCCGGGCACGAGGTGACGGTGCTGGACCGCCAGCCCGCCGCCGGCATGGAGACCAGCTTCGCCAATGCGGGCCAGGTCTCGCCGGGCTATTCCGCCCCTTGGGCCGGGCCGGGCATCCCCATCAAGGCGCTGAAATGGCTGATGATGCGCCACCGGCCCTTCGTGCTATGGCCGCAGCTCGACCACGGGCTCTATCGCTGGCTCGGCCAGATGCTCGCCAACTGCACCGAGGCGGCCTACGGCACCAACAAGTCCCGCATGGTGCGCCTCGCCGAATACAGCCGCGACGTGCTACGGGACCTGCGCGCCGAGACCGGCATCGCCTATGACGAGCGCAGCAGGGGCACGCTGCAGCTCTTCCGCACCCAGAAGCAGCTCGATGCCGTCGGCGGCGACACCGCGGTGCTCGATGCCTATCACGTGCCCTACGAGGTGCTGGACGCGGCAGGCTGCATCGGCGCCGAGCCGGCGCTCGGCCTGGTGCCCGGCAAGTTCGTCGGCGGCCTGCGCCTGCCAGGGGACGAGACCGGCGATGCGCATCTCTTCACCCAGCGACTCGCCGCCATGGCCGCCGCCCGCGGCGTCGTCTTCCGCCAGGGCGTCACGGTGCGGGCGCTCGAGCGCGAAGGGGACCGCATCACCGGCGTCGCCACCGACCGGGGCCGGGTGACCGCGGATGCCTATGTCGTCGCCATGGGCAGCTATTCGCCGGCGCTGCTGCGGCCGCTGCAGGTGGCGGTGCCGGTCTATCCGGTGAAGGGCTACTCGCTCACCCTGCCGGTGACCGAGGAGGCCGGCGCGCCGGTCTCGACCGTGATGGACGAGACCTACAAGGTGGCGATCACCCGGCTCGGCGACCGCATCCGGGTCGGCGGCACCGCCGAGCTCGCCGGCTTCTCGCTGCGGCTGCGCAAGCCGCGACGTGAGACGCTCGCCTATTCCGTCGGCGACCTCTTCCCGCGCGGCGGCGACATCGCGAAGGCCAGCTTCTGGACCGGGCTGCGGCCGATGACGCCGGACGGCACGCCGGTGGTGGGGCCGACCCGCTACCGCAACCTGCATCTCAATACCGGCCATGGCACGCTCGGCTGGACCATGGCCTGCGGCAGCGGCCGCCTGCTCGCCGACCTGATGACCGGCCGCGCGCCGGAGATCGCCGCCGACGACCTCGCCCTCTCGCGCTACGCCGTCGCCTGAGGGCCGCCGGTCCGCTTGACCTTCCCCGGCGGCACGGCAAGCCTCGCCGGCCGCAGGGGAGACAGGCGATGGAATACCGCACGCTCGGCCGCAGCGGCCTCTCGGTCAGCCGCTACTGCCTCGGCACCATGATGTTCGGCGGCCCGACCGATGCCGCGACCAGCGAGCGCCTCATCGCCCGCGCGGCCGAAGCCGGGATCAACGTCCTCGACACCGCGGATGGCTACAATGCCGGCCGCTCGGAGGAGGTGGTCGGCGCCGCCATCGCCGGCAACCGCCATGCCTGGGTGCTGGCGACCAAAATCGCCAACCGCGTGGGGAAGGGGCCGAACGAGGGCGGCCTCTCCCGCAAATGGGTGATGCAGGGCACCGAGGCCTGCCTGCGCCGCCTCGGCACCGAGTTCATCGACATCCTCTACCTGCACAAGGAGGACCATGCGACGCCGCTGGAGGTGACGGTGCGGGCGCTCGGGGACCTGGTGCGGGCCGGGAAGATCCGGCATTTCGGCGTCTCCAACTACCGCTCCTGGCGGATCGCCGAGATCTGCCGGCTCTGCGACGGGCTGGGCATCGACCGGCCGGTGGTCTCGCAGCCCTATTACAACGCCATGAACCGCCAGCCGGAGGTCGAGCAGATCCCCGCCGCGGCGCATTACGGGCTCGGCGTCGTGCCCTATTCGCCGCTGGCCCGCGGCGTGCTGACGGCGAAGTACCGCCCCGGCGAGGCGCCGGAGCCGGGCAGCCGCGCCGGCCGCCAGGACCGCCGGATGCTGGAGACCGAGCTGCGGCCGGAATCGCTCGCGATCGCGCAGCGCATCCGCGACCATGCCGCGGCGAAGGGCGGCTCGGCGGCGCATCTCGCCATCGCCTGGGTGCTGAACAACCGCCTGGTCACGGGCTGCATCCTCGGCCCGCGCACCGAGCAGCATCTGGAGGACTACCTCGCGGCGCTCGACTACCGCTTCACGGCCGAGGACGAGGCGCTGATCGACAGCCTGGTCGCGCCCGGCCACCCCTCGACGCCCGGCTACAACGATCCGCAATACCCGATCGAGGGCCGGGTGCCGGTCGTCGGCTGAGCCGTCAGGCGGGCTGCAGGTCGCCCATCACGGTCGGAATCAGCTCGGAGACGGTGGGGTGGATATGCACCGCCCGCTGCATGACCGGGGCTGGCGCGCCGGCATGGGCGAGGTCGAGCAGGCCATGGATCGCCTCGTCGCCCTCCACGCCGAGGATGGCGGCGCCGAGGATGCGGTGGGTCTGCGCATCGACCACGATCTTGATGAAGCCCTGGGTCTCGCCCTTCTCGACGGCGCGGTTCACCCGCGTCATCGGCCGCCGCCCGACCAGCAGCCGGTGCCCGGCGGCGCGCGCCTCGGTCTCGGTCTCGGTCATGCCGAAGCGGCCGAGCGGCGGGTCGGTGAAGAGGGCGTAGCAGGGCAGCCGGTCGGTGACCCGGCGCCGCTCGCCATCGAGCAGGTTGGCGGCGACGATCTCGTAATCGTTGTAGGCGGTATGGGTGAAGGCGCCGCGGCCGTTGCAGTCGCCGAGCGCCCAGATGCCGGGCTGGCTGGTCTCCAGCGCGTCGTCGACCGTGATGTAGCCGCGCGCGTCCCGGGCGATGCCGGCGGCTTCCAGGCCGAGATCGTCGGTATTGGGTCGCCGGCCGGTCGCCAGCAGCAGGTGCGAGGCCTGGATCTCCGGGACGCCCTCGATGCGGACCGCCACCGCCTCGCCGGCGGGCGCCAGGGCGAGCCCCTTGGCGCCGCAATGGACGGTCACGCCCTCCGCCTCGAGCAGCGCCTGCACCGCCGCCGAGACCTCCTCGTCCTCGCGCGGGATCAGCCGCGGCGCCAGTTCCACCACCGTCACCATGGCGCCGAAGCGGCGGAAGATCTGGGCGAATTCCAGCCCGATATAACTGCCGCCGATGATCGCCAGATGCCGGGGCAGGGCATCGAGGCGGAGCAGGTCGCTGTTGCTGAGCCAGCGCACGGTCTCGAGGCCCGGGATCGGCGGCGCCGCGGCGCGCCCGCCGACATCGAGGAAGATCCAGGGCGCGGTCAGCGTCTGGTCATCGACCGCGACGCGGTGCGGGCCGGTGAAGCGGGCATGGCCGTGCAGGAAGGCGATGTTCTCGGTCGTGGCGAGGGACTGCGCCAGGCCGTCGCGCGAGCGGGCGACGATCCCCTCCATCCGCGCGCGGACCCGCGGCCAGTCGATGCCGACCTCGCCGGCGAGCACCACGCCGTATTCCGCCGCCCGCCGGGCGAGCTGCGCCACCCGGGCGCTCGCCACCAGGGTCTTGGTCGGGGTGCAGCCGGTGTTGACGCAGGTGCCGCCGGCCTTGTTCCGCTCGATCATGGCGACGCGCCGGCCGCTGGCCGCGAGGCGGAAGGCGAGGGAGGGTCCGGCCTGCCCGGCCCCGATCACGATCGCGTCGTACTCCGCCATGTCCCGCTCCCGCCCAGATGCCGCCGGAGGGAACGCCGGGGCCGCATCCCGGCTCGGCCCGTCCAGTGGCCGGTCATGCCATGGTGATGGCGGCCCTCCCGGACCGCCGGCCGCGTCAGGGCGCGCTGAGGCCGGCGCAGAGGAAGGGCACGATCTCGGTGACCGCCCGGTCGAAGTCGCCGCTGTCGCAGGCGCCGTCCGACATCATCTCCAGCCGCCCGGTGCGCAGCAGCGTGTAGCGATAGGCGCCCATCATGAAATAGACCCGCCAGCACAGCACCTGCCGGTCGAGATGCGGCAGCACGCGGGCGAACTCGCCGAGATAGTCGAGCGTCGTCTCGTCGTAGACGGCGCTCAGCACCTCCTTCGAGATGTCGTCCGGCTCGGTGTGCAGCCGCGCATGCATGCGCATGGTGGCCCGCCCCTCCGGCGTCTGGCCATTCAGCATGAAGGGCGTCACGAAGCTGCGGACCAGCTCCTCGAGCGGGATCGGCCCGCCGCCTCGCCCCGCTCGCGCCTCGGCAAGGGCGCGCCGGCGCGCCTCGGTCACCTGGCTGGCGCCCCGCAGATAGGCCGCCTTGAACAGGTCGCGCTTGGCGCCGAAGTGGTAATGGAGCTGGGCGAGGTTCACCCCCGCCCGCTGGGCGATCGCCCGGGTAGAAGTGGCGGCATAGCCCTGTTCGGAGAAGAGCGACTGGGCAACGTCGAGGATGCGGTCGCGCACGCTGGCGGTGGCCTCCGCAGCGGGCCTGGTTTGCTCTGTTACCGTCATTCTCGATCCGTCCATGGCCGCGTCGATGCCTCGTCCCCGCAGTCCCTATAGCGTGCTGCCGCCTGCTTGACACGGACGGGCCCGCTCGTCGAGATTTGGTCGGGCGACCGAACATCGTGGCCCCAGCATCGCGGAAGGACGGCCAATGAGCGCAGCCTTGGAGATGGACGGCCTCTCGCCGATCCGGGTCGGCACCGATCCCGTGGCCCGGGCCCGATCCATCGCCGCCCGCATCGAGGCGGATTCGGCCCGCATCGAATCCGACAAGGCGCTGACGCCCGAGGTGCTGGACGCCCTGCACGGCGCCGCCCTGTTCCGGACCCTTCTGCCGCGCGCCTACAATGGCGAGGAGGTACGGCCCGCCACCTTCTTCCGCATGGAGGAGGCGATCGCCGCCGCCGACGGCTCGACGGCCTGGTGCCTCGGCCAGGCCTCGGGCTGCTCCTTCGCCGCGGCCTATATGGCGCCCGAGGCGGCCTGGGAGGTCTGGGGCGACCCTCGCGCGGTGCTTGCCTGGGGCTTCGGCACCGGCACCGCCCATGCCGTGCCTGGCGGCTACCGCGTCTCCGGCACCTGGGGCTTTGCCAGCGGCAACCGGCATGCGAGCTGGATGGGCGGGCATTGCCGCCTCGTCGAGCCGGACGGCTCCATCCGCCGCAACCCCGATGGCAGCGAGGCCGAGCGCACGATGCTGGTGCGGCGCGAGGCGGTGCGCTTCCACGATGTCTGGAACGTCGTCGGCCTACGCGGCACCAACAGCGACACCTACAGCTTCGACGAGCTCTTCGTGCCGGAGGCCTTCAGCGTCTGCCGCGACAGCGATGCCGAGCGCCGGATCGACTCGCCGCTCTACAAGTTCACCACCACCAACCTCTATGCCGCGGGCTTCGCCGGCGTCTCCATGGGCATCGCCCGCGGCATGCTGGATGCCTTCACCAGCATGGCGCGGACCAAGACCGGTGCCGCCATGACGCGGCCGATGCGGGAGAGCGAGGTGATCCAGAACGGCATCGCGCAATGCGAGGCGAAGCTGCGCTCGGCCGGCGCCTGGCTGGTCGAGGTGCTGGAGGAGGCATGGGAGGTGGCGCGCAGCCGCGGCCACATCACCATGCAGGAGCGGGCCATGGTCCGCCTCGCCACCACCTCGGCCATCCACCGCGCCAAGGAGGTGGCCGAATGGGCCTATCACGAGGCGGGGGCGAGCGCGATCATGGTCGGCGGCCCCTTCGAGCGCCGGATGCGCGACATCCATGCCTCGGCGCAGCAGGTGCAGGGCCGGACCGCGCATCTCGAGATGTGCGGCCAGCATTTCCTGGGGATGAACCCGTCCGGCCGCTTCTTCTGACCGCCGCCTGGTACCGGTGCCCCTCGGTCGCCGGGCGCAAGCCTCCGGTTTGCTTGGCTTCGCAGCATACGCTGCGGGCCCCGTTCGGGACCTCGGACCGGTCAAGCGACCGGTCCGTTCGTATGGGAGAGGACTCGCGACATGCCGCTGGAAGGCCTGAACCACTACACGATCCGCCCGGTGGACCTGGAGCGGACCAGGGAGTTCTATGTCGACGTGCTGGGGCTCGAGGTCGGCTACCGGCCGCCGCTGTCCTTCCCGGGCTACTGGCTCTATGTCGGCGACAACCCGACCGTGCACCTGATCGGCCCGCGCAGCGATGACGGCCATCCGGCGGCGCGCGAGGCGGGGCCGACCGGGCTGCTCGACCACATCGCCTTCTCCTGCACCGGGCTTGCCGAGATGAAGCAGCGCCTGGCGCAGCGCGGCATCGCGCATGAGGTGCGGGTGATCCCGCGCGACCGGCAGACCCAGCTCTTCATCCGCGACCCGGACGGCGTCGCGGTCGAGCTGAACTACCCGCCGGCCGAGACGCCCGCCGCCTGACCGGCGCCGCCCGAGCGGCGCCCATCTGGCGCGATCCCGCCCCTTGGGCGATGATGCGGGCAAGACCGAGGCGATAACGGGAAGCGTCCATGAGCCAGGCTTGGCACGAGATCGTGCTGGAGGTGCTGAAGGCGAACGAGATTCGCCTCATCCCCTATGTGCCGGACAACGTCCTGAAGCCGCTCATCGCCGCCATCCATGCCGATCCCTTCTTCACGGCCTTCACCACGGCGCGGGAGGAGGAGGCGGTGGGCATCGTGGCCGGCGGGGCGATGGCCGGCATGCGCGGCATGGTGCTGATGCAGACTAGCGGCTTCGCCACGCTGGCCAATGTGCTGGCCAGCCTGCCCTGCGCCTTCCAGATCCCGGTGCTGCTGATGATCAGCGAGCGCGGCACGCTCGGCGAGTTCAATCTCGGCCAGGCGGCGGTCTGGCGCACCATGCGGCCGACCCTCGAGGCGCTGGCCATGCCGCATCAGGTGATCACGCGGCTCGATGAATGTGGCTTCATCGCCGACCGGGTGATCAGGCAGGCGCTGATGACGCAGCAGCCGGCGGCGCTGGTCCTCTCGCCGCTGCTGACCGGCGCCAAGGCCTCGCCGGTAAAGGCGGGGAGCTGAGCCATGGCGACCACGGCGCACAATGCCAAGCGGCTGCACCGCTTCGATGCGACGAAGCGGCTGGTGGCGCGGCTGCAGCGCGAGGAAGCCGTCATCGGCGGCATCGGCCACAGCAATTTCGACCTCTGGGCCGCCGGGCACAGGCCGCAGAATTTCTACATGCTGGGCAGCATGGGCCTCGCCGTGCCGATCGCGCTCGGCGTCGCGCTGGCGCAGCCGCAGCGCCGGGTCTTCGCGCTGGAGGGCGACGGCTCGCTGCTCATGCAACTCGGCTGCTTGGCGACGGTCGCGACCCTGCGCCCGGCCAACCTCGCCATCCTGGTGATGGACAACGGCACCTACCAGATCACCGGCGGCCAGGCGACGCCGGCGGCGGGCGGCGCGGATTACGTCGCCATCGCCCGCGGCTGCGGCATCGCGGGCGCCGCCTGGGCGGCCGACGAGGCGGATCTGGAACGGCTGATCGACAACGCCCTGGCCACCGACGGGCCGCATCTGATCGGCCTGAAGCTCGACGACCAGGGGCCGGCGGCGCAGACCGAGCGTGACCCGCCGCAGATCCGGGACCGCTTCATGCGCGGCCTCGGCACCAAGACCAGCAAGCTGCCCGGCTGAGCCGGGCCAGCGGAGGAGAGGAGGACGCAGCGCATGCCGAGCCGCTTCCCGGGATTCGAGCCGCGCGGCGTCATCCCCGCCGTGCTGCTGCCCTTCCATGACGACCTCTCGATCGACGAGGCCGCCTATGCGGCGCATCTGCGCGACGTCGCCGCCGTCCCGGGCCTCAGCGCCATCACCACCAACGCCCATGCCTCCGAGGTCGCCTCCTGCGATCCGGAGGAGCAGGAGCGCGTGCTGGCGCTGACGCTGGAGACGGTGGGCGACCGGCTGCCGGTGGTGAACGGCGTCCATGCCGACGGCACCTTGCAGGCGGCGCAGATCGCCCGGCGCGCCGCGGCTGGCGGCGCCTCGGCCCTGCTGGTCTTCCCGTCCGGCGTGCTCTCGCGCGGCAATGCCGCCCGGCCGGATTGCCTGGCCGACCATGTCCGGCACATCGCCGACGCGACGGACCTGCCGCTCATCCTGTTCCAGTATCCGGCGGTGACCGGCCTGACCTATCCGCTCGACACCCTGGCACGGCTCGCCGAGGAGGTGCCGAGCATCCGCGCCATCAAGGACTGGTGCAACGACCCGGCGCTGGCGGAGCGGCATATCGAGGTGCTGCAGGGGCTGCGCCGGCCGGTGCATGTGCTCTCGACCCACAGCGCCTGGCTCTTCGCCTCGCTCGTCACCGGCGCCGCCGGGCTGCTCTCCGGCTCAGGCAGCGTCATCGCCGATCTGCAGGCGCGGCTGTTCGAGGCGGTGCAGCGCGGCGACATGGCGACGGCGCAGGCGCTGAACGCCCGCATCCGCCCGACCGCCCAGGCCTTCTATGCCGAGCCCTTCTTCGACATGCACAACCGCATGAAGGAGGCGCTGGTGCTGCTCGGCAAGCTGCCGCGCGCGGTGGTGCGGCCGCCGCTGAAGAAACTCGGCCCGGCGGAGATTCGCCGGATCGGCCAGGCCCTGGCAGCGGCCGGGCTGCTGGATGCGGAGCGTCTCGCCGCCGAATAGCGGCGGGATCAGCGCAGGGCGGCGCGGTAGGCCTGCAGCATCTGCGCCCCCTCGGGGCCGGCGCGCTGCACCCACTCGGCGGTCAGTGTCTCGCCGATCCCCTTCAGCTCGCCCATGAGCTGCTCGCTCGGCTGCGGCAGCAGCATCCCCTGAGCACGCAGCCGCTCCGCCTGGGTGACCTCGGCCTGCTTCGCCAGCTCCTTGCCGCGCGTGGCGGCCCGGGCGGCGGCGGCCAGCAACGCCTCCCGGTTCGGCGCATCCAGCGCCTGCAGGGCGCGAGTGTTGGCGAAGACGGCGTTGCGCGTCCGCATGCCGCCGACATTGGTCCAGGCGCGGGTGAACTCCCAGGCAGTGACGTTCACGCCGCTCTGGGCCGAGGTGAACATGGCGGTGATGACGTTGGTGGCGAAGGCCTGGCTGACCTCGGCGAGCTGCACGGTCACCGGCGTCGCCCCCATCAGCTCGGCCATGCGGGCGGTGACGGTGTTGTAGGCGCGGAAGCGACTACCCTTCAGGTCGGCGACGCTGCGGATCTCGGATTTCGCGTAGAAGCCCTGGACATCCCAATGGACGATGTAGAGCAGGGTCAGGCCCTGCCGTTCCAGCCGGGCGCGGATATAGGGCTCGGTCGCCGCGTTCAGCGCCTCCGCCTGCGGCCAGGTCCAGGCGAGGAAGGGCACGCCGTCCACCTCGAAGAAGGGGTCCTCGTTGGCATAGGCCGAGAGCAGGATCTCGCCGAGCTGCACCTGGCCGGTCTGCACGCCGCGCTTGATCTGCGCCATGGGCAGCAGGCTGGCATTGTTGTGCAGCTGCACCTGCATCCGGCCGCCGGTCCCCTGGTCGAGATCGGCGATGAACTGGCGGATGTTCTGGGTGTGGAAATTCTCGGCATAGGGCGTGGCCATGACCCAGCGCGTCTGGGCGAAGGCCGGCGCCATGGGCAGCGCCGTGGGCAGCAGCGCGATCGCCAGCGCCGCGGCGAGGGAGGCAAGGCGCGAACGGGCTCTCCGGGCCCGGGCGGTCCAGCGAGGCATGGTGGTTCGTCTCCCGGCAGGCGGTGGCCGCGCGGCGTGTCTCCCAGACGGAAGGTTCCACGGGTGGCACGCCGCCGCAAGGCTTGCGGCGTGGCGGGCCGCGGCCCGACACTCGCGCCGCCGCGCCGGAGAGCCGCCATGCCCGACACCGCCCCGCAGAGCCCCGCCCGCCTGATCGTGCAGCAGCCGGGGGAGGCGCTCAGCTTCTGGCAGCCGGTGCCGGCCAACGGCTTCGTGCGCTGCCTGCTCGACGGCGCCAGCACCGGCTCCGAGACGCCCTTCGCCTTCGGCACCCAGACCGTCGATCCCGGCTGCCATGTGCGCGAGCACCTGCACGACCAGAACGAGGAGGTCATCTTCGTCATCGCCGGTGAGGGGGAGGCGCATATCGAGGGCGCGGTGCATCCGATGCGGCCCGGCTCCTGCTTCTTCTTCCCGCGCAACCGGGCGCACAGCTTCCACAATACCGGCAGCGGGCCGCTGACCTTCGTCTGGTGCATCATGCCGGGCGGGCTCGAGACCTTCTTCGCCCGCATCGGCCGGGTGCGGGCCGAGGACGAGGCGCCACCGCCGCCCTTCCCGCGGCCGGAGAATGTCCGCCAGATCGAGGCCGAGACCGTCTTCGGCACTCTGCCGCCGGCCAGCTGAGCCGGCGCCGATTTGCAGGCCGCGTGGCATGGGACTATGCCGGCCACGCGGAGCCGCCCGGGAACGGAGCCGCCGCGCGCGGCCGTCGAATGGCCGCAACATGCCCCCGGCGTTTCTCCTTCGCTCTCGCCGGGACAGGCAGATAGCGGGAGGACTCGCCTTGGCCGTGTCGGCTTCGCTGCCGCCGGGCCGGACCCCACGAATTGTCCGGACTCAGCGCATCGCGCTGGCGCTGCTCGTGCTGAGCGGCGTCATCAACTACATCGACCGTGCGACGCTCGCCGTCGCCAACCCGCTGATCCGCGAGGAGCTCGGCCTCTCGGTCGGCGATATGGGGCTGCTGCTCTCCGCCTTCCTTTGGGCCTATGCCTTCTCCCAGCTCCCAGTCGGGGCGCTGGTCGACCGCTTCGGGCCGCGGCGGATGCTCTCGCTCGGGCTCGGCCTCTGGTCCATCGCCCAGGCCGCCGGCGGGCTGGTGCACAGCTTCACCCAATTCTTCGCCGCGCGCATGCTGCTGGGCATCGGCGAGGCGCCGCAATTCCCGACCGCGGCGCGGGTGAGCCGGGACTGGTTCAATGCCCGCGACCGCGGCACCGCGACCGGCATCTGGAACTGCTCCTCGACGCTCGGCACCGCCGTCTCCGTGCCCGTGCTGACCTTCCTGATGCTCTATGTCGGCTGGCGCTGGATGTTCCTCATCGTCGGCCTGGCCGGGGTAGCGGTCGCGGTCATCGCCTATGCCATCTACCGCAACCCCGGCGAGGTCGCGCTGACACCGGAGGAACGGGCGCATCTCACCGAGGGCGACGCGACCGGGGAGACCACGCAGCTCACCCTGGTGGAGTGGCGGCGGCTGTTCACCTTCCGCACCACCTGGGGGATGCTGATCGGCTTCTTCGGCGTCATCTACACCCTCTGGATCTACGCCTCCTGGCTGCCCGCCTATCTGGAAATGGAGCGGCATATCAGCATCCGCGATACCGGCGTGCTGGCCGCCATCCCCTTCGCCTTCGGCGTGGTCGGCAGCCTGCTCGGCGGCCGGCTGACGGATGTGCTGGCGCGCCGCGGCGTCTCGCCGGTCAACAGCCGGAAATGGCCGATGGCGATCTCGCTCGCCGGGGCCGGGCTCTGCACCGCGCTGGCCGCCTGGACGCCGAGCAACAGCCTGGCGATCGCCTTCATCTCGGCGGCGATGTTCCTCGGCTATGTCGCGACCGCGACGGCCTGGGCCATGGTCTCGGTCGTGGCGCCGGCGAACTGCACCGCCTCCCTCGGCGCGATGCAGAATTTCGGCGGCTATCTCGGCGGCGCCCTGGCGCCGACGGCGACCGGCTTCATCGTCGAGGGAAGCGGCAGCTTCGCCCCGGCCCTGCTGGTCGGTGCCAGCCTCGCCGTCTTCTGCGCCGTCGCCTATGCGGTGATCGTCCGCGATCCGATCCCGGCGATCGAGCTCGACCCGACGGTGGCGCCGGCGCCGGCGCAATAGGAACTCCCCGCAAAGCCGCTTCGCGGCTTTGCGGGGCCCCATGCAGTCCCTTCCTGCCCAGGAACCGTCGCAGCCTGCTGCGGCAAAGCCGCAGCAGGGCAACGGGCAGCGAGGGTTTTGATGGGCGCAACAGGGTCAGGCGGCGGTGGGCAGGGCGCGCCCGCCGCCGCTCAATCCGCCAGCAGCTCCGTCACCGCGCGATGCGCCTGGTGGATGGCGCTGTCGGTATAGGCGGCGGCGCCAGCATCGGAATTGGCGATGGCGATGCGGCCGAAGCGGCGGCGCCCGATCTCGTGCGGCGCCTCGCCCGGCGGCCAGGCGGGATCGAAGAGCGGGTTGTACTCATAGGCATAGCCATGCGGCCAGCGGTTCACCGTGATGCCGAGGATGTCGCGCGCCGCCTCGAAGCCGCCGGCGCTTAGCAGGCGCTGCAGCTCGTCGCGCAGGTCCCGCTCGTACTCCTCGAAGGTGGTGGCGAGCATCGCCGCGCGGCCGGCCCGATGCTGGGCGCGCTGGTCGAGGCCCGGCGCGGTCGGCACATGCGAGAGGAAGAGCAGCACCGGCTCCTCCGGCCGGCCGATGCTGTCGTAGCCGCCGATGCGGGTCTTCCAGTCGAGCCAGAGCGCGGTGAAGCGGCTGCCCGGCGCCTGCGCTCGGGCGATGCCGAGCCGCCGGAAGGCCAGCCAGTTCCGCAGCAGCACCGAGACATAGACCAGCGGCACCTTCACCTGGCTGCGCAGCGCCGCCGCCTGCGCCTCGGGCAGGTCGGGGCAGAGATGCGGGATCGTCATCCCCCAGCAGGCCAGGACGCAGCGCGCCGCGACAACGCGGCGGGCCTCGCCATGGCGGAGATAGGTGAGCTCGACCGCATCGCCGGCCTGCCGCACCCGCAGCACCGGGCTTTCGAGCCGCAGGCGCGTGGCGGCCTCCGGCCGGTCCAGCCGCGCGTAATCGGCGCGCGCCAGCACCACATCCTCGACGCTGCCGCCGGGCACCGCCTGCGGGATCAGCGCGCGCACCAGCAGCCGAGCGATGGAGGCGTTGCCGTCCGGGAAATGGAAGCGGGCCGAGCCGCCCTCGGCATAGCCGGCGGCGGTGTAGCCCATGCCCGCCGCCGCGCCCGGCGCCAGGTCGAGCCCCTGGAAGCCGGGAAAGCCGAGGGCCCAGACATCGAGCGCGCTCACCGCATCGGCGCCGACGCCCCATTCGCCATGGCTCATCGCCTGGAAGAAGGGCAGGGTCGCCGCCCCCGCCCCGGCGATCCGGGCCAGATAGTCGTGGTAGCTGGTGCGGGCGAGCAGCGCCTTCTTCCCGGCCGAGGACAGGCCGGGCAGGTAGTCGGTGCGCGCCTCGTGCAGCCGGGCAATGTCCTGCTGCACCGCTGACGGCAGCGGCGAGTCGCGCAGCACCTCGGCCCAGGGCCGGTCGCCGATGCCGGTGAGGAGATGGTCGGCACCGAAGGTCGCATGGTCGAGGAAGACGCCGCGGCCCATGCCCTGGCGCCGCCAGAAGCCCGGATCGGCATGCCGCGCCGCCAGCGCCTCGGGCTCGATGCCGAGCCGCCGCAGCAGCCCCGCTGCCACGGCGCCGTAGGGGCGTGGGCTGTCGATCAGCATGGTCCCGCCATTCATCAGCAGGGTGCGGGTGCCGATGCGGTACTCGTTGCGGCGGGCATGGCCGCCGAAATCGTCGTGGTTGTCGAGGATGAGGATCCGGGCCTCCGGCCTGGCATCGCGCCAGAACAGGGCCGCGGCCAGGCCGCTGATCCCGGCGCCGACCACGACCAGGTCATAGGGCCCTTCGGTGTCGGTGGCGCTGGGCAGCGGCGCGCCGGCGGCCAGCGCATGCATCGCCTCGAAGCTGCCGGGCTGGCTGCCGCGCAGCCCCTGGCGCAGCGGCGGATCGGGCAGCCCGGCCGCCGGTGCCGCGCCGCCCAGCGCCAGTGCCGCCGCGCCCTGCAGCAGGTCCCGCCGGGGGATCGGCCGGTCCATGCCAAGGGCGCGGTCCCGGCTCATCCCTGGCGGTCCGGCCTCCGATCCCGGGGCAGCAGCACTTCAAGCCCGTCCAGCGCCTCGGTGATGCCGATCTGGCAGGACAGGCGCCGCCCCGGCGGCCGCTCGCCGAGCGCATCCTCGATCATGTCGCCCTCGTCGAGCCCCGGCGGGCCGACCCGCTCTCGCCAGGGCTCCGCCACATCCACCATGCAGCTCGCGCAGGCGAGTTGGCCGCCGCAATCCGCCGGCAGATGCGCCACGTTGTGCCGGACGCCGACCAGCATGACGGTCTCGTCCTCGCCCGACTCGAAGCTTTGCCGGCTGCCATCGGGCTGGACGAAGGTGATCCGCGCCATGCCGCTGCTCCCCGTTGCCGGGGCCTCCTCTCGCGCGGCCGGGCTTCCGGCGCAAGCCGGGCCGGTGCAGGCTGGGCGGAACGGAGCAGGGAAGGGAATGGCCATGGCCTATGCGGGGTTCGACCTCACGGGCAAGGTGGCGCTGGTCACCGGCGGCAATGGCGGCATCGGCCTCGGCATGGCGCAGGCCATGGCGGAGGCGGGAGCCGACATCGCCATCTGGGGCACCAACGAGGCGAAGAACGCGGCGGCGCGGACGCAGCTCGAGGCCACTGGCCGGCGGGTGCTGGCGCTGCGCTGCAACGTCGCCGAGGAGGCCGAGGTGGAGGCCGCCTTCGCCGAGACGCTGCGGGTGCTCGGCCGGGTCGATGGCTGCTTCGCCAATGCCGGCGTCTCTGGCGGCCGCAGCGGCCCCTTCGTCGAGCGCACGGTCGAGGAATGGGACCGGGTGCTCGGGGTCAATCTCCGCGGCGCCTTCCTCACCTTCCGCGCCGCGGCGCGGCACATGAAGGCGCGGGCCGAGGCGGGCGACCGGGGCGGCGTGCTCGTCGGCACCGCCTCGCTCGCCGCCATCGAGGGGGCGGCGCGGAACGAGCATTACGGCGCCTCCAAGGGCGGCATGGTCTCGATGATCCGGGCGCTGGCGGTGGAGCTGGCGCGCTACGGCGCGCGGGCCAATGCCATCCTGCCGGGCTGGATCGAGACGGAGATGACGGCCCGGGCGACGGCGGATGCGAAGTTCGCCGGCAATGTCCTACCGCGGGTGCCGATGCGGCGCTGGGGCACGGGTGCCGATTTCGGCGGCATCGCGGTCTATCTGATGAGCGATGCCGCCAGCTTCCATACCGGCGACACGCTGGTCATCGATGGCGGCTACGCGCTGTACTGAGCGCGCGGCAGCAGACCGCAAAGGCAGGAGGACACGCCATGGCCCGTCGCTTCATCGACATCTCCGTGCCGCTGAAGGCCGGGATCCGCTCCGACCCGCCGGAGATGCTGCCGCAGATCGAGTATGTCGATCACCACCAGTCGGCGCCACGCATGGCCGCCTATATGGGGGTGCCGGTCGAGGCGCTGCCGGAGGGTGAATACGCCGCGGTCGAGCGGGTGAACATCAGCACCCATAACGGCACGCACCTCGACGCGCCCTACCACTACTTCTCGCGCATGAATGAGCGGCTGACGCCCGGCGGCGAGCCCTCCTGGCGGATCGACGAGGTGCCGCTCGAATGGTGCTTCAATCCCGGCGTGAAGCTCGACTTCCGGCATTTCGAGGACGGCTACGTGGTGCAGCCGGGCGATGTCGAAGCCGAGCTCCAGCGCATCGGCCACGAATTGCGGCCGCTTGAGATCGTCGTCGTCAACACCCGCGCCGGGTCGCGCTACGGCGAGGAGGACTACATCGATTCCGGCTGCGGCATGGGCAAGGCGGCAACGCTCTGGCTGCTCGAGCACGGCATCCGCCTGGTCGGCACCGATGGCTGGTCCTGGGACGCGCCCTTCAGCCATACCCGCCGCCGGGTGCAGGAGACGGGCGATGCCTCGCTCATCTGGGAGGGCCACCGGGCCGGGCGGGAGATCGGCTATTCGCATCTCGAGAAGCTGCACAACCTGGAGGCCCTGCCGCCCGACGGCTTCCAGGTGGTCTGCTTCCCGGTGAAGGTGCATCGCGGCTCGGCCGGCTGGACCCGGGCGGTCGCGATCATCGACGACTGATCGCCGGGGGACCGATCGGCGGCTGGTCGGCCGGCCTGCCTGTGCCGCGCAGTCCGGCTCACACCTCGGAGAAGAGGCGGCGGAGCACCGGGATCGCGTCCTGCACCAGGGTCCGGTCGGCGGGGTCGAGGCGGTCGAGGCCGGTATGCAGGCGGGCGAAGAGGGCGGTGCGGACCGCCTCCGTCATCTCCTGGCCCTGCTCGGTCAGGACGAGCTGCATGCGCCGCCGCGACATCGGATGCCGGCTGCGCAGCACATAGCCCTCCGCCGCCAGCTTCACGAGCATGACGGAGGCGGTCGGCAGCCGGACGCCGAGATAGTTCGCCACCTCGGAAAGCGAGGCGCCGGGCGCGATGAGCAGGTAGTTCAGGATGCGGAACTGCGGTGGCGTCAGCTTTCCGTCGGGAATGACGCGCACCGCCTCGGTCGCGATGATGCGGTTCGCCATCATCATCATGGCGAGCAACGCCGGTGGCAGGGCCTCGCGGGCCGGGCCGCCGTCGATGGCGTCGTCCGGAGCGAGGATCGGGAGGCTCGGCGCTGTCGGTCCGGCGCCCTGGACGTGTGTTAGTTGCATGGCGTTCATAATATCAATCGCAATCAGATTTTCGGCAAGCGAAACGAGTTGCTTCCGGACAGAAAAATTTCCCGCCCTCAGCCCTGATCCCCATGGCGAAAGGGCCTCGGCGCCGATGCCGCCGGAGAGGGCCCGCCTGCTAGACGATGATCCGCTCGCTCAGGGTCGCGGATCATGGTCCAGGGCGTTGTTTGATCGCGTGGATCACGCTGTTCGGTGAGGCCACCTCAAGCGATCACGCTCTAGGCGAAGCCGGCTGGCACGGAAGCTGCCACGCGATCCGCCGCGGCGCCTGGCGCCGGCCGCCAGCCAGCGGCAGCCTATTCCGATGCAGTAAGAAGGAGCAGACGCCATGCCGGAGATCGATACCGAGCGCTTCCTGCGGGACCTGCAGGAATTGCGGCAGATCGGCGCTTACAAGACCGGCGTGCACCGGCCGACCTATTCACCGCAGGACATGGAGAGCCGGCGCTGGCTGATGGACCGCATGGCCGAGATCGGCCTCGAGCCCAGCATCGACGGCATCGGCAATGTCTATGGCCGGCATCGCGGGCCGGGGCCGCATCTGCTGGCCGGTAGCCACATCGAATCACAGAATGAGGCCGGCTGGCTCGACGGCGCGCTCGGCGTGGTCGCCGGCCTCGCCCTCGCGCGCGCCGGCCTGCCCATCGATGTCGCCGCCTTCGCCGATGAGGAGGGGCATTTCGAGGGCGGCTTCCTCGGCAGCAAGTCCCTGATCGGCCTGCTCTCGGAGGAGGAGATCGACCGCAGCCGCAACCGCACGGACGGCACGCCGCTGCGCGAGGCGCTGGCCGCGGCGGGCCTTGCCGGCAAGCCGCGCCTGCAGCTCGAGCCCGGCCGCCACAAGGGCTTCTTCGAGATGCATATCGAGCAGGGCACCCAGCTCGAAGGCGCCGGGCTGCAGGCCGGCGTGGTTACCGGCATCGTCGCCATCTGGCAGTGGCGCATCCTGATCGAGGGCATGCAGGACCATGCCGGCGGCACCACCATGGCGGAGCGGCGCGATGCCGGCCTCGCCGCGGTGCGGCTGTTGGCGATGATCGACCGGGAATTCCCCAAAGTCTGCGGCGAGCGCAGCACCTGGACGACCGGGCGGATCGCCCTCGATCCCGGCGCCCCCTCCATCATCCCGGGCGGGGCGGACATCCTCTTCCAGTTCCGCGACATCGACCTGGCGGTGCTGGAGCGGATGGAGGCCTGCCTGCGCGCCTGCGTGCAGGAGAGCAACCGGCGCGAGCGCACCCGGGCGCAGCTGATCAGCGTCAGCAAGTCGATGCCCGCGCCCTGCGACCCGGCGATGATGGCGGCGCTCGACGCCGCGGCGGAGGCGATCGCCCCCGGCAAGTGGCAGCGCATGCCGAGCGGCGCCGGGCACGACGCGCAGTACATCGCCCGCGTCATGCCGGTCGCCATGCTCTTCACCCCCTCGATCGGCGGCATCAGCCATCACTGGGCCGAGGATACGAAGGAGGAGGATCTCGCCCTCTGCATGCGCATCCTCGGGGAGGGCGCGGCCCGCTACCTCGCGGGCTGAGAGGTGCCGCTGCCCGGTCGGCGCGTCACGGCGCCGCGTCGGGCGGCGGCATCAGCGAGACATGCGCGGCGACGATGCGCCAGCCTTCCGGGAAGCGCACCCATGTCTGGCTCTGCCGCCCGCACCGGCCGCCGCGCAGGAACTCGGTATTGGCGGTGGCGAAGTCGCGGCCGTAAGTGGTGATCACCGTGTTCTCCAGCGTCCGTTCCAGCCCCACCGGCGAGCGGGCAGCGCGGAAGGCGGCGATCCGCTCCCAGCCGAGCAGGTTCTCGTTCGGGCCGTAGCGCAGGGTCCGCGCATCCTTGCGGAAGAGGTCCTGCAGCACCGCGACGTCATTGCCGACCAGCGCCGCCTCATAGGCGGCGAAGGCGGCCCGGACCTCGGCCAGCACCTCCGGGATATCGACCTCCATCACCCGTCCTTTCGCATTTGCAGATGGGCGCGCCAGCCGCCCGTGGCGGAGATGTCCGGCGCGCCGATGATGCCGGCGGCCTCGCAGAGGAAGCCGAGCGGCGTCGAGCCGTCCTCCAGCGTCACCCGGCCGAAGCCGAGCGGTGCCGGGATCTCGGCGAGGAAGGGCCCGATCCCCGCTGCCGGCAGCGCCCAGAGCTCGCCCGTGACGGCCATCCCGCCCTCCGCGACGCGGACCATGCCAGGCCGGTTGCCGAGGTCGTGCAGCCGGTAGAGCGGCGCGGTGCGGGCGGCGCGGAGGAAGCGCCCGCCATGCCCGCGGAGCTGCGGGTTCAACGGCAGGCCTGCCATATGGGCGCCGATCGCCAGCAGCGGCAGCTCGCCGGGCGCGAGCGGCGGCGGCCTGGGCGGCGGCGGGACTGGCGCTGCGGAGGCGCCGAGCCCGACCCCGGCCGCGGCATGCAGCACCGCACCGAGCCCGCCGAGGCCCGCCTCGGCGAAGGCCGGGCCGGCCAGGGTCACGCCCGCCGGCCGGCCATCGGCGCGGAAGCCGGCGGGCACCGCCAGGGCGCTGAGGTCGCAGATATTGACGAAATTGGTGTAGGTGCCGAGCCGGCTATTGGCCGCGACCGGCTCGGCCGCCAGGGCGGCGAGGTCCGGCAGGCCGGGCGCCGTCGGCAGCAGCAGGATATCGACCCTGGCGAAGAGCTCGCGCGCCAGGCGGCGGGCCTCGGCGGCGGCGTGGAAATCCTCCCAGGCCTCGATGGTCCGCTTCTCGAGCCCGGCGGCGAGGATGCCGCGGGTGACCGGGTGCAGCGCTTCCGGCCGCTGCTCCACCATCTCGCGCAGCGCGGCGGTGCGCTCGGCCACCCAGGCGCCGTCATAGAGACGTCGCGCGATGGCGAGCAGGGGCGCGATATCGACCCGCAGCAGCGTCCCATCCAGCGCCGCCCGCGCCAGCGACGCCTCATAGAGCGCCGCATCCTCCGGGCTGTCGAAGACGAGTTGCTCCGGCCACGGCGCCGCCAAGCGCCAGGCGGGCTGTGGCGCCGGCCGGGCCTGCCAGTGCGGCGGGGCCGGGCGGGAATAGCGATCCCCGGGCGCCGGGCCGGCGATCACCTCCAGCACCGCCGCCGCATCGGCGACCGTCAGGGCGAAGACCGAGACGCAGTCGAGTGAGCGGCAGGCCGGCACCACCCCCTGGGTCGGCACCAGGCCGAGGCTCGGCTTCAGCCCGACGATGTTGTTCGCCATCGCCGGCACCCGGCCGGAGCCCGCGGTGTCGGTGCCGAGGGAGAAGGCGGCAATGCCCGCGGCGACCGCGGTCGCCGAGCCGGAGGAGGAGCCGCCCGGGATGCAGTCCGGCGCCACCGGGTTGCGCGGCGTGCCGAAGGGGCTGCGGGTCCCGTTCAGCCCGGTGGCGAACTGGTCGAGATTGGTCTTGCCGAGCAGCACGGCGCCGGCGGCGAGCAGCCGGGCGACGGCCGGCGCATCCGCGGCCGGGACATGGGCGTAGGCCGGGCAGGCGGCGGTGGTCGGCAGGCCTGCAACGTCGATATTGTCCTTCACCACGAAGGGCACGCCGTAGAGCGGCCGGCCGCGCGGCCCCTCGGCGGCGAGGGCGGCGGTGCGGGCCCGCACCGCCTCGGGCGGCACCGTGGCAAGGAAGAGCGCCGGATCGGCCCAGGCGGCGATGCGGGCGAGCGCCGCCTCCGCCACGGCGACCGGGCTGCCGCCCGCGGCGTGGAAGCCGGCGAGGGCCGGCAGGGTGAAGACCTCCGGCGCGGTCATGCGGCCTGCCGCAGCAGGTTGGCCGCGGCCCGCAGCAGGAGGCCGTTGGACGCGCGCAGGGCATCGAGGATGCGGAAATGATCGGCGCCGGGGACGGGGATCAGCGGGCTCGGGCAGCCCGCCTCCTCACGCGCCGCATGGAAGTCGCGCGATTGCCGCTGCAGCTCCGGCAGCTCGGCCGTGCCATAGGCGATGCCGAGCGGCTTCGGCACCATGGGCCGGCGCAGGGGCGAGAGGGTGTCGATCTCCGCCGCGGTCAGCCGCACCTTGTCGTTCAGCACCGTGTCGCGGATCGGCGCCAGCTCGAAGATGCCGGAGATGGCGAGGCCGGCGGCGACGGCCGGGTGATCGAGGCAGGCGGCGGCGAGATGCCCGCCCGCCGACCAGCCGGAGAGCAGCACCGGGCCGGCGATGCCATGGCCCGGCCCCTCGGCGCGCAGCCAGTCGAGCGCGGCGCGGATCTCGCCCGTGATCCGGGTGAGCGAGGCCTCCGGCGCCAGGGTGTAGCCCGGCAGCGCCACCGACCAGCCCGTGGCCAACGCTCCCTCGGCCAACGCGGCGAAATCCTCGCGCCGGTTGCGCTGCCAGTAGCCGCCATGGACGAAGACCAGGCAGGGCGCGCCGGGATCGGCGGCGGGGAAGAGGTCCCAGCGCGTCCGTTCGCCCGCGGCATAGAGCAGGTCGAGGGTGCCGCCATGGCTGGCGCGCAGCGGCGCAGAGGCCGCCACGCGCGCGGCGATCAGCGCCGCGCTGTCAGCGACGGCGCGGGTGTTGTCATAGGCGGCGTCGCGCTCCGCCTGGGTCGCCCTCGCCCAAAAGCCGGGCAGGCCGGTCTGCGTCATGCTGCCTCCACGGCGCGGGCGCGCCGGATCAATGCTGGCTGCCGAGCAGCGCGGCGAGGTGCCGGCGCAGGGCGTTGAACTCCACCCCGGTCGGGTCGCGCGGCCGCGGCAGCGGGACCCGCTCATCGGCGACGATGCGGCCCGGCCCGGGGGACATCACCACCACCCGGTCGGCGAGCAGGATCGCCTCCTCGATGGCATGGGTGACGAAGATGATGGTCAGCCCGGCGCTCTCCCAGATCTGCAGCAATTCCTGCTGCAGGTTCTCGCGCGTCATGGCGTCGAGCGCGCCGAAGGGCTCGTCCATCAGCACCACCTCGGCCTGGTTCGCCAGCACCCGGGCGATCGCCACCCGCTGCTTCATGCCGCCCGAGAGCTGGTGCGGATAGGCATCGGCGAAGCGGGTGAGGCCGACCATCTCGAGGAAGCGCGCGGCGGTCGCCGCCACCTCGGCGCGCGGCCGGCCGCGCGCCGCCGGCCCGAAGCCGATATTCTGCCGCACGGTGAGCCAGGGGAAGAGGCCGTAATCCTGAAAGACCATGCCGCGATCCGGCCCCGGCCCCGCGACATGGCGCCCGGCCATGAGCAGCGTGCCCTCGCTGGCGGTCTCGAAGCCGGCGATCATGCGCAGCAGCGTCGACTTGCCGCAGCCCGAGGGGCCGATGAGGCAGACGAACTGGCCCTTCGGGATGCGCAGCGTCGCCCCGGAGAGGGCGGTGATCGTCTCCGCTCCGAAGGCGAAGCGCTTGCCGACACCCTGGATGTCGAGGATCGGCACCGCCGCCGTGGCGGGCTGCACCGGCAGCGCGGCCAGGTCATCCATGTTGCGGGCTCCAGCGCAGGAGGCGGCGGCCGAGGGCCTGGATCAGCCGGTCGGAAAGGAAGCCGAGCAGGCCGATCGTGATCATGCCGCTGATGACGATCTCGGTGCGGGAGAGCTGCCGCGCCTCCATGATGATGGCGCCGAGCCCGGTCTGCACGCCGGTCATCTCGCCGACCACGATCACCACCCAGGCGAATCCGAGGCCGAGGCGCAGCCCGGTGAAGATCGAGGGCAGGCTGGCCGGCAGCACCACCTTCCAGAAGGTGGCCTGGCGCGAGACGCCGAGCATCGCCGCCGCCTCGAACAGCCGCGCCTCGACGCTCTGCACCCCGAAGACCGTGTTCAGCAGGATCGGGTAGAAGGCGCCAAGGAAGACCAGGAAGAAGGCGCTGCGCGGGCCGATGCCGAAGACGATCATGGCGAGCGGCAGCCAGGCCGTCACCGGGATCGGCCGCAGGATCTGCAGGCTGGGGTCGAGCAGGTCGCGCGCCACCGCGACGCGGCCGATCAGCATGCCGAGCGGCAGCGCCACCAGCGCCGCGAGGGCGAAGCCGCCATAGACCCGGCCAAGGCTGGCGAGGGTGTGGTCGAGCAGGGTCGCGGAATAGAGGTCGTCCCAGACCCCGCCGAAGGCGAGGTCCCACCATTGCACCGCAACATCCCAGGGCGGCGGGACGAGGCTGTAGGGCCGGCCCGCCGTCGCCAGGTGCCAGGCGAGCAGGCCGAGCACCGGCGCGGCGAGCGCCAGCAGCGCCTGGCGCGAGGCGAGGCCGCGGCCGAGGGCGGCGGCCATGCCTCAGGCCGCCGACTTCGCCAGCTCGTCCGAGAAGCGCGTATCGAAGAAGTGGCTGAAATCCGGCATGGCGCGGATCTGCTTCAGGCTCAGCATCTGCTCGGCATAGGTCTTCGAGCGCTGCACCATCTCCGGCGTCATCTGCCAGTTCAGCTCGACATTCGGCAGGCTGATCTCAAGCGCCTCGCGCTTCATGCCGAGCCTGGCGATCGCCGTCTCGATGGTGGCCTCGCGATTCGCCATGCCGAACTCGCTGGCCTGGCGGTGCAGCTTCAGCATCTGCCGCACCAGATCGGGCTTCTGCGCCGCCATCTCGGCATGGGTGGCGAAGACCATGTTCAGCGAGCCCATCGGCGTCGAATAGGGATATTCCACGATCTTCCCGATGCCGGCGGCGACCGAGATGCCGGGGCCGGGCTCGGCGCCGACATAGGCCTCGATATCGCTGCGGGCGAGGGCGATCGGCATCTCCGAGAAGGAGACGCGCACCGGCTGGACGTCGCGGATGCTCATGCCCTCCATGCGCAGCCGCTCGAGGATGAAGACCTCCTGCGTCGAGCCGGGCCAGATGCCGACCTTGCGGCCCTTCAGCGCCTGCAGCCTGTCGATGCCCAAATCGGCGCGGGCGACCACCGCCATGCCGCGGTCGCAGCAGGAGCCGACCACCACCACCGGCTCGCGCGCCGCGGCGCCCAGGATGGCGGCGGCGACGCCGAAGGCCCCGAAATCGACCGAGCGCGTGACCACGGCATTCTTGCCCTCGGTCGGGCTCTCGAACACCACGACCTCGATCCGCAGGCCGTCCGGCTGGAAGCGCTTATACATATAGGGGGCGATGGAGTGGATCAGGCGCAGCGCGCCCATCCGCACCGTGACGCCCTGCGCCCGGAGGGCGGGCGCGGCAAGGCTCGCCGCGCCGGCGGCGATGAGCATGCGACGGGTGAGCGACATGGCGCGGGCCTCCCGGTACGGTCCCATGGACGCGGGACAATCCGCACCGTGGATGCAACGGCCATGCCGGCGGGGCCGGGCCGGTTCCGCTGCCCATCGCCCGTTATCCCTCGCCCAGCCCCTGCGCCCAACCCCTGGGCAGGGCTGCTCAGCCGGCGTGCAATTCCCGCACCGGCCGGCCGGCCAGGTAGCCCTCCACCGCCTCCACCGCGCCGGTGAAATAGGCCCGGTAGTTCTCCTCGGTGACATAGCCGAGATGCGGGGTCAGCACGGTGTTGGGCGCCGAGAGCAGGGGGTGGCCGGGCGGCAGCGGCTCCTGGTCGTAGACATCGAGGCCGGCGCCGGCGATGCGCCGCTCGGCCAGCGCGGCGATCAGGGCCGGCTGGTCGATCAGCGGGCCGCGGCTGGTGTTCACGATCACCGCCGAGGGCTTCATCCGGGCGAGCTCGGCGCCGCCGACCACGCCGCGCGAGCGCTCGGACAGCACCAGGTGCAGGGTCACCACATCCGCCTCGGCGAGCAGCCGCTCCTTGCTCATCGCCTCGGCACCGGCCGCCCTGGCCGCCTCCGGCGTCAGGTTCTGGCTCCAGCCGATGACGCGCATGCCGAAGGCGGCGCCGATCCGCGCCACCCGGCTGCCGAGATTGCCGAGGCCGATGACGCCGAGCGTCTTGCCCTCCAGCGTATGGCCGAGCGCCACCTGCCAGCGGCCCTGCCGCAGCGCCGCCTCCTGCTCCGGGATGCGCCGCATCAGCGACAGGATGAGCCCCCAGGCCAGATCGACGGTCGGATGCGCGAAGGAAGGCGTGCCGCAGACGGTGATGCCGCGCTCGGCGCAGGCGGCGAGGTCGATGCTGCGGTTGCGGGCGCCGGTGGTGACGAGCAGCCGGAGATTCGGCAGCTGCTCGATCAGCGCGCGCGGGAAGGGCGTGCGCTCCCGCATCGCCAGGATCGCATCCAGCGGCCGCAGCCGCTCGAGCAGCGCCGGGCCGGTCACGGTGTCGCGGTACTGCTCGATCTGCAGGCTCTCCGGCAGCCGGTCCCAGGGACCAAGCCGCAGGGTCGCGCCCTGGTAGTCATCCAGGATCCCGAGGCGTTTCAACTCCGGCATGGTGTCCTCCCAGCGGGGCGATAGGGCGGGCAGGGCCCGCGCATGATGCGTCAACGCAGCAGCAGCCGCTCCGCGACCTCGCGCAGCCTGGCCGGCAGCGGAACGGTTCGGGT
The DNA here is from genome assembly GCF_013112485.1 of Roseicella sp. DB1501. GTDB lineage: Bacteria > Pseudomonadota > Alphaproteobacteria > Acetobacterales > Acetobacteraceae > Paracraurococcus. The sequence continues at coordinate 102,405 of NZ_JABFHG010000014.1, forward strand.
CTGCTCGGCGCGCGCGACATAGACATGGATGAAATGTCCCTCGGCGCTCGCCCGCTCCTCCTCGTTGCGGAAGATGCCGAGCTCGTAGCGGATGGAGGAGGTACCGAGCCGGCCGCAGCGCACCCCGCAGGTGACGAGGTCGGGGAAGGCGATGGGCGCGAAGTAGCGACACTGCGTCTCGACGACGAGCCCGACCTCGGTGCTGCTGCCGAGATCGAGCACCTCATGCGCGATGAGGAACTGCGCCACGGCGGTGTCGATCCAGCTGTAATAGGTGACGTTGTTGACGTGGCCGTAGACGTCGTTGTCCATCCAGCGGGTGGGCAGGGTGGTGAACCAGCGGTAGTCGGCGCGGGTTCCGATGGGCGTCTTCTCACTCATCTCAGCGCCTCCTCGACGATGGCGTTGTCGATGCAGGCCTCGAAATCCGGGACCTGGGCAATGGCGCCGCTCGCCAGCATGGCGGCGGCGAGGCGGTCATAGGCCTCGCACGGGAAGACCGGGCCGGCATCCCAGAGGCCGAGCGCCTGGTAGCGGGCGATGCCGCGAACGCGGTGCGAGGCCAGGACATCCGGGAAGTGCGGCGCGAGATGCGCGGCGACCTCGCCGGCCGGCATCCGGCGGATCGCCGCCAGCGCCTCGGCCAGGGCGCGGATCACCGCCTGCAGCGCCGGCCGTCGCGCGGCGATGCCGGCCTCGGTGGCGTAGAGCGCCGTATAGGCGGTATGGCCGCGGCTCGCCTGGGCGTGCCAGAGCGCGCCGCCGGCATCCTCGACCCGGCAGGCGAAGGGCTCGAAGAGCTGCGCCAGGTCGAGCCGGCCCTCGGCCACCGCCTCGGCATTCTCGGCCTGCTGCCGCCGGTGACGGCGGTGAGCGCCGCCCAGTCCATGCCGCGTACCGCCAGGTCGCCGCGCAGGCACCAGACCGGGGTCGGCACCTCGAAGACGAGGCCGAGCCGGAGGCCGGGCAGGTCCTCCAGCCGGAAATCCGGGCGGCGGCGCCCGCCCATCAGCAGGAAGGGGTCGCGCATCACCACCGCGCAGAAGCTGCGCAGCGTGCAGGCGAGCGCAGGCCGCGTCCGGGGTGCCGGCCGTTTCCAGGCGGAGTCGGACGCCCTGGCGGGCGAAGGCGCCGAGCGCCTCCGCCAGATAGAAGGGCGCATAGAACAGGGCCCGGAAAGGTTCGAGCAGCGTCACCTCGTGCAAGACCGGCGTCTCCGTCGCGTCCGCGCCATTATCCAGGCTTCGCCGCGTCGGGCGAGTCCGCGGCCGGCGTGCAACGCCGAACGGTAAAGCGTTGCATTCGGGCTTCGCCCACCGCGATGGCGCTGCTATGCACGCGCAATGGCACGCGCTTTTGTGTGCCCTGTCGAATGGCCGATCCGAGACCGCATTGAGCAGCCAGACCCTTCCGGAAACATTCAGGCTCCGTGCCGGCAATTTCAACTTGCTGGTTTTGCGCCTGCTCGATCCGCGGCCGGATGCGGTGCTGCCGGCGCTCGGCGACCAGTTCCGCAAGGCGCCCGGCTTCCTGCGCTTCGCGCCCATCGTCATCGGCTTGCAGGACCTCGTCGCGGCGCCGGAGGACGTGGATTTCCGCGGCTTGATCGAGGGGTTGCATGCCCTCGAGATCGTCCCGATCGGCACCACCGGCGGCACGCCGCAGATGCGCCAGGCGGCGACGGCGGCTGGCCTGCCTCCGCTGCGCGCCGCCGGCGGCAAGGAGGTGGATGCCGAGGCCGCCATGGCCGCTGCGCCCCAGGGCGCCTCGCAGGCTGCCTCCGCGCCGCAGGCCGCGCCCGCTGCGGCGGCGAAGCCGGGTGCCGCAGCGCAGTTCCGCGGCAGCGGCCGCAACGCCCTGCTGGTGACGGAGCCGGTCCGTTCGGGGCAGCGGATCTATGCCGAGGGTGCCGACCTGATCGTAACGGCCACGGTCAATCCCGGCGGCGAGGTGATCGCCGACGGCAACGTGCATGTCTACGGCGCCCTGCGTGGCCGCGCGATCGCCGGCGCGCAGAACGATTCCGAGGCGCGGATCTTCGCGCTGCATTTCGATCCCGAGCTCATCGCCATCGCGGGCTACTACGTCGTGCGCGAGGGGCTGGGCGACGCGCCGATCGGCCGGCCAGCCCAGGTCCGGCTGGACGGCGAGGAGATGCGCTTCGGGCCGCTGGGCTAGCTGCCGGTGGCTTGGCGTGGTGCTGCGCCGCGCGGTCGGCACGGACGGAGGCCGGAGACGATTGCCATGGGGGCAGGGCGCCCGGAGGCGTGAATCGGCTCCACTATCAATGGCCTGGGCATCTTCATGCCGCAGAGTGGGCGTGATGATGCACCAGCCACGGATGCGAACCGAGCAGGGACGCGTCCGGGTCAGGAAGGTTCAGAAGGGGGTGCGTCGATGGCGCAGGTGATCGTCGTGACGTCGGGGAAGGGGGGCGTGGGCAAGACCACGACCAGCGCCGCCTTTGCGACGGGTTTGGCCCAGGCCGGCAAGAAGACGGTGGTGATCGATTTCGATGTCGGGTTGCGCAACCTCGATCTCATCATGGGTGTCGAGCGGCGCGTGGTCTTCGACATCGTCAACGTCATCCAGGGCGAGGCGCGGCTGAACCAGGCGCTGATCCGCGACAAGCGGATCGAGAATCTGAGCATCCTCCCGGCCTCGCAGACCCGGGACAAGGATGCACTGACCCGCGAGGGCGTCGCCGAGATCATCGAGGAGCTCTCGAAGGAGAACGACTTCATCCTCTGCGACAGCCCGGCGGGTATCGAGAAGGGCGCGCTGCTCGCGCTCTACTTTGCCGACCACGCCATCGTCGTGACGAATCCCGAGGTCTCCTCGGTGCGCGACAGCGACCGCATCCTCGGCGTGCTGCAATCGAAGTCCAAGCGGGCGGAAGACAAGCGCGACAAGGTGAAGGAGCATCTGCTCGTCACTCGCTACGACCCCAACCGCGTCGAGCGCGGCGAGATGCTGAAGCTCGACGACGTGCGGGAGATCCTGGCGATCCCGCTGCTCGGCGTGATCCCGGAGAACGAGAGCGTGCTGCGCGCGTCGAATACCGGCACGCCGGTGATCCTCGACGGCGGAAGCGTCGCCGGCCAAGCCTACAAGGACGCCGTGAGCCGCTTCCTCGGCCAGGAGCTGCCGCACCGTTTCCTCGAGCCGGAGAAGAAGCCGGGTCTGCTGCGGCGCCTGTTCGGAGGGAGGGCTGCCTGAGATGAGCTGGCGCGACTTCTTTCGTACCAATCGCAAGCCGGAGCCCGAGAGCGCGGCGCAGGCGAAGGAGCGGCTGCAGATCCTGCTCGCGCATGAGCGGATCGGCCGCACCCGCGAGGATTTCCTGCCGCGGCTGCAGCAGGACCTCGTCGCCGTGGTCGCCCGCTACGTGGCGATCGATCCGGCGAAGGTGAATGTCGCGCTCGACCGCAGCAGCGACATCTCGACCCTGGCGATCGAGATCGAGCTGCCGATGACGCGTTCGACACCCGCGGGCGCGGTCGAGGCGGCTAGGGCCTAGGGCAGATCGCCGCAGGGCGGCATCGCCCGAAGGCGTGAATCTGCCCTGCAAAGATAAATGCAGATCGCCGCAGGGCGGCATCGCCCGAAGCGTGGACCTGCTTTGCCAATAAGGAACTATGGCGGAGCAGCGTTCAACCCTGAACGCAAGCCGCTTCCGCATCACGCCCTCTGCGTCTGTGGGTTCGCCCGTGACGCAGCGGATCGGCACGCCCCCGATCATGGAAGCGAGTGGCCTCTGGCGAAGTCAGCAAAGCTTCGAGATCAGGATATCGGAGCGTGATCGCTTGAGGTGGACTCACCAGAAAGCATGACTCACGCGATCAAACAACGGCCTGGACCATGATCCGCGACCCTGTGTGAGCGGATCATGGTCTGGCAGATTTCAGGCGGGCGTGAAGGCCCGGGCGCCGGCACTTGGCCGGGCTCGGCGGCATGGGCCGCGATCCGTCGCCGATATCGGCGCGGCGCCGACCTGAGGGGCCGGCGCCGTGGCGCAGGTCAGGCCTTGCCGCCGGCCCGGATCACGATGGCCGCTGAGGTGACGATATGGCCACCCAGGACCAGCCGCAGATGCGGCGCATCCGCTGGCCCGCCCTGCTGCGTGTAAGGCGGCAGATCGACGAGCTGGTCGAAGAGCTGCTGGTCTCCGGTCGGGTCCCGGAGCGGCAGCATCTCATGGCCCGACGCGGCCAGGCGCTCGCCCAGGCCTTCGAGATGGCGACGCTGATAGAGTACGGTGGGGCCTGCCTCGATGGTCGGACCGGTCGGGTTGAGATTGTACTCGGTCGTGTGCACGGCGATGCCGCCCGGTCGCAGGCAGCGCATGGCTGTGCGGATGAAGGCTTCGCCGGCCTCGAGCGAGCCGAGATGCTCGAGGGCGCAGACCGACCAGACGAAGTCGAATTCGCCCTGCAGCAGATCCTCCGGAATCGCGGACATGTCCACAGGACGGAAGCGGACGCGGCGGCGGAATCCCTCCTCGGGCAACAGGCGCGGACGATGCAGGCTCTCCAGCCGGTCCGCATGCTGCCCGGTCTCCGTCCAGGCCGTCGCCCGGCTGTCGGTACCGTCGAGATCCGTCGCCAGCACCTCGACGCCGCGGCTGGCGAAGAGGGCGGGAAGATCCTCGCGCCCGACCGCGAAGCCGAGCCCGCGCATCCCGGGCTCCAGCATGCCGGCCTCCCAGAGCATCTGCGGGACGGTGCAGTCTTCCCAGAGCTTCCGATGATAATGCGGCTCGGTGCCGAGCACGCGGCACCAGTAATGCAGCCAATCCCCCTCGATATCGGCTTGGCAGCAGGCGCGGCTGGCCAGCCCGATGGCCTGTGGCCCGATCGGCGCTTCGGTCGCGGCGCGGGCGGCGAGCCGGGACTGCGCCAGCGCCGAGCCCAGCAGCTTGATATTGGCCCGCAGGGCGGCCGTCTCGCCCGTCGTGACATGCGGCGACCTGAACGCGATCCTGCCAGGCGCCGGGCGCCGCTCCGGCGAGGTCCCGCCCGCGTCCCAGGCGGCATCCTGGCTGGCCTCGATCGCAACCGATACCGCGCTGCCGATCGCCTGCTCCATCGCATCCGGCATCGGATCGATGTCCGCCTCGTCGAGCCGCAGCCTTTCCTCGCGGATCGTCATCGATCCGCCGCGCGGCAGGGTGGGGCAGGCATAGCGCAGCACCATCCAGTGCAGCATCCCATCGGCCTGCGGCGTGCCCTTGACGCTGGCGAGGAGATGGCCGTCGCCGAGACGGAGATGGCAGGCCTGGGCCGCGCCGCCATAGCGCGGCTCCTCCGGCAGCATCAGATGGCGCGCCGGTCCCTCATGCAGCATCACGGCGCCCGTCTGCCCGGCCGGTTGGCTGGCTGCCTTGCCGGCGGGACCCCAGGCGATCAGGCGGCGGATGGCGGTGCGGGCGCCGGCCGGGCTGAGGGCGTCGAGCGCGGTGGTGATGCGCGGCGCAACCAGGCGCCGACCCGGCTCCGCCGTCAGCGTCACCGTCAGCTGCAGGACCGGATTGTCGGCCGAGATGGCGTATTCGTAGCGCAGGCGGGCGAAGGGACGGAGGCGGCCGGCCAGCCCTTCCGGCCGGCTAAAGCGGCTCTCATGGAACAGCACCACCCGGCCCGGCAGGCGACGAATGCCGAAATCGACGATATTGGCTTCGACGTCGAGGGACAGGGCGCGGCCGCGATGGTGGCATTCGAGCATGTTGCCTGAGTGGCAAATCGGGCTGCCCGGCGCCCCTTCGGCGCCGCGCAGGGCCTGCAACACCAGCCCCTGCGACAGGTCGCCGCTGTATTCGTGCCATGCGGTGGTGATGACGAAGCGGCGCGGGTCCCGCTCTTCCAGCAGCAAGCTGGGCGCGGTGGCCCGGGCATGCAGGAGCCCAGCCGGGGAGACGGCCAGCGCGGCATCCATCATCGACTCGGCCGCGGTGACGGCCGGGCTGCGCGGGGCGGGCACATCGTCCGGGATGCGGCCGCTGCTCTCTACGGTCAGGGTTGCATTGTGCATGACCAAACATCTATCTCAACCGGTGCGGCAGGAACAGAAAAGCCTTTCGCCCAAACCAAGAAAGAGGTGGCACCCCGATGATCGATGAGACCGGCTTGCCGCCCCATCCCGCTGCTTGGCCCCAGACCACGGCAGGGGAGCTGGGTTTCGACCCCGCCGCGCTTGCCGAGGCGGTGACCTTCGCGCTGATACATGAATCACCCTGGCCGCGCGACATCCGCGCCCATCTCGAGGCCGGCTTCTTCGAGCCGCCGCCGGACAACGCCATCATCGGACCCGTCCGGTCCCGCGGCGACCCGAACGGGGTGATCCTGCGGCACGGCCGGCTGGTGGCGCGCTGGGGCGATCCGCGGCAGGTCGACATGACCTTCAGCGTGGCGAAATCCTACCTCGCCCTCCTGGCCGGCCTGGCGGTGGGCGATGGGCTGATCCCCGACCTCGACGCGCCGGTCGGCCAGCTGGTTGAGGATGGCGGCTTCGACTCGCCGCAGAACCGCGGCATCACTTGGCGGCAACTGCTGCAGAACAGCTCGGAATGGGAGGGCACGCTCTTCGGCAAGAGCGACCGCATCGATCGCGGTCGGAATCTGCAACTCGAAGGGAAGGGGCGGAAGGGGGAGCCGCGGCCGCTGCAGCCGCCGGGCGCCTATTGGGAATACAACGACGTCCGGGTGAACCGCCTCGCCCTGGCCCTGCTCCGCCGCTTCCGCCGGCCGCTGCCCGAGGTCTTCGCCGAGCGCATCATGCAGCCGATCGGCGCCTCGGCCGACTGGTCCTGGCATGGCTACGAGACGAGCTGGGTGGAGGTGGAGGGCCGGCGCCTGCAGAGCGTCTCCGGCGGCGGGCATTGGGGTGGCGGCGTCTTCATCCATGCCGAGGACCAGGCCCGTATCGGCCAGCTCGTGCTGCAGGACGGGATCTGGGCCGGCCGGCGCCTGCTGCCGGAGGGCTGGGTGGCGGCCTGTCGCACCCCCTGCGCCCTCAACCCGCATTACGGCCTGCTCTGGTGGCTCAACACCGGCCGCACCCGCTGGCCGGCCGCGAGCGCCGAGAGCATTTGCTTCTCGGGCGCCGGCGGCAACATCACTTGGATCGACGCGCCGAACGGGATCGTCGCCGTGCTGCGCTGGATCAACGCGACCCGGTTGGACGACTTCATGCAACGGGTCGGAGCGGCGCTGCGCAGCCCCGCACCGGCGGCCTGAAGCGGTGGGCGGCCGCCGCCTCAGCGCGGCGGGCTGACCGCGTGCTCGCGCAAGCTGGCGCCGCTCGCCGGATCCACCTCGCGCAGCAGCACGTCGTAGCTCCAGAGGCTGGCGAGGTGACGCAGCACCTGCCGCGCCTCCTGCTCTTCCAGCAGCCGGCCGGAGGCGACGCGGTGCTCCAGCACCAGCTTGCGGTCGCCGCCGAGGTCGACATCCACCACCTGGATGTCCGGGTCCTGCCAGGCCGGGTCGTATTGCCGGGCAAGGGCGCGCCGCACCCGCCGGTAGCCGCGCTCGTCATGCATCGCATCCACCCGCAGCACCGGCTGGCCGCTGTCATCGACAAGATGGAAGAGCCGCAGCTTGCGCATCAGCGCCGGGCTGAGGAATTGCAGCACGAAGCTCTCGTCGCGGAACTCCGCCCAGCCATGCCGCAGGACCGGCATCGGGTCGCCGCAACCGGCGAAGTCCGGGAACCACTGCTTGTCTTCCTCGGTCGGCGCGCGGCAGATGCGCTCGATGTCCTCCATCATGGCGAAGCCGAGCGCATAAGGGTTCATGCCCGAATAGCGCTGGTCGTCGAAATCCGGCTGCATGACGACGGAGGAATGGGAGTGCAGCACCTCCAGCATCGCGCCGTCGCTGATCCGGCCCTGCTGGTGCAGGCGGTTCAGGATGCGGTGGTGGACATAGGTGGCACAGCCCTCATTCATCATCTTGGTCTGGCGCTGCGGATGGAAATACTGCGCCACGTTGCGGACGATGCGCAGGATCTCGCGCTGCCAGGGGGCGAGGCGCGGCGCCGACTTTTCGAGGAAGTAGAGGATGTTCTCCTGCGGCAATTGCAGCAGGGCGCGGCGCCGCTCCTCCTCGGTGCTGGTGGTCGGCTGCGAGGCCTTCTCCGGCAGGGTCGACCAGAGGACGTTGAACATCCGCTCGTCATGCTCCCGACGCTCCCGCTCCCGCTTCTGCTCGCTCTGCAGGTCCGGGGCGCGGCGGCGGTGGCGGTGGACGCCGTAATTCATCAGGGCATGTGCCGAGTCGAGCACCCGCTCGACCGCCAGCTCGCCATGCTGCTCCTCGCAGGACTGAACGTAGCCCTTGGCGAATTCGAGGTAGTCAAGGATGCCCTTGGCATCGGTCCATTCGCGGAAGAGGCGGTTGTTCTTGAAGAAGTGGTTGTGGCCAAAGGCAGCGTGGGCGATCACCAACGCCTGCATCGTCGCCGTGTTCTCCTCCATGACGTAGGAAACGCACGGATCGGAGTTGATGACGATCTCATAGGCGAGGCCACGATAGCCCTTGCGGTACAGCGCCTCCTGCTGGGCGAAATGCTTGCCGAAGGACCAGTGCCGATAGAAGAGTGGCAGGCCGGTGCTGGCATAGGCGTCGAGCATCTGCTCGGCGCTGATGACCTCGATGCGGTTCGGGTACCAGTCGAGCCCGAGCTCGGCGCCGGCGAGTTCCTCGCAGGCGTCGTGGACCCGCATCAGCGTGTCGAAATCCCAGTCGGCGCCCTCGTAGAGAAGGCGGCTCTCAGGCTTCATGATGACGTTCACGCGCTGGCCCCCTCGGTCACGCCGCGCTTGGCGAAGAGCTCCCGGAAGACCGGGAAGATCTCCCGCCGGTGGCGGACCTTCTTCATGGCGAGTGGCGCGCCGGCATTCACCAGCGCCTCATAGGTGCGCCAGAGATCGGTCGGGCCGCGCGGGAAACCCGGGATGCCGTGCTCGCCCTCCCGGCCCACCTCGATATAGGCGTAGTACTGGCAGGCGGGCAGGATGGTATCCACCAGCAGCCGCGCCGTCTTCTGGCTGTCCCCGGCGGCGTTGTCGCCGTCCGAGGCCTGGGCCGCGTAGATGTTCCACTCGTTCGGCGGGTAGCGATCCGCCACCACCTTGCGCATTTCCTCGAGTGCGGTGGAGACCAGCGTGCCGCCGGTCTCGCGGCTGTGGAAGAAAGTCTCCTCATCCACCTCCGACGCCTCGTGCGTGTGGCGGATGAAGACGATCTCCACATGCTTGTAGCGGCGCTGCAGGAAAATATAGAGCAGCGTGTAGAAGCGCTTGGCCAGATCCTTCATGTCCTCGGTCATGGAGCCGGAGACATCCATGAGGCAGAACATGACCGCCTGGGCGACTGGCCGCGGCACCGGCTCGAAGCGCCGGTAGCGGACGTCGATCGGGTCGATGTAGGGGATGCGGCGGGTCCGCAGCAGCTGCCGCTCGAGCTCCGCTCGCAAGGCGAGCACCCGTTCGGCATGCTCGGGCTTGCCTTCGAGCGCGGCGATCTCCGCCTCGAGCGCCTGCACCTCCTCCGGCTTCGGCCGCTTGAGGGCGATCCGCCGCGACAGGCTGTTCCGCATGGTGCGGGGCAGGGAGAGGTTGGCCGGGGAGCCGGAGACGGAATAGCCGGCCCGGTGCCAGGCCGGATCGGCGCCTTCGACCAGCCGCCGCTTGGCCATGTCGGGCAGTTCGAGGTCGTCGAGGAAGAGGGAGAGGAATTCCTCCCGGCTCAGGACGAAACGGAAGGCGTCCTCGCCGCCGCCATCGGTGGCGCCCTCCGAGCCGCCGCCGCCGCCGCCGCCCGGCGGGCGGGGGATCTCATCCCCCTCCCGGTATTCCTTGTTGCCGGGCAGGACGTGGTCGCGGATGCCGCCGGAGCCGAGATGGAAGCTGGGCTCGCGGATGCCGTGCAGGGGGATGCTGACCTCGCCCCCCTCATCGGCCGAACGGATGTCACGCTTGGCGGAGGCGTCCCGGACCGCCTCCTGCACCAGGGATTTCGCCCGACGCAGGAAGCGCTGCCGGTTGGGAAGGCTCTTGCCGCTTGGATTGAGGCGGCGATCCAGGATCTGCATACAGCGGCCTGCCTTCGGGTTGTCGGGCTAGCCGGCCTGCTTGACGCGCATGTACCACTCCACCAGCCGGCGCACCTGCCTCTCAGTATAGCCGCGAGCGGTCATCCGAGCCACGAATTCACCGTGTTTCTTCTCGGTGTCGCCGTCCTTCTTCGAGCCGAAGCTGATCACCGGCAACAGGTCCTCCACCTGGCTGAACATGCGCCGCTCAATCACCTCCCGGATCTTCTCATAGGAGGTCCAGGAGGGGTTCTTCCCGCCCCGATTGGCCCGCGCCCGAAGGGCGAATTTCACCACCTCGTTGCGGAAATCCTTAGGATTGGCGATGCCGGCCGGCTTCTCGACCTTGGTGAGCTCCTGGTTCAGCAGCTCCCGGTTCATCATCTGGCCGGTATCGGGATCCTTGAAGTCCATGTCCTCGACCCAAGCATCGGCATAGGCCACGTAGCGGTCGAAGAGGTTCTGGCCGTAGTCGTTGTAGGATTCGAGATAGGCCTTCTGGATCTCGTTGCCGATGAACTCGGCATAGCGCGGCGCCAACTCGCCCTTGATGAACTCGAGGTAGCGCTTCTCGGTTTCGTCCGGCAGCTGCTCGCGCCGGATCGACTGTTCCAGCACGTACATCAGGTGGACGGGATCGGCTGCGATCTCGGTCGTGTCGTAGTTGAAGGTCGCGGCCAGCACCTTGAAGGCGAAGCGGGTGGAGGCGCCGTCCATGCCCTCATCCGGCCCGGCCGAGTCGCGGTACTCCTGCACCGTCTTCGCCCGCGGATCGGTCTCCTTCAGGCTCTCGCCGTCATAGACCCGCATCTTGGCGTAGAGGTTGGAGTTCTCGTGCTTGCGCAGGCGCGAGAGCACGCTGAAGCGGGCCAACATCTCGAGCGTCGCCGGCGCGCAGGGCGCCGAGGAGAGCTCGGAGCTGCGGACCAGCTTGTCGTAGATCCTTTGCTCCTCCGTCACCCGCAGGCAGTAGGGAACCTTGATGACGTAGATGCGGTCGATGAAGGCTTCGTTGTTCTTGTTGTTCTTGAAGCTCTGCCACTCCGCCTCGTTGCTGTGCGCCATGATGATCCCCTGGAAGGGGATGGCGCCGATATTCTCCGTACCGATGTAGTTGCCTTCCTGCGTCGCCGTCAGCAGCGGGTGCAGCATCTTGATCGGCGCCTTGAACATCTCGACGAATTCGAGGATGCCCTGGTTGGCGCGGTTCAGCCCGCCCGAGAAGCTGTAGGCATCCGGGTCGTTCTGGCCGTACATCTCGAGCTTGCGGATATCGACCTTGCCGACCAGCGAGGAAATGTCCTGGTTGTTCTCGTCGCCCGGCTCGGTCTTGGCAACGGCGATCTGCCGCAGCCGGCTGGGCCGCACCTTCACCACCCGGAATTTCGAGATGTCGCCGCCGAACTCGTCGAGACGCTTGAGCGCCCAGGGGCTCATCAGCCCGGTGAGCCGCCGGCGCGGGATGCCATAGCGGTCCTCGAGCATGCCGCCGAGCCGCTCCGGATCGAACAGGCCAAGAGGGCTCTCGAAGACCGGGCTCATCTGGTCACCGGCCTTCAACACGTAGACCGGCTCCTGCTCCATCAGCGCCTTCAGACGCTCGGCGAGGGAGGACTTGCCGCCGCCGACCGGCCCGAGCAGGTAGAGGATCTGCTTGCGCTCCTCGAGCCCCTGCGCGGCGTGGCGGAAGAAGCCCACGATCCGCTCGATCGTGTCCTCCATACCGAAGAACTCGGAGAAGGCCGGATAGATCCGGATAGTGCGGTTGAGGAAGATCCGCCCGAGGCGGGCATCCTTCGCGGTGTCCACGACCTCCGGCTCACCGATCGCCTTGAGGATGCGTTCGGGAGCGGAAGCGTAGCAGCCCGGATCGGATTTGCAGGCCTCGAGAAACTCGGAAATCGACATGTCCGATTCCCGGCGGGCTTCATAGGCCCGTGCGTAATCGGCGAAGATGTCCTGCATGGTGTCCATCGGCGGCCCCTGGAAGTGCTGCCACGAATGCGCAACGCCGGTAGCATGGGCTTTGCCAAGGCAGATTGCGGTAAACTTTTATTGCTGCGCCGCAGTGTGGCGTTGTAGTCCGTAAATCATGTTGTCCTGATAGCGCGGATCGCAAGCCCGGTCCTGTTGTTGGCCACGAAGCTGTCAAATCACGCACCGGAACGCTGCGGCTCGACACAATATGCCGAACCGACTCCTTGTGAATCGCTTCATGGAGGCCCGAAACAAAGACTTGTCCATGTTTGAGGCATGGTGTGCCTGTCTCCGCAGCGTCTCGTCAGCCGGTTACAATCTCTGCTGCACCCAAGGGATCCTTGGCCCGCCACGCAGGTGCAATCTGTGATGAGCTGCGCTAAATGGTAAAGTTTAGCCCCTTGCAGGCGGCTCGACTCGGCCAGCAGCGCCAGTGAATACGATTCGCCGGGCTGGCGATGGCGAGAAGGTTAATCAGGCCGGAATTTCAAGCCTGCCGGGCGCGCATCGGCGCCCGGCGGCCCTGCCTGTTTCCTGGGCACAGGGTCCTTCGCTCTTGGCTCCCGGGCAGCGGCGCGCCGGACGCCGGCCGCCCGGGCAACGTCATCCTCGCCTCATTCCTCGCTGTTCGGCGGCGCGCCCGCCAGCACCCCGCCATCGATGACCATGCTCTGGCCGGTCATGAAGCTGCCGGCGGGGCTGGCGAGGAAGACGGCGGCGCCCGCGATCTCGTCCGGCTCGCCGATCCGCTTCAGCGGGGTGTCCCGGGTCCGCTTCTTGTAGTTGACCGGATCCTCCCAGAGCGCCCGCGCGAAATCGGTGCGGACCAGCCCCGGGGCGATGCAGTTCACCCGGATGTTCTTCGGTCCCCACTCGCAGGCAAGGTTGCGGGCGAGCTGCAGGTCGGCCGCCTTGGTGATGGCGTAGGCGCCGAGATTGGTGGAGCCGCGATAGCCGCCGATCGAGCTGACGATGACGATGGCGCCGCCGCCGCGCGCCTCCATCGAGGGGATGCACATATGGCTCAGCCACATGTTCGACTTCACGTTGGTCGCCATCATCTTGTCGAAGATGTCGTCCGGGATGCCCATGGCGGGCCCGAAATGCGGGTTGATCGCCGCGTTGCAGACCAGGATGTCCACCCCGCCGTAACGGCGCATGGTCTCCTCGGCGAGCGCCTGCAGCTCGGGCTTGCGGCCGATATTGCAGGCGAAGGCGAAGGCTTCGCCGCCCTTCGCCGCGATGCCGTCGACCACTGCCTGGCAGGCATCGAGCTTGCGGGAGGAGACCACCACCTTGGCGCCATGCTCGGCCATGCGCTCGGCGATCGCGCGGCCGATCCCACGGCTGCCGCCGGTGACGATCGCCACCTTGCCGGAAAGGTCGAACAGGGATGATCCGGGCATGCTGCGTTTCCTCTGTCTTGTGCCGCGCTGAGTCTCCGCAGCCCATCCGGCCGGCGTCAACCCGGGGGCGGCGCGGACCGGCCGCTCGACCGCATCCGCCGCCCCCGGGTTGACGCCGGCCGGATTTCCCTCGCGCCGGAACTGCTTTAGAGCGGGCCGGGCCCCGGCGCGGCCGCCCGATGCCGGCGGAGCGAGGGGAGATGCCGATCGTGAGCAGCACCGCAGAGGACCAGCCGCAGGCCGTCGCCCTGGAGGGCGCCTCCAACCTCCGCGACCTCGGCGGCTGGCCGGTGACGGATGGGCGGCGCGTGCGGCACGGGCTGATCTACCGCTCGGCCAGCCTCGCCAACCTCACTGAGGCTGACCAGGCCCGCGTCGCCGCGCTTGGCCTGCGCACCGTCTGCGACCTGCGCGGCGAGCGCGAGGCGGCGCTCCGTCCCTCGCGCCTCCCGCCCGGCGCCGAGCGGGTGCATCTGCCGATCGAGCCCACGGTCGGCGCCTCGCTGCGCGACCTGCTGCACCGCGAGGAGGCGACCGGCGAGGATGTCGTCTCGCTGCTGCGCCGCGCCTATCTCGACTATCTCGGCCGCTTCATCGGCGTCTACCGGCAGGTCTTCGCCCTGCTGCTCGAGCCGGGGCGGCAGGCGCTGCTCTTCCACTGCTCGGCCGGGAAGGACCGCACCGGCGTCGGCGCGGCGCTGATCCTCACCGCCCTCGGCGCCAGCCGGCAGACGGTGCTGGAGGATTACCGCGCCACCGACCGGCTGTGGCGGCGCGACCATTCGCTGCCGGAGGGCACGCCGAAGCCGCTTGCCGATGCGCTGCTCTCGACCCATCCCGAGCTGCTGGAGGAGACGCTCGACCGGGCGATCGCGGCGCATGATGGGCTGCCGCTGCTGCTCGAGCAGGGGCTTGGCCTCGACGCCGCGCGGCTGCGGGCGCTGCGCGACGCCTATCTGGAATAGGCGGCCGCCCCGCTGCCCCCAGGGCCGATGCCTCAAGGCCGCATGCCATGCGTCCGCTGGCCGGGCTCGAGCACCCGCTCCGCCAGCCCCGCGAATTCGCAGAGCAGCCGCCGCGTCTGCCGCGGATCGATGATCTCCTCCACCCAGAAGGCCTCGGCCGTGCGGAGCGGCGAGCGGAGCTGCTGCAGCCGCGCCTCGATCTCGGCAAGCGCTGCCGCGCGATCATCGGCGGCATCGAGATCGGCGCGGTAGGCGGCCTCGATCCCGCCTTCCAGCGGCAGGCTGCCCCAGCGGGCCGAGGGCCAAGCATAGCGCACCGAATAGCGGCTGGCCGGCTGGTGCACCACGCCGGCGACGCCGAAGGCGTTGCGCAGGATCACCGTGCACCAGGGCACGGTCGTCTGGTTCACCGCCGCCATGGCCCGCACGCCCCAGCGGATCGTGGCGCGCTGCTCCGCCTCCAGCCCGATCATGAAGCCCGGGCAGTCCATCAGGTAGACCACCGGCAGGTGGAAGGTCTCGGCGAGGTCGACGAAGCGGGTCACCTTGGCGCAGGCATCCGCCGTCCAGGAGCCGGCATAGAACATCGGGTCGCTGGCCAGCACGGCGACCGGCATGCCCCCCAGCCGCGCCAGGCAGGTGACGACCGAGCGGCCGAAATACCGGCCCGTCTCAAAGACCGAGCCGCGATCCATCAGCCCCTCGATGATCGGCCGGATGCGATAGGGCTTGCGGATGTCGCGTGGGATCACCGAGAGCCAGGATTCCTCCGTCCGCGCCGGATCGTCTTCCGAGGGCAGGCGCCGCGGCAGCTCCCAGACCGAGGCGGGCAGGTAGCTGAGGAAGCGGCGGGCGGCGGCGAAGGCCTCCTCCTCGCTGTCCACCGCATGGTCGACGGCGCCGGCCCGGCACTGGATCTCCCAGCCGCCGAGCTCGGCCTTGGAGAGGTTGTTGCCGAGCGCGTTCACCACCGGCGGCCCGGCGACGAACATCGCGCTCGTCTCCTTGGTCATGACCGAGAAATGCGTCGCCGCCAGCCGCGCCGCGCCGAGCCCGGCGACCGAGCCGAGGCCGAGCCCGACCACCGGCACGCGGGCGAGGTTGTCGCCGGTATGGTGATAGAGCCAGGTGCCGCCGACGCCACCCGGCAGGTTGGCCCGCCCGGTGGTCTCGATCGTTTTCACCGAGCCGCCGCCCCCCGAGCCCTCGATGATGCGGATGATCGGCAGGCGGAGATCCGCCGCCATCCGCTCCGCCATGATCGGCTTCTCCTTGATGGTGGCATCGGCGCTGCCGCCGCGGACGGTGAAGTCGTCGCCCACCACCACGACCGGCCTCCCGTCCACCAGCCCGCGGCCCATGACGCAGTTGGAGGGGGTGAAGCCGGTGAGCTGGCCGTCCGGCCCGTACTGGCCTCGCCCGGCGATGGCGCCGATCTCGTGGAAGCTGCCGGGATCGACCATGCCGTCGATCCGCTCGCGCACCGTCAGCCGACCGCCATCGTGCTGGCGCTTCACCTTGTCCGGCCCGCCCATGGCCTCCGCCATGGCCTGCCGCCGCGCGAGCTCGTCCAGTTCGGGCTGCCAGCTCATCCGTTCGCTCCCTATCGGTTCGGGCGGAGTTGAGCATGCGACGGGGCAGGGCGGTAGCCGGCAGCGGCCGGGCCGCCTATCTTCGGGGCAACTGCACGGAGGAACTCATGCCCGCCCCCACCATGGCTGCGCCCGAGGCCTGCATCGTCGGCTGGGCCCATACCCCCTTCGGCAAGGCCGAGGAGCCGGATCTCGAGAGCCTGCTCGCCCGAGTCGGCCGCGCCGCCATCGAGGATGCCGGGATCTCGCCCGCCGAGATCGATGCCGGCTTCGTCGGCGTCTTCGGGGAGGGCTTCACCAACCAGGGCTTCCCGAGCTCGCTGATCCTGCAATCGGTCCCGGAACTCCGGTTCAAGCCGATCACCCGCTACGAGAATGCCTGCGCGACGGGCACCGCCGCGATCCACGGCGCGCTGGACTTCCTGGCGGCGAGGCGCGGCCGCTTCGCCCTGGTGCTGGGCGCCGAGAAGATGACGGCGACGCCGGGCCCGCAGGTCGGCGAGATCCTGCTGAACGCCAGCTACCGCAAGACCGAGCAGGACATCCGGGGCGGCTTCGCCGGCGTCTTCGGCCGCATTGCCGAGGCCTACTTCCAGCGCCATGGCGACCAGTCCGACGCGCTGGCGGCGATCGCCGCGAAGAATCACAAGAACGGCGTCGACAACCCCTGGGCGCAGATGCGCAAGGATCTCGGCTTCGCCTTCTGCCGCGCCGAGAGCGAGAAGAACCCCTTCGTCGCCCCGCCGCTGAAGCGGACCGATTGCAGCCTGGTCTCGGACGGCGCCGCGGCGCTGGTCATCACCGATGCCGAGACCGCGAAGGCAATGCAGAAGGCGGTGCGCTTCCGCGCCGCGGTGCAGGTGAACGACTTCTTGCCCATCGCCGCGCGCGACATCACCCGCTTCGAGGGGCCGCGCGAGGCCTGGACGCGGGCGCTCGACCAGGCGGGGCTCGGGGCAGTCACCGACCTCTCCTTCGTCGAGACGCATGACTGCTTCACCATCGCCGAGCTGCTGGAATACGAGGCGATGGGCCTCACGTCCGAGGGGCAGGGCGCCCGGGCGGCGCTGGAGGGCTGGACGGCCGCCGACGGCCGGCTGCCGGTGAACCGCTCGGGCGGGCTGAAGTCGAAGGGCCATCCGATCGGCGCCACCGGCATCTCCATGCATGTGTTGACCGCCATGCAGCTCACCGGCACGGCCGGGGCGATGCAACTCCCGAAGGCGGAAATCGGTGGCATCTTCAACATGGGCGGCGCCGCCGTCGCCAATTACGTCTCCATCCTCGAGCGCGCCTGATCAGGGAGACCAGGGGCAGGGCGGCCGATGGGCGAGACGGCATACTGGGTCTATGTGACGGCCGCCGACGAGGTGGAGGCGCGCGCGATCGGCCGTGCCCTGGTCGAGGAGCGGCTCGCCGCCTGCGTCAACCTGCTGCCCGGCCACCGGTCGATCTACCGCTGGCAGGGCGAGGTGCGGGAGGAGGCGGAGGCCGCCTTCGTGGCCAAGACCACCGCCGCCCGCTTCGCCGCGCTCAGCGCCCGCATCCGCGATTTGCACAGCTACGAGACGCCGGCGATCCTGGCGCTGCCGGCCGTGGCGGGCGATGCCGCCTTCCTCGACTGGCTCCGTCGGGAGACGACGGAGCCGGGCTGACAGGTGGTGGAACCGCGTCAGCCCCAGCCGGTTGAGGGGCGCTGACGCAACCCTGGTGCGGCACCGACCAGGGGAAGGAAGACCTGACGCCGGCGGGCCCGGTCGGCCTGCTGACGAGCGCCGGCTAGGAGGAGTGAGAGGCCGCGTGGACGATCCCTACCAGATCCTCGGCGTGCCGAAGACGGCCTCGGCGGAGGAGATCCGCAAGGCCTATCGGCGTCTCGCCAAGCAATGGCATCCCGACACCAACCCGGACAAGCCGGAGGCGGAGGCGCGCTTCAAGGCGATCAGCGCCGCCAACGCCCTGCTCTCCGATCCGGAGCAGCGGGCCCGGTTCGACCGCGGCGAGATCGACGCCTCGGGCGCCGAGCGCGCTCCGCCCGGCGCATATCCTGGGGCCGGCCCCGGCGGCGGCTGGCGCGAATGGGCCGAGGCGCCGCAGGGGGCGCGCTACCAGTCGCGCAGCTACGGCTTCGGCGGCGAGGGGCCGGGCGGCAGCTACGAGGCCGAGGATTTCGAGGATCTGCTGTCGCGCGCCTTCGGGACCGGCGCCCGCCGCGGCGGGCCGCGCCGCGGCGCCGATATCCAGGTGGCGTTGCACGTCCCCTTCCTCGATGCCGTGCGCGGCGCCACCCGGCAGGTGACGCTGCCGGATGGGCGCCGGATCAACCTGACCATTCCGAAGGGGGCGCAGGACGGGACGGTGCTGCGCCTGGCCGGGCAGGGCATGCCGGGCCAGGGCGAGGGGGCTCCGGCGGGCGACATCCTGGCGGTGGTCGAGATCGAGCCGCATCCGCTGTTCCGGCGCGAGGGCAACGACATCCTGCTCGACCTGCCGGTGACGCTGAAGGAGGCGCTGCTCGGCGCCAAGGTCGAGGTGCCGACGATCGAGGGACCGGTGACCATGACCATCCCGCCCTATTCCAGCGAGGGAAGCCGGCTGCGGCTGCGCGGCCGCGGCATCGATGGCGGCCACCAGATCGCGGTGCTGCATGTGGTGATGCCGAAGGGGCCGGAGCCGGCGCTGGAGGAATTCCTGAGCGGCTGGACGCCGCGGGATGGCAGCAACCCACGGGCGGGGATGCACGCATGATCCGGCTCGAGGATTTGCGAGGCTTGGTCCCCGAGGCTCCGTCCGCCGAGGTCACGGTCTGGATCGAGCGCCGCTGGCTGCGGGCGGAGCGGGCGCCGGACGGCGCCTGGGTCCTCACCGAGATGGATGTGGCGCGGGTGCGGCTGCTGACCGAGCTGCGCGTGACGCTGGAGGTGACGGAGGAGGCGATGCCGGTCGTCCTCTCGCTGATCGACCAGCTCTACGATGCGCGCCGGACGGTGCGGGCGCTGCTCGGCGCCCTGGAGGAGCAGCCCGACCCGGTGCGGCAGACGGTCCTGGCGGCGGCGCGCGCCCGCAGTTGCGCGGAGCGGGGCGAAGCCTAGAGCGTGATCGCTTGAGGTGGACTCACCGAACAGCGTGACTCACGCGATCAAACAGCGGCCTGGACCATGATCCGCGACCCTGTGTGAGCGGATCATTCATGGTCTAGGCGGGCAGCAGCAGCATCGCCGCCGCCTGGGCGGCGATGCCCTCGCCGCGCCCGGTGAAGCCGAGCCGCTCCGTCGTTGTCGCCTTCACCCCGATCCGCTCCGGCTCGACGCCCAGCAGCCCCGCCAGCCGGGCCTGCATGGCGTCCCGGTGCGGCCCGATCCTCGGCCGCTCGCAGAGCAGGGTGACGTCGGCATTGGCCAGCATCCCGCCCCGGGCGGCGATGCGCCCGGCAGCGTGGCGGAGGAATTGCGCGCTGTCGGCATCCTTCCAGCGCATCTCGGAGGGCGGGAACCAACGGCCGATATCGCCCTCGGCGAGGGCGCCGTAGATGGCGTCGCAGAGGGCGTGGATGCCGACATCGGCGTCGGAATGCCCCTCCAGCCCGAACTCGCAGGGGATGGTGACGCCGCAGAGCACCATCGGCCGGCCGATCTCGGTCCGGTGCACGTCGAAGCCGGTGCCGATGCGCGGCAGCATGCGGGTCATCAGATGCGCCTCCACGCGCGCCAGGTCCTCGGGGAAGGTGATCTTCACATTGGTCTCGGCGCCCGCGACGAGGGCGACGGGGCTGCCCATCAGCTCCAGCAGCTGGGCATCGTCGGTCGCCTCCTCCGCCGCGGCGCGATGCGCGGCGAGCAGCGTCTCGAAGCGGAAGGCCTGCGGAGTCTGGGCGCGGTAGAGGCCGGCGCGCGGCACGGTCGAGAGGACGATGCCCTCGGCGCCGCGCTTGATCGTATCGGCGACCGGCTGGGCGGGAATGGCGCCAGGCGCACCGAAGAGCGCTGTCAGCAGGGCCGGGATCGTCCCGGGCGGCACCACCGGCCGCGCCGCGTCATGCACCAACACGGTCGCCGGCGGCGGATCGCGCCGCGCCAGGGCCTCGAGCCCGGCCCGCACGCTCTCCTGCCGGGTGGCGCCGCCGACGACCGGCGGCAGGGCGGGGAGCCCCTGCAGCAGCCCGGCGACGCGCGCCTCCTCGCCGGCGGCGCAGACCGGCTGCAGCAGCGTGACCGCGCCCTCGGCGAGCAGGGCCTCGGCGGCGTGCCGCAGGACCGGACGGCCCAGCAGCGGCAGGTACTGCTTCGGCTGGTCGGCGCCGAATCGGGCGCCACGGCCGGCGGTCATCAGGAGGGCAGCGATCGTCATCGCCTGGAGGTGTAGGGCACCGGACAGGCTCTGTCGCCGTCCATAGCCCCTCTACCGCCTTGCCCGGCTGCCTCGCCATGGCAGTCTTGTCCCAGGCGCCGCGCAAAGATGATGAAAACTGTCACTTTCCGGCCGTGGCGCGTTGCCGGATGCCCGGTCCTGGACTAGCTTGCTCAAATCATGAGCATCGAAACGCCCCTCGGCGACGGCCGGCCCGCCTCTGTGCCCGAATTGCGGTCGCTCGCGGTCGGTCCCGTGCAGATCGAGACGCCTGTCTATCTGGCCCCGATGTCGGGGGTCACCGACCTGCCCTTCCGGCGACTCGCCCGCGCCCAGGGCACCGGGATGGTGGTGAGCGAGATGATCGCCTCCCAGGCCATGGTGCGAGAGAACCGGCAAACCCTGAAGATGGCGGAGGTGGACGGCTTCGGCGCCCCCTCTGCGGTGCAGCTCGCCGGCTGCGAGCCGGCGGTGATGGCCGAGGCGGCGAAGCTCGCCGCCGATCGCGGGGCGGCCATCGTCGACATCAATTTCGGCTGCCCGGTGAAGAAGGTGGCGGTCGGCCAGCAGGCCGGCAGCGCCCTGATGCGCGACGAGGCGCGCGCCGCCGCGATCCTCGAGGCGACGGTGCGGGCCGTCTCCGTGCCGGTCACGCTCAAGATGCGGATGGGCTGGGACCACGCCTCGCTCAACGCGCCGCGCCTCGCCCGCATCGCCGAGGCGTGCGGCATCCGCCTGGTCACCATCCATGGCCGCACCCGCCAGCAGCTCTACACCGGCACCGCCGACTGGGCCTTCGTGCGGCAGGTGAAGGAGGCGGTGCGAATCCCGGTCCTGGTCAATGGCGACATCCTGACGCCGGAGCACGCCGCCGAGGCGCTGCGGCAGTCGGGGGCCGATGGGGTGATGATCGGGCGCGGCTGCTACGGCCGTCCCTGGTTCCCTCGGCAGGTGGCCGCCTATCTCGCCACCGGCCTGCCGCCGGCCGAGCCGAGCCTCGCCGAGCAGCTGTCCATCCTTCTGGAGCATTACCGCGACATGCTCAGCCACCATGGGCGGCAGACCGGCGTGCGCCTCGCGCGCAAGCACATCGCCTGGTATTCCAAAGGCTTGCCGGGCTCGGCGGAATTCCGGTCGAGCATCAACCGGGTCGATGCGCCGGAGGCGGTGGAGGCGTTGGTCCACGGCTTCTACCAGCCGCTCCTCGATCAGGGGCTGGAGGCGGCGCGGGCCGCCTTCCATGCCCGCGGCCTCTCGCAGGACGGCGAGCGGATGGCGGCATGAGCGGCACCCTCGCTGCCCGGCCGCGCGCCGTCCTGCCGGTGAAGCCTACCCCGAAGCCCGTCCCGAAGCCGGCGCATGTCACGCCGCTGCCCGAGGCCGCGGCGATCCTCTCCGCCCTGCCGATGCCGGCCGTGGTGCTCGATGCCGAGGACCGCTTCCGCTACGCCAATCCCGCGGCTGAGCTGTTCTTCCAGCTCTCCTTCCCGACCCTGGCGGCGATGCGGCTCGGCGACCTGCTGCCGGAGGACAGCCGGCTCCTCGCCCTGCTGCATCAGGTGCGGCAGCACGAGGCGCCGGTCTCGGACCACGATCTGGCGCTCGAGAGCCCGCGCCTGCACCGGCGCGGCGTGACGGCGCATGGAGCGCCCCTGCCGGAGATGCCGGGCGGAGTGGTGCTGACGCTGCAGGACGGCTCGACGGCGCAGATGATGAACCGCCAGCTGAACTTCCTCGGCGCCGCCAGGGGGGCCTCGGCGATGGCGGAGATGCTGGCGCATGAGGTGAAGAACCCGCTCTCCGGCATTCGCGGCGCGGCGCAATTGCTCGAGCAGTCGAGCCTCGACGAGGGCGACCGCGAGCTCTGTCAGCTCATCCAGGACGAGTCGGACCGGATCCGCGGCCTGGTCGACCGCATGGACATGTTCTCCGACCGCCCGGTCGAGCTGGGGCCGGTGAACATCCATCAGGTGCTCGATCATGTCCGGCGCGTCGCCCAGACCGGTTTCGCGGCGCATCTCCGGGTGCTGGTGGACTACGATCCCTCGCTGCCGCAGGTCTGGGGCAACCGCGACCAGCTCGTGCAGATCCTGCTGAACCTGGTGAAGAATGCTGCGGAAGCCGTTGATCCTGCGGCAGGCGAGATCATCCTCTCCACCGCCTATCATCACGGCGTGCGGATCGCGGTGCCGGGCAGCCGCGACCGGGTGCACCTGCCACTGCAGGTCAGCGTGCGGGACAACGGCCCCGGCATCCCCGAGCCGGTTCGCGCCACGCTCTTCGAGCCCTTCGTGACCACCAAGCGGGGCGGGCAGGGGCTCGGCCTGGCGCTGGTGGCCAAGCTCGTCGCCGATCAGGGGGGGCTGATCGAATGCGACAGCCGTCCCGGCCGCACCGTCTTCCGTCTTTCCCTCGCCATGCCGCCTGCCGCCGCCCGGAAGCAGGAGGCAGCCGCGCGGGCCGCCGAGCGCGGCACGGGCATCCGGGCCAAGAGCCGATGATGAACGACAACCGTACCATCCTGGTCGCCGATGACGACCGGGCCATCCGCACCGTGCTGAGCCAGGCCCTTGGGCGCTCCGGCTACCAGGTGCGCGCCACCTCCTCCGCCTCGACGCTCTGGCGCTGGGTCGAGGATGGCGAGGGCGACCTGGTCATCACCGATGTGGTGATGCCGGACGAGAACGGGCTCGACCTGGTGCCGCGCATCAAGCGGGTCCGGCCCGAGCTCCGGGTCGTGGTGATGAGCGCGCAGAGCACCTTCATGACCGCGCTGAAGGCGGCCCAGCGCGGCGCCTTCGAATACCTGCCCAAGCCCTTCGACCTGAAGGAGCTGATGGCGGTGGTCGAGCGGGCGCTGGCGGCGCCGCAGCCGCCGCTGGCCGAGGAGGAGGGGGACGAGGCGGGCGAGCGCCTGCCGCTGGTCGGCCGCAGCCCGGCGATGCAGGAGATCTACCGCACCGTCGCGCGGCTCACGACCACCGATCTGACGGTGATGATTACCGGCGAGTCGGGCACCGGCAAGGAGCTGGTGGCGCGCGCCCTGCACGATTACGGCCGCCGCCGCGGCGGGCCCTTCGTCGCCATCAACATGGCGGCCATCCCGCGCGAGCTGATCGAGAGCGAGCTCTTCGGCCACGAGCGCGGCGCTTTCACCGGAGCGCTGAACCGCGGCATCGGCCGCTTCGAGCAGGCGGCCGGCGGCACCCTCTTCCTCGACGAGATCGGCGACATGCCGCCCGAGGCCCAGACCCGGCTGCTGCGGGTGCTGCAGGAGGGCGAGTTCACCACCGTCGGCGGCCGCAACCCGATCAAGGCCAATGTACGGATCGTCGCCGCGACCCATCGCGATCTGCGGCAGTCCATCCGCCAGGGCGTCTTCCGCGAGGACCTGTTCTACCGCCTCAACGTGGTGCCGATCCGCCTGCCGCCGCTGCGCGAGCGGCTGGAGGACATCCCCCTGCTGGCGCGGCACTTCCTCGACCGCGCCCGCGCCTCCGGCCTGCCGCAGAAGCAGCTCAGCGCCGAGGCGGTGGATCGGCTGAAGCAGCATTCCTGGCCCGGCAATGCCCGCGAGCTCGAGAATCTGATGCGCCGCCTGGCCGCGCTCTATCCGCAGGAGACGATCGATGCGGAGGCGGTCAGCGCCGAACTCTCCGAGGCCGAGCCCCCGGCAGAGGCCGGCGGTGCCCGCGGGCCGGAGACGCTCGAGCAGGCGGTCGAGCGGCATCTCAAGGGCTTCGTCGCCGCGCATAGGGATGGCATGCCGGTGCGAGACCTCTATGATCGCGTGCTCGCCGAGGTCGAGCGGCCGCTGCTCCGCCTGGTGCTCGGCGCGACCCGCGGCAACCAGATCAAGGCCGCTGCCATGCTCGGGCTGAACCGCAACACGCTGCGCAAGAAGATCCGCGAGCTCGACCTGCCCGTGGTGCGCGGGCTCGGCTGATGCGCGTTCCGCGCCCGACGGGGCGGCGGCTGGAGGAGGGGGCGGCGCCGGCCGGGCAGCGCGGCGTCTCGCGCCGCATCGCCGACCTGCTGCTCGGCCGCGGCATGACCCTCGGCCTTGCGGTCGGGGCGCTGCTGCTCGGCATCGCCACCTTCACCGTGCTCTCCAACGGCAGCCCCTTCGGCCCGACCCGCCCCGGGGTCGAGATGGGGCTGATGCTGGTCAGCCTGCTGGTCCTCTGCCTGCTCGGTGCCTCGCTTGCGGGGCGGCTGGTGCGGGTCTGGGCGGAGCGGCGGCGCGGCTCGGCCGGCGCGCGGCTGCATGTGCGGCTGGTGCTGCTCTTCGGCGTGGTGGCGGTGGTGCCCTCCATCCTCGTCGCCGGCTTCGCCGCCGCCTTCTTCAGCCTCGGCATCCAGGCCTGGTTCAGCGACCGGGTCCGCACCGCGCTCGAGGCGAGCCGGCAGGTGGCCCAGGCCTATCTGGAGGAGCACCGCAACAACATCCGCGGCGACGCCCTCGCCATGGCAAACGACCTGAACCGCGCCGGCGGCCAGCTCCTGGCGGATCAGGGGCGCAGTTTCGCCCAGGTGCTCGCCACCCACACGCTGCTGCGCGGCCTGACCGAGTCGGTGGTCTTCGACCCGACGCTGCGCCGCCCCATGGCGCAATATGGGCCGACCGCCAATTTCGCCCTCGACCCGCCGCCCGACTGGGCGATCGACATGGCCAAGCAGGGCGACGTCGCCGTGCTGCCGGACGAGCAGGCCGGCCGCGTCCGCGCCGTGGTGGCGCTCGACAGCCGGCCGATGCTGATGCTGCTGATCGGCCGGCCGGTCGACCCGGAGGTGGTCAACAACCAGCAACGGGCCGAGCGGGAGGTGGCGCAGTACGAGCAGCTCGACCGCAACCGCTATGGCTTGCAGCTCACCTTCATCATGATCTTCGCCGTCGCTGCGCTGCTGGTGCTGCTGGCAGCGGTGCTGATCGGCCTGGTGCTGGCCAACCAGCTCGCCCGGCCGATCGGGCGGCTGATCGTGGCGGCCGAGCGGGTCCGGGCCGGCGACCTCACGACGCGCGTCGAGGAGGCGGCGACGGATGAGGAGCTGTCCAGCCTGACCCGGGCCTTCAACCGCATGACCAACCAGCTCGCGGCGCAGCGCGCCGAGCTGATGCAGGCCTACCGGCAGATCGACGACCGTCGCCGCTTCACCGAGGCGGTGCTGGCCGGCGTCTCGGCCGGCGTCCTCGGCCTCGAGGCGGATGGCCGGATCAACCTGCCGAACCGCCGCTCGAGCGAGCTGCTCGGCCTCGACCTCGACGCCGCGATCGGCCTGCCGCTCGGCGCGGTGGTGCCGGAATTCGCGCCGCTGCTCGAGCGCGTCATCGAGGAGACGGCGGGGGCGCCTGAGCGGGCCATCACCGCCGAGATCCGCATCGGGCCGCCCTCCAACCGGCGGACCCTGCTCACCCAGATCGGCGCCGAGCTGCAATCGCCGCCCGAGAGCGGCGAGGCGCCGCGCATCGCCGGCTACGTGCTCACCTTCGACGACATCACCGAGCTGCTCTCGGCGCAGCGCAAGGCGGCCTGGGCCGATGTGGCGCGGCGGATCGCGCATGAGATCAAGAACCCGCTGACGCCGATCCAGCTCTCCGCCGAGCGGCTGAAGCGGCGCTACCTGAAGGAGATCCAGTCCGATCCGGATACCTTCCGGGCCTGCACCGACACCATCGTCCGCCAGGTCGGCGATATCGGCCGCATGGTGGACGAGTTCAGCGCCTTCGCCCGCATGCCGCAGCCGGTGATCAAGCCGGAGGATCTCGGGCAGGTGCTGCGGGAGGCGCTGGTGCTGCAGCGAGACGCGCATCCCGAGATCGAGTACCGGATCGACCTGCCGGAAGCGGCACCGGTGGTGCCCTGCGACCGGCGCCTGCTGGGCCAGGCCCTGACCAACCTGCTGCAGAACGCGGCGGATGGGATCGCCATGCGCCTCCAGGCGGAAGGCGAGTCGGCCGCACCCCGCGCCCCGGGCGAAGCCGCCGGACACATCACCGTGCGAATCGAGCCCGGCGAGGACATGGTGGCCATCGCGGTGGAGGATGACGGGATCGGCCTGCCCCAGGGCGAGGAGCGGGAGCGGCTCGCCGAGCCCTATGTCACGCACAAGGCGAAAGGAACCGGCCTCGGCCTTGCCATCGTGAAGAAGATCATGGAGGACCATGGCGGTAGGCTGGGGCTCGAGGACAGGCCCCCCGACCCGGGCCAGGGCACGCTGCCCGGCGGCGCCCGGGCCGTGCTGACCCTGCCCTGGCGGCCGGCGCAGGATCGGCCCCTGGCAACGGAGAGCGACCGTCCGGATGGGAGCATGAGGCGCGCGCATGGCGCATGAGATCCTGATCGTCGACGACGAGCCGGACATCCGTGCCCTCATCGAGGGCATCCTGACGGATGAGGGCTACGAGACGCGGCAGGCCCACAACAGCGACACGGCGCTCGCAGCCTTCAAGCAGCGCCGCCCGTCCATGGTGGTCCTGGACATCTGGCTGCAGAATTCGAAGCTCGACGGCCTCGGCATCCTGAACGCGCTGCACCGCGAGGAGCCGCAGATCCCGGTGGTGATGATCTCCGGCCACGGCACGATCGAGACCGCGGTGCGGGCAATCCAGCAGGGGGCCTACGACTTCATCGAGAAGCCGTTCAACTCCGACCGCCTGCTGCTGGTCGTGGCGCGGGCGCTGGAGGCGGCGCGGCTGCGGCGGGAGAATTCCGAGCTGCGGCTGCGCGCCGGGCCGGAGACCGAGCTGGTCGGGATCTCGCAGGCGATCAACCAGCTCCGCACGGCGATCGAGCGCGTGGCGCCGACCGGCTCCCGCGTGCTGATCACCGGGCCGGCCGGCTCGGGCAAGGAGGTCGCGGCGCGGATGATCCATGCCCGATCGCGCCGCGCCGACGGGCCCTTCGTCGCGCTCAACTGCGCCACGCTCAATCCCGGGCGGTTCGAGGAGGAGCTGTTCGGCCTGGAGGCGGGGGCCGACCCGCTCGCCGCGCCGCGCCGGGCCGGGGTGCTCGAGCGGGCGCATGGCGGCACCCTGCTGCTCGACGAGGTGGCGGACATGCCGCTCGAGACCCAGGGCAAGATCGTCCGCGCGCTGCAGGAGCAGGGCTTCGAGCGGGTCGGCGGGGCGACGCGGGTGAAGGTGGATGTGCGGGTGCTGGCCACCACCAACCGCGACCTGCAGGCCGAGATCGGTGCCGGCCGTTTCCGCGAGGATCTTTACTACCGCCTGGCGGTGGTGCCGCTGAAGATCGCCTCGCTGCGCGAGCGCCGCGAGGACGTGCCGGCCCTGGCGCGGCATTTCATGATCCGCTCGGCCGAGCTCTCCGGCATCCCGGCGCGCGAGCTGGCCGAGGACACGCTGGCGGCGCTGCAGGCCTATGACTGGCCGGGCAATGTCCGGCAGCTCCGCAACCTCATCGACTGGCTGCTGATCATGGCGCCGGGCGAGGCGCGGGATCCGATCCGCGCCGAGATGCTGCCGCCCGAGGTGGGCTCGGCGGCGCCGGCGATGCTGAAGCTCGACCGCTCCTCCGAGATCATGACCCTGCCGCTGCGCGAGGCGCGGGAACTCTTCGAGAAGCAGTATCTCGAGGCGCAGCTGCTGCGCTTCGGCGGCAATATCAGCCGGACCGCGAATTTCGTCGGCATGGAGCGGAGCGCGCTGCACCGGAAGCTGAAGTTCCTCGGCGTCCAGGCCGAGGACCGCGCCCCGGCCCAGGCCGCCGCCGCGGCGGCCTCGGCGGCGGCCGGGCCGACGATCTAAGAGCGTCCATCAAAACCGTCGCTACCCGTTGCCCTGCTGCGGCTTTGCCGCAGCAGGCTGTGGCGGTTCTGGGGCAGAAGGGGACTCCATGGGGCCCCCGCAAAGCCGCGAAGCGGTTTTGCGGGGAGTTCAGATCGGACCGCCAGAGGCGAGGCGCCGGCCGGCGCTTCCCTTCGGCGGCGAAGCCGGCCTAAACCGGAGGCCTCGCAGGCCTTCGGGGACCCTATGTCGCGCATCGCCTATGTGAACGGCCGCTATCTCGACCAACGCTTGGCCGAGGTGAACATCGAGGATCGCGGCTACCAGTTCGGCGATGGCATCTACGAGGTCGTCCACCTGCATGGCGGCCGCTTCGTCGACGAGGACCGGCATCTCGACCGGCTTGAGCGGTCGCTGCGCGAGATCCGGCTGCCGATGCCGATGACCCGCGCCGCGCTGCGCCACGTGCTGGTCGAGGTGGCGCGGCGCAACCGCCTCGCCGAGGGGCTGCTCTACATGCAGGTGACGCGGGGCGTGGCGCGGCGCGACCACGCCTTCCCGACGAAGCCGGTGCCGCCGGCGCTGGTGGTGACCATCAGGCGCATCCCGCCCTTCCCCCAGGATGTCGAGCGCTGGGCGGCGGCCTGCATCACCCAGCCGGACCTGCGCTGGGCGCGGCGCGACATCAAGAGCATCAACCTGCTGCCCAATTGCCTCGCCCGCCAGGCGGCGCGGGAGCAGGGGGCGATGGAGGCCATCCTCTACGACGAGGCGAGCGGGATGGTCACGGAGGGGGCGGCGACCAGCTTCTGGATCGTCGATGCGGCGGGCGCCATCCGCACCCGGCAGCTCGACCATGTAATCCTGCCGGGCTGCACCCGCGGCGCCCTGCTGGCGGAGCTGGCCCAGGCCGGCATCCCCGTGGAGGAGGGCGCGTTCTCCCTCGAGGAGATGCGGCAGGCGCGGGAGGCCTTCCTCACCTCGGCGACCTCCTTCGTGAAGCCGGTCACCCGCATCGATGGCCGACCGGTCGGCGATGGCCAGGTCGGGCCGGTGGTGCGGCGGCTCTTCGCCATCTTCGCCCGCCATGTGCAGGGCGACCGCAGGAACGCCGCATGACCGCGCCGCGCGCCATCCTGTGGGATTGGGACAACACCCTGGTCGATGGCTGGGCGGCGATTGCCGCCGGGCTGAACGCCGCCTTCGCCGCCTATGACCTGCCGCTCTGGACGCTGGAGGAGGTGCGGGCCCGGGTCCGCCGCTCGCTGCGGGAATCCTTCCCGGAGATCTTCGGCGAGGCCTGGGAGACGGCGCGCGACATCTTCTATCGGGAGGTCCGGGCCCGGCACCTCGCCGTGCTGACGCCCATGCCCGGCGCCGCCGCGGCGATCGAGGCCGTGGCCGCGGCCGGCCTGCCGCAGGGGGTGATCAGCAACAAGCAGGGGCCCTTGTTGCGGGCGGAGGCGGCGCATCTCGGCTGGGACCGGCATTTCCGCAGCCTGATCGGCGCGGGCGACGCGGCGGCGGACAAGCCCGATCCGGCGCCGTTCCGGCTGGCGCTGTCGGCGATGGACCTGCCGGCCGGGCCGGAGATCTGGTATGTCGGCGATACCGGGCTTGACATGCAGGCCGCCCGCCGGGCCGGTTGCACCGCGGTGCTGCTGGGCGACGCGGCGCATGACGGCGGGGTGGCGCAGGTCGATCCGGACCGAGCCTTTGCCGATGGGAAGGCCCTGGCCGCGCATTTCCGGCAGCGCTGAGCGCTGGCCGGGCCAGGGTGAGGCGCGGAATTGCTGCATCGCAGCAAATTTCCGCGCTCGGCACCCAACCATCCCTTGCAACTGTGGCCACGGTGGCAGATGTTCTGCTCACCTGTTGTCGAAGGCGAAACCCGCCCAGGCATGCCGCATTCAGTGGCTGCCAAAAACAAGAAGGACCGCGCCGTGGCCGCCGAGAAGTCCCAGAACGTTCAGGATGTATTCCTGAACCATGTTCGCAAGAGCAAGACGCCTGTGACGATCTTCCTCGTCAACGGCGTCAAATTGCAGGGTATCATTACCTGGTTCGACAATTTCTCTGTTCTGCTTCGTCGGGACGGCCATACGCAGCTTGTCTACAAGCATGCGATCAGCACTGTGATGCCGGGTGCCCCGATCCAGCTCTTCGACGCCTCCGCCGCCCGCGAGGGTGCGACGGTGCAGCGCGAGGGCACCACCCTGACCATGAGCCGTGAGGTCCATCCTGCCGGAAGTGACTGAGTCCGACTGGCCGTCCCCGGCCAATGACCGGGGCGATGGCACCGATACCGGGCCGATCCGGGCGGCGGTGATCCTGCCCTTCGAGCGCGGCATGCGCCCGGTGGGCCCCGCCGGCGCTCCGGTCGTCGATGGCGGCCAGCGCGCGGCCGAGGCGCGGCTCGCCGAGGCGGTCGGGCTTGCGGCCAGCATCGGCGTGACCATCGTCCACCAGGCGATCTTCCCGCTGCGCGAGCGGCGGCCCAGCACCCTGCTCGGCGACGGGCAGGTGCAGGTGGCCGGCCAGGCGATCGCCGACCAGCGCGTCGGACTCGTCGTCGTCGATGCGGCGCTGACGCCGGTGCAGCAGCGCAACCTCGAGCGCGACTGGCGCTGCAAGGTCATCGACCGCACCGGTCTCATCCTCGAGATCTTCGGCGAACGCGCCCGCACGCGCGAGGGCGCATTGCAGGTCGAGCTGGCGCATCTCGACTACCAGCGCACGCGGCTGGTGCGGTCCTGGACCCATCTCGAGCGGCAGCGGGGCGGTTTCGGCTTCCTCGGCGGCCCGGGCGAGAGCCAGATCGAGATCGACCGCCGGCTGATCGGCGAGCGCATGGTCAAGCTCAAGAAGGAGCTGGAGCAGGTGCGCCGCACCCGCGGCCTGCACCGCCGGGCGCGAGAGCGCGTGCCCTATCCGGTGATCGCCCTGGTCGGCTACACCAATGCCGGAAAGAGCACGCTGTTCAACGCGCTGACGGGCGCCGGGGTCTATGCCCAGGATCAGCTCTTCGCCACGCTCGACCCGACCATGCGCGGCATCCGCCTGCCTTCCGGCCGGCGGGCGATCCTCTCTGACACGGTCGGCTTCATCTCCGACCTGCCGACACAGCTCGTTGAGGCCTTCCGCGCGACGCTCGAGGAGGTCGCGGCCGCCGACATCATCCTGCATGTCCGCGACGCCGCGCATCCCGACAGTGCCGCGCAGCGGGCCGATGTGCTCGGCGTGCTGCGCGAGATGGCGAGCGGCCCGCATGCCGCGCTGGATGAGGGCTGGGAGCGGCGGGTGGTCGAGGTGCTGAACAAGGCCGACCTGCTCGGCGGCGTCGGCGCCGTGCCCGGCCTTGAGGAGCATGACGGCGCAGTAGCCGTCTCGGCCCTGACAGGAGAGGGGCTGGACGCGCTGCGAGCGGCGCTCGACGCCCGGCTCTCGGCCGGCATGGAGACGGTGGACTACGCCATCCCGGCCAGCGACGGCGCGCGCCTCGCCTGGCTGTACCGGCATGGCGAGGTGCTCGAGCGGAACGACGGCGATGCCGATGTGCGGGTGACCGTGCGACTCAGCCCGGCCGACCGCGCGCGCTTCGAGCAGACATCCGCCTGAGGAGCCGGTGATGACTTCCCCTATCGATGCCCGGGCGGCGGCCGCCGTGGCGGCGCTGCTGCGCGAGGCCACGACGGCCGAGATCCTGCCGCGCTTCCGCCGGCTGGGCGCCGAGGCGGTCCGGGTGAAGTCGGGGCCGCTCGACCTCGTCACCGATGCCGATGAGGCGGCCGAGCGCGTCATCACCGCCGGGCTCGCGGCGCGCTTTCCCGGCTGCGTCGTGGTGGGGGAGGAGGCCTGCGCCGCCGATCCGGCGCTGCTCGGCCGCCTGGCCGGGGCGGATCTCGCCTTCGTCGTCGATCCGGTGGACGGCACGGCGAATTTCGCCGCCGGCCTGCCGCTCTTCGGCTGCATGGCGGCGGCGGTGGTCCGGGGCGAGATCGTCGCGGCCTGGATCCACGATCCGCTCGGCGACGACACGGCCGTGGCGCTGCGCGGGGAGGGGGCCTGGATCGAATTCCCCGATGGCGCCCGCATCGACCTCCGCGTCGCGGCGCCGGCACCGCTCGAGCAGATGGTCGCCAGCGTGAGCTGGACCTACCTCGCCGAGCCGCTGCGCAGCCGGGTCGCCGCGCGCCTGCCGCGGCTGCGGGCGGTGCTCGGCTTCCGCTGCGCCGCGCATGAATACCGCATGGCCGCGAGCGGGCATGCGCATGCGCTGCTCTACAACCGGCTGATGCCCTGGGACCACGCGCCGGGCTGGCTGCTGCACCGCGAGGCGGGCGGCTATGCCGCGCGCTTCGACGGCAGCGCCTATGGCCCGCTGGTCACCGGCGGCGGGATGATCGCCGCCCCCGACCGGGCGAGCTGGGAGGCGCTGCACGCCGCCCTGCTGGCGCCCTGACGGGGAGGCCGGCCGGCGCCGGTCAACCGCGGCCGGCGCGGACCAGCCGGCCCGGCAGCGCCCCGGTATGCTCGCCGCCCTCGAAGACCGGCACGCCGGAGACGAAGGTGGCCTTGTAGCCCTCGACCCGCTGCATGAGGCGGCGGCCGCCGGCCGGCAGGTCGTACCAGACCTCCGGCTTGTGCAGCCGCAGCCCTTCATAGTCGATGAGGTTCACATCCGCCTTCATCCCCGGTGCCAGCACGCCGCGGTCGTTGAAGCCGAAGAAGGTCGCTGTTTCGCTGGTCTGCCGCTTCACCACGAATTCCAGCGGCAGGCGCGGGCCGCGATGCCGGTCGCGCGCCCAGTGCGTCAGCATCCAGGTCGGCACCCCGGCATCGAGGATGGAGGAGCAATGCGCCCCACCATCGCCGAGGCCGAGCACCGTCGCCTCATCCGTCAGCATGCCGTGGATGACGTCGTGATTGTCGATGTTGTAGCCGGTGACGGGGAAGAAGATCAGGTTCGCCGGATCGGCCGCCATATAGTCATAGGCAACCTCGTCCGGCGTGCGGCCCTCGCGCTCGGCGATGGCGGCGATGCTCTCGCTCGCCGGCGGCTCGTAATCCGGCGGATCGCCGAGCTTGAACATGCGGTGCCAGCGGCGGACGATGTGCTGGCGGAACTGCGACAGCCGGCTCACCAGGGCCTCGGCCGGCCGGTCCGCCAGGATCTCCGCCCGCACCGCCGGGTCGCGCAGGCGGCGCATCCGCTCCTCGATCGGCAGCCGCAGCAGCGCCTGGTAGCTCGGGCGGATGGAGAAGGGGTTGAGCGCGGTATCGGCGCCGAGCAGCACGCCGACCGGCCGTCCCGCGACCTGCGCCGTGACCATCGCGCCCTGGGCGCGGGCCGCCTTCACACCATCCATCAGCCGGCGCCAGCGCGCCTCGTCGGTCGGGCGGTCGGTCAGCAGGAACCAGACGGGGCGCCCGGTCTCGCGGCCGAGCTGCGTCATCCAGGAGAGCTCACTCTCCTCGATGTCGAAGTCGCTGTTCATGCCGAAGGCGCCGTGGCCGGCCTCGCCGAGCGTGCGGCCGATCCCGAGCAGCTCCTCCACCTCGGAATAACGGCTCGGCACCATGCCGCCCGAGAGCGTCTTGTGGCTGTTGGTGCGGGAGGTGGTGAAGCCGAAGGCGCCGGCCTTCAGCCCCTCGAGCGTCAGCCGCCGCATCGCCTCGATGTCCTCGGCAGTGGCCGGCTCGAGGTCGATGGCGCGCTGCCCCATGACATAGACGCGCAAGGGGTGGTGCGGCACCTGCGCGGCGACGTCGATGCTGCGCTGCATGCCGTCGAGCGCGTCGAGATATTGCGGGAAGCTCTCCCAATTCCATTTCAGCCCCTCGGCCAGGGCGATGCCGGGGATCTCCTCCACCGCCTCCATCAGCCCGATGAGCTCGGCATGGTCCTGCCGCCGCACCGGGGCGAAGCCAACGCCGCAATTGCCGAAGAGGATGGTGGTGACGCCATGCCAGGAGGAGGGCGCGAGCAGCGGGTCCCAGGTGGCCTGGCCGTCGTAATGCGTATGGGCATCGACCCAGCCCGGCGTGACCAGCAGCCCCTCCGCGGCGATCTCGCGCCTGCCCGGGCCCGCCTTGCCGCCCACCTGGGCGATGCGGTCGCCATCGATGGCGATGTCGCCGGCGAAGCCCTTCCGCCCGGTGCCGTCGATGATGGTGCCGCCGCGGATGACCGTGTCGTGCATCGCGTCTGATCCTTCTTGTCGCTTCTTGTGGGGGCTTCTCGGCAGCAGCCCTGCCTGGACGATCCGGATCGATTGAAGGCCCTGCCGCCGCGGCCGGTCAAGCATCGCCGGGTCCGGGCATCGGGCACCGCGCCCTTCGAGGGCCCAGGCTTGCCACGCTCTCGCGAGCCGGTCTGGCGATGGCGCCCCGGGCGCGCCGCGGGCCCATATGCCCGGGACGTCCACCGGGAGGGAGCGCATGAGCTGGCAACCCGCCGAGGATCCCGCCTGCAACGGGGCACCGCCCGAGGCCATGCCGGCGGTCGATCTCGTCATCATCCCCCGCGCGCATGATGTCGGCGGCTTCGAGGTGCGACGGGCGCTGCCGGCGCGCGAGCGCATGCTGGTCGGGCCCTTCATCTTCTTCGACCAGATGGGGCCGGGCGAATTCCTCGCCGGCACCGGCCTCGATGTCCGGCCGCACCCGCATATCGGCCTCGCGACCGTCACCTACCTGTTCGAGGGGGCGATCCAGCACCGCGACAGCCTGGGCTCCGACCTGGCAATCCAGCCCGGCGACGTGAACTGGATGACGGCCGGGCAGGGCATCACCCATTCCGAGCGGAGCAGCACTGCCGAGCGCGACCATGCCCGCAGCCTCTCCGGCATCCAGTCCTGGGTGGCGCTGCCGAAGGAGGCGGAGGAACGGGCGCCGGATTTCGCCCATCACCCGGCGGCGACGCTGCCCCTGGCCGAGGAGGCCGGGCTGCGGCTGCGCCTTATCGCTGGCGAGGGCTGGGGGATGCGGGCACCGGTCGCCACCGCCTCGCCGCTCTTCTACGCCGATGCGATCCTCGACCCCGGAGCGCGGGTGCCCTTGCCGGACGGACATGAGGAGCGCGCCGCCTATGTGCTGGAGGGCGAGGTCACCCTGGCCGGCGACCGCTTCGCGCCCGGGCGGATGCTGGTCTTCCGGGCTGGCGACGGCCTTGCCCTGACGGCGGGGCCAGAGGGGGCGCGGCTGCTGCTGCTGGGCGGCGCGCCGATGGATGGGCCGCGCTTCGTCTACTGGAACTTCGTCAGCTCCTCGCGCGAGCGGATCGAGCAGGCGAAGGCTGATTGGCGGGCGCGGCGCTTCCCGCTGGTGCCGACGGACAGCATCGAGTTCATCCCGTTGCCGGAGACGATGCGGGTGCGGGCAGGGAGCCGGGTGCCGGATTATCCATGAGCCGGATCTGGCGCCTCCAAGAACTCTGAATATTTTCCTAAGAATTATTTCTTAAAAAATGTATCCCTCTACGCGTGGAGTTCCTTTTAGAGACCCTTTTTGTTCTTTTTGCTTTCGGCAACACTGCAGGCAAGGCTATGCAGCGAGAGAGCATGTCAAGTTTTCACTAAATTTGTGAATCCTTGACGACGCGGACTAATCCGCCTCCCGCGTTATGGAGTGCATGTAAAGTTATTTGCTGAGGCGCGCTCAGTTGTTTTCGCCGGCTTTCTCTGCAGCCTTCACCACCTGCCAAGCGGCCTCCATAGCCTCGAGTCCGGCATCGCCCGGCGCCAGGCCTTCGGCGGCCAGCGCCCGCTCGACTCCGCCGAAGCGCCGCTCGAATTTGGCATTGGCCGAGCGCAGGCAAGCTTCGGGATCGAGGTCGAGCTTCCTGGCTAGGTTCGCCAGGACGAAGAGCAGATCCCCGACCTCATCCGCCAGCCGCACTGGATCGGCCGCCGGCAACTCGGCCCGGAGTTCAGCGGCCTCTTCCTCAAGCTTGTCGAGGACCGAGACGGCGTCGGGCCAGTCGAAGCCGACCCGGGCGGCGCGGCGGGTCAGCTTGGCGGCGCGGACGAGGGCAGGGAGTCCCTCCGGGATTCCAGCCAAGGTGCCGGCCTCGGCGCGGGCAGCGCGTTCGGCCGCCTTGCCGGCCTCCCAGGCGACGGTCTGGGAGGCGGCATTGCGCGCGACGGCCTCGCCGAAGACATGGGGATGGCGACGCAGCATCTTGCCGCTGATCGCCTCCGCAACATGCGCGAAGCTGAACCGACCGGCTTCCTCAGCCATCCTGGAATGATAGATAACCTGGAACAAAAGATCGCCCAGTTCGTCGAGCAGCGCCGGGAAGTCCGGGCCCCGGCGGATGGCGTCCGCCACCTCATAGGCCTCCTCCACCGTATACGGCGCGATCGAGGCGAAGTCCTGGACTTGGTCCCAGGGGCAGCCCGCCTGCGGGTCGCGGAGCCGAACCATGATGTCGAGCAGGCGTGCGAGGGCCTGTTCCGGGCTGGGCTGGGTCGGGGAGTTCGGCATGGGCATCTCCGGTTTCGGCGCCTTCTGCCAGGACCGGCCGGGATCGCAAGGGCGATCCGGACGGAGAGTGCGGTTGGAGCGGTCTAGGCACGTCGTACAGGGGCCTGGGTCCCACGCATCCATTCCATCCGCGTCAGCTGGGCTCAGCATGATGTCCTTGCGCCGCCTGGGCGGACAGGTGGGGCGGGCCGGAGTGTTCCGGATTCCGATTATCCACCGTGATGATGTACCGCATAAGATATATTATGGAAAACAAGAAGCTGGGGACAAGTCGGGGAAAAGCCCTGGACAAGCCTGTGGAGCGCCAGCGGCGCCCTGCCGCGGCGTTGCGAATGCCAATGCTGGACAACGGTCCCCTGATCGGGCCCCCCGGCCCGGCGCTGCTGCGCCCTGACAGCCTAGCGGCCCAGGGCTTTGGCGGAACTCATCACTTGCTTCGCGATGTTTCAAGTCTTACGCGAGCGGCACCTCCAGGACCAGCCCGTCATGCGCCGGCTCGATGCCCGGCGGCAGCATCCGTCGCAGGCCCTGATAGTCCATTGCCGTGCCCATATGCGTCAGCACGGTCCGGCGCGGCCGCAGTCGCCCGACCCATTCCAGCACCCGCTCAAGATTGGCATGCACATGGTGCGGCCGATGCTGGAAGCAGCCGACAACCCAGGTGTCGAGCCCCTCCAGCGCCGCCAGGCTCTCCTCCGGCAGCATGACCACGTCGGTCGAATAGGCGAAGCGGCCGATGCGCAGGCCGAGCGTGTCCATCACCCCATGGTCCTGCCGGAAGGCGTCCACCGTCAGGCCGGCGGTCTCGAATTGTTCTCCGAACGCCACCTGCCGCGGTTCCAGCGCGGGACGAAAGAAGAACTCGGTCGGGCCGATGAAGGCATAGTCGAAGCGCTCATCCAACTTCTGCAGCGTCTTGCGCGTGCCCCAGGCATCCACTGCCCGGCCGATGGTGCGGTTGACCTGCCGGATGTCGTCGATGCCGAGGATGTGGTCGGCATGGGCATGGGTGAAGACCACGGCATCGAAGCGGCCGATCCGGCAGGCCAGTAATTGCTGGCGAAGGTCCGGGCCGGCATCGATCAGCAGCCGCTGCCCGTCCGGTCCCTCGATCACCGCCGAGGTACGGGTGCGGCGGTTGCGCGGCTCCGTAGGGTCGCAGTCGCCCCATTCCCCGCCGCCATCGGCGCCACCGAGCAAGGGCACGCCGCCCGAGCCGCCGCAGCCGAGGATCGTCACCCGCAGCATCCTCAGGCCGCCTTGCGGAACAGGCGGAAGAAATTGTCGCTGGTCAGGGCCTCGATCTCCGCCTGGGTGGTGCCGCGCGTCTCAGCCAGCACGCGCGCGGTATGCGCGACATAGGCCGGCTCGCAGCGCTTCCCACGCACCGGCACCGGCGCCAGATAGGGGCTGTCGGTCTCGACCATGATGCGGTCGGCCGGTGCCTCGGCGGCGATGGCCCGGATCTCGGGCGATTTCGGGAAGGTCAGAATGCCGGAGAAGGACAGGTAGCCGCCCAGCGCCACCGCCCCCCGCGCCAGCTCGGCGCCGGAGGAGAAGCAATGCAGCAGGAAGGGAAAGGCGCCCCCCGCCTCCGCCTCCTCGCGCAGGATGGCCAGGATGTCCGCATCGGCCTCCCGGGCATGGATGCAGAGCGGCAGGCCGGTGATCCGGGCCGCCCGGATATGGCGGCGGAACCCTTCCTGCTGCGCCTCGCGCGGCGCCGTGTCGTAGAAGTAGTCGAGCCCGGCCTCGCCGATGCCGATGATCCGCGGGTGATCGGCCAGGGCGACGAGCTCCTCGACCGTCGGCATGCCCTCGGGCTCGCCGGCATTGTGCGGGTGCACCCCGACCGTGCCCCAGACATCCGGGAAGCGCTCGGTGAGCGCCTTCACCCGCGCTGCCTGGCCGACACGGGTGCCGATGGTGACCAGACGGCCGATGCCGGCCTCGCGCGCCCGGCTGACGACCGCCTCGACCTCCCCATCGCCGAAGTAGTCGAGATGGCAGTGGCTATCGATCAGCATGGATGGGCATTTCGTTGCGATTTCGATTCATGCGGCGCCCTTGGGGGCCGCGGCCTCCTCGATCTTGCGGAAGAGCGGCGCCGGTGCCGGCAGCGGCGTGCCCCCGGGCAGCGGCGCGGCGAGGTCGGCGAGCCCCCTCGCCTGCTCTGGCACGCCGAGCTGCTCCAGCATGCTCGCCATGCTGCCGGGCATGAAGGGCTGCAGCACGGTGGCGAAGACGCGCAGCGCCGAATGCAGGTGTCGCAGCACCACCGCCATGCGGACGGGGTCGGTCTTCCGCAGCGCCCAGGGCTGCTGCACGGTGATGTAGCCATTGGCCGCCCGCGCCTGGGCCATGATGGCCTCGAGCGCGAGGTGGAATTCCTGCGCCTCGAGATGCGCCGCGACCGCGGCCGGCAGCGCCGCGATGCCGGCCAGCAGCTCGGCGTCGGCCGGCGTGCCCTCGGCGGGCGCCGGCAGCCGCCCCTCGCAGTTCCGCTGGATCAGCGACAGGGTCCGGTTCGCCAGGTTGCCGAGCGTGTCGGCCAGCTCACCGTTCACCCGGCCGATCAGCGCGGCGCGAGAGAAGTCGCCGTCATTGCCGAAGGGCACCTCGCGCAGCAGGAAGTAGCGCAGCGGATCGAGCCCGTACTCCTCGACCAGCTTCAGCGGGTCGATGGCGTTGCCGAGGGATTTCGACATCTTCTGCCCCTCGATCGTCCACCAGCCATGGGCGAAGACCCGCCGCGGCGGCGCGAGGCCGGCCGCCGCCAGGAAGGCCGGCCAGTAGACGGCGTGGAAGCGGACGATGTCCTTGCCGACGAAATGCACGTCGGCCGGCCAGAAGCCCCAGCGCGGCGCCTGCGGGTCGGGATAGCCCGCGGCCGTGATGTAGTTGGTCAGCGCATCCAGCCAGACATACATCACATGTGCCGTGTCGCCCGGCACCGGGATGCCCCAGGTGAAGCTGGTGCGGCTGATCGAGAGGTCCTGCAGCCCCGACTTCACGAAGCTGATCACCTCGTTCCGGCGCGAGGCCGGGGCGATGAAGCCGGGATTCTCCTCGTAGAAGCGGAGGAGCCAGTCTTGCCACTTCGACAGGCGGAAGAAGTAGGAGGGCTCCTTCACCCAGGCGACCGGGGCGCCCGAAGGGGCGTATTTCACCCCGTCCCGCTCGGTCAGCTCGTCGGGACCATAGAAGGCCTCGTCGCGCACCGCGTACCAGCCCTCGTAATGGCCGAGATAGATCTCGTCGCGCCGCACCAGCTCCTCCCACAGCGCCTGGCAGGCGCGGCGGTGCCGCGGCTCGGTGGTGCGGATGAAGTCGTCGTTCGAATAGCCCATGCGCTCGGCGAGCAGGCGGAAGCTCTGGCTCACCTGGTCGGTGAAGGCCTGCGGCGCCATCCCGGCTTCCTGCGCCGCCTTCTCCACCTTCTGGCCGTGCTCGTCGGTGCCGGTCAGGAAGAAGACCTCATGCCCCTCGAGGCGCTTCCAGCGCGCCAGCACGTCCGTCGCCAGCGAGGTATAGGCGTGGCCGATATGCGGCTTGTCGTTCACGTAGTAGATCGGGGTGGTGTAGTAGACGCGTGCCATCGGGCTGCCCTTCCGCCGGCCGGGCCGGCACACCCTCCCCGGCGCCCGTCATGGCGGGCTCGACCGGGGCCCAGGGGGCGCCGGGAGGGCGATTGCGTGCCCCGCCGGACCATCAATGCCTCAGCGCGCGGAGAGCCAACCGAGGCCGGTCAGCACCGCCTGCTTCCGGTCCAGGTTCAATCGCTCGGTCTCGTCGGCCAGGCGGCCGAGCTTGTCCCACAGCACCGACCAATCGGCAAGCGAACGCCCGGCGATCCAGGGTGGTGCCGCCCCGCCCCGCCCGGCCTGGCGCAGCGCCGCCGCCATCGTCCGGCGCAGCAGCGTCAGGAACAGGGTCACCGCCGCGGCGTCGCGCCGCCCGGCGACGCTCTCGGCGAGGCCGTGCCAGCGGCGCGGATCAGGCTGACCGAGGCTGCCGAGCACCTCCTCGACCAGCCCCTGCAAGGCCAGCCCCTCGCCCTCGGCGAGCAGCAGCGCCCGGCCGGGGCAGCCATCCGCGATGCCGACCAGCCCAGCCCGGTCGGAGCCCGAGAGCTCCGGCAGCCAGCGGGCCAGCAGCCCGTCCAGGACCGGATCGGCGAGCGGCGCGAGGTCGAGGCGGCGGCAGCGGCTGCGGATGGTCGGCAGCAGCCGGTCCGGCGCCGCCGTCACCAGGAGCTGCATCGTGCGCGGCGGCGGCTCCTCGAGGGTCTTGAGCAGGATGTTCGGCACCACCTCGCGGTCGACCTGCTCCAGCGCCTCCACCACCAGCACCCGCCAGCCGCCCTCGGCCGCCGTCATCGCCATGAAGCGCAGCGCATCCCGCGCCTCCTCGGCCCGCAGCACCTCCTTCTTGCCGCCCTTGTCGCCGAGGCTCGGGGCGAGGGTGAAGAGATCAGCATGCGCGCCGGCGGCGACCCGGCGGAAGGCCGGCGCGCCGCCCGGCACCGCCAGCGGCGGCTCGCCCGGCACCGGCGGCGGCTGGCCGGCGAGCAACCAGCGGGCGAAGCGATAGGCGAGCGTCGCCTTGCCGAGGCCAGGCGGGCCGGCGATGAGCCAGGCATGGTGCAGCCGGCCGGAGCGCGCCGCCTCCTCCAGCGTGCGCGCGGCGTCGTCATGCCCGATCAGATCGGGATTGGCGCGCGGCTCGGGCGGCGGGCTCATGCCGCGAGCCGGCCGCGGACCAGGCGCAGGATGTCGGCCGCCACGCCCTCCGGCGCCGCGGTGGCATCCACCAGGGCGCAGCGCGCCGGCTCGGCGGCGGCGATCGCCCGGAAGCCGGCCCGGACGCGCGCATGGAAGGCCGGGTCGAGCGCCTCGTAGCGGTTGGCGTCGCCCCGGGCGGCGGCGCGGGCAAGGCCTTCCTCGGGGCCGATATCGAGCACCAGCGTCAGATCCGGCCACAGCCCGTCCAGGGTGATGCCGGCCAGGCTGTCGAGGACCGCCCGCGGCATGCCCTGGCCAAAGACCTGATAGGCAAGCGTCGAGTCGAGGAAGCGGTCGCAGACCACCCAGGCGCCGGCATCGAGCGCCGGCCGGATGGTTCGCACCACATGCTCGCGCCGCGCCGCGAAAT
Source organism: Roseicella sp. DB1501 (assembly GCF_013112485.1). Classification (GTDB taxonomy): domain Bacteria; phylum Pseudomonadota; class Alphaproteobacteria; order Acetobacterales; family Acetobacteraceae; genus Paracraurococcus. Next base: position 144,172 of record NZ_JABFHG010000014.1, read on the forward strand.
GCAGCAGCCCCTCGGTGATGCCGTCCCACGGCCCCTGATAGGACCCCTGGCCGAGCAGCAGGGCGCGGATCGCCTCGGCGCCGGGCGCGCCGCCGGGCTCGCGGGTGCGAAGCACCCGATGCCCCGCGGCCCGCAGCGCGGCCTCAAGCAGCCGCGCCTGGGTGGACTTGCCCGCCCCCTCCCCGCTTATCGCCCCTGCCATCGACTGTCTCATATGAGAGGAAAAACCCGCCTTTTTGGCACTGAGTCGGAATGAAACAACCTTATTTGCCCCCACTCTCATATCAACAGAACGTCTCATATTAGCGTTTGGTGTTTGAACTGGTGAAGCTTGGCGCTCTCCAGTTGAGTGGCCGACGACGCTTGCAAGCACGCCAAAAACCTCACAGTTGATCGAGCCGCCGCACTATCTTCGCGGAATTTGTGTTCCCTTTTCGTTCTACATGGGCAAGCCTCGTTGCCGCGCGACCTTTGGGAATCGGCTCTGTGTGTGAGCATCGCAAGGAGTGACGATGATCAGCGGCGTGAGCATCCCAGCCGGAGCGATGACAAAGCTTCTCTCGACAGTGGTAGGCGGAGCGGCAACCTCTCGGATCACTGCGGGTGAGCGAGGCCACTCGTTAGAGATGGCAGACGGCGTCCGTTTCCTCTTCGACCGCAATGGTCAGTATCTGGACGACGTCAACGGCTGGCAACTCCGAATGGGCCTGAGGACGTCCTCGCCTGCTACTCGGGCTACTCGCTCCAGTGCGATTAAGCGAGTCCTGGGTTGGTACGATGAACGGGACCTGCGATGGCAAGACTGCCTCGAGCTCGCCCACATGAACCGGCTTTGGCTCTCATTTCGATCTGCTGAGAGCCCTCGGGTCAGCAAGGCGACGTGGAATCAGTGGATGGACCATTGGTATGCCTTCGTCCTCTACGCCAAGCATACCGGTCTGGTCGACGACATCGGGTTCACTCGTTCCGACGTCATCGAGCGCGGGCGTTCCGCCCGTCCAGTGAAGGCGTTATCAGCGACCGAGTTCAAAACATTCATTCAGGCGGCCGATTCCTCTCGCATGCGGGCCGGGTGTGCGGCCTGTCTTGGAACGGGGGTACGGGTTTCAGAACTCGCCGCGTTACGGCTTGCTGATATTCCCGACCCGCGGGGCGCTGCAAACCTTGGACGTGCCTATCTACCAGCCAGCATTGAGGGCAAGGGTAGAAAAATCCGTACGATTTACTGGCCGTCCACGGCGATCAAGTGGATTCAGTGGTATATCAATGGTGAGAGACGCATGGCCGTAGAAACTCTGCGGCAACGGATCGCCAGACAAGAAATCTCAGTCTCACAAACCTTTCTCACCGTGGCTTCTGGTGGACAATTAATCGAAAATTCATCCTCGCCATTGTGGCTGGCCGAAAATGGCGACCCATTGTCATACAAACGATGGGGGAAGGATTTTGCGAAAGTCAGTGATCGCTGCGGGGAAGAGGGACCTCAGTGCTCACCCCATAACCTTCGCCACAGCTACGCGATTATTACCCTATCCCTACTCATTAACGCTATGCTGAAGAAAGAAATGGTCGATCGCCATCTGGGTCGGCCAGAAGGGCGTGTTTACTTCATGGAGCCCATACGCGAGGTCAAGGAGCGCCTTGGTCACGCTTCTATTGAGACGACAATGATCTATCTCGATCATATAGCCGAACATCGTGCACTTCTTGCAATGGCTGTCTCAGAAATGCAGGCGACCTATTTCGATGCCTAAGCACACGACAAAAGTGAGCTCGAAGTTCGCAGAAGCTCCAGCTCCTATTACAGTAATCGATCTCGAAGCTGATCGCGAGCAGATACGACAGACTCTAACATTCTTACACGTTCCGCCCGCGGGTAGAGGAGAGCCCCGGGACATCAGCCTTAGTGTGTGGATCGGATCGCCCTATCAGCAGATAGCCGGTGAACTCCTCATCGCACACCAAGAAGCGTGTATGCGGCTGACATCAGACACTGCCGCCTCTCAAGTTTATCACCTCACGCGCTTCCTCGAATACCTACAGGATCGAGACGCAAACGAAAATGGGAAACCTACAGCGTCCCTGAAGGATTTAACCTTTCATACTCTTCGCAACTTCGAGCACTGGTTAGCAGATAAATCGGTAAAAGTGCGGCGCCAAGTCGAGGAGCGAGCTAAGCTTCTGGAGGAAATCTTAGCGAATGAGCCGCTAGCGAATTTTTCAACAAAAACAGGAAGGCTTAATTACACGAAACTTTCTCTCCGCCTCGGTCCGTCACCTTACTACGTGGCGCGGCATGCGCCACTGTTTGAAATTGTGGAACGGGTAGCGTCTGCGCAGAACGTTCCGTTTGTCAGACCGAAAAAACTGCCATGGCAATCTCTGCCACATCAGCCTGAGATTGGGCGGGAAGAAGGTCGCCCCAAAGCGTCCCGCTACATCGCAGACATCGTTTGGACGGTTAACAAGACCCTGGCCCGAGTTGCCAGTAGCCGCTCAGAGCTTTTTGGACCTGACTTCGCCTTGCCAGCACCGTTGACCGGATCGGAGGTGCAGCGCGTCAAATCGAAAGCGCTAACACCGGTTGAGGCTGCTGCGTTCGAAAAGTCATGCTTAACCGCTATGCGAAGGGTTAAGCAACGGTTCAGCGGGAACCGAGACGACATGGCTCAGGCCGGTGGGTGCGAAAAAGAGCTCGTAAAACCGCATCAAGACGATCTCATTCCATTTCTTTTAAGACTTACATTTAATGAGCACGCTCCTCTGAACCTCAGCAGTGCACTCAACCTGCATATCGACCTGACCGACGCAGCTTCGCATTGCCTGCGGCCGAGTCCGACGCACGGGCATAGCCGATTGTACTTCGGCAAGCCTCGTGCTGGTGTTGATAAAACTTTTGTCGACGTGCCAGACCGCGGTGCCTTCGATATTCCAGGCGTTATCCGAACACTCATAGAGGTAACCCAGTCACTTCGGTCTATCGCCGATCCCAAGGATGCTCATAGCCTCTGGCTATACTGGCTAAGCAGAAACGGAGGCGTACGGGTTTTAACTCCGGCTGTGGCGTACAGCGGATTGCGTGACTTCGTGCATAAGGCTGAAAATCTTCTGCCTGACGGCAATCCCATTCCCAACATACACTTTCGGCGGTTCCGTCCTACCGTTATAGCAAACATTGCGATTGCAAATGGAGTTGAAGAGGCTCAGCGGCGAGCGTCGCATGCCGACTTCAGGCGGACCATTGATTACGCATCGAGCCCGGGCAATGAGATCAGAGTCCGCGAGACGATCAAGGGTGCGCAAAGTAAGGCGATTACGTCAATCCGTTCTGGGTTCCAAGATAGGCCTAAGCGGGAAGAAGTTGAGGCACTTGCGTCGGAGCTTGGGGTTACGCTGGGACATGCGGCGGAGATCTTGTATGGCAAGAGAGACAAGCTCTGCAATAGCTGCATTGACGACAAAAACGGCAAAGGCCCGGAACGGAAAGGCACGGCATGCAGACGCTTTGAATCCTGCTTGGTCTGCGTAAACGGAATCATTCTAGAGCGGCATTTACCACGTCTCTTAGATTTTTACCTGCAGTGGCTACGCCTTGCTGACGAGATGGAAGAGGTTATCTGGCGTGAGGAACACGAGCTGAACTGTAAGCTCGTCGAAGTCCATTTGTCGAAATTCCCTCGTGACCTTGTCGATAGACTAACGAACGAAGCGCGTTCGCGGTCCCCAGTGATCGCGTTCCGACCGGCGAAGCAATCATGAGCGATTTACACCCCGAAGGTGAGTCCGCTCTCAAGCCAGGAGCGAACCTCCGCCTTCTCGCGTCCTCGACCGTGGTTACTCGCAAGGGAAGTCGTCTTGCTGACTCAACCTGGGACTTCACTGGCGATGCACCAGGCCTCTTTGTTTTCGACTGGGCTTTTGATGTTCGCGTCCGCAATGTCGTGATCGGCAACCTGGGCGACAGGCGGTACAGTAACCTCGTCTATCCGTTCCAGGAGGCCATTGCGGTACGCTGGCTATACAAAGAGCGAGAGGATGGGAAGAATTGGGCCCCCTCTAGAGCAGCAGACGCATGCCGCTGTGCTCGTGATTTCTGCTTGTGGGCGGCTGCACGCGGTATCAGCGCGGTGTCGGAGGTCGACGAACCGAGCTTCGAAGCCTGGGTGAAGGAAGCTGCTAGCCTCAAGGATGGCGCGGGTGTGCGCTCTGTCCGCGACGCCCGCCGCCTGGTCGACACGACGCTTCTTCTTTGGCGGCTGAGAAGCCGGATCAGTGCAACGCTTGGTTTCCGACCACTGGGTGAGTTTGGCAAAGATTGGATTACTGACGGCCCAGAGACCGAATCTTACCAGTTGATCCCGAAGGCGGTTCTTGACCATGTCGTCGGGGCGGCTCTCCGATTTATCGAAGTATATGCTCATGATATTCGGGCTGCTCGTCGTTATCTCGACGAATTGGTAGCCGAGTGGGAGACGATCTACGATTCTTCAGCGCCGGTGTGGAAAAAAGGATCGAAAGAATATTCAGATTTCGATTCATGGGTTGGCAGGAGATTTGGATCGAAGAACCGCACTGCGCGAAAAAAGATGCCGCAGCCTGCACCGTGGAATGAAAATGGATTCTTTAGAGAGGATCCTGATACGGGCAAGCCTTGGTTAGATCGCATCGAAACCCGACACAAGCTGCAGGTGCTTGAGAACTCTCTCCGAACCGCCTGTTACATCATAATAGCTTTTTTGACTGGCGGCCGTAATGGCGACATGAACGACCTGCCTCTTCAATGCGCGGAAACGGTTCCCGCGGTCGACCCACGTTTCTCGCCGCAGCACCTCATTCATGGGACCGTCGCTAAGCATCGTGGACGCATCCCGGAACAGGTCACCTGGAATGTGCCAAAGGAGGCAATCGACGCTGCGGGCATTCTTGCTGAAATGCTGCAGCCTTGGAGAAAGAGGACTGGAACAACTCGACTGTTTGCAACGCAAACCGGAAAACTCGTCCAGAACAATATAATGAACTACGATCTAAAAGTGTTTTTAGAGCGGATTGAGGCCCCTTATGTCGATGGAAAGCCATTTCCGCTTTCTACCCATATGTTCCGGGTGGCTTTGGCCCAGTGGTTGGCGCAGGAGCCGCACGGCGAGGTCGCCGGTGCGATCCATCTCAAGCAACTGAGCACGGCAGCATTCCGTGGGTATCTGAGGAACGACACGCAGTTCCAATCGATGCTCGCCCATTTCGAGCAAGCCGCTCAAGCCGACCATCTACATACTGTCATGACCGAGCCCGTTCTCCGCGGTCGGAAGGGGCTTGATGTTATGAGAGCGAGGACGGCGGAAGAGCAGGCTTCGCTCGACGCTGAGGTGCGATCGATCAATTATGCACAAGCCGGCTCCGAAGCCCCGAATGCACGTACCATTCAGCGCCTTCGGAAGAGTGGGGTGCCCGTCTACAAGACGGCTCTGACAATGTGCGTGTTCAAAGGTGATTCAGCAGAGTGTCTGAAGGGCGTTCCAGCCGGGCAGCGAACACGGCCACGAACTCACAAATGCGACCCGCATGGATGTGCAAACTCCGCGATCACGCGGCTCCAGGTGCCGGCCTATCTCGAGGACTTCGAAGAGTACGGCCAGCTCCTCGCGGATCCGGGCCACTCGTCATCGCAGCGAGATATCTATCGGCAGGAGATGGCAATGCTAGCTCGCCTCATCCTGCCCTTCCTACCCACCTTGGAGGCAGAGGGAGGGGTGCTCGATCAGGCGCTGATTGGCGTCGGTGCAAGGGAGGCTTCCACTGTCTCCCGGAAGCGGCGCCGAGCGGAGGTCGCGGACCTCATCGCGCGGATAGAGCGTGCGGGGGTGCGGAGCTATGCGGCATGAGCCGTGACGGCAGGGGGCCGTCTGCTGACGCCAGAGCCAAGGCCGCGGAGACCAAGCGGCAGAATGCGGCCCATCGTAGATCCGCTTTAGCCGAGGTGCTGGCGCTCATCGAACTGCAACTGGGTGCTGGTGCACTGAAGCCAGAAGAGATCTCCCACGACTTCCTCAGGGAGCGTGCAGGCCTGACCAATGCGACCTACTGGCGGTACCTGAACGCGGATCCCGATATTGCTCTCAAGGCTGCGGCGCTCGCCTGGACGACGCGTCCCGACCGAAGCGGCGACAAGCTGATCGCGGGCAAGCCGCCGGCCGGCAAGCTGGATGACGGGGAACAAGAGGCTCGCGCCGAAGTCGCCCGGCTGACCGTGATCAACCTCAATCTCATGCAACAGGTGGCTGCCTGCAAAGCCATGATATCGCTCCTCGAGAGTGACCTTCGCGCGAAGTCGAAGGAGGCGTCCGGCAAGGATTTTGACCTCGCCAGCGAGAGGCAGATCTCCACCCGGTTGGCCGAAAAGCTAGCAGTCATGGTCGAGCGGTGCCACGCGGCGGGGATCGACGTCGACCCCGATCTCTCATCACTGATCAAGCCGCCCGCCCGTAACGGAGGGCGTCTACAGGTGCAGCAGCAGGAAGCAGCAGTAGCGCGGGCCCGGCGGAAGGCTCCGACGCTAAGCGTCGTTCGGTCGGACGACGATGCCGGCAACAGTTGAGGATTGGCGCGCAGCACCATCTTGGGGAGCCCGGGGAATGTCGGCCACGGCGAAGAGTGGTGCCCAGATCGGCGCCGAGAACGCTACCAGGCTCAAAGCCTATTTCGCCGGGCTCCAAGCCGCAGGCCAAGGCCTGCCAGAGCGTGATGGCAAGGCGAACATCTCCGCCATTGCCCTAGCAGCCGGGGTTGACCGCCAAGTCTTGTACAAAAATCCAGCCGCGGCTGCCGCCTTGGCCGAAGCGGTTGCACTTCTCGGATTGGCCCCGCCGCAGCGACAGGAGCCGCAAGTCGCGGCGAGGGACGGGCGAGATCAGCGCATCCTGAAGCTCGAGCAGGAAAATGCCGCCCTGAAGGCCGAGAATCTTGATCTTAGGCGCCGGGTTCGTCGCCTCGAACATGTCGAGTCACACATGGTCGAGACGGGCAGGAGGACCGCACGGTGACCGGTCGTAAGGTCGGCGCTGAGGCCGAACGCGCCGACCGTCGGGAGGGTGCGACCTCAACGGCCGGCGAGCGTCAGGCTATGGCGTCCAATCTCGGCGTCGTACTCGCTCTTCGGGATGAGGCCCGGGTGGAGCTGTACCCCGCCGAGGCGCCTCATGACCAATCTGGAAGCTTCGAGGACACGAACGTCCGAGGTGGCCAGTCGCCCGGCAGCTTCCTTGTGCGCTTCCTAGCTCGGTCCAAACGCTTCCCGGGGATTGGCCTCGGTACGGCCCATAGACTGTGGAGGGCTCACGGCCCGGCACTCTATCGCATCTTGGCCGGCGACGATCCGTGCCCCCTTCATACTGTCTTGGGTGAGGAGCGGGCGGCCGAGCTCCTCCATGCCTGGCAAGAGGACCAGGCCGAGAGCGATGTCGCGGTCTGGCTCGATGAGAACCGGCTCGACCCTCGCCTGGCAAACAAGGTTATAGCGGTTTGGGGCAAGGAAGGTGCCGCGAAGCTCCGGGCGAACCCATACGTCATGCTGACCTTTGCGGATTGGCCGAAGGTCGACGCCGCGGCGTATCGCGTTGGCATCGACGCTGCCGACCCGCGTCGGCTCGTCGGCGCGGTCGAAGCCGACCTCTATGCGCGTCTGGAGCAGAAAGATGCGGCAGTCCGTCGAGAGGTCCTCGTAGCGTCTGTTTGCTGCAGGCTCGGCCGAGGACCTGCCCTCGCGGAACGTGCGGTCGACCTCGCAATCATCGAAGGCGGTGCCGTGCTGGCGCCAGGCGGCTGCCTGCTGCAACCAGCCGGGGCAGCAGTGATGGAGCGGTATGTCGAGGATCGGATCCGCGACATGCAGCTTCAGTCTCGGCAAGGCGGCCTGTTCGATGTGTCAATTCGGGGCGCTCAGGTCGATGCGGAGATTTCTGCCTCGGAGCGAGGAAGCGCTCATGACCTGACGTCCGAGCAGCAGCATGCAGTTCTGATGGCGGTGAGCGAAGGCATTTCGCTGCTCATCGGCGGCGCGGGTGTTGGCAAGACAACGACCCTGCGGGCTGTACATGCGGTCATGGGACGTCACAATCTGCCGGTGTTGCAGATGGCCCTGGCCGGGCGCGCGGCACAGCGGCTGCGAGAGGCGACGGGGTGTCATGCCTATACCATCGCTGGCTTCCTGATGCAGGTGTCTTCTGGCCGCCTGAAAGTCCCTCCAGATGCGCTGGTCGTGGTCGACGAGGCTTCGATGCTCGATCTCCCCACGGCCTATCGGATCCTTCGAGCCCTGCCGAGAAGCACGCGGCTGATGCTGGTCGGAGACCCGGCCCAGCTATCGCCGATCGGCTTTGGGCTGGTGTTCCACATTGCGGCAGCCGAGCGGCGCCTGCCGACTGTCGAGCTGACGCGTGTGCACCGGCAGGCATCGGAAACCGGGATCCCCCAGGTGGCTGCAGCTGTCCGCGCAGGCCACCTCCCTTCCCTTCCCACATTCGGCTTCTCGCCATCCCTCGGCGTGAGTGTGCTGCCCTGCCAGCCGGAGCAGCTTGGTGCAGCGCTGGTTGACGCAGTGTCGGCCCTTGGGGGCGTCGGCGCCTGCCAGATCCTCGCTCCTTTGCGCAAAGGGGAGACTGGTTCCGACGGAATCAATGCCCGTTTCCATGCTATCTGCGCCTCCGCGCGTAGGCGTGTGCCGAATCGGCAAATCGCCGTGGACGAGCCGGTCGTGTGGACGGTCAATGATTGGGAGCGTGGCCTCATGAATGGCTCACTGGGCCATGTCATGAACGTCGACGGCCAGGGTCATACGATCATTGAGATGGATGGGACCATCCATCGTTTCGATCCGCTCGACAGTCTGCAGGCCCTCCAGCTCGCATACGCGATCACCGTCCATAAGGCGCAGGGGAGCCAGTTTCAGCGGATCGTGGTGCCCATATTCCCAAGCAGGCTCCTCGATCGGACTCTAATCTACACAGCCATTACGAGGGCAACCGAGCAGGTGGTGTTGGTCGGTGATATCACGGCCGCCGAACGAGCCATCCGAGCCTTGCCACGTTCAGAAGCCCGTATGGTCGGCCTGAACCTGATGGCGGCTTGAGCTGCAACGCTCAGATGGAACACGCGGGTTCGGTGATGACCGACGGATGCCTATCGCCTATCCTGCCATTGGGCCGCGGTACGGCGCCATCTGGCGCACCTGGAGAGGTGAAGAGATGCCACCGAGCTCTCGAACTGTCGTAACCGTCCATTCGAGCGACATCGCTGGTCCGACTAGAACGGTGAGGTGCGGCGACGTCATCGTTGTGGGACCGGAGCTAACGCCAGAACAGCGCGCCAGCAATATTCGTCAAAACATCCGTCACAGCGATGAGATTTCAGCCAGGCTTCGTGCGTCCTCCAACACGCCGCCGGTATGGAATATCCGCAGGCCGGGCGTCAGCCTGTATTACGCAAACAAGGACCGACCCGGAACGGTCATCCACGAAAAGGACGGCGAGATCGAAGTTGGAATCCTTCTGAAGGATGGGACCTTCCAGAAGCTATAAAATCTGGCGCCTAACCAATTCTAACGCAGCTACCCCAAGCACTCTGCGGGATTTAGCAGGTCAGGTTGGTCGGATGGGCTGCAGCGCTTCCAGGACGGTGTCCAGGTCGTGACCCACGACCACCATCTTCCCTCCCGGTAGAAGCAAAAGCGTCGTGTCCTGCTCGACCATCTCACAGGCGCCGAGAAGTGCGCCGGGCTTCAAGGCATGGCGTCGCCCATCTTGATCGCGAATCACCATCCACGCTCCGACGCGCTCGATCTCCATGGCGACCCCCGAAACCCCCACGCACAACGCGCCGAGGTTAGTCCGATATCATCCAGCCGCAGTTCACATTTTGTTCGAAACTCGAGCGCCGTGATCAGCCGCCGGGGATCACGCCCGTCGCTTCGGTTGGCTTCGACGCAGTGCTTCACGAGCCGTCTCGCCATGCAGAGACTCTTCGCCATGGCTTTGGCATCGATAGCGAGCGCTTGGCTGCGGCAGACGAACGGGCCGATCGGCACGGTGGAGGCGTGAACCTTGACACCGGACACGGCCCTCTCTTAGCTCAGAGCCAAGGGGACTACCGCGATTGCCCCGTGAGGCTTCGGCTGAAGGATCGCGTCCGAAACTCCACAGTTAAGGGAGAGGACGTGCCATGCCAGCCCCCGATACCATTACTGTATCACAACTCTCTCGCCTCGTCGGCTTGCCCGATGCGCCGCTGCTCCTCGATGTGCGCACTGAAGAGGACTATGCGACCGATCCACGGCTGCTGCCGGCGTCCTTCCGACGCGATGCGCGCAGTGTCACCAGCTGGGCCGCTGACTATGCCGGACGTCCCGTGGTCGTCATCTGCCAGCGTGGTCTGAAGCTCAGTCAGGGTGTCGCTGCCTGGCTACGCCAGAGCGGCGCCAGGGCCGAGGTGCTGGATGGCGGCTTCGAAGCCTGGGTGAAGTCGGCCGGTGACGGCATGTTATTGCGCCCGGACCATATCCCGCCGCGAAATGCCCAAGGCAGGACGGTCTGGGTCACACGCGCTCGCCCCAAGATCGACCGCATCGCCTGCCCCTGGCTGATCCGCCGCTTTGTGGACCCGAGCGCCGTCTTCCTATTCGTGGCGCCCTCCGAGGTCACGGCGGTGGCCGAGCGCTTCAACGCCACCCCCTTTGACATTGAGGAGGTGTTCTGGAGCCACCGGGGGGACCGCTGCACCTTCGACGCCATGGTCGAGGAGTTCGGCCTGGGATCGGAGGCACTGAACCGGCTGGCCCTGATCGTGCGCGGTGCCGACACTGCCCGGCCGGACTTGGTGCCGGAGTCGGCTGGCCTGCTCGCCGCTTCGCTCGGTCTGTCGCGCATGTACCGCGATGACCTGGCGCAGCTCGACGCGGCGATGGGCCTCTACGATTCCTTCTTCCGCTGGAGCCGCGATGCCGTCGCCGAGACGCATAATTGGCCTACCGGCAACCACAAAGGGGCTAAGGCATGAGCGACGCGACCGTGGAGGCCCTGGGTCAGGAACAAGAAGCGAAGGCGGCCGCCGAGGCGCGGCTGCCGTCCTTCGCCGAAGCGCTGCGCGTCTGGCTGAAAATCGGCCTGCTCTCCTTTGGCGGACCGGCGGGTCAGATTGCCCTACTGCACCGGGAAGTGGTCGATGAGCGGCACTGGATTGGTGACCGCCGCTTTCTGCATGGTCTGAACTTCTGCACCCTGCTGCCGGGACCGGAGGCCCAGCAGCTCGCCACCTATCTCGGCTGGCTGATGCACGGCGTGCGCGGCGGGTTGGCTGCCGGACTCCTCTTCGTGCTGCCGGGCGCCGTGGTCATGCTCGCCCTGTCGCTGATCTACGCGACCCTGGGCGACGTGCCGCTGATCGCCGCCCTGTTCTTCGGCCTCAAATGCGCCGTCCTCGTTTTGGTGGTCGAGGCGCTGCTGCGCATCGGGCGACGGGCGCTGAAGGGAAGAGCAGCCTGGGCGCTGGCGGTCGCGGCCTTTGCCGCCCTGTTCTTTCTCAACTTGCCCTTTCCCTTGGTCGTCCTGGCGGCCGGCGTCATCGGCTACCTTGCGCCCCACGCCTTCACACATGGCAGCCACGGGAGCGCCAAGAGCGACGCACCGGCCGTGATCGACGCGGTGCTGGCGGCCGATCCGGGACGGCCGGCGCGACTGGCGGCCGGCGCGCGGCGAGCCGGGTATATCGGCCTGGCACTCTGGCTGCTGCCGGTTGCGGCACTTCTGACGGTGGGCAGCACCTACGCCAACGTGGCGTGGTTCTTCTCCAAGATGGCGGTCGTGACCGTCGGCGGCGCCTATGCGGTGCTCGCCTATGTCGCTCAGGACGCGGTGCAGTCGTATCAGTGGCTGTCTGCACAAGAGATGTTGGCCGGTCTCGGCCTGGCGGAGACAACACCGGGGCCGCTGATCCTGGTGCTGCAGTTTGTCGGCTTCCTGGCCGGCTTCCGTGCACCGGAAGCGTTGAGCGGTGTGCCAGGCGGTATCGCCGCATCGGTTCTGGTGCTGTGGGTCACCTTTGCCCCTTGCTTCGTCTTCGTCTTCCTGGGCGCGCCCTGGATCGAGCGCCTGCAGGAAAACAAAGCGCTCTCGGGCGCCCTGGCCGCCATCACCGCCGCCGTGGTCGGCGTGGTGGCCAACCTCGCCGTCTGGTTCGGGCTGCGGGTGCTGTTCCGGGACATGCAGCTCGTCCAGCTCGGCCCGCTCGGGGTGGAGCTGCCGGTGCTGACCTCGCTCGATCTGGCGGCGCTCGGCCTTGCCATACTCGCCGCCGTCTGCCTGTTCCGTCTCAAGCTTGGCGTCGTGAAAACCCTCGGCATCGCCGCCGGGGCCGGCCTCCTCGTGCGGCTCGCCCTCGGCCTGGGTGCCTAAGACCATCAAGAGGAAACGTCACCATGGTTAAGCTCACCTACCGCGCCGCCCTCCTGGCTGCCGCGCTCCTGCTGCCGATCGCTGCCATGGCTCAGCCGTCCGGCGGGACGCCCAATGCCGATTGGCACCGCACCGTGGACGATGTGCTCGGCAAGCCAGGCACTGAGATGCCGGGCGGGGTCTGGCGCGTTGCCCTGCCACGCACCGATCTGAAGGTCATGCTGGATGGTGTCCAGCTACGACCCGGCTTCGCACTCGGCTCCTGGCTCGCCTTCCATCCGCATGGCCAGGAGCTGATGGTCATGGGCGACCTGGTGCTGCTTGATACCGAGGTGGCGCCGGTCATGCGCCGGCTGGCCGCCGCCGGGCTCGAGGTCACGGCGCTCCATAACCATGTGCTGCGAGCGCAGCCGGCGACCATGTACATGCATGTGGCCGGACATGGGGAGGCCGCCAAGCTCGCCACAGCGCTGCGCGCCGCCCTGCAGGAAAGCGCCACCCCACTGCAGGGAGCCACCGCGCCGGCCGCCGCCGGTGCAGAACGCATCGAAGGCCTCGACACCGCCGCCATTGCTCGCGTGCTCGGCCGCGAAGGGCGCGCATCCGGTGGGGTGTATGGCGTTTCGGTGCCGCGCGCCGAGACCATCCGGGAAGACGGCATGGACGTCCCGCCGGCCCTCGGCCTCGGCACCGCCATCAACTTCCAGGCGGCGGGGAATGGGAAGGCTGCGATTACCGGCGATTTCGTGCTGACCGCCAGCGAGGTGGTGCCGGTGCAGCGGGCGCTGCTGGAAAACGGCATCGAGGTCACCGCCATCCACAACCACATGATCGGCGAGGAGCCGCGCCTGTTCTTCATGCATTTCTGGGCGGTCGATGACGGCGAGAAGCTGGCGCGTGGACTGCGTGCGGCCCTGGACCGCACCAACAGCCGCCCAAGCGGCTAGGGCTCGCGCCATGCAACGGCGTGGTCTGCTCGGCCTAACGGGTCTCGCCATGGCGGGCCGTCAGGCGGAAGCCCAATCTCAGCGGCAGCAGGTCGATTTCGAGGCGGCGCCCCTCGGCGCCCCTCCGCCTGGCTTCACCGTGGCGCTCACCGGCGGCGGCCCGCCGCCACGCTGGGTGGTGCTGGAGGACGCGACCGCGCCGGCAGGCCCGAAGGTACTTGCGGAAATCAGCCGCGACCGCACGGATACACGGTTTCCGCTCGCAGTGCTTGACGGCGTCCGCGCACGAGACGCAGCCCTCTCAGTGCGCTTCCGCGCCATCGATGGACGGGTGGATCAGGCGGCCGGCCTCGTGCTGCGCTACCGCGACGCCCGCAACTACTACGTCGCCCGTGCCAACGCGCTGGAGAACAATGTCCGCCTTTACCGCGTCGTGGACGGCCGACGCATCCAGTTCGCTGGCACCGATGCGCCGGTGCCGCGCGACCGTTGGCAGACGCTGGGCCTGCGGGTTGAAGGCGAGCGCTTCGACGTGTGGCTGGACAGGCGAGCGCTGTTTACCGCGACCGACCGGACCTTCACGAACGCCGGCCAAGTCGGGGTTTGGACCAAGGCCGACAGCCTCACGCATTTTGACAGCTTTGAGGTGGAAGCACTGCGATAACGCGAGGTTCAGTGCCATGAAACAGGACATGCACCCCTCTGCCGGTGGGTCCGCCGGTCCGGCAAACGGCGCGCTCCGGCTCGCCCTGATGTGGCGGGACAACCCAGCCGCGCCCGACCCAGCCAGCCGGTATCGCACCCGGCTGCAGCCTTTGACCGAAGCGCTCACCCAGGCCGGGGTGATGGTCGAGCCAGTGCTCTATGCGGACGAGGCGGCCGATGCCGTTCATGACCAGCTGCTGCGATATGACGGGGTCATGGTGTGGGTCAATCCGCTCGCCGATGGGCAGGATCGCTCCCGGCTCGACCCAATGCTGCGGCAGGTGGCCCGCAGCGGAGTCTGGGTAAGTGCCGATCCGGGCGTGATACAGACAATGGGCACGAAGGAGGTGCTGTTCCGCACCCGCAGCCTGAGCTGGGACGCCGATACTCATCTTTATGAAACGTTCGAGGTGTTCCAGAGGCGGTTTCCCTCACGCCTGGAGGCGGGACGGCCTCGTATCCTGAAGCCGCAGCGGGGCAATGACGGCCAAGGCGTATGGAAGGTGGAGCTGCAGCATCAAACCGCGTCTCGCCACCCCGAGACGCCGGATCGTTGGTCCAACACCACGATGCTTGTGGTGCAAGCGGCGGCAGATGACGGGATCGAGGCCGTGCCCATCCCGGCGTTCCTCGAACGCTGCCGGCCATACTTCTCAAACGTGAGCTGCCTGATCGATCAGGCATTCCAACCGCGCGTCGGCGAGGGGATGATCCGCTGCTATCTTTCGCAGGACCAGGTCGTCGGATGGTCCGAGCAGTGGCCCCGGCGCGAGACTGCTGCCGCGGGCCGGCCCGCTCTGGGGATGGCCTCGGCAAAGACGATGCATGAGCCGTCCGCTGCCCGGTTCCAGCGCCTGCGTCGGATGATGGCAGAAGCCTGGCTGCCCTCCATGTTGGGCATCCTTGATCTGGCGCCGACCGCCTTACCCGCGATCTGGGACGCCGATTTTCTTCTCGGGCCGCCGGATGCCGCCGGACAGGACACCTACGTGCTCTGCGAGATCAACGTCAGCTCGGTCCTGCCTTTTCCAGATACGGCAGCAGGCAGCATCGCACGTACAGTATCAAGCTGCCTTAAGGCGGCAAGACAAGCACGCTGTGAATCAAGACCAACCGCCTGATCTGTTTTGAAGGCGTCTGTAGTAACGCTCAGCTTCAGGGGCTTCCCTGAGCAGTTCAGCGTGTGCTGGTCAGGCATTATAAGAAGGGAGGACACTATGCCGAAGACCACGGAAAGCACGTCTTTTACGAAGGATATTCAGGGTCGATATCTTTGCAACGACATCACTGAGGTGAATGAATGGAAAGCCGCAGGTGGCCGGCCTTTCGATATCCTGGTTATCGGCGGAGGTACGTTCGGCTCCGCGATCGCCGAGCATCTCTGGTTCCGGCAGAAGCAAACCGGCGGCGGTCTGAGGACCTTAGTCATCGATGCCGGACTGTTCACCATTCCAGAGCACACCCAAAACACTGGTATTCAAGGCTTCACTGACCCAAGTCAGCCCTTTCTCCTGAACGAGGCGGCGCCGCAGCCGGAGCCACCGCGCAACGAAGTGTGGGGCGTCCCGTGGAAGTCCACGATCCCCTTCAAAGGCCTGGCTTACACGCTCGGGGGTCGGTCGCTTTACTGGGGTGGTTGGTCACCACGACTGCTGCCGCAGGAAACGGCGAGCTGGCCGCCTGCGACGGTTGCCGACCTCGAACCCCGCTACTTCGATGAGAGCACGCGTCAGATCGGTGTCGATGAGACAAACGACTTCATTTTCGGGGAGCTGCATAGTGCCTTGCGCCGGCGCCTCTTCGATCAGATTGGTACGATAGGTGCCGCAACAGCGCTCGCCGCCCTTCCTCCATCACCACTGTTGAAGCCAGGCAAGACGGCTGCCCAGCTGCTCGGTCCACTTTCTACCGGCGGGCTGTCCACAGCACAGCTGGAGAACATGCTCAAGCTGGAAGCGCCACTCGGGGTCCAGGCGCGGCCGCCGCATGCCGGCTTCTTTCCGCTGAACAAGTTCAGCACGGTGCCTTTGTTGATGAAGGCCTCGCGCACCGCCGTCAACGTGCCCGGCACCACCGACGCCACCAAGGAGTTCATGGTGCTGCCCGGGACGCACGTGATCTCGTTGCGGACCGCACCGACGACCAGTGGCACATGGCGCATCACCGGCGCCGAGACGAGCGCAGGCTTCATCGACTTGGCGCCAGGAGGCACTGCCGTCATCGCCTTGGGGACAATTGAAAGTGCCCGCCTTGCTCAGCTCTCGTTCGACAATACAGGTATTCCGACCTTTCCTCTGATGGGCGAAAACCTGATCGGGCATCTTCGCTCGAACATGGTGATCCGCGTGCCTCGGGCGGCTGTGCCTGGGTTGTCGGCATTGACAACCGAGCTACAGACCTCGGCCCTGTTCTTGAAGTGCTTGGCGCAGCAGGGCGGCAATCAGCTCGGCCGTTTCCACCTGCAGATATCTGCCAGTGGTGACGGCAACACAGTTGGAGCAGAGGACGAGCTGTTCAGGAAAATCCCTGACGTCGAGTTCTTCGACCAACTGCGAACCTCGACCGACACGCACGTGTCCATTGCCGTCCGTGGTATCGGCGAAATGGAGCCGGCCGACACAAGTACACCAGCCACGCTCGCCACCCACCCCAGCCGAGTGAAGCTCTATGCGGGCCTGGATGAGTACAATGTCCGGCGCGCGAACGTGACGCTGTCGCCAACCAACCGCGATAACGCATTATGGAACGTCATGGATGCCACCATACAGCAGGTGGCCACCCTCTTCGCCAATGGCCAGCCTGTAGACCTTGTCCAGGCGCTCTCGCGGGATGGGCTTGGCACGACGCATCATGAGGCTGGCACATTGTGGATGGGGACGGATCCAGCGCGCAGCGTGACTGATGCAAATGGCCGTTTCCACCATACCGAAAATTTCTACGCGGCCGGTCCTTGCCTCTTTCCCAGCATCGGTTCGCCCAATCCGATGCTCAGCGGCATTGCGCTGGCGCGTCGCACCGGGGACCGCATCATCACACCGGTCGCCTTCGCGTCCGCCAACCCGTTTGTCACCTTGTTTGATGGGGTGAACCGAGCGAACTGGCGCATGTCCACCATCCGCAATCAGCCAGGCCGCGACAACCCGGGCCAGTTCCTCATCCGGAGAGGAGCGCTGGAAGCGCAGCCGGGCACCGACCTCGGCCTCCTGTGGCTCAACCAGCCAACACCACCGCGCTACGAGTTGCAGCTGGAGTGGATGATGACGGCGCCCGATGACAACTCCGGCGTCTTCGTAGGCTTTCCCGACCCGGAGGGCCAAGGATACGACAACACTGCCTTCGTCGGTGTCGATTTCGGCTTCGAGATCCAGATCGATGAGCTGGCACGCCCCGATGGCGCGGCGATCCATCGCACCGGCGCGGTCTATTCTTTCAAAGGGCCGACCGACGGCCCGGTCGTCGTCCACCCGCCCGGCGAGTGGAACCGCTACCGGATCACCGTCGATGGCCCGAACCTCATGGTCGCCCTCAACAATCAGGTCGTGAACAACTTCCAGTTTGCGGGCGGACCCCAGTCGCCGCGCGGTCGACCATCCACGCCAGGCAACCCACGGTTTATCGGGCTGCAGACGCATACCGGTCGGGTGCTGTTCCGTCACATCGAATGGCGACCGATGTAGGATTGTGGCAGGCAGTCGGCGTCATGACTGACGCCGGCTGCCTGCCGATCCTCAATGATCGTGCCCATGCGGCACGAGCTCGTCGGCCAGAACATCCAGGCCAAGCGCCAGCGCCAGCGTGAACGCGACCGCTACCCCACCCAGCCGTAGTAGCTGCGGCTGCGGCAGGCGAAGGCGCTCCCGCGCCATGTAGGCGACCAGCGTCACCGGCACCCCGAGTGGCAGCAGCACAGCCGCGTAGTGCGGGAAGTCGAGGAAGTGCTGGATGGAGCCGCTGAGCATGCCGAGACCGAGCGACAGCACCACGCTCCAGGCGATGTAGCGACCGAGGGCCCCGCTGCCACCTTCAACGGCCGAAGCATGCCTGCGCCGGGCGTCCAGGGCGGAGGCAACAATGAAAATCACCACGCCGATGGCTCCGATCATCAGATATCGGCCTGGATCAAGCGGCAGGTGGACGACCGACCCGCCGGTGAGCGCTACCCCTAGGTAAAGCGCGACGTAGAGGGCGTAGGGGGCAAGGACTTGGTTCATGGAGCCTCTGTAATGGCGTGCTCGCTTGCATATCCTATCCAGGGGGATAGGTTAAGACCATGAGCGACGCCGCCCTTCATCTCAGCCACCCCGAGATCGCCAAGCGCCTCAAGCGTGCCGAGGGACATCTTCGCAGCATCGTTGGCATGATTGAGGTTGGGCGCCCGTGTCTCGAGCTGGCTCAGCAGCTCCATGCCGTCGAGAAGGCGGTGGCGAACGCCAAGCGCGCGCTGATCCACGATCACATCGACCACTGCCTTGAACACGCGACAGGTGGGCCGACCGCCGAGGCGCGTCGCTCCATCGAGGAGTTCAAGGAAATCACCAAGTACCTGTGAGCTTTAGCCGATGACACCGCTTTCCGAGCTTCTCCAGCAGGGCACGGCCCAGGCCTGGCTGTTCATTCCCTCAGCCATCCTGCTTGGCGCGTTGCACGGTCTTGAGCCCGGCCACTCGAAAACGATGATGGCAGCCTTCATCATTGCTGTGCGTGGCACGGTGACGCATGCAGTGCTGCTTGGTCTGGCAGCGACCATCTCCCATACGGCCGTCGTGTGGGCTGTTGCCCTGGTCGGCCTGCACCTGGGTGGGCAGTTCGACGCCGAGACCACTGAGCCCTATTTCCAGGTCGCGTCTGCCGTCCTCATCATCGGTGTGGCGCTCTGGATGATTTGGCGCACTTGGCGCGAGGGGCGGCAGACAGGCCTAGCCGAGCATGACCACCACCACGGAGAGGAGGTGCGACGCATCGACACCGACCACGGCGTCCTGGCCCTGGAGGTGTTCGAGGAGGACGTGCCGCCGCGTTGGCGAGTTCGCTTCGAGAGCGGCCACGGCTGGAAGGCCGAAGAGGTCACCATCACCACTGAGCGGCCAAATGGCACCCGGCAAGCCTTCGCCTTTGCAGACCGCGGCGCCTACCTGGAATCTCTCGAGGAGATCCCAGAACCGCACGCATTCACCGCTCACATCTGCCTGGCGCAAGGCAGTGCCACCCGCACCTATGACATAGCGTTCGCTGAGCATGATCACGGCCACCACCATGAAGGTCTGGACGTGTCCGGCGGCGAGTATGAAGACGCGCACCAGCGTGCGCATGCCAATGACATTCGGCAGCGCTTCGCCAATCGGCACGTCACTACGGGCCAGATCATCATGTTCGGTTTGACTGGCGGCCTGATCCCGTGCCCGGCCGCCATCACCGTCCTTCTGCTGTGCCTTCAGCTGAAGGAGTTCACCCTGGGCGTCGCCTTGGTGCTGTGCTTCAGCATCGGCCTCGCCCTTACGATGGTAACGGCGGGGGTCGCCGCCGCCCTCAGTATCCGCCATGTGTCCCAACGGTGGTCAGGCTTTGGGACCTTCGCACAGCGTGCGCCCTACTTCTCGAGCGCCGTAATTATCTGCGTCGGGCTTTACGTCGGATACCAAGGGCTACATGGCCTGGCGGCTGCAGTCAGATTCTAGGATCCAAGCCCTTAACGCCGAAACTTTCTCAAGCCGGAGTGTTTCGCGAGGCGACTAACAGCTTGCGCGGAGCTTGTAACCCTTCTCGAGATCAGACTGGGCCGCTCGCCGTGTGTGCCTTGGGGACCAAGCCATTCTCGCGGGCCGCTAGGTTTCGCCGTCGGAGCTGCGCCAATGGTCAGCACCTGGCTTTCAGGATGAGATCGGGGCCAGGTAGGACGCTAGGTGTGCTGCCACGGTCCCAATCTGAAGCAGCAGTTGCCCACGCGTCCGTGTCGTAGGTGCGCAGAGTTCTCTAGATAGACGGTTAAGCGTTTGATTTTTCTGGGGTGCAACCCAACATATGCTCCTAGCTCGTCAACCGTTCGAAGGCGTGCCAAGAGTCGGAACGACCAAGGATAATCATCCGTTTGCTTCGAAGTGCTTAGATTGTTAGGATGCAGTTCCAAACGTGAGGTTGGCCAGTGAGCCAGAAAGAACTGAAAGAGTTGCTGGAGGCGATGAAGGCGTTGCGGGCCGAGAACACCGCCTCGCCTGAGAAGGCTCGGCAATTCCTCATGGATGAGGGTATTCTTGCCCCAGACGGCAAGCTCGCAGAGCCATACCGAGCTGATCCCCAGAAGTAAGCCACCATCGTGCACATGCTTTGGTGGCAATAGATGCTGCAATCATTGCACGCGTCATTCGTTCTAGGGTTCCACGGGTGCGATCGTCATGTCGGGGAGGCCTTGCTCAGTGGCGCCGCGTTCGCGCCGAGTGAAAACGTCTACGACTGGCTCGGATCGGGCATCTATTTTTGGGAAGCAAACCCACTGCGTGGCCTCGAATTCGCCCAGGAGCTAAAAGTTCGACGTGTGGGTAGGCCAAACGCTATCAAAGATCCTTTTGTAGTTGGTGCAGTGATCGAGCTCGGCTTCTGCCTTGACCTCACCTCATCAGCTGGCATCTCAGCTGTCAAAGCCGCCCATACAGACTTCGCCGCTTACATGCAGACTGCCGGCGAGCCTATGCCGACGAACTTCCTCGGCGATGATCTACTCAAGCGAAGCTTGGATTGTGCTGTGGTCAACCATCTGCATGGGGTTCGTACCAAGTTGGGCCGCCCAGCGCACGACTCCGTCCGTGGCGTGTTTTTGGAAGGCGGACGCATCTACGAAACGTCTGGTTTCTTTAACAAAACACATATTCAGCTCTGCATACGGAATCCGGGATGTATCAAAGGCGTCTTTCGCGTTGCTGAAGAGCTTCTTTCCGCTTAACGGCCCCTGAAATGCTTGTCCTATGTCAAAGTCAGACCATTTATCTAGTGATAATTAACTCTTTTAATGTCTCCGCGACTGCGTAGCCTATTGGGATCTTTTTTTGACTTCGAAAGCGTATTCCGCTCCTCTCTACGCCGCTATAGCATTTGCTCACTCGTCGATTCGCCCGATAGACACCATGCCGTCGGATCGATGGAAAACAAACTCTTAGGCGCAACCAAGCTAGCCTCTGGACGCAGTAGGTTGCGTAATGCAGAGTAGAGGCCCGGAACAAATTGCATGGCTGCCCAGACATCCATCGAGTGGACGGACGCGACCTGGAATCCTGTCACAGGCTGTACAAAGATCAGCCCTGGCTGCTTTCACTGCTATGCTGAGCGCTTTTCCGAAAGGTTTCGAGGCGTTCCTGGGCATCCGTTTGAGAACGGCTTTGACCTGACTTTGCGCCCTGAGCGACTGCGTCAACCGCTCAGCTGGCGGCAGCCTCGCATGATCTTTGTGAATTCTATGAGCGACCTGTTCCATAAGGATGTACCTGATGAGTTCGTCGGGCAGGTCTTCGACACAATGGAGGAGGCTGGGCAGCACACTTTTCAAGTGCTGACCAAGCGGAGTAGCCGCATGGCGCGCTTTACTCGACGTCGCTACGCCGACCGCGCACCGCCACCCAATGTCTGGCTTGGCGTCAGCGTCGAGGATGGCGCAAGAAAGTCGCGGATTGTTCACCTTCAACGGACCACCGCTGCGGTGCGTTTTCTCTCGGTCGAGCCACTCGTTGGTCCACTGGGTGCTGTCAACCTGACCGGCATCCACTGGGTGATTGTCGGTGGAGAGTCGGGCCCAAAGCACCGTCCTATACTTCCGGAATGGGTGGGAGAGGTGCGCGACCAGTGTGTGGCGCAGAAAGTCGCCTTTTTCTTTAAGCAGTGGGGTGGTGTCCGCCCAAAGTCGAACGGCCGCGTGCTCGACGGAAGAGAGTGGAACGAGTTCCCAACCTCAACCTTCTCCAAAGCCGCCTGAATTGGGCAAGGAACGCGCACAACTTGAAACAGGGCTCGACCCATCTCTGTATTGCGGTCGCGGGCAGACCTTCGCGAAGCACGTTTTACTCAAACGCTACATTACGGAGTTAGCCTTTAAGGTACTCCAGTCCCCCAGAGCGCCAACGGAATTCCTTTATGTCGATGGGTTTTCTGGGCCATGGCAGGCTAAGGGGGAACGCTTTGAAGACACTTCTTTTGGAATTGTTCTCTCACGCTTGGCTGAAGTGCGGGAGAAGCTCGGCAGCATGGGCAAAAGCGCGACGATGCGGGCCGTTTTTGTCGAGGAAAACGCGGCAGCTTACAAACGCTTGGTTTCCGCTGTAGACGGTCACCCGCGAGTTAAGGTTACGACCATCAACGGGCGATTTGAGGACGCCATTCCGGCTATTGTGCCTATGCTCAGCCCAAGCACCTTCTTGTTTGCTTTTCTCGACCCGAAAGGTTGGAAGGGAATCGCCCTTGAGCGTATCCGGCCCTTGCTGCGGCATTCCCATGCGGAAGTGCTAGTCAATGTTATGACATACAGCATCGTTCGCCACGCCACTCAGAGTGATACTCAGGATAGTTTCGCCGAGTTTTTCGGCGGAGGTGATTGGCGATCAGAGCTGGACACCATGCTTCGGTCCATGGGCCGAGAGGATGCAATCTTACAGCTTTACTTATCTCGCCTCCGAAAGTTTGGAAGTTTTAAGTACGTTGGAACAACTAGGATACGAGATCCCGACAAGGCTCGCACTTACTTTCACCTCGCTTATGGAACGCGTCACCATGCGGGTATGGAGGTGTTTCGGCGTAGTGAGGGCCATTGCATCGAGGCTCAAGAGAGAGTCGTTCTCGATGCATTTTATGCAAAACTCGAACGTAAGATTGGTGCCCCTGATCTCTTATCGGGACTCGATGATAATGGCCTTGGGGCATTCACGCGGTGGCGTGATGCGTCGCGCGCCAAGGCGCGAGCAGAGTGGGATGCTTGGCTAGCAGAGGGACGGCCTATGGCTGCAAGCCACAGACGGGCACTTCTCTTCGAATATCCTTACGTGGACCTGCCCCTCGTAAACGGGTGGGCGAGGGAAGCTATGAAGGCGGGGCGGCTCGCACCAGTGAAGATGAGCGACCGTGATGCAGTATGGACCCCCTCCCACACACCTTCCTGAGACCCTACACACACCAACAGCGAGCTTGGCGTAATAACCTTTACAACTCGCTGCAGTTTAGCCGTAAGCTGGCGCAGCTAATTATTCAAGCCCGTTTTTGCCAGCACAGATAAAAGGACCTCCTCTAGTTCTGACCAAACTTCCGAGGGTTCACGGTGACCATCGATAACCTTGTAATGTTCTGGATCGGCCGCGGCTTGGGCGAGGAAGCTATTTCGAACACGTTGGTGGAAATCGATATCGAGCCCCTCGAACCGACCCTCGTTGACCCCGCTCCCGGTCAGTCTTGCTCGGCTACGCTGTAGTGCAACTCGAGGATCCACATCCAACACGACAGTTAGGTCCGGCCGCAGATTTCCAGTTGATAATTTATGGATTTCATTAATTTCGCAAACATCAAGTCCATGCCCCGCTCCTTGATAGGCTATCGTTGAGCCGACATAGCGATCGCATAAAACGAATCGACCAGCTTCCAAAGCAGGCCGAATTACTTTTGCGACGTGTTGGGCACGAGCGGCGGCCATGAGGAGAAGCTCGGCTTGCGGATGCCAGTCTAGGGTGCCCGCTGACACCACTAGACCCCGGACGGCATTACCCTCCGGGGTTCCGCCTGGTTCTCTGGTCAAGAGGAGGTCCGGGTAGTTGACGTGAAGCGCCGTTCTGACGTGCGCGATGGCACTTGTCTTCCCACTGCCATCGACACCTTCGATGACGGCAAAGAATCCCCGAAGCTGCCGTCCAGGCGAGATCTGAGACACATTTAAGTTATCTCTCGGGGTGCCGGCTGAGTGCATTTGCAGATCTGAGACCATCGGACGGTTTCCTCTCAGATCTCGCTAACCGCGTTCTGACTTGCGACTCTCAACACAGCAGCATTAGGCAAAAGCCATTGGTGTGTCAGCCACCCACACACACGATACACATCGGGGGGGGTGATACCTCCGCCTTCGAGCGTGATGAAGCGGCCGCGCGCCATCAGGTGCCGGTGAACCAGGAGCCGATCACCGCCGGGATGCGCGGGATGAGGCCGAGCCGGTCGACATCAGCGCCGGCCAGCAGCGGCAGCTGCAAGTTCGGCACGCCCTGGCCGGAGACCAGCAGCTTGCCGAGCTCCCGGCCCTTGGCCACCGGCGCCTCCAGCGGCGCCTCGTACTGCACCCGGGCCTGCAGCTTGTTGCGCCAGCTCCGCGGCAGGGTCACGACCATGTCCTTCGCGCCGACCAGCGGCACGGTGCGCCGGTTGCCGAGATGCACCGGGACCTCCTCGACCGGGTCGCCGGCGCGGAACAGCACCACGTTCTCGAACTCGCGGAAGCCCCATTCCAGTAGCCGCTCGCTCTCCTCCGCCCGCGCCTTCATGCTCGGCAGGCCGTTGAAGACCAGGATCAGCCGCCGGTCGCCGCGCTTCGCGCTCGCGGTCAGCCCGTAGCCGGCCTCCTCGGTATGGCCGGTCTTGAGCCCGTCGGCACCGGCGACGCGGGCGAGCGCCGGGTTGCGGTTGTCCTGGCTGATGTTGTTCCAGGCGAAGCTGCGCTCGTTGTAGACCTTGTAGTATTCCGGGAAGTCGGAGATCAGCCGCTTGGCCAGCCGGGCCAGGTCGCGGCAGGTCATGCGGTGCTCCGGGTCCGGCCAGCCCGTCGCGTTGCGGAAGGTGCTGTCGGTCAGCCCGATCTCCCGCGCCTTCTGGTTCAGCAACTCGGCGAATTGCTGCTCCGATCCGCTGATCGCCTCGGCGAAGACCACGCAGGCATCGTTGCCGGACTGCACGATGACGCCGCGCATCAGCGCCTCGACCGGCACCTGGGCACCGATCTGGACGAACATCTTGCTGCCGCCCATGCGCCAGGCGCGCTCGCTCACCGGCAGCTCCTGGTCGAGCTTGAGACGGCCCTGCTTCAGCATGTCGAAGACGACGTACATCGTCATCAGCTTCGACATGGAGGAGGGCGGCATCCGCTCGTCCGGATTCTTCTCGAGCAGCACCGCATCCGTGTCGAAATCGACGATCAGCGCCTGCCGCGCGATGGTGTCGAGCGGGCCGAGCGGCGTCGTCGCCGGCACTCCCGGCGGCGTGGCGGGGCGGTTGCCGCCCGCCCGCCCGCGCTGCTGCGCCAGGGCCGGCAGCGGCAGCGTGCCGGCGGCAAGCGTCGCGGCGGCCGGCAGCAGCAGCGCCCGGCGGGAGGCGCCCTTGGAATCGGCGCGGCTACTCATGGCTGGTCTGGCTCCGGAAGGCTGGTGTCCGGATGCCGAGCCGCCCTGCGCGGGTTCTGGCGAGGGGCGCATCGGCATCGGGATGCCAGCCCAACCCGGCCGTCACGGCCGGTGGGCTCGGATCACCGCATACGCATGTTGCCGCCCCGTTTTCAAGTGTTTGTAACCAGTCATTCGACCAGGAGCTTAACCTCGGGCAGGCCGGCCGCCAGCACCGCCGCGACGGCGCGGTCGGCGGCTGCGACATCGGCAAAGGGACCGAGCCGGACCCGGTATTGCGGCTGGCCGCCGGCGCCGAAGGCCTCGACCCGGCCGCCGATGCGCGCCGCCTGGCGCTGCGCCAGGTCGCGGCGGAAGAAGGTGCCGGCCTCGACCAGCAGGCGGCCCGGCCGCGGCGCGCCGAGGCCGACCGCCTCGGGTAGCGGATCGGGCGGCAGCGCCGCCGCCGCCTCGGCGAGGGGGGCGACGGCGTCGCGTGGCACCGCGCGCCCGGGCGCCGCCTGCCGGCTGCCGGGCAAGGGGGCGAGGCTCTCGGCCGCGACCTCGGCCCGTGGCGCCGCGGCGACCTCGACCGCCGGGCGCTCCCGGCTCGGCAGGCCGCGCGCCAGCGCCCGGCTCGGCGCATCCTCGACGCGCAGCAGCACCTGCGCCGTGCCGCCCGGTGGGATGCCGAGCAGCTCCGCCGCGCGGGCCGAGAGGCCGATGACGCGCCCGGCCTGCTCCGGCCCGCGATCATTGACGCGCAGCCGCAGCATGCGGCCGTTCTCGAGATTCGTGACCGCGACGATGGCTGGGAGCTGCAGGGTGCGATGCGCGCCGATGAGTCGGCGCGGATCGACGATCTCGCCATTGGCGGTGCGCCGCCCCAGCCGGCGGTCGGGCAGCACGGCGGCGAGCCCGGTCTCGCTGCGGCCGAACTCTTCCTTCGGATAGGACCAGACGCCGCCCAGGCTATAGGGCTCGCCGATGACGTAGCGGGCCTCCGGCCTCGGCGCCGGCTGCGGCGTGCAGGCGGCGAGCAGCAGCCCCGCGCCGAGCGCCGCGCGCCGCCGCACCGGCGTCATCCGACGTAGTCGGAGAGCAGCCCGACCGCGAGCCCGTAATTGACCGGGCTGTTGTAGCGGCGGATGACGCGGAGGTTGTGGTGGCCAAGGAAGAGCTGGCCGGCGCCGCGGCTCGGCAGCACCAGCGCCGCCTCGAGATCGGAGGCCGGGAGCGGGCTGCCATCCTGGTTCCGGAAGCCCATCCGCGCCCAGTCGCGCAGGCTGCGGCGGCCATCCGTGTCGGCGGCCTCCGGCGCGTAGCCCGGTGGCGGCAGCACCGCCCGCCCCCAGGGCTCGCCCTCGCGCCAGCCCGAGCGCTGGAAGTAATGCGCGATGGAGGCGAGCGCATCCGCCCGGCTGTCCCAGATGTCGCGGCGCCCGTCGCCGTCGAAATCGACGGCCATGCGCTCGAAATTCGTCGGCATGAATTGCGGCTGGCCCATCGCCCCGGCCCAGGAACCGGTCATGCGGGCGGGCGCGACATGGCCGCCATCGAGCACCCGGAGGGCCGCCAGCAGTTCCTGCCGGAAGAAGCTGGCGCGCCGCCCCTCCCAGGCCAGGGTCGCCAGCGCCTCGATGACCGAGAAGCCCCCGGTATTGCCGCCGAAATTCGTCTCGACGCCCCAGATGGCCACGATCACCCGCGGCGAGACCCGGTAGCACGCCTCGATGCTGCGCAGCAGAGCGAGGTTCTCGGCGTAGTTCCGCTGGCCGTTCGCGATCCGGGTCGGCGAGACCATGATGCGGTCGCGGTATTCCTCCCAGCCCATGGCGCCTTCCGGCTGGCGGCGGTCCAGCTCGATGACGCGCTGGTTCGGCCGCAGCCCGGCGAAGGCGCGCGACAGCGTGGCCTGGGAGACTCCCTTGCCGCGCGCCTCGGCACGGATTGCGCCGAGGAAGCTGTCGAAATCATCCGACCTGGCCCGGCGGGCCAGGGCTTCGGGGGCGGCGAGGAGGGCGACTCCGCCGAGGACATGACGCCGGTCGAGCATGGGTCGGAGGATTGACATGCGCCCACGGCAACCGCAACGCGATATGTGTTTCGCGCGGCACCAGTCTCGCTTGGCCCGGTTCCCGCCGCGGCCTAGGATCGAGGCAATCCGTGGGAGGATCCGATGGCCGCCATCACCGCCGAAATCGCCGCCTATTGCGCCGGGCTCGACTTCGCCAGCCTACCTGCCGAGGTGCAGGAGCGCACCCGCTTCCTGGTGCTCGACCTGGTGGGCAACATCGTCCGGGGCCGGCATGACGCCGAAAGCACGCCGGCGCTGATCGCCGCCTCGCGGGCGCTCGGCCTCGCCGCCGGCGGCTCCGCCGTGCTCGGCGACAGCGCCCGCTACACCCCGGCCGGCGCCGCCTTCCTGAACGGCGCCCTCGCCCATTCCCTCGATTTCGACGACACCCATGCGGCGGGCACGCTGCATCCCGGCGCCCCGGTCATCCCGGCCGCCCTCGCCGCCGCCGAGATGGTCGGCGCCGATGGCCGCACCGTGCTCTCGGCCATCGTTGCCGGCTACGAGGTCACCTGCCGCCTCGCCGTCGCCCTGCCGGGCGGCGACCATTACGACCGCGGCTACCACCCGACCGCGACCTGCGGCGCCTTCGGGGCGGCCGCGGCGGCGGGCCGCGTCTTCGGCCTCGACGCCGCAGCGATGCAGGATGCCTTCGGCATCGCCCTCTCCCAGGCCGCGGGCAGCCTGCAATTCCTCGCCAACGGCGCCTGGACCAAGCGCTTCCAGGTCGGCTGGTCGGCAATGAACGGCCTCGCCGCCGCGACGCTCGCGCGCGAGGGGTTCCGCGGCGCCTCGGAGGCCTTCGAGGGCAAGGCCGGCTTCCTGCGCGCCTATGCGCCGAACCCGCAGCCGGAGCGGGCGGTCCGCGGCCTCGGGCAGGAGTTCGAGCTGATGCAGACGGCGGTGAAGCCCTACCCCTCCTGCCGCTACGGCCATGCCTGCGTCGATGCCGCGATCGCGCTGCGCGGCGAACTCGGCCTGAAGCCCGAGGAGGTCGAGAGCGTGACCATGGGCCTGCCCAACAAGGGCATGCTGCTGGTCGGCGCCCCCCTCGCCTACAAGCAAAACCCGCAGAACGTGGTGGATGGCCAGTTCAGCGGCCCCTTCGTGGTGAGCTGCGGCCTGGCGACGGGCCATATGGGCTGGGACAGCTACGCCCTGCTGCAGGACCCGACCGTCCGCAGCCTGCTGCCGAAGATCAACTGCGTCGAGGATCCCGAGGTGCAGGCCCTCTTCCCCGACTACATGGCCGGCAAGCTGACCGTCCGGGCGCGGGGCCAGGACCATGTGCGGCTGGTGAAGGTGGCGAAGGGCGAGCCGGACAACTTCCTCACCGAGGCGGAGCTGCGAGCGAAGTTCCACGGCCTCGCCGATGCGGTGCTTGGCGCGGAGCGGGCGGCGCAGCTCGCCGATGCGGTGATCGGCCTCGAGAAGGCGGCGGATGTGAACGGGCTGATGCGGCTCGGCGCGCCGATGATGGCGGCGCGACTCGCCGGCGAGTAGCGGCGGGCCTCGGCCGGCGCCGCGCCGTCCTACCCGGCGCCGCCATGGTCCCCGGCCTTGGGCCCTCAGCCTTGACCGGCGCGGTCCCGGTGCGGCATCTGCGCCGCTGCGGGATGGGTGGCCGAGTGGTTTAAGGCAGCGGTCTTGAAAACCGCCGCAGGTGCAAGCCTGCCGTGGGTTCGAATCCCACCCCATCCGCCAGGCGCCGGGCGAGGGCTGGCCCCCTCTCCCCTACCAGCGATAGGTCAGCCCGGCGAAGACCTGCCGGCCATAGCCATAGGCGCACCAGGTCCCGTAGTAGCAGGACGCGACATAATGCTTGTCGAGCAGGTTCTGCGCGTTGACGTAGAGCTGGGCGCCCTGGAGCTTCGGGATCTGCTGACCGAGGTCGTAGCGAATCGTCGCATCGACCAGGAAGAAGTTGCGCACCTTGAAGCTGTTGTCGGCGCTGAAGGTGGAGCCGGTGTAGCGGCCGCCGCCGCCGAGCGAGAGGCCAGCGAGCGGGCCCTCGCCGAAGGTGTAATAGGCCCAGCCCGAGGCCTGGTGCTGCGGCACTGCCGGCAGGAACTTGCCCTGCAGCCCGCTGTCGTCCTTGGTGTAGGTCGTGTCGAGATAGGTGTAGCTGGCGACGACGTTCAGCCGCTCCGTCAGGCTGACCCTCGCCTCGACCTCGACGCCGCGCGACCGCGCCTCGCCGGCCGCCTTCTGGAAGTTCGGATTGGTGAGATCCGTGGTCAGCAGGTTCTGCCGGGTCAGGTCGAACAGCGCGAGGGTGAAGAGCGCGTCGAAGCTGCGCGGCTGGTACTTGATGCCGATCTCGTACTGGTGGCCGCGCTCGGGGTCGAAGGGCTTGCCGGTGATGTCGGTGCCGGCCTGCGGGCTGAAGGATTCCGTGTAGCTGGCATAGGGCGCGATGCCGTTGTCGAAGACATAGGTCAGCCCGACGCGACCGGAGAAGGCGCTGTCGGACTGCTTGGCGCGCGTCTCGAAGGTCAGGTTGCGGGTCAGGGTGTCGAACCAGTCCTGCCTCCCGCCGAGGGTCAGGATGAAATTGCCGAGCCGGATCTGGTCCTGCGCGTAGAGGCCGTACTGGTTGCCGTCGATCCGCACCCGGTAGCGGTCGGGCGTGGTGATGGCCTGGTAGTAGACCGGTGAGAAGAGATCGAGCGTCGGGGCCGTGCCGAAGCCGGTGCGATAGGCGCTGTTGAGATGCTGATAGTCGAAGCCGGCGACGACGGTGTGGCTGAGCGGGCCGGTGACGAAGCGGCCATGCAACTGGTTGTCGAGCGTGTAGCTGTTGAGCTGGTCCGTGGAATAGGCGATGCCGCGGCTCAGCGTGCGGTCGTCCGGCTGCAGGAAGCTGGAATAGACGCTCTTGTAGTCCTGGTCGATGTGGAACCAGCGGCCGGTCGCGCGCACCGACCAGTCGGGACCGAGGAGCCGGTTGAACTCGTAGCCGAGCGAGGCCTGGGTGCGGTCGAACTTCTCGAAATTCGGGTCGCCGTCGTAGAAGCGGTAGTTCACCCGCCCATAGGGGTTGGGTAGGACGGCGCCCACGGGCGGCACGGCGCCGTAGGAGGTGCTGCGCGGGTCGTGCTGATAGAGGCCGAGCAGGGTCAGCGTGGTGGCGTCGTCCGGCCGCCAGGTGAAGGACGGCGCGATGGCGAGGCGCTCGTTGCGGGTGGTGTCGATCTGTCCCTGCTCGGTGCGCCCGATGCCGGTGATCCGATAAAGGAAGCGGCGATCGGGTAAGCGTCAGCCATCAGTGGCCTTGAGATGCCCGGGCTTGCCTGCCGAGATAGCGGGCATGACGGACGAAGCTGACGTGGCGGAACCGCTCGGAGCGGGTTCTTATGACGGTCGGAAGGGCACGA
>NZ_JABFHG010000015.1 GCF_013112485.1 Roseicella sp. DB1501
CGAGCGGCACCCGATCCACCGCCGCCACCACAAAGTGCGCCACGTCATCCGCCGGCAGCCAGTCCTTCGCGTCAGGCGGCAGCAGGAAGGCCTGATCGCGGCTGAACGGTATGAACCCTGTCATGCCAAACAGATTTGCCAATCTCAGGCCCGTTGGGAATCCGACAGGCTGCTAGAGGCCGCTGACGGGCGGAATCGTCGCCAGGAAGGACGGGCGCGCGGCGATGCGGTCGAACCAGGCGGCGAGCGCCGGCCGTCCCTCCCGCCAGGCCCAGGCGCGGTGCCGCCGCTCGCCATAGCCGAGGGCGCAGCCGAGCGCGATGCGCGCCGCATCCAACCGCTCCCCGGGCCGCTCCCCGACCTGCCAACCGCCGGCGGCGATCTCCGCCTCCAGCGCATCGGCGACGCGGGTCGCGCGCCGGGTCTCGAGCGCGATCACGCCGGGCGAACGCTCCTCCACCGGGCGGCGAAGCTCACGGTTCCACACCCCGATGCCGTCCAGCATGCCGAGGATGCGGCCGAAGGCGGCCCAGGCCGCGGCATCGCCGGCGGGCAGCAGCGGCGCGGCGCGGCCGAGCCCGTCGAGGAAGGGGATGATGAGCGCCGTCTCGGTCAGCGCCGTGCCATCCGGCAGCAGCAGGGTCGGCACGCGCCCCACCGGGTTCACCGGCAGCAGGCTCGATGCCGGATCGCGCAGGGTGGTCTCGACCTCCTCGACGCGGGCGAGCAGCCCGGTCTCGCGCAGCGCCACGCGCGCGATGCGGGCGAAGGGCGAGCCGGGCGTGTGAAAGAGGCGCATGCGGCGGGAGGCTAGAGCAGATCCCGGCCGGGCGGAATTACCGGATCGGGCCTCGCCCCGGCGACGCCGTGCTCAGCGGGCGACTCGCCGCCGCCCCGCCTCGCCGCCGCCATGCTGGCGCTCGCGGCGCATCGGCGGCCGGCCACCGGCCTCGCCATCGCGGGTGCCGCCGCGCGGCGCCCCCATGCCGCCCGCCAGGGGCTGGATGCCGATATGCGCATCCTCCTCGTCGCCCGGCTTCTGCGCCGCGGCGGCGAAGCGGGAGGCGGCCCAGGGCGCGACCTCGAATTGCGTCTCGCGCTCCAGCACGCGGATGCGGCCGATCTCCTGCCGCGTCACATGGCCGCGGCGGCAGAGGAAGGGCAGCACCCAACGCGGATCGGCATTGCCGTTGCGGCCGAGGCTCATGCGGAACCAGACGCCCTCCTGCCCGGGCTCGCGCGGCAGGCGCGGCGGCGCGGCGCCGCGCTCGGCCGGGGCGGCGAGCTCCTCGGGCGCCGGCAGCGGCGCGCGCAGCGCCTGGACCAGCGCCGCGGCGACAGCCTCGGGCGAACGCTCGGCGAGCAGCTTCTGCGCCAAAGCGAGGTCGCCCTCCCCGGCTTCCTCCGCGGTGCCCTCCAGCGCCTGGGCCAGGATGCGGGTGTCGTCCTGCTCGCGGATCGCCTCGGCCGAGGGCGCCGGCCCCCATTCCGCCCGCACATGCGCCGCCTGCAGCAGCCGCTCAGCGGCGCGGCGGCGGTTGTGCGGCACCAGCAGCGCGCTGGTGCCCTTGCGGCCGGCGCGGCCGGTGCGGCCGGAGCGGTGCAGCAGCGTCTCCGGATCGTTCGGCAGCTCGGCATGGATGACCAGGCCGAGATCCGGCAGGTCGATGCCGCGCGCCGCCACATCGGTGGCGACGCAGACCCGGGCACGGCCGTCGCGCAGGCCCTGCAGGGCGCGGTTGCGCTCGGCCTGGGACAGCTCGCCGGAGAGCGCCACGGCGGCGAAGCCGCGCTCGGCGAGGTTGCCGTGCAGCCGCGCGACCGTCGCGCGGGTGCGGCAGAAGACCATGGCGGCCCGCGCCTCGAAGAAGCGCAGCGCATTGACCACGGCGCGCTCGGTCTCGTGCGGCGCGATCAGCAGGGCGCGGTAGTCGATGTCGCCATGCTGGCCGCCCTCGTCGCCGGCCGAGATGCGCAGCGCGTCGCGCTGGTACTGCTTGGCGAGCTGCGCGATGCCTTTCGGCACCGTCGCGGAGAACATCAGCGTGCGGCGCTCGGCGGGCGTGGTCTCGAGGATGGCTTCCAGCTCCTCGCGGAAGCCCATGTCGAGCATCTCATCCGCCTCGTCGAGCACCACGGCGCGGATCGCCGAGGGGTCGAGATTGCCGCGCTCGAGATGGTCGCGGAGGCGGCCTGGCGTGCCGGCGACGATATGCGCACCGCGGGCCAGCGCCCGCCGCTCGGCCACCGGATCGGTGCCGCCGACGCCGGAGACGACGCGGCCGCCGGCCTTGGCGTAGAGCCAGGCCAGCTCGGCCTGCACCTGCAGCGCCAGCTCGCGGGTCGGCGCCACCACCAGCACCAGCGGCGCGCCGGGCGGCGGCAGGCGATCGGCCTCGCCGAGCAGCTCGGCGGCCATGGCGAGGCCGAAGGCGACGGTCTTGCCGGAGCCGGTCTGGGCGGAAACCAGCAGGTCGCGGCCGAGCGTCTCCGGCTCCAGCACGGCGGCCTGGACGGGCGTGGGCTCGGCATAGCCGCGCTCGGCGAGGGCGGCGAGAAGGGGTTCGGG
The DNA here is from genome assembly GCF_013112485.1 of Roseicella sp. DB1501. GTDB lineage: Bacteria > Pseudomonadota > Alphaproteobacteria > Acetobacterales > Acetobacteraceae > Paracraurococcus. The sequence goes on from NZ_JABFHG010000015.1 coordinate 2,570, forward strand.
AAGGGCAGGAAAGGGCATGACTCGGCTACTCGCAGCGGGGCTTGCGGCAGCCCCGAAAAAACAGAGGGGGAAGCCGGCCGGCGCGGCGGCCGGCCATCTCCAACGGGTATCAGGCCACCAGCTTGGCGCGCCGCTGCTGGCGCAGGACATCCTCGATCCAGCGGTCCAGCCGCTCGGTCTCGGCCATCGCCTCCTCGCGCGCGACATAGGCGGCGGGGAAGCGCAGCGACAGCCAGCGCCAGGCGACCAGGCGCTTATGGGTCTTCTCGGCCCGCTCCAGCTCGTCGCGGCTGGCCCGCTCGGGGGCCGGCAGGCGGCCGGCATTGGGCGGCGTCACGCCGCGGCCGGCGCCATGCTCGATCGCCCAGCGCGCCAGCCGGGCGACGCCGTTGTCGCGCTCATCGATCGGGCAGAGCGCATAGGTCCAGCGCTGCAGCAGGTCCAGCCCGGCGACGCCATCGATGGCGCCGGCGACGGCCATGGCCTGGGTGAGGTCGGCGAGGCGGTAATTCGGGTCGTCCGGCCGCAGCACCGCGCGCTTGATGCGCGCCAGCACGCCGAACAGACTGTCCGAGCCGATCTCCTGCGCGACATTGGCGATGATGTCGGCATCCGGCTGCACCAGGGGGCGCGGATCCTCGGGCGGCTGCGGCGCCGCCTCCAGCATCATCTTCACGAATTCCGGGCTGCCGCCGCCGGCCAGCACCGCGACCACGCCTTCCTCGAAGCGGCCGAAGCGGCCGGCCCGGCCGCCGATCTGCTTGACCTCCTGCGTGTTCAGCTCGCGCCGCTCGGTGCCGTCGAACTTCCGCAGGGTCGAGAAGATGACGCGGCGGATCGGCAGGTTGAGGCCCATGCCGATGGCATCCGTCGCCACCAGGATATCGGCGTCGCCGTCGCGGAAGCGGGCCGCCTCGGCGCGCCGCACCTCGGGGCTCAGCGCGCCATAGACCACGGCGACGCGGCGGCCGCGGCGGACCAGCTCGGCCCGCAGGTCCAGCACCTCGCGGCGGGAGAAGGCGACGACGGCATCGCCGGGCCCCAGATCGCCGAGCGCGACCGGCGCCCGGGCCGCCACCAGCGGCCCCTTGCGCCGCAGCGACACCTCCTCGACCGGGTCGCCGCAGAGCGCGGCGATGCGCTTCACCTGGGTCGCGCATTCCGGCGCGCCGAGGACGAAGACCTGCCGCGCCGGGGCACCCATGATGGCCGCCGTCCAGGCGGCGCCGCGATCGCGGTCGGCGAGCATCTGCGCCTCGTCCACCACCGCCACATCGACCGGCAGGTGGAAGGGGCACATCTCGACCGTCGCGGCGAGGTGGCGCGCGCCGGCGACGGGAATGCGCTCCTCGCCGGTGGAGAGGGAGGCCGGCACGCCGCGGCTGGCCAGAGCGTCGCGGAACTCATGCGCCAGCAGTCGCAGCGGGGCGAGGGCCATGCCGGTCTCGGCGCCGGCCAGCGCGTCCAGCGCGGTGTGGCTCTTGCCGGAATTGGTCGGGCCGGTGACCAGGGTGATGCGGCGGTTCAGCGCCCGCGCCGTGGCGAAATGCCCGGCATAGCGATCGAGCGCCGCGACCCGGGCGATGGCCGCGACCGCGCCCTTGCCGAGCTTCAGCGCCGGCGTGGCCGGGCCGCCGCGGCGCTTCGCTTCGACCGCCGCCCGGTCCGCCTCGCGCCATTGCGGCACGGCGCGGCGCAGGGTGGCGAGTTCGGCCGGGTCGAATTCCCAGCGCTCCCGCCCGCCCCGCTGCGGGATGCGGCGGGCGACCGGGATCAACCCCGCCGCGATCCAGCGCAGGGCCTCCCTCTCCTGGCAGCCCAGCAGCCCGGGCAGCTCGCGGAACTCGACGAGGCTCTTCTCCCAAGCGCGGAGCCGGGCGACCTCCTCGCGCTTGCGGTTGCGGGCGGTGGTCTCGGCCTCGCGCTGCTCGCGGCGGCGGCGGGCCTCGCGGGCCCCGACAACATCGAGGAAGGGGGTCGAATCGGCGCCGGACAGGCCGAAGGCGGCGGCGACCTCACGCGCGAGCTGCGCGTGCCGGTCGGCCGAGAGGCTTTGCTGCCCGGCCTCGGTGAGCTCGGCCAACACCGCCTCCAGCGCCGCCTCCGGCGTTGGGCCGAGGGCGCGGAACCGGTTCGCCAGCACCTCCTCCAGCGCGGCGAGCAGGCTCTCGTCGCTGGGGGCGAGCTCGGCGACGGCGCCGGCGGCGGTCTCCTTATCCGCCCGGCGGGCCCAGAGGCGGCCGGTGCGGTTGGCAAGGTCGTTCAGCCGGGCGACCCAGCCGCGGCGGCGCAGCGCCAGCAGCGCCGTGCGGATGGCATCGGCATCGGCCGGCAACTGCCGCGCGACGCGGCGGATCAGGGCGGGCATCTCCCGCGCCTCGACCTCCAGGCCGGAGGCAAGGATCGCCGCCTCGGCCGGCGAAACGGCCTGCTCTGGGGCCTCGCCCGGCGCCTCGGCGCGGTCGAAAGCGGCATCGAACATCGTGTTCAATTCAGGACTCTCCGCGACCCGCGCGGGGGTCGCGCCATGGAACGGGCCAGACGGGCTGCACGCCCCCGCATGGGGGAGAAGCAAGCCCCGGGCCGTTCGAGGGCCTGTCTGGCTGGGGCATCGCCGGGGCGCCGCGCGCCCCAGACTGCGATGCGCCATATATAGGAGCGATCCTGACCATTGCGAGGAAAAGCGGCGTGCGCCGCCGCTGCCAGCGGCATCCCTGCCCTGCGCCCCGGAGCTATGCCCCGGCCCGGACCACCGGGCGGGACGACATGCCAGGGGTTAGGCCTGAGGGGTCAGGCCAGGGCCTGGTACACCAGGTGCCGCATCACGTAGCGGGCCTGCAGCCGCTGCTCCGGCGCCTGCATCAGGAACACCACATACATCTCCTCGGCCGGATCGATCCAGAAATAGGTGCCATAGGCGCCGCCCCAGTAGTGGTCGCCGACATTGCCCGGCAGCGGGTTGCGGCCCGCATCGGTGCGGACGCAGAAGCCGAGGCCGAAGCCCTGTCCCATCGCCGGCGTCGGCGCCAGCGCCCCGAAGCGGCCCGGCGTGTCCGGGCTGTAGGCGATGCCGGGCGGCAGATGGTTGGCCCGCATCAGCGCCACGGTGCTGCGCGAGACGATCCGCACCTCGTCGGTGCGGCCGAGATCGAGCAGCATCTGGCAGAAGCGGGCATAGTCGAGCGCGGTGCCGGACATGCCGCCGCCGCCCGAGAAGCGCGCCGCCCGCTGCAGCGGATCGGGCAGCTCCGGCTTGCGGCCGGTGGCGGGGTCGGCCGGCGGCTGCGCCACCCGCCCCTCGGCCCGGGCGCCGAGATGGAAGCCGGTATCGAGCATGCGCAGCGGCCCGGTGATGCGGCGGCGGGTGAAGGCGTCCAGGTCCTCGCCGCTCACCACCTCGACGATACGGCCGACGACATCGGTCGAATAGCTGTAGGCCCAGCTGCTGCCCGGCTGCGAGGCGAGCGGCAGGGCAGCCAGCCGGCGGATGAACTCCGCCGCGTCGATCCCCGCCTCCCGCAGCTTGGCCGCCTGATAGGCCTCCGCCACCGGGTCGCGGCCGAGCCCGTAGGTGAGGCCGGAAGTGTGGCGCAGCAGGTCCTGCACCGTCGCGGCGCGCTGCACCGCCTCGCCCTGCAGCCCCACCTTCTGCTGCGCGAATTCCGGCAGGTAGCGGGAGACCGGGTGCTGGAGCTGCACCTTCCCCTCCTCCGCCAGCAGCATCAGCGCGACGGAGACGATGGGCTTGGTCATGGAGGCGAGGCGGAAGATGCTGTCCGCCTCCATCGGCGCCCGCGTTTCGGCATCGCGGTAGCCGACCGGCTCGAGCAGGGCGAGTCGGCCCTTGCGGCCGACGGCGACAACGGCGCCGGGGATGCGCCCGGCCTCGCTCTCGCCGGCGATCCAGGCGGTGATGCGGCCGAGCCGGTCGGGGAGGAAGCCTACCTCCTCCGGCCGGGCCCGCGGCAGGTCGCGCGCCGCTGCGGCGGGGCGGACGGCGCCGGGCAAGCCCGCCGAGAGGGCGGCGCCCCCGGCCAGGGCCAGGGCGGCACGGCGATGCAGCATGGCTGGCTTCCCCCTTGATTCGGTCGTTCGCCTCGGGACGAGAGGCTAGACCTGCGCCGGCCTGCCGGGGAGCGCGAAAACGCCGCTGCGCAAGCCCCAGATCCGGGACCCGCATCCGGGGTCCGCATCCGGGGCGGGCCCACCGGCGTTCCGGCCGGACGACCCAGGCAGCCAGGGAGACCGGCCGTGGAGATCAGACGCGCAGGTTCGCAACCCTCCGGCAAGGGGCCGGCGGAGTACTTCACCGGCACGGTGCGGATCGACCCGCTCCTCAGCCCGCCCGAGCCGGCCCGCGTCGCCGGCGCCCTCGTTACCTTCGAGCCCGGCGCGCGCACCGCCTGGCACACCCACCCGCTCGGCCAGACGCTGATCGTCACCACCGGCTGCGGCTGGGTGCAGCGCGAGGGCGGGCCGGTCGAGGAGATCCGGCCGGGCGACGTGGTTTGGTTCCCGCCCGGCGAGAAGCACTGGCACGGCGCCACGCCGAGCACCGCCATGAGCCATATCGCCATCCAGGAGAAGCTGGACGGCTCGCCCGTCACCTGGATGGAGCAGGTCACGGACGAGCAGTACCGCCGCTGAGGCGGGGGGTTCAGGCCTGCAGGAAGGCCAGCCGGTCCGCCTCCAGCACCAGGCAGGTGAGCTCGCGGCCGAAGACCGCGCCGGTGTCGATGCCGATGCGGTTGGCCTTCACCACCGGGCCGCGGGTCGGCGAATGGCCATGCACCACCACGGCGCCGAAATCCGCCTCCGAGGCGAGGAAGCTGTGGCGGATGCGCAGCAGGTCGTCGGGCGACTGCGCCTCCAGCGGCAGGCCCGGCCGCAGCCCGGCATGGACGAAGAGATAGCCGCCGGCCCGGTGGTGCAGGCCGAGGCCGCGCAGGAAGGCGAGATGCGCCGGCGGGATGCCGGCCTCCCAGCCGGCCGGGTCGGCATCCGGGTCGAGACCCCAGCTCGCCAGCGCCTCCCGCCCGCCGCTGATGCGCCAGTCGGTTACCGCCGCGCGCTCGCCCCGCAGCGCATCCAGCATGGTGCGCTCATGGTTGCCCATCAGGTTCACCACCGGCACGCCGGGCAGCGGCGGGCCCGCGGCCAGCCGGGCGACGACGCCGGCGCTGTCCGGCCCGCGATCCACATAGTCGCCGAGATGCAGCAGCAGGGGCGCGGCGACCGGGCGCGCGGCGAGGTCGGCGGCGACCAGGGCATGTAGCGTGGCGAGCTTGTCGTCGCAGCCATGCACATCGCCGATGGCATAGACGCGCTGGCCGGGCGGCAGGCTGGCGGGAGCGGGCTGGAAATCGGGCATCGCCGCGCATGATCCCGCGCCCGGGCCCGGCGGCCAAGCCCAGGGCCCGCCCAGCAGGCCGGGCGCATCTGGCCAAGCCGGATCGGGCATGGCAGGAATTCCGCGACGCCCGAGGAGGAAACGATGCTCGAGATCGCCACCATCGCCGACCTGCCCAGCTATGTCGGCAAGAAGCTCGGCAGCAGCGACTGGGTCGTGGTCGACCAGAAGATGATCGACCAGTTCGCCGAGGCGACGGGCGACCACCAGTGGATCCATGTCGATGTCGAGCGGGCGAAGCGGGAGATGCCGGGCGGCAAGACCATCGCGCATGGCTATCTCACCCTCTCGCTGCTGCCGCGGCTGAACCACGGCATCTGGACGCTGAAGAAGCGCAGCCGCGGGGTAAATTACGGCTCGAACAAGGTGCGCTTCACCGCGCCGGTGCCGGCCGGGGCGCGGGTGCGCGGGCATCTGACGCTGAAGAATGTCGAGAAGATCGAGGGCGGCGCCCGGCTGACCATGGAGGCGACGGTGGAGGTGGAGGGCAATGAGCGCCCGGCCCTGGTCGCCGAGACGCTGTCGCTCGTCTACGAATAGAGTTCCCCACGACGTCGCTGCGCGCCGCCGCGGGGGCCCCGGATTCGCCTCAGGCCGTAGGCGCGTCACAGCCTGCCGCGGCGAAGCCGCGGCAGGGCAACGGGGGACGACCGGGGCGGCGGGCAGCCTTGCGGGGTTACCGCTTGCGGTGCCGTCCTCAGCCAGCGGCCGCCGAGGCGATGGTGTAGCGTCGCACCGCCTCGGCATCGAGGGTGATGCCGAAGCCGGGGCGGTCGGGCACCGCCAGCATGCCATCGCGCGGCCGCGGCGCCTCCGGCAGCAGATGCGGCCAGAGCGGGTCGCGCGCCGGATCGGCGAAGCATTCGACGCAGAGGCCGTGCGGGATGCCGGCCAGCATATGCGCCGCGATCTGCGGCTCCTCGTGATGCGCCATGCGGATGTCGTGCAGGGCACAAAGCGCGGCGGCGCGGCGCCATTCGGTGATGCCGCCGGCCTCGGAGGCGTCGAAATTCACGATATCGACCGCCCCGGCCGCGACCAGCCGGCGCACGCCATGCGCCGAGTATTCGCTCTGCCCGGCATTGACCGGGATGCGCGTGGCGCGCCGCACCTCGGCCATGGCGCGCGCCTCGTCCACCCAGTGGCAGGGCTCCTCGAACCAGGCGATGGGCAGGTCCTCGATGAGGCGAGCGAAGCGGATGGCCTCCGCCGTGCTCCAGCCGCGATTGGCGTCGACCGCGATCATGAAGCCATCGCCCGCGCCATCCAGCGCCGCCTTCACCCGCTCGGCGTCCTGCCCGGGCGAGAGACCGCCCACCTTCACCTTGCAGCCGCCCATCCCGGAGGCGCGGAGCTGCTCCATCTCCCGCGCCAGGTCGAGCAGCGTCTTGCCCTCGGCGTAGTAGCCGCCGATGGAGATGATCGGCAGCGCGCCGCGGCTGCCGCCGAGAAGCTGCCGCACCGAGAGCCCGGCCCGCTTGCCGAGCAGGTCCCAGATCGCCGTGTCGACGCAGGCGATCGCCTCCATGGCCAGCTTGCGGTCGCGGTTGGGGATGGTGATGGCGTGCATCCGCTGCCACAGCCGCTCATAGGCGATGGCCTCCTCGCCGAGCAGCAGCGGCGCCAGCTCCTCGGTGACGATGCGCACGATCTCGGCGCCATGCTCGCGGTTGTCGCCGTTATAGACCTCGCTCACCAGCCCGCCCGCGGTGCGGATGCGGGTGATGACGGCGCAGCGCGTGGTCATGGCATAGACGCTGCCGGCGAAGCGCCGCGGCAGCGGGATCTCGATGGCGATGGCCTCGACGCGCTCGATCCGCATGGCGCTTTCCCCGTCTCCGTCCCTGGCCTAGCCTCGCGTCAAAGCAAGGCAGGGACAAGGGGAGGCGGCGATGGCAGAGGACGCGACACCAACGGACCGGTCCCCCGACCGGTCCGAGGCCGAGAATGCGGCCCGCGCCGAGTGGCGCGAAGCCAAGCAAACCGGAGGTTTGCGCCCGGTGACTGAGGGCCTGACCGCGGCAACGTTCAGGAACACCGACACAAGCCTGCGGGAGCGGGTGAAGGAGCCGCCCTCCGCCCGCCTGGTCGAGAGCTATTACCGCCCCGCTGTCGCCCGCGCCCAGGCCCGCGTCTTCGACCATGAGATGTGGGCGCATTGCGCGCACGGGCTGATGCTGGAACGCCAGGGCATCGTCGCCCGCGAGGCCATCGCCGCCTGCCTGCGCCTGGTGCTGCAGATGGCCGAGCAGGGGCCGGACAGCGTGCCGGTCGATGACCGGCAGGAAGACCTCTACTCCTATGTCGAGCGCCGCATCGTCCAGGCGCTCGGCCCCGATATCGGCGGCCGGCTGCATACCGGGCGCAGCCGCAACGACCTCAACGCCACCACCTGGCGCATGGCGCTGCGCGGCGAGCTGATCGCGGCGCAGCGCGCCCTGCTCGCCCTGCGCGGCACGCTGCTGCGCCTCGCCGAGACGCATGCCAGGGTGGTGATGCCCGGCTACACCCATGGCCAGCACGCCCAGCCCGTCACCTTCGGCTACTGGCTGCTCGCCGCGGCGGATGCGCTGGCGCGGGACAGCACGCGGCTCGCCGGCGCGCTGCGGCATGCCGATCTCTGCCCGCTCGGCGCCGGGGCGCTCACCACCACCGCCTTCCCGCTCGACCGCGACCTGACCGCCGCGCTGCTCGGCTTCGCCGCGCCGCTCGAGATCGCCTACGACGCCGTCTCCTCGCGCGACGATGCGCAGGAGGCCGTGGCGGCGCTCGCGGTCCTGGCCGGCCTGCTCTCCCGCCTCTCGACCGACCTCATGGCCTGGTCCACCTGGGAATACGGCTTCCTCGAGCTCGCCGACCGGCACTGCGCCGTCTCCTCGATCATGCCGCAGAAGAAGAACCCGGCGGCGCTGGAGCATATCCGCGCCGCCGCCGGCATGGTGCAGGGCGCCCTCGCCGCCACCCTCGCCTGCACCAAGAACACCAGCTTCGCCGATGTGAACGACGCGGTGACGGCGGTGAACGAGCCGGCGCTCGATGCCGCCACGCGCAGCCGCCGCATCCTCGCCCTGCTGGAGGAGGTGCTGGAAGGCCTCACCCTACGGCCGGAGCGGATGGCCCGCGCCGCCGCCGAGGGCTTCGGCAGCGCCACCGAGCTCGCCGATGTCATCGTGCGCGAGAGCGGCCTTTCCTTCCGCATGGCGCACAACATCGTCGCCCTGGTGGTGCGGGAGGCGCTGGAGGCCGGGCGCAGCGCCGACGCCATCCGCGGCGCCGATCTCGACCGCGCGGCAGCGGCGCTGTTCGGCCGGCCGCTCGCCCTGCCCGAGGCGGCGGTGGCGCAGGCCCTCGACCCCGGGGAGAACATCCGCGCCCGCGGCGTGGCGGGCGGTCCGGCGCCGGAGGAGATGGCGCGGATGCTGGCGGCCCGGCGGGGCGGGCTGGCGCGCGACGCGGCGGCGCTCGACGCCATGGCCGGGCGGGTGGCAGCGGCGCGGACGCGCTGCCTCGCCCTCGCCCGCGACCTCGCCGGCTGAGATGCGGGGCCCGGCCCAGGCGACGGCCCCCGATGGGCGCGCAACACGGGCGCGCGACACGGGCGCGGCAGGGGCACGACAGGGACGCGCTGCGGGTTGTCGCATCCGCCGCGCCCGCGCCCTATCTATACGCAGCGGGCCGCGCCGCATTGGGCGCGACCCGGAGACCGCCGTCGGAGATCGCCATCATGTCCCGCCGCCGCTTCGCCTGGCTCGCTGCCGGGCTTGGTCTTGCCCTCGCCCTGCCCGGCGCCGCCGAGGCCCGGGGCTGGTATGGCGGCGGCTTCGGCGTCACCATCGGCCCGGTCGCGCCCTATGGCTATTACGGCGGCTATTGGGGCCCGCCGGCCTATTACCCGCCGCCGGTCTATTACGTGCCGCCGCCCGTGATCTACGCCCCGCCGCCGGTCATCTACGCGCCGCCGGCGGGCCCGCAATGGATCGTCCCGCCCGCCGACCAGACGCTGCCGCCGGTCGCCGGCCGGAAGCGGTAGAGCGGGCCGCGGGGTCAGGCCGCGAGCGGCGCCGAGCGGCGGAGGCCGGCATATTCCAGCTCCGCCAGCACCGCGACGACCAGCGCCTGCGCCGCGACGAACAGCCCGCCGAGGAGCGTCGGCGCCACCCAGCCGGAGACCAGCAGCAAGAGGCTGTCCAGCGCCCAGACGGCATTGCCGAGGATCACCGCCCAGACCAGCAGGCGCGGCGAGGAGCGGCGCCAGGCGAGGCAGGCGACGAGCAGCGCGAAGCCGAGCAGGAAGACACTGGCCTGCAGCAGCATCGCGGCCGGCAGGCCGAACCAGCGCGCCAGCGGCGTCGCCAGAACCGAGAGCAGCAGCCCCATCGCGGTGCAACTCGCGGCATCGGCCCAGAGCACGCCGCGGAGGACGTCCGAGGGAATGATGCGGTTCATCATGGCCCTCACCCCTGCGGCGCGAAGTCGATGAAGCCGGTGACGGCGGCGAGGCGGCCATCCGCCGCGATCACCGCCATGTCCGTCCCGCCGGCGATGGCCGCCGCGCCCTCCGGCCCGAGCTCCCAGGCGAAGCGCAGCCGGTCGTGATGCGCCTCCGCGCCGCCGCGGCGGCGGAAGCGCAGGCCCGGGAAATGCCCCTGCGCCGCGGCGATCAGCGCCTCGATGCCGGCATGGCCCTCGCCCTGCAGCATCGGATCGCAATATTGCGCGCCCTCGGTGAAGGTGCTGGCGATCAGCGCCCGTCGCCGCGCCGCGTCGCCCTCGTTCCAGCAGGCGATGTAGCGCTCGATCAGCTGGTCATGCATCGGGTCTCTCCTGTCCTGCGCGATGGCCGCTTTGCCATCGACGCCGGCAGGATCACCCGTCGCGCCGCGCCGGATCGATTACCTTGGAGGTCATGTCTTCGCCGACAGCGTCCGGGCGTTCACGCCCGTCCGCGATCGGCCCAAGCCGCGGCGCGCCGCAGCGGATGCGCGGTCGCTCGCCGTCGAAGGAGAGCGGCATGGCGACCAGCGGGAAATCCTCGCCCGGCACCGTCTGCAGCATCTCCATCGCCGCGGTCTGCGGCTCGGCCAGCACCTCGGGGATGCCGTTCACCGGCGCGCAAGGCACGCCGGCCGCGACCAGCGCCTCGGCCAGCGTGGCGCGCGGCCAGGCGCGGAGCAGCGCCGCGATCTCCGGCAGCAGCGCCGCCTGGTTCGCCAGCCGCGCGCGGTTGCTGGCGAAGCGCGCATCGCCGGGCCAGTCGGGCCGGCCGACGACCTCGGCGAATTTGCGGAACAGCCGGTCATTGCCGCAGCAGACGAGCAGCGGCCCGTCGGCGCAGTCGAAGGCCTGGTAGGGCACGAAATTCGGATGGCCCGAGGCATGCCGCTCCGGCAGCTTCCCCTGGTTCACATAGGCGCTGATCTTCTGCCCGGCCCACATCAGCGCCGTCTCGAAGAGCGAGGTGTTGACCACGCAGCCGCGGCCGGTGCGGGCCCGCTGCTGCAAGGCCGCCAGCGCGCCGATCACGGTCCACATGCCGGTGCCCTGGTCGACCACGCTGGCGCCCATGCGCACCGGCGGCCCGCCCGGCTCGCCGGTGATGGAGGAGAGGCCGGCGAAGGCCTGGAACAGCGGCTCGTAGCCCGGGCGATGCGCCAGCGGGCCCTTATGGCCGAAGGCGCCCATGGCGCAGTAGATCAGCCGCGGATGCCGCGCCGTCACCTCGGCCGGTCCGATGCCGAGCGCCTCGGCGACGCCGGGGCGCAGGTTGTGCACCAGGATGTCGGCGTCCCGCAGCAGCGCGTGCAGCGCCACGACGCCGTCGGGCGATTTCAGGTCGAGGGTGACGCTGCGCTTGCCGCGATTGAACTCGTGGAAGTTCAGCGCGTCGCCGTGCCGGAAGGCGGGGCCCATCTGGCGCGCATCGTCGCCGCCATCGGGCTTCTCCACCTTCACCACCTCGGCGCCGAGATCGGCGAGGATGGCACCGGCGAAGGGCCCGGAGAGCACCTGCCCCAGCTCCACCACCCTGATGCCCGCCAGCACGCCCATCACCCCCTCCCCTTCGCTGTCTCGCCCTCACCTATCGTGCGCGTGCGAGCAACCGGCGCGCCCTCTCGACCACCGGCAGGTCGATCATGGCGCCCTCGAAGGCGACGGCGCCCTCGCCGCGGGCGAGCGCCGTCTCGAAGGCGGCGATCAGCCGGCGGGCGCGGTCGGCCTCCTCGGGCGGCACGCCGTATTCCTCGTTGATGATCGGCACATGCGCCGGATGGATGCAGGCGGTGCAGGCGAAGCCGAGCTTGCGGGAGCGCCGCAGCGAGGCGCGGTAGCCCTCGAGGTCGCGGAAATCCGCGAAGGCGCCGACCGAGCCCATGGGCAGGATGCCGGCCCCGCGCGTCGCCGCCACCACCATCATGCCGAAATGGTAGAGCATGTCGGCGCCCGGCACCGCTTCCAACTCGGTCGAGAGGTCCTCCGAGCCGACGCCGAGCGCCGCCATGCGCGGATCCGCCGCGGCGATGGCGGCGAGATGCGGCAGGGCCTGCGGTGTCTCGACGATGCCGATGAAGCGGGTGCGGCCGACCGGGATGCCGAGCGCCGCCTCGCGCGCCGCCACCACCTCGGAGAGCAGCCGGACATGCTCCGGCCCCATCACCTTCGGCAGCATCAGCGCCGTGACCGCGGGCATCACGGCGGCGGCGATGTCCGGCACGGCGAGCTCGAGTGGCCGGTTGATGCGCACCGCCACCTCCGCCCCCGATCCATGGCTCCCTTGGCCCACCACCGCCGCGGCGCCGGCCAGCGCGGCGCGCGCCGCCACCTTCTCCGCCGGCGGGATGCTGTCCTCGAGATCGAGGATGACGACATCGGCGCCGCGGGTATGCGCCTTGGCGACGAAGCGCTCGGCGGTCGCCGGGACGAAGAGCAGGGAGCGCCAATTGGGCAAGGGCATGGGGGTGATCCTCATCGGGCGGCGCCGGTCTCGCGCAGGGCGGCGATCTCGGCCGGGGAATAGCCGATCTCGGCCAGGATCTCGTCGGTCTGCATCCCCTGCCGCGGCGCCGGCAGGGTCTCGGTGCGCATGCCGCCGCCGAAGGTGACGGCGGTGCGGGCGTGGCGCAGCCGCCCCTCGGTCGGGTGGTCCTCGCCCTGCCAGAAGCCGACATCCTGCAGATGCGGGTCCTCCAGCAGGTCGTCGATCGTGTTGTAGCGCGCCGCCGGCACGTCGCGGGCGGCGAAGATCTCCAGCCATTCCGCCGTGCTCCGCTGCGCCAGGGCCGCGACGCGCAGGCGGAAGTAGTCGGCGGCATTCTCGGTGCGGGCGATGGCGGTGGCGAAGCGCGGATCGGCCTTCAGTTCCGGCCGGCCGATCGCCTCGAAGAAGGCATGCGCCTGGGCATCGCTGTTCGGATGCACGGTGATGTAGCCGTCGCTGGTCGGCAGCGGCCGGTAATCCGGGCTGAGCAGCCGCACATCGCCGGTCGGTCCCTCGGGCGGGTCGAAGCTGGCGGCGCCGAGATGCTCGCTGGCGACGAAGCTCGCCGCCACCTCGAACATCGGCACCTCGATCGCCTCCCCCACCCCGGTCTTCTCCCGCCGGTAGAGCGCGAAGCCGATCGCCTGCGCCGCGACCAGGCCGGTGACGTGGTCCGTCATCACCATGGGTACGAAGCGCGGCTCGCCCACCGCGCGGTGGAAGGTGCCGGCGACGCCGGAGAGGGACTGGATGATCGGGTCATAGGCCGGGCGGCCGGCATAGCGCCCGCCGCTGCCGAAGGCGGTGATGCCGCAATGGATCAGCCGCGGGTTCAGCACCGCCAGCGCGGCGGCGTCGAGCCCGGCGCGGCGCAGCCCGGCGGGGCGGACATTGGAGACGAAGACATCGGCGCCGGCGATCAGCCGCCGCAGCGCCGCCAACCCCTCGGGCCGCTTGATGTCGAGCGTGATGCCGCGCTTGTTGCGGTTGAAGTTGATGAACTTGCCCGACATGGAGGGCGTGCGGCAGCCGGAGGCGAGGCGGCGCAGGATATCGCCCTCCGGCGCCTCCACCTTGATCACCGTCGCTCCCTGGTCGGCCAGGCTGCGGGTGCAGATCGGCCCCACCACCACCGTGGTGAGGTCGACCACCCGCACCCCCTCCAGCGGCCCGCCCGTCGATCCGCCTTCGGGCATCAGGCGAAGCTGCAATCAAGCTGGGCGCAGAGATGCCCGTCGCGGTCCTCGACCCAGGCCGTCACCTTGCCGTCGCGCGGCGCCTCGCCGCAGAGCGCGACGGTGTCGCCGACATAGATCGGCCGCGTCAGCCGCGCGGTGAAGCCGGCGAGCCGGCCCGGCGTGTGCGCGACGGCGGCGTCCAGCAGCAGCTGCATGGTCAGCCCGCCATTCTGCACCGTGGCCGGGTAGCCCTCCTCCTGCCGCGCGTAATCGGCATCGTAGTGGATGCGATGGGCGTTCCAGGTGATGGCGGAGTAGCGGAAGACCAGGGCAGGGCTGAGATGCTTCTCCACCCGCCAGGCCGCGCCGGCCGGCGCCGGCAGCGGCGCGCCGGTGCCGCTCGTCTCGCCGGGCTTCACCGCCTCGCGGTAGATGGCGTCGAACTCGTCGACGGCGATCAGGTCGCTGCCGCGGCGGATGGTGTGGCGCATGGTCAGCACGGTGATGAAGCCGGTGCGCGCCTGCTTGGGCAGGATCGCCGCCACCTCGGCGGTCTTGCTGGCGGTGTCGCCGACGCGCAGGCAGTCATGGATCACCACCCGCCGCCCGGCCCCCATGCGGCGCGGCAGCGGGATGGGCGGCAGGACGACGCCGGGCTGCGGATGGCCGTCCGGGCCGATCTCGCTCTGCCGCGTCGCATCGGCGAAGAACAGGGTGAACCAGTGCGGCGGCAGCAAGTCGCCGTTGCGGAAGGCGGCCGGGTCCATGTCCAGCATGCCGGCGATGCGGCGCACCGCGGCGAGGCCGACATCCTCCTCGACGACGCGGCTGCGGCCGACCCAGCCCTGCAGCTCCGGGCTCAGCGTCGCGGACATGCGCGGCCCCCGGCACTGGGATGGCGGCCGGCGCGCGCCGGCGCGGCTCGATCGGGCATGGCTCTCGGCATGGGCGTCTCCTTGCGGCCATCCTAGAGCCGATCGCCGGAGGGCGAAACGCCCCGGTCCCAGGGGCGCGCCGCCTTACAACGTCATCAGCCGCCCGAAGCCCGGTCGCCGCACGGCAAGGCCGAGCCGGCGCAGCGCATGCCAGGCCATGGCCTGGTTGCTGGTGAGGACCGGCAGGCCCAGCTCGTCCTCGAGCGCGGCGATCAGCCCGCCACTGCGGATGGCGGTGCAGCTGATGAAGCAGGCCTCGGCGCCCGGCGCCTGCCGCGCCGCCGCGCGCAGCTGGTCGAGGATCGCCGATGGCGGCAGGCGCGCCATCTCGGCATTGCGGTCGATGCCAAGATGGCTGCCCCCGACGACGGCGATGCCCTGGCTGCCGAGCCAGGCGACCTCGCGCGCATGCACCTCCTCAATATAGGGCGTCGCCAGCAGCACGCGCCGCGCGCCGAGCGCATCGAGCGCCGCCAGGATGCCATCCGCCGTGCTGCAGGCCGGAAGGCCCGTCGCCGCCTCGATCCGCTGCCGGATCCCGGCCGCCCATTCGGGCGCGAAGGTGGAGACGGCGGTGCAGTGGAAGCCGATGAGGTGCGGCTCGGCATCGCCGAGCAGCCGCGCCGCATCCTCCAGCGCATCAAGCATGGCCTTGAGCTCGGCGGCGCCGCTGCCGCGCAGCGGCAGGCGCGTCACCAGCATGCCCACGCCCTCCGGCAGCATGGCGCGCAGCTCCGGCTCGGCGATGCTGTTGCCGGAGGGCATGATGAGGCCGAGCCGGGCGGTGTCGCCGTAATCAATGCTCGCGTCGTTGCTCACAGGGAGGCCCGCGCCGCGGCCAGCCAGGAGCGGTCGATGTAGTCGGCGGCGCGGCGCGGCCGGTCCGGCAGATCGCGGATCAGGGCGCTGGTCTCGATCAGCGCCTGCACCCCGGCCTCGCTCGCCTCGCCGTCGCGCGGGAAGATGGCGTCGCGGGTGTAGTCCTCCCAGGCCAGCTCGGCATAGCGGCGGGCGATGTCGCTCTCCTGCATGGCGATGCGCGTCGCCGTCTCGCGGTCCTCGTAGACGCTCTCATGCGCGCGCAGGAAGGCGCGGCAGAAGCGCAGCATCAGGTCGTGCTGCGCCGCCGCCCAGCCGGCCTCGACATCGAGGCTGGTGAACTGGAATTCCGGCACCGCGTCGCGCGGGCTGCCGAGGCTGACGAAACCCTCGTCGAGCGCCATGCGGTCGAGCGGCGCGCCCTGCAGCCCGGCATCGATCTCCCCCGTGCGCAGCAGGTTCCAGCGCGCCAGGATCGGGCCGCAGGCGACGAGCTCGTAATCGCCGGGCCAGTGCAGCCCGTGCCCGGCGAGGATGCGCATGATCAGCGAGGAGGAGCCGGCCCGCAGCGAGGAGACGCCGATCCGCTTGCCGCGCAGCCCGGCGATGTCGCGGATGCCGGGGCGGGCGATGAGGGTGAAGGGCAGCCGGTTGACGTTGCCGCCGACGATGCGCTGGCCGCCGCCGGCCTCGGCATCCAGGATCACGTGCTCGGTCACGCCATAGGCGAGCTGGGCGCGGCCGTCGCGCAGCCGGTCGTTCACCTCCTCGATGCCCTCGATATGGTCGATGCGCAGGTCGAGCCCCTCGGCGGCGAAGAAGCCGGCATGCAGGCCGATCCAGGCGGGCAGGTTGAAGTAATTGCGCGAGACGACGGCGAGCGTCAGGCGATCCATGGGCAGATATTCCCTCTCCCCTGGGGCGTTCCCGCCCCGCCGCATCGGCCCTATCCTGCCGGCGGCAGGAAGGAAGCACAGCATGGCCGTCATCGCCATCGTCGCCCAGGGCGCCATGGGCGCCGGGATCGGCCGCCGCCTCGCCGGCAAGGGCGCCACGGTGCTGACCAGCCTGGCCGGCCGCAGCGCCGCCAGCGCCCGCCGCGCCGCCGAGGCCGGCATGCGGGATGCGGCGCCGGAGGCGCTGGCCACGGCCGACATCTTCCTCAGCGTGCTGCCGCCCGCCGAGGCCCGCGCCTGCGCCACCTGGCTGGCGCCGGCGCTGCGGGCGGCGGCGCGGAAGGCGGTCTATGTCGACTGCAACGCGGTCAGCCCGGCGACGGCCGTGGAGGTCGCCGGCATCGTCGCGCCGACCGGCGCCGCCTTCGTCGATGGCGGCATCATCGGCGGGCCGCCGCGCGAGGATGGCTACACGCCCGTGCTCTACGTCGCCGGCGAGGCGGCGGACCGGCTGGAGCCGCTGCGGGCGCATGGGCTCGAGGTGCGGGTGACGCCGGGTCCGGTCGGCGCCGCCTCGGCGCTGAAGATGTCCTATGCCGGCATCACCAAGGGGCTGACCGCGCTCGGCTCGGCGATGCTGCTGGCGGCGACGCGCGCCGGCGCGGCGGAGGGGCTCGGCGCCGAGCTGGCGCGGAGCCAGCCGGAGCTGCTCGGCTTCTTCCGGCGCATGGTGCCGCCGATGTACGACAAGGCCTATCGCTGGGTCGGCGAGATGCAGGAGATCGCCGATTTCACCGGGCCCGAGGCGGCGGCGATCTACCAGGCGATCGCCCGCTTCTACGAGGAGATGGCCGCCGACCAGGCTGGCCCGCGCCAGCGCACCGCCGCCCTCTCCGCCTTCCTCGACGCCGCCCCGAAAAAGCCGGGCTGAACCTACGCAGGCCGGGCACACAACACGCACGCAGCAAAGTCGTCATCCGTTGCCCTGCCGCGGCTTCGCCGCGGCAGGCTGTGATGCACCTTGCATCAGAGGCGAATCACGGAGCCCCCGCGAAGACGTGCAGCGGCTTCGTGGGGATCTACTCCTCCGGCTTGAAGCCGGATGCGGCGACGATCGGGCCCCAGCTCTCGCGCTCGCTGCGGATGCGCTCGGCGAAGGCGGCCGGCTCCATCGTGTCGGGCGTGAATTCCAGCTTGCCCAGCACCTCCAGCGTCTCCGGCATGCGCGTCGCGGCGACCAGCGCCGCATGCAGCGGCTGCACCACCTCGGGCTTCGCCCCCACCGGCAGCAGGATGCCGAACCACTCCTGCCGCGTCAGCTCGGGGAAGCCGGCCTCGGCGAAGGTCGGCACGTCCGGCAGCCGCGGCACCCGCTGCGGCGCGCTGACGGCGAGGATGCGCATCTGGCCCGCCAGGTGGAAGGGCACCGGCTCGGAGAGCACGTTCATCCCGGCCGTGATGACGCCGGCCAGCACATCCGTCATCACCGGCGCGCCGCCGCGATAGGGCACGTGGTTGAGGGCGAGGCCGGCGCGGCGGGCGAGCTCGACGCCGAGGAAATGCGGCATGGTCCCCGGCGAGGGGCTGGCCCAGTCGATCTGCGGCCGCCCCCTCGCCCAGGCGATGAACTCGGCCAGCGTCTTCGCCGGATGGTCCGCCCGCACGGTGAAGGCGAAGGGGAAGGCGCAGACCGGCGTCACCGGCACGAAATCGGCATCCGGGTCGTAGCGCAGCGACTTGTAGAGATGCGGGTAGATCACCAGCATCGAGGCCGGCGTCTGGACGTAGAAGCTGCCATCGGTCGGCGAGGATTTCGCCGCCTCCAGCGCGATGCGGCCGCCGGCGCCGGGGCGGTTCTCGACGAGGATATTGGCGTTCAGCGGCCCGCGCAGCCGCTCGGCGACGGTGCGGCACACGACATCCGAGGAGCCGCCGGGCGGCCAGCCGAGCAGGGCGCGGACGGTGCGCTGCTGGGCGAGCGTCGGCCGGGCGAGAGGCGGCGCGGCGAGGGCGGCGCCGAGGCCGGTCAGCAGGGCGCGGCGGGGAAGCGGGATGATCACGGCAGCCCCCCCTCAGCGGCCCTTGAAGACCGGCTTGCGCTTCTCGGCGAAGGCGCGCTGCGCCTCCCGCGTGTCCTCGGTGGTGGCCAGCGCCACGGTCTGGCTCTGCTCGTAGCGGTAGCCCTCGTGCAGCGGCATGTCCTCGACCAGGGTGAAGGAGCGCTTCGCCGCCCGCACCGCCAGCGGCACCTTGCCGGCGATCTCGCGCGCGATCGCCTGCGCCGCCGGCAGCAGCTCGGCGGCCGGCAGGCAGGCCGAGGCGACGTTCATGCGCAGCAGCTCCGGCCCGCTGATGCGGCGCGCGGTGTAGATCATCAGCCGCGCATCGGACTGGCCGAAATGCCGCAGGATGTGCTTCACGCCGCCGGCGAGGCCGACATCGACCTCGGTCATCGACATGAAGCTGTCCTCGGCCACGAGGATGATGTCGGCGCAGAGGGCGAGCGCGGCGCCGGCGCCGATCGCCGCGCCGTTCACCGCGGCGATGATCGGCTTGTCGCATTCGATCAGCGAGTCGAAGGCGGCGCGCACCAGGCGGTTGTGGCGCGGATAGGCGCCGCGGATCTCCGCCATGCCGCCCCGCTCCTTCAGGTCGGCGCCGGCCGAGAAGGCGCGGCCGGCGCCGGTCAGCACCACCGCGCGCACCTCCGGGCTGTCATGCAGCACGTCGAAGAGACGGCAGGTCTCCTCGCGGAAGCGGCCGTTCTGGGCGTTCACCGGTGGCCGGTCGATGGTCGCGGTGGCGACGAAATCCGCGACCTCCAGACGGTAGCATTCGAGGCCTTCAAGCCCTGGCAGCGGCATGTTCTCGTTCCCTGGACGCGTCCTGGAGCAGATCCCGGCCAGGCCTGGATGCCCGACCGGATGACGATGCTCCGAAAACAACAAGCTGGAGCGGCTTCCGTGAATCCGTGTGAACGGAAGACGCTCCGGCGGGCCGCAGCGGGCCGCTCGTTCCACTTCTGTGTAGCCGAGCCCTACCAGACCGGCCAGAGGCCAGGCGTGGCAAGCTCCATCAGATGCCCGTCGGGGTCGCGGAAATAGACGCTCTCGCTGCCGCGCGGCCAGCGGGTGCGCCCCTCCACCGCCACGCCATGGGCGGCCAGCCGCGCCTCCCAGCCCGGCAGGTCGGCAGCGGCGATGGCCAGCGCGCAATGCACCGGGCCATGGCCGTCATGCGGCGGGATGGTGCCGCCGGGCAGGTGCACCGTCTCGGTGGTGCTGCCGCGCAGGAAGAGCAGCAGCGCGCTGCGGCCGCCGACCGGATAGGCGGTCAGGCGCTCATCGGCGAACATCGGAGCGAGGCCGAGCGGGCCTTCGTAGAAGCCGCGCGCCCGGGCCATGTCCTCGACGTAGAGGGCGGTCTCGAGCACGCCGGCGAGCGGCGGGGCATCGGTCATGCCCGATCCTGGCCCCGCGCCGCCGGCGCGCACAAGTCCCATGCCGGTGGCGCGCGCAAGTCCCATGCCGGCGGCGCGCGCGGGCCCTGGCCGATGGCCGGGGGCGACCCGATATGGCGGGGATGCGCCGCCGCACCCTCCTCGCCGCGCTCGTCATCGCCGCGCGGCCCGCCGCGGCGCAGCAAGGCCTGCAGGACCCGCCCTCCCCGACCAGCCCGGCCGAGCGGCAGCGCCAGCTCGACGCCTTCTGGGCGCGGCAGCAGCAGAAGGAGGCGGAGGACCGCTTCTGGAACGGCCCGCGCGAGGCCCGGCGCAATCTCAGCCGCGACCAGTTCGAGCGTTGGGACTACCAGCGCTGGCGTCGGCAGGGCTGGCGCAGTTACCCGTACTAGACCATGATCCGCTCACACAGGGTCGCGGATCATGGTCCAGGCCGTTGTTTGATCGCGTGATTCACGCTTTTCGCTCAGTCCACCTCAGGCGATCACGCTCTAGAGTTCCCCGCGACGTTACTTCTGACCCGAGATTCGCCACAGCCTGCCGTGGCAGGGCAACGGGGGCGACAGGGTGCAGCGGGCGGCTCAGTCGTGCTGCAGGATGTTGAGGAGGCGACCGAAGGGATCGCGGAGGAAGAAGCGGCGCACGCCCCAGGCCTCGCGCACCGGGCCATAGGCGATGGCGCAGCCTGCCGCCTGCGCCCGGTCGAGCACCGCCTCCAGGTCGTCGACCTCGATGGAGAGGTCCGGCACCGGCGTGCCGTTGCCGCCCTCCCGCGCGATGCTGACCTGCGGCGGCGCGGCGCCGGGCGCGGCGAAGGTCACGATCCAGCCATGGTCCATGACGCAATCGAGGCCGAGCACCCCGCCATAGAAGCCGGCGGCCGCCGAAAGGTCCCCGGCCGCGATGTTCGCCACGATGCGCCTGACCGCCATGCGTCCTCCTCCCCGCCCATCTCGGGCCTTCGCGCCCCGCCGCGATCTGCTCCACAGCGGATTGCGTTCAAGATTGAACGCTGCTCCGCTGTAGTTTGTTGTTTCCAGAGCAGCGTCACGCGTCCGGGCGTTCACGCCCTCCCGCGATCTGCTCTAGCGTCCCCCCACCCACCGGGAGCCCTGGACATGGCCCATGCCTTCGGGGGCGCCAAGGCGCCCGCCCTTCTCCGCAACAGCGACCTCGATGCCGATGCCGTGCAGCAGGCGCGGATCGATCTCGCCGCCTGCTTCCGCATGGCGGCGAAGCTCGGCCTGCATGAGGGGATCTGCAACCATCTGAGCTTCGTCGTGCCGGGCCGCGACGACCTCTTCCTGGTCAATCCCTATGGCTGGGGCTTCTCGGAGATCACCGCCTCCCGCCTGCTGGTCTGCGACTTCCACGGCAATGTCGTCGCCGGCGAGGGTGTGCCGGAGGCGACCGCCTTCTTCATCCATGCCCGCCTCCACAAGAACGTCGCCCGGGCCCGCGCCTGCTTCCACACCCATATGCCGAACGCGACGGCGCTGGCGATGCTGGAGGGCCCGCCGCTGGTCTGGGCCGGGCAAACGGCGCTGAAATTCTACGGCCGCACCGTCGTCGACGAGGAGTATGGCGGCCTGGCGCTGGACGAGGCGGAGGGCGACCGTATCGCCGCCTCGGTCGGCGAGGCGGATGTCGTCTTCATGAAGAATCACGGCGTCATGGTGCTCGGCCCTTCCATCGCCGAGGCCTGGGATGATCTCTACTACCTGGAGCGCGCCTGCGAGGTGCAGCGGCTCGCCATGGCGACGGGGCGGGCGCTGAAGCCGGTGCCGCCGGCGCTGGCGGCCAGGACCTACGAGCAGATGCGCGAGGGCGACCGCGAGAGCGCGCGGCTGCACCTGGAGAGCGTCAAGCGGATCCTGATGCAGGAGGCGCCTGACTTCGCGCGCTGAGCCTCCCGCCTCAAGGATCGGGAAAGGGCCGCTATGGAGATCCGCCACCGCACCATCGCCGCCAACGGCATCCGCCTGCACCTCGCCGAGGCCGGCGAGGGGCCGACCGTGCTGCTCTGTCACGGCTTCCCGGAAGCCTGGCATTCCTGGCGGCACCAGATGGCGGCGCTGGCCGCGGCCGGCTACCGCGCCATCGCCCCCGACATGCGCGGCTATGGCGGAACGGAGGCGCCGGCGGCGGTCGAGGACTACACGCTGCTGCATCTCGTCGGCGACATGGTCGGGCTGCTCGGGGCGCTGGAGATCCCGCGGGCCGTCATCGTCGGGCATGATTGGGGCGCGCCGGTCGCCTGGAACGCGGCGCTGCTGCGGCCGGACCTGTTCCATGCCGTCGCCGCCCTCTCCGTCCCCTATGCGCCGCGCGGCCCCGTCAGCCCCTTCGAGGCGCTGCGCCGCGCCGGGCGGCGCAATTTCTACCAGCTCTGGTTCCAGCCAGCCGGCCAGGCCGAGGCGCAGCTCGAAGCCGACCCGGCGCTCACCCTGCGCCGCACCTTTTACACCCTCTCCGGCGACCCGCCGGAGGCGCAGCGCTGGAACCCCGACCTGCCCGAGGACGGCTTCCTCGCCAGCCTGCACGAGCCGCCCGCCCCGCCCGCCTGGATGCCGCCGGCCGAACTCGCCCAGTATGTCGAGACCTATCGCCACACCGGCTTCCGCGGCGGGTTGAACTGGTACCGCAACATCGAGCGCAACTGGGCGCTGATGGCGCCCTTCCTCGGCGCCAAGGTCACGGTGCCGGCGCTCTTCCTCGCCGGCAGCCGCGACCCGGTGCTGGGCTGGGCGGGCAAGGCGGTGGAGGCGCTGCCGCGGACCGCCCCGGCGCTGCGCGACCGGGTCATCGTCGAGGGCGCCGGCCACTGGGTGCAGCAGGAAGCGCCCGAGGCGGTGAACGCGGCGCTGCTCGGCTTCCTGCACGGGCTCTGATGCCGATGGCCGTTGATGCTGGCGCATCGACGTCCCCCTCAAACGCCGGGCGCAAACCTCCGGCCTGCCTGGCTTCGCCGCATCTGCGGCGGGCCCCGTCCGGGGCCTCGGACCGGTCAGGCGACCAGTCCGTTGATTTGTCGAAACAGCCTCGTTCCGCCGGCTTCCCGCCATGATCCGGGCGCGATTGGGGTGTCTTCTCCTGGGCATAGACCCAGGAGGGTCTCGATCATGAAGCTCCGCATCGCCACCGTCGCCCTGCTCGCCGCCGCCCTCGCCGCCCCGCTGGCCCCCACCGCCGCCGAGGCGCAGGGCTGGGGCCGCGGGTCCGGCCCGGGCTTCGCCGGCGGCCCGCCGCATGGTGGCCCGATGGGCAGGCCGATGGGCGGTCCCGGCTGGGGCGGTCCCGGCTGGGGCGGCCCGCCGCGGCATCACGGCGGCTCGGGCGGCGCCATCGCCGCCGGCATCATCGGTGGTCTGGCGCTCGGTGCCCTCGGCGCCGCGGCCCTCGCCGCGCCGCCGCCCCCGCCGCCGGCCTATTACGCGCCGCCGCCAGCCGTGGTCTATGCGCCGCCGCCGGTCGCCTATTACGCCCCGCCGCCGCCGGTGCCCTACCAGCCGGCCTATGGCTGGGGCTGGTAGCGGCCGGCCCGGTCAGCCGCCCTGGTCGAGACCGGCGCGAAGGGCTCGCCCCTCCGCGCTGTCGGGATCGATCAGCCCCTCGCGCAGGAAGAGGTCGATCAGCACCAGGTTGACGTTGAACTTGACGTCATCCGTGTCCCGCACCGCCTCGAGGACGCGGCGGATCGGCCAGAGCTCGAAGCGCTCCACCTCGTCGTCGTTCGGCCGCGGCTCGAAATCCTCGGGCAGGTCGAGGTCGAAGCAGTGCAGCAGGTCGCGCCGCACCCCCTCCTCCACCCGCATGGCGTAGGAGACGCGGCCGACCCGCCGCGCCTGCCGCGCGAGGTCTGGCGGCAGGCTCGCCTCCTCCCCCGCCTCCTTCAGCAAGGTCGCCTGCTCGTCGAGCCCGGCCGGGATGCCGCCGGCGACCAGGTTGTCGAGCTTGCCCGGCGCCACCGCCTTGTGGCGGGAGCGCCAGCCCATCCAGAGATGCAGCCCGTCCGGCCGCGCCACCCGCCCGTTCACATGCACGCCCGCCGCCCGGATGCCGAAGGCGGGCAGCGCGCCGCGGTCGAGGGTGGCGAGCACCGGCCCCTCCGGCGCCGCGCGGACATCGAAGGGCTCGTCCCGCAGCTTGAAATGCCCGCGCCCGGCCAGCGCCCGGGCGATGCCGGCCAGGGCCTCGCTGCGGGCGGCGGGGCTGCGCAGCCGCCCGGCGAGGCTGGCCCCCGTGGCGTCGAAATGCAGCTCACGCGGGAAGAAGGTCAGCGCCCGGGCGAGGTCGGGGCCGAGCCAGCCCACCTGCTGGCCGGCGATCGAGAAGGGCAGCAGGCCCTCGGTCGAGCCGAGGCTGTTGCAGGCGTCGATATGGCGCTGGAAGGGGTTCATCGCTCGATCTACAGCCCATCCCGGCGGCAATTGCACGCCCCGCCGCCGGCAACGGGGAGCCGGATGGCCGGTTTGTCACCGGCCCCATCCGGCCTATGTCCGGGGGCCCCGCCGGAGAGCCGATCCCTTGCCCCCTGCCGCCGCCCCGCCCCTGCCGGCCGAACGTTCCCACTGGCAGACCCTGCGCGACCTGCTGCCCTGGCTCTGGCCGGTGGGCGAGAGGGGGCTGCGGCTGCGGGTGGGGGCGGCGCTGCTCTGCCTGGTCGCGGCCAAGGCGGCGAATGTCCTGGTGCCGATCGCCTATGCCCGCGCGGTGGACGCGCTGGCGCCGAAGGAGGCGGTGGCCGCGGCGCTCGCGGTGCCGGTCGCGCTGATCGTCGGCTACGGCCTGCTGCGGCTGGCGGCGAGCGGCTTCGGCGAGCTGCGCAACGCCGTCTTCGCCAAGGTGCAGGCGCGGGCGGCGCGGCGCATCGCGCTCGCGGTCTTCGTGCACCTGCACGCGCTCTCGCTCCGCTACCACATGGACCGGCAGACCGGCGGCCTCTCGCGCGTCGTCGAGCGGGGCACGCGCGGCGTCACCTTCGTGCTCAACTTCCTGCTCTTCAACATCCTGCCGACGATCCTCGAGATCCTGCTCGTCGCCGCGATCCTCTGGCGGATGTTCAGCCTCACCTTCGCCGCGGTCACGCTGGTCACCGTCGGCCTCTACGTCGCCTTCACCCTGCTCTTCACCGACTGGCGCCTGCGCTTCCGGCGGGAGATGAACCAGACGGACCAGGAGGCGAACACCAAGGCGATCGACAGCCTGCTGAACTACGAGACGGTGAAGTATTTCGGCAACGAGGCGCATGAGGCCCGCCGCTACGACGAGAGCCTCACCCGCTACGAGCGCGCCTATGTGCGCTCCGAGACCACGCTGAACATGCTGAACGGCGGCCAGGCGGCGATCATCGCCCTCGGGCTGACCGCCGTGATGCTGCTCGCCGCCCGCGGCGTGCTCGCCCGCGAGATGACGGTCGGCGATTTCGTGCTGGTGAACACCTATCTCATCCAGCTCTTCATGCCGCTCAACATCCTCGGCTTCGCCTACCGCGAGATCAAGCAGGGGCTGACCGACACGGAGGCGATGTTCACCCTGCTCGGCGAGCCGCAGGAGGTGTCCGACCGCCCCGGCGCGCCGGACCTCGCCCCCGGCCCGGGCGCCCTGGCCTTCGAGGATGTGCGCTTCGCCTACCGCCCCGACCGGCCGATCCTGCAGGGCGTCACCTTCCATGTCCCGCCCGGCCGGACGCTGGCCATCGTCGGTCCGACGGGGGCCGGGAAATCCACCATCTCCCGCCTGCTCTTCCGCTTCTACGACGTGACCGGCGGCCGCATCCTGATCGACGGCCAGCCGATCGAGGGGGTGACGCAGCAATCGCTCCGCGCCGCCATCGGCGTGGTGCCGCAGGATACGGTGCTGTTCAACGACACCATCCGCTACAACATCGCCTATGGCCGCCCCGGCGCGACCGACGAGGAGGTGATCCGGGCGGCCCGGCTCGCCCAGGTGCACGACTTCGTCATGCGGCTGCCCGAGGGCTACCGCACCATGGTCGGCGAGCGCGGCCTGAAGCTCTCCGGCGGCGAGAAGCAGCGCGTGGCGATCGCCCGCACCATCCTTAAGGATCCGCGCATCCTGATCCTCGACGAGGCGACCAGCGCCCTCGACACCCGCACCGAGCAGGAGATCCAGGCGGCGCTGCGCCAGGTCTCGACCGACCGCACCACCCTGGTCATCGCGCACCGCCTCTCCACCGTGGTGGAGGCGGATGAGATCATCGTGCTGCAGGAGGGCCGCATCGCCGAGCGCGGCACCCATGCCGAACTGATCGCCACCGGCGGCCTCTATGCCGAGATGTGGCGGCGCCAGTCCGAGGCGGTGGCGATGGCCGAGGCGGCCGCGGCGGCGCAGGCGGCAGCGGATCTCGACCAGCCGCGCCAGGGCCGGGCGGCGGTGCTGCGCGGCACCGCCGGCCAGGCCGCGGCCCCGGTGGAGGCGGCGACGGAGGCCAGCCTGCCGGACGGGCCGGAGCCGGTGATCGAGGGCATCGAGCGCCCCGGCCCCTGAAGCCCTCCCTGATGCCGCCCCTGGCGGAGGCCCGCCGCCGGCGAATGTGGCCAGGGGTGGATCGAGGTGCGGATCGATAGGGGTTCCATGCCGGTGCTTCGCTGCCTATCTGCCTTGGCGACAGGAGGGCGCTGCATGCAACTTGACCCCCAGGGCATGGCCCCGGACGACCTCAGCCATGCCGGCTCGGTGGTGGACAAGGCCATCGAATACATGATGGACCAGAAGATCGCGCCCATTTCGGTGGCTTCGGCGCTGCTCGGCGGCGCCCTCGGCTTGCTCGCCCGCACCATGGACGACCGCGCCATCGCCGGCGTGCTGCGCAACGCGCTGATGTCGGTGGAATCCGGCGAGTTGCGGGAGATGCGCGAGCAGATGCCGGACCAGCCGCCGGGGAACTGAGCGGGCGGCGGCGGACCGCCCCCGCCGCCGCTTGACTCCCGCGGCGCTGCGGGCCATACGCCGCAACCTTCTTCGCCCACCCGCACGCGGCGGCCTCCGCCGCGTGCTGCTGTATTCGGGATTTTGCGCCATGGCCCGCCGCTGCGGCATCACCGGCAAGGGCGTGCTGACGGGTAACAACGTCAGCCACGCCAACAACAAGACGCGTCGGCGCTTCCTGCCGAACCTGCAGGAGACGTCCTTCTTCTCCGACGTGCTGGCGACGAGCGTGCAGCTGCGGCTGACCACGAACGGCATCCGCACGATCGAGCACAATGGCGGGCTCGACGCCTTCCTGCTCGGCACGCCGAACCGCAAGCTGCCGAACGAGGCGCAGGTGCTGAAGCGCCGCATCCAGCGCGCCCAGGCGAAGAAGGCCGCCGCCGCGGCCTGAAAACGCTCCCACGGAGCCACTGCGCGGCTTCGAGAGGATCCCAATGGCGCTTCGCAGGCCCGAGGCATGGCGCAGCCTGCCAGGGCAGGGCCACGGGAAGCGACTGTTCTAGTAGCCCTCGACGCAGCTCCGCTGCGCCGGGATCGCCACGCCGGGCCCCGTGCCCGGCGTTGTCGTAGCCGGGTCCGGCCTCAGGCCGCCGCGACCGCCTCCGTTCGGCTCGCCGTCGCCGCCAGCTGCCGGGCGGCGCCGATCCAGCGCTCGTACTCCTCCGGATCCGTAGTGGCGTCCCGCGCCGCGGTGGCGACCGCCGCCGGCAGCAGCCGCAGCACCGCGAGCAGCGCCGCCCGGTCGCGCTCGGTGGCGAGCTCCCGCGCGAAGCCGCCGGTCAGCCGCGTCTCGGGCAGGTGCAGATAGGGGCCGGCGGCATCGACGGGCGTCGATGCCGGCCAGCGCTCGAACACCACCGGCCAGTCCGGCCGCTGGCGGAATTCCAGCAGCGGCTGCTTGCCGTTGAGCGCCAGCTTGCAGCGCAGCCGCGGCCAGGATTGCGCGCCCGCCTGCACCGCCTCGAGCAGCAGGTCGAGATGGCGGTAGCCGCCGCCCTCGCTGCGATAGCACTCCATCAGCCGCACCCTGGCGGCGGCGGGGGCCTCGGGCGCCTGCGAAACCGGCCGCGGCGGCGCTGCCTGCCGGATCGTCTCGGGGATCGCCCCGGGCGGCGGCTGCACCCGGCGGATACCAGCGAGCCGGGCGATCTCCACCTGCAGCACCGCCTCCGGCGCCGTGTTGCGGTTGCGCAGCACCAGCGCCACCACCGCTTGGCGCGACGTCTCCGGCGGCAGGGTGAGCACCGGCCGGCATTCCGCCTCGCCGGACTGGCCGGCATGCCAGCCCGACCAGCCGGCGCCGGGTGCGGTGGTCGAGAGATCGGCCACCGCGGTGATCTCGCGCCCCGCCGGCTGCAGCCAGAGCGCGGCATCCAGCCAGGCGGCGTCGCCGAGCGCCACCACCAGCTCCGCCCGCAGCAGGTCGAGCCCGTGCAGCGGCACCCCCGGCAGCACCACCAGCGCCCGCTCGCCCGGCCCCAACGACGCCACCAGCCGCGCCGCCTCCCGGCCGATCGCCACCCGCTCGACCCGGCCCTCGGCCAGCCGCGCCGCCTGCCAGATCTGCTGCGGCAGCTCGACCGGCGCGCCGGCGGGCGGCGCCGGCAGCCTGATCGCCTCGTCATCCCACCAGGCGGCCTGCACCAGGCGCCGGCCCGGCAGGGCGGTCCAGAGAGCGAGGGCCAGGGCGCGTTCTTGCGGCGGGCCGCCCGCGACGGCGACGGCGCCGCCCGGCCCGGCCGGTTCCCCGGCGAGCGACAGGGCGAGGCGATCCCCCGGCCCGAGGGCCGCCCTCACCTCCAGCCAGGCCGTCTCGCGCAGCGGCCCGACCGGCTCCGGCAGATCGAGGGTGAGCCAGCCCTCGGCGAGCGCCTCCCCCGGCACCCGCCAGGCGCCGAGGATGCGGCCGCTCTCGGCGCCGAGCAGGCGCAGCCGCAGCAGGCCAGCAGGGCCGAGCGCGGCCTGGCGAAGATGCAGCGCGATGGCGGCCAGCCCCTCGAGCTTGACGCCGAGCGACTGGCCGAGGGCGAGCTGTCCTTCCGCCGCCGCCACCGCCTCGCCGCTCTCGGCCGGCATGGTCGCGGCGACCAGCACCGGCGGCGCGGGCGGCTGGAGCTGCGCGCTGGCCTGGCGCAGCCGGGCCTGGGCGAGACGCAGCGCCTCGTGCTCGCCGCGCAGCGCGACCAGCGCCTGCCGCGCCGCCGCCGCCGCCTGGGCGCTCGCCGCCAGCGCGGCCACGGCATGGGCGGCGAGTCCCGGCAGCGCCGCCGCCCCATCGGCCGCCAGGAGCAGCGGCGGCACCGCCTGTGGCGCCGCCCTCTCCCACCAGTCACGCAGCGCGGCCGCTGCCTCGGGCGCGGGCGTCACCAGGGCGAGCACCCCGCCGGGCGCGGCCGGCAGCGGCAGCCCCTCGGCGGCGGCCTCCTCGGCGCCCCATGGCTGCAACCAGGGCAGGCCGCCCTGCAGTCGGGCCTCCCAGAGGGTGAGGCCGGGCAGGGCCAGGACCTCGGGCGCCGCCACCCCTGGCAGCAGGATGAGCTTCGGGCCGCCGTCGAAGAGGGCGGCGAGACGGCCACGGGCGACCATCGGCGCGGCGCCGGCCAGCATCACGCCACCGCCGCCGGCTGCCGGGCCCCGCGCGGCGCCGCATCCGGCACCGGGGGCGGCACCAGCGCGTCGAGCCGCGCCATGAAGGCGCGCAGATTGGCCTCCCAGTCGAGCGCGCCGGCCCGGGCCGCGGCCCGGGCGCCGAGGGTGCGCAGCCCCGTCCGGTCGGCCTCGAGGCTGCGGATGGCGGCGATGAAGCGGGCGATGATGGCCTCCTCCGGCAGATCGGCGGGAATCAGGATGCCGTCCTCCCCGTCCGTGACGATCTCCGCCACCGCTCCGACATCGGTGGCGAGGACAACGCAGCCCATGCGCTGCGCCTCCAGGATCACCAGCGGCACGCCCTCGAAGCGCGAGGGCAGGACCAGCAGGTCGGCCCAGGCATAGAGATCGTCGAGTGCCGCCGGCGCCTGCACCGGCGGCTCCGGCGCCACGGCGAGCAGCGGCTGCGCCCCGCCTGGCGCCCCATGGGGTGCCGCATCGCCGAGCACCGGCCGGCCGACGACGCGCCAGGCGATGTTTGGCACCCCATCTGGCCCCCCATCTGGCCCCTCAGCGGCAGGGTCGGTGGCGGCGATGATGGCGGCGAGGCGGTCGATCCCCTTCTGCGCATCGAGCCGGCCGAGGAAGAGCGCGCGCAGCCTCCCCTCCCGCCCCGGCCGCGCCGCCAGCGCCGCCTGCCGCCGCGCCGGCGTGCTGGCGTAGCCGGGGGCGTTCGGCACCAGGATGAGCTTCTGCGCCGGCACCGCATGCGCCAGGCACCAGCGCCGCAGCGCCTCGGAGATCACCAGCACGCCGTCATAGGCATGCTCGTAGGCGGCCAGCATGTGCGGATTGCCGTGCGGCTCGTCCCAGGGCGTGCGCTCCACCAGGTGCAGCGCGCCGAAGACCCGCACGCCGAGCGCCCGCAGCGGCGCGGCGAGGGCGTGGCAGCCGACCGCATGGGTGTTCACCACGACATGGCATTGCGCGAGCAGGCCGAGCGCGTCGCGGGCGCCGGGATGCTCCGCCATGCGCGAGACGGTGCCGCCGAAATACCCTTCGTCATGGGCCAGCCGGTCCTCGCCGAGGCCCTGGAACAGGCTGACCGTGTCGAAGCTCGCGGCGATCTCCGGCGCCCATTCCATGCGCATCGCCCCGGCGATGACGAGATGCGTGCGCCAGCCCCGGGCGCGCAGCACGGCGGCCTGGCGCAGCACCACCTTCTCCAGCCCGGCGAAGGCGAAGACCGGCAGCAGGAAGGCGATGTCACGCCGGTCCGCATCCGGCAGCAGCGGCAGCGTGGCGCCGAGGCCGAGGCCGGCCCGCGCCGCCGCCGCCATGCCGCTGCGCGGCCCGCGCCAATCGGTGCGCCAGGGCCGCGGCGGCATCCCCGCGGCCGTCCGCAGCGCGGCCAGCGCCGCCAGCTCCGCCTGCAGCCGCCGCAGCGCCGCCGGCCCCGCCTGCGGCGCCCCGCCGGGCAGCCGCAGCCGCAGCCGGGCGATGCGCAGGGCGGACCGCGACCCATCCAGGCCCGATGCCTCCAGGCTGGCCAGCCCGGGCGAGAGCGGATCCTCCGCAAGCTGCCAGAGCCGCTCCGTGCCGAGCGCCAGCAGCGCCGCGCCGGCGATGCCCGACGCCGCCTCCTGCGGCTGCTCCAGGGCCAGCTCCGTCCCCGTCGCGGCGACGAGTTCGAGCGTCACCGCCTCATGCTCCCGCAGCAGCCGCTCCACCCACCAGAGCAGCATGGGCAGCAGGCCGAGGGCGCGCAGCCGTGGCACCGCCCCCGCCGCGGCGAAGAGGGCGATGGCGGGCGCATGCACCGCCCCCGGCGCCGCCGCCGCCTGCCGCAGGCGGTGCCGGATGGCGGCGGGCGCGACCGGCGCCGGGTGGGCGGGATCGAGGAAGAGATCGACCTCCGCCGCATCGGCGGCGAAGAGGGCGAAGCGCGGCGCCTCCTCGGCCTCGAGCGTCATCAGGTGCCGCGGCCGCAGCAGGGGCGCGTGCCGCTCGCGCAGCAGCCGCAGCAGGTGCTCGCGCTGCCGCTCGGCGGCGGCGAGCATGCTCTCCGGCCGCCGCCGGTAGAGAAAGCCCGCCCCCGGCAGGTGCTCGCCGCGGAAGCCGGCGCGTGCCGCCTGCAGCCAGAAGTCCCAGTCCTCGAAGCCGGCGCGCATCGCCGTGGTGTCGAAGCGCAGGCCGCGCTCGAAGACCGCGCGCCGCACCAGGCTGCCGGCCTCGCAGTAATTCTGCACGAGGAGCTGCAGCAGGGAGAATTCGCCGCCGCAGGCGCAGCCCTCGCCCATGCCGAAGCTGTCGATGTCGGGATAGAACCAGCCGATCGAGGCCGGCGCCGCCCGCAGCGCCGCGAAGGCGCGGGCGAGGAAACCCGGCCGCAGCCGGTTGTCGGCATCGAGGAAGAACAGTGCCTCGCAGGCCGGGAAGGCGGCGAGGGCGAAGTCGATCCCGGCATTGCGCGCCACCGAGAGGCCCTGGTTGCGCTGCCGCAGCAGGAAGATGCGGCCCGGATGCGCCGCGGCGAGGTGCAGCGCCGTCGCCGCCGTCTCCGGCGCCGGGCAGCCGTCATCCACCACCACCAGGGCGAAGGGTGGGGCCGCCTCCTGCGCCAGGGCGGAGGCGATCGCCTCCGGCAGCAAGCCGGGCTGGTTCCAGGCGGGGATGATGACGGCGATTCGCACCGCCGCGGCGCCCGCCGGCGCCGGCATGGCGATCACCGGACCGAGGGAGTGGGTGTCAGGCAAAGGCGGCCCGGATCAGCGAGGCATAGCGGCGCAGCATGGCGGCCTGGTCCGTGGCCAGGGCCAGGCGGTAGGCCGACTCAACACATGCGCACGAAATCATATGGTTGTTCAACCTTACCGCGCATAGAGCCGTCAAGTCCGTAATGCCGCCGTTAGGCGCGATGGCGGCGAGACGGTCGGCCTCCTCGCCGAACCCCTCCATCGCATCGCCCGAGGCGATGACCGGGCAGCGCCGCGCCGCCGCCTCGAGGAAGACCAGCGGGCAGCCCTCCAGGCGCGAGGGCAGCAGCAGCGCATCGGCGGCCAGCATCCAGTCCGGCGCGTCGGCGACATGGCCGGGCAGGCGCAGCGCCGCCTCGCGCGCGGCCGGGCTGCGGCGCAGCGTCTCGCGCAGCGAGCCGTCGCCGAGCGCGACCAGGGTGGCGTCGCAGGCCGTCCGCAGCCGCGCGGCGATGCCGGGCAGCAGGTCGGCGCCCTTCTCCCATTCCAGCCGACCGGCGAAGAGCAGCAGCCGCGCCCCCGGCGGCAGGCCGAGCCGGCCGCGCAGCCGCGCCCGGGCCGCCGCCCGCAGTGCGGGATCCTCCGGCGGCACCGGCACGCCGTTCGGCACCACGGCGAAGCGCGCCGCCGGCAGGCCGAGCCGCGCCGCGGCGCGGGCGGCGACCGGCGCGGAGACCGCGGCGAAGCGCAGCGGCGCCGCGGCGAGGCGGGCGGTGACGGAAAGCGCCGCCGCCGGCAGCGGCGGCTCCGGCTCGCGCGGGGCGAGGTGGTGAATGGCCAGGGCCGGCAGGCCGGCCTCGATCACCGCCTGGAACAGGCCGAGACCGTGATCCGGCCAGGGCAGCGGCAACAGGACGAGGTCCGGCCGCACCGCCGCCAGGACCGGGGCGAGGGCCGCTGCCTGGGCCCGGATGGCGGCCTCGATCCCGCCGCCGGCCGAGGCATCGGGCCGCCAGGCGAGCGGCGCCGGCTGCAACCGCACCGCGGCCCGCCCCTCGGCCCTACCCCCTGTCCCCCCTGGCGTTTCCAGCATGGCGGCGAAGCCGGCGGCGAGCGGCGGCGCCAGGGCGACCGTGACCGCGACGCCGGCGGCGGCCAGCGCGGCGGCGAGGACGGCGCTGTGCCGCTCCGTGCCGCCCAGCCCGACCGAGGGCAGGGCCAGCAGGATGCGCGAGACGCCCCCACCTGGCCCGCCCCTTGGCCCTCCCCTTGGCGCACCAGGCGTCACGCCAGCGCCTCGGCGCGCAGCACCAGCAGATGCGCCGCCCCATGCGCCCGCTCGGCGAGCAGGGCGAAGCCCGGCGGCGGCGCCTCGGGCGCGGCGCCGTATTCGGCGCAGACCAGGGCGCCCGGCGCGATCCAGCCGGCGGCACCGAGTCCGGCGAGGGCCGCCGCCATCAGCCCCTCGCGGTAGGGCGGGTCGAGGAAGAGCAGGTCGCAGGCCGCCGCGGCGCGGGGCGGGTGCGTGGCATCGGCGGCCAGCACCCGGCAGCGCGCCTCCTCGCGGCAGGCGGCGATATTGGCGCGCAGCGCGGCGAGGGCCGCCCGGTCGGTCTCGAGGAAGCTGGCCGCGGCGGCGCCGCGCGACAGCGCCTCGAGGCCGAGCGCCCCGGTGCCGGCGAAGGCGTCGAGCACCGTGGCGCCCTCGACCCGCCCGCGCCCGGCCCAGGGCGCGTGCCAGAGCATGTCGAACAGCGCCTGCCGCACCCGGTCCGCGGTGGGGCGGGTGGCGGCGCCGGCCGGGGCGAGCAGGCGCCGGCCACGATGCCGTCCGGCGATGATGCGCATGGCCGCGCCCCCGCCCGCGCCTCAGCCCTCCGCCGCGCCGCCATGCCGGGGCCGCGGCGGCGCCCTCAGGCCAAGCTGCTCGCGCAGCACCTTCGGGTTCACCTCCTCGACCCCGCCGCGCGGCAGGGCGCCGAGCTGGAAGGGCCCGTAGGCGGTGCGGATCAGGCGGGAGACGTTCAGGCCGAGATGCTGCATGACGCGCCGGATCTCGCGGTTCTTGCCCTCGTGCAGGGCGACGGTGAGCCAGGCATTGGCGCCCTTGCGGCTGTCGAGCCCGGCCTCGATCGGGGCGTAGCGCACGCCTTCCACGGTGACGCCGCCGGCCAGCGCCGCCAGGGCCCGCTCGTCGACGAAGCCGTTCACCCGCACCCGGTAGCGGCGCAGCCAGCCATTGGCCGGCAGCTCCAGCCGCCGCGCCAGGGCGCCGTCATTGGTCAGCAGCAGCAACCCCTCCGAGTTCAGATCGAGCCGGCCGACCGAGACCAGGCGCGGCAGGCCGGGCGGCAGCGAATCGAAGACCGTCGGCCGGCCCTTCTCGTCGCGATGCGTGGTCACCAGCCCGACCGGCTTGTGGTAGCGGAACAGCCGGCTGCGCTGCGGCTCGGCGACCGGGCGGCCATCGACGGTGACGAGGTCGCCCGGCCGGATGAAGGTGGCCGGCGACTCGACGACGCGGTTCTCCAGCTTCACCCGCCCCTCGGCGATCATCGCCTCGGCGTCGCGCCGGCTGGCGACGCCGGCGCGGGCCAGCCACTTGGCGATGCGCTCGCCCCGCGCCTCCGGGGCCGCCTCCTCTGCCGGCTCAGCCACGGCAGGCGGCGACGAAGGCGCGGAAGATCAGCGGATCGGCCGGGTCAACGGCGTATTCCGGGTGCCACTGCACGCCGAGGGCGAAGCGGTGCCCGGGATGCTCGACCCCTTCCACCACGCCGTCCGGCGCCAGCGCGTTGATGACGGCGCCAGGGCCGGCCGTCGCCACCGCCTGGTGATGCGCGCTGTTCACCGCCATGCGCGGCCGGCCGGTGATGCGGGCGAGCAGCGTGTTCGCGGCGATGGCGATCTCATGCCCCGGCTCGTGCCGCGGATTGGGCTGCTCGTGCTCCAGCGCATCGGCCACCGAATCGGGAATGTGCTGGATGAGCGTGCCGCCGAAGGCGACGGCGAGCAGCTGCTGGCCGCCGCAGATGCCGAGCACCGGCATGTCGCGGGCCAGCGCGCCGCGCGTCGCGGCGAGCTCGAAATCGGTGCGGCCGGATTTCAGCGTCACCGTCGGATGGGTCGGGCCGCCGCCATAGAGCGAGGGATCGACATCGAAGGCGCCGCCGGTGATCAGCAGCCCGTCGATCTCGTCGAGATAGGTCTCGGCGAGCTCGGGATGGTGCGGCAGGGCGATGGGCAGGGCCCCCGCCTCGGCCAGGGCGGAGAAGTAGTTCTTGCGGAGGGCGTACCAGGGAAGCTTGGAGTAGCCGCCCGGCTCCTCCGCATCCAGGGTGACGCCGATGACGGGGCGGGTGCGCATGCGCGGTTGCTAGACCTGAACACCTTACCGGTACAAGATTCGTCGATGCCGCGCCCGGTCGCCCCCGCCATCGAACACGCCCTGGCCGAGGCCCGCATCGCGGCGGCGCGCGGCGAGGTGCCGGTGGGCGCAGTGGTGACGGATGCCGCCGGGCGGGTGCTGGCCGCCGCCGGCAACGAGGTGGAGGCACGGCACGATCCCTCGGCGCATGCCGAGATGCTGGCGCTGCGCGCCGCCGCCGCCGGGCGGGGGGAGAAATTCCTCGCCGGCTGCACCCTGACCGTGACGCTCGAGCCCTGCCCGATGTGCGCCCAGGCGGCGAGCTTCTTCCGCATCGGGCGGCTGGTCTTCGGCGCCTATGACCCGAAGGGCGGCGGGGTGGAGCATGGCGCCCGCGTGCTCGCCGCCAGTTCCTGCCACCATCGGCCCGAGGTGGTGGGCGGGCTGCGGGAGGCGGACTGCGCGGCGCTGCTGCGCGATTTCTTCGCCGCCCGGCGCTGAGGGGCGGCGGCGCTCAGTGCAACGCCATGCCACTCCGCAACAATTACGATGAGGTCAGGTTGTGGCGGCGGCTGGCTGCGGCGGATGCGGCGGCGCAGCCGGCTCGGCCCCCGCCATCTCGGCCGATGGCGCCTCGGGCTCCTCAGCGGCGGCGGCGGCCGGCAGGGCGGTGCCGGCGAGGCTGGCCGAGAGCAGCAACCGCCGCAGGAAGTCGCCCCAGGGATCGACGCGTTTGTCCATGCGCGTCACCTCCGGCTCATCCTGAGAGGGGATGCGTCCTCGCCCGACATAGCCCGTACCCCTGGTTGCGAGAAGAGTATCGCACAACTGTCGTGGAGTAATGACGGCGGAAATAATACCAGATGTTTCCAAGTGCAGCTTTCGCCCCGGTGTGGGTTGCACAACACAGTGATTATTGCGGGGTTGATCGTCGGCCGGCGCCACCCCTGGCCAAGCCGCCGCGCCTGCGGCAAGCCCGCCATCGGCCTCGCCGAGTCTCGAGAAGGATGCGTCCATGATCGCCCGTCGCCGGCTGCTCGCCGTCTCCCTCATCCCGGCCGGGCTGGCGCGGGCCCAGGGCCAGGGCCAGGGCCAGACACCGGCAGCGCCCGACTCCTGGCCGAACCGCCCGGTTCGCATCCTCCTCGCCTACCCGCCCGGCGGCAGCACGGATGTGCTGGCGCGCACGCTGGCCGAGCGGCTGGCGGCGACGATCGGCGGGCCCGGCTTCGTGGTGGAGAACCGCCCGGGCGGCGCGGCGGTGGTCGGCACCCAGGCCGCGGCGGTGGCGGCGCCGGACGGCTACACGCTCAGCCTCGGCAACAACCAGACGCATGCGGCCAATGCCGCCATGGTGCAGGGCCTGCCCTACCGGCCGGTCGAGGATTTCGCGCCGATCGGCCGACTCGCCGAGGTGCACCATGCGCTGGTCGTGCCGGCCAGCTCCCCCGTCCGCAGCCTCGCCGCGCTGGCGGCGCGCGGGCGGGAGGGCGGGCGGCTGACCTATGCCTCCTCCGGCGTCGGCTCGGCGAGCCATGTCATCGCCGAGAGCTTCGTGCGGCGCGAGGGGCTGCAGGCGACCCATGTGCCCTATCGCGGCGGCGCCCAGGCGGTGACGGATACGGTGGCCGGCACGGTGGACTTCTTCGTCTCCACCTGGCCGCAGGTGGTGACGCTGGTGAAGGACGGGCGGCTGCGCTGCCTCGGCCTGGGCGCGCCGCAGCGCCTGGCCGAGCTGCCGGAGGTGCCGAGCTTCGCCGAAGCCGGCGCGCCCTATATGGCGGTCGACGCCTGGTTCGGCCTCTGGGCGCCCGCGCAGACGCCGCAGCCGATCATCGACCGCCTCTCCGAGGCGCTGCCGCG
Source organism: Roseicella sp. DB1501 (assembly GCF_013112485.1). Taxonomy (GTDB): domain Bacteria; phylum Pseudomonadota; class Alphaproteobacteria; order Acetobacterales; family Acetobacteraceae; genus Paracraurococcus. Next base: position 39,713 of record NZ_JABFHG010000015.1, read on the forward strand.
CATCCTAGCGGAGCCGGAGATGACGGCGCGGCTGGCCAATCTCGGCTTCCTGCCGGCGCCGCTGCCGGCCGCGGCCTTCGCCGCCTTCCAGCGGGCGGAGGTGGAGCGCTGGCGCGGGCTGGTGGAGCTCACCGGCATCCGGCTGGAGGGATAGGACCGCGCAGCGGCGTCGCCGGGAACGGTCAGAGGTACGTCCCGCGCTCCAGGATCTCGAGCGTGTAGTCGCGGTAGCTCATGCCCAGCGCCTCGGCCCGGGCGAGGCGGCGCAGCGCGATCTCCCGCGGCACCTTCCAGGCCTGCTTGCATTTCTTCCGCCAGACGAAGCCGCGCCAGCTCTCTTCCGGATCGAGGGGTGGGCCGTTGTTGTGGCCGGTGCGCGGCGGCGAGGCGCTTTCCGGGCGCGGTGCCTCGAAGCGAGGCATCGGCAGGCGGCGACGGCGGCGCAGAAGCATGGACCAGGCTCCCTCTCGGCGCCCGGCCTTGCAATCGCCACGCCAGCGATCAGCCCATCTTCTTCTCCCAGCCGCGCGGGCCCTGCTGCCAGTAGGAGAGCGCATGCCCCGCCGCCCGCGCCGCGCTCCAGCGCCGCCGCGCCGCGGCGACCGCCGCCTCGTCGCCGCCATCGAAGAGGTCGAGCACGCGGTCGAACAGCGCCAGCCGGGCGCTCTCCGCGCCATCGACCAGGACCAGGAAGCGCGCACCATTCGCCGCGCCCGCCTCGCCCACATCCTCGGCGGTGAGCCAGATCGGCTGCTGCGCCGCATGCCCCATCGCCTTGCTGCCATGCGGCAGCCAGTCGGGATCGCTGCTCAGCCAGAGCGCGGCATCGAGCGCGGCGACCCGTTCCTCGCTGCCGCAGAGCACCAGGGCGCGGCCGCCGCTCGCCAGCACGCGGCCGAGCAGCTTCGGCAGCGCCTGGTCCAGCGGCGTGCGGGTCAGGTGATAGAAAGCGATCTCGGCCATGGCCGGCCGAGACTACAGCGGATTGCGTTCAAGATTGAACGCCGCCTCGCTGCAGCCTGTTGTTTTCAGAGCAGAGTCACGCGTCCGGGCGGTCTCGCCCTCCCGCGATCTGCCCTGTCGCGGCCCGTCGGCGGGAGCGACCCGCCCGGCATCCCGATCACCTGGTCGCTCGTTGAGCCGCCTGGCGCGCCCGCCAATCCATCGCCTCGCGCAACTGCTCCGGCGTGTCCTGCGCACCCATCTGCTCGGCGGCACTCAGCGCGGTATGGCCGGCGCCGTCCTCGAGGAAAGAATCGGCGCCACGAGCGAGCAGCAATTCGACGATCTCGGTGCGATTGAACATCGCGCCCACCATCAGCGCCGTGCGGCCGCCCTCGCCGCGCCCGTCCACCGCCGCGCCGCGATCGAGCAGCAGCGTCACCACCGGGACCACGCCCTTGAAGGCCGCGGCGGCGAGCGGCATCTGGCCGCGGTCATTGGCGAGGTCCGGATCGGCGCCGCCGTCAAGCAAGGCCCGCACCGCCTCGAGCTGGCCGTGATAGGCGGCGAGCATCAGCAGGCTGTCGCCCTTCTCGTTGCGAAGGTTGGGCGGCAGGCCGCGGCGCAGCAGCTCCGCCAGCACCTCTCCCTCGCCGGCGCGCGCTGCCTGGAAGACACGACGGGCGAGGGCCAGGGTCTCCGCATCGGGCTCCGTGCCCGGCCTCACCGTCTCGTCCTGCATCCGCCCTCCCGATCGCCTTCGGCCATCCTGGCGCCAACGCGGCGCGGCACGGCACGTTGCCGGGCGCGCTCGGAGCATTTCCGTTCACCTGCGTTTTCAGGAAATGCCCCGGTCTGTTGCTTTCCGGGCAGATTCACGTCTCCGGGCGTTCACGCCCTCCTGCGATCCGCCCTGGACCATGATCCGCTCGCACGGGGTCGCGGATCATGGTCCAGGCCGTGGCTTGATCGCGTGAGTCACGCTTTCCGGTGTTTCCACCTCAAGCGATCACGCTCTAGTGCCGATCGGGATCCTCGAAGTAGTGCGCGACGAGGGAATCGAGCAGCCGCGCGCCGAAGCCGCTCGGCCCCTTCGGCCCGAGCGCATCCGCGCTGGCCCGTGCCTCGACCCCGGCGATGTCGAGATGCGCCCAGGGGCAGTCGCCGGCGAACTCGCGCAGGAAGGCGGCGGCGTGGCAGGCATCCGGCAGCAGCCGGCCGCTGGCGCATTGCTTCAGGTCGGCGATGGCGCTGTTCAGGTCCTCGCGGTGCCGGGCGCCGATCGGCATGGCCCAGAGTGGCTCCCCCACCGCCTCGCCCGCCGCCGCCGCCTGCGCCATCAGCGCCGCATCGGTGCCGAAGAGGCCGGCGCGATGCGCGCCGAGGGCGGTGACGATGGCGCCGGTCAGCGTCGCCAGGTCGAGCATCGCCGCCGGGCGGAAGCGCCGCGCGACATGCAGCGCATCAGCCAGCACCAGCCGCCCCTCGGCATCGGTATCCACGACCTCGACCGTCCGGCCCGATCCCATGCGCAGCACGTCGCCGGGCCGGTAGGCGGCGGCGCCGATGGCGTTCTCGGCCAGCGGCAGCACCGCGACCGCCGGGGCCGGCGAGTGGCGGAGCGCGAGCGCCAGCATGGCGCCGGCGCAGGCGGCGCCGCCGGCCATGTCGGCGCGCATCGCCTCCATTCCCGCGGCGGGCTTCAGGCTGATGCCGCCGGTGTCGAAGCACAGCCCCTTGCCGATGAAAGCGATGGGCGGCGCGGCATGGCTGCCGCGCCAGCGCAGCACGGCGAGGCGCGGTGGGTTGACGCTGCCGCCGCCAACCGCGAGCAGCCCGCCCAGCCCCTCCCGCGCCAGCCGCTTGCGGCCGAGCACGTCGACGGCGATGCCATGCTCGGCCAGCGCCTCCAGCCGGGCGGCGAAGGCGCGGGTGGTCAGGCGATTCGCCGGCTCGGCGGTGAGGTCGCGGGCGAAGAGGCAGCCGCGCACCGCGGCGGCGGCGCGCGCCCAGTGCGGCGCCACCGCCTCCGGGCTGTCGACCAGCAGGTCGAGCGCCTCGGGCGCCGGCGCCGCCTCCGGGCGCGCGGCCCCGTAGCGCCAGGCGCGCAGGCAGGCGCCGGCCGCCAGCGCCGCCGCGGCCTCGGGCCGCAGCCCGCGGGCATCGAGGGCGAGGCGTGGCACCGGTCCCCGGCTCAGACCCGGGCCTGAGCCTGGGCGCGAGGCGAGCAGGGCGGCGAGCCCGGCGCCGCCGGCCCGCTCCCAGTCGAGCGCCCGCCGCGCCGCGCCGGTGCCGATGAGCAGCAGCCTGCCCTCCGGCTCCCCCGGTGGCAGCGGCAGGTCGAGGCGCTGGCCGGCGGCGCCGGTGAAGCCGGAAGCGGCGGCGGCGGCCCGCAGCGCATGCGGCACCCCGGCCGGCTCGCCGACGGGCAGCAGGCGCGGCTCGCCCCCGCCGCGCGGCGCCTGCCGCAGCCGGACCTTCAGCATCCGCGCGCCGCCGCGGCCCGCCGCCCCGTTCGCCGCCGAGGCCGTCCCTGGGGCGCCTCAGCCCTCGTAATGGTCGGCCACCAGCCGGTCGAGCAGGCGCACGCCGAAGGCGGTCGCGCCCTTCGGCACCGTCGGCAGGTCCTTGCTGCTCCAGGCGGTGCCGGCGATGTCGAGATGCGCCCAGGGGATGGGGGTTTGCATCGGCCCGGCCTTGGTGCCGACGAAGCGCTGGATGAAATGCGCCGCGGTGATCGAGCCGCCCGGCCGGCCGCCGACATTCTTCATGTCGGCGATGTCGGATTTCAGCGCCTTGTCGTAGGCCTCGCCCATCGGCATGCGCCAGACCTGCTCGCCGACCGCCTTGCCAGCCGCGGCGAGCTGCTGCGCCAACGTGTCGTCATTGCTGAACAGCCCGGCATGCTCATGGCCGAGCGAGACGATGATCGCGCCGGTCAGGGTGGCGAGGTCGATCATGAAGCGCGGCTCGAATCGCTCCCGGCAATAATGGATGACGTCGGCGAGGACGAGTCGGCCCTCGGCGTCGGTGTTGATCACCTCGACCGTCTGGCCGCTCATGGTCCGCACCACGTCGCCCGGGCGCTGCGCCGCGCCGGAGGGCATGTTCTCGGTCAGCCCGACCAGCCCGACCACATCGACCTTCGCCTTGCGGCCGGCGAGCGCGGCCATCAGCCCGACCACGGCGCCGGCGCCGGCCATGTCCCACTTCATGTCCTCCATGCCGCCCGCGGGCTTGATGGAGATGCCGCCGGTGTCGAAGGTCACGCCCTTGCCGATGAAGGCGACGGGGCTGGTCGTCGCCTTCTTGCCCTTGCCGCCGCCCGCGCCGTGCCACTGCATGACGACCAAGCGCGGCTCCTTCACCGAGCCCTGCGCCACGCCGAGCAGCGCGCCCATGCCGAGCTTGCGCATCTCCTTCGGCCCCAGCACCTCGACATCGACGCCGAGCTTCTCCAGCACCTTGCAGCGCTCGGCCATCTCCTCGGGGTCGAGGATGTTGGGCGGCTCGGACACCAGGTCGCGGGAGAGGAAGACGCCCTCGGCCACCGCCCGCATCGGCGCCCAGGCGGTCTTGGCCGCCGTCGCCGCATCGGTCGCGACCGCCACGCGCTCGAGCTTCGGCTTGTCCTCCTCCTTCACCGTGGTGCGGTAGCGGTCGAAGCGGTAGCTGCGCAGCAGCAGGCCGAAGGCGAAGGCGGCGGCATGCGGCGCCGCCAGCGCCTCGGCGGCGACCACCGCCTCGCGCTCGGCGCCGACCAGCGGCAGGGTGCCGCCGCCCGCGGCCTCGGCCGCCTCCGGCGTCAACTCGCCCGGCTTGCCGAGGCCGATCGCCACCACCCGGGCCGGGCCGGCCGCACCGCCCTCGAGCGCCGGCGCCCAGAGCGTCGCGCTCTGGCCCTTGCGGCCCTTGAAGCCGGCGGCGGCGAGGCCGCGGGCGATGGCGCCGCCGCTCGCCGCATCGATCGCCTGGGCGAGGCCCGCAAGCGCCGGCACGCCCTCGGCCCCCTCCGCCAGGGGCAGCACCAGGGCGCCGCTGCGCGGCAGGGCGGGCTTCACGAAGGCAATGTCGAGCATCCTGCAGGAATCCTTGGCTGACGGCCGCGCCCGAGGATAGCACCCGGTCGCCGGGCCGCCAGCGGGAGGGGCCATATAGGAGGGGCCACTGGGAGGCGCCATGACGGGCCAGGACCGGTTCTGCCGCCCCGCCAGCCCTGCTACACCCATCGCATGACCGATGCCGACCTGCTGGAGCTCGCCGCCTCCCTCGCCCGCCGCGCCGCCGCCGCCATCGAGGCGGTGAAGCGCGCCGGCTTCGCGGTCGAGCGCAAGACGGACGAAAGCCCGGTCACCGAGGCGGACCGCATCGCCGAGGTGCTGATCGTCGAGGCGCTGCGCGAGGCGACGCCCGACTACCCCGTGGTGGCGGAGGAGGAGGTCGCGGCCGGCATCGTCACCGCCGCCGCCACCCGCACCTGGCTGGTCGATCCGCTCGACGGCACGCGCGACTTCGCCAAGGGCCGCAGCGAATACGCCACCTGCATCGGCCTGGTTGAGGACGGGCGGCCGCTGCTCGGCGCCATCGCCCTGCCGGCGAGCGGCGAGCTCTTCGCCGGCCGGCGCGGCGACGGCGCCTGGAAGGAGGATGCCGGCGGGCGGCGGCGGATCGCCGTGCGCGCGGTGCCGCCCGAGGGGCTCACCGTGCTCGCCAGCCGCACCTATGCCGAGGACCCGCGCATGCAGCCCTTCCTCGCCGGCCGGCCGATCGCCGAGCGGCGCGCCGTCTCCTCGGCCCTGAAATTCTGCCGCGTCGCCGAGGGCGCGGCCGATCTCTACCCGCGCTTCGGCGGCACCATGGAATGGGACACGGCGGCCGGCCAGGCGATCGTCGAGGCGGCGGGCGGCAGCGTCACGCTGGTCGATGGCCGGCCGCTGCGCTACGGCAAGCCGGGCTGGCGCAACCCCGATTTCGTCTGCCATGGCGGGTCCGGGGCATGACCGAGCAGCTCGGCCCGGCGGAGCTCCCCCGCGCCGCGGCGCTGCTGCGCCAGGGCGCCCTCGTCGCCTTCCCGACCGAGACGGTCTACGGCCTCGGCGGCGACGCCACCAATGCCGAGGCGGTGGCCGGCATCTTCGCCGCCAAGGGCCGGCCGCATTTCAACCCGCTGATCTGCCATTATCCCTCGGCCGAGGCGGCCTTCGCCGATGTGCGCGCCGATGACCGGGCGCGGCGGCTGGCCGAGCGGTTCTGGCCCGGCGCCCTGACCCTGGTGCTGCCGCGCGCCGCCGGCTGCCGGGTCGAGTTGCTGGCCGGGGCCGGGCTCGACACGCTGGCGGTGCGGGTGCCGGCCAATCCGCTGGCCCGCGCCCTGCTTGCGGAGGTCGGCCGGCCGGTCGCCGCCCCCTCGGCCAACCGCTCCGGCCAGGTCAGCCCGACCACGGCGCAGCACGTGCTCGACGGCCTTGGCGGTCGCATCGCCGCGGTGCTGGATGGCGGGCCCTGCGAGGTCGGCGTCGAGAGCACGGTGCTCGACCTCACCGGCAACGAGGCGGATGGCGCGGCGGTGCTGCTGCGACCGGGCGGCGTGCCGGTCGAGGCGATCGAGGCGCTACTCGGCCCGATCGGCCGGGCCCTGCCGGTCGCGGCCGCGGCGGCGACGCAAAGCCTGCGCTCGCCGGGGCTGCTGCTCTCGCATTACGCGCCGGGCCTGCCGGTGCGGCTCGGCGCCACCAGCCTCGGGCGCGACGAGGCGCTGCTCGCCTTCGGCCCACCGCTGAAGGGTGCCGCGGTCGCCTGGAACCTCTCCGAGCGCGGCGACCTGCGGGAGGCGGCGGCGCGGCTCTTCGCCGGGCTGCGCTGGCTCGATGCCGAGGGCACGCGCCAGGGCTGCCGCGGCATCGCCGTCATGCCGGTGCCGGAGACCGGCCTCGGCGCCGCCATCAACGATCGCCTGGCGCGGGCGGCGGCGCCGCGCGGCTGAGGCCGCGCTCAATAGAAGCGATAGGAGAGGAAGAGGCCGCCGAGCACCTGGTCGGCGGAGCCGTCGGTGGTGCGCACGAGCGGCGAATCGGCAGCCGCGCCCTGCAGCCTTCCGTATTCGGCATAGCCGAACAGGTTCCAGCGCTCCGTCACCTTCCATTGCACGGCGAGCAGCCCGCCGATGCGCTCGAGCCCGCCGCCCGCCCGGTAGGGCTGGTAGCGGAAGGTCGCCGCCTCCGCCTCGCTGACGCCGTAGAAGGATTGCGCGAAGCGCTGCGTCACCACGCGCAGCTCCGGGCCGATCGAGAAGGCCACCCGGCCGACCGGCACGGAGACCAGCGCCCGGGCATCGAGCGCCGCGCCGCGATGGTTGTGCGCCACGTCCTGGGTGAAGCTCGCATCGACGTAGAAGGGGCCGGACTCGTAGGCGACGAAGAGGCCTGCCTCCACCGTGTCGGAGAAGCTGCGCAGCCCGGTCAGGTTGCGCCGGCTGGAATCCGAGTCGCGCCCCTCGCGGAAGCGCAGGATCGGCCCGAAGGAGACGCCGTGGCCGCGCAGCGCCGAGAGCCGCAGCCCGTCCAGCACGTCGAAATCGAGCCATTCCCCATAGCCGCCATTGATGAAGGGAAAGGGCCGCACGCGGGTGACGGCGCTGCCCGGATAGGCCGGCCAGAAGGTCGCGCCGGCGCCGAGATTGAGCTCGAACCCCTGACGCTTCTGGCCGAAATCCGGCGGCTCCTGCGCCAGGGCCGGCACCGCGACGGCCAGGACGACGGCCGCGGCCAGCAGTCCGGGCAGCGCCAGGCCGCGCCGCCAGATCGAGGAAAGGGTCATGTGGCGGATGCCTCCCGGGCCTGGCCGCCATGCGCCTCCCGCCGGCGCAGCAGGAAGGCGGTGAAGACGCCGCAGGCCAGCGCGACGACGAGCGGCAGGCCATGCGTCGAGAGATCGAGGGCGAGGCCGGCGAGGCTCGGCCCGAGCAGCGCCCCCGCCCCCCAGAGCAGGCCCATCGCGGCATAGACGCCGACCAGGTCGGTGCCGCGGAAGCGGGCGCCGATGATCGCCAGCATGGTGGTGTAGATGCCGACGAAGACGCCGCCCCAGAGGAAGAGGGCGGGATAGGCTATCCAGGGCGCGCGCAGCAGCACCGGCCAGGCCAGCGCCCCGAGCGTGGCGAGCAGGCCGAGGCCGAGCATCAGCCGGTGCCGGTCCATCTTGTCACAGAGCCAGCCGACCGGGAGCTGCAGCAGGATGGCGCCGAGCATGAGCGTGGTGATGAGCTGCGTGCCCGCCTGCTCCTCCCAGCCCAGCCGGACGGCATAGAGGGTGAGGAAGGAGAGGCCCGCCGTCTCCACCCCGGCATTGAGCGCCGTTGTCGCCATGGCGACGGGCGCGAGGCGCAGGCAGCGCAGCAGGTTGCCATGGCCATGCGCCTGCATCGGCGGCCGCACGACGCCCGGATGCAGCATCAGCAGCAGGGCGAGCAGCGCGGCGCCGCTGCCGGCCGCGAAAGGCAGCAGCCCCTCCGCCCCGGTGAGGGAGAGGAGCAGCGGGCCGCCGGCGAAGCCGAGCGAGAGCAGCGCGGTATAGGCCGCCATGATGCGGCCGCGCGTCGCGTCGTCGCTGAGCTCGCTCGCCCAGGTCTCGGTCAGCACGAAGAGGATCTCGGCGCCGATGCCGAGCCCGATGCGCAGCAGGAACCATACCCAGACCAGCGGCAACGCCGGGAACAGCGGCAGCAGCAGGGCGGTGAGCAGCAGGGCGAAGAGGATCAGCGGCCGGGCGCCGAACCGTCCCGCCAGCCGCGGCAGGACCGGGGCGACGAGCAGCACGCCGACGGCGTGCATGGCGGCGTTCAGGCCGATCAGCGTCTCCCCGGCGCTGCGGGCGGCGAGGTTCAGGGCGAGCAGCGGCGCGGCGAGGCTGTAGGTCAGGCCGAAGATCGTCGCCGCGCCGATCACCGCGACGAGCGAGAGCAATCGCGCGCGCCCGGCGATGCCGGGACCGTCCTGCACCGGCGCCTCCTCAAGGTCACGGGTCATGCGGTCGTCTCTAGCCGCATCGCGCTTGCCTTTTCCTTACCGATATCGTTTTCATGCAATAGAGGAACGATATGGTCCAGGCATGTCGCGCGATCGGGCATGCGGGCGGCGCCCCGCGCGTCGGGACCGTCGCCTGCCACGGGCCGGAGCTGATCGATGGTGGAACTCGTGCTCATCCTCTACGGCGCCGATGTGGTGCGGCGCCGCTGGTGGCTGCTGGCGCTGGCCGGCCTGCTGTGGTTCGGGCTGGGCCTGGCGATCTTCGTCAACGCGCTGCTGGAGGAAGTCCGGATCAATCCGGTCTGGTTCGCCATCCCCCTCGTCATCGACGGGCTGCTCTCGCTCGGCGCCGCCTTCGCCAGCATCGGCGCCGGCAAGGGGCTGCGCTACGCCAAGGCCGGGCTGTTCCTCTTCCTTGCCTTGCTCATCTATGCGACGGCCGGGCGCGCCGACATGGTGATCGGCATCACCGTCGGCCTCTTCCTCCTGGTCGATGGCGGCTGGCGCGCCAGCAGCGCCTATGTGGTGCGGTTCCAGGGATGGCGGCGGGCCATCGGCTTCGCCGCCTTCGAGATCGCCCTCGCCGTCTGGTCCTTCATCCCCTGGCCGACGCGCTGGCGCGGCCAGGTGGGCGAGGATGTGGGGCTGCTCCTGATGTATTCGGCGCTCGGCATCTGCGCCCTCGCCTGGCGCCTCGCCTGGCTGCCGCCCGGCGCACCGATCTCGCGCGCGGTCGCCCGCGGCATCCTCAAGCGCGGCCGCGGCCTGACGATGACGAAGTCGTTGCCGTCGCTCCGCCCGATCACCCCCGGCCCGCGCATCACCGCGACGGTGCATGTCTGGACCCCGACCGGCGCCCTCGCCTCGGTGGACCGCGCCGTCAGCCGCTACGTGGCGGCGCGCGACGCGCAGGGCGTGATCTCGACCGGGCATGCCGCGCTCGAGGCGGCGGGGATCTATATCAGCCACTATCCGGCGGTGGAGATCGAGCGCTCGCCGGACGAGTTCCGCCGCACCCTCCGCGCGACGCAGGACAACGACGTGCCCGGACGCTTCCAGCCGAGCTATGCTGAGGAAGCGGCGGGCTGGTGCGAATCGACGATGAAGGTGGCGATCCCGGGCCTGGACGCCGAGGCGCTGCGCCGCTTCTGGGAGGTCTATGGCGCCGATACGACCTACAACCTGACCAGCCGCAATTGCTCCAGCACGGTGGCGACCGCGCTCGATGCCGGGCTCGAGGGCATCCTCGCCCCCCATGCCGGCCGGCCCTACGTCCTGCTGCGCCTGCTGTTCAGCCCCGAGCTCTGGATCGCCGGGCAGCTGCGGCGCCGCGCCGCCACCATGGCCTGGACGCCCGGCATCGTGCTCGATTACGCCCGGGCGCTGTCCTACCTCGTCGCCCTGCCCGGCCGCCTCGGCCTGACGGCGGGGGAGGAGCGGCCGGCGACGCTGCCGACGCGGGGCGGCACCGAGCCCCGCTCGGCCTGAAGCACCGCCGCCCCGCATGATCGGCGGTGGAACGGGTTGCCGCCGCGCCGCGCCGGTATAGGCTGGCGCGACACGTGGCGTGACACGGGGTACGCCCCGCAGCGCGCCCGCACCAAGGAGGAAGGAAATGTCCCGTTCCGGGGGCGCGCTCCGCGCGCTCGCCCTGACGCTCGCGACCGTGCTCGTCCCGGGCCTGGCCACGGCGCAGGTCTCCGACGATGTCCTGCGCGTCGGCGTGCTCAACGACCTCTCCGGCCCCTATGCCGATTTCGCCGGCCCCGGCTCGGTGGTCGCGGCCCGGCTGGCGGCCGAGGACATGGGCGGCCGGGTGCTCGGCAAGCCGATCGAGGTGATCGGCGGCGACCACCAGAACAAGCCCGATGTCGGCGCCGCGCTCGCCCGCCGCTGGATCGACACCGACCGGGTGGACATGGTGATCGACATGCCGAACTCGGCCGTCGCCCTCGCCGTGCAGCAGGTGGGGCGGGAGCGCAGCCGCATCATCATCAACACCTCGGCCGCCACCACCGAGCTGACGGGCAAGCAGTGCTCGCCGGTCGGCTTCCACTGGGTGCTCGACAGCTACGCGCTGACCAGCGGCATCACCCGCGCCGTCATGCGCCAGGGCGGCAAGAGCTGGTACTACCTCACCGTCGATTACGAGGGCGGCTATGCGCAGGAGCGCGCCTCCGAGGTCGTGATCAATGCCGAGGGCGGCAAGGTGATGGGCCGCGCCCGGCACCCGCTGAACACCGCCGACTTCTCCTCCTTCCTGCTGCAGGCCCAGGCCTCCCGCGCGCAGGTGGTGGCGCTGGCCAATGCCGGCACCGACACGGTCACCGCCATCAAGCAGGCCGGCGAGTTCGGCCTGACCAAGCAGGGCCAACGCCTGGTCGGCTTCTTCGTCAACATCACCGACATCAAGGCGCTCGGCCTGCCGACGGCCCAGGGCGTGGTCTCGGTCGATGCCTGGTACTGGGACCAGGACGAGGAGACGCGGGCCTTCGCCAAGCGCTTCGCCGAGCGGCACCAGGGCCGGATGCCGACGCAGTACCAGACCGGCGTCTATTCCGGCGTGCGGCACTGGCTGAAGGCGGTCGAGGCCGCCGGCACCGACGAGGCGACGGCGGTCGCGGCCAAGATGCGCGAATTGCCGGTGCAGGACGTCTTCACCAGGAACGGCCGGGTCCGCGCCGATGGCCGGCACGTGCATGACGTGCATCTGGTCGAGGTGAAGAAGCCCGAGGAGTCGAAGGGCCCCTGGGATCTCTACCGCATCGTCTCCACCATCCCCGGCGAACAGGCCTTCCGGCCGCTGAACGAGGGCGGCTGCCCGCTGGTGGCGCCATGAGCGGCGCGGCCGTGCCAGGGGGTATATCGGCGGGCGTATCGGGCCCGCTCGGCTTCATCGGCCTCGGCGCCATGGGGGCGCCGATGGTCCGCCGGCTGCTCGAGGCCGGGCACCGGGTGCTGGTGCATGACGTGAACCCGGCCGCCATGGCCGCCGCCGTGTCGCGCGGCGCGGCGGGGCGCGACAGCCCGGCGGCGATCGCCGCCGAGGCCGCCGCGGTGCTGGTCAGCCTGCCGACGCCGGCCGTGGTGCAGCAGGTCGCGCTCGCCCCCCGCGGGCTGCGCGAGGGCCTCGAAGGCGGCGGGGCGATGCGGATCTATGCCGATCTCTCCACCACGGGCGCGCAGATGGCGCAGCAGGTCGCCGCCGGCCTCGCGCCGCATGGCGTCGCCGCGCTCGATGCGCCGGTCTCGGGCGGCGTCGCCGGGGCGGAGGCGGGCAGCCTCTCGGTCATGGCGGCCGGCGAGCGCGCCGCCTTCGACGAGATGCGGCCGGTGCTCGAGGTGATCGGCAGCAACACCGTCTATGTCGGCGAGGCGGTCGGGCTCGGCCAGACGCTGAAGCTGGTGAACAACCTGCTGGCGGCGACCACCTGGGCGGCGGCCTGCGAGGCTCTGGCCATGGGCGCCAAGGCCGGGCTCGATCCCGAGCTGATGGTCTCGGTCATCAACCGCAGCTCCGGCCGCAGCTTCCCGACCGAGCGCTTCGCCACCGGGCCGCTGCTGTCGCGGCGCTTCGACTTCGGCTTCCGGATGGAGCTGATGGCGAAGGACATGCGCCTCGCCCTGCAGGAGGCGGAGGCGCTCGGCCTGGTCATGCCGACCAGCCGGGCGGCGCAGGCGCTCTACGGGCTGGCGATGGCCGGCGGCGGCGCGGGCGAGGACGTGACGGCGCTGGCCCGCCTCACCGAGGGCTGGGCCGGCGTGGAGCTGGCGGCCAGCCGCCGTAACGAGGAGTACCCAGGCGGAGGCGCGCCGGCCTAGAGCGTGATCGCTTGAGGTGGACTCACCGAAACGCGTGAATCACGCGATCAAACAACGGCCTGGACCATGGCCCGTGAACCGGAGTGAACGGATCATGGTCCAGGCCAGCGTCACCCTGTCGCCTCCCGCTGCCCTGCCGCGGCTTCGCCGCGGCAGGCTGTGACGCATACGGGGCCCTGAGCGGAGGAACGGGCCTGCGTGGCGACGCGCAGCGACGTCGTCGGGAGCTACGCCAACAATACCGCCGCGATCTCGCCGCTGCGCCGTGCCACGTTCATCGCCACCGAATCGCCATTGGCGCGGGTGAGCTCGATATCGATGCTGGCCGTGCCGAGCATGAGGTTGCGCAGCAGCACCCGGTCCAACCCCGCCGGCAGCACGGGCCGGTTGAGCCGCACCAGCCGCGCCGCCGGATCGAAGGAGAGGCCGAGGCAGGCGCCGAGCAGCCCGATCGGCGCCGCCGCCGCCCAGGCCTGCGGCGCGCAGGCCACCGGATAGGCGGTCGGCCCCTGGCCGCCGCGGCGCGGGAAGCCGCAGAACAGCTCCGGCAGCCGCCGCAGGTCGAGCTTGCCCGCGGCGGCCGAGAGCCCCTCGAGCAACCGCGCCGCCGCGGCGCGATGGCCGTAGCGGGCGAGGCCCATGCCGATCAGCGCCGTGTCGTGCGGCCAGACCGAGCCGTTGTGGTAGCTCATCGGGTTGTAGCGGCGCTCGGTGGTGGCCAGGGTGCGGATGCCCCAGCCGGAATGGAAGCTGCCATCCAGCAGGTGGCGCGCGACGCTGGCGGCGCGCTCGGGCGCGGCGAGCGCGCCGAGCAGCACATGCCCAGCATTCGAGGCGCGCACCTGGCAGCGATGCTTGGTGCCGTCGAGCGCGAGGGCGTAGAGGCCGAGCTCCTCGCACCAGAAGGTGGCCTCGAAGCGCTCGCGCAACGCCGCAGCCTTCGCTTCCATCGCCGCGGCGCGCGCCTCCGGCAGGCCGAGGGCGCGGGCGATGCGGGCGGCCGCCTGCCAGGCGGCGTAGACATAGGCCTGCACCTCGCAGAGCGCGATCGGCCCCTGCGCCAGCGTGCCATCGGCATGCGAGATGGAATCCCAGCTGTCCTTCCAGCCCTGGTTGGCGAGGCCCGTCTCGGTTCGGCGCCCGTATTCGACGAAGCCGTCGCCGTCGCGGTCGCCGTAATGCTCGATCCAGCCGAGCGCCGCCTCGATGTTGGGCCAGAGCGGCCGCAGCGCCTCGGCCTCGCCGGTGCGGTCCAGCCAGGCGCCGGCCAGCGCGACGAAGAGCGGCGTCGAATCGACGCTGCCGTAATAGCGGCCGAAGGGCACCTCGCCGAGATCGGCCATCTCGCCATGGCGCATCTCGTGCAGGATCTTGCCCGGCTCGGCATCCGCCGCGGCATCGGACTCCGTCGCCTGCATGGAGGCGAGGTGGCGCAGCACGCCGAGCGCCAGCGCCGGGTCGAGCCACAGGGTCAGCCAGGCGGTCACCAGGCTGTCGCGGCCGAAGACGGTGCTGAACCAGGGCACGCCGGCATAGGGGAAGGGCCCGTGCGGCGTGTGGGTGCTGAGCATGGCGAGGTCGGCGACCGAGCGGCCGATCATCTCGTTGAAGCCGGTATCGGCGGTGACGACGGAGGCCGAGCGCGCCTGCGCCGCGCGCCGCGCCCGGCTGTCCTCCCAGAGGGCGCGCAGGAAGGCGGCGCCGGCGGCCTCGCGCGGCTCGTCCCGCTCGGCACCTGGCGCCGCGTCGGCATCGCTGATGCAATGGGTCTCGACCAGCAGGGTGCGGCGCTCGCCGGGGGCGAGGGCGAGTTCGAAGATCGCCGTCTCGGCATCGACGCGGCCCGGCCGCGGCTCGAAGCGCAGCCGCGTCTCGCGCCGCTTCTCGTCCAGCCCGGTATAAGCGAGGGTGATGCCGGCCGGCGTCGCCGCGGGCGGGTGCAGCGCGCCGCGCCGCGCCCGCCGCTCGCCGCGCACCTCGAACAGGTCGGCGAAGTCGGAGGCCACACGGATCGCCAGCTCGAGCCGCAGCGGCTGCGCCGCGTGGTTGCGCAGCGTGATGCGCTCGTAGCAGTAGCCATTGCGCAGGAAGATCGAACGCCGGAGGTGCAGCAGGTCCTTCTCGATGCTCGGCTGCCCGGGCAGGCCCGGCAGGTCCGGATTGGTCAGGTCGCAGGTAAGCATGGCGCCGTCATCCGAGACGGCCGAGCTCAGCAGCAGCGGCGGCTTGCCGGCGAGGGTGAGCTCGAGCCGCGACAGGTGCCGGGTGTCGCGGTGATAGAGCCCCTCCGGCCCGCCCGGCATCGGCAGCGCGTCGCCGTCGCGGTTCAGCACGGCGAAGGTGTCGTCGCCCTTCAGCACGCGCGGCCGCATCTCCTGCAGCGAGACGCTGGCGGTGATGGAATGCGCATCCGCGCCGTCATTGGCCGGCAGGGCGGTGGCCTGGGGTGCGGACATGGCGATTTCCTCGGGCCGAAGGCAGGGGTACCGGAGACAGGGTAGGAAAGGCGCGGCGACTTGGCCGCAACCCGCGCCCCTTACGAAACACGCATGCGTGACCGGTTTCTCTCCGCCCTCCGATCCGGCGGCAGGATCCAAGGGTGATGCGCTCGTCGCTGGCGTCCAGACCAGGCAATTCGCACTCGGGTGAATACGCCTCAAAAACGAAACGCCGCAGCATCTGCCGTGAACCGAAGCGAAGGGTCGGTGCTCTAGCCTGGGTGACCCAACCCCATATCAACCGCATCGCCACCGCCCTGCCGCGGCACGAGGTGCATGCCGCTTTCCATCGCTTCGCCGGGCGACAGATCGCCGAGCCGCAGCTCCGCAGCGCCTTCGGCCGCCTGGCCGAGCGGGCGCAGATCGAGCGCCGGTGGTCGGTGCTGGAGCCGGAGCCGGATGCCAGCGGCACCACGGACGGCTTCTACCGCACCGACCGCTTTCCCGGCACGGCCGCCCGCATGGCCCGCTACGAGGCGGAGGCGCCGGCGCTGGCCGAGGCGGCGGGGCTGGCGCTCGGCCTGGAGCGCGAGGGGCCGGGGCTGACGCATCTCCTGCTCGCCACCTGCACCGGCTTCGCCGCGCCCGGCCTCGACCACTGGATCATCCGGCGCTTCGGCCTGCCCGGCTCGGTGGAGCGCAGCATCATCGGCTTCATGGGCTGCCAGGCGGCGGTCAACGCGCTCAAGCTGGCGCATCACATCGTCCGCAGCGACCACCGCGCGCGGGTACTGGTGCTCAACCTCGAGCTCTGCAGCCTGCACCTGCAACCGGCGAGCAGCCTCGACCAGCTGCTCTGCTTCCTGCTCTTCGCCGATGGCTGCTCGGCGGCGCTGGTCTCGGCCGAGCCGACTGGGCTGGCGATCGAGGGCTTCCACGCCGCGCTGGTGCCGCAGACCGCCGACCAGATCACCTGGCGCATCGGTGACGGCGGCTTCGACATGACCCTGTCCGGCTTCGTCCCGCTGACCCTGGCCCGCGCCCTGCCCGACCAGGCGGAGGCCATCCTCGCCGGCCTGCCGGTCGAGGCGATCGATCTCTGGGCCGTGCATCCCGGGGGCCGCAGCGTGCTCGATGCCGTGGCGCGCGGCCTCGGCCTCGGCGAGGCGGCGCTCGATGTCAGCCGCGCCGTGCTGCGCGAGCATGGCAACATGTCCTCGGCGACGGTGATGTTCGTCCTTGCCCGCATGCTGGCCGGGGCGCGGCGGGGGCAGCGCGGCTGCGCCCTCGCCTTCGGCCCCGGCCTCTCGGCCGAGACCATGCGTTTTCGGGTCGCTTAAAGCGTGACTCACGCGATCAAGCAACGGCCTGGACCATGATGCGACCCTGTGTGAGCGGATCGTGGCCCAGAGCAGATCGCCGGAGGGCGGCATCGCCCGAAGGCGTGAATCTGCTCTGAAAACAACACGCCGGAGCATCTGCCGTGAACCGAAATGAAGTGGAGATGCTCTAGCCGTGTTCGATCGGCGCAGCGCGGCGGCCGAGTGGATGGACGACGCGGCGGCGACCGAGGCCGCCTTCGCCGGGGCGCTGCGCGACCTCGCCCGCGTCAACCGCCTCAGCCTCGCCTACCGCCCGGTGCTGCGCTGGCTGGACCGGCTGGTGGCCGAGACCGGGGCGCGCCGCCTCTCGGTGCTCGATGTCGGGGCCGGCGGCGGCGACACGCTGCTGCGGATCGCCGCCTGGGCCGAGCGCCGGGGGGTGACGGTGACGCTCACCGGGCTCGACCGCAGTCCCTGGGCCGCCCGCCATGCCGCCGCCGCCGGAGTGCCGGCGGAATGGATCACCTGCGACCTCTTCGCCCTCGACCCGTCCCGGCGCTTCGACGTGGTGCTGTGCAGCCTCTTCGCCCATCACCTGCCGGATCCGGAACTGGTGCGCTTCCTGCGCTGGCTGGAGGCGCGCGCCGGGCGCGGCTGGCTGATCTCCGACCTGCACCGGCACTGGCTGCCCTGGGGCTTCGTCTGGGGCGCCTTCCGGCTGCTGCGGCTCGACCCGATGGTGGTGCATGACGGCCCGGTCTCCATCGCCCGGGCCTTCACCCGCGCCGATTGGGACGCGCTGCTCGCCGCGGCCGGGGTAGAGGCGGAGATCGCCTGGGCCTTCCCCTTCCGCTGGTCCGTCGGGCGCCGCCGCGGATGACGCGGCCCTCCGAAGAGGCGGAGGTGGCGGTGATCGGCGCCGGGCCGGCCGGCTGCGCGGCGGCGATCGGGCTGGCTCGCGGCGGCTGCCGCGTGCTGCTGCTCGATCGCCAGCCGACGCCGCGGGAGAGCGTCTGCGGCGAGTTCCTCGGCCCCGCCGCGGTCATCGCCCTGGCCGGACTCGGGCTCGATCCGGCCAGGCTCGGCGCGGTGCCGCTGCGCCGAGCCCGGATCGGCTGGGGCATGCGGGAGGCCGGCTTCGCCCTGCCCTTCTCCGCCTGGGCCCTGCCGCGGCAGGTGCTGGACGGCGCGCTGCGGGACGCCGCGGCGGCGGCGGGCGTCGCGCTGCGGCCGGGCCTCGCGGTGCAGGGGGCATGGCCCGAGGGAGCGGGTTGGCGGCTGCAGACGCCGGGCGGCGCCATCGCGGCGCGGCAGGTCGTGCTGGCCAGCGGCAAGCACGCGCTGCGCGGCCATCCGCGGGAGGGGGCGAGGCGGGGGGCGCTCGGCCTCAAGCTGCATCTGGAGGGCGGCGCGGCGGGAGAGGCGGTGACGCTGCTGCCCCTCGCCGGCGGCTATGCCGGGCTGCAGCCGCTGCCAGGCGGCGGCGCCAATCTCTGCGCCGCGCTGCCGGGGAGCACCTTGGGCGGGACCATGGGCTGGGCGCGCGATCCCGCGGCTTTCCTGGCCCGGGTCGCGGCCGGCTCGGCGCTCGGCGCGCGGCTGCTGGCGGGGGCGCGGCCGGCCTGGGACCGGCCGCTCGCCATCGCCGGCATTCCTTACGGCTTCCGCCAGGCGGCGACGGGGCCGGCGGGCCTGTACCGCGTCGGCGACCAGGCAGCGGTGATCCCGAGCCTTGCCGGGGAGGGCATCGCCCTCGCCCTGCATTCCGGGCTGGCGGCGGCGGCGGCGATCCTGGCCGGCGTGCCGGCGGTGGCGTTCCAGGCCCGCTGGCGGGCGCGGGTCGCGGGACCGATGCGCTGGGCGGGGCTTGGCGCCTGGGCCCTGCGGCAGGCGCCCGGCGCCGCGGTCGCCGCGGCGCGGCTGGCCCCGGCGGCGCGGCTGGTCGCCTGGCGGACGCGGCTGGGGGCGGAGGGCGGCTGAGCCTGCCGTACCCCTCAGCCCGGATCGAGGGTGGTCAGCGCCGTCTCGCCCGTATCCACCACGAAGACGGCGAGCAGCGTCGCCGGCGCGCTGTCGCTGGCATTGGCGCTGACGACGTGGTGGTCGCCGGGCGCCTCGGTGAAGCTCTCGCCCTTGCGGTAGACCCGCGCCGGCGCCTGGTTCACCGCGCTGCGGATGGCGCCGTCGAGCACCGTCGCGGTGATGAAGGCGGAGGCGGCGTGTCGATGCGCCGGCGTCGCCGCGCCCGGCCCGTATTCGACCAGCACGCCCTTCAGGCTCTTGCCGGGCACGGTCGGCAGGACCTGGTCGAAGAGGACCGTCACCCGGGACTGGCCAGGGCCGGGCGCCTCGGCGCGCGCGACGATCGGGGCGAGGAGCAGCGCGGCGGCGAGCAGCAGGGCTCTCGGCATCTCGGATCTCCAGGAGTTCGGCATGGCCGGGCGCCGGGACATTGCCGCCGCCGAAAGCATGACGAGGCGCCGCCGCCCGGCGTGACGCGGCGGGCGACGGTGCCGCGGGAAAGGCTCAATCGATGGTCAGGCCGAGCCGCGCCACCATCTGCTTCTCGTACTCCACCCGCGCCTTGGCGAAGGCCAGGTAGTCCGCCGGGCCGAGATATTCCTGCGGCATGTCCCAGCGGCGGATGATCGCCTGGCTCGCCTCGTCCTCCAGCGCCTTGCGGAAGGCGCGGTGCAGCACGTCGACGATCGCCGGGTCCAGCCCCTTCGGTCCGGCGATGCCATAGGGCGAGGTGACGGTCATGCCGTAGCCGAGGTCGTGCAGCGTCGGCGCCTCGGGGAAGGCGGCCAGCCGCTCCCGCGTCCAGACCGAGAGCAGGCGGAACTCCCCCGCCTCGACATTCGGCCGCCAGGCGGCGCTGTCGGCCACCACGTCGATCTGCCGGCCGAGCAGCGCCGTCACCCCCTCCTGCGCGCCGCGGAAGGGCACATGCGTCATCTGCACGCCCTCGCGGCCGCAGATCTCCTCCATGGCGATGTGGTTGGTGGTGGCGATGCCGCTGGTCGAGAAGGTGAGCTCGCCGGGCCGCTTCCGCGCCGCGGCGATCAGATCCGCGAAGCTGCGATGGGGGCTGTCGCTACGCACCACCGTACCGAAGAGGAAGCCGCTCACCTGCATGACGTAGGTGAAGTCGGCGATCGGGTCCCAGGTCTTCTGCTTCGTCAGGAAGGGGTGGCGCAGGATCGAGAGGTGGTGGTGCGCCAGGGTGTAGCCATCCGGCTGCGCCTGGTTGACCAGGAACAGCGCCGCCTGGGTGCCGCGGGCGCCGGGCCGGTTCTCGATCACCACCGACTGGCCGAGATCCTTCTGCACGATCTCGAACATCTGCCGGTGCAGCGCATCCAGCGCGCCGCCGGGCGGCCAGGGGATGAGGAAGCGGATCGAGCGGTTGGGGTAGCGGCCCTGGCCGAGGGCGGGCGCGGCGAGGCCGGCGCCGAGGCCGAGCAGGGCCGCGCGACGGGCGATGGCTGGCATGGGCGTGCTGTCTCCCGGATGGTCCGCGGCGCGCTCAATCGATGCGGAGGTTGAGCTTCTTTGCCATCGCCTGCTCGTATTCCGCGCGCCGGGCGATGAAGCCGCGATAGTCCTTGTTCGAGTAGTATTCGAGCGGCATGTCGAATTGCGTGCGCACCGCCGCATTGGCGGGGTCCATCAGCGCCGCCTTGAAGGCATCGTGCAGCAGCTGCACCACGCCGGGGTCCATCCCCTTCGGGCCGGAGATGCCGTAGGGCGAGGTGATCACCATGTCGTAGCCGAGCTCCTTCAGCGTCGGCGCCTCCGGGAAGCGGGGCGAGCGCTCGGCGGTCCAGACGCAGAGCAGGCGGAGCTGCCCGCCCTCGACCAGCGGCGTCCAGGCGGAGCTGTCGGCGACGCTCATCACCTCCCCCGCCGCCACGGCCACCGCCGCCTCGTTGGAGGCGCGGTAGGGCACATGCACCAGCTCGATCTTCTCCCGCGCCGAGATCTCTTCCATCGCCAGGTGGTTGGTGGTGGCGATGCCGGAGGTGGCGTAGGTCAGCCGCCCGGGATTGGCGCGGGCATAGGCGAGGTAGTCCTGCCAGGTACGGATCGGGCCGTCGGCCTTGACCACGATGCCGAACATCCAGCCGCAGAGGCCGATGACATGGGTGAAGTCGCCCACCGGGTCCCAGGGCGGCGTCCGCACGATATAGGGCCGCCGCACGACCGACATATGCATCTGCGACAGGGCGTAGCCGTCGGGCCGTGCCTGGGTGGCGAGGAATTGCGCGCCGAGCGTGCCGGAGGCGCCGGGCCGGTTCTCCACCAGCACCGGCTGGCCGAGCGTCTTCGAAGCCAGCTCGGCCAGCGAGCGGAGCTGCGCATCGGCCGAGCCGCCGGGCGGCCAGGGGACGATCAGGCGGATCGGCCTGTCCGGGAAACGTCCCTGGGCGAGGGCGGGCGCGGCGAGCGGAGCGGCGGCCAGCATCCCGGCGAGGAGCTGGCGGCGGCGGGGCGGGACTCCGGCGAGCGGCATGGCGTTCCTCCATCTTGGTTGCCGACACTCTGCCGGTCCCGCGCGGGGAGGAAAAGGTCGAGCGGCAGCGGCATCCCGCCGCGCCGGGGAGGCCGGATTCGGGCGCGAGATTGCCGGTTGCTTGCATCGGCGTCGGATCGGCGCCTTGGGCGTTCCCGCCGGATGACGATCTGCTCTAGGGTCGCCGCGGCGAGGCCGGCGGCGAATTGGCAGGGTCCGGGCATCCCGCGGCGCCCAGGGGCGCGGCCGCCGATGCCGGCCCGTGCCCGCCGCCTGCCGCCCGCTCCCTGCCGCCCCTCCCCAAACCCACCAAGGAGACCGCACCCGATGCGCCTGACCGGCTCCCTGCTGCTCGCCGCCCTGCTCACCGGCCCCGCTCTCGCCCAACCCGCGACCGAGCCCCTGCCGCAGGCGCTCTACGACACCATGGTCAAGGGCAATGGCCGCATCTATCCGGGCTACCGGGTGAACCACGCCAAGGGCGCGCTCTACGAAGGCAGCTTCACCCCCTCCGCCGAGGCGGCGAAGCTCAGCAAGGCGCCGCACCTGCAATCGACGCCCTCCAGCCTGCTGCTGCGCTATTCGGATGCCGGCGGCATGCCCGAGGTGGCGGACAACGCCGCCTCCTCGGCGGTGCGCGGCCTCTCCTTCACCTTCACCCTGCCCGACGGCACGGCGACCGACCTGATGATGATCAACGTCCCGGTCTTCGTGACGCGCCGGCCGGAGGATTTCCTCGGCCTGATGCAGGCGGCGCAGGCGACGAAGCCCGACATGCCGCAGCCGACGCCGATCGCCCGCTTCCTCGCCGAGCATGAGGAGGCGCGCCGTTTCGTCACCATGGCCAAGCCCATGCCGCAGAGCTTCGCCACCGAGCAATTCTACGCCCTGCACGCCTACCGCCTGACCAATGCGGCGGGCGAGAGCCACTTCGTTCGCTTCCGCCTGGTGCCGGAGGCCGGCACCGCCTACCGGGCGCCGGACAGCGTCGCCGGCCTGCCGCGCGACGTGCTGTTCGACGAGCTGGGCACCCGCGTCGCCATGGGCCCGGTGCGCTACCGGCTGGTCGCCCAGCTCGCCGCCGCCGGCGACCAGACCGCCGACCCGTCCGAGCCCTGGCCGGTGGACCGGCCGCTGGTGGAGCTCGGCATGGTCAGCGTCACCCAGGCGGTGCCGGACGGGCCGCTCGCCGAGCGCAAGATCGGCTTCCTGCCGAACCGGGTGCTGCCGGGGCTCGACCTCTCGGACGACCCCTTCCTCAAGGTCCGGTCCGATGTCTACGCCATCGCCTTCCCGGCGCGGCAGCAATAGCGCCTTCCCCACGCCGTCGCCGCGCGCCGTCGCCGGCCCTCGCCCATCCGGCCGCCGGCCTTGCGCCGGTGCGCCGATGGGGCCACTTTCCGCGCGCATTCCGTCCCATTCCAAGGCCGCAAGGATTCCGATCGCCCCATGCCCGAGAGCTTCGACCTGATCATCATCGGCGCCGGTCCCGGCGGCTATGTCTGCGCCATCCGGGCCGCGCAGCTCGGCATGAAGGTCGCCTGCGTCGAGAAGCGGGCGACGCTCGGCGGCACCTGCCTCAATGTCGGCTGCATCCCGTCCAAGGCGCTGCTGCAATCCTCGGAGAATTTCGAGGAGACGGCGCATGGCTTCGCGGCGCACGGCATCATGGTCGAGGGCGTGAAGCTTGACCTCGCCCGCATGCAGGCGCGCAAGGGCGAGGTGGTCTCCGCCAACGTCAAGGGCGTCGAATTCCTCTTCCGCAAGAACAAGGTCACCTGGCTGAAGGGCGCGGCACGGATCATCGCCCCCGGCAAGATCGAGGTGGCCGGCGAGACCTACGAGGCGAAGAACATCGTCATCGCCACGGGCAGCGACAGCGCGCCGCTGCGCGGCGTCGAGGTGGATGAGCAGCGCATCGTCACCTCGACCGGCGCGCTTGAGCTGCCGGAGGTGCCGAAGCATCTCGTCGTCATCGGCGGCGGCGTCATCGGGCTCGAGCTCGGCAGCGTCTGGCGCCGCCTTGGCGCCGAGGTGACGGTGATCGAATTCCTCGACCGCCTCGTCCCCGGCATGGATGGCGAGATCGCCAAGCAGCTCGAGCGCATCCTCGGCAAGCAGGGCATCAAATTCCGCCTGAAGTCGAAGGTCACCGGCGCGACCAAGGGCAAGGATGGCGTGACCCTCAGCGTCGAGCCCGCCGCCGGCGGCGCGGCCGAGGAGATCAAGGCCGATGTGGTGCTGCTCGCCATCGGCCGCCGCCCCTATACCGAGGGGCTCGGCCTGGCCGAGGCGGGCGTCGCGCTGGATGAGCGCGGCCGGGTGAAGACGGACGCGCATTTCGCCACCAACATCCCGGGCATCTACGCCATCGGCGACGTCATCGCCGGCCCGATGCTCGCCCACAAGGCGGAGGACGAAGGCGTCGCGGTGGCCGAGATCCTCGCCGGCCAGGCGGGGCATGTGAACTACGCCGCCATCCCGGGCGTGGTCTATACCTGGCCCGAGGTCGCCGCGGTCGGCGCCACGGAGGAGGAGCTGAAGCAGGCCGGCATCGCCTACAAGGCCGGCAAATTCCCCTTCTCCGCCAATGGCCGCGCCCGCGCCATCGGCGATGTCGATGGCTTCGTGAAGATCCTCGCCGATGCCAAGACCGACCGCGTGCTCGGCGCGCATATGATCGGCCCGGATGTCGGCACGCTGATCGCCGAGATCTCGCTCGCCATCGAGTTCGGCGCCTCCTCGGAGGATGTGGCGCGCACCTGCCACGCGCATCCGACCCTGAACGAGGCGGTGAAGGAGGCGGCGCTCGCCGTCGAGGGCCGCGCCATCCATATCTGATCGCGGCCCCGATTGCGGCGCGCCGCCGCTCAGCCCGGTGGCGGCGCCACCACCAGCGCCGCCAGC
The DNA here is from genome assembly GCF_013112485.1 of Roseicella sp. DB1501. GTDB lineage: Bacteria > Pseudomonadota > Alphaproteobacteria > Acetobacterales > Acetobacteraceae > Paracraurococcus. The sequence continues at coordinate 63,684 of NZ_JABFHG010000015.1, forward strand.
CGCCGCACCGCGGGCAGCACGACGAGCAGCGTCGGGAAGCCGATGGCCCAGGACATCGCCCAGGCGGCGGGCCAGGCGCGCAGGAATTCCTGGCCCGGGCCGAGCGCGCGCAGGGTCGAGATGCCCGAGATGATGAAGGTCATCATGAGCGAGAGGAAGAAGGGCAGCACCACCGCGCCATAGCGCGGCGGCAGCTTCCTCGGACGGGGAAGGGACAAGGACATCAACCTGTCTCGCAGATCTGGCCCGGACGGCGGTGCGGCACGGTGAAGGCAATCGACCAGCATCCATCCCCGCCATGCGACGGGCCTTGGTGGATGCGTTGCCTGACGTGAGACGCTTACGGCCGGGCGACAACCGGGCCCCCGCTTCTACCCTCCGTCCCGCCCGCTGCCAAGCAGTACCCTCACGGCCCCCCGCCGGGCCGGCCACGGCCGCGTGAATTCGCCCTGCGATCAAGCCCCTGGCACGGATTGGGTTCACCTTCGAACTCAAGTCGCGGTAATCTGGCGCCCGACCATGATCAAATATATCGGCTCCAAGCGGGCGCTGCTCAGCCACATCCTGGCCGCGATCGGTGCCGCCGCCCCGGCCGGCGCGACGCTGCTCGACCTCTTCTCGGGCACCGCCCGGGTCGGGCATGCGCTGAAGCGCGCCGGCTATCGCGTGGTGTCGAACGACCACAACGCCTTCGCGCATCGCCTGGCCACCTGCTACGTGCAGGCCGATGCCGAGCGCTGGGCGGCGACGGCGGGGCGCATCCTCGCCGACCTGCAGCGCCTGCCGCCGCGCCCGGGCTGGTTCACCGAGACCTATTGCCGCGCCGCCCGCTACCTGCATCCGGAGAATGGCGCGAAGGTCGAGGCGATCCGCGAGGCGATCGCCGGGCTCGGCGCCGAGCCGGAGCTGGAGGCCATCCTGCTCACCGCGCTGCTCGAGGCCGCGGACCGGGTGGATTCCACGGCCGGGCTGCAGATGGCCTACATGAAGCAATGGGCGAAGCGGGCCTTGCAGCCGCTGCAGCTCCGCCTGCCGGCGCTGCTGCCGCGCCCCACGGCCGGCGCCTGCCGCGCCCTTTGCGACGAGGCCGAGATCGCCGCCGCCGCGGTCGAATGCGACCTCGCCTATCTCGACCCGCCCTACAACCAGCATTCCTACCTGCGGAACTACCATGTCTGGGAGACGCTGGTCCGCTGGGACCAGCCGGAGGTCTATGGCGTGGCGCAGAAGCGCATGGATTGCCGCACCCGCCTGTCGGATTTCAACAGCCGCCGCCGCATCGGGCCGGCGCTGACGCGGACCGTGGCGGCGCTGCGCTGCCCTGCGGTCATCGTCTCCTTCAACGACGAGGGCTATCTTGCCCGGGCGGAGCTCGAGGCCATGCTGGCCGCCCGCGGCCATGTGCAGGTGATCGAGATTCCCTATGGACGCTATGTCGGCGCCAAGATCGGCATCCACAACCCTAAGGGCGAGAAGGTCGGGCAGACCGGCCGCCTCACCAATGTCGAATACCTGTTCCTCGCCACCGAGCGCCGCCTTTCCCTGCCGGCGCCGCGCGCTGCCTGAGCGCGGCGCATGAACGGTGATGGCAAGCGGCTGCCGGTGGAGGCTGGGCCGCCGCGGGGCAGCCCCTCGCTGCCGCGCAAGCTGGCCGGGTTCGGGATGCTCGGCCTCGGCCTGCTCGGCATGGTGCTGCCGGTGCTGCAGGGCTTCCTCTTCCTGGCGCTCGGCCTGTTCATCCTGCGCGACCAGTATGACTGGGCGCGGGCGGGCATGACGCGGCTCCGCATGCGCTTCCCGCGGCAGATCGAGGGCGTCGAGGCGATGGAGGCGCGGCTGGTCGGCTGGTCGCGCCGGCAGGGCGAAAGGCTGCGCCGGCTGCTGCCCTGACCGCGGCGGATGCAGGCCGGTCGCGGACGACCCGGCGGGCCATCCGCTTGGCAGCAGGGACAGAGGCGCGAGAGTGCGGCCATGTCGCGCCGCCATGAGCCATCGCCCCGCCCGCGCACGGCGCCAGCGCCGCCGGGCGCCCGCCGGACCGCCCTGATCCTCGGCCTGGCGCAGACCCTGGTCTGGGCCGTGACCTATTACCTGCCGGCGATGGTGGCGCCGGTCGTCGTCGCCGATCTCGGGGCCAGCTCCGCTGCCGTCTACGGCGCCTTCTCCGCCGCGCTGCTGATCGCCGGCCTGGCGGCGCCGCGGGTCGGGCGGGAGATCGAGCGGCGTGGCGGCCGGCCGGTGCTCGCCCTCTCGACGCTGCTGCTCGCCGGCGGGCTGGCGCTGCTCGGCCTGCTGCCGGGCCTCTGGGGCTGGATGCTCGGCTGGCTGCTGCTCGGCCTCGGCATGGCGACCGGGCTCTACGAGGCGGCCTTCGCCACGCTCGGCGCGCTCTACGGCCGGGCGGCGCGGCGGCCGATCACCCTCGTTACCCTGCTCGGCGGCTTCGCCAGCAGCCTCGGCTGGCCGATGAGCGCCGCGCTGCTGCCGCTGCTCGGCTGGCGCGGCACCTGCCTCGCCTATGCGGCGCTGCTGCTGCTCCTCGTGCTGCCGCTCTACCTGCTGCTGCCGCGCGGCACGGCCCAGGCCAGGACCCAGGATGCGGCGCCGGCGGCCGAGGCGGCCGACCCGCCGCTGCCCGCCGCCTGGGTGCGGCGCAGCCTGCTGCTGCTGGCCGTCTTCTTCACGCTGCGGGCGGTGATCAGCGCGACCATGTCCGTGCACCTGATCACGCTGCTCGGTGGGCTCGGCCTCACCGCCGCGGCGGCGGTGGCGGCCGGGTCGCTGATGGGGCCCTCGCAGGTCGGGGGCCGGCTGCTGGAGTTCACCCTCGGGCGCGGCGCGCATCCGCTGACCGCGGCGCGGCTGGCCGGGCTGCTGCTGCCGGCCGGGGCGCTGCTGCTGATCCTCGGCGGGCCGGCGATGGCGGTGCCCTTCGTGCTGCTCTACGGGGCGAGCAACGGCATCGTCACCATCAGCCGCGGCGCCCTGCCGCTCGCGTTGTTCGGGCCGCGCGGCTATCCGGTGCTGATGGGCCGGCTGGCCCTGCCGGTGCTGCTGGCCCAGGCGGCGGTGCCGATGCTGACCGCGCCGCTGGTGGCGCAGCTGCCGGCGGCCACGGTGCTCGGCCTCACCGGGCTGGTGGCGCTGCTGGCGCTCGGCTGCCTGCTGCCGCTGCGGCAGGCGCCGCCGGCTCAGTGATCGCGGTGGTCGCGGGTGCGGGCCAGGGCGATCCAGGCGCCGGCGCTGGCGACGAGCAGGGTCGAGGCGCCGAACCAGACCAGCGTATACATCACGGCGCGCCGCAGCATCTCGGCGGAGACGAGGTCCATCCAGGCGAAGGTTGCGAAAACGACCAGAGCCAAGACCACGTGCTGCAGAGCCGCTTGCCGCATGACCCTCGTTCCTCCCAGCCGGCATGGGGGGTTTGCCGGCCTTTTTCGTAATATGACGACATATATCGTATACTGCACACCGATGTGATGCAAGCCCCCTCTTCACCGCGCATCCGTGTATTGACCTGAGCCTGGTGTCGTGCCGAAAGCGGCTCGAAACGCCGCGCCAAAGGCCGAGGCGCTGGCATAGCCCACCGCCGCCGCGGCCCGCGCCGGCGGCACCCCCTGGGCCAGCAGCGCCGCCGCCTCCGACAGCCGCAGCAGCTGCCGCCAGCGGCCGAAGCTCATTCCCGTCTCCCGCCGAAAGAGCCGCGTCAGGGTGCGCGGGCTGGCGCCGCACTCCACCGCCCAGCTCTCGAGATCGGCGTCCCGCGCCGGGTCCGCCCGCAGCGCCTCGGCCAGCCGCCGCAGCCGCGCATCGCGCACCGCCGGCACGCCGAGCGGCAAGGCCGGGGCGCGGGCGATCTCATCCAGGATCAGCGCCGTAAGGTGCCGGCCGCGCCCGGCCTCGTCCCATTCCAGCGGTTCGGCGCAGGCGGCGAGGACGAGCTCGCGCAGCAGGGGCGAGACCGCCATCACCGTCACCGCCGCCGGCCCCGCCCGGGCCGCATCGGCGCGCAGGAACAGCGCCCGCATGGCGAGACGCCCCTGCGTCTCGGTGAGATGCGCGACCCCGGCCGGCAGCCAGAGCGCCCGGCCCGGCGGCACCACGAAGCTCGCGGCATCGGTGGTGATGCGCATGATGCCGCGCGTGGCGTAGAGGAGCTGCACCCGCTCGTGCCGGTGCCGCGGCACCGCCTCGCCCTCCGGATAGTCGCGGGTGAAGCCGACCAGCGGCCGGTCCACCACATCCTGCGGCAGGCGGCGGGTCGGCGCGGGCGGGAATTGGCCGGATGGCGACATGGCTTGGCCGGATCTCGTTTGCCGGCCAGTCTAGGATGCCGGCAACGCAGCAAGGAAGCGCCCCCATGCCCGACCCCGCGCGGCGGCAGATCATCTTCATCAACGCCGCCCATACGCTGACCCATTACGGGTTGCTGATCCTGGCGACGGCGGTGCTCGGCATCGTGCAGCAGTCGCCGGTCGCCTTCGGGCAGGAATACGGGCCGATCCTCGCCCTCGGGACCGGGATGTTCGTGCTCTACGGCCTCGGCTCCCTGCCGATGGGCTGGCTGGCCGAGCGCTTCGGGCGCAAGGCGATGATGGCCGGCTTCTTCCTCGGCACCGGCGGCGCGATGATCCTGGCCGGCCTCGCCCCCTCCCCGCTCCTGCTCGGTCTGGCGCTCGCCGTGATGGGCGCCTTCTCGGCGATCTACCACCCGATCGGCACGGCGATGCTGGTCGAGGCGGCGGGGCAGCGGGTCGGCCGCGCGGTCGGCATCAACGGCGTCTTCGGCAATCTCGGCGTGGCGCTGGCGCCGGTGGTGACGGCCCTCGTCGCGGCGCGGCTCGGCTGGCACGTCGCCTTCCTGCTGCCGGGCGTGATCTCGGTCGTGCTCGGCCTGTTCTATCTGCGCGAGCCGGCCTTCGACACGGCCAAGGCGGCGGGCCAGCAGAAGCCCTTCCCGGTGATCCCGCCGGCCGTCGTGCGGCGCGCCGTCATCGTGCTGCTGACCATCGCCGCCGTCTCCGGCCTCGTCTTCAACGCCTTCACCCTGCTGCTGCCGAAGCTGATGGAGGAGCGGCTGGCCGGCTCCCCGGACCTGCTGCCGGTGGTCGGGCTGCTGGCCTTCGCGGCGACGCTCTGCGGCGGGCTGACGCAGTACACCGTCGGCCACATGATCGACCGGCGCACCCTGAAATGGGTGTTCATGCCGCTGGCGACGCTGCTGGTGCCCTGCCTGGCGCTGCTGGCCTTCGCGCAGGGCTGGGTGGTGCTGCCGCTCTCGGCGCTGATCGCCGCCTCGGTCTTCGGCCAGGTGACGGTGAACGAGACGATGACGGCGCGCTACGTGGCGCCGGCGCTGCGGACCAAGCTCTATTCCATCCGCTTCACCGTGGGCTTCCTGGGCGCGGCCCTCGCCTCGCCGCTGGTCGGCCTGCTGCACGAGGCGACGGGCGGGCTGACGGCGCCGATGCTGGTGCTGGCCGGCGTCGGCGCGGTGACCTTCGTCTGCGCGCTGTTCTTCCCCAACCGGCCGGAGGAGCTGCGGCCCGAGCTCTGGGCCGCGGCGGCGCAGCCCGAGCGGGCGCCGGTGGCGGTGGCGGCGGAGTAGATCCCCACGAAGTCGCTTCGCGCCTTCGCGGGGGCCCCCGGAGTCCCCTCCGATCAGGGCCTCGCACAGCCTGCCGAGGCAAAGCCTCGGCAGGGCAACGGGAGGCGACAGGGCGGGGATGGGGCGCATGGCGGGGGCCCCTAGGCCGGTTCCCAGGCGCCGGGGATGCGCGTTCGGCCGCCGATGGCGCGGTGCATGTCGGCGAGCAGCCTTCGCCAGGGCCTGGGCGGCCACCAGCCGGGGTTGGCCTTCGCCAAGTTAGCGATGCGAAGGAACACCTCGCTGTAGCTTTCGGACAAATCCGGATCGGGCAGGTATTGCGAGGGGGCCGGCAGGGCGCTGTGCAGGCGCAGGCGCCGGGCGAGGACGATGGCGGCGAGGCCCATGATCCGCACGCCGCGGCGGAAGGCGCAGCAGAGCCGGTAGTCGAGGCGGGCGAGCGGGCTGCCGGGCCTGGCCTTGGCCAAGGCGTTCAGCAGCCGGGTCCAGAGGCCGGCGCGGGTCCAGCGGCGGTAGCAGCGGGCGATGGTCGGCGCCTTGCCGAACTCGGGCGGCAGCAGGCGCCAGGGCGCGCGGCCGCCGCCCTCGGTGTTGGGGCGCTTCAGCATGACGGCGCGGAAGATGGCGTCGAGCCTGGCGCGGGGATCGGGCAGCGACCGGCCGGGGGCGCCGGGGGCGTGCAGACCGCAGCCGGTGGCGGCGAGGTGCGGGACGAGGGCCTCCCACTCGGCATCGGTGAGCGGGGCCCAGCCGTGCGGGGCGGTGTGGCAGGTGAGCGGGTCGAGATAGAGGCGGCGGACGAGGTCGTGGCGGAGGAGGAAGTCGGGCGGCAGGAGGGGGGTGGGGGCTGGGTGGCGGCGGGAGCGGGAAGCGGAGCGGGGCATGGCGGCGATCCCGAGGAGCAGGCGGGATCGTAACGGATTATAGGAAAAAATTCAAGACCATGCGTGGTAATCCCCATATCCCGTGGCGTTAGCAAGTGCCCATATTCATCCTTGAATTGAGATTCCCATGAAAATTCCGCAGGAAATACCAAGCCCAATCCCTATGGCTGCCTGCCAGCGCTCGAGAGGAATATCATCTTGGTGAATTTGACAATCTATGACACGCACCCATCTCAGTATTTGAGTGAGCATCATTGGATAAAAAAGGCTCCAAAACCCAGCCAGCAAAAATCCAGAGACACTGCTTGAAGAAAATTTTGTAACAGCAAAAATAATAGAAAAAAACCCCATTGGAAAAGACAGCGTAAAAAATGCGCTCGTCCTTCCTGTAACTAATGAGAACCACATAGTCGACAGGACTAGAATTTTAGCTGGTAAACTCTGTGGCTTTGGCCAAGCCATTATAAACGGATTAAATATTCCCGGATGAAATCGAAACAGTGACCTCATCTCTGAATTTTGATGAATTCTAGTAATGGTTGCCAAAGATGTTAGCAATCTACAGCAATGTGACGCCATTACGAAAACAAAAAACGTGGATATCATTATTGCTGATGTTCTTGGAAAGTTTCCTCCAAATATTTGTATGCTTTTAGAATTTCCTATGAGGAGCCCTGTCAAAGTAATAAGCAATGGAATTGGAACGGATAGCGTTTTTGATAGCTCCTCAAGATGCGCTTTGGCTAAATCAGTAGCGTTTTTAGGTGTTCCGAATGGATCAAGAGAGGATTCCATCGATAACATCATTTCCGTTGTTATAAGCGAAAAATAAGTTTTTTGCTGTGAGAGAAAATAGTATCCTTATGTTTCTGAAATTATTCCACAGAAAAATTCTACAAATAGTGCCTGATTTGCATTGAAATATTCTAGCTCGGCCTTTGTGGCCGCGTAACCCCACTTACCACACCCCTTGCCCCCCACCCTGCCGCCTCCTATTTTACCCCTAAACTCAGGCATCCCAGGAGGCACCCACCCCATGGCCAGCGCCGCCCTGGACCTCCTCTCCGAGGTCTTCGAGCCCGATGGCACCGTCCAGCCGGACCGGCTCTCCGGCCGGCTGCGCGTCACCCGCCTGCAGCTCGCCGCCGCGCTCGGCCTCTCCAAGGATGCCGTCACCAAGCAGAGCCGCCTGCAGGCGCCGAAGACCCAGGCGCGGCTGCGCGATGCGATCGAGATCCTGAACCGCATCCGCCCCTGGGCCGGCAGCGACGAAGCGGCCTTCGCCTGGTACCGCTCCGCCCCCCTCCCCTCCTTCGGCGACCTGACGGCGGAGGATCTGGTGAAGCAGGGCCGGGCGGAGGCGGTGAAGCGCCATGTCAGCCGCATCGCCGCCGGCGGGTATGGGTGAGGCTGCGGGCCACCGTCTTCCGCGCGCATCATCCCCGCTGGGCCTGGTCGCCGGAGTCCGGCGAAGGCGCGGCGCTGCATGGCGGCCGCTTCAACCGCATCGGCCAGCCCGCCCTCTACACCTCCCTCCGGCTGGAGACCGCCTGGCTCGAGGCGCAGCAGGGCTTCGCCTACAAGGCCCAGCCGATGACGCTTTGCGCCTATCGGGTGGATTGCGCCGATGTGCTGGACCTGCGGGAGGCGGCGGTGCTGGCCGGGCAGGGCATCGCGCCGGCCGACCTCGCCTGCGCCTGGGAGGACCTGGCGGATCGCGGCCTGCCGGTGCCGAGCTGGGCGGTGGCGGCGCGGCTGCAGGCGGCGGGCATCGCCGCGATCATTGTGCCGAGCTTCGCCCGCGGCGCCGGGCCGATGGACGCCAATTGCGTCTTCTGGCGCTGGGGTCGGTCGGCGCCGCACCGGGTCGAGGTGATCGACGACCATGCCCGCCTGCCGCGCGATGACGGCTCCTGGCGGTAGGCGGGCCTTACCCCCGCCGCAACAACGTCAGCCCGTCGATGTCACTCCCATCGTGGTTCCAGTCCAGCGCCTGCTGCCGCACCACCGCCAGCCCCTCCTTCGCCGCGTAATGCGCCATCAGGCCGAGGCTGAGGAAGTTCCGCCAGTGCGGGTGTTGCCGGAAGTCGCGCGTCGGGAAGCGGTGCTCGTTGGAATGGTGCAGGAAGGCGTGGCCGCCGGGGCGCAGCGCCCGGCTTGTCTCGCGCAGATAGGCGCGCACCACGTCGCTGTCGAAATGCACCATGGCGTCGAAGCAGAAGAGGAAGCTGAGCGAGGCGTCCGGCACCGGCAGGGTGCAGCCATCGGTCGGGCTGTAGGCGATGCGCGGGTCGCTGCCGAAGCGGCGGCGGCAGGCATCCAGGTTGCCCGCGTGGAGATCGACGATGTGGAGATGGCCGGCCAGCGGCAGCAACCGCGCCGCGTGGCGGCCGTGGCCGGCGGCGAGGTCCATGGTGGCGGCGAGGTCGATCCCCGTCGCCTCGATCCGCAGGAAGGGCAGGATGATGCCCTGCCACTGCGCCTCGGCGGCGGCTTCGGCCTCGGCGTAGTAGGCGGCCTCGATCCAGTCCCGCCCGACATCGCGGGCCGCGGCGAGGGTGGCGTCTGACACGGACATGCCCCTCCCCTACCCCCCGCTCCCTTCCCGACAATGACCGGCATTGCCCGGCAGCGCGGCTCCGGGCCCGGCTGCCGCACCCTGCCCCTGCCCGGTGCCCGGCCGAGGCTTGGCCTCGGCGGGCTGTGACGGCTCTGTGTCCCATGGCGATGAACCGGGGCCCCCGCGACGCCGCGCAGCGGTGTCGTGGGGATCACCGATAGGGGGCTCCGCCCCCTTCGCGGGGTGCGGGGCGGCGCCCCGCTCCTCCCCATTGACCGCATCGCGCCGCCACGGTTTGTAAACGCCCATGCACCTTCTCTCGGGCCATGCCCGCACCGCCGGCATCCTCGGCTGGCCCGTCGACCATTCCCGCTCGCCGCGGCTGCACGGGCTCTGGCTGCGCCGGCACGGGATCGACGGCGCCTATCTGCCCCTGCCGGTGCGGCCGGAGCGCTTCGCCGACTCGGTCCGGGCGCTGGCCGATCTCGGCTTCCGCGGCGCCAACGTCACCATCCCGCACAAGGAAGCCGCCTTCGCGGTCTGCGACCGGGTGGATGCCACGGCGCACCGGGCGGGGGCGGTGAACACGCTGGTCTTCCGCGACGGCATGATCGAGGGCTCGAACACCGATGGCTGGGGCTTCCTGGCGAATTGCGCCGAGGCGGCGCCGGGCTGGCGGGCGGCGGCGGGGCCGGTGGTGATCCTCGGCGCCGGCGGCTCGGCGCGGGCGGTGGCGGCGGCGCTGCTGGATGCCGGCTGCCCGCGCGTCACGCTGGTCAACCGCACCCCGGCGCGGGCGGAGGCGCTGGCGCGGGCGCTGGGCGGGCCGGTCGCGGTCGCCGACCGGCCGCCGCTCGAGGGGGCGGCGATGCTGGTGAACACCACCTCGCTCGGCATGCCGGGGCAGCCGGGACCGGCGATCGACCTGGCGCCGCTGCCGGCGCGGGCGGTGGTGGCCGATATCGTCTACGTGCCGCGGGAGACGGCGTTGCTGGCCGCGGCGCGGGCGCGGGGCCTCGCCGTGGTGGAGGGGCTCGGGATGCTGCTGCATCAGGCGCGGCCGGGCTTCGCGGCCTGGTTCGGGGTGACGCCGGCGGTGGATGACGAGCTGCGGGACGTGGTGGGCGGCGATATCCCGCTCCGCCAGTCGCAGGGATGAAGCTGATCGGCCTCACCGGCGGCATCGGCATGGGCAAGTCCACCGCCGCCGCCAGCTTTCGCCGGCTGCATGTGCCGGTCTTCGATGCGGATGCGGCGGTGCATGCGCTGCAGGGGCCGGGCGGCCGGGCCGTCGCGCCCATCGCCGCCGCCTTTCCCGGCACGGTGACGGAGGGGCCGGGCGGCCGGCGGGTGGACCGGGAGGCGCTGCGCCGCGCCGTGCTCGGCCATCCGGAGGCGCTGCGGCGGCTGGAGCGGATCGTGCATCCGCTGGTGCGCGATGCCGAGCGGCGCTTCCTCGCCGCGGCGCGGCGGCGCGGCGAGCGGCTGGTGGTGCTCGACATCCCGCTGCTGTTCGAGACGGGTGGGCAGGGGCGGTGCGACCGCGTCGTCGTCGTCACCGCGCCGGCCGCGGTGCAGCGTTACCGGGTGCTGCGCCGGCCCGGCATGACGGAGGAGCGGCTGCGCTACATCCTGGGGCGGCAGGTGCCGGACCGGGAGAAGCGGCGCCGGGCCGATCATCTCGTCCATACCGGCCTGTCACGCCATGCGGCGCAGCGGGCGATCCGCCGGCTCGTCCGGGAGATCCGCGGCGCATGAGGCAGGCCGCACGGAAGCCTGGCCCACGGCCCGCGGGGCCGAGCGCCCGGATGGGCGGCGCGGGTCGCGCCGAAGACGGGCTTTTCGAGGGATGCTCACCATGAGGCAGCTCGTGCTCGATACCGAGACCACCGGCCTCGACCCGGCGACGGGCGACCGGGTGATCGAGATCGCGGCGATCGAGATCGTCAACCTGGTGCCGACCGGCCGGCACTACCACACGCTGCTCGACCCCGAGCGCGACGTGCCGGAGGAGAGCACGCGGGTGCATGGCTTCACCGCCGCCGACCTGGCGGGAAAGCCGAAATTCGCCGAGGTGGCGGAAGCGTTCCTCGGCTTCCTCGGCGATGCGCCCATCATCGCGCACAACGCGCCCTTCGATTTCGGCTTCCTCGATGCCGAGCTGCGGCGCGCCGGCCATCCGGCGCTCGACCGGGCGCGGATGGTGGACAGCCTGGCCGTCGCCAAGAAGCGCTTCCCCGGCCTGCCGAACAGCCTGGATGCGCTGTGCCGGCGGCTCGGCGTCGACAACTCCATGCGCACCAGCCACAACGCGCTGCTCGACGTGAAGCTGCTGGCGCAGGTCTATCTGGAGCTGATGGGCGGCAAGCAGCCCGGCTTCGCGCTGGCGGCGCAGATCGCGGCGCCGGCGGTCTCGCTCGGCGGGCTGGCGCGGGAGCGGGCGCCGCGGCCGATCCGGCCGAGCGCGGAGGAGATCGCGGCGCACGCCGCCTTCCTGAAGAAGGTGAAGGACCCGCTCTGGCTGCAGCCGCCCTTTGCCGAGGCGGATCAGGGCGGAACCTGACCCCGCGGCGCGCCTTGTTGCGGGCTGAACCTTTCGCGGACGCAGCCCCATGCCCAGCCTCGCCGACGCCGTCGTTGTCATCGCCGGCGCCTCCTCCGGCATCGGCAAGGCCAGCGCGCTCGCCTTCGCCCGCGCCGGTGCCCGGCTGGTGCTCGCCGCCCGGCGGCCGGAGGCGCTGGAGGCGGTGGCGGCGGAGTGCCGCCAGCTCGGCGCCGCGGCGCTGGCGGTGCCGACCGACGTGACCGATGCGGCCGCCGTGCAGGCCCTGGCCGAGGCCGCCATCGCCGCGCATGGCCGCATCGATGTCTGGTTCAGCAATGTCGGCACCGGCGTCATCGGTCCCTATTGGGAGGCGCCGCTCGCGCTGCAGAAGCGGGTGGTCGAGACCAACCTGTTCGGCGTGCTGCACGGCGCCTATGCCGTGCTGCCCCACTTCCTGCGCCAGCGCCGCGGCGTGCTGGTGAACATGGTCTCCATGGGTGGCTGGTCGCCCACCCCCTTCGCCGCCACCTATGCCGCGAGCAAGTACGGCATCCGCGGCTTCAGCGCGAGCCTGCGGCAGGAGCTGGCGCGCTTCCCGGACATCCATGTCTGCGGCGTCTTCCCGGCGCTGGTGGACACGCCCGGCCTGGCGCATGGGGCGAATTACTCCGGCCGGGCGATCGACCCGCCTGGCCCCTTCCTCACCCCCGAGGCGGTGGCGGAGGTGGTGGTCGGGCTGGCGCGGCGCCCGCGGGCCGAGGTGGCGGTGGGCCTGCCGGCGAGCGCGGCGCGCCTCGCCTACGGCCTCGCGCCGGGGCTGACCGAGCGCGGCGTCGGCGCGGCCATGCGCGGCGCGCTCCGCCGCGCCCGGCCGGACGGGCAGAGCGAGGGCGCGGTGGCCCGCCCGGTGCCGACCGGCACCGGCACGCGCAGCGGCAAGCCGGTCTGGCATGTGCGCGGGCCGAGCCTCGGCGGGATCGCGCTCGGCGGGCTCGGCCTGCTGCTCGGCGCGGAGCTGCTGGCCGGGGCGCTGCGGGCGTCGCCGCGACGGCGATAGAGCATTTTCCGTTCACCTGCGTTCACGGCAAATGCTCTATCCTGTTGTTTTCAGAGCATCTTAACCCGTTCGAGTGTGTCCACTCGAACGGGATCTGCTCTAGCGGCGTCCGCGGGGCGTCGCGACCAGGACGCCGACGCGCCGCCGGTTTGCGTCGGCGCGCGCCGGGGCTAGCCTTCCCGCGCAGAAGACGCAGGAGGGAACGCATGGGCCAGGTCCAGGGCAAGGTCGCACTCGTCACCGGCGCGGCGGCGGGCATCGGCGCCGCCATCGCCACGACGCTCGGGCGGGAGGGGGCGCGGGTGGTCCTCACCGATCTTGACGACCGCCGCGGCGAGGAGGTGGCCGCCGGCATCCGCGGCAAGGGGGGCGAGGCGCTCTACCTGCACCAGGACGTGACGGAGGAGACGCGCTGGCCGGAGATCATCGGCGAGGTGGAGCGGCGCTACGGCCGGCTCGACATCCTCGTCGCCAATGCCGGCATCGCCATCATCAGCACCGTCACCGGCATGTCGCTGGCCGACTGGCGCAAGCAGATGGCGGTGAACGTGGACGGCGTGTTCCTCACGGCCAAATACGGCATCCCGCTGATGCGGAAATCCGGCGAGGGTGGGTCGATCGTCATGATCTCCTCGGTCGCGGGGCTGCGCGGCTCGGCCGGGCTGGCGGGCTATTCGGCGACCAAGGGGGCGGTGCGGCTGTTCGCCAAGTCGGTGGCGCTGGAATGCGCCGGGGCGCGCGACAACATCCGCTGCAACAGCGTCCATCCCGGCATCATCGCCACCGAGATCTGGGAGAAGATGCCGGTGGGCGCGCAGGATGCGCGGGCCAATGCGCCGATCGACCCGCAGGCGGTGGCGGCGGCGGGGGTGCCGACGGGCAAGCTCGGCACGCCGCAGGACATCGCCGATGGCGTGCTGTTCCTGGCCTCGGATGCCTCGCAGTACATCACCGGGTCGGAGCTGGTGATCGATGCGGGGATGATGGCCGGGCGGTTGGGGAATCTGGCGGCGCGGTAGGGAGTGGTTGGAACGCGTGGGATATGCTATATGTATATCCCATGCAGGACGCTCCCAGCATGACCCGGACCCGGCTGTTCCAGAACAACCGATCACAGGCCGTCCGGCTGCCGAAGGACGTCGCCTTCCCGCCCGGCGTGCAGGAGGTGGCGGTGATCCGTGACGGCCGGGGGCGTCTCATCCTGCCGGCCGACGCGCTTTGGGATGAATTCTTCGACGCGCCGGGCATCGACCTGCCCGAGCGCGCGCAGCCGCCGCACGAGGTGCGCGAGCGCTTCTGATGCTCCGGCACATGCTGGCCACCAATCTCTGCATCCGCGTGCTGCGCGACCGGCCGCCCGGGCTGCGGTCGCGCTTCAATGCCGAGGCGGAGACGCTGTGCATCTCCACCATCACGCTGACGGAGCTATTGCACGGCGCCGCCAAATCCGGCCGCCCCGCGGAGAACCGGCGAGAGGTGGAGGGCTTCGCCTCCCGCCTCGCCGTCCTGCCCTTCGACGAGGCGGCCGCGGCGCATGCCGGCGAGATCACCGCCGTGCTGGAGCGGCAGGGCCGGATCATCGGCCCCTATGACCTGCTGATCGCCGGCCATGCCCGCAGCCGCGGCCTCGTCGTCATCACCGGCAATCTCGGGGAGTTCCGCCGGGTGGACGGGCTGCGGGCGGAGGATTGGCTGGGGGAGGGCTGACGGACCCCATGATACCGGAGGAGCATCTTGATGCTGACTCTCTATCTTGCCCCCGGATCAAGCTCGATGGCCCCGCATATCGCGCTGCGCGAAGTGGATGCGCGGTTCGAGATCCGCGCCCTGTCCTTCGCGCGGCGTGAGAATCGCAGCCCCGACTATCTGGCGATCAACCCCGAAGGCAAGGTGCCGACCTTGCTTGTCGAGGGCCGCCCGCTGACCGAGGTCGCCGGCATCCTGTTCTACCTTGCGAAGCGCTTTCCAGCCGCGCGCCTTCTACCGGAGGCGGATGTCGAAGCGGAAGCGCAGGTCGTCGCCTGGATGTCGTTCCTCGCCGCGACGGTCCACCCCGCGCGGCGGCAGGGGATCGAGGTGGCCCGTGCGGTCTACAGGCGCGTCGAGCGGCGGCTGGACGGCCGTGCCTGGGCGGTCGGTGGAGGCATGTCGATTGCCGATATCCATTTGTGCCAACTTTTCTGGAAGTTCCGCGCCAAGAGCGGGGCAGCGTTCAGTCTCGAACGCAATCCGCTGTAGACGGCTTTCATAGCTACTTTTGTAGAAAGCGTGCGCGCAGAGTTGCCCCGAGAAACGGGCCATGTGTGCATTTCGCAAGTGGAAACTCGACTACCACTGAACTCGCCACACTCCGCCGCCTGTACATGACGCACAATGGTGAAGGTTCCTCCATTCTCGATGCCCACCCAATAGCCGCGCCAGCCCCTTCTTGGCCTTGTCGGCCTTTGCTGCGTTCTGCCATGCATTGTGGCCGCAATCGCCCACGCGAATGAGAATATCATAGGCAGGCTTCGAGTGAGTCTTCTTATAAAAGCGCATCTCACCGGCTATCGGCGGTTGATCTGCTTCGTCGAGTTCCGGCGCGTCGGCTTCGATCTCCATGACGTCATCCGTCGGCGCTTTCGCTTGGCCGAGTCTGAAGATCAGCGCCTGCTTGTCGGATTCCAGCCGTCGGACCTCTTCACGCAGCCCATCCAGGTCCGCGTCACGCGAAGCCAATTCGCCTCTGAGCTTCTTATTGTCAGCTGAGTATAATGCTACGATCTCTTGGAATTCTTCAAGGGACCTTGCTTTCGTCTTCAGATCTTCAAGCTCGTCCGCCTTTGCCCGCAGCGCCGCGTACTCCGACCGCGCGGATGCTCCCCGGATGTCATCGATTTCGCTCGGACGAACCACGCTCGCGGCCGATGCCTGGAAGATGATCGTGCGTAGCTGCCGCCGTATCCGCTCGGCTGCCGTGCGCCTGTCGGCCTCGATGCCCTGCAATCTCGCTGCGGTCCAAAGCTGATGCCGGAACCGATTATCATTCAAGGAAAGACGCGGCCAGTATATCCGAATGCCTCCCCCATAGGTGGAAAGTGACCTTCGCAAGAGGTCGGTGAGGGCCCAGGAAGCAGGTTCATCAATGCTGTAGACGTTGGCGACGCCCGCGAGGTCGCGCGCGAGTTTCCTGTCGAGGCTGGGCAGCGCTGTTTGCCCTTGAACCCGCGACACGACGACGAATGGGATGGCGCGATCCGTGTCCTGAAGCTCCTGCGCAAGAGCCTCGCCAGCCTCGAAGCCATCCACCATCGATAGCGGTTGGAGACGTGATGCCCCGTGGTTCCAGCGGCCCGGCTGCGCGAGGAGGTCACGGACGACCTTGGGACATCTCGGATCAACGTCGATGCGCGTGATCAGCGTTGCCACCGTCCCGACTTCCAAGGTCGCAAAGACGAAAACTTTCGTCCTTCCGACGATGACTGAGAATGTCGTAACGAATTTGCGCCCTTCGGTCGTCACTTCGGAGAGTTCGAACGTTCTCCATGAGCGCTCGCCATCGACGACGGATTCGACGCGAAATCTCGCATCGCTGCCATCAATTGCAACGTAAGTGCCCGCCCCATCTACCGATGTCGCGCCTTTTCCCTTGAGCCATTCCTCTATCACGCTGCGAATGCGGTCACCCTCAGCTTTCCTGGCTTCGGGATCCTGAAGATGCTCGACACGCTCCAAGATGTAGGCGGCTACCCGTTGCATGGGATCTCCTCGGAGCAATTTCCCAGTATTTTATTTCTAATTCGGCGCAGCAAGGAAGTCTGGAGGAAGCCCACTGCCCAAAGGCGCGTCCCGCCGCTTTCGCGCTTGGTCGGCCATCAGGCTGCTCTACGAATCCCAAGACAATCCGCCATTCAGCGCAAGAGCCGACATGTTCGATTGCACAACGATCATGCGCACAAGCCGTCCGCTTGACGTCGATGGCGGTTGGCCGAATAGATCGCCACAGGCTGGATCGCTCGGCCTGGCTGCGGCGCCAGAGACGTGCCCAACCGGGTCTCGAGAAGGGCCCGCCAGCCTATCGGCATCCATCGGATGCGCTCGGGCACAGCAGGTTCTTTACCACCCTCACCCCCGCCGCCACCGCCTCCTGCAACAACCACGCATCCCCACCCCAGGCGATCAGCCGGAACCCATCCGCCACCGCCTGCCGCGCCTCCGCCTCCCCCGTCACCAGCCGCCCCAGCCCCTTGCCGTGCTTCTTCGCCGCGGCGCAGATCCTCTGGGTCGCCTCCCGGAACCTCGGATGCTCGAACTCCCCCGGGATGCCGAGCGAGGCGGAGAGGTCGAAATGCCCGACCCAGAGCGCATCCACCCCCTCCAGCGCCGCGATCGCCTCGGCCTGCTCCACCCCCTCCGCCGTCTCGATCATCAGGATCAGCACCGTGCGCTCGTTCGCTGTGGCCAGCGCCTCGGCCGGCGGCGCGGCGCGGTAATTGTCGTGCGCGATGCGCAGCGCCACGCCGCGCCGGCCGAGCGGCGGATACTTCAGCGCCGCGACGGCGGCCCGCGCCACCTCCAGGCTGCCCACCAGCGGCAGCATCACCCCCTCGGCGCCGATATCGGCGATGCGCGCCACGTCATGCGCCTCGCGCGAGGGGATGCGCACCAGGGTCGGGATGCCGCCCGCTTCCAGGAAGCGCAGCCCGGCCTTCACCGTCTCCTCCGAGAAGCCGCTATGCTCCATGTCGAGGAAGGCGAAGTCGCAGCCCGCGCCGGCGAGGATATGACCGATGCCGGGGGTGACGAATTCGACCAGGAAGGTGCCCGCCGCCAGCTCGCCGGATCGGACCATCTGCTTCAGTGATTTTTTCATCATCCCCTCCCCGTTCATCGTGAAAATCCGGGCCGGACGCTGATTTGCCCGCACCACCCGAGCGTGCCTAACTGCAAGCGGAAGTCCACGGGGAATACGCCAACCGATGCCGGAAGCGCCGGCGCCTGTGCGCGCCCAGCCATTGCCCGATCCACAGCCCAATCCCCGGTCCGATCCACGCGTCGACTACTCCGTTCCCGTCGGCGATACGGTCAAGACCACCACCTGCTACATGTGCGCCTGCCGCTGCGGCATCCGCGTCCACCTGAAGGACGGGCGGATCCGCTACATCGAGGGCAATCCGGACCATCCGGTGAATCGCGGCGTCATCTGCGGCAAGGGCAGCGCCGGGATCATGACGCAATACGCCCCGGCGCGGCTGAGCAGCCCCTTGCTGCGCGTCGGCGAGCGCGGCTCGGGCGAGTTCCGGGAAATCTCCTGGCCCGAGGCGATGGAGATCGCGACGGGCTGGCTGCGTCCGATCCGCGAGACGGATCCGCGCCGCCTCGCCTTCTTCACCGGCCGCGACCAGAGCCAGAGCCTGACCGGCTTCTGGGCGGCGCAATTCGGCACGCCGAATTTCGCCGCGCATGGCGGCTTCTGCTCGGTCAACATGGCGGCCGGCGGCCTCTATTCCATCGGCGGCAGCTTCTGGGAGTTCGGCGAGCCGGACTGGGACCGCGCGAAATACGTGCTGATGTTCGGCGTCGCCGAGGACCATGACAGCAACCCGATCAAGCTCGGCCTGTCGCGGGTGAAGGCGCGCGGGGCGAAATTCGTCTCGGTCAACCCGGTGCGCACCGGCTATTCGGCCATCGCCGACGAATGGGTCGGCATCCGCCCGGGCACGGACGGGCTGTTCGTGCTGGCGCTGGCGCATGAGCTGCTGCGCACCGACCGCGTCGATCTCGACTTCCTCGCCCGCTACACCAATGCCGCCTGGCTGGTGGTGCAGGACCCAGGGGGTCCGGAGGACGGGCTCTTCGCCCGCGACGAGGAGGGCACGCCGCTGGCCTGGGATCGGGCGCGCGGCGCCATCCCGGCCAAGGCGGCCGACCTCTCGGCGGTGATGGTTGGCGACCACACCCTGCCGGACGGGCGCCGCGCGCGGCCGGTCTTCCACCTGCTGGCCGAGCGCTACCTCGATCCACAATACGCGCCGGAGGCGGTGGCCGAACGCTGTGGGCTGGAGGCCGCGCGCATCCGCCGCATCGCCGCCGAGATCGCCGAGGTGGCCTTCGAGCACCCCATCACGCTCGACCAGCCCTGGACCGATGTCTGGGGCAGGCGGCACGAGACCACCACCGGCAGCCCGGTCGCCTTCCACGCCATGCGCGGCATCTCGGCGCACAGCAACGGCTTCCACACCTGCCGGGCGCTGCACCTGCTGCAGATGCTGCTCGGCGCCGTCGATACCCCCGGCTCCTGGCGCTACAAGTCACCCTTCCCGCGGCCGATCCCGCCCGGGCCGCCGCCGGCCGGCAAGGGGGCGAAGCCGAACACGCCGCTCGTCGGCAACCTGCTCTCCTTCCCGCACGGGCCGGACGACCTGCTGGTGGAGGAGGACGGCAGCCCGATCCGCATCGACAAGGCCTTCTCCTGGGAGGCGCCGCTGGCGCTGCACGGGATGATGCACACCGTCATCGGCAATGCCGGGGCGGGCGATCCCTATCCGATCGACACGCTGTTCATGTTCATGGCCAACATGGCCTGGAACAGCGCCATGAATCCGGGCGAGGTGATCCGCATCCTGACCGAGACGCGGGAGGACGGCGCGTATGTCATCCCGCATGTCATCTACTCGGACGCCTATTTCTCCGAGACCGTGCCCTATGCCGACCTGATCCTGCCCGACACCACCTATCTGGAACGCTGGGACTGCATCTCG
Organism: Roseicella sp. DB1501; assembly: GCF_013112485.1. Taxonomy (GTDB): domain Bacteria; phylum Pseudomonadota; class Alphaproteobacteria; order Acetobacterales; family Acetobacteraceae; genus Paracraurococcus. The sequence goes on from NZ_JABFHG010000015.1 coordinate 83,078, forward strand.
GTGCTCGACCGGCCGATCGGCAGCCCGCATGGCGCGGGCGATTCCATCCGCCAGCCGGTGATCGTGCCGGACCGCAACGTGCGCCCCTTCCAGGAGGTGCTGATCGAGCTCGGCGCCCGGCTCGGCCTGCCCGCCTTCGTCAAGGAGGACGGCTCGCCGCGCTTCAAGGACTATCCGGACTACATCGTGAACCACCAGCGCAGCCCGGGTGTCGGGCCGCTCGCCGGCTTCCGCGGGCCGGATGGCGGCAAGAAGGGCGTCGGCGAGCCGAATCCGGAGCAGCTCCAGCGCTACATCGAGAATGGCTGCTTCTGGCGCGACCACCTGCCGCCGGAGCAGGAATGGTACAAGCACGCCAACCAGGCCTATCTCGACGGCGCCAGGGCGATGGGCTTCATCCCGAAGCCGGAGCAGATCGTGCTGCAGCTCTGGTCCGAGCCCTTGCAGAAATTCCGCCTCGCCGCCGAGGGCCATGGCGAGCGGCAGCCGCCTGACCGGCTGCGCGAGCGGGTGCGCACCTATTGCGACCCGCTGCCCATCTGGTACCCGCCGCTCGAGCAGCAGGGCGCCGATCTCGATCGCTTCGAGCTCTCCGCCGTCACCCAGCGGCCGATGGCGATGTACCATTCCTGGGGCTCGATGAATGCCTGGCTGCGGCAGATCCACGGCGCCAACAAGCTCACCATGGCGCGCAGCCGGGCGGAGGCGATGGGCCTCGCCCAGGATGACTGGGTCTGGGTGGAGAGCCGCAGCGGCCGGCTGAAATGCCAGCTCGCGGTGATGGAGGGGGTGAACCCCGACACGGTCTGGACCTGGAACGCCATCGGCAAGCGGCCCGGCGCCTGGGACCTCTCCACCGACAGCCCGGAGGCGCTGCGCGGCTTCCTGCTCAACCACGTCATCAGCGAATGGCTGCCGGCGCAGCAGGGCTTCCGCGCCGCCAATGCCGACCCCGTCACCGGCCAGGCGGCCTGGTACGACCTGCGGGTGCGGGTGACGAAGGCCGAGGCCGCCGAGCAGGCGGGCCCGACCGAGCCGCATTTCCCGGCGCCGCACCAGAGGCCGCACACCCCGGCCAATCCCGACATCCTGCGCTATTCGGTGAAGCCCCGCGCATGACCTGCCTGCCCCAGCCCGTGCCGGGCGCGAAGAAGCTCGGCCTCGTCATCGACCTCGACACCTGCGTCGGCTGCCAGGCCTGCGCCACCAACTGCAAGGAGTGGAACGCCTCCGGCCATTCCGCGCCGCTGCCGGACCTGCGCCCCTATTCCGCAGGCGCCGAGGGCGTCTGGTTCAACCGCGTCCACAGCTACGAGGCCGGCGAGGGCGCCGCCGGGCGGACGGTGCATTTCCCCCGCTCCTGCCTGCATTGCGAGAACGCCGCCTGCGTCACCGTCTGCCCGACCGGGGCGAGCTACAAGCGGGCGGAGGACGGCATCGTCCTCGTCGACCACGACACCTGCATCGGCTGCGGCCTCTGCGCCTGGGCCTGCCCCTACGGGGCGCGGGAGATGGACGAGGATGCGGGGGTGATGAAGAAATGCACCCTCTGCGTCGACCGCATCTACAACGAGACCATCCCCGAGGCGCAGCGCCAGCCCGCCTGCGTGCTGGCCTGCCCGACCAAGGCGCGGCATTTCGGCGATCTCGGCGATCCGGAGAGCGCGGTCGGCCAGCTGGTGCGCGAGCGCGGCGGCCAGCCGCTGATGCCCGAGCTCGGCTACCAGCCGGTGAACAGCTACCTGCCGCCGCGCAACCGCAGCAGCCTCGCGGCGACGCCGGAGGAGGCGGCGCCGACGGAGATCAAGAACCCGCTGCTGCGCTGGATGGACCGGGTGCTCAGCCGATGACGCCTTGCTCGCGACCGGCCGGGAGGGCCGCGGCGTGAACCCGGCCGGCTCCATCGTCTTCTTCACCACCGCCTCGGGCGCCGGCTACGGGCTGCTCTTCTGGCTGGGCCTGCTGCGCCCGCTCGGCCTGGTTCCCGGCCAGGGGCTCGTCGCGCTGGCCCTCGCCCTGCTGCTGATCACCGCCGGGCTGCTCTCCTCCACGCTGCATCTCGGCAACCCGCAGCGCGCCTGGCGCGCCGTCTCGCAATGGCGCTCCTCCTGGCTGTCGCGGGAGGGCGTGGCGGCGATCCTCACCTACATCCCGGCCCTGCTGCTCGGCCTCGCCCTCTGGGTCGATGCGCCGGCCCTCGCCCTCGCGGCCGGGCTGCTCGCCGCGGCCGGGGCCGTCGCCACCGTCTATTGCACGGCGATGATCTACGCCTCGCTGAAGCCGATCCGCCAATGGCACCACCCGCTGGTGGTGCCCGGCTACCTGGCGCTCTCGGCTTTCAGCGGCGCCGTGCTGCTGGCGATGCTGGCCGCCTTCGCCGGCGGCGGCGCGGTGCCGGCGCTGCTCGCCATCCTCACCGGCGCCGGCGCGCTGCTGCTGAAGCGCGCCTACTGGCAGGCGATCGACACGGCGCCGCCCATCGCCACCATCGAGAGCGCGACGACGCTCGGCTTCATCGGCAAGACCCGCCCGCTCGAGCCGCCGCATACCGAGCAGAACTACCTGCTGCGCGAGATGGGCTTCCGCATCGCCCGCAAGCACGCGGCGAAGCTCCGCCTCATCGCGCAGGGGGCGGGCTTCGCCCTGCCGGTGCTGCTGGCGCTGCTGGCGCTCCTCCTCGGCGGCATGCCGGCCGCGCTGGCGCTGAGCCTCGGCGCCGTGCTCGCCCTCGGCGGCCTGCTGATCGAGCGCTGGCTGATGTTCGCCGAGGCGACGCATACGGTGATGCTGTACTACCGGGGCTAGGGATTCCCCACGAAGCCGCTGCGCGTCTTCGTGGGGGCCCCGTGAGTCCCTGCCTGCCCAGGCTGCGTCACAGCCTGCCGCGGCAGGGCAACGGGCAGCGACGGTTCCGATCGGCGCTGCAAGACGGCCCTTTCGGGGAAACGCCCGAAGGGGCGGCAGACATGCCGCTTGACGTTGCATGGGGCGCGCGACAGTGTTGCGGGACATGCCCAGGATCCAGGCCCTTTGTGACCGACGCCGACGCCACTGCACCCAAGCGGCGGCTTCCTGGGCTGCGCGCCGATCAGCATCCTTCCGCGTGGTGATGGCCTCACGATAGGCCCACCCGCCGAAGCAGCCTCGGCCCGCCGTCCCGAACCCCCGCAGCCCTCGGCTCCGGGGGTTTTCTTTTGCCCGCATGCCAGGAGAACAGCCGTGCAGGACCACGCCCCCAGGAGCCCCGGCCTCGCATGCGGCGTGATTCGCCGCGCCGGTCCCGCCGATGCCGCCGCCATCCGCGCATTGACGCGTGCGGCCTATGCCAAATGGGTCCCGGTGATCGGCCGCGAGCCACGGCCGATGACGGCGGATTACGACGCGGCCGTCCGGGACCATCTGGTGGATCTGCTGGAACTGGGCGGCACCCTGGCCGCGCTGGTCGAGATGGCGCCCGCGGCCGACCACCTGCTGATCGTCAACCTGGCCGTCGCGCCCGCCTTCCAGGGCCAGGGCCATGGCCGCGCCCTGATGGCGCATGCCGAGGAGGTCGCGCGGTCGCGCGGCCTGGGCGAGGCGCGGCTGTACACCCACGGTCGCTTTGCCGCGAACCTGCGCCTCTACGGCCGGCTCGGCTACCGGGTGGACCGCGAGGAAGAGCATCCGCAGTTCGGGATGGCCGTCCATATGAGCAAGCCCCTGCCCAAGGACGGCGCCAGCCGGCCGCCTGCGGCCTGAGCCGCCGCGCCGGCAGCGCGATTCCACCGAATCCTCCACTCACCCCAGCATCGGGACATCCCATGAGCATTCGCGTCGGCATTGTCGGCATCAGCGGTTTCGGCGGCGGCGAGGCGTTGCGCCTGGTCGCCGGCCATCCCTCCTTCGAGCTGGTCTACGCCGCGGGCGAGAGCAGCGCCGGCAGCCGGTTGGCGGACCGCTTCCCCGGCCTGCCGGCCCGGCTGGCCGGGCTGGTGATCGAGACATGGAACCCCGAAACCCTGCCGCCGCTCGACCTCCTCTTCGCCTCGCTGCCCACCGGCGCCTCGGCCGCGGCGCTGGCGCGCGTCCCGCGGGAGGTGAAGATCGTCGATATCGGCGGCGACCACCGCTACGCCGAGGGCTGGGCCTATGGCCTGGCCGATATCTGGCCCGAGCGCATCCTGGGCCAGAGCCGCGTCGCCAATCCCGGCTGCTTCCCCGCGGCGGCGCTGACCGCGCTGGCGCCGCTGCTGGCCGAGGGGCTGGTCGGGCCGGGCAACATCGTCATCGACGCCAAGACCGGCATCTCCGGCGCCGGCCGGGGCGGCGCCGACAGCCGGTTCGGCTATGCCGAGAGCAACGAGACTCTGGTGCCCTACGGCCTGCTCCGGCATGTCCACATGCCCGAGATGGCCCGGACGATCGAGCGGCTGAGCGGCGGCAGCGCGGCCGGGCTGGTCTTCACGCCGCATCTGGTGCCGATGACCCGCGGCGTGCTCGCCACGATCTACTGCCGCGGTCGCGCCACCACGGACCAGTGCCTGGAGGCGGCCCGGCGCTTCTATGCCGGGCGGGCCTTCCTCCGCGTGACCGACCGGCCGCCGCAGACCAAATGGGCCACCAGCTCGAACCTCGCCTTCGTCAGCTATGCCGCCGATCCGGCGCGCGAGCTGGTGATCGCCATGGGCGTGGTCGACAATCTCGGCAAGGGCGCGGCCGGCCAGGCGGTGCAGAATGCGAACCTGATCTGCGGCCTGCCCGAGACCGCGGGGCTGGAGGGCATGCCGGTCTGGCCGTGAGGACGCGCGTCAGCGTTCGAGCGCTAGCATGAAGCTTGCATCGCGCTTTCCCGGTCCGCCAGGCTGCGGCCCGGGGACGGCACAGGGGAGACGAGCGGATGCGACGCGGCGCGCGCTGGGCCATCGCGGCCATGGCCATGGCAGCCCCCTGCGGCACCCCGCCGGCGAAGGGGGCCGACATCACCATCGCGGTGGGCGGGGCCTTCACCTCGATGGACCCGCATGTCTTCGATCTCTCGCCGAACCACGCGCTGACCTGGCACGTCTTCGACCGGCTGGTGCATCCGGATGCCGACCAGCGCCCCTCGCCCGGCCTCGCCGAGGGCTGGGCCATCCTCGACGAGCGGACCTGGGAGTTCCGGCTGCGCCGCGGCGTCACCTTCCATGACGGCGCGCCCTTCACCGCCGAGGACGTGGTCTTCACCTTCGGGCGGGCGCCGAACGTGCCGAACAGCCCGACCTCGCTCGGCCAGTACATCCGCCCGGTGCAGCGGCTGGAGGTGGTCGACCCCTACACCATCCGCCTGCACACCGCCGAGCCGCTGCCGCTGATCCCGCAGATGATGATGTCCTTCTCGGTCATCGGCCGGAAGCAGGGCGAGGGCATGAGCACGGCCGACTACAACAGCGGCAAGGCAGCGATCGGCACCGGCCCCTACAGGCTCGCCTCCTTCGCCCTCGGCGACCGCGCCGTCTTCGCCCGCAACCCCGCCTGGTGGGGGCCGCAACAGGCCTGGGAGCGGGTGACCTACCGCATGATCACCAATGACAGCGCCCGCGTCGCGGCGCTGCAATCGGGCGATGTGGACGCGATCGACGCCGTGCCGACGCGCGACGTGGCGCGGCTGGAGCAGGATGCGCGGCTCTCCGTCACCGCCCGCCCCGGCCTCAGGCTGATCTACCTCTATGTCGATGCCAGCCGCGAGCAGACGCCGCATGTCACCGACAAGGCGGGCAACCGGCTGCCGACCAACCCGCTGCGCGACCTGCGGGTGCGCCGCGCCCTGTCCATGGCGATCAACCGCGAGGGCATCAGGCGGCAGATCATGGAGGGCTTCTCCCTGCCCACGGGCCAGGCGCAGCCGCAGGGGGCGATGGGCTACGACCCCTCCATCCCCGTCCCGGCCTACGACCCCGAGGGGGCGCGCAAGCTCCTCGCCGAGGCCGGCTATCCGGAGGGCTTCGCCCTCACCCTGCACGGCCCGAACGACCGCTACGTGAACGACGACGCCATCGCCCAGGCGATCGCCCAGATGTGGACGCGGATCGGGGTGAAGACCGCGGTGCAGACCAGCCCGGCCAGCGTCTTCTTCACCGCCGGCGGGGTGCGGGACGAGCATTCCGTCGCGCTGACCGGCTGGAGCACCTCGACCGGCGAGCCGGACACGCATCTCTCGCTGATGTTGGCGACGCCCGACCCGCCGCGCGGCCGCGGCACCCGCCCGCGTCCCTCGCATTACAGCAATCCCGAGCTCGACCGCATGATCGACCGGGCGCTGACCGTCATGGACACCGCGGCGCGGGAGAAGGCCTATTGGGAGATCATAAGAATCGGCTACGTGCGTGATGTCGCCGTGATCCCGATCCATCATCAGGTGAATATCTGGGCCATGCGCAAGGGCATCGCCTATCAGGCACCGCTCTCCGAGCTGACCCGGGCGATGGAGTTCCGGTTGGCGCGATAATCGATCCCCACGACGTCGCTGCGCGCCGCCGCGGGGGCCCCATGATTCGCTTCTGAGCCCGAATGCATCACAGCCTGCCGCGGCAAAGCCGCGGCAGGACAACGGGCGGCGAAAGCGTCAAACGGCGCTTCGGGAAGGCGACGGCAGCGGGCCTCCCGCCGCGCGGCGAGAGGCCCTTCCCGCCCTACCAGCGGCGGGAGCCGCGATCCACCGCGCCGAGGGTCAGCAGCGCCAGCGCATAGCCGACGGCGCCGGCGACGAGCAGCGAGAGCACCGGCTGCTTCTCCACCACCTGGCCGACCTGGCGGGCCGCGTCGCGGGCGACGTCGCGCGCATCGCCATAGGCCTCCTGCGCCTTGCCGGCCACCTGGCGGGCGACGCCCTTCGCCTCGTGCTCGGCATCGTCGGTGAACTTGCCATAGGCCTCCTGGGCCTTGCCGGCGACGTTGCGGGCCGTGCCCTCGATCTCGTTCTTGTCCATAGCGGTCTCCTGTCTCCTGGGGCGTGTCGGCCTCCGCCGCATGGCGCCGAGGGCATCCAGAGCCCGGCGGCTCACCAGTGATGCCCGGCGCCCCGTGGCCGCCGAAGAACCGCCGCTGGCCGATCCGGTTGCAGGATCGCGACCGACATTTTCGTGTGGCGCATCCCGTTGCCCTGCCGCGGCAGGCTGTGGCGTATCGAGGGTCGGGGTGCGACTATGCGTCCCGCGGAGCCGCTGGATCGTGGACCCTGGAGCCTGTTTCCCCATGATCCAGGGATGGCTTCCACCGACTCAAAGCCGACTCTCGCCGTCCTAACAACGGCGCCCTGACTTTCCTGAAAAGGATGGCGAAAGGAGAAAAGGCAGCCAAGTCGCCCGAGCTAAGCCGGCCGGATTCACACCGCTTCGATCATCGCAGTCATTTATTGCACATTCCAGACTTCCCACTGAAGCAGGATGTCGTTATTGCACATTCCAGACTTCCCACTGAAGCAGGATGTCGTTCTCGAATAGGTCGATCAGCTTGATTAGGACACAGAACGTGGACCCCTCTGGCAGAACGATCGCGATCATGTCCTTCTTCATCCTGGCGAAATGGCTCGGGAATCTGAAGACGGTCGGGGCGGTGATGTCGCTGAACCTGCTGGCACCCGCCGCGATCCTGACGGCCCCGTTGGAGCTTGAGAGATCCACGCACCCGTGAGCGGGCTGCAGGGTCTGCCATGAAATGTCGATCGTCCGCTGATCGGTTTCGCTGAACTGAACCTTGATACCGATCCCGCTTCCGACCACGGGCACGCGGCGCTTGCCGGGTCCAATCACCTTCTCGATCTCACCGTACTCGAAGGTCTCCTGCTCAACAGCGTCCCGCAGCTTCCTGTTGAAGAACTTAACGCTGATGTTGTTCTCCAGGAGTTTCCTGAAGCCTTGGGAATAGATGGTGCCGTTGGGATCAAGCACACCGACGAACACCTCGCGAACCCCGGACGCGATAATCAGGTCCGCGCATGACTCAGTCGCTTGGTTTGCTTGAAGAGCAACGCACGGCTCCAGGGTGGTGAAGACCGTCGACCCAATCCGATCGGTCATCGCCAACTTCTCGAGGGCCACCCGTTCGGCATGTTTCTTGGCAACCTCGCCGCGGAAGCCGGTCGACAGGATCAATCCGTACTTGGCGACGACGACTCCCACCTTGGGGTATTCGGTGCACTTCAGTTGCTCCTTGACTGCGAACTTCATCAGGTCCGAGTTCGAGTATTTTTTGGTCAACTCACGCCCCCCAGCCTTTTAAACGCGGTTCCGCATAGTGAAGGAACGGGATGATGGCACCTTCACGGCCGAAACGTCGGCCGAAGCCGACGTTGGTCGGCAGCACGCCCGAACATGTTGTTTTCAGTCCACTTGGCTCGCCGTCGCATCTCTGCGGGCTCGATCACCATTCCCGTAAGGAACGTGGGGACGGAATGCCGTGTGTACGCGGGAAAGGGCAGCAGGAGCAGGCGACGCTTTCCCGAAACTGCCGGGTTGAGATGGAAAACGGTAAACGGATCAGGCGCGGATGCTGCCTCGCCGCTCGCGGGAGCTATGACCGCTTTCCACCCATCTCGGACATCCGGTTGTCTATCTAAACCGCACCGTCATCCCGGCGCGATCCCGCTCTCCTCCCGCCGGCGCTTCTCCACCTCCTCGCCGTAGCGGCGCAGCAGATGCGCCTCGGTCAGCAGGCCGAGCACCCGCCGCCCCGGCCCGTCCACCACCGCCAGCGCCTCCGCCTCCGCCGCCTCGAAGATCGCCATGGCGTCGCGGGCATTGGTGCGCGGCAGCAGCACCCGGTCGCGCAGCCGCGCCAGCGCGCCGACCGTCCCGGTCTCGGGCGGCGCCGCATGCGCCTCGGCGACCGAGGCGATGCCGGCATAGCGCCCGCCCTCGTCCAGCAGCACCACCTGCGTCGCGGCGCCGAGCGGCACCGCCTTGCGGAAGGCGGCGAGGTCCATGCTCGCCGGCACGGTGCGCGGGTCCCGCCGCATCAGCCGCCCCGCCGTCAGGTCGTTGATCCAGCCGATGTCATGCGCGCTGCGGATCGCCTCGCCGCGTAGGTGGAAGCGCCAGGTGGCGAAGGAATAGCCGAACAGCCGGCGCACGATCAGCCCGGCCACCGCGACGGCCGCCAGCACCAGCCCGGCGACGGCGAGGCTGCCCGTGGTCTCGAGCGCGAGGAAGGTCATGGCGAGCGGCGCGCCGATCACCGCCGCCCCGAAGGCGCTCATCCCCACCAGCGACATCACCAGCGCATCCGGCCCGGGCGGCGCGATCAGCGCCATGATGCCGGCGAAGAGCTTGCCGCCGAGCGCGCCGATCAGCAGCGAGGCGAAGAACAGCCCGCCGCGGAAGCCGCTTGCCACCGAGACCATGGAGGCGAGCGACTTCACCACGATCAGCAGCAGCAGCAGCCGCGCCGGCGTCTCGGTGATGAAGGCGAGGTGCAGCGCGCCATGCCCGGCCGAGAGGGCGACGGTCGAGACCATGGCCAGCCCGCCGACGCAGAGCCCGCCCAGCATCAGCCGCAGCGCCGCCGAGGGGATGGCGCGCGTCAGCGCCAGCTCGGTCAGCGCCACGCCGCGCATCAGCGCGATGGCGGCGAGGCCGGAGAGCGCGCCGACCAGCAGGGCCAGCGGGTAGAGCTCGGTGTCCACCACCGTCGGGGCCACGGATTCGACCGCATAGGTCCCGGCCTGCAGCAGCCGCGCCACCAGCGTCGCCGCCACCGCCGAAGCGACCACGGGAAAGAGCGAGCCGATGCTGTAGGTGCCGATCACCAGCTCGAAGGCATAGAAGGCGCCGGTCAGCGGCGCGTCGAAGGCGGCGCCGATGGCGCCCGCCGTGCCGGCGCCGACCAGCACCCGCAGGTCGCCGCGCCGCAGCGCGACGAGCCGGCCGAGGCGCGAGGCGAGGCCGCCGCCGGCCTGGGCATAGCCCGCCTCCAGCCCCACCGAGGCGCCGACGCCGTTCGAGAGGATGGTCTGCGCCCCGACCACCGCGGCATCCGAGAGGCTCATCCGCCCGCCATGCAGCGCATTCGCCTCGATCGGGTCGACCGGCGACTTCGGCCGCCAGCGCCGCAGCAGCCGGTTCATGCCATAGAGGGCGAGGCCGCCCAGCGCCGGCACCAGCAGCAGCCGCCAGGAGGGGATGAAGGCGGTGGCGGAAAGCCGCATCTGCGGCGCGATGCCGAAGAGGAGCAGGTGCAGCGCCCCCGCCATCGCCCCCATGGCCCAGGCCAGCACCCCGACCAGGGCGCCGGTGACGGTGGCGAGGAGGACGATCGCCACCTCGCTGGTGCGGACGAGGCTGCGCAGCCGGACCGCCCGGCGAGCCCGGTGGCGCAGCAGGCGGACATGGCGGCGGGCGAGGACATGCATGGGCGATGGCCGCTTCTCGCAGGCGCGGGGCGCGGCGGCGAGTGGGACTGCGCCGCGCCGCCGCGCCGTGCCCGCTATTCGGCGCGGATGTTGTTCGCCCGCACCACCTCGCCCCAGCGGGCATGGTCGCGGCGCATGATCTCGCCGAGCTGCTCCGCCGTGCCGCCGCCCGGCTCGTCGCCGCGGCTGACGATGTTCTGCCGGATCGCGGCATCGGCGCAGGCCTGGTTCACCGCGGCATTGGCGCGCTGCACGATCTCGGGCGGCGTGCCCTTCGGCGCGAAGAGGCCGATCCAGGCGAGCACCACGAAATCCGCCACCCCCTGCTCGGCCGCGGTCGGGATGTCCTTGAAGGCCGGGATCCGCTCCGGCGTCGTCACCATCAGCGCCTTGAGCTGCTTCGCCTCGATGAAGGGCGCCACCACGCTGGCCGCGTCGCACATGATCTGGAAGCGGCCGGCGATGAAGTCCTGCATGGCCGGGCCGCTGCCGCGATAGGGGACATGCGTCATTTCCGGCCCGCCGATGCGGCTCCTGAACAGCTCCATCGCCACATGCGAGAGGCTGCCCGAGCTGGCCGAGCCGTAATCGACATCGCCCTTCTTCCCCTTCGCCCAGGCGGCGAACTCCGCCACCGTCGTCGCCGGGACCGAGGGATGCAGGCAGAAGATCAGCCCGCTCTGCAGCATCATGCCGATCGGCACCAGCTCCATCGGGTTGATCTTCATGGACGGCATGCTGTGCGGGTTGATCACCAGCGGGTTGGCATTGCCGACCAGCAGCGTGTAGCCGTCCGGCTTCGCCCGCAGCACCGTCTCGGTGCCGAGATTGCCGCCGGCGCCGCCGCGGTTGTCGATCACCACCGGCTGGCCGAGCGCCTGCTGCAGCCCGTTCTGCAGCACCCGCGCGGCGAAATCGGTCTGCCCGCCGGGCGGGAAGCCGACGACCAGCGTGATCGGCCGGTTCGGCCAGGGCGCCTGGCCGAGGGCGGGGGTGGCCAAGGGAGAAGCCAGCCCGGCGGTGCCGAGGGCCAGGGCGGCGCGGCGCGTCAGCGCGAGGCGGGACGTGAAGGACATGCGTGGTACCTCCCGGGAAGACGGCCGGATCCCGGACAATGGGCGGCCGCCGATAGCAGACGGGGGACAGCCCCGGCAGTCGCAAGCGCGGCCGTTCCGCATAAGTTGCGAAACGGCGGCCCGGGCCGCCGCGGTCAGGCGCGGATCAGCAGGACGCCGAGGAGGAGGCAGAGCGCCCCGGCCAGCCGCAGCGGCGTCGCCGGGTGCTGCGCCAGGCCGAAGGCGCCCAGATGGTCGAAGGCGAGCGAGGCGAGCATCTGCCCGACCACGATCAGCGCCAGCACGGTCGCGGCGCCGAGGCGCGGCACCGCCAGGATCGCCGTGGCGATGAAGAGGGCGCCGAAGATCCCCCCGGCCCAGGAGAGCCAGGAGGTGCGCCCGATCATCGCCGCCGAGAGCGGCGGCCCGCCGCTGAGCAGGACGGCGAGGAGCATGGCGAGCAGGCCGACGGCGTAGCTGGCGAAGCCCGCCCACCAGGGCGAGCCGAGCTCGCCGCGCAGCTTCGCGTTCAGCACCTGCTGGAACGCGACGCTCATGCCGGCGCCGATCACGGCGAGGGAGAGAAGCGCGTTCACGACGGGTCCCCACCTGGCATCATCCCATGGCCTCCGTGCCGGGCGCCGCAGCCTCGCGGCGCCGTGGCGGGATCCTGCCGCCGGCTCACCACCCGGTCTGGAACGGCTGTGACGGCGGCTCGCCGGCGCGGTAGCGGCCGGGCGTGACGCCGAAGACGCGGCGGAAGCAGCGCCCGAGATGGCTCTGGTCGGCGAAGCCGGCCTCGGCCGCCGCCGCGGCGATGCCCTCCCCGGCGCGGAGCAGCCTCCGGGCCAGGTTCAGGCGTTGCATGAGCCAGAAGGCGTGCGGCGGCATGCCGTGCCGCCGCGCGAAGCGGCGCGTGAAGCCCTCCCGGCTCATCCCCGCCTGCGCGGCGACCCGACGGACGGGGCCGGCCGGCGGCGGGGCGGGACCGCCGGGAGGCGCGGCAGCGGCGCGCCTGCACGCCGCCGCCTCCAGGCCCGCCGACGGCGGGACCGCGCCCCGCGGCCAGCCGCCGGCCGCGAGGCAGCCGTCCAGCGCGGCCGCGGCGTCGCTGCCGGCCGGCAGATAGGCGTTGAGGCAGAGGACGCCCTCCGGCTCGGCGAGGGAGCGGTGCGGCACCCCCGCCGGGATGAGCGCGCCCTGGCCGGCGGCCAGGACGACCATCCGCCCGCCCAGGACGAAGCGGCGCCGGCCGGCGAGCACGACGGTGAGCTGGTCCTCGGCGTGGAAATGCGGCGGCAGCCCGACCTCCCGCCCCTGCAGCGTGCCGAGCTCGACGAGTGCCGCCGCCGGCCGCCAGTAGCGCCACTGCCCCGCGGCGGGTGATGCCTCGTCCAGGGCGGTCATCGGCGGCGGGGCAAGCTCTGTCATGGCGGCGGGACCATGCCATCCCCCGGGCGCCGCCGTCATCCGGCATCGGCCAGGGGACGGCCAAGGGGGGCGGCCAAGGGGGGCGCCATGGCCTGCGGCGCCAGGGCGCGGCAGGATCGGCGCGAGACGCCCAGCTTCCGGGAGGAACGACCATGCCCATCGCCCGCCGCGCGGCCCTTGCCGCGCCCGCCTTGCTGCTCGCCCGCCGCGCCCTGGCCCAGGGGGGAGGCTTCCCCAACCGCCCGGTGCGCATCGTCGTGCCCTATACGCCGGGCGGCGTCTCCGACATCACCGCGCGGATCATGGCCGAGCCGCTGGCCGCGCTCTGGGGCCAGCCGGTGCCGGTCGAGAACCGGCCGGGCGCGGATGGCGTGATCGGCACGGAAGCCGTCGCCCGCAGCGCGCCGGACGGCCACACGCTCGGCCTCGTCTCGGTCGGGCATCCGGTGAATGCCGCCTATTACAAGCTGCCCTACGACACGCTGCGCGACTTCAGCTTCGTCACCCAGACCACCTCGACGCCGCTGGTCGTCTGCGCCGGCAAGGGCTTCGCGCCGAACACCATCGCCGAGCTGATCGCCCATGCGAAGAAGAATCCCGGCGTCACCTTCGCCGGCACCGGCGGGGTGGTGCGGCTCGCCCCGGTGCTGTTCGGCCAGCAGACCGGCACCGAGCTCAGCTACGTGCCCTATCGCGGCAGCACCCAGGCGCATCCCGACCTGATGGCCGGGCGCGTCGACATCATGTTCGACACCGTTCCCGCGGCGCTGCCGCACATCACCTCCGGCGCCTTCAAGGCGCTGGCGACGACCGGCGCGAAGCGGGCTCCGCAGCTTCCCGAGGTGCCGACGGTGGGCGAGACGCTGCGGGGCTTCGAGGCCTCGACCTGGGGCATGGTGATCGCCCCGGCCGGGCTGCCGGCGCCGGTGCTGGCGAAGCTGAACGCCGATTGCGTCGCGGCGCTGAAGCGGCCCGAGGTGGTGGAGAAGCACCGCACGCTCGGCGCCGAGGTGGTGACCTCGACGCCGGAGGAGATCCGCGCCTTCACCGAGGCGGAGATGCGCAAATGGGGCGAGGCGGCGCGCAAGGCGGGGATCGAGCCGCAATAGGTAATCCCCACGATGTCGCTGCGCGTCTTCGCGGGGGTCCCGTGATTCGCCTCGGGCCCGAGAGGCGTCACAGCCTGCCGCGGCGAAGCCGCGGCAGGGCAACGGGAGGCGACGGGATGGCCGCGCGCGGTCGGGGTCCGGGAGGCGTCGGCGCTTGACGGGGCTGGGCGGTGCGGCCGAGGCTCGCGGCACCAACAGGGAGGAAAGGCCGATGCGCCATGTGTATCGCGGCCCGGCGGCCGCCGGATGGCTGCTCGGCCTGCTGCTGCTCGCGGCGCCGCCCGCCGCGGCGCAGGCGCCGACCGGCACGCCGCCCGCCGCGCCGGTCTACCAGGTCGATCCCGTCTGGCCGAAGCCGCTACCGAACCGCTGGGGCATCGGCCAGGCGGCCGGCGTCGCCGTCGATGCGCGCGACCATGTCTGGGTGATCCACCGCCCCCGCACCATGACGAAGGACGAGGCCGGCGCGGCGCAGGAGCCGCCGCTCAGCGAATGCTGCGTCCCCGCCCCCTCGGTGATCGAGTTCGACCCGGACGGCAATGTCGTGCAGGCCTGGGGCGGGCCGGGCCACCATCCAAGCTGGCCGGAGAACGAGCACGGCATCCATGTCGACCACAAGGACAATGTCTGGATCGCCGGCAACGGGCCGAACGACCATGTGCTGCTGAAATTCACCCGCGACGGCCGCTTCCTGCTGCAGATCGGCAAGACGGGCGAGACCGGCGGCAGCAACGACACCGAGCGGCTCGGCCGGCCGGCGGATGTCGAGGTCGATCCCGCGACCAACGAGATCTATGTCGCCGATGGCTACGGCAATCGCCGCGTCATCGTCTTCGATGCCGAGACCGGCGCCTACAAGCGCCACTGGGGCGCCTATGGCGAGCGGCCGCCACCGGATGAGGCGCTGCCGCCCTATCGCCCGGGCGAGGCGGCGAGCAGCCCGGCGCGCTTCTTCCGCAACCCGGTGCATTGCGTGCGGCTGGCGCAGGACGGCCTGCTCTATGTCTGCGACCGCGCCAATGACCGCATCCAGGTCTTCCAGAAGGATGGCCGCTTCGTGCGGGAGTTCGTGGTGGCGCCGGCGACGCTCGGCAGCGGCTCGGTCTGGGACATGGACTTCCTGCCCGACCCGGCGCAATCCGTGCTGCTGGCCGCCGACGGCTCGAACAATGTCGTGCACCTGCTGGCGCGCGGCGACGGCGCGGCGCTCGGCCGCTTCGGGCGCAACGGCCGCAATGCCGGCGACTTCCACTGGGTGCACAACATGGCCGTCGACAGCCGCGGCAATGTCTTCACCACCGAGGTGGATACCGGCAAGCGGGCGCAGCGCTTCCGCCTGGTCTCGCAACTCCCGCGCTGAGGTGTTCCCCGCGATGCGCCCTGCGTCCAAGGCGCGTCGCAGCCTGCCGCGGCGCAGCCGCGGCAGGGCCACTCAGCCGGCCGCCGCCTCGCGCCGGCGCCGCGCCTCGTAGGTGCCGAGATGGAGCCGGGCAAGGGCCAGCAGCGGCACCGGCACGCCGAGCTGCCCGGCGCGGGCGATCATGTCGCCGAGCACATGCTCGCCCTCGGCCGGGCTGCCGCGCTCGACATCGCGCAGCATCGAGGCGGTGAGCAGCGAGCCGGGCTTGCCGAGGAAGCTGGTCGCCGCCTCGACCATCGGCGGGCGCAGCGCATGCCCCGCCGCGGCGGCGACGGCGCTGCACTCGGCGAAGATCCCACGCAGGAACGCCTCGCCCCCCGGCGCCGCCAGGATGTCGCCGACCGTCCCGCGCATCAGGCAGGTGGCGCCGGCCAGGCTGGCGAGACCGGCCCATTTCTCCCACATCTCCTGCAGGATCGCCTCGCTCGCCCGCGGGCGGAAATTGGCGCCCGCGAAGGCCGCCTCGATCGCCCGCACCCGATCCGAGAGCCCGCCCGCGACCTCGCCGAAGATGAGCTGGTGGTCGGGGCTCATGCGGTGGATCACCTGCCCCTCCGGCCCGAGCGTCGCCGGGATCTGCGCGACGCCACCGAGCACGCGCGCCGCGCCGAAGCGGGCGCCGAGCAGGTCGAGATGCCGCATGCCGTTCAGCACCGGCAGGATGGTGGTGCCGGGGCCGACCGCCGGCGCCATGTCGGCCATCGCCGCCTCGAGCGCCGGCGCCTTCACCGCCAGCAGCACCAGGTCGTAGGGGCCTTCCAGCCCGCTCGCCTGCACCGTGCGCGGCCGCAGGCTGGCATTGCCGTGCAGGCTGTCGAGCACCAACCCGTGGCGGGCGAGCTGCTCGGCGCGGCGCGGCCGGACGAGGAAGGTGACGTCGCGCCCCGCCTCCAGCAGCCGCCCGCCGAAATAGCCGCCGAGCGCGCCCGCGCCGATGACGAGGATCCGCATGCCGCCTCTCCTTCCCCGCCGGCTCAGCCCTTCTGCACCGGACCGCCGGCCTCGACCCAGTCCTTGAAGCCGCCGAGGTTGCGGACATCGCCGTAGCCGAGCTCCTGCAGCACCTTGCCCGCCAGCGCGGCGCGGCCGCCCGAGGCGCAATAGGTGACCACCACCGGCTTGGCGAAGGCGGGATTGCGGTCCGGGCTCTCGGGATCGGCGCGGAATTCCAGCAGCCCGCGCGGGATCGGCAGGGCACCGGGGACGGTGCCGGAGGCGGCGAGCTCGGCCGGCTCGCGCAGGTCGATGAACACCGCCTCGCCCTTCGCGTGCAGCGCCTTGGCCTCCTCCGGGCTGATCCGCGGCACGGCGGCATTGGCTTCGGCGAGCATCTGCTTCACGGTGGTCGGCATGGTCGTCTCCTCCTGCGTGGTGCGGGGAGCCTAGGGCTGATCCCGGCGGGGCGAAACCGCTTCCCGCTACAGCCGCCCCGCCGCATCGGCCAGCACCAGCCCGAGCAGTGCCGCCCCGCCGAGGCCGAGCAGGGCGAAGGTCAGCGCCATGCCCGCCACCCGCCAGCGCAGCGCCTCCGGCTCGCGGCTGATGCCGAAGGCATGCACCGCCCGGCCGGCGAGCAGCGCGGTGCCGAGCGCGTGCACGCCCCAGGGCGGCAGGCCCATCCCCTCCAGCAGCCCGAGCAGCAGCAGCCCGAGCGGCCCGTATTCCGCGCAATTGCCATGCGCCCGCACCGCCCGCTCGACCAGCCGGTGCGACGTGCCGAGCAGGATGCCATGGCGCTGCCGCAGCCGGATGACGCGGAGCGAGAGCAGCAGGAACAGCCAGGCCAGCAGCGCGGCGTAGAGCGAGGTGGCGGGCAGCGGCATCTCAACCCTCCGCCACCGCCGCGACCGTCCCGCCCGAGAGGCGCCGCAGTTCCTCCGGCGTGGTGCGGAAGACATGCCGGGGCGAGCCGGCCGCGGCCCAGACCTCCGCATGCCGGAACAGCGCCTCGTCCAGCAGCGTCAGCGGCGGGATGCGGTGGGCGAGCGGCGCGACGCCGCCGATGGCGAAGCCGGTGACCTCGCGCACCCAGCGTCCCTCGGCCTGCTCCAGCGCCAGGCCGAGCGCCGCCGAGGCCCGCGCCATGTCCACCCGGTGCGCGCCGCTCGCCACCACCAGCACCGGCCGCTCGCCCATGCCCGCCCCGGCCCGGAAGAGGATCGACTTGGCGATCTGCGCGATGTCGCAGCCGACCGCGGCGGCCGCCTCGGCGGCGCTGCGCGCGCTCTCCGGGACGGCGATGATGGTGTCGGGATGGCCGGCCGCCAGCAGCGCCGCCCGCACCCGTTCGACAGAGGACCCCGCCGCCGCCATATCCCCTCCGTGACCGAACCCCTCGCCCTCTACATCCACTGGCCCTTCTGCGCCGCCAAGTGCCCCTATTGCGACTTCAACAGCCATGTGCGGGAGCGCATCGACCAGCCGCGCTGGCGCGACGCGCTGCGGCGGGAGCTGGCGCGGGAGGCGGGCCGGGCCAATGGCGCGACGGGCCGGCGGCCGCTGGCCTCGATCTTCTTCGGCGGCGGCACGCCGAGCCTGATGGAGCCCGAGACGGTGGCCGCGCTGATCGCCGATGCCAGGGCGCTGTTCGAGGCGCCGGAGGATGTCGAGATCACGCTGGAGGCCAACCCGACCAGCGTCGAGGCGGCGAAGCTGGCCGCGTTCCGCGCCGCCGGGGTGAACCGCCTCTCCCTCGGCGTGCAGTCGCTGGAGCCGGAGGCGCTGCGCTTCCTCGGCCGCCGGCACGACGTGGCGCAGGCCATCGCGGCGCTGGAGGCGGCGCGGGCGCTCTTTCCCCGCCTCTCCTTCGACCTGATCTATGCCAGGCCGGGCCAGGCCGAGGCCGCCTGGCGGGCCGAGCTGCGGCGCGCCCTGGCGCTGGCCGCCGACCATCTCTCGCTCTACCAGCTCACCATCGAGCCGGGGACGCGCTTCGCCACCGAATACGGCCGCGGCGCCTTCCGCCTGCCGGAGGAGGAAGAGGCCGCCCGGCTCTATGCCGCGACGGCGGAGGAGGCGGCGGGCTTCGGCCTGCAGCCCTACGAGGTCTCCAACTACGCGAAGCCGGGGGCGGAGAGCCGGCACAACCTCGTCTACTGGCGCTATGGCGACTATCTCGGCATCGGGCCGGGAGCGCATCAGCGGCTCGGCCTCGGCGGCGCCCTGCTCGCCGCCCGCCGCCACCGGGCGCCGGAGGAATGGCTGGCGCGGGTCGAGCGCGAGGGCCATGCGGTGACGGAGGAGCTGGCGCTGGACCCCGAGGAGCGGGCGCGCGAGGCGCTGCTGATGGGGCTGCGCCTAGCCGAGGGCATCGACCCGGCGCGGCTGCTGGCGCGCAGCGGGCGGACGCTGGCCGAGGCGGTGGACCCGGCGATGCTCGCCGCCTGCCTGGAGGAGGGCTACCTCGCCTGGACCGAGCCAGGGAGCGGGACCGGCCGGCTGGTGGCGACCGAGGAGGGGCGGCTGCGGCTGGATGCGATGCTGCCGGTGTTGCTGCGGTAGATCTCCCCACGACATGGCTGCGCGCCGTCGCGGGGGCCCCGTGATTCGCTTCTGATCGCAGGCGCATCACAGCCTGCCGCGGCCAAGCCGCGGCAGGGCAACGGGTGGCGCCTGTTCGGGAGGGCGCGCCCGGGGAAAGGCCAGGGAAGGGCGCTTGCGCTTGCCGCCGATCCCTGCTGCGCTTCCCTCCGGCGCCACGGCGCGGGAGGAACCATCCATGGCGACGGGAGCAACCCGGCGCGCCATCGTCATCGGCGGCTCGGTCGGCGGCCTCTTCGCCGCCAACCTGCTGCTGCGCCACGGCTGGGACGTCACGGTGCATGAGCGGGCGAGGCAGGGGCTGGACTCGCGCGGCACCGGCATCGCGCATCATGCCGAGACCCAGGCCATCATGGCCCTCGCCGGGGTGCGGGACGAGAACCCGCCCGGCGTCCACGTCCCCGGCCGCTGCGCCGTGGATGCGAGCGGCGCGGTGGTGGCGCGCGAGGCCTATCCGCAATACGTCACGGCCTGGGGGCGGATCTTCGCCCCGCTGCGCGCCGCCTTCCCCGCCGAGCGCTACCAGGCCGGGCAGGAGCTGGTCGGGCTGGCGCAGGACGCGGCCGGCGTCACCGCGCATTTCGCCGATGGCAGCAGCGCGACGGGCGAGCTGCTGGTCGGCGCCGACGGGCTGCGCTCCGCCGTCCGCGCCGCCGTCGCCCCCGCCGCGCAGCCGGTCTATGCCGGCTATGTCGGCTGGCGCGGACTGGTGGAGGAGGCGGAATTCTCCGCTGGCTTCGCCCGCATCTTCACCCAGTTCACCTTCGGCTTCCCGGGCAAGGGCGAGTTCATCGGCTATCCGGTGCCGGGCGCCGGCGACAGCGTGGCGCCGGGCGAGCGGCGCTACAATTTCCTCTGGTACTACCCGGTCGATGCCGGGGCGGCGCTGGACGACCTGCTGACCGATGCCGCCGGGCGGCGGCACCCCCTCGCCATCCCGCCGGCTCTGATCCGGCCGCAGCACATCGCCGCGCTGCAGGCCGATGCCGCCGCCCGCCTGCCCGCCCCCTATGCCGAGGCGCCGCGGCGCGCCCGGCAATTCCTGGTGCAGCCGATCGTCGACCTGGAAAGCCCGGCGCTCGGCTTCGGCCGCGTCGCGCTGCTCGGCGATGCCGGCTTCACCGCCCGGCCGCATGTCGGCGTCGGCGTGCTGAAGGCGGCCGAGGACGCGCGGGCGCTGGCCGAGGCGCTGGCGGCCGAGCCCGACATCCCCGCCGCGCTGCGGCGCTACGGCGCCGCCCGCATCCCGCCCTCGCGCGCCGCCGTCGCGGTCAGCCGGCATCTCGGCGCCTTCATCGAGCGGCGGCTGCCGCGGCCGGAGGCGGACCCCTCGCTCGGCCTGACCCTGACGCGGCTGCTGGCGCTGAGCGGCCGGCCGGTCGCCGATCCCGCCGTCTGGTCGGGTGGGGGCTGATACCGCCGGCATGACTGCTCCCTCCATGCCGAGCGCCCGAACGGGCGCCGCCGGTCGCGCCCATTGGCGCGCCTCGCGGCGCGACGCGGCGTGGTCAAGGGTTGCGGAACAGCCCGCCCGGCGATTGAGGGGCCGGTGATATAAGTTCGCGACGGGCACGCCGATGCGCATTGACCGCCGCGCGCCGCCCCAGCATCGTTGCCGGCAAGCCGCCAAGCGGCACCGGGGGCAGCCCCGGCACAGGCAGGGAGTGAGCGGAATGCCCGACCTCGACCGCATGGGCGTGACCGAGGAGGCCCTGGCGCAGATCGCGCGCATGCCCGATCCCCGGCAGCGCGAGATCATGGCCGCCGCCATCCGCCACCTGCACGACTTCGCGCGGGAGGTGGAGCTGAAGCCGGAGGAATGGCTGGCCGGCATCGGCTTCCTCACCGCCGTTGGCCAGGCCTGCACGCCCTACCGGCAGGAGTTCATCCTGCTCTCCGACGTGCTCGGCCTCTCCCGCCTCGTCAACCTGATGCACGATGCCGAGGGGCGCGAGGCGGCGGGCACCGAGACCAGCCTGCTCGGCCCCTTCTTCCGCGAGAAGGCGCCGGAATTCGCCGCCGGCGAGAGCATCGCCGTGCATGCGACAAGTGGCGAGCCGCTGATCCTCTTCGGCGAGGTTACCGATGCCGAGGGACGGCCCGTCGCCGGCGCCGAGATCGACATCTGGCAGACCGACGCGCATGGCCTCTACGACCTGCAGGCTAACGACCCGGAGGTGATGGACCTGCGCGGCCGCTACCGCACCGATGCGGCGGGGCGCTTCGACATGCGCACGGTGAAGCCGATCGGTTATTCCATCCCGATGGACGGGCCGGTTGGGCGCATGGTGCGGCAGCAGAACCGGCACGGCATGCGGCCGGCGCATATCCACATCCTGGTGCAGGCGCCGGGCTACCGCGAGCTGGTGACCGCGCTCTATCTCGGCGACGACCCCAATATCGACAGCGACACCGTCTTCGGCGTCTCCCGCTCGCTGGTGGTGACGCCGGAGCGCGGCCTGCCCGGCGCGCCGCGGCCCGACATCGCCGCGGTGCGCTACGATTTCCGCCTGTCGCGCCTGGCCGAGGGCGAGCGCGCCGGCCGGGTCGGCGCCGATCCGTCGAGCATCCTGCCGGCGGCGGAGTAGGACGCATGCCAACGGACCGGTCCCCGACTGGTCCGGGGCCCGCGCCCGGCGGCTGAGGACATGGATGGGAAGCAGCGCCGAACCGCCACGACAGGGGGCGGACGGCCAGGGGGAGGAGAGGACGGATGAGCGAGTTGACCCGCCGCGGCCTGGGGCGCACGGCCCTCGCCGGGGCGCTGACGACGGCGGCCGGTTCCGCCATCGCGCCTTGGCCGGCGCTCGGCCAGGGCGCCAACCCGATCCGCATCGGCTGCTCGATGTCGCTCTCGGGCGGGCTGGCCGCCAATGGCCGCTCGGCGCAGCTCGCGCAGCGCATCTGGGCGGAAGACGTGAACGCCAGGGGCGGGTTGCTCGGCCGGCCGGTGCAGCTCGTCAGCTATGACGACCAGTCCAACCCGGCGAATGTCCCGGCGCTCTATACGAAGCTCGTCGATGTGGACAAGGTCGATCTCGTCACCTCGCCCTATGCCACGGCGATGATCGCGCCCTCCATGCCGGTCGTGATGCAGCGCGGTATGTGCTACGTGACGCTGTTCGGCGCCGGGGTGAACGAGCGGCTGAAATACGACCGCTACTTCTCGATGAACGTCACCGGCGACGACATCAAGGGCCACTATGCCCGCGGCTTCCTGGAATGCACGAAGATGCTGCCGCATCCGGTGCGCAGCCTCTCCATCCTCGCGGTCGACAACGACTTCGCCCAGCGCGCCGCCGAGAGCGTGCGGGGCATGGCGCGCGAATACGGGCTGCGCATCGTCTACGACCGTTCCTACCCGCCGACCACGGTGGACTTCACGCCCACCATCCGCGCCATCCAGGCGCAGCGGCCGGATGTGGTGTTCTTCGCCTCCTACCCGCCGGATTCCAACGGCATCCTGCGCGCGGTCAGCGAGCTGAAGCTGAGCGCGGCGCTGCTCGGCGGCGGCATGGTCGGGCCGCAGATCGCCGCCGTGCAGGCGCAGCTCGGCCCGATCCTGAACAACCTGGTGACCTGGGACGTCTATTCGCCCGAGCCCACCATGCAATTCCCCGGCGTGGTCGAGTTCCAGGAGAAGTACCGCGCCCGCGCCCCGGCCGAGCAGACCGATGTCCTGGGCAACTACCTGCAGCCCTATGCCTATGCGCAGATGCAGGTGATCGCGCAGTCCCTCGCCCGCATCGGGAAGATCGACCAGGAGGCGCTGGCGAAGGACATGCACGCCAACGGCTTCGAGACCATCGTCGGGCCGATCCGCTTCAGCGCGCTCGGCGAATGGGCGGAGCCGCGCAACCTCTTCGTGCAGTTCCAGAACATCGCCGATGGCGACCTCGAGAAGTACAAGAAGCCGGGCGCCAAGGTGATCCTCTACCCGCCGGCCCTGAAATCCGGGGAGCTGAAATCGCCCTACGGCGCCCCGGCCTGAGCCCGGCATGGACCCGACGCTCTCGCTGCTGCTGAACGGCGTGGTCAGCGGGCTGCTGCTCGGCGGCCTCTACGCCGCCGCCGCCTCCGGCCTCGCCATCTCCTTCGGCATGCTCGACATCGTCAACATCGCGCATCCGGCGCTGATGGTGGCGGCGGGCATGTCGGTGGTGCTGCTCGGCACCGCGCTCGGGCTCGACCCGCTGCTGGTCGCGGTGCTGCAGGCGCCGGCCTTCTTCCTGCTCGGCACCCTGCTCTACCGCGCCTACCACCATTTCTTCGAGCGGCGCGGCGACGAGGCGTTGCAGGGCCTCGCCTTCTTCTTCGGCGTGATGTTCATCGTCGAGGTCGGGCTGGTGCTGCTGCTCGGGCCGGAGCAGCGCTTCCTCGATCCCGACTACGCCTTCGTCACCTGGCGGCTGGGGGAGGTGGACGTCCCGCTGCGCATGCTGGCGCCGGCGCTGCTGGCGCTCGCCGCCATCGCCGCGCTCTGGGTCTTCCTGCGGCGCAGCTTCACCGGCCTCGCCATCGCCGCCGTCGCCCAGGACCCGGAGGCACTGCGGCTGATGGCGGTGGATCCGGTGCGGATCAAGCGCATCGCCTTCGGCCTCTCCATCGCCCTCGCCTCCATCGCCGGCGGCGCGCTGGTGGTGGTGCAGCCGATCGAGCCGGCCTCGCACCAGGTCTTCATCGGCCGGGTCTTCGCCATCTGCATCATGGGCGGCATGGCGAGCCTGCCCGGCTGCGTCCTCGCCGCCTTCCTCTTCGGCGTGGTGGAGAACGTGACGGCGAGCTTCTACGGCCCCTCCTGGTCGCCCGCCGTCGCCTTCGGCTGGCTGCTGCTGGTGCTCGCCTTCCGGCCGCAGGGCCTGTTCGGCCGGCTGGCATGAGCGCGACCGCCCTGCCTGCCCCGGCCGCCCCGGCCCGGCCGCGGCACCTCTCCTACTGGCTCGGCGCCGCGCTGCTGGCCGCGGCGCTGCTCGTCGCGCTGCGGCTGATCGGCAACGAATATGGCTGGTATGCCGGCTATTTCGTCTTGCAATACGTGGTACTGGCCGCGGCCTGGAACATCCTCGGCGGCTATGCGGGCTATGTGAATTTCGGCGCCGCCGGCTTCATGGCGACCGGCACCTACACCGCCGTCGTGCTCTACGAGGCGCTCGGCCTCGGCGTCATCCCCGGCATCCTCGGCGCCGCCGTCACCGCCGGTCTGCTCGGCCTCGGCACCGGCTATCTCACCCTGCGGCTGCGCGGCGTCTATTTCTCCATCGCCACCCTCTGCCTCGCCGTGGTGCTGCAGACGCTGGTGGTGAACTGGGACTATGTCGGCGGCTCGCGCGGCGCCTATGTGATCCGGCCGATGACGATGCCGGGCTTCGTCAGCTATGGCGAGTACATCTTCGCCGTCATGCTGGCGCTCGCCGTCATCGCCGTCGGCATCGGGCGGACGGTGGAGCTGTCGCGGCTCGGCCGCGGCTTGCAGGCGATCCGCGACAACGAGCGGGCGGCGGAGGCGGTGGGCGTGCCGACGCTGCGCCTGAAGCTGATCGCCACCACCCTCTCCGGCGCGCTGATGGGCGTGGCCGGCGCGCCCCTGCCCTTCTATGCCGGCTACGTGAACCCCGACGGCGCCTTCAACCTCGCCTATGCGGTGAACACCATCGCCATGCCGCTGATCGGCGGCGCCGGCACCTGGCTCGGCCCGGTGATCGGCGCGGTGCTGCTGGCGACCCTGCAGCAGGCGGCGACGGTGACGATCTCCTCGGCGCTCAACCTCTGGATCGTCGGCTGGATGCTGGTGCTCTTCGTCGCGCTGGCGCCGCGCGGCATCCTCGGCTGGTTCCGCAAGCGATGAGCGGGCGCGAGGTGCTGCTCCGCGCCGAGGGGGTCGGCAAGCGCTTCGGCGGCTTCGTCGCGCTGCAGGATGTCGATCTCGAGCTGCGGGCGGGGGAGCGGCTGGGGCTGATCGGCCCCAACGGCTCCGGCAAGAGCACCTTCGTCAACTGCCTCAGCGGCGACTTCGCGGCGCATGACGGGCGGGTGGTGCTGGCCGGCCAGGCGCTGGACGGCCTCAAGCCGCATCGCCGCGCCCGGCTCGGCCTCGCCCGCACCTTCCAGCTGCCGCAGCCCTTCGCCAGCCTCTCGGTGCTGGAGAATGTCCGCGTGCCGCTGCTTTTCGGCGACAGCCCGGCCGAGGCGACGTCGCGCGCCATGGAATGCCTGGAGGAGGTGGAGCTCGCCGGCAAGGCGGCGCGGCTGCCGCGCGAGCTGACCCAGGTGGAGCAGCGGCGGCTGGAGCTCGCCCGCGCCATCGCGCCGCGGCCGCGGCTGCTGATCGCCGACGAGGCGATGGCCGGGCTCTCGCATGCCGAGGTGGACCAGATCCTGGCGCTGCTGCGGCGGCTGAACGCCGCCGGCACGGCAGTGATCATGATCGAGCACATCATGCGGGCGGTGACCGAGTTCTCCGAGCGGCTGATGGTCTTCGTCGCCGGCCGCAAGGTCGCCGAGGGCGCGCCGCGCGTGGTGCTGGCCCTGCCGGAGGTGGAGGAGGCCTATCTTGGCCGGCAGTAGTGCGCTCGAGTTGCGCGGCGTCTCGGCCGGCTACGGCGCGGTGCGGGTGCTGGAGGATGTCTCCCTCACCGTCCCGGCCGGGGAGACGGTGGTGCTGCTCGGCACCAACGGTAACGGCAAGACCACGCTGATGCGCAGCATCATGGGCCAGGTGCGGCCAAGCGCCGGGCAGGTGCGGGCGGTGCTGGACGGCCTGGCGGTGGAGCTCGGCGGCCTCTCGCCCGAGCAGGTGGTGGCGCAGGGCATCGTGCTGGTGCCGGAGGGGCGGAGGCTGTTCCCGCGCCTGTCGGTCGAGCAGAATCTCCGCCTCGGCGCCTACCGGGCCGAGGCGCGGGTGCGGCTGGCGGAGAACCTCGCCCTCTGCTTCGAGCTGTTCCCCCGCCTCGCCGAGCGCCGCGCCCAGCTCGTCGGCAGCATGAGCGGCGGCGAGCAGCAGATGGTGGCGCTCGGCCGGGCGGTGATGTCGGCGCCGCGCATCCTGCTGGTGGACGAGCCCTCGGTCGGCCTGGCGCCGATCCTGGTGGCGCGCACCATGGAGATGATCGCCGAGATGAAGGCGCGGCTCGGCCTGACCGTGCTGATGGCCGAGCAGAATTTCCACCAGGCGGTGCGCATCGCCGACCGCGGCTATGTCATCGTGCATGGGCGGATGGTGTTCGAGGGCGGCTCGGCGGCGGCGTTGCAGGACAACGAGCTGGTGAGGAAGGTCTACTTAGGACTTTGACGACCCATCGGGGCTCCGCCCCGAACCCCGCGAAGGGGGCGGAGCCCCCCTTCGAGACCCCACGGCAGAGAATTGAGATCAACGGACCGGGCGCTTGACCGGTCCGAGGCCCCGAACGGGGCCCGCGCCCAGTGGCGCGAAGCCAAGGTTCGCGGAGCAAACCGCCCGGCGTCTGAGGGGGAGGTTGATGGGCACCATCAACCTCCATCGGCATCAAGCAGCGCCAGCGCGTGCTCGGCGATCATGCGCTCCTCGTCGGTGTGGCGGACCAGCACCCGCACCGGGGCGCCGGCCGCCGAGATCTCCGGCGCATGCGCCGCGTTGCGCGCCGGATCGAGGCGGATGCCGAGGAAGTCCAGCCCCTCGCAGATGCGCGCCCGCAGGCCGGCGGCGTTCTCGCCGATGCCGGCGGTGAAGACCAGCGCGTCGATCCCGCCGATGGAGGCGGCCAGCGCGCCGATCTCGCGCCGCACCCGGAAGGCGAAATGCGCCAGCGCGCGCTCCGCCGCCTCGGTGCCCGCCGCCTCGATCTGCCGCACGTCCTGCGAGATGCCGGAGAGGCCCTTCAGCCCGCTGTCGCGATAGAGCAGGTCGCTCACCTCGGCCGTCGTCATGTCCAGCGCGTCGATCATGTGCAGCACCAGGCCGGGATCGATCTGGCCGCAGCGCGTGCCCATCGGGATGCCGTCCAGCGCGGTGAAGCCCATGGTGCTGCCGCGGCTTTTTCCCCCCGCGATGGCGCAGAGCGAGGCGCCGTTGCCGAGATGCCCGACCACCAGCCGCCCGGCGCCGAGCGCCGGATCCTCCGCCGCCAGCCGGCGGGCGATGTATTCATAGGACAGGCCGTGGAAGCCGTAGCGGCGCAGCCCCTGGTCGTAGAAGCGCGGCGGCAGGGCGAAGGTCTCGGCCACCCAGCCCTGGCTGCGGTGGAAGGCGGTGTCGAAGCAGGCGATCTGCGGCACGCCGGGGAAATGCTTCATCGCCGCCCGGATGCCGGCGAGGTTGTGCGGCTGGTGCAGCGGCGCGAGGGAGACGAGGCGCTCCAGCGCCGGCAGCACCCCGGCCTCGATCCGCACCGGCGCGGCGAATTCCGTGCCGCCATGCACCACGCGATGGCCGACGGCGAGGATCGTCTCGCCCTGCAGCGAGGCCTCGATCCCGCGCACGACGGTGGTGACGGCCTCGGCGACGCTCGCCGGCGCCTCCGCCCCCGCCCAGCGCCGCTCGGCCAGCGGCTTGCCGGCGGCATCGCGCGCGACCAGCCGCGGCGCGGCGCCGATGCCCTCCACCTGCCCGGTGAAGCGCGGCTCCGGCCCCGCCGGGCCGGGGAGGAAGCCGGCGAATTTCAGGGAGGAGGAGCCGGCATTCAGAACCAGGACGATACCGCTCATCTCACTATCCCCGCCGAATGCCCCGCCCGCGACGTTCCGCGGCGTTGGAGGCCAGGACAATAGCGCCCCGGCTGTCGCGCGCAGGGGGTCCCAGGCGGGGCGGCGGACCGGCGGGCCGGCGTCAGAGGAGGTCGAGGATGTCGCCGAAGCCGGTGCCGAAGGCGTTCACGGCCGCCATGCCCGCGATGACGATGCCGTCCGCCCATTGCCTGCCGCGCCCCTTGGGGCGAGGCTGCCGCCGCCGAATCGGGCGCAAGAGCCCGGGGGGCGATCTTCAGAGGGATGGATGCCGGGAATGATGCGGACACGACGCGGCCTGCTGGCGATGGGATCGGCGCTGACCCTTGCGGCGGGCCGGGCAACGGCCCAGGGCGCAGGCGGGCCGGCGCTGCGCCTCGGCATCCTCGGCGATCTCTCCGGCCCCTATCGCGACCTCTCCGGCCTCGGCACCCTCGCCTGCGTGCGGCAGGCGATCGCGGATCTCGCCCAAGCGGGCACGCCGTTGCAGGTCGAGGTGCTGCATGCCGACCACCAGCACAAGGCCGATATCGGCGCCGGCATCGCCCGCCAGTGGTACGACCGCGAGGGGGTGGATGCGATCCTCGAGGTGAACAATTCGGCCATCGCCCTCGCCGTCGCGGACCTCGCGCGGGAGAAGGACAAGGTCTTCCTCGCCACCGGCCCGGCGACGGCCGACCTGCACGGGCCGCGCTGCAGCCCGAACCATGTCCACTGGACCTACGACACCTGGATGCTGGCGCATGGCGCCGGCACCGCGGCGGTGAAGGCGGGCGGCGACACCTGGTACTTCCTCACCGCCGACTACGCCTTCGGCCATGCCCTGCAGCGCGACACGGCGCGGGCGGTGGAGGCGGCGGGCGGCAAGGTGCTCGGCCAGGCGCGCTACCCCTTCCCGCAGACCACCGACTATTCCTCCTTCCTGCTGCAGGCCCAGGCCTCGCGCGCCAAGGTGCTCGGCCTCGCCAATGCCGGCACGGATACGGTGAACAGCGTGAAGCAGGCGCGCGAATTCGGCCTGACCCGCACCATGCGGATGGTCGGGCTGCTCTGCCTGCTCGGCGATGTGCGGGCCATGGGGGCGGAGGCGGCGCAGGGGCTGCTGACCACCGAGCCCTTCTACTGGGACCTCAACGACCGCACGCGCGCCTTCACCAAACGCGTGCTGCCGCAGATGCCGACCGGCATCTATCCCAGCACCAACCATGCCGGCGCCTATTCGGCGGTGCTGCACTACCTGAAGACCGCCGCCGCCATGGGACCGGCGGCGGCGAAGGCCTCCGGCCGCGCCACCGTCGCGCGGATGAAGGCGCTGCCGACGGAGGACGACTGCTTCGGCCCGGGGCGGGTGCGGGAGGACGGGCGGAAGATCCACCCGGTCTATCTCTTCGAGGTGAAGAAACCGGCCGAAGTGACGGCGGAATGGGACCTCTACCGCCTCGCCGGGAGCATCGATGCCGAGCAGGCGATGCGGCCGCTGAGCGAGGGCGGCTGCCCGCTCGTGCGGACATGAGAACTCCCCACGAAACCGCTTCGCGGCTTTGCGCGGGCCCCGCGGAGTCCCCTTCTGCCCAGGAACCGTCACAGCCTGCCCGGCAGGGCAACGGGACGCGACGGTCTTGACAGGCGCCTTGAGCGGGGCGCGGGGTGGCCCGGCGGGGACGGCCGCGGCGGCGGGGCCAGTCCTCGGCCTCGACCAGCTGGTGCTCGCGGTGCGCGACCTCGGCGCCGCCGTGGCGGCGCATGCGACGCTCTTCGCCGCGCCCTGCGCCGATCGCGGCGCGGCGGCAGGGCTGGATTGGGTCGCCTTCCGCCTCGCCAATACGCGGCTCGTCCTGGTCTCGCCGCGCGACGGTGCGGAGGACTTCGCCCGCCACCTCGCCCCGCTCGCCCCGGGGGAGGATGCGCGGCTCGGCGCGCTCGGCCTCGCCGTGGCCGGGACCGCGCCGGCGCTGCGGCTGCTGGAACGGCGCGGCCTGCCCGCGGCCGGCGCGGCGCAACCCTGGCTCGGCCGCCCTTCCGTGCCGCTCGACCCGGATGCGGCGCGCGGCCTGCACCTGCTGCTGACCGAGCCGGAGCCTGATCCGGCGCCCGGGCCAGCGCCGGCCAGCCCGGTGCGGCTGGACCATCTGGTGATCCGCAGCGGCGATCCCGAGCGCAGCCTCGCCTTGCTCGCCGGCCGGCTCGGCCTCGAATTGCGGCTCGACCGCAGCAATCCCGCCTGGGGCACGCGGCTGCTCTTCTTCCGCTGCGGCGACACGGTGCTGGAGGTGTCGCATGCCCTGGCCGAGGGCGCGACGACGGCGCCCGACACGGCCTTGGGGCCTCACCTGGCGGGTGCCGGAGGTGGCGGCGGAGCATGCGCGGCTCGCCGCGGCGGGGATCGCGGTCTCGCCGCTGCGGACGGGGCGCAAGCCCGGCACGCGCATCTTCACCCTGCGCGAGGCCGCCTTCGGGGTGCCGACCGCCGTGATCGGGGCCTGAGGGCCAGGCTGCCCGGCCACAGGCCGTGGCCGCCATGCTATGCTCCCGGCCGGCGCCGACACCAAGGCGGGCCCCGGACCGTCCGGGCCGCCCTGGCGCCATGCCTGCCGGGAGGAAAACAACGTGCCTGCATCACCGCTCACCCGCCGCGCCACGCTCGGGGCGACGCTCCTCGGGGCGACGCTCGGCGCCATGGGGCTCGCCGCCCCGGCGCTCGGCCAGGGGCGCTTCCCCAACCGGCCGGTCCGTTTCCTCATCCCCTGGGCGCCCGGTGGCAATCTCGACGGCTTCATCCGGCTGCAGGCCGAGCTGTTCCAGCAGGATACCGGCCAGACGCTGGTGATCGAGAACCGGCCCGGCGCGCGCGGCACGCTGGCGGCGCAGTACCTGCTGACCCAGGCGAAGCCGGACGGCTACACGCTGGCGCATCACCATCTCTCGGTGATCCGCCACCCCTTCCTCACCCAGCGGCCGACCTGGGACCCGGTGGGGGACTTCACCTATGTCATGCAGCAGACCGGCTTCGTCTTCGGGCATGTCGTGCACCCGGCCTCGGGCTGGACCACGCTCGCCGAGATGTTCGCCGAAGCGCGCCGGCGGCCGGGCGAGCTCACCTACGGCACCTCCGGCATCGCCACCTCCAACCACCTCGCCATGGAGGAGCTGTGCGAGAAGGAGGGCGTGCAGATGGTGCATGTGCCCTATCGCGGCACCTCGGAGAACATCACCGCGACGCTGGCGCGGCAGCTCGACTGCATCGCCAATTCCAATTCCTGGGCGCCGGTGGTGGAGGCGAAGCAGCTTCGCCTGCTCGCGGTCTGGACCAAGGACCGGCTGCCCCGCTTCCCCGAGGTGCCGACGCTGACGGAGCTCGGCTACGGCATGGTGGTGACCTCGCCCTACGGCATCGCCGGGCCGAAGGGCATGGATCCGGAGATCACCGAGGCGCTGCACCAGATCTTCCGCAAGACGCAGAGCCATCCGCGGGTGCAGGAGTTCATGGCGGCGAACGACATGCCGGACGAGTATCTCGGCCCGGCCGCCTACACCGCCTTCGCGCGCGAGCGGGCGGCCTATGAGAAGCAAATGGTGACGCGCCTGAAGCTGTCGATCGATTGAGGCGGGGCGGCGGCAGGCGCGCGGAATCTGGCGGGAGGGACCGGAGGAGACCACTCTCCGCGCGTCCCTCCGGGGACAGGCCCCGTGATTTGGACGGGTTGTGACCGGCCTGCGGCGACCGTGATGCGGTGATCCGGGCGCAGGAGAACCGGCTTCGGCACGGCCGCGCCGGGCTGAACCGCTGTCGCCGCCAGGCGACAGGCGGGGAGGTCCTGCCATGATCCCCGACGGACTCTGTCCGACCGCTCAGGCCGGCTGACATCGCCGCGCCATCAGGGATGGATGTGCGGCCGGCCACGCTCGCCCGCCGCTTGGCGAGCGGGACAGGTCACGGCCAATTCCGCATGGCGGCCGACCATGGACCAAGCCTGAACCTTGCCTTACAGAACTGAAAGCTCTAGACGCCCGGGATGAGAATGCCAATCATTTTCAATATGGTGTCGGGGCATATCAATGACAGGTAGCGTCGGGCAGTCGGTCCAATCCCATGGTGGATGGCGCCGCGGTCGGCCCTTGCGTCGCACGCCGTTCGCAGCGGCTCTCCTCACCGCCTCCGGCCTGATCGCAGCGCCCGCGAGCGGACAGACCAGTGCCGACGGGACGGAGCCGGGCAGCGCCATCCAATTGCCGGAAATGCGCGTCAATGCCGGCCTGCCGCCGGGCTGGTCCCCCGTCCGCGGCTTCCTCGCCGAGAGCACCTCGACCGGCACCAAGAGCAACACGCCCCTCATCGAGGCGCCGCAATCCATCTCGGTCATCCCGCGGGACCAGATCGAGGCCCTGGCGCCGCAGAACCTCAACTCCATCCTGCGCTACACGCCGGGCGTGGCGGTGGACACGCGCGGCACCGTGTCGCGCCTCGACCAGTTCACGATCCGCGGCTTCTCGGCCACGCAGTTCCTCGACGGGATGCGGGTCTTCGGCGGCCGCGACGCCAATCCCAGCGTCGATCCCTACCGGCTGGAGCGCGTCGAGGTGCTGCGCGGCCCGGCTTCGGTGACCTACGGGCAGGCCGGCCCCGGCGGGCTCGTGAACCTCGTCAGCAAGCGCCCGACCGAGACGCCTTACCGCGAGTTCCTGCTGCAGGGCGGCAGCTTCGGGACCTTCCGCGCCGGCGCCGATCTCAGCGGCGCGCTCAACGAGGATCGCAGCGTGCTCGGGCGCGTCGTCACCTCCTATTCGCGCTCCGACACGCAGATCGACCAGGCGCGCGAGGAGCGCTACTTCATCGCGCCCTCCCTCACCCTCCGGCCGACGGCCGACACGACCATCACCCTGCTCGGCCTCTACCAGCGCGACCCCTGGGGCGGCACCTATGGCGGCGTGCCGGCCTATGGCTCGGTCCTCTACAACCCCTACGGCAAAACCCGCTCGAGCTTCTGGGACGGCGACCCGAATTTCGACCGCCTGAACCGCACGCAATACCAGCTCGGCTACGCCGCCGAGCACCGCTTCAACGAGAACCTGGTGGCGCGCCAGAATTTCCGCTGGTCCCATACCGACTTCTACTACCGCCAGGCCAACTACACGACGCTCTCCGCGAACTACCGCACCGCGCCGCGCGGGCTGACCGGGACGCAGGGCGACTTCGACACGATCACCCTCGACAACCAGCTCGAAGGGCGCTTCGGCACGGGGCCGGTGAACCACACGCTGCTGGGCGGGCTCGACTACTTCCGCGTCGACAGCGACACCTCCGCCGGCTCGGTCCAGGCGGGTGTCCCGCCCATCGACATCTTCGCGCCGGTCTATGGCCTGCGCATACCGAATCTGACCTATTCCACGCGCACCCTGCAGAACCAGAGCGGCGTCGGCCTCTATCTCCAGGACCAGATGCGCTGGGGGCCTGTCACGGTGCATCTCAGCGGCCGCCACGACTGGTACGACTCGCTCACCCGCGCGACCGCGCTGGCCACCGGCGCCGTCACCCGGACGCCCTTCGACACCAGCGCCTTCACCGGCCGCGCCGCAATCCTCTACCAGACCAATATCGGCGTCGTGCCCTACTACTCCTACACGGAGAGCTTCGAGCCGCAGACCGGCACCTTCGCGCCGGCTCGCGGCGGCGGCCCCTTCGAGCCGACCACCGGGCAGCAGCACGAGATCGGCATCCGCTACCAGCCGCCCGGCGTGAACGCGCTGTTCACGGTGGCGCTGTTCGACCTGCGGCGGCAGAACGTGCTGACGACCGACCCGGAGAACATCACCTACTCCGTGCAGAGCGGCGAGATCCGCACCCGCGGCGCCGAGCTCGAGGCGCGCGCGACCCTGGCCACGGGCGTCAACCTCGTGGCGAGCTACACCTATCTCGACAGCGAGTACACGAGCAGCAATTCCACGGTGACCCTGGACCGTCTGCTCGGCACGCGGACCACCACCCGGCCGCAGCGCGGGACGGTGCCGACCTCGGTGCCGAACCACATGGCCTCCGCCTTCCTGCAATACAGCTTCCAGCCCGACACGCGGCTGCAGGGCCTGACGCTCGGCGGCGGCGTGCGCTATGTGGGCCAGAGCTGGGGCGACCCGGCGAACACGCTGCGCGTGCCGGACGTGACGCTGCTGGACTTGATGGCGCGGTACGAGCTGGGCCATCTGAGCCCCTCGCTCAACGGCGCCAGCCTGCAGCTGAACGTCAGCAACCTCACCGACGAGAAGTACATCTCGTCCTGCCTGTCCTATGGCTTCTGCTTCTGGGGCTATCGCCGCTCGGCGCTGGCGACGCTGCGGTATCGGTTCTGACCATCGGCGCCGGCGGGGGCGGTCCTGATCCATGTTCGGGTTCCGCCCCGAGGGCCCCGCCGGACCGCGGCAGAGGCCGGACGAGCCACTGAAGCCATGTCGTGGCCCGTCCCTTCGATGCCGGATTGATGATGGGTTCTGGCGTCATGGCCGGCCGCGGTCACGCCTCCGGTCCGGATCGCGGTTGATCCGGCCGCCGGACGGACCGCATCGTTTCATCCTCGTCCTCTCCCGCCCTGTCATCCGGATCGGCCCGGCCAATCCGGCGAGGTCCATCGGCAGCGGGAGCCATCGGGGAGGAGACGTGTTTCAACGGGTGTAGCAGCAAAACGATCCCCATGCTCGATCCTGTTGGACGCGGCCCTCACCCGGAAAAGCCGATATCGATCAGGGGGGCGACAACCGTCTCTCCTCGCCTCGGGCTTGCCACCCGGCTCCTGGCCGGGCTTGCCCTGCTGGGCGCGCTCCAGTTCCAGCTGCTGGAATCGCTGCTCGCCGGGCTGCTGGTCTACCAGGTCGTGCATTCCCTCGCGCCGGGCCATGGCAGCCGGTTCGTGCATCGCCGCACGGGCAAGATCATCGTCGTGGCCCTGCTTGCCATCCTCGTCATCGCCGCCATCGGCGCCGCGATCCTGGGGCTCATCTCGCTCCTGTCGAGCGGATCCGACAATCTCTCCCTCCTTCTCCAGAAGATGGCGGAAGTGATCGAGACCGCCCGCTCCCGTCTTCCGGCCTGGGTGGTGATCTCGCTGCCGGAGGAGCCGACCGAGCTGAAGGCCGAGGCCGTCGCCTGGCTGCGCGACCATGCCGGGCAGCTTCGCTCGATCGGCCAGGATGTCTGGCGCGTCCTGCTCCACATCCTCTTCGGCATGATCATCGGCGGGATGATCGCGGTCAGCCGCGAGGCCGCGGACATCGTGCACGGTCCCCTGGTGCATGCGCTGACCGATCGCGCCCGCCTCCTGTCGGCGGCCTTCCGCAGCGTGGTCTTCGCGCAGGTTCGGATCTCGGCGCTGAATACGGTTCTGACAGGCCTCTATCTGCTCGCCGTCCTGCCCGGGCTGGGCATCCAACTCCCGCTTGCCAAGACCATGGTGGCGGTCACCTTCATG
The DNA here is from genome assembly GCF_013112485.1 of Roseicella sp. DB1501. GTDB lineage: Bacteria > Pseudomonadota > Alphaproteobacteria > Acetobacterales > Acetobacteraceae > Paracraurococcus. The sequence goes on from NZ_JABFHG010000015.1 coordinate 118,147, forward strand.
ACCGGGCTGCTGCCCGTCATCGGCAACCTGATCTCGAACACCGTGATCGTGGTGGTGAGCCTGAGCTTGTCGCCCATGCTGGCCGTCGGCTCGCTGGCCTTCCTGATCGTGATCCACAAGCTGGAGTATTTCATCAATGCGCGGGTCATGGGCGGCCAGATTCAGGCGCGCGCCTGGGAGCTGTTGCTCGCCATGCTGGTGATGGACGCGATCTTCGGCATACCCGGCCTGATCGCGGCGCCGATCTACTATGCGTACCTGAAGAACGAGCTCAAGGCTGAGAGGTTGATCTGAGGGGCTTTGCTGGCCTGACCCTGAACGGGGATCCATGAGTTACGAGAGAGCTGGCCCATGCTCTGGCGCGCCCGAGCGCAGCGTAGGCGGGCCCAGCCGGACACGCCGGGATCGCTTCCGGCGCGGGTGGCCAGTAGCCCAGGGCACTATGTGGGGTCGCGGCAGGGACTGTCAGGAACTCTGTGTTCGGCCGGTCGGTTGAACGACACGGTCAGGCCAGGGCTTTGGTGAAGCGCTGGCCGAACAGGGCGGCGAACTGGGCTTCGGCCATGGCCCACTCGCGTGCTGGCATCCTCCACGTCCGCTCGGTCCTGTTCAAGACGAGATAGCGCAGCTTCAGCGCCGCCTCATCGGTGGGAAAGTGGTCCTTGGTGCTGCCTGCGCGTCGCAGCTTGGCGTTCAAGGCCTCAATGGCGTTGGTCGTGTAGAGCCATCAACGCATGTCGGCGGGGACGGCGTAGAAAGGCAGCCCCTCCGTCCAGCTGACCAGCACCACCCGCCACAAGGCAGTCAAGGGAAGACGCTTACGAAGGGCACCGAGGTGAGCGTCCTGGAACGCGTCCGCTAGGTCGGGCCTACAGGAGGGTGCCAAGGGCTCCTTCACGGTCTACGCGGCACCGTCGCCGCGTAATCCGCCGTAGATGAAGCCACTCGGGCGTCAGCCCATGAGGTCGAGGATAATCTGGTGGATCTCCGCCGCGGTGAGGCAGCATGCCTCGGGCATCTGCGGTGGAACCTCGGGAGCGTGAAGTAGGTTGGCGGGAGAAGAAGAGGGCGGATGCCAGTAAGCGTCAGCCATCAGTGGCCTTGAGATGCCCGGGCTTGCCTGCCGAGATAGCGGGCATGACGGACGAAGCTGACGTGGCGGAACCGCTCGGAGCGGGTTCTTATGACGGTCGGAAGGGCACGA
>NZ_JABFHG010000016.1 GCF_013112485.1 Roseicella sp. DB1501
CGGCACGAAAACACCGCGGCCGGAGGTCTGCTGTTGGCGCAGCCAGTCATCCTGCCAAGCGCGCACAAAGGCAGCGACCCGCCGGTACGAGCCGTCATAGCCGAGCCCGGCCAGTTCCGCGTGGAACTGCCGGGCCGTGCGTTTCTGTTTGCGCGGTCTGCGGGCATCCGTCCGCAGCCAAGCTGCCAGCCGCTCGGCAAAGGGATCCAGCTTGCTGGGGCGATCAGGTGTCCTGAAAACAGGCTCCACCGCCTCGGACCGCAGGTACTTGCGGATGGTGTTCCGCGACAAACCGGTCCGGCGGGTGATCGCCCGGATCGATAAGTGGTCCCGGAAATGCCAGCGCCGAATAACGCTCAACAACGCCATGTCCAACACTCCCGCCGCCTCCGCCCAGAAAGCCGAGGCTAGCGTCCGAACATGGGTCAACTCTCAGTGGCAACTTCACCCCAAACCAGGTCAGATCTCAGTGGCAATCAACACCGACCGTGCATCTGTGTGCCGAGATGATATTGCCGCACACCATTCACGCCGCTCCCTGCCAATCTGAGGGGGACTGGCGCCGCCAGTCGTGGTCCCAAGCTGAATGGAGACGTCTAATGGTGATGCTGATCGCTCTGGCCCTGGCTCTGCCTCTCACTACAGCAGGCGCAATGGTCGTCCGACACGACCCTGGAGCTGCGGCGCTGCTCTGGTCAGGCGTGGGATTAGTCAGCGGCTTGGCTTGGTACGCATCCATTTAGAGCAGAAATGGGCGTAGAGCTGGGTACTATCTACGTGCTCGTTGTACCGGTGACGCGCTGACCCTCTACGACCGTCTCCTCCGCATCGCCAGTCGCCTGGACCAAGTCGGCCCGCTGGCAGCATCCGTGCGGAAATTTACGGTAAGGGCCTGAGCGGGGTCAGATCGAAGCCGCCTCGGCCGTCTCGTCCTGCGGCCAGCCCAGGAAGTAGGTGCCGTTGGGGATGATGCGGGCGTGCTGGAGCGGCCAGACGTGGGCGAGGTCGGCGGGATCGATCTCGGCCCCGCCCGCGCGGAGGCGCCCCACCACGCGCTCGATCTGGACCGTGTTCCACAGCACGGCGGCGTTGGACAGCAGCCCGAGGCAGCTCGCCTTGCTCATCACCTCCTCGTAGTTGCCGACCCGGAACTCGCCGCGGTTGGCGAAGAACAGCCAGCGCGCGAGCGAATGGCACGCCTCGCCGCGGTTGAGCTGGCGCTGGATGGCCAGGCGCGTCGGCTCCTCGTGGATGTAGCGCAGGATGAAGAGCGTCTTGCAGGCGCGGCCCAAGGCGGTCAGCGCCTTCGAGACCCGGTCCGCCGGCGAGGCGTTGATGAGCCGCTGCAGCACGACGTGCGCGGGAGCGGTCCTGTCCCGCAGCGAGGCGGCGATGCGCACGAGCTGATCCCACTGCTCGGCGATCAGCGCCGTGTCCACCACGCCGCGGAACAGCGGCTCCAGCGGGCCGTGATCCGTGGTCTTGTCCAGCTTGTAGAGCTGCTGGTCGGGCAGGTCCTTCAGCCTGGGCATGAAGGCGATGCCCAATAAATGACACAACCCAAACAATTGCTCGGTGAAGCCGTGCGTATCTGTCGTGTGGGCCAGCGGTCGGACCAGCGTGTCGTTCTCCAGCAGCCCGTCCAGCACGTAGCCGGCCTCGCGCGGGGCGCAGGAGATCGCCTGCGTCGCGAACACGCCGAACCGGTCGGAGAGGTGGGTGTAGAGGGTGATCGCCCGGTCGTAGTAGCCGAAGTAGCGGGGGTAGACCGCGCCGAGCAGGCCGTCGCGCTGCACGGCGAAGCGCTGGCCGTCGGAGGAGGACAGGGTGCCGTCGCCCCAGGTGGCGCTGAACGGCAGCGCGTGGTGGTGGTCCACCACCGCCTTGCTCGCCGTCTTCAGCGTCGCCTCGCGCAGGAACCACTGCGAGGCGTGGTGCAGGCGGTCGGGCGTCATGCCCTCGATGCTGCCGGCCATGGCCGCGACCCCGAGGTTGGTGCCGTGCGCGATGAGCGCGGCCAGCAGCGTGCGGTAGGTGTCCTCCCCGCCCCTCGGCTCGTAGCCGCCGAGCGGGGCGAGCGCGCGGGTCAGGCCGGTCCAGCGGTCCACCTGGCGCAGCATATCCTCGACGCGGACCTGCGGCAGGCTGGCGGCGATGACCGCGCGCAGCTTGCGCAGCGCGGGCGTGACCGGCAGCGCGTCGGCCTGGCGCAGCCGCAGCTCGCCGTCCTGGATGCGCGCGAACAGGTTGCGCGGAAGGCCGCGCGCCGCCGCGCCCGCGGCCTCGGCGAAGCGGGCGCGCAGGGCACCGAGCGCCTCGTCGGGACGGGGCGGCACGGGCAGGTGGGCGTAGGCGTCCGCCTTTGCCTCGGCCCACTGCCGCTCGCCCATGAGCAGGTTCCAGAACGACACGTGCCGGCGGCTCGCGGCCAGGAACAGGTCGCCCGAGCGCAGCGCGTCGCGCACCGCGAAGGCGAGGGCGATCTCCCACAGCGCCCGGCGCGGCCGCTGGCCGGCCGGGCAGGCCACCTTGCGCCAGGCGGCCGGGACGAAGTGCCGGGGCGCGTCGTCCAGCAGCCTCTCCGAGGCACCCGCATCCAGCCTGCGCGCGACCTCGACGGCGGCGAGCAGGGCCTCGCTGCCGGCCGCCGCCTCGAAGGGCAGCCGGAGGAAGGCGGGCAGGTAGCGGCGCAGGTCGCCGTGGCGCGCGGCCAGCTCGTCCAGGAGGCCGCGCTCCTCCAGCCGGGCGAAGGCGCGGCAGTCCGCCGCCGCCCCGCGCAGCGCGGCCTCCTCGACGGCCTCGTAAAGCCGGGAAATGGGTGCGTCGCGGTCGGCGTCGAGCAGCACGTCCACGGCGCCGAGCAGGGTGTCCAGCCCGCTCTTGGCCCGCCGGCGCAGGGCGCGGTGCTTCTCCTTGTATGCGAGCCGGGAACGCCGCTCGAACCCGGTCATGTACTGGTCGTGCATGGCCACGACCTGGTCGAGCAGCCCCTTGCGGGTCTCGACCAGGAAGGCCGCGACGAGGGCGTGCCGCTTGGGCGGGGCGAAGCGCCTGAGCGCCTGGGCGTCGTAGCGGCGCCCGAGCTGGGCGAGATGCTGCTGCAGCTGCGGCGTCGCGGCCGAGAGGTCCGCTCCGGCCCCGAGCAGCTCGTCCAGCAGGTCGAGCCGGGCGAGACGAGCCGAGATCGCCTTGGCCCGCGCCGCGGGCGGGGGTTCCTTGAGGTGGGCGAGCGGGGAGCGGTGCTCGCCCTCGGGCACGTCCACCAGGTCCTCGATGGCGTCGCGCAGCCGTTCCGGCAATCCGGCGGCGATGCGCTCGAACAGGTCCTGGACGGCGTGCGCCGCGGCGGAGGCGACCAGGCGCTCCAGCGTGCCCGGCGCTGGCAGCACGACGCGCGCGGTGCGCAGCAGGTCCTCGGCCAGCGCCAGCAGCGGCCCGGGCGTCATGCCCTCGGCCGCGCGCTCCTGCAGCCGGTCGCGCAGTCTCTGTTCGGCGGCGTGATCGAACTCGCCCCAGCCCAGGTGCCGGCGGATGCGCGCGAGCTGGGCGCTCTCGGTGGCGGGCCGCTCCGGCTTGGGCAGCGCCAGCACCGGGTCGAGGCCGAGCTGGGCGGCGAGGTGGTTCACCGCCTCGGGCGGCACGCGCCGGTAGTCCGCGGCGAAGCGGCCGGTGGCGCGCAGGGTGCAAAGCTGGACGGCGCAGCGCAGCCGGTGCTCCGCCCCGCGTGCCCGGAGCACCTCGGCCGCGTCCGCTGCGGTCAGTGTCCAGCGCCGGGCGAGGGCGTCCTCGCCCGTGTCGCCCCGAGGTGCGTTGGCCCGGGAGCCCACCCGCGGTCTCGGTCAGGACGCGTGGGGCGGGCGCTCGGCAGCGCGCCCGGCGCCGAGCAGCGCGAGGCCCGGCGCCTTGAGCGTGCCGTCGGCGTGCAGGTAGTGGTACAGCGTGCTCGCGGGCACGCCGCCCAGCTCGCGGCAGATCGCGGGGACGCTGCGGCTCCCGTCGGCCATCAGGTGCTGGGCGTAGCGCAGGCGTTCGGGCGTCATCCGGCGCGGGCGGCCGCCCTTGCGTCCCCTCGCGCGCGCGGCGGCGAGGCCCTCCTTCACGCGCTGGCGGATGACGTTGCGCTCCATCTCGGCGAAGGCGGCCTGGATCTGCAGGAAGGCGCGGCCCATGGGGGTGGTGGTGTCGAAATCGGCGTTCAGCGCGCGGAAGCCGATGCCGCGGCCCTCCAGCGCGTCCACCAGCCGGATCAGCTCGCCGGCGAGCCGCCCGAGGTGGTCGAGGTCGAGCACGACCAGCACGTCGCCCCTGCGCAGGTAGTCCAGGCACCCCTTGAGGCCCGGCCGGTCGGCGTTGGCCCCGCTGCCGCGGTCGTCGAAGATGCGTTGGCACCCGGCGGCCCGGAGGGCGTCGATCTGGCGGTCGAACACCTGCCGCTCCTCGCGGGTGGACACCCGGGCATAGCCGACCAATTCCATCGCCTTCGCGCCCCTGCCCGCTCACGACAACCTCTGCCAGGGCGGGTTATTCATCAACTGATTGCTGCGGGGTTGTCGTGAAGCGAAAGGCCGGATCCGGCGTGCCGGCCGGCCGCTCACGACAAGGACGTGGTTTTCGCGAGTTCGCGCCCGCCGTCGGCGTGCAAGGGGTCGCCGTACGGTTTGCTGGAGGCCGCGCGTCGAGGCGGCGGGGCCCGGGCCGGGCCAGTCACTCGGCTCCGCCCCCGGTGCCGGACCGCGCCGGCGTGGCGGCGGCGGCCGCGGCGCCGATCCGCCCCGCGCCCATCCGCCGCAGCGAGACCTCCAGCCGGGCCTCGGCCTCGCGGATCTCCTTCAGCGCGCCGTGGGTGAAGCTGATGTGGCGCTCGGCCGCGGCGCGGGCGGCCTCGGGGTCGCGCGCGGCGATGGCGTCGTGGATGGCGCGGTGCTGGTCGCGCAGCAGGTCGCGCACCTCGGGGCGGTTGTAGAGCTTCTCGCGGCTGTAGAACACGCCGGCGCGCAGCATCTGGGACAGCGCCCGCATCACGTGCAGCAGCACGGCGTTGTGGGTCGCCTCGTAGATGGCGATGTGCAGGTCGGCGTCGGCCTCGGCCTCGGGGATCGGGTCCCGCCCGCCATGCGCCGCGTCGATGCGGCGCATGCAGGCGGCGATCGCCTCGAGGTCCACCTCGGTCGCCCGCTGGGCGGCGAGGGCGGCGGCGTCGCCCTCGATGAGCTCGCGGAACTCCAGGTAGTCGTAGGTGGTCTCGGGGCGGGAGGCGAGCAGCGCCACCAGTGCGTCGGTGACGCTGGCGCCGAGCGGGGCGACGTGGGTGGCGCCGCCGGGCTCGCCGACGAGCAGGCCCTTCTCCTCCAGGATCTGGATCCCCTCGCGCAGGGTGGGGCGGGAGACGCCGAGGCGCTCGGCGACCTCGCGCTCGGGCAGCAGGCGCTCGCCGGGGCGCAGCGAGCCCTCGAGGATCAGGCCCTCGACGTGGCGCGCCACGGTCGCGGCGGCGCGTCCCGGCGGTTTCTGCGTCGAATCGGGGGGCAAGGCCGGCGCCTCCGGTCGGTTTCGCTTCGGCAGCCTGACACGGGAAAGCGATCTGTCCAGGGCAGATTACACGGTCTTCATAATTTCCTCTTTGGCGGTGATGGTAAATCTATTTTACCAAACCTTGTTCAATGGGCAATCGCGTTGCCACCGCCCGCCAGTGCGGACCGGCAGCGAACCGACCCGGTGGGAGGATACGATGCGTGACAGACCAGGCAGGGCTTGGCCCGACACAGCCGGCGCCACCCGCGGCGGCGCAACCACCCGCATCGCCATCCCGTGCCGCCGACGCCGGCCGGCGGCGTGCCCGGAGCGGCACCCGGCCCGATGGCTGCCGCCCTGACCGGCCGGCACGCCCGGTTCCGCGGCCCTCTCAACCCGCTCACCACCGCGCCGCGCCCGCGCCGTCCGTCGGCCGGGTGAGGTCGCCCGCCGCCTTCCCGCCACCCCCAGTCAGGGAAACGCCTCATGGTCTGGTCGCAGGTATACGATCCGCTGAACAACATGTGGCTCTCGACGCTGCTCGCGGCCGTGCCGATCGTCGTGCTGCTCGGCGCCATCGGCCTGCTCGAGATCAGGGCGCACATCGCCGCCGCGCTCGGCCTGCTCGCCGCGCTCGCCATCGCCGTGATCGGCTTCGGCATGCCGGCGGACATGGCCGCCGCCACCACCCTCTACGGCGCCGCCTACGGGCTGCTGCCGATCGGGTGGATCATCCTCAACGTGATCTTCCTCTACCGCCTGACCGAGGAGGCGGGGCTGTTCACGGTGCTGCGCGACAGCATCGCCGCGATCACCCGGGACCGGCGGCTGCAGCTGCTGTTCATCGCCTTCTCCTTCGGCGCCTTCTTCGAGGGCGCGGCGGGCTTCGGCACGCCGGTGGCGGTGACCGGCGCCATGCTGATCGGCCTCGGCTTCTCGCCGCTCGCCGCCTCCGGCCTGTCCCTGATCGCCAACACCGCGCCGGTGGCCTACGGCGCGCTCGGCACGCCGGTGATCGCGCTGGCGGCCGTCACCGGGCTCGACCTGCTCGAGCTCTCGGGCATGATCGGGCGGCAATTGCCGCTGTTCTCGCTCATCGTGCCGTTCTGGCTGATCTGGGCCTTCGCCGGCTTCCGCGGCATGCTCCAGGTCTGGCCGGCGCTGCTGGTCAGCGGCCTCTCCTTCGCCGTGCCGCAGTACCTGGTGTCGAACTTCCACGGTCCCTGGCTGGTGGATGTGGTGGCCGCCATCGCCTCGATGATCTGCCTCGCCGGCTTCCTGCGCGTCTGGCACCCGAGGACGTTGTGGCTGGCCACCAGCCGCACCGAGGACCCGACGGTGGACAACGCGCCGGCCTCCGAGCCCCGCTCGGCCGGCGCCGCGGCGGCGCCGCGCGCCGAGGGCGGCGCGGTGCTCCGCGCCTGGCTGCCCTGGGTGATCCTCTCCGTCTTCGTCTTCCTCTGGGGCGTGCCGCAGGTGAAGGCCTTCCTCGACGGCCTCTGGATCTGGCGCCTGCCGGTGCCGGGGCTGCACAACATGGTCATGAAGGTGCCGCCGGTGGTCGCCGAGCCGCACGCCGAGGCGGCGGTCTACAGCCTGAACCTGCTCTCCGCGACGGGCACCGGCATCCTGCTCGCCGCGATCGTCGCCGGCCTGGTGATGCGCTACTCGCCGCTCGCCCTGCTGCGCGCCTACGGCCGGACCTTCTGGGTGATCCGCTACTCGCTGCTCACCATCGCGGCGATGCTCGCGCTCGGCTTCGTCACCCGCTACTCCGGCACGGACGCCACGCTCGGCCTCGCCTTCGCGCAGACCGGCTGGATCTACCCGCTGTTCGGCACGCTGCTCGGCTGGCTCGGCGTGGCGCTGACCGGCTCCGACACCGCCGCCAACGTGCTGTTCGGCGGGCTGCAGAAGGTGACGGCGCAGCAGCTCGGCCTCTCGCCGGTGCTGATGGCGGCGGCCAACTCCTCCGGCGGCGTCATGGGCAAGATGATCGACGCGCAGAGCATCGTCGTCGCCTCCACCGCGACCAAGTGGTACGGGCACGAGGGCGACATCCTGCGCTACGTCTTCTTCCACTCCATCGCCCTGGCGGTGCTGGTCGGCCTGTTCGTGATGCTGCAGGCCTACGTCTATCCCTTCACCCTGCTGGTGCCCTAGAATCAGGAGCCACGCCGCGCGGGGCGGATCCGCCCCGCGCGGCGCACCTCCTTCCATCCATCCGAGAAAGAGGCCGCGCCGCCATGACCGCCACCCCCAGGGGAACCGAGCAGCGCCCCCGCGTCGGCCTGTTCGTCACCTGCCTCGCCGACGCCATCCGCCCCCGGCTCGGCTTCGCCGCCCTGCACCTGCTCGAAGCCGCGGGGTGCGCGGCGGAGGTGCCGCGGGCGCAGACCTGCTGCGGGCAGCCCGCCTGGAACTCGGGCGACAGCCGGGGCGGGGCGGCCCTCGCGCGCCGGGTCATCGCGGCGTTCGAGGGCTACGACTACGTGGTCGCCCCCTCCGGCTCCTGCGCCGGCATGATCCGCATGCACTACCCCGAGGCGCTGGCGGAAGACCCGGCGTGGCTGCCCCGCGCCGAGGCGCTCGCCGCCAGGACGCACGAGCTGCTGAGCTTCCTCGTGGACGTCAGGGGGTGGCGGCCCGAGGGCGTGTCGCTCGCGGCCAGCGCCACCTACCACGACTCCTGTGCCGGCCTGCGCGAACTGGGCATCCTCGCCCAGCCGCGCGCCCTGCTGCGGGAGGTCGAGGGGCTGGAGCTGCGCCCGCTCACCGGCAACGACGTGTGCTGCGGCTTCGGCGGCACGTTCTGCGTGAAATACCCATCCATCTCCGACGCCATCGTGAAGGAGAAGGCCGTGCTCATCGAGGCCACGGGGGCGGAGCTGCTGCTGGGGGGCGATCTTGGCTGCCTGATGAACATGGCGGGCGCCCTGCACCGCCGGGGCAGCAAGGTGCGCGCCTTCCACACGGCCGAGGTGCTGGCCGGCATGGGCGGCGGCCCGGCCATCGGCGAGGAGGGCTGAACCGTGGCGGCGGTATTCCAGCAAGGCGTCGCCCGGGCGCTGTCCGACCCGACCCTGAAGCTCGCCATCGACCGCACCACCGTCACGGCCGAACGCAAGCGCGCGGCGGCGCTGGCCGACTACCCGCAGTTCGCCGCGGCGCGGGAACGCGGGACGGCGATCAAGGACCACGTCGTTGCCAACCTGGACCACTACCTCGATGAGTTCGAGCGCAACGCGACGGCGAGCGGTGCCGTGGTGCACTGGGCCGCGGACGCGGACGAGGCGTGCCGGATCGTGCTGGGCATCTGCCGGGGCGCCGGCGCGCGCCGGGTCACGCGGGCGAAGTCGATGCTGGGCGAGGAGATCGGCCTGCCGCACGCCCTGGAGGAGGCGGGGATCGAGCGGGTGGAGACGGACCTCGCCGAGCACATCGTCCAGCTCGCGGGCGAGACGCCGTCCCACATCGTCTGGCCCGCCCTGCACAAGACGCGCGAGCAGGTCTCGGCCCTGTTCAAGGCCGCGCACCGCGTCCCGCACGAGGCCGACACCGTGGAGGCCATGGTCGAGAGCGCGCGGCGGGAGCTGCGCGACCGCTTCCTCTCGGCCGAGGTGGGCATCTCCGGCGCCAATTTCCTGATCGCCGACAGCGGCGCGGTCTGCACCGTGACGAACGAGGGCAACGCCGAGCTGACCACGACGCCGCCCCGGGTGCACGTCGTCACCGCGGGGATCGAGAAGCTCGTGCCCTCCCTGGCGCACGCCTTTGCGATGCTCCGTCTGCTCGTGCGCTCGGCCACGGGCGCGGACCTGACGCAGTACACCACCTTCCACTGCGGCCCGAAGCGGCCCGGCGACCGCGACGGGCCGGAGGAGTTCCACATCGTGCTCGTGGACAACGGCCGCAGCCGGATGCTGCGGGACGCGGGCCTGCGCGAGATGCTGCGCTGCATCCGCTGCGGCGCCTGCATGAACCACTGCGTCGTCTACCGCCAGATCGGCGGGCACGCCTATGGCGGGACCTATCCCGGCCCGATGGGCGCGGTGCTGACCCCGGCGCTGGAGGGGGTGGACAAGGCGCGCGACCTGCCGCACGCCTGCACGCTGAACGGCAGGTGCCAGGAGGTCTGCCCGGTGGGCATCCCGCTGCCCACCCTGCTGCGGGGCTGGCGCGACCGGAGCTGGAAGGAGGGGCTGGTGCCCCGCGGCGTGCGGTCCGGCCTGGGGCTGTGGCGTTTCGCGGCCGAGCGGCCCTGGCTCTACCGCCTCGGCACCGCGGCGGCCGTGCGGGCGATGCGGCTGTTCCGCCGGGGCGGCTGGATCGGGCGCATGCCCTTCGCCGGCGCCTGGACCCGCTACCGCGACCTGCCGGCGCCGGCTGGGCGCACCTTCATGGAGCAACTGCGAGATCGGGAGCGGGGCCGGTGAGCGCGCGCGAGACCGTGCTCGGCGCCGTGCGCGCCGCGCTGGGACGCCCCCGCCCGGACCCGGCCGCCGTCGCCGCGGAGGCGCGGGCGCTGCTGGCCGACCCGGACGCGATCCGCCCCTCCCTGCCGCTGCCCGACCCCGCCGCGGCCTTCGCGGCGCGGGTGGTCTCACCCAAGGTCGGGGCCACCCTGGACCGCATCGGCGACCTGCAGGAGCTGCCCGGGGCGGTGCGGCGCTACCTCGCCGGACACGAGTTGCCGCACGCGCTGACGCTGCAACCCGACCCGGCGCTGTGGCGCCTGGACTGGACCGGCTTCGAGCTGCGCGAGGCGGCGCGCCCTGACGAGGCGGCGGCCCTCGGCCGAGCCCGCTGGGGCATCGCCGAGACCGGCTCCCTGGTCTTCCACTCGGGGCCGGAGACGGCGGTGCTCAACCACTTCCTGGCCCTGCACCACCTGGTCGCGCTGCGGGTCGCCGACATCCTGCCGCACCTGGAGGACTACGCGGCGGTCGCCGGCCCGGCGCCGCGCAACCTGAACCTGATCACCGGCGCCAGCGGCACCACCGACATCGAGGGCAGCTACGTCCGCGGCGCCCACGGTCCGGCCTTCCTGCACGTTGTGCTGGTCGGGGCGCCCCTGCCCTGAGCGGCCACCGCCGCGGCGGCGGCGCGCCCGACGCGGGCCCCCGCTAGCCGCCCGCGGCCGCGCGGCACCCAGGGTCCTGGGGCCGCCGTACGCCGGCATTCAGGCCCTTACTGGTGCATCCGGCAAGTTGATTGCATCTTTTCGGCGGCCCGCATGTTGGGCCAAGCGTTGGCTGTCCGGGAGTGCGGTCATGACCATCCAGGTGCGCGCCGTGAGCGGCGAGGAAGCCGAAGGACTGGCGCGCATGGCGCGCTCGCGGAGCCTCGGCGCCGGGCTGGTCCGTCGGGCGCAGATCGTGCAGCACGCTGTGCAAGAGGGTCTGAGCGCGCCGGACATCGCGGCGAAGATGGGGCTGTGCGGTGCCACGGTTCGGTTCTGGCTCAAGCGGTTCAATGAGCGCGGCCTGCGGGGGCTGGAGGAGGATATGCGCTCGGGGCGGCCGCCGACCTACACGGCCGAGGAGCGGAGCGCGGTGATCAAGGCCGCCCTGAGTCGTCCGACGGAGCTGGGCCTGCCCTTCGCCACGTGGACCCTGGATCGCTTGGTCGCCTACCTCGGCGAGCAGGGCATCGGCATGCGGCGTAGCCGGATCAGCGAGGTGCTCTTGGCCGAGGGCCTCAAGTGGCGCCAGGAAGAGACCTGGTTCGGGGCACGGGTGGCCCCCGACTTCACCCGCAAAAGGGGGCGGTCGAGCAGCTCTACACCGCGCCACCGGCGGGCAGCGTAGTTGTCTGCCTCGACGAGATGGGGCCGCAAGCCAGCAAGAGCTATCCCGGGCGGCGCTTGGTCAAACCGGCCGGGCCTCGAGCGGAGCGAGCCACGCAGGAGATCGATTACGGCCGGCGTGATGTCGCGGGCTACGTGTTCGGCGCCCTGCAACCGGCCACAGGCGCCGCCTTCACCGTGACCTACGAGCGCCGGACCACCGCGAACTGGATCGACTTCCTGGGCCAGGTGGAGGGCTGGATCGGGCCCGAGGCCGAGCGGGTCTACGCCGTGGCCGACAACCTCAACATCCACGGCGGCATGGACGTGCTGCTGTTCGCCCTGGCGCATCCACGCTGGGAGTTCGTGTTCCAGCCGAAGTATGCGGCCTACCTGAACCTGATCGAGCCGTGGTGGAAGGTGCTGCGCTCGCTGGCCCTCAAGGGGCGGCGGTTCGACGCCCGGGCCGAGATCGAGCAGGCCGCCGCGCGTGCCACCGCCTACTGGAACGCACACAAACATCCGTTCCTCTGGGGCCGCCGCCGGCGCCACCATACCCCGCGCCGCCTCGGCATCGCCGCCCCGCCAAATGTCGCACTCATTTAGCGGATGAACCACTTACCGCAAATTTCCGCACGGATGCTGCCAGCGGGCCAAGTCAGCGCCGGCAGCGCCGCGGCCGACACAGCGATTCATCGGGTGCGGCGGCACGCCGGAGGCCGAGGCTCGACATAGGCCTAGATATCTCCGAGGCGGAACTCCTTCGAGGGTTCGGTCTGGTGCTCGGCCGCCTTGGCGAAGAGGCTGACGGTGATGCTTCGTCCAATGGCATGGCCGCCCGGTAGCGCGCCTGCATTCCCACCCTACTCGCCGCCCCGTTGCCCGAGTCGCATCGCTAGTAGTCCGTCTCGTCCGGCAGCGGCTCTCGCGGTGCCACTTCGCCAAATGGCAGCGTATATGCGAGCTGAGGTACGAATCATACGCGCCAACTATCTGATAAATATGGGATTAAACTCGAAGTTGAATCCCTCTTAGACGTCAAGGGATCTCATCATTTACGTGAAATATGAGGTTTTCCTTGAAAACTGGCGGCGGCAGCGGCATCTGTTCGCCACTCAAACCCGCAGGATGTCACCCATATGGACGGAAAATTCTCGCGCTCTCGGTCAGAGCCCGACGTCTCTGACGTCGAGGATGGGGAGGAGACTTCCTCCGGCACCACCGATACCGGCGCCAATGACCTCGCCTCCAAGCGGGAACGCTTCCGACGTCTGGCCGAGAGTCGCACCAATAAGGCGCTCTCTGCCATCGCCATCATCGGCAATCTCTCCAACCGCCACGTCTATGAGTACGAGGACGCGGAGGTGAGGAAGATCGTAAAGGCGCTGCGCGAGGCGGTCAGCGCCGTGGAGGAGCGCTTCAACGCTCCGAAGGCGCGCGCCGGCGCCAGGTTCAAGCTGTAAGGCGGGCTAGGAACATGACCGTCGTGCAGCAGATCTCACCGCTCGCGGTGCAGGATCCCGACTTTCTCATCAGCTCTACCATCGAGCGCTGCCCCCGCGTGATGATGGCACGCGAGCTCATGCAGAACGCCATCGAGGCGGCGATGCGGGCGCCAGGGGGGAAGCGCGTCGTGGAGGTCCGGGCCGTAGATATGGGCGGTGTCCGCAAGCTGAGCCTCTGGAACACCGGCCCTGGCCTGGGTCCGGATGAGCTCCGCGAGATGACGAACCTGGCCTCGTCGATCGGCAAGACCCTTGGTCTTGACGCCAATTTCGGCATGGGCGCCAAGGTGGCTTCCCTGCCCTCGAACAAGTACGGCATGCGCTACCGGTCCTGCCTCAACGGCCAGGTCAGCCAGGTAATCATCGCCAAGCGGGGCAATACCTACGGCCGCGTCCGCTTCGACTTCGGGGATGGCACCTTTGGCGACGTCGCGGACGTCACTGCGGTCGCTGTCGAGGAGGGGCAGGATACCTCCTTCGACTGGACCGAGGTGGTGCTGCTCGGCAACCGGCTGGAGCAGGATACGGTTGCCGATCCCTATGACGGTGATCCGAAATCTACGAGGCAGTGGCTGCAGGACGAGCTCTACCACCGCTTCTACCGCATCCCCGACGGCGTGCAGATCCTCATGCAGCCCGGCACCCACAAGCTCGATGGGCGCCGGACCTTCAAGACCCTCCAGCAGCGTATCAAGGAGGACGTGTTCGCGCAGTATGAGGCCGTCACCACCGAAGACGGCATCACCATCCACTATCTCTATGACCCACCCTACGACCAAGTATCAGGCAAGGGGCACAACGCCTCAGTCTCGGGCGCCCTGCAGACCGACGCGAGCACCTGCGCCGTGGTCTGGCGCAACGAGATGTATGCGGTGAAGAAGGGACGGCAGTGGACGCGGGATGCGCCTGCCTGTGGCATAACTTTTGGTGCCAAGCACATCTCTGTCCACATCGAGCTGCCTGACAACTACCCCGTCCTGGCCGATGGCTATCGGCAGTTTCTCCGATTCAATGGCGGTGCTCAGGATCAGGTGGAGGTGGCCCATTTCTCTGCTCTGGCCCTGCAGAACCGGCCCCAGTGGGTAATCGATCTCGTGCGCCAGTATGCGCCTGACAGCGGTGGCGCCGGCGAGATCCGCGACGAACTTCAGGAGCTCCTGAATAACCTCCGCATCCAGCGCGAGGGGCCGCGACCGAACTCGCAGGGCACGACCGGCGTGAACCCGCAGCCCGGCGCGCCCGGCATGGACAGCGAGCGAGGCGGGCCGAACTCCATGCCGCGTGGTGGTGGCCGAG
Organism: Roseicella sp. DB1501; assembly: GCF_013112485.1. Classification (GTDB taxonomy): domain Bacteria; phylum Pseudomonadota; class Alphaproteobacteria; order Acetobacterales; family Acetobacteraceae; genus Paracraurococcus. Next base: position 14,101 of record NZ_JABFHG010000016.1, read on the forward strand.
GCGAGGGGTCGCCGCGGCCGGCGAGGCCGGCGGATCTCACTTCCCTGCCGCCTGGGGCTAAGCCTGCCTCGACTTACGATAACGTCGAGCGCGCGCCGGAGGTCCTCTTCATTCGGACCCAGGAGGAGGCCGAGGAGAAGGAGCTGGAGGGGCGTGCGGCCCGCTACATCCGCGGCCCGAACCAGCTGATCGTCAACCTGCTCTACCCCGCGGTGGACCAGATGCGGCAGGACCTAGAGACGTTCTACGCGGATGTCGGTGACCAGGAGACCATGCGGGGCCTGGTGCAGGTGCAGTCCGAGAAGACCATGACGCTGCGCATTGGCCGCGCCGTCGTGTTCGCCCTGGCAAAGTCCCTCTCGCCGTCCTGGACGCTCGAGGACGTTGGCAAGGCGATGAGCCCGGAGAGTCTCTCCATCGCCGCTGACGACTACTGGAGCAGCATGGAGACGGCTCGCCGCAGCCTGGGCCAGCAGCTCCGCCCGGGGCCGCGCCGCGGCGCTCAGGTCGAGGCCGCTTGACCCGAAACGGATGTGGGCGGTCTTTCTGGGGTCGGACTTCAGGAGAAGTTCGGCCCCTTCCTTGCGTTCTTAGGCTGCCGAGCTGATCCAGGCGGTCGTCGGCAACAAATAAGGCAAGCCCGGCTCACTTGTGGTGTGGGATACTTATCGCATGTGAGCCACATCCAATCACCGCCTAGGAAACGCAGTTGCAGATCGGGTATCCTACCTGGGGAGCCGGAAGGGGCAGGCCGCCGGGAAGTGCCGCTGCAGTGTGCCGGGGCCGGATGGCCCCCTCTCACTCTCTCGCCAACATTGCCAAAGCCCACATCACCGTGCCGCACATCGCCAGCGGCTCCGTTGCGAACCATGGTCCGTGGTGGCGGTAGGGGTATTTCTTTCATCCCGATGCGCCAGCACGAGGTGTAGGGGATGTGATCGCCATTGAGGCTGATGCAAAGGGCCACCCTGGGGAGCAATCCACAGGGTGGCTTGTTGGCCTTAGTGACTGTTTGAGAATCAGCGGTGGGCGACGCGACGGAGTAGGAGGGCGCCCATGCTGACGTGGATCATGGCTTCGGACACGTCGAGGCGCCTCTCGTAGTCCCGCACAAGACGGCGCCAACGGATCATCCAGCCGAAGGTGCGCTCTACCACCCAGCGGCGCGGCAGGACGTGGAAGCCCTTTGGATCGGAGCGCCGGACAATCTCGACGACGAAGTCAAGGAAGGCGGCCTTGTCCATCAACGTCGTGCGGTCGTAGCCCGCGTCGGCGAAGAGGTGCTTCAGTAAGCGTCCGGTGACGGTGCGGAGCACGGTCAGGCAGCGTGCGCAGTGCTGGTCGGCTTGAGGTTCCAGGGCAGGAGTTCGGCGACGCGGTTGACCGGGTGATCGGCGATGCGCTCCAGAACGGTGCGGAGATAGGCCTCTGGGTCGAGGCTGTTGAGACGAGCGGTGGCGACGAGGGATGCGATCGCCGCGGCGCGGTGCCCGCCTGCATCGGAGCCTGCGAACAGCCAGTTTTTCCTGCCCAAGGTCAGCGGGCGGATGGCGCGTTCGACGGGGTTGTTTGTGATTCGGCGTGGAATAGGGACCCTCTTGGAGGGGTGATCGGCGTCCAAAAGGGACCCCTCTGAAGGAGGGGTTCACGCTGGCTTCCGGGACGGACGGGAGCCATGGACGGGATGCTGGTCGTGGAGACGGTAGCGAAGATCCGACGGCTGCATTTGGCGGAAGGTCGGTCGATCAAGGCGATCTGCCGCGAGCTGGGTTTGTCGCGGAAGGTGGTCCGGAAGGTCCTGCGGTCGGGCGCGACCGAGTTTCGCTATGAGCGGACGCGCCAGCCCTTACCGAAGCTGGGGGCGTGGCAGGCCGAGCTGGATCGGCTGCTGGAGGAGAACGCCGCCCGGTCGACGCGCGAGAAGCTGACGCTGATCCGCCTGTTCGAGGCGCTGCGGGCGCTTGGCTACGAAGGCGGCTACGACACGGTGCGGCGGCATGCGCGGGCGTGGGAGAAGGCCCGTGCGTCGCTGTCGACGGCGGCTTTTGTGCCGCTGAGCTTTGCGCCCGGCGAGGCGTACCAGTTCGACTGGAGCCACGAGGTCGTGGTGATGGACGGCGCGACCGTGACGGTGAAGGTCGCGCATGTGCGGCTGTGCCACAGCCGGATGATGTTCGTGCGGGTCTATCCGCGCGAGACGCAGGAGATGGTGTTCGACGCGCACGATCGCGCCTTCGCATTCTTCCGGGGCGCCTGCACGCGCGGGATCTACGACAACATGAAGACGGCGGTGGACGCGATCTTCGTCGGCAAGGAGCGCGCCTATAATCGACGCTTCCTGCAGATGTGCAGCCACTACCTGGTCCAGCCGGTGGCCTGCACGCCGTCCTCGGGCTGGGAGAAGGGCCAGGTCGAGAACCAGGTCGGGCTGGTGCGGGAGCGGTTCTTCGCGCCGCGGCTGCGGGTGAGGAGCTATGAGGAGTTGAATGCCCAGCTGCTCGACCGCTGCGTGGTCCATGCCCGGGCGCACCGGCATCCCGAGCAGCGGGAGCGGACGATCTGGGAGGTGTTCGAGGCGGAGCGGCCGAGCCTGGTGGCCTACACCGGTCGGTTCGACGGCTTCCACGCCGTGCCCGCCGCGGTGTCCAAGACCTGCCTGGTGCGGTTCGACAACAACCGGTACTCGGTCGCGGCGAGTGCAGTTGGGCGGCCGGTGGAGATCCGCGCCTATGCCGAGCGGATCGAGTTCCGCCAGGACGGCCGGGTTGTCGGCGAGCACCGCCGCTGCTTCGGGCGCGACCAGACGATCTACGATCCCTGGCACTACGTGCCCGTGCTGGCGCGCAAGCCCGGGGCGCTGCGGAACGGCGCGCCGTTCAAGGACTGGCTGCTGCCGAATGCGCTCGAGCGGATCCGCCGCAAGCTGCGCAGCGCCGAGGATGGCGACCGGCAGATGGTCGACATCCTCACTGCGGTGCTGAGCGACGGGCTGACGGCGGTCGAAGCGGCCTGCGCCGAGGCGCTGCGCGAGGGCGTGCACTCGGCCGACGTGGTGCTGAACATCCTGGCCCGCCGACGCGACCCTCCGGTCCCGGCGCCGATCCTCATCCCTGAAGCCCTGCGGCTGCAGCACGAGCCGCTGGCCGACTGCAGCCGTTATGACAGCCTGAGGAGCAACGCGTGATGGAACGGTCCGAGATCCTCGCCGCCATGGGCGAGCTACGGTTGTTCGGCATGAAGGCCGCGTTCGACGGCATCATCGCGGCCGCGGTAAAACGCCAGCATGAGCCACAGCGGGTGATCGGCGACTTCGTCTCGGCGGAGATTTCCGAAAAGCAGGCCCGCTCGATCAAGTACCAGATGACCATCGCCAAGCTGCCGCTGGCCAAGGACGTCGAGGACTTCCAGTTCGAGGGGACGCCCGTCAACCAGGCGCTCGTGCGTGACCTGGTGGGCGGCAACTTCCTCGCCCAGCAGCGCAACGTGGTCCTGGTCGGCGGCACCGGCACGGGCAAGACGCATCTGGCGATCGGCATCGCCCGCGCGCTGATCCGCAGTGGCGCCCGCGGCAGGTTCTACAACGTCGTCGACCTGGTGAACCGGCTTGAGGCCGAGAGTAGGTCAGGACGCGGCGGCCGCATGGCCGATCATCTCTGTCGGCTGGACTTTGTCGTGCTCGACGAGCTCGGCTACCTGCCGTTCGCGCTCTCCGGCGGCCAGCTGCTGTTCCACCTGGTCAGCCGCCTGTACGAGCAGACCTCGGTGATCGTCACCACCAACCTCGCATTCGGTGAATGGCCGACCGTGTTCGGCGACGCCAAGATGACCACGGCCCTGCTGGACCGGTTGACCCACCACTGCGACATCGTCGAGACCGGCAACGAGAGCTGGCGGTTCAAGAACCGCGCCTGATCACCCGAACGCCGAGGCCGCCACTGGCTGGTCGGCCGCCCCTCCGCCTCCGGCTCCGAGGCGACCGACCAGCCAGTGCCTCAGCACAGCCCAAGGGGTCCCTTTTGGACGCCGATCCGGGGTCCCGATTCCAAGCCGATTGACAGGCATCCGGCGGCGGAGGATCTGCGGTGAATATTATGGCAGGATCCATTGGACCTCAGGAAGCCGAACGCCCAATGGTGGTGGCGGTACCGCCGGAGGAGCTGAAGGCGCACTACGCCCGCATTGTCGCGGCGCACAGCTCCGAGAGGCTGCGCGAGCGACGGAGGGAGCGGGGAGGGCGGACCATCACCTTCGCCTTGGCCGCCACCACACTGGCACTGGCTGGGGCGCTGGCGGCGTCCATGCCACTGCGCCGGACGGTGCCGGTGTTCGTCCATTTGCACGAGGATGGATCCTTCACTTCCTCGATCTCGCAGCGCGATCTGCCAACGACGCTGCAGGAAGCCACCACGAAGGCGTCGCTATGGCTCTATGTCCGGGCCCGCGAAGGCTACTCGTCGGCGACCTGGTACGAGGACCAGCGCGTCGTCTATCTGCTGTCCGACAAGGGGGCTGGCGACACTTACGAGACGCTCGTCCATCCCCGCAATCCGGAAAGCCCGGGCCGCAAGTACGGCACCCGCACGGTCATTCGCCTTGAGCGCGTCTCCGAGCATTTCCCCTGCGCCTATGAAAGCTGTCTCGGGCGTGAGCCGGATGCCTATCAGGTGCGCTTCCGCCGGATCGTCCATACCGAAGGTCAGTCGCCGCAATCCCGTGCCTGGGTAGCCACCATCCGGTTCCACCGCGTCGACGGCATCCCGGCATGGCAGCGCGTCACGTACAACCCGCTCGGTCTGCAGGTCGTCGAATACCGGGCTGAGGAAGAAGGAGCCGGTCGATGATCCACCGCCTGCTGGCCTGTACCCTCGCTCTCGGGCTTTCCGGCCCGGCCTGGGCGCTACAGGAGCCTGAACCCTGCCCCGGCGGCGACCCGCGTGTACGCTGCGTTTCGGCGCGTGCCAGTCAGGTCATGCTGCTGCTCGCCCGTCCCGGCGCATCCCTTGTGATCGAGATGCCGGAGGGCGAGAAGGTCCTTGCCGTCCCCGTGAGCGATAACACGCTGATCCAGCGTGGCCGCGGCGAAGCCTCGACGCGCATCAGCACGGAGGAAGATGGCGGCGCGACGGTAGACGGTAACCTCGCGGTGGCCGTTCGCGGGACGGCCGTCGTGGTGAAGCCCTTCGGTCCGCTCGCACCCCAGCCCTTCTTCGTGCTCACCGAGCGGGATGGCAAGCAGCAGCGCTATGCCTTCGAGCTGCGAGCCGATGCCGATGCGCAGGCGCCCTACTACTACAGCGTCCGGCTGCGCAATGTGGCCGCCGAGGAAGAGGATCGCCGGGTCAAGGCCGAGGCCGAGGCCCGCCAGCGGGAAGAGCGCTTCGCCCGTGACCGGCTGGCTCAGGCGCAGGCGGCCCCGTGCTCCGGGATCCCGGGGGTGAACCGCCGCTATGTCGGTCGCGGTGACGCCGCGCTGGCACCCGCCGAGATCTGCGACGACGGGCGCAGTACCTATCTCCGCTTCCCCGGCGTCCAGCGCATGCCCGCGATCTTCACCACCCTGCCCGATGGGCGGGAAGCATCCGTCAACGTCTCCACTGGGCCCGGCGGCTGGGTTACCGTGCATGACCAGTCGCCGATGCTCCGCCTGCGGGATGGCGGGCGCGTCCTCTGCCTCATCAACCGGGGCTTCACGCTCACTGGGCGGAACCTCGAAACCGGTACGATCGCTCCCGACGTGGTGCGCTCGCCGTCACCGGGCGGTGCTCTGCCCGGACTGGATAGCGGGCGGTGAGCGGCACTTCCCCTCCGCCTGCCACCCCTACGGTGGCGGGCGGCCGACCGCCGATGTCGGGCGCGGGCAAGATCGGCATCGTCCTCCTTGCCCTCGTCCTGCTCGTGGTTCTGTACTGGCTCGGCAGCGGGCCGGGCACCTCGCGGCGCGATGAACTGGGTGTTGGTGCGTCCATAGGCGCTGCGGGCGTAATCCGGCGGATTGAGCCTCTGCCGCCTCCGGTCCTGCCTGAACCGACACCTGCGGCCCTTCCGGCACCGCCGCCCCGCTTCGCGGAGCTGACACCACGCCCGGCACGTCCCCGCACGCCGATCCGCCCCGCGCCGATCATGGGGTACGAGGAGCAATCCACCGGCCGCCGGGAGGGTGATTCCCAGACGGCGCAGCGCGAAGCAGGAGAGGGTGAAGACGCTCTGGCCGGACGGCTGCGGGCTACTCGCACCGAGGCGGTGAAGGCCAGGCGGCTGCGCGATCCCGACCTCACCATCACCATGGGGACGATCATCCCCTGCACGCCGCAGCAGCCGCTGAATACCCAGCTCGAGGGCTTCCTCACCTGCGTCGTGCCGACCGAAGTGCGCGGCACGTCCGGGCGTGTCGTCCTGCTCGATCGAGGAACGCGGATCGCCGGCCAGCTGAGGAGCGGCATGCGCCAGGGCCAGAACCGGGCATTCGTGCTGTGGACCCGGGCGGAGACACCGGACGGCGTTACCATCCAGCTTGCCAGCCCCGGTACCGACGCGCTCGGCCAGAACGGTCTGGACGTCGACGTGGAAACCAACTTCTGGTCGCGCTTTGGCGGAGCGATCATGCTGAGCTTCATCGATGCAGGCCTGCAGGCGGCCGCGCTGGGTGCATCCTCGCTGGTCAATAGCGGCGGTAGCGGGAGCAACAACATCCGCTTCTTCCAGCTGCAGTCGGGCGGCCGCAGCGCCGCCGCCTCCGCGCTCGATGCCACCGTGAACATCCCGCCCTACGGCACGCGGCCGCAAGGCGAACCGGCGGCGATCTTCACGGCGCGCGATCTCGACTTCACCGAGGTCTACCGGATCAACAGCACCCGCAGCACGGGCAGATAGGAGGGCGTCATGGCCAAGCGTGGCCGCTGGCAGGCGGTGAAAGTGACCGGCGTCAAGCGGGGGCCCGACAAGCTGAGGCTGCCGAAACTCCGCAAGCATTCACGAAAGGCGCGGCGCAAAGCCGAGCGCCGCAGGTAAGAGGAGATGTTCGAATGAGCGCCGCGGTCCCGCTGCTCGCCCATGCCATGCAGCCGCTGGCAGAGGCGCTGGCCGATCCCACTACCGAGGACGTCATGGTCCAGCGGGAGGGGGAGTTCTTCGTTCGGCGCGGCGCGGAGACGACGCGCCATGAAGCGGCGGGCCTGCAGTTTGCCGATATTGAAGCTATCGCGATTCTGGCCGGTGCCGCGCGTCATCAGGATGTCGGACGCGCACGACCTCTTCTTGCCACTGAGCTGCCGACCGGCGAGCGGCTTCAGGCCGTTCTGCCGCCGTGTGTGCGGCCTGGTACCGCGTCTCTCACCATCCGGCGCGGCTCATCGGAGTTGCCGACGCTGGACGGGCTCGCGCGCTCCGGCATCTTTACCGCCACCCGGCCGCAGCCGGGCGGAATGTCGCAGGAAGACCATGCGCTGGTCGAGCTGTACCGCTCAGCGAACTGGGAGCCGTTCCTGCGGGCGTGCGTCCGGGCCCGAAAGACGGTCGCATTCGTTGGCGAGACAGGCTCGGGCAAAACCCATCAGACCAAGGCGTTGGTAGGAGAAATCCCGCACGAAGAGCGCATCGTAACGGTCGAGGATACTGACGAGTGGGGCGGGCTGCGTCATCCTAACCGGGTGGCGCTGTTTTATTCGAAGGGTGATCAGGGAGCAGCCCGCGTCGGAGCCAACGAGCTGGTCGAGGCGGCGCTCCGGATGGCGCCTCGCTGGCTGCTGGTGCAGGAGCTGCGCGACGGGGCGGCCTTCTCCTTCCTGCGGGCACTGGCTTCCGGACACCCCGGCATTACCACCTGGCACGCTAAATCAGCGGCGACCGCATTCGACCCGCTGACCCTGATGGTCCGCCAACATCCCGCCGGTGCAACACTTCCGAGCGAAGACATTCGCCATCTGTGCCGTAGATTAGTCGATGTGGTGGTTCATTGTGCACGAGGCCAAGGAAAGTTCTACATATCCGAAGTATGGTTTAACCTGCTCGACAAGGAATAGGCATGCGCTACGTCTTCGGCCCCGTGCCCGGCGTATCCTGGCGCACCGTGGCTGGGGTATTCCTGCTGTTCTTCGCGCTCGCCGTCTGGAGCGTGATCTCGTCGTTCGTCTTTCTGCTGCTGGCCGGACTGCGTGACGCCTTCGATTGGGTGCATATCCAATGGTGGTGGTACCTGCGGGACTACTGGCATTATCACGGCGTCCCGGAGCGCCTGGCCGCCTCGGGCGCGCTTGCCACGCTGCTGGTCGGCGGCGTTAGCTGGCGGGCCTACCGGATGACGTCCAGCGGCGGCAGGCCGCTGTTTGGTGCTTCCCGTTTCGCCACCCGCGCTGACGGCGAGCGGGTGGGCCTCAGTTACAGTGCCACTCCGCGGCCGGACACCATTATCCTCGGCCGGACGGAGGGCTGGCAACCGCGCTATGTCGGTCTGCCCGGTACCGAGCATGTGCTGTTGGCGGCGAAAACCCGCTCGGGCAAGGGCGTCTCTTTCGTCCTGCCCAACTGCTTTGCCTGGGGCGAATCGCTCGTCGTGCTCGACGTGAAGCGCGAGAATTGGGACGCGACGGCAGGGCATCGCAAGCGGATGGGGCAGGAAGTGTTCCTCTTCCAGCCGCTGGCGGAGGACGGACGCACCCATTGCTGGAACCCCCTCGGCGACATCGATGTACGCCAACCAGACTACGTCTCCAAGCTCCAGCGCCGGGCCTACGACTTCTTCCCGGAAGTCATGGGACGCGAGCGCTTTTGGCAGGATGGGGCCCGCTCGGCCTTCCTCAGCATCGCCGTGCTAATCACCGAAACCCCGGGGCTGGTGCTCAACCCGGCCACCGTGTTCCGCTGGTTCGCCAGAGGGGATGCTTCCGCCGAGCTCGCCCGGATGATCGACGTACGGCGCAAGTCGGGTAATCCCTATTCTCAAGCCTGCGTCGACCTGATCTCCGATTATCTCAGCGGCACAGAAGAAGTGGTCAAAGGCGTTCGCAAGCACGTTACCGCCACCATGGGCCTGTGGTTCAATCCGAAAGTCGCCGCGGCTACGGAGCGCTCGGACTTCGACCTGAAGCAGCTGCGCCGCCGCCGCATGAGCGTCTACGTCGCGGTGATGCCGGCGGATCTCGGTCAGCTCGGCGTGCTGCTCCGGCTGTTCTTCACCCAGCTCTTCGAAAGCAACACGGACGTGCTGCCGGACCAGGACCGCTCGATCCGCTACAAATGCCACGTCCTGCTAGATGAGTTCACCTCCATCCCGGCCATGCGCCCGCTGGCCAAGGCGGCGGGCTTCGCGGCGGGCTTCGGCTTGCGCTTCTCCTTCGTGGTGCAATCCAAGAACCAGGTCCGGGAGGAATACAAAGGGCAGGGCGAGGCCTCACTGCTTGAGAATCTGGGCGCGGAAGTCTATTTCGGCACCAGCGACCCTGCGCTTTGCAAGGAGATTTCGGAGCGATCTGGGAACGACACGGTCGAGGTGATGAGCCGCTCCACACCCCGCTGGATGGCTTGGCTTCGCCCCGATCGGCAGAGCGAAACGGCGCACTTGCAGAAGCGAGCGCTACTCCTGCCGCAGGAAGTCGCCCAGATGCCTGCCGAGCAGGAGCTGGTGTTCCGGGCGTCGGTCCCGGCCTTTCTTCTCAGAAAGCTGCGCTGGTTCGAAGATCCCAGTTTCCGGCGGCTGGAGCGCCGGGCGCCGGAGGTACCGAAGGTCAGCTACACGCTTGCCCGTGATGATGGCACGGTGACGATTCCGACCACATCGGGGCTGAAGGCGCGGATTAAGACGAAGAAAGCGACGGCGTGATTAGCGTTATCGCCCGATCCTCTGCCCCTGACCCCGCTCTCTCACCGGCCCGCGCAGCCGCTCGAGTTTCTGCTGAACGGCATACGTGACGGCGGACGGTAGCCTCTTCACCCTTTCAATGACCGCCTGCTGCCGCGACGCGGTACGCTCCAACGCCGCTACGATCGGGGCCAGTGCCTCAGCCTGATTGCGCTGCGCAAAATTTTGGCTGAGCATCATGGCGGGCTCTCCCTTTGCCGCCCTGATCTCCGCAGGCCGCAAGCCTTGCTGCAGCGACCTCGCCGTTCCTTTGCGAACCGCTCCGGCTTTGGCGAGGAAGTCGATGGCCAAATCCTTCTTAGGCTGGCGGGAGAAGTTGCGCGCGACGTTCTCCCATGCGTTGTCCTTGGTGATCGGCCGCATGTCGTTCATCGGGCGGAGCTTGGCGATCTCGCTGCGCTCCGCGCCCTCGCTCACCACCAGAAATGACGTGCGCCGGTGCCGGGTACCGGAGGAATAGGCGGAAAACCCGTTGATGGTCTTGGATCCTGACGGGATGGCATAGATATGTTCAGTCGCTGTCGAGCCTTGCGCGGTGTGCGTGGTCATCACCTCGCCATACGCCAGCCGGACCCGTCCCGAGCCGTCATTCAGCGTCTTCCAGGTGATCCGACCTTCCCTGCCTTTGGCATTCCTGACCTGCATGCCCTTGGCATCGGCGGCCAGCACGGTGAGGACGGAGCCGTTGCGCCCGATGGATCCGCGCTCCCCCTCGGCCCGGGTTGAAGCGAACAGGCGCACCTTGTCGCCAGCCGCCAGCGCCATGTCATAGGTCTCCTTGCCATTCCCGATCGCCCTGATCTTCACCGCGTCGGGCCCGATTTGGCCAAGCCGCCGCCTCTCTTCGCGGATGGCGACGCCAAGCCGGTGTGCATCGGCGTTGGTCGGGGCTGAGACGGTCAGCGAGTACCGCTCGTCGTCGGCGTTGGCGCGCAGGCGCTCGCCGGCCAGTGCCGCCACCCGTGCCAATGCCTCGCGCTGCCCTCCCGGCACTAGCTCGGCGGTGCCGTCCGCACGCTTCAGGGCAAGGGCTTCTGCCGCTTTCCCTTCGCGGAACAGCCTGACGATCTCCTTCTCCTCCTTGCTCTTCTGACGCAGCGTGGTGAGGATTTCGGGTACCTGGTCGGGTCCCAGGGCGCGGCGGGCCAGATCGATAACCGGGCCCGCCTCGATCGACTGGCACTGCCTATCGTCACCAAGCATCACCAGCCGGAAGCCATGCTTTTGTTGCAGCTCAAGCAGCTCCAGCCCTTGCCGGGTACCGAGGAGAGAGAGCTCGTCCACCACCACGACGGATTGCCTGGAGAGAGCGACGTCCCCCTTCGCCACCGCCTCGACGAAGACACTGTACGCCTTCGTACGATCGCGGGAGATGCCTGCGTCAATCAAGTCGTCGGCCTGACGCCATGCCAGCGCGATGCCATGCACATCCTGCTGCCGGGCATTCCATGCCGATACCAGCGGCTTCAGCGAGGTGGTCTTGCCCATGCCGGCGGCGCCGATCAGCACGGCGATGCGTCCGCCTTCGCCGAGCCGGTGAATAGCGTCCCGCTGGGCCCTGCCGTGCGCTTTCTCGAAGGTGAGGCCCGACTGCTGGATGGCGTGTTCGATCTCGCTGGCGCTCAGCCTGCCGGTCCGGTCGGCAGCCGCGGCCGTTGCAAGCTCGATGAATGCCTTCTCCTGATGGACATGCAGGGCGGTGGTCAGCTTCGCCTGCCTTGGATTGTCATGCTCCTGCCAGTACAGCCGGGTCCTCTGCCCCTGCTGGCGGACGCCTTGTTCCATAAAGCGCTCGGTCACCCGGTCGATATCGACAGTGGTGTCGATGCCGTGGGCGATCAGGCCGCGCAGGGCGGCCGTGCGGGCGTCCGGCGCGGTGATGACGGCCCGCTTGTCCAGCTCGGCCTCCATCCAGGGCAGGGCCGTCTCGTAAGCCTTCTGCAGCCGCTCCTCAGGCGAGAGTGGCGGCGGGGAAGGGCCGTACGTCTCGATCCCCCGATATTGCCAGTTCAGCGCATCCGCCTGCCGGTGCCAGTCGGCGAAATCGGCCATATCATCCTTTTTCAGCCTCTCCCGGGTCTCCCCATCGATGCCGGGGATCTCGCCCTGTGTCCCTGCCTTCAGCAGCCCGGTGCGGCGCTCCGGCGTCAGCTCGTCCCAGACCAGCCCGAGCGAGGCGGCATAGGCCCGCGCCGCGTTTTCACCGCTCTGGCTGCGCTTGCTGAAATGATCGCGGACCTCGGTGGGGATCGCGTCCAACCGTGCCATGCCGGTGTCCGGGTCGAGCGAAACGCTGGCCTGCAGGCGGTCCCGCAGGTTGGTGGCGAGGTGCGCCTGGTAAAGCGCGCCGGTCTCCTTGATCAGGCCGTCCAGCTGGCCGAGATCGAGGGAGCCGACGCGGCCGGATTCGCAGAACACGGCATTCATGACGGTGAAGTGGGTGTGCAGGTCCGGGTCGCCCGCGATCGGCACCGCGACGCGCTCGGTCTGGCCGTTCTGCTCCATCCACAAAGTCGGGCGGGCGGTGTAGTGATCGAACTCGATCCAGCCGATATGGCCCGGCTCCGATCCGTCCTTGCCGCCATGACCCAGCTTCGCCTGCGCGATGTGCGCCTCCAGGTAGGCCATTGCTTCCGAGGCGGCATCCCGATGCGCCTGATAGATGGCGGCTTGCTCCGCCGGTACCGCGAAGGCCCACGCAACCGAAACGCTCTTGTCCGGCGTCAGGGTGAAGTCGACGGAGCCGAGCGGGATCTTCTCCTTCGTCTCGCCGGTCTTCGGGTCGGTGTACTCGCGCAGGGTCGAATAGTGCTTGCCCTCGATCACCTCGCCGTCTGTCCGGAGGCCGACCAGCAAGGCATTGATCTGCTGGCGGGTGAGCGGCTGCTCGGGGTCGATGCCAAGTCCCTTGGCCACCAGCGGGTGCATGTCGCGTCGCGGCTGGGCCGCCGCTTCACCCATATCGCCATCTTGGGTCCGGCTGGCTGCCTTGGCGAGCGCCTGGCCGAGCCGCTGCTCGGTTTCCATGCCATAGTCGCCGCCCCGGTCCCCGTCGCGCCGCATCAACTCGTTTAGCGCCTCGCTGTAGGTGAGATCGCCGGTTGCGACCTGCTCCGCCAGCTCCGCGATGTCGCGTTGCTCCGGGGTATCCGTGCCCTTGGTGTAGTAACGGGCGAGGTTCGCCACCTCCTGCGGCACCGTCGGGGTGAGAAGGTGGTTGGTCAGGGCGGCGGCGTCGGAGGGTGAGCCCGCCGCGATGGTGGCATAGGTCAGGATGGCGCCGCTTCCTCCACGAGCGCCTGGGCGATCTTCTCCGGCAGGTCGACGAGCCGGACCTCCAGCGTGCCGAGCGTCTCCTGCTGCTGCTCGAGGATGGCTGCGATCCGCTTGAGGGTCTGGCCAAGATCGGATTTTGGCGGGGGCTGGGACGCTGCCAGCAGGATCTGCTCGAGCATGGCGCTCTGCAGGGCGAGGGTCTCGTTCATCTGAGCCACGCCCCGGATCAGCGCTTCCTGGCGCTCCTCCACCCGGGTCAGGCGTTCGTCGTCAGGCACCGTTCTGCCTCCGATCTGTGGTGAACCGCCGTTAGGCGGGTTCCTTGGTCTGTCAGACCTTCTGCCTCCACGCTTCGTGGCCCCCGCCTCAGCGATCTGCACTAGACGCCAATCTGCTAGTTGAACGCAAGCTATTTGCTGTGCCATGCTGCCGCCCATGGGTAGGCAGCGACGCGACGAAGAGCTGAGCCGGATTGCCGAGGTCGTCCGTCAAGGCGGCGGGCGGTCTCCCCTCTATCGATGGCTGCACAATCGGCACGATGCGTTTGCCGAGCTGCTGGCCGAGGTACGCCCGGAATGGCGTGCCTTGGCGGCGGAGTTCGCGGCCATGGGACTAAGCGGCGGAGACGGCAGGGCGGTCAGTCCCGAGGCGGCCCGGCACACCTGGTGGCGGGTGCGGCGTGACGTAGCGAAGGCACAGGCGAAGCGCCGCCCCGCCGTGCCGCCGGTGGTGACGACTGTTCACCGCCCGCCGGGTCCCGCGTCCGGCCTGCTGCCTGCCGCATCGTCGCCGCCAGACACTGGCGACGCCATGGCCCGGCTCCGGGCGGAAATGGCGCAGCGTTCAGGGAGAGGGTGATTCATGCCGCGCGATAAGAATGAGGACGTGCCGCTGCTCGATGCACCGGCGGAGACGGCTCCGGTACTCATGGTCGGGCTGGGTCGAGGCGGCTCGGGCAAGTCCCTGCTGCTGGCCGAAGCGGTATGGCGGGCCCACAATCAGGGGCGCCCGGTCATCGTCGCCGATGGGGACGCCCGGTCAAAAACCTTGCTCGGCCTGTTCCCGGACGCGCTGACGCCCGTCAGTGAGGAGCTGCCGGACGTCAAGGCGTTCCTGTCCAGCCTGCTCAACCGCATGGCTAAGGAGCGGCGTTCCGCCGTGCTCGACCTCGGTGGCGGCGACCGCTCCCTGCTCGAATACGGGCGCGACCTGCGGCTGGTCGAGTTCTGTGCCCGCCGGGGGATCGAGCCGCTCGGCCTGTATGTGCTGGGGCCGGAGGATGAGGACCTGTCGCATGTGGTCTCGATCTTCGAGGCCGGGTATTTCCGGCCGCGCCGGACCCTGCTGGTGCTGAATGAAGGGGTCATTCGCACCGGCCGCACCGTCGCGGGGGCTTTTGAGCGGACGATGTCCAGCCCCGGCTTCGCCCGGCTGATCGAGGCGGGCGCGGTACCACTGCTGCTCACGCGGTTGGCCTGCATGGACGATGCAAGGCGGATGCCCGGCGGCTTCTATGAGGCGGCGGGCGGGGACGCGCTCGACCCGGTGGAAGGCTTCATGCTTGAGGATTGGCTCGCCGATCTGGAGCGCAAGCGCCGGGAGGCCGGGGCGGCGGGTTGGCTGCCGTGAAGCCTGAAGGGTTCGCGGCCCGGCTGACGGCGGCGGGCATCCCGCCGGACAAGCCGCTGCATGGGGTGCTGCTAACCGTCCATGAGGCGGCAGAAACCGCGCTTGCCACTGTGACGGACAAAGCGCGGGGCCTCACGCCGCAGGGCGAGGCTGAGCTGATCGCCCGCGTTTCGCGCGAGGCGGCGGACGCGGCGGAAAGCCGGGTTGATCGCATGGTGCGGGGATTCAGCCTGCGCACGGCGCTGCTGGCCGCCTTTGGCGGGCTGGTGCTGCTGGGTGCTGGCTACGCGGTTGGGCGCTGGGACGGAGTGCGGGTCGGCGCACAAGGCATCGAAGGCAGCGTCTTCATGGCACAGATTGCCAGCCTCAACGATGCACGCGCGCTGGCCCAGCGCTGCCGTGAAACGCAAAGGCAGGCGCAGGGTGGCACTGCGTGTGACCTGCCTCCGGTCTGGGTCAATCGACGCTAGGAGGGGAGCGAGATGGACGCGCTGGACGAATGGACCATGGAGCACCTGCAAAACTATCTCGGGCTCATCGAGAAGGTGCAGCCCTTTGTCGAGCAGGGCCTGAATGCCGATCCACCCTTCCGCCAGTTGCAAATCCGGGTGGACTGGAAAAATGCCGGTAGCCCCTGCGCGTTAACGGTGATTCTCGCCAATGAGAAACTGGAAGGCCGCACGAAGCGAGCGTCCACGGGGTGCCATTGGACGGACGATGCCTACAAGCTGAAGACACGGCTCTATTTCTGGCTTGTCGAGCGCTACGGCTTGGAAGCGCGGTATCTGCCGATCTCGCATAGGCAGAAGCGGTCGGAGTACCAGGGCGCGTGAGGTGGGGATCAGAATGGCAGGTCGTCATCGAGTACGGCAAGTGCATGTCGGGGCTGCGATGCGCGGCGCATCTCCAGCTCCGCCTCGATGCGCTCGATAATGTCAGGAAGTTCGGGGCTTTCCGGGACGCTGGAGAAGAGCGCTTGCAGGGCGGCCACCTCGTCGGGTTCGCCGTCCATCATCACGATGGCATGGTACGGGCACCAAAGATGCTCGGCCAGCTCGTCGGTCGAGGCGGAGCGCAGCCCTCCGGCGTTCGCCACCGGTACGGCGTAGATTTCTTCGCCAGCACGGGCCACGTAGAAGGCATGATCCAAGGTAAGATGAAACGTCGCGCCAAAGAGCGCGATGGCGTGTTCGGGTCCGTGCTGCTTGCCGCATCCGTAGCAAAGGCCCTCCGGTGTCTGCCGCGTGTACGCTCCCGTCTCCTCGCAAGCATCGACGACAAAGCTGGTTTGATCCTGATGCACGCCGTCACCTTCGTAACCGCACATCCCGCACTCACCGAGTTCGTAAAGCGGCTGGCAGCCATTCGGGCACCAGTCATTGCCTTTGGCGGGCTTGGCGTGTTCGTCGTTCATGGTGTCGTCCTTTCCTGTGAAATGAGGTGAGCAACCGCTCACCTCTCTAGGCCGCCGCCAATGAGGCCGGGGGTGTCGCTGGCAAGTCCGAGCACGGGGTGGAGGCTCCGTCTGCAAGGAGCGCAGCGACTGAAGATGGAGGTGCCCCGCGCGCAGCCTGCGAAGCAGGTTGACTTGCCTGCGGAGGGGGTCGGCGGCCCCCTAAAACAAAGCCGCGTCTGCGGCGACATAGCCTTATCTCGGCTTGGTTGCGGCGCATGGCAGGAGCACTACCAGCAGAGCGGAAAAAGGGGCGGCCTGCGCCGCCCCTTCGCTCCGTGCCGTCCAGTCAGGCCGCTTCGTCCAGCGCTTCCGCTTCGGCCGTCGCCTCAACGGGACAGCGCAGCACCGGGGGCAGCCAGCGGGTTCCGGCGATCCGCTGCTCGGCCAGCTCGGCCAGCACGGTTTTCGTCATCCGGTCGGCATCGGGCACCAGCGCCTGTGCCTCGCTCAGCGCCTCGACCACCTTGCCCTTCGACACCCGGCCAAAATACCCGGCGGCGGTGGCGCTCCAGTATTCCGCCATGTCGAGGCCGAGGGCGGCATGGAGCGCCTGCGCACCCGGCGCGGCGTCTCTGCCGCCCGACTGCACCGCGTTGAGAGATTCGGCGACAAGGTACGCCAGCAGGTCAAGTTTCACCGCCTGCTCTGCCTGACGCAGCCACGGCCAGAGCTGTTCGGCCTCCTCTGGCAGGGTCTGCGTCCACTGCTCGCGCAGCTCGGCCAAGACCTGCGCGGCAACCGTCTCGGCCAGCGCGGCGGACGCCATCAGCGGATACCGCGTGGTGGCCGCGATCTGGAGGCAGGACAGCGGCGGGCGGTCGTAGAGGCTGGACAGGGCAAGGCCATGCACCAGCGCATCCAGCGCGATGGAAGGGGTGCGGGCCAGCACGGCCTGCATCGCCTGCGTCCGGTGCGCGGTCAGCTCCTCCAGCAGCGACGCCGACAGCACAGGCTTCGGCTTGGCCTCCACGGCACGGGCCGGAAGGGCAGGGGCCATCGCCTCCGCATCTTCCCGGCGAAGACAACCGCGCTCGATGCCGAGGGTGCCGTCGGCGGTCAGATGGACGACCGCGCCCGCGCTGGCCTTCATCTCCTCGGGGAAGGAGTGACAGGCGGCTTCCAACGCGTCGAGCTGCTCCTGCAGGGCGAGATAGGTGTCCTCGTCGTCGTCGCTTCCCGACAGGGCGATCTCGTCCGCCTGTTGGATCAGCCGGTCTACCTGCGCCTGTTCGTCCTCGGTGTAGTCGCGGACGGTCGGCGGCACGGCCTGATACCGGCTGCGATCCAGCCGCTCGGCGGCCTCCACCCATGCCCAGCCCTCGGCGCGGACGGCGACGGCTTCCTCCTCCAGCGTCTTGGCGACGAGCCGGTCCAACAGCGCCGGAGGCTCGAAGAAACAAGCATCGGCGGCGGAGAACAGGTCGCGGGTGAGGGTGCCGCCTGCCGCCAAGAACCGCTCCTCGCCGATGAAGCGGGCCCGCCGGTCCGTGCCGGCCACTTTGTCTTCCGACAGGCGGTGGCGGATGGCACGGGCGCTGGTGTCGTAGGTGGCGCTCACGGCCTGCCAGACGGCCTCCTGCCGTGCGTGATCGTCGCTGAGGGTGAAGGCCATCAGCTGCTCCAATGTCATGGCATCGGTGCGGTACATTTCGAACAGTGCCGGACTGACGCGGGCCAGCTTGAGCCGCTGCTCGACGATGCGCGCGGCCACGCCGAAGCGGGCTGCAATGTCGGCGGTGGAAAGGCCGTTATCCGACAAGGCCTTGAAGGCGTCGAACTGGTCGGCGGGGTGCATGGGCTGGCGAATCTGGTTTTCCGCCAAACTGACTTCCGCCGCGTCCTCACCCTCCTCCAGCACGCGGCACGGCACGGGGAAGTTTTTGGCGATCCGCTTTTCCTTCACCAGCCGTTTCAGCGCGGCGAGGCGGCGTCCTCCGGCGACGACATCGTACTTGCCGCCGGGGCGGGGGCGGACGTTCAGGCATTGCAGCAGACCATGCGCGGCGATGCTGGCGGCGAGATCGTCGAGGCTGCCGCCGCCGGTCTTGCGGACGTTGGCGTCGGACGGGAGGAGCTGGGCGAGTGAGATGGAAATGATGGACATAAAAGGACTTTCTCTAAAATGGGTTGAATGAAAGGGGGTCGGCACGGCGGTTAGTATTCGTCGGGCAGCAGGAAGGTGGTGACGCTGCGGTCGGCCTCGGTGATGATCCACAGCGTGTTGTCGCCGAAGCCCTTGCACGGCTGGGCGGGATCGATCGGGTAGGCGGACAGGATGCGATCCCCGGCGGCCACCGCCTCGTCATTGGTGGCCTTGTCGTCGTCGCAGCAGCAGCCCCAGTCCCCGGCGAGGTGCCGGGCCAGGCAGTGCAGCTGATGGGCCTCGCTGACGGCAGCGAGGACGCCGGGCGTGGCGACGATCTGGCCCGTGGCGAAGCGCGGTTTGACCGGCAGCGGCTGGGCGTGGGGATGTAGAATGAGAGCGTTCATGGAAATCTCCTTGGGTTGGGTTACGGTGTTGAGCGGCGCTCAACCCGTCTTGGCCCGCGCCTAGGAGCGGTGGGGTAGCGGTCCAGGCCGAAGCGCCGGGAGGGGGATCACCCGGAATGCGAAGCATTTTGGGGAGACCCGGCGCGGAGCCTGCGCAGCAGGTTGCCTTGACCGCGGGGGAGGCGGCGGCCTCCCGCACAGAGCCGCGTCGGCGGCGACATGGCTCTATCTGTCCATGCATTCCTGCATCCGGTCCGCGCCGCGCGTCAGGGAGCGTCACCCGCCAGGGCCGATCCCGCAGGGTTCGGGGAGCACCGCGACTAGCGCCCGGCCCCACCGGGGCGACGCCCGGTCAGGCGAGCTTGCGGGCCGGTATTACTTTTCGTTTGGCTCAGGGCAGGGCGAGCGCCGACAGCGGAGGCGCGAGCCGCCCCAGAGGTCGCCCCGACGGCGCTGGGCCGCCGGAGCACCCGTGACCGCTTCAGGCGGCCTGTTCCTCGGCGGCGGGCTGCAGCGACCACAGGAAATCGCAGGCGCGCTGGGCATGGGCGGCGGCGACGAAGATGAACTTCTTGTCGCTGGCCAGCACCTTGAGCCAGGAGCCGATATAGGCCGTGCTGTCCTGCTTCAGGTCGTGATCGATGCCGAGCGACGCGCAGGTGAAGGCGGCGGTCAGCTCCGCCAGGATCTCCTCGACCGCCCGCGCCTCCTCACTATGCCGCTTGACGATCGTCTCGCGGTTCAGGCGGCTGGGATGGCCGGTCCAGTGGCCAAGCTCATGCGCCAGGGTGGCATAGAAGGCTTCCGGGTAAACAAACGTCTCCATGTCCGGCATGCGGATATAGTCGAGGTTCGGCGTGTAGAAGGCGCGCTCGCCACCGAGCCGGATATCCGCTTTCGTGTGGGCGATGAACGCGTCGGCATGCGCGATGCGCTCGGCCGGTGCCGCCGTGGCCGGCTCCAGGGTTGGATAGTAATGGGCCGGCAGTCCGTCGATCTGGCCGGCATTGAACACGGCGTAGCTTTTCAGGAACCAGATGCTGCGCTCGTCTTGGGTGCCGTCCGGCTTCTCCTCGGTGCGCCGGATCGTGTCGGAATAGGTGACGGTGGTGGCCTTCTCGCCCTTGCGAACCTGGGCGCCCATCGAGGCGGCCTGCTTGTAGGTCATGAAGTAGGGCGAGCTGTAGCCCTTCGCCGTCATCGTCATCCACAGCACCAGGGTGTTGATGCCGCGGTAGGGCTGGCCGTTATGCCGCAGCGGAAACCCGGCGCCGGTCGTCTTCCAGGGCCGCTTCCACGGCTTCAGCCCCTGCTCCAACTCGGCGACGATGGCATCGGTCACCGCTTGGTAGAGATCCACGCGCCCGGTGGACGTCTTGCTGTGGTTTGTCATGGTCTCGTCCTCCTTGAGAAAGCCAACAGCTTTCTCGGAGGAGGCGAGGCACGCGCCGGGGAGCGGGGGAGCGCGTCACGGTCAGCGCCGGGGGAGGGGGCTCACCCAACCTGCACGGAACGCCAGTGGAGGAAGGTTGGGGACACCGCCGGCGCTGCCTGCGCAGCAGGTCGCCTTGACGCGCGATGGGCCGCAGGCCCTGCTAGGCCGCGTCTGCGGCCCCAAAATGGAACAGCGGTCAGTGCCGCCATACCTTGATCGCTGAAACCACTAGAATGGCGGCGAGCAGCGGCAGCAGCACGGGCGTCGGCGCCATCCCAAGCAGTTGACCGCCGATGAAGCTGCCGAGCACCGAGCCGGCAGCCATCACCAGCACGAAGCGGCGATTCTGGCCGAGCACGGCAAAGCTGCGGTCCCGGCTGTAGCGGGTAAAGCCGACGATCATGGTGGGCAGGCTCACCGCCAGGGACAGGCTGCCAGCCAGCTTGATATCGGCGCCAAACAGCAGCACGAGCGTTGGAATCAGCAGTTCGCCGCCGGCCACCCCAAGCAGCGATGCGACGATGCCGATGCCGAATCCCGCCATGACGCCGGCCACGGCCTGGACCGGACCGGTCAGCATGGCGCCCGATCCGCTCGCGCCGTGGCCGAGCAGGAGAACGATGGCAATCAGCCCGAGCATGATGGCGATGACGCGGTAGAGCGTATGCGATGTCAGCCGGGTGGCCCAGCCGGCGCCGAACCAGGCGCCAAGCAGGCTGCCGGCCAGCAGGTTGACGATAATCGGCCAGTGCGCGGCGACCTCGCTGAACGGCACAGTGTTGGCGCGAAAGGGCAGCGCCGAGGCGACCACGACCAGGCTCATCGCCTTGTTGAGGATGACCGCTTCGAGCGCCGCGAACTGAAACAAGCCGATCAGCAGCGGCAGGCGAAACTCGGCACCGCCCAGCCCGATTAGCCCGCCCAGGACGCCAATGACGGCCCCGCCGGCAAAGGCCGCAGGCATGCGACGCGCCCGAGTGGACGGAACGGATGGGGCGAG
This sequence comes from Roseicella sp. DB1501, assembly GCF_013112485.1. Lineage (GTDB taxonomy): Bacteria > Pseudomonadota > Alphaproteobacteria > Acetobacterales > Acetobacteraceae > Paracraurococcus. Next base: position 35,240 of record NZ_JABFHG010000016.1, read on the forward strand.
CATGGTGGCATCCATCGATATAGCGTGATGACTATATCGATGGATGCCGGAACTACACCAGAGGCGGTTGCGGCTGCGCCAGTGCGGCCAGTTCCTGCAGCTCGCTTTCGACGGCCCTGGCTGCCTTATCTTGAAGGCGGTGGTATAGCCCGAGCACGGTGCGGCCAGTTTCGGTCAGCTGTGCGCCGCCGCCCGTCCGCCCGCCTTTGGTCGATACCACCAGCGGCGCGCGGAAATACCCGTTCAGGGTGTCAATGAGATACCAGGCGCGCTTGTAGCTCATCCCCATGCGGCGGCCGGCTGCCGCGATGGAGCCGGTTTCCGCAATCCCCGCCAGCAGTTCGGCTTTGCCGGTACCGAGCAAGGTATCCGGGCCGAGCACGACACGCAGGGTGACAAATGGAATATCAGGCACGGGTCAGCCTTCCTGGCCACCTTGGCCGGTGGCTTCCGTTGCAGCACTTGCCTGGCGTCGGGCACCGCTACTTCATGATGGACGGTTTCGTTGTTTGATGAAGAGATAAGCGCTTGCGGACGCGCGCTGAAGCTGACTAGTGCGACGAAACCGTCGGCAGTCGAGACCGCTCAAGGTCGAAAACGCTTTTGATAGTAGCGCTTAGCGCCTTTTAGTTTATAGTAGTATAGAACAGCCAACCCATGATTGATCCTGTGTCCCTCTTCTTTCCCCATGTCCGTACGTGGTTCGCTGCCGATATGGCGACGAAGCGGATGGTGGCATCTGGGGTAAGGACTGGCGCGCAACGGCGAATGCTTTCAGTCAGGACCGTGCAGGCCTATGATCGGGCCATGCTTCGTCGCTTCTCCCGGCAGTTCGTCTTCCTGGCCACGCTCGTCGCGTTCCTCTGCGCCGGCGTCACCCAGGCGATGCCGTCGGCCACGATGCTGGCGCCGCCGGAGGCGGCGATGACCATGCCGATGGTCATGGAGACGACGGATGACGGCACGGCCATGCCCTGCAAGGACTTGGCGCCCTGCCAGGACCGGATGCCGGGCTGCATGCTGGATCTTGGCTGCGTCTTCATGATCGGTCTGCCGATGCCTGATCCGTCGGCGGTCACGCGGCTTGACTGGTCGGCGATCTATTACTGGATGTCGGACGTCGACCCGGCCGGGCTAACCCGGAAACCCGCCCTCGATCCCCCTATCTCACGCGTCTGAACGGCCGGGCAGTGCGCAAGCACCGCCCCGGTTCGCCTCTGCTCGCTCGCCGATGTCTGGTCATCTGACGCCCTTGGCGTCGCGTGATCGCCGGACCTAGCGCGATCGGAGTTCCTCGCGGAGCCGGCTTCATCGCCGTTTCGTATCAGACGAACCTGTCGCTTGCGTCGTGACGCAGGCGCTCCACCAGTGAGATAGTAGTATGATTTTCCATCGTTTTCGCGCGGCCGTGCTGGGCACGGTCGCAGTGCTTGCGGCCGCCTTCCTGAGCACGGCGGCCATGGCGGCCGCTCGTGATTACCGGATCGAACTCGTCAGCGCCCAGGCGGCCGGCGCAGGCAAGACGGACGTCACCGTCCGCCTGATCCATCTGCCGGACAGCAAGCCGGTGCCCGATGCCGTCATTTTCCAGACCCGGGCCGACATGGCGCCGTCCGGCATGCCAACCATGACCGGTAAGGTCTCGCCGGCGGCCGCCCAGCCGCAGCCGGGCACTTACCGGCTGCAGGTCGAGACCGGCATGGCCGGGGGCTGGGCGCTGAGCTTATCGGCCAAGATTCAGGGCGAGACCGAGACGGTACGCAGCACGATCGCCTTCAACGCGGCGCAATGAGATGGTGTACCCATCTTCGGGGGCCGCGGCGCCCCTGCGGCCCGCCGGGCGACGTCCCGGCGCGGCCATGGCGCTCGGCCTGACGCTGCTGCTGCTGGCCGGAACCGGCCAGGCGCAGACCCGGACCACCCAACGCGCGCCGGGGGCCTCGCTCCCTGGGGCGACGCTGGACAGCGTGCTCGCCCTCGCGCGCCAGCTCAGCCCCGAGCTGGCCGCCCGCGGCATGGAGACCGCCGCCGCGCAGGCGCGCGTCGCCATCGCCGGCTCGCTGCCGGATCCGACTATCCAAGTGATGTCGGACGATATCGACCGCACGTCGGGGCCGCGGCCGAACAAGATGATCTACAGCTTCCAGCAGGAAATCCCGCTATGGGGGCGGCGCGACCTGCGGCGCCAGGTCGCCCGCGCCGAGGTCGGCCAGATGACGGCCCAGGCCCAGGCAGCGGAAGCCGAGGTGATCGAGCGCGTGAAGGTCGCCTTTGCCCGCTACTATACGTCCTACGAAGCGGTGCACCGGACCGAGGATCTGCACCGGGCGATTCACGGCATCGCGCAGGTCGCCCGCGAGCGCTATGCCCAGGGCCGCGGCGAGCAGCAGGAGGTGTTCCGCGCCGAGGTCGAGACCACGCGTGTCGCTACCGAGATCGTCCGCCTGGAGACGGCGCTGAGAAGCGCGCAGGGCCAGCTGAACGCCTTGCTGGTCCGCCCGACCACGGCGCCGCTCTCCGCTCCGGAGCGGCTGCGGCCCCTGCCGGAGGTCCGTGCGCTGGACGCGGTTCGGCTCGCCGAGCGCGCCGGGGCCGCCAATCCCGCGCTGGCCGCCGACGCTGCCGCGGTCAGCGGGGCGGACACCAACCGGCGGCTGACTGACCGGAACTGGTACCCGGATATCACCATCGGCGGGGCGGCGGTCGACCGCTCGGGCTTCGGGCCTGGCGGCTACCAGGCCTGGGTAGCGATGAAAGTCCCGCTGCAATGGGGCCTGCGTGAGGCGCAGACGCGCGAGGCCGGCGCCCAGGCGGGCGCGGCGCGCGCCCGGCGGGATGCCCGCGAGCTGCAGATCCGCAGCGACCTGGCGGAGGCGGTGGCCGGTTTCGAGGGCAGCCGCCGGACGGCGGACCTGATCCGCCGCCAACTTCTGCCGCAGGCTCAGGCGCTGGTGCGCTCCGGAGCCGCCGGCTACGGCGTCGGCCGGGTGGATCTGGCCGCGGTGCTGCGGGCCCAGCACGATCTGGCCGATTTTCGGCTGCAGCTTCTGTCGGCCGAGTTCGACGGGCAGCGGCAGCTGGCCGCGATCGAGCGCCTGGTCGGGGGCAACCTGTGAACCGCCGCCTGTGGGCCGGCGGCGTTGCACTGGCCGTGGTCCTGGCAGCAGGGGGTGTCTGGCTGGCGCCGCGCTCGCCGGTGGCGAGCAGGGCGGCCCTGGCGCAGCCGGCTCCGGCGCGGCCGGCGGAGGCACGGACGCCGCTCTATTATCGCAATCCGGCGGATGCCGCCGACTTCTCGCCGACCCCGAAGCGAGACGCCCAGGGTCGTGACTATCTGCCGGTCTATGAGGAAGAGACGCCGGCCCCCGTGGCGACCGACGCGGAGCGCACGCCGCTCTACTACCAGGACCCGTCGGGCCGGCCCGCCTACTCGGCGGTTCCGAGGAAAACCGCCGACGGCCGCGATTTCGTAGCGGTGTACGAGGACCCGAGTGCACCGCCGGCGGCCGCGACGGCCGCGGCACCCACGCCGGCGCCGGGCGGCGGCCCCGGCCGACTTCTCTATTACCGCAACCCGATGGGCCTGCCCGACACCTCGCCGGTGCCAAAGAAAGACTCCATGGGGATGGACTACATTGCCGTTTACGAGGAGGAAGCGAACCAGCCAGCCGGCACGGTCACCGTCAGTCCGCAGCGGGTGCAGATGCTCGGTGTGCGTACCGAGGCGGCCGTCGAGCGGGCTCTGACCCGGTCGGTGCGGGCGGTGGGCACCATAGCGGTCGATGAGCGCCGCCTGGTCGTGGTGGCACCGCGCTTCGAGGGCTGGATTCAGCGGCTGCTGGTCAATGAAACCGGCCAGCCGGTACGCCGGGGACAGCCGCTGTTCGAGGTCTATAGCCCCGAGCTGGCGGCGGCCGAGCAGGAATATGTCATCGCCCGCGAGGCGGGGCGCGCCATGGCCGATGCCGACCGCGCGGTGCGCAGCAGTACGGCCGGCATTGCCGACGCCGCCTTGGCGCGGCTGCGCAACTTCGACCTGCCGGAGGGTGAGGTTACACGGCTGCGGCGCTCCGGCACGGTCAGCCGCACGCTGACGCTGAGCGCGCCGATCGACGGTGTGGTGCTGGAGAAAAATGCGGTGCAGGGCATGCGCTTTGCACCGGGGGACACCCTCTACCGATTGGCCGATCTATCGACGGTCTGGCTGCTGGCCGAGGTGTTCGAGCAGGATCTCGGCCTGATCCGGCCGGGGCAGGAGGCCACCATCGGCCTGACCGCCTATCCGGAGCGGTCGTTCGATGGGAAGGTGACCTTCCTCTATCCGACCGTGAATGCCACGACCCGCACCGCGCGGGTGCGCATCGAGATCCCCAACCCCGACCAGCTGCTCAAACCCGACATGTACGCCACCGTCGAGATCGCGGCGGCGGTGGGCACCGCGCCGATGGTCGTCGTGCCGGATTCCTCGGTGCTCGATACCGGGACGCGGCAGACCGTGCTCGTGGAGCGCGCGGCAGGGCGGTACGAGCCGAGGGCAGTGTCCGTCGGGCGGCGGGCGGACGGCTATGTCGAGATCCGCCGCGGCGTGGCCGCGGGGGAAAAGGTGGTGGTGGGCGCCAACTTCCTGATCGACGCGGAAAGCAACCTGCGGGCCGCGCTGCAAGCCTTTGCGCCGCCGCCTGCCGCACCCGGCCAGGAGGCACCGCGATGATCGCGCGCATCATACGCTGGTCGGTGGCCAACCCCTTCCTCGTGCTGCTGGTCACGCTGTTCGTGGTCGGCACCGGCGTCTGGGCGGTGCGCAACACGCCACTCGATGCGATTCCCGATCTCTCGGATACTCAGGTCATCGTCTATACTGATTATCCAGGCCAGGCGCCGCAGGTGGTCGAGGACCAGGTCACCTATCCACTGACCACGGCGCTACTCACGGTGCCACGCTCGAAAACGGTTCGTGGCTTCTCGTTTTTCGGCGCCTCCTTCGTCTATGTGGTATTCGAGGACGGCACCGACCTCTACTGGGCGCGCTCGCGCGTGCTGGAATATCTAAGCCAGGCGGCGCGGCGCCTGCCGACCGGCGTCACACCGTCGCTCGGCCCCGATGCCACCGGCGTCGGTTGGGTGTACCAGTACGTCGTCACCGGGGCGCAGCGGACCCTGGCCGAGCTGCGCTCGGTCCAGGACTGGTTCCTGCGCTATCAGCTGGCCCGCGCCGACGGCGTGGCCGAGGTGGCGAGCGTCGGCGGCTTCGTCCAGCAATATCAGGTAGTGGTCGATCCGCAGCGGCTGCAGGCCTACCGCATTCCGCTGTCGCGGGTGACGGAGGCCATTCGCGCCAGCAACCGCGACGTTGGCGGCCGCTCGGTCGAAATGTCGGAAACCGAGTATCTGGTCCGCGGCCGCGGCTATCTGCGAGGCATCCCGGATATCGAGCAGATCGTGCTGATGATGCAGGGCGGCACGCCCGTGCTGCTGCGCGACGTGGCCCGGGTCGAGCTTGGCCCGGAAGAGCGGCGCGGCATCGCCGAGCTGAACGGCGAGGGCGAGGTGGTCAGCGGCATCGTGCTGCAGCGGCAGGGCCAGAACGCCCTCACCGTGATCGATAGCGTGAAGAAGACTTTGGCCGATATTGCCGGCAGCCTGCCGGAAGGCGTGACCGTCACGGGGGTCTATGACCGCTCCACCCTGATTGGGCGCGCCATCGACACCCTGAAGCATACGCTATTGGAAGAAAGCATCATCGTCGCGCTGGTCTGCGTCGTATTCCTGCTGCATGTCCGCAGCGCGCTGGTGGCCATCATCATGCTGCCGGTCGGCGTGCTGATCGCCATGGCGCTGCTGCACCTGCTGGGATTGAGCTCGAACATCATGAGCCTGGGCGGCATCGCCATCGCCCTTGGTGCCATGGTCGACGCGGCCATTGTGATGATCGAGAACGCGCATAAGCGCCTCGAGCAGGCCGCACCCGGCGCGTCACGCGTGCAGGTGCTGACCGAGGCGGCGGTCGAGGTGGGCCCGGCGCTGTTTTTCAGCCTGGCGGTGATCACCGTTTCCTTCTTACCGGTCTTCACCCTGGAGGACCAGGAAGGACGGATGTTCCGCCCGCTGGCCTTCACCAAGACCTTCGCCATGGCCGGCGGCGCCTTGCTGTCGGTGACGCTGGTGCCGGTGCTCATGGTGCTGTTCATCCGCGGCCGCATTATGCCGGAGCGCAAGAACCCGGTGAACCGGCTGCTGATCTGGCTCTACCGGCCGGTGATTGCCCTGGTCCTGCGGGCGCGGACCCTGACCATCCTGCTGGCCGTGCTGGCGGTCGGCGCCACCGCCTGGCCCTGGTCGCAGCTCGGCAGCGAGTTCATGCCGACGCTGAACGAGGGGACGCTGATGTATATGCCGGTCAGCCTGCCCGGGTTGTCCGTCACCAAGGCGGCCGAGCTGCTGCAGACGCAAAACCGCATCATCCGCGGCTTCCCGGAGGTGGAAAGCGTCTATGGCAAGGCCGGGCGCGCCGCGACGGCGACGGATCCAGCGCCGACCGAGATGTTCGAGACAATCATCAATCTGAAGCCGGAGGCGGAGTGGCGACCCGGGGTTACGGTAGACTCGCTGACGGCCGAGATGGATGCAGCCCTGCGAATGCCGGGCGTTTCCAATGCCTGGACCATGCCGATCAAGGCCCGCATCGACATGCTCTCGACCGGCATTCGCACGCCGGTCGGCGTCAAGGTGTATGGCCCGGATCTGGGCGGGATCGATCAGCTATCCCGCCAAGTCGAGGCGGCCATCCGCTCGGTGCCCGGCACCACCAGCGCCTTCGCCGAGCGGGTAGAGGGCGGCTTTTACCTGGAAATTGAGCCTGACCGGGCGGCGCTCGCCCGCTACGGCCTGACGGTGGGCGATTTGCAGGAGACAATTGCGACGGCGCTCGGCGGCGAGCCGGTCACCACCACGGTCGAGGGCCGTGCCCGCTATACGGTGAACGTCCGCTACCCGCGCGGCCTGCGCACCGACCCGCAGAGCATCGCCGGCCAGGTGCTGGTGCAGGCGCCAAGCGGCGCGGCCATTCCGCTCGGCCAGCTCGCCAGCGTGCAGCTGCGGCGCGGTCCGCCGACCATCCGCACCGAGAACGCCCAGCTGGTGAACTATGTCTATGTCGACATGCATGGGCGCGATGTCGGCGGCTATGTCGCCGATGCACAGCACGCCGTCGCGGCACAGGTGCCGATGCCGGCCGGTTTCCATATCGAATGGAGCGGGCAGTTTGAGTACATGCAGCGCGCTAAGGCGAAGCTCATGGTGGTGGTACCGGTGACGCTGCTGCTGATTTTTGTGCTGCTCTATATGAATTTCGGACGCCTCACCGAGACGCTGATCGTCATGCTTTCGGTACCCTTCGCGCTCGTCGGCGGTGTATGGCTGATGTACCTGATGCATTTCAACCTGAGCGTCGCCGTGGCGGTCGGTTTCATCGCCCTGGCCGGGGTCGCCGCGGAAACCGGCGTCATCATGCTGATCTATCTGGATCACGCATTGGCCGAAATTCGCGAGCGTTGCCGTCTCGAAGCGCGAGTGCTTACCCAGGCCGATCTGCGCCTCGCCATCATGGAGGGCGCTGTCGAACGGGTGCGGCCGAAGATGATGACGGTCACGGCCATCATGGCGGGGCTGCTACCCATTCTGTGGAGTTCCGGCACCGGGTCGGAGCTGATGCAGCGCATCGCCGTGCCGATGGTCGGCGGCATGGTTTCGTCGACGGCGCTGACGCTCCTGGTCATCCCGGCGATTTTTGGAGCCGTGAAAGGGTGGCGCTTGCCGAGGACAGCAGCGGCCGCCGCGCCGGTACCTGCATCATTTGCGGTGGCGGAGTAGACCTGGGCCCGGCGTGAGGAAGGCAGAAGGGACACCACATGATGCACGATGGCGGCATGATGAGCGGGATGATGTGGGGCATGGGGCTCGTGTGGCTCCTCGTGATTGTCCTCCTTGTGCTGGGTGTTGCCGCACTGGCGAAATATCTGTTTGGCCGGCGGGGATAAGCTTCAGCGCTCGACTGATACAAGCACGGCGGGAGGGTGCCGTGCCGTCCGGCGCGCTAGCCAGAAGGCGGCGAGCGGCACCACCAGCCACTGCAGCAGCGGTGACAGGCCGGTATGGATCACCGGAACTACCGGCATCAGCTCGGAATAGGCCCAGCTCTGCCGCACCACGATGTTCAGCCATTCGCTGAAGATCGTGTAGCCCAGGCCGAGCATGGTGGTGACGATGGCGACGGGGCCGTACGCTTGTAGCGGCCAGTCGCGATGGCCGACGCTGAGTAGCGCAGCGGTCAGGCAGCTGAGCGCAATGAGCACATCGCCCGCCGTGCAATGAATGACCGCAAACAGCTGCTCTCGCAACGTGCCGGAGCGCCAGATGGTATAGAGTGGTAGGTGCGCGGATTCCCAGACGAGATCGGTCACGGCGATGGTGCCGAGATAGACGCGAAGGGCGCGCAGCCAGTCCGTCCCGGCGGTACCCACGGCATTGGCAACGCCGGGAGCACTCACTGGCGTAAGATCCGTCGCACCAGCCGCGTTGGCGGCGACCCGAAGGCTGCGCCATACGCATCGGCGAGCACCGATCCGGGCGTCGCATCGCTGCACAAGGTTTCCACGGCACGCAGCAGGTGCTCGGCGGCGTCCGTCCGGCCTTCGGCGAGCGCTTGCGTGAGCGCTGCGATGATGTGGTCTTCGAGTGGGCGCGCAGGTCGCATTGGAGGATTCCGTCAATGATGCCATTCGAACGGATGACGCTGCGGCTTCCGACGGTAGGAAGGTCAAGACAGAAAACGCCGGGCATGTGCCTTGCATTCGCAGGGCGGCATCTGATCTGTTGCGACGAGGCGACGGTGTGGTTGGGAAAGCACGCTTTAGGACGTGGGCATTCGCTTTTATTCGCCGGCCTATATCCCATCCGATAAAGGACGTTATCGGATGCGATGTATGCCGACTGGTCATTTCGACTAGTTGACGTTGACAGATGTTGCGCAGGCGAGTAGACTGGTTGATATGACTAGTTGGAATGGAAATGACATGCGCGAGGTTCAGGCGTCGGAGGCCAAGACGCACCTGCCTCGGCTGCTCGACGAGGTCGAGCGCGGCGAGACCATCGTCATCACGCGCCATGGCCGTCCGATCGCCCGCATCGTGCCCGAGGTTACTCGCCGCCAGGCCGAGATCGCCAAAGCGGTCGTGGAGCTGCGCGCGCTGCGCCACTCCATCGCGGAGCGCGGTGAATCACTCTCCTGGGATGAGCTGAAAGCCTTCCGCGACGAAGGCCGCCGGTGACGCGCTGCGTCCTCGATAGCTCGGTGGCGCTAGCCTGGGTGCTGCCCGGCGAAGGCACCGACGCCACGGAAACACTACTCGACGAGATCGCCGCAGCGGGCGCGATAGCGCCGGGTCTGTGGCCGCTCGAGATGGCCAACGTCCTGCTGTATGCCGAGAAGGCGCGCCGCATCACCCAGGACGAACGTCGGCGCTCGCTCACCACGCTGGCGGCCCTGCCCATCCATATTGACCCGGACACGGCGGCGCAGGCCTGGAGCCGCACCCTCGCCTTGGCCGAAGCGCAGGGGCTGACCCTCTACGACGCGAGCTATTTGGAGCTGGCGCTACGCGCCAGCCTGCCCTTGGCATCGCTCGACAAGAAGCTGCGTCAGGCGGCGGCGGTGAGTGGCGTGGAACTGCTCGGGATGGCGGAATGAACGAGCTGATCACCCCGGTCGGTTATCTCCCTGCCTTGCCGTATGGCGGGATGATGGTGCCGTCGCTGGTCGCCGATCAGGGCGAGCGTGCCGCCAAGCGCTATATCGAATTCTTCGCCGCCAACATCCGCAACCCCAACACGCGCCGCGCCTATGCGCGCGCCGCCAGCGACTTCCTCGGCTGGTGCGAACAGCACCGCCTCACCCTGCCCAGTATCGAGCCGGTGCATGTGGCGGCCTATGTCGAGCTACTGCTGAAGACTGGCCTGTCGCGGAACCCCGGCGAGCCCCCTGCCCCGCTGGCGGCCCCAAGCGTCAAGCAGCAGCTGGCGGCCGTCCGCATGCTGTTCGACTGGTTCGTGGTCGGCCAGATCGTGCCGCACAACCCGGCCGCTTCCGTGCGCGGCCCGAAATACGTGGTCACCCGCGGCAAGACGCCGGTGCTGCCGCGCGAAGACGCAAAGGCGCTGATCGATGCCATCGAGACCGACACGCTGATCGGCCTGCGCGACCGCGCGCTGATCGGCACCCTGCTCTATACCTTCGCTCGCATCGAGGCAGCGCTCGGCATGGACATGGAGGATTACTTCTCTGCAGGCCGCAAGCGCTGGCGCGTGCGCCTGCATGAGAAGGGTGGCAAGGTCCACGAGATGCCGGTGCATCATACGCTGGAAGAATACTTAGACGCTTATATCGAGGCGGCTAGCATCGCCGAGGACAAAAAGGGCCCGCTGTTCCGCACCGCGCCTGGCCGCACACGCGATCGCCTAACTACTCACCGCCTGCAGGCGCGCGAAGCTTTTGCGATGGTCCGCCGCCGCGCGCTGGCCGCAGGCATCGACGCCGCGCTTGGCTGCCATAGCTGGCGCGCGATCGGCATCACCACCTATTTGGAGAATGGCGGCTCGCTGGAGCGTGCTCAGCAGATGGCGGCGCATTCCAGCCCGCGTACCACCAAGCTCTACGACCGAACCCAGGACGAGGTGACGCTCGACGAGGTCGAGCGGATCGTTTTGTAAGAGCGCCCCCAATGAGATTGCAACATTTTGGCAGTAGACGTAGATCTCGGAAATCATGCGAACAGATTGTATGGTTGGCGATAAAATGAGCCACCTTGACGATCTTCCAAAGCGTGATGGTAATCACGTAACTGAGGAAAAGGCCGTGGTGGCTTTCCAAAAGCGCCTGCTGGAAAGCGGAGCCTTCATTCTTCAGAGCGCCGATCGAAAGGATTATGGGACAGACTGTCAGATCGAGGTTCTCAATCAGGGCAGCGCAACCAACGTCAGAATCCATGTCCAGCTCAAGGGCACCGAGCGGTCTTTGAACGCGGACGCTTCTGTCAGTGTTGCGATTGCACGTACCAATCTTAACTACCTACTGACGCAGCCACACAGCTTCTACGTCTGCTACCATGTGCCGACAGACTCACTGCGCATCTGCTTCGCAGAAGCGGTTCTGCGCCAATACGAGCACGGCGGCAGAAACTGGACGGAGCAGCAGACACTGACGTTGTCGTGTACCGACGAGTTGACCGTCGAGCAGCTCAAGACGGTGGCGTCTCTCGCTAAGTCGAGCGCGTCGTTGTTGCGAGACCGTAGAACCGGGCAGGTGACGGCAGCGCCCTCTGAAATACCAGGAATGCTTAGGAGACAGATCGCGGACGTCCACGTCCCGGAAAACCGCGAAGCAGCCGCAAAGATCCTTGAAAGCCTCTACAAGGATGGCGCAGATGATGTGATCAGCGCCGCCTTTGACAAGTTCATTGCGGTTCTCGGCACCGACGACAACGCCATGAACTACGGCTACATGGCGGAGATCAACCTCGGAATGGCAGGTCGCAGCTCGAACTCTGGCCGGATCGAGGCCGCGATCGGACATTTCCAGTCTAAGCTCAACGTTGGCAGCTACCAACACGGCAGCCTGCACTACACAATCGGCAACGCCCAGTCTGCACTGGGCAAAGAGAGCGAAGCGAAAAAAGCCTACGAGACGGCGCTTGAAGATCAGGAATTCACAGCAGCGCCGGAGCTGGCGGCAAAGATACATAAGAATCTTGGAACGAGTATCGAGCGCTCAGGTGACCAAGAGCTTGCCGTTAGTTACTACTATAAAGCGCTGCACCTCGATCCAAATCTTCCGGAAGCACATAACGCTCTCGGAAACCACTACATCCGTATCGGCGATTATCAGGCCGCGCTGGATCACTTCGACCGTGTCGTGTTCACGGAACGTCAGCTCGGCGCGACATCGACAGTTGCCGGATGGCGGGTGAACGCGCTTTTCAATCTTACTGATGGTCGCGGTGCGTTTCGCGAGATCGCCTCGCTTTTGGGGAACGCTGACGACCACCCTTGGATCTGGCCTTGGTGCGCTCAGCAAGTCGCGAACTTCGGGCGCGCGACGGTTGGAAACGCGCGGCAGGCAATCGGTTTTTGGCAACGCTACATTGCTGCGCATCCGGCTGCCTCCGCCGCAAGACGAGAGCTGCTGCTTGCGACATTTTATTTGCGGGCCCAGGAGCAGGACATACAGCAGACTTACGCCGAGTTCCGTAAGGAATTCGAACGACAGATTGCATACATTGATGACGAAGATGCCGCCCTGCCGTGGGACCGGCTGGGTCACTGGGCTCAGGACGAGGGTGATTGGGCGGAAGCCGAGCGGTGCTTCCGCAAAGCCTTCGAGCTAGAGGGTGGTCATTACGGCTACTGCCTTGGGACTGCCCTCAATTTCCTCGCCAAGTTTGATGAGAGCCTTCCAATCTTACTGGAACAGGCTGAGGTCATACAGCCCGACGCGATGAGTTGGTTTCAGGCTGCAGTCGCGTATGAGAACCTCGGCAGGCCAGCCGAGGCAATCGCAGCCTATGACCAAGCGCTAACGCTAGATCCAAACTACGATCTCGCCATGTTTAACCTTGGTGGGGTCCATTGGAACAGTGGCGACCATGTTGAGGCGAAGAAAGTATGGGCGGGGGCCATAAAGCGGTTCCCCGACCACGAGCTTGCTGCCACGCTTCGCTGCATGGTGCCCTCCCTCTTTCCCCACGTACCGGATTCCAATTGATAGAGCACCTTCATCGACGCTGCAAAAGCGCAGTCGATGGCTGGAGGGCGCTCACCAGATGGCAGCGCACTCCAGCCCCGTACCACCAAGCTCCACGACCGCATCAAAGGCGAGGTAACGCTGACAGAGGCAGAGCATATCCGTCGGTAATTGTTGAAGAATCTTTGCGCCATGCGTTCGCAGGGCACTCGCCCTGCGTCTCCTGCAGCGCAATCGTCACCGCTGGGCAAGGCGAATAGGCGGCGCGCCTATTTACGCCGCCCGAACCCAATCATCACACAGTGCCGGGAAGGACGAATGGGCGGCATCGGCTGCTTGCCCGCCCAGCATAGCGCGGTCGTTCAAAACGCCACGTAAGGCATAAGCGTGCAGGATATCAGGGTCGAAGGCGTCGGCGCTGCTTAGTTTGTTCATGGTCGTGTGAATGAAAACGATGCCGCCGATAAACGGGTAGTCACGCAGAATGCCGTTTTGGGCGAGCGGGCCATTATCGTTTTCTTCCCTCGCCGGATCAGGCTGCAACCCGTCGGGGTGTGGCCACCAGAAGTGGTCACCCACTTCATGGGCCGCGAGTGTCCACAAATGGCCATTCACCTTGCCCAGCCTCGCATCGTGCCGCTCTGCTTGAAGCTCGACGGCATCACCTCGGATCAATGTACGGGGCAACGCGACGACCAGGAACGTCGGCTTTTCTTCGAACTGGCCTCGCTTCACGTTGCTGCCGATCTGACGCATGACGCGCTGCATGATCTGCAGCCAGTTCTCCACCGGGCCGTGCGGAGTGACAAAGGAACGGCCGATGCCGACGCCACGCCGCTGAGCAGTCTCCTTGGCCTGTCGCTGGCTCTCTCGGCCTGCCGTCACAATGGCCGGGTAAGCGTGCACCCCGCCAGACAGGTCGAGGGTCTTCACCTCATAATTCTCGGCATAGGCGTTGGCGCTAAAATCAGGCGTCTTACCGGCCACTTCCTTTACAGGCCGCAGCGCCACGCCACGGGCCCTTGCTAGGAGGTAGAACAGGCCCTCGTGATAGCTCTCAAAAACCGCGTTGAAGGTGGCTGGATCATGCGGCCAACGGCCGCTTTTGATCGCTTTGCGAATTTTGGTGCAGGTGGCAACGGCCGCAGCCTCGCCCGCGGTGGCAGATGCATCCAGCAAATCAAAGATACTCCGCGACAGAAGGAAGCTGGTGAAGTTACCCCCATCGCTGTTGATCTCCTGTAGGACGGGCAGCATCTCATCCCAGAGCGTCATCACCGCGCCTCGCCGTTGGTCACAACATGCGATGTCATGCCTGGCGCGCTCCCGCTTCGTACCAGCCTCGGCTGCGTCGCACGATGTGCACAATTGAAAGCATCACCGGCACCTCGACCAGCACGCCGACCACCGTGGCAAGTGCCGCCCCGGACTGGAAGCCGAACAGAGCGATGGCGGCCGCTACGGCCAACTCGAAGAAGTTGGAGGCACCGATCAGCGCCGAGGGTCCGGCGACGCACCATTCGACGCCTAGCTTGCGGTTCAGCCAATAGGCCAGGCCGGCGTTGAAATAGACCTGGATCAGGATCGGTACCGCCAGCAAGGCAATAACGGTCGGCTGGCGGACAATCTGCTCGCCCTGCAGGCCAAACAGCAGCACCAAGGTCAGCAGCAGCGCCGATAGCGACACCGGCGCCAGCCGCTCCAGCGTGCGCGACAGTGCGCCCGGCCCGCCGGTGCGCAGCAGCAGGGCGCGCCAGAGCTGGGCCACGATGACCGGCACGACAATGTAGAGCACTACCGAAAGGATCAGCGTGTCCCAAGGCACGGTGATGGCCGATAAGCCGAGCAGCAGCCCGACGAGTGGCGCGAAGGCCACCACCATGATCAGGTCATTCAGCGCTACCTGGCTCAGGGTGAAATGTGGCTCGCCGTCCACCAGGTTCGACCAGACGAAGACCATGGCCGTGCAGGGCGCGGCGGCCAGCAGGATCAGCCCGGCAATATAGCTATCGATCTGACCGGCCGGCAGGTACGGCCGAAATAACCAGCCGATGAACAGCCAGCCCAGCAGCGCCATCGAGAAGGGTTTTACCAGCCAGTTGATGCCGACGGTGGCGGCAATGCCCCGCCAGTGGCTGCCGACCTGGCGCAGCGAGCCCAGGTCGATTTTGAGCAGCATGGGAATGATCATCAGCCAGACCAGCACGGCGACCGGCAGATTGACCTCGGCCACTGTCGCCTCACCAATGGCACGGAAGGCGCCCGGCGCGAGCTGGCCGAGCACGATGCCGACGATGATACAGAGCGCTACCCACAGCGTTAGGAAGCGCTCGAAGGTGCCCATGGCCGGTCGGGCCGGCGCAGCGCTGGCAGGAAGAGCAGTATCAGACATTTTGGTTTCCTTCAGCGCACCCGGTGGCCCTGCTCGTCCACCACCCGCTCGCCATCTTCTTTAATGAAGGCACCGCGTTGCGGCGGGGTGAGCAGATCGAGCACGGCTTCGGACGGGCGACAGAGCTTCACGCCCCGGTCGGTGACCACGAGGGGTCGGTTAATGAGGATCGGATGCGCCATCATGGCATCGAGCAGCTGGTCGTCGGTCAGCGACGGATCGCCGAGGCCCAGCGCGTCATACGGCGTGCCCTTTTGCCGCACCACGTCGCGCACCGAGAGGCCGGCGCGCCGGATCAAGTCGGCCAGTTCCGCGCGGGTCGGCGGATTCTTCAGATACTCGATAATCTGCGGCTCGACGCCGGCATTACGGATCAGCCCGAGCACGTTGCGCGAGGTGCCGCATTGCGGGTTGTGGTAGATCGTCACGGTCTCGTTCATTTGGCCTGCTCCTGGCGCGCGGTAGCCGCGTCGCGGCCAATGGCTTCGACCTCTCGGCGGGTCGCCAGCGTGTCCAAAGCATTCAGGGGCAGGCTGGCAAAGATAGCGATGCGCCGGCCAAGCACGGCGAAGGCATCGCGGAAGGCCAGCATGCGCTCTGCTTCATTGCCATCAGCGGCGGCCGGGTCTGGCACGCCCCAATGCGCGGTGATCGGATGGCCCGGCCAGATCGGGCAGGGTTCATTGGCGGCCTGGTCGCAGACCGTGAACACGAAATCCATCGTCGGCGCGCCTGGCGCGGTGAACTCTTCCCACGACTTGCTGCGCAGGCCTTCGGTGGGGAAACTCTGCTCGGACAACAGCCGGAGGGCCAGCGGATGCACCGTTCCCTTGGGAAAGCTGCCGGCCGAATAGCCTCGGAAGCGGCCGCTGCCATGCTGCTCCATCAGCCGCTCGGCCAGAATGCTGCGCGCCGAGTTGCCGGTGCAGAGAAACAGGACGTTGAAGGTTCGCGTCATCGGAGCCGTCTCCTCACGCCGGCCGCTGCGGGGCAGGACAGCAGGCCGCGACCGGCAGCGCCGCATCGAGCAGCGGGCCACATAGCTCAGGCCGGCCCTGGCAACAGTCCTGGACGAGGAAGGCGAGCATTTCCCGAATGCCGGGGAAGTCCGCCACGTAGATGATCGAGCGGCTGGCGCGCCGCGAGCGGATCAGCCCGGCGCGCGTCAGCTGCGCTAGGTGGGTGGACATGGTGTTGTGCGGCACGTCGAGCCGACGGGCGATCTCACCCGATTGGAGCCCGTCATCGCCGGCTTCCACGAGCAGGCGGAAGGCGCGCATGCGCGTCTCCTGCCCCAGGGCGTTCATGGCTTCTACAGCGGCTATTAGGTCCATACGTCGATAAATATGGACATAATATCTGGCTGTCAATGCTGAGAGACTGTTGCGCGAGCTGCTATTTCGAAGATTCTAAAAATAGGGTTGCACGAGCGCGGCAGCTCCCCTAGCTTATTTCCATGGATATCGAACAAGCAGCCGCGCAGCTCGAAGCGCTCGGCAATCCGACCCGGCTCAAGCTGTATCGAGCCCTGGTGCGCGCCGGCGATCACGGGCTGCCGGTCGGCCGCCTGCAGGAGCGCTTGAGCATCGCGGCCTCGACGCTGTCGCACCATCTCCACAAGCTGATGACGGTCGGCCTGGTCACGCAGGAGCGTCAGGCCACCACCCTGCTCTGCCGTGCCAACTACCCGATCATGCGCGACCTGCTCGGCTTCCTGGTCGAGGAGTGCTGCGTGGAAAGCACCTGCAGCACCGCCCTCCCCGATATCCCTGATGCGGCCGCCTGATCGGCCTTTTGGGCTTACATATTTCGATTATCTTAGAACCACAGAACAAGGAGAACTCCATGAACGTCGTCACTCCCCTGCAAGAGCTGGCCGCTACTTCGACGGCCCCTGCCCTCTCCACCGACCGCCGGCCGGCGACCGGCCCGCTGCCGGTCGTCGTCATCGGCGGCGGCCCGGTCGGATTGGCCGCCGCTGCGGAGCTGCTGGAACGCGGCATCAAGCCGCTGATCTTGGAAGCGGGCACCCAGCCGGCGGCGGCGGTGCGCGCTTGGGGTCATGTCCCGATGTTTTCCCCCTGGACCTACAACATTGACAAGGCGGCACGCGCGCTGCTGGAACGCCATGGCTGGACGGCGCCGCAGGAGGATGCCTATCCCACCGGCCACCAGCTGGCCGAGGCCTATCTCGATCCGCTCAGCCGCACCCCGGAAATCGCTGCGCGGCTGCGGCTCGGGGTACGCGTGACCGGCGTGGCGCGCGTCGGCAATGGCAAGGTGCGCAATGCCGGGCGCGAGGCGCAGCCGTTCGAGGTGCGCTTCCTCGATAGCGCCGGCCGCGAAGGGCGGACCTTCGCCCGCGCCGTCATCGATGCGTCAGGCACCTGGACCTCGCCCAATCCGGCCGGAGGCAGCGGCCTGCCGGCGATGGGCGAGCGCGAGGCCGCCGCCGCCGGCCGGCTGCGCTACGGCATGCCAGATATCCTCGGCGCACAGCGGGCACAGTATGCCGGCAAGCGCGTGCTGGTCGTCGGCAGCGGCCACTCCGCCGCCGGCACGCTGATCGACCTGGCGAAGCTGCATGAGGCCGAGCCCGACACACGGGTCATCTGGGCGCTGCGCACCCGCGACCATCTGACGCGCGTGTTTGGCGGTGGCGACCAGGACCAGCTGGCGGCGCGCGGGGCACTCGGCTCCGCCCTGAAAGGCCTGGTCGAGCGCGGCGTGTTCGAGATCGCCGCGCCGTTCACGGTCGATACCATCGAGCAGGCTGCGGGCGGTACTCTGCAGATGAGCGGGGAAAGCGGTGACGATTGGCAGACGCTGCAGGCAGATGCGGTGATCGTGGCAACCGGCCTGAAGCCGGACCTCAGTTTCCTGGCGGAGCTGCGCACCGATCTTGATCCGGTACTCGATTGCCCGAGCGCCTTGGCACCGCTGATCGACCCGAACCTCCATTCCTGCGGCACGGTGCGGCCGCATGGCGCTATCGAGCTGGCACAGCCGGAGCCGGGCCTGTTCATCATCGGCATGAAGGCTTACGGCCGCGCACCAACCTTCCTGCTGGCAACCGGCCATGAGCAGGCCCGCTCCGTCGCGGCCTATCTGGCCGGCGACATCGAGGCGGCCAAGCGGGTCGAGCTGAACCTGCCGGAAACCGGCGTGTGCAGCGGCCCTGGTCCCGTCGCAGACGTGCCGAAAGCTGCCAGTTGCTGCGGTCCGGCACCTGTCGCCGAAGCAACGAAGGCTTCGGGCTGCTGCGGCCCGGCGACGCCGCAGCCGGCGCCTGTCGCTGCCACGTCCTGCTGCGGCGCGTGAGATATGGCGGAGCCTCACAGGCGGACTAGCGTCGTCATCGCCCTCGGGACGGCGCAGACGCTGGCCTGGGGCTCCACCTATTATCTGCCGGCGGTGCTGGCCCAGCCGATGGCGCGCGAGTTTGGCGTGTCGCCATCGTGGATTTTCGGGGCCTTCTCAGCGGCGCTAATCGTCTCGGCTTTGTTCGGACCTGCCGCTGGCCGCGCTATCGATGCACGCGGCGGGCGCGGCGTTCTGGCGATCTCCAACCTGGTCTTCGCTGCCGGGCTTCTCCTGATGGCAACGGCCAGCCAGGTCTGGATGCTGGCTGCCGGCTGGCTGGTGCTCGGCATTGGCATGTCGATGGGCCTCTATGACGCCGCCTTTGCGGCGCTGGCCTATCTCTACGGCCGCGAGGCACGCGGGCCGATTACTGGCATCACCTTGATTGCCGGGTTTGCCAGCACGGTCGGCTGGCCGTTGTCCGCGCTGTTCGAGGCGGAGTTCGGCTGGCGCGGTGCCTGCCTGTTTTGGGCGGCGGTGCAGCTCTGTGTGGCCTTGCCGATCAACCGGTTTCTGCTTCCTGCCACCCCTGCCCCGGCATCGGCGTCGCCCATAACGAATACGACCGCCGAGGCGACCGCGTCCGGTGGCACGGCACCCCGGCATGCCATGATGCTGCTCGCGTTCGTCTTCTCCGCCGCCTGGTTCGTCACCGGCGCGATGGCCGCCCATCTGCCGCACCTGCTGGAAGCATCCGGTGCTACGCCGGCCGCAGCCATCGCCGCCGCCGCGCTGGTCGGCCCGGCCCAGGTCGTGGCGCGCGTGGCGGAGTTCGGCTTTCTGCGCAAGGCGCACCCGCTGATTTCGGCGCGCCTAGCCTGTATCGCGCACCCGATTGGGGCCGCCGCGCTCTTCCTGTTCGGTGCGCCAGCTGCGGTGGCCTTCGTCCTACTGCATGGGGCCGGCAACGGCGTGCTGACCATCGTGAAGGGCACGCTGCCGCTCGCCATCTTCGGCCCGGACGGTTACGGCCTCCGCCAGGGGTTGCTCGGTGCCCCTTCCCGCTTCGTCCAGGCCTGCGCACCGCTACTCTTCGGGTTGCTGATTGATGTCTATGGGGCAGCGTCCGTCGCAATCTCAGCGGCGTGCTGCCTTCTGGCTTTTGGAGCGCTCATGGCGCTGCGACCAGCTTTGTCGGTAGCTTCCGCAAGACTGCCGACATAACGGTTGGAGCGCGCTCATGCGGCACGCGGTGCTCAGAGATGTTGGTGGCGCCGGCAAGGCAAACGATGAACTCAATCAGGTCCCACTAATTTCACCGGACGCCTTCGACCAGCAAAAGCCCGATGAATACTGCGGCACGTTGAAACACGCGCAGCAGATGGTGGCGCATTCCAGCTCCCGCACGACCAAGCTTACGATCGAACAAAGGATGAGGTGACGCTGACAGAGATCGGACGTATTCGCTTGTAATCACAACGCATTATTAGCGCCCTGCATTCGCCCTGCGCTTGCAGGGCGCCTTTGTGGAGAAGGTTAGGCAAGGACAGGTGGCCTTCGGCTGGCTACGACATCGCCGCGCTCCGGCGATTATACCAGAAGCCGACCGCGATCACCGCCAGGGTCAGGATCTGTGCTGTCACACCTTCAGCGGTCGGGTAAATGCCGAGGAAGGCCAGCCGGGGAAGACCTGTGATGGGCTGCACATCAAGCATGCCGGCCTCTTGCAACGCTGCAATGCCTTTGCCGGCCAGGACGATGGATAGCACCATCACCAGTAGCGAGCTCACGGCGAAGAAGCGTCCGATAGGCAGCTGGCGGCTATAACGCAGACCCGCCCAGCCGATAATCCCAAGCAGGACAACGGCGCAGGCGATGCCGCCGAGTAAGGGCGCGGCACTCTCTGGCCGCCACATCGCGCTATAGAACAGGATCGTTTCAAACACTTCGCGATAAACGACGACGAAAGCCAGGAGGAACAGGACCCACCCGGAGCGGCGGGAAAGTGCTTCCGAGAGCCGCTCACGAATGTACCGCTGCCAGTTATCGGCCTGGCTCTTGCCATGCATCCAGATCCCGACGGAGACCAGCACAAGCGCAGCGAAGAGAGAACCAAAACCTTCGGTCAGCTCGCGGCTCGCGCCGCTGATGGCTATCAAATAGGTCGCGGCAAACCAGGTAGCGCCACCTGCCACCAACGCGGCAGCCCACCCGCCATGCACGTAAGGAAGTACCTCCTCACGACCAGCCTTTCGCAGAAAGGCGATCATCGCCACCACGATCAGCAGTGCTTCCAACCCCTCCCGCAAAAGGATGGTGGCAGCACCGACAAACATGGTGACATTGCTGTCGGTATCTGCGGTTAGCGTGCGCTCTGTTTCGTCGAGCAGTGCGCTGACCGCCGCCGCCTGGCCTCGGACCACTTCGGTAGACTGGCCGCGGCTGATGCCGGCGCGCAATTCATTCATCGCTGTTTCGACACGTCCGAGCAGCGCAGAGTCTTTGGCTGCAACCCTTGGCTCGAAGGGCTCAAATCCGTCCAGATACGCTGACAACGCCAGATCGGTCGCCCGGCGACGTTCGCCCGCGCCGTAGGCCTGAACGGCTTCACTCAAGCGGGTCCGGGCCAGCTCGAGCGATGCCCCCTGGACCGGACTGAGTGCCTCAGGATGCCGGCGCAAATAGGCCGTGATGGCCGCGGCACGTTCATCACCCAGCTGGGCGACAAGCTGGGCCGGGGTCGTCCCCGCCAGCGCTTCCGGCCTTGGCAACACCGCCCGCACCATCGGATCTGAGCGCCACAGGCGCTCTCCTTCCGCGGAAAAGGACGCCGGATAGGCGAGCGTTCCGGTGTGGAACGCCAGAGCCCAGCGGTCTTCAGGCGATAGCTGAGCGAAGCTTGGCATTGCTGTGCCGTCCAAGCCCTGGGTGATTACCTGATAAAGCGCAAACAGACTGCGCTCCTGGGCCCGGGATCGATCGGTAAAGGCAATCGGTGGAGGGTCTAGGTTCGCAGCCGCCGGCCCATCGCCAGCACCGCTCAGACCATGGCAGCTGGCACATTGCTCAGCATAGAGAGACGCGCCTCGCGGCACGTCTGGAGTTTTTGCCGGAGCGAGGGGTACTGGATAAGCATTCAGCAAATGTGTGGCCAGGCCGCGCGCCAACCTTGCGACATCTTCAGGCAGGGCTCGGGCCGCAATGGCGGCTTCCAACGCTGTGACATCGGCTATCAGCTGAGCTTGTTGAGGATGAAAGGGCAGTTGGCCGAGGCGGGTTCGTACGGATCCGGCAAACTCGACCATCTCCTCATACTCGGACTGGCTGATGATGCGCCCGTCCTCGACCGCTCCCGGATAATCCACGGCAATGTAGTCCAGAAGGCGCCAAGTGGTTTGAATGGCCGCATCGTCTGCCGCTCGCCCCGGCTGGGAGAACACCAAGCCGAGAAGAAGGGACACGACCAGAATGAAGCGGTACGCCATTGATTCGCCTGTAGATTTGCGACTGCGAAGCTATCGCAGCGATGAAGTCATGCCCAGGGGAGAGATCTGGTGTTTCGGCGGTGGGCTCGGACGTACCGTGTAGATGTGCCTATGTTCCGGTTGGGGCGAGCGCTTCGATGATCCGGCACTCGGCGACCCGGCCATGCCGGCACTGTCCGATCAGGGAGTCCAGCTCCCGGCGCAGCGCCTGCAAGTCGGCAATCTTGCGTTCCACTTCCTCCAGATGCTGACGGGCAATCACATCGACGGCTTCGCAGGGCAGGTCCTGTTGCTCGGCGATATCCAGCAGCGTGCGGATTTGATCCAGCGAAAAGCCAAGGTCGCGGGCGCGCCGGATGAAACTCAAGCGGGCAAGGTGCGCGGCGCCGTACGCCCGGTAATTGCCGGACGTACGATCAGGAGCGGAGAGCAGCCCCACCCGCTCGTACCAACGGATCGTCTCCACCTTCGTGCCGGTCGCTTTCGCCAGGACACCAATATTGAAGGTGGTATCTGCTTCCATCGTCCTTGACCCTGTAGTGGCTACAGGGTCCATATAGAGGGTGGCGCGTGGTTCGGGCAATCCGAGATGCGCTCCAGGATGGGAAAACGACGATGGCGGACGGCGATCTGGTAAGTGTAGGCGCAAAGCCGCGAGCAACCCTGCGATACCGGGTGGAGGGCATGGACTGCCCCAGCTGCGCCTCAAAAATCGAAACGGCCGTGGGTCGGGTAGCCGGTGCTGAGGATATACGCGTCAACTATGGCACCCAGGTCTTGGCGTTCCGCCTGGACGAGACGACCACATCTCGAACGGCAATCGAGGAGCAGGTCCGCAAGCTGGGCTACGGCATCGCGCCTGTAGAGGCGTTGCGGGTCGAAGCGGGTAACGTAAGCGCCGCGGCCGGGGATGCGGGGCCTGGCCGCGCCCCCCTGCCCTGGTGGAAAGGCACCAAAGCTCGCCTGGCGGCTGCTATTGCGACCCTGACGGCGGCCGGTTTTGCCGCCTCGCTGGCCCTTCCTGATCTGGAGCATTGGGCGTACCTGCCCGCCGCCCTGCTTGGCCTGGCTTTCTTCGGCCGTAAGGCGATTGCGGCGGCCCGCGCCGGCTCGCCGTTCTCGATCGAAATGCTGATGTCGATCGCCACGGTCGGCGCGATCCTCATTGGCGCGACGTCCGAGGCGGCGGTGGTGGTGTTCTTGTTTACCATCGGCGAACTGCTGGAAAATGTGGCGGCCGGCCGGGCCCGGGCAGGTATCGAAGCGTTGGGCAGCCTGGTGCCGCGAACCGCCCTACTGGTGGAGAACGGTACGGCGCGTGAGGTGCCTGCCGCCCAGCTGAAAGTGGGTGATCGGGTGCTGGTACGGCCGGGAGACCGGGTTTCGGCCGATGGCGTCGTGGCCGAAGGCGAGTCTGAGATCGATGAGAGTCCGGTCACCGGAGAATCCGTGCCCGTCGCCAAGACGGAGGGCGATCTGGTATTCGCCGGCAGCGTCAATGCTTCCGGCGCGCTGCAGGTCCAGGTCAGCAAGCCCGCCTCGGACAACACCATCGCCCGCATCATCCGCCTGGTCGAGGAAGCACAGGAGGCCAAAGCCCCGACCGCCCGCTTCATCGAGCGGTTTTCCGCCATCTACACCCCCATTGCGGTGGCTGTGGCGGCGCTGGTTGCCGTGGCGCCGCCACTGCTCTTCGGGGCGGACTGGGACACCTGGGTGTACCGAGGGCTGGCGCTTCTGCTGGTGGCCTGCCCCTGCGCCCTGGTACTCTCGACACCAGCCGCCATCGCCTCCGGGCTGGCGGTTGGCACCCGGCGCGGTTTGCTGGTCAAGGGCGGCGGCGCCCTGGAAATCATCGGCCGTATCCGGACCGTGGCCTTCGATAAAACCGGGACACTGACGGAAGGCCGCCCGCGTGTGACTGACGTCCAAGCTCTGTCCGGCTCCGAGCGGACGATGCTGGGGCTGGCGGCAGCGGTCGAGAACGGCTCGAGCCACCCGCTTGGCCGCGCCATCCTGGAGCGGGCTGCGGCGGATGGTATTCCGTTGCGCCCGACCAAGGACGCGCGAGCCATCCCCGGCAAGGCCGTCGAGGCCATCATTACCGGCAAGCGGGTCAGTGTCGGCTCTCCGTCCTATGCGGCCGAGCAGGCGCCGCTGACGCCAGAGGCGGAATGGGCCATCACCGCCTGGGAAAATGAGGGGAAGACGGTCGTCGTCGTGGCGGTGGATAACGTACCCGCTGGCCTGATCGCGGTCCGTGACGAACCGCGCGCCGATGCAGCGGCTGGTATCCGGGCGCTTAATGCCCTTGGCGTTCAGTCTGTCATGCTCACCGGCGACAATCCTCGCACCGGCCGCGCCATTGCCGAAGCCCTCGGCCTTGAGGTGAAGGCGGGGTTGCTGCCGGAGGACAAGCTGCGGGAAATCGGCGCGCTGAAAGCCCAGGCGCCGGTCGCCATGGTCGGCGACGGCATCAACGATGCGCCGGCCTTGGCGGCGGCCTCGATTGGGGTCGCCATGGGCGGTGGGACGGATGTGGCTTTGGAGACGGCCGACGCTGCGCTGCTGAACAGCCGCGTCATGGATGTCGCTGCTCTAGTCGGGCTGTCGCGGGCAACACTGGCCAATATCCACCAGAACGTGGCCATTGCCCTTGGCCTGAAGGCGATCTTCCTGGTCACGACGGTGGCCGGAATCACCGGACTTTGGCCTGCCGTATTGGCCGATACCGGTGCCACGGTGCTGGTCACGCTGAATGCGCTGCGGTTGCTCGGCTACCGTTTCAAAGGCGCCACATAGGACCGCTTGGTCTCGCACCGGGCGAGTAGGTGACGGGCAACCTCAGGTGCACGGCTTGGCTGTTTCGTCCCCATAGCGGTCGCAGGCAGCGATGCCATCCGCCACGCCGCCCAGGAGATCCAGAGCCAGCTGTAACAGCTCACCGACCCGCGCATCGCCGAGCCGGTAATACACGAACCGGCCGCGCGGCTCGGCCTGCACCAGTCCGCACTCGCTCAGGCAACGAAGGTGATTGGAGACGTTCGACTGGCTGAGCCGGGTAGCGGCCACCACGGCGCCGACATGCAGTGGCCCGCGGCACAAGGCAGTCAGGATCGCCAGGCGCGAAGGATCGGCCAAGCCACGAAACAGCTTTGCCTGAAGATCAAGTGTTTGCGCTGGGGTATCGAGCCGCATGGTCTCTTTATCTACCAGCTCGACATATTGAGTTCCACTGATATGATGCGACATATCATCCACCACTGATACGAGAAGGGCGACGATGAGTACCACCACGACCTCCGCGCCCGTCACGGCGCGCTACCGCATTACCGGCATGGATTGCCCTTCCTGTGCCGCCAAGATCGAGCAGGCAACGCGGGCGGTCGGCGGCGTGGAGAAGGTGAAGGTCTCCCTCGCCTCACAGATCATGACGCTGCGCCTGGACAATCCTGACGCCCGCCTGCCGGAGATCGAGCGCACCATCACCGGCCTCGGCTACCAGCTCGACTGGCTGGACCGGCCCGCCCCTGTCGAGGGCGGCGGCGATGATGACGAACTGCCGAAAGACCTCAGCCACATCACGTCCGGCTACAAGCGGGCACTGTGGATCGTGGTCGCGCTGAATGTCGGTTACGGCCTGGTGGAGATCGTCGGCGGCTTCCTCGCGGGCAGCCAGGCGCTGAAGGCCGACGCGCTCGACTTCCTGGGCGACGGCCTGATCAGTTTCCTTGGCCTGTTGGCTATTGGCTGGAGCCTAGTCTGGCGCGCGCGTTCGGCGCTGATCCAGGGCATATTTCTCGGTGTCCTTGGTTTGGGTGTGCTGGTCGCTACTGGCTACCGGGTGCTGGTGCTCAACCAGCCGGATTCCGAGTTGATGGGCATCTTCGGGGCGATTGCCCTGGTGGTGAACGTCGCGGCCGCCGCCGTGCTGATCCCGCACCGCACGGGCGATGCCAATGTGCGCGCGGTCTGGCTGTTCTCGCGCAACGACGCCATCGGCAACGCCGCCGTGGTGATAGCAGCGGGCCTGGTCTGGTGGACCGGCACGGCGTGGCCCGATCTCGCCGTGGCCCTGGTGATCGCCGGGCTGTTCCTGCAATCCGCCTGGTCGATCATCCGGGACGCCCGGCGCGACCTGGCCGAGGCCACGCCCTGATGCAGGCCCGGCCAAGCCGTTTTCTGGTCTGGGGGCTGGCCTTCGCCGCCCTCGCCTTCGCCATCGACCAGGCGACGAAGGCGGCGGCATTGGCGACACTTGCCCTGGCACGCGGAATCGAGGTGCTGCCCTTCCTCGACCTGGTGCTGGTGCATAACCGGGGCGTCACCTTCGGACTACTGGCGAGCGATCACCCAGCCGGCCGCTGGCTGCTGATCCTGCTGACCGGCACGATCACGGTGGCTTTGCTGATATGGCTGAAGCGGGCGCAGAGCCGTACCCAGGCGGCGGCGCTCGGCCTGATTATCGGCGGGGCGCTCGGCAACTTGGTGGACCGCCTGCGCCACGGCGCGGTGACGGATTTCCTGGATTTTCATGCTCAGGATTACCACTGGCCGGCCTTCAACTTGGCGGACAGCGTCATCGTGCTCGGAGTGGCGCTGCTGCTGATCGCCGAGCTGCGCGCGCCTAAGGGCGGCGCGCTGAGCAGGCGGGAAGCGTGAGCTGCCATCGCGGTACTCGCCCTGCACCCTTCCCACTAGGGAGGGTCGTTCCATCCACTGGTCCCAACGACAAAGGAGGCTTTATGCGCAAAATCATTGCACTGCCTGCGATCATGCTCGCAGGAGCGCTTGCCACTGCCGGTGCGTTTGCTCAGGGCAGCGCACCGCAAGGTGGCATGCCGGGCATGCAGCAGATGCCCGGCATGCAGCACATGCCAATGATGCAGGGCCAAGGCGGCATGATGATGGATTGCCCGTGCCCAATGATGCAGCGCATGGCGTCGCTGGATCAGCGGGTGCGGCAGCTGGAGGAGCGAGCCAACCTCCCGACGCCTGCCCAGCCGAACGCGCCCGCGATGCCACGCTAGGGCTGCTACCATCCGTAGATGCCGAGGGCCGCACGTGGTGCGGCCCTCGTACCCGCGCGCTCTGAGATGATAAGGCCGCCTTCCCTTCATGATGCTTGAGCTGTCGGCGTTCGGCCTGTTTCTCGCGTTCGGCGGCGGACTGGTGTCGTTCCTCTCGCCCTGCGTGCTACCGCTAGTGCCGGGTTACGTGGCCTGGGTGGCCGGCGCGAACCTTGCCCAGGCGCAGGCGCGTCCCTGGCGCACGCTGCGGCTCGCTCTGTTCTTCGTGCTCGGCTTCTCGGCGGTGTTTGTTGCCCTTGGCGCAGGCGCCACCCTGCTCGGCGGCTGGTTGCGGCGGTGGAGTTATGAATTGTCTATCGCGGGCGGCATGCTGATCGTGCTGCTCGGTCTGCTGCAGATGGGGCTATTGCGGCTGGCGCCGCTGGCGCGCGACCTGCGCTTTGCCGCGCCCGATGCCGGCGGCAATCCGGTGTCGGCCGTGCTGATCGGTATCGCGTTCGGCTTCGGCTGGACGCCCTGCATCGGCCCGGTGCTCGCTGCTGTGCTGGCCGCCGGTGCCATGGCCCCGGTCGGAGGTGTGGCGCTGCTGGCCGCCTATGCGGCCGGCCTTGGCGTGCCGTTCCTGCTTGCTGCTCTTTATCTGCCGGCGCTGCTGGCGCGCGGCCGGCGACTGGGACGGCTCGGCCATGGGCTGCGCCTGGCCAGCGGTGCGGTGATGGTGGCAGCCGGCGTCGCCATCGCCGCCGGCGAGCTGACCACCGTGGCCGGCTGGATGCTACGCGCCTTTCCCTGGCTGGCGAGCATCGGCTGATGTGCACGGCGCCTATTCGCTTGTACGCTCAACGTGGCAGGCTGAAGCCTGAAAACGTCACACGGAACCGGGAAATAGCGCCTTTAGTAGAACATAAGCGGACGGACGCGCCATGTCTTCATGGCTGAAATCAAAATAAATACTGACCGTAGCCGATGACCAGATTATATTCACTGTGCTACGGCGTATCTGATACGTTATTACATAACAGGATTTCTGCTTCCTCCGTGCCTCATACCCTTCCTTTCCGCCCCACGACTGCTGGCCGCCGCCATGGGCTGATCAGCCTGCTGGTGCTCGTGTTTTTTGTCGCAGCATTGGCGGTCTCCACGGTGGCCCTGGCCTACCCGGCGGTTGGCGCAGGTTCCATTCTCACCGGGTCCGAGTGCTTCGATTGCGCCCCGGACAGTGATCTTCCCCAGGAAAAAGGTGCCGTCGCTGGCCACCATGGTGTTCGTTGCCTGTGCCATGGCGGCATGCGCGCCGATTATACGGCTACTTTCGCTCCCCCAACGCTCGGCACCGTGGCCTATGGCCCGATCCCGCGTGAACCGATGCGGACATCACGCCAGGACGCGCCGCCGCTGCAACCACCCCGCGTCTAAACCCCGGTCTTGATCCGTGCGGCCGCGAAGAATGCGGTCGCTTGTAGAACTGTGTTCAGGGACAGCGTGATGCGTACCCCCTCTTTGCCTGCTTTGCTGGCCGCACTGGTGGTGGCCATGCCAACCGCCGTGACAACGGCCCATGCCCGCGACGCGACTCATCGGTCGGCGGCCCCTCTTCCGGGTAGCACCCTCCGGGTCGCCTCACCGGAAGCCGCCGTGACGCTTGCGCTGGAGCGCTCGCCAACGTTGGGTGCGGCGCAGGCGGCGGTCCGCGCAAGCCGGGGTGAGGAACTCCAGGCCGGGCTGCGACCGAACCCTGAGCTCCAACTCAGCAACCAGAACAATAGCGGCTCGGGCCCATACCGGGGCGGACGCCCGCTGGAGACAAGCGCCGGCCTGTCCCAGCGGCTCGAGATCGGCGGCCAGCGCGCCGCTCGAACTACGGTGGCCGCCCGCGACGTGATCCTTGCCGGGCACGACCTGGCCGCCGCACGGCTCGACCTGGTGCGCGATGTCCGCACGGCATACGCCCAGGCCATCGCGGCGCGGCGCGCCGTGGACATCGAGCAGGAACGCCAGCGTCTTGCCGAGGAGGTATTGCGGGCGACGCGCGAACGGGTGAATGCCGGCCGCGAAGCGCCGGCGCAACAACTGCGCGCAGAATCCGCGTTGTCTACTGCCTCGATCGCGCGGGACCGGGCACAGCGGGAAGCGACAGTGGCGCGTCGCGGGCTGGCGGTTCTCCTCGCCGCAGAGGACGTCGAGCTCGTCGGCCGTACCGCTGATACCTGGTTTACGGAGATTGGCCCGGCCCCAGCCGTCAACGGTCGACGTCCAACCAACAACCCGGACTATGCCCGGCTTGATGATGCCGTCTCACGCGCCCGTGCAGCCCTGGACCTGGAGCGACGGCGGGCCACCCCAGATGTTACCCTGAACGGGTCCGTTAGCCAGTACCGCGAGGCGTCTGCGACCGCGAGGGACACTGCCTTCGTGGTGGGCCTGTCCGTGCCGCTGCAGCTGTTCGACCGGAACCAGGGCAACATCGCGCGCGCCGGCGCCGATCTGACCCGCATCGAGCTGGCGAGCCAGCAGGCACGCCGGACGCTCGAAGCCTCGCTGGCAGACGCCGGCCAGCGTTACGAGGCCGCTTGGCACGAGGCTGACGCCCTGCGTCGCACCGCGCTGCCGGCGGCGGAGCGCGCGTTTGGCTATGCCCGCGAAGGCTACCGCGAGGGCAAGTTCTCTTTCCTTGAGGTGCTTGATGCACAGCGCACCCTGTTCGAGGCACGCGGCCAGCTGAACGACGTGCTGCGAGAGCTCCATACCCGCCGTGCCGAGGTGGACCGCTTAAGTGGCGGCCCGCTGATCGGTCCCATGCAACCTAACAGCCCAGGAGGCCGGCCATGAAAACGACCCGTTTCACCACCCTGACCGGCCTGGCCGTTAGCGCGATGCTGGTCGGCGCCGTCGCTGGCGTTGGTATCCGCCCGGTCGATGCTACCCTGCATGCGTTTTGGACACGACCGCCTGCCGCAACGGTAGCAGAAGAGAAAGAAGCGGGGGAGGCCAGCCGAGAGCGCGGTGGCGAGCAGCACGCCGAAGGCGAGGTGCATCTGACCGCCGAGCAGATCGAGGCGGCTGGCATCCAGCTGGTCGAAGTCAGCGGCGGCACGATTGCCCGTCATGTGACGGTGCCCGGCACCGTCACGGCCAGTGCGGATCGTCTGGCCCGGGTGCCGGCGCGCGTGGCGGGGACGGTGACGGAGCTGCGCCGGCGGCTGGGCGACACCGTGGCCAGTGGCGACGTGCTGGCCGTGGTGGAAAGCCGCGAAATTGCCGAGGCCAAGGCCGGCTATCTGGCGGCGCTGCGCACCGAAGCCCTGGCGCGTACAACGGCCGACCGGGAACGCCGGCTATGGGAGCGGAAAATCTCGGCGGAACAGGATTTCCTGAAAGCCCGCACCGATGCCGAGGAGGCGCGCATCCAGCTCGACCTTTCCCGCGCCAGGCTGTCGGCGCTGGGGCTCGGTGCACAGGAGATCACTGCGCTCCCGGGGCAGCCAACCGAGGCGCTCCGACGCCAGGAGGTACGCGCCACCTTGGCGGGACGCGTCACTGACCGCCGCATTGATGTAGGCGCCTCCGTGACACCGGAGACGGAAGCCTTTGTGGTGGCCGATCTTTCTGTCGTCTGGGTCGAGATGACGATCTCTGCCAGCGACCTGGCTTTCCTGCAGGAAGGTCAGACGGTTTTGGTCACCGGTGCGGGCGTGGAGCAGCCGCGGGAAGGGCGCATCATCTTCGTCAGCCCAGTGCTGGACACGCAGACCCGTACGGCGCGGGCCGTGGCTGAGCTGCCTAATGCGGACACGGCTTGGCGGCCCGGTGCCTTTGTGGCCGCCGCGATCGCGGCCGAAGAACAGCCCGTCGAGCGGCGGGTGCCGCTTGAATCGCTACAGACCGTCGAGGCAGAGACGGTCGTGTTTGTGCGCACCGAAGAAGGCTTTGAGAAACGCAAGGTCACCCTGGGCCGGCGCGATGAGCGCGTGGCGGAGGTACTTTCGGGCCTGGAGCCGGGCGAGCAGGTCGCCGCAGCAGGCAGCTTCATCCTGAAAGCTGAACTCGGCAAGTCCGACGCCGAGCACGAAGATTGAGGGCCCGGTCATGATCGAACGTCTGATTGCCTTCTCCATCGCGCGTCGCTGGCTGGTCGTGCTGGGCACGCTGGTCGTGGCCGCGCTTGGGATCGGCGCGCTGAACCGGTTGCCGATCGACGCGGTGCCCGACATCACCAATGTGCAGGTGCAGATCAACACGGTCGCGCCGGCGCTGGCTCCCGCGCAGGTCGAAAAGCAGGTGACGTTTCCGGTGGAGACGGCGATGGCGGGCATTCCAGGTCTGCACGCGACCCGCTCGATCTCCCGCAACGGCTTTTCGCAGGTCACGGTGATCTTCGAGGACGGTACCGACATCTATTTTGCCCGCCAGCAGGTCACCGAGCGGCTGCGTGAGGCGGACGAGGCCCTGCCGCCCGGGGCCCAGCCGCGAGTGGGTCCGGTCACCACCGGCCTCGGCGAAATCTATATGTGGGCGGTCGAGTATGCCCCGGCCGGCGACCCGGCGCGGCCGGCGCCGCGCGATGGCCAGCCTGGCTGGCAGGGCGATGGGACTTACCTGACGCCGGAGGGTGAGCGTTTGCGCGAGCCCGCGCAGCGCCTCGCCTATTTGCGGACCGTACAGGACTGGATCATCCGGCCGCAGATTCGCAACGTGCCGGGGGTCGCCGGGGTGGACGGCATCGGCGGCTATATCAAGCAGTACCATGTCCGACCGGATCCGCAGCGCTTGCTCGGTCTCGGCCTGACCTTCCGCGAACTGATTGAAGCGCTGGAGCGCAACAACACGGCGATCGGCGCCGGCTATGTGGAGCGCGGCGGCGAGGGCTTCGTGGTGCGCGCCGATGCGCGCATCACGAGCTTGGAGGAAATTCGCGACGTGGTGGTCGCCACCCGGGCAGGCACCCCGATCCGGCTGCGGGACGTGGCAACCATCGAGCTCGGCCAGGAGATGCGGACGGGCAGCGCCAGCCATGACGGCGAGGAGGTGGTCGTCGGGACCGCCTTGATGCTGCTAGGTAGCAACAGCCGTACCGTCTCGGCGGCGGTCGATGCCAAGATGCAGGTGGTGGTGCGTACTTTGCCGCCCGGGGTGCGGGTGCAGACGGTCCTCAACCGCACGACGCTGGTGGAGGCGACCATCCACACGGTGGCCAAGAACCTGGCGGAAGGCGCCTTGCTGGTCATCGCGGTGCTGTTTTTGCTGCTCGGCAACCTGCGCGCCGCCCTGATCACCGCCGCCGTGATCCCGGTCACCATGCTCCTGACCGCGACCGGCATGCTGAAAGCAGGACTGTCGGCCAATCTGATGAGCTTGGGCGCGCTGGATTTCGGACTGATCGTGGACGGCGCCGTCATCATCGCGGAAAACAGCCTGCGTCACCTCGCCGAACGTCAGGAGCATGCCGGCCGGGTCCTGACCAGGCGCGAGCGGCTGGAGACCGTGCAGGTCTCAGCGGCGGAGATGGTGCGCCCGTCCGTGTTTGGCCAGGCGATCATCATCCTGGTCTACGTCCCGATGCTGACCTTTACCGGGGTGGAGGAAAAAATGTTTGCGCCGATGGCGCTGACAGTGATGATCGCGCTCGTGGTGGCGTTCCTTCTGTCTTTGACGTTCGTGCCAGCCGCGGTGGCCTTGGTCATCAGCGGGCGGGTGCAGGAGCAGGAAAACTGGTTGGTCCGCCGGCTGAAGTCGTCGTACACGCCGGCGCTCCAGCGATCGGTCAGCCGCCCCCTGCCCTTCATTCTTGGCGCCACGGCTTTGTTCGGCCTGTCGCTGCTGCTGTTCACGCGGCTCGGCCAGGAGTTCACCCCGACCCTGGACGAGCGCAATCTCTTGGTCCAGGCGGTCCGCATCCCAAGCACGGGCCTAGCGCAGTCGCAGGCCATGCAGCTGAGGATTGAGCGCACCCTGTCGCGTTTCCCTGAAGTCGCCTTCGTCTTTTCCAAAACGGGTACGGCGGAGGTTGCGACCGACCCGATGCCGCCGAATATCTCCGATACGTTCATCATGTTGAAGCCAAAGGAGGAGTGGCCGGATCCGTCGCTGACGAAAGACGAGCTGGTCGAGCGTCTCTCGGCAGCAGTGAGCAAGCTGCCCGGCAATGCCTATGAGTTCACTCAGCCGATCCAGATGCGGTTCAACGAGCTGATCGCTGGGGTACGGGGCGATCTGGCGATCAAGGTATTCGGCGACGAGTTCGAGCCGATGCTGGCGACTGCAAACCGCATCGCCGGCATCCTGCGGGAGACCCAGGGTGCCGCCGATGTACGGGTCGAGCAGGCCAGCGGCCTGCCCTTCCTCGATATTCGTGTTGACCGAGCAGCAGCGGCCCGGCGAGGGCTGGCCGCCGCCGATGTGCAGGAGGTGGTGGCGGTGGCTGTAGGTGGCCGGCCGGCCGGCCTCGTGTTTGAGGGTGACCGGCGCTTTGACATCGTGGTGCGCCTTTCGGATGCGATCCGGGGCGATCTGGAAGCACTGCGGAACCTGCCCGTGCCGCTGCCGACCTCCAACGGCCAGGCAGCCAGCGTGCCCTTGCGGGATGTGGCCAGCTTCGCCTTCTCCGAAGGCCCGAATCAAGTGAGCCGCGAGAACGGCAAGCGCCGCATCGTGGTCCAGGCCAATGCCCGTGGCCGCGACATCGGTTCGCTGGTGGCAGAAGTCCAGGAGCGTGTCACTGCCGACGTCAGGCTGCCGGCCGGCTATTTCCTCGAATGGGGTGGACAGTTCGAGAATCTGGCCGCGGCGCGGTCCCGACTGATGCTCGTTATCCCGGTGGTGTTCGCAGCCATCCTGATCCTACTGTACGGGGCATTAAGATCATGGCGCGATGCTGTGCTGGTTTATAGCGGCGTGCCACTGGCCCTGTCCGGCGGCATTCTGGCGCTATGGCTGCGCGACATGCCGTTTTCGGTCTCGGCCGCCGTGGGCTTCATTGCTCTATCCGGCGTGGCGGTTCTAAACGGGCTGGTCATGGTCTCCCGCATCCGCCAGCTCATGGCCGAGGGCATGCCGCATGCCCAGGCGGTGGTCGAAGGCGCCCTGACCCGGCTGCGGCCGGTGGTTATGACGGCGCTGGTTGCTTCCCTCGGCTTCGTGCCGATGGCGATCGCCACCGGCACCGGCGCCGAGGTGCAAAAGCCGCTCGCCACCGTGGTGATCGGCGGACTGATCAGCGCCACGGTGCTGACGCTGCTGGTCCTTCCCGCGCTGCATATCCGCCTTGGCGCCGGCGTTGTCCGGCGCCCGGAGGAGGAGGAAGCACCTCCAATCGTTCGGCCCACCACGCCGGCGGCTCACGCGTCGGAATACGCAGACTAACAGCGTCAGAAGGAGGGCGACGTGGGTTCAGGACATAGTCATAGGCGCGGCACGGAGTGCAAGCGACCAATGCTTATCGCCCTTACGCTGACGGCGACCTTTATGGTCGCCGTTACCTCCGTCGCCTCCTGTACCGCAAACAGCGATTGAAGCTGCCATCGAGTGCGGCGAAGGCGCATCGTGCCGTTGGACAAAGCCCTCGAAAGCACTGAGAGATACCCGGCACCTCAACGCTTGTGAAAGCGCGGCGTCCAGCTCTCGGTCAGCGCCTCTTCTTCGTCCTGCTCGTCGTCATAAGTGTCGTCCCTGACGGTGCAGGTTAGCACCGTCAGCGTCCGTCCATAGCCGCCGAGGCCGATCACCTCTTCCCTGCCCCGCACCGACTGGCCACTCAGCCAGTCCGAGATGTCGATATCATCGTCATCGCGGCCGGCAGCCTGTACACGCTGCGCGTCGGCATTGAAGCGTGCCGTCAACGTACCGGCCGGTACGGGAGCACCCTTGCGCAACCAACGGATGTCCTTCAGCGACTTGATGCCTTCGGACAGGAAGGCGAACTCAACGATAGGTCCACTGCTGACGATGACCGCGATCGCACCCCGGCTTAGATCGGCATACCGGATAGCCGTGGCCGTCAGCGACGAGCAGCAGAGCTCCGATAGCTCCATAATCGCTTCAAGACCGTCGTCACGGCGGCGCATCTCGCGCTGAAACGGGTCGGTAGGCATCAGCAGGCCGGAGGCGAAGTAGTCGGCTTCGCGCTCCATGACATCGTCGGAGGCGAAACCGGCATGGGACTGATGCATGCTGCCCGACGTTGGCACCAGTTGCTCGGCATGGCCTTCAATGAAGAAATGCCCGAGCTCATGGGCAATGCTGAATCGTTGATAGCCGACGCTCGGGATATGAGTGGAATAGTAGATACCAAAGTCATTTCCAAAACGCAGTAACATGCCGGAGACACCCGCGGCAGCATCCGGCTTGGCCTGAACAATGATGTCACGTGATGCAGCGAGTGCATCGATGTCGACTGGCAGCGAGTTCAGTCCCTCGTCTTCGAGAATCCGTTCGGCCTGGTTGATGATCGATCGGCGACGAAGGTCTGGATGCTTGGGTTTCGCGCCACTCATGTCTCGTCTTTACGCCGGTTTTGGTTTCGCTCGGCCAAAAGCCGCAGCATTTCCTCGGCCAGAGGCCGATCCGCGCCACTGATATTCGCCATGTGGCGGAATAGGGGATCGCCGGCGCCTGCCATATCCGGGATGTCGACCCGGCCGAGCAGGTAATCCGTCGTCACCATCAGCGCGATGCCGAGGCGGCGCAGATTATCGAACGAAGGCTTCCGCGCCCCCGATTCGAAATGGGCGATCGAGCTCGCTGGAAGCTTGGCGGTAGCGGCCAGCTCGCTCTGGCTCATCCCCTTCAGTTCGCGCGCGGCGCGCAGCCGGTCCTTGAAAATATCGGACTGGTCGGTGGTCATGGCGTTTTCGGCATAAATTTCTTGTCGCTTTCGACATATATCGCTATACTAGACATAGATGGCATGGCGAACCCGACAAGAGCAAGGGGGATGCCCGCTACAGGTGGCAAACCGTTACGGAAAGGTTGAAACTATGGTTGATACGTCACAGGATGAGATCGAGGACCTCGCCAGCACTGCCCTGGCGGGCCGGCGCCCCCGCGAGCACGGCCCGTACCGGGTGCTGTTCGGCAATGAGGAGCTCGCCTACCGGCCCGCTATCATCGCGGATCCGGTGCCAACCGGGCAGCAGCTGCTGGATGCCGCAGGCGCGCACCCGGCGAGCGAGCATTCGGTGTTCCAGCTGCTGAGCAACGGCCTGCTGGAAGGGCTGCGACCGGATGAGACCACCGACCTGCGCGAACGGGGCATCGAGAAATTTCTGATTTTCCGTAATGACCGGTCTCTTCGGTTCGAGCTGGACGGCCGGCAGTTTGAATGGGGCGGCACGTTCATCTCGGGCCGGACGCTGAAGTCGCTTGCCGGCGTTGATCCCCAGACTTACGGCGTCTGGCTGGAGGTTCGCGGCGCGGATGACCGGCCGATCGGGGATAGCGAGATGGTGGATCTCGCCGCCCGTGGGGTGGAGCATTTCTTCACCGGCATCGTCCAGACCACGGAGGGCTGA
The DNA here is from genome assembly GCF_013112485.1 of Roseicella sp. DB1501. GTDB lineage: Bacteria > Pseudomonadota > Alphaproteobacteria > Acetobacterales > Acetobacteraceae > Paracraurococcus. The sequence continues at coordinate 71,749 of NZ_JABFHG010000016.1, forward strand.
TCGGTGACCGCCCTCCCCCTCAAATGCCGGCGGTATCTGACCGGGCGCGACATGCGCTTTGATGAAATCGAGGAAGGCGGCCAGAAGGCCGTCATCCTGCGCGGCGTGCCCCTGCCGGCTGGGCGCTTCGACGCTGCGGCGGCAGACATTCTGATTCTTCTGCCGGCGGGCTACCCGGACGTCGCCCCCGACATGTTCTATGCCCTGCCCTGGCTTCGCCTGGTGCCGGCGAATCGGTACCCCAACACCGCCGACCAGTCCTTCGTATTTGGCAGCCAGAATTGGCAGCGCTGGTCTCGCCACAACGATGCGTGGCGCTCAGGGGTCGACGGCATCTGGACCATGGTGAAGCGCGTCGAGACGGCGTTGGCGGTGGCGGCATGACGCCCGTCGATCTGACCCTGCAGGAGCCGCATCTGGAAGCGCTGCGCGGCCTGGTCCTACGCGAGGATGGGGTCGAAGCGGCGGCCTATTTGCTTTGCGGGGAGGCACGGATCGCCCGCGACCCTTGGGAGCGGCGAAGCCGGCGGCGCTTTACCTCCTATGCCGTTTTGCCGATTCCGCCGGAAGACGCGGTATCGGCCAGCCATACGCATGTCACCTGGTCGACCATGTCCTTCGTGCGCCTGCTGAAGCGGGCCAAGGAGGAGGGTCTGGTCGCGGGCATTGTCCACGCGCATCCGCGTGGTCCGGACCGCTTTTCCGACCAGGATGACCGCAATGAGCGCGAGCTGGCTCGCCTGGCGCGAAATCGCAATGGCGAGGATGCGGCCCTGCTCAGCGTGCTGCTGATCGGCGACGGCGCGGTGCGGGCGCGGTTGTGGCCGGATCTGCATGCCCCGGTCGCGGCGGATCCGGTCCGGGTCGTCGGGCGGCACCTCACCTTCCACGGTGCGCCGGCACCGGGAAGCGGTGGCCTCGAGGCCTTTGCCCGCCAAGCCCTGGCCTTCGGGCCGGAGCTTACCCCCCGGCTGCGTGCCTTACGCGTCGGCGTGGTTGGGTGCGGCGGCACCGGCAGCCCGACGGCGGTGCTGCTGGCGCGCCTCGGCGTAGGCCAGCTCGCTTTGTTTGACGATGATATCGTCGAGGTTACTAACCTGAACCGGCTCCACGGAGCACGGCGGGCGGACGCCGATGCCATGCGGCCGAAGGTCGAGACGCTCGCGCGCGAGATCACCGAGATGGGCCTCGGCACGCGGGTGGTGCCGGTGCGCGGCTGGATTGGTGACCCGGCCTGCCGCGACGTCCTGAAATCCTGCGACGTCATCTTCGGCTGCACGGATGACCATGACGGTCGGCTGCTGCTCAACCGCCTTGCCTATTTCTACCTGATCCCGGTGATCGATATGGGGCTGGCGATCGATCCGGCCCCGGGCGGTGGCCTGCGTGATCTGACCGGCCGTGTGACGGTGCTGACGCCGGGCGCACCCTGCCTTCTGTGCCGGGGCATCGTCGATCCGAGGATGGCGCGCGACGAGGATCTGCGCCGCAAGCAACCCGAGGAGCATGAGCGACGCAAGCGCGAAGCTTACGTTCGCGGTGGTGGTAATCCGGCGCCGGCGGTGGTGACCTTCACCACGGCCACGGCCTGCATGGCGGTGGATGAACTACTGCAGGGCCTGACCGGATTTCGCGGGCCTGACGGCTGGGTGTGGCAGCGGGCACGGCGTTTCGACCGTTTGGAGGACCGCCGCCCCGGTGCCACCCAGGATCCAAACTGCCCGGTCTGCAGCGACAGCGGCTACTGGGGGCGCGCCGATCTTGAGCCGTTCCTGGATCGGGTCGGTTAGCCATGTGGCGCGACGCGCTTCGCCGGCTCCTGGTCAGCCTGGGCGCCATCAAGCGGCCGGATTTGGTGGCTCGTACGATGGACCGCCATCCAACCCCCGAGGAATTGCCGGCAGGTAGGCTGGTCGTCGTCGAGGATGGCGGACGCCAGAAATGGGTCTGCTTCCGTTGCCCCGGTGGCTGCGGGGCGCGCCTGCAGTTGTCGCTCAATCCCACCCGCCGGCCGCGATGGGGCGTCTCCCTCGACTGGCTTCGCCGACCAAGCATCAGCCCGTCCGTGCATCAGACGAACGCCTGCCGCTGCCATTTCTGGGTGAAGCAGGGCGCGATTGATTGGTGCCGCGATACCGGCACCCGCCCGCCTGTCTCCAACACCCCGCTAGCCACTTCACCGATGGAAGGCCCATCACGATGACCAAGCGAAACCAGCATATTGTGCCGCATCCCGATGGGTGGGCGGTGCGAGGCGCCGGTAGCGAACGCGCCAGCTCGGTGCATAGCACCCAGCAGGAAGCGATCAGCCGCGGACGGGAGGTGTCCGGTAACCAGGGCACGGAGTTGCTCATCCATGGGCAGAACGGCCGCATCCGGGAGCGTGACAGCCACGGTAAGGATCGCTTCCCGCCCAAGGGTTAATCACCCAACATGCCCTACATATGCCCTGCACATGCAGGGCGTTTTTACAGATAGGAAGTACCAGCCCTATGGCGATGAAACTAGAAGTCGTGTCGGTCCATAACCACGGCAAAGCCGCGGAGGAGCATGTGCTCCTGCGGGCAAACGAAGATTGCGACGTCGGCAAGTATCTCCTGGCGGACAGCACGTTCCTGGACAACGGAAAGGTCTCCAACCGGCTGCGCCATCTCTTCTGGTTTCCTAAGAAAGCCGTCAAGAAGGGGGAGCTTGTCTCCGTCCGGACCGGCAAGGGCACCAACACCGAGGTCACCAACCAAAGTGGGACCAAGGTGCACCGTTTCTACTGGGGCTTAGGGGCAGCTGTGTGGAACGATGAGACGGACTGCGCGGTCCTGATCGAGGCGAATACCTGGCAGTTTCGTCGCGCCAAGGGATAGGGGGCGGGAGCGGACGTTCAGGACGACAAACTTGACTTTACGGTCTTGCTTCGCTAGATTGCTTTCATCAACACCGCCCTCGCCTCTCCGGTTTTCGGACCGTGATGCGTACTAGGGCGGTTTTTTATTATGGCCGTCCGTATTTATAGCCGCCCTGCCCTCTCGGTCGACGACCAGCTCGCGCGACTGCGGGCGCGCGGTATGCTCATCGTGGATGAGCCGCTGGCCCGCCATACACTCACCGTGGTCAGCTATTACCGCTTCACCGACTACGCACAGCCACTGCTCGACCCGGCGGCATCTACCATCTGCTACCGTGCCGGCACCGGCTTCGAGGACGTGCTCAGCATCGTTCGCTTCGATGAGGCACTGCGTGGCCTGCTCCTGCCCGTGCTGGAGCGCATCGAGATTGCCGCGCGCACGGTCATCTCCAACGATATGAGCGTACGGCACGGGCCGCACTGGTACCTCGACGCGGCCCACTATTCCGATCCGGTCCGTTCTGGCGAGACCATCGCCAGGATCCAGGCGGATATCGGACACACCGACCCGCGCAAGCGGCACGCCTCGGTCCGGCAATATTACGAAGACTATGACCAGCCGGTGATGCCGCCGAGCTGGATGGTGTTCGAAGCCCTGCCCTTCGGCACGGTGGCCAACATCTACCGCAACCTGAACGGCCACACCCACCAGTACCGCATTGCCAAGGCCTTCGGCCTACCCCACCAGCTGGTCGGCTCGTGGCTGTTTGCCTGCTCCTATTTGCGCAATCTGGTGGCGCATCACGGGCGGGTATGGAACCGCGTTTTCACCATTAAGCCGCACGTTCATACGCCCCATAAGGCCTACATGGATGGTCGCAATGACCGGCTATTCGGCTTTTGTGTGGTCCTGCAGCTGCTGAACAAGGCGATCTCGATGGAGACCGGCTTTGCCACCCAGCTGCGGGCGCTGCTGGAGGCCTACCCTGCCCTGCCGCTTGAGGCCATGGCATTCCCTGACGGCTGGGCCAAGCGGCCGCTGTGGCAGGAGAAGTTGCGGCGACCGCCCCCTCCCCTTCCTGCGACAGCGACTTTACCGAGCACCCCATAGTGGCAAATCTACGCCCTGCATATGCCCTGCGAAAGCAGGGCAAACGCCAGCCGCCTGCCCTGCCGTTTACTCCGCCACGTCGGACAGACCCGAGCGGCGCCGGGCGGTCTTCAAGGCGTCCAGCTGCCGATCCAGGTCGTGTGCAGCCGCTCCCCGCACGATGCTCGCCAGGGAATGCATCTCCTCCTCCATCTTTGACACCTCTTCCTCGCGTAGCCGCCGGAGCATCACGTCGCTGCTGACGATGGTCTGGTCGGTATCCTGGCCGGTGGTGAGGTAGGTCCCGACGAAGGTCATCCGCTGCTCGAGAACCTCGCCGATATCGGTGATGAAGTGGATGTAGTCGCCACGATGGCTGTAATTACGCTTCTCGAACATCCAGAACACCTTGTTGGAGAGGACGCGCAGGAAACCATCATATTCCCAGTACGGTGGGTAATTCGGCTCACGGTTGATGATGGGCACATTCAGCTTGCATCGGATGACCAGGCCACGCCGGATCTTCAGCACGTAGCGGACGCGCAGTCCGCATAACAGCCATTCCGAGCCGCGCCGCATCCACATCCGGTAGGCACCGCCATAGGCGGCGAGGCGCTGGCTGGCCTGAGCGCGACCAGTCTGGTCGGCCGGATACAGGAGCGAGGGAAAGACCGGCCAGTGGTCATAGATGATGTTGTCGATAATCTGCTGAGCCGTGCTGATATCCATGCCGAACCGGCGAGCCGTGTCATAGAGATGCTCGCCAGGCTCCGGCAGAAAATAAACGTCACGTATTTCCTCGATGCGGTCTAGAATCTGCTCTTTCTCGCCCGGGCCGTATTGTTTTGCTTTGATTGTATTTTCTACGGCGCGAAATACCTCTTCGGCAAACCCTTCATCGATCGGCCGGCCCAGTTTCCAGTAATGCCAGGTCGCCGCAGCAATGTCGGCTTCCGCCAGAATATCCACCTGCTTGATGCCGCGTGGCGATTTGAGGATCCGGTTCCACCACCGGCTCTTTGGTGACAGGAACAAGATCATGATCTTGTTCTTCTTGGGCAAGGACATGGCAGCTCCTCCGATCAAGCACGGAGGCTCCGCGCGGTGAAACTTTCACCCAGGCTTCACCCGCCAGCAATAATCCGCCGGCCGTTCGGGAGGTCACGATTTGGGTTAGGTGGGTCGACCAGGGTGGCAGCGGAGACGAAAAATGTCCTGCCTACGGCCGAGCAGGCCACAAGATGGAAGCGGTGCTACGGCGCTGGTGTGTGAAGCGCAACTGGCGTCGGGCGAACTCTCCCGTGAGGTCATGCAGCACCTCCGAGAGCTGCATCCCGAGCTGCTGGGTGCGCTGCCGCCACCGCTGGTGGAGCTGTTGCAGCAGACAGTTCAGCAGCACGGGGTGCAATGGCTGTGCGCGACGGCCCAATGGTGGGCAGACCGCCAAGGCGGTGAGGATGCGGAACGCTGCAGTCACTGCCGCGGGCCGCTTTAAATCCGAAAAACAGGGAACATGCCCTGCAATGGCAGGGCATGTGCAGGGCGACTGTCCTGCCTGCTCAGTCCATGTCGGAGCGGGCGTGCCGAACGGCGTCGACCAGGGCCCGGGCATCGGCCTTTTCCCCAAGCACCAGCAGGCCGCGCAGGAGATCGGAATCTTTGATGGGGCGGCCAGCCTCTTCGCTGACGCGTGCCACAAGGCGCTGCAGGCGGCTTTCCTCGGTGCCGCTCAGGCGTACCGTGTGATTGCGGCGGCGGCCTACTGTCTCGCGCTTGATGGCGGGCCGGTCGGCCGCGCTCGTCTCGGCCGTGCTGATGGCCAACTGGCCCAGTTTGCTGCCCCCTGCCCCACCGAGCTGCCGCTTAGCCATGACGCAGCACCTCCTGCGTCAGCGCCTCGAAATCCTGAGCCCCATGTCCGCTCGGATCGAAGGTGAAAATCGGCTCGCCCGTGATCTGGGCCTGGTTGATCGCCTCGGTCTTGCGGATCACCGTCTGCAGCAGCAGGTCTTTCACCCCTTCAAGCTCGCGATTGACGTAATCGTTGGTCTGGCGGTTCCGGCTGTCGAAGGCGTTGCGCAGGATAAAACGTCCGCCTGGCCGCTCGCCCCGGAGCACTTCAATCGAGGCGAAGAGATCGGCGATGCCGTCGAGGGAATATTTTCCGTAGGTCGTGGGGATCAGGATGGTATCCGCGGTGTAGATGGCGTTGGCCGTGATCACACCGAGATTTGGAGGGCAATCCAGCAGGATGACATCGTAGGTATCTTTCAGGCGCTTCAGCGCCCGGTCGAGGATCTGCTCCCGGAAGTGATGCGAGATGACCCGCTCGGCGGTCACCGCCAAGTGGATGTTGGACGGGATGATCGAGAGATTGGTGGTCGCCTCACCTTTCGCTTCGGCGGGACGCACCAGAGCGGACAGGTCGGTTTTGCGGTCCTCGAACACCGCCCCGATGGTGGCGTCCTTATCGACCTGGGGGCAGTAGATCGCGGTGGAATGGGCTTGCGGGTCGAGGTCGATCAGCAGCGTACGTTTGCCGGCCCGTGCCAGCCCGTAAGCAAGATTGACGGAGACCGTGGTTTTTCCCACGCCTCCCTTCTGGTTCAGCACCGTGATTTTCATAGGGCTCCGCCGTCGGTTGTGCTGGGCGAAGGCAGGGCGTTCGCCTTGCATGCGCCCTGCGTTTGCAGGGCAACCATGAGCAGTTGCGAGGCCGTCGTCAAACCGCACGCGTCAAAATCGATGCCGCAGCAGCGGATCGGCGGACCGGTGTGGCGAATAAGCCGCGGAGGGCGCCTGCCGATGCAGGGCTTTCGCAGGGCAACGGCGCAAAAGGGCGGAAGCTCAGAAATCTCGGCGGACCGATCGCCGGCGGATCCTGCCCTGGCCGGACCGCTTCATTCGCTTCTTCGACATCGGTTAAGGCTCAGGGAAGCCCACAGACGGAGCCGATGCCTCCGCAGCACCCGAGGGGGCACTTTTTGGCTTCACTGCCTTCCTGGCGCAGCTATGGGGCACTGGCGGTGCCATTCGTCGCGCACCCCTTCTGCAAGCCAATCTTTTCCGTTCCACAGGGGAGGGCGGTCATGGAGTCCACTTGTCGATGACCATCATAGCTCGGTCGTTCTCGTTCGATCGGGAACGGTGAATGCGGGTCGGCTCGACGAACAGCTGGAGCGCGTAGCGCTCGCCGTTTCTCCCTTCAGTGCCGCTGCTGCCAGTCGTCGTCGGGACTTTGGGAACGCTTATCCCCAGGCTCGGCGGGTTAGAGAGGTTAGATATACTAGAGTTAAAGAGTTAAGGGCCTCAGACCGCTCGAATCTGCTCCGAATTTCAGTGACTTACGAGAAGTGCCCGTTCCTGATATCCCGTGGATCTGTTCCTGAAGTCCCGAGGGTCGCGTTCCTGATGTCCCGTGGATCCGTTCCTGAAGTCCCGAGCCTCCGTTCCTGATATCCCGATAGGCTGTGGATAACTCGCCCTTTGGCTACCAGGGCTAGGCACAGGTGGCGCTAACCCGCAGAAACCGTAGCGCCTGCAGGCCATCTATCGGGATATTAGGAACAGCCGGTTTAGGCGCGCCGGGCATGGTGCTGACGCACAAACCCGTAGAAGGCCGCCTCGTAATTTGCGGGGGCGCGGCCCTCCTTGCTGGCCAGCCAGCCGTCAAACTCGATCTGCAGTTCGTCAAGGTCCCAGCCGGGAAAATCGCGGCGGATGCGGGCGACGGCGTCGGCGGACAGGACATGCCGTGGCTGGAAGAGCGGGAGGGCAGGGGGCGGATCGGGCGGCGCAGGTTTCGCCCCTCGAGGCGGCGCTGGAGGCACTGATGACGGTTCCTCGGATGACGGGGTGGCATCCCGGCGGATCATGCGCAGCAGTGGCTCGCCCTTGCCGTGCTCGAGGCTCAGATTGAAGTTGGGAAGCTTGTTCTCGTTGGCGATCGCCTGCATCTCGAACTTGAAGCGGCGATAGGTGCCTTCGGCGCCCGATTTTTCGAACAGCGTCTGCAGGGAGATGGCGAAGCCGTCCGGCCCGGCGCCGCCAGCATGCTTACGCGCCACGCGGTACAGCCAACGCTCGCGGCCGCCCGTGATCGAAAAATACACCGGATCGATCGATAGCAGGCCGCCATCCATGAGGATGCCCTCGTAGAACCATTCCGAGAGCGTCAGCGTCATGCCGCGGCTGGCGCCGGTCTCCTCGTCCTGGAGGTCGGTCCAGCCTTCGACCCAGCTGAACTGACGGTGCTTCTTACCCCGGCTGACCCGGATGTTGGTGACCACCGTAGTGGCCTGCAGCCGCCCCAACCCCTCGCGCAGCAGCTTGTACTCGCGTCCGCCGGTCTCCCGGTAGATCGTCTTGAGCAGCTCATAGGGATGGAAATGCAGCGTACGCGGCAGGTCATTGATGCCGCGCTTGCGCATCTCGTTGAGCACCGAGGCCGCCCAGATCAGCACGTCGGCATCCCAGATCGTCGCCATCCCGAATTCGGGGTTGGCGGTGACGCGGACGAAGACACCGTCGCGGCTGGTGTACTCGATGGCCTTCAGCCGCTTGCGCTTCGAAAGGCTGAAAAAGGGCCGTTCCATCGTCTCGCGCTGGTCGCGCATCGGCAGGTCCGCCACGTAGGGGACGAACAGGTCGAATTGCGGGTCGGCGGATCGGCGGGTCACCATGCGATGGGGCTGATTAAACTGAGTTTCATTGAGTCATAGAACCATAATGACTGCAAGCACTTAGTATAACATGCCCTGCCAATGCAGGGCAAGCGCCTTGCATTGGCAGGGCAGATGCAGGGCGCTTCTGGGTCTTGCTCTGCCCATGGATCGATCCGTGACGACGGTCGACATCGTGCTGGTTGGTCGCTCCGGGGCGAAGAGGAGAGTGGCGGAAAGCCGGTTATCGTGCCGAGGCGTCCGCCGTATCGGGGTTGCCCCACTTCGCTGCAAAAGAAAGCGTCCTTAAGCGGAGACCGGGCCACCCCTTCCACGGGACTGCCGCGTGCCTGAGCGACAGGCTAGTTCATTGCATGGACCAGGGTATCCGGGGAGGTCGAGACCATCTCGGCCGCCGCATAAAGCACGAGCATGGCCACCAGCGCTTCCATGGCGATCGACCGAGCCAGCCGGCGTCCTGCGCCTGGAATGTTGGCAGCGAGGGCAGGGGTTAGTCGGCGATGGTGCCAGGCGGCAAAGCCCAACAGGACGCTTACCAGAGCAAGCTTCGCCAGAAGTGCCCAGCCATACCAGGAGGCAAAAAGCTGCTGCACGCCACCCAAAATCCACCAGGCGAGCAGCAGGCCGGCCACCGCGAGCACCGGCACGGCGATCATGGCGACACGCGCCCAGGCCTCGACCAGGTGCGCCGCCGCCGGGCCTTCACGCCTGGCGCTCCAGGCGAGGGGTAGCAAGCTGCCGATCCAGAAGGCGGCCACCAGTAGATGGACCAGCAACAGCCCCGCCAGAACCGGTCGCGGTGTCAGCATAGTGGTATGCCCGAGCAGGGCGTAGCTGGCGCAAACAAGAACGCCACCGAGAGCCGCAGGTATCGTCCAGCGTGAGCCCACGGCCAGCAACGCGACGAGCAGCAGGCCGGCACCCCCCAGCCCGTAGGAGCTGCCGGCCCGGGAGGCGAGTACGACGTTCCATACCTCCGGATCGGTGAGCGCTTCACCGTCGGTGAGCACGCCAACCTGGGCGGCTAGCGCGCCGATCCCGGCCAGTAACCCGAGTACTGCAGCACCCAGTGCCCAGCGGCGCAGCCGCTCAGCATCGGTCGCTTCCTGGCGGGAGCCTAATAACAAGGCGAAAAACGCCAGTCCTGCCCCGCCGAGGCTGCCGACATAGTAGGCGGCGCGCAGCACGACGGCGGCGCCGGGATACCCCACCTGGCCGCTTTGCAGCGCCGCCAGAATCACCGCGACGGCTCGATGCGGAACCGCACCGCGCTGCCGCCGACATGTCCGTCGGGCGATGCACCGCGCCATTCGATCCGGTAGTCGCCCGGCGGCAGCGTGCCCTGCACCGTGGCGCGGGCCTCGCTCGTGGCGGCGGTGCGATCACCCTCACGTCGAAGCGGCCTTTCCTTCCCGGCCTGATCCACCAGGCGCAGGGTCATCACCTGCACCGGAACGGGAAAGGCAAGAAAGATCGAGGTAGGCGCGGTGCGCAGCACCGCGCCATCGGCGGGTTCGGAATGGTGCAGATCGGAGTGGGCCGCGGCCGGCGTCGCAGTCGCCAGCGCCAGCAAAGCGGCAAAGGCGGCCGCTATGCGGCGGGAATGGCGAAGGGCAGGGGTCATGCGGTACCTCGGTGCGTTAGTGGACATGAGCAGGGCCGGCGGTCGCGGGTGCTCGGCCGGGATTCAGCGCCGCGGCCGGCACCGCGGAGGGCCGTTGGTTCTCACCCGGTACTCCCTCGCCTGAAGCATGCGCAGGCGTGACAGCGCGCTGAAGTCCGGCGGTGGACGCCGCGCAGGCGGCAAGCAGGGCGGCAGTCGCCGTGAGCAGCATCGAAGTCCGCAGATAGCTCATCGTGATCTCCTGGCGACATGCCCGTGGCGGCGCTAGCGGACCGCCACGGGCATCGGATTAGTTGGTGCGGCGGGGTTGCGGGGTGGCAGGCCCATGGCCGTGCTGCACCTCAGGGCCGCCACTTCCACTGTTGCCAGTGATCGTGCCACCCGACGGACTGCCCATATTGCCGCCGCCCATACGGCTATGGTCCATCGCGGCGTCGGCGCTGCCGCCACCCTGCGGCGTCAAGGTCGGTGCCGGTGTTCCTGGCCGGGTCGCCTGGCCTTGGCCGCCCATGCGGCTGTGATCCATCTCGGCGTCGGCGCTGCCGCCACCTTGCGGTGACAAGGTGGGTTGAGCGATCGCGCTGCCGGTGACGACCAGCAGGGCGGCAACGCCCGTAAGCAGAGGACTGGCGTATTTACTAGTCATGGCACTATCCTTTTTTCCGACCTTCTTTTGTTGCTAACGGAATGCCGATTTTGAAGGTCATCGGCCATAACTATTACCGCTAGCATGACGGTGTCGCAACATCATCCAGGTAACCAAACGGGGACGTCAGAGCACAGAGTGCATTAAACTATTAAAATTGCTTGTTATCAGATCCATCGGGCAATGCTTTGTCATAGAGTAACATTGCGAACGGTCCCGACAAACTTTGCAGAACCAGCAATATTTTAAAATAATTAGGACGCGTCGTCCTGCTGTGCTGACGAGCTGGGCAGCAAAGGAATCGCTTGCGTCCGCAGGGCACTTGCAAGGCATAAGCCCTGCAGGTGCCCTGCGACATGGAATCAAAAGAAGAGCCGGATGCCGGCAACGACGGTGGATTGGGAGGGTTTTTCGCCCAGGCGGCGGTTCAGGCCGGCCGCGCCGCCAGTGTAGGATTCATACGAGTAGCCAATATAGGGCGCGAACTCGCGGGTGATCTCGTAGCGCAGCCGCAGGCCAGCCTCGACCCGGTAAAGGCCAGGAGCGATCAGCGCATCGCTATCGCGCCCAGCAGCAAAATTGAGCTCCGCCTCGGGCTGCAGGATCAGGCGGTTGGTGATCAGCAGGTCGTACGATGCGGCGGCACGCGCGAGCAGGGTGCCGCGTTCGCTGACAAAGCCATGCAACTGGACCTCGAAGAAGCCGGGCGCCAGGCCCTGCAGACCGAACACACCATAGGTGCGGGAAGGCGTGCCTTGCCGCGGATCGATCTGAAAATCATGGCGCACGCCGGCCTGGACATCCCAATAATAGCCAACGAGGCGGGAGTAGAGCGCTTGCACCTCGGCCCGCTCCAGCCCGCCGCGGTCGCGGTTCGTTTCACCGCGGGCATTGACCCAAATGCGGTGATAATCGCTGCCGTAATAACCGAGCCCCTCCCAGGCAAATAGGGGATTGCCGCGGCCGTTGCTGCGCATCTCGAGCTGGTCGAACAGGACTGCCCCAAAATACAGCGGCGCATGGCCGCTATGCTCGTCCGCACTGGCCACGGTCATGCTGCCGCCGGACACGGGGGAGGGACGTGGCGCCGCGGGTGTAGCGTGCGCCTCGTGGCCGCCGGCTTGCTGTGCCCAGGCGGCGGGCGCCATCAGCGCCCAGACTCCTACCGCCAACACCTGCAAGAACTTGGACGTCATGCTGATCCCCGCGCCGTTAGTGAGAGTGAGCCGCAGGCATTGCAGCGGACGTTTGCCGCGGCGCGGCCGCGACCGGGGCGCCGTCCCGCACGACCCGGAAGATCCGCATCATGCCGGATTCCATGTGGTAGAGCAGATGGCAGTGGAAGGCCCAGTCGCCCTCCGCATCGACGATGATGTCCACGTCCTGCGTCGTGCCAGGCTTGATGTTCACCACGTGCTTGCGCGGATTGAAGGCACCCTTGCCAAGCTCCGGCACCATCCACATGCCGTGCAGATGCATCGGGTGGTTCATCATGGTTTCGTTAATGAAGCGGATGCGTAGGCGTTCTCCCAGCCGGGCGACGATTGGCTGCGCGTTCCAGAATTCATTGCCGTTCATCGACCAGATGTAGCGCTCCATGTTGCCGGTGAGCCGCACTTCGATCATGCGGTCGTAGGGGCGGAATTCCGGATCGGCGCGTAGCGGCCGCAGGTCGCGGTAGGACAACACACGGGCGCCCGGCGGTGCGCCGGTATCCTGGGTCAGCGGGTCGGCCATCGTGCCGTGGCCCATCGCCGCATGCGCGGACATGCCGCCGGCGGTCGTGGCAGGCGGCGTACCAGGGCCGTTCGCGCCGCCCTGCTGGACCGGTGCCGGGGGCATGGCGTGGCCCATGGCGGCATGGTCCATCGGCATGTCCATCGCCATCGGCGGTTGCGCCGGGGCGGCGGCGGCGCCATGGCCCATGGCTGCGTGATCGGGTGCGGCGCCGCCGGCCATGGCGCCTGAGCCCATCGACCCATGGTTCATGCCGCCCATGGGAGCGACCTGGCCGGGCCGGTCGGTCTCGGGCTGCGGCGTGCCGCGATCCAGTCCGGTAGGACCAGGGGTCATATACATGTCCGCCATGGTCAGAATCGGCCGCGCCCGGTGCGGCGGCAACGGCGCGGGCGGTGTGGCCGCGCGCGGCGCAAGCTGCGCCCGCGCCCAGCCGGTCCGGTCCATCGTCTCGGCGAGAATCTGGTACGCACGGTCCTCGCGCGGCTCGACGATGACATCGTAGGTTTCGGCCACGGCGATCCGGAGTTCGTCGACCACGACGGGCTGGATGTTGTTTCCGTCTGCCTGCACCACGGTCATCTTCAGGCCGGGGATGCGCACGTCAAAATAGGTCATGGCACCGGAATTGATCAGGCGCAGCCGGACCCGCTCACCAGGGCGAAACAGCAAGTTCGCTGGCGTTTCCGGCCGGATGCCGTTGACCAGATAGCGGTAGGTCGCACCGGTGATATCGGCGATGTCGGTGGGATCCATCCGCATATTGCCCCACTCGATGCGGTTCTGGATAATGGCCCGCTGGGCATCGCCATCCGGTGCACGACGCAAGTCGCGCAGCAAATCGGTCAGGGTGCGGCGGTTATAGTTGTAGTAGCTCGGGTCGCGCTTGAGGTTCTGCAGCACCCGCGCCGGCCGTTCGTCGGTCCACTCGGAAAGCTGGACGACATGCTGGCGATCGTAGCGAAACGGCTCCGGCTCGCGCGGGTCGATGATGATCGGCGCATAAAGGCCGCGCTGCTCATGATCGAGGTTGTGCGCATGATACCAGTAGGTGCCGGACTGCACGACGGGGAAGCGGTACTCAAAGGTCTCACCCGGACCGATGCCGCGTACAAAGCCCGTGCTGAAGCCGGGCGCGCCGTCCATGGTGGCTGGCAGAATCAGGCCATGCCAGTGGATGCTGCTTGCTTCCTGCATCTTGTTGGTCACGCGGATGACGGCGTCCTCGCCTTCGCGCAAGCGCAGCAGCGGCCCCGGGAATTGGCCGTTGACCGTGACGGCCGGACGGTCCTCCCCGTTGAAGTTCACGGTTCGCTGCTCAAGCACCAGATCGATGGGCTGTGCCAAGGCCGGTACGGCCAGTGCGATCAGCACCAGGCTCATCAGCAGCGAGCGCGCAACGGCGCACCAAGGCTTTGTTATCATCATTCCATCACCCTTCGCTCAAAGCGCAGCGAGCGACCTCGCTCGCACAGGCGAGCAGGCAGTACCGGCCCGAGCGAAGGAAACTGCCGGGCTGGCACTTGATCTTCAATGCACAGACGGTCTTGGGACATACTACGTAATACAAGGACAGCACCGAACTGACTGGCAGGCGGTTCAGCTCGTGCGGGCGGCATGACTGAGACGGATTGCATAAGGCTCTCGGCAGCCAATACCGATCGGCCCGTCACCGCATCCCATAAGCCGGCCTGATTCATCGCGCCCACTACTTACAACATTGAACGCAATAATCCAATATCGAAACTTAATCTCGATTGAGCGTTGTGAAAGAAACAAAGAAGACGAAAGGCGCAAGCCGCGAGGCCTGGAAGATATTCTGCCATCGAGATGCTGACATACTATGTCATGCACTTCGTTTGAACTGACGTCATCCGGTCGGGTTCTCGGTCGCTGCGCAGCCCACCAGACAAGGCGGGTAGCCGGACCAGCAACAAGACGGAGGACGATATGAAAAACGGTAGAACGATCAGCGAGACCGGGCAGGAGCAGGCCTCGGCCGCGTTCACCGGCATGCCTGATCATCAGTTGGCTATTGGTGGTCCGGGCACGGACCAGTTCGGCGGTACGGATGCCGCCGATCATTACTGGGGCTTGGCGGGTGCGGATGCGTTGGGAGGAGGCGCCGAGGGCGACGTGCTGACCGGCGGCGAGGGGCCGGATCTGCTCTCCGGCGGGCCTGGCATGGACCATCTGCATGGCGAAGCGGGGAACGACACGCTCTACGGTGGGGCAGACTCCGATGCGTTGATGGGCGGTCCGGGCAATGACTATCTGGACGAAGGTCCCGGCCATAGCAGCATGGACGGAGAGGAAGGCAACGACACCCTGGTAGGCGGCCTGGGACCCGACGCCTTCATCGTACGTCCGGGCTCAGGCGATGACGTCATCCGTGATTTCACCGCGGGCCCCGGGGTGGGTGACCACCTGGCGCTTCAGGACATTCGGTGGGACGACCTCACGGTCACCGATACGGATGGGGGCGTGAAGGTCAGCTGGGACAGCGGCTCGGTGTTGCTCGAAGGCGTACAGAAGGCTGAGCTGTCGCAAGACGATTTCATGTTCTTCAACCAGCCGGACCTGCCGCCGGCGGCGCGTGCACCCGAGGGACCGACAGAGGAGCGTCCGAGCCCAAGTGAGGACGGCCCGTCCATCACCGGCGCCTTGCCTCCGGTGGATACCGGCGTGGTCCCGTCGGACGGTGAGCACGCCCGCACCCTTTCGTTCGATAGCTATGCCGCCATCATCGGAACCGATGACGCCGAGCAACTGCGCGGCAGCAGCGCCTGGGACCAGATCTTCGGTCGAGCAGGCGATGACCGTCTATTGGGCCAGGAAGGGGACGACGTGCTCGACGGCGGTGCAGGCAATGATTGGCTGCGCGGGGGCGCGGGACCGGACCAGCTGGAAGGCGGTCCCGGCAACGATCGCCTGATCGGCAACGCCGAGAACGACGAGCTGATGGGCGGACCGGGCAATGACTGGCTCGCCGAAGGCCCCGGCCACGGCATGCTCGAGGGAGGGCCTGGCAATGACATCTTGCTGGGCGGTTCGGGCTCAGACGCCTTCATGGTCTCGCCCGACAGTGGGGATGATGTGGTGCTCGATTTCCGCGCGACCGGCTTGGCGCAGGGCTTATTCGATCATATCGCCTTCCGCGATATTGAAGCGAGCGACGTCACGGTGCAGGACATGAAACTCGGCGCTGAAGTGGCCTGGGACGTGGACCATGACGGAACAAACGACGGCTCCGTCCTGCTGCTTGGGGTGGCCAAGGACGAATTGCGGCAGAGCGACTTCATGTTTGAGACGCCGCAGTTTGTCGACGGCATAAGTGACGTGGGATCCTGGTATATCTTCAGCTGACCAGCAGCGCGCCGGCTCCATTGTGGGGCCGGCGCATGCAGTTACTGGGTCGATGCTGCGGCTGACGTGTTTCGGGGCGGCAGATCGGGTGCATCCGACGGTGTAGGGCTCCGCTCGAGATCGGCAATCAACTGTTTCATTTCGCCGATCTCACGGACCTGCGCCTCGATAATCTGGTCGGCGAGACGTCGGACGCGCGGGTCGCGGAGATGGGCGCGCTCACTGGTCATAATGGCAATCGAGTGGTGCGGGACCATCGCTTTCATATAGGCGACGTCGCTGACGGTCTGCTGACTGCGCACCAGCCAGAGGGCCGCCGCGGCGATCACCACGCTGCCCACGATAATAGCAATGTTCGCCCGCTTGCTGGCGTACATCTTCAGCATAAACAACATCATGATGACGGCCATCACGGCGCCCATCAGCACGGCCATCCAGGTGCGCGTCTGGCTGTAAAGGACGTGATCGAGCGCGTAGGTGTTGAGATACATCAGGCCGAACATCACGACGGTCGAGGTCGCAATCATCGTAGCGAAGCGGGCGTAGCTCATCATGGGGCCTTACGTATCTGGAGTAGGTCCGGCCCCGGACGCGGCCGCGACATCAGGCCGCCATCTTGCGGCAGCTCTCAGCACAACGGCGACAGGCCTGGACGCAATCGTCCATGCCGCCGACCTGTTCGCAGCTGCGGGCGCATTCCTCGCAAATCTCCGCGCATTCGCGACAGGTATGCTTGTGGTGCCGGGTGCCGATCAGCATGAAGTTGGCAGAGGTTTGGCACATCTCGGCACAGGCTAGCATCAAACGGAAATGCTCAGGCTCGACGTGTTTGCCGCCAGCTTCCAGGCAGTGGTTCATCGCCATGCCAAGGCACGTGCTGTGGCAACGCAAGCACTCGTCGATGCAGGCCTGCATTTCGGCGGTCATGTGGTGCATAAAAGTTCTCCTTCTTGAGTGGTGCACTCGGTCGCTTTTTACCAGCGCATGACCAAAAGCAGTATGTCGAGCAAAACGCAGCTAACGGCAGGAGCTCCTCGGTAACGCTTCTCCGACGTTGCGATATATTGCGTAAAAGATCGATTCTGATTAAGCCATATGTTGAAAGGCAGGCTGGACTACCTGATCTCCGTGTCGAGACAACCAAGACCGACGTAATGAACGAGGAAGGGTGAAGCCGGTTTGCGAACTGATTGCGACAAAGCATGTCCGACAGGCTGCCAAGTCGTTGCAATGCTTGACCTTCCCACAATGGGAGACCCCATGTCGCCCGTCAGAGTTCGGTATCGGGAGATTTGGATGGTCCGCTTCAAAGTTGGGAACATGCGCTGCGGTGGTTGCGCCCGAGCCGTGACCGCCGCCCTGCGGAGCGTTGATCCGAAGGCGGAGGTCCACGTGGACCTCGCCCGACGCGAGATTTCCGTGGAAAGCTGGACCAGCGATGACCGCCTGTCCCACGCGCTGCGTAATGCCGGCTTCGAGGGGCAGAGGCTCGCGGCGTAATGCAGTCGGTATCGGCCTGGCCAGCTTGGTCATGAACACGCCGCGCGATCCGAAAGGCGGCTCAGGCCCCGAGCTGCCTGCGCGGCGCAGTTTGGAACCGGAGGCCCATATTCTGGTCGTCGAAGATGATGGGCCGGTGCGGCATCTCATCACCCGCCTGCTGCGGGAAAATGGCTTTCGTGCCACCGGGGTCCGCGACGGGCAGGAAATGTGGGAAACGCTCGGACATGCCGAGGTCGACTTGGTACTGCTGGACATCATGTTGCCCGGACAGTCCGGCCTGGAGCTTCTACGCGCCCTTCGTGTCAGGCCGGGTTCGCCGCCGGTGGTGATGGTGACGGCCAAGGGCGAGGAAGCGGACCGCGTCCTGGGCTTGGATCTGGGAGCGGACGACTATCTGCCAAAACCGTTTGGACGGCCGGAGCTTCTGGCGCGCATCCGCGCTGTGCTGCGCCGCGCTCGGGCGCCGGCTTCTAGTTCGGCCGAATTGGTGACCGGTGCCACTGCCCGCCAGCTCCGCTTCGCCGGTTGGACGCTCGATATGGCACGGCGTGAGCTGATCTCGCCCAGCGCCGCTGTGGTGGATCTCTCCGGCGCGGAGTACGACCTGCTGCTGGCCTTCCTCGAGCATCCACACCGAGTGCTGGCGCGTGATCAGATCTCCGAGCTGGCACGGGGACGGCTGGCGGACCCGTTTGATCGAAGTGTCGATGTTTTGGTCAGCCGCTTGCGCCGGAAGATCGAGGGGGAGGGCGGCACGGTCATGATCAAAACGGTGCGCGGATCGGGATATATCTTTCTTGCCGCGGTGGAACGCACGGCGTGAACCGGGCACTGGACCGCATCTTGCCCGGAAGCTTGGCCGGACGGACCACGCTGACCTTGCTGGCCGGATTGCTGGTCTTCCATCTCGGCAGTGTCTGGTTGCTCCAGCAAGGCGTGCACGGCGCGGTCGAGGACGGACGCGAGCTGCAGGTGGCGGAATGCTTAGCCGCTGCCCGGCGCACCCTGAGCGCTTTGCCTGAAGACATGCGCGACACCGCAGCGCGAGCGCTCTCGTCTACGGCGCTCGACATTATCTGGCGCCGCGATCCGCCGGCCAATCCATTGGATGAAGCGGCGCTGACGGCGCTGCGGGGGCGGCTGGAGAACCTCGCGCCGCAGCTGACCGGGCTGCATATCGGATATGACACGGCGGCCGTCGAGGGGCGGCGGATTCAGGGCAGCATGCCGCTCGCGGACGGCACCTGGTTCACCTTTGCCAGCCCGTTGCTTGACCAGCCGCCCCGGCCGCCCGGCCATAACTCGCTGGCGTCGCTCAGCGCGATGGCGATCGGTATCGTGCTGGCGTCGGTCCTCGTCGTGCGTTGGATCACCCTGCCGCTGCGCCGACTGGCCGAAGCGGCCGAAGGCTTCGGCAAAGGGGCGGCGCCCGTGCTGATGGCCGAAGAGGGTCCGGACGAAGTCCGGGACGCCGCCCGCACCTTCAATGCCATGCAGGCGCGCATTCATCGGCTGATCGCGGACCGCACGCAGGCGTTGGCCGCTGTGAGCCATGATTTGCGCACCCCCATTCAGCGTCTGCGGCTCCGGGCAGGGTTCCTGGAGGACATGGAAGCCCAGCGCGCCATCGACACCGATCTGGAGGAGATGGAAGCCATGGTGGAGGCGACGCTTGCCTATTTGCGTGGCGACACTGAGAGCGAAGCCGCCCGGTCGGCGGATCTCGCCGCTATTCTGCGGACGCTCTGTGATGACGCGGCCGACCGCGGAGCGACGGTGGCCTATGACGGTCCCAGCCAGCTGCAGCTGCGCCTGCGGCCCGTAGCGGCAAAGCGCGCGTTCGCCAACCTGATCGACAATGCGGTGAAGTATGGCGGTGGGGGGCGAGTGACGCTGGAAGGCTTGCCGGCCACCGTGGTGGTCCGGGTCAATGATAACGGCCCCGGGATCCCGCCGGAGGCGTTGGAGACCGTGTTCGAGCCATTTCGGCGGCTGGAGGCGTCGCGTAACCGCGGCACGGGCGGATCCGGCTTGGGTCTGACCATCGCCCGCCAGATTGTACAGCGGCATGGCGGGGCGCTCGCCTTGACCAATCGTTCGGGCGGCGGCCTCGCGGCCGTCGTCGAACTGCCGCGAGACGAACCAAGAGGCGGAGAGGACCCAAGATGAGGCGTCGATGGCTTTGGACGATCGTGACGTTGGGGATGGCAACACCCGGTGCGGCGACACCCGGTGCGGCACAGGCCCTGCACCGGCGGCTACAGGTCTGGCGCGACCCGGCCTGTGATTGCTGTGGCGGCTGGGTTGACCATATGCGCGCGGCCGGGTTTCAGGTGGAGGAGCATCACGTCGCGTCGGTGGCCGCGGCGCGGCGACAGCTCGGGATTCCCGCCGACCTGCTCTCCTGCCATGCCGCATGGGTGGACGGCTACGCCCTGGAAGGTCACGTGCCGGCCCCGGCCGTGCTGCGGCTGCTGGCGGAGCGACCAAGCGGTATTCGCGGCTTAGCGGTCCCTGGCATGCCGCTGGGATCGCCGGGAATGGAGATCCCGGGCCAGCCCAACGACAGCTACGACGTCATCGCCTTTGCGGACGGCCATCCACACCGCGTCTTTATGCGCTTTCGGGGTAAGCAACAGGTCTGAAGCTGACATGGCTGGCAACGGCCCGCCCGGTGTTCTGCATAATGAGCGCAATACGACAAAGTATTGCTGGCGCCGTTCTGGTGCCACTCGCGCTGGGCACCGGCGTTGCCAAGTCCAACCATGACGGGTGGCTCGCGCGGATTCGCGTAGGGCAGGCCGGTGCGGCACGATTGAACATAAGGAAAAGAAGCATGACACAATGGAAGAATGGAATGGCCGCAGGCCTGGCGCTCCTGCTGACCGGCGGACTTGCCGCCTGCGCACCGCAGCAGCAAAGCGCCCCGCCGGCAGCGTCCGCGCAAGGGATGAGCGGTATGCAGGGGATGCAGGGCCATAATATGTCCGGCATGCAGGGCCACAGCATGGCGGGCATGGATCATCAGGCAATGATGGCCCATTGCGCGCAGATGCGGCAGCAGGGCGGGCGCATGACGCCTGAGATGCAGCAGATGATGGCCCAGTGCGCCCAGATGGATCGCTCGATGAGCGCGCCGCCAGCACGGTAAGCAAGCCGACACTGGCGACAGCGGACGCCAGCGAGACCCGCAGGTCTTTACCGGCCGGCGCGGGTAAGAAGGCCGACCAGCTCCTGGACTTTGCGGCGCTGTGCGGCCGGATCGCCGGACGCGATGACATCCTCCACGCAGTGGGCGGTGTGGTCGCGCAGGATCTCTTCCTCGACCCGCCGGAGCGCCGCCCGCACGGCGGTGATCTGGGTGATGACGTCGACACAGTAGCGGTCTTCGGCCACCATTTTGGTGATGCCGCGCACCTGCCCCTCAATGCGGCCAAGCCGTTGTAGGCAGGTATCTCGTGTAGTGTGCTGCATCCTTGAATGATACCCCTACCGGGTATAGGTATCAAGGACCGACAGCG
This sequence comes from Roseicella sp. DB1501, assembly GCF_013112485.1. Classification (GTDB taxonomy): domain Bacteria; phylum Pseudomonadota; class Alphaproteobacteria; order Acetobacterales; family Acetobacteraceae; genus Paracraurococcus. The sequence goes on from NZ_JABFHG010000016.1 coordinate 92,760, forward strand.
GAGAGACCTCCCGCGGCAAAGGAGACCCGCCATGGAAAAGCAGCCCGTCCACCCATCGTCCGCTTGCCAGCACCACGGCCACGAGCACCACCACGGCGCAGGGCATGGTGCGCCGGCGGCGCCTGACGCGGTGAAGGATCCGGTGTGCGGGATGACGGTCGATCCGCACACCACGCCGCATCGCGCCGAGCATCACGGCCATCCCTATTATTTCTGCTCGGCAGGATGTCGGACCAAGTTCGTCGCTGAACCCACGAAATATCTGGGAGACCGGGCGGCGGACACGGCAGCGGTAAAGCCCGGCACGATCTATACCTGCCCGATGCACCCGCAGATCCGTCAGACGGGGCCGGGCAGCTGCCCGATCTGCGGCATGGCGCTGGAGCCGGAGGTACCGTCCGGCGAGGCCGAACCGAACCACGAGCTGATCGATTTCACGCGCCGCTTCTGGATGGGCCTGGCGCTCACGGCGCCGGTCTTTGCGCTGGAGATGGGTGGTCACCTGCTTGGGCTCGACCATCTGGTGGCACGCGGGACGTCGAACTGGATCCAGCTGCTGTTTGCCACGCCGGTGGTGCTGTGGGCGGGATGGCCGTTTTTCGTGCGCGGCTGGCAATCGGTGGTGAACCGCAGCCTCAATATGTTCACGTTGATTGCACTGGGTACCGGTGTCGCCTGGGCCTTCAGCGTCGTAGCCACGGCCGCGCCTGGACTGTTTCCGTCGGCGTTCCGCGGGCCGGACGGCTCGGTGGCCGTGTATTTTGAGGCGGCGGCGGTGATCGTGGTGCTGGTGCTGCTGGGGCAATTGCTGGAGCTGCGGGCGCGCGAGCGTACCGGAGGCGCCATCCGTGCCCTGCTGAACCTGGCGCCGGCCTTGGCCCGGCGCATCAAGGCGGACGGCTCGGACGAGGAAGTGCCGCTGGCCTCCATCCAGGTCGGCGACCGGCTGCGGGTGCGCCCGGGAGACAAGGTGCCGCTGGACGGCGAGGTCCTCGATGGCGGCAGCAATGTCGATGAGAGCCTAGTCACTGGCGAGCCGGTACCGGTCACCAAGGCACCGGGCGCGCAGGTGATCGGCGGGACCCTGAATGGCCAGGGCGCCTTTGTCATGCGTGCTGACCGGATTGGACAGGACACAGTGCTGGCGCAGATTGTGCGCATGGTGGCCGGAGCGCAGCGCTCGCGCGCCCCGATCCAGCGGCTGGCCGATCAGGTCGCCGGCTGGTTTGTGCCGGCCGTGATGGGGATCGCGGTGCTAGCCTTCATCGCCTGGGCCGTCTGGGGACCGGAGCCGCGGCTGGCGTATGCGCTGGTCGCCGCCGTAACCGTGCTGATTATTGCCTGCCCCTGCGCTCTGGGTCTGGCGACGCCGATGTCGATCATGGTGGGCGTGGGGCGCGGCGCTCAAGCAGGCGTGCTGATCAAGAATGCCGAGGCGCTGGAGCGTATGGAGCGCATCGACACCTTGGTCGTCGACAAGACCGGAACGCTCACCCAGGGCCGACCGGAAGTGGTGGCCGTCGTGCCGGCGGCAGGATTCGACGAAGCGGATGTGCTGCGCCTGGCTGCCGGGCTGGAACGCCCAAGCCAGCACCCTTTGGCCGAAGCAGTGGTCCGGGCCGCGCAGAAGCGTGGCCTGCCGGTACCGGCCGTGGACGGCTTCGACGCACCAGTTGGGCGCGGCGTGACCGGCAGGGTAGAGGGCCGGCAGATCGCCGTGGGCAATGCACGGCTGATGCAGGAGCTCGGCGTGGACGCCACGCCGGTGGCCGCCGAGGCGGAGCGGCTGCGCGGGGAGGGGGCCACGGCCTTCTTCGTGGCGGTGGATGGCCAGCCAGCCGGTCTGGTCGCAGTCGCCGACCCGATCAAGGAGACCACCGCAGCGGCTCTGGCGGGGCTGGCGAAAGAGGGCGTACGGGTGGTGATGCTGACGGGTGATAATCGCACCACGGCTGAAGCTGTCGCCAAACGGCTTGGCATTGCCGAAGTGGTGGCCGAGGTGCTGCCAGAGGACAAGCAGCGGGTCGTCGAACGGCTGAAGTCGGAAGGCCGTCGCGTTGCCATGGCTGGCGACGGCGTCAACGATGCGCCGGCGCTGGCCGCCGCCGAGGTGGGCATCGCCATGGGGACTGGTACGGACGTAGCCATCGAGAGCGCGGGCGTGACGCTGCTGGGCGGCGATCTCACCGGCATCGTCCGGGCCCGCCATCTATCCCACGCGGTAATGCGCAACATCCGGCAGAACCTGTTCTTCGCATTTGCCTATAATGCCGCCGGCGTGCCGCTGGCGGCCGGAGTGCTGTACCCGTGGTTCGGGATCCTGTTATCGCCCATTATTGCTGCCGCCGCGATGGCGCTTTCATCGGTCAGCGTGGTCGGCAATGCCCTACGACTGCGGACGGCCCGGCTGGACTAGACACGTCGAAAGCACGCTGCGGCCAGCAAAGGCGCCGCAGCGTGCTGGTTGGACAGCAGCCAACAGGCAATACCAAATCATAAATAACGCGGTAGCCAGAGCTGGCATACGACATTCAATTCGCTCACCTTCATCATTCTGTCATGTAAATGTTTTAGGATAAGAAATTCTAACGCTAGTTATTACCGAGATAATGCAGGATATATCCCTTTCTACGGACGCAATAAACAAAGCAACCGAAGCTTTTTATAAAACTATTGTTGAAAAATACGGTGAGCCGCATCGCTTCGACAAGCATCGAATGATGGGATCTCGTCCAGGATCGTATTTGGAATTGTACAACCGCGAGCTCTTCGGCCGCACCCTTGACATCCCCGCATTGCCCCAGACAGTCGGACAGCTGGCCGAACGCCTTGAAGCCCTATGCCAAGCTGTCAATCGCCAAGTGAAAAAACATCCCAGCCAATACCGTGACGGCGACGCAGACAGGGAGGCTCGATTCACCCAGCCCGAGGAAGCGAAAGACCTTGCGAAGCAGGCCGCCCGAGCAGCGATGGAAGCGGCGCTACAGAGCCTGCAGCAGGCTCAGGAACAGGCAGCGCACCAGGTGGTGGACCTTCGCGAAGCCCTACCATCCACCAGCTTGAATGCCCGCACTGCTACCCATGAAGGGTCGCCCGGAGCGACGCCCGACGACGGCAAACCCGGGCCTGCACGCTCGTAAATCCGCTTTAATCTGATTCCCCTAATGCCCGCTCTTCGAGACAAACCTCGAGGACCTCAAATAAACTCAGCTTCTAAACAAACATTCAGTAAAAAGTCCTAAGCGCCGCTTAGGGGAGACGTCTGTACCATTAGATATTTCGCTTGTTTATAGCATTTTTAGTTTTTTGCCCTCGCAACCCGCGTTAGAATTATATCATGCTGCGGATACATCAGAGCGTGTCGGCAGCCGAGGCCAAATCGTACTATACCCAAAGCCTGGGGCACGCGGATTACTACGTCCAGGGACAGGAAATCGCCGGGCATTGGCATGGAGCGCTAGCGGCACGGCTCGGCCTGTCCGGGCCCGTGACGCGCGAAGCCTTCCATGCCTTATGCGACAACCGCGACCCTTCGACCGGCCGGACGCTGACCGCTCGGCAAAAGGACGATCGCCGGCCCGGCTACGACCTTACCTTCAGCGCGCCGAAAAGCGTCGCGCTCCTCTATGCCATGACGAACGACGCGCGCATCCTTGCCGCGTTCGATGCCGCGAGCAACGCGACCATGCGTGAGATCGAAGCCGAGATGCGGACCCGCGTGCGCCGGTCGGGCCAAGATACGGACCGCGTCACCGGCAACGCGGTCTATGCCGACTTCACCCACTTCACGACGCGCCCGGTCGACGGCCAGCCCGACCCGGATCTGCACCGCCACTACTACCTGTTCAATGTCACCTTGGATCCGGTCGAGCAGCGCTACAAAGCGGCGCAACTGGGCGACATCAAGCGCGATGCGGGCTACTTCGAAGCCGCCTTCCATGCCCGCCTGGCAGCCGGTCTATCTGCCCTAGGCTTCCGTATCGAGCGCCACGGCGAGAAATGGTGGGACGTCGCGGGAATCCCGCGCGAGATGATTGAACGCTTCTCACGCCGCTCGGCCGAGATTCAGGCGAAGGCCGCCGCACTCGGCATCACGGATCCTGATGCCAAAGGGGCATTGGGGGCACGCACCCGCCAAGGCAAGGACACGAGCCTTGATTTGGAGGAGCTGCGCGGGTTGTGGGGCGCGCGGATGAGCATGAAGGAGCGGCTGCAGCTGGAGGCGGTGGTGCGCGCCGCGGCAGTGGGGGAAAGGAGCCCGCCGATTGGGGAGCGGGTGACGCCAGCGACGGCGATGGATTTCGCGCTTGCCCATGCCTTCGAGCGTGCCTCTGTCACCAGTGAAAAGCAACTGCTGGCCAGCGCGCTGTGGCGCGGCTGCGGTGTGGCGCTTCCCGAGCAGCTGATCGCCGAGTTGGCACGGCCCGAAATGATAGCGCGGGAGGTGGAAGGCCGGCGCTTGGTCACCACCCGGCCCGTGATGGCACAGGAGCAGGCAATGATCGCCTATGCCAGGCAGGGCAGGGGCATGTGCGCCATGCTTGGCACGGGGCGGCATGCCTTCCAGGATACCCGCCTGAACGCGCAGCAGCGCGCAGCAGTCAAGCATCTCCTTAACTCGCGGGACCGGGTCATTGCGGTACGCGGCGGCGCCGGCACGGGCAAATCCACCCTGCTGAAGGAAGCGGTGGCCGGCATCGAGGAGGGCGGCTGCCAGGTCGGGCTCTTCGCCCCCACGGCGGCGGCGGTCGACGTGCTGAAATCGGACGGCTTCCAGGAGGCTGCCACGGTGCAGCGGCTGCTGGTCGACCCCGAACTGCAGGCGGCCATGCGCGGCGGGGTCATCCTGATCGACGAAGCCGGGCTGGTCGGGGTGCCGACGCTGGCCCGGGTGTTCCGCATCGCCGAGGCGGTAGGCGCCCGGGTTATCCTTTCCGGCGACACCCGGCAGCACACGGCGGTCGAGCGAGGCGACGCAATGCGGCTTCTGGAGCGTTCAGCCGGCCTGCCGGTGGCCGAAGTGCAGACCATCCTGCGCCAGACAAAAGTCGAGTACCGCGATGCCGTGGCCGCGGTTGCGCGGGGTGACGCGGCTGGGGGTCTGGCCCGGCTTGACGCGCTCGGCTGGGTGACGGAGGGCAACATGATCGCCCGCAACCAAGCGCTGGTGTGCGACTATCTGGCGGCGATCGGCGCCGGCAAAACCGTCCTCATCGTGGCACCGACCCATCGGGAGGGTGAGGCCGCGACCCGCTTGGTGCGCGAGGCGCTGCAGGCAACAGGACGCCTCGGCAGCGAGGAGCGCACCGTTTCGGCCTTGAGAGATCTCCGCTTTACGGAGGCAGAAAAAGCGGATCCCTATCGCTATCAGCCGGGCATGGTGGTGGAGTTCCATCAGCATGCGCGCGCCATCAAGAGCGGTACGCGGCTGCGCGTGACCCGCATCGACGATCTCGGCCGGGTGGTCGCGGTGGACGGGCGTGGCCGCGCTCATGCACTGCCATTGGATACGCCTGGGCGCTTCACCGTCTATCAGCCGCACGCCTTGGCGCTGGCACCAGGCGATTTGGTGCGGATTACCCGAAACACCACGTCCCTCGACGGGCACAAGCTGGCGCGCGGCAATGTCTACCGCCTGGCAGGCTTTACTAAAACCGGAGACCTGCGGATCGAGGCCGGCCGCGAAGAATGGTGTGTCAGCGCCGATCATGGCCATTTGGCGCATGGCTACGTTGCCACCTCCTATGCGGCGCAGGGCCGGACGGTCGACCAGGTCTTCCTGCTGCAGACAGCGCAATCGTTGCCCGCTACCTTCGCTGAGCAGTTCTATGTGTCGCTCAGCCGCGGCCGAGAGCGTGTCCGGATCTACACCGATGATCGCCAGGGACTGCTAGCCGCCGTCGCCCGCTCCAGTCAGCGCGGATCGGCGACGGAGCTACTGGAAGGGCAGCTTGACCGGGACAGCTTGAAGCCGCGCGTGGCGGCCCGGCGCCGACAGCAGGCGCGGACCCAGCGCTACGCGGCGTATCTGGAAGAGCAACTGGGTGACGTGACAGCCGACAGCGACGGCAGCCGGAGAGGACGGGATGTTTCAGCCCGCACCTGAAAGCCATGCGGCCCGCTTGGTGCGACCACACCTGGCGCCTGCGGACCCGGTGGCGGCACTGCCGGATCGCCGGCAAGCCTTCGACTTCCGGGCGCGACCGTTGATGGCGCTCGACTGCCGCTTTGAAGGTGGGCAGCGCAAGGCGTTCAAGTATCCGGATTTGCTGAGCTGTGAGTTCGACGGCGGCCGCCGCATCACGCTCTACTTCGAGATGGCGACGGTGATTATCGAGGGTCGGAATCTCGTGACCGGGTACGACCACCTGGTGGAGTGCAAGGTGGCCTCCGTGCAGGAGCGGCACTGCTCGGAGTTCGAGCTGGAAGATTGCGGAAGCTTCGTCGAGCGCATTCGCGTCGGCGATCCGCAGCCCCGCGGCCCTGCCGAGCACCCGGCGGGAAGACCCGGAGGCCAGGCTATTACTGGATGAGGACGGCGCCTTTCATGTCGAGCGTCACCGTAATGGTGTTCTGATCGGTCGCGGTGCGGCTGGTGGACCCGCCGACGGTCAGCACGAGAATCGTCACCTTGAGCCCGCCTTTGATGACCTCTTCCGCCGTAAAGTCGAGGGCAATGCTGTTGGCGCGGTTTCCGTCCTGCGCGAACTGCAGGCACTGGCCGCCGCTGTTGACGGTGGCCAGCTGCTTACGGAACTCCAGCAGGGCTTTCAGCAGATGCATGTCGGCAGTATCTGCGGTTGTCCGGCTGCGCGTCCCTCGCCCCGGTGGGGCGAGGGTAAAGTTCAGAACGGTCGTCTGACGATTGGTCGACGACCGGCTACCGCTGGCACTGGGACCAATAACGACGGGAATCGGTCCGGCTGGCACGTTTGCCCCGATTTCTGCACCGCCCTCGATGGCAAGGGTGGTCTGCACTTCCACTTTGACGCCGGCCAGCGTCATCGTGATGTCCTGATTATTGTTGCAGGCATTGCCACGGATTGGCGTCGCCGCGGCTTGGCGATTGTACTCCGCCAGTTCGAGTTTGATTTGGTTGAGGACATTCGAAAGCGGCACGGCAGGTGGGGGCGGCGCAGCTATCGGCCCATGGGTGCAGGCGGCTACGTCCAACAGGGTCGCTAACGCCATCGCGGCAAGACCTCGTCTCATCCTGCTTCCCCCTTGTTGCCAATAACGGTGAGGCGGGGGTGGCGGCCTTGGCAAGCGTTAACGCTTGGCGGTCATCGTCGAGCTGCGCCCGGCATGTGCAGGGCATCTGCAGGGCGCTCCCAGGGGCTTCACGTGACCCTCCACGTCCGCTTCAACGGGAGCCGTAGCAGAAGCGCTAAATTTCATAGGACTTAGCGTGAAAACTTCACAGCAGAATCCCCAATTCCCATCGCCTCCTCTAATCTATGCGCTGTATTGTGCCGACAGCGAGATGAAGGGTGGAGGCGGTAGGACTTGGCGAAGCGATCAGCTCACGGTCCGCATGCGGAATTTGACCAACCGGTCCAAGCGGTGAGGGCGTCTCACATGCACGAGGAAGAGGAAACGCTCCCGCTATCTCCTTCAGACATGCCGCTTGAACAATTCCTTCGCCAAAAGATCAACGAAGATCAGTTATATAACTTCGCACGGCGTTTGCTGAACTGGCAACACGTCCAAGCCGCCAAACAAAAAGAGTCTGCTAGAAAAGGTGCAAGAACCAACATTGGAGCAATAGAAACGTTTATTGCTGAATTTTACTCACCAACCGTAGATTTCCTACGACACTGCTGCGCGGTAACCCGGATACCGAGTTGGTATTTTGAACCCATTGCTGAAATTGATAAGTCAGAACTGAGCCAAGATATTGTTGAACGCTGGCCGATGGGCGTGATTGGCAAAGTCCGCCGCGCAGTACAGGACTTTCTCAATGCCTGCTGGGCATTTCATATAAACGGCCCTCTCGCAGAAAAAGAGTTCTCTGATGTCAGAAGCGCTTTGGAGCGCCAGGTGGCGACGGAGCTGGCTGGCTGGCAGGACGCCAAGGCGACAAGCACGCACAGAAGCGCCGCGCCTGAGGAGGACGCACGCACGCTTGGGGCCAACCTCTACCGGTTACGGGTCGGAAGCGGGCTGACGCAAACGGAGCTCTCGGCGCTGTCCGGAGTGACGCAATCTCACATTAGCGCGATTGAACGGGCCGCGTTTGAGCCGCGCGTCAAGACGATCATGGCGCTGGCACGAGCGTTGAAGGTGCAACCCGGCGAGCTGTTGCCACCTCTCGACGAAAAATAGCTTGTGTTCGACTAGTAGAATCGCATCTAAGATGCCTGGGCCATCCGGTCGAGGTGAGTCTTGGAGCCGCTGTCTCTCGCATTGGTCCTGCAACTGGCGTCCACCCCGGCCTGCACGGCCCCGGGAGTGCCGGCTGAGAATGTAGCCGCCGTCGCCCGGCAGGAAAGCGGCTTCCATCCCCTCGCCATCCGCGACGAGCAGACGGACCGCTCCTACTTCCCTGAGACGCTCGAGGCAGCGGAGACACTGGCAACCAGCCTGACTGCGCAGGGGCACCTGCTGGGGGTTGGGCTCATGCAGCTCACGCCTCCCAGCCGGTTCGGGCTCTCGATCCGGGAGGCGCTGGACGCCTGCAAAAACATGCGCGCCGGGGCCGAGCTGCTGGCGACCAATTACCGCCGAGCCATCCGCGCTGCCCTGTCGACCTACAACTCCGGCCACCCGACACGTGCTGAAGCGTATGCCCGCTCGGTAGAGGCGCATGCCGCCCGGATGCCGCCGATCGCGGATCCTTCACCGGCCCCTACTCCGTCTCCTGCACCCGCCGCCGCCCCAACCGGCTGCGCTCCGTCCTGGGACGTCTGGGCGCGCTGCAGGCGGCGTCCGCAAACCGACGACGGCGGCAGTCGAGCCGCGCCCGCCGCGCCGGTCCTCCTGCGTGGCTCACCGATAAAGGAATCCCGATGACAAGGCACTCCGCCCTCGCCGTGGCGCTGGTCGCCGCTGCGCTCCTCCTGCCTGACATTGCGCTGGCGCAAGCCGGTGGCGGCGGCGATCCGTTCAGCCAAGCAGTGACCTGGTTCGTCTCCGGCCCGGCGCGTGGCGTCGCCATGCTCGCCGTCGCCTGTGTTGCCGTTCTGGCATGGGTCTTCACCGCCTCACTGCGCGTGGTCGGCTTCGTGCTCGGTGGCGGCCTGGTGCTCGCCAACGTCAACACGATCGTCGGCTGGATGGGGTTCTGACGCCATGGCGGACGAGCTGTTCTTTGATGGCGAGGACGATCTGCGGGCCGGGCCGATCCATCTCGGCGCAACCCGTCCGCCGATGGTGCCGGGCCTCGGCATCCCTTTCACCGCCGCCGTGGTCGTGCTGCTCGGCGCGGCGGAAGTCCAGATGGCGGTGACCGGCTGGCAGGGCCTTCTCTATGCGGCAGGCCTGATCGCCGCGGTTGCCGGGCCGCTGCGCATCTGGGTCAGCTACGACTGGTACGCCATGGAGTGCCTGTTCGTGTGGGCCCGTACGTCGGGACCTGCGCTTGATAACCGCCGCTGGGGCGGCTCCACCGTGAGCCATTTCCCTCTGAAACCCTCTAGCATTCGCGGCCTCACGGCGGGAGCCAGCCGGTGAGCGCCCCCTTCGAGCGAGCCGGTACGCGCTACGTCCGCCATTTCGGCCACGTGACCGACGGCACGGTCCTGATGGATGACGGGACCGTCTGCGGCGTGATCGCCATAGCGGGGTTCCCCTACGAGATGGCGGACCCGCGCACCCTGAACGGCCAGCACGCCCTGCGCGCCGCCATCCTGCGCGCGATGGCCGATGATGATATCCAGATCTACGAGCACCTGGTGCAGCACGACGCCGTGCCGGAGGTGGCCGGTGGCCCTTTGGAGCGACGCGGTTACGCCGCCGAGCTCTACCGAGACTACGAAGCTAGCTGCCTCAAAGGCCTGCGCGAAGCCACGTGGCTTCTGACCATCCTCGTGCGGCCGCGCCTGACGGTCCCGGGCATGCGCGGGCTGCTCGGGATGCAGCCCCGTTCAGAGGACCTCAAGCGGGCAAGGCGTGCCGGTCCTAACCTCGACCAGCGACTCAATAAACTGGAGGACCGCATCAGCGGATGCCTTGCAGCGCTCGCACCCTACCAGCCACGGCGGCTCGGCATCCGCATTGAAAAGGGGGTTTCCTTCTCCGAGATCGCCGAGGCGCACCGCCTCGTGGTCTACGCGCGCTGGATGCCGGTACCGCTCGTCGAGCCCGGGGATCTTGGCGCATCGATCTATACGGATCGCGTCATCTGCGGCACTGCGGGGTTCGAGGTTCAGCTTCCCGGTGGTGGGCGGCGGTTTGGCACCATGCTCGGCTATCGCGTCTACCCGAACCGGTGGCGGGTCGGCATGGCCGATCAGCTCATCGGCCTGCCCTGCCGCTTCACCCTGACCAACAGCTTCCTGTTCCACTCCCGCGCCAAGGCGGGCGACAAGCTGGCCCAGCGCCTGCGCCGGATGGAAAACGCGGGAGACCGGGCCCATTCGCTCAAGGAAGAGCTCACCGAGGCGATGGATGAGGTCGACCGAGGCGAGCACGTCTTGGGCGAGCACCTCTTCTCGCTGGCCATTCATACTGAGCGCTGGGAAGACCTCGAGCCCGCCGCCGCCGCGGCGCGCGCCAAGGTCACCGATATGGGCGCGGTGGTCGCCACTGAAGACATGGCGATGGAAGGCGCGTTTTTCGCTCAGCTACCCGGCTCTCCCGGTTTCCTCCGCGCCCGCGCAGGTGCCGTATCCTCCTCTGCCTTCGCCGCTATGTCCTCGATGCATGCCCATCCGAAAGGTGAGCCAAAGCATCACTGGAAGCGGCCGCTGTTTCGCCTCCGGACAACCGGCGGGACGGCCTTCGACTTCGGATTTCACTTGCGCGATGTCGGGCACAAACTGCTCATCGGACCCAACGGATCCGGCAAAACGGTCTTTCTCGGTTTCTGCCTTGCCTTACTCGACGTCCTCGTCGGAGCGCAGGGCGGCACGCAGACCGGCACGCAGCTCCTGTTCGACAAGGATGGCGCCAACGAAACCGTGGTTCGCGCCATGGGAGGGCGATATGCCCGGCTCCTCAGAGGGGAAGACAGTGGAGCGGCTCCGCTGCGGGCGCTGCCGAATGACGAAACCTCCCGCGCCTGGCTGCAGCAGTTCATCACCGGCCTGATCATGGCCGACGGGCGCGGTGCACTGACGCCGGAGGACGCAAGGCGACTGGCGACCGGCATTGCCTTCATCATGCGTCTGCCGGTTCCCATGCGATCGATCGCCGGTTTGCGCGAGTTCCTCGGATACAGCGACGCGCTTGGGGCCGGCGCCCGGCTGGAGCGATGGTGCCGGGGCGGAGCACTCGGCTGGGCGTTCGACGGCGATATCGATCTGATCGAGTTCGACCATCGCATCGCCGGAGTGGATCCGACTGCGATCATGACCGACGAGACGGTTATGCCACCACTCGCCGCATATCTCCTGCACCGGGCCAACAGCGTGATGGACGGACGGCGCGCCGTATTGTGGGCTGATGAGTTCCGTGCCTACCTGCCGGACGCACGCTTTGCACGCGGCTTCGAAGACTTCGCTCTGACCGGGCGTAAGAAGAACTGGAGCCTGTGCGTCGCAACGCAGCAGCCCGAACACATCTTGGAGCACCCCATCGGGGCGTCCCTGATCGGGCAGTGCAAGACGCGGGTGCTGTTTCGCAATCCTGACGCGCGCCGGGGGCCGTACCGTGACGGTCTCGGCTGCACCGAGCGCGAGTTTCGCGCCGTGTCGGAAGACATGCTGGCCGGGCCGCACTCGGTGCTGATCAAGCGCGAGGAGCGCTCTGTGCTGTGCCGCTTCGATCTCTCGGAGATGCCGCAGCACATTCCGATCCTGTCGGGAACGGAGCGCAGCGTGCGGTTGCTGCGGGACGTGATCGCGCGGGTCGGCACTGACGATCCCGCCGTCTGGCTGGAGGAGTTCCGTCGTCGCCTTCCGGAGGCGGCCGCGTGACAGGAATAGGATTGAAATATTTGCGACCCGAGAAGACAGGAGAAGCACCATGCGCCGGAAGTTACTTATCGCCACCACAGCCCTGACTCTATGTGCGGTGCTTCCCGCCCGCGCGTTCGACATCGTCCACGATCCTGCGAGCAACGCGACGCGCATCGTCGAGGCGGCACGGGCCATCTCCGAGGCCATCCGCCAGTACCAGATGCTGGAGCGCACGTATAACGCTGTCGCGCATGCCACCGATCTGCAGGGCCTCGCGCAAGCGCTCGGGCCTGTGACGCGTACCTATATGCCGGAGGCAGGGTCGGCGCTGGAGTCCATGCGCGGCGTCGGCCAGCTCTGGGGCCAGGCGCAGCGCCTCCGCACCGGGAACCGCATCTACATGCCGCCCGTCCTGGACGAATGGGCGAATGAGATGGAGCGCCGGGAGAATGCCACGGCCAATGCGCAGGCCATCGCGGCAGCGGGCATGGAGGACGCGCAGGACCGCATCTCCCGGCTGAGCGCCATGCAGCTGCGGCTCGAGACAGCGCAGGACGGCACTGAGGTAGCCGCCGTCAACGGTCAGATTCTGGTCGAGCAGCAAAACCTTGCCGCCCATCGCGCGCAGATCGAACAAGCGCATCTGGTGCTGGCCGCCGAGGACCGTGTAGCGCAGCAGCGCTCCGAGCAGCGCTGGCGGCGCGACGTCGATGACTGGGCGGCGAAGACCGAAGGCGCACTGGCGGGATGGTAGGCATGCGCGCAGCACTTCTAGTGAGCGCCATGGCCGCCTTGTCCGTTCCGGCGATCGCGCAGGATATTCCGCGGTTTGAGGCGCATCCGGCCGAGCGTGCCGCGCTGCTGCGCCGGTGCCACGATGATCACCGTCTGGCGCGCACCTCCATGTGCGCCAACGTCGAAGCGGCGGAGACTCGCGCTTACGCAAAGCGGCTTCAGAGACAATCCGGCGAGCCCGATCCGCCAAGCCCCATGGTGATGCAGGCCGCCAAGCGTGCCTGCGCCCGTCCGCCATCGCAGCGAGGTCCGCTCGGCGCGTACTGCGGACGCACCTGATTCATAAAGGAGGCCCCGTCTCGTGTACGAGGAGTTCGCCCGCTTCACCGACGACCTGACGATCGCCGGGATGGATAGTGGGATCGCTGCCGGGATTGCGGCCTCGCTCGGTGTCATCCGGTCCGCGCTCATGCTCTACGTCGTCATCGCCGCCGTCCTGGTGATGTACGCCAAGATGGACGGCTGGGATGCGGTGAAGCGCGGCGTCCGCGCGATGGCGATTATTGCCCTGCTGCAGGCCGGTACCTATGGCTCGATGGTTCGGGAGCAGTTCTGGACCACCATCCCGAACCTCGTGGCCACCTCGCTCTCCGGAAACGTCACGGCCATCACCGCCGCCCAGCGCTTCGACCGGGTGGATATGGCGGCATCGAACCTGATCGCGCGTGCCGACGGGCAGGCGGCTGGTCTGTTGAACCTCCGCCCCCAGATCGCCATCAGCTTCGCGCAGGCGGCGATCAAGGTGTTCCTGCTTGTCAGCTTCGCATTGTGGCTCGTTTCCCGCGTGGCCACAGCGCTGCTGATCGCGGTGGGGCCGTTCCTGCTGATCGCATGGCTCTTCGATGCGACACGCGGCTGGGTATTGCAGTGGATTGGCAAGCTGATCGGGCTTGCCGTCTGGCAGCTCTGCGCCGCGATCCTCGCCGAAATGGTGCTGAGAGGCTCGATGTACTGGGTACAGCGCGTCGCGGCCTTTCCCGGCGCAGGCCTTGCCGAAATGCTGGATGGCCTCTGGAAGGTCGCTATCTGGTTCGGCATCAACATGCTCGTGATGCTCGGCCTCCCGTACTATGCGGCGATCGGTTCGTCGTCCGCCGCCGGAGCGGGTGTTGCGGTTGCGACCGGCGGCGCGCTCGTTGGCGGTGCCGCGTCGATGGGAGCCCGCGCCGGAGCCGCTGCAGCCTCGGCCGCCATGCGAGCCGGTGGGGCTGCTTATCAGCGGATGCGGCGCAACTCGTCCTCTTCCTCCAGTTCCAACCGAAGGAGCACCCCATGATTGCCGTGCGTCGCATTGCCTTGCTGGCGGCGCTTTTCCTGGCCGCCTGCTCGCAGCCTAGGGAAGCGCCTTCCTGCAGCGGCACGCCGTTCCAGCTGAATGTTGGTCTGTGGCATCCTGTGATTCGGCGTGGAATAGGGACCCTCTTGGAGGGGTGATCGGCGTCCAAAAGGGACCCCTCTGAAGGAGGGGTTCACGCTGGCTTCCGGGACGGACGGGAGCCATGGACGGGATGCTGGTCGTGGAGACGGTAGCGAAGATCCGACGGCTGCATTTGGCGGAAGGTCGGTCGATCAAGGCGATCTGCCGCGAGCTGGGTTTGTCGCGGAAGGTGGTCCGGAAGGTCCTGCGGTCGGGCGCGACCGAGTTTCGCTATGAGCGGACGCGCCAGCCCTTACCGAAGCTGGGGGCGTGGCAGGCCGAGCTGGATCGGCTGCTGGAGGAGAACGCCGCCCGGTCGACGCGCGAGAAGCTGACGCTGATCCGCCTGTTCGAGGCGCTGCGGGCGCTTGGCTACGAAGGCGGCTACGACACGGTGCGGCGGCATGCGCGGGCGTGGGAGAAGGCCCGTGCGTCGCTGTCGACGGCGGCTTTTGTGCCGCTGAGCTTTGCGCCCGGCGAGGCGTACCAGTTCGACTGGAGCCACGAGGTCGTGGTGATGGACGGCGCGACCGTGACGGTGAAGGTCGCGCATGTGCGGCTGTGCCACAGCCGGATGATGTTCGTGCGGGTCTATCCGCGCGAGACGCAGGAGATGGTGTTCGACGCGCACGATCGCGCCTTCGCATTCTTCCGGGGCGCCTGCACGCGCGGGATCTACGACAACATGAAGACGGCGGTGGACGCGATCTTCGTCGGCAAGGAGCGCGCCTATAATCGACGCTTCCTGCAGATGTGCAGCCACTACCTGGTCCAGCCGGTGGCCTGCACGCCGTCCTCGGGCTGGGAGAAGGGCCAGGTCGAGAACCAGGTCGGGCTGGTGCGGGAGCGGTTCTTCGCGCCGCGGCTGCGGGTGAGGAGCTATGAGGAGTTGAATGCCCAGCTGCTCGACCGCTGCGTGGTCCATGCCCGGGCGCACCGGCATCCCGAGCAGCGGGAGCGGACGATCTGGGAGGTGTTCGAGGCGGAGCGGCCGAGCCTGGTGGCCTACACCGGTCGGTTCGACGGCTTCCACGCCGTGCCCGCCGCGGTGTCCAAGACCTGCCTGGTGCGGTTCGACAACAACCGGTACTCGGTCGCGGCGAGTGCAGTTGGGCGGCCGGTGGAGATCCGCGCCTATGCCGAGCGGATCGAGTTCCGCCAGGACGGCCGGGTTGTCGGCGAGCACCGCCGCTGCTTCGGGCGCGACCAGACGATCTACGATCCCTGGCACTACGTGCCCGTGCTGGCGCGCAAGCCCGGGGCGCTGCGGAACGGCGCGCCGTTCAAGGACTGGCTGCTGCCGAATGCGCTCGAGCGGATCCGCCGCAAGCTGCGCAGCGCCGAGGATGGCGACCGGCAGATGGTCGACATCCTCACTGCGGTGCTGAGCGACGGGCTGACGGCGGTCGAAGCGGCCTGCGCCGAGGCGCTGCGCGAGGGCGTGCACTCGGCCGACGTGGTGCTGAACATCCTGGCCCGCCGACGCGACCCTCCGGTCCCGGCGCCGATCCTCATCCCTGAAGCCCTGCGGCTGCAGCACGAGCCGCTGGCCGACTGCAGCCGTTATGACAGCCTGAGGAGCAACGCGTGATGGAACGGTCCGAGATCCTCGCCGCCATGGGCGAGCTACGGTTGTTCGGCATGAAGGCCGCGTTCGACGGCATCATCGCGGCCGCGGTAAAACGCCAGCATGAGCCACAGCGGGTGATCGGCGACTTCGTCTCGGCGGAGATTTCCGAAAAGCAGGCCCGCTCGATCAAGTACCAGATGACCATCGCCAAGCTGCCGCTGGCCAAGGACGTCGAGGACTTCCAGTTCGAGGGGACGCCCGTCAACCAGGCGCTCGTGCGTGACCTGGTGGGCGGCAACTTCCTCGCCCAGCAGCGCAACGTGGTCCTGGTCGGCGGCACCGGCACGGGCAAGACGCATCTGGCGATCGGCATCGCCCGCGCGCTGATCCGCAGTGGCGCCCGCGGCAGGTTCTACAACGTCGTCGACCTGGTGAACCGGCTTGAGGCCGAGAGTAGGTCAGGACGCGGCGGCCGCATGGCCGATCATCTCTGTCGGCTGGACTTTGTCGTGCTCGACGAGCTCGGCTACCTGCCGTTCGCGCTCTCCGGCGGCCAGCTGCTGTTCCACCTGGTCAGCCGCCTGTACGAGCAGACCTCGGTGATCGTCACCACCAACCTCGCATTCGGTGAATGGCCGACCGTGTTCGGCGACGCCAAGATGACCACGGCCCTGCTGGACCGGTTGACCCACCACTGCGACATCGTCGAGACCGGCAACGAGAGCTGGCGGTTCAAGAACCGCGCCTGATCACCCGAACGCCGAGGCCGCCACTGGCTGGTCGGCCGCCCCTCCGCCTCCGGCTCCGAGGCGACCGACCAGCCAGTGCCTCAGCACAGCCCAAGGGGTCCCTTTTGGACGCCGATCCGGGGTCCCGATTCCAAGCCGATTGACACTCTGGCGGTAGAGATGCGCTGATCGGGCTGGCCTGCCTCTGATTGGGATAATCTCTTACCCACCCCCGGACGGGGCTCGGTAAAGGAGGGCGTCCATGGAGTTTTTTGTCGGTATTGATGTGTCGCTCGACAGCTCGAGCATCTGCATCGTTGACGAGCGCGGGGTGATCATCAAGGAGGGCAAATGCCCGAGCGAGCCTGAGGCTATCGCGCGCTTCATTCGGCACAAGGGCCGACGTGTCGAGCACGTCGGCCTTGAAACCGGCGGCCTCTCGCAGTGGCTGCATGCGGGGCTAACGCGCGAGGGGTTCCGGGTCACGGTGATGGAGGCGCGGCATGTCCGAGCGTCACTGGCCACCATGCGAGTGAAGACCGACCGCAATGACGCGCGCGGCATCGCCCAGCTCGTACGCCTCGGTTGGTTCAAGGCTGTTCACGTGAAGACGCCTACGGCGCAGGAGACCCGCGCACTGCTGGGCGCACGCCAGTTCCTCGTGGACAAGGTGACCGCGGTTGAGAACTCCATGCGGGCAGCGCTTCGCAACTTCGGGCTGAAGATGGGACCGGTGACGCGGTCGAAGTGGGCAGCGCGAGCCCGGGAACTTGCTGCAGGCAACCAGGCGCTCGAGATCGTCGTGGAGGCGCTGCTGCGCGTACGTGACGCGCTGCTGGAGGAATTACGCGCGCTTGACCGAAAGCTGCTCGAGACAGCACGTGCCGATCCGGTAGTCCGCACGCTCATGACGGCACCCGGCGTCGGCGCGATCGTCGCGCTGACGTTCAGAAGCGCGGTTGATGATCCCGGACGGTTTCCCAAAGCTCGTGACGTAGGGCCCTGGCTGGGGCTGACGCCAAGCCGCTACCAGTCCGGTCAGGTCGATCGGATGGGTCGAACCACCCAGGCAGGAGACGCTGGCCTGCGCGCGGCGTTCTACGAGGCCGCGGCGACCCTTTTGGGCCGCGTGACCAAGTGGTCGGCGCTCAAGGCTTGGGGCGTCCGCTTGGCGCGACGCAGCGGGACAAAAAAGGCCCGCGTCGCCGTCGCACGAAAGCTGGCGGTCGTGCTGCTCAGCATGTGGAAGGCTGATGAGCCGTTCCGCTGGTCCACCCAGACGGGGGAGGAAGCCGCCATGGCATAGAGGCGGTTCTCCACCCCTGCCAGCGCGGCCCCTCCGGCCGCGTCAGAGGTCCCCAACAGGGACGAGGGCGGGACGAGCTCGTACTTGCCGAAGTTGCCTTGAGCACGTGGTACAGATTTGGAGCCGTCCGCCTCCTCGTTTCGCATCATGTGGCGGCCACGCCGACCACGGACAGAAGCATGGCCCTGTTTGGTGGATCCTCGGCGCTTGACGGAAGAGGCCCGATCACAGAAGCGGCAAGTGGTCGGCGTATTTCGCCACCAGCACATGGGCGAGCAGACCCGCGGTGGCCCGGCCGCGGGCGATCGGCAGGGAGGGCGGCGGCGCCTGGGTGATGGTCTCGCAGGCCCGGCAGGACCAGCGGGGCCGGACGTGGCGGATGACGCGGAACCGGCCCGGCACATAGTCGAGCACCTCCGTCACATCCTCGCCGAGGCGCCGCAGGGCGCCGCCGCAGGCCGGGCAGGCGCAGGCATCGGCCCCGTGCTCGACCGTCTCGCGCGGCAGGTGGTCGGGCAGCGGACGGCGGGCGGGCTTGCGCCGCTCGGGACGGCCCATCCTGCCCTCGCCAGCCAGCGGGTTGTCGGCCACCGCCGGGGCGGGCGCATCCGCCTCCAACTCCTCCAGCGCCAGCTCGAGTTGGTCCGCCTCGCCGGCGAGGCGCTCGGAGGAGCGGCCGAACTGCATCCGCCGCAGCCGGGCGAGTTGCAGGCGGAGGCGGGCAATGAGCTCGCGTTGGCCGGTGATCTCGGCGTGCTGCGCCAGCACGATCGCGCGCAGCGCGTCGACGTCGCCAGGCAGGGATGCGGGATCGAGTTCCACGGCTGCATGGTCGCGCATCGCGCCGCGTCGGGCCGAATGAATCCGCCGCGAGGGCGGACTACCCCGCCATCTCCGGCCGCCAGGTGCGCGCGGGCATGCGCCAGTCGATGCCCTCCAAGAGCATCGAGAGCTGTGCAGGCGTCAGCGAGACGACGCCGTCCTTGGCCTGCGGCCAGACAAACCTGCCACGTTCGAGGCGCTTGGCGTAGAGCACCAGGCCCTGGCCGTCCCACCACAGCACCTTGACCAGGTCGCCGCGGCGGCCACGAAAGACGAACATCTGCCCGCTGAACGGGTCCTGCCCCAGCGCCTCCTGCACCTGCCGCGCCAGCCCGTCGAAGCCGCGGCGCATGTCGGTCGCGCCCGCGGCCAGCCAGACGCGCACCCCTGGCGGCGGCCCCGAGATCACCCGCGCAGCGCCGCCAGCACGCGCCGCAGCGCGGTCGCACCGACCTCCTCGCCGACGCGCAGCCGCACGCCATCCGTAAGCGCGGCTTTCAGGCCCATCTCGACTGCGGTTGACGCTCAGCCTTTTTCGGTGGTGGCCCAGCACCACGGCATGAGTTCGTCGATGCGGCTGTTGGGCCAGCCGTTGACGAGGCGGGTCAGCAAGTCGGCGAGATAGCGCTGCGGGTCGATACCGTTGAGCTTGCAGGTTTCGACCAAGGAGGCGACCGCGGCCCAGCGACGGCCGCCATCGTCGCCCGAGGCGAACAGGGCATTCTTGCGACTGAGGCAGAGGGGCCGGATGGCACGCTCCACGGTGTTGGTGT
>NZ_JABFHG010000017.1 GCF_013112485.1 Roseicella sp. DB1501
ATCGTGCCCTTCCGACCGTCATAAGAACCCGCTCCGAGCGGTTCCGCCACGTCAGCTTCGTCCGTCATGCCCGCTATCTCGGCAGGCAAGCCCGGGCATCTCAAGGCCACTGATGGCTGACGCTTACAGGGAAGGCGTCCGCTTTCGAGAAGCTCGAAATCTGCGTAACCTACGGCGCGCAATCGCTCCCTCAACTGGCGATTCTCTTCGCTGATGACCGCCAGACGCTCTCGCAGGCGCTGGATTTCCCGGTCCCGTTCCATGTCGCCCGGCTCGCGGTATCCAGCTGCCCGGCGCTCGAGCGCTTCGTCCCTGGCGGACCTGCCTGACCCTCTACGCGCAAGCAAGGCGATCAGGTGATCGTCAACCATCCCCGCGAGAGATGCCGGGGGAGCACCTCCCTCCAGCACTGCCAGTATGGCACGGACCTTGGGATTTTGCTGGAAAGTGGAGCGTGAGAAGGCGAGTTGCTCTGAGACCCGGGTGCGGCTGAGTTTCCCGCTCTCCAATTCTAATGTGCCCGTCTCAAGGCCGGTGCGGAGGTAGTCGGCGAACCTTCGGGCGTTCACATCACCAAGTTGTGCCCTGCTGAGCCCCCTCGGTACGTCGCCCATCCCACAGCTTCCAATGCTGAATGAGGCGCAGCTTATCGGACGAGCTACCCACGGACACAGAACCCATTCGTGCGAAATGAGGCCCCGATATTTCTACCATTTGGCGGTGGGATGCCGCAGCACCCGTTGGTGCCCGGGTGCCGGAAGGCGAGCCCAAGCTGGGCGTGCGGAAGCACGGCATCCTTTGCCGGAGCTGGCATCAAGTCTTGTCGCCCAGCTCCGCCGCGAGCGGAGTCCGATTGCGGGGCTGGGCTACGCGCTCTGCTTCCTCTTCGTCTGCCCATATCGATCACCGGAATGGAGTAGACGTAGGTGAGTCAGGTGGTTGCATGTCCCTCGTGGCCGTTCGTAAAGCCGAAGCCGATGTTGCACGCCTTCAGCGCGTCCTGCGCATCCTCGACCTTGTTCCTGGCGCGGATAGAAACTACCTCGGCCCCGAGGTTGAAGCCTCACAGTTCCCATTACGTGCTGCGTCACGGTTCTTGTGGAGGCGTGTCACAGGTCGCGGCGCGCCATGCGTCACAGTGCCCGACCTGTTCACGTCACAGGTCGTCGGCCAAGCCAACGCCACGGTTCGCAGCTTCCACCTCCCGGTGCGATGGGCAGGTTGGCGCATCGCCCGGCTCGGATCACGCCCCGGGAACGGGGCTCTCGCGTGGCTGTCCCGGCCAGGTACGGCATCTCGCAGGCGCCGGAAACCTAGCCTTCGTCGGGCCTTTTCCCTGCCTCCGTTCCCGGCGAGCTTCGTAGCAAGTACAGCGCGATCCGTAGGGGAATAGATCTGCAACCCCTTCGAACCACAGGCCAACTCGGGTCCGAATTATGGAAGATTACAAGGGCTTCTGGCGACCGGCTTCGGACCGGCTACGCGCGGGAGGCGAACCAAAACGTCCGTGCCGCCGCGACCGCAGCTGACCGACCAGCCCCAGCCGTCAGACCGCCCGGCCACCCCGGAAGCGCATGAACACGCGGCGCCCATCGCCGCCGTCGAAGGCGACGACGTCGTAGGTGTCGTCCGGCTCGCCCGGCACCTCCATTCCCGGCGAGCCGGTCGGCATGGCTGGGACAGCGAGGCCGCGCACGCCAGCCGGGCGCTCGGCCAGCAGGCGCCGCACCGCCTGGGCTGGCACGTGGCCCTCCAGCGCGTAGCCGTCCACCGTGGCCGCGTGGCAGGAGAGCAGGTCCGGCGGGATGCCGAGCATCCGGCGGACGGGGGCAGGGGAGGCGACGAGGTTGTCCTCGACGTGGAACCCGGCCGCCCTCATGTGGTCCACCCAACCGGTGCAGCAGCCGCAGCTCGGGTCGCGCCAGACCTGCAGCAGGGGCTGCGCGGATTGCTCTGGCTGGGCGGAGGCGCCGCCCGCGGAGCCGGTCGCGGCCAGCGCCGCCAGGAGAAGCCGTCGTCTCATCCGTGTTTCCTTGTTCGTGCGGCCGGGTCGGCGCGGGGCAGGGGATGTCCCCACGGTCAGGAAGATGGGAATGCACCGCGCGAGTTCGAGCCGGTCGCGCGGTGTGTCGGAGGTGGACGCGACCGCGCGGGCAACGCCTCCGCAGGCTCCGACCACCTTGCAGGCGAACCACCGGGCCGTTCATCATCTCCGGCTAGAGCGGGGGCCGGACCCGGCGCCCCAGGGACCAAGACATGCAGATCTCGACAGCCGCCCCGATCTCCGGCGGAGCGGGGGCCAGCGCGCCCGATCCCATAACCTCGCTGCTACTCCGCTGGCGGGACGACCCCGGCGGCACCTACCGCACGTGGTTCCTCTGGGATGAGCGGGTCAAGAACTTCCGCTCCATCCGCCGCGGCATCCAGCAGGTCGTCGCCGAAATCAGGGCTGGCACCTTCGGCGTCACCTACCGCAACTCCTCGTTGGAGACCGTCGTCCACTCCGTCGCCGAGCAGCGCCAGATCTTCAAGGGCGCCGACCACGCCTTCCTGTGGAAGCCCAAGCTCCGCATCCCGGACATCTACGAGAGTCCGGAGAATCAGCGCGCCTTCGGCCGCCTGCTCGACACCTGCGTGTGGTGCATGACGGAGCACCAGGTCCTCGCGGCCATCCGCGAGATCGACGCCAAGGCCATCAAGGGCCTCGGCCCGGCCGTCGCCAACCTCCTGTACTTCCTGCACCCGACCATCGCGCCGCCGTTCAACACCGCCATCGTCAACGGCTACAACGCGTTGACCGGCGCCCGCGTGAAGCTCGGCCGCTGGGACGAGTACATCGCCATGCGCCAGGGCATCCTCGCCTTGAACGCCAAGCACCGCGGCCTGCTCTCGAACGACCTCGGCGCCGTCGGCGGCCTTCTGTTCGACGTCGGCAGCGGTCGCTACCCGGCGCCGCCACGCGAGGACGACACGGGCGCACGGGCCGCGTGGGAGGCGGACCTCGCCCGCGTCCGGGACGAGGGTGCCAAGGCAGCCAAGGCGCTGGCCGCGGCCCGCGAGGAGGACGAGACCCACACCGCCGTCCAGGGATGGCTGCGCGACCTCGGACTGTCGCTCGGCTACGACGTCTGGGTGGCCGCCAACGACCGCAACCGCCCGCTCGGCGGCGGCAAGCTTGGCGATGGCTGCCTCGCCACGCTGCCGGGCTTCGACACTGGCGCGGGCGCCGACGCCGTCCGGCTCATCGACGTGCTGTGGCTCGATAGGGACTCGAAGCGCATTGTCGCCGCTTACGAGGTGGAGCACACCACTTCCATCTACTCCGGCATCGTGCGGATGCTCGACCTCGCACTCGGACCCGAGGCGCATGCGCTCGAGGGGATGTTCCTCGTCGCGCCGGATGGCCGCGAGGGCGAGGTGCGCGAGCAGCTGGCGCGGCCCGCCTTCAGCCGGGTGGCCGACCTCAAGGTGCGCTACCTACCCTACGGCGAGCTCAAGGCGAACCGGGAGACTATCGCCAGGTTCGGCCACGGCATGAAGCCGATCCGGGCCATCTCGCGGGAGCTCGCCTAGGCCCCCCACGCGAGCCGGATCCAGCGGTTGGCGCGGCCGCCGGGCCGCGCCCCGATGGCTCGCTAGTACGGGCCGGAGCGGCCGCGTTGGGCGCCCATGGTGTGGTCCATGTGCTGGCAGTAGGTCGCCATCCGCTGCATGTCGGGCGACATCTGCGCGCCCTGCCTCATCTGCTGCCGCATCTCCGCGCAGTGGGCCATCATCGCCTGGTGGTCACCCGGGGCCGGAGCCGTCGCCGCGGTGCTGGCGGGAGCAGGCGCCGCGGCCACCGGGGGCGCGGCCTGCTGCTGCGGCGCGCAGGCGGAGAGGCCCGCCGCCAGGACCACCGCCAGGCCCATCCCGGCATTCTTCAATACCCTCATGCGGTTCTCCTCTCTCCGAAGCGGTTGCCCCGAGGCAACCCATGCCACCGCCGCGCGGTGTCGAAATCGGGCACGTTCCATCCTGCCGGACGCGCGCCGATGCGGCCTTGAGCGAGATCAATCGCGTGCTCCGCCCTGTCCGGCACATGCGGCCGCGCGGGCGAGACGTGCCTCGTCCACCGAGGGCGGCTTCGGACAGGCGCAGCGCATAAAGCTCTCAGATGGGCAGGTGACACAGGCGGCGAGCAGCAGCGCGGCCAGCGCCCGCCGCGCCCGGTGGTGCCTCACGTGCAGCGCGTTCGGCAGGATGCCGAGCTCCGCGGCCACGACCTCCCGTGGCTCGCCGCGCAGGTCGAGGCGTCGGATCAGCGCCGCCTGATCCGGCCGCAGCGCGCCCAGCAGCGGCTCGATGCAATCGCAGGCCCACTGGGCAGGCTCCGGCTCCGGGGCAACCAGCGTCTCCGCGAACTCCCGCGGGTCCTCGAGGCACTCACGTCGGCGCGCGAGCTCGCGCCCGTGGTCGGCGAGGGTGGAGGACAGCACGCGGCCCAGCCAGCCGTGAACCCGCGCCGGGTCGCGCAGCTCCCCGGCGCGCTCCAGCGCACGCAGCGCGAAACGCTGCAGGACGTCGTCGGCGCCGTGTCGGTCGCCGTTCAGGTGCCGGAGGACAACGCCGCGCAGCCTGGCTTGCGCCTCGCCGATGGCGCCTCGCACTGCGGCTTCGGCGCACAGGAAAGGACCGTCATGGTCGCGCATGGGTGCTCCCCGCCAAGCGTTCGGCGGCGAGGCGGCACGACATCCCACCGGCCACCCGCCGACCCGGCGGCAGCCAGGCCCGTGCCGGACAGGGCGAGCCAGGACCGCCGCAACCGACTTAGGAGACGGCCGTAGGCGAGGCCACCGTTTCGCGCGCCCGCGAGACGCCGAGCAATGTTTTGTCGCAGACCTGCGGCCAACGAGGCAGATGAGGCGTGGGCCGAGTTCCCGCGGTCTGGCACCCAAAGCTCCTGGCATCGGCCTCTCCGGTTGGGCTGCGTCGGACTCATGGAGGCGACCGTGCCATGCAAGGACGCTCGTGACGGTGAAGCCTTACAGATCCCGGCCGACAGCCAGTCCCGCGCTCCCGCTGTAAGGCTGGTTCACCTTCAGCGTCTCACACGAGACGCGGGTCGCACGGCGTGCCAGCGCCCGGCGCCGCCAGCAGGGGGAGGACCACCAGCATGTCGAGACTTCAGCCAACGCTCGCCGCCGCCGCGCTCGCAGCCATCTTGCCGCTCCTCCCGCCAGGGGCAGTGGCGGCGGACCGCGATGCGCCCGTCCTGCTCGCCATGATGGACATGATGCCGATGGGCGGCACGCCTCAGCAGGCATCGCCGATGCCGGGCATGCCAGGCCCGCAGGCGGGGACGCCAGCGCCGGGCGGCATGATGGACGACGATACGATGGGGATGGGCGGTGCCCCGGGAAGCGGCCACGCGCAGTCCCAGACGCCGATGGGCGGCGCGCCCGGGCAGGCACAATCCCAGATGCCGATGGGCCAAGCGCGGCAGCCGATGCCCGGGTGCGACATGATGGCGATGATGCGGGACATGATGATGCGTCGGGGTGCCATGTCGCAGGGGATGCAGCAGGGCGGCGCCGCGCCCGGCACGGGTTCGATGGGCGGCGACCAGCCGATGGGTAGCTCCGCGGCACGCCTCGAGGGGCGTATCGCCTTCCTCCGCACGGAGCTGCGCATCACGGACGCTCAGGCGCCCGCCTGGGACACCTTCGCCAACACGCTCCGCGCCGGGCGCGAGCACCTCGACGCCGCCCGCGCCGCGCTGCAGGACAGCGGCCGGGCGGCCGACCCCATGGCCCGCCTCGCGTCCTTCGAGAGCCACCTGCGGGAGCGCACCGAGGCCATCCACATGACGCGGATGGCGTTCGACACGCTCTACCGCCAGCTCGACGACGCCCAGAAGCGCACGGCGACCGCCACCATGCTGCCCTTCATCGGAGCGTTCTGAAGGCGTGCGGCGGAGCCTGAAGCGCACTGGTCGGTTCGCGGCGCTTGTTGGTGTGGCCCTGATCGGGACCGCGGTCGCGCAGACCGACCCTGGGGACCACAGCGCGCACCACCCCGGGCAGGCATCCGGAGCCGCTGCACCAGCGGCGCCTCCGGCGAGCGTCCCCGCGATGCGGTCGATGCCCGGTGCCATGCCCGCTCCGCAGGCGGGGGCAGGGTGCGGCGGCATGATGGGCTGCATGGGCGGCCCGGGGCGCCCGTTCTACGCATCGCTGCTGGACATGCCAGCGCTCACGGCCGAGGCGCGCCGCGCCATTGAGGCCGAGGCCGAGCGGCGCATCGGCTGGGGCACCCAGGCGATCACCTCTGGCCAGGCGCGGCTCCATCACGCGCTCGCCGCGAACGACCCAGTGGCCGTGCAGCAGGCCGCGGCAGGCGTCCGCGAGGGGCTGCTGCTGCTCGAGAGCGGGACGGCGGCGCTGCGCGCCGTCGACGCTGGAATGCCGCCGCGGCAACTCGCGCTGACCTGGTTCAGGGACCAGCTCGGCCTCCCGCCCGCCGAGGCGGCGCCGATGGCGATAGACGGCGGTCCCTGGGGCCTCTCCTGGTACCACCTGACCTCGATGGCGTTCCTGGTCACGTTCCTGGTCGGAACTCTGCTGATCCAGCACGCGCGCATGCGGCGTATCAACGCGCTCGTCGGGCGGCTCTCGGCCGCCCCCGCAGGTGGGCCCGCCCCTGGCCCGGCGCCCGCGCCCGGCAAGCCATCTGAGCCGCCCACCGACGGTCCCTCCGGTTCCCCGGCGAGGGTGGTGGGCACGGCCCCGGTCACACCAGCGCCCGCCAGCGCCGCGCCGTCGCCCGCCGCGGCCACGGCGGCCGCGCGGCGGCCGTGGTCGGGCGCGCTGCGGGTCGCGGCCACCTTCCGCGAGACGCCCACGGTGAAGACCTTCCGGCTGGTGGAGCCCGGCGGCGGGGACGTCCCCTTCACCTTCATGCCGGGCCAGTTCCTCACCGTCTCTGCCGAGCTCGACGGCCGGACGGCCAGGCGCTCCTACACCATCGCCTCCTCGCCGACCCGACGGAGCTACGTCGAGGTCACCGTCAAGCGCGAGGAGCAGGGGCTCATCTCGCGGCACCTGCACGACCGCGTCGCGGTCGGAGACTCCGTGGAGGTGTCGGCGCCCCTGGGCGTCTTCACATTCATGGGTGAGGAGACCAGCATCGTGCTCATCGCGGGCGGCGTCGGCATCACGCCCATGATGAGCGTCGCCCGCTACCTCACCGACCGCTCCTATCCTTGCGAGATCTTCTTCCTCTACGGGGCGCGCAGCCCCGAGGAGTTCGTCTTCCGCGAGGAACTCGAGTACCTGCAGAAGCGGCACGCGAACCTACACGTGGCGGCGACGATGTCCCGCGCCGAGGGAACCGCCTGGATGGGCGCCACCGGGCCCATCTCGAAGGAGTTCATTGCGCGCTCCGTCCCCGAGATCGCCAAGCGCCGGGTCCACCTCTGCGGCCCGCCGCCGATGATGGAGGCGGTCAGGGCAGCGCTCGCCGAGCTCGGGGTGCCGAAGGGGCAGGTCAAGACCGAGGCGTTCGGCCCAGCCAGGGGCGTGGCCCCCGGAACCCCGGCGCCCTTGCCGACATCCGCTCCAGCGCCGTCCCCCGGACCGGCTCCCGCAGGCGATGCCATCCCGCGGGTCGCCACGGCGGAGGTGCGGTTCACGAAGTCGGGCAGGACCGGGGCGCTGGCGCCGGACCAAACCGTCCTGGAGGCGGCCGAGGCCATTGGGGTCGAGATCGACTACTCCTGCCGTGTCGGCATCTGCGGCGCCTGCAAGGTGCCCCTCGTCCAGGGCGCGGTGACGATGGAGGTCGAGGAAGGGCTGCCGCCGGAGGAGAAGGCGCGCGGCGTCATCCTGGCCTGCCAGGCGAAGTCCGTCGGCAACCTCGTGGTCGAGGCGTGACTCGTGAATCCTCGTGAGCGGCTCGCGGTCAGCCTGCTGGTGGCGATGGTGGCCCTTTTCGCGCCGGGTTTCCTGCTCCACGCGGCGCCGCGCTTCCCGGGGAGCCTGGCCGGAGGAATCCTTGGGATTAGCGGCGCCGTGGGCATGCTCCTGCTGCTCGCCTACACGCTGGCGAAACGCGTCCCCTGGCTGCGGCGCCGCGCCGCACTGGGGGCGATGCTCTCCTTCCACGTCTACGCGGGCGCGGTCGGCGCCGCGCTCGGGATGCTCCACACCGGGCACCAATACCGGAGCCCGCTCGGCATCGCGCTGGTCTCGGTCATGCTGGTCGTCGTGCTGAGCGGCTTCGTCGGCAGATACTACCTGGCGCAACTCGGGACCGATGTCCGCGACCAGCGACAGGAACTCGGGGCGCTCCGGGCCCGCTACGACCGGCTCGCCGCCGAGGGCGCCGCTGGTTCCCTCGCGCTCTTGGGGCCTCCGGACCTGTCCGTGCGCGCGCTGGTGTCGGGCATCGCCGACCTGGAGCACGCGATCGGGCGACGCGAGGCCCTGAGGCGTGCCCTTTCGCGCTGGACGGTGCTGCACGTCGCGGCGGCGATCGCGCTCTGCCCACTGCTCGCCCTGCATATCTGGAGCGGGATCTACTACGGCCTGAGGTGGCTGCGGTGAGGCCAGCGACCTTGCTCTACGCCGCGCTGGCGGTGGTCGGCATCGCGGCGGTCGTGGCGGTGCCGGTGGCGGTGCATCGCGCCGGGTCTGAGGGCGTGCCGCTCTGGGTGGCCGCAGCCAGCCCGGGGCGCCTCTCCGCCGCCCACGAGTTCCTTGGGGGCCAGTGTGAATCCTGCCACGTGCCGACCCGCGGGGTCGAGGCGGCGCTCTGCCTTACCTGCCACGTCACGGCGGCGCCCGACCTGGTGACGAAGCCCTCGACGGCATTCCACGCCACGGTCGGCGAGTGCGGCGGCTGCCACGTCGAGCACCAAGGGCGCGGGCGCCGCCCTGTCAACATGGACCACGCGGCGCTGGTCGCGGCTGGCCACGTCGGGGCCGCGTTGCGGGGTGGGGGCGCAGGCGGAGAAGGATTCACACACAGCATGGCGCGGCTGCGGGCGCTGCTCGGTGTCAGCGGCGCGGATCTGATCGGCTCGACGCTTGCGCCGCACCCGCTTCCCGCGAGGGAGGCGAACCAGCTCGACTGCGGGGGATGTCACGCCAACCGCGACCCGCACCGTACGCTGTTCGGGCGTGACTGCGGGGGCTGCCACAGCACCGCGGCCTGGGCGGTGAGCGGCTTTCGGCACCCGTCGCCACGCTCGCGCGACTGCGTCCAGTGCCACCAGGCGCCGCCCAGCCACTACATGATGCACTTCGAGATGATGGACCGAACCATCACCGGGCAGGAGCACGCCAACGTGGGCCAGTGCTTCCTGTGTCACCAGACCGACGCGTGGAACAACATCCGCGGCGTCGGCTGGTACAAGCACCACTGAGTGCCGCGCCCGCCGGGGTCGGCGAGCGCGACGCCCGTTCGGCTACCGCCGTTGCGCGGGAGCTGGCGCGGGGGCGGACGTGCGGCCGTGCTGCACGTCGGGACCGCTGCCGGGGTTGCCGGTGATCGTGCCGCCCGACGGGCCGCCCATGTTGCCACCGCCCATGCGGCTGTGGTCCATCTCGGCGTTGCCGCTGCCGCCCTGTGGCGTGAGCGTGGGTGCCGGTCCACCCGGCCGCTGACCCTGACCCTGGCCGCCCATCCGGCTGTGGTCCATCTCGGGACCGGCGCTGCCGCCCTGCGGCGACAGGGTGGGCTGCGCCAGCGCGGTGCCAGCGGCAAGCGTGGCGGCCAGTGCGCCGATGGCGGCGAGCCGTGCGATCTTCAGAGCCATGGTGACATTCACTCCTTCAGTCAGCCGCATCCGCGTAGCGCCGGGTTCGGCGCCACGAACGCGGCTCTCGAGATGACGCGGAAGGGCAGGGCGCCTTACAGGCCGTTCCGCAGCCGGGGTGGCTATGCCTGACGCACGCCAGGGGGCGTCACCGGCGGGGGGGTGCGCTCGCCGACGCCTCCCACGCCGTCGCGCCCGGTCGCGTGCGGGTGCGGCAGTCGCACGGTCGCCACCAACCCGCCCCCCGGGCGGTTGGCCAGGGCAACGCTGCCGCCGTGGGCGGTCACCACCTGACGGGCGATGGCGAGGCCGAGCCCGGTGCCGCCGGTGCCCCGGTTGCGGGAAGCGTCGAGGCGCTGGAACGGCTCGAACACGGTCTCCAGCGCCGCCTCCGGGATGCCGGGGCCGTCGTCCTCGACCCGCACCGTGACGCATCCCGGTCTCTCCTCGAGGGTAACGCGCGCCCCGCCCCCGTGCTTGACCGCGTTGTCGACGAGGTTCGCCAGGGCGCGCTTGATGGCGACCGGCCGCAGCCGCATCGGGAGCCGGTCCGGCCCGGCGTAGGTGGCTGCGGCGCCCCGGTCGGAGGCGTCGTCGACGAGCGTGGCCAGGATGGCCGCGAGGTCGGCCTGGCGCGGCTCCTCGCTCTCCGTCTCGCCCCGCAGGTAGGCGAGGGTCGACTCGATCATGCGCTCCATCTCGTCGAGGTCGCCATCGATCGCCCGCTGCGCCTCCAGGTCGTCGAGGAATCCGGCGCGCAGGCGCAGGCGCTGGATGGGGCTGCGCAGGTCGTGGCTGACGGCCGCCAGAGCCTGCGTGCGGTCGGCGACGAGCCGGTGAATCCTTGCCTGCATCGCGTTGAAGGTCCGCGCCGCCTCCTGGACCTCGCGTGGCCCGTCCTCCGGCATGGGCACAGGCGCCGCGCCCTTGCCGAAGTCCTCCGCCGCCCTGGCCAGGCGCCGCAGCGGCTTGGTGATCCAGTGCACCACGAGCAGCGAGGCGAGCACGATGCCGAGCGCCATCGCGCTGTGCGAGGCCAGCGAGGCGTGGGCGGGCACCGAGGCCACCTCCAGCCCCGTGGCGGAGAACGCCACCCAGGTCCCGTCGGCGAGCCGCACGCTGCCCTTGATGAGCCGCGGCTCTCCCTGGGCGTTCGGGTCGTACCCGATGCGCATTCCCGCCAGCTCCGGCGCCCGCTCCTCCAGTCGCTCCCGCAGCGGGGCCAGGGGCGCCTCGTCCAGGGTTTCCGCAGGCTCCGAGCGCTCCCAGGTGACCTCGAAGCCGCGGGCGGAGAACGCCTTCGCGGCGCGCTCGCGCGCCTCCTCGGGCAGCGCGGCGACGACGCGCGCGGCCGCGGAGATGTGCTCGGCCGCCTGTATCTCGCGGCCCTCCTCCATCGCCCCGTGCACGCCCTCCTGGAG
This sequence comes from Roseicella sp. DB1501, assembly GCF_013112485.1. Lineage (GTDB taxonomy): Bacteria > Pseudomonadota > Alphaproteobacteria > Acetobacterales > Acetobacteraceae > Paracraurococcus. The sequence continues at coordinate 11,221 of NZ_JABFHG010000017.1, forward strand.
GAGCCACACGCTCCCGAAGTGGAACACCAAGAGCCCGGCCAGCAGGATCAGGGTGGTCCTGCCCGCCAGGCTCGAGGGCCAGAGCCAGCCGAGCCCGCGCCTCAACCCACGCGCTCCACGGCGGGCAGGAACATGTAGCCCGCGCCGCGCACCGTCTTGATCATCGCCGTCCCGCCCTCCTCGCCCTCGAGCTTGCGACGCAGCCTGCTGACCAGCACGTCAACGCTCCGGTCGTTCGGGTCCGCGAGGCGGCCGCGCGACAGCTCGAGGATCTGGTTCCGCGCCAGCACCCGGTGCGGGTGCTCGAGGAACGCCAGCAGCAGGTCATACTCGGCGCCGGAGAGGTCAACGACCGTGCCCCCGGGCGACAGCACCTCGCGCCGCGCCAGGTCCACGGTCCAGCCATCGAAGCGAAGCTGGTGGACGGTGGCCCGGGCGGCGGGATCCGCGGGCGCCGCAGCCGCCGGACGGGCGCGGCGCAGCACCGCGCGGACCCGCGCCAGCAGCTCCCGCCGCCCGAACGGCTTCGGCAGGTAGTCGTCCGCGCCGAGGTCGAGGCCGAGCACGCGGTCGGCCTCGGATCCCTTGGCGGTCACCATGACAACCGGGAGAGCGCCCCGTTCGGCCCGCAGCTCGCGGAGGAGCTCGATGCCGGAATCGCCAGGCAGCATGACGTCGAGCAGCACCAGGTCCACCTCGGTGTTCCGGAGCGTTTCCCACATCTCCCGACCGTCGCGGACGCCGGTGGAGCGAAACCCGTTCTCGCGCAACAGGCGGGCGATGAGGTGACGCATCGAGGCGTCGTCCTCGACGACCAGGACGTGCGCCTCCGGGTCGAGGCCGCGACGGCCCGGCGGCTCGCCGGGCGGGCCGCCGCCGCGGACCGCGCTCATCCGGGGCCTCGCGCGGGTGCCGGGCCGATCATCAGGTGGCGAGCCTCTCGCCCTCGAACCCGGCCTCGCGCAGTGCCCGAGACAGGACGGCCGCGTCCGCCGCCGCCTCTACCGTGACCTCGCGGCGTCCCAGGTCAACCCGGACCTCGGCCGCCGGGTCCACGCCGCGCAGGGCGGACGTGACCGACCGGGCGCAGCCGCCGCATCTCATGTTCGCAACCCTGAAGACCACCATGTCACCCTCCTGAAACTCGGGGAGGCACCCCAAATGGGGTCTCCCAGGATGGGAGGGTCAAGCCCGGTCAAGGCAAGGCTGACGCGGGAAATGGCCTTGACCTTCCCACGATGGGAAACCCCATCTTGGCCATCAGACCCCGCACAGGGGGGGCGGTCGGGAACGGAGGCAAGCATGAACATCGGGCAGGCGTCGGCGGCCTCGGGCGTGTCGGCCAAGATGCTCCGCTACTACGAGGAGATCGGTCTCCTGCCGAAGGCGGCTCGGACCGAGGCGGGCTACCGGGTCTACTCGGCCAAGGACGTGAACACGCTCTGCTTCATCCGGCGCGCGCGCGACCTCGGGCTGTCCATCGAGCGCATCAAGCTGCTGGTCGGCCTGTGGCAGGACCGGGAGCGGTCGAGCGCCGACGTGAAGCGCGTCGCCCAGGAGCACGTGGCCGAGCTCGACGCCAAGATCCTCGAGCTCACGGCCATGCGGGACACCCTGCAGGAGCTGGCCGACGCCTGCCACGGCGACCACCGGCCCGACTGCCCCATCCTGCACGACCTCGAGGGCGGCCGCCCCTCGCCGTCGCGCCGGAGCATCGTGACAAATGATGTCGGCCGCGGGGAAGTCACCGCCGCCGGGCTCCCGGCCCAGTGCCACGCGAACTAAGTTAAAGACGCCGAGCGCGCTCAACCATGAACGGCAGGAACCAGGGATGACTTGGGGCATGGGTGCATTCAGGAGGGTCGTCGCGGGCTTGCTCGCGCTGGTCCTGCTTGCCCTGCCGGGTCCCGCCATGCGGCACGCCTCGGCGGCCACACCCGTCCAGCAGGCGGCCGCCGAGCACTGCGGCGCTCACATCGACGCCGCTGCGCTGATGCAGGCCGCGCCCATGCACACGGCCTCGGGGCACACGGCCTCGGGACACGCGTCCGTCTCCGCTGAGGAGCTGGGCCAGCCTTGCGGCCGGTCGGGTGGAGAGCAGGGCTTGCCCTGCTGCGTGGCCGCCCAGTGCGCGTCCGCCGTCGACGCCCTGCCGCACGCCCAGGCCGGTCCGCTCCCGTCGCCCGGCGCCGTCGTCCGCGACCTCGCCCCGGCGCACGCCCGCTTCGGCATCGAGATCCCCCCGTCGCTCCCGCCGCCCCGACAGGTGGCCTGACCGGCGCCTGCGCGCCCGGTCGCGCCCGCGGACGACCCGGCGTCGTCCCGGCGCTCCACCACACCGAAACCAAGGAATCACGGCCCCTCCGGGGGCGCCGCGATCGACGTTGCCAGACGCACGCGGTCGCGGGGACAGCGACAGGACCAAGCACATGTCTTCGACGAACCAGACCGGCGCCAGCATGCGCCTCACGCTCCGCCTGACCCTCGCCGCCGCCGTCGCCGCGACTGCGCTCGCGGTCGGTTCACCCGCGCGGGCCATGGTGGGTGAGCAGTACGAGCCGGGCACCTCGCCGGTGACCACGACCTCCTACTCCGTCATGTCCCCGGAGGCTCTCGCGGCCGCGGTCAAGGCCGACCGTGACTACGTGACCGGCATGCGGGCGCACCACGCGGGCGCGCTCTCGATGTCCGAGGAGTACCTGGCCGACCCGAACGCCAGCAGCCCGGCCCTCAAGGAGCTGGCGCAGGCCATCGTCCACAACCAGAAGTTTGAGATCGGGCTTCTCGACGAGGTGGCGCGGAACCTCGCCAGGCCCGCGCGGGTGGTGAACCTCGGCTTCGCCCGGCTCGCCTTCCAGCCTGGCGCGACGGAAGGGTTGGGCCAGCGGGATCGCTTCATGAAGTACCCGATCCCCGGCCCGCTGGCGGCCGTGTTCTCGGAAGGCGCGCCGGTCACCGAGCGCGACGTCCAGTTCGCCAAGGCCATGACGATCCACCACCAGGGCGCGCTCGACATGGCGCGCGCCTACCAGGCGGACCAGAACGGCCGGAACACCTTCCTCGGCCTGCTGAACGTCGACATCGTCACCGACCAGACCCAGGAGATCGCGCTGATGCGTCGGGTCATCGCCGCCTACGCGGGCGACGCCGACGCCGTGCAGGTGCCCGCCTCCATGGTCCACGGTATGGAGGGCATGTCGCACGCTGGGCACGGCGCCACCGGGGCCACCCAGGTGTCGACCGCCGACGCCCATGCGGGCCACGGCGCCCCGGCCGCTCCGGCTCCCGCCCAGCGGCCTTCCGCGTCCGCGGGGCACGCCGGTCACGGCGCCGCGCCCTCGCCGCAGGCCCAGGGCGGCCACACGCACCACGGCCACTGAGTGATCGGCCCGGCGGCGGCGCCCTCTGCCGCCGGGCCATTCATGCTAAGGGCATCGAGGAATAAATGATTGCGATGAGCGGCGCCCCCAGATGGGTCGCTACTCTAATGCCCGCTTTGCGCCCATGCCGGTCATGGGCTGGGCGCGGCCGATTTCCAGAAAGCGGACAAAGCATTCGCAGCTCGGATCGAGCGAGAAGGGCGCGAAGCGGACTCTGCAAGTCTCCAAACGGCCGAGTTCTTCGGGTTAAGACGGATCAGAGCGCCAGTGTAGACAGCGACTAGGGGCCGCTTGGGCTTCCATCCAAGGCCGGGGACACGATTGAGGCGATCGGGCAGCCATCGATGGTTCCGCAGCAGGGCGCGGCGCGGGCGAACGCCTTGTGGAACTCCGCCTCAAGCTGCTCCTGGCCGGAAAGCGCAAGGACGAGCAGGCGGGCTGCTTGTGCGTGACTGCCGCATGCTTTGAGGACAGCTGGCGTCACCGCCGTTGTGCACGGGCAAGACCGACGGAGGTTCGCGACGGATTCGCTGCCGTCCTTCAGAGCGAAGAGGCGCTGCCTGGCCCTGTCTAGGCGGATGGAGCGCCCTACCCGGCGGGTGGTCAGCCGACCGGCGCGTAGATCGGCTAGCAACCATGGCCCAAAGAGGCTTGCCAGCCACTCGGCATAGAACTGGAGCAGGGCGGCGTCGTGCCCGTGCGCCCTCTCCCTGCCCTTGGGCCAAGCCCGCCGTACCTCAGCATACCGCTGATACCCGAGGAAGACGAGGAGCGTCGTCCACCACTCCCGGGCGCCTGCAACATCGGTCACGGCGGACGGATCCTCCGTGTCCCAGCCGAGGCAAAAAGTTCCCCCCGGGTTGATGTGCCGCGTCGGGCAGGCAGCGGGTAATCGACGCGCCGCCGGGTCCTCCCGGACCGATACGCGTCCCCCCTCCTCACCGATGATCAGACGGAAGTCGTCGCGGCCGCCCCCGTGGACGTGCGGCGAGACGACAGCCACCGCCGCGCCGGGGCGCCGCTCGGCCACGACGGCGCCGAAGTCATCCGCGACGGCGATGATGGCGTCGAGCCCGACGAGGTGGCTGACGCCCGGGGTTGCAGAAACCTGGACGTCAGACACGGAGGAAGGGTCGGCGCTCCTGACCAAAGGTCGCAGCCACGGCCGGAGCCGCCCACACCTTTTCGGCTGCCTCCGCCTCCCTCGCGGTCGCATCCCCATCCGTGGTCAAGACAACCATCGCGGCGGCGTAGTCGAGATGCTGCGCGATCCGTTCCTTCCCGAACAGATTGCGAACGGCGGGGGTGGCCTTGTCGTACGCGTTCTCGCCGATGGCAGTCTGCCGACCCGAGCACCGCGACTGCTCGGCCTCCGAGGCGAGCACGCCTCGGCTGACCGAGCACCGCGTTCTGCTGCCCTTGAGGCCGAGGCGGGTGGCCGTCATCGGCCCGAACTCCAGCCCGACCGCGAGGCCGAGTCCCGCGGTGTCCACGCCCTCCTCTCCGAGTAGCTCTAGGCAGAGCCTAAAGCTGCTCCGCAGCCCCCCCGCGCAGAGCACCGCGTCGGAGATCGTGGCCTCGGCGTCCGTCGTCTGCGCCGTACCCTCGGCCATCAGCCCGTGGACGCAGTCGCCAATGAACCGGATGCGCCTGCCCTCGAATTCGGTGGAGAGCACCGCCTCCAGCTCAGAGCGGATGATGTGCATTGCCCGGACCACGTCCTCAGGCTCGTCGTCGATGTGCCTCCCAACGTAGGCGGTGAAGCCGTCGAGGTCGGCGTAGAGAGACAGGGCGTCCTGACGCCGGGAGTTGCCCGGGGTCAGCGCCGTGAAGTCGAGGTTCCGCATCGGCGGGGTGTGTGACGAGAAGGAGAATGCGCCGATCGGGTTTTTCTCCAGGTCCTCCCGCCACTGCCTGACGATCGTGTCCTTCGACACGCCGAGTTCGGCTTTCTCCTGCGAGGCCGCCACCTCCTCCGACGTGAGCGGGGTCGCGTCGAGCTCCGAGGCCTTCAGCTGCTTCAAGCCAATGGCCGCCCGCGCCTCGTTCGTCAAGAAGATCCCCGCATCCTTCCCGCCCGCAGCCCGCTTGGCCGCGTGGTTGGCTGCGGGGCCGAGGAAGAGGGGCTCGCGGTTGCCGCTGCGCCCGTTGTTCACCGCGAGGGTCTTGCTCGTGTCAATGCCCACCCGCACCACCGCGTCGGGGATATGCTCGTCGTCATCGCCGGTTTCGGCCAGGGCGTCGGTCACAAGCTGGGCGACGGCGACCGCGCGGTGCACCCGCATTGCCTCGTCGTCGTAGGGCTTCGTGACCAGCGCATGAAGACGCTGGTTTGCGAAGTCCACCCGGCGGAGGTCACACTCGTTCAGAATGCGGTCCACTGCGCGGTAGTGCAGATTGAGGAAACGCAGTGTGCGCCTGTGGCAGGTCTCACCTTCCAGCTGCGTGCAGTTCAGCATCTCCTCGAGATTGAGGATGTCCGCGTAGAGGTGGACGCCGTCGACGCGGTAGGCCTTGTTACGGGGAATATTCTCAAGAGAGAGATCCCGCGTCCAGTCGACGATCTCGACGGTCTTCACCTCGTCAAGGCGCGCCCTGATCCGCTTCCGCGCCCTGGCCTCGTTCCAAGTGTGGACCATGGGGCTTCCTACTCGGGCTTGCGGTGGATGAAAGTGACAAGATCGGTCTTCACCTTGACCGTCGCCCTGTCAGGCAGTGCGGAGAGGTGCCGATCGTCCAGGAGCTTGGCAAGTTCCGCGCTAGCCCGAAGGTGCCCATAGGCATCCGCCTCGCCCTCAGGCGGCTTCGCGCTCTCGATCCGAGCGGCCAAGTTTACAGGCTGCCCGATGAGCGTCACTGCCCACCGGCGGTCGGAGCCGAAATTGCCATAGTGAGCCTGCCCGATGTGGAGCCCGATGCGCACCCTTAGCGGCTGGCCCGTCAACGGGTGGGACACTGCCGCGACCCGGCCTGCGGCAGCGACCGCGGCATCCAGCGCCGCATTGGCTACGCGCCGACGTTCACCGGGGGCGTCGGACTCCGGCAGCCAGTACGCCATCAGGCCGTCGCCCATCATCTTGTCCACGAAGCCGCCGTGCTCCTCGACGACGTCGGCCTGGGCGGACATCGCGGCCCGGATCGAGTCGGCGACCTCCTCGGGCGAGGCCTTTTCCGCCATTGCGCTGAAGCCGACGAGGTCAGAGAACAGGATGACGGCCTCGCGCCGTTCATAACCCCCTTGCCCATCCGCACGGATCCGGCCAAGGGCGTCCTCGTTAACGAAGCGGCGAAGCAGCGCCTCGCGCTCCTCGCCCATGAGGAGGGCGCTTGTGCGGGCGGGCACGGTGGCGGCCAGCTTCCCGGCAACGTGGACGGCGAGCCCCTGCCAGATCCCGAGGCGGTCCTCACACTGCAGAGCCTCAATCGCCCTCATGCTGAAGCAGTAAGCCTCAGTCTGATGGTCGAGAGCCCTCACGGTAGCGCTCCGACGCGAGCCGAGCCGCATTGCCGCCAACTCACCAATGAGGTCGCCGGGCCCACGCCGCTCGACGAAAACGCCCCGGTCTGGGGTCTGGCCTGTGACCGCCACCTGCCCTCGAGTGAGCAGCCAGAACGTCGTGGCAGCTTCCCCCTCTTTGCACAGCGCCTCACCATGCATCAGTTCTCTGCGGCGAAGATGAAGAGCATCCAGCACGACCTGCCAGCGATCCGCGGCGACCCTCGCCAGAAGTCCCGACTGATTCAATGCATGATCCAGCCGCTCTGCGGCCCCACTGGCATCCAGTCGCGCCAGATCGCCCATTCGCCCAACCTCTTGTCCAAGCCGCCGCGCGAGGCGCGAGAATCGCTGACCATTCGCCCGCAATGATTGCCTCAGATCCCAGCGCCCTGTCAACAGTTGAAGCTGTTTCCATTAGAAACATGTGGTCAGAACTATGCTCAGTGCCTTATGTTTCCCTCGTTGACGCGGGCGGGCTTAGGTGATTCCCTACGCGTGGGATTGGGATTGAGAAATGCCAAAGCGGCGAGAAGGGAGGGCTGGGAGCCTCTACGAAGCGGTCGGTGCGGAGTTGCGAGCACACCGTGCGGCATGCGGTCTGAGGCAAGAGGAGCTCGCGTTGCGCGTTGGCATCTCCCGGGCATCCGTTGCGAACATTGAGGGCGGTCGGCAAACTATTTCCCTCCACCACCTCACCGACCTGGCCGAGGCACTAGAGACGACCGCTTCATCGTTGCTACGGGCAGTGGAGGCGCACCAGAACAAGCAAGCCAGCATACCAGCTGACCTGCCCCCAGCCGTGCAAACCTTTCTGAAAACCAAGATTAGGCTCGTGCCATGAAGGCTTCGAGGCCGCGCTTTTCCTTTATCATTCGCCTCACAGAGCGGCTGCTGGCAGACCACGCGGTGACGGCACCGCCCGTCCCGGTCGAGTCGATTGCGAAGGCAATGGGCTGCAGAGTCGTATTCGGTTCCCTGCAGGATGTCTCGGGCATCCTCGTGCGTTCAGCCGAAGGGGCGACGATTGGGGTGAACGAGCGGCAGCCGCCGGTCCGCAGGCGGTTCACGATCGCCCACGAGCTCGGCCATCTCCTCCTTCACCAAGGCAACCAGATCACCTACGACCACGAGTTCAGGGTGAACCTTCGGTCCGTCGAGTCGTCGGAGGGGCAGGACGTGGAGGAGATCGAGGCCAACTTCTTCGCAGCCTCCATACTCATGCCGGACGCCTTCCTCGAGGCCGATCCGAGGACGGCATTCATCCACCTCGATGATGATGCCGCTGTCAGTGCACTTGCGAGGACATTCAAAGTCAGCCAGCAGGCGATGACCCTGCGGCTCGCCCGCCTCCTCGGCCGGAAAGCTTGAGCTCGACGCGGTTGTCGAAGAAGCGCACCTAGCGGCCCTGGCCTGAGCTGCAGCACCGCAGTTCAGGCCAGGGCCGGAAGCCCTCGTCGGTGGAGGCTAATGTCTACTTTCGGCCACGACCTGCCCTTAGGCAGCCAACGGTAAAGTCCGGCAGTCTGCAAAATCCTGCAAAGGATCGCGGTCGGGCATTCTTCAGGGCGGTTAGCATCACGCTGCCCATCCCTCATCCACATTTCGAATGTTTGCTGGCGCCGTCCGCGCGGTTCCGCGCCGACCCGGGAACGTGCGATGGGATCCGCCCACGTCCGGACCGCGTCGTCCGATGCCGTAACCGCAAAGCACCCGAGGTTCGACATGACCGCTTTGTTTCTCCAGCGCCGCTCCCTCCTGGGCGCCGCCATCGTCCTTGGCCTTGCTACGGCGGGTCCGGCCCTTGCGCACTCGGATCTCCACCACGCCGAGCCCGCCGACGGCGCCGTGCTTCGGAACTCCCCATCCACCGTCTCCCTGATGTTCGCGACGCGTGTGCGGGTGATGACCTTGAAGCTGCTGGACGAGACCGGACGCGAAAGGAAGCTGGCCCGCGAGGGCGATCGCGCCGCCACCGTCGAACAGGTGCGGGCGACCGTGCAGGAGACGCTGCCGCCCGGTGCCTACCGCGTCGAGTGGCGTGGCGCCTCGGCGGACGGCCATGTCGGCGGCGGCGCACTGGCCTTCCGGGTCGAGCGCGCCGCCCGGTGATCCTGGCCCTGCTCCAGGGCGACGAGCTGGGCTGGGGCGCCGCCGCCGTCGTGCTGCGCGCCGCCTACTACGCGGGCAGCCTCGGTGGCGCGGGGCTCGCCTTCTTCGCGCTCCTGTTCGGCGCCCGGCTGGACGAGGGCGACGCCCGGCGGCTGCGGCACTGGGCGACCGGCGCCAGCCTGCTCGCCATCGTCGCCGCCCTCGGCGCCCTGACCGCCCATGTCGGCGTCCTGATGGGTGGCGATACCCTCACGGACCCCGACGGCTGGAGCGTCGTGCTCATGTCCCCGGCAGGTGCCTCTTATGGGCTGGGTGGAGGCGGCGCGCTGCTCGTGGCGACGCTGGCCCTTGGCCTGTCCTGGGCGCCGACTGCGGCGGCGGGTGGCCTCATCGTCTGCGCCAGCTACGCGCTGCTCGGGCACACGACATCGCTCGCTCCCCGGCCGCTGCTGGCGGGTCTGTTGCTGGTCCACCTCGTGGTGGCAGCCTATTGGATCGGCAGCCTGCCGCCACTCGCCTGGGTCTCGCGGCGCGACGGCCCGCATGCCGCCCGCCTCGTCGAGGACTGGGCCCGCGTCGCGGCGGCCGCCGTGCCGGTTCTCGTGGCGGCGGGCTCGGTGCTTGCCTGGTGGATTGTCGGCGACCTCGGGCAGCTCCTCGGCTCCTGGTACGGCTGGGCGCTCATGGCCAAGGCGGCCTTGGTCGCGGTCCTGCTGGGCTTCGCGGCCTGGCACCGCTTCCGCCTGACACCGGCGCTGGCGGCGCGCACCCCCGGCGCCGGAGCCAGGCTGGCCCGTTCGGTGACTGTGGAGGCTGTTGTCGCCCTGCTGGTGCTCTGGGCGGCCGCCGAGATGGTTTCGACCTCACCCCCGGGCCTCACACACCGGATGCACTGAGGTACATGCCCTCGAGGCAGTAGCGGCGTTAGGAGCACCATGCATCAGCACACGATGGACACTTGGCGGCACGGCCACACCTTCGGCCAGGACCGGCCCCGCGCGGGCGAGCGGCGGACGCTGCTCGTCCTCCTGCTCACGGCGGTCACGATGGTCGTCGAGATCGGTGCCGGGCTGGCCTTCGGCTCCGTCGCGCTGCTCGCGGACGGGCTGCACATGGGCTCGCACGCGGCGGCCCTCGGCATCAGCGCGTTCGCATACGCCTACGCCCGGCGCCGTGCCGCCGACCCACGCTTCGCCTTCGGGACCGGCAAGGTCAATGCGCTCGCTGGTTACACCGGGGCCGTTCTGCTCGCCGCCTTCGCCCTGGCGATGGTATGGGAGAGCATCACCCGGCTGGTGAACCCGGTGCCCATCACCTTCGGATGGGCCATCGCGGTCGCGGTGGTGGGCCTCGCCGTCAACGCGGCCTCGGTGCTGATCCTCGGCATCCATGACCACGGCCACCACCACCACGGCCACGAGGCGCACGACCATGGCCACCATCACGGCCATGACGACCACGAGCATGGGCATCATGACCACGACCACGAACACCATGGTCACGGGCACGACCTGAACCTGCGCGCGGCCTATCTCCACGTCATGGCCGACGCCTTGACCTCGGTGCTGGCCATCGCGGCGCTGTTGGCGGGCCTGTTCCTGGGCGCGTGGTGGATGGACCCGCTGATGGGTCTGGTCGGCGCCGCGCTCGTCACGCACTGGTCCTGGGGCCTGCTCCGGGACACCAGCCGCATCCTGCTCGACCACCAGGCGCCGGAGCCGGTCCTGCGGGCGGTGCGCGAGGCCATCGAAGGCGTGGCCGACAACCGGCTTTACGACCTGCATGTCTGGTCGGTGGCGCCCGGGGTCTACGCGGCCGCCCTGGGCGTCGTCACCCACACCCCCCGTCCGCCCGAGCACTACAAGGCGCTCATCCCGGAGGGCCTCGGAGTCGCCCATGTCACGGTCGAGGTGCAGGAGTGCCGGGAGGCGCCCGTCCTGCATGGGCAGGCGGCTTAGGGAAAGGAGGCCCGGACGCTGCTGTTCCGCGAAAGCGGATTCGGCAGAGGGGGGCGCTTTGGAAACCTGCCGGAATTCGCGGGGCGGCTGTAGAGGTTGGCACGCAGTTCGGCCGCTTGGCGGCCGGGCTACCTGCGGGGACTGCCGATGACATCCGGCTAGCCGGGTGCCTGCCGCGTGCCTCCGGACGGGGGCGTCGCCCATCTCCATCCCCGGCAGGCCCAGGCCAGGGACGCCGTCGGGATCACCAGCCACTGGGCCACGGGGGATAGCCCGGTCCCCAGCCATGGCAGCGTCGGCATCAGCTCCGAGTAGGCCCAGGCTCCGCGGGCGAGGTTCGCTGCCTCGCTGTAGACGGTGTAGCCGAGGCCGATGGCTATGGCCGCGGCGGCGACGGGCACGAAGCGGCGCCGGGGCCAATCCGGTGACCCAAGGAACAGCAGGGCGGCGACGAGCGAGCACGCCGCGATGAGGACGTCGCCGAAGGTGCAGTGCAGGGCCGCGAAGGCGATCTCGCCCGGCGTGCCGGTCCGCCACAGCGTGTAGAGCGGCAGGTGCGCGAACTCCCAGGCTAGGTTCCCGGCGGCTACCGCGCCCAGGTGTCGCCGGAGCGCCGCGAGCCAGTCCGGTGTCCCGAGGGTGGGCTCGTCCGCCGTCACCGGCCCGCGGACGCGTCCGGCCGCCCAGCCGGACCCGCGCGGTGGTCGTGGTGCCCGTGGTGCATGAACAGGTGCATCAGCGGGCAGGCGAGCAGGAGCAGGTAGGGCAGGGCGCCGAGAGCGTGCGCGTAGTGCTCCCGCAGGATATAGAAGGCGGCGACGAGGGCGAACCCGATCAGGGCGATGCCGCCTTTGCTCCGCCACCAGGGTGCTTGCGTCCGCTCGTGCATCTCAAACCTCCGTCGGCGGCACTGTACGCGCCTCCTGCCGCCGCCGCGTTGCGCTGGATCAACCGGCTGCTCAGTGATGCCGATGCTCCGGGGCCGGGGCCGGGGCCGGGGCCGGTGCCGCGCCGGTCGCGCCCGCGGCCCCGCCGATGCCTGCGCCGGTGGCATGCGCGGGCGGCGCCGCCCGCTGCATCCCGGCGGGCGCCGTAGCGCAGGCGGCCAGCAGGGCGGCCGCCGCAAGGAAAAGCCCCGTCCTCTCCAACATTGGTCCTCCGTTCACCGAGGCGAGCCCCGGAAGGCGCCTGCAGCTAGGCGCGGGACGGCGCGCGGATGTCGCGCCCGCCCGCCAGAAAGGTGTAGAGCCCCGGCGAGGCGGCCGCGATCGACCTCGCCGCGCCGAAGGACAGAAGCACGGTCACGGCCACGCTCGCGGCGTAGTGCGCCAGCAGCCACGCGTCCGTCTCCGCTGGCACCAGTTGCCACAGCGCGAGCTTCACCGCCGCGATCAGCGGGTAGTGCGTCGCGTGCAGGAAGAAGGCGAAGTTGCCGTGGCGCGCGACGGCGCCGCTCCAAGGCGCGGCCGCGACACTCAGGCAGACGCCCCAGCAGGCCAGCACGCCCACCGGCCGCATGGCGCGGGTGGCGAGATCGAGCAGCCACTCCGCCCCCGGCGCGTCCAAGTCGACCAGCAGCGGCGCGGACGCGCGGAGCAGGACGAGCGCGACGTAGAGGGCAACCACTGCCGACGTCGCCCCGCGGCCCGGCCTCGGCAGGTAGCCGCGGAGCCGCGCGAGCGCGCCGAGGTAGAAGAAAAAGGGGACGTCGGCCCGGAAGAACACGACCAGGTTCCAATCCATGACCCAGGCGCCGCCGAGCGCGATGGCGCCCAGCCAGGGGGCGTGGCGCAGCGACAGCCAGAACACGGGGCTCAGCAGCACGGTCAGGAAAAGGTCCCGCACGAACCAGAACTGGAACGCCACCGGGTGGCCCGTAAGCCCCAGCACCGCGTTCACGTAGGCCATGGCGCCCGCGTGGTCGAAGTCGAGGTTCATCTGCCGGGTCAGCGAGGCGCCTTCCCCGGTGGCACGGAGCGCGAGCAGGGCCAGCAGGAAGAGCGCGTTCCAGACGACCAGGGGCGCGTAGAGCGAGCGCACGCGCGCCCGCATGCGACGCCGCAGTGCGGGCCAGGGGTGGTCCTCGCCGAACCTGAAGAACAGCCAGCCCGAGATCGTCGAGAGCAGCGGCACCGCGCTGAAGAAGAAGAACAGGACGGCGCTGTTGACGAAGGACGCGACCCGGTGGGGCGAGTCCGGGTCGACGCCTCGGAACGGCGACACCCAGCCGGGAGGGATGGCGCCGTAGTGCAGGAAGACGAGGCCGATGACGAGGAGGACGCGGGCGACCTCGATGGTGCGCGAGAGGTCGGCGGCGTTCGGGGCGTGCCCGAGCGGGCCGCCGCCAGCCCGGTGCGCCCGATCCCCCTCGTCGTAGGCGAGGCGGCGCAGCGTGGCTTCATTGTCACGGGACGGCGCGGCCGCTCCCGGATGCTTCGGCATCCTTGTCATTTTGCGCTTCCCCGGAGCTTGGGCTGGCCGTCAGAAGAAGATGCGGATGCCCGCCACGACCGTGGACTGCGAGGGCTGCTGGCCCAGGCGCCGGTTCAGCCCGCTCGCGCCGCCGTTGAAGCTCTCGAAGGAGTAGCCGATGTATGGCGCGAACTCGCGGGTGATCTCGTAGCGCAGCCGCAGCCCAACCTCGGTGCGGTAGATGCCGGGCGCGATGAGCGCGTCGCGGTCCCAGCCGGTCGAGAAGTTGAGTTCCGCCTCGGGCTGGAGGACGAGCCGGTTGGTGATGAGCAGGTCGTAGGACGCGGCGGCGCGGGCGAGGAACACGCCATTGCCGCCGACGAATCCTTGCAGCTGCACCTCGAAGAAGCCGGGCGCCAATCCTTGCAGGCCGAATACGCCGTATGTCCGCGATGGCGTGCCCTCGCTCGGGTTGATGCGGAAGTCGTGGCGCACGCCCGCCTGGATGTCCCAGTAGTACCCGATGAGGCGCGAGTAGAGCACTTGCGCTTCGGCCCGCTCGAGGCCGCCGCGTTCACGGCTCGTCTCACCGCGGGTGTTGACCCAGACACGGTGGTAGTCGGTGCCGTAGAAGGCCGAGCCCTCCCAGGCGTAGATCGGGCTGCCGCGCTCGTTGCTTCGCATCTCGTTCTGGTCCAGCAGCACGGCGCCGAAGTAGATGGGCGAGTGGCCGGTGTGCTCCTCGGCGCCGGTTGCCGGTGCCGCCCCGGTGCTCTGGACGGCGGAAGGATTCGCGGCGGCGGTCCCGTGCGCCGAGTGGTCGGCGCCGGACTGGGCCATGGCCGCGGTGGAGCAGAGCGCCGCGGCCAGCAGGCCAGCCGCCACGCTCTTCTGCATCGAGGAGGTCATGCTGCGCTCCCGCGGCATCAGTGACGGTGACCGGCGGGCATGGCGACCGGCGTGGGCTGCGCGGCTGAGGTCACCGGGGCGCCGTCGCGGGTGACACGGAAGATCCGCATCATGCCGGACTCCATGTGGTAGAGAAGGTGGCAATGGAAGGCCCAGTCGCCCTCGGCATCCACGATGACATCGACGTCGAGCGAGGTGCCGGGCTTGATGTTGACCACGTGCTTGCGCGGGTTGAAGGCGCCGTTGCCAAGGTCCGGCACCATCCACATGCCGTGCAGGTGCATCGGGTGGTTCATCATGGTCTCGTTGGTGAAGCGGATACGGAGCCGCTCGCCGAGCCGGGCGACGATGGGCTGGGCACGCCAGAACTCGTTGCCGTTCATCGACCAGATGTAGCGCTCCATGTTCCCGGTCAGGCGCACCTCGATGATGCGGTCGTAGGGCCGCCATTCCGGGTCGGGGCGCAGCGGGCGCAGGTCGCGGTAGGACAGCACGCGTGCGCCGGGCGGCGACCCGGTGTCCTGCACGACTGGGTCGGCCATCGCCATGCCGCCTTGACCGGCGTGCGCCTCCGTGCCGCCTGCCGTGGTCGTGGCCGGGGTGCCCGGTCCCTGCGCGCCGAACCGCGCCGGGGCGCCGTGGCCCATGGTTGCGTGGTCCATTGCCGGGGCTGCGGCCTGTCCACCGCCCATGCCCGGCATCCCGGCCATGGCGCCATGCCCCATGGCGGCGTGGTCCATGGTGCCCATCGGCATGCCGCCGTAACCCATGGCCGCGTGGTCCATGGCTGGGGCGGCCGCCTGGGCCTGCGGCTGCCCGGCACCCGTGCTTGCCATCGAGCCGTGGTCCATGCCGCCCATGGGCGCCACGTGGCCAGGCTGGTCCTGCTCGGGTCGCGGCGTGCCCCGGTCGAGGCCCGTGGGGCCAGGGTTCATCATCATGTCCGCCATGGTCAGGACCGGCCGCGGACGGTGCGGCGGCAGCGGCTCGACGGGGGCGTCCATGCGGGTCGCCAGCCGGGCCCGGGACCAGCCGGTGCGGTCCATGGTCTCGGCGAGGATCTGGTACTGCCGGTCCTCGCGTGGCTCGACGATGACGTCGTAGGTCTCGGCGACCGCGATGCGCAGCTCGTCCACGACGACGGGCCGGATGTTGTTCCCGTCCGCCTGCACCACGGTCATCCTCAGGCCCGGGATGCGGACGTCGAAGTAGGTCATGGCGCCGGAGTTGATGAAACGCAGGCGCACCCGTTCGCCCGGCCGGAACAGCAGGGTCGCGGGCGCCTCGGGCCGGAAGCCGTTCACGAGGTAGCGGTAGGTGGCTCCGGTGACGTCGGCGATGTCGGTGGGGTCCATCCGCATGTTGCCCCACTCGACGCGGTTGCGGACGATGGCCCGGCGGGCCTCGCCGTCCGGCGCCCGGTTCAGGTCCCGCACGAGGTCGACCAGCGTGCGCCGGTTCCAGTTGTAGTAGCTCGGGTCGCGCTTGAGGTTCTGGAGCACCCGCAGCGGCCGCTCGTCCGTCCACTCGGACAGCTGGACGACGTGGTCGCGGTCGTAGCGGAAGGGCTCGGGCTCGCGCCTGTCGATGACGATGGGGGCGTAGAGGCCGCGCTGCTCGTGGTCGAGGTTGTGCGCGTGGTACCAGTAGGTGCCCGACTGCACGACGGGGAAGCGGTACTCGAAGGTCTCGCCGGGCGCGATGCCCCGCACGAAGCCGGTGCTGAAGCCGGGCGCGCCGTCCATGGAGGCGGGCAGGATGAGGCCGTGCCAGTGGATGCTGCTGGCTTTGTCCATCCGGTTCGTCACCCGGATAACCGCCTCCTCGCCCTCGCGCAGGCGCAGCAGTGGGCCTGGGAATTGGCCGTTGACCGTGACGGCCGGGCGATCGGTGCCGTTGATGTTGACCGTGCGCTCCTCGAGCGTCAGGTCGTAGCGCTGCGCCAGCGCGGGCGCGGCCAGGACCAGCAGCGCCACCGCGGCGAGGGCAAGGCGCCGCAGCGCGGCTCCCAGGTCGAAGCTCTTCGTCATCCCGGCACCTCCGTCCCTCGGTGGCGGCATCGCCGTCCCGAGGGCTCCACTTCGATGCCGGACGCTGCCGTCCACGCCCGCCGTCCGCAACGCGAAAAGGGCGCCTGGACATACTTCGTCATGCAGGCCCGCAGCTCCGGCCGTGACGGCAACGGTCCGGGCCCGACACGCTGACACACTACGTCATGGATGCGGGGCCAACCCATGCCGAGTGCGCCGTGTTCTCCGGGTGCCGCGCGCCCGGGTCTGCATCGCCGTCCCATCGCGCGGCCACAGCATGGGATGGAGGATCGCGCCGTGGCGAGAGAACTGTTGGACTTGGTGCAGGGGCTGCTCGGGAACGGGAGCGGGACCGAAACCGCGCCCCCCGAGCGAACGGAGCGGGAGCAGGTCTCCCTGACCATCCCCGGCATGCCCGAGCACCAGCTCGCGGTGGGCGGAGCCGGGGCGGACAGCTTCGGCGGCACCGAGGCGGCCGACCACTATTGGGGGCTCGGTGGCGCGGACAAGCTCGGCGGCGGCCCCGAGGGTGACGTCCTGACGGGCGGCGAGGGGCCGGACCTGCTCTCGGGCGGCCCGGGCATGGATCACCTGCATGGCGGCGGGGGCAACGACACCCTCTACGGCGCCGGGGACGCGGATGCCCTGATGGGCGGCTCCGGCAACGACTACCTGGACGAGGGCCCCGGCCACAGCAGCATGGACGGCGAGGCGGGCAACGACACCCTCGTGGGCGGCACGGGGCCGGACGCCTTCATCGTGCGCCAAGGCTCGGGCGACGACGTCGTCCGCGACTTCACCGCCGGACCCGGCGTCGGCGACCACATCGCCCTCGAGGACATCCGCTGGGAAGACCTGACCGTCAACGACACCGCCGCCGGGGTGAAGATCAGCTGGGACGGCGGATCCGTGCTGCTCGAGGGTGTGCAGAAGTCCGAGCTCTCGCAGGACGACTTCATGTTCTACAACGAGCCGGACCTGCCGCCGGGCGCCCGCGCCCCGGACGGGCCCGTCGAGGAAGCTCCGAGCCCGAGCGTGTCCGGGCCGGAAATCGCTGGCTCCCTTCCGGCGGCCGACAAGAGCCTGGTTCCCGGTTCCGGTGACCCCGCCCACACCATCGCCTTCGACATGTACGCGGCCATCATCGGGACCGAGAAGGGCGACCGGCTGGTCGGCAGCGGCGACTGGGACCAGATCTTCGGTCGCGCTGGCGCCGACGTCCTGCTCGGCAAGGGCGGGGACGACGTCCTCGACGGCGGCCCGGGCCGGGACCTGCTCCTGGGCGGGGACGGTCCGGACCAGCTCGAGGGCGGCGCTGGCAGGGACACCCTGATCGGTGGCGCCGCGAACGACGAGCTGGTGGGTGGCGACGGCTCGGACTGGCTCGCCGAAGGCCCTGGCCACGGCATGCTCAATGGCGGCAAGGGTGACGACGTCTACTTGGGCGGCGCGGGCTCGGACGCCTTCATGGTCTCGCGGGACAGCGGCGACGACGTGGTGCTCGACTTCCGGGCGACCGGGCTGGCCCAGGGCCTGTTCGACCACATCGCCTTCATGGACATCGACGCCAAGGACGTGAAGGTCGAGGACACCGATCTCGGCGCCAAGGTCTCGTGGGAGGTCGGCGGGGAGGACGGCTCCATCCTGCTCCTCGGGGTAGCCAAGGACGAGTTGCGGCAGAGCGACTTCATGTTCAACACGCCCCAGTTCGTCGAGGGCATCAGCGACGTCGGGTCCTGGTACATTTTCGGGTAGCCGCGGGAGGCGTCGGTCCGGCGTGGCCGGACCGGCGCCGATCGTCCCGGCGGCCTCCGGGTAGGGGCGCGTGGTGGGCCGCGTCTCCGTTGGTTTTTGACAGCGCGGCCGTTTCCGATCCGGCGCGGAGGCGCTGTACCGTTGTCGCGTCCCATGATCGGCTTCCACGCGGCGCGGGATGTTTCAACGGGAGCGCCACAATGGATTCCGCTGCGCCCAGTCACCTTCCGTTTTGGTTGCCTGGTCCCGATGGGTCCGACCCAATCCTGGTGGGCACGGGCATCGCCCTCGCCGTCGGGGTGCTGGCCTTCGGCCTCCTCATGCTGCGTATCCACATGCTGCCCGACCACATCGCCCATGGCGGCCGCAAGGTGCAGCTCGAGGTCGTGGCCGTGCTCGGGTTGCTTTCCATGTTCTCCGGCATTCACGGGTTCTGGGTGGCCGCCCTCATACTGGCGCTCATCGACATTCCAGACTTCACCGGACCTTTGCGGCGCATCGCGGGATCGACGGAGAGGATAGCCGGGCTGGGGCCGGGCGAGGGCGACACGAGCGCCGACCAGCCGCCCACGCACGACGAGGCGGACAGGCGTCGCCGCGCACCGGAGACGGCGCTTGGGGGAGTGCCAACGCGCCACCCAGCCGATGAGCGCCTCGACGCCTGAGAGCGAAAAAGCGAAACCTCCTGCAGGTTAGACGAACCAACGGTTTAGACCTGAAGGCGGTCGGCTTTAATACCAACCCCGGATGATATTGACCCATCCCGACCGGGCGGAAGCCCGCCCTTTTCTGAGCCTTGGCCTAGCTGGAGAAGGTCAGCCTCTTCCCGGATTGGTATAAGAAGCGCTCCAAGTCCTGCGTCCCCACCTCGACGGACGGCCCCGGCGGCGCGCCATTGCGACAAAACATGTCTGCCGCCGTCCGGCTGGTTCCCGGGTTGACCCTCCCACGATGGGAAGCACCACGTTGCATCCGTCAGACCAGAACCGGCCCGCCGAGGCGGACCATCGCGGAGACGGCAGCATGAGCGGTCAGCAGCGCGGACACGGGCACCACGGGGGGCACGGGCACCAGTACGGCCCGGGATGTAGCCATGACCACGGCGGTGGGCATCACGACCATGGCCACGCCCACCATGGCCACGGGGACGCGGCGGTGGCCGACGCCGCCCTAGTCACCGACCCGGTCTGCGGCATGAAGGTGGACCCGGCGACCTCGAAGCATCGGCTGGAGCACGGCGGGACCACGTTCCACTTCTGCTCGGCTGGGTGCCGGACAAAGTTCGAGGCGGACCCGAATAAGTATCTGAAGCCCGAGAAGGCGGCCGCACCGACAGCCGCCCAGAAGGCCGCCATCTACACCTGCCCGATGCACCCGGAGATCCGGCAGCAGGGACCAGGCAACTGCCCGATCTGCGGCATGGCGCTGGAGCCGCTGGAGGTGACCGCCGAGGCCGCACCGAACCACGAGCTCATCGACATGACGCGCCGGTTCTGGATTGGGCTGGCGCTGACCTTGCCTGTCGTCATCCTGGAGATGGGCGGCCACGTCCCCGGCCTCGGCCTGCACCACCTGGTGCCTCCCAGGATCTCGGTCTGGATCCAGTTCCTGCTCGGGACGCCGGTGGTGCTCTGGGCAGGTTGGCCGTTCTTCGTCCGCGGCTGGCAGTCGGTAGTGAACCGCAGCCTGAACATGTTCAGCCTGATCGCGCTCGGGACCGGCGCCGCCTACCTCTACAGTGTTGTCGCCACCTTCTTGCCCGGCATCTTCCCCGAAGGCTTCCGGAGCGCGGACGGCACGGTTGCCGTCTACTTTGAGGCGGCCGCAGTCATCACCGTGCTCGTCCTGCTCGGCCAGGTGCTGGAGCTCCGGGCACGCGAGGCGACCGGCGGCGCCATCCGAGCCCTGCTGAACATGGCGCCCAAGACGGCGCGCCGGATCCGGCCTGACGGCTCCGATGAGGAGATCCCGCTGGCGGACGTGCAGGTCGGCGACCGGCTGCGGGTGCGGCCGGGCGACAGCGTGCCGGTGGACGGCGAGGTGCTGGAGGGCGGCGGCGCAGTGGACGAGTCCATGGTGACCGGCGAATCCTTGCCCGTGGAGAAGGCGCCCGGCGCCAAGGTCATCGGCGGCACGGTCAACGGCACCGGCTCGCTGGTCATGCGGGCGGACAAGGTCGGCTCGGACACCATGCTGTCCCGCATCGTCGCGATGGTCGCCGAGGCCCAACGCAGCCGGGCACCCATCCAGCGCATGGCCGACACTGTGGCGGGCTGGTTCGTCCCGGCCGTCATCGCTGTAGCCGTCCTGGCCTTCGTCGCCTGGGCCGTCTGGGGACCAAGCCCGGCGCTGTCCTACGCCCTGATCGCCGCCGTCTCCGTGCTCATCATCGCCTGCCCCTGCGCACTGGGCTTGGCCACGCCCATGAGCATCATGGTCGGCGTCGGCAAGGGCGCCGGTGCCGGGGTGCTGATCAAGTCCGCCGAGGCGCTCGAGCACATGGAGAAGATCGACACCCTGGTCGTGGACAAGACCGGCACCCTCACTGAGGGCAAGCCCAAGGTCGTGGCCGTGGTCCCGGCGCCGGGCCTGACCGAGGCCGAGGTCTTGCCGTTGGCGGCCAGCCTGGAGCGGTCGAGCGAGCACCCGCTCGCCGCCGCCATCGTCGCCGCGGCCAGGGAGCGCGGGGTGGCCTTCGGGGAACCGGCCGACTTCGCCTCGGTCACCGGCAAGGGTGTGACCGGGACCGTGGATGGGCGCCGGATCGCGCTGGGCAACGCGCGGCTGATGCAGGAACTCGGGGTGGACCTGGGCGAGCTGGCGGCCAAAGCCGACGAGCTACGGCGCGAGGGCGGCACGGCTCTGTTCCTGGCCGTGGACGGCGGGCCGGGTGGCGTCATTGCGGTGGCCGACCCCGTCAAGGCGACGACGCCCGCCGCGCTGGCGAGCCTCCGCGCCGAGGGCATCCACATCGTCATGCTGACCGGCGACAACAGGACGACGGCGGAGGCGGTCGCGCGGAAGCTCGGCATCGACGAGTTCCAGGGAGACGTCTTGCCCGAGGACAAGCACCGCATCGTCCGGGAGCTTCGGGCGAAGGGGAGGGTGGTCGCCATGGCGGGCGACGGCGTCAATGACGCTCCCGCCTTGGCCGAGGCCGATGTCGGCGTCGCCATGGGGACCGGGACGGACGTCGCCATGCAGAGCGCGGGCGTGACGCTGGTGAAGGGCGATCTCGCGGGCATCGCCCGCGCCCGGACCCTGTCGCGCGCGGTCATGCGGAACATCCGGCAGAACCTGTTCTTCGCGTTCGTTTACAACGCGGCCGGAATCCCGCTGGCCGCGGGCGTGCTCTACCCATTCACCGGCCTCCTGCTCAGCCCCATCGTCGCCGCCCTGGCCATGGCGCTGAGTTCGGTGTCCGTCATTGGCAACTCGCTGCGGCTGCGGGCGGTGCGGCTGTAGCATGGTCTCGGGGAGCGGACCCGGTCCGCTCCCCGCAGTCCGTCAGTGCCTGTGTTGGGTCGCGCCGCCGGACGCGGCGCCCGCCGTGCCCTGCTGCATCTGGTCGCAGTGCGCCATCATCGCCTGCATGTCGGGGCTCATGCTCGCGCCCTGGCGCATCTGCTGACGCATCTGGGCGCAGTGGGCCATCATCTGCTGCATGTTCATCCCGCGCATGTCGTGACCCTGCATGCCGGACATCCCGGACATGCTGTGGCCCGCCATGCCCTGCGAGCCCATGCCTGACATGCCGCCGGTCTGCTGGGCAGGCGGCGGGCTCTGCTGCTGTGCGCAGGCCGCGAGCGACAGGCCCACCACCAGCGCGAGGCCGGTGTGGCGGAGCGTCTTGGTATCGATCATCCCGGCGTGTCTCCTTGGTTGCCGTGTCCGCGGTCGTCGGCTGGCCGTGGCGCGAGCAGGCGCCGACGGCCCGCCTCGTTGCGGGGAACGTCACCGTATCCAGAAAGATGCTGCTCGCCTCCATCCAGCCCCCCCAAGCTGTGTGACAAAGTATGAAAGCGCCCCTTGACCCTCCCACGGCGGCAAGCCCCACCTTCGCGGATGCCCACCGTCGGCCAGGAAGGAGGTATGCATGCCGGATCGACCAGATCTCGAGGACCAAATCCTGACGGCGCTCGAGCAGGCCCTGGCCGAGGACCGGTTGGAGGTGGCCGAGCACCTGCTGCGTGGCCTGGAGGCGCTCTGTGGGGACGCGCCACCCGGTTCGGTGCTGGCTACCGCCTACCTCCTTGTGGCTCGGGATCTGGTGCCGTAGCGGCCATCACTCGGCTGCCCTCGGAAGCGGCTCCGCGGGCGGCGCGGTCAGCCCCGCCGCCCACGCGACGCCGAAGGCTAGCATCAGGGCGAGCGGCGCCGCCGGAACACGCGGCAACCACATCAGGCCGAGCAGGAAGGAGAGCGCCACGGCGCCGAGCCAAGGCGTCTCGGCCGCGAGTTTGACGCCGAGCCATGCCATGGACAGGCCGAGGCCGAGCTGCAGCCCGGCCGCCACCGACTTCGGCACTGCCCGGGCGACGTGCCCGATCGCGCCCGTCGCCCCAAGCGCGAGCAGGACCACGCCGGTGACCAGGCCAGTAGCCACGAGTTCCCCGGCGCCGAGGCCGCCGGTCAGCAGGGCGGCCGAGACCGCCTTCATCGGCTGCACGGCGAGCGGCACGCCGAAGGCCAGCCCCGCCGCAACGAGGAACGCGCCGAACCCGAACAGCACGCCTGCGGGCGCGAGGCCAGCCACCGTCATGGCCCCGACGACCAGGGGCACGAAGGTGCCAAGGTCGCCGCAGGCGCCACCCAACTCGCCGGACCAGGAAGCGGTACCCGTTTTCGTCTTCGGCTCCTTCCCGTCCGCTGGGCCCATCAGCCGCCCTGCTGCCGCTCGGCGGCGCTCCCGTAGCCGCGCAACTCGCCGTAACGGCGGACCTGCTCCGGCGTGAGCAAGTCCATCATCGCTAGGTGGTATCGGAGGTGCGCCGCGCGGAGCCTGGCCTGGGTCTGGCCGATGGCGGAGGTCGCGGCCTCCAGCGAGGTCGGGGTCACGGTGCGGGCGGCGAACCCCCGGTCGAGCGCGGCCTCCTCGACGATCAGCCGCTTGCCGAGCGGCACCGCCTCAGCCGTCATCGCCTCGCGCAGCGCCCGCACACGGTCGCGCTGCTCCGGCGTCAGCCCCAGCGCATCGGCCAGTTCCAGGACGTGGACCGGACCCGGGTAGCCGTTCAGCTCCGCCGGGAGCGCCATGCCCATGCCGCGCCCGGCGCGCAGGTCGGACAGCTGCTGGTCGGACAGGGACTTCACCGGGCGGACCTGCAACCCGGCGTAGGGGGGAGTCGCTGGCTGGCCGTGGCCGCCGTGGTGATGCTGGGCGGCGGCGGGCCCTGCGGAGAGGGCGGCGGCGAGGGGGAGGACGAGGAGGCCGGAGCGCAGCGTCATGGGTAGATCCCGGGTTCGGGGGGCGACATCCCTGGGACGCTACGAGATCTCGACCCGGGTTTCCACGTGGCCTGGATGGGGACCGTCGTTGCGCAGCGGCTGCAGCAGCATGCGGTCGAGCCGCAGCTCACGCGGGTCGCGGAAGGCGGGGATGCCGATGGTCATGCTCTCCTGCCCCGCCTCGGGCTGGGCCCGGTAGGTGCCGAACAGGCGGTCCCACCAGGGCAGGTTGAAGCCGAAGTTGCTGTCGGTCTCCCGGCGCAGAATGGAGTGGTGGACGCGGTGCATCTCCGGCGTCACCACCAGCCAGCGCAGGATGCGGTCCATCCATCCGGGAAGGCGGACGTTGCCGTGGTTGAACATCGAGGTGGCGTTCAGCAACACCTCGAAGACGAGCACGGCCAGCGGCGGGGCGCCGAGCGCGACCACCACGGCCGACTTGATGAGCATGGAGAGCACGATCTCGACGGGATGGAAGCGTACGCCCGTGGTGACGTCGAACTCGAGGTCGGCGTGGTGCATCCGGTGCAGCCGCCAGAGCACCGGCACGTGGTGGAACGCGACGTGCTTGGCATAGATTGCGAGGTCGAGCAGGAGCACCGACACTGGCACGGCGACCCAGCCGGGCGCCCGCAGGACGTTCAGCAGTCCCCAGCCCTGCGCCTGCGCGAGCATGGCCACGCCCACGGCGCCCGCTGGAAAGAGGACGCGCACGAGGAGCGTGTCCGCGACGACCACGCCCAGGTTGTTTGGCCAGCGCCACCGGCGGCCGATAGCCTGTGGCCTGCGTGGGGCCAGGACCTCCCAAAGGGCCATCAGGACGAAGACTCCGGCGAACGCTCCGAGCCGGACCAGAGGCTCGGCGGGAAGCCCCGTCAGCGGCATGGTTTCCTCCTGCGGCTCATCCGGCGCTCCGGCCGCCCGCGCGGCTGTTATCGGGCCGCGTTCCGGCGGCTGTCCAGGCGTTCCGGATCCCTTTGACATGCCTCCCGGCAGTGGTCTGGAATCACGCCCGCCGGGACACCGGCTTGCGGCGTCCCGGCCATAAGGAGGACGCCATGAGCGACATGGAACGGAGGTCCGCCTTCGCGCTGGGCCTGGCGGCGGTTGCTTTCGCGACACCGCGGGCCGCCGAGGCCCAGGCAGACAACCAGGGCCGCGAGATCGGCCCCGGGGTCCGGCAGGTGGACCTCGGCGAGCGGGAGTCCGTGCTCCCCGCCTACAAGCGGCTGCGCATGCGCGACGTCGTCATCCAGCCCGGTGCGGCCACGCCAGACCGCGCCAAGATGAACGACATGCTCTGCCACATGACCGAGGGCGAACTGGCTGTCCGGCAGAACGACAACCACTTCACCGTCCGGAAGGGGGACGTGTGGGCCTGCGCCAAGGGCAACACGACGGAGGGCACGAAGAACAACGGCGGCACCGTCGCGGTGATGCGGATCATCGACCTGCTGCCCGGCTGACGGCGCGGGGCGGCCGCTCCCGCCTATCCCCCGGGGCGGCCGCCCGGCATGTGCTCGCCGTGCCCGCCGCCGCCCGCGGCGGGACGGCGCGCTCCCGCGGCCTCCACGGCCATCTCCACCCGCAGGTCACCGGCCCGCTCGAATGTCAGCGTGAGGGACACGCGGTCGCCGCGGGCGAAGGCGTGCCGCGGGCCGACTAGCATCAAGTGGACGCCGCCGCCGTCCGGCTCCAGGCGCACGACCCCGCCGGGCGGAATCGCGACGCCGTCCTGGACCGGGCGCATGCGCATGACGCCGCCCTCCATGGTGGTCTCGTGCATTTCGACCACGCGCGCGTCGGGGGACGCGGCGGACACGAGCCGGTCCGGCGCGGTGCCGCGGTTCCGGATCGCCAGGTAGGCGACCGCCGTCTGCGCGCTCGGGCCGGTGGCGCGCGTCCAGGCGCGTTCGACCTCGATTGCGGGTCCGCTCGGCTGCTGGGCGGCCGCGGGCCGGAGCACCGCAAGGATTGGGAGCAGCACCGCCGTGGCCAGCAGGAGGCGACGGCGGGGCGGCGTGCGGATCATGTGTGAGCCTCCGTCGGGGTGCGTGCCTCTGGGCGCCAGCGGAGCAGCCGGAGCGCGTTGAGCGTGACCAGCACCGTGGCGCCGGTGTCGGCCAGGACGGCAGGCCAAAGGCCGGTGATGCCGACCACCGTTGTGACCAGGAAGACTGCCTTGAGACCGAGGGCGATGATGACGTTCTGGTGGATGTTCGCCAGCGTCGCCCGGGAGAGTCGCACGAGGGCGGCGACGTCGAGGACGCGGCTACCCAGCACGGCTGCGTCCGCCGTCTCGAGCGCGACGTCGGTCCCGCCGCCCATGGCGACGCCGACCGAGGCCGCCGCGAGCGCGGGCGCGTCGTTGATGCCGTCGCCCACCATGGCCACGGGCGCCTTTTCCTTCAGGGCGCCGATCTCGCGCAGCTTGTCCTCCGGCAGCAGGCCCGCCTTCACCTTGAGGCCGAGCGCCCCGGCGATGGCCTGACCGGTGCGGATGTTGTCGCCGGTCAGCATGACGGCCTCGACGCCGAGGGCGTCGAGCGCCCGGATGCCTGCGGCCGCATCAGGCCGCGGCTCGTCGCGCACCGCGATGAGACCGGTGGGCGCGCCGTCTACGGAGACGACGACCACCGTCTTTCCTTGGCCCTCCCACTCGGCGACCGCCCGCTCCGCGTCGGCCGGGAGCGGCGCCTGCTCGGCGGCATGGGAGGGCGAGCCGACCGTCACGCGCTTGCCGGTGACGACCGCCTCGGCGGCCTTGCCGGGGATGGCGTGCAAATCCTTGGCCGGGCGCAGCGGGATGCCGTCCGCCGCCGCCCGCTCCAGGATGGCGCGGCCGAGCGGGTGGCTGGAGCCGTTCTCCACGGCGGCGGCGAGGCCGAGCAGGGTGCGCTCGGAGCCGGTCAGGGCGAGGACGTCGGTGACGCGCGGGCGCCCCTCGGTCAGGGTGCCGGTCTTGTCGAAGGCCACCGTGCGGACGCGGCCGATGGTCTCCAGGGCGCCGCCGCCTTTGACCAGCAGGCCACGCCTGGTCCCGACCGCCAGCCCCGAGGCGATGGCCGCGGGCGTCGAGAGCACGAGGGCGCAGGGACAGGCGACCAGCAGCAGCGCCAGGCCGCGGTAGATCCAGGTGCCCCAGTCCGCACCAAGGAAAAGCGGCGGCGCGACAGCGACCAGGGCCGCCACGGCAACCGCGATCGGCGTGTAGACGGCCGAGAACCGCTCGATGAAGCGCGCGGTCGGCGCCTTGGCCTCTTGCGCCTCATCAACCATCCGGATGATGCGGGCGATGGTGTTGTCCGAGGCGGGCCGGGTCACCCGGACCTGCAGCGCGCCGGAGGCGTTGATGCTGCCCGCGAAGACGGAGGCGCCCTCGGCCTTGGGGACCGGGGCGGACTCGCCGGTCACCGGGCTCTCGTCCACTTCGGACTCGCCCTCGACCACCTCGCCATCGGCCGAGACGCGGTCTCCCGGCCGGACCAGGACGAGGTCGCCGACCTTCAGGCTGGCGGCGGGCACCTCGCGCGCCGTCCCGCCATCGACGAGCAGCGCGGTCCTCGGCACCAAGGCGCCCAGCGCCTCGATGCCCGCCCGCGCCCGCCCGGCGGCGACGCCCTCGAGCAGCTCGCCGACGGTGAAGAGGAACACGACGACCGCCGCCTCGCTGGTCGCGCCGATGGCGATGGCGCCAACGGTGGCGATCGACATCAGCATCTCGATGGAGAAGGGCGACCCGGCGCGCGCCGCGGCGATGGCCTTGCGTCCGAAGAAGGCGAGGCCGAGCAGGGCGGCGGGCAGGTAGGCCCAGTGCTCCAGGGTGGGGGCGGCGAGCGAGGCGACGAACCCGGCCGCGGTCAGGCCACCGAGCACGGCGGCCAGCTTGGTCTTGGCGCCCTTCCACCAGGGCTGACGGACATGGCTGCGGACTTCAGACCCGGCGGTGCCCCGTTCACCCTCAACCACCCGTGGCGCCTCGACCGGCGCGATGCCGTAGCCGAGCTTGCGGACCTGGTCCTCAACGGCGGCCCGGGGGGTGGTGGCCTCGTCCAGCCGGAAGGCCAGGATCTGGGTGCCGTAGTTGACCCGGATGTCCTCGGCACCCCGCACGCGACCAACGGCCGTCTCGATCTTGGACGCGCAGCTCGGGCAATCCATGCCCTCGACCTGGTACCGCAGGGCCGCTCGGGCCTTCGCACCCACCTCAGCCACGTCGCTGTGCGCCATAGCCGCCATCCCGTTCTCGGGCTGCCCCTGTGTTGCGCCAGGGGAGCACGGCACCTCACATGGAACCTGTAGTCGCTTCAGGGTCAAGGGCATGGCATCTGCGAACGCCCTCAGCATCGGAGCCTTGTCGAAGGCGACCGGGACCACGGTGGAGACCATTCGCTGGTACGAGCGGGTTGGCGTGCTGCCCGCGCCCGCACGGACCACGGGGAACTACCGGAGCTACTGGGCGGAGCACCTCGAGCGGCTTAGCTTCGTCCGACGGGCACGCGACCTCGGGTTCTTGCTCGGCCAAGTGCGCGATCTGCTGCAGCTCGCCGACGACCGGGACCAATCCTGCGACGCGATGGACCGTGCGCCCGCGAGCACTTGGAGGAAGTCGAGCGCAAGCTCGCCGATCCCGAGGCGCTCCGCCGCGAGCTGAAGGACCTCATCGGACAGTGCCGCCATGGCACCGTCGCCGAGTGCCGGATCGTGCAGGCGCTGTCACCGCAGTTGGGCCCGGTGGGCACCTCCCAGGAAGCGTGACGCAGCCTGCTTGGAGGCGGGTAGGCTCCGTCCCGAGGCGATGACGGCGATGGCCGCTTTCCCGGCTTCATGCCGATGGCGGTCGCCATCAGGCTGGGCGGCGCGGCCGTCACAAGGGCTCGTGGCCTCAGTGATGGTGGCCGCCGCCCTGGTGATGACCACCATGGCCGTGCCCGCCGCGGTGATGCTGGCCACCATGATGGTGGCGGTGATGCGGCCGGTGGTGGTGCCAGGGCGCCACGTGGTGATGGCGGTGGTGACCGCCGCCCCAGTAGCGCGGACCGGCCACGTACGGCGCGGGACCGTAGGCTGGGTAGGTGGGCGGCCCGCCGTAATAGGGCTGAGCGCAGGCGGGAACGGCAGCCAGTAGGCCCAGCGCGACGAAGAGTTTGGCCCGGCGCATGTGGGTTTCTCCCATTCTGACGCCTGGAACTTGAAAGGCCGGTGTGTCGTGTTCGCGGCAAACGATCGACATCATCGGGGCAATGCGCGTTCTCATCGGTGCCGGAGGCCGTGGAGGGGCACTCGGTAACTCGACTTCGGGCGCAATCCGAACGGACCTGGCGATCGGCTCGCGCTTCCGCCGACCCAGATTGCCTCCATTATTCCAGTTTCATGGAAGTGTCGCGGAACGGAAATCCGCCTGTCCTCTTCCCCTCCGTAGGTTCCGGCGGGCCGGTAGCCGGACTGCATGTCCGCACCGGCCGATACGCCAGGAGGAGGAAACATGCGGTTCAGGTCCCTCGCGCTCTCCGCGGTCGTCGCCTCCTGCTTGGCGTTAGCGACACCGAGCGCCGTGGCGCAGCAGGTCTCCGGGGCGGGTTCGACCTTCGTCAATCCGGTAATGTCGCGGTGGTCCGCCGAATACGGCGCCCGGACCGGTGTCCAGGTGACCTACCAGCCCGTCGGCTCCGCGCAGGGCGTCACCCAGGTCAGGGCGGGCACCGTGGACTTCGGCGCCTCCGAAGCCCCGCTGCCGCCCGCGGAGCTCCGCAAGTCCGGCCTGGTCCAGTTCCCGCTGGTCATCGGCGGTATCGTCCCGGTCGTGAACCTGCCCGGCGTCAGGCCAGGGGAGATGCGTTTGACCGGAGAGCTCCTGGCCGACATCTACCTCGGCAAGGTCCGGAGGTGGAGCGACCCGGCCATCCGGTCCCTGAACCCGAACCTCGAGCTGCCCGACACCGCGATCTCGGTGATCCATCGATCCGACGGCTCCGGCACGACCTACAACTGGGTCGACTACCTGTCGAAGGTCAGCCCCGAGTGGCGGGCCAAGGTCGGCGAGGGCACCTCCGTGTCCTGGCCGACCGGCGTCGGCGGCAAGGGCAACGAGGGCGTCGCCTTCCAGGTCGGTCGAGTGCCGGGTGCCATCGGCTACGTCGAGTACGCCTTCGTCACCCAGCACCGGCTGACCCACGCCTTGGTGCGGAACGCCGCGGGCCGCTTCGTCCCGCCGGGGCCGGAGAGCTTCCAGGAGGCCGCCGCGAGCGCGGACTGGGCCCAAGCCGAGGACTTCAGCCTGCTGATGACGAACGCGCCCGGCGAGGGCGCCTATCCGATCACCGCGACGACCTTCATCCTGATGCCGCGCCAGCCCAGCGTCCGAGGGCGCAGCAAGGCAGCCACCGACTTCTTCGCGTGGTCGCTCCGGAGCGGCCAGGAAAGCGCCCGAGACCTCGGCTACGTGGCGCTGCCGCCAAGCCTCGTCACCCGCGTCGAGGCCTATGTCGCGGCGGCGATCCCGGGGCGATGATGACCCAGTGCCGGTTGTCAGGCGGCGATGACGTCGGCCAGCGCCTCGAGGCGCTCCTGGGCCGCGCGGCGGCTGAGGTTGCCGAAGGGCAGGCCGACGAACGCCTCGATGCGCCGCCGGAGGCTGGCGTACAGCTCGTTGACGAGCAGGACGCGCTGCGGACCGGCCTCGAACCGCGCCGGGTCCGGCAGCGGCCACTGGGCGGTCAGGGCCACGCCGCCGAAGTCCGGGCAGGGCTGGCCCTCGGGGACGTCGCAGAGGGCGATGACGAAGTCCATCGGCGGCGCCCCCTCGCGTGTGAACGCGTCCAGGGACTTGCTGCGCAGCCCGGAGACGTCATGGCCGAGGACGGACAAGCGCTCCAGCACCTCGGGCAGTGGGGCGGGTGCCGGGTCCGCGCCCGCCGAGTAGGCGCGGAAGCGGCCGCCGCCCACCCGGCTCAGGATCGCCTCGGCCATGATGGACCGGGCGGAGTTCCGCGAGCACAGGAACAGCACGTGGAAGGCGGGCCGCACCGCGTCCGGCGCCGGTTCCGGGAGGAGGCGGGCGAGGTCGCCACACAGCTCGGGGCGGCCGCCGCAGCAGTCCTTGGTCAGGAAGGCGAGGAGGCCGCGCAGCCCCGGCTCGCGCACGGCGTGGATGACGTTCCGTCCCTGGCGCGTGGCGGTTGTCAGGCCCGCCCGCTCGAGGGCACCGAGGTGGAAGGAGAGGGTCGAGGCCGGAATGCCGATCGCCGCCGCCAGGTCACCTGCCGCCATGCCGGACGGCCCCCGTTTGATGAGCAGCCGGAGCAGGTCCAGCCTCGTCTCCTGCGCGAGTGCTCCGAGCGACTCTGCGGCCTCTTTGATTTCCATGGTCCCGATATAGGCGAAGCAAACCGGTTTGGCGTGAAGCTTCCTTTACGGGCTCCCGGGGGAAGCGGGAGTGAACCCAGCCCGACCGCCACTTTCAGGCAAGACGCGCCTGCCAACGGCACCGCGACCGGTCTTGGACGCGGACGCCGCATAGCCTCGTGTCAACACATCCATTAGATTGGAAACATGGAAGCAACCGACGCCGCCCAGGTCTTCGCCGCCCTCTCGCAGGAGACGCGCCTCGCGGTCCTGCGCCTCCTCCTCGCCGCTGGCCCGAACGGCCTCCCCGCGGGCGAGGTCGCGGAGCGGCTCGGCATCCCGGCCTCGACAACCTCCTTCCACCTCGGCGCCCTCGAGCGGGCGGGCCTTACCCAGTCCACCCGGCAAAGCCGCCAGATCCGCCACGCCGTCCGCATCGCCGCGCTCCGCGAGCTGCTGGCCTTCCTGACCGAGACCTGCTGCTCCGGCCGCCCGGAGCTCTGTGGCGGCCTCGGCGACCTGTTGCCCACCGCCCCCGAGGAGAGGGACACGATGACCCCAGCCTTCAACGTGCTGTTCCTGTGCACCAAGAATTCCGCGCGCTCGATCATGGCCGAGGCGATCCTGGAGAAGGTGGGCGCCGGGCGCTTCCGGGCCTACTCCGCCGGTGCGGACCCGGCGCCGCAGCCGTTGGAGGGCGTCCTCAGCGTCCTCGAACGCTTCGGCCATGACGTCTCGAAGCTCCACAGCAAGTCCTGGGACCGCTTCTGCGGCCCGGACGCCCCGCAGATGGACTTCGTCATCGCGCTCTGCGACGTGCTCGACAACCAGGTCTGCCCGGACCTTGGCGACATGGCGGTCACGGGGACCTGGCCGCTGCCCGACCCGAACGAGTTCCGCGGCAACGAGGTGGAGCGGGCGCTGCTCCTGAGCGAGCTCTATGGGAGCCTGAAGCGCCGGATCGAGATTTTCGTCTCGCTGCCCTTCGCCTCGCTGGACCGGATGGCGCTGAAGGCGCGGCTGGACGAGCTCGGAGGCACCCTGGCTCTGACCGGGGGACGCTGACATGCGCGTCGGCATCAACGGCATGGGCCGCATCGGCAGGCTCGCGCTGCGCGCCGCCCTGGGCGGCGTCTTCCGGGAGGGCGACGACCCGCGGGCGGGCAACCGGCTCGACATCGTCCACGTGAACGAGGTCAAGGGCGGCGCGGAGGCCACCGCCCACCTCCTCGAGTTCGACAGCATCCACGGCCGCTGGCGCGAGCGGATCGGCGCCGAGGGCGACCGGGCCATTGGCATCGGCGATCGGCGCATCGGCTTCACGGCGGAGGCCAGCCCGGCCGAGGTGCCCTGGGGCGACCTCGGCTGCGACGTCGTCCTGGAGTGCACGGGCAAGTTCCTGAAGCAGGAGCAGCTCCAGGGCTACCTCGACCGGGGCGTGAAGCGGGTCATCGTCGCGGCGCCGGTCAAGGACGGCTCCGCCCTGAACGTCGTGGTCGGGGTCAACCACGACCGCTACGACCCGAGGGAGCACCGGCTGCTCACGGCGGCCTCCTGCACCACCAACTGCCTAGCGCCGGTGGTGAAGGTGGTCCACGAGGCCATCGGCATCCGGCACGGCCAGATCACCACCATCCACGACCCGACCAACACCAATGTGGTCGTCGACGCGCCGCACAAGGACCTCCGGCGCGCCCGCTCGGCGATGCTGTCCCTCCAGCCAACCACGACGGGCAGCGCTACGGCCATCGCCCTCATCTACCCGGAGCTCAAGGGCCGCCTGAACGGGCACGCCGTCCGGGCGCCGGTGCTGAACGCCTCCCTGACCGACTGCGTCTTCGAGCTGGACCGCCCGACCACCGAGACCGAGGTAAACGAGCTGTTCCGCTCGGCGGCCGCCGGGCCGCTCGCGGGCATCCTGGGCTACGAGACCCGGCCGCTGGTCTCGGCCGACTACGCGAACGACACGCGCAGCGCCATCGTGGACGGCCCGAGCACCATGGTGACGGACGGGACGCTGCTGAAGGTCTACGCCTGGTACGACAACGAGATGGGCTACGCCTGCCGGATGGTGGATCTGGCCTGCATCGTCGGGGAGCGAGGGGCATGACGTCCGCGGCCCGCAACTACCTCATCGTCACCGGCGCCTACTGGGGGTTCACCCTCACCGACGGCGCGCTGCGGATGCTGGTGCTGCTGCACTTCTACCAGCTCGGCTACACCCCCTTCACCCTCGCCTTCCTGTTCCTGCTCTACGAGGCGGCCGGGATCTTCGCCAACTTCGGCGGCGGCTGGCTGGCGGCGCGCTTCGGCATCCCGCGCATGCTCGCCACCGGCCTGACGCTGCAGATCGGCGGCCTGCTGATGCTCTCGGCGCTGGATCCGGGCTGGGGCGCGGCGGCGTCGGTCGCCTGGGTCGTGGCGGCGCAAGGCATCGCGGGCGTCGCCAAGGACCTGACGAAGACCGCGTCCAAGTCGGCCATCAAGGCGTCCTCGAAGGAGGGCGCCGGGCAGCTCTTCCGCTGGGTGGCGTGGTTCACCGGCTCCAAGAACGCGATGAAGGGCTTCGGCTTCTTCGTCGGCGGCTTCCTGCTCCAGGTCGCCGGGTTCCGCCCGGCGCTCTGGATGATGGCCGCCATGCTCGCCGTCATCCTGGCGGGGGTGGCGCTGAGCCTGCCGCGCGAGCTGGGCAAGGCCAAGGCGTCGAAGAGCTTCAAGGAGCTCCTCGCCAAGAATCGCGGCGTCAACCTGCTGGCCTCGGCCCGCATCTTCATGTTCGGCTCGCGCGACGTCTGGTTTGTCGTCGGCCTGCCGGTGTTCC
Source organism: Roseicella sp. DB1501 (assembly GCF_013112485.1). Lineage (GTDB taxonomy): Bacteria > Pseudomonadota > Alphaproteobacteria > Acetobacterales > Acetobacteraceae > Paracraurococcus. The sequence goes on from NZ_JABFHG010000017.1 coordinate 44,886, forward strand.
TCTACAGCCAGGGCTGGCACTACATCGGCGTGGCGACCTTCGTCGCCGCATGGACCATCGGCTACGGCGGCGTGCAGGCGCTGGCGCCGCAGGTGATCCGCCGCAGCGCGGACGGCCTGTCGCGCGAAGTGCCCGAGGCGCGGCTCTGGGGGCTGGCCCTAGCCATCGTCCCCGTCGCCCTCGGCCTGCTGCTCGCCTCAGGCACGGTGGGTCGACCGGACCTCGCCGTCGTCATCGGCTTGGCCGTCTTCGGCTTCGCCTTCGCCGTGAACTCCTCGCTGCACTCCTACCTCATCCTCGCCTACGCGGGGTCGGAGAAGGCTGCCGAGGACGTCGGCTACTACTACGCGGCGAACGCAGCCGGGCGCCTCATGGGCATCCTGCTGTCGGGCGCGCTGACGCAGTGGGCCGGGCTGCAGGGCTGCCTGTGGGGTTCGGCGGCCATGCTGGCCGCCTGCGCGGCACTGACATTCATGCTGCCGACCGAGGCCGAGGCACGGCGGGCCATGGTCTGAACGGGCCGCCGGGGTTAGATCAGTCCTGTCCTACCTGGGAGGCACCGCATGGCCGAGACAATCCGCGTTGGACCATTGGAGCTGCGCTTCCTGCGCACAAAGCACGACACCGGCGGCAGTCTCGACCTTTTCGAGATGACGGTGCCTCCCTCCGGGCGGATGCCGGTGCCGCACCACCACCGCGACTGGGACGAGACCATCTACGGCCTCACCGGCACTGTCACCTTCACGGTGAACGGCGCGCCGCAGCCGGTCGGGCCGGGCGAGAGCCTTTTCATCCCACGGGGTGTCGTGCACGGTTTCGACAACCGGAGCGGAGCGGTGGCGACCTGCCTCTGCGTGCTGACACCGGGGGTGCTCGGCCCGGAGTATTTCCGCGAGATCGCGGCGCTCGCCGCCGCCGGGCCGCCGGACGCGGCCAAGCTCCGCGAGACCATGCTGCGCCACGGGCTCGTTCCCGCATGATGCGCTGCGCTGCGGGCTCTGCGGCAGGCGCGCTGGCGGCCTTCATCTTCCTTGGCATGGCGGCGGCGAGCGCCACCAATCCAGATGCGCTCTGGGCCATGCTCGACCATGACCGTGCTTCGGTGGGGGCGCGCTGAACGCGGTCGTCCCCCTGCCGCAGGCGCCGCCCGGACTACCCGGGCGGCGCGCTTGCTTCAGGACGCCTGGTACTCCTGCGCCTTGAAGGACAGCTTCCTGGTTGCCTCGGGTGCGTCGGCGAGCTTCCGGATGTTGCCCCAGCTCTGCTTGTAGTTCGGGATGACGAACTCGTTCACACCCTTCGAGACGACGTTGCCGACCGCCCCCGAGGGGAAGGCGAACAGCATGAAGGTCTCGTTCCGCCGGGCCGACAGCGTCGGCCAGACCATGGCCTGGGTGCTGCCGCTGTCGTTGTAGACCTCGACGAGGTCGCCCTCCTTCAGCCCGAGCTCGGCCATGTCCGCCGGGTTCACCTGCAGGTAGGGAAACGGGAAGCGGTCGCGGACGAACTCGTTGTGCTGGTCGAGGTAGACCGACTGCCAGACGTGGTTGGCGCGGCCGTTGTTGACGAGGAACCGGAACTTGTCCTTCTCCGCCTGCTTGCCCTCGGCCTGGAGGCCCCGCCACTGCGCGGCGGCGAACTTGGCCTTGCCGTCCGACGTGTTGAACTTGCCGTCGGCGTAGAGCCGCTTGGTGCCGATGATCCGCTCGGTGCCGCCGGTCTGCGGCGCGGCCGCCGACGGACCGGTGTTCGCCCCGGCTTGCTGCGCGACCTCCTTGCCCCGCGTCGCCTCCGTCGCCGGACCCTGGACCACCATGCCCGGCGTCCCGCCAGTGGTGGTCCCGGCCGCCACCGGCCCCGCGCCCTCGAGGCCCGTCGCCGGTTCCTGGAAGCCGTTGGTGCCCATCGCTCGGAGGCGGGCGTAGGTCACGAACTGCCCGCCCTTCTCGTGCTGGCGGTAGCCGTCGTTGAAGGCGTCCTCCTCGGTCCGCCAGTCGTAGCCCTTGAAGCGGTCGGCGACGTCCGCCTTCCCAGCGGCGCGCCAGCTTCGCTCGAGCGCCTGCGCGAGGCGGGCGGCGATGAGGCAGTCGGGAAGCGCGCTGCCGGGCGGGTCCATGTAGCGCTCGGTCAGCCGCATCCGGCGCTCGCCGTTCATGCTGGTCAGGTTCATCTCGCCGGAGGTCGCGGCGGGCAGCACGACGTGGGCGCAGCTGCCAATCTGGGTCGGCACGATGTCGACGTTGACGACGAACAGGCCGCCCTGCCGGATAGCCTCCATGATGGCCCTGACCTGGGCCTCGCGGTCACTCGCCGGGACGGAGTCCATCGCCGCCTTCACGAGGTCGGTCCGGCGCTTGTAGGCCCGCTTGAACTCGGCGGCGTTCAGCGTCGTCTTGAAGTGGTCGCACCCCCAGACGTGGTGCACGCCGCCCTGGCCGCCGATGAGCAGCTGGTCCACGTACGGCGCCGGGCGCCCGCCCGGGTAGTCCGGCCGCGAGTAGCCCTCCTGGTGGCCGCCGAGGCGCACGCAGCCGCCGCCGGGCCTGCCGACGTTGCCGGTGGCGAGCGCGACGTTCACCAGGGCCTGGTTGGTCCGGTAGTTGTCGTTGCCCCAGATGAGGCCCTTCTCGTAGGCGAACATCGTCCGCCGCCGGGCACCTCCCTGCTTCGGCTCGGCGATCCAGGCCGCGGCCTTCCGGATGTCCTCGGGCGACAGGCCGGTGAGGCGCGCCGCCTCCTCGATGGAGGTCTGGTTCGCCCGGACGGCCTCGTCGAAGCCGGTCGTGCTGGCGCCGATGAAGGCGCGGTCCAGCCAGCCCTTGGCCGCAATCTCGGTGAAGATCGCGTTGAACAGGGCGAGGTCGGTCCCGGAGTTGATGGCCAGGTGCAGGACGTTTTCCTTGCCCGCCTCCACCTCGCAAGCGGCGATGGTCGGCGTGCGGCGGGGATCGACGACGACAATGCGCCCCGGCGCCACCGGCTCGTTCCCGAACTCCGCCTTCTTCTTGTCGAGGCTCGTGCCGCGCAGGTTCGGCACCCAGTGATTCAGGAAGTAGTTGGTCTGCGTCTCGAGCGGGTTGGCGCCTACGACGAAGATGGTGTCGGCGAGCTCGGCGTCCTCGTAGCAGTTGTTCAGCTCGCCCACGCCCATGTCGCGGGTGCCGTGGACCTCGCTGTTGTAGGCGGGGCGGTTGTGGATCCGGATGTTCTTGACCTTCATGCTCTCGAAGTAGAGCTTGCCGGTCGCCCAGGTGTTCTCGTAGCCGCCGCCCGCGCCACCGTGGTCGTACGCCGAGACGATGAGCCCGTCCTCGCCCTGCGCCTCGACGACCCGCCGCGTGACCTCGGCGGCAAGGCCGATGGCGTCGTCCCAGGAGGTCGGCGTCGGCACGCCGTAACGCCACACCATGGGCTCGGTGAGGCGGTCACGCAGGGTTCCGGTGACCGCGGAGTGGGAGAGCTCGCCGATGCGGGCGCCGCGGATCGAGCCGAGGCCCGAGTTCACCACGCAGTCCTTGTCGGGCATGACGACCAGGTGGACGTCGCGGCCGTCCTGCTTAACGACGTTGTACATGGAGGGGCTGAACCAGGCCCCGGCATCTGCGCCCTGCTGCTGCCCCAGGTCCTCGCCGAACAGGTTCTGATCCGGGCGGGGCCCGCCCTGGCGATCGACCGGCCAGGAGACGGCGTGGTAGCCGCAGCCGACGATGCAGAAGTGGCAGACAACGTTCTGGACCTTGGCGTCCCGGGGCGGGATGGGAAGGCGGTCGATGTTGCGCTTGTAAGCCATGGTGCCCTCCCTCAGCCCTGCAGCACGTTGGAGAGGCGGCCGTAGATCAGCTCGTCCACGGCCACGGCGTGGACGTCGCCCGCCTCGTCCACCCGGAGCCTGAACTGCGCGAGGTTCTGGGTCGCGTGGCCCCAGATCTCAAGCCCGCCCCGTTCGCAGTCGAAGCGGCTGTAGTGGCCCGGGCAGTTGAGGGTCTTGTCCCCGGCCGAGTAGTTGAGGGGGTAGCCCTTGTGCGGGCAGAGGGTGCTGAAGGCGACCACGTCGCCGTCCGGCCCGGCGCCGCCCTCGACCCGGGTGCCGAGCTTCAGAAGCACGCCCGGGCTTTGGTCGTCCGGGTAGCCGATGTCGAGCGGCTCGTTGACCTTGAGGTCCCGGAGGTTGGCCAGCTTCCTGGTGGGGTACTCGATCAGCGCGAGGGCGGGTGCTGCTTTGGCAGGCTCCCCGGCGACCGTCGTCGCGGCGGCGGCTCCGGCGGCCACCGCTGCCGTCCGCGCGAAAAACGATCTGCGTCCGGCGTCGACGAGCGCGTCACATCTCTTCATGGCCGTCCTCCCCTATCCCTGCCCACAAACCATTCCAGGCTTCCGGAAGGACCGTAGCGTATAGCCTGGGACGGTTTGAACCGGAATCGTGGAGATGGACTACACCGCTGCCGCTTAAACGGCGCGACATTTCCATGAAACTCGTAGCGACCCTTGACCATCGGCACCACAAGGCATATTTCGAGTTTCCTTGAAGGGTGGAGCCGTCATGGACATCGTCTCGGCCGTCGCCGCCATGTCCGCCCTGGCGAACGAGCACCGGCTTGCCGCCTATCGCCTCCTGGTCGAGGCAGGGCCGGACGGGCTGCCAGCGGGCGCCATTGCCGAGCGGCTCGGCCTGCCGCCGTCGAGCCTGACCTTCCACCTCCAGGCGCTGTTGCACGCGGGGTTGGTCAGCCAGCGCCGGGTCAGCCGCCAGATCATCTACGCCATGGTCCCGGCGGCCATGAATGCGCTGGTGGCCTACCTGACCGAGCACTGCTGTGGCGGCCACGCCGACTGCGGCCCCGCCTGCCATCCTGCCGCCGCCAGCGCGCCCGTGGGCGCCTCCGCCGCCTGAGACCCCGACCACGTCCGGAGACCGCCGTGACCGTCACCATCTACCACAACCCCGATTGCGGGACCTCCCGCAACGTCCTCGGCCTCATCCGCAACAGCGGCGAGGAGCCGGTCGTCATCGAATACCTGAAGACGCCGCCCTCGCGAACGGAGCTGGCCGACCTCATCCGGCGCATGGGCATCCCGGTGCGCGGCGTCCTGCGGCAGAAGGGCACGCCCCATGACGAGCTTGGCCTGGGCGACCCGTCGCTGACGGACGACCAGTTGCTGGACGCCATGATGGCGCACCCCATCCTCATCAACCGGCCCATCGTGGCGACGCCACTCGGCGTGAGGCTCTGCAGGCCGTCCGAGACGGTGCTCGACATCCTGCCGAACCCGCAGCGCGGCGCATTCGCCAAGGAGGACGGCGAGCCTGTCGTGGACGAGCGAGGTCTTCGCGTGCTGAAGGGAGTGGCGGCATGAGCGCGTCGGCGCAGGCGGAAGCCGCCATCCAGGGCCGCAAGGCGGCGATGGGCACCTTCGAGCGCTACCTGACCCTCTGGGTGGCGCTGTGCATCGTCGCGGGCATCGCCCTCGGTGCCGTCATGCCGGGCTTCTTCCACGCCCTCGGCGGGTTGGAGGTGGCGCAGGTCAACATCCCGGTCGCCGCGCTCATCTGGCTGATGATCGTGCCCATGCTGCTCCGCGTGGACTTCGCCGCCATGGGGCAGGTGACGCGGCACTGGCGCGGCATCGCCGTCACGCTCGGGGTGAACTGGCTGGTGAAACCCTTCTCCATGGCGCTGCACGGCTGGCTGTTCATCGGATGGCTGTTCCGGCCGTGGCTCCCCGCCGGACAGATCGACAGCTACATCGCCGGGCTCATCCTGCTCGCGGCCGCGCCCTGCACCGCCATGGTCTTCGTCTGGTCGCGGCTGACGGATGGCGAGCCGAACTTCACCCTGTCCCAGGTCGCGTTGAACGACGCCATCATGGTTGTCGCCTTCGCGCCCGTGGTCGGGCTGCTGCTCGGCCTGTCGGCCATCACGGTCCCCTGGGACACGCTGCTGCTCTCGGTGGGCCTCTACATCATCGTGCCCCTTGTCGCGGCGCAGATCTGGCGTCGCTCGCTGCTCGCCTCCGGTGGCGAGGCGGCCCTCCAGCGCACGCTCAAGTCGCTGAACCCGGTCTCGCTTGTGGCCCTATTGACCACCCTGGTGCTGCTGTTCGGCTTTCAGGGACAGCAGATCCTGGCGCAGCCGCTGGTGATCCTGCTGCTCGCGGTGCCCATCCTCATTCAGGTCTATGCCAATGCGGGGCTGGCCTACCTGCTGAACCGGCAGTGCGGCTCGGCGCACAGCGTAGCCGGGCCTTCTGCCCTGATTGGCGCTAGCAACTTCTTCGAGCTCGCGGTCGCAGCCGCCATCAGCCTGTTCGGGTTCGAGAGCGGTGCCGCGCTGGCAACCGTGGTCGGCGTGCTGGTCGAGGTGCCCGTCATGCTGTCGGTGGTCCACATCGTCATGCGGACCCGCCGCTGGTACGACCGAGGAGCTGGCCGAGCTGCGGCTCGCTAGGCCCGGGATGCAGGAAAGCCGGAATCGACAGGTCATCGTCATCGGCGGCGGGCAGTCTGGCCTCGCAGTCGGCTACTTCCTGCGCCGGACGGGGCTGGACTTCGAGATCCTGGACGCCAACGAGAGACCGGGCGGCGCCTGGCCCTCGGCCTGGGACTCCCTTCACCTGTTCTCCCCGGCCCAATGGAGCTCGCTGCCGGGCTGGCCCATGCCGCCCGTCCAGGGTGGGGGGTATCCCGGCCGGGACCACGTGGCCGCCTATCTGGCGGCGTACGAGGAGAGATACCAGCTGCCGGTCCGGCGCCCGGTCCGGGTCGAGGCGCTCGAGCGCGCGGGGGACCGGCTGCTGGTCCGGGCCGATGCGGGAAGCTGGACGGCCTCCGCCGTGGTCAGCGCGACCGGCGGCGCCAGCCGCCCCTTCGTCCCGGATTGCCCGGGAGCGGAGGTTTTCCGCGGACGCCAACTGCACTCCTCGTCCTACCGCTCGCCGCAAGAATTCGCGGGCCAGCGAGTCCTTGTGGTGGGCGGCGGCAACTCCGGCGCCCAGATCCTCGCCGAGCTGTCGCTCGTGGCCGAGGTGACCTGGGTCACGACGGAGGCGCCGACCTTCCTGCCCGACGACGTGGACGGCCGCGTGCTGTTCGAACGCGCGACGGAACGCGTGCGGGCGCAGCAGGAAGGCCGCGACCCCGGCCCGCCTCGGGGCGGCCTGGGCGACATCGTCATGGTCCCGCCGGTCCGGGAGGCCCGCGACCGCGGCGCGCTGCGCAGCGTCCGGCCCTTCCTCCGCCTCGAGCCGGACGGCGTCGTCTGGCGGGACGGCAGCCGCAGCCCGGTGGACGCGGTCATCTGGTGCACGGGCTTCCGCCCGGCCCTGGAACACCTGGCACCGCTCGGCGTGCTGGAGCCGGACGGGCGCGTCGCGGTCCGGGGTGGTCGCTCCGTCCGCGAGCCGCGCCTCTGGCTGGTCGGCTACGGCGACTGGACCGGGGTCGCCTCCGCCACGCTGGCCGGGGTGACGCGGGCGGCTCGAAGCGCCGCCCATGAGATACGAGACGCATTGGCGGGCATGCCGACCTTGCCCGCCACCTGTTTGGAGGCCTGAATGCCTGACGTGAACCTTCCGGACCTCTCGCTGCCCAATGTCTCGGAAGCGCAGCTCGACATCCCGACCGTCGGAACGCTCGGCATCCCCGGCGCCAGCACGCACCCGCCGCGGATTCTGCTGCTCTACGGGTCGCTCCGGGAGCGGTCCTACAGCCGGTTCCTGACACTCGAGGCCGAGCGCATCCTGAGGCGGTTCGGCGCCGAGACGCGGGTCTTCGACCCTCGCAACCTGCCAGTGGTGGACAGCGTGCCCGCCGACCACCCCACGGTCGCCGAGCTCAGGGAGCTTTCCTTGTGGTCGGAGGGACAGGTCTGGTGCAGCCCGGAGCGGCACGGCGCCGTCACCGGCATCCTCAAAAACCAGATCGACTGGCTCCCTCTCGAGAGCCGCGGTGTCCGTCCAACCCAGGGCCGGACGCTGGCGGTGATGCAGGTCTCCGGCGGCTCGCAGAGCTTCAACGCGGTGAACACGCTGCGCCTGCTCGGCCGGTGGCTGCGGATGTTCACCATCCCCAACCAGTCCTCGGTGCCCAAGGCGTACGAGCAGTTCGACGAGGCGGGCCGGATGCTGCCGGGGCCGCTCTACGACCGGGTAGTGGACGTCATGGAGGAGCTGGTGAAGTTCACCCTGCTGCTGCGCGACCGCTCGGACTACCTGACCGACCGCTACAGCGAGCGGAGGGAGCGGGCGGAGAAGCAGGCGAAGGCGGACCTTGCCGTCTTGTCCGGTGCCGCCAGCGGCAGCTGACGAGGTCGGCGCCACTCGCGTTGGGTGTCTCTTCCGGGCAGCTGGGCCTGGGTGCCTTCGAGGGGCTCCTGCGGCCCCGGCAGTGTTCTAACCTCCCGGCCGAGCCTGCGTGGCCGATGGCGGAGGAACAACAATGGTGGAGATGCAGCGTGAGCCGCCGCCGAGCACGACCGTGGACCGGATGGGTCGGCGTCCGAACTGGCCACCCTTTCCGATGATGCTCGAAGAGGACAGCGGCAGCCCGCTCGGCCCCAGGATGCGTCGGGTGCCTCACAACCTGGAGCTCCTTGCGCTGACCCGCATCGCCATCGCGCTCGGCAACCCCAAGGCGGGCTGAGCGGCTTGAGAGGCCCGTTCCCGTCCAGCAGTTGGTTCACCACGGCCGGTTTGGGTGCTGCCTTCGTTGCAGACGCCGCGGTCCCAAACCACATCGCCGCCACTTATCCCGGACGGGCTCCCGCGACCTTCAGAGCCCCCAGCAACCGTCCAAGGCCCCGGTCGACGACCTTCTCCTTGCGAACCACGACTGCGAGCTGCCGCGCGAGGGCCGGACGCAAAGGCCGCACCACCGCGCCCGCGACGTCGCCACCGAGTGCCAGCGCGGGCAGTACCGAGCAGCCGCGCCCGCCCGCGACCAGAACCTTGATGGCCTCGACACTGCCCAACTCCATGATCGGTCGGGGGACAAGCCCCGCTCGACGGAACCAGGTGTCGATGATGGCTCGGGTATTCGCGCCCGCCTCGTACAGGATGAGAGGCAGTCCTTCGAAGTCGGCCGCAGCTAATGCGGGGCGCTTCGCGGGCGCCATGCCCTCCGGGAGGAGTGCCACCAAGGCGTCGGTGGCGATCCGGGTCGCGGCGAGCGAACGCCCGAGCGACGCCGGGAGCGTCACCAGCGCCGCGTCGAGATCGCCCTCCTCGACGCGGCGGAGGATGTCCGGCGTGTTCCCGGTGGCGATGATGACCTCGAGGCCCGGCATCCGCTCGTTCAGCTCCGCCAGCACCGGCGGCAGGAGGTGGATGCAGGCCGTGGCACCGGTGCCCAGGCGGACGCGCCCCACCTCGCCAAGCCGGTGGGTGGTGGCGGCAGCCACCGCGTCCGCGACGGCCGCCTGAGCCCTCCGCGCGGGTTCGATGAGGGCCCGTCCCGCGGCGGTCGGGACCGAGCGTCCCGAGACCCGCTCGAGCAGGCGGACGCCCATGATGCGCTCCAGTTCGCGGAGTTGCTGGCTGGCCGCGGGCTGGGTCAGGCCGAGCGCCTGCGCGGCGGCGGTGACGCCGCCGGTCTCGACAACGGAAAGAAAGGTCCGCAGCTGGCGGAGGCTTGGGTCGGGCATGCGGAAAACTTATCCTGATGCCGCGGATCAGATAAATTTCCTTCCGGCTCCGGGCGGGCGGCCGCAGTCTTGCGGGCATGAACACACAGGATCTCGCCCCCAGAGCAGGGCAACTCGACAGCATCCGCGTAAGGCCATCGGCGGAGGCCGACATCGGCTCCATCGCCGCGATTTACGGCCATCACGTCCTGCACGGGACCGGGTCGTTCGAAACCGAGCCGCCGGATGCCGAGGAGATGCGGAGGCGTCGGGCGGACGTCCTCGCCCGCGGGCTGCCCTACCTGGTCGCGGAGGGCCACGACGGCGCCATCCTCGGTTACGCCTATGCCGGTGCATACCGGCCGCGCGCCGCCTACAGGAACACGGTCGAGAACTCCGTCTACGTGCGCCACGACGTCAACGGCCGCGGCATCGGCCGCCTGCTGCTCCAGGAGCTGCTCACGCAGTGTGAAGCGCTCGGGGTGCGGCAGATGGTGGCGGTGGTCGGGGACAGCGCGAACCTGGCCTCGGTGCGCCTGCACGAAACCTTCGGGTTTCGCCTTGTCGGCACCCTCCGCTCGGTCGGCCGCAAGCACGGCCGATGGCTCGACACGGTCCTCCTGCAGCGCGCGCTCGGCGAGGGGGACGACACAGACCCGAACGAAGGCGGCTGACGCCGGGAAGGGAGGACCGCGCACGGCAGGCCATCGCCTTCGCATCTCGCGGCAGCGTCGTTACGTTGCCTCGTCCACGCCGAGGTGCTCGATGCCGCCAGCCACCGCAAGCCAGACAGCGCACCCCTTCGGGGACGGCGACGCGGCTGCTCCATGAGGGCGATTGGGCGAGCCACCCTTGCTCCGGGCAGCCGTGGCTTCGTCGCCGCCATCGTCGTGGCGCAGGTGCTGACCCAGATCGGCGCCTTCACCCTCCCGGCCCTGCTGCCCGCCTATATTGAGCGGTGGGGCCTGTCCAAGACCGAGGCCGGGTGGCTGGTCGGCGTCTTCTTCGCCGCATACGTGCCCGCCGTCCCGGTGCTCCTGGCCCTGACCGACCGCGTCCCGGTGCGCCGCGTCTACCTCATCGGCACCGGCCTGACCGCGCTCTCGCACCTCGGATTCGCCTTCCTGGCGGACGGGTTCTGGTCCGGCATGCTGATGCGGGCCTTGGCGGGCGTCGGCTGGGCGGGCGCCTACATGGTCGGCCTCAAAGCACTCGCCGACCCTCTGGAGGGCGCGGCGCAGTCGCGTGCGGTCTCCTGGCACGCCGCCGGGGTCGGCATCGCGGGCGCCGCCTCCTTCGCCGCCGCCAGCCTGTTCGACGCCGTGGGCGGGCCGACGGCCGCCTTCGCCTTCGGCGGCGTCGCCGCAGCGGCCGCCTTCGCCATCGCGGCCGCGGTGATGCCGCGCACCCTGCCGCCGCGGCCGGGTGTGGCGCCGCGCGGAGCGCTCCTCGACTTCCGCCCGGTCTTCCGGAACCGACGGGCAATGGCGTGGATCGTCGGCTACACGGTGCACACCTGGGAGATGGCCGCGCTGCGCGGGTGGGCTGTCGCCTTCCTGGCCGCGACGATGGCCCGGCTCGGCGCGCCCGGTTGGATGCCGTCGCCCGCCGTCCTGTTCACCGCGGCGGGCCTCGCGGGGGTCGCGGTCTCCGTCACCGGGAACGAGACCGCGCAGAAGTACGGGCGGGCGCGAGTGGTGCTGTGGGCGATGACGGCGGCCGCCGCGCTGTCGCTGGCGACGGGGTGGACGACCGGCGTCTCCGTCGCGCTCGCCGCCGCCGCCGTGGTGTTTTGGAACGTCGCCATCTACCTCGACAGCTCGGCGCTGACCGCCGGGACCGTGCAGGCCGCCGACAAGCAGCTGCGCGGCGCCACCATGGGGCTGCACTCGATGGCGGGCTACGCGGGCGGGTTCCTGGGTCCGCTCGGGGTCGGGTTTTTCCTCGAACTCGCGGGCGGCGACGGGGTTCTTGGCCGGGGGCTGGCCTTCGGGCACCTCGCGGTGGTGACTCTCGTTGGGCTGCAGGCTCTCCGCTGGCTCAGTCGGGACGGCTGACTGGGCGCCGTGGTCCCGCCGTGCTTTGCTCCCGGCATGACCAAGTCGCCACCAGAGCGGCCGCTCGGACTCCAGCTGCGCGTCCTGCTGCCTGATCCGCCGGGCGGCCCTCCCGCCATGGGGCCAGGCAAGGCGGAACTGCTCGAGGGCATCCGTGACACCGGCTCGATCGCCGCAGCGGGGCGGCGGATGGGCATGAGTTACAAGCGGGCTTGGTTCCTCGTCGAGGCCATGAACGGCACTTTCCGCGGCGCCCTCGTCGAGGCGTCGAAAGGGGGAACGGGTGGTGGCCGGGCTGCGCTGACCCCACTGGGCGCCACCATCCTCGCCGCCTACCGCCGCCTGGAACAGCTCGCGGCCGAGGCGGGTGCTGCGGAGCTCGCGGTGATGCGGGAAGCACTCGCCCCCGAGCGCGAGGGGCAGCCCGCCGATGCCACCCAAACCAGCCAACCGAAACCAGCGGCGTCCTGAGGCGCCCTGCTGGCCCTTGAGCGGCCCGAAAGGGTCGATATAGTCGTCCGGGAATATCGGGCGGAGCGTTGCCATGGCACCCCACCGGATGAGCATGGCGGCATCGGGCGACATCGCTCGCAGCCCGCTCGCAGCGTTCGGAGGCGGCACCCTGATTGGCACCCTGGGCGGCCTGATCGGGCTCGGCGGGGCCGAGTTCCGGCTGCCGCTCCTGATCGGCACGTTCCGCTTCGCGGCCCTCGAGGCGGTCGTGGTCAACAAGGCCACCAGCCTCGTCGTGGTCGCCTCCGCGTTGCCCTTCCGGGCGGGGACCGTGCCCCTCGCCGAGGTGGCCGCGAACTGGCCGGTCATCCTGAACCTCCTCGCGGGCAGCCTGCTCGGCGCCTGGCTCGGGGCGGGTTGGGCCACGCGGCTCCGCTCTGAGGCCCTCTACCGGGTCATCGCCGTCCTGCTCGTGGCCATTGCAGCCGTTCTGCTCGTCGGCCATGACGCCACGGCGGGCACGGCGGCATTCACCGGGACCGCGCAGGCTGTGGCGGGCGTCCTCGCCGGGTTCGGGATCGGGGTGGTGGCGGCCATCCTCGGCGTCGCCGGGGGCGAGTTGCTCATCCCGACGCTGGTCCTGCTCTACGGGGTGGACATCAAGCTCGCCGGGAGCCTCTCCCTCGCGGTGAGCCTGCCGACGATGCTGATGGGGTTCGCCCGCTACAGCCGAGACCAGAGCTTCGCGGTGCTCGGGCGCAACCGCGCCTTCGTGCTGGTCATGGCGGCGGGGTCGATCGCCGGGACCGTCGTTGGCGGGCAGCTCCTCGGCCTCGTGCCGGGGGCCGTCCTCCTCCCGACGCTTGCGGGCATCCTCCTCGTATCCGCGGCCAAGGTCTGGTGCCACCGATAGAAGGCCGGAGCGGTCCCTCTGCCTCCCGTCCGCGTTTCGGCCCCGCGGCCTACGGGGTGCCTTGTGGCCCCTCGCAATTGCCTTGGCGCTGCATCAGCCTGAGGAAGACCGCCTCCAGGTCCGGCTGGCGGGTCGTGACGCCGACCACGCTCAGGCCAGCTGAGCGAACGGCGCCGAGTATCCGGTCCACGGCGTCGCCGCCCTGCGCGTAGCGGAACACCAGGCGCCGGGGCGTGGTCAGGTCCGGACCGAAGGCGCGAAGCTCGTCCGGCACCGCGGCAAGAGGCGAGGCCACCTCGACGACCAGCTCCTGGTCTTCCACGCCCCGCAGGAGAGCGTCGGTCGTGTCGTTCGCTACGATCTGCCCGTCGGCCATGATGGCGATGCGGTCGCACAGCGCCTCGGCCTCTTGGAGGTAGTGCGTCGTCAGGAGGATCGTGGTGCCGCGGCGGTTGAGCTGCCGGACGTAATCCCAGAGCTGCTGCCGAAGCGCCACGTCGACGCCCGCCGTCGGCTCGTCGAGGACAAGGACGGGCGGGCTGTGGACCAGCGCCTTACCGACCATCAGGCGCCGTCGCATGCCCCCGGAGAGGCTGCGGGCGGGAGCCGTCGCCTTGTCCGCCAGCCCGAGAACCTCGAGCAACTCGTCCGTGCGCCGGGCCGCCTTGGGGATGCCGAACAGTCCGGCCTGCAGCTCGAGCGCGGCGCGCGCCGGGAAGTAGGGGTCGAGCGTGAGCTCCTGCGGGACGACGCCGATCGCCGCGCGTGCCGCCCGTGGGTGCTCGTCGATGTCGATGCCCCAGACCCGCGCTTTCCCGCCCGACTTACGCACCAGCCCGGCGAGGATGTTGATGAGAGTCGACTTCCCGGCGCCGTTCGGTCCCAGGAGGCCGAAGATGCTGCCGCGAGGGATGGCGAGACTCACCTCCTTGAGGGCGCGCTTGGCCGTCCGGCCACTGGTTCCCGGATAGACCTTCTCGAGCCCCTCGACCTCAATGGCGGCCGAGGATTCGTCAACTGCCAGCCCGGCATGGCGCCCGTTCGGATTGCGGGGCGCAAGAGGCGCGATGTTGTTCAAAGTCGTGTCCATCCGGGTCACTGCCGCAGGCGCCAGCCGGACGCGAGCAGCCGGTGGCAGAGGACGCCGAGCAGGGCATTGGCGACGAGGACAAAGAGAACTCCGGTCAGGGGCGGCGCCTCCGATACGCCAGTGACGCCGTGTCGGAAGCCGTCCACGATGTAGAAGACCGGGTCGATGTAGGCGATGGAGCGGAACGGCTCGGCCAGCGTGCTCACGGCGTAGAAGGTGCCCGAGAGCAGCGTCAGGGGCGCGATGACGAAATTCGTGACCGCCGCCTGGTGGTCCATCTTCTGTGCCCAAAGCCCGCCGACGACGCCAAGCAGCGCGAACATGAGGGCGCCGCCGACGGCGTAGAACAGGCAGAGCGCCGGGTTCACAAGCGGCAAAGGCACGAAGAGGGAGGCCGCGAGTGCCGTCAGGGCGCCGACGATGAGGCCGCGCGTGACGCCTCCGAGCGCCAGCCCGGCTAGGAACTCGCCAGGTCCGAGCGGCGCCAGCAGCAGGTCGACGATGTTGCCTTGGACCTTGGCCACCAGCAGGGAGGACGAGGTGTTGGCGAAGGCGTTCTGAAGGATCGCCATCATGACCAAGCCAGGGACGATGAAGACGAGGTAGGGCACGCCGCCCGGCGCCGGGGTGTGGCGGCCGAGCGCGACGCCGAAGACCGCGAGGAAGAGCAGCGTGCTCACCACCGGGCCACCGACAGTCTGCGCGGCCACGGCGAGGAACCGCTGGACCTCGCGTCGGTAGAGGGTGCTCACGCCGATCCAGTTTACGCCGTCGAAGAATGGTCGCGCGGTCATCGGTTCAGTCTCCCGCGTCATGCCCGGAAGCCGGACAGGCCGAGCCAGATTGACCAAGCGCCGAGGATGACGAGCAACAGGCCCGTCCAGAAAGGCAGGCGCCGCGACAGCCCAGCAAGCCGATCGAGCATCCGGCGGGCAGGTTCGAAGAGCACGGCCAGCACCAGTGGCAGCGACAGCGCAAGGCCGAAGAGGGCCAGTGACACGAAGCCTCTGGCGAGCGTCGCCCCGGACGCACCGCCCGCGGCGGCGGCGCCAAGCAGGGCGACCAGCAGCGGGCCAGCGCAGGCAGGGATGTTGAACCCAAGAGCGAGGCCAAGGGCCGCGGAGCCGCGCAGGCCGGACAGGCGTGCGGCGCTTGGCCCCAGGGAAACCCTCAAGACCCGCGATTTGCCCGAGAGGTAGGTGATGCCGATCAGCACGTAGACGGTCCCAAGCACGACCCACGCAGTTCGTTGGAAGTCGAGGAAGGCGGCCCCCAGCACCGCCGCGAGCACGCCCAACAGGCCGATGAACAGCGCGCGGGTTCCGGCGAAGGCACCGACCTGGGCGACCTTGCTGGCGGCGCTCCGGCCTTCCATGTGCTTGACGGCCAGCAAGGTCGAGCCGATGGAGCAGGGCTCGACGAAGCCAAGCAGGCCGAGGCTCACCGGGAGCAGCACCAGGCTGGTTAGGTTGGCCCCGGCTGTCACTTGCCCTCGGCTTGGCGACAGTGACCCGAGTGGGATGTCAGCGCCTCCATAACCGGGCACTCTTGCAGCCCGACATTCCCAGGGCAGGCCGCGACCAGCCGTTCCAGAGTGGCGCCGATGTTCTGGAGTCGCTGGATCTTCCGGTTGATCTCGTCGAGCTTCGCCGCCGCCAGGCTCCGGACATCGGAGCATTCAGCGGAGGGGTTGGCCCGCAGCTTCAAGAGGTCCTGGGCCTCGCGCAGGGAAAAGCCAAGCTCCTGCGCCTCCTTGATGAAGCGGACTTGCTCGACCGTGGATGCGGGGTAGAGGCGTACGCCCGCCCCTTCCGGTTTGGGCGGCTGCGGGACCAGGCCGCTCCGCTCGTAGAACCGGATCGTCTCGACGCCGACACCTGCCTCACGGGCGGCAGCGCCGATGGTCAACCCTCGCTTCATCCGTCACCTCCCGCCCAATATGGCGGCCGTACTGACGTACGGAGTCAATGTTCGGAAGCGCCGACGCAGGCGCCCTGAGGTTGTGCGCCAGAACCGGCCCTCTTGGAGGCGTTCCTGTTCCTGGTAGTGCTGGTCCCTGGCACTGACGTGATCCTGACACTCAGACCTTCTGACGTCCTCGAAGCGCCATCGGTACCAAGGGCACCACCAAGGCCAGGTTCACGACGGAGGCTCCGAACAGCGCAGCCAGCGTCCCGGTTGGCCCGCCCCACTCGAGGAGCCAGGCGCCAACCATGGGCGCCGCCGCCGTGGCGAAGAGCGACGGCATGGCGAGGCGTCCCATGAGGATGGCGTAGCCCTCCTTTCCAAACATCGCCAGCGGCACGGTCCCGCGCGCGATGGAGCGGATGCCGCTGCCCATGCCGTAGAGGACGATGCAGGCAGCGGCGAAGCCGGTCATGGAGATGAGCAGGCCAAGGCCGACCGCAACCAGCGCCGAAGATGCCAGCAGGCTCCAGACGGGGTGCTGACGCGTCCCGAACATCATCTCGAGGATGCGGCCCCCGACCTGCGAGGGGCCGATCAGCGCGCCCAGGCCGACCGCGGCGGCCAGCGCCAGACCCTGCGCCTGGAGCAGCGTCAGGAGGTGGACGGCGATGACCGTCATGATGAGGTAGGCCAGCGTGAAGCCAGCCGCGAGCAGTAGGAAGGCGGCACGCTGGTCCGGCCGCACGTGGCCGGGCGGCGGCGCGTCGGCCGTGGTGGGCTTTGGTGGCCGCTCCGCCTCCTTCGGCAGGGCGAGCAGGTAGAGGGGCAGCACGATGGCGAGGTGGATGGCCGCGTAGGCTAGGCAGGCGCCGCGCCAGCCGAGGTGCGAGGCCAGGAACGCCGTGAACGGCCAGCACACCGTGCTGGCGAAGCCGCCGAACAGGGTCACGTGGGTGATGGAGGCACGCGCCGTCTCGCCGTAGAGCCGCCCGAGCGCGGAGAAGGCAGGGTCGTAGAGGCCCGCACCCATGCCGAACCCGATGAGTACCCAGGCGGCGACGAAGACCGGCAGGCTGGGCGCGAGGGCGAGGCCGAGCAGCCCGAGGGCGAGCAGGACCGCGCTCGCGGCCAGCACCGGACGGCCGCCATGCCGTTCGATGATGTGGCCGACGCGCGGCGAGACGAGGCCGGACACGAGCAGGCCGACGGACAGGGCGCCCACGACCCAGCCAAGCGGCCAGCCGGTGTCGGCCGCGATCGGCCCGGCCAGCACGGCGGGTAGGTAGTAGCTGCTGCCCCAGGCGAGGATCTGCGCGACGCCGACCGCCGAGACGACCACCAGCCGAGGACGGCTGGCAGCCGGACTCGCCGGGGCGGCGTCCCCGGCGGCGGTGACCTGGCTCATTCGGCGGGTTCGACCAGGACGGCGTCCTTGCGAGCCGCACTGCCGCAGCAGGGCGCGTCCTCGGCCAGCTCCGGCTTCGGCGCGCAGCAACTGCCCTCAGGTGTCACCGGCGTGCAGCAGGAGGGCTCGGCTTCCGCCGTGCCGGGCAGCACGCGGTTCGACGAGCACACGCCGGTCTGCGGCAGGTCGAGCTCGACCCGGCGCGCCGCCTCGACGTCGCCCGCGATGAAGGCGGCGATGGAGCGCACCTGCTCGTAGCCGGTCGCCAGCAGGAAGGTCGGCGCCCGGCCGTAGCTGGTCATGCCCGCAAGGAAAAGTCCCGCGTCGGGCTGTGCCAGTTCCTCGGCGCCGTGCGGCCGGACCGTGCCGCATGAGTGCAGGTTGGGGTCGATGAGCGGCGCCAGCACGCGCGGGCATTCCAGGGTCGGGTCGAGGTCGAGCCTGACCTCACGAAGGATTCCGAGGTCGGGCCGGAGGCCGGTCGCGACCACCATCTCGTCGACCTCGACCGCGCGCCCTTCGGCGCTCAGCACCGTCAAGGATTCGCCATGCCCGCGCCGGATCTCGTCGACGGAGAAGGGCGCGAGCAGCTCGATGGCGCCGGTCTCGACGAGGCACCGCAGCCGCTGTCCCAAGGCGCCGCGCTCCGGCAGCTGGTCGGCCGAGCCGCCCCCGTAGGCCCGTGTCAGGTCGGTGCTCCGCGCGGCCCAGAGGACGGAGGTGCCCGGCGCCTGACCGGCGAGGGAGGCGAGGTCTATGAGGGTGCCGATGGCGGAGTGGCCGGAGCCGACGACAAGGACTCGCTTCCCGGCGTAGCGGCCGCGGTCGGCGCCGAGGACGTCTGGCATTCCGTAGCGGATCCGGTCGCCCGCCTGGCGCTCGCCGATGGCGGGCAGGCCGGAGGAACCAGCGGGGCTCGGGTTGCCCCAGGTGCCCGAGGCGACGATGACCGCGCTGGCAAGGATACGACCCTGCTTACCTCGGGCATCCTCGAACCTCACCTCGAAGGGCTGGGCCTCGCGCCCGGTGTCGCGGACCTTGCCCGCGCGGAGGCGGGCGACGCCGGTCACGCGGGTGCCCAGCCGCAGTCGGTCAGCAATCGCGGGCACGGCGGCGAGCGGTGCGAGGTAACGCTCGACGAGGTCGCGGCCGGTCGGGAAGGTGTCGGCGTCCGGTGCCGTCCAGCCGTGCCGCTCGAGCAGGCTCCGGGCTGCCCGGTCTATGTTGTAGCGCCAGGGCGAGAACATGGGGACGTGGCCCCAGGCCAGTGGCGCCGTGCCGACCGAGGGACCGGCCTCAAGGACGACTGGCTCCAAACCACGCTCGAGCAGGTGCGCGGCTGCCGCCAGGCCGACCGGACCGCCGCCGATGACGGCGACCGGGAGCGATGCGGGGCTCTGGCGGGCGGCTTCCCCGGACTCGGAGCGCCGGTTGGCGGAGCAGCAGGAGCTCATCTTGGTTCCTCCTTCCTAATGCCTCGTTGGGCGATGTATTCGGACAAACGAAGGCTCAGCATCTGCAGCCATCCCCAGCGTTCCTGCGGGCCTTGGCGGCCCGGCCGGTCTCGGTGAGGGCGGCGGTGGCGTCCATCCAGGCACCCAGGCCGACCTGGAAGGCTTCCCGGCCCTTGTCGGTCAGCGTGTAGACGCGGCGCTCGCGGCCGGAGACGACCTCGGTCTCGGAGGTGACGTAGCCGCCCTGCTCGAACTCGCGCAGGGTCGGGTAGAGGGCGCCCTCGGAGGGCGAGCAGCAGCCGTTGGTCGTCCGCTCGACGGCGCGCGCGATGTCGTAGCCGTGGGCCGGGCCGTCGTGGAGCACCTGCAGGACGAAGAACCGGCTGAGCGCCATCTTGATGGTCCCCGCCCAATAGGCGCGGTCCGTGAAGTCCGGCGAGGGGCGGGCAACGGCGCGGAGGGCGGGCTGCTTGGACATGTCGGAAGGCTATGCCTCGAAGGGCGATGCGTCAAGCGGAAGGTGGCCCGCTGGCGCGTGGGAGGCCCGGCACCGAGCCGCGGGAAGCGCTCGGCGCGCGGCTACTCATCCTTGCCGCCGCCGCCACCAGCCAGGAATTGGCGCCCTTCGCCTTTGAGCCAGCGGTTGAAGTCCTCCGCCGCCCCACGGTTGCGCTCGCGCGACCTGTTGTCGCGCCTGCGCCTCAGGTCCTTGTCGAGCAGGTTCGCGACCGTGCGCGAGGGGTATGGCCAGCCGTCCGGGCCATGGTGCCCTCGCTCGGCCAGCAACTCGGCGATCCGGCCGAGGTCGCGGTCTAGGTCCTCGGCGGCGAGGCGCCGGGCCTCGGCCTGGACGACGGGGTCGGGAGGGTAGGGGGGCATGGGGTATCCTCCTGCGGCCGCGAGCCTAGCCCGGAGTTCCGGCAAGATGGGCCTTTGGAACGGGTTCCCGGCACACCCTGTGCGCCGTCTGAGATTTTGAAGCCGGTGCTGCTACGGGCGCCAGACGATCCACCGGAGCAGTGACGAGGCCGCCCAACGGCGGGTCTCTGCTCTCAGTATTGCTTCTGTACAATCTCTTGCAGTGAGATGTCCTCCGGGCCGCGTAGCTGGCGGTGCTGGACGAGCGTGCGAGAAGTATACGGCAACATCGCTCGAGCCTAACCTCTTTGCAGTCGGAACGGTCGAGGTTATCATCTTCACCGATGCTATTCAAAGCCGATAGTCTCGACGATGCACTTGGGGACGTTACGCGTCGTCTCCTTCGGAATGGCTCTCCTATCCGGGCGGGAAAGGGGCGGGCGCGCGAATTCATTGGAGCGCTTGTGGAGTTGTCGGATCCAAGAGCCCGGTTCAGTCGCACCGAGGACCGAGGAGCGCTCATCAGCTTCCTCGGCGAGACGTTGTGGTACCTTTCAGGCTCCGACAGCCTGACGCAGATCGAGTACTACATCCCCGCCTATCGCACCTTCATCAATGCATCCCAACACGCCACGCGGGCGCCCGGGGCCTATGGTCCCCGCCTCTTCGGTGGCGGGGAAAGCAGCCAAATGTCGAAGCTGCTGAAGACAATGGTGGAGAAGCGGGGCAAGTCCGATACGCGGCAGGCTGTTGCACAGATCTTCGATCGCAAGGACCTGAAGCCGGGGAATGGGGATGTTCCCTGCACCACCACTCTGCAGTTCCTACCGCGGCGGGGCAAGCTGCACTTGTCTGTCACCATGCGCTCGAACGACATTTACCGCGGCTTCCCAGGCGACGTTTTCGCCTTCACCTTCATCCAGGAGTTAGCCGCCAAGCAGCTCGGCCTCGAGTTGGGGACCTATAGCCACTACGTCGGCAGCTTGCATCTCTACGACGACGACCAGGAAAGAGCTCGTGACTACCTCGCCGAGGGTATGCAGACACCGATGAGCATGCCAGCAATGCCTGCGGAAGATCCCAAACCTTCGGTCGCTTGGCTGCTGAAGATGGAGAAGGCTATCCGTTGCGGCCTTCCGAAACCCGATGCCACCGGCATCGACGGATATTGGCTGGATCTCGCACGACTCCTGCAGGTCAAGGTGCTCTACAGACAAAAGGACCTACGGCAACTTGTCCATCTGAAAGGCCAGATGGCTAGCCCCGTCTACGACGCGTACATGCGCGGCCGCCAACTCAGCCTGCAGCAGAAGCTAGATGTCCAGCCGGTCCTGCCTGGCATTCCCCCTGCGGCAGCAGCCTAGGAAATATGGAGTTTGATGAGCCCTCGCGACAAAGCGCGTGCGCAGGTTCTGGCGCAGGCCGTTGCTCGATACCAAGCCAAGGCTGGAATGCTTCCGGGCCTGACCAGCCCCGCCCACCTCGACGTCATGGTGGCGCAGTTCATCGACAGCCTCCGCAGGGTCGAATTCGCTAATCATATTCGCGATGCCAAGCACGATCCGGCGCGGATGGATCCAGCGTCTGAACTTTTTGACCCGCTCCGTGCTGCGGTGCTGCGAAACCGCCGTGGCGAAAATGATGAGGCATGGTGGCTTGTCTTCCTGGGAACCCACTTCGGCAAGCATGCCGTCGACGGTTGGCGCCTGACGCGAGACATCTACGGTAGGCTTGGTCAGGGAGGGCGCTGGGACTGGGGTGCCGTCTCCAGCAGCCCATCAACATTTCACACCTGGCTCGCGGCCAACGAGGCTATCCTGAGGGGGGCGGACGGCGTGAGGCGCCGCTTCAGCAATCACCGGAAATACGAGAGCCTGAAGGCGGCTTCGAAGAAGGGCACCTCTGCCATCATCGCCTCGTACGTGGCTTGGGTCAGCCCACCCAGGACGCATGCAGAACTTGTTCGCGAACTCCACAAGACCGTGGGGCAGAACCCGCAGGAGGTCTTCGCTGCCCTTTACCACTCCATGGACGCGGTTCAGCGTTTCGGCCGCCTCGGCAAGTTCGACTTTCTGGCCATGCTCGGCAAGCTGGGCATCGCGCCGATCGACCCCGGCTCGACTTTTCTGAAGGACGCAACCGGGCCTCTGGCAGGGGCCCGGTTGCTGTTCGGCGGGGCAGGCGGCGCAAAGCTGTCGGCAGTTGACTTGGAGCGACGGCTCGCTGAATTCGGACAGGCAACTGGGCTCGGACCCCAGGTTCTCGAGGACGCCTTGTGCAACTGGCAGAAAAGTCCGGCGGTTTATGAACTCTTCAAGGGATGAGCCGGTCAGGAGCAATCTGGTCCCAGTCGTATCGGCGTTTCAAGCCATTCAGGCGGTCAGGAGTTATCCGCTTCCGATGCTGTAGCTGGCCGACGACGAGTCCAGGCGCTACTCCAGCCCGTCGCGCGAAATGCATAATCGAGTCCTTGTCCAGGGGCAGACGATCCAGTTCCGCCATGCAGGCTGGCGATAGGATTAGCGCCTGCGCAAATTCGTTCGCCTCGCGCTCCTCGTCGGAAGTCGTCTCGCCGCCATCTTCAAGAAAGAGCGCGTCGTGGCCATGGAGGAGCAGGTGTCCGGCCTCGTGGAAAAAGGTGAACCAGAACTGGTCATCCGTGCGGTACCGAAAACTCAGCACCATCATCGCCTTGCTGGTAGACAGAAAGCGGGTTGCCCCACTTGCCGGACAGCCCCTCGGCGTCCGGGCCACTACGACGGCAACTCCCACCTCGGCGCAAAGACGCCGAAGCGCTGGAAGGAAGACTGTTGGGTCCTTCTTCCAGGAGAGTCGCCTTGCCGCCCCTAGCCGCTCCCGGAAGCCATCCGGGTCCCAAGAGTCGCACGGAGTGCGCTCAGCGACGATCTCGGCCCAACGAAGCCAAGCGCTCACAGCACCTGGATCTCTTCTAACCGAGCCTGACATGCGGAACGCGGCAGCCGCCGCCGCTCCCCCGTAGCGGGCTTTCCAGGTCGCCACGTCGGGCACCCCGAAGAGCTTCAGGCACTCGTCGGCTGCGGCCATGGCCGACCGGAAATCCGGTATCCAGCCAAGTGACACCATCTCACGCACGGGGAACTGCTTAGCCCATGCGACACGGTCTTCAGCTTCCTGCTGGTGGCGCAGGCGCTCCGAGTCAGCCCGGAATTGAGCCTCGCGAGCGACCCAAAATGCCCGGGACGAGCCCAAGCAGCGGGACAGTCGCTCCGCCAAGCTGTGGTCCACCGCCTCCAACCCAAGCAGCAGGCGCTGAACGGTCTCGACGCTTTCTCCAATTGCGCCAGCGAAGCTCTCCCGGGAGAGCGACCGCGCTGCCAGCAGTGCGGCAATGGTGGCGCCAGGGGGCACAGCCCAGTCGGGTTCGAAAACCTCAGGAGACGTGGGATCAGGCATCAATTTTCTCAACGCGTTGAATGAGGATGCGTTGAACGCTGGGCCAGTCGATGCTGCCATCCGCCAACGTCGGCGGCCTCTTATGGTTCGCCTTGACGACGAGCCTCAGGTTACTCCCTAGATCGAGGGTGGCACCGTCGGCGATGCCATTCGTCAAAAGAAGCAGTGTCACGAGTGGCACGTCGCAAAGGCTCTCGGCGGCCCGGATGTCCGCCAAACGCCCTTTCAGCGTCGCTGCACTCGCAGCTCCATACTGCTCGACCATCTTCTCCCCGCTTAGGCACACGGCCCGCAGAGCCTTCGTCCGGAAGGCAATTTCCATTTTGCTGGGCGCGCCACCATCCAACGTTCGCGGGATGATAGCACAGCCATGGACTTGGCGCTGCCCCCGAGAATGGTGCCTATTCCTCAGCTTAGCTCACGATCGCTGATGACGCCTGACATCATTGGCTCCCATGCAGCGGAGCCCTCGACCTCGCCTTTTGCGGGGTGCACGGGCGCCCTCGGGTTGTCCGTCCAAGCCGAGCGAAGCCGAGGCAAGTGCCTATGATTATCCCTAACTTGGTCTGGTGGTAGACAAGGTCATCTGCCCTATGCTGAAGCGTGATCACGACGCACCGGTCATCGCGCGTTGCCTACCTGCGGCCGCCACACCCACTCCGGCACTCCCTGATCTTGACGCAGCCGAGTCCGCTGCAACGCCATTGCAACCTGCACCTCAGGACCGCTGACTACATCGGCGCCGTTGAGCCCCGGAAGGCTAGCTCGCGCCTCGGACGCGAATTTCACCGGCAGCACCCGGTCCTCAGGCCGCAAGTAGGCTGCCGACCACCAGTCTATAATTGCTGGTCCAGCCTGCTGGAGTGCCTCCGCTGAGGGCATTCGCTCGCGCTTGATGTGCTGATTTACGCGCCGGTAGGCAGGCATAAGGTTCCAAAGGTCGCCACAGGGCCATGCCGACCAGGGGAGGCAATGGTCGACATCCAACGTGTCCGGCGCCAATCGCTTGCCGCTCCAAACGCAGTGGACTGCGGTTCCATCCTCCATGAGTGACAATGCCCTGGCGCGAGGTAGGGCGACGTCGCGGACGGGATCGGACCATGTCATCGCGGCGGCCATGGCACCGACGTTGATCGGCCTGCCCTGAGTGGCAGCGTAGCCTTGCATGAGCCGGATCCACTCGGAGATGAGCGCAGGTTCGACCCAGACCGCGAAGCGCTGCATCGCCGTCCACAGGTGACGCGGCACCCGCATGCTGCCGAAAGCGGACAGGAAGGCGCCGTCCACAACCAGGGAGCCTGAAGGGCGCACCACTGGCGCGCGGGCGGCCTCAAGGATTCGTCCGCCACCCGGGAAAGTTAAGTAGTTCGCGGGCATGCGGATGATGTGCTCGGCCGCCTCACGGAGCGCCTCGTGAAGAGCACGGGCAGCCGTCTCGCCGAGCACGGCGCCGACGCGCAAATCGAGGAACGACAGGGCACCGGCCTCGAGAGCTTGCCAGCCAGGACCCACGAAGCCCAATCCTTGGGCTCCGCGCCGGTTGCCGGGCGCCTGCGGCAGGTCGGCCTTTGCCAAAGGCAAGTAGAGCCTGAGCCAGTTCAGGGCGACCAAGCCCAACGGCACCCGGATATGATCGTCGCCATCCTCCTGGGCCAAGCCCGCTGAGCCATCTGCCGCTCGGCACAGGGCCCGGAGCAGGCCCAGCTTGTAGGTCGCGCTCTTGGCGTCCATCAGAATGAGGTGGCGGAGCAGTGGCAAGGCGCCGGTTCCATCGTCCGGCAGGCGGAGGACGACGGCTGTCCAGGAGATCTCCGGCCGACCTTGGAGGTCAGGCGACGGCACGGCTCGGACCACCTGCATGCCATGGCTCCGGGCGAGTGCCTCGACTTCGGCAATGCTGACTGGATAGCCGCCGCGTCCGTCGTCGGGACCGTGGCGGAGAGTCATCACCAGCAGGCCGCCTGACCGGAGTAGGGCTACCAGTTTCCGGAAGGCCCGAGGCCGGTCCGCCGGTGGGACGTGCTGCCAGACCGCGCTCAAGGATACGACGTCGGCTGTGACGCCCGATCGGGTGGTCGTCACCAAGCCGGGCAGGCTGTCGGAAAGCCAGCGAATCCTTGGCGACTGGTGCAGCCGTTCGGCCTGGGCTCGCATGCCGGACGAGGGCTCGACGGCGATAACTTCGTAGCCTGCGGCGGCGTAGGCGCCCGCGTCACGGCCGGTACCAGCGCCGACGTCAATGACCACGGCGGGCGGGCGAGGGAGGAGGTCGGCGAACCAGTCGCGAGTGTTCGTCGGCGAGACCGCCTCATAGGCAACCGCTAGCCGGGAAGCATTCGCATCGTACCAGGAGATTACAGGAGGCTGCACTCGAGCATCGTAGCAAGGATAGGAACTGCTCGGTCCATAGGAAGCGTGATCCCGAGTAGGCAAGAGGTGCATTGCCTTCTACCAGCCGCGGCACATCAGCCCGGCGGCACAAGGCGCAAGGTCCCGCCTTTAGAAGCACCCAGACCGCCTCCTCCGGGCAGGGCTCCTCCTCAAGGCGGGCCAGCTCCCGCTCGAGCTCCCCCGAGTTGTTGAGGTAGGTCTACCAGAGGTCGATGGCGAACAGGTAGAGCGTGCCTGCGGGACGCTCGCTCCGGATGAGGACGCTGCTGCCTCGCATCGGCAGGCTCTGCCCGAGCGGCGCCAACTGGTTCAGCAAGAGCCTGGGGTCGCGCTTGAGCAGGTAGGCGAAGGCTAAGCGGAGCGGCAGTTCACGCAAGGGCCACCGCCGCGGCCCGGCAATCGTGGCGCAAAGAGTCATCCAGGGCGCGCTCCGGACACGCCTGCGCCAGCGCGCTCGCCACCGTGGATCCCCAGGCCGCTCCCCCGCCACGTTGCCTGTTCGGGACGGATACCATCTTCATCACGGGCGCGGGCAACTTGGAACGGCAGGGTCGGGGCAAATCCACCGCAGATGTTGTGGCGTCTCAAGTCATCACGATGTCAGCGATTTTGCCTTGCAAGCCGTGGCCCCAGCATCACTCAGCTCTGCCCGAAGCGAGAGGGCGCAACCTGAGAAGTGCAGAAGGTGCGCTCACAATCAGGATCACGTCGAAGATCTTCTTTGGCTTGCGACACGGCATGGTATCCTCGGTGTAGGAGCACACCTGAGAGACAGGAAGCATCATGAACGGCACCCCCAAGTACGCGAAGGTGGCCCTGAAGATCAGCGAGACAGACAGCAACGCGTTCGGCGTCGTCAATGCGGCACGCAAGGCGTTGCAAGAGGCAGGTGCTCCGCCAGCGGAGATCGAGACCTTCATGAAGGAAGCGCTGTCCGGCGACTACAATCACGTGCTGAACACGACTGCGAGCTGGATCGGGTTCAAGCACTGAACTCGGTTTGGCCTGAGACCAACAAGGGGGCGGCAGCTGATTGTCGCTGTCGCTCCTTCCAACTGCCGCGGCGCGGAGTACACGATCACTAGGGTCAGTCGGTATCGTGTGAAAGCGGGCTCTGCCACTCTCCTCTGAGCAGTTCCCCTGCATAACCTCGACAGCGATGGCGTGGGCCGGAAGGCACGCCGTCCTAAGGGGACCGAAAGCTCCATCAGGGTCATGAAGCCCTCCCGGCCCGCAGCATCCAGCATCGGCCCGTCGGACGGAGACTAGGAGGACGCACGATACCACCTCATGGTCAGCCTCTTGCCGGAGGACGACGGATGCGCACCTGTGCCCAGAAACGCCGTGCGATACCCTTTCCGCTCAGCTCGGCGGGCATGTGGTTGAGAAAGAAGTTGAACAACGCCAGTTCGACCACCTCCTGGACCGTGCGGGCACCACTGAGCCAGAGCACCCTTTCGACGAGGTCTACGGGAAGCGTGATGCGCAGCGTCACCATCCGCCGTCGGCTCAGCAGGCCTGCGGCCCGGCCCCGCTTCCTCAACTCCGTCGCCCGTGGCTCGAGGCTTGGCGGCTCCTGCCCGGCGGCCCGCGCCTCGGCACGGCGGCGCCGAACTCGCCGAAGCGCCGCCCGCAGATCCGAGTTGACGGTAGGGCCCCGGCGTTGCTGTGGCACGAGACGCCTCGGCCGCCCGCGTTCTCTCCGCACCCGAAGCATGTCCACCACCCCTCCTCGCTGCCCTCGTTGCGCCGCGCTGCTGCGCCCGCTAGGCGACCTCGCCGCCGGTGGAGCCACGCCCCAATGCGAGGGCGCCTGAGAGTAATCGGGAGCCAGCCGCTCCGGCCGCCGTAGAGGCGCTCGTGTCCCCGCCACGCTCCGATCGCGCGAGGCGCGACGCCGCGGACGACACCAACGGTCCACGCAGCGGCCGCAACAGGTGATGGGGAGCCACACCTTCCCTGGCCGTCATTGGCGGCTCGCCTCAAGCGCGGCGAAGCGCTCGGCTTCCCGCAGGAGGCTGTCGCCTCTGCAACCGACGAGGAATGGCGCTTTGTCCTGGTCATAGCCGGTGCAGCCCGGCCACCCCGCTTCCAGCAGCCGCAGCACCCTGACGAGGCCGCTCCAATCCTTTAAGACTACATGCAGCGGCGTGTCGCCGAGTTCGTCATGCGGACGTTCGAGCCAGTGGTGACCCGCATCCATGTCGCCGCCATGGGCGACCATGGCGGCAAGCCTCGCGCGCATGCCCCGGCAGGTGGCCTGGCGGGCGTCCGGGAGGCGGACCGGTTGCCCGTTGATCAGCTCGTGCAAATCGGGCTCACCGCGCTCCCAATGACGGAACTCTTCGACCGTCAGGCCCTTCGAACCGGGCACCGGGATGCCGTCCCGGTCAATACTCGCCAGCAGTTCCGCGCTGATCTGCGCGCGGTCGGCGGGCAGGCCGAGCGGCGAGACGGAGAATTCCTTGGCATGGAATTGGGCGGCGGGCAGACGCAGGCGTCGGCCCTCACGGTCGAGGTCGAAGCCTTCGATGAAAAGCGCGACGTCCCAGTCGCCGCCTGGCCCGCCGTCCCCGCGCACCCGCGGCCCGAAAATGACCATCGCCTGGAGGCGGCCCGGAAAGGCGCCCTCGACGGTGGCGCGGAACTGCCGGAGCGTCTCGGCGCCAGCTTCGCCGACCAACGACGGAAGGCGGTCCCAACGTGCGTTCATGGGCCGCCATCGTCTGTTTCCTCACGGTCAGCCTTGGCAAGCAGCTCCGGGCTGACTCCACGCCGGTCGTCAGCAGGCAGGCCGATGGGCGCCATGGCAAAGTCCTCGTGGTTGAAGGATGCCGCGAGCAGGCTCAGACGGCGTCCCTCCCGGTTGCAGTCGAGCCGCTCGATGAAAACGGCCACCTTCCACTCACGGCTCGCCTCGTGTTCGCGGCGGGGACGCGGGCCGAACAGGACCAGCGATCGCAGGCGGCGGGCGAGGCGCTCTCGACCGCGCGGCGGAACCGGCGGAGGGCATCGACTTCGGTCAGGCCGACGATGGCGGACGCCGGAACGGACCAAGCCCGTGTCATCGCGGGTCCGCCCTTTCCTTGCAGCGCCGGTGGTCGCCCCACCAGAGTTCGGCAAACCCGAGCCCATAGAAAGCGATGCCACCGGCGCCGAGCGCGGTGGTCGCAATCCCGATCGCCGACATGGCAAGGATGACCAGCAGCTCCACTCCCGACACCCTGCCGTTCCCGAGCGAGGACGCCGCTTGCCGCATGGCGGCGGCGCCCGCCCCGAGGCCCGTGAGGATAGCAGCGAGCATGCGGAGCTTCATCGGGTACATGGCCTGCGCCGGAAGCCCGGCGCGGCGCCGAGCCACTTTCGCGGCCTCACCTGCGTTCCCTCCGGGTCGGTCGGGAGCCGGTACAGCGCACCGGGTTTCCGGCTCATCAGGATGGCCTCCGGCCTGATCGCAAGAGGGCGTAGGACTCGATGTTGCTGGTAATAAATCTCGCCACCGCCGCCGGGTCGCTCAGCGGTGGCGCATCGAGGCCCAGATGCCTCGCCACCTTGCATGCTGCGACCCACGCCGCTGCCGCAGCGGGATCGCCGTCGACCGGCGGCCCCGCATCCGGGTCTGCGAGATGGGGGCCCACAAGTAGGGCGAACGCGATCCTGGCCTCCTCCGTCGGCAGGTCCGCCATGGTGGTGCGGCGGCCCAACGCATAGCGGCGCCCGCTTGCCGTCCTGGCCCGACCGGCGGTCTCGTCGAGCCAGACGACGGCCGTGCTGCGGACCCAGGAAAGGCCACCGGTGCGCGCGTGCTCGACAGCGAAGCCGAACAGAACCTCGTCGCCGTCGCCGAGTTCGACGAGACACCAGGGATCCATGGTCGCGTCCGGACGCCGATCGTCGCACACATTCATGCGTTCCTCGCTCGGTTGCCTGCTACACGTGCTGTCGGGTGCAACTACTGCGGAGCCTGCAGATCGTGTCCAGCAATCGCGCAGTGTGTTCAAGCGGATCTCTAGCCGGGCGCAGCGCACATGAACGATCGTCGAATTTCACTCATGCCTTTCCAGAACTGCGCTGCGAGCGTAGTGGTGCAGAGGCGGCGTCCTGATGCCTGCGTAACTCGAGGGGATGTACGAGGGCTGCCGCCGACCTGGTGGGTTTCGGCGAGCCGTGGGCCTCCACGCTGTCTGCAATTATACGCAGCAATTCGGCGGAGC
Source organism: Roseicella sp. DB1501 (assembly GCF_013112485.1). Taxonomy (GTDB): domain Bacteria; phylum Pseudomonadota; class Alphaproteobacteria; order Acetobacterales; family Acetobacteraceae; genus Paracraurococcus. The sequence goes on from NZ_JABFHG010000017.1 coordinate 74,681, forward strand.
ACTCGGCGGATCCGGCAGCGCTACTGCTGTGATACTGGTACCGTGACACGGCCTCCCAGGCCATCTGGTAGTCCCAATAATCGACTTCGCTGGGACAAAAGGCCTGCTCCAGGCGACGGATGGTGACGCGGACTCCCGTGTATCCGGCTGCTTTCAGCAGCGCCGCGAACCATCGGTTCGCGTTCTCCGCGCATCTCGAGTAGAGCCGCAGGCCCTTCGTGTGGGCCAGGACTTCTTTTGCGACGCAGCGGGGTGACAGGCCGCCGCCGAGGCCCAGCGCAGGGACGGCCGCTGTCCCGCCATGTTGCTCAGTCCCGGGAAGTGGCCAATCCACCTTGGGCGCGACGAAGTACGCAAGCGATCTCCGATTCCCGTCGACGAATGCCACAGCGAGTTGGCGGGCGAAGGGGAGGTCTCGCTGGCGAAGGCCTGCATCGAGCTCGACAACGGCCGAGGCTCGCAGCCTCGGAACGATCGCTGGTGTCAAATGGCGGCTCAGTGGCGAGATGGCCTCCTCCAGATCAGGCGAGGGTTCACGCGGCACGTATGGTTCCTAACTCGACGCCGAGTCGCGGGCGCTGGGACCGGCGCGACGCAAGGAGCGTGGCTTGCTCGAGCTCTGCAGTCAAGCTTGGAGCGGTATTAAACGTCGCTGGCGAAGCAATTTAGTTCGCCTAAGGATTCGTGTGAGTTACGGAAAAATTCAGGCGGTGGGCTCGTCTGAGGCGTGCATAGAAAGCCCTCGAATCCTTCCGTTGGTGCTCGCCTCCGATGCTCGATGCACGTCAACTCATAGCTGCACGCGCCCTCGCCGGGTGGAGCCAGGAGAACTTGGCCGCCGCCGCCGGGGTCAGCCTGAGCACGGTGCAAGGCCTTGAGGGCGGCGTCCGGGACACAAAGTTTTCGAGAGTCGTAGCGATCGTCGAGGCACTACGCCGCCACGGCGTTGAGTTCGCCCAGAGCTCGGAACGGTTCATCGGGGGAGCACTGGTAGTACGCGGGAGCGCGTCCGACTGGTTGCAAGCTCGGCCGGAAGGTGATCACTCGCCGGAGCCTGCGGAAGCCAGTGAGCACGAAGGCGCCCCAGATGGCCCCAACACAAATGGCACTGCCTCAAATGGCGCGCCGCCCGCCGATCCGAAGGAACAAGCGAAGGCGTCCGGGCGACAGCGTGGCAGGAAACTGAAGAGCTGAGGGACAGCTTTGCCGGGAGGCATACCACTTCTTGGCCTGACTGCTTCCTGGCCTGGAATCGGTTGTGATTCTCATCGGCCTGGTTGATCGAAGAATGGAGCAACTGGAAGCCGGACGGCCGTCGAGCCGCAACGGCGCGGACTGCGCTACGAGACCGGCGTGAGAGATGTGGGAGTGGGCGCTGGTCCCGCCGTCGATCCGGCCTGCGGAACGCGGCGGACGAGTGGCCTGCTTACGCCTCACAAAGCCATGGCACTGCAAGGAAGCCTATGAGGCAGCATCTCCAACTTAGGAGCGCTGCGGCCGATGCCGCTTCGGCTCGGTAATTTGCACCGGTGGTGCTGGGTCCCGCCAAGTGCTAGCCCTTCCAATTACTTCAAGTGGACCGGTCAGGGGAAGCGAGCATGGCGAAGCATAAGATCGCGGTCATAGCCGGAGACGGCATCGGTAAGGAGGTTGTGCCGGAGGGCATCCGCGTGCTGGAAGCCGCTGGCGCCAAGTTTGGTATCGAGTACGAGTGGGACGAGCTGCCCTGGAGCTGTGACTACTACCTCCAGCACGGCAAGATGATGCCCGATGACGGCCTGGACCGCATTCGTCACCACGACGCCATCTTCCTCGGTGCCGTGGGCTTCCCGACTGTGCCCGATCACGTCTCCCTGTGGGGACTGCTCATCAAGCTTCGCCGCGGGTTCCAGCAGTACGCTAACATCCGCCCCGTTCGCCTGATGCCCGGGATCCAGTCGCCCCTGCGCGACCGCGAGCCCGGCTCCATCGATTTCATCGTCGTCCGTGAGAATAACGAAGGCGAGTATTCGTCTCTCGGTGGGCACAGCTTTGAGGGCAGCGACGACGAGGTCGTCCTGCAGACGAGCATCTTCACTCGTCGCGGTGTCGATCGCATCCTGAAGTTCGCGTTCGAGTTGGCGCAGACGAGGAGCGCGAAGCATGTGACCTCGGCCACTAAGTCGAACGGCATCTCCATCTCCATGCCGTTCTGGGATGCGCGCTTCGAGGCGATGTCGGCGAAGTACCCGGAGATCCGGACAGACCAGTACCACATCGACATCCTCAGCGCGCACTTCGTACAGAACCCGGACCGCTTCGACGTGGTAGTCGGCAGCAACCTGTTCGGCGACATCCTCTCTGACCTCGGACCAGCTTGCACCGGAACCATTGCGATCGCGCCTTCCGCGAACCTGAACCCGGAACGCGAGTTCCCCTCGATGTTCGAGCCCGTCCACGGCTCAGCCCCGGACATCGCTGGGCGGAACATCGCCAACCCGATCGGCCAAATCTGGTCCGGAGCGATGATGCTCGAGCACCTCGGTCACAAGCAGGCCGCGGATGCTGTTGTCGCAGCCATCGAGACTGTGCTCCGCGCCGGTCCGCGGACTCGGGACATCGGCGGCCAAGCGAGCACGCAGGAGCTCGGAGCGGCGATCGCCGCCGCAATCTAAATCGCCAGACGCTGCTAAGGCTCAGCTTGCGGTGCGGGCGCGGCTCGCTTGAACCGCTAAGTGCCATGAGCCGACTCCCATCCCGAGACCATGCAAGCAGGGCACTCCCTGTTTTCACATTTTTGAGGGCAATCTGCCCCGACCCGGAAGCAAGAGGGGCCGCTGTCCCGGCTGCGCAAGCGTGCCACGGTGCTCGGCCGCGTCCAGGCCGCCCTTCGGGCGCCGCCTTCGGCGGTGCTTCGCAGCCTTGACCCGGCCTGCGCGCCGCGGCCCGTTGAACGCGTCGGGACGAAGGGCGTCTTCAGATAGTTCGCCGCCGCGGGCGTCGAACAAAGGGCTGGCGAAAGCGAGCGGAAGCTGCGGCTGCGCTTTTAAGCAAACACGTTAGGTATTTGCCAACCTCAAGTATGTTTTCTGGACCCTGAACGGAGAGTTCTTGCCGCAGCGGCAGACCGCCTTCGGCGGGCGCGCGTGCTTCGAATACGGATTCTCCGATATGCGGAAAACCATGCCCTATTGGGATGAGCGCTTCGCCGCCATGGCGAAGAACTATCCGAGCGTCACCACCGACCAGTTTCATATCGACATCCTCTGCGCGCATTTCGTGCAGCATCCGGACTGGTTCGACGTGGTCGTCGGCTCCAACCTCTTCGGCGACATCCTCTCCGATCTCGGCCCCGCGGTGGCCGGCTCCATCGGCATCGCGCCCTCGGCCAACATCAATCCGGAGAAGGCTTTCCCGAGCATGTTCGAGCCGGTGCACGGCTCGGCGCCGGACATCGCCGGCCGCGGCATCTGCGACCCGATCGGCCAGATCTGGTCGGGCGCGATGATGCTCGAGCACATCGGCGAGAAGGCGGCGGCGGACGCGATCGTGACCGCGATCGAGCGGCACCTGGCTGAGGGCGGGCCGCGCACCCGCGACATGGGCGGCAATGCCGGCACCGTCGATGTCGGCAAGGCGCTGGCCGAGGCGGTCGGCCGCGGCTGAGGCGCGACCCGCGGCCTCGTCTGGGGTCGCGGGCCGGCCAGAGGACCAGTCCCTTGGCATGAAAGGGGGGTGCGGGCGCCATTGTTAGCAGGTGGGAAACTTGAACCCCTGTTCAGGTGTCGTTAGGATTGACTGTGGTTGCGAGTGAATCTCAACTGGCTCGCAGCCGGAGGGGTTTGGAAAATGGGTCAGGCAGAGATGCCCGTCGGTGCCATCCTTCGACGCTGCGAACGCGCCGTGGTCACCGCGTATCGCGAGCTGCGCGGCACGGGAGCGGATGACCTCTCGGCCTTCCGCGCCTGCACCACGCTCTACCGCGTCCACCACCCGGAGGCCTCGGTGCAGGAGGCGCGGCGCCTGGTGGCCGAGTGGATCGACCACCACATCGTCCGCGGCGATTCCGGCCCGACCCCCGGCTGCGACTGCGACTGACGCCGACCTGACCCCGGTTCCGGCCTGACCCCGGACCCGGTGGCTCCGCCTCTCCCGAGAGAGGCCCTCCATCCCCGAAGGCCGCCCGCGGTCGCCCCGGCCGGGACACGATCCCCAGCCCGACGCCATTCGACGGCCCGTCGTAAGGCCGGCGGTAGGCTGATGCCGATTGGCCCTGGAGCAATTTCCGCTCACCTGCGTTCGCGGCAAATGCTCCAGCCTGTTGTTTTCAGAGCATCTTCACCCGTCCGAGTGTTTCCACTCGAACGGGATCTGCCCTAGCCTCGCGCCCAGCCGATCGCCGCGCGCGCCAGGGCGTCGATCGTGTCCACCACCGGGAAGGGCAGGGCCGGCCCGGCCGCGATGCCGAGGGGGATTTCCGTGCATCCCAGCACCACCGCGCCGGCCCCCCGCCGGGCGAGCAGGCCCGCCGCCTCGGCCAGCGGCGCATGCGCCTCGGCGACGCGGTTCGCCTTCACCAGGGCGATGCCGGGCGTGACCAGCCGCGCCATCTCCTCCGGCGAGGGGGTCAGGCAGTCCCAGCCCAGCCCGGCCAGGTGGTCCTGGTAGAGCCGCATGGCGAGGGTCGCGGCGGTGCCCATGAGGCCGATCCGGCCCGGGGCGACGCCGAGCCGCCGCAACTCCACGGCCGCCGCCTCGACGATATGCAGGATCGGCAGGCGGGTCGCCGCCTGCATCGCCGCGTACCAGCCATGCGCCGTGTTGCAGGGGATGGCGATGGCGCCGCAGCCGGCGGCCTCGAGCCCCCGGATGCCGCGCAGCAGCGCCGGTAGCGGGTCCTCGCCGGTCCCGAGCCGGGCCGCCGTGCGGTCCGGCACCCGGGGATCGGACCAGAGGATGGCCGGCACATGGTCCTGGTCGCGCTCCGCCGGGGTGAGCAGCGTCAGCCGAAGCATGAATTGCGCGCTGGCGAGCGGCCCCATGCCGCCGAGCACCCCGAGCATCTTCTCCACCACGCCACAACCCTCCACCGCGGCGGCGCAGTCTGCCCGATCAGGGCAGGCGCATGAAATTGGCGCTGGCCGAGGCGCGCGACATCAGCGCCTGCATCTCAGGGTCCTCATGCCCGTCCTCGGCGGTCAGTGCCTCCATCGGGCAGAAGAACTCGTGCGGATGCGCCACCTGATGCCGCACGAAGCCATCGTAGTGGCGGCTCTTCAGGCCGAACACCACCCGGATGTCGCGCACCGGCAGGGTCAGGGGCTCGAACGGCTCGGTCTTCAGCATCCGGATCAGTCGCCAGCGCGGCGTCGGATCCGGGTCCTGCACCGGGGAGAGCAGCCAGGGCACCGGGCAGACCGCGAGCAGGGAGTTGGTCGAGGGGGCGAAGCGCGAGCGCTTGTCGAGCAGGTTCTGCAGCGAGGAGCAGGCCTCGATGCAGAGGATGTCCGGCCTTATGGCGCTGTGACACCTAACCTAATCGTTAATCGTTGACCTTATGGCCTGCGATTCCCAGGGGGAGTTCTCGTTCTCGGCGATTTGAGCTAGAGTCTAATTCGAAACAGAGGGCGAGTCTCCGATGGCCGACGCCACCTACAACCTGAACGGCGGCTTCAAGCCTACGATCAAGCGCCTCGCGGATCTCGATGGCCCGGACTTCTACCCAACGCCTGCCTGGGCCACCCACGCGCTGATGGAGAGTGAGAAGTTCGCTGGGGAGATATGGGAGCCGGCTTGTGGCGATGGCGCCATGTCGAACGTGCTGGCTGAGGCGAGCAACCCCGTGGTCAGTTCGGACCTCTACGACCGGGGCTTCGGTGAGGTTGGGCACGACTTCCTGACGACGGAGCGGCGCCATGACAACATCATCACGAACCCGCCCTATAACGCAGCCGAGGGGTTCGTTGCATCGGGTTTACGGTGTGCGGGGCACAAGTTTGCGCTCCTGCTTCGCTTGGCCTTCCTAGAAGGCGCAAACCGCGCGAACACAATCTTCCATAAGGCGCCGCCCAGCCGAGTGTGGGTGTTTAGCGAACGCATCACCTTCTACATGAAGGGCGCGCAAGTCGCGGGCAGTGGCACGACGGCTTACGCGTGGTTCGTGTGGAACAAGGACCACGCCGGGCCGACCGAGCTTGCCTGGATCAAACCGGGCTTCAAGGCGAAGTATTCTGGCATCACGACCCGGAAGAGGCGCGTTTCCGACCTGCTTCTGTGATCCGGAGGCCCCGGCGCTTGCCATCGTACTCTGCTAGTCCGTCACAGAGGATGTTGCCGGGTACCTCGCGGTGAGAAACGATATTGCGGACGATCTGAGAAAACCTAGTGTCGGAACGCCCCGTGAGGATTTCGGCGTCCGCACCTTCGGGAGCAAAGTGGTTCTCCAAGGCTTTGATCAGGTCTGAGGTGCGCAGAAAGCCGCCGTCCGCCGCGTTCAGGATTTGCAGCGCAGGTAGGTAAACATCCTGCTCTCTAATCCGGTATTTTGCTCTGATACCAGCAACCTCACCGCAGCTTTCAAAAAATGTCACCTCAGCGTCGGCAAACGCCCTTTCCAGGGCTTCGATATTGTTAGCTATCGGGACTCGCCGCCCCTTCTCAAAATCTCTGACCGTGCTGAGGGCGACGGACGCCCTGTTGGCTAAATCCTCTTGGCTCCAGTCGAGCCAAGCGCGTGCGGACCGGCATTGTTCGGGTGTGATCATGACCAGGGATGTAAGTTAGCGCTGACTTAAGGTCAACATTTTCTGTTGACCTAATGGGACTAACCACGCATCATGCCTTCAGCGTTTTTCGTTGAGGTAATCTGTGGCTCAACATTTCCTTCTCTCCGCCGCCGCCCGGACGCTGAGCCTCAAGGGCATCATGCAGATGAGTGACGACGAAGCGCACGCGGCCTTCGCGGCGATCCGCTTCGCGGGCAATGGCGGCGAGGCGTTTTGTCCCCGCTGCGGCTGTGCCGCTGTGTATGCCTACACAGTCCGCCGCATTTGGAAGTGCCAGGGGTGCCGGCGCCAGTTCTCAGTCACCTCGGGCACCATCTTCGCCAACCGCAAACTTCCGATTCGGGACTATTTGGCAGCCATCGCTCTGTTCGTGAATGCAGCCAAAGGCATCTCGGCGCTCCAGCTCGGGCGCGACCTTGAGGTGAGTTACAAGGTTGCCTTCGTGCTGGCGCACAAACTGCGGGAGGCCATCGGCGCCGAGCAGATCAAGGGCCGCCTATCCGGTGTAGTTGAGGTCGATGGCGCCTACGTTGGCGGCCATCTCCGGCAGGAGAATGAGGCAAAGGACCGCAAGGACCGTAAGCGCGGCGACGAGGCCCATCTTCCGAGGTGAGGCCTGAATGTGCTGGGTCGGCCTGGAGCGAGGAGCTTCAGGTCGACGTTATGGATAGCGTTAACGACGACGCGAAGGGTGTCGGGTATCG
>NZ_JABFHG010000018.1 GCF_013112485.1 Roseicella sp. DB1501
TCGTGCCCTTCCGACCGTCATAAGAACCCGCTCCGAGCGGTTCCGCCACGTCAGCTTCGTCCGTCATGCCCGCTATCTCGGCAGGCAAGCCCGGGCATCTCAAGGCCACTGATGGCTGACGCTTACGGAGCGGACGCCGAGATCGCGATAGGTCGCTCGCTCGATGCGGCGCGAGGAGAAGATGCCGTTGGCGTAAGCGTAGACCAGCAGCGCCAGCATCAGGCGCGGGTGGTACTGCGCCTTACCGCCCGGGATCGGGCGAACGGCGAAGGCACCGAGCGGCACCCGATCCACCGCCGCCACCACAAAGTGCGCCACGTCATCCGCCGGCAGCCAGTCCTTCGCGTCAGGCGGCAGCAGGAAGGCCTGATCGCGGCTGAACGGTATGAACCCTGTCATGCCGAACAGATTTGCCAATCTCAGGCCCGTTGGGAATCCGACAGGCTGCTAGCCTGTTGTTTTCAGAGCATCTTCACGCGTTCGGATGGAAACACTCGAACGGGATCTGCTCTAGCCGTTGAGCTCCGCCGCCATGGCCCGGCCGACCGCGGCAAGGCTGGCATTGCGCCGCTCCATCGGGGCCTCGGTCCCGGTGAGGAAGGCGGCGAAGAGCACCGGCGGCCGCCCCGGCGGCCAGAAGATGCCGACATCGTTGGCGGTGCCCCGCTCGCCCGAGCCGGTCTTGTCGCCGAAGCGCCAGCCCGCCGGCAGGCCGGCCCGGATGCGGCTGTCCCCGGTGCGGCTGCCGAGCATCCAGCCGGTCAGCCGCCGGCGCCCGGCCCGCGAGAGCGCGTCGCGCAGCAGCAGCGCCCGCAGAGTCGCCAGCATCGCCATGGGCGAGGTGGTGTCGCGCGGATCGTCCGGCAGCGCCTCGTTGAGCTCCGGCTCGATCCGGTCGAGTCGCGTCACCTTATCGCCGAGGCCGCGGGCGAAGGCCGTCAGCCCCGCCGGGCCGCCGATCGCCTCCAGCAGCAGGTTGCCGGCGGTGTTGTCGCTGTAGCCGATGGCCGCGGCGCAGAGCGCCGCGAGCGTCATGCCCTCGCCGCCGGCCTGCGGCTCGGTCACCGGGGAATAGGGGGCCAGGGCCTCGCGGCCGAAGCGGATCAGCCGGTCCAGCCGCTCACGCCGGGCATCGACGCGGCTGAGCACGGCACCGGCCGCCAGCAGCTTGAAAGTGCTGCACATCGGGAAGCGCTCGGTCGCGCGATGCGACACGCCGCCGCCCGAGCTGGAATCGAGCATGGCGACGCCGAGCCGGCCGCCGCTCTCCCGCTCGATCCGCCGCATCGCCGCCGGCCAGGATTCGGGGCGCCGCGTCCTGGCCAGGACCGGCGAGGGGGCCAAGGCCAGGGAAAGGGGCAGCGCGGCCATCGCCAGCGCCGCGCCGGCCAGGGCGCGGCGGCCAGGCATCGGTCTTCCAGGGGGCATCCCCTTCGGCCCGGTCAGGACGCGGCCTCCGGCAGGGCCAGATGGGCGATGTCGCGGCGGCAGAAGCCCTCCGGCCAGTCGATCTCCGCCACCGCCGCATAGGCGGCATCCCGCGCCGCCCGCAGCGTCGCGCCGCTCGCCGCGATGCCGAGCACCCGGCCGCCATTCGCCACCACCGCGCCATCCGCCCGCCGCGCCGTGCCGGCATGGAAGACCTGCACCCCCGGCACCGCCGCGGCGCGCTCCAGGCCACGGATCTCCGTGCCCTTGGCATAGGCGCCGGGATAGCCCCGCGCCGCCATCACCACGACGAGGCTCGGCCGCGGGTCCCAGCGCAGGTCGAAATCCCGCAGCTCGCCGTCGCAGGCGGCGAGCTGCGCCGCCAGCAGGTCGCTGCGCAGCCGCAGCATCAGCGCCTGGCATTCCGGGTCGCCGAAGCGGACGTTGAACTCGATGAGCTTCGGCCCCGTCGCGGTCAGCATCAGCCCGGCGAAGAGCACGCCGCGGAAGGGCGTGCCGCGGCGCGCCATCTCGGCGAGGGTCGGGCGGACCACCTCGGCCATCACCCGGTCCTGCAGCGCCGCGGTGAAGACGGGCGGCGGCGAATAGGCGCCCATGCCGCCGGTGTTCGGCCCGGTATCGCCGTCGCCGACCCGCTTGTGGTCCTGCGCCGCGCCGAGGGGCAGCGCCGTCTCGCCGTCGCAGAGGGCGAAGAAGGAGACCTCCTGGCCGACCAGGCATTCCTCGATGACGACGCTCGCCCCGGCGGCGCCATGCACGCGGCCCTCCATGATGTCGGCGATGGCCGCCTCGGCCTCGGCCAGCGTCCCGGCCACCACCACGCCCTTGCCGGCGGCGAGGCCATCGGCCTTGACGACGATCGGGGCGCCCCGCTCGCGGAGGTAGCGGCGCGCCGCCGCCGGGTCCTCGAAGCGGGCCCAGGCGGCGGTCGGCACGCCCGCCGCATCGGCCACCGCCTTGGTGAAGCTCTTGCTGCCCTCGAGTTGCGCCGCCGCCGCCGAGGGGCCGAAGCAGCGCAGCCCGGCCGCGGCGCAGGCATCGGCGAGCCCCAGGGTGAGCGGCGCCTCCGGCCCGGCCACGACCAGGTCGACCGCCTGCGCCCGGGCGAAATCGACCAGGGCCGGCACCGCCTCGGCGCCGATCGGCACGCAGTCCGCGACCTCGGCGATGCCGGCGTTGCCCGGCGCGCACCAGAGCTTCGTCAGCAGCGGGGAGCCGGAGAGCGCCCAGCACAGCGCATGTTCCCGCCCGCCGCCGCCGACCACGAGGACCTTCATGCCGCCATGCCTCCTGCCGCCCGTCCGGCGGCCGTGCCGCCTGCGGAACCGGGTGGGGATCGCCGCCCCACGGGCTCCCCGCGGGCGGCCCCCTAGCATATCCTGCGGCGATGGACACGACCGCGCCCCGCGCCGGCGCCGCCAAGGCCGCGCCGAACATCCCGGAATTCGCCGTCTCGGAGATCGCCGGCGCCATCCGCCGCACCCTCGAGGACGCCTTCGGCCGGGTGCGCGTGCGCGGCGAGATCACCGAGCTCAAGCGCTATCCCTCCGGCCACATCTACCTCTCGCTGAAGGACGAGAACGCCAAGATCGAGTCGGTGATCTGGAAGACCTTCGTGCCGCGGCTGGCGATCAAGCCGGAGAACGGCGTCGAGGTCATCGCCACCGGCAAGATCGGCACCTATGCCGACCGCTCGAAATACCAGCTCGTCATCGACCGGCTCGAATATGCTGGCGAGGGCGCGCTGCTCGCCCGCATCGAGACGCTGCGGCTGCGCCTGCTCGGGGAAGGGCTCTTCGCACCGGAGCGCAAGCGGGCGCTGCCGGTGCTGCCGCGGGTGATCGGCGTCGTCACCTCCGAGCGCGGCGCTGTCATCCAGGACATCCGCACCACCATCGCCCGGCGCTTCCCGCGCCACCTCCTGCTCTGGCCGGTGCCGGTGCAGGGCCAGGGCGCGGCGGAGCAGATCGCCGCCGCCATCCGCGGCTTCGGCGCCATCCCGCCGGACGGGCCGGTGCCGCGCCCGGACGTGCTGATCGTCGCCCGCGGCGGCGGCAGCCTCGAGGACCTGATGGCCTTCAACGAGGAGATCGTCGTCCGCGCCGCCGCCGAGAGCCCGATCCCGCTGATCAGCGCGGTCGGGCACGAGACGGACACGACCTTGATCGACTTCGCCGCCGACCGCCGCGCCCCGACGCCGACGGCGGCCGCCGAGATGGCCATCCCGGCCCGCGCCGACCTGCTCGCCGACCTCGCCCAGACCGAGGCGCGGCTGCTGCAATCCGGCCGCGCCCTGCTCGACCGCGCCCGCCGCCGGCTGATGCTGGCTGAGCGCGGGTTGCCCGACCTGCCGAACCTGCTCGGCGCCCTGCGGCAGCGGCTGGAGGATCGCGGCGAGCGGCTGGCCGTCGCCCTGCCGGCGCTGGTCGAGCGCAAGCGCGGGGTGCTCGCCCGCATCGCGCCGCGCCTGCCGCATCCGCGCGAGGGCATCGCCGCCCGCCGCGCCGCGCTCGGCCTGCTCGGCCAGCGCGCCGAGGGTGCGATGCGGCGCCAGCTCGCCCGCGGCGCGGCGGCGCCGGCGCTCGCCCGCTTCTCGGCGACGCCGGTCGCGGCCCTGGCGCGGGAGAAGCGGGCCCGGCTGGAGGGGCTGGTGGCGCGGCTGGAGGGCGTCTCCTACCAGGCGGTGCTGGCGCGCGGCTTCGCCTTCGTCGCCGATGCCGAGGGCACACCGCTGGCCAGCGCCGCCGCGGTGCCGCCCGGGGAGCGGCTGGTGCTGACCTTCGCCGATGGCCAGGTGCGGGCGACCGCCGAGGGAGCGAAGGCAACGCGCCGCAAGCGCGAGGATGGCGAGCAGGATCAGGGAGCCTTGCTGTGAGGAAATGGGGCATGCGGATCGGCGCGGATAGCCAGCGGACCGGCCGGGGCCTCGCCGCCCCGCCCCTCGCCCGCCGCCGGCTGCTCGCCCTGCCGCTGCTGGCCGTCCTCCCCGCCGAGGGACTTACCCAGGGACTTACCCAGGGACTTACCCAGGGCGGCCTGGTCATTGGCCGCGTCGCCCCTGGCACGCGCCTCGCCCTGGATGGCCGGGCGCTGCGGGTCGGGCCCGGCGGCGAATACGCCTTCGGCCTCGGCCGCGACCATGGGCCGGAGGCGGTGCTGACGGTAACCCCACCCAGCGGCCGGCCGGAGGCGCAGCGCCTGGAGGTGGCGAAGCGCGACTGGCCGGTGCAGTCGATCACCGGTCTGCCGCCGAAGCAGGTCACGCCCGATGCCACGGCGCTGCGGCGCATCAAGCTGGAGCGCGAACGCCTCGCCACGGCGCGGGCGACGGACAGCGCGCTCACCGATTTCGCCGCCGGCTTCGTGCTGCCGACGCATGGCCGGGTCAGCGGCGTCTTCGGCAGCCAGCGCATCCTGAACGGCGAGCCGCGGCAGCCGCATTACGGCTTCGACATCGCGGCGCCGGCCGGCACGCCGATCGTCGCGGCCTGCGACGGCACGGTGACGCTCGCCGCCGAATTCTTCTTCTTCGGCCGGCTGATCGTGCTCGATCACGGGCATGGCGTGAACACGCTCTACGCCCATTGCTCGGCGATCGGGGTGCGGGAGGGGCAGCGCGTCGAGGCCGGGCAGCACATCGGCGCGGTCGGCGCGACCGGCCGGGTCACCGGGCCGCACCTGCATTTCGGCCTGTCCTGGTTCGCCACCTGGCTGGATGCGCAGCCGGTGCTGCCGTCGGTCACGGGCTAGATCCTTCCCCACAACACCGCTTCGCGGCGTTGTGGGGGCCCCGTGGAATCCCCACGAAGCCGCTGCGCGTCTTCGCGGGGGCCTCGTGATCGCCTCAGGCCTGAGTGGCGTCACAGCCTGCCGTGGCGAAGCCGCGGCAGGGCAACAGGTGGCGACGGGCGATGAAGGGCGTTTCCAGTGCCTGGGAGGGACATGATCATGCCGGAGGAATTCGCCCGCTATCCGAGCCTCGCCGGCCGCGGCGTGCTCGTCACCGGCGGGGCGAGCGGCATCGGCGCCAGCATCGTCGCGCATTTCGCGGCGCAGGGGGCGCGCACCGCCTTCCTCGATATCGACGAGGCGAATGGCCGGCAGGTGGCGGCGGAGACCGGCGCCTGCTTCCTGCCCTGCGACCTGCGCGACATCGCCGCGCTGCGGGCGGCGGTGGCCGAGGCCGCGCGGCAGGTCGGGCCGATCACCGTGCTGGTCAACAACGCCGCCCGCGATGACCGACATGGCTGGGAGACGGTGGAGCCCGACTACTGGGACGAGCGGCTGCAGACCAACCTGCGGCACGCCTTCTTCTGCAGCCAGGCGGTGGCGCCGATGATGCGCGAGGCGCGGCAGGGCTCCATCGTCTTCTTCGGCAGCGTCTCCTGGATGATGGGCCAGGGCGGCATGCCGGCCTACACCGCGGCCAAGGCCGCCTCGCACGGTCTGGCGCGCGGCTTGGCCCGCGATCTCGGCCCCTTCGGCATCCGCTGCAACATCCTGGTGCCGGGCTGGATCTTCACCGAGCGTCAGGAGCGGCTCTGGGCGACGCCCGAAGCGGTGGCGCGGCATCTCGAGCGGCAATGCCTGAAGGAGAAGCTGCGCGCGCCGGACATCGCCCGCATGGTGCTCTGGCTCGCCGCCGATGACAGCCGGATGGTCACGGGCCAGAGCTTCGTGGTGGATGGCGGCGCGACCTGACATCTCCCCACGCCGGCGCGGGCGCCGGCCTCAGCGCAGCGGCAGGGCGTAGAGCAGGCCGCCGCGGGTCCAGATCTCGTTCGGGCCGCGGACCAGGCCGACCGCCGTGTCCGGCCCCATGCTGCGGTCGTACATCTCGCCGTAATTCCCCATGGCCTTGATGACGTTGAAGGCCCAGGACCGGTCGAGGCGGATCGATTCGCCGAGCTCCGGCGTCACGCCGAGCAGGCGGCGGGTGTTCGGGTTGGTCGAGGTCTTCCGCATCTCCTCGACATTGGCCCGGGTGATGCCCTGCTCCTCCGCCTCGATCAGCGCATAGGTGTACCAGCGCACCACGTCGAGCCATTGCTGGTCGTCGCGGCGGATATAGGCGCCATAGGGCTCCTTGCTAAACCGCTCGGCCAGGATGATCCAGTCTTTCGGACTGGGCAGCGTCGCCCGCGCCCCGGCGAGCTGCGAGGCATCGGTGCCGAAGGCGTCGCAGCGCCCGGCCTGCAGCGCCGCCACCGCCTGGTCGGTCCGCTCGAAGACCAGCGGCTTGAAGGGCGTGTTGATGCTGCGGAAGTAGTCCGCCGTCACCTGCTCGTTGGTCGTGCCCTGGATCAGGCAGATGGTGGCGTCGCGCAGCTCGGCCGCCTTCTGCACGCCGGAGGCGCGGGGCACCATGAAGCCGTGGCCGTCATAGAAGTAGGTCACGGCATGGCGCAGGCCGAGCGTGGTGTCGCGCAGCATGGTCTGGGTGCTGGTGCGGAACAGCACGTCCAGCTCGCCAGTGCCGAGCGCGGTGAAGCGGGTGGAGGAGGAGACCGGCACCAGCCGCAGCTTCGCCGGGTCGTTGAAGATGGCGACGGCGAGGCCGCGGCAGAGATCGACGTCGAGCCCCTGCCAGACGCCCTTGCTGTCCGGCAGGGCGAAGCCGGCGATGCCGGTATGGATGCCGCAGATGAGCTGCCCGCGCGCCTTGATCGCCTCCAGCGTCTGCTGCGCGGAGGCGGCGCCGGCGGTGAACAGCGCGCAGGCGAGCGATGCCGCGGCGAGAAAACCACGTCCCAACATGAATTTCCGGATCCTCGTCGATGGTCGTGAGCACCGAGGATCCTTGCCCATCATCAGAGCTGTCAACGCCACCGCAGCCCGAAAAGCAGCCACCTGGCCACACCATGCACTGATATTGGGCAGAAACAGCCTATTCCGGAAGCGATCTCATGCCCAGTGCCGCGGCAGGCCGGATCGGATCAGGGCATGGCCAGGGCGAAGGCGCTGCGCAAGCCGGCATAGAGCGCCGAGGCATGGTCCAGCACGACGCCGGCGAGGACGCCGCCGAGCAGCACCGAGAACAGCGGCGCCCGCGCCGCGCGCAGCAGCCGGCACAGACCGCCGGTGGGAGATGGTGCCTCCGGCGGCCCCTCCGACGGCGCGGTGATCGCCGCGGCCTCGCCGGTCAGTTCCGGGGCCCAGGGCAGGAGACCCGCCGCGGGCAAGGTTGCCTCCGCCATCCGGGCGGCATCGCCTGGACCGGTCATTCGATGCGCGTCCCGGACAGCAGCGAAGGGTCGAGCGTCGCGGCGAATTCGGCCTCGTCCAGCATGTCGCGCGATAGCAGCGCCGCCTCGCCGGGGTCGCCGCAGCCGAAGAACTGCGTGATGGCGCCGAGCATCCGCGGCGCTTCCGGATGCGCCTGGGTGGCGGCGATCGCGGCGCCGGCCAGCAGCAGGATGGCGCCGGCGGCGGCGAGGGATGTCAGCAGGCGCATGGGGACGGCTCCAGCAGGCGGGCAAGGGCGGCATGCATGGCCTGGCGCTCCTGCTCGGTGGGCACGTAGAGACCGAAGAGCCGGGCCATGAAGATCCCATCGCCGGCCGCCATGATCGCATGGCCATGGCCCGGCGGCAGGCCATCCGCCGCCACGGCCTCGCGCATCCGCGCGACCACGGCGCGGATCGGGCCGAGCAGGGCGGGGTCGTGGTGGAAGGCGGCGAGGAAGACCGCGGCGGCGCGGTCGCAGCGTTCATGCACCCGCTCGGGCGTCAGCGCGAAGGCCCAGGCCATCATGGCCCGGGCGACGCGGCCCGGCCCGGCGGGCTGGCTGGCGACCGTCGCCTCGAAATCCTGCTGGATCCATTCCGCCACGCGGCCGAGCAGCCCGGTCAGCAAGGCCTCCTTGGAGGCGAAGTGATAGAGCAGCCCGCCCTTGGAGACGCCGGCGCCGCGCGCCGCCGCGTCGAGCGTCAGCCCGCTGACGCCGCGGGCGCGGACGATCGCCTCCGCGGCGTCGAGGATGCGGGTGCGGGAATCGGCGTTGGGGAGGCCATCGGGCATGGCGGGACACTATACCGGCCGGACGGTCTGTCAACCGTCCAGCCGGTACAGTCAGCAGGCCGCGGCTACCAGCGCGGGGCGTGGCGGTGCGGCGGCGGAGCGTAGCGGACGGGCGGCGGTGGCATCCGGTAGCGGTGATGCCAAGCGCGCTCATGCGCCCGGGCGGCCGCGATCCGGGCGCGATGCGCCTCGGCCGCCCGCCAGTCATGGCCCGGCCCGCCACTCCAGCCACCATGGGCGGAAGCGGCGCCGGCGAGCAGCGGCAGGGAAGCGAGGGCGGCGAGAAGGGCGGTACGGAACCGCATGCTGGTCTCCTCCAGGAGAGGTGGCGACAGCAGCGATCTTGGCCGGGCGGCAGGGCGGCGGAAGGGCGCGGATATGGCGGCCCGGGGCAATCCGGTGGCGAATTGCGGCAGGCGATGCCGCGACGCAAAGGCGTGCCGCGCCGCCCGGCGCACGGCAGGGCTCAGGAGCCGCGGCGCGGCCTGCCGGTATCCCAGACCATCTCCGGCTCGGCCTTCGCGGCGGCGGCGCTCGGCGTCCCCCCACCCGAGCGGTAGGCCGGCCGCAGCACATGCTGCCCATCGGGGCCGAGCAGCGTCGCCTCGCCCGGCAGGATGGACTGCACGAGATAGGCCTCGACCTGGTCGCCCGCCTGCACGACCAGCGGCTTGCCGCCGGCCCGCGTCTCGAAGATGGCGCTGGCACCGAAGCCGCCCACCAGCACGCCGGTCAGCCGCGGCAGGCCGGAGGCGGCGGGCGCCCCGGCCGCCACGGCATCGCCGGGCCGCCGATGCGGGTCGAAGAGCGGCCGCGCCAGGATCGTGGCGAGCCAGGCCTCGCTGCGGTCCTCGCCGGGTACGGCCTCGGCCGGCGGCGCCGGCAGCGCCAGCGGGGCAACGGGCGGCGGGGGCGGCGCCCGCTCCGCCAGGCCGAGCGCGAGCAGCGCCGTCAACGCGCCGGCGCCGGCCAGCCGCAGCGCCAGCGCCGCCAGGAAGGTCCGCGGCCGCATCACGGCTGGGTCCCCGGCCGCGGCGCCGGCTCGTCGCCGCCGCGGAAGGCGTAGAGGGTGAGGCTGGCATTCAGCAGCGCCTCCTCCGTGCCGGTGCGGAGCTGGGTCTGCCGCAGGTCGAGATCATCGACCGCCATGCGCGGCCGGGCCTGCCCGATCGCCTGCAACAGCTGCATCAGCACCGGCCAGGGCGCCGCGAGCGAGAGGCGCAGCCCGATCCGGCGATAGGCGCCGCTCGGCTGGGCGGGCAGCGTCTCGACGCTGAACAGGGTGGCGCCGGCCTCGCCGGCCATGCGCCGCACCGCCTGCTGCAGGCTGGCGCCGGCGACGGCATCCGTGCCGCCCTCGAGCAGCGCCGGCGCCGCCTCGCCGGAATCGGGCACCAGGGCGGCGCGCTCCTGCAACAGCGGCAGGCTGGCGGCCACGGCCTCCAGCCGGTGCTGCAGCGCGCGGCGCTGCCGCAGCGCATCCTCGGCCGCGGCATGGCGCGCGAGCAGCGGCGCAGCCCCGACCAGCCAGAGCATGAGCAGCGCCCCGCCGAGCAGGAGCACCGCCAGGGCGCTGCCGGCGCGGCCTTCCGGCAGGGCCAGGGTCATGGCGCCGTGCCGCATCTCAGGGCACCGCCTCGGCCTGGATGGCGAAGACATCCGGCCCGCCTTCGGCGGCGCGCGTCACCGGCGCCGCGAAGCTCGGGTTGCGGAAGGCGGGATTCACCGAGAGCGCGGCGATCAGCCGCGCCGCATCCGCCGATTGGCCACGCAGCGTCACCTGTCGCTCCTTCAGGGCGAGGTCGGTCAGGAAGGTGTCGTCCGGCAGCACCGCCGTCACCGCCGCGAGCAGCCCGAGGGCATCGCCGAAATCCGAATGCGCCAGGCGGGCGAGGTCGCCGCCGGCCGCCATCTCGTCCAGCCGCTGCCGCAGCGCATCGGCCGCCGCGGCCTGTGGCTGCAGGGCGGCGATCCGCGCCTCGACCTCGGCCGCCGCGCGGGACTGGCGGAGGAAGGGCGCGGCCAGGGCGGCGCAGGCGAGCGCGGCGCAGGCGAGCGTCGCCAGGCGCAGGGTGCGGCGCTGCCAGGGGGCGAGGCGGGCCCCGGCGAGGGCGATCCGGCGGCGCCCGCCCTCCGCCCCCTCGGCCTCGAGCAGGGCCGGCCGCGCGCCGGCCTCCCGCAGCCGCCCCAGAATGTCGGCGAGCAGGCCGCGCGGCACGAGCAGCAGGCGCAGCACCAGCCGCCCGCGCGCCGGATCGCGCCGGACCGTCTCCCAGGACCAGTGGACCTCCTCGGCGGCGAAGGGCGTGATGCGGTCGATCTCGAAGCGCAGCGCCGCCGCCGCGTCCCGCTCCGCCGAGAGCGGCAGGACCACCTCGCGCTCAAGCAGCAGCCCGGGCGGCAGGCGCAGCAGCAGCGGCGCGCGGCCGGCGCGGCGCACCGCCTCGCGCAGTGCCGGTCCCGCCGGCGCCGGCCCAAGGCTCCGCTCGATGCCGCGACGCCGCAGGGCAAGGCCGAGCGACCCCGTCCCGTCGAGGCTGGCGATCAGCCAGGGGCCGCTGGCCAGGCCGCCCGCCATCCCGGCCGGGACCAGCGCCCGGAGTTGCCGGCCCCACCAGGCGAGGAAGGGATCAAGCATGGCGACCTCGCCGGGATGCATGGCGGGGGCGATGCGGGCCTGGCCGGTCCCGGGAGGGGGTGCGAGCGGGCATGGGTCGGTGTCCGGTCCGCCGCCGCTACCAGCTCGTCACGTCGCGGTCCTCGCCGGCGCCGCCCGGCCGGTCGTCCGCGCCGAGGCTGAACAGGTCGTAGGCGCCGTGCTCGCCGGGCGCCCGGTAGCGCCAGACGCGACCCCAGGGATCCTGCAGCTGCTCGGCCTTGCGGATATAGGGGCCGTTCCAGCGGCTCTGCCCGGCCGGGGCCTGCACCAGGGCGGCCAGCCCGTCCTCGCGCGAGGGATAGCGGCCGGTATCGAGGCGGTAGAGGTCGATCGCCGTGGAGAGCGATTGCAGCTGCAGCCTGGCGCCGTCCTGCTTGGCGCCGCCGAGATAGCGCATCGCCTGCGGCGCGGCGACGGTGACGAGCACGCCGAGGATGACGAGCACCACCAGCAGCTCGATCAGGGTGAAGCCCGCGCTCGCGCCGGCGCGGCGGCCGACCGGGGCGTGCTCACGCCGCGATGAGGTCTCTGTGCGCCGGCGAATGATCATGGTGCTTCTGTCTCCAGCCGCCTGGGGAACATTTTGGTCCGGGCGTCGGCACGCAGATCCGTGAGGTTCTATTGTGGGAGAACCATCTCGTTTCTTGAGCCACACGTCTTGCTGGATACGTAACGAAAAACGCTTGGTGTTCCGCCTCACATCTCCTGAAGCGCAGAAATCCCCGCGGAAAGTTCAACCTGTTGCCGTGGGCTGCGGACGCTGCAACCCGTGCTGCCGCACGGCCTGGGCGGGACCGCCCATAGAGTGGCAACCAATTCGGCGCTCACTGGATGAGAAATATCGCCGTAATAGTCGTCATGGCTGCTAGCAGTGCCTGCCCGCCTTGTGTTTCAAAAAAGCATCATTTTGCCAGGCCCGCCGATGCCCTCCATCTCCCCTCGCAGCGCCCGCAGGCACCCGGCCGGAGCCGGGCCGCATCCCCGCCACCCGGTGCCGCCCGCGGCCGTTGAGGGGCGGGCGCGGTCCTGATGCGGCGCTGGCTTCTGCTCCTCCTCGTCGCCGGCTGCGCGCCCGCGCCCGGTCCTGCCATCGTCACCCAGAGGGACCGCCTGCCGCCCTCGCCCGCCGCGGCGCCGCGGCGCGACGGCGTCATCGGCACGCCTGAGGCGCCCGGCGCGCCGCAGCTCGCCTTCGGCGCGCCGGCAACGCCCGGCCAGCCTCCCCCACCGGCCGGGACGGAGACGGGCGACATCTCGCTCGACTTCGCCGATACCGATATCCGCGAGGTCACGGCGCAGATCCTCGGCGGCATCCTCCGCGTCAACTACACGATCGACCCGGCGGTGCGCGGCGCCGCCAGCTTCCGCACGGCGCGGCCCCTGACCCGCGCGCAACTCCTGCCGACGCTGCAGGCGCTGCTGGCGCAGAACGGCGCCACGCTGGTGCAGTCGGGCGCGCTCTACCGCGTCCTGCCGGCCGCCCAGGCCGCGGCGGCGAGCGGCGGCGAGGGGCTGGCCGGCAGCGTCGTCGTGCCGCTGCGCCACGCCTCGGCCGAGGAGCTGGCCAAGGTGCTGCAGCCCTATGCCGGCGACGGCAACCGGATCATCGCCGATCCCGGACGCAACGCGCTGCTGATCGGCGGCGACCCGCAGGCGCGCGACAGCCTGGTCGGCCTGGTCCGCAGCTTCGACATCGACATGCTCGCCGGCCAGTCCTACGCCCTGCTGCCGGTCGGCGCCGGCGAGGTGAAGGACCTCGCCACCGCGATGCAGGAGGCGCTGCGCGGCCCGGGCAGCGCGGCCGGCGGCGGGCTGGTGCGGGTGGTGCCGATGGCGCGCGCCAATGCCGTGCTCGTCGTCGCGCAGCAGCCGCGGCTGATCGAGGAGGCGCGCCGGATCTACGGCCTGGTCGACCGCGCCCGGCGGCAGCACACGCGCAGCTGGCGCGTCCACTACCTGCAGAACGGCACCGCCAGCGACGTCGCCTACCTGCTGCAGCAGGCCTTCACCCCGAACAGCGTGACGGCGCAGCCGACCCGGCTGCTGCGGGCGGGCGCCGGCAGCCTCGGCAATACCGGCGCCGGCTTCTCGCCGGCCAATGCGAATGCGGGCACGAATACCGGCCTCGGCTCCGCCGGCCGGGCGACGCAGGGCAGCCTCGGCGGCGCGGGCCTCTCCGGGGCGGGCAATCCCGGCGGCAACACGCTCGGCGGCGGCGGCATCGGCGGCCAGGCGGGCGGCGGCGGGCTCGGCGCCGGCGGCCTGACCCTGCCGCAGGGCCAGGCGGCGGCCGGCGCGGCCAGCAACCCGCTGCTCGGCCCGCTCGATTCCAGCGGCACGGAGACCGATCCTAACACGCTGCGCATCATCCCCGACACGCAGAACAACGCGCTGCTCTACTACGCGACGCCGCGCGAGGCCGACACGGTCGAGGCGATGCTGCGCAAGGTGGACATCCTGCCGCTGCAGGTGCGCATCGACGCCGTGATCGCCGAGGTCACGCTGAACGATTCGCTGCAATACGGCACGCAATTCTTCTTCCAGTCGGGCGGGCTGAACGGCGTGCTGAGCTCGGCGACGGCGGCCTTCAACCCGGCGCAGATCGCCTTCAACACCACCCTGCCCGGCTTCATCCTGAGCGGCAACAGGGCGACCGGCGTGCCCTTCGCCATCAGCGCGCTGCAGAACGTCACCACCGTCAACGTCCTCTCCTCGCCGCAGCTCATGGTGGTCGACAACCAGACCGCCCGCCTGCAGGTGGGCGACGTCGTGCCCTATCTCAGCCAGACCTCGCAGAGCACGCTCAGCGCCAATGCGCCGGTCATCAGCTCGATCAACTACCAGCAGACCGGCGTGATCATCGAGATCACGCCGCGGGTCAACAGCGGCGGGCTGGTGACGCTCGACATCGCGCAGAATGTCAGCGACGTCGCGCGCACCGTCACCACGCCGGGCATCAACTCGCCCACCTTCCAGGAGCGCAGCGTCGTCTCCCGCGTCGTGGTGCAGGACGGCCAGACGGTCGGCCTCGCAGGGCTGATCCGCGACAACGTCAACATCGCCAACCAGGGCATCCCCTGGCTGAAGGACGTGCCGGTGCTCGGCGCGCTCGCCGGGCAGCAGGACAACGGCCGGCAGCGGACCGAGCTGCTGATCATGGTCACCCCGCGGGTCATCCAGGACCAGCGCGGCGCGCGCGCCCTGACCGAGGATCTGCGGGAGCAGCTCATCAACGCCGCCGCGGTGCCGGACCGGCTCAACGCCCTGCCGCTCTCCGGCTCGCCCGATCCGGGAGAGAGGCTGCGGCAGCGGGTCCGGCAGCAGCTCGAGCGCTGACGGGAACCAGAATTCCGTTCCAAGGCTGATACTGATCTTCTATAAGTTATATTCCATTGCGGAACATCTCAGGGCAGCGCCGGCGGCGCTGCGGTCGAGGCGCCCAGGATGCCGGTCCCCTTCCTCGCCTGCATGGCCCTGACCGCCAGCTTCTACCACCTGCCGCCGCGCGTGCTGCCGGCGATCCAGGCGGTGGAGGGCGGCCGCGTCGGGCTGGCCCGGGGCAACCGCAACGGCACGGAAGATCTCGGCCTCATGCAGATCAACACGATCTGGATCGCGCCGATCACCCGCATCACCGGCCTGCCGGCCGCCGAGGTCAGGGCGCGCCTGCTGCACGATGCCTGCTTCAACATCGCCGCGGCGGGGATGGTGATGCGCAACTATCTCGACGAGACCGGCGGTGACCTGCTGCGCGCGGTCGGCAACTACCACTCGCACACGCCGACGCGCAATCTCGGCTACCAGGCCAAGGTGCTCGACGCGGCGCGGGTGATGTTTACCGTCCGGCCGGGGACGCGATGAGCGCCACCTTCCCCGCCGAGGCCGGGGCCGGCGATCCGCTGGCCGGCCTGCTGCTCGCCGCCGGGCATTGCGAGGCGCGGGCGCTGGACCGGGCGCGGCGCGTCGCCGAGGAGGCCGGGCAGCGGCTGGACACCACGCTGCTGCAGCTCGGCCTCGTCTCCGAGCGCGGCCTGGCCGAGGCCTATGCGGCGCTGCTCGGCCTGCCGCTCGCCGGGCCCGACCGCTACCCGGCCGCCGAGCCGGTCCTGCCGGAGCGCCTCTCGGCCCGCTTCCTCCGGCATGTCCGCGCCCTGCCGCTGGCCATCGAGGACGGGGTGCTGGTGCTGGCCCTCGCCGATCCGCTGGACCGCTTCACCCCGGCCTCGGTCGGGCTGGCCAGCGCCCATCCGGTGCGCGTCGAGGTCGCCGTCCCGATCGAGCTGGAGGCGGCGCTGAACCGCCTCTATCCGGAAGCGGCGGCGACGGAGGGCGCGCTCGCCGGCGAGGCGCCGCTGGAGGCGGATACCGAGCGGCTGAAGGACCTGGCGAGCGAGGCGCCGGTCATCCGCCTGGTCAACGCCATGCTCACCCGCGCCGTCGAGACCGGCGCCTCCGACATCCATATCGAGCCCTTCGAGGACCGGCTGCGCATCCGCACCCGGCATGACGGGATGCTGCAGGAGGCCGACAGCCCGCCGTCCGGCCTCGCCGCCGCCATCACCTCGCGCATCAAGATCATGGCGCGGCTCGACATTGGCGAGCGGCGCCTGCCGCAGGACGGCCGCATCAAGCTGGCGGTGCGCGGGCAGGAGGTGGATTTCCGCGTCTCCACCATCCCCTCCCTGCATGGCGAGATCGTGGTGCTGCGCATCCTCGACCGCGGCGCCGTCGCGCTCGACTTTCCCCGCCTCGGCCTCTCCCCCGATATCATCGCCCGCTTCCGCGCCGGGCTGGAGCTGCCGAACGGCATCGTCCTCGTCACCGGCCCGACCGGCAGCGGCAAGACGACCACGCTCTATACCGGCCTGACCGCGCTGAATGCCGTCAGCCGCAAGGTCGTCACCGTCGAGGACCCGATCGAGTACCAGCTTCCCGGCATCAACCAGATCCAGGTGCATGCGCAGATCGGCCTCGGCTTCGCCGCCCTGCTGCGCTCCATCCTGCGCCAGGACCCGGACGTGATCATGGTGGGCGAGATCCGCGACGGCGAGACGGCGCAGATCGCGGTGCAGGCGGCGCTGACCGGGCATCTCGTGCTCTCGACCCTGCACACCAACTCGGCCGCCGCGGCGGTGACGCGGCTGCGCGACATGGGGGTGGAGGACTACCTGCTCACCGCCGTGCTGCGCGGCGTGCTGGCGCAGCGCCTGGTGCGCCGCCTCTGCCAGGAGTGCAGCCGGCCGGTCGCGGCGCCGCCCGAGCTGGTGCGCCGCTTCGGGTTGGACCGCCGCTGCGAGGGCGCCGAGGTGGTGCTGCGCCAGCCCGTGGGCTGCCCCGCCTGCCGGCAGACCGGCTATCGCGGCCGCGCCGCCATCGCCGAATTCCTCGAGATGACGCCGGACATCGAGCGCCTGGTCTTCGCCCGGCAGGACCAGGCGGCGATCGAGCGGGCCGCCGCCGCGGGCGGGATGCAGAGCCTGCTGGAGGCCGGCATCGCCGCGGCGCTCGCCGGCGTGACGACCATCGAGGACGTGGTGCGCAGCGTACGGGCGGATGGCTGAGCCGTGCCGCGCTTCCGCTACCTTGCGATCGGGCCCGGTGGCGAGCGCCGCAGCGGGCTGATGGAGGCGGCGACGGCGGCCGAGGTCGCGCATCGCCTGCAGGGCGAGGGCTGCGCGCCGCTGCGGGCGGAGCCGGAGGGCACGGGCGGGATCGCGGCGCTGCTTCGCCTCGAGCTGCGCGGCCGGCGCGGGCTGCGGCGGACGGAGGTGGCCGACCTCATCCTCGAGCTCTCGACCATGCTCGGCGCCGGGCAGGATCTCGACCGCGCCCTGCGCCACGCGCAGGAGGAGGCGCCGAACGAGCGCGTCCGCCGCGTGGTCGGCGCGCTGCGCGAGGCGGTGCGGGACGGCAGCCCGCTCTCGGCCGCCCTCGCCCGGCAGCCGGAGAGCTTCGCGCCGCTGCATGTCGGCCTGGTGCGCGCCGGCGAGGCGGGCGGACAGCTCGCCCCCAGCCTCGCCCGGCTGGCCGAGCTGCTGGAGCGGCAGCGCAGCCTGGCGGCGACCGTCAGCTCCTCCCTGGTCTATCCGGCGCTGCTGCTGGCGGCCGCGACCCTCTCGGTCGGGCTGCTGCTGACCCAGGTGCTGCCGCAATTCGTCCCGCTCTTCGAGCAGAGCGGCGCCGCCCTGCCCGCCTCCACGCAATTCCTGATCGATGCCAGCGACGCCGCCTCCCGCCACGGCGCGACGGCGTTGCTCGCGCTCGGCGCCACGACGCTCGGCCTGCGCGCCCTGCTGCGGCGACCGGCGCCGCGGCGCCTCGCCGATGGCCTGCTGCTGCGCCTGCCGGTGCTCGGGCCGCTGCTGCGGGAGGTGCTGGCGGCGCGCTTCACCCGCGTGCTCGGCACGCTGCTGGTCAACGGCGTGGCGCTCATCCCGGCGCTCGGCGTGGTGCGCGACACGCTCGGCAACCGCGCCGCGGTCGAGGCGGTGGACCGGGCGGCCGCCAGCGCCCGCGGCGGCGGCGGCCTGACCGCGACGCTGGCCGAGGCCGGCATCTTCCCCTCGCGCGGCATCCAGCTGCTGCGGCTGGGCGAGGAGAATGCCCAGCTCGGCCCGATCGCCCTGCGCGCGGCCGAAATCCATGAGGAACGCACGCGGCTGGCCTTGCAGCGCCTGCTCGCCCTGCTGGTCCCCGGCATCACGGTGCTGATGGGCGCGCTGGTCGCCGGGATCGTCGTCTCGATGATGACCGCGATGCTCGGGCTGAACGACCTTGCCCGCTGACCGGCGCCGCTCAGGGCGGCCCGGCGAGGCTCACCCGGCCGGTGAGCGCATCGACCCGCAGCAGCCGCCGGCGCTCGCCCGCCTGCACGAGCACCGTGCCGCCGGCGGCGGCGCCGGTGCCGGCGAAGGCGAGCCGCGACCGGTCCGCGGCGAGGCCGGCCGGCAGGCGGCGCGGCGGCGCCCCGTCCAGGCTGTAGGATTCGGCGCCCAGCGTCACCGCGACGACACGGTTCTCCGCGATGGCGCGTGACCGGGCGAGTTGCAGCGCGCCCGCCAGCTCGCGCGCCGCCGCCTCGGCATCGAGGCGCGGGCTGCGCGCCGGGCCGAGCATCCCGACCACGGCCAGGCCGAGGCCGAGGATGGTCAGGCCGATGAGCATCTCGAGCAGCGTGAAGCCACCCATCCGCTGCCGTGCCGCCGGGGCTGCCATGCGCGGCCTAGCGCGACGGGTCCAGCACGAAGCCGTTGCGCAGCGCCCGCACCGTGAAGCTGCGCGGCTCGCAGCGGCCGAGCGGCGCATCGCCGAAGCGCGCCGTGTCGTAGAGCAGGATATCGGCGCAGACCGTGCAGCGCACCAGGCGCGGGTCCGGCAGCGGCGTCTCCAGGATCAGCCGTGGGTCGAGGCGCGTGTAATAGGGGTTGCCGCCGAGTTCGGCGGTCATCCGCTCGATCACGCCCGGCAGCTTGCAGATCGGCGTCGGCGCGCCGGCCCGTGCCGGGCCGCCCATTGGCATCGCCGCCGCCAGCATCGCCAGGAGCAAGGACGCCATGCGCGCCCCCACCCCGCGCCGCATCGGGGCCGCCGCCGGGACCCGGACCATCCGCATGCCCGCCTCTCCTTCCGCCGGGACGTCCGGCGCCGGGGCGGGAGGATAGCGCATTCATTGCGCCATCGGCAGGGAAACGCGATCAACAAGCCCTGTGCCGACAGCGCCGGGCCTGGCGGCCTGGCATCGCCGCGGCCATCCCGCCGGGGCGCCGGGCGGCGGGCGGCGATGCGAGGCTTCACGCTGCTCGAGGTGCTGATCGCCTTCGTCATCGCCGCCATCGCCCTCGGCGCCTTCGCCCAGGCCGGCACGACGAGCCTGCAAAGCTTGCAGGCCACCGCCCGGACCGAGGAGGCGCTCTCCCGAGCCCGCTCGCGCCTCGCCCTCGCCCTGCACGGCGCGCCGCTGCAGCCCGGCACGCAGGAGGGCGATGACGGCGGCGGCTTCCGCTGGCGGGTGCAGGTCCAGCCCGTCGCCAGCCTGCCGCCGCGCTCGCTCGGCGGGCGCGGGGCGCGGCGGCAGCTGCAGGTGCAGACGGTGCTCTATGCCGTCAGCGTCGAGCTCGCCTGGACCGACGGCGCGGCGGGCACGGGCGCGCGCCGGACGATGCGGCTGGAGACGCGGCAGGTCGCGTCCATGCTGCCGTGACCGCATCCCGCGCGGGCCGGGCGGCGGCGGGCGGCTTCACCCTGGTCGAGATCCTGGTGGCGCTGCTGGTCCTCGGCCTGCTCGTCGCCGGGCTCGGCCGCGGCCTTCGCTTCGGTCTGCAGGCCTGGGACCGGGCGACGGCGATCGCGGGAGAGGGTGATGCGCTCGATGCCCTCGACCGGGCGCTGCGCGGGCTCGTCGCCCAGGCGCATCCGGGCACGCCGGGGCAGCCGGCGCCCTTCCGCCTGCTGCCCGGCGGGCTCGGCTTCGTGACCCGCCTGCCGGACCAGCCGGAGCAGCCGGGGCAGCCGGTCGAGGCGCTGCTGCTCCTCGATGCGCGGCAGCGCCTGGTGCTGCGCACGCGCCCCTGGCGGCATGCCATCGCCCGGAACCCCGCGCCCTTCGCCGAGACCGAGCTCCTGCGCGGCGTGGCGGGGTTCGAGCTGGCCTTCTGGGAGGCCGGGCAGGGCTGGTCGGGACGCTGGGAGGCGCCGAACCTGCCGGCGCTGCTGCGCCTGCGGCTGCGCCTCGCCGCCGGCCACTGGCCGGACATCGTCGTGGCGCCGGGACTCGACCGGCCGTGAGCCGCGGCGCGCGCCAGGACGGCTTCGCCCTGCTGATCGTGCTCTGGGCGCTCGGCCTGCTCGCCCTGCTCGGGACGATGCTGGCGGCGACCGCGCGGCAGCAGAGCCAGCGCCTCGCCAACCTGCTCGACGGCGCCACCGTCGAAGCGGCGGCGGAGGCG
This sequence comes from Roseicella sp. DB1501, assembly GCF_013112485.1. Taxonomy (GTDB): domain Bacteria; phylum Pseudomonadota; class Alphaproteobacteria; order Acetobacterales; family Acetobacteraceae; genus Paracraurococcus. The sequence goes on from NZ_JABFHG010000018.1 coordinate 20,074, forward strand.
GCGCTGCATCACGGCATCTTCGCCCTGCTCGACGTCTCGGACGGGCGCTGGCGGCCGGACGGGACGATGCATCGGCTTCGCCTCGGCGAGGTGGCGGCGGAGGTGCGGATCCGGGACGAGACGGGCAAGGTGAACCCGAATCTGGCGCCGCCCGAGCTGCTGCGGGGACTGCTGCGGCAGGTCGGGCTGGATGCCGGGCGGGCCGAGGCGCTGGCCGGGGCGATCCTCGACTGGCGCAGCGTGACGCACGGGCCGACCCCGCCGGAGGCGAAGGCCGCGCGCTACGCCGCCGCCGGGCGCGACTACGCGCCGCCCGGCCTGCCCTTCGAGAGCATCGACGAGCTCGGCGCGGTGCTCGGCATGACCCCGGCGCTGCTGGCGCGGCTGCGGCCGCATCTCTCGCTCTTCACCACCACCGATCCGGATGTGACGACCGACGACCCGGTGGTGCTGGCCGCGCTCGGCGCGCCGAAGCGCCTGCCGCCGAGGGTCACCGCGCTCGACACGCCGCGCGTGGCGGCGATCGAGGTGCGGCTGCGCGGCCCCGGGCGCACCGGCTTCGCCGAGCGGGCGGTGGTGCGGACCAACTATCTCGGCGAGGTTCGCCGCTTCGAGATCCTCGCGCGCGAGCGCCTGCCGCCGGGCTGAGGCCAACGGCATGAATGTTTTATTCATGCCGGGCGCCCGAATGGGCGCTGCCGCGAGTGCGGCGAAGGCCCAGGCAAGCCGGAGGTTCGCGCCCGGCGCCAAGGGACAATGAATGGGCGCCGTTGATGTGTCGACATCAACGGCGTTGCCATGAGGCCGTGACGCTCAGCTGCCGGGCGGCGGGATGGTGCGGTTGATCGCCTTGATCAGCGCCTCCGGCCGCATCAGCGCCGCCGCCATCGTCCAGCGGTCCAGGCTCTCGTCGCCGATCCGCAGCATGGCGGCGTGCTGGAAGATGTCGAGATCGAGCTTCGGGTCGATATCGGCGAAGCCGAGCCGGCGGCGCAGGATGTCGATCTCGGCCGGGTTGCCGGTCAGGAAGGACCAGCCGGGCCGGATCCCGAAGCGCTCGGCATAGGCGTCGAGCACCTCGGGCGTATCGAAATCCGGCTGCAGGGTGATCGAGTACATGAAGACGTCGCGCCCCAGCCGGTCGCCCAGCAGGTCCTGGATCAAGACCAGGTTCTGGGTGACGCTGTCGCAAACATCGGTACAGCCGACAAAGACGAAGTTGATGAGGACCCGCCTGCCCTGCATCAGGTCGGCATAGAAGCGCGCCTTCTCACCGCGATGGGTGGTGACCACGGCATTGGTGAAGTAGTCGGCGCCGCGGCTGCTCGGCGTCGCCGCCGCGGCCGGCCGCGACGGGACGAGCGGCGCCAGGGCCGCCGCCAAGCCCGCGGCGGCGAAACTTCTCCGGTTCATCGCTGATCTCCTGTCGGGGCCGGCCGCACCGCCGGCCCCTGTCCCCGGTTGCCGCCTCAGACGATGTCCCAGCGGAACATCATGCCGGAATCCTCGTGCATGACGTTGTGGCAGTGCGTGACGTAACGACCCTTCATGTCGCGGAAGCGCATGAAGATCTTCACCTCCTCGTTCCAGTTCAGCGGGACCACGTCCTTGCGGGCGTATTCGGGCGAGCTCGCGGAGGTGGCGACGCCGTTGCGCGAGAGGATCCGGTGCTCCTCGAAATGCATGTGCACCGGGTGCCGCCAGCCGCCGCTGCTGTTCTGGATGATCCAGACCTCCTCGCTCTCCTGGTCGATCCGCGCGGCGACCTGGTCCTCGTCGAACAGCTTGCCGTTCACCGCCCAGGCGCCGTTGGTACGGTCGAAGCGGAAGGTGCGAGTCTTGGCCTTGGCGGCGCGCTGCATCAGCTTGGCGAAGTCGGGGTCCGGCAGCTCGCGCAGCACCTGCGTGCCCTTGCTGAAGTCGAAGCTCGGGTCCGGGACGGTGCGGCTCTTGTCGATGTTGATCTGCATCAACGGCGTGCCGGGGCTCAGGATGTTGCCGTTGGGACCGCGGCCATCCGTCTGCTCGAGCCGGTTGACCAGGTAGAGTCGGTTGGTGTTGATCTTGCTGAAGTCGATGATGATGTCGGCCCGCTCGGCGACGGCGAGGCGCACGCTGGTCCGCTGCAACGCCTTCGGCAGCAGGTTGCCGTCGTTCGAGATCTGCCAGAAGGGTAGGTAGTTCTTGCCGTCGTAGAGCGCGTATTCGTACCAGCGCGCCGGGCCGTGGTTGTAAAGGCGGAACCGGTAGCGGCGGTTGCGGACGTTGAAATAGGGCTGGATGGCGCCGTTGACGCAGAACTTGTCGCCGAGGATCCCGTCCGAATTGAATAGGTCGTAGACCATCTGGCAGTTCTTGTCGAAGATGAAGTCGCCGAACATCAGCGGCACGTCGAACTCGCCGCTCGGCAGCCGCAGGCCGGTATTCTCGTCGCCCGTGTCACGGTCGTCGAAGAGCAGGTAGGGGCCGACCATGCCCTTGACGACGTTCTGCGCCGTGAAGTCGAGATGGTGGTCGTGGTACCAGAGCGAGCTCAGCGCCTCGGTCGGGTCGCCCCGGTTGTCGCCGCGGCTGGTGAAGCCGGCATAGACATTCGGGTAGTGCTGATCCTTGAAGCCCTTCGGATTGATCTCGTTCGGGTCGCTGCTGGAGTTGATGTAGTTGACCGGGTTGCCGTCGCTCTCGGAGGGCGTGTGGCCGTTGTGGAGATGGGTGGTGATCTCGGGGATGCCGAAGCCCTTGTAGCTTTTTTTCGAGGGCAGGTTGTTGTGGAACCGGATCAGGATCGGCTCGCCGTAATAGGCCATGTAGCAGGGCCCGGGATAGATGCCGTCGAAGCCCCAGAAATTGGTCGGCGAGTAGTCCGGGTGGAACTTGGCGCTGCTCGGCTTCATGAAGGTCTCATAGAACTTCACCGGCGCGAAGCGACCGCCATAGGTATAGCCGCCATGATCGTCCGTCGTGGCGGTGCAGAACTGGTGGTTGATCCGCCGGGTCGCGCCATTGATCGGCGTGGTGCCATCGGGCGGCCCCTCCTTCATCTCATAGGGGTTGTTGTTCTTGACGGTCTGCTTGATCGGGATGATCGGCAGGGGCGCCACCCAGGGACGCGTCGGCGGGCTGGCCGGCGCTCCGCTACCGGAGGATTGCGCCAGCGCGCGGGCGCTGAGGCCGAGCTTCAGCGCCAGCGTGCCGCTCGAGGTGAGCAGGCCGAGGCGCAGCATCTCGCGCTTGCTCAGCTTGGCATGGACGATCTCCTGGCGGTTCCGCTGCGAGATCTCGGCAAGCTTGTCCTGCCAATCGGGCATTCTTTGCATCCTTCCACAAGCAAGTTGCGGAGGCGCCGTGTCTTTCGGCGCCTCGTGGAAAACGCACTTCAGGGAGGCTCCAACAGCGCCCGGGACTGCGTTACGCCTGGAATCATTCACGCATGGGCGAGTCGTTTCTACGTTCTTCTGACAAGCGATACTGTTTTATATTTGGCTCATAGGAGTATTTCTTGTATCGTTTCGACACGTATCGCACAGGCAGCCGGATCGATTCATTAACATTCCGATCTGGTTCATCACAAATTTACGTAATGTTGCGACGGCGAATGCGTTCAGGCCGACGGGCGCAAGCCAGGGCTGCCAAGCCGGGCGAGACCGGCAGTGCCCAGGGTCAGAGGCCGGGGCAGCCAGGGTCTTCGGGAGACAGGGGCCGGATCAGCCGCCGGGACGCGCTTCCTTCGGCCAGCGACGATGCAGCCAGAGCCATTCCTCCGGCCGCTCGCGGATCCAGGCCGAGAGGCGATCGTTGATCGCCAGGGTCAACGCCCGGATCGCCGCCTGCCGGTCGGGCAGGTCCGGCAGCGCCAGGGGCGGATCGACGACGAGGCGGAAGCGGCAGGCGCCGAGCCGCTGGACGCGGCCGGGGATGACAGGGCAGCGGAAGCGCAGCGCGAGTTGCGCCGGCGCCGGCGCGGTCATGGCCAGATGGCCGAGCAGCGGCACGGCGATGCCGTCATTCAGCTTCTGGTCCACCAGCAGGCCGAGCACGCCGCCCTCGGCGAGGAACCTCATCGCCGCCCGCGCCCCCTGCGCGCCCTTCGGGAAGAGCGGCAGCGGATCGCCCGGCACGGCCCGCGCCCGCAGCCCGTTGATCAGCGCATCCACCGCCCGGTTGTCGGCGGCGCGATAGACGCTGCCCACGCGGATCCCGCGCCGCGCCAGGGCCGGCGGGATCACCTCCCAATTCGCCATATGGGCCGAGACCATGATGGCCGGCCCGCCCTGCTCGGCGAGCGGCGCCAGATGCTCGGCGCCGGTGAACTCCCAGCGCATCGCCGAGAGATGCGGCAGCTCGCCGACGGTGCGGCCGAGATTGCGCCACATGCCGCGCAGGATGCGGCGGCGCTCGGCCGCGTCGCGCTCCGGCAGGGCGAGGGCCAGGTTGCCGAGGGCGACGCGCGAGACCGGCAGAAGCGGCCCCAGCCAGCCCGCGACGGCGGCGCCGAGATCGGAGGAGCGCCGCGGCCCGAGCCAGCGGGCGAGACGGAACACCAGCCCCACCGCCACCCGCTCCAGCGCGTGCCGCAGCCCCTTCACGCCGCCGGGCCGGAGGGCCGGGGCGCCGCCCGGCCTTGTCGAATCCGCTGCCCCCATATCGCCGCCTGCCGCCGCGCCTCAGGCCGGCACCGGCACCCGCTGCGCCAGCGGGTCGAGCAGCGCCTCGATCGAGGCCGGCTCCTCCCATTCCAGCGCCACCGTCACCACCGTCACCCGGTTGCGATAGGCCGGCGGGATGCGCACGAAATCCTTGCGCGTCGTCACCGGGATGGCGCGCAGCCGCTCGGCCTCGGCGAGGATGTCGCGCAGCTCCGCCTCGTCATAGGGATAGTGGTCGGCGAAGGGCATCCGCCCGGCCAGCACCGCGCCGGCCTCCTGCAAGGTGGCAAAGAATTTGCGCGGGTTGGCGATGCCGCAGAAGGCATAGACCGGCTGTCCGGCGAGCAGCTCGGCCTCCGGCCCCGGCTTCAGCCGGGCCCGCAGCACCGGCATGCGCGGCGGCAGCCGCGCCAGGGCGCCGGTCTCGTCCTCGCCGATCAGCACCACGGCGCGGCAGCGCGCCGCCGCGGCCGCGGGCGGCTCGCGCAGCGGCCCGGCCGGGATGATGCGCCCGTTGCCGAAGCCGTAGGGCCCGTCGACGATGAGCAGCGAGAGGTCCTTCGCCAGCGTCGGGTTCTGCAGCCCGTCATCCATGACGATGCATTGCGCCCCGGCCGCCACCGCCGCCCGCGCCCCCTCGGCCCGGTCGGCCGAGATCCAGGCCGGCCGCTCGGCGGCGAGCAGCAGCGCCTCGTCGCCCACCGCCTGGCTGTCATGGCTCTGCGGATCGACCCGCACCGGCCCCTTCAGCCGGCCGCCATAGCCGCGCAGCAGGAAATGCAGGCCGACGCCGCGCCGGGCGAGACGCCGGCCGAGATCGAGCGCGACGGTGGTCTTGCCGGCCCCGCCCGCCGTGGCGTTGCCGCAGCAGAGCACCGGCACCGGCGCGGTCCAGGACGGCTGCCGCATCCGCCGCGCGGTCGCCGCGCCGTAAAGCGCCGCGACGGGCGAGAGCAGCAGGGGCAGCAGCCCATGGCCGTCTCTGGTCCAGAAATCGGGGGCGCGCATCGGGCCTCGATCAGCCTCCTCGTGTCGCCGGGCCAGCGGGACGCCATTGGGGCGCCGGCGCGGCCCCGGCCTCAACCCCGCTCCCGCCCAGCGGTCGCCGTGGGCTCGGCAAGATGGGGGAACGCGGCATTCACCTCCCTGGCTGCAGGCAGGAGCCCGAGCAGCAGCGCCGCGAGATGCCCCGGCAGGCCGGCTTCCGGGGCCAGGGCCGCGGCCGCCGCCTGGGCCATGGCCCGCCCCCGGGTCGGATCGGATAGCACGGCCCCGGCCGCGGCGGCCAGCGCCGCCGGGTTGGGCACGACCTGCGCCGCCCCGCCGGCGGCGAGCAACCGTCCCACCACCTCCTCGAAATTCCAGGTATGCGGGCCGAGCAGGATCGGGCAGCCGAGCCGCGCCGGTTCGCGCGGGTTCTGCCCGCCATGCGGCACCAGCGAGCCGCCGACGAGGCAGATCCGGGCAAGGCGGTAGAAGAGGCCGAGCTCGCCCAGCGTGTCGGCGACGTAGAAAGCGGTGTCCGGCCCGGGCAGCGCGCCGGCGCCGCGGCGCGCGACGGGCCGCTGCGCCGGCGCGGCCTCGAGCGCCGTGGCGATGGCGGCCCCGCGCTCCGGATGCCGCGGGACGATGATCGTCAGCAAGTCAGGATGCGCCGCGAGCAGGCGCTCATGCGCCGCCGCCATCAGCGCCTCCTCCCCCGGCTGGGTGCTGGCGGCGAGCAGGACCGGCCGATCGCCGATCGCCGCCCCGAGCGCGGCGAGCGCCGTCGGCTCGGCCGGCAGCGGCGGCGCCGCATCCTTCAGGTTGCCGAGGCAGAGCACCTCCGGCGCGCCGCAGGCGCGGAGCCGCGCCGCATCCGCCTCGGTCTGCGCCGTGACCAGCCGGAAGGCCCCGAGCAGCCGCCGCGCAAGGCCCGGCGCCAGGCGCCAGCGCCGCGCCGAGCGGGCGCTGAAGCGGGCATTGACCAAGGCGAGCGGCACTCCGCGCGCCGCGGCGGCCGTGATCAGGTTCGGCCAGAGCTCGGATTCCACCAGCACGCCGCAATCCGGCCGCCAGTCCGCGAGGAAGCGCGCCACCCAGCCCGGCACGTCGAGCGGCAGGAAGCGGTGCAGCAATCGTCCGCCCAGCGCATCCGGCAGGCGCTGTGCCAGCAACCCGGCGGCGGTGACGGTGCCGGTGGTGACCAGCAGGCGCAGATCGGGCGCGCGCTCCGCCAACGCCTCCAGCAGCGGCACGACGGAGAGGGTCTCGCCGACGCTCGCGGCATGCAGCCAGAGCAGCCGGCCGGGGGGCCGCGCCGCCCCCTCCCCTCGCCGCTCGCCGAGTCGGGCCGGCACCTCCTTGCCGCGGCGGGCGCGGCGCCGCAGGTGCAGGGCGAGCACCGGCGCGGCGAGGCGCGTGGCCAGCCGCCACAGGGCGAGGCCGGCCTCCGGCTGTCGGGCTTGGCTCATGCCGCCCCGCGGCGCGGCGGCCGGATCGCGGCGGCCTGCCCAGCGCGCGGGCCCCGGCACCGGCACCGCGCCCTCATGCCGGGACGGCCTGGCGCGCGGCGGGCGCGGCGGCCCAGGCATCGGCCTCGGCGCAGGCGGCCGAGAGCGCCGCCTCGATCGCCGGCAGGGCGGCGAGCGGATCGGCCCGGTCCACCGCCACGGCCGGATGCACCACCAGCACGCCACGGGCGAAGGGCAGCGGCAGGACCATGCGGTCCCAGCTCGGCAGGATGCGCACGCGGGTGGTGCGGGCGGCGCAGGGCAGCACCGGCAGGCCGGAGACGGCGGCGAGCTGCGCCACGCCGGGCGCCGCCACTCGCCGCGGCCCGCGCGGCCCGTCCGGCGTGATCACCACCAGGTCGCGCCGCGCCAGCACCCGCAGCAGCACGCGCAGGCCCGTCGCGCCGCCGCGGCGGGTCGAGGCATGCACCATCTCGAGGTCGAAGCGCCGCACCACCTCGCCGATGAAGCGGCCGTCGCGGTGCCGGGAGACGAGGACATGCGCCCGCTGGCCCGCGAGCTCCGGCACCGAGGCCCGGGCCCGCTGCCAGAGCATGGGCATCATCGGCAGCCGCTCGTGCCAGAAGGCGGCGATGACGGTGCGGGGCGCCCCGGCGGCGTCGCGGAAGGCCGCGCGCAGCGCCGCATCCCCCACCAGGGTCCAGCGCGTGGTGCGGTAGACGCAGGCGAGATAGAGGCCGAGCGCCCTGGCGAAGAGGGCCTGGGCGGCGGCGGAGCGGATCAGCCGCCGGAACATGGATGCGCACACATGACGGGTGCCGGCGGGTAGCATGGTCCGGGGCGCGGGAACAGCGGCGGCGCGCCGGCCCCTCCTCCCCCGGCCCCTGGGTTCTCCCGTGTGCCCTCCCTCGGGGCAGGCGCGCATGGCCGCGGCGCCGGCCGGGCCGCACGACAACGCGCCGGGCCGAGGCCCGGGCGGGGCCGCCGCGCCATGGCTCCGGTCAGGCGCCCGCCCGGCGCGTCCTCACCAGCGCACGCGCAGGCCCCCGATGATCAGGCGGCGCAGGCCGAAGTAGCAGGCGGTGGCGGAGGAGCAGCTGGCGACGTATTCGCGGTCGCCGAGGTTCTGCATGTTCACCGTCAACTCCAGCCTGGTGGGCAGGTCGAGGCGGGCGCCGATGTCGTAGCGGATCGCGGCGTCGAAGAGGGTGACGTCGTTCACCTTGAAGGTGTTGACGTCGTTGCCGTAGCTCGAGCCGACATAGCGGACGCCGCCGCCGAGCTCGAGGCCGCGCAGCAGGCCCTCGGTGAAGCGGTAATTGGCCCAGCCGCTGGCGACGTGGTTCGGCACCTGCGGCACCCGGTTGCCCGAGACGTTCGCGGTGCTCGACTTGGTGATCTCGGCATCGATGTAGGTGTAGGTGCCGATGAGGTCGAGGTTGTCGTTGAGGCTGGCCCGCCCCTCGAACTCGATGCCGCGCGAGCGGATCTCGCCGGTCGGCTGGCTGAAGGTGGTGTAGATGGGGTCGGGCGTCAGCACGTTCTGCTGCGTGATCTGGTAGCCGGCGAGCTGGATGAAGCTGTTGATCCCGGGCGGCTGGTACTTCACGCCGACCTCGAACTGCTCGCCTGTGGTCGGCGCGAAGGGCGTGGCGCCGCGCTGCGGGGCGGAGGTGCCGGAGTTCGGCAGGAAGGAGGTGGAGTAGCTGGCATAGGGCGCGATGCCGTTGTCGAACAGGTAGAGCAGCCCGGCGCGCCAGGTCACCTCGTCATCCACCTGCGACTGCTGCCCCGCATTGGCGCCGCTCACCAGATGGGTGGTGGTGCCCTGCGTCGCATGGTCGTAGCGAAGCCCGACATTGAACCGCCAGCGGCCATAGGCGATCTGGTCCTGGGCGTAGAGGCCGAGCTGGTCGAGCTCCTGGTTCGTCTTGTCGGCGAGCGAGCTGTAGATGGGCGGGATGGTGCGGTAGTAGACCGGCGCGAAGATGTTGAGGCTCGGTATGCCGGCCGAGACGGTGGTGATCCGCCCGCGCGCCGAGGTGCGCTGCCAGTCGAGGCCGAACAGCGCCGTGTGCTGCAACGCCCCGGTGGTGAAGGTGGCCTGCGCCTGATTGTCCAGCGCGAAGGAGTTCGCGTGGTCCTTCGAGAAGGTGGCGCGGCGCGCGCCGGTGCGGCCATCCGCCCCGATGGCGCCGACCGAGAGGACGTTGAACTCGGAATCGACGTAGGAGTAGCGGAAGTTCTGCCGCACGGTCCAGACGTTGTCGACCCGGTGCTCGAACTGGTAGCCGATCGCCGCCTGGGTGCGCTCGTACTTGTTGTAGTTGGGATCGCCGCCGAAGAAATTGGACCGCAGCCGCCCATAGGGGCTGGGCAGCACCGTGCCGACGGCCGGGACGAAATTGTAGAAGCCGCCGTAGGGATCGTACTGGTAGGAGGAGAGGAAGGTGATGGAGGTGTTGTCGGTCGGCCGCCAGGTCAGGGCGGGCGCGATGGCGATGCGCTTCTCGTCGCTGAAGTCGAACTGCGTGTTGGCGGTGCGGCCGATGCCGGTCAGCCGGTAGAGGAATTTGCCGTCCTCGGTGAGCGGCCCGCCGAAATCGAAGGCCGCCTGGGCGAGGCCGTAGGAGCCGGCCTCGAGCCGCACCTCGTTCACCGGCGTCGCCGTCGGGCGGCGGCTGACGAGGTTCACGATGCCGCCGGCGCCGGTCTGGCCATAGAGCACCGAGGCCGGGCCGCGCAGCACCTCGATGCGCTCGAGCAGCCAGGGATCGGTGTTCGGCACGCCGTAATAGAGGCCGCGGCCCTGGCGCAACCCGTCGAGGAAGTTGACATAGGCGGCGCCGGTGCCCTGGCCGCCGAAGCCGCGTACGAAGACGCTGTCATAGCGCGCGCTCGGCCGAACCTCAGGCAGCACGCCCGCGGTGTAGCGCAGCGCCTGCGAGACGCTGAGCGCCCCCTGGTCGTCGATCTGGTCGCGGGTGACGACGCCGAGCGATTGCGGCGCCTCGATCAGCGGCGTATCGGTCTTGGAGCCGGTGGTGGTGACCGGGGCGACATAGCCGGAGACCGGCTGCCAGGAGCGCCAGGCGGTCGCCTGGACGTCCATCTGCGGCAGCTCGATGGCCGAGCCGGACGCGGCCGCCGGATCGGAGGCGGAGGCTTCGGCGGCCGGGGGCGCATTGCCCGTGGCCTGGGCCAGGGCGGGCCCCGCGGCCAGGGTCGAAAGGATGGCAACTCCCAGGGGACGGAACCTGGTCCGGATGCCGTCCCGCGCCGCAACTCGCCTCAACGCTCCAACTCCTTGGCCTGTCCAATCGGTGGCAACTTGCTAATGCGACGCAATCTCATTGTGAAGGGAGGTTGGCGGCCTGTGACGTTGCCTAGCCGCGATCATGTGGCCCCGGCACCACAGCCGGCAGGCGGGCCGGAGCCTTCGCCGCGCATCGGCGTTCGACGGGCAGGCATGCGAGAGGAGGCGGCCCATGGCCGAGCCACCGAAGGGAGCCGAGGAGCGGATGAACACCGCGGATCCGGCCTCCAAGACCACCGCGGACAAGGTGCAGCAGGGCGGCACCACCCGGAACCCTGAAGCGAAGGTGCCTTCGGACCTCTATCCCGATCCGCCGGGTGTCACGGATCGGACGCGTGGCGGTCCTGATGATTAATGCGGCCCGGAGGATGGACCAGCTCCTGTGACGCAAGGGCTTGTGCCGCAGCGCGGCACGAACACGGGGAGCGCGCGGGCGGGACCTGCCCTTGTTGGTGACGGATTGCTGCAACTCCGGTCGCGGGCCTGGCCGGACAGCGGTCTCGTTGCGATATAGGATATTTTGAACGCCGCGGATGTCGGCGCAGGCTGCCGAGCGACGCCAAATCAACATAGTAATGTTAAAAAAATAATCTGAATGGCTGGCAATCCGCGCCGCGCCCACGGTCTCGGACGCGATGACCAACATGCTCATGCGAAGCTTTGCCGCGCTCTACGTCACGGCGGCCGCTCTGGCCTTGATCATGGGGTAGGGGCGGGCGGATCACCGGGGCAGAACGGGCGATCCGGATGGTGCTGCCAGAGAGGATTGAACTCTCGACCTCTCCCTTACCAAGAATCTGCCCCCGTTCCAACGCTTTGAAATCGTTGGATGTTGCCTTGGTGGAAAACACCATTGTTCCCACGATGTTCACCGTTTCCTCTCTGCAGAGAGAGGAATGGAAGGGGGGAGCACTCCCTATTTTTGCTGCGGCGTAAGTCCATGAGTTGTCCAGCGTAGCTGGCGTATGACGCTGGCTGGAGGTGCATCATGGTGAGCAAGGCCAACGATCAGCGGAACAGCGGACCGGCCCAGCCAGGCCCGTCAGAGACCGAGCGGCAGATCGCCGATATGTTCCACACCGTTACTATTGGCTTGCGAACGATCTGGGACCTGCCTTCGGAGTTCTGGCCGAAAGACGCCCCGTCCCCGAAAGAGCGGCAAAGGAAATGGGGCCTGGACCAGAAGGCGGCTCTCGACAAGAAAATGCGTGAGGAGGAGGCGGCTATAGAGGATGCATTTCGCCGTTTGGCAAGGCACTGCGGCGGCCATGACTTTTATGCCGAATGGCTGGCACGGGTGACGCCGGATCATGAGCGCGGCCGGTGATTGCTTCGCCATTCGATTTGATTTAGAACTAAAAGATGTCCCGACTTAAAATCCAGAAAAGCAGCCGATCCAAGCTGCGCGCCAAAACGCCGCCGGACATGATCCGCGAGGTGCTGGATCATCTCGATTACCGGGAGAGCTATCCCGCTGAGCGCAAGCAGGACATTCGCTTCGCCGCCGCCGATTATCTCCTGGAAGCCTATCTCCGCCTCATGTCCGAAGCCCCGGAAGTGCCGCGCCGGAACATGGGCTTGCACATGGCCGAAGGAAAGATCCTTGGCCTTTCAATGGCCAGGGCATCGTGCCAGTTAGCGCGCCGGAACCGACACAGGCCGACCGCGAATACTGGACCAGGCATTTTCCCGGAGCGGATTACACGGTTCGGACCAGCGATCGGCTGAAGCCATGAAGCGTCTCGTTCTCGCCTTGCTCCTGCTATCCACGCCGGCCCATGCTTTTCCGGCGCGGGTGGTTTCGTGTCACGACGGGGACACCTGCAAGGCTATTACCGCGTCCGGTGACCGCATCACGCTGCGCCTGCACGTGGCGGACACCCCTGAAACCCCGCCATGCTTCGATCCGCAGCCCTACAGCGCCCAGGCCACCGCGTTCACCCGCCGCATGATCGTCGGCAAAGTGGTCGACGTGCGGCCAGTCGGGCGCAGCTGGAAGCGATCGGTGGCTGACATCACCGTCCAGGGTCAGGACGTATCGAAGGCCCTCATCAAGGCCGGACTGGCATGGGCGGACATCCGGCACACCAACGACCCGGCCTACCTGGCAGCCCAAATCGACGCGCAGCACGACGAGCGGGGGCTCTGGGGCGATCCAGCGGTCTCCCCATGGGACTGGCGGCTGACGCATAACCTGTGCCGGCGCGGTTCAGCGCCGCGTTGACACGCCCAGGGTCGTCGCCTTCCCACCGCACTTCATGCATCGCAGCCGGTCGATCACCTCGTAAAGCCTGGTCTGCGCCGCGAGCTGATGCTGCAGGGCGAGCGCGCCGATATGCAGCGCGGCGCTTCGGTTACAGGCCTTGCATCGAACGTGCAGCCACTCGTTCTGGCGGTGCCAGAGCTGATCGACGGGTTTCGGCGAGCCGTCCAGGTGGCGGGACATGCGCGAACAAATGTGGAACACAAGCGGGGGTTTCCGCTAGGCTCGCCGCATGAGCGATCCTTCGAGTCCCCATGCCGTGACCACCTCTGCCGACATCGGACCCTGGGGCGGTCCGACGCGCCGGTACCGCGACGTGCCGATCGAGGCCAACGAGAAGGAGACGGTGTTCGGCTTTCATCTCCATGGCCATCCCATGGAGCGCGGCAGCTTCGGTTCGGTGGATGCCCTTATCCGGATCATCGACGCCTGGCTCGACACACGCACGTTGCCGGCGCCTTACCGGATGCCAGAGGGGTAAGCGGGGAAGTGCACCGCTAAAAATCTTGATTGCAACTCTGCATCGTACCCGCTGAAATCGTACCGGCCATCAGGCGGGAGGACATCAATGAGCGCCGGAACGAACTGGCTCCAGAATAGCGCTCTTCAAAGCCTGAATACGCTCTATGACACCGCTATAGGCTCTGCCAAAGGGATGCAGGCCACCGCCGAGGAACTTGCGGATCAGTATCGCCGAAAGCATGTCAGTGTCGACGATGCCGTTGCGTCGCTGATCCGCTGGCAAGCAGCAAAGACCGGTGCCACGGGGTTTGCCACAGGCCTTCCTGGTCTCATTGCCATGCCAGTCACCTTACCGGCCGATATGACGAGTCTTTGGTACGTGCAGCTCCGCATGGTGGCAGCTATCGCGTCCCTCTATGGGCATGATCCGAGGGACGAAGTCGTCCGCACCATTGCCTTTTATAGCCTTCTCGGCGGCGGCGCGATCGGGGCGGTAAGCAAGACTGGCGTCACAATCGGCAATAAAACAGCGATGGCGGCTTTGACTAGACTTCCGGGCCATGTCCTACTCCGGGTTAACCGACTCATCGGATATCGCTTGGTAACAAAATTCGGAACGAAAGGCGTTATTAACTTGGTGAAGCTCGTCCCGATCGCAGGTGGGGTTATTGGCGGCACCATCAACGCCGTCGGGACGAACGCCACGGGGAAAGCAGCGATCCTGCTACTTCGACAGGCTTAAAGCAGAACGCTCCTTACCCCCCTCCCCGCTTTAAGCCCCAACCCCGAATTGAGTTTTGACCCGGCGCAGAACCGCCGCATTGAACCGATGCGCTCCTTTTTTGCGCCGTGCAGCATTTCCCGCTTTGTTGAACCGCTTCGTGAAGCTATTCTGCTCCGAAGCTGTTTAAGCGGAAGTGCTGACAGACCACTACAGCGCTGCGCGCTGTTTTAAGGAAGTGAAAAATGCCGGACAAGCTGGCGGAGGTTTTCGAGATCGTCACGGAGATGCGGAAAGAGCAAAAGGCTCTAATCAGCATCATGCGCGACATGATCCATCCATCCCTCCTCTCGATCAAAGAGGGGCTGAACACGATGAACGAAAACCTTAACCGCGAGCCGGATAACGCCATTCAGGACTGGATCGCTTCGGTGGATGACCGCATCGACAGCGTGAAACGCCTCCTCGACACCCTACCCAAGGACACCGCGAACGAGGTCATGGTAGTGACCGGCCTTGGCCCCTAGTGTTGACGTTCCGCGACATCGCAGCCGGGGCGTTGTCAGCGGCAGTTGCGCTTACCGATCATCTGTTTGAACAGACGCTCGACGACAAACATCAAGCCTTGGGTGCCTACTACGCGGGCCAGCCGGAGGGACCGGGGGGAAGTTCGGTCGCCCGCGCCCGCCTCGACATGGACCCTGCCCTTGCCGATGTGCTGGGCCTCACCCCCGGTCAGGTTGTCAGCCACAAGCAACTCACGGCGATCCTCTCCGGTCGAAGGACGGACGGCAAAGACCTGCCCGGATCATCACGCAAGGTCAGGCGATACAAGCAAGAGGGGAAGGAGGACCGGATCAAGCTGGCGGGGATGGATCTGTGCTTCTCCGCGCCGAAGTCGTTCAGCCTAGCATGGGCCTTCGCCGAGACGGAGGCCGAGCGCGCATCCCTGATGCAGTGCCATCTCGACGCCAGGGACGCCGTGCTCCGGCACATCGAGCGCGAAATCGGGCATGGCCGCGTCGGCGCCAATGGGCAGATGACCACGGAGCCGGCGAAGCTGGCCTGGATCAGCATCGAGCATTTCACCGCCAGGCCGACAGCCACCATCACCCGGCCCGACCCGGTCACGGGCGTCATGGGGACCGAGCTTTACACCGTGCGGCAGGCCGGCGACCCGAACGTCCACAGCCACAACATCATCCCGAATGTCATGGTGACCGATAGCGGCAAGGTCGTGTCGATCAACCAGGGCTTGCTGGCGCCCAACATCCATCTCTACGGCGCGATTTATCAGGCCCTGCTGGCCGACAATCTCCGCGCCATGGGGGTGCGGGTCGATCTCTGCGACGAAAAGCGTTACGCCGTCCTGCCCGCCATCCCGAAGGAAATCTGCGCCGAATTCTCCAAGCGGACCCGCGATGCCGAAGGCGCGGCGCGGGAGGAAGCCGGGCGGCGCGGCCTCGACTGGGACGCGATGTCGCAGGACGACCGGGTCAAGTTCCTCAAGGGCGGCGCCAAGGCGTCGAGAAAGGCCAAGACCGACGACCTCGCCGATTTCCAGTCCTGGCAGGAGCAAGCCGCCGGCTTGGGCTGGGCCCATGAAACGGTGATCGAGGGTCCACAGGCCAGCCTGGACGACGACACCAGGCGCGAAGCGGTGCGGCAGACCGCCCTCCCCCTGCTGTCGTCCATCCTCGATCGCAAAGCGGTTCTGAGCGGCAGCGAGGTCACGCTGCAGGTCGTGCGCGGCGCCATCAAATGGGGCCTCAAGGCGCTGGAGGAGTTGAAAACGGTATCGAAGATGCTCGTCCAGCACGGCATCGAGCAGGACGGCGCCCAGACCGATCTGGTCTGGACCGAGCAGGACGGCAGGGTGAAGGTCACCACCGCGCTCCATATCGGCCAGGAGCTGGAGGTCATCGACCGGACCCGCGCCCGCGCTGCTGACCTGTCCCGCGCGCTCACCGTGGCGGAGATCGATCAATGCACGGACGGGCTCGATTTCACGACCCCTGAAGGCATGGCACAGCGCGAGGTCATGAACGCGATCGGCACCGGGGGAGAGTTCGCGGTCGCCATCGGTTCGGCTGGCGCGGGGAAAAGCGCACTGATGTCGGTCCTCACTTCCGCATGGAGACGGCGGAAGATGAAGGTCATCGGCACCGCCCTGTCATGGAAGATCGCGCGCCGGATGGAGATGGACGAGACCTACGCCCTCGATCCCCTCATCAATCGGCTTGAGAAAGGCAAGATCGCCATCGACCGAAACGCCGTGATCGTGATCGACGAGTTAAGCCAGATCGGGACAGTCCATCTACTCAAGCTCTTGAGGCTCCAGCAACGCTACGGCTTCAAGATCGCGGCGATAGGGGACCACCTTCAAGCTCAAAGCATAGCGGCAGGTAGTGTGATTGACCTGCTGCAACGCGCGATGCCAGAAGCCATCCCCCAGCTGCTAATCAACATTCGCCAGAAGACCGAGCGGGAGAAGAAAATCGCCGGTCTCTTTCGTGACGGAAAGGCGGGAGACGCGATCAAGCTCAAACGCGAGGACGGCACTGCCGAACTTGTCGAAGGCGACAGGGCGGAAGCCATCGCCCGCATTGCCCAACTCGCCATGACCATGCCGGACGCTACGCTTTCCACCCCGACGAATGCCGATGCGATGGATATCGGTCGGGCGATCCGCAAACTCAAACAGGAAACCGGGGAAATATCATATCAAGAAACGCTCATAAAGGCGACCGACAATCAGGAATCCGAGCATGAGCTATCCATAGCCCAAGGGGATTGTGTGAGGTTGTTCGCCGTCACCCGTTCCTCGAAAGGCGCTGTGTTAGGGGTGAATGGGTCGGTCCTGACCGTGACGAAGGTTCACAAGACCGGGCTGGATCTAACGACCCATAAAGGCAAGACAGGCTTTGTATCGTGGGATGCGCTGAAATACGGCGGGGAACGGGTCAAGCTTGCATATGGCACGGTTTTAACAGTCGAGTCTTCCCAAGGACTGACGTCCGACAACCATATTAGCTGCTTTCCTAGCGGGACATCAAACGTCAATCAGTTTCGCGCCTATGTTTCAGCGAGCCGCCACCGCTTGGCGTCATGGATTATTGTATCGAAAGGGGCCGAGATGCTCGATATTTCAAACCGTCTCCCCTTGGGAATTAACGACCCTATCGATGACGACGCCATATGGGACCATGTTGCGTCTAATCTTTCACGCAGACCAAAGAAAGAAAATGCCGTCGATCTGTTGGAGCAGTTTGCGGAGCTAAAATCTGGCTTTGCGCAAAGTTTCCAAGCGACTTCAAGAATATTTGAGAACGAAAAGTCTGCATCGCAAGCGAGGATCATCAAAGCCAACTGCCAGTATAGCCACAAAGCGGGTTTTAGAGCTCATGACGTTTGTAATAAGAACGAAAATTCTTTACAATATGGCATCAAAACGGGTCGAATGACGTCTCACCGCCAAACGACCCTGAACATCTAACGCTGTCATGGAGCGCTGGTGCCTGAGACTACATTACACGATTTGCCTGCAACTAAGGAAGATGCCTTAAAGCTAGGTCTGACCAAATACTTTACTGGCATTCCGTGCAGGCAAGGTCATATTGCAGCTCGCTATTCAAAGGATCACGGGTGCGTTGAATGCAATAGTGATTATTATAGAAAGAAACAAGGCGGTCTGCCGACCCGAAATCCTCCTAAGTTCCCAAGCGTCGTTATGCATTCCGGCCCCCTTGTGTCTCGGCAGGAGGCAGAGAAAAACAACTTACCTCTGTTCTTTACAGGCCAGCCCTGCGCACAGGGGCATATATGCCAAAGGTCTACCAAAACCAACCGTTGTAAAGTATGCCAGACAACGGCGAATAAAAACCACCACCAGTCCGCCGAAGCAAAAGCTAAACGCAAACGTGTCTACGCCGAAAAGCGCGAGCAGTATAACGCTGCGGCTAAGAGATACAGGGATAATAACAAAGAAAAATACCTAGCTATGGTTCGGAGGGTGAGAGATAGAAATCGGCCCACATACAGAGCCATAGCGAAACGCTGGCGAGAAAAAAACAAAGAAGCATACCAAGCCCGGCAAGCGAACAGGCGTAAGCGAGAACGCGCTGCTGGCGGATCATATACAGCGAAGCAAATTGCCAATCTGCGTCATAAGCAGGGAAACAAATGCATTTACTGCAAAACAAAGTTTTTTGCGGGATATCACATTGATCACATCATGCCATTAATTCTTGGCGGATCAAATGATATTAGCAATATCCAGCTACTATGCAGAGATTGCAATTTGCGCAAAGGTGCAAAAAACCCGGTAGCATACGCACAAGAACGCGGCCTTTTACTTTAAGGCACCCCGCCGCGTCACCAAGCAGCGGGACACCGGCCTCAAGATGGCTCGTGCTTCCTGTGGCGCGCCTGCTCACGCCGCGCGATATTCTCGACCGTCCGTCTCACTTCGGCATGGCTGAGCGGCGGCACGCAGCGCGCATCGTTGAAGGCGAGGCAGAGGTTGAGAACCAGCTCGCGCTCCAGCCAGGGCTGACGCAACAGCTTCCCGGCGATACGTGCGATGGTCGAATTGCGCTCGCCGTTCGGCACCGTCATGAGCGGTGCGTTCCAGTCGATCCGGATCCTCGGCGCGCTGATGCGCTCGATCAGCCAATCCGGCGCAGGCGCAATTTCCGGCGCGCTGTCGACGGACCATGCGTAGGAGCGACCGGAGGGATGAATCGATGGCGGAGCGCAGACATAGCCGCCGTCACCGCGCACATCGAGGCCAGGGACGAATTTAACTCGGTTCCCGATCCCGGCGCGGTAGCGGAAAAAGAGGTGACGGCCCCCGCCGCCCGTGATGGCTTCAACAGTGGATGGCAAAGACCCATAGCTGGCTTCGAGATCGTGAAGCGATGCCTCACCGGCATCGCCATCGACATCGACAACGAAAATACCGGAAGGCAGACCAGTCGGGATGCCGATATTGGCATCAGGCCAGCGCTGCCACCACGCGAGGACAGTGCCTGGATCGCGTGACGCTTCATAGAATCCGCGTTCCGTCAGGGGCACCTTGCCGCGCGGCGCCAGCGGAAAAACCGGGATGCTACGGCGGGCAAAGGCGAGGGCGTGTTTCAGCATGTCAACACCCGCACCAGTGCCGGACTAACCTTCCGCCACGCCGGTCCCGCGTTCAGCCATGCCTCCTCATCGTCGATCACCACGACATCGCCCACGCCAGTCGCGCGGTGCAGTCCCGGTTCCGGCTTGAACATCGGTGTCGGGTGATTCTCCCAACCGGCTTCCGTTGTCCGGTCCACTGTCAGGTGCAGGCAGTCGCCCAGATCGAGGAGAGACAGATCGTTGATCGTCAGTGTTGCTACCGGCTTCATCAGACCAAACAGGTTGAAGGACGGGCGCATGGCATGGAGAATCGTCAGGCGCATAGCACCGGCCCCGCAGGCAGACGTTCGTCCACCCAGAAGTCGCGGATCGGCTCATCTATGCGGTCGCCGGGGCCGCCCCTATTGTTTATCATGCCCTCGGCGCCACCATCACTGCGCGCGGACGGCGATAATACTCCTCATACGCCAGACCCAAGATCCCAAGCATGACGTGGCAATGCATCGGCATGTGACCGCTTTCCGCAACATCGATAATCGCTTGCTGGATTCTGCCGAACCAGCACGTCGTCAGCGTGTCCCGGTGTTTTGAAAAAAACGACATCCCGAGCGGATAGTCAGTAGATCCATCATCGGTAATGGCTTGTTTAACCACCGAAGACGTCACGTTCACCAAGTCGACAAAAATCTCGCGGCATTCCTCAATTAAGATCGCCTCATCATCTTCTGTCTGCGACCTCATTCCATCAGGATCGCGCTCCCGCATTCCCTGCCACTCGGCTCTGGCGTTCTCAGCAAACCTCTGCCCGAGGGCCTTCGCTAGGCGCCGTTCCGCCTGACGCATTTCCGCACTGGAATCGTGGTTGAATTCGTTTGCGATGGTCGTCATCGTTTTACCTTTCAGGTTTCACCGTCATCAAATTCACCATCGTCAGACGGCGCGGCTGCCACCGGCCTGAGCAGGCCGAGCGCAGTGGCGTTGAGGGTCTGGTGTAGCCGCTGGTGGATTTCGCATTTCACGGCTGCGGCCCCTTCATGCGCCGAGAGATGACATCGAACGGAATCTCCACCCAGCCGACGCGGGCGCAGGCAAAGGCGCGCTTTGCGTCGACCACGACGATATCGCCGACGCTGGTGGAGCGTTGCGGTCCAGGTGCGGGGATCAGAAAGTCGGGATGGTGCGCGGGATCGTTCCATGCTTCGTCGACGTGG
Organism: Roseicella sp. DB1501; assembly: GCF_013112485.1. Lineage (GTDB taxonomy): Bacteria > Pseudomonadota > Alphaproteobacteria > Acetobacterales > Acetobacteraceae > Paracraurococcus. The sequence goes on from NZ_JABFHG010000018.1 coordinate 40,273, forward strand.
TTGGTGAGCCTGAAAGCATGGGACAGCGCGGTCTCGACAGGCGTCGCATCGGCCAGATGAAGGTCGGCCACCTTCTCGATCGGCGCCTCGCTTTTTTCCAGGCCGAATGTCGGGTGGGTGTCGTGATAAACGGAGACCTTCATAGCTTCGGCCCCGCCGGCAACCGGTCATCGATCCAGAAATCGATGACGCCATCGATCCGCTCGCCATCGTCCGGCGTGTCGGCGTAGTGGGCGAAGTAGGGATCCTTGAACTCGGCCGGGTACTCGCTGCCGTCGGCGGTCTGGACGACGATGTTGCGCTGGAAGCGACGCAGCTCCTGCTTTGCGCGATCCAGCACGGACGCATTGAACGCCTCGCACGTCTGCATGTGATTTCCTTTCTTGTTTTTGGCCTCGTAGGGCGATCATCTTGGTACGCAGTGGTTGGACAAATCGTGGTCAGGCTTCAGCGGCCATAGATGCGTCCTTCGGAGGCGCAATCGACCCGCCCCGTCACCGTGTCGACATTCGAGTTGGCATGCACCAGGCGCAGCGTCGGGACCCCGGATCGCCGCGCTGGCGGCGGGTCGTCGAGGACGGCCATGCCATCGACGCACATGACGTAAATCATTGGCCTGAACTCGATGTTGCTCACACCATCGACACGGCGATCGAGATCGTACTGCATGTCCACTGCAGGCGGCTTTCCATGGATGCGGATGCGCGCGCTCATTGATTGCGCTCCCACCAGCTGAAGAGGGTTACGCCGGCGCCGCCCATGCTGATCGAGGCGCTGGTCAGCAATGCCTGCGCCGGGAACTGGTCGAAGCACCAGACGAGGCCGAGGCCTGATCCGATCACCAGTAATGCAGAAACCCAAACCACGGCTTCCGGAATAGTCTGATATGGCACTCCGTTTTCAGCCTGACTGGAAACGCTTGTGTTGTCTTTCATTCTTTTCTCCCTGAAATAAGCTCGCATTATCATTTACACATAAAATGTGATAGTGTACATACGCTTTATAAGCAATAATCTTGCTTATTCCCTTTATCTTAAAATGTGATAGCTTACCGACAGCATGAATGCGTTAGAGCAATACCGAGTTGATGAGGGCTTAAACTATTCTGAGCTTGCCGCCCGCCTCAAAACATCGCCACAGAATGTTCAGCGTTGGTGCAACGGCATCGAGCCGCGTCCCGCTGACCGGGAGATGATCGAGAAGCGCACCAAGGGTCGGGTGAAGAAGGGCGCGGTGTTGATCTATCAAGGCAAGCCTGATTGACCGTTGTCCGGCGGGTACGGATAGCGGTGAGGCAGGCGCCTCAAGGCCGACAGGCCCAACAACAAAGAGGAGAGACGACCATGGCTGCACAGCCAAAAGCGAAAACGACGAAACCCGCCACAAAAAACCAGACCAAAAGCAAGACGCCTGTTGCAAGCAAGGCTGCTGCTGCAAAGGCGAAGGCTCCTGCGAAGAAGGCCGCGGCGAAGCCGGTGAAGACGGCCGCGAAAAAGGCGCTGGCGAAGGCGAAGAAGAAGGCCTGATTTCCCAGTGGCCCTGCTCAGCCGGGGCCACAAGGAAGGCAGGTGCCTTCGGCCTTCAGGCCCAATAAAAAGAGGAGAAGAGAATGATCACGGATCAGGAGCGCGACGTCGCACTTTTGAACAGCCCAGCCGAGCGCGTCACTAAAGAGCGCATCGGTGCCATCATTATCGAGACAAAATTCATCCAGCCCGAGGGCACCTTGCTGACCTTGTGCATCCTGACACTGCGGAACGGCTTTACCGTGACAGGCGAATCTGCCTGCGCGGCACCCGAAAACTTCAACAAGGAGCTTGGCGAGAAGATCGCCTATGACAACGCCTTCAATCAGATATGGAAGCTTGAGGGCTACCTTTTGAAAGAGGCTATCTATTTGACAGGAACAAAAGCGCAGGCGGCGGTTTGAACATGGCTATGAAAAACCGTCGCAACAACCGACAGAAGATGGCAGGTCCTGCGGAAGAATATTATCTTCATCCGCGCAAAGGGTTTAAGCGCAAGCGCCCGAGTGAGCGAGCGCAGGATCGAATGGCAGCCGCGAAAATCGACTGGTTCAAGCGCAAGGCTCTTTAATTGGCTTGCCAGATGACGGTTCCCGCCGTCATCGAGTAAACCAAGGAGAACTTATGCAAGCACGACCACTCACCGGCACCGTCAAATGGTTCAATCACACCAAGGGGTACGGCTTCATCGAACCTGACGCCGGCGGCAAGGACGTCTTCGTCCACATAACAGCCGTCGAAAAATCCCGCTTGCCAACTCTCAATGAGGGCCAGCGTGTCCAGTTCGAGGAGGAGATCAGGAACGGCAAGAACGCGGCCTCGAACCTGCAGCTGGTGTGATGCCCCTCTTCCCTCCAGGCCAATACGGCGTGCTGTACGCTGACCCGCCCTGGCGCTTCGAACTGCGATCCGATCGGGGGGAAGACAAGTCGCCGCAAGCCCACTACGGCTGCATGGACCTCCAGGCCCTCAAGGCGATGCGGGACCAGGTCGTCTGGGCGACGGCGCCCGATGCGGTCTGCATCATGTGGGCGACCTTCCCGATGTTGCCCCAGGCAATCGATCTCATGGCCTGCTGGGGCTTCAGCTACTGCACCGGCGGCCCATGGAACAAGCTGACCAGTACGGGCGTGGAAGCCTTCGGCACTGGCTACGTCCTGCGGTCGGCGTCCGAGCTGTTCCTGATCGGCACACATGGCAGCCCGAAGATTAAGAACCGCAGCACTAGGAACGTGCTTTTCACTGGCGACCTTCCCGATGACCTTCGCCATCTAGGCGTCTCCGCCAGCACGATCCGGCGCGAGCATAGCCGGAAGCCGGATGAGATGATCCCCCTGATCGAGGGCTTGTTCGAGGGGCCATACCTTGAGCTGTTCGCAAGGCAGCAGCGGCCAGGATGGGCGGTCTGGGGCAATGAGGTCGACAAATTCAGCGACGCGGCATGACCTTCCAGATCACCATCACCTACCGCGAACCCAACCCCGACGGCTCGCCACGCACCGACACGGTGACCTGCAGCACCAAGGTCGAGCTCGAGGCACGGTATGCGGCGCTGTGTAAGCGGGCGGGCGTGGTCAGTGTGAAGGTGGGGTATGGGGACGCTGGCTGACTAACTGCTAAGTGGCGGGAGGTCCTTGGCATAAGTGATGGACAATCAGTTGATTGATGGCCGCACAATCGGTACACCGCTATTAGGATGCCGCATCTATCCAGTTTCTGCTCAATCCAGCCACTCGACGCATCTGATTAATTTCCTTATGTCGCCTGCCATGGCAAGTCGAACACAACCACACCACATCTAACGGCTTCATATAATTTTCATGATGGGCTTGCACGCCTTGGCTATGGGTCAATCCGCACCGCTCACAATCACAAGGAACAAGCATTCCATATTTCATGGCTTGCCATACAATAAAATGGCAAGCGTTTTTCACGCGATTTCGACCAACCCATTCTTTTTTATGCTGACGATTAGCTTGACGCTTAACCGCATTCTTTCGTCGTTGATCCTTAACCCGCCGTCGCGCGCCTTGACGGTGTGGCAAATCGGCCCTGATCCTATCATAAGCTCGTATCTCATCAATATTTTCAAGCCTATGCTTTGCCACTCTCTTTTTTGTACATTCCTTGCAGATGTTCAGGTACCCATCTGCCATCTTATTGTGCTTATAATATTCCGACAGAGCCTTAGTTAAACGACACCGGGCACAACATTTCATATTATCTCCTTCTGCAAGGAGATAATATTACCATTGCGATGTCAGACTGTACAGTTAGAACGGATTAGAAGGGGATTATATCCTCGTCGATAAACACGCCCCACTCCGCTCCCGGATTGCTTGGCGCCGCAGCCTTCACATCAGGCTCGACCGCTGCCGGCGTATAATCCTCCTTGAGGATGCGGAGATGCTCGCCTTCCTTCCGCACGAGAATCCGGCTGGGCTGCGGGTAGGGCATGTTGAGAGCCTCATCGACAGTGTCCGGGGGAAGCCGCGGCATCCGTCCCTTGTGCCATTCGACGGCCTTCTGGCGGGCGAAGCCGCCATGCTCGAAGCAGAGCCACCGGCTGATCATCTTGCCGTTCAGGGTGTGGTACGAGATTTTCAAGCTCGGCGGCCTGCCCGCTTTCTCATGCCGCATCTGCGTCATGCCGATCACGTCGAGCCATTCCGGGGCGATCTGCGTGCTCAGGATCGGGTTGCTGTAAGACTGGGCCGCGATCCTGATCTCCGGCGGCGGGAAGTCCCGCCCGCAATCCGGGCAGGATCTCGCTCCGGCATGACAGACGGCGTGGCAGTGGTCGCAGACCCGGACAGGCGCCTCGCCGCCGCCCTTGCCAGGCCTGCGGGGCTTGATCTGGTCGATGGGACCGAACCTGCCGGCGTTGTTGGCGTGATCGAGGTAGAGGCAGTTTTCCTTCCCAGGAAACGTCCTGCTGCCACGTCCCAGCATCTGGACGTAGAGCCCGGCGCTGGCGGTCGGACGCAAGCCCGCGATCAGGTCGATGCGCGGAACGTTGGTGCCTGTCGTCATGATGTCCCGGTTGGCGACAGCGCGCAGCTTGCCGTCCTTGAACGCGCGCAGGATCTGGTCGCGCTCCGCCGGCGGCGTTTCCCCCGTCACCACGGCGCACTCGATCCCATGAGCGCGAATGGCTTCTGCGACCTTATGGCTGTGGTCCACCCCGGCGCAGAAGCAAAGCCAGGTACCGCGATTGGCGCCATACTGCACGATCTCGGCGACGGCGGTTCTGGTGACCTCGTCGACATTGACAGCCGCCTCCAGCTCGCCGGCGATGAACTCCCCTCCTCGCTTATGGACACCGGACACGTCCAGCCTGGTTTCCATGTGCTTGGGGATCACCTCGCACAGGTACTTTTCCCGGATGGCGTCCAGGATGCCGTACTCGTAGGCGATATCCTCGAACAGGCGATCGTCGCCCTCGACGAGGCTGCCGGAATCAAGGCGGTAGGGCGTGGCCGACAGTCCGATGACCCGCATATGCGGATTGATCGTGCGCAGGTCGGCGATAAAGCGATCCCACATGGTCTGCGCATTCCGGCTTACGGTATGCGCCTCGTCGATGAGCAGGACATCGCAGCGCTGGATGTCGAATGCCTTGTTGTAGACGGACTGGATGCCGACAAACAGGATGCTGGCATCGAGGTCGCGCCTGTTCAGCCCGGCGCTGTAAACGCCGGCGGGGGCGCCAGGCCATAAGTTGATGAGCTCGAGATAGTCCTGCGACACCAGGTCGCGGCTGTGCGTGGCGATGACGATCCGTGTCTCCGGCCAGGCCTGCAGGGACCGCATGCAGAAATCGGCGATAACATAGGATTTGCCGCAGCCGGTCGGGATCACGACGAGCAGGTTGTTGTCGCCGGCGTAGAGCCGCGTCATCACGGCTTCATTCGCCGCTTTCTGGTACGGCCTAGGCTCCATGGCAGGAGCCTCTGAAGCGGCACATGCGACATAGATAGAAGTCCGCCTTCCCGATTTTCTCGGGCGGCTCCTTCGCGCTGGCGATGCGGCGGGCTTTCTGAACCAGCGCTTCGGCGAGGATTGGATCGCACTCGGTGCGGCAGCTGTCGACGTCGCGCCCGCCCGGCGTACAGACCGTGAGATAGTGTCGCGTCAAACTGAAATAGCGCATGTAGATCTGGGCCTGCGCATGCCAAACCACATCGAAGTTCCTGAGCGCCAGCTTTTCGCCGAACGTCGCCTTCGCTTTTTGGAATTCCTTAAATTTGCGTTCGTTGACTGCTTTGTTTTCCCAAATCGACGGCGTGACCGGCTGCTGTACTAAACCGCGCACGACACCGTCTATGTGCCCCTTGAAATCACCGTCCTCGAAGCCCCACTGCGTTCCGTCATCCTTGTGCGTCCAGAGTTCGACGCCGGGCACCAGGCGCAGGCGGGACGCAATCAGCTCCTCGGAGCGGTGACCGTCCTCGATGGCGAACAGGCCGGTCGACGGGATGGGTTCGGCCGGATAGCCATGAAAGCCGTACCAGATCTTGCGGGCGCAGGGATCGCCGATCGAGCTGGCGCCGATATAGCGGCGCGCGGGTTCCGCAGCGGCGCGTTCCTCGCAGGCGCGTCGCATGGCTTCAAGCGTCGGATCGAAATACTCAGGCAATGCGACCATGGCGAACGGACAGGAAAGGAGCGGCCCGAAGGCCGCTCCCCCACACCCCTACTTCCGTGCCGCTGCCCAGGGAGCAGCGCTCGTAGCCGCGGCAGCCCCGGACGCAGGCGCTGCCGCAGAGGGCGTGTTCGACAAGGCCCTGTACTTCTTGATGCGGTTGCCGGGTCCGTAGTCACCCTTGGCCGGCGTGACGGTGACATCGATCAGCATGCGGCGATCATGCAGGTCTTCCGACCGGCTGACCGTCGTCCGGCCGACCGCACGGGTGATCTCGCCCAGCGTCTCGAATGCGATCTTGCGGGCGTCCTCGCTGGCATTGTTGAGGTTGAGCCGCTCGAAGATCTTGCGGCCTGTGTATTCGCCGTCGACGATCTCGACCGTCAGCACGACCTGCGAGCCGGTCGGGTCCTTTGAGTTGGGACCGTTCTGCTTTTCCTCGCTGGCCGTAATCATGGCCGTGTAGGTGGCAGGCGGGACGGGGGTGTAATCCGAGCGTTCCGGGATGTCGTTGGCGTTAATAGGCGATGCGAATTGAACCATATTCTTGCGTCCTTCAATGTTAGATGTTTGATTTAGGTATTATCCACTTTTTCAAGCGAATTCGGTTGCCCCTGATTGAAATAGGGGATCGCTCCGGCTATGACGCCCCAGAACGACCCCTCGTAATCGAAAGGTATTTCGGCGGGCAGAGCGAAACGTGACTTAGCGCGGAACGCGGGGCGCTCCTGGGTGTAGAGCAGGCGCTCCCCAGACCCGACCGCCCGCTTCCGGTCCTTGTTGAACCCGCCGGTGCTGTCCTTGGTCACCGCCACGTAGTAATTGGCGTACAGGACGATGTCGGCATATTCCAGCAGCAGTCCGGCCGCGCTGACATTCTTGCCTTCCTGCAGCTTGATGCCGACACGGTCGTAGGCTTCAGTTTCGGGGTTCTCGTATCGTTTGACCTGAGCATGCGCGATCTGAATGATCGTCATCTCTTTCTGGTCGTTCAGGTAATCCAGCGCGGTCAGGTATTCGCGCCAGAGATCGAGCGCCATGCTGTAGCCCTTGCCGTACCCGCCGCCGGCTTTCTCGATGGTGTTGACGGCGTTTTCCTTGCAGACCTGGGCCCAGATCAGCGGTTCCAGCCAGTCGACTGAATCGACGACAAGCGTATGCCGGTCATGATCCTGCGTCGCCAGCTCGCCCAGATAAGCCATGACCTCCTGAAAGGTCTTGGCCAGGGGGAACTTCTGCACCCCGGCCTGGCCGGTCAGGCCCTTCTCGGTCTGAATGAAGATGGGCCGGTCGGCCATGGCGCCGAAGCGCGTCTTGCCGACACCCTCGGGACCATAAATCAGGATCCGTGGCGGCAGGGGTTTTTCGATCTCAAGCGAAAGGGCCATGTTATTCGCCTCCCTTCCGCTTGATCACCAGATTTGCCCTGCCAGGCGTCACGGTGCGGGCAGGCTCGAATTGCTGACAGATCGCCACCGGCCATGCCTTGTATTTTGATTCCGGCACGCCGTACTCGACGGTCATATACTCAGCTGGATCAGCGCCATTCGCGCGGATATCGGCATGGATCGCAGCCAGCTTGTCCTGATCCCATTCCACTTTCTTCGGGACAGTGACCGACAACGTCAGGTCATCTTCCGTCAGATTGACCGCGCCGAAAGCGTCGCCCTTGGTTTTGTATAGATCGGCGATGTCCGATTCGTAGCGGCCAAGAATTTCGGCTTCGATGGCTTTTTCTTCGTTCGCCAGTTGAGCCTTCTCGACCTTGATGGCGTCGAGGCGGTCGGCCAGAGCAGACAGGGAATTAACTTCCCTCGGTTTTAATACAGCTTCCATATGTGCGTCCTTAAAGTTTGTATTGAATATGCCGAGGCTATAATTCATTATGTTGCGTGTCAATAACAAAAGCGGTACAAATTCACACCATGTCAAAAATTCAAATGTGCTTTCTTCATATACCGATTGCGAAGGCAGAAATGGCGCGGATCGATCGTGCAAAAGCCAGAAGCCCGCTCAGGAGCAAGGCCGAATTCGTCCGCCTTTTGATCGATAAGGCTCTCAAGGAATATGAGGTCCCTGATGCCAAACCCTGACGTCGAGCCGCATCAGCGAGAGGCCATGATCTTTGCCGGGGCTATGGTCGGTGAATATCTGGAATCGATCGGGCAAACTGATTTGGCGAAGCTTGATGCCGAACAGTGGCAAACCTTTCTTGAGGTCGTCTGCCTGAATTACTATGTCAAGGTGAATATATTAGCGCCATGCCCGTTTTAGGTTGGCGTGAATTCGACGGCAGAGAGAACCCTAAAGCCGTAAGTCCGGCCCTGCGCAGCCTTTTGGTTTACGAAATACGCCACATGACGAAGATCTGGAACCCGGCTTCAGCCGTAAAGGAACTCGGTTGGGCCTGACCGGTCCAGAAGGAAGGCCATAATCGCTACCTTTGCGGCCGCACCGGCGGCTCCCGTGTGTCCGCCAGGTGGCAGATCGCGGCCCTCAGCCCAGCCAGCCTAGCCCTCAATCACCCTGTATATCTTCGTCTTGCCATCCCGATTGATGTCGATCCGGCCGATCTCGTGCAGCGTCGATTCGACGGTATCGAGATCCCTCGGCTTCATGCGCAGGCGATGGTTCATCTGGCTGCGGGTCATGCTGCCGGCGCTGACCAGGATCTGCATGAACTGAGAGCAGGTCTTCTCGAAGTCGCTGTCGTACATGTTCTCGGTGGCGAACTTCATCATGAAGCGGATGCTCGCGCCGACCATCGACTTCCCGGTCTCGATGTCGGCGCCGGTCAGAACCGGCCGCTTGTGATCGCGGGCAATCGAGAAGATCATGGCGACCTTCAGCACGTTTTCCCGGTAACGGACCCAGAGCGCCCCCATGCCGCTCGCCTGGTGCGTTTTGATCATCTCGTCCTGGACGCGGTAGAGCTGGTTGACCTCCTCCGCCATGTCGCCGAGTAGGACGGTGACCTTCTCGGGCACGATGATGTCCGGCCCCCTGGCGAAGGACCCCTCCGGCGCGAACTGCGCCCAGCGGGTGACCAGGTGCTCCGGCGGGTCGACGCTGTTGGCCTCGAAGTTCGGTTCCGGAAAATCGGTGGCGGACTTCAGGACGACGAAGCGATTGAGCTCGCCCGACGCGATCGCCGACTTCCGCATCGCCTCGGCGTAGCTGCCCATCGTCGTGGTGCCGTAGATGCAGAGGTTGGGCTCGATCAGCGTCATGCGGTCGTCCGGCTTCCCGGCGAGCAGGCCGCCGATATATTCGGAGTCCGAGCTCGAATAGAGCTTGGTGAAGATGGACGATATCTCGCGCTGATACCCAGGCGCCTTGGGATCGAACAGCGCGCGCATGAACAGCCCGATCTCGTCGATGTTGGCGAGGATGGAGGGCTTCTGCTTGAGCTCCATCATCAGGCCGGGGCCCGACCGGACCTCGTCCGGCCCGGAGAACTGGCCAAGCCCCGCCATCGTCATCAGCTTCTTGACCCGCTTGCGGCTGTTGTCCTTGCCCTGGCCTGATTCGGCGATGCCGACCATGTAGATGTTGGTGCGGGTGCCGAGCTTCTGCAGGGCATAGCGGCGGCCGAAGACCGCCCCCAGCGCGGCGACGATGTTCATCGTCGTCAGCTCGGGCTGCACCTTGAAGGCCGTGCTGTTGATCCATTGCAGGGTGTCGCCGATCAGGCCGGAGATCGCCGGGGCGGCATTCACCTCGGGCAGGGGCGCCGGCGCCTGCACTGCCCGTCCGCGGCCCAGCGTCGCCGCGAATTCCCGGAAATCGATGCCATCGATGTTGGAGAGGTCGAGCGGTTGGCTCGGTTGGTCCGCCGGCTTCCAGCCCCAGCTTTGCGCCATATGGACCAGGGAGCCGAAGGAGATGCCGGCGCCGACGCGGAAGGATTGCCAGCGCCTGGCCGTCTCGCCCTGCTGGTATTTGGTCCCGCCGCGCGACCAGTTGTCCCAGATCGAAAGGGGCCAGCCCGCGTCGTTCAGCGCCATGCCGACCGCGAGCCAGTCGTCGTGCGAACAGTCCGGCGGGATGCATTCCAGCATGGTCAGGACATCGTTGACGGACCAGTCCGCATCGGGCGCCTCGACATTGCACGCGCTCAGATGGTCCTGCGGCGGCCGGACGGGCTCCGCCATAACGATATCCATGAGCCAGGCCGGGGCGTGGCTTATGGGCGCGTGCATGGCCTCCCAGCGGTAGGGCGTGCCGCTGGCGTGGATCGATGGCGGCGCGACGATGTAGCCGCCGTCCCCCCTGGTATCGAGGTTGCGGCCGATCTTGGAGGCCCGGGACCGGACCCGCCCTGTCGCCGGCATGCGGAACAGGAGGTGTTTCCCCTTCCCCGTGATGCTGGTCAGGGTCGCCGGCAGCTTGCCGTGCTGCCGTTCCAATCCGGCGAGGGACGCCATCCCGTCATCGCCATCGACGTCCAGCACCCAGAAGCCGGACGCCGCGCCGGTGGCGATGCCGAGGTTCAGGTTGGTCCGGGTGCGCCACAGCGCCAGGATCGACGCCGCATCCTTGCGGGCGTCATGGAGCCCGTGTTCGCAGGCCGGCACCTTCGAGCGCGGCTCGACCGGGAAGACCGCCCACCCTCGTTGCCCATACTCAATCGCTATTCGCTCGGTAGACATTCCGGAATGAAAAACCCTTTGGCGCGCGCTCCCATCCGGGTTGAGCGGACGGAAACGCGCACCAAAGGGTTTGGTGTGAAAAACAGAATCAGATGCTCAACCCATCCGCTGGAACGGGATTGTGCTGAAACAAGGAAACCATGGAAAGAGGGAAAAATCGGGTTAAAGGGAAACGCAACATTATTCGCTTATTCCGTCAAATTGGGGTTTACCATAAAGAAAACCACACAAACCACGAGCAAACCGCAGAGTTTTCTGTGGTTTGCTTTTCGGTGTTTATTTTCCATAGAGCGGCTCTATCTTATTGATATTTAAGATATATATTGATATGATATAAGGTGTAAGACTGGGTCAGAATCTAAATCCGCACAATCCGCATATGACTTACCCTGAATTTAGACTTATGGGAAAGGGTCTATATGGGCCTGGGTGTGTATAGGAAGCTGCGGTTTTGCGTTTTTCTCGTTTTTTGGCAGATTTCCGCGGGGTTGTAGCCACATAGCGGGCCCGATTTTGGTCTGCGGATTGCGGTTTGCCTTTTTTCCTTGATGCCTTGGTTCTTTTAAAATACATTTACCGCGTATTTTAGTTTACCTGGTGCCTTTGTGTTTGAAGTTCGATACGACATACCTCCTCCAGTTCCCCGGATCGCTTTTGCCTCGGGTTACATCGATTTCCTTGTTTCCCTGGGACCCGGAGCCAGTTTTGAAATCGAGCCCCGTCTCCGCTCGAAGGCGATCAGCAATGCCAAGAAGGCCGGGCTGCAGGTGCGCACCCGCAAACAACCCAACGGCATGGTCCGGGTCTGGCGGCTGGCATGACCCTTTTCCTCGGCAGAGATCCCGCTGCTGTCGACAACCCCTGGCACGAATGGCAGCTGCAGGCTTTCTGTATTCAAGAAGCCCGCCGCGCCGGCTACCTGGTCCATGGCGATCAGAACGGCGCGCACAAATCCAGCACCTCGGCCTCGATGGCCAAGGCGACGGGCATGCAGCCGGGCTGGCCCGATCTCTGCTTCGCCGTGCCCGTCTGCCCGATCTGGATCGAGCTGAAGACCGCTGACGGCCGGCTCTCCACCGCCCAGCGCGACGTCCACGCCCACATGGCCGCCATGGGCTATCCCGTGCACACCGTCTATGCCGATTGCCCGGCCTCGGCCTGGTCCCAGGTCAGCGCCCTGCTGCCTGATCCGACAGTTTTTAGAGCCATGCGCGCGCGGGACGAGGCATGACCCGTCACGTTCTGGAAAACCTGAACGGCCGACGCTTCCGCTGCCGCGCCATCATCGAGCGCTTCGGGACCAAGAACGCCTTCCGTGGCCCGCCGCTGACAACGCTGCTGCTACGTGACGTCACTGACCCCATGACCGGCGCTGTCCTGACCGAGCATCTCTGGTTCACCGCCGGCAATTGGTCGGAAGGCCTGCAGCCAGGCGACGCCATCGAGTTCGAAGCGCGGGTGACGGAATATTTGAAGGGATACCGCGGTCGGCGCGATGACGTTTGGGGTGCGCCTGTGCGCGTCGACTATCGCCTAGAGCGGCCAACTCAGGTGAGGAAGATCGCCGAGCCAGACCTGTCAGCGGGTGCGCTGTTCGAGGTGCCCGCATGATCCTCATCCGCCGCATCGACGACTTCCTGCTCGACCGCGTTTTCCAGCCGATCGTGGACCACTTTCCAGATGCAGGGCCTGCGGGGGTGGCGCGGTTCTTTCTGACGGGTGCAGCGATGATCGGTATCGCGTCCGACCTGCAAAGGAAGATGTTCCTTTTGCAAATGTAGTCACATTTATGCATGTATAAGCATATGAAGCTTTCAGTTTGGGCGAGACAACAAGGAATATCGTACACGACGGCTTGGCGCTGGTTTCGAGATGGCAAAATGCCGTGCCACGCCTATCAGACCTCGTCAGGGACGATTATTGTTGTTCCAACTGGCCCAGAAAGCGTGCCAATTGCTAAAACGTAAGGCGCACGTCTACCGTCTGTGTCCAACCGCTGAACAAGCGCGAACTCTGACGCAATGGATTGGCTGCACGCGGCTTGCCTACAACCTGGCGCTTGAGCAGCGAAAGACATTTTTTCGACCTGGCCGCTCTTTCAACATTGCAAGTCAAAGCCGAGACATAACGGCGCTTCGCGCAGATTTTGACTGGATCAGATCTGCGCCCGCCCAACCTCTTCATCAGGCTATTAGAGATCTGGATCGGGCATATCAAAACTGGTGGTCAGGGCGAGCAAAAGCGCCTACGCCGCGTAAACGTGGTGTCCATGATTCAATGCGCTTTACTGATTCAGAAACGCTTTCCTTCTGCCGCCTTTCCCGCCATGTCGGCAAGGTGAAAATACCTAAGCTCGGTTGGGTTCGCCTGCGCTGGGACAAGCGCATCCCCGGCACAGTGAAGAATATCACCATCTCGCATAAGGCAGGCCAGTGGTTCGTCTCGGCGCAGTATGAATATGAAGCGCATGAGCCAGCAAACTCCAACCTGCCGTCAGTCGGTATAGACCGTGGCGTGGCCCTGTTCGCGGCACTATCAGATGGCAGAGTCATCGAAGCCGCTAATCCTGGCCGTAAGGCACAGAAGGCTCTAGCCCGCGCACAACGCCGATTATCTCGCAAGAAAAAAGGCAGCAAGAACCGGGCAAAACAGCGTTTGCGCGTGGCTAAAATCCACGCCCGCATTGCCCGCTGCCGCAAAGATTTCCTTCACAAGCTCTCCCATGACATAGCCAGTAACTACGGCCTGGTCGCATTGGAGAAGCTTGAGGTCAGGAATATGACACGCTCTGCCAAAGGGACGAAAACCAAGCCCGGCAAGCGTGTCAGACAGAAGGCCGGAATGAACCGCTCTATCCTCGATCAGGGGTGGGGCATGTTCGGCGACATGCTGGCTTACAAACTGGCAGACAGAGGCGGAACGCTGGTCAAGGTGCCAGCCCACCACACCAGCCAGACATGCAGCGCCTGTGGTGCGGTCGATGTGGCAAGCCGCGTCAGCCAATCCAAGTTCTGCTGCACCAGCTGCGGCCATGAGGCCAACGCCGACATAAACGCGGCGATTAACATCTTACGGCGGGCGGACAGTCCGTTGCTGCCTGTGGAGGCTGTGGGTTGCCACGCCGATGAAGCAGGAACCATCCAGAGGGCTGCATAATGCGGAACTCGGGAAAACTCGGCTCATTGGGGCCAAGAGGATGTCAGTGGTACACCGTCGCCTGCGACCGTCATCCGCCGCGTCGCCGGGTTCATGTCTGGCAGCGCCTTCGCGACTTGGTGCCCGCATGATCAACGCCTGCAAGAAGGTCACCTACACGACCCGCGCCGAGGCCAAGAAAGCCGCCCAGGCCGTGGCGAGCCGGTTCGGCGGCAAGCGGACGCCCTATGCCTGTCACGAGTGCGGGCTGTGGCACCTGACCAGCCAGCGGCCGGGGGATTTCAGGGAGAAGAAGAAGCAGTGGCGGCGTGCGGTGAAGGCCGATAGCGCGAATATTAACCGGACCGCCGCGGCGGAGAAAGAAGGAGACTGTGCCTGAGACTATCCAGGATGAGGTCAATCATCCAAAGCATTATACCAGCGATCCCAGCGGCATCGAGTGCATTACCGTCGTCCGCCACCGCAGTTTCAACGTCGGGAACGCGATCAAGTATCTCTGGCGCGCCGGGCTCAAGGACGAAGCCAAGACGATCCAGGATCTCCGTAAGGCGATCTTCTACATCAACGACGAGATCGAGCGGCTGAAGGCTGCGGGGGTGGCTGAATGAAAGCCACTCTGATCGACAAGATGGGTACAGACCTGACCGTCGTTAATGCGGCGCGGGTCAGCTTCGCAAAGCAAAGTTCATGGCGGGAAGACGATGAGACTGACTGGCTGCATAACCCGTTTTCGGACAACCAGACCCTACGTGATGCCGACGCCAAGTTGATCGGCTATCTCGCCCGGCACAACCACTGGACATGCTTCGGTCACTGCCAGGCGCAGTTCCATGTCAAGGCGCCGATCTTCGTCGCCCGCCAGCTCGTCAAACATCAGGTCGGTCTGGTCTGGAACGAGGTTAGCCGGCGGTATGTCGACGACGAGCCGGAATTCTGGATGCCGGACCAGTGGCGCGCCCGCCCCGATGCTTCCATCAAGCAAGGCTCAGGCGGTGTGCTGGACGACGAGGCGCAGGAAAGCTGCCTTTGGCTGGTCGACCACCTCTCGGCCCAAGCGCGCACGGTTTACAATGATCTTTTGCGCACTGGCGTCGCCCCTGAACTGGCCCGCATCGTCCTGCCCATCAACGCCTATACCGAGTGGTACTGGACAGGCAGCCTCGCCGCGTGGGCACGGGTGTGCAAGCTGCGACTGGATCCGCATGCCCAGAAGGAAACGCGCGATGTCGCGCAGCAGATCAGCGATGCGATGGTCGAGGCGTTTCCGGTGAGTTGGCAGGCGTTGGTGGGAAGTGCGACTACAGAGCAAAGCGAGACATGAGCCCGCCGCCATCCTTCGCCAAGGAATCGGATCCCTGCACCGCTATCATCGCGGCGTTGCCATGCAAGTTAGGAATCGATGAAACCCCGTACGGCGACAGCGACCTGACAAGCCGCGGCACCAGCCGCGAGCCACGCAGCGTAGCTGTTCCACCGCGACTGACCTTTGAGGGTCTCCAGGACGTCGAACCTCCGGCCAGACGCATCCTCGTCGTAGACATCGCCGCCAAGCACGCCCCCGAGGCCGACGTTTGGCGGGGCTGGTACCTGAAATCTCGCCGAGCGCACCCAGGCTATGGCGGAAAGCGATCCGAATATGGCCGTCGCGGCGTTGAGCGTCGAGGCCAACACGTCAATGGTCATGCTGAAGCTTCAATCCTCAGGCCGATCCGGCCAGGCCAACACCCAGCGCTCGGCTGCCCTGACCTTGTCGGGGACGCTGACATCGAACTCCACGATGCCGGCCAGCGACCTCGGCGTGCCGTACCGGCCTCTGAACAGCGTGGCGCAGCCATTGCGCTGATCCCAGATCAGCTGGAACTCCAGCTCATCACTGCGTCGCAACGTATACCCCTGCGCCTTCCGCTCGGCGCCAACCGTCAGTCTCGGCATCACGCGACTCGTCCAACCCGGCTGGATCAAAAATTACACGGCATGCAGTTTTCGGGAAGATCACGGACTATTTCAAAAACGCACATGGAGGAAATGGAATGAGATTGTTTGATCGATTGCGAGGAACGAGACCGGTTCCGCCAAAGACCGTCCGCATCGAACCCGTGACCGGGCCGATCGCAGATCTCTGTGCGGATATCAGGGCGCATCCGGGGGAGTATGAGTGGGATTTGGGTGCAGCCATTCCCATCGATAGGATCCGGAACAAGACCGACAAGCACCTCGCCATCGGCAGGCATTCGTATGTCGCCAGTGGTGAAGAAAAACTCGTCAGAGAGGCATTCGCCGCTTTCGAGGAGCACATGTACCTTGCCCTCAAAGCCCAGACCGAAGCGACACAAGCCGAGCGTCGACGCGATCTTGCCGACCGCCTCGCCAAGGTGAAGGCGGGGCGGAATCGCTATCCGAATTTGGGCGCATACCTGGACGAGCCACTCCAACCGGTCACCCTCACCGATGCAGAGCGCGATGCCTTTCGCGTGCAAGCAGACCGCGAACCCAACACTCGCTGGACCGACCTCGACGGCAACCCGCATCCGACACGCGCTGCCATGCGCGCGGCTGATAAAGCGATCAAGGCGAGACGCGCTGGCAGGAAGCGTCCGAAGGACTTCGATTTTCTGGTGGATAAGCCGAAGTGCCTGCCACTGGATAAGCCCATGCGCAGAGGTGGGTGAGCATGACTTGGTCCTGCATTCTCGGCTTCCACGACTGGTCCGCATGGTGGGACGGCGGGCAGCAGCAGGGCTGGTGGGACGCTTGCTATCCCCTCCAGCGCAGGCAATGCAATCAGTGCGGATTTATTCAGGACAGGCGGACGACGCCATGACCGCCGACGCACCTCTGTCCATCACCGCTCTCCGCCACCTCGCCCGTCAAGCTTGCCGCGAAGCCGAGCGGTTCCAAGCAAAGGAATGCCGTCCGATCCGGATACTGTTCTGCACGATACGTCGGCGGCACCGCTGGACCCGCTGGGAGTCGCGCTGGCACCAGCCCGTAGCAAGGGAAAGCGTCGAGTTCGGATCGGTCTTCCTGACGCATGAATGCCAGCGTTGCTCTCACATCGAGATCAAACGGATCGATGCGCCGGGGAGGATATTATCAAATCGGACTTGAAAGCCCCAGCCGCGCTGAAAGCACGAGCTTCACGGCTGTAAGAACGTCATCGAAAACATTCATGACTTCCTCATTGCCACCGTGATGCATGATTTTGCTGCGGATATCGTAGGCCTTTTTCATTTTTCGGGCGAGAGCTTCACGTGCATCCTGTTCCAATGGCGCCTCGTCTCGGATCAGCTGTTGAATGCGCAGATTAATTGACTGCTCTTCGCTGAAACCAATTTGGCTGAGCACACCCTGAACTTCTCTTCTCTCAACCTCGGTAGCGCCCTGCTTCATAAACTCCAGCTTCTCCCTAAATCCACCGAGCGCAGCAATCAGCGCATCGTGGCGCTTTGGCCGCGGTGCCATAATTTCCAGTGCCATGATGAGTGTGAGAAATCGCGCCCGATTGGATGCCTCATGAAACGTCTCGAGATAAAGCTCAATCGCGGTTGCTGTCTTATCGTCAATCGCTGGCGGCTCCGCTACAAGACCGGAACGGAGTGCTTCCTCCGCAAAAGACCAACCAGTGCTTCCAGAGCCGCGGCCGGGATTTAATATCCAAAAAGAGATTTTCTTATCGTTTGGGTAGATGCAGTAGCCGTCTGCGTCAGCTCGTCCATCGTGCCGATTTGACGGATCTAGTTGCCTATCGAGATAATGCACCTTATTTTTGGAGAACGCGCTCCTGAAAGCAATGTGGTATTTGAGAGCCAGAGAATAGAGAGCAAGCTTAAGCTTTTTGACAAAGTCCTCCGCCGCATCTTCGCTTTCAAAGCCCTGAGCGACAAAGATTAACCATGGCCAATCCTTTTTTACCGTAACCGTAATCCCATCGACAACGATTGACGGCTCGGCATCCAGCCCCTGAATAGGAGCTTCAGCCTGTACCTTCACCGATAGCCGCAGCGTATACCCCATTAACTCACCTCCTCCGCCCGCCCCCATGTCCGATCCCGCGATGAAAGTGCGTCCGCCCTCCGATGCGGCCGACATACCCAACGCTGATCGATGACCCGAACCAGGGACCGTAATAGCCGACCGGGTAGGCATATGGCCCATAATAGGGCGAGTAGTACCGCGAGACCGGAAAGGCCTGCAGGCGATTGCCGCTGGCGCTCATGCACTGCGCATAGGCGATATCGTAGCGCTGCTGCAGCCCGAGCTTCGGATCAACGACGGCCGGCGCCGTTCCTGCGGCAGGGAGGCCATAGCCGATTTGTCCCGCGGCATAGGCGCGGCAGGCGGCGTCCTCACTGCGGAACTGGGCGAGATCCTTCCCGTCAGGTGGCAGCGAGAGGATGCCCGGTCCTGTTGGTGGACCCGACGCGCAGGCGGCAAGCGAAAGCACCGCACAGAGAACAAGCAGGTGCTTGGCAGCAGTCATGACGAACCTCCCTGGTGAGCGTTCATATGGTCCCGGGAAGCCAGTTGGCGCGGATACTCGACGATCATTTTCCTAGCATTGCCTGAATTGAATGAACCGTCATCAATGCTCTGTAACGACTTCCGATCAGCAAGTTGCGATTGTGTCCCTGACCGTCGTGACACCGCCGGCCGGACAGCTATGGTCGGTCGAGCGACCAAGGGAAACGTCATGACCGTAATTGGAAAAAGAGGCACGCCACTCGACGATGGCTTTCGCTCCAGGCCCTTCGTCAAAGCGAAGCAGCAGCTTTTTCCACCCCGCCTCTGGCGATGGGAAATCCGTGCCGAGGGTGACGATCAGCCCCACCAGGCTTCGCCCTATGCCTATCGCTCAGCCCATGACGCCTGGGAGGCCGGCCGAGACCCGCTGGATCGCATCCTTCGACGGCGGTCCTGCCTTCGCGGCGCGGCTGCAATCGCCGCTCCGGCGCTGCAGCAATCCTAACCGCTCCGCGCCCCAGACCATGAAGCGTCATCGACGGTGACGTCGAGACCGTACGGGCGTTTGCAAAATGTCGGCCGGGCTGGCAAGGCGGCCGCTGGCGTGTGGTTTCACAACGTTCAAAAATTTACGAACACTGAGCCCCACCAATATTTAGCGAATGATCCATGGTCAAATGGTGGCACACGAACGATAAGTTTAATAGGATATGCCGCGACCATCGTAGCCATTAAGCCAGCAAAGCAGGCAATAGTGGTCACGTACGCCAAAACGAAGGCGGCCACACTCTGCGCTATCGTTGATTTTAACAAATCCCTCATTGCACGCCACGCCTTAACTCCCCAAACCGTCATCAAAGCAACCATTGCAAAATTAAAGACTTGCCAAGCATTATACCAGAACGATGGGAAGGCTCCGGAGAGCGGAACTCGCATTTCCCAAGCCTCGTTCTTTGCACCGGGGAAGGTTGTGACTATTTGCATTGAAAGCGAATTTCGTAGATCCCCGGAGTTATGCTCCGCCACCGATTTTATCATTGCGTCTATGAATGGTTGAACAGCATACAGTGGAATTGTTAAAACCGTTACGCCCGCAAAGAAATAAAGCGACCAAATTATTGAGAGTTCTAATGGTAAGCGCTTGCCAACAATTAACCACGAAAGAGAGACAAGAACCGCGAATAATGCCGACATGAAAAATCCAGCCACCAGGTATTTTGCAAACTCGTCAAAATCTCGTCCAGTTTGAGATGGATTAAACAAATACGAAGCCGAAAGCGCCAATGTTAATACAGCCAGACAGCCCGACCACTTATCTCCCTCCAAACTCATCTGCGCGCATAGGTGCTTTCTGGGTGAGGATACGAGTGACACCATATCCTGCACCAGCATCGGAATTTTTGGCAAAAATGATAATAGTTTTTCGAACATTAATCTCTCCGCCGTTTGCGAAATGTGCGATCATCCCCTTTTAATGACGCAGGAAGCCGAGCGGGTGATTTTCATTCTCACCTCACCGCCACCTCCAGCGTGAACGGTCCCGGCGGCGTCCGCCGGAAGGTCTGGTAGACGCTGATCGTGTAGGTCCGCGCCTTGGTTTTGAACTGATAGTCGCTCTGGTTGTCGACGACGTCAGGGATCGTGAAAGCGGTGTCGGGTCCGCCCCGCGTCAGGCGCACCCGTGCGGTCTGCCCCGGACCGGTCTCGAGCAGAAAGCAGGCGCTGGTGGCGCCGGCGTCCATGTTGGTGGCTGTCCCCGACACCGTTGCCGACGAGGCCCCGCGCGCGAAGCGGATCGGCGTGCACTGCCCCTGGGCGAGCGCGGACGGCGCATGGGCCGCTATGGCGGCGGTGAGGAAGGCAAGCCTGGCGATGGTGGGCATGGGTGGCTCCCGTGGCGGAGCCCGCATCGAAGCATCAATGCTTATCGCTTCTCCATCTTCGCCCGCGACCGCGCCAGGACATCGTCGCTGACCTCGGCAACGTAAGTCGGGCTGACGCCGGGGGCCTGTCCCTCGATCTGCGCCTTGAGCGTATCCACCTGGCCTTTCCACTGGCCAGATACAAAACCGGCCCCGATACCGATCACAAAACACATCACAGGCAATACAGCTTTCATCGTTTCCTCCGTTGTTTTAAGCCGCGTGATGCGGCGATAACGGACGATAATCCCCAGCCGGTTAAGAACTGGTAAACGCAGCCGCAAACTATACCAAGGGTTATGGTTCCATTTATTTTAGCAACATTGTTGCTTTTTACCCGCTTCTCGCACAGAATGTTTGACAGCGATCCTGTGTGGGGATCGCAAACTGGGGGCAAATCTTGGGATCAGGTATGAGCGGCAACACTGTTGCCGTTGACGGCTGTGCAGAAATCATCGCAGCGCGGAAGGCTAAGCCGCGGAACAAAAAACTAAAAGATAAAAACCCAAATAAAAATACTCAAAACGAGCATGTTGCCAGGACTTTTCATTCAGCATACCGCATATACACGGGCGATGAAAAACAGCGATCGTCATTAACCCATACTCTGACCGACCACAAGACCCCATCCATCTTCAGCAACCACGACTTGCGCCGCGCATACGAAGTCTGGGCGCTGACCACCAAAGAACATTATCAAAGCGCCGTTCTCGACAGGCTTGTAAGGGGCGATGTCTTCGGCCTGTGTAACTCAGAGCGCTATCAGCATTGCCGCCGCGGCCTCGCCGCTTTCAAAGCCATTTTGGATAAAATGCAAGGCGAAGAGATGACGGCCGAGGAGAAAGCCCCGGTCCCGGTTCTCCGCAAGGTCACAGGCGAGCGCCAAGCGTCAGCGTTCATGATGCGCCAAGTCAACGCCGAGATCGAGCGTTTGTTGCCGAACCAGATGCAGGATGCCTGCGTCGAGATCGAATTCAGCTTCCGCTATCTGGCTGGCGAGCTCGCCTCAGTTTCTAACATGCGCGCCTATGGTGGCGTGTCTGGCGCGTCCTTGCGCGACGCCGTCGAGGACCGGGCCATGAAGCTGGTGCCCAGGTACACGACCTGGTCCAGCCGCCTGAAGTCGGACGCCCCATTGGCCCTCAAGGTTGTTAACGCCGTGGTTCTCGAGGGTATTGGGCTGCGTCAGGCCGCTGTCAGGGCGCGCCTATCCGACCATAAGCTAGCAGGGCGGCACCTTCTCTTCGGCCTCAACGAATACTGCATCCACGCCGGCTGGGGTGACGTCATAGGCGAGTACAAGAACTACGATCCAGGATTTGTTTATATCATTGGCGCGTCGCAGGATGGTCCGTTTAAGATCGGCTATTCGGGGAGCCCTCTCAAACGCGTGTCAGAGTTGCAGTCTTCCAACCCGAACAAGCTTAATTTGTTTTATCTGATGAAAACCGGACTGGTCGCTAGCCGTGCCGTTGAACGCGAGATCCACAGCCATTTTTCTAACTGCAAAATACGTGGAGAATGGTACGACGTAAGCATTCAGGAGGTGATCGACGTCCTCCGGATTATCCATCCGACGGGAGTTGATGCAAAACTTTCTTGACCGGCCTTTTATTCCGGTATATTGTTTTCTTCATGATGCACTTCGTGCGTCAGACACAAGCCTCGCACCGCGGGGCTTTTTTGTTACCCATTTTCCTCCCGACCTCCCTGTTTACTTCGCTGGCTTCGGCCAGTTTTTTGCGTCAGCTCGGCCATTGCATTCAGTCCTGCGGGCCTAGACCCCAGGAATCAACATATCCATGACAAACCGAGCGGCGCGCCAGATTCAAACCAGGTACATGATGACCAGCACCGGCCCCGCAGGAAAGACCATTCGCGGATCCGCTGACCAGATCGCCGACAAGTACCTGACCCTCGCCGAGGACGCCCAGCGCGCCGGCGACCACAACGCAGAAACCCTCTTCCAGCACGCCGATCACTGGCGGCGTATCGCAGCAGCATGACCTACCTGGACCGTAAGCGCGTCGTGCATTGCATTGAATGTGGCGACCCAATGCTATGCATCTATGACCCCAAGATCCGCAACACCTGCCAAGGCTGCGGTGGCGCATCCCTGGCCCTGGAGACCGCCGAAGCCCGCGCCGAGATCCGGCGCGAGTATCTGGCCCGGGTTCGAGAGGCGCGCGGGCATGAGTGACAGCACGGACGATGCGCCGCGCCCCGAAGGCAGGCCAACGAAGTACCGGGACGAATATACCGAGCAGGCTTATAAGATCTGCTTGCTCGGCGCCACCGATAAAACTCTGGGCGAAATCTTCGGCGTCTGCGAGGCCACGATCAATAACTGGAAGCTCGAGCATCCGGAATTTGCTGATGCCCTGCGGCGCGGCAAGAAGGTGGCTGACATGCACATTGCCAGCAAGCTTTTTAACCGGGCCGAAGGCGCCGAATGGACCGAAGAAGCAGCCTTCAAGGTGAAGGAAGAGTTCTTCGACGATACGGGCAAAAAGATTAAGACCGAAGAGAAGATCGTCACTGTCCCGGTCAAGAAGGCGGCGCCGCCTGATACCACAGCCGCCATGTTCTGGCTGAAGAACCGCCATCCCGAAGCTTGGCGCGACAAACAGGACATTGAATTGGCCGGCCCTAACGGCGGAGCAATTACAACCGCAAGCGCGACTTTAAGCCGCGAAGAACTTAAAACCATGATAGAGCAAGCCGAGCAGGATGTGTGAATCTCGACAATCCGCAGTATCGGGAAATCGTCAAACTAAAGTGCGAGCTTGACCACCTCTATTTTACCCGGTTCTTTTTCAAACAGCGCAACGGCTTCAAGTTCATTGTCAACTGGCACCATTATGTCGTCGCCAGGACGGTGCAAAGAATTATAGACGGCGAGCTTAAAAACGTCGTCATCAACGTCCCGCCCGGTTCAGGCAAAACCGAGTGCGTCGTTATAAATCTGATCGCCCGCGGCCTTGCGCTCAATCCGCGCTCGCGTTTCCTGCATATCTCATCCGGCGAAACGCTGGTCCTGCTGAACTCGGAAACGGCCCGTGATCTCGTTCAGTCCGACGAGTTCCAAAGCATGTGGCCGATCTCGATCGCCAACGACGCCAAGTCGAAGCAGCGCTGGAACGTCATCGACGAAGACGGCCGCAAGCTCGGCGGTGTTTACGCCGTGCCACTGGGCGGCCAGATCACCGGCTTCCGGGCTGGCCACATGTCCGACGGCTTCAACGGCGCGATTATCATCGACGATCCGCTGAAAGCCGACGATGCCTTCAGCAAGCCCGCCAAGGCCGAGGCCAATCGCCGCCTGATTTCGACCGTCAAGTCGAGGAAGATGCGGCCGGACACGCCGGTCATCGTCATCATGCAGCGCCTCGCTGAGGACGATCCATCGGCCTTCATCAAGGCGGGGAACCTGCCGGGCGTCTGGCATTTCGTCGAGATCCCTGCCCTGCTCGACGAGGCCAAGCTGCAAAGCTACGGCCACGATCTACTCGAGTGCTGCGACACCAGCACCCGTGACGAACACGGCCGGTTCTCGTACTGGCAGGCCAAAGAGGACCTGTCCGAGCTCATCGACATGGAGCGCGGCGCAGCTTCCGACAAAGAAGGAAACCGGATCAGCCGGTTCGTCTTCGCCAGCCAGTACCAGCAAAGCCCCGTTGCTCTTGGCGGCAATCTGATTCGCGGCTCATGGTTCCAGCGCGGGCCGATCCCGAAGATCGTCCATCGCACGATCTACGCCGATACCGCCCAGAAGACGGGTGAGCGCAACGACTACAGCGTCTTCGAGTGCTGGGGCAAGGGCGAGGACGGTAAAATCTACCTCCTCGACATGATCCGGGGGAAATGGGAAGCGCCAGACCTTAAGCGGGCAGCCATCGATTTCTGGATTAAGCAAAAGGGCTTGCCGGAAGCAGCAGGCGTCCTCAGGCAGATGAAAGTCGAAGACAAGGCAAGCGGCACCGGCCTGATTCAGGATTTGAAACGCGGCGGAAGCGGACAGCCGTCGATACCGATCGTCGGGATCGAGCGGCACAAAGACAAACTGACTCGCGTCATGGATGTCACCGCCTACATCGAAGCTGGATGTGTCTGCTTACCGATGTCAGCGGCATGGGCCAACGACTTCATCGCTGAGTGCGAAGCATTCACCGCTGACGACAGCCACGCACACGACGACCAGATCGACCCGATGTGCGACGCCATCTCCGACATGCTCGGCGTCGTGACCGGCCCGAACGCCGGCTTCTTCCAGTTCCTCAGCGACCAGAAAGCACAGCAATGATTTACATGAAAACGCAGCCAAGCGCCGCGCTGACGGGCCTGCACGGCCGCGCCTATACCGCAGACGCCGATGGCCTGATCACCAACGTCGAAACCGGCGACATCCTAGCTCTGCAGGAACAGGGTGCCGTCACCACGACTGTTGGCCCCGTCAAACACCTCAAGCTGCTTGTCAGCCATGGCCTCTACTTCGAGGGCCGGATCCACCATTCCGATGGCAACGGCATCCTGCGCGATGTCCCGCTGGATCATGCCAACGCACTGCTGGCTGACGCCACTCACCAGATCGCGCGCGAGGCGACGCAGGACGAGCTCGACGCCCCGCTGCCTGCTGCGCCGGAACCGGAAGCCCCACTCGCCGAACAGCCCGCGCTGCTGCCCGAGCCCGCCACGACACCTGACCCTGCCTCGGCTCCGGCTGCCGAACCAGCGCCAAAAGCAGAACAGAAGAATTCCAAGGCCAAAGCGAAGGCCGAATAACCCAAACCCATTAGAGGAAATCAGCAATGGCGAATATGAAAGGCACGGTCGGCCAGACCTACAAACCGCGTAGCGGCAATACCTACACGGCGGACAGCAACGGCAATCTGAAACAAGGCAACGTCGTCGGCGTCCAGTCGGTCGACGTGAACGAGATGCTGCTCGACGGCTGCTCTTTCGCGGCATCCAGCCAGGCACAAGGCGCGAACGGCCTTTACGCCACCACGCTGCGTCTGTCCGAGTTCAAAAACACGGACGGCTCGGCCCTCTCGGCTGCAGCCTCCGCCGGCAAGTTCGGCTTCGGCGTCACGCTGGGTGCAAACTTCAACCTGGTCTCGGAAGCCGCCAACAACAACAGCAAAACCGACGACGCGGTGTTCGAGTACATCCTGCCGAGCAACTATGTCGCCGGCCAAAACCTGACCGTCACGGTTAACGCCGCGACCTCTGGCGCCGGCACGCTGTCCGTGAAGACGGCACAGGTCAAAGCCTTCCGTATCGCAGCAGACGGCACGGCCGGCGCTGATATCGGTCCAGGCGCTGCAACCGCTATCACCTCTGGCGGGGCCGACATCGCCTTCACCGTCACCGGCACGACCCTGAACCCTGGTGACAAGGTTCTGCTCCAGCTTGAAACGGTCCTGACTGAAACCGCTGCGAGCGCGACCTTCGCCAAGATCAACTCCGTCCGCGTGAGCTAACACCGACATGGCGCGCGGCAAAAATGGGGAAGGCCCCGGCATTGCCACGCGCGTTGTCGAAGCTGCGCGCTATGTCATCACAGAGGTAAAGCCGAGTTCCTGGCTCTCGCCGGGACAGCCTCTGACCCCCAATGCTCCCAAGGGAACCAAACCCTTCGCCTGGGACATGCCGGTCGGCTTCAACATGCAGATGGCCCCCCGGCCGAAAAGCCGGGTGAGCCATGCAGAATGCTGGCAGCTCGTCGAGAACTGTGACCTGCTGCGCATTATCATCGAGCGCCGCAAGGACCAGCTTGAATCCATGCCGTGGCAGATCAAGCCGCGCGAGGACACCAAGGTCCGGCCGGACGATCCCCGGATCAAGGAAGTGCAGAACTTCCTGCGCTATCCGGACAAGAATCTAGACTGGAATCGCTGGCTCCGTGCGTTGCTGGACGATCTCTTCGTCACCGACGCCGTCGCCATCGAGAAGGTCCGCGATCTCAAAGGCCGCCTTTACTCTCTCGACCTCATTCCAGGTGACAGTATCACCCTGAAGGCCGATCCCACAGGTCGCTTGCCGCCGCCGCCCAATCCGGCATTCCAGCAGTTTTACAAGGGCTCCATCGTCGGCAATTTCACGACCGACGAGATGATCTACGCGCCGCGCAACGTCAGCACGCGCGACATCTACGGGCTGAGCCCGGTGCAATGGATCTACACCACCGTCCGGACCGCCATTGAGCGCGCCCAGACGCAGCTCAGCCACTACACCGACGGCAACCTGAATAAGGGCATCTTCTGGATTGACCCTTCGGTCTCCGCCGAGCAGATGGCGGCGCTGCGGGACTGGTGGAACGCGCTGACCACCGGCAATACGGCGGCGCGCCAGCAGGCCGCGTTTCTCCCCGGCAAGCCGGGATCGTTCCAGCCGATCGTCGATGCGGCCCTCAAGGACCAGTTCGACGAGTGGCTCGCCAGAATCATCTGCTTCGCATTCTCGATCTCGCCGACCCCGTTCGTCCAGCAGGTCAATCGCGCGACGGCGGAAACTGCAAAGCAGGCCGCACTTGAGGAAGGCCTCGGCCCCTTGCAGGCGCATATCAAGAGCCTCATGGACCGGGTCATCTTCCATGACTTCGGATACGACGACATCGAATTTGCCTGGAAAAGCGACGCCGAGCAGGATCCGCTGGTCGCGGCGCAGATCCGCAAGAGCGACGTCACCGGCGGCATCATCACCATCGACGAGGCGCGCGCCGATATCGGGCGAGATCCCTTCGGCGGCGCCGCCAGCCGGCCAGGCATCATCACCGGGGCCGGCTTTGTGGCTCTCCCCTCGGAGGAGGCGCTGGACGCCCAGGACGACGCCGCGGTCGCGGGATCAAATGCGGCCACTGACTTGGCTAACAGTCCAGATCCGGTGTATGACGACGAGGAGGGCGAGCCGGAGAAGGCCCTCGGAAAAAAGTATTCAGATCCATTGGCCAAGCCGAAGGCCAAGGCTGCGGTCACAGCTATCCATAAGCGGGTACTCACCGCCTTGCATCACACGGCCCAGCATACGGCGGCGCAGCTGCGCGGCATGCATGTCATGGGTAAGGCAGACGAAGATGAGAAAGAAGCCGCCAGGAAGCGCGCCGGAGAGGTTGTCGACCAGCTAAGCCTGCTGGACATCAACGACATAAAGGCGATCTCCGGCGCGCTCAGTGATGCCGCGCTGGAGGCGACCGAAGCCACTCTGGCCGATGCCGGTATCGCCCTGGTCAACACCAGCCTGTTCGGCCAGGTGAACCAGGATGCAGTCGCCTGGGCCAGCCAGCACGCCGCTGAACTGGTGACCCAGATCGAGGAGACCACTCGCGACCAGCTCCGCGCGCTGATCGCCACCCGCACGGCCGCCGGCGACGATCTCACCCAGATCGCCAGCCAGATATCCGGCACATACGCTTTCTCCGCCGACCGGGCCAAGCTGATCGCCAACACCGAGGCCGCCTTTGCCAGCGGTCAGGGATCGCTCGACGGCTACCGCGCCGCCAATCAGCTTGGCCTGAAGGTCAAGAAGCAATGGCTCGACGATCCACTGGCTTGCGACATCTGCAAGGTCAATGCGGACGCCGGCCCGATCGGCATCAACGATCTGTTTCCGAGCGGGGCAATGACGACGCCCCAGCATCCGCGCTGCAGCTGCACGACCATCGCCGTTTTCGAAGACTGACTGATTTAATTCTCGCCAACACAAGGCCCCGTTCTGGGGCCTTTTTCAATTCCGAGGATCTACATGGAAAAACTTAACGCATTCATGCGTCTGACCAAAGCAGACGCAGCCCAACGCATGGTTTGGGGCATTCTCGCTGCCGAAACGCCTGACCATGCCCGTGAAATCATGGATTTTGAAACCGCCGTCCCGGCGTTTAAAGCATGGTCCGCTGAAGTCGAAGCAGCCACCGGCGGGAAAAGCCTCGGCAATATCCGCGCTCAGCATGGCAATATCGTCGCCGGTGTTTTGAAGGAAATCACCTTCGATCCGAACAGCAAGACGATTATGGGCAAAGCCCACATCATCGACGACAATGAATGGAATAAAGTGGATGGCGGCTGCTACAGCGGCTTTTCCATCGGCGGCGCATATGCGAAGTGCTGGCCCGACGCAGAAAATCCCAAGCTGACGCGCTACACCCCGATCCTTAAAGAAATCTCGATCGTTGATCGCCCTTGCATTCCGACCGCCAAGTTTGAATACGTCAAGGCGGACGGCACCTCTGAGATGCGCAAGTTTCAAGTTGCCGAGCCGGAAGTCGAGGCTGGGTTCAAAGCCAAGGACGGGACATTCTTCAAATCGGAACAGGAAGCCGTTGACCACAATGCGGCTCTGGATAAAGCGGACAGCACGCCTGCCGATCGCGCGCTGGACGCACTTCAGAAAGGCATCGAGGTCCTGACCGCCAAGGGCGATGCGCCTGAGCAGACGGACGTCTCGAAAGCCGAGCAGGCAGAAGCGGCCAAGGGCGAAGATGGCAAGATCATCACCGAAGCCGATGCCAAGGCGGTAATCAAGGCTGTTCTCGACGCGGGGCTGAGCAAGCAGCTTTGCGACCTGCCGATGATCGTGGACGTCATCTACAGCCTGGACTGGCTGCAGTCGAATTTGGCCATGGACGCCCTTTTCCATGATGCCGAGACGGCAAGCCTGCCGACCGATTTGAAGGCCATCCTGGCCAGCCTGTGCGCTTTTCTGAAGGCGCTGGTGGAGCAGGGCGTGGCCGATATCACGGTCGACGCGGACGCTGCCGCCAAAGCGGAGGGTCTCACGGAGGCCCACGTCGCCGCTCTGCGCAAGTTCACGGGCGATGACGAGATCCTGAAAGACCTTACCTTCCCGGCACCTGCCGATCCAAAGGCAGAGGTCGAAGCAGCCAAGGCGGAAAAGGCCGACCTGCAAAAACAACATGACGAAGTCGTCGCCAAACTGGCGGACGGCATCGAGGAAATGACCAAAGGCATCGCCACTCTTAAAGCCGCGAACGACGAAGCGACTAAGCGGAATGAGGAACTGGCGAAGCGCATTGAGCATCTTGAAGCCCAACCCGGATTGGCGAAAGGCGTCAAGTATACCGCCCTTCTGAATGGTCAGAACGGTTCGGAAGAACCGGCGAAGCCCGTCCAGATCGATATGCGCAAATACAACGGTCTGTCCCCGGACGAGGCCCGTACTCAGATGCGCAAAGATCGCCAGTAAAACCCTCCCTTTAAATCCCCCCTCATTTAAGCCCCCTAATGGAGACTGTCCAAGATGCGTAAGATCAAAAACGAAGCCATTGAGGCAATGCGTAAGAGCCTCGACAATCCGAATAAAGTCGATCCCAACCAAAAAGGCGAAGGCGGCGACCTGAACAAGGCTGGCATCACCCAGTCCCTTGGACTGAACGCTTATGATCTGCGCTCGCCAGCGCTGGAACACATTCCGTTCTTGACGCCTGTCCGCGACATGCTGCCACGGACGGCCCGCAATGCGCCTGGTATCGCTCTGAATTGGAAGGTCCTGACTGGTATCGTTGGCTCGGGCGTTTCGAACATCGCCATTGTTCCAGAAGGCGGCCGTAGCGCGACCAAGAACATCAAGACGACCGACGCCAGCGCCAAATACGTGACGATGGGCGAGGAAGGTTTCACCACGGATGAAGCCGTGCGCGGCTCAAAAGGCTTCATGGATGTCGAAGCGCGTGACCGCGTGCTGACCATGGAATCGCTGTGGCTGAAAGAAGAGTCCACTCTGCTGGGTGGCAGCCGCAACCTTCGCCTAGGCACCCCGTCCGCCCTGACGACCACTGTCGCTGCGAACAACCCATCCAGCTCGCCGATCGCTGGTGGCAACTACTATGTCTGCGCTGTCGGCCTGACTTTCGAAGGCATGGGCAACTCCAGCGTGGCTGGTGGCCTGATCCAGAACGTCACGGTCAACGGCAACGATCGCAAGAACTTCTCGATCAACGGTGGTTCGTCCAACCGCTCGCCGATCAGCTCGGCCCAGGCTGTCAGTAATGGCCAGTCTCTGGTTGCCTACGTTCCGAACGTGCAGGGCGCCATGGGCTATGCCTGGTACGTCGGGACGACCGGCGCGCCGAACAACATGTACCTGCAGGCGATCACCACGGTTAACTATCTGCGCCTCGACACCTTCGTCACGGGCACCCGTCAGACGGCCGACTACATCACGGCTGACTGCAGCTACAACGATGGCTCGGGCAACGGTCCTAACCCGGTCGCTTCGTTCGACGGCCTGGCCACCGCCGCTCTTATCCCTGGCAACAACGCCTACTTCTACTCCATGCCGTGCTCGGCTGCCGGTGGTCCGACCAGCCTGACCCCGGATGGCGCCGGTGGTATCGTCGAGATCAAGAACATGTTTAAGGGCATGTGGAATGCGACCCGATCGAGCGTTGATCATCTGATGATGAGCGCCAACACGGCGGACGCGATCTACACGAAGATCCTGAACAACAACTCGGCCCCGCTGCTGCATATCAACAAAGATGCCAACAGCGATGCAATCGAGCTGAAAGCCGGCGGATCGATCAACGCCTACTTCAGCCCGATCGGCAACCCGTATGGCGGCATGAAAGCTCAGATCATGGTTCACCCGAACCTGCCGGACGGTGTGATCCTGGGTTGGGCGACGACGCTGCCTTCCTGGTATTGGCCTGCCCCCGTAGAAGTGGTCCGCCGGTGATGTAGCCTGGCGACTGCGGGGGGAGGTTCGGGGATGGCGAGGAAGAAGGCCCACACGCCCGAGGAGATTGTGGCGAAGCTGCGCCAGGTTGAGG
>NZ_JABFHG010000019.1 GCF_013112485.1 Roseicella sp. DB1501
ACAGAGAACAAGTCACAGAATACACAGCAGAACCATACCACCCAGACAGCCCAAACTAGGACCACCAAGCAGCAATACACATCTCTCAACGCGTACTTCCAAAACCAGATGCAAATGTCAAAGAACATAGCCCGGCAGGCTTCCTGCCGTTGCTGAAAGCCGGCCTCGTCACCGAGGATCGACCTTCCGTCCCGTCGTCCGGCCAACCGGCCCCGCGTCGGGAGGCCGGCTTCTATGGCCCTTCCCGCGGCCTGTCAAACCCCTTTCTCGCCGTCACGCCACATTCGCCTTAATGGCTCATCTCATACTGCAACCGCACCGTTCAAGCTGTTGACTTGGCGTGATTCTCATTGGAAGGGTTACGGCAGATTTCAGCCCTGGGAGGGGGTCTTCCATGCTGCATCGCATCCGGCGCCGTCGGCGCTGGCTGTCCTATCTGTGCCTGGCTTTCGGCGCCGCCGCCTGCCCTGCCTTCGCCGAACCGGCCTCGTCCGGGCTGCGGACCGTGCTTGCGACCAATGCCGCCCCGGCCGCCGGCGGCGGCGCCACCATCCGCACCGTGGTCGCCCGCCGCGGCCAGACCGTCGCACAGGTCCTGGCCGCGGCCGGCGTCGAACGGCGCGAGGTGGAACCGGCCGTATCCGCCCTCGCCCCCCTGCTGCCACCCAAGGCGGCGCTGCCGGCCGGCCATGCGCTGACGCTGCGTCAGGCGCCGGGGGATGATGCGCTGATTGCCGTCTCGCTGCAGGCGCAGCCGGGCCGCACCGTGACCGTCACCCGCACGCCGACCGGCTGGATCGCGCATGAGGCCATGGAGGGCCAGCGGCGGCATCTGGTGCTGGCCCGCGGCGGCATCCATGAGAACCTGCTGGACGACCTGCGGGCCGCCGGCCTGCCGGACGGCCTCGGCCGCGAGTTGGTGCAGGGCCTCGCGCATGAGGTCGATTTCCAGCGCGACATCCGTCCCGGCGACCAGTTCGAGATCCTGTTCGAGCGCTACCGCGATCCCGCCGGCGACCTGCTGCATGAGGGCCGCATGCTGCACGCCGCCTTCGCCATCGGCGGCCGCCATCTTTCGCTCTGGCGCTACGACACGGCGGCCGGGCCCGATTGGTTCGACGACGAGGGCCGCAGCCTGCGCCGCGCCTTCCTGCGCACGCCGCTCGACGGCGCGCGGGTGACCTCCGGCTTCGGCATGCGCTCGCATCCGGTGCTGGGCTACACGCGCAAGCACCAGGGCATCGACTTCGCCGCGCCGCGCGGCACGCCGGTGCTGGCCGCCGCCGATGGCGAGGTCATCCAGATCGGCTGGATGCGCGGCTATGGGCGCGTCATCACGCTGCAGCATGCCGAAGACCGAACGACGCGCTACGCGCATCTCTCCGCCTTCGCGCCGGGCCTGAAGGTGGGCGACCGCCTGCGGCAGGGCGAGCTCGTCGGCCGGGTCGGCCGCACCGGCGTCGCCACCGGCAACCACCTGCATTTCGAGCTCGCCGAGGCCGGCATGCAGATCGATCCCGCCAAGGCCCGGACGCATCCGGCCGAGGTGCTGGAGGGCGCCGAGCTGGCGGCCTTCCAGGCCAGCCGGCAGGCGCTGGTCACGCAGCTCGCGCGTCTGCAGCCGATGCAGGAAGTCGCCGCGGCCGAGGACTGACGCGCCGCCACCCTCCCCCTTCCCCCCCAAGACGCGAACGGCGCGCCTCGAAGCCGGGACGCGCCGTTTTTCCTGGCTGCGGCGTCAGGCGGCCGCGGCGAGCGGCGCCGGCGCCACCTCGAGCCCGTCGGGGCCCGCGGTCACCTGCAGCGTCTCGCCGTCGTGGATGCTGCCCTCGAGCAGCATGTTCGCCAGCTTGTCCTGCAGGCTGCGCTGGATCACCCGCTTCAGCGGCCGCGCGCCATAGGTCGGGTCGTAGCCCGCCTCGGCCAGCCACTCGCGCGCCGGCTCGTCCAGCTCCAGCGCGATCTTGCGATCCGCCAGCAGCCTGCGCAGCCGATCGAGCTGGATGTCGACGATCGCCGCCATGTCGCCGCGCGCCAGGCGCCGGAACAGCACGATCTCGTCCAGCCGGTTGAGGAATTCCGGCCGGAAGCGGTCGCGCACCGCCCGCATCACCGCCGGCCGCGCCGCCTCGATATCGGCATTCTCCGGCAGCTCCGCGATCGCCTGGCTGCCGAGGTTGCTGGTCAGCACGATGATGGTGTTGCGGAAATCGACCGTCCGCCCCTGGCCGTCCGTCAGCCGGCCGTCGTCGAGCACCTGGAGCAGGATGTTGAAGACATCCTCATGCGCCTTCTCGACCTCGTCGAAGAGGATGACCTGGTAGGGCCGCCGCCGCACCGCCTCGGTCAGGGCGCCGCCCTCGTCATAGCCGACATAGCCCGGGGGCGCGCCGACCAGCCGCGAGACGGAGTGCTTCTCCATGTATTCCGACATGTCGATGCGGGTCATCGCCCGCTCGTCGTCGAAGAGGAAGCTCGCCAGCGCCTTCACCAGTTCGGTCTTGCCGACGCCGGTCGGGCCGAGAAAGAGGAAGCTGCCGATCGGCCGGTTCGGGTCCTGCAGCCCGGCGCGGGCGCGCCGCACCGCCTTCGCGACCGCTTCCAACGCCTCTTCCTGGCCGACCACGCGCTTGCGCAGCTGGTCCTCCATGCGGATCAGCTTGGCCCGCTCGCCCTCCAGCATCTTCTCGACCGGGATGCCGGTCCAGCGGCTGACCACCGCGGCGATGCCTTCCTCGGTCACCGCCTCGTTCACCAGCCGCCCGTCGCCATCCCCGGCCGAGGCGATCTGCTTCTCGAGGCCCGGGATGATGCCGTATTTCAGCTCGCCGGCACGGCCGAAATCGCCCTTGCGCTCGGCCAGCTCGAGCTCGGTGCGGGCCTTGTCCAGCTCCTCCTTCGCCTTCTTGGTGGCGACGACCTTGCCCTTCTCCGATTCCCAGCGCTGCGTCATCTCGCGCGAGCGCTCCTCGAGATCGGCGAGCTCCTTCTCCAGCCGCTGCAGCCGGTCCTTGGAGGCGGCGTCCTCCTCCTTCTTCAGCGCCTCGCGCTCGATCTTCAGCATCATCAGCCGCCGGTCGAGCTCGTCGAGCTCCTCCGGCTTGCTGTCGACCTGCATGCGCAGCCGCGAGGCGGCCTCGTCCACCAGGTCGATCGCCTTGTCGGGCAGGAAGCGGTCGGTGATGTAGCGGTTGGAGAGCGTCGCCGCGGCGACCAGCGCGCTGTCGGTGATGCGGACGCCGTGATGCGTCTCGTACTTGTCCTTGATGCCGCGCAGGATGCTGATCGTGTCCTCGACCGAGGGCTCGCCGACGAAGACCGGCTGGAAGCGCCGGGCCAGCGCCGCGTCCTTCTCGACATGCTTGCGGTACTCGTCGAGCGTGGTCGCGCCGATGCAGTGCAGCTCGCCGCGGGCGAGCGCCGGCTTCAGCAGGTTCGAGGCGTCCATCGCGCCATCCGCCTTGCCGGCGCCGACCAGGGTGTGCATCTCGTCGATGAAGAGGATGATGTCGCCGGCGGCCTGCTCGACCTCCTGCAGCACGCCCTTCAGCCGCTCCTCGAACTCGCCGCGATACTTGGCGCCGGCCACCATGGCGCCGAGGTCGAGCGCCATGACGCGCTTGTCCTTCAGCGCCTCCGGCACGTCGCCCTTGATGATGCGCAGCGCCAGCCCCTCGACGATCGCCGTCTTGCCGACGCCGGGCTCGCCGATCAGCACCGGGTTGTTCTTGGTGCGGCGCGCCAGCACCTGGATGGCGCGGCGGATCTCCTCGTCCCGGCCGATCACCGGGTCGAGCTTGCCCTCGCGCGCCGCCTCGGTGATGTCGCGGGCGTATTTCTTCAGCGCGTCGAACTGCTCCTCGGCGTTCTGGCTGTCGACCTTGCGGCCCTTGCGCAGATCGGCGACGGCGGCCTCGAGCCGCTGCGCATCCGCCCCGGCCTGCTTCAGGATGCGGCCGGCGGGGCCGTCCGAGGCGGCGAGCGCGACCAGCAGCCGGTCCTGGGCGACGAAGCTGTCGCCGGCCCTCTGCGCCTGGCTCTGCGCCGCATCCAGCACGCGGACGATGTCGGGGGTGAATTGCGGCTGGCCGGCACCGCCGCCGGTGACCTTGGGCTGGCGGCCGACCTCGGCATCGACGGCCTGCTTGGCGCGCGCGGGATCGCCTCCGGCGGCCTTGATCAGCCCGGCGGCCGCACCCTGCTCGTCATCGAGCAGCGCCTTCAGCAGGTGCTCGGGCGTGA
The DNA here is from genome assembly GCF_013112485.1 of Roseicella sp. DB1501. Lineage (GTDB taxonomy): Bacteria > Pseudomonadota > Alphaproteobacteria > Acetobacterales > Acetobacteraceae > Paracraurococcus. The sequence continues at coordinate 4,243 of NZ_JABFHG010000019.1, forward strand.
CCCGTTGGTGGTAGTCGCGGATGGCGATGGTCTGCGCGGCCTGCAGGAAGCCCTTCGCGCGGTCGGTGAATTTCTCGATGTCCATTCTCTGCGTCCCTCATCTGCGGACCGCGGACCGGCAGCGCTCGCGCGCCCGGGGTTCCGCTCGGCCCGCCGAGTCTCCGGCGACCGGCCCCGCCACCCCTCAAGAGGCAGTGGCGGGCGCCAAGTTCACCGGGGATGTGGTATTTCGCCTTGGCTTGGGTCAAGGTCCGCGGGAGGGAAAATGGTCCGATGCGCATCGAGCAGATCTACCGCTACCCGGTGAAGGGCCTGACCGCCGAGGCGCTGGAGGAGGTGCTGCTCACGCCCGGCCAGTGCCTGCCGCATGACCGCCGCTTCGCCCTCGCCCAGGGCGATGCGCCCTTCGATCCGGCCGCGCCGGCCTGGCTGTCAAAGCGGCATTTCGGCTGCCTGATGGCCAATGCCCGGCTCGCCCTGCTGCACACCGCCTTCGATCCGAAGACCGGCTTGCTGGCGATCCGGGCGCCCGAGGCGCCGCCGCTGCTCGCCAGCACCCGGACGGAGGCGGGGCGCGCCGAGATCGCCGCCTTCCTCGCCGGCATCCTCGGCGAAGAGGCGCGCGGCACGCCGCGCTTCCTGGAGGCGCCGGGGCACAACTTCACCGATGTGGCGGCGAAATGCGTCTCCATCATCGGTCTCTCCAGCCTGCACGCGCTGGAGGAGAAGGCGGGAATGCCTCTCGATCCGCTGCGCTTCCGGGCCAATATCTACGTCTCGGGGGCGCGGCCCTGGGCGGAGTTCGACCTGCTCGGCCAGGAGATCCAGCTTGGCGCCGCCCGGCTCCGGGTCTTCAAGCGCATTGTCCGCTGCCCGGCGACCGAGGTGAACCCGGAGACCGCCGAACGGGACGCGCAGCCGCCGAAATGGCTGCGGCAGCATTTCGGCCATGCCGATCTCGGCGTCTATGCCGAGGTCATCGAGGGCGGCCGGATCGCGGTCGGCGACGCGCTGGAGCCGCTGGAGGGCGATCTGCTGCATTGATGCCGCCCGGCCTCGCGCGCGCCGGGGCACCTGGTGCCTGTCGAGCCTGGTCGCTGCCCGTTGCCCTGCCGCGGCTTGGCCGCGGCAGGCTGTGACGCGCTCAGGGCATGAGGTGCATCACGGGGCCCCCACGACGCCGCTGCGCGGCGTCGTGGAGAAGAATCACTCCGCCGCCGGCCGCGGCGCGGCGTAGATCCGCCCGCCATCGTTGCGGAAGCGCTCGGCCATCTCCTCCATGCCCTTCTCGGCCGCGGCGCGGATGTCCTGGCTGATCTTCATGGAGCAGAATTTCGGCCCGCACATGGAGCAGAAATGCGCCAGCTTGGCGCCCTCGGCCGGCAGGGTCTGGTCGTGGAAGCGCTCCGCCGTCTCCGGGTCCAGGGAGAGGTTGAACTGGTCGCGCCAGCGGAACTCGAAGCGCGCCCGGCTCAGCGCATCGTCCCGCAGCTTCGCCGCCGGATGGCCCTTGGCGAGATCCGCCGCATGCGCCGCGATCTTGTAGGTGATGACGCCGGTCTTCACGTCGTCCCGGTCCGGCAGGCCGAGATGCTCCTTCGGCGTGACGTAGCAGAGCATCGCCGTGCCGAACCAGCCGATCATCGCCGCGCCGATGCCGGAGGTGATGTGGTCGTAGCCTGGCGCGATGTCCGTGGTGAGCGGGCCGAGGGTGTAGAAGGGCGCCTCCCCGCATTCGCGGAGCTGCTTGTCCATGTTCTCCTTGATCTTGTGCATGGGCACATGGCCCGGCCCCTCGATCATCACCTGGCAGTCGTGCTTCCAGGCCACCTGGGTCAGCTCACCCAACGTCTCGAGCTCGGCGAATTGCGCCGCGTCGTTGGCATCGGCGATGGAGCCTGGCCGGAGTCCGTCGCCGAGCGAGAAGCTGACGTCATAGGCCCGCATGATCTCGCAGATCTCGTCGAAGCGCTCGTAGAGGAAGCTCTCCCGGTGATGCGCCAGGCACCACTTGGCCATGATCGAGCCGCCGCGCGAGACGATGCCGGTGACGCGCCTGGCCGTCAGGGGGATATAGGGCAGCCGCACCCCGGCATGGATGGTGAAGTAGTCGACGCCCTGCTCCGCCTGCTCGATCAGCGTGTCGCGGAAGATCTCCCAGGTGAGTTCCTCCGCCTTGCCGCCCACCTTCTCCAGCGCCTGGTAGATCGGCACCGTGCCGATGGGCACCGGGCTGTTGCGGATGATCCATTCGCGGGTGGTGTGGATGTTCCGCCCGGTGCTGAGGTCCATCACCGTGTCGGCGCCCCAGCGGATGGCCCAGACCAGCTTGTCCACCTCCTCGCCCACCGAGGACCAGACGGCGCTGTTGCCGATATTGGCGTTGATCTTGACCAGGAAATTCCGCCCGATCGCCATCGGCTCGGATTCCGGGTGGTTGATGTTGGCCGGGATGATGGCGCGGCCGCGGGCCACCTCGTCGCGGACGAACTCCGGCGTGACGAAATCGGGCATGGCGGCGCCGAAGCTCTCTCCGTCCCGCGCCGCCGCCTCGCGCGCCCGCTCGCGGCCGAGGTTCTCGCGGATGGCGACGTATTCCATCTCCGGCGTGACGATGCCGGCGCGGGCATAGGCGAGCTGGGTCGGGGCGGCGCCCGGCTTCGCGCGCAGCGGCCGGCGCCCGGCGCGGTCGAAGACCGGGACCTTGCGCTGCTCGCCGGCCTTCAGCCCGTCATCCTCGGGCTTCGGGTCACGCCCGTCATAGGCCTCGACATCGCCCCGCCCCTCGATCCAGGCCTGGCGCAGCCCGGGCAGGCCGCGGCGGATATCGGCGCGGTGGGCCTCGTCGGTGTAGGGGCCGGAGGGGTCGTAGACCCGCAGCGGCGGCTCGCCGCCGCCCACCGCGATCTCGCGCATCGCCACCCGCAGCCCGGGATGCAATTGCCCGGGCACGTACAGCTTGCGCGAGGCCGGCAAGGCGCCGGTCGTCACCTGCGGCAGGTCGGGAGGAAGGGAATCAGGCATATGGACCTCCTCGAGAGATGGAGATCCGGGAACATCGGTTGCGCGGGGCGGACGTCCCTTTGCGGATGACGTCCAATCGTTCCTCTCCCTACGCCGGTATGACCCGGATCAGGTTCAAAGGGTCACGGCGCCTTAGCCGTATCTCAGCCCCATGCGGAGCCCCCCTTGGAACAGCCTGACCCTGCGACCGGCACAGGCCGCCTGTCAATGCGACGTGCCGGGCGACGTGCCGAGCCTGTTCATACCGGGTCGCATGAATCCCGACTCGCAGCCGGCTGAACGCCCGAACGGACGCCGCGGCTCATGCCGCGAAGCCAAACCACCGGAGGTGACGCCGGCAATCGACGGCATTGATGCGGCAACATCAATGCACGCCGATATCATACCGGCTCGCGCGTCTCCGGCTGCGGCCCGTCATATTCGGGCTCGCCCTCGAGGGCATGGCCGTTGACCTGACCGTTCATCTCGCCCGGCGCCTCCTGCCCCTCGCCCGCCTCGCCGGACTCGGCATTCGACTGGAAGCGGCGCGGCTGGTGCTGGCCCTCGCGCTGCTGCTGCGCCTGGCTCATGGCGTTGAGGATGCGGAAATAGTGCTCGGCGTGCTGGAAATAGCCCTCGGCCATCACCCGGTCGCCGGAACTGGTCGCGTCGCGCCCAAGCTGCAGGTACTTCTCGAAGAGCTGCTGGGCCGTGCCGCGGAGCCGCATGTCCGGCCCGTTCGAGTCGAAGACATGGTTGCGATTCATAGGCTGGTGGCCGGACTGGCGAAACTGCCCGCCGCCACCGCCACCCCCTCCGCCACCACCATGCCGGTGGTTGCGGCCGCGCATACGTTTCATGTTCATCGGTATTGCGTCTGCCGTCTCGCAGCTGGGCCGCTCCGCCTGCCCCGGGGCAAGCCCCGGCACCTGCGGCACAAGCGGTCGATGTCTCCAAAAGGCGTTGCGGCCGGCGTGAATGCCCACAGCCCGTCCGCTGCTCGGCCCCAAACGCCAGGGCGGTGGGCTTGCCCATCCGCCCGCGAGGGCCTGCCGCAAGCTAGCCGCAGCGCGGCGGCCCGCCAATCGGTTTTTTTTCGCGGCGCCTGACGCGACGCCCCCGATCAGCGGTGTCCGAGCACCAAGGCCCGCGACACGCCCCCCAGATCGGGTCGGCAGGCCAGCGGATCAAGCCCATGCGCGACGGCGATCGCCTCGACCGCCGGCCGCTGCCCCTGGCCGAGCTCCAGCACAGCGCGGCCACCCGGCGCCAGCAGCCCCGGCAGGGCAGCGCAGAGGGCGCGGTAGGCCACTAGCCCGTCCGACCCGCCATCCAGCGCCGTCGCCGGCTCGTGCCGCGCCACCTCGGGCATCAGGCCGGGAAGCGCGCCCGATTCAATATAGGGCGGGTTGCTCAGCACCAGGTCGAAGCGCCCGGCGAGCGGCGCCGCCCAATCGGCGACGAGGAAGCGGGCCCGCCCGCCGAGACCGAGCCGCCCGGCATTGGCCCGCGCCAGCGCCGCCGCCGCCGGCACCCGGTCGAGCCCAACTCCGGTCGCCGCCGGAAACTCGGTCAGCGCCGCCAGCAGCAGGCAGCCGGTGCCGGTGCCGAGATCGAGGATGCGACGGACCCGCTCGCGCGCCGGGAAGGCGGCGATCGCCGCCTCGACCAGCGTCTCCGAATCGGCCCGCGGCACCAATGTCGCAGCCGAGACGGCGAAGGGCAGCGACCAGAATTCCTGCTCGCCCAGCAGATGCGCGACCGGCGCGTGCTGCAGGCGGCGCTGCAGCAACCCGGCGAAGGCGACGGCGGCGGCGGGCGGCACCGGGGCGCGCGGCTCGCGCAGCAGGTCCTCCTGCCGGCAGCCCATGGCATGGGCCAGCAGCAGCCGCGCCTCCAGCCGCGGCGCCTCGATCGCCGCCGCCCGCAGATGCTGCCCGGCCCGGCAGAGGAAGGCGCCGACGGTCCCCGTCATGGCGCTGGCCGGGTCGGCGCAGCCGCTCATGCGCCCTCGGCCGCCAGGCGCGCCGCCTCGTCCTCGGCGGTCAGCGCATCGACGATCTCGTCGAACTCGCCGAGCATGACGCGCTCGATCTTGTGCAGGGTGAGGCCGATGCGATGGTCGGTGACGCGGCCCTGCGGGAAATTGTAGGTGCGGATGCGCTCGCTGCGGTCGCCGGTGCCCACCTGGCCCCTGCGGTCGGCGGCGCGCGTCGCGGCGAGGCGGGAGCGCTCGGCCTCGTACAGCCGGGCGCGTAGCACCTTCATCGCCTTGGCGCGGTTCTTGTGCTGCGACTTCTCCTCCTGCATCGCCACCACGATGCCGGAGGGCAGATGGGTGATGCGGACGGCGCTGTCGGTCTTGTTCACGTGCTGGCCGCCGGCGCCGCTGGCGCGATAGGTGTCGATGCGGAGATCGCCCTCATTGACCTGCACATCGACCTCCTCCGCCTCCGGCAGCACGGCGACGGTGACGGTCGAGGTGTGGATGCGGCCCTGCGTCTCGGTCGCCGGCACCCGCTGCACGCGGTGCACGCCGCTCTCGTATTTCAGCCGGGCGAAGACGCCGCGGCCGGCGATCTCGGCCACCGCGCCCTTGACGCCGCCGAGGTCGCTCTCGTCGTATTCCATCACCTCGAAGCGCCAGCGGCGGGCCTCGGCATAGCGCTGATAGGCGCGGAACAGCTCGGCGGCGAAGAGGGCGGCCTCGTCGCCGCCGGCGGCAGGGCGGATCTCGAGGATGGCGCTGCGCTCATCCGCCGCATCCTTCGGCAGCAGCATGAGCTGCAGCTCGCGCTCGAGCCGCGGCACCGCCTCCTTCTGGGCCAGGTACTCGTCCTCGGCGAGCTCGCGCAGCTCGGGATCGGCCAGCATCGCCTCGGCCTCGTCGCGCGCCCGCTCGGCGGCGCGCAGCGCCTCGACCTTCTCGACCACCGGCTCGATCTCGGCGAGCTCCTTGGAAAGGACGCCGAACTGGCTGCCCTCGGCGCTGGAGAGGAGGTGCTTCAGCTCCTCCGCCCGCGTCAGGACCCGGCCGAGCTTCTCCGCGATGCTCACGCCCGGCCCTCGTCTCCGTCCTCGTCCGTGTCCGCGTCCGTGTCCTCCGGGTCGTCGCCGAGCTCCTCCTCGAGGATGCTGTTCAGCATGGCCTGGGCGGCGCTCTCGACCACGCCGGTCTCGGCCAGAGCGCGCAGCAGGTCGGGCAGCGCCACCCGCTCCTGCGAACCGGCATCGAGGTTGCGCACCACCGCCATGCCGGCGGCCAGCTCCTCCTCGCCGAGGATGACCGCGGCGCCGGCGCCGATGCGGTTGGCCCGCTCCAGCCGGCGTTTCATATTGCCGCGATAGGCGATCTCGGCCACCACGCCGTAGTCGCGGAGCGATTGCAGCACGTCGATCGCCGCCGGCTCCGCCGCCTCGCCGATCGGGATGATCGCAACCGGGCGCGGCGCCGCGGGGGTCAGCCCGGCCGCCTCGAGCAGCAGCGAGAGCCGCTCCACCCCGGCGGCCCAGCCGACGGAGGGGGTTGGCGGGCCGCCCATCTCCTCGACCAACCCGTTGTAGCGGCCGCCACCCATCACCGTGCCCTGGGCGCCGAGCCGGTCGGTGACGAATTCGAAGGCGGTATGGCTGTAATAGTCGAGCCCGCGGACGATCCGCGGATTCTCCCGGAAGGGCACCTCGAAGGCGTCCAAGTGGCGCTTGACCGCGGCGTAGAAGCCGGCGGCCTCCGCGGTCAGGTGGTCGTGGATGGTGGGCGCGCCGGCGACCAGCGCCTTGTCCTTCGGGTCCTTGCTGTCGAGGATGCGAAGCGGGTTCTTCTCCAGCCGCGTCCGGCTGTCCTCGGAGAGGGCGTCCCGGTGCGCCGCGAAATAGGCGATCAGCGCCGCCCGGTAGGCCTCGCGGCTCGCCGCATCGCCGAGCGTGTTGATCTCCAGCACCGTGCCCTCGTCGATGCCGAGCTCCTGCTGGATGTGCCAGCCGCAGGCGATCACCTCGGCATCGGCCAGCGGCTCGGCGGCGCCGAGCACCTCGATGCCGATCTGGTGGAACTGCCGGTAGCGCCCCTTCTGCGGCCGCTCGTAGCGGAACATCGGCCCGGCATAGAAGACCTTGCGCGGCAGGTTCGACTGCGTCAGGCCGTTCGAGACCAGCGCCCGGCACACCCCGGCCGTGTTCTCCGGCCGCAGGGTGATGCTCTCGCCGCCGCGGTCGGCGAAGGAATACATCTCCTTCGAGACGACGTCCGAGGTGTCGCCGAGGCCGCGGGCGAAGACCCTGGTATCCTCGAAGATCGGCGTGGCCCATTCCTCGAAGCCGTAGAGGGCGGCGATGCGCCGCGCCACCTCGATGACATGGTGATGCCGGCGGAACTCGGCGCCGATCAGGTCATGCGTGCCGCGGGCGGGCTGGAGCGGGGCTTGGGCCATGGCCGCGGTTTGCCGCGCGGCGGGGCAACGGGCAAGGGTTCAGGGGCAGATCAGGCGCAGGCCGGGGACATAGCTGCGGTAGCGACGGGGGTCGCGGGTGATGAGGGGCTGTCCAGGAGTATCCCGGGACCCGCCCCCGGCCCCGGGCGCCAGCGGGCTCAGCGCGCCATCAGGGTCAGCGCCAGCAGCAGCGCCAGGTGCAGGCTCGCCAGCAGCCCGAGCCGCCGCAGCGCCGCGTCCCGGCGCGCCAGGTCCTCGTCGAGCCCCGGGATGGGATGCCGCCGGAGCATTCCGACCAGCAGCGCCGAGAAGCCGAAGCCGTTCATCCGGCCGCCCTACTCGGCCGCCTGGGCCGCCGCCACTGGGGCCGCCAGCTGGGCCGCGGCCTCGGCGGCCTTCCGCGCCGCCTCCTCCGCCTTGATGGCGGCGGCCTTCGTCTCCACCAGCCCGACCAGGTGGTCGATCATCGCCGCCTCGTCCACCGTGTGGTCGGTCTTGCCGGCGGCATAGACCATGTGCCGGCCGGCGCCGCCGCCGGTGAGGCCGATATCGGTCATCAGCGCCTCGCCCGGCCCGTTCACCACGCAGCCGATGATGGAGAGGGTGATCGGCACCTCGATATGCGCCAGCCGCTCCTCCAGCGTCTCCACCGTCCGGATGACGTTGAAGCCCTGCCGGGCGCAGGAGGGGCAGGAGATGATCTTCACCCCGCGATGCCGCAGGCCGAGCGACTTCAGCATCTCCCAGCCGACATGCACCTCCTCCTCCGGCTCGGCGGAGAGGGAGACGCGCAGGGTGTCGCCGATGCCGGACCAGAGCAGGTTGCCGAGCCCGATGGCGCTCTTCACCGTGCCGGTACGGCGCCCGCCCGCCTCGGTGATGCCGATATGCAGCGGGTGGTCGCAGACCTCGGCGAGCTGGCTGTAGGCGGCGACGGCCAGGAAGACGTCGCTCGCCTTCACGCTGATCTTGAATTCGTGGAAGTCGTTGTCCTGCAGGTGCGCGGCGTGCCAGAGCGCGCTCTCGACCAGCGCTTCCGGGTTCGGCTCGCCGTATTTCTCCAGCAGGTGCTTCTCCAGGCTGCCGCCATTGACGCCGATGCGGATGGAGCAGCCATGGTCGCGGGCGGCCTTCACCACCTCCTTCACCCGCTCGGCGCTGCCGATATTGCCCGGGTTGATGCGCAGGCAGGCGGCGCCGGCCTTCGCCGCCTCGATGGCGCGGCGGTAATGGAAGTGGATGTCGGCGACGATCGGGACGTTCACCTCGCGCACGATCTCGGCCAGCGCCGCCGTGCTCTCCGGCGTCGGGCAGGAGACGCGGACGATGTCGACGCCCGCCACCTCGGCGCGGCGGATCTGGGCGATGGTCGCCGCCGCATCCTCGGTCGGCGTGTTGGTCATGGTCTGGACGGTGATCGGCGCATCGCCCCCGACCGGCACCTTGCCCACCATGATCTGGCGGGACTTGCGGCGGGTGATCTGCTGATAGGGGCGGTAGCTCATGCGAAATCCCGGATCTTCCGAAACAGGCCGGCGGCAGGGGCTGTGGGCGGGGCGGCGCTGGCATACCCCTCGGCACGCCACACTGCCGATACCCAGTCCGGCGCAATATGGCAGCGCCGAGCCCAATCCCATAGGCCCGATCGCCGCGGGACGACAGCGGATTGCGTTCAAGATTGAACGCTGCTCCGATGTAGCCTGTTGTTTTCAGGGCAGAGTCTCGCCTCCGGGCGGTCTCCCCCTCCCGCGATCTGCTCTGCATCGCCGCCGCGCCGCGGCAGGAATGTCATCAAACGGTTACGCTGCTGCGGCGGTCACGGCGGCGCGGCGCGGCCCGCGGCGGCGAGGGGCGGCAGGCCGGCTTTCAGCCGCTCGGGGTCGAGCAGCAGGTCGCGGCGGACCGTCCGGCCCGGTCCGAGGCCGGCGACGGCCTCGCCATCCACCAGCACCTCCAGCCCGTCGGCATTGCCGGTGGTGAGCAGCAGCCCCTCCTTCGGCGCCTGCCAGCTCTCGCCCGGGCGCAGCAGCCGGTTGACCAGCACCGGGCCGCCCTGCCGGTCCCGCACCTGGATCCAGGCCTCGCTGCGGGCCCGCAGCACGATCCGACCGGCATCCGGCGGTGCCGGGGAGTCGGGCGCGGCGATGGCGGGCGGCGCCGGCTGCGCCGCGGGCATGGCGTCCGGCCCTGGCGCCTGCGGGAGCGCCGGGGCGGGCGCCGGAGACGCCTGCGCGTTGGCCGGATTGGGCGGCGCGAGCGCGGCCGCCTCGCCGATCGCGGGCGGTGGCGGCACGGCATCCACCAGCCGCTCGCCCGTCCCGGACCAGGCATACCAGCCGATATAGGCGCCGAGCGCGAGCAGCGCGCCAAGCAGGATCGTCGCCCCCGTCGGCGCGCCGCGATCCGGCACCGGCTCGGGGAAGACCAGGTCGCCCGGGCGCGCCGCCTGCGGGCCGACCGCCGCGCGGAAGCGGCGCACCGTCTCCGCCTCGTCGAGGCCGAGGGCGCGGGCATAGGCGCGCACGAAGCCAGTGGCGTAGGCAGGGACCGGCAGCCCGGCCAGCCGCCCCTCCTCCAACGCTTCCAGATAGGCCCGACGGATGCGGAGCGAACGGGCCAGATCCTCGACCGACAGGCCGAGGGCGAGGCGCGCATCGCGCAGCTCGGCTCCCAGCCGGGCCGGCTCGGGGGCGGATGCGGCAGCGGGGGCGTGGCGCTTCATGGCGTCCGGCACGCCTTGCGCTGTAGCCCAGAGGTGGCATGAGGGCAAACTGATTTCGCGTTTGCATCATGCAATGTCATGCCAAGGACATGCGTGTCCCCCTGGCTTCTCCCCCTCCCCGGCCTCCCTACGGCGGCCGGGCCGCCCGGGTCAGCCAGCGGCGCCGGCCCCCTGCCGCCGGGCGAGCGCCGCCTCGGCCTGGGCGAGCAGCTCGGCGATGATCTCCGCCGCGGGCTGGATCGCGGTCACCATGCCGATGCTCTGGCCAGCCATCAGGCTGCCCTGCTCGACATCGCCCTCGATCACCGCGCGCCGCAGGGCGCCGGCCCAGAAATGCTCGATCTCGAGCTGCGCCTCCTCCTTGCCCAGGGCGCCCGACTGGAAGCGCGCCAGCACCGTCGCCTGGTGCTCCATGAAGCGCTTGGTGCCCTCGTTCTGCAGCGCCCGCACCGGGATCACCGGGAAGCGCGCATCGAGTTGCACCGTCGGCACCGCGTCGCGCGCCGCGCCGCGGAGGAAGGCCTGCTTGAAGCGGGGATGCGCGATGCTCTCGGCGGCGCAGACGAAGCGGGTGCCGAGCTGGGCGCCGGCCGCACCCATCTCGAGATAGGAGAGGATCGCCTCGCCGCGGCCGATGCCGCCGGCGACGAAGATCGGCACCTCCTCCGCCAGCGCCGGCAGGATCTCCTGCGCCAGGACGTTGAGCGAGACCGGGCCGATATGCCCGCCCGCCTCGGAGCCCTCGATCACCAGCGCATCGGCGCCGGAGCGGACCAGCTTCTTCGCCAGCGCCAGCGCCGGGGCGAAGCAGACCACCTTGGCGCCCCCCTCCTTCGCCGCGCGGATGGCGGCGCCGGGCGGGATGCCGCCGGCGAAGACAATGTGGCTCACCTTCGCGGCGAGGCAGGTCTCGACCAGCGGCTGCAGCCGCGGATGCATGGTGATGAGGTTGACGCCGAAGGGCCGGTCGGTCAGCGCCTGGGTGCCGGCGATCTCCTCGGCCAGCCGGTCCGGCTCCATCGCGCCGCAGGCGATGGTGCCGAAGGCGCCGGCATTGGAGAGGGCGGCGACCAGGTGCCGCTCGCTCACCCAGCTCATCGCCCCGCCCATCAGGGCGACGCGGCTGCCGAGGAAGGCGGCGCCGCGCGCCATCAGCCGCTGCAGGGCGGGGCCGGGCGTTGGCTGGGGCGTCGGTGTGGCGGGGGCGAGGCTGTCCATCGGCATCAGCCGGCCGGGCCGTCGAGGCCATAGGCGGTGTGCAGGGCGCGCACCGCGAGCTCGGTGTATTCGGCGCCGACCAGCACGCTCACCTTGATCTCGCTGGTCGAGATGACCTGGATGTTGATGCCCTTCTCGGCCAGGGCGCTAAACATGGTGTTGGCGACGCCGGCATGGCTGCGCATGCCGACGCCGACGACGCTGATCTTCGCCACCTCGGGATCGGCGAGGACGCTCTCGAAGCCAAGCTCGCCGCGCGCCTTCTCGAGCGCGTCCTGGGCGCGGGCGAGATCGGCCTTGCCGACGGTGAAGGTCATGTCGGTGGTGCCGTCGGCGCCGAGATTCTGCACGATCATGTCGACATTGACGTTCGCGGCGGCCATGGCGCCGAAGACGCCGGCGGCGACGCCCGGCCGGTCCGGCACCCGCCGCAGGGTGAGCTTGGCGTCGTCCCGCGAATAGGCGATGCCGGTGACGATCGGCTGTTCCACGATCTCTTCCTCATCCACGACCAGGGAGCCTGGCTTGTCCTCGAAGCTGGAGAGCACCTGCACCCGCACCCGCTGCTTCATGGCGAGCTCGACCGAGCGGGTCTGCAGCACCTTGGCGCCGACCGAGGCGAGTTCCAGCATCTCCTCGTAGGAAATGCGCTCGAGCTTGCGGGCGCGCGGCACGATGCGCGGGTCGGTGGTGTAGATGCCGTCGACATCGGTGTAGATGTCGCAACGATCCGCCCTGACCGCGGCGGCGAGCGCGACCGCCGAGAGGTCGGAGCCGCCGCGGCCGAGCGTCGTCACCCGGTTGCGCACCGGCTCGACGCCCTGGAAGCCGGCCACCACCGGCACCTGCCCGGCCCGCATCCGCTCGATCAGCGTCGCGCCCTCGATCCGCTCGACCCGCGCCTTGCCATGCGCGCCATCGGTCAGGATCGGGACCTGCCAGCCCTGCCAGGAGCGGGCATCGACGCCGAGGCTCTGCAGCGCGATCGCCAGCAGGCCGATCGTCACCTGCTCGCCGGTCGCCACCACCGTGTCGTACTCGCGCGCATCGTGCAGCGGCGAGAGCTCCTGGCACCACTTCACCAGCTGGTTGGTCACGCCCGACATGGCGGAGACGACGACGGCGACCTCGCTCCCCGCCTGCACCTCCCGCTGCACGCGGCCGGCGACGTTGCGGATACGGTCGAGATCGGCGACGGAGGTACCGCCGAACTTCATCACGATGCGGGCCATCAGAAGGCGCTTCCCGGGCGTATTGCGGTCGGTGAGGGCAGCTCTCCGCGCGGTTGCGCGCGCGGGAAGGCCGGCACAGATACAGAGCCGGCCCACGCGCTGCAACATTGCCGCGCCCGGCGGCGAGGAGAGGGAGGCGGCGGGATGGCGCGCGAGGGCACGGCGATCGGGGCGGAGATCGCCAAATTCGACCGGCTGGCGGCGGATTGGTGGAACCCCGAGGGGCCGATGCGGCCGCTGCACGCCATGAACCCGGCGCGGATGGGCTGGATCATCGCCCGGATTGCCCGCCGCCACGGCCGCGACCCGGCGGCGCCACGGCCGCTGGAGGGGCTCGCCATCCTCGATGCCGGCTGCGGCGCCGGCCTCGCCGCGGAGGCGCTCGCCCGGGCCGGGGCGCGGGTGACCGGGCTCGACGCCGCCGCCGCGGCCCTCGCCGCGGCGCGGACGCATGCGGCGGCCGGCGGCCTCGCCATCGACTACCGCGAGGGCCTGCCGGAGGATTTGGCCGCGACGCATCGGGGGCGCTTCGATGCCGTGCTGTCGCTCGAAGTGGTCGAGCATGTCGCCGACCGCGAGGCCTTCTGCCGGCACCTCGCGGCGCTGCTGCGGCCCGGCGGCGCGCTGTTCCTCTCGACGCTGAACCGCACGCCGCGCTCCTGGCTCTTCGCCAAGCTCGGCGCCGAATACCTGCTGCGGCTGCTGCCGGTCGGCACGCATGACTGGCGCCTCTTCGTCCGCCCGTCCGAACTCGGCGCGGCGCTGCGCCAGGCGGGGCTGCGCGTCGCCGACATCGCCGGGTTGAGCATGGACCCGCTGACCGGGCGCTGGCGGGTCAGCCGCGATGTCGGGGTGAACTACCTGATGATGGCGGTCGCCGGCTGAGACCGGCCCCTATCGCCGCGTCTCGGCCCGGCCCGTCAGCCGGCCGGCGCCGTCCGTGTAGCGGGCCACGTCGCCGCGGGTCTCCGCGCGGCCCGTCACCCGGCCGGCGGCGTCGGTGAACCGGGTCACCCCATCCCGCGTCTCGGCCCGGCCCGTCAAGCGGCCGGCGCCGTCGGTGTAACGGGTCACGCCGCCGCGGCTCTCGGCCTGGCCGGTCAGGCGGCCGGCGGCGTCATGGTAGCGGCGCGTCTCGCGGCCCGGCTCCTCGGCCAGGGCCGCCGGGCCGGACAGAAGGGCCAGGCCCGGCGGGCCCAGCAGCAAGGCCAGGGCGAGGCGGGCGCCGCGCCTCATCCGTCGGCGCGCGGCACCCAGGGCAGGCGCGCCACCTCGATGCCCTCGTCCCGCAGCGCCTCGGTATCGGCATCCGAGGCCTCGCCGTAGATGCCGCGATGGTCGCTCTCGCCGCGGTGCATCCGCCGCGCCTCCTCGGCGAAATCCTTGCCGACATAGTCGCAGTTCTTCTCGACCTCGGCCCGCATGCGCTGCAGCAGCGCCAGGACCTGGGCGGGCACCGGCCCGGCGGCCGCCGGGCCTGCCTCGGCGGCTGCGGCGGGCGGTGCCGGCGGCACGACCGGCGGGGCCGGCACCGCTTCCTTGGCTCGGCTGCGGCCCTTCTTCGGGATCGCCGGCGCCATCAGGCGCTTCGACACCGCATGGCTGCCGCAGACCGGGCATTCCACGAAGCCCGCGCTCGCCTGAGCCTCATAGGCGCTGCTGTCCTTGAACCAGCCGTCGAATTCGTGGCCGGCGCCGCATTGCAGATCGTAGTGGATCATCCCGTCGCTTTCCCCGGCCCGCGGCGATGCCGGGGCGCGTCACCCATCAATATAGGATGGCACTCCCGAAGCGCGACTGCCAACTCCTTGCCAGGCCGAATGGAAACTGCGTCAGGTTCCGAGCAGCGCGTCGAGCTTGCCGGCGCGCTCGAGGGCCAGGAGATCGTCGGAGCCGCCGATCGCCTCGCCATCGATGAATATCTGCGGCACCGTGGTGCGGCCGCCGGAGCGCGCGATGGCGTCCTTGCGGGCCTGGGAGCCGTTCGGGGCGTCCACTTCCTCGAAAGCGACGCCCTTGCGGCCGAGCAGCGCCTTGGCGCGCTCGCAATAGGGGCAGAAGACGGTGGTGTAGATCTCGACCTTGGCCATGCCTGACAGTTTGGCGGCCGGCATGGCCGGTTCAAGCGCCGTCAAGGGACCACGAGCAACACCGTGATCACGGGGCTGGCGAGGAGGAAGGCCACGGCCAGCATGGTAAGCAGGCGGGCCGGCGGCTCCTCCGGCCTGGCGATGATGCGCCGGCGCGTGGCCGGCAGGGCAAACGCGGACCTGTCGCGCGGCAGCGGGGGGGTGCCGTGCACGATCTCGGACATGCGGCCTCCAGCGGCGTATCTGATGCCTTCAAGGGGAGATGGCGCCGGGGTGACATAGCGTTCACCGGGCCATGCTGCGATCATGTGCGCAA
Organism: Roseicella sp. DB1501; assembly: GCF_013112485.1. Lineage (GTDB taxonomy): Bacteria > Pseudomonadota > Alphaproteobacteria > Acetobacterales > Acetobacteraceae > Paracraurococcus. The sequence continues at coordinate 19,254 of NZ_JABFHG010000019.1, forward strand.
CGATGGATCTCTGGCAAGTGATATCGCGTTACTGGCGATTTCGCTGACCAATGGGCAAGGCTATGCCCGCTCCAGCCGCGGGTCCGGAACCCGCGCCGCCGCCAGCACCTCCACCGCCGCCGCTCCGGCCGCCAGCAGCACCCGGGCGCAGCCCTCGGCCGTCGCGCCCGAGGTCATGACATCGTCGATCAGCAGCACCCGCCGCCCGGCGATGCGCGCCGCGCCGCCCCGGGAGACGGCGAAGGCATCCTCGAGCGCCGCCGCCCGCTCCGCCGCGCCCAGCGCCCCGAGGGGCGGCGTCCGCCGCCGGCGCCGCAGCAGGTCCGGGGCGTGCGGCAGCCCCGCCTGCCGGGCCAGCCTGGCGCCGAGCAGGGCGGATTGGTTGTAGCGACGCGCCAGCAGGCGCCGCCAGTGCAGCGGCACCGGGACCACCAGCTCGGCCCGCGCCAACAGCGCCGCCCCGGCCCGGGCCATGTGCCGGGCGAGCAGGCCGGCGAATTCGGTGCGGTCGCCATGCTTGAAGGGCAGGATCAGCCGCTGCGCCCCGGCATCGTAGCGCAGCGCCGCGCGGGCGGCCTCGAAGACCGGCGGGGCGGACGCGCAGCCCGGGCAGAGCGGGCCGGCGCCGGCATGCGGAAAGGGCACGCCGCAGCAGCGGCAGAGCGGCGCGGTGATGAAGGTGAGCCGGCCGAAGCAGCCGGCGCAGAGATGCCCCTGCGCGTCCACCGCGGCGTCGCAGGTGAGGCAATGCGGCGGCAGCAGGGCATCGAGAGCCAGCTCGCCCCAGCGCCGCAGCGGCGGGCCGAGCCTGCGCGCCAGGGACGGGCCCAGGGAAGGGCGCGGGTCCGGGCCGGCCGCGGCCCGCTGCATCAGGCCGCGGCCTCGCCGAAGCGGGCATCGCCGTCGCGGGCGACCTCATGCACCAGGTCGATCTCCCAGGAGAGGTATTCCCGCATCGCCGCCTCGACCCCGTCATTGCGGTCATAGGGGCGGAGATAGACGTCGATGCAGTCGGCATCCTCGGGGTTGCGCCGGTCCGCCCGCAGCGGCAGGCCGGCGGCGCGCCAGGCGCCGAGACCACCCGCGAGCAGCGCGACCGGCCCGAGGCCGAGCGCCTCCAGCTCCGGCACCGCCAGCCGCCCCAAGGTCTCGTCATGCGCCACGACCGCGATGCGCCGGCCCGGTTGCAGGCGCGGCCGCAGCGCCGCCAGCCGCGTCCGCACGCCCCAGAGCGCGCCCGGCAGGTGCGCCTCGCGGAAATCGAGCGAGCGGGTGACCTGCACCACCTGCGCCGTGCCGGCCGCGAGCTCGGCGGCCAGCACCTCCGGCGCCACCAGGGCGGGCGCGAGCGCCGCCGCCTCGGGGCAGTCCGGCACCCAGGGCCCGATCTCAAGAGGGCCGGCCAGCCCGTCCTCCAGCACATGCACCTCCCAGCCGCCGAGCTGGCGCAGCCAGCCGCCGGTCATCAGCGCCCTCACCCCGGTATCGTCCACCAGCACGATCCGCGCGCCGCGCACCGCGACCCAGTTGTCGGTGCCCTGCACGAGCTGCCCGCCCGGCGCCATGCGGCTGCCCGGCAGGTGGCCGACCAGGTATTCCTCCGGGTCCCGCACGTCGAGCAGATAGGTCGTGCGGTCCGCCTCGGCCCGCAGCGCGGCGAGGCCGGCGCGGTCGAGCCGGCGCACGCCCCAGCGATCGGCGAAGGCCCGGGCGCGCGCGAGCGCGGTCGGCAGGCTCTCCGGCGTGCCGCGCGGGAAGCTCGCCGAGCGGCCGCGATCGCAGGCGAAGCCGGCCAGCTCCCAGCCCATGGTGCCGTTGCGCAGGGCGACCACCTTGTTCGGCACGCCGGCGCTGCGCAGGCTCTCGGCCCCCATGATGCTGCGGGTGCGGCCGGCGCAGTTCACCACGATGGTGGTCTCCGGCCGCGGCGCGATCTCGCCGATGCGGTAGACCAGCTCGCCGCCCGGCACGTCGATGGCGCCGGGGATGGACATGCGGCGGAACTCGTCCATCGGGCGGCTGTCGAGCACGACCATGTCCTGGCCGCCCTCCATCATCGCCTTGAGCTCGCCGGGATCGACCGAGGGCGTGTGGTAGCGGTGCTCCACCCATTCGCCGAAGGCCTTGGAGGGCACGTTGACGCCGGAGAACAGCACGTAGCCGGCCGCCGCCCAGGCTGGCGTGCCGCCCTCGAGCACCGCGACATCGGTGCAGCCGATCCCTTCCAGATAGGTGGCCAGCCGTTCCGCCAGCCCCCCGTCCCCGCCATCGACGCAGCAGATCCGCACGCCGAGGCGCGGCAGGATCGCCCGTGCCCGCAACTCGGCGCGGGAGAGCGGGCAGGGATTGGCCCAGAAGAGGTGCGAGCGGCCGAACTCGCCATCCTCCCGCGCATCGAGGATGGCGAGCTCCCGCCCGTCCCCGATCCAGGCCTTCAGGCCCGGCGCGTCGATCCGGCGCATGGCGCTCAGCCCGCCGGGCGGGGATGCGAGGCGCGGCGGGATTGGTCTCGGCTCATGGCGGGTCTCCTCCTGCGGCGCGGCCCGGTCCGGATGCCGGCGGCCCGCCCCTCGGAGGGTTGTCCCGCCGCCGGCGCCGCCTGAAAAGCCCCGCCCCCCTCCCCATGCCTCACAGCAGCCCCGCCTGGCGCAGCGAGACATGCCGGCCGTTGCCGATGATGACATGGTCGTGCAGCACCAGGCCGAGCAGCGCCGCCGCGGCCTTCACCTCGGCGGTCATCTCGATATCCGCCCGCGAGGGGGTGGGATCGCCGCTCGGGTGGTTGTGGACCAGGATGAGGGCCGTCGCCTGCAATTCGAGCGCGCGCCGCACCAGCTCGCGCGGATAGACGGGGGTGTGGTTGACGGTGCCGCGGCCCGCAACCTCGTCGGCGATGAGGTGGTTGCGGGCGTCGAGGTAGAGGACATGCAGCTGCTCCACCCGCTCGCGCGCCAGTTGGATGGTCAGGTAGTCGATCAGCCGGTCCCAGCGATCGAGCAGGACGCCCTGGCGCAGCGCGCCGCGCGCGAGGCGGAGCGCCGCGGCCTGCACGGTCTTCAGCGCCGCCATGCCGGCCTCGCCGAGACCCTCGACGGCGCGCAGCTCGGCCGGCGGCGCCGCGACGGCATCGGCGAAGCTGCCGAAGCGCGCCAGCAGGGCGCGGGCGAGCGGCTTGGTGTCCCGCCGCGGCAGGGCGAGGAAGAGCACCATCTCCAGCAGCTCGTGGTCCAGCACCGCCTCGGGCCCGGCCTGCAGCAGACGCTGGCGCATGCGGGCGCGGTGGCCGAGATGGCCAGGCGGCGCGGCCTCCGCGGCCGGCGTCAGGCCGGGCAGCGACGGCCCGGCGCCGCGGCGCCGGAGGCCGTTGCCCCGCGGCCCCGAGGCCGCCGGGCCGGACGGCAATGGCAGGGGCAAGGATAAGGGCAGCGCCAGTCCGGCTTCGGCAAAGCCACCCTCGCCCGGCATGGCCTCGTCATGCCCGGCATGGGGCGGCGCGCCGGCCTCGGCCTGCGGCACGGCGTTGCCAGTGGGGCCGGGATCGGCTTTCGGCATGCTGCGCCGCATCCTCCGGTCGGGGATGTGCGTTATGATAGCGGAATGTCGGCGCCAGTCCACCGCAACTAGACCATGCCCCGCTCACACAGGATCGCGGATCATGGTCCAGGCCGTTGTTCGGTCGCGTGAGTCACGCTTTCCGATGTTTCCACCTCAAGCGATCACGCTCCAGCCCACCGCCAGACGCGGCGGCAGGCCCCCAGGCCCCTTCGGGCTTCAGCCCTCGTAAGGCGGGTGGTGCAGGCCGGCCGGCGAGTAGGTGAAGACCTCGCAGCCGGTCTCGGTGACGCCGACCATGTGCTCGAACTGGGCGGAGAGGCTGCGGTCGCGCGTCACCGCGGTCCAGCCATCGTCGAGGATCTTCACGTCCGGCCGGCCGACATTCACCATCGGCTCGATGGTGAAGAACATGCCCGGCTTCAGCACCGGCCCCTCGCCGGGGCGGCCGAAATGCAGCACGTTCGGCGGCTCGTGGAAGCGGCGGCCGATGCCGTGGCCGCAGAAGTCGCGCACGACCGAGAAGCGGTGGCGCTCGACGACCGTCTGGATGGCATGCCCGATATCGCCGAGCGTCGCCCCGGGCCGGGTCGCCTCGATGCCCCGCATCAGCGACTCATAGGTCACGTCGAGCAGCAGCCGCGCCTTGGTCGAGGCTTGGCCGGCCACGTACATGCGGCTGGAATCGCCGTGCCAGCCATCCAGGATGACGGTGACGTCGATGTTCAGGATGTCGCCATCCGCCAGCACCCGCTCGCCGGGGATGCCGTGGCAGACCACGTGGTTGATCGAGGTGCAGATCGACTTCGGGTAGCCGCGATAGCCGAGCGGCGCCGGCGTCGCGCCATGCGCCAGGATGAAGTCGTGGCAGAGCCGGTCCAGCTCCTCGGTGGTGACGCCCGGCCGCACATGCGGGGTGATCATGTCGAGCGCGGCCGCCGCCAGCTGGCCGGCCCGCCGCATGGGGGCGAAATCCTCGGGGGAATGGAGGGTGATGCGGCGGGAATCGCCGCCCTGCTGGTCCATGGTGCGCGACTGTCTCTGGCGAGTGTGGTGGCCGAGAAGATGCGCGCGAGGGGCACGGGAAGCAAGCGCCGCTCCGTACCCAGGCCGCGCGGCGGGGCTGCGGGCCATGCAGGCCTCAATGCGGCCGGCCGGTCGCCTCCCCCGCGCCGCGCTCCTCGACCCCCAGCGCCTCGGCCAGCCGCACCGTGGCGCTGCCCGGCCGCGCCGGCCGGCTCTGGCTCTCATGCGGCGCCCAGCCGGTCATCACCAGCAGCCGGAGGCTCGCCCGGATGCCCTCGGCATCCTCCGGCAGGCGGCTTGCGGCCAGCGGCAGCAGCGCCCGCGGCGGCACGCGCGGGTCGCGGGCCAGCACCGCGTTGGTCTCCCCGGCGGCGCGCAGGTCGTGGAAGAGCGCCATCGGGTTGCGGTAGCGCAGCGGCAGCGTCTCGGCATCGGCGACCGGGAGGGCGAAGCCTGCCCGCTGCAGCAGCCCGGCCAGGTCGCGCAGCTCGGGGAAGGGCGAGACGCGCGGCGAGAGGCCGTCGCGCAGCTCGCCCTCGGCCGAGGCCAGCGCCTCGCGCAGCTCCTGCAGCGTGCCGAGCCCGGGAAGCGAGGCGAGGAACAGCCCGTCCGGCCGCAGGGCACGGCGGATCTGCAGCAACGCGCCGGGCAGGTCGTTGACCCAGTGCAGCGACAGGCTGGCCACCACCAGGTCGAAGCTCCCGGCGGCGAAGGGCAGCCATTCCTCGTCGCCGGCGACCGCCCGGCCGCCGGCGAGCGCGGCCATGCGCGGCGAGAGGTCGAGGGAGACGACGAAGGGGATGCCGCGCGCCCGCAGCCGCGGCGCGATCACCCCGCGGCCGCCGATCTCGAGAGCGCGTGAGAAGCGGCGGGTGGTGTCGTCCAGCCGGTCCAGCAGGCCGTCGGCGGCCGCTTCCAGCACCGGCGCCACCTGCGCGACGGTGGCGGCGGCCCGGTCGCGGCGGCGCCGCACCAGCCGCCGGTCGAAGACCCGCATCGGGTCGCGTTCGGAGTGGGTCATGCCGCCCTCCAGGTGGGGCGGCGCCAACCCGATGTCACGTCCGGGATGGCCATGCCCCGCCGCCCGGTGGCGACCAACCTCAGCCCGGCAAGCCTGGCGCGGCCGGCGGCGCCGCGACGAGGGCCGGGCGCTGCTGCAGGGCGGCATGCGCCGCGCCGCCGAGCAGGCCGAGCCGGTGCACGTCCTCCCAGATCATCTTCACGCCGATCCAGACGATCAGCGCCACGCCGAGATAGGCGATCCAGCGATAGCGCTCGAGCAGCTTCGAGATCAGCGTCGCCGCGACGCCCATCAGCAGGATGGAGATGACGAGGCCGAGCACCAGCATCGGCATGTTGCCATGCGCCGCGCCGGCGACGGCGAGGACGTTGTCGAGGCTCATCGAGACGTCGGCGATGACGATCTGGCGGAGCGCCGTCGCCATGGTCTTGGTCTCGTGATGGCTGTGGTCGCCGCTCTCCTCCTCCTTGTCCTCGGCGCGCAGCTCCCGGAAGAAGGTGAAGGCGATCCAGAGCAGCAGCAGCCCGCCGACCAGCAGCAGGCCGGGGACGGCGAGGAGCTGCACCGCGGCGACGCTCAGGACGATGCGCAGCACCACGGCCAGCACCATGCCGAACATGATGGCGCGCGGCCGTTGCTCGGCCGGCAGGCCGGCGGCGGCGAGGGCGATGAGGACCGCGTTGTCGCCCGACAGGATGATATTCACGCCGAGGATCTCGGTGAGCGTGAACCAGTTCCAGCTCGCCATCAGCGAGGTCATGTCCATGCGGCGACGTCTCCGGCCAATCGAAAAATGTTGCGCGATTTGGCCGAAATCCGGACTGCGGGCAAGCCGGCGCGGCGCTGGTCGGCAGGAATGGAGGCGCGGCGTGGCCACCGGGCCAGTCGGCACCCCAGGGGGGAGATTAACTAATAGTGGATTTTCCCTTCGCAATTTTTCGCGTTATGGCAAAGTTTCGCCGGCGCAGGATGAGGGCCTGACGGTGTGGCTGCGGAAGCTGTTCGACGGGCGGGGCGGGACCGCCGAGGTCATGCGGCCGGGAGGCGGCGGGCGACGCTTCCCCGAGGCCGCATCGCCGCGGCCGGGGCAGGGCTTGGCCGAGACCAGCTGCCCGGCCGATTTCCGCCGGCCCGGCGCCTCGCCCGCCACCGCCATGGCCGAGGGGACGGCCACGGCCGCGGCGGAGCCGCCCCTCTCGACCGCCCTGCCCTTCCCGAGCACCGGCCCGCACGGCCATCGCGCCCGCATGCGCGACAAGCTGCTCGAGCGCGGCCCCGAGGCGCTGGCGGATTACGAGCTGCTGGAGATGCTGCTCTTCCTCGCCATGCCGAAGGGCGACACCAAGCCGCTGGCCAAGGCGCTGATCAACCGCTTCGGCAGCTTCGGCAACGTCCTCGCCACGCCGACCAGGACGCTGCTCGAGACCCGCGGCCTCGGGCCGCACAGCGTCGCCGCCCTCAAGCTCGTCCAGGCCTCGGCGCTGCGCATGATGCGGGCCGAGGTGCTGGAGCAGCCGGTGCTGAACAACTGGGACCGGCTGATGGACTACCTGACGGCCGCGATCGCGCGGGAGAAGGTGGAGCAGTTCCGCGTCCTCTACCTCGACACCCGCAACCGGCTGATCGCCGACGAGGCGCAGGCCCGCGGGACGGTCAACCACACGCCGGTCTATCCGCGCGAGGTGGTCAAGCGGGCGCTCGAGCTGCACGCCACCGCGCTGATCATGGTGCACAACCACCCCTCGGGCGACACCAAGCCCTCCGGCCCCGACATTGCCATGACGCGCGAGGTCAAGCAGGCCGCCGCCATCTTCTCGATCGCCCTGCACGACCACATCATCATCGGCCATGGCGGCTGGTTCAGCTTCCGCGACGCCGGATTATTGTGATGCGGCGCGCAGGGCGGTTTCACCGTCCTTCCCCTCAAACGCCGGGCGCTGCCTCCGGCAGCTTGGCTTCGCCGCGTCGCGCCGACAGGCGCGCCTGACGACGCGACCGGCGGCGTCCGTTCGGGCGCCCGGCCCTGCGGGCCGCGGCCTGGAGCCGCGTGAGCCGGGTACGGGCGCCGCCGGACCCATCGCCGCCCGCGCCCTTGCCAAGCGGGCGCCGGGCGGTTCAAACCCGGCGGCATCGCATCGCCGCCGCGCCCCGGCGCGGCCGCCCGAACGCCGAGGCCCCGGATGGTCCCCCGCTACACCCGCCCGCAGATGGCCGCGATCTGGTCCCCCGAGGAGCGCTTCCGGATCTGGTTCGAGATCGAGGCGCTCGCCGCCGAGGCGATGGCCATGCTCGGCACCATCCCGGCCGAGGCCGCCCGGGCGATCCGCGAGAAGGGCATGCCGCGCGCCGCCTCGATCGGCCCGGCCGAGGTGGAGGCGATCGACGCCATCGAGCGGGTCACGCGGCACGACGTCATCGCCTTCCTCACCTGGATGGGCGAGGGCATCGGGCCGGAAGCCCGCTTCATGCACCAGGGCATGACCAGCTCCGACGTGCTCGACACCTGCCTCTCGGTGCAGATGGTGCGCGCCGCCGACCTGCTGATCGCCGATGTCGATGCGCTCCTGGCCGCCCTGAAGGCGCGGGCCGAGGAGCACAAGTACACGCCCACCATCGGCCGCAGCCACGGCATCCATGCCGAGCCGACCACCTTCGGGCTCAAGCTCGCCGGCTTCCATGCCGAGTTCGCCCGCAACCGGGCCCGGCTGGTGGCGGCGCGGGCGGAGATCGCCACCTGCGCCATCAGCGGCCCGGTCGGCACCTTCGCCAGCGTCGATCCCCGGGTGGAGGCCTTCGTCGCGGAGCGGCTCGGCCTCGCCGTGGAGCCGGTCTCCACCCAGGTCATCCCGCGCGACCGGCACGCCGCCTTCTTCGCGGCACTGGCGGTGACGGCGGCCTCGCTGGAGCGGCTGGCGACCGAGGTGCGGCACCTGCAGCGCAGCGAGGTGCGCGAGGCGGAGGAGTTCTTCCATGCCGGCCAGAAGGGCTCCTCGGCCATGCCGCACAAGCGCAACCCGGTGCTGAGCGAGAACCTCACCGGCCTCGCCCGGCTGGTGCGCAGCCATGTCGTCCCGGCGCTGGAGAATGTCGCGCTGTGGCATGAGCGGGACATCAGCCATTCCTCGGTCGAGCGGGTGATCGCGCCGGACGCGACCATCGGCCTCGACTTCGCCCTCGCCCGCGCCACCGGCATGATGGAGAAGCTGACCGTCTATCCCGAGCGGATGCAGGAGAACCTGGAGGGGCTCGGCGGCGTCGTGCATTCGCAGAAGGTGCTGCTGGCGCTGACCCAGGCCGGGCTGAGCCGCGAGGCGGCCTATGCCGCCGTGCAGCAGGCGGCGATGGCGACCTGGACCCGCCTCGGCAAGGCGGATGCCCGCAGCTTCGCCGAGAACCTGCTGGCCAACCCGGATGTCGCCGGCCGGCTGGACGCCGCGGCGCTGGCGGCGGCGATGGACCCGCAGCGCGACTTCCGCCATGTCGACACGATCTTCGCCCGGGTCTTCGCGGCGGCGTGATGCCCCTGCCCTGGCCAAGCCGTCCCGCCGCCCCCTTTCCGCCCCATCGCCTGCCTATATCGGAGGGAGATGAGGAGCATTGGTGCGATGCGCCGCCTGACACTGACCCTGCTGGCTGCCATGGCCGGGCTTGCCGGCATGGCCTTCACGCCCGCGGCCGAGGCCCAGGCCTATTGGTACGGGCCTGGCCCAGGGCCCGGCTACTACTACCGCCCGCCGCCGCGCTACTGGCGGCCGCCCCCGCCGCCGCCGGTCTATTACCGGCCGCCGCCGCCGCGGCCCTATTACGGCCCGCCGCCAGCCTATTTTCCGCCGCCGCCGCGCTACTACGCGCCGCCGCCCCCGCCGCCGCCGGGCTTCGGACTCTACATCCGCTAACTGCAGGGCGGCGTCCCGCGAACCGGGGGGCCGCCGCATGTGCACCGTGATCCTGCTGCACCGGCCGGGCCATGCCTGGCCGGTGCTGATCGCCGCCAACCGCGACGAGATGCTGGGCCGGCCCTGGGACGCGCCCGGCCCCTGGTGGCCGGACCGGCCGGGGGTGGTCGGCGGCCGGGACCGCGGCGGCGGCGGCACCTGGATGGCCGCGAACCGCGCCGGGGTGGTGGCGACGGTGCTGAACCGCCCAGGTAGCCTCGGCCCCGCCCCCGGCAAGCGAAGCCGCGGCGAGTTGCCGCTGCTGGCGCTTGCCGCCGACAGCGCCGCCGCGGCGGCAAGCGCCATCACCGCCCTGCCGGCCGCCGAGTGGCGCCCCTTCAACATGGTGCTCGCCGACCAGCGGGGCGGGATCTTCCTGCGCGGCGAGGGACACGGCCATCCGGTGGCCGAGTTGCTGCCCTCCGGCATCTCCATGGTCACGGCACACGACCCGAACGACCTGGACAGCCCGCGCACCGCCCGCCACCTGCCCCGCTTCCGCGCCGCCCCGCCGCCCATGCCGGAGCAGGGGGACTGGACGGGATGGGCGGCGCTGCTCGCCGATGACAGCCTCGCCGCCAGCCGGGCCGATGCGCTGCGGGTGCCGCCGGCGGACGGTTTCGGGACGGTCTGCGCCAGCCTGCTGGCGATCGATGCGAAGGGCGGGCTGCGCTGGGAATTCGCCGCTGGCCCGGCCGGCCTGGCGCCCTTCCGGCCGGTGGCGCTGCAGGCGGCGCCGGCATGAGCGGCCGGCGCCGCGCCTTGCTGGCGCTCGCCCTGCTGCTGCCCGCCCTGGCGGGCGCGCCGGCGGGCGCCGAGCCGGCCCGGCCGGGCCGCCAGCCCGCGCGCGCGAAGGCCCCGACGCATGCGGCGACGCCCGCCGCACGGCGCCCGGCGAAGCCGGCGGCCCAGACGGGCGGCGGGACGGCGGCGGGACCGGTGCTCAACCCGGTCGACCGGCAGGAGGTCCGCGCCTGGCTCGAGGCCAATCCGGACTGGACGCCGCCCGAACCGCCGTCCCGGCCGCTGGTGCGCGGCCGGGCCCTGCCGCAGGATGCGGGCGGCGCACCGCTGCCGCCGGAGCTGGCGATGCGCCTGCCCTATTTTCCCGGCTACCGGTATCGCGCGGTCGGGACGGACCTGGTGCTGCTCGCCGCCGGCAGCGAGGTCGTCGCGGGGGTGCTGCCGGGGGCGCTGGCGCGCTGAGGCGGGCCGCCATTTCCTGCAACCGACAAACGCGCCACGCTCAACACACTGTCTGGCGCTCCGGCTGGGCCAGCATCACGATTGCGAAAACGCTTTGTCTCTAAACTTTGTTAGAATTGCGAATATAACATAACGCATGCGCTAATCCGTCCCACAAGGGGTGGAGAGACATGGGCGCACCGTCCGCATCGACCGGCCTCTCCCGCAAGCGCCGCTGGCTGTTCTATGCCGGCCTGTATCTGTGTTTCGCCCTCTTGGACCCCTTCGGCATCGACGGTGCGTTGCGCCTGCATGGCCGTGAATTCGTCAGCCGGACAATCGGGCATCTCTATGGGCTTTCGACCCGCCTGGGCATCACAAGCGACAGGAACCCAGGGACGAATGTCGCGGTCCTGCTCATCGACGAGGCTTACGTCCAGGGCGGCGACCGCCAAGGGCTCTGGCCTATCGCTTGGCACATGCATGCACACCTCCTTCGGCAGGTGCTGGAGCATGGACCGCGCGCAGTGTTCCTTGATTTCGTTTTCGAGACGCCACGCAGCGATCAGGACTTCGACAGCCTCAAGACAACACTCGAGGAAGCGAAGGTTCCGATCTTGCTGGGTGAGATCCTGAGACCGCCGCTGCCGAGCGGCCTCACCCGACGTCCCTGCGCCGAACCAAGATCGAAGCAGCAACTTGCGGATGACCGGCCTGTTGGCCGGACGCATCCGGATATCGCCTGCGCAGCGCGCGATACGGCGTCGATCCGCTGGGACGCCGAGGAATATGCCTCGCACTATCCACTCGCAGTCCTCTCGCCCGCTGCGAACGGCGAGCAAGCGTCATCGCAGCACGGTGCCGATCCGCCGGCGGCGGTGCTTACACCGGCCCCGGCCCTCTACAGAGTCGTCTTCGGCCATGGAGCGTCGCGCGACCTCGCCGCGGCCGACGAAGACGACAAGATGCTCGTCGCTTGGCAGACCCGAGGGTCGCCGATGGAGCGAGCCCGCATCCAGGGCACGTGCGACCGAACCGATCCCCCCTTCCTGGCCATCCTCGGCGCCTTGATCCCACGGGCGGAGCAGCATTTCGCCAGCCCGTCCTCCAAGTGGATCGTGCCGTTCGAGCCCTGCCTGCCGGTCGACTCCATCACGGCATCTCAGCTTGAGGCGGATACGGCGGAGATGGGCGGGCCTGATTCCGAGCGCCCCAGCCCATTTGCCGGCCGCATCGTGCTGATCGGCTCGGGACGCGGCGAGGGCGATCCGGATGTGGTCCACATGCCGTCCGGCGCCGAGGTGCCGGGCGTGATGCTGCACGCCATGGCACTCGACAACTTGCTTCGCTTCGGCCCCGACAACTATTGGGGATTTAAGAGAACAAAAATTATTTCTGAGATAGATTGGTCCGATATTGTTTCCAGCGCCGCCATGGTAATAACAGCCCTTTTGAGTCATACTTGGCTTCGGCCTGTGCCGCCCTTGGCGATGGTCACCTTCATTCTTATTATTTTTATTGTTCTTCTTAGAATAAGTGCCGTTGATGTTATGATAACTTTATTTATTCTTTCCATCAGCGAGCAATTTTTGAAATTCATGAATTATCTTCACGGGAAGCTCGAGCATTCTCCGGAGCGTCACGTCGTTGCACGGTCCGGCACCCCGCAGTCTCCCGCCATAGGCTTAAGGCCCGTCCCAGGAGGAAACACCGATGACGCCAAGCTCAGAAGGTGACGCCCATCGATCCTTGGCCCGATGGCTGACTTGCCTCGCGCTCACAGCGCTATGGCCCGGCTTGGCGGCGGCGCAGCAGCAGCCGCAGACGATCCTGGAATGGCGCCGCGACCCGGTTCGCATCCGCCCTGCCCCGAACGCCGCTGGGGTGCAGACCGCTGCGCAGGACCTGCCGGTACGGCCAAAGGTGCAGGAGGTGACCCCGGACGGCGTGCTTGGCTTCGACGGCCGCGACGGCCGCAGGCGCTATGTCCTGCGCGACGATGTCATCACCGATACGGTCCCGGTCAAGGGGGTTTGCCCCGAGGCACCCAGTCGCCCCGGAACGACAGTCGGAACGCCGAGGGCCACGAACCAGCGCGACGCCGGCCGCAGCGAGCAGGGTATGGGGACGGGACGGAAATGCTGAGCCGCGTCCTCGCCACGCTGCCGGCCCTCCTCATCGGTTGCAGCACCGCCGACCCCAGCCGGGTCAGTGGCGATTTGAAGGGCCGCCTGATCGACCAACCATCGATCATGCAGCAGGTCGCCGTCCGCTTCGTCCCTCGCCGCACCGGCGAAGCCGTGGACTATGCCGGCAGCGGCATCCGCGGCAATGCGCGGGACGAGCGACGGCGCTACGGCGCGGAGCGGACGACCGTGCCGGACCGTGCCGCGGATGCCTATCTGGAGCGGCTGACGGCTCGGCTCGCCCGTGCCTGGCCGCATGGCCGCCCGCCCGTCGTGCCGCGCGTGCAACTCGTTGCCAACCGATCCTATGGCGCGGCGGCTCTCACCGACGGCAGCATCCGCCTCAATCTCGGCACGCTGGTGCAGGCCGGTACCGAGGACGAGTTGGCCTTCGTCATCGGCCATGAGATGGGGCACCTCTTCCTCCGCCACACCGGCTTGCGCGAGGATGAGCATGATGACCTCGAGAACCTGCGTGAGGTGACGACAGGGCTTGGCGCCCTCGGCGCCGCCCTATCCAGCGCGCGCATGGGCAGCGGCGGCCAGCTCAGCTTTGGTGCGGAGTCGCAGAACCGCGCCAGCTTGGCCGCCCTCGGCGGCACCGTCCTGAGCGAAGGGCTGGACACGCTGGTGGAGCCGGCCTGGGCGCGTCGGCAGGAGGCCGAGGCAGATGTCTTCGGCATGGACATCATGGCTGCCGCCGGCTTCGACCCACGCTATGCCATCGTCTCCCTGAACGCGCTGGAGAGCAGCCAGGGGGCGGCGCAGGCCAGGCTGAAGGCCGTCGCCGAGGCCGTCGAGGGCCAGCTGGGGACCCAGCTGGGCCGCGGCGACATCAATGGCGCCTGGCGGGCGGCAATGAAGGGCGCCTCCACCATGCTCAACTCCATGGGGCGCGAGCTGAAGGGATGGATGCGCGAGCGGCATCCGGACCCCGCCGAACGCCGCCGCTGGCTTGACGACTACCGTGACCGCATCCACGGCGACGATCCGTTGCGCCCCGACTCCGCTGGGGAACTCACCCAGATCCGCGGCTCGGCCGTGATCCGCAATGCGCGGCAGGCCCTGGAAGAGGTTGAGGCCTCCCAAGACGCCTTGTCGCGCGGCGATCCACGCTCGGCCATGGAACGCGCCCGCTCGGCCATGGCGGCGGCGCCCTGGCTGCCGGCAGCGCGGTTGCAGCTCGCTCTCGCCCAGCTCGAGGCAGGCCAGATCCGCCAGGCACGGGACGAGTTGCGCCGCGTGACGGCCGATAACCGCGCGCCGCTGATCGCCTTCCTCCTCCTTGCGCATACCGAGGCCAAACTCGGCGATCCGCGAGCGGCGTTGGCGGTGCTGGATACGGCAGGACGGCGCTTCGATGCCGTTGACGAGCTAGCCCCGGAACGGATCGCTCTCCACCGCGCGGCTGGGAACCAAGCCATGGCACAGCAGGAGGCGGAACGGTGCAGCCGGTCTGCGAACCCACGGTTGCGAAGCGCCTGCCGGCAGGCGATCGACATCAGGCGGGCCTCCCGCTGAGCATTCCTTCCAGTGGTCGACTCACCCCCGCCCGTGGCGGCCCGGCGCCCCCCTTGCTATAGGGACGCCGCAAGAGCCGATCGCCGCGGGGCGGACCTGCCCGGAGGCGTGAATCGGCTCGCCTGATCAATGCCCCGGGGCATCCTCCCGCCGGTCGAGCGGCGGGAGGCGGTGCCGGAGGACCGCCGCCGGGGTGCCCGGCCCGCCGGGGCGCCTCGCGCCGGGCGGGCTGCGCGCCGCTGTTGGAAGGATTACCGAGACCATGGCGCGACGCCGTCAGCTCTACGAGGGCAAGGCCAAGATCCTCTTCGAGGGGCCGGAGCCGGGCACCCTCGTGCAGTATTTCAAGGACGACGCCTCGGCCTTCAACGCCCAGAAGAAGGGCACCATCACCGGCAAGGGCGTGCTGAACAACCGCATCAGCGAGTACCTGATGATGCGACTGATGGATATCGGCGTGCCGACGCATTTCATCCGCCGGCTCAACATGCGCGAGCAGCTCATCCGCGAGGTGGAGATCATCCCGCTCGAGGTGGTGGTGCGCAACGTCGCCGCCGGCAGCCTCTCGACCCGGCTCGGCATCCAGGAAGGCACCCGCCTGCCGCGCTCGATCATCGAATATTACTACAAGAACGCGGCGCTCAACCATCCGCTGGTCTGCGAGGAGCACATCACCGCCTTCGGCTGGGCCAGCACGCAGGATCTCGACGACATCGTCGCGCTGACGCTGCGGATCAACGACTTCCTGAGCGGGCTGCTGCTCGGCGTCGGCATCACGCTGGTCGACTTCAAGGTGGAGTTCGGCCGGCTCTACGACAATGACGAGATGCGCATCGTCCTCGCCGACGAGATCAGCCCCGACAATTGCCGGCTCTGGGATTCCAAGACCGGCGAGAAGATGGACAAGGACCGCTTTCGCCGCGACCTCGGCAAGGTCGAGGAAGGCTACCAGGAAGTGGCGCGCCGCCTCGGCATCCTGCCGGAGGCGGGGGTCCGGGACCTCAAGGGCCCGGAGATGATGCAATAGGGCGGAGGCGCGGCGATGGTGGCGCGGATCGTCGAAGCAGTGGTGGTGCTCTGCGCCGTCATCGGCTTCTATGCCGTCTGCTCCGTGCTCGGCCTCTTCCCCGGCTCCACCTGGTCGCTGCTGCTGGCGGTGCTGGCCAGCTATGGCTGCTACCTCTATGGCCGCTACGGGCGGCGTCTGCTGGGCGGTGAGGTGACATGAAGGTTCTGGTGACGGTGATGCCGAAGGCCGGCGTGCTCGACCCGCAGGGCAAGGCGATCGGGCACGCACTCGCCGGCCTCGGCTTCGAGGGCGTCGGCGAGGTGCGGGCGGGCAAGGTGATCGAGCTGGAGCTGGCGGAGAGCGATCCCGGCCGCGCGAAATCCGCCGCCGAGGCGATGGCCCGCAAGCTGCTGGCCAATACGGTGATCGAGAGCTTCCGGGTGGAGCTCGCCTGATCGCATGGTGAAGCTCTCGCTCGTCATCCTGGTGGTGCTGACCGTGCTGATCGGCACGGGCCTGCGCTGGCGGGAGGAGCGGCGGGTGGCGATCCGCGCCGCCACGGTGCGGCGCGGCGGCTGGCTGGCGGCGCAGAAGCGGAGCCTGAATCGCTGGGTGACCGCCGCCTGCCTGGCGACGCTGACGACCATCCTGGTCCTCGGCGGGCTCCACTGGCTCCGGGTGTTGCAGCAGGGGTGATGGCGTGATGCAGGCAGGGATCGTCCTCTTTCCCGGCACCAACCGCGAGCGCGACATGGCGCTCGCCCTGCAGCGGGCGACCGGCCGCCGGCCCGCCATGCTCTGGCACCGCGACACGGCGTTGCCGCCGGGCACCGACCTCGTTGTGCTGCCGGGCGGCTTCTCCTATGGCGACTATCTCCGCTGCGGCGCCATGGCGGCGCAGAGCCCGATCATGCGGGCGGTCGCCGACTTCGCCGGCCGCGGCGGGCATGTGCTCGGCGTCTGCAACGGCTTCCAGATGCTGACCGAGGCGGGGCTGCTGCCCGGCGCCCTGCTGCGCAACGCCACGCTGCGCTTCCTCTCCATGGATTGCCACATGCGGGTGGAGCGGGCCGACACGCCCTATACCGGGCGCTTCCAGCGCGGCGCGGTCTTCCGCGCCACCATGGCGCATGGCGACGGCAACTACTTCGCCGACGAGGCGACGCTCGACCGGCTGGAGGGCGAGGGGCTGGTGGCGCTGCGCTACGCGACGCCGGCGGGCGAGGTCACGGCGGCGGCCAACCGCAACGGCAGCGCCCGGAACATCGCCGGCATCCTCTCGCCCAATCTCCGGGTGCTCGGGCTGATGCCGCATCCGGAGAACCAGGTGGACCCGCAGATCGACGGCACGGACGGGCTGCCGCTCTTCGAGAGTCTGGCCGAGGCGCTCGCCGCCGCCTGAGGCGGCGCCGCCAGCGCCACAGATGCCATCCACGGGGCCTTGCCCCCAAGGGAATCCTGACCGCGTGAGCATCGATCCCCCTGCCCCCACCTCCGCTGGCCCCTCCACTGGACCCTCCACTGGCGCTGGCCGCCCGACCCCGACCCTCCTCGCCCCGGACCGCGCCCGCCAACTCGCCGGGGAATACGGCCTGAAGCCGGATGAGTATGACCGCGTCCTCGCCATCCTCGGCCGCGAGCCCTCGCTGACCGAGCTCGGCATCTTCTCGGTCATGTGGTCCGAGCACTGCTCCTACAAGTCGAGCCGGGTCTGGCTGCGCGAGCTGCCGACCAGGGCGCCCTGGGTGATCCAGGGGCCGGGGGAGAATGCCGGGGTGATCGATATCGGGGACGGGCTCGCCGCCGTCTTCAAGATGGAGAGCCACAACCACCCGAGCTTCATCGAGCCCTATCAGGGCGCGGCGACCGGGGTCGGCGGCATCCTGCGCGACGTCTTCACCATGGGGGCGCGGCCCATCGCCAACCTCAATGCCCTCCGCTTCGGCATGCCGGACGCGCCGCGGATGAAGCAGGTGATCGACGGCGTGGTGCGCGGCATCGGCGGCTACGGCAATTGCGTCGGCGTGCCGACCGTGGGCGGCGAGGTGAATTTCCACCCCCGCTACAACGGCAACCCGCTGGTCAATGCCATGACCGTCGGCATCGCCCGCGCCGACCGGATCTTCACCGCCGCCGCCACCGGCATCGGCAATCCGGTGGTCTATGTCGGCTCCAAGACCGGCCGCGACGGCATCCACGGCGCCACCATGGCCAGCACCGAGTTCAGTGCCGACAGCGAGGAGAAGCGCCCGACCGTGCAGATCGGCGACCCCTTCGCCGAGAAGCTGCTGATCGAGGCCTGCCTGGAGCTGATGGCGACCGATGCGATCGTCGCCATCCAGGACATGGGCGCGGCGGGGCTCACCTCCTCCTCGGTCGAGATGGCCGGCAAGGGCGGCATGGGCATCGAGCTGGTGCTGGACCACGTCCCGCAGCGCGAGGCCGGGATGACCGCCTACGAGATGATGCTCTCCGAGAGCCAGGAGCGCATGCTGATGATCCTGAAGCCGGGCCGCGAGGCCGTGGCCAAGGCGATCTTCACCAAGTGGGAGCTGGATTTCGCGGTCATCGGCCATCTCACCGATACCGGCCGCATCGTGCTGCGGCACCAGGGGCGGCTCGAGGCCGACATCCCCCTCGCCCCGCTGGAATCCGAGGCGCCGCTCTATCGCCGCCCGACCGCCGAAACGCCGCGGCAGCCGGTGATCGAGGCCGGCGCGGTCGCCGATCCGGTCGGGATCGGGCCGGCCCTGGCGAGGCTGGTCGGCAGCCTCGACCTCTGCTCCCGCCGCTGGATCTGGGACCAGTATGACAGCATGGTCGGCGGCCAGACCGCGAAGCGCCCCGGCGCGGCCGATGCCGCCATCGTCCGAGTGGAGGAGAGCCTGGAGCAGGGCGGCGCCCGGGCCCTCGCCATGACCACCGACTGCACCCCGCGCTACTGCCTCGCCGATCCGGAGGAGGGCGGCAAGCAGGCGGTGGCCGAGGCCTGGCGCAACATCACCGCGACCGGCGGCCTGCCGCTCGCCATCACCGACAACATGAATTTCGGCAATCCCGAGAAGCCGGAGATCATGGGGCAATTCGCCGCCGCGGTGCGGGGCATGGCGGCCGCCTGCACCGCGCTCGACTTCCCCGTCGTCTCCGGCAATGTCTCGCTCTACAACGAGACCGAGGGGCGCGGCATCCTGCCGACCCCGGCGATCGGCGGCGTCGGCGTGCTCGACGACGTGGCGCAGGCGGTGGGGCTCGCCCTGCCGCCGGGGCTTGACCTGGTCCTGATCGGCGAGACGCGGGGCTGGCTCGGCCAGAGCCTCTGGCTGCGCGAGATCGCCGGCCGCGAGGAGGGCGCGCCGCCGCCGGTCGATCTCGCGGCGGAGCGGCGCAACGGCGACTTCGTGCGGTCGCAGATCCGGCAGGGCCGCGTCGCCGCCTGCCACGACGCCGCCGATGGCGGGCTGCTGGTCGCGGTCGCGGAGATGGCCATGGCCTCGGGCACCGGCGCGACCCTGGCCACGCCGCCCCCCGGCCTGCCGGCGCACGCCTTCTGGTTCGGCGAGGACCAGGCCCGCTACGTGCTGGCCGTGGCGGATGCCGCGCCGCTCCTCGCCGATGCGGCCGCGGCGGGGGTGCCGGCGATGCGCCTCGGCCGCTCGGGCGGGCGCGACCTCGTCCTGCCCGGCGGGGAGACCCTGCCGGTCGCCGCCCTCGCCGCCGCGCATGAGGCGACGCTGCCCGCGCTGATGCGCGACCAGGGCTGATCGCCGGCCCGCCGGCCCCATCAGGGGGCTTGGTTCCATCGGCGCGACGCGCCATATCGGGGGTGTGCCCAGCCGCCATTCCTGGCGCCGGGCGGCGTGCGAAGGGGATGGTGGCGGATGGCGATGCAGCCGGCGGAGATCGAGGCGCTGATCAAGGCGGCCCTGCCCGATGCCCAGGTCACCATCGAGGACCTCGCGGGCGATGGCGACCACTACGCCGCCACCGTCGTCTCCGAGGCCTTCCGCGGCAAGAGCCGCGTGCAGCAGCACCAGATCGTCTATGCCGCGCTGCGCGGCCGGATGGGCGGCGAGCTGCACGCCCTGGCGCTGCAGACCACCGCCCCGGCCTGAGCAACCCTACCCCGGACCGAACCAGCAGGGACGACGAGCCAGATGACCAACCCCGCCTTCGAGCGCATCGAGGCCGATATCAAGGCCAACCCCGTGGTGCTTTTCATGAAGGGCACCCCGGTCTTCCCGCAATGCGGCTTCTCGGCCCGCGTGGTGCAGATCCTTTCGCATCTCGGCGTGCCCTTCAAGGGCGTGAATGTCCTCGACGACATGGAGATCCGCGACGGCATCAAGGCCTACACCAACTGGCCGACCATCCCGCAGCTCTACGTCAACGGCGAGTTCGTCGGCGGCTGCGACATCGTCATGGAGATGTTCCAGGCGGGCGAGCTGCAGAGCCTGCTGAAGGAGAAGGGCGTACCGGTCTCGGCCGAGGGCTGAGCCCTCGCGCCACCCTGGCGCGGGTCCGCGGTCCTGCTAGGCTTCCCCGACCGGGCGAGGACGGGGGATCCGCAGATGGCCACATTGCCGCATCGCAGCCTGGGCCGGACCGGCCTCTCGGTCTCGGCCATCGGCCTCGGCTGCATGTCCCTCTCGGGCGCCTATGGCGAGGCGGAGGACGGCGCCTCCGTCGATCTCGTCCGCGCCGCCATCGATCGCGGCATCGATCATTTCGACACCTCCGACATGTATGGCTGGGGCCATAACGAGGAGGTGCTGCGCGCCGCCCTGAAGGGGGTGCGCGACCGCGTGGTGCTCGCCACGAAATTCGGCCAGACCCAGAATCCCGGCGCACCGAACGGCGTCAACGGCTCGCCCGACTATGTCCAGCAGGCCTGCGAGGCCTCGCTCATGCGCCTCGGCGTCGAGGTGATCGACCTCTACTACCAGCACCGCGTCGATCCCAACGTCCCAATCGAGGAGACGGTCGGCGCCATGCAGCGCCTCGTCGAGCAGGGCAAGGTGCGCTTCCTCGGCCTCTCGGAGGCACGGCCCGAGACCATCCGCCGCGCCCATGCCGTGCATCCCATCGCCGCCGTGCAGACCGAGTATTCGCTACTCTACCGGCAGGAGGCGGAGGAGACGCGGGCGACGACGCGCGACCTCGGCATCGGCTTCGTCGCCTACAGCCCGCTCGGCCGCGGCTTCCTGACCGGGGCGATCCGGGACTTCGCCCAGATCGATGGCCGTCGCGCCGCGCATCCGCGCTTCCAGGAGGCGAATTTCGCCGCCAACCGCGCCCTCGTCGCCAAGCTTGAGGCGATCGCGGCGGAGAAGGGCTGCACCCCGTCGCAGCTCGCCCTCGCCTGGCTGCTGGCCCAGGGCGAGGATGTGGTCGCCATCCCTGGCACCCGCCGCCTCGACCGGATCGAGGAGAATATTGGCGCGCTCGCCGTGACGCTGACGGCGGAGGAGGTCGGGCGGATCAGCGCCGCGATGCCGGCCGGCGCCGCCGCCGGCCTGCGCTACCCGCCGGGAGCGATGAAGGCCGTCTATGCCTGATCCCGGCTTGGCTGCGGGCATGCGGGTCTGATCAGCTTTTTCGTTCTTTTGAAGTCATGTCTCGCCTGTTTGACCCCGGAAAGCCGGCGTTCGTGGCAGGCAGGGTCATGCTGCGCGAGTTCGCCACCCCGGCCCCGGCCATCTCCATCCTCGCCCTGGTCCGCGATGCCGCCCATCCGGTGGATGCGGCGCTGGACAGCGTGCTGGCCCAGGACATGCGGGACTGGGAGCTGATCCTGATCGATATTGGCGAGGCCGCGGCGGCGAGCGCGGCCTTCGCCGCCGCCCTCGCCCGGCGCCGCGATCCGCGCCTCCGCCTGCTGCGGCTGGAGGGGGCCGGCGCCGCCGTCGCCCGAAGCCGGGCCATGGCCGAGTCCCGCGGCGAGGGCATGCTCCTCCTCGACACCCGCGACTGGCTGGCGCCCGGCGCCCTTGCCCGCCTCGCCGAGGCCCTCGCCGCGGCGCCCGAGGCGGTCGGTGCGCATGGCGGCTGCGCGGTGATGGCCGAGACGGCGCGGCCCGGCGACCGGCCGCTGCGAGGAAGGCAGCCCGCCCTGCCCCATGGCGACCTGCTGGAGCAGCTATTGGTCGGCAATCCCTTCGCCGATGGCGGCCAGCTCCTGCTGCGGCGGGAGGCGGTGCGGCAGGCCGGGCCCTTCCTGCCGCATCTGCGGCTCGGCGAGGATTGGGAATACTGGATCCGGCTCTCCCTGCTCGGCCCCTGGGCGGCGGTGCCCGGCGGGGGTCCGGTGCTGCATCTGCGCCGGCGCGCCGGCCGGGCGGGGCACCGCATGCCGCGCGACCCCGCCTCCATCGCGCCCGCCATGCTGGCGATCTGGGGCAATCCGGCGCTCGAGGCGCGGCTCGGCCGGGCGCGCTTCCTCACCCTGCAGCGGCGGGCGGAGGCAGAGGCCGCCTGGACCATCGGCCAGGAGTTGATCCGCGACGGCCAGCGGGCCGCCGGGCTGGAGCGGCTGCGGGCCTCGGTGGCGCAGGCGCCAACCCCGCGGCGGGCGCTGCTGCTGGCGGCGGCGCATGCCCTGCCGATGCTGCCGCGGGCGCTGCACGGACCCTTCGTGGCCTATCCGGGATAGGCGATCGCCCAGGCATGAAAAAAGGCCGGACCCTCGCGGGCCCGGCCTCCTTGCCATCCCGTCCGGGATCGGCCGATCAGCGCGAGTAGAACTCGACGACCAGGTTCGGCTCCATCTGCACCGGATAGGGCACGTCGGAGAGCTTCGGCGCACGAACGAAGCGGCCGCGCATGGCGCGGTGGTCGATCTCGATATATTCCGGCACGTCGCGCTCGCCATTCTGCGCCGCGTCGAGCACGGAGGTGAGCTGCTTCGAGCGCTCCTTCACCTCGATCAGGTCGTTGTCGCGCACCTGGTAGGAGGGGATGTTGAGCCGCTTGCCGTTCACCAGCACATGGCCGTGGTTGACGAACTGCCGCGCCGCGAAGGGCGTCAGCGCCAGCTTCATGCGGTAGATAACGGCGTCCAGCCGGCGCTCCAGCAGCTCGATCAGGTTCTCGGAGGTGTCGCCCTTGCGGCGCACGGCCTCCTCGTAATACTTGCGGAACTGCTTCTCGCCGATGTTGCCGTAGTAGCCTTTCAGCTTCTGCTTCGCCATCAGCTGCACGCCGAAGTCGGTCGGCTTCTGCTTGCGGCGGGCGCCGTGCTGGCCCGGGATCGTCTCGCGCTTGTTGATCGGAGACTTGGCGCGGCCCCAGAGGTTGACGCCGAGGCGGCGGTTGATCTTGTACTTGGCTTCGACGCGCTTGGTCATGCGGCGTGCTTCGCCACCCCGTTGCGGGCGGCCCTTCTTCGCTGTGTTGTCCCGGTAGGCCCCGGCCCGGCATGGGTCAGGGCGGGCGCGCACCCCGAAGGTACGTCCACGTTCCCAGGAAGAGGTGCGGCCTATAGGCGGCGGCGGCCCCGCTTGTCAAACCCGGGCGGCACCGCTTAATCGCCCGCATGGGCGTGACACGCGAAGAGATCCTGGTGCTCGGCCTGACGGCCGGCGTGATGGGCGCCCTGGTGGGCGGGCTGATGCTCGGGGTCGGGCTCGGCCTCGCCGTGAACGGGGCGCATATCGGCTGGCTGCTGGCGCTGCCGGCGGCGCCGGTGGCGGGCATCCTCGGCTACCTGCTGGCGCGGCGGCTGGCGAAGCGGCTGCCGGCGACGCGGCTCTGAGGGCGGCACCCAGACTGGTCTAGTGTCCTGCCCGCGAAGTTCGTGGGTTCACCCACGGACCTCGCGGACCAGCAGGCCACTGAAAACAAAGGCTAGTGTCCTGATCTCGAAGTCTGCAGGATTTCGAGATCAGGACACTAGCCCCTCCCTGGTCTAGCCCCCTTCCGCATCCTCCGGATCGGGCCGCCCGCGCCGCATCCGGCCGCGCGAGAGCTCCGTCACCACCCCATGCAGGGTGCGCAGCTCCTGCTCCGTCACCTCGCCCCGCTCGAACCAGTGGCGGAGGTTGCGCACCATGCCGGGACGCTTCGGCTGGTTGTCGAGGAAGCCGCTGGCATCCAGCTCCGCCACCAGCCGGCCGAGGAAGCCCTCGAGCTGGCCCTTGGTCGCCACCTGCGTCTCATGCGTCTGGAGCTGGCGCGGCGGCGTTGGCTCGGCCGCCGTCCACCATTCATAGGCGAGGATCATCACCGCCTGCCCCAGGTTCAGCGACATATGCGCCGGGTTCAGCGGGTAGCGCACCAGCGTGTCGGCGCAGGCGACGTCGTCATTCTCGAGCCCCGCCCGCTCCGGGCCGAACAGCACGGCGGCGCGCAGCCCGCGCGCGTTGATCTCCCACAGGTCCTCGGCGGCGGCGCGGGCGGTGCGCAGCGGCACGACGATGTGGCGCGGCCGCGGGCAGGTGGCGAAGACCCGCTGGCAATCGGCGACGGCGCTGGCCGTGTCGGGGAAGAGCTGCGCTGCCTCCAGGATCGGGTCGGCGCCCGAGGCCGTGCGCCAGGCGCGGTCCTGCGGCCAGCCGTCGCGCGGCGCCACCAGCCGCAGGTGGAACAGCCCGCCATTGGCCATGGCGCGGGCCACGGCGCCGATATTCTCGGCGAGCTGCGGCCGCACCAGGACAACGATGGGGCTCTCGCCCGGGGGCGGGTGCAGATCGGCGGCGGGCTTGCCGCCGCGCGTCCAGGCCTCCGGCATCAGCCGGTGGGCGCCGAGGGCGAAGGCCAGCGCCGGGCGTAGCCGCCACGCCCCCTGCCCGTCCGGCTCGGCCAGCAGGGCCAGCGGATCGGAGGGCGGATCGGCCTCCAGCGCCGCCGCCAGCTCGCCGGCCAGCGCCCGATAGGCGCCGATCTCCTGGCCGGCACCGGCGGCGAGCGCGGCCTCCGTCGCGGTGCAGTCCGGCGCCTCCAGATGCGCCCGCAGCCAGGCGCGCTTCGCATCCGTCAGCGCGATGCGCTTGATGGCGTCGAGCCAGTCCTCCGGCGAGGGTGCGCCGCTCACGCCCGTCGCCAACTGGTGCCTTGCGGCCCGTCCTCGAGGACGATGCCTTTCGCCTTCAACTCGTCGCGGATGCGGTCGGCCTCGGCGAAATTGCGTGCCTTGCGGGCCGCCAAACGCTGGTCAACTGCGCGATCAATTTCTGCGTCCTCGCTTGCGAAAGCTGCTGGAGACGCTGTGTCGAGGTGCCATGTGGTCGTTAAGGTTTGGCCGTCTACCGTAGCAGAGCCCGCAGATGGACGCCCCCTAAGCCACTCTCGCGGTTCCGATCTGCACAGCCCCAGCACCCCGGCCGCCTCCCGGAAGGCGGCGGCGGCGAGGCCGGCCACCACCGGCCAGGACTTGCCGATCCGGTGCAGCACCGCGGTCGCGCTGCCGCCGACCGAGGCGACGTTCTCGATCGTCCGCAGGTCGCGCAGCCGGGCCAGCGCCAGCGGCGTGTTGAGGTCGTCCAGCAGCGGCGCCAGCGCCCAGTCCGCCATCTCGGCCAGCACCGTCTCATGCCCGTCGGCCGGCTCCACGGCGCGCGCCAGCATGGCGTAGTGGTCGTCGAGCTCCGCCTTCGCCTCCTCCAGCCCGGCGAAGGTGAAGTCGAGATCGGCGCGGTAATGCGTGCGCAGCAGCAGCAGCCGGAAGGCCTCGCCGGCCCAGGCGCCGCGCGCCAGGATGTCGCGCACGGTGAGGAAATTGCCGAGCGACTTCGACATCTTTTCGCCATCGACACGCAGCATGCCGTTGTGCAGCCAGATATTGGCCATGCGCGGCGTGCCGAAGGCGCAGCGGCTCTGCGCCAGCTCGTTCTCGTGGTGCGGGAAGATCAGGTCGTGCCCGCCTCCATGGATGTCGAAGACCTCGCCCAGCGCCCGCCAGGACATGGCCGAGCACTCGATGTGCCAGCCCGGCCGGCCGCGGCCCCAGGGGCTGTCCCAGCCCGGCTGCTCCGGCGTGCTCGGCTTCCACAGCACGAAATCGCCCGGGTCGCGCTTGTAGGGCGCCACCTCGATCCGCGCCCCAGCCAGCATCTCCTCCGTGCTGCGGCCCGAGAGCTGGCCGTAATCGGGGAAGGAGGGGACGCTGAACAGCACATGCCCCTCGGCGGCATAGGCATGGCCGTTGGCGATCAGCCGCTCGATGAGCTGGATCATCGGCGCGATGGAGTCGGTCGCCCGCGGCTCCTCATCCGGCGGCAGGGCGCCGAGGGCCGCCATGTCGCGGTGGAAATCCGCCGTGGTGCGGGCGGTGATGGCGGCGATGGGCTCGCCCGTCTCCAGGCTGCGGGCGGTGATCTTGTCCTCGACATCGGTGATGTTGCGGACATAGGTCACGCGCGGAAAGAGCCGCCGCAGCAGCCGCGCCAGCAGGTCGAAGACCACGACGGGGCGGGCATTGCCGAGATGCGCCAGGTCGTAGACCGTCGGCCCGCAGACATAGAGCCGGACATGACCGGGGTCGATCGGCGCGAAGCGGTCCTTCGCGCGGGTCAGGCTGTTGTGCAGCAGGAGGTCGGTGGTCATCACGGCGCATCCATAATGCGGTCGCGGCCAGAACGCACCACCCGGCGGGCAGCGATTCGCCGGGATGCGCGATGGGACGCGCGATGAGATGCGTCATGCCGGGCGCCTCACCCAGCCGCGATGGGCCGAGCGGGGAACCGGGCGACGGGGGGACGTTAGGGGCTGCTCACGGTAGGAGAGAACACGCCATGCTCCGCAGCCTTGCCATCGGCCTCGCCGCCACCCTCGCCATCGCCCCGGCCCTCGCCCAGCGCGACGGCACCCCCGGCAATCCGCCGAGCACCGCCGTCCAGCGCGGGCTTGACCGCGCCACCGGCGCCGCGCCGACGCCGGCCGACGGCACCCCCGGCAACCCGCCCGGCACCGCCGCGGGCCGCGCCGTGGACAGGGCGACCGGCTCCAACATCAGCGGCGCCAATCCGAGCCGCAGCACCCCGGCCAGCCGCGAGCGGGCGCGCGAGGGCAAGCATACCGGCCAGCACAAGGATATGAACGGATCGACGACCACCCGCTGATACTACGTGCGCGAAGGTGAAACCTTCGCGCCCCTCAAACGCCGGGCGCAAACCTCCGGTTTGCTTGGCTTCGCTGCATAAGCAGCGGCGCTCCTTCGGGCGCTCGGCCCTGCGGGCCGTAGTCGTTACTGCGCGCGCCAGGTATGACCGAGCGGCGGGGAGGTCCAGGCGGACGCGCCCGGCCGCCTCCCCGCCTGCCGCTCAGTACCGGATGCGCGAGGTCAGCACGCCGGTCGGCGCATCCCGGGTGACCAGCCCGCCGCCATCGAAGGCGCGCCGGGACGGGTCGTCCGCCACCGGCTGGTAATAGTCGCTGCCGCGCATCCCGCCCCCGGCATAAGCCAGATCGGCGGTCTCGACCGCGCGGCCGGCCGGGGCGGCAGCATAGGTGGCGAAGGGCCCGGTCAGGGCCACGGCGCCGCCGAGCCGGGGCGCCACGCTGGCCAGGTAGTTCAGCGTCTCGTCCGGCAGGACGGTGGCGCCGTCCAACACCGCCTCCACCCGCTCCGGCCCGGCATTATAGGCGGCGAGGAAGCCTGGCGCGCCGAAACGGTCGTACATCGCCCGGATATAGGCGGCCCCGGCCAGGATGTTGTCGCGCGGCTCATAGGGGTCGGGCCCGAGTCCGTGGCGCGCCGCCAGCGCGTCGTAGGTGCGCGGCATCACCTGCATCAGCCCCATGGCGCCGACCGGCGAGGTGATCGGCCGGCCGCTGCCGTCATAGAGCCGCCCGCCGCTCTCCTGCCGCATCACCGCGCGGATCCAGCCTTCCGGCACGCCGAAGCGGTTCGCCGCCTCGCGGATATGCGGCCCCCAGGGATCGCCCGGCGGGCCGGGCACCGCATAGGCCGTAGCGCTGCGGGCGCGGTAGACGCGCGCCTCGGCGCGGGAGACGTCGAGGTCGTAGCCGTAATCGCCGTTGCCGTCATAGCCGCGGCGGCCGTCCCAGACGAAGGCCGGGCGCGGCGCGCAGGCGGCGAGGGCGCCGGCGAGCAGCAGGGCGGACAGGCAGGGCCAGGACATGCGGTGGCACCAGGACAGCGTGCCACAGCATAGCCGGGATCGCCGGTACCGAGTTTAATTTCCAGCAGCGATCCGCAGCCGCTGCGCCGCGCGCTCCGGCCCGATCAGCGGCAGCAGCGCCTGCATCTCCGGCCCGTGCTCCTCGCCGGTGAGGGCGAGGCGGAGCGGCAGGAAGAGCGCCCTGCCCTTGCGGCCGGTCGAGGCCTTGAGCGCGCCGGTCCAGGCGCCCCAGCTCGTCGCGTCCCAGGGGGCGGGCGGCAGGGCGGCGAGGGCGTCGCGGAGATACCCCTCCTCCCCCGGCTGCGGCGGCGGCACGACGGTGCCGCGCACCACCTCGAACCAGCCCCGCGCCTCGGAGAGCAGGTCGAGATTGCCGCGGATGGCGTGCCAGAAGGCCTCGTCCGCGCCCTCCGGAAGCTGCGCCCGCACGCTCTCGAAGGAGGCGCCGTGCAGGTGCCGCCGGTTGAGCGCCAGGAGCTGGCCGATATCGAAGCGCGCCGGGGATTTCGAGATCGCCTCCAGCCGGAAGCCGGCGACCAGGTCGCGCGGCAGGCCAGGCACCGGGTCCTGCGCCGTCCCGAGCGCCGCGAGATAGCCCGCGAGCGCCGCCGGCTCGATCCCGTCGCGGCGGAGCTGGCGCAGCGAGAGCGAGCCGAGGCGCTTCGAGAGCGGCCCGCCATCCGCATCGGTCAACAGCGGCAGATGCGCGAAGGCGAGCCGCGCCGGATCGCCGCCGAGCGCCTGCCAGAGATCGATCTGCACGCCGGTATTCGTCACATGGTCCTCGCCGCGGACGATATGCGTGATGCCGCTCTCGAGGTCGTCCACCACGCTGGTGAAGGTGTAGAGCGGCGTGCCGTCGGCGCGGATCAGCACCGGGTCGGAGAGGCTCGGCAGCTTCACCCGGCGCGGGCCGAGCACGCCGTCCTGCCAGGTGACCTCGCGGGTCTCGAGCAGGAAGCGCCAATAGGGCACCTTGCCGTTGGCCAGCGCCCGCTCGTACTGCTCGGGCGTCATGCGCAGCGCGCCGCGGTCGTAGATGGGCGGCCGCTTCTGGCGGAGCTGCTGCTCGCGCTTGTAGCGCAGCTCCTCCTCGGATTCGAAGCAGGGATAGAGCCGGCCGGCCCCCTTCAGCCGCTCCGCCGCCGCCTGGTAGAGCGGCAGCCGGTCGGACTGGCGGAACTGCTCGTCCCAGTCGAGGCCGAGCCAGCGGAGGTCCTCCTCCAGCGCCTCGGCATAATCGGCGCGGCTGCGCTCGGTATCGGTGTCGTCGAGGCGCAGCAGCACGCTGCCGCCGCGCTGGCGGGCGAGCAGCCAGTTGACCAGGGCGGCGCGGGCATTGCCGACATGCAGGTAGCCGGTCGGCGAGGGGGCGAAGCGGAGTTTCACGAACCGGGCTCCGGCGCGGCGTCATCGGCGGCTGGCCGGCGCGTCGCGGGACTGGCGATGGGGGGGATGATAGCGGCCCGGCTCATTCCTCCTCCTCCGCCTCGTCCTCGTCGCGCCGGGGGTCGAGGGCGCGCCAGTTGCGCTCCTCGGCATCGCCGGGCGGGCGGGCGGCGAAATCCTTCAGCTCGGCGGCGCTGCGCCAGGCCTGCTCGGCACCGCCGACCACCTCGGCATCCTCGCCGAAGGCGAACCAGGCGGTCACCACATCGGCGGGCGCCATGCCACGGCTGCGGCAGCGCTCGAGGCTGTCGCGGACGTAGCGACGGGCGAAGGCGTTGGCATGCTCCAGGGTCTGGAAGCCGCGGATCGTCTCGACCGGATCGGCGCCGTTGCCGCCGGAGAGGTCGAGGATGCGGACGGCATAGCCGCCCTTCTGGCCGAACAGGCCGGTATCGAATGCATTCATGCTGCCTGACCCCTTGGCTGCTTCCCTGGTTGGTCCCTGGCCGATCCGCGGTGGCGATCTGCCTGGACCAACGCCGGCCGGGCCGGAAGGGCACGCCGATCGAGGACGGGCTTCTACAGCGGATCGCCCGCCGGCGCGACGGCCCGGCCGGGAGGCAGGGCCAGGGAAAGGCCGGGGTGGCAAGGCCGGGGTGACAAGCTCGGGGCGGCAAGGCCGCCGCCCCGGGCGCCGCGGCATCAGGCGCCGGGGCCGCCCCGCTTGCGGCCGCCATTCCGCTGCAGCAGGAATTCGCGCCCGATCTTCACCCGCGGCACGCCGTCATAGGCGATGATGTCGGCGGTCGCGTAGGTCTCCGACCAGAGGTCGGGGATGAAGCTGCCGGTGCCGACCACGTCGATCGGCGCCTTGGCATCGGCCATGACGCGGCACTTGCCGACATTGAAGCCGGAGGAGGCGACGATGCGCACCTTCGGGAAGCCGGCCTCGTCCAGCGCCTCGCGCATGCGCCAGATGGCGGCGGCGGAGACGCCGGTGCCGACGAGGTGGCGCAGCTCGGTCTCCGAGCGGTAGCGGCGGATCGCGCCCGGCGCGTGCCGCTCCAGCACGGCGTAGCTCTCGGCCGGGTCGAGGCCTTCGAGGAAGCGGCCGCCATGGGTGTCGAGCCGCACCGCCATCTTGCCGGCCGCGGCGAGCTCGGGATAGCGGCGGCACACCGCCAGCCCGTCCGTCACCTCGCGGCCGAAGTAATCGGTCAGGACGGTGAGGTTCTCCTCCGGGAAGGCCTCCTGGAACATCTCGGCGGCGCGCAGCGTGCTGCCGGCATAGCCGATCAGCGCATGCGGCATGGTGCCGAAGCCGCGCGCCGCGCCGAACCAGTGGGCGGTCGCGTCGGTGGCGTTGCCGATGAAGCCCTTCGCCCCCTCCTTGCGCGCGGCGGCGCTGCCGACGCTGGCGGCATAGGCCATCATGTCCTGCATCTCGAAGCCGGCGCAGTGCCGCGCATCCATCGCCAGGAAGGCGACCTCCGGCAGTTCGAGGCACATTTGGTAGGCATTGTGCGCGGCGACGCAGGGCGGGCCGAGCTTCTGCAGGTAGAGCGTCTCGAGATCGGCCAGCTCGGCGAAGGAGCCGGTGATGGTCAGCAGCGGGTCGCCCGCGCCGACCCAGGTGCCCTCGGCATGCAGCAGGTCGATGTCGAAGCGGGTGCCGCGCTCCTGCGCCACCCGTTCCAGCCACGCCACCGCCAGCCGCGGCGCGCTCACCACCGGGCGGCGCAGGAAGACGGCATAGGTGACCTGGCAGTCGCCGAAGCGCTGCACGATGGCTCGCGTGCGGTTGAAATAGGCGTCGGTGCGGGCGGAGATCGCCGCGTCCTCCGGCTCGATCGGCGGCGATCCGTCCATGCGCTGTTTCCTCCTGTCGCGCCGTTTTTCTTATTCTATTCCGCGGCGCGCGCCGGCGATGCCGCGGCGCCGCCGCGGCGGGCCTTCAGCTCCTCCGCGATCAGGAAGGCCAGCTCCAGCGACTGCTCGGCATTCAGCCGCGGGTCGCAGAAGGTCTGGTAGCGCAGCCCGAGATCCGCCTCGCCCAGGCGATGCGCGCCGCCGAGGCATTCCGTCACCTCCTGGCCGGTCATCTCGACATGCACGCCGCCGGGCTGGGTGCCCTCCGCCGCGTGGCAGTCGAAGAAGCGCCGCACCTCGGTCAGCACCGCATCGAAGGGGCGGGTCTTGTAGCCGCCAGCGGTGGTGGTGTTGCCGTGCATCGGGTCGGACAGCCAGACCACCCGGCGGCCGGCGCGCTTCACCGCCCGCAGCAGCGGCGGCAGCTTCGCCTCGACCTTGTCCGCCCCCATGCGGGAGATCAGGGTCAGCCGCCCCATCTCGTTGGCCGGGTTCAGGATCTCGGTCAGCCGGACCAGCTCGTCCGGGTCCATGGACGGGCCGACCTTCATGCCGATCGGGTTGCGGACGCCGCGCATGAACTCGACATGCGCGCCCTCGGGCTGGCGCGTGCGGTCGCCGATCCAGAGGAAATGCGCCGAGCAGGCATAGTGGTCGCCGGTCGTGGAATCGACCCGGGTCAGCGCCTGCTCATAGGGCAGCAGCAGCGCCTCGTGGCTGGTGTAGAAATCCGTCTCCCGCACCTGCGGCAGGTCGGACATGCCGCAGGCCTGCATGAAGGAGAGGGTCTCGTCGATCCGGTGCGCCAGGTCCTGGTAGCGGTCGGCGAGCGGGCTGCGGGCGACGAAGCCAAGATTCCAGCGATGCACCTGGTGCAGGTCGGCATAACCGCCCGTTGCGAAGGCGCGCAGCAGGTTCAGCGTGCCAGCCGATTGCATATAGGCGAAATCCATCCGCGACGGATCGGGGATGCGCGCCTCGGGGGTGAATTCCGGCCCGTTGATGATGTCGCCGCGATAGGAGGGCAGGGTCACGCCGTCCTTCGTCTCGACATCGCTGCTGCGCGGCTTGGCGAATTGCCCGGCCATGCGGCCGAGCTTCACCACCGGCGTGCCGCCGCCGAAGGTCAGCACCACTGCCATCTGCAGCAGCACGCGGAAGGTGTCGCGGATGATGTTGGCGGTGAAGTCGGAGAAGCTCTCGGCGCAGTCGCCGCCCTGCAGGATGAAGGCCTGTCCCTCCCCCGCCTTGGCCAGCGCCGCCTGCAGGCGCCGCGCCTCGCCGGCGAAGACCAGGGGCGGCCATTGGGCCAGGCGCGCCTCCGCCTCGGCCAGCTTGGCCTGGTCGGGATAGTCGGGCACCTGCCGGATCGGCATGTCCCGCCAGCTTCCGGGGTGCCACCCGCGCACGGACATCACTGCATTCTCCTTGTACGCCCCGCTGGGCACACCCTGCCGACGAACCGGGCGGGACGTTCCTTCCTGTTCCGGGACGGTTGCCCGGATCGCGGACCATAGCCGAGGGCGCGGGGCGGGTGAACCCGCCAGGACGCACCCTATTCCGCGGCCGCCGCCTGCACCCCCGCCTCCCGCGTCCGGGTCCGCAGCGTCACGAACTCCTCCGCCGCGGTCGGGTGGATGCCGATGGTGCGGTCGAAATCCTCCTTGGTCAGGCCGGCCGCGACCGCGATGCCGATGCCTTGCATGATCTCGCCGGCATCCTCGCCCAGCATATGGGCGCCGAGCACCTTGCGCGTCTCCTGGCAGACGATGAGCTTCATCAGCGTCTTGCGCCCCGGCCGGCCGCTGATCGTGTGGCGCATCGGGGTGAAGCGGGCGAGATAGACATCGACCGGCCCGAGCGCCGCCGCATCCGCCTCGGTCAGCCCGACCGTGCCGATCGGCGGCGAGGTGAAGACCGCGGTCGGGATGTTGCGGTAGCTGACGCGGCGCGGGTTGTTGCCGAACAGGGTATCGGCCAGGGCATGGCCGACCGCGGTCGCCACCGGCGTCAGGTTCATCCGGTCCAGCACGTCGCCGATGGCGTAGATGTTCGGCGCCGTGGTGCGGTGCTCCTCATCCACCTCGATCGCGCCCTTGGCGGTGCAGGCGATGCCCGCGGCATCGAGATGCAGCCCGGCGGTGTTGGGCACCCGGCCGGTGGCGAAGAGCACGGCATCCGTCTCGATCGCCTCGCCGCCGCGAAGGTTGAGGCAGAGATGGTCGCCCAGCCGGTCCAGCCGTCCCGGATGGTGGCCGCAATGCTGGCGGATGCCCTGCTGCTCCATCGCCTCCTTCACCGCGACGCGGATGTCCTGGTCGAAGCCGCGCAACGGCAGGTCGGCGCGGTAGACGAGATCCACCTCGGCGCCGAGGCCGCGCAGGATGCAGGCGAATTCCAGCCCGATATAGCCGCTGCCGACCACGGTGACGCGGCGCGGCAGCGCCTTCAGCCCGAAGACGTCGTCCGAGAGCATGCCGAGCTCGGCGCCCGGGATCTCCGGCCGCACCGGCCGGCCGCCGGTGGCGACGACGATCCGCTCGGCCGTCACCCGCCGGCCGCCGACATCGAGGGTGTGGGCGTCGATGAAGGTGGCGCGGGCCTCGAAGATGGTGCAGCCGGCGCCGCTCAGCAGCCGGCCGTAGATGCCGTTGAGGCGCGCCACCTCGGCATCCCGCGCCGCGGCCAGCGTGGCGAGGTCGAAGCCGCGGGTCTCGATGCTCCAGCCGAAGGCGGCCGCGTCCTCCGCCCATTGCCCGTATTCGGCGGCGTTCACCATGATCTTCTTCGGCACGCAGCCGACATTGACGCAGGTGCCGCCCCAGAAGCGCTCCTCCGCGATGCCGACCCGGGCGCCATGCGTCGCGGCGATGCGGGCGCAGCGCACGCCGCCCGAGCCGCCGCCGATGACGAAGAGATCGAAGTCGTAGCGGCTCATGGAGGCGCTCATCGGCCGCGCGCCCCGGCGATCGGGGTGGCGAGGGCGCGGGGATGGAGGCTGCTGGCCATGCGGGGTGCCCCTTTCATCGGCCGGCCGGTGCCGGCCCGTTGCACCCTATATGCGACGCGGCCAGGCGGATGGGTACCCGTCCGGCGTCCCGGCAGCGATGCGGCCGGCGCTCGGCAGTCCTTCTCCGGCAGCCGGCCTCAGCACCCGGTCTGGCGCGGCGTCCGCTCGACCTCGAGGCCGAAGAGCGGCCGCAGCCGGGTGCCGATGACGCTGCCGGCGAAGGCCATGGCCATCCAGACCCAGCCATGCAGGCTGCCCGAGGCGATGCCGGAGAAATAGGCGCCGATGTTGCAGCCATAGGCCAGCCGGGCGCCGTAGCCGAGCATCAGACCGCCGATCACCGCCGCCAGCGCCGAGCGCAGCGGCACCCGCAGGCCGGGGGAGAAGCGGCCGGCCAGGGCGGCGGCGAGCAGGGCGCCGAGGACGATGCCGACATCCATCACCGAGGTGACGTCGCGCAGCACGCTGCCCTCGAGCGCCGCCCGGGCCGCCGGGGCCTGCCAGTAGGGCCAGGCGGCGGCATCGATGCCGAGCGCCAGCGCCGCCTTGGAGCCCCAGAGGGCGAAGGCGGAGGTGATGCCCCAGGGCTTTCCCGCCAGCGCCAGGGTGGCGAAGTTCAGCAGCGCCAGCGCCACCGCCCCGGCGAGCACCGGCCAGGGGCCGCACAGCAGCCGCGCCAGGCCCTGCCGTGGCGCCAAGGGGGGCACCGGCCGGGCAGGAGCCGCTGCGCCATGCCGCCGCCGCTCCAGCCAGAGCGTGCCGCCGGCGATCAGGCCGAACAGGGCGAGATTGGCCGCGAGGGCCGGGCCGACGCCCCAGGCCTTCACCAAGGAAACCGGCGCCAGGTGCCACTGCGCCTGCCACCAGTGGAAATGCGCCGCGCCGATGGCCGAGCCGGCGATGAAGGCGGCCAGCGTCAGCAGCATCCGCACCGAGCCGCCGCCCACCGTGTAGAGCGTGCCGGAGGCGCAGCCGCCGCCGATCTGCATGCCGATGCCGAAGAGGAAGGCGCCGACCAGCAGCGAGACGCCGATGGGCGAGACATTGCCGGCGACCGGCTGGCCGAAGAACTGCCCGGCGGCGAGCGCCGGGAAGAAGAGCAGCACGGCGATGGCGAGCATCGCCATCTGGGCGCGCAGCCCCTCGCCGCGCCGGTCGGCGATGAAGACCCGCCAGGCCGAGGTGAAGCCGAAGGCGGCATGGTAGAGGACAAGGCCGAGCGCCGCGCCGAGCAGGTAGAGCGCGGCCTGGCGCGACCCCACCGCCTGGCCGATGCCGAGGGCGCCGAGCGCGAGCAGGGCCGCGGCCCCGAGCGCGGCCGGACGCTGGATGCCGCCGGCCCGTGCGACGGCGGGCAAGGCGGTGAGGGTGGTGGCGGACATGCCGGAGACGTCTCCCGATCCGAGGGGTGTGCCGGTGGGCCGGCAGTGCTGGATCGGTCATGTACGCCGCCGGACCGCGCGTTTCACCGCAGAACCACGCGCGTCAGGCGTAACCCCGACATCGATTGGGAGCATGGCTGTGAACCACGCCCCCATATCGGATTATCGCTATGCCAGCGGACCGGTCTCCTGACCGGTCCGAGGCCCCGAGCGGGACCCGCGACTTACGTCGCGTAGCCAAGCGAACCGAAGGTTCGCGCCCGGCGCCTGGGGGCCATGAACGTCAAGTGCCGATGCCGCCGAGGGCGAGGTACTTCACCTCGAGATACTCGTCGATGCCGTAATGGCTGCCCTCGCGGCCGAGGCCGCTCTCCTTCACGCCGCCGAAGGGCGCCACCTCGGTGCTGATCAGCCCCTCATTGATGCCGATGATGCCGCTCTCCAGCGCCTCGGCCACCCGGAAGATGCGGCCGACATCGCGGGCGTAGAAATAGGCGGCGAGGCCGAAGGGCGTGTCGTTGGCCAGCGCGATCGCCTCCTCCTCCGTCTTGAAGCGGAAGAGTGGCGCGACCGGGCCGAAGGTCTCCTCGCGGAACATCAGCGCGTTGTCCGGGACGTTGGCGAGCACCGTCGGCTCGTAGAAATTGCCGCCGCGCGGGTGCCGCTTGCCACCCGTGACGACGCTCGCCCCCTTGGCGAGGGCGTCGGAGACGTGCTCCTCCACCTTCTTCACCGCATCGGCGTTGATCAGCGGCCCCTGGGTCACGCCCGGCTCCATGCCGTCGCCGACCTTCAGCGCCTCGACCGCCGCCTTCAGCTTGGCGGCGAAGGCGTCGTAGACCCCGTCCTGGACCAGGATGCGGTTGGCGCAGACGCAGGTCTGGCCGGTGTTGCGGTACTTCGAGGCCATCGCCCCCTGCACCGCGGCGTCCAGATCGGCATCGTCGAAGACGATGAAGGGAGCGTTGCCGCCGAGCTCCATCGAGGTCTTCTTGATGGTGGGCGCGCATTGCGCCAGCAGCACGCGGCCGACATCCGTGCTGCCCGTGAAGGTCAGCTTGCGGACCAGCGGGTTGCCGGTCAGCTCCTTGCCGGTCTCGCCGCTGGGGCCGGTGATGACGTTGCAGACGCCGGGCGGCATGCCGGCCCGCTCGGCCAGCACGGCGATGGCGAGCGCCGAGAAGGGAGTCTGCGACGCCGGGCGGATGACGCCGGTGCAGCCCGCGGCCCAGCCCGGCCCGGTCTTCCGGGTAATCATCGCGGCCGGGAAGTTCCACGGCGTGATCGCGGCGAAGACGCCGATCGGCTCCTTCTGGACGATGATGCGCCGGCCCTTGGCATTCTGCGGGATGGTGTCGCCATAGACCCGCTTCCCCTCCTCGGCGAACCACTCGATGAAGGAGGCGGCATAGGCGATCTCGCCCTTGCTCTCGGCCAGCGGCTTGCCCTGCTCGGCGGTCATGATCGCCGCCAGGTCGTCGGTATTGGCGAGCATGAGGTCGAAGAGCTTGCGCAGGATCGCGGCGCGGTCCTTGGCCAGCATGGCCCGCCAGCCGCCCTGCGCCTTGTGCGCCGCCTCGATGGCGCGGCGGGTCTCGGCGGCGCCCATGGCGGGGACGCGGCCGATCAGCTCGCCGGTCGAGGGATTGCGGACCTCGAGGGTCTTGCCGCTATCGGCCTGAACCCATTCCCCGTTGATGCAATTGGCCTGACGGAAGAGCTCGGGGTCCTTCAGCGGCAGGCGTGCGACGGCGTCCAGCATGGGCCGGTCTCCTTCCCTTGGTGGGCGGCAGGATAGGCCGGCACAACGCCCCTGTCAGGGCGGCTCCGCGAGGAGGCCGCGCCAGGGCGTCCGGCGCGCCAGCCGCTGGCAGGGGGCAACGCCCCCGGTCGGGGGATGTTGCCGGCCGCCCGCGCGGAAACACAGCATCCCGAAGGCCTCGGCCGGCCGTTGCGTCGGCGCGCTCACCGCGCGGGCGCCCCGGGCCGCTGGGCCGGCAACGGCAGCCGCGGCCCGCCGGCGGCGGGCGTCCCCGGTCGGGCCGGCGGGCTGGCATGCGCATCGAAGCTCGGCCGCAGGACCCGCTCGCCCTCCGCGCTGGCCAACGTGACCTCGCCGGTCAGGATCGCCCGCACCTCGAAGCCGCCCAGCCGGTCGCCGACCTGCAGGACCAGCGGCTTCCCGCCCTCGGCCCCGGCGAAGATCGCCACGCGCCCGGCGGGGGAGATCAGCACGCCGGACAGGCGCGGCAGCTCGGCCCCGGCAGCGGCCATCGCGGCCGGCGGCTCCGCCACCGGACGCCGGTCGGCGGCGAAGAGGGGCCGCGCCAGCGCCGTCGCCGCCCAGTCGGCGGAGCGGTCAGGCGGCGGCGGGGTCGGCACCGCGGGGGCGGGCCGCCAGAGCGCGACCGCCGCCGCCGAGGCCCCGCTCGTCACCGCATCGCCACCGGGATCGCCGAGCTGGACGGCGATGGCCGCCGCGCAGGCGGCGGCGCCGAGGCCGAGCAGCGCGAAGGCGGACCGGCTCATCGCGGCGCCTCGGCGCGGAAGGCGAAGACGGTGAAGGAGGCCTCCATCGGCCGCGGCCCGCTGCGCGACGGCGGCGCGGCGCGGAGCTGCAGGTCGTCGACCAGCATGCGCGGCGTGGCGCCGCCCACCGCCTGCAGCAGCCGGACGATGCCGGGCCAGGGGGCCTGCACCGATACGCGCAGGCCGATGCGGCGCCAGGCGCCGGCCGCCTGGCCGGGCAAGGCCTCGGCGCTGCGCAGCGGCGCGCCGGCGCGCAGCGCCATGTCCTGCAGCCGGCCCTGCAGGGTCGCGGCGGCGATCGCGTCGCTGGCGCCGCCCAGCGCCGGGATCGCCGCCGTGCGGTCCGGGGCGGCGACCAGCCGCGCCTGGTCGCGCAGCGCGGGCAGGGTCTCGGCGATCTCCGCCATCCGCCGAGCCACCGACCGGCGCGCCTGCACCTGCTCCGCCCGCTCGGCATGCCAGTCGAGCAGCGGCGCCACCAACCCGGCCCAGCCGGCGCCGAGCACCGCAACAGCGAGGCCGAGCGCGAGGAGCTGGCCGCGACGGCCGGTCGGGAGATCGAGCGGGCCCATGCTACATCCCGATCTCCGCGCGGATCGAAAACAGGTCCGCCCCGCCGCCCTCCTGCCGGGTGACGGGCGCGACGAAGACGGTGTCGCGGATGGTGGGATCGGCCGAGAGCAGGCCGATCAGCCGCGCCGCCCCGGCGGAACGGCCCGCGATGGTGAGCTTGCGCTGCCGCAGGGTCAACTCGGTCAGCCAGGTGTCGTCGGGCAGGATCTCCGTCAGCGTGGCGAGCACGCGCAACGCATCCCCGACCCGCGCCCGCTCGGCCGCGACGGCGTCCTGGCCGCCCTTGGCCTCGGCGATCCGCCGGCGCAGCGCCTCGGCCTCCGTCACCTCAGGCTGCAGCGCGCGGATGTGCCGCTCCGCCGCGGAGAGGGCCAGCGATTGCAGCAGGAAGGGCAGCGCGATGGCGGCGACGGCGAGGCCGCCGCAGGCGATCCCGGAGGCCAGCAGCGCCCGGCGGCGCCAGGCCTCGCGGCGGTCGAAGCCAGCACCGCCCGCGGGGCCGCCCGTGGGGCTTGGCGCGGCACCGAGCGGCAGGGCGAGAACGGCGCCGCGGGAATCGCCGACCTCGATCCCGCCGGGCGGCAGCCCGGCCTGCCGCAGCCGCTCGATCGTGCCGAGCAGCGCCGCCTTCGGCAGCAGCGCGAGGCGCAGCCGCAGGCCCTGGGACAGGTCGCGCCCCTCCCGCCGCCAGTTCCAGAACACCTCCTCCGGGGCGAAGGGCGTGAGCCGGTCGAGCTCGTAGCGCAGCACGCCGGCGGGATCGCGCTGCGCCGCCGCCGGCAGGATCACCTCCCGCTCCAGCAGCATGCCCAGGGGCGGCCGCAGCAGGATGCGGCGCGCCCCGCGGCGCAGCGTCGCCATGCCGGCCGGCGATGCCGCCGCCAGGTCGAACCGGCCGAGGGGGGTCTCCCGGCCGCGACGGCGGCGGGCGATCTCGACCTCGGCCCCGTCGGGGGTGGATCCGGGGGTGGATCCGGGGGTGGATCCGGGGGTGGGCAAGGTCACCAGCAGCGCATCCGGCGGCTGCCCGCCGGCGCGCAGCCGGGCCGGCAGCAGCGACCGCATCTGCGCGAGCCACCAGGAGAGCAGATCGCCGAGCATCAGGCCGGACATCCCGCTACGCCTGCCGGCCGGCGCGACACGGAGCGCCGGACTTGCCATCGACCTCGCATCGGCGCCGCCTCCCTCACCGCTCCCGTGCCCAGACGGGTGCGCCCTGGGGCAGGAGGATAGGGTTCCTGGCGGCGCGGCGAAGCTCACCGATGCGTGCCAAAGGCCGGTCCGTGACCGGAGCCTGCCTAATCATCCGGCCTCTCGCGCTTCGGCGCGACGATGATGTCCGGCCAGCGCCGCCCGTCCTCGCGGCTGAAGAGGATGCGGATGCGCAGGAGCGCGGGCAGGTCCGGGCTCGCCCAGCTCGCGACCCAGCCGCCGCCGGGCGCGCCGGGCCAATAGGCGATGTCGAGCCCCTCGACGCCGCGCAGCAGCTCGCTCGCCTGCGGCGTCGGGGGCGGGCCGAGCCAGCGGGCATGCAGGTAGGGCGTCCAGCGCAGCATCAGGCGCCCCGCCTCGTCGAGGCCGAGCGTCACCACGGCCTGGCGTGTCGGCGCCGCCGCCATGGCCGGCAGCTCGGTCACCGCTTCGAGGCGATGCGCCGCGCCGCGCAGGCCGGGCCGGCGGTCGTCATCGAGCGGCACCAGCCGCGAGAGGATGCGGCGCAGGGTCCGGTCGGCCACCTGCAGGTCGCCGGTCCGGTCGAGCAGCCGGGCCTGGCTGTCCCAGGCGGCGAGGCCGAACCGCGCGCCCTGCGTCAGGCCGAGCAGGAGGAAGCCGAGCACCGCCAGCGCCACCAGGATCTCGAGCAGGGTGAAGCCCGCCGGCCGCCTCATCGCCCCGCCCCGGCGGCGGGGCCGATCCGCCTGGTCTCGAGCCGAACCTCGCGCCGCACGCCGCCATCCATCCAGCCGACCGAGACCGTGACGGCATAGAGCGTGGCGCCCTCGGCGACCGCCGCCGGCACGACGCGCGTGTGCCAGGCGAAGCCGTTGCCATCCTCGCCGCCCTGGTCGCGGGCGGTGAGCGGCGCGCCGTCCAGGGCCGCGAGGCGCGACTGCGCATGCGCCAGCGCCGCCTCGCTGCGCGCCGCCGCCTGGGTCGTGCGCAGCCCGGTCAGCACCCCCTGCACCAGCGCGGCGAGCGCCGCCGCCGCGATGGCGAAGGCGACCAGCGCCTCGATCAGGGTGAGGCCCGCCTCGCGGTCAGCGCGCATCGGCCCCGCCCGGATGCTCCAACCCCGGCGCTTCCGACAACGTCACCCGGCCGCTCCAGCCATCGACGCCGAGCTGCATGCGGCGCCGGCCGTCGCTGAGCTCCAGCCAGCCGCCCGTGGAGCTGCCATCGGGCGCGAAGCGGATCACGCCGCCGCGCCCGGCCGCGGCACCGGGGCCGGCGAGGCGGAGCGAGACGACGAGGTTCGCCGGCAGCGGGCGCTCCGGCCGCCCCTCGATCCACCAGCGCCGGCGCCCGACATCGAGGGCCAGCGCGACCGGCCGGTTGGAGGCGATGGCCCGGGCGCGCGCGAGGCGCAGGCCCTGCGCCAGCTCCCCCGCGGCGCTCCGCAGCTCGAGCGCCGCGACGCGCGACGGGCCGCGCAGCGCCAGGATTCCGAGGGCGAGGCCCAGCACGGCGAGCACCACGAGGATCTCCAGCAGCGTGAAGCCGCCCGCGCGCGGCGCGGCGCCGAGCGGAGCCCCGGCCCGGTTGGCCCGCATGGCGGCTATCCCGCCATGTCGTTCAGGCTGAGCATGGCCAGCAGCATGGCCGAGACGATGCCGGCGACCAGCGCGCCCATGATCACCGTGATGGCCGGCGTCAGCAGCGCCACCAGGCGCTGCAGGCCGATCCGCGCGCGCTCCTCGTGGATCTCGGCGGCGTGCAGCCCCATGGGGCCGAGCTGCGCCGTCTCCTCGCCGAGGCGCAGCAGGTGCACGGTGCGGACCGGGAACACATCCGCCTTGCCCAGCGCCCCGGCGAGCCCGGCGCCGTCCTTGGCGCTCGCCGTCGCCGCCTGCACCGCGGCCATCGCGGCGCGGTTGCCGAGCGTGTCGCGGACCATGCCGAGCGCGGCGTCGAGCGGGACGCCGTTCAGCAGCAGCGTCCCGAGCGTCCGGGCGAAGCGCGCCGCCAGCGCCTCGCGCGCCAGGGCGCCGATGACCGGGAGGCGCAGCAGCAGCCGGTCCGCCGCGAGGCGCGGGCCCGGCAGGCGCAATAGCTGCCGCAGGCCGAGGAAGAGCAGGCCGCACAGCAGCAGCGCGACCGCGCCATAGGCCGAGACCGCCTCCCCAAGCGCCAGCAGCATCCGCGTCGGCGCCGGCAGGGCCGCCCCGCTCTGCTCGAAGAGCGGCACGAATTGCGGCAGCACCCGGGTGAGCAGGATGGCGACCGAGCCGATGGAGGCGGCCACCAGCAGGCCCGGATAGATCAGGGCCGAGCGGATCGCGGCCTCGAGCGAGCGCTGGCGCTCGAGATGCGTGGCGAGGCCGGCGAGGGTCGCCGGCAGCGTCCCGCCCGCCTCCCCGGCCCGCACCAGGCTCACATAGAGCGGCGGGAAGCTGTGCGGCTGCTGCGCCAGCGCGCCGGCGAGCGGGCTGCCGTCCCGCACCGCGTCGCGCACGCGCTGAACGACGCGGCGCAGCCGGGCGCTGCCGGCGGTCTCCACCAGGAAGAGCAGCGCATGGTCGAGATCCTGCCCGGCGGCGAGCATCACCGCGAGCTCCCGCGTCATCTCGGCCAGCGCCTGCCGGCCGAGCCCGGCGCGGCCGGGGCCGAGCTCCGCGCTCCGCAGCCAGTCGAGGACCGACCGCCCCCCGGCATCCGGCTCCGTCCGCATCGGCAGGCTGCCCTGGCGTCGCAGCTGCTCCACCACCGCCGCCTCGCTCGCTGCCTCCATGCGGCCGCGGATCAGGCTGCCGTCGGCGGCGATGGCGAGGTAGCGGAAGCCGGGCATCAGGCCTCCGCGCGGACGCTCAGTAGCACTTCGTCGATCGTCGTGGTGCCGGCGAGCGCGGCGTCGAGCCCGTTCTGCAGCATCGTCACCATGCCGCCGGCGATGCCGGCGCGCTCGATCTCGCCATGATCGGCGCGCGAGAAGACCAGCCGTTCGAGATTGGCGTCCAGGGCCAGGAATTCGGCGATCGCCAGCCGGCCGCGGAAGCCGGTGTTGCGGCAGCGCGCGCAGCCGACCGGCTGCCAGAGCCGCGGCCCCTGCCAGCCCGGCCGGCGGTCGAGGCCGAACTCCGCGACCAGCGCCGCCGGCGCCTCCGCCGGCCGGCGGCAATGCGGGCAGAGCCGGCGCACCAGGCGCTGCGCCAGCACGCCGCGCAGGACCGAGGCGATCAGGTAGTCCTCCAGCCCCATGTCGCGCAGGCGCGGGATGCTGGCCGCCGCCGAGTTGGTGTGCAGCGTCGAGAGGACCAGCCGGCCCGCCAGCGCCGCGGTGACGGCGGTCTCGGCCGTCTCCAGGTCGCGGATCTCGCCGACCATCACGATGTTCGGGTCCTGCCGCACGATGTTGCGCAGCAGCGAGGCGAAGCTGAGCCCGATCTGCGGCTTCACCTGGATCTGGGTGATGCCGGGCAGGCGGTACTCGATCGGGTCCTCGATGGTGATGATCTTGCGGCTCTCGGCATTCAGGCCGAGCAGCGCCGTGTAGAGCGTCGTCGTCTTGCCACTGCCGACCGGCCCGGTCACCAGCACGATGCCGTTCGGCAGGGCGAGGGCGGCGCTCAGCCGCTCAACCACCCGCGCCGGCAGGCCGAGCTGGGCGTAGTCGAACTCGATCGCGCTCTGGTCCAGCACGCGCAGCACCACCGTCTCGGCATGCAGCGAGGGCACGGTGGAGAGACGGAAATCCACCTCCTGCCCGCGCACCGCGAGGCGGATGCGCCCGTCCTGCGGCAAGCGCCGCTCGGCGATGTCGAGCCGCGCCATGATCTTGAGGCGGGAGATGATGGCGGCCGCCAGATGCGCCGGCTGGGTGTCCACCACCTGCAGCACGCCGTCGTAGCGGCAGCGGATGCGCAGCCGGTCCTCGAAGGGCTCGACATGGATGTCGGAGGCGCCGCTCTCGACCGCGCGGGAGATCATCTGGTTGACCAGGCGGATGACAGGCGCTTCCGAGGCGAGGTCGCGCAGCCGCTCCGCATCCTCCTCCAGCGGCTCGGCCTGCGCCGGGGCCGCCGCCTCCCCCGTCTCGACGCTTGGATACAGGCGGTCGAGGGCGGCTTCGAGCTCGATCGGCAGGGCGATCTCGACCTGCACCGACAGGCCGGTCGCGGCGGCGATGGCGGCCGGCGTGAAGGCGTCCAGCGGATCGGCGAGGGCGACCGTCAGCACCCCGCCCTCGCGGGCCACCGGCAGGGCGCGCGCCTGCCGCAGGAAGCGCGCCGCGAGCCGCTCGGGCAGGATCGGCTCCGCCGGGTAGCGGCCGGCCCCCGCGAGCGGGCGGCCGAGCAGGGCGGCATGGGCCTCGGCCAGCCCGCGCTCCGTGACCAGGCCGAGATGCATGAGCACGGCGTCGAGGCGCTGGCCGGATTCGGCCGAGATGCGCCGGGCGCGCTCGATGCTGCGGGGCTCGCAATGGCCGCGGGCGACCAGGAGGGTCGCCAGGGCGTCCAGCACCTCGGCCGATCCCGGCATCGGCCGGCCCGCCGCGGCGCCGGGCCCGGCTCCGGCCTCCCGAGGGCCCGCCTCCGGGGGTTCAGCCTCCTGGGGTTTCCGCCGGATCAGCATCGGATTAGGATCGTATATGCAATACAAAGCGCGCAAGGGGGCAGCGGCGCCTGGGACGCGACGATGCGATGCCGGCTTGGCCATGGCGGGA
This sequence comes from Roseicella sp. DB1501, assembly GCF_013112485.1. Classification (GTDB taxonomy): domain Bacteria; phylum Pseudomonadota; class Alphaproteobacteria; order Acetobacterales; family Acetobacteraceae; genus Paracraurococcus. Next base: position 63,399 of record NZ_JABFHG010000019.1, read on the forward strand.
TCGGCGAGGCTGCACCGGCCGGCGGCCCTTCGGAGAGACAGCGTGCGGAACACGAGCCCGAGGATGCGGGGAGCGAGCGGCCAGGCCGGCTTCACCCTGCTCGAGATCCTGGTCGTCGTCGCCATCCTCGGCCTGCTGGTCGGGCTGGTGGCGCCGGCCGCGATGCGGCAGCTCGGCGGGGCGAAGACCTCGCTGGCGAAGCAGTCGATCCAGCGCCTCGGCGGGGTGCTCGACCTCTACCGGCTCGACATGGGCGATTACCCGACCACGGAGCAGGGATTGCAGGCGCTGGTCACCCGCCCCGCCGGCGCCACGGTCTGGAACGGGCCCTACCTGAAGGCGGACCAGGGACCGCTCGCCGATCCCTGGAACCACCCCTATCTCTACCGCTACCCGGCGAGCCGCCCCGGCCGCGACTACGATCTCTGCTCGCGCGGCCCAACGGCGCAGGTAGGCGATGCCGCCGGCGAGGGCATGATCTGCAACTGAAGCCGCTTGCCGGACGGCCGGGGGGCTGGCCACTCTCACTCCTCGGGCGTCTGCCAGGTCAAAATTCGCCAGGCGCGGCCCTGCGCGCCGGGGCCGAGCCGCACATGCGCCTGCCGGGTGAAGGCCGCGCCATCCGGCAGGCGGACCGCCGCGGTGATGAGCACCGTCGGGGCCGTGCCCGGATCCGGCGCCGCCTCCAGCTCGGCGCCGGAGTCCTGCATCGCCTGGATGACCGCCGCTGGCGCGATGCGGAGATCCGGCTCGCCATCCTGGTAGATGGACAGCACGGGCTTGAGCCGCGCCAGCAGCTCCGGTGTCATGCCGAGGACGAGCTGCATTTCGTCGAGGCTCTCGAAAGGCCGCCCCGGCGGCGCGTAGCCGAGGCCCGCCGCGCGATACTCGGCCTCCTTCGCGCCGTTCGGCCGCGCCGTGCGCGCGGCGGTGCGCCAATCCAGGATGGCGGCGGCGAGCGCCATGGCCGGGCGCGGCGCCAGGCCGAGGCCCTGCAGCAACGCCTGCAATTGCCCGGCCGTGGCGAGGTTCGGGTTCAGCTTCCCCTGCTCGCTCTCGATTAGCAGCGTGGCGCCGATCCGGCCCGGCAGGGCGATCTCGCGCGGGATGCCATCGGCCGGCCAGCCGCCGGGCGCGGGCAGCAGCAGGTGGAAGATCGCCTCGTAGAGCAGGCCATCGGCCGCGGCTTCCGCCCGCGCGGCGGAGCGCAGGTTGCCGGCGAGTTGTGCCTCGGTGCGGCCGGTGCCGGTGACATGCGCGCCGACCAGCGCCAGCAGCGCGATCGACCAGAGGACGATGAGCAGCGCGAAGCCGCGATCGACCCGGCCGACACCCTGTCGCCGCCCCTGCCCGTTCCGCCCCTGCCCGTTCCGCCCCTGGCCGTCCCGCTGCGGCCCATCCCGGATTGGCCCATCCCGGATTGGCCCGTCGCGCATCCCGCCGGTCAGCCGCCGCGCGCGCCCGATGCGCCGGCCGCCGGCCCGGCCGCGATGGCCCGCTCGGCCGCGGCCTCGAGCGCCGCCGCGGCCTCCTCGGCGCCGAGATAGGGCGCCGCGGCGAAGGCGCCTTCCAGCAGCAGCAGCAGCGTATCGCCGAGGCGGTCGGCGCCCTCGGCGCCCGCCTCGGCGCAGAGGCGTTGCAGGCGCGCGCGCGCGGCGCGCTTCTGCGCATCCGCCACCTTGCGCGCGGGATGCTCGGGATCGGGGAATTCGGCGATGGCGAGGCCCATCGGGCAGCCGCGGAAGCCCGGCTGGCGCAGCACGGCGGCGGCGGCGCGGATATAGGCGAGCGGCCGGTCGCGCGGCGGCACCGCCTCGCCCAGCGCCTCGCCATAGGTGCATTCGGCCGCCTCGCAATCCTCGCGCAGGATCGCCTCCACCAGCGCGTCCTTCGAGGGGAAGGCCCGGTAGAGGCTCATCTTCGTCGTGCCGGCGACGCGGCAGACCTCCTCCACGCCGGTGGCGCGGATGCCCTGGCGATAGAACAGCTCCTTCGCGGCGTCCCGCACCCGCTGCGCCGCCGGGCGCGGGTCGCGCGGCGGGACGTCATGCGCCTGGGACACGGTCATCCTCCTGCCTCTGCAACTGTTCGAACGGCCATCGATGTTGGCACATCGACGGCTCCCTCAATCGCCCGGCGGCTTGCTCCGCAAACCTTGGCTACGCCGCGTCGCACCGCAAGGCGCGCCTCACGGCGCGACCGGCGAAGCCCGTTCGGACGCTCGGCATGAATGGATCATTCATGCCGCTGGTATTGTTCCGCCCGCCCCACGCGCGGCATCGCGATGAAGGGCGGGGCTTGCGGTGATACCGACCGGTTCGTATCAATGAGACGAACCGGTCGGTATCATCCGGCCCTGGAGATTGGCGATGTCGCCCTTCCTTCGCAAGCCCTCCCTCCCCAAGGCCTTGACCGCCCTCGCTTTCGTGCTGGCGCTCCCGCCTGCCGCACTGGCCCAGGCCCCGGCCGCCCCGCCCGCCGTGACCGTCGCCCAGCCGCTGCAGCGGAGCGTCACGGAATGGGACGAGCACATCGCCCGGCTCGAGCCCTTCGCCCGGGTCGAGCTGCGGCCGCGCGTCTCCGGCCAGGTCGAGCAGCTGCATTTCCGCGACGGCCAGATGGTCCAGGCGGGCGAGTTGCTCTTCACCATCGATCGCCGCCCCTTCGCCATCGCCGTCGAGGCGGCGCGGGCCGAGCTGGCCCGGGCTCAGGCAAAGCTCGACCTGGCCGAGCAGGAGATCGAGCGGACCATCCCGCTGGTGCAGGGCCGCTTCGCCCCGCAGGCGCAGCTCGACACCCGCCGCGCCGCCCAGCGCGACGCCCAGGCCGCCCTCGCCGCCGCCCAGGCGCAGCTGCGCCAGGCCGAGCTCGAGCTGACCTGGACCGAGGTGCGGGCGCCGCGCGCCGGCCGCGTCTCCGACCGCCGCGTCGATGCCGGCAACCTGGTCCAGGCCGGCAGCACGCTGCTCACCACCATCCTCGCCATCGACCCGGTCTATGCCAGCTTCGACATGAGCGAGGCGGATTACCTGCGGCTGGCGCGGCAGACCCGCAGCGGCAGCCGCGCCTCCGACCGCGAGCCGGGGCGCATGCCGGTGCAGCTCCGCCTCGCCGACGAGGAGGGCTTCTCGCACGAGGGGCGGCTCGACTTCCTCGACAGCGCCCTCGACCAGCGCTCCGGCACGGTGCGCGCCCGCGCCGTGCTGCCCAATGCCGATCTCTTCCTGATGCCCGGCAGCTTCGCCCGGCTGCGCCTCTGGGCCGGCGAGGGCGGGGCGCTGCTGGTGCCGGATGCCGCGATCGCCGCCGACCAGGCCTCCCGCATGGTGCTGGCCGTCGCCGCGGACGGCACGGTGGTGCCGAAGCCGGTGGTGCTCGGCCCGCTCGTCGACGGGCTGCGCGTGGTGCGGAGCGGCCTGGCGCCGGAGGACCGCATCGTCATCGCCGGCCTGCACCGCGCCCGGCCCGGCAGCCGGGTGGCCGCCGAGCCGGGGCGCATCGAACCCGCCCCACCGCAATTCGCCGAGCGCCGCTGAGTCGCCCCCGCCGGAGCCCGCGCCATGCGCCTCGCCCGCTTCTTCATCGCCCGGCCGGTCTTCGCCGCGGTGATCTCCATCGCCATCACGTTGATCGGCGCCATCGCCGGCTTCCGGCTGCCGATCAGCGAATATCCCGACATCGCCCCGCCCACCGTGACGGTGACGGCGACCTATCCCGGCGCCTCGGCGCAGGTGATCTCGGAAACCGTGGCGACGCCGATCGAGCAGGAGATCAACGGCGTCGACAACATGCTCTACCTCTCCTCCCAGGCGACCGGCGACGGCCGCCTGACAATCAGCGTCACGTTCCGCCAGGGCACGGATGTCGACCAGGCGCAGGTGCTGGTGCAGAACCGCGTCGCGGTCGCCCAGCCGCGCCTGCCGGAGGAGGTGCAGCGCCTCGGCCTCGTCGTCCGCAAGGCCTCGCCCGACCTGCTGATGGTCGTGCACATGCTCTCGCCCGACGGGTCGCGCGACCAGCAATACATCTCGAATTACGCCACCATCAACGTGAAGGACCGGCTGGCGCGGCTCGACGGCGTCGGCGACGCCCAGGTCTTCGGCGCCCGCGACTATGCCATGCGGGTCTGGCTCGACCCGGCCAAGGTGGCCGCGCGCGGCTTGACGGCGGGCGAGGTGGTGGCGGCGCTGCGCCGCGCCAACCTGCAGGTCGCGGCGGGCGGGCTGAACCAGCCGCCAACGGGGAACGGCGCCGGCGAGGCCTTCCAGCTCAACATCCAGGCCCTCGGCCGGCTGCTCACGCCGGAGCAGTTCGGCGAGGTCGTGGTGGCGACCGGCGCCGGCGGCGCCCCGGTGCGGGTGCGCGACCTGGCGCGGGTCGAACTCGGCAGCCAGGACTACACGGTCAACGCCTATCTCAACAACAAGGTGGCGACCGCGATCGTCATCTACCAGCGCCCCGGCTCCAACGCCCTCGCCACCGCCGCGGCGGTGCGCGGCACCATGGAGGAGCTGGCGCAGTCCTTCCCCGCCGGCCTCACCTACAGCGTCGTCTACGACCCGACGCGCTTCATCGCGCAATCCATGGAGGCGGTGGCGCACACCTTCGCCGAGGCGGTGCTGCTGGTGGTGCTGGTGGTGATCCTGTTCCTGCAATCCTGGCGGGCCGCGATCATCCCGCTGCTGGCGATCCCGGTCTCCATCGTCGGCACCTTCGCCGTCATGGCCGCGCTCGGCCTCTCGCTCAACACGCTCTCGATGTTCGGGCTGATCCTCGCCATCGGCATCGTCGTCGACGACGCCATCGTCGTCGTCGAGAATGTCGAGCGGCACCTGGCCGAGGGCATGGCGCCGCGAGAGGCGGCGGAGCGGACCATGGATGAGGTCGGTTTCGCGCTGGTCGCCATCGCCCTCGTGCTCTGCGCCGTCTTCGTGCCGACCGCCTTCATCGCCGGCATCGCCGGCGCCTTCTACCGGCAATTCGCCGCGACCATCGCCGTCGCCACGCTGCTCTCGGCGCTGGTCTCGCTCACCCTCTCGCCGGCGCTTGCCGCCCTGCTGCTGCGGCCGCATGCGCATGCCACGGCGGCGGGCTGGCGGGCCTGGCTCTGGGCGCCCTTCGGCCTGTTCTTCCGCGGCTTCAACCGGCTCTTCGAGGCGCTCTCCCTCGGCTACGGGGCGCTGACGCGGCGGCTGCTGCGCCTCTCCGCGCTGCTGCTGGTGCTCTATGCCGGGTTGCTGGCGCTGACCGGGCAGACGGTGCGGAGCACGCCGACCGGTCTGATCCCGCCGCTCGACCGCGGCTACCTCATCGCCGCCTTCCAGCTGCCGCCGGGCGCCGCCCTGGACCGGACGGATGCGGTGATCCGCCGCGCCTCGGAGACGGTGCTGCAGGTGCCGGGCGTGCGCGACGCCGTCGCCTTCGTCGGCTTCGACGGCGCCACCTTCACCAACGCGCCGAACACCGGCGTGATCTTCGTCGGCCTCAAGCCCTTCGAGGAGCGCGTCGCGGCGCATATCGCCTATGCCGACATCATCGGCACGCTGCAGGCGCGGCTCGGCGAGGAGCGCGAGGCGATGGCGCTGGTCATCCCGCCGCCCTCGGTGCCCGGCATCGGCACAGGCGGCGGCTTCAAGCTCTATATTCAGGACCGCAGCGGCCGCGGCGCGCGCGAGCTCGAACGGGTGACGGGGGAGATCGTCGGCGCCGCCAATGCGCTGCCCGAGATCGCCATGGCCTTCACCCTGTTCAACACCGCGACGCCGATGCTGCGCACCGAGGTGGACCGCAGCAAGGCGGAGATGCTGGGCGTGCCGCTGGCCCGCGTCTCGGAGGCGCTGTCGGTCTATCTCGGCTCGATCTTCGTGAACGATTTCAACATCCTCGGCCGCACCTACCGGGTGACGGCGCAGGCCGAGGAGGGCCAGCGCCTGACGCCGCGCGACGTGGCGCTGCTGCGCACCAGGAACGACAGCGGCGAGATGGTGCCGATCGGCGCCCTGGCGGGCTTCCGCGACGATACCGGCCCTTATCGCGTGCCACGCTACAACCTCTATCCGGCGGCGGAGATCCAGGGCGCGGCGAAGCCGGGCGTCTCCACCGGCCAGGCGATCGCCGCCATGCAGGCGCTGCTGGCCGAGCGCCTGCCGGAGGGCTTCGGCTATGAATGGACCGAGATCGCGCTGCAGGAGACGACGCAGGGCAACACCGCGCCCATCGCCTTCGGCCTCGCCGTGGTCTTCGTCTTCCTGCTGCTGGCCGCGCTCTACGAGAGCTGGCTGCTGCCGCTCGCCGTGGTGCTGATCGCGCCGATGTCGGTGCTGGCGGCGCTGGCCGGGGTGCTGTGGCGCGGGCTCGACAACAACGTGCTGGTGCAGGTGGGGCTGGTGGTGCTGGTCGGGCTGGCGGCGAAGAACGCCATCCTGATCGTGGAATTCGCCCGCGCCGCCGAGGCCGGGGGGATGAGCCGCTGGCAGGCGGCGGAGGCGGCGGCGCGGACCCGGTTGCGGCCGATCCTGATGACCTCCCTCGCCTTCATCCTCGGCGTGCTGCCGCTGGCGGTGGCAATGGGGGCCGGGGCGGAGATGCGGCAGAGCCTCGGCACCGCGGTCTTCGCCGGCATGCTCGGCGTGACCGGCTTCGGCCTGCTCTTCACGCCGGTCTTCTACGTGGTGGCGCGCGCCATGGCGCGCCGGCAGCGCCCGGCCGCGGCCGCGGCCACACAGCCGCGGCCGGCCTAGAACTCCCCGCAAAACCGCTTCGCGGCTTTGCGGGGGCCCCATGGAGCCGCCTCCTGCTCAGGAACCGTCACAGCCTGCCGCGGCGAAGCCGCGCCCAAGGACCGTCACAGCCTGCCGCGGCGAAGCCGCGGCAGGACAACGGGCAGCGACGGCTTTGCCAGGAGCTTTTGGCGGCGCCGGCCCGTCACTGGCGATGAGGTGACGCGCGTGCGGCGCGGCAAGGGGGTATCCAAGCCCTATGACCGACGATACCCCCAGCCCCTCCCCCGCGGCCTCGGCACGCCGCCAGGCCTTGCGCGAGCGTTTCGACCGGGCCCAGACCATCGCCGCCCAGGCCGCTCGGGCGCGCAGCGCAGGCGGTGCGCCGAGCGACGACGAGGCGGCGCGCCTCGTGGCCGAATTCCACGCCCAGGGCGGCCGCGTCACCGTCTGCCCACCCGCCGAGGAGGAGACGCCCGCCCCCTCCGGCAAGCGCTAGAGCAGATCCCGTTCGAGTGGAAACACTCGAACGGGTGAAGATGCTCTGAAAACAACAGGCTAGCAGCCTGTCGGATTCCCAACGGGCCTGAGATTGGCAAATCTGTTCGGCATGACAGGGTTCATACCGTTCAGCCGCGATCAGGCCTTCCTGCTGCCGCC
>NZ_JABFHG010000002.1 GCF_013112485.1 Roseicella sp. DB1501
GAAACGGCTCCAGCCAGCGATCGAGATCGCCGCCGACGCCGCCCAATCCTGCCATCTCCACCTCTCACAACGTCCGTCAGCGACCAGATGGAGGTGGCAAGGCCTGACTTGAAGTGCCCAGGTAGTGCTAGGGTCGCCGCCGCATGAAGGCCAGACCCGCAAAGGCGCCGCCGATCCCGGCGCATCCCGGCGTGACGGTGCTCGACGACGAGGTGGTCTGGGACGGCCGCTTCCCGCTGCAGCGCGTGCGCTTCACCTATACCCGCTTCGATGGCAGCCGCTCCGGCGAGCTGACCTGGGAGCTGTGGCGGCGGCATGGCGGCGTCGCCATCCTGCCCTACGACCCGCGCGCCGATGCCATCGCGCTGATCGAGCAGTTCCGCCTGCCCGCCCTCGCCGCCGGGCTGGAGCCGGTGATGATCGAATGCCCGGCCGGGCTGCGCGAGCCGGGCGAGGCGCCGGAGGCGGTGGCCCGGCGCGAGACGCTGGAGGAGACCGGCCTCCGCCCCGACCGCTTCGAGCCGATCTGCCGCACCATGCTGATGCAAGGCGGCTGCGACGAGACGATGCATCTCTACGCCGCCCGGGTCGCGCTGCCGCCGGGCGGCGGAACGCATGGCCTCGCCGAGGAGCAGGAGGAGACCCGCCTGCTGGTCGTGCCGGCGGCAGAGGCCTTCGCCATGCTCGACGCCAACCGCATCATGAACGCGACGACGATGCTCTGCCTGTGGTGGCTGCGGCATCATCGCGCGCGGCTGCGACAGGACTGGGCCTGATGCCGACCGAGTTGCTCTACCGCGACGACGCCTACTGCGCCGAGGCCGATGCGACCGTGCTCGCCGCCGGCGCGGAGGGGATCCTGCTGGACCGCACCCCCTTCTACGCCCAGGCGGGCGGCCAGCCCGGCGATGCCGGCACCCTGCGCTGGGAGGGCGGCCACACCCCCATCCTGCGCGCCGTGAAGGGGCCGGAGGAGACGGTGCTGCACCTGCCCGAGCCGGGCGCGCCGCTGCCGCCCCCCGGCACGCCGCTGCTGGCGCGGCTCGACTGGGGGCTGCGCCACCGCCACATGCGCATGCACACGGCGCTGCACCTGCTCTGCAGCCTGCTGCCCGGCGCGGGCGTGACCGGCGGGCAGATCGGCGCCGAGCGCTCGCGCCTCGATTTCGCCCTGGCCGAGCCGCCGGCCAGGGAATGGCTGACCGAGCAGCTCAACCGCCTGGTCGCCGAGGATCATCCGGTCGGCGAGCACTGGATCACCGAGGCCGAGCTCGACGCCAATCCGGGCCTCGTCCGCACGCTGTCGGTGCAGCCGCCGCGCGCGGCGGGGCGCATCCGGCTGGTGCGCATCGGCGCCGAGGCGGCGCCGGTCGACCTGCAGCCCTGCGGCGGGACGCATCTGCGCCACACGGGCGAGATCGGCCGGGGCGAGGTGACGAAGCTCGAGAACAAGGGCAAGCAGAACCGCCGCATCTACCTCGTCCTGGCCGATCCCCTGGCATGAGGCGCGGCGACGACAAGCCTTAGGAGAGTGAGCGGCATGGACAACCTGGTCTCGACCGAATGGCTGGCGGCGGAGCTCGGCAAGCCCGACCTGCTGGTCTTCGACTGCTCGACCTACCTGCCCGGCGAGCCGGGCAACAAGCAGGAGGGCTTCCGCGCCGCGCACATCCCCGGCGCGCAGCTCTTCGACATCGACCAGATCGGCGATCCGGAGACCGACCTGCCGCATATGGTGCCGACGCCGGGGCGCTTCGCCCGGCTCGCCGGCGAGCTCGGCATCTCCAACGCCGCGCGCCTGGTCTTCTACGACCAGCACGGGCTGCGCGCCTCGGCGCGCGGCTGGTGGATGATGCGGCTCTTCGGGCATGACGCGGCGGCGGTGCTGGATGGCGGCCTGCCGAAATGGCAGCGCGAGGGCCGGCCGGTCGAGACCGGCGAGGGCGCCTCCCGGCCGGCGGCGCGCTTCGTCCCGGATTTCCGGGCGGAGCGGCTGCGCGGCATCGGCGACATCAAGCGCATCATCCGCCAGGGCGGCGGCGAGGCGCTGATCCTCGACGCCCGGGCGCGCGGCCGCTTCGAGGGCAGCGCGCCGGAGCCGCGCAAGGACCTGCCTTCGGGCCACATGCCGGGCGCGGCCAACCTCCCCTCCTCCGAGCTGCTGAATCCCGACCTCACCATGAAGGATCCGGCCGAGCTGCACCGGATGTTCGCGGCCGCCGGGGTGACGGCGGAGCGGCCGGTCGTCACCTCCTGCGGTTCGGGCGTCACCGCCTGCGCCCTCGCCCTCGGCCTGGTTCGGGCCGGCTTCCCCGAGCCCGCCGTCTATGACGGCTCCTGGAGCGAATGGGCCGCGCGGCCCGAGACCCCGAAGGTGACCGGCTGATGCCCGACGACATGACCCCGCAGCGGCGCCAGGGCTTCGCCACGCGCATGAGCCATGCCGGGCGGGCCGGCACGCATGTGCATGGCTTCGTGAACCCGGCCGTGCATCGCGGCTCGACCGTCCTCTTCCCGGATTGTGCGGCACGGCGCGAGGGCGCGAAGCACCGCTTCGAGCAGTACATGACCTACGGCACGCAGGGCGGGCCGACCCATTACGCGCTGGAGGACGTGATCGCCGAGATCGAGGGCGGCAGCCGCGCCCTCATCCTCGGCACCGGCCTCGCCGCGGTGACGGTGCCGCTGCAGGCCTGGCTGAAAGCCGGCGACCACTGCCTGATGCCGGACAGCGTCTATGGCCCGGCGCGCAATTTCTGCGACGGGCTGCTGCGCGGCTGGGGCGTCGAGACTACCTATTACGATCCCTGCCTGGACGAGGCCGGCATGGCCGCGATCATCCGGCCGAACACAAGGGTGGTCTATACCGAGAGTCCGGGCAGCCACACCTTCGAGATCCAGGACATCCCGGCGATCGCCCGTGCCGCGCATGCGCGCGGCGCCAAGGTGATGATGGACAACACCTGGGGCATCCACCATTTCCAGCCCTTCGAGAAGGGCGTCGACGTCTCCATCCAGGCGCTGACGAAATATGTCGGCGGCCATTCCGACATCCTGCTCGGCAGCGTCACCGTCAACAGCGAGGAGGACTGGCGGGTGCTGCGCGCCGCCGCCTCGCAGCTCGGGCAATATGCCTCGCCGGATGACTGCTGGCTGGCGCTGCGCGGCGTGCGGACCATGGCGACGCGGCTGCAGCGGCAGGCGGCGAGCGGGCTGGAGGTGGCGCGCTGGCTGAGCGGGCGGCCGGAGGTGCTGCGGGTGCTGCACCCCGCCCTGCCCGAGCATCCGCAGCACGCGCTCTGGCAGCGCGACTTCTCCGGCGCCTGCAGCCTGTTCGGCCTGGTGCTGGAGCCGCGCTATTCCTTCGAGGATCTCTGCCGCTTCATCGATTCGCTGCAGCTCTTCGGCATCGGCGCGAGCTGGGGCGGCTTCGAGAGCCTTTGCATCGCCACCACCGGCAACCTCACCCGCACCGCCGGCACCGGCGATTTCGGCGGGCCGATGTGCCGCATCCATGTCGGGCTGGAGGAGCCGGCCGACCTGATCGCCGATCTCGAGCAGGGCCTCTCCCGCCTCGGCGGCTGACGGCATCCCGCGAAGCCGGCGGGCGACGGCTTCGCGGGGTCGTCATGTTGCCCTGCCGCGGCTTCGCCGCGGTAGGCTGTGACGCAACAAGGGTCAGGTGCGACGCCTGGGGCCCCCGCGATGGCGCGCAGCGACATCGTGGGGATTTCTAGCGCCGCGAGCTGCGGCCCTGGTAGTAGCCCTGCTGATAGGCGCGCTGCTGCGCCTGCTGGCTCTGGTCGAAGAGATAGCCGCCGCCGGCGCCGAGGCCGCCGCCGATGAGCGCGCCGAGCCCGGCATCGCCGGCGATGGCGCCGACCAGCGCGCCGCCGGCGGCGCCGGCCGCGCCGCCGGTCAGGGTGCGCTGCTGCGTCGGGTTCAGGTCGCCGCAGCCGACGAGGCCGAGCCCGAGGACGACCGGCAGGAGGAATGTCTTGCGCATGGCGGGGCCCTCAGCGGCGCGTCCGCGGCATTTCGGCGCGCGGGCAGGGATAGGTGTCGGCGGCGAAGCGGGTGAGGCCGTCCACGGCCCGCTCCCCGGCATATTGCGGGTGGCTGCCGGCCCAGGCGACGAAGGCCTGGCGGGCCTGATCGAGTGTCGGCTCGGGCGTTGGCAGGCAGAAGAGCCGCTTCCCGCCGGCGCCCGCCGCGGCGACGGATTGGTGGTACTGCCCGGCCCCAACCAGGAAGCCCTGGCACCAGGCGAGCGCCACGCTGTGCAGCGGGTCCTGCGCGGTCGCGCCGCAGAGCGCGGCGAGGTCGCCGGTGCGGCCGCCGCGGAAATTCTGCTGCGTGACCTCGGCCGCGGCCGGCATTGCGGCCAGGGCTCCGCCAAGGGCAAGGACGAGGGATGTGCGTGATGGCATTCCATGTCTCCCTGCGGGCCATCGGGCCGCGCCCATCTAGAAGACACCGGCCGGACGGAGTCCTGCAACCGCTGCGGGCAACCGCCGCGGGCATGCGGTGTGGCTGGCTCCGGCCGCGCCGCCGCTCAGCTAGCCCCCGCGGCCGGGTCGGCGGCGCAACGGGCGCAGAGCCCCTCGACCTCGACCGTCGCGCGCCGCGGCGCGAATCCCGCCTGGCGCGCCGCCCGTGCCAAGGCGAGCGCCACGCCGGCATCGCTGATCTCGGCCGTGGCGCCGCAGCGGCCGCAGATGAGGAACTGGTGCGGGTGGTCATGCGCCGCGTCGCAGCCGCAATCCTCGGGATGGTCGAGCGCGTCGATGCAGCCGATGAAGGCGTTCAGCCGCTCCACCTTGTGGATGAGCCCCTGCTCCACCAGGAAATCCAGCGCCCGGTAGACGGTGGGCGGCGCGGCGCGCTCCCGGCTCTCCTTGAGCCGGTCGAGCAGGGCATAGGCGCCGACCGGCGCCTCCGCCTCCAGCACCAGCTGCAGCACCTGCCGCCGCAGCGGGGTGAGCTGCGCCCCGCGCCGGGCGCAGAGCGCGGCGGCGTGGTCGAGGCTCGCCTCCGTCGGCGCGACGCGGGTCATGCCATTCTCCCTGAAGCCATCCACCCCTTATATAGGCGCATGACAACCGCCGCCGCGAACCCCGCCATCGCCGATCCAGCCATCACCGATCCTGCCGCCCGGGCCCGGCTGCTCGATGCCATCCGCTTCGATTCCCGCGGCCTCGTCCCCTGCATCGCCCAGCAGCACGATACCGGGGAGGTGCTGATGCTGGCCTGGATGACCCGCGAGGCGGCGGAGGAGACGCTGGCGACCGGCCGCGTCTGCTACTATTCCCGCAGCCGCGGCGGGCTCTGGCGCAAGGGCGAGACCTCGGGCCAGCAGCAGCGCCTGGTCGATCTGCGGCTCGATTGCGACGGCGACACGCTGCTCGCCCTGGTCGAGCAGACCGGCGTGGCCTGCCATACCGGCCGCCGCTCCTGCTTCTACCGGGCGCTGCGCGAGGGCGCGCTGGCCGAGATCGCGACGCCCGAGATCGCGCCCGAGGCGCTGTACGGCCGATGAACACGCCGACACCCTCCCGGCCGGAGCCGGTGCCGGTCACCGTCCTCACCGGCTTCCTCGGCTCCGGCAAGACCACGCTGCTGAACCGCCTGCTGCGCCATCCGGCGCTCAGCGACACGGCGGTGCTGATCAACGAGTTCGGCGAGGTCGGCCTCGACCACCTGCTGGTCGAGCGGCTGGACGGCGACACGGTGCTGCTGAATGCCGGCTGCCTCTGCTGCACCGTGCGCGGCGACCTGGTGCGGGCGCTGCGCGACCTGGCGCTGCGGATCGAGCAGGGCCACGCCATCCGTCGCGTCGTGGTCGAGACGACCGGCCTCGCCGATCCGGCGCCGATCCTGCAGACGCTGATGAGCGACCCGGTGGTGCTGCACCGCTACCGGCTGGACGGGGTGGTGACGCTGGTCGATGCCGCGACCGGCATGGCGACGCTCGATGCCCAGGCCGAGGCGGTGAAGCAGGCCGCCGTCGCCGACCGGCTGGTGCTGACCAAGACCGACCTGGCGACGCCGGCGACGGTCTCGGCGCTCTGGGCGCGGCTGCGCGAGCTCAATCCCGGCGCGCCGCTGCTGAACGCGCTGCAGGGCGAGATCGAGCCCGAGGCGCTGCTCGATTGCGGCCTCTACGACGCGACGCGCAAACATCCGGACGTGCGCCGCTGGCTGGATGCCGAGGCCTGGCAGGACCACCACCACGGCCACCATCATCACGGCCACGACCACGACGCCAACCGCCACGATGCCCGCATCCACAGCTTCTGCCTCACCTTCGACCATCCGCTGCCCTGGGACGGCCTCGCCACCTGGCTCGAGGTGTTGACCATGACCCGAGGCGAGAGCGTGCTGCGCATCAAGGGCCTGCTGAACCTCGAGGGCGAGGAGCGGCCGGTCGCCATCCATGGCGTGCAGCACCTCTTCCACCCGCCGGTGAAGCTGGAACGCTGGCCGGAGGGCGACGACCGCCGCTCGCGCCTCGTCTTCATCCTGCGCGACCTCGACCGCGCGACGGTCGAGAAGGGGCTGCGGGCCTTCGCCGAGAGCGCCCGGCAGCAGGCGGCGACCGGGGATGCCCCGCCCGGCCCCCTCGGCGCATGACCCCTCGGCGCATGACCCCTCCCCCGCTCCGGCTGGAGACCCTCTCGGGCGCGGCGCTGCAGGCCAGGCTGCCGGCCCTGTCGCATTTGCGCATCGCCGTCTTCGCCGAATGGCCCTATCTCTACGACGGCGACGCGGCGCATGAGGCGCGCTACATCGCCGCCTATGCCGCCGACCCCGATGCCGCGGTGGTGGTCGCCTTCGACGGCGAGGCGCCGGTCGGCATGGCGACCTGCCAGCCGATGCTCGCCTCGCACGGGCCGGTGCCCGCCGCCTTCCGCGCCCGTGGGCTGGATCCCGCCCGCTTCTGCTATTTCGGCGAGAGCGTGCTGCTGCCGGCCTATCGCGGTCGCGGCGCGGGGGTCGGCTTCTTCGCCGCGCGCGAGGCGCATGCCAGGCGCCTCGGCCTGCCCGCCGCCGCCTTCTGCGCCGTGCAGCGCGACCCGAACGACCCCCGCCGCCCGGCCGGCTACGTGCCGCTTGACGGCTTCTGGCGCCGGCGCGGCTATGTCCACCACCCCGACCTCACCTGCGTCTTCGCCTGGAAGGAGCATGGCGACGAGCGGGAGACGCCGCACCGCCTCGCCTTCTGGCTGAAGGACCCGCGGTGACCGCGCTGCGCCTCGGCGCCCTCGCCTGGCCGGTCGGCCGGCCCGCCGGCATCGCCGATTTCGCCGCCCGGCTCGACCACTGGCTCGGCCAGGCGGCCGGCCGGATCGACCTCGCCGTGCTGCCGGAATATGCCTGCGCCGAGCTCGGCGCGGCCCTCACCGGCCGGGAGGTGGCCAACGAGGCCGCCGAGCTGCGGGCGCTCACCGCCGCGGCGCCGGAGATCCTGGAGGCGATGCGCGGCGCGGCGCGGCGCCACCGGCTCTGGCTGCAGCCCGGCACGCTGCCGATGGCAATCGAGGGCCGGGTGGTGAACCGCGCCCCCCTGATCACCCCCGAGGGCCGCCTCGCCTTCCAGGACAAGCATGCGATGACCCGCTTCGAGGCGGAGCGCTGGGGCGTCTCGCCCGGCGCCGCGCCGCGGGTCTTCGACACGCCCTGGGGCCGGATCGGCATCTCGGTCTGCTACGATGCCGAGTTCCCGCTGCATGTCCGCGCCCAGGTCGAGGCCGGCGCCTGGCTCCTCCTGGTGCCGACCTGCACCGATACGCTGCACGGCTTCAACCGGGTGCGCTTCGCCGCCCAGGCGCGGGCACTGGAGAACCAGTGCTTCGTCGCCGTCGCGCCGACCGTCGGCACCGCCCCCTGGTCGGCGGCGCTCGATGAGAATCGCGGCGAGGCGGCGGTCTTCGGCCCGGTCGATCGCGGCTTCCCGGCGGATGGCCTCCTCGCCGCGGCCGGGCTGGACCAGCCGGGCTGGGCCATCGCCGCGCTCGATCCCGCCCGTATCGAGGCCGTGAGGCGCGAGGGCGCCGTCCTCAACCACCGCGACTGGCCGCCCGGCCCCGTCCCGCCCGCCCGTCCCGCCGGCTTCGCGTGACCCTCGTCTATCTCCTCGCCGGCGAGGCGAGCGGCGACCTGCTCGGAGCGCGGCTGATGGCGGCGCTGCGCCGGCACCGGCCGGGGATCGCCTTCGCCGGGATCGGCGGCGAGCGGATGCAGGAGCAGGGGCTGCGCAGCCTCTTCCCGATGCGCGAGCTCTCGCTCATGGGCCTGCTGGAGGTGGTGCCGAAGCTGCGCGGCATCGTCCGGCGCCTCGACGAGACCGAGGCCGACATCCTCGCCCGCCGCCCGGCCGTGCTGGTCACCATCGACGCGCCGAGCTTCACGCTGCGGGTCGCGGCGCGGGTGCGGCCGCGCGGCATCCCGGTGGTGCATTACGTGGCACCGCAGGTCTGGGCCTGGCGGCCGGGCCGGGTGCGCAAGATCGCCGGGCGCGTCGACCGCATCCTGGCGCTGCTGCCCTTCGAGGCACCCTTCTTCGAGGCGGCGGGCATCCCGGTGCGCTTCGTCGGCCATCCGGTGCTGGAGAGCGGCGCCGATACCGGCGATGCCACCCGCTTCCGCGCCGCCCAGGGACTGGGCCCGGCCGACCGGCCGGTGCTGGTGATGCCCGGCAGCCGGCGCGGCGAGGTGCGGCGGTTGCTCGGCGTCTTCGGCGAGGCGTTGCGGCGGACCGCCGCCGCGGTGCCGGGGCTGCGCCCGGTGCTGCCGCTCGCCGGCCCGGTCGAGGCGGCGGTGCGCGAGGGCGTCGCCGACTGGCCGGTGCGGCCCATCCTGGTCCGCGGCGCGGCGGAGAAGCACGATGCCTATGCGGCGGTCGCCGGCTCGGGCGGCGCCGGGCTGATCAAGTCCGGCACCTCAAGCCTCGAGATGGCGGTGGCCGGCGTGCCGCATCTGGTCGCCTACCGGATCAACCCGGTCACCGCGGCGATCGTCCGCCGCCTCATCCAGGTGCCGCATGCCTCGCTGGTGAACCTGCTGGCGGAGCGCGAGGTGGTGCCGGAGCTGCTGCAGGAGGCCTGCACGCCGGAGGCGCTGGCCGATGGGCTCACCGCCCTGCTGCGGGAGCCGGCGCAGGCGGCGGCGCAGCGGGCCGGCTTCGCCGAGGTCCTCGCCCGGCTGCGGCCGCCGGAGGGCCTGCCGAGCGAGGCCGCCGCCGCGGCGGTGCTGGAGCAGATCGCGGCGGCCGAGCACCCGGCCTCAGCTTGAGACGGCGCCGCGCCCCAGCCGCCGCAAACCGACGCGCATCGATGTCGACACATCGATGCCCTCACTCGCCGGCGGCACCGCCGGTGGCTTGGCTGCGCCGCACCGGCGGCGGCGCCCGCTCGGGCGCTCAACCGGCTGCGGGTCCGGCCATTCCGACACCCATCAGAACGGTCGCTCCCCGTTGCCTTGCCGCGGCTTCGCGGCGGCAGGCTGTGACGCATCAAGGCTCAGGTGCGAATCCCCGGGGGCCCCACGACGGCGCGCAGCGACGTCGTGGGGACATCATCAATCGGGTAGCCGCGGCGCCGCCCGGCGCGCGGCGCCGGGGGCCTGGCCGGCGGCCGCCGCCTGCTCGATCCGCAGGGCGGCATCAAGCGCCCGCAGCCCGACCTCGCCGCTCGCCTCCACCGGCGCCCCGGCCTCGATGCTCGCCATGAAGGCGGCCTGCTCGGCCTCCAGGCTGTCATGCTCGGTCCAGGTGGCGCGGTCGATGCCCCAGCCGGGCATGGCGGCGACCGGCTCGGCCCCGCCCGGGCGCAGGCGCTCAAGGCTGCGGGCGAGGAAATCCACCCGCGTCTCGCCGCCCGGGCCGAGCAGGCGCAGCCGCCGCTCCAGCCCGAGGCTGATCCGGCTCGCCGTCACCGTCGCCGCGGCGCCGCTGGCGAAGCGGAGCTGCGCGACGACGAAATCCAAATGGTCGGACATCACCGGCCGGCCCACCGCCGCGACGCCGGCGAGCGGCGACCTTGCGAGGCTGAGGATCAGGTCGATGTCGTGGATCATGAGGTCCAGCACCACCGAGACATCCAGGCTGCGCGGCCGGAAGGGGGCGACGCGGGTCGCCTCCAGGGACAGGGCGCCCTGCCCGGCGCCGCTCTCGCGCAGGGTGCGGATGGCAGCGGAATAGCGCTCGATATGCCCGACCTGCAGCACCAGGCCGCGGTCGCGGGCGCCGCGGATGATCGCCTCGGCCTGGGCGACAGTGGCCGCGATCGGCTTCTCGACCAGCAGGTGCCGGCCGGCCGCGATGGCCTGCAGCGCATAGGCGTGGTGGAAGGCGGTGGGGACGGTGATGATGAGCGCGTCGCTGCCGGCGAGCAGCCCGGCGACGTCCCGCGCCTGGGTGCCGCATTCCGCCGCGACCGCCTTGGCCCGGGCCGGATCGGCATCGTGGACGCCGGAGAGCGTCCCGCGCGCCGCCAGCTTCAGCGCGTGGAAGCGCCCGAAATGCCCGGTGCCGATGACGCCGATCCTGAGAGCCATGCCGCCAGTCCGATTCCCTGGGAGGCCGGAAGCGAGGCCCCCGGGGCGGCCGCGCCGCGGCCCTGCCCGGAAGCCCGCGCCGGCGCGCCCACGCTGCGGGGCGGACGGCGATGGCAGCCGGCCGCAGGGGCGAAGCATCCGCCCTTGCGGCGATGCTCTAGAGCAGATCCTGTTCGAGTGGAAACACGCGAACGGGTGAAGATGCTCTGAAAACAATAGGCTAGAGCGTGATCGCTTGAGGTGGCCTCAGCGAAAAGCGTGACTCACGCGATCAAGCGACGGCCTGGACCGTGATCCGCGACCCTGTGCGAGCGGATCATGGTCCAAAGCGCATCCATTCTGATTGGAACGGCGGAATGCGCCCCGTCCCGTTGTTCGCGGGGCAGCGGGATGTCGCCAATCCGGTCCTGGCGGCCGGCCCCGGACGGGGACGGGCACGGGGGCCCTCATGCGGTCGCACATGAGGGCCGTTGCCGTCAGGCCGAGCGGCGGGAGGCGAAGCCCCAGATCGCCAGCACGATGACCGCGCCGACCACCGCGCCGATGAAGCCGGCCCCCTCGCCGGCACGGTACCAGCCAACCGCCTGACCCAGATAGGTCGCCACCACGGCCCCGACGATGCCGAGCAGCGTCGTGATGATGAAGCCGCTGGGATCGCGCCCCGGATGCAGGAATTTGGCGACGAGACCGGCCAGGAAGCCGATGATGATGGTTCCGATGATACCCATGGCAATCCCTCCGCTGCCGCTCGGTTAAGCTCCGGCGCCGGCGTTGGTTGCATCGCGGAATGGCTCGCGGGCGAGGCGGCGCGGCCCTCCTGGCGCCGAGGCTTGCATCGCCGGGCCCCGGTCGTCACATTCCCGGCCGAATTTCCAGGGGGCCGACGCCCCCCGAAGGACAGGCCAGACCATGAGCCCGACCGCGCCATGATGTATTTCGCGCGCTGGAAGACCCTCTCCATTCTCGCGGTCTGCCTGCTCGGGGCGCTGCTCTGCCTCCCGAATTTCTTCCCGAAATCCGAGCTGCCCTCCTGGGCGCGGCAATTCTCGCTCGGCCTCGACCTGCGCGGCGGCTCCTACCTGCTGCTCGACGTCGATCTCGATGCGGTGGTGCATGAGCGGCTGGAGGGCCTGGCCGACGGCGCCCGGACGCGGCTGCGGCAGCAGACTATCGGCTATCTCAACCTGGCGACCGATCCGGCGCAGCGGCGCCTGTCGCTGCGCGTCCGCGACCCGGCGCAGGCGCCGATGGCGGTGGCGCAGCTGCGCGAGCTGGCCAACCAGATCCCGACCGGGATCGGCACCAGCACGCCGGATATCGAGGTCGCCAGCGCGCCGGACGGCACCGTCACCGCCACCCTGACCGAGGCCGGGCTGCGCGCCAAGGCAACCGGCGCGGTGGAGCAGTCGCTGGAGATCGTCCGCCGCCGCATCGACGAGACCGGCGTGGCCGAGGCGCTGATCGCCCGCCAGGGGCAGAACCGCATCCTGGTGCAGCTTCCCGGCGTCGAGGACCCGAACCGGATCAAGGAGCTGCTGGGCAAGACCGCCCGCATGACCTTCCACCTGCTCGACGAAAGCGTCAGCCCGACCGCCGCGACGCCGCCGCCGGGGGTGATGTTCCTCGCCGGCGAGAACCGGGCCGGGCAGACCGAGCGCTACGCCGTGCGCCGCCGGGTCGAGGTGGACGGCGCCAACCTCACCGATGCCCGGGCCGGCCAGGATGGCCGCAGCGGCGAGTGGGTGGTGAACTTCACCTTCGATTCCCTCGGCACCCGCCGCTTCGCCGATGTGACCCGGGCCAATGTCGGCCGCCCCTTCGCCATCGTGCTCGACGACAAGGTCATCACCGCCCCGGTGATCCGCGAGCCGATCACCGGCGGCCGCGGCCAGATCAGCGGCAATTTCAACGCCAAGTCGGCCGCCGACCTCGCCGTGCTGCTGCGGGCGGGCGCGCTGCCGGCGCCGCTCACCGTGGTGGAGGAGCGGACGGTCGGGCCGGAGCTGGGGGCGGATGCCATCCGGGCCGGCGTCATGGCGCTGGCCGCCGGCGCGCTCTTCGTCTTCCTCTATATGGGCCTCGCCTACGGCCTGTTCGGCTGGCTCGCCAACATCGCCCTGCTGGTCAACATCATGCTGATGCTGGCGGCGCTCTCGGTGCTGCAGGCGACGCTGACCCTGCCGGGCATCGCCGGCATCGTGCTCACCCTCGGCACCGCGCTCGACGCCAACATCCTGATCAACGAGCGCATCCGCGAGGAGGTGAAGAACGGCCGCACGCCCATCTCGGCGCTGGAGGCCGGCTTCACCAAGGCCTCCGGCACGATCATGGATTCGAACCTGACGAACCTGATCGCCATGGCCTGCCTCTACATCTTCGGCAGCGGCACGGTGAAGGGCTTCGCCGTGACCGTGGCGATCGGCACCATCGTGCAGATGTGGACCGCGACCACCCTGGTCCGGCTCATGGTCTCCTGGTGGTACCGCGCCCGGCGGCCGAAGGAGCTGCCGGTGCTGGAGGACGGGCGGGGCCTGCTCGGCCGGTTGGCGCGGCCGATGTTCCGGCTGGTGCCGGATGTGACGACGATCCCCTTCATGCGGGGCGCCCGGGCCGGCCTCATGGTCTCGGCCGTGCTCTCCACCCTCTCGGTGATCGGCGCCTTCTATCCGGGGCTGACGAAGGGGGTCGACTTCAAGGGCGGCATCACCATGGAGGTCCGCACGCCGGGGACCGCCGACCTGGCGGCGCTGCGCTCGGCGGTCGGCGCCCTCGACCTCGGCGATGTCGGCCTGCAGCAATTCGGCGACGAGAGCACGGTCCTGGTCCGCCTGCCGGTCCAGGGCAATGAGGGCGGCACCCAGGCCGCGGTCAATGCGGTGCGCGACGCGGTCGAGAAGGTGGCGCCGGGCACCCGGATCCTGCGCACCGAGGCGGTGGGCAACCGGGTCTCGGACGAGCTGTTCCGCGGCGGCATGATCGCCCTCGGCCTCAGCCTGGTGGCGATGCTGTTCTACATCTGGTTCCGCTTCGAGTGGCAGTTCGCCATCGCGGCCATCGTCACCCTGATCCTGGATACCACCAAGACGGTCGGCTTCATGGTGCTGTTCGGGGTGGAGTTCAACCTGACCACCGTGGCGGCGATCCTGACGGTCATCGGCTTCTCGGCCAACGACAAGGTGGTGGTGTTCGACCGGATGCGGGAGAACCTGCGGAAATACAAGCAGATGCCGCTTCGCCAGCTGGTCGATCTCTCGATCAACGAGACGCTGAACCGCTCGCTCGGCACCTCCATGACGCTGCTGCTCTCGGCGGTGCCGCTGGCGCTGTTCGGCGGCGACACGCTGGCGGGCTTCGCCTGGGTGATGCTGTTCGGCATCGTGGTCAGCGCCTCCTCCTCGGTCTTCATCGCAGCGCCGATCGTGCTCTACACGGGGCGGAACCGCCTGCGGCCGGGTGGGGAGGCGGCGCCGAAGCCGGCCAAGGCGGGGGCGCCGGTCGGCATCTGACCGGCGGGAGCCCTCTCAAAATTGTCTCGCCATCGCTAAAAACTGGCATGGATCGGGGGCCGATTCGCGGTATATTCCCGCGTTAGTGTTATCGGAAGCGTGGCCGTGCACTCTTCAGGCGTATCCCTCGGCAGTGCGCGTGGAGAGCAGGTCCTCGTTCTGGCGCGGGATCCGATCCAGATCGCGGCGGCCACGGCGGCCGCCGCCCAGCTCGGGCGGCTCACCCGATTTGTCCGAAACGGCGATGAGGCCCTGGCCCGCCTCGCCTGCCCCGGCCCGGCGCCCGGCCATCTCGTCTGCGACCCGATCGCCGCCGGGGCGGCATGGCCGGGATTGCTGGCGACGCTGGCCGATCCCGCGACCCGGACCGCCCTGATCCTTCTGGCCCCCGCCCCGGACCCGGCCCGCGGCGCGGCGCGCTGGGCCGCCCCCGTGCCCGGGGAGGCCGATGCCCTGGCCCGCGCCCTCGCCACCCCCTGCACCGATGGGCCGCCGCAGCAGGGCCATTCCGCGGCCACGCTGCGGGAGAGCCTGGCGCGCGGCGAGATCAGCGTGCACTACCAGCCCATCGTACGCCTGTCGGACCGCCGGCCTGTCATGGTCGAGGCGCTCGCGCGCTGGCATCGGCCCGAGGCGGCGGTGCCGCCGGATGCCTTCGTGCCGCTGGCCGAGCGGCATGGGCTGGGGCGCAGCCTGTCGTTCAGCGTCGCCCGCACGGCGGCGCTCGAGATCGGCCGGCTCTGGCCGCGGTTGCGGCTGGGCGTGTCGATCAACCTGCCGCTCGCGCAGCTGCTGCAGGGCGACCTGCAGAGCTGGCTGCGGCATGCGCTCGGCCACCATGGGCTCGGGCCGCGGCAAGTGGCGCTGGAGCTGACCGAGACCACCCCGGTGCACGACCTGGCGCAGCTGCACCGCGTGCTGCTGCGACTGCGGCAGGCCGGCTATCGGGTGCTGCTGGACGACGTCGCCCCGGGCGATGGGCGGGAGGCGCTGCTGCGCCTGCCCTTCTCCGGGCTGAAGCTCGACCGCTCGCTGGTGCGGCGCCTGCCGACCGAGGCGCATGGCCGGCAGGAGGTGCGGCGGCTGGTGCGGCTGGCGAAGTCGCAGGGCCAGACGGTCATCGCCGAGGGCATTTCCGACGGCCGCATCTGGGCCGCTCTTGGCCAGCTCGGCGTGGATTTCGGCCAGGGCTATGCGGTCGGGCGCCCGCTGCCGGCGCCGGCCCTCACCGGCTGGTGGGCCCGCTGGCGCCGCAGCCGTCTGGCCTAAGGCTTTGTTTCGCTGGGAACGCCGCCCGGATCAGCCATAGACCTTGCGGTAGAGGCCGATGATCTCGCCCTCGTCCGGCACGCGCGGATTGTTGGCCGGGCTGCCAGAGGCGAGGGCCTGCCGCGCCATCAGCGGCAGCAGCCCGTCCCATTGCCCGGCGGCGATGCCGTATCCCTTCGGCGTCGGCACGCCGAGCTCCTGGTTGAGCGCGCGCAGCTCCTCGAGCAGCTTCGAGCCGGCGACCTGGTCGGCATCCTCGACGGTGGCGACGCCGATGGCGCGCGCCGCCTCAGCATAGCGCGGCAGCGCGTCATTCAGCCCGAATTCAGTGACCGCCGGCAGCAGCATGGCGTTGGACAGCCCGTGCGGCACGTGGAAATGCGCGCCGATCGGGCGCGACATGCCATGCACCAGCGCGACCGAGGAATTCGAGAAGGCGAGCCCGGCCTGCATCGCGCCGAGCATCATCGCCTCGCGCGCCGCCGCATTGCGCGGCTGGTGATAGGCGATGCGCAGATGCCGGCCGATGAGTCGCATCGCCGAGAGGGCGAGGCTGTCGGCATGCGGATTGGCCCGCTTCGACACATAGGCCTCGAGCGCGTGGGTGAGGCTGTCGATGCCGGTATCGGCCGTGGTGCGCGGCGGCACGCTGTAGGTCAGCTCGTAATCGACAATGGCGGCGAGCGGCAGGGCGCCGAGGCCGGCGATCAGCATCTTCTCGTCCGTCTCGGTATCGGTGATGACGGTGAAGCGCGTCGCCTCGCTGCCGGTCCCGGCGGTGGTGGGGATGCAGATCACCGGCACCGCGCCCCTGTCCGCCTGGGCCGGCACCTTGAAGTCGCGCATGCGCGCCTCGGGCGGCGCCGCGGCGAGGATCGCCATGGCCTTCGCCGTGTCCATGGGGCTGCCGCCGCCGAAGCCGATGAGGCAGTCGAAATCCCCCGCCCGCAGCGCCGCGACGCCGGCGGCGATCACGGTATCCGTCGGGTCGGGCACGGTCTCGGCGAAGATGGCGGGCGCGAGACCGGCGGCGCGCAACGGCTCCAGGCAGCGATCGACCGTGCCGGAGGACACCATCCAGGGATCGGTGACGACGAGCGGCCGCGACAGGCCGAACAGGCCGAGCACCTCGGCGATCTGGCTCACGCTGCCGCCGCCGATCCGCATCAGGCGCGGCGAGACGATGGTGGCAAGCATGACGGCCCCTCCCCGGTTCCAGAGCGTGATCGCCTGAGGTGGACTCACCGAAGGCGAGACTCACACGATCCAACAACGCGCCAGACCATGGTCTGGCGCGCCAGCATAGGGCGAGGGCGATCACCCGCAAGGCGCGCCGGCGCCGCCATCTTTTTGTGACAGCCAGGCCTCACCACGACGCAATGTGCGCTAGGACGCAGCCGATACGGCCTCCGGGCGTTGCATCATCGAGACCGAGGAGGGGAGGCTCGTGCCATGACCGACATGCCGGCACGCCGGCGTCGCCCACCCATCCCGGAGCCGACCGCACCGGAGGATGACGCCTTCGACTTATGGTTGCGTGAGAGCTTGCGCACCGCCTTTGACGACATCGCCTCCGAGCCAATCCCGGAGGATCTGCTGCGGATGATCGAGGAGGATCGCGCGGAGCGCGAGCGCCTGCGCGGCAGGCGGCGGGCCCGGCCGGAGGCCTGAGGGCGGCGCCTGCCCGCCCGTCACCGCAGCGAACCCTGGGGGAAGCGGTCGTCTCGGCACCGCGATGCGTCCTTTCGCATCAGGGCGGCATTGCGGGGGCCGGGAACCCCCATTGCCCCGGTGAAGCCATGCCCATCGGCTCCGATGAGGAGCATGAGGAGAGGTCAACGCGGCTCGAGGGAGGCGAGGCTGCCATCGCCCAGGGCGATAGCGGCTTGCCGGATCGCCGCGGCGGCACGCTCAGCTCCGCCAGTCGGGCCCACCCTCGATCAGACGCAGCGCTGCCTGCCAGGCGATGGCGCGGACGTGCTCGCCGCCCGGCCGGCGGAACTGCCAGGCCGCGTGCTCGCAGACCGAGGGCGGCGGGATGACCAGTTCGGCCCCACCGGCCAGTGCGGCGACCTGCGCCGAGCAGGCGCGCTCGAGGTAGTAGAGCTCGTCATAGGCCTGCGCCGCGCTCGGACCGCAGACCAGCAGGCCGTGATTGCGCAGGATCATGGCGTTGTGCGTGCCGAGATCGGCGACCAGCCGCACCCGCTCATCCTCGTCGAGCGCGATGCCCTCATAGTCGTGATAGGCGAGATGGCCGTAATACTTCATGGCGTGCTGGCTGATCGGCAGCAGCCCATGCTTCTGCGCTGAGACGGCGATGCCGTCGCGCGTATGGGTGTGGATGACGAAATGCGCGTCCTCGCGCGCCGCATGCACGGCGGAATGGATCACGAAGCCGGCCTTGTTCACCAGCTCCCCGCTGCCATCCCAACCCGGATGCTCGTCGACCGGATTGCCCTCGATGTCGATCTTCACCAGGTCGCTCGCCCGCATTTCGTGATGCATGACGCCGTAGCGGTTGAGCAGGAAATGGTGCTCCGGCCCCGGCACCCGGGCGCTGATATGGGTGAAGATCCAGTCGGTCCAGCGGTGATGCGCGCAGAGCCGGTACAGGGCGGCGAGGTCGCAGCGGATGCGCCATTCCTCCTCGGACCAGGGGCGCAGCGATGCCGGCGGGGTGGCGATGTTCATGGCAGGCTCCTCGGATGGCGGATGGTCGGCCTGCCCGGCCCGGCGCGTCAATCCGCGTTGCGCCCCGCCGCCGCATCGCGCGACCATGCCGCTCCCCGACCCATCGCAGGAGAGCGCCTTGGCCCGTCATCCCCGCCCCGGCTTCGGCCGCCGGATCGCCGGCGCGGGCCTCGCCGCGCTGCTTGCCGGGCTGGCAGCCGCGCCGGGCGCCGCCCAGGACCGGCCGGGCGCGACGCTCCGGGTGGTGCTGATCAACGACCTCGGCAGCCTCGATCCGGTGCAGTCCACAGCCGCCTTCGTACGCAACCACGGCTTCATGGTCTATGACCAGCTCTTCGCCCTCGACAGCAAAGGCGAGGCGCAGCCGCAGATGGTCGAGCGCTTCGAGCGCTCCGCGGATGGGATGCGCTGGCGCTTCACCCTGCGCGAGGGGCTCGTCTTCCATGACGGCGCGCCGGTGCGGGCGGCCGATGCCGTCGCCTCGATCCGCCGCTGGGCGCAGCGCGACGTGGTGGGCAAGGCGCTGGCGGCGGCGACCGCCTCGCTCGAGGTGGCGGACGAGCGGAGCTTCACCCTCACCCTCGCCCAGCCCTTCGCCCTGGTGAAGGAGGCGCTGGCGCGGCCGACCGCCAGCGCGCTCTTCGTGATGCCGGAGCGGCTGGCGCAGACGCCGGCCAGCACCGCGATCACCGACGCCACCGGCTCCGGCCCCTTCATCTTCGAGGCGAAGGAATGGCGCGCCGGCGACCGCGCCGTCTATCGCCGCAACCCCGCCTACCGGCCGCGGCCGGAGCCGCCGGACGGACTCGCCGGCGGCAAGGTGGTGAAGGTCGAGCGACTGGAATGGCTCTCCATGCCGGATGCGGCGACGGCGGCGGCGGCGCTGCAGAGCGGCGAGATCGACGTCATCGAGCAGCCCTCCCCCGACGTCATCCCGCTGCTCGAGCGCGCCCGCGGCATCCGGCTCTTCGCGCTGAATCCGGTCGGCTACATGATCTGGCTGCGGCCGAACCACCTGGTGCCGCCCTTCAACGATCCGAAGGCGCGGCAGGCGCTGCTGCATCTGGTGAACCAGCAGGAGGTGTTGCAGGCGGCCGGCATCCGGCCGAGCGAGCAGGTGCCCTATTGCCCCTCCTACTTCCTCTGCGGCACGCCGCTCGAGAGCCATGCCGGGGCCGCCGGGCTGCGCGAGGCCGATCCGGCGCGCGCGGCGGCCCTGCTGCGGGAGGCCGGCTATGACGGACGCAAGGTGGTGTTCCTCAACGCCACCGACAGCCCGATCAACAATGCCGCGACGCTGACCATGGCGGCGGCGCTGCAGCGCGGCGGCCTCGCCATGGATGTCCCGGCGATGGACTGGGCGACGCTCACCCAGCGGCGCAACCGGCGCGAGCCGCAGGAGCAGGGCGGCTGGAACCTCTTCGTCACCGTCGCCAATGTCCTTGATGCCCAGGACCCGCTGAGCAACCTTTATCTCGCCAGCCCCTGCGAGGGCGGGCTGGCCGGCTGGCCCTGCGATGCCGAGCTGGAGCGGCTGCGACGGAGCTGGTGGGAGGAGCCGGAGGCGGCGAAGCGGCGGGCGATCCTCGATGCCGTGCATGCCCGCGCCTATCAGTCCCTGCCCTATGTGAATGCCGGGCAGTTCCGCACGCTCAGCGCCCATCGCAGCACGGTCGAGGGGCTGCGGCCGACGACCGTGCCGGTCTTCTGGGGCGTCGAGAAGAAATAGAGGGTCGGGTCCGGCTCAGCCGAGGATGAACTTGCTCTCCGGCGGTCCCATGACGGTGATGTCGGTGGCGACATCGAGCGGCGCGTTCCAGTCGATCTGCAGGAAGAACTCCACGCCGCCGGTGATGGTGTCGCCCGGGTTCGGGCCGTGCACGCGCACATTCTTCACATGGATCGTCGCGGCCCCGCGATGCAGCGTGATGCCGTCCACCCCGGCGATGCTGCCCGGGACGAAGAAGCATTCGCAGGCCGAGACATGCACGACCGAGTTCGGCTGGATCGGTCCGTTCCAGTTGAAGTTCAGCCAGCCCGATCTCTGCTTACGCCAGAAGACACGCCCAGAAGACACGCACGGTGCGCGGTTCCATCGCTTCCTCCTCCGGGAAGCGGGCATCCCGGGTCAAGCCGGGCGCCTGCCGCGTCATCCTGGGCAGCCGGAGGCAGGCTGCCTGTGGCCTGGAACACATGCCGGAACGGCGTGCCGGCTCAGCGCCCTGCGCGCGACCGCACCGCCCCGTCGAGCGCCAGCAACAGCACGGTGAACAGGATCAGCAGCACCGCGACCGCCGCCATGGTCGGGTCGAGATTCTCGTTGATCCCGTCCCAGATCTTGCGCGGCAGGGTGACCACCTGGCGGCTGGCGATGAAGAGCACCATCACCAGCTCGTCCCAGGAATGGATGAAGGCGAAGATGGCGCCGGAGAGGATGCCCGGCATGATGCGCGGCAGGATCACCCAGCGTAGCGTCTGCCCGAGGCTCGCCCCCATGCCGCGCGCCGCCTGCTCGAGCCGCGGGTCGAAGGCGGCGAGCGCGGTCGAGACGGTGATGACGACATAGGGAATGCCGGTGACGCCATGCGCCAGCGTCACGCCGAGCAGGCGGTCCAGCAGGTCGAGCCAGCCGAACCAGCGATACAGGCCGATGGCGTAGACGATGCTCGGGATGATCAGCGGCAGCAGCATCAGGACCCGGACCAGCTCGCTGCTGCGCCGGCCGATGCGCCAGCAGCCGATGGCGCAGAGCGTCCCGGCGACGACCGAGACGGCGGTGGCGCCGAGCGCGATCCAGAGGCTCTGGCCGATCGCCGAGAGCCAGGCCTCGGAGCCCAGCAGCCGCGCATAGTGCTGCAGGCTCAGCCCCTCCTGCGGCAGGGAGAGGTAGCGCTGGTCGGTCAGCGAGACCGGAATGACGATGGTGATCGGCAGCAGCAGGTAGAACACCGTGCCCCAGGCCAGGAACCGGGCCAGCGGCCCGGCGGGATGGCCGCCATTCATGCCGGGCGCTCCGACCCGACGGGCCTCATCGGCCGCCCCCGAAGACCCGGCGCAGGTCGAGGATGCGCGAGAAGATGCCGAGCAGGGTGAGGATGGTGACCACGAGCATCGTCGCCAGCATCGCCCCCATGCCCCAGCGCACTAGGTCGAGGATCTGCAGCTTGATCCATTCCGCGGCCATCAGCGTCTTGCCGCCGCCGAGGATCGCCGGGGTGATGTAGAAGCCGAGCGTGACGATGAAGACCAGCACGCCCGCCGCCACCAGGCCCGGTGCGGAGAGCGGCAGGAAGACGCGGCGGAAGGCCGTGCCGCGGGAGGCGCCGAGCCCGCGCGCCGCCGCCAGCAGGCGCGGGTCGATCTCGCGCATCGCCGCCAGCATCGGCAGCACCGCGTAGGGCACCATGTAGTGCACCATGCCGACGACGATGCCGAACTCGTTCCAGACCAGCGGCAGCGGCCGGTCGATCAGGCCGAGGCCGAGCAGTCCCTCATTCACCAGCCCCTGCCGGCGCAGCAGCGTCACCCAGGCGAAGGCGCGAACCAGCACGCTGATCCAGAGCGGCAGCAGCACGCCGAGCAGCCACCAGCGCTGCGCCCGCGGCGAGGCCAGGGCGATGACGTAGGAGAGCGCATAGCCCAGCAGCAGCGACAGGATGGTGGTGACGAGGCAGATGCGGAGGGTCGTGACGATCACCCGCTGCAGGCCGGGATGGGTGAGCAGCCGCTCGTAATTGCCGAGGCCCGGCGCCGGCTCGGTCACCGAGATGGCCAGAACCTGCAGGATCGGCGCCAGGTAGAGCACCGTCATCAGCAGGAAGGCCGGCACCAGCAGCAGCCACCAGCCGGCCTCGCGCGGCAGGGCGAGTCCATGGCCCGCGACGGGGGCCGCCGGCAGCGCGGCGGCGTCACGCGGCATCGGCATCCTCCAGCACCGGCACGGCGGCATCCGCGGCCCAGCCGAGCCGGACCGGCAGCCCCTCGCTCGGCGCGATCGGCGCCCGCCAGGCCGGCAGGGCGACGCGCAACGCGCCCAGATCGGCGGTCCGCACGGTGAGGCTGTAGCCGGCGCCGAGATAGGCCCAGGCGGCGATGGTGCCGGCGACCTCGTTCGCCGCCCGCTCCGCTTCGCCGAGCAGCGCGATCTTCTCCGGCCGCAGCGAGAGCAGGACCGGGCTGCCCGGCGGCAGGTCGGCGCCGGCCTGCAGCAGGCGGGTGCCGCCGGCCTGCAGCGCCAGGCCCGGGTCGCCGGCCTCCTGCACCGTGCCGCGCAGGAAATTCGAGGTGCCGAGGAAATCCGCGACGAAGCGCGTGCGCGGGCGCTCGTACAGCGCCGCGGGCGCGCCCATCTGCACCAGCCGGCCGTGGTTCAGGATGGCGACCTGGTCGGAGAGCGAGAGCGCCTCCTCCTGGTCATGCGTCACGTTGACGAAGGTGCGCCCGACCCGGCGGTGCAGCGCCTTCAGCTCCTCCTGCAGCTCGGCGCGGAGCTTCTTGTCGAGGGCGGAGAGCGGCTCGTCGAGCAGCAGCAGGTCGGGGTCGAAGACCAGGGCGCGGGCCAGCGCCACCCGCTGCTGCTGGCCGCCGGAAAGCTGCGCCGGCCGGCGATCGGCGAAGCGGTCGAGCTGCACCAGGTCGAGCGCCGCCCGCACCTTGGCCTCCCGCTCGGCCCGCGACAGCCGGCGCACGCGCAGGGGGAAGGCGACGTTCTCGGCGACCGTCATATGCGGGAACAGGGCGTAGCCTTGGAAGACCATGCCGAACGCGCGCCGCTCCGGCGGCAGCGCGGTGATGTCGCGCCCGTCGAGCAGCACCGCGCCCTCGCTCGGCGCGACGAAGCCGGCGATCGCCATCAGGATCGTCGTCTTGCCGCTGCCCGAGGGGCCGAGCAGCGTCAGGAATTGGCCCCGCTCGACGCGGAGCGAGACGGCGTCGACGGCGGTGAAGGCGCCGTAGCGCTTGCTCAGCGCGCGGAGCTCGAGCGCATGGCCGGTGCCCTTGCCGGCACGCGGCGCGAGGGGCGCCTCCCGGGTCGCGGCGCTCAATCCCGGTAGTCCGGCTGCTCGCGGTCGAGCTTGCGGCGCAGCGCCTGCCAGGGCAGCCAGCCCTTGGTCGGGCCGGTGCTGAACTGCGCCCGCGTCCGCTCCACCGTGCCGCGCGAGGGGATGTCGAGCGCCACGCCGCCGGCCCGGGCGGCGAGCTGGATGCGGCAGGACTGCTCCAGATAGTACATCCAGTAGAAGGCCTCGGCGACGCTGCGGCCGACGGTGAGCAGCCCGTGATGCCGCAGCACCATGCAGGGCTTGTCGCCAAGGTCGCGCACCAGCCGCTCGCGTTCGGAGAGGTTGTCGTCCGCCGCCACCCCTTCGTAGTCGTGATAGGCGAGACGGCCATCGAACTCCATGGACATCTGGTTCAACGGCAACAGCCCACCCTGCTGCGCCGCGACGGCCATGCCGGCGAGGGTATGGGTATGCATGACGCAATGCGCATCGGCGCGGCCGCGATGCACGGCGGAATGGATGACGAAGCCGGCGGGGTTGACCGGCCAGCTCGTCGCCTGCGCCGGCTCGCCCTCGGCATCCACCACGACGAGGCTGCTGGCGGTGACCTCCTCGAAGAGCAGGCCATAGGGATTGACGAGGAAGCGGTGGCCCTCTCCCGGCATGCGCGCCGAGAGATGGGTGAAGACCAGGTCGGTCATGCCGTACACGGCCAGCAGCCGGTAGGCGGCGGCGAGGTCCTCGCGCAACTCGCGCTCGCTCGGCACATGGTCGGGATCGGGGCGGCGGGGCGGTGGCGGCAGGGGCATGTCAGTAGCCTCGCGCAGGATCGAAGAGGTTGGGCAAGGGCTCGCCGCGCTCGAAGCCGGCGATGGCGCGGGCGACGTAGCCGGCGCGCTCGGCGCGGCTCGGCAGGCTGGCGACATGCGGGGTGACGATCGCCCTGGGATGCGACCAGAGCGGATGCCCAGACGGCAGCGGCTCCGGCTCGAAGACGTCGAGCACCGCGCCGGAGAGCTGGCCGCTGTCGAGTGCGGCGAGCAGGTCCTCCAGCCGGTGGTGGCTGCCGCGGCCGAGGCCGATATAGCCGGCGCCGCGCGGCAGCATGGCGAGCGTCTCGGCCCGGACGATGTCGCGCGTCTCGGGCGTCGCCGGCAGCAGGCAGACGAGGATGTCGCTGCGGGCGAGGAAGCCCGGCAGGGCGGCGGCGCCGGCATGGCTCTCGACGCCGGGCAGGGATTTCGGGCTGCGCGACCAACCGATAACCGGGAAGCCGAGGCCTTGCAGCATCGCGGCGCAGCGCGCGCCCATGGTGCCGAGGCCCATCAGCCCGACGGTCCGCCGATCGGCGCGATGCGGCGGCTCGAAATAGTCCCAGACGCCGGCGGCCTGGGCGATCGCCAGGCGGCGCGCCTCCTTGAGCAGCGACAGCGCCGCCCAGCAGCAGAACTCGCCCATCCGCTGCGCCGCCTCGGGGATCGCCATGCGCACCAGCGGGACGTGCCGCGGCAGGGCGGGATCGGCGAGCAGCGCATCGACGCCGGCCCCGGCGCCGAAGATGGCGCGGAGCCGTGGCAGCCGCGCCAGCTCGCCCGGGCCCGGATCCCAGACCAGCGCATAGTCGACGATGCCGGGTCGCCGCAGCGCCTCGTCCCAGGGCAGCAATTCCAGTCCCGGATCGAGGGCGGCGAAGCAGGCCCGCCATTCGGCGAAGCCGGCCTCGCCACCCGATTTCACGGCCATTACCCGGCCGGCCATGCCTAACCTCTCGCTCAGTCTCGATGCGGAAGACCTAGCAGGAAGCGGGCCAGAGGTGGCGAGGGTTCACCCCGTGACCGCGTCCAGGAACTCCTGGTTGACGGCCTGATAGTGCTCCCCCCACCAGTCGCCATTGAACATGACCTGCTGCGGCGCATTGGCCGGATCGGTCGGGTTGAAGCGCTTCAGATCGTCCGGCACCAGCGCCGCCGCCTTCGGATTGGTCGGGCCGTTGCCGAGCAGGCCGAGCAGACCGACCTGCGGCTCCGGCTTCGCCAGCATGCTGGCCAACAGCCGCTGCGCCATCTCGCCGCCCGGATTGCCCTTCGGGATGACGAAGATGCCGGGCTGCAGGATCCCCTGGTTCCAGATGAATTTCAGCCGGCCCTTGCTCTCCTTCTCAAGCACCGAGGCGCGGGTGTGCCAGATCTGGCCCATCACCGCCTCGCCGGTGCGCATGAGCTGCTCGCTCTCCGCGCCATTGGTCCAGAAGATCAGGTCGCGCCGTAGCTCGGAGACCCGCTTGATGCCGGCGCGCATGTCGATCGGGTAAAGCGCCGCGGCCGGCTTGCCGAGCGACATCAGCGCCGCCTCCAGCGTGCAGCTCGCGTCGCGCCGCAGCAGGCGCGTGCCGGGAAAGCGCTTCAGATCCCAGAAATCCGCCCAGGAGGTCGGCGGCGTCGGGAATTTGCTGCTGTCGTAGACCAGCACGGAGCTGAAGGAATAGGGCGCCGCCCCGTGGTCCAAGGCGAAGCCGGGGGCGATGACATTCTCGCGGTTGATGATGCCGTAATCGAGCTTCGTCGCCAGGCCGAGCCTGCCAAGCAGGTTGGCGCCGCTCGCCGAGCTGTCGCAAAGATCCCAGGTGACGCGGCCGCTCTCGACCATGCTGCGGATGCGCCCGGTGGCAGGGCCGGAACTGTCCTGCACCACCTTCCAGCCCGGCGTCTCGGCGATGAAGGGCGCGCCGTAGAAGCGGCCGAACCCCTCATTGGCCAGGCCGCCCCAGTTCACCATCACCAGCTCGCGTTCCGCCGCGCCGGCCGGGCCGGCGCCGATCGCGCCGAGCGCCGCCAGTGCCTGCATCAGGCCACGGCGCGAGATGCGGCCGCGACGATGCTGCTGCAACGCGAGCGCGATGCAATCCTGTTGGAATTCCTGCATGGGGTCCCTCTTGCGGTTGGCGGCCGCCGGCGTGAACCTCTCCCGCGCGCATCAAAGCGCATCGATGGCCGCCTGGGAAATCCACGCATGACGCAGTCCCTCCTCGCCCCCGGGTTCAAGACCAGCCCCTGGTGGTGGGAGGCCGCCGAGCCGCCGCAGCGGGACAACACCCTGCCCGACCGGGCGCCGGTCGTCGTGGTCGGCGGCGGCTATGCCGGGCTCTCGGCGGCGCTGACCCTGCAGCGGCTCGGCCAGCAGGCGGTGGTGCTGGATGCCGAGCGGATCGGCTGGGGCGCCTCCTCGCGCAATGGCGGCATGGTCTCGGGCGGGCTGAAGGTGGCGGGCAGCGGCCTCGAGCAACGCTACGGGCCGCAGCAGGCGCAGGCCATCACCGCGGCCGCGGCGGCGAGCTTTCCCTTCATCGAGGAGACCATCGCCCGCGAGGGAATCGATTGCGACTATGTTCGCTGCGGCCGCTTCTCCGCCGCCTGGTCGCCGCGGCATTACGACGCCATGGCCCGGCGCGTGGAGTCGCTCGAGCAGCTCACCGGCCTGCCGGCCCGCATGCTGCCGCGGGAGCGCCAGCGCGAGGCGCTGGGCAGCGACCATTACCATGGCGGCATGCTGGTCGCCGCGACCGGCAGCCTGCATCCCGGCAAATACGCGCGCGGCCTGGCCGCCGCTGCCGAGCGTGCCGGGGCGCGGCTGGTCGATGGCGTGCGCGTGCAGGGCATCCGCGAGGAGGGCAGCGGCTACCGCATCGCCACCGATCGCGGCGAGCTTCGCAGCGATGCGGTGCTCGTCACCACCAACGGCTATTCACGGGATGCGCGCGGCACCGCCCTGCCCTGGCTCGCCCGCCGGCTGGTGCCGCTCAACAGCTACATCATCGCCACCGAGGAGCTCGGCGAGGCGGTGATCGACCGGCTCTTCCCCGGGCGGCGCATGGTCTCGGACAGCAAGCGGGTGCTGAACTACTTCCGCCCCTCCCCGGACGGCAGGCGCGTGCTCTGGGGCGGCCGCGCCAGCTTCCGCGCCGCCACCGCCGAGGACACGGCGCCGGCCCTGCATGGCTACATGACCGAGTGCTTCCCGGAACTGCGGGACACCCGCATCACCCATGCCTGGACCGGCTACGTCGCCTTCACCTTCGACCACCTGCCGCATATCGGCGCCGAGCGCGGTATCCATTACGCGGCCGGTTGCCAGGGCAGCGGCGTCGCCATGGCCACCTGGCTTGGGCACAACGTGGCGCTGAAGCTGGCCGGCGCGGCCAATGCCCGCTTCGCGCTGGATGGCCTGCCCTTCCCGACCCGGCCCTTCTACAGCGGCGACCCGGCCTGGGTGCTGCCCCTCATCGGCGGCTGGTACCGGCTGCGGGATCGGATCGACCGCCTGGCGGCCTGAGGGCGGCCGCGGCCCTGCGCGGCCGGCATGCCGGTCGTGCCAGGGTGAGGCAGCAATGAGTCGTAAAGCGTGCTATAAAATATGTGAAAGGCGTATTTTATGCGGACTTAGACCTCACTGGAAGGCAGAGACCGGCGCGCTCAGGCCCGGTCGCGGAAATGCATGTCGAACCAAACTCCTGAACTGGCCCCCTCGCCCATCGTCGCGGTCGGTCCCGTCCGCTTCGCCAATGACGCCCCGCTCGCCCTCATCGCCGGCCCCTGCCAGATGGAGAGCCGGGCGCATGCGCTTGAGATGGCCGAGGCGCTGCAAAGCATTGCCCGGCGGCTCGGCATCGGCCTCGTCTTCAAGGCCTCCTACGACAAGGCCAACCGCACCAGCCTCGGCGGCGCCCGCGGCATCGGCATGGCCGGCGCACTGGCTGTCTTCGCCGAGATCCGCGAGCGCTTCGGCCTGCCGGTGCTGACCGATGTGCACGAGCCTGGCCATTGCGCGCCGGTGGCCGAGGCGGTCGATATCCTGCAAATCCCGGCCTTCCTCTGCCGGCAGACCGACCTGCTCGTCGCCGCCGCCGTCACCGACTGCGTGGTGAACATCAAGAAGGGGCAGTTCCTCGCCCCCTGGGACATGAAGAACGTCATCGCCAAGGTCACCGGCTCGGGCAATCCCAAGGTGCTGGCGACCGAGCGCGGCACCAGTTTCGGCTACAACACGCTGGTCACCGACATGCGCGGCCTGCCGCAGATGGCGGCGATGGGCGCGCCGGTGATCTTCGACGCGACGCATTCGGTGCAGCAGCCGGGCGGCCTCGGCGGCGCCTCCGGCGGGCAGCGGGAATTCGTGCCTGTCCTGGCCCGCGCCGCGGTCGCGGTCGGCGTCGCGGGCGTGTTCATCGAGACGCATGAGGCGCCGGAACGGGCGCCCTCGGACGGGCCGAACATGGTGCCGCTGCGGGACTTCGCCGGGCTCGTCGAGGATCTCATGGCCTTCGATGCGCTCGCCAAGGCGCGGCGGATCGCGCTGCCGGCATGAGGCCGCTCGTCCTGATCCCGGCGCGGCTCGCCAGCACGCGCCTGCCCGGCAAGCCGCTGCTCGACATCCACGGCCTGCCGATGATCGTCCATGTGCTCAGGCGGGCGCAGGAGGCGGATGTCGGCGAGGTCGCCGTCGCCACCGATACACCCGAGATCGCCGAGGCGGTCCGGGCGCATGGCGGCACGGCGGTGATGACGGGCGAGCACCACGCCTCCGGCTCCGACCGCATCTCCGAGGCGCTGGTCCGGCTCGACCCCGATGCGCGGCACGACGTGCTGGTCAATGTCCAGGGCGACCTGCCGACCATCTCGCGCGCCGCCATCCGCGCCTCGCTGCAGCCCATGGCCGAGCCGGAGGTGGCGCTGGCGACGCTGATCGCCGAGATCCACGACGCCGCCGACCGCACCGCCTCGCAGGTGGTGAAGTTCGTCGGCACGGCGCTCGGCAGCGGCCGGCACCGCGCCCTCTACTTCACCCGCGCCACCGCGCCCTGGGGCGAGGGGCCGCTCTGGCACCATATCGGCCTCTATGCCTGGCGGCGCAGCGCCCTTGCCCGCTTCGTCGCCCTGCCCCCCTCGCCGCTCGAGCAGCGGGAGAAGCTGGAGCAGCTCCGTGCGCTCGAGGCCGGCATGCGGATCGATGCGATGGAGGTCGCGGAGGTGCCGCTCGGCGTCGACACGCCGGCGGATCTTGAGAAGGCGCGCCGGATGCTGGCGCCGCAGGCAGGTTCCGCCGCATGAATGCGCATCTCGCCAATGCCGCCCTGCGGCACGATCCGGCCGATGACGCGGCGATCCGCGTTGCCGCGCTGCGCACCCTCGCCGTCGAGGCGAAGGGGCTCGGGGAGTTGCAGCGGGCCATGGAGGGGCCGCTCGGTGAGGCCTTCATCCGCGCGGTCGAGACGATCTACGCCGCCGCGGGCCGGTTGATCGTCACCGGCATGGGCAAGAGCGGCCATGTCGGCAACAAGATCACCGCCACCCTCGCCTCCACCGGTACGCCCTGCTTCTTCCTGCACCCGGCCGAGGCCAGCCATGGCGATCTCGGCATGGTCACCTCGGGCGATGTCATCCTGGCGCTGTCCTGGTCGGGCGAGACGGCGGAGCTCCGGGACATCATCCACTACTCCCGCCGCCACCGCGTGCCGCTGATCGCCATGACCTCCGGGGCGCAGAGCGCGCTCGGCAAGGCGGCGGACATCCCGCTGATCCTGCCAAAGGTGGAGGAGGCCTGCCCGCATGGGCTGGCGCCCACCACCTCCACCACCCTCCAGCTCGTGCTCGGCGATGCGATCGCCATGGCGCTGCTGGAGCGGCGCGGCTTCACCCCGGCGCATTTCCACCAGTTCCATCCGGGCGGCAAGCTCGGCGCGCAGCTGCTGACGGTGGGCGACCTGATGAAGCGCGCCCCCGACCTGCCGCTGGTGCGCGAGGACATGGACATGGGCGCGGTCATCGTGGCGATGACCGGCCACAGCCTCGGCTGCGCCATCGTGGTGGACGAGGTGGGCGGCCTCGCCGGGATCATCACCGATGGCGACCTGCGGCGCCACATGGCGCCCGACATCCTGAGCCGGAAGGCCGGCACGCTGATGACGCGCGACCCGCATACGACGGTGCCGGAGATGCTGGCGAGCGCCGCGTTGCAGGAGATGAACGAGCGAAAGATCTCGGTGCTGGTAGCGCTGGAGGGCAACCGACCGGTCGGCGCCCTGCACATGCATGCCCTGCTGCAGGCCGGCGTGGCCTGACGCGGCGCCGCGCGGCCCCGTCCGCCCGGGACGGGACCGCGCAGGGCTGCGTTACAGCGCGTAACCGAGGCGGAGCCCGACGGAGTTCAGGCCCTGGTTGCGCTTCGCCGTTCCGCCGTTGGAATCATGGTCGACGAAGAAGGAGACCGACCAGGTCCGGTTGAACTGGTAGCCGATCTCCCCGCCGACATGGAACAGCAGGTTGCCGCCGAGATCCTTGCGGTCCGGCAGGCGACGGTCGTGCAGACCGTCATTGATCGAGCCGCCGAAGAGGAAGTCGAAGCGGATGCCGTCGCCCTGGCGGAAGACGTCGCGCGCCAGCATCGTCGTCCAGGTCAGGCCGAAATAGCCCTTGCTGGTCTTGCCTTCCGTATTTGCGGTGAAACCCAAATGCAGCCGCGGCTCGAATACCCAGCGATAGAGCGGATCGAGCCCTTCGGTCAGCCGCGCGGGCACGGGGGTGGCGAAGAGCCACTCGCCATTCACCGCGAAGCTCGACTCCTTGGCATTCGGATCGTGCCAGATGGCGCCGCCACGCACCTCGCTGAGAATGCCGGTCAGCCCCTCGCCGGCATGGATGCGCGGGCCCGCCGTATCCTCAGCATGCCCTGCGCAAGGCAGCGCCAGGGCGAACAGAACCATTGTCGTAGAAACTCGCCGCACCACAACCCTCCACGCCGCGAGGCGCTTTGTTCGATCAGGTGCATCGTAGCGGGCCGCGATACGGCATCAAGCGGATGCCGCATCGTCAGACGTGGAAGCTCTCGCCGCAGCCGCACCGCCCCTTCTCGTTGGGATTGGTGAAGGTGAAGCCGGCGGACATCGATTTTACTTCGTAATCCATTACCGTGCCGATGAGGAACAGGCTCGCCTTGCTGTCGACCAGCACGGTCACGCCCTTGTCC
Source organism: Roseicella sp. DB1501 (assembly GCF_013112485.1). Taxonomy (GTDB): domain Bacteria; phylum Pseudomonadota; class Alphaproteobacteria; order Acetobacterales; family Acetobacteraceae; genus Paracraurococcus. The sequence goes on from NZ_JABFHG010000002.1 coordinate 31,049, forward strand.
GTCACCTGCTCGTCACCCTTCTGCGGCCCATCCACCCAGGACAGGTCGTAGGACAGGCCGGAGCAGCCCTTGGTCTTGACGCTGACGCGCAGCAGCTTGCCGCCCTCGCCGGCGGCGTAGAGCGACCGCAGGCGCTCGGCAGCGCCCTCGGTCAATTGCATCAATGGCGGTAATGCCCGCTTCGGCCGGGCGGGCGGCGTGGTCGTCGTGCTCATCGGCTATCGCCCCGCTCAATACATGTTCAAGGCGAGGCGCGCGTCCTCGCTCATGCGGCTCTGGTCCCAGGGCGGGTCCCAGACAACCTCAACCTCGACATCCGTGACGCCCGGCGCCATGCGCACCGCCTCCTCGACCTGGCTCGGCAGTTCCTGCGCCGAGGGGCAGGAGGGGGTCGTCAGCGTCATCTCGATCTTGACCTTGCCGTCATCGGCGATCTCGACCGCGTAAATCAGGCCGAGTTCGAAGATATCGACCGGGATCTCCGGATCGAACACGGTCTTCAGCATCGAGATGACCGCGTCTTCCTCGAGCTTCGGGGTCGCGGGCGGGGCTTCGCCCTCCGGGGTCCAGGCGCCGTGGGTCGCCCCATGGGTCGCTGCGGTGTCGTCACTCACTGCTCGCCTCCTTCACCCCGTCGAGGGCGGCGTTCAGGGTGTGCCAGGCCAGGGTCGCGCATTTCACGCGGCTCGGGAATTCATGCACGCCCGAGAGCGGCTGCAGGCGCTCCATCTCCTCCGACAGCGCTTCGCCGCAATCCGGGCAGGCGCCGGTCATCGCCAGCGCCCGGAAGTGGTCGGAGAGCGCGTGCGCCTGCTCGGCCGACTTGCCCTTCACCGTCTCGGTCAGCAGCGACGCGCTCGCGGTCGAGATGGCGCAGCCGCGGCCCTGGAAGGCGGCATCGGCGATCGAGCCGTCCGGCGCCAGCTTCAGGAACAGCTCCAGACGGTCGCCGCACATCGGGTTGTCGCCGCGCGCCGTCCGGTCGGCATCCTCGAGCCGGCGGAAATTGCGCGGCCGGCGACCGTGATCGAGGATGACCTCCTGATACAGGTCGCGCAGGTCGTCGAACATCAGCTTGCCTCCGATGGCCGCCAAGGGACCATCATGCGAAGAACTCCCGCGCCTTGGTCAGTGCCTCGGCGAGATAATCGACCTCGCCCTCTGTCGTGTACAGGCCGAAGCTGGCGCGCACCGTGCCACCCTCGACGCCGAAGCGGGCATGCAGCGGCTCGGCGCAATGGCGGCCGGCGCGGACGGCGATGCCGGCCCGGTCGAGCAACGTCGCCAGATCGTGCGCATGCGCCTTGTCGAGCGAGAAGGCGAAGACCCCGCCGCGATCCTGCGCCCGGCCCAGCAGGTCCAGCCCCTCGATATCAGAGAGACGCCGCATCGCATGGTCCACCAGCCGCCGCTCATGCGCCTCGATCGCCGGCATGCCGATCACCGAGACGTAGTCGATGGCCGCGTGCAGCCCGACCGCCTCGACGATCGGGGGAGTCCCGGCCTCGAATTTGGCGGGCGGCGGCGCCCATTCAACCCGGTCGATGGTCACCATGGAGATCATGTCGCCGCCGCCCATGAAGGGCGGCATCCGTTCCTGGTGCTCGAGCCGGGCCCAGAGCACGCCGATGCCGGTCGGGCCATAAAGCTTGTGCCCGGTGAAGGCGTAGAAATCCGCGCCGAGCGCCTGCATGTCGACCGGCCGGTGCACCGCGGCCTGGGAACCATCGAAGAGGATCTTCGCGCCGGCCGCATGCGCCATCTGCACCAGCCGCTCGGCGGGCGTCACCGTACCGAGGACGTTGGACATATGGGTGATGGCGACCAACCCGACCTTGCCATCCGCGAGCTTGGCCGCGACGTCTTCGAGATCGAGCTCGCCGGCATCGGTCACGCGCGCCACGCGCAGCTCGATCCCCCGCCCCTCGTCCCGCAGCATTTGCCAGGGCACGAGGTTGGCGTGGTGCTCCATCTCGCTGATCAGCACCGCCTGGCCCGGCCGCAGGACGCCGCGGCCCCAGCTATGCGCCACGAGGTTGATCGCCGCCGTGCTGTTGCCGGTGAAGATGACCTCGCGCGGATCGCCGGCATGGATGAAGCGGGCGACCGCGCCGCGCGCCGCCTCATAGGCCTCGGTCGCCGCCTCGCTCAGGAAGTAGGCGCCGCGATGCACGTTGGCGTAGCGCTCCTCCATGCAGTGCACCATGGCCTCGATCACCTGGCGCGGCTTCTGCGCCGAGGCGCCGCTGTCGAGGAAGACGAGCGGCTTGCCGCGGATCTTCCGCTGCAGGATGGGGAAGTCCCGCCGGATGCGGGCGACGTCGAAGCTCACGCCGCTGCCTCCTGCCCTTCCCACCAGCGCGTCACCGCGGCATCGAGTGCCGCGCGCGCCGTCTCGTCCTGCACGCCTTCGATCGCCTCCCGCAGGAAGGCCTCGACCAGCATGGCGCGGGCCCGCTCCTCCGGGATGCCGCGGGAGCGCAGGTAGAAGAGCTGCTCGGCATCGATCTCGCCGACCGTCGCGCCATGGCTGCACTTCACGTCGTCGGCATAGATCTCAAGCTGCGGCTTGCTGTCGATCTCGGCCTCCGGGCTGAGCAGCAGGACCTGGTTCATCTGGTAGCCATCGGTGCGTTGGGCGATCTGGTGCACATGGATCTTGCCCTGAAAGACGCCGCGCGAGCGGCCCGCCAGCACCGTCTTGTAGGTCTGCCGGCTGGCGCAATCCGGCGCCGCATGGTCGAGCACCGTGGTGGTGTCGGCATGCTGGCCGTCCCGCAGCAGCTGCGCGCCGTTCATGTGGCAGGCCGCCCGGGGGCCAGAGAGGACCGCGTGGATCTCGTTCCGCACCAGCTTGCCGCCGGCATTCAGCGTGAAATTGTCGTAGGTGCCGCCCTCGGCGATACGGGCATAGGCCGTCGAGAGCTGGAAGCCGGCATCGCCCTCCTGCTGCAGCCGCGCATGGGTCAGCCTCGCCCCCTCCGCGACCTCGATCTCATAGACCGGGTTGTGCAGGTAGCGGGAGGCCGAGGGCCCGGTCGCGGTCTCGATCAATGTCAGGCTGGCCCCGGCCTCGAGGCGGATCAAGTGGCGCGGATGGAAGGCCTCCGGCCGCTCGGAGGCGGTGGCGACCGAGACCAGGTCGAGCACGCCGGCCGCGACGCCGGCCGGCACGGTCACCACCAGCCCGTCCTCGAACAGCATGGTGTTGAGGGCCACCATCGGCTGCGCCCCGTCCGCGGCGAGGCCGCCGAGCCGCCCCTGCAGGCGTGGCAGCGCCACGGCCAGGTTCGCCGCCGCGTAGCCGAGCCCGTCGAGCTGCGAAAGGTCCTCGCGGAAGCGGCCATCGACGAAGACGGCCCGCGCCGCGCCATGCGCGGGCGGCAGCGCGGGCGCCGTATCGATCGCGGTCAGCGGCTCGTCGAAGCCGGCCGCCGCGACCGGGCGCAGGTCGGTGTATTTCCAGGCCTCGACGCGGCGCGTCGGGAAGCCCTGCTGGCGGAAGGCCTCGGCGGCCTCGCCGCGCAACGCATCGACGAAATCCAACCGCGCGCCCGGCAAGCGCGAACGGAGCCCCTCAAAGCGGTGCAGGAAGCCCTCGGCGCCCGAGGGATGACCGGTGGGATGCGCCGTCATGCCGCCGCCTGCACGGAGGCATAGCCCTCCGCCTCGAGCTGCTTCGCCAACTCGGGCCCGCCGGACTGCACGATGCGCCCATGCATCAGCACATGCACCCGGTCAGGCACGATGTAGTCGAGCAGCCGCTGGTAGTGAGTGATCACCAGCGCCGAGAAATCCGGCGAGCGCAGCGCGTTCACGCCATCGGCCACGATCTTCAGCGCGTCGATGTCGAGGCCGCTGTCGGTCTCGTCCAGGATGGCGAGCTTCGGCTGCAGCAGCGCCATCTGCAGCACCTCGTTGCGCTTCTTCTCGCCGCCGGAGAAGCCGACATTCACGCCGCGCTTCAGCATGTCCTCGGAGATGTGCAGCGCCTTCAGGCGCTCACGCGCCAGCTTGAGGAACTGCATGGCGTCAAGCTCGGACTCGCCGCGCGCCTTCCGCACCGCGTTCAGCGCGGTGCGCAGGAACAGGGCGTTGCCGACGCCCGGCAGCTCGACCGGATACTGGAAGGCGAGGAAGAGGCCGGTTGCCGCCCGCTCCTCCGGCTCCAGGGCCAGCAGGTCGACGCCGTTGAAACTCACCGAGCCGCCGGTGATCTCGTAGCCCTCGCGGCCCGAGAGCACGTAGGACAGCGTCGACTTCCCGGAGCCGTTCGGTCCCATGATGGCGTGGATCTCGCCGGCGGGCACCTCGAGCTCGACCCCCTTCAGGATCTGCTTGCCCTCGACCTCGGCGGTCAGTCCTTCGATCTTCAACATCTCTACTTTCCCCTGGATCAGCCCACCGAGCCTTCGAGGCTGATCTGCAGCAGCTTCTGCGCCTCGACCGCGAATTCCATCGGCAGCTCCTTCAGCACCTCGCGGCAGAAGCCGTTGACGATGAGGCCGACGGCATCCTCCTCCGACAGGCCGCGCTGGCGGCAGTAGAAGAGCTGGTCCTCGGCGATGCGGCTCGTGGTCGCCTCGTGCTCGACCTTCGCCGTCATGCAGCGGTTCTCGATATAGGGCACGGTATGGGCGCCGCACTGGTCGCCGATGAGCAGCGAATCGCACTGCGTGAAGTTGCGCGCGTTGCCCGCGCTCGGCGCCACCCGCACCAGGCCGCGATAGGTGTTCTGGCCGCGGCCGGCCGAGATGCCCTTCGAGACGATGGTGCTGGTCGTGCGCTTGCCGACATGGATCATCTTGGTCCCGGTATCGGCCTGCTGGCGGTTGTTGGTGATGGCGACCGAGTAGAACTCGCCCACCGAATCATCGCCGAGCAGCACGCAGGACGGGTACTTCCAGGTGATCGCGGAGCCGGTCTCCACCTGGGTCCAGCTCACCTTGGAGCGGCGGCCGCGGCACTGCGCCCGCTTGGTGACGAAGTTGTAGATGCCGCCCCGGCCCTCGGCATCGCCGGGGTACCAGTTCTGCACCGTGCTGTACTTGATGCTGGCGTCGTCGAGCGCGACCAGCTCCACCACCGCCGCATGCAGCTGGTTCTCGTCGCGCATCGGCGCGGTACAGCCCTCGAGATAGGAGACGGTGCTGCCCTCATCGGCGATGATCAGGGTCCGCTCGAACTGCCCGGTGCTCTTGGCATTGATGCGGAAATAGGTGCTGAGCTCCATCGGGCAGCGCACCCCCTTCGGGATGTAGACGAAGCTGCCATCGGTGAAGACCGCGCTGTTCAGCGCCGCGTAGAAATTATCGCCCTGCGGCACCACGGTGCCGAGATACTGCCGCACCAGCTCGGGATGGTTCTGCACTGCCTCCGAGATCGAGCAGAAGATGATGCCTTCCTTCTCGAGCCGCGCCTTGAAGGTGGTGGCGACGGAGACGCTGTCGAAGACGGCATCGACGGCGATCGGCATGCGGCCGGCATCGGCCGGCGCCTCACCCGCCCCCTCGACCCCGGCGAGGATCGCCTGCTCCTTCAGCGGGATGCCGAGCTTGGCGTAGGTCTTCAGCAGCTCGGGATCGACCTCGTCGAGCGACTTCGGCTTCGCCTTCTGCTTCGGCGCCGCATAGTAATAGGCGTCCTGATAGTCGATCGCCGGATAGGAGACGGCCGACCAGCGCGGCTCCTCCATCTTCAGCCAAAGCGCGAAGGCCTTCAACCGCCACTCGAGCAGCCAGGCCGGCTCGTTCTTCTTGTGCGAGATGAAACGGACGATGTCCTCATTCAGCCCCTTCGGGGCGAATTCCATCTCGATATCCGTCTCGAAGCCCCACTTGTAGGTACCCTCGGTGACGGACTGGACGGTGTCGATCGTCTCGGTGACGGCAGGCATGGGGGGTCCTATTCGGCAGGAATGGAGGCGAGGGACAGGTCGGGACGACCGGGGGCAGGATGGCCGGGGCAATGGGCCGGGCCCGCGAGATCGGCCATCGTGATCCCGGACAGCGCTCTGCGGATGGCGTCGTTCACCGGGTCCCAGCGGCCACGAACGGCGCAGAAGGCCTCCGCCTCGCAGGCGCCGGCGCCGCCATCGACGCAGGCGGTCAGCGCGATCGGGCCGTCCACGGCGGCGATCACCTCGGCGAGCGGCACCGCCGGCAGCATACGCGTCAGCCGGTAGCCTCCCCGGGCGCCACGAACGCCCTCGACCAGGCCGGCCTGGCCAAGGATCTTCAGCACCTTGGCGACCGTCGGCTCGGCGATGCCGGTCGCGGCGGCGAGGCCGGGCGCGGTCTGCACCCGACCATCCGGCCCGGCGCCGTCATGGGCCAGCCGGGCCATGACCACCACGGCGTAGTCGGTCAATTTCGACAGCCTCAACACGTCACCCGCCCTCTCGTGAGGGTCAAATAGGACTGAACAGGTCCTCTTTGAACCCCCTGTTCCCAAGCGAAGGCATGCAGCGCGCGCGGGGCGGGTTTTCCTGGCGATCTGGCCGGCGGGCGAGGATGACGATCGCGACAGGGTGATCCCCTTCTGCGTGCATCACGGCCACGATCAGCAAGCGAGGGTTCCGCGGCGCCGACTGTCGCCCAGGGCGGCAAATCGGCCTAGCCTCCCCCGGCCGCCGCCGGGAGCCGATGCGATGCCGATGATCCGGACCGATGATGGGATCGACCTGCATGTCGAGGAGGCCGGCAGCGGGACGCCCCTGGTCTTCGTGCATGAATTCGCCGGCGACGCCCGGAGCTGGGAGCCGCAGCTCCGCTTCTTCGCCCGCCGCTACCGCTGCATCGCCTTCAACGCCCGCGGCTACCCGCCGAGCGACGTGCCGCACGACCCGGCTGCCTATTCGCAGGACCGTGCGACCGACGACATCGCGGCCGTGATCCGCGGCCTCGACCTCGCCCCGGCGCATGTCGTCGGCCTCTCCATGGGGGCCTTCGCCACCCTGCATCTCGGCCTGCGGCACCCGCATCTGGCGCGCAGCCTCACCGCCGCCGGCGTCGGCTACGGCGCCGCCCCTGGCAAGCGCGCGCAGTTCCGCGCCGAGGTGGACGCCACCGCCGACCGCATCGCCGAGGAGGGGATGTGGAAGATGGCCCGCAGCTATGGCCGCGGCCCGACCCGCCTCGTCTTCGAGGAAAAGGACCCGCGCGGCTATGCCGAGTTCCTCTCCCAGCTCGCCGAGCACGACACGGATGGGGCGGCGCTGACCATGCGCGGCGTGCAACGGGAGCGGCCAAGCCTGTTCGAGTTCGAGGCGGCGTTCCGCCGCATGCGCCTGCCCTGCCTCGTCATTTGCGGCGACGAGGATGACCCGACGCTCGAGCCGGGGCTGTTCCTTAAACGTACCATTCCGACCAGCGCCCTCATGGTCATGCCACGCTGCGGCCATGCGATGAACCTGGAGGACCCCGATGCCTTCAACCGGGGGGTGCTCGACTTCATCACCTGGGTCGATGCCGGGCGCTGGTGGGAGCGCAACCCGGAGACGCTGTCGGGCGCGATCATCGCCGGCCCGGCCGGCCGCTGAGGCTGGCGCCGGGGCCGAGGGCATGGCGGGTTTCGCTTCGATCCACCGGCGCATCTGCGCTAGGCTCCCCGGGCGCCGCGCGCAGACGCGGCCCCGTCCAGGGAGACCACCGATCCATGAATGCCATTCCCGACCGGCGCGCCCTGCAACTGCCGCTCGACCGGTTCGACATGAGCGACCCGGCGCTCTACCAGACGCAGAGCCATTTCGCCTTCTTCGACCGGCTCCGCCGCGAGGACCCGGTGCATTGGTGCGCCGAGAGCCGCTTCGGCCCCTACTGGTCCGTCACCCGCTACAAGGACATCATGGCGGCCGAGGTGAACCACCAGGTCTTCTCCTCGGAGCTCGGCGGCATCCAGGTCCTCGACCAGCCGAAGGACATGCAACGGCCGAGCTTCATCCGCATGGACCCGCCGAAGCATGACGAGCAGCGCAAGGTGGTGCAGCCCATCGTCGCGCCGGGCAACCTCGCCAACATGGAACCGCTGATCCGCGAGCGCACGCGGATGGTGCTGGACGGGCTGCCACGCAACGAGGAATTCGACTGGGTGGAGCGCGTCTCCATCGAGCTGACCACGCTGATGCTCGCCACCCTCTTCGACTTCCCGATCGAGGAGCGCCGCAAGCTCACCTACTGGTCGGATATCGCGATCGCCGACGTGACCGACCCGGACTCGCCCGTGCGGTCCGAGGAGGAGCGCTTCGCCGAGCTCCGCGTCATGGCCGAGACCATGGGCCGCCTCTTCGCCGAGCGGCGCCAGCGGCCGCCAGGCTTCGACCTGCTCTCGATGCTGGCGCATGGCGCCGCGACGCGCGACATGCCGCTGCGCGAGTTCATGGGCAACCTCGCCCTGCTCATCGTCGGCGGCAACGACACCACGCGCAATTCCATGTCGGGCGGCCTCTACGCGCTGCACCAGAACCCGGCGGAATGGGACAAGCTGCGCGCCGATCCCGGGCTGATCCCGAACATGGTCTCGGAGATCATCCGCTGGGTGACGCCGGTGATCCACATGCGCCGCACTGCCAGCCGCGACTTCGAATTCGGCGGCAAGCGGATCCGCGAGGGCGACAAGGTCTGCCTGTGGTACGTCTCGGGCAACCGCGACCCCGAGGCGATCGAGGAGCCCGACCGCTTCCTCATCGACCGGCCGCGGGCGCGGCAGCACCTGTCCTTCGGCTTCGGCGTGCATCGCTGCGTCGGCAACCGCCTGGCCGAGCTGCAGCTCCGCATCCTCTGGGAGGAGGTGCTGGCCCGCTTCCCGCGGATCGAGGTGCTGGACGCGCCGAAGCGCATCTATTCCAACTTCATCCACGGCATCCGCAGCCTGCCGGTGCGCATCCCGGGCTAAGAGCGGCGCCGGGCCAGCCGCGGCGGGCGGCCGGTGGTCCGGCGCATGCGGTGGCTATCGCCCGGGACGCGGAGCCGGCACTCTCGGGCGATGCGACGCCTGCTCTGCACCCTGCTTCTCCTCCTCGCCAGCCCGGCCATGGCCGCCGAGCTCAAGCTGGCGAGCTGGAACATCGCCTGGCTGACCCTGCGGCCGGCGGGCGACCCCGACCTGCCGCGCGACGTGCGGCCCCGCGCGGAGGCCGATCTCGCGGCGCTGGCCGGTTATGCCCGGCGGCTGGATGCCGATGTCGTCGCCCTGCAGGAGGTCGACGGCCCGAAGGCCGCGGCCCGCATCTTCGATCCCGCCGCCTACGCCTTCTTCTTCGCCCATGAGCGCGACATCCAGCGGACCGGCTTCGCCGTGCGGCGGGGGCTGCGGGTGGTGCAGAACCCCGATCTCGCCGCGCTCGATCTGTATCCCAACTCCCGCCACTCGCTGCGCCGCGGCACCGACATCACCGTGGAGGCGGCCGGCCAGCATCTGCGGCTGCTCTCCGTCCATCTCGATGCCGGCTGCCGCGATGCGCCGCTGGCCTCGGCGGACCGAGACTGCGAATCCCTCGACCGCCAGGCGCGGATCCTGGCCGACTGGGCCATGGCGCGACGCGACGAAGGGATCGGCTTCGCCATCCTCGGCGATTTCAACCGCGCCGTCGGCAGCCCGGATGACGACCTGCTGCGCCGCCTCGCCCCGGCCGGCCCCTTGCGCCGCGCGACCGAAGGCTTCTCCGACCCCTGCTGGGCTGGCGCGCGGCATCCCCGGCGGTTCATCGACCATATCCTGCTCGGCGGCCCCGCGGTGGGCTGGATGCAGCCCGACAGCCTGCGCGTGCTGGTCTATGCCGAGCGCGAGCGGAGCTGGCGGAGCCGCCTGTCCGACCATTGCCCGTTGAGCGTGCTGCTGCGCCTGCCCTGATGCGGCGGCGCGGCGCCCGGCGCTGGGACATCATCACCGGCCATTGGAATGAGCGCTGCGGAGGGAGTGAGCGGGGATGGACATCAAGCGCATGCGCAAGCTGGCGGCGCGGTACCGGATCGCGGATGGCAAGGGCTTCCGCCTGAAGGACCACGATCCGTCCGACACTGCCTGGCTCGACCTCGACAAGGACGCGGCCAAGGCGCTGCTGCAGGACGGCATCGATCTGCTGAAGCGGCAGCAGGACATGCTCTACGCGCAGGATCGCTGGTCCGTGCTCTGCATCTTCCAGGCGATGGATGCGGCCGGCAAGGACGGCGCGATCAAGCATGTCTTCTCAGGCGTCAATCCGCAGGGCGTGCGGGTGGTGAGCTTCAAGGCGCCGGGGCCTATCGAGCGCGATCATGACTTCCTGTGGCGGCACATCCGGGCCCTGCCGGCCCGCGGCGAGATCGGCATCCACAACCGCTCCTGGTACGAGGAGGTGCTGGTCGCCCGCGTGCATCCCGAGATCCTCGCCGCGCAAGCCCTGCCCGCCGAGGTGCGCAGCAAGCGGATCTGGGAGGAGCGGCTGCAGGATATCGCCGGCACCGAGCGCTACCTCGCCCGGCAGGGGACCGTCATCCTCAAATTCTTCCTGCATGTCGGCCGGGAGGAGCAGCGGCGCCGCTTCCTCTCGCGCATCGACGAGCCGGAGAAGAACTGGAAATTCACCATGGCCGATATCGAGGAGCGGGCCTTCTGGGACGACTACCAGACGGCCTATGAGAAGGCGATCCGCGCCACCGCGGCGCCGCACGCGCCCTGGTATGTCGTGCCGGCGGACAACAAGTGGTTCACCCGGCTGGTGGTCGGCGCCGCCCTCGGCACCGCGCTCGACGCGCTGAAGCTCCACTACCCGGAGCTGAGCCCGGAAGCCAGGGCCCGGCTGCTCGAGGCGCGCCGGACCCTGGACGGCGGCGGGGACGCGCAGCGCGCAGGCGACGCTTGACGCCGGCCGCGCCGATTGCGATCCAGGGAGAGTGAGGGACCTCGTCAGCGTCGGACGCAGCGACGACGACACGCTCTGGGCTGTCTACGCGACCGTCGGCCGCACCAGCCGCGTCGCCGAGGTGTTCCGCAGCCGTGCAGCCGCCCTGGCCGACCGCGATTGGCGCGCCCAGCAGGTCCGCGCCTATGAGGATTTCCTCCGCCGATCCCTGCAGCCCGTGCCGCATTACAGCGTGGCCCCGATCAGCCGGCACGACCTGCCGCGCAAATGGACGCCCCTCCCCGCCCTGGGATTTCTCCGGGGGCAATTCATCTAAAGAGATCGCTGAAAGCCCGCTCAGGCGGTCCCATCCGATCGGGACGGGTCGCCGCCTGCCGCGTCCTCCGGCAGCAGGGCGGCGGCGATGGCCGCCCATTCCGCCTCGAGACTCGCCGCGGGTCGCTGCCGGCCGGCCCGGCGATACCAGTAATCGGCATTCGCCAGATCGCCCTCGACCCGGTGCAGATAGGCATGGACCCAGGCGCTCCCGGCATCCTCGCCCGCCTGGGCCGCGCCATGCGCCCGGTCCCAATCGCCATGCGCCTCCCACCACAGCGCCTCGAGCGGGGCCGCAAGGCCGGCGGGCGGTGCCGCCGCGCTGCGGGCGGAGTGGCGCAGGGCCTCTGGCGTCATGGCTGCCTCCATGGCCGGACTGTCGGTCAGACCAGCCCTCTTCGCAAGCTGGCAGGCGCCGGCGATTCATACTGTTTTTGATTGTGTTATGCGACGCCATGGCGCGCCGCCCGGGCGCCCCGCGTCACGTCAAAAACCGGCATTCCAGGGCAGCAGGCACCCCTATCCGGCTCGCGTCTCAGCGCAGTCAATAAAACTATTATTATTCGTGTTTTACAATTCACCCTTGTATGTCGGATTATCAGGGTTACCATGCCGTCCGTTCGTGAAATGGGCGCGCCGCCCGCCCGGCCCTGGAGTGCCATGGGGATGACCTCAACCCTTACCCGCCCCGCCAGCCCGGCCCGCGGCCTTTCGCTCCACCCGCTGCATCCGGAATTCGGCGTGGAGTTTCGCGGCATCGACCTCGCGGCCGTGCCCTCGCCCTATCTCCTCGACCTGCTGCACGACGCCCTGATCGAGCACGGCGTGCTGCTGCTCCGCGGCCAGGGCGGCCTGGCCGAGAGCGTGGCGAGCGGCCTCGCTGCGCTGGAGGCCTCCCTGCTCGGCCAGGCGCTGCACCAGGCGCCCCCCGCCCTGCCCCTTTCGGTCGGCGCCGTGCCCGACCTGCCGCCGCCGGGCTGGGCCCCTGGCCCCTTCTGGCATGCGGATCGCAGCTATGCTGCCGAGCCCAGCCTCGCCTGCCTGCTGCACGCGACCGGGACCGAGATCGCGATCGGAAGCGAGATCGCCTTCGCCGACCAGCGCCGCGCCCTGGCCAGCCTGCCGGCGGCGCTGCGCGACCATGCCGGCGCCCTGCGGGCCGTGCATGCGAATCCGCACGACCCGGCCGCCCGCACCGAGCATCCAATCGTGCGGCGGCATCCGGTGACGGGGGAGCCCTCTCTCTACGTCAACCCGGCCTTCACCACGCGCATCCTGAACCTGCCCACGGCGCAGAGCGACCGGCTGCTGCGGACGCTCCTCGCCGCCGCCACGGCGGAGGCGATCACCTGGCGGCATCGCTGGCAGGCCGGCGACGTCCTGATCTGGGACAATCGCTGCCTCCTGCACAGCGCGAGCAGCGGCCCCGCCCTGCAGTCGCTCCGCATCGAGGGCGACCGCCCGGTGCCGGCCTCGCAGCCGATGCCCTGGGTCATGGCCGGCTGACAGCCGGCCCTGTGCATGCTTGAAGCGGCACCCAGCGCCGGGGCCGCCCATGCACATCCTGCTGATCGCCTGTCATCCACGCGATGACAGTTACAACGCCGTTCTGCGCCGGACGGTGCAGGCCACGCTCGAGGCCAAGGGGCATGAGGTGCGGCTGCGCGACCTCTATGCCGAGGATTTCCGCCCCGTTCTGTCGGCTGCGGAGCATGCGGTGACGAATGCGCCGGGCGCCAACCGCGCCGGCATCGAGCGGGAGGTGGAGGACCTGCACTGGGCCGAGGCGCTGGTGCTGGTCTACCCGACCTGGTGGTACGGGATGCCGGCCATGCTGAAGGGCTGGTTCGACCGGGTCTGGCTGCCCGGCATCGCCTTCCGCATCGGCCCCGGCGCGATCGAGCCGCTGCTGACCAATATCCGGCGCATCGCCGTCGTCACCACCTACGGCTCGCCGCTCTGGCTGCTCTGGTATCTCGGCTGGCCCGACCGGAAGGTGGTGGGCCGGGGCCTGCGCCGCCTCTGCGCCCGCGACTGCCGGCTGGACTGGCACTACCTGACCCATATGGACCGGCGCGAGCGCTGGGAGCTGGAACGCTTCCTCACCCGCATCCGCGCCGCCTTCGCCGCCTGGTAGGATCGCGGCGGCCACGCCTGCTTATCGCAGCAGGCGCCGCATGGCGGTGAGGAAGGCCTCCACATCCGCCTCATCGTTGTAGACATGCGGACTGATGCGCATCCGGCCGAGCCGCGGCGCGACATACACGCCCGCCGCGGCCAGCCCCTCGATCAGCCCCTCCGGCATGCCGCGCGGGAAGCCGAGGCTCAGCACATGCGGCGCCCGCACCCACGTCGCCGGCACATCGACCGGCAGCCCCGCCAGGCCGGCGCCGAGCATCTCGGTCAGCATGGCGAGGCGGGCGGCGATGGCGGCATGGCCCCAGGCGGCCATCATCTCCATCCCGACGGCGGCCATGCCGAGCGAGATGAAATGGTCCCGCTCGCCCATGTCGAAACGCTGCGCCCCCTCGGCGAAGGCGAGGTCGGCGAAATAGGGCGCCCGTTCCGCCGCGACGGATTTCCGCGAATAGCTCGTCTGCTCGAGCGGCACCCCCTCCTGCCAGCGCTTCGCCACGTAGAGGAAGGCGCGGCCGTAGGGGCCGAGCACCCATTTATAGGTCGGGAAGATCAGGAAATCCGGGTCGAGCCGCGCCACGTCGATCGGCAGCACGCCGGCATGGTGCGTGGCATCGACCAGCAGCGCCGCCCCCTGCCGCCGCAGCGCCGCCTGCACCGCATCGAGATCCACCAGCCCGCCGTCCGACCAGTGGACCGAGGAGATTGAGGCCAGGGCCAGCGGCGCCGCGCCCGGCCGCTTGATCGCCGCGAGCAGCGCCGCGGTCCAGTCGCCATCCGACGGGCGTGCCACCGCCTCGGTCACGAAGCCGCCGGCCGGCGCCCGCTGCATCCATTCGAGGGTCGGGGCGCTGTGGTCGTCGGCCAGCAGGATCACCCGGCTGCCCGCCGGGATCGGCAGGATCTTGCCGGCCGTGGCGACGCCGAAGCCGACCGAGGAGACGAGGGCTATATCCGCCGGCGCGGCCCCGATCAGCGCCGCCGCCGCGGCGCGGGCGCGGGCGAACTCGCCGGCCTGCTCCGCCGGGCCCCAGCGCCAGGGCTGCGCCTTGCGCGCGACCCCCTCATGCCCCGCCGCCTGCACCGGCTTCGGCAGCGGGCTCCAGGAGGCGGCGTTGAGATAGGCAACCTCGCGCGGGATGTCGAAGAGGTGGCGTTGCGATGCGAGCATGCGGTCCCCTTTCCAGACGGGTGACGATGCCGTCCACCGGCATTCTCGGCCGCTGGCCCGCCGATGCAAGGGCGGCTCAGCCCGGCCCGGTGCCGAGCACGGCGTCGAGCTCCCGCCAGTCGGGCAGCTCGGCCTGCAGCACCCGGCCGCCGCGCAGCACGATCCGGTCGCTCTGCGGCCGGCTGAGCAGCTCGGTCATGCCGCGGGCCCGAAACAGCAGCAGGTCCGCCGCGACACCCCGGCGCAGCCAGCCCGCCTCCGGCATTCCCATGGCGGCGGCCGGCGTGGCGCAGGCGGCGCGCGGCCAGTCCTCCCCCGCATGGTCGAGCTGCAGGATCCGCACCGCCTCGCGATACACTTCGACCATGTCGAGATCGCCATAGGCGTAGAACGGGTCGCGGGTGTTGTCCGAGGCGACGGAGACCGGCACGCCCGCCGCCCGGAACTCGTGCACCAGGGTGACGCCGCGCCAGCGCGGCGTGCGGCCGGGCGCGCGGTCCTGCAGGTACATGTTGCACATCGGCAGGACGATGATGGCGATTCCCGCCTCGGCGCAGGCCGCGATGGTCGCGCGCGCCAGCTCTTCCGGCTGCAGCGCCAGCGAGCAGCAATGGCCGCACTGGATGCGGCCGCGGAAGCCGCGCCGCAGGGCGGTGCGGGCGATCTCGATCAGGGCGCGGGAGCCGGTCTCGCCGCTCTCGTCCACATGCAGGTCGCAATCGAGGCCGCGCGCCTCGGCCAGCGTGAAGAAGCGGTCGAGCATCGGCTGGAAATCATCGGGCAGCCGGTCATGCACCCCGCCCGAGAGGCGGGTGACCATGCCGAGCACGCCGCCTGCTTCCGCCACGATATCGGCCAGCCGCTCGCCATCCTCGCCCTGGAAGCGGTCGAGCGGCGCGATCGAGCAGCCCTGCAGGGCGATGCGCCCGGCCCAGCGCTCCCGCAGCCGGCGGAAGACGCGCCAGGAGCCGGGATCGCGCGGCGCGAAGCTTTCCAGATGCGTGCGGATCGCCACCGTGCCATGCGCATGGGCGGCGCGCAGGCTCCAGTCGAAGCGCGCCTCGATATCGGCATCGGTCCAGCCGGCGCGGTCCTCGGCGCAGGCGGTCAGCGCGCCGAGGAAATCGCCGGTCGGATTGGCATGGCGCGGCCAGATATGGCCCTTGTCGAGATGGGTATGGCCATCGACCAGGCCGGGCCAGACCTGGCCGCCCTCGCAATCCGGCCCCTCGGCGGCGCTGCCCGCCGGGGCCAGGGCGGCGATGCGGCCATCGGCGATCCGCAGGTCGAGGCGGACCAGCCCCTGCGCATCCAGAGGCCCGGGCGGCGCCCCGGCGACCAGCGCCGCCGGCGCCCGCGCATCGCGCAGCCAGTAGTCGGCGCCGCCGGCCTGGATCGCCCCGCGCAGCCGGTCCATCGCCAGGCTCATCGCCGCTCTCCCCTCTCCATGGCGCTCTCGTGCCAGCGCCGCAGCAGCAGCTGCGACAGCAGGCTCAGGGCCAGGAAGATGGCGATGCCGGCCCCCGAGATCAGCACCAGCGCGGCGAACATGCGCGGGATGCGGAGCTGGTAGCCGGCCTCCAGGATGCGGTAGGCGAGGCCGGAGGCGCGCCCCCCGGTGCCGAGCACGAATTCGGCGACGATGGCGCCGATGAGGGAGAGTCCGCCCGAGATCCGGAGGCCGGCGAGGAAATAGGGCATCGCCGTCGGCAGCCGCAGCCGCCACAGCACCTGCCAGCGGCTGGCACCGTAGAGGCGGAAGAGGTCGAGCAGGTTGTGGTCGGTGCTGTTCAGCCCGACCGTGGTGTTCGAGAGGATCGGGAAGAAGGCGACGATCCAGGCGCAGATCAGCAGGGAAAGCGTGACGTCGTCGACCCAGATGATGATCAGCGGCGCGATGGCGACGACCGGCGTCACCTGCAGGATGACGGCATAGGGAAACAGCGACAGCTCCAGCAGCCGCGACTGGGCGAAGAGCACCGCCAGCAGCAGCCCCAGCGAGGCGGCGATCAGCAGGGCGAGCAGCGTGATCTTCAGCGTCACCAGCAGCGAGGCGGAGAGCGTGGCCCAATCCTCCACCAGCGCCCCGGCGATGGCGACCGGCCCCGGCACGACATAGGGCGGGATGCCGGCGAGGCGCAGCCAGGCCTCCCATCCGCCCAGCAACAGCAGGCCGAGGCCGAGCGGCGCCAGGATGCGCAGCCAGCGCTGGCCACCGGACGCGCCGCTCATGCCGGGGAGACCGCCATCGCCTCGCCCAGCGTCGCCGAGACGGCGCGGCACTGCGCGGCGTATTCGGCCGAGGTGCGGAAGGCCTCGCCGCGCGGCGCCGGGGCGGTCACGCCGAGCTCGGCATGGATGCGGCCGGGCCGCGGCGCCATCACCGCGATGCGGCGCGCCAGGTAGACGCTCTCGAAGACCGAATGGGTCACGAAGATCACGGTAAAGCGGGCCGCCTCCCAGAGCGCGAGCAGGTCGTTGTTCAGCCGATGCCGGGTGATCTCGTCGAGCGCCGCGAAGGGCTCGTCCATCAGCAGCAGGCGCGGCCGCGTCACCAGGGCGCGGGCGATGGAGACGCGCATGCGCATGCCGCCCGAGAGGGTGCGGGGATAGGCCTGCTCGAAGCCCCGAAGCTCGACCCGGGCGAGCGACTCGGCGGCCCGCGCCGCCGCCTCGCGCCGCGGCATGCCGGCGAGGCGCAGCGGCAGCGCGACATTGGCGAGCGCCGTGGCCCAGGGCATCAGCGTCGGCTCCTGGAAGACGAAGCCGATGTCGCGCGGCCCGGGCCGGCCATGAGGCCAGTCGATGCGCCCCTCGCTCGGCGCGGCGAGGCGGGCGATCAGCCGCAGCAGGGTGGACTTGCCGCAGCCCGAGGGGCCGAGCAGGGCGAGGAAATCGCCCTGCGCCACCGCGAGATCGATCCCCTGTACGGCCAGCGTCCCTGTGGCGTAGCGCTTCCCGACGCCCCGCAGGACGAGCAGGCTCCCCGTCTCGTCGCCACCCTGCATGCCATCCCCTTGCGCATGATCGGCGCAGCATGCCGCAGCGCGGGAGGGAACGGAACGCGCCGCCCCCGTCACGCCGCGCGCGCGACCTCGCGGAACAGCGCGGCGTAGCGCGCGGCGGAGCGGCGCCAGGAGACGTCGCAGCGCATGGCATTGGCGCGGATGCGCGACCAGGCCGCGGCATCAGTGATGAGCGCGGCGGCATGCCCCAGGGCGCCGGCCAGGGCCGCCGCGTCGCCGGGGGGGAATTGCAGGCCGCTGGCGCAGCCCGCCGCCAGCGCCGCCTCATTGGCATCGATCACCGTATCGGCCAGCCCGCCGGTGCGGGCGACGATCGGCGGCGCGCCGTAGCGCAGGGCGCAGAGCTGGGCGAGGCCACAGGGCTCGAAGCGCGAGGGCACCAGCACCGCGTCGGCGCCCCCATAGCAGAGCCGCGCCAGCGCCTCGTCGAAGCCGATCGCCGCGCCCACCCGGCCGGGATGCGCCGCGGCGACGGCGCGGCATCGTGCCTCGAGCGCCGGCTCGCCGGTGCCGAGGATGGCGAGCTGGCCCCCCGCCTCGAGCAGCGCCGGCAAGGCCTCGAGGATGAGATCCATGCCCTTCTGCCAGGCGAGGCGACCGACGAAGGCGAAGAGCGGCGCCGCCGGATCGGGCAGCAGGCCGAAGTGCCCCTGCAACGCGGGCTTGTTCGCCGCGCGCGGCCCGGGCGCGGCCAGACTGAAGCGCTCGGCAAGCGCCGGGTCGGTGGCCGGGTCCCAGGCCGCATCGTCGAGCCCGTTCAGGATGCCGCTCACCACCGCGGCGCGGCCGCGCAGCAGCCCGTCGAGCCCCATGCCGCCGGCCGGCGTGCGGATCTCGGCGGCATAGCTGGGCGAGACGGTGGTGATGCGGTCGGCATACCAGAGCCCGGCCTTGAGGAAGCCGAGGCTGCCGAAATACTCCACGCCCTCGGTGCTCCAGGCCTCCCCCGGCAGGCCAAGGCGCGGGAAGAGCGCGGCCGGGAATTGCCCCTGGAAGGCCAGGTTGTGGATGGTGAAGACGGTCGGAACCTGCCGTGGCGCGAGATGCCGCAGATAGGCGCCAGCCAGTCCGGCCTGCCAGTCATGCGCATGCATCGCCTGGACGCCGAGCGCGGTCGCCGCCTCCGCCGCGGCCAGGCCGAGCGCGGCGAAGCGCTCGCCATTGTCCGGCCAGTCGCCGCCGCCCGGCGCGGCATAGGGGTTGCCGGCGCGGTCGAAGAGATGCGGCGCCTCGAGCGCCAGCAGGTCGAGCGCCCCGACCTGCGCCCGGCGCAGCCGGGCCGGGCCGAAGCGGTCGGAGAGGGTGAGGACGACCGGCGCATCGCCCACCGCCTGCATCACCGCCGGATAGCCGGGCAGCAGCGTGGTGACGTCGATGCCCTCCGTCGCCAGCGCCGCCGGGAGCGCCCCGACCACATCGGCCAGGCCGCCGGTCTTGACCAGGGGATAGGCCTCGGAGGCGACGGCGAGGACCCGCAGCGTCATGCCTCGATCCGGTCGAGCATCGCCTGGGTGACGAGGCAGATGCCCCGGTCGGTGCGTCGGAACCGCCGCGCATCGAGCGCCGGCTCCTCGCCGACCACGAGCCCCTCCGGGATATGGACGCCGCGATCCACCACGACGTTGCGCAGCCGCGCATGCCGGCCGACATCGACGCCGGGCAGCAGCACCGCACCCTCGATCTGCGCATAGGAATGCAGGCGGACGCCGGTGAAGAGCAGCGAGCGGCGGGCGGCGGCGCCGGAGACGATGCAGCCGCCCGAAACCAGGGAGGAGATCGCCTCGCCGCGCCGGCCGGCCTGGTCATGGACGAACTTCGCCGGCGGCACCACCTCGCCATAGGTCCAGATCGGCCAGTCCTTGTCGAAGATGTCGAGTGGGGGCACGATATCGGTGAGGTCGATATTCGCCTCCCAATAGGCATCGACGGTGCCGACATCCCGCCAGTAGGGCGAGATCTCCATCGCGGAGCGGACGCAGCTTTCCTCGAATCGGTGCGCCTGGGCCGAGCCCTCCCGGACCATGCGAGGGATGATGTCCTTGCCAAAATCATGCGACGAGGCGGGGTCGGCGGCGTCGCGACGAAGCTGCTCGATCAGCACCCGCGTCTCGAAGACGTAGATGCCCATGCTGACGAAGGCGCTCTCGGGCGCGTCCGGCAGGCCGGGCGGATTGGCCGGCTTCTCGATGAAGTCGACGATCCGGTCGGCGGCGTCGACCTTGACCACGCCGAAGGCCGAGGCCTCGGCGCGCGGCACCGTCATGCAGGAGACCGTGACATCGGCGCGCCGGTCGAGGTGCTGCTGCAGCATCACCTCGTAATCCATCTTGTAGACGTGGTCGCCGGCCAGGATGACGATGTGGCGCGGCGCCAGGTCCTCGATGATGTCGATGTTCTGGTACACCGCGTCCGCCGTGCCGAGATACCAGTTGTGCTCCGAGACGCGCTGGCTCGCGGGCAGGATGTCGAAGCTCTCGTTGCGCTCCGGCCGGAGGAAGGTCCAGGCGCGCTGCAGATGCCGGATGAGGCTGTGCGCCTTGTACTGGGTGGCGACGGCCATGCGCCGCACCCCCGAGTTCAGCGCGTTCGAGAGGGCGAAGTCGATGATGCGCGACTTCCCCCCGAAGAAGACGGCGGGCTTCGCCCGCTTGTCGGTCAGCTCCATCAGCCGGCTGCCGCGGCCTCCGGCGAGGACGAAGGCCATGGCGGTGCGGGCGAGCGGCCCCTCGCTGCGCAGGTGGGATTGCGGCATCGTTCCTCCCTCCGGCAGCCTGTCAGCGGCGCACCGGGACGTTCCAGATCTCCCTCGCATATTCGGCGATGGTGCGGTCAGAGGAAAACCAGCCGACCCGCGCCGTGTTGAGGACCGCGCTGCGCATCCAGCCGGCCCGGTCCCCCCAGAGCGCATCGGCGCGGCGCTGCGCCTGGAAGTAGCTGTCGAAGTCCGAGGCCACCATGAAGTAGTCGTGGCCGCGGATCGAGCCCATGAGCTCGCGGTAGCGGCCGCGGTCGTCGGGCGAGAAGACGCCGGATTCGATCGCCTCCAGCACCTCGCCGAGCCGCGGCGAGGCCTGCACGGCCGCGATGCCATGCGTGCCGTCGCGCCGCCGCGCCTCCACCTCCTCGGTGGTCAGGCCGAAGATGAAGATGTTCGGCTCGCCCACATGCTCGAGGATCTCGACATTGGCGCCGTCCAGCGTGCCCATGGTGAGCGCGCCGTTCAGCGCCAGCTTCATGTTGCCGGTGCCAGACGCCTCCATCCCCGCGGT
This sequence comes from Roseicella sp. DB1501, assembly GCF_013112485.1. GTDB lineage: Bacteria > Pseudomonadota > Alphaproteobacteria > Acetobacterales > Acetobacteraceae > Paracraurococcus. The sequence goes on from NZ_JABFHG010000002.1 coordinate 51,806, forward strand.
CGAGATCTGCTCGGAGAGGTCGGCCGCCGGCACGATGGTCTCGGCGAGGGAGACGTTGTAGTTCGGCAGGAAGGCGACCTTCAGCCGGTCGCGCACCGTCGGGTCGTCGTTCACCACCCGCGCCACGTCATGCGCCAGCTTGATGATCAGCTTGGCCCGGTGGTAGCTCGCCGCCGCCTTGCCGGCGAAGATCTTCACCCGCGGCGCCCAGTCGAGATGCGGCTGCGAGCGGATCGCGTCATAGAGCGCGACCGTCTCGAGGATGTTGAGCAGCTGTCGCTTGTATTCGTGGATGCGCTTGATCTGCACGTCGAACATCGCGTCGGGATCGACGCGGAGGTCAAGCTGCTGGCGGATCAGCGCCGCCAGCGCCTCCTTGTTGCTGCGCTTGACCGCGGCGAAGCGGTCCCGGAAGCCGGCATCCGAGGCCTGCTTCGCCAGCCCCTCCAGCAGCCCGGCATCATCGAGCACCTCCGGCCCCACCGCCTCGGTCAGCAGGCCGGTCAGGCCGGGATTGGACTGTTGCAGCCAGCGGCGGAAGGTGATGCCGTTGGTCTTGTTGACGATGCGGTCGGGCGCGAGCTGGTGGAAATCGCGGAAGACGGTCTTCTTCAGCAGCTCCGAATGCAGGGCGGAGACGCCGTTGACCTTGTGCGAGCCGACGAAGGCGAGATGGCCCATGCGCACCCGCCGGCCATGCCCCTCCTCGATCAGCGAGACGGAGGAGAACAGCCGCACGTCGCCCGGCCAGCGGGCGCGGACCGAATCGAGGTGGTGGGCGTTGATCAGGTAGATGATCTGCATGTGGCGCGGCAGCAGCCGCTCCATCAGCGGCACCGGCCAGCTCTCGAGCGCCTCGGGCAGCAGGGTGTGGTTGGTGTAGCTGATCGAGCCGCGCGTCACCGTCCAGGCCTCGTCCCAGGGCATGCCGTGCAGGTCGACGCAGATGCGCATCAGCTCGGCGACCGCGATCGCCGGATGGGTGTCGTTGAGCTGGATCGCCACCTTGTCCGGCAGCGAGCGCAGGTCGCCATAGACCCGGAGATGCCGCCGCACGAGGTCCTGCAGCGCGGCCGAGGTGAAGAAATACTCCTGCCGCAGGCGGAGCTCCTGCCCGGCGGGGGACTCGTCAGACGGGTAGAGGACCTTGCTGATCGCCTCCTGCCGCACCCGGTCGGCGAGCGCGCCGACATGGTCGCCGTAATTGAAGGCCTCGAGCTTCAGCGGATCGAGCGCCCGGGCCGACCAGAGCCGCAGCGTGTTGACGTGCCGGCCGCGCCAGCCGACCACCGGGGTGTCGTAGGCGACGGCCTGCACCGTCTCGGCCGGGTGCCAGACATGCCGCACCTCCTCCTCCGAGACCCGCACCGCCTCCACCGAGCCGCCGAAGCCGATATCGTGCGCGATCTCGGGCCGGGCGAATTCCCAAGGGTTGCCGAAGGTCAGCCAGTCCTCGGGGTATTCGTGCTGCCAGCCCTCGCGCAGGATCTGGCGGAACAGCCCGTGCTCGTAGCGGATGCCGTAGCCGAAGGCCGGTATGCCGAGGCTGGCGAGGCTCTCCATGAAGCAGGCGGCCAGTCGCCCGAGGCCACCATTGCCCAGCGCCGCGTCCGGCTCCTCCTGTCGCATCGTGTCGAAATCGACGCCGAGTGGCTGCAGCGCCTCGCGCAGCGGCTCGAGCAGGCCGAGATTGCTGACATTGTCCCGCAGCAGGCGGCCGACGAGGAATTCCAGGCTGAGATAGTAGACCTGCTTCTCGCCCTGCTCGTAGGCCGCCCGCGTCGCCTCCAGCCAGCGGTCGATGACCCGGTTGCGGACCGCCAGCGCGGTCGCCAGGAACCAGTCCCGGTCGCGCGCGCCGCTCCGGCTCTTGCCCATTTCATAGGTCAGCTTGCGGACGATGGCGTCGCGGAGGGCCGACGCATCGCCGGCCTGGTCTTGTGTCTGCATGGCATCAGTCACTGGGTCGCGCTGCCTTTCGCCTGAAAGGGGCCGAGCCGCCCCATCCCGCCTCTCTAACTGCCCGAACGTTACGGCTGTTTGAAGCAAAAGCGGTGCCCTGGCGGATTTCCGTCGCTGCGGCACCGCCGGCGCCGCTCCACCCGCGCGACCCTGGCCCGCGGGCGCGGCGTCGTCCAGGCCGGCATGGCGAGAGCTGGCGGCCTCGGCCGACCGGCGGGGCGTTTCCGCCCGGCCGCGATCGATCTAGCCTTCGCAGGACAGCACGCAGGAGGGGAAACGGCATGTCGACACAGGCGCAAGGCGACGGGAAGCCGGTGAGCGGAAGCCCGGCCGGCGGCGGCCCGCTGGCCGGCATCCGCGTGCTCGACCTCACCGCCGTGGTGCTCGGGCCGCTCGCCACCCAGACGCTCGGCGACTGGGGCGCCGAGGTGATCAAGATCGAGACGACCAGCGGCGACCTGGTGCGCAATTCCGGCGTGTTCCGTAACCGCGGCATGGCCTCCGTCTTCCTCGGCGTGAACCGCAACAAACGCTCGGTCGCGCTCGACCTGAAGACGCCGGAAGGCGCCGCCGTCCTGCGGCGGCTGATCCCGACGGTGGACGTGCTGGTCACCAATATCCGCCCCGCCGGCATGGCGCGGCTCGGCTTCGGGCCGGAGCAGTGCCGGGCGCTCAACCCGCGCATGGTCTTCGCCGTCGCCACCGGCTTCGGCCAGGACGGGCCGCACCGCGCCCGCCCCGCCTTCGACGAGATCATCCAGGCCGCCTCGGGCCTGGCGGACATCGTCGGGCAGGAGGAGGGGCGGCCGCGCTTCGTGCCCTCCCTGGTCGCCGACAAGATCACCGGCATGGCGCTGGTCTCGGCCGTGCTGGCGGCGCTGCTGCACCGCGAGCGCACCGGCGAGGCGCAGCTCGTCGAGGTGCCGATGCTCGAGACCATGGCCGCCTTCGTCGCGGTCGAGCACCAGGGCGGCCATGCCTTCACGCCGCCGATCGGCGAGCCCGGCTACAAGCGCCTGCAGCACCGCAAGCCGGTCCCGACCAAGGATGGCTGGATGACCCTGCTGCCCTACAGCTCGGCCAATTGGTGCGCCTTCTTCCGCGCGGCGGGGCGGGAGGAGCTGATCGAGGAGCTCTCGGTCGAGGACCCGGTGAAGCGCAATGCCCAGATCGACCGAGTCTATGCCGCGGTGGCCGCGATCGCCCCCGGCCGCACCACTGCGGAATGGCTGGCGCTCTGCGAGGAGCACGACATCCCGGCGACCGCCTTCTCGACCATCGAGGACCTGCCGGCGCATCCGCAGATCGCGGGCGTCGGCCTGTTCCAGCCGCTGCAGCATCCGAGCGAGGGGGAGCTGCGCATGGCCCGGCCGCCGACCCGCTTCGCCGCGACGCCGGCCAGCATCCGCCGGCATCCGCCGCGACTCGGCGAGCATACCGATGAGGTGCTGGCCGAACTCGGCTACGCCCCGGAGGAGATCGCCGCCCTGGCCGAGCGCCGCGTCATCCGGCGAGGCTGAGGCCGCACCGAGGAGGGGGATGGCCCGCCGCCCCCTTCTTTCCTCCGGCAGGCCGCCGCACCACCGCTGCATCCACAGCGCGCGCACGATCCGACATCGCATCGACCTCGACTGTTTTTGTGCACCCGCGCCCCGCTCTTGATGCGGAATCGCACAGCGCGCCAGCCCGACGCGCGCTATATCGTTGCGACATCGAGGCGATTGGCGCCAAGAAGCGAAGGCAGGGAACTCACGTTTCCGTGTTGACAGGGCTCACGGATTGTTCAATGTATAAAGCATTGGATTTGAGGTCTCGGATGCTCGCGGCTTCATCATACGCCTCTGGCATTTCAACCCTGCCGCAGGGGGCGCCGGCCCGGCCTTCCCCGCTCCGCCGGTGCCTCCTGCTCCTCTCCGGTTGGGTGCAGCCCCGGCGCTACCGTCCCGAGCGCCACTACATGCGGGGCGGCAGCACCATCGGCTCGCGCAGCCTCGCCGCCGCCCATGCCCGCATTGCCGGGCGCGGCTGAGGAGGCCCGGCCACAAGCCCAGCCGCTGATCGCCGGGGCCTGACGCGCCGATTCGCTGGCCCTGCCGCTGGACGCGCCTCGCCCCGGATGGAAGGGTCCGGCCATGCCAGCGCCCCTGCCCCTCTCGCCCCGCATAGAGGCCACCGACGCGCCCCCCATCCCCGCCGCCCGCGCCTGGGCGACGCGCTATGCCGGCGGCGCCGGGCCGGCCATCGACCTGACCCAGGCCGTGCCAGGCTACCCGCCGCCCGCCTCGCTGCTCGAACGCCTGGCCGAGGCCGGCGGCAGCCGCGCCGCCGCCACCTACGGCCCGATCGACGGCGATCCGGCGCTGCGCGACGCCCTGGCCGCCGATGCCGCCGCCGTCTACGGCGCCCCGCTGGCCGCGGCGGATGTGGCGATCACCGCCGGCTGCAACCTCGCCTTCTCCATGGTGATGGCGGTGCTGGCGGCGGGCGGCGAGGGCGGCGTCATCTTGCCAACGCCTTGGTACTTTAACCACCGCATGGCGCTGGCGATGCAGGGCATCCCGGCCGTGCCCCTGCCCTGCCGCGCCGAGGACGGCTTCGTGCCCGATCCCGACCGGCTGGCGCCGCTGCTCGCCGGTGGGGCGCGCGCCCTGGTGCTGGTCACGCCCAACAATCCGACCGGCGCGATCTATCCCCCGGCGATGATCGAGACCTGCGCCGCGCTCTGCCGGCGGCATGGCGCCTGGCTGGTGATCGACGAGACCTATCGCGACTTCCTGCCCGCCTCGGCGCTGCCGCCGCACCGGTTGTTCCAGGATCCCGGCTGGCGCGACAGGGTGGTGCATCTCTACAGCTTCTCGAAGGCCTATTGCGTGCCGGGGCATCGCCTCGGCGCCGTCCTGGCCGGGCCGCGACTGCGCACGGCGCTGATGAAGGCGCTCGATACCTGGCAGATCTGCGCGCCGCGGCCGGCGCAGGCCGCCCTCGCCTGGGCGGTGCCGGCGTTGGCGGAATGGCGCGCCGGCAACCGCGCGCTGATGGCCGGACGCGCCGAACAGTTCCGCGCCGCGGTCGCGCAACTGCCCGGCTGGCGGCTGGACGCGCTCGGCGCCTACTTCGCCTATCTCCGCGTGCCGGAGGAAGGGCCGGCCGCCCTGACGGTTGCCGAGCGCCTGGCGGTGGAGCGCGGGCTGCTCGGCCTGCCCGGCCCCTTCTTCGGGCCGGGCCAGGAGCGGCATTTGCGCCTCGCCTTCGCCAATGCCGGGGAAGAGGCGATCGCCGAACTCCCGGCGCGGCTCGCCGCGGGCTGAGCCCCGCGGCGCCCTTCCATCAACGCCCCTGATGCGTGACCGCGCGAGGGAACTCGTTTGGGGCCTCGGATCGATCGACGGACTGGTCCATCGGTATCAAACGACCTTCAGCCGCACGGGGATATTGTTGCGGGTGGCATTGGAATAGGGGCAGATCTGGTGCGCCTTCTCGACCAACGCCTCGGCCTGGTCGCGCGGCACGCCGGGCAGCGTCACGTCCAGCCCGATATCGAGGCCGAAGCCGCCTTCGCTGCGCGGGCCGATGCCGACCGTCGCCTTCACCGTCGCATCGTCCGGCACCTTCGCCGTGCCGTCCTGCGAGGCGGCGAATTTCATCGCGCCGATGAAGCAGGCGGCATAGCCGGCGGCGAAGAGCTGCTCCGGATTGTTGCCCGGGCCACCGCCGCCGCCGAGCTCCTTCGGCGTCGCCAGCCGTAGCTCCAGGCTGCCATCCTCGGTTCGCGCCGAGCCGTCGCGGCCACCGGTCGCGGTCGCGCTGGTCCGGTACTTCACGTCGACGGGCATGCGCTTTCTCCCTGATGGATGACGGCCAAGAATGCCCGCCCTGGGACAAGGTTCCACCATCGGCCGTCCCCCCGCCACGCGACGCATGGCGCCCCCGCGACCGGTCCGCTTCCGGTTTCGCCCCGGCTGGCGCAGCCTTGCCGCCGAGGAGGACCGCCATGACCGCACGCCGCCGCGCCCAGGAGTTCTGCGACCGCTTTGGCCTTCGCCTGCCGATCCTGCAGGCGCCGATGGCCGGGGCCTGCCCGCCGGCCCTGGCCGCGGCCGTCGCCACCGCCGGCGGCCTCGGCGGCTTCGGCGCGCTGATGTCTTCGCCGGCGCAGATGCGCGACTGGGCCACGCAATTCCGCGCCGCCAGCAACGGCGCCTTCCAGATCAATCTCTGGATCCCCGACCCCGCCCCGCAGCGCGACCCGGTGCGGGAGGCGGCGGTGCGCGACGCCCTGCAATCCCTCGCCGGCATCGCCATCCCGGAGCCCGGACCCGGCCCCTTCGTGCAGGATTTCGCCGCCCAGTGCGAGGCGCTGGCCGAGATCGGCCCGGCCATCGCCTCGAGCATCATGGGCGTCTTCCCGCCGGAGGTCGCGGCGCGGCTGCGCGAGCGCGGCATCGCCTGGATCTGCAACGTGACCACCGTCGCCGAGGCCCGCCTCGCCGAGGCCGCCGGCGCCGCGGCGGTCGTCGCGCAGGGCGCCGAGGCCGGCGGCCATCGCGGCAGCTTCGAGGATGCGGCGGCGGAAGCCTCGCAGATCGGCCTCTTCGCCCTGCTGCCGCAGGTGGTGGATGCGGTGCGGATCCCGGTGATCGCCACCGGCGGCATCATGGACGGGCGCGGCATCGCCGCGGCGCTGACCCTCGGCGCCAGCGCCGTGCAGATGGGCACCGCCTTCCTCTGCTGCCCGGAGACGGCGATCCACCCCGCCTGGCGCGACGCCCTGCCGCAGACGCGGCCGGAGGATACCGTGCCGACCCGCGGCTTCTCCGGCCGGCTCGGGCGCGGCATCCGCAACCAGGTGACCGAGCTCTTCGGCGAGGCGCTGCGGCCGGCGCCCTATCCGGTGCAGCGGGCGCTGATGGTGAAGGTGCGGGCCGCGGCCGAGGCTGCCGGGGAGATCGGGCGCATGCAGGCCTGGGCCGGCCAGGGCGCGGCGCTCGCCACGGCGGAGCCGGCCGGCGCGCTGGTGCAGCGGCTCTGGAGCGAGGCCGAGGCGCTGCTGCCCTGAGGGCGCGGTGAGGGCGCGGTGCCCGGCTCTTGCATCGCCTCGCCCGGCGCGGCATGCCTCCCGGCGGGAGGGGCGCCGCTCAGCGACACGCTCAGACGCGATACGCTCAGACCGGGAACATCGCCATGCTCCGCCGAACCCTCCTCACCGGGCTCGCCAGCGCCATCGTCGCGCCGGCGCTCGCGCAATCCTCCGCCGCCAGCCTGCTGCGCTACGTGCCGCAGGCCGATCTCACCGTGCTCGATCCGGTCTTCACCACGGCCTATATCACCCGCCACCACGCGCTGATGATCTACGACCAGCTCTACGGCTTCGACGCGCAGCTCCGGCCGCAGCCGCAGATGGTCGAGGGCCACGAGACGGAGGCCGACGGCCTGATCTGGCGCTTCCGCCTGCGCGAGGGGCTGGCATTCCACGATGGCGAGCCGGTGCGCGGGCGCGACTGCATCGCCTCCATCCGCCGCTGGGCGCAGCGCGACGCGCTCGGCCAGATGCTGCTCTCCCGCACCGCCGAGATGACGGCGCCGGACGACCGGAGCTTCGTGATCCGGCTCACCCGCCGCTTCGGCCCGATGCTCGACGCCCTGGCGAAGATCGGCCCGAGCGCCCTCTTCATCATGCCGGAGCGGATCGCCGCGACCGATGCCAACACCCAGATCCGCGAGACCATCGGCAGCGGCCCCTTCCGCTTCAAGGCGGATGAGCGCGTCGTCGGCGCGCGCGTGGTCTATGAGCGCAACGCCGCCTATGTGCCGCGGCCGGAGGCGCCGAGCTGGGCCGCCGGCGGCAAGCAGGTCTTCTTCGACCGGGTCGAGTGGACGGTGATGCCCGATCCCGGCACCGCCGCGGCGGCGCTGCAGAGCGGCGAGGTGGACTGGTGGGAGAACCCGCCGAACGACCTCGCCCCGATGCTGAAGCGCTCGCGCGACGTGGTGATCAAGCGCGGCAGCCCGCTCGGCACCATCGGCACCGGCATCTTCAACACGCTGCACCCGCCCTTCGACAAGCCGGCGATCCGCCGCGCCGTGCTGCGCGCCATGAGCCAGGAGGATTTCATGAGCGCCGCGGCGGGCGCCGACCCGTCGCTCTGGAACGCCAGGGCCGGCGTCTTCACCCCCGGCTCGCCGCTCGCCAGCGAGGCCGGCATGGAGGCGATCACCGGCCCGCGCGACCTCGCCCGCTCGCGCGGGGAATTGCAGGAGGCCGGCTACAAGGGCGAGACCGTGGTGCTACTCGCCCCCTCCGACCAGCCGGTGCTCTCGGCCCTCGCCGAGGTGCAGCTCGACCTGTTCAGGAAGCTCGGCATGACGGTCGATTACCGCGTCTCCGACTGGGGCACGCTGGTGCAGCGGCGGGCGAGCCGCGAGCCGGTCGAGAAGGGCGGCTGGAGCATGTTCCACACCACCTGGAACGGGCTCGACGGCGTCAATCCCGGCGTCATGACCTGGCTGCGCGCCAACGGGCCGCAGGCCTGGTTCGGCTGGCCAAGCGTGCCGCGCCTCGAAGCGCTGCGGCAATCCTGGTTCGACGCGCCCGATCTCGCGGCGCAGAAGGCGATCGCCGCCGACCTCCAGCGCGTGGTCTTCGAGGAGGCGCCCTACCTGCCGACCGGCCAGTATTTCGCCAACACCGCCTATCGCCGGACAATCACCGAGCCGATCTCGGAGGTCCTCGCCTTCTGGGGCGTGAAACGGGTGTGATATCGGCTTACGCCGGGTCCGCCGAAACGCAGTCGGCGAGGCCCGGCATGGCTTGGCCGGCACGGATCGGCAGGCAGGACGCGGGCGGCGCGGCGAGGAATTCCACGCCGCGCTCCTGCCATGTGCCGAGCAGGCGGTCGAGATGCCGCATCGCGCCGTTCGGCAGGTCGTGCAGCACCATCAGCACCGGCTCTGTCGCCGCGGCATGCTGCGCGAGCGCCCGCTCCGGCCAGCCCTCCGGATCGGCGAAGTCGCGCGGGATGGCGTTCCAGAGCACGACGGTATGGCCGCCCGCCCGCAGGTGCCGCGCCGCCGAGGCATTCAGCAGATGCGGCCCGAGCGCGCCGCCGCCGCCATTCGGCCGGAACAGCCGCTCCGGCTCGCGCAGCGGCCCGAGCAGCGCGTCGCAGGCGGCGATCTCCTCGACCGCCTCGGCGGCGCCGCGCCGGCCGAGCGGCGTGCCATGGCTCAGCGTGTGGTTGCCGACCGGGAAGCCCTCGGCCCGCGCCCGCTCGGCCAGCGTCCGGCGCGCCGGGTCGCGCAGCTTCTCGCCCACCACGAAGAACATCGCCGGAATCCGCCGCCGCCGCAGGATGGCGAGGACATCCGGCGTGACCTCCGGCTCCGGCCCGTTGTCGAAGCTGAGGCAAAGCGGCTGCATGCGAATCGGCTCCGGGGCGAAGGGCGGCGGGAACGGGGCCCGCCGCGCCCCGCCCACTACAGCGGATTGCGTTCGATACTGAACGCCGCTCCGCTGTAGTTCCTTGTTTCCAGGGCGGATTCCCGCGCTCGGCCGCTCACGCCCTCCCGCGATCCGCTCCAGCCTGTTGTTTGCAGAGCGGATTCACGCGTCCAGGCGTTCACGCCCTCCCGCGATCCGCTCCAGCCTGTTGTTTGCAGAGCGGATTCACGCGTCCAGGCGTTCACGCCCTCCCGCGATCCGCTCCAGCCTGTTGTTTGCAGAGCGGATTCACGCGTCCGGGCGTTCACGCCCTCCCGCGATCCGCTCTGGCGCCGGTCAGTGGCCGTAGGGTGGCGTCACCCCATCGTAGTCGATGGTGAGCGTCACCTGGACCTCGCCATGCTGCCCCTCGTAGCGCCGCGGCCGGCCATCGGCGGCGACCCAGAGCCGCCCGGGCGCCTCCGAGCTGGTGTCCTTGCCTGTCGTTCCCGGCAGCATCTGGCGGAAGCTGTAGAGCCGCGCCGCCGCGCCGTCGGGCGCCGTCCCGGCCTCCTCGCGGCAGTCCTGAGGCGGGTAGGCGACGAGGCCGGCGCCCAGCGCTTGGCGCTCGGCGGCCGTCATCGGCAGCTTCACCCAGCGCCCGGCTCCCGGCGAATTGGCATAGACCACGTCGCCGAGGACGAAGCGCTCCTCCCGCACCGGCCGCCGCCGCCCAGGCGTCTGCACCGTGAGCAGGGAGTGGAATTGCTCGGCGGCGCCGAGCGCCTGCATCGCGGCGGCAATCGCGGCGCATTCCGCCTCTCCCGCCCGCGCCGCGCCGGGCAGCAGAGCGGCCAGGAGGAGACCGGCCAGCCCCGCCGCCGGCCCGACCCGAGCCGGGGCACGGCCTGACGCCGTGCCCCCCGCCATGCGCCGCGCGTCCGACGCCATCGCCGCGGCCCTCAGCGAAGGGCCTGCTGCGCCCGCTGGCGCAGCGCGAAGACCCAGACGACGCCGCCCTGCGGCACGTCGCTCTTGAAGCGGACGGGATCGATGTTCTTCAGCGAGTCCTGCATGCGTTGCGCATCGACGCCCCAGCCCGACTGCACGGCGATGTACTGCGTGCCGTCCACCTCAAAGGAGCTCGGCACGCCGGTGACGCCGGAGTTGGTGCGGATCTGCCAGAGCGGCTTGCCGGTCTTGGCGTCGAAGGCCCGGAACATCCGGTCATTCGTGCCGCCCATGAAGACCAGCCCGCCGGCCGTGGTCAGCACCGGCCCCCAGAGCTGCGACTCCTTGAAGGGATGCGACCAGACCTTCTTGTTGGTGCTGAGGTCCCAGGCCTGCAGCTCGCCGATATGGTCGGCGCCCGGCCGCAGGCTCATGCCGATATCCTCGAGCCCGGCGCCGAGGAAGAGCTGCCCCGGCACGTGGTCCATGCGGTGCCCGGTCAGCGAGCCGCAAAGATTCTCGTTGGCCGGCACGTAGAGCAGCTTGGTCTGCGGGTTGTAGGCCGCCGGCGGCCAGTCCTTGCCGCCCCAGAGCGAGGGGCAGAACTCCACCTTGTTGTCGAGACGCGGCTTGCGAGCCTCGTTGTAGGTGGGGCGCCCGGTCTCGGGGTCGAGCTTGGCGAAGACGTCCTGCTTCACGAAGGGCACGCCGGAGACGAAGCGGATGCTGTCGGCGCGCCGCTCGAGCTGCCAGAGATAGCCGTTGCGGGCCGGATGGACCAGCGAGGGGATGTTGCGGCCGTTATGCTCGACATTGATCAGGATCGGCGCCGAGACCTCGTCCCAGTCCCAGCTGTCGTTCCAGTGATACTGGTGATGCGTGCGGATCTTGCCGTCATCGGGGTTGATCGCAATCACCGAGGTGGTGTGGAGGTTGTCGCCGGGCCGCGCATCGCCCATCCAGGGCGCGGCATTGCCGGTGCCCCAATAGGCCAGGTTGAGCTGCGGATCATAGGAGCCGGTGATCCAGATCGAGCCGCCGCCGGTCTGCCAGCCGCCTTGCTTCCAGGTCTCGTGCCCCGGCTCGCCCGGACCGGGAATGGTGTAGGTGCGCCAGGCCTCCTTGCCGCTGTCGGCGTCGAAGCCGGCGATGAAGCCGCGCACGCCGAACTCGCCGCCGGAGCCGCCCACCATGACCTTGCCGCGGGCGACCAGCGGCGCCAGCGTCATGTAGTGGCCCTTCTGGTAGTCTTCGACCTTCTGCGCCCAGACCTCCTTGCCGGTCTTGGCGTCCAGGGCGACGAGGAAGCAGTCGACGGTCGCGACATAGACGCGGTCACCGTAGAGGGCGACGCCGCGATTGGTCGGGTGCAGCTGCGTCAGGTCCTCGGGCAGCTCGCGGCGGTAGCGCCAGATCACGTCGCCGGTGCGGGCATCGAGGGCGATCACCTGGGCCTGCGGCGTGGTGACGTACATCACCCCGTCATTAACGATCGGCGGCGACTGGTGCCCCTCGATCACGCCCGTCGAGAAGGTCCAGACCGGCACCAGCTCGGCGACGTTGCCGGCATTGATCTGGTTGAGCGGGCTGAAGCCGTGGCCGTCATAGGTGCCGCGATACATGAGCCAGTTGCGCGGCTCGGGATTCGCCAGCCGCTGGTCGGTGACCGCGGTGAAGGCCGGTGCCTTGCGCTCCTCCTGCGTGCCGGCGGCGCGCTGCGAGGGCGCGGTCGGTGGGCTGACCGGCGTTGTCTGGTTCTGCGCCTTCTGCGCCATCGCCGTCGCGGCCAGCGCGCCGGAGGCGACCGCCGCCAGCAGCATGGTCTTGAGCATGTGCCTCGCCATTTCCTTCCCTCCCAAACCCGCGGCGCGGGCGCGACGCGGTCCGCAATTCCCTCGCCCCGCCGTTGCGAGGCGGCGGCGCCCTCTCACCTCGGCCGACGGGCGGCGGCCCGTCCCGGCCTTCAGCCCGGCTGCGGCGCGCCGACCCGCCCGACGAAGCGTCCGCCCACGACGAGGAGGCCGTTCTCGACCCGCACCGGCAGGGCGGCGAGCGGCCGGATCGCCGGGCCGTTCACCACCTGGCCGGACCGGCGCGGATCGAATTCCGAGCCGTGGCAGGCGCAATGCAGGGCGTTCTTCTCCGGCTTCCACTCGGTCACCGGGCATTGCTGATGCGTGCAGATGGCCGAATAGGCGACGACGCCATCCGCCGCGCGCTTGCGCGTGGCCTCATCGAGCTCCGCGGGATCGAGCCGGATCAGCAGCACCTGGTTGAGGCGCGAGCCGTTCCGTACCGTGCCGCTGCCGGGCTGCATGGCCCAGGCCAGGACCTGCTCGCCATTCACCGCCAGGTCACCCGGCGCGAGGGGCTTCGGCTCCTTCTCGGCCTCGGCGAGGATGAGCTGGTCGCCCGGCTCGGGCCGGCCCCGCGCCGCGGCATCGCCCGATTGCGCCGCCGCCTCGCCGCAGCAAAAGCCGGCCATCGCCGCCGCGACACCGCCCAGGATGACCTCGCGCCTTGCCGGGGCCGACTCATCCTTCGCCTCGGCGACGTCGCCTGCCAGGAGATTGGATGGCATAAATTCTTGCGCGCCGGCGTGCTTCGCCCGCGTTTTCGACATTCCTCGGTTCATTGCCGATTTGACGACCTCGACATTATTTGGGCGTTGCGGTTCCGCCGCGATCACCACCCGGAGGATGAACCGAGGCCGGCGTCAGGCCAGCATCACGATCCCGTGGTTTTGGGATGCCTCGAATGAAAAAGCGGGAAACCTTACCCCGGCGGGCAGGAAGGCCGCCCGGCGCTTACGCAGCTCAGCCCTCGTTCACCTGGATCATCTCCCGCACCCGCGGATAGACCTGCTGCGCCCAGCGACGGCCGCTGAAGACGCCGTAGTGGCCGACGCCGGTCTGCAGGTGGTGCCGCTTCATCGTCACCGGCACGCCGCGGCAGAGATCGAGCGCCGCTATGGTCTGGCCGATGGCGCAGATATCGTCCTTCTCGCCCTCGACCGTCAGGATCGCGGTGCGGCGGATCGCCTCCGGCCGCACCCGCCGCCCCCGCCAGGTGAGCTGCCCGAGCGGCAGGGCATGCGCCTGGAACACCCGGTGCACCGTCTCGAGATAGAACTCGGCCGGCAGGTCCATCACCGCCAGGTACTCGTCGTAGAAGCGTCGGTGCAGGGCGGCGCGCTCGGCATCGCCGTCGTGCAGCGCCCAGAACTGGTCGCGATGCGCCTTCACGTGCCGCTCGAGATTGAGGCTCATGAAGGCGGCGAGCTGCAGGGCGCCGGGATAGACGCGCCGGCCGCCGCCCCGGTACCGCCAGGGCACGGTCGAGATCATCCGCCGCTCGAACCACTCGATCGGCTTCGACTGCGCCAGCGCGTTGACCCGGGTCGGCCGCACCCGCGTGTCGATCGGCCCGGCCAGCAGCGACAGGCTGCGCGGCGAGCAGGGATCGCGCTCCTCGGCCATGAGCGCGACGGCGGCCAGCGCCGCGACCACCGGCTGGCAGACTGCGAGCACATGCGCGCCGCGGCCGATCGCCCGCAGGAAATCCATGACATGCGCGGTGAACTCGTCGAGGCCGAAGCGCCCGGCAGCGAGCGGCACGTCGCGGGCATTGTGCCAGTCGGTGATGTAGACGTCGTGGTCCTGCAGCAGCACCTGCACGGTGTTGCGCAGCAGGGTGGCGAAATGCCCCGACATCGGCGCCACCACCAGCAGGCGCGGCAGGCGGATCTCCACATCCTTGCGGAAATGCAGCAGGGTGGCGAAGGGCGTCGCCGCCACCGCCACCTCCTCGACCTCCACCATGCGGTTGCCGACGCGCACGGGGCCGATGGCATAGGCCGGCCGCGCATGGCCGATGCCGGCATGGCCGAAGACCTCGAGCGCCGCGCGCCAGGGCCGCAGCGGATGGAGCGCGGGATGCGGCTCGGCCAGGCGGAGCAGGCCGCCCTGCTGGCGCGCCAGCTGCCGCATCGGGGTGAGCAGATCCTGGCCGGCCTGCAGCATCTGGTAGATCATCGGGACCACGCCCTTCCTGCCCGCCCGGCGGCGATCGTCGCATCGTGCCAGCACAGCGTCTTTTCGCAACTGCGAATGCGCTGCTAGGCTGCGGTCCCGGGCATACCGAGGAGGATGCGATGGCCAGGCCGAGCCGCAGCGGGACCGAGCCAGCCGGCACGGCCGTGCTCCGCATCAGCAGCCGCAACTACTCCTCCTGGTCGATGCGCGGCTGGCTGCTCTGCCGGATGTCGGGCCTGCCCTTCGAGACGGAGGTGGTCTCGCCCGACGATCCCGGCTCCCGCGCCGAGCTGCTGCTGCAATCCTCCTCCATCCTCATCCCCTCGCTGCGGCACGAGGGCGCCGAGCTCTGGGACACGCTCGCCATCGCCGAATACCTGAACGAGCAGCGGCCCGAGGCGCGGATGCTGCCGGAGGAGCGGATCGCCCGCGCCCGCTGCCGCGCCATCAGCGGCGAGATGCATGCCGGCTTCGCGGCGCTGCGCTCCACCCTGCCGATGAACCTGCGCAGCGTGGTGCCGAACTTCACGCTCTGGTCCGGCGCGCGCGCCGATATCGCGCGCATCCTCTGGATCTGGCGCGACTGCCTGGAGCGCTGGGGCGGGCCCTGGCTGCTCGGCGCCGAGCGCAGCGTCGCGGATGCGATGTACGCCCCCGTCGTCACCCGTTTCCGCAGCTACGACGTCGCGCTGGACGGGTCGTGCGAGGCCTATGCCCGCGGCATCCTTGCCTGGCCCGATGTCGCGGAATGGATCGAGGCGGCGAAGCGGGAGCCGGAGCCGCCGATCGCCGAGCTCGACCTCGAGGCGGAGTTCTGAGCCGGCCCCGCCGCGTCAGTCCTCCTGCAGCATGGCGCGGCGGATCGGCGCGCCGATGGCGGGCGGCTGCGGCGGCGCATAGGTCAGCCCGGTGGCCGCCGCGAGGCGCGGCAGGCTGCCCGCTGCCAGCAGCGCGTCGAGGGCCGCATCCACCTGCGCGACCAGCGGCGCCGCCGTCGACAGGGCGACGAAGCCGATATTGAAGCCGAGCGGGTGGCGATAGGCGGCGAGGCGCAGCGGCGTCTCGGGATGCGCGGCGCGCCAGGCGTCGAAGCGGTGCGCCTCGACCAGCGCAGCCTCGGTCTCGCCGCGCTCCAGCCCCTCGAACAGGGCCGGGCCGGCCGGGACATGCGTGACCTCGCCGAGCAGCATGCCGTCGCGGTAGCTGGTCAGGATGGCATCGGCGAAGGTGCGCTCCTCGACGCCGAGCCGCCGGCCCCGCAGCTCGGCGAGATGCTGGATCTCGAGCCCCGCCGCCGCCGGGCCGACCACCAGCGCCAGGGTGTCGCGGCGATAGGGCTGCGTCGGGATGAGCCTGCCGAGCGTCACCCAGCGGCGCCGGTCCTCCGGCCGGGCGCCGGCGAAATCCGGCAGCCGGCCGCGCGGCGAGGCCGGCGGCTCCAGCCGGCGCTCGGTCAGCGGGTAGCCGCCTACCAGGTCGCAGCGCCCATCGGCGAGCAGTGCGTTGAGATGCCGGGCGGGGCTGCTGTCCGGATCGGCCTCGGTCTCGAACCACTGCACGGCGAGCGGCCGGCCGAGGCGGTCCGCCACGGCCCGCGCCACGTCGAGGTCGAAGCCGCTACCGCCGCCGCGGCGGAGCGAGAGCGGCGGGACATTCTCCTCGAGGCAGATGGTGAGCGCCGGCGTCTCCGCCGCCGCGGCGAGGCTGGGCAGGAGGACGGCGAGGCCGAGCAGCAGCGCCGCGGCGCGCCGCGTCACGTCCTGCCCCCGGTCAGCACATAGGCCCAGATCTGCTCGATCTCCTCCGGCGTCAGCATGTCGCCCCAGGCCGGCATGGTGTTCTTGCCCTTGGTCACCGAGGCCAGGAACCGGGCCTTGTCGTCATGCGGGAATTTCCGCAGGTCGAAGGAGGAGTTGCCGGGATTGACCATCCGGATGCCGTGGCAGTGCGAGCAGTGCCGCGTGTAGAGCCGGCGGCCCTGGACCGCCATTTCCGGCGACGGCGCCGCCTCCCCGGCAGCCTGGGCGGCGGCGCCCGCCGTCTCGATCATCCAGCCGAGGCCAAGGCCGAGAAGGGCCGCGACAAGCCAACGCGAAAGCTGCATCTCATGGTCCCGAAATCAGGCGGCGCATGCGCCGGACGGGGCGCGGGGCGGCACCCCGCGTCAGGGCGGATCGGCTACAGCGGATTGCATTCAGGATTGAACGCTGCTCCGCTGTAGCCTGTTGTTTCCAGAGCAGAGTCACGCGTCCGGGCGCTCACGCCCTCCCGCGATCTGCCCTACTTCTGCAGCGCGAAGACCCAGAGCGAGCCGCCCGCCGGCACCGAGGCCAGGCGCTCGTCGCCCGAGAAGATGGCGTAGACGCCACCGATTCCGACCGAGACCGCGACATATTGCGTGCCGTCCTGCTCCCAGGTGACGGGCTGCCCCTCGATCCCCGAGCCGGTCTGGAACTGCCAGAGCTTCTCGCCGGTCTCGGCGTCGAAGGCCTCGAACTCGCCGGTCAGCTTGCCGGTGAAGACGACGCCTCCGCCGGTCGAGAGCGTGCCCGCGAAGCGCGGGATGTCGCTCGGCGCCTCCCATTTCGACTTGCCCGTCACCGGGTCGATCGCCTTGAGATAGCCGCGCGGCCCCTCGGGCCAGACCCATTCGATATCGGCGCCCCAATAGGTCGCGCCGGCCTTGTAGTCCTCGCGCGTCGGCGTGTACTTCATGCCGATGTCGAGGGTGTTGGCGTAGACCAGCCCGGTCTTCGGGCTGAAGGAGGTCGGGCTCCAATTCTTCGAGCCGAGGGTGCTCGGCCAGACCTCGACGGTCTTCTCCGTCGCCCGCAGGTTCTGCGTCACCTCGGAATCGATGGGCCGGCCGGTCTTGGCGTCGATGCCGTCCGCCCAGGTCACCTTCGTGCCGTACTGGTTGGCGGCGAGCAGCTTGCCGTTGGTGCGGTCCAGCACGTAGAAGAAGCCGTTGCGGTTGGCGTTCATCAGCGCCTTGACCGGCTTGCCGTCCACCGGGATGTCGGCCAGCACCATCTCGGCGACGCTGTCGTAATCGAAGAAGTCGTTCGGCGAGAACTGGTAGTGCCACTTGATCTTGCCGGTCTTCGGGTCGAGCGCGAGGACCGAGCAGGTATAGAGATTGTCGCCCTTGCGGGTGTTGGAGTTCCAGGAACCGGCATTGCCAGTGCCCCAGTAGACGGTGTTCTGCTCCGGATCGTAGGAGCCGGTGATCCAGGTCGAGCCGCCGCCGCGCTTCCAGGTGTCGCCCGGCCAGGTCTCCGCCCCCGGCTCACCCGGCCCCGCGGTGGTGTAGGTGCGCCAGAGATGCTTGCCGGTCGCCGGGTCCCAGCCATCGATGAAGCCGCGGATGCCGTATTCGGCGCCGGAGATGCCGGTGATCACCACGCCGTCGGCGACCAGCGGCGCCACGGTCTGCGAGTAGCCGGCCTTCCAGTCGATGACGTTGGAGCGCCAGAGCTCCTTGCCGGTCTTCATGTCGAGCGCGATGACGTTGGCGTCGAGCGTGGTGCGGAAGAGCTTGCCGTCGAACAGCGCGGCGCCGCGGCTGATGATGCCGCAGCAGACGATGCGCGGCGTCTCCGGCGGATACTCGATCTTCGACTTCCAGATCTGCCGCCCGGTCTTGGCGTCCACCGCCATGGTGGCGTTGTGCGTCGTGACGTAGAGCACGCCGTTATAGACGAGCGGCTGCGATTCCTGGGCGCGGTTGTCGTCGTAGCTGTAGTTCCAGACCGGCACCAGCCGCTTGACCGACTGCTTGTCGATCTGCGCCAGCGGGCTGTAGCGCTGCAGGTCGTAGCTCATGCCGTAGTTCAGCACGTTCTTCGTATCGGCCACGCCGCGCTGCAGCTCGGCGGCCGATTGCGCCAGCCCCGCGGCCGGCGCCAGAACGGCCAATGCGGCCGCCACCAGGATCGCTTTCATTCCTGTCCTCCTCTCCCCCCGGCGTGGTCTTCTGCGGACCCGGCCCGTGCGCGCCAGTCCCGGCCCGGGATCCCGGAGGCTGGCGTCGTGCCGCCAGCCGGGGATGACCTCCCGGCAGGCGGGTTTGCGGAGGGAAGGACGACGGCCGGGCGGCACCGGCGCGGCATGCCGCCCGCGGCCCTGCCTGCCGCGCATGCGACAGCGATCGCCATTGCGGGCGGTAATGGACGTTCTTCCCAAGTCTTTCGGTCTTTTCTCCCCGATCCATGGGATCGCCATTCCCGGTCGGTGACAAGGGGCAAATGGAAGGGATGCCGCCCGGCGGCCCCGCTGGCGCGGCCGATGCCCGGCCCCGGCCGCCGCTACAAGCCGTGCCGCCGCAGCTCGGCGCCGAGCCGGCCCGTCGCCGCCAGCCAGGCCATGCGCAGGTCGCCGCGCAGCGACCAGGCGGGATGCCGGAAGGTGGCCGGCCGGTTGCGCTCGACGAGCAGGTGCGACAGCCAGGCGCAGCCATAGCCGAGCAGCGGCGCGAGCAGCACCAGCCACCAGGGGCCGAGGGTGAGGCCGGCGAGCAGCAGCAGCACGCCGCCCCAGGTGCCGGCGACATGGATCACGCGCGTCGCCGGCCGCGCATGCTCACGCAGATAGAAGGGCCAGAAGGCGGCGAAGCTGCCGAAGGACGCGTCCATGGCCGGGCATGGTGGGCGCGCGCCACCGCCGCCACAAGGCCGGATTGCAGGCCCGGTCGCCGGCGCCCGGTCGCGGGAGTTTCGCTTCCGGTCCCGCCCCGGCCGGGCCACTGTGCCGGCCATGCCGCTCCGCCTTTCGACTCCGCGCGCCTTCCTGCCCCTTCGCCACGCCACCTTCCGCACGCTCTGGCTGGCGACGCTCGCCAGCAACATCGGCATGTGGGTGCAGAACACCGGCGCCGGCTGGCTGATGACGAGCCTCGACCCGGCGCCGCTGATGGTCTCCATGGTGCAGGTCGCCTCCATGCTGCCGGTCTTCCTGCTGGCGCTGCCGGCCGGGGCGCTCGCCGACATCATCGACCGGCGCGCCTTCCTGCTCGGCGCCCAGGCCTGGATCCTGGTGATGGCACTGATCCTCTCGGGGCTGACCGCGACCGGCGCGCTCGGCCCCTGGGGCCTGCTGCTGCTGACCTTCGGCATCGGCGCGGGCAGCGCGATGAATTTCCCGGCCTGGGCCGCCACCACCAACGAGCTGGTCCCGCGCGAGGACCTGGTCGGCGCCATCGCGCTCAACGGCATCGGCTTCAACCTGGCCCGCGCCCTCGGCCCGGCGATCGGCGGCTTCGCCATCGCCGCCGCCGGCGCGCAGGCCGCCTTCGCGCTCAACGCCGTCTCCTTCCTGGTGCTGATCCTGGCGCTGGTCTTCTGGCGGCGGCCGGCGGTGCCGCGCGGCCGGGTGCCGAAGGAGAACCTCGTCTCGGCCATGCGCGCCGGGGTTCGCTTCGTCTCGGCCAGCCCCGCCATGCGCGCCGCCATCCTGCGCGCCTGCACCTTCTTCCTGTTCAGCGCCGCGGTCTGGGGCCTGCTGCCGCTCTTCGTGCGCGAACGGCTCAACCTCGGGCCGGAGGCCTTCGGCCTCATGCTCGGCGTCATGGGCGGCTCGGCGGTGGCGGCCGGCTTCGCCCTGCCGGCGCTGCGCAACCGGCTCGACCGCAGCAGCACGGTGTTCTGGGCCTCGCTCGCCATTTGCCTGGCGATGGGCATCCTGGCGCTGTCGCATCACTGGCTGCCGGCGGCGCTCGGCATGCTGATCTACGGCGCCGCCTGGATCGCCGCGGGCAGCACGCTGTCGGCCTCGGCGCAGCTCGCGGCGCCGGCCTGGGTGCGGGCGCGGGCGATCGCCATCTACCAGCTCAGCTTCTTCGGGGTGATGGCGCTCGGCTCGGCCCTGGCCGGCTGGATCGGCGGCCGCTTCGGCGTGCCGCCGGCGCTCGGCGCCGCGGCGATCGGCGGCGCGCTGGCAGCCATCCTGGTCCGGGGCTGGCGGATCGACAGCGTCGCGCTGATCGAGGGCCCGCCAGCCGCGACCAGCGAGCCGAAGCCGGCGCCTGTCCCCGAGCCGCAGCCCGAGGCGCCGGCGGAATCACTGCAGGCCCAGCTCGGCGAGCGTTCGGGCCGCATCCTCGAGGCGGTGCGCTACCGCATCGACCCCGCCCAGCGCGCCGCCTTCCTCGCCGCCATGCAGGAGGTGCGGCGGGTGCGGCTGCGCTCCGGCGCGGTGAGCTGGCGGCTCTACGAGGATGTCGCGCATCCCGACCGCTGGGTGGAGCTCTGGGCGGTGGAAAGCTGGACCGAGCATCTGCGCGAGGAGACGCGGCGGACCGATTGGGACCGCGCCGCGCTGGCTCGGGCGGCGGCGCTGCACCGGGCCGATGGACCGCCCGATGCGGCGCGCTTCCTCAACGTGGTGCCGTGACGACGGCACCACTGGTGGGCTTGGGCCCCAATCCTAGTGTCCTGATCAGGTGAAATCACCTGATCGGCTAAAGACGCGCTGAAAACAATGGGTTAGGGCACTTACCGTGAACACCGATTCACGGGAAGCGCCCTAGTTCCGCGCCTGGCGCAGGGCCTCCTGGGCCCGGTCGGCGACGGCGTCGTCGATGGTCACCGAAACGCGGATCCGGCCATGGGTCGGGCTCGCCCCGGCATCGCCCGTCTCGCTGTCCTGGTCCGCGCCCGAGGGCCGGGTGCCGACGGTGTTGTCGTCGCTGACCGGGCGCACCTGCACCGCCGAGCGGTCGATCCCGTATTCCTGCACGAGCCGCTCGACGGCCATCTCGGCCTCCCGGCGGATATCGAAATCGGCAGTGATGGTACGCGGCACGAAAGCCTCCCTTGACGCGAGGCATCGGCAACGTGCGCATCACCGCAGACGTTCCGGCGCACCGCATCACGGCTGATGTCGCGCCGGCTGCCCCGGGCGATGGGCGTGCAGTTCGAGCAACGGCCGCCCGCATCAACCGTGACCTAGCCGAGGGGCCGGCCCTCATAGACGCCGAATTGCAGGTAATGCTGCATCGGGTTGATGCCAGCCGCTGCAACGTCCGGATTGGCCGCGAGATAGGCGTTGGTATGGAAGGCGGCGGAGGGATCGATCCCGGCGCGCCAGCCGAACATCTCGTAATGCATCAGCGGATCGATCCCGGCGGCGGCGACGCCCGGATTCTGGGCCAAGTAGTATTTCGTGTCGAAAAGATAGTTCGGATTGACGCCCGCTTGCCAGCCATAGGCATGCCAGTGCTGCAGCGCGTCCATGCCGGCATTGCCGACCGAGGGGTTGGTCAGCAGGTAGTATTCCGCGTCGAAGCCGCTGCGGATGTCAAAGCCGACCGCCGCATGAGCGGCACGCCCCTCGTACTGGCCGTAGTCGAGGAAGTGCTGCAACGGATTGATGCCGGACCGTGCCACGTCGGGATTCTGCAGCAGGTACAGCGTGGTATCGAAGGCGGCGGAGGGATCGCGTCCCTCCTTCCAGCCGAAATTCATGTAGTGGCTGAAGCCATCGACACCGGCGCGGCGGATCTCGGGATAGGCGGCGTTGTATCCTCCATAGTCGAAATAGCCCGGGCGGATGACCAAGGAGCCGGAGGAGAGATCCCATGCCGTGCCGGTTGCCTGGAAGTAGACCAGTTCGACCTTCTGGGCGCTCTGCGAGGTTGAGAAGTAGTTGTTGAAATTGATCGAATTCACGCCCCCCGGCGTCTGCATCACCAGGTCTGCGCCGTTGTTCGGCCGGGTGAACTGGAAGGCGGCTTCCGTCCAGTCGCGCCCGACGATCAGGAGGTCGGTGCCCGAACTATCGGTGATCGTGTCGCGCCCGAAAGCGCCGGAGACGACATAGATGTCGTCGCCATCATAGCCAAGCATCGTGTCGTTGCCGCCGAGCCCGATCAGGACATCCGCGCCCGGCGAGCCGGCCACCGTCTCGCTCGCGCTGGTGCCGACGAAGCCAACGGTGCGGAAGGCCGAGCCGTCGGCGAGGTTCCAGGTGACGTTGCTGGCTGGGAAGTAGACGGTTTCGACCGCGCCGCGTGGCGTCGTGCTGCCGAAGTAGTTGTTCAGCTCGATCAGGTTGTCGCCGCCATTCTGGCGGATGAGCAGGTCGGCGCCGTCCCGCACGAGGCGGAAATTGGCGTCGGTGTAGTCCAGGCCGAACTGGATCTGGTCGAGGCCCGAGGTGTCGCGGATCTGATCCCGGCCGAAGGCGCCGGAGAAAACATAGATGTCGTTGCCGTCGCCGCCGCTGAGCGTGTCGTTGCCGCCGAAGCCGGTGATCACGTCGTCCTGCGGCGTGCCCGCAAGCGATTCGCTGGCCGCTGTTCCATTAATGATCATGAATATCCTGCTCCAATGCCAGTCTCGCGGGGAGGATTCCACCGTGTCAGAATCTCGCCGTCCGGCTGAACCTGGCGCAATCTTTCTGATAAGTTCGAACTCTTTGGACACCTGAACGTGACCATGCCTCACGCGGTATGGATATTTTTGCGTAATAAACAACCCTGGCGGTGAGGGATCCAGGCAGGTCGGGATGGGCATGGCCGGCGAAAGTCGCGCCGGCAAAACTCCCTCTGGCACAGGCGGCCGGCGCACGCTCTTGTCATGCCGCCGGAACGCGGCTCATGCGCTGCCGCATGGCAGGCATCAAGGGTGCAGGGGCTGACCCTGCGGCCGGCACTGCCCACATCCACCCGGCAACAGCTTGAGGAGAACAAGCATGGCCAAATCCGCTACCCTTCCCACCCGCAACGACGTTCCGAACAACGCCAAGCAGGTCTCGATCGGCGTGCTGCAGGGTTGCCTGGTCGATGGCATCGACCTCTACAACGCCACGCGCCAGGCCCATTGGAACGTCAAGGGCCCGCATTTCGGCGAGCTGCACAAGCTGTTCGAGGAGTTCTACCAAGCCCTGCAGACCAGCACGGACGACCTGGCCGAGCGCATCGTCCAGCTTGGCGGCACCGCTTGCGGAACCACCCAGGTGCTGGAGAAGACCACCCGGCTGCAGCCCTACCCGACCGACCTCCATGCCGGCATGGACCATGTGAAGGCGCTGGCCGACCGCTATGCCGCCGTGGCCAAGACGCTGCGCGAGGGCATCGACCAGACCGACGAGGCCGGGGACGCCGACACCGCCGATCTGCTCACCGAGCAGTCCCGCGCCACCGACAAGATGCTCTGGATGATCGAGGCGCATCTGGGCGGCGACAAGGCGGCCTGATCCAGGCCCGCGCCAGCGGGACGGCCGGCATCCGGACCGGCCCCGGGTCGGAACAGGGGCGGCGGGATATCCCGCCGCCCTTTTTCATGGCGTCGGGCCAGCGTCGCCGGCGCCCCCGCCCATCCATCATCGGGTCATGGGATTGCGCTTCCCCTGCCGGGTGCCGCCGCGCACCGTGCCGGCGGCGCAAGGGTCGGAACTCGGCCGGAAGCGACTCGCCCGGCGCATTGTATGGGGATGGCGCGGAGGCTATCTTGGCGGCAGTAGGGGAACAAGACATGAACGACCTGTTCGGCGGCCGGCGCCCCCCGAAGGGCGGCGCAGCCGAGGCCGCCTCCTATTCCGCCAAGGATATCGAGGTCCTCGAGGGGCTGGAGCCGGTGCGGCGCCGGCCCGGCATGTATATCGGCGGCACCGACGAGAACGCGCTGCACCACCTGGCGGCCGAGATCCTCGACAACGCCATGGACGAGGCGGTGGCCGGGCATGCCAATTTCATCGAGGTGACGCTGGAGCCGGGCAACTGGCTGACGGTGCGGGACAACGGCCGCGGCATCCCGACCGACCCGCACCCGAAATTCCCCAAGCTCTCGGCGCTTGAGGTCATCTTCACCACCCTGCATTCGGGGGGCAAGTTCTCCGGCAAGGCCTATGACACCTCGGGCGGGCTGCACGGCGTCGGCAGCAGCGTGGTCAATGCCCTCGCCGAGCGGCTGGAGGTGGAGGTGGCGCGCGACCGCACCCTCTTCACCCAGGCCTATGCCCGCGGCAAGCCGCTCGGGAAGCTGAAGAATGCCGGCCCGGTGCACAACCGGCGCGGCACCTCCATCCGCTTCCGCCCCGATCCCGAGATCTTCGGCAAGCTGGAATTCCAGGCAGCGCGGCTCTACCGGCTCTGCCGCTCCAAGGCCTATCTCTATCGCGGCGTCGAGATTCGCTGGGCCTGCGACGCCTCGCTGGTGAAGGACGGCGAGACCCCGACCGCGGCGGTGCTGCACTTCCCCGGTGGCCTCGCCGACTTCCTCGCTTCCGCCATCGAAGGCCGCGGCCAAGTGGTCCCCGCGGCCTATGCCGGGGAGGCCGGCTTCCCCGACAGCCAGGGACGCTGCGAATGGGCCATCACCTGGCTCGAGCAGGGCGATGGCTTCCTCTCGACCTATGCCAACACCATCCCGACGCCGCAGGGCGGCACGCATGAGGCAGGGCTGCGCGCCGCCCTGGTCAAGGGGTTGCGCGCCTATGGCGAGCTGAAGAAGGAGCGGCGCGCCGCCAGCGTCACCGCCGAGGACCTGTTCGGCGGCATGGCCGGCATGCTCTCGGTCTTCGTCCGCGACCCGCAATTCCAGGGCCAGACCAAGGAGAAGCTGACCAGCCCGGAGGCGGCGCGGCTGGTCGAGGCGGCGCTGCGCGACCATTTCGACCATTGGCTGGCCGGCGACACCCAGACCGCCGACAACCTGCTCGCCTGGGCGATCGAGCGGGCCGAGGAGCGCATCCGCCGCCGCGAGCAGAAGGACACGCCGCGCAAGAGCGCGACGCGCAAGCTGCGCCTGCCCGGCAAGCTCGCCGATTGCGCGCGGGAGAGCGCCGAGGGCACCGAGCTCTTCCTCGTCGAGGGCGACAGCGCCGGCGGCTCCGCCAAGCAGGCGCGCGACCGCGAGACCCAGGCGGTGCTGCCGCTGCGCGGCAAGATCCTGAACGTCGCCTCGGCCAGCGCCGACAAGCTGCGGCAGAACCAGGAGTTGAAGGACCTGATCGAGGCGCTGGGCTGCGGCGCCGGCGAGCGCTTCGACCTCGCCCGGCTGCGCTACGGCCGCGTCGTCATCATGACCGATGCCGATGTCGACGGCGCGCATATCGCCGCGCTGCTGATGACGTTCTTCTACAAGGAGCTGCCGGAGCTGGTGCGGCAGGGCCGGGTGCATCTGGCGCAGCCACCGCTCTACCGGCTGCAGGCCGGCGGCAAGTCGGTCTACGCCATGGACGACCGGGACCGGGAGCGGCTGCAGCGGCGCGAGTTCAAGGCGGGCCAGCGGGTCGAGGTCAGCCGCTTCAAGGGCCTCGGCGAGATGCCGCCGGCGACGCTGAAGGAAACCACCATGGACCCGAAGCGGCGGACGTTGCTGCGCGTGGTGCTGCCGCCCGAGGAGCGGGCGCGGACCTCGGAGCTGATGGAGGCGCTGATGGGCCGCCGGCCGGAGCTGCGCTTCAAATTCATCCAGGACAATGCCGCGAAGCTCGATGTCGAGGAGGTCGATGTCTGATCGCGGCGCGTGACGCGACGCCGCCACCTTGACGCGGCCGGCGCAGAGGACTTATGGCCTCCGCGCCGGCGGCTCGCCCCGGCCCTACGACAACCCGAGAGAGAAATGGACTGCCACCCTAGCCGTGGCGCCGTCCGGCTCATCCGCCCTGCGGGAGCCTCGGCGCCGCGCCTGACAGCAAGGGCCGAAGCCCCCGGCGCGACACGGCCGGGCGATGGCGGAGGTGGGGCCTCGCCCGGGCCACGTCCTGGAGCACGAGGCGTGCGGCCCTAAGCGGAGGCCGCAGCGGCACCAAGGCCCACGGGCCGGCGCCGAAGCCTCCCGCACTCGCCCCGTCGCGCGCCGCGGCCCGACGGAGACGAGCAATGTCGATCACCGCGAGCGTCCTCGCCTGCATCCCCGGCCTCGCCGCCATGGTCACCGACCGGCGCGAGGACAGGACGGCCCCCATACCGCCAGCCGCCGCCCCGCCCGCCGGGCCGCCCGATGACGCGGCTAGGCCGGCGCGCGATCCCTGGTCCGGCGTCGTCGCCAGCCGCCTCGGCCGCGCCGCGCTGGAGCGGGCCGCGGGGGAGCGCGAAGGCCGGGCGGCGTGACGCCGCCCCGGACCATGATCCGTTCACCCTGGTTCACGGGCCATGGTCCAGCTCGTTGTTTGATCGCGTGATTCACGCTTTTCGGTAAGTCCACCTCGAGCGATCGCGCGCTAGCCGACCGTCACCACTGCGCGGCTCGCGCCGGGCTGCCTCAATGTGCGCTGGCGCACATCCTGGCCGCTCCCGCTGGCTGCATCCTGCGGCGGTGAGACGGGACGACACGAAGGAGAACATGGTGACGCAGGCGCCGGAGCATCATCGGCTGATGCTGCCGCGGCTGCTCGTGGCCCTGGCGGTCGGCGCCTGGCTGCTGGTGCTGGGCAGCATCATCCTGACGCCCTGAGCCCGTCGTCTCCTGAGCCGGCGCGGGGCCGGCTGGGCGCCGGCGATGGAGGGCACCGATGCCGCGGCACCGGTGCCCGCCGCTCTCACATCAGGAACACGCCCTTGCCGCTCGTCTGGGTGTCGAACAGCTTGTAGGCCTCCTCGGCTTGGTCGAGCGTCCAGGTCTCGGTGAAGAGGTCGTCCACCTTGATGCCGCGGTCGACGATGAACTGCGCGCATTCCTCCTGGCCGACCGTCGAGAAGGTCCAGGAGGCGACGACGCTCGCCTGCCGGCGCAGCATGTCGGGCGAGACGTCGATCGTCACCTCGCCGCCCTCGCCGACGAAGCAGCAGGTGCCCCAGACCTTCAGCGCGCGGATCGCCTGCACGCGCGCCTGCGGCGAGGAGGAGGTGTCGAGGCTCAGCTCGGCGCCGAGCCCGTGCGTCAGCTCGCGGATCGCCATCACCGGATCGACGTTCGAGGGGTTGATCGTCTCCGCCGCGCCGAAGGCCCGCGCCCGCTCCAGCCGCTGCGGCGAGATGTCGAGGGCGATGACCCGCGCGCCCATGGCGGCCGCGAGCTGCGTCGCCGAGAGGCCGACTGGCCCCTGGCCGAAGATGGCGATGGTGTCGTTGCCCGAGACGTTCAGCCGCCGCAGCGCGCCCCAGGCGGTGCCGGTGCCGCAGGAAATGGCCGCGCCGGCCTTGAAGCTCAGCGCCTCGTGCAGCGGCACCAGCGTGTTCGCCGGCACGCAGAGATAGGGCGCGTGGCCGCCATGGGCGTTGTTGCCGTAGACCTTCACCGCCGTCTTCTGGCAGAGCTGCTGCCAGCCGGTGCGGCAATGGCCGCAGGTGGTGCAGCCCTGGTAGTGGTGCACCATCACCCGCTGCCCGACCTGCGCCTGGCGCGGATCGACGCCGGGGCCGATGGCGGCGACGACGCCGCAGGGCTCGTGCCCAACGATCACCGGCCCCTCGGCGGCGGCGAGGCCCATGCCCTGCCGCACGCCTTTCGGCCGACGATACTGCTTCAGGTCGCTGCCGCACATGCCGGAGGCCTTCATCTCCAGCACCACCTCGCCCGGGCCGGGCGTCGGGTCCGGGAAGGTCATGATCTCCAGCTCCCGGTCCCCCGGGAACACAACGCCGCGCATGCGCTTCCTCCGTCTTCCTGCGTTGCGGCGAAGGCTAGAGCAGAACCTGGCCGGGGGAAATCGCTTGGCGAAGCGGAGACATCTACCGCCCCCAGCGCAGCACCAGCGGGTCGAGCCGCTGCGCCGCATCCAGCAGCCTCTCCCGCGCCGCCGGATGCAGCGGCGGCAGCGGGTGCCGCGGCAGGCCGCAGCGGATGACGCCGCCCGCCTGCATCAGCGCCTTCGCCGCCAGCAGCCCGCATTGCCGGTTCTCGTAATTGATCAGCGGCAGCCAGCGGCCATAGGCGGCGACCGCCGCCTCGCGGTCGCCGGCGAGATAGGGATCGGTGATCTGCCGGATGCCGCCCGGGAAGCCGCCGCCGGTCATCGAGCCGGTGGCGCCGGCATCGAGATCGGCGAGCAGGGTGATGGCCTCCTCGCCATCCCAGGGCCCGACCACCGCCTCGCCGCCGAGGGCGATCAGCTCGCGCAGCTTCGCGGCCGCCTGCGGCACCTCGATCTTGAAATAGGCGACCTGCGGGATCTCGCGCGCCATGCGGGCGAGGAAGGGCGCCGAGAGGGTGGTGCCGCTGACCGGCGCGTCCTGGATCATGATCGGGATGTCGATCGCATCCGAGACGCGGCGGAAGAACTCGAAGATCGCCGCCTCGCCGAGGCGGATGGTGGCGCCGTGATAGGGCGGCATCACCATGACCATGGCGGCGCCCGCCTCCTGCGCCTGCCGGCTGCGGCTGGCGCAGGCCTCGCTGCCGAAATGCGTGGTGGTGACGATCACCGGCACGCGGCCGGCGACATGCGCCAGCACGGCCTGCATCACCTGCTCCCGCTCGGCATCGGTGAGCACGAATTGCTCGGAGAAATTGGCCAGAATGCAGAGCCCCTGCGAGCCGGCATCGATCATGAAGTCGACGCAGCGGCGCTGGCCGTCGAGGTCAAGCGCGCCGCGCTCGTCGAAGATGGTAGGCACCACCGGGAAGACGCCCCGGTAGACGGCGGGCCTCGACATGCTGCTTCCTCCGACGCACGGCCCCGGCGTCGCAGGCCGCGACGGGACCTCCTGGCCAGGGCATGGCTTCCGCATGGCCGCGCGCCCGTCAAGTCTCCCGTCAACTTGCCGGGCGGTGGCGCCAGCGTGACCCGCAGCGCAGGTGGACGCCGGCCGCGGGCCGGGGCATGGTCCTCTCAATGATGCCGGACACCTTGTCGGGCGGTGCCGGGACGGCCGGCGACCGGCGCCACCCGCCTGGGAGGCCGCCGCGCCGCCGGATCGCGCGCCTGCTGCGCGGCCTTCTTCTGCTTCTCGTCCTGCTCGCCGCCGGGGTCGGCGGGCTGCTCTGGGCGACGCTGCCGGCGAGCGACGCGACGCTGCGTCTCGACGGCCTCTCCGCCCCCGTCACCGTCACCCTCGACGAGCACGGCATCCCCCGCATCGCCGCGCTGACCGAGGCCGATGCCGCCATGGCGCTCGGCTGGCTGCATGCCCGCGACCGGCTCTTCGCCATGGAGCTGATGCGTCGCGGCGCGGCGGGCCGCCTTTCCGAGATCGCCGGGCCGGCGACGCTTCGCTCGGACCGCTTCACGCGCACCCTCGGCCTGGCGCATCGGGCCGAGGCGGATTTCGCCGCCCTGCCCCCGGAGACTCGCGGATTGCTCACGGCCTATGCGGCCGGGGTGAATGCCTGGATCGCCGCGAAGGGTCGCTTCGCCGCGCCGGAATTCCTCGCCCTCGGCGCGCCCGAGCCCTGGCGCCCGGCGGACAGCCTGCTCTGGGCCAAGGTCATGGGCCTCTGGCTCTCCGGCAATTGGCGCGGCGAGATCGAGCGCGCCCGGCTGGCCGCGATCCTGCCCGAGGCCCGGCTGCGCGAGCTCTGGCCGGAGGATGCCAGCGCCGGCCGGCTCGACCTCGCGGGCCTCGACCCTGGCCATCTGGCGCGGCTCGCCGCCGCCCTGCCGCGCTTCCCCGGCCCGGGCACCCTGCCCGCCTCGGCAAGCAATGCCTGGACGGTGGGGCCGGCCCGCTCCGCCTCCGGCGCGCCGCTCCTCGCCTCCGACCCGCATCTCGGCTTCCAGGCGCCGATCCTCTGGTACCTGGTTCGCATCGACATGCCGGGCGGGCGGATGCTGGCCGGCGCCACCAGCCCCGGCGTGCCGCTGCTGGTGATCGGCCGCAACGCCGATCTCGCCTGGGGCTTCACCACCACCGGCTCCGACACCCAGGACGTCTTCATCGAGCGCCCGGCCGGCCCGGACGCCTATGAGACGCCGGAAGGGCCGCGGCCCTTCCTCACGCGCGAGGAGGTGATCCGGGTGCGCGGGGCGGCGCCGGTGACGCTGCGGGTGCGCGAGACCCGGCACGGGCCGGTGATCTCCGACCTCGACGAGACGCCGCCGCCGGACCGCCTCCTCGCCGTCGCCATGGCCAATCTGGCGCCGGGGGACAGCGCCGCGGCCGGGCTGCTGGCGCTCAACCGCGCCCATTCGGTGGCCGAGGCCCGCAGCGCCGCCGCCCTCATCACCAGCCCGCCGCAGAACCTGATGCTCGCCGACCGCGCCGGGCATATCGGCATGGTGCTGACCGGCCGCGTGCCGCTGCGCCGCGCCGGCGACGGCACGCTGCCGGTGCCGGGCTGGGACGGCAGCCATGACTGGACCGGCTGGGTGCCCTTCGACGCCCTGCCGCATCTGCAGGACCCGGCGAGCGGCCTCATCGCCAATGCCAACAACCGGCCGGCGCCGCCCGACGGCCCGGTCTTCCTCGGCCGCGACTGGCCGGAGGACTGGCGCCTCCGCCGCATCGGCGAGCGGCTGCGGGCGGTGCCGCGGCACGATGCCGAGGGCTTCGCTGCGATCCAGCGTGACACCGTCTCGACCTTCGCCCGCAGCCTGCTCGGCCCGGACTCGCTGCTCCGCCACCTGCCGCGCCCGGCCGGGGCGGTGGGCAGCGCGCTCGACCTGCTGCGCGCCTGGGACGGCGATGTCCGTGCCGACCGGCCGGAGGGGCTGATCCTCAATGCCTGGCTGCTCCGCCTGGGCGAGCTGGCGCTCGCCGCGGGCGGCGTGCCGGCCGACAGCGTGACGCCGCGCGCCGGCTTCCTCGCCCTGGTGCTGGCCGCCGACAATCGCGGCGCGGCCTGGTGCGGGGGCGACTGCGCGGGCCTCGCGGCGCGGGCGCTGGAGGCGGCCGTGACCGGGCTGGCGGCAGCCTTCGGCCCGGATCCCGCCGCTTGGCGCTGGGGGTCCGTGCATGTGGCGCGCTTCGAGCATCCGGTGCTGCGCAGCCTGCCGCTGCTCGGGCGATGGACGACGCTCTCGGCCCCGGTGGGCGGCGACGAATGGACCGTGGCGCGCGCCGGCATCCGCGGTGCCGGGCCGGCGCCCTTCACCGACATCCACGGCCCCGGGCTGCGCCTGGTCGCCGACCTCGCCGAGCCGGACCGGACGCTGGCGGTCATCGCCACCGGCCAGTCCGGGCACCCGCTCGCGGCCCATTGGGGGGACCTGCTGCCGCTCTGGCGCGATGGCGGGATGGTCACCCTGGGCCGGCTGCCGGGACGGCCGCGCGGCCGGATCACCCTGAACCCCTGAGGCCCATGGTTGCGGGCAATCCCTGCAGGCAATGCCGCCCGTTGCAGGGAAGTGGTTGATTCCGCGGCCCGTCGCGCCGAAACTAGCAGCTGCCGATGCTGCACCGCCCCACCCGCCGACCGCAGTTCTTCTATACCACCGCCCCCCTGCCCTGCCCCTATCTGGCGGGCAGGACGGAGCGCAAGATCGTGACCGAGCTGACCGGCCCGGATGCGGAGGCGCTGCACGACCGGCTCTCCCGCGCCGGCTTCCGCCGCAGCCACAACATCGCCTATTCGCCGGTCTGCCCGGGCTGCACCGCCTGCATCCCCATCCGCATCCTCGCCCCGCAATTCGAGCCCAACCGGGCGCAGCGCAAGCTGCAGCGGATCAATGCCGGGGTCGCCGGCTTCGAGATGCCGGCCCGGGCGACGGCCGAGCAGTTCCAGCTCTTCCAGCGCTACCAGCAGGCCCGGCATGGCGAGGGCGACATGGCGGCGATGGGCTTCTACGACTACCGCGCCATGGTCGAGGACACGCCGATCACCACCGGCATGGTGGAGTTCCGCGACGGCCAGGACCGGCTGCTCGGCGCCTGCCTGACCGACTGGCTCTCGGACGGGCTCTCGGCGGTCTATTCCTTCTTCGATCCGGCCGAGGCGCGGCGCAGCCTCGGCAGTTGGGCCATCCTCTGGCTGGTGCAGCGGGCGGTGGCGCTCGGCCTGCCCTATGTCTATCTCGGCTACTGGGTGCCTGAGAGCCGGAAGATGTCCTACAAGAGCCGCTTCCGCCCGAGCGAGGTGCTGATGGGCGGCGTCTGGCGGGTGCTGGAGGAGAGCGCCGCGGCGCCCGAGCCGGCGGTGGTGCCGGAGACGGCGGGGTAAGTCCCCACAAAACCGCTGCGCGGCTTTGCGGCGGCTCCGATGCTGTCCTCGGTGAATCACCGAAAAGCGTGGATCACGCGATCAAACAATGGCCTGGACCATGATCCGCGCATCTTCACCCGCTCGAGTGTTTCCACTCGAACGGGATCTGCTCTAAGCCCCCGAAGGGCACCGGGCGGCGATAGGGTGCAGCGCACGACATTCGGCTTGGCGCCGTGACGATGGGCCAGGGCTGGTGCACCGGGCCAGCCTTCCCATCTCTTCCCCGCATGACCGGCGTCGCCACCCCGCTCCTCGACATCCGCCGGATCTATTGCGAGCCCGCGGCCGCCGCCCTGCCGCGCGGCGCCGCCGTCCTGGCGCGCTTCCCGGATGCCGAGCGCATCCCGGTCCAATCGCACTGGCGCATCCCGGCCCTGCGAGAGGGCGATCCGGGCGATTTCCTGCGGCCGAAGCGGGAGACGCTGGTGCTCGGCGTGAAGCAGGGCCTCGCCTTCCGACCCAATGGGCGCAGCGCCGACTTCATCGCGCCCTCGAGCTCGAATGGCTGCGCCATGGCCTGCGCCTATTGCTACGTCGCGCGCCGGAAGGGCCATGCCAACCCGATCACCGTCTTCGCCAATATCGAGGCGATCCTGGCGGCGACGGCGCGGCATGCGGCGAAGCTCGGCCCGAAGCCGGCGCCGAACCAGGTCGACCCGGCGGCCTGGGTCTACGATCTCGGCGAGAATGGCGACCTCTCGGTCGATGCGCTGATCTCCGACAATGTCCGCGACCTCGTCGCCCTGTTCCGCACCCTGCCCCATGCCAAGGGCAGCTTCGCCACCAAATGGGTGAACCCGGCGCTGCTCGGCTACGACCCGCAAGGCCATACCCGCATCCGCATGTCGCTGATGCCGCCGGGGCTGGCGCGGCTGCTCGATATCCGCGCTGCGCCGGTGGAGGCGCGGATCGCCGCCATCCCCGAGCTGCACCGCGCCGGCTACGAGGTGCAGGTGAACTTCTCCCCCGTCGTGCTGCGCGAGGGCTGGGAGGCGGAATGGGACGCGCTGTTCCGCATGCTCGACGACGCACTGCCCGATGCGGTGAAGACGGGGCTGGCGGCGGAGGTGATCATGCTCACCCACAATGCCGCGTTGCACGAGGTGAACCTCGCCTGGCATCCGAAGGCCGAGGAAGTGCTCTGGCGCCCCGACATCCAGGAGGAGAAGCGGAGCGAGAGCGGCGCGGCGAATCTCCGCTACCGCACCAGCTGGAAGGGCCGCTGGCTGCAGCGCTTCCGGGACCTGCTGGCAGCGCGCATGCCCTACTGCCAGGTGCGCTACGCATTTTAGTTACTCCCCGCGACGTCGCTGCGCGCCGTCGCGGGGGTCCCGGAGCCCGTCTGGTCCAAGAGTCGTCACAGCCAGCCGCGGCGAAGCCGCGGCAGGGCGACGGGTAGCGATCAGCTCTTCGGCTTGGCCGAATAGGCGCCGCCAGCCGCCCGCACCTCGGCGGCGGTCTTCGCGGCGCGCAGCCGCGCCAGGTGCTCGGCCTCGCCGGCCAGCATCTTCTCGGCATTCTCCAGCACCTGGGCGGCGCGGTCGGCGGGGAACTTCACCGCGCCATTCTCGTCCATGTGGACCAGCTCGCCCGGCGCCACATCCATGCCGCCGACCGAGACGGGCACGTTCACCGCCTGCACCGCCATCTCGCCATGCCCGGCCGTGACGCCGCCGAGCAGCATCTGGAAGCCGAGCTTGCGGATCGCGTCGACGTCGCGCGAGGGGCCGTTCGACAGCATGCCGACGCAGCCGACCGAGAGCATGGAGGTGACCATGATCTCGCCGGCCAGCCCGGCCTTCGCCATCAGCCCGTCCGGCCATTTCTGCTGGATGATCAGGACCGTCGGCTTCGGCATGGCATCGAGCGCGTCGATCACGTCCATGAAGCTGAGCCGGCCGCTGTAGTTCGGATCGGGCAGGCCATAGACGCAGGTGACGGCATGGCCGACGATCGGCCCCATCTCCGGATAGATGCAGCGGATCGAGGTGTCGGTGTACCAGTTCTCGGTCCACGGGTTGTACAGCCCGAGGCAGAGCGGGTTCTTCGGATAGGTCGCGACGACATTGGTGATGGTCGGCGTGTCGATCTTGCGCAGTCCGGCGAAGATCTCGTCCTTGCTGGCCGCCATGGTGGCCCTCTCCCCTGGTTGGCCGCCGCATGGTCGCGGGCCGGGGGCCCTCCGTCCAGGCCCCCCGGCGCGGTCCATCCATCCCGCGCCTCCCGGCGCGGGACAGTCGGGGCGGCTCAGCCGAAGCGGTTGCTCTTCGGGAAGCCGTTCGGCGGCATCTTCCCCGCCCCGGCGCGGTTGCCGCGCCAGGCGGTGAGGTCGGTCTCGACCCGCTGCCGGTCGCCGAGCATCCAGCTCAGCCCCTCCTTGCGGGCGAAGACCTTCAGGTCCGAGAGCTCGCCATCCTTGTAGGATTGCAGCTGCACGCCGCGGCCGCGCGCCATCTCCGGCACCTGGTCGAGCGGGAAGAGCAGCAGCTTGCGGTTGCTGCCGATGACGGCGACGGTGTCGCCCTCGACCGGCGCGCAGACCGCCGCCTCGCGCCCCGGCTCCAGCACCAACACCTGCTTGCCGGTGCGGCGCTCGGCCAGCAGGTCCTCGCCCTTGACGACGAAGCCCTTGCCGTCGGCGCCGGCGACGAGGTAGCGCCGCCCGTCCTCATGCACGAAGAGGCAGAGGATGGCGTCCTCGTTGGTCAGCTCGACCATCAGCCGCACCGGCTGGCCGTCGCCGCGGCCGCGCGGCACCGCCTCGGCCTTCAGCGTATAGGCCTTGCCGTTGGTGGCGAAGAGGACGAGACGGTCGGTGCTCTGCGCATGCACCCAGGTGTGCAGGCTGTCGCCCTCCTTGAAGCGCAACTCGGCATCCTCGGCGATGTGCCCCTTCTGGGCGCGGATCCAGCCCTTCTCCGAGAGGATGACGGTGATCGGCTCGCGCTCGACGAAGGCGGTCTCGTCCACCAGCACCGCCGGCAGCAGCCGGCCGGTCTCGGTGCGGCGGGCATGCGGATCGCGCACCCAAGGATGGGCGCCGGCCTCGACGCCCTTCACGGGCGCCCCGCCGCCGAACTTCGCTCGCGTCGCCTGCAGCTCGGCCTCGATCGTCTCCCAGCGCCTGCCCTCGGACTTCATCAGCCCCTGCAGCGCCTTCTGCTCCGCCGAGAGCTTCTTGTGCTCCTTGCGGATCTCCATTTCCTCGAGCCTGCGGAGCGCCCGCAGCCGCATGTCGAGGATGGCGTTGGCCTGCACCTCGGTCAGCCCGAAGGCGGCCATCAGCGCCTCCTTCGGCTTGTCCTCCTCGCGGACGATGCGGATCACCTCGTCGAGGTTGAGATAGACGATGAGGTAGCCGTCGAGGATCTCGAGCCGCCGGGCGATGGCGGCGAGGCGATGCTCGCTCCGCCGCACCAGCACCACGTGCCGGTGCTCCAGCCAGGACCAGACCACCTCCGGCAGGCCCATGACCCGCGGCGTGCGGTCGGCATCGAGCACGTTCATGTTGAGCGGGATGCGCGCCTCGAGCCCGGTCGCGCGGAACAGCGTCTCCATCATCACGCCGGGATCGACCGTGCGGCTCTTCGGCTCGAGCACGATGCGGACGACATCGGTGCTCTCGTCGCGGATGTCGCCGAGCAGCGGGAGCTTCTTCTCCTCCATGAGCTGGGCGATCTGCTCGATGAGCTTCGCCTTCTGCACCTGGTAGGGGATCTCGCTCACCACCACGCCCCAGGTGCCGTTCTTGCCCGCCACCTTCTCCCAGCGCGCCCGCACCCGGAAGCCGCCGCGGCCGCTGGCATAGGCCTCGCGCACCGCCTCCGGCGGTTCGACCAGCACGCCGCCGGTCGGGAAGTCCGGCCCCGGCAGCACCGCCAGCATCGGCGCGAGCGAGGCGGCGAGGAACTCGGCGCGCTGCGAGGGGGCGGCGCCCTCGGCCAGCGCCGGCGCGGTCAGCCGCACCTGGTCGAGCGTCAGCCGGCGCTCGCGGAACAGGGCGAGCTGCGCCAGCGCCGCGTCGCAGAGCTCGCCGGCATTGTGCGGCGGGATCGACGTCGCCATGCCGACCGCGATGCCGTTGGCGCCGTTCGCCAGCAGGTTCGGGAAGGCGGCCGGCAGCACCACCGGCTCCTGCTCCTCGCCGTCATAGGTGGCGCGGAAATCGACGGTGTCCTCGTCGATCCCCTGGAGCATGGCCTGCGCCACCTCGGTCAGGCGGGCCTCGGTGTAACGCATGGCCGCGGCGTTATCGCCGTCGATATTGCCAAAATTCCCCTGCCCCTCGACCAGCGGGTAGCGGGCGGCGAAATCCTGGGCGAGGCGCACCATGGCGTCGTAGATCGCGGCGTCGCCATGCGGGTGGTACTTGCCCATGACGTCGCCGACGATGCGGGCGCATTTCTTGAAGCCCGCCGCCGGGTCCAGCTTGAGCTGGTGCATCGCCCAGAGCAGCCGGCGGTGCACCGGCTTCAGCCCGTCCCGCACATCCGGCAGCGAGCGCGCCATGATGGTCGAGAGGGCATAGGCGAGGTAGCGTTCGGACAGGGCATCCGCGAGGCGGGCGTCCCTGATGTTGCCGCCATCCGGCGCGGCCGGCGGGGCCTTGATGTCGTCGGGCATTGAGCTCCGGGATTCGCGCTTCGTTCCTGGTGTTCTAGCCGGTCCTGGCCGTCGGCGCCACAGCGGCGCGCTGCGCCACCCGGTCCTCCAGCATCGCCCGCGCCTGCGGCAGCCCGCCCGGCCGCTCGCCGAACACGTCGCGGGCGAGGAAATGCCCTGTCAGCCGCAGCCCCGCCAGCCAAGCGGCCGGCCCCTCGCCGCCCGACTGGCCGAGCAGATAGGGCGGCAGCGGCAACAGCCGGTCCCGCCAGGGCGCGCCGGCCTCGGCGCTGACGGCGCGGCCGGTGCGGGGCGAGACCCAGGTGAGGTCCTCCACCCCCCCGGTCACGGCGCAGCGGCTGAGATCGAGCCCGTAGCCGAGCTCGCCGAGCAGCTCGGCCTCCCAGCGCACATAGTCCGGTAGCAGCGCCCCGGCCCCTGCCCCACCCCCTTGCGACAGGCGACCGATGAGCGAGACGAGGCCCTGGAAGCAGCGGCGATGCGGCGCCCGCTCCGGCAGCGCCGCCTCGGCCACGGCGCAGGCGGCCGAGAGCAGCGCCAGCGCCAGCGGCTCCTCCATCGCCAGCGCCGCCGCCGGATGCACCAGCTCGCCGGTGAGGCTGCCGAGCTGCTCCGGCAGCCGCGCCACCCAGCGCGCCTCGACCAGGTTGCCGCGTTGCCAGACCGGCGCCTGGGCGCGCGAGGCGCCGCCCTTGGCGAGGCCGGCATGCCGCCCATGCACCTCGGTCAGCAGCGACACCACCGCGCCGCTCTCGCCGAGCGGGCGGGCATCGAGCACCACGGCGGGGGCCTGCCATTCCATCACCGCAGCATATGGCGCGGGACGGGCGCCGGTGCCAGCCGGCCCGGCCTCCACGCCTCAGAAGGCCGTGCACGCTGCACCGCGGCAACGACCCGGAGCAACCCGGGGCGGGTCCGCATTGTTCCATGCGGGGGCGGTCTGCCGCCCCGCCGGCAGCAGGGGGAGCGACCGCATGACCGAGACCGAGGATCTCGCCAGGCTGCGACCGCTGCCGCTGCGCTTCGCCCGGCTCGCGGGCGGCTTCTGGCAGGGCCCGACGCGCTGGCAGGCCCTGGCGCTGACCGGCATCCTGTTCAGCCTGACCGGCGCCGAGATCGCCCTCTCGGTGCGGTTCAACACCTGGCTCGGCGACCTGTTCAGCCTGCTCGAGCGCCGCGCCGCCGGCGAGCTGGCGGCGCAATGCCTGGTCTTCGCCGCGCTGATCCTCGGCTTCGCGCTCCAGGCCGGGCTGCACCTCACCTGCCGCCGGGCGCTGCAGCTCCGCTGGCGCGGCTGGCTGACCGAGCGCGTCGCCGGCGCTTGGCTGCACCGCGCCGAGGCGGTCGAGGGCCATGCCGGCGCGGCCAATATCGACGGCCGCATCGCCGAGGACATCCGCATCGCGACCGAGGAGGCGGTGGAGCTCTGCGGCTCGCTCTGGCAGGCGACGCTGCTGCTGATCGTCTTCGGCGGGCTGCTCTGGGAGATCTCCGGCAGCCCGAGCTTCCACATCCTCGGCCAGGATGTCCGCATCGCCGGCTACATGGTCTGGCTGGCCCTGCTCTACGCCCTGGTCAGCGGCGTCGCCGCCTTCGTGCTCGGCCGGCCGCTGGTGCCGGCGACCGACCGGCGGCAGGCGGCGGAGGCGGAGTTCCGCGTCGCGCTGGTGCATCTGCGGGACAGCCGGCCGGCGGAGCGGCATGGCGGGCTGGCCCGGCTGCGGCCGCTCTTCGCCGGCATCGCCCGCACCTGGGATGGCCAGACGCGCAGCATGGGGCGGCTCTCGGGCTACAATGCCGGGCATGGCAGGCTGACCACCACGTTCCCGATCCTCGCCGGGTTGCCGGGCTACTTCCAGGGCGTGGTCTCGCTCGGCGGGCTGATGCAGGGGGCGCAGGCCTTCCAGCAACTCGCCGCGGCGCTGACCTGGCCGGTGACCAGCATGGAGCGGGTGGCGACCTGGGGCGCCTCGGCCGAGCGCGTGCTGGCGCTGCATGCGGCGCTGGCCGCCGGCGAGGCCCCTGCCGCGACGCCAGCGCCCGCCCCCGCCGTGCTGCCGGTCCCGGTCGCCTGAGACGCAGGCCGGGGACCTCAGCCTCGCGCCGAGCTCCCCCGCCCAGGCAGTGCCAGCCGCGCCAGCAGCCCGCCCTCCCGACTGCGCCCGAGGGTCAGCGCCCCGCCATGCAGCCCCGCCAGGTCGGCGACGATGGCGAGGCCGAGGCCGGTGCCCGGCGCCGCCTCGTCCAGCCGTACCCCGCGGCCGAGCGCCGCGGCGCGGCTCGCCTCCGGCACGCCCGGCCCGTCATCCCCGACCTCGATCACCACTTGGCCCGCCTCGGCGCCGACCGTGACCGTCACCCGCCGGGTCGCCCATTTGCAGGCATTCTCCAGCAGGTTGCCGAGCATCTCGGCGAGGTCCTGGCGGTCCATCCGCACCCGCGCCGCGGCGTCGCCGCCGGCCTCGATGGCGACGCCATCCTCGGCGAAGAGGCGGGCCAGGGCGCGGGCGATCTCCTCCGCCACCTCGAGCGGCGCCACCTCGGCGCCGCGCGCCGGGCCGGGCGCGGCGCTGGCCCGGGCGCGCGCCAGATGATGCCGCACCAGCCGGTCGAGCGCCTCGGACTGCCGCCGCGCCTCCTCCGGCGCCGCCACCGGCCCGCTCGCCTCGGGGCCGAGGGCGTTGCGCAGCACCGCGATCGGCGTCTTCAGCGCATGCGCGAGATTGCCGAGATGCGCCCGCGCCCGCTCCACCGTGGCATGGTTCTGCGCCACCAACGCGTCGATCTCGGCGACCAGCGGCGCCACCTCGGCCGGCGCCGGCACCTCGCCCAGCCGGTCGCGCCGGCCGGCCCGCACCTCGGCCAGGGCCTGGCGCAGCCGGCGCAGCGGCGCCAGGCCGAGCACCACCTGCCCGACCACCAGCCCGACCAGGCCGAGGCCAAACAGGGCGAAGGCCAGCACCAGGTTGCGCCGGAGATGCGCCAGCTCGGCATCCACCGGCCCGCGCGCCACCGCCACCTGCACATGCACCGGCGCGCTGGCCCGCAGCGGCACCACCTCCCGCTGCACCAGCCGCAGCCGCTCGCCGCGCGGGCCGAGGATGTCGGAGACGGCGACCGCGCCGGCCTCCCCGCCATCCTGCGGCGCGGGCAGGCCGGAATCCCAGAGCGAGCGGGAGCGCGCCGTGGCGCCGTCCGGCCCGGTGAGCTGCCAGTAGCGGCCGGACAACGGCCGCTCGAGATCGGGGTCGGGCAGCGGCCGGGCCAGCCGCGGCCGGCCATCGGCATCGAGGCCGGTCGCCGCGGCCACGGCGTCGAGCAGCCCGGCGGTGCGGGCATCGAAGGCCGCCTCCACCTGGTCGATGACGAGATCGGTCACGTACCAGCCGACCAGCGTCAGCCCGCCGGCGACCCAGAGCGCGCTCGCCAGGGCGAGGCGGAGGGTGAGCGAGGCGCGCGCCGCGCGGATCATCCGCCGGCGGCGGGCAGCGGGTCGACCAGCCGGTAGCCCTGGCCGCGCAGCGTCTCGATCAGCCCCTCGCCCAGCTTGCGGCGCAGCCGGCCGATGACGACCTCCAGCGTGTTGCTGTCGCGGTCGAAATCCTGGCCGTAGAGATGCTCGGTCAGCTCGGTCTTCGAGACCACCTCGCCGCGGCGATGCGCCAGATAGGCGAGCAGGCGGAATTCCAGCCCCGTCAGTCGCACCGGCGCGCCGTCCAGCATCGCCCGCGCCGCGGCGGTGTCGATCACCAGCCGGCCGAGCGCGATCTCCGGCCGCGCCAGCCCGTGCGCCCGGCGGATCAGCGCCTGCAGCCGGGCGATCAGCTCGCCCATGGCGAAGGGCTTGGCGAGGTAGTCGTCGGCGCCGGCATTCAGCCCCTCGACCTTCTCGGTCCAGGCGTCGCGCGCGGTGAGGATCAGCACCGGCATGCGGCGGCCGCCGGCGCGCCAGCGGCGCAGCACCGAGAGCCCGTCGAGACGCGGCAGGCCGAGATCGAGCACCACCGCGTCATAGGGCTCGGTCTCGCCGAGGAAGAGCCCCTCCTCGCCATCCGCCGCGCGGTCCACCACGAAATGCGCCGCCTGCAGCGCCTCGGCGAGCTGGCCGGCGAGCGCCGCATGGTCCTCGACGAGGAGGACGCGCATCAGCGGCGTTCCTGAACCGGCCCGTCGGTGTCCACCACCTCGGCCGTCGCCGCGTCGAGCTCGATCTTGTACATGCGTCCGGTCGGCGGCATCAGCTTGAACTCATAGGTCCAGCGGCCGTCGTCATGATCAAGCTCGGTCTCCACCACCTGCCCGACATAGCGCTTCTCGACGATGGCGAGCAGCTCGGCGAGCGGGCGGATCTGCCCCGCCTGCATGGCGGCGCGCGCCCGATCGTGGTCGTCCTCGTCGCGGGCGAGCGCCGGAGCGCCGGCGAGCGGCAGCAGGGCAAGGCCGAGGAAGGTCAGGGGTCGCAGCGTCCGTAACATCCGAACTCCCTAATGCGCGCCACCTGAACCCTGGCTGAACGAGGGGTTCAGCACGGGTTCAGGCACGGCCTGCCATACCGGCCTTCGGCACGTCACCGGAGGATAGACCGATGTGGACCTGGACCGTGGAATGGGATCTCGCCCTGCTCGCCGCCTGCATGGCGCTGTGCGGCCTGGTGCCCGCCCTGCTGGCGCATGTCCGGCCGGCTGACCGCCCGGACGGCCTCGCGGCGGCGCCGGAGCGCGCCTGGGCGGCGGTGGCTGGCCTGCCGATGCCCCGCCGCGGCGAGGGGCTGAGCGCCCCGACGCATGCGGCGATCGCCCGGCATGTGACGTTGCGCATCCAGGCGCTCGGCGCGGAGGCGGGCACCGCCCCGGGGCGGTGGTCCGGGCAGGACCTCCGCCTGCCCCGGGCCGCCGCGCCCGACCTGTCCGTCGCCCTCGGCCCCGAGGCGCTGGAGCGGATCGCCGATGGCCGCACCCGGCTCGACGCCTGAGCACCCCAACCGTTCAACCCTGGCCCATTCAACCCTGGCTCATTCAACCCTGGCCCATTCGACCCTGGCCCGTTCAGCCCTGGCTGCATCCGCGCTACACCGCCGCGATGGCAGCCGATGACGACGAGGACGAGGCCGGCCCGCCGGGCCTGCCGCCGGGCACCCCCTTCTACATGACCCCCGCCGGCCAGGCCGCGCTCGCCGCCGAGCTGCGCCGCCTCTGGAGCGAGGAGCGGCCGAAGGTGGTCGAGGTGGTCTCCTGGGCCGCCGGGCTCGGCGACCGCTCGGAGAATGCCGACTACCAGTACGGCAAGCGCCGCCTGCGCGAGATCGACCGCCGCGTCCGCTTCCTGCGCAAGCGCCTGGAACGGGTGCAGGTCGTCGACCCGGTGGCGCAGACAAGGCGCGACCAGGTCTTCTTCGGCGCCACCGTCACCTATGCCCGCGAGGATGACAGCGAGGTCATGGTGACGATCGTCGGCGTGGACGAGGCCGAGAGCGGCGCCGGCCGCATATCCTGGGTCTCGCCGGTGGCCCGCGCCCTGCTCGGCGCCCGCATAGGCGACCTGGTGCGGCTGCGCCGGCCGCAGGGCACCGAGAGCATCGAGGTGCTGGCGATCCGCTATCCGGAAGCGTGACCTCGCCGCCCCGGCGATGCGTCCGACCGCCGGCAACGGCAACGCTGTCGCTGCGTTGCCCGTATCATGAGCGAACCGGTCGCCCGCCCCCTGCCCCCGCACTTCCAGGATCATGGCTCGGCCGTGCTGCCGGCCGTGACCGTCGATGCCTACAATGCCGAGCTGCGCACGCCGGAGGGCTTCCTCGGCGACCGCGCCAGCAGCCGCGCCTTCAAGGCGATCCTCGACTGGTGGCGCAAGCAGGTGCGCACCGAGGGCGAGGAGGATCCGCTCGGCCCGGCGCCGACCAAGGACATCTCGCGCAAGGAGCTCGACGCCATGATCGAGAGCGGCGACAGCGAGGCCGCGGCGCTGGTGCATGGCGCGGTCGAGGAGTTCGCCCAGTCCCTCGCCGAGGTGGTGCGCGCGCTGCTGAAGCTGAAGGAATGGCGCCGCACCGAACGCATCGTGGTCGGCGGCGGCATGCGCGGCAGCCGCATCGGCGAGCTGGCGATCGGCCGCGCCGGGATGCTGCTCAAGGCCGAGGATATCCCGGTCACGCTGCACCCGATCCGCCACGACCCGGACGAGGCGGGGATGATCGGCGCGGTGCAGCTCGCCCCGCCCTGGATCTTCAAGGGGCATGACGCGCTGATCGGCATCGATATCGGCGGCTCCAACATGCGCGCTGGCCTGGTGCGGCCACATCTGAAGAAGGCCTCCG
Source organism: Roseicella sp. DB1501 (assembly GCF_013112485.1). GTDB lineage: Bacteria > Pseudomonadota > Alphaproteobacteria > Acetobacterales > Acetobacteraceae > Paracraurococcus. Next base: position 95,129 of record NZ_JABFHG010000002.1, read on the forward strand.
ACCTCTCCGCCGCCTGCATCTGGGAGAGCGAGATCTGGCAGCACCGCGAGGAGCGGCCGGCGCGCGAGGCGGCGATCGACCGGTTGGGCGAGATGGTCAGCGACCTGGTGCGCAAGGCGGAGAAGCGCGGCCTGCATCTCGCGCCCTTCATCGGCGTCGGCTGCCCCGGCCATATCGAGGCGGATGGCAGCATCGCCAAGGGGGCGCAGAACCTGCCCGGCAATTGGGAGAGCAGCCGCTTCAACCTGCCGCGCCGGCTGCGCGAGATCCTGCCGGAGATCGACGGGCATGAGACCATCGTCGTCATGCACAACGACGCGGTGGTGCAGGGGCTGAGCCAGGTGCCCTGGATGACCGAGGTGAAGCACTGGGGCGTGCTGACCATCGGCACCGGCCTCGGCAATGCCTGCTTCACCAACCGCCACGGCTGACCGCCTGCCCCCTTGCCCGCCCCCCTTGCCCGCTTCGGCGCCTGCGCCGAGAAATGGGCGGGCAGGCAAGGTGGACGGCATGGCATGGCGGCGTCGCAGGTGATGCAGGCGGGCGGGGAGGCGCCGGAGGCGGTGCTGGCGCGGCTGGAGGGCGCGGCGCGGCGCGTCGAGACGCCCTGCGGCGAGGGCCGCATGGTCTGGCACATCTGGGGCGATGAGGCGGCCGAGCCGCTGGTGCTCCTGCATGGCGGCAGCGGCTCCTGGCGGCATTGGGCGCGCAATGTCGAGACCCTCGCCCAGCGCCGCCGCGTGATCTGCCCCGACCTGCCCGGCCTCGGCGAGAGCGCCATGCCGCCGCCGGCCGCCGACCCGGCCTCGGTCGCCGCCATCGTCCGGGAGGGGCTGCTCGCCATCCTCGGCGCCGGCGCGGGCGGGCCCCGGGGCGGCCCCCGCGCTTACGATCTTTGCGGCTTCTCCTTCGGCGCCCTGCTCTCCGGCCATGTCGCGGCGCAATCCGGCGGCGAGCTGCGCAGCGTCACCCTGGTCGGGGCCGGCGCGCTCGGCCCGAAGCGGCAGGTGACGGAGCTCACCAAGGTCCGCAGCCTGGAGGGCGAGGCGCGGGTCGCGGCGCACCGGCACAATCTCGCCGCGCTGATGTTCGCCGAGCCGCGCAACATCGACCCGCTCGCCCTGGCGATCCAGGAATGGAACACGCGGCGCGCCCGCTTCCAGAGCCGCGGCTTCGCCAGCAGCACCTCGCTCCGCGACTCGATCGCGCGTGCCCGCTGCCCGGTCGCGCTGCTCTATGGCGAGCGCGACGCCATCGCCTGGCCGGAGGTGGAGCTGCGCTTCCAGGCGCTGCGCGAGGTGCAGCCTGAGGCCTGGTCCGGCATCATCCCGGGCGCCGGCCATTGGGTGGCCTATGAGGCGGCGGCTGCCTTCAACGCCATGCTGCTCGAGATGCTGGACCGGCGGCTCGGCCGATAATCGCCGGCGGCGCGACCCATCCCGCGGCTGGCGCGTTACCCGGCGATGTGGAGGGGATGATGGCCCGTCCAGGACGCCCGCTGCGACGCCGCAGCCTCCTCGCCGCGAGCGGGGCGCTCCTCCCGATGGCCGGGCAAGCCACCGGATCGGCGGCGATGCCGGCGGACTGGGCGCCCGCAGACCGCATCCGCCTCATCGTTCCCTTCGCCGCCGGCGGCGGCAACGACCGCGCCGCCCGCCTCATCGCGCCCGGCCTCGGCGCGGCGCTTGGCCAGCCGGTCATGGTGGAGAACCACTCCGGCGCCTCCGGCACGCTCGGCGCCGGCATCGTGGCGCGGGCGGCGCCGGACGGCACCACCCTGCTGGTCGATGGCGCCAACCAGGTGACGGCCCCCTTCCTGCTGCGCCAGGCCGGGCTCGACTACCGCGACGCCTTCGCCCCGATCAGCCGGCTCGTCCTGACGCCGCTGCTTCTCGTCCTCCGCGCGGAGTCCCGCTTCGACAGCCTCGCCGCGCTGCTCGACCGGGCCAGGATGCAGCCCGGCCGCTTCAGCTACGCCTCCTCCGGCAATGCCGTCGCCAACCATGTCGCGGCAGCGCTGCTGGCGAGCCGGGCCGGGGTCAGCGTCACCCACAGCCCGTTCCGCGGCGGCGCGCCGGCGCTGCAGGCGATCCTGTCCGGCGAGGCGGATTTCGGCTTCGCCATCCTGGCCGCCGCGCTGGCGCCGCTGCGCCAGGGGCGGCTGCGAGCCCTCGCCATCTCGACCGCCGCGCGCTCGCCGGTGCTGCCCGCCGTGCCGACCGTGGCGGAGCAGGGTTTCCCCGGCTACGACCAGTCCTCCTGGAGCGGCCTCTTCGGCCCGGCGGGGCTGTCGGCGGCGGCCATCGGGGCGCTGAACGCCGCCTGCCGGGAGGCGCTCGGGACCGCCGAGATGCAACGGCGCCTCGCGGCCAGCGGCGCCGCGAGCATCCTCGGTACGCCTGAGGAGTTCCGCGCCTTCCTGCAGCGGGAACGCGCCGCGATGCAGGTGCTGGTCGGGACGGCCCGGATCCGGGCGGAGTGAGCGGCGACGCGCCGGGTCAGCGGGGCGGCTGCGCCGAGGCCATCAGCCCCTCCCAGCGCTCCACGTCGCGGGCGACATAGGGCACGGCCTCGGCCGGTGGCAGGGCGAGGACGCGGTCGACGCCGAGCTCGGTCCATTTGCGCCGGATCGCCTCGGTCTGCTGCACCCGGGCGATCGCGGCATGCAGCGCCGCCTGCACCGGGGCCGGGGTGGCGCTCGGCACGAAGACCGCCTGCCAGACCACCATCTCGGCATCAACGCCGATCTCGCGCCAGGTCGGCACCTCCGGCGCCGCGGCGCTGCGCTGCGGCGAGGTGACGGCGAAGGCGCGCGCCTGCCCGCCCTTGGCGGTCTGCAGCCCGGTGAGCGCGATGTCGAAGACGAGGGCGATCCGCCCGGCCGCGAGGTCGAGCGTCGCCGGCGCGCCGCCGCGATAGGGGATCTCGTTCATCGAGAGGCCGGTGGTCTTGAGGAACAGCAGCGCCGCCATGCCGAGCGTGCCGCCGCCGCCGGTGCTGCCATAGTCATGGCGCCCCGGCTCGGCGCGGATGCGCTCGAGGAAGGCCTTGCCATCCGCCGCCGGGAAGGCGTTGCCGACCAGCATGACCATCGGCATCTCGGAGAGGATGGCGACCGGCGCGAGCTGGCGGATCGGGTCGATCGCCGCATTCGGCACGACGACGCGCAGCACGGCGTGGCTGGTGTTGTTGAACAGGATGGTATGGCCGTCGGCCGGGGCGCGGGCGACGAATTCGGCGGCGATCATGCCGGCGCCGCCGACCCGGTTCTCCACCAGCACCGGCTGCGGCAGCACCTGGCCCAGCGCCTCGGCCAGCACCCGCGCGCCGACATCGGTGGCGCCGCCGGCGGAATAGGGCACGACGAGGCGCAGCGGCCGGTCCGGCCAGGCGGGCGGCGGGGATTGCGCGGCGGCGGGCGCGACGCCGAGCAACAGGGCCAGCAGGCCCGGGACGAGATGACGGAGCATGGGGTTCCTCCCGGCTTGGGGCCGGCCGCGGCGCGGCAACGGTCCGACCGTCACGATAGCGGCACGAGCCGCCGGTGCCTACCGCCCCGGCGGGCCGGGGCGCGCCTCACACCCAGGCCGCGGCATGCGTCCCGAGCGGCACCGCCGGCAGCGCCCAATGCGGCGGCGTCGCCGGCAGATGCCCGGCATGGCGGAGCGCGGTCAGGCGGCCGAAGCCGCTCGGCCCCTCCTCCAGCAGGTCCTCGAGCGCCGCCATCTCCGGCACCGGCAGGCCGAAGGCGCCCTGGACACGGCCGAGCCGGCGCAGCCAGTGCCCGGTGCCGGCCAGCGAGACCCGCACCAGCCAGGAGCCGCCCTCCTCCGCCCGCCGCAGCAGTGCCGCCAGTGTCCCGAAGGCGAGCAGGAAGCCGGAGGCGTGGTCGAGCGCCTGGCAGGGCAGCACGCGGGGCGCGGCCTCGGCGGGATCGGCGCCGGCGGCCACAGCCTCGGCATGGTTGAAGCCGCTCGCCGTCTGCACCAGCGAGTCGAAGCCGCGCCGCCCGCCCCAGGGCCCCGCCTCGCCATAGGCCGAGAGCGAGGTGCAGACGATGCCGGGCCGCAGCGCCGCCAGATCCTGCGGCGCGAAGCCGTGCTGCGCGATCGCGCCGGGCCGGTAGCCCTGCAGGAAGACATCCGCCTCCGCCGCCAGCCCCCGCAGCGCCGCCCGCCCGGCCTCGTCGCGCAGGTCGAGCGCGGCGCTCCGCTTGCCGCGGCCGGTATCGGGCAGCAGGTCGTCGAAGCTCGGCAGATGCGCGGCGCTGACATGCAGCACGTCGGCGCCATGTGCGGCGAGGGTGCGGCCGCAGACCGGCCCGGCGATGACGCGGGTGAGATCGAGCACCCGCAGCCCCTGAAGCGGCCGCGCGGCGAGCGGCGGCAGGGGCGTCGGCGGCGCCTCGCCGATGCGCTCGATGCGGAGCGGCGGCAGGGCGGCGACCGCCTGGCCCTGGGGATGCGCGTCCCATTCCGCCTGGCTGCGCATGGCGGCGACGCAGAGCCCGGCCTCGGCCGCGGCCTGCTCGAAGGCGAAGCCCTCCCAGTCGCGCAGCGCCGCGCACACCGCCTCGCGCGTGCCGTCGCAGCCAAGCAGGCGCAGCACGCCGGCGCGGTGGTGCGGGAAGTTGGTGTGCAGCCGCACGAAGCGCCCGTCGCCGCAGCGATAGGCCCCGGCGACGCTGTCCCAGCGCGCGGGGGACGCTTCGCCATCGAGCCGCAGGTAGCGCTCCGAGCTGAATTCCAGCGCGGCATGGCGCATGTCGATCTCGGCCTGCTGCGCCGGGCCGCCGCGGCGGCGATGGAGCTCGGCCACCGCGGCGGTTGCCGCCGCGATGCTGGCCTGGGCCACGGCACCGATCCGGAAGGAGGATGGCAGGGCCGGCTCCGCCCCGGTGAGCCGCGCCGGCGCCGCACCGGCGAGGCCTGCCCCCTGCCAGAGTGCGTCGAGGATCTCGCGCGGCGTCGGCTCGGCCATTCATCCCTCCTGTGAAGGCGGGTAGCCTAGAGCCGATCGCCGGAGGGCGGTATCGCCCGCAGGCGTGAATCGGCTCGATCCAGACAGGGCGGCGTAGCCGCGCCGATCGCCGGAGGGAGGTATCGCCCGCAGGCGTGAATCGGCTCGGCCCGGTAGGGCCGCCGTCGCCAGAACCGTTCTAGTACCGTCGGCATTTTGCCGGGAGAAGGGGAAACGCCGGCGGCACCGCGCGTTCCGGCGCATGGAGCCGTCATGGCGGCGGTTCCATACAAGCAAGACGAACGGAAACGACCATGGCCATGGAGCAGTCGAACGGCGGCGGCGGCCACAAGAATCCCGGCAATTTCGCCAATAACCGCGAGAAGGCCCGCGAGGCGGGGCGCGCCGGCGGCACGCATCAGGGCAAGGCGAACAATCCAGGTAATTTCGCCAACAACCGCCAGAAGGCGGCCGAGGCCGGCCGCAAGGGCGGGCAGCACAGCCATGGCGGCCACGCGCCGGGCAAGACGCCGGCCTGACCTGCTGGCCCGGCGGGCGACGGCCCTCCACGACTGACGGCCCCACCGGAGGTTGCCCCGAGACGGCCCCGCCAAGCCCGGGCCGACGCGCCGCACCGCCTCCCGGCGGCGCCCGTCTCAAGCCTCTCCGGGTCGCCGACGAGCAGCCGGTGGCCAGGCCCGTCCCGACGTCGCGCTGGCGTTGCGGGCCCCATGGCCCCATATGGGCGCATCGGCCGCAGCGGCGCGGAGAGCGCGGAACATGAAGGTGAATGTCGAGATCGATTGCACCCCGGAGGAGGCCCGTCGCTTCCTCGGCCTGCCCGATCTGCGGCCGATGCAGGATGCGGTGATGGCCAAGGTCCAGCAGCAGATGCTGGACGCGGTGGACGCCCTCTCGCCCGAGACGCTGTTGAAGACCTGGATGCCCCTCGCGCCGCAGACGCCCGAGCAGATGCGCGAGGCCATGGCGGCCATGTTCCGCATGTTCACCCCAGGCTCCGGCATGTCAGGCTCTGGCATGTCAGGTTCCGGCGCGTCCGGCGGCAGGTCCGGCAAGGGCTGACCCGGCGGCGTGCGTCTCTCCGATCCGCCGCCGCTGCTGCTCCGGCCTGCCGATTGGGGGCAGCGCCCTGCCGCCGCGCCCGGATTGGTCGCCGATCCGGCGGTGCGCGCCCGCTTCCGGCCGCTGCGGCGCCGCAGCCTGCGGCCGGGCCTCGTCGCCTCGCTGCTGCTGCATGGCGGCCTCGCGGCGCTGGTGGTGCTGGCGGCGCTGATGCGGCCGAAGCCGCCCGAGCCGCCCTCCCCCCTCAGCTACGACCTGGTTTATCGCGAGGGCGAGGTGGGCCAGGAGGAGCCGCCGGCGCCGCAGGGTCAGCCGGTCCCGCCCGCGCCCCCGGCACCCGAGCCGCAGCCGGTGCCCCCCACCCCGCCTCGCCCGCCGACGCCCCAGGCCGAGCTGCCGCGCGAGGCGGTGCCGCCGCCGCCCGCCGCGCCGCCGCGGCCGCAGGCGCCGCCGGCGCCACCCCCGGCCAATACCCGGCTGGCCACGCCGAGCCCGGCGCCGACGCCGCCCGCCCCCTCGCCGCTCGCCGATGCCCTGCCCCTGCCGCCGCCCGCCCCGCCGGCGCCCCAGCCGCAGCCGCCGCAGCAGGAGGCGGCGGTGATCGCGCCGCCGCGGCCCTCGCAGCCCCCGCATGAGCGCCTGCCCGGCCTCTGGCTGCCCGATGCGGCGCGGCTGGCCCCGGCGCCTCGGCAGCAGATGGGGAACCGGCGGCCGCTCGATCTCTCGCTCGGCTCGCTCGCGGTGATGGGCCGGGCGGCGCCCACCGCGCCGCAGGTGAGCGTCCGCGGCGCCCAGGTCGGCACCGACTGGGAGCGGGCCTTCCGGCGTTGGCTCGACGAGAACATCCGCTATCCGCAGAGTGCGGCCGTGGTCGGCGACGAGGGCGTGAACCGCATCGAGGTGCGCGTCGCCGCCGATGGCCGGGTGACGGCCTTCCGGCTGGTGCGGCGCTCCGGCTCGGTCTGGCTGGATGCTGGGCTCGAAGGACCGTTCCGCAATGCGGTGCTGCCCGCCTTTACCGGCCCGGTTGATCCCAATGGCGCCGTCGTCGACCTGACGGTGAGCTGGCATATCATCCGACGATGAGGCACAGGGGGCTGGACGGAGCCATCCGCCGAATGTTGCGTTGCGACACGACGCCGCAATCGCCGCCTGCCCGAATGCCTGGACCAGCGCTATGCTGCAATGCAACATAAGCCCACGATAAGGAAACCCAGCCCGATGACCGTGGTCACCCCCCTGCCGGCACGCGAGCTGATGCTCCGCGGCGCCGAGACCATGTCGCGCGTGATGGACCAGGCCAGGGCCCTGGCCGATGTCACGCGCCGGCAGGCCGAGGCGCTGCGGCCGGATTTCGTGGCGCCGCGGCTGCCCCCGGCGCCGAGCGACCCCTTCACCCTCGCCCGCGACGCCGCCGAATACGCGGTGGATGCGGCGCAGCGCGCCGTCCTGTTCTGGGACACCATGCGCCAGGCCGGCAACACCTTCACCGAGCACGAGCTCGCCGGCTGCCCGCCGGTGCTGTTCTTCGAGCACGAGATGGTGGTCGATGGCCGCAACCTCTCGCGCCCCTGCAACTACGCCCTCGTCCGGATCACGGTGCCGGCGGGCTGCCCGCCCACCGATTCCAGCCTGCGGCCCTTCGTCATCATCGACCCGCGCGCCGGCCACGGCGCCGGCATCGGCGGCTTCAAGTCGGACAGCCAGGTCGGCGTCGCGTTGCGCCGTGGCCATCCGGTCTATTTCGTCATCTTCTTCCGCGACCCCGAGCCGGGGCAGACCATCCTCGACATCACCCAGGCGGAGGGCATCTTCCTGCGCAAGGTGGCCGAGGCGCATCCGACGGCGCCGAAGCCGGTGGTGATCGGCAACTGCCAGGGCGGCTGGGCGGTGATGATGCTCGGCGCCAGCCAGCCCGAGCTGACCGGGGCGCTGGTGCTGAACGGCGCGCCGCTCTCCTACTGGGCGGGCGAGCGCGGCCGCAACCCGATGCGCTATCTCGGCGGCCTCGCCGGCGGCTCCTGGCCGGCGGCGATGCTGGCCGATCTCGGCAACGGCAAGTTCGACGGCGCCAACCTGGTGCTGAACTTCGAGAGCCTGTCGCCGGGCAACACCTGGTTCAAGAAGTACTACAACCTCTTCGCCAACGCCGACACGGAGGCGCCGCGCTTCCTGGAATTCGAACGCTGGTGGGGCGGCTACTTCCTGATGAACCGCGACGAGATCCGCTGGATCGTCGAGAATCTGTTTATCGGCGACCGCTTCGCCCGCGGCGAGATCTCGGCCGGCGGCGGCGCCACCTTCAACATGCGCGCCGTCCGCTCGCCGGTCGTCGTCTTCGCCTCGGCCGGCGACAACATCACCCCGCCCGGCCAGGCGCTGCGCTGGATCGCCGATGTCTACCGCGACGAGCAGGAGATCAAGGCGCTCGGCCAGACCATCGTCTACCTGATGCATGACGAGATCGGGCATCTCGGCATCTTCGTCTCCGGCGCCGTGGCGTTGAAGGAGCACAGCGAGATCGCCGAGCTGCTGACCCTGATCGACAGCGTCGCGCCCGGCCTCTACGAGATGCTGATCACCCGCGAGCCGGGCAGCAATGCCTGGCAGGTCGAGCTGAAGGAGCGGACGATCGCCGATATCCGCGCCCGCAGCGGCGAGGCCAAGAACGAGGCCTTCCCGGCGGTGGCCCGGATCTCGGCGCTGAACCAGTCGCTCTACGACCTCTTCGCCGCGCCGATGATCCGGCAGGTGACGACGGAGGAGAGCGCCGAGCTGCGCCGCCAGATGCATCCGCTGCGCCTGCGCCGCACGCTGATCAGCGACCGCAACCCGGCGATGGCGTCGGTCGAGGCGCTGGCCGAGCAGGTGCGCACGCATCGCGCCCCGGCGCGGCAGGACAACCCCTTCCTCGCCTGGGAGCGGCTCTGGGCCGACAGCGTCGAGCGCAGCATCGACACCTGGCGCGACTGGCGCGATGCCTGGACCGAGATCGCCTTCCACGGGGTCTACGGCATGCTCGCCGCGGTCGGCGTCGCCGGCGGCGAGACGCCGGAGGAGCCGGGCTCGGCCTCGGCGCTCGCCGATGCGCCGGAGGTGCGCCAGGCGCTCGCCCGCATCACCGCCGGCGGCTATGCCGAGGCGGTGGTCCGCATGATGATCCTGCTCGCCCAGGCGCGCGGCAGCGTGCGCCGCTCGCGCCTCGTCCGCTCCAATGCGGTGATGCAGAAGGAACCGCCCTTCAGCGAGATGACGGCGAGCGCCCGGCAGGCGCTGATCCGCGAGCAGACGGTCATCGCCAGCATGGCGCCGGCCGAGGCGCTGGCCGCCCTGCCGAAGCTGCTGCCGAAGCTCGCCGACCGGCGCCGGGCGATGGCGACGGTGGAGGATGTTGCGGGGCCGGAGGAGGAGCTCGGCGATGCCGCGCTGGCGATGCTGAACCAGCTCCGCAGCGCCCTCGGCCTCGCTGCCGGCCTGGTGCCGGTCGGCTTCGAGCAGGCGGCGATGCCGGATTGAGCGGGTCGCGGGAGAGCTAGACCGCCCGGACGCGCGACTCTGCTCTGAAAGCAACAGGCTGCAGCGGAGCAAGGTTCAGGATTGAACGCAATCCGCTGTAGCGGCTGACCGAGGGACGCCAACCCGATCCCTCGGCCATCTGTTGGCCCTGCATGCCACCCTGGCCGATCAGCAGGGCCACGCCTGGATCAGTCGAGTGTTGCCCCCGAGATCTCCACCAATTTCTGCCAGACCTTCTCCTGCTCGCGCATATAGGCCCCGTAGGTCGCAGGGGACTCATCGGCGACCGGAGCGAAGCCGATCGGCTCCATGCGCTGCCGGAAGGCGTCGGATCGGACGACCTGCGTGATGGCGCGATGCAGTATGGCGACGCGGCTCTCGGGCGTACCGGCCGGCACGTTGATGGCGTACCAGCTTTGCATGTCGATGTTGGCGTTGGGCAGCAGCTCCTTCATCCCGGGCACGTCGCGCAGCTCCGGCACGTAGGTGACCCGCTCGGCGCTGCCGACCGCCAGCGGGCGGAACTTGCCTTCCCGCACATTCGGCATGGCGGCGGGGATCACATCGAACATCATGTCGATGTTGCCCGCATACAGATCCTGGAAGGCCGGCCCGCCGCCGCGATAGGGCACATGGGTGATGTCCACCCCTGCCGCGCGCTTCAGCGATTCGATGGCAAGATGGCTGACCGTGCCGGTGCCGGAGGAGCCCATGGTGAGCTTGCCCGGATCGCGCTTCGCCGCGGCCATCAACTCGGCGAAGGTCTTCCACGGGCGGTCGGAGTTCACGATCAGCAGCACCGTCCCGGTGGTCACCCGGGTCACGGGCGCCAGATCGCGGATCGGGTCGAGCGGCATGGAGCGGCGATACAGGAACTTGTTCGCGCAGAGGATGGAGGCCGAGCCGAGCAGCAGGGTGTAGCCGTCCTTCTCCCCCTTGGCGACGACGTCGGCGCCAAGGTTTCCGCCAGCGCCGCCGCGGTTGTCCACCAGCACGTTCTGCCCGAGGATGGGCTGGAGGTGCTCGGCCAGGAACCGCCCCGTCAGATCGACCGCCCCTCCGGGAGCGTAGGGCACCAGGATGCGAACCGGCCGGGTCGGGAAATCGGGCGTCTGGCTCCGGGCCACCGGTAAGACAGAAGCGGACAGGGCGGCGGCCCCCATCATGGCGCGTCGGCTGATCATCCTCGGATCTCTAGGAAAGGCGGCGCCATATGGCAATGGCGCCGTTCCCGGGACCATGTCGGCGTCAGCGGCCCTTGAAGTCGGGCTTGCGCTTCTCGTTGAAGGCGCGGATGCCCTCGATCCGGTCCTCGGTGCCGATGAGCTGGTAATAGGCCTCGATCTCGAACAGCATGCCCGAGGCACGGTCCATCTGCAGGCCCTGGGTGATCGACTTCTTGGCCTGCCGCACCGAGAGCGGCGCGTTGCCGGCGATGGTGCGCGCCGTCTCCAGCACTGCGCCCAGCACCTCCCCGGGCGGGCAGAGCCGGTTCACCATGCCCCAGGCCAGCGCATCCTGAGCGCTGAAGGGGCGGCCGGTCAGGATCACCTCCTTCGCCCGCCGCTCGCCGATGGTGCGCGGCAGGTTCTGCGTGCCGCCGGCCCCCGGCATGATGCCGAGCGTCACCTCGGTCAGCGCGAAGCGCGCCGTCTCGCTGGCATAGGCGAAGTCGCAGCAGAGGGCGAGTTCCAGCCCGCCGGCGAAGGCGGCGCCGTTGAGGGCGCCGAGCAGCGGCGCCGGACAGGCCAGCACGGCCCGCGCCATGCGCTCGAACAGGTAGTGCTGCTCGGCGAATTGCGCGTCGGTCATGCCGTTGCGCTCCTTCAGGTCGGCCCCGGCGCAGAAGGCCCGCTCTCCCGCCCCGGTCAGCACCACGCAGCGATAGGCGCCGGGCGCCGCCTCCAGCGCCTGGAAGACCTCGACCAGCTCGCGCCCCATCTGGGTGGTGAAGGCATTGGCGCGCTCCGGCCGGTTGAGCGTGACCTGCAGGATGTGCGGGCTGGGCTCCTGCACGAGCAGGGTCTCGAAGGCGCGGTCGAGCGCGGCTGGCGGCATGGCGGTGTCCTCACGATCTGGGGGCGAGCGGTCCGTCGGATGGCGATGCGGCGCCGCCGCGGCCCGGTCCCCGCTCTCCAGAGCTTGCTCTATCCCGGCGAAACCGGGCTTGGAACCCCGGCCGAAAACCCCTAGCTTGCTACGCAAAGCAGGAAGGAAGCGGATCCATGGCCGATCTCGTCATCCGTGGCGGCACGGTGATCGACGGCAGCGGCGCCCCCGGGCGCGTGGCGGATGTGGCGATCGAGGGCGGCCGCATCGCCGCCATCGGCGAGGGCCTGCCCCGCGGGCGCGAGGAGATCGACGCCTCCGGCAAGCTCGTCACCCCCGGCTTCGTCGACATCCACACCCATTACGACGGCCAGGCGGTCTGGGACAGCCACCTCGCCCCCTCGGCCATCCATGGCGTGACCACGGCGGTGATGGGCAATTGCGGCGTCGGCTTCGCCCCCGTCCGCCCCGGCACCGAGGACAAGCTCATCGAGCTGATGGAGGGGGTGGAGGACATCCCCGCCCCGGTCCTCTCCCAGGGCCTCGACTTCCGCTGGGAGAGCTTCGCCGAATACATGGCGGCGCTCGACCAGAAGCCGCGCGACATCGACATCTGCGCCCTGGTCCCGCACGCCGCCGTCCGCGTCTATGTCATGGGCGAGCGGGCGCTGGCGCTTGAGAGCGCCAACCAGGGCGACATCGCCGAGATGCGCCGCATCGTGGCGGAGGCGGTGGAGGCCGGCGCCTTCGGCTTCTCCACCAGCCGCACCATCAGCCACAAGACGCTGAAGGGCGACTTCACCCCGACCCTACGGGCGCAGGAGGAGGAGCTCGCCGGCATCGCCGAGGGGCTGCGCGCCGTCGGCAAGGGCTTCATGGAGTTCGTCTCCGACTTCAACCAGCCCGATCCGGCGACCGAGTTCGGCCTGATCCGCCGCGTCGTCGAGCGCAGCGGCCGGCCAGCGGTCTTCTCGCTCACCGCGCGGCACGACCGCACCGAGGCCTGGAAGGAGCTGCTCGCCCTCTCCAACCAGGCGGCGCGCGAGGGGGTGCCGATCCGTCCGGTCTTCCCGCCGCGGCCCATCGGCATCCTGATGGGCCTGCTCGGCAGCCAGAACCCCTTCAGCGGCGCGTCGAGCTACAAGGCGATCGCCCATCTGCCGCTCGACCAACGGGTGGCGGCGATGCGCGAGCCGGAGACCCGCGCCCGCATTCTCTCCGAGGATCGCTTCGCCGGCAGCAATTTCCCGCTGCTCGCCCGCCTCTCCTTCGAGCGCATGTTCCCCTTCGGCGACCCGCCCAACTACACGCCGTCGAAAGAGAGCAGCATCGCCGCCCAGGCGGCGCGCGAGGGGCGACGGCCGGAGGAGGTCGCCTACGACATGCTGCTCGCCGATGACGGCAACAGCTTCATCTTCTGCGCGCTCACCAACTATGCCGACTACACGCTGGATGCGAGCGCCGAGCTGCTGCGGCATCCGAACACCATCATCGGCCTTTCGGATGGCGGCGCGCATGTTGGCTTCATCTCGGACGGCAGCTTCCCGAGCTTCGTCCTGGCCTATTGGGGCAAGCAGCGCGGCCTGCCGGTCGAGGAGCTGATCCGCCGCCAGACCAGCGACACGGCGCGAGCGGCGGGCCTGCCGGATCGAGGGCTGCTGAAGCCCGGGCTGCGCGCCGACATCAACGTCATCGACTGGGACGCCCTGGCGCTGGAGCGGCCGGGCATGCTGTTCGACCTGCCCGGCGGCGGCCGGCGGCTGATGCAGAAGGCCCGCGGCTACGACGCGACCATCGTCGCCGGCGCCGTCACCTATCGCCACGGCGAGGCGACCGGCGCCCTGCCCGGCCGCCTGGTCCGCAGCGCCGTCTGAGCGGCGGGTCCCCTGCCCTTCCGCGGTCGGTGCCGCGGAAGGGCGGATGCCCGTGGCGGCCTAGGCCACCAGGTCGTAGGGAAGCCGCTTCACCTTGTCCATGTTGAGCCCCTCGATCCGCAGCAGGCGCGTCGCGCCGTCGCGGCGCGGCGAGTGCAGCACGCCGGGCTCGTAGAGATAGGCATCGCCCGGCTTCAGCGTGTAGTCGCGCACCGGCTTGGCCTTGCCGGGCGTCTCGCCCTCGGGCCTGGCGAGGCATTCGTAATCCGTCATCACCGTCTCGCCCGCCGCCTGGCCATAGATCGCCCAGGACGGCCCGTGATCATGCGGCCTGCTGTTCTTCGCCCCTTCATAGGCATGGGCGAGGATGGTGAAGCCGAGATCGGGATCCTCGTAGAGCACCTTGCGCTCGGGCGTGCCCTGGGGGATGGCGGCGGCGACGAAGCCGGGATCCTTCAGCGCCTCCTGCACCAGCTCGACCACGTGCACGCGCCCGGCCGGGCCGGGATCGGCCAGCAGCGCCTCGCGGCAGTGTTTGGCGAATTGCTCAACCGAGAGCGACATGACCCTTCCTCCTTCAGGCCACAAGCAAGCCGCGCCGCGAAGGGGATGTCAAACCCATCCACCGCCGGCAGACTGGACGGGGAATGGAGACGACGCCATGCGCGCCATCTGGTACGAGCGCCCGGGGCCGGCCCGGGAGGTCCTGCAATTCGGCGAGCGGCCGCGGCCCGAGCCCGCCCCCGGCGAGGTCCGCGTCCGGCTGCTCGCCTCGGGCGTGAACCCGGCCGATATCTACCGCCGTGCCGGCACCGCCTATGCCAATGAATGGCCGCTGATCATCCCGAACAGCGACGGCGCCGGCCTCGTCGAGGCGCTCGGCGCGGGCGCCGATCCGGCGCTGCTCGGCCAGCGGGTCTGGCTTTACAACGCCCAGCGCGGCCGGCCCTTCGGCACCGCCGCCGAGTATAGCTGCGTGCCGGCGGATTGCGTCCACCCCCTGCCCGCGACCCTCCCCTTCGAGATCGGCGCCTGCCTCGGCATCCCGGCCATGACCGCGCATCGCTGCCTCTTCGCCGATGGCCCGGTGCGCGGCCTGCGGGTGCTGGTCTCGGGCGGCGGCGGCGCGGTCGGCAACTACGCGATCCAGCTCGCCCGCTGGGGCGGCGCGGCGCAGGTCCTGGCGACGGCGAGCGGCGGCTGGAAGAGCGAGGACGCCGCCGCCGCCGGGGCGGAGCAGGTCTTCGACTACCGCGCGCCGGACTGCGTCGGGCGCATCCTGGCGGCGACCGGTGGCGCCGGCGTCGACCGCATCGTCGAGGTGGATGTCGGCGGCAACCTGGCCATCTGGGGCGCCGCCATCGCCCTGAACGGCAGCGTCATCGGCTATGCCAGCCGCGGCGGGCTGGCGCCGGCGGTGCCGGTCTCGGCGGTGCTGATGCGCAAGAACGTCAACCTGCGCGGCGTGGTGCTGAACAGCGCCCCGGCGGCAGCGCGGCGCCAGGCGATGGAGGAGGTCACGCGCTGGGCCGCCGAGGCGCCGCGGCTGCACCGCATCGCCGGCAGCTATCCCCTCGCCGATTGTGCGGCGGCGCATGAGGCGGTGGAGGCCGGCGGCAAGCGCGGCACGGTGGTGGTCCTGCCCGCGGCATGAGCCCGGCGGCCCCGACGCCCGCGGGCATCAGGGCCGCCGCCTGTCACCCGAGCGTCAGCCCGCCATCCACCGTCACCGTCTGGCCGGTGACCATGGCCGCGCCGGCGAGCAGGAACAGCATCACCTCGGCCAGGTCGTCCGGCGTGCAGCGGCGCTTCAGCAGCGCCTTCTCGATCGAGCCGCTGCGCTGCTCATTGGTCCATTCGATCGCCCAGGCGCTGTCCACCGCGCCCGGCGCGACGGCATTCACCCGCACCTCCGGCGCCAGGGCGCGGGCGAGGTTCCGCGTCAGGCTGACAACGCCGGCCTTGGTCGCGCCATAGGCCATGGAGGAGCCGACATGGCCGAGGCCGGCGATGGAGGCAGTGTTGACCACCGCGCCCTTCGCCGCCCGCAGCGCCGGCGCCGCCGCCTTGGTGCAGCGGAAGACGCCGACCAGGTTCACCTGCACCACGTCGTTCCACAGCTCCTCCGTGATCCGGTCGAGCTCGGCCGGCGGGATGCTGGTGCGCGTGCCCGGCGTGCCGGCATTGTTCGCCAGGTAGTCGAGCCGGCCTAGTTCCTGCACAGCCTGCTCGACCATGCGCGGCGCATCCGCGGCATCGCCGACATTGCCCGGCGCCGAGATCACCTCCAGCCCCTCGGCCCGCAGCTTCTCCACCTGCTCCGGCCCGCGCGGATCATCGGCGAGGTGGTTGATCGCCACCTTCGCCCCGTTGCGCGCGAGCTGCGTCGCCAGCGCCAGGCCGATGCCCGAAGCCGCGCCGGTCACCAGCGCGGCCTTGCCCGTCAGATCGTAGCGGATCACAGGTCGCGCTCCGTTCCTGCCATGACGCCGATCTCGCGCATCGCCCGCTTCAGCGCGATCAGCCGCCGGTCGCGCTCCTCGAAGAGCTGCGCCGGATCGCCCGGCCAGTCGTAATAGCCGGCACCGGCGAGCACGCCGGTGCGCCCCGCGGCGACCAGCCTGTCGAGGGTCGGGCTGCTCTCGCGCGGCTCGGGCGGCGCGTAGCTCTTGTTGCGCGCCACCGCCTGCAGCAGCGGCAGGCCGGTGAAATCCGCCTTGGCATAGACGCCGAGGATCTGCAGCCGCAACGCCAGGCCGTGGATGATCGCGGCGTCGATCTCGGGCGCCGTCGCCACGCCCTCGTCCAGCAGGTTCTGCACCTCGTTGCCGATTGCCGCCTGGATGCGGTTGGCGACGTAGCCAGGGACGAATTTGGCGAGGCCGAGCGGCTGCTTGCCCATCGCCTTCAGCATGCCGAAGACCTGGTCGAAGGCCGCCTTGTCGCAGCGCGGCCCGGGGATCATGTCCACCAGATCGACCAGATAGGGCGGCGTGTACCAGTGGGCGATCATCGCCCGCGCCTGCCGGCGCTCCGGGATCAACGGGAAGACGTCGAGATAGCTGGTGTTGCTGGCGAGGATCGCATCCGGCGGGGCGCAGGCATCGAGCCGCTCGTACAGCGTGCGCTTCGCCTCCGGCACCTCGATGATCGCCTCGACGATGAGCTCGGCGCCGTCGACCGTCTCCTCCAGGCTCTCATGCCGGGTCACCGCCTGCGCCAGATGCCCCGAAGTCCAGTCCTTCGGCGCCTCGCCGCCGGCCACCAGCGTCGCCAGCGCCGTCTCCATCAGCCCCTGCGCCCGGGCGAGGGTCGCCGGGTTGCTGTCGGTCAGCCGCACCCGGTGCCCGCCGAGCGCGAAGACCAGCGCCAGCGCATGCCCCATGGTGCCGGCGCCGATGACTGCCACGCGTGCCATTGTCCCACTCCTCCTCATGGCGTCCAGGGGTCGGGCGTCCAGGGGTCGGGCGCCCGGCAATCGATGTCGGTGACGACATCGACCACCACCGTCTCCTCCGCGGCGATCGCCTCGGCCAGCGCCCCGGCGATCTCTCGCGGATGCTCCACCCGGATGCCGCGCAGCCCGAATTGCCGCGCCACGGCGGCGAAGTCGGTCGGGCCGAAGCGCAGCACCTGCTCCGCCGCCGCCGGGCGGTTGCCGGCCTGCCGCAGATAGCTCGGCCAGCCCTGGCCGAAGCCGGAATTGTTGTTCACCACCAGCACCACGGCGATGCCGCGGCGCTTCGCGGTCTCGAGCTCCGGCAAATGGTAGTAGAGCGCGCCATCGCCCGACCAGCACACCACCTTGCGCCCCGGCGCGGCGCATTTCGCGCCCAGCGCCGCCGGGAAGGCCCAGCCGAGCGAGCCGGCGGCGCGCAGATAGGTCTGGCCCGGCGCGAGATCGACCAGCGTGCCGGTCCAGATGCCGGAATAGCCGGTATCGGCGACCAGGATGCCGTCCGGCGGCAGGGCCCGCGTCACCTCGGCGCAGAGCCGCGCGGGGTCGATCGCCACCGCCTCGCTCGACAGCCTCGGCGCGATCTCCTTCCGCCAGCCGGCGAGGATGGCCTGCGCCTCGGCGAGGAAGGCGCCGTCGCGCGGCGCCTCGCCGAGCGCCGCCGACAATGCCTCCAGCACCGCGCGGGGATCGCCGAGCACGGCGACCTCGGTCGCGTAGCTGCGCTCGAATTCCAGCGGATCGGCGTCGATCTGCACGATGCGCGTCCCCGGCCGCGGCACCCGCCAGCCATGCGTCACCTGGTCGCCGGTGTCGCAGCCGACGAACAGCACCAGCTCGGCCGCATGCAGGATGCGGTTGGCCGGCGGCGCGGAATAGCTGCCGACCACGCCGATATGCAGGGGATGCCGCGTGTCGATCAGCCCATGCGCGCCGAGCGAGGTGGCGATCGGCGCCCGCAGCGCCTCGGCCAGCGCGAGCAGCGCCGCGCCGCAGCCGGACAGCGCGGCGCCGTCGCCGGCGACGATGGCGATGCGCTGGCTCGAGCGCAGCGCTTCCGCCGCCGCCCGCAGCATGGCCGGATCCGCCTGCGGCCGGTGCCGCGGCGCTGTCCAGCCGGCGAGCGCGGCCGGCGGCTCCCCGGTCTCCGTGGTCTCCACGAACTCGCCCATCAGCCCGTTCAGGTCGAGATGCACTGGTCGTGGCGGCACCGAGACGGCAGCCGACCAGGCTTGGCGGAATTGCCGCGGCAGGTCGGCCGCCTCCTGCACCTGGGCCGAGAGCTTCGTCACCGGCGCCGCGAGCGGCGCATGCGCCACCTCCTGGTAGGCGTTGCGGTTCTGGTGGCCGATCGGCTTGCGGCCGGTGATGGCGAATACCGGGCTGCGCCCGAGCCAGGCATCCTGCAGCCCGGCGATGAGGTTGGCGGCGCCGACCGACTGCGCCGCGACGACGCCAGGCCGGCCGGAGACCCGGCCATAGCCATCGGCCATGTAGACCGCCGCCTTCTCGGTATGCGCCAGGACCGGCTGCACGCCGAGCCGCTCCATGTCGAGCAGGCTGCGCCGCAGCACCGCATCGACGAAGAACACATGCGTCTGGCCCGAGTCCCTGAGGCTGCGCACCAGCCACTCATGCCCCTTCATCGGGCCGTTCATCGGCCGCGCCCCCGCCTTGCCATCGCCCGGCATTCCTCCGCTTGTCGTTCCCCGTGGCGGGGCGATACTGCCGCGAGAGCGGAGGAAACCCAATGGCCGATCTGCTGATCCAACAAAGCCAAGGACCCGGGCTGCGCTACCAGGACATCGAGAACCCGGGCGATGTCTGGCACTGGCTGGAGGCGCCGCCCGATGGCGCGACGGCCGGCATCCCCTATGCCTTCATCGCGGCGCTGGGCGATGTCGCCCGGCCGGCGCCCTTCCTCTACACCGTCGAGCTCGACATCGCCGAGCCCGACCTGCCGGCGATCTACGACTGGTACGAGCAGGAGCACCTGCCGCTGCTGACCTCGGTGCCGGGCTGCATCGGCGGCACGCGTTACCGCCGGCTCGACGGTGGCGCGCCGAACCTGCTGGCCGCCTACCGCTTCGAACGGCCGGAGGTGAACCAGTCGCCCGAATGGGTCACCGCCCGGAGCACCCCCTGGTGCGAGCGCGTGCGACCCCTGTTCCGCAGCACCCGCCGTTTCGTCCGGCGACTTATCGATTGAAGCGGCAGCGCACGAGTCGCTAGCCTTCCCGGCGAAGCCGCGCCGAGACGCGGCCCCACGGGAGAGGAGACGACGGGATGCGCATCGCACCGCGCCTGGCCGCGCTGGCGGCCGGGCTCTTGCTTTGGGCGGGGCAGGTCGCCGCCCAGGTCCAGATGGTGATCCCCTGGCCGGCCGGCGGCGGCACGGACATCATCGGCCGGCTGATCCAGCCCGTCTTCGCCGAGACGCTCGGCGCCCAGCTCATCATCCGCAACGTCGGCGGCGCCACCGGCACCATCGGCACGGCGGAGGTGGCGCGGTCGAAGCCGGACGGGCTGACGCTGATGCTCACCTCCATGGCGCCCATCGCGGTGCAGCCGAGCTTCCGCAGCAACCTGCCCTACAAGGCCGAGGATCTCGCGCCGGTCTGCCTTATCGCCGAGGCGCCGCTGACGCTGATGACGCCGAAGACGACGGGGCTCCGCAGCGTCGCCGACATCGCCGCGCGCGCCAAGGCCTCGCCCGGCCAGCTCCCCTATGCCTCGGGCGGCGTCGGCGGGCTCGGGCACCTGGCGATGACCGGGCTGACGCGGGCGCTCGGCATCGAGATGAACCACGTGCCCTTCCGCGGCTCGGGCGACAGCGTGCTCGCCATGCAGTCCGGCACGGTGCTGATGCTGGCGGCCGAGGCCAATCTCGTCGCGCAGTACGGCATGCACGCCATCGCCGTCTTCGCCGAGCGGCGCAGCCCGGACACGCCGGATGCGCCGACCCTGCGCGAGCTCGGCTACGACCTCGTCTACCCGCTCTGGACCGGCCTCTTCGCCCCCGCCGGCACGCCGGAGCCGGTGCTGGCGCGGATCGACGCCGCCTGCGCCGCCACGCTGCGCACGCCGAGCGTGGTGGAGGGCATGACGCGCGCCTCGCACCCGATCCGCTACCTCGACCGCCGCGCCTTCGGCGACTATGTGCGCTCCGAGGTGGTGAAATATGCCGAGTTGATCCGCGCCTCCGGGCTGAAGCCGGGCGAGTAGCGCACGCTCAGCCGGCGGGCCGCTTGCGCAGCAGGTAGCGGTGCCGCCCCTCCAGCACCTGCACGCCGCGCTGGTTGTGGATGCTGGCGGCGAGGCCGAGGATGCCGGTGCTGCGCTGCGGCACCAGCTCATCCACCACCAGCACCGGGTAGAGCGTGTCGCCGAGGATCACCGGATGCAGGAAGCGCGTGGACTGTTCGAGGAAGCCCTTCAGCGACTCCTCGACCATATGCTGGAACAGCCCCGCCCCGGCGCAGGTCTGGATCGCCACCTGATAGCCATGCGCCAGCATCCCCGGCAGGCCATGCGCGCGGCAATATTCGGCATCGTAGTGGACCGGGTGGTTGTCGCCCGAGGCGGCCTGGAAGGCGGCGAAGAGGCCGCTGGTCATGGTGCGGCTCGGCAGCGGGAAGCGCTCGCCGAGGGCGAAATCCTCGAACCAGCGCTGTGCCGGGACAAGGCGGTGCGCGCGCGGATCGAAGCTCACCGCGTCACGTAACCCATGGCGCGGTCGCGCGCCCGCGCCGCCGGGTCGCGCGCGGCTGGGTCGCCGAAGCCGCCGCCGCCCGAGGTCTCGAGCCGCACCCGGTCGCCGCGCCGCAGCGGGACATTGTCGGATTTCGGCGGCAGCGGGCTCTCGGCGCCGTCGCGCGTCAGCACCAGCCGCCCGACCGAGGCCGGGTCGCCGCCCGCCAGCCCGTAGGGCGCATGGACGAAGCGGTCCATATTGGCGGTGAAGAAGCAGCGCGGGCTGTCGATGCGCCATTCCCGCAGCAGGCCGAGGCCGCCGCGCCGCGCCCCCTCCCCGCCGCTGTCCGGCAGCAGCGCGTAGCGGGTGATGGTGAGCGGCGCCTGCGCCTCGATCATC
Source organism: Roseicella sp. DB1501 (assembly GCF_013112485.1). Taxonomy (GTDB): domain Bacteria; phylum Pseudomonadota; class Alphaproteobacteria; order Acetobacterales; family Acetobacteraceae; genus Paracraurococcus. The sequence goes on from NZ_JABFHG010000002.1 coordinate 116,160, forward strand.
TCGATCGGGATGTTGCTGTTGTTGTGCATCCCGGCGGAGAGGGCGTTGACGCCGTCCTTCGCCGGATGCGCGCCGGTGCCGCCGATCTCGATCTCGACCAGCACCTCGCGCCGCGCATCCTCGGCGACGGTCTGGAAGGTGCAGACATAGGAATTGCCGTAATAGGCGGCCGGGATGCGGTCCGGCACCGCCTGGTGCAGGGCGCCGAACATGGCGTTCAGCAGCCGGTGCGTCACCGCGATGCGGTGCACGACCGGCGCCGGATGCCGGGCATTCACCACCAGCCCCTCGGGCGCGATGGTCGTCACCGGCCGGTAGCAGCCGGCATTGGCGGCGAAGGGCTCGTCACAAGCGCACATGACCGCGAACATCACCGCCGCATTGCTGCTGGCGAGCGTCGCATTGGTCGGCCCCTGCACCTGCGGCGAGCAGCCCGAGAGATCGACCGAGATGGCATCGCCCTTGATGGTCAGCGCCACATGCAGCCGGATTGGCTGGTCGAGGTCGATGCCGTCATCGTCCAGCCAGTCGGTGAACTCGTAGGTCCCGTCCGGCATGCGGGCGATGGCGGCGCGCATCGCCTGCTCGCTCATGTCGAGGATGCGGCGCCCGGCCTCGATCATCCCCTCGGCGCCGTAGCGGGTGGCGAGGCGGCGGAGCGCCGCGGCGCCCACCTCGAGCGAGGCGATCTGGCTCTGCAGGTCGCCGAGCAGCAGGTCGGGCTTGCGGATGTTCTGGCGGATCATCGCCCAGACCGCCTCGTTCCGCCGGCCGTTCTCGATCAGCTTCAGCGGCGGGATGCGCAGCCCTTCCTGGAAGATCTCGATCGCCTTCGCCGCGTAGCTGCCCGCGACCAGCCCGCCGACATCGATATGGTGGCAGAGCGTACCGACGAAGGCGATGCGCCGGCCTTCATGGAAGACCGGCTTGAAGGCGCAGATATCCGGCAGATGCTGGCCACCGCAATAAGGGTCGTTGGAGATGACGACATCCTCTGCGCCCCAGCCCGTTGGGTCGATCCACTTGTCCAGCAGCTCGCGCAGGAAATGCGACATGCTGTTGAGATGGCTCGGGATGCGCGCCGATTGCGCGAGGTTGTTGCCCTCGGCATCGAAGACGGCGGTGGAGTAGTCCAGCAGCTCGCGCACGATGGTGCTGCGGCTGGTGCGCCAGACGGTAACGTCCATCTCCGCGGCGGCCGCGGTCAGCGCGTTGCGGATCACCTCGATCTCGATCGGGCCGAGCGTGGCGGCGGTCATGCGTCGCTCCGTGCGATCAGCGCGCCCGCCGGGCCGAGCGTCGCGGTCCAGCCGCGGCCGATCCAGTGGGTGGCGAAGGGTTCCTCGACGATGGCGGGGCCGGTGATGCGGTCCTCCGGCGGCAGCGCCTCGCGATCCCAGACCGGCACGTCGCGCCAGGCGCCCTCCTCGAAGACGCGGCGGCTGCCCTTCAGCGCCGGCCACGCCGCCGGCACCGGCTCCGCCGTCTCGGGCTTCGGCAGGCGGCCGGTGGCGATCGCCCGCAGGGTGACGATCTCGACCGCCTCCGCTTCGTCGGCATAGCTGAAGCGCTGCCGGTGCGTCGCGTGGAAGCGGGCCAGCAGCGGCGGCAGGTCGCAAGCCTCGGGCCAGGGCACCAGCAGCTCGAAGGCCTGGCCATGATAGCGCATGTCGGCGGCGATCGCGATCTCGCGCCGCGCGGCCGGCACGCCGTCCCGCGCCAGGCCGGCATCCGCCTCGGCGCGCAGCTCGGCGACCAGCGCCTCGATCGCCGACAGGCTGGCGGGCAGCGCCGGCATCACCCGCGAGCGAGCGATGTCCTGCACCAGGTCGGAATAGAGGATGCCATAGGCCGAGAGCGTGCCCGGCTCGCGCGGGAAGATCACCTCGCGGATGCCCATCTCGGCCGCCACCTCCGTCGCGTGCAGCCCGCCGGCGCCGCCGAAGGAGAGCAGCGAGAAGTCGCGCGGATCGAGCCCCTTCTCGAACAGCGAGAGCCGCACCGCGGCGCCGAGATTGGCATTCGTCACCGTCAGCATCCCCTGCGCCGCCGCCTCGACCGGCAGGCCGAGCGGCGCGCCCACCCGGGCTTCGATCGCCGCCCGCGTCGCCGGCATGTCGAGCCGCATCATGCCGCCGAGGAAGTAGTCGGGGTCGAGCCGGCCGAGGGCGAGGTTGGCATCGGTCACCGTCGGCTCCGTCCCGCCGCGGCCATAGGCGACCGGGCCGGGGCGCGAGCCGGCGCTGCGCGGCCCGACCGTCAGCCGCCCGCCGGAATCGACGCCCGCGATGGAGCCGCCGCCGGCGCCGATGGTGCGCATCTCCACCATCGGCAGGCGCACCGGCAGCCGGTCGATCTCGCCCTGCGTCACCACCGAGACGCGGCCGCCCTGCACCACCGAGACATCATAGCTGGTGCCGCCCATATCGACCGCGACGAGGTTCGGCCGCCCCAGCAGCGCCGCGACCCGACCCGCCGCCAGCGCCCCGCCCGAGGGGCCGGAGAGCAGCAGGCGCGCCGGCTGCCCGGCCGCCTGGCGCAGGCTGCAGACGCCGCCATTCGACTGCACCAGAAAGACCAGGGGCTGGAACCCGCCTTCCCCGAGCCGCGCCTCCAGCCGGTCGAGATAGGCCTTCACCACGGGTATCAGCAGCGCATTCAGCACCGTGGTGCTCGCCCGCTCGTATTCACGGATCTCCGGGCTGATCTCGCTGCTGAGCGAGACCGGCAGGCCCGGCCGCGCCGCCGCCAGCAGCGATTTCAGCCGCTGCTCATGCGCCGGGTTGGCGTAGCTGTGCAGCAGGCAGACCGCCACCGCCTCGGCGCCGAGCGCCTCCAGCCGGGCGACGAGGCCGGGGATCGCCGCCTCGTTCAGCGCCCGCTCCGGCGTCCCGTCGGCGCGCATCCGCTCCGGCACGCCGAGCCGGCGGTCGCGCTCGATCAGGCAGGGAAAGGGATCGGGATCGACCTTGTACAGCTCCCGCCGCACATGCCGGGTGATCTCCAGCACGTCCTCGAAGCCCTCGGTGGTCAGCAGCACGCCGCGGGCGAGCTTGCGTTCCACCACCGCATTGGTGGCGATGGTGGTGCCGTGCAGCAGCAGCCCGACCTCGGCGAGGGCGAAGCCGAAGCGCTGCGAGGCTTCCTCGACGCCGCGCAGCAACCCGATGGAGGGATCCTCCGGCGTCGTCGGCGTCTTCCAGGCCCGCACGCTGCCGTCGCGGGCATCGAGCACCTGCAGGTCGGTGAAGGTGCCGCCGATATCGACGGCGATGCGGACGGGTCGCTCGCTCATGCGCCTATCCCATAACCCGCGGCAGCCAGAGCGCAATCCCCGGCCAGACCATCAGCAGCGCGACGGCCAGCAGATAGGCGGCGAGGAAGGGGGCCACTCCGACGAAGACATCGGTGATCGGCCCGCCCCGCGGCCGCATGCCCTGCAGCACGTACATCACCGTGCCGTCCGGCGGGCTGATCTGCGCGATCTCGACCAGCATGGTCACCATCACGCCGAACCAGATCGGGTCGTAGCCGAGCGCCACGACGATCGGGAAGACCACGGGCACGGTGGTGATGATCATGGAGAAGCCCTCCATGAAGGTGCCGAGCGCCAGGTAGAGCGCCAGGATGCAGCTCATGATCGCCCAGGGCGGCAGCGGCAGCTGGCCGATGAACTGCGCCAGGGCCTGCGGCACGTTGATCGCGGTCAGCAGGTAGTTCAGCAGATAGGCGCCGAAGATGATGAGGCCGAGCAGCGCCGTGTTGCGCGCCGTCGCCTCGGCGCTGGCATTCAGCAGCCGCAGGCTGAGCTTGCCCTCCAGCGCGGCGAAACCCGCGGCGCCGACGACGCCGAGCGCCGCCGCCTCGGTGGGCGTCGCGAAGCCGGCATAGATCGAGCCCAGCACCAGCAGCATCAGCAGCAGCGTCGGCACCAGATCGACCAGCGCCCGCAGCTTCATCCCGAGCGGCAGCGGCGGCGGCCGGTCCAGCGGGCGCGCCACGCCGTGCCAGAGGATCACCAGCAGGAACAGCCCGGTCACCAGGATGCTCGGCAGCAGCGCCGCGATGTAGAGCGCGCCGACCGAGGTCTCGGTGATCAGCCCGTAGATGATGAAGGTGATGCCGGGCGGGATCAGGTTGCCGAGCGCGCCGCCGGCGGCGAGCGAGCCGAGCACCATGCGCTGGCTGTAGGCGGAGTTGTTGAAATAGGGCAGCGCGACCGAGCCCATGGTGGCCGCCGTCGCCACCGAGGAGCCGGAGATGGCCGAGAAGACGGCGCAGGAGACGATGTTGGTGTGCAGCAACCCGCCCGGCAGCCGGTTCAGCCAGACATTGAGCGCCCGGTAGAGCCGGTCCGAGAGGCCGGCGCGCAGCAGGATCTCGCCCATCAGCAGGAAGAGCGGCACCGCCACCAGCACGAAATTGGAGGACGGCCCCCAGAGCGTCTGCCCCGCGAAGGCCCACCAGGGACGGTCGGAGAAGGTGAGGCCGATCAGGATGCCGAGCAGGCCGAGCACCGCGGCGATATAGACCCCGGCGCCGAAGAACAGGATGAAGACGCCGGTCAGCGCCAGGATCTCCATCACCGGCACCGCCTCGCCGCCGGTGGCGGCGGCGAAGATGGCGGCGGCCAGCAGGGCGAGGAGGAAGACGACCGCGATCATGCCGAGATCTCTCGCTTGATGCCCTCGGGCCGCTTGACGCCCCCGGGCGCGGCGGGTGGGTGCTGGCCCTCGCGTGCCATCTCCACCGCCTCCAGCGCCTCGGCCGTCTCGTCCTCCAGCGTGCGGGAGCCGAGCAGGCGGTCGAGCTCGCCCGCCTCGCCAAGCAGCAGCGCGAGGACGGATTCCAGGACCAGCGCCCCGATCATCACGCAGAAGGCGAGGATGCCGAAGGTCCAGATCGCCTGCGGCACCAGCAGCGGGATGCGCAGCGCGCTGTTGTCATGCGCGTCGAAGAGCAGGCTCTCCTCGACCAGCGCCCAGGCTGCCCAAGCGCAGAACAGGGCGAAGGCGAAGAGCAGCAGCAGCGAGACCAGGTGCAGCACGGAGCGCAGCCGCAGCGGTAGCCGGTTCACCCAGACATCGACGCGGATATGCGCCCGCCGCGCCAGGGTATGCGCCAGGCTCCAGGCGATGCCGGCGGCCAGCATGTAGCCGGTGACCTCGGTGGTCGCCGCCGAGGAGAAGCCGAACAGGCTGCGCGCCACCACGTCGAAGGTGATGAAGAGCGCGCAGGCCACGTAGTTCCAGCCCGCGACATAGGCCATCGCCGCGGCGAAGCCAGCGATTCCGCGCCGCAGCGCCCGCGCCGCCCGCAGCGGCGCGGGCAGCTCCGCCGCCCCGCTCACCCGCCGAAACGCAGGCCGGCGATCGGCGCGATCACCTGGTTGAACACCTCGCCGCAGCGGGCGCCGCAGCGCCTGACGAAGCCCGGCAGCACGCTCTTCTCCAGGACCTCGCGCAGCAGCCTGCTGTCCGCCGGGGTCGCCGCCACTTCCGTGATCGGCCGGCCGGCGAGGCTGTGGATCTTGCAGCCCTCGGCCTTGCCGATGGCGCAGTCGAGCCCGTCGCGCGTCGCCGCCTCGCCGAGCGCCCATTGCGCCTCGTTCACCTGGGCCAATGTCGCCTCCACCGCCGCCCGCACCTTGGGATCGAGCCGGTTCCACCAGGCGATGTTCACCATGTAGCCGGCCAGCGCCCAGGAGATGGGCAGGTTCGAGACATGCGTCGTCACCTCCGGCCAGCGGGCGGAGACGCCGCTGCCCGTGCCGGTGACGGCGCAATCGACGACGCCGCGCTCGAGCGCCGAATAGACCTCGGGGAAGCCGATGGAGACTGGCTGCGCCCCGAGCGCGGTGGTGAAGTCGACCAGCGAATTGCCGAAGGTGCGGATCTTGCGGCCCTTCAGATCGGCGAGGCCGGCGAAGGGCTGGCGGCACCAGACCACCTGCGCCGGGAAGGGATAGATCAGCATCAGCCGGGCGCCGAAGCGCTCGAGATCCTTGTTGACCACCGGCAGCATCGCCTCGGCGATCCGCTTCGCCATGCCGATATCGGGGGCGAGGCCGGCGAGGTCGACGCCATCGAGGATCGGCACGTCACCGGAAAGCGTGGTGAGCGTGCTGGCGCCGATATCCGCCTGGCCGGAGCGCACCAGCCGCACGATCTCGGTGCCGGAGAGGTTGCGCTCGGCATGGGTCGAGAGCTGCACCTCGATCCGGCCGTTGCTCGCCCGGGCCAGCCCCTCCTTCAGCACCGGCACGTCCACGCGGGTGAATTGCGGCTGCGTCGGCAGCGGCTGGGTGACCGCGACGATCGACACCTTGGGGCCCGGCGGCACCGCCTGCGCCATGGCGGGGCCAGTGGCGGCGCCGGCGGCGAGCAGCGCCGCGACGGCGCCCGGGATCCAACCTCTCATGCGCTCGGCCCTTCCTGCAGCGTGATGACGATGTTGCCGAAGCCGTCGAGCATGGCGCTCGCCCCCGGCGGGACCAGGCAGGTGCAATCGTATTCCTCGATGATCGCCGGCCCCTCGACGGGGCTCGTTAGCGAGGACCGTGCCACCACCGCCGTTTCCCGCCAGCCGGGCTCGCGGCCGAAATAGGCGCGGCGGCTGGCCTGGGGCGGGCGGATGCTGCGCGGCGAAAGGCGCTCCGGCAGGCGCGGGCGGTCCGGCAGGCCGGTGCCGATCACCTGCAGGGTGACGAACTCCACCGGCTCCCCGGCGCCGGCGCGATGGCCATAGGTGCGCTCATGCTCGGCGCCGTAGCGCTCCTCGACGATCTCCGGTCCCTCCCCGGCGGCGAAGCCGACCTGCAGCTCGAAGGACTGGCCCTGGTAGCGCAGCGTCGCGCCGCGGCGGATGGCGATCCGCTCTGGTGGGAAGCCCTGGGCCCGCAGCCGCATCCGCGCCTCCTCCTCCAGCACCACCGCGGCCGTCTCCAGCGCCGCCGGGTCGAGGCCGCGCGCCGGGTGCCGCCAGGAGCGCGAGAGATGCAGCTCGACATCCGAGGCGAGCAGGCCGAGCGCCGAGAAGACGCCGGCCGAGGGCGGCACCACCACCCGCCTCATGCCGAGCGCCCGCGCCATGCCGGCGGCGAAGAGCGGGCCGTTGCCGCCGAAGGCGACGAGGGCGAAGCCGCGCGGGTCCCGCCCCCGCTCGGAGGAGACGGCCTTGATGGCGCGGATCATGTTCGAGGCGGCGATCAGATGCGCGCCATGCGCCGCCTCCTCCGGGCCGAGGCCGAGCGGCGCGGCGACGCGCTCGGCGATGGCGGCGCGCGAGGCGGCGGCGTCGATCGGCAGGGCGCCGCCAACCAGCGCCTCCGGGTTCAGGTAGCCGAGGACGACATTGGCATCCGTCACCGTCGGCTGGCTGTTGCCCTGGCCGTAGCAGACCGGCCCCGGCCAGGCGCCGGCGCTCTCCGGCCCCACCTGCGGCGCGCCGGCGGCGTCGAGCCAGATCAGCGAGCCGCCGCCGGCGCCGACCTCGGCCAGGTCGATCGCCGGCACCTTGAGCTGGTAGCCGGCGCCCGAGAGCAGGCGCGAGCCGACCATGATGCCGCCGCCGACGCTGTACTCGCCGGCCCGCGTCACCTCGCCGCCCTCGATGACGCCGGCCTTGGCCGTGGTGCCGCCCATGTCGAAGGAGATGGCGTCGGCGAGGCCGATGCGCCGGGCCAGCATCTGCACGCCGATGACGCCGGCGGCCGGCCCGCTCTCCACCACATGCACCGGCAGCCGCGCCGCCTCCGCCGCCGGCATCAGCCCGCCGGAGGATTGCATCAGCAGCAGCGGCGCGGCGAGGCCGGAGCCCCGCAGGTCGCGCGACAGCGCGATGAGGTAGCGGCCGAGGATGGGGCCGAGATAGGCGTTGATGACGGTGGTCGAGCTGCGCTCGTACTCCTTCATCTCCGGCAGCACCTCGACGCTGAGCGAGACCGGCAGGCCGGGGGCGAGGCGGGCGACGATCTCGCCGATCCGCCGCTCATGCGCCGGATTGGCGTAGGCATGCAGCAGGCAGACGGCGATGGCCTCGACGCCCTCGGCGAGGAGCTGCGCGACGGCGGCCTCCGCCGCCGCCTCGTCCAGCGGCCGCTCCACCTCGCCGCGCACATTCACCCGCTCCGGCACGCCGAGGCGGAGATGCCGCGGCACCAGCGGCGCCGGCTTCTCCCAGCGCAGGTCGTAGAGGCGGGGCATGCGCAGCGTGCGGATCTCCAGCACGTCGCGGAAACCCTCGGTGGTGATGAGGCCGGTCTTCGCCCCCTTGTGCTCCAGGATGGCGTTGGAGGCGACGGTGGTGGCGTGCAGGATCTCCTCCACCTCGCCCGGCGCGATACCGGCCTCGGCGAAGAGCGCGCCCAGCCCCTCGACGATGGCACGGCCGTAATCGCCGACCGAGGAGCTGACCTTGCGGGTGCGCAGCGCGCCGTCCGTCCCGATGGCCACGAGATCGGTGAAGGTGCCGCCGATATCGGCCGCGACGCGCCAGCTCATGCCAGGCGCTCCCGCGTCACGGCGGGTAAGGGCCCGCGCCGCGCCGCGTGCTCCTGCCGCAGCGCCTCGGTCGCCGCCGCATCCACCCGCCAGTCGGGCGTGAGGACGACGCCGTAGTCGCGCCGCGCCGCCTCGCGCGAGACGAGGCCGTTGCGGGCGTCGCGCAGCACCAGGGCCGGGTCACGCGCCAACGGGTCGCCCCAGCCGCCGCCGCCCGGCACCTCCAGGCGGAAGAGGTCGTCGCGCTTCAGGGTGATGCAGAATTTCGAGGGCAGCGCCTCGGTCACGCCGTCCCGCACCAGCCAGTTCATCGAGGGGGCGCCGGCGCCGCCGCCCTGCAGGCCGAAGGGCAGGAAGGCGCGGCGGTCGGCGCGCACCTGCAGCACGCCCTCTTCCTCCAGGAAGCGGTATTCGCGGCAGAAGGGCGCGCCGCCGCGATACTGGCCGGGGCCCATGGTGTCGGGCAGGAATTCGTAGCGCGTGACCTGGATCGGCTGCTCCGCCTCCGTCACCTCGATCGAGGGCGAGGCCATGTTGGCGAACATGTGGCTGTTGCCGTCACAGCCATCGGCGAAGGGCCGGCCGCCCCAGGCGGAGCAGGTGAAGTCGACATAGATGAAGGGCTCGCGCCGCACCCCGTCGCCGCCCGGCACCCGCCGCCAGCCGCCGATGGAGACGCCGAGATTGCCGCCGTCACCGGCCGCGCCGACACGGTCCGGCAGCATCTGCGCCAGGGCGCCGAAGAGGCAGTCGACCATGCGGAAGCCGGTGAGGCCGCGCGCGGCGCAGGCGGCCGGCAGCACGGCATTGGCGATGGTGCCCTCGGGCGCCACCACCTCGATGGCGCGGAAATACCCCTCGTTGTTCGGGATGTTGGCCGGCAGGATGCTGCGGATGCCGCAATAGCTGGCCGAGCGGGTGAAGCTCAGCGTGTTGTTGATCGCGCCCTTCACCTGCGGGCTGGTGCCGGTCCAGTCCACCAGCATGCGGTCGCCGCGCTTCTCGACCCGCACGCGGAGCGGGATCGGCTTGCCGAGCTCGACGCCGTCGTCGTCGATATGGTCCTCGAAGCGCCACTCGCCGTCCGGCAGCGCGCGCAGCGCCGCGCGGGTCAGCGCCTCGGCATGGTCGAGCAGCGCCGCCATATGGAGCCGCGTCTTCCCGACCCCGGCGCGGGCGACCAGGTCGCGGAAGGCGCGCTCGGCGATGGTGCAGGCGGCGAGCTGGGCGCGGAGGTCGCCGAAGACCTTCACCGGAACGCGGACATTGCGCTCGATCAGCGCCTCCAGCGTCTCGTTCCTCCGGCCGCGCTCGTAGAGGCGGAGCGGCGGGATGCGCAGCCCTTCCTGGTAGATCTCGGTGCTGTCCGAGGCGTTGGAGCCGGGCACCCGGCCGCCGACATCGGTGTGGTGGCAGATGGTGGCCGCGATCGCCAGCCGCTCGCCATCCACGAAGATCGGCTGGAAGAGGAAGATGTCGGGCAGGTGCATCCCGCCCTCGAAGGGATCGTTGAGGACGAAGATGTCGCCCTCGGCCATGCTGTCGCCGTAGCGGCGCAGCACCGCGCCGAGCGCCTCGGGGATGCTGCCGAGATGGCTCGGCAGGGTCAGGCCCTGCGCCACCAGCCGGCCCTCGCCGTCGCAGAAGGCGGTGCTGTAGTCCATGTTGTCCTTCAGCACGGCGGAATAGGTCGTGCGATGGACGGTCAGCGCCATCTCGTCCGCGATGGAGAAGAGGGCGTTGCGGAAGAGCTCGAACTCGATGGGATCGATCGCCGTCGCTGCCATGCCCTGCCCTTCCGTCACGGGCGGAGCATGGCACGGGCGGGCGGCGGCGCCATCCCATCGCCAGGCGGCGATGCGGGGCCGCCGGACCGGCCTTGCCCGCGGCGCGGGCAGCGGGGCGCCAGGTCTGCATCAGGGCGGGGCGAAGCGCTTCGACCAGACCGGGCGACCGCCGGCCGTGACCAGCACCTTGCCGGCCACCCGCAGGAAGCCGGGCGGCGGCCAGCGGCGCGGGATATCGGCGATCGCGCGCCAGATGCGGCGGAACAGCCATTCGGACAAATCCGGGTCGGGCATCATCCAGGGCACCATCGGCAGCGCCGTGTAGAGGCCGAGACGGCGCGCCAGCACCAGGCCGCGCATCTGCAGCAGCCGCATGGCGCGGCGGGCGGCGCGACAGAGCCAGTATTCGATGGCCCGCAGACCGGGCGGGCAGCGCCGGTCCGCCAGCGCCTCCAGCAGCCGCAGCCAGAGCCCGGCATGGGTCAGGCGGCGGAAATGCCGGCTGACCGTGTCCGGCTTGCCGAAGCGCTCCGGCAGCAGCCGCCAGGGGAGATCGGCGACGGCCATGTGCAGGATGGCATCCATCCGCCCGCGCGGATCGGCGAGCGGCCGGCCGGGCAGCGCCGCATCCCGCAGATGCGGCAGCAGCGCCGCCCATTCCTCCTCCGAGAGCGGGGCCCAGTCGCGGCGCGGGGTGAAATGCGGCATGCGGACCCCTCCCGATGACGGGGCCGCACGATAGACATTTATTCCTGTTACGTCAAGCTCGTTCCGGCGCCGCCGGTGGTCAGAGCAGGGTGACGCGGCCGGTCGCCAGCTCGTAGAGGCCGCCCCGCACCGCCAGCGCGCCCCGCTGGATCAGGGGCGAGAGCAGCGGCGAGCCGGTCCGCAGCACCTCCACGCTGTGTCGCACATTCGCCTCCAGCGCCCGGCGGGCCAGGTCGCCGCCCGTCTCCCGCAGCGCCGGCTCGATCCCCGGCTTCATCGCCGAGACGAGGCCGGCGATGCCGCCGGGCAGGTCGTTCCCCTGCTGCAGCGCCCGCACCGTCGCCGTCACCGCGCCGCAGCTGGTATGGCCGAGGACGAGGATGGCCTTGGTGCCGAGCACCGCGGCGCCGAATTCAAGGCTCGCCAGCCCGTCGGCCGTGACGAAATTGCCCGCCACCCGCACGACGAAGAGGTTGCCCGGCGCCTCGTCGAAGACCAGCTCCGGCGCCACGCGGGAATCGGCGCAGCCGAGCACGGCGGCATAGGGGACCTGCCCCGCGGCGCGCAGCGCGCGCCTGGCCGAGACGTCCCGCGCCTTCGGCGTGTTCGCCACGTAGCGGGCATTCCCGGCGGCGAGCCGCGCGAAGGCCGCGGCCGGATCCTCCGCGGCGCGCCGCAGGGGCTGCGCGCCGGCCGGGGCGCCGAGGCCGGCGGTCGCCAGGGCGCCGAGGCCCGCAGCCAGCAGCCCTCGCCGGCCCGGCGTGGCGTTGCAGCAGAGGCACATATCCTGTCCTTTCCGCTTCGGCGCGGCGAGACTACCGTGGGATGATTTTTTATCGCAATAAATTGCGCAGAGGGAGAAAAGTCCGACACGGCCGGGCGTCAGCCCCCCGGCCGCGCCGGCCCGGCCGCCTCTCCCTCCGCCTCCCAGCCGATGGCCCGCCGCAGGAAGGCCGAGCCGAGGGCGGCGAAGCGCGCCACCTCGTCATTGTCCTTGCCGTAGCCATGGCCGCCCGCCGCCGGCTCGTGGAACAGCGCCGGGTAGCCCAGCGCCTGCAGCTTCGCCGCCATCTTGCGGGCATGGCCGGGGTGCACCCGGTCGTCCCGCCGCGTCGTCGCCAGCAGGATCGGCGGGTAGCGCCGCCCTGGCTCGGCCCGGTGATAGGCCGAGACATGCTGCAGGAATTCCCAATCCTCCGGCCTGTCGGGGTCGCCGTATTCGGCGATCCAGCTCGCCCCGGCGAGCAGCTTGCTGTAGCGGCGCATGTCGATCAGCGGGATGGTGCAGAACAGCGCCCCGAAGCGCTCCGGATAGCGCACCAGCATGTTGGCGATCAGCAGCCCGCCATTGGAGCCGCCCTCGGCGGCGATGCGGCCGGGCCGCGTCACGCCGCGCCGCACCAGATCGGCGGCGACGGCGGCGAAATCATCATGCGAGAGATGCTTGCGCTCGCGCCGCCCGGCCTCGTGCCAGGCGGTGCCGAACTCGCCGCCGCCGCGGATATTGGCGAGGACGGTGGTGCCGCCGCGCTCCAGCCAGAGCTTGCCCTGCACCCCCTGGTAATAGGGCATGCTGGAGACGCGGAAGCCGCCATAGCCGGTGAGATGCACCGGCGCGTCGCCATCCGGGGCCTTGGCCGGGCCGGTCTGCACATAGGGGATGCGCTCGCCATCTACCGAGATGGCCTCGTGCCGCGTCGCCACCAGGCCGCCGGCATCGAAGACGGAGGGCGCCTGCTTCAGCAGGCTCGGCGCGGCGAGCGCGGTATCGGTCAGGCGCAGGGCCGGCGGGGTGATCGGGTCCTGCACCAGCAGCAGCAGCGTGCCGTCCGACTCCTCGCGCGCGCCGTCGAGCGGCCAGAGCATGGCGGTGCCGACCTCCGGCAGGCCGGGCAGCTCGGCCGAGGCCCAGGCGCCCTCGCCCATCCCCGCCCCGGGCGTCAGCACCTGGTAGACCGGCCGCAGCGCGTCCAGCACCGCGAGGACGAGGCGCCCGTCGCACCAGTGCATGGATTGCAGCGCCCGGCGCGGCGCCGGGGTGAAGAGCGTGGCGAAGTCCCGCCCGCCGGCGAGGAAGTCGTCGAGCCGGATGCCGAGCAGCGCATCCGCCGGATGGGTGGTGCCGCCCAGCCTCCAGGGGCTGCGCAGCCGCACCGCCAGCCAGCCGCGCTGCCAGTCCGCCTCGGCATCCACCGGCAGGTCGAGCGCCTGGCGCGGGCCCGCGCCATCGCCGAGATGCAGCCGGCGCTCGTAGAAGCTGCGGAGGTCGTAATAGGTGACGCGGCCGCCCGCCTCGCGGTCCACCGAGGCGCCGACCAGCATGTGCTCGGCCGGGCAGGCGAAGACCACCGGCGCCGTGGCCGGATCGGTGCCGCGGGCCCAGTGGCGGACGGTGCGGGCATAGCCCGAGCTCGTCGCCATCCCCTCCCCCCAGGCGGAGGAGAGCAGCAGCGTATCGGCATCGAGCCAGGCGGCGTCGCTCTTCGCCTCGGGCAGGTGGAAGCCGTCATCGAGGATAGCGCGGCGGGAGAGGCTGTACTCGCGCAGCACCGTGGCGTCGCCGCCGCCGCGCGAGAGGCTGAGCAGCGCGCGGTCGCCGCCCGCGGGCTGCGCCTTCACGCCCTTGAAGACCCAGTCCTCGCCCTCGGCGGCGGCCAGGGCATCGAGGTCGAGGAGGATGTCCCAGTCCGGCGCGTCGCTGCGGAAGCTGGCCTCGGTGGTGCGGCGCCAGAGGCCGCGGGGATGCTCGGCATCCTGCCAGACATTGTAGAGATGGCCGTGGCGGCGGCTGACGAAGGGCAGCTTGTCCGGCCGGTCGAGGATGGCTTTCACCGCGGCGCGGTCGGCCTCGAAGCGGGCATCGGCGAGGCGGGCCAGGGTGGCGGCGTTCTGGGCGGCGACCCAGGCGAGGGCGCGGGGGGAGTCGATCTCCTCGAGCCAGAGGTGGGGGTCGTCGTCGGGGGTGGTGAGGGTTGGGCGGGGGTCGGGGGGCATGCGGTGTATTCTCCGCGGGACGAAAAGAGCGGAATAAACTACAACCAAGATTGTGGGCTGAAATTCTTATGACTTCGGAATGTCCAGCCTTCGGTCAATGAGATCCTCATTAATAACTTTACCGTATCGAGCGGCCCAAGCAAGGATAAATTTAATATGCCAAGCACTAACTTAGAAAATTTATGATAATGAATAATATGACTTGCATATTATCGTTAACTTTTACTGAAAAGCTGGAGATTTGATGTGAAAAAAAGTAAATTAAAATACGGTTTGATTGAATTTGACCAAGAATATATAAAAGAAATAACTGTACTAGCTAAAATCGTAATTTTTGCTGGTCCGCCGTTTGCTTTTGTTGCCTGCATGGCCTATTTCAAAAAAATCTCTTATGAGCATCATTCAAATTTCACAGTTTTTTCGACTGACCTATTGCCAATTTCGTTTTACTTCTACCTATTTTCGGTTATAGGATTTTTTATTCTTATGCTTGCGAGTAGTTTAGTAGTGCCGCATTTAATTGGGCGGAATCTTGAGAATGAATCATTTAGTGGCGTTTCTCCTAAATGGCGAATTATTTACGAAGCCGTTTTCTTCCTTAAATACAAAGATAGCCATTCAAATAGATCTGTTATTTTCTACAGAATCGTTCGAATTATCATATTCTTTACGCCGTATTTGAATTTCGTTATTTCATTATGTGCTTTAGCATTTTTTATGAATTCTCCTGACAGCATTATTGTTGTTTCCTTTTTTGCCTCGATATTGGTTTCATATCTGATCTATGCTTTAATTTTAACTTACCTTAGATTTCATTGGAATAGCTTGCTTGGTGCAGCAGTTGTGCTTTTATTTGTAGTATTTCAGAATATATTCCTTTTTATATTCTACAGCGTATTTATTCTTGTTGTTCAACTCGCTATGACCGAATTCCACGCAAGCACCTCGCTCTCCAATGATACTACTTTTATGTCGTGCAGCTTACTTTTTATTTCACTCTCGATTATACTTCCCGCATTTTTTTATTTTCTTTCGAGCATTCGTTATCTTATTTTATGCTTCATCGTCGCAATGCTTATCGCAGTATCTTTTGGTCTGGCCGATTTGGGACGATTTGCCTTACGGGTCACCGGCATCGGCGGGGGTATTCCGGCTGCTATCTCGGTTAAACAGTTCATGCCAGATATTCAACAAACGATAATAAGAAAACTTAAAGGATGCATCATAATCAGTGGAGGAAGCTTGATTGTGTTTTACGAGCAAGAATTAATCAAAAAATCAGATTTCTGTAAAATCCACCAAGAAATGAAAAATGAGGAGCAAGAAAAAAATAAAAAAGTTAGCATATATCAGAAGAGTGATATTGTGGAAATTTCCACTATAGATTATCGTTAGTTTCTCTGTTCTGGCCCGTGGTCCCCATGCCCATCCTCCTCGCCTTCTCCCCCTTCCTCGCCTTCGCGCTGCTCGACCGCCTCCTCGGCCCCACCCCCGGCCTGGTCGCGGGCGCCCTCGCCGCCGCCGGGCTGCTGCTGCGGGACCGGCTGGCGGGCCGCGCGCCGAAGCTGCTGGAAATCGGCACGCTGATCCTCTTCGGCGCCCTCGCCCTCGTCGCCCTTATCCTGCGGCCGGACTGGTCGGTGATCGCCGTCCGGCTCGCCGTCGATGCCGGCCTGCTGCTGATCGTCCTCGCCTCGCTGGCGCTGCGCCGGCCCTTCACCCTGCAATACGCGCGCGAGCAGGTGGCGCCGGCGCTGTGGAACAGCCCGGGCTTCCTGCGCACCAACATGGTCATCACCGGCGTCTGGGCGCTCGCCTTCGCGGTGATGGTCGCGGCCGAGGCGGCGCTGCTCGTGGTGCCGGGCCTGCCGCCGAAGCTCGGCATCCTCGCCATCGTGCTGGCGCTGGTCGGCGCCATCAAGTTCACCGGCTGGTATCCTGACCGGGTGCGGGCGCGGCACGCCGCCTGACGGCCCCGCCCGCTACGCCCCGCCCGCCACCACCCGCCCCCGATACACCACCAGCCGCCGCGGCGGGTGCTGCGCCACCGCCTCGGCCGGCGTCTCGGCCGGCAGCAGGACGAAGCTCGCCACCGCGCCGGGCGCGACGGCCGGCGGCTCGATCCCCAGCGCCCGCGGCGCGTCCTCGGTCGCCATGCGCAGCAGCGCCGCGATCGCCGCATCGGTCCGCGCATCCAGCCGCCAGCCGATGATCGCCGCGCGCTCCAGCATGTCGCCGGTGCCATAGGGGCCCCAGGTGTCGCGCATGTTGTCGTTGCCGAGCAGCACGGCGACGCCCGCCTCGGCCAGGCGCAGCAGCGGCGGCAGGGCGGCGCCGCCGGCGCCGTGGCTGACCAGGCCGACGCCGCACTCGGCCATCTCCGCCGCCGCCCGTTGCAGCCGCGCCTCCGGCGCCGCGCCGAGGGCGAAGCCGTGGCTGACCCAGACCTTGCCCTGCATCCCGGCGGCGCGCGTGCGGGCGCAGATCTCGGCCAGCGAGAACAGGCCGAGCTCGCCCGCCTCGTGCAGATGGATGTCGAGCCCGACGCCATATCGCCCGGCCAGGGCGAAGAGCGCGTCGAGCTGGCCGCGCGGGTCGCGGTCCACCTCGCAGGGATCGAGGCCGCCGAGCAGGTCGGCGCCCATCCGCAGCGCCTCCTCCAGCAGCGCCAGCGTGCCGGGCGCCCGCATCACCCCGGCCTGGGGGAAGGCGACGGTCTGGATGTGGCAGCGCCCCGCCTCGGCCTCGCGCAGCGCCAGCACCGCCTCCAGGTTGCGCAGGCCGAAGGCGGGGGTGATGTCGACATGGCTGCGGAAGTACACGCTGCCCTGGGCGATGCAGCGCTGCAGCAGCGCCGTCGCGCGCGGCCCGACCGGCAGGGTGGGCAGGATGCGGGCATCGGTCTCGATGCGGCTCATCCGGTCCGGGCCGGCGGCATGCGGCATCCAGGGCAGGCCGAAGAGCGACTTGTCGAGATGGACGTGGAAATCCGTCAGCGCCGGCAGCAGCAGGGCGCCGCCGCAATCGATCACCGCCGGCCCGCCGGCGGGGATCTCGGGCGGCGCGTCGAGGATGGCGGCGACGCGGCCCTCGCGCACCAGGACATGCATGTCGGCGCGGCCATCCGGCAGGCGGCAATGGCTCAGCAGCATGGCGGCTCTCCCCTTCACCCGCGGGCAGTCTGGCAGGCTCCCCGCCCCGCCGGCCAGCCCGCGAGGGGCTGGATGCGCCGCCCGGCGACGCCATCTCTCCGGCAGGAGGAGTTGCCATGAAGCAGCCAGGCCCGGACCATCCGATCACCATCGAGCCTAATCCGAAGCGCGTGCGCGTCACCTTCAACGGGCAGGTGGTGGCCGAGAGCCGCCGCGCCCTCACCCTGCGGGAGGCCAGCTACCCGCCGGTGCTGTACATCCCGCGCGAGGATGCGGCGATGGCGCTGCTGCGGCGGACGGAGCGCAGCACGCATTGCCCCTACAAGGGCGATGCCGCCTATTACAGCATCGAGGCCGGGGACCGCCGCGCCGAGAACGCCATCTGGAGCTACGAGGCGCCCTATCCCGCGGTCGCCGCGATCACCGGGCATCTCGCCTTCTATCCGGACCGGGTGGACGGCATCGAGGAGCTGTAGGCGCCGGCCCAGAGCAGCTCCCGTTCGCGTGGAAAGACGCGAACGGGTGACGATGCTTCAGCGCGCCCCGCCCTGCGCCGCCCGCAGCACCGCATAGCCGGGACAGGGCGGCGGCTGCGGCGGGTCGCCCGGCGCGCCGATGAGCGCGATCTGGTAGGGGTCGGGCGCCTCCGGCTCGAGCGTGACCAGCACCGCCTGCACATCCGCCTCGCCCGGCACCTGCAGCCGGGTGAGGTTCGGCACCGTGGCGATGGGCGTCTCGCGCAGCAGGTAGTGGCTGTCGCCGTTCAGCAGCAGCACCGGCCGGCCGAAGCGCGCGGCGGCGGCGGCGATGGCCTCGCGGATCGGCCCGTAGCCGCTGTCATAGCCCTGGCCGCAGATGCGGCGGTAGAAGAGATCGGCCTGGATCCCGATCACCGCCGCCCGCGCCGCCGGCTCGGCGGCGAAGCTCTCGGCGAGCCAGGCGCGGTTGGCGGCGTCGCGCGCGGTGAATTCGGCGAGCGCCGCAGGACCACGCGGCAGGCCGCCCGCCCCGGGCTCGCCCGGCTCCCCGGGCCGGCCGTTGTTGCTGCCCGGCACGTGCAGGGTGAGGAACAGCACGCCGCCCCGCATCCAGCGGGCATTCTCGACGGTCGGGGGTGCCTGGCGCACGAGCGGCATCGGCCGCCGGCCGAGGCTCGCCGGGCGGTCGAAGAAATGCCGCCGCAGCAGGGCGAGACGCTCCAGCGGGTCGAAGCGGCCGGCGCGGTCCTGCCAGCAATCCGTCCATTCGTTGTCGCCGGGCGTGTAGACCAGCGGCTGCTCGGCGAGGCCCATCCAGGTGAAGGCGCGCAGCAGCCGGTCGTCGGTGCAGAGCTCGGTGCCGCCCTTGGTGTCGCCGAGGAAGAGGGAGAAATCCGGCCGCGCCGCGTTGATCGCCGCCATCAGCCGCGCGACCCGCGCCTCCTCGGCGGCGCAACGCTCCGGCGCCTCGGCGCCGCAATAGGGCATGTCGCCGAAGGCGACGAAGCGCAGCGGCTCGGCGCGCGCGGGCGCCAGCGCGAGCAGCAGGAGAAGCGGGAGGAGCAGCACGGGCATCATCGGATGCTACCGCAGCAGCCGCGGCACCGCCGCCGTCACCAGCAGCAGGCCGGAGAGCGCCAGCAGCCCGAGCACGATGCGCTGGAAGGCGACGTCGCTGAACCGGCGGTAGAGCCGGAGGCCGAGCAGGGTCGGCACCAGCAGCGCCGGCGCCGCCACCAGGCAGAGCTTCGCCACCTCCACCGTGACGGTGCCGCTCGCCAGATAGACCGTCATGGTCATCGCCTGCATCACCAGGGTGAAGGCCTGGAACACCGCGCGCTGCGCATCCCGCCCCCAGCCGCGCAGCGTCACCCAGAGGGTCGGCGCCGGTCCGGTGAGGCCGCCGAGCCCGCCCATGACGCCGCCCACCACCCCGACCGCGCCATCCGCCAACCGGCCGCCGCGGGTGATGCGCGGCAGGGCGCGGGCCAGCAGCATGGCCGGGCACCAGACCAGCAGCAGCAGGCCGACCCCGGCGCGGAACACATCCGGGTCGATCCGGTGCAGCAGGGCGACGCCGAGCGGCACGCCGAGGACGCCGCCGAGGATGAAGGGCGCCGCCCGCCGCGCGTCGAAGCCGCGGCGGATGGCGCCGATGCCGAGGATCTGCCCGAGCAGCGAGCCGAAGACGGTCAGCGGCCCGGCCAGCGCCGGATCGAGCGTCCAGGCCCAGATCGCCTGCGCCACCAGGCCGAAGGCGAAGCCCGAGAGCCCCTGCACGAAGCCACCCGCGGCGGCGCCGAGCGCCACCACGGCGATGAGACCCTCCAAAGCCCTGTTCCCCTTCGGCCCCAATGACTGCCACGACGGGGCGGCGGGCGCCAGACGGCGGGCCGATGCGGGACAGGCTCGGGGGGGTCCTGGAGCGTGAGCGCTTGAGGCGGACGCACCGAAAAGCGTGCATCACGCGATCAAACAACGGCCTGGACCATGATCCGCGACCCTGTGTGGGCGGATCATGGTCCAGCAACGCCGCGAAGCGGGTCTGCGGGGCGTTCCTAAGCCGGTCGGCTGGCTTACGGGCGGCGCCCCTCGCCCCTCAGCCCTTGCCCACCATCACGTCCGAGGCCTTGATCACCGCGAAGACGCTGTCGCCCGGCTTCAGCGCCAGGTCGGCCACCGCCTCGTTGGTGATGGAGGCGACGACCGTGCCGCCGCCGGCGAGCGTGATGGTGACATGGGCGGTGGTGGCGCCGGGCGAGACCGCCTCGACGGTGCCGGGAAGCTGGTTGCGGGCGGACAGCTTCATGCTGGATCTCCTCGTCCGGTGGCCGCGCCCTGCGGCGCGCCGCGCAGCCATGTCGCGCGGCCGGGGCAGGGTCAAGCCGGGTGCGGGCCGGCCCGGCCGACGCCCGCCCCTGCGCCCGCCCCTGCGCCTGCCCCTGCGTCTGCCCCTGCGGCGGCGCCGCGCCTGTCGTTCCGCTCGCTGCAATTTGCCGCAATGCCGCCGGCCGGGCCGCGAGGGGCGGGTTCGGTTGCCTTCCCGCGCCGACCGCGCTAGCCCCCCGCCGTGCCCCACAACCCCGCCCTCGCGCCTCCCCCCCTGCGGGCGGAGGATTTCGACTTCGCCCTGCCCGAGCGCCTGATCGCCCAGGCCCCGGCGCGGCCGCGCGACGCCGCCCGGCTGCTGCGGGTCGGGCCCGCGGGCTGCGAGGATCGCGCCATCCGCGAGTTGCCGGCGCTGCTCGGCCCCGGCGACGTGATGGTGGTGAACGACACCCGCGTCATCCCGGCCCGGCTGCGCGCCCACCGCGGCGAGGCGGCGATCGAGATCATGCTGAACCGCGCCGAGCCGGGCGGGACATGGGAGGCGCTGGTGCGCAACGCCCGCCGGCTGCGCCCGGGCGATGCGCTGCGCATCGAGGGCGCGCCGGAGCTGCCCTGCCGGGTGCTGGCGCGCGAGGGCGGCACGGCGCGGCTCGATTTCGGCCCCGATCCGGCGGTGCTGGCGGCGGCGCTGGAGCGCGCCGGCGAGATTCCCCTCCCCCCCTACATCGCCCGGCCGGAGGGGCCGCGGCCGGAGGACCGGGAGGACTACCAGACCCTCTTCGCCGCCCGCCCCGGCGCCGTCGCCGCCCCGACCGCCAGCCTGCATTTCACCCCCGATCTGGTCGCGGCGCTGGAGGCGCGGGGGGTGCGGCGGGCGACCGTCACGCTGCATGTCGGCGCCGGCACCTTCCTGCCGCTGCGCGGCGAGGACCCGCGCGCCCACCGGCTGCACGCCGAATGGGGCGAGGTGACGCCGGAGGCGGCGGCGCTGGTCAACCGGGCGCGGCCGGAGGGCGGGCGGATCGTGGCGATCGGCACCACCGCGCTGCGGCTGCTGGAGACGGCGGCGCAAGGCGCCGGGGGCGACCCGCTGCGGCCGGTGCGGCCCTTCCGCGGGCTGACCGATCTCTACCTGCTGCCCGGCCACCGCTTCCGGGCGGCGGATCTGCTGCTGACCAATTTCCACCTGCCGCGGAGCACGCTCTTCATGCTGGTCTCGGCCTTCGCCGGCACCGCCCGCATGCGCGCCGCCTATGCGCATGCCATTGCCGCGGGCTACCGCTTCTACAGCTATGGCGATGCCAGCCTGCTGCCCTGCCTCCCCGACGCGGCGGGAGACGACGCGTGAGCCTTTCCTGGCGCTGCAGCGCGACCGACGGCGCGGCGCGGCGCGGCGTGCTGCGGACCGCGCATGGCGCGGTGGAGACGCCGGTCTTCATGCCGGTCGGCACCGCCGGCACGGTGAAGGCGATGACCGCCGATGCGGTGCGCGCGACCGGCGCCCGCATGGTGCTCGGCAACACCTACCACCTGATGCTGCGCCCCGGCGCCGAGCGCGTCGCCCGGCTCGGCGGGCTGCACCGGATGATGGACTGGCAGGGCCCGATCCTGACCGATTCCGGCGGCTTCCAGGTGATGAGCCTCGCCGCGCTGCGCGAGATGGACGAGCAGGGCGTCACCTTCCGCTCGCATCTCGACGGCTCCCGCCACCGGCTGACGCCGGAGCGCAGCGTCGAGATCCAGCGCCTGCTCGGCGCCGACGTCACCATGTGCCTCGACGAATGCACGCCCTTTCCCGCCAGCGAGCCGGTGGCGGCCGACTCCATGCGCCGCTCCATGCGCTGGGCGGCGCGCTGCCGCGAGGCCTTCGTGCCGCGGCCGGGGCACGGGCTGTTCGGCATCGTCCAGGGCAGCACCTATCCGGCGCTGCGGGCGGAGAGCGTGGCGGCGCTGGCCGGCATCGGCTTCGAGGGCTATGCGGTAGGCGGGCTCGCCGTCGGCGAGGGCCAGCCGGCCATGTTCGCGGTGCTGGACTGCACCCTGCCGCTGCTGCCGGCCTCGGCGCCGCGCTACCTGATGGGGGTCGGCACG
Source organism: Roseicella sp. DB1501 (assembly GCF_013112485.1). GTDB lineage: Bacteria > Pseudomonadota > Alphaproteobacteria > Acetobacterales > Acetobacteraceae > Paracraurococcus. The sequence goes on from NZ_JABFHG010000002.1 coordinate 138,200, forward strand.
CCGGCCGACATCCTCGGCGCGGTGCGGCGCGGCATCGACATGTTCGACTGCGTCATCCCGACCCGCAGCGGGCGCACCGGCCGCGCCTATACTAGCCGCGGCGTGCTGAACCTGCGCAACGCCAGGCACGCCGAGGATGCGCGGCCGCTCGACCCCGCCTGCCCCTGCCCGGCCTGCACCCGGCATTCCCGCGCCTATCTGCACCACCTGATCAAGGCGGCGGAGATGCTCGGGCCGATGCTGCTGACCTGGCACAACATCCAGTACTACCAGGACCTGACGCGCGGCCTGCGCGAGGCGATCTCGGCCGGGCGGCTGGACGCCCATTGCGCCGAGGTCGAGGCCGGCTGGGCGGCGGGCGACGCGCCGCCCGAGGACAATATCGGCGACGACCCCGCTGCCGCCGCGCTCGCCGAGGACCGGGAGGCGCCCCTATGACCGAAGCCAGCACCGATACCAGCGGCCTCACCCTGCTCGGCCGCCCCACCGGGCTGCCGGCGAACCCGGAGGCGGCGCGGCTGGAGCGGGTGCCGAACCCGCATCCCGGCACGGCCTATCTGGTGCGCTTCGCGGCGCCGGAATTCACCTCGCTCTGCCCGCTGACCGGCCAGCCGGACTTCGCGCATCTGGTGATCGACTACGTGCCGGGCGACTGGCTGGTGGAGAGCAAGTCGCTGAAGCTCTACCTCTCCGCCTTCCGCAACCACGGCGCCTTCCACGAGGCCTGCACCGTCGCCATCGCACGGCGGCTGGTGGCGGAGCTGGCGCCGGCCTGGCTGCGCATCGGCGGCTACTGGTATCCGCGCGGCGGCATGCCGATCGACGTCTTCTACCAGACCGGCCCGGCGCCGGAGGGGGTCTGGGTGCCAGAGCAGGGCGTCGCGCCCTATCGCGGCCGGGGATAGCGGATGGCGGCCGGGGCGCGGGAGGCAATCCGGGATGAGGCGCTGCGCCTCGGCTTCGATGCGGTGGGCTTCGCCCGCGCCGAGCTCGGCCCGGAGGTGCGGCGGCGGCTGGAGGATTTCCTCGCCCGGGGCATGCATGGCGAGATGGGCTGGATGGAGGGCCGGGCCGAGCAGCGGGCGCATCCCCGGGCGCTCTGGCCGGAGGCGCTCTCCGTGATCTGCCTCGGCCTCTCCTACGCCCCGGCCGAGGACCCGCTGGCCCCCCTCGCCCGGCCGGATCGCGGCACGATCAGCGCCTATGCCCGGCATCGCGACTACCACGATATCGTCAAGCCGCGGCTGAAGGCGCTGGCGCGCTGGATGGTGGCGCGCTTCGCCGGGACGGGGGTGAAGGTCTTCGTCGACACCGCCCCGGTCTCGGAGAAGCCGCTCGCCGCCCAGGCCGGGCTCGGCTGGCAGGGCAAGCACACCAACCTCGTCTCCCGCGCGCATGGCTCCTGGCTGTTCCTCGGGGAGGTCTACACCACCCTGGCGCTGGCCCCGGACGCGCCGCATGCCGATCGCTGCGGGAGTTGCACGCGCTGCCAGGTGGCCTGCCCGACGGACGCCTTCCCCGCCCCCTACCGGCTCGACGCGCGGCGCTGCATCTCCTATCTCACCATCGAGCATCGCGGTCCGATCCCGGAGGCGCTGCGGCCGAAGCTCGGCAACCGCATCTACGGCTGCGACGACTGCCTGGCGGTCTGCCCCTGGAACCGCTTCGCCCGGCCGACGACGGTGCCGGGGCTGATCGCGCGGGAGGATCTGATCGCGCCGGAGCTGGCGATGCTGGCGCGGCTCGACGATGCCGGCTTCCGGGCGCGCTTCGCCGGCTCGCCGGTCAAGCGGATTGGCCGCGGCCGCTTCGTGCGCAACGTGCTCTACGCCATCGGCAATTCCGGCGAGGCCGGCCTGCGCCCGGTGGCGCGGGCGCTCTGCGGCGATGCGGATGCGGTGGTGGCGGAGGCGGCGCGCTGGGCGCTGGCACAGCTGGATGGAACGGCGCCGGCCCCAGGGTTGCAGGATGGGGCCGAAGGGATGGTGCAGGATGGGTGAGACGGATCGGGGCCGCGGGACGCGGCGGAGGGCGTGATGCGCGAGGATGCGGCGCTGGTGCTGTTCAGCGGCGGGCAGGATTCCGCCACCTGCCTCGCCTGGGCGCTGGAGCGCTTCGCCCATGTCGAGACCATCGGCTTCGATTACGGCCAGCGCCATCATGTGGAGATGGTGGTGCGCGGCGTGTTCCGCGACCGGATCGCGCGGGAGTTTCCCGGCTGGGCGCCGCGGCTCGGGCCGGACCATGGGCTGAGCCTCGATGCGCTGCGCGCCGTCTCCGACACCGCCCTGACGCGCGAGACCGAGATCGCCATGCAGGCGGATGGGCTGCCCAACACCTTCGTCCCCGGGCGCAACCTGCTCTTCCTCACCTTCGCCGCGACGCTGGCCTACCGGCGCGGGCTGAAGCATCTCGTCGCCGGCGTGTGCGAGACGGATTATTCCGGCTACCCCGATTGCCGCGACGACACGCTGAAGGCGCTGCAGGTGGCGATCAACCTCGGCATGGAGCGGCGCTTCGTGCTGCACACGCCGCTGATGTGGCGCGACAAGGCGGCGACCTGGGCGCTGGCCGAGCGGCTGGGCGGCACGGCGCTGGTCGAGGCGATCCGCGAGGACACGCATAGCTGCTATCTCGGCGACCGGGCGCATCGCCATCCCTGGGGCTATGGCTGCGGCACCTGTCCCGCCTGCGAGCTGCGGCAGCGCGGCTGGGACGCCTGGCGGGCCGCGCATGTTTGAGCTGGTCTTCCGCCGCCGCTTCTCGATGGCGCACCGGCTGCTCGCCGGCGGCTCGGCGCAATGCGCGCTGCCGCATGGCCATACCGAGACGGTGACGGTGCGGCTGCGGGCGGTGCGGCCGGCGCCGCTCGACGGCGGGGCCAACATGGTCGAGCCCTTCGCGCGGGCGAAGTCGCGCTGGCACCACTGGATCGACGGGCATGTCGACCATGCGCTGCAGCTCGGCGAGGGCGACCCGCTGCTCGGCTGGTTCCAGGCGGCGGAGCCGGAGCGGCTGCCGCGCATCCTGGTGACGCCGGGCGACCCGACGACGGAGCTGCTCTGCGGCCTGTTCGCGGCCAAGCTCGGCGCCTTCCTCGCCGCCGATGGCGGGCGGCTCGCCTGCGCCGGCCTCGAGATCGAGGAGACGCCGACCAACACGGTGCGCTTCGAGGGCGATCCCTTCGACATCCTGCCGCGTCGCCAGGGCTGGTGGTCGCGCGCCGATCTCAGCATCAACGATCTGGATCCCGCCCGGTGAGCTACGCGGTCAAGGAGATCTTCCCGACCCTGCAGGGCGAGGGCGGCCAGGCGGGCCGCGCCGCGGTCTTCTGCCGCTTCGCCGGCTGCAACCTCTGGAGCGGGCGGGAGGAGGACCGGGCGGCCGCCGTCTGCCGCTTCTGCGACACGGATTTCGTCGGCCTGGATGGCGAGGGCGGCGGCCGCTTCGCCGATGCCGCGGCGCTGGCCGCGGCCATCCTCGCCGCCTGGCGGGGCGGCGCCGAGGGGCGGCATGTGGTCTTCACCGGCGGCGAGCCGCTGCTGCAGCTCGACCCGCCGCTGATCGCGGCGATGCACGATGCGGGCTTCGCCATCTCGGTCGAGAGCAACGGCACCATCGCGCCGCCGCCCGGCATCGACTGGCTCTGCGTCAGCCCGAAGGCAGGGGCGCCGCTGCGGGCGACGCGCGGGGAGGAGCTGAAGCTCGTCTATCCGCAGCCCGGCCTGTTGCCGGAGGCGGTGGCGCATCTCGATTTCCGCCACTTCTTCCTGCAGCCCATGGACGGGTCGGACCGCGCCGCGCATACGGCGGCGGCCGTCGCCTACTGCCTCCGCCACCCCCGCTGGCGGCTCTCCCTGCAGACCCACAAGCTGATCGGGATTCCCTGAGCGCAGGACGCCTTCGTCCCAGAACGCCCATCGCAACCGTCGCCTCCTGTTGCCCTGACGCGGCTTTGCCGCGGCAGGCTGTGACGCATCGAGGATCAGGTGCGAATCCCAGGGTCCCCGCGAAGACGCGAAGCGGCTTCGTGGGGAGATTATCCGCCCCCCGCGGCGGCGCGCAGCGGCTTCGCGGGGATCACTGGGGCACCCAGTCCGGCCTCGGCATCTCCATATAGGCCTGGCGCAGCGCCTCGCTCCAGCCGTCGCGGATTACCCGGAAATAGGCATCCTCCTCGGTGAGCCGCTTGCGCAGCGTCACCGCGAAGCTGTCCGCCCGATAGACCAGCAGATCGACCGGCAGGCCGACCGTGAGGTTCGAGCGCAAGGTGCTGTCCATGCTGATCAGCACCAGCTTCACCCCATCCACCACCGAGGTGTCGAAGCTCACCGCCCGGTCCAGGATCGGCTTGCCGTATTTGTGCTCGCCGATCTGCAGGAAGGGCGTGTCGGCCGTCGCCTCGATGAAATTGCCGGCGGCATAGACGAGGAACAGCCGCGGCGGCTCGCCGACGATCTGGCCGCCGAGCATGAGGGAGATGTCGAAGCGCACCTCCTGCGCCTTCAGCGCCTCGCCATCGGCGGCGAAGACGTCGCGCACCGCCTGGCCGACCAGGCGGGCGGCGCGGAACATGTTCGGCACGCTGCGCAGCGTCTGCCGCACGCCGCCGAGCTGCACCCCCTCCTGCAGCCGGTTCCACACCGCCTGGGTGATGGCGAGGTTGCCGGCCGAGAGCATGGTCAGCACCCGCTCCCCCGGCACCTCCTCGACCTGCATCTTGGAGAAGACCGAGATGTGGTCGACGCCGGCATTGGTCCTGGTGTCGGAGAGGAGGACCAGCCCCTCCCGCAGATAGAGTCCGACGCAATAGGTCATGCCGCCCTTCCCCAACCCCCGGCCGGGCGCGGCCAGGCGCGGCCGAAGCATAGGGCGGATCGCGCCGCCCTCAATGGCGGATGTAGAAGGCTTCGATCTCGCCGCCGAGCGCGGCGGTGCGGGTGATCATGTCGGTGAGGAATTCGTGCAGCCCCTGCGCGAAGACATCCTCGATCCGCCCGTAGCGGAGCTGCGCCTTCAGCAGGCCGGCGATCCGGTGGCACTCGCCGAAGCGGCCGCCCTGGCCGATGCCGATCGCCTCCAGCGTGTCGGCGACGGCGCCGTGGCAGGCGGCGAGGCTGCGCGGCAGCTCGGGGCGCAGGATCATCAGCTCGGCGATGCGCCGGCCGGAGAGCCGCTCCCGGTACACCCACTGGTAGGAGCGCATGGCCGAGACCGAGCGCAGCACCGCCTGCCACTGCACGTAGTCCACCGCCCCCTCGACGCCCGGCGCGAAGAGCGCGTGCTTCACGTCGAGCAGCCGCGCGGTGTTGTCCGCGCGCTCCAGCATCGTGCCGAGATGCACGAAGCGCCAGGGCTCGTTGCGCAGCATGGTCTCGTTCGCCGCGCCATTGAACAGCGTCACCCGCTCCCGCACCCAGCCGAGGAAGTCGATGAGGTTCTCCCCCTCGGTCGCGTCGGGAGCCAGGTTGCGCAGGTGGTTCCAGCTGTCGTTCAGCGCCTCCCACATGTCGACGGTGAGCGCCGTGCGCACCGAGCGGGCGTTGCGCCGCGCCGCCTCGAAGCAGGCGAGGATGCTGGAGGCGTTGTCGGGGTCGAAGACCAGCCAGTGGATGGCGGCCTCGGCCGTCGGCGCCTCGTATTTCCGGTAGAAGCCGGCATCGCCGCCCGAGGCGGTGAGCAGGGCGCGCCACTCCGCGCCCTCGTCGCCAAGCCGGGCCGAGATCGCCGCCATGCGGAAGGCGACGGCGATGCCGCGCGCCGTGTTGCCGGCGCGCTCGGCGTAGCGGGCCAGCCAGAACAGGTTCTCGGCGGTGCGGCTCAGCATCCGATCGAGGCCGTCTGCACCTGTCCCTCCATGGCCCCGTCCATCACGCCGGGCCCCTCATCCTCCAGCACCCAGGTATCCTTGGTGCCGCCGCCCTGGGAGGAGTTCACCACCAGCGAGCCGTCCTTCAGGGCGACGCGGGTGAGGCCGCCCGGGACGATGCGGATCTCCTTGCCCGAGAGCACGAAGGGCCGCAGGTCCACATGCCGCGGCGCGATGCCCTGCTCGACCACGGTCGGGCAGGTGGAAAGGGCGAGGGTCGGCTGGGCGATGTAGTCGCCGGGCCGGGCCAGGATGCGGGCGTGGAATTCCTCGCGCTGGCCCTTGGTCGCATGCGGCCCGATCAGCATGCCGTAGCCGCCCGAGCCCTTGGCGAGCTTCACCACCAGCTTGTCGAGGTTGGAGAGGACGTAATTGCGGTCCTCCTCCCGCTCGCAGAGGAAGGTGGGCACGTTCTGCAGGATCGGCTCCTCGCCGAGATAGAAGCGCACCATCTCCGGCACGTAGGGGTAGATTGCCTTGTCGTCGGCGATGCCGCCGCCGGGCGCGTTGGCCAGCGCCACGTTGCCGGCGCGATAGGCCTCCATCAGGCCGGGCACGCCGACCAGGCTGTCCGGGCGGAAGGCATCGGGATCGAGGAACTCGTCGTCGATGCGGCGGTAGATCACGTCCACCCGCTTCGGCCCGGCGGTGGTGCGCATGTAGACGACGCGGTCCTGCACGCAGAGATCGGCGCCCTCCACTACCTCGACGCCCATCTCGTCGGCGAGGAAGCAATGCTCGTAATAGGCGCTGTTGTAGGGGCCAGGGGTGAGGATGGCGACGGTCGGGTTCTCGCTGGCGCGGGCCGGCGCCACCGCCTTCAGCGTCTCCAGCAGCTCCTCCGGATAGCGGCTGACCGGTGCGATGCGGTGCCGGGCGAACAGCCTCGGGAACAGCCGCAGCATCGCCTCGCGGTTCTCCAGCATGTAGGAGACGCCGGACGGCGTGCGGCAGTTGTCCTCGAGCACGTAGAACTCGTCGGGCCCGGTGCGCACCATGTCGATGCCCGAGATATGCGTGTACACGCCGCCCGGCGGCGTCACCCCGACCATCTCCTTGCGGAAGCCCTCATTCTCCAGCACCAGGGCGCTCGGGATCCGGCCGGCCTTCAGGATCTCCTGCGGCCCGTAGACATCCGCGAGGAAGGCGTTCAGCGCCCGCACCCGCTGGCGCAGGCCGCCGGAAAGCCGCTCCCATTCGGATTTCGCAATGATGCGGGGAATGATATCAAAGGGAATCAGCCGCTCCGGGTCACCGCCCTCCCCATAGACGGCGAAGGTGATGCCGATGCGGCGGAACAGCAGCTCCGCCTCGCGGCGCTTGCGGTCCAGCTGCTCGCGCGGCGTGGCGCGGAGCCAGCGCTCGATCTCGGCATAAGCGGCACGGACCCCATCCTCGGCGCGCATCTCGTCGTATGCGGCACTTGTCTTAGGCGACACTCGGTTCCGACCCCCTGGATGCGGCTGCGGCCCTTCAAAGCAGCACGCCGGGCGGCCTTTTCGCAAGTCGCGACACGCATCGAATTGCGGCGCTGCCGGGCGCCTTGCCCAGCATCTGCCCAGCCTTGCCCAAGGCGGCGGCAGCCGGCGGGCTGCGCAAGCCCCTGGCGAGCGCCTATGCTCGGCCCGAAACCAACCGGAAGGACATGCGATGCCGAAGCCGATGCGGGATGCCGGCCCCACCACCGGGGCCGAGGCCGTCGCCGCCGCGCTGCGCGCCGCCGGCGTGCCGCGCCTCTACGGCGTGCCGGGCGGCGGCTCCAGCCTCGACCTGGTGGAGGCCGCCGCCGCCGAGGGCATCCCCTTCGTCCTGGCGCGGCAGGAGACGGCGGCGGTGATCATGGCCGCGACCGAGGCCGAGCTGGCGCATCGCCCGGTCGCCGCCCTCGTCACGCGCGGGCCGGGCGTCGGCAATGCCGCCAACGGCATGGCCCAGGCCTCGCTCGACCGCGCCCCGGTGCTGCTGCTGGCCGATGGCTTCACCGGCGCCGAGCGCGCCTTCGCCAACCACCAGTTCTTCGACCATGCCGGCATGCTGGCGCCGGTGACCAAGGGCGCGGCGCGTGCGGTCGAGCCCGGCGGCGCGCCGGGCGTCATGGCGGCGAGCCTGCTGGCGAGCGCGCTGGCCGCGCCGCGCGGCCCGGTGCTGCTGGAGCTCTCGGGCGCCGCCGCCCGCGCCCCGTCCCCCTTGCCCGGCCCGGTGACCCTCGCCGCCGCCTCGCCCGCAGGCCCCCTGGCCGAAGGCCCGGCCCTCGACGCCGCGCGCGCCTTGCTGGGCGCGGCGCGGCGGCCGGTGATCGTCGCCGGGCTGGAGGCGACCGAGCCCGCGGCCTGCGCGGCGCTGCGCGGCCTCGCCGCGCGGCTCGGCTGCCCGGTGCTCGTCACCTACAAGGCCAAGGGCGTGCTGCCGGATGCCGACCCGCTCTTCGCCGGGGTCTTCACCGGCGGCGCGGCCGAGGCGCCGGTCATGGCCGAGGCGGATCTCATCCTGCTCGCGGGCGCCGATCCGGTGGAGTTCATCCCGCAGCCCTGGCGCTACGCCGCGCCGGTGCTCGATCTCGGCACCGCGCCGCGGCCATTGCACTATGCGACGCCAGCCGCCGCGCTCTACGGGCCGCTCGCCCCGGCGCTGGCCGCGCTGGGCGGCGCGGCCTCGGCCTGGGACGCCGCGACGATCGCCCGCCACCGGGAGGCCTGGCTGGCGGCGCTGGCCAATGGCCCGACCCCGCCGGGCGGCGGCAATCGCGGCCTCTCGCCGCAGGCGGTGGTGACGCTCGCCGCCGCGGCCTGCCGCGATGCCGGGCGCGCGCCGCGCGTCGCCGTCGATGCCGGGGCGCATATGTTCCCCTGCACGACATTCTGGCCGGCGGCGCGGCCGGGCGACCTGCTGATCTCGAACGGCCTCGCCACCATGGGCTTCGCCCTGCCCGCCGGCATCGCCGCGGCGCTGCACGACCCGGCGCGCGGCGCCCTCGCCTTCACCGGGGATGGCGGGCTGCTGATGGCGCTCGGCGAGCTGGCGACGGCCGTGGTGCTCGGGGTGAAGCTCGCCATCGTCGTCTTCAACGACGCGACGCTCTCGCTCATCGACATCAAGAAGGGCGGTCGCGCGCTGCCGGGCGGGGCGCTGGGCTGGCCGGAGGCGGATTTCGCCGGCGTCATGCAATCGCTCGGCGGCATCGGGCTGCGCGCGACGGATGAGGCGGGCTATCGCGACGCGCTCGCCGCGGCGCTGGCCGCGCCCGGCCCGGCGCTGGTCGATGTGCGGGTCGATCCCGGCAGCTATCCGGCGCAGATCAAGGCGCTGCGCGGATGAGCGACCCGCATGCGGTCGAGAGCGAGGCGGCGCTGGCCGCGCTCTACGAGGCGCCGCATCCGCGCTTCCTCGCCAAGGTGACCGACCGGCTGGAGGCGACGGCGCGCGCCTTCATCGCCGCCTCGCCCTTCTGCATCCTGGCGACCGCCGGGCCGGCGGGGCCGCATGCGACGCCGCGCGGCGACGCGCCGGGCTTCGCCCTGCCGCTGGAGGACCGGCTGCTCGCCCTGCCCGACCGGCGCGGCAACAACCGGCTGGATGCGCTGCGCGACGTCATCGCCAATCCCGAGGTGGCGTTGCTGTTTCTCATCCCCGGCGTCGGCGAGACGCTGCGGGTGCAGGGCCGGGCGCGCATCACCGCCGACCCGGCGCTGCGCGCCCGGCTCGCGGCGCAGGGGAAGGAGCCGGCGACGGTGCTGCTGGTGGCGGTGCGCGAGGTCTATGCGCATTGCGCCAAGTCGGTGATGCGGTCGCGGCTCTGGGGCGATGCGCCGCGGCCGGCGGGCGTGCCGACCAACGGGCAGATGATCGCGGCGCACAGCGCGGGCGCGGCGATCGACCCGGCGCGCTACGAGGCGGAGTATCAGGCGCGGATCCGGGCGCAGATCTACTGATTTCCCCATGACGTCGCTGCGCGACGCCGCGGGGGCCCCGTCACTCCCCACGAAACCGGTCCGCGGTTCCGCGGGGGCCCCGGGCTTCGCGCCCGGTCCCGGATGCGGCAGGAGGAGGCGGGCGTTCCGGTGGCGGCGCTTGTCCGCTGGACGGGGCGGGCAAATATGGTGGGGAGGATGTCCCCACTTCGCCTCGCTCTGCTGCTCTTCCTGGTCTTCTTCCTGCTCCCCATCGGGCTTTCCGCGGCGCGCCATGCCTGGGCGGGCGGCGGCGAGGGCTGGCGGACCGCCGACCGCTCCAGCGCCGGGCTGCTGCCCCCGGCCGCCGCGCATCGCCCGGCCCAGGTGCGCGTCCTCGCCGCCCGCACCGTGCGCTGGCGCGGCATCTTCGCCGTGCATTGCTGGCTGGTGCTGAAGCCGGAGGGCGCGCCGGGCTACACCCGCTACGACTACACCGCCTGGGGCGAGCCGATCCGCCTCAACGGCTTCGAGCCGGATGGCCGCTGGTTCGGCCAGGTGCCGGAGGTGATCTTCGCCGCCGACGGCGCCGAGGCGGCGGCGATGATCCCGCGCCTGCAAGCCGCGGTCGAGAGCTATGCCTGGCGCAACCGCGGCGACTACCGGCCCTGGCCGGGGCCGAATTCCAACACCTTCGTCGCCGCGGTGCTGGCGGCGGCGCCGGGCATCCGCGCCACCCTGCCGCCCACCGCGATCGGCAAGGACTATCCCTATGACGGGCACTGGCTGCGGCGGACGCCCTCCGGCACCGGCTTCCGCCTCAGCCTCGGCGGCTATGCCGGCCTCACCCTCGCCTGGGTCGAGGGGATCGAGCTGAACCTGCTCGGCGCCGTCGCCGGCATCGACCTGCGGCGACCGGCGCTGAAGCTGCCCGGGCTGGGGCGCCTCGGCCTGCCCGGGCGGGAGGGCGCGGGCACGGCGCTGCCGTGACCCGCACGAGGCACCGTAGAGCGTCCGTCAGCACCGTCGCTGCCCGGTGCCCTGCCGCGGCTTGGCCGCGGCAGGCTGTGACGTCCCTTGGGCAGGAGGACTTCGCGGGGAAGCCTAGAGCGCCGGGGCGCGGCGATGCCAGTCGGTCGCCCGCTGGAAGGCGTCGCCGGCGCGCAGCACCGTCGCCTCGGCGAAGGGCCGCCCGGCGAGCTGCAGCCCGACCGGCAGGCCGCGGTCGTCGAAGCCGCAGGGGACGCTCAGCGTCGGCAGGCCGAGATAGTTGAAGGGCCGCGTATTGGCCGAGACCGCCATGAAGCGGTGCCAATTCGCCGGATCGGCATCGATATCGGTCTCGGCGAGGGTCGGCACGCGGATGCGGAGCGTCGGCGTCGCCACCAGGTCATGGCCGGTCAGCGCCTCGGCGACGAACTGCTTGAGCAGAGCGCCGCGCCGCGACAACGCCTCGACATAGAGATGCCCCGGGATGGCATAGCCGCCGAAGAGCCGCGCCGAGAGATGGATGGCGTAGTCGCCCGGATGCTCGCGCATCCAGTTGGCGTGGATCGCCGCCCCCTCCACCCGGCTGACCAGCGCGGTATAGGCGGCGATGGCGGCGAGGCTCGGCGCCTTGATGCGCGTCACCACCGCCCCCGCCTCGCGCAGCGCGGCGAGGGCCTGCTCGAAGGCGGCCACCACCGGCGCATCGGCGCCGTCGAGGAAATAGGTCTCGCAGACCGCGATGCGCATGCCCCTGACGCTGCCGGTCAGCGCCGCCTCGTAATCCGGCACCGGCTCGGCGGCGCTGGTCGGGTCCTTCGGGTCCTGCCCGGCGGTGACGCGGAGGAAGCGCGCCGCGTCGCGCGCCGTCCGCACCAGCGGCCCGACATTGTCGCAGGAGAAGGAGAGCGGCATCACCCCGTGGCGCGAGACCCGGGTCTGGGTGGCCTTCAGCCCGGTCACGCCGCAGAGCGTCGCCGGCAGGCGGATGGAGCCGCCGGTATCGCTGCCGAGCGCCGCGGTGAAGAAGCGCGCCGCAACACCCGCGCCGGAGCCGGAGGAGGAGCCGCCGGTGCAGTAATCGAGGTTCCAGGGGTTGTGGCAATGGCCGAAATGCGCGTTGTGCCCGGTCGGGTTCTGCGCGAACTCGGCCATGTTCAGCGTGCCCATGTCGATCGCGCCGGCCGCGTCCAGCCGCTCGAGCACGGTCGCGGTCACCTGCGGCACGAAGTCGCGGCGGATCTTCGAGCCGCAGCTGCTCACCTTGCCGGCACGGTAGTACATATCCTTGTGCATCATCGGCGCGCCGGCGAGCGGGCCGCACGCCTCGCCGGCGGCGCGCGCCTTGTCCTGCGCCGCGGCGGCGGCGAGCGCCGCCTCGCGGTCGAGCCGGATGACGGCATTGACCTTGCCGTCATGCGCCTCGATGCGGGCGAGGCAGGCGCGGACCAGCGCCTCCGCCCGCAGCTCGCCGCGAGCGAAGGCGTCCGCGGCCTCGGTCATGGAGAGATCGGCGAGATCGCTGGCGGCGACGGGGGCGTTCATTGGCCCGGCTCCTTGCAGGCGCGCAGCGCCGCCTCGAAATGGCTCGGCTCCTCCTCGAAGACCATGCTGCCGCGCAGCGCCTCGAGCTCGGCGATGAGCGCGGCATGGTCGGCGAGCCCGTGGCGGGCGGCGGCGTTCGGCACGGCGACGCCGCTCCAGCGGCGGATCGCCTCCATCGTCGGGACGACGAGATCGGGTTCCATCGGCATCCTTGTCCCCTCTGTTCGGGCGCCGGCCGCCGGGGTTCCCCCAGGGGTCCCTGCGCGGCGGCGCTCCTGCACAGAACGAGCGGTTTGCAAGGCGCGTGCCGGACCAATAATCTATGGTTGAATTACGCCGCGGCGGCTCCTATGCAAGCCAGTGGAGCCTGGAAGAATCCCGCATGCGCCGCCTCGCTTTGCCCCTCGCCCTGCTGCTGCTCGCCAGCCTGCCCGCCCTCGCCGCCGAGACCAAGCCCCAGAAGGCGCCGAGCCCGGCGCAGCAGGCGCAGCACGAGAAGATGCGCCAGTGCAGCGCCTCGGCGAAGGAGAAGGCGCTGCACGGCGACCCCCGCAAGGTCTTCATGAAGGAGTGCCTCTCGAAGCGCGCCGCGGGATAGGGCGGATCGCCGCCCGCTACATCCTCTCCTTGATGCCGCGGGCGATCAGCCACCAGTTCACCGGGAAGGTGGTCCAGAAGCCGAGCACCATGGCGATCTGCATCATGAACCAGTAGGTCCACTGGGTCGGCTGCAGCCCTGGCAGCATCCAGGCGCGCAGCGCCATCCAGCCGAACATGCCGACCTGGTAGGCGAGCAGCGAGAGGGTGTCGATCTTCACCGCGGCGACGATCCCGTCCCACAGCCCGAGCCCGCGCATCGGCGCCACGCTGAAATACTGGAAGGCGATACCGAAGAGATAGGCCAGCACGAAGCCGAAGAGGAATTTGCCGAGCAGGTCGGAGCCGAACAGGGTGAAGCCGAGGGCGAAGACCAGCCAGTCGCCGATGAAATCGCCGAGGGCGCAGCCCGCGCCGCAATGCGTCGCCCCGGCGAAGGCATATTGCCACATCGGCCGCTCGCCTCGCCGCCGGCCAATGCGCCAGTAGAAGGGCAGCCCGAGCGGCCCCCAATAGAGCAGGGTGAGCGGCCAGACCACCTCCATGATCCACATCCTCTGCCGGCGGCCGAGCAGCAGGATGTCGGCCAGCACGTAGAGCGCACTGGCGATGGAGAGCAGGCCGTAGACGAGGGAGAGGCTATGCAACCAGGCGGGTGGCGTCATGCGGCCTGAAATCGCGGCGTGCCGCCTGGTTGCGGCGGCCTCGGTGCCGGATTGCACCGCGCCACGCCGCCCACCCTCCCCCCTTCAGCGCGGCGTCTCGGGCTGCCAGATCAGGTGCGAGCGCATCGTGGGCCATTCGGGCGCCGTGACGCTGTAGACGCAGGTATCGCGCAGCGGGCCGTCACGCATGCGCCGGTGGTGGCGCAGCGGGCCGTCACGCCTCCACCCGGCTTCCGACCCGACTGGATGCGCCTGCCGCGATCCGCCCTATCGCCGGCCCTGCCCGCTGCCCTCGGTGCCACCGCCGCTCCGGGCCAGCCGCTCGCACTTGTCGTTCTCGCCGACGCCGAACTGGATCGTTGGCAGCAGGGCGAGCGGCGGGAAGAGCACGCCGAGACCGGTCGCGGCGCCGGCCCGGGCGGCAAGCTCGCCCACCTCCGGCATGATGCTCGGCTGCTTGAAGGTGCCGGTGATCTTGATGCTGGTCGGCAGCGAGCCAACGCTGAAATGCTTGCTGTCGGTGCGCATCCAGAGATCGAGGATCTCCTTGCCCAGCCCCGCCATGCCGCCGCCCGTCACCAGGTTGCTGTCGGTGTCGAGCATCAGCGTATCGACCGAGAGCGCGCCGCGGCGCAGGCTGACATCGCCGATCATGCATTCGATATCCGCATCGGCGGGGATGCCGAGCGCCGAGAGCAGCGCCCGGCCGAATTGCAGGCCGGAGAGGTCGGTCAGCAGCGCGCTCACCTTGCCGCCGGTGCTGATCACCGTCAGCCCGCCATCGCCGTTGCCGAGCATCTCCGACATGGAACGGCCGGTGGCGTCCAGCTTGCCCTTGCCGTTCAGCGTCCCCGCCCCGGTCGCGCCGGCCGCCTGCATCAGGCGCGAGATGTCCACCCGGCGCAGCTCGAAGGTCGCCTGCGCTCGCGGCATGCCGCCCTCCTGCGGGGTGACGGTGAGATCCGTGCCGATCTCGCCGCGGCCGATGCGGAACTTGCCCGGCTGCAGCCGGATCACGCCATCGACGATATCGAGCTTCGCCTCCAGCCCGTCGAAGGGGATGCCCTTGCCGCGGATGCTGTCGGCGCGGTAGCGCACATGCACATCCGCCATCTTCAGGTTCGGCACGCTGATCGGCGTGGTCGGGATCAGCCGCGGGCTCGCCTCCGCCTGGGCGAGGGCGCGCCGCTGCGCCGCGGTCTGCCCCGGCGTCCCCTCCCGGCCCGGCTGGGCGCCGATCAACCCGCCGAGATCGGCGAGATCGACCCGCTTCGAGCGCAGATCGGCGGTGAAGACGGTCGGCGTGCCGGTGCTGACGGTGAAGTCGCCGGCGATGTCGCTGCTGCCGAGCGTGCCATCGACATCGGTGAAGCGCGCCTTGCCCTCGGCATAGTCGAGCTGGCCGGCGACGCGCAGCGGCGGCGTCGGGGCGATCGGCACGCCGATCAGCGGCCGCAGCAGCGCCATGTCCGGCGTGCGGATATCGAGCCGCAGATTGGCGCCGGCGAGCTTCACCGGGTCCCGCACCGTCCCCTTCAGCGCCACCCGGGTCGGGCCGTTGGCGAGTTGCAGGTCGATCGGCCAGGGGCGGTTGGGGTCGCGCAGGTTCAGGATGGCGCCGCTGCGCAGCCGGGCCTCGATCGGCTGCGCCGCATAGGTGCCCTTGGCATCGGCGACCAGCGCGGGGTCGCCCTCGGCCGGCTCCTCGGTGTGGAAATCGACGTTGAAATCCGCTTTCAGCCCGGCGATCGCGGTATGCACCTTGCCGTCATTGATGCGGAGCGCGCCGATCTTCGGCCCGCCCTCGCCTGCTCCCTCGCCCGCCGGGCCCGAGGCGTTGAAGGCGTAATTGGTGCTGCCATCGGGCCGCCCGAGCACCTGCAGCTGCGGCTGGTCGAGGGTGACGGAGGGGATCACCACCTCGCCGCGCAGCAGCGGCGCGAAGGCGACGTCGACGCTGCCGCGCGGCAGCAGGGCGAAGGGCGGGTCCTCCGGGAAGCCCGGCGGGTTGCCGACGCGCAACCCCTCGGCGGTGACGGTGATGGTGCGGCCGAGGCTGACATGCAGATGCTCGATCTTCACCGGCCGGCCGAGCTTGGCGCTCGCCTGCGCCTCGATGATCGGGATCAGCCAGTCCCAGCGGAACAGGGCGAGGAAGAGTGCGAGCGCCAGCAAGGGCAGCCCCACTCCCAGTCCCCACCGCCATGCCCTGCGCGTCGCCATGGTTGCGTGCCCCATCCTGTCATGGCCAGAGCGCAACAGGCGGAGACGGGTTCATCCGGGATGGAACCGGATCGCTCGGCTTGACTTCGCGGCCGATCCTTGATGCGCTGCGCCAACGGCCCGGTCGGGGCATCCGTGTCCGCGGGAAGGGCTGCGCCCACGACCATCGGTAGAGTGGCCTGCTTTCCCCTCCACCCTTTCCTGTCTGACCGGCGGACGCAGACGCGAGGAAGGGGCCTGCCTTGACCGATCCGTCCAATGCCGCGGCGATGCGCGAGGCATCGCCCTTCCGGTTGACTCTCGAGCAGCAGCGCAAGCGCGCCAAGGAATTGCTCGCGGCCCTGCGCGCGGGCGAGCCGGCGGCGCTGCAGCGCTTCCACCGCCGGCATCCGCGCGGCGCGGCGGCGGCACCGTGTCTGGCCGAGGCGCAGCTCGTCATCGCCCGCGAGCTCGGCCTGCCGAGCTGGCCGCGGCTGGTGGCGCATATCGCCGCGCTCGAGGCCAGCCGCGCCCGCATCCGCCGGGGCGCGCCGCCGCCGGATGGCGACCTGCCGACGCTGCACCTCCGCTGCGGCTGCGACATCGCGCCGGGGTTGCGCGCGGCCGGCTTCGTCGGAGCGTTCCTGGACTATGCCGATCCCCTCTGCCAGGGGCCGGTGCTGCCCGGCGCCGACTGGCTCGAGGCGCGCATCGACTTCCTGCACCGGAGCTACGGCGCGGATGCCGGTCTCGACCGCGCGGCGATCGCGGCGCGGCGGCGGCGGGAGGAAGCGGCGCTGCTCGAAGCGGCGCGGCATCCGCGCGTCGTGCTCTGGTTCGAGCATGACAGCTACGACCAGCTCCTCCTCGCCCGCTGCCTCGCCGCCTTCGCCGCGCGCCCGCCGGCGCGGCTGGAGCTGATCTCGCCGGGCCACTACCCGGGTGGCACGCGCTTCATCGGCCTCGGGCAATTGCCGCCGGAGGCGCTGCGGCTGCTCTGGGCGGAGCGTGTGCCGGTTCCGGCGGCGATGCTGGCGCTGGGCGAGGCGGCCTGGGCGGCGCTGCGGGCGCCCGATCCGCGGCCGCTCGCCGCGCTGGCCGCCGGCACGCCGGACCTGCCGCAGCTCGGCCGGGCGCTGCGGCGGCATTGCCAGGAACTGCCCTGGACCGGCGATGGGCTCGGCCTGAGCGAGCGGCTGATCCTGCAACTCCTGGCCGAGGCGCCGCGCAGCGCCGGCGCGGTGTTCAGCGCCCTGATGCTGGAGCGCGAGCCGCTGCCCTGGATGACGGACCTGATCGGGCGGGAGGTGATCGACGGCTTGCGGCGCGGCGCCACCCCGCTGCTCGCCGGCCGCTTCGAGGGGGCGGAGCGGCATTGGGCGGGCGCGCATCTCGATCTTACCCCGGCTGGCCGGGCGGTGCTGGCGGGCGAGCGGGACCGGATGACCCTCGGCCCGCCGCCGCGCTGGCTGGGCGGCGTGCCGGTGCCCGGCGTGGCGCCCTGCTGGAGGTGGGACGAGGCGGGTGGCGGCGTCATCCTGGCCTGAGGCGCGCCTCAGGCGGCGCGCGGCCTCGCCCGCTTCCGCAGCCCCTGCAGCCGCGCCAGCCCGGCCAGCCGGCGGTCGAGGAACTGCATGGCGCCGAAGATGGAGAGGTCCTCGTCACGCAACCACCAGGCGATGGTGGCGGCGTAGATCCCGGCCAGGCTGGCGCGGCGGGTGTACCAGGAGATATCCGCCGAGCTGTCGCCCGCCGCATGCCACATGGCGTCGGCCGCCGCGGCGGCGGCGCGCGCGGCGCAGCCGGCATGCCAGGGCAGCGCCAGCAGGCTGAGCGCCCGACGCAGCGCCCGCTTGTGCGGCGCGAGCGCGGTGAGGCGCAGCTCCACCACCCGCCGGATGCGCGCCGGCACGCGCAGCCCGGTCACCCCCTCGGCCGCGGCCGCGGCCTCCATCTCGCGGTTCACCAGGTCGAACCAGACCAGCACCGCCTCGACGGCGCCGCGCGGGAAATGGCTGGGGGCGAGCGCGGGGTCCTCGCCGATCGCCGCCAGCCCGGCCCGCACCGTGCCGAGGTTCCAGCCCTCGCGGGCGGCGACGGGCAGCATGGCCCGCACCGCCCGGTCGCGGATCGCGCTGCGCTCGATCATCGGGCGTTGCCCTCGGCGGCCCGCGCCAGCTCCTCGGTGAAGCCGAGCTGCGAGAGGTCACGCATGCGCATCGGATAGAGCACCCCGTCGAGATGGTCGGCCTCGTGCTGCATCACCCGCGCCACCATCCCCTCCGCCTCGCCCGTCACCGGGGTGCCCTCGGCATCGAGGCCACGATAGCGGATGCGGGCCGGGCGGCTGACCAGGCCGCGCAGGCCGGGGATGGAAAGGCAGCCCTCCCAGGCGCTCTCTTCCGCCTCGCCGAGTGGTTCCAACTCGGGGTTGAGCAGGGCCGCGACGCCGCCCGCCGGCACCCGCCAGACGAACAGGCGGAGCGGCGCATGCACCTGCGGCGCGGCGAGGCCGATGCCCCCGGCATCCGCCATGGTCTCGGCCATGTCGGCGATCAGGCGCCGGATCTCCGGATTGCTCGGGCCGGTGACCGGATCGGCCCGCCGCAGCAGGACGGGATGGCCCATGCGGGCGATCTTGAGGATGGACATGGCGCTCCGGAGCAGACTGCGGCCGCAAGAGGCCCGATCCCTGGAAAACCGGGCCCCGCCCGGGAGATAGGCATGGCACGCGGTGCTGGGGAGGGCTTCCTGTCGGGGGGCGAACCATGCTACAGCCCTCCTCTCCGCATTCCGGTGGACGGTACCAGGCAGCGCTCCGATGACGGGGCCGGCCGGAACCGCCCGCCGCCTGCGGCCTTTTCCATTGGTCCCAACAGCGATTGGAGGCTGAGCCGCGTGCAAGTCGTCGTCCGTGACAACAACATCGATCAGGCGC
Source organism: Roseicella sp. DB1501 (assembly GCF_013112485.1). Lineage (GTDB taxonomy): Bacteria > Pseudomonadota > Alphaproteobacteria > Acetobacterales > Acetobacteraceae > Paracraurococcus. The sequence continues at coordinate 156,890 of NZ_JABFHG010000002.1, forward strand.
TGAAGGCGCTCAAGAAGAAGCTGCAGCGGGAGGGTGTTTTCCGCGAGATGAAGCTTCGCCGTCATTACGAGAAGCCGTCCGAGCGCCGCGCCCGCGAGGCCGCCGAGGCCGTCCGCCGCGCCCGCAAGGTCGAGCGCAAGCGCCTGGAGCGCGAGGGCTTCTGAGCCCACGGGGCTGACGCCCTGCCCATTCGGCCCAAGGGCTAGGCCCTCATGGCCTGCCCCTCTGGCCTGCCCCTCTGGCGGGCCCCTTCGATCCGGACCAGCCGCGGCGCGGGGATGACCCGCGCTTCGCGGGTCCGTGAAGGCCAGCGGCCCTGCGGGGGTTCGTCCCGGCCGGGGCCTTGTCCCCTCTCCTGCCACAATCCAGTCGGCCCCACTCGCCAGCCGGCCCGTCCCGAGGGCAGACTGCGGCCTCGCGCCGCGGCCCCTGCGCCCAGCGGCGACGCAGCCATGGCAGGGCCGATCCTTGCCGCCGGGCCGTCCCGCCCGGCGCGATCCGGCCCCGCCGCAGGATGGAACGAGGTGGCCATGCCGAAAATGCAGCATCCATGCCGGCACCCCCGCCGGCAGCGGCCCGGACGACGCGGCGCATGATGCGGCTGCACTGGTCCTCGCGCTCGCCCTTCGTCCGCAAGGTCATGGTCGTCGCGCATGAGCGCGGCCTGGCCGAGCGCATCGAGCGGCTGCCGACCGTGGTGGCGCTCATCCAGCCGGACCTCGCGCTGCTGCCGCGCAACCCGCTCGGCAAGATCCCGACGCTGGTGCTGCCGGATGGCGTCACGCTCTACGATTCGCTCGTCATCTGCGAGTATCTCGACGGGCTCGGCAGCGGGCCGTCGCTCTTCCCGCCCGCCGGCCCGGCGCGGATCGAGGCGCTGCGGCGGCACGCGCTCGGCAACGGCTTCATGGACATGCTGCTGCTCTGCCGCACCGAGATGGGGCGCGAGCATCCGGACCGGCGCATCCTCGACGGTTTCTCGGCCAAGCAGGCGGCGGTGCTGGAGGCGCTGGAGGCCGAGGCGCCGCGGCTCTCCGGCCCGGGGCTGGATATCGGCCGGATCTCGATCGGCTGCGCCCTCTCCTATCTCGACTTCCGCTGGCCGAAATGCGGCTGGCGCAGCCTGCATCCGGCGCTCGCCGCCTGGCATGAGGGCTTCGCCGCCCGGCCCTCGGTGCAGGCGACCGAGCATGTCGATGCCTAGCCGTCCTGGCGGGCATCTTCGCGCCACCGCCAATCCGCTCTAGGCTCCCCGGCAAACGGGGGAGAGGACGGCCATGCGGCCCTTGCGGATCGGCGACGTCGACATCACCAGCATCGTCGAGCGCGACGGGCCCTGGCGGCGACCGGCCGACATGTTCCTGGCCTATGACGAAGCGAAGGGCGCGCGCCATCTCGCCGAGCTCGACCCGGTGGTCTTCGACGCCGCCTCCGGCCGCATGGTCATCACCTACCAGACCTTCGTGGTCCGCACGCCGAAGCACACCATCCTGGTCGATACCTGCACCGGCGAGGACAAGGGCTACCCGCCGCCGATGGACTTCCCCAAGGCCCCCTGGCTGGAGGGCTTCAGGGCCGAGGGGCTGCGCTTCGAGGATATCGACTACGTCTTCTGCACCCATCTGCACATCGACCATTGCGGCTGGAACACGCGGCTGCTGAACGGGCGCTGGGTGCCGACCTTCCCGCGCGCCAAATACGTCTTCCACAAGCGGGAATACGCCGCCTGGGAGGAGGCGACGCAGCGCGGCGCCAGCCCGCCGGGCAATGTCTGGCGCTACAACTGCGAGCCGGTGGTCGCCGCCGGCCAGGCGCTGCTGGTCGATGACGACTTCCAGCTCGACGACACCATCTCGCTGACGCCGACGCCGGGCCACGCGCCCTGCCATTGCTGCGTGAACATCCATTCGCGCGGCGAACGGGCCGTCGTCACCGGCGACCTCATGCACCACGCGCTGCAGATCCGCGAGCCGGACTGGTCCACCATCTTCGACTGGGACCCGCGCCAGGCCGCGGAGTCGCGCCGCAAATTCTTCGGCGAGGTGGTCGACACGCCGACCGTGGTGCTGCCGATCCACTTTCCCGGCAGCACCGCCGGCCGCATCACCGCCCGCGCCGAGGGCTTCGACTACCGCTTCCTCTGAGAAGACCCGCCGACAGGACAGGCCCGCGCCGGCGCCCGAGGGCGGCCATGCCCATCATCGCCGCATGCAATTGGAAGGAGACGCCCCTTGGCCCGCCTGCCCTATCTGGAGAAATCCGACCTCCGCCCCGAGGACCAGGACCTGCTGAAGCGCGAGATCACGCTGCACAAGGCGCTGGTGAACAATCCCGGCGCGGCGCGCGCCTTCGGCACGCTCGGCCAGTACATCCGGCACGGCTCGAAGCTCGATCCGCGGCTGCGCGAGCTGGCGATCCTGCAGGTCGGCTGGCTGGCCCGCTCGCCCTATGAATGGTCGCACCACGTCAAGATCGGCTACGATTTCGGCGTCACCGACGAGGATATCGAGGCGGTGAAGGCCGAGAGCCGCGGCGAGGCCTCGGCGTTGGAGCCCGTGGCGCGGCTGGTGCTGCGGGCGGCGCGGGAGGTCTATGCCGGGCCGGGGATCGGCTACGAGACCTTCGCCTCGCTGCGCGCCGCGCTCGACAACGAGAGCCTGGTCGACCTCGCCGTCACCGCCGGCTTCTACTGCGCGGTGGTGCGGGTGCTGGCCTCGCTAGAGGTGGATGTGGAGGAGAGCTACATGCCCTATCTGCGCAAGCACCCCTTCCCGATCCAGGCGGGCTGAGCATGGGCGCGACGCCGAAGCCCGCCCGGCCGCGGGGCCGCCACTTCTTCGCCAATCCGGGCCCGACCAACATCCCGGACAGCGTGCTGCTCGCCACCGCGCATCATACGGTCGACTTCAACGACCCGTCCTTCGCCGAGGTCTACTGGGCTTGCGTCGCGGGGCTGAAGCGGGTGCTGCGCACCAGCCAGCACCTCTTCCTCTATACCGGCTCCGGCCATGCCGCCTGGGAGGCGAGCCTGGTCAACCTGCTCTCGCCCGGCGATGCGATCCTGATCCTGGAGAGCGGGCATTTCTCGCAATCCTGGGGCCGCATGGCGCAGGAATTCGGCCTCGAGCTGCGAACCGTCCCGGCGGACTGGCGCCGCGGCGTGGAGATGGAGGCGGTGCGCGCCGCGCTCGCCGCCGATACGGCGCATGCCATCAAGGCGGTCGGCGTGGTCCATAACGAGACCTCGACCGGGCTGACCACGCCGGTCGCCGAGGTGCGGGCGGCGCTGGACGCGACCGGGCATCCGGCGCTGCTGCTGGCCGACACCATCTCCTCCCTCGGCAGCCTCGATTTCCGCATGGACGAATGGGGCGTCGATGCCGCGGTGGGCGGCAGCCAGAAGGGATTGATGCTGCCGACCGGCCTCAGCTTCACCGGCGTCTCGGAGAAGGCGATGCGGGCGCATGCGGAGTCCCGCCTGCCGAAGCACTATTTCCGCTGGAGCGCCATGTTGCAGCGGCCGCTGAAGAGCTTCCTCGGCACCGTGCCGACCAGCCTTTTCTACGGGCTGCAGGAATCGCTGCGGCTGATCGAGGAGGAGGGGCTGGACGCCGTCCTCGCCCGGCACGCCCGCCTCGCCGGCGCGGTGCGGGCGGCGGTGCAGCGCTGGTCGGGGAATGACGGGCCGCAGCTCTTCTGCCTCGACCCGGCGCGGTATTCCGACAGCGTCACCGCGGTGCTGATGCCGGAGGGCGGCGATGCTGACGCGCTGCGGCGGGTGGCGATGCAGCGCTTCAACCTCTCGCTCGGCGGCGGGCTCGGGCCGCTCGGCGGCCGGGTCTTCCGCATCGGCCATCTCGGCGACCTGAACGAGCCGATGATCCTCGGCACGCTGGCGACCGTCGAGCTGGCGATGCGGGTGAGCGGCGTGCCGCATCGCGCCGGCGGGGTCGAGGCGGCGCTGGAGACGCTGGGCTGAGCTCGGCGGGGCGGCCGCCGGGCCGCCCCCTATTCCCCTATCCCTTCAGCACATGGTCCTTCAGCACCTCGGGCCTGAAGGCGAGGCCGTGGCCGGGGCGTTCCGGGGCGATGGCGTGGCCGGCCTCGAAGCGCGGCGGCTCGACCCAGAGATCGTCCAGCAGCCCCATCTGCTCGATCCAGGCGCCGTTCGGGATGCTGGCCAGCAGATGCACGTTCAGCTCGGGGAAGAGATGCGGCGCCATGCTCATTCCCCAGGTCTCGGCGACCGTCGCGATCTTCCGCAGCTCGGTCAGGCCGCCGCGCATCGGGTCCGGCTGCAGGATCGGCAGGCGGGGATTCTCCAGCACCGGCTTCAGGTCGGCGCGACCGAAATGCGTCTCGCCGCCCACCACCCGCGTGGTCAGCGCCTCGGCGCAGCGGAGATAGCCGGCGAAGTCGTCGGCGGTCACCGGCTCCTCGATCCAGTAGGGGTCGTAGTCCTGGAAGGCGCGGCCGGCGATGATCGCCTGGTCGGCATGCCAGCCCATGTTGATGTCGATCATGATCTCGACATCCGGCCCGACCGTGTCCCGCACCAGCCGCAGGTTGCGCACGTCCTGGCGCCAATCACCGATATGCGCCGCCTGCATCTTGATCGCCCGGTAGCCCTGGTCGGCGTAGTGCTTCGCTTTGGCCGCCATCCCTTCGCCCAGCGCGCCGCGGAAGCAGCCGCTGCCATAGGCCGGGATGCGGCTGCGCACATGGCCCCAGAGCCGGTGCAGCGGCAGGCCGGCCGCCTTGCCCAGCACGTCCCAGAGCGCGATGTCGATCGCCGACTGCGCCATCATGGTCACGCCGCCGCGGCCGCCGGTCAGCGTCGCCCGCCAGAGATCCTGCCAGATGCCCTCCACCTCCGTGGCGTCGCGGCCGAGGAGGCGCGGCGCCATCGCCTCGGCGAGGCAGGCGCCGATGGTGCGCTGCAAGGGCAGGTTCAGCAGGTGCAGATAGCCCATGCCGGTGAGGCCGGAGCCGGTGACGACCTCCACCACCACCAGGTCGCGCATCGGGCCGAGCGCATGGCCGGCGAGCCAGGGGTCCGCCGCCCAGGGCAATTGCAGCAGGGTGGTGCGAAGCTCGCGGATGGTCAGGTCGGTCATGCGGGGGGCTCCTCCTCGCGCGCCAGGATGGCACGCCAGAGCGGCAGGGTCAGGGCCAGCACCAGCAGCCCGGCGATGCCGGTGACGGCGCAGGCGGTGGTCGCCCCGAAGCTGTCCGCCAGCAGGCCGAGGCCGAGGAAACCGATTGGGCCGAGGCCGATGCAGACCGAGAGCAGGCCGAGCACCCGCATCCGCACCTCCGGCGGCGCCAGCAGGTAGACCAGCGTCGCCTGCATGATGCTGAAGCCCGACTGGCCGAAGCCGACCAGGAACAGCGCCCCACCGGCGGCGACGGCGCCGGGCGCGAGCGCGAAGCCCGAGACCATGGCGAGGTAGAGGGCGAGGCCGCCGACATAGAGCCGGGCATACCAGGCCGGCCGGGCGAACCAGGCCATCAGCAGCGCGCCGAGGAAGGCGCCGACGCCGTCCATGCTGGCGAGCAAGCCGGTCGCCTCGGCGCCGAGGGCGAAGCGGTCCTGCGCCACCACGGGGACGAGGCTGGTGAAGGGCCAGCCGAAGACGTTGAACAGCACCGTCACCAGCAGCGTGCCGCGCAGCCGCGGCGAGCGCCGCACCGCCGCCAGCCCCTCCCCCATCCGCGCCAGCACCCCCTCCCCGGTCGCCGGGGCCGGGGCGGCGCGGTAGCGCAGCAGCAGGGTGGCGATCAGGGCGCCGCCATAGAGCAGGACCGAAGTAACGAAGGTGCCCTCGATGCCGACCGCGGCGAAGAGCAGGCCGGAGACGGTCGGCCCCATCATGCGGCTGGCATTGTTGCTGCCGACATCGAAGGACATCGCCTCGCCCATGCGGGCGGGGCCGACCACCTGGCCGATCATCATCCGCCGCACCGGGTTGTCGGCCGCCCAGGCGACGCCGTTGATGAAGCTCGCCACCGCGAGGTGCCAGACGGCGAGCGCCCCGGCGAGGCTCAGCAGGGCGAGGGCGAGGGAGGTGGCGAGGCTGGCGAGCACGATCGCCAGCAGCGCGGTGCGCGGCTGCACCCGCTCGGCCAGCACGCCGAGCGGGGCGCCGAACAGCCCCATGGGCAGGATGCGCAGCATGCCCATCATGGCGACGAGGAAGGCGGAGCCGGTGGCCTGCCAGATGAAGAGGGAGACCGCCAGCATCTCCAGCCAGCGCACCAGGAAGACGACCAGCCCGACCGTCCAGAGGCAGCGGAAATCGCCGATGGCGAATGGGCGCGGCGGCGCCACCGCGGCCGGCGCGGCACTGATCGTTCCCTCCATGCGCCCATGGTGCCGCCGATTGGCGCCCGCCGCCAAGCCCGGCATAGTCCATGTCAAAGCATTGCAGGGATGACGTCCATGCGGCCCTTCGAAGGCATCCGGATCATCGACATCACGCATGTGCTGGCCGGGCCCTTCGCGGCCTATCAGCTCGCCCTGCTCGGCGCCGATGTCATCAAGGTCGAGCCGCCGGAGGAGCCGGACCAGAGCCGCGACAGCGGCCCCGACCTGGCGCTGAACCGCGCGGGGATGGGCAGCTACTTCCTCACCCAGGCCGCCAACAAGCGCGCGATCACGCTCGACCTGAAGCAGGAGCCGGCGCGCGCGGTGCTGCGCAAGCTGGTCGCCGGCGCCGACGTGCTGGTGGAGAATTTCCGCCCCGGCGCCTTCGAGGCCCTGGGGCTGGGATCGGAGGCGCTGATGGCGATCAACCCGCGCCTCATCTACTGCTCCATCTCCGCCTTCGGGCAATCCGGCCCGCGCGGCAACCAGACCGCCTATGACCATGTGATCCAGGCGAGTTCCGGCATCATGGCGGCGACCGGCACGCCGGAGGTGAACCCGATCAAGTTCGGCGCCCCGGCGATCGACTACGCGACCGGCACCATGGGCGCCTTCGCCCTCTCGGCGGCGCTGTTCCAGCGGGAGCGGACCGGGCGCGGCCAGCGCATCGACCTCGCCATGCTCGATGTCGCGATGATGATGCAGGCCTCGCATGTCACCGCCTGGCTCGCCTCCGGCAAACCGGCGCGGCCGAACGGCAACAAGCACGCCCATGCCACGAACAGCGCCTATGCCACGAAGGACGGGATGGTGATGCTGGGCGCCAGCAACCTGCGGCAGCAGCGGCGCCTCTGGGCGGCGCTCGGCCGGCCGGAGATGGCGAAGGAGAGCAACGAGGCCCGCCTCGCCGACCGCGACCGGGAGGAGGCGGTGCTGGCCAGGATCATGCTTACGCGCACCGCCGATGAGTGGGAGGCCTATCTGCAGGCGCGCCACGTGCCGGCGGCGCGGGTGCGGCGGATGGAGGAGGCGCTGGCCGACCCGCATCTCGAGAGCCGCGGCTTGCTGCACCGCTTCCCCGAGGGCGCGCCCGGCGTGCCGCAACCCTTCGGCGTGCCGGTCGCCGCCTTCACCCTGGCGCATGGCGGGCCGCGGGTGGACAGCCCGCCGCCGCGCCTCGGCGCCGATACCGAGGCGGTGCTGGGCGAGCTCGGCTACGGCGCGGCGGAGATCGCGGCGCTGCGGGCGAGCGGCGCGATCTAGCCATGCCGGACCCGGCGCGGCGGCCCCGCTTCCTGCTGGTGCAGGCCTTCAGCCTGCCGCCCGGCTCGCCCAACCAGTTCCGCGCCGCAGAGGGCGGGAAGGAGGCGCAGCTCATGAACCACGCGGCGCTGGCGCCGCTGCTCGCCGATCTCGACTGGGAGCTGCATCCCGGCCCCCTCGCCCCGCATGGCGACTGGCCGGTGGAGACGCGCGAGGAGTTCGCCATCGCCGGCGTCGCCCGGCTGCCGATCGTGCGCGAGGCCTGCGCCGGCGGCGGCTACGATGCCATCGTCCTGCTCGGCGGCGGCGATCCCGGCTACATGGAGGCGCGGGAGATCGGCCGGCGCCACCGCATCCCGGTCACAGCCAATGCGCATGCCCAGATGCACCTGGCGATGACGCTCGGCAACCGCTTCTCGATCATCGACATCGCCGAGACGCACAATGCCCGCATGGCCGAGCTGGTGGTGCAATACCGCATGACGCACGGCCTCGCCTCGATCCGCAACATCGACGTCCCGCTGCCGCGGCCGGCGCATCGCGACCGGCCGACGCTGCGCGGCGAGGCGGAGCGGCATGCCGCGGGCGAGCCGAGCCCGATGCTGGAGGCGGCGGTCGCGGCCGCCCTCGCGGCGCTGGAGGAGGATGGCGCCGAGGTGCTGCTGCTCGGCTGCTCGGCCGCCTTCTGGCTGCAGGCGCCGCTGCAGCGGCGCCTCGCCGCGCTCGGCTGGGACGTGCCGGTGCTGGAGGGCTATCGCTGCGCCATCGAGCTGGCGCGGGTCTTCGTGCGGCTCGGCCTCGATGCCAGCGGCATCACCTTCCCCGGCGACCCGCCGCGGCACCGGCGGCGGCGGCGCCTCGCCTGAGGTGCCGCGCCCAAGGCCAGGCCGCCGTCACGCCGCCGCCGAGGGCCTCGCCTGCATGCGGTCGAAATGCGCCGCCACGGATTTGAGCGCCGGGTCGGGCGGCTGGCCAACCTTCTTGCCGAAATCGAGGAAGCAGAACAGCAGGATATCGGCCAGCGTCAGCCGCTCGCCGCAGATGAAGCGGCGCCCCTCGATCAGCCTGTCGAGCCAGGCGAGCTTCTCCTGCGCCAGAAGCTTCAGATCCTCGGCCGCCTGCGGGATGCAGCGGATGCGGCTCTGGAACATCTTCAGCCCGTCGCTGTAGCGGAAGCCGTTGCCCATGGGTTCGAGGATGTTGAGGTCGATCCGCCGCACCCACATGCGCGTCTCGGCGCGCTGCTCCGGCGTCGCGCCGATCAGGCTGGTGCCCGGCGCCGTCTCGTCGAGATATTCGCAGATGGCGGTGACCTCGGCCAGCACCGTGCCGTCATCCAGCTCGAGGCAGGGAAGCTGGCCGGACGGGTTCTTCGCCAGATAGGGGCCGCGGCGGTTCTCGCCGCCGAGCAGGTCGACGGTGGTGCGCGGGATCTCGATGCCGCGCTCGGCCATGAACATCCGCACCACGCGCGGATTGGGGCCGATGGAATCATAGAGATGCATGTTGGCGTCCTCCCGGCCCGGCAGGCGATGCGGCGCGCTGCCGGCCTGGCGGAGCCTACCGGCGCGCCGCCTGGCTGGCGAGCATCCCCCGCGGCGCCCGAGGGAGGACCCCGACAGGCCTTCCCGCTGCGCCGATCCGCTGTAGCATCGCCCCTCCCCACGGGAGGAACACGGGATGATCCACGAGCTCCGCATCTATCACTGCCTGCCCAACCGGCTGCCGGCGCTGCTGAAGCGCTTCGACACGGTGACGCTGAAGCTCTGGGAGCGCTTCGGCATCCGCCAGGCCGGCTTCTGGACCACGCTGGTCGGCCCCTCGAACCACGCCCTCTACTACCTGCTGGAATGGCAGAGCCTGGCGGAGCGCGAGGAGAAGTGGAACCGCTTCGCCGTGGATCCGGAATGGGTCGCTGCCCGCGCGGCTTCGGAAGCGGACGGGCCGATCCTGGAGAGGGTCGAGAACATGTTCCTGCAGCCCACCAGCTTCTCCTCGGTGAAGTAGGGCCATGGCCGGCACCCCGACCTTCGCCACGCCGCCGGGCTTCCTCGGCATCACGCGGCAGGACCGGGGGGCCGGCTTCTGCATCGCCGGCATCCCGCTCGATATCGGCACCACCAACCGCAGCGGCACGCGCGACGGGCCGGCCGCCATCCGCCGCGCCAGTCGCATGCTGGTCGATGGCATGCATCCGGCGCACTGGACCGATCCGCGCAGCCTCGACATCGCCGATGCCGGCGACTTCGCCATCGCCCTCGGCGACATCCCGGCGAGCCTGGCGCTGATCGAGCGCCAGGCGGCGGAGTGCGCGCATCTGGTCGCCCTCGGCGGCGAGCATCTCGTCACCCTGCCGCTGCTGCGGGCGCTGTCCCGCCGCCTCGGCGCGCCGCTCGGCCTGCTGCACATGGATGCGCATGTCGATACCTGGGAGACGAATTTCGGCCAGAGCCTCGCCCATGGCTCGGTCTTCTTCCACGCCATCCGCGAGGGGCTGGTCGATCCGCGGCGGATGATCCAGATCGGCATCCGCTCACCGGTGGACCGCGAGACCTGGGACTGGACGCTCGGCCAGGGCGTCACGGTGGTGACGGCGCAGGAGGCGCAGGAGGCGACGCCCGCCGCGCTCGCCGCCCGGGTGCGCGCGGTGCTCGGCACGGCGCCCTGCTACCTCTCCTTCGACATCGACGCCCTCGACCCCGCCTTCGCCCCGGGCACCGGCACGCCGGAGGTGGGCGGCCTCGCCTCCTGGCAGGCGCAGGGCATCCTGCGCCGGCTGGGCGGCCTCGCCTGGGCCGGGATGGACCTGGTCGAGGTGTCGCCGCCGCATGACCAGGCGGAGATCACGGCGCTGGCAGGCGCCACCATGGTCTGGGAATATTTATCCCTGCTGGCCGCGGCCTGACCGGGCAATTTCCGGCGACACGGGTCGCGCTCCGGCGTCTCTGCCGGCAGCGCATGGCTGGTCCTGAAAAAAGGCCTGGAATTTCGCGGCCAGAGACCCTATTTCTCCGGCCGTGCCCGGTTCGCGCCGGGCGCTGACGCCATCGCACGTGCCGCGAGCCCGGCCGGGATCCTTCGACCCACGGGCACAGCAACGACGGGACGCGTCCTTTTCGCCCATGCCGGGGCGGCGGGCCTGCCCGCCGCGCCGGGGTCGTGAGGGATTGTCTATGTCGCTCGAACGGTTCGACGCGATGCGAAAACCCCACCGCATCGCCTGATCGCCGCGCCGGCCGCCGCATCCGCGGCCCGGCCCGCCCGCCTCCACCACCCGACCAGTTTGGCGCGCCCGCCGCGCGCCGCGATGCCGTGAGGATTTTGCCATGGACCTGCTGCGCGCCCGCGCCGCCGCCGCCCCGCCGCGGCACGACCTCTCCGCCCTGCCGGCCGTCGAGGCGCTCGTCGCCGTCGCCCGGCCGGAGGAGCCGATGCACTGCCTGCGCCCGGCCGCCATCGCCGGCGCCGCCGCGGGCTTCGTCGCCGGCTTCCCGGGCGAGACGCTCTATGCCGTGAAGTGCAACCCGGAGCCGGCCGTGCTGCGCGCGGTCTGGGAGGGCGGCGTGCGGCATTTCGACTGCGCCTCCGCCGGCGAGGTGGCGCTGGTCCGCGGCCTGCTGCCCGAGGCGGCGATCCACTTCATGCATCCGGTGAAGGCGCGCTCGGCGATCCGCGAGGCCTGGCAGCGGCATGGCGTGCGCGACTTCGTGCTCGACACCGCCGGCGAGCTGGCGAAGATCCGCGAGGAGACGGGCACGCTCGCGGCGGGCGCCGGCGCGGCCGAGGGGCTCGGCCTCTTCGTCCGGCTGGCGCTGCCGAAGGGCGTGGCCCGCTACGACCTCTCCGGCAAGTTCGGCGCCGAGCCGGAGGCGGCGGCGGCGCTGCTGCGCGCGGCGCGGCCGCAGGCGGCGCGGCTCGGCCTTTGCTTCCATGTCGGCTCGCAATGCCTCGAGCCGCTGGCCTGGCGCCGCGCCCTGGCGCTGGCCGGCGAGGTGATCCGCGCCGCCGGCGTCACGGTCGATGTGGTCGATGTCGGTGGCGGCTTCCCGGTCGCCTATCCCGATGTCACGCCGCCGCCGCTCGGCGCCTTCTTCGCCGAGATCGAGGCGGGGTTCGAGGCGCTGGCACTGCCGGGCGCCGTGCTCTGGGCGGAACCAGGCCGGGCACTGGTCGCCGGCGGCGGTAGCGTCGTCGTGCAGGTGCAGCAGCGCCGCGACGGCGCGCTCTACGTGAATGACGGGGTCTATGGCACGCTGTCGGATGCCGGCGCGCCGGGCTTCGTCTTTCCCTGCCGGCTGATCCGGCCCGACGGGCCGGTCGCCGCGGAATCGCAGGATTTCGTGCTCTTCGGCCCGACCTGCGACAGCGCCGACCGCATGGCCGGTCCCTTCCGCCTGCCCGCCGATGTGCGCGAGGGCGACTGGATCGAGATCGGCCAGCTCGGCGCCTACGGTGCCTGCCTGCGCACCGCCTTCAACGGCTTCGACCGGGCCCGCCTGGTCGAGGTCCGCGACCGGCCGATGCTGGAGGGCGAGGCAAGCGCCGCCTGACCGTATTGCGAGACGGTTTCATGACAACGCCACGGGCCGCGGCCCGCGGCGTTGTTCGACCATGTGCCCCGGAGTGCCCCGCCCATGATTCACGCCCACTTCTCCGGCCGCCTGGTGATGCTCGGCTTCGGCAGCATCGGCCAGGGCGTGCTGCCCCTGATCCTCCGCCACATCGACCTCCCGCGCGAGCGGATCACCATCGTCACCGCCGAGGAGCGGGGCCGCGCCGTCGCCGAGGAATACGGCATCCGCTTCGTCATCGAGCCGGCGACGCGGGCGAATTACCGTGACCTGCTGACGCCGCTGCTGGGCCCGGGCGATTTCCTGCTCAACCTCTCGGTCGATGTCTCCTCCGTCGCGCTGATGCGGCTCTGCCAGGAGCTCGGCGCGCTCTATCTCGACACGGTGGTGGAGCCCTGGGCCGGCGGCTATACCGACCCCGCCCTCACCCCCTCGCAGCGCTCCAACTACGCGATGCGGGAGGAGGCGATCGGGCTGAGGGAGGCGATGCGGAGCGGCCCGACCTCGATCACCGCGCACGGCGCCAATCCCGGCCTGGTCAGCCATTTCGTCAAGCAGGCGCTGCTCGACATCGCCCGCGACACCGGCGCGCCGGTCGCCACGCCGCCGCCGGCCACCGACCGCGCCGCCTGGGCGCGCCTCGCCCAGTCGCTCGGCGTGAAGGTGATCCATATCGCGGAGCGCGACACCCAGGTTTCCGACCGCCCGAAGCGCGTCGGCGAGTTCGTCAACACCTGGTCGGTGGAGGGCTTCGTCGGCGAGGGCTGCCAGCCGGCCGAGCTCGGCTGGGGCACGCATGAGAAGGCGCTGCCCGCCGATGGCCGCCGGCACGGCTTCGGCTGCGACGCGGCGATCTACCTGCTGCGGCCCGGCGCCTCGACGCGCGTGCGCACCTGGACACCGCTGGAGGGGCCCTTCCACGGCTTCCTCATCACCCATAACGAGAGCATCTCGCTGGCCGACTACTATACGGTGCGGGATGCCGGGGGTCGCGTGCTGTACCGGCCGACGGCGCATTACGCCTACCATCCCTGCGACGACGCGGTGCTCTCGGTGCACGAGCTGGCCGGCAAGAACTGGCGGATGCAGCCGGAGAGCCGGCTGATGACCGACGAGATCACCTCCGGCATCGACGAGCTCGGCGTGCTGCTCTGCGGCCATGCCAGGGGCGCCTACTGGTACGGCTCGCGCCTCTCCATCGAGGAGGCGCGGCGCCTGGTGCCGCACAACAACGCCACCTCCCTGCAGGTGACGGTCGCGGTGCTGGCCGGGGTGATCTGGGCGATGGAGAACCCGCGCGCCGGGCTGGTCGAATCCGACGAGCTGGACCATGCGCGGATCCTCGAGATCTGCCGTCCCTATCTCGGCCAGGTGGTCGGCGCCTATTCCGACTGGACGCCGCTGCGGGACCGCGCCCGGCTGTTCCCGGAGGAACTGGACGAGAGCGATCCCTGGCAATTCGGGAACATCCGCGTCGTTTGATTCGGCCCCCTACATGTTCGGCCGCAGCACCTGCCGCAGCACGTTGCCCTCGGCGAGGCGGTCGAAGCCGGCATTGATCTCGGAGAGCGGCAGGAAGCCGCTCTTCAGCGAGCCGACCGGCAGCTTGCCGCGCTTGTAGAGGCCGAGGAAGCGCGGGATGTCCCGCTCGGCGATGCAGGAGCCCATATAGCTGCCGCGGATGCTCTTCTCGTCCGAGACGAGCCCGGCATGCATGTAGGAGAAATTGGCGCCCTGCGCCGGCAGCCCGGCGCTGACCACGCTGCCGCCGCGGGCGGTGATGGCATAGGCGAGTTCCATCGCGCGGATGTTGCCCGCCGTCTCGATCACCGTATCGACGCCGCCATCGGTGGCCGCCCGCACCTGCTCGGCGCAATCCAGCTCGGTGGCGAGGAAGGTGTCGGTCGCGCCCCATTGCCGGGCGAGGCCGAGCTTCTCCGGATTGGCGTCCACCGCGATGATCCGCTCCGCCCCGCCGGCCACCGCCGCGAAGAGCGCGTTCATCCCGACGCCGCCGAGCCCGACCACCGCGATGGTGTCGCCCGCCTGCATCGCCGCCGTGTTCAGCACCGCGCCGGCGCCGGTCATCACCGCGCAGCCGAAGATCGCCGCATCCTCGAGCGGGATGCCGGGATCGATCTTCACCGCCGAGCGGCGCCCGACCACGGCATATTGCGCGAAGAGCGAGAGGCCGCTGCCATGGTTGATCCGCTCGCCATTCAGCCGGCGGATCCGCTTGGCGCCCGAGAGCAGCGTGCCCGCCGCCCGCGCCGCATTGCCGGCGGTGCAGATGTTCGGCCGGCCGCGCACGCAGTTGCGGCAGACCCCGCAGGAGGCGACGAAGACGGTGATGACATGGTCGCCCGGCTTGAGATCGGTGATGCCCTCGCCGATCTCGCGCACGATGCCGGCGCCCTCATGCCCGATCACCACCGGCAGCGGGCGTGGCCGGATGCCTTCGATGGCCGAGAGGTCGGAGTGGCAGAGGCCCGCCGCCGCCACCTCGATCAGCACCTCGCCGGGGCCGGGCCCCTCCAGCTCCACCTCCTCGATCACCAGCGCGTTCGAGCTGGCATAAGGGCGCGGCTTGCCCTGCTCGAACATGATCGCGGCCTGCATGCGCATGGCGGTCCCCTTCCCCTATGGCGTCCCAGACTTAATCGGCGTGGATGCCGAGCTCCTTCGCCACCGCGATGCTCTCGGCCATCTCGCGCCGGATGCGGGCGGCGAATTCCTCCGGCCCCTCATCGATCACGAAGCCGCCCTGGTCGATGATGCGCCGCCGCGTCTCCGGCCGCCGCAGCACGGTGCGGGCATCGGCGGCGATCCGCTGCAGCACCGCCGGCGGCAGCCCGGCCGGGCCGACCAGGCCGAACCAGGGGCTGGTATCCGGAATGTCGAGATGGCTCTCGGCGAGGGTCGGCACGCCCGGCAGCGTCTCCACCCGCTGCGGCCCGCAGACGGCGATGGCGCGCAGCGCGCCGCCCTGCACCAGCGGCAGCGCGCCGGAGAGGGTGGAGAAGGTGATCGGCACGCGGCCGCCGACGACGTCCTGCAGTGCCGGCGAGGCGCCGCGATAGGCGATGTGCGCCAGCTCCACCCCGGCCTTGCGGGCGAACATGCCGCCGGCGAAGTGGCCGGAGGAGCCGTTGCCCGAGCTGGCGAAGGCGAGCGGCCCCTCCTTCCTCGCCAGCGCCACCACATCGGCCGCCGTCTTCAGCGGCGAGTTCGCCTTGACGAGCAGCACGGTGGGCGAGGCATAGAGCAGCGCGATCGGCGTGAAGTCGCGGAGGCTGTCATAGGGCAGCTTCGGGTAGATCGCCGGGTTGCTGGCCTGCACGCTGGTCGCCAGCAGCAGGGTGTAGCCGTCGGGCGCGGCATGCGAGACGAACTCGGTGGCCAGCACGGCGCTGGCGCCGGGGCGGTTCTCGATCACCACCGGCTGGCCCCAGAGCTGCTGCAACGGTTCCTGGAACAGCCGCGCGACGAAATCGGTGGGGCCGCCGGCGGTGTAGCCGACGACCAGCCGGACCGGCTGGCCCGGCCAAGGCGCGGCTGCGCCGGATTGCGCCCGCGCGGCGCCGGCGCCGCCGAGAGCGGTCCCGATCGCAGTGCCGATCAACGCGCGGCGCCGCAGGCCACGGCCCCCGGCCTGGCCCTTCGGCACCCGCGGGCTGCCTTCCTTCTGCATCGCCTCCTCCCCGGCTGCGAGGTCGCGCCCCACGCCATGCGCGGCAACGATCAGACCACCGGCCGGCAGCGTCAAGCGCCCGCAACCGCGCGCCGGGCCCACCGTTCTGGGCGCGAGGCTGCACCCCCGGTGCGGCGGTCACCGACAGGGCCACAGGGGCAGGAAGACAGGATCCATGGCGCATCCATTGCAGGGCAAGACGGTCGCGGTGCTGGCGACGGACGGGTTCGAGCAGGTCGAGCTCACCGAGCCGGTGCAGGCGCTGAAGCAGGCCGGCGCCGAGGTGCATGTCGTCGCGCCGCATGGCGGCAGCATCCAGGGCTGGAACCACCACGACAAGGGCGACAGCGTGCCGGTCGACCAGCCGCTCGATGCGGCCGATCCCGGGCGCTACGCGGCGCTGCTGCTGCCGGGCGGCGTGATCAACCCGGACGAGCTGCGGCTGCAACCCAAGGCCATCGCCTTCATCCGGCATTTCGTCGAGCAGAAGAAGCCGATCGCGGCGATCTGCCACGGTCCCTGGACGCTGATCGATGCCGGCGGCGTGCGCGGCCGCAAAATGACGAGCTGGCCCTCGCTGCAGACCGATCTGCGCAATGCCGGCGCGGACTGGGTGGATGAGGCGGTGGTGACCGATCGCGGCCTGGTCACCTCGCGCAAGCCGGACGACATCCCGGCCTTCACCAGGAAGATGATCGAGGAGTTCGCCGAGGGTCGGCACGCCGCCGCCTGAGCAGGCTTCCGCCGCGGCGCCGCCCGTGCTGGCATGGCCGGCCTTTGCGAAGGATCCGGCCATGCAGGCGATGCCACGCTGCCACCGTCCGCCGATCATGGGGCGCCGCGGCGCCGTTGCGACCAACCATCCGGTCGCCACCCAGGCGGGGCTCGACATCCTGCGCGCCGGCGGCACGGCGGTGGATGCGAGCATCGCCGTCTCGCTTACGCTCGGGGTGGTCGAGCCGGCCATGTCCGGGCTCGGCGGCGACGGCTTCTTCCAGATCCATCGCAGCAACGGCGGGCCGGTCTGCGTCAATGCGACCGGCGCGGCGCCGCTGGCGGCGACGCCGGAGGCCTATGCGGGCGGCATTCCCGTTGCCGGCCCGCGTAGCGCCTCGACGCCGGGGCTGCTAGCCGGGCTGGCGCTGCTGCATGCCGGGCACGCCACCCTGCCCTGGGCGCGGCTGGTGGCGCCGGCGATCGAGGCGGCGCGGGACGGCTTTGCGGTGACGCATCACTACCGGCATTTCGCCGCCGACTGCCTCGGCAAGCTGCTGGCCAGCCAGGGCAGCGCCGCGCGCTTCCTCGCCGATGGCGCAGCCCCGCCGCTCGGCGCCGTGCTGACCCAGCCGGAGCTGGCCGAGAGCCTCGCCGAGATCGCCCGCGACGGTGCCGAGGGCTTCTATCGCGGCCGGCTGGCGCGGCGCCTCGCCGCCGGCATCGCCGCCGCGGGCGGGGTGGTCGCGGAGGCCGATCTCGCCGCCTGCCAGGCCGAGGCACAGCCGCCGATCGCCGTGCCCTTCCGGGGCTTCGAGGTGCGGCAGACCCCGCCCAACTCCACCGGCTTCACCTTCCTGCAGATGTTGCGCATCCTCGACCGCTTCGACCTCGCCGCGCTCGGGCGCGACAGCGCGGCGCTGATCCATCTGATGGTGGAGGCGAAGAAGCGCGCCTTCCTCGACCGCGAGCGCTGGGGCGCCGATCCGCGCGGCCTCGCCATCCCGCTCGACCGGTTGCTCGGCGCCGCGCATGCCGCGGAGACGGCGGCGCTGATCGACCCGGAGCGCGCCGCCAGCCTGCCGGTGCGCGGCGGCGAGGGCGGCGACACCACCTATTTCTGCGTCGTCGATGCCGCGGGGAACGCGGTCTCGGCCATCCAGTCGATCAACTCCGCCTTCGGCAGCGGCGTGACCGCCGGCGACACCGGCATCCTGCTGAACAACCGCATGGCCTACTGGCACCTGCAGCCGGGGCACCCCAACCATCTGCGGCCGGGGATGCGGGTGCGGCACACGATGAACGCGCCGATGGTCTTCCGCGACGGCCGGCTCTGGGGCGTCTTCGGCACGCCGGGCGCCGACAACCAGGTGCAGGTGAACCTGCAGGTCATGGTGGCGATGGCGGTCTTCGGCCTCGACCCGCAGCAGGCGGTGGAGGCGCCGCGCTGGACCAGCAGCCAGCCGGGCCAGGCGGCGAACTACCCGCATGCCGGCGACGACCTGCTGACGCTGGAGGCCGGGCTGGCCGAGGCAGCGCCGGGGCTGGAGGCGCGCGGCCATGCGGTGCAGCTTGTGCCGCCGCTCGGCGGGCCGTGCAGCGTCGCGGCCATCCGTGTGCTGGAGAACGGCGTGCGCATGGCCGGCAGCGATCCGCGCCGGGATGGCTGGGCCGCGGCCTACTGAGCCGCGCCCCGCAACGCCATCGCCCTGCTAGGGCGTGATCGCTTGAGGCGGCCTCACTGAACAGCGTGACTCACGCGATCAAACAACGGCCTGGACCATGATCCGCGAGCCTGCGTGAGCGGATCATGGTCTGGAGCATGTCCCGTTCACCTCCGTTCACGCCAAATGCTCTGGCGTGTTGTTTTCAGAGCATCTTCACCCGATCAGGTGAGGCCGCCTGATCGGGATCCGCTCTAACCCCGCAGGAAGGGGTTGCTGCGGCGCTCCTGGCCGAAATTCGAGCCGGGGCCATGGCCGCAGAGGAAGGCGGTGTCGTCGCCGAGCGGCAGCAGCTTCTCCCGGATCGAGGCGATCAGCGCCGCATGGTCGCCATAGGGGAAGTCGGTGCGGCCGACCGAGCCCTGGAACAGCACGTCGCCGACGATGGCGATCCGCATCGCCTCGTTGACGAAGACGAGGTGCCCCGGCGTATGGCCCGGGCAGTGCAGCACGGCGAAGTCCTCGCCGCCGATGCGCACCGTCTCGCCCTCGGTCAGCCAGCGATCGGGCGTGACGTTGCGGCAGTCGAAGCCGTATTGCGCGCCCTGCGCCTCCAGCCCCTCGAGCAGGAAGCGGTCGCGCTCGTCCGGGCCGATGATCGGCGGCCGGCCGGGCAGCGCCGCCTGCAGCGCCGTCGCGCCGCCGGCATGGTCGAGATGGCCATGGGTCAGCAGGATGCTGCCGGCCTTGATCTTCAGCTCGTCCAGCGCGTGCAGGATGCGCTCCACTTCGCCGCCCGGATCGATGACGACGCCTTCGCCGCTCGCCTCGTCCCACCAGAACGAGCAGTTCTGCTGGAAGGGCGTGACGGGGAGGATGGCGGCCTTGAGACCCATGGCGACGGTTCCGGCATGTGAGGGGTGGGCGGCGGGCGGGCGGAGATCGATGGGCAATGTCGTGGCCGGACGGCGCGGGCGCAACCTCGGCCGGGTCGGGCCTGGCCGCCCCTGCCTGACGCTTGCCGCTGCCGCCGCGGCTTGCAGCCCGCTGCGCCCCCAGCAGGCGATTGCCGAGAATTTGGGCAAATCCGCGCTGCTCCCCTCGGTGTGAGCGGTTCGAAAACTGGCACGCATCTCGCTTTCGGAAGCGAGCCAACCGCGCCCGGACCCATGCGCCCCCGCATCCAGGCTGGTCCGGCACGCGCCGCAGACGTCACACAGGGAACGACAGCCCCATGTCCAACGACCGCTTCACCCTCACGCGGCGCGCCGCGCTGGCGGGGCTCGGCGCCGCCATCGCCCCGCTGGCCGCCCCGGCGATCCGGCCGGCCTTCGCCCAGGGCGCGCCGATCAAGATCGGCGTGCTGCACTCCCTCTCCGGCACCATGGCGATCAGCGAGACGGCGCTGCGCGACACGGTGCTGATGATGGTCGAGTGGATCAACGGCAAGGGCGGGCTGCTCGGGCGC
The DNA here is from genome assembly GCF_013112485.1 of Roseicella sp. DB1501. Taxonomy (GTDB): domain Bacteria; phylum Pseudomonadota; class Alphaproteobacteria; order Acetobacterales; family Acetobacteraceae; genus Paracraurococcus. The sequence goes on from NZ_JABFHG010000002.1 coordinate 176,628, forward strand.
AAGGTGGAGGCGGTGGTGGTCGACCCGGCCTCCAACTGGCCGCTCTTCGCCGAGAAGGCGCGCGAGCTGCTCCAGGTCCACAAGGTGGACGTGACCTTCGGCTGCTGGACCTCGGTCTCCCGCAAATCGGTGCTGCCGGTCTTCGAGGAGCTGAACGGCCTGCTCTTCTACCCCGTCCAGTACGAGGGCGAAGAGGAGAGCAAGAACATCTTCTACACCGGCGCGGCGCCGAACCAGCAGGCGATCCCCGCGGTCGAGTACCTGATGAGCGACGATGGCGGCGAGGCGAAGCGCATCGCGCTGCTCGGCACCGACTACGTCTATCCGCGCACCACCAACCGCATCCTGCGCGGCTTCCTGAACTCCAAGGGCATCGGCGATGCCGATATCATGGAGGAATACACCCCCTTCGGCCATTCCGACTGGCAGGGCATCGTCGCCCGGGTGAAGCGCTTCGCCTCCGAGGGCAAGAAGACGGCGATCGTCTCCACCATCAACGGCGATGCCAATGTTCCCTTCTACCGCGAGCTCGGCAACCAGGGCATCAAGGCCGAGGACATCCCCTGCGTCGCCTTCTCGGTCGGCGAGGAGGAGCTGGCGGGCATCGACACCAAGCCGCTGGTCGGGCATCTCGCCGCCTGGAACTACTTCATGTCGATCAAGGGCGCGCCGAACGAGGAATTCCTCAAGCTCTGGCGCGCCTACATCAAGAACCCGAAGCGCGTGACCAACGACCCGATGGAGGCCACCTACACGGGCTTCCGCATGTGGACCCAGGCGGTGGAGAAGGCCAAGACCACCAAGGTGGACGAGGTGCGCAAGGCGATGATCGGCCAGAAGCTGATGGCGCCCTGCGGCTATGAGGAGGAGATGCTGCCGAACCACCACCTCTCCAAGCCGGTCTTCATCGGCGAGGTGCAGGGCGACGGCCAGTTCAACATCGTCTGGAAGACGCCGAACGCGGTGAAGGCCGAGAATTGGTCGCCCTTCATCCCCGAGAACGCGAACCGCAAGAAGTAGTCCCGCAGGGCTGCCGCAAGGGGACGCGGCGCCGGCCAGCCCGGCGCCGCCGCCCCGCGAAGGGCATTCATGACCTCTCTCATTCTCCGCATGGCATTCCTGCTGCTGCTGGCCCTGCCGGCCTGGGCGCAGGAGAAGGACTATGCCGCCACCCTGCCCGGCCTCGCCGGCGGCTTCGGCGAGATCGCCGGCGCGGTCGAGCGGCTGGGCGCCCTCGGCGACCCGCGCGCCCTGCCGGTGCTGCAGGCGCTGCAGGAAGGCAAGCTGCTGAAGGCCGGCGACGGCCATGTGCTGGTCCCCCGCGGCGCCGGCTATGCCGATGCCGCGACCGGCGCGCCGGCCGATCCCGCCGGCGCCGAGCCGGTCCGCCTCAACAACCGCGTCCGCCAGGCGCTGCGCGGCGCCCTCGGCCGGCTGCAGCTCGTCTCGCCCGATGCCGTGGAGCGCGGCGCCGCGGCGGAGGCGATCTTCCGCAGCCGCAGCGCCGAGGACGTGCCGCTGCTGCAGGCCGCGATCGGGCGCGAGCAGGATGCCGGGGTACGCGCCCGGCTGGAGCTGGCGCTGGCCGCGGCGCAGCTCGTCGCCCCGGATGACTCGGTCAAGCGCGACGCCATCGCCCGGCTCGGCGCCGCCGGCACGGTCGAGGCGCGCGCCCTGCTGCTCGAGGCGCGGGCCGCCGCTCCGGCGCTGGCCGGGCCGATCGAGGCCGCCATCGCCCGCATCGACCAGAGCCTGGCGATCCGCCGCGCCGCCGAGACGCTGTTCCAGGGACTCTCGCTCGGCTCGGTGCTGCTGCTCGCCGCCCTCGGACTGGCGGTGACCTTCGGCGTCATGGGCGTGATCAACATGGCGCATGGCGAGTTCGTCATGCTCGGCGCCTATGCCACCTTCGCCGTGCAGGAGCTCTGCCGCGGCATCCCCTGGCTGGCGCCCTGGTCGCTGCCCCTCTCGGTCCCCGCCGCCTTCCTGGTGACGGCGGCCTGCGGCGCGCTGCTCGAGCGCGGGCTGATCCGGCATCTCTACGGCCGGCCGCTGGAGACGCTGCTGATGACCTTCGGCGTCGGCATGATCATCCAGCAGGCGGTCCGCCTGGCCTTCGGCGCGCAGAACCGGGAGGTGATCTCGCCGTCCTGGATGCAGGGCACCATCACCCTGCCCGGCGGCGTGGCGGTGACGCAGAACCGGCTCTGGATCATCGTCTTCGGTCTGCTCGTTCTCGCCCTCGTCTTCGCCGCCATCCGCCTGACGCGCTTCGGCCTCGAGATGCGGGCGGTGGTGCAGAACCGGCGCATCGCCGCCACCATGGGCATCCGCACCGGCCGGGTGGATGCGATGACCTTCGCCTTCGGCTCCGGTCTCGCCGGCATGGCCGGCGTCGCGCTCAGCCAGATCGACAACGTCTCGCCCAATCTCGGCACCGGCTACATCATCGACAGCTTCATGGTGGTGGTCTTCGGCGGCGTCGGCTCGCTGGCCGGGACGCTGGTCGGGGCGCTGACCCTCGGCGTGGTCAACAAGATGCTGGAACCCTATGCCGGCGCGGTGCTGGCCAAGGTCTTCGTCCTCGTCGCCATCATGCTGTTCATCCAGCGCCGGCCCAAGGGCCTCTTCGCGCTCAAGGGAAGGGCCGCCGAATCGTGAGCGCCACCCTCGCCTCCCCCCCGCCCGCCGGCTCCGGGCGGCTGACGCTGCGCCTGCTGATGCTGGGCGCGGTGCTGCTGCTCGCCGTGCTGCCGGCGCTGAACCGGCTGCCCGCCGACAGCGCCCTGCATGTCTCGGACTTCATCGTCAGCGTCAGCGGCAAGTGGATCACCTACGCCATCCTGGCGCTGGCGATCGACCTCGCCTGGGGCTATGCCGGCATCCTCTCGCTCGGCCACGGCGCCTTCTTCACCCTCGGCGGCTACGCCATCGGCATGCATCTGATGCGGCTGATCGGCCCGCGCGGCGTCTACGGCCACCCGGTCCTGCCGGATTTCATGGTGTTCCTCGGCTACAAGGAACTGCCCTGGTACTGGCTCGGCTTCGACCATTTCCCCTTCGCCCTGCTGATGGCGATGGCGGTGCCCGGCCTGCTCGCTGCGGTGGTCGGCTACCTCGCCTTCCGCAGCCGCATCACCGGCGTCTACTTCTCCATCATCACCCAGGCGATGACCTATGCGCTGATGCTCGCCTTCTTCCGCAACGACATGGGCTTCGGCGGCAATAACGGCTTCACCGACTTCAAGGAGCTGCTGGGCATGCCGCTGAACACGCCGACCGCGCGCTCGGCGCTGTTCTACGCCTCGCTCGCCCTGCTCGTGCTGAGCTACGCCCTCTGCAGCCGCATCACCCAGTCGAAGCTCGGCCGCGTGCTGGTGGCGATCCGCGACGCCGAGAGCCGGGTGCGCTTCCTCGGCTACGACGTGACGCGGCACAAGCTCTTCGTCTTCGTGCTCTCTGCGGTGCTGGCCGGCCTCGCCGGCGCGCTCTACGTGCCGCAGGTGGGCATCATCAACCCCGGCGAGTTCAGCCCGGGCAACTCCATCGAGGCGGTGATCTGGGTCGCGGTGGGCGGCCGCGGCACGCTGGTCGGCGCCCTGCTCGGCGCCTTCTCGGTGAATGCGCTGAAGACCTGGCTGACCACCGTCGCGCCGGATCTCTGGCTCTTCGCGCTCGGCGGCCTCTTCGTCGCCGTCACGCTGTTCCTGCCGCGCGGGTTGATCGGTCTGGTCTCGAAGGTGGCGAAATGAGCGACGGCCTCAGCCCGCCCCTCGGCGCAGCGCGGGACGCCGCGTCGGTCCTCTATCTCGACGGCGTCTCGGTGGTCTTCGACGGCTTCCGGGCGCTGAACAACCTCTCCCTCATCGTCGGCGCGGGCGAGCTGCGCGCCATCATCGGCCCGAACGGTGCCGGCAAGACGACGATGATGGACGTGATCACCGGCAAGACCCGGCCGACCGAGGGCGTCGTGCGCTTCCGCGACCACGACCTGACGCGGCTGGACGAGGCGACCATCGCCAATCTCGGCATCGGCCGGAAATTCCAGAAGCCGACCATGTTCGACGCGCTGACGGTGTTCGAGAACCTGGAGCTCGCCCTGAAGGCGCCGCGCGGGCCGGTCGCCTGCCTGCGCTGGGCGCTCTCGGGCGAGGCGCGGCGGCGGATCGAGGCGGTGATGGAGGAGGTCGGGCTGACCGCCCGGTCGCGGGACCGCGCCGCCATCCTCAGCCATGGCCAGCGGCAATGGCTCGAGATCGGCATGCTGCTGATGCAGGACCCCGAGCTGCTGCTGGTGGACGAGCCGGTGGCCGGCATGACCGACCAGGAGACCGAGCACACCGCGGCGCTGCTGGTGCGCATCGCCGGCCGGCGCAGCGTCGTCGTGGTCGAGCACGACCTGGAATTCGTCCGGGCGCTGGGCAGCAAGGTGACGGTGCTCTGCGAGGGCAGCATGCTCTCCGAGGGCAGCATCGACCACGTGCAGAACGACCCGCGGGTCATCGAAGTCTATCTGGGCAGGTAAGCGATGCTCCGCGTAGAGACCATCGACCTCTCCTATGGCGCCTCGCGCTGCCTGCGCGGCGTCTCGCTCGAGGCCGATCCCGGCCGCATCACCTGCGTGCTGGGGCGCAACGGCGTTGGCAAGTCGAGCCTGATGCGCTCCATCGTCGGGCTCGAGCGCATCCAGGGCGGCCGCATCCTGTGGGAGGGCAGGGATGTCTCCGCCCTCGGCCCGGCGGACCGGGCGCGCGCCGGCATCGGCTACGTGCCGCAGGGGCGGGAGATCTTCCCCTTCCTCACCGTGCAGGAGAACCTGGAGACGGCGCTGGCCGCGGCGCCGCGCGGCAGCAAGGTGCCGGAGGAGGTCTTCACCCTCTTCCCGATCCTGAAGCAGTTCCTGCGCCGGCGCGGCGGCGACCTCTCGGGCGGGCAGCAGCAGCAGCTCGCCATCGCCCGGGCGCTGACCGCCCGGCCGCGGCTGCTCATCCTCGACGAGCCGACCGAGGGCATCCAGCCGAGCGTCATCAAGGACATCGCGCGGGTGATCCGGCTGCTGGCGCGGGAGAAGAATTTCGCCGTGGTGCTGGTCGAGCAGTATTACGAATTCGCCCGCGAGCTCGCCGACCGCATCGCCGTCATGGTGCGGGGCGAGGTGGCGCTCGGCGGCCCGATCGACGACATGGACGACGAGGCGGTGCGGCGGCTGCTGACGGTCTAGACCATGATCCGCTCACACGGTTGCCCTGCCGCGGCAAAGCCGCGGCAGGGCAACGGGACGCGGCTGCTCCGAGACGCCTACTGACACCAATCACCCTCGGGCGTGACCGCATGAGGGGCCCTTCGGCGCCTCAGTCCGGCGGCAGGTCGCGGTCGCCGGCGCCCATGCTGCGCTGCATGAACACCACGTCGAGCCAGCGGCCGAATTTGATCCCGGCGGATTTCAGCACGCCCGCCCGGTGGAATCCGAGCGAGAGATGCAGGCCGATGGAGCCGACATTGTCGCTGTCGCCGATCACCGCCAGCATCTGCCGGTAGCCGGCGGCCTCGGCGCGCTGCAGCAGCGTCGCCACCAGCGCCTTGCCGACGCCCATGCCGCGCACGTCGTTGCGGACATAGACGCTGTCCTCGGCGGCGAAGCGATAGGCCGAGCGCATGCGGAACTGGGCGTAATAGGCGTAGCCGATCAGGCCCGGCGCCTCGCCCGGCAGCCCCTCGCCCTCGGCCACCAGCCAGGCCCAGCCATGGGCCTGCCCGTCGGCGAAGCGGGCCGCCATCTCCGCCTCGGTCGGCGGCACCTCCTCGAAGGTGCCGGTGCCGTGCAGCACGTGATGCGCATAGATGGCGGTGATGGCCGGGATGTCGGCGTGCACGGCGTCGCGGATGCGCATTCGATCGATCCTGTTCTGCCCGGCCGGGCGGGCGTCCCGGCTGGCGAGGCTGCGGCGCGCGGCGCCGGCCTGGATGCCGGCCCGGCAGCCGCCCGGCCTCCAGGCTCCCGGGACTCCGCGCCCGACCGGAATTCGGTCTCGGCGTCTCTCATGACCGAAATCGCCCGGTCCTGGAAAGCTCCGACATGGGAAGGAGGCCGGGTGCGATCTCCCCACCCCCACTCAGCTGGGCAGGCCAAGCGATTCGGCCAGCCGCCAGGCGAGGTCGAGCAGCGCCCGGTCGCGGCCCGGCGCGGCGACGAGGGAGAGGCCGACCGGCGCCCCGGCATCGCGCGCCACCGGCAGGCTCACCTCGCAGAGCCCGGCGAATCCGGCGATGGCGGTCACGCCCATGCTGCGCTCGCGCACCAAGTTCTGCTCCGCCTGGCTGGCCTCGAGCCGCGGTGCCGGCCCCGGGCTGGTCGGATAGGCGAGCACCGCGCCGCCGGCGAGCAGGGCGCGCAGCCGGGCGGCGATGCGACGGCGGAACTGCCGGCCGGCCTCGGCCCTGGCGGGGTCCATGTCGCGCGCCGCGGCGAAGCGCTCGCCGACGCCGGGGCCGAAGCGCGGCCCGGTGGCGGCCACCCAGCTCCCGAGCGTCGCCCAGGCCTCGGCCGCCTGGGCATTGCGGAAATGCTCGTAGAAGGCCGGCAGCCCCTCCGGCGCCAGGCCGATGGAAAGGGCCGGGCCGAGCAGCGCCTGCAACGCCTCCATTGCCTCGCCGAGCGCCAGCGCCGTCGAGGGATCGGCATTCATCCAGGGCTCCTCGGGCTTCAGCAACAGACCGAGGCGCTGGCCGGGCGCGGCATCCTCGGGCAGCAGCACCTCGCCGACGCGGACGAGGAGGCTGGCCCGCGCCGCGAACCAGCCGGCGGTGTCGAAGCTCGGGCCGAGGCCGCAGGCACCGGCGAGGCTCACCGCGCCCCAGCTCGGCCGGATGCCGAAGATGCCGCAATAGCTGGCCGGGATGCGGACCGAGCCGCCGGTATCCGAGCCCAGGGCGAAATCGACCAGCCCGGCGGCGACGGCCGCCGCCGAGCCGCAGGAGGAGCCGCCGGGGAAGCGATCCGGCGCCCGGGGATTGCGCGGGGTGCCGTGCCAGACATTCTCGCCGGTCAGGCCATAGGCGAGCTCGACCGTTCGGGTCTTGCCGCGCAGCGAGGCGCCGGCCTGCAGCAGCATCGCCACCGCCGGCGCGGTCGCCGCGGCCACCGGATGGGTTCGCTCCCAGTCCGGGTTGCCGTAGCCTGTCGGCCAGCCGGCGACGTCGTAGAGGTCCTTCACCGCGAAGTCGTGGCCGACGAGCGGCCCCTCGGCCGCGCCGGCGATCTCGGCGCGCGGCCCCGGGACGAAGGCCCCGACGCCGTCGATGATCCCGTCCCGCTCCGCGGCCATCCCCGCCTCCGTCCGCCAAGGACGGCAGGATGTCGGATCGGCGGCCCGGCGCCCAGGGGGTCTGGTGGGCGAGGCGCGGCTGGGTGAGCCGCCTCAGCCGAGGAAGGCGGTCTTCATGGCGAGCGCGGCGAGGCCGGCGGTGACGGAGGCGGCCGGCAGTCCGAGCCGCGCCATGGCCCCGAAGGCGAGACCGGCGGCGATCAGGGCCCAGGCGAGGACTTCGGTGAGTTCCATCTCGGGCATGACAGGATCCTCCATTGTAAATTATGTATTCTAGGTAATTTTAGTTCCATGTTCTCGACAGAAATTTTCCCGAGTGCCGGCCGCCGGCAAATTCCGCGCGGATGCAGGGCTGGAATGCGGGATCGCCTGTTGCACCGCGGCGAAGCTTTCCGCATCTAGGCTTGCCATGGACGCCCTGCCCCTCGCCCCCGCGAAGCCCGCCATTCCGCCCGCCTTCTTCGGCGAGACGGTGACCTGGGTCCATCATTGGACGGACCGGCAGTTCTCCTTCCGCTGCACCCGCGACCCGGCGCTGCGCTTCGTCGCCGGCCAGTTCGCGATGATCGGCCTGATGGCCAGCGCGAAGCCGCTGGTGCGGGCCTATTCCATGGTGAGCCCGCCCTGGGACGAGGAGTTGGAATTCCTCTCCATCAAGGTGCAGGACGGCCCCCTCACCTCCCGGCTGCAGCACATCAAGGTCGGCGACACGGTGCTGATCGGCAAGAAGCCGACCGGCACGCTGCTGACCGAGAACCTGCTGCCCGGCCGGACCCTCTGGATGGTCTCGACCGGCACCGGCCTCGCCCCCTTCATGTCCCTCATCCGCGAGCCCGAGGTCTATGAGCGCTTCGAGCGGGTCGTGCTCATGCACGGCGTGCGCGAGGTGAAGGAGCTCGCCTATCACGAGTACATCCAGAACGACCTGCCGCAGCACGAATTCCTCGGCGAGATGCTGCGCGGCAAGCTGCTCTACTATCCGAGCGTGACGCGCGAGCCCTTCCGCACCCAGGGCCGGGTGACCACGCTGCTCGAGAGCGGCCAGGTCTGCGCCGATCTCGGCCTGGCGCCGCTCTCGCCCGAGCATGACCGCGTCATGCTCTGCGGCTCGGAAGCGATGAATGCCGATGTGAAGGCCTTCCTCGAGGCGCGCGGCTTCGTCGAGGGTTCGAACAACGAGCCCGGCTCCTACGTGCTCGAGAAGGCCTTCGTGACGAAGTAGGCGTCGCGCCGGCCCCTTCCCACGGGGCGGCTCCCAAGGGGCTTCCGGAGGGGCGTCGCTGTGCGTTTCGCCACAGCGCGGCTCGCGCTGCGCCTCAGGCCTTTCAACCCGGCCCCGCTCTTCGATATGGTCGGCGCAGCGGTGGCGCTCGACGCTTCCTTCGTGGGGCGGGTCCGCCGGGCCAGGCGGCCCGGCATGGCCGGCCTGCGGGCCCGCTCGGCTGGGACGAGGCACCGGGGCCCGGACCGCGTCCCGCCGGAACATCCCGTCCCGTGACGTCCTGGCGGCTCCAGCCGCCGAGGGCGATCGCTGCACGGAGGAAAGTCCGATGGATGCAGCCCTGCGCGACCACGCGGCAGCCTGGCTGGCGGGCGCCCTGCGGGAGGGCACGGCCCCCCTCCCCTTTCCGCCAGCGGCGCTCCCCCGCAGCATGCTGGACGGCCAGCGGATCGCCGCCCGGGCGCTCGACATGCTCGACCTCGCCTCCTGCGGCCTGCGCCTGACCCATCTCGGCGCCGGCCGGCCGGTCGCCGGGCCGGTGCTGCCGGCGCGGCTCCGCGCCGAGGGCGAGACGATCGCCCTGTCGCGCCTGCCGCATGCCCGCGCCACGCCGGCGATCGCCGGCCGTCTCGCGGAGGATCTGCCCCGGCGCGGCGACGAGATGCCGAACTTCGCCAGCCTGCATCCGGCGATCGATGTCGAGAGCTGGCGGCTGCCCGGCGCGCCCGGCACCGGCGCCCTGGCGGCCGCCGACCTCGCCGGGCTGGGGGAGATCGTGCTGGGCCGGGGCCGGCGCCTGCCGCCGATGCGGCTGCGCGTCTCCCTCGCCGCCGCCGGCACCTGGCGCCGCGGCGAGGAGATCGACATCGAGGAGGCGATGCTGGCCGCCGCCCTGGCGGCGCGCCGGGCGGGCGGGCTGCCGGAGGGCTCGCTGATCGTGGTGCCTGTGGGCGTTCCGGTGACGCCGGCGCCGGGCATGGAGCTGCTCGGCAGCTTCGGCCGGCTGGGCCGGCTCGGCGTGCGCTTCGCCTGACGGCGCGCCGCGACGCCTCTTCCCCGCCGAGACAGGTCAGGGTTGCCGGGCGTTCAGAAAATCGCCAACTTTCGCTCGATTGTTGCCGAGCCTTACCGACCATTTGCTAGGCTGCCCGTTCGGCGGCGGCCCGAGTCCAGGACCCTCGTCCTGTGCCGGAGCCCGCCATCGGAACGAAACGGGGAATGCGCCGGCTGCGGCGGCGGGAAACGGCAAGGGGCGAAGAATGGCCAGCCAATCGGCAATCATCACATCGGATCAGGCGGTGCGGCCCATGACGCGGGAGGAGCGGAAGGTCATCGTCGCCTCCTCCCTCGGCACGGTCTTCGAGTGGTACGACTTCTACCTGTACGGCTCGCTGGCGGCGGTGATCGGCGCGAATTTCTTCAGCCAGTACCCCGAGAGCACCCGCAACATCTTCGCCCTGCTCGCCTTCGCCGCGGGCTTCCTGGTGCGGCCCTTCGGCGCCCTGGTCTTCGGCCGGCTGGGCGACTTGGTCGGGCGCAAATACACCTTCCTCGTCACCATCCTGATCATGGGCAGCTCGACCTTCCTGGTCGGCATCCTGCCCACCTCGGACAGCATCGGCCTCGCCGCGCCCATCATCCTGATCATCCTGCGGCTGCTGCAGGGCCTGGCGCTGGGCGGCGAGTATGGCGGCGCCGCGACCTATGTGGCCGAGCACGCGCCGCATGGCCGGCGCGGCTTCTACACCTCCTTCATCCAGATCACGGCGACGGCGGGCCTGTTCCTCTCGCTCCTCGTCATCCTCTTCACCCAGGCTGCCTTCGGGCCGGATGCCTTCAAGGCCTGGGCCTGGCGCATCCCCTTCCTGGTCTCGATCCTGCTGCTCGGCATCTCGGTCTGGATCCGTATGCAGATGGAGGAGAGCCCGGCCTTCGCGCGCATGAAGGCGGAGGGGACGCATTCCAAGGCCCCGATCTCCGAGGCCTTCGGCCAGTGGAAGAACGCCAAGGTGGCGCTGCTCGCCCTGCTCGGCCTCGTCGCCGGCCAGGCGGTGGTCTGGTACACGGGACAGTTCTACGCGCTGTTCTTCCTCGGCTCGGTGCTGAAGGTCGACGGCTTCACCACCAACATGCTGATCGCCTGGTCGCTGCTGCTCGGCTCGGGCGGCTTCGTGCTGTTCGGCTGGCTGTCCGACAAGATCGGCCGCAAGCCGATCATCCTCGGCGGCTGCCTGCTGGCGGCGCTGACCTATTTCCCGCTCTTCAAGCTGATGAGCGCCGAGGCGAATCCGGCGCTGCACCGGGCGCATACCGACATCCCGGTGCAGGTGCTGGCCGACCGCTCGACCTGCTCCTTCCAGTTCAACCCGGTGGGCACCCGCACCTTCACCCAGCCCTGCGACATCGCCAAGGCGGCGCTGGCCCGGGCCTCGGTGAACTACTCGGTCGAGGACGTCCCGCCCGGCAGCGTCGCCGCGGTGCGCATCGCCGGCGGCACGCCGATGCCGGCGAACAGCCCGACCTTCACCCGGGACCTGGGGGCGGCGCTGACGGCCGCCGGCTATCCCCAGGCCTCGAATCCGACGGTCGTGAAGATGTCCGGCGTGTTCGACATCTTCCGCGAGCAGCCGGCGGTGCTGATCGGCATCCTGACGCTGCTGGTGATCTACGTGACCATGGTCTACGGACCGATCGCCGCGGCGCTGGTCGAGCTCTTCCCGACCCGCATCCGCTACACCTCCATGTCGCTGCCCTACCATATCGGCAATGGCTGGTTCGGCGGCCTGCTGCCGGCGACCGCCTTCGCCATGATCGCGCAGACCGGCGATGTCTATTTCGGGCTCTGGTACCCGATCGTCATCGCCGCCGTGACCGTCGTCATCGGCACCTTCTTCGTGCCGGAGACCAAGGACCGCGACATCTTCGCCGCCGATACGGCGGAGCCGCCGCAGCGGCGGCCGGCCAGCGCGAGCCTCTGATTATTCCCCACGACGCCGCTTCGCGGCGTCGTGGGGGCCCCGCGATGCGCCTCTTGCCCTGAGCGCATCACAGCCTGCCGCGGCAGGGCAACGGGCAGCGATGGTTGCAACGGACCCGGCCGGGACTTTTCGCCGCCGCTTGCTCTCCACCCCAGGCCTTGCCAGTTTCCCCGGACCAGAGATGCGGGAGGCGACAATGCCAGCGGGCGCCGGGACCAGCTCCTACGACGCGACCTATGCCGCCTGGCGGCGCGACCCCGAAGGCTATTGGGCCGAGGCGGCGCGCGGGATCGACTGGGAGGAGGCGCCGCGCCGCATCTTCGACCCGGCCGCCGGCCCCTATGGCCGCTGGTTCCCGGATGCCCGGCTGAACACCTGCCACAACGCGGTGGATCGCCATGTCGCGGCCGGCCGCGGCGCCCAGGCCGCCATCCTCTGGGACAGCCCGATGACCGGGCGGATCGAGACCCTCACCTATGCCGCGCTGCAGGGGCGCGTGGCGCGGCTCGCCGGGGCGCTGCGGGAGCGCGGCGTCGCGGCCGGCGACCGGGTGGTGATCTACATGCCGATGGTGCCGGAAGCGGCCATCGGCATGCTCGCCTGCGCCCGCATCGGCGCCGTGCATTCCGTGGTCTTCGGCGGCTTCGCCGCGGCCGAGCTTGCCGCCCGCATCGCCGATGCGCAGCCGAAGGTGATCCTCGCCGCCTCCTGCGGCCTCGAGCCGGGACGGGTCGTCGCCTACAAGCCGCTGCTCGACGCCGCCATCGCCCTCTCGCCGCACAAGCCGGACCGGGTGCTGATGCTGCAGCGCGCGCAGGCCGAGGCGGCGCTGCTCGCCGGCCGCGACGAGGACTGGCTCGCCGCCGAGGCCGGTGCGGCGCCGGCGGAGTGCGTGCCGGTGGCGGCGACCGACCCGCTCTACATCCTCTACACCAGCGGCACGACAGGCAAGCCGAAGGGCGTGGTGCGCGACAATGGCGGGCATGCCGTGGCGCTGCGCAACTCCATGGCCATGCTCTACGGCGTCGGGCCGGGCGAGGTGATGTTCACCGCCTCCGATGTCGGCTGGGTGGTCGGGCATTCCTACATCGTCTACGCGCCGCTGCTGACCGGCGCGACCACGGTGCTGTTCGAGGGCAAGCCGGTCGGCACGCCGGATGCCGGCACCTTCTGGCGCGTCTGCGCCCAGCACGGCGTCAAGGCGATGTTCACCGCGCCGACCGCGATGCGCGCGATCAAGCGCGACGACCCGGAGGGCCGACTGCTGGCGGCGCACGACCTGTCGCGGCTGGAGGCGCTGTTCCTCGCCGGCGAGCGCTGCGACCCGCCGACCGCCGAGTGGTGCGCCGGGCTGCTCGGCAAGCCGGTGATCGACCATTGGTGGCAGACCGAGACCGGCTGGCCGATCAGCGGCAATTTCCGCGGCCTCGGCCTGTTCCCGGCGCGCTTCGGCAGCGGCGGCAAGGCGAGCCCGGGCTATGAGGTCGCCGCGCTCGACGAGGCGGGGCAGCCGCTGCCGCGCGGCCAGAGCGGGACGCTCGCCATCCGCCTGCCGCTGCCGCCGGGCTGCCTGCCGACGCTCTGGCAGGCCGATGACCGGTTCCGCGACTCCTACCTCGCCGCCTTTCCCGGCTGGTACAACACCTCCGATGCCGGGGTGGTGGACGAGGAGGGCTACATCTCCGTCATGTCCCGCACCGACGACATCATCAACGTCGCCGGCCATCGCCTCTCGACCGGAGCAATGGAGGAGGTGCTGGCGAGCCATCCCGACGTCGCCGAATGCGCCGTCATCGGCATCCGCGACAGCCTGAAGGGCCAGGTGCCGCTCGGCCTCGTCGTGCTGAAGGCGGGGGTGGCGAAGCCCGAGGCGGCAATCTGCGGCGAGCTGGTCGGGCTGGTGCGCGAGCGGATCGGGCCGGTCGCCGCCTTCCGCGACGCCCGCGTGGTCTCCCGCCTGCCGAAGACGCGCAGCGGCAAGATCCTGCGCGCGACCTTGCGCCGGATCGCCGACGGCGAATCCTACACCGTGCCGCCGACCATCGACGACGCCACCATCCTCGGCGAGATGGAGGAACGCCTGCGCGGGGGATGAGGCGGCCGTGCCCTCATGCCGGCGGACCGGTCGCCTGACCGGTCCGAGACCCCGAACGGGACCCGCGCATCGCGCCGTCGGGCAAGCCGGTGGTGTGCAGCCGGCGCGCGAGGGCGCATGAGCATCACGCCTTGACGATGTGCGCGCCGCGCAGGCCGCGGCGGCCGCAGGCGTCGCGGGTATCGACCACCAGCGGCAGGGCGGCGCAGAGCCCGGCATAGTCGATGCCGGCATGGTCGGTGACGATCAGCGCCGCGTCGCAGCCCGCGAGCGCCGCTGGCCAGTCGAGCGAGCGCCGGCCGGCGAGGCCGGGATGCTCCGGCAGGGCCGGCAGCACCGGCACCAGCGGGTCGTGATACGGGGCCTCGCCCCCCTGTTCCTCGATCAGCTCGATCAGCCGCAGCGCCGGGCTCTCGCGGACATCCTCGATCCCCGGCTTGTAGGCGACGCCGAGCAGCAGGATGCGGCTGTCGGCGAGGTCGCGGCCGAGCCGCGCCTGCATCGCCCCCTGCAGCGCCGTCAGCACGTGGAAGGGCATGTCGGCATTGATCTCGGCGGCGAGCTCGACGAAGCGGGCCGGCACGCCGGCCGCCCGCGCCTTCCAGGCGAGGTAGAGCGGATCGACCGGGATGCAGTGGCCGCCGACGCCGGGGCCCGGCCAGAAAGGCAGGAAGCCGAAGGGCTTGCTCGCCGCCGCCGCCACCACCTCCCAGACATCGATCCCCATGCCGCCGAGCACGAGCTTCATCTCGTTGGCGAAGGCGATGTTGACGGCGCGGAAGGCGTTCTCGGCGAGCTTCACCGCCTCGGCCGCCTCCAGCGAGGCGACCGGCACCACCCGCTCGATCGCCGCGCCGTAGAGGGCCATGGCCAGGCGCAGCGAGGCCGGATCGGCGCCGCCGACCACGCGCGGGATGGTCGCGGTGCGGAAGCCGGCATTGCCGGGATCCTCGCGCTCCGGCGAATAGGCAAGGAAGACATCCTGGCCGCAGCGCAGCCCGCCGGCCTCCAGGATCGGCTGCACCACCTCCCGCGTCGTGCCCGGCCAGGTGGTCGATTCCAGCACGACGAGCTGGCCGGGCCGCAGGATCCGCGCGACCGCGGCGCTCGCCTCCCGCACCGCCGAGAGGTCGGGCGCCCGGTCGGCGCCGAGCGGGGTCGGCACGCAGATCAGGATCGCATCGGCCTCGCCGAGCCTCTCCCACTCGCCGGTGACGGCGAAGCGCCCGCTCGCCAGGACCGGGGCGAGGCTTTCCGGCCCGACGTGGCGCATGCCGCTCTCCCCCGTCGCCAGCCGCGCCAGCCGCGCCGCGTCGCGCTCGAGGCCGAGGGTCGGGAAGCCGGCCTCAGCCAGGGCGAGCGCCATGGGCAGCCCGGCATAGCCGAGGCCGACCACGGCGATGCGGGCGGTGCGGGCGGCGAATCGCGCCTCGAGCTGCGCCAGCCGGGCCGGTGCCGCGGCACGGGGCTCGACGCCGGTCGCGGCAAGCCCGGCAGGAACCGCATCTCGTTTCGTCAGCAGCATATGCCGTTAAAGCGAAACAATAACGGATTTGTCAACGGCGATCGCGGGTGGCGGCCGGACGGGCCGGGCGGTTTCCGCGCCGGCGCGTTCTGGCCTATCTGGGCGCGGGCAGCACGGAGCGTCGGCCATGAAATTCCTCGTCACCGGCAGCGCCGGCTTCATCGGCTTCCACGTCGCCGCCCGGTTGCTCGACGCCGGCCATGCGGTGGCGGGGATCGATGCCATGGTCCCCTATTACGACGTCCGGCTGAAGGAGGCGCGGCATGCCGAGCTCGCCCGGCAGCCCGGCTTCACCGCGCATATCCTCGACCTGACCGATGCGGCGCGGCTCGAGGAGGTGATGGCGCGGGAGGCGCCGGAAGTGATCATCCACCTCGCCGCCCAGGCTGGCGTCCGCTACGCGCTGGAGCATCCGGCGAGCTACATCCACGCCAATATCCGCGGCACCTTCGCCCTGCTCGAGGCCTGCCGGGCGCGGCCGGTGCGCCACCTGCTGATGGCCTCGACCAGCTCGGCCTACGGCGCCAACACGGCGATGCCCTTCCGCGAGACCGAGGCGGTGGCGACGCCGCTCAACATCTACGCCGCGACCAAGCTGGCGACGGAGCAGATCGGCCATTCCCAGGCCGCCATCCAGCGCCAGCCGATCACCATGTTCCGCTTCTTCACGGTCTACGGCCCCTGGGGCCGGCCGGACATGGCCTTCTTCAAGTTCACCGACGCGATCCTGCACGGCCGCGCCATCGACATCTACAACCATGGCCGGATGGAGCGCGACTTCACCTATATCGACGACCTGGTGACCTCCATCCTGGGCCTCGTGGACTGCGTGCCGGAGGCCGGGCGGAAGGTCGCGGATTGCGATTCCGTCAGCCCGGTCGCGCCCTTCCGGGTGGTCAACATCGGCGCTGCCAGGCCGGTGCCGCTGCTCGACCTCATCGCCGAGATCGAGCGGGCCTGCGGCCGCGAGGCGATCCGCAACTACCTGCCGATGCAGCCGGGCGAGGTGCTGAAGACCTGGGCCGACACCTCGTTGCTGCGGGCGCTGACCGGCGCGGTGCCCTCGACCGGGATCGAGATCGGGATCCCGGCCTTCGTCGCCTGGTACCGGCGGCATTACGGGGTGTAGGGCAGCCGCTTCAGCGCCGCGCCGCCGCCTGGGCGAGGAAATTGTCGAAGGAGAGCTCGGCCACCCGGAACCAGGCGCGCATGTCGTCGCGCGATTTCGACCAGGCCTCGTGGATCTTGCGGTATTCCGGGCTCTTTCCCGCCAATTCCTGCTCCAGCGCCAGGGCCTCGCGGTAGCAGGCCTCCATCACCTCGCGCGGGAAGGCGCGGAGCTGGGTGCCGCTGGCGAGCAGGCGACGCAGGGAGTCCGGGTTGCGGGTGTCGTAGCGCCCGACCATCCAGGTCGTCGCCTCGGCGCAGGCGGTGCGGACCGTGGCCTGATAGGATTTCGGCAGGGCGTTCCATTGCTCGAGATTGGCGACGAAGCTGGTATTCGCCGCCCCCTCCCACCAGGCCGGGTAGTAGTAGTAGGGCGCCACCTTGTTGAGGCCGAGCTTCTCGTCGTCATAGGGGCCGAGCCATTCGACGGCGTCGATCGTGCCGCGCTCCAGCGCCGGGTAGATGTCGCCGCCGGCGAGCTGCTGCGGCACGCCGCCGACGCGCGAGAGCACCGTCCCGCCCAGGCCGGCGATGCGCATCTTGAGACCCTTCAGATCCTCGGTGCTGCGGATCTCCTTGCGGAACCAGCCGCCCATCTGGGCGCCGGTCGCGCCCAGCGGCAGGCTGTAGGCGTTGTACTGGGCGAAGAGCTCGTTCAGCATCTCGATCCCGCCGCCCTCGACCATCCAGGCGCTCTGCTGGCGGGTGTTGAGGCCGAAGGGCACGCCGGTGGCGAAGGCGAAGGCCGGGTTCTTGCCGGTGTAGAAGGAGGCCGTGGTGTGGCAGGCCTCGACCGTGCCGGCCTGCACCGCATCCAGCGCCTGCAGCGCCGGCACCACCTCGCCCGGGCCGAAGACGCGGATCTGGAAGCGGTCCTCGGTCAGCTCGGCGACTGTCTTGGCGAAGACATGCGCGGCGCCATGGATGGCGTCGAGGCTGGTCGGGTAGCTGCTGGTCAGCCGCCAGCGCAGCGCCGGCGCCTGGGCATGGACCACCGCCGGCAGGGCGAGCGGAGCGGCCGCGGCGGCGAGCGTGCCGCCGCGCAGGATGAGACGACGCTTCATGGGGTCGGTTGACCTCCCGGGCTTGGTTCGGTGGCGGGAGGAACCACGGAAGCGCGCCGCGGAAAAGGGGCTTTCGCCGATGCTCGCGCCGATGCCCCTCGGGCTTGCCCTCCCCCGGCCCGGCCACTATGGTCCGCGCCCTCGCGGCCCCCTCCGGGCGGCCGCGGCGCCGGATGGGTGGCCGAGCGGTCGAAGGCGCGCGCCTGGAAAGTGCGTATACGTCAAAAGCGTATCGTGGGTTCGAATCCCACCCCATCCGCCAGTCCTGCTCCTACTCCCGAGGCCCATCCCCGAGGCACTGCCACCCGCACCGGCCCGAGGACGTCACCCGCCAGCGCGCAACCGGCCTATCCTGCTCGCCTGGGCGAGTCGCCGCAGCGCCGCGCTCGCCGAGGAGGACTGTCCCCAGGCATGACCAGCCCGACCACCACGCTCGCCGCGACCGGGCTGACGCTGCTGCACATCGGTCTCTCCGCCCTGGTCACCGGCCATGTCCTGCTGCGCAAGCGCGAGGTCGGCACCGCCATCGGCTGGATTGGCCTCGCCTGGCTTTCGCCCTTCCTCGGCAGCGCCCTCTACTACCTGCTTGGCATCAACCGGGTGCGCCGGCGCGCCCGCTCGCTCGACCGCGGCGAGGATGCGGCGCAATCCGCGGCGCCCGAGCCGCCGGGCCCGGAGCTCGACGCCACCCTCGCGGCCATCGATCGCACCGCGCGGCGGGTCAGCCGCCGCCGCGCCTTGCCCGGCAATGCCGTCGCCCTGCTCCGCTGCGGCGACGAGGCCTATCCGCGCATGCTCGCCGCCATCGAGGCCGCGACCGCCAGCATCCGGCTCTCCAGCTACATCCTGCGCGACGACGCGGCCGGGGCGCCGATCCTCGACGCGGTGATCCGCGCTCAGGCCCGCGGCGTCGCGGCGCGGGTGCTGATCGACGGCATCGGCGGCGGCTACTTCCTCTCGCCGGCCTATCGCCGGCTGCGGCGGAACGGCGTGCCGGCGGCGCGCTTCCTGCACTCGCCGCTGCCCTGGAACATGCCCTTCCTCAATCTCCGCTCGCACAAGAAGGTCCTCGTCATCGACGACGCGCTGGGCTTCGCCGGCGGCCTCAACATCGGCGCGGAGAACCTGCTGGCCCAGGGCCCGGCGCATCCGGTGCGGGATACGCATTTCGAGCTGCGCGGCCCGGTGGTGGGGCAGCTCGCCGCCGCCTTCGATGCCGATTGGCATTTCGCCACCGGCGCTCCGGCGCCGCCCGTCGCGCCCGCGCCACCGCGCCCCGCTTCGCCGGCCGGCGACGCCATCGCCCGCGTCGTCACCTCCGGCCCCGACCAGGACCTGGAGAAGATCGAGGTCGTGCTGCTGCAGGCGATCACCTGCGCCCGCGACTCGATCCGCATCATGACGCCCTATTTCCTGCCCGATGACCGGCTGATCACCGCCCTCGCCCTGGCGGCGCTGCGCGGCGTCGCGGTCGATATCGTGGTGCCGGAGCGCAGCAACCACCGCGCCGTGGACTGGGCCATGCGCGCCCATGTCGGGCCGCTGCTGGCCGCCGGCTGCCGCATCTGGTGGAACCCGCCGCCCTTCGACCACACCAAGCTGATGGTGGTGGACCGGGCCTGGAGCCTGATCGGCAGCTCGAACTGGGACCTGCGGAGCCTGCGGCTCAATTTCGAGCTCGACCTCGAGATCTACGATGCCGCGACCGCGGCGCTGATCGCCGGGCTGATCGAAGCGCGGCGCCGGCAGCGCCTCTCCGCCGGCACGCTCGCCCATCGCTCCCTGCCCGCCCGGCTGCGCGATGCCGCGATGCGCCTCGCTCTGCCCTATATCTGAAGCGCTCGCTATGCTGCGCCTGATCCTCGGAGACCTGCGATGCGCGTCCGGCGTCCCGGCCCGTCCCTCCTCGCCGCCGGCGCCCTCGTGCTGGCGCTGGCCCTGCCCGGCCGGCCGGCGCTGGCAGAGGCCGATCCGCTGGAGGGGGTGAACCGCCGCGTCCATGCCTTCAACGACCTGGCGCGGCGCTGGGTGCTGGCGCCGCTGGCCGAAGCCTATCGCGCCACCACCACGCCGCGCATCCGGCACGGCATCGCCAACGCCTTCGCCAACCTGAACGAGCCGCTCACCCTGGCCAGCAGCCTCGCCGCCGGCGAGACCGGGCTTGCCTGGAACGCCGCGGCGCGCTTCGGCATCAACACCACCTTCGGCCTCGGCGGGCTGCGCGACCGGGCGCTGGCCATGGGCTATCCGCGGCATCCCCTCACCCCGGGTGATGCGCTCTGCCATTGGGGAGTGCCGAGCGGCCCCTTCCTGGTGCTGCCGCTGCTCGGCCCCTCGACCCTGCGCGATGCCGGGGCGCTCGCTGCCACCAGCGCCACGCTGTCGCAGGCGCTCGGCTCCGACCTCTTCCTCGCCTGGAGCACCGGCGACGCGCTGGTGGGCTACGACGCGCTGCACGACGCGCTGGCCCGGATCGAGGCCGAATCGCTCGATCCCTATGCGGTCTATCGCAGCGCCTTCCGGCAGCGGCGCGCGGCGAGCTGCCCCGCCGATCGCGCCGAGGCCGCGGTGGCCGCGCCGGAGGAGCAGGGCCTCCCCTAGAACCATGATCCGCTCACACAGGCTCGCGGATCATGGTCCAGGCCGTTATTTGATCGCGTGATGCACGCTTTTCGGTGCCTCCACCTCAAGCGATCACGCCCTAGCCTTCCTACGGGTCGCATCCCGCCGGCACCGGCCCCATATGCCGGCCCACCGCCCCGCCGCATCGGGAGACGCCCCGCATGGCCGCCCGCTTCCCCTTCGACAACAGCTATGCCCGCCTGCCGCCCCGCTTCTTCGCCCGGCTCGACCCGACGCCGGTCGCCGATCCGCGCCTGCTGCGCCTGAACGCGCCGCTGGCGGAGCAGCTCGGGCTCGACCCGGCGGCGCTGGCGGGCGCCGAGGGCGCGGCGATCTTCGCCGGCAACCGCCTGCCCGAAGGGGCGGAGCCGATCGCGCTGGCCTATGCCGGGCATCAGTTCGGGCATTTCGTGCCGCAGCTCGGCGACGGCCGCGCCATCCTGCTCGGCGAGGTGGTGGACCGCGAGGGGCGGCGGCGCGACATCCAGCTCAAGGGCTCCGGCCGGACACCCTTCTCGCGCGGCGGCGACGGTCGCGCCGCCTTCGGCCCGGTGCTGCGAGAATACATCGTCAGCGAGGCCATGGCGGCGCTCGGCGTGCCCACCACGCGCAGCCTCGCGGCCGTTGCGACCGGCGAGCATGTCTTCCGCGAGGCGGCGCTGCCGGGCGCGGTGCTGACCCGCGTCGCGGCGAGCCATCTCCGCGTCGGCAGCTTCCAGTATTTCGCCGCGCGCGGCGATGCCGAGGCGGTGCGGCTGCTGGCCGATTACGCCATCGCCCGCCATGAGCCGGAGGCCGCCTCGGCCGCCAACCCCTATCGCGCCTTCCTCGAAGGCGTGGCGCGGCGGCAGGCGGCGCTGGTCGCGCAATGGCTGCAGATCGGCTTCATCCACGGCGTGATGAACACCGACAACTGCGCCATCTCCGGCGAGACCATCGATTACGGCCCCTGCGCCTTCATGGATGCCTATGACCCGAAGGCGGTCTTCAGCTCCATCGACAGCTTCGGCCGCTATGCCTACGCCAACCAGCCGCGCATCGCGCAATGGAACCTCGCCCGGCTGGCCGAGACGCTGCTGCCCCTGCTCGCCGAGACCGAGGAGGCCGCGGTGGAGGTGGCGCAGGCGGCGCTGGGCGATTTCGCAACGCGGTTCGAGGCGCTGCACCGCGCCGGCCTGCTGCGGAAGATCGGCCTCGCCGGCGACGACCCGACCGATCTCGAGCTGGTCCAGGCGCTGCTGCAGCGCATGGCGGAGACGGGCGCCGACTTCACCCTGACCTTCCGCCGTCTCTGCAATGCCGCCGCTGGGCCGGAAGGCGATGCGGCGCTGCGGGCGCTGTTCCGCGACCCGGCCGCCTACGATAGCTGGGCGCCGGCCTGGCGGGAGCGGCTGGCGGCGCAGCCGGGCGGGCCGCGGGACCGGGCCGCCGCCATGCGCGCGACCAATCCCGCCGTGATCCCGCGCAACCACCAGATCGAGGCGGTGATCACGGCCGCGGTCGAGCGCGACGACCTCGCGCCCTTCGAGGCGCTGCTCGCGGCCACCGCCCGGCCCTTCGAGGAGCGGCCGGAGATCGAGCCCTTCATGCTGCCGCCACGCGAGGAGGAGCGGGTGCTGCAGACCTTCTGCGGCACGTGATACTCCCCACCAAGCCGCTGCGCGGCTCCGTGGGGGCCCTGGAATTCGCTCCTGCACCTTGATGCGTCACGGCCTGCCGCGACGACGCCGCGGCAGGGCACCGGGCGGCGATGGCGGGGGCTGTGCCTGTGCAAGCGGGACGCACCCGCCCCTGATCCATCCCCCGAACGCGCGACGGCCCCGGCATCCGACGATGCCAGGGCCGCTTGCTCCTGTTGGTTCAGGGCTGTTCTGCGACGGGACCGACCCTCCCAGGACGGCGATGGCGGCCTTATGTCATAAAACTGTCGCTCAACAAGAATTACCCCACGATACAAACTTCACGGCTCTGCGAGTGTTGCGCTTGAGCCTGGGATGGACGGCCGACCGACCCGGCTTGCGCAATCGCTCCGGCTTCCGCAGGCTGCGGGTGAAGACTCCCAGCCGGAACCGTCCATGCCCGAACTTGTGGAACAGACGCGCATTGCGGCGCCACTCGATGTTGTATGGCCGCTGCTGAGCGACCCTGCGGCGGTGGCGAGCTGCATCCCCGGTGCGACCCTCGCGCCCGAGCAGGGCGACGGCGTCTGGCGCGGCGCGGTGAAGGTGCGCTTCGGCCCGACCACCGCGACCTTCCGCGGCGAGGCGACGCTCGGCTTCGACCACGAGGCGCATCGCTGCAGCATCGAGGGCCGCGGCATCGACCAGCGCGGCGCCTCGCGCGCCCTCTCCTCCGGCACGGTCGCGGCGCGCGCCGATGGCGCGGACACGTTGCTCGATGTCGAAGGGCGCTTCACCGTGACCGGGCCGCTCGAGACCTTCGCCAATGCCGGCGGCGTGCATGTCGCGCGCGCCCTGCTCGGCGAGTTCTCCGCCAACATGGCGAGGCTGGTGGCCGAGCGCGGCCAGGCCGCCCTGCCGGCGATGGCGGAGGCAGCGGCGCCCGAGCCGCCGTCCGCCGCCCCGGTCGCCCCCGTGGCCGCCGCGCGGATTGCCCCCGTCGCCCCCGCCCCGGTCGCCGCGCCGCCCGCATCGACCCCCACCCCGGCGCCGGCCCCGACACCGCCCCCCGCCCCTCCCCGCACCCCGTCCCTGGCGCCGGCCCGCGAGCTGAGCGCCTTCCGCCTCGCCTGGCTCGCCTTCCGCTCCTGGCTGCGCAGCCTCCTGGGCAAAGGAACCCCCTGACCATGGCCGACCCGAAGCTCTCCGATGTCCTCGCCCAGGCCTTCGCGGCCGAGGGCTGCGAGGTGCTCTTCACCCTGATGGGCGATGCCAACATGTACTGGTCGGAGGCCATGTCGCGGCAGCCGGGGGTGCGGGTGGTGAATGCCCGGCACGAGCACTGCGCCGTCGCCATGGCCGATGCCTATGCGCGCGCCACCGGCAAGGTCGGCGTCGCCTCCACCACCTGCGGCCCCGGCTTCACCCAGATCATGACCGGGCTGACCATCGCCGCGCGGGCGAACGTGCCGCTCGTCGTCTTCGCCGGCGATTCGCCGCTGCTCGCCTCCTTCTACCTGCAGCAGATCGACATGGCGCCGCTCGCCCAGGCGACCGGCGCGCATTACATCCCGATCCGCTCGCTCGACCGCGCCCTCGACAATGTCCGCGAGGCCTTCCACACCGCGGCGCTGGAACGCCGGCCGGTGGTGCTCTCGGTGCCGATGGACCTGCAGAAGCAGGCCTATCCCTACATGGCGGACTACATCCCCTCGGCCGACTACCTGCCGATGCCGCAGCGGCCGATGCCCGACCCGGCGATGGTGGAGCGCGTCGTCGCCATGATCGCCGAGGCGGAGAAGCCGGTGATCATCGCCGGCCGCGGCGCCCGGCTCGCCCGCGCCCGGGCGGAGATCGAGGCGCTGGCCGAGGCCAGCGGCGCGCTGCTCGCCACCTCGCTGCAGGCCAAGGGGATGTTCGAGGGCAATCCCTTCGCCCTCGACATCGCCGGCGCCTTCGCCTCCGACTTCGCGCGCGAATGCTTCGCCGAGGCGGACCTCGTCATCGGCATCGGCGTCGGGCTCGGCGCCTACACGACCGAGAGCGGCTATCTCTACCCGAATGCCCGCACGGTGCAGATCGACACCCATCCGCGCGGGCTGTGGCAGGGGCTGCGCACCGCCGACCTGCATGTCATCGCCGATGCGGCGGGCGGCGCCGAGGCGATCGCCGCCGCGCTCGCGCAGCGCGGCCTGCGTAAGGAGGGCTTCCGCAGCGCCGCGCTGGCCGCGCAGATCGCGGAGGACCGGCCCGACCGCAAGGAGTTCGCCATCGCCCCCGGCCTGGTCGATCCACGCCAGGCGATGCTCGAGCTCGACGCCATCGTGCCGAAGGACTGGGACGTGGTGATCGGCGGCGGGCATTTCCTCGGCATCGCCATGACGCATCTGCGCGGCCGGGCGCCCGAGCGAATCAACGTGGTCTGCGACTTCGGCGCCATCGGCAACGGGCTGCCCGGGGCGATCGGCGTCGCCGCCGCGCGGCGGGACGGCAAGGTGCTGCTGATCGAGGGCGATGGCAGCCTGCTGATGCATGCGCAGGAGCTGGAGACGATCCGGCGCGAAGGGCACCGAATGCTGATCGCCACCATCAACGATGGCGGCTACGGCGCCGAGATCCACAAATTCCGCGCCACCGGCCTCGACCCGGCGCTGGTCATCCATGGCCGCGGCGACCTCGCGGCGGTGGCGGGCGGCTTCGGCATCCGCGGCGACACCGTCACCTCGCTCGGCGGCATGCAGCGGCTGTTCGAGGCGCATCAGGCCTCGAACGGCACCAGCCTGTGGGACATCCACACCGACGACACGGTGGTCTCCCGCCCCTATCGCCGGGTGCATTACGGCGAGGCATGACGGGGTCCCCACGGCGGCGCGCGGCGACGTCGTGGGGATATGCCCTATTCCAGTCGGATCTGCGTCTCGCGCAGCAGCCGGGCGAGCGACTCCGCGGCCGGGCGCATCTCGGCGGTGAAGGCCTCGGGCGGGCCGGGCTGCGGCGTCACGCCATTCTCCTCCAGCCAGCCATGCATCGCCGGCGCGGTGAGGATGCCGCGCAGCGCCGCGTTCAGCCGGCCGATCACCGGGGCCGGCGTGCCGGCGGGCGCGAAGAGGCCGAGCCCCTCGGCGATGGCGGCGCCCGGCACCGCCTCGGCCACGGTCGGCAGATCCGGCGCGACCGGGGCGCGGGCGGCATTGGCGACGGCGATGGGCCGGGCGCTGCCATCCGTCATGTAGGGCCGGGCGAAGAGCCAGGTGGCGAGCGTCGCCTGCACCCGCCCGCCAAGGAAATCCGTCATCGCCGCCGCGCCGCCGCGATAGGGCACGTGGTTCATGCTCAGCCGGCCATAGGCCATCATCTGCTCGATCAGCAGGTGGTAGGAGCTGCCGAAGCCGACGCTGGCGAAATTGAGCGCGCCGGGATGCGCCGCGACATGGCGGGTGAAGTCCTGCAGCGTCCGCACCGGCAGGTCGGGCCGCACCAGCAGCACCACGGTCATCGGCCCGACCATCCCGACCGGCGCCAGGTCCTTGAAGGGATCGAATCCGACCGACAGCTTCGCCGCCGCGGCGATGATCAGGTTGCCGTAGGAGGTGAAGAGCAGCGTATGCCCATCCGGGGCGGCGCGCGCGACATAAGCCCCCGCGACATTGCCGCCGGCGCCGCCGCGATTCTCGACGATGATGGAGGCGCCGAGCGCGGTGCCGAGCTGCTCGGCGACGCGCCGGCCCACCGTGTCGGTGATCGCGCCGGGCGGATAGGCGACCACCAGGCTCACCGGCCGCGCCGGCCAGGGTGGACCGGCGGGCGGATCGGCGGCGCGCGCCGCCGCCGGCAGCAGGCCGAGCCAGAGCAGCGCGGCGGCGAGCCGGCGTCGCCTCATGCCGCGAATCCCTGGACCATCGCCGCTTCCTCGCGGCAACGCTCCGGCCCGCCGAGGAGCTGGCGGTTGCCGGCGATGCGCTTGAACCAGAAGGGCAGGCCCAGCAGCTCGGTGAAGCCCATGCCGCCATGCACCTCGGTCGCGTGCCGGGCGACGTCGCGCCCAACCTCGTCGAGATGCGCCTTCACCTGGCAGGCGAGCATCCGTGCCTCGGCAACGCCCCCTGCCCGGGCTGCATCCTGGGCCGCCGCGGCATGCCGGAGGAAGGCGTGGCAGGGCTCCAGCCAGGCCGCCATCTCGGCGCAGACATGCTTGACGCCCTGGAAGCTGGCGATGGCCCGGCCGAATTGCCGGCGCTGCCCGGCATAGGCGACCGCCTGGTCGAGCATGGCCTGGGCCGCGCCCAGCGTCTCGGCGGCGAGGATCACCCGGCCGGCATCGAGCACCGGCGCGGCATCGCCGGGCAGCAACCGCGCCGGCGCGTCGCTGAGCGAGAGCGCCGCCAGCGGCCGCAGCCGGTCGAGGCCCGGGCGCGGCCGCAGCGCGACGCCGGGCGCATCGAGGGCGAGCAGCGCCAGCCCCTCCCCCCGCCCGTCCCTTGGCAGGGCCAGCAGCGCATGCGTCGCGCCACCGGCCTCGACCAGCGGCGCGACCTCGCCGGAGAGGCGCTCGCCGTCCCGCCGCAGGGTGCAGGACCCGGTCCCACCCGCCAGGGCGCCGAGGGCGAAGGCGACACGCATCCGGCCCGCGGCGAGGGCCGGCAGCCACTCGGCCTGCGCCGCCGGATCGCCGAGGTGCCGCAACGCCAGCGGCGCCAGCACGGCGCTGCTGAGGAAGGGCGTGGGCGCGGCATGGTAGCCCAGCGCCTCGGCGGCGAGCGCGGCATCGGCCAGGCCGAGCCCGGCGCCGCCCGCCGCCTCCGGCAGCAGCAGCCCGGGCAGGCCGAGCTCCGTCAGCGCCGTCCAGAGCACCGCATCGAATGTCCCATCCCCGGCCGCCTCTGCCGCCGCCTGCCGTGCGGCCTGCGTCACCCGCGCCGCCAGCACCCCGCGCAGGGAGGTGTCGAAGAGGCGCTGCTCCTCGCTCAGCCCGAATGCCATGTCACGCCCCGCTCTGGATCTTCGGCTCGCGCGGCATGCCGAGGCCGCGCTCCGCGATGATGTTCTTCTGGATGTTCGAGCTGCCGCCGCCGATGATCAGGCCAAGATCGTACATCCAGTCGGCGTACCAGGCGGTCGCGGCATCGTCCTCGGCGAGGTCGTCATGCGGCTCGTAGACCAGGCCGGCCTCGCCCAGCGCGTCCACGGCCAGCGCCGCCAGCCGCCAGGCGAGGGTCGAGCCGTAATACTTCACCACCAGCAGGCCGAGGCCGCTCTCCTCGCCGCGCGCCGCCTCGCCGAGCAGGCGCATCTGGTGGTATTTCGCCGCCAGCACCTCGCCCTGCAGCCGCATCAGCCGGTCGCGCCAGACCGGCTTCGCCAGCAGCGGCTCGCCATCGACGCGCGTCTCCGCCAGCAGCACCCGCAGCCGGTGCAGGCGGTGCATCAGCTTGCCGGCATCGCCGAGCAGCATGCGCTCGTGCTTCAGGGTGACATTGGCCACCCGCCAGCCCTCGCCGCGGCCGAGCACGATCTGGTCGGCTGGCACGCGGACATCGGTGAAGAAGACCTCGTTGAAGGTGGGATGGCCAGTCATGGTCGGCAACGGGCGCACCTCGATCCCCGGGCTGTCCATCGACAGCAGCAGGTAGGAGATGCCGAGATGCTTCGGCCGGTCCGGCTCTGTGCGGCAGAGCAGGAACATCATGTCGGCGAAATGCGCCGAGCTGGTCCAGATCTTCTGGCCGTTGACGACGAACTGCCCATCCTCCAGCCGCGCCGCGGTGCGGAGCGCGGCCAGGTCGCTGCCGGCCTCGGGCTCGGAATAGCCCTGGCACCAGATCACCTCGCCGCGGATGGTCGGGCCGATCCAGCGCTCGCGCTGCGCCTCGGTGCCGACCTCCAGCAGGGTCGGCACCAGCATGCGGATGCCCTGGCCCTGGATGCCGAGGCTGATGCCGGCGCGGTTGAATTCCTCCGTGATGATCGCGGCGTCCAGCACGTCCGGCTCGGCGCCGTAGCCGCCATAGCGGCGCGGCACGGCGCGGGCGGCGAAGCCGTGCTCGATCAGCAGCGCCTGCCAGTCGAGCGCCTTGCGGTCGGGCCGCCGCCGGCCGCCGCCGCCGCCGACCGGCGGCGAGAGAGGGCCGAAACGGGCGATGAAGTCGCGCGCCGATGCCTGCAGCGCGCGGTGTCGCTCGGAGAGGGCGAGGTCCATCCCTCAGCCCCCGGCGGCGCGGTCGGTGAAGCGCCCGGCGCCGGCCAGCACCCGCTCCGCCCCCGTGGCGAGGTCGCGCAGCACCTCGGCCGCCGGGCGCACGCCCTGGATCATGCCGAGCCCCTGGCCGGCGAAGCCGCCCCAGATATCGGCGCGATCGGCGGCGAGCGCGGCGGCGGTGACGGGCGAGGAGACCATGCCCTGATAGGGCATGGGCAGCGGCTCCAGCCCGGCCTCGGCATAGGCGACGGCCCAGCGGTTCTTCACCATGCGCGCCGGCTTGCCGGTGACGGAGCGGGAGACGGTGGTGCCCTCGTCATTGCCCGCGACCAGCGCCTGCTTCTGCGCCGGGGCGATACCCGCCTCCTCGGTCGCCAGGAAGGCGGTGCCGATCCAGACGCCCTCGGCGCCCAGCATCAGCGCCGCGGCGATGCCGCGCCCGTCGCCGATGCCGCCGGCGCCGAGCACCGGCACGCGGCCGGCGACGGCATCGACCACCTGCGGGATCAGCGCCATGGTGCCGATCGGCGCGTTGTGGCCGCCACCGTCATGGCCCTGCGCCACGATGAGGTCGATGCCGGACTCGACCACCTGCCGCGCGTGCCGCGTGGTGCCGACCACCGCCATCACCTTGGTGCCGTTGGCATGCAGCCGGTCGAGCCAGGGCGCGGGATTGCCGAGGCCGGCGGCATAGACCGGCACGCGCTCCTCGATCACCACCTCCATCTGCGCCTCGAAGAAGGCGCGGGAGAGCGGCACCGGGCCGTCGCGGTCGGCGGGATCGCGGCCGAGCGCCGCGGCGAGCCCGGCCTCGTCCAGCGGATTGAGCCCCTCCCGCGCCATGAAGTCCTGGGCGAAGCCGCGATGCTGCGGCAGCAGGCTCTCGGCCGGGGGGCCGCCGGCATTGCCGCCGCCGCGCCGCACCGAGGCGGGCAGCAGCGTGTCGACGCCGAAGGGCCGGTCGGTGAGCTCGCGCATGCGGCGGATCCAGGCGCGGAGCTGGTTGGGGCCGCAACTCGCGGCGCCGAGCACGCCGAGGCCGCCGGCATTGGAGACGGCGGCGGCGAGCTCGGGCGTGCTGGCGCGCCCCATGCCGGCGAGCAGGATCGGCGTCTCGATGCCGAGCAGGTCGCAGAGGCGGGTGTGCAGGGTCATGGTCGTCTCCTCCTCCGGCGCCGCCTCTGCGGGCGGCCTGCCATGCTGGCCCGGGCGCCGGCAGGAGCGCCTGGGCGGGTCGTCGCATCAGCGGCCGGGCGCGGCGCGCCCTGGACCATGATCCGCTCACACAGGGTCGCGGATCATGGTCCAGGCCGTTGTTTGATCGCGTGAGTCACGCTTTCCGGTGTTTCCACCTCAAGCGATCACGCTCTAGCTGACGGTCAGCCGCTCGGCGCTGTCCACCGCCGCGCGGCCCTGGCCGGGCACCTGCATGGCCTCGCCCGGCCTGGCGGCGCGGAATTCCTCGGGCACGAAATGCTGCGTCAGCTTCCAGTAGTCGAGCAGCCGCCAGGGCGAGGTCACGGTGACGCGGTTGTTCTTGTTCTTGTACCAGCTCGTCACGCCGGGATGGCTCCAGACCATGCGGCGGCAGGTCTCGTCGACGAGGTGGTTGTAGGCGTCGTGCACCTCCGGCCGCACCTCGAGCGAGGCGTAGCCCTGCTCCACCATCTCGCGCAGCGCCTGGCAGATGTAGCGGACCTGGCATTCGTGGTGGAACAGGATGCTGCCGCCATGCGCCAGGTTGGTGTTCGGCCCGTAGATCATGAAGAAATTCGGGAAGCCCGGCGCGGTCATGCCGAGATAGGCGCGCGGGTCGTCATCGCCCCAGACATCGCGGAGCGTGCGGCCGCCGCGCCCGGCGATCTCCATCGGCGTCAGCATCTTCGAGGCCTGGAAGCCGGTAGCGAGGATGATGACATCGACCACATGCTCGGTGCCGTCGCGCATCACGATGGAGCCCGGCGTGATCCGCTCGATCGGCCCGGTCTCCAGCGTGACGTTCGGGCGCTTGAGCATGCGGTACCAGTGGTTGTCCCGCAGCATGCGCTTGCCATAGGGCGGGTAGCCCGGGATCACCTTGGCGAGGAGGTCCTCATCGCCGTCGAGTTCCTTGCGGACATGCTCGATGAGCATCTCCCGCATCCGGTGATTGGCCTCGTTCAGCGAGAGATCGGGCTGCGTCCAGCCGGGATCGACCTGCAGCGAGGCGTGGAAGCCGTCCGAGCCGGCCCAGAAGAGCTGGAAGCGCAGCCATTGGCCGAAATAGGGGATGTTCTCGAGGCACCACAGATTCCCCGCGCTGACCGTCTTGTGGTAGTTCGGGTTGTGCACCGCCCAGTGCGGCGTGCGCTGGAACACCACCAGCCTGTCCACCTCCGGCGCGATCGAGGGCGCGGCCTGCATGGCGCTCGCCCCGGTGCCGATCATCGCCACCCGCTTGCCGGCGAGCGGCACCGAGGCATCCCAGCGCGCGGTGTGGAAGAGCGACCCCTCGAAGTCGTCGAGCCCCGGGATGGCGGGGATGGCGGGGCGGTTGAGCTGGCCGACCGCCGAGACGAGGACGCGGCAGGAGAGGGCTTCCTCGGCGCCGCCCGCGACCGGCCGGAGGCTCACCTGCCAGCGCGACGCCGCCTCGTCATAGGCGGCGCGCGTCACCTCGACGCCGAAGCGCACATGCCGGCGGATGTCGTAGCGGTCGTAGCACTCCTCGATGTAGCGATGGATCTCCGGCCGCTGCGAGAAGTGCCGGGTCCAGGCATTGTTCGGGGCGAAGGAGTAGGAGAAGAAGTGGTTCGGCGTATCGACCGCGCAGCCGGGATACTGGTTCTCCAGCCAGGTGCCGCCGACGGTCGGGTTCTTCTCCAGGATGGTGAAGGGGATGCCCATCTGCTTCAGCCGGACCGCCATGCCGAGGCCGGCGAAGCCGGCGCCGATGATGACGACCTGCATCTCGCCGAGCGGCAGGCGCGCCGGGTCGCGCCGCCAGCGCACGGCGCGCGGATCCTCCTCCGCCAGGCGGGTCTCCTCGACCAGCACCGGGATGTATTCCTCGGGCACGGTCTGGCCGACGCCGCCGCTCATCATGCGCTGCAGGGTCGCGGCCGGCGGCAGCGGCGGCGGCGGCCGGTCGTCGACCGCATAGTCCTGCAGCGCCTCGACCAGCCGGTCCCGGACCTTCTGCTTCAGCGGCTCGGGCACGGATTCGAGGAAGCTCCAGGCACCGTGGATGTGCGGCGCCACCTCGTCGAGGATCGCCAGGTCGCCGGTGAGCTGCACCAGCACCATGAGCATGGGCGCGATATCCGCCTCGGCGAGCGCCGCCCGCAGCGCCGCCTCGTCGCGCACCGCGCGCTGCACCTGCTCCTGGAACGGACTGCTCATTGCTCGTCTCTCCCGGCCGTTTCGATCCCCTGGCCGGGAGTGTAGCCGATGCGGCGGCGGAGGGTAGGCATCCCCCTGCCACCCCGCGGTCAGGCAGTGGCGGCGACGATCACCTCGCCGGCGGCGAGCACCTGCGGGGATTGTGGCCATAGGTCGCGGCGCTGCGCCATGGCCGCCGCCACCTGGGCATGCGCCGCGGTCGCGGTGCTGCGGTTGGTGAAGATCGAGACGGCGAGGCCGCGCCCCGCCTGGTCCCGGTCGCGACCGATATAGAGATGGCGGAAGCCGGGCTGCTCGGCCGAGATCGGCACCAGCCGCTCCTGCACCACCGGCAGGTTGCCGTTGGCCGGCCCCAGCCCCTCGGTCGCCCGCACCAGCATGTAGCTGTCGAGGCCCGGACGCTCGGCATCGAAATGCAGGTGCAGGGTGGCCCGGGTGATCACCGGCGCGCCGGTCACCAGATCGGCCAGCTCGGCCTCGGTCCAGGCGAGCACATGCTCGGTGACCCGGTCGGAGACCGCCTCATCCTCGAAGATGGTCGCCGAGACGATGCCGCCGCCGCCATCCACCCGGGCGACGTAATAGGCGCGGAAACCCGACTCCTGCCGCAGGGTGGGAAGCAGCCCCTTCCGGATGCGTTGCGCGATCTCCTCCGGCGCGCCGGTGCTGCTGAACCGGCGGATCGTCAGGGTCCACAGGGCGTCGCTCATGCCGGCTCCCAGTCCTGCTGCGCCGGCGCCCTTTCCTCCTGGGCCGGCAGGTCACCCTGCAGCCTAGAGCAGTTCGGCGCCGGCTGGGGAGCGTGAAAATTCCATAGACCATTGATAGTAGAGCCGTTTCGCGGCCACGGCGTGGCGCTCGGGCTGCGGCGGCATCCGCGCTATGCTCGA
Organism: Roseicella sp. DB1501; assembly: GCF_013112485.1. GTDB lineage: Bacteria > Pseudomonadota > Alphaproteobacteria > Acetobacterales > Acetobacteraceae > Paracraurococcus. The sequence goes on from NZ_JABFHG010000002.1 coordinate 208,712, forward strand.
CGCATGCATTCGCTGTCGCTGCTGGACTGGGTCGCCCTCGCCGTCTTCACCCTGTGCTGGATGGGCTATGCCGCGCTGGTCGACCACCATCCCGCGCTGCGGGCGCGGAGCGTGATCGCCGCCATGGACGCGCACCGGCACCGCTGGCTGCAGATCACCGTGACGCGGGAGAACCGCATCATGGACACGAACATCATCGGCAACCTGATGAACAGCACGAGCTTCCTCGCCAACACCGCCATCTTCATCCTCGGCGGCCTGGTGGCGATGATGGGCTCGCCCGAGATCGGCACCCGGGTTTTCGGCGCCCTGCCCTTCGCGGCGCCCTCCGACCCGGCGGCCTGGGAGATGAAGATCGCCCTGCTGCTCTTCATCTTCGTCCGCGCCTTCTTCGAGCTGACCTGGGCGCTGCGGCAGTTCAACTACTGCTCCATCGTCATCGGCGGCATCTCGCACGACCCGGCGGATCCGACGCGCGAGGGCCATGCCGCGATGGCCGCCAAGGTCGCCAACCGGGCGGCGCGGCATTTCAACACCGGGCTGCGGGCCTATTACTTCGGCTTGGCGGCGCTCGCCTGGATCCTGCACCCCCTGGCGCTCATCCTGGCCAGCCTGGTGGTGCTGCGCGAGCTCTACCGGCGGGAGTTCCGCAGCGTGGTGCGCGAGGCGCTGCGGGAGGGGTGAACTCCCCGCAAAGCCGCTGCGCGGCGTTGCGGGGGCGCCATGGAGTCCCCTCCTGCCCCAGATCCGTCACAGTCTGCCGCGGCGAAGCCGCAGCAGGGCAACGGGCAGCGACGGCTTCGACAAGCGCCATGACTCCAAGCGCAGGGAGGTCAAGTCGTCCCGCCCCTTCATCGCCGGGCGCAAGTCCGGACGGTGCGGTCAGCCCCGCTCGATGCGCCGCAGCTCCTGCCAGAATTGCCGGAAGATGGCGCCGCGGATGCCGCGCTCCGGCTCGGCGCAGCGCAGCCGGTCGGGGTGGAATTGCAGGGCGAAGGCCCGCTTCGCGCGCAGGAAGCGCCCTTCCGGCGGGCCGGGCCGGGCGAGCGCCGCCTCGGCGAGGCGAAGCGCCCGGTGGCTGCGCTCCAGCTCGGCGGTCAGCGCGGCGATGCGGGCCGCCTGGGCGCGCGCCCGGGTGCGGGCGCGCCGCAGCCGCTGGCCGCGCAGGCGGGCGGGGGATGCCGGGCCGGGCCGGCCGTGATGCCGCTCCCCCTGGCGCCGCGGCCTGCGACGCGAGCCGCCCAGACGCCGCAGCAACGCCACGAAGCGGCGGATCAGCCGCGCGGCGAGCAGGCCGAGGCCCAGCAGCGCCAGGGCGAGCAGGATGCCGAGAAGCTCGACCATGGCCGGCATCCTGCCGGCCAGGGATCGCCAAACCGCTAAAGCCGTAAGTCGGGCGGGGGCTCAGCTGGCGAGCAGCCCTCGCACCGCCGCCAGCGCCGCCTCGGCCTTGCCGCCCTCGGGGCCGCCGGCCTGCGCCATCTCCGGCCTTCCGCCGCCGCCCTTGCCGCCGACCGCGGCCGCCGCGGCGCGCACCAGGGCCACGGCATCCGCCTTGCCCCTGGCCACCTCGCCGAGGCCGGCGACGATGCTGGCCTTGCCCTCGGCGGTCGAGACCAGGGCGACGACATCCGCCGTGCCGCCCTTCAGGATGGCCTCGGCCAGCCCCTTCAGATCGCGCGGCGGCACCTCGCCGAGGTTGCGCAGCGCGACGCGCAGGCCGCCCAGCGTCTCGACCTCGGCGCCGGCGCCGCCGGTCGCCAGCTGCTTGCGCAGCTCGGCCACGTCGCGCTCCAGCTTGCGCCGCTCCTCGAGCAGGGTGGCGATGCGGGCCGGCACCTCGGCGGGCGGCACGCGGAGCGCCGCCGCCGCCTCGCGCAGCCGGGCATCGGCCTGCTCGACCAGCCGCTCGGCGAAGGGGCCGGTCACCGCCTCGATGCGACGCACGCCGGCCGAGACGGCACCCTCGGAGACGATCCTGAACAGGCCGATATCGCCGGTGCGGCGCACATGCGTGCCGCCGCAGAGCTCGAGCGAGTAGATGCCGCCCCTGTTGGCCGAGTCCGGGTCATGGCCCATGCCGACCACCCGGACCTCGTCGCCGTATTTCTCGCCGAACAGCGCCATGGCGCCCTCCGCCACCGCCTGTTCCGGCGACATCAGCCGGGTGCTGACCTCGGTGTTCTGGCGGATGCGGGCATTCACCTCCTCCTCCACCCAGGCGAGGTCGTCATCGCTCATCGGGGTGGGCTGGGAGACGTCGAAGCGCAGCCGGTCCGGGGCGTTGAGCGAGCCCTTCTGCGCCACATGCGTGCCGAGCCGCCGGCGCAGCGCCTCGTGCAGCAGGTGGGTGGCGCTGTGATGCGCCCGGACGTTGGAGCGCCGGACATGGTCCACCTCGGCCTGCACCGCCAGCCCGACCCGCGCCTCGCCATGCGCGACGGTGCCGAGATGCACGATGAGGTCGCCGAGCTTCTTCTGGGTGTCGCGCACCACGATGCGGCAGGCCTCGCCGGCCGAGATCAGGCCGGTATCGCCGACTTGGCCGCCGCTCTCGCCGTAGAAGGGCGTCTGGTTCAGCACCACCGCCACCTCGGCGCCGACCGGGGCGCTCTCGACCGGCGCGCCGTCCCGGGTGATGGCGAGGATCTCGCCCTCGGCGCTCTCGGTCGAGTAGCCGAGGAACTCGCTCGCCCCGACCTTCTCGCGGATGTCGAACCAGACGGCATCCGTCGCCGCCTCGCCCGAGCCGGCCCAGGCGGCGCGGGCGCGGCGGCGCTGCTCGGCCATCGCCGCCTCGAAGCCGGCGACATCCACCGTCTTGCCCTCGGCGCGCAGCGCGTCCTGGGTCAGGTCGAGCGGGAAGCCGTAGGTGTCATACAGACGGAAGGCGACCTCGCCGGGCAGGGTGCCGCGCTCGCCGAGCCGGCCGCTCTCCTCGGCGAGCAGGCCGAGGCCGCGCTCGAGCAGGTTGCGGAACTTCGTCTCCTCGAGCTTCAGCGTCTCGGTCACCAGCGCCTCGGCGCGCTGGATCTCGGGATAGGCGGCGCCCATCTGGCGGACCAGCACCGGCACCAGCCGGTGCAGCAGCGGCTCGCGCGAGCCCATCATATGGGCGTGGCGCATGGCGCGGCGGAGGATGCGGCGCAGCACGTAGCCGCGGCCCTCGTTGGAGGGCATCACGCCATCGGCGATGAGGAATGTGCCGGCGCGGAGATGGTCGGCGACGACGCGGTGGCTGGCCTTGAAGCGGCCATCCGGGTCCTGGCCCGTCACCTCGGCCGAGGCGAGGATCAGCGCCCGCAGCGTGTCGGTGTCGTAGTTGTCGTGCTTGCCCTGCAGGATGGCGGCGAAGCGCTCGAGCCCCATGCCGGTATCGATCGAGGGCCGCGGCAGCGGCACGCGGGTGCCGGGCGGCCCCTCCTCGAACTGCATGAAGACGAGGTTCCAGATCTCGATGAAGCGGTCGCCATCCTCGTCCGGGCTACCGGGCGGGCCGCCGGGGATCGAGGGGCCGTGGTCGAAGAAGATCTCGGAACAGGGCCCGCAGGGGCCGGTATCGCCCATGCGCCAGAAATTGTCCGAGGTCGGGATGCGGATGATCCGGCTGTCCGGCAGGCCGGCGACCTTCTTCCAGAAGACCGGCGCTTCCTCGTCCTCGGTATAGACCGTGACCAGCAGGCGGTCCTTCGGCAGGGCGAAGTCCTTGGTCAGCAGGGTCCAGGCGTGATGGATCGCCTGTTCCTTGAAGTAGTCGCCGAAGCTGAAATTCCCCAGCATCTCGAAGAAGGTGTGATGCCGGGCGGTGTAGCCGACATTGTCGAGGTCGTTGTGCTTGCCGCCGGCGCGAACGCATTTCTGGGCGGTGGTGGCGCGGCTGTAGGCGCGCTTCTCCTGGCCCGTGAAGACGTTCTTGAACTGCACCATGCCGCTGTTGGCGAACATGAGGGTCGGGTCGTTGCGCGGAACCAGCGGCGAGCTCTCGACCACCTGGTGCCCGTTGCGGGCGAAGTAGTCGAGGAAGGTGGCGCGGATATCGTTGCTGCTGGTCATCTCTGTCCCTGATGCCCTGCGGGAGGGTCAGTCTCCGGCCCCGGCCCAGGGGGCATGACGCGGGCCTTGACGCGAGCCTTGCCTGGCAGGCCGTTGATTGTGGGGCAGATTCCGCCGGTGCCGCGGGCCAGCCCTGCGGCGAACGCTCTAGCGCGCATCAGGAAATGCGTCGAGGGGCGACACGGCCGGGGCGCCCAGACGCCGTCCCGGAACGGGATCGCGCCCCCGGGTCGGCGAGCGGCCCGGGGGCGAGCTGGGTACGACCGGGGAGCCCAGGCCCCCGATGGCCCGGATGCGGGATGGGCTGGATCGCAGGTCCGGCGCCCGGATCAGGGGCGCCGGGCCGCGACCCGGCCGGTCACTCGGCCGCGGTGCTCTCCTCGGCCTCCTCGCCCTCGCCGCCGACCAGCATGGCATTGGCGACGATGCCGGCCTGGGCGCGCACCTTCTGCTCGATGGCGTTCGCCACCTCCGGGTTGTCGCGCAGGAACTGCTTGGCGTTCTCGCGGCCCTGGCCGATGCGTTGGCCCTCGGCGCTGAACCAGGCGCCCGACTTCTCGACGATGGTGGCCTTGACGCCGAGATCGATGAGCTCGCCGAGCTTCGAGACACCCTCGCCATACATGATGTCGAAGTCGACGACGCGGAAAGGCGGCGCCATCTTGTTCTTCACCACCTTCACCCGGGTCTGGTTGCCGACCACGCTGTCGCGGTCCTTGATCGCGCCGATGCGGCGGATCTCGAGGCGGACCGAGGCGTAGAATTTCAGCGCATTGCCGCCCGTCGTCGTCTCCGGATTGCCGAACATGACGCCGATCTTGAGACGAATCTGGTTGAGGAAGATCAGCAGGCAGTTGGAGCGGGAGACGGTACCGGTCAGCTTGCGCAGCGCCTGGCTCATCAATCGGGCATGCAGGCCGACATGGCTGTCGCCCATCTCGCCCTCGAGCTCGGCCCGCGGCACCAGCGCCGCCACGCTGTCCACCACCAGCACGTCGACCGCACCCGAGCGGACCAGCGTGTCGCAGATCTCGAGCGCCTGCTCGCCGGCATCGGGCTGGCTGATCAGCAGGCTGTCGACATCGACGCCGAGCTTTTTGGCATAGCCGGGATCGAGCGCATGCTCGGCATCGATGAAGGCGCAGGTGCCGCCCTTCTTCTGCGCCTCGGCGATGGCATGCAGCGCCAGCGTGGTCTTGCCCGAGCTCTCGGGGCCGTAGATCTCGACGATGCGGCCCTTGGGCAGGCCGCCGATACCGAGCGCGATGTCGAGGCCGAGCGAGCCGGTCGAGATCACCTCGATCTCGTTCTCGGCCTGCTGCTTCGCGCCCATGCGCATGATCGAGCCCTTGCCGAACGAGCGCTCGATCTGGCTGAGCGCGGCGTCCAGCGCCTTCGACTTGTCCATCCTGGCTGCCCCTGTCCTCGATCCGCCGGTCTACAACCGACGCGCTTTATGGATGCGGATATTTCGCTCGAAACCTAACGTGCCGCGATGGGCTGTGGGACCCCTGGCCCTCTGCCCTGCCCTGGCTGCGTGCTGCAGAGTATGGCCTTGCTGACTGCCGAAAACAAGAACATTTAGTAAACATCGCCATGGATCGCCGCCCCTTCGACCCCGGCGACGGGCCGCGGCGACAGGGCGGCCGCCACCTCGCGCAGCAGTGCCGCCGGCTCGAAGGGCTTGCCGAGGACGCGGAATTCCTCCCCCGCCCACGTCGCTGCCCCGTAGCCCGACAGCAGCAGCACCGGCAGTCCCGGCCAGCGCCGGCGCAACCCGCGCGCCAGGGCCAGCCCGTCCATCCCCGGCAGGACCAGGTCGCTGACCAGCAGGCTCGGCGCCGGCTGCCCGGCCAGCCGTTCCAGCGCCGATTCGGCGCTCCCCGCCGCCAGCACGGCATGCCCGGCCCGTTGCAGCAAGCGGGTGCCGAGCCGGCGCAGCGACGCCTCGTCCTCGACGAACAGGACCAGGGCTGGCGGCCCCTCCGCTGATGGCCCCGGCTCCGGCGTTGGCGGCAGCAGCAGGCGGAAGCAGGCCCCCTCCCCCGGCCGGCTCTCGACACCGACATGCCCGCCCAGCCCGGCCAGGATGTCCCGCACCGTGGCGAGGCCGAGGCCGGTGCCGCCCGCCTTCGCCCGGCCGGTGACGAAGGGCTCGAAAAGGCGCGGCAGGAGTTCGGGCGGGATGCCGGTGCCGGTATCCGCCACCTCGAGCGCGAGCCAGGCGCCGGGCGGCAGCCCTTCGCTGCCCGGCGGGTGAAAGCCGGTCGCGATGCGCAGCCGGCCGCCGCCGGGCATGGCGTCCCGGGCATTCGCCGCCAGGTTCAGCAGGAGCTGGTCGAGCTGCGCCGGCACCATGCGCAGCCAGCGCCCCGGCGCGGCAAGGGCGAGATCGAGCCGCATGTCGCGCCCGAGCAGGTGCCGCAGCAGCGGCGCCGCGCCGCGGATCGCCGCATCCAGCTCCAGCGGCTGCGGCGCGGCGGCCTCGCCCCGCCCGTCGGCCAGCACCCGGCGGAGCAAGCCGGCGCCGCGGCGCGCGGCGTCCTCGAGATGCCGCAACTCCCGCTCGGCGGCCGGTGGCAGGCCGGCCTCCCGCACCGCCCCAGCGCCTACGAGGATCGTGGCCAGAAGGTTGTTGACGTCATGCACCACGCCGCCGGCCAGCCGGCCCAGCTGCACCAGCCGGCCCGTCTCGCCGCCCATCTCCGCCGCCCGCAGCAGCAGCCAGCCGGCCGGGCAGGATGGCAGGGCGGCGAGCGAGACCTCCCATGCCGCCGCGCCCGGCGCCGCCGGCGGCAGGCGCAGCGGCGGCGAGGCGATCCCGGCCCGCGCTGCCGCCAGGGCCGAGGCCAGGACCGGCCCGGCCTCGGCGGCGAAGAGCGCGGCGAGCGGCAGGCCCGGCGCAACCGCTTCCCCCGCCAGCCGCGCCAGGGCGGCATTCGCGGCGACCAGGCAAGCCGCGCCGTCGAGCAGCGCGAGTCCCTCGCCGAGGCCGTCGGCGAGCATCCGGAAGCCCGCGAGGAGGCTGGCCTCCGGCTGCGCTTCAGTTCCGGGCTCAGCCACGCGCCGAGCGGCCCTGCAGCCGCCAGACATAGGAGATGATCTCGGCCACCGCCTGCCAGTGCTCTGCCGGGATCTCGGTATCGACCTCCAGCCGGTAGAGGGCGCGGGCAAGCGGCGGGTTGGCGACCAGCGGCACGCCATGCTCCTCGGCCACCGCCCGGATGCGCGCCGCCATCTCGTCGACCCCCTTCGCCACCAGCCGCGGCGCCGCGGACTGCCCCTGCTGATAGGACAGAGCGATAGCGTAATGTGTTGGGTTCGTGATGACAACCGTAGCCTTTGGCACCGCGGCCAGCATGCGCTGCCGCGCCCGGCCCTCCCGCAACCGGCGGAGCCGCGCCTTCACATGCGGATCGCCCTCGACGTCCCGCATCTCCTCGCGCAGGTCCTCGCGGCTCATCCGCAGCTGGCGCAGATGCCGCCAGCGGACCAGCAGCAGGTCGAGGACGGCGAGGACGGCGAAGGCGCCGAGCGCGACCACGAGCAGATGCAGCGCCTCGCGGCCGATGCGTCCGGGCAGCGCCCCGACCGGCTGGTGCAGCACCGCCGCGAGGCTCTGCAGATCCACCGCCAGCCAGAGCGCCCCGCCCACCACCGCGAGTTTCAGCAGGGTGCGCGGCAGCTCGAACCAGGCCTCCTTCCCGATGATCTTCTGCAGGCCCTTGCCCGGATTGAGGCGCCCGAGATCCGGCAGCACCGCTTCCGGCCGCAGCAGCAGGCCGGATTGCGCCAGATGGCCGAGGATGGCGGCCATCGCGGTCGCGGCGATCACCGGCAGGGCGAGATGCGCGGCGGCCCGCAGCAGGCCGAGCGCCGCCGCGGCATCGGGCGCCGGCGCCTCGAGCAGGGCCTGCAGCGCGTGCAGCCAGGCGAGCCCGGCCGCGGGCAGGGTCAGGACGCCGGCCAGCGTCGCGGCGAGCAGCGTGGCGAAGGTCGCGGCCTCGCGCGAGACCGGCACCTGCCCCTGCTCGCGCGCCTTGTCCAGCCGGCGCTGTGTCGGGGCTTCCGAACGATCCTCGGCATCCTGCCCCTCGGCCATGGCTCAGGACAGGCCAGGCAGCGCGGACAGCCGGTCTCGCATCGCCGCCAGCCAGGTGCCGAGCAGGGCCGGCAGCAACATCGCCAGCAGCAGCAACCCGCCGAGGATCTGGCCAGGGGCGGAGAGCGTGAAGACCTGGACCTGCGGCGCCAGCCGCGACAGCAGGCCGAGGGCGAACTGCCCGACGATATTGGCCAGCACCAGCGGCGCGGCGAGGCGCAGCGCCAGCGAGAGGCTGTCCGCCACCGCCTGCGCCAGGCTCGCCGCCTGCGCCGGCACCGGCAGGCCGTCCCCCGCTGGCAGCACCGCATAGCTCTCGGCCAGCGCCCGCAGCGGCAGCGCGTAGAGCCCGGTCGAGAGCACCAGCACCGCCGCGGCGAGGCCGAAGAAGCGCGATAGCACGGTGCCCTGCGCGCCGAAGGCGGCATCGCCCTGCAGCGGGCTCGCCAGCCCCACCATCAGCGCCATCACCTGCCCGGCCTGGGAGAGCGCCAGCTCCAGCAGTCGCGCCAGCGTGCCGAGCCAGAGGCCGATCACCGTCTCGATCGCCAGCAGGCGGAGCAGCGCCGGCACGTCCTCGGTCATCGGCGGCAGGCCGGGCTGCGCCAGCGGCAGGACCAGCGCGCTGAGGCCGAGGACCAAAGCGAGGCGGATCGTCGCCGGCACCTCGGCCGCGCCGAGGCCCGGCAGCAGCATCACCGCCGCGCCGATACGCGCGACGACCAGCATGGCGTGGAAGACCAGGTCCGGCAGCGGCTCGCTCACCGCGGCGTCGCCCCGATCTCGACGATTCGTTCGTAGAGCTGCCCGGCATAGCCCTGCACGGCGAGCGTCATGCGCGGGGCGAGCAACGTCAGCACCACTGCCATGGCGGCGAGCTTCGGCAGGAAGGCGAGCGTCTGCTCCTGGATCTGGGTCATCGCCTGCAGCACCGAGACCAGGAGGCCGATGCCGAGCATCGCCAGGAGCGGCGGCCAGGCGAGCTGCAGAGCCAGCCACAGCGCCTCGCGCAGCGCCAGCGCGGTCGGATCGCCGTCCACGGGCTAGATCGGCATCCGCATGACGTCCTGATAGGCCGAGACCACCTTGTCGCGCAGCGTCACCGCGGTCTGCAGCGCCATCTCGGCGCGCGACACGGCGAGCACGACATCGGTGACGCTGCCCTGGCCGAGCAGCGCCTGTGTGCTGGCGGCATCGGCGGCATGGCCGATCTCGACCGCGCCCTTGGCGGCGCGGCGCAACGTCTCGCCGAAGCCGCCGGCGCCCTCCGCGCCGCCGGCCTGCGCCTGCACGCTGCGATAGGCGGCGGCCGCCTGCACCGGGGCGAGGGAGGCCGGCATCAGCGCAGCGCCTCGATGGTGCGGGTCAGCATGCCGCGCGTGACCTCGAGCACCGAGAGGTTGGCGCTGTAGCTGCGCTGCGCCTCCCGCATGTCCATCATCTCGACCATGCTGTCGACATTCGGGCGCTTGACGTAGCCCCGGGTATCGGCCGCCGGATGGCCGGGATCGTGCACCTCCGGGAAGTCGTCGGGCGCCGTGCCGATGCGCCGCACCGCCACCGTCTCGGCGCCGAGGGCGCGGTCGAGATGGCTGCCGAAGGTGACCGTCCGGCGCCGGTAGGGATCGGCGCCCGGCGATTCGCCGGTGCTGTCCTGGTTGGCGAGGTTCTCCGCCACCACCCGCAACCGGGTGGATTGCGCCGCCATGCCGGCGGCGGAGATGCGCAGCGCCTTTTCGAGGTCCATGCGAGGTCAGCTCCCTATTGCGAGCGGCCGAGGGCGGTGCGGAACAGGCCGAGCCAGCGCCGGTGCAGCCCGATGGCAAGCGCATGCGCGTTGTCGGTATCGGCGACCTTCATCGCCTCGACATCGAGCGAGACGGCGTTGCCGTTCGGTGCGACCTCGGCCGGATGCCGCTCCGCCACCGCCCGGGCGATGCCCGTGCTGCCGAGATGCTGCGCATCGGTGCGGGCCATCCCGAGATCGGCGCCGCCCTGCCGGGCGACGAGCCGGGCAAAGTCGCCGAGATCGCGCGGGCGGTAGCCGGGCGTGTCGGCATTGGCGATGTTCTGCGCCAGGACGCGCTGCCGGGCGTCGAGCCAAGCGAGCCGGCGTTCGGCAAGGGCGAGGGTCGGGCTCTGCGACGGGTCCATGCCCCAAGCCTTGCCGGCGCCGGGCGAAGATTCGGTAAATCCGTCGCCTCGCGCCGCGACGAGGCTTTCTTAACCACTGCCGGCAAAAGCTGCCGGCATGAGCAGTCCCGACCCCGCCCCCACCCTGGCCGCCATCGAAGCGATGCACGGCACCCTGGCTGTCGCCCGCGCCCTGGTCGAATCCGGCCGGGAGGTCGATCTCGGTGGGCTCGATGGCGGCACGGCGGCCCTCTGCGCCGCCGTCACGCTGCTCCCGCGCGAGGCGGGCCGCGCCATGCTGCCGGCGCTGCTCGTCCTGCTGGCCGAGGTCGATGCGCTGCGGGGCGCCCTGCAGCCCGGGTGATCAGCCCTTCTCTTGCGGCAGGAGGCCGAAGCTTGACCCTGGATACCGACATGCTGCTCCGCGCGGCGGGTGCCCTCGCCATCCTGGTGGTGCCGATCTGGCTCGCCATCCGGGCGCTGCGCGGCGGCCGTCGGGTCCGGCCCGGCCGCCGCCTCGCCCTCGAGGAATCGCTCGCCCTCGACCCGCGCCGCCGCCTGCTGCTGGTCCGCTGCGACGGGCGGGGCCTGCTGCTGCTGACCGGCGGCACCCAGGATACCGTCCTCGGCTGGCTTCCGGAGCAAGGCGCGCGATGAGACTCCTTGGCTGGGTCGCGCTGCTTTCGGCCATGGCGCTGCCGGCGGCGGCGCAGAGCGTCAGCATCGATCTCGGCGCCGCCGGGCAGGCCGGCGCCACCTCGCGCCTGGTGCAGCTCACGGCGCTGATCGGCGTGCTCTCCCTCGCCCCCTCCCTGCTGGTGATGGCGACCGCCTTCACGCGCATCGTCATCGTCCTGTCGCTGCTGCGCAGCGCCATCGGCGCGCAGGGCGTGCCACCCAACCCGGTGCTGATCGGGCTGGCGCTGTTCCTCACCCTGTTTGTCATGCAGCCGGTGCTCGACCAGAGCTGGACCGGCGGCATCCAGCCCCTGATGCAGGGCCGCATCGGCGAGATCGACGGGCTCACCGCCGCGGCCGAGCCCTTCCGCCGCTTCATGGCGGATCAGGTGGGGGAGGCTGATCTCTCGCTCTTCCTCGACCTCGCCAAGCTGCCGCCGGTGCCCGACGGCGCGGCGGCGGATCAGATCCCCTGGCGGGCGCTGCTGCCGGCCTTCCTGGTGAGCGAGCTGAAGCGCGCCTTCGAAATCGGCTTCCTGCTCTTCCTGCCCTTCCTCGTGCTCGACATGGTGGTGGCCAGCCTGCTGATGTCGCTCGGCATGATGATGCTGCCGCCGAACGTCGTGGCGCTGCCCTTCAAGCTGATCTTCTTCGTGCTGATCGATGGCTGGCGGCTGGTGGCGGGCAGCCTGGTGCAGGGCTTCGGCACGTGACTACAGCGGACTGCGTTCAATACGGAACGCTGCTCCGCTGTAGTGCCTTGTTATCAGAGCGGATTCACGCGTCCGGGCGTTCACGCCCCCCCACGATCCGCGCTAGACCATGATCCGCTCACACAGGGTCGCGGATCATGGTCCAGGCCGTTGTTTGATCGCGTGAGTCACGCTTTTCGGTGAGTCCACCTCAAGCGATCACGCTCCAGGCAGCGCTTCGCTCAGTCCGGCGTCAGGCCCATCTGGCGCACCACGTCGGTCCATTTGGCGATCTCCGCCGCGACATAGAGTCCGAAGGCTTCCGGCGTGCCGCCCTGCGGCTGGATGCCCTGGCGCGCCAGGGCGCCGCCGACATCGGGCCGCGCCATGGCGGCCTGCAATGCGGCGTTGAGCCGGGCGATGATCGGCTGCGGCGTGCCGGCCGGGGCCAGGACACCGCCCCAGCTCACCGTCTCGAAGCCCGGCACGGTCTCGGCGATGGCGGCGAACTCCGGCGCCTCGGGCACGCGCTGCAGCGAGGAGACGGCGATGCCGCGCACCCGGCCGGCCCGCACATGCGGCAGCAGGACCGGGACGGTGTCGAAATTCACCGGGATCACCCCGGCGATGAGGTCGGCCGTCGAGGGCGAGCTGCCGCGATAGGGCACATGCGTGATCTGGATGCCGGTGAGGCTCTTCAGCAGCTCCATCGCCATATGGCCGGCCGAACCCACGCCGGCCGAGCCGTAGCTCATCCGCCCGTCCTGCGCCCGGGCATGGGCGAGGAAGCCCGGCATGTCGCGCACCGGCACGGCCGGGTGCACCGCCATGATCTGCGGCACGATGGAGACGGCCATGACCGGGGCAAAGTCGCGCAGCGCGTCGAAGGGCGTGCGGCTGCCGTAGAGCGCCGGCCCCATGCCGTTTGGCCCGGCATTGCCCATCAGCAGGGTATAGCCGTCCGGCGCGCTGCGGGCGACGAGCTCGGCGGCGATGAAGCCGTTGGCGCCCGGCCGGTTCTCCACCACCAGGGTCTGGCCGAGCGCCTCCGTCAGACGTGGCGCGAGAAGCCGGGCGATGATGTCGCTCGCCCCGCCGGGCGGATAGGGGATGACCATGCGGATCGGCCGCTGCGGCCAATCCGCATGGGCTAGCGCCGGCATCGGCAGGGCCAGCGCGGCCCCGCCGAGCAGCATCGGGCGACGGCGCATCGCCATTGGGCCGCCCCTGCCCCGTCCTCCCGGCCTGCCTCAGCCGGCGTTCGCCACCGCGCGCTTGGCCATGACAGTGACGAGGTGCGCGCGGTACTCGGCGCTGCCATGGATGTCGCCGTTCAGCTCGTCCGGGGCCTGCTTGATGCCGGCCACCGCATCCGCCGACCAGTTGGCCGCGAGCGCCTTCTCCATCTCCGCCTGGCGGAAGACGCCGGGGCCGGCGCCGTTGACGACGACGCGCACGCCGGACTTCGTCTTGGCGACGAAGACGCCGGCCATGACGTAGCGGCTGGCCGGGTTGCGCATCTTGGCGTAGCCAGCCTTCTCGGGAATCGGGAACTCGATCGCCACCAGCAGCTCGCCCGGCTCCAGCGCCGTGGTGAACATGCCCTGGAAGAAGTCATCGGCGGCGATGCGGCGCTTGTCGGTGACGACCGTCGCATCGAGGCCGAGCACCGCCGCCGGGTAGTCCGCCGCCGGGTCGTTGTTCGAGACGCTGCCGCCGATGGTGCCGCGGTTGCGCACCTGGGTGTCGCCGATGGTGGAGGCCATCTGGGCGAGCGCCGGGATCGCCGCCTGCACCTCGGGGCTGTTCGCCACCTCGCCATGCTTGGCGAGCGCGCCGATGACGAGCTTGTCGCCCTCGCGCCGGATGCCCTTCAGCTCGGCGATGCCGGAGAGGTCGACCACCGCGGTCGGCTTGTTGAGCCGGTGCTTCAGCGCCGGCAGCAGGGTCTGGCCGCCGGAGATCGGCCGCGCATCCGGATCGGCCGAGAGGATCTTGACGGCATCCGCGACGGTGGTCGGCTTGTGATAGGCGAAATCATACATGGGAAAGGCTCCTCCTCGCACGGGCCGCTCGGTCTGCACCTCCGGGAGGCCGGCGCGCTGCCGCGCCTCCCTCCGGCGACCGGTCGGCCGATCTCCTACTCCGCCGCCAGCCTTTGGCCGGCATGGATGATGCCCCAGATCTTGGCCGGCGTCGCCGGCATCTCGATATGGCGGACGCCGAAGTCCCGCAGCGCATCGACCACGGCATTGATGACCGCGGGCGGCGAGCCGATGGCCCCCACCTCGCCGCAGCCCTTCACCCCGAGCGGGTTGTGGGTGCAGAGCGTGGTGTGGGTGGCGACGCTGACCGGCGGCAGGTCGTTCGCCCGCGGCATCTGATAGTCCATGAAGCTGGCCGAGAGGAGCTGCCCGCTCTCGTCATAGACCGCGGTCTCGAGCAGCGCCTGGCCGATGCCCTGGGCGACGCCGCCCTGCACCTGGCCCTCGACGATCATCGGGTTGATGACCCGGCCGACATCGTCGACGGCGGTGAAGTTCACCACCTCCACCTGGCAGGTATCGGGATCGATCTCGACCTCGCAGATATGGCAGCCGCCGGGATAGGTGAAGTTCTTCGGGTCGTAGAAGGCGGTCTCGTCGAGGCCCGGCTCGATCTCCTCGATCGGGTAGTTGTGCGGCACATAGGCGGTCAGGCAGATCTCGCCCCAGCTTTTCGTCTTGTCGGTGCCGGCGACGCGGAAGGTACCGCGGTCGAATTCGACATCCTCGACCGAGGCCTCCATCAGATGCGCCGCGATGCGCCGCGCCTTGGCGACGATCTTGTCCATCGCCTTCACCATGGCGCTGCCGCCGACGGCGAGGCTGCGGGAGCCGTAGGTTCCCATGCCGAAGGGGATCTTCGCCGTGTCGCCATGCACGATGTCGACCTGCGCCAGCGGCACGCCGAGCCGGTCCGTCACCAGCTGCGCCAGCGTCGTCTCGTGCCCCTGGCCATGGCTGTGGGTGCCGGTCAGCACCGTGACGCTGCCGGTCGGATGCACCCGGATCGTGCCCACCTCGTAGAGCCCGGCCCGGGCGCCGAGGGCGCCGACCACGGCCGAGGGGGCGATGCCGCAGGCCTCCAGATAGGTGGAGATGCCGATGCCGCGCAGCTTGCCGCGGGCCTTGGCCTCGGCGCGGCGGGCCTCGAAGCCGTCCCAGCCGCTGACCTTCAGCGCCTCCTGCAGCGTCGCCTCGTAGTCGCCGCTGTCATATTGCAGCGCGACCGGCGTCTGGTAGGGGAAGGCATCCGCCGGGATGAAGTTGCGCCGGCGGATCTCGATGCGGTCCATGCCCATCTCGCGCGCCGCGACATCGACCAGGCGCTCGAGCAGGAAGGTCGCCTCCGGCCGGCCGGCGCCGCGATAGGCATCGACCGGCACGGTGTTGGTGAAGACCGCCTTCACCTCGGCATAGACGGTCGGCGTGGTGTACACGCCGGCCAGCAGCGTCGCGTAGAGATAGGTCGGCACGCTGGTTGAGAAGGTCGAGAGATAGGCGCCCATATTGGCGAGCGTCTGCACGTGCAGCGCCAGAAACCGCCCCTCGGCATCAAGAGCGAGCCGCGCCTTCGTCACATGGTCGCGGCCATGCGCGTCGGTGACGAAGCTCTCGGTGCGGTCGGCGGTCCATTTCACCGGCCGGGCGATCTTGCCGGCCGCCCAGGTGACGATCGCCTCCTCGGCATAGTGGAAGATCTTGCTGCCGAAGCCGCCGCCGACATCGGGCGCCACCACCCGCAGCTTGTGCTCGGGCAGCTGCAGGACGAAGGCGCCCATCAGCAGCCGGATGACATGCGGATTCTGGCTGGTGGTGTAGAGTGTGTAGTCGCCCGTCGTCGGGTCGAAGTCGCCGATCGCCGCGCGCGGCTCCATGGCGTTCGGCACCAGGCGGTTGTTGACCAGCTCGAACTCGACGACCTTGTGCGCGCCCTGGAAGGCGGCGGCGTTCACCGCCGGGTCGCCGATATGCCAGTCGTAGCAGACATTGCCGGCGACGCCCTCATGCACGGCCGGCGCCCCGGGGGCGAGCGCCGCCTCCATGGTGGCGACGGCCGGCAGGACCTCGTACTCGACCTCGATCGCCTCCGCCGCGTCGCGCGCCGCCGCCCGCGTCGTGGCGATCACCGCCGCGACGGCATCACCGACGAAGCGCACCTTGCCCTGGGCGAGCACCGGATGCGGCGGCTCGGCCATGGGCGAGCCATCCTTGTTGTGGATCTGCCAGCCGCAGGGCAGCCCGCCGATCCCCTGCATGTCGGCGCCGGTGAAGATCGCCACGACGCCGGGCATCGCCTTCGCCGCGGTGGTGTCGATCCCCTTGATCGCGGCATGCGCATGCGGGCTGCGGAGGATATGGGCGTAGGTCTGGCCGGGACGGTTGATGTCGTCCGTGTACTGGCCGCGGCCGGAGAGGAAGCGCAGATCCTCCTTGCGCTTCACGCTCGCCCCGATGCCCTCGAAGGGTGTCACCACATTCATCGCCACGCCTCCCAACGCAGCAGGATCGCCTCGCCGCGCGGGTCGCGCCCGCGCGGTCGGACAGTCCCGTCAATCACCCTGCGGCACAGCCCGGCGCCCCGTGGCGCGCCAGGCGGCCTATTCGGCGGCCGGCGCCAGCTCGGCGCGGCGGCCGTGCATGACCTCCTGCGCCGCGGCGATCGCCTTGACGATGTTGTGGTAGCCGGTGCAGCGGCAAAGATTGCCCTCCAGCCCCTCGCGGATCTCCTTCTCGGACATCCCCTGCGGGTGCTTCTGCACCAGGTCGATCGCCGACATGACCATGCCCGGCGTGCAGAAGCCGCATTGCAGCGCGTGATACTCGCGGAAGGCCTCCTGCATCGGATGCAACGTGCCGTCGGGCTTGGCCAGGCCCTCGATCGTCGTCACCTCGCCGCCGTCCGCCTGAAGGGCGAGCATGGTGCAGGACTTCACGCTCTCGCCGTTCACATGCACCACGCAGGCGCCGCACTGGCTGGTGTCGCAGCCGACATGGGTGCCCGTGAGGCGCAGCTTCTCCCGCAGGAGTTCGACCAGCAGCGTCCGGCCTTCGACCTCGACGGTATGGGAGGTCCCATTCACGGTCAGTGTGACTTGCGGCATCCCGCGTCTCCCCCGGTTCCGGCGGCCGCACGGCCGCGTATCGTCTCAAAGGTTGCCCCGCCCCGGGCTTCCGTCAAGCGGCGGCGAGGCGGTCAGCCCAGCGGTGGTCAAGCCGGCGCCGGTCAAGCCGGCGGTCTGGGCCCGACTGGCGGCGGCGCCTCGATCAGCCGCTTGCGCCCGCGGGTCAGGATGAGCAGGAGGCCGAGCACCAGGGTACCGAGCGGCCACAGCACCCAGAGAGTGCCGAGCGCCATGGCGCCGAACATGCCGGCCCCCATGGCCACTTCCGGATCGGCCCGCGACAGGAAGGGCCCGACCGCGGCGCAGGTGCCGAGGCTGCCAAGCAGCATCAGCGCCTGGAAGGTCCAGAAGGTCCCTCGCACCGCCCGGCCGACCCGGCCGCGCCGCTCGCGGACCTCCAGCAGCACCCGCTCGGCCATGGCGGGGCCGGCGCTCAGGCCGCGACCAGCGCCGCGCCCTTGGCCGCGGCCAGCGGGTTCTCCGCCACCGGCCGGTCATGCAGGTGGCAGGCCGCGACATGGCCGGCATCGAGGGCCGTCGCCACATGGTTCAGCCGCGGCTCCTCCACCCGGCAGCGGTCGAAGGCATAGGGGCAACGGGTGTGGAAGCGGCAGCCCTTGGGCGGGTTGATCGGGCTCGGCACGTCGCCGGTCAGGATGATCCGCTCCCGCGCCTTGCCGGGCATCGGCACTGGCACGGCGGAGAGCAGCGCCTCGGTATAGGGGTGCTTCGGCGCGGCGAAGAGGCTGCGCTTCGGCGCCACCTCCACGATCTTGCCGAGATACATGACGGCGACCCGGTGCGTCATGTGCTCGACGATGGCGAGGTCGTGCGAGATGAAGAGCAGCGCCAGGCCCAGTTCCTGCTGCAGGTCCTGCAGCAGGTTGATGATCTGCGCCTTGACCGAGACGTCGAGCGCCGAGACCGCCTCGTCGCAGACGATGAGGTCGGGCTCCGCCGCCAGCGCCCGGGCGATGCCGATGCGCTGGCGCTGGCCGCCGCTGAACTCGTGCGGCCAGCGGTTCACCGCGTCGCGCGGCAGGCGGACCTTGTCCATCAGGGCGGCGATGCGGGCCTCCATGTCCTTCGAGCCCTTCGCCAGGCCGAAATTGCGGATCGGCTCCGCCAGGATGTCCCGCACCCGCATCCGCGGGTTGAGCGAGGAGAAGGGGTCCTGGAAGACCACCTGGATGCGGCGGCGCACCGCCCGCAGCGCGCTGGTCGAGAGGTCGTCGATCCGCTTGCCGTCCAGCACCACCTGCCCGGCGGTGATGTCGAAGAGGCGCAGCACCGCCTTGCCGACGGTCGACTTGCCGCAGCCGCTCTCGCCGACGAGCGAGAGGGTCTCGCCACGGGCGATCTGGAAGGAGACGCCATCCACCGCGTAGACATAGCCGGTGGTGCCGCCGAGCAGCCCGCCCTTCAGCGGGTAATGCTTCTTGAGGTCGGTAACGTCGAGAAGGGCTGCGCTCATGCCGCGAGAGCCTCGTCTTTCTGGGCGTAGTGGCAGGCGGCGACGTGGCCGGGCGCCTTCTCCTCGAGGGCAGGCGCCACCTTGCGGCAGAGATCGGTCACCTGCGGGCAGCGGCTGGCGAAGACGCAGCCCGGGATCTTCTGCTTGAGGCTCGGCACCAGGCCGGGAATCTCGGCCAGCCGGCCCTCATCGCCGTGCAGGGAGGAGCCGAGCTTCGGCATCGAGCCGAGCAGGCCCTGGGTATAGGGATGCTTCGGGTGGTTGAAGAGCGGGCCGACCGCCGCCTCCTCCACCTTGCGCCCGGCATACATGACGATGACGCGCTCGGCGACCTCGGCGACCACGCCGAGATCATGGGTGATGAGCACGATCGCCGCGCCGACTCGCCGCTTCAGGTCGCGCATCAGCTCGAGGATCTGCGCCTGGATGGTGACGTCCAGCGCCGTGGTCGGCTCGTCGGCGATCAGCAGCTTCGGATTGCAGGCCAGCGCGATGGCGATCATCACCCGCTGCCGCATGCCGCCCGAGAGCTGGTGCGGATATTCCCGCACCCGCCGCCGCGGCTCGGGGATGCCGACGAGCGTCAGCATCTCCACCGCCTTCTCCTCCGCCTGCCGGGCCGAGAGGCCCTGGTGCAGGCGCAGCGTCTCGCCGATCTGCCGCCCGACGGTGAGCACCGGGTTCAGGCTCGTCATCGGCTCCTGGAAGATCATGCTGATCTCGTTGCCGCGGATGGCGCGCATCTCGCGGTCCGAGAGCGTCAGCAGATCGCGGCCCTGGAAGCGGATGGCGCCGGCGATCTTGCCCGGTGGCTCGGGGATGAGCCGCAGGATCGACATGGAGGTGACCGACTTGCCGCAGCCGCTCTCGCCGACGATCGCCACCGTCTCGCCGGCATTGACGTGGAAGGTCACGCCGTCCACGGCGCGGTTGATCCCATCCGGCGTGCGGAAATGGGTCTGCAGGTTCTCGACTTCGAGGAGCGCCATGGATCAGAGCCTCTTCGCCATGCGCGGGTCGAGCGCATCGCGCAGGCCATCGCCGAGGAGATTCACGGCGAGGACGGTGATGGAGAGGAAGACGGCGGGGAAGAAGACGATGTAGGGCTTGACCTGCCAGAGCGCCCGGCCCTCGGCCATGATGTTGCCCCAGGAAGGGATGATCGGCGGCGTGCCGGCGCCGATGAAGGAGAGGATGGCCTCGGTGATCATCGCCGCGGCGCAGATATAGGTCGCCTGCACGGTGATCGGCGCCAGGGTGTTCGGCAGGATGTGGCGCAGGATGATGGCGGGCGTCCGGGTACCGGCCGCGACCGCCGCCTCGACATAGGGCTGCTCGCGCAGCGAGAGCACGACGCCGCGCACCAGGCGCGAGACGCGCGGGATCTCGGCGATGGTGATGGCGATGATGACGTTCTGCACCGAGCCGCGGGTCAGCGCCATGAGGGCGATGGCCAGCAGGATCGGCGGGATCGACATCAGCCCGTCCATCACCCGCATGATGACGCTGTCGAGCAGGCGGACATAGCCCGAGACCATGCCGATCGTGAGGCCGACGACGGAGGACAGGATCGCCACCGAGAAGCCGACGATGAGCGAGACCCGCGCCCCGTAGAGCACGCGGGAATAGACGTCCCGGCCCAGCATGTCGGTGCCGAACCAGTAGAGCGCGGATGGCTCGCGCGTCCGCTTCGCCGGCGCCAGCGCCGTCGGGTCGACCGTGCCGAGCAGCGGGGCGAAGATGGCGACCAGCACCATCAGCAGCAGCAGCCCGGCGCCGAAGGCCATGGTGGGGTTGCGCCGGAGGAAGCCGATGAAGCCCTTCCTCGGCTTCACCGGCGGCAGCACGTCCGGCAGCGGGGCGGCGGCGGCGACGCCCGGCGGCGTCGCGGCGTCGAGGGGGGAGAGGACGCTCGCGGAGGCCATCAGTAGCGGATCCTCGGATCGAAGAGAGTATAGGCGAGGTCAATCAACAGATTGACGAGCACATAGACGAAGCTGAAGAGCAGCACGACGCCCTGGATCACCGGATAGTCGCGCCGCAGGATGGCATCCACCGTGAGGCGGCCGAGGCCGGGGATGGCGAAGACACTCTCGGTCACCACCGCGCCGCCGATGAGCAGCGCGATGCCGATGCCGATCACGGTCACGATGGGCACGGCGGCATTCTTCAGCGCGTGCAGGAACAGGATGCTGCTCTGCCCGGCGCCCTTGGCGCGCGCGGTGCGGATGTAGTCCTGCTGCAGCACCTCGAGCATGGTGGCCCGGGTGATGCGGGCGATCAGCGCGATGTAGACGCCGCCCAGCGCGATCGCCGGCAGCACCAGGTTCTCGAGCCAGGGCAGCACGCCGTTGCTGAGCGAGGTGTAGCCCTGCACCGGCAGCCAATCGAGCTCGAGCGCGAAGACATAGGCGAGCAGGTAGCCGACGACGAAGACCGGCACCGAGAAGCCGAGCACCGCGAAGCCCATCACCGCGCGGTCGATCAGCGTGCCCTGCTTCCAGGCCGCGACCACGCCCATGGGAACGGCGATGAGGATGGCGAGCACCAGCGTCAGCGCCATCAGCGACAGGGTCGGCTCGATCCGCTGCGCGATCATGGTGGTGACCGGCAGGTTGGTGAAGATCGAGGTCCCCATATCGCCGTGCAGGATCGCCCAGAGCCAGGTGCCGAAGCGCACCAGATAAGGCCTGTCGAGGCCGAGCGAGGCGCGGATGCGCTCGACATCCTGCGGCGTCGCCTGGTCGCCGGCGATCACCGCCGCCGGGTCACCGGGCGAGATGTAGAGCAGGGAGAAGACGAAGAGCGCGACCAGCGCCATCACCGGGATGGTCTGCAGGACGCGCCGGATGACATAAGCGAACATGATGCGGTGTCCCGGCGGTCAGGATTTGGTCACGCCCCAGAAGATGGGCAACGGCCCCTTCTGGATGCCGGAGATGTTGGAGCGCCAGGCCTGATAGGTGAGGAAGAAGCCGGTCGGCGCGTAGACGACGTTCTCGATCGCCGCCTTGTTCAGGCGCCGGATCGCCGCCTTCTCGGTCTCGAGGTCGGGGGCGTCGAACCAGTTCGCCACCTCGGTCTCCACTTCCGGCACCTTCGGCCAGCCGAACCAGGCGCCGTCGCCATTGGCGCGGATGGCGATGTAGACAGCCGGGTTGATGCAGTCGGCGCCGGCATGCCAGGAGTGGAACATGCTCCAGCCGCCCTGCCCCACCGGATTCTTCATGGCGCGGCGCTGGCCGGTGGTGCCCCAGTCGGTGGCGACGAAGTCGACGTTGAAGCCGATCCGCTTCAGCAGGTCGGCCGTCACGTCGCCCTGTGACTTGGTGATCGGCTGGTCCTGCGCGACGATGCAGGGCACCGGCTCGCCCTTGTAGCCGCTCTCGGCCAGCAGGCGCTTGGCGAGGTCGAGGTTGCGCGGCCCCTTCAGGACGTCGCCGCCCTCCTCGGTGTAGAGCGGCGTGCCCGGCGTGAAATAGCCCGGCAGCGGCTTCCACAGCTTGTCGTCGTCGCCGACCAGCGCCCGCATGTAGTCTTCCTGTGACAGGGCGACCATCACCGCCTGCCGCGCCTTCAGCGAGTTGAAGGGCGTGGTCAGGTGGTTCATACGGAAGGTGCCGACATTGCCGAGCGGGTCGGCGATGTCGGCGCGGATGTTGCGGTTGCGCCGAAGCGTAGGCACCAGATCGGTGATGGGGTTCTCCCACCAGTCGATCTCGCCGTTCTGCAGCGCGGCGGCGGCTGTCGCCGGGTCTGGCATGACGATCCATTCGACGCGGTCGATGTTGATCACCTTGCCGCCGGCGAGCCAGCTCGGCTTCTCCTGCCGCGGCTGGTAGTCGGCGAATTTCTCGAACACCGCCTTGGCGCCCGGCACCCATTCGTTGCGCAGGAAGCGCATCGGGCCGGAGCCGACATACTCCGTGATCTGCTGGAACGGATCGGTCCTGGCGATGCGCTCCGGCATGATGAAGGCCATCGGCGTCGAGTTCTTGCCGAGCGCCATCAGCAGCTTCGGATAAGGCTTCTTCAGCACCCAGCGGAAGCTGCGGTCATCGACCGCCACCAGCTCCTGCTGCAGCGCCTTCAGCATCAGCCCCATGGAATCGCGGGCGGACCAGCGCGTCAGGCTCGCCACCACGTCGCGCGAGGTCACCGGGCTGCCATCGTGGAATTTGAGACCGGAGCGCAGCTTGAAGGTCCAGGTGAGGCCGTCCGAGGACACCTCCTCGGACTCCACCATCTGGCGTTGCGGGCGCAGCTCCTCGTCGAAGCCGTAGAGCGTGTCCCAGACCAGCGCCGCCGCGTTGCGGACGACGTATTGCGTGCCCCAGATCGGGTCGAAATTGGCCAGGTTGGCCTGCGGCACGAAGCGCAGGGTGCGCGCGGCCGCGCCCTGGGACAGCGCCGGCGCCGGCCGGCCGCCGAGCAAGGCGGCACCGCCGGCCGCAACGCCGGTCTTCAGGAAATTCCTGCGGTCCATTGTCGTCTCCCAGTTCCGGCCCGGACGCGCCCGCTGCGCCCGGTTTCCAGCCAGCCTGCCTTAAGCTTAGGCAGGGCGCCAGCATCCATCGGTTGCCGCCCTGGCCCGGCGACAGCCGGCTTGCTCTCGGCTCGATGGACTTGCACGCGCCATGCCAGCAAACGCGCCGGATCGCGCCCTTCAGTCCTTCGCCACGCCCCAGAACACCGTGGCGGGGGCGCGGAAGGCGCCCGTCACCTTGCGGTTCCAGGCGGAGGGCTGCCAATAGAAGCCGAGCGGGAGGTAGGGCAAGACCTCCATCGCCCGGCGGTTCAGCGCCTCCGCCACCTGGCGTTGCATCGCCAGGTCGGGCGCCGCGATCCAGGCGGCGCGCAGCCGCTCGATCTCCGCATCTCGCGGCCAGCCGAACCAGGCGGCATCGCCATTCGCCCGCAGGAACAGGTGGAAGACCGGCAGGCTGAGCGACTGGCCGGAGGCGGTGGTGTGGATCAGGCTCCAGCCGCCCTTCTCCACCGGCTCGCGGCTCGTCCGCCGCTGCACCAGCGTGCCCCAGTCGGTCGAGACGAGCTCGAGGTTCATCCCCATCCGCTGCAGCAGATCGGCGGTGACGAGCGAGAGGGCGTTGATCTGCGGATAGTCGCCCGGGGCGACGAGCACGACCTTCTCATTGGCATAGCCAGCCTCGCGCAGCGCCGTCCGGGCCCGGTCGAGGCTGCGCGTCTTCAGCACCTCGCTGCCGGCCCCGTTCGCCAGCGGGCTGTTGCAGGCGAAGACGCCCTCGCAGGTCTCCCAGCCGCCGGGCTCGTTGCCGGCGACGGCGCGCATGTAGTCGCGCTGGTCGATCGCCAGCGCCAGGGCGCGACGGATGCCCGGATTGTCGAAGGGCGGCTGCAGGTGGTTGAAGCGGCAGATGCCGTAGGTGCCGTCGAGCAGCCGCTGCTCCACCACCAGCTCGCGCGAGCGGCGCAGCAGCGGCAGCAGGTCGTGCAGCGGGTATTCCCAGTAATCCTGCTCGCCGGTGACCATGGCATTCGCCGCCGTCGCGGGATCGGAGATCACCGTCCATTCGACGCGGTCGAGCCGCGGCGCGCGGCCGCCGGCGAGCCCGTCCACCGGCTCCTGGCGCGGCAGGTAGCCGTCGAACCTCGCCCAGACGGCGCGCTGCCCCGGGTTCCACTCATCGGCGAGGAAGCGGAAGGGGCCGCTGCCCACCGCGTCGCGCAATTGCTGGAAGGCATCCGTCGCGGCGAGCCGCTCGGGCATGACGAAGCAGGGGAATTGCGTCTGGCCCAGCGCCATGAGGAGCAAGGGCAGCGGCTTGTGCAGGCGGAAGCGGAAGCGGCGGTCGTCGAGCGCTGTCACCTCCGCCACATCCGGCCAGAGCACCTGCATGAACGGGTCGCGCCGCGCCCAGCGCCGGATGCTGGCGACGCAGTCCCGCGCCCGCACCGGCTCGCCGTCATGGAAGCGCAGGCCCTCGCGCAGGGTGAAGGTCCAGGCGAGGCTGTCCGCCTCCACCACCCAGCCCTCGGCCATCTGCGGCCGGATCGTGCCCTGCGCGTCCTGGGCGCAGATCTGGTCGTAGACCATGAAGGCGTGGTTGCGGGTGACCACGGCGGTGGTCCAGACCGGATCGAGGCTGGTGAGGTTGGCCTGCGGCACGACGCGCAGCCTTCCCGCCCCGGGCGTCGCGGCGAGCGCGGGCGCCGCGAGGCCCAGGGCGAACGGCGTCTGCAACAGGCCGCGACGGCGCATGGCTCAGGCCCTCCGGATGCCCCAGAAAATGGCGAAGCCCTTCACCCGGTCAACCAGCGTGCGGCGATGGGCGGTGATCGAATAATAGGCGCCCGTCGGGATGTAGGGCAGCCCCTGCATCGCCGCGAGCTGGATCCGCCGCGCCAGCGCCTGCCGCGCCGGCAGGTCCGGCGCGTCCAGCCAGGCGGCGCGCAGCCGCTCGACCTCCGGCAGGTCGGGCCAGCCCGGCGCCGCCTTCTCGCCATCGGAGCGGAGCTGCGCATGGGTGACGGGGTTGATGAAATCCATGCCGGATGATGCGAAGCAGGCGATGGACCAGCCCCCCTGGTCGAGCGGGCCGCGATTCATCCGCCGCTGCGCCAGCGTGCCCCAATCGCTCAGCACCACCTCGAGATTGAGGTCGAGCTGCCGCAGCAGATCGGCCGCCACCTGCGCCTGGGCGGTGGTGGAGACGATGTCGGTGGTGCCGAGCAGGCGCACCTTCTCGCCACGATAGCCGGCCTCCTTCAGCGCCTGCCGCGCCGCGGCGATGCTGCGCGGCCCGGTCAGCGGCGCCAGCCCGGCATCGTTGGCGAAGGGGCCGCCAGGGGTGAAGAAGCCGACGCCCGTCTCGAATTTCGCCGGCTCGGGGCCGACGATCGCGGTCATGAAATCCTCCTGGCTGATCGCCGGCAGGAAGGCGCGGCGGATCGCCGGGTTGTCGAAGGGCGGCTGGCGGTGGTTGAAGCGGAACTGGCCGGGCAACGGCAGCGGGTCGATCGGCTCGAGCAGCAGGCCGCGGTTGCGGCCGAGCAGCGTCTGGATCTCGGCCGGCATCTGCTCCAGCCAGTCCACCTCGCCCGCGCTCAGCGCCGCGGCGGCGGTGCCGGCATCGGGGATGATGGACCATTCGACGCGGTCGAAATGCACCAGCTTCGGCCCGGCGGTGAGGCCGCTGCCGCCGGCCGGCGTCGGCACGTAGTCCGGGTTACGCTCCCAGACCGCGCGGCTGCCCTGGCGGAACTCGTCCATGCGGAAGCGGAAGGGGCCGCTGCCGGTCGGGTCGCGGATCTGCTGGAAGGGATCGGTCGCGGCGATGCGCGCCGGCATGATGAAGGGCTGCGGATTGGCCGGCATCGCCAGCGCCTCAATCAGCAGCGGGAAGCGCGCGCGCAGCCGGAAGCGGAAGCGCCGGTCGTCGAGCGCGGCGAGCTCCTCGGTGCGCGCCGCCAGCGCCTGGCCCATGGCGCTGCGCGCCATCCAGCGTCGCAGCGAGGCGACGCAATCCTCGGCCTGCACCGGCGCGCCATCGTGGAAGCGCAGCCCCTCGCGCAGGGTGATGGTGACGCTGCGGCCGTCCTCCTCCTCGAGATGGCCCGCCGCCATCTGCGGATGCACCCGGAAGGCCAGGTCCACGCCGAAGAGCGTGTCATAGACCATGTAGCCGTGGTTGCGGATGACGTTGGAAGTGACCGCGACGGGGTCCAGTCCGCCGAGATCGGCCTGCGGCACGAAGCGCAGCACGCGCGCCGCGGACTGCGAGAGCGCCGGCGCCGCCGGCAGCGTGGCGCCGGCGGCGAGCAAGGTGCGGCGCGCGATCATGCGCGCCGCAGGTTCCAGAACAGCGCGAAGCCCGGCACCCGCCCCTGGAGGTCGCGCCGCAGCGAGGTGAGCGAGGTGTAGGAGCCGACCGGGATATAGGGCAGCTCGTCCAACGCGGTGCGCTGGATGTCGCGGGCGATGCGCCTCTGCGCCTCGAGGTCCGGCGCCTCGAACCAGGCATCGCGCAGCTCCTCCAGCCGCGGCATGGTCGGCCAGCCGAACCAGGCGCTGGTCCCGTTGCCGCGCAGCGGGGAATTGCCGGCGGGATCGGCGAATTCGAAAGAGGCGAAGGCGGTGAGGAAGACGCTCCAGCCGCCCTTCTCCACCGGCTCGCGGCTGGCCCGGCGCTGGATGACGCTGCCCTAATCGGTGAGGACGAAGTCGAGATTGACGCCGAGCCGGCGGAACATGTCGCCCGCCACCTGGGTCATCGCCGCCGGCGCCAGGATGTCGGTCGGGCCGATCAGGCGGATGAGCTGGTCCGTGTAGCCCGCCTCCTTCAGCAGCGCCTTGGCGCGGTCGATGCTGCGCGGCCCGGTCAGCGCTTCCATCCCGGCATCGTTGGCCAGCGGCGTGTCCGGGGTGAAGACGCCCATCGGGGCGAAGAGCGCCGGATCGGGCCCGACGATCGCCGTCATGTAGTCCGCTTGGTCGATCGCCGGCAGCAGGGCTTGGCGCATCTTCCTGTCGTTGAAGGGCGGGTGCAGGTGGTTGAAGCGCAGGATCGCCGGGTTGCGCAGCCGGTCGATCGGCTCGACGGTGATCTGCCGGTTGCGACGGAAGAGCTCCTGGATCTCCGGCGGCGGCTGCTCGTACCAGTCGATCTCGCCGGCCTGCAGCGCCGCCGAGGCGGTCGCGGCATCGACGATGATGTGCCATTCGATGCGGTCGAAATGGGCCCGCTTCGGCCCGGCCGTCAGGCTCGGCTCGCCGCTGCTGACAGGTACGTAGTCCGGGTTGCGCTGATAGGCGACGAAGCTGCCGGAATTGTAGTCCCGCGCCAGGAAGCGGAAGGGTCCGCTGCCCACCGTCTCCTGGATCTGCTGATAGGGATCGGTGCGGGCGATCCGCTCCGGCATGATGAAGGCGGCCGGGTTGGTGGGCGTCGCCAGCGCCTGCAGCAGCATCGGGAAGCGCCGCTTCAGCCGGAACCGGAGACGCCGGTCGTCGAGCGCCGAGAGCTCTTCGATCGCCGGCTCCAGCTTCTGGCCGATGCTGCTGCGCTTCATCCAGCGCCGGAGGGAGGCGACGCAATCCGCCGCCCGCACCGGCTCGCCATCATGGAAGCGCAGCCCCTCCCGCAGCGTGATGGTGCAGAGGCGGTCGTCATCCTCGAAGACCTGCCCGGCCGCCATCTGCGGTTGCGGCCGGAACTGCGCATCCATGCCGTAGAGCACGTCGTAGACGAGCCAGGCATGGTTGCGGGTGACATTGGCCGTGGTCCAGATCGGATCCAGGCTGGTCAGATTGGCCTGTGGCACGAATTTCAGCACGCGGCTGCCCGCGGGCTGGCCAACGGCCAGGCGCGGCAGGGTCGCCGCCGCGGCCGTGCCGGCGAGGAATTCGCGTCGATGCATCGCTTGCTCCGCCTCCGCCCGGCTTCAGGCGGTCTTCTTGATGCTCCAGAAGAGCGGCATGCCCTTCGGCACGTCGCTGAGGCTGCGCCGATAGGCCGTGGCCTGGAAGTACTGGCCGAGCGGCAGGGTCGGCGCCTCCTCGAAGGCCGCGAGTTGCATCTCGCGTGCCAGGGGTTTCTGGGCGGCGAGGTCGGGCGCGTCGAACCAGCGCTGCCGCAGCGCCTCCAGCCGCTCCGAGCTGGACCAGCCCCACCAGCCATCCTTGCCATTGCCGCGGATCGGCTGGTTGACGCCGGGATTGATGACGTCGAGCCCGGTCCAGAAGGTGAAGAACATGCTCCAGCCGCCCTTCTCCACCGGCTCGCGGCTCGCGCGGCGGGCGACGACGCTGGCCCAGTCGGTGGCGACGAACTCGACATTCATGCCGCAGCGGCGGAGCATGTCGTTGCCGACCTGCCCGAGCGCGTTCAGAGTCGGGAAATCGGTCGCGGCGAGCAGCACGACCTTCTCGCCCTTGTAGCCGGCGGCGGCGATCTCGCGCTTCACCTTGTCGACGTCGCGCGGGCCCTTCAGCACCTCGAGCCCGGCATCGCTCGCCAGCGGCGTCTCCGGCGGGAAGAAGCCGACGCCGTCGCGCCAGAGGCTGCGATCGGTGCCGGTTACCGCCACCATGTAGTCCTCCTGGCTCACCGCGCCCATCAGGGCCCGGCGGATGCCCGGATTGTCGAAGGGCGGATGCAGGTGGTTGAAGCGGCCCCAACCGACCAGCCCGGTCGGGTTCGGGTTGTCGATGCGGATGTTGCGGTTGCCCTGCAGCACCGGCAGCAGGTCCGAGGTCGGCACCTCCCACCAATCCGTCTCGCCGTTCTGCAACGCGGCGCCGGCAGTGGCCGGATCGGGGGTGACGATCCATTCCACCCGGTCGAGATTCACCCGCTTCGGCCCGGAGGTCCAGCTCGGCGTGCCCTGCTCGCGCGGGCGGTACTCGGCGAAGCGTTCATAGACGAAGCGGCTGCCCTGAATGCGCTCATCCGCCTTGAAGCGGAAGGGGCCGCTGCCGATCATCTCGGTGACCGGCTTCGAAGCATCCGTCTTCGCCAGCCGCTCGGGCATGATGAAGCAGCAGGGCGTCACCAGGCTGCCCAGTGCCTCAGCCAGCATCGTATAGGGACGCTTGAGGCGGAAGACGATGCGCCGGTCATCGGCCGCCGACATCTCGCCGAGCCGCGCGTTCAGCTCCTGTCCGAGCGGGTGCCGCGCCGCCCAGCGCCGGATGGAGGCGACGCAGTCCTGCGCCCGCACCGGCGAGCCGTCATGGAATTGCAGCCCGGGCCGCAGCGTGATGGTCCAGCGCAACCCGTCCTCCTCGACCACGTGGCCCTCGGCCATCTGCGGCGTCACGCGGAACTCCGCATCCATGCCGTAGAGCGTGTCGAAGACCATGAAGCCGTGATGGCGGGTGACATAGGCGGTGGTGATGTGCGGATCGAGGATGCCGAGATCCGATTGCGGGATGAACTTCAGCAGCCGTGCCGCTGCCGGCTGCGCCAGCGCCGGGGCCGCGAGGCCGCCCAGCGCCAGCCCCGCGCCGCCCAGGAGAATATCGCGTCGCTGCATTGCCCGGCCTCCGCCTTCTTCGTCACGCTTCTCGTGGTCCGTGCGGCACACTAGACCATGCGGCGCGCCGCCTTTCCAGGCGGCGCGCCACGCCATTCATGTATCGAATCATTGTCGCGCAACCTTGGGCGACGCAGCGTCACCGCGCGCCGCCCGGCGGCATCAGCCCTTCCTGACGTTCCAGAACATCGGCAGGCCGTTCAGCACGCCGCTGATATTGGTCCGGTAGGTCCAGGGCTGGAAATACTGCCCGGCCGGGATGTAGGGCACCTCGCGCATCCCCTCCTCCTGGATCTCGCGGGCGATCCGCTGCTGCTCGGCGAGGTTCGGCGCGTCGAGCCATTCGCTGCGCAGCGCCTCCAGCTTCGGCATGGTCGGCCAGCCAAACCAGGCGTTCAGCCCATTGCCGCGCAGGCCGAGATGCCCGGCCGGGCTGAAGAAGTCGAGCCCGGTGAAGAAGGTGAGGAAGATGCTCCAGCCACCCTGGTCCGGCGGGTTGCGGTTGGCGCGGCGGGTGACGACGCTGCCCCAGTCGGTGGCGACGAAGTCGACATTCATGCCCGACTTCTGCAGCATGTCGAGGCAGACCTGCCCGAGCGCGTTGAGCGAGGGGAAATCCGTGGCGGCGATCAGCACCACCTTCTCCCCCTTGTAGCCGGCGGCGGCGAGGTCGCGCCTGACCTTCGCGTAGTCGCGCGGCCCCTGCAGCGGCGCCAGCCCGACATCGGAGGCGAAGGGCGTGCCGGGCGGGAAGAAGCCGACATTGTCCCGCCAGGTGCTGGGATCGGTGCCGATCACCGCCGTCATGTAGTCCGCCTGGTTGGTGGCGCCGAGCAGGGCGCGGCGGATCCCGGGATTGTTGAAGGGCGGATGCAGGTGGTTGAAGCGGCAGAGTGCCATCAGCCCGGTCGGGTCATAGGCCTCGACCTTGATGTTGCGGTTGCGCTTGAGCAGCGGCAACAGATCGGCGGTCGGCTGCTCCCACCAGTCCATCTCGCCAGATTGCAGCGCACCGGCGGCGGTCGAGGCATCCGGGATCACATGCCACTCGACACGGTCGAAATTCGCCCGCTTCGGCCCCGACGTCCATTCCACGCTGCCGCCCTCGCGCGGCAGGTAATCCGGATTGCGCTCATAGACCACGAGGCTGCCGGGCACCCGCTCGTCGCCCTTGAATCGGAAGGGGCCGGAGCCGATGACCTCCTTGATCGGCGTGTTCGCATCCGTCTGCGCGATCCGCTCGGGCATGATGAAGCAGACCGGGCTGCCGGGCTTGGCCAGGGCATCGAGGAGCAGCGCGAAAGGCTTCTTCAGCCGGAAGGTCAGGGTGCGGTCATCGGTCGCGGCCAGTTCCTCGGTCGCGGCGGCCAATGCCTGGCCCATCGCGTCCCGCTGCCACCAACGCTTGATGCTGGCCACGGCATCCTTTGCCAGCACCGGCGCGCCGTCATGGAATTTGAGGCCGGAGCGCAGCGTGATGCTGACGCGCCGACCATCCTCCTCCACCCGGTGGCCCTCGGCCATCTGCGGCTGCGGCTTGAATTGCGCGTCCATGCCATAGAGCGTGTCGTAGACGACGAAACCATGGTTGCGGGTGACATAGGCGGTGGTGACGATGGGATCGATCACCGCGACATCGGCCTGCGGGATGAATTTCAGCACCCGCGCCCCGGCCGGCTGGGCCAGCGCCGGCGCGGCGAGCGGCAGGGTGGCCGCCCCGGCCGTGCCGAGGAGGAAGCTGCGACGATCCATGATCCCGTTCCCGTCATGTGAAGCCGCGGCAAGGCAAGCCCGATCGTCGCGCCAGCGCAAGGGGGTCGTGCCGGCCGGCGGTGCGGTGCGGCCGCGGGCTGGCCAGGGATTGTCTGGACCTCCGCCCGGCGACGGATTATCGCCCTCGCCCATGCATGGACCGATCCCCGCGATGACCGGGGCACCCCGTCGCGCCTCGCGCCTCGTCGCCGCCTGCCGGGCGCATCTGTCGCTGCTCCGCTCGTTGCTCCGCTTCGGAATCGTCGGGGTGGCCGGCTTTCTCGTCGATGCCGCCGTGCTGATGGGCGGGCTGTGGCTCGGCCTCGGCCCCTGGCTCGGCCGGGTGGTGTCCTACCTGGCCGCGGCCAGCACGACCTTCGCCCTCAACCGCGCCTGGACCTTCCGCGATGCGCCGCGCGCCGCGCCGCTGCGGCAATGGGCGCTGTTCCTGCTGGTCAACCTCGCCGGCTTCGCGGTGAATTATGGAACCTATGCCGCGCTGATCGCCAGCCTGCCCCTGGTCGCCGCGCATCCGGTGCTCGGCGTCGCCGCGGGGTCGCTCGCCGGGATGGCGGGGAATTTCATTCTCTCCCGGCGGCTGGTCTTCCGGGCCGCCCGCCCGGCGCTCGCCGCGGCGCGGGGCTGATGGCGACGGACCGGTCGAGTGACCGGTTCGAGGCCCCGAACGAGCCCCGCAGCTTATGCTGCGAAGCCAGGCGAAGCGGAGCTTCGCGCCCGGCGACGGAGGGCCATCGGTATGAGCCGCCGCGCTTCCGCCATGGTCGTGGTCTAATTGGGTCGCCGCATCCCCGCCGAGCCGCCGAGGATCCCCTGCCGCTGGAGCCGCCCCGTGCCTGACCTGCCCGCCCCCGCCCGGCCCGGCTTCGCGCCGGCCCCTGCCCCGCCCCTTGCGCAGGCAGCGCCGCGGATCGCCGTCCTCATCCCCTGCTACAACGAGGAGGTGGCGATTGGCCGGGTCGTCGAGGCTTTCCGCGCCGCGCTGCCGGGGGCGGCGGTCTATGTCTACGACAACAACTCCCGCGACGGGACGCGGGAGGCGGCGCGCGCCGCCGGCGCCGTGGTCCGCACCGAGACGCTGCAGGGCAAGGGCCATGTCGTCCGCCGGATGTTCGCCGATATCGAGGCGGACATCTACGTGCTTGTCGATGGCGACGACACCTACGAGGCCGCCGCGGCGCCGCGCATGGTGGCGAGGCTGGTCGAGGACCGGCTGGACATGGTCACCGGCACCCGGGTCAGCGAGGCGGAGGAGGCCTACCGGCCGGGGCACCGGCTTGGCAACCGGGTGCTGACCGGCATGGTCCGGACCATCTTCGGCAACCGCATCACCGACATGCTGTCGGGCTACCGCGTCTTCTCGCGGCGCTTCGTCAAGAGCTTCCCGGCGCTGGCCGCGGGGTTCGAGACCGAGACGGAATTCACCGTGCATGCGCTCGAACTCATGCTGCCGGTGGGCGAGGTGCCGACCGCCTACAAGGAACGACCCGTCGGCTCGGCGAGCAAGCTGCGCACCATCCAGGATGGCTGGCGGATCCTGCAGGCGATCCTCGGCCTGGTGAAGCGGGAGAAGCCTCTGCCCTTCTTCTCCTGGATCGGCGCCGCATTGCTGCTGCTCGGCCTCGGCCTCGGCCTGCCGGTGGTCTGGACCTTCCTCGAGACCGGACTGGTGCCGCGGCTGCCGACGGCGGTGCTGGCGATGGGGCTGGTCCTGCTGTCCTTCCTCGCCTTCGTCTGCGGCCTGGTCCTCGACACCGTGACGCGGGGGCGGCTGGAGGCGAAGCGGACTGCCTATCTGGCGATCCCGGCACCGGATTTCGCCACGCCCGATTTTGCCTCGCCGAATGCCGCGCCCCGGCCGGGCTGAGGCGGGCGCGGCGCCCGCCCCGGTCGTCCGGGATCAGAGGGCGATGCGCAGCCGCACCTGGACCAGGTTGCGGTCGAATTCCTCGAAGCCGCCGGTCGCCTGGAAGCGCTGGATATAGGAATAGGTTCCGAGAATCGACATGCTGCGATTGAGCAGGTAGCGCGCCGAGGCGATGAAGACGCCATCGAGCGCGGTCTCGCTGGGGCTTGGATATTCGCGGTAGTCGACACGGAGCTGGCCGCCGAAGATGAGGTTGCGGCGGAATTCGTGGTCGACCGACACGCCGCCATAGGTGCGGGTGTAGCTGACCGCATTCTGCCGGATCGATTCCTCGATGGTCCGCGCCACGTTGAAGCGGACCGTGGTCAGCAGGGTGGGCGCCCAGGTGAGCTGGGCATCGACCGCGGGGCCGCTGAGCGGCTTGATCCCCGGGCCCTGGAAGGTGCGCTCCTGGTAGCCGATATTGACATTGGCCTGCCAGACGCCGTCGAAGTCGTAGCGGAAGCCGGCCAGGACGGCCCAGGTGAAGCTGTCGCGCGGGTGCGAGATCGCCTGGGTGTAGCTGACATCCTGCAAGCGCAGCTGCAGCGTGGCGAAGCGGTTCTCGTCGATGGCGTAGTTGGTGCCGACGGTCCCGACCACGGTGTCGAAGTCGTTTTGCGACACCGTGTTGCGAACGCCGTTCACGGTGAAGTCGTCATACCGGAAGGTGCGGTAATAGCCGTTGCCGAACAGCCCGACCCGGTTGAAGCGGGTATTGCCGTTGATCGTGAACTCGTCGGAGCTGTAGGGAACCGGCCTGGTAACACCCGCGGTCTGCACATCTGGGCTGAAGACGTCCAGGTGGTCCCGGATGTGCCGGTACCGACCTTCCAGGTTGGAGAAGGCATTGAAATCGTAACGGCCATAGCCGCCGATTTCCCAATCCGTCCAGTCGAAGCCGCTGTTGCTGAAATATTGCCGGGCATCCATATTGGCGAAGGCACCGAGAGCGTGCGTCGTCCAGTTGCTGTCGAGGTTGACCGCCAGAGCCTCGTCCACGAAGCCGTCCGACTTTCGGTTGCTCTTCGTGCCTTGCAGGTTGCTGTCGAAGCCCGGGCCGACATCGACCACCCCGTTCAGGACGAAGCTGCCCAGCCGCACACCCAGTGGGGCATAGTCCCGCCTTTGCCGCGAATCGACCGTCACGCCGCGTTCCACGTCCTGGCGCGTGATGCCGGTGGCCGCCGGCGGGCCGATGAACAGCGGCTGGCCGATGGCCAAGGGCTGTTGCGCCAGGGCCCCGGAGACGGGCAACGCGCTGACGGGCAATGCGCCAAGGAGCAGCGCCCCCGCAACCCGGGCCGGAATTCTGCTCACCATAATCCCCCCAAATCCCACGACATGTCTGCTAGCATGACGTCGCCGCGATTGCGACAAAGCGCAACGGTCACGTTCGGTCGTATCGAAAACTGTGTCCCGACTGTGTTTTCCAGCACCTCCCCTGGTCAGCAAGGCCTATCAGACTCGCTCCCAGGACTTATGTGGGAGCGTGCCCCAATGGCCCTGAGCTTCATGAGCGGTTAATACCCTCATAGAAAGTCTAATAAAGCTTGCACACATCGGGGCCTGCGTGCGTATTCGGCACGTCGCCAACCCACGCATAAGTCGTATGGTTTGGCTCCTGTTCGCGCCGTGCGGGAGCGCTCCCGCCCCTGCCGAGTGGAAGCGAAGTCAGGCGCCGCTCCCCGGAGCGGCCCACATCGGAGCCTATGAATGGCCAATACCACGACCCTCCGGCCGGAATCGTCCGGACCGCCCGAGGCCCCCCTCCCCGCGCCCACTGCCGGCGACATCACCGCTTTCCGCACCGGACGGGGGTCCGAGGAGCACGTGGTGGACCTGCTGGCCTTCGCCCTCGGCGTTGAGGCCGGCGAGCCGGCCACGCCCGAAACGGTCGCCCGGCTGCGGCAGCAGGCCGAGGCAGCGCTCAGCGCCCATTCGTTCCGCTACCTGCACAACTCGATCGAGGACATCCGGCGCGAGGCGGCGGCCGAGCAGCTCGCCAAGCTGCCGCGCCCGCCCGGCTTCGGGACAATGGTCCTGGCCAACCTCCTCGCCCTCCTTCTCTTCGGCATCGTCGCCGCCTGGCTGGCGCTGCATCCCGCAACCCTGGCCGGCCTCGCCGGCCTCCAGGCAGGCTGACGCATGTCCTACGCTAGGCTCACTGGTCCCACGGCCGGCTTCGAATCCCAGGCTCAAACCCCGCTCCAGAAGGCCCTGCGCGCCTGCCGCAAGCAGTTCATCCTGGTCGGCGTCTTCAGCGGCGTGGTGAACCTGCTGCAGCTCACCACCTCCATCTACATGATGCAGGTCTTCGACCGGGTGCTGGCCAGCCGCATCCTCGACACCCTGTACTTCCTCTCCCTCATCGCCATCTTCGCCACCCTGGTCCTGGCCTTGCTCGAGGCGGTCCGCGGCCAGGTGATGCAGCGGCTCGCCACCTGGGTGGAGCACCGGGTGGCGCCCGAGGGCTTTGTCCGCGCCATCGAGAGCACGCTGCGCGGCCGCCCCTACCGCATGGAGGCGCTGCGCGACCTGGCGGTCTGCCGCAGCTTCCTCGGCTCGCAGGGCGCGCTCTCCCTCTATGACGTGCCCTGGGTGCCGATCTACCTCGCCTTCATCTTCTCGCTGCACTGGGTGATGGGCTGCATCGCCCTCGGCGGCGCGGTGATCCTGTTCTCCCTCACCCTGCTCAGCGAGGTCTCGACCTCGAAGCTGCTGAAGGAGGCGAACATCGCCAGCATGGCCTCGCAGCGCCGGGCCGAGAGCATCACCCGCAATGCCGAAGTGATCGACAGCATGGGCATGCTGCCGGCGGTCATCGGCCAGTGGCGGGAATCGGTCGCCGCCATGGCCGAGCCGCAGCAGCGCGCCGCGGACCGGGCCGCCATGCTCGTCGCCGCGACCAAGTTCTTCCGCCTCGCGGTGCAGATCGGCATCCTCGGCGTCGGCGCCTATCTGGTGCTACAGCAGGAGCTGACCTCGGGCGCCTCGATCGCCGGCTCCATCATCATGGGCCGGGCGCTGGCCCCGGTCGAGCAGATGATCGGCGGCTGGAAGCAGCTCGTTTCCGCCCGGCAGTCCTTCCGGCGGCTGCAGACCTTCCTGACCCAGCCGCGGCTGCGCCCGGCCGGCATGCCGCTGCCCGAGCCGACCGGCCGCCTGAGCGTTGAGCGCGTCTCCTACGCCTTCCCGGGCCAGGGCGTGGCGCTGATCAAGGGCGTGAATTTCAGCCTGCAGCCGGGCGAGAGCCTGGCGATCATCGGCCCCTCGGCCGCCGGCAAGACCACGCTGATCCGGCTGCTGATCGGCACGCTGCCGCCCTCGGCCGGCACCGTCCGCCTCGACGGCGCCGATGTCTACCAGTGGATGCGCGAGGATTTCGGCCGCCATGTCGGCTACCTGCCGCAAGATGTCGAGCTCTTCGACGGCACCGTCTTCAACAACATCGCCCGCATGGCGGAGGCGGAGCCCGAGGCCGTCTACGAGGCGGCGAAGCTCGCCGGCTGCCATGAGATGATCCTGCGCCTGCCCAACGGCTACGAGACGCAGATCGGCGATGGCGGCCAGCATCTCTCGGGCGGCCAGCGGCAGCTCGTCGGCCTGGCGCGGGCGATGTTCGGCCGGCCGAAGCTGATCGTGCTCGACGAGCCGAACAGCAACCTCGACGGCGATTCCGAGGAGGCGCTGACCGCCGCGCTCGAGCGGCTGAAGGAGCAGGGCACCACCGTCGTCCTCGTCTCGCACCGCCCGACCCTGGTGCAGGGCGTCGACAAGGTGCTGCTGCTGAAGGATGGCGCGCTCGAGATGTTCGGGCCGCGCACCGAGGTGCTGAAGCGCCTGATGACCCCCCGCCCGGCCGAGGTCCCGACCCCGCCCGCCCCGCAGCGCCTTGAGGGGAGTGCCGCCTGATGAGCGCGACCGCAGAGAATCCCAACGCCCTGACGCCCGCCGCGCCGCGGAGCCTGGCACCGCTGCCGAAGAACCCCCTCGGCAGCCACCTGCCCGCCTTCCCCTTCAACCCGCTGCTCGACGCCCCGGCGCCGCGGACCCGGGTGCCGATGCTCATCGGCCTTACAGTCTTCGTCGTCTTCGTCCTCGGCTTCGCCGTCTGGGCCGGCTGGGCGCCGCTCGCCGAGGCGGCGGTCGCGCCCGGCGTCATCAAGGTCGAGGGGACGCGCCGCACCATCCAGCATCTCGAGGGCGGCATCGTCCGGGAGATCCTCTTCCACGACGGCTCGAAGGTGAAGGCGGGCGACGTCATCATGCGGCTGGACGCGATCCAGTCCGACAGCGTGCTGGAGACGCAGCGGGCGCAGCGCTGGGCGCTGCTGGCGCAGGATGCGCGGCTCGATGCCGAGATCCGGCAGGCCCGCCAGATCACCTTCCCCGACGACCTGCGCACCAGCACCGATCCGCGCGCCATCGAGGCGGTGACCGGCCAGAGCGCGCTCTTCGAGACGCGCCAGGCCAACCTCAACAGCCAGGTGCAGGTGCTGCAGGCCCGGATTGACCAGCAGCACGCCTTCATCAGCGGCGCCAACGGCCAGCTCAAGGCGACGGAGCAGCAGCTCGCCTATGCCCGGCAGGAGGAGCAGATGCGCAACGCCCTGGTGAAGCAGGGCCTGGGCCGCCTGCCGGAGCTGCTGGCCCTGCAGCGCGCCACCGCCTCGCTCGAGGGCAGCATCCAGGACCTGAAGGGCCAGATCGAGCGCGCCAACGCCTCGATCCTCGAATCCCGCCAGCAGATCAGGACGACGATCGAGCAGCGCCTCTCCGAGGCGGCGGGCGACCGCCGCGACGTCCGCGCCAAGCTGGCCGAGGCGGAGGAGAAGCTGCGGGCGGCGGTCGATGTCGCGCAGCGCCGCGAGATCGTCGCGCCGGAGAGCGGCACGCTGGTGAACCAGAAGGTCTTCACCCTGGGCGCGGTGGTGAAGCCGGGCGACCAGATCTTCGACCTGGTGCCGGACCGCGACCGCATGGTGGCCGAGGTGAACGTCCAGCCCAACGACATCGACGTGGTCTATCCCGGCCTCAAGTCGGAGGTGCGGCTGCCGGCCTTCAAGCAGCGCCTCGTGCCCTACCTGCACGGCCACGTCACCTGGATCGCCGCCGACGTCACCACCAACGAGCAGTCGCGGCAGCAATACTACCGGGCCTATGTGCTGATCGAGCCGGACCAGCTCGCGCATCTGCCGAACGTGACGCTGGTGCCGGGCATGCCGGTGGAGGCGCATATCCAGATCGGCCAGCGCACCTTCTGGCACTACCTGACCCAGCCGCTGCGCGACAGCTTCGCCCGCGCCTTCCGCGAGCAATAGAGCAGGTCGCCGCAGGGCGGCATCACCCGCGCGGCGGCGACACGGAACGCCGCCGCGCCACCAGCCGGAGAACATGCCATGACCACCGCACCCACGATCTTCGCCGACGGCATCCTCGACGCCAATGTCAGCTATGGCGTGGCGCGCCTGACGCTGGCCCAGACCGGGCCCGAGGGGAAGCCGATGGCCGCCGGCCAGCTCGTCGTCCCGCTCATCCAGCTGCCGGGCATCGTCAACGGCCTGACTGGCCTGCTGAAGCAGGTCGAGACCAAGATCCGCGAGCAGCAGGCGCAGCAGCAGCAGACCGGCGGCGGCACCGCCGAGCCCGCCAGCAGCGCCTTCCGCTTCGGCTGATTCTCCTTGCCGGTGCCGGGCGCGCCGCGTCCGGCACCGGACCGAATGGGCCGGACAGGACGGCCTGAAGACGGCGCCAGGGCCGCCCTCCCGCGAGGCCTGCCCTGGACCATGATCCGCTCACACAGGGTCGCGGATCAGGGTCTAGCCCTTGTTTGATCGCATGCTTCACGTCTTTCGGTGAGTCCACCTCAAGCGATCATGCTCTAGCCGCGGTCGTCGTAGCCCTTCGGATGCGACGAGTGCCAGTTCCAGGCGGTGCGGACGATGTCGTCGAGCGCGCCGAAGCGCGGCGTCCAACCCGTCTCCGCCCGCAGCCGGGCGGAGGAGGCGACCAGCACCGCCGGGTCGCCGGCCCGCCGCGGCCCGAGGGAATGCGGCACCTTGCGACCGCCGATCCGCTCCACCGCCTCGATCACCTGCCGCACCGAATAGCCGGTGCCGTTGCCGATGTTGTAGCGGCAGCTCGTCTCGCGCAGCCGGTCGAGCACGCGGATATGCGCCTCCGCCAGGTCGAGCACATGGACGTAGTCGCGCACGCAGGTGCCGTCCGGCGTCGGGTAGTCGGTGCCGAAGACGGTGAGCGGCGGCCGGATGCCGAGCGCGGCGCCGATGGCGAGCGGCACCAGATGCGATTCCGGCTCGTGGTCCTCGCCGATGCGCCCCTCCGGATCCGCCCCGGCGGCGTTGAAGTAGCGCAGGCAGGCCGAGCGCAGGCCATGCACCTGGTCGGCCCAGGCGAGCGCCTTCTCCACCATGAGCTTGCTCTCGCCATAGGCATTGGTCGGCGCGAGCTCGGCCTCCTCCGGGATCGGCACCTGCCGCGGATTGCCGAAGAGCGCCGCGGTCGAGGAGAGGACGAATCGCAGGCAACCGGCCTTCACCGCGGCATCGGCCACGGCGAGGCTGTTCGACAGGTTCTCGCTGCAGTAGCGGAGCGGATCGCGCATGCTTTCGCCGACCAGGGAGAGGGCGGCGAAGTGGAATACTGCGTCGAATTTCCACGCCGCGAAGACCTCGGCCAGCCGGCGCCGGTCGGCGACATTCGCCTCGATCAGCTCGACGCCCGGCGGGACCGCGCCGCGGTGCCCCTGCCGCAGGTCGTCGACGACGACCACCTCCGCCCCGCGCTCGACCAAGGTGAGCACCAGGTGGCTGCCGACATAGCCAGCGCCGCCGGTGACCAGGAATCGCTGTCCATCCATGCGCAATCCCCTACTCCCTGAAATAGCCGCTGTAGCGGGGGTGGTACAATTCCGCGTCGGCGGAGCCCGACCGGCCATGCGCCCGTGCATCCACCTGCGTCAGCGCCGCGCCGACGATCCGCGCATGCGCCTCTTCCAGCAGATCGAGCGACCGGCTGACGACTGATTGTGGAGTGTCTCCCCACCGAATACAAATCAAGGTTGCATCAGCGAGACGTGCGACCACCCTGGCATCCGCCATCGCCAGGGCCGGCGGCGCGTCGAGCACGACGAGATCGTAGTCGCGGCGGACGCGGTCGAGCATGCCGACCATGGCCTCGGACATGAAGAGGCCGAGCGAGTGGATCTCCGCCGCTCCGGCCGGGATGTAGTCGAGGCTCGAGAGGTGGTCGCGGCGGATGATCCGCTCCAGCACCGCCTGACCCAGCAGCAGGTCGGTCACGCCCGGCGCGCCCTCGCAGCGGAAGACCCGGCCGAGCGAGGGCTGCCGCACGTCGCAGTCGACGAGCAGCACCCGCTCGCCATTCATCGCCGCGGATCGCGCCAGGGAAACGGCCGTCACCGTCTTGCCCTCGCCCGGCCGCGCCGCCGTCACCACCACCACCCGCGGCGGCTCCGAGCCGAGCCAGAGGGCCGCCCGCAGCGCCCGCATGCTCTCGGCGAAGGGGCTGAGCGGCTTGCGGACGACGTAATCCTCGACCAGGTGCCGGCCGAGCAGGTGACGCCGCAGCATCGGCACCAGCGCGAGGCAGGGCAGGCCGAGGCCGGCGCGGACATCCTCGCCCGAGCGCAGCGTGCCATCCATCGTCTCGAGCAGCCAGATGAGCAGCAGGCCGAAGCCGATGCCGCAGGCCGCCGCCGCGAGGACGAGCAGCAACGTCCGCGGCGAGCTCGGCGCGCCGGGCAGCGTCGCGGGCGAGAGCAGCCTGGCATCCGGCCGCTCGATCGCCGCCTCCGAGGGCGCCTTCTGCGCCCGCTCGGTCACGGCCCGCAGCAGGCTCCGATTGGCCTCGGCCTCGCGCTCCAGCGCCGCCTGCTCGGCCGCGAGCGCCGGGGCGCCGCGGCCTGCGAGGGCGGCGCGCAACTCGGCGATGCGCGCCTCGGTCCGGGCGATGTCCTGCCGCAGTTGCGCGGCGCGGCTGTCGAGCCAGTCGCTGGCCTGCCGCAGCGCCACGAATTTCAGCTCGCGCTGATCGCCGATATGCAGCTCGGCGGCGAGGTTGGCCCCCTCCATCGCCAGGCGCGGATCCTCGGAGGAGAAGCCGAGCCGCAGCACCCGCGCATGCGGGACCGGCGCCGCCTGCAGCCGGTCGCGCACCGCCTCCGCCGCCGCCAGCTCGGCGCGCTCCTCCGCCGGCCGCGGCGCCGGCGCCGGCGTTCCGATCCAGCCCGCGAGCATGGGCGAGATCGTGCCGAGGCGGCGCGCCAGCCCGGCGGTCCAGCGCCGCCAGGCGCCGCCGGATTGCGGCGCCGGCTCCATCCACCAGGCGAATTCCAGATTCCGCGTCAGGTCGAGCTGCCGGACGATCCGTCGCGCCACGGAGAGGCTGCGGACCAGCTCCGCCTGGCTCGCCAGGATCGCCTCCATGGTCGCGTCCTGCGGCGCGCCGTCGAGGCCGGGCAGCGCGGCCTGCGCCGATTCCAGCAGCACCGTCGCCGTCGCCGTGTAGCGCGGCGTCGCCAGCCACGCCGCGACGAAGGCGAGCGCGGGAAAGAGCAGGGCGCAGACGAGCAGCACCCAGCGACGCCGGCGGATGGCGGTGAGGGCCGCGGCCAGGCGCCTGGCTTCGGGTTCGATCGGCGCGGCGATCGGGGCAGCGGTGCGGAGACTCGGCCGGTTTTCCTTCGGGGGCCGCGACTCAACCGGTCTTTCGAACATCAGCGACGCGGTTTCCCTCGGCGCGAGCATAATGCAGGTTCACGGCAATAGGCGGCGGTTGCTTGCCTGGTCAATCAACGGCGCGGCGAACTTCCCGGTGCACAGCAAACAACGGCGTGATAAACCACCTGCGCAAGGAAACGCGAATGTGCTCACGGCTCGCGCTCTGGCAGAGAGAGAACGTGGGAGATCGCGTAACCGGGCTGCAATTTTCGCAGCCGCCGCCTAACGCGTGATCAGCGATGAGTGGGAAGGGAAGCCCGAATGATTGCACGCCGCCTGTTGTGGACGCTCCCGGTGCTGGCCGTTGCCGCCTGCAGCGGGCCGGGCTCTAGCCTGCCTCCCCTGCCGGACACCACCACCTCGGCCTATCGCCTGGGCCCTGAGGACCAGCTCCGCGTGACCGTCTTCAACGATCCGCGGCTGACCGGCGATTTCCGCGTCTCCGATGCCGGCACCATCGCCTTGCCACTGGTCGGCTCGGTGCAGGCATCCGGCCGCACGACGACGGAAGTGGAGCGCGCCATCGAGCACGAGATGCGGCAGAAGGGGCTGTTCCGCGATCCGAGCGTCTCGGTGCAGGTGCTCACCTATCGGCCGATCTTCGTGCTTGGCATGGCCGAGAAGCCGGGCCAGTTCCCCTACCAGCCCGGAATGACGGCGCTGACCGCGGTGGCGATCGCCGGCGGCTTCAACTACCGCGCCATCCGCGACTACGTTTCGATCACCCGCGTCGGCCCGGATGGGCGGCCGGTTGAGTACCGCGCGCCGCGCGAGGCGCTGGTGCAGCCGGGCGACGTCGTCACGGTCTTCGAGCGCCGCTTCTGAGGCGCGCCGCGGTCCTCCTGCTCCTGCTCGCCGCCGTTGCGGGGCGGGCGGCGGCGGAGGGCCTGCCGGCGGTGCCGGCGGCCTGGGCTTCGGTGCCCGGGCCGGTGGCGGGACCGCCGCGCATCCATGGTCAGACCGGCCTCGGCTGCATCGCCGGGGCCGTTCCCCTGCCGTCAGAGGGACCGGGCTGGCAAGTGGTCCGCCTGTCGCGGCACCGCTACTGGGGCCACCCGGCCCTGCTCGCCGCCCTGCGCTCCCTCACCGCCGCAGCCGGCGCGGCGGGATTGCCGACACTCTGGATCGGCGATCTCGGCCAACCGCGCGGTGGCCCCCTGCCCTATGGCCATGCCAGCCACCAGGCCGGGCTGGATGCCGATATCTGGCTCGACCTCTCGCCGAAGCCGGCGCTCACCGTCGCCGAGCGCGAGCGGATCGAGGTGCCCTCCCTCGTCCTGCCGGATGGCAGCGGGGTCGATCCCGCGCGCTGGAGGCCGGGGCATGCGGCGCTGATCCGCCTGGCCGCCTCGCTGCCCGGTCTGGACCGGCTCTTCGTCAACCCGGCGATCAAGCGCGAGCTCTGCCGCACCGATGCCGGCGCCGCCTGGCTGCGCCGGGTGCGGCCCTGGCGCGGGCATGACAGCCACATGCATATCCGCCTGCTCTGCCCCGCCGGCCAGGCGGAATGCCGCGACCAGCCGCCCGTGCCGCCCGGGGATGGCTGCGACGCGTCGCTCGACTGGTGGTTCGGCGCCGAGGCGCGGCAGCCGGCGCCGCGGCCGCCCGGCCCCGCGCCTCGCCTGCCGGCGGCCTGCCGCGCGGTGCTGGAGGCGCGCTGAGCCGGCGCCGCCGGGTCTCACCCCT
This sequence comes from Roseicella sp. DB1501, assembly GCF_013112485.1. Taxonomy (GTDB): domain Bacteria; phylum Pseudomonadota; class Alphaproteobacteria; order Acetobacterales; family Acetobacteraceae; genus Paracraurococcus. The sequence goes on from NZ_JABFHG010000002.1 coordinate 252,154, forward strand.
TCAAGAAGGGGCAGCCGCCATCGGCGATCGGCCGGAAAGCCTGGTCCGCCGGCGTCGTCGCCAGCAGCTTCATCAGGTCCCACTCGCCCCGGCTCTCCGCCGGCGCCTTCGCCTCGAAGAGGTAGGTGGGGTGGATCTTGCGCCCGTCGGCCCGCACCAGCCCCGGGCCGAAGGCGTCGTCATCGGTCGGCAGGCGCTTCATCGCCTCCACCGCGTCGAGGCCCGAGGCCTTGGCGCGGGCGAGCCCGATGGCCTCCACCGCCTTCAGGTAATGCAGGGCGCAGGAATAGGCCTGGGCCTGGACGCTGTTGACCTGATGGCCCTTCGCCATCTTGCCCTTCAGCCGCGCCGCCAGGGCCCGGCTGCGGTCGTTCAGGTCCCAGTAGAAGCTCTCGGTCAGGGTGAGGCCCTGCGCCGTCGGCAGGCCCAGGGTGTGGACGTCGATCATGAAGCCGATCATCGCCGCCACGCGGATCTTGCGGCCGGCGAGGCCGAATTCCTGGCCCTGCTTCACGCAGTTGATCATGTCGACGCCGGCATTGCAGAGCGCGATGACATCCGGCTTCAGCGCGGCGGCGGTGACGAGGAAGGAGGAGAAATCCGTCGTCTGCGGGAAGGGATGCACGCTGGCGCCCACGACCTCGCCACCATTGGCGCGCACGAAGCGGGTGACCTCGCGCTGCACCGAATGGCCGAAGGCGTAGTCGGCGGTGATGCAGTACCAGCGCTTCGCCCCGGCCCGCGCCAGCGCCCCGCCGGTGCTCTGCGCATTGGCCCAGGAATCCGTCGTCCAATGCACCATGTTGGGGCTGCAGCCCGGGCCGGTGAGATCGGCCGAGGCGGCGCCGCTGTTCAGATGGACCTTGTTCTTCTCCCGCGCGAGAGTGTTGATCGCCAGCGCGATGGCGCTGTTGTTCGCATCGAGTATGGCGTCCACCCCCTGGTCGAACCATTGCCGCGCGATGTTCACGCCAACATCCGCCTTCTGCTGATGATCGGCCTGCAGGATCTCGACCGGCAGGCCGCGGGCGGCGGCGCCGAAATCCTGCACCGCCTGGCGGGCGCAGACGACGCAATTCGGGCCGCTGAGGTCGCTGTACGGGCCGGACATGTCGGTGAGCACGCCGATCCGGATCGGCTGGCCCTGGGCCCAGGCGCCGCCCGCGACGGCGAGGCCGGCCATGGCGGCGCCGAGGGCGCCACGCCTGGTGATGCTGTTCATGGATCTTGCCTCCCGGGTCCGCCGCTTGCCGCGGCATCGCCGGCCAGCCTAGGGCAAGACGCGCCGGCGCGCAGGCCCAAACGCCACCGGCGGGCGCCGGCCCGCGTTGACTCGCGGATCGTTAGCCTGCGACCTTTCCCGCAACGGGAGAGGGAAGCGGCCGATGGCAGAGACAATCGCCTGGCAGGAGAGCCTGGTGCCGGTGGCGGGGCTGCAGCTTCGCCTGCGCCGCGCCGGCAAGGGCCCGCCGCTGCTGGTGCTGCACCGCGACACCGGCACGCTCGAGCAGCTTCCCGCCTATGCCGAGCTCGCCCGGCATTTCGAGCTGCTGCTGCCGGAACATCCCGGCTACGGCCAGTCCGAGCGCCCGACCTGGATGCGCTCCACGCGCGACCTCGCCATGGTGCATCGCTGGCTGCTGGCCGAGCTCGGCCTGCCGAAGGCAGCGCTGCTCGGGCTCGGCTTCGGCGGCTGGATCGCCGCCGAGATGGCGAGCATGGCGCCGCTCGACCCGGCGCAGCTCATCCTCGTCGGGCCGATGGGCATCCGGCCGCCGGAGGGCGTCATCCTCGACCAGGCGCTAGTCAGCCATATCGACTATGCCCGCGCCGGCTTCCACGACCAGGCGGCCTTCGACGCGCTCTACGGCGCCGATCCCAGCACCGACCAGCTTGTCGAATGGGACATCTGCCGGGAGATGAACTACCGCATCGCCTGGAAGCCCTACATGCACAGCCTGACCCTGCCGCACCTGCTCGGCGGCGTGCGCGCGCCGACGCTCCTCCTCTGGGGCGCCGAGGACCGCGTGGTGCCGCTCGCCGCCGCCGAACGCTGGCGGCAGGCCATGCCGCGGGCGCAGGGCGAGACGGTCGCTGGTTGCGGCCATTGCGTCGAGATGGAGAAGCCGGCGGAGCTCGTCCGCCTCGTCACCACCTTCGCCCAGCGCGGCTGAGCGGGAGACGCGCCATGCACATCATGTACTTCACCGAGCAGCCCATGTCCGCCTATCCGGCCGAGGAAGGGCTGAAGTTCGGCGCGACCGCGCTGATGTTCCCGAACACGCATTTCGACCCGGTGGCGGGCTCGCGCCTCTACAACGAGTTCATCGAGCAGTACAAGCTGGCCGAGGCGGTGGGCTTCGACGGCATCATGCTGAACGAGCACCACAACGCGCCCTTCTGCATGCAGGCCAAGGCGAACATTTTTGCGAGCATCCTCGCCGCGATCACCGAACGGGTGAAGATCGTCATTCTCGGGAATCCCCTTCCCCTTTCGGAGAATCCCGTGCGCATCGCCGAGGAGCTGGCGATGATCGACATGATCTCGAAGGGCCGCCTCGTCTCCGGCTTCGTGCGCGGCGGCGGGCAGGAGCAGCTCGCCACCGGCGTGAACCCCGCCTACAACCGCGAGCGCTTCGAGGAGGCGCACGACCTCATCACCCGCACCTGGACGCAGCCCGGCCCCTTCCGCTTCGAGGGCAACCACTACCACAACCGGGTGGTCAATCCCTGGGCGGTGCCGCTGCAGAAGCCGCATCCGCGCATCTGGATCCCCGGCGTCATCAGCAAGGAGACGGTGATCTGGGCGGCGCGCCACCGCTACCCCTACATCGCGCTCAACACGACCGTGGAGCAGACCAACCGCATCTGGGAGCTCTATGACCGCACGGCGGAGGAGGTCGGCTTCACCAGCGGGCCGGAATACCACGGCTACCTGAAGCAGGTGCATGTCGCCGAGACGGATGAGAAGGCGATCGAGAATGCCCGGCAGTTCACCTGGATGCAGGGCGAGTTCACCGGCCTCGCGCATCCGGTCTGGAGCACGCCTTCGGGCTATTCCTCGCCCGAGCAGCGGCGCGGCTTCGTCGAGTTCTCCATTGGCCGCGGCAGCAGCCCGCGCCGCCGCCCGAGCTTCGAGGAGCAGATCCGCGACAACATGATCATCGCCGGCAAGCCGGAGACGGTGATCGCCAAGCTGCGGCAGGTGATGGAGCAGACCCGGCCCGGCATCATGTCGCTCTGGGCGAATGACGGCTTCATCAGCCAGCAGGACAGCCTGACCTGCATCCGCCTGCTGGGCCAGGAGGTGCTGCCGGCGATGCGCGAGGCGGCGAAGGAGCTCGACCTCAAGAGCCCCTTCGAGGCGGAGACGCCGGTGAGCCTCGAATTCAGCCAGGATCTGCGGCCGCGCCCGGCGGCGGCCGAATAGCGGCATTGCCCATGGCTGGACCAGCCCGCTGTCATTGCGATAGCAAGCGAGGTGCCGGCCCTGGCGCAGCTGCTGGTGCGCAACCTGGATGAGGCGGTGGTGGAGCGGCTGAAGGCCCGCGCGGCGCGGGCCGGCCGGTCGCTGGAAGCGGAGTTGCGGGACATCCTCACCACGGTCGCCAAGCCGTCGAAGGAGGAGGTCATGGCGCGCCTCGATCGCAGCCGGGCCATGCTGCGGCCGCCGCGGCCAGGCGAGGCAACGGTCGTGGAGATGATCCGCGAGGACCGCGACGGACGGTGACCCTGGTCATCGATGCCTCGGTCCTGGCCGCCGTTGCGCTCGATGAGCGCCTGGCAGTGGCCGCGCGCCCGGCGCTGCTGACGGCGGATGCGGTGGCGCCGGACCTGATCCTGGCCGAATTCGCCAATGTCCTCCGGAAGACCGTCCGCCAGGGGCGCCTGCCGCGGCCGGAGGCCTAGGCCGTCTTGCGGGACGGGATCGCGCTCCTGGACCGGATCGTGCCGCTCGGGATCCTGCAGGACCGGGCCCTTGATCTCGCCTGCCGGCGTGACCATCCGGTCTATGACTGCGTCTATGTCGCCCTCGCGCAACATGAGGACGCGCCGCTGGTCACCGCCGATGCCCGGCTCGCCCGCGTCTTCGGCGGGGATGCCGAGATCCGCCTGATCCAGGACGGGTCGTCATAGAGTCGCGCTACCCCTCCGCCTCCGCATAGGGGTTGCTGGTGCCGCGCAGGTTCAGCCGGATCGGCACGCCGGGCATGGCGAAGGTCTCGCGGAAGCCGTTGACCAGATAGCGGCGGTAATCCTCCGGCAGCTGCTCCGCCCGGGTGCCGAAGACCGCGATGGTCGGCGGTCGCGCCTTCGGCATGGTGGCGTAGCGCAGCTTGATCCGCCTGCCATCGGCGAGCGGCGGCGGGTGACGGGCCAGCATGGCCTCGAACCAGCGGTTCAGCTCGCCGGTCGGCACCCGGCGGTTCCACAGCGCATAGGCGGCGTGCACCGCCGGCATCAGCTTCTCGACGCCGCGCCCGGTCTGCGCCGAGAGCGGCACCACCGGCAGCCCGCGCAGCTGCGCCAGGCTCGCCGTCAGCACGTCGTCGAGCCGCCGACGCGTCGCCGCGCGATCCTCGACCGCATCCCATTTGTTGAAGGCGAGCACCACCCCCCGCCCCTCGCGCTCTGCCAGCCGCGCCAGCCGCAGGTCCTGCTCGTCCATGCCGAGCAGCGCATCGACCACGAGGATCGCCACCTCGCATTCCTTCAGCGCGGCGATGGAGGCGGCGGTCGACATCTTCTCGAGCGCCTGCTCGATCCGCGCCCGCTTGCGCAAGCCAGCGGTATCGACCAGCCGGACCTTGCCGCCGGTCGGGTCGGTCCATTCCACCGCGACGGAATCCCGGGTCAGGCCGGGCTCGGGGCCGGTGATCATGCGCTCCTCGCCGAGCAGCGCGTTCAGCAGGGTGGATTTTCCGGCATTAGGCCGGCCGATGATGGCGAGCCGCAGCGGCCGTTCGGGGTCGGGGCGGTCGTCCGGCGCCGGCTCCTCGGGCAGGTGCTCGCGCACCGCGTCGTGCAGCTCGCCAATCCCGTCGCCATGCTCGGCCGAGACCGCCACCGGGTCACCGAGGCCGAGCTCATAGGCCTCCATCGCGGCATAGCCGCCGAGCCGCCCCTCGGTCTTGTTGGCGACGAGGATCACCGGCACGGTCTGCCTGCGCAGCCAGGTGGCGAAGGCTCGGTCGACCGGCGTCAGGCCGGCGCGGGCATCGACCACGAAGAGGACGAGGTCGGATTCCCGCACCGCCGCCTCCGAGCTCGCCCGCATGCGGCCCTGGATGGTCTCGGGCGCCGCCTCCTCCAGCCCGGCCGTGTCGAGCAGGCGGACCGCCTGGCCGGCGATGCGGGTCTCGGCCTCCTTGCGGTCGCGGGTGACGCCGGGCGTGTCGTCGACGATGGCGATCTTCCGCTGGGCCAGGCGGTTGAACAGCGTCGACTTGCCGACATTCGGCCGGCCGAGGATGGCGATGGTGGGCAGCATGGCCGCCTCGATAGAGCAGATCGCCGCCATCGGGAAATGCCAAGCGGCGATGGCCGGGGCGCGGAGGCCGCCGGCGGCCTCAAGCGGCCGCGGCCTCGCCGCGCACCGCGATCACATCGCCATCATCGGTCAGCAGGTAGAGCACGCCGCCGGCGATCGCCGGCTGCTGCAAGGTGCCGGCCGGCAGGAGCAGCTCGGCGGTCTTCTCGCCGGTCGCGGGATCGACCTGCACCATCCGGCCATGGCTGCCGGCGATCAGCAGCCGCCCGCCGCCCAGCACCGGGGCGCCCCAGGCGATCGGGTCGCGCCGCTTCTCCGGCTTCGCGTAGCTGCCGAGCGCGGTGAGCCAGCGCACCCGCCCGTCCTCGCGGCCGAGGCAGGCCAGGTCGCCGCCGGTGGTGACCAGGAAGATCCAGTCCCCCACCGCCCAGGGCGTCTCGCCGACCGCGACATCCCGTTCCCAGAGCCGGCGGCCGGAGCGGAGGTCGATGGCGATGGTCAGCCCGCCGAGCCCCGCGGCATAGACCCGGTTGCGGTCGATCACCGGCATGGCGGTGATGGCGGCGATATCCGCCAGGCCGCCGCCGCGCGCCGAGGACAGGGTCTCGCTCCAGATGTTCTTGCCGTCCTGGATCCGGATCGCCGCCAGCTCGCCGGAGGCGAAGCCGGCGATGACCACCTCGCCCTCCACCGCCGGCGCCGGCAGGCCGAGGACCATGGTGGTCGTCGGCTGCGCCCGGTAGGTCCACTGCTTCTGCCCGTCCGTGGTCGAGAGGGAGAGCAGGTGGTTCTCGATGGTCGGCACGAGGAGCCGCCCCTCCACGACGGTCGGGGCGCCGCGGGCCGGGGCCGGCAGGTCGACCCGCCAGACCGGCTTGCCTGTCGCCGGGTCGATCGCCATGGCCTCGGACAGGCCGGTGACCGCGTAGAGCACGCCATTCGCGAAGGCCAGGCCGGCGCCGAGCGCCCCGTCCCGATCCTTCTTCGGGCGCGTGTCGAAGCTCCAGCGCTCGCGGCCGGTCGCGGCATCCAGCGCCGAGATCTCGCCATAGACATCGGCGGCATAGACCACCCCATCGGCGACGATGGCCGGCGCGATCAGCCGCCGCCGGTAGCCGCTGCCGGTGCCGATCGATTGCCGCCAGACCTGCCGCAGCCGGGGCCCGAGTTCCGGATGTCCCGGCGCATGGGTCGGGCCGCCGCCGGCCTGCGGCCAGTCGGCCCGCGCCGTCGGCGGCGGCAGGGTGACGGGCTGGCGATCCGCCTCATCCACCGCGAGGCCGCGCTCGACGGCCAGGATCGGCTTGCGGTCCCCCTTCAGGGGAACCTTCCTCTCCCCGAAAATGCTGTCGAGGCTGTCGGTGATCGTCTCGCATCCGGCCAGAAGACCGGTGGCGCCCAGCAGCGCGGCTCTTCGGGTGACCCCCCGCATGGACTCTCCTCGCATCAGCCGTTGAGGCCTGCCAGCAGGCGCCCGGCACGGTCCCGCACGCCCTGCGGCGCCAGCGGGTCCGTGGTGAGGGCGGTCAGGATGCGCTTCGCAGCCTCGGTGTCGTTGCGCTTCAGGGCGACCAGGGCCCGGACCTCGTCGGCCGAGGCCCGCCAGGGGCCGCCGGCGAGCGGCGCCAGCCGCGCCTCGATCGCCGCCGGGTCGCCGGAATCGACGGAATGCAGGCCCCAGAGCAGCGTCGCCAAGTCGCGGTAGAGCGGATCGGTGCCGTCGTCGCGGCTGATCGCATCCCACTCCCTGAGCGCGCCCTCGCCGTCCCCGGCTTCCGCCCGTAGCGCCGCGGCGCGCAGCCGGGCGAGCGTCCGGTAGCCGGCCGGCGCATCGGCCGCGATCGCGTCGTAGCGGCCGGCGATGGATTTGAGATCGGCATTCGGCTCGGCCGCGGCCCGGCCTGCGGCCAGATAGGCCTCCGCCGCCTGGCCGGCGCCGCGCACCTCGTACCAGCGCCAGCCCTGCCACCCGGCCACGCCGAGGACCACGAGGACCAGCAGCCCCACCAGCATGCCGCCATAGCGGGCCAGCAGGCGCTTCATCCGCTCGGCGCGGAGGTCCTCCTCGACCTCGTCGAAGATATCAGGCACGCAGTCATCCTCGGGACGGGGCGGCGGTGCATAGCAGTCCCTTGGCGGGGCGTTAAGCCCGACCGGCCGAGGATGCGCCGATGCGCCCCGCTCCGCCGGCCCTGACTGCTCCCTTGGCCGCCCTCCTGCCGCTGCTGCTCCTGCCCGCCTGCGAGGCGGCGGAACCGGTCACCGGCATCCTCGCCGCGGCGAATATCGACAGCGTCATGCTGATCGGCCGGACGGTGCCCGATGCCGTGGTCTCGGCCGTCGCCAGGCGCGACTGCTCGATGGTGCGGCTCGATCGCGGCCAGTCCTATTGCCGCCCGGAGGAGGCGCCGCCGGCACCGCCCGCCTATTGCACCCGTTCCCTCGGCAGCGTCGATTGCTGGCGGCAGCCGCCCCTCGCCCTGCCGCTGCCACGCGGCCTCGCCGATGGCCGCGCCACGCTGACCGCGGCGCAGGAGGCGGACCGCACCCGGCGCTGGCCCGGACTCTGGTAGCTAGCTCTGGTAGCCAACTCTGGTACCCGGCGGGAGGATTTGCATCCGGCGCCGATCGGCGCGAGCCTCGCCGGCAACAAGACGCGCAGGGGAGCGAGGCATCCATGGCCACCCGCAGGCAATTCCTGGCCGGCGCCGCCGGCAGCGGCGTCCTGTTCTGCGGCTGCGGCCTGCACCGCGCGGCAGCGGCGCCGCCCGGCCGGCCAACGCGGCAGGCCGTGGCGGTCGAGGGCAAGCGCGTGCGGACCATCGACGTGCATGCCCATTGCGTCTTCGCCGAGACGCTGCCGCTGGTGAACAACGACCGCTCGATCATCGGCCCCAGCGTGCGCGGCGCCGAGGAGACCTTCCTCGACATCGACAAGCGCTTCGCCGCCATGGACGCGCAGCGCGTCGACATGGAGGTGCTCTCGGTCAACCCCTTCTGGTACCGCCGCGACCGCGACCTGGCGGCGCAGATCGTCAGGATCAACAACGAGCGGATGGCCGCGCTCTGCGCCGCGCATCCCGAGCGCTTCGCCGGCTTCGCCTCCCTCACCCTGCAGGACCCGCAGCTCGCGGTGCAGGAGCTGGAGACGGCGATGCGGACGCAGGGGCTGAAGGGGGCGGCGATCGGCGACAGCGTCGGCGACAGGGAATTCTCGCATCCGGATTTCCAACCGGTCTGGGCGAAGGCGGAGGAGCTCGGCGCCGTGCTCTTCATCCATCCGCAGGGCGTGCCGGAGCTCAGCCGGCGCCTCGCCGGCAATGGCTGGCTGCCGAATGCCATCGGCAATCCGCTGGCGACGACCATCGCCCTGTCGCAGCTCATCTTCAACGGCACGCTCGACCGCTTCCCGGGCCTCAAGATCGTCGCCGCGCATGGCGGCGGCTACCTGCCCTCCTATGCCGACCGTTCCGACCATGCCTGCCTGGTCAGCCCGGCGAGCTGCGACCCGGCGATCCGGCTGCAGAAGAAGCCGACGGAGTATCTGCGGCAGATCTGGTTCGACTCGCTGATCTTCACGCCGGAGGCGATCCGCCACCTGCAGGCGCAGGTGGGCGCGGCGCAGATCGTCCTCGGCAGCGACTATCCCTATCCCTGGTCGCTGCACCCGGTGGACCACATCATGGCCTGCACTTCGCTCTCGGCGGCGCAGAAGCGCGCCGTGCTCGGTGAGACCGCGGCGCGGCTGCTGCGCCTCAAAGCCTGACAGCCGCACGCCGCAGGCGTTGACCCGGCGCCGCGCGGGGCCACTTCCGGGGGGTGACCCCCAATCCTCCCGCCGCCTTCGGCAGCCTGCTCGCCCGGCCCCTGAAGCGGGCGATTGCCGGCCAGGTCGCCGCCATCTTCAACGATCGCCGCCAGGGCGAGCGCCCGGTGCAACGCCGGCCGGACGGGCTGTTCGGCCCGGACTCGGTCGTCTGGCGGGTGCATGGCGACGTCGCCGGGATGATGGTCGGCGGCATCGCCGCGCTGATGCTGCAAATGCTGCACCCCGCGGTGCTGGCCGGCGTCTGGGACCATTCGCGCTTCCGCGACGACCTCTCCGGCCGGCTGCGGCGCACCGCCCGCTTCATCGCGCTGACCACCTATGGCGGCCGCGCCGAGGCGGAGGCGGCGATCGCCCGGGTGCGGGCCATCCACGGCCATGTCCGCGGCACCCTGCCCGACGGCACGCCCTATGCCGCGAACGATCCGGCGCTGCTCGCCTGGGTGCACCTGACCGAGGCGGCGAGCTTCCTCGCCGGCTGGGTGCGCTATGCCGAGCCCCGCATGCCGGGCGCCGCGCGCGACCGCTATTTCGCCGAGATGGCCGTGGTCGGCGCGGCGCTCGGCGCCGATCCGGTGCCGCGCAGCCGGGCGGAGGCGCGGGCGATCATGGCCGGGATGCGGCCGGCGCTGCGCGTCGACGGCCGCACACGGGAGGTGGCCCGGCTGCTGCTGTCCCGCCGCGCCGCCGAGCCCTGGCAGGAGCCGCTGCAGGCCATCACCCAGCAGGCCGGACTCGACCTGATGCCAGGCTGGGCGCGACGGATGCACGGGCTGCCGCCGCCCCCGGCGCGGCCGCTGCTGCGGGCCGGCACGCTGACCGTGGCGGAGGCCATCCGCTGGGCCTTCCGGCCTTGATGCCGCCGGCCGCTCAGCCGAGCGGCGCGCAGGCCCGGCGCAGCCAGGCGGCGGTCTCCGCGTCGCAGGCCGGCCCGATCTCGGCCAGCACCCGCGCCTGATAGGCATCCACCCAGGCCCGCTCCGCCGGGGCGAGCAGGGAGAGGTCGATCAGCCGCCGGTCATAGGGGGCGAGGGTCAGGGTCTCGAATTCGAGGAAGGGCTTCACCTGGTCGGGCTGCTCCGGCGCCGGCTGCACCAGCAGCAGGTTCTCGATGCGGATGCCGTACTGCCCCGGCAGGTAGTAGCCGGGCTCGTCCGAGAGGATCATGCCGGGCGCGAGCGGCACCGGCTTCGCGGCGCGGCTGAAGGCGACCGGCCCCTCATGCACCGAGAGGAAGCTGCCGACGCCATGGCCGGTGCCGTGGTCGTAATCGAGGCCCGCGGCCCAGAGCGCCCGCCGGGCGAAGGCATCGAGATGCGGCCCGGCGACGCCCTGCGGGAAGCGCAGCGTCGCCAGCGCGACATGCCCCTGCAACACCCGCGTGTAGCGCTCCCGCAGCCTGGCCGGCGCCGGGCCGGGCCCGGTCCAGAGGGTACGGGTGACATCGGTCGTGCCGTCCAGGTACTGCGCGCCGCTGTCGATCAGGTAGCACTCGTCGGGCTGCACCGGCCGGTTGCTCGCCGCGGTGACGCGGTAGTGGATGACGGCACCGTTCTCCCCGGCGCCGCTGATCGCCGGGAAGCTCTCGGCGCGGAACAGCGGCACCTCGCGGCGGAAGGCGAGCAGCCGCTCGGCGACGCTCATCTCGCTCTCCCGCCCGGTCGGCGCCGCGGCCTCGAACCAGGCGAGGAAGCGGGCCAGCGCCACCGCGTCGCGCCGGTGCGCGGCGCGCGCGCCCTGCTGCTCCACCGCATTCTTGCAGGCGCGCGGCAGCCGCACCGGATCCTCGCCGGCCACCACCATGGCGCCGGCCTCGCGCAGCTCCTGGGCGAACCAGGCCGGCGTCGCCTCGGGATCGACCCGCACCTTGCGGCCGCGCAATTCGGCCAGCGCCGCGGGCAGGGCGGCGCGCGGCCGCACCGTCACCGCATTGCCGAGATGCGCCCGCGTCTCGGGTGGCACCTTGCCGGGCTCCATGAAGAGCTCGGCCGAGGCATCGGCGCGCAGCAGGCCGAAGCCGAGGGCGAGCGGCGTATGGTCGAGATCGCCGCCCCGGATGTTGAGCAGCCAGGCAAGGGAATGGCTGTCGGCCAGCACCGCCGCATCCTCGCCCGCCTCCTGCAACGCCCTGGCCGCGGCGAGGCGCTTCGCCTCGGCATCGAGGCCGGCCTGCTCCAGCCCATGCGGCACGGCGGGCGCCTGGGGCGGCGCCGGACGGTCGGCCCAGGCGGCATCGAGCGGGTTCGCGGTGAGCGGCACGAGGACGGCGCCGGAGGGCTCGAGCCGCTGCAGCGCCGCTTCCGGGTGCAGCCAGGGATCGTAGCCGATGCGCCGGCCGACCGCGTGCTCCTTCAGCCAGTCGACCGGTGGCTGCTCGGTGATGTGCCGCGGCTCCCAAAGCGCCGGGTCGAGCTGCTGCCGGGCCTGGGTGGTGTAGCGGCCATCGGTGAACAGCGCGGCGCGCTCGGGCAGCACCACGGCGAGACCGGCGCTGCCGGTAAAGCCGGTCAGCCAGGCCAGCCGCTCGCCCGAGGGCGGCACGTATTCGCCGAGATGCTCATCCGCGCGCGGCACCAGGAAGCCGTCCACCCCGGCCTTGCGGAGTTCGGCGCGCAGCGCGGCGAGGCGTTCGGCAGGAGTCATGCGGCATGTCCTTGCTGGCCCGGCGGAGTCTCGCCGGATTCGCCCTCAGGTGGAAGGGCATGGCCGGACGCGCCGCGACCCCGCTTCGCGCCACATCGCCGATGTCCTGGCCGATTCAGGCGGCTCGGCGGCGAGCACCGCGCCAATCCATGCGCGGGCGGCCAGGACTCTAGCCCATTGGAATCAAAGTGTCTTCAACCAGGCAGCCAATGCCGCAGGGTCGAATGCCTCACCAGGTAAACCGATTATGCACGGCACTTCGGCATTTCATGAGCGGACTGCATAGCTCGGCTGCACCTTTCGCGCGCGTTCCGCTGCGGCATCGAACCTATATAGCGATGCGTGGGCGGCGGAAGGCCGCCCCCGGCGCCGGGACGGCCCGGCTCATCATCGGACACAACATATCATGGATCCCCGTCTTCTCCGGGCGGAAGCCGCCTACCTCCTGCCCCTCCCCGCCTCGCCGGCCGCCGAGCGCGCCCGTGCGCTGCGCATCGCCGCCGCCGAGGCCTATCAGGCCGGGCTGGCGCGCGCCGGCCGGGCCTTTTTCGCCCGCTTCGGCGAGGCCCTGTTCGGCTGGGCCCGGCGCGCGCCCGCATCCGCGCTGAGCTCGAGGCGCTGAGCGACCGCGAGCTGGCGGATATCGGCGTAACCCGCGGCGAAATCGGCCGCGTCCTCGCCGAGGCCGAGCAGGCCCGGACGCCGCGCCCGGCGCAGCGCCCCGTCGGCCTGCCGGTGCCGCGCCCGGCCTGATCGAGGCTGCGTCCCGCGTGGCTTAACGTCTCGCGGGATACCAGGCTGACCAGCGGCGGACGCGGCGCAGGCGCCATTGGGTCCGGACGGCAGCCATGAACTGGACGCATGACGGACTCGGCACGCAGCGCGCTTGTTGCGGCACCGCCACCTCCGGTCTCATGACCGCATGCGCCACCCTGCCCTCCCCGCCCACAGGATCTGGATCGTCGTCGCCGCCGCTGCGGCCTCCATCAGCTTGGCGCTGGGCATCCGGCAAACCTTCGGTCTCTTCCTGCTGCCGCTCTCGGCCGAGGCTGGCATCTCGCCGGCCGTGCTAGGCAGCGCGGTCGCCCTGCACAACCTCGTCTGGGGCCTCGCCCAGCCGGTGACCGGCGCCATCGCCGATCGCCGTGGTGCCGGCCGGGTGATGGCCGCCGGCGCGCTGCTGCTCGCGGCCGGCCTCGGCCTGCCCGCGCTCTGGACCTCGGCGCCGGCGATCCTCCTCGGCATCGGCGTGCTCACCGGCATCGGCGTCTCCTGCTGCGGCACCGGCGCGGCGCTGGCCGCGGTCGGGCGGGCGGTGCCGGCGGAGCGGCGCGGCGAGATGATTGGCCTCGCCTCGGCCGGCGGCTCGCTCGGCCAGGCGGCCATGGTGCCGCTGGCGAGCAGCCTGATCGGCGCGGTCGGCGCCATCGCCACCCTCGGCATCCTCGGGCTCAGCCTGCTGCTCATCCTGCCGGCCGCGCGCCTCGTCGAGTGGCGGGCGCCGGTCCCTTCCCCCGGGCAGCGGCCCGGTCAGGCGGCGACCGGCCTGGCCAGGCTGCCGGCCCTGGCCCGCATGGCGCTCGCCGACCGCGACTATGCGCTGCTGACCGGTGGCTTCTTCGCCTGCGGTTTCCAGCTCGCCTTCCTCACCATGCACCTGCCAAGCCACCTCGCCCTGTGCGGCCTGCCGAGCGGGCTCGGCGCCATGGCGCTGATGACGATCGGCCTGTTCAACATCCCCGGGAGCTGGCTCTGCGGCCGGGTGAGCAACGTGATGCAGCCGGAGGTCGCGCTGGGCTGGATCTACGCGCTGCGCAGCGTGGTCATCGCCTGCTTCGCCTATGCGACGCCGAGCTATGCCGGCACGCTGGTCTTCGCCGCGGTGATGGGCTTCGTCTGGCTCGGCACCATCCCGCTGACCAGCGCCGCCATCGCCCGGCGCTTCGGCGTCGCCGATCTCGGCGCGCTCTACGGCGTCTGCTTCCTCAGCCACCAGGTGGGCGGCTTCCTTGGCGCCGCCGCAGGCACGCTGCTGCTGGCAGTGGCCGGAAGCTACCAGGCCTTCTGGCCGGTGATGATCGGGGTCGGCATCGCGGCAAGCGCCATGAACTGGCTGGCCCGGCCGCCGGTGCGCGCGATCGCCTGAGGCGCGAGCGGCCTCACCGCGGCCCGCGCCGCAACACCAGCGTGGTCCAGGGGCCGATATCGAGACGGCGTTCCAGCCGCAGCCCCTGCCGGCGATGCGCCGCCAGCACCATCCGCGCCTGGGTGCCGAGCAGCCCGGCGAGGATGGCCGTCCCGCCCGGCGCCAGATGCGCCGCGAGGTCGCGCGCCATGGCGCAGAGCGGCCGCGCCAGGATATTGGCGAAGACCAGGTCGTAGTGGCCATTGCGTACCACCGGGTGCCGCCAGCCATCCGCCAGCCGTGCCGCGACCAGCCGCTGCACGCCGTTCAGCGCGGCATTGTCCGCCGCCACCCGCACCGACCAGGGCTCGATATCGGTGGCCAGCACCGGCCGGCGCAGCAGCTTCGCCGCGGCGATGGCGAGGATGGCCGAGCCGGTGCCGAGATCAAGGATGCGCCGCGGCCGGCGATGCGCCATCCCCTCCAGCGCCAGCAGGCAGCCCTGGGTGGAGGCGTGCTCGCCGCTGCCGAAGGCGAGCCCGGCATCGAGGCGCAGCACGATCCGGCCCGGCGTGACGGGGTTCGGCAGATGCGTCGGCCGCACCAGGAAGCGGCGGCCGATCGGCGCCTCGGGGAAGCCCTGCACGGTGCGGGCGAGCCAGCCCTCCGCCTCGATCGGGCCGGCCTGCAGCGCCGACGGCTCGATGCCGGTGACGGCGGCGGCCAGGGCCAGGGCGCCGGTCAGCGCGTCATCGCCCTGCCCCGCCTCCCGCACCCCCTCGATCCGCCAGGTATCGCTCGGCTCGTCGCGGAAATAGGCGACGCTGACGCAGACCGTCTGCAGCGCCGCCTCGAAGGCCGGCACCGCTTCCTCCGGCAGATGCTCTATGGCGAGCAGCTCCAGCGGCTCGGCGCGGCGGCGCGAAAGCGGCGTCGGCCAGTCGGGATCGCCCATGGTCACGAGGCGCGCTCCAGGAAGCTGTCGAGCACCCGCTTCGGATCGGACTTGTCGAAATCGACGTCGACGCGGTTGTCCTCCACCGCCGTGACCCGGCCATAGCCGAATTTCCGGTGGAAGACGCGCTCGCCCACCTTCAGCGGCGAGGCATGGGCGGGACGCGCCTGCACCTCCCAGGCGCCGGCCTCGATGGTGCGCGGCCGGCGGGCCAGCAGGCCGCCGCTCCCGGTGAAGACGGAGGGCATGTCGACGACCCGGTTGCGGGCCATGCCGGCGCTGCCCTCGCGCTGCACATGCGCGGCCGGCAGCTCGTCGAGGAAGCGCGAGGGGATGGAGCTCGACCAATTGCCGTAGACGCGGCGGTTGGCGGCGCAGGAGACGATGGCCTGCTTGCGGGCGCGGGTCAGCCCGACATAGGCGAGGCGCCGCTCCTCCTCCAGCCCGCGCTCGCCGCCCTCCTCCAGCGCCCGGTTGTGCGGGAACAGCCCCTCCTCCCAGCCGGGGAGGAAGACCATGTCGAATTCCAGCCCCTTCGCCGCATGCAGCGTCATCAGCGAGAGCCGGTCGCCCGAGGCGTTCTCGTCATTCTCCATCACCAGCGCCACATGCTCGAGAAAGCCGTTCAGGGTCTCGAACTCGCCGAGGGCGCGGACGAACTCCTTCAGGTTCTCGAGCCGTCCGGGCGCCTCGGGCGACTTGTCCTGCTTCCACATCTCCGTGTAGCCGCTCTCGTCCAGCAGGGTCGCGGCGGTGACCACATGCCCCTCCCGCCCGAGCTGCTCGCGCCAGCGCGCGAAGCCGTGCAACAGCTCGCCGAGCGCGTTACGCGCCTTGCCGGTGAGGCCGCTGCCCGCCTGCAGCAGCCGCGCCGCCGCGGCGCTCAGCGGGATGCGCTCGGCGCGGGCGAGCTCGTGCATCCGCCGCATGGCGGTGTCGCCGAGGCCGCGCTTCGGGACATTGACGATGCGCTCGAAGGCCAGGTCGTCCGAGGGCTGGGCAAGCACGCGCAGATAGGCGAGCGCGTCGCGGATCTCGGCCCGCTCGTAGAATTTCAGCCCGCCGACGACGCGGTAGGGAATGCCGAGGGTGATCAGCCGCTCCTCGAAGGCGCGGGTCTGGAAGCCGGCGCGGACCAGGATGGCGATCTCGGCCAGGGCATGGCCGCTGCGCTGCGCCGCCTCGATCCGCTCGCCCACCATCCGCGCCTCCTCCTCGGAATCCCAGAGGGAGACGACGCGCACCTTCTCGCCATCGGCGTCGTTGCGGCCGGCCCTGAGCGTCTTGCCGAGCCGGCCGGAATTATGCGCGATCAGCCCGCTGGCGGCGGCGAGGATCGGGCGGGTCGAGCGGTAATTGCTCTCCAGCCGCACCACCCGGGCGCTCGGGAAGTCCTTCTCGAAGCGCAGGATGTTCTCGATCTCGGCGCCGCGCCAGGAATAGATCGACTGGTCGTCGTCGCCGACGCAGCAGATGTTCCGGTGTCCCTGGGCGAGCAGCCGCAGCCAGAGATACTGCACCAGGTTGGTGTCCTGGTACTCGTCGACCAGGATGTAGCGGAAGCGCCGGTGCCAGTCGGCCAGGACCTCCGGATGGCCGCGCAGGATCTCCACCATGTGCAGCATCAGGTCGCCGAAATCGGCGCAGTTCAGGTCCTTCAGCCGGTCCTGATAGGCGGCGTAGAGGCTGCGGGCGCGGCCGCCGGCATAATCGGTGTCCTCGGCGGGCGTCACGCGGTCGGGCGTGATGCCGCGATCCTTCCAGCGTTGGATCACCGCCATCAGCCCCGGCGCCGGCCAGCGCTTGGCATCGATGCCGCCCCCATCCATCACCTGCTTCAGCAGGCGCATCTGGTCGTCCGTGTCGAGGATGGTGAAGCCGCTGGTGAGCCCGACCAGCTCGGCATGCCGGCGCAGCATGCGGGCGCAGAGCGCGTGGAAGGTGCCGAGCCAGAGACCCTCGGCCGGGCGCTGGATGATGGCCGAGACGCGTTCGCGCATCTCCCGCGCCGCCTTGTTGGTGAAGGTGACGGCGAGCACCTGGCCGGGAAAGGCGCGGCCGGTCATCAGCAGATGCGCGAAGCGGGTGGTCAGCACCCGGGTCTTGCCGGTGCCGGCGCCGGCCAGGACCAGCAGCGGCCCGTCGAGCGTCTCGACCGCCTCGCGCTGCTCCGGGTTCAGGCGCGTGAGGTAGTCGGGGAGCGGCGCCGCGGCCTTCACCGGGCCGCTCACTGGCAGGATCCCACCGAGCCGGGCGCGCAGATATGCTTGCCGTCGCTCCAGCGGGCCCCCTCGAGCGCCGCGTTCAGCAGGTCGGCGCCGTCGAGCCGCGCGCGGGTGAGATCGGCGCCGCGCAGATCGGCGCCGAAGAAGCGCGCCCGCCGCAGGTCGGCGCCGACCAGCCGGGCCTTGCCGAGCCGGGCGCGGGTGAAGTCGGCCCGCAGCAGCACCGCCTCGGAGAGATCGGCGCCGCTGAGATCGGCGGCGACGAAGCGGGCATTGTAGCCATTGACCTTCCGCAGCCGCGCACCGGCGAGGGTGCTGCGGGTCAGCGAGGCATCCCGCAGCACCGCCCCGGTCAGGTCCACGGCGCCGAAATTGCGCTGTTCGAGCAGGCAGCGCCGCCAGTCGATGCCGGGGCGTGGCGGAAGGCTGCACTGGCTCGCCGCGGCGGGGGCGGCGAGAGTGGCAAGGAGCAGGCAGATGACGGAGAATCGCGGGCGCACGGGCGGCACTGTAGAGCGGATCGCTGCGGAGCGTGAACGCCTGGACGCCTGAATCCGCTCCGGGAACAACGATCTGCCGCGGAACGACGCTCAGCCGGGGCGCGATCCGTTGCGGAACGAAGGGTCAGCGGACCGGACCGGCAGGAAGGATAGGAGGTTGCGCATCATGCCCGAGGAGCCGTCGATCACCTGGTATTTCGACACCGTCTCGCCCTTCTCCTGGATCGCCCTGCCGCGCATCGAGGCGCTGGCGACGCGGCATCCGGTGGCTTTCTGCCCCGTTCTCCTCGGCGCGATCCTGGCGCATTGGGGCACGGTGGGGCCGGCGGAGCTGGCGCCGAAACGGCTGCACACCTACCGGCTGAGCCAGTTCCTGGCCGAGCGCGCCGGGCTGCCGATGCGCTTCCCGCCGCGCCATCCCTTCCGCTCGCTGGAGGCGCAGCGCCTGCTCACCGCCCTCGGCGGGGCGCCGGCGGCGGTACGCGCCTGCTTCGCCTGCATCTGGGAGGAGGGGCAGGACGTCAGCGACCCGGCCGGCTTCGCCGCGCTGTGCGGCCGGCTCGGCATCGCCGATGCCGCGGCGCTGATCGAGGAGACCGAGGCGAAGGAAGGGTTGCGGCGGGCCACCGAGGCGGCGATTGCCGCGGGTGTCTTCGGCGTGCCGACCTTGCGGATCGGCACGGAGCTGTTCTGGGGCGTCGACGCGCTGCCCATGGCCGAGGCCTATCTCGCCGATCCCGGCCTCTTCCAGGGCGAGGCGATGGCGCGCCTTGCCGATCTCCCGGTCGGCGTCGCGCGCCGCGCCTGAGCCGGCGGGTCGCCGCCGGGTGGGAGGCGCGGGGATCGTGCCTCCCAGGAGCGGAGCGGGCTACTCGGCCGCCTGCCGGTAGCGCCGGGCATATTGCGTCAGCGCGTCATCCGGCACCGGCTCGATCGGCCTGAAGTCGGTATGGGCGATCCATTCCGGCCGGGTCGGCTTGCGGATGTGGTTGGAAACCGCGTTGAGCGTCAGATAGACGATCTTGCGCGGATAGGGGGTGATGTTGGGCGCCGAGCCATGCACGAGGTTGCCGTGGAACATCAGCAGCCCGCCCGGCTTGCCGGTTGGCGCGACGATGCCGCCCTCCTGCACCAGCTTCGTGACGGTCCCCTCATCCAGCGTCCAGAGCGGGTAGGAGGTGGTGCTGAGGTCGTGCCCCGCCTCCAGGTTGCCGTGGTTCTGGCTGCGCGGGATCAGCATCAAGGGGCCGTTGATCGGCATCACCTCGTCGAGGAAGACGGCGATGTTCATCGCCCGCGGCTCCGGCATGCCGTCGTCGCGCAGCCAGGTGCCGTAATCCTGGTGCCACTGCCAGACATCGCCGGTGAAGGCCGCCTTCGCGTTGATCTTGAATTGATGCATGTAGAGCTTCTCGCCGAAGATCTGCTCGATCGGCTCGATCATGCGTGGATGCGCGCCGAGCAGGCGGAAGGCCTCGTTATAGGTATGCGCGGCGAAGGCGGTGCGGGGCGCGCCGGACTTCTCGCGCCAGATCTCCGGCCGGCTCTCGCGATAGACCGCCTCCGCCTCCTCGCGGAGCGCGGCGACCTCCTCGGCCGTGAAGGTCTCGGGGAGGAAGAGCCAGCCCTCCTCGTGGAACTGGCGGATCTGCTCGTCGGACAGCCGCATGGCCGTTCTCCCTGTCTTTCCTGGACAGAGGGCATTCTAGGCCGGCGTTGGGCCCGGCCAAAGGCTTTCCGGCGGCGTCCGCCAGGGGCCCCGGCTCGGCCCGTCAGCCCGGCCGCCGCGGCCGGGCGCCGAGGATATGGGCGATGGCGTAGACCAGGTCCGGCCGGTTCAGGGTGTAGAAGTGGAACTCGTCCACCCCGTTCGCCTGCAGCAACCGCACCTGCTCCGCCGCGACCACGGCGGCCACCATGCGCCGGGTCTCGGCATCCTCCTCCAGCCCCTCGAAGAGCCGGCCCATCCAGTCGGGCACCCCGGCCCCGCACATGGCGGAGAATTTCCGCATCTGGGTGAAGTTGGAGACGGGCATGATGCCGGGGACGATCGGCACGGTGATGCCCGCCGCCAGGGCCCGGTCGAGGAAGCGGAGAAAGACGTCGCTGTCGAAGAAATACTGGGTAATGGCGCGCGTCGCGCCGGCATCGATCTTTCGCTTCAAATTATCGAGGTCATGCTCGGCGGACAGGGCGGTCGGATGGATTTCCGGATAGGCGGCGACGCTGATCTCGAAGGGCGCGATCCGGCGCAGCCCGGCGACGAGATCGGCGGCATAGGCATAGCCCTCGGGATGCGCCTCGTATTGCGCCGCAGCGGCGGGCGGATCGCCGCGCAGGGCCACGATATGCCGCACCCCGGCCTCCCAATAGGCGCGCGCCACCTCGTCCACCTCGGCCCGGGAGGCGCCGACGCAGGTCAGATGCGCCGCCGGGGTCAGGCTGGTCTCGCGCACGATGCGGGCGACGGTCGCATGCGTCCGCGCCTGGGTGGTGCCGCCCGCGCCATAGGTCACCGAGACGAAGCGCGGCGCCAGGGGCTCGAGCCGGCGGATGCAAGCCCAGAGCTGGGCCTCCAGCGCCTCGGTCCGCGGCGGGAAGAATTCGAAGGACAGGGCAGGCGCCGGCCGGGCGGTGAGCTGCGGCAGCCCATCGACCCGCGGCCCGGTCAGCCAGCGCTGCAGCGTGCCGTGCGCCGCCGCAGCCCTGCCTTCGGGCTCCGGCCCGATCGGCCTGGCGGCGGGCATTCCGGTCGGGTTCTGATCCATTTCCGCCACGCGGACCCTCATCAACGTCTTCGCAAGCGCCGCGACCGGATACAGTTTGTGGCGTTGCAGCGCTACCCTAACGGTCATAATGGCCAACGGGGTCGCGGGACGGATGCCAAATGCATGGCAGCCGTCAGTCATCATGACGCAATGTTGCGCCTTAGCATCGTGAGAGGGTTTAGTCGCCGATGCCGTCCCCGCCCCGCTTCGTCGCTGCGCTCCTGTCGCTGGCGCTCCTGGCCGGCTGCGCCGCAAGGCCGGATCCGTCGGACCCGGATGCGGTTGCCGAGTTCAAGCAGAACAACGATCCACTCGAGCCGTTCAATCGGACCATGTTCTCGATCCACCAGGGCATCGACAAGGTGGTGCTGCGCCCGGTGGCCGTCGTCTACCGGGACGTGGTGCCGCAGCCGGTCCGCACCGGCGTGTCCAATGTCCTTGGCAACCTTCGCACCCCGGTGATCCTCGCCAACGACATGCTGCAGGGCGAGCCGCGGCGGGCGGGCGACACGCTCGGGCGCTTCCTGATCAACTCCACGATCGGCCTGGGCGGCATCTTCGACGTCGCCGGCGATCATTTCGGCGTGCGGGGCCATTCCGAGGATTATGGGCAGACCCTGGCCGTCTGGGGCGTCGGCGAGGGCGCCTATCTCTTCATCCCGGTCCTCGGCCCCTCGAATCCGCGCGACCTGAGCGGCTTCGGTCTAGGCATCGCCTCCGATCCGCTGACCTGGGTCGGCCAGGGCGTCGCGGTCGACGTGCTGACCGGCACCCGCGCCGGCGTGACCGTCATCGACACGCGGGAATCGCTCCTCGATGCGCTCGACGCGGTCAACCGCGAATCGCTCGATCCCTATGCCGTGCTGCGCAGCGCCTATCGGCAGCGCCGCAATGCCGAGATCAACAACACCAATGACAACGTGGCGCCTGCCGCCGCCGGCGGAACCGGCTTCGGCGTGGGCAAGGGCTACAAGCCCGAGCCCTGATCGCCGCGCCCCACCGTTCGGGAGAGACCATGATGCTTCTGATCCAACGCCGCCTGCTGCTCGGCGCCGGCCTGGGACTGGCCTTCGCCGGACCGGCCCTGGCACAGCAGGATATCGGTCGCGCCGCCAGCTTCATCCAGGCCACCGGCCAGGAGCTGGTCGCGGCCATCAACGACACGCGGGCGGACCTGGCGACGCGCCGCCAGCGGGTGGCCGCCATCCTGCGGCGCGCCGTCGATATCGACGGCGTCGGCCGCTTCATCCTCGGCCGCTGGTGGCGCCAGGCCAGCCCGCAGCAGCAGCAGGACTACCTGAAGCTCTTCGAGGAGACGCTGATCCGCAACCTCTCGGCGCGCTTCGGCGAGTATCAGGGCGTGCGCTTCTCGCTCGGCCGCAGCCAGCAGCGCACCGAGGATGACGTGCTGGTGAACACCATCATCGAGCGGCCGAACAGCGCGCCCTTCGCGCTCGACTGGCGCGTCGGCGAGGTCAACGGCCAGCCGAAGGTGGTCGACGTCATCGCCGAGGGCACCTCGCTGCGGCTGACCCAGCGCAGCGAATACTCGGCCGTGATCCAGCAGAACAACGGCTCGGTCGACGCGCTGCTCGCGGCGATGCGCCGGCAGATCCAGCAGCTTTCGGCGCGGGAGCAGGGCGGGCGCTGACGGGAACAGATCGCGGGAGGGCGTGAATGCCCGGACCGTGAATCCGCTCCGGAAACAACAGGCTACAGCGGATTGCCTCCAATCTTGAACGCAATCCGCTGTAGCCGTCCGGGCGGGCCCCACGCCGCCCGCCCGGCGCCCCATTTCATTTCCCGGCATATTCCAGCCGGCCCCGGCAGTTTCGCCCTTCCCGTCCGCGGCCGGGCAATGCTCTCCTCGCGGCAAGAAGACCGCCGGGAGGACCACGCATGCGCCGCCGCCAAGCCCTGTCCCTGCCTGTCCTGTCCCTGCCCGCCCTGCTGGGGGCGGGCGCGCTGCTGCCGCGGGCCGCCCGAGCCGCGGGTTTCCCCGACCACCCGATCACCCTCGTCACCGGCTATGCCCCGGGCGGCAGCACGGACATCGCCGCCCGCATCCTGGCCGACCGCATGCCGATGCATCTCGGGCCGGAGGCGCGGATGCTGGTCGACAACCGCCCCGGCGCGGCCGGCGTCATCGCCACCGAATGGCTCATGCGCCAGCCGGCGGACGGCCACACGATCATGGTGACCGAGACCGGCGCCGCCGCCGCCGCGCCGGCCGCCTATATCGGCGGCACGCGCTACGACCCGGTGGCCGATTTCACGCAACTCGGCATCATCAGCACGCCGCCCGGCGTGCTGGTGGTGACGGAGCGCTTCCCCGGCCGCACCCCGCAGGAGGTGCTGCAGGCGCTGCGCACGGCGCCGCCGGACAAGCTGACCTATGCCAGCTCCGGCGTCGGCGGCGTGCTGCACCTCCGCGCCGAGATGCTCGCCCGCGCCTTCGGCACCCATTACGTCCATGTCCCCTATCGCAGCGGCGCCCAGATGCTGCAGGCGATCCTGACCGGGGAGGCGCAATTCGGCGTCGCCGCCCTCGCCTCCGCCACGCCGCTGATGCGCGACGGCAAGGTGCGCGGCATCGCCATGGTCGGCGACCGCCGCTTCCCGCTCTATCCCGACATCCCGACGCTCGGCGAGCTCGGCGTGCCGGGCTTCGACAATGGCGGCTTCTTCCTGCTGATCGGCCCGCGCGGCATGCCGGAGCCGGTCGCCCAGACGCTCAACCGGGCCTTGCGCGCGACGCTCGCCGAACCGGTGGTCCGCGACCGGCTGCTGACCGCGGGGCATGAGCCGCCGGCCGGGCCGAACGACCTCGCCACCGCCCGCGCCTTCATGCAGCGCGAGCTGGAGACCTATCGGGACATCGTCGAGCAGACTGGCATCCGGCTGCAGCCGTGATCGGGCGGGAAGGTCAGTCCGTGCGGAGGCTCTCGTAGACCACCATGCGGCGCCCACGATACTGGAAGGCGTCGCATTCCCGCATGCCGATCTCCTGCAGGACGGCGCGCGAGGCGAGGTTCTCCTCCCAGGCGACGGCGATGATCCGGTCGAGCCCGGCGCGATGGCCGAATTGCAGCCCGGCCCGCGCCGCCTCCCGCGCATAGCCCTTGCCGCGGCATTCCGGCCAGAGGGCGAAGCGCATCGCCACGCCGCGCCCGTCCGGCCGCTCCATCAGCCCGGCGATGCCGAGGAACTCGCCCGTCTCGGTCAGGTAGACGCACCAGGTGCCGTAGCCGCGCACCTGCCAGAACTCGATGTCGTCCTCCAGCTCCTCGCGCGTCCGCTCCTCCGAGCGCGTGCCATGCAGCATGAGCTCGAAGACGCGGGGATCGGATTTCAGCCGGATGAGGTCCGGCAGGTTCTCCTTGCCCGGCGGCACCAGCGTCAGCCGCGGCGTGCGGACGAGGCGGCCGGGCAGCGGGATGGGCAGCGCGTGCCGCATCGCCGGGCCCTAGGGCCGCTCCCCGCCGGGCGGCACCGCCCGATGGGGTGACGCTGCCCTGGGGGCGACGGGCCGGGACAGCGGCCTTGAACCGGTCGGCACGAACGGGCCCTAGCGCGTCAACGGCCGGTACTTGATGCGGTGCGGCTGATCGGCCGCGGCGCCGAGACGGCGGCGCCGGTCCGCCTCATAGGCCTGGTAGTTGCCCTCGAACCACTCGACATGGCTGTCGCCCTCGAAGGACAGGATGTGCGTCGCCAGCCGGTCGAGGAACCAGCGGTCGTGGCTGATGATCACCGCGCAGCCGGCGAAGTCCTGCAGCGCCTCCTCGAGCGCGCGCAGCGTGTCGACGTCGAGGTCGTTGGTCGGCTCGTCGAGCAGCAGCACATTGTGCGGCCGCTTCAGCATCTTCGCCAGGTGGACGCGGTTGCGCTCGCCGCCCGAGAGCACGCCGACTGGCTTCTGCTGGTCGCCGCCCTTGAAGTTGAAGGCGGCGCAATAGGCGCGGCTCGGCACCTGCCGCTTGCCCATGGGGATCATGTCCATGCCGTCGGAAATCTCCTGCCAGACGGTGCGATCGTCGCGCAGGCTGTCGCGGCTCTGGTCGACATAGCCGAGATCGACCGAATCGCCGACGGTGAGCGTGCCGGAATCGGGCGTCTCCTGGCCGGTGATCATGCGGAACAGCGTCGTCTTGCCGGCGCCGTTCGGGCCGATGACGCCGACGATGCCGCCCGGCGGCAGCTTGAAGGAGAGGTCGTCGATCAGCAGGCGGTTGCCGTAGCCCTTGCGGATCCCCTCGGCGGTGATGACGAGGTTGCCGAGGCGCGGCGCCGGCGGGATCTGGATCTCGGTCGGGTCGGGGGCCTTCTCCTGGCTCTTGGCCAGCAGCTCCTCATAGGCCTGGATGCGCGCCTTGCTCTTGGCCTGGCGGGCGGAGGGGCTGCGGCCGATCCATTCCTGCTCCTCGGCGAGCTGCCGCTGCCGGGTGCTCTCCTCCTTCTCCTCCTGCGCCAGGCGCTTGCGCTTCTGCTCCAGATAGGCGGAGTAGTTGCCCTGATAGGGGATGCCCCGGCCGCGATCGACCTCGAGGATCCAGTTGGTGACGTTGTCGAGGAAGTAGCGGTCGTGGGTGACGATCAGCACCGCGCCCGGATAGTCGCGCAGCGTCTTCTCCAGCCAGGAGACGCTCTCGGCATCGAGGTGGTTGGTCGGCTCGTCGAGCAGCAGCAGGTCCGGCTTCTCGAGCAGCAGCCGGCACAGCGCGACCCGGCGCCGCTCGCCGCCCGAGAGGTTGGTCACCGGGCTCTCCGCCGGCGGGCAGCGCAGCGCGTCGAGCGCGATGTCGAGGGTGCGGTCGATCTCCCAGCCATTGCCGGCATCGATCCGCTCCTGCAGCTCGGCCTGCTCGCCGAGCAGCGTGTTCATCTCCTCGTCCGACATCTCCTCGCCGAACTTCATGGAGATTTCGTTGAAGCGATCGAGATCGGCCTTGAGGTCCTTGAAGGCGAGCATGACGTTCTCGCCGACGGTGAGATCGGGCTCGAGATGCGGCTCCTGCGGCAGGTAGCCGACCTTGGCGCCCTCGGCGGCCCAGGCCTCGCCGCCGAACTCCTTGTCCTGCCCCGCCATGATGCGCATCAGCGTCGACTTGCCGGCGCCGTTCGGGCCGAGTACCCCGATCTTGGCATCGGGGAGGAAGGAGAGGGTGATGCCCTTGAAGACCTCACGGCCGCCCGGATAGGACTTGGTGAGGTCTTTCATGACATAGACGTACTGGTAGGCGGCCATGCGCTGAATCCTGGGGGCTTGGGGGTTGCGGGCTTTCTAGAGCAGATCGCCGCGGCGCGGAAACGCCCGGGGGCATGAATCTCCCCGGCCAGGCGCGGCGCCGCGCCTCAGCGGCCCAACTCAGCGACTGCGGCGCCTGGCCCGGCGGGTCGGGGCGTGGAAGCCGTCGGGCTTGCCCCGGAGCCAGCCGAGGAAGCGGGCGATTTCCGGCTCGGCCCGCAGGCTGGCGATGTCGGACAGGCGGCGCGCCAGCTCGGCCTCCGAGAAGCGGGCATGGATCGCGCTGTGGCAGATCTGGTGCAGCCGCACCGTGCCGAGCCGCGCCCCGCCCTTCAGCCGCGGCACCAGATGGTGGCGGCTCGACCGGGTGCCGGGCGGGATCGGCCGCTCGCAGAGCGGGCAGAGGGGCGGCGCCGCCTCGGGTCGCGGCGCTGTCTGGCGGGAGGGACGAGGCATGCGCGGCCCTGCATCTGGGGCCGGCTGGCTGGCCCCGCTACCCCTCCCCTCAGCCGAGGGTGATGCCCGCCTCCCGGATCACCTGCTCGCAGAGGCCGCGTTGCGCCTCCAGCCAGCGGCGGAACTCGGCCGGCGAATTGCCCAGCATGATGGCGCCGGAGGCATCCATGCGCTGCCGCACCCCCGGGTCGCGGACGGCCTGCCCGATCACCGCGGCCAGGCGGTCGATGATCGGCGCCGGCGTGCCGGCGGCGGCGAAGACGCCGTTCCAGTCGCTCAGGTCGAAGCCGGGGAAGCCGCTCTCGGCGAGGGTCGGGACATCCGGCAGGGTCGGCACCCGCTCGAGGCTGGTGACGGCGAGGATCCGCGCCTGCCCGGCCTGCACCGGCGGCCGGATGGAGTTGGTGGTGATGATGACGGCATCGACCACCCCGGCGGCGATATCCCGTGCCGCATCGGCGCCGCCGCGATAGGGCGTGTGCACCAGCCGGATGCCGGCCTGCTTCTGAAAGGCCTCGCCGGCCAGATGCGCCATGCCCGCGGCGGGCGGCGTGCCGTAGCTGATGCTGCCCGGCCTCGCCCTGGCGAGGGCGATGAACTCCTGGATCGTCCGCGCCGGGAAGTCCCGCTTCACCGCGATCACCTGCGGGAAGAGGCAGAATTGCGAGACCGGGACGAAAGCGGTGCGGTAGTCGAAGCCGAGATCCTTCATCAGGGCGGGATTGGTGAGCTGGTTCGCGGCATCGACGAGGAAGGTGTAGCCGTCATGCGGCGATTGCAGCGTGGCATTGGCCGCGATCACCGCATTGCCGCCGGTGCGGTTCTCGATCACCACGGACTGGCCGAGGATCTCCCCCATCTTCTGCCCGCAGGTGCGGGCAGCGGTATCCGCAGCGCCGCCGGCGGCGAAGGCGACGATCAGCCGCAACGGCCGGTTCGGCCAATCGTCCTTTCCTTGGGCTTCTCTGTTCTGGGCCCGGGCGTGGAGAGCGGACGAGGCCAGCGCCAGGCCGAGCGCCGCCCGGCGTCCGAGGCGGATCACAGCCGGTTCTCGCGCCCGTAGCGCCGCTCGAAGGCGGCGATCTCCTCCTCATAGCCGGCGGTAAGGCCGAAATCGTCCAGCCCCTCGAGCAGGCAATGCTTGGCGAAGGGATCGATCTCGAAGCCATGCACCGTGCCATCCGGCGCGGTGACGGTCTGGGCGGGCAGGTCGACGGCGATGCGGGCGCCGGGCCCGGCCTCCAGCATGGCCATGATCGCGTCCACCGCCTCGGCCGGCAGTACCACCGGCAGAAGCCCGTTCTTGGTGCCGTTGTTGCGGAAGATGTCGCCGAAGCTCGGCGCGATGGCGCAGCGGAAGCCGGCATCGAAGAGCGCCCAGACGGCGCTCTCGCGCGAGCTGCCGCAGGCGAAATTGCGGCCGGCGACGATGATCCGCGCCGGCTGCCAGGCAGGCCGGTTCAGCGGGAAATCCGGGTCCTGGCCACCCTCCGGCAGCCGCCGGGCATCGTGGAAGAGGAACTGCGCGTGGTCCACCTCCCGCGGGCGGGAGAGGAAGCGTGCCGGGATGATGCGGTCGGTGTCGATGTTCGGCTGCGGCAGCGGCACCGCGACGGCATCGAACTGGCGGAAGGCCTCCATGGCGTCAGCCCTCCAGCAGCCGGCGGACATCGGTGAAGCGGCCGGTGACCGCGGCGGCGGCGGCCATGGCCGGGCTCAGCAGATGGGTCCGCGCGCCGGGCCCCTGGCGCCCGACGAAATTGCGGTTGGAGGTGGAGGCCACCCGCTCGCCCGGCGCGGCGATGTCGCCATTGGTGCCGAGGCACATGGAGCAGCCGGGCTCGCGCCAGGCGAAGCCGGCGGCGCGGAAGACCTCGTGCAGCCCCTCCGCCTCGGCCTGGCGCTTCACCGGCTCGCTGCCCGGCACCACCCAGGCGGTGACGCCCGGCGCCACCTTGCGGCCGGCGGCGACGGCGGCGGCGGCCCGCAGGTCCTCGATCCGCGAATTGGTGCAGCTGCCGATAAAGGCGCGGTCGATGGCGATGTCGGTCAGCCGGGTGCCGGGGGCGAGGCCCATATAGTCCAGCATGCGCCGCATCTGCGCCCGCCGCTCGGCATCCGGCGCCGTCTCCGGATCGGGGATGGCGCCGTCGATGGGCAGCGCATCCTCCGGGCTGTTGCCCCAGGTGACCATGGGCTGGATCGCATCGCCATCCAGCGTGACCTCGGTGTCGAAGGCGGCGCCGGCATCGCTCGGCAGTTCGCGCCAGCGCGTCACCGCGGCCTCCCAATCGGCGCCTCTCGGCGAGTAGGGACGGCCCTCGAGATAGGCATAGGTGGTCTCGTCCGGCGCCACCATGCCGGCGCGGCCGCCAGCCTCGATCGACATGTTGCAGAGGGTGAGACGCCCCTCCATCGACAGGCTGCGGATGGCGCTGCCGGCATATTCGATGGCATGCCCGGTCGCGCCGGCGGCGCCGATGCGGGCGATGATGGCGAGGATCACATCCTTGCCCGTCACCTGCGGCCCGAGGCGGCCCTCGACGGTGATGCGCATGGTCCGCGGCTTGCGCTGCCAAAGCGTCTGCGTCGCCAGCACATGCGCCACCTCGGTGCTGCCGATGCCGAAGGCGAGCGCGCCGAGCGCGCCATGCGTCGAGGTATGGCTGTCGCCGCAGACCATCAGCAGGCCGGGCTGGGAGAGGCCGGTCTCCGGCCCCACCACATGCACGATGCCCTGGTTCGGATCGCCGAGGCCGAATCGTCGGATGCCGTGCTCGGCGGTGTTGCGGGCGAGCTTCTCCACCATCTCGCGGTGGCGCGGATCCTCGATCTCCTCCACCCGCCGCCCCGCGGTCGAGACGTAATGGTCGGGGGTGGCGAAGATCCGCTCCGGGGCCCAGGGCTTCAGGCCGCGGCGGCGCAGCACGTCGAAGGCGGTGGCGCCGCCATCATGCAGCAGGTGGCGGCCGACATAGAGCAGCGTCTGGCCATCCTCGCGCTCCAGCACGCGGTGGCGGGACCAGATCTTCTCGAACAGCGTGCGTGGCGCGTCCATGCGCATCCCTCCCCAGCTTCGGTGCCGCCGCTCAGGCGGCCGGCTCCCGGTCCAGCCGCACCGCGACGCCCTCGAGCCCCGGCACCGCCGGGTGGCGCTGCATCACCAGCGGATCATGGCCCGGGACGATGTGGCGCGGATCGGGCGCCAGGGCGCGCAGCCGGTCGAAGCCCTCCAGCATGTCGCCGACATGGAAGGCGGTGGTGAAGGGCCGCTTCGCCTCGAGGTTCTCGTAGAAATGCGTGACGTCGGAGGCGATCACCACCCGGCCCCGCGCGGTCTCCACCGTCACGCATTGCAGGCCCATGGAATGCCCGCCCATCGCGTGCAGGCGGAGGCCCGGCGCCAGCTCGGCATCGCCGTCATGGAACACCACGCGGTCGGCGAAGGTCATGCGGACGATGCCGGCGACATCCTCCACCTCGAAGGAATGCCGCAGGCGGTGGTGGCACATGTAGCGGCCGGTCGCGTAGCGCATCTCCTCTTCCTGCAGGTGGAAGCGCGCGCGGGGGAATTTGTGGAAGCTGCCGACATGGTCGTAGTGCAGGTGGCTGATGATGACATCCTCCACCGCATCCGGCTCGATGCCGAGCAGCCGCAACCCCTCGACCGGGCAGCGGAGGTAGGTGCGGCGACGCCGGGCGGCGACCTCGGCGGTGAAGCCGGTATCGATCACCCAGGCGCGGCCATCGCCGACCGCCACCCAGACGAAATAGTCCATGGGCATCGGCGCGTCATGCGGGTCGCCGCCGATGAAATGCTCCTGCCGCTTCGCCTCGCGGGTGGCGTAGCGCAGCGCGTAGAGCTCGTAGCAGGTGGTCATGCGCCCGGCCTCCCCTCCCGCCGCAGCATCCGGCGCTCAGCCCTTGTCGGCATCGAGCACCGCCTGCACGGCGGCCGGATCGGCGGCGATCGTCACGCCGGCCCGCTCGGTCTGCAGCTTCATCGGGATGCGGGAATCGAGATGCCCCCAGCCGCGCGCCATCGCCTCGTTCATCTCCTCGAGCGTGAGCTGGCAGAAGCGCATCGGCACGCCGAGCTCCCGCCCGAGCGAGGTGGCGAGCGTGACATCCTTATGCGCCAGCTTGAGCGCGAAGGCCGGCGGGTCGTAGCGATCGACCAGGAACTGGTCGACGAGGCGGTCGAAGGTCCGCCGCCGCCCGAGCGCGCCCTGGCGCACCGCCTGCCACAGCGCCAGCGGCTCCATGCCGGCCTTCACCCCCATGGAGAAGACCTCGGCCATCGCCGTCTGGATCGCGTAGCCGGCCATGTTGTGGACCAGCTTCGCCACCGTCGCGCTGCCGATCGGCCCGATATAGGCCGCCTGGTCGCCGATGGCGTCGAGCACCGTCTTGTGCCGGTCATAGACCGCGCGGTCGCCGCCGACCCAGATGGCGAGCTTGCCGGTCTCGGCGCCCTTCGGGCCGCCCGAGACCGGCGCGTCGAAGCCGTGCGCGCCCTTCTCGGCCAGCGCGTCGTGCACGCGCTGCATCAGCGTCCGGCTGTTGGTGGAGAGGTCGAAATAGGCGAGGCCCGGCCGCGCCCCGGCCAGAAGGCCATCCTCGCCGAAGACCACGGCCTCCACCTCGGCCGGTCCGGGCAGGCTGGTGAAGACGACGTCGCAGCGCTCGGCGATCTCGCGCGGCGTGGCGGCCCATTCGGCGCCGTTCTCGATATGCCGCGCCGCCGCCTCGCGCCGGGCATCGAGCACGACCAGCCGGTACTGCGACTTCTGCAGGTTGGCCGCCATGAAGGCGCCCATGGTGCCGAGCCCGATGAAACCGATCCGCATGGATTCTCCCCCCTTACCTTCCGTCACCTGCCGGCGCCGCCGTCGCAATCCAGCCGGCGCGTCGCGGCGCGGGCCTGGACCGACAGTCGGACGGGCATGGGATGTCGAAGCCGGGGAGCGCGGCGCCGCGAAGCTCCGCCGACAGCCGGGACGGAGCGGCGTCGAGCGGGGCAGATCGGCCATGCCGATGGCATGCGCGCATCAGTGACGATCCCTCCCGGGCCGGCCTTCGCGGGCCGGCACGGGAAGCGATCCTAGGTCATTCGACCGTCCCCGCAAGCCGGCAACCACGAGGGCCCCGGCGCGGGAGGCAGGGAGGGAGGGCCGATGGCGCGGCGGCCAAGCCCGGCTTCGGGCACGGGCCGGCCGCCACCCGCGTCACCAGGCCTCGTTGTCCTCCAGCGATCCGTGGCGGCCGAGCGTCAGGCGCTCCTCCGCGCCGCCGATGGAGGTGGCGAGATCGCGCATCGTCTCGATGGTCTCGTGACCCAGCGGAAAATCCTCGGCGAGGAGGTAGTCCGCCACATGGAAGACCTGCGCGACCTCCGGCCCGAGGAGCACGCCCTTCTGCTGCAGCATCCCGACCAGCGTCCCGAGGGTCAGGGCGATGGCATTGATCTGCTGCTGGTGCGGGTGATCCATCGCGGAGACGCCCGTCGAGAGATCAGCCATGGAGAAGGATCCTCCAGGCATGGATTGCGGCAAGGAAACCTCCATGGTCATGTCTTTTCCCGGCGTATCTGTTCGTTACAATATTGACAGAAGTTAGCGCCGCGACGGTGCACAAGAACTTGAGCTTGTTACGAATAGTGATCGCAGTCACAGGACGTCGTCCCGGACACCGCGACCCGTCGCCGAATGTGGTCCGCTCGACATGCGGAACGCGCGCAGCATGCCGTGGCCGGGCCCCTACGCGGCGCCGCCGGCATGACGCATGATCTTCGGCCGGGCGCTCAGCGCTCGGCGCCGGCCCGCCGCCTCGCCTGCGTCCGGTCGAAGCCGATGGGCACGACCTCGACGCGCGCCTTGCCCTTGGTCTTGATCCCGAGCGCCCGGCTGGCGCCGCGCGACAGATCGATCAGCACGCGGCTGCCCGGCACCGTGGTGTCCGTGATGGTGACGGCGACGCTCTTCCGCGTCTCCAGATCGGTGACGCGGACACGGGTCCCGAGCGGGAAATGCACGCTGGCGGCGGTCCTCGCCGATGCATCGAAGGGCCGCCCGTTCGCCATGGTCTGGCCCTGGCGATCCTCGCCATACCAAACGGCGATGCCGCGCCTGGCCGCGCCATGCCTGGCCGGCTTGCCGGACCGGGCCCAGGCCGTTGCGGGCGTCGTGGCGAGGACGGCAAGCAGTGTGGAACGGGCGAGGTCTCTGCGATGCACCGGCATCTCCGTCGTTTGGGCGCCGGACTTTGGCCGTGCGACGGCCGTCTGTCACGCTGCCGCGATGCCGTCGTCGCGCGATGCCGAGGATGCCTCAGCATTCGGCAATTCTGCATGCGTGGTCACAGTTTTTTCTGGCATGCAACCCAGAGCAGATCGCGGGAGGGCATGAACGCCCAGACGTGTGACTCTGCTCTGAAAACAAAAGGCTACAGCGGAATGCGTTCAAGATTGGACGCAATCCGCTGCAGGGCCGCGATCCGCTCTAATCGTTCGGCCGCAGCCCGGCATCGCGGACGACCTTGATCCACCGCTCGCGGTCCGTGCGCGCCGTCGCGGTCAGGACCTCCGGCCCGCCCCAGGCCGCCTCGGCGCCGAGGCCGAGCAGGCGTCGGCGTAGTTCTTCATCCGCCAGCACCCCCTCCAAGGCCGCGACCAGCCGGCCTTGCTGCGCCGCCGCCAGGGCGGCGGGCGCGAACAGGCCGAACCAGGTCTCGACCACGAACCCTGGCACGCCGGCCTCCACCGCCGTCGGCAGGTCCGGCGCCAGCGGCGTGCGCGCGGCCCCGGTCGTTGCGAGGGCGCGCGCTGATCCCGATGCGACATTCGGCAGCGCGGTCAGGGGCGGGTCGAAGAGCGCGTGCACATCGCCGCGTCGCAGCTCGGCATAGACGCCGCCGGTGCCGCGATAGGGCACATGCACCATCCCGGCGCCGGTGAGGAGGTTGAACAGCTCGCCGGTGAGATGCGGGATGGTGCCGGTGCCGGAGGAGCCGAAATTCACCCGGCCGGGATTGGCCCGCGCCCAGGCGACGAACTGCGTCAGCCCCTCGGCCGGCACGGCCGGCGCGACCAGCACCAGATTCGGGCTCTTGGCGAGCAGCGCGATGGGCGTGAAATCCCGCTCGGGATCGTAGGGCAGATGCGTCTGCAGCGCCGGCCCGGTCGAATGCGTGCTGTTGGTGGTGAAGAGCAGCGTCAGCCCGTCCGGCGCGGCGCGCATGACATGCTCGGTGGCCGGCACGCCGCCGCCGCCCGGCCGGTTGTCGACGACCACCGGCTGCTCCAGCCGGGCGGCCAGCAAGGGCGCCATCAGCCGCGCCAGCGCATCGGTCGGTCCGCCGGCCGGAAAGGGCAGGACCAGCCGCACCGGCCGGGAAGCCTGGGCCAGGGCGGGACAGGGCGCGAGCAGGCCGGCCTGCAGCAATTGGCGACGACGCATGGCGCCCTCCTCAGCGATGAATGCCCGCCCGGCGATCTCCGGGCGGGGTGATCTTCCGCTGCGCGAGGCGGAGCACGGTCCAGCCAGCCAGCCCGGCGAGAAGCGACCCGATTATGATGCCGAGCTTGACCTCGCCGAGCAGCTCCGGCGTCTCCTCGAAGGCCAGCATGCCAATGAAGAGGCTCATGGTGAAGCCGATGCCGCAGAGCAGGGCGACGCCGGCCATCTGCGGCCAGCTCGCGCCCATCGGCAGGCTGGCGAGGCCGAGCCGGATGACCAGCGCAGCGCTGCCGAGGACGCCGATGAACTTCCCGACCAGCAGGCCGAGGCCGACGCCGAGGGTGAGCGGCGCGGTCAGCGCATCAGCGCCGAGGTCGGCCAGGGGCAACCCGGCATTGGCGAGACCGAAGATCGGCACGATGACGAAGGCCACCGGCCGTTGCAGGCTATGCTCGAGCCGGTGCAGCGGCGAGCTCCGCATCGCATCCTTCTGGCCGCCTCCCCCCTGCAGCGGGATGGTCATGGCCAGCGCGACGCCGGCGATCGTCGCATGCACGCCGGAGCGGAAGACCAGCAGCCAGAGCAGCAGGCCGAGCAGGAGATAGGGCCAGAGCCGCCGCATCCCGGCGCGGTTCAGCCCGATCAGGCCCGCGAGGACGATCCCGGCGAGGCCGAGATCAAGCAGCGAGAGGTCTTCCGTGTAGAAGACGGCGATAACCAGGACGGCGCCGAGGTCGTCGATGATGGCGAGAGCGGCGAGGAAGACCTTCAGCGAGCTCGGCACCCGGTCGCCGAGCAGCGAGATGACGCCGAGCGCGAAGGCGATATCCGTCGCCGTGGGGATGGCCCAGCCGCGCAGCGTGTCCGGGTGCTGCCAGTTGAAGGTGGCATAAATCAGCGCCGGTACGACCATGCCGCCCACCGCGGCGATCCCCGGCAGGGCGCGGCGCGGCCAGCTGGCGAGCTGGCCCTCGAGGAACTCGCGCTTGATCTCCAGCCCGACGAGCAGGAAGAAGAGCACCATCAACGCATCGTTGATCCAGTGTTCGAGGCTGAGCGGGCCGATCCTGGCATGCAGCGCGGCCCCGTATTGCGGCGCCAGGGGCGAGTTGGCGAGCAGCAGGGCGAGAATGGCGGCGCCGATCAGGATCAGGCCGCCGGCGGCCTCGCTGTCCAGGAATTCGCGCAACATCGACAGGGGGCGGCGCACCGGGCCGTTGAGCATCGCTGATCCTTGGATAAGTTGAGGAGGGCAAGGCAAGAGCTAGAGCGTGATCGCTTGAGGTGGAGTCACCGAAAAGCGTGAATCACGCGATCAAACAATGGCCTGGACCATGATCCGCGACCCTGCGTGAGCGGATCATGGTCCAGGGCCTTTGAGCACGGACCCGCGGCCGCGGTCCACGGCCCCTCCCCCGCCTTGCGGCGCATGCGCATGGGCGTCGACTCTTGATCAGCCTCTGCCATCCGCTTCCGAACCGGACCCGTTCCAGCCCGGCTGCCCCCGGTCCCCTACCCGCGCCGCGCAGGGGTAGGGCGGCTGGCGGCCGGGCCGCGACGCCGGCAGCATGCGGTGCCGCGGCGCCAGGCCCCCGAAGGCGGCGGGTCTGCGCTCGGGGGAGGAACGGGAATGAAGATCGTCGATGCGCAGATCCATATCTGGTCCAGCGGCACGCCATCCGGGCTGCACCGCAAGGTGTCGGCCTTCACCGCCGAGGAGGCGCTGCGGGAGATGGATGCGGCGGGGGTGGACGCGGCGCTGATCCATCCGCCCGGAAGCTGGGACCCAGACTCGAACACCCTGGCGGTCGAGGCGGCGCGCCGCTACCCCGACCGCTTCGCCGTCATGGGCCAGTTCCCGCCGGACCAGCCGGAGAACCGCAGGCTCATCCATGGCTGGAAGAACCAGCCCGGCATGCTCGGCCTGCGCTGGGCCCTGCTGACGCCCGAGCAGCAGGCCTGGTTGCGCGACGGGACCCTCGACTGGCTCTGGCCCGCCGCCGAGCGCGAGGGCCTGCCGGTCGCCACCATGGCGGGCCTGTTCCTGCCGGAGTTCCGCCGCATCGCCGAGGCGCATCCCAACCTCAAGCTCATCATCGACCATTGCGGGCTGGTGCGCACCGCGCAGGACGAGGCCGCCTTCGCCAGGCTGGACGAGTTGCTTGCCCTGGCGCGGCTGCCGAATGTCGCCGTGAAGGCGACGGGCGCGCCGCACTACTCGACGCAGCCCTATCCCTACCGGAACCTGCATGACGGGCTGCACCGGATCTTCGACGCCTTCGGGCCGGAGCGCTTCTTCTGGGGCACCGACATCACCCGCATGCCCTGCAGCTACCGGCAATGCGTGACCTTCTTCACCGAGGAGTTGCCCTGGCTGACCGGGCGCGACCTCGAACTCGTCATGGGGCGCGGCCTGTGCGAGTGGCTGGGCTGGGACCTGGCGTTCGATTGAGCGGGCGGGCCCGCCGGCTCACGGCGCCGCGCCGCGCATGGCCTGCCAGATGCGGCAGGGCGTGGCCGGGCCGTCGAAGCCTGTGACCCCGAGCGGCGCCAGGGCGTCGAGGATCGCATTCTCGATCGCCGGGACGATGCCGCCGAGCGCGGCCTCGCCGGCGCCCTTCACGCCGAGCGGGTTGGTGGTGCAGCGCGACGGGTTGAAGGCAAGCGTGAAGCCGGGCAGGTCGCCGGCCCGC
This sequence comes from Roseicella sp. DB1501, assembly GCF_013112485.1. Classification (GTDB taxonomy): domain Bacteria; phylum Pseudomonadota; class Alphaproteobacteria; order Acetobacterales; family Acetobacteraceae; genus Paracraurococcus. Next base: position 288,541 of record NZ_JABFHG010000002.1, read on the forward strand.
GGCAGGGCGTAGTCAAGGAAGGAGCCGGCGAGCGGCTGCCCCGCCGCATCGTGCACCGCCTGTTCCAGCAGCGCCTGGCCGGCGCCCTGCGCCGCCGCGCCGTGCGCCTGCCCGCTGGCGATGCGCGGATTGACCAGCACGCCGTAGTCGTCGACCGCCGCGTGCCGGACCAGGGCTGCCGCGCCGGTCTCGCGGTCGATCTCCACCTCGACCACATGCGTGCCATTGGGGAAGGTCATCTGCTCGCGCGTCCAGAGGTGATAGGTGTCGAGCGGGGTGCCGGCCCGGCGCGCCAGGGCCGCGACCTCCAGCAGGCCGATGCTGCGGTTGCTGCCGGCAAGGGTGAAGATGCCGTCGGCGAAGCGGAGCCTGGCCTCCTCGCCGCCCAGCGCCGCCGCGGCGACCTGTCTGCCCTTGGCGACGATCTCCTCCGCCGCCCGCCAGATGGCGCTGCCGCCCATATAGGTGGCGCGGGAGCTGCCATGCCCGCCGCCGAGCGGCAGCAGGTCCGTATCGCCCTGGCGGAGCCGGATCGCCGCATGCGGGATGCCGAGCCGGTCGGCCAGGACCTGCGGGAAGGTCGTCTCGTGGCCCTGGCCGATGGCCTGCGTGCCGGTGAGCAGCGCGACCGTGCCGTCCGCCTCGAAGCGGATCTCGACATTCTCCCGCGGCGCGCCGCCGGTGCCCTTGATGTGGCAGGCGAAGCCGAGGCCGCGCAGCCGGCCCCGCGCCTGGCTCGCCGCCCGCCGGGCCGAGAAGCCGGGCAGGTCGGCCAGGGCGAGCGCCATGTCGAAGGTCTCGCGGAAGGTGCCGCTATCAACCGAGAAGCCCAGGGCATTCGTCATCGGCATCGCCGCCGCGGGCGTGAAATTGCGCTGCCGCAAGGCGGCGCGGTCGAAGCCGCCTTGCCGCGCCGCGGCATCGATGAGGCGCTCCATGATGCCGATCGTCTCGGCGAAGCCGGGCGAGCGGGTGACGCCGACCGGCACGGTATTGGTCAGCACAGCGCGGACATGCAGCGCGATGGCCGGGATGGCGTAGACCGTGCCCTGCAGATGGACGTACTGGCTGGTATGCACGCCCGCCATGCCGCCGATCAGATAGGCGCCGAGATTGGCGTCGCTCGTCACCCGCAGCGCGAGGAAGCGGCCCTCGGCATCGAGGGCAAGCTCCGCCTCCGCCAGGTGGTCGCGCGCCTGGTGATCGCTGAGGAAGGTCTCGGACCGCGTGGCGATCCATTTCACCGGACGCCCCAGCCGGCGCGCCGCCCAGGGGATCAGCGCGTATTCGGCATAGGCGAAATTCTTCGCCCCGAAGCCGCCGCCGACATCGGGCGCGATGAAACGCACCGCGGCGGGCGGCACGCCGAGCGCCCGCGCGACCTGGTCGCGATTGGCATGGATGTTCTGGCTGGAGAGGTGGACGGTGTAGCGCCCGGCCGCCGCATCCCAGGCGCCGATCACGCCGCGCGGCTCCATCGGGCTGGTGACGATGCGCTGGCTGTGCAGCCGGAGCGAGACCCGGTGCGCCGCGCGCGCGAAGGCCGCCGCCACCGCCCCGTGGTCGCCCCAGCGCCAGTCGAGGCAGGTGTTGCCGGGCACCTCCTCGGCGAGGCGCGGCGCATCCGGGGCGCGCGCCGCCCGGGCGGTGGTGACGGCCGGCAAGGCCTCGTATTCCACCTCGAGGAGGTCGAGCGCATCGAGCGCCGCGGCCCGGCTGGTGGCGACGACCAGCGCCACCGGCTCGCCGACATGCCGGACCTTGCCCTCGGCGAGCAGGGGCTGCGGCAGGAAGGCGAGCCGCTCGCCGGTCTGCAGGTTGGTCTCGACGGTCGGATGCAGCGGCCCCAGCCCATCCGCCCGCGCCTCGGCGCTGGTCAGCACGGCGAGCACGCCCGGCGCAGCGCGGGCCGCAGCGGCATCGATGCGCGCGATGATGGCATGCGCATGCGGCGAGCGCAGGATGGCGGCATGGGCTAGGCCCTCGACCGCAAGATCGTCGAGATAGGCACCGAGGCCGGTAAGGAAGCGCTGATCCTCGCGGCGCCGTGGCGTGTCGCCGATCACGGCTTGGATCATCGGCCCCTCCCCCGTCTGGACGGGGATGATCACGCCGCAGCCGCGGCCCGACAATGGCGGGATGCCGGCCAGCATCGGCGAAGGCCATGGACCGGATTGCGGGTTTCCGCGCGGAGAGGGTCTAACCGCTTGAGATCCCTCGCCGGATGGCGGAGGGGATGGGATTCGAACCCACGATAGAGGTTGACCCCCTATAACGGTTTAGCAAACCGTCGCCTTCAGCCACTCGGCCACCCCTCCGCAGAAGTGACAGGCCCACGACGTATGCAGCGCGCCTCTTACAGGCGGCGTGCCCGGCCGTCAAACGCTCTCCCTGGCAATCCAGGCCGGGCAGCAGCGGTCGGTCAGGACAGGGCGACCTCGAACCCCTTCGCGGTCGCCGGGCGGGCCATCATCCGGGCGTACCAGGCGCCGACATTCGGCAGGTCGTCGAAGGGCACCTGGTGCCGCTCATGCCGCCAGGCCCAGCCGAGGATGGCGAAATCCGCGATGCTCGGCTCGCCCTTCGTCGCCACGTAGTCGCGCCCGGCGAGCCGCCGGTCGAGCACGCCGTAGAGCCGCTTCGTCTCGGCATGATATCGCTTGACGCCGTAGTCGCGCGCCGGCCCCTCGGGCTGCATGAGGAAATGGTGCACCTGGCCCGGCATCGGGCCGAAGCCGCCCATCTGCCACATGAGCCATTCCAGCACCGGCACCTTTGCCCGCAGGTCGCGCGGCATGAAGCGCCCGGTCTTCTCGGCGAGGTAGATCAGGATCGCGCCGCTCTCGAAGACCGAGATCGGCTGCCCGCCCGGCCCCTCGGGATCGATGATCGCCGGGATGCGGTTGTTGGGACTGATGCTCAGGAAATGCGGGTTGAACTGCTCGTTCTTGGTGATGTCGACCGGCTTCACCCGATAGGGCAGGCCCATCTCCTCGAGCGCGACGCTGATCTTGCGGCCATTCGGCGTGTTCCAGGTGTAGAGGTCGATCATCAGGGGCTCCCGCGGACGTCTTTCCCGAGACCATGATCCGTTCAACTGAGTTCACGGACCATGGTCTCGGTCGTTGTTTGATCGCGTGGGTCTCGCCTCCGGTGAGTCCACCTCGGGCGATCACACTCCAGCCAGCCTATCGCCGAACGCGGCCCGGCGAAGCCCCCATCCACAGACCCTTCGGGCGGCATTTCGTTGCATTGCGGCCACGGCGTCGCAGCAACCTCCCGCAGTGGCATGAAAAACCTTCCCTTTCGCGCGATGGTGCAGCAGCGTCCTCCCTGGCGTCGCGACGTGAGGGGCACGATTCGCGGTGGTCGGGGGATGCTTGTCATGAGTGCGGTCTTGCTGCCCGGCGCGCGCCGGAAATCGGTCGGGCTTGCCTATCTGTTGCTGGCGTTCTGCGGGCTGTTTGGCCTGCATCGCATCTATCTCGGCCGCGGCCTGTCGGGCGCCGGCATGGCGGCGATCAGCCTGCTCTCCATTCCCCTGATCTGGAGCGGCCTTGGCCTGCTCGGCTTCGTGGCGACGGGCACCTGGGCCCTGGCCGATGCCTTGCTGATCCCCTCCATGGCGCGCGAGGCCGAGCCGGGCCTGCCCGCGCTGGCGTAAGCCGCCACCGCGTCGCCTCCCGGCCCCCGACGGGAGATGGCGCCACGGAACGGCGAGGAGAGGCCGCGCGGCGGCCTCCCCGCGGCGGCTCAGCCGAGCAGCTTCTTCACCGCCTCGTTCACCAGGGCCGGGTTTCCCTTGCCCTGCATCGCCTTCATGGTCTGGCCGACGAAGAAGCCGAACAGCTTCTCCTTGCCTGCCTTGTACTCGGCCACCTTGCCGGCATTCGCCTCGAGCACGCCGGCGGCGATGCGCTTGATCGCGCCGGCATCCGTCACCTGCCGCAGCCCGCGCTCCTCGACGATGGCGCCAGGCGACTTGCCGGTCTCCACCATCGCCTCGAACACCTCCTTGGCCAGCTTGCCGGAGAGGGTGCCGTCCTGCATCAGGTCGAGCAGCACGCCGAGATGCTCGGCCTTCACCGGCGGCGCGGCGATGCTGGTGCGGGTGCGGTTGATGGCGGCGAAGAGATCGCCCATCACCCAGTTCGCGGCGATCTTGGCGTCACGGCCCTTCGCCACCGCCTCGAAATAGGCGGCCGTCTCCTTCTCCAGCGTCAGGACATGCGCGTCGTAGGGCGAGAGGCCCATGGCCACGTAGCGGGCGCGGCGCTCGTCCGGCAGTTCGGGCAGGCTGGCCTTGAGCCGCTCCACCCAGGAGGCCTCCAGCACCAGCGGTGGCAGGTCGGGATCGGGGAAGTAGCGGTAGTCATGCGCATCCTCCTTGGAGCGCATGGAGCGGGTGATGCCGCGCGCCGGCTCGAAGAGCCGGGTCTCCTGCTCGACCGTGCCGCCCTCCTCCCAGACCTCGATCTGGCGCCGCGCCTCGGCCTCCACCGCCTGCATGACGAAGCGGATGGAGTTGACGTTCTTCACCTCGCAGCGGGTGCGGTAGCCCTCGCCCGGCCGGCGGACCGAGACGTTGACATCGGCGCGGAGCGAGCCCTCGTCCATGTTGCCGTCGCAGGTACCGAGATAGCGCAGGATCTGCCGCAGCTTGGTGAGATAGGCGCCGGCCTCCTCGGGGCTGCGCATGTCGGGCTCGGAGACGATCTCCATCAGCGCCACGCCCGAGCGGTTCAGGTCGATATATGATTTGCCCGGATGCTGGTCGTGCAGGCTCTTGCCGGCATCCTGCTCGAGGTGCAGCCGGGTGATGCCGATGGTCTTCGTGCTGCCGTCCTGCAGCTCGATCTCGATCCGCCCCTCGCCGACGATCGGATGCGCGTACTGGCTGATCTGGTAGCCCTGCGGCAAGTCGGCATAGAAGTAGTTCTTGCGGTCGAAGCGAGACCACAGGTTGATCTGCGCCTTGAGGCCGAGGCCGGTCCGCACCGCCTGCGCCACGCATTCGCCGTTGATCACCGGCAACATGCCGGGGAAGCCGGCATCGACGAAGCTCACCTGGCTGTTCGGCGCCGCGCCGAAGGCGGTGGCGGCGCCGCTGAACAGCTTGGCCTCGCTCGTCACCTGGGCATGCACCTCGAGCCCGACGACGATTTCCCAGGGGCCGCTGCGGCCCTCAAGCGTGAAGGACATGATCCCGTTCCTTCTCTGCCCAGGCGAAGACGCGCTGCTGCTCCTCGGCCAGGAATTCCGCGGCATCGCCGCCCACGATGCGCCCCAGCCGCTCCGCCGCGCGGGCGAAGCCGATCAGCGGCCGCCCCCGCATGGCGCCGTGCGGGACGCTCTGCCTGTCCACCACGATGGCCGAGAGCAGCGGCCAGCCGCGCTCCGTCGCCCGCCGGCACAGGTCGTACAGATGCGGATCCATGCGCCGCCGCGCCGCCTGCCAGGACAGGCCGCTCGCCAGGGCGAGCTCGCCATAGCTGACATAGCGCCGCGACGCCGCGGCCTCGCGGATATGGCGGAAGCTCGCGTCCAGCGACAGGGCCGGGGAAAGGACCCGGGCCGGGCCGCCATCGGTGGGCCCGGCAGCCGTCGCCGGCGTCACACCGCCCCCGCGCGCAGCCCCGGCACGGCGCGGAAATCCGCCGCCGTCTCGAGGGCCGCGCCCACCGTGAAGACCGTCTCCTCATCGAAGGCCCGGCCGATCACCTGCAGGCCGAGCGGCAGCCCCTGCGCGTCGAGCCCGGCCGGCACGGCGAGGCCCGGCAGGCCGGCGAGGTTCGCCGTCACGGTGAAGACGTCGTTCAGGTACATCGTCACCGGGTCGTCCTGCTTCTCGTCCATCCCGAAGGCGGCGGAGGGCGTCGCCGGGGTGACGATGGCATCGACGCCCTGGAAGGCCTGGTCGAAGTCGCGCTTGATCAGCGCCCGGATCTTCTGCGCCTTCAGGTAGTAGGCGTCGTAATAGCCGGCGCTCAGCACATAGGTGCCGATCATGATCCGCCGCCGCACCTCCGGCCCGAAGCCGGCCGCCCGCGTCCGCTCGTAGAGGTCGCGCAGGTCGCTGTCCGGCGCCGCCTCGCGCAGCCCGTAGCGCACGCCGTCATAGCGGGCGAGGTTCGAGGAGGCCTCGGCGGGCGCCACGATGTAATAGGTCGGCAGGGCGTATCTGGTATGCGGCAGGTTGATCTCGACCGTCTCGGCGCCCTGGTCGCGCAGCCATTGCAGCCCCTGGTCCCAGAGCCGCTCGATCTCGGCCGGGATGCCCTCCAGCCGGTACTCCCTCGGCACGCCGATCCGCAGGCCCCTGACGCCGCGGGCGCAGGCGGCGGCGAAATCCGGCACCGGGACATCGACGCTGGTGCTGTCCTTCGGGTCGAAGCCGGCCATGGAGCGCAGCAGGATGGCGCAATCCTCGACGCTGCGCGCCACCGGCCCCGCCTGGTCGAGCGAGGAGGCGAAGGCGATGATGCCGAAGCGCGAGCAGCGGCCATAGGTCGGCTTGATGCCGGCGATGCCGCAGAAGGCCGCGGGCTGGCGGATCGAGCCGCCGGTATCGGTGGCGGTGGCGCCGAGCGCGAGCCGCGCCGCGACCGCCGCCGCCGAGCCGCCGGAGGAGCCGCCGGGGACCAGCCGCGTATCGGGATCGTTGGCGCGCGACCACGGATTCTCGACCGGCCCGAAGGCGCTGGTGGTGTTGGACGAGCCCATGGCGAACTCATCGAGATTGACCTTGCCGAGGAAGACGGCGCCGTCGCGCAGCAGGTTGCCGCTGACCGTGCTCTCGTAGGGCGGCACGAAATTGCCGAGGATGCGGCTGCCGGCCGTGGTCCGCGTGCCGGCGGTGCAGAACAGGTCCTTGATGGCGAGCGGGATGCCCTCGAGCGGCCCGGCGATGCCTTCGGCCCGGCGCTCGTCGCTCGCCTTGGCCTGCGCCAGCGCCTGCTCCGCCGACACGGTGACATAGGCGTTGAGGCGCGGGTTCAGCGCCTCGATCGCCTCAAGATGCGCCCGGGTCAGCTCGACGCTGCTGACGAGGCCCTCGTTCAGCGCCTCGATCGCGCCGCGCAGCGAGAAATCGGTCGGCTGCATCACTCGACCACCTTCGGCACGGCGAAATAGTCGCCGGCGCGGTCGGGCGCATTGGCAAGCACCGCCTCGGCGATGCCGCCATCGGTCACCACGTCCTCGCGCATGCGGAGCCTGGTCGCGCCGCCGCCGGCCATCGGCTCGACGCCGCTGGTATCCACCGCCTGCAATTGCTCGATCCAGGCGAGGATGCCGTTGAGCTCGCCCTGCAGGCGCGCGACCTCCGCCTCCTCCAGGTGGATGCGGGCGAGCGACGCGACGCGCCGGACGGTCTCGGTATCGAGCGACATATTCGGGAAGCGACCCCAGCTTGGCGCCAGCTTGGCGACGGCCAACCTGGCGACGGAATGTGGCGATAGCAGGCGAGGAAGCCACTGGGCGGCCCGAAGTCAAGAGGGTGGGAGCAGCCGTCCCGCTCCGCCAGGGTTGCAACCCGGCTCGGCCTGGGGCCTTTTTGCGCCGCGATATGCCTCTCGCGGGAGGCGGCGATCCCGGCCCATGCGCCGGCGGCACCGGCCGGCCCGGCTCCCTGCCCGGCTGCCGGACCGTCTCCACACATCGAACCAGGCAGAAGGACGACCGGCTGGATGATGGTCCCGCATTCCCACCAGGCATCACCGAGGATCCGGCGCATGGGCGGCACGACCGCCGGCCCGGCCGGGGCCGGGCTGCGGATCATGGCCGCGGCCGCCCTCCTCCTCGGCCTGTTCGGCCTCGCCGCGCCGGGTCGAGCGCAGCCGGCCGGCACCCCCGCCCCCGCCCCCGTGACGACAACGACGGCCGCGACGCGGCTGGCGCCCGAGGAGGCCCGGCAGGCCGCCGAGCTGCTGCGCGACCCGACACGGCTGCGCGAGGTGCTGACCGCCCTCGACGCCATCGCTCGCCTGGCGCCGGTTCCCGTTGCGCCTGCCGCCGCCCCAGCGGCCCCGGCCGCCGCTGCACCGGCTGCCAGCGCCCCTGCAGCCGGCGCCCCTGCAGCCAGCGCCCCCCCGGCGACCGCCGCGCCCGCGGCCGAGGCGCCGCCAGCGCAGCCGGACCATGTCTCGCTGACCTCGGACAGCGTCCTCGGGCAGCTCATCCAGACCAGCTCCGCCTGGCTGCGGAGCATGGCGGGGCAGCTCGCCATCACCGGCCGCACCCTGGCCGACCTGCCCCTGGTCTGGGCCTCCATCCTGCATGCGGCGCAGAACCCGGCCGCCCAGGCGGCCGCCCTTGATGCCGGCTGGAAGCTCGCCCTGGTCCTGCTGCTCGCCTGGCTCGCGCAATGGGTGGCCCGCCGCGCCCTGCGCCGGCCGCACCGCATGATCGAGCGATCGGCCCAGGCCTCGGTCGAGCGCCACCGGGCCGCCCATGGGACCGCCCTGGCGGCAAGCCATGGGGCCGCCCTGCCGGCGGCGCAGCACCAGGCCGGGCAGGGAAACGGGCAGGGAAATGGGCAGGGTCCGGGCGATGCCATCGTCAGCGCCGGCGAGCTGCGCTTCCTCCGCCGCCTGCCGCTGGTCCTGCTCCGCCTCCTGCTCGACCTGATCCCGATCGGCATCTTCGCCGCCGTGGGCAACCTCATGCTGGCGACGCCGATCGAGGCCGGCTGGGTGCCCCGCCTCGTCATCCTGACCGCCGTGAATGCCTATGTGGTGCAGCACATCGTCATGGCGGCCGGCCGCGCCCTGGTCTCGCCGCGGCAGCCCCTGCTGCGCCTCTTCAACGTCACCGACGAGACCGCCACCTATATCGAGGTCTGGCTCGGCCGCGTCTCGCGCGTCGCGGTCTACGGCATGGCGGTGCTCGAGATCGCCCGCATCCTCGGCCTCGCGCCCTCGGCCTATGAGACGCTGGCCAAGCTGGTGATCCTGGCCAACCATCTGCTGCTGATCGTGGTCATCCTGCAGTCGCGCAAGGGCGTGGCGGCCTGGATCGCTGCCCCGGCCGGCCGCCACACCGCCGTCTCGGCGGCTCGCAACTGGCTCGCCGCGACCTGGCACGTGATCGCCATCGTGCTGCTGATCGCCGTCTGGTTCGTCTGGGCGCTCGAGATCCGCAACGGCTACAGCCTGCTCTTCCGCTATTTCGGCGTGACGCTGGTGGTGCTGGCCCTGGCGCGGCTGGCGATCATCGCCATCCTCGGCATGCTCGACCGGGTCTTCCGCCTGAAGCCGGAACAGACGGCGCAGCTGCCCTTCCTGGAGGCCCGGGCCAACCGCTACTACCCGCTGCTGCGGCGCGGCGTCTCGCTGCTGCTCGGCATCATCGCCGGGCTCGCGGTGCTGCAGGTCTGGGGCGTCGATGTCCTGGCCTGGTTCCAGGACGGGCGCCTCGGCGAGCGCCTTGCCCATACCCTGCTGCTGATCGCCATCGCCATCGTCATCGCCGTGGTGATCTGGGAATGCTCCATCGCCTGGATGGACCACCAGATCAACGGCATGGTGGCGCAGGGCGACTACGCCCGGGCGACGCGGCTGCGCACCCTGCTGCCGCTGCTGCGCACCGCGCTGCTGACGGCGATCGTGATCGTCGTCGGCTTCACCGCGCTCAGCCAGCTCGGCGTCAACATCGCTCCCCTGCTGGCCGGCGCCTCCATCATCGGCGTCGCCCTCGGCTTCGGCTCGCAGAAGCTGGTGCAGGACGTCATCAACGGCATCTTCCTGCTGCTCGAGAACACGATGCAGGTGGGGGACTGGGTGACGGTCTCCGGCCTCTCCGGCTCGGTGGAGGCGCTCTCGGTGCGCACCATCAGGCTCCGCGCCGGCGACGGCTCGGTGCATGTCATCCCCTTCAGCGCCGTCAGCACGGTCACCAACACCAATCGCGGCATCGGCAATGCCGCGGTTTCGGTCACCGTCGCCTTCGGCGAGGACACCGACCGCGTCGGCGAGGTGCTGAAGGAGATCGGCGCCGCGCTGCGCGAGGACCCGGCTTTCCGCAACAACATCCTCGACGACTTCGCCCTCTGGGGCGTCGACCAAGTGGACGGCGCGACGGCGACCGTGCTCGGCCAGATGAAATGCACCGATTCCGGCCGCTGGGGCGTGCAACGCGAGTTCAACCGCCGCATCAAGCGCCGCTTCCAGGAGCTCGGCATTGAGATCGCCGTGCCGACCCGCTCGGTCATCCTCAGCCGGCCGCACCGGCCGGGGCCGCAGGCCGCGCATCCGGCCCCGGCATCGGCCCATGCCGATCCCGGCTCCGGCGCCGAGAGGCGCTCGCCGCCGCCCGCGGCCCTCGGCAACACCGCCTGAGCGCGGCGCCGGTCAGGAGGGTGCGGCCAGCAACCTTGCTATAGAGCCCGCATGCCCGTCCTGCCCCTCCCCGCGCTACGCGCCGCCCTGCCCCGTGGCCAGCGGCTGATCGGCCTCGATCCCGGCAGCCGGCTCATCGGCGTCGCCCTGTCGGACGTGCTGCTGATGCTGGCCAGCCCCTATGGCACGCTGAAGCGCGGCAAGCTGAAGGCCAATGCCGCCGAGGTCGCGGCCATCGCCGGCAAGGAGGGGGCGGGCGGGCTGGTGGTCGGGCTGCCGCTCGGCATGGACGGCTCCTTCGGCCCGGCGGCGCAGGCGGCGAAGGACTGGGCCATGGCGATCGGCGAGGCGGCCGGGCTGCCGGTCGCGCTCTGGGACGAGCGGCTGAGCAGCGCGGCAGTGAACCGCGCGATGATCGCGGCCGATGTCACGCGGGCGAAAAGGGCCGCGGCGGTGGATGCGGCGGCCGCGGCCTGGACCCTGCAATCCGCCCTCGACGCCACGCGCCCGGCACCGGGCGCGGCCTGACCGCCCCAGCTTGGCCGTCCCGACGGGGGAGGCTAGCTTGCCGCCCGCCGCAGCCCGCGAGTCCCGATGTCCTTCTCCTTCCCGATCCTGCCCGGCGGCCACCTGCTGGCCATCGAGGGGCTGGAGCCGCCCCATATCGGCGCCCTGCTCGACCTCGCCGAGAGCTACGCCCTGCTGAACCGCTCGGGGAAGACGCAGCGCGACCTGCTGCGTGGCCGCACCCTCATCAACCTCTTCTTCGAGGACAGCACCCGCACCCGTACCTCCTTCGAGCTGGCCGGCAAGCGGCTGGGCGCCGATGTGATCAACATGTCGGTCTCGACCAGCAGCGTGAACAAGGGCGAGACGCTGCTGGATACCGCCGCCACGCTGAACGCCATGCATTGCGACCTGCTGGTGGTGCGCCACGCCCAGTCCGGCGCCCCGGCCCTGCTCAGCCAGAAGGTGTCCGCCAGCGTCATCAATGCCGGCGATGGCACGCATGAGCACCCGACCCAGGCCCTGCTGGACGCGCTGACCATCCGCCGCCGCAAGGGGCGGCTGGAGGGGCTGGTCGTCGCCATCTGCGGCGACGTGCTGCACAGCCGCGTCGCCCGCTCGAACATCCACCTGCTGACGGCGATGAACGCCCGGGTGCGGGTGGTCGGGCCGCCGACGCTGATCCCGGCCGAGGCGGCGCGCCTCGGCGTCGAGGTCTTCCACGACATGCGGGCCGGGCTGGCTGGCGCCGATGTGGTGATGATGCTGCGGCTGCAGAAGGAGCGGATGACCGGCGGCCTCGTCCCCTCCTCGCGCGAGTTCTTCCGCTTCTTCGGCCTCGACCGGGAGAAGCTGGCCGTGGCCCGGCCGGATGCCATCGTCATGCATCCCGGCCCGATGAACCGCGGCGTCGAGATCGAGAGCTCGATCGCCGACGACCCGGAGCGCAGCGTGATCGGCGAACAGGTGGAGATGGGCGTCGCCTGCCGCATGGCGGTGCTCGACGTGCTGGCGCGGGACCTGCGGCGCAATGCGTGACCTCGTCATCGCCGGCGCCCGGCTGCTCGACCCCGCCTCCGGCCTCGATTCCACCGGCGACCTGCTGCTGCGCGACGGCCGGATCGAGGATCTCGGCAGCGGCCAGGGGCGGCCCGAGGGCGCCGAGCTGGTGGAGGCGGCCGGGCTCTGCCTGATCCCCGGCCTGGTCGATCTCCGCGCCGATCTCGGCGAGCCGGGGCATGAGCACCGCGAGACCATCGCCTCGGCGGCCGCGGCGGCGGCGGCCGGCGGCATCACCACCCTCTGCGCCCTGCCCGATACCGACCCGCCGCTCGACGACCCGGCGCTGGTGCAGTTCGTGCTGCGGCGCGGCGAGGCGACGGGCAGCCTCACCCTGCTGCCCTATGGCGCCGCGACCAAGCGCTGCGAGGGCCGCGAGCTCGCCGAATATGGGCTGCTGAAGGAGGCCGGCGCCGTCGCCTTCACCGATGGCAGGCGGGCCATCGCCGGGGCGCGGACCATGCGCCTCGCCCTCTCCTATGCCCGTGCCTTCGGCAGCTTCGTGGTGCAGCACCCGGAGGAGCCGAGCCTCGCCGCCGGCGGCGCCGCCACCGAGGGCGAGCTGGCGACCCGGCTCGGCCTGCCCGGCATCCCGGCGGCGGCCGAGGCGATCATGGTGGCGCGCGACATCGCGTTGGCCCGCATCACCGGCGGGCATGTGCATTTCGCCCATGTCAGCACCGGCGCCGCCCTTGCCCTGATCCGCGCCGCCAAGGCCGAGGCGGTGCCGGGGGGCTTCCGTGTCACCTGCGACACCGCCCCGGCCTATTTCGACCTGAACGAGACGGCGATCGGCGACTGGCGGACCTATGCCAAGCTTTCACCACCGCTGCGGCCGGAGGCCGACCGGCTGGCGGTGGTGGCGGCGCTGGCCGATGGCACCATCGACGCCATCGCCTCCGACCACCAGCCACGCGACGCCGACGACAAGCGCCTGCCCTTCGCCCAGGCCGAGGCGGGCGGGGCCGGGCTCGCCACCCTGCTCGGCGTGACGCTGGCCCGGGTGCATGGCGGCGATCTCGGCCTGCTGGCGGCGCTCGAGCTGCTGACGGCGCGGCCGGCGCGGCTGCTCGGCCTGCCGGTGGGCCGGCTGACCAAGGGCGCGCCGGCGGATCTGGTGCTGCTCGACCTCGAGCGCGGCTGGCAGGTGAAGGACGGTCAGCTCCCGGGCAAGGCGCAGAACACGCCCTTCGACGGCCGGGCGCTTGAGGGCCGCGTCCTCGGCACCTGGAAGGCCGGCCGCCGGGTCTTCGGATGAGCCCGGCGCCCATCCTCGCCCTGGCCCTGGCCTTCGGCTACCTGCTCGGCTCGGTGCCCTGGGGGCTGGTGCTCACCCGGGCCGCCGGGCTCGGCGATATCCGGCAGATCGGCTCGGGCAATATCGGCGCGACCAACGTGCTGCGCACCGGCCATAAGGGGCTGGCCGCGGCGACCATGCTGCTCGACCTGCTGAAGGGCGTGGCGGCGCTGCTGATCGCGGCCGGCCTGTGGGGCGAGCCGGCCGGCCTCGCCGCCGGCTTCGGCGCCATGCTCGGCCATGCCTTCCCGGTCTGGCTCGGCTTCAAGGGCGGCAAGGGCGTGGCGACGGGCGGCGGCGTGCTGCTGGCGGCGGCCTGGTGGCTCGGCCTCGCGGTGCTGCTGGTCTGGCTGGTAGTGGTGGCCATCACCCGCATCTCCTCGGCCGCGGCGGTCGCCGCCTGCCTCGCCGCACCGGTCGTCGCCGCCCTGGCCGGGCGCTGGGACCTGGCGCTCTTCGCCGCCGGCATCGCCGCGCTGGTGCTCTGGCGGCACCGGGGGAACATCGCCCGGCTGCGCGCCGGGACGGAGCCGCGGATCGGCCAGAAGGGCTGAATTTTTCCTTTCGGTAGAAAGACATTGACGTTTTGATCGCATAACATGGCGCGGCCCGCGCCGGATCGGCCTGGTGCAGTGACCGAGGGATCCGTGCCGGACCGAGACCCAGCCATGACCGCGCCGCCCCTCTCGGATGCCGAGGCCCTGGCCCGCCTGCGCCTCGCCCGGACCGAGGGCATCGGTCCCCTGACCTATCAGCGCCTGCTCGAGCGGCACGGCAGCGCCGGCGCCGCTCTCGCGGCCCTGCCCCGCCTCGCCGCCCGCCGCGGCGCGCCCTTCGCCGTGCCGCCGATGGAGGCGGCACGACGGGAGATCGAGGTCCTGCAGCGCCTCGGCGGCCGGCTGCTCTTCGCCGGCGAGCCGCCCTACCCGCCCCTGCTGGCGATGCAGGAGGATGCGCCGCCGGTGCTCGCCCTGCTCGGCGATCCGGCGGCCCTGGCGCCGCCCGCCGTGGCGCTGGTCGGCGCCCGCAACGCCTCGGCCGCCGGCCGGCGCATGGCCGAGGACCTCGCCGAGGCGCTGGCGGCGGCGGGGCTCGCCGTGGTCTCCGGCCTGGCGCGGGGGATCGACACCGCGGCGCATCTCGGGGCGCTGCGCCGCGGCCGCACCATCGCCTGCATCGCCGGCGGGCCGGACCTGCCCTATCCGCCGGAGAATGCTGGGCTGCAGGCGCGGATCGCCGCCGAGGGCGGGGCGGTGCTGGCCGAGGCGCCGCTCGGCACCGCGCCGCTCGCCCGCCACTTCCCGCGCCGCAACCGCATCGTCGCCGGCCTTTCCCTCGGCATCCTGGTGGTGGAGGCGGCGCCGCGCTCGGGCAGCCTGATCACCGCGCGGCTGGGGCTGGAGGCGGGGCGGGAGATCTTCGCCGTGCCCGGCAGCCCACTCGACCCGCGCTGCCGCGGCTCCAACGACCTGATCCGCCAGGGGGCGCATCTGGTGGAAGCGGCCGAGGACGTGCTGGCGCATCTGCCGGCGGCGCCGCGCGCCGCGCCGCTCTTCGTGCCACGGCCGGAACGGGGCGGCGCGGCGCGGCCGGCCCGTGCCGAGGCGCCGGCGGACTCGCCGATCCCCGCCACGCCTTCCGCTCAAGTGATTGAATTACTTGGAGCCAATCCGATTGCGGTTGACGAGGTGGTGCGGCGCTGCCACCTCTCGCCCTCCGCGATCCAGGCGATCCTCCTCGATCTTGAACTGGCCGGGCGGGTGGAGTTGTTGCCGGGCAACCGGGTCGCGCTCCTCGCCGGGGGCCAGGACGGGCGCTGAGGCGGCGGGCCTGGCTTCGGCTCGCGGCAAGCAGGATATGTGGAGTCCATGACGGACGTCGTCGTCGTCGAAAGCCCGGCCAAGGCCAAGACCATCAACAAGTATCTCGGCCGCGACTTCACGGTGCTGGCGAGCTTCGGCCATGTCCGCGACCTCCCCCCGAAGGACGGCTCGGTCCGCCCGGAGGAGGATTTCGCCATGGACTGGGAATCCGAGGATCGCGGCGAGCGCCAGGTGAACGAGATCGCCCGGGCGCTCCGCGGCGCCCGCCGGCTCTTCCTCGCCACCGACCCCGACCGCGAGGGCGAGGCGATCTCCTGGCACGTCCAGGACATGCTGGCCCGCAAGGGGGCGCTGAAGGGCATCGAGGTCCACCGGATCACTTTCAACGAGATCACCAAGCGGGCGGTGCAGCACGCTATCGCGCATCCGCGCGACCTCGACGCGCCGCTGATCGATGCCTATCTGGCGCGCCGGGCGCTCGACTACCTGGTCGGCTTCACCCTCTCCCCCGTGCTTTGGCGCAAGCTGCCCGGCAGCCGCTCCGCCGGGCGGGTGCAATCCGTCGCGCTCCGCCTCATCTGCGAGCGCGAGGCCGAGATCGAGGCCTTCCGGGCCCGCGAGTACTGGACCGTCGAGGCCCGCTTCCTCACCCCGGTCGGCGCCCCCTTCACCGCCCGGCTGACGCATCTCGACGGCAGGAAGCTCGAGCAGTTCGACCTGCCGGACGAGGCCAGCGCGCTGCGCGCCAAGGCGGCTGTCGAGGCGGGCACCTTCTCCGTCCTCTCGGTCGAGAAGCGCCGCGTCCGGCGCAACCCGCCGCCGCCCTTCACCACCTCGACCTTGCAGCAGGAGGCGAGCCGCAAGCTCGGCATGGGCGCGCAGCAGACCATGCGGACGGCGCAGCAGCTCTATGAGGGCGTCGACATCGCCGGCGAGACGGTTGGGCTCATTACCTATATGCGGACCGATGGCGTGCAGATGGCGCGCGAGGCCGTCATGGCCATCCGCGACCATGTGAAGGGTGAATTCGGCGCCGACTACCTGCCGGGCGCGCCGCGCGAATACATCTCCAAGGCGAAGAACGCCCAGGAGGCGCATGAGGCGATCCGCCCGACCGATGTGCGCAACACGCCGGAGCGGGTCGCACGCTACCTGGATGAGCGGCAGCGCCGGCTCTACGAGCTGGTCTGGAAGCGCGCCGTCGCCTCGCAGATGCAGTCGGCCGAGCTCGACCAGACCACGGTCGAGGTGGCGGATGCGGCGAAGAAGACCATCCTGCGCGCCACCGGCTCGGTCATCGCCTTCGACGGCTTCCTCAAGCTCTATCGCGAGGACGAGGACGACCGCGCCGCCGATGCCCGCGCCGGCCTCGTCACCGGTGCGCAGGAGGAGGAGGAGAGCCGCACCCTGCCGCCGATGCGCGAGCGGGACCCGCTGAAGCGCGGCGAGGTCGCGGCGAGCCAGCACTTCACCCAGCCGCCGCCGCGCTATTCCGAGGCGAGCCTGGTCAAGAAGCTGGAGGAGCTCGGCATCGGCCGGCCCTCCACCTATGCCTCCATCCTGCAGACCCTGCAGGACCGGGACTATGTGAAGCTCGAGAAGCGGCGCTTCATCCCCGAGGATCGCGGCCGGCTGGTCACCAGCTTCCTGGTGAAGTTCTTCGAGCGCTACGTCGATACCGGCTTCACCGCCGGGCTGGAGGAGCAGCTCGACGAGATCTCCGGCGGCCGGGTCGACTGGCGGGCGGTGATGCGCGCCTTCTGGGACGCCTTCAAGAAGGCCGTCGACGCCACCAAGGACCTCAAGATCAGCGACGTCATCGACGCGCTGGATGCCGAGCTCGGCCCGCATTTCTTCCCCGAGCGCGGCGACGGCGCGGATCCGCGCGCCTGCCCGGCCTGCAGCAACGGCCGGCTCGGCCTCCGGCTCGGCCGGACCGGCGCCTTCATCGGTTGCTCGAACTACCCGGACTGCCGCTACACCCGCCCCCTCGTTGCCCCCGGCGCCGAGGGCGAGGGCACCACGGGGCTGACCGAGGGCCCGCGCGAGCTGGGGCGCGACCCCGCGACGGGCGAGCAGGTCACCGTCCGCCGCGGCCCCTATGGCGTCTATGTCCAGCTCGGCGAGGGCGGCACCGATGCCAAGGGCAAGCCGACCAAGCCGCGCCGGGCCAGCCTGACGCGCGACATGGACCCGGACACGCTCGACCTCGACCGGGCGCTCCGGCTGCTCTCCCTGCCGCGGGTGATCGGCCGCGATCCGGAGAGCGGCGAGGAGATCCAGGCCGGGCTCGGCCGCTTCGGCCCCTATATCAAGGTGGGCTCGGTCTACCAGTCGCTGGAGCCCGGGGACGATGTGCTCTCCCTCGGCATGAACCGGGCGATGGAGCTGCTGGCCAAGGCGCGCGCCAAGGTGCGGGTGCTGGGCCAGCATCCGAAGGACGGCGCGCCGGTCGAGATCCGCAAGGGCCGCTTCGGCCCCTATGCCCAGCACGGCAAGACGGTCGCCAACCTGCCGCGCAACCTGGCGATGGAGGAGGCGACGCTGGACGAGGTCGTCGCCCTGCTGGCCGAGAAGGGCAAGGCGCTGGCGCCGCGCGGCAAGGCCGGCGCCAAGGGGGCGGCCGCCAAGGGCAAGGCGAAGCGGACCACGGCCAATGGCGCGGCGCCGGAGGAGGCGCCGGCGAAGCCCGCCGCCCGCAAGCCGGCGGCGCGGACGGCCGCGGCCCGGAAGGCACCCGCCACGGCGGCGCAGAAGGCCCCAACGAGCAAGGCCGTGGCGAAATCCGCGGCCAAGCCCACGGCCGCGAAGCCCGCCGCCCGCAAGGCGCCGGCCGCGCCGAAGCGGTCGGGCAAGGCCTGAGATGGGCCGCCGCCCGACCGGCGGCGCCCCCGGGACGCCGGACGCGCCCCTGCCGACGAAGGAGGAACTGCGGCGCTTCCTCGCCGCGCACCCGGGCAAGCTCGGCAAGACCGAGATCGTCCGGCATTTCGGCCTTTCGGTCGACCAGCGCCCGGCGCTGCGCGCCCTGCTCGCCGAGCTGAAGGAGGATGGCAGCCTGCTCCCCGCCGGCCGGCGCGGCGTCTCCGCGGGCGTGGCGGAACGGCCGGGCCGCCTCCCGGAGATGGCGGTGATCGAGGTCACCGGGACCGATCCGGATGGCGACCCGATCGCCCGGCCGCTCGGCTGGAAGCCCGAGAGCCAGGGCCGGATGCCGGTCATCTACATGCGCCCCGAGCCGGCCGGCCAGGCGGCGCTCGCGCCCGGGGAGCGGGTGCTGGCGCGGCTGAAGCCGATCGGCGGCGGGAAATACGAGGGGCGGACGGTCAAGCGCATCGGCGCCGCCGGGCCGGCGCGGCTGCTCGGCGTCTATGAGGAAGGCCGGCTGATCCCGACCGACCGGCGGCACAAGGCGGAATGGGCGGTGCCGCCCGGCGAGGAGGGCGGCGCCGCGCCCGGCGAGATCGTCCTCGCCGAGCCCCTGCCCGGCCGCAGCCCGCTCGGCCTGCGCCCGGCGCGGATCGTCGAGCGGCTCGGCCGCATGGGCGAGGCGCGGTCCGTCTCGCTCATCTGCATCCATGCCCATGGCATCCCGGAGATCTTCCCGGCCGAGGCGGTGCAGGAGGCGGCCCGCGCCTGGGGCGTGAGTCCCCAGGGGCGCGAGGACCTGCGCGACATCCCGCTCGTCACCATCGACGGCGAGGATGCCCGCGACTTCGACGACGCCGTCTGGGCCGCGCCGGAGGGCAGCGGCTGGCGCGTCATCGTCGCCATCGCCGATGTCGCGCATTACGTCCGCCCCGGCTCGGCGCTCGACCGCGAGGCCTGGGCCCGCGGCAACAGCGTCTACTTCCCGGACCGCGTGGTGCCGATGCTGCCCGAGGCGCTCTCCAACGGCTGGTGCAGCCTGCGCCCGGGCGAGCCGCGCGGCTGCCTCTTCGTCGAGATGCGCTTCGACGCCGGCGGCGGCAAGACCAGCCACCGCTTCGGCCGCGGCCTCATGACCAGCGTCGCCCGGCTGACCTATGAGCAGGCGCAGGCGGCGCGAGAGGCCGGCGAGGACCCGGCCGGCCCCCCCGCTGGCACCCTCGCCGCCCTCTACGGCGCCTTCCGCTCCCTGCTGGCGGCGCGCGAACGGCGCGGCACGCTGGAGCTCGACCTGCCGGAGCGGCGGGTGCGGCTCGGCCCCGACGGCGAGGTGCTGGCTGTGGAGCCGCGCGCCCGGCTCGACAGCCACCGGCTGATCGAGGAGTTCATGGTCGCGGCCAATGTCGCCGCGGCCGAGGAGCTGGAACGCCTCGGCCAGCCCTGCCTGTACCGGGTGCATGACCGGCCGGCCGACCGCAAGCTGGAGGGGCTGCGGCAGTTCCTCGACGCCTTCGGCCTCTCCCTGCCGGCCTCCGACCGGCTGCGCCCGGCCGATTTCGCGCATCTGCTGGAGCGGGTGCAGGGACGGCCGGAGGAGCGGCTGGTGCACGAGACGGTGCTGCGGAGCCAGTCGCAGGCGGCCTATGACCCCGAGAATATCGGACATTTCGGCCTCGCTTTGGCCCGCTACGCGCATTTCACCAGCCCGATCCGCCGCTATGCCGACCTGCTGGTCCACCGCGCCCTGGTGCGGGGCCTGACGCTCGGCGGCGACGGCCTCGCCGAGGCGGAGGCGGCGCGCTTCCCGGAGACCGGCGAGCACATCACCCGGACCGAGCGGCGCGCCGCCGCCGCCGAGCGGGACGCCATCGACCGCTACCTTGCGGCATTCATGTCGCATCGGATCGGAGAGGTGTTCGAGGCGCGTATTTCGGGGGTGACACGCTTCGGTCTGTTCGTCACCGTAGAGGCGAATGGCGCGAGCGGAATCCTTCCCCTGGCGTCGCTGCCGGACGATCGATGGACCGAGGACCAGGCCAGGCATGCGCTGTCGGGCCAGCGGACCGGTCTCACCTTCACCCTGGGACAGGCGGTGGAGGCGAGGCTGGTCGAGGCGAACCCCCGCACCGGCGGCATGGTCTTCCACCTGATGCAGGGGATCCCCGCGCCGAAGCGCGGGACGCGCGGCGCCAAGGCCGGGCCTGCCAAAGCCGGGACCGCGGGGGCCGGATCACGGGCGCGCCGCTGATCCTGCTGCTGCTTCTGCTGCTCGGCCCGCTTCCCGCCGCGGCGCAGCCCGGCGGCTTCCCGCGCGAGGGCGTGCAGGCGGTGCTTGCCACCGCCCTCGGCGCGGTGCTGGAGCGGCACCTGGACCTCGTCGCCCCGGCCCAGCTCGGCCTCTGGACCCTGCGCGGCCTGGCGGTGATCGATCCTGCCCTGCAGACCGAGCTGCAGAGCAACACCCTGCTGCTCTCCGCCCCCGACCGGCTGCTCTCCGCCCGGCCGGTGCCGGCGCTGCCGGCGAGCGGGCCGCCCGAGGCGGCCGCGCCCGCACTCGCCTCGGCGCTGGCGGCCATGTTCGACGCCGCCTGGCGCGCCTCCCCGGCGATCCGCCAGGCGGGGCCGGAGCAGATGCTGCGCAGCGGCTTCGAGGAGCTGTTCAACCACCTCGACCCCTACAGCCGCTACATGACGCCACAGGAGGCGACCGCGGCGCGGGCCCGGCGGATCGGCCAGACCGGGCTCGGGCTGCGGCTCGCGGCCGGGCGCGGCGGGGCGGTGGTCATCGCCAGCCTGACACCGGATTCGCCGGCCTCCGAGGCCGGGCTGCGGCTCGGCGACCAGGTGCTGGCGGTGGACGGGACCCCCCTCTCGGCCCGCGACCTCGCCGCCGCGGCGGCGCTGCTCGAGGGCCCGGTGGGCACCGAGGTGACGCTGCGCATCCAGCGCGGCCGGCGACGCTTCAACGCCTACCTCCTCCGCAGCACCGTGCCGCCCGAGACGGTGCATGCGCGGCGGCAGGAGGAGATCCTCTGGCTGCGGCTCGACGGCTTCTCCAACGCCACCGACACCCGGCTGGCGGAGCTGCTGCAGGAGGGCTTCAGCGGCACCGTGCCGCGCGGCGTGGTGCTCGACCTGCGCGGCAACCGCGGCGGGCTGCTGGGCCAGGCCGTGGCGGTGGCCAGCGCCTTCCTCGCCGATGGCGTGGTCGCCCGGACCAGCGGCCGCCACCCCGACGCAGCGCGGACCTACATCTCGGCCGGGCCGGACCTCGCCCGTGGGGTGCCCCTGGTGGTGCTGGTCGACGGCCGCACGGCCTCGGCGGCGGAGATCGTGGCGGCCGCCCTGTCGGACCGCGGGCGCGGCGTGGTGCTCGGCAGCGCCACCACGGGCAAGGGGCTGATCCAGGCGGTGGTGCCGCTGCCGAACGGCGGCGAGCTGCTGGTCACCTGGTCGCGCGTCCTGGCGCCGCGGGGCTGGCCGATCCAGGGGCTCGGGGTGCTGCCCGCGCTCTGCACCAGCCTCGGCGCGGAGGCGACCGCGGCGGCGCTGGCCCAGCTCCGCCGCGGCGAGGCGCCGATGGGCCGGGTGCTGGCGCGGCTGCGGGCGGCGCGGGCGCCAGTGCCGGGCAGCGAGGTGGCGGCGCTGCGGAGCGCCTGCCCGCCCGCCGAGGGCCGGCCGGCCGACCTCGCCACGGCGCAGACGCTGCTCGAGCAGGCGGAGGCCTATGACACGGCGCTCGGGCGCTGAGCGGCTGCTGCGGGCCGGCATGCGGGCTTGGCGCGGCAGCGAATCCTTGACGCCACCGCCTGTCCCGCTACTGTCCCGCCCCTTCCGCCAGCCCGGCAGACCGAACACGACGAAGGCGTCATCATGGCCAAGGCCAATACCATCCAGATCAAGCTCGTCAGCAGCGCCGATACCGGCTTCTTCTACGTGACCAAGAAGAACGTGCGGACGACGACCAGCAAGCTGGAGAAGAAGAAGTACGACCCGGTGGCGCGCAAGCACGTCGTCTTCCGCGAAGCCAAGATCAAGTAATATCAACGGCCCTCAGACGCCGGGCGCGAACCTCCGCTTCGCTTGGCCGCGCGACCTGGACCATTGTTTGATCGCGTGAGTCTTGCCTGCGGTGAGTCCACCTCAGACGATCACGCTCTGGGTCGCGGGCCCCGTTCGGGGCTTCGGACCGGTCAGGCGACCGGTCCGTTGGTCTGACCCCCCGAACCGATCGCCGGAGATGGTTGCAGGCGGGCGGCCGGAGCGATCCGGTCGCCTTTCGGCATGTTCGGACCTCGTCGCATGGGTCGGCGGTCGCCGGCCCGCGCCGCCCTACCGCTCCGCCACCGTGGCCGGTGGCGGCTGGGCGGCGATGAAATCCTCCGGGACCGCCGGCTCCACCCGGTTCCGCCCGTTCGCCTTGGCGCGGTAGAGCGCGGCATCCGCCGCCGCCACGGCGCCCGCGACGGAACAGCCGGCCGGCGCGATCGCCAGGCCGATGCTGACCGTCACCGGCAGCAGCGCCGGGCCGACCGCGATCGGCTCGCTGCTCAGCGCCGCGCGCAACCGCTCCGCCACCATGGCGGCGTAATCGGTCGGCGCCCCGGCCAGCACCACCATGAACTCCTCCCCACCGTAGCGGGCCAGGACATCGACCGCGCGGAGATGGGATTTCAGCCGCTCCGCCACCTCCTTCAGCGCGACATCGCCGGCGGCATGGCCGTAGGTGTCGTTGATCGCCTTGAAGCGGTCGACATCGAGCAGCATCACGGCGGCATCGGTGCCGCGCAGCACGCCATCCAGGTGCCGCTGCACGTAGCGGCGGTTGCGCAACCCGGTCAGCGGATCGGTCACCGCCAGCTCCAGCGACCGGTCGAGCTCGTTGCGCAACCGCTCCTGGTACCATTTGCGGCGGACCTGGTTGCGGGCCCGGGCGCGCAGCTCGTTGGCGTCGATCGGCCGCAGCACATGGTCGTTGGCGCCGAGGTCGAAGCCGCGCAGCACCAGGCCGCGCTGGCTCGGATCGGCGGTGAGCAGGACCGGCAGGTCGCGGGTCGCCGCCTCGGCGCGCAGCCGCGAGGCGAGGCGCAGCACGTCCCCTCCCTCCGGCGGCAGGCAGAGCACGGCCAGGTCGAAGCCGCCGACCAGCAGGGCGTGCCGCGCCTCGTCCGAGCGGACCGACTGGTGCACGACCACGCCATCCTCGGCGAGGGCCGCGGCGATCTGCCCGACCTCGCCCGGCGTCTCGGACAGCACCAGCGCATGCGCGCCGGCGATCCCGGCGCTCGGCTCCGGCGGCGGCTCGATGCCGAGCTGCCGGGCGGTCTCGGAGCGCTGCCGCCAGGCATCCAGCACCTGCTTCACCCGCAGCAGGGCGCGCAGCCGGGCGAACATGGTGGCGTCGTCGACCGGCTTCGAGAGGAAGTCGTCCGCCCCGGCCTCCAGGCCGCGGACCCGCTCCGCCTGGTCGATCAGCGCCGTGACCATGACGACCGGCATATGCGCGGTCGCCTCCTCCGCCTTCAGCCGGCGGCAGACCTCGTAGCCGTCCATGCCGGGCATCATGACGTCGAGCAGGATGACGTCCGGCGCCCAGCGCGCGGCCATGTCCAGCGCCTCCGGGCCGTTCGAGGCCAGCGCCACCTCGTAATACTCGGCCAGCAGCTTGGCTTCGAGCAGCCGAAGATTGGCCGGGACGTCGTCCACCACGAGAATGCGCGCCGTCATATGTCAGCCCCGTGAATTTCGGCCCGGCCGGGCATGCTGAAAGCGGGAGGGGGCTTCGCCGCCGCGGCCGCCACTCCTATGCAAGGGCCGGTAGTGCATGGGTTGGTCGGGCACGACCCGGCCAGCGGCCATTCGGGACGGAGACCGGCATGTCGGAGGCAACGGCGGGCGAGGATGCGACTCGGCGGCGGGCGGGCGATCCCTGGCTGTTCTTTCGCCGTTGGCTGGCGAACCCTCTGCAGATGGGCTCGGTGGCCCCCTCCGCGCCGAGCCTCTGCCGCCGCATCGCCGCCCTGGTCCGGCGCGGCCCGGAGGAGATAGTGCTGGAGCTCGGCGCCGGCACCGGTGCCGTCTCCCGCGCCCTGCTCGCGGCCGGCGTGCCGGCCGAGAGGCTGATGGTGGTCGAGATCGTGCCCGCCATGGCCGAGCACCTGCGCCAGGCCCTGCCGGGCGTGCAGGTGATCTGCGGCGATGCCTTCGCGCTGGAGCAGGCGCTGCCGCGGCGATGGCATGGCCAGGTGGGCACCGCGATCTGCGGCATCCCGCTGGTCCTGCTGCCGCTGGCGCGGCAGCGGCGCTTCGTCGAGGCGGTCGAGGCGGTCGCGCCAGGCAGGGGCTTCCTGCTCTATACCTACTGCGTCACCTCGCCCCTGCCCCATGGCAGGCTTGGCCTGGACGCCCGCCGGGAGGCCTGGACGCCCTGGAACCTGCCGCCCGCCAGCGTATGGCGATATCAACTCAGGCGATAATGCCTGCATACGCCTCGCCCAAAAAGTTGCAGCAGCGGGCGATCCGCCACTTCCGGTTCGGTGCTCTTAGCATAACCGTGAAGTCCGGTTGAAGGTTGGAGGTAGGGCATTTCGCCTAATGAATGTTTCATCCGCTGGTGAGGGTCACGTCCTGGCCGTCCTGGCGACGCAGCCGCGCGATCAGCCGGGCATGCGGGCTGCGGCGGACGCGGAGCGCCTCCTCCAGCCCGCGCTCGGCCAGCGCCGCTCGCACCGCATCGGCATCCGGATGCTCGGCCTCGAGTTGGAGGAGCCGTACATGGCTGTCGGGGATGCGCGTGGAGGCGCTTTCGCCCGGCCATTCGATCAGGGCGGGGATGAGGTTGTCCATGTCCTGGCGC
This sequence comes from Roseicella sp. DB1501, assembly GCF_013112485.1. Taxonomy (GTDB): domain Bacteria; phylum Pseudomonadota; class Alphaproteobacteria; order Acetobacterales; family Acetobacteraceae; genus Paracraurococcus. Next base: position 313,288 of record NZ_JABFHG010000002.1, read on the forward strand.
TGCGGCGGGAAGGCCATGCGCCAGCGCAGGTTGCCGCGGCTCATCGCCTGGATCTCGCCGGCGCGCGGCCCGAGCCGGGCGGCCATGGCGTCCAGCACCGGCGTCCGCGCCACCCAGGCGAGCAGCCGCGGCTCCGCCTCCAGCATCACCTTCACCGCCGGGTCGTCGAGGTCGAAGAGCCGGCCATGCGGCGGTTCCGGCTGGTCGGGATCGGGGGCGATGATCTCGAGATAGGTGCCGCGCCCGAGACCGAGCAGCATGTTGTGGGTCCCATGGCCCGGATGCGCCCCGCCGGGACGCGGCTTCGCGCCCAGATGCTGCTCAACGAAGGCGGCGCCCTCGGCAAGCGTCCGTGCGCCCAGCACGATGTGGTCGATCTCGGCCATGCTTCCTCCCTCGGCGCGGCGCGCGCCCGTCCGGACGGGTCCTGGAGCCCGGCGGCTGTTCCGTGGACCGTCCTGCCCGCCATCCTGCCCGTCCGGAACTGCGCCGCCCATCCCGGGCTGCGGCGACCGGCGGCCAGGGATTGAACGCGGCCCGGCGACGGGCTGTTGCCGGGACGGCGGCCGGCCGGGCGCATCGCCGGCCGGCGGGGCTGGCCAGAAGCGGAAGAGGCCGCGCAGCAGGGTCCGGGTGGTGCCGCGCTGCGGGCCGGGGAAGGTCCGCGGTCCCTGCGGGCTCGGGCTTCGACCGCGTCGCCACGGCGGGACCAGCCTGCCGACGCCATGGATTCGAAGGAAACCCGTACCGCGCGCGTCACCGCGACGCGACAAGCGCTACCGTCAGCGGCGACCGCGCGGCGCCGTCAGGCGTTGCCGTTCAGATAGGCCATCGCCGTCTGCACCCCGCCCGCCTTGTGCGGCACGCCGGCCGCGGCGAGGCCCATCTCGACCCCGCCCAGCGTCCCGACCAGGGAGAGCGGTCCGAAGTCGCCCAGATGGCCGATGCGGAAGACCCGGTCGTTCAGCCGGCCGAGACCGTTACCGAGCGACATGTTGAAGCGTTCGAGGATCACCCGCCGCAGCCCGTCCGCGCTGTGCCCCTCCGGCACACGCACGGCGGTGAGGGAGGAGGAGTAGTGCCGCGGCTCCTCGCACTGGATCTCGAGGCCCCAGTGGCGCACGGCGCGGCGCGTCGCCTCGGCGAAGCGGTCGTGCCGGGCGAAGACGTTCTCCAGCCCCTCCTCGAGCAGCATGTCGGTCGCCGCGTCGAGGCCGTAGAGCAGGTTGGTGGCCGGCGTGTAGGGGAAGTAGCCGGTCTCGTTCGCCTTCAGCATCGGCCGCCAGTCCCAGAAGCTGCGCGGCAGCTTCGCGCCCTCGGCCGCCCGCAGCGCCTTCTTCGAGACGGCGTTGAAGGAGAGGCCGGGCGGCAGCATCAGCCCCTTCTGGCTGCCGGCGACGGTGACGTCGACGCCCCATTCGTCGTGCCGGTAGTCGATGGAGCCGAGCGAGCTGATGGTGTCGACCAGCAGCAGCGCCGGATGCCCGGCGGCGTCGATCGCGCGCCGCACCTCGTCGATGCGAGAGGTCGCGCCGGTGCTGGTCTCGTTATGCACCACGGCGACCGCCTTGATCGCCTGCGCCTTGTCCTCGCGCAGCGCCGCCTCGATGCCGGCGGCATCGGCGCCGCGGCGCCAGTCGGTCTCGACGAACTGCGCCTGCAGGCCGAGCCGGTCGGCCATCTCGCGCCAGAGATGCGCGAACCAGCCGGTCTCGCACATCAGCACGCGGTCGCCGGGCGAGAGGGTGTTGGTCAGCGCCGCCTCCCAGGCGCCGGTGCCGGAGGCCGGGTAGATCACCACCGGCCCCTCGGTCTTGAAGACCGCGCGGACCTTCTCGAGGAGCTGCTTGCCGAAGCGGCCGAAATCCGGGCCACGATGGTCCATGGTCGGGTTGTCCATGGCGCGCAGCACGCGGTCGGGGACGTTGGTGGGACCCGGGATCTGCAGGAAATGCCGGCCGGCCACGGGCTTCGATTCGTAATAGGCCATGGGTCGCCTCCTCGCTCGTGGCGGGTTATCGCCCCGATCCATCCCGGAGGCCAATGAGAAGGCGTGTTCGGATTGATGAGCATTATAGATCGGACAGGCCGGGGCCCCGCCGCTACTCTGCCGGGCGCACCACCTTCCCGCACGCGGCAGGCCGCGGCACCGCCCGCGCCGCCGCAGGACGACGCCGCATGAACCACCTCACCCCGAAGCCCGCCGCCCGGATCGGCGACAGCCGCCTCGCCGAGAGGCTGCGGCGCGAGACCGAAGGCGAGGTGCTGTGGAGCGCCGCAGATCGCGGCCGTTACGCGACCGATGCCAGCATCTACCAGATCGAGCCGGTCGGCGTGCTGGTGCCGCGCCGCATCGCCGATGTCGAGGCGGCGCTGGCGATCTGCCGCGAGGAGGGCATCCCGGTCCTGCCGCGCGGCGGCGGCACCAGCCAGTGCGGCCAGACGGTGAACCGCGCCCTCGTGCTCGACTGCACGAAATACCTGCGCGAGGTGATCGCGGTGGACCCGACGTCGCGCAGCGCCACGGTGCAGCCCGGCATCGCCCTCGGCGCGCTGAACGAGGCGCTGAAGCCGCACGGGCTGTTCTTCCCGGTCGATCCCTCGACCTGGGCGCGCTGCACCATCGGCGGCATGGCCGGCAACAATTCCTGCGGCAGCAAGTCCATCCGCTACGGGCTGATGGCCGACAATGTCCGCGCCATCGACGCGCTGCTCGCCGATGGCACGCGCTTTCGCTTCGGCGAGCTGCCGGACAATCTCGGCGCCGGAGTGCCGGCCGGCATCGCCGACCTGATCCAGCGCCTGCGGGCGCTCGGCGCGCGGGAGGCGGCGGAGATCGCCGCCCGCTTCCCCGAGCAGCTCCGCCGCGTCGGCGGCTACAACCTCGATGCGCTGACCCCCGCGGCGCGCGCCGCCGGGCGCGGCAACCTGGCGCGGCTGCTGGTCGGCAGCGAGGGGACGCTCGCCTTCTCCGCGGCGCTCGAGCTGCAGCTCTGGCCGATCAAGCCGCGCAAGGCGCTCGGCATCTGCCAGTTCCCGACCTTCCGCGCCGCGATGGCGGCCTCGCAGCATCTGGTCACGCTCGATCCGGAGGCGGTGGAGCTGGTCGACCGGACCATGATCGATCTCGGCCGCTCCATCCCGATCTACCGCGCGACCATCGACAAGATGGTCCGGGGCGAGCCGGACAGCCTGCTGATCGTCGAGTTCCACGGCCAGGAGGACGCGCCGCTCGCCGCCGCGCTCGACCGGCTGGAGGAGATGATGGGCGACCTCGGCTATCCCGGCGCCGTGGTGCGCTGCATCGATGCCGGCTTCCAGGCGGCCGTCGCCGAGGTGCGCGAGGCCGGGCTCAACATCATGATGAGCATGAAGGGCGACGGGAAGCCGGTCTCCTTCATCGAGGACTGCGCCGTCGCCCTGCCCGACCTCGCCGACTACACCGAGCGGCTGAACCAGGTCTTCGCGAAGCACGGCACCAAGGGCACCTGGTACGCCCATGCCAGCGTCGGCTGCCTGCATGTCCGGCCGGTGCTGAACATGAAGGATCCGGGCGATGTCCGCCGCATGCGGGAGATCGCCGAGGAATGCTTCGCCCTGGTGCGGGAGTACAAGGGCAGCCATAGCGGCGAGCATGGCGACGGCATCGTCCGCTCCGAGTTCAACGAGCCGATGTTCGGCCCGCGGATCGCCCGCGCCTTCGAGCAGGTGAAGGACGCCTTCGACCCCGCCAGCCTGCTCAATCCCGGCCGCGTCGTGCGCGCCCCGCGGATGGATGACCGCAGCCTCTTCCGCTACTTCCCCGACTACCACGCCGATGCCGCGGTGACGCCGGCGCTCGACTGGTCCGCCTGGGCCAACCCCCAGGGCACCCCCCGGGGCGACAATCTCGGCGGCCTGCTCGGCGCGATCGAGATGTGCAACAACAACGGCACCTGCCGCAAATTCGACGCCGGCGTCATGTGCCCGAGCTTCCGCGCCACGCGCGACGAGCAGCACCTGACGCGCGGCCGCGCCAACACGCTGCGCCTGGCGCTCACCGGCCAGCTCGGCCCGGAGGGGCTGGCCTCGGGGGCGGTGCAGGAGGCGCTCGCCCTCTGCGTCTCCTGCAAGGGCTGCCGGCGCGAATGCCCGACCGGCGTCGACATGGCGAAGCTGAAGATCGAGGCGCTGGCGGCGCGCGCCAGGACGCATGGCATCGGCGCCAAGGAGCGGCTGATCGCCAGCCTGCCGCGCTGGGCGCCCGTCGCCAGCATGCTGCCCATCCTCGCCAACGCGCGGGACCGCCTGCCCGGCCTCGCCGCCCTCTCCGAACGGCTCTTCGGCTTCGCCGCCGGCCGCAGCCTGCCACGCTTCCGGCGCGACGCCTTCCGGGATGCCGAGCTGCCGGCGCCGGACGGGCGGGCGGGCGAGGTCATCCTCCTCCCCGATGTCTTCAACCGGTATTTCGAGCCGGAGAACCTGCGCGCCGCCATCCGGGTGCTGCGCGCGGCGGGCCGCCATGTCGCCCTCGCCCGGCCGCCGCGCGGCGCCCGGCCGCTGGACGAGGGCCGCACCCTGCTCGCCGCCGGGCTGGTGGAGGCGGCGCGGGCCGAGGCGCGGCGGACCCTCGAAGCCCTGGCCCCCTTCCCATCCCCGGTGATCGGCATCGAGCCCTCCTCGCTGCTGACGCTGCGCGACGAGTTCCCCTCGCTGCTGCCCGGCGCGCCGGCGGAGGCCCTGGCGGGGCGCGCCCTGCTGCTCTCGGAATTCCTGGCGCGCGAGAAGCCCGTCCTCGCCCTGAAGCCGGTGGCGCCGGCGGCGCATATCCACGGCCATTGCCATCAGAAGAGCTTCGGCGCCTTTCCCGCGGCCGTCGCCACGCTCTCGCTGGTGCCGGGGCTGAAGGTGGTGCCGATCACCTCCTCCTGCTGCGGCATGGCCGGCAGCTTCGGCTATGAAGCGGCAAATCTGGAGGTCTCGAAGGCCATGGCCGAACTCTCCCTGCTGCCGGCGGTGCGCGCCGTGCCGGCCGACCATCTGGTGGTCGCCGACGGCACCTCCTGCCGCCACCAGATCGCCGACCTCGCCGGGCGCGAGGCGCTGCACAGCGTGCGCGTGCTGGATCGGGCGCTGGCATGACGGGCCCCCGCATGAGCACGCCCGCCGGGCTGCTGGACTTCTGGTTCGGCGCCGAGCTCGAGACCTGGCAGCTCGAGCGCTGGTTCAAGCCGAATCCGGGTTTCGACGCCGCCTGCCGCGAGCGCTTCGGCACGCTGCTCGCCCCGGCGCGGGAGGGCGCCTTCGACGGCTGGGCGGCGACGCCCGAGGGCGCGCTCGCCCTCTGCCTGCTGCTCGACCAGTTTCCCCGCAACCTGCATCGCGGCACGCCCGAGGCCTTCGCCGCCGATCCGGCGGCGCGGCGCCTGGCCCGCGCGGCGGTGCTGCGGGACCGCCACGACCTGGCGCTGCCGCCCACCGCCCGCTGCTTCCTCTATTTGCCCTTCGAGCATGGCGAGGCGATGGCCGACCAGGATCTCTCGGTCGCGCTGTTCGAGGGGCTGCGCGACGATCCGGTGCATGCCGCGCCCGGCGGCAGCATCGACTATGCCTGGAAGCACCGCGAGGTGATCCGGCGCTTCGGCCGCTTCCCGCACCGCAACGCCATCCTCGGCCGCGCCAGCACGCCGGAGGAGCAGGCCTACCTGGCCCAGCCGGAGGCCGGATTTTAGTTATCCCCACGACGTCGCTTCGCGCCGTGGTGGGGGCCCCGTGATTCGCTCCGGCCCGAGATCCATCACAGCCTGCCGCGGCGAAGCCGCGGCAGGGCAGCGGGTGGCGAGCGCAGTAAGCCTGCGCGTCGCAGAGTAGCGAATTGTGCGTTGCAACATTTCCTTGCGGCGCAGCAAGGCCCGATCTAAGCTGTTGGCAAGACGAGGAGCAGCACAGCCACGGCCCGCCTTCAGGTCCATGCCGGACCGCGCCGACCGCCGCTGGCGGAGGGGCGCCGGCGCAAGGGGGTCTCATGCTCCGTCGCAGCTTGCTGGGCGCCGCGCTCGCCTCTCCCGCCCTGTTCCGCACCACCCGCGCCCGCGCCGCCACGCCGGTGGATGTCGAGCTCGTCCTCGCCGTCGATGTCAGCCGCTCGGTCGATCCCGAGGAGCAGGAACTGCAATTCGCCGGCTACGAGGCGGCCTTCCGCGACCGCCGGCTGATCGAGGGCATCATGGGCGGGCCGGTCGGCGCCATCGCCTGCACCATGTTCACCTGGTCGGACTGGAACATCCAGAGCGTGGTGGTGCCCTGGACCCGGCTCGACAGCCCGGCCAGCGCGCATGGCTTCGCCGATGCCATCGCCGCCGCGCCGCGCCGCACCTGGCTCTACACCTCGATCTCCGGCGCCATGGACTTCGCCGCCCGGCAATTCGGCCAGGGCTTCGAGGGCACCCGGCGCGTGGTCGACATCTCGGGCGACGGGGTGAATAATTCCGGCCGGCCGATCGCCGAGGCGCGGGAGGAGGCGCTGGCCCAGGGCATCACCCTCAACGGCCTCGCCGTGCTCGACCGGCAGCCGAGCCCCTTCCCGCAGACGGTCGGCCTGCCGCCTCTCGACGTCTATTACCGCGAGGAGGTGATCGGCGGTCCCGGCGCCTTCCTCGTGGTGGCCGAGGGCTTCCCCGCCTTCGAGACCGCGGTCCGGCGCAAGATCATCCGCGAGATCGCCGCGGCGCCGGCCCCGGGCGCCAGGGTGGAGCGCTTCGCCTGACGGCGCGACGCGCGGGCACGATGCCAGGCGACGCCGGCCGGGCTTAGCATTCGCTTCACCTCGCACCGGCATGCTGCCGCCGCACAGAGGACAGGCAGGATGCCGTCAACCCCGCCCGATCGCTCGCTGGCGATCGCCGCCACCCTGCTCGACCAGGGGCTGCGCCGTCGCCTGGCCGGCGCGCTGCGTCGCGCCCCGGCGCGCGGCGAGCTTACCCTGCACTACCAGCCGCGCTTCCGCCCCCGGGACCGCCGCCGCATGGGGGTGGAGGCCTTGCTGCGCTGGCACCACGCGCCCTACGGGCAGGTGCCGCCCGATGCCTTCATCCCGATCGCCGAGGGGTCCGACCTGATCCTCGCCCTCGGCGCCTGGGTGCTGCGCCAGGCCACGGCCGATGCGGCGCGGCATCCCGAGCTCGGCCGGGTGGCGGTGAATGTCTCCGCGCGGCAGGTGGCGAGCGGTGCCCTGCCGGCCCAGGTCGCCGCCGCCCTGGCGGAAAGCGGCCTGCCGCCGGAGCGCCTGGAGCTGGAGCTGACCGAGACCCTGCCGCTCGAGGACCGGCCGGAGGCCGCCACCATGTTCGGCCGGCTGCGGGATGCGGGCATCGGCCTCGCCCTCGACGATTTCGGCGCCGGCCATGCCTCCTTCGCACGGCTGCGGGCGCTGCCCTTCAGCACCCTCAAGCTCGATCGCAGCCTGATCGCCCGGCTGCCCGAGGCGCCGACGGATCTCGCCATCCTGCGCGCGATCCACGACCTCGCCCGCGCCCTGGGCCTGCGCCTGGTGGCGGAGGGCGTCGAGCGCCCGGCGCAGCTCGCGGCGATCGAGGCGCTCGGCTTCGACGAGGTGCAGGGCTTCCTGCTCGGCCGCCCGGTGCCGCTCGGGAGCCTCGCGCCCGTGCCGCCGCCGCCCGAAGCCCTGCGCCATCCGGCCGAGGCCATGGATCTGGCAGGCTAGTTGCGCCAGGAGCGGCATTCGCCGCCGGCCGGCGATCCGCGATAGGCTCGGCCCGCCATGTCCCTCTCCGACACCAGCCGCACGCCCGAACCCGAGACCCTGGCCGGGCTGCGAGAGGCGGCCTTCCAGCGGCTCGTCCAGGCCGTCGAGGACCGCCACAGCCCCTTCCGCACGCCCACCCTGGCGACGATCGGCCGCGACGGCGCCCCGGCGCAGCGCAGCCTGATCCTCCGCGCCGTCGACGCGGCCGCCCGCCATCTCGACCTACACACCGATTCCCGCAGCGCCAAATGCGCCGAGCTGGCGGCCGAGCCGCGCGCCGCGCTGCATCTCTACGATGCCGCCGCCGGCATCCAGCTCCGCCTCGCCGGCCGGGCGCGGCTGCATGCCGGCGATGTCCTGGCCCTCGCCGCCTGGGAGGCCTGCCCGGCCGCGAGCCGGCTGAGCTACGCCGCCGCCGCGGCGCCCGGCACGCCCGTCGCCGCGCCGCCGTCACCCCCCGCCGACGCGACGGGGGCGGCGGCGCATTTCGCCCTCATCCGCTTCACCTTCGACCGCATGGAATGGCTCGACCTGCGCCGCACCGGGCATCGTCGCGCCCGCTTCGCCTGGACGGCGGGTGGATTGCGCGAAACCTGGCTGGTGCCATGACCGCCGCGGCGTATTCTGCCCCGCCATGCCACATCCCGAGCCGCACGCCCCCGAGCCTGACGCCATCGCCTCCGAAATCCTGCGCCAGACGGCCGCCTGCGGTCCCGCCGGCTCCATCAGCCCGAACGACGTGGCCCGCAGCCTCGCCGGCGGGGAGGAGGCGGCCTGGCGCCCGCTCCTCGGCCCGGTGCGGCAGGCGGCGATGGCGCTCGCCGAGGCGGGGCGGCTGGAGATTCTGCGCAAGGGCAAACCGGTGCCGATCGCCGAGGTGCGGGGCGTCATCCGCCTGCGCCAGCCCGGCGGAGCCGCCGCGTGAGCCTCCCGCCGCCAAGGGCGAGAGCTGGGGCGAGAGCGGGGGCAAGGGCATGAGCGCGCCCATCGCCGCGCTCTTTGGCCGGGGCATTGGCGGGCTGCCGCCGGCGGCACCGGTGGATTTCGCCCGGCTGCGCCTGCCAGCCTCGCCCAATACCTGCCTCGCCGCGCCGGCGGGGGCGCATCCGGAGGCGCATATCGCCGTGCCGCCCCTGCCGGTCGATGCCGCGACCGCCTGGCCGGCGCTGCGGGCGCTCGGCGACGGCATGCCGCGCGTCTTCCGCTACGGCGAATGGCCGGAGCGGCGGCAGGCGCAATGGGTCGCCCGCTCCGCGCTCATGAACTACCCGGACATCATCGCGGCCGAGCTGGTGCCCGGTCCGGCGGGCGCCGGCCTCTTCCTCTATTCCCGCAGCCTCTTCGGCTGGTCCGATCTTGGCGTGAACCGCAAGCGGGTCGAAGCCTGGCTCGCCGCCCTCGACGCCGCGCTGCGACGCCGCTGACCCTCCCCGCGCATCCCGGAGACCTGCATGCGCAGCCTCGCCTCCTTCCTGCACGATGCCTGGCGCATCGCCGCGCCCTATTGGCGGAGCGAGGAGCGCTGGCGGGCGCGGCTGCTGCTCGGCGTCGTCATCCTGCTGAACCTCTCGCTCGTCGGCATGAGCGTGCTGCTGAGCTACTGGAACCGCGAGCTGTTCAACAGCCTGCAGGCGAAGGACGGGCCGGCCTTCTGGGCGCTGCTCTTCTGGTGGCGGCAGACCGAGAGCGGCCCGATGCCGGGCTTCGTCTTCGTCGCCGCGCTCTACATCCTGATCGCCATCTACCAGCTCTACCTGCGCCAGGCGCTGCAGATCCGCTGGCGCGGCTGGATGACGCGGCAGGTGCTCGACCGCTGGCTCGCCAACCGGGCCTATTACCGCATTGCCCTCACCGATCCCGGCACCGACAACCCGGACCAGCGCATCTCGGAGGACCTGCGCCTCTTCGTCGATGACAGCCTCGTCCTCGGCCTCGGGCTGATGCGCTCGGTCGTCACGCTGTTCAGCTTCATCCTGGTGCTCTGGGGACTCTCCGGCCCGGCGACGGTCTTCGGCATCGAGATCCCCGGCTACATGGTCTGGGTGGCGCTGATCTATTCCCTGGTCGGCACCAGCCTGGCGCATGTCGTCGGCCGCGCGCTGATCCCGCTCAACTTCAACCAGCAGCGCGTCGAGGCGAATTTCCGCTACGCCCTGATGCGGTTGCGCGACAATGCCGAGGGAGTCGCGCTCTATGGCGGCGAGGCGGGCGAGAAGCAGGGCCTGACGCATCGCTTCCGCGCGGTGATCGAGAATTGGTGGGGCATCATGGTCGCCACCAAGCGCCTGACCGCCTTCACCGCCGGCTATTCCCAGGTGGCGATGATCTTTCCCTTCGTCGTCGCCGCGCCCGCCTATTTCGCCGGCCGCATCCCGCTCGGCGCCCTGACCCAGACGGCGGACGCCTTCGGCTCGGTGCAGGGCGCGATGTCCTGGTTCGTCGACAACTACAGCAGCCTGACCGAGTGGCGCGCCACGGTGAAGCGGATCACCGGCTTTCTCGACGCCATCGAGACGGCACGGGGCGAGAGCGCCGCGGGCGCCGGCGTGCGGGCCGAGGCGGAGCCGCGGAGCGACCTCGCCCTCGATGCCGTCACCCTCGCCCTGCCCAACGGGCGGGTGCTGCTCGAAGGCGCCTCGGCCGGGATCCGGCGTGGCGAGGCGGTGCTGATCGCCGGCCCCTCGGGCTCGGGCAAGTCCACGCTCTTCCGCGCCATCGCCGGGATCTGGCCCTTCGGGGCCGGGCGCGTGCGGGTGCCGGCCGATGCCTCGGTGCTGTTCCTGCCGCAGCGGCCCTATCTGCCGCTCGGCACGCTGCGCCAGGCCCTCTGCTACCCGCGCGACGCGGCGGCCTTCGGCGAGGCGGAGATCCGCGCCGCGCTCGAGGATGCCGGGCTCGGCCACCTCGCGCCCCGGCTGGACGAGGAGGATGCCTGGGATCGCCATCTCTCCGGCGGCGAGCAGCAGCGGGTCGCCCTGGCCCGGGCGCTGCTGCTGAAGCCCGACTGGCTGTTCCTCGACGAGGCGACGGCCAGCCTCGACCCGGCCGCCGAGGCGCGGTTCTACGAGCTGCTGAAGGAGCGGCTGCCCGGCACCACCCTGGTCTCCATCGCGCACCGGCCTGCCGTCGCGCAGTACCACGAACGGGCGCTGCGGGTGCGGGAGGGCCGGCTGCAGGCGGGACCGGCGTGATGCCGTCCCGCCCTGGTCCGCCCCACTGGCCGCTCAGCCGTTGCGGCGGAGGATGGTGAGAACGGTGCCCCCGGAGAAATTGCGCAGCTCCTCGCCCTCGTGCCGGTACAGCCAGCGCTCGAGCAGGAATTGCCGGTCCGCGGTCTGCTTGTCGCAATGCTCCTTGATGAAGATGCCGCCGACCGCCTCCTCCTCGCCCGTCGGCGGCGCGCTGCGGCAGGTCCAGCCCTCCTCGCCGAAGCGCGCCTTCACCTGGTCGCCGAACAGGAAGGCCTTGCGGCGCTGGAACAGCCTGGCCTCCGGATCCGTGCGCATGCGCAGCCCGTCGAGACGCGCGTCGCCGCCGATCAGCAGCGAGAGCAGCATCGGCTGGCCCGCCACCTTGGTGCCGGCATAGCGCTCGTTCGAGCGCGCCAGCGGCGTGGTCTGGTCGTAGCGGAAGCTGACCTCGTGCAGGCCGGTCTCCGCCTCGGCGGGGCAGCGCCGGTACTCGCTCCAGGCCTCCAGCCTGATCTCCGGCCGCGCCGCGCAGGCGAGCTCGACATAGCCGCTCGCCGGCAGGTCCGCGATCGGCATGCCGATGCGGAATTCGCGCAGCTCGTTCTGCTCGGCCATGGCGGGCGATGGTGCCGACATGGCGAGACCGAGGAGGCCGGCCAGGGCGCCGGCGCCGTAAGGGCGGCGCATCTCAGCGCGCGATCGGCCGGCCGGCGGCATCGGTCGCCGGTTCGGCCGCGCCGGCGGGCCGGTAATGCTGGCACATGCGGGAGCTGTCGCCGAAGAAGCTGGTGCAGTCGGCGTAATTCGGCTCGCCCTTGCCCTTGATCTCGGCCAGCACGTAATCGACCACCGATTCGATCTCGCGCGGCCGCAGGGAGCGGGGCCCGGCCATCGGCATCGACTCGCCGAGCTCCTCGCGGGTGATGCCGTAGCAGCCATCCGCGGCATAGGCGTCGCGGTCGAAATAGGGCATGCCGGTATTCGGCCGGCCGCAGCGCACCACCTCCATGATCTGCTCCTTGGTCAGCGCCGTGGCGCGCAGCGACAGCGCCGCGCCGCCGTAGCCGCCGCCACCATCGCCGTGCCATTTGTGGCAGCCGACGCAATTGGCCTCCTTGTAGATCTTCATCCCCGCCGCGTTCGGCTTCATCAGGGGCGCCTCGGAGCTCAGGCGCCCCTCGGCGGCGGCGAGCCGGACGAGGCCGGCCGCGCCGGCCACCCCGAGACCGATCATCACCAGCGCGGCGTAACCGGTCCGGCGCTTCGAATTGCAGGACAATGCACAGGCTCCGCAGAGTGGCGTGAAGGAGAATGGCATGAAGGCGGGGCACCCCTCCGGGCGCCCCGCCGCTGGTCATCTCCGTCCGGTTCGGATCAGAGCGCGAAGACGTAGAGCGTCGAGCTCGGCGGCACCGCCTTCAGCTCCGGCGTCGCCTCGACGAACCACTTGTCCCAGGCCCCGCCGAGGCCGACCAGGATGGCGATGTACTGCTTGCCATCGGCCATGAAGGTCATCGGCGGCGCGTTCACGCCGCCGCCCGCCTCGAAGGACCAGACCTTCTCCAGCGTCTTGGCGTCGAGCGCGAAGATCTCGCCATCCGGCTGGCTGCCGAAGAGCAGGTCGCGCGTGGCGAGGAAGCCGCCGAGCTGCGGGAAATGCGTCTCCAGCTTGGCCGCGATCTTGCCAGTGTTGACATCGATGGCGGTGACGCTGCCGGTGATCCGCTCATGCTGGCTCGGTCCGCCGCCGGTGAAGAACTCGCGCGGCTTGAAGGAGACGCCGGGCTTCATCTCCTCGTTGGTGATCGTGTTGCAGCTCTCGATCACCGGGATGTACCAGTAGCGCAGCGTCGGGTTGTAGGCGGTCGGCGGCCAGTTCTTGCCGCCCATGTTGCCGGGGCAGATGACGGCCTTGCCGGTCTGGCGGTTGGCGACCGAGGCCGGCTGGTAGGTCTGGACCGGCTTGTTCGGGTCGTACTCGTTCGGCTTGCCGCTCTCGGGGTTCAGGCCGGAGGTCCAGTTCACCCGCTTCACGAAGGGCGTGCCCCAGACGAAATTGCCGTTCGCCCGGTCGAGCGCATAGGCGAAGCCGTTGCGGTCGGCGGTCAGCGCCAGGCGGCGCGGCCCGGAGGCGCCAGCGGAGGGCAGATCGATCAGCACCTTCTCCGAGACGCTGTCATAGTCGTAGGGATCGTTCGGCGTGTGCTGGAAGTGCCACTTGATCTTGCCGGTCTCGGGATCGAGCGCGAGGGTGCTGTCGGTGTAGAGGTTGTCGCCCGGGCGGTACTCGTTGTCCCAGTCCGGCCCGGGATTGCCGACGCCCCAGTACAGCGTGTTGGTCGAGGGCTCGTAGCTGCCGGTCACCCAGGTGGAGCCGCCGCCGGTCGCCGCGGCGTTGTAGCTGTCCTTCCAGGTCTCGGCGCCCGGCTCGCCCTTGGCCGGGATGGTATGGGTGCGCCAGACCTCCTTCTGGGTCTTCAGGTCGGTCGCCGCGATCCAGCCGCGGATGCCGTATTCGGCGCCGGAGACGCCGGTGATGGCGAGGTCCTTCACGATCAGCGGGGCCGCCGTGATCACCTCGCCCTTCTCGGGATCGGCGACCTGCCGCTGCCAGACCACCTCGCCGGTCTCCTTGTTGGTGGCGATCAGCCGGCCGTCGAGCGAGTGCGAGACGACGACATCGCCCCAGAGCGCCACGCCGCGGTTGTCGACGCCGCAGCAGGCGACGGCGCCGGCCCAGTCGTGGTCGGTCTTGGGGTCCATCTTCCAGAGCAGCTTGCCGCGGCCGTTGCGGGCATCGACCTTGTAGACGGAGCCCCAGCCATCGGTGACGTAGAGGAAGCCGTTCTCGGCGATCGGCGTGCCCTCAAGCCCGCCATGGCTCCAGATGCCGCCGCCCTCGGTGCCGCCGAGATGCAGGGTCCAGGCGACGCGCAGGTTCTTCACGGTGTCGCGGTTGATCTGGTCGAGCGGGGTGAAGCGCTGGCCGTCATAGCTGCGATGGTGGTTGAGCCAGTTGCCCGGCTCCTTGTCCACGTTCTGCAGCCGGTCCTGCGTCACCTGATCCGCGGCGCGGGCCGGCTGGCCGAAGGCTGCGGCGGCAAGCGCGCAGGTCAGCGCATAGGCGCTGACCCGGCCAAGGCGATGGTTGTTGGACACCTTCGTTCCCTCTCCCCGATTTCCGGCGATTCCGGGCTTTTCCGCCCCGGTTCTTGCTGGGTCGAACCATGCTCGCGAACATGCGCGCCGGCCAAGGGCCTCCCGCCTGGCGCGAGATTTTGTGATCAACATGGCCTTAATGTTGCGTAATGCAGGAGTTTTCGCGGTGAAGTTGCGAAACCGGGACGGATTACAACGAGGATAGGAGTGGACCGTTCCCCTTGCCCGGGAAGCGCCTGCTCCCGGCTCCGGGAAGCTTCGGCCGCCGGATCGGGAGAATCGAACCATGGCCGCCCGCCCGGCGCCAGCCGTTTCCCTTGCGGCCTGGTCAGCCGGCGCTGGACAGCGGGGCCGGCCGGGGGAAACCTCGGCCCCGCATTGCCCGTTCTGGCCGCGATGCAGCCCGGGGCCGGCCGTCCCGCGGCGGGGAGAACGGCATGCTGCAGAGGGTCTGGGAGCTGATCCGCGGGAGCGTCGAGGGCTACATCGCCGACGACGCGATGAGCCGCGGCGCCGCAATCGCCTACTACACCTTCTTCTCCCTCGCCCCGCTGCTGGTCATCGCCATCGCCATCGCCGGCCTGTTCTTCGGCTCGCAGGCGGTCGAGGGCGCGGTCGCGCATCACCTGCAGGAGCTGATGGGCGAGACCGGCGCGCAGGTGGTCGAGGGGCTCATCCGCAGCGCCGCCGACCGCCAGCAGGGCCAGATCGCGGCGGTGATCGGCATCGTCGTCCTGCTGGTCACGGCGAGCAGCGTCTTCAGCGAGGTGCAGGCGGCGCTCAACATCATCTGGCGCGCGCCGCCGGTCGAGCGCGACACGGTGCTGCACCTCATCCGCAACAAGCTGATCAGCATCGCCCTGGTCCTCGCCACCGGGGTGCTGCTCCTTGGCTCGATCCTCGCAACCGCGGTGCTGGCCGCCATCACGAGCTGGGCGACGGAGCTGGTGCCGGAGACCGGCGAGCTCATCGGGCTCGCCAATTTCGCCCTGTCCTTCCTGCTCACCGCCTGCGTCTTCGCCGGTGTCTACAAGGCGCTGCCCAACCGGCATATCGGCTGGCGGGATGTCGGCATCGGCTCGCTCGTCACCGCCTTCCTGTTCACCATCGGCAAGTGGCTGATCGGCATCTATATCGGTACCAGCGGCATCACCAGCACCTATGGCGCGGCCGGGGCCCTGATGGCGGTGCTGGTCTGGATCTACTACTCGGCGCAGATTTTCCTGCTCGGCGCCGAGTTCACCAAGGTCTGGGCCGGCATGCAGGGCAATGCCGAGGCGCAGGAGGCGCTGGCCGCCGCGCCGATCAAGCCGGTGCGGCGGCCGCGCAGCGAGCGGCCGAAGAGTGAGCGGCCGAGCATGGCGCCGACCGTCGGAGCTGCGGCGCTCACCACCGTCGCGCTGACGCTGCTGAAGCGCCGCCGCTGAGGCCTCTTACCCGGCGCGCGACGTTCCAATCCGCGGCCCGCAGGGCCGAGCGCCCGCGGCCCATGCCGCGACGCCAGGCCGCAGGACGCGGCGCCGGTGCCCGCGCCTGCGGGCATGGATGTGGCAACATCAATGCACATCGGCATCACCCCTCGGCCTTGACGAGCCGCAACACCTCATCGGCATAGCGCTCGAGCTTGCTGCGCCCGACGCCCGGGACCATCGCCAGATCCTCGGCGTCCCGCGGCCGCATCGTTGCGATGGCGGCGAGCGTCTCGTTGGAGAAAATCATGTAGGCCGGCAGGCCCTGCGCCTCCGCCTCGCGCTTCCGCCAGGCCCGCAGCGCCTCGAACAGCGGGTCACCGGCCATGGCGGGCGGCGTGCCGCGGCCGGCGCGCTCGCGCGGTGCCGCCTCGCGCACCGTCTCGGCCCGCAGCATCACCTGCTGCTCCCCCTTCAGGATCGGCCGCGCCGCATCGGTCGGCACCAGCTCGCCATGGTTCTCGATGGCGACATCGAGCGCGCCCTGGGCGACGAGCTGCCGCGCCACGCCGCGCCAGGCGGCCTCCGAGAGATCCTTGCCGACGCCGAAGGTCGGCAGCCGGTCATGGCCGAACTGCGCCACCTTGTCGGTGACGCGGCCGCGCAGCACATCCACCAGATGCCCGACGCCGAAGCGGCGGCCGGTGCGCAACACGGCGCTCAGCAGCTTCTGCGCCGGCACCGTGCCGTCGAACAGCTTCGGCGGGTTGCGGCAGACATCGCAGGCGCCGCACCGCTCCTCCCCCTCCTCGCCGAAGCAGCGGAGCAGGATGCGGCGGCGGCAGGTGGCGGCCTCGGCGATCGAGACCATGGCCTCCAGCCGCGCCCGCTCGATCCGCTTCTGCTCCTCCGGGGCCGGGCTCTCCATGATCCGGTGGCGGGCGAGCGCGATGTCGCCGGCGCCGTAGAGCAGCAGGGCGCGGGCCGGCAGCCCGTCGCGGCCGGCGCGGCCGATCTCCTGGTACCAGCTCTCCGGCGAGCGCGGCAGGTCGAGATGCGCCACCCAGCGCACGTCCGGCCGGTCGATGCCCATGCCGAAGGCGATGGTCGCGGCCATGACCATGGCATCGCCGCGGGCGAAGCGGCGATGCGCCTCGCGCTTCGCCCCGGGCTCCATGCCGGCATGGAAGCAGAGCGCGTCATGGCCGTCGGCGCGCAGCCAGGCGGCGGTCTGCTCGGTCTTCGCCCGGCTGCCGCAATAGACGATGCCGGCGCCGGTGCCGTCCGAGGCCGCCTTGATGAAGGCGCGGAGCTGGCCGCGCTCGCTCTCGCGCGGGGCGGCGGCGATGTGGATGTTCGGCCGGTCGAAGCCGCCGCGGAAGACCGGGCTGTCGCTGAGGCCGAGCTGGGCGCGGATGTCCTCGACGGTGCGCGGATCGGCGGTCGCGGTGAGCGCCAGCCGCGGCACCGCCGGGAAGCGTTCCGCCAACAGGCCGAGGCCGCGATATTCGGGCCGGAAGTGATGCCCCCACTGGCTGACGCAATGCGCCTCGTCGATGGCGAAGAGGGCGAGCGGCCGGCGCGCCAGGAAGTCCAGCGTGCCGTCCAGCACCAGCCGTTCCGGCGAGACGTAGAGCAGCTTCAGCGTGCCCTGGGCGAGGTCGCGCCGCACCTCCCGCGCATGGTCCTCCGGCAGCTCGGAATGCAGCGCGGCGGCGGCGATCCCCTGCTGCCGCAGCGCCGCCACCTGGTCCTCCATCAGCGCGATCAGCGGCGAGACGACGACGCCGAGGCCGGGGCGGCAAAGGGCGGGCACCTGGTAGCAGAGCGACTTGCCGCCGCCCGTCGGCATGAGGACGAGACCGGAGCCGCCCGCCATCACATGGCGAACGATCTCCTCCTGGCGGCCGCGGAAACCGGGATGGCCGAAGACACGATGGAGAACGGCCTCGGGCGTCTCGCCCGCGCTGTCCTGCCTCGGCTGGTCGAGCATGCGGCGCCTATAGCACGCCGCGGAGGATTCCAACGCCCCCGGATGCGATCCGGGGGGTCGCGGCGCTCAGCCGCCGATCACGATCTCCACCCGCCGGGACTCGGTCGGGAAGCTGTCATAGGGCACGGCGCCGCGCGGCTCGATCCTGATGCGGCCGCGGTTGACGCCGGCCTCCGCCAGATGGTCGGCGACCTGCTGCGCCCGCGCCGTCGCAAGCGCCTTGTTGAAGGCGCCGGTGCCGGCATCCGGCGCGGCGAAGCCGCGGACCCGCACCGGCTGGTCCGGCCGCCGCTTCGCCGCTGCCGCCGCCTGCAGAATGACGTCATGCGCCTGGTCGTCGAGCGCGGCGCTGTCGGCGTTGAAGAAGACGACCGAAGCCGGCACAGGCTGCGGCGCTTGCGCCGGCGCCGGCTGCTGGCAGGCGGCCAGGGCCAGCAGAGGCAGGGCGGCGAGAGCAAGGCGGCGGCGCATGGGACGACTCCGGTTCGGACAGGAACAGGATTGCTCCCCGAAACCGTCCGGCCGTCAACCGTAACCGTAGGCGCCACCGCGGCGGCTACGCCCCGGCCGCGACCCTGGCGATCAGCGCGAGCAGGCCGCGCCGCCGAGGACGCAGAATTTCGCGCAATGCGGGTGGTTCAGCGGCACCGGCCGCACCGCCTCGGCGAGCGTGCCGCCGAGCTCGAACTGCGGATCATAGGGCAACAGGGTGCAGGCGAGCACCGCCGGCCGCGCCGCGCCGCGCCGCTTCACCACCATCCGGGCGGAGGCGCACATCAGGCTCTCCGGGCTCTTGCGCAGGATGCCCCAGCAGGCGGTGGTGATCTCGGGCACGTCGGCCGCCGCATCCATCTCCGGGAAGAGCATCAGCGCCACGGGATCCGCGGCATCGATCGGGATGCCCTGCGCGGCGAAGAGCCGGGCGAAGCCGGCCCGCATCGCCGCCTCCCCCTCCTCGCCGAAGGCGGCGCGGCCGGCGACGTTCAGCCGGAAGCCCTGCCGCGCCAACCAGCCGAGCCCGGCCAGCGCCTGGGCGAAGCTGCCCGCCTGGCGCTCCAGGTCATGCAGGGCGGCCGTGTGATGGTCGAGGCTCACGCGCAGCGTCAGCCGGTCGCCATGCGCCGCGCGCAGCGCCAGCAGGGCATCGGCCTGGTGGCGCATCGGCTTCATCGCATTGGTCAGCACCAGGGCGCGCAGCCCGCGGCCCAGCACCGCCTCCAGCATCCGCGGCAGGTCGCGGTTGAGGAAGGGCTCGCCGCCGGTGAAGCCCACCTCCTCGACCGGCAGGCCGTCCCGGTCGATCTCGGCGAGGTAGGCCTCCAGCTCCGCCGCCGTGAGATAGGCGAGCGCGTCGTTGCGCGGGCTGCTCTCGATGTAGCAGTGGCGGCAGGTGATGTTGCAGAGCGTGCCGGTGTTCACCCAGAGGGTGCGCAGCGCCCCCAGCGCCACGCTGGCCCGCGTCTCGCCCTTCGCGGTGACCAGGGGATCGCGGAATTTCGCCGGGTCGAGGGGCGGCGCGGACATGGCGGCGGAGGACACGCGGCGAAGGCTCCCCGAGGGTTCGGGTTGAACGCGATCCGCTGTAGCACGACGGCGCCCGGCCCCATAACCGGGCTGCCCCGTCGTCGCCTTGGATCCTCGCCTCGGAACGAGACGCCGCATCTTCGTTGCCGAAGGAGCGTTTCCTTTCCCGCTTCCCCAACGAACACCGGACAGGGCCGGTCGGCCAGCGGAGGTGGAGCGATGCGATGTGCGGCGTGCGGCGCGGCCAATCCCGATGCCCACGGGCATTGCGGCGCCTGCGGCGCGCGCCTCGACCCGGCCTGCCCGGCCTGCGACCATGCCAACCCGCCGGACAGCCTCTTCTGCCGCCAGTGCGGGCTCGCCCTCGCCGCCGGCCTGCCGCTCCCCCTGCCGGGCCCGCCCCGCGGCAGCGGCGAGCTGAAGCAGGCGACGGTCCTCTTCGCCGATATCCCGGCCTCGGCCGAGCTGGTGGCGGCGCTGACCGCCGAGCAGGCGATGGAGCGGCTGGAGCAGATCGTCGCCGTCATGTGCCGCACGGTCGAGCGCTGCGGCGGCACTGTGACGACGCGGCTCGAGGACGGGCTGCTGGCGCTCTTCGGCGCGCCGCGCGCGCAGGAAGCGCATTCGCTGCTCGCCTGCCGCGCGGCGCTCGCGCTGCAGGCCGCCTTCCCGCCCGGCCCCGGGGCGCCGGCGCTGCGGATCGGTCTGCATGCCGGCGAGATCGTCGCCGATGCGCCGGATGCCGATCCCGGCCAGGCGCGGCAGGCGCATGGGCTGACCATCCATGTGGCGAACCGGATCATGACGGAGGCGCCCGCCGGCGCGGTGCTGATCTCCGATGCGGTGGAGCGGCAGGTCCGCGGCCA
This sequence comes from Roseicella sp. DB1501, assembly GCF_013112485.1. Classification (GTDB taxonomy): domain Bacteria; phylum Pseudomonadota; class Alphaproteobacteria; order Acetobacterales; family Acetobacteraceae; genus Paracraurococcus. Next base: position 333,174 of record NZ_JABFHG010000002.1, read on the forward strand.
TGGCCGGACCCAGCCCTTCGGCCGGCACGCGCTGCGCGGCGTCCCGGCGCCGGTCGGGCTGCACAGCCTGCTCGACCTCGCCGAGACCGGGCCGGGGTGGGATTTCCAGGCGCCCGGCCGCACCTCCTTCCGCGGCCGCGCAGTCGAGATGGCGCGGCTGCGCGAGGCGCTGGCCGCCGCCGCCGACGGCGCCGCGCCGCTCGTCGCCATCGCCGGCGCGCCGGGGGTCGGCAAGAGCCGGCTCTGCTTCGAATTCGCCGAATGGTGCCGCGCCGAGGGGGCCGAGGTGCTTGCCGCCCGGGCGCTCTCCTATGGCCGCGAGACGCCGCTGAGCCCGCTGATCGACATTCTCCGGCAGCTCCTCTTCGACCCCGTGCCGGACGAGGCGACGGAGGTGACGCCGGAGCGAGTGGCGGCGCGGCTCGCACGGCTCGACGCGGCCTTCGCCGCCGATGCGGCGCTGGTCTGCAGCTTCCTCGGCCTCTCGGGCACGGAGGCCAACCCGCGGCAGATCGAGCCGTCCTTCCGCCTGCAACGGCTGCGCGAGATCCTTCGCGCCCTGCTCCGCCAGCGCGACGCCAGGGTCTCGCTCATCCTCATCGAGGATCTGCACTGGCTCGACGTCGCCAGCGAGGCGGTGGTGGCGGCGCTCGCCGAGGCGGCGCGGGGCAGCCGCACCATGCTGCTGCTGAACCACCGGCCGGAATTCCGCGCCGCCTGGCTGCACGAGGCGGCGCCGCAGGAGATCGCGCTCGGCGAGATGGGTCTCGAGGAGAGCCGCGCCCTGCTGGGCGAGCTGCTCGGCGACCGCGCCGAGCTCGGCCGGCTGCGCGAGCATCTGGTGGAGCGCAGCGGCGGCAATCCCTTCTTCGCCGAGGAGCTGGTGCGCTCCCTGGTCGAGGCCGGCACGCTCACCGGCACGCCCGGCGCGCATGCGCTGGCGCCGGGCATCCGCATCGAGCAGCTCGCCCCCGGCCTGCCGCCGACCCTGCAGGCGGTGATCGGCGCCCGCATCGACCGGCTCGCCGCGCCCGAGCGCTGGCTGCTGCAGATCTGCGCGGTGATCGGCAAGGAGGTGCCTTTCGACGTGCTCGAACGGGTTTCCCGCCTGCCGGTGCGGCAGATCGATGCCAGCCTGACGCAGCTCTGCGAGGCGGGGCTGCTGACGGCGCAGCCGGGGCCGGACGGCACCGTCTACGCCTTCCGCCACCCGATGATCCAGGAGGTGGCCTATGCGACGCAGCTGCGGGCGCGGCGCGCCCCGCTGCACGCCGCCGTCGCCGCCTTCATCGAGGCGCAGGACGCCGACCGCCTCGACCAGTCGGCCGGGCTGCTCGCCTATCACCACGAGGCGGCCGGACATCTACGCGAGGCGGCGATCTTCGGCGCCCGGGCGGCGCATTTCGCCGGCCGCTCCAGCCATGCCCAGGCGCTGCGGCACTGGCACCGGGTGCGGGACCTGCTGGGCGGCCAGGCGCGGGCGCCGGCGACCGACCCGATCCGCGTCATGGCGAGCGCGCAGATCGCCTATCGCGGCTGGATGGACGGCATGACGGCCGAGGCGGCGCAGCCCTACATCCAGGAATCGCTCGGCTGGGCGCGCGAGATCGACGACCGCATGGTGCCACTGCTGCTCTTCGTCGACGGCCGGATCGCCGGGGCGAGCGGCGGCCCCGCCGATGCCTATGTCACCCGCGTGCGCGAGGCCATGGCCCTGCTGCGGCCCGGCCGCGATGCGGGGCGCAGCGCGACACTCAGCGCCTCGCTCTGCCAGGCCTATGGCTGGGCCGGGCTGCTGCGCGAGGCGCTGGCCGCGAGCGACGCGGCGCTGGCAGCGCTGCCGCATCTCGAGCCGGAGGACGAGCAGTTCCTCGGCTTCAATGTCGGCCACTGGATCACCAGCCTGCGCGGCCGGGTGCTGCTGCGGCTCGGCCGGCTGGTCGAGGCGCGGGCCTGCCTCGCCGGCATGCTGGCCATGGACGAGGCGCTGGTCGCACCGACGGTGCGCTACATCAGCCATTTCGGCCTGAGCGAGATCGGCTGCCTGGAGGGCGACCCCGCCGAAGCGGGGCGTCATGCCCTGCTGCTCTCCGGCCTGGCGGCGCGGCACCGCATGCCCTATCTGCGGGCCTGGGCCTATGACTGCGAGGCGAGCTACCGGCTCAGCATCGACGAGCCGGCGGAGGCGGCCCGGCTCTACACGGAGGGCCTCGATCTGGTGCGCCGGTCGCATGTCGCAATGGAGATCGAGGCCGACATGCTGGCCGGGCTGGCGGAATCGCGGCGCGGCATGGGCGCGGTGTCGCAGGCGCTCTCCACGGCGCTCGCCGCCGGCCAGCTCGCGCGTCGGCGCAATTCCCGCCTCGCCGAGGGCCGCGCCTGCATCACCCAGGCGGCGGCCTGGCTCGACCAGCAGGGCGCCGAGGGCGCCGACCGCGCGGCGACGCTGCTGGATCGGGCCGAGGCGCTGATCGCGCAGACCGGCGGCATCATCCTGCGGCAGCGCCTGGCGCCGGTGGCGGCGCGGCTGGAGCGGATCGCGGCGGGGCGCAAGCGTCCCGAAGCGTGAATCCGCTCCATCGACAACGATCGCCGCGGATCGCGGCGGGGCGCAGGCGTCCCGAGGCGTGACGCCGCCGGATCACGGCGGTGCGGGCGGCCGGCGCACCAGCAGGGTGAACTCGCCGAGGCCGTCGCCGCTGGCCAGCGTCACATCGGCGCCGAACGCGGTCTCGCAATGGCGGATCCAGGGCTCCGGCCTGGTGCGGTACAGCCCCTCGCGCCCCGGCTGGCCATCCGCCCGCGGCAGCATGAAATTCACCGCGAAGCCGCGCCGGCTGGTCGCGTGCAGGATGCCGAGCGTGTCGCGGATGAAGACCTCCCAGAGCGGCTCGGGATGGTCGAGCCGCACGTTGAACAGCCCGCTCGCCAGGCCGTAATCGGCGACGCGCCCGGGCGTCGCGCCGATGCGGAAGGCATGCCGCGGCCAGCGCCGCCGGGCGCGGCGGATCATGGCGGCGGAGAGATCGGCGCCGCAGTAGTCGATGCCGGCCGGGTCGTGCCGCTCCGCCAGGAAGTCGAGCAGCGCGCCGTAGCCGCAGCCGAGATCGTTGATCGAGACGCCGTCCCAGGATTCGACGAGCTGCAGCAGGCGCGCGAAGCGGAGCTGCTGGGTCGGCAGGCAGCGCCAGTCCACGCCCAGCGGCGTCGCGCCGTGGCGGCGCAGGCAGCCGGTGTAGTAGCGCCCGACCGCGGCGTGGACAGCCCCCAGCCCTGGCGGCGCCGTCACTTGTCCTTCTTTTTCTTCGCCGCCTTCCGCTCCCCGGCCTTCTTCGGCGCGGGCGCGGGAGGCGGGGGCTGATCCGGCGTGCCGGGCGAGGCCGCGCCGCCGGACTGGCCGAGCCGCGGCCGCATCGGCAGCGAGACCGTCACGTAGTCCTGCGCCATGTAGTGCAGCGGCCGATCGCCGGCGGTGACGATGACCCGCCACTGCTTCTCGTCCTCGCCTTCGGCCGGATGGCTGGTGAAATGCACCGGCAGGACCGGATCGGCGGCGAAGTTCGCCAGCAGCGCCCGCACGATGCAGGCATCACCATCGACACCCGGTTCAGAGGACTGCATCTTCCGGAGGTCATCCAGGTATTTGAACCAGCGCGCCTTGGCCCGCGGGTTGTAGACTCCGCCGGTGCTCAGCAGCGCGACGCTTTGCGCGAAGCGGCGCCCCGCGCGGAAGATGTCGAACTCCTTCTGCAACGCGGCCAGCTCGGCGATGCCGGTGACCCATTCCGTCTCCTCCTTCATGGAGGGCGCGAAGCGCAGGTTCAGCATGTCGAGGAAGGTACCGACGAAGATGTCGTCGGCCATCATGCGTCCGCCCATGCCATTCTCTCCTGGGAATATCCGGCTGAAATGACGGCGCGCGGCGCGCCGTACGGGAGGCATCTCGGCGCGGCGCCGGCCCGGGCTCAAGCGCGATCCGCGTCCCCGGCATGCCGATTGCGTGAGGTCAATGCGGCGGCGCAACCCTCGCGCTGCCCCTCCCTTCGCGTCGGAAGGGTGGCCCGCTCAGCCCGCGGCCGGCAGCGCCCGGCCGCCGACCAGGCGAAGGATGCGGGTCGGCCGCTCCACCCCGGTCAGGCGATGCGTCACCAGGATCACCGTGCGGCCGGCCGTCACCGCCTCCAGCGTCTCGAGGAAGGCGCGCTCCGTCTCGGCATCCAGCCCGGCGGTCGGCTCGTCCAGCACCAGCACCGGCGCGGCGGAGAGCAGCACCCGGGCGAGCGCGATGCGCCGCGCCTGGCCACCCGAGAAGCGCGCGCCGCCCTCGCCGCAGCGCGTCGCCAGCCCTTCCGGCAGGGCCCGCACCAGCTCGCCGATCCCGGCGCGATCGAGGGCGCGCCAGAGCGCGGCATCGGGCGCCGCCGGCGCGGCGAGGCGGAGATTGGCGGCGATGCTGTCGTCGAAGAGCCGCGCATCCTGGGTCAGGCAGGCGATCCGGTGGCGGACGAAATCCGAGGGCAGTTCGGCGATGTCGGTGCCGCCGAGGGTGATCCGCCCGGCCTGCGGTGCCGCCAGCTTCAGCAGCAGGGCGACGAGGCTCGACTTGCCGATGCCCGAGGGGCCGAGCAGCGCCAGCCGCGTGCCCTCCGGCAGGTCGAGATCGAGGCCCTGGAAGACCGGCCCGCGCGCCGCATCCCAGGCGAAGTCGAGCCCCTCGACGCGGATCGCATAGCCCTCCGGCTCCGGCGCCGGCCGGGCGGGCTCGGCGAGCGGGGGCGGCGCATCGGCCAGCTCGAACAGCCGCCGCGCCCCGGCCGCCGCGCTGGCGAGCGCGATGCCGGCGCGCGGCAGCAGGCCGAGCGTCTCGGCCGCGGCGACCGCGAGGAAGAGGCCGAGCACGGCGAGCGGCGCGGCGCCGGCGCCGCTCGCCAGACCCCAGGCCAGCGCCCCGAGCAGCGCCGCCTGCACCAGCAGCCCGCCCGCCGCCCCGGCCACCGCGCTGCGGCCGCCGAGGCCGCGCTGCGCCGCGGCGAGCTGCCGACCGGCCTCGGCCAGGCGCGCCGCTGTCGTCGCCTCGCCATTCGCCGCCAGCACGTCCTCGGCGCCGAGCAGCGGGTCGATCGCCGCGGCGCGCAGCCGGCCCTGGGCACGCGCCGCCTCGCCCGCCGCCCGGGCGGCGCCGGGCGCGAGCAGGAAGGGCAGCAGCAGGGCGAGGCCGAGCGGCAGGGCGAAGGCGGCGGCGAGCAGCGGCGCGCCGGCCAGCAGGGCGGTGCCCCCCAGCACCACGGCGAGGGCGGCGAGCGTCGGCACCAGGCTGCGGAGATAGAGGCCGTCCAGCGCATCGACATCGGCGACCAGCCGCCCCAGCAGGTCGCCGGAGCGGCCAAGGCCGATGCCGGCCGGCAGCCGCTCGGCGAGGCGGCGGAAGAACCAGATGCGGGTATCGGCCAGCGCCCGGAAGGTCGCCGCATGGGTGACCATGCGCTCGACCCAGCGGGCCGCCGGGCGCAGCAGGATGAGCGGGCGCAGCAGCAGCACCGCGACGCCGCCGGCGAGGGCGGCGCCGCCGAGGGCGGCCGCGACTCCCTGCCCCGCCAGGGCGAGCAGCGCCACGCCGAGCAGGGCCGAGCCGGCCGCGACGAGGATGCCGGCGAGCAGCCAGCCGGCCTGCGCCCGCCAGAGGCCGAGTACGCGGCGCAGGTCCCGCCACATGCCGCTCAACCCTCCGCCGCCCGGGACGGGCCGGCGACCCGGCCCTCGGCGATCTCCAGCACCCGGCCGAGCCGGGCCCGCGCCCCGCTATGGCTGGCGATGATGGCGGTGCGGCCGATGCAGAGGCGCTGCAGGCTGTCGATCACCAGCGCCTCGGTGCCGGGATCGAGATGCGCGGTCGGCTCGTCGAGCAGCACCAGCGGCCGGTCGCGCAGGAAGGCGCGGGCCAGGGCCACGCGCTGCGCTTGGCCGCCGGAGAGGCCCCAGCCGCCCTCGCCGACCAGGGTGTCGAGCCCTTCCGGCAGGTCCTCGGCGAAGTCGAGCACATGCGCGGCGCGGGCGGCGGCCTCGACCTGCGCCCCCGTCGCCTCCGGCCGGACGAAGCGGATGTTCTCGCGCAGCGTCGCGCGGAAGAGATGCGGGCGCTGCCCGACATAGGCCGAGAGCCGCCGCAGCTCGGCCGGGCGCAGCGCCATCGCATCCTGGCCGTTGATCGCCACACGGCCGGCATCGGGCCGGACGAAGCCCATCAGGATGCGCAGCACCGAGGATTTCCCGGCGCCGGAGGCCCCCGCCAGCACCAGAGTCTCGCCGGCGCTGGCGCGGAAGGAGAGGCCGTCGAGCGCCGGCGGCCGGGCCGGGTCGTAGGCCAGGCGGACATCGCTGAAGGTGACGGTGACGCGCGGCGGCAGCCCGGCCAGCCGGAGCCCGTCCTGCTGCACATCGGCGAGCAGGGGCGCCAGCGCCGCGGCGGCGCCGGCGGCCTGCATCCGGTCCTGATAGGCGGCGGCGAAGGCGCGCAGCGGGGCGAAGAAGGCGGGCACCAGCAGCAGGCTGAACAGCGCCGCGGTCGGATCGCCGCCATCGGTCAGCAGGTCGCGGTGACGCCAGGCGAGGCAGGCGAGCACCCCGGCCGAGAGCAGTTCGAGCGCCGTGCCGGAGAGGAAGGCGACGCGCAGCACCTTCATGGTGTGCCGCCGCAGCGCCGTCGCCGCCTCGCCCAGCGCCGCGGCCTCCGCCTCCTGCCGGTTGAACAGCACCAGGGTGGGCAAGCCGCGCATGCGGTCGAGGAAGCGGCCGGAGAGGCGGCCGAGCGCCTCGAATTGCCGCCGGCTCGCCTGCGCCGCGCCGATGCCGGTCAGCGCCATGGCCACCGGATAGAGCAGGCCGGCGAGTGCGAGGATGGCGCCGCTGCCCGGATCCGCCCAGGCGAGCCCGGTGCAGACCAGCACCGGCCCGGCCACGGCCAGCGCCGCCGCCGGGATCCAGCGGGCGAAGTACCCGTCCAGCGCCTCGATCCGGTCGACCACCAGGGCGGCCTGCTCGCCGATGCCGCTCGCCGCCCCGGGGGCGCGCTCGAGCAGCCGCAGGAAGGCCGCATCGCGCAGCCGGGCCCGCGCCGCCTCGCCGGCGGCGAGCTGCGCCCGTTCCTGCGCCAGGGCCAGCCCGGCCCCGAGCAGGGCGAAGGCGGCGGCGGCGGCGAGGTCCGGCCAGCCGGCCCCGCCATGGCCGAGCAGGGCGGCGAGCAGCCGCGCGACCAGCCAGGCGCCGGCCATGGCGGCGAGCAGGCCGCAGAGGCCGAGGAGGATCGGCAGTCCGACCTGTCGCCGCAGGGCGCGGGATTCGCGGCGCAACAACGACCGGGCCGCGCCGTCGCGGGCTGCCGAGGGAGAGTCCATGGGATGCTTCTAATCCCGCCGCACGGCCGCCGTCACGCCGGCGCCTTACCATCTGCCTTGCCTGGGGCTGAAACCGCCGTCAGATGGGATCGGAAGGTTCCGGAGTCAGCCGCCGATGCTGCCGAGCCATGGCCGCTTCGCCTATCACCCCTGGCCCGCGCGGGCACGCTATGCCTGGCCCGGCGGCGCCCGTCTCGCGGTCTATCTGGGCGTCAACCTCGAGCATTTCGCCTTCGGCGAGGGGCTGGGCGCGGAGCTCGCTCCGGCCGGGCCGCAGCCCGACATCCTGAACCATGCCTGGCGCGACTACGGCAACCGGGTCGGCGGCTGGCGGCTGCTCGAGCTGCTGGACCAGCTCGCCCTGCCGGCGACCGTGCTGCTGAACGGCAGCCTCTACGACCACGCGCCGCAGCTCGCCGCCGCCCACCGCGCCCGGGGCGACGAGATCGCCGGCCATGGCTGGACCAATTCCGAGCGGCAAACCCTGCTGTCGGAAGCCGAGGAGCGGCGGATGATCGCGGCCAGCACCGAGGCCATCCGGCGCCATGAGGGGCGGCCGCCGCGCGGCTGGCTCTCCCCCTGGATCGCCGAGAGCCATGCCACGCCGGACCTGCTGGCTGAGGCGGGCTACGCCTACACGCTCAACTGGTGCATGGACGACCAGCCGGTCTGGATGGCGACGCGGGCCGGGCGGCTGCTCGCCATCCCCTACCCGCAGGAGCTGAACGACATCCCGGCGATCGTCGCCCGCAAGGACAGCGCCGAGCAATTCGCCGCCATGATCCACGCCGAGTTCCAGGAGCGGCTGGAACAGGTGGCGCGCGACGGTGTTGCACAGGTCATGGGCATCGCGCTGCATCCCTACATCATCGGCCATCCCTACCGGCTAAGGGCGCTGCGGGGCGCGCTCGCCGCCATCGCGGCGCGGCGCGACGCGGTCTGGATCACCACGGCGGGCGCCATCTTCGACCATGCCGCCGGCCTGCCCGAAGGGGTGGTGCCGTGAACCGAGGCGCCCTGAAGCGCAGCCTGATGGCCGCGGCGCTGCTGCTGCCGGGCTGCGTCGCGCGGCCGGATGCGACGACGCTGCGGCCCGTCGCTTCGGTCGACCTGTCGCGCTATCTCGGCACCTGGCACGAGGTGGCGCGGCTGCCGATGTGGGCACAGGATTCCTCCCGCGTCTCCTGCGAGGACGTCACCGCCACCTACAGCCTGCGTCCCGACGGGCAGGTGGCGGTGGTGAATCGCTGCCTGAACGCCCTGGCCGGCGACGCGCCGCGCGAGGCCAAGGCCACCGCCTATGTGGTGGAGGGCAGCCAGGGGGCGCGGCTACGGGTCAGCTTCTTCTGGCCCTTCTACGGCAATTACTGGGTGATCGGCCTCGATCCCGACTATCGCTGGGCGGTGGTGGGCGAGCCCTCCCGCCGCTGGCTCTGGGTGCTCTCCCGCACGCCGCGCCTGCCGCAGGCCGAGTTCGAGCGAGCACTCGGCATCGCCCGCGCCAATGGCTACGACCTCGCCCCGCTGAAGGTGGCGCGGCAGCAGCGCGGGCCGGGCTGAGGGGCGTCGCGCCCCTTTCCCTGCCGCCAAGGCTGGAAGCTCGGAGCGCTTGTTAGCCTCCATTGCCCTTCCGAGGCTTTGCCTCGGAAAGCTGTGACGTCTCTGGGGCTGCGAGCCTCACCGGGGCCCCCGCGAAGAGGCGCAGCGGCTTCGTGGGGATCTAGGCTGCCTGCCGCGCCGCCGGCACCCGCCGCATGGCGCCCCCCGGGGTCGCGCCCGGCACCGCCGCCGCCAGATCGGCCGCGACCAGCAGCTTCGCCCAGTCCGTGCCGGTCTCGACGCCCATGCGCCGGAACAGCCAGACCACGTCCTCCATCGCCACATTGCCCGTCGCGCCCGGCGCGAAGGGGCAGCCGCCGATGCCGCCCGAGGCGGCGTCGAAGATGCGGCAGCCCGCCTCCCAGGCGGCGGTCACATTCGCCACGCCCATGCCGTAGGTGTCATGGCCATGGAAGGCGAAGGGGTTGGGCCAGGTCTTCAGCGCATGCTCGAAGACCTGCCGCACCTGGTCGGGCGAGGCATTGCCCGTGGTGTCGGCGAGGGCGATCTCCATCTCCGGATCGAGCGCGGCGACGCGGCCGGTGAAGGCGATCGCCTCCTCTACCGGCACCACGCCCTCGAAGGGGCAGTGGAAGGTGCAGGAGAGATTGAAGCGGATCTTCGTGCCCTTCGGCGTGTCGCGCACGATGGCGGCGAGATCGGCGAAGCTCTCCTCCCGCGTGCGGTTCAGGTTCGCCTTGTTGTGGCTCTCCGTCACCGACATGAAGAGGCCGAGCCGGTCGGCGCCGGCATTGATCGCCGCCTCGAAGCCCTTGCGGTTCGGCACCAGCACCGTGCATTCGAGGCCGGCGAGCTGCTTCGCCGCCTGCAGCACCGCGCCGGTATCGGCCATCTGCGGCACAGCGCGGGGGGAGACGAAGCTGCCCACCTCCATGCGCCGCAGCCCGGCCTCGTAGCTGGCGCGGACCAGCGCGATCTTGGTCTCGGTCGGCACGAAGGCGCCGATGGATTGCAGCCCGTCGCGTGGCGCGACCTCGGAGAGTTCCACCTGCCCGGTCATGCGCTTTCCTCCTTCGCCAGCATCTCGAAGACCTGCTCGTTGTGCGCGCCCGCCGCCGGGCCCGTCCAGCGCACCATCTCGCGCGGGCTGACACCGTCGAGGCGGAAGGGCGCCGCCGGATGCAGCACCTCGCCGATCAGCGGGTCCTGCACCGCCATCACCATCTGCCGCGCCTGGAAATGCGGGTCCTCGACGCAGTCGCGCATGTCGTAGAGCCGCGAGCAGGGCACCTCGGCCTTCTCCAGCACCGCCTCGGCCTCGGCCGCCGGCAGGGTCCGGGTCCAGGCGGCGATCATGGCATCGAGTTCGGCGACGTGCTCGCAGCGCAGCGCGTTGGTGGCGAAGCGCGGCTCGGCCGCCGCCTCCGGCCGGCCGATCGCGGCCATCAGGCGGCGGAAGATGAGGTCGGAATTGCCGGCGATGCAGAGCCACTTGCCGTCGGCGCAGGGATAGGTGTTGGTCGGCGCCGCGGTCTTGATGGCCGCGCCCTGCGGCTGCCGCACCCAGCCGAAAAGGCCGTATTCCGGCAGCATGCCCTCCATCAGCGAGAAGACGCTGCCGACGAGATCCACGTCGATCACCCGCCCCTTCGCCGCCGGGTCGCCCTTCACCTGCCAGCAGCCGGCGACCAGCGCCATGGCGGCGTACATGCCGGCGAGGTCGTCGCTGATCGAGACGCCGCAGCGCGGCGGCGGCAGCTCGGTCTGGCCGGGATTGGCGGTGAGGTGGCGCAGCCCGCCCATCGCCTCGCCGATGGCGCCGAAGGCCGGCTTGTCGCGATAAGGCCCGTCCTGGCCGTAGCCGCTGATGCGGGCGATGACGAGGCGCGGATTGACCGCGTGCAGTTCCGCCGGGCCGAGGCCGTAGCGTTCGAGCTGGCCGGGGCGGAAATTCTCGACAAGAGCATCCGAGCGCGCCACCAGCCGGCGCAGCTTCGCCTTATCGGCGGCGTCCTTCAGGTTGAGCGTGACCGAGAGCTTGTTGCGGCCATGGACGCTGAACCAGACGGCGTGTCCCTCGACCGCCGAGCCCCAGCCGCGCACCGGATCGCCCTCGGGCGGTTCCACCTTGATCACCTCGGCGCCGAGATCGGCCAGCAGGCGGGTGGCGAAGGGGGCGGCGATGTAATGGCCGAGCTCGAGGATGCGGAGGCCGGCCAGCGGCAGGCGGGAGGGTCCCGCGACGGGGTCATTCTCGGACATGGCTGGCAGACATAGGCCAGATCGGCGCCGGCCGGAACCGCTGCACGGCCATGCGCCATGGAGTCGAAGGGGGCGGGTCCCGCGGCCGGGTTCAGACCCTGGCCCGACCCGCCCCCGCGGGACTCAGCGGAAGGGCATCGGCGGCTGCGGCATCGCCTTGCCCTTGGCCGCGTCCTGGTCGCTCATCCGGTTCAGGTTGCTGGTCGTGTCGGGCCCTGCGCCGGGCGAATTGGTGCCGGCCTGGGCGCGGGCGAGGCTCTGCGCGTTAAGCTGGTCCGCCATGTTGTCCTCGGACGCGCCGGGGGCGGCCCGGCGATGCTTCGTGCTCGCCGCATCCGCCGAACCGGCGGCAAAGGCGAAGGCCAGGGCCGCGACGGCCGTGGCGAAACCGGAAAGGCGCATTCTTCCTTCCTTTCTCATGCTTGAAGCGGAGCCCGCGGGGCCCTCGCCGCTGGATCATTGGGCCATTGCCGCGCGGCCGGAATGGTCGCTCACGGCGAAGTTCCCCAAGCGCCACGAGCTTCCAACGGTTGATGCCCGCCGTCCACACCAATCGCAGAAGGCCGACCGGGTTTCACCGCCGCCGGAATTCGGCCAGCATGCGTCTCCGAACCGCGTCGGCGGATCGCCCTTCGCGTCGGTCCGTCCCGGCGGCGACGTGCTTCACAAGGGGGACCTTCCGGCCGATGTCCGATTCCACGTCACGTCACGCCATCCTGGCCGAGGCCGCGGGGCTGCAGCGCGCCTGGGCCGAGCACCGCGCCGATGTCGAGGAGGCGATCGCCGCCGCCGCCCGGCTGCATTCCAGCTTCGCCCGTCCGGCCGATCCCGCCATCGAGCCGCTGCCGGCGCAGCGCGCGCCGGAGCCGGTGGAGCACCGGCGGTGACGGCGCCGCATCTCCTGCCGCTGGCCGAGGCGGCGGCGCTGATCGCCGCCCGGCGCCTCTCCCCGGTCGAGCTGCTGCAGGACTGCCTGGCGCGCATCGCCGCGCTCGAGCCGCAGTTGCATGCGGTGATCCGGCTGCTGGCCGAGGACGCCATGGCGGCGGCGCGCGCCGCCGAGGCCGAGATCGCGACGCACGGCCCGCGCACGCCGCTGCACGGCATCCCGGTCGGCCTCAAGGACATCATCGATCTCGCCGGCCAGCCCACCACCTGCCATTCGAAATTGCAGCTCGACCGGGTGGCGGGGACGGATGCCGCGGTGGTGGCGCGGCTGCGCGCGGCCGGGGCGGTCTTCCCGGCCAAGCTCGCCACGCATGAGTTCGCCATCGGCGGCCCGGCCTTCGACCTTCCCTTCCCGCCCGCGCGCAACCCCTGGAACACGGCGCATCACCCGGGCGGCTCCTCCTCCGGCTCGGGCGCGGCGGTGGCGGCGCGGATGCTGCCGGCGGCGCTCGGCACCGATACCGGCGGCTCGGTGCGGCATCCGGCGACGCATTGCGGCCTGGTCGGGCTGAAGCCGACCTATGGCCTGGTCTCCCGCCGCGGTGTCTTCCCCCTCTCCTTCACCCTCGACCATGTCGGGCCGATGACGCGGACGGTGCGGGACAACGCGCTGCTGCTGAACGCCATCGCCGGGCACGATCCCGGGGATCCCGGCAGCGCTGCACGCCCGGCCGAGGACTACACGCTCGGCCTCAATGACGGCGTCGCCGGGCTGCGGATCGGCTTCGTGCGGCATTTCCACGCCGCGGACGTGCCGGCCTCGCCCGAGGTGGCGGCGGCGCTCGAGGCCGCGGCGGCGCTGCTCGCCGCCGAGGGAGCGGCGGTGCGGGACGTCACCCTGCCGCCGCTCGGCGAGTTCGCCGCGGTCAACCGCGCCATCATGCTGCCGGAGGCGGCCTCGGTGCACGAGGCCTGGCTGCGCGAGCGGCCGGGCGACTATGCCGCGCTCACCCGGCGACGGCTGCTGCCGGGGATGTTCATCTCGGGCGCCGACTACGTGCAGGCGCAGCGGCGGCGGCGGCAGCTCACCGAGGCGGTGCAGGCGGCCTTCGCCGAGGTGGACCTGCTGCTCTGCGCCAGCTCGATGGATCCGGCCTGCCTGATCGAGGATGCGGCGGAGGTGGAGCGCACCTATCCGCGGCAGGCCCGCACGCCCTTCAACGTCACCGGCCATCCGGCGATCTCGGTGATGTGCGGCGTCAGCAAGGCGGCCGGGCTGCCGCTCGGCCTGCAGCTCGTCGGCCCCGCCTTCGGCGAGGCGCTGATCCTGCGCGCCGCCGCGGCCTATGAGCGCGCCGCGCCCTGGCGGGAGATGATGCCGCGGCTCTGATTTCCCCACGACGTCGCTGCGCGACGCCGCGGGGGCCCCGGTGAGTCGCTTCCGGCCCTGGATGCGCCACAACCTGCCGCGGCGGAGCCGCGGCAGGGCAACGGGAAGCGGCGGTTCTAACGGGCGCTTTCAGCACGTCCCGATCGGGTGCAATCACCTGATCGGGCGACGGTGCCCTACCGGATCGGCGGCGCGTACATCAGGCCGCCCTTGGTCCAGAGCGCGTTCAGACCGCGCTGCAGCTTGACCGGACTCGCCATGCCGAGGTTGCGTTCGAAGATCTCGCCGTAATTGCCGACCGCCTTGATGGCGTTCGCCGCCCAGCCCGGCTCCAGCCCCATCAGCGCGCCATGGTCGCCGGTGAGGCCGAGCAGCCGCCGCACCTCCGGATTGGCGCTGTTGCGCTCGGCCTCGACATTCGCCTGGGTGACGCCGAGCTCCTCCGCCGTCAGCAGGGCGAAGAAGGTCCAGCGGACGATGTCGAACCACTGGTCGTCGCCATGCCGCACCACCGGCGCATGCGGCTCCTTGCTGATGATCTCCGGCAGGATCACGTGCTCCTCCGGATTGGGAAAGCTGGCCCGCAGCCCGGCGAGCTGGCTGGCATCGGTCGAATAGGCGTCGCAGCGGCCGGCGAGGTAGCTGCGGCGCGCCTCGTCATTCTGCTCGAAGACCACTGGGCGGAAGTCCACATGGTTCAGCCGCGCCCAGTCGGTGAGGTTCAGCTCGTTGGTGCTGCCCGCGACGACGCAGATCGAGGCGCCCTGCAGGTCGGTCGCCTTGCCGACGCCGAGCGATTTCCGCAGCATGAAGCCCTGCCCGTCATAGAAGTTCACCGCCGTGAAGTTCAGCCCCGTGGCGGCGTCGCGGCCCTGGGTCCAGGTGGTGGTGCGGATCAGCACGTCCACCTGGCCGGATTGCAGGGCGGGTAGGCGGGCGCTGCTGGTCAGCGGCATCCACCGGATCTTCGCCGGGTCGCCGAGCACCGCGGCGGCCAACCCGCGGCAGAGATCGGTGTCGAGGCCGCGATACTCGCCGCGGCTGTCCGGCAGCGAGAAGCCGGCGGCGCCGGTCGAGGTGCCGCAGACCAGAACGCCGCGTTGCCGGACCGCCGCGAGGGTCGGGCCGGGGGCCTGCGGCTCCGCCGCCCAGGCGGCGGGAATCGCAGCCGGCATGAGGGCAGGCAGGGCGGCCAGGAACAGGGCGAGAGCGGCGGCGACGGAGTTCGGCATAGGGTCATTCCCGGTGGGGCGCGGCGATGATGCTGGCACCCGGCCGCCGGCCACAAGCCGGGCCGGGCTTGCAGCGACGCCCGCTCGGCCACACCTCCGCCGCATGCGACGCCTGTTGCCGGCCCTGTTGCTGCTGCTGCTCGGGGCGCCCGCCGCCCTCGCCCAGGCCCGCTTCTCGGTGCCTGAGGAGGCGCGGATGCGCGTCGTCACCCGCGCCCTCGGCTGGACGGTGCTGCGCGACATCGAGGCGCCGGCCGATGCGGCGGAGACGGCGATGATCCTCATCCGCGCCCAGCGCCCGGTGCCGGCGGCGGCCCGGCGCGGGCATCTCGCCCGCCTGCTCTCCGGGCTGCGTCCCTTCCACTTCGCCACCCTGCCGGGGGAGGGCCAGCTGAATCTGGCCGGCCTGCCCGGCACGGTGATCGAAGCCCCGGCCATCGGCGCGCCGAGCGGCGTGCCGGTCCGGGTGCGGGCGATCTGCCTCTATGCCCGGGACCGCAGCTGGCTGCTGGTCGCCTCGGCCCCGGCGACGCAATGGGCCGCGATGGAGCCCGAGCTCAGCCGCGTGATCGCGGGCTTCCGGCCGGGCTGAGCCGGCCGCGTCAGCAGGGCTCGGCTGGAAACAGCTGCCCCGGCGCGACGAACTCCTCCTGCGCCGCGACGGTGAGCAGCTCGCGCGAGCCCGCCGCGGCCGTGCGCCGCAGCAGGCCGTGGATCGAGGCCGCCGCCCGTTCCAGTGCGACGCGCGCGCTGCCCGAGCGCAGGCGGTGGAAGAGGAAAAGCGCGGCGATCGCATCGCCGGCGCCGTTGACCGAGATCGGCAGCAGCGGCGTGCGCAGGCGCCAGGCCTCGCCCCCCTCGGCCGCCAGCAGGTCGAGCGAATCCGGCGGCGTCTCGGCGGTGCCGAGCGAGGTGACGAGGACGCAGCGGGGTCCCCGCGCCTGCAGCGCCGCGACGGCGGCCTTCGCCGCGGCAAGCGTGGCGACCGGCCCGCCGGTCAGCCATTCCAGCTCAAACTGGTTGGGCGTCACGATATCGGCCAGAGCCAGGGCGCGGTCGCGGAAGAATTCGGGAATGCCCGGCCGGACGAAGACGCCGCGCCCGACGTCGCCGATCACCGGGTCGCAGCACCAGAGCGCGGCGGGATTGGCGGCCTTCACCCGCGCCACGGCGCCGAGGATCGCCTCCCCGGTCGCCGCATCGCCGACATAGCCGGTCAGCACCGCGTCGCAGCCGGGCAGCACGCCGCGCTCGGCGATGCCCTCGACGCAATCGCCGATCAGCGTCGCCGGCAGCACCTGGCCGCGCCAGGCGCCATAGCCGGTGTGGTTGGAGAATTGCACGGTGTGGATGGCCCAGACCTCGGCGCCGAGCCGCTGCAGCGGGAAGACCGCGCTGGCATTGCCGACATGGCCATAGGCCACCCAGGACTGGATGGAGAGGATGTTCACGCGCCGCAGCCTAGAGCAGATCGCGGACGGGTGTGAACGCCCCGGAGGCGTGAATCGGCGAAGGCAACGGGCCAGGGCGGATGCGGCCGCCTCGGCCGCGCCCGCGCGGCGCCCCCTTTGCAGGGCGCGCGCCGACAGGCATGGTACAGTCACGAACCGGACCGCAACCGGCCCTCCAGGGAGGACCCGCCTCGATGACCCTCGCCGTCAGCCGTCGCGCTGCCATGCTCGGCGCCGCCGCCACCTCTGGCAGCCTGCTCTTCGCCGGCGGCCAGGCCGGGGCGCAGCAGAAGCCCGCCGAGCTGCGTGTCGGCATCACCACCTTCCTCTCCGGCCCGGCCTCGGTCTTCGGCGTGCCGGCGCGGCAGGCGGCCGACCTGCTCTTCGAGGAGATCAACAAGGCGGGCGGCATCGCCGGCATCCCGGTGCGCGCCTTCTATGTCGATGAGGGGCCGGGGACCGACCACCTCGTCGGCGAGTACCGGCGGCTGGTGCAGAACGAGGGCGTGCATATCGTCTTCGCCTCCATCTCCTCCGGCTCCTGCCTCGCCTGCACGCCGCTCTCGGACGAGATGAAGAAGACCACGCTGCTCTGGGATTGCGGCACGCAGCGCATCTTCGAGGAAGGCCCGCACCCCTTCGCCTTCCGCACCCAGGGCTACGGCACGCCCGAGGTGCTGGCGCCGCTGCTCTACCTGCTGAAGCACAAGCCGGATTTCCGCAGCATCGCGGTCATCAACCAGGACTATGCCTGGGGCCGCGATTCCTGGGAGCTGTGGAAGGCCGGGATGGACGCGCTGAAGCCCGGCGTGCGGGTGCTGGCAGAGCTCTTCCCGCGCTTCAACAGCACCGATTTCAGCACCGAGATCACCCGCCTGCTGGCATTGCGCCCGGATGTCATCCTCTCCACCTCCTGGGGAGGGGAGCTGGTGACGCTGATCCGCCAGGCCAGCGAACGGAAGCTCTTCGACCGCTCGCTCTTCGTCCTGCCGGTGGCCGAGGCCTCGCTGCAGCAGCTCGGCAAGGCGATGCCGCAGGGCCATGTCATCGGCGCCCGCGGCGACCACTGGAACAACCATCCGAAGCCCAAGGACCCGGCGCGCTTCAAACGCTTCGTCGACACCTACCGGGCGAAGTACAACGAGTACCCGATCTATCCCTGTCACCATATGGCGCAGGCCATCGCCGCCATGCAGGCCGGCATCGCCCGCGCCGTCGCGGCCAAGTCCGGCGGCTGGCCGAACGACCAGGAGCTGGCGAACGCCTTCCGCGGCCTGACCTTCGACAGCCCGACCTCGGAGATCACGCTGCGCGAGGACGGCCAGGGGCTGGAGGACCAGATCGTCGGCCTCTCCAGCTTCACCGACCGCTTCGCCTTCGCCGTGCCGAAGGACATGGTGATCTTCCCCGCCGCGATGGTCTCCACCCCGGTCGGCCAGAAGAGCGTGCCCTGGCTGAAATCGCTGAAGACGGATGTCCTGGACCGGATGCCGGCGCCGATCGCGGGCTGAGCCGGGACGCCGGCGCCGCCTCCTCGTTTCTCTATCTCCTCTAGGTCTGCTGCATGGGCGCGTGGTTCTCGGAGAACGGGCTGCTGATCGGGCTGGCCCTGCTGGACGGCCTCGCCAATGCGGCGTTGATCTTCATGGTGGCGGTCGGGCTCAACCTCGTCTTCGGCGTGCTGCGCATCGTCAACGTCGCGCATGGCAGCCTGTTTGCCATCGGCGCCTATGCCGCCGCCTCGCTCGGCCTGTTCCTCGCCTCCCTCGGCCTGCCGCCGGCCCTCGGCTTCGCGGCACTGGTGGTGGCGGCGGCGCTGGTCGGCGGCATCCTCGGCCCGCTGATTGAGCGGCTGCTGCTGCGGCGGATCTACGACCAGGAGCAGGTGCTGCAGCTTCTCGTCACCTTCGCCCTCTTCATGATCCTCGAGGACGTGCAGAAGCTGGTCTGGGGCGTGCAGCCGATCCTGCAGGACGCGCCGATGAAGCTGCTGGGCACGGTGGAGGTGCCCTTCGGCGAGGACACGATCCCCTTCACCGCCTATCAGCTCTTCCTCCTGCCCGGCGTGGCGGTGGCGACGCTGGTCGGCCTCGCCTGGTTCCTGCGCCGGACGCTCACCGGGCGGGTCATCGTCGCCGTGACCACCGACAAGGAGGCGGCGATGGCCATGGGCATCGACGCGGCCAAGGTGACGCTGCTGACCTTCACCTGCGGCGCGGCGCTGGCCGCGCTCGGCGGGGCGCTCGCCTCGCCCACCACCTCGCTGGTGCCGGGCATCGGCGCACAGACCATCGTGCTCTCCTTCGCCGTGGTGGCGACGGCGGGGCTGGGGCAGATCGAGGGCGCGGCGATCTCGGCCCTGATGATCGGCCTCGGCCGCTCCATCGCCGTCTACCTGGCGCCGGAATTCGAGGTGGTGGTGCCCTATCTGATCATGGTCGCCGTGCTGCTGGTGCGGCCGCAGGGGCTGTTCGGCGTGCCGGAGACCCGGCGGGTATGAGCACCACCGTCACCGCGCCGGCGCGCCGCGTGGCGCCGATCGGCGAGGCGCTGCTCGCCCTGCTCGGCATCGCCGCCGTCATCCTCGCCGCCTGGGCCGTGCCCTGGCTGAAATTCGTGCTCACCGTCGCGCTCGCCAAGGGCATCGCGGTGCTCGGCATCCTGCTGCTGCTGCGCGCCGGGCAGGTGAGCTTCGGCCACAGCATGTTCCTCGCCATCGGCGCCTATACCGTCGCCTTCCTGGCGCCCGCCCTCCCCGAGGCGCTGCTGCTGCTGCCGCTCGGCGCCGCCATCGCCGGGCTGTTCGGCCTCGTCATCGGCCTCTTCGTCGTGCGCTACCGCGACATCTT
This sequence comes from Roseicella sp. DB1501, assembly GCF_013112485.1. Taxonomy (GTDB): domain Bacteria; phylum Pseudomonadota; class Alphaproteobacteria; order Acetobacterales; family Acetobacteraceae; genus Paracraurococcus. Next base: position 352,197 of record NZ_JABFHG010000002.1, read on the forward strand.
CTTCGGCATGCTGAACCTCGCCCTCTCCATGGTGCTCTACAGCCTGCTGGAGAAGCTCTACGACCTGACCAAGGGCACCGACGGCATCCGCGTCTCCGGGCTCCGCTTCGCCGGCATGACGCCCGACCTGCCGACCCAGGAATGGGTGACGTTCGGCCTCGCCCTCGGCCTCGCCCTGCTGTTCGGACTGCTGGTGCGGGCCTATCTCGGCTCGCCCATGGGCCAGGCGCTGGCCGGCATCAAGACCCGCGAGACGCGGCTGGAATTCATGGGCGTCTCGGCCCGGCGGGTGCTGCTCTCGGCCTATGTCATGTCGGCCGCCATGGGCGGCATCGCCGGCACGCTGGTGGCGATGACCTCGCGGCATGTCACGCCGCAGCTCGCCTACTGGACCTCCTCGGGCGAGCTGGTCTTCATCGCCATCCTCGGCGGCGCCGGCAGCGCCCTCGGCCCCTTCCTCGGCGCCACCGCCTTCGAGCTGGTGCGGGTCTATGCCGCGGCGGCCGTGGCCGATGCCTGGCAGATGATCCTCGGCGCCGTGCTGCTGCTGGTCATCCTCTTCGCCCCGGGCGGCCTCTGGGGCATACTCGCCGGGCGGCTGGGGAGGCGCCGATGAGCGGCCAGCCCCTGCTCTCGGCCCGCGGCCTCCGCCTCGCCTTCGGCGGCGTGAAGGCGGCGGACGGCATCGACCTCGACGTGATGCCCGGCGAGTTCCTCGCCATCATCGGTCCGAACGGCGCCGGCAAGACCACCTTCATCAACATGACCACGGGCTATCTGAAGCCGCAGGGCGGCAGCATCGCCTATGACGGCGAGCCCATCCTCGGCCTCTCGCCGCGCGCCATCGTCAGGCGCGGCATCGGCCGCAGCTTCCAGCTGCCGCAGCTCTTCACCGAGCATACGGTGCTCGAGAACGCGGCCCTCGCCATCGCCGCGCGCTCCGGCCTCTGGTCGCCGCTCGTCCCGCTGCTGCGCCCGGCCTGGCGGGAGGAGGCGATGGCGGTGCTGGAGCGCTTCGGCCTCGCCCCCCTCGCCGAGGCGCGGGCGGATGCGCTGAACGAGGGCGCGCGGAAGCTCGCCGACATCGCCATGGCCGTCGCCCTGCAGCCGCGCCTGATCCTGATGGACGAGCCGACCAGCGGCGTCGCCGCGGCCGAGAAGATGGGCGTGGTCGAGACCCTGGTGCGGGTGCTGCGGGAGGCGAAGGTGACGGCGGTCTTCGTCGAGCACGACATGGAGGTGGTCGAGCGCTTCGCCGACCGCGTCGCCGTCTGGAACCAGGGCCGCATCGCTGCCCTCGGCCCGCCGCAGCAGGTGTTGAACGACCCGGCGGTGCAGCGCGACGTCATCGGCATCGAGCCCGCGCACCATGCTTGAGCTGCACGACGTCTCCGTCGATATCGTCGGCGTGCCGGTGCTGCGCGCGGTGCATCTCGTCGTGCCGCCGGGCGGCCGGGTGGCGCTGATCGGCCGCAACGGCGCCGGCAAGACCACCACGCTCCGCACCTTGATGGGCCTGCTGCCGGTCCGCGCCGGGCGGGTGGTGACGGATGGGCAGGACACCACCGGCGTGCCGCCGCACCACCGCGCCCGGCTCGGCATCGGCTATGCGCCGGAGGAGCGGCGGCTCTTCGGCAGCTTCTCGGTCCGCGAGAACATGCTGCTGCCGGCGCAGGTGCTCGGCCTCGCGCCGGCCGAGGTGGCGCGCCGGCTGGAGGCCGTCTTCGCCCTGCTGCCCGAGCTCAAGGACCTGGCCGGCCGGCGCGCCGCCGGTCTCTCGGGCGGCCAGGGCAAGATGGTGGCGCTCGGCCGGGCGCTGATGGTCGGCACGCGGGCGGTGTTGCTGGACGAGCCCTTCCAGGGCCTCGCCCCAGCCCTCGCCCTGCGCTACGCCGAGGCGCTGAAGCGGCTGCACCAGGCGCTGCCCGACGTCGCCATCCTGATCACCGAGAGCAATCCGGAGCTGCTGCGCCCGCTGGTCGAGCGGACCTTCGTCATCGAGCGCGGCGAGATCGCCGCCGGCTAGGCCCGCGCGCAGCCGCAACGCCACAGGGGGAAGCCACCCGTCATGCCGCATCGCATCCTGTTGTGCCGCACCCTGCATCCGGCCGGCATGGCCGTGCTGCAGGCGCGCTCCGATCTCGATCTCGTCGCGCTGCACGATCCGCCGGTGGAGCAGTTCCACCAGCACCTCTCCTCGGCCGATGCCGCGCTCTGCTGGCTGGAGCGCGTCGATCGCACGGCGCTGGCGGCGGCGCCGCGGCTGAAGGTGGTCTCGCGCTACGGCGTCGGCTTCGACACGGTCGATATCGCCGCCTGCACCGAGCGCGACATCCCGGTGATGGTGACGAACGGCGCCAACGACCTCTCGGTCGCCGAGCATGCGATGATGCTGATGCTCGCCGTGGCCCGGCGCGCCCTTGACCATGATCGCCATGTCCGCGGCGGCGGCTGGTGGGACGGGCCGGATCCCCGCATGGTCGATCTGGCCGGGCGCAGCGTGCTGGTCGTCGGCTATGGCCGCATCGGCAGCCGCGTGGCGAATTACTGCCGCGCCTTCCATATGCGGGTGCTGGTGATGGATCCCGGCTTCCATCCCGCCCGCATCGCCGCCGACGGCTTCGCCCCGGTCCGCGACCTGCATCAGGGCCTGGCGCAGGCGGATGTGGTGTCGCTGCACTGCCCGCTGACGCCGGAGACGCGACACCTGATGGACGAGGCGGCCTTCGCCGCGCTGAAGCCGGGCGCCATCCTGGTGAACACCGCGCGCGGCCCGATCGTCTCGCAACCCGCCCTGGTCGCGGCCTTGCAAGGCGGCCGCCTGCACGGCGCCGGGCTGGACGTGCTGGAAGTCGAGCCCTCCGACGCCGGCAACCCGCTCTACGCATTGCCCAATGTCGTGGTCAGCCCGCACAACGCCGCCAGCACCGAGGAGGGCCTGGCGCGCATGGCGCGGCAGGCGGCGCAGAACATCCTCGATGTGCTCGATGGCCGCCGCGATGCCGCCTTCATGGTCAATGCCGAACTCGCCCGCCCCCGAGATCTGCGCCGCTGAGGAGCCGATGATGAAGCTGTTCCATTCCGCCGCCTCGCCCTTCGTCCGCAAGGTGACGGTCTGCGCCGCCGAGCTCGGCATCGCGCTCGAACGGCTGCCGAGCGCCCCGCATCCGGTCAACCGCGACAAGACCATCATCCCTCTCAACCCGCTCGGCAAGGTGCCAACCCTGATCCTCGATGACGGCACGGCGCTCTTCGACAGCCGCGTCATCTGCGAGTATCTCGATGCGCAGGCCGGAGCCCGCCTCTTCCCGGCGCCGGGCCCGGCGCGCTGGCGGGCGCTGACCGAGCAGAGCCTCGGCGACGGCATCCTCGATGCCGGCATCCTGCTGCGATACGAGGGTGTGGTGCGGCCGGCGGAGAAGCAATCCGAGGAGTGGCGCGCTGGCCAGATGGACAAGATCCTCTGCGGCCTGGCGGAGCTCGAGACGCGCGCCGCCGGCTTCGGCGAGCGGGTCGATATCGGCACCATCACCATCGGCTGCACGCTGGGCTGGCTTGATTTCCGCTTCGGGGAGATCGGCTGGCGGAGCGGCCGGCCGCAGCTCGCCGCCTGGTTCGAACGCTTCGCGCAGCGGCCATCCATGGCCGGCTCGCAGCCCGCCGCCTGAGGCGGACCCCGCCCCGCTGCATCCGGCCCGGGCATGGGCGGTATTCGCTGCGGGAGTTGCTCCCGCGGCGCATCGCTGCGCTAGGCTCGCCGCAACCGGCGGAGAGCCCGTATGCCCGCGAAGCAGCTGCATCTCGGCGCCTTCATGCGCCCGATCTCGATCCATACCGGCGCCTGGCGCTACCCAGGTGCCTGGCCGGATGCCAACTTCAACCTGAACGCGTATGTCCGGCTGATCCGCAAGCTGGAGGAGGGCCGCTTCGACGCCTTCTTCATGGCCGACCACATGGCGGTGCTGAACATGCCGCCCGAGGCGCTGCGGCGCAGCCACACCATCACCTCCTTCGAGCCGCTGACCCTGCTCTCGGCGCTGGCGATGGTGACGGAGCGGATCGGCCTGATCGCCACCGCCAGCACGACCTACAACGATCCCTATCACGTCGCCCGGAAATTCGCCTCGCTCGACCATATCAGCGGCGGCCGGGCCGGCTGGAACCTGGTCACCACGGCCAATCCCGATGCCGCGCTGAATTTCGGTCATGACGCGCATATGGCGCATGGCGAACGCTACAAGCGGGCGCGGGAATTCTACGACGTCGTCACCGGCCTCTGGGACAGCTTCGCCGACGACGCCTTCATCCGCGATGTCGAGAGCGGCATCTTCTTCGACCCGGCGCGCATGCACGTCCTCGACCACAAGGGGCCGGAGCTCTCGGTGCGCGGCCCGCTCAACATCGCCCGCCCCGTGCAGGGCTGGCCGGTCATCGTGCAGGCCGGCGCCTCGGAGGCGGGACGGCAGATCGCGGCGGAGACCGCCGAGGCGGTCTTCGGCGCCTCCGGCACCATCGAGGAGGCGCGCGCCTTCTATGCGGATGTGAAGACCCGCATGGACCGGCTCGGCCGCAACCGCGACCACCTGAAGATCCTGCCCGGCTGCTTCGTCGTCATCGGCAACAGCCTCGAGGAGGCGCAGGCGAAGCGGGCGCGGCTCGACGGCCTCGTGCATGCCGAGAGCGCCCTGGCCTCGCTCTCCGTCGCCCTCGGCGTGGATGCCTCCCGCTTCGATCCGGATGCGCCGCTGCCGGAGATCCCCGAGACCAACCAGAGCAAGAGCGGGCGCGAGCGGGCCATCGCCCTGGCGCGACGCGAGGGGCTGACGGTGCGCCAGCTCGCGCAGCGCCTCGGCGGCTATGGCGGGCTCGCCATGCTGGGCACGCCAGCGATGATCGCCGACCAGATGCAGCACTGGCTGGAAAGCGAGGCCTGCGACGGCTTCAACGTGATGTTCCCCTTCCTGCCGGCGGGGCTGGAGGAGTTCGTCGATCACGTGGTGCCGGAATTGCAGCGGCGCGGGCTGTTCCGCCGCGCCTATGAAGGCCGGACGCTGCGCGAGCATCTCGGCCTGCCGCGGCCGGAAAACCGCTTCTTCCCGGCCTGATGGGAAGGGCGGTGGTCGCCCGGCGACCGCCCGCCCCGGCCTGTCTGGGAGCCTAGTTCTTCCCGGTCGCGGTGTTGCCGCTGAGGCAGCTGCTCATGAAGCGCTGCCGCGTGTCGCCGCTCAGCTTGCGGGTCGCCGCTTCGGCATTGCAGCTCTTCATCCGCTGCTGCTGCGCGGTGAGCGGCGCCTGCGCCGGGGCGGCGGCCGTGCGCCCGGCCAGGCAGTCGCGCATGAAGCCCTGGCGCTCGTCGCCGGCAAGGCTCTTCGTGCCGGCTTCGGCGTTGCAGCTCTTCATCCGCTCCTGCTGCGCCGTGAGTGGCGCCTGGCCGCTCTGCGCCCAGGCCGGCGCCGCGACGGCGGCCGCCAGGATGACGAGCGCCGGGAGGAAGGCGCGGGTCATCAGCGCGGTTCCCGCGCGGTTGCCGGCGCCAGCGCCTCGGGCGTCGCGCTGCGCGCGCTCGCCTCGGCCGCGGCGCGGTCGAGGACGTCCACCGGGCCCTCGGTGCTCAGCCAGCGATGCACGACGCCCGCGACCACGGCCCCGATGATCGGCGCGACCCAGAACATCCAGAGCTGCTGCAGCGCGACGCCGCCGACCACCAGGGCCGGGCCGGTGCTGCGCGCAGGGTTCACGCTGGTATTGGTCACCGGGATGCTGATGAGGTGGATCAGCGTCAGGCAGAGGCCGATCGCGATCGGCGCGAAGCCCTTGGGCGCCCGCTCCGAGGTGCTGCCGAGGATGACCATCAGGAAGAAGAAGGTCATCACCACCTCGGTGACGAAGCCGGCGCCAAAGGCGTACTTGCCCGGCGAGGCCTCGCCGAAGCCGTTGGTCGCCAAGCCCTTCACCGCGATGTCCCAGCCGGGCTGGCCGGATGCGATGGTGTAGAGCAGGAAGGCGCCGATCGAGGCGCCGACGAGCTGGGCGACGATGTAGGGCACCGCTTCGCTCGCCTTGAAGCGGCCAGAGGCGACGAGGCCGCAGGTGACGGCGGGGTTCAGATGACAGCCGGAGATGTGGCCGATGGCGAAGGCCATCGTCAGGACGGTCAGGCCGAAGGCGAGCGAGACGCCGACGAGGCCGATGCCGACCTGGGGAAAGGTGGCGGCGAGGACGGCGCTACCGCAACCACCGAGCACAAGCCAGAGCGTCCCGAAGAATTCTGCCGCGAGTTTGCGTGACACCAACCGAGCCCTCCACGAGGGGTAGCCCCTCTGGAACCCCTTCGCCGGGCGGAAGTGTAAACCGGGTTGCGTTCCTGGATCGACCTTCGCGGGAATGTGTCGGACGTCTCGATCCGATGCAGGAAATCACAGCTTGGCTTGAAGCTTTTGGTTGTTTTTTCCGGAATGACTATGCCGCATGTGGATAAAGCTGGACGATACTGTCCTGATTGCTTGCTTTTCTGCGGCGTCTCGCTAGACACGCGCATCCTCCACGCCCTGCCGGGCCGTCCACGGAGCCAGTGCTGAACCGAAGCAAGTCGTTGCGGGACGCAAACGCCCGGTATGCGACGTTGCAGGATGGCACAGCCGAGCAAAGCGTCCTTCCCGCGGGATAGCCGCCGGCTCAGGCCCCATGGCCGGAAACCACGATCGTGAACCGGCGTTGTGCGGGCCCTTTTGGCACCAACCGTTCCGGATCATTCGCGATGCACATTCGTACCGGCTACACCTTGTCCTTCCTCACCTACGGCCCGACGCCGATGAACCTGCTGCTGAGCGTCCGGCCGGAGCGGAGGGGGGATCTGCGCAGCTCGGATGCCATCGCGGTCACGCCCTCCGTGCCGATGACGCAGCATGTCGATGCCTTCGGCAACACCGTCACGCGTCTGGTCGCGCCCGGCGGCCCGCTGACGCTCTCCGCCGATTTCCTTATCGAGGATAGCGGCCTGCCCGACGATTTCGAGCCCGGCGCTCAACAGGTCGCGCCGGAGCACCTGCCGAACGAGGTGCTGCCCTTCCTGCTCGGCTCCCGCTATTGCGACACCGACAAGCTCTCGCAGATCGCCTGGAACCTGTTCGGCGGCACGCTGGAAGGCTGGTCGCGGGTCCAGGCCATCGTCGATTTCGTGCATCAGCGCCTGCGCTTCGACTACCAGCTCGCGGATGCCACGCGCTCGGCCTCGGAGGGCTATTGGCAACAGGTCGGCGTCTGCCGGGACTTCGCGCATCTGGCGATCGCGCTCTGCCGCTGCATGAATATCCCAGCGCGCTACGCCACCGGCTATCTCGGCGATATCGGCGTGCCGAAGGATCCGGCGCCGATGGATTTCTCCGCCTGGTTCGAGGTCTATCTGCAGGGTCCCCAGGGGGGCCGCTGGTACACCTTCGATGCGCGGCACAACAAGCGCCGCATCGGCCGCATCGTCATGGCGCGCGGCCGCGACGCCACCGATTGCGCCCTGACCACGAGCTTCGGCACGGCGATCCTCACTCGCTTCGAGGTCCATACCGACGAGGTGATCGGCGGCTTCGCCAATGATGCGGGGAGGACCGCGATCGCCGCCTGAGGCCAGGCGGCCGCGGGCAGGGAGGCGCGCACCATGCAGCAGCCTATCACTGGTTGGCACGCCCATATCTACTACGACCCTGCCGCGAGCCGGCCGGCCGCGGAAGCGGTCCGCGAGGCGATCGCCCGGGACTTCCCCGAGGCGATCCTGGGGCGCTGGCACGATGTCCCTGTCGGGCCGCATAGCGCGGCGATGTACCAGGTCGCCTTCCCGCCCGCGCTCTTTGCCACGCTGGTGCCCTGGCTCGCCCTGAACCGGCGGGACCTGTCGGTGCTGGTGCATCCGGAGACGGGGCGGCAGCGCGCCGATCATGTCCGGCACGCGCTCTGGCTCGGCGCGCCGCTGCCCCTCAAGGCCGAACTGCTGCCCGAATAGCGCCGGCCCCAGTAACTTTGCCGCCCCTCGCCGCGTTGCCGCTGCCGCACCGCGGAGCCCAGGCGCATGGCGCGCAGCACGACCGGCCACCCCTCCCCCACGCAAGCCGCCCATCCCGCGATGCGCGCGATGCTGCTCGGCGCGCTCGGCGTCGTCTTCGGCGATATCGGCACCAGCCCGATCTACGCCTTCCGCGAGAGCCTGCGGACCGCCACCGGCCAGGGCATCCCGGCGGATGAGGCGATCCTCGGCACCGTCTCGCTGATCCTCTGGTCGGTCACGCTCGTCGTCGCGGTGAAATACGTCGTCTTCGTCATGCGCGCCGACAATGATGGCGAGGGCGGGACCATGGCGCTGCTCTCCCTCGCCCTACCCGCCGCCGGCCGGTTCAGGCCCATCCTGCTCCCCATCGGCCTCGCCGGCGCCGCGCTCTTCTTCGGCGATGCGATGATCACGCCGGCCATCTCCGTCCTCTCGGCGGTCGAGGGCGCCGCCGTCGCCGCGCCGGCGCTGCAGCCCTATGTCGTGCCCTCCGCCCTCGCGGTGCTGGCGGCGCTCTTCCTCATCCAGTCGCGGGGCAGCGGCGGGGTCGGCCGCCTGTTCGGCCCGATCATGGCCGCCTGGTTCCTGACCCTGGCCGGCACCGGGCTCTGGCATGTGCTGGACCATCCCGGCATCCTGGCGGCGATCGACCCGCGGCACGCCCTGCGGGTGGTCGGCACGGGCGGCGGCTTCGCCGCGCTCGGCAGCGTCTTCCTCGCCGTCACGGGCGGCGAGGCGCTCTATGCCGATATGGGCCATTTCGGCCGGCCGGCGATCCGCCTCGACTGGTTCTCCATCGTGATGCCGGCGCTGGTGCTGAACTATCTCGGCCAGGGCGCCCTCGCCTTGACGGATCCGGACAGCCTCGCCGACCCCTTCTTCCATCTCTTCCCCGCCTTCCTGCTCTTCCCGGCGGTCGGCCTGGCGACGGCGGCAACCGTCATCGCCAGCCAGGCGGTGATCTCCGGCGCCTTCGCCCTCGTGCAGCAGGCCATCCAGCTCGGCGTCCTGCCGCGGCTCGAGGTCCGGCAGACCTCGGAGGAGTCCGCGGGCCAGGTTTATGTCCCGCAGATCAACTGGCTGCTCGCCCTCGCCGTCTTCGGCCTGGTGCTCGGCTTCCGCAGCTCGGAGGCGCTGGCCAATGCCTATGGCATCGCCGTCGCGGGCGACATGCTGGTGACAACGATCCTGGTCGCGCTCGTCGCGCATGCCCGCTGGGGCTTCAGGCTGGCCTGGGTGCTGCCGGTGGCTGGGCTGTTCTTCGCGCTCGATCTCGGCTTCGTCGCGGCGAACCTGCACAAGATCCCGGATGGCGGCTGGTTTCCGCTCGTCACCGCGGCGATCGCGCTCACGCTGCTGCTGACCTGGATCCGCGGCCGGGCCATCCTGCTCGAGCACCGGGATGAGGATACGGCGGAGCTGCCGCGCTTCCTCGAGGGGCTGGCCAGTGCCGGCGCGGTGGCCCGGGTGCCCGGCACCGCCATCTATCTCACCACGCGGCAGGGCCTGGTCCCCGGCGCCCTAGCCCTCAACCTCAAGCATAACGGCGTGCTGCACGAGCGCATCGTGCTGCTGACCGTGAAAGGGGAGCGTGTTCCCCGCATTCCTGATGCGGAGCGCCTTCAGATCGAGCCGCTGGGCCATGGCTTCTGCCGCGTGCTGCTGCGCTTCGGCTTCGCCGAGCGGCCCAGCGTGCTGCCGGCGCTGGAACAGTGCCGGGAAGCGCTCGGCTTCGATCCCGCCACTGCCTCCTGGTTCCTCGGCCGCGAGGTGCCGGTGCCCTCCATGCGCCCCGACCTGCCGGCCTGGCAGGAAAGGCTCTTCGCCTTCCTGACGCGGAACGCCGTCGGCGCCACGGATTATTTCGGCATTCCGGTCTCGCGCGTGGTCGAGCTCGGCACGCGGGTCGAGATGTAGCGCCGCAGCACCCCGCTCAGGCGCGTTCTCCTTCGGGCGTTCTCCCTCAGGCGCCGCCGGCCGGTGGCGCCGGCACCGGCTCCCAGCCGCCGCCGAGCGCCTTGTAGACCGCGACGAGATCGGTCGAGACCGCGGCGGAGCTCTCGGCTACCGCCAGCTCGGCCGACAGGCGCGTGCGGTCGGCATCGAGCACCTCGAGGAAGGTGCCGAGGCCGGCAGTGAAGCGCGTGCGGGCCAAGTTCGAGGCGCGCCGCGCCGCGACGACCTGGCGGCGCAGCCCGTCCCGCCGCCCCTGGTCGCCGTAATAGGCCGCCAGGGCGTTCTCCACCTCGTGCAAGGCATCGAGGACGGTGCGGCGCCAGGCGATGGCGGCGGTGCGCTGCCGCGCCTCCTCCAGCCGGATCTGCGCCCGCAGCCGCCCGCCCTCGAAGAGCGGGATGATGAGCGCCGGGCCGATGGAGAAGAAGCGACTCGCCGTCTCGAAGAGGTTGACCGTGTTGCCCGATTGCAGGCCGATCGAACCGTTGATGCGCAGGGTCGGATAGAGCTGCGCCGTGGCCACGCCGATGCGCGCCGTCTGCGCCGCCAGGGCAGCCTCGGCGGCGGCCACGTCCGGGCGGCGGCGGATGGTCTCAAGTGGCAGGCCGATGGCGACCGCGGGCGGCACGGGCGGGATCGCCTCCGGGGTCGACAGCCGATCGCGCAGCGTGCCCGGCTCCTGCCCGAGCAGCCGGCTCAGCCGATTCATCGCCTGCGTCACCTGAGTGTCGAATTGCGGCAAGGTCGATTCCGTGCTGGCGACCAGCGCATCGGCATTGGCGACGTCCACCTCGGTGGCGAAGCCCGCCGTGTAGCGCGACCGCGTCAGTTGCGCGTTGTCCCGCTGCAGTCCGAGGCTTCGCCGCGCGATCTGCTGCCGCGCCTGCAGGCCGCGCAATTCGAGATAGGCCCGCGCCGCCTCCGCGCGCAGCGACAACCGCGCATTGTCGAGCTGCCGCTCGGCCGAGCGGATATCGGCCTCGGCCGCCTCCACCCCCCGCCGGGTCCGGCCGAAGAGGTCGAGCTCCCAGGCCGCGTCGAAGCCCGCCTGGTAGATGGTGAAGCTGGGCTTCGGGCCGGTCGAGAGCGGCAGGCCGGCGGCGGCGTTGGGCTGCGCCGCGGTCGCCGAAGCGGCGCCGCCGGCGATGGCCGCGAAGGGGCTGTTCTCGCTGATCCGCAGCCGCGTGTCGGAGGCCTGGGCGTCGAGGGTCGGCCAGAAGCCGGCATAGGCGACGCGGCGCTGCTCGCGCGTCTCGGCGATGCGCGAGGTGGCCTCCTCGAGATCGGGATTGCCCTGCTCAACCGAGGTGACGAGCCAGGTCAGCGTCGGATCGTGGAAGCTCTGCCACCAGGCGGCATCGATCTCGCGCGCCTCCGCACGGCTGCGGGCATAGGCGGGGGGCGAGAGGCTCGCCGGCGTCCATCCGACCGGAACCTGCGGCGAGGGGCTGACGAAATCCGGCCCTACATTGCAGCCGGCCAGCAGGAGAGCGGCGGCCGGAACGATCCCGCCCGCCAGCCTGCGCATCCTCTCCCCCGCCGTCCACACCCCGCGCCGCGTTACGCTATCCATGGCCACCTGACTTGGCTCCCTTCGGCAGGTCGCGCATCAGGAAGACCAGCGGCCAGAGCACCAGCACCGCCACGCCGAGCAGCCAGAACGCGTCCATATAGCTGAGCACCTGCGCCTGTGCCTGCACCTGGGCGGCCAGTTGCGCAAGAGCCACCTGGGAGGCCTCCCAGGCCCCGAGACCGGCGCCGCGCAGCGCCTGCTCGGTCTGCCGAAGCTGCTCGGTCCAGAGCGGGTTCGTCTCGGTCGCTGATTCGACGAGGCGATTCTGGTGGAATTGGGCGCCATGCACCACCACAGCATTCATCACCGAGATGCCGACCGAGGCGCCGAGATTTCGCATCAGATTGATCAGCGCGCTGGCATCGTTGGTCTTGTCGGGGGGCAGCCCGACATAGGCTGCCGTGGTGATGGGCACGAAAAGGAAGGGCAGCGCCACCACCTGCAGCACGCGCAGGGTCGATACATGCCAGAAGGACATGCCGAGATCGATCCGCGTCGCATGCAGCAGCGCCGCCCCCGACCAGAGGAGCGCGACGAGGATCATCCAGCGCGGCTGCACCAGCGTCGTCAGCTTCCCGGCGATCGGCATGACGAAGATGGTGCCGATCCCGCCGATGGCGAGCGTCAGCCCGGCCGTGGTGGCGTCGTAGCCCATCAGCTCCTGCGTCAGCTGCGGCAGGAGCTGCGTGGTGCTGAAGAGCGTGAAGGCGACCAGGAACATGATCAGGCTGGCCGCGAGGAAGGAGCGGTAGCCGAAGAGCCGCACATCCACCGCCGGCCGCGCCTGCCGGCGCTCCCAGGGGATCAGGACCACGAAGCTCGCCACGCAGGCGACGGTCAGCCAGGTCACCAGCGGCGACCAGAAGCCGTCATCGATCACGGCGCGGTCCAGCACGATCTGCAGGCTGCCGAGGGCGAGCGCGGCGAGGCCGAAGCCGACCCAGTCGATGCCGCCGCCCGCCGCCAGGAAGCGCCGCCGATCCTCCTGCACCGCGGGCGGCTCCTGCACGAAGATGGAGACGAGGAGGAGCGACAGGGCGCCGACCGGCAGGTTGATCAGGAAGATCCAGTGCCAGGAGAAATTATCGGTGATCCAGCCGCCGAGCGCGGGCCCGATCGCCGGGGCGGTGACCACCGTCAGCCCGTAGAGCGCGAAGGCCTGGCCGCGCTTCTCCGGCGGGAAGGTGTCGGCGAGGATCGATTGCTCGACCGGCGCCAGGCCGCCGCCACCGATCCCCTGGATGGCGCGGCAGACCAGCAGCATCCCGAGGTTGGGCGACAGCGCGCAGCCGAGCGAGGCGAGGGTGAAGAGCGTCACGCATCCCATGTAGAAGCGCTTGCGGCCGAGCGCCGTGGCCAGATAGCCGGAGACCGGCAGGACGATGGCATTGGTGACCAGGTAGGTGGTCAGGATCCAGGTGCTCTCATCCTGGCTGGCCCCGACGCCGCCGGCCATGTGGCGCAGCGCGACATTGGCGATGGTGGTGTCGAGCACCTCCATGAAGGTGGCGATCGAGACGATGGAGGCGATGAGCCAGGGCGAGCGGCCCCCGGCGGCCGAGCGCGCCAGCCCGGCCATCTAGTCGCTGATCCTGACGCGCGGCACCACGGAGAGGCCCGGCGAGAGCGGCATGCTCTTCGCCCGGTCGTCCTCGATCACGATCTTGACCGGGACGCGCTGCGTCACCTTCACGTAGTTGCCCGTGGCGTTCTGCGGCGGCAGCACCGAGAAGCGGGCGCCGGTGCCGGACTGGATGCTGTCGATGCGCGCATTGAGGACCGGCTGCGGATAGGCATCGACCCTTACCTGCACGGATTGCCCGGGACGGATGCGCCGCAGCTGCGTCTCCTTGAAATTCGCTGTTACCCAGACGTCACGCTCGACGATCGAGAGCAGCGCCTGTCCCGGCGTCACGTAATTGCCAGCCTCAACGCCGCGATTGGCGATGCGGCCGGCGACCGGCGCGGTGATGCGGGTATAGGAGAGTTGCAGCTGCGCATTGGCGAGGGCGGCTTCCGCCTCGCGCAGCGCGGCCTCGGCGGCGCGGCGCTGCGCCTCGGCCGCCGCCGCCTGGGCTTCCGCCGCACTCACCTCCTGCTTCGCCGCCTCGACCCGGGCGCGGGCGCTCCGGGCGGAGGCTTCGGCGTCATCCGTCTGCTGCCGGGTGACGGCGCGCGGATCGACGCTGCGGAAGCGCCGGAGCGTCGTTTCGGTATTTTCCTGATCGGCCTCGGCGATGACCTGATTGGCGCGCGCCTGACCGATCGCCGCCCGGCGCACCGCCACCTGCGCCTCGGCCTCGGCGATCTGCGCCGCTGCGCTACCGCGCCGCGCCTCCGCATTGGCGAGGGCCACCTCGAAATTGCGCGGGTCAATCTGTACCAGCAGCGCGCCGGCCTCGACCTGCTGGTTGTCGTCCACCAGCAGCCGGGCCACGGGACCCGAGATCTGCGGCGCCACGCGCGTCACATGCGCTTCGAGGAAGGCGTCGTCGGTCGATTCCCAGTGGCTGGCCTGCCACCACCAATAGGCGCCGCCGGCGAGGACCAGGATTGCCGCGAGAAGCCCGGCCGCGATCATCAGGCGCCGGCGGCGCGGCGAGGCCGGTTTGTCCTCGCCCCCCTCTTCCTTCGCCGAGCCCTCTTTCGGCGGTGCCCGATCGGATGCGGGAGGCTGTGCATTCGCTCGCGATGTCTCGTCGCGACGGCTCTCGACGTCTCGGTCCAGCGATCTCGGCAGCGCGTCATCCATGCTCAGGCGGCCCTTGTCACGGCCGAAGCGCGCCGCCGGCGCCAGGGTTGCGGCGGGCGGGGATGGTCTGGCCGGGCCCGTCGCAGGACCCGGGCCGCATCAACGCCGCGTCAGGATGCCGCGGCGAGCGGCCGCAGCCGCAACTGCCCGGAATGGCAGACGAGGCGCTCCGCATGCGCCTCCGCCTCCCGCGGGCTGAGGCTCGGCACGAAGACCGCCAGCAGGCCGCCCGCCTCGCCCAGCGCCTGGCGATGCGACAGGCCGCGCTCGCGGGCATCGAGATAGCGCGCCAGCACCGCGCGGGACCACAACAGCCCGAGCGGGACGACGGCGTCGCCGACATGCAGGGTCGCCATCGCCTGGGTCATGCCCGAGCCTCCTGGCCTAGTGCGTAACGAGGTCATTTCGACGGGACCGATTCAACTCATCCCGGCGAGTCGCACCAAGCGCAGATGCGGGGAGAGCCGCGGCGTCAGCCAGCCGCCCGCAGCACGCCAAGCTCCACGAGCTCCTGCCGCAGCGCGTCGGGGCCGGTGAAATGGATGCCGTGCATGCCGAGCGCCGTCGCCGCCTCCGCATTGCGGCGATTGTCGTCGATATAGGCGATGGCATCGGGCAGCAGCCCGTAGCGCTCGACGAGCAGGTGATAGATCCGCGGATCGGGCTTCACCACCCTCTCCTGGCCCGAGACGATGATGCCCTGGAACCACGCCAGGAATTCGAAACGCTCGAGCGCGATCGGGAAGGTCTCATGCGACCAATTGGTGAGGGCGAAGAGCGGCACGCCGTCATCCTTCAGGTCGCGCAGGATATCGACCGTGCCCTGGATCGGGCCGGCCAGCATCTCGGACCAGCGGAGATGGTAGGCGTCGATCAGCGCGGCCTGCTCGGGATGGCGGGCCCGCAGCAGGGCCGTGCCTTCCGCCCAGCTTCGTCCGCCATCCTGCTCGAGATTCCAGGCGCCGGTGCAGATCTCCGCCAGGAAGCGCTCCATGCCCGCCTCGTCGCCGGGGAAGAGCTTCCGGTAGAGGTGGCGCGGATCCCAGTCGATCAGCACGCCGCCCAGATCGAATACGACCGTGCTGCGCCTGAGCCCGGCCTGCGGCGCCTCGGACATCGGTCGTCCCCCTCCCGCACCGGGCAGCCCGCTGCCCTCAGGCGCGACGCCCCGTGCGGCGGGGCGGCGCCTTGTTCAGAATGACGGCGAGCTCCTTGGTTTCCGGCTCCCGCACCAGCCGCAGGATCTCCAGGAAGTCCTCCGGCTCGGCCTTGCCCCATGGCCCGACCAGCACCAGCGCATCGAACGAGCCGGTCAGGGCGCGGAAATCGCCCGACCGCCCTGGCGACGGCAGGTCAACCAGCACGAAATCATAACCCGATCCCACGGCTTCGACGAGGCCGGCGAGCCAGTTCGGCGGCCGCGGCGCGTCGGGCCCGCGCGCCAGGTCGAGCGGCAGCAGATCCGGCCCGCTCGCCGCGTCGGCGCGAAGCGGGACCGGCTTCGGCGCGCCGCCCTCGCCCTGCCCCGGCGATGCGGCCGCAGCCGGGGCCAGCGCGCGGCTGAGCCCGGCCTCGACGCGATCCGCATCGACCAGCAGCGTCCGGTAGCCCGCGCCGGCGAGCAGGATGGCCAGGTTCGCCGCCAGCACCGTGCAGCCCGCTCCCTCACCCGCGCCGGCGAAGCCGATCACCAGCCTCTCCCCGCCGCGCCGCCATTCCTCGATGCCGGACCGCACCAAGCGCAGCCGCTCGGTGGCTTCGGCCTCCGGCTGCTCCTCGACATGGCGCAGCGCGCTGCCCGCCGGCCCCGGCTGCAGGACGGGCACCAAGCCGAGGCAGGGCAGGCCGACCGCGGCTTCGACCTCCCGCGCGCTGCGCAGCCGCCGGTCGAGCGCCCCCCGCATCGCGGCGATGCCGGCACCCCCGGCCAGGCCCAGCAGCCCGGCGCCGAGCAGGATCACCGCCGTGCCCGGCCCGGCCCGCTCGAGCGGCGGGAGGGCCGGCGAGATGATGCGGGTCGTCGAGGCGGGATGGGCGCGATCGGTGACCAGCATGCCGAGCCGGCGCTGATCCTCGACGAAGGCGGCCGCGATGGCATTGGCGAGGCGCGCGGACAGGCCCGCATCGCGGCTGGTGACGCCGATATCCACCACGAAGGAGTTGCCCTGGCGCCGCACCCGCGAGGTGGTGCGGAGCCGCTCGAGCGCCGCCTGCTCGCGCAGCCGGGCTTCCTCGGGGCCGGCATCGGACGATGCGGACAGGATCATCCGCAACCGGCCGAGGAGCGGCCGCCGCACCTGCCCGTAATTCGGATCGTCGGCCAGGTGCAATTCGCGCACGACGGCGCCGAGGATGAGATCCGACTGGATGGTCAGGATCTGCGTGTCGACATAGCCGAGATCGTCATTCGGGCTGCTCAGCTCCGCCGCCGGCCTGGGCCGCCGGTTGTCGACCACGAGGGAGGTGGTGGCGCTGTAGCGCGCCGGCAGCAGCAGGGCGGCGACGAGCCCCGCCAGCATCATCGCCGCGCCACAGCCCAGGATGAAGGCCCATCGGAGCCGCAGGAAGCGCAGCACGGCCCGCAATTCGGAGGGCGGCGCCTGCGCGGCCAGCAGCGCCGCAACCGCCCCGGACGGTTCCGTTCGTGGCAGCTCGATGCGAGGCAGAAGGCGCTGCGAGGCCATGGGGTCATGCGTCTCCGGGCATGTCGGTGAAGTACTGGCCGGCGACGCTGATCGCCGTCGTCTCGGTGAGATCGGCACCGGTCACCGGCGCGCCGGTGGATTGCCGCAGGAGATGCAGCTCTCTGCCGCCGCCATGCAGCACCGCGACCACCGGCTCGCCGCCCTTCCAGTGGCTGAGGACGGGCTGGAAGCCGATGCGATGCCCCTCGTCGGGGGCGGCCGCGGCATCGGGCAGGCCCTGGATGGTCACGGCGCCCCGCCCGGCCCGAAGCCCGCCGAGGCAGAGACTCAGCTCGAACACCGCCAGGCCGCCGATGCGCGTCACGGCGCCGAATTGCCGCGCCTGGACGATGCCGGCATCGCTGCCGGCGATGCAGAGCCGCGGCAGGAAGCGGCCGGGTTCCGACCAGGGCAGCTGCAGGTTGGTCGGCAGGCCCTCATGCACATTGCCGCCGAGGATCGTCGTCTCCCGCATCACCGCCGGGCTCGGCGTGGTTACGAAGGGCCCGAAGCCGGCGCTGCCGTAATCCCGCACCTCGAGGCCGAGGATCGTCGCACGCACCTGGCCGCAATGAACGGGGATGATGGTCCGCGGCGGCGGCAGGCTGGCGGCATCGCCATATTGCGAGAGCTGCACCGTGCAGGCGATGAGCCGCTGGTTGATGGCGTTGCCGCCGCTGCGGAAGCCGTAGCCGCCATTCTCCCGGCCCGGCGGCGCCGCATTGTCCGCGAGCCGCGGGCTGTCGGCGCTGCAGGCCATGAAGGTGTTGCCCTCGCCCTCGTCGAGGAAGCCGATCAGCAGCGGCGGGTCGGCGGCGTAGTAGGTGGACCAGGCATGCAGCCGGGCGAAGTGGTTGTGCGCGCCCGGCGCATGGAGGCCGATCGGAAAATGCTGCAGCACGCCATCGGCGAAATGGCAATCGGAGGCCGCGACGACGAGGCCGCGCCGCCCGGGCGCCGGCGCCACGCCGCCATCGCGACGGCTGGCGGCGATCACCTCGAAATTCTGGCCGAACAACTCGTAGCCGCCGTCCACCACCCAGCCATCCGCCAGGCAATTGCGGATCCGCAGGCCATCGACCCGGTCCTTCTGAGCATTGCCGTGACAGAGGCCGCCCACGCCGCTCTGGCGATTGCAGTCGATGACGAGATTGAGGAGGTTCGTGGCGCGCGCATAGCCGGCGGCGTCGTAGTCGATCCGCCGCCTCCGCATCGCCACCACGCTTTCCCCGCGGAAGCCCGGCGCGGCGCGGAAGCCGCCCCATCCGCCGTCGATGGTGACCCCGGCGCGAAGCTGGATGGTGTCCGTGACCTCGAGGATCCGGCCGTCCAGGACCAGCGTGCCGCCGCCGGCGAGCGAGAGCGTGTCGATCGCGGCCTGGATGCGGGCCGTCGGCGTGGCGCCGGGAAACATCTCCGGCACCTTCCGGAGGCCGGCGAGCTGCGCCAGCTCGGGCAGGTTGCGCGGCATCGCCTGCCTCGCCGCATCGAAGACCAGCTCGCCCAGGCGATGCTGCGCCTCCTCGAGATCGCAGCGCGCGAGAAGCTCCGCGATCCTGCGTTGCGCATCGGCCATCCGTGATCTGCTCCGGACTGCGCGGGGCCTGCCGGATGAACCGGCGTGACTGGCCCCGATCGGCGTGAACTGGCTGGCAGACAGGGGAATGAAGGCCGCCTGCAAGGTCGGCGCATCCTAGGCAATCCCGGATGATGCGTCTCTCTTGCATAGCGTAACATTGACGTAATTGCATCGAAACCGGGCTCGCGCCGATACGCCAAGTTTGCGACATCTCCGGTGCCAGCAGGCAGGTCGCTCCGGCGGTGCGGCCGGGTCGCCGGATCTGGCGTCGCTGGAAGGACTCTCGATGGCGCGTTGCGGCAAGGATCGGATCGGTCATCGGCCCGCAGGGCCACGGTCACGTCCTGGCGGATACGGGCGGGCGATGCTGCTCGCCACCCTTCTCGGCCTGACCGCCGCGCGGCCGGCCACGGCCGAGGACGCGCCCGCCTATCAGCTCGGGCCGATGGACCGGCTGCGCATCGCCGTCTCCGAGTGGTCGAGCGCCGGCGGCGAGATCCGCACGCGGCTGACCGGCGAGTTCACGGTGGATTCCGCCGGCATCCTCTCCGTGCCCATGCTCGGCTCGATGCCGGCGGCCGGGCGGAGCATCGCCGAGCTGAGCGCGGCGATTTCCGATCGCATGCAGGAGCGCGCCGGGCTGATCAAGCCGCCGGTCACGGCCATCGAGATCGTCCAGTACCGCCCCTTCTACATCCTCGGCTTCGTTGAGCGGCCCGGCGAGTATCCCTTCCGTCCGGGGATGACGGCGCTGCAGGCGGTCGCGGTCGCCGGCGGGATCTTCCGCGCGCCCAACACCGCCCATCTTCGGCTCGACCGGGATGCCGTCGCCGCGCGCGGCGAGGCCGAGCTGCAGCATGCGCGGCTCGACGAGCTGCTGGTGCGGCAGGCCAGGGTGCAGGCAGAGCTGGAAGATCGCCGCATCGTCGAGATGCCGCAGGCCCTGGCCGGCCGCGCCGATGATCCGGTGCCGGGACGGTTGCTGCACCAGGAGCAGACGGCCCTGCTGGCGCGCCGGGATGCGCTCGAGGCCCTGATCCGGGAGCAGCAGGAGCTGCGCAAGCTCGCTCAGGATGAGGAGGCCTCGCTGCGGGACCAGCTCAAGGCGCAGGAGCAGCGGCTGTCCGTCGTCGAGCGCGAGGCCGACGAGATCCGCTCGCTGAAGGCGCGCGGGCTCACCACCACCGCCCGCGAGTTCTCCATCGCCGCCGCCGCCGCCGAGGTGGAGGCCAGGCGCCGGGCGCTCTTCACGGAGATCCTGCGCGCCGGGCAAAGCATCGTGCGAGCCGAGCAGGCGGTGCGCCAGCTCCGCACCGACCGCCGCCTGCAGCTACTCCGCGAGGCGGAGGCGCTGCGCAGCCAGATCGAGGATGCGACCAAGCGGGGCCAGATGGCCGAGCAGCTGCGGGACGAGGCGGAGAGCACCGCCCAGATGCTCGGCGCGACCCTGGCCGCGCAGCAGCGGGCGCCAACCTATCTGGTCATCCGGCAGAAGCAGGCGCCGATGCTGGCCAGCGAGGCGACGCCGCTCCTCCCGGGCGACATCCTGCAGGTCATCTCCCAGCCGGCGCCGCAGCGTCCCTGGCGCAGCGCCATGCTGCCGGGGAAGGCGGCCGAGGACGGCCTCACCCGCAGCGACTGACGCACCTGCCGCCTACGCCGGCCGGACGCGCCGGTGCCGATCCCCGATCGCCCCGAATCAAGGATTTCCCCTCATGTTGGACGTCGTGCAGAGCGCGGATTACAAATACGAGGATCCGTTGCTCAACTCGTCGCACCGGTATCTTCTTCCGGCGGCGATCAAGCTGCTCGACGCCGCGGCCGGGACGGGCCTGGAACGCCGGGTCTTCGATCTCGGCTGCGGCAATGGCAGCGTCTCCGCCGCGATTGCCGAGCGGGGCTACAAGGTGACGGGCGTGGACCCCTCGGAGCGCGGGGTGGCGCTCGGCCAGGCGCGGTATCCAAAGGTCACGCTCCTCAACCGGTCGGGCTATGACGACCTCGTCGCGGAATTCGGCACCTTCCCGCTCGTAACCTGCCTCGAGGTAATCGAGCATGTGTACTACCCGCGGAAGTTGCTGAAGACCGCCTTCGATCTGGTGCAGCCGGGCGGCGTCCTCTGCCTCAGCACGCCCTTCCACGGATATCTGAAGAACCTGCTGCTCGCCCTCAGCGGCCAGCTCGACCGCCATTTCGATGTCCTAGAAGACAACGGCCACATCAAATTCTTCTCCGTCCCGACCCTGCGCCGCTTGCTGGCGGAGGCAGGATTCACGGAGATCGAGTTTCATATGATCGGCCGAATGCCCGTAATTGCGAAATCCATGATGGTGACGGCCCGCCGTCCCAGGTGACGCGGGCGGCAGGATGCGCGATCGCGCTGCCGGTCCTGGAAGCCTGAAGCCGCGACGATCCCGGGCGGAGGCGCCCCGCCTCCTGCCTCTGCCGTCATCCCTGTGCGGCCTGGCCTACGCCCTCGGCGCCGGCGCCGCGAACAGCGTGATCGCGGCGAGAGCGACGGTGACCTGCGCAAAATCCGTGGCGCGAAAGAAGAAGGTCTCCGTCAGATTGATCGTGAAGGACAGGATGACATAGCCGAAGGTCGCCTCGATACCGAAGCGCGCGCCGGGATCCAGCCGGGCCGCGCCGAGGATCGCCAGGCGCAGCCGCCGACAGAGCATAAGGACAAAGCCGGCGAAGAGCAGGTAGCCGAGCAGGCCCTGCTCGACGAGAAGCGCCACATAGCCGCTATGGAAATTGTCGAGCACCCAGCCATGGGTCCGCTCGAACAGCTCGTAGCGCAGGGGATCGGTCCAGAAGCCCTGGATGCCGAAGCCGAGGAGTGGCCGCTCCGTCCAGCCGCTGAGGGCGTAGTGCCAGATCACGGTCCGGTCGGTCAGGTCGATCTCGGCCCCGAAGAACGGGAAATAGGGCAGGTCCATGCCGACAAGGATGGCGATGCCGGCGCTGGCGAGGCCGAGGGTGACGGCCGGCAGGTAGGAGATCGCGCCCGCCAGCCTGGCCGACCGCCTGGCCGCCAGCACGCAGACGACCGCCGCCACCGCCATCGCGGCCCCGCCCCGCGAACCGGCCCCGATGACCGCCGCGATGCCGGCGATGAGTCCCAGGATGGCAACGGGCGTGACCGCGTAGCAGAGCCGCAGCAGGCTCAGGAAGACCAGCGAGGCGGAAACCATGCCGAGCGTCTGCTTGGAGACGAAGAGGCCGGACCACTGCCCCGCATGCTGCCAGGTCTGGAGAACGCCGATGGAAGGCACGAAGACCGCCGCGGCGACGGAGGCCAGGACGAGCAGCAGCAGGCTCCAGAACAACAGCCGGAACAGCGCGTCGCAGTGCAGGCTCGCGGCCAGCCGCCAGGTCCCGAATGTCGTGAAGGCCAGCACCGCCGCCTTCTCGACGCTGCTGGCCGGCTGGTTGCTCCAGGCCACGGAGGACACCGCCCAGGCGACGAGCAGGGCCGGCAGGAGAAGGCCCGCGACCGGCGACGGCCGCTGCTGGACGCCTGGCAGGAAGGACACGCCGATGGCCAGCATCCAGAAGGCGGCGCCGGCCAACTTCTGCCCAAGCTCGACGACGGCGTCCGGCAGCCCGACGATCGCGGGGTTGACGTTGCCGCAGCTGACAAGCGCGATGGCGATGACGAGCGCCATCAGCGTCCGCGAGCCGGATGCGGCATCAGCGCCGGCCGGCCGCAGCGCGGATCGCTGCGCCAGCAGCCGCAGCCAGGCTGGATGACGCCGCGGTCCCGGCCAGGCTGCATGCCGAAGATCCTTGACGGCGTCGCTCAATCATCCATTCCCAGCTGTCAGGCGGCTTGCCTGCCGATCACGACCGCAGCGCCATCGCGGATCCCACTTCATGCTGCGTACCAGACGCCATGTCGCGCCGGCGCCGCACCTCATCCCACTAACGCAATGTTAAGGTGTCAACGCGATCGGCTCCGCTAAAAAGGCTGCGATGGATCGTGGAAGGATCGGGAGTTGCAGGGGCGTACGGGGAAGGCACTTTTTTGGACGTTGCTCGATGTCGGTGCGAGCCAGGGCCTCTCCTTCCTCCTCTACGTCATCCTCACCCGCATCCTGACGCCGGGGGATTACGGCGTCTTCGCGCTCTCCCTCTCCGTCACGAGCATCCTGAACATCGTCGCCTTCCAGGGCTTCGGCGATGCGTTGATCCAGCGCGAGGCGACGAGCGAGGACGATCGCAGCACCGCCTTCTGGACCACTCTGGCCCTCGGCACCCTGCTCGGCCTCGGCCTTGCTCTCGCGGCGCCGTATCTGGCCCGCGCCTTCGAAATCGAGGCGCTTGGCCCCGTATTGCAGGCCATGTCCCTGCTCTGCCCACTGCGGGCGCTGATCAGCGTGCAGACGGCGCTCTGCCGTCGGGATCTGCATGTGGCGATCTTCGCCCTGCGCGCCATCGGCGCCTATCTGGTGGGCGGCGCGATCGGCATCGCTCTGGCGCTGCGCGGCTGGGGCATCTGGTCCCTGGTCATCTGCCAGATCGTGCAGGCCCTGTTCATGCTCGTCGTGATGTGGACCACGGTGTCCTGGGTCCCGCGCCTGCGCTTCTCCCACGCCTCCTTCCGGGCCCTGGCCGGGTTCAGCCGGCATTTCCTCGCCGCCAGCCTGCTGATCTCAATCGCCGACAAGATCGACAACCTCGTCATCGGCCTGGTGCTCGATGCGCCATCGGTCGGGCATTACAATCTCGCGCTGAAGGTGCTGCAGGCGGCCGGCCTGCTGACGATGGCGCCGCTGCTGCCGCTGCTGCTGCCCGTGCTCTCGCGCCTGGCGCATGACCGTGCCGCCTTCCGCGACGAGTATGTCCGCCTGGTGAGCGGGTGCCTGGTGATGGCGATGCCGCTCGCGGCCGGCCTCGGGATCCTGGCGCCGCGGCTCGTGCCGCTCGCCTTCGGCCCGCAATGGGACGGCGCGGTGCCGGTGCTGCAGGCCATGTGCCTCGGCAGCGCCGTCGCCCCGCTCTGGTCCTTCACCGGCCAGGCGCTGTCGGCGCAGGGACAGCCGAAGCGCTTCGCCTGGCTGGCCTCGCTCCAGGTGCTGCTGGCCAGCGCGGCCTTCCTGGCCGCCTCGCTCTTCGGCATCGTCGCCGTCGGCCTTGCCTGGGCGCTGGTCTCGATCGCGCTGGTGCCGCTGCATGTCGTCACGCTGAAGCGCGTCGTCGGCGTGTCCTTCGCGCCGCTGCTGGTGCAGGCCTTGCGCATCGCCGCCGCGACGCTGAGCATGGCCGTGGTGATGGTGGCTGAAGCGCGGCTGCTCGGCGGGCCGATCTGGCTGACCGCCGCGACCGGCATCCTGGTCTATGCCGTGGCCATCGAGCTGGCCTTCCTGCCGGGTTATCTCAGCCGCCTGCTGCACTCGGCCTGGAGCCTGCTGCGGCTGGTCGATCGCCTCTCCTGACATCGCGGCCGGTCGCGCCCTGGACCATGATCCGCTCGCACAGGGTCGCGGATCATGGTCCAGGCCGTTGTTTGATCGCGTGAGTCACGTTGTTCGGTAAGTCCACCTCAAGCGATCACGCTCCAGGTCGGCAATCGCCGCGCCGTCACGCCCTGCCGCGGCGGCCGGGCAGGCGTCTCCGGATCCGCCGCAGCACCACCCAGGGATCGAAGACGACGCGCTTGCCATCGGTGAGGATGACGCCATCGGCCATGGACAGGGTGTGCAGCCCATCGGGATAGGGCCCGTCCGGCTCCGGCACGAGGCGCGCCACCGGCTCCTCCCGGTAGGACTCGGGCGTGCAGTGGAGGATGCGGTTGAGCACGAGCGCCGATCCATACCCGCCGCTGCAATCCTGCGTCGGCCGGATCAGCTCGCCATGGAGCTGGAAGACCGGGCCGGCGCAGCGCGAGGAGCGAAGATCGAATTTCACGGGATTGAGCCGGTGCGGGGTCCAAGGCCCCTCCAGCCGCTCCGCCCAACGCAGGCAGAGATTGTCGTCCAGGCCGAGATCGCCATCCGTATAGGCGAGCCAGAGCAGGCCCCCATGGCGGAACAGCGTCGCATCCGCCATGGCGACATTCTCGGCGATGGTGACGGCCGGCCTCGGCGGCGCGTCCGGATGCAGCTCGTAGAGCACCTGCCGACGGCTCGCCGCCATCTCCGGCAGGCAATAGGTGCGGCCGCCCTCCTCCCAGGTGAAGGGATAGGAGAGATGGCAGCGCAGCCCGAGCGGCACCTCCGCGGCCGGGATATCCGGGCCGGCATCGAGACGCAGGGCCTGCAGCCGCCCGAGGCCGCTCGCATGGTCGAAGCGCTCGCAGAGCAGCATCCCGGGACGCCCCGGCCAGGGGAAGGGATCGGCGAGGAATCCCTCGGCAGGCGGCAGCGCCAGCCAGCGTTCCGGCACCAGGGGCTCGCCCGCCAGCAGCCGCTCGGGCGCGATCCTCGCCAGGCCGATCGCCCAATGCTCGGTGGTGAGCTTGTTGCGCAGCTGCTGCCGGAGGAAGCCGAGGCGCCATCGCCAGGGTGCATCGCGGCGGGCGGCGGGCTCCGGCTGCCAGGGCGGCGCCGGCTCCGGCGCCAGGACGGCGCGCCGGATCATGGCGACGAGCGCGATCCCGACCGCCCGCAGCAATTGCGGATAGCTCCGCCGGCCAGAGAGATGCGCCGCGCCGATCCGTGACCAGCTGCGGCCGGCATCCAGGCTCTGCACCAGGAACAGCGAGAGGAGCGCCTGCGTCCCGCAGCACCGCTCGCGCCCGAACCAGGGGCTGAGCACCGCCCTGCCCGACGCGTCGACCACGCGCCAGAGGCGCCACTCGCGCGTCGCCTCGCGCCCGTGCAGGTCGAGCAGCACGGCCTCGCCGGGATCGGCTGCCGGCGAGGGCGCGGCCGGGCCGGACCAGTCGAGGCTCGTGCCGCGCAGCCGGGCCCGCCAGCGCCCGCGGCGCGGCGCGGCGCCGCCGGAGGAGATGGTGACCGCGCTGCCGAGGGCGGCGCGCAGTGCCGTCGCCAAGGGCGAGGCTTCGGCGACGCCGCTTAGATACAGCCCCGTCACCGTCGCGGGGATGCTGCCCTCTGGCGACGACGCCGCCGGTGCGTCCAGCGGCTGGCTCGCGCCGCGGAGGCGCGCCGCGGCACCCGGATGGCGCAGCCGCGTCGCGGGTGCCGTGACGCCCACGCCAGGCTTGCCGGCCTCGCCCCGGAACTGGCGCTGGGACAGGGGAAGGCGCTTCCCGGCCGCCGAACTGCTCACCGGGTCACGCCCAGGCCTGTTCGACGCGCCGCTTCACCGCCTGCGCCATGCGCACCGGCAGCGGCAGGTCCTTCGCCCAGGAGCGATCCCACCAATGGATCGCCAGGGTCGTGTCCCGGATGCAGGCCGGGGTGAATTCCGCGCCATAGGCATAGGGGAAGAAAACCGGCGCGGGCAGGATCCGGATATCGCCGATATCAATGCCATCCGGCGCCTCCTGCCGCAATCCGTGCCGGCGCAGCAGCCGCGTGATCAGCTTCGGGCCGTAGCGGGTCGGCCGGTCGAGACCAAAGGGGATGGGCCGCATGCGCAGCAGCGTCTGCAGCGCCTCGCCGATGAACCAGTGCCCGGCGACGGCGCCGAAGCAGCCATTCGCCACCAGATCGCTCGCCTTGGCGGCGCCCTGGAATGCCAGGAAGCAGTGCTGATGCAGCAGAGAGTCGAGCGGTTGCAGCACCTCGATATCCGTATCGAGATAGATGCCGCCATGCGCGTGCACCGCCATCAGCCGCGCGGCATCGGCGACGGTGGACCATTTGCGCAGCCGGTAGGCCCTGGCGATCAGGGGATGCGACAGATCGATATTCGCCTCGCTCCAGCGCGTGATCTCCCAATCGGGGTGCAGGCGCCGCCAGCCATCGACATGGGCCTGGTAGCGGGCGGGAAGCGGGCCGCCGACCCAGACGTAATGCAGGCGCTTCGGGATCATGGCTGCTGCTCCGCTGGACTCGGACGATGCGTTGCCCGCGGCGGTGACCGGCCTGCCGGGGGACTGCATGTCGGGGGATGCATGCGGCAGCGGCGGCATCAGGCGCCACCACCGGCGGCGAGGTCGCGCCGCGCCGCCGCGACCGGGCGCGCCAGCCAGGCCGCGAGGAAGCGGCGGCCGAAATGCCCGTAATCGAGGAGGTAGCGCCGCCAGAGCCGCTCCGGCTCGCGCCACAGCCGATAGGCCCAGCGCAGGTTCAGGGCGTCGACCCAGCCGGGATAGTAGCGCAGGCCGCCGGCGAGCTGATCGAGATAGCCGCCGCAGGTGATGCCGATGCCGGTCCAGCCCGCCTCGGCCAGGTCCTGCAGGAAGGCCTCCTGCGCCACGCTGCCCATGCCGCAGACCACGAGGTCGGGCGCCGCCGCGGCGAGGTCGCGGATCGTCGCCGTCATGTCGCCATGGCCGCTCCAGGCGCCGATGCAGCGCAGCGCCGGAAAGCGCTGCTGGATCGCCTGCTGCGCCCGGGCCGCGACGCCCGGCCGGCCGCCGACGAAGGCGATGCTGCGGCCCTGTTCGGTGGCGTGCCCGAAGACGGGCAAGGCCAGCGAGGTGCTGTCGAAGCTGATCCTCGCCGCCTGGCGGCCGAGAAGCGCACGGATGGCCAGCGCCATGCCGATCCCGTCCGGCAGGACGAGGTCGAAGCGCTGCAGCAGCGCATGGAAGGCCGGGTTGCGTTTGGCGCAGGCCACGGCCGCCGGATTGACGAAGGTGACGAGCCGCGCGCGCCCCACGGCGCCGGGGGCCGCTGCGAGCTGGCCCGCCAGCCAGCGCGACGCCGTCTCGAGGCTCGGCGCGGCATCGACGGGCAGGCCGAGGACCAGGCCCCGCTGGATGCCCGCGCCGTGTCTTGGCCTCTGCACCATGGATGTGTCTGCAGGGCGCGCATCACCGGATCGAAGCATGGCCCACCGCATCTCCGTCGCCGGGATTGTCTGGATGTCGGGTTGCGTCGCCTGTGCTGCCGCAGCCGCGCCGGCCTCGTGGCCCGTGCGGGCCCATCCGGGCGATGCGTCAGTCCGCATCGAGCGTCGCGAAGCGGCCGAGGATGGTCCGCTGGATGATGATGAGGTCGAGGAGGATGCTCCAGTTCGAGATGTACCAGAGATCCAGCGCCACCCGGCGGCGCGCCTTCTCCAGCGTGTCCACCTCGCCGCGGGAGCCGTTCACCTGCGCCCAGCCGGTGATCCCCGGCTTCATGCGGTGACGGATGGGATAGCTCTCGACAGCGTCGCGGTAACAGCGGCCCTCGACCTGCATGCGGACGGCATGCGGCCGCGGCCCGACGAGGGACATCTCGCCGCGCAGCACGTTCAGGAGCTGCGGCAGTTCGTCGATGCTCAGCCGGCGCAGGATGCGGCCGAGCGGGGTGACCCGCGGATCCCGCACCAGGGTGCGACGCGCCCCGGAGACGTCGCCGCGATCCACGTACATGGAGCGCAGCTTCCAGATCGTGATTGTGCCGCCGCCGCAGCCGAAGCGGGACTGCCGGAAGAAGGCCGGGCCCGGCGATTCGAGACGGATGAGCAGGGCCGCCAGGAGGATGAGCGGCGCGAAGAGCAGCAGGCCGAGGCTGGCGCCGGCGACGTCCAGCGCCCGCTTGGCAAGGCCGGTCCGGCCGGTGAGCAGGTTCGGCAGGATCTCGACGACGTCGTGCACCATGGCATGGGCCGTGCTCGGCTGGGTCGAGAGGAAGATGCCGACCGGCAGCTCGGCGACGCGATCGAGCACCGCATCCCGCCGGTCCGGCGGAATGCCCATCAGCACGACGGCCTCGACATGGCCGCCATCGACCAGTTGCCGCAGGCGCTGCAGGCCCTGCGGATCGTCGAAGGCCAGGCAGCAGACCACGGGGCAGCGTAGATCCGCGCCGAGCGCGGCGGGGCTGGCGTGCGACGATGCGGCGGGGGCGAGGACGGCGATGCCGCCATCCGTCAGCGCCCATCCCAGGTCATGGATGATGGCGCGGGTCAGGTAGATCAGCAGGATCGACGGCAGGGCCCAGGCCAGCACGAAGGATGCGCCCCCGGCGCCCCACAGCCCTTCGAGGCTGAAGAGCGTGAGGAAGGCGATCGCCGAGCCGAGGGCCGCCCTGCCCGGCTTCGAGGGATTCGCCGCCAGCGGATGCCGGCTGCCGCAGCCGATCAGCCGGCGGCTGAGGAAGGACAGGGCGATGACCGCGAGCGCCATGGGAAGCAAGGCGGGTCGTTCCAGCATGCCGGGCTCGAAGACAGGCCCAGGCCAGCGCCGAGCGCGACGATGGCCGCGACCTCGAAGACGCAATACATGATGTGGATATTCTGCCGCTGCGTGACGGTGCGCGGCGTGCCGCCCCTCCTGGTCCCGCCCGGAGAAAAGAACGGGTCGCTGCGGGAGGGTTCGGCCGGGATGGTCCTGGACACCGATCTGCCGTTGACGCGAGGGGCAGATGGCGCAGGCGAGAAATGTCTGTCCATGGTCTCACCCCAGGATGTTATGGGAACGATAATTTTATGAAAAACTTGGTCACAACCCTGGCGTCATGTCTCGAAGGACAAGACCCGCATCCAATCTCGGCAAATGAGATGGCCGAGACGAGTGGGCAGCATTTGGCGGCAATAACGTGAAGTACGGGGCACGAGGTCGCGTATTTCGATCATCGTCCGACCCTAGACATCTCATTAATCGTATTATTCTGACTTCGTAGAGGTGTCCACCGAGGCAACACTCACAAATGTGATATATTCTTGCTGATATGAACCATACTTATATCGTATTTATTGTGGATTGCTGCGCCCGCCGGCAGCTCTACGGCGAGTTGCCACATTTAATCTTATACGGGATAAAGAATAGATATTCTTCTATCTATAGTTGGCAGCGTCTATCGTGCCGAGGCCGGCCGCGTCCCGGGCGCAATCGCCGACACCCCGGACGACCCTGCCTCCGACCGCAACTCGCCAACGCAGCGCGCTTCAGGGCCCGTCGCCGATGAAGAGCCAGTGCAGGAAGCGGCCGATGATCTTCAGGATCTCCCAGAACTCCCTGGGACTCACACCGGCCTCCTCTCCCGCGGTGTCGGCGGCACGGCCGCGGCCCCCCGGGGCGCGATGCGCCCGATCGCCGCTGCATGGCGCAGATCGACCGCCTACCAAGCCGCGGCGCAGGTCTGGGCACCCGCCCCGCCGCGGGCGGCCGATCTTATGCCGCCTTTATGCCCCGCCCCCCGCATCGCCAATGGCGCCTTCACGCGGCGGGCTCCTACGGATCGGCGGCGGCGTCGCTGCGGCGCTGCTCCTCTACCTCCTGTGGGCGCTGCTGCGCCCCGAGGATCTCTGATCCATGACGCTTCTCGGCTGGGCGCAGATCGCGCTCGTCCTCGCCGCGGTCGTCTCCGCCGCCATCCCGCTTGGGCAGCATGTCGCGCGGGTGGCGCAGAGCGGGCGCACCATCCTCCACCCGATCCTCGGCCCGATCGAGCGCAGCCTCCACGCCCTCGCAGGCATCGACCCGTCCCGCGGCCAGGGCTGGCAGGCCTATACCCTCGCCATGCTGGCCTTCAACGCCGCCGGCTTCGCCGGCGCGGCAGGCGGAGGACGGTCGCCGGCGAATGCCCGAGGCGCTCGGCCATCACGGCAGCCCAGAGCGTCAGGACGGGCGCGGTTGACCTTGTCTGGGGCGAGGAGGTCATCCTGTGACAAAAACGCCAAGCAGGCTGCGGTTTGCTGCGCCCGACTGTGCCGAGCGGTCCGCAAGCGTCTCAAAGGGTGTTGGTGGGTGAGATGGTGAGCGGATCGCCCAGGCTCGGGAAAAGCCTCGATGCCATCACGAAGGATGGCGTCCCATAGGGGATTCGAACCCCTGTTGCCGCCGTGAGAGGGCGGTGTCCTAGGCCTCTAGACGAATGGGACGTGGAGGCGTCGTGGCGGGGCTTCTAGGGCCGGGGCGCAGGGGGGTCAAGCACCCATCCGCCATCACCCGTCCCGACCACTCAGTGGCCGGGGCGGATCTCGCCGATCACCCGGCCGCGCTTCGGATCGACCACCACCACCCGTTCGCCATCCGGCCGCGCCAGCAGCAGGCCGATGCCGCCCTCGCTGGCGGCAAGGCCGGTGATGCGGGTGCCCTCCGGCTGACCGAGAGCCACCTCCCACCGCCCACTGCTCGCCGCCCCACCAACCCGCTGGACGAGCAGCAAGGCCAGGGTCACCGTGCCGGCGACGATCAACACCCCCATGACGACGACCAGGACCTTGAGCGCACGCACCAACCATCCCCCCGAATCCGATCCAGGCGGCGAGACCGTCACCCTGACCGCTGCGCCCGCGCAGGCCGGCCTCCGCGCCGACCGCTTCCTGGCGGAGGCGATAGGCTCGCTCTCCCGCTCGCGCGTCAAGGCGCTGATCGCCGCCGGCGCCGCCAGCCGCGACGGCCAGCCGCTGCGCGACGCGGCGGAAGCGGTACGCGCCGGCAGCCGCTACGCCCTGACCATCCCGGCCGCCGTGCCCGCCCTGCCGCAGCCGCAGGCCATGCCGCTCGACATCCTGTTCGAGGATGCGCATCTCATCGTGCTCGACAAGCCGGCCGGGCTGGTGGTGCATCCGGCCCCGGGCAACCAGGACGGTACGCTGGTCAACGCCCTGCTGGCGCATGCCGGGGAGGAGCTGCCGGGGATCGGCGGCGAGAAGCGGCCGGGCATCGTCCATCGCCTGGACAAGGACACCTCCGGGGTCATGGTCGTGGCCAAGACCGAGCTGGCGCATCGCGCCCTCTCCGCCGCCTTCGCCGAACGCGACCTGGACCGGGAATACATCGCCCTCGCCTGGGGCCTGCCCAGCCCGCCGAGCGGCGATATCGAGGGGGCTATCGGCCGCCACCCGACGGACCGCAAGCGCATGGCTGTCGTGTCACGCGGCGGCAAGCCCGCCCTTACGCATTACGCCACCGACCGCGCCTGGGGCACGGCCTGCGCCCTGCTGCGCTGCCGGCTGGCAACCGGGCGGACGCATCAGATCCGGGTGCATCTGGCCGAATCGGGGCATCCACTGGTCGGCGACCCGGTCTATCTGCGCCGGACCCCGGCCGCGGCGCGAAGCCTGCCGGAGCCGGTGCGGCAGGCCTTGCTGGCCTTTCCGCGCCAGGCGCTGCACGCGGCGACGCTCGGCTTCCGCCACCCGGTCACCGGGGCCGCGCTGAGCTTTACCGTGCCGCCGCCCCCGGATATCGTTTCGATTCTCACATTGCTGTCTGGTAACTCAGAGTAACCGACTCAGAAACTCGGTTTTTCTGGACAGGCAGCACCACAAGCGGTACAAACCACGCCGAGGCAGCGTCATCGGGTGCCGCACAGGCCGGACGAAGCGCCGATCTCGCCCCGTCGTGACCGGGGCAGGCGCGTCCGGTGGGCCCGCTTGACGTTCGAACTGCCAAGATCCGTCGTGGACAGGACACCGCCGTCACGGGGTCGTCCGCCACGCGCAGGAGGCAGATGATCCAAATGGCTTCCAGCTCGGTCATTCCTGTTGCCCCCGAGGGCAACCTCTCCCGCTACCTGCAGGAGATCCGCAAATTCCCCATGCTCTCGCCGGAGGAAGAGCTCGCGCTCGCCCGGCGGTGGCGCGACGATGGCGACGAGCGTGCCGCGCACAAGCTCGTGACCAGCCATCTCCGGCTCGTGGCCAAGATCGCCATGGGCTATCGCGGCTATGGCCTGCCGGTCGGCGAGCTCATCTCCGAAGGCAATGTCGGCATGATGCAGGCGGTGAAGCGGTTCGATCCGGACCGCGGCTTCCGCCTGGCCACCTATGCCATGTGGTGGATCCGTGCCGCCATCCAGGAATACATCCTCCACAGCTGGTCGCTGGTGAAGATGGGAACGACGGCGGCGCAGAAAAAGCTCTTTTTCAATCTCAGGCGCTTGAAGGGGCAGATGGCGGCCCTGGAAGACGGGGATTTGAAGCCGGAGCAGGTGGAGAAGATCGCCCGCGTCCTGCAGGTGCCGGAGCAGGACGTCGTCTCCATGAACCGCCGCCTGGCCTCGCCCGACCACTCGCTGAACGCGCCGGTCCGCGCCGATAGCGAGGGCGAGTGGCAGGACTGGCTGGTCGATGACCAGGAGACGCAGGAGAGCGAGCTTTCCGAACGGGAGGACCTCTCCAACCGCCGCATGCTGCTCGGCGAGGCGTTGAAGACGCTGAACGAGCGGGAGCGGCACATCCTGATCGAGCGCCGCCTGAAGGATGAGCCGACGACGCTCGAGGAACTCTCGCAGCAGTACAACATCAGCCGCGAGCGCGTGCGCCAGATCGAGGTGCGCGCCTTCGAGAAGCTGCAGAAGAGCATGAAAACCCAGATCGTCGAGCGCAGGCTCGCGGTCTGATCGTCCCCGCGAGGCCGCCGCGCATCGTCGCGGTGGCCCCGCCTGAGCGGCGACGCCTGTGATGCACGGCCCGGCGGACACCCCGCCGGGCTTCTTTTTCTTCGTCGCGCCGCTGTCCGGCGCGGGGCCGGGCGACGCCATGGCATGGGCGTTGCTACCATTGACGCCCGCTGCCGAGCCGAAGCATGCCCGATCTGCCCCTGTCCCTGCCAAGCCTGGCGCCCGCCGCACCCCGGCGGCCGCGCCGCCACCTGCCCCTGCCTGCCTATGGCATCGGCGCCGTGGCGGCGATGCTGATCGCCTGGTGGGCGGTCTCGGGCGGCCGGCTGGTCCCGGCCGAGCTGCTCCCCTCCCCCCTCCAGGTCTGGGACGCCCTGCGCGAGGTGCTGCGGGAGGGCTATCGCGGCACGACCTTGGCCGAGAACGTACTCTCCACCCTGGGTCGGCTCGGCGGCGGCTTCGGCCTCGCCGCGCTGACCGGCGTGCCGCTCGGCCTCTGGATGGGCCGCAACCGCATCGCCGGCGCCGCGATCGACTGGATCATCCAGTTCCTGCGGCCGCTGCCGCCACTCTCCTACATGATCCTGCTGATCCTCTGGCTCGGCACTGGCGACGCCTCGAAGACGGCGCTGCTCTTCCTCACCGCCTTCCCGATCATCGTCGCCGCCAGCGCCGCCGGCCTGCGCGGCGTCAAGCGGCAGCGGATCCAGGCGGCCGAGGCGCTCGGCGCCTCGCCCAGCCAGGTCTTCCGCCATGTCGTGCTGCCCTCGGCGGCGCCGATGATCTTCACCGGCCTGCAGATCGCGCTCGCCGCCGCCTTCTCCACCGTGGTCTCGGCCGAGCTCATGGCGGCCAGCGACGGGCTCGGCTGGATGGTGATCTCGGCCAGCCATTTCCTGCGCAACGACATCATCATCCTCTGCATCCTGCTGCTCGGCCTGCTCGGCATCGCCCTCGCCTGGGCGCTGCGCGCGCTCGACCGGCATCTGGTGCACTGGCGGGGCCGCGACTGATGCGCAGCATCCCCAACTGGGCGGTCACCGGCCTCTCCATCCTCCTCGTTCTCTCGGCCTGGGTCGCGGTGACGCAGCTCGGCCTGGTGCGCGACCTCTTCCTGCCTGGCCCGCGCGACCTCTGGCTCGGCCTGCAGGAGCTGCTGGACGAGGGCTATAAGGGCCGCACCCTGCCCGAGCATCTGGGCATGAGCCTGCTGCGCGTCGGCGCCGGCTTCGTCACCGGCGCCCTGGCCGGCACCGCGCTCGGCCTCGCCATGGGCGTCTCGCGCCGGCTGGACGCCATGGCGGCGCCCTTCGTCGAATTCCTCCGCCCGCTGCCGCAGCTCGCCTATCTCGTGCTGCTCATCGTCTGGCTGGGCATCGGCGAGACGAGCAAGATCACCATGCTCTTCCTCGCCGCCCTGCCGGTCGCGGCCGTCGCGGCGCGCGACGGCGTGCGCAACATCCCGCCCGAGCGGCTGCGCATGGCCGAGGCTCTCGGCGCCTCGCCCTGGCAGGTCTTCCGGCATGTGGTGGCGCCCTCGGCCCTGCCGGAGATCCTCACCGGCGCCCGCCTCGCCCTCGGCATCGTCTATGCCACGCTGATCGCCGCCGAGATCATCGCCGGATCGAGCGGCATCGGCTGGATGATCCTCGATGCCGGCCGCTTCCTGCGCTCCGACTACGCCTTCGTCGGCATCCTGGTCATCGGCCTGACCGGGATCGCCATCGACCGCCTGCTGCTCTGGCTGGAGCGGCGCATCGTCCACTGGGCCGGCCGCTGACCCCCCGCGCATAAGGAGCTCTCCGCATGACCGCCCCCTCCCTCACCCGCCGCGCGGCGCTTGCCGCCGCCACCGCCGCCCTGGCGCTGCCGCGCCTCGGCCGCGCCGCCCCGGCCAAGGTGAATGTCGACTTCTTCACCGAGGCCAAGCCGACCATGATCGCCAAGGGCCAGGGCTGGTTCGCCGCGGGCGTCGGCGCCCCCATCACCTGGACCGAATACGGCAGCGGCGCCGAGATCAACACCGCCATGGTCGGCGGCTCCTGCGATATCGGCCTCGCCACCGGCTCGGTCGCCACCGCCGCCGGCATCGCCCAGGGCCTGCCCTTCTAGGTGATCGGCCTGGTCGACAATATCGGCCCGGCCGAGGAGATGACGGTGCGCAACGCCGCCAACATCCGCAGCCCGGCCGATTTCAAGGGCAAGACGGTGGCGACGCCCTTCGGCTCCACCAGCCACTACCGCCTGCTCGGCTTCCTCAAGACCAACGGCCTGTCGCAGCGCGAGGTCCGGGTGCTCGACATGAAGCCGGCCGCCATCCAGGCCGCCTGGGCGAAGGGCGAGATCGATGCCGCCTATGTCTGGGCCCCGGCCAAGAGCAAGATCATCGAGGCCGGCGGCACGGCCTTCGTCACCTGGGACAAGCTGGACAAGGCGGGCTACGCCATCGCCGACACCATCGTCGTGCACAACGACTTCGCCAAGGCGCATCCGGCCTCGGTGGTTGGCTTCCTCAAGGCTTATGGCAAGGCGCTCGGCCTGTGGCGCAGCAACCCGGAGGAGGCGGCGAGGCTGGTGGCGCAGCAGGCCGGCGTTTCGCCCGAGACCGCCATGGCGGAGATGAAGGCCTATGATTTCGTCGATCTCTCCGCCCAGACGGGCGAGGCTTGGCTTGGCACGCCCGGCAAGCCTGGCAAATTCGCCGAGGTGCTGAAGGGGACCGCCGACTTCCTGGTGGAGCAGCGCTCGCTCCGCTCGGCGCCGCCGGTCGGGACCTTCGGCAAGGCGCTGAACACGCAGTTCCTGCAACAGGCGACTGCGTGACGCGGCCGGGCTTCGTCCGCTTCGACGGGGTCTCCGTCCGCTACGGCGAGGGCGCGGGCGCCGTGCTCGCGCTGGAGCGGGCGGACCTCGCCTTCGCGCAGGGCGACTTCGTCTGCATCGTCGGCCCCTCGGGCTGCGGCAAGACGACGATGATGCAGACCCTGTCCGGCTTCCTGCGCCCGACCGGCGGCACGGTGAGCCTCGACGGCCGCCCCGTCGAGGGTCCGGCGCCGGAACGCGGCGTGGTCTTCCAGCAGCCAACCCTCTTCCCCTGGATGACGGTCGCGGCCAATGCCGGCTTCGGCCCCCGCATACGCGGCGAGAACCCGGCCCAGGCGAAGGAACGGGTGGAATACTGGCTGCGCACCACCGGTCTCTGGGAGTTCCGCGACCGCTACCCCTACGAGCTCTCGGGCGGCATGCAGCAGCGCCTCGCCATCGCCCGGGCGCTCTGCAACGAACCGAAGGTGCTGCTGATGGACGAGCCCTTCGGCGCGCTCGACGCCCTGACCCGCAAGCATATGCAGGAGGAGCTGCACGCCGTCTGGCGGCGCACCGGCATGACAGTGGTCTTCATCACCCATTCGGTCGAGGAGGCGGTCTATCTCGGCACCGAGGTGGTGGTGATGTCGCCGCGCCCCGGGCGCATCGTCGAGCGCATCCCGCTGCCCTTCGCGCGCGAGGCGGCCGAGCAGGACATCCGTCAGGTCAAGAGCGGCGCCGACTTCATCGCGGCGCGCGAACGCGTGCTCTCGCTCATCTGGGGCATGCAGCACGACGCGTGATGTCCAACAGTCCCCTCAAGCGCTGGGCGGCTTGCTCCGCAGACCTGGGCTACGCGGCGTCGCGCCGTGAGGCGCGCCTTACGGCGTGACGCGCGGCGCCCGGTCGGGCGCTCGGCATGAATGGATCATTCATGCCGTGGGTAGGGCGGCGCGGCTTGCCGCTGCCGTCCGGCCGGGCGAAGGTCGCGGCGGAGGACCTGCCCCGATGAAGCTCGCCTACTCGCCCAACAGCCCCTATGTCCGCAAGGCGCTCGCCTGCGCCATCCTGCGGGGCATCGATAGCCGCATCGAACTCTGGACGGTGCCGACCACCGACCCGGCCCTTGCCGCGGTGAACCCGCTCTCCAAGGTCCCGTCCCTGCTCACCGGTGACGGCATGGCCCTCTACGACAGCCCGGTGATCTGCGAGTATTTCGACAGCGTCGGCGATGCGGCGCCGCTCATCCCGGCGCCCGGTCCGGCGCGCTGGACCGCGCTGCGGCAGGAGGCGCTGGCCGACGGCATCCTGGACGCCACCCAGCCGCGGCGCCGTGAGCTGACGCTGCCGCAGGATGACGGCCGGCGCGACTACATCAGGCAGCAGCAGGGCAAGGTGGCCCGCGCCCTCGACGCGCTCGAGGCGGAGGCCGGCAGCCTCGGCGCGCTGACGACGATCGGCGAGGTCAGCATCGCCTGCGCCCTCGGCTATCTCGACTTCCGCTACCCGAACGAGCCCTGGCGGCCGGGCCATCCGGCGCTGGAGGCCTGGTATGCGAAGGTCGCGGCGCTGCCCGCCATGGCCCGGACCGTGCCGCCCGGCTGAGCCGCGGGGCGCACCGAGACTCAGCCGGGCCGGTGCCATGGCCGGCGCCCATGGCGGTCATTCGCCGCTCGGATTGGCGCTCCGGCGAGGCGGGGCCCATCCTCCGGTCATGCCGCGGAGCTGCCCCATGCCCGACACCCCGTCCCCGCCGGCCCCCGCCGCCATCCATCCGGAGGCGCGGATCGGCCATGTCCATCTGAAGGTCGCCGATCTCGACCGCGCCCTCGGCTTCTGGCGGGACGTGATCGGCCTCGAGGTGCAAGAGATCCGGGCCGGCCAGGTCGCCTTCCTCTCCGCCGGCGGCTATCACCACCACATCGCCCTCAACACCTGGGAGAGCGCCGGCGGCCCGCCGGCGCCGCGGGGCAGCACCGGCCTCTACCACGTCGCCCTGCTCTACCCCGATCGGCGGGCGCTGGCCGAGGCGCTGCTGCGGGTGCTGCAGGCCAGCATCCCGCTCGAGGGCGCCTCCGACCACGGCGTTTCGGAGGCGATCTACCTGCGCGATCCGGATGGCAACGGGGTCGAACTCTATCGCGACCGGCCGCGCATCGAATGGCCCCGCGACGGCGAGGGCAGGTTACACATGACCAATCGCCGCTTCGACTTGCAGGCGCTGCTGGCGGAGCTGCGATAGGCGGCCTCGTCCCCCTTCCGCTGGCCTTTCCCACTGGGGGCGCCTACATCAGCGGCGACCGATCCCACAGTTCCAGAGACATCGCCCGTGGACGCCCTCGTCGCCCAGACGCCGGTCGCCGCCGAAGCGGCCCGGCGCCGGACCTTCGCCATCATCGCCCATCCGGATGCCGGCAAGACCACCCTGACCGAGAAGCTGCTGCTGAAGGGGGGCGCCATCCAGCTCGCCGGCGCCGTCCGCGCCAAGGGCAATGCCCGCCGGACCCGGTCGGACTGGATGAAGATCGAGCAGGACCGCGGCATCTCGGTCGCCACCTCGGTCATGACCTTCGAGCGCGGCGGCCTGGTCTTCAACCTGCTGGACACGCCGGGCCATGAGGACTTCTCCGAGGACACCTACCGCACCCTGACGGCGGTGGACGCGGCCGTCATGGTGCTCGACGCCGCCAAGGGCATCGAGAGCCAGACCCGCAAGCTCTTCGAGGTCTGCCGGCTGCGCGACATCCCGATCATCACCTTCGTCAACAAGATGGACCGGGAGGCGCGCGACCCCTTCGAGCTGATCGACGAGATCGAGAAGACCCTGGCGCTGGACGCCGCCCCTGTCGCCTGGCCGGTCGGCCGCGCGGCGCAGTTCGCCGGCACCTGGGACCTGCTGGAGCGGCGCTTCCTGCCGGTCGATGCCGATGACGGCGCCGCCATCCGGCTCGGCGGCCTCGATGACCCGCAACTGGAGGCGCTGGTCGGCGCCGAACGCGCCGCGGCGCTGCGCGAGGAGGCGGAGCTGGCCGAGGCGGGCCTCAACGCCTTCGACCTCGACGCCTTCCGCGAGGGTCACCTGACCCCGGTCTTCTTCGGCTCGGCCCTGCGGGACTTCGGCGTCGGCCACCTGCTCGACGGGCTGGCGCGCTACGCCCCGCCGCCCGGCCCGCGCGCTGGCGACCCGCGCGAGGTGCAGCCGGGCGAGGACAAGCTGACCGGCTTCGTCTTCAAGGTGCAGGCGAACATGGATCCGAACCACCGGGACCGGGTCGCCTTCGTCCGGCTCTGCTCCGGCAAGCTGACCAAGGGGATGCGGCTGAAGCAGGTGCGCACCGGCAAGCAGGTGCCGGTGAACGCGCCGCTCTTCTTCTTCGCCAAGGACCGGCAGGTGGCCGAGGAGGCCTGGCCGGGCGATGTGGTCGGCGTCGCCAACCACGGCACGCTGCGCATCGGCGACACGCTGACCGAGGGCGAGGAGCTGAATTTCCGCGGCGTGCCGAGCTTCGCGCCGGAGATCCTGCGGCATGTCCAGCTCGAGGACCCGATGCTGGCGAAGAAGCTGAAGACCGCCCTCGACCAGCTCGCCGAGGAGGGGGTGGTGCAGCTCTTCCGCCCGCTCGACGGCTCGCTGCCGGTGGTCGGGGTGGTCGGGCAGCTGCAGCTCGACGTGCTGCAATCCCGGCTGAAGGTGGAATACGGCGTCCCGGCGCGCTTCCAGGACACGATGTGGTCGATGATGCGCTGGGTGACGGGGGAGAAGGCCGCGCTGGAGCGCTTCGCCGAGGCCAGCCGCCGCGATGCCGGCGAGGACCATGACGGCGAGCTGGTCGCCTTCTTCGGCTCCGACTGGCGGCGCAAGCGGGCGGAGGAGGAATGGCCCGCGCTGCGCTTCCACGCAGTGCGCGAGCAGCACGGGCTGGTGGCCGCGAAGCGGTAGCGGCCGGCCACCAGGGGCGCAGACCCGCCTGCTGCGGCAAGCAGGCCGGGTTCAGCGGCGCAGCGAGGCGACGTCCTTCGGCAGCGGGCCCGGCTCCGGCTCGGCGCCGCGAGCGATGTCGATCGCCCAGGCCCCGGGGCCGGCGGCGACGAAGTAGAGGAAGATGAAGCAGTACAGGATCGCCGCATCGCCGCCGTTCAGCACGGGGTAGAAGCTGCGCGGCGCATGCGCCATCCAGTAGGCGAAGGCCATCTGGCCGGCCAGCACGAAGGCCACCTGCCGGGTGAAGAGCCCGATGACCAGCAGCGCCCCGCCGACCAGTTCGAGCACCGCGGCGAACCAGAGCAGGCTGAAGGTGCCCGGAAGGGCGCCACCCATGGGCGGCCCCGGAAATCCGAAGAGCTTCTGCGTCCCATGCTCGATGAAGAGCAGCGCAGCGACGATTCGCAGCACCGCGCGCATGCGCGGCGCCATCACGGCCATGTCCCACATGCAGGCAAGTCTATCAGCCCTGCCCCCGTCGCAGGGATCACGGGATCGGCAGCGGCAGGGCCCGACGGTCTGCGGCCCGGAACCCCGCGCTGCCGACCGGTGTTCTCCCCGCTCAAGGCTCTATCACCACAGGGACCGTCCCCGCCTCGCCTGCCCTCGCCCTGCCGGCTGGGCAAGGCTTCCGCAGGGGGCAGGACGCCCAGGAGACACCGAGGATGACGCCCACCACCGACGCGCTGCTCGCGCAGCTGTCGCTTGATGCCTATTCCGATGCGCCGATGGAATTGCCACCGGGCTTCACCGCCCTCGACCCCTCCAATTTCAACATGACGCTCGCCCCTGGCGAGACCTTCTCCGAAGGCATCTTCCATAGCGGCAATGCCGCGGCGACGCTCAGCGTCGGCTGGGTGGAGGAGCTGCCGGCGATCGTCGTCGCCTTCCGCGGCAGCGACGACACGGCGGACAGCCTGCAGGACCTGAACGGCATCAACGACGCCTATCCGGCCTTCTCCTCGCTCATCGCGGCGGTCGACAACGCCTCCGCGGCCTGGGGCGCCCCGGTCATCGTCACCGGTCACAGCCTCGGCGGTGCCATGGCGCAGCTCTACATGGAAGACCATCCGAATGTGGCAGGCGAGCCCGGCCATGCCGCCGTGACCTTCGGCTCGCCCGGCGCCGTGCTGCCGGACGGCACGGATGTGCGGATCACCAATTACGTCATCGCCGACGACCCGGCCGTTGTGCTCGGCGCGCATCGTGCGGAGATCGGCGAGGTGCTGCGGGCGAGCCCGGAACTGGCCGATCTCGCCGCCACGCAGATCGCGCAGGAGCTGCCCGGCATCACCAAGGAGCAGGCCCTCGCCTCCCTGCCCAGCCTCACCGTCAATTACGACAATCACGGCCAGATCGTCCTGCTGCCGACGGCTGATGGCGGGCTCGATCCGGAATCCGCCCTGGCCGGCCTGGCGAAGCTCGATGCCGACCGGCACGACATGGGCCTCTACCTCACCGGGCTGCCCGGCGCGACGGAGCCCGGCGGCTCGGTCATCCTGCCCGAGGCACCGGCCACCGACCCGACGCTGCATGCGCTGCAGGCGATCTATGACGGGTCCGGCTGGGATCCGGATGCCTCGCGAGAGGTCGCGCACGACCTGCTGCGCAGCTGGGCGGAGGATCGGCTCGGGACCTTGCCTTCCGAGGTGACGGATGCGATCGACAGGCTGCAATCCGGCCTCGACGATATCGGCCAGGACCTGCAGCTCGTTTGAGCGCCCTGCGCGCGGGCGGCCGTAATGCCGCCCGCGCCGGGCTCATGCCAGCGGCCGTTGATGTTGACACATCAACGGCCCCCTCGATCGCCGGGCGGGTTGCTCCGCAACCCTTCACCACGCAGCATCGCGCCGTGAGGCGTGCCTTGCGGCGCGACCGCTGGCGCCCAGTCGGGCGTTCGGCACGTACGAAGCCTTCACGCCGCTGGTGTTAGAGCGTGATCGCTTGAGGTGGACTTGCCGAACAGCGTGGATCACGCGATCAAACAACGGCCTGGACCATGATCCGCCGCCCTGTGTGAGCGGATCATGGTCTAGCCGGCGAAGGGGTCGCGCAGCGTGATGGTGTCGTCGCGGTCCGGGCTGGTCGAGAGCAGCACCACCGGCGCCTCCACCAGCTCCTCGATCCGGCGGACGTATTTCACCGCCGCTGCCGGCAGGTCGGCATAGCTGCGGGCGCCGCGCGTGCTGCCGCTCCAGCCCTCCAGCACCTCGTAGATCGGCTCCGCCGCCGCCTGGGCCGCCATGGCGAAGGGCAGGCGCCGCATCTCCTGGCCCTGCACGCGGTAGCCGGTGCAGATCTTCAGCTCCGGCATGCC
Organism: Roseicella sp. DB1501; assembly: GCF_013112485.1. Classification (GTDB taxonomy): domain Bacteria; phylum Pseudomonadota; class Alphaproteobacteria; order Acetobacterales; family Acetobacteraceae; genus Paracraurococcus. The sequence goes on from NZ_JABFHG010000002.1 coordinate 394,240, forward strand.
GTCCAGCACGTCGAGCTTGGTGAGGGCGAGACCCTGGACGCCGCCGATCTTCACCGCCTGGCGCACCATGCAGGCATCGAACCAGCCGCAGCGCCGGCGGCGGCCGGTCACCGTGCCGAATTCATGGCCGCGATCGCCGAGCCCCTTGCCGATCTCGTCATGCAGCTCGGTCGGGAATGGACCGCTGCCGACGCGCGTCGAATAGGCCTTGGCGATGCCGAGCACCATGCCGACCGCATCCGGCCCGATGCCGGCGCCGGCTGCCGCATTCCCGGCCACCGTGTTGCTGCTGGTGACATAGGGGTAGGTGCCGTGGTCGACATCCAGCATCACCGCCTGCGCGCCCTCGAACAGCACGCGCTTGTTGGCGTGCCGCGCCTCGTCCAGCCGCTCCCACACCGCCTCGGCGAAGGGCAGGAGCTGCGGCGCCCAGGCGAGGAGCTGGTCGAGCAGCTCCTGCTTCTCGAATTCCGGCGCGCCGAGGCCGCGCAGCAGCGAGTTGTGGTGCAGCAGCAGCTCGTCGAGCTTCCGCGACAGCGTCTCCGGCTCGGCCAGGTCGCAGAGCCGGATGGAGCGGCGCCCCACCTTGTCCTCATAGGCCGGGCCGATGCCGCGCCCGGTGGTGCCGATCTTGTCGCCGCCGCGCGCCGCCTCGCGCGCCTTGTCGAGCGCCGGGTGCAGCGGCAGGATCAACGGCGTGTTCTCGGCGATGCGCAGGTTGTCGGGCGTGACCGTGAGGCCCTGCGCCCTGACCTTGGCGATCTCGTCCAGCAGCGCCTGCGGGTCCAGCACCACGCCGTTGCCGATGATGCCGATCTTGCCGCGCACCACGCCCGAGGGCAGCAGGGAGAGCTTATAGGTCTGCCCGCCGACCACCAGCGTATGGCCGGCATTGTGGCCGCCCTGGAAGCGCACGACGAGATCGGCGCGGCTGGCCAGCCAGTCCACCACCTTACCCTTGCCCTCGTCGCCCCATTGGGCGCCGATCACGGCGACATTGGCCATCGGCCTAGTCCTTTCGCTGCAATGATGGTGCGGGCCCGCTCCTCGTCGCGCCCGCCTCGCCCGATGCCTCGACCATGGCGGCATGCAGAGGCACGGCCTCGCCGTTCCGCAGGATATGGGTGCAGCGGAGCGCCCGCGGCGCATCGGCTGGCGACAGGGCGCGCACCGTGGCGAAGCCCTCGGCGCGCAGCGCGACGAGAGCCGGCTCGGGCGTGCCGGGCGGCGCGAAGACCCGCGGCCGCGGCGCCGGCGCCGGGGCGGCCCGCTGCACCGCATCCGGGTAGAGGCTCATGCCGGTCGCCGGCTCGTCGTTCAGCGAGCGGTAGCGGCCGCCGCGGCCGAGCTCCCCGGTCGCGCCCGGACCGAAGACGGTGAAGGCGACGCCGGTATGGTAGTGGAAGCCGCGGAACTCCATCGGGTCGAGGGTGATGCGTAGCGCCGAGTCACGGGCCCGGATGGCGGCGATCACCGCCGCAGCATTGTCGGCGATGGCCCGCGCCGCCGGCGGCAGCGCCACGGCGACGAGGGTGGCGAGCGCCGCATCCGCCGGCCCCGCCGCACGCAGCAGCTCCGGCAGCAGCGCGGCCAGGTCGACGGCGAGCGGCGTCGCCCGCTCGGCGATGGTCAGCACCGCCACCGGGTCCTTGCGGTCGATCCCCTGGCGCAGCGCCAGGATCATGGCGCGCGCCGGCTTCGGCCGCACCCCGCGCGCCTCCAGCGCCTCGACGGTGAGGCCGGCCGCCTCGAGCAGCACCCCGGCCATGGTCGGCAGGCTGATGTCGAGGGTGATGCCGGCGACCCCGGCGCGGGCGAGCGCCTCGGCGGCCACCACCGCGACCTCGGCATCCGCCTCGGCGGCCTCGCTGCCGATCAGCTCGACGCCGACCTGCGGCAATTGCCGCTCGGGGGCGATCTGGGTGCCGCGCACCCGCAGCACCTGCCCGGCATAGCAGAGGCGGAGCGGCCGGGCCTGCAGGCCGAGCCGGGTGGCGGCGATGCGGGCCACCTGCGGGGTGGTGTCGGCCCTGAGCCCCATCATGCGCTGGCTGACCGGGTCCATCAGCCGGAAGGTCTGCTCGGCCACCGCGGCGCCGGAGCCGGCCAGCAGGCTGTCCTCGAATTCCAGCAGCGGCGGCTTCACCCGCTCATAGCCATGCGCGCCGAAGGCGGCCATCAGCGTCTCGACGAGCAGGGCCTCCCGCTCCGCCTCGGGCGGCAGCAGGTCGATCAGCCCGGCCGGCAGCAGGCCGGTCGGCGGCAGGTCCTGGGAGGCGTCGTCGGTCATGACCGCCGCGGTGTGGCAGGGGGTGGCGGAGGACGCAAGACCTGCCCGGCCGCTCGGCGCCCGGCTTGGCGGGCCCGCCGGCCCGGCGCATGGTCCGGACCGAGGGCAAGGGAGGGCGAACATGCCTGAGATGACGGTGGATGGTTATCCGCTGAGCTATGCCGAGAGCGGCGCCGGCGATCCGCTGGTCCTGGTGCACGGCACGCTCGGCGACCAGCGCTACTGGGCGCCGCAGATGCCGACCCTCGGCCGGCACTACCATGTCATGGCGCTCTCCATGCGGCATTGCTGGCCCGGCCGCTGGGAGGCGGGCGGCGACTTCACCATCGACCGGCATGTCGCCGACCTGGCCGGCTTCATCGAGAGCCTCGGCGCCGGGCCGGTGCGGCTGGTCGGCCATTCCCGCGGCGGCCACATCGCCTTCCGCCTCGCCGAGCGGCATCCCGGCCTGGTCCGCGCCCTGGTCCTGGCCGAGCCGGGCGGCGAGCTGGATGAGAGCCTCGGCGGCAAGCCGGCGAGCGGCGCCCAGCGCGGCGCCTTCGCCGAGGGCGCGGCGCTGGTCGAGGCGGGCGATGTCGAGGCCGGGCTGCGCCGCATCGCCGAGCATACCGGCGGCCCCGGCGCCTGGGAGCGGCGGAGCGAGGCGCGCAAGGCGATCAACCGCGACAATGCCCACACCCTGCTCGGCCAGCGCGACGAGCGGCGACGCCCCTATTCCCGCGCCGCGGCCGAGGCGATCCGCGCCCCGACGCTGCTGGTGGTCGGGGCGCAGACCCTGCCGAATTTCGTCGCCAATGCCGATGCGCTGGAGCGGCACATCCGGGGTTGCGAGCGGGTCTCCATCCCGAATGCGGCGCATTCCATGAGCCAGGACAACCCCGCCGACTTCGACGCCGCGGTGCTTGCCTTCCTGGAAAGGCACTGAGGAAGCCGCGGGAAGCCGCTTCTGAGCCTTGATGCGCTGCAGCCTGCCGAGGCCAAGCCCCGGTAGGGCAACGGGCGGCGGCTCCGGCGAGCGCGCTGACATGCGAACCGCAGCGGGAGCGGCTGCAACCCCTGCGGCGCCGGAGCGCTTGCGCCAGCGCCGGGTCTGCGACGGGAGGCGCGTGACATGCAGGGAACCCTCGGACGGCATCTGCCCTGGGCCCTGGTCGGGCTGATAGGCGCCGGCGCCTTGGCGATGATCGCCACCGCCCGGGGCGAGCCGGTCGGCGCCATCTGGGTCCTTGCCGCCGCCGTGGCGACCTATGTCATCGCCTATCGCTACTACAGCCGCTTCATCGCCGACCGGGTAATGCAGCTCGACCCGAACCGGCCGACGCCGGCGGTGCGGCACAATGACGGGCTCGACTACGTGCCCACCAACCGGACCGTGCTCTTCGGCCACCATTTCGCCGCCATCGCCGGCGCCGGGCCGTTGGTCGGGCCGGTGCTGGCGGCGCAGATGGGCTATCTGCCCGGCATGCTCTGGATCCTCGTCGGCGTGGTGTTGGCCGGCGCGGTGCAGGACTTCATGGTGCTCTTCGTCTCCATGCGGCGCGATGGGCGCTCCCTCGGCGAGCTGATCCGCGCCGAGCTCGGGCCGGTGCCAGGGGTGATCGCCCTCTTCGGCACCTTCATGATCATGGTGATCATCCTCGCCGTGCTCTCGCTCATCGTGGTGAAGGCGCTGGCCGAGAGCCCTTGGGGCAGCTTCACCGTCGCCGCCACCATCCCCATCGCGCTGCTGATGGGCGTCTATCTCCGCTTCCTGCGGCCCGGCACCATCGGTGAGGTCTCGATCCTCGGCTTTGTGCTGCTGATGCTGGCGATCCTCGGCGGGCAATGGGTGGCCGAGGATCCGGCCTGGGCGGCGGCCTTCACCTTCACCGGCACGCAGCTCTGCTGGCTGCTGATCGGCTACGGCTTCGTCGCCTCCATCCTGCCCGTCTGGCTGCTGCTGGCGCCGCGGGACTACCTTTCCACCTTCCTCAAGATCGGCACCATCCTCGGCCTGGCCCTCGGCATCCTGGTGGTGCTGCCCGAGCTGCGCATGCCAGCGGTGACGCGCTTCGTCGATGGCAGCGGCCCGGTCTGGTCCGGCAGCCTCTTTCCCTTCCTGTTCATCACCATCGCCTGCGGCGCCGTCTCCGGCTTCCACGCGCTGATCTCCTCCGGCACCACGCCGAAGCTGATCGACAGCGAGGTGAATGCCCGGCCCATCGGCTATGGCGGCATGCTGATGGAGAGCTTCGTCGCCATCATGGCGCTGATCGCGGCGAGCGTCATCGAGCCCGGCGTCTACTTCACCATGAACAGCCCCGGCGCGGTGATCGGCACCACGGCCGAGAGCGCCTCGGCCGCCGTCACCGCCATGGGCTTCCCGATCACCCCGGCCGAGATCGCGCAGACCGCGCAGGATGTCGGCGAGACCAGCATCATCTCGCGGGCCGGCGGCGCGCCGACCCTCGCCGTCGGCATGGCGCATATCTTCCACCAGGTCATCGGCGGCAAGACGATGATGGCCTTCTGGTACCATTTCGCCATCCTGTTCGAGGCGCTGTTCATCCTCACCGCCGTCGATGCCGGCACCCGGGCCGGGCGCTTCATGCTGCAGGACCTGCTCGGCGTCTTCGTCCCCTCGATGAAGGACACGACGAGCTGGACCTCCGGCGTCATCGCCACCGCGCTCTGCGTCGGCGCCTGGGGCTTCTTCCTCTATCAGGGCGTGACCGACCCGCTGGGCGGGGTGAACACGCTCTGGCCGCTCTTCGGCATTTCCAACCAGATGCTCGCCGCCGTCGCGCTCACCCTCTGCACCGTCGTCATCTTCCGCATGAAGCGCGAGCGCCATGCCTGGGTGACGATCCTGCCGACCATCTGGCTGGTTGCCTGCACCCTCACCGCCGGGATGCAGAAGATCGTCTCCTCCGATCCGCGCGTCGGCTTCCTCGAGCATGCCGCGCGCTTCCAGGCGGCGCTGGACCAGGGGCAGCTTCTGGCGCCGGCGAAGACGCCGGAGCAGATGCGGCAGATCATCTTCAACGACCGCATCGACGCGGCGCTGGCCGCGCTCTTCGTCGCCGTCGTCCTCGCCATCCTGGTCTTCGGCATCCGTTCCTGCTTCGAGGCCTATCGGGCCCGCGGCTGGACCGCGCATGAGATCGGCGGGCCACGGCAGGTGGCGGCGGAATGAGCGCAGCCCCTTCCTCCGGATCCTCCCCTGGAGCCTCCCCCGGGCCCACCCCTGGGCCTGCCCCTGGGCCCTCGCCGCGCGCCTGGCTGCGCTGCCTCTGCGACACGGCGCGGCTGATGGTCGGCCAGCCGAATTACGAGGTCTATCTGGAGCATGCGCAGCGCCAGCATCCCGACCAGCCACCGATGACGCGGGCCGAGTTCTTCCGCAACCGCGAGGCGGCGCGCTTCGGCGGCACGACCCGCGGCTTCCGCTGCTGCTGAGCCGGGGGCACACTCCCTCCCCATAAACAAGGGGGAGGATGCCATGCGCATGCGGGACAAGGTCGCCGTCGTCACCGGCGGCGCCTCGGGCATCGGTCGCCGCACGGCGGAGCGCTTCGTCGAGGAGGGCGGCCGCCTCGTCATCGCCGATATCCAGGAGGCGGCGGCGGAGCACCTCTGCCACGCCCTGGGCGCCGCCGCCTGCGCCATCCGCTGCGACGTGACGCAGGAGGCCGACATCGCCGCCGCGATCGCCCTCGCCGTGCGGCGCTGGGGCCGGCTCGACCTGATGTTCAACAATGCCGGCCGCCCCGGCGACCCGAGCCCGATCGAGGCCATGCCCGCGGAGGGCTGGGACGCGACCATGGCGGTGCTGCTGCGCTCGGTCATGCTCGGCATCAAGCACGCCGCGCCGGTGATGAAGGCCCAGGGATCGGGCACCATCGTCTCCACCGCCAGCATCGCCGGGCTGATCCCCGGCTCGACCGCGACCGCCTATTCAGTGGCGAAGTCGGCGGTGATCCAGCTCACCAAATGCGCCGCGCTCGAGCTGGCCGAGCATGGCATCCGGGTGAATTGCGTCTGCCCGGGCGCCATCGCGACGCCGATCTTCGGCCGCTCCATCCAGCTTCCGACGCAGCTCGACCGGCGCGTCGCCGAGGCGGCGCAGGCGGCGCTCACTGAATTCCAGCCGATCCGGCGCGAGGGGCGGCCGGACGACATCGCCGAGGCGGTCCTCTACCTCGCCGATGACCGCGCCGGCTTCGTCACCGGCGTGGCGCTCACCGTCGATGGCGGGCTCGCGGCGGGCATGTCGCCCGGCCAGCGCGAACGGCTCTGGGCGCCGCTGCGCAGCGCCGTCGCGGCGCTGGCCGAGGAGCCGGGTTGAGGCAGCCCCGCCTCAGCGCGTGGTCGGGATGCCCGCCTCGGCGATCACCCTGCCCCATTTCGGGATGTCGGCGGCGATGCGGGCCTGCATCTCCTCCGGCGTGCTGCCGATCGGGTCGAGGCCGAGCTGGGCGAGCCGCGCCCGCTGCTCCGGATCGGCCAGCACCCGCAGCGCCGCGGCGCGGACCTTGTCGATGATCGGCCGCGGCGTGCCGGCCGGCGCCATCAGGCCGAACCAGGAGAGCGCCTCGAAGCCGGGGAAGCCCTGCTCGGCGACGGTCGGCAGCTCGGGCGCGGCCACGGTGCGGCCGGAGGAGGTGACGGCGAGGCCCCGCAGCCTGCCCTCGCGCACCAGCGGCATGGCGGCGCCGGCATTCTGGATGCCGATCGGCAGCACGCCGCTCATCACATCGGCCAGGTTGGCGCCGCGATAGGGCACGTGCTCCATGCGGATGCCGGCCTGGTGGCAGAGCATCTCGCCGGCGATGTGCTGCGGCGTACCGACGCCGGGCGTGCCATAGGCGAGGCCGCCCGGCCGGGCCCGGGCCGCCTCGATCAGGGCGCCGAGCGTCGGCGGGCCACTCTCCCGGTTGGCGAAGATCACCGAGGCCATGGCGAGGGTGGCGCAGATCGAGGCCAGGTCCCTCAGCGGGTCGAAGGGCAGCGCCTGCATGGCCGGCAGCACGGTGATGGCGGCATTACCGGCCCAGAGCAGCGTGTAGCCGTCGGGCGCCGCCTTGGCGACGCGGTCGGTGCCGATGGCCCCCGAATTGCCGCTGACATTGTCGACCACCACCGGCTGCTCCCAGGCCTGGCCGAAGGCCTGGGCGAAGATGCGGGCGGTGACGTCAGTGGCGCTGCCGGCGGTGAAGCCGACAACCAGCCGCACCGGCCGGCTGGGCCAGGGTGGTTGCGCCCGAGGCGACCGACCGGGTGCGGAGGCGGCGGCGAGCAGACCAGTACCCGCCATCAGGCGCCGCCGCGACAGCGATGGGATCATGCGACGTTGCTCCCGCCACCGCCGACCTCTGCCGGGCCGGCTGGTGGTGCCGCGATCCTACAGGAATCGCGCCGAGATCGGAACGCCGATCGGGCGACCCCGCGGGGCGACGGTCAGGCAGTCGCCCGCACCAGCCGCCCGGGCCGCGCGCCCGTCTCCTCGCCGCGCTCGAAGATCGGCACGCCGCTCACCATGGTCAGGTCGTAGCCATCGACCCGCTGCACCAGCCGCCGCCCGCCGGCCGGCAGGTCGTAGGTCATCTCCGGATGGTGCGGCCGCAGCGCCTCGAAATCGATGACGTTGACATCGGCCTTCTTGCCGACCGCCAGCCGGCCGCGGTCGTGGAAGCCGAAGAAATCCGCCGTCTCGCTGGTCTGGCGCTTGATGACGAACTCGAGCGGCAGGCGCTCGCCGCGCTGCCGGTCGCGCACCCAGTGCGTCAGCATGGTGGTGTTGAGCGAGGCGTCGCAGATCACGCCGCAATGCGCGCCGCCATCGGAGAGGCCGAGCACGGTATGCGGGTCGGTGATCATCTCCCGCACCACTTCGAGATCGCCATGGACGTAGTTGGTGACGGGGAAGTACAGCATCCGCCCGCCATCGCCGCCGGTCAGGTAGTCGTAGCAATAGGCGGCCGGGGCGACGCCCTCCTTCGCCGCCAGGGCGGCGATGCTGCGCTCCGGCGGCGGCTCGTAATCGGGCGTCTCGCCGAGGATGTACATGCGGTCCCAGCGCGTGGCGATCTGGCGCGAGAGCGGCGGCAGGATCTCCATCAGCCGCGGGCTTGCCTCCTCGGCCAGGATGGCGGCGCGCATCGCCGGCTCGCGCAGCCGCGCCAGCTGCTCGGCCGGGCTGAGGCGCGCCAGCTCGGCGAAGCTCTCGCGGAGCGCGAAGGGGTTGAGCGAGGTGGTGAGGCCGAGGATCAGCCCGACCGGCCGCCCGGCCACCTGCGCCGAGAGGGCGAGCCCCTCCTGCCGCGCGGCGCGGATGCCCTGCATCAGCCGCCGCCAGCGCTCCGGGTCGTAGCTGCGGTCGGTCAGCAGGAACCAGACCGGCCGGCCGCTATCCTTCGCCACCTGCCGCAGCCAGCCGAACTCGGTCGCCTCGTCCTCGAAGTCGGAGAGCATGCCGAAGGCGCCGCGGCCGGCCCGGCCCATGGCCTGGCCGATCGCGATCAGCTCCTCATGCTCGGCATAGCGGCCCGGCACCAGCTCGCCGGCCGGGGTCTTGTGCTGGTCGGTGCGCGAGGTGGTGAAGCCGAAGGCGCCGGCCCGCAGCGCCTCCTCGGTCAGCCGCGCCATCAGCGCGATATCCTCGGCGGTCGCCATCTCGCGGTTGATGGCGCGCTCGCCCATGGCATAGACGCGCAGCGGGTGATGCGCGATCTGCGCCGCGACGTCGATGGTCCGCGGCAGCCGGGCCAGGGCATCGAGATAGCTCGGGAAGCTCTCCCAGTCCCAGCGCAGCCCCTCGGCCAGCGCGATGCCGGGGATGTCCTCCACCCCCTCCATCAGGTCGATCAGCGCCTGGTGATGCGCCGGGCGGACGGGCGCGAAGCCGACGCCGCAATTGCCGAGGAGGATGGTGGTGGCGCCGTGCCAGGAGGAGGGCGCGAGCACCGGGTCCCAGGTCGCCTGCCCGTCGTAATGCGTATGGATGTCCACCCAGCCCGGCGTCACCAACCGCCCCTCGGCGGCGATGTCGCGCCGGGCGGGACCGGCCTTGCCGCCGACCTGGGCGATGCGGTCGCCATCGATGGCGAGGTCGCCGGTGAAGCGCGGCGCCCCCGTGCCGTCGACGATGGTGCCACCTCGGATCACGACGTCATGCATGGGACCGGCTCTCTCCATTTCTCTTGGTCGGGCGACCGAGTGTGCCGGCGGCGCAGAGTTTCGTCCACCGGTTGTCGCACCCCGCATCGCAGCACGGCGTGTGCGCGATCGCACAGACCCTTCCGCAACCGTATGGCAATGGAGCCGCAGACTGCGACCCTTGGGGGGAATCAGCGATGCCGGATGCTGAGACGATCCAGCAGGTGCTGGACGCCTGGTTCACGCCAGGACTCGAGAATGCCGATGCCAGAACGCATCACCAGGCCTTCGAGGCCTGGTTCGATGGCGGCGTCACGCCCACGCTCGCCCTGGCGCGGCTGACGCGGGCGGCGCTGGCCGGCCATCTCGATGGCTGGGCGGCGACGGCGCGTGGCCGGCTGTCGCTGATCCTGCTGCTCGACCAGCTGCCCCGCTGCCTGCATGCCGGGACGCCGCAGGCCTATGCCGGCGACCCGGACGCGCTGCGCCTCGCCGAGGACGGGCTGCGCAACGACCATTACGACGCGCTCGACCACGCCTGGGAGCGCACCTTCTTCCTGCTGCCGCTCGCCCATGCCGAGGGGCCGGACCACCGCGAGCGGCTGATCCGCGTCTGCGCCATGGCCGAGGCGGTGGCTTGGTCGGCGCCCGACCATCTTCGGCCGCTCTACCGCTTCGCCGCCGACGAGGCGCGCGGGCATCGCGCGGTCATCGCCAGGTTCGGCCGCTATCCGCATCGCAATGCCGCCCTCGGCCGCGTCTCCACCGCCGAGGAGGCGGATTACCTGGCCACCGGCGCGCTGGCGCCGCGCCGGCGGCCGCCGATCGCGGCGCGCCTCGGGCTCGCGGACGCCATGTGATGCCTGCGGCCGGACCCTGGACCGGCCGCAGGCCCGCGGTTGAGGCCGCGACGCCAGGGCGGCGCAGCGGCTTGCGCGCCCCGGCGACCATCCCACCTGCCATCCGGCAGCCGCGAAAGGCATGGCATGGTCCGCGTTCTGCTTATCGGATACGATCCCGACACCGTCGATTTCAGCGATCCCGCGCTGCCGCCGGGGCTGGATGCCGGGACGATCCGCGCCGGCATCGACATCGCCCTGGCGCGGATCCGCGACCGCGGCTGGGAGGCCGACCACTGCCTCATCCGGCCCGACGGCAGCGCCGTGGCGATGGTCGAGCGGCAGCTTGCCGCGGCTCGCTATGATTGCGTGGTCATCGGCGCCGGCCTGCGGCTGCCGCCGCGCAGCCTTCTGGACTTCGAGGCGGTGCTGAACGCCATCCATCGCGCCGCCCCCGGCGCCGCGATCGCCTTCAACACCCGGCCAGAGGATAGCGACGCGGCGGCCGCCCGCTGGCTCGACACTCCTGCCGCCAGGCCGGGCCGGCCGGCCTGAGGGTGGCCGCCCTCAGGCGATCACCGCATAGGCCGGGCGCCGGGGATCGGCGCCGGCGGCGAGCAGGCCCGAGGCCGGGTCGGTCTTCACCACCTCGACCGCGCCGGCCAGCCAGTTCCGCTCCGGCCAGTCATGGATGCGATGGCCGCGCGCGGCGAGCGCCTCGCGCACCGTGGGCGGGATCGCCCCCTCCACCGCCAGCCGGCCGGGGAAGGCCTCGAAGGGCGCAAAGCTCGAGGGGAAGGAGTAGCTGGCGATGCGCGGCGCCTCGATCGCCTCCTGCACCTCCATCCCGAATTGGAAGAGGTTCAGCAGCACCTGCAGCATGGCCTGGATCTGCACGTCGCCGCCCGGCGTGCCGAAGGGCATGACGCCGCCCCCTTCCGTCACCACCAGGGCCGGGTTGGGCGTCAGCCGCGGCCGCTTGCCTGGGGCGACGCCGCAGGGATGCGCCGGGTCGGGCCGGCTCTGGCTGCCGCGGCTGGAGGGGATGAGGCCGAGCCCCGGCACCACCGGCGCGTTCCAGGACCCGTCCGAGGGCGTGGCGCTGAAGGCATTGCCCCAGCGATCGACCACCGCGCAGTAGGAGGTATCGGCCTCGACCGGCGGCGCCGTCCGGCTGGCCATGGCGGCCGGCGTCAGGCCCGATCCCGGCTGCCGGCCGGGCATGCCGATCATCGCCTGCCGGGGATCGATCTCGACCAGCCGCGCCGCCACATGCGCCTCCGAGAGCAGGCGGTCGAGCGGCACCTCGACGAAGGCCGGGTCGCCGAAATGGTATTCCCGGTCCGCCATCGCCAGCTTGATGCATTCGGTGAAGAGGTGGAGGTAGTCCGGGCTGTTGTGCGCGAGCGCCCCGATGCCGCCCCGCTCCATCAGCAGCAGCGCCTCGAGCAGCGCCGGCCCCTGGCACCAGGGGCCGCAGGTGACGACCTCATGCCCGCGCCAGCGGCGGCGCACCGCCGGCTCGATGCGGGAGCGGTACCCGGCCAGGTCCTCGCGGCGGAGATAGCCGCCCTCGCGCGCCATGAAGTCGCAGATCTCGCGGGCGATGTCGCCGCGATAGAAGGCGGCATGCGCGGCGGCGAGGCCGGCGGCGCGGCCATGGCGGGCGATGGCCTTCTCCTCGTCCGCCATGTATTGCAACGTCCGGGCGAGGTCCGCCTGAACGAACCTCTCCCCGACTTGCGGCTGCCGCCCGCCGGGCAGGAAGATCGCCGCATTGCCCGGCCAGCGCGCATAGGCCTCGGCATGGTCGCGGATGTTCCCGGCGAGCAGCGGCTGGACCGCGAAGCCGTCGCGGGCGAAACGGATCGCGGGCGCCGCGACCTCGCCGAAGCCCATGGTGCCATGGCGCTCGAGGGCGGTGATCCAAGCATCCGGCGCCGCCGGCACCACGGTGCGGAGCACGCCGTCCGGGATCCGCCCGCCATGCTCGCGCTGGAAAAGGTCGGCCGGCAGGGCGTGCGGCCAATGGCCGAGACCGGCGATGGTCTCGACCGTGCCGTCACCCTTGCGGATCAGGATCGGCGCGACGCCGGCGACGTTCACCAGGTCGGGCAGCAGCACGCCGAGGGCGATGCCCGCGGCGCAACCGGCATCGATGGCGTTGCCGCCCGCCTCGAGCACCGAGAAGCCGGCCGCGGCGGCGAGGTAGTGGCCGGCCGAGACGGCGTGCCGGGTGCCGTAGAGCGTCGGGCGGGTGGCGAACATGGGCGCTTCCTCCGGGACGATCCCTCGGTCCCACCGAGCCTCGGGCCCGGCCGGCACCGAGTCAAATCCGCCCGGCGGCATCCCGCGCCGCCGCGTCCCGCGATAGGCTGGCGCCCATCCATCCGGGAGCGAATGCGCATGTCCAACGAAACCCCCGTCCTGTTGAGCCGCGATCCCCGCGGCATCGTCACCGCCACCCTCAACCGGCCGCATCGCGGCAATGCCTATAACGAGGCGTTGCTGCGCACGCTCATCACCGCGCTCGAGGCGCTGCGGGAGGATCCCGACCTCCGGGTCCTGGTGGTGCGCGGCGCGGGCCGGCATTTCGCCGCCGGCGCCGATATCGACTGGCTGGCCGAGGTCAGCGAATACCCGCCCGAGCGGGCCTACCGGGCCTCCTACGCGACGACGCAGGCGATGCAGTTGCTGAACGAGTTCCCCCGGCCGACCTTCGCCGTCATCCAGGGCGCCTGCTTCGGCGGCGGCGCCGGGATCGCCTGCTGCGTCGACGTGGCGCTGGCGACGCCGGCGGCGCTGTTCGGCCTGACGGAGGTGCGGGTCGGCGTCTCCCCGACCCCGATCTCCACCCATATGGTGCAGGCCATGGGGCTGCGGCACACCCGCCGCTACGCGCTGACCGGTGAGCGCTTCGGCGCGGCGGAGGCGCTGCGGATCGGCCTCGTGCACGAGGTGCTGCCGGCCGAGGAGATCGAGGCGCGGCTGGAGGCGATCCTCGACGAGACGCTGCTCTCGGCGCCCGGGGCGATCGCGGTCACCAAGGAGAGCTTCCTCGGCGCCAACAACCTCACCCTCGATGCCCGGCAGATGGCGCTGCTGGCGCATGAGGGCTGGATGCAGCGCGCCTCGGCCGAGGGGCGGGAGGGCCTGGCCGCCTTCCGGGCGAAGCGGCGCCCGGCCTGGTATCCGGGCTGATGACTCCCCGCGAAACCGCTGCGCGGCTTCGCGGAGGCCCCGTGGAGTCGCTCCTGCCCAGAATCCGTCACCGCCTGCCACGGCGGGGCCGGGACCAGCCGGTCGCGCAACCCTGCGGGGAGGGTTGCGCGGGAGGTCTCGGCCCTATGGATCATCGGCCAGGTCATCCGGTCGCCGTCATCGAAGCTTCACAAAACTGCAATCCTCCCGACTTCCGCGGGGGCTAACAGGGCGCCGCCTTGCCCGGGACGGCCACGCCCCGGGCCACCTCCTGTCGGAGAGAGACGCGTGCAACGACGCCACCTGCTCATCGCTTCCGGCCTGGCCGCCGCGACCCCGCTGCTCGGCCGCCCGGCCCTTGCCCAACAGACGCCGATCACCGGCGCCGGCGCCAGCTTCCCTCGCCCGGTTTATGAGCGCTGGGGCCAGGCGGCGCGGGAGGCGGTCGGCGTCCAGCTCAACTACCAATCCATTGGCTCGGGCGGCGGCATCAACCAGATCACCAACCGCACGGTGGATTTCGGCGCCTCCGACGCGCCGCTGGCCGCCGCCCAGCTCGCCGAGCGCAAGCTGCTGCAGTTCCCGACGGTGATGGGCTCGGTCGTGCTGATCGTGAACCTGCCCGGGGTCGCCGACAACGCGCTGCGCCTGACGCCCGATCTCGTCGCCGACCTCTTCCTCGGCAAGGTGACGCGGTGGAACGACGCCCGCATCGCCGAGCAGAACAAGGACCTCAAGCTGCCCAACCTGCCGGTCGCGCCGGTCTATCGCGCCGATGCCTCAGGCACGACCTTCGTCTTCACCTCCTACCTGTCGCGCGTCTCGGAGGCCTGGAAGGCCGGCCCCGGCGCCGCGACCAGCGTGCAATGGCCGGGCGGCCAGGGCGCGCGCGGCAATGAGGGCGTGGCGAACACGGTGCGGCAGACCCCGGGCGGCCTCGGCTATACCGAGAACGCCTATGCGACGGTGAACCGGCTGGTGACCACGCAGCTCCGCAACAAGGCCGGCAAATTCATCAAGCCGGAGATGCCGAGCTTCCTCGCCGCCGCCAAGGCCGCCGACTGGAGCGCGCCGAATTTCGCCGCCGACCTCATCAACCTCGACGGCGAGGACACCTGGCCGATCGTCGCCCCCACCTTCATCCTGCTGCCGGTGAACCCGACGGCGGACCGGCTGGCCGGCAGCCTCGCCACGATGAAATTCTTCGACTGGGCCTATGGCCATGGCGCCGAGGCGGCGCGCCGCCTCGAATACATCCCGCTGCCGGACAGCGTGCATGCCGCCATCCGCAGCGCCTGGTCGGCGGTGAAGACGCCGGACGGCAAGCCGGTCTGGACCGCCTGACGCCCGCGCCCCGGTCCGGCAGGATCGGGGCCAACCGCGCGCCGGCCGCCCCGCCCGGCCACCACGGAGACCGCCGCTTGTCGCACGCCGCCCTCGCCGCCCCCTCCCGCCGCCGCGCCGGCGATGGCGGCGACCGCCTCTTCGCCGGGCTCTGCCTCGGCGCCGGCATCCTGGTCCTGCTGCTGCTCGGCGCCATCATCCTGACGCTCTTCATCGGCGGGCTGCCGGCCTTCCGCGCCTTCGGGGCCGGCTTCCTCTGGAGCACCGCCTGGTCGCCGGTCGAGGGCCGGGAGCAATACGGCGCGCTGGTGCCGATCTTCGGCACGGTGGTCTCGGCCGTGCTCGCCATCCTGGTCGCCGTGCCGCTCGCCTTCGGCGTCGCCTTCTTCCTCACCGAGCTGGCGCCGCCCTGGCTGCGCCGGCCGGTCGGCACGGCGATCGAACTGCTGGCCGCCATCCCGTCGATCATCTACGGCATGTGGGGCCTCTTCGTGCTGGTGCCCCTGGTGCAGCAATACATCCAGCTCACGATCGGCGACACGCTCGGCGCCATTCCTCTGGTCGGCTTCCTCTTCGCCAGCAACAGCTTCGCCGGCACCTCGCTCTTCTCCGCCGCCCTGGTGCTGGCGATCATGATCCTGCCCTTCATCGCGGCCACCATGCGCGACGTCTTCGGCCAGGTGCCCGCCGTCTACAAGGAGAGCGCCTACGGCCTCGGCTGCACGCGGTGGGAGGTGATGCGCAACGTCGTGCTGCCCTATACCCGGGTCTCGGTGGTCGGCGGCATCATGCTCGGCCTCGGCCGGGCGCTCGGCGAGACCATGGCCGTCACCTTCGTCATCGGCAACGCCAACCGCTTGCCGACCAGCCTCTTCGATCCCTCGACCACCATTGCCTCCATCGTCGCCATGGAGTTCCCGGAGAGCCTGATGGGCAGCCTAAAGCAGTCCTCCCTGCTGGCGCTCGGCTTCCTGCTCTTCGTCATCTCCTTCATCGTGCTGGCGATCTCGCGCCTGCTGCTGCGCAGCCGGCTGAAGGGCTGACCCCGGATGAGCACCACCACCCTGCCCGCCCTCTCCCCGGTGAAGGACCCCGCCGTCGCGGCGTCCCTCGGGCGCCGGCGGAAGCGGCTCGACGCGCTGCTGCGCTGGTTCTGCATCGGCGCGACGGCGCTGGCCCTGCTCTTCCTCGCCTCCATCCTGCTGACGCTGATCCTGCGCGGCCTGGAGGGGCTGCACTGGACGACCTTCACCCGCGAGTTCCAGCCCACCACCTATGGCGATCCCGAGGCGCCCACCGGCGGCCTGCTGCACGCCATCATCGGCTCGCTGATCCAGACCGCGATCGCGACCGCGGTCGGCACGCCGATCGGGCTGCTGGTCGGCACCTATCTCGCGGAATATGCCCGCGGCTCACTGCTCGGCAATGCCGTGCGCTTCGTCTCCGACGTGCTGCTCTCGGCGCCCTCGATCCTGATCGGCCTCTTCATCTACCAGCTCGTGGTGCTGCCCATGGGCGGCTTCTCCGGCATCGCCGGGGCGCTGGCGCTGGCCATCATCGTCATCCCCGTGGTGGTGCGCACGACCGAGGACATGCTGCAGCTCCTGCCCAACACGCTGCGCGAGGCGGTGGTCGGGCTCGGCGCGCCGAAGTGGAAGATGATCACCCTGGTCGCCTATCGCGCCGCCCTGCCGGGCATCGTCACCGGCATCCTCCTCGCCGTCGCGCGCATCGCCGGCGAGACGGCGCCGCTGCTGCTGACGAGCTTCGGCAACTCGGTCCTCTCGACCGACCTCGCCCGCTCGATGTCGAGCCTGCCGATCGCCATCTACCAGCAGGCCAATTCCGGCTTCCCCGACCTGATCGCCATCGCCTGGGCCGGTGCGCTGATCGTCACGGCCGGCGTCCTCGTCCTCAACATCGTCGCGCGCTTCGCCGTGCGGCCCCGCGGCTAGCAGGAGACGCTCGATGAGCTCCACCACCGACCTCGCGGCGCAGGGCAAGCGCGAGGGCCGACCCGGCCTCGCCGGGCTCCAGGCTCGCTCCGGCGCGGCGCTGAACCCGAATGCCCGCGTCGCCGTCCGCAACCTGGAGTTCTTCTACGGCGACAACCGGGCGCTGAAGGGCATCACCCTCGACCTGCCGGAGCGGCAGGTGACCGGCATGATCGGCCCCTCCGGCTGCGGCAAGTCGACGCTGCTGCGCGTGCTGAACCGCATGTACAGCCTCTATCCCGGGCAGCGCGCGACCGGCGAGGTGCTCCTCGACGGCAAGAACATCCTCGATGCCGATGTCGACATCAACGCGCTGCGCGCCAAGGTGGGCATGGTGTTCCAGAAGCCGACCCCCTTCCCGATGACCATCGCCGAGAACATCGCCTTCGGCATCCGCCTGCACGAGCGTCTGTCCAAGGCGCAGACGGAGGAGCGGATCGAATGGGCGCTGACCCGCGCCGCGCTCTGGGGCGAGGTGAAGGACCGGCTGAACACCAGCGCCATGGGCCTCTCCGGCGGCCAGCAACAGCGGCTCTGCATCGCCCGCACCATCGCCGTCCGCCCGGAGGTGATCCTGTTCGACGAGCCGACCTCGGCGCTCGACCCGGTCAGCACCCTGAAGATCGAGGAGCTGATCGACGAGCTGAAGCGCGACTTCACCATCGCCATTGTCACCCACAATATGCAGCAGGCTGCCCGCTGCGCCGACCAGGTGGCCTTCTTCTACCTTGGCGAGCTCATCGAGGTGGCGCCGGCGGCGCAGCTCTTCACCGCGCCGCAGCATGCGCGGACCCAGGAATACATCACCGGGCGTTTCGGCTGAGGCGGGGACGGAGCATGGAGAAGATGCAGGAACACACCGTCCGCTCCTATGGCGAGGAGCTGCGCCGGCTGCGCGAGATGGTGGCCCGCATGGGCGGCCTGGCGGAGCGGCAGGTGGCCGATGCGGTCACCGCCCTGGTGCGCCGGGATGCCGAGCTGGCCTCCGAGGTCATCGGCCGGGATGCGGAGATCGACACGCTGGAGCGCGAGATCGAGGAGTTCTGCATCCGCCTGCTGGCGCTTCGCCAGCCGGTCGGCCCGGATCTCCGGCTGGTCATCGCCTCGCTGAAGATCATCCACGCCATCGAGCGGATCGGCGACTATGCGCGCAACGCCGCCAAGCGCAGCGTCGTGCTGGCGCAGCAGCCGCCGCTCGGCAGCCTCAACGGCTTCCAGCGCATGGCACGGCTGGTGCAGGAGAACCTGAAGGGCGCGATGGACGCTCTGGTCAACGACGACGCCGCCCGCGCCGACGAGGTCTGGGCCAACGACCAGCCGGTGGACGAGGTCTACAACGGCATCTTCCGCGAGATGCTGACCTTCATGATGGAGGACCCGCGCAACATCACCGCGGCGACGCACCTGCTCTTCGTTGCCAAAAATCTCGAGCGCATCGGCGACCACGCGACCAACATCGCCGAGACCGTGCACTACGCCGTCCGCGGCCAACCGCTGACCGAGGAGCGGCCGAAGGGCGACAGCTCGCCCTTTGCCGTGGTCCGGCCGCCGGCCTGAGGAAGGGAGAGGCACCCGTCCGATGCCCGACATCATCCCTGGCGGCGCCCGGCCCACCATCCTCGTCGTCGAGGACGAGGTGCCGCTGCTGACCCTGCTCCGCTACAACCTCGAAAAGCAGGGCTTCCGGGTCGAGGAGGCGGCGGACGGCCAGGAGGCGCTGCTGCGCATCGCCGAGGCGAGGCCGGACCTGGTCCTGCTCGACTGGATGCTGCCGCAGCTCTCTGGCCTCGAGGTCTGCCGCCAGATCCGCCGCCGCCCCGCCACCCGGGACCTGCCGATCATCATGGTGACGGCGCGCACCGAGCAGCAGGACACGGTACGGGCGCTCGATACCGGGGCCGACGACTACATCAGCAAGCCCTTCGCCATGGACGGGCTGCTCGCCCGCATCCGGGCCCTGCTGCGCCGTTCCGGCAGCCTCTCCACGCGCGGCACGCTGGCCTTCCGCGACCTCAGCATGGACCAGGACGCGCATCGCGTCACCCGCAACGGCAGGCCGCTGCATCTCGGTCCGACCGAGTACCGGCTGCTGGAATTCCTGATGCAGCATCCCGGCCGGGTCTTCTCGCGCGAGCAGCTGCTCGACGCCGTCTGGGGCCGCGACATCCATGTCGAGCCGCGCACGGTGGACGTGCATATCCGGCGGCTCCGCAAGGCGATCAACGGCCCGGGCGACGAGGACGTGATCCGCACCGTCCGCTCCGCCGGCTATGCCCTCGATGTGGAGGCGGGCTGAGGCAGCCTATTCCGCTGGCCGCCCGATCGGCACCACATCGTCGAGGTCGTGCGTCGAAGGCCCGCGCGAGAGTTCCCTCCGCAGCCGCTCCTGGTCCAGCTCGCCCTCCCAGCGGCTGACCGCGACGCAGGCGACGCCGTTGCCGATCAGGTTGGTCAGCGCCCGGCACTCGCTCATGAACTTGTCGATGCCGACGAGCACGGCCAGCGCCTGGATCGGGATGTCCGGGATCACCGAGAGGGTCGCCGCCAGGGTGACGAAACCGGCCCCGGTGACACCGGAGGCGCCTTTCGAGGTCAGCATGGCGACCAGCAGGATGGTCAGCTCCTGGCCCAGCGTCAGCTCGGTGTTCGTGGCATAGGCCAGGAACATCGTCGCCAGGGTCATGTAGATGTTGGTGCCATCGAGGTTGAAGCTGTAGCCGAGCGGCACGGTCAGCCCGACCACCTGCGGCGCGCAGCCGATGCGCTGCATCTTGCGCATGATCTGCGGCAGCACGCTCTCCGAGCTCGAGGTGCCGAGGACGATCAGCAGCTCCTCGCGGATATAGGAGATGAAGCGGAGGATCGAGAATCCGCAGAAGCGCGCGATGGCGCCGAGCACGATCAGCACGAAGGCGATGGAGGTGAGATAGAAGGTCGCCACCAGCTCGCCGAGCTGGATCAGCGAGCCGAGGCCGTAGGCGCCGATGGTGAAGGCCATGGCGCCGAAGGCGCCGACCGGCGCCGCCTTCACGACGATCTTCACCACCCCGAAGAAGATCGCCGCCAGCCGGTCGACGGCCTGGCTGGTGGCGATGCGCGCCTTCTCCGGCAGGGCGTTGATGGCGAAGCCGGTCAGCACGGCGAGCAGCAGCACCTGCAGCAGGTCGCCGCCGGCGAAGGCGCTGACGAAGGTATCGGGGATGATCGCCATCAGGTGCTCGACCACGTTGTCGGCCTTGGCGCGGGAGGCATAGGCGGCGATCGCCTTGGCGTCGAGCTGGCTCGGGTCGATGTTGAAGCCGCTGCCGGTCTGGAAGAGCTTGGCGACGAACAGGCCGATGGCGAGGGCGAAGGTCGAGACCACCTCGAAGTAGAGGATCGCCTTCAGGCCAACCCGGCCGACCTTGCTCGCCTCCCGCACCGAGGCGATGCCGTGCACGACCGTGCAGAACACCACCGGCGCGATCACCATCTTGATCAGCTTGATGAAGGCATCGCCCAACGGCTTCAGCGCCGCGCCGGTCTGCGGCCAGAGGAAGCCGAGCGCGACGCCGAGCACGATGGCGATCAGCACCTGGACATAGAGCAGCGACAGCCAGCGCCTGACCATGGGTCACCCCCCTGCGGCGGCCAGGGGTTCAGGCCGCCGCTCCCCTGCAACGTCCGGTCTCAGGCCGACGTTGCGGCGGCGCCGTGCCGCCGGCAAGGATCTTCCCGTCCCGCGGCCGGCTTACCAGCCATTCACCCTGTCCCAGACGGCGACCACCTCCTCGCCGCCATCGAGCACGTGGTAGCGGTCATAGGCCGCGGCGGTCAGGCAGGCATGGTTCGGGGCGACCCGCAGCCGCGCCCCGACGGGCAGCCGCTCGAAGGGCAGCGGCGCCGTGCCCTGCACCTCGCCATGCTCCTGATAGGTACGGGCGACCACCGGTTCGCCCGGCAGCGGCCGCCCGGCGCGATCGAGCACCAGGCCGAAGCCGTAGTCGCGCGGCGCCGTCGCCGTGCTGCGATCCTTCGACAGCGCCAGCGCGCCGGCATCCAGCAGCAGCCTGTTGCGCTCCGGCCGTCGGCCGATCACCGAGGCGAGGACGGTGACGGCGATGTCCTCCGGCGGATGGGTGCCGAGCTGCGCCTGGAACAGGTCGCCGAACATATAGACCCCGGCCCGCATCTCGGTGACGCCATCCATGCTTTCGGCATGCATCGCCACCGGCGAGGAGCCGAGGGAGACGATCGGCACCGCATGCCCCGCCGCGCGCAGCCGCGCCGCGGCGGCAAGGATGCCGCGCCGCTCCGCCTCGGCGATCGCCGCCATCGCCGCGGGGCTGCGGCCTTCGTAGCTGTGGCCGGAATGGCTGATGACACCGGCGAGGCGGGGGCCGAGCGCCGCGGCGATCTCGATCAGCGCCGGCCCGTTCGGCGCGACGCCGCCGCGTCCCTCGCCGACATCCACCTCGATCAGGGCGCGGAGATCGCCCGGATGCGCGGCGATGGCGCGGGCCGCCCCGGCATCGTCGGTGATGACCTTCACCGCGCCGCCCGCGGCGTTCAGCGCCGCGACGGCGTCGAGCTTCTGCGGCGTGATGCCGACGGCGTAGATCTGGTCATGCCAGCCGCCCTCGGCGAAATAGCGCGCCTCGGCCAGGGTGCTGACGGTGATCGGCGCGAAGCCGGGTGCGGCGAGCTCGGCCACCGCGCGGCTCTTCGCGGTCTTCAGGTGCGGCCGCAATTGCAGGCCGGGATGCCGCGCCATCGCCGCCCGCAGCATCGCCAGGTTCCGCCGCAGCGCCGGGAGATCGAGGAGCAGGCACGGGGTCGGGAGGTCGTCGAGGGTCATGGCGCGATGCCCAGGAGCCCGGCGATCCGCGGCGTCGCCTTCAGCCCGCTGCCGGTCAGCACCACCACCGTCCGCTCCTCCGGCCGGATGGTGCCGGCCGCCAGCAGCTTGGCGAAGGCCGCCGCCGCCTGGGCGCTGGTCGGCTCGACATAGATGCCGGTCCGCGCCAGGGAGAGCGTTGCTTCGCCGATCTCGGCCTCGGAGAGCATCACCGCTCCGCCGCGGCTCAGGCGGAGGATGCCGAGGCACTCGCGGGCGCGGATCGGCTGGGCGATGGCGGTGCCCTCGGCGATGGTCGGCTGCGGCTCGGCGGCGTCGAGGCCGAGGAACTCCCGGGCGATCGGCGCGCAATGCGCCGGCTGCGCCGCGAAGAGGCGCGGCATCGCCTCGATCTGCCCAGCCCGCAGCAGCTCGGAGAAGCCGATGCCGCAGCCGAGCACATTCGCGCCCGCGCCGCAGGGGACGATGACGTTGTCCGGCGCCTGGAAGCCCAAATCCTCCCACAGCTCATAGGCCAGGGTCTTGGTGCCCTGCAGGAAGAAGGGATGCCAGTTGTGCGAGGCGTAGAAGATATTCGCCGCCTCGCGGATCGCGGCGTCGGCGCAATCCTGCCGGCTGCCGGGGACCAGTGCGATCTCGGCGCCGCTCGCCCGGCTCTGCACGGTCTTCGCCGGGCTGGTGCTCTCCGGGACCATGATCTTCGCCCGCAGGCCGCCCGCCGCGGCATAGGCGGCGATGGCGGCGCCGCCATTGCCCGAGCTGTCCTCGAGCACCGTATCCACCCCCTGTGCCCGCAGCAGCGACAGCATCACCGAGGCGCCACGGTCCTTGAAGCTGCCGGTCGGCATCAGCCATTCGCATTTCAGCAGCGCCGTCGCGCCGGCGATGCCGCGCGGCACCAGCGGGGTGCCGCCCTCGCCGAGGGTGATCGGCTCGCCGGCCAGCGGCGGCAGGGCGGCGCGGTAGCGCCACAGGCTGCGCGTGCCGTGGTCGATATCGTCGGGGGCGAGGCCCGGCAGGTCGGTCAGCAGCAGCGGCTCGCCGCCATCGCCGCACCAGCGGGGGGTCTCGAGCGGCCAGGTCCGGCCGGTGCGCGGGTCGAGATAGGCGAGCGGGTCCATGCCGCCGAGACTTGCCCTTTCGCGCCGCCGCGACAAGCTTTGCCGCATGGACAGCACCGATGCCGTGGCGCGCCTCGCCGCCGAGCTGGTCGCGATCGACAGCCGATCGAGCCGGTCGAACCTCGCCATCGCCGAGCGGATCGAGGCCGAGCTCGGCGGCTTCGAGGTCGAGCGCCTGGACTATGCGGATGCCGCGGGGGTGCCGAAGCGGGCGCTGGTCGCGCATCGCGGCCCGCCGGGCGGCTACGCCCTGTCCGGCCATATGGACACGGTGCCGGAGACCGGCTGGCAGGCGGATCCCTGGACGCCGCGGATCGATGCCGAGGGCGTGCTGCACGGGCTCGGCAGCGTCGACATGAAGGGCGCCGTCGCCGCCTGCATCCTGGCCGCCCGCTCCGTCCCCGCCGATACGCCCGCGACCCTGCTGATCACCACCGACGAGGAAACGACCAAGGCCGGCGCCCGG
This sequence comes from Roseicella sp. DB1501, assembly GCF_013112485.1. GTDB lineage: Bacteria > Pseudomonadota > Alphaproteobacteria > Acetobacterales > Acetobacteraceae > Paracraurococcus. Next base: position 417,469 of record NZ_JABFHG010000002.1, read on the forward strand.
GCGGTGGCGGCGAGCGCCCTCGCCCGCTCCCTCGGCCTCCGGGGGATCGTGGTGGCGGAGCCGACCGGCCTGGTCCCGGTGCGCGGCCACCGCTCCTCGGCCAACATCACCGCCATCGCCGAGGGCGTGCAGGCGCATTCCTCGACCGGCCAGGGGCGCAACGCCAATTGGGCGCTCATCCCCTTCCTCGCCGAGATGCGCGAGATCGCGGAGCGGCTGCGCCGGGACCCTGCCCTGCAGGACCCCGCCTACGACCCGCCCTTCGCCGATTTCAACCTGGTCATCGACAACCATGGCACGGCGGTGAACGTGACCCCGGCGCGGGCGACGGCGCGGATCAAGTTCCGCGCCAGCCGGCGGCTCGATCCGGCGCCGATCCTCGATTCGGTCCGCGCCGCCGGCCAACGGGCGGGGGTGGCGGTCGAGATCGCCGCCGAGGGGCCGCCGCCCGAGCTGCCGGCGGAGCATCCGCTGGTGGCGCTCGCCAGCCGCCTCACCGGCCAGGCGCCGCGCACCGCGCCCTATGGCACGGATGCCTCGGAGCTGCAGGCCCTGGCGCCCTGCCTCGTCCTCGGCCCGGGGACCATCGCCAGCGCGCATACGCCACACGAATGCGTGGCCCTGCGCGACCTTGCCGCGGCGGTGCCGCTTTTCGCCAGGATCCTGACCACGGCCTCACCCTGACGCCTGGCCGCGGCAATCTCGGCGGCGCCAGGATATCGTACAGAACCAGCCGCTCCCCATATTGGAGTCGGACTCGCGCCCGGCACCGCGCCGGGCAGGAAGACAGGACCATGCGACCCCTTCCCATCACCCTTGCGCTGCTCGTTCCCCTCGGCCTCGGCGCCTGTACCGTGGCGCCGCCAGCCGGCCCGAGCGTTCTCGCCCTGCCCCCCCGCGGCAAGGACCTGCCGGTCTTCCAGGCCGAGGACATGACCTGCCGCAACTTCGCCTCCGCCCAGATCGGTGGCAACACGCCGCAGCAGGCGGCGAACCAGTCGGCCGTTGGCAGCGCGGCGATCGGCACCGGTCTCGGCGCCGCGGCGGGCGCGCTGATCGGCTCGGCGGGAGGGGCGATGGGCGCCGGGGCGGCGATCGGCGCCGGTGCCGGCCTGCTCGCCGGCTCGGCGGTCGGCACGAGCAATGCGCAGGCCTCCAGCGGCAACCTGCAGCAGCGCTTCGACATGGCCTACACCCAGTGCATGGCGAGCAAGGGCAACAGCGTGCAGGCGGCGCCGCTGCCGACCACCATCCTGCCCTCCAGCACCTATGCCTATCCCTATCCGGCCTGGGGCTACCCCTATTACGGCCCGGGCTATTGGGGGCCGAGCGTCTCCCTCGGCGTCTATAGCGGCTGGGGCGGCTGGCGCGGGCCTGGCTGGCGGGGCCCCGGCTGGTATGGCCACGGCTGGCACGGGCGCCGCTGGTAGCGGCGCGCGGCGTGGCGGATTGCGGCCGGGCCTGACCGCGATCCGCTGCCAGCTCTGTCCAGGCGGCTTCACGCGTCCGGGCATTCGCCCTCCCGCGATCCGCCACCATGCATGGTCGAGCGGATTCACGCGTCCGGGCATTCGCCCTCCGCGATCCGCCACCATGCATAGTCGAGCGGATTCACGCGTCCGGGCATTCGCCCTCCCGCGATCCGCTCTATTCCAACTTCAGGTCGAGTTCCTTGACCTTCCGGCCCCAATAGGCGCTTTCGGGCGCGACGGCGGCGGCGAAGGCGGCGCGCGGCCGCGCCGGCGCCGGCTCCAGCCCGTCATGCGCCAGGCGCTCCAGATAGTGCGGCGCCGCGGCCGCGCGGCGGGCCGCCGCCTCCAGCGCATCCATCTGCGCTGCGGCGGTGGCGGCCGGCGCGAAGACGCCATGCCAGCCGGTGATGACGGTGCCGGGCAGGCCGGCCTCGGTCAGGGTCGGCACGTCCGGGATGGCGGCGATGCGGTGCTCGCCCGTCACCGCGATGGCGCGCAGCTTGCCCTCCCGCACCAGGGCGAGCGCCGGCGGCGGCGAGGAGAAGTTCATCGTCACCCGCCCGGCGACGACATCGACGAGCGCCGGCGCGGTGCCGCGATAGGGCACGTGCTCCATCTCGACGTCCGCCGCCTCGGCGAAGAGCACGCCGGCCAGGTGGTTGGCATTGCCGACGCCGCCCGAGGAATAAGTCACCGTGCCCGGCGGCTGCGCCTTGATGAAGGCGATCAACTCCGGCAGCGTCCGCGCCGGCACGTCCGGATGCACCACCAGCACGTACTGGTAGCTCGAGACCTGCGCGACCGGCGCCAGCGCCGTCGCCAGGTCCAGCCTGTCGCCCTTCTGCAGATGCGGGTTGACGACGATGTTCGTCGAGACGCCTAATACAACAAACTTTCGGAATGGTCCGGAGGTGCATGGCTGTGCTCATGATGCCCGTCTCAGAGGCGATTTCGTACGCGCGCTATTCGTCTCTTAAGCAAGGCAGTAGTGAGAGCATCGCGCGGCAGAGCGAGGAAAATGAGGCTATTGCGGCGAGCCTTGGCCTCCCGCTGAACACCCGCCTTGTCGATCGAGCGCTTAGCGCCTTCACCGGCATGAACCGGCTCAGGGGGGCTTTCGGGTCCCTCCTGGCACGGCTTGACCGTGGGGAGATCGCCCCAGGTTCGGTTTTGATTTGCGAAGCCCTCGACCGCATCTCCCGCGAAGACGTCAACGATGCGTTGCTGCAATTCCTGACGGTCATCAACAAAGGGTTGGGCATCTACACCAAGCGGGACAGGACCCTCTACACGACCGCGACACTACGGTCCCGAGACGGCACCAAGCTCCTCTTTAGCAGCATCCTCGAAATGGTCCGGGCCAATGAGGATTCGGCGCTGAAGGGCGAGCGGGTTCGATACACGAAGGCGAAACGCCGCGAATCAGCCATCGCCCGTGGTGAGCGGGTCTCGCGGGTCTGCCCCGGCTGGCTGGAACCCGCCGAGATCGACGGGCGGCGGACCTTCCGACCCATCCCAGAGCGGGCCGCGCTCGTGCGGCGGATGTTCGCCGAAATCATTTCCGGCGTCGGTGTGAACACTATCGCGCGCCGTTTTAATGAGGAATGGAAAGCGGGGGACGAGACGAAAGCACCCTGGCGCCTCGGTCGTGGCCGCCAGTCCTCCACGGGCTGGCATGGTGGGACTGTCGGCCAGATCGTCAATGGCCGCTCGGTCCTGGGCGAATGGCAGCCGCAGGTTCGGAATATCACCACCAGGAACCAGGCAGAGACGGTCGGGGAGCCAATCCGAGACTACTACCCCGCTATTGTCGATTTAGCGACGTACCAGCGCGCCCATGCCGTGAAGGCGAAAAACAGAACCTTGCTTGGCGCCGGGCGAGGAGGAAGGCGCGGCCGACAGTTCCCCAATATTTTCATAGGGCTGACCTGCTGCGCCGTGTGCGGCGGGTCCATGGTCTACCGCTGGGCTAACAAACCATTTCTCGTATGCGATAATCGTCGCCGCGGGACGGGATGCACGGTTCGCACGCACTATCGCCTCGACCTGCTAGAAAACGCGGTCCTACGCGGCTTCGCCGATCTCCTCTTCCAGCCCGGAGACCTCGCGCCTGCCGCTGGTCGGACGGCAGAAACCGAAATCGAACTCGCACGCCTGCATGAGCAAGTCGAGTTCCTGAACCGGCGCATTGGCGAGATCATCCGCGACCGCGAGCTAGAGTATACCTCGATCCGCCGCATCTCGGTCGAATTAGAGAAAGAGAAAGCCGAGCTACTAACCCGACATAAGATTTTGGCAGAACAACTCTCTATCGAGCGTGGTTCCGACGACCCTTCGATGCACGCGGAAACGGTCAGGTCGCTGGCTGCACTGGCGACGTCTGCCGAGCCGTCGAATGAGCGCTACAATGCCCGTGCCCGTATCAATGCATCTCTGCGGGAGTTGTTCGAGACTATCGAATTCCATCCGCCGCGCGGTGACGAGCCGGAGCGGCAGATCATCGTCATACGCGGTATACCACGCCGGTTCGTTGCCGAAATCCGTGGCGGAAAAGCACATAACGTCCCGCCTGCTCGAATCGGCAAGATCATAGACTGCATCGGCGATTTGCGCGATGTGGAAGCGAAACTTTCTCGCAATGAAGGTGTGCTGGGAAAAACCGCGATTTAATTCCCTGCTCTACACAGCAGACTTTGCAATTGCAGACAATCGTATCGCAGAAATTTCGAAATATAGCGCAATTCTGTTGCTGATCCGTTCATTATCGGGCGCGCATCTATGCTCTGAAGCCAGTTGACGCCGTGGGCCGTTTCTGGCTCGCTCGATGCCTTGCAAACGGCTAGTGCCCGCCTTCCGGCGGGCCGGGAGGCGTCAAATGCTTGATCGGTAAAGAAAAAGCCCCCCGCCGGGTAGGCAGAGGGCTCACAAGACAGGCTCAGCAACAAATCGGATTTCCTGAGCCTACAGACCCCAGCAGCCCGCGCAAGCCCTAAAAGCGCGGTCGGGTCGATCTGTGCGCCCCGCTTTCCGGCTCCGAATCCAAAGGAGACCGAGAATGCATGATCCCGAATATGAACTGAAGCTAGCCGCGGAGGACTTCATCCCCCGCGATCCCTTCCTGTCGGCAGAGGACTGGATCAGGGCGAGCCTCGCCCTGGAAGAGCAGCGCCGGGGACCTGGCCACTGGGAGCGGCCTGCCCTCTCGAACCTCCACCGCCTCTGCGCCGCCATCGGTCTCCCTTACCATTGCGGCGACCTCGAACCCGGTACCTGGCTCTCCTGGCCCGAGACCGAAAGCGGGCGGATCGCTCTTTATGCCGGAGACGAAGAGACCTACCCCCTCGCTCTGATCGACCGCGTAACCGGCTATTGGCGGCTTCGCCTTCTGGTCCGCGATGACTGGCGCAAGAAGGGGGTGCGCACAGTCTGCCGCAGCGGTCTGGCGCTGACGGGCCTTGTCGCCCTGCGGGAAGGGATTACCCAGCCCGCAGCAGTCAACTGGCTCGAACGCTACTTCCCGGCGCGGGGGGCAGTCTGATGCCCGAGGGGGATGACGACCATCTCTTCCAAAAGCGCCGCGGCGAGAAGCGGAAGCTTACCGCGACCGAGGACAAGCATGTTGGCGACCCTGCCGCACCGGAGGTACTCTATGCGGGAGAGGAACCAAATATGGCTGTGCTGCGGAAACATCTAGCCGATGCGCCGCGCTACCCCATCGAGGCGCTGGGCAGCGAGTGGCCGTATTGGACTGCTGATGCCGCGCGGTCAGCTAACGCGCCAGTGGACTACGTCGCGCATTCGCTATTGGTGAGCGCAGCGGCTCTCATCGGCAATGCCCGATGGGCTCGGCTCGGAGGCTGGTTTGAACCGACCGCTCTATTCGGCGCCAACGTCGGCGGGTCCGGCAGCGGCAAGTCTCCTGCGCAAGACACCGTCTCCGATGTCATACACGCTATCGAGCGGCAGATGCAGGCCGATGCCGACATGCCGCAGCAGATGCGCGCTTGGAAAGAGAAGCAGCACATCGCTGCTATCAAGATGAAGCTGTACGAAGCGTCGGTGAAGAAGGCTCTGAAGACGGGCGGACCGATGCCCGCATATCCCGACGATGCCGAGCCTACCCCTCGCCCCGTCCCGCCGCGCCTGCTGCTCGATGACGTCACGCCCGAAAAGGCGCAGACGCTCCTGGCTGGCATGTTCCGCGGCGGCTTCTCCCTTCATGACGAACTTGACGATAAGTTCCAGAGCTTCACCAGGTACAACAGCAACAGTGCGAAGTTCTGGCTTCAGACCTACGGCGGGCGGACCAGCAAGGCCGATCGCATGAGCCGCGATTCTGCCTCTGTCGAGTATCTGACGTGCAGCATGCTCGGCGGCATCCCACCTGAGAACCTCGCGCCGCTTCTGAGTGCGCGCGCGAACGACGGATTGATTCCGCGCTTCCTCTGGGCTTGCCCGGACGATTCCATTGACACCATCGAAATTGTCGAACGGCCCGACGCTGCCGTCGCGGTGGCGCGCTTGTCGCGGCTCGCCAGCTTGCCGCCAGACGAAGATGAGGATGGGCGCCCGAAGCCGGTGTTCGTACCTGTAGCCAGGGAAGCCCGGCGCACTCTCATCGAAGCGGCGCAGCGCTGGCGCCAGCAGTCCCGTGGCCACCGCGGCCTGTACGCCAGTGCATTGAACAAGGCGCGCGGGCAGGCCCTTCGGATCGCCCTGGTGCTCGAACTCCTAGAGTGGTCATGCACCGACGACCCTGAGCCGCCCCGGGAGATCAGCTTGCGGGCCATCGAGGCAGCGGCAGGGCTCATGGAGACCTATTACCTGCCGATGGCCCGCAGGGTCTTCGGGGACGCCGATGCCCCCGCGGAAGCGCATGCAGCCGCTACGCTAGCGGGCTGGATCATGGAGCGGCGGCCAGCGTCATTCACCGTCAGCGATATCCGCAACCGCCGGATCGGCGGCCTGCGGGAAACGCAGCTTATCCGGACGGCAATCCGCATCCTCGCCCAAGACGGCTGGCTCGGCAGCCCCGAACACGATGGAAGCGTCGGTCGGCCGGAGGAACGCTGGTTCGTGAACCCTGGGTTGTTTACGACTAAGCACTGAAATTCGACGCGGCGGGAGAGAAAAAATGCAGGATGGGATAAGCTGCCCCCCTGGAAAACCGAATTAACCCCTACAATCCGGGGTTCGGTTGATATACGTCCGCGGCTTTCAACCCCATCCCCGGATATCGGGATTAATTTGATTTTCGCGGCGACGCCTACCTTCCCTTTCACCGTTTTTCGCCGCTATGACCACTGATAATCTGTAGTTGTGGCTGGGTGTATGCCTGGTGATTCACTCGCAAGTGTATCGACCTGGCGCACCCTGCGGCGCATCATTCGCTCGGTCGCTGGTCTCTCCGGTGGCCGGAGCCGCCGAATGCGCGGCTGAGAGGATTTGCTGTTTACTTGGTTCGGACAAGATCCGCCGCATGTGCGGAAGAGTTGAGGACGAGGACCAATAGGGGGATCGGGCGGCAGGCTCGGTCCCCCTTTCCAATTCCGGGCCACTCTCCTAGGCGTAACGGCTGCCAAACTGGACGTCGGCAGCAAGGGGGAAATCAGGGAGGCTGGATATCGGCCGCGCCATCAGGCTCTCGACCTTGCCCGCTATCGTGTCCGCATCCGCCGCGTCGACCAGCAGGATGGCTTCATCGTGGGTGTGGCCGATGATCTCGAACTTCTCTCGATCGAGCCGCATCAGGGCAGTGGCGAGGATGTCGCGGCACATCGCCTGCGTGGCGTTCTCGACGATGAGGCCGCCATAGATTTGCTCTCGGCGATAAGCGGGCGTGAACTTCCCCTTCTGCACCACCGTGACGCACGGGCGGAGGCTGCCGAACTTCTCCCTCATTTGAATCTCGGGCTGGAAGTAGCGGACATGCCGGCCGGAAGGCAGCCGCAGCAGGAGCCATGGCGCGCGGCGGGAGAAGGCTAGAAGGCGATGCGCGCCGAACGGCACCCAGCAGTTGGCGAAGCGGGGCTCTAGCGCCGTCTTGGCCGCCTGCTCTGCATCGCGCCACAACTGGCAGACCGCCGGGTGCGCCTCGCGGAAAACCTGGATGGCCCGCCGGGCCTCCGTTTCATCCAGGTGGCGGCCCATCCGGCCCATCAGCGCTTGCAGGCCCGTCCAGCCCAACTGATAGCCGGAGCCTAGCACCACCGGCTTGCCAAGGGTGTTTCGCAGGTCAGGCGTGACCGCCTCGACGGGGATGCCGCGGATGCGCGCCGCGACAAGCTCATAAGGAAGTTCGCCGCGGCCCAGTGCATCCAGCCGCTCCGTCTCGCCCGCGAGCCAGCAGACGCCACGGTATTCGACCTGGGAGAAGTCGGCCTTCAGAATCACCTTGCCGGATGGCGCGGCGATCATGCTCCGTACCGAAAGCGCAAGGTCGTCCAGGCTTACTGGCTGGTTGCTGGCGAGCGCTGCCTCTGTTGCGTCGAAGCGATACCCCTTGGGCTGCCGCTTCAGGTTGTGCATCTGGATGCCGCGGCTGGCGAACCGGCCCGTTCGGGCGCCGTAGTAGACATACTCGCCGCGCAGCCTGCCGTCCGAGGATGCGCGGTTGAGCATGGCGACGAATTTCTTCGTCGCCGCTTTGCCAGCAAGTTTGCGGATCTCCAAGGCCCGGCGGGCCGCGGGCGGCAAGCTGGCGTCGGCGAGGAGGCGGTCGATGTCGTGCTTCTGAAGCGAAGCGGGATCGGCTTCATCGAGCGAGGTGGCGGGCTTGGCGATCATGCCGCGTCCTCCAACTCATCCCGGAGATCGAGGTCGGCGAAACCCGCCACGCCTTGCGCGCCAAGGAAGTCCTTCAGCCGCGCCACCGCGCTGGCTGCCGGCACAGCGCCGCCTGTTACCTGCGCCATCTCGGCATCGAGCGCTGCAAGCGTCGCCCGCGCGGCGGCCTCGGCGCGCTCGACCATCGGGACATCTATCGGCAGGCCACGCTGGTTGATGCGCGCGTTCAAGCGCCACAACTCGGCTTCCGGCACGGTCAGCGGCGGCAGGATGGCGGTGATCGCCATCTCGGCCGCGACGTCCTGCAAGCAGTAGCGGACAAGGCCGTCCATCGCTTCGTCAGCAATCGGCTGGCCGGAGCGCTTCGGATTGACGATAGAGCGCATAAGGACCGATCCGCGAACGTCCTTCGTGACCGTGAGGCCAAGGACTTGGCCGCAGGCGTCAAGACCTTGCGGCAAGCCGCAAGCCGCCGCACGCGCCATCGAGCAGTCAAGCTGGTTTAAGGTTAGCCGTGGCCAGCCTAACGCCTGAGCGGCGGCGGTCTGGGTCACCTCGAACTCGAACATGGCATTCCATGCGCGAACGGGCCGCCCCGCAGACATGTGCTGCACAACGGCGGTGGGGACAGGCTCGCCGCGGCGCCATGCGCGGATGGCCGGGTCGCCTGGTAGCCGGTAGGCGGCGCAGAGAAGCTCCGCGCTCGCGTGGTGGCACCAGCGATGGGCGCTGGACGTGCGGAGGTCGAGCGCTGTGCGGATTTCGAAATCCAGACACAGTGCGTCATCGGCTGCACCGCCGGGTGCAGCGAGGATAAACTCTTCCATGATGCGGAAGAGGCGGCCCGAAGGCCGCCCCTACTCAGTCCCAGGCCGACTGCTCGGCAGGCGCGGCGCTCATCGCCGGGACCGCAGCCTTGTAGACCCCGAAGGCCGAGGTGTTGGAGCGACCCAGCGGGTCGGCATGATCGAGCAACTGGATGCCGTTGAGGCCGAAGGCCACGCCTTTGTTGCCGCTCATGTTGTAGCCGTAGGGGTTGACGTGCATCTCGACCCACCGCCCGTCATAGAGTTCGGTGTCGAGAACCGCCGGGTTCACCGCCTTGCCCGCGGCGTCAACGATGGTCGGAACCCGCTTGGTCGACGCGCGGATGAGCGTCACGCCCGGCTCGTAGCCTGCGAACGTGCCCTTCTCGGCGGCAAGACCGATGGGATTGCGGGCGCCGACGTGCTTCGCCGGGTCGGAACCGAAGGTCTTCACCGCCGCGGACTTCACGGCGGCCTTCAGATTGGAGAGATCAAACGCTTCTGGGATCAGGAGCGCACAACCGCGCTTGCCGTTCGCGTCCGGCTCGAAGATGCCACCGCTGGTCTGGGAAGGGCTGACCCAGCGGGCGCGGCCAATGATAACGACGTTCGTATCAGTGCTGCGTGCAGCAGCAGTAGAGGCAGCCTGCGCTGCCATATCCGGAATAATAGTCATTGTGATCTAAAAACTCTCTTGTGCTAGCCGTCGTAAAGCGACGGGCCACAAATCGTGACTGACGCGAATGTGACTCAATATGGCCAGTCTGTCAACCTGAAAGTTTTCACCCGGCGAAAATTGCTATCCAGAGACGTAAATAGCTTCCATTGATTGAATCACCTTCTGTAATCTACCGATCTTTAAGCCCTAGAGGAATTTCAATGAAGAGTATTATTCCGGAGCCGACCAGAGAACATCTGGCCGAGATTGCCGCCGGGCGCCAGCAGGCGTGGAAGAATGGTTTCCGCCCGCTCGCCATCGTCGCCGCACAAGACGCGCAAGGCCCAGGCAAACGGCCCGCGGGCGCGTGCTGGCAAGAGCGCGCAAGGCTAGACCCGCCAGAGGCCGCCGGGCGCGATGCCTATGCGGATGCGCCGAACACGGGCGTCCTAGCCGATGGCCTTCAGATCATCGACATCGATTGCAGCCGGGCCGCGGACGCGGCTTCGGTGCGGGCACTTGCGGAGACCATGCTGGGCAAGACGCCAGGTGTTCGCCGCCGGGCGAACTCGAACAAGCTGGCGATGCTCTACCGCGCCGCCGAGGGCGAGCCGCCGACCCGCTTCCTCGAAGGGGTGGAGCACAACCCAGATGCCGGGGTCGGCCAGCGCATCGACGTGCTTGGCTGCGGCAGTCAGCTTGTGGTCGACGGCTGGCACGAGAGCGGCGTCGAAATCGAATGGGAAGCCGACCACCCCATGCGCGGCCTCACGGCCGCTGCCCTCCCGGCGGTCTCGGAGGAGCGTGTCGCGGCGTTCCTCGATGCCGCCGAACGGCTGATCGGCCGTTCGACCGCCGGGCGGCACCGCGACTATACGGTCGCCAAGCACGACACCCGCCTGGATGATCCGCTGTGGCCAGCCCCGGTGGCGCTGGACGCCCTTCACGCGATTCCTAATAGGGTGGATGCTCTGCCGTCTTGGGGCGACCTCCTGAGCGTCCTGGGTGGCTTCAGGCGGGTGCTGGGGCGGGATGCCGACCAGCACATGGAGGCAGCCCGAGCCTGGGCGACGCGGTTCGGCTGGTGCGACGATCAGCAGTTCGAGCGCAAGTGGCAGCAAGCCGCGGAGACCTATGTCGGCGAGGAGATGCTGGCGATCCGCGCCGGGCAGTTCGGCTGGACGATGCCGCCGACCAGCATGAACTTCGGCGCCTATGATACCCCTGAGCCGGTCGATCCGCTGGCCGCCCTGCCCTACGTCACCGCCGAAGTTCTTCATACCGCTTCGGCGCTGCCGCCGACCCCGATGCTGCTCGGCTACGCCTATGAGCGCGGCGCCATCTCGGTGCTGGCAGGCGCGGGCGCGAGCGCCAAGACGAATGTGTCGCTCGTCGAAGGCATCGCCATGGCGACCGACGATAGCGACATGCTGGGCGCGCGGGTCTGGGAGCCAGGGCTGCGGGTGCTGTTCCTCAACTTCGACGAAAACCTCACCGAGATGACCAAGCGCCTTGCCATGGCGGCGGGCTGCTACGGCATCGCGCCGGAGGCGATCGGCGACAGGATCGTCATCGCTTCGCCGCCCGCGAGCCTGTTCGTGCTCTCTCGGGCGGAAGGCCGCGGCTACGCCCTCAACGAAGCCGGCTTCGCCAATCTGGCCGCAATGATCCGGCGGCATCGCGCCGACGTCGTCAACCTTGACCCCCTGGGGCCTTTGCTCGCCGGGCTGGTGGACAACGATATCGCCTACATGGTGATCGAGCGCCTCCGCCGGGTGGCCGAGGAGACAAACTGCGCCATCCAGCTTGTACATCACCAGAACAAGGCCGGCATGAACGGCGACGCCTCCTCCGCGACCGCCGTGCTAGGCGCCGTTGCCCTCGTCAACGGCGCGCGGCTGGCGCGGGTCATCACGCCGCTCGGAAGGAAGGAACTCGGCCTCGTCACCGAGCCGGAGTTGCGGGCGCGACTCTTCCGTATCAGCAACGCCAAGGCCAACCATGCGCCGCCTTCGGCGAAGACAGTTTGGTGGGAGCGGGTGGAAGCCAAGCTCGGCAACGGTCAGGGACGGCGCTACGGCGACCGGACCGGCATTCCTATGCGCTTCGCGCCGCCAACCACCGACCAGGTCGACCCTGCGCTCATGGACCAAGTCGCCGCTGAAATCGGCCGGGCCTGGGCGATCCAGCAGGGCTATGCGCCGCCGGGGAAGAAGGCCGCGGATGGGCGGCGCATGAGCGACCTTGCCGCCGCCGTGGGGCTGAAGGACGAAGCCGCCATGCGGGAAATGGTGAAAGCTCTGATCAAGCAAGGCCGCGTGGTCCGCGATGAGCAAACTATCGCCGGGAGCGCCAACCGCCACCCCGTTGAGGCCCTACGGCGTGTGTGATGTGATTCCCCCGCACTAAGTAATCACACTAATCACACAGCATCAAAACACAGGCGTGCTGACCAAAGGGGACTATCGTTCCTGACGTCACGATAGCCCCTTTGGTCGCACGCCGATGCCTTCACACAGAAGTCGAAACTGAAGTTCGAAACCAATCACACACCCGGCCCGACCGGCGGAAAGTTTGCGCCGCGCACAAGTGTTGACCGTTTCGGATATGCTCCCGTATTCTCTCTATATTATAGATGAACATTTGAGATGTCAGACAAGAGCACAGCCGGGCACCGCCACGCCCGGCGCGAAAACTTCCTATACGCGATGCACGACGCCGCTATACTTCGCAAGGTACTAAACGAGGTCGAGCAGCAGGTTGATGACGCGCGCATCCTCCTCGAACTCTCGGATGAAGAGTGGTTAGCGGATTTCGACGCTCGCCGTGACGCAGATCGCCGGCTTAGCGATGACGAGGTCCGCCGTTGTGTCGACCGCATCCGCGCGCTGAAGGCGGTGCAGCCGTGATGGACGATACCCCGATGATCGAAAACCACTACTACTGCGGGGAGTGCGGCAATCAGTGGTCGGATGTGTGGTCGGCCGTATGCGACGACACCTGCCCTGCTTGCGGCTGCGGCGACATCTCGCCGTATCGGTCCAACACTCTCCCAAAGGAGGGCGAGTGATGGACGAGACAACTAAGCGCGCCCTGTTGTGCAGCGCCTACCTACGCTCGATCCAATCTTACCTAGAGGTCGTGCGGGAAATTCGGGAGCGTGGTGAGGCGCTTATCGCCATCGATCCCGCGCTGAAGCGCGCCGTCGACCACAATCTTCTGTCCATCCATAACGATGTCCTCCTGCCGAAGGGCGCGCACTGATGGCGCGCATGTTCGAAGGGAAGTGCTGTGCCGCCGCGGGATGCGAGCGGCAGGCGCACGGCATGACGAAAGGCCGCGGGCCGTTCTGCCAGATGCATGGCCAGCGAGTGCATCGGTACGGGCACGAGAGTCTCACCTACAGCAACCGCAACCCGCGCCCGCCTGTCGGCCTGGCGCACGGCGTCTGCGGTGTGGATGGCCTGGTGACGGTGAAGCCGCGCATCCGCGTAAAGGCGGTGATGCAGCGAGCGCTAGAGAATACGACGGCAGGAAACTGAGATGACAAGAGACGGATACATAAACCTCATCACCGACCACTTAATTCGCGCTATTATCATGCTGCCCGACACCTGCCCCTTCATTCATCGGTTCGAGCGTGTCGCTGATAGGGTGATTGCCGATTATGAGGTGATGGACGACGACAAACTTCGTGACGACGCCGCGTGGTTCGTCACACGCGGTAACGACGCCAAGGCACTCTGGGGCACAGTGTTCGCAATGATGCTCTACGCCCAGGCGGAAGCGGGATTCATTAAGCGTGTCTATGACGATCCGGCGCCGACCCCGGCGGCAGAGGCGACAGACTGATAAATAGAATCGAGCAGGCCGCTCACCACAACAGGTCGGAGACGAACTCCGGCGCCTACACCACACTAAGCCCGCTTCGGCGGGCTTTTCTTTTTAGGGGGTTGGGATGTCTCGACCGAAGCCGACTGTGCTGCTCGAATCGCATGAAGAGCGACGCAGCGTCAACGCGCGGGTTTTCCAGGTGTTGGAAGCCGCCGCGGTCTATGCAGTTTTCTATGACGGCCAGCCCTGCAACATCCGCATCGCTACAGCGTACCGCGATTACCCTGGTCCGAAATATCCGAGAGTGACTTTCATGTCACCAGGTCACGCGCACCGCATGGCGAGGCGACTGAACAAGCGGTTCAACACCACCGCCTTCACCGTCGTCCGCTTCGTAGATGGCGAACTCGACCTGGGCGATTAGCGATCGACGGCGATCCCGGCACCACCCGCGATAGCAGCAATGGCGAGCGCGACGGTCTGGACCGTCTGACTGTCGATCGATAGCCCTGTAGCCGCCACGATCAGGCTGATAATGCCGATCCAGGTGCTTGGTTGTTGTGCTCTGGATTTGGCGAAGGCCGTGACGGCGGCGAGGATGTTGGCGTGCATCGGCTATTTACGAAGAGGGTCCCAGCGATTACCGCCGGAACCCTCACCTCGCAGGCGGCTGCATTCTACCCTGCCCTTTTTCCCAGCGTTTTGCCCCGCTGGCACCACGCGCGGCAGACCGGATGTTACCACCACGGCCGGGGCATGCAGCCTACGTCAGAGATACGCGAAACTACCTCACGGAAATGCGGCGCGTCGGTGAGTGTGGGCTTACCTCTATTTACCACACCGCGGCCTAAATATCATCATGTTCAAACGTCTTATCGGAAGCTTTACCGAGCCAACGCCCGCGTGGATTTGGCTGTATTTTATCATGCATGACGTGGGTCTCGCGTTGCATGAACCCTCGAAAGTTTTCACCGTGCTTTACTGCATTCTTGCCGTGGTCTCCGGCCTGCTGTTTTGGGTGGCGCTACAGGAAGAAGAAATCAAAGAGGCCGATACCGACGAGGAGGCGCACGACGACGTTGACGAAGCTGGCGAGTGAGACCGCAGGACCAGCAGATCGAACACTCGCGGACGGTGAACTGATGCCCACCAGGCCGCCGGTCCACCGGCCAGCAGGCGCGCAGACCCGGCAGCAGGTGCGGGAGAGCTACGATCGCTGGCGAGGGTCAGCGAGGTCCCGCGGCTACGACGCGCGGTGGACCAGAGTTCGCAACGCCTACCTGGCAGCGCAGCCGCTTTGCCAGGTTTGCGAGGCTTCTGGGCGGGTGACGGTGGCGACCGAGGTGCACCACCGGGTGGAGATCCGGGACGCCCCAGAGCGACGCCTGGACGCAAGCAATCTAGTCTCAACCTGTCACGCCTGTCATATGGCCGAGCATGGCCGCCGGAAAGGCAACCGATGACGCCAGAGGACGAAGCCGCGGAGGAGGAAGCAGCGATCGATGCCATGCTGGACCAAGCGTGGCGCGATGTCTGCGAGATGATCGAGGCCGAGGAGCAAGCGATCACTCCCCTACCCTCCCCTAACGGAACAGGCTCGGGTGATACAGGACTAGGCGATACAGCACACCATCGCTGGTGACGCGCTCGCAGCACTCGGCCGCGACCATGCTGTACTGGCGCTCCTGGTCAATGATCCAGAGCCGAAGGCGGGCAAGGCACTCGACGGCGCCGTGCAGAACGATTTCGTCGTCCGATATCCAGTGGTCCAGCGAGAGCGTAACGACGCGGGGTTTCGAGCAATACATCAAGGATTTAGCGGATTTGCCCGCCCGCCGCGGCGCCGCTGACTAAATAGGTTTGCGGACAGCACTACGCCGCGACCTTCCTAGCGATACTGGGCATGTGAGGTCGGCTGCCTGTAACGGTCTGATCTCACATCTCACGCATCAGCGAGGCGGGAGGCATGGACGCAACCATTGCGTGCATCACTCCCCTGTCATACCACCGGGGGTAGGGTCTAGGCTGGAAAGATTCCGGCAAAAGGACCGACACGGAGTTGATTTTTCACCCCGTCACTTCCCGTCCCCTAAAGTCTCGCGCCAGCCAGCGTTATGATCGGCTAGTCGAGCGCCTCGGCCGTCGCTCGGTCCCTATCCGCAAATCGGAAATGAGTAGGTTTTCAAGTTCGGTAATATGGGCACGGATCTCGTCTAGCATCGGATCTGGACCTACTCCATCCCTCCAACGCTCTAGCACCATTGCGTAATAAACACCTTGGTGAAATTCCTTGCGCTTCTCCCCGTATTTGTCTGCACAAATGATCATCGCTTCGAACATTTCATTCTTTGTAATGCTGCGGTATAATGAAATCCTTACCATTAAGGCTTCGAATTTTTTACCATAGTATAGCCGCACTAAAAAGCGCGCCTCCTCAAATTTCGCCATAAGCACTTCATGTTTCGCTATACGATAGTCAAATAGTTTGTAGAAATCTTGTCCTTGTAGCGTATCTCGACCGTCCGCGGCTGCAATAGCGACGATATCCGACATAAATATAGGCTCTCGTACCAGCACCATCGCGGCATAGAATTGATTGATAGAAAGTACAGCTTGTTCTGCGACGGCCTGTTTTCGCTTCCCTATCTCCTGCGCCTTCCACTTTTGGCTGATCTGCCAAGCCACCGCCGTACCTATCAGCGTTGCGGCTTGCGAGAGTGTCACTGTTGCGATTTGGGATAAAGTCCCAGGCAACCAGCCGAAATCCATCGCTTGCCCTCCCGCGTGCTGAAATCGAATCGGTATCGGGTGATTGTGCGCCTGTTAGGAACCCCCATCTAGTTTTGGGATTATCTGCCTAGGTGGAGGCGGATATGATGACGAGCGTGGCCGGTCTCGCGCCGAATGAGGGGATCTGTTTCCGCTGCGATCCTTGCGGCCACGAGCGTACATGGACCAGGGAGGAACTTCTGGTGAAGGTAGGAGACGCCAAGCTCGACATGATCGGACTGCACCCGGCCCTACTCTGCCCGCGCTGCCAAGTGGCCGCATCTCGGGCCTGGATCACCTACGCCTGGAAGCGGCGGTATGAGACCGAGTGACAGCAGACAGAGGAGTTCCCGGCACTATGGAAGCCGAGCATTCCCTACGCCTTGTGGCTGACTGCGGGGTTGAGTAGGCGAACCAAATCGAAGAGGGCGAGGAGGCGATTTTTGGAAGCGCAAGACTCACTTGATGACGGAAAGTTCTTTCGTGACCAGGAGTTTAACAACGAAAATCTGCCAAAGCTTTACGGTACAAGGTTCGATAATTGCACTTTCAAGAATACCTCGTTACCGATAATAGATGACGTAATATTCGGCGATTGCACTTTTCAAATAGTCATGTTCGGGCCGACTTTGAACGAAAGTTCGATAATCTCGAACGTCAAGTTTCATTCCTGCAAATTCAAAACATCATTTTTCGCGGTTACATCCATCCAAAATTGTAATTTTCATGATTGCAGTTTTGATGATCTCACGATCGGGCAAAGCGTCGTTTTAGATCGAAGCTTTTTTATGTTTAGCAAAAACTTTCATGAAATTAAGGGTTTAGAGCGGTTAGAATTTCACGACAACATCATATACATCAGGAATTTCGACTCTACGCTAGTTAAGCGCACTAATCCTTTGCCGCTTATACTCCGATTTGGCTCCTGGGCTCGCGTGAGATCGATAGGTGCACTGCCACTTTTCGGTATATCATTTAGTGCCTTGGTGGCCATTCCAGCAGTGATGTCGATGATAGCATTATATAATTCGCAAGTTCACCGGTTCACCGAATGGTCGAAGAGCCATGCGTTAAGCAATCAGCCTGATGCCGCCGAAGCACTGCAAGAAATTATCGCGCGCCTTCATCCGCTTCCGATACCGAGCCTAACACTATGGTTGGGCATTTCGACCATTATGCTCGGTGCCGCTTCGCTCAGCTACAACTTGTTTTGCCCTGATAGAATTAAACAGTTTACTGAGGAGCAATGGAGCAATGAGGTACGCCGACCCCTCCTCCAATACTTACCGTTCTCGTGGCGGAAGCCTTATCTAAGCGCTGCTACCCTCTTTCTGTATGTCGTAGGTGGAGGCTTAAGCCTTATTATACTACTCATCAAAATGGCGCATTCGTTAGCGTTTATTTGGCTGAATAGCCACCTGGCATGGTATGCGCTTTAGAACGATCCACTGACGTTGAGGGGCAGCCAGTGCGGCAACACCTACTATCGGCACCAAGTCAGGCGGAACAGCGCTGCATCGGCTTCGCGGGTGAAGCGGACGCCTTTTAGCCCATTCCGCGCCCAAGCGCCGCCGATCGTCTCTCGAAGCCACTTACGGGCTTGGCTGTCGACCTCGATCTTTCCAAAGCGACCAGGGAAGGTCAGCAGGTGCCCGCACTCGACCACATGGGGGTACCGCTTCTCAAACGCTTCACGCTTGGCGACCATCTCCGGCGTGTCGGAACAGAGGCATAGCTGGAAGGCGATCGGCACCCTCAACACAGGGTCCGTTACGGAGGGGAAGAAGATCATGCCGGTTCGATATCCTCGCGCCGCACTAGAGCGAGACCTGGTACTGGCCCGCCGAAAGCCACGTCGAAAACGAGACCGTCGCCGTATATGCCCATCACGCTGCCCTCACGGCCGGGCGGGATAGGTCCTTCGAGAGTTGCGGCAGGGTTGACTAGGCGAACGGAATCGAAGACCGCGATAGCTTCAGCGGCCATACCGCGAAGCCTCGTAAATGTCCGTTGCGATGATGCGTGATGCGCATGTGGCCTGAACTTCGAACTCATTGCCCGTCTTCGCGTCCAGCAGGGTGACGGTGCAGCATCCCGCCTCATCCGGCGTATCCATAACGGCCATGATAGAAGCGGCATCAACTGGAAGGAAGCCGCGGACCCCATCGGGGCGACGGACTGGAATGACGATTTTCGGGTTCATATCCCTATTTACGCTGGATATAACTCGCACCCGGCTAAATCAGAGGTGCGCAACAAATTCGAAAAGCTGGTCGCCAAGGCCCTGCCCGCCGACTACAGGTACGAAGCCGCACGGCTGACGTATCAGATCCCCGCTTCGACCTATACGCCGGATTGGATATCGCCAGATGGCCGGACAATAATTGAGTCGAAAGGGCGCTTCAGCGAGGAGGATCGTCGGAAAATGCGGCTCATCCGTCAGCAGTTCCCGCACCTCCGCATCATCATGATTTTTCAGAACCCTAGGACGCGGATCAGCAAGCGCAGCAAGACGACATACGAGGAGTACGCCAGGAAGATCGGCATCGAGGTCATGACGCTCGGAGAGGTCGCCATACTGCTCGGCTAAATTATCGTGGCCGGGCAATACTGCCGACACAGGCCGCAATCATGCGGCGCCCGGCCTTCCATCATCTGGCCGAGACCTATGCCCTACCCCCGCAAACCCACTGCACTGAAGAAGCTGGAAGGCACCGCGCGCAAGGACAGGGTCCTTCCGAACGAGCCGATGCCCGACCGCCTGGTCGCTGACGCTCCGCGCCACCTCAGCAAGCGCGCCAAGCGGGTCTGGCCCGACTTCGTCACCCTGCTGAACGGGATGGGTGTGCTGACGGTCGCTGACGCCTATGCGCTCGAAGCGGTGGTGGAGTGCTACGCGGAACTCGCTGATGCCCGTGCGGCGCTGCGGAAGCGCGGATCGACCACCTATGAAGCGAACGGCTTGTGGAAGAGCTACCCAGAAGTTCAAATCGTGGCCGACGCTGACAGGCGTTTGAAAGCGTGGCTGACGGAGTTCGGCTGCACGCCCGCGGCGCGGACGAAAGTCTCTGCATCGACGGAGAAGGACGACAAAAACCCCTTCGAGGAGCTATAATCGGGGATGAAATCATCCATGTTCGACGCGGCCGTCATGGCCTTGCCACCGCTTCGCCTACCATGTGCAGCCCGCCACGCATCCCGTCCCCCTGCCCTTCTGCTGGTGCGGCACTGGCTAGGCCAGAATGCCACCGGGGCCTGGTCTATCATCTACGATGCGCCCGGCCGCGCGGTGACGAAGGTCATGTTCGAGCTAGCGGAGGACCGGGTCCGGTATAGCGCGAGGTGGGGGGCCAAGGCATCGCCGCCCGGCGACTAAATTATGGGTGTTCACTGATTTCCCGCATGTCGCAGAGGGCGTCGGCTATGCCCGAGACGTGGTCGCTGATGCGATCCCCGCCCCCAAATACGTCAAGCTCGCGTGCCAGCGTTTCCTCGATGACCTGACGGCCGCGGAAGATCCCGCCTCACCGTGGCAGTTCCGACCCGATCTGGCCGAGAAGCCGATGCGCTTCGCCAGCCTGCTCGAAAATATTAAAGGCCCGCAGGCGGGGAAGCCGCTCTCCCTCCTCCCCTGGCAGAAGTTCGTCTTCGCCAACATCTTTGGATGGGTCGAGCGCGGCACGGAGACGCGCCGCTTTCGATCAGCGACCGTCTGGGTACCTAGGGGCAACGGTAAGACGACCGTCGCCGCACCTATCGCGCTCTATCTCACATTCGTGGAAGGTGAAGGCGGCGCTGAAGGCTATGCAGCGGCGGTCACCCGCGACCAGGCGAAAATCCTGTTCGATACCGCGAAAAACATGGTCAGCAGGTCGACCAAATTCCGCGCCGCTTACGGCGTTGAGGTCGGCGCGCATGCCATTTACCAGACCCGAAGCGCCAGCAAGCTCCTGGCGGTCTCCTCTGATGCGAAGGCGCTCGATGGCTTGAACGTGCAGGTCGCCATCCTGGACGAGATCGGCAGCCATAAGACCCCAGAGGTCTACGACGTCATGCTGACGGCCACAGGCAAGCGGCGCCATCCCCTTCTGCTGTCGATCAGCACCGCCACAGGGAACCTCGCGGGTATTGGGAAGTCCCTGCACGACTATGCGGCTCGTGTCCTTGAAGGAAAGCAGGCCGATGAGCGCCTATTCGCGGTTATCTGGGCCGCTGACGCCGAAGATGACATCTGGAACCCGGCGACATGGCGGAAGGTGAATCCATCCTGGGGTTTGGCGGTGCAGCCGGACGCCATCGAGGGCATCGCAAAGCAAGCCAGGAACAACCCCAGCCAAGAATCCGCCTTCAAAACGAGGCATTTGAACATCTGGGTAGGCGCCGACGATGCCCTCTTCAGCACCTCCGCCTTCAACGCATGCGCGCGCAAGATAACAATCTCCGACTTTGAGGGCAGAGAGGCGCATATCGGCTGCGATCTATCGAGCAAGATCGATTTGACGGCCATCTCCCTCTGCATCCCGGAGCGGCAGCCGGACGGATCTCTGCACTACACTGTGTTTTGCCGCTCATACAACAATCGAGCGTCGGTAGACGAGGCTCGGAATGCCGCCTACCCGAACTGGGAGGCTGAGAAGCGTCTGATCGTCACTGACGGGAATACAACGGATTTCGGCACCATTGAGGCCGACATCCTGGATCTCTGCCGCAGGTTCAAAGTCCTTTCGGTCGCCTACGATCCCTGGAACGCGACGCAGCTAGCACAGCGCCTTGCCGCGGAGGGTGTGCCGGTGGTCGAATATCGGCAGAACACCGGTACACTGTCGGAACCCACCAAAGAGTTCGATGCCGCGATGCGGAGTGGCCGCCTGCACCACGATGGAGATCCCATCCTCGGCTGGTGCATCAGTAACGTGGTCGGGCAATACGACGCCCGCGCCAATGTCTACCCAAAGAAGCCACGGAATGAGCAGAAGATCGACACCGCGCTAGCGACCATCATGTCGGTAGGACGCGCGATGCTGGCCGAACCGGAGGAAGAGTCGCCGTACGAGCACCGCGGTCTCGTGCTTCTCTGACGTAGCTAAATAACGTCGAAATGTCGAAGAAGAAGCGGTCGAAATCCGCCTCCCCTGCTGACGTCGGCTTTGCCAGCGATGCCGGAACCCTGCGGTTTCTCGGCGGCCTCGGCATCGATGGAGGCTATAGCAACACAGGCATCCCGGTCACGCCGCGTTCCGCGCTGACGGCTGCGCCTGTGATGCTCGCCGTGCGGGCGCTATCCGACGATATCGGGAAAATGCCGCTCCTGGTTGAGCGGCGCCAAGCCAAGGGCGGCTGGGTCACGGATGCCGATCATCCGCTGAATGCCGTCCTGGCGCGGCCTAATCGTTGGCACACCGAGTTCAGTTTCAAAGCCTACGCGGTCACCAGCTACGCCATGCGGGGCAACAGCTTCACCGTCGTCCTCAGAGACGGCCGCGGCCGGGTCCGTGCCCTGGTGCCGGTCTCCCCTGACCAAGTGCAGGTGCAGGTAAGCCAGCGCGGGGTGATCGTCTATCAGATCACCCATCCGTTGATCATGAAGGGTGAAAGCATCTGGGTCGAAGCCTCAGACGTCATGCACACCTTCGGCGTCTCGCTCAATGGCTACACGGGCGTCTCGCCCATCAGCGTCGCTGCCGAGAGCATCGGCGTCACCCTGGCGACGCAGCAGCACGGTGCCCGTCTGTTCTCGCAGGGCGCACGGCCGGGTGGCATTCTGTCGACTGACCAGAAGCTATCCGACATCGCTATCACGAATATCAGCAAGTCGTGGAAAGAGGCGCAGGGCGGGTTGAATGGTGCGCATCGCACCGCCGTCCTTGAAGCCGGGATGAAATATCAGCCCGTCTCCATGAGCAACGACGACGCGCAGTTCCTAGAGACCAGGCAGTTCCAGATTCCCGAGATCGCGCGCTGGTTCCGCGTGCCGCCGAGCAAGCTTTTCGACTTCTCTGAGGGGCACTACGACAATGTCGAGAGCCAGGAGCGCGCGTACATCAACGACGCCCTGATGCCGATCACGACCAGATTCGAGCAGGAATGGGCTGCGAAGCTCCTATCCCCGGCCGAGCAGGGCCAGGTCCGCATCCGCTTCGACTACGACGCGCTCGTGCGGGCCAACCAGGTCGATCGGTACAATGCGTACCAGGTCGGCCTGAACAACGGCATCTTGAACCGCAACGAAGTTCGTGCGGCCGAGGGCATGACGCCCGTGCCGGGCGGTGACGAGTACCGGGTGAGCGTGCAGAGCCTCCCGCTCGACGCAAATGGCCAGCTTCAACAGCCGAATCCGTCGTCCAGCAATCCCGCCGCCGACGCCGCGGAGGACGACGCAGCATGAACATCGACATCACCCACTTCAAGGCTCTGGCGGCAGACGGCCGCTCCATGACTGACATCGTGGTCCGTAGCGGTCCTCTCCCCTCCCCTGCCGAAGTGCTGGGTGATCGCACCGCGCGCTTCACCATCTCGACCGAACGGGAAGACCGTGATGGCGATACCATCTCGGTCAAGGGGTGGCAGACACAGGACTTCGAGCGCAACCCGGTCGTCCTTTGGGGCCATGACCAGGGCAGCCTGCCGATTGGCCGGGTCACGCAGATCGGCGTTGAAGGCCGATCGCTGAAGGCCACGGTGGAGTTCGTCCCCGCAGACGTGCCGATTGCAGGCCAGATGGCCGAAGCGGTCTTCCGCATGGTGCAGAGCGGCTTCCTGCACGCGACAAGCGTGGGCTTCAAGCCGCGCGAGTGGGATCTGTCGGATCGCAAGGGCGGCAGCGTCGATTTCAAGCGCCAGGAATTGCTTGAACTCTCGATCGTATCCGTCCCTTCGAATGCCGATTGCATTGCTGAACCGGCGCGCAAGTCGGTCGAAGCGATCGAAGATAAATCAGATTCGAATGCCGTGACCTCTCCGGAGGCCGCGGAAGGCCAAGTGGCGAAAGCCGCTGCGGCCAAAGCCCGCCGCGCCCGCGCGCTGCGGCTGATCATGCTGGGGAATTAGCCCCGGCACACCACCGCAACGCGCGTCAGCGATGCCGCGCGCAATAACAATAAGAAACAGGTAACCCGATGAACATTGAAGACCTGAAGATTAAGCGCAAGGCGTACGCTGCGGAGATGGCGGCGCTGGTCGCCAAGGAGAACGCCCTCCCCGATGGTGAGGTGCTGGACGAGGCCGATGCGGCCGAGTTCGAGGTCACCGCGAAGAAGATCGACGCCCTAGAGGCCCGCATTAAGCGTGCCGAGGCCGCTGCCCGCGCCGACATCGTCGCTGCGGCGGAGAAGGCCGCGACGGTCGATGCGTTCGACGCCGACGAGGAAGACTTCGCTCCCCGGACGGCCATGAAGGCCATGACCTCCACCATCTATGCCTCCGACCCGGCCGAGAAGATCGAGAAGGGCTTGCAGGCGGCTCGCTTCGTCATTGGTGCCGCTATTGCGCGGAAGTCCGGTCCCCGTGCCGCCGCTCAGTTCGTGTCGCAGACCTGGCGTGATGAGACCGTTGCCAAGGCACTGTCCCAGACGGGCGGTTCTTCGGTCGGTGGCGTCCTCATCCCGGTGAAGTTTCAGCCGGACCTTATCGAACTGCTGCGCGCTCGTGTCGCCGTTCGTGCCTCGAACCCGATGTCGATCGACATGCCCGAGGGCAACCTGACGCTGCCGCGTCTCGCTGGTGCGGCGACGGCTGGCTGGGGTACTGAAGTCGCGTCGATCAGCACCTCGAACCCGACCTTCAACAGCGTGGTTCTGTCGGCTAAGAAGCTAACCGCAATGGTGGCGATTTCGAATGACCTGATCCGCCGCAGCCCGGTGAGTGCCGACACCGTGGTGCGTGACGACCTCATCGAGGTGGTTGCGCGCACAGAGGATCTGGCGTTCCTGCGTGGCCCTGGTACTGGCAATGCGCCGACCGGCCTGTCCGTGCAGAGCGGGATCAGCACGCTGACGGCTGCTGGCGTGACGCTGGCAAACGTCATCGCGTTCCTCAACGGCATGGTGCTGAAGTTGCAGAATGCGAACTCCCGCATGTTGCGTCCGGGCTGGATCATGAATCCGCACGTCAAGGCGTTTATCGCCAGCCAGCGCGATGGCGTCGGTTCGTTCGTGTTCAAGCAGGAACTCGACGCCGGGACGCTGCTCGGCTTCCCGGTTCGTACCACGACCGCGATCCCGAACAACCTGACGAGCGCTGGCGGCACCGCCGGCAGCGAAGTCTACCTCGCCGACTTCGCCGACGTGATCGTAGCCGACGCGATGCAGCTTTCGATTGAAGCTTCGTCTGAGGCTGTGGTTGATGGCACCAGCCTGTTCCAGACGGATCAGATGGCTATCCGCGCGATCAAGGAGGTCGACATCGCCCTCCGTCATCCGGAGAGCGTCTGCCTCGGCCTCTGCGACAGCTACAAGCTGTACTGATCGCCGTGATCGTCACCTTCACCAAAGGGTGGCAGTCCTACAACGCCGGGGAGGATGCCTCCTTCCCGGCGGAAGTCAGCGAACTGCTCGTGCAGACCGGCGTCGCGGTGCTGAAGTACCCGAACGATCCGGCCGTCAAAAAGACCAAGCCTGCAAAGGGCACGATCGAGAAGTGAGCCGATGAGCCTATCCCTCCGCACCGTTACTCCTGCCGCGGCCCTGCCGGTTTCGATCGACACCCTGCGGGCGCACCTTCGGGTCGACAGCCTAGTGGATGACGACGTCATCGCCATCTACGGCCAAGCTGCGACCGAGTGGGTGGAGAGCATCTGCGGACGGGCGCTCATCTCGCAAACCATCTGCGCCACGTTGGCGCCGGACAATCCCCAGACCGTCACACCGATGGTTTGGGGACCGGGTCCCATCCTGCCGCTTTGGTCCCTGCCCTTGCTGCCATCGCGCTACCTGGAACTCCCGCGTGCACCGCTTCAGAGCGTCTCTGACGTCAGGTATGTGCCGCGTGACGGTACCGAGGTCACCTTGACGTCCGGGACCGACTACCTGGTCAGCACAGCGGCGGAACCTGGTCGCGTCATGCTGGCCACCAGCCTGCCGCCGTCGATGCAGAGGTTCTCCATCACCTACGTGGCCGGTTACGGCAGTGAGCCGGCAGCAGTGCCGGCGGCGATCCGCAACGCCATCCTACTGCTAACCGCCTTCCTCTATGAGCAGCGCGGGGATGCCGGAGGGGAGATGCCGCGGGCGGCAGAGATGCTGCTGGCGCCGTTCCGCCTGGTAAGCTTCGGACGTAGCTATGGCGTTTCGTAACCCGAAGATTGGCGACCTCCGCTGGCAGGTCGACCTTGCGACGCGCCAGCACACGAACGGGTACGATGATAACGGCCTCGATGTCCGGTATCTCGATCGCCGTACCGTCAGAGCCGCCATCGAGCCTCTCGGCACTGCCGCGTACCTCGCCGGCCAGCAAATCGACCTCGGCCGCATCACCCACCGCGTCACCGTCCGTTGGCAGCCGGACCTCTCCATCTACACCTGCATCTTGCGCGAAACGATCCTGCCGGATGGTACCACGCGGGAGGACGTTTACCGTGTCCATCGTGTTGCAGAAGTGGCCGGAAGGACACGCTTTGCGGTCCTGGATTGCGAGCTAGAAGCCCGCGACCGCGGCTGATCGCGGGATCGCGATTTTCAGTAGAGTCGTTGCTTAGCTGGCCGCTATGGTCCATCCATGCGCCTCACCCCTGCCATCCGCCAGTATCATGATCGCATCGTGGCCCGCCTGAAGGCGGTCGACGCGAAGGAACCCCCTGTCCGCTATGTCGCCGTCCTCGACATCGCCGTCGAGGAGTTGCAGGCGTTGGAGGAGAGGGAAGCCACAGACGACGATTACACCGACCATAGCGAGATCATCGAGTTCCTGACGGCGGACCATATCGGTCTGACGGACGATGAGTGGGAGGAACTCTGCTGCACTCCTGACGACCCGGAGCTACGGTCGCAACTGATCGAGAAGTATTGCCCTAAATAAGGGATGCTTCGCCTTCAGCTTTCCGTCTCGTCCTACCAGCTAGCCTACAACAGAAAAAACCTGACGGCGGCTCTCAGGGCCGCCGGACGGATCGTGGCCGCAAAGGCCCGCAGTTTGATCCTCAGTGCCCCTAAGCCGTCTGTGGCTGGCGGACCCCCGGCGAACCGGACGGGGCTCCTGGCGCGCTCCCTGCTCGTCCGTGCCCGTGGGTCAACCGCCCGCATCATCGATGCAGCGCAATCGAACGATGCTTTCTACGCGCGATTCCTAGAGACCGGCGCGACCTCTGGCGGCGGCAGGGGCTTCACCCGCACCCGCGTCGCTGGCCGTGCCAGGCGGAAGGTGACGGGGAAATACACCACCCAGCGCAACATGGCCCCTCGCCCGTTCCTCACCGCGGCGCTCGAAGCCTCACAGGCCGAGATCGTCCGCCGGGTAGGCGAAGGCGTGGGTGAGGCGATCACCGGGGTCCAGGCATGAACATCCCGGCCATCATCCAGCAGCTACGCACATACTGCCCGACGCTGAAGGTCGTTGGCGGCGCAGCCGACTATGAACGCGCTAGCCGCGACACCTTCGGCCAGGTCCCCGCCGCATACGTGATCCCTCGCGCTGACGATGCCTCGCCAAATGAGGACCAGACGCAGCTTCAGCAGCGTGTGCTGGAAAGCTTTGGCGTCATCCTTGTGCTCGACAATACGCCCGATCGCCGCGGACAGACCTCTACGACATCGGTCGAAAGCATGAAGTACGAGGTGCATGGCGCTTTGCTGAACTGGCGCATGGACCCGACCCGAACCGCGCGCGGCCTCTGGTATGACGGTGGACACATGGTCGACCTCGATGGCGCGAGATTGTTCTGGGAGATGGTCTACACCTCGGAGATTTTCATCACCGAGGCGGATGGCTTCCAGCCCGATGGAGATCCGTTGCTGCACATTGAAGGTCATACCCCGGACGACATCTGCAATTTCGATACTGCGCTACCGCAGAGCTAAGGTGGCCTCTCGCTAAATACGGGCATGCAAGTGAAGCCCGCCGCCGGTCTCCTGGTGATTGATCCCGAGACCGGCATGCCTCTGTCCGCGGATGGGGCAGATGTCGAGATGACAGAATACTGGCAGCGCCGTCTAGCTGACGGCGATGTCGTGACCGCAGTGCCCGAACCCGCGCCTGCCGGCGCCATCAACAAAAAGACTTCGTAAAGGAGCGCGCCGCAAATGGCTGCAATTGGATTCCAGAACTTCCCGATCAACACAAACCTAGCGCCGGGCGTTTACTTTGACGTCGACGCGACAAACGCCAACGCTGGAACGGCTCCGCAGCGCACCCTGGTCATTGGCCAGATGCTCGCCAGCGTCACGGCGACGGCTGGTGTCCCGTTCCTGGTGACCAGCTACGCCGCGGCCCGCACGGCTGGCGGTGCAGGCTCGATGCTTTCGCTGATGCTACAGCAGTATCGCAAGAGCGATCCGACCGGCGAAGTCTGGTGCTTGCCCGTGAGCGACAACGGCTCCGGCACGAATGCCTCGATCGCGGTGACGATCTCCGGCACGAGCACCGCGGCTGGTACGCTGAACCTCTACGTCTGTGGCACGAACGTGCAGGTCGGTGTTGCCTCTGGTGCGACCGCTGCAACTGTCGCCACCGCGACCGCCGCGGCCATCAATGCACTGATCGACCTGCCCGTCACCGCTGCTGCATCGACTGGCACAGTGACGATTACTGCCCGGCATAAGGGCATTGTTGCGGGTGACATCGATGCGCGCATCAACTTCAGCGGCACTCCGGCGGGCGAGAGCACACCGGCTGGCCTGACGGTCTCTGTGGGTTCCCTGTCCGCTGGCACGGGTGAGCCGACGCTAAGCTTCGCCAACCTGGGCGATACCGTCTACGACTACATCATCACCCCGTACGGCGACAGCACCTCGCTGGCCGCGACCACTGCGCTACTCAACGATGTCTCGGGCCGCTGGTCCTGGCAGACCAAGCTGTACGGCCACTGCTTTGGCGCAAAGAAGGGCACGTCTTCGGCACTGACGACCTTCATCGCGTCGTACAATGACCAGCACCTCAGCCTTCTCGGCATCAACGATACGCCCGTCCCGGTCTACCTTGTGGCGGCCGACTACGGCGCGGTTTGCGCGAACTCGCTTCGGGTCGATCCCGCGACCCCGCTTCAGAACGTGGTCATGAACATTCCCGCACCGCCGCGTGCCTCTCGATTCCTCCTGAGCGAGCGCAACACGCTGTATGGCGTGGGTATGGGCGCGACGCGGGCGAACGATGCGGGCCAGGTGATCCTCGATCGCAGCGTCACGACCTACACGACGAACGCCGCGGGCGCGAAGGATACCTCTTACCGCGACACAGAGACGCTGGCCACCTTGCAGTTCTGCATCCGCAGCCTGGACAGCATGCTCGGCACCAAGTTTGCGCGGAAGAAGTTGCTCGCGGACGGGACGCAGGTCCCCGGCGGCAGCAATTTCGTCACGGCGCAGTCGGTGAAGGCGGAGATCATCGCCTGGTATCGCGCCCGCGCCCTCGAAGGTGTGGTGCAGAACCCCGACACATTTGCGCGGAACGTACAGGCGCAGAACATCGGCCAGGGCCGCGTCGCCGTCATGCTGCCCATCGATGTCGCCAACCAACTTCGAGTCCTGGGTATCTCGGTACAGTTCATCAAAAGCTGAACGACCGCCTAACCGCCAGATAAGAAAGAAAAGCAAGAATGGCAGTGAGCAATACACGGCGCGTCGCAGGCGTTGCCTCTTTCACCATCGACGGCAGCCCATACATGCTTGTCGATGGCTTCGTTTGGTCCCCGTCGACGGTCTCGCGGGAGACCAGCCTTGGCCTCGATGGCCTTCATGGCTTCAAGGAGATGCCCGTCGCTGGCTGGATCGAAGCCAACATCCGCGATTCGGGCGTCCGCGTGGAGGACTTCAACGCGATGACGTCTTCGACGGTGGTCGGCACGATGGCGAATGGTAAGCAGGTGATCATGAGCCTCGGCTGGTGCACGTCTGCCCTTGAGGTTGACGGCACAGAGGGTACCGTCAAGGTGCGCTTCGAGGGACCGGACGTCACTGAGGTCTTCTCGTGAGCATTGAGATTGAAGCTCCGGCGGCGGAACCGCTGCCGGAGTTGATCCTCACTCTGGACGAGCCGATCGAGTTTGGTGGTAAGTCCTGGTCAGAGATTGTCCTCCGTGAGCCGAAGGTGCGCGAGATCGCGGCTGCATTCAAGGTGCTGGGCGGCAACCCGACACCGGAGTCCATGGTGCGGTTTCAGAACACGCTGGTGGCGTCGGTCTCTGGTGTTCATGAGCGCGGCATCGAGCAAATGCCGATCAGGCTGTTCCAGCAAGCCGTGGAGTATCTACAGAGTTTTTTGTCCGGCTCCCTCCTAGGTGGCGGGATCTGATTGCGGACTTGACGGTCTTCTACCACTGGCCCGCATCAGGGCCGGGATCAGCCGCGGAACTAACCGGCAGTGAACTTGCGGAGTGGCGCGACCAAGCGATCCGAATTAATAAAGAGCGCAGCGGCGCCGAGGAGTAACTGACATGGCGGCTGCGAAGACAGGCGGATTTGTTGTACGGATCACCGCGCAGGACAATGCCTCGCGGCAGATCGACCTGATCAACCGCCGCCTAGCTGCCATGCGTGCCCCTGTGGAGCGCCTACAGCGCAGCCTTGCGACATTCTACAACCTCTCCGGCCTGAACGGCCTCGCGCAGGGCTTCCAGAGGCTTGGCGGCTACATTGCATCCACAGTCGGTGCGCTCAGTCGCTTCTCCCCTGCCCTCGGTGCCATTCTGGGCGCTGGGACGTTGGCCGGTATGGCCCGGCTGGTGACGCGCTTCTCGGACTTCGGCACCGAACTCGGCAATACCTCAGAGAGGCTTGGTACGTCGGCGGAGACGCTGCACGGCTTCCAAAACGCGGCGCGGCTCGCCGGCAGCGATGCGGGATCGCTGACGGCCGGGATGGAGACGCTTGGCGAGACCATGCAGGACGCGCTAGCGGGTCGCAATCCCGCCGCACTGCGCATGTTCAACGCGCTTGGCATCGGCATCAGGAAATCCGCGTTCGAAGCCCGCGGCGGTGCAGAGGCGTTTTCGGAGGTGGCCGATAAAGTCGCCAAGCTGAACGGGAACCCGGTCATCCAGGCGCAGTTTGCCCGCACCCTATTCGGCGGTGCCGCCGATACCCTCTTGCCGTTCCTCCGGCAGGGCAAGGCCGGGATCGAGGAGTTGCGCAAAGAGGCCGAGCGGTATGGGCTCCTGACGGCGCAGAACACCAAGGTTGCAGATGAATTCCGCCGCTCGCAGACCCGCGTCGCCATGGCCTTCGAGGGTCTGGGCAATGCCATCTCGAACAGCGTCGCTCCTGTCCTCGCGCCACTTCTCAATCAATTCGCCGACCTGGTTGCGGAAAATCGCAAGTGGATCGGGCTGAAGACGGCCGAGTACGTCAAAGAGATCGGGGAATGGCTGAAGACCATCAAATGGGCCGACGTCGCCGAAGCGGCAAAGGGGTTCTGGGACGGTCTCAAAGGGATGGCGCACAGCCTCGAAACCGTCGTCAAAACCACGCAGGAAATCATTCGGCTTTGGACCGGATCGAAGGTTGCGAATGTCATTAGCTCCATTTTCAGCGCTGCTGCGGCGGTCGATGATGCGGTGCTCGGTACCCTTGAGAACGCATCCAAGGCCGATAACGGAGAGAGGGAACAGGCCGGTAAGCCACGCCGGACCCTGACGGAATATCTGAGTGAGAAGTTCCCAGGGCTGTTCCCCGGCCCGGCACCGAGCGGTGACCGGCTGGTCAGGGAGAATGCCATCTACGACGGCCTCAGGAAGCGTGGACTCGGGCCTGAGGAAGCGGCTGGCGTCACCGCCAACATCATGCGGGAAAGCGGCGGTCGCCCCGATACCGTAAACCGGGAAGGCGGTGGCGTGGGTGCGCACGGGCTGTACCAGGGCCGCGCTGATCGCGCCTATCTCCCAGATGGCCGCCTCCTCTCGCAAGGAACGACGGACGAGCAGCTAGACGCCTTCATGGCCGATCGGCAGCGTCAGCGCGAGGCGATGAACAAGGCAGGAATTGGCGGCTACGGGCCGGGGTCCGCGAATGCCTTCGGCTACCAGTACAGCGCCGGGTTCGAACGCCATGGCAATGCCGCGGAGGACGCCGCACGGGCCGCGGAGGCCGCGCGCGTTCTCAGGCGCCAGATGCAACGCGGCCTGGAAGCAAAGCCCGCGACTGCCGCACCAGCCGCGCCTACGATCTCCCCCGCACCGGCCGCCGGGACACCAGGTCCGCAGAGCAGCAACGTGACAGGATCGGCCACGCTGAATATCCAGTTCGCCAACGCGCCGAAAGGTATGCAGGTCAGCGGGACATCGTCGGGCTTCCTCTCGGAACTCAACATCGGCTCGGGCCTGCCGGGGTACGCGGCGGCATGAAGCAAAGAAATTTGCCTTTCCCCTAAACACCCGCCGTTCAATCCAATGGCGACCGTAATACAACCTTTGATGTCTAATTCATCATTGTAATTCCCCGACACGAGATGCATTTTTAAGTGCGACGCAAATGATGACTTCCTGATTAGGGGAGGCTTTGTATGGAACACCTACATCTCATCATTGCAGAGATCGCCGCAGCCTTAGCTTCATTGGCTAGTTTATTGCGTGAAATACGGCTGATGCGTTCAACTCGACTGCGAGGTAAGCGATGGTCAACCCCTAAATAGGTATATGACCTATCGCCCGGCCTGGATGGCCGATCTTCAGCCCGCGACATGGCGCGGCTTGCCATTCGTTGTCGAAGCGATCCGCAGCACCAGCGGGCGGCAAACCGCGGTGCATTTGTACCCCATGCGCGATCTGCCATGGGTCGAAGACCTCGGCCTCGGCCCGCAGGAATTCACCGTCTATGGCTATCTGTGGGGCGATGACGTCAGCCAGCAATATGCGGATTTTGGGTACGCCTGCCATCAGCCCGGCCACGGCGAGTTCGTGCACCCGCGTCTCGGATCGATGACAGTCTCGCTGACGACATCCTCGTTCGTTGAAGCGGTGCGCGAGGGCGGGAACGTGGTCAAAATGACCCTGGTGTTCCTCGTCACCCAGACGGAAAGCAGCATCACCCTCTGGCCGGTCTCGCAGGTGAATACCGCCTCGGGCATCGTCAGCGCCGCAGCGGATGGCAGGCTCGCATCAGTGGGGAGTTTCCTCTCGACCGTAGGCGATGCCGTACGGAGCGGGCAGGCAGCGGTGAAGAGCGTGGCCACGGAGGCCATGGGCTATGTCGGAGACGCGAAAGCGCTGGTGAGCGATGCCAGCCGCGCGGTCAACAGCGTCGCGGGCGTCGGGAAGATGCTCGGCATCCCCGGCCTCGATTTCTCCCGCTACCTCTCGCCGTTGAACAAGGTCACGAGCACGCTGACGAGCGTCCAGAGCAGCGTCTCGACCGTCAACCGGGTGAACAACGCTTCGATCACGCTCCTGGCGAACGCCGGCAAAGCGCAGGCGAGCGTCGTGTCCGCGGCTGATCGGGTTACCGGATGGGTGAATAAGCTATGACGACTGCCGATACCCTGAACGGGCTGGCGACCTCGATTACCGACCTGGCAGAGACGCTGCGGCTCGGCACGCCCGATCCCGCGGATCAGATCCGGCTCCTCTCCGAACTGGCGCGCTATGGCCGATCACCCGACGTCACCACCGATCCTGTAGGGATCATCGGCTATCGCGCCGCGGGGGCTTCGAACGTCTGGGCATCGTGCACCAGGTCGACCAGCGGCAGTTTTATCGATGGCGCGGGCGTCTTCCGTCTGCTGCCGGCTAACCGCGTCCGCCCCTTGTACGCCGGTCCCTACTGCATCGGCTACTTGAACGAGACGGCGTCGAGCAACCTACAGGTCTACTCGACCAGCATCGTCCCTGGCACCGGCTATAGCACTGGCAGCAACACCGTCGATGGCGGCGCCGTCCTGGCGCCGGACGGTTCCTTGACGGCCCGGCGTATCGTCAGTGGTGCTGGCGGGCCGGGCAACGTCTACCTCTCCCGCGGCAGCCGCGTGACGGTCTCGCCCTCCACGACCTACACGGTGTCGTGCTACTACCGCGCGGCGGTGGGAACTCCGAACACCGGCCTGACGGTCGATGAGGTGACGGCAGGGAATGTGACGACCCGTACGGGCACGCGGAACCTTGGCGCCGCCGGGGTGAACCGCAATGGCTGGACGCGGGTCAGCCGAACCTTCACGACCCGCAGCGATACCGCGCAGTTGCAGGTCTATTACGCCGACAATCATCAGCCTGGGACCGCCGTCGACGTCTGGGGGACGCAGATCGAGCCGGATGGCCTATCGTCCCTCATTCCGACAACCTCCGCCACCGTTTCGCGCGCCGCGGACAATGTCTCGCCGTCGGCCGTCTCTGCCCCGCTGCTGGTGAATGCCGCCCAGAGCCGCGCCGCTGACGGCATGGCCGCATTGTGCCGTAGGGCTGCGCTGTGCAGCCTCGCCCTTGCCTGTGCGGACTACTACCCTCCCTCGGCCACAGAGGCTCAGAGGACGCTTGCAGCCGTCCTGGCGCTGTACGATGCGGAGATCCTCTCCTCGGCCGATGCCGGGGACGATGCCGCTTATTCAGCGCTGCGGGCGATGCGTACCGCCGTCAGCCGCGACCTAACCGAACGGGCGATCAATCTCCCGGAAATCGTGCACGTCAGCCGGGCGGTCTCGCAACCGTCTCTCGTGCAGGCGTATCGCATGTACGGCGACGCCGGGCGGGAAGCGGAACTGACCCGCCGGGTCGACCCCCCGCACCCTTTATTCTTCCCAAAAGAGTTCGACGCGCTGTCGTCATAAATTAAAGCATGGCGCTTTCCAAAACCTATCAGCCGATTGCAAACGATGCATCGACCGCGCGTACGCCGGCTAGCGACGAACTCCGGATCATCAATCGGACAGAGAACGCGGTTCTGACAGGCTGGCAGGCGGTCCGCATCAGCCGCGGCATCGAGCGCATGCCGAGTGATTTCGAGGTCTCGCTGACGCAGAAGGTCCCGGACCGATTCTGGTGTCCGCTCAAAGCCGGGGACGAGATCCAGGTCTCGATCGGCAGCGACGTCGTCCTGACCGGCTACGTCGACCGGATGTCCGTCAGCCTTTCGTCAGACACCCACCAGGTAGCGATCGCGGGACGGTCCAAAACCTGCGACCTCATCGATGCGTCCGCGGAGATCCGGGACTGGCGCGGCTATCGCCAGGGCGACACCCTGATGAGTCTCGCGGAGGAACTCGCCCGGCCCTACGGGATCGAAGTTCGCAGCAACCTCCCGGCGGGCGCCATGCCGACCTTCCCGACGTTCACCGCAAATCTGGGCGAATCCGCCTATGAAATCCTAGAGCGTGTGGCCCGGTACTGCGGCGTCCTGGTGACCGATGATGTCGACGGCGCACTATTGCTAACCCGCATTCAAGAGGTGACCCTGCCGGATGTCGTCACCATCAACGGCCAGTTGGCAGAGGGCAATCTGAAGTCGGCCGGTATCCGCGTCGGTGTTCAGCAGGGTATCAACGTCCAGCGCGCGGTACGGCATGTCTCGGTGAGTAGCCGCTTCAGCCGCTATACGGTCTTCCCCCAGTCGGTGGAGACGCAGCGCGACCAGACCGCCGCACTGGGCGTGACGATCCCGGACGCCTTCTGCGAAGACGAGTACCTCGGCCGCAATCGCCAACTCTATATTATTTCAGAGCAGTATGATTTGGGCCAGAGCCTTGCCCAGCGCCGCGCCATCTGGGAGTGCAATCGCCGCGCTGGTCGCGGGCAAGCAACGCTTGCCACCGTCGATAGCTGGCGGGATCGAGACGGCAAACTCTGGGAGCCGGGTTCGTTTGTCTACACCTATATCGAGGCCGTCGACCAATCGGGTTACCCTCTGGTCGTGGCCGACGTGACCTTTACCCGCGATGTCGAGACAGGCACGACCGCGACGCTGACCCTGATGGAACCCGCGGCCTTCGCCATCGCGCCAATGTCCCTGGCGCCAACGACCTGGGATCAGACCCAGGCGTTGCAGGAGGCCGGTGCAATTACCCAGCCGGTCGCCGGGGGGCATCACTGATGTCCTTCGACCTTCAGCGGATCTTCCGCCGCATCCAGCACGTCGTACGCCCTGCCCGTCTGGCCGCACCATCGCAGGAAGCTGGTGTGATCCAGCGCATCCAGCCGGCCTTCAACAGCATGGAACTGCACGAGACGAACTCGATGCAGCACTTCGGCTTCGCCTCCGGCCTGCCGGCAGGGACGGATGTCATGATCGTCAACGTCTCCGGAGATAACGCGAACGGCGTGGCGATCGCATCGAACAACCAGAGCCTACGACCGAAGGGCATCGCTGCCGGCGAGTGCAGGATCTACAATGCCGCGGGCGATTACGTGCATGTTGCGGCCGGCCAGATCACCATCGTGGCCGCTACGAAGGTCGTGGTGACCTCCCCAGAGGTGACGATGAGCGGCAAACTTACGGTAACGGGCGACATCACCAGCACGGGCGGCGACGTGGTCGCAGGGACCATCAGCTTGAAGACTCATGTGCATCAGCAGGTCACTGTCGGGACCGGGCTTTCGGGCGTGCCGAAGCCATGACCGACGTCGAAACTTTCCCCACATTCTTCACCCGCCAGGGCTTCGAGCAGTGGGGGTATGCAGGAATGAGGCGTGAGGCCGAACTGGTGATCACACGGTTTCGGCGGGACAACCCAGATGCAGAGATTGTCGAGATCGATTACGACATGCGCCGGTTTCTCGGCAAGGGCATTGAGGTCTTCGGCGGAGTGATCATCACATACCGGCGGCCCTCTAAATAGCCGATGGATATCGGAATCAAGTGGGATGCCGCGACCGGCATGGGAGATTGGGCTGCGACGGTTGGCGACCTCGTCACCGCTTCCTCGATCGAGAGCGCCGTATTCGTCAGCCTCTTCAGCGATCGGAGGGCACCGGATGACTACCGGCCGAACGATGGCACCAATGACCCACGCGGCTGGTGGGGATCGAGTTTTGCCGATCGCCAGCTAGGCTCCCGTCTCTGGACGCTCGACAGGGCAAAGAAGGTCGGCCAGACGCCGCTCCTCCTGCAAGCCCGCGACTACTGCAAGGAAGCGCTGGCCTGGATGATCGAGGATGGGATCGCAGCAAAAATCGACGTGCGGACCTCCTGGATCAACGCCACGGCGATCGGTATCCGGATCACCATCACAGAACCGACTGGGACGGTCCTGCATCCCTTCCAGTTCAGTTGGGCTTGGAACTGACCGACTGAGGGGGAGCGCGCGGCCTATAAATACACGCGCATGCCGTACGCCCGTTCCTCTCTCTCCGCGCTTCAAAATCAGGCCGTCACCGACGTCGCAGCAGCGCTCCCGACTGGGATGCCGCTCTTCGGGTCGGTGCTCCGCATCCTCGCAACCGCCATGGCGGGCTTGATCCACGGGACCCTGGGGTACCTCGATTGGATCGCCAAGCAGTCGGTGCCATTCACCGCCACGCAAGAGAGTTTGGAAGGTTGGGCCGCGCTGAAGGGCGTCATTCGCATCCCGGCCACGCAGGCCAGCGGCACTGCCACCTTCACCGGCACACCTGGTTATGCCTTGCCGGCAGGGACCATCCTCGTCCGTGGCGATAGCGTCCAGTATACGACCGCGGCGGATCTGACCCTGACGGGAACCAGCGGCTCGGTAGCGATCACCGCCTCGGTCGCGGGCGCGGCAGGGAATGCCGCGGTCGGTTCTGTCCTGACGCTGCAAAGCGCCGTCGCGGGGATCGTCTCCGCCGGCTCGGTCTCGACGGCGGTGGTCGGTGGTGCGGATGCCGAGAGCGATACGGCCTTCCGGACCCGCATGCTCCTCGCCTACTCAGCGCCAGCCCAGGGCGGGTCCCAGTCCGACTACGTTAACTGGACCCTGGCGGTACCCGGCGTCACCAGAGCATGGTGCCTGCCGAATGCCAGCGGCCCCGGTACAGTGACGGTCTGGGCTTGCCTCGATGCCGCCCGCGCCAGCTTCAACGGCCTGCCGCAGGGTAGCACTGGATCTGCCACGCTAGAGACCCGCAGCGCCAGTGCGACGGGCGACCAGCTTATGATCGCGGATGCCCTCTACCCGCTGCGTCCTGCAACGGCGCTCGTCACTGTAGCGGCGCCGGCTACGCAGAACGTCAACGTGACGTTGACCAGCCTCTCACCCTACAGCGCGCAAGTCGTCGCAGACATCACCACCGCGCTGAAGCAACTGTTCCTCACGATCGGCTCGCCCCTAGGGACGAAAATCTATCCCTCGGATATCGCTGATGCGATCGAGGGTGTCGTAGGAGGAGGCGGACACTTCATCCTGTCCCCCACTTCCGCGGTCACCATCGCCACCGGCTCGATTCCGGTCCTCGGCACCCTCACGGCGAGCGCCTGATCGATGCCTATTCCGTCCTTCTCCGCAGATGACATCCGCGCCGTCTTCCTGAACCTCCTACCGCGTGGCCGGGTATGGCCGCGGGGGACTTCGAGCGTCATCTCGCAAGTCGCAGGTGCCCTGACGGCAGGCGTCGTCCGGCTGACGGATCGCGCCGGGAACTTGCTGAACGAGACCCGGCCCGACACGACGCTCGAACTCCTACCCGAGTGGGAGAAGAGCCTCGGCCTGCCCGATCCCTGCTGGGGCACCAGCCCGACCCTCGATGCCCGCCGGTCGCAAGTCCTGGCGCGGTTCTGCGATGGCGGCGGCCAATCGGTGCCGCGAATCATCGCCTATGCGGCCTCGCTCGGCTATACGGTGACGGTCACGGAGTACACGGCGTCTATCGCCGGGATCGCGCGTGCGGGTGATAACCTGATGTCCGCCGCAGCGGCGCACACCTTCACCGTCAATGCGGCGCTGAACACCGTCCGCTATTTCCGCGCGGGCGTGAGCACCGCGGGCGAACCTCTAAGCAGCTTTGGCAACGACACCATGATCTGCGAGATCAACGCCATGAAGCCCGCTCACACCGTCGCGGTTTTCGCCTATACCTAAGCCGAGCATTGCCCGCCGTGTGGTAAATAGGGCATGTCTCAGGTAACCACCTTCGTCGATGGCAATCCCGGTACGGGAGTAGTCGGCACTGTCCTCGCTGCTAGCTGGTTGAACGGTATCCAGGCCGAGATCAACAATGTCCTGAGTGCGGCGGGCATCACGCCCAGCACCGGCAGCAGCACCCAGCTTCGGGATGCCATCCAGGCCCTTACCCGCATCAAACTGCAAGCGAACACGACGCTTTACGTCGCCACCACCGGCAGCGATACGACCGGCACCGGCACAAGCGGAAACCCATTCGCCACGCTGACGACGGCCTGGAATTACGCCGTGGGATCGCTGGACCTCAACGGCTACAATCTGACATTCCAGCTAGCCAATGGCACGTATGCGGCGCAGACCGTGACGGGCAACCTGCACGGATATACCGGCCAAACCATCACCGTCATCGGCAATACCTCAACGCCCGCTAGCGTCATCATCGCCGGGACGAGCGCGGTTGCCGTCAGCGCGGTGCGAGCCACGCCCTTCATCATCCGCTCGATGAAGATCACGTCGACCGGCACGGCTGGAACCTTCTCGACCGGCGGCATCGGCATCCTGTCCATGCAGGGCAGCAACGTCTCATTCGGCAACATCGAGTTCGGCGCGTGCGGTTATGCGCATCTCTATGCCTCCTCGAATGCCTCGATCGGCACCTACGCGACCACCGCGTCGAGCGTGACCTACACTGTGAGTGGCGACGCCGCCTACCACATGGTCGGCAGCGACGGCGGTGTCTGCTCGAATGCCGGCGCGGCCGTCACCCTCTCGGGCACGCGCGCCTTCACCGCCTTTGCCCTTGCCAGCTTCGGCGAGGTCTTCTCCTACAGCAATACCTATACGGGCAGCGCCACTGGCAGCCGGTATCTCGCCACGCTGGGCGGCATCATCTCGACCAATGGCGGCGGTGCATCCGCCCTGCCTGGCAATGCCGCCGGTACGACCTCGAACGGCGGGCAGTACGTCTGATGCGGATGATCTATACGCCGCAGGACTGGTATTGGGTCGTCGCCCAGGAGACCAATCGACTCTATAGCAGCCGCGCCATCGGCTACGTTCCCCTCGATGATGCCGCCTATTCAGCGTGGCGGGCACGCGGCAATGACGCGACCCACATCGTCTCTGAAGCCGAGTTGCAGGACGTCCTGGCGACGCAGTACCCGGCCGGGTGGCCCGCGGCATGAGCAGTGAGGCATATGACATTGAGGTCTGCCAGGGCGCGACATTCGCACATACCCTGACGCTGGCCGACGTCGATCCCACGACAAAGATCGAGACGCCCGTCAACCTGGCAGGCTACACGGCCCGCATGCAGGTCCGGCGGAAGCTGGGTGATGCCACTGCGATCATCACCCTGACGACGGAGAATGGGCGGATCGTCATCTCGCCCTCCACGGGCGTCATCAGCCTGACGATCTCGGCGACCGACACCGCAGCCCTTCCGATCGGCCAGGCCGTCTACGACCTGGAAATCGTCAAGGGGGCGGTGGTGACGAGGCTGCTGGCCGGGCGCTGCATCGTCTCCGGGGAGGTCACCCGCGATAGCACGTCTTCCACGACCGGCACGCCTGCGTACGACAATGGCGACACCTATGCCAATCGTTCGGCCGCGACCTCGGCCATGATCGCGCCGACGAAGACGACCATCACCCTACAGGGCTACTCGGCTCCTGGTGATGGCGGTGGTGCACGCTACAACCGCGTCTCGACCCAGCCCGCGCACCTGCTCTGCCTTCAGTCCGCCGATGGCGCATGGTGGGAGATGGTGCGGACGCCGCAGATCGATGCCCGCGTCGCCGGTATCTTCCCGGCCCGCGCCGATGCCTCCGGCTCGTACAGCACCATCACGGGCACGGCGGATTGCGCCACCGGCCTGAACAACCTGATTGATTACCTGCGGGCGCAGGACCCGTTTGGGTACGACGGCGCGGTCATTTGGTTCTGCGAGGGCGTGTGGAATTTCCGCTCTCCTGTCACGCCGCATCGCGC
This sequence comes from Roseicella sp. DB1501, assembly GCF_013112485.1. GTDB lineage: Bacteria > Pseudomonadota > Alphaproteobacteria > Acetobacterales > Acetobacteraceae > Paracraurococcus. Next base: position 457,920 of record NZ_JABFHG010000002.1, read on the forward strand.
CACGGTCTTCCGCGCCGCAGGCAATCGCAACACTTCATGGAGCTATCGGCAGGTCGACGCGACCCTTATGCCGACCTTCATGCGCTTCCGCGCTCCCGATCTCCCCAACGGGATCAAAGGCGGCGACGCCTGCATCCTGGAAAACATCCAGTTCGGCTGCCAGGAGATCATCGCGGGTTCCTCGCCGGTCTTCGTCGTTGACCCTAATGTCGATGTCGTATGCCGCTCGTGCTCGTTCGGCCATGCAAAAGCCGATCTGATGTGGGACGTGCAGGGCAGGCTTGAACTCATCGATTGCACGGCCGGATGGGGAGCCTTCTACTCCGTCAACAGCAGCGCCGTGGCCTTCTACATCCACAACACGAATGCGCGCCTGCGGGTCCGGAACTTCATCAACGTCACCGGGTCGGGCACGGCCAACCCCGGCACCCTGTTCAAGGTCACCGCTGCACAAGAGGTTCAGATCGCCAACCTGACGGGCGGACAGATCGCCACTATGGTCGAGATTGCGCCGACGTCTGGCGAGACCGTCTTCGATGTGGCGATCACTACCCCGATCATCACGGTGACGACCAGCGATGCCATCCGGCTGAATGCCGCCGGGACGATCCGGCGCGTCTCCATCACCGAGCCGTTCATCTCGACGGCCGGGAACAACAATGTCTCTGACACCACGTCCTGCGGCATCCTTGCGACTGGCGCCGGGACGATCGCGCATCTAGAGATCAACGGCGGGTCCGTGATCACGAGCCGGGGCCACGGCATCCGGGTCGATCGCGCGCGGTACTTCCGCTCCTCCGCCTCCGTCTATGACAGCAAGAGCGGCTCGGGCCACTACATCGGCACGCAGGTGGTGTCGTTCGACATCCATGCGAAGTCGGGCTCGAACTGGTATGGCGGCAATGCCCGCTACGGCGTCGAGATCGCTTCGAACACCACCACGACCGCACTGGCGATCACGGGTGACCTGCGGGGCAATACCCTCGGCTCGATCCTCGATGGGGCACAGACGTCGGCCATCCGCCGCATCAATGCCATTCGGGACGATAGTGCGGCGCTGACGGTGGGCAGTGGCGCGACGCTGGTCGACCTCGCCCAGCCGACCCGCTTCCCCGGCTATGCCTTTTCCGGCGTTCCTGCCGCGGCGAGTAACTCGGGCTGCACGATCCGGATCACCGACCGGAACCACAAACTCGCCACCTCTGACGGCACCGCCTGGCGCTTCGCGGATGGCACTGTGATCGCCTGACGAGGGCGATCCAATCAACACAATAAAAAGGGCCTTGAATGCCTACGATCGTCCGCATCAGCGATAGCTCCGCCGTCCAGCGCATTGTTCAGGTTAACTCGCCACCCGTGGTGGTTGCAGGTGGGGGCGTGCAGAGCGTCGCCGGGCGGACAGGTGCGGTCACCCTCTCGACGTCTGACATTGCGGGCTTCAGCGCCGCTGTGGCTGCGGCCTCGCCGGTCCTCAGCGTGTGCGGGCGCACCGGGGCCATCACCCTGGCGCCGGCTGACGTGGCGGGCTTCAGCGCCGCTGCTGCCGCAGCCGCGCCTGTGCAGTCGGTGGCCGGGCGGACAGGCGCGGTGACGCTGACGAACTCCGACATCGGCGGGTTTGCCTCTGCTGCCAGTGCGGCTGCCCCTGTGCAGTCTGTGGCTGGCCGAACGGGGACGGTCACCATCGCGGCTGCTGACCTTACCGATAGCACGACAGCCGGCCGGGCAATCCTTACCGCCGCGGATGCCTCGGCCCAAAGGTCTGCCCTCGGCCTCGGCACTGCTGCCACCCAGCCAGCCGGCGCCTTCGCTGCCGCGTCCCATACCCACGGGATCGCGGACCTGACGGCAACAGGTACCCGCGATGCCACCACCTATTTGCGAGGCGATGGCACCTGGGCGACCCCGGCGGGCGGTGGTGGCGGATCTGGGACGGTCACGAGCGTTGCGGTCAGTGGTGGCTCGACCGGCCTAACGGTCTCCGGCTCCCCGGTGACGAGCAGCGGCACCATCACGCTGGCGGGCACTCTTGCGATCGCTGCCGGCGGCACAGGCGCGACCACCGCTTCAGCGGCGCTGACGGCGCTCGGCGGGGTAACCTCCTCGCAGGCGGCGGCAGCCGCGCCCGTTCAGTCGGTCGCCGGCAGGACAGGCGCGGTTACGATCGCGGCTGCCGACGTCACCGATGCGACCACGGTCGGAAAAGGGCTTTTGACGGCCGCTGACGCCGCTGCCCAGCGGACGGCTCTCGGGCTAGGCACCGCGGCGACATCGGCTTCCAGCGCCTTTGCGGCGGCCTCCCACACCCATGCCATCGCTGACCTGACGGCGACGGGCACGCGCGACAGCACGACCTTCCTCCGCGGCGATGGGACCTGGTCCGTCCCTGCCGGCGGTGGTGGCTCGGGAACTGTGACGAGCGTGGCGCTCTCCGGCGGCACCACGGGCCTCACGGTCTCTGGGTCCCCTGTCACCACGAGCGGGACCATCACCCTGGCGGGGACGCTCGCCGTCGCCAATGGCGGCACGGGCGCGACATCTGCCTCCGCGGCCCTGACGGCCCTAGGTGCGGCTCCTGCCGCCAGCCCGACGTTTACGGGCACCCTCTCCCTGCCGAGCGGCTCAGCCGGTGCACCGACGATCATCTTCGGCACTGGCACGACCTCCGGCATCTACAGCGCCGCCACGAACGAACTGTCGATTTCGGTTAGCGGCACTCGCCGGCACGCGATCTTCAGCAGCGGCAATGCCGGCTTCGGCCTCTCCTCCGGCACGGGCAACCAGCCTAGCCTTACCGTTGCGACTAATCCCTCTGCCTCGCTGCTCGGTCTCTCGGTCGTCGGGTCCACGACCGGCCCGACGATCTCGATCGGCGCGGCGTCTGGCGCACCGACCGATGGTGACATCACGATCACACCGCGTGGCTCCGGGCTGGTGCGCATCACCACGGCCACGACCAGCGACAGCAGCACGGCAGCGGCCAGCACCGCCTTCGTCAAGGCGCAGGGCTATCTCTCCGGCACCGTTCCAGTAGCGAGCGGCGGAACTGGCGCGACCACCGTTGCCGGCGCGCTATCGAACCTTGGCGTGCCGAAGGCGAACAGCGCTGCGACCGTCGACCCGACGACTACCGACGATAGTGGCTCCGGCTATGCGGCCGGTTCGCACTGGCTGAATACCAGCGGCGGCGAAATCTTCATCGCCCGCACAGCGGTGAGCGGCGCGGCCGAGTGGATGGGCCTCTCGCCCATGGACCATCCAGGCTACGTCAGCGGGTTGTGGTACGGCACGCAGCCGAATGCGGTGATCACCACGGGTGCCTATCCGACCGGGTCGATGCTGTTCAGCCCCATGACGGTAATGTTCCGTGTGTCTGTCACGAACATTTCGTTCTACATGGTCACTACCGCAACATCCGGGGGAGCGACAGCCGCGTATGCGAAGGTCGGTCTCTACAGCAACTCCGGCGGACGGCCTGCAAACCTGCTGGCAGAGTGCAACGCCGATATCGACCTCACGACGGGCCAGATCAAGACAGCTACATTTGCGTCCGCGGTCACACTGAACCCCGGTGTCTACTGGGTCGGGATCGTCACGCAAGGGACGAACGCGCCCGTATTCGTATCCTGGTCGAACACGGCGGGTGGTGGTGGATTCGTCAATATCGTTGGCGGCCTCACTGGCGGCGCCTTTATGGCCGGTGGCCAGCTAATCAACCGGATGGCGCGCAATACCGCACCGACCTACGTTGCAGGCAGTGCGTTCCTGCCGGCGACCGCAGGCGCGGTGACGATTTCCGGAACATCGCCGGGTAGCATCGTGTTCATGTTCCAGGCGCCGTGACGCAAGACGCCGCGGCCATCGCGGCGCAAGGACTGCTGGCACAAATGCAAAGCAGTCCTCCGGCGGCCGGGTGGCACGCGGTTATGCGCGATGCAGTGTTGTGGAATGGCTACTTTGTCGAGACGTCGCGCCAGGTCTTCAGCCGACCGTACGTCAGCATGCTGCTGACCGCACAGGAGCAGGCCGAGGCCATGCGGCTGGCGCACGAGACTGTCGTGCGCGAGTACCGCAGGCAGTTTGCCGGACGGCTTAGCTAACGGTTAGCTAACCTCAGATGCCGAGCGGGATGTATCGCCAGAGGCCGTCGTACCAAACCTCGATGGCGGCATTGTCGATGTTGAAGAATAGCTCGCCATCGGCGGGATTGGCGGGACGCTCGGCAGTGGTGCCACAAGGGATTTGCATGCAGGGATTTATCCCGCGCCGCCAAACACCGCGATCGCCACAGCGAGCGTCACACACCAGAGAAACAAGGCGAGGTATACCTGGCGGACGAACCGCTCCGCGATCTCCCACGGCGTTTCGGGCAGCCGCCAGCAGCCAGGCTCACGGCAGGCCGGGCCTATCGTTGAGCAGCAGCGATCTCGGTCATGGAGCGTAGGGCACTCCGGAACATTCGTATCCACACAGCTATTGATCCCGCGGCGAGCGCCAGAGAGTCCGGGCTCTCCGGAGGTTGATCACGGGCACTCACCCAGTGTCGGGCTCAATGCCTCCCAGTGGCCCGATCCTCGAAGTCACCCACCTCCCAGATTGGCGGCTCGTTAGAATTCCGCCAGATCCGCAGGTGCATTAGCGGCTCTCCTCTTGACCAAGCCATGATCCGCTCAATCGCCGGGTAGTCATCCGTCCAAAAGTACGTATCCACTCTGGGCAGAGGCGTTGAGGTGTTGGCCAACCCGATCTCCACCCAGAGGTACGAAACGTTGGGAATGGTGCCGAGGAGATTGTGAGTCCAGTCTGCGCTTCCCGTCACCGAGGGCGTGACGATCCTACCACTATAACGCGTTTTCTGGTGACCACGCTCTAGCGCCTCGCGCCGGGCTTCTTGGAGCACCAAGGTCGACTCCCTCACGGCGGTTTCGATGCTGTCGAAAACCATGAAGGACCACGTATCGACGTCTTCTTCGTCGCCAAGCGCGATAAGGCGTTTTCCGAACTTATGGCTGTACGGCTCTAAAGTATCGAAGTAGCCGCTTATGAGGCCCTTCTCCATCTGATTAACCTCCCGTGGGACAACTCCTACGCGTCGACGTCTCGCGCAGAATGAGGCTAAAGCCTTTCAGCATAGGGGTTCACCCTCCTGCCCGGCCCAACCAGTCATTTGATTTTCCACGGGAGGTCGGACCCGGCTTTTACGAGCGCTTCGCGGACCGCCAGTGTCTCGGTGTGGTATTTCCCTTTCGATCTGAACTCAAAATTATAATGCCACATGACCTCTCGATCGTCGGCGTCGAGCGATACTCCGCCTCCGTGCATTATAAGCGTACTGCGAAACCCACGAAGTATATCGATCCGTCCTTGCATTAGTAAAATAGCGGCGGCATCAGCACTGGGGGCTTCGACAAGTTCATACAGCCGCGGATCATCGTTGCCCACATCAATCCAGAACGGCACGCGCAAGCACTCCTATGGCTAAGGAAGCGCTAGGATACCGCTTATAACGTAATGATCAAAACACGATTTTGCGATTAATAATGATAGATAGAGAAATATGGGCTCAACCTGGTTTCAGCTTCCTTGATCCTATTTTATCTTCTCTTTCATGATTCGATCATGACCCATTTACTAAGGTTCAATACTCGTCAACAGGCTATTCCTTACCTTCAGTATTGAGGTCAACATATCCGAACCGTGTCGTTTCTGGTCGCGGATCATCGGGATTGAATTGCAGAACGGTACCCATCAGGGCGGGGGGATGTACGGCCACGCCGGGTCTTGGCCGTTGCGAACACGGCCGACCACAGGCAACTCATGCACGGTCATGCTTTCGCACAATCTGATTTCAAATCAGACCGATGGTGCATTAGGCGTCTAGGCGTTGGTGGAGACGGCGAAGAGCAGCGTCGTGCCGTCGGGCCGCGACCGCGCCACGCTGACCGAGCCGACATGCCCGGCCGCGCCGCCGCGGTTGTCGACCACCACGGTCTGGCCCAAGGCCGGCCCGAAGCCGAGGGCGAATTCGCGGCCGATGATGTCGGTGCCGCCGCCCGCGGCATAGGGCACGACCAGCGTCACCGGCCGCGCGGGCTGGGCGCGCGCCGTAAGCGGCAGCGCCGCGCCGAGACCGGCGAGCGCCGCGCGGCGGGACAGGGGAAACATCATGCGGAACTCACGGCTGGACAGCACGGCATAGGCCGGAATGCCGCGGACGGGAACCGCCCGCCGCCGATTCGTGCCAATGGCCATGACCGGGTTTCCCGCGACGCCCCGGGGAGGATCAGAGCGAGGCGCCGCCGTCGACGGAGAGCTCGGCCCCGGTCATGTAGGCGCTCTCCTCCGAGAGCAGGAACAGCACCGCCCGCGCCACGTCCTCCGCCTGGCCGATGCGCCCGATCGGGATCTGCGCCAGCCGCACCGCCCGCTGCTCATTGGTCCAGACCTTGACCATGTCGGTCTCGATCGGGCCCGGATGCACGCTGTTTACCCGGATGCCGCGCGGCGCCAGATCGACCGCCGCCGCCTTGGTCATGCCGCGGAGCGCCCATTTCGTCCCGCAATAGGCCAGCGCGCCGGGCGAGCCGCGCAACCCGGCGGTCGAGGAGATGTTGACGATCGAACCGCCCCCGGCGCGCTCCATCGCCGGCACCACCGCCTGCATGCCAAGGAAGCAGCCGAGTTGGTTGACGCGCATATGCCGCTCGAACAGCTCCGCATCGGTCTGCATCAGCGACCGCGGCACGTAGATCCCGGCATTGTTGACCATGCCGGTGAGCGGGCCGAGCTCCTCGGCGAGTTGCACCGCCGCCGCCCAGTCGGCCTCGCGCGTCACGTCCTGGCGGATGAAGCGCGCCGCCGGGCCGAGCTCCCTGGCCAGCGCCTCGCCCTGCTCCTCCAGCAGGTCGCCGAGCACGACCTTCGCCCCCTCTGCCACCAGCATGCGCGCCTCGGCCGCGCCCTGGCCGCGGGCGCCGCCCGAAATCAGCACCACTTTCCCGGTGAATCGCGGCATCGGTTCCTCCCCTGCTCTGCCGGGACAAGCCTACAGCGGATTGCGTTCAAGATTGAATGCTGCTCCGCAGTAGTCTGCTGCTTCCAGAGCAGAGGCACGCCTCCGGGCGGTCTCGCCCTCCCGCGATCTGCTCCAGGGCGGATCGGGGCGCGGCGGGAATGCCCGGCCGGGCGGAATCGGCGCGCCTCCGGCGAATGCCGGCGAAGCATCCCCATCTCATCCAGGCCGGGAAGGAGGACATGGCATGCGAACATCGCTGGTTCCGGCGCTCTGCGCGTTGATCGCGGCCCTGCCCGCGGCGGCGCAGGATGCGGCGCAGCAGGCGCGGCTCGCCGAGGGCCGCAAGGTGGCCGAACTCTGGTGCGCGAACTGCCATCTCATCGGCCCGCATGCGCGCGGCCCGACCGGCGATGCCGCGCCGCCCTTCGAGGTGATCGCCCGCATGCCGGAGACGAGCGACGCCACGCTGCGCGCCTTCCTGCGGATGCCGCATGCGAACATGCCCGATCACCGGCTGAGCCGCGCCGAGCTCGACGGCATCACCGCCTGGATCCTGGCGCTGCGGCCGGGACATTAGGCAGGCCAGCCCGCGCAACGGAACCGCGTCCGCAAAGACAGGACCAGCGAATCTATCAGTTTTCCGCAACGATCGCGGCGGCCGGCGCCACCCGGCCGCGCAGAAGGCGGGCAGGACGGCTTTCGCGCTTGATCCGACCAGCCTTCCGGGCTGACCTAGCGTTACGGCACCGCGCATCGCCTCGCCCGGCGCGGCGCCGATATCGTATCCCGGGCGCAAGCAGTGAGGAGACGGGGACATGGCACGAGTTGCTTTGGTGACTGGCGGGCAGCGCGGCATCGGTGCGGCGATCAGCGAGGCGCTGAAGGCGGCCGGGCGGACGGTGGTGGCCAGCTATGCCGGCAACGACGCGGCGGCGCAGGCCTTCACCGAGCGCACGGGCATTCCGTGCTACAAGTTCGACGTCGCCGATTACGACCAATGCGCGGCGGCGGTGAAGAAGATCGAGGAGGAAGTCGGCCCGATCGAGATCCTGGTCAACAATGCCGGCATCACCCGGGACGCCACCATGAAGCGCCTGTCCCGCAAGATGTGGGACGACGTCATCGATACCAATCTCGGCTCCTGCTACAACCTCTGCAAGCTGGTCTGGGACGGCATGACGGAGCGGAAATTCGGCCGCATCGTCAATATCGGCTCGATCAACGGTCAGGCTGGCCAGTATGGCCAGGTGAACTACGCCGCGGCGAAATCCGGCATCCACGGCTTCACCAAGGCGCTCGCGCAGGAAGGCGCGCGGATGCACATCACCGTCAACGCCATCGCGCCCGGCTATGTCGATACCGAGATGGTGCGCGCCGTGCCGCCCGACGTGCTCGAGAAGATCATCGCGCGCATCCCCCGCGGCCGTCTCGGCAAGGCCGAGGACATCGCCCGCGGCGTGGCGTTCCTCACCGCCGACGATGCCGATTTCATCACCGGCTCGACGCTCTCCATCAACGGTGGCCAGCACATGTACTAACTCCCCGCAAAGCCGCTTCGTGGCTTTGCGGGGACCCCGGTGACTCGCCATTGGCCCTCGGTGCGTCACAGCCTGCCGCGGCGAAGCCGCGGCAGGACAACGGATAGCGGCGGTTCTGATGGGCGCCTTCGATGGGGCTGCCCGCGCTGGTTGTCGGGGCATGGCGGCAGCCGTTCATCCGGGGCATGCTGCGGCGCCAGGAACGGGGGAGACGACGCGATGGGCTATGCCGTGCTTGCCTTCGATGGCGAGGATGAGGCTGCGCCGGCACGCCGCATGGCGGCGCGCGACCGGCATATGGAGGTGCTGACGCGCTGGGCGGGCGACGGCCGCCTCGCCTTCGGCGCGCCGCTGCTGGCCGAGGACGGCCGGGCGATGGGATCGCTGATGATCCTCGCCGTGCCGGACGAGGCCGGGTTGCGCGACTACCTTGCCGAGGAGCCCTTCAACCAGTCCGGCGTCTGGGCGCGGCACGAGGTCTTCCCCTTCCGCATCGCGCCCCTGCCCTATCGCCGGCTGCCGCAGCCGGGCGCGCCGCTGGCGCCGCGCCGCACCCATACCGTCATCCTCGCCCGCGACGGCCGGGATGCCGAGGCGCCGGCGCGGCGGCAGGCGGTGCGCGAGCGGCACATCGCGCGCGTCCGGCCGATGGCCGAGGACAGCACGCTCGCCATCGGCGGCGCCATCCTCGACGCCGATGGCGGGATGACCGGCTCCATCGCGGTGGTCGCCTGCGACAGCGACGCGGCGGCGCGCGCCTGGATGGCCGAGGACCCCTATGTCACCGGCGGCGTCTGGCAGGAGACGGTGCTCCACGGCACCCGCTTCGCACCGCTGCCCTGGCAGGCGCTGCCGGGGGGCGTGTGATGCCGCGCCTCGTCGACTACGCCGAGGCCGGCCCCGAAGTCCGCGCCGTCTTCGATGCCATCAAGGCGGCGCGCGGCGTGCCGGACGTGAACAATTTCTGGAAGGCGCTGGCCGTCGATCCGCCGACGCTGCGGCGCACCTGGGAGAGCCTGTCGCAGGTGATGGCGCCCGGCGCGCTGGATGTGCGGACCAAGGAGATGCTCTACCTCGCCGCTTCCATGGCGGTGGGCTGCGCCTATTGCACGGCGAGCCACGGCGCCGCCGCCCGCCGTGCCGGCATGGACGACGCCATGTTCGGCGAGTTGCTGGCGGTGCTCGGCATGGCCGCCGAGACCAACCGGCTCGCCGAGGCGCTGCGCGTGCCGATCGACCCCGCCTTCGAGACATGATCCACGACCTGCGCATCTGCTTCGTCGGCGACAGCTTCGTCGCCGGCGCCGGGGACGAGACGGCGCTCGGCTGGGTCGGGCGCGTCACCGCCGCCGCCTGGAACCGCGGTGTGGCGCTCACCGCCTACAATCTCGGCGTGCGGCGCGACACCAGCGCCGATGTGCGGCGGCGGATGAAGGCGGAGGTCCTGGCGCGGCTGCTGCAGGCCGGTGACGCGCAGGCGATGGTCCTCAGCTTCGGCGTCAATGACTGCACGCATGAGGACGAGATGCCGCGCGTGCCGCCGGAGGCGACCGAGGAGAATGCCGCGGCGATGCTCGGCTGGGCGGCGGCACGCTGGCCGGTGCTCATGATCGGCCCGCCGCCGGTGCTGGACGATGCGGCGCATGATGCGCGCGTCGCGGCGCTCTCGGTCCGGCTGGAGGCGCTCTGCGCGACGATGCGCCTGCCCTACCTGCCGGTGCATGCCCCGCTCGCGGCGAGCAGCGCCTGGCGCAACGCGGTCGGGCGCGGCGACGGCGTGCATCCCGACGGCGCCGGCTATGCCGCCCTCGCCGGTCTGGTCGAGGGCTGGCAACCCTGGCGGGCGCTGACCACGACCTGAGCCGCGGGGTATCCTATCAATGGCCCGCAAGCGGGCCCCATTCGGGGTCCCGGACTGGTCGAGCGACCGGTCCGCTGGCATCAGCCGACTGGCGGGGCGAAGAGGCGCGTCGCCGCCCAGCTCATGATCGAGACCACGATCGCGCCCCAGAAGGCGGCCCAGAAGCCGTGCACGCTGAAGCCGGGCAGGAACCAGGAGGTGAGGCCGAGCATGGCGGCATTCACCACTAAGAGGAACAGCCCGAGCGTCAGGATGGTCAGCGGCAGCGAGAGCAACACGAGGATCGGCCGGACGAAGGCGTTCACCAGGCCGAAGACCAGCGCGGCGAGCAGCAGCCAGCCGAGGCTGCGCACCTCCATGCCGGGGACGATCTCCGTCGCTGCCCAGAGGGCGAAGGCGGTGATGAGGGTTTGCGCCAAGAAGCCCATGCTGCCGTCGTCTCCGCAAAGCTTGGCCGGCAGGTTAAAGCGTGATCGCCTGAGGTGGAATCACCGAAGGCGTGAATCACGCGATCCATCAATGACCTAGATCATGGTCCGCGAACCCGAGCGAACGGACCATGGTCCAGGCTGCGCTGCCGCTTCCCCGAATGGAACCATCGTGACCGCTACCCCGAATAGCGCACCGGACGGCACTACGCCGCTGCACGCCACGCCCTTGCGCGCCACCCTGACCGGCTGCGCCGCGCTGCTGCTCTGGGCCTTCCTCGCCCTGCTCGCGCGGCTGGCCCAGCCCCTGCCGCCGCTGCTGCTGACCGGCCTCGCCTTCGCCATCGGCGGCACGCTCGGCCTCCTCGTCGTGGCGGCGCGCCGGCGGCTTGGCGCGCTGCGCCAGCCGCCGCTGGTCTGGCTGCACGGCGTCGGCGGGCTGGCGGGCTACCATGCGCTCTACTTCGCCGCCCTCGCCCTGGCGCCGCCGGTCGAGGCGAATCTGTTGAACTACACCTGGCCGCTGCTCATCGTGCTCCTTGCTGCGCCGCTGCGCGGGCTGCCGCTCGGGCCGCGCCGGCTGGCCGGGGTCGGGCTCGGCGCCACCGGCGCGGTGCTGCTGCTCTCGGGTGCCGAGGCCGGCGCGGCGCCGGCGACAGCCACGGCGAGCCCGATCGCCGGCTATGCGCTGGCGCTGGCGGCGGGATTGACCTGGGCGCTCTACTCGGTCCTCGCCGGCACGCGGCGCCTCGCCGGCGTGCCGACCGAGGCCGTTGCCGGCTTCTGCCTCGCCGCGGCGGCGCTCGCCCTGCTCGGCCATGCCGCCTTCGAACCACCGTCCTGGCCGGAGGGGCGGCAATGGCCGGCACTGCTGCTGCTCGGCGCCGGGCCGGTCGGCGCCGCCTTCTTCCTCTGGGATGTCGGCATGAAGCGGGGCGATCCGCGGCTGCTCGGCACGCTGGCCTATGCGGTGCCGGTCGCCTCGACGCTGCTGCTGGTCGCTTTCGGCGAGGGCCGGCTCGGTCCCGCCACCCTCGCGGCGGCGGCGCTGGTCGTCGGCGGCGGGGCCCTCGCGGCGACAGCGCGCAGCGACCGGGCTACGAGGCCGGGCGAGCGTTAGGCCGCTGCCCGCTGCCCTTCCGGGGCTTTGCCTCGGAAGGCTGTGACGCCCCTCCCCTGGGAGGGACTCACCGGGGTCCCCGCGGCGGCGCGAAGCGACGTCATGGGGAAAATCATATATCCTTGGCGCTGTCGCCGCCGGTGACCTCATAGGCGGCGCCTGTCACCATCGCCGCCGCCTCGGAGGCGAGGAAGACGGCGGCCGGGGAGATGTCGTCCGGCTGCAGCCAGCCCACCTTCAGCGGCACGGTCGGCGCGCGGTTGTCCCAGGCCTGCTGCGGCGTCGGATGCTCGGGCGGGGTCACGCCCTGCTCCGCCATGCTGTTGCGCAGCCGCGTCTCGTAGCGCGTGAGCGGCGTGTCGACGAGGCCGGGGAGCAGCGCGTTCACCGTGATGCCGTGCTCGCCGAGTTCCATCGCCGCAGATTTCATCAGCCCGAGGATGCCCCATTTGCTCGCCGAGTAGCTGGCCGCGTTCCGCGTGCCGTGCTTCCCCTGCATGGAGGAGAGCAGGATGATCCGCCCGCCCTTCTGCCGCACCATGCCGGGGGCGAAGGCGCGCAGCGTGTTGGCGGAGCCGTTGAGGTTGTTGTCGATCACGTCGCGCCAGTCGGCATCCTGCATCTCGAGCAGCGGCATCCAGCGCTGGATCGCGGCATTGGCCACCAGGATGTCGACGCGCCCATGCTCCTGCTCCAGCCGCTCCACCAGGATGTCGACGCGCCCATGCTCCTGCTCCAGCCGCTCCGCCAGGCGGCGCAGCGCCGCGATGTCGCGGATATCGGCCTGCACCGCCTCGCCCCGGCGGCCGAAGTCGGCGATCTGGCGCACCGTCTCCGCCAGTTCCTCCGGCGTCGCCGGCCGGGCGTTCGAGGCCGGGCTGACCGGACCGCAGATATCGAGCGCAACCACATCGGCACCGTTCGCCGCGAACTCCACCGCAATCGCCCGACCGATGCCGCGCGCCGCGCCGGTCACCACCGCCAGCTTGCCGGCCAGGGCCGAGCCGCGACCGGGCCGCGGCGGCCCGGCCGAGCGCTCCGGCGGCGGCTCCGGCATCGGCTGCCCGCCGAGCTCGCGAGGCTCGGTATCGGTGCGGCCGTCGCCCACCGCTGCGCCGGTTCCGGCCGCCATCGCCGTCCCCGCCGCCGTACCGGCGGCAACGCCGCCGAGCAGCACCTGCCGCCGGCGCGCCGCGCGTCCCGCCGCCTCCGTCTCCACCATGGGAATCGCTCCGGGATGAGCAGGCCGAACGAGGCGCGCCGGCCGCGGGTTGCCTGCCGCCGAAGCGGATCGCGCAACAGCGGATTGCGTTCAAGATTGCACGCTGCTCCGCTGCAGCCTGTTGTTTCCAGAGCAGGGTCTCGCCTCCGGGCGAGTCCACTCTGCGGCGCTTTGCTCTACCCGCCCGGCCGCCAGCCGGGCGGGGCCATCTCGAAGCCGGCATAGTCGAAGGCCGGGCTGACGGTGCAGCCGAGCAGGCTCCAGCCCCAACCCCCGCCCCGGCTCCCACCCCTGGCCCCATCTGGCGCCGCCGCCTGCCAGCAACCGGCCGGCACCAGGGCGAAGGGCCGCTCGCCGGCGCCGAGATCGGGGCCGAGCGACAGCGTCTCGACGCGCTGCCCGTCCAGCGACAGCGAGAGCGTCAGCGGCGCCCCGGCATACCAGTGCCAGGCCTCCGCCGCGTCGACGCGGTGCCAGTGGCTGCGCTCGCCCGCGGCCAGCAGGTAGTAGATGGCGGTGCCGGCGCCGCGGCCGCCATCCGCCGGGCGGTCGCGCCAGAGCTCGCGGTAATGCCCGCCCTCCGGATGCGGCGCGAGACCGAGGGCGGCGATCACCCGCGCCGGGTCGAGGCTCTGGTCGCGCAGGTCCGGCAGGGGCGCCGCGCCCGGCCTCAGCGGAAGTTGTCCTTCGCGCTGCGGATGGCGGCGAGGCGCGCCACGTCCGGCGCCCGCAGGAAGGGATTCGTCTCCCGCTCCTGCCCGATGGTGGTCGGCACGGTCGGCCGGCCCTCGGCCCGCTGCTTCTTGACCTCCTGCGCGCGGGCCTGCAGCGCGGCATTCTCCGGCTCGATCGTGAGGGCGAAGCGGGCGTTGCTCTCGGTGTATTCGTGACCGCAACAGACCAGCGTCGGCGCCGGCAGTGCGGCCAGCTTGCGGAGGCTGTCGAACATCTGCGCCGCGCTGCCCTCGAGCAGCCGGCCGCAGCCGAGGGAGAAGAGCGTGTCGCCGCAGAGCAGCACGTCATCGGCGTCGAAATGGAAGGCGATATGGCCGACAGTGTGGCCCGGCGTGTCGATCACCGCTGCCCGGCTCTCCCCGAGCGCCACCGTGTCCCCCGGCCGCACGGCCTGATCGAGCTTCGGCAGCCGGTGCGCATCGGCCGCGGCACCGACCACCCGGCCGCCGCAGCGCGCCTGCAGCTCGGCCGTGCCCGCCACATGGTCGCCGTGGTGATGCGTCAGCAGGATCAGGTCGAGCGGCTTGCCAAGCCGTTCCACAGCGGCAATGGCCGGAGCCGCCTCGCCGGGATCGCAGACCGCGACGGCGCCGCTCGCCTGATCCTGCAGCAGCCAGATATAGTTGTCGGAAAGACACGGGATGGCGGTGACAGAGAGCGTCATGCGGGCTCCTCCATGCGCCCCGCTCCAACGGGGCCTCGACTGCCCTATATCGAGGCCATGAGCCACGAGGTCCACGGCCTGGGGAATTTCTACGCCACCCCGGCGGGGCTGGTGACCGCAAGGCTGCTGCGCGATGCGCTGCGGCAGCTCTGGCCCAGCCTCCCCGGGCAGGCGGTTCTCGGCCTCGGCTATGCGAGTCCCTTCCTGCGGCTCTGGCGAGCCGAGGCGGCGCGCTGCATCGCCGCCACCCCCGTGCCGCTGCCCCGCTGGCGCTGGCCGCGCAGCGCCCGAAGCTGCACCACGGCGGTGGAGGAGGATGCGCTGCCCTTCCCCGACCTGATGTTCGACCGCATCCTGCTCGTCCACGGGTTGGAGACCGCCGAGAACGGCCGGCGCATGCTGCGCGAGGCCTGGCGGGTGCTGAAGGATGACGGACGGCTGATCGTCGTGGTGCCGAACCGCCTCGGCCTCTGGGCGCATCTCGAGCGCACGCCCTTCGGGCATGGCCAGCCCTATTCGCCGGGCCAGCTCGAGGGATTGCTGCGCCGGCAGATGTTCCAGGTGGAGCAGCGGCAGGGCGCGCTCTTCGTCCCGCCCTTCCAGAGCCGGTTGCTGCTGCGCGGCGCCGGCGCCTGGGAGCGGCTCGGCGGACCACTCTTCCCCCGCTTCGCCGGGGTCACGCTGATGGAGGCGGTGAAGGATTTCGCGGCGCTGGTGCCGACCGGGGCGGTGCAGGCGAAGAAGCGGCGGGTGGCGATGGCCGAGGGCGCGTATTTGTCCCCGCGAAGCCGCACCACGGCGCCGCGGGAGCCGCGCGTGGCAGCTCTCAGGGCCTGAGCGGCGCCGCGCCGTCCGCGGACGGGCGGCACGGAGAGGGCGGCACGGCGCTTGCGTCTGCGGTCCCGATCCTGCTGCCGGGAAATGCCGCATGTCCCTCTCCCGCCGTGCCCTGCTGGGCGCCACCGGCCTCGCCGCCATGCCCCCTGGCCTGCCAGGCCTGCCCCCTGGGTTGCCTGGGCCTTGGGCAGTCCGCCCCGCCGCCGCGCAACAGGCGAAGCAGGGCGAGCGGGTGCTGCGCTATGGCATCTCCATGGCTGACATCCCGCAGACCACCGGCCAGCCGGATCGCGGCGCCGGCGCCTACCAGTTCACCGGCCACACGCTCTACGACCCGCTGGTCGCCTGGGAGATGGATGTCGCCGACCGGCCGGGCCGGCTCGTCCCCGGCCTCGCCACCGCCTGGGAGGCCGACCCCGCCGATCGCCGGCGCTGGATCTTCCGGCTGCGCGAGGGCGTCACCTTCCATGACGGCTCGGCCTTCGACGCCGATGCGGTGATCTGGAATTTCGAGAAGGTGCTGAACCCGCAGGCGCCGCATTTCGACAACCGGCAGGCGGCCCAGGTGCGGCCGCGCCTACCCTCGGTCGCCGCCTGGCGCAAGCTCGACGCGATGACGATCGAGGTCACCACCAAAACCGTCGACAGTATCTTCCCCTACCAGATGCTGTGGTTCCTGATCTCCTCGCCGGCGCATTATGAAAAGCTTGGCCGCAGCTGGGAGCGCTTCGCGCAGGAGCCCTCCGGCACCGGCCCCTTCCGCCTGGCGCGGCTGGTGCCGCGGGAGCGGGCGGAGCTGGTGCGCAACCCCGCCTACTGGAACCCGGCGCGGCTGCCTAAGCTCGACCGGCTGATCCTCGTCGTCGCGCCGGAGGCGGTGACGCGCACCAACGCGCTGCTCACCGGCCAGCTCGACCTGATCGAGACGCCGGCGCCGGACCTGGTGCCGCGGCTGCAGCAATCCGGCATGCGGATCACCGGGAACGTCACGCCGCATGTCTGGAACTACCATCTCTCGCTGCTGGAAGGCTCGCCCTGGCGCGACCTGCGGCTGCGCCGCGCCGCCAACCTGGCGATCGACCGGGACGAGGTGGTGGCGCTGATGAACGGGCTGGCCAAGCCGGCGGTCGGCGTGGTCGATCCCGCCTCGCCCTGGTTCGGCCGGCCGGAATTCCAGGTCCGCACCGATATCGACGCGGCGCGCAAGTTGCTGGCCGAGGCCGGCATCTCGCGCGGCTCGCCGCTGCGCACGAAATTCATCGTCGCCACCGGCGGCAGCGGCCAGATGCTCTCCATGCCGATGAACGAGTACATCCAGTCCGCCTGGCGCGAGGTGGGGATCGAGGTGGAATTCCAGCCGGTGGAGCTGGAGGTGCTCTACACCTGCTGGCGGCAGGGCGCGGCGGGGGAGATCGCCCGCCAGGGCGGCATCACCGCGAACAACGTCGCCTATGTCACCAGCGACCCGCTCTATGCGCTGGTCCGCTTCTTCCACTCGAAGCAGGTGGCGCCGACCGGGGTGAACTGGTCGCATTACAGCGACCCGGAGACCGACCGGCTGATCGACACCGCCGTCAACACCTTCGATCCCACCGAGGTCGACCGGCTGATGGCGCGGGTGCATGAGCGGGTGGTGGACCAGGCGCTGCTGGTCTTCGTGGTGCACGACACCAACCCGCACGCGCTCGGCAAGGCGGTGCGCGGCTACACCCAGGCGCAGCACTGGTTCCAGGACCTGACGACGCTCGCCTGATACACGGCGCCGGGCCTCCACGGAGCCGCGACGCGGCTCCGTGGAGGCGCCTTCAGCCGATCACCTCGTTGACCTGCACCACCGGCTTGCAGTCGGTGAAATTCGGGATGTCGCCGAAGAGCTCCGGCCCATGCGCCTCGGCCGCCTTCTGGAACTCGGCGACGGAGCCGAAGCTGAGCAGCGTGATGACGCGATAGGGCGCCGCGCCCTCCGGCCCGGGCGTGCCGCGCATCACGCGGCTGTCCTTGAGGCCCAATCCCGACCAACGCTCGCGCACCAGCGGCATGTGCTTCTGCAGGTAGTAGGTCTCGTCGAATTTCGTCCCGGCCTCGTTCGGGTACATCACGCTGACGGTGATCATGCTGTCCTCCCTCTGCCGGGATGGAAGCGGACCGGCATGCCCATGATGCGGCGCTGTCCATCCCGTCTCGACGCACGGCAGTCCCCCGTTCCCGGCCGGAGGCGCGCCGCCGTGCCGGGCAGCCTAGAGCAGATCCCGCCCGGCTGGACACAGCCGGCGGCGCAATCCGGCCCGGCCGGCGCGCCGTGGCGCCCCGACCCCGCGCTTGGCGCTTGCCTCGACCGGCCCAGGCCGTGCCACCCTCCCTATGGCCGGCGCCGCCGAGGCCGCCGGCCATGGGGAGGAATACAGGATGCAGGACAGACCCGATGGCGTCCCGAACGGGGCGCCCGGCCGCCGCGCCGTGCTCGGCGGGCTCGCCGCCGCCATGGCGGCCGGCGCGGCGATCCCGGCCCAGGCGCAGCGCGATTTCGGCCGCGGCGCCGCGCCGGCGCGGTATCCGGACGCGGATATCATCACCCTCGACAAGACGCGCTTCACCGCGCCGCTCGGCAACAGCACCATCAAGCGGCTCTATACCGGCCTCGGCTGGGCGGAGGGGCCGGCCTGGCATGCGACGGGGCGCTTCTGGGTGTGGTCGGACATCCCGAATGACGAATGCCTGCGCATGAACGAGGAGGATCATTCGGTCCATCGCCGGTTCCGCAGCCCCTCCGGCTTCTCCAACGGCAACACCTTCGACCGCGAGGGGCGGCAGATCGCCTGCCGGCACTTCCACCGCGACGTGGTGCGCTACGAGCCGGATGGCCGCCTGACGGTGCTCTGCGCGCGGGCCCCGGACGGTCCGCTGAACGCGCCGAACGACGCCGTGGTGCATCCCGAGGACGGCGCCATCTGGTTCACCGATCCCGGCTACGGCGCGCTGATGAACTACGAGGGCCAGCGCCTTCCGGAGGCGGCGAACAGCCCGCGGCCGCTGATCAAGGAGGCGATCTACCGGATCGACGCGCAGACCGGCCAGGTGGCGAAGGTGGCGGACCAGCCCTTCAAGCCCAACGGGCTTTGCTTCTCGCCGGACTACCGCCGCCTCTATGTCGCCGATAGCGGCAGCAGCCACTATCCGGAGGCGAAGAACATCGTCTGGGCCTTCGATGTCGACGGGCCACGCCTGAGCAACCCGCGGACCTTCTGCAGCATGGAGTACCAGGGCAAGTCCGGCTTCGGCGACGGCGTGCGCTGCGACGAATCGGACAATCTCTGGGTCGGCGCCGGCTGGGTGGGCGACGGCTATGACGGCGTGCATGTCTTCGCCCCGGACGGCGCCCGAATCGGCCTCATCAAGCTGCCGGAGATCTGCGCCAATCTCTGCTTCGGCGGCGTGCGGCGGAACCAGCTGCTGATGACGGCGAGCCAGTCGATCTACCTGCTGCCGGTGGAGACCCGCGGCGCGCATTTCTGCTGACCCCGAGGCGGGCCGCCGGATGCCGCGAGGCGCCGGCGGCCATCCCGGCCAACAACAGTTCATGAACGGTCCGATGCCTCCGTCCCCGGCCGGCGGCGGACATGCTAAGGCTTGGCCTCGGCATCGATCACGCGTGGAGGCGCACTCTGCTCGCACCATCCCGGCCTGGCGCAGAAGGCGGTTCCCGGCCCAATACCCGCAGGATCGTGGCCATGGCCGTGGCGGGGTCCGATATCGTGAGAGCAGGCATCGCAAGGGCAGGCTTTGGGGGGGCACCGTGCCGGTTCGCGCGCTAGCCGACCTGTTCCGCCCGCGCGGGGAGGCCCCGGCGCCCGATTTCCGCACCGCCGAGGAACCGGAGATCACCATCCCGCCGATGCCGGGGACGGAGCCCGGCGAGGAGGGCTCCCTGACGCGGCCGAGCCTGGACGCGGCACGGCGCCGGCTGGCCGAGAGCTTCACCCCGACCCGGCCGCTGGTCGGGCGGCGCAAGCGCAAGGATGGCGACCAGAGCAGCAGCATCGGCTTCATCGGCCGCGAGGCGGAGCGCGAGCGCATCATGCGCGCTGTCGCCGAGGACCGTTCGCATGTCGTCATCTTCGGCGAGCGCGGCCGCGGCAAGACCTCGCTCGCCAACATGGTCATGGCCCAGGCCCTGGCCATGGGCTTCGTCGTCGCCCGACATGTCTGCGCCGCCAACAGCGACTTCGACAGCATCATGCGCGGCCTGTTCCGCGACATCCCGCGCTGGCTGAGCACCCTCGGCCCGGCCGGGCCTGAGGACCCGCCCGGCGCCCTCGGCCTGCTGCCGGACCGGCCGGTGCTGCCGGGCGACGTCATGGTCGCCTCCAACGCCCTGATCGAGCTGCGCCTGCTGCTCGTGGTGGATGAGTTCGACCGGGTGGTGGACCAGGAGACCCGCACCGCCTTCGCCGATACGCTGAAGCAGCTTTCCGACCGCGGCGTGCCGCTCTCCTTCGTCATCATCGGCGTCTCGGAGAGCGCCGAGGAGCTGCTGGGCCGGCATCCCTCGATCCAGCGCTGCGTCACCCGCGTGCCGCTGCCGCTGCTGAGCCATGAGGAGGTGGAGGAGCTGGTGGAGCGCGGCGCCGAGCGGGCCGGGCTCGACTATTCCCCGACCGCGCGCGCCTGCATCGCCGAGCTGGCCCGCGGCGTGCCCTATATGGGCCAGCTCCTCGCGCTCCGCGCCGGCCAGGCAGCGCTCGACCATGGCCGGACCGCGGTGCAGGGCAGCGACCTCATCGCCGCCATGCAGGCGGCGGTGGTGGAGGCGGACCCCCGCATCATCGCCATCTACGACAGCGTCACCCGCATGGAGCGCGACCCGGCGGCGCTCGGCGCCCTGCGCGCCGCGGCGGCCGGCCGCCAGGATTCGCTCGGCCGCTTCCAGGTCTGGCAGGACGGGCCGCCGGACAAGCCGGTGCTGCGCGTCGCCGGCATCGCCGCCGATCCCGATGCCTGGCGGCGGGTGCTGCAATCCGGCGCCATCCATCCCTTCCGCGGCGACGGGCCGGGCCTCTACGTCTTCGGCGAGGCGATGCTGCAGCAGCTCGTGCTGCTGCGGGCCGTGCTGGCCCAGCAGGCGCCGCGCCCGGGCCCCGGCGCCACGCCGGAGTGATGCCTGCCGTCGGGATCGGCGATCCCGACGGATCGGCGGGCCTCTGGGGCGAATGGCGGCACGGCCTCGCACGTCCGCGCCGGATCATTGCGGGATCGGAGCGGGCGCGTCCGACCATTCGGCGTATGATCTTCATGTGAAAACAACGTGCGGTAGCGTGACGGCCTTCGCCATCCGCCGCGTCCTGCGTTAGCTTTCCCGGAACCGGACGGGCTTCCCTCCCCCGTCCCGCCTTCCTACCTGCCCCTCCTGTCCGCCCTGCCCGAGGTGCTTCGCCGCATGTCGACCACGCCCACCGCCCAGGCCGCCATGGCCGCGCCCGGCGCGCCGGATGCCGAGCTGCTCGCCAGCGCGGTCGAGGGGCTCGGTCCCGGCTGGCAGATCCTGGCGCGACCCGGCGGGCCCGGCGCCCGGCCGATCTGGGAGGCGGGGCAGCGGCCGGTGGTCCTCGCCAATGCGGCCCTCGGCCTGGTGCTGCTCGACATCGCGCCGCGCGCCTCGATCGGCGCGGCCGAGCATCTCCGCGCCGCGCTCGCGGCGACGGATTTCGCCCAGCGCTTCCCCGGCCAGTTGCCCATCGTGCATCGGATGCTGCCGCGCGAGCATATCGGCCGCCTGCCCGATATTCTCGACTACGCCCTGTCCTGGGAGCCGCCGCTCACCTTGCCGGCCGGCGAGGCCTGGGTGGAAGCGGTCGCGCAGGTGATCGAGGGCGGGCCGGCCGCCGCAACCGAAGCCGAGCCGGTGGCGGCGCAGGAGCCGGCCGAGGAACCGCCCCCCGAAGTCCCGGCGGCACGGGAGCCGCAGCCGAGCTATGCAGCGCCTCTGCTGATCGGCTGGACGCTCATGCTCGCCATCGGGGCGGCCGTCGCCACCTGGCAATCGGCCCCCCCGCCACGGACCGTCCCGCCCGTCCAGGCGCCGGCGACGGCGGCGCAGGAGCCGGCCCGGACCGGATCGTCGCTCGGGCCCGCCGCTCCACGCGAGGGCGTGGCGCCCGGCCGCTCCACCGCCCTGCCGCCGCGGCCGAACCCGACCTCCATGGCGGCCCGCTGATCGGACCCCGCCCCGGGCCAGGCCCGCGGCGGGATGGGGGATGGGAGGCGCGTGCCCGTATCAGGCGCGCCTCGCGACCATTCGCCTCAGACGCGCTCCACGCACATGGCGACCCCCATGCCGCCGCCGATGCAGAGCGTGGCAAGGCCGCGCTTGGCGTTGCGGCGCTGCATCTCGAACAGCAGGGTGTTCAGCACCCGCGCGCCCGAGGCGCCGATCGGATGGCCGAGCGCGATGGCGCCGCCATTGACGTTGACCTTGGACGGGTCCCAGCCGAGATCCTTGTTCACCGCGCAGGCCTGCGCCGCGAAGGCCTCGTTCGCCTCGATCAGGTCGAGCGTGTCGATCGACCAGCCGGCCTTCTGCAGCGCCTTGCGCGAGGCCGGGATCGGGCCGGTCCCCATGATCGAGGGATCGACGCCGGCCGTCGCCCAGGAGACGATGCGCGCCAGCGGCGTGACGCCGCGCTTCCTCGCCTCCTCGGCCGACATCACCACCGCGACCGCGGCGCCGTCATTGATGCCGGAGGCGTTGCCGGCGGTGACGGTGCCGGCCTTGTTGAAGGCGGGGCGCAGCTTCTGCAGCACCTCGAGCGTGGTCTCCGGCTTCGGATACTCGTCGTTCTCGACGACGATATCGCCCTTGCGAGTCTTCACCGTGACCGGCGCGATCTCGTCCTTGAAGCGGCCAGTCTTCATCGCCTCGCCCGCCTTGCGCTGGCTGGCGGCGGCGAACTCGTCCTGCTGCTCGCGGGTGATCTGGTACTTCTCGGCGACGTTCTCGGCGGTCGTGCCCATGTGGTAGCCGTGGAAGGCGTCCCAGAGCCCGTCCTTGATCATGGTGTCGACCATGGCGAGGTCGCCCATCTTCTGGCCGGCGCGCAGGTTCGCCGCATGCGGCGCCTGGGTCATGCTCTCCTGGCCGCCGGCGACGACGATGGCGGCATCGCCGGTTGCGATCTGCTGCGCCGCCAGCGCCACGGCGCGTAGGCCGGAGCCGCAGAGCTGGTTGATGCCGAAGGCGGTGCGCTCGACCGGGATGCCGGCGGCGACGGAGGCCTGGCGGGCGGGATTCTGGCCGGCGCCCGCCGTCAGGATCTGGCCCATGATCACCTCGTCCACCTCCTCCGGCTTCACGCCGGCGCGCGACAGCGCCGCCTCGATGGCGACCTTGCCGAGCGTATGGGCCGGCAGGGTGGCGAAGGCACCGTTGAAGCTGCCGACCGGGGTACGGGCGGCCGAGGCGATGACGATCTCGGTCATGACTGGAATTCTCCCACCCTGAACTATTGCGCCGCAGTATTGCGCCGGGCCCGGAGGGCTCACAAGCCCGAGGCTCTCATGCCCAACGCCCTCACGCCCAGCGCCCTCACGCCCGGCGCCCTGGCCTCCTCCGGGGCTGCCCTCCCGGCCGGCCGGGCAAGGCCTCAACCCAGGCCAGCAAGGGCCGCCAGAGCTGGGTCTCCGCCGCCTCCCCGGCGACCATGCCGACATGGCCGGCCGCCGCCCGATGCACAAGGGCCGACGGCATCCGCGCCGCCAGCGCCAGGGCGGAGGCGGGCGGGACGATGCGGTCGCGGGACGGGATCGCCAGGAAGGCCGGCAGGGCGATCCGCTCCGGCGCGACCGGCTCTCCCGCGACGCGCCAGTCGCCGCGCGCCGGGCTGTTGCCGCCATACCATCCGCCGAGCGCCTCGCGCGCCACCGGCGCCGCCAGCGCCACGCCATCGTTCAGCCAGTCCTCCAGCGCGACGAAGCGCCGGGCCCGCTCCCCGGCCGGATCGAGCCGGCCGAAGAGCCGGTACTTCCCGGCGATGCCGGCCGGGTCCTGCGCCGCGAAGAGCGCCTGCAGCGCATCGACCGGCAGCGCGCCGGCGGCCTGCAGCAGCGGCTCGAGCACCGGCAGCAGCGCGCCGAGGCCACGCGCCCGGACCGGGTCCTCGGCCCAGAAATCCCAGGGCGTCGCCAGCAGGGCGAGGCCGCGCAACCCCTCCGGCCGACGCTGAGCCTGGGCGAGGCCCAGCAACCCGCCCATGCAGTAACCGGCCAGCAGGAGCGGCTGGCCGGCGAGCCCGACAGCCGCGGCCAAGCCGCGCTCGAGCCGGCCGGCGATATAGTCGGTGAGGGTAAAGCCGCGCTCCAGCGGCCCGGGCTCGCCCCAGTCGAGCAGCAGCGTCCGCAGCCCCGCCCCGGCCAGGTGGCGCAGCATGGAGCCGCCGGGCAGCAGGTCGAGCACCTGGGCGCGGTTGACGAGGGAGGGCACCACCAGCACGGTGCCGAGGCGGCCGTCGCCGCCGTAATCCAGCAGGCGGGAGCCACCCTCCGCCCAGACGGCCGGCGGTGCCGGCAGGTCGCGCCGGTAGGGATGCTGGCGATAGGCGCGTATGCCGGCGAGCAGCGCCGCGTCGCGGTCGAGCAGCGCGCGCTCGACCGCGGCGGCGAAGGCCTCAGGCGGGCGGCCGCTTGCGGCGAGGGCGGCGGCGATCCGCCTCACCTCCTGCCGGCCCACCTTCGAGCGCGGCCAGGCGCCGCTCCAGGGCATCGATCCGGCGAAGCAGGGCGGCGGCATCCGCGCCGCCCAGCGCGTCGCCAGCGCCAGCGCCAGATGCAGCACCAGCGGCCTTGGGCCGCGGCGCAGCGGCGGCCCGCTCATGCCCCGCACGGCCACCGGCCCGGTCCTGCGCCGCGCCAAGCCAGGCGGTGGCGAGGCCGAAGGACTGCCGCCAAGCGGCGGCCACCTCGGCATCGGCCGCGAGGGCGGCGAGCTCGTTTTGCCAGAGGGTGATCCAGGCCTCCGCCAGACGGTCCAGTTCCGGCTCGCATGCCTCGTCCTTCCGGCCCATCCCCGTATCCGCTCCGGCCCCCGCCCGGCCGCGCCGGGGCTCGCCCTGGCCATCCTCCCGGGCATCATCCGTGGGGACACCGGGGCCGGGACCTGTCCCGGCAGCGCCGTGGTGCATTGCGGAATCCCTCTAACGCAAGCGCGGAAACTGCGTGCTATCCTGTGTGGAAATCCGTATCGCAGCGCCGTTCGCCGCAGCGCGGCCAGGAAGGAACGCAGACGCCATGTCCGAAAACACTGCCCGCGCCGAGCCCGCGACCGAGCCCCCGGCGCAACCGGTAGTGGTTAAAAAATACGCCAACCGTCGCCTCTACAATACGGAATCCTCCAGCTACGTCACGCTGGAGGATCTTGCCAATATGGTGAGAAAAGGACGCGACTTTATCGTCTTTGACGCAAAATCGGGCGAGGACATCACCCGCTCGGTTCTCACTCAAATTATCGTCGAGGAGGAGGCCAAGGGCCGCAACCTGCTCCCCGAGAGTTTCCTGCGTCAGCTCATCGGCTTCTACGGCGACAGCCTGCAGGGCGTGCTGCCGCGCTACCTGGAATTCGCCATGGCCGGCTTCGCCCGGCAGCAGGAGCAGATGCGCCGCTCGGTCGAGCAGGCGATGGGTGGCTTCAATCCGTTCGGCGCCCTGCCTGGATTCGAGGAGGTCGGGAAGCAGAACATGGCGATGCTGGAACGGGCGATGAGCCTCTTCGCGCCCTTCCGCCCGACGGACCAGAATCCGACGGTCGAGCAGCTCAAGGCCGAGATTGACTCTCTGCGGCAACAACTTGCGGAGGCGGTACGAACCGGCCGTGGTTCCTCGCCTGGGACGTGAGTTTCGCGGCTCCCGCTTCCATCACGCGTTCGTCACGCCTCGTGGTGGAACGCCCGCAATGCAGCGGCATTCCGTTGGGTGAGATTCTCAACGGCAAAGGGCACGCCGATGGTGCAGACAACAACCCAGACCGAACCACGGCGTGGTGATGGTGCGAAGCCGGGGCAGCGGGCCAATGCCGCGGATCGCCATGTCGGTTCCCGCATCCGCGAGCGCCGGGTGATGATGGGCCTGTCGCAGCAGCAGCTCGCCCGCATGATCGGCGTCACCTACCAGCAGGCGCACAAATATGAGCGCGGGCTCAATCGCATCTCCGCCGGTCGTCTTTTTGAGATTGCGCAGGTGCTCGGCGTCGGCGTCTCCTGGTTCTTCGAGGGTCTCTCGGCCGAGAGCGAGCAGAACGAGGTCTCGCCGCGGCAGCGCATGTGCCTCGAGCTCGCCCGCAACTTCGCCATGATCGACAACGAGAAGCATCAGGAAGCGCTGAGCCAGATGGCGCGTGCCCTCGCCGCCCAGAGCCAGGCCGCCCAGGCCAGCCTCGCCAGCGAGAGCGACGCCGGCGACGCCCACTGACCATAACCTGACACGGCGGCCGGGCTCGACCCGGCCCGCCGGCTGACCTTGCGTGCCAACACGTCGTTCCCCCGCCCCGCCCCTGCTGCGCCCGCCGCGCCGCTGGACCTTGCGTGCCGTCCTCCTGGTGCTGGTGCTGAGCCTGGCAGGCCTGCTCGGCGGCATGGTCATCGGCCTCGCCCTCCGGCCCGCGCCGGAGGCGGTGCCGATGAGCGCACCGGCCGACCGGATGGCGCCGCCCCCCTCTCCCGACCGGCCGGATCTCGCCGCCCTTGAGGCGGAGGCGACGCGGCTGCGGCAGGCCGCCGATGCGGAGCAGGCGCGGCTCGACCGCGTGACCGGGGCCCGCGCCGCCGCCGAGGCGGAGCAGCAGGCGCGGCTCGATGCGCTGGCCCGCGCCCGGACGGCCGCCGAGGCCCAGCTCGCCGCGCTGCAACGCGACATCGCCGCGGCGCAGCGCGACTTGGCCGCGCAGCGGGAAGCCGCCGCCAGCGCCCCGCGCCGGGAGGCTGCGTCACCGCCGCCGCCCAGCGTTGCCCAGCCCCTTCCCAGCCCGGCTTCCCCCCCGCCGGCCCGACCCGCGCCGCCGCCACGGATCGAAGCGCCCCCTCGGCAGGAGGCGGCGAGCGGCCAGCCGCGGGTGGTCCTGCACTACCGTGCCGGTTCGGGGAACGGCGCCGAGGCGGCGAATACCCTGCTCGGCTCGCTCCGCGAGGGCGGTTTCGATGCGCAGGAGGCGCGCGCCGCCTCCGCCGTGCCGTCGCAGCGGGTGGTGCGCTACTTCCATGCCGAGGATGCGCCGGCGGCGGCGCGGCTCGCCGGCCGCCTCGGCCGCGGCTGGGCGATCCAGGATTTCCGCGGCTACGAGCCCTCGCCGTCCAACGGCACGCTCGAGGTCTGGCTCCCCGATCGCTGAGCGGCGGGACCATCGGCCCCGCCGGCTGCCCTCAGCCGGTAACCCGCACCGGCGTCAGGTCCTGGAACCAGGAGCGCGCCTGCACGAAGCCCTGCACCTTCTTGTTCATCGCCCGCGGGTTCAGGTCGTGCGCGACGAAGAGGAAGAGTGCGTCGTCGACGATCTTCCCATGCAGCTCGGCGCAGAGCCGGTCCTGCGCCGCCGGGTCGAATTCCGACAGGATCTTCCCGATCAGCGCGTCGTAATCCGGGCTGCCGAAGCCGCCCCAATTATTGCCCGCGGGCGGCGTCAGGTCGGAGCGCAGGAAGCGGATCATCGCCGTGAAGGGATCGATGGCGGTGAAGGAGATGTTGATCCCGGTGATGCCGCGGTTCGACGGCGCCTTCCAGCCGTCGCGCCAGATCGAGAGCAGAGTGTTCCACTCGAACACCTCGAACTCGATCTCGATGCCGACCTCCTTCAGCATCTGCTGCAGCGCCTCGTTCATCGCCATGGGCTGCATCTGGCCCGAGCCCGAGGTGGAGATGCCGATCTTGGTCTTCAGCGGCGTCTTCGGGGTGATGCCGGCCTCGGCGAGCTGCTTCTTCGCCGCCGCCGGGTCATAAGCCCATTTGAAGGTTTTCGCCTCGTTCCAGGGATGCCCCTTCGGCAGCAGCCCCGCGCCCTCATCCATCAGCCCGCCGAGCATCTCCTTCATCGCCGCGCGGTCGATGGCGAGGTTGGCGCCGCGCCGCACCCGCGCATCGCGCCAGGGCGATCCCTCGGCGACGGCGAGCTGCCAGGTCCAGTTGTGCGGGTATTGGTTGGTGACGATGGTGAAGCCGGCCTGCTTCAAGCTCGGCACCGCATCCGGCGGCGGCGCCTCGATCCAGTCCACCTGATTCGAGCGCAGCGCGGCGACGCGGGTATTCGGCTCGGCCAGCGGCAGCAGGACCAGCCTCTCGCATTTCGGCACCCGCGGCGCATCCCAGTAATCGGGGTTGCGCAGCAGCACCGCCCGCTCACGGATCGACCAACTCTCGAGCTTCCAGGGGCCGGTGCCGACCGCCTTGGTGTTGTAGGCGTCCCAGTTCTTCCCCGCCGCCTCCCAGGCGCCCTGATGGACGATGCCGATCCAGCTCACCCCATAGGGCACGGTGCTATCGACGGTGCTGGTCTCGAGCGCGAAGGTCCTCTCGTCCAGCGCCTCCCAGCGCGCCACGGTCGGGATGCGAACCCGGCCGAAAGCGGCGGCGCGCTGGTCGAAATGCGGCGCGTCCGACTTCAGCACGCGGTCGAAGGAGAAGGCCACGTCCTGCGCCGTCAGCAGCTTGCCGTCATGGAATTTCACGCCGTCGCGGAGCGTGAAGACCCAGCGCTTGGGATTGGCCGGATCGACCTTCCACTCGCTGGCCAGGCCGGGCCGCAGCACGGCCGCGGCATCGGCCTTGGAGAGATCCCATTCCACAAGCTGGTCGTAGAGGGTAATGCCCATGAAGCGGTGCCCCTCCGCCCCCTGATCGGGCACGCCATTGGTCAGCGGCACCGCAGCGGCCGTCATGCCGACGCGCAAGGTGCCTGCGCTTTGGGCAAGCGCCAGATCCCAAGGCAGGGTGGCGGCGGCCGCGATGCCCCCCAGGCCGCCCAGCAGGCCACGCCGTCCGAAGCCGGTATGCATAAGATCGTCCTCTGTCCCGGTCTGTGCCGCGGGCTGCCGCGGCGCGATGCCGGGGGGCCAAGCAAGCCCCGGGCCGCGGCAACCGGCATCGCGCGCCGCCCCCGACCGGACCACGCTCGCCCGACCTAGCCCGTTGTTTTCAGGGCATCTTCGTCGGTGCGCCGGTTTCCCCTCGGCGGGGATCTGCTGTACCGTCCGCGTCGTAGAGCGGCCATGCAGCGCCGCCACCTGGGAGACCGTCCATGAAGCCCACCCGCCGCGCCCTCCTCGGCGCGAGTGCCGCCGCCCTGCCCCTCGCCAGCCTGCCCCGCGCCCGCGCCCAGGCCGACGAGACCATCCGCATCGGCGTGCTCACCGACCTCTCCGGCCCCTATCGCGACGTCACCGGCCCGACCTCGGTCGCCTGCGTGCGGCAGGCGGTGGAGGAGTTCACCGCCGGCAATCCCGGCATCAAGGTCGAGATCATCACCGCCGACCACCAGAACAAGCCGGATGTCGGCATCAACACGGTGCGCCAGTGGCTCGACCAGCGCGGCGTCGATGTGGTGACGGATGTCGGCAACAGCGCCATCGCCCTCGGCATCAACCCGATCTGCGTCGAGCGCGACCGCATCCACCTCAACGCCTCGGCCGGCACTTCGGAGCTGACGGGCAAGGCCTGCACGCCGAACACCATCCACTGGGCCTACGACACCTACTGCCTCTCCAACACCTCCGGCACGGCGCTGACCCGGGCGGGCGGCAAGAGCTGGTACTTCATCACCGCCGACTACGCCTTTGGCCATGCGATCGAGCGCGACACCACCCGCTTCGTCGAAGCCGCCGGCGGCAAGATGCTCGGCGCCTCCCGCTACCCCTTCCCGCAGACCACGGATTTCTCCGCCTTCCTGCTGCAGGCCCAGGCCAGCCGGGCGCAGGTGCTCGGCCTCGCCATGGCCGGCGACGACCTGGTGAACTGCGTGAAGCAGGCGCAGGAATTCGGCCTCGGCCGGTCGGGGATGAAATACGCCGCCATCATCGGCTCGATCACCGGCGTGCTGGCCGCCGGGCCGCAGACCATGCAGGGCATGTACATCGCCGAGACCTTCTGGTGGGACCTCGACGAGCGGACGCGGGGCTTCACGAAGCGGGTGCAGCGGAAGCTGCCGGCGGGCGTCTTTCCCAACTACGTCCATGCCGCCAATTACTCGGGCGTGCTGCACTACCTGAAGGCGGTGAAGGAGCTCGGCCCGGCGCGCGCCAAGCAGAGCGGACGCGAGGTGGTGGCGCTGATGAAGCGCATGCCGACCGATGACGACGCCTTCGGCAAGGGCCGCATCCGCGAGGACGGGCGGAAGATCCACCCCTCCTACCTGTTGCAGGTGAAGCAGCCCGGCGAGGTTCGCTATCCGGGCGATGTCTACACCCTGACCGAGACGCTGCCCGCCGAGCAGGCCTTTCGCCCCCTCGGCGAGGGCGGCTGCCCGCTGGTGAAGAGCTGAACGGCGCGCACTGCCTTCTCGCCCTGTTGCCCTGCCGCGGCAGGCTGTGATGCTCCTGTGATCAGGAGGGAATCCGGGGCCCCCGCGACGGCGCGGAGCGACGTCGTGGGGAATGACTTATTATGCCTTGCTGAAGGCGTCCGCCCCGTCGAAGCGCTGCAGCTTCTCGAGATGCATCCAGCGATGCTGCCGGCCGATCCGGTTCAGCAGGTCGGTGATCTCGCTCACCGCATCGCCCTTGGGCGGCTCGCGGAACATGAAGCGGGCGCGGAAATGGTCGACCAGGAAGGTATGGCCGCCCATCTCCGGCCAGACCTGGGCGCCGCGCGAGCCGATCATGGTCAGGTCGAAGGCGCTGCCCTCGGCCGCCGCCTGCAGGGTGATGCTGATCGCCCGCGGATCCCGCTCGCTCTCGACGAAGACATCGACGCCGACCAGCTCGCGCGTCGCCGCCGCCCGGTACCAGGTGATCTGCGGCCAGCGCCTGAGCGCGATCGGCCGGTATTCCCGCTGCGGCACCAGGGCGCTCTCGCGCCCGAGATTGGCGATGATGCGTTCGACATAGGCGGCGGTGGGCACCCCCTCGCCGCCGGGGGCGATGTCGCCGGTGAGATCCCGCCCCTCCTCCAGCGTGACGTAGAGCGCATGCTCGATCCGCCGCGCGGTGGCGAAGTCGCCGATATGGCGCAGCATCATCAGCGCCGAGAGCAGCAGCGCCGTCGGGTTGGCAACGCCCTTGCCGGCGATCTGCGGCGCCGAGCCGTGCACCGCCTCGAACATCGCCACCTCGTCGCCGAGATTGGCCGAGGGCGCGACGCCGAGCCCGCCGACCAGCCCCGCCGCGAGGTCGGAGAGGATGTCGCCATTCATGTTGGTCATGACGGTGACGTCGAACTGCTCGGGCCGGATGACCATCTGATGCGCACAGTTGTCGACGATCATGTGCTCGTGCTGCAATTCGGGATAGTCCCGCAGCACCTGCTCGCCGACCCGCTTCAGCATGCCCTCGGTCAGCTTCATGATGTTGGCCTTGGTGGCGACCGTCACCTTCCGCCGTCCCTCGGCCAGCGCCACCGCCGCGGCGAGGCGGGTGATGCGCTCGCAGCCAACCTCGGTGATCAGCTTCAGGCACTGCGCGACGCCAGGCGTCTGCATGTGCTCGATCCCGGCATAGACATCTTCGACATTCTCGCGGACGACCACGAAGTCGATCCCACGCCCGGAGAAGGGCGTGCGGATGCCCGGCAGCTCGCGCACCGGCCGGACATTGCCGTACATCTCGAACACCTTGCGGAGCGTGACATTGGCGGATTTCTCGCCATAGCCCACCGGCGTCTCCAGCGGTCCCTTCAGCGCCACGCCGTTGCGGGCAATGGAATCGAGCGTCTCCTGCGGCGCGCCGGCGGCGATGCCGCGGCGGAAGGCCCCGGCGCCGGCCAGCGCCTCCTCCCATTCCAGCTCCGCGCCGGCCGCGGCCAGCACCTGCTGGGTCGCCCGCATCACCTCCGGCCCGATGCCGTCGCCGGGGATGGCGGTGACCTTGGTCCGGCTGCGGGCGGTGGTGGGCATCGGGGAGGAATCCATCGGAATCATCCTGCAAGAGGCGTATTGCGCCGCAGCATAGCGTCGGAATGGCGAGGGCGGTACCGGCATGCCGGGAGGCCGCGCCGCCGCGCCTTCACCACTCCTTCAGCCGCACCGGCGCAGGCTGCGGCGATGCATCGCCCGATCGCCCTGCTGCTGCCGCTCGCCCTGGCCAGCCTCCCCGCCTTGGCGGGCGCCCAAGGGCCAGCCGAGCTTCCGCCCGCCTGCAACGCGGCGCGGGAGGGGATGGCCGCCTGCTTCGGCGACAAGCTCTGCCGCTGCCGCTTCGAGCCCGGCGGCACGCTCACTGGCCGGCCGGCCGGGCATCGCTGGGATTGCGGCGCGCTGCGCCCGGCCTGCGGCGCCGCCCCGGCCGGCCCGACACCGCCGGAGCTTCCGGGCCTCTCCATCATGCCGATGCTGCAGGGCTCGGCCGCCACCATCGGGACGGGAGAGGAGGCGACCCGCCTTAATCCGCGAAGCGACGGGGCCGCAGCCCGGCATGGAACCAAGTGACCAGCGAGTAGATGTCGTAGACCGGCCGGCCGAGCGCCGCCTGCAGCGCCGCCGCATAGGGCGGCATGTTGGTGCATTCGAGCACCACCGCCCCCACCTCGGGATGCGCCGCGACCAGCGCCCGACCGGCCTCGAGGATGTCCTGCTCGGCCAACGCCACGTCCATGTCCTCGGATTCGGCGCGGATCAGGACCCGGAAAAACTCCCGCCCGCCCTCGGTGCCGACGACCGGCGTATCGGCCGGAACGCCCGCCGCCGCCAGATGCGCCGGGGTCAGCGAGCCCTTGCTCACCGTCAGAATGCCGACCCGCCGACCCGGCGGCAGGGTCGCCTGCACCCAGGGCACCTGCAGCAGGGAGGAGGTGGCGACCGGCACCCCGATCGCTGCCTGCAGATCCTGCTGGAACAGCGAGAGGAAGCCGCAATTGGTGGTAATCGCCTCGGCGCCCTGCGCCACCAGCTCCTCGGCCGCGGCGATGAAATCGGGCAGCAGGCCGCGGGCGCCCTGCAGCACCACCCGCTCCGGGCTGGCGCCGCGAACCACGCGGTAGAGCACCGGGAAGGGCCAGGTGCCGGCATGGCCCATATCGCCATGGATGCGCGGAAAACGGGCTTCCAGCATCAGGATGCCGAGCGGCGCGCCATAAATCGCCCTGCCGCCGCGGGCGAGGCGCGAAGGGGCAGCGGTGTGCGGGTTCATGCGGTTAGCCTAGACGAGTATACTGCACTGCGAAACGGATAAGGAGAGCCGGGAATGCTCCGCCGCGCGATGCTGCTGCCCCTCCTGTTGCTACCCTTCCTGATGCTGCCCATCCTACCGGCCCGGGCGGAGGCGCCTTGGCCCGGCGACCGGCCGATCGTGCTGCTCGGCGGCTTCCCCAACGGCTCGGGCGTCGACATCTACGCCCGCAAGCTGGCCGAGCCGCTCTCGCAGGCCCTCGGCCAGACGGTGGTGGTGGACAACCGCTCCGGCGCCGGCGGCAACATCGCCAGCGAGGCGGTGGCCCGGGCGAAGCCGGACGGCTACCTGTTCCTGCTCGGCACGGCGGGGACGCATGCGATCAACGCCGCCCTCTACCGCCACCTGCCCTTCGATCCGATGCGCGACGTGACGCATGTCGCGTTGCTCGGCGACGTGCCGAACGTGCTGCTGGTGAATCCGGAGAAGCGACCGCACTACGGGAGCTGCGCCAATCTGCTCGCCGCGGCCAGGGCGCGGCAGGGGGCGCTCAACTACGCCTCCACCGGCAACGGCGCCTCGACCCATCTGGCGGCTGCGCAATTCGCCGCCGCGGCCGGGATCGAGCTGACGCATGTGCCCTATCGCGGCCAGCCGGGGGCGATGCAGGCGCTGCTGGCGGGGGATGTCGACCTGTTCTTCAACCAGGTCGGCCCCTCGATCGGGCCGGTGCAGCAAGGCCAGGTGAAGGCGCTCGGCGTCACCGTGCCGAAGCCGATCGCCGCCCTGCCGGGCGTGCCCACCATCGCCGAGGCCTGCCGCCTGCCGGGCTTCGAGAGCAGCACCTGGTACGGGCTCTTCGGCCCGCCCGGCCTGCCGGCGGCGATCCAGGCGCGGATGAACGCGGCGGTGGCGAAGATCCTGGCGGCACCGGATTTTCAGGCCTGGCTGGTGAACAGCCAGGGCATCACCCCGCCTGCCGATACCTCGGTCGAGGCGTTCCGGCGGGTGCACGAGGCCGATCTGCGCCGCTGGGCGGAGATCGTGAAGCGCTCTGGCGCCAGCCTGGACTGAGAACGTCCCGCAGAACCGCTTCGCGGCTTTGCGGCGACCCCCTGGAATCCCTCCTGCCCAAGGGGCGTCACAGCCTGCCGCAGCCAAGCCGCGGCAGGACAACGGGCAGCGACGGTTCCGACAGGCGCTTCGAGGAAAGCCCATGCCGCGACGGCAGGACGCGTCCAGAGGACGCGCCTGGGAACACCGTCACATGCGGCGCAGCAGCGCCGTCACCCCCTTCTCCAGCACCGCCTCGGCCGGCGGGGTGGCGCTGCCGGTGCTCGGCATGCCCGCCCGGTCGAGCATCGCCACCCCATGCGACAGCGCCCAGACCTGCAGCGAGACCAGGCGCGGGTTGCTGGCGCCCGCCGGCAGCAGGGCGGCGACGACGCGCGTCAGCTCCTCGAAGGCGCCGCCGCTGTCCTGTTCCTCGGTTCCCGGGGGCTGACCCAGGGGTTGGCCCGAGGGTTGGCCCAGGGATTGGCCCAGGGGTTGGAAGGTGAACATGGCCGTGTAGTAGCCGGGCTCTTCCCGGGCGAAGGCGAGATAAGCGCGGCCCATGCGGTACAGTGCCTCGGTGGCGTCGCGGGCCCCGGCACCGGCCTGGCGCAGCCGCTCGGCGAAGCGCCCGAAGCCGCGGCGGGCGAGCTCGGCCAGGACCTCTTCGCGGTCGCGAAAATGGCGATAGGGCGCGCTGGCGGAGACGCCGGCCCGGCGCGCGGCCTCCGTCAGCGTGAATCCCTGCGGCCCGCGTTCCGCGACAAGCTGCCGGGCCGCTTCCAGAAGCGCCTCGCGCAGACTGCCGTGATGATAGCCGCGCTTCGGGGGCAGTTCCGGGATGCGTTGTGCCTGGGCCATAGCAGGCAACTTCCAGAGAAGTCCCTGAAATGCAAGAGTTGACCTGCCATTTCAGAACTTGTACGAAATTTTCCCACGTCCGGGGTTGCGCCATCGGGCTTCAGCTTGATTCAAAATATTGTGTGTCTTGAAGAGCCTATGCGATCTCAACCCAATCGCTCTTTCTGGCTTCATCGCATTTTTTACACACAATATTTAATGCCAGCGCATTTTTAACTTTGCATCATAAGTCGAAGGACAGGATGATCTTTCCCGCCCAGCGGTCGCTGGCCCGCGTCAGCCCATGGCCGATGCCGAAATGCAGCCCGACCGTCTCGCCGAACCGGACATCCGTGGTGAGGAAAAGCTGGTGCGCCTGTCCGCGTGGCGCCTCGGGATGGGCGATCCGGCCGAAATCCATGTAGTCCTCGAGGCCCAGCCAAACCCGTTCCGCCACCTGCCGCACGCCACGCACGGCCGGGGCGAAGACTGGCCCCGACCGCCCGAACGGCACCTCGACCGCCGGGTTCAGGATCAGCTGCCACGGTCCATGGCGCAGGTCGATGATCGGGCGCAGCGTGACGCCCCAGTTCGTCGCCGAGAAGCGAATCGGCTGGTACCGCAGTTCGAGGTCGAAGCCGAGGGCAAGCGGCCGGTCGGCCGCGCCGGGCATGACGAAGCTGTTGCGCAGCTTCACGCCGCCGCCGAAGACGTCGCCCGAGAATTCCTTCGCCACCGGCAGGTAGACCGCCACCTCGTGCCAAGGCGCGGTGACGTAGCCGATCTCGGTGGTGAAGAGCGCGCCGTTGCGGGGCGCGCCCTCGCCATCGAGGATGCCGCGCCGCCCTGCATTGAGGTGGAGGTTGAGATCGACCCCGCCCGGCTCGCCGATGCGGCCGTCGAAGACCTGGAACTCGTCGAACTCGGCACCCCGGGCCAGGGCGGGCAGCAGCAGGGCGAGAGCCAGGGCGAGGCGGCGCATGGGCATTCTCCCTTCCGCTGCCGCAACGCCGCCCGGCCGCTGCCGTTCCCGCTGCCTCTTCCCCTTGGCCTCAGCTGGGGGCGATCACCGCCCAGCTCGTCGTCACATGGGTCGCCAGCTCCTCCGACCCCTCGGCCCGGATCAGGATCTCGCCGAAGACCATGCGCTTGCCGCGCTTGACGATGCGCGCCTCGGCGAGGACCGGGCCGGCGCCGGCCGGGCGCAGGAAGTTCACCGTCATGCTGCTGGTCACGCTCTCGTCGCGCCCGCTGGAGACCGAGAGCAGCGCCGCCCACATCGCCACATCGGCGAGCCCCATCAGCGCCGGGCCGGAGACGGTGTTGCCCGGCCGCAGCAGCAGCGGCCGGAAGGGCAGCCGCACCAGCGCGGTGCCGGAGGCGGCGGCGAGCACCTCCACCTCCCATTCGGCAGCCAACGGCACGCCGCGGCGCATGATCGCCTGGATCTCGGCGGGGCTGGGCTCGGGAAGGCTCAAGACCGTCATCATCGTCCTTCGACCACGCGGCCGATGCAGGGATTGCCGCCGATCCAGTAGCAGAGCTCGGCCGGGCGGGCGATGCGGTAGAGGGCGAGGTCGCAGCGCGCCCCCGCCACCAGCCGCCCGCGATCGGCGAGGCCGAGCGCCGCCGCCGCCTCCACCGTCACGCCGCGCAGCGCCTCGGCGACGGTGAGCCGGAACAGGGTGCAGCCGAGATTGAGCATCAGGAGCAGCGAGAGGGCGGGCGAGGAGCCGGGATTCATGTCGCTCGCCAGCGCCATGCGCAGCCCGGCGGCGCGCATCCTGGCGATGTCCGGCCGGCGCTCCTCGCGGATG
This sequence comes from Roseicella sp. DB1501, assembly GCF_013112485.1. Lineage (GTDB taxonomy): Bacteria > Pseudomonadota > Alphaproteobacteria > Acetobacterales > Acetobacteraceae > Paracraurococcus. Next base: position 494,335 of record NZ_JABFHG010000002.1, read on the forward strand.
AAGTAGCAGGCGCCGGGCAGCAGAACTGCGACGCAGCCCGCTTGCGCCATGGCCGCTATTCCCGCGGCCGAGGCATATTCCAGATGGTCCGCCGAGAGGGCGCCGTAGCGTGCGGCCAGCGCGGCACCGCCGAAGTCGCAGAGCTGGTCGGCATGCAGCTTCACCGGCAGGCCGGCGGCACGCGCGGCGTCGAAGACCAGCGCCGTTTCCTCCAGGGTGAAGGCGATGCGCTCGCAGAAGGCGTCCACCGCATCGGCGAGCCCGGCCTCGGCCGCTGCCGGCAGGATCACTTCGGCGACGTGCCGGGCATAGTCGGTGCGCCGGCCGGCGAATTCCGGCGGCACCGCATGCGCGGCGAGCAGCGTGGTGACGACCGAGACCGGCTCCGCCTCCCCCAGCCGCCGGGCGGTGCGGAGCTGCCGCAGCTCGGTCTCCAGATCGAGCCCGTAGCCCGACTTGATCTCGACCGTCGTCACCCCCTCGGCCATCAGCGCGGCGAGGCGTGGCCGGGCGGCGGCGAGCAGCGCCTCCTCCGAAGCCGCCCGCGTCGCCCGCACCGTCGAGAGGATGCCGCCCCCGGCCCGGGCGATATCCTCGTAGCTCGCGCCCTCCAGCCGCTGCTCGAACTCCGCCGCCCGGTCGCCGCCGAAGACGAGATGGGTGTGGCAGTCGATCAGCCCGGGCAGGATCCAGGCGCCGGCGCAATCCACGGTCTCGGCGGCCGGCCCGGGCAGCGCCGCGCGCGGCCCGACCCAGGCGATGCGCCCGCCCCGCGTCGCGACGGCGCCGTCCTCGACCAGGCCGAGCCCCTCGCCCTGCATGGTCGCCAGATGCGCGTTCAGCCAGACCCGGTCGAACATCAGCCGAGCCCCGCCAGCGATGCGAAGCGGCCACGCTCGACCAGCGCCTTCACCGCGGCGATGTCGGGCGCCATGGCGCGGTCCGCTTCCCAGGCGCCGGCGACGCCGCGCACCAGCCCATGCGCCTGCTCCAGCACCGCCGAAGATTGCAGCGGGCGGTGGAATTCCAGCCCCTGCGCCGCGGCCAGCAATTCGATGGCGAGGATCGCCGCCAGGTTCTCCGCCATGTCGTGCAGCCTGAGCGCCGCACCGGTCGCCATGCTGACATGGTCCTCCTGGTTGGCGCTGGTCGGCAGGCTGTCGGTGCTGCGCGGCACGGCGAGCGCCCGGTTCTCCGCGACCAGCGCCGCCGCCGTCACCTGCGCCAGCATGAAGCCGGAGTTCAGCCCGCCCTCCCGCACCAGGAAGGCCGGCAGGCCGGACAGCGCCGGGTCGGTCAGCAGGGCGATGCGCCGCTCGCTGATCGAACCCAGCTCGGCCAGGGCGAGGGCGATGGCATCGGCCGCGAAGGCCACCGGCTCGGCGTGGAAATTGCCGCCCGAGAGCACCTCGCCCTCCGCCGTGACCAGCGGGTTGTCGGTGACCGCCCGCGCCTCCCGCTCCAGCACCCCGGCGGCATGGCCGAGCAGGTCGAGGCAGGCGCCCGCCACCTGCGGCTGGCAGCGCAGCGAATAGGGGTCCTGCACCCGCGGGTCGCCGGTGCGGTGGCTGTCGCGGATGGCGCTGCCAGCGAGCAGGCCGCGCAGCGCCGCCGCGACGCGGATCTGCCCCGGCTGGCCGCGCAGCGCGTGGATGCGCGGGTCGAAAGGCGTGTCGCTGCCGCGCGCCGCATCGGTGCTCATCGCCCCGGCGACGAGCGCGGTGCGCAGCAGGTCCTCGGCGGCGAAGAGCGCGGCCAGCGCCAGCGCCGTGCTCACCTGCGTGCCGTTCAGCAGCGCCAGCCCCTCCTTCGGGCCGAGGGCGAGCGGCGCCAGGCCGGCGCGGGCCAGCGCCGCCGCGCCGGGCAGCACCTCGCCGCCGAGGAAGGCTTCCCCCTCCCCGATCAGCACCAGGGAGAGATGCGCGAGCGGCGCCAGGTCGCCCGAGGCGCCGACCGAGCCGCGCGCCGGGATGGCCGGGGTGATGCCCGCCTCGAGCAGCGCCAGCAGCGCCTCCACCACCGCCACCCGCACGCCGGAGGCGCCGCGCGCCAGGGACAGCGCCTTCAGCGCCAGCACCAGCCGCACCACCGGCGCCGGCAGCAGCGGCCCGGTGCCGGCGGCATGGCTGCGCACCAGGTTGAGCTGGAGCTGCGCCAGCTGCCCGTCCGGGATGCGTTGGCTGGCCAGCTTGCCGAAGCCGGTATTGACCCCGTAGAGCGGCTCGCCCCCGGCCATGCGCGCGGCCAGCGCCGCCGCCGAGGCCTCGACCCCGGCGCGCCAGCCCGCGGGCAGGACCAGCGTCTCGCCCTCCATGACCGCCCGCAGCGCGGCGAGGCTGGCGCCGCCCGGCGCGCCCGCCGCCGTCATGCCGGCCTCGCCGCGCCGGCGAGCATTGGCAGGTCGAGCCCGTGCTCGCGGGCGCAGTCGATGGCGATGTCGTAGCCGGCATCGGCATGGCGCATGACGCCCGTGGCGGGGTCGTTCCACAGCACGCGCTTCAGCCGCCGCGCCGCCGCCTCGGTGCCGTCGCAGAGGATGACCATGCCGGCATGCTGCGAGAAGCCCATGCCGACGCCGCCGCCATGATGCAGCGAGACCCAGGTGGCGCCCGAGGCGGTGTTCAGCAGCGCGTTCAGCAGCGGCCAGTCGGAGACGGCGTCGGAACCGTCCCGCATCGCCTCGGTCTCGCGGTTGGGCGAGGCGACGCTGCCGGAATCGAGATGGTCGCGGCCGATGACGACGGGCCCGATCTCGCCCCGCGCCACCATCTCGTTGAAGGCGAGGCCGAGCCGGTCGCGCTGCCCGAGCCCCACCCAGCAGATGCGCGCCGGCAGTCCCTGGAAGGCGATGCGCGCGCGCGCCATGTCGAGCCACTGATGCAGGTGCGGGTCGTCGGGGATCAGCTCCCGCACCTTGGCGTCCGTCCGGTAGATGTCCTCCGGATCGCCCGAGAGCGCCGCCCAGCGGAAGGGGCCGATGCCGCGGCAGAACAGGGGGCGGATATAGGCCGGCACGAAGCCCGGGAAATCGAAGGCCCGCGCCAGCCCCTCCTCCTTCGCCATCTGCCGGATGTTGTTGCCGTAGTCGAGCACCGCGGCGCCGCGCGCCTGGAAGTCCAGCATCGCCTGGACATGCTGCACCATGCTGCGGCGCGCCGCCGCGGCGACGGCGACCGGGTCGCTCTCGCGCTTCGCCTCCCACTCGGCCAGCGTCCAGCCGGCCGGCAGGTAGCCGTTGGCCGGGTCATGCGCGCTGGTCTGGTCGGTGACGATGTCGGGCACCACGCCGCGGCGGACCAGCTCGGGGAAGACCTCGGCGGCATTGCCGAGCAGCCCGACCGAGACCGCCCGCTTCTCGTCGCAGGCGCGGCGGATCATGGCCAGCGCGGTGTCGAGGTCGTCGGCGCGGTGGTCGAGGTATTTCGTCTCCAGTCGCTTCTCGATCCGGCTCGGCTGGCACTCGACGCAGAGGATGGAGGCGCCGGCGAAGACGCCCGCCAGCGGCTGCGCCCCACCCATGCCGCCGAGCCCGCCGGTCAGGATCCAGCGCCCGGCCAGCGAGCCGCCGAAATGCTGCCGCCCGGCCTCGGCGAAGGTCTCGTAGGTGCCCTGCACGATGCCCTGGGAGCCGATATAGATCCAGGAGCCGGCCGTCATCTGGCCGTACATCATCAGCCCCTTGCGATCGAGCTCGGAGAAATGCTCCCAGCTCGCCCAGCGCGGCACCAGGTTGGAATTGGCGATCAGCACCCGCGGCGCATCGGCATGGGTCTCGAAGACGCCGACCGGCTTGCCGGACTGCACCAGCAGGGTCTGCGTCTCCTCCAGCCGGCGCAGCACCGCGACGATGGTCTCGAAGCTCCGCCAGTCGCGGGCGGCGCGGCCGATGCCGCCATAGACCACCAGCTCGCCCGGCCGTTCCGCCACCTCGGGGTCGAGGTTGTTCATCAGCATCCGGAGCGGCGCCTCGGTGCTCCAGTGCTTCGCGGATCGCTCCAGCCCACGGGGGGAGCGGATGACGGGGGCGTTGCGGAGGGGATCACTCATGCGCCGAGGATAGCCAAGGCAGCACCGCGCCGTCAGCCGCCATCCCGGCCCGCCTGCCGCTCCTCCCGCCGCCAGCGCCGCAGCATCAGCCAGCAGGCCATGGCCCAGGCGGCGCCGAGGCACCAGCCGGCCGCCACATCGGTCGGCCAGTGGACGCCGAGCCAGATCCGGCTGCCGCCGACCAGCAGCGCCAGCAGCACGGCGACGGCGATGGCATAGGCGCGGTGCCGCCGCCGCGGCATGCCGGAGGCGAGCAGCGTCCCGAGGGTGAGGAAGGTGATGGCCGAGAGCATGGCATGGCCGGAGGGGAAGCTCGCCGTCTGCACCTCCATCAGATGCGGCACCAGCTCCGGTCGCGGCCGGCTGAAGCCGAGCTTCAGCAGGGCGTTCAGCAGCAGCCCGCCCGGCAGGGAGAGCAGCAGCAGCAGCACCGCCCGCCAGCGCCGGTCGAGCAGCAGGTAGAACAGCGCGATCAGCCCGAACAGGGCGAGCACCGGGATGCTGCCGAGCGCCGTCACCTCCCGCGCCATGAGGGTGAGCCAGGGCGGCCCGATCGGCACCCCGGGCTCGCCCGGCCGGCGCAGCGCCAGCAGGATGGCCTCGTCCGCCCGGTGCGGCCCCTCGCCGATCAGCCGCAGGATGGCGGCGAAGCCGAGCAGCCCGCCGGCCAGGACCGCGAGCGCCGCCAGCGCCGCCCCCTGGCCGAGCGCGAAGCGGCCGAGCCGCGGCAAAAGCCCCGTGCGGGAGATGCTCCCCTGGTCCATGCTGGCGCAACCCGTGGCCGCCGCGCCGGTTGCCACGATGCAACAGGCGGGAGCCGGGACCATCGCCACCGAGATCACCGCGACCGGAATGCCGGCGGATGCCGCGCGCCCGCCCACCGGACCTGCCACCGGACCTGCCACCGGACCTGCTGGGGCCCCCACCCCTGGCCGCACGCTGCTCATCGTCAACCGCCGGGCCCGCAACGGCGCCGAGCGGGCGGAGGCGGCCATCGCCGCCCTCGCCGGCGCCGGGCTCGACGTGCATCCCTACGACCCGCCCGAGGAGATGGGCTGCGGCGAGGCGGTGACCGCCGGCCTCGCCCAGGGGGAGCGGCTTGGGGGCTTCGACCGCGTCGTCATCGGCGGCGGCGACGGCACGCTGAACGGCGCCATCCCCGGCCTGCTGCGGGCCGGCCTGCCCTTCGGCATCATGCCGCTCGGCACCGCCAACGACCTCGCCCGCAGCCTCGGCATCCCCTTCGAGCTGGAGGGGGCGGCGCAGGTGATCGCCACCGCCGCGCCGCGGCCGGTCGATCTCGGCGAGGTGAACGGGCATTGCTTCTTCAACGTCGCCAGCATCGGCTTCAGCGCCGAGCTGGCCGGCGAGCTGAAGGCCGAGGCGAAGAAGCGCTTCGGCAGGCTCGGCTATGCGGTCGCCGCGCTGGGCCTGCTGCGCCGCGCCCGCCCCTTCTCCGCCTGGCTGGCGCATGACGGGCGGGAGGAGCGGGTGCGCACCATCCAGGTCTCGGTCGGCAACGGCCGGCACTATGGCGGCGGCATGACGGTGGCCGAGGATGCCCGGCCGGATGACGGGGTGCTGCATGTCTACAGCCTGGAGATGCGGCACTGGTGGCAGCTCGTCGCCCTGCTGCCCTGGCTGCGCCGCGGCACCCAGGGGCAGTGGCGGGAGGTGCGGGCCTTCCGCACCACCGAGCTCGTGCTCCGCACCCGCAAGCCGCGGCCGGTCAACACCGATGGCGAGCTGACGACGCACACCCCGGCGCGCTTCCGGGTGCATCCGGCGGCGCTGCGCGTCTTCGCGCCGCCGGACGAGACGGCGTAACCCGCTCACGCTGGCTGCCGGACGCGCAGGGCGGCCAGCTTCTCCGGGTTGCGCAGCACGTAGATGCCGGCGATCCGCCCCTCGCGCAGCTCGAGGGTCGTCACCTGCGGCAGCCCGTCCGGCTCGAGCGTGACATAGCCGGGCCAACCATTGATGTGCCCCAGATGCAGCAGCGGCGGCAGGCCGGGCGACCCCTTGCGGGCGAGGCCGGCGAAGAGGCGGATCACCCGCTCGGCGCCCCGGATCGGGTTCAGCGCGGCATAGCGCAGCCCGCCGCCATCGCTCCGCAGCACCGCATCCTCGGCCAGCAGCCGGCGCAGCCCGGCCTCGTCGCCGCTGCGCGAGGCGGCGAGGAAGGCGGTCGCGATCCGCCGCGCCTCCGCCTCGCTCACCGCCTGGCGCGGCTCGACCGTGCCGAGATGCGCCCGCGCCCGACCGGCCAGCTTGCGGCAGGCCGCCTCGCTGCGGCCGAGCAGGCCGGCGATCTCGGTGAAGGGCGTCTCGAACAGGTCGTGCAGGATGAAGACCGCCCGCTCGGCCGGCGAGAGACGCTGCAGGGTGAGCAGGAAGGCAACGGAAAGATCCTCCGCCGCCAGCCGCGCCGCCTCCTGCGGCGCCCGCATCGCCTCGCCGGCGCCGAGCGGGGCATCGAGCAGCGGCTCGGGCAGCCAGGCGCCGACATAGCGCTCGCGCCGCATCCGCGCCGATTTCAGGTGGTCGATGCTGAGCCGCGCCGCCGCCTTCAGCATCCAGGCGCGCGGCAGGGCGATGGCGGCACGGTCGGCGTCGTGCCAGCGGAGGAACACCTCCTGGGCGATGTCCTCCGCCGTCGCCAGCGAACCGGTCATGCGGTAGGCGAGCCCGATCACCGCGGCGCGGTGCCGCTGATAGGCCGCTGCCATGTCAGGCTCGCCCGTCATGCTCAGGCCGCCGCCACGGGCGTCGCCCGGGATGCCGCCCCAGGCACCGTGTCGGGCACCGCCTCGGGCACCGTATCGGGCGCCAGCGGCGGCACGCTGCGGAAGCCGATCGCCAGCCGGTTCCAGCCATTGATGGTGACGATCACCAGGCTGAGCGCGACCCGCTCCGCCTCGGTGAAATGCGGCGCCAGCGCGGCATAGTCGGCATCCGGCGCCTGGCTGCGGTCGACCAGCGTCAGCGCCTCGGTCCAGGCGAGCGCCACCCGCTCGCGCGGCGTGTAGTGCGGCGCCTCGCGCCAGGCATTGAGCAGGTAGAGCCGCGCCTCGGTCTCGCCGCGGCGGCGCGCCTCGCGGCTGTGCATGTCGAGGCAGAAGGCGCAGCCATTGATCTGCGAGGCGCGCATCTTCACCAGCCCGATCAGGCCGGGCTCGAGGCCGCTGCCGGTGGCGACCTTCTCCAGGTTGAGCATCGCCTGCATCAGCTTCGGGGCCGCAGCGAAATACTCGAGGCGGGGGGTCATCGCGGAGCTCCTTCCATGCTGTCTCCGCCCCCAGGACGAGGCAGGCCGGCGCGATGTGACGCCACCCGCCGCTACAGCCGCAGCACCGCGTCGCCGAGCCGCAGCAGGCCCCCCTCCACCACCCGCGCGGTGATGCCGCCATGGCCGCGCACCGCATTGTAGCCGCCCGGCCCCAGCGCCTCCTCCATGCGCGAGCAGGGATGGCAGGCGCCGCTCGCCTCCAGCACCGCCCCGCCGATCCGGAAGCGCCGCCCGGCCAGCGCTGCCAGGTTGATGCCGCGCGTGACGAGGTTCCGCCGCAACCGCTCCGGCGCGACCGGCGCTTCGCCGAGGCAGGCGCCGATCGCCGCCAGATGCTCCTGCATCACCAGCGTCACCTGCCGTGCCCCGTCCGGCGCGCCGCGCCAGCGATCGCCGGGCAGCCCCTCCCCCGCCCGCGCCTCCGCCGCCGCCACCGCCTGCATCGGCGCCCGCCGGGCCGGGCGCAGGCCGATCCAGACCAGCCGCCCCGGCGCCACCGGCGCGTCGAGCAGGCGGGCGAGCAGCGATCCGGGCGGGGGTGGGGCGGCCATGCCGCGCAGTCTCGGCCGCGGCGCCGCCCCAGGCCAGCGCCTCCCCTCCCCCTGGTGCGCCGGCCCGTGCCGCGGGCATGATCGCGCCATGCCGGAATTCCACGCCCGCGCCGCCCTGCTGCCGGATGGCTGGGCCGCCGATGTCCTGATCGCCGCCGATGCAGCGGGCTGGATCACCGCCGTCACTCCCGGCGCCCCGCCGGGCGCGGCCGAGCGCCTGCCGGGCGCCATCATCCCCGGCCTGCCGAACCTGCACTCGCACGCCTTCCAGCGCGCCATGGCCGGCGGCGCCGAGCGGCGCAGCCCGGCCGGGCGGGACAGCTTCTGGACCTGGCGCGAGACCATGTACCGCTTCGTCGCCCGGTTCGATCCCGACACCGCCGAGGCGGTGGCGCTGCAGCTCTATGTCGAGCTGCTGGAATGGGGTTTCACGGGTGTCGCCGAGTTCCACTACCTGCACCACCAGCCCGACGGCCGGCCCTACGACCAGCCGGCCGAGATGGCGCTGCGCCACCTCGCCGCGGCGCGCCGCGCCGGCATCGGCATCACCCTGCTGCCGAGTCTCTACCGGCATGGCGGCATCTTCGGCGCGCCGCCGGATCCCGGGCAGCGGCGCTTCCTCAACGATCTCGACCCGTATCTGCGCATCCTGGAGGCCTGCCGCGCCGCGACGGCCGATGACCCGCAGGCCGCGACCGGCATGGCGCCGCACAGCCTGCGCGCGGTGACGCCGGCGATGCTCGCCGCCCTCGCCCCGCTGCCGGGGCCGATCCACATCCACGCCGCCGAGCAGGCGAAGGAGGTGGCGGAATGCCTCGCCGCCACCGGCGCCCGGCCGGTGCGCTGGCTGCTCGACAACGCGCCGCTCGACGCCCGCTGGTGCGTCATCCACGCGACCCATATGGAGCCCGGCGAGACGGCGGCGCTGGCCGCGACCGGCGCCGTCGCCGGCCTCTGCCCGAGCACCGAGGCCTCGCTCGGCGACGGCATCTTCCCGCTGCCCGGCTTCCTCGCCGCCGGCGGGCGGCTCGGCATCGGCACCGACAGCCATGTCGGCACCTCGCCGCGCGACGAGCTGCGCCAGCTCGAGACCAGCCAGCGCCTGGCGCGGCAGGAGCGGGCGGTGGCGACCAGCGAGGCGGTGCCGCATCCCGGCCGCCTCTTGCTCGAAGCCGCGCTTACCGGCGGGGCGCAGGCGAGCGGCCGGCCGGTCGGCGCCATCGCGCCCGGGCGGCGCTGCGACCTGGTGGCGCTGGACGATGCGCATCCAACCCTGGTCGGCCGCGCCGGCGATGCGCTGCTGGATGCCTGGATCTTCTCCGGCCAGGGCAATCCGGTCGATACGGTGGTCGTGGGAGGACGCCGAATGGTTGAAAACGGTCGCCACATCATAAGGGTAGAAGCAGGGAAGCGTTACATTTTGGCAATTGAAAAACTCTTGGATGTGCGTTGCAACAAGTAAATTTTCTCGCTTATTCGATCGAGAAGATTTTATACTTCCGCTGCTCAATAGATTGGTGATCGTTATGGCATACGTTGCAGCCAACTTAATGACTGGAGAAGAAATTGTTTCTGAAGGAAAAATACATTGGTTCGTGTATATCGTTCCTGTCATTTCGATTATAGCATCTTTCTTCCTTATGGCAACTGATGCGCCTGCCTTTGGATTTTTAGTTTTATTGTTCGGCATCTTGCGGCTAATTTCGGCTTTTATAGTGCGCAATACAACAGAATTAGTAATAACAAATAGGAGAATTATTGCAAAATTTGGCTTTATACGCCGCAATACAGTAGAACTTCTCCACCGAAATGTAGAGAGCTTGCACGTCAGCCAGGGAGTGTTTGGCAGATTATTCCGATTTGGTACAATCATCGTCAATGGTACCGGCGGAGTAAGGACCCCTGTGCCTGATATTGATCACCCACTTGAGTTTCGGCGCACCGCACTGCGCCTTCTGGACAATAGAGAGCAATAACGGTTGACTCGGTGACATGACCCAACAACTGCTCGGGAAGATCGCCTACATCACCGGCGGCAGCCGCGGCATCGGCCGCGCCATCGCGCTGGCCTTCGCCGAGGCGGGGGCGGATGTGGCGATCTGCCATCTCGGCGATGCCGAGCAGGCGGCGACCCTGGTGCAGGCGGTGACGGCGCGCGGCCGGCGCGGCTTCCAGAGGGAGGCCGATGCCGCCTCCCCCGCCGCGCTGCGCGGCTTCGCCGCCGCCGAGGCCGCGCTCGGCCCCTGCGACATCCTGGTGAACAATGCCGGGATCAACCTGCGCGGACCCTTCGAGAGCATCACCGAGGAGGTCTACGACCGCGTCATCGACGTGCACCTGAAGGGCATGTTCTTCATGGCGCAGGCCGTCTATCCCGGCATGGTGGCGCGCGGCGCCGGGCGGATCATCAACATCGCCTCGCAGCTCGCCTTCAAGGGCGGGCCGGAGATCACCCCCTACTGCGCCGCCAAGGCTGGCATCATCGGCTTCACCCGGGCTCTGGCCTGGGAGGCGGCGCCGAAGGGCATCCAGGTGAACGCCATCGCCCCCGGCCCGATCGAGACCGACCTCACCCGCGCCCGCGGCCCCGACTGGAAGCGGCGGATGGAGGAGACGATCCTCGCCGGGCGGCTCGGCCGGCCGGAGGAGATCGCGGCGACGGCGCTGCTGCTCGCCGGGCCGGGCGGCGCCTTCTATGTCGGCGCCACCCTCTCGCCGAACGGCGGCGATGTGATGCACTGACGTTTCCCCGCGACGTCGCTGCGCGCCGTCGCGGGGCCTCCGGCGAGTCCCCGCAGGTCCCAGGCGCGTCACAGAGCCTGCCGAGGCGAAGCCTCGGCAGGGCAACGGGCAGCCCGCTTCGGCTGGGCGTGGCCGGCGGCATCGGGGAGGCGCCGCATCAGGCCGGCTCCCAGCCGCGGGGGATGCGGGTGCGGCCGCCGGCGAGGCGGTGCATCTGCTGCAGCAGCAGGCGCAGGGCCGGCGGCGCCCGCCAGTGCGGATGCGCCCGGCGGAAATTCGCGATCCGCAGCAGGAGGGGGGTGTAGATCGCGGACAGATCGGGGTCGGGCAGGTATTGCGAGGGCGCCGGCAGGGCGCTGAACAGGCCGAGCCGCCGCGCCAGCAGGATCGCCCTGAGCCCCATCAGCCGGATGCCCCGCCGCACCGCGCAGCAGAGCCGGTGGGTGATGGCCCGCAGCGCCGCCGGCGCGCCCGGCTGCGCCACCGCCTCCAGCAGCCGCAGCCAGAGGCCGCGATGCGCCCAGCGCCGGTAGCTGCGGGCGACGGTGCCGTGCCGCCCGAACTCTGCCGGCAGCGCCGACCAGGCGGCGCGGCCGCCGCCCTCGGTGTTGCTCCGCTTCAGGGTGACGGCGCGGAAGATGGCGTCCAGCCGGCCGCGCGGATCCGCCATCCGCTCCCCCGCCCGCCCCGGCGCGGCGAGGCCGCAGCCGAGCGCCGCCAGATGCGGCGCCAGCGCCTCCCATTCGGCATCGGTCAGCGGCGCCCAGGGCGCCGGCGGGGTCAGCTTGGTCAGCGGGTCGAGATACAGCCGGCGCCAGAGCGCGTGGCGGCGCAGCAGGTCGGGCGGGATCAGGCCGGGGGGCAGCGGGACGCTGGCAGATCGGGCGGGAGGGCGGCGGGGCATGCGGGCGGCTCCACTCCGGCGGCTCGCGCATGAGAGCAGATCATAGGAATTTTTTCAAGATGACCTCGCAACGATCCTGTCGGGCCGGCCCAGGCGGCAGGGACGCCCCTCTCGTTTCACTGAAGCGTGATATCTGTTCCGGTAACAGGCAGTCCACCCTCCGGCACCAGCCGGGACGATGCCCCCGCGACGCCGAAGCGCTGCCGAACCGCCGGGGGCCAGGGCAGCTCGCGGGAGGGGCGCGAGGGCCCGGAGGCGTGACCTGGCTCTGGACACAACAGGCTGCAGCGGAGCCGGGCATGGCGCGACACATCCAGGGGGCAGAGCCGGTCGTCTTCCGCTGGTCGCGCGACGGCGCCGATCCCGACGGGATGGCGGAGAGCATCTCGCCCTGGGACCTGCGCCACGAGCAATTCGATCCCGGGCCCTTCCGCGCCGGCGTGACCCCGATGGCCTCGCCGCGCCTCCAGCTTCCCTCCCCGCAATGGAGCCGCGCCCGGGACCGGGTGCCGCCCGAGGCCTGGCCGCCGCAGGGCCTTGCGGGCGGTGGATAGCGATCGCGGCCGCCCTGCCCGGTCCCGCCCTGCCCGATCCCGCCCTGCCCGATCCCGCCCTGCCCGGTCCCGCCCCCGGATACAGACCCTCCTACCGGCAACCTTCCTGCTGGCGACGCTCCTGTTACCCGGCGGCTGCGCCCTGCCGCCGGAGACGGCGCTGCGCGACTGGGCGTGGAGCGCGAGCGAGGTGGCGGTCGCGCCGTCCCTCCCCGGCGATGCGGCAGGCGCCGCCAGCCAGGACGCCATGCAGGATGCGCTGGCCATCTATCTCTACGCGCTCGGCCTCGTCGCCGATGGCGCGCCCCTGCCCTTCCGCGCCGCGGCCTTCGCGCCCCTGCCCGCCGCGGCCGGGGGAAGCGCCGGCCAGGCTGTCGCCGAGCTCGGCGCGGTCCTGCAGGCCGCGGCCGATGAACAGCGCCTCCGCCCGATGATCCGGGCGGCCGATGCCCCCGTGCAGGCCCTGGTCGCGACGCTCCTCGCCCGGCGGCGGGAGGGCGAGGCCTATCGCCTGGTGCTGCTGCGCATCGGCGAGGGGCATGCGCTGCTCGCCGCGGCGGCGCGCGGCCCGCTGCGCCGGCGGCCGCGCGAGACGGCGCGGGCGATCCGCGAGGCGGAGGACGCGCTGCGCCGGGCCGCGGCCGCCCTGCCGCCCGCCAGGCCGGGCAACGGCGCCATCATCGCCGCGACGGTGCAGCCGTGAGGCGGCCCGCGCGCTGGTGCCGCCGCGGCCTCGGCCTCCTCCTGCTGCCCGCCGCCTGCAACGCACCGGACTACACGCCGGTCCGCGAATGGGCGCGCAGCGCCAGCCTCGCCGCGGAGTATCCGGCCATCGTGCCGGCGCCGACGCCGGGCGCGCCGCGGGCGGAGGGCATCCTGGCGATGCAGACGGCGCTGGTGACCTGGCTCGCCGCGCTGGGCCGCATGGCCGATGACGGGGTGCAGCCCTATCCGGAGGATCCCTTCCGCGACCTGGCGCCGGCCGCGGCGCGCCTCGACCCGCGGGCCGGCGCCGCCATCGCCGAGCTGGGGCGCATCCTGCGGCACGCGACGCGGCAGAACCTGCGCGCGCCGGCCCTGCGCGGCACGATCCGCGAGGGCGATGCCGCCGTGCAGACCCTCGTCGCCGCGCTCGGCCGCGCCGTGGCGGATGCCGCGCCCGCGGGGCCGGGCGGCGGCGCGGCGGACTCCCTCGGCGAGCGCTACGCCCTGCTGCTGCGGGAGATCGCCGCCGCGCATGCCATGCTGAAGGCGGAGGCGCGCGACATCGCCGATCCGGCGACGGTGCAGCGCGTCCGGGCCGCCGAGGACCGGGTGAGGCGGGCCTCGCGCAGCCTGCCGCTGCCGGCGAGGCCGCTGCCCGCCGATCCGGTGCCCGCCGATCCGGTGCCCGCCGATCCGGTGCCCGCCGATCCGCCATCGGGGCCCCGCCCGTCGTGACAGGATGGCTCCGCCTCGCCGCGCTGGCCGCGGCGCTGCTTCCCGCCATCGCGGGCGGCGCCGCCGCGCAGGCGCCGGAGGAGCGCGCCGAGGCCCTGCTCTCGCAGGTCCGCTCGCGCTCGGGGGGCGTGCTCGGCATCATGGGCTACAACATGACGCCGGACGGCTCCGCCAACGCCGTGCAGATCAACCGCACCGACGCGGCGGGACGCCAGGAGGGGTCGCCGACCTTCACCCTCGGCCAGCTCGGCGCCGGCTTCACCCTGAGCGAATCCTTCCCGCTCTGGCTGGAAGGCTATCTCGGCACGGCGCGCTACGACCCGCGCGCCGTCTTCACCGATCTCGGGACGAGGCGGACGCCGCTGCGCTGGAACAACATCTCCAGCACCGTCGGCATCGGCTACGACATCCGCCTGGGCGAGTATTTCTGGCTGCGGCCGATCCTCAACCTCGCGGCCGGCTATGCCGCCTCCGACGCGTCGCTCTTCGGCAGCTTCGTCAGCTTCCGGACCGACCGCGAGCTGCCGGGGCTGACCGACCGGCATGTCAATGTTTGGGGCGCCGGCGGATCGCTGATGCTGGCCTATTACGACTACCGGCCGGCGCGCGACATCGATGTGGAGCTGCGCTACACCCAGCTCCGGCTGCAGACCTTCGGCGACACCGTGCCGGCGGCGCGCGGCGGGCTCGACGCCAGGACCATCGGCCTCTGGGCCCGGTATCGCTGGCCCTCCGGCCTCGAAGCCTTCGGCCGCCCCGTGCGCTGGGTGCTGGAGGGAAACCTCACCGGCTATGTCGGCGACCAGGCGGAGATCATGGGCTTCAACTGGGCGACGAAGGTCGGTGGCGGCGTCGAGGTGGATGTCGGCCGCTACGAGATCGGCGCCCTCGGCCTGAACCTGTCCCGCATCCGGCTGATCACGCGCTACTTCTTCGCCGAGCGGAACGTCACCGGCGTCTCCATCGGCATCGGCATGAGCTTCTGATACTCGGCGCACGAAATTCCAACCTGCGGCCTGCGGGGCCGGGCGCCCGAATGGGCGCCGCCGCGCCGCTCGCGGGATCGCCTCCGGCCGGTCCACCCATCCCTTCCGGCGCGCAGGAACCGGCTGGTCCCGCGCATCCGATGCCCCGGATGGCCCCGCCGCCCGGGCCCTGCCATACTCGGCGCCCGGGGAAGAACGCCGCCCTCCACGGCCCTGCATTCGGAGGAGCGGTATGCATCGCATCGCAACCTTGGCGCTCGCCGCGCTGCTCGCGCTCGCCGGCCCGGCCGGGGCGCAGACGAAATGGGTGATGGCCTCGCCCTATCCGGAGGCCAACTACCACACCCAGACCATCAAGTTCTTCCTCGCCGAGCTGGAGAAGGCGGCGCCCGGCGCGCTGCAGGTGCAGCTGCACAGCAATGCCTCGCTGCTGCCGCTGCTGCAGATCAAGCGCGCGGTGCAGACCGGCCAGGTGCAGCTCGGCGAGATCCTGCTCGGCGCCTATGGCAACGAGGACCCGATCTTCGAGGTGGATTTCATCCCCTTCCTCGCCACCACCTATCCCGAGGCGCGCAAGCTGCACGAGGCGAGCGAGCCGGCGCTGCGCGCCCGCTTCGAGAAGCAGGGCGTCACGCCGCTCTACTACGTGCCCTGGCCGAGCCAGTCGATCTACGGCAAGGCGGAGATCCGCAGCCTCGAGGACCTGAAGGGCTCGCGCTTCCGGGCGCAGACGCCGATCATCGCCCGCATGGCCGAGCTGATGGGCGCGACGCCGGTGCTGGTGCAAGCGGCCGACGTGCCGCAGGCCTTCGCCACCGGCATCGTCAACGCCATGCTGACCAGCGCCCAGACCGGCGCCGACAGCGCCGCCTGGGACTTCGCCAAGTATGTCTACGACATCGGCTTCACCCTGACGCGCAACGCGGTGCTGGTGAACACCCGCGCCTTCATGGCGCTCGACCCGGCGGTGCGCGCGGCGATGCGCGACGCGGCGGCCAGGGCGATGGAGCATGGCTGGGCGGCGGCGAAGGAGTCCGAGCCGGTGCAGCTCGACCGGCTGCGCAGCCATGGCATGCAGACGCCGGAGCCGAGCCCGGCCTTGCTTGCCGGGCTGCGCGCCATCGGCGCGAAGCAGGAGGAGGAATGGGCGCAGAAGGCCGGCCCCGATGGCCGCGCCCTGCTCGCGCGCTACCGCGCGTTGCTGCAGTAGCAGGTCGGCGGGGCCGGCGGCGTGCCGGCCCCGCCGCCGCAGGTCAGCGCTTCTTCGCCGGGGCGGCGCGCTTCTTGGCCGGCGCCGGCGGGGCGGCGGGCGGCGCGGGCGGGGCCGGCGGGGCGGTGTATTCCACCGTCACCGCCACGCGCAGCGCCGGGTTGCCCGGCAGGAAGCGGACGGTGAAGCGGTCCTCGCCGCCGAAGGCCGCGTCGGGGATGTAGTCGACGCGCGTGACGTCGCCGACCTTGTGCACGAAGACCCGGCCATGCTCCGGCCGGCCGACCAGGAGCCCGGCATCATAGGGCTTCCGCCCGACCGGGCCGCCGGGCTGGGCGACGGTGATGCCGCACCAGCCGCCGTCGTTCTTCATGACCATGGTCGTCTCGGTCTGCTGGCCGCTCGACAGCTCGACCTTCGGAGGCACGGTGCAGAGCGCCGACTGGCCCTGGGTATCGGCGTAGTAGACGCGCGCGCCCTGCTGCGCCTGCTGCTGCGGGGCGCAGGCGGCGAGACCGGCCAGGGTGGCGAGGGCGGCGAAGGCGCGAAGGCTCGGCTGGCTCACTTGCGCTTGCTCCCGCGGGCGGCGGTCCTGGTCGGGGCGGCGGCGGCCGAGGCGGCGCTCGGGCAGGCGGTGACGCCGGAGGCGAGCAGGTTCTTGGTGGCGGCGTAGGCCGGCAGGTCGGTGAGGCCGCTCAGCGACATCACCTCGTCGAACAGCCCGCTGTTGCGGGCGCAGAAATCGCTGCCGAGGGCGCGCGCGTCGTTGGAGCGGGCATTGGCCAGCTCGGTGATGAAGATGTCCTGCTGCCGCTGGCCGTTGCGGCCGTAATGGCGGGTGAAATACTGCCCGACCTCGCGGTTGGAGACGACGAGCGCCGGCTGGTAGCGGCGGACGAAGTTGTTGTAGCGCTCCTCGTTGTCGCCCTTGCAAGTGGTGGCGACGACCATGAGCTCGGTCTTCAACGCCTCGACCTCGAAGACGGCCTGCTCGGTCTCGTTGCTGCAGCGCTGCACGGCGAGCGCGGGCTGGCTGAGGAGCGTGGCGGCGGCGAGGGCGGCGGCAAGCCGGGTCCTGCGGCCCCGGACCCGCTGGGACCGCGGGGTTTCGTGTGACATTCCTGATGCCCTTCCTGGCAGCGGCGGGAGCCCTGGCGTCTCTCTCACCGGTCCGGTTGCGTGGCCGCACCGGTTCCGGCCCGCTCTTTCAGCACAACCGCGCGACGGGCGCGATAGTCAGGTTGGAAAACCGCGCCGGTTGCCGGTCCGGTGTGGCATCGCCGCAGGTTGGCGGCAATGGCTGACAGGGAGAAATGCCTGATTCCAAAGACTTGCAATCCCCGCTTGGCGGCATTCCGCATGAGCCTGTAGGATCGACGCCGCAACGGGACGGGCGACCATGGGCGACTCGGCTCTGCCCCGCCCGCCGATCGGGGATGCGGGCATGCGACGGCTGATCCTGATGGCGCCGCTGCTGCTGCTCGGCTGCGGCACGGCGCGCCGGCCGGCTCCGACCCCGGGGGCCTATGCGGGGGTCAGCAGCCTGTCCTGCGTGCCCTATGCCCGGGCCCGCTCGGGCCTCGCGCTGCGGGGCGATGCCTGGCAGTGGTGGGCGGCGGCCGAGGGGCAATACCGGCGGGACCAGCGGCCGAGCCCGGGCAGCGTGCTGGTGCTGATGCGCACCTCCCGCCTGCCGCAGGGGCATGTGGCGGTGGTCAGCCGCCTGGTCTCGGCGCGGGAGATCCGGGTCGACCACGCCAATTGGGCCTCCGGCCGCGGCAAGGGCCGGGAGGCGCGCGACCAGCCGGTGCTCGACGTCTCGCCGGGCAATGACTGGTCGCTGGTGCGGGTCTGGTATCCGCCGATCGGCGATTACGGCGCCAGCCAGTGGCCGGCCTATGGCTTCATCCATGCGGGGTGAGGCCCGACACGAAGAAGGCCCGACGCTAAGAAGGCCCGACACGAAAAAGGCCGGGCGGAACCCGGCCTTCGCACAACCCCCGACCCTCGGGGAGAGCCTATTTCAGGTTGACCGCCTGCCGGCCGCGTTGGCCGTCGCGGACATCGAGATCGACCTTCTCGCCCTGCTGCACATCCTGCCGGCCGGCGCGCTGCAGGACGGAGGAGTGCAGGAACACGTCCTGGCCGCCATCCTCGGGCGTGACGAAGCCGAAGCCGCGCACCTGGTCGAACCACTTCACCGTGCCGCTGACCGCATAGGTCGGGCCGCCGGCATCGCGGTCGCCGAAGTCGCGCCGCGGCGGCCGGTCCCCGAAGCCGCCGCGCGGGGCGCCGAAGCCCCCGCCGCCGCCCCCGAAGTCGCGCCGCGGCGGCCGGTCGCCGAAGCCGCCGCGCGGGGCGCCGAAGCCCCCGCCGCCGCCGAAGTCGCGCCGCGGCGGCCGATCGCCGAAGCCGCCGCCGCCACCGAAATCGCGCCGCGGCGGCCGGTCCCCGAAGCCTTCCCGGAACGGCCGGCGCGCCGCGCCGCCCGCGGCCCCGCCCTCGCCCCGCCGAAGCTCGGTGATGCGGGTGACCAGGCGGCGGCCCTGCCGGTCGGTGCCGATCTCGCAGACAAGCGTGTCGCCCGTGTCAGGCGGTTCGATCCCCGCCTCGGTCAGGGCCGAGGCATGGAAGAACACGTCCTGACCATCGGGACCCAGCACGAAGCCGAACCCCTTGCGGGCGTTGTACCACTTCACCTGGGCCTCGACGGGCCCGGCATCGTCCCGCAGATCGTTGTCGGAAGGCACTTGCGCTAATTTCCGTGTCTCGATGTTCGGCCGGTCCCAAGGTGCAGGCCCGCCATGGTTTGAGCATGACACCGCCGCCCGGGCTTTGCGAGCGGTAAATCAACGGAATCGGCCGGGATCATAGGGGCGCGGATCGATCTCCGGCGCCCGCCCGGCCAGCAGGGCGGCGACCAGCCGAGCGGTGCGCGGCCCCGCCACCAGCCCGACATGGCCATGGCCGAAGGCGTGCAGGATGTCGGCGCTGCCCCGCGCCGGCCCGATGCAGGGCAGCCCGTCCGGCATGCTCGGCCGGTGCCCCATCCAGACCCGCACCCGCTCCGCCGGCAGGTCGCGCGGCAGGCCGGGGAAGCTGCGCAGCAGATGGTCGCGCAGGATCTCGGCACGCCGCCAGTTCGGCGCGGCGGCGAGGCCGGCGATCTCCACCTGCCCGGCGCAGCGCAGTCCGCGATCCGTCATGGTGATCGACATCTTGCCGTCGGAGGGCATCAGCGGCGTGCGCGGGCCGGTCTCGGCGCCCTCGATCATGGCGTGGTAGCCGCGCTCGGTCTCGAGCGGCAGGCGGTCGCCCGCCGCCGCGGCCAGGGCGCGGGACTGGGCGCCGGCGGCGATCACCGCGCGGTCCGCCGCCACCTCCCCCGCCTCGGTCAGCACCGCGCGCAGCCGCCCGCCCTCGATGCGGAAGCCGGTGGCGCGGCGGGCGAGGCGCGCCGCGCCCTCCGCCTCGGCCTGCGCCACCAGCGCCGCGACATAGGCGCCGGGGTCGCGGCAATGCCCGCCCTCCTCGACCAGCACGCCGAAGCCGTAGCGCCGGTCGAGCGCCGGCTCGCGCTGCCGCATCTCCTCGGCCGGGAGCTCCAGCCATTCGATCCCGACCTGGCGGCGGATGCGCCAGGCCATGGCCTCGGCCTCGAACTCCGCGCGCGAGGGATAGACGTACATCAGGCCGCGCCGCTCGATCAGGCCCGGCACCCCCGCCTCCGCCGCCAGCGCCGCATGCAGCGCCGGGGCGTCGCGCAGCATGGCGCGCAGCGCGACGGCGGTGCGGGCGACCCGCGCCTCGGTCCAGCCGGCGGCGAGGTAGCGCGCCAGCCAGGGCAGCACCCGCGGCAGGTAGGTCCAGCGGATGGCGAGCGGGCCGAGCGGATCGGCGACGAAGCCCGGCACCTTGCGCCAGAGGCCGGGGGTGGCCGGCGGGATCACCGACATCGGGCTGAGCCAGCAGCCATTGCCGTAGCTCGCCGCCTGCTCGCCGCCGGGCGGGCCGGGCTCGATCAGGGTGACGCGATGCCCCTCCCGCAGCAGGGCGAGGGCGGTGCAGGCGCCGACGATGCCGGCGCCGATGACGGCGGTGTGGATTGGCTGCGCCGCGGTCCCGTTCACGGCGTCTGCACCGCGTCGCCGGCCAGCGCCTGCTCGAGGAAGAACAGGCGGTCCTGGCCCCAGAGCCAGAGCGCGCCGCCGGGCGTCGGCAGGAAGAAGGTCGGGCTGCCGAAGACGCCGCGCGCCACCGCCTCCTCGCTGTTGCGGGCCCATTCCGCCAGCACCGGCGGGCTCTCCTCGGCGGCGACCAGCGCCGCGCCGTCCAGGCCGAGCGCATCGGCGATCGCGGCGCGCTCCTCCGGCAGGGCGATGTCGCGTTCCTCCACCCAGAGCGCGGTCAGGATCGCCTGCGACAGCGCCTGCGCGTCCAGCCCCCGCTGCTGCGCCGCCATCACCATGCGCCCGGCCGGGCGCTGGTCGCTCGGCGGGTAGTGGCGCGGCCGCAGGGTCAGCGGCATGCCGAGATGCCGCCGCCAGCGATCCAGCTCCAGCGCATGGTAGTCCTGCCGCGGCTGCGGCCGGGTGCGCAGCGGGATGCCGCCGGTCTGCGGCACCACGGCGGGGAAGTCGAAGGGCCGCAGCCGCACCCGGGCGCCGTGCCGCTCGGCCATGGCGCGCAGCCGCGGCGCGGCGAAATACATCCAGGGCGAGGACAGGGTGTAGAAGCACTCGATCACCGTCTCGGCCATGGCTGCGTCCCGTCGAAGAAGCGGCGCCAGCATAGAGGCGCGGGCGGCTTGCGTGAATCCATGGCCCAGAGGGCGCGCAGAGGGGCGCCCCGGCGACAGCCGTCATCCGCCGGCAACGCGAGTGTCGCGGAAGGGTCACGCGCCGGCGCTACAGGCCGGGCACCAAGCCAACCGCGACAGGAGACGGGCATGAGCACCCTCCGCATCCCCCGACGCGCCGCTCTGCTGGGCGCCGCCGGGCTCGCCGCCGGCAGCCAGGGCGGCCTCCTTCACGGCCCGGCCGCCATCGCCGCCGAGGCCGCGCGGCCGCGCGCCGAATGGGGCGCCGCGACGGGCGACGTCACCGCCGACCGGGCGCTGATCTGGAGCCGCGCCGACCGCACCGCGCGGATGATCGTCGAATGGTCCACCGATGAGGGGATGCGCAACGCCACGCGCCTCCGCGGCCCCTGGGCGACCGAGGCCAGCGACTTCACCGCCCGGCTCGACCTCGGCGGCCTGCCCGCCGATGCCGAGATCTTCTATCGCGTCAGCTTCGCCGGGCCGGATGCCGGGGCGCCGCTCTCCGCCCCGGTGCTGGGGCGCTTCCGCACCGCCCCGGCGGCGCGGCGGGATGTCCGCTTCCTCTGGTCGGGCGACACGGCCGGCCAGGGCTGGGGCATCAACGAGGACTGGGGCGGCTATCGCTGCTACGAGACGATGCGGAAGACCGGCGCCGATTTCTTCATCCATTGCGGCGACACGATCTATGCCGACAGCCCGATCCCGGCCGAGATCAAGCTGCCCGACGGCAGGCTGTGGAAGAACCTGGTGACGCCGGAGGTGGCGAAGGTCGCCGAGACGCTGGCCGAGTTCCGCGGCCGGCACCGCTACAACCTGATGGACCGGAACCTCCGCGCCTTCCATGCCGAGGTGCCGCAGCTCTGGATGTGGGACGACCACGAGGTCACCAACAACTGGTCCGACAGCAAGCTGCTGGACGGGCGCTATGCCGAGACGCGCATCGCGCAGTTGCAGGCCATGGCGACGCGCGCCTTCCTCGACTACGCGCCGATGCGGCCGCATGGCGCCGAGGAGCCGGAGCGGGTCTATCGCAAGATCGGCTACGGCCCGCATCTCGACGTCTTCGCCCTCGACATGCGCAGCTATCGCGGCCCGAACGGCCCCAACCGGGAGGAGCAGGCCGGGCCGGAGACCGCCTTCCTCGGCCGGGAGCAGATCCGCTGGCTGCTCGCCGGCCTGCTGGAGAGCCGCGCCACCTGGAAGGTGATCGCCGCCGACATGCCGATCGGCCTGCAGGTGCCGGACGGCAAGGATGCGGCGGGGCGGCCGATCTTCGAGGCGGTGGCGAATGGCGACGGGCCGGCGCTCGGGCGGGAGATCGAGATCGCCGGGCTGCTCTCGGCCATCAAGGCGGCGAAACTCAGGAACATCGTCTGGGTCACGGCCGATGTGCACTACACCGCGGCGCATCGCTACGACCCGGCGCGGGCGCGCTACCGCGACTTCGCGCCCTTCTGGGAATTCGTCTCCGGCCCGCTGCATGCCGGCGGCTTCGGCCCCAACCCGCCGGACGACACCTTCGGGCTCGAGGTGGTGTGGCAGAAGGCGCCGGACGGGCGGATCAACGTCTCGCCGGTCGAGGGCGGGCAGTTCTTCGGCGAGGCGGCGATCGAGGGGCGCAGCGGCGCGCTGACGGTGATGCTGAAGGACCTGGCCGGCGAGACGCTGTGGCAGCGGAGCTTCGAGCCGGAGCGGGGATAGGCTGCATGGCGTGGGGCATGGCCTCCATGCCCTGGCGCGACGCCACCCGTCGCCCTGCCGCGGCTTCGCCGCGGCAGGCTGCGGCGCCGCTCGGGCCCGCTGCGAATCACGGGGGCTCCGGGAAGGCGCGGCAGCGCCTTCGCCGGGATCAGACCACCCTGAGCGCGCGCCGCCGCCCGCGCGGGCTCGCCGCCGCCGGCAGGTCGAGCGGCAGCAGCGGCGCCACCTGCGCCGCATGCCCCACCGCATCGCCGAGGCAATCCTCCTCCGAGGGCTGCGGCAGGTCGCGCCGGCCGAGATAGTCGAGCGCGAGACGACGGAAGGCCCAGTCCAGCACCGAGGTGGCGCGCGGGATCGCCGGATCGCCCTCCACCAGCCCGGCCGGGCCGAAGCGGGTATAGGCGAAGGCCTCGACGTAGTCGGCGAGCGGCACGCCGCCCTGCAGGCCGAGCGAGACGGATTGCGCGAAGGCCTCCATCAGGCTGCGGAAGGCCGCCCCCTCCTTCGACAGGGCGAAGGCCACCTCCAGCAGCCGGCCCTCGGCATCCTCGGTGGTGCGCAGCGTCACCCGATGCCCGCCGACCGTCACATGCATCACCGTGCCGGCATGGCGGCGGAGCGCCGGGGCCGGGCGCGGCGCCGGCCGTGCGGGCGCCGGCAGCGCCACCGGCGCGGGCGGCGGCGCCTGCAGGAAGGGCGCGACCGCCTGGCGCATCGCCTCCCGCCCCGTCTCGGCGACCGGGCCGAGCAGCGCCGCGGCGCGGGGCCCGGCGCGCAGCGCCGCGCGGCTCGGCAGGTCGAGCAGCTGCCCCGCGGCGCCGAGCTGGCTGCGGACCGGCCCGGCCGCGGGGGCGAGGCCGCCGGTCTCGGCGCCGAGCAGCGCCTCGACCGCATCCGGCGGGGCGAGCGCGACCAGCGCCCGGTGGCGCAGGCCGGGCATGCCGGCCGCGGCGTCCAGCGCGGCACGGGCGGCCTCGGCGAGGCCGGGCACCACCGTGGCCGCGGGCGGCGCCGGCCAGTCCAGCGCGACCGGCGCGCGGGCGCCCAGCGCCTCGGCGAGGCGGCCCGATTCGGCGGCGGCGGCGCCGCGGGTCAGCGCCGCGATGGCGGCGGCGACGGCGCGCGCCTCGCCAGACTCATAGGCGAGGCCGAGCCCGGCCAGCAGCCCGGCGAGATCGGCGAAGCCGAGCCGCAGCCGCTCCGCCCGGCCGCCTGAGAGGGCGTCCAGCGCCCGCACGGCGAGGGCGCAGGCCTCGGCATAGGCGGCGGCGGCGAAGCCGCCCTCCGGGTCGAGGAAGGCCGGCAGGTTGAGCACGAAGCGCGGCGGCGCGGCCTCGGCCGGCCTGGCGGCGCCGCGCGCGGTCGGCTGCCCGGCCTGGCGCCCCGTCTTGCGCCCGGTCTCGCGCCAGATCTCGGCCCCAGGCGCGCCGCGGCGCTGCAGCAGCAGGGCCCGCAGCCCCTCCTGCATCGCGGCCGCGCCGGCCGCCTCGAACAGCCCGGCGCGGCGGCCCTCAGCGGCGGCGCGGGCGATCCAGGCCTCGGCGGCGCGCGGCAGGCTCGCCGGCCCCTCGCCCGGGGCAAGGGCGGCCAGCGCGGCGGCGGCCTCCGCCTCCCAGCCCAGTTCCCAGGCGCGCGGCAGCGCCACCGGGCGCGGCGCGGCATCGGGATCCGCCCCTGCCCGCAGGCGCCGCAGCGCCACCCCATCCCACAGCGTGCCCTGGATGCGTGCCATGCGCCGATGCTAGGGCGGCAACGGCCCCGGCGGAAGCCATATTTTGTGAGTCGGAGCGACTCTGCCCCCTAGATGCGGTAGGGCGCCCGGGGAGCCCGATCGCTTTGCGCCGGTTCTTCCGCTGTGCGATGGTGCGCCCCCTACCGACGCCGCCCGCGTGGCGCTTTCGCGCGGACCCCGAGGAGCCTTTCCGGACCCATGTCCTTCCTGCTTCGCCTCACCTCGCCCCTGCGCGGGCGCAAGGTCGGCACCGACCGCTTCGGCAATGTCTATTACGAGGGCCGCAGCAACCTGCCCGTCTACAACCGGCCGCGGCGCTGGGCGGTCTATGCCGGCGGCGGGCGCGAGCCGACGGTGGTGCCGCCGGAATGGCATGCCTGGCTGCACCACACCGTGCCCGAGCCCCTGCCGGAAACCAAGCGTTACCCCTGGCAGCAGGAGCACCGGCCGAACCTGACCGGCACCCCGCACGCTTACCGGCCGGCCGGCCACGACTATGTGGGCGGCACCCGCCGCGTCACCGGCGGCGATTACGAGGCCTGGACACCTGGTTCGTGACGCGGGTGGGCGGAAGCAAATCAGTATGAAGGGACGCAGTTTCGCCGAGATCGCGGCCGGCGCGGTCGTGATCGCGGTCGCGGCGGTCTTCCTCGCCTATGCGGTGCTGCACAGTGGCCGCGGCAGCGTCGGTGGCGACGGCATGGTGCTGCATGCGAGCTTCGACCGCATCGACGGGCTGGCCAATGGCGCCGATGTGCGCATCGCCGGCGTCAAGGTCGGCACGGTGACGGCCAGCGGCATCGACCCGCGGACCTTCGCGGCCGATCTCACCCTGCGGGTGGACCGCGCGCTGAAGCTGCCGGTCGACACCTCGGCCGAGGTGACCTCGGAGGGGCTGCTCGGCGGCAAGTACATCTCGCTCGTGCCGGGCGGCAGCGACAAGCTGCTCGCCGATGGCGGCAAGATCACCGAGACGCAGGGCTCGGTCAGCCTCGAATCCCTGCTCGGGCGCTTCATCTTCTCCGTCACCCAGATGAATGCGAGCAACCAGGGCTCCCAGACCCAGGGACAGCAGGGGCATGCGCCGGCCGCGGGCGGGGCTGCCGGGGGCACGGCGCCGCGATGAGCCTCGAGCCGCCGGAGAGCTGGCCGGGCAGCGACGGCGCGCCGCTCGCCTGCCGGGAGAAGCTGAAGATGCTCGCCGAGAACCACCGCGAGCTGGCCCAGGTGATGCGCGACGCCTTTGAGGATGCCGTGCTGATGGGCGTCGACGAGGCGGAGATGCGGCGCATCCTCGCCGCCATGGTCGCCGCCCTGCCGAGCCCGAAGCGGCGGTCCTGAGATGGCGCGTCCCGTGTCGGTGCGCAGCGATGGTGACCCATCGATGCCCGCGGTCGCCGGCGCCGCCTCCGGTGGCTTGGCTACGCCACGCTGGTGGCGGCGCCCGTCCGGGCGCTCCGCCGGCTGCACGTCAGGATTGATGCAAGCCCGCATCACCTGGTTGGCCGGGCTCGCGACCCTGGTCCTGCTCGGCGCGGCGCGCCCGGCCGCGGCGCAGGGCTGGGAGCCGAAGCCCGTCGCCGAGCTGCAGCTGCTCGACAAGGTGACGGCGCGCGTCACCGTGCTGCCGGCGAAGGTCGGGCAGCCGGCGCGGTTCGGCACGCTCACCATCGATGTCCGCGCCTGCAACGCCCGCCCCGTCGGCGAGGTGCCGGATGCTGCGGCCTGGATGGAGATCACCGACAGCCTGCGCGGCAATGCCGTCGTCTTCCGCGGCTGGATGTTCGCCAACGCGCCGGGCGTCAGCATGCTCGAGCATCCGGTCTACGACCTGCGCGTCCTCGACTGCAAATGACCGCGGCGGCGCCGCCCGCCCCCGCCGCCGGCCACCATGCCGGGCGCGGCTTCCGCAACCCGCATGACGCGACCCAGCACAGCCTGCGCGATGTCTGGCGCTGGCGCCGCACCGCCCGGCCGGCGCCCTGGCCGGCCTGGATCGCCGACCCGCCGCAGCCGCCGCCCGCGCGGCTCGGGCCGGGCGAGATCGGCGCCACCTTCATCGGCCATGCCAGCTTTTTCCTGCAGATCGGCGGGCGCTGCCTGCTGCTCGACCCGATCTGGTCGAGGCGCGCCAGCCCGCTGGCCTTCGCCGGGCCGCGCCGGGTGCGGGCGCCGGGCCAGCCCCTCGCCGCCCTGCCCGGCTGCGACCTGCTGCTGGTGAGCCACAACCACTACGACCATCTCGACCTGCCGACCCTGCGGCAGGTGCGGCGGCGCTGGTCGCCGCCGGCGGTGACCGGGCTCGGCAATGCCCGGCACCTGGCCAAGGCCGGGATTCGCGCGGCGCGGGAGCTCGACTGGTGGGAGGCGACGGAGGTCGCCGGGCTGCGCGTCACCTATGTCCCGGCGCAGCATTTCTCCGCCCGCACCGCCTGGGACCGCAACCGCAGCCTCTGGGGCGGCTTCGTCATCGAGACGGTCGCGGGCCCCGCCGCCTGCGTCTACTTCGCCGGCGACAGCGGCTGGTGCCCGCATTTCGCCGAGATCGGCCGGCGCTTCCCGCGCATCGACCTCGCCCTGCTGCCGATCGGCGCCTATGCGCCGCGCTTCTTCATGAAGACCCAGCACATGGAGCCGGAGGAGGCGGTGATGGCGCATCGCGCCCTCGGCGCGCGGCGCAGCCTCGGCATGCATTTCGGCACCTTCGCCGGGCTGACCGACGAGCCGATCGGGGAGCCGGAGGCGCGGCTGGCGGCGGCGCTGGCGACCGAGGGCCTGCCGGCGGACGAATTCGCCACCCTGCCCTTCGGGGCGAGGCTGGTGCTGCCCGCCGGTCGGTGAGTCCGGCGCCGGCTTCACACGCTCGTCATCGGCGCGGCGCAGGGCAGCAGGTGCCGGCGCGTCGCCGGCCCGGCAGTCTCCCCGCATGCTCTCCGGCTGGCGGCCCTCCGATTGGTGGCGGCTCTGGTTCTGGTGGTGGCCGATGGGCGGGTGGCTGCCGGCGCGGCCGCTCGCCGCCCGGCCCCTCGCCGGAGGCGGGTCTTGCCCTCGGCCTGCTGCACCGCACATGCTGGGGCAGATGCCCGACAGCGCCCCTGCCCTCACCCTCTCGCTGCATCCCGGCATCGCCGAGATCCCGGCGGGCGACTGGGATGCCTGCGCCGGCGAGGACAACCCCTTCGTCAGCCACGCCTTCCTCGCCGCGCTGGAGGCGAGCGGCAGCGCCACCGGCCGCAGCGGCTGGCTGCCGCAGCACGCCGCGCTGCGCGATCCGGCCGGCCAGCTCGTCGCCTGCTGCCCGATGTACGCGAAGAGCCACAGCCAGGGCGAATACGTCTTCGACTATGGCTGGGCCGATGCCTTCGAGCGGGCCGGCGGCAATTACTACCCGAAGCTGCAGGTCTGCGCCCCCTTCAGCCCGGTGCCGGGGCCGCGGCTGCTGACGCGGCCGGGCAGCGGCATCGGCCCCGGCGCCCTGGCGCAAGGGCTGGTGCAGGCCTGCGGCCAGCTCGGCCTCTCCTCCGTGCATGTCACCTTCTGCGAGGAGGCGGAGTGGCAGGCGCTCGGCGAGGCCGGCTGGCTGCAGCGGCTGGGCACGCAATTCCACTGGCACAACCAGGGCTATGGCAGCTTCGAGGACTTCCTCGGCGCCCTCGCCTCGCGCAAGCGTAAGGCCATCCGGCGCGAGCGGCGCGACGCCGCCGCCTCCGGCTTCGTGCTGAAGACACTGCGCGGGCACGAGATCACGCCGCGCCACTGGCAGGCCTTCCACCGCTTCTACCGCAGCACCACCGACCGCAAATGGGGCCGCAGCGCCTATCTGAACGCCCGCTTCTGGCCGCTGCTCGGCGAGGCGCTGGGCGACCGGGTGGTGCTGATGGTGGCCGAGCGGGACGGCGAGCCGGTGGCCGGCGCGCTGAACCTGCTCGGGCGCGAGGCGCTCTACGGCCGCAACTGGGGCGCCGTGGTGGATGCGCCCTTCCTGCATTTCGAGCTCTGCTACTACCGCGCCATCGACTTCGCCATCGAGCACAAGCTGCCCCGCGTCGAGGCCGGGGCGCAGGGCGAGCACAAGATCCAGCGCGGCTATCTGCCGGCGCCGACCTATTCGGCGCATTGGATCGAGCATGCCGGGCTGCGCCGGGCGGTGGGCGAGTTCCTGGCCCGCGAGCGCCCGGCGATGCAGCGCGAGATGGCGGCGCTGGCGACGCTTTCGCCCTTCCGCCAGGACGGGCAGGCCGAGGGCGCGCCGGAGGGCTGATCACGCCCCGCGCCTCCCGTTGCCCCGCCGCGGCAGGCTGTGACGCATCCCGCGCCCTGAACGACTCAGCGGGTTCCCGCGACGATGCGCAGCAGCTTCGTGCAGATTTACGCCAGCAGCGCCGCGCCCAGCGCCACCGCGCCGATGCCGGCAACGGCAAGGCCGGCGAGGCGGCGCGGCTGCACGGATCGCGCCGCGCCGAACCAGCGCGCCGCCGCCATGGCGCCGAGCACCAGCGCCGCCTGCATGACGGTGAGGCTCGCCAGATAGCCGAGCACCGGCACCGGCCCCGCGCCGGCCACCGCCTCGGCATAGGCATGGCCATGCACCAGCCCGGCCAGCGCCGCCGCGAGGCCGAGCAGCGCCGCCGGCCGCGGCGCCGGCGCCAGCAGCAGCGCGCCGGCGAGCAGCACGCTGAGCGCGACCAGCGCCTCCACCGGGCCGAGGCCGATCCCCGCCAGATGCAGCGCCGCCCCGGCCAGCCCGCCGGCGAGCACCAGGCCGAGCGCCCGCAGCCCGCGCGCCGGCGCCGCCGCCGCCAGCAGCCCGATGGCCAGCAGGAAGGCGAGATGGTCGAGCCCGATGACCGGATGCGCCAGGCCCGAGGCGACGCCCTGCCAGAGCGTCGCCGGCGCCGCCCCGCCCATGGCGTGATGCGCCAGGGCCGGCCGCGGCAGCGCCGCGGCGGCGGCGAGCCAGGCGGCGCCTTGGATGATCCGGCCTCCGGTCATGCTCCGCATCCCCCTCCCCCTCAGCTGTCCCGTCGGGCGGCAGCCTTGCCCGGCCGGGACGGCGGGGCAAGGGCGCGGCGCGGACGGCACGCGAAACGGCTGGGCGCCACGCCCGGGCTCGGGCAGGCTGGCGGCGCAAAGGATAACCGGAGGAACGCCCATGCGCCTGCCCGTCATCGCCTGCGGCCTCGCCGCGGCCTTCGCCGCCGGCCTGCTCGCCGCCCGCATCGCCCCGCCCGCCGGCGCCCAGACCGCGACGCCGCCCGCGCTGACGCCGCACATCGTCAACCTGGCCGCGCTGAGCGAGGAGGAGATCGGGCCGCTGATCAACAACACCGACCTGCGCAGCCGCGGCCTGGTGGTGACGGAATACGGCACGGTGGCGGTGCAGAGCGGCAACGTGATGAAGCACTTCCACGCCGATGCCAACGAGATCCAGTACGTGATCGCCGGCAGCGGCAGCTTCTGGCTCGGCGACAGGCAGGTGGAGGTGAAGCCGGGCGATCTCGTCGTCATCCCGAAGGGCACGGTGCATGCCGGCTCGAAGGCGACGAGCGGGCGGTTCCGGGTGCTCGCCATCAAGCTGCCGCCGCAGCGGCCGGACGACGTGCGCCCGGTCCCCTGATTCCCCACGAAGCCGCTGCGCGTCTTCGCGGGGGCCCCGGGAGTCGCTCAAGGTCCGAAGTCCGTCATAGCCTGCCGAGGCGAAGCCTCGGCAGGGCAACGGGAGGCGACTGCGGAGCGGGACGTGTCCATCCGATGACGGACGCTTCGCGGCATGATGAGAGGGACGCCGCACGCTGCTGATCGCCTATGCCCAGCTGGCGCTGTCCATGGCGCTGGTCGGCGCCAATGTCGGCGTCGCCAAGCTGCTCGCCGCCGCGCTGCCGATCCCGATGATCGCCTTCCTGCGCTGCCTGCTCGCCTGCCTGCTGCTCTGGCCGCTGGCGCGGGCGCGCGAGGGGCGGGTGCGGGTGGGCGGGCCGGTGCTGCGCAACCTGGCGCTGCAGGCGCTGTTCGGCACCGCGCTCTACAATGCCGGGCTGCTCGCCGGGCTGCGGCTGACCACGGCGCTGGAGGGCGGGCTGGTGCTGGCCACGCTGCCGGCCGTCGTCGCCCTCGGCAGCGCGCTCTGGCTGCGCGAGCGGCTGGCGCCGCGGCAATGGCTGGCGGCGGCGCTCGCCGCCTGCGGCATGGGCGCGATCACCCTCGCCCGGCTCGGCGATGCGGGCGGTGCCGGCTCGGCGCTCGGCAATGCGCTGATCTTCGCCGGCGTCTGCGGCGAGGCCGCCTATGTGCTGCTCGCCAAGCGCATCGCCGGCCGCGTGCCGGTGATCACCGCCAGCTTCTGGATGCAGGCCTGGAGCGCGCTGATGCTGCTGCCCTTCTGCCTGCCCAGCCTTGGCGCCGTCGCGGCGCTCGCCGATCCCGGCCTCGCCGGGCTGCTGGTCTTCCACAGCCTGACGGCGAGCGTGCTCTGCCTGCTGCTCTGGTATGCCGGGCTGCAGCGCGTGCCGGCCGGCGTCGCCGGCGTCTTCACCGGCTTCCTGCCGGCGACGGCGGCGCTGACCGCGGTGCTGCTGCTCGGCGAGCGCGTCACCCCGGTGCACGGCATCGGCTTCGCGCTGACCGGCGCCAGCCTGCTGCTCGCCACTTGGCCGCGGCGCGGGGCGCGATGAGGGCGTGGTTCGCCTGCAGCGGCGCGGAATTCCTCGCGCAGGATCCGCGCGCCATCGCCGGCCGCCTCGCCGCGGCGCAGCAGGCGCGCGGCTTCGCCGGGTCGCCGGATCAGGGCCAGGCCTGGGCGGCGCAGCTCGCGGCGCTGCGCCGGGCGATCGCGGCCTGCGGCGGCGCAGCCTGGACCCTCGCGCTGGAATACGAGCTGCTGCGGCTGGAGAAGCGCATCGACGCGGTGCTGCTGACCGATCGCGCCATCCTCTGCCTGGAGTTCAAGACCGCCGCGCCCTCGCCCGCCGCCCTGGCCGAGGCGGAGGATTACGCGCTCGACCTGCGCGACTTCCATGCCGGCAGCCGGCGGCACGCCATCGTGCCGGTGTTGGTGGCGGGGCAGCGCGGCTTCACGCCGCCGGCGCAGCCCTGGCTGCTGCCGACCCAGCCGACCGAGCCGCTGCTCTGCGGCGCCGGGGATCTCGGCCGGCTCGTCGCCTGGGTGCAGGCGGTGCTGCCCGCCCCCGCCGAGCCGCTCTCGGGCGCCGTCTGGCTCGCCGCCCCCTACCGGCCGGTGCCGGGCATCATCGAGGCGGCGACCATGCTCTATGCGCGGCACGGCGTCGCCGAGATCGCCGCCGCCCGAGCTGATGCGCCGAGCCTGACGCGGACCGCCGAGGCCATCGCCCGGCATGTCGCGGCGGCGCGGGCCGGGCAGCGGCGGCTGGTGGTCTTCGTCACCGGCATCCCCGGCGCGGGCAAGACGCTCTGCGGCCTCAACGCCGTCTTCGGCCCGGCGCGGCAGGATGGCGCCGCCTTCCTCACCGGCAACGCGCCGCTGGTCGCGGTGCTGCGCGCGGCGCTCGCCCGCGATGCGGTGGCGCGCGGCGCCTGCGGCCGGGCGGAGGCAGAGCGGCGGGCCGCCGCGGCGCTGCAGAACGTGCATCGCTTCCTCGAGGATTGCGCCACCGATCCCGCGCGCTGGCCGCCCGAGCGGCTGATCGTCTTCGACGAGGCGCAGCGCGCCTGGGACGAGGCCAAGGCGCGCACCGGCACGCAAAACAGGCGCTCCCGCCTCACGCTGAGCGAGCCGGCGCATACGCTCGAGATCATGGCGCGGCGGCCGGGCTGGGCCGTGGTGGTGGCGCTGATCGGCAACGGCCAGGAGATCAACACCGGCGAGGCGGGCATCGCCGAATGGGGCCGGGTGATCGGCGGGTCGCGCGGCTGGCAGGCCGTCGCCGCGCCGCGCGTGCTGACGGCGACGGACCCGGTGCAGCGCCTGGCGGAGGGGCAGCCGGATTGGCTCGCCCTCGATGCCGATCTCGACCTCACCGTGCCGATGCGCGGCGTCGGCGAGAGCGCCGGCGCCGCCTGGGTGCAGGCGGTGCTGGAGGACGACGCCGCGGCGGCGCGACGCATCGCGGCCGGGGTGCCCGCCCTGCCCTATTGCATCACGCGCGATCTCGGCGCCCTGCGGGCGGCGCTGCGCCATCTCGCCCGCGGCCGGCGCCGCGCCGGGCTGGTCCGCGCCGCCGGCGCCCGGCGGCTGCGGGCGGAGGGGCTGGCGGCCGAGGTCTCCGGCAAGGAGGTGCCCGACTGGTTCCTCCGCCGCTGGCCGGATGTGCGCGCCTCCGACGCGCTGGAGGCGGCGGCGACGGAATATGCCTGCCAGGGGCTGGAACTCGACGTGGTCGGGCTGGCCTGGGGCGGCGACTTCCTCCGCGGCCGCACGGGATGGCAGGCGCGCGCCTTCGTCGGCCATCGCTGGCAGCGGGCGACGCAGGATTTCGCCTTCATCCGCAACACCTATCGCGTGCTGCTGACCCGCGCCCGCTACGAGACGGTGATCTGGGTGCCGCGCGGCTCGGCGGCCGACGATCCCTTCCACGACCCCACCCGCCCCACCGCCGAGATGGACGCCATCGCCGAGTTCCTCCGCGCCTGCGGCGCCCGGGCGCTGGATGCGCCCCCCGCCACCGCGCCGCGCCCCGCCGATCTCTTCAGTACAGCCGAGGACGCATCGTGACCGATTCCCATCCCGGCCTCGCGCAGGAGGTCGCCGACCTGCATCGCGCCGCCTTCACCGGCCTCGTCCTCGCCGCCGTCGCGCGGCGCGGCACGCCCGCGGCGGCCGAGCTCGTCTTCGCCATCTTCCGCCGCCAGCACCGCGAGCGCTTCCTGCCGGGGCTGCACAAGCTCGGCCTGGCGCATCTGCCGCATGCCGTCGCGGCAGCGCAGTACCACTACCTCTCGAACCGCATCGGCGGCGTCGCGGTGGACTATGCGCGGGAGAGCGACCGCAAGGCCTGGATCCGCTACACCCCGCCGCGCTGGCTCTGGCACGGCACCGCCATCTGCGGCATCCCCGGCGAGGTCTCGCGCGCCATGCTGCGCGGCTGGCATGCGCAGAACGGCGTCTCGCTCGGCAATCCGCGGCTCGGCTTCGTCTGCACCGGTCAGGTGGCGGATGGCGATCCGGCGCTGGAGGGCTACTACCTCGAGCACGAGCGCGACCTGGCGCCGGAGGAGCGGCTGCGCTTCGCCCGCGCCAAGGCCTCGCCGGATTACGACCCCGCCGCCATGCCCTGGGTGGAAGCCCTGCACTGGCCGGCGGAGCGGCTGCGCAAGGCGCATCGCAATTACGCCATGGAATATCTCCGCACCGCCATCCCCTGCGCCATCGACCTCTTCGGCGCGGCGGAGGCGGTGGCGCTGGTCGGGCTGGCGCTGCGGCAGGTGGGGATGCAGTGGCGCGCGCCGCTGGCCGCGGCGGCGGGCCTCACCGGCCGCGGCCCGGTCGAGGCGGCGGCGCTGCTCGCCGCCATCGCCCTGGCGCAGGGCGAGCGCGGCGTCGAGCACGATGCCGATCATGTGGCACAGACGAGCTGGGCGCTGATGCGCGGCGTGGCCGATCCGCATCCCGCCGCCTTCGCCTGCTGGAACGCGCTCTGGGAAGGGCTGGTCGCGGCGCATGACCCGCGGCTCGCCCTCACCGTCGAGCGCCGCCTCGATCTCGGCGAGGGCGCCTTCCGCTGGCGCATCGCCCCGCGCCCGCGCCCGCAGCCGGTGTGACGGGTCCCACCGCGGGGGCGCGTCGCGGGGATAGACTACTCCGGCTCGATCCCCGCGGCGCGCGCCATGCGGCCCCATTTGGCGATCTCGTCGCGGATGAAGCCGGCGAATTCCTCCGGCGTCGAGCTCATGCCGTCGAAGCCGATCTCGCCCAGCCGCTTCACCGTCTCCGGCCGGTCCCAGACGCTGCGGAGATCGGCATTGATCGACCGCACCATCTCGGGCGGCATGCGCGCCGGCCCGAGCAGCCCGGCCCAGGCCGCGACGTCAAAGCCAGGCAGGCCGACCTCGTCGAGTGTCGGGATCTCCGGCAGCAGCTTGCTCCGCGCCTTGGTCGTCACGCCGAGCACCCGCAGCTGCCCCGCCTTCACCTGGCCGAGCGAGGAGGAGACATCGACCACCATGCAGGCGACGCGGCCGGCGACGACATCGGTGATGGCGGGCGGCGTACTGCGATAGGGCACATGCGTCATCTCGACGCCGGCCTGCGCCGCGATGGCGCCGCCGGCGACGATGCCGGTCGCATTGCCCGTGGCGTAGCTGAGCGCGCCCGGCCTCGCCTTCGCCGCCGCCAGCAGCTCGGCGAGGCTGCGATAGGGCGAGCCCTCCGGCACCACCAGCCAGAAATTGTAGTTGCCGGTGCGGCTGATGGCGGTGAAGTCGCCGATCGGGTCGTAGTCCAGCCGCTTCATCAGCGCCGGATTGGCGGCATGCGGCGTGTTCGTCGTCATCAGCAGCGTGTGGCCGTCCGGCGCGCTGCGGGCGCAGGCGACGGCGGCCAGCATGCCGTTGGCGCCGGCGCGGTTCTCGACCACCAGCGGCCGGCCCCAGACCGGCTCCAGCAACTGCGCCAGGATGCGCGAGACCGCATCGGTGCCGGAGCCGGCGCCGAAGGGCACGATGATGGTCACCGGATGCGAGGGCCGCCAGGGCTGCGCCCGCGCCGGGCGGCTGCCGGCCGCGGCCAGCAGGCCCGCGGCGCCGAGCAGCGCCCGCCGCCGCGCCGGCACGGCGCTCATCCGCCGATCTCGACCACGACGCGGCCGCGCACCCGGCCGGCGAGGATCGCCTCGGCGGTCTCCGGCACCTGGTCGAGGCCGATGGTCTTCGTCATCGCCGCGAGCTTGCCGCGGTCGAGCTGCTGCGCGAGGCGCGACCAGGCCTCCAGCCGCAGGGGGCGCGGCGCCATGACGGAATCGACGCCGAGCAGCGCGACGCCGCGCAGGATGAAGGGCGCGACCGAGGCCGGCAGGTCCATCCCCTGCGCCAGACCGCAGGCCGCGACGGCGCCGCCGTAGCGGAGCTCGGTCAGAAGGCCGGCCAGGGTCTTCGAGCCGACGGTGTCCACCGCCGCCGCCCAGACCTCCTTGCCGAGCGGCCGCGCGGCGCCGCCGGCATAGCGGTCGCGCGGCACGATCTCCTTCGCGCCGAGGGATTCGAGATAACCCTGCTCCTCCGGCCGGCCGGTGCTCGCCGCGACGTACCAGCCGAGCGCCGAGAGCAGCGCGATGGCGACCGAGCCGACGCCGCCCGCCGCGCCGGTGACCAGCACCGGGCCGCGATCGGGCGTGAGGCCGTACCGCTCGAGCGCCATGACGCAGAGCATGGCGGTGTAGCCGGCGGTGCCGATCGCCGCTGCCTCGGCCGGCGCCATGCCCTGCGGCAGCGGCACCAGCCAGTCCGCCTTCACCCGCGCCCGCGGCGCATAGGCGCCCGGATGCGTCTCGCCGAGGCCCCAGCCGTTCAGCAGCACCGCATCGCCCGGCTTCACCTGCGGGCTGGAGGAGCTCTCGACCAGGCCGACGAGGTCGATGCCCGGGACCATCGGGAAGCGCCGCACCACGGGCGCGCGGCCGGTGACGGCGAGGCCGTCCTTGTAGTTCACCGTGGAATGGCTGACGCGCACCACCACCTCGCCGTCCGGCAGCTCGGACTCCGCGAGGTCGCGGAAGGCGGCGCGGGCGGTCTGCCCCGCTTCCGGCTTGTCCACCACCAAAGCCCGCATGCGCTCTCTCCCCCTGATCCGGTGCCGGCCCGCCTGCCGACGCGACATGGCGCGCCCGCCGCGGCGGAACCATGGCGGGAGGGCGGGCGGCGGCGCGTGTCGGGGCCTTCTACTCCGCCTGCAGCGGGCAGACCACGGCCTCCATCGCCGTCGCCAGGTCGTCGGGCGCGAGGGCGATCTGCAAGCCGCGCCGGCCGCCATTGACCACCACCTCGGCATGCTGCCTGGCGCTGGCATCGACGAAGCAGCGCAGGCGCTTGCGCTGGCCGAAGGGGCTGATGCCGCCGACGACATAGCCCGTCGCGCGCTCGGCCCGCGCCGGATCGGCCATGTCGGCCCGCTTCACACCCGCCGCCGCCGCCAGCGCCTTCAGCGAGAGCCGCGCATCGGAGGGGATGGCGGCGCAGACCATCTCGCCGCCGTCGAGCAGGCAGACCAGCGTCTTGAAGACCCGCGCGGGCTCGATGCCCATGGCCGTCGCTGCCTGCAGCCCGACCGCTTCCGCGTCCGGATCGTAGTCGTATTCCAGCAGGCGGAAGCGGATGCCGGCCGCCTCGGCCGCGCGCACGGCGGGCGTCCTCCTCGATGGCATGGCGGCGCGATGTGCTCCCTGATACGCAACCGAGCCTATAGCGGATCGGGGCGGAACCGAACCGCATTCCGCGGCGCCGCGACCGCAGGGCAGAGGGCGTTTGCACGGAAGCGTGATTCCAGCGGGCGGCCCAATCTTGTGCGGAGGATGACCGAAGCCGCCTTCGCGCCCTAGACTATCGAGGCCGGACAATCCGCGACGATGCCGTATCGTTGCGAATACGATGAAAAGTTGCATGAGCCGTGCGTGAGGGCGTTCCCTTTCAGCCCATGCGCGTGCTCTGCGCCGGTCGAGGAGGAACTCCATGGTCAAGCTGCGTGTCAACGGCGAGGAGCGCGCCTATGACGGCGATCCCGCCATGCCCCTGCTGTGGTACCTGCGCGACGAGCTGGCCCTGACGGGCACCAAATTCGGCTGCGGCGTCGCCGCCTGCGGCGCCTGCACCGTGCATCTGAACGGCGAGGCGGTGCGCGCCTGCGCGACGGCCATGGCCGATGTCGACGGCCAGGCGATCACCACCATCGAGGGGCTGAGCCCGGACGGCAACCATCCGGTCCAGAAGGCCTGGCGCGCCATCAACGTCCCGCAATGCGGCTACTGCCAGGCCGGGCAGATCATGCAGGCGGCGGCGCTGCTGCAGCAGACCCCGCAGCCCTCCGACGAGGAGATCGACGCCAGCATGCAGGGCAACATCTGCCGCTGCGGCACCTATCAGCGCATCCGGGCGGCCATCAAGGCCGCGGCACGGGGAGCGGCGTGACATGACCGATCTGCGCATCGAGAAACCCTCCCGCCGCCTGCTGCTGCAGGGCGCCGCCGCCGGTGGCTTCCTGCTCGCGCTCCGCGTGCCGCCAGCACGCGCCGTGGAGGACGCGCCGAAGCCGAAATTCGGCGCCGACGCCATGCCGCATGGCGTGGTGAACGACCCGCTGGTCTTCGTCTCCATCGCGCCGGACGGCATCGTCACCATCATCTGCCACCGCGCCGAGATGGGCCAGGGCGTGCGCACCGGCATGCCGATGATCATCGCCGACGAGCTCGAGGCCGATTGGTCGAAGGTGCGGATCGAGCAGGCGCCGGGCGACGAGATCCGCTACGGCAACCAGGACACCGACGGCTCGCGCTCGACGCGGCACTTCCTGCAGCCGATGCGCGAATGCGGCGCCGCGGCGCGCCAGATGCTCGAGGCCGCGGCGGCCAAGCGCTGGGGCGTGCCGGCGGAGCAGGTGAGCGCGCGCAACCACCAGCTCGTCCATGCCGGCACCAACCGTAGCCTCGGCTATGGCGAGGTGGCGGCGGAGGCGGCGAAGCTGCCGGTGCCGAAGCCCGAGACGCTGAAGCTGAAGGAGGCCTCGGCCTTCCGCTACATCGGCAAGGGGGAGCTGCCGATCGTCGACGGCTTCGACATCACCACCGGCCGCGCCAGGTACGGCCAGGACACCGTCCTGCCGGGCATGCTCTTCGCCGTGGTGGCGCGGCCGCCGGTCTTCGGCGGCACGGTGGAGGCGGTGGATGATTCGGCGGCGCTGAAGGTGCCGGGCGTGGTCAAGGTGGTGCGGCTCGAGGGCACGCCGCCGCCGGCCAAGTTCTTGCCGCTCGGCGGCGTCGCGGTGATCGCGCGCAACACCTGGGCGGCGATGCAGGGCCGCGAGGCCCTGAAGATCACCTGGAAGGACGGCCCGAACGCCTCCTACGACAGCGACGCCTACCGCGCCGCCATCACCGAGACCGCCCGCAAGCCGGCCAAGGTGCTGCGCAAGGAGGGCGACCTCGACGGCGCCATGGCCAAGGCCGCGAAGAAGATCGAGGCCGAGTACTACGCGCCGCATCTCGCGCATGCGACGATGGAGCCGCCGGCCGCGACGGTCCGCATCGCCGACGGCAAGGTCGAGTGCTGGACCAGCGCCCAGAGCCCCTATTCGGTGCGCGGCGAGCTCTCCGAGCGGCTGAAGGTGCCGATGGAGAACGTCTCGGTGCATATCGAGCTGCTCGGCGGCGGCTTCGGCCGCAAGTCGAAATGCGACTATGCGATCGAGGCCGGGCTGCTCTCCAAGGCGATGGACGGCAAGCCGGTGAAGGTCGTCTGGACGCGCGAGGACGACATCCAGAACGGCTACTACCACACCGTCCAGGCCAACAAGCTCGAGGCGGGGCTCGACGCCGACGGCAAGGCGGTGGGCTGGATGCATCGCAGCGTCTTCCCGACCATCGTCAGCATCTTCGCGCCCGATCCGAAGCAGGGCGCCGGCTTCGAGGTGGGGATGGGCCTCTACGACACGCCCTTCGCCATCCCGAACATGCGCATCGAGAACGGCGCGGCCGAGGCGCATACGCGCATCGGCTGGTTCCGCTCGGTGATCAACATCCCGCACATCTTCGCCGCGCATTCCTTCGTCGGCGAGATGGCGCATGCGGCCGGCCGCGACCCGAAGGACTACCTGCTGGAGCTGATCGGCCCGGCGCGGATCGTCGACCTGCCGGTCGGCAAGGACTCGACCGAGTTCTGGAACTACAACGAGGATCCGCGGAAATACCCGATCGATACCGGGCGGCTGCGCAAGGTGGTCGAGCTGGCGGCGGAGAAGGCGGAATGGGGCCGCAAGCTGCCGCCGCGGCACGGGCTCGGCATCGCCGCGCATCGCAGCTTCGTCACCTATGTGGCGACGGTGGTTGAGGTGGCGGTGGACGAGCAGGGCAATCTCTCCGTGCCGCGCGTCGACGTCGCCATCGATTGCGGCTTCTTCGTCAACCCGGAACGCGTCCGCTCGCAGGTCGAGGGCGCCTGCGTGATGGGCATGTCGCTGGCGACGAAGAGCGCCATCACCTACAAGCAGGGCCGCGTCGTCCAGTCCAACTACACGGATTACGAGGTCTCGCGCATCGACGACGCGCCGCGCGACGTGCGGGTGCATATCGTGCCCGCCGGGCTCGACGTGCCGCCGAGCGGCGTCGGCGAGCCGGGCCTGCCGGTCTTCGCCCCGGCGCTCTGCAACGCCATCTTCGCCGCGACCGGCAAGCGCATCCGCGAGCTGCCGATCGGGACGCAGCTCAAGGCGTGATGGAGGCGGGGCGGCCGGCCATGCCCGGCCGCCACCTCATGCCGGCCGGCAGCGATGGTGATCCATCGCTGCCCTCAAGCGCCGGCATTGCCTCCGGTGGCTTGGCCATTCGGGGCCTCGGAGTGGTCAGGTGACCGGTCCGCCGCTCTCCCTCCCCGGCGTGCGGGCCAGCGGCATCGCTGCTATCCTGTCCGCGCAAGAACCGATCGCGGACTTCGCCGCGCCGGAACCGGGAGGGACCGATGCCTTCGACCCGACGTACGCTCCCCATCCTCGCCCTGCTCGCCGCGGGCGGCCTCGCCGCCTGCAACCGCACCGCGCCGATCCAGGATGGCGGCGGCAGCTTCATCGGCCAGGCGACGCTGAACCAGCGCGGCGACCAGATCCGCCGCGCCGGCGCCGAGCTCGGCTGGGCGATGGAGCCGAGAGGGCCGGGGCTGATGCGCGGCACGCTCAACCTCCGCACCCATCAGGCGGTGGTCGACATCCCCTACGACACGCGGCGCTTCAGCATCCGCTATGTCTCGAGCAGCAATCTCGACTATGACGGGCGGGTCATCCACCGCAACTACAACAGCTGGGTGCAGAACCTGCAGAACGGCATCATCGTCGAATCCGGGAAGCCGTGACCGACGCCGGGCTCAACCCAGTCCGCCGGTGATGCCGATGGCCTGGC
Source organism: Roseicella sp. DB1501 (assembly GCF_013112485.1). Lineage (GTDB taxonomy): Bacteria > Pseudomonadota > Alphaproteobacteria > Acetobacterales > Acetobacteraceae > Paracraurococcus. The sequence goes on from NZ_JABFHG010000002.1 coordinate 534,380, forward strand.
CGGTGATGTAGCCGGCGCGCTCGGAGGCGAGGAAGCCGACGAGATCGGCCACCTCCTCCGGCCGCCCGGCGCGGCGGGCCGGCACCAGCTGCGCGATGCGCTCCGGCGTCAGCACCGCGGCGACCGCCGGGCTCTCGATGATGCCGGGCGCGACGGCATTGGCGGTGACGCCGCGCGCCGCGTATTCCAGCGACAGCGACTTCACCGCGCCGATCAGCCCCGCCTTGGCCGCCGCGTAATTCGCCTGGCCGCGATTGCCGATCAGGCCGGAGACCGAGGAGATGGCGATGATCCTCCCCCAGCGCGTGCCGATCATCGGCAGCAGCAGCGGCTGCAGCACGGCGTAGAAGCCGTTCAGCGAGACGTCGATCACGCCGCGCCACTGCGACTCGCTCATCCCGGCGAGCGGCGCATCGGCATGGGTGCCGGCATTGTGCACCAGGATCTGCACGGGACCCCGCAGGCGATCCCCGCCGGCCGGCCGCGCCTCCAGCGCCGCCGCCGTCGCCGCGGCGTCAGTGAGGTCGCAGGCGAAGGCGGCGGCCTGGGCGCCGCCGGCGCGCAGCGCGGCGGCCAGCGCCTCGGCCCGTTCCAGCCCGGCATGCGCATGCACCAGCATGGCATGGCCGTCCGCGGCGAGGCGGCGGCAGATGGCGGCGCCGATCGGGCTGGCGCCGCCGGTGACGAGGGCGAGGCGTCCTCTCGCTTCCCCCATCACGCCCCCTCCGGCAGGATCACCGCCGCCTGGCCGGCCAGCAGCACCGCATCGCCGGTGGCGACCTCGAAGCGGTAGATGAAGCCGCGCGTCTCGGCCGCCAGCGCCTCGGCGGCGATGGTGAGCGGGCCCGGGATGTCGTCCAGCCGCTCGACCGCCAGCGCCACCTCGCGCAGGCTGCTGAGGAAGCCGGCCCGCTGCGGTCTCGCACCGCCCATCATCCCCCCCTCGGTCAGCGCGCCGTGCAACGCCATGGCCTGCAGGGCGAATTCCAGGCCGCAGACCGCCGGCAGCCGGCCGTCGCGGCGCAGCGGGTTGGACAGGGCGGCGTGCCGCTCCGTCTCGCAGCGGATCCGCGCCGCATCCCAGGCGAGCACCCGGTCGAGCAGGCACATCGCGCCGGCATGCGGGACCAGCCTGGCGATGGCCGCGGCATCCAGCACCGGATTCGGCGGAGGGCTCAGCATGGGCCGAGCTCGACGGCGAGATGCGCATCCTCGAGCAGCGGCAAGGCGAGGCGCGCCGCCCGCCCGGCGGCCAGCGCCCGCAGCAGCGGCAGCGCCCGCGCCGCCGGGTTGCCCGCCGCCAGCGCGTCCAACGCATCGCCCGGCGCATCGCCCGATGCTGGCGGCGCGGCCGGCTCGGTCCGGAAGCGCAGCGCCAGCGGCACCCCCGCCGCCGGCTCCGGCCGCAGCAGCAGGGCGGCGGCGAAGGCCAGCCCGGTCGGCCGCACGGCATCGAGCGGCGGCGGCAGCGGCGCGTCATAGGCCACCAGCAGCACCGGGCCGCCGCGCGCGGCGATGGCGGTCGCGGCCGCCAGCAGCCCGGCGGCGAAGCTGTCGTCATGCCCGCCGAGGCTGAGCGAGGGCGCGGCCGAGCCGGCGGCGATGTGCCAGTAGCCGGCCGGGGCGTTGTGCACCGAATTGTGGAATTGGGTCGGCGAAAGGGCCACGCCGGCGGGCTCGTGCAACGCCGCCAGGATGCTGCCGATGATGGCGCCGTCGCCATTGCTGCTGGCGAAGACCGTCTCCAGCGCGGCGCGGTCCGGCGCCCCGGCCGCCGCCTCGGTGGCCGCGGCCAGCGCCAGGCGGATGACCAGGCTGGTCCGCCGCCGCTCGGTCGGCGGCAGCAGGGCCGGCGGCGGGATGACGGGCTCGGCCGGCGTCCAGGGCACCTCGCCGAGGAGGATGGGCCGGCTCGCCGCCCAGCCCGGCAGGCCGGGGCCGAGCAGGCCGATGCCGGCGATGCGGCAGCGCAGGCCGCTCATTCGGCGCGGCCAAGAATGAGGCTGCAATTGCTGCCGCCGAAGCCGAAGGAATTGCTCATCACCCGCGCCAGGCCGGGCGCCGCCCGGTTGCCGGTGACGATGTCGCAGCGGAATGCCGGATCGGCGGCGGCGATGCCGAGGCAGCCCGGCACCAGCCCTTCCTCCAGGCAGAGCGCGGCGATCACCGCCTCGACCGCCCCGGCGGCGCCGAGCGCATGGCCGGTCCAGCCCTTGGTGGAGCTGCAGGGCGCCCGGTCGCCAAACAGCTGGTGCACGGCGCGGTCTTCCATCGCGTCATTCGCCCGCGTGCCGGTGCCGTGCAGGTTGACATAGCCGACCTCCCCCGGCGCCAGCCCGGCCGAGCGGAGGGCCATGCGCATGGCGGCGACGGCGCCCTCCCCGTCCGGATGCGGCGAGGACATGTGGTGGCCGTCGCTGCTCGCCCCGGCGCCGAGCAGGCGGATCGCCCCGGCCGGCGCCTGCCCCGCCCGTTCCAGAAGCACCAGGCCCGCCGCCTCGCCGATGCTGATGCCGTCGCGGTCGGCGGCGCAGGGCCGGGTCGGCCCGTGGCTCAGCACCTCGAGCGCCGCGAAGCCGTGCAGGGTCATGCGGCAGAGCGTGTCGACGCCGCCGGCGACGGCGGCATCGACGATGCCGGCGCCGATCAGCGCCGCCGCCTCCATGATGGCGCGGGCGCCGGAGGTGCAGGCGGTGGAGAAGGCGAGCGCCGGGCCGCGCAGCCCGAGCCGCGCCCGCACGTAGCGCGGCAGGGATTGCAGGTCGTGGCTGCGGGCATAGTCGAACTCGGGCGGCAGGGCGCCGTCGGCGCCGCGCCGGCGCCAGGCCTGCTCGGTCTCCTCGATCCCGGCGGTGCTGGTGCCGAGCACCACCGCGATGCGGCCGGCGCCGTGCCGCGCGCGCGTCGCCGCGACCGCCTCGGCGAAGCCGTCGCTGGCAAGGGCCAGCTCGGCGAGGCGGTTGTTGCGGCAGGCGAAGCCAGCGAGCGCGGGCGGCAGCGCCACCGCCTCCAGCCCCTCGACGCGGCCGATCCAGATGCCCTCCGGCATGTCCGGCAGGTCGCAGGGCTGCAGCCCGCCCCGGCGCGCCAGCAGCCCCGCCCTGAGCGGCCCGGTGCCGCGGCCGAGGGCGGTGACGGCGGTGGCGGCGGACAGGGCGAGCGGCGGCATGGCGGTGCCCTCAGCCATCGGCGCGCCCGGACATCCTGGCCGGGGCCATGGCCAGGGCGAGGAGGAAGGCGCTCGCCACCCCGACCGAGACGGTCACGCCGATGCCCCGCAATACGGGGGTCTCACAGAAGGACAGCATCCCGAAGGTCAATAAGGTCGCGACCGCGCAGTTCAAGACCGCGCCCGAACTGGGCGCATCGCGGGCCGCTGCATCCGGGGCCGCCTGCCCGCCGGGCCGCGCCAGGAACAGCGCGTAGTCGATGGCGAGCCCGGCCAGCAGCAGCAGCGAGGCGAGCTGGAACAGCGTCAGCCCCTTCCCCAGCACGGCCAGCGCGGCGAGGGTGACGAGCAGCGCGCCGCCGATCGGCGCCGCCACCCGCAGCGCCGGCCGCGCCCCGCCGAGGCCGAGGCCCAGCAGCAGCAGCACCGCACCGCCGCCGGCGAGCGCCCAGAGCAGCGTCGCGCGGGCATAGGCGGCGAGCAGCCCCTCGGTCTCCGCTTTGATGTCGACCAGCAGGATCTGCGGGTCGCCGAGCCCGGCGACCGCCCGGGCCAGCGCCGCCGGGTCCCGCACCCCCTGGGCCAGGCCGATGCCGCGCACCGCATTGCCTTCACCGCTCAGCAGCGGCGAGAGCCGCGCCGCCAGGACCGGCGCCTCGGCGCCGAGGCGGGCGGCGGTCAGCACCGGCAGGTCGCGGCTCTCGGCCAAGCCGGCGAGGAAGGGGTCGAAGGCCTGGGCGCGGAAGGGCAGGCCCCGCATGGCCTCGCGCAGCGCCGCCTCGGCCGCCCCCGGCGCCGGCAGGGAGGCGGCGCGGGCATGCTGGGTCGCGGCGCTCGGCAGCCAGCGGCTCGGCAGGTCGAGCCCGTCGAGCGCGCCGCCGGGCCCGAGCAGCGGCCGCAGCGCCGCCTCCAGCCGCTCCGAGGCGCGCAGCACCGCCTCCTCCGTGCCGGGGCCGAGGGCGATCAGCACGCGCACGTCCGGCGCGCCGATCTGCCGCCGCAGCTCGGCATCGAGGGCCTGCGCCGCCGCCGGCACCGGGCTCAGCGCCGCGATGTCGCGCTGCCAGCTGGGGCCGCCGAGCGCCGCCAGCAGCAGGGCGGCGAGGCCGATCGCGCCCGCCGCCAGCCGTGGCCGGCCGCGCAGCCCCGCCAGCCCGGCCGCGATCCAGCCGGGCAGCGGCCGCGCCTCGATCCGCAGCCCTGTCGGCAGCAGATGCGGCAGGCCCCAGCGCGTCACCGCCGCCGCCACCAGCAGCCCGCTGCCGGCGAAGAGGCCGAGCTGCACCAGGCCCGGCAGGCCGGAGCCAAGCATGGCGGCGAGGCCGAGCGCGGCCGAGGCGGCGGCGAGGCGCAGCACCGGCCAGATGCGCCGCGCCGTCGCCCCCAGCGCCTCCCCTGGCCGCCGCAGCCCGAGCAGCAGCAGCGGGTAGTCCACCGCGACGCCGAGCATGGTCATGCCGAAGCCGAAGCTGATGCCGTGCGGCGGCCCGCCGCTGGCAAGCGCCGCGACCGCGAAGCCGGCGATGGTGGCGGCGCCGAGCGGCACGGCGACCAGGCCGAGCAGCCAGAGCGACCGGAAGCGCCACCAGAGGAAGCCGGCCAGCAGCAGGCCGGAGGCGAGGCTGATCAGCTCGACATCGCCGCGGATCGCCACCGCCGCCTCGCTGGCGAAGACGCCGGGCCCGCTCAGCAGCAACCGGGCCGGACCGGGATGGGCGGCGGCGAAGGCGGCGCGGAAGGCCGCGATCGCTGCCCCCTGCGCCGCGGCATCCATGCCGCCGGCGCCGGCGATGCGGGCGAGCAGCAGCGCCCGCGGCGGCTCGGCACCGCGGGCGAACCAGGCGCCGTCCCGCGTCTCGGGCCGTGCATCGGCGAGGAATTCCCGCGCCAGGCCGAGGAAGGCGCCGGTCGGGTCGGCGAAGCCGAAGCGGGCGAGCAGCGGCGAGGCGGCCGAGCGCAGTCCGTCGAGCAGCGCCTGCAGCTTCGCCCGCAGCGCCTCGGCGGTGAAGGCCGCCGGCCGGGTCTCGGGCGAGAGCAGGTAGCGGTAGCGGAAGAGCAGGTCGCGCTCGGAGTCCGAGAGGGTGGTGGTGCCGTCGCCGACGAGGGCGAAGCGGCCGGAGGCGCGCAGCCCCGCCGCCGTCTCGCGCGAGAGGCGGGCGAGCTCGGCCTCCGGCGCCCCCTCGATGCCGGCGAGCAGCAGGGTGGTGGCGGTGCCGCGGCGCAGCTCGTCGAGCAGGAAGGCGGCGGCGGGGCTGCGCCCGGCCGGCAGGAAGCCGGTGAGGTCGGTGCGCAGCCCGATGCCGAGGCCGAGCCCGGCGCCGAGCCCGGCCAGCAGGGCCAGCACCAGCAGCAGCCGCGCGGCGGCGCGGCGGCCGCCGGTCCCCGCCGCCTCGGTTCCATCGGTCACGGCCCCGGCGTCACCTGCATGCGGGAGACGCCGCCATTGCCCTCGGTCTCCACCTGCAGCACCTGCGGGCCGCGGCCCGAGACCAGGATGCGCTGCACCGCGGCGCGGACCCGCAGCGAGCGCGGCGTCAGGGTCATCCGCCAGCCCTCCTCCGGCAGCGTATCGAAGCCGATCTCGTAGTGCCGCTGCAGCGCGGCGAGGTCGCCGGCCAGCGTGCCGCGGATCGCCTCGACCAGGGCCCGCATCTCCGGCTGGTCGTCGAGGTTGAATTCCTGGCGGATGCCGCGATCGGGGCGCTCATAGACCAGGCGATCGCCGGCGACCCGCAGCACCTCCTCGATCGGGCTGGCGGTGCGCTTCTCCAGCCGGTCCGGCGCCTGCCAGGACAGCGTGCCCTGGCTCGGCAGCGGCAGGTCGAGCTCGGGGATCGCCTTGCTCTCGGAGAAGCGGGCCTCGGAGCGGGGGATGGCGGCGAAGCGGCGCAGCAGCGCGGCGAGGCCGGGCGGCGCCGGCTCGGCGGCAATCGCCGCCCCCGCGAGCAGGCGGGGCACGAGCAGGGCGGGCCCGACAAGCAGCAGGGCGCGGCGCCTCATGCCGCGTCCCGGTGCCAGAAATCGTAGAAATTGAACCAGTTGTAGGGGTGCTCCCGACAGAGGGACTCGAGGCGGGCGGCATAGCGCCGGACCCGCTCGGCGATGGCGGCCTCGCGCCCGGCGCGGCCTGGCGGCAGCCGCTCGGCGAAGGGCTCGAAGCGTACCTCGTAATGCCGCGGGCCGCGCCAGAGGCCGAAGGCGAGCATCACCGGCGCGTCCAGCACCGCCGCCAGCAGGTGCGGCCCGGTCGGCAGCGGCGCCGGGGCGCCGAGGAAGGGCACCTCCAGCACCCGCTCGGCGCGCGGCGCCCGGTCGGCCAGCAGCCCGACCAAGCCGCCGCGCTCCAGGCATTCCTTCGCCCGCAGCATCGCCGCGGCGGTGCCGAGCGGGATGACCGATGCGGCCCGCGCCGCGCCGCCCAGCCCGTCGAACACCGCCTTCAGCCGCGCCGCATTCGCCTCATGCATCATGACGGCGACATCCACCGGGCAGCCGCGATCGGCGACCAGCCGCAGCGCCTCGAAGCTGCCGAGATGCGCGCCGAGGATCAGGCAGCCCTCCCCGGCGGCGATGCGGGCCTGCAGCGCCTCCAGCCCGTGCAGCTCGACCCGGTAGCCCCGTGTCTCGCCGGTGACGAGGAAGACGCGGTCGAGGATGGTGGAGGCGAAGGCGAAGTAGAGCCGGAACAGGTCGCCGAAGCGCGGCGCCCGGCCGAGGGCGCGGGCGAGATAGGCGCGGGCGGCGGCGCGCGGCCGCGGCGAGGCGAGCAGGAAATAGAGGGCGATCGGGTAGAGCAGCGCATGCCCCGGCCACCAGCCGATGCGGCGCACCAGCCAGACCATGAAGCGGGCGAGCGCCAGGCTGCCGCGCTCCTGCGCCCGGGTCCATTCCGGCGCCGGCCGTGCGGCAGCCGCGCCCGCACCCGCCCCCTGGGGCCCTAGCGCGGCGGACATGCGAACTCCCCGTGCAGCACCAGGGCGCCGTCGCAGCGGCACTGGAAGGCGAGGCGGTCGGCGCCGCGCGGGGCGAGCTCGATCTCCACCGCCTGGCCCGGGGCGACGGGGGCGAGGAATTTCGCCCGCAGCAGCCGCCACTCCTCGATCCCCTGCCCAGTGATCCCTTGGCCAGTGATCCCTTGGCCAATCCCCGCCGTCTGCATCACCGCATCGAGCAGCAGCACGCCCGGCACGATGGGGCGGCCGGGAAAATGCCCCGGCAGCGCCGGATGCTCCGGCGGCAGGGTGAAGCGGCGCGGCGCGGCGTCCGGCATCACGCCCCCCATCATTCCCCCTTGGCCGCGGCGAGGCGCAGGGCCGCGAGGCTCCGATGCTGCAGCTTGCCCAGCCGGTCGCGCGGCAGCGCCGGCACCAGCAGCAGCGGCCGCGGCAGGAAGAGCGGCTCCACGCTCTGCCGCAGCGCCGCCAGCACCGCCTCGGCGGAGCGGCCGGGGGCGACGGCGAAGGCCATCAGCCGCGCCGCCGGGTCGCGCTCCAGATCCTCCGGCGCGAGGAAGACGCCATCGGTCACGCCCTCCACCTCCAGCAGGCGCCGGTTGAGATCGGCCAGCGAGGCGCGGCGGCCGCCGAGCTTCACCACGTCGCCGCGCCGGCCGAGCAGCCGGAAGCGGCCATCCGGCTGCGGCTCCAGCAGGTCGGAGAGCGCCACCTCGCCGAGTCCCGGCACCTCGACTGTCCCGGGAGCTGCCCCAGGGGCTGCCCCGAGGGCGAGTCTGACGCCGCGATAGGGCAGCCAGTCCGGCTCCAGCAGGCTGCGCCGGCTGGCCATGGAGCCGGCCTCGGTGGCGCCGTAGATCTCGAGCATCGGCGCGCCCCAGCCCCGCTCCACCGCCTCGGCCAGAGCCGGCGGCAGCGGCGCGGTGGCCGAGATGACGGCGGCGAGCGGCGCCGGCCGGCGGCCCTCGGCGACCAGCGCCCGCAGATGCAGCGGCGTGGTGATCAGCACCCGGCGGGCGGGCAGGCTCTCCAGCGCGTCCAGCACGTCGTTCGGGAAGAAGCTGGCGCCGGCATGGATCGCCACCGGCGCCCAGAGCGGCAGCATGATCGTGGTCTCGAAGCCGTACATGTGCTGCGGCGGCACGGTGGCGACGAGGCTGGCCGGCGGCTGCGCCGGGTCGTCGAGGGCGAAGCGCTCGGCGGCGGCCTGCGCCGCGGCGACCAGCGCCTCCCAGGGCTTGGGGTGCTCGGTCGGCGTGCCGGTGGAGCCGGAGGTGAAGCCGATGGCGACGATCCGCCGGGCGGGGATAGCGGGCGCCGGCGGGGGCGCGCCCTCCCCGGCATCCGGCTCGACCTCGGGCACCTGCAGCACCGGCAGGCCGGGCGCCTCCGGCATAGAGAGGTTTGGTGCCTCCGGCCTATAGAGGTTTGGTGCCTCCGGCGCATAGAGGTTTGGTGCCTCCGGCACGGGGCCATCAACCAGCAGATAGGCTCCGGGATGCCGGGCGGCGAGGGCGCGCAGCCGCTGCGGCGCCGGATCGGCATTGAGCAGCGTCACATGCCCGCGCAGCAGCGCCGCGACGAAGCCGACCAGCATCCGGCAGCGATCGGTGCAGATGTTGATCGCCTGCGGCGCCGCGCCCTCCGGCAGGCGGCGGGCGAGCTCGGCCGCGGCGGCGAGCAGGGCGCCGACCGTGATCGCCCGGCCGTCGCGGCGGCAGATCACCGAATCCAGGCGGCGATCGGTCAGCGGCAGCGCCGCCCCCTGCTCAGGGCGCATGCCGCACCTGCCGGTGGCAGCGCCAGATGGCGCGCAGCGTGCCGAGCGGCGAGACCGGGCCGAGGCCCGGAAAGCAGCGCCGCCGCAGCGCATGCTCGCCGAGGAAGAGGCCGAGGCAGGCGAGCGGCTGCAGCCGGGCGAGCGGCGCGGCACTGCCGAGGCCGAGGGCGGCGGCGAGGAAGGCGAGCGCGAAGCCGCCGAGCAGCAGCGCCCAGAGCCGGGTGAGGCGCCGCGTGTAGCGCCCGTCCGCATCCGGCATCCCGGCCGCGTCGAAGCGGGAATAGCGCGAGATCAGCGGCTCGCGCCCCGGCAGCAGGGTGAGGCCGAAGCGAAGGCCGGCGACCAGGTTGCCGAGCGCGGCGAGCAGCGCCGGCCCGGCCCGGCCGGCGGCATCCAGGATCGCCGCCCCGGCCGCCGCCTCGAGCCCGAGCAGCAGCAGCATGGCGCCGAGCGGCGTGCCGAGGATGGCGGCGAGCAGGCGCGGGCCCTGGACGATCGGCGGCCGGCGCTCCCGCGTCTCCCGGCTGGGGCCCCCGCCCCCTATGCCGGCGCCGAGGCCGGCCGCGATGCCGGCCATCGTGTCACCGCGGCCGATGTTTCTCGATATGCGCGGCGAGGTTGCGTAGCGAGGCGAAGATCCGGTGGTTGCGCTCGTCGTCCGAGCGCAGCTTCACCTCATAGGTCTTGGAAACGGCCAGGGCGATCTCCAGCGCATCGATCGAATCGAGGCCGAGGCCCTGGTTGAACAGCGGCGCCTCGGGCTCGATCTCCTCCGGCGCGATCTCGAGCGACAGGACGGAGACGATGAGCCGCGCCAGGTCCAGTTCCTGCGGCAGCAGTCCCGCGGGCGGGGCGACGGTTTCGGATGCGGGAGCGCCGGATGTCATGGAAACGATATCCACCTGAGAAATCTTGACCGCCGCCCTTGGTACAATACGGCAAGTTTCTCGATGATTATCAGAAACTTGGACAGCATGACAAGAACGGTTCCGCCACCGCGCCGATCGGCTCGCGGCGACGGGAGCAAGGGCTAGGCCCGCCAGCGTCGCCGGTCCATGCGGTGCCGCACAGCCTCGATGGCGCGGGTCTCGCCTTCAGCGATGCCGCCTCGGCCAATCACGCGCCGGCGCCGTCAGGCCACCGCCCGCTCGGCCTGCAGCAGCATGTTGGGCAGCGGCGTCCCTTGCCAGCAGGGCACGATGCCGACGGCGAAGCCCGAGGCTTCCAGCAGGCCGCGCAGCACCGGCAGCGGCAGCGGGCGGATCTCGACGCCGTCGCCACGCACCCGCCGGCCCAGCCGCTCCATGGCGAAGCCGATGCGCGCCCGCCAGCCGCAATCCGGATCGAAGGCGCGGATCAGGATGCGCCGGCGCGCCGCCGCCACGGCGCGGGCGAGCAGCGCCCGCTGCGCCGGCTCGGGCATCTGCAGCAGCACGTCGATGAGGAGCACCGTGTCGCAGTCCGGCACCGGCGCCGTGGCGAGGTCGGCGACCGCGAAGCGTGCCGGCAGGCCGGCCGCGGCCCGCTGCGCCTCGGCGACCTTCGCCGCGTTGCGGTCGAGGCCGGTGAGCCGCGTGGCATGGCCGGCGAGCAGCAGGGCGAGGCCGAGCTGGCCGCGGCCGCAGCCGAGATCGACCACCTCGCCGAAGGGCGCGGCGGCGGCGCGGCGCAGGATGGCGGCGCTCGCCGGGTCGCGCCGCAGCTTGCCCCGGACGAAGCCGCGGGCGAAGCGCGAGGCGCCGGCATAGCGCCCGGCCACCTGCTCCGCGACGACGTCGAGATCGCCGCCGACGGGGCCGGTGACCGGCAGGGCGGCCATGCCGGCTCAGCCGCCCGGCGGGCGCTGCGCGGTATAGGCGCGGAAGAGGCCGAACTGCACCTCGCAGCCGACCGAGGCGAAGCCCGCCTGGCGCAGCGAATCGAGGATGATGGCGGCGGGCACGCAGCGGTCGATCGTGTCCCAGTAGTATTGCATCAGTCGCCGCGCGCCCTCACCCCCGCCCCCGCCCCCGCCCCTGCCCCCGATGGCGCCGAGCCGGGCGCTGACCGCCGGCACCAGCCGGCCGAGATAGAACCGCGCCGCGGCATAGGCGAGCCGGTTCTCCGGCCGCGCGATCTCGAGCAGCAGCAGCCGGCCGCCGGGCCGCAGCACGCGCCGGTACTCGGCGAAGGCGACCGGCAGCGAGGCGACGTGGCGCAGCGCGTATCCCATGCTGAGGAAATCGAACTCGGCATCGCCGAGGGGCAGCGCCTCGGCCCGGCCGGCGAGGAGGCGGATCGGCAGGCTGCGCCGCGCCTCGCGCAGCATCTCCGGGCTGAGGTCGAGGCCGATGACATCGTCCGGCGCGCCGAGGATCCGCAGCGCCTCCCGCGCCACCAGCCCGGTGCCGATGGCGACGTCGAGCAGCCGGTCGCCCCGGCGCAGCCCGGCCCGCAGCAGCGCCTGCCGCCGGTACCAGCCGCCGGAGCCGAAGGAGCAGGCGGCGTTGATGCGGTCATAGACGCCGGCGGTCTCGGCGAAGAGCCGGCGCACGAAGGGATCGCGCTCGGCGGTGCTGCCGTAGAAGCGCGTCAGCGTCGGGTGTGGCGCCGCCACGGAGCTTCCCTGCAGCCCTGCTGCGGGACCGGCCTGCGTCATTGTGTCGTCGTCACTCCCGCGCAGGACTTTGTCACTTCACCTCGCAAGGCCGCGATTCTACTCTTCGGTCCAAGATGAGGCAATAATGCAACCAACCGGCACGAGCCCGACCGGCACGGGTCAGACCGGCGCCGCGGCGGGCTGGGAGGAAGCGGGCGGGGCGAAGGGCCTCGCGGCCTGGTATTACGGCATCGCCTTCCATCTCTGCCTGCTGGTCTTCGGCCTGAGCTGCCTGGCCTGGAGCCTGCCGGCCGCCCTGCTGCACCGGTTGCTGCCGCGCCGCTGGGGCGAGCCGCTCGGCCAGGCCGGCATCTCGGCCGGCTTCCGCATGACGCTCGGCCTGATGCGCCTGACCGGCGTGCTGCGCGCCGATCTCTCCGCGCTCGATTCGCTGCGGCGGGAAGGCGGGCTGGTCATCGCCGCCAACCATCCGACCATGCTCGACGCGGTGCTGCTGGTCTCGCGCCTGCCGCGCAGCGTCTGCATCACCAAGGCGGCGCTGTGGGACAACCTGTTCCTCGGCGGCGGCATCCGCCTCGCCGGCTATGTCCGCAACGACGCGCCGCTCGCCATGATCCGCGGCGCCGCCCGGGCGGTGCAGGGCGGCCGGCAGCTGATGATCTTCCCCGAGGGCTCGCGCACGCAGCGGCCGCCGGTCGATGCCTTCCACCGCAGCTTCGCCGTCATCGCCCAGGCGACCCGCGCGCCGGTGCAGACGGTGCTGATCGAGGCCGACAGCCCCTATCTGCGCAAGGGCTGGCCGCTGTTCCGCCGGCCGGCCCTGCCGCTGGTCTTCCGCATCCGCCTCGGCGAGCGCTTCGATCCGGTGGAGGAGCCGGCCCGCTTCGTCGCCCGGCTCGAGGCGCATGTCCGCGCCGAGCTCGCCGGCTGGCGCCGCGGCTGATGCCGCCCGCGCGCCAGCTTGTCCTGATCCCGAGCTACAATACCGGACCGCTGGTGCTGCGGACGGTGCGCGAGGCGCGCGCCGCCTGGAGCCCGGTCTGGGTCGTGGTCGATGGCAGCACCGACGGCACCGGGGCGCGGCTGCAGGCGCTGGCGCAGGATGATCCGGGCCTGCGGGTGATCCTGCTGCCGGTCAATCGCGGCAAGGGCGCGGCGGTGCTGGCGGGGCTGCGCGCGGCGCTCGGCGAGGGCTTCACCCATGCGCTGGTGATGGATGCCGATGGCCAGCACCCGGCCGACTGCATCCCGGCGATGATGGCGGCCTCGCGCGCCGCGCCGGCGGCGATGATCCTCGGCGATCCGCTCTTCGGCCCGGAGGCGCCGCTGATCCGGCTGCGCGGCCGGCGCATCTCCAACCGGCTGGCGCAGCTCGAGACGCTCGGCGGCGGCATCGGCGACGTGCTCTTCGGCTTCCGCGTCTATCCCATCGCGCCGCTGGTCGGGATCATGCGGCAGAGCCGCTGGATGCGACGCTTCGACTTCGACCCGGAGGCGGCGGTGCGGCTCTCCTGGCAGGGGGTGCCGGCGGTGAACCGGCCGGTGCCCTGCCGCTACTTGCGGCCGGAGGAGGGGGGCGTCTCGCACTTCCACTATCTGCGCGACAATATCCGCCTCGCCTGGATGCATGCGCGGCTGGTGCTCGGCATGCTCGGCCGCAGCCCCCGCCTGCTCAGGCGTCGCGCGGCACCGCCTGCCGCAGCGACACCGCGGTGAGGCCGCGCCGGGCGAAGGTCTCGAGCAGCGCCGGCAGCACGGCCAGGGCCGGCGTGCCGCGCGGGCTCGGCCGGTCGTGCAGCACCAGGATGTCGCCGGCATCGAGGCCGGCGGCGAGCCGGGCGATCACCCGCTCCGGCCGCGGGCAGACCGTGTCGTAGCCGCGCCGCGTCCAGGTGACGAGGCGCAGCCCGGCCTGCCAGAGCACCGGGTCGAGCAGCGGGTTGCGGATGCCGGCGGGCGGGCGGAAGAAGCGCGGCGCCTCGCCGCAGGCCGCGGCGATCGCCGCCTGCGCCCGGGCGATCTCCCGCCGCATCGCCCCGGGCCCCCAGCAGCCGAAGCTCAGCGGATGCGCATGGGTGTGGTTCTCGACGCTGTGGCCGCGGGCCCGGATCTCGCGCACCAGCCCGGGGTGCCGCTCGGCGAGATGGCCGAGGACGAAGAAGCTGGCCCGCGCCCCGTGCCGGTCCAGCAGGTCGAGCACGCGCGGCGTCACCGCCGGGTCCGGCCCGTCATCGAAGGTGAGCGCCACCGGGCGCGGTAGCGGGTCGCGCGCCGGCGGCAGGCGGGTGAGGTTCGGGCCGAGCAGGGCGCTGCGCGGCCGCATGCCGAAGCCGAGCAGGGCATGGTTGCCGAGCAGCAGCCCGGCGAGGCCCGGCCAGTGCTGCGGCGCCGCCAGCCCGGCGCCGAGGGCCAGGGCGTGGGCGAGCAGGGAGGCGCGGATGGCCGGTGACGGGACCCAGCCTGCGGCCTCGCCCGGCCAGAGGGCCGAGGCGACGAGCCGGGCCGGCAGGGGGCGGCGCCTTGCCTCCAGCGCCGCGACCACCGCCCCGGCGGGATCGGTTCCAGGCGGCAGGATGCCAGGCGGGAGCGCCCGATGCTCCGGCAGGACACGGAGGGGACGCACCGCGCTGTCTGCTCCTCGATCTCGCAAGCCCCGCTGACCGCCCCGGCCCTGGGTCCGACCCCCCGGGGGCGCCGAGCGGCGGCGGAACGCGCCGTTACACCACTATCATAAGGGCTGGAAAGCGGCGCTTCCGCGGCGCCGCCGGGCTCAGCCGCGCAGCGGCGCCGCCGCCACGGCCTCCGGCATCGCCGGGCCGAGCCCGATCCGGCGCAGCGCGGTCAGCCCGTGATAGGCCGCCTTGAAGGCCAGCACCGGCAGCTCCGCCCGCAGGCTGCCGCGCAGGTTGCCGGCCAGCATGTTCACCACCCCGTCGCGCATCCAGAAGAGGTTGGAGGGAGCGAGGAACATCGAGCGCAGCACCGGATCGTTCACCCGGTAGATCAGCCAGCTGATGCGGTCCATGGCGGCGGCGAGGTCGCGGTTGGTCCGCCGCGCCAGGGCCCGGCCGCGCGCCGGATTCTCCAGCCAGGCATCGGCGGCCTCCGCGCCGAGCTCGCCGGCGGTCATCGCCATCAGCACGCCGGTCGAGAACATCGGGTCGACGAAGCCGAAGGCGTCGCCGATCATCAGGAAGCCGTCGCCGCTGCCGGTGCGGGCGCGGTAGCTGTAATTCGCCGTGCTGAAGACCTCGGAGGCGAGCTCGGCCCCTTGCATGCGCGTCGAGACGGTGGGGCTGGCGGCGATGCGCGCCATGAGAAGCTCGGCCGGGCTGCCGCTGCGGCCCTTCCAGGCGCTCTGGTTGCCGACGAAGCCGATGCTGGTGACGCCCCCCTGCAGCGGGATGATCCAGAACCAGCCATCCTCGGCGAGGTGGATGCTGATATAGCCCTCCAGCTCCGCCTCCCGCCGCGCCACGCCGCGGAAATGCGCATAGGCGGCGGCGGTGTTGTTGTACTTGTTCGCGCTCTTCACCCGCATGCGGCTGGCGAGGAAGGTGTCGCGGCCGGAGGCGTCGAGCACGTAGCGCGCCGCGATGGCGAGGGGCGTGCCATCCGCCCGGCGTGCCCGCACCATGGCTCCCTCCCCGTCCGGGTGGAAGTCGATGCCGGTCGCCTGGGTGCGCTGCAGGGCATGGGCGCCGCGGCGGGCGGCATTCTCGAACAGGATGTGGTCGAACTCGGCGCGCTTCACCTGCCAGGCGAAGGTCCGGTCCCGGTCGAGGGCGCGGGCGAAGGGAAAGGCCTGGCTGCGGCCGGTGCGGTCGGAGACGAATTCGGCGCCCGGCTTGTGCACGCCGATGCGGGCGATCTCGGGCAGCACGCCGAGGCGCTCGAGGATGTCGAGGTTGCGCGGCAGCAGGCTCTCGCCGATGTGGAAGCGGGGATGCGCCTCCTTCTCGAGCAGCACCACGGCGTGCCCGCGCAGGGCCAGCGTCGCGGCCGCGGTCGAGCCCGCCGGCCCGCCGCCGATGACGACGACATCGGCCGCGAGGCTCTCCGGCTCCGGTGCCGCGCCGGGTGCCATGCCGGGCGCCGTGCCGGTCACGGCCTCATCCTTGCGCATATCGGATTCTCCCCGGCGGCCCGGCCGTGGTCAAGCGCCTGGCGCGGCCCGGCGCTCCTTCATGGCGAAGACGCCGCTGACCCGGGCCACCCGCTTGCCGTCCGCCAGCATCTCCCCCTCGGTGAAGGCGATGCTGCGCCCGAGGCGGGTCACCCGGGCGCGGGTCTCCAGCCAGCAGCCCTCCTTCGGCGGGCCGATGAAATCGACCGAGAGCGTCACGGTCGAGAGCGCGGCACGCGGCAGCCCGGCCCTCTCCCGCGCCACGGCGACGGCATGCACCAGGGCGAGATCGGCGAGGCTGGCGACGAAGCCGCCATGCGCGCCGCCCATGGAATTGCTGTGCCGGTGCTGCACCCGGATGCCGAGCGCGGTGTAGTCCTCGGCCCGGTGCGAGAAGAAGGGCCCCAGCGCCTGGGCATAGGGGCCGCCATGGCTCGCCGGCACGAAGCCGGGCGGCGTCTCGGGGGCGAGGCTGGCGTGCTGGTCCATTCCGGGATCCGTGCGGTTGTGCGCCGCACACTCGCCCGGCCGGGCGGCGCGGTCCAGGGGGAAGCGGGGGGTGGCCGGCGGGAGCGCCCCTTCCCTTCCCGGCGCGGCCGCGCGAAGGTCCCGCCGCGCCGCAGGAACGGCGATCCAAACGGGAGGGGAAGCCAGCGTGTTCACCCATGTCATGATCGGCAGCAACGACATCACCCGGTCGAAGGCCTTCTACGATGCCCTGTTCGCGGCAATCGGCGGCAAGCCCGGCACGGTCGACCCGCGCGGGCGCCTCGTCTACGCCCATAACGGCGGCCGCTTCCTGATCACCACGCCGATCGACGGCAAATCGGCCACCCATGCCAATGGCGGCACGATCGGCTTCGCCATGGCGAGCCCGGCCGAGACGGAGGCCTGGCACAAGGCGGGCGTCGCGCATGGCGGCACCGCGATCGAGGACCCGCCGGGCGTGCGCGAGGGCCCGTCCGGCAAGCTCTACCTCGCCTATCTGCGGGACCCGGACGGCAACAAACTCTGCGGCCTGCACCGTATGGGTTGATCCCCCCGACGTCGCTGCGCGCCGTCGCGGGGGCCCCGTGATCCGCTTCCGATCGAGGGGACGTCACAGCCTGCCGCGGCGAAGCCGCGGCAGGTCAGGCCGCGGGGTCGATCCGCTGGACGATGGCCCAGGCGCGCTCGGCCATCTCCCGGTAGCGGTGGCGGTAGCCGATTGCCCGCGGGTCGGAGGCGTTGCCGTCGAGCGCCCGCCGCCACACTCCGGCGACGATGGAGGCGAGGCGGAACATCGAGAAGACGACGAAGACGTCGAGCGCCGCCGGCACCGGCCGGCCCATCAGCGCGCTGTAGCGGGCGACGAACGCCTGCTCGTCCGGGATGCCGGTGCCGGCGAGGTCGAGGCCGGCGACGCCCGTCACCCCTTCCGGCCCCGGGTCGAAATGGTAGGTGAGGCAGCAATAGCCGAGATCGGCCAGCGGATGCCCGATCGTCGCCAGTTCCCAGTCCAGCACCGCGACGATGCGCGGCTCGGTCGGATGGATGATGAGGTTGCCGAGCCGGTAGTCGCCATGCGCGATGGTCGCCGGCTCCTCCGGCGGCAGGTTCGCCGCCAGCCAGGTGCCGAGCCGGTCCATCTCCGGCATCTCCTCGACCTTGGCCGCCTGCCATTGCCGCACCCAGAGATCGACCTGGCGCGGCATGTAGCCCTCGGGCCGGCCGAAGCCCTCCAGCCCGGCGGCGCGCCAGTCGACCCGGTGCAGCGCCGCCAGCACGCGCGCCATGTCCTCGTAGATCGCGGCGCGCTCGGCGGGGGGTGCTGCCATCGGCACGCGGTCGAAGAAGATGCGGCCCGGCACGTGGTCCATGACGAAGAAGACCGTGCCGATGACGCTCTCGTCCTCGACCAGGATGCGCGCCCGCGGCACCGGCACCTCGCTGCCCTCGAGCGCGCGGAGGATGCGGTATTCCCGCTCCACCGCATGCGCCCGCGGCAGCAGCTTGCCGGGCGGCTTCTTGCGCAGCACGTAGTCGCCGGCGCCCGTCGCGATGTGGAAGGTCGGGTTGGACTGCCCGCCCTGGAACTGCCGCACCTCGATCGGCCCGTCGAAGCCCGGCAGATGCGGCGCGAGGTGGCGGGCCAGCGCCGCCTCGTCGAAGCGGTGCCGCTCCAGCACCGGCACCAGCTCGGGCCGGCCGTCGAGCGGCGGGCCGGCGGCGGATGCGGCCGCGTCGGCGGGCATGGCCTACTCCGCCGCCTTCGCCTCGGTCTTCGGCGGCTTGTACTGCGAGAGCTCCATGCGGGCGAGCTGGTCGCGGTGCACCTCGTCCGGCCCGTCCACGATGCGCAGCGTGCGGGCGTAGCGCCACATCTCGGCGATGCCGAAATCGCTGGTGACGCCGCCGCCGCCATGCGCCTGGATGGCGATGTCCACCACCTGGCAGGCCATGTTCGCCGCCGCCACCTTGATCGCCGCGATGTCCTTGCGCGCCACCTTGTTGCCCACCGTGTCCATGCGCCAGGCGGCGTGGAGCGTCAGCAGCCGGCACTGGTCGATCATGATCCGGGCATTGGCGATGCGCTCGCGCATCACCCCCTGCTCGGCCAGCGGCTTGCCGAAGGGCCGCCGCTCCAGCGCCCGGCGGCAGGTCTTCTCCAGCGCCCGCTCCGCCATGCCGATGGCGCGCATGCAGTGATGGATGCGCCCCGGGCCGAGCCGCCCCTGGGCGATCTCGAAGCCGCGGCCCTCACCGAGCAGGATATTGGAGGCCGGCACGCGCATGTTCTCGAAGCGCAGCTCGGCATGGCCGTGCGGCGCGTCGTCGAAGCCGAAGACCGGCAGGTGGCGCACGATGGTCAGACCCGGCGTGTCGCGCGGCACCAGGATCATCGATTGCTGGCGGTGCCGGTCGGGGCTGTCGGGCGCGGTCTTGCCCATGACGATGAAGACGGCGCAGCGCGGGTCGAGCGCGCCGGAGGACCACCACTTGCGGCCGTTGATGACGTAGTGGTCGCCGTCGCGGATGATCCGGGTCTGGATGTTGGTGGCGTCCGAGGAGGCGACGTCCGGCTCGGTCATGGCGAAGCAGGAGCGGATCTCGCCCTCCAGCAGCGGCTTCAGCCAGCGCTCCTTGTGCTCGGCGGTGCCGTAGCGCTCGATCGTCTCCATGTTGCCGGTATCGGGCGCGGAGCAGTTGAACACCTCGGAGGACCAGCCGACGCGGCCCATGATCTCGGCGAGCGGCGCGTATTCCAGGTTGGTCAGCCCGGCGCCGTGCTCGGATTCCGGCAGGAACAGGTTCCACAGCCCGGCCTCGCGCGCCTTCGGCTTCAGCGCCTCGACGATCGGCACCGGCTGCCAGCGGTCCTTGGCCTCGGCCAGCTGCTGCCGGTGCACCTGCTCGTTCGGGTAGATATGCTCGTCGAAGAAGGCGAGGAGACGGGCGCGAAGCTGCTCGACCTTCTCCGGAAAAGCGAAGTCCATGACGTTCTCCCCAACCGTGCCACCGTTCTGGCCGGCAGCCTGACTCAGCGAGGGCGGGGCGGCAAGCGGCCCCTTGCCTTGCGCCGCCGGGCCCGCCAGCCTCGCGGCGAAGCGGGAGGATGGGATCGATGCGCGCCGTGCTGTGCCGGGAATTCGGGCCGCCCTCCAGCCTCGTGCTCGGCGAGGCGCCGGCGCCGCGGCCGGGCCCGGGCGAGGTGCTGATCCGGGTCGAGGCGGCGGCGGCGAACTTCCCCGACACGCTCATCATCCAGGGCCGCTACCAGGCGCGGCCACCCTTCCCCTTCGCCCCTGGCGGCGAGGTGGCGGGCAGCGTCGCGGCGCTCGGCCCGGGCGTCGCCGGCCCCGCCCCCGGCACGCGGGTGCTGGCGATGACCGGGCATGGCGGCTTCGCCGAGCTGGCGGTGGCGCCCGAGGGCAATGTCGTCGCCCTGCCCGACGCCATCGATGCCGCGACCGGCGCCGCTCTCTCCTACGCCTATGGCACGGTGCTGCACGCGCTGCGCGACCGCGCCCGGCTGCGGCCCGGCGAGACGGTGCTGGTGCTCGGCGCCGGCGGCGGCGCCGGCATGGCGGCGCTGCAGGTGGCGCGGCTGATGGGCGCGCGGGTGATCGCCGCCGCCTCGCCGGCCAAGCACGAGGCTTGCCGCGCCGCCGGCGCCGAGGCGGCGATCGACTACACCGCCGAGGGCTGGCGCGAGGCGCTGAAGGTGCTGGCGCCCGAGGGGGTGGAGGTGATCTTCGATGCGGTCGGCGGCCCCTATGCCGAGCCGGCGCTGCGCAGCATCGCCTGGGGCGGGCGCTACCTCGTGGTCGGCTTCGCCGCCGGCGACATCCCGCGCCTGCCCTTCAACCTCGCCCTGCTGAAGGGCTGCGACATTCTCGGCGTCTTCTACGGCAATGCCGTCAAGCGCGACCCGGAGGCGAACCGCGTCCTGATGGCGCAGCTCTTCGACTGGATCGCCGCCGGCGCGCTGCGCCCGGCCATCGCCGAGACCTGGCCGCTGGAGCGTGCGCCGGAGGCCTTGCAGGCGCTGCTGGAGCGGCGGGTGACCGGGAAGATCGTGCTGGTGGTGTGATGCCTAGCCCGCGAAGGTTTCACCTTCGCGCCCCTCGAACGCCGGGCACTGCCTCCGGCAGCTTGGCTTCGCCGCGTCGCGCCGTCAGGCGCGCCAAAAGGCGCGACCGGCGACGCCCATTCGGGCGCTCGGCCCTGCGGGCCGCAGGCCGGAACTTAGTACGCCGGGTATGATCCCGCCGCTCACCCGCGCAGGATCAGCCCGTCCACCGCCAGGATGCGGCTGCCGGCGCAGATCAGCGGGTTGACGTCGATCTCGGCGATCCGCTCGCGCTGGTCGGCGGCGAGCTCGCCGACGCGACGGATGATCGCCGCGAGCGCCGCCTCGTCGACCGACGGCAGGCCGCGGAAGCCCTGCAGCAGCCGGTGTCCCTTCAGGCGCCGCAGCATCGCCCGCGCCTCGGCCTCGCCCACCGGCGCCAGCGCCGTCGCGCTGTCGCGCAGCAGCTCCACCAGGATGCCACCGAGCCCGACCACCACCATCGGACCGAAGAGCGGGTCACGCCGGGCGCCGACCACGATCTCGATCCCCTGCGGCACCATGGGCTGCACCAGCACGCCGTTGATCCGCGCGCCCGGCGCGGCGCGCGCGGCATTGGCCAGCACCGCCGCATGCGCCGCCCGCACCGAATCGGCATCGGCGAGGCCGAGGCGGATGACGCCGGCCTCGGTCTTGTGCGGGATGTCGGGCGATTCGACCTTCAGCGCCACCGGATAGCCGAGCGCGGCGGCGGCGGCGACGGCTGCCTCGGCATCGGCCGCCAGCCGCTCCTCCACCACCGGCACGCCATAGGCGGCGAGCACCGCCTTCGCCTCGCGCTCGGTGAGCGCCGGCCCCGCCGCGTCGAGCAGCGCGGCGGCGCGCGCGGCGGCCTCGGGCGGGGCGAGGCGCGTCGCCGGATCGGGCGCCGCCGCCCGGCGCTCGGCACGCGCCTGCCAGGCGGCGAGGGCGGCGAAGCAGCGATCCATGGAGCGGAACAGCGCCACCTGCGGATTGGCCTCGGCGGCGCGGGCGCCCGGCCCTTCCAGCCATTCCGTCAGCCAGACCACCGCCGCCGCCTTGCCATGCGCCGCCGCCAGCTCGCCGAGCAGGGCGAAGCGCGGCGTGGCGAAGTCGTAGGCGTAGCCGTTCGGCAGGATCACCGCGCCATAGGCGGGATCGGCGCAGAGCGCATCGGTGCAGGCACGCAGCGAGTCCGGGTCGTTCAGCACCTGCGCGGTGATGTCGACCGGGTTGCGGCTGGAGCCGAATTCCGGGATGCGCGCGGCGAGCACCGCCTGCGCCGCCTCGCCCGGTTGCGGCAGCGCCACGCCATGCGCCTCCGCCTTGTCGGCCGCCATGATCGCGGCGCCGCCCGAGGTCGAGACCACCGCGACGCCAGGCGCCCGGCAGGGCGGCGCCTTGGCGAGGAAGGCGGCGGTCTCGAGCAGCGCGTCGAACTGCTCCACCAGCACCACGCCGGCACGCTCGAAGACGGCGCGGTAGGCGGCATCCGAGCCGGCGAGCGAGCCGGTATGCGACAGCGCCGCCGCCGCCCCCTGCTCGCCCGTCGCCAGCTTGAAGACGGTGAGCGGCTTGTCCGCCGCCCAGGCGATCTCCGCCGCCTCGACCAGCCGGCGCGGCTCGGCCATGCCCTCGAAGACGCAGGCGATGGCGGCGCAGCCGGGATCGCCGGCCAGCATGGCGACGCCATCGGCGACGTCGAGATCGGCGGAATTGCCGAAGGCGAGCACGCGGCCGATGGCGACGCCGCGCTCCACCGCCTGGGCCAGGGCGAAGCCGAGATTGCCGGACTGGCTGACGATGCCGAGCGCCGGGCCCGTGGGCGGCGCCGCCGGCCGCGGCACGGCGGCGAAGCTGATGGTGGCGCCCGAGGCGTAGTCCAGCATGCCGATGCAATTCGGCCCGATGAGCCTGACGCCGCCTTCCCGCGCCATGGCGGCGATGCGCGCCTGCAGCGCCACGCGCTCCGGCCGGCCGGTCTCGGCGAAGCCGGCGGCGTAGAGGATGGCGGCGCCGGCCCCGGCCTCGACGCAGTCGCGCACCACGACCTCCACCGCCTCCATCGGCGCGGCGCAGACGACGAGGTCGGGCACCTCGGGCAGCGCCGCGATGGAGGCGTGGCAGGGCAGCCCGCCGAGGCGCTGGTAGCGGGCGTTGACCAGGTGCAGCCGGCCGCCGAAGCCGGCGAGGTTGCGCTGCGTCCGCTCGCCGAAGGAACCGGCGCGCTCCGAGGCGCCGATGATGGCGATGCTGCGCGGATGCAGCAGGCGGCCGAGATCCTCGGCGCGGGCGAGCGGGCGTGGGCCGGCGGACAAGGCGATGCTCCTCAATCGGGCCCTTACTCGGGCAGGATGCGGCGGCGCTGCAGCTCGGCCAGCCATTCGTCGAGCATGGCGGCGCTGTCGATGCAGTCGCCGAAGCCGGCCTGGCGGATGGCGATGGTCGAGAGGATGGAGGCCATCTGACCCGGCCGGGCGAAGGCGAAATCGGCGAATTGCCAGGAGCCGCCGATGAGCTGCTCCAGCGTCCAGGGCGCGAGGCCGTGCCGCGCCGCGATGCGCTGCCAGACCGGTCCCTTGTCAGCCATCAGCACGGCGAGCGACATCGGATGCGGCGCCCCCATCTCCAGGCCGAAGCGCCGCGCCACCAGCGGGAACATGTCCTGCCAGAGGAAGACATCGCCATTGGTGACGTTGAAGGTGCGGTTGGCCGCGCCTTCCGCCCCCGCCGGCCCCGCTGCCCAGAGCATGGCGCGCGCCAGCAGCCGCACATCCGTCGCCTCGGTGTAGCGCGCGCCGGCGCCGGGCCAGACCAGCGGCACGCCAAGCTCGCGGCTGATGGCGGCGTAGCAGCCGATGGCCGAGAGCAGGTTCATGGCGCTGCCGAGGGCGAAGCCGATCAGCGCCTGGGGCCGGAAGATGGTGAAGGACCAGCCGGCGCGGGCCTGGCGCTCGCGCACCAGATCCTCCTGCGCCCAGTAGAAATTCGGGTGGATGTGGCGCGGCGCGCTTTCCTTGCCCGGGATCGGCATCTGGCCGAGATGCACGCCATAGGCCTTGGTGCCCTGCAGCAGCGAGAGGTGCCGCAGCCCGGGATTGCCCGGCTCCATCGCGTCGAGCAGATTGCGCAGCATGGCGGCGTTGGTGGCGATCTGGTCCGCCTCCAGCCAGCCGCGGCCGAGATCGGGCTTCTTGTAGAGCGCGCCATAGACGATGCGCTCGACGCCCCGCAGCGGCGCCAGCGCGGCGCGGCAGCCCTCGGCATCGGTGAGATCGACCGAGAGGAAGCGCGCCCGGGTCTCGAATTCCGGCTTGCGGCGGGCGAGCGCCACGATGTCCCAGCCCGACGCCTCGTACTCCGCCAGCGCCGCCCGGCCGACCAGGCCGAGGGCGCCAGCGATGAGCACCGTGCCTGTCATGCCGAGCGCAGGCCGGCTTCGCCGTCCTGCCCCTCAGACGCCGAGCGCCGCTTCCAGCGGCTTGGCTTCGCCGCTGCGTCGGCGGCGCCCATTCGGGCGCTCGGCCCTGCGGACCGCGGGCCGGAGGCTCGCGCGCCCGGCCTCACGGCCGGCCGCCGCTGACGACCAGCGTCTGGCCGGTGACGTAATTCGATTCCGGGATGCAGAAGAGATAGACCGAGCCGGCGGCCTCCTCCGGCCGGCCGCCGCGGCCGAGCGGGATCATCTTCTCCGCCGTCTGCAGCACCTCCGGCCGCACGCCGACCGGGATCTCGCGGCCGGAGATGTCGATGCTGGCGCCGCCATGCGCCGGCGCCTCGGTCAGCCGCGTCATGATCAGGCCGAAGGCGACGGCGTTGACGTTCACCTTGTAGCGCCCCCACTCCTTCGCCATGGCCCGCGTCAGGCCCTGGATGCCGGCCTTGGCGGTGGAGTAGTTGGCCTGGCCGGCATTGCCGAAGACGCCGGAGGTGGAGGAGATGTTCACCACCTTGCGGAACACCTCCCGCCCCTCCTCGGCCTCCTTGCGCGCCGCCTCGCGGATGAAGCGCTGCGCCGCGCGCATGACGCGGAAGGGGGCCGTCAGATGCACGTCGAGGATGGCGTACCACTGCTCGTCCGTCATCTTCTGGATGACGTTGTCCCAGGTATAGCCGGCATTGTTGACGATGATGTCGAGCCCGCCCCAGCTATCGACGCCGGCGGCGACGAAGCGCTCGGCGAAGCCCTCCTTGGTCACGTCGCCGTTGCAGGCGATGGCCTCGCCGCCCATCGCCTTGATCTCGGCCGCGGTCTCGTTGCCCGGCGCGTCATCAAGGTCGTTGACCACGACCCGCGCGCCCTCGCTGGCGAGCTTGAGCGCGATCTGTCGCCCGATGCCGCGCCCCGAGCCCGAGACCAGCGCCACCTTCCCGTCGAGCGTCCCCGCCATCTCCGATCCTCCGTCTTCTCGGTCTCATACTGGTTGCCGGAAGCCTAGCCCGCAGCCGGCGCAGCCGGCTGAACACCCGAACGGGCGTCGCGGCTTATGCCGCGTAGCCAAGCTGCCGCAGGCAGCGCCGGCGAATGAGGGCAGCGATGGGTCACCATTGCTGCACACCTATATCAGCGCCCGGTCCAGCGTGGCGCCCGCTTCTCGATGAAGGCGCGCGGGCCTTCCTTGAAATCCTCGGTCGCGCGCACGCGCCCGCTCGCCGCGCGGCTCACCTCCCAGAGCTCCGCTTCCGGCAGGTCGGCGGCGCGGCGCGCCACGCCGAGGCTCTCGCGCACGGCGATCGGAGCATTGGCGGTGACGCGATGCGCCAGGTCGAGCGCGACCGGCATCACCTCATTGGCCGGCACGGCGGCGTTGATCAAGCCGTGCTGCGCCGCCTGCGTCGCCAGGATCGGCTCGCCGGTCGCGATCATCTGCAGGGCGATCGCCTTCGGCAGGGCGCGCGGCAGGCGAAAGACGCCGCCGGCGCCGGCGACCAGGCTGCGCTTCACCTCCGGCAGGCCGAGATTGGCATGCTCGGCGGCGACGGCGAGGTCGCAGGACAGCAGCAGCTCCAGTCCGCCAGCCAGCGCATGGGACTGCGCCGCGGCGATCCAGAGCTTGCTGCGCTGCGCCCGGACGAAGCCGCCGAAGCCGCCCTTCTCGGTGGCGAGGCTGGCGCTGTTGCCGGCCGCGACCTCCTTCAGGTCGGCGCCGGCGCAGAAGGCGTGCTGCCCGGCGCCGGTGAGGATGGCGACCCAGAGGTCGGGATCCGCCTCGACGCGCTCCACCGCCGCCTCCAGCCCCGCCGCGACGGCGCCGTTGACGGCGTTGCGTGCCTCGGGGCGGTTGATGGTGACGAGCGCGATATGCGGCGCGGTGACCTCGAACAGAACGGCGTCGGGCATCAGGCGGGGCTCCAATCCTGCAATCCATCCTCGGCGGGCCGCAGCCGCCCCGGCGTGCCGATCGGCGTGCGGTCGGTGCGCTTGAGCAGCGCGATGGTCGCCGCGTCGCTGCCCGGCACCCGGCCGAGCGCGCGGCGGCCATCCTTCAGGCGCAGGATCACCACGCCATGATGCGGCGCGCCGTCGCGGTCGTGCAGCACGGTGAAGGTCTCGATCGCCGCATCGCCCTCGGCCGTCTCGGCGAAGGCGGGCACCGGGCCGCGGCGGCTGTCCGCATCGGCCTGCACGGAATAGTCCTGCGGCAGGCGCCATTGCCGCGGCGGGCGGCTGGCCAGCACCACCGCGTGATGCTTGGTGACGAACTCGCCCTGGCCGTAGAGCAGCGCGGCGCTGCCCGGCCGCTCGCGCAGCGCCCGCGTCATCGCCGCCGCCGCATGCGTCATGTAGTTGTTGAGCGGCGCGCCGAAGAAGGTCAGCCCGCCCGTCGTGGTCGGCGCCATGCCCGCCGGCAGGCCGAGCCGGCGCGAGGCCATCTTCGGCACGCAGGGGAAGCAGGAATAGAGCTCGCAGGTGGTGAACTCGGCGCCCTCCGCCGCGGCGATCCGGCCGCAGGCATCGAGCACGGCATTCTGCGCATGGCTCTCATGGTAGTGGTCGCGGTTGAGGTAGTCGCGCGGCTCCACCGCCGCGGCGCCGGCCCAGAGATAGACGAGGCGTTCCTCCGGCACGCCGGCGGCGCGCGCCCGGGCGAGGCTGGTCAGCAGGATGGCGCCGCCCTGGTTCACCATCGGGTTGGCGACCTGCAGCTTGGTATAGGGATAGGCGATGGGCCGGTTGGCCGGGCCGGGCGTGCCGATCTCCTCGGGCGAGTATTCCCGCTTCAGCCAGGCCGCCGGGTTCCGCGCCGCGACGGCCGAGAAGCGCGACCAGAGCGCGGCCGATTCCGCCTGCCCCTCCGCCGGCGTCTGGCCGAGATGCGCCTCCACCGCATTCTCGTAGAAGGGATAGACCGAGACCGGATCGGCGACGCCGAGCCGCACCGAGAGCGGATGCAGGAAGTCGCGCCCGCGGGTGCGGGTCCAGTTCGGATCGGGCGTGGTCCAGGGCAGCGCGATGCCCTGCTTCTGCGCCTGCGCCACGGCATGCGTCGCCTCGGCGCCGACCACCGCGGCCACCTCGCTCTCGCCTCGGGCGATGCGGTTCGCCGCCTCGTGCATGTGCCGCACCGGGCTCTCGCCGCCGACCGGGCCATAGACCAGGCGGCGCGGCCGGACGCCGAGCTGCCCGGCGAGCGCCGCCGGCAGGTCGCCATAGGGCCAGGAGACGGAGTTGACGATGTCGAGGCTGTCGAGCGCCGGCAGCAGGTCCGGCGCGCCGGCATCGGCGGCGGCGCGGCGCAGCGCCTCGGCCATCAGCGCCGCCGGCTCATGCGCCTCGCGCGGATCGGCCGGACGCTCGGTGATCTCGCCGGCGCCGATGATGACGGGAATGCGGTCGGCCTCCATCTCAGCCCTCCTCGTTCCAGATCGCCAGCGCGTCCAGCGCCTCGGCGCCCGCCATCGTCGCGCGCAGCGGGTTCACCTCCAGCGAGACGAGATCGGGGCCGAGGGCCAGCGCCGCATCGCCGATGCGCGCCACCGCCTCGGCGGCTGCCTGGCGGTCGATGCCGGGCGTGCCGCGATAGCCGTCCAGCAGCTTCGCGCCGCGCAACTCCGACAGCATCTCCAGCACCTCCCCGGGCGTCACCGGCAGCAGGCGGATGGCGGTGTCGCGCAGCGCCTCTACCCAGATGCCGCCGAGGCCGACAGCGATGGCCGGCCCCCAGAGCGGGTCGCGCAGCACGCCGACGAAGAGCTCGATGCCGGAGTCACGGCGCATCGGCCCGACCAGGATGCCCTCGATCCGCGCCTCCGGCTTCGCCGCGCGCACGCTCGCCATGATGCGCGCGAAGCCCTCGGCGACCGCCGCCTCGCCCTCGAGGTTCAGCAGCACGCCGCCGATATCGGATTTATGCGCGATGTCGGGCGAGGCGATCTTCAGCACCGCCGGGCCGCCGAGCGCCGCCGCGGCGCGCACCGCCTCGGCCGCCATGCGGGCGAGCGTCAGCGGCACCACCGGCACGCCGCGCTGTCCGAGATAGGCGAGCGTCGCATGCTCGCTCGCCGGCCGCTCCCCGACTGGCGCGGGGGCCGGCGGCGCGGCGGGCAGCCCCCGCTCCTGCCGCTCGGCCCAGGCGAAGGCGCGGCCGATGGCGCCGAGCCCGTGCAGCACGCCGCTGCCGAGATAGGTGATGCCGGTCTCGGCCAGCAGCGCCCGGCCCGGCTCCAGCACCGGCCGCGCCATGACGCTGAGCATGACCGAGGGCTTGCCGGCGGCGCGGAAGCCGGCGCCGATCTGGCGCACGATCTCGCCGCGATAGCTGGCGATCTCCTCCGGCGTGTCGGGCAGGTCCATGAAGCAGGCGAGCAGGCCGAGCGAGGGATCGGCGCCGAAGGCCGGCAGGGAGCGGGCGAAGAGCGAGGCGTCGAGCATCGCCCCGCCGGTCACGTCGAGCGGGTTGTTCGGCGTGCCGAAGGCGGGCAGAATCTCGCGCAGCGCCGCGCGGGTCGGCTCGGCGAGGCGCGGCACCGCGACGCCGGCGAGCTCGGCATGGTCCGCCGCCATCTCGCAGATGCCGCCCGAGATGGAGACGAGGCCGAGCCGGCGGTCCCGCACATGCCCGGTGCGGGACAGCAGCGCGGCGGTGAAGACCAGGTCCTCGATGCAGGAGACGCGGATGATGCCGAGCTGGCGGCAGACCGCGTCGAACACCCGGTCGTCGCCGACCAGCGAGCCGGTATGCGCCTCCGCCGCCCGCGCCGCGGTCTCGCTGGCGCCGATCTTGATGGCGACGATCGGCTTGTCGGCGGCGAGCGCGCGCCGCGCCGCGGCGGCCAGCAGCGGCGCGTCATGCACCGTCTCGAGGAAGAGGCCGATCACCCTGGTCGCCGGGTCCTCGACCAGGAAGTCGACGACGCGGGCGACGTTCACATCCGCCTCGTTGCCGGTCGAGACCTGGTAGGAAAGGCCGATGCCCTGGCGATGCGCGAAGCCGGCGATGAAGCCCGCCGTGGCGCCGCTCTGCGAGACGACGCCGATGCTGCCGCCCTGCAGGATCGGCATCGGCGGCTGGGTGGTCCAGATCGGCACCCGGTCGGCATAGTTGATGAAGCCGAGGCAGTTGGGCCCGAGCAGCGTCACCCCCTGGGCGCGCGCCGCCGCCAGCAGCGCTTCCTGCCGCGCCGCGCCCTCGGCGCCCACCTCGGCGAAGCCGGAGGTCAGCACGACGGCGTGGCGGATGCCGGCGGCGTTGAGGTCGGCGAAGGCCTCGGCGATGGATTGCTCCGGCACCATCAGCAACGCCGCATCCACCGGCTCGCCGATGGCGGCGCAGGAAGTCGCGGCCGGCAGGCCATGCACCGTGCCGCCCTTGCGGCTGACGGGATGGACCCGGCCGGTGAAGCCGAGCCGCGCGAAATTGGCGAAGGCGGCTGTGGACCAGATGGAGCGCTCGGTGGCGCCGACCAGCGCAACCGAGCGGGCGCGGAACAGGCCGGCGAGGCCTTCGGCGCTCATCGGCGCAGCGCCGCTCCGGCGGCGGGACCCGCGATTCGGTCGGGCATGGACGTTCTCCCCTGTCGCGCGGGCAGGGGCGGTGTCCGGCGGAGGGCGATGGCACGCGGCCCCGACGCCCGGCGTCAGGCCGCGATGCGGCCAGGGCCCTCCGGCAACCCGCCCTGCCCCGTCTCGTCCGCGCCAGGGAAGCGCGATACCGCGCGGTTGTCCATGCGGCCCGGTCCAGGCGGCGCGCGATGGCCCCGCCGGGCCCCGGTCAGATGCGTCCGCGCATCCGGGCGATGGCGCGCCGCACCGGCAGCATCGCCGTCATCGCCGCGCCCATGGGCCGCAGCTCCTCCAGCAGGTCGCGCACCGGCGCCAGCGCGGCGCGCGTCGCGCCGAGCTCGGCGGCGATGGCCGGAAGCTGCGCCTCCTGCAGGTGCCGCAGCTTGGCCTCGATGGCGCCGAGGCGGTCCCCGCCCGGCGCCGGTGGCGCTGGTGGCGCCGATGCGCCGGCCGAGGGGCCGACCAGGAGGTCGATCTGCTCGCGCTGCTCCAGCACGATACGGCGCAGCAGGTCGAGGCGCCGCGCCTCGCGCACCGCGGTGGAGGCGAAGCTTTCCCGGCCGCGCACCAGCCGGGCGAAGAACTCCACCGCCGGCCGCGGCTCCACCCAGTCGACCCGCCAGTCGGTCAGGCCGAGCTCGCCGAATTCCAGCACCAGCAACTCGAAGCTGGCAGGGGTGAACTGCCAGCCATGGCAGTCGATGTAGTCCTTGCCGGCCGTGGCCAGCTCCATCTGCTCGACCGCCTGTTCCAGGCTGTGCTCCAGCCGCAGCTCGGCGAGCGGCGCGCGACCCCAGCCGGCCCGGCCGCCATCGGTGGCGCTGTAGGCGACGTGGTCGAACAGCGCGCGCGGGCTGTGCATGCCGCGGCCGGCGCGATGCGCCTCGACGAACTGCCCGGTGGTCGAGGGCGGGCGGAAGAAGTCGAAGCAGAGGCGCTTGTCCGGCACGGCCAGCAGCAGCGTGCCCTTCGCCGGGTCGAGCAGCCGTTCCGCCGAGCGGAGGAAGCCGATCAGGTCCGGCAGGTGCTCGATCACATGACAGGCGATCATCGCCTCGTAGCTGCCGTGGCGCGCGACCGGCACCACCTCGTGCAGCGGTCCGCCGGCCCAGACGAAATCCACCGGCTCGATGCGGCTGGTATCGACGGCACCGCCGGAGTACTTGGCGACCAGCTCGGCCTGCGACGCATGGTCGATGATGGTGACCTGCCAGCCCTCCGAGCGCGGCGCCACCGGGTTGAAGCTCGGACCGATCTCGATCAGCGGCGCGTCGCGCGCGATCCCCTGCAGCAGCTTCTCATTGCGCTCGGACATCTCGCCCCTTCCCTCCAGAACGGATCGCGGCAGGACGCGAACGTCCGGACACGTGAATACGCCTCGACAACAATATCCCTAGAGCGGATCGCGGAAGGGCGTGAACGCCCGGACGCTTGAATCCGCCCTGAAAACAGCAAGCTACAGCGGAGCAGCTTCCGCTCCCCGCTGCAATTCACCGGCAATCGACTGGCAACCGGCCTTGGCCCGGCCGCGCCGCCGGCCTCAGCCGAAGGCCGCCGCCATGATCGCCGCGGCCTGCCGGGCCGGGCCGTAGCGATCCTCGGCCATGGCCAGGGCGGCCTCGGCCATGTGCGGATAGTCCTCGAGCCGGTCGATGGCGTGCAGCAGCACCTCCTCCCACCGATGCGCCGGGGCGAGATAGCCCGTCTCGCCCTCCTCGATCGCCCGGCGCAGCGTGAAGCTGGGCGAGGCGATGCTGATGGTGCCGGTGATCGAGGCCTCGAAGATCTTCAGCTCGGATTTGCAGTTGGTGAAGGTGTTGTCCTGCAACGGCACCAGGTTGAGCTCCACCTCGCCGATCAACCGTTGCAGGTTGAGGAAGTCCTGCAGCGGGAAGCGCTCGATCCGCTCGCTCAGCCCGGCGAGCCGCCCGCGCGGCTCGAGGAAGCCGACGATGCGGAGCACCAGGCGCCGGTCGCGCTGCAGCAGCTCGGCGAGCGTGTCGGCGATGATGGCGAAGTCGCGGTTGTGCGACGGCGTCCCGGAGAAATAGCCGAGATGGATCCGCCCGTCGCGGCGCCAGCCCGAGGCGCGCTTGCGCTCGACGATCTGGGCGGAGATGTCGAGCTGCGCCCCGTTGAGGAAGTTCGGCACCACCCAGGTGGGCAGGCCGCAGAAATCCGTGGCGCGGCGGGCGAGGAACTCGTTGGTCAGGATCACGCCGTCGCAGAGGCGCATCGTCTCGCCGATCCGCCCCATGGCGGCGAACCAGAAGTCGAGGTCGGTATCGGTGGTGTTCTGGTCCAGCGTGTCGAGGACCAGATGCGTGAAGCGGGTGTCGAAGATCAGGTCGTCGACATCGAAGAGCACGCGCCGCCCGCGCGACTTCGCCGCGCCGATGAGGCGGGCGAAGGCCGGGGTGTAGCGGGCGCGGCAGATGACGATGGTATCGGCCCGGTCGATGATGCGGTCCGCCCATTCGAGATCCGCGGCGCAGAACCAGGAGGCGCCGACGCCCGGTTCCGCCAGGCCGAGCGCTTCCACCATGTTGAAGCAGCGGTAGCGGAAGGTGCTGGTATCCGGCCGCTCGTAGAAATAGGCGACGCGCGGCGCGCCGCGCGAGAGCGCCGCGAGGCGCGAGGCGAAGCTCTGCGACCAGGGATCCCGGTAGCGGATGGCGGGGGGGCCGTTCGGGAACATCGGTCAGCGCGCGATGTGGTCGAGGACGGGGGCGAAGGCGGCCTCCCAGTCGCGGCCGATCCGGGCCTCCCGGTAGTTGGTCTCCCGCCGGGGCTCGTCCTGGGCCAGCTTCACCGCCTCCCCCAGCGCCGCGACCAACGCATCGACCGAAGGCTCGGCGCAGAGGATGTTGCGGCAGTACTGGTCGAGCGACACCTTCGGTCCGAAGCGGTTGGTCACCACCACCGCGCCGCTCGCAGCCAGGTCGAGCGGCGGGTAGCTCGGATGCGGCGTGAACATCAGCGAGAGGCCAACATCGATGCTGCGGATCAGCGCCGCATAGGTCGCCCAGGGCAGGTTCTGCGCGATCTCCGGCTGGATGCCGCCGGGCAGCGAGATCCGCGGCACGTCCTTGCCGACGAAATGGTAGCTCCAGCCCTGCGTCGGCAGCACGCCCTGCTCCATCGCCGCCGAGATCGCCTCGAGGCCGCGGAGGAAGAGGTTCCGATCGTTCTTCGGCCGGGCGTAGAAGAAGAAGCGGCGCTGCCGCTGCCCGGTTTGGGCCTCGCGGTGATAGATGGTCTCGGGGAAGGCGGGCTCGAAGGCGACGCTGTCGGCCGCGATGCCGCGCACGCCGTCGGCGATCAGGTAGTCGCGCAGCGCCTTGGTGTTGACGATGAAGCGGATGCGGGTGTCGTCCATCACCTCGCGGCAGCGGAGCTGCTCGTCGCCGGCGGGGTAGAACATCCGCTCGTCTTCCTGCAGCAGGTACAGGATGCGGTCCGGGCGCACCGCCCGCAGCGCGGCCCAGGTGCTCCACCAGGAGGTGGTCAGCAGCAGGTCCTCGCCCCCCATCGGGACGGCGCGGTTGTTGCCGGCATGCAGGAACTCGACATTGCCGTCGTAGCGCACGCCATGCGCGCTCAGCACCGTGCCGAAATTGCGCGGCTCCGGCGCCTCGAAGCGCGTCACCACGCGGAGCGGCACCTCCAGCCGGCGGGCCAGCAACGCCGCCAGCACCACGGCGGTGCCGACGCCGCCGAAGAGATGCCCGGCATTGATGCTGTCGGTCACCAGCGTCAGGCGGCGCGGCGCGGCCGTCTCGGGGAAGGTGGTGAGCGGCGCGGGCAGGTGCGCGGCGAGGTAGCCATGCACCTCGGTCGTGCCGGGCAGGCTGTTCGGCAGCAGCGCCTCGAGCAGCGGCATCGTCGGCGCCGGCAGGCCGCCAGGCACCGGCGCGGCGCGGCCGAGGGCGCGCCTGAGCTGCGCGACATAGCTCGGCTCCCGGCGGGCCAGCCCGACCGCGATGCGCATCGGCTTGGTGATGCGCCAGGAGGTGGAGCGGATCACCGCGTCGCGCAACTGCCGCGCCCGCTGCGCATCGGCCAGCGTCGCATCCCGCTCGGCGCGGGCGGCGCCGAGCTCGGCGTGAAGCCGGTCCCGCTCCGCCGCCGCCGCCTGCGCCTGGTTGCGCGCCTCGTCGCGCGCCGCGACCGCCGCGTCGCGCTCGGCGATCGCGGTCTCCTCCATCTCGGCCAGCCGTGCCTCGAGCGCCTGCACGGTGAAATGGTCGCGGACCGCCTCGCCGCGCGTGGCGAAGAAGCGGCGAATGGCGAAGGCCTGGTCCAGCTCCGCGCTGGCGGCGA
The DNA here is from genome assembly GCF_013112485.1 of Roseicella sp. DB1501. Lineage (GTDB taxonomy): Bacteria > Pseudomonadota > Alphaproteobacteria > Acetobacterales > Acetobacteraceae > Paracraurococcus. The sequence continues at coordinate 567,907 of NZ_JABFHG010000002.1, forward strand.
AGAGGGCGCGGCAGGGCTCCGGCAGCGCGCTGCCGAGGCCGAGCACACCGAGCCCATGGCCGTGCAGGAACTCGAAATGCGGATGCGCCGTCCGCAGCTCCCGCCACAGTCGCCAGACGCCGTTGTGGCGCTCGCGCAGGTTGGTGTTGTGGATCAGCACGACGCCGCGATCCGACATCGTGTCCTGCCAGTCGCGGAAGGCGGCCGCCACCTGCTCGTCATCGGCGGCGTTGATGTGGAGCAGGTCCACCTCGCCGCGGTCGAAATGCGCCCGCGCCTCCTCCGGCCGCATCCGCAGCAGGGTGGAGAAGGCATGGCCGCGGCCATCGGCCTGCCGGGGGGGACTGAGGCGGATGACGCTCTCGCGCGGCCGCCCGGGCTCGGCCATGCGCTCGACCGCGAAGCAGCGGGTGGCGAGGCCAAGCCGCTCGACGGCATGGCAGAAGGCGCCGTAGGCGACGCTGTTGGAGCGGCCGAGCTCGACGATGCTGCGCGGCCGCAGGGCCTTCACCAGCCAGAAGGCGAAGGGCACGTGCAGGTGCCAGGCGGTGGGCCGGTGCGGGCCCGGCATCCAGTCGACCTCCGGGCCGATCTCGATGCCGGCGAGCATGACGTCGCGGCGGGGAAGGGCTGGGAGGTTCATGTCCATCGCGCTCTATCCGCCTGCCGGACGTGCCCGGATGTGTGCATGGGTGCCGCCATGCGGCGGGCATGTCCCGCATCGCAACCTCGCCGCGCCTGCCACGCAATTCCGTCGGTTGGCTGATGCAAACTGTATCTCACCCCAGCTCGGCTGCCGGAAATGCGCGCGTTCACGAGACCTCACGATGTGGTGAGATGATGGATGCACAAGCGAAGCTGCCCGGGCCGTGTCTGTATGCGAGGCAAACTGCATATGTCCAGGCTTGCACCTGTCGCAGCGGCCGGCATCGGCTGAGTATCGATCGGGCATTTTCTCGGGCGGGACCGCATGATTTTCCGCCAGTGACGCCAATCCGCCGTCTATGGCTCAGCAATTACAGTGCGCCTCTGCCGCCGCATCCCGGATGTTCCTTCTTCGATCCGGGCCGCAAGAAATATGTCTCTTTGTGTCACATGGTTTCGAAGACCCGCAAGGGCGGGCCCAGGACAAAAAAAGGGCGGCGCCCGAAAGCGCCGCCGAGTTTAGGGAGGAAACGTCCAAGAAAGCAGCAGGCGGAAGACCGCGTTGCTGCGATGCACAATCTAGCGCGGCGGCCGGGCGGTGCAAGGGCTTTCCCCGCCGCGGCGCATTGACAATTGGTCGGAGCCGGTCCGCGATCGTCGCGGGACGGGACCATCGTGCCGGATGCGCGTTCCCCGCTCTGATCCCGGCCGGCATGGCGGCCCGGGGGCCAGCCCTGGGGGCCAGCAAGGAGAGGTACGGTCAGCCCGCATGCATTTCGAATCCCTCTACCGCCACGGCTTCGCCCGGATCGCCGCCTGCACCATCCGCACGGCACTCGCCGATCCCGCCGCCAATGCCGCGGCCATCCTCGCCGCGGCGCGGGACTGCGACGCCCGCGGCGCGGCGGTCGCGGTCTTCCCGGAGCTCGCCCTCTCCGGCTACTCGATCGAGGACCTGCTGCTGCAGGACACGCTGCTCGAGGCGGTGGAGGCGGCGACGGCCGAGCTGCTCGCCGCGGCGGCGGCGCTGCGGCCGGTGCTGGTGGTCGGGGCGCCGCTGCGCCATGCCGGCCGGGTCTACAACACCGCCCTGGTCATCCATCGCGGCCGGCTGCTCGGCATCGTGCCGAAGACCTACCTGCCGACCTACCGCGAGTTCTACGAGAAGCGGCAGGTGGCGCCCGGCGACGGCCTGCCCGCCGGCGACATCCGCTTCGCCGGGCAGCAGGCGCCAGCCGGGGCCGACCTGCTCTTCGCCGCCGAGGACCTGCCCGGCCTCGTCCTGCATACCGAGATCTGCGAGGATTTCTGGGTGCCGATCCCGCCCAGCTCGGCGGCGGCGCTGGCCGGGGCGACGGTGTTGCTGAACATCAGCGGCAGCCCCATCACCATCGGCAAGGCCGAGACCCGGCGGATGCTCTGCCAGTCGCAATCGGCCCGCTGCCTCGCCGCCTATGTCTACACCGCCGCCGGCGCCGGCGAATCAACCACCGAGGTCTCCTGGGACGGCCAGGCGGAGATCTGGGAGAACGGCGCCCTGCTCGCCGAGACCGCGCGCTTCCCGCGCGGCGCGCAGATGGCGGTCGCCGATGTCGATCTCGACCTGCTGCGGCAGGAGCGCATGCGCCAGGGCACCTTCGACGACAACCGCCGCAACACGCCGGCGGCGCTGCAGACCCGCCGCATCGGCTTCCGCCTCGACCCGCCGGAGGGGGATATCGGCTTCGAGCGGCCGATCGAGCGCTTCCCCTTCGTGCCGGCGAATCCCGCGCGCCTCGCCCAGGATTGCTACGAGGCCTACAACATCCAGGTGGCCGGCCTGACCCAGCGGCTGGAGGCGGCGCGCATCCGGCGGCTGGTCATCGGCGTCTCCGGTGGCCTCGATTCCACCCAGGCGCTGATCGTCGCCGCCAAGGCGATGGACCTGCTCGGCAAGCCGCGCACCGACATCGTCGCCTATACCATGCCCGGATTCGGCACGAGCGAGGGCACCAAGGGCAACGCCCACCGGCTGATGGCCGCCCTCGGCGTCACCGCGCATGAGCTCGACATCCGCCCGGCGGCGCGGCAGATGCTCGGCGATCTCGGCCACCCCTTCAGCCGGGGCGAGCCGGTCTACGACATCACCTTCGAGAACGTGCAGGCGGGACTGCGCACCGACTACCTGTTCCGCGCCGCCAATTACGTGGACGGCATCGTGCTCGGCACCGGCGACCTGTCCGAGCTGGCGCTCGGCTGGTGCACCTATGGCGTCGGCGACCAGATGTCGCATTACAACGTCAATGCCGGGGTGCCGAAGACCCTGATCCAGCACCTGATCCGCTGGGTCATCCAGTCCGGCCAGTTCGATGCCGAGGTCGGCGCGACGCTCGAGGCGATCCTCGACACCGAGATCTCGCCCGAGCTGATCCCGGCCACGGAGGACCAGGCGATCCAGAGCACCGAGGCCAAGGTCGGCCCCTATGCGCTGCAGGACTTCAACCTCTACTACACGCTGCGCTACGGCTTCCGCCCCTCGAAGATCGCCTTCCTCGCCCTGCGGGCCTGGGGCGACGCGGCGCGCGGGAGCTGGCCGCCGAACTTCCCGGCCGGGAAGCGCAATGCCTATGCGCTGGCCGAGATCCGCCACTGGCTGGAGGTGTTCCTGCAGCGCTTCTTCGGCTTCAGCCAGTTCAAGCGCAGCGCCATGCCGAACGGGCCGAAGGTGGCCGCCGGCGGCTCCCTCTCGCCGCGCGGCGACTGGCGGGCGCCCTCGGACGGCAATGCCCGGGCCTGGCTGGAGGAGCTGCGCCGCAACGTGCCGGAGGGTTGAACCTCGGGCGCAGGAGGGTCCGACTTGCCGCCCGCCGGGCCGGATGGCGCCGGCGTGTCGCGCTCCCGCTGCATCCGCGGCCGCGTTCATCCGTTGACCGTGGCACAACCGGGAGGCAAGGCATGGGCGAAGGCGGCTTGCGGCACGGACCGCTCGGACGGCATGCGGTCCATCTCTGCATCGACATGCAGATCCTCTTCCGCGACACCGAATGGCACACGCCCTGGCTCGAGCGCGTGCTGCCGATGGTCGAGCGGCTGGCCACGGCCTGGCCCGAGCGCACCATCTTCACCCGCTTCATCCCGGCGTCCCGGCCCGAGGCGGCGAAGGGCACCTGGCGCCGCTACTGGCAGCGCTGGCGGAGCCTGACCCTGGAGGCCCTGCCGCCGGGACAGATCGAGCTCCTGCCGCCCCTGGCGCGACTCGTCCCACCGGCCGAGCTGCTGGACAAGCCCGGCTACAGCCCCTGGTTCGACACTGCGCTCGAGGCTCGGCTGGCGGCGCGCGGGACGGATACGCTGGTGGTGAGCGGCGCGGAGACGGATATCTGCGTCCTCGCCGCCGTGCTCGGCGCGGTGGATCGCGGCTATCGGGTCGTGGTGCCGGTGGATGCGCTCTGCTCCTCCTCCGATGCCATGCACGACGCGCTGCTCGGCCTCTATCACAGCCGCTATGGCCAGCAGGTGGAGACGGCGAGCACGGAGGAGATCCTGGCGGCCTGGCGGGACTGAAGGTTCCCAAGGAGCGGCGTCGCGCGGAAACCCGGGACAGCCGGGGGCCCGCCCCGGCATAATGAGACCCTGGCGATCGGAGGAGCGGGCATGGCCAAGGACCGCAGCCATCACACCACCATCGGCAATCACCGGCTCAGCCCGGAAACGCTGATGCTCGGCTATGGCTACGATCCCGGCCTCTCCGAGGGATCGGTCAAGCCGCCCGTCTTCCTCACCTCCACCTTCGTCTTCCGCTCCGCCGAGGAGGGGCGCGACTATTTCGACGTGGTGGCCGGGCGGAAGGAGGCGCCCGAGGGCGGCGCCGGCCTCGTCTATTCCCGCTTCAACCACCCGAACAGCGAGATCGTCGAGGACCGCCTCTCCCTCTGGGACGGGGCGGAGACGGCGCTGGTCTTCGCCTCCGGCATGGCGGCCATCGCCACCACCATCCTCGCCCATGCCCGGCCGGGCGACGTCATCCTGCACAGCCAGCCCCTCTATGGCGGCACCGAGACGCTGCTGGCCCGCACCCTCGCCGAGTTCGGCATCGGCGCCGAGGGCTTCTCGGCCGGCACCGAGCCGGCGGCGATCGAGGCGGCGGCGGATCGCGCCCGGGCGCGCGGCCGGGTCGGGCTGATCCTGGTCGAGACGCCCTCCAATCCGCTCAACACGCTGGTCGACCTCGCCGCCATCCAGCGCGCCGCCGAGCGGATCGGCGCCGAGCAGGGGCATCGCCCGCCCATCGCCTGCGACAACACCATGCTCGGCCCGGTCTTCCAGCAGCCGCTCGCGCATGGCTGCGACCTGGTGCTCTACTCGCTGACCAAATATGTCGGCGGGCATAGCGACCTCGTCGCCGGGGCGGTGGCCGGCAGCCGGGCGCAATTGCGGCCGGTGCGGCTGCTGCGCGGCGCCATCGGCACCCAGCTCGACCCGCATTCCTGCTGGATGCTCGGCCGCTCGCTGGAGACGCTGTCGCTGCGGATGCGGGCGGCGGCGCGCAATGCCGAGGTGGTGGCGGAGTTCCTCGAGCGGCATCCGCGCATCACTGCGGTGCATGCGCTGAACCACCTGCCGGAGGGCGAGGCGGCGCGGCGGGTCTATGACGCGCAGTGCAGCGGCCCCGGCTCGACCTTCAGCATCGAGATCGCCGGCGGTCAGGCGGAGGCCTTCCGGGTGCTGAACGCGCTGCGGGTGTTCAAGCTCGCGGTCAGCCTGGGCGGCACGGAATCGCTCGCCAGCCACCCGGCCTCCACCACCCATTCCGGCGTGCCGGCCGAGGTCCGGGCCCGCATCGGCGTCACCGACGGGCTGGTCCGCCTGTCGATCGGCATCGAGCATGCCGACGACCTCATCGCCGACCTGGCCCAGGCGCTGGCCACGCTGGACAAGTGAAGGCGCCCTACCCCCCGAGGCCGGCCAGCAGATAGGCGGCGGCGGCGATCGCGGCCGCCGCCGGCATGGTCACCACCCAGGCGACGACGATGTTGCCGGCGACACCCCAGCGCACCGCCGAGGCGCGCCGGGCGGTGCCGACGCCGATGATGGCGCCGGTGATGGTGTGGGTGGTCGAGACCGGCACGCCAAGCTCGGTCGCCAGGAACAGCGTGATGGCGCCGCCCGTCTCGGCGCAGAAGCCCTGCATGGGCGTGAGGCGGGTGATGCGCGAGCCCATGGTGTGGACGATGCGCCAGCCGCCGAAGAGCGTGCCGAACGCCATCGCTGCCTGGCAGGCCAGCACCACCCAGAGCGGCACGTGGAAGCCGCCCTCCAGCATCCCCTGCGAGTAGAGCAGCACGGCGATGATGCCCATGGTCTTCTGCGCGTCGTTGCCGCCATGGCCGAGCGAGTAGAGCGAGGCGGAGCCGAATTGCAGGATGCGGAAGGTGCTGTCGACGGCGAAGGGGGTACTGCGGGAGAAGACCCAGGAGACCACCAGCACCAGCAGCAGCGCCAGCAGCAGCCCGAGCGCCGGCGAGAGCACGATGGCCAGCAGCGTCTTGCCGAGCCCCGACCAGACGATGGCGCCGATGCCGGCCTTGGCCGTGCCGGCGCCGACGATGCCGCCGACCAGCGCATGCGAGGAGCTGGAGGGAATGCCGAAGCGCCAGGTGACGAGGTTCCAGGCGATGGCGCCGACCAGCGCCCCGAAGATCACCCGCGGGTCGATGACCGAGGCCTCGACAATGCCGGTGCCGATGGTCTGCGCCACGTGCAGGCCGAAGAAGAGGAAGGCGATGAAGTTGAAGCCCGCGGCCCAGAGCACGGCGTATTGCGGGCGCAGCACCCGGGTCGAGACGATGGTGGCGATGGAATTGGCCGCGTCGTGCAGCCCGTTGAGGAAGTCGAAGAGCAGCGCCACGGCCACCAGGCCGTAGAGCAGCGGCAGGGCGAGATGCGCGTCCATCGGCCCGGCTCAGACGTGCTCGACCACGATGCCCTCGATCTCGTTCGCCGCGTCGTCGAAGCGGTCCACGATCTTCTCGAGCTGGTCGAAGACCTCGCGCGCCGCGATGAAGCGCAGCGCCCCCTCGGGCGGCGCGCGGCGGAACAGCTCGGTCACCCCGGCATCGTGGATGTCGTCCGCCTCGCCCTCGATGCGGCGGATCTGCTCGCAATACTCGTTGATCCGCCCGGCGTTCTGGCCGATGGCCGAGAGCAGCGGCACCGTCTCCCGCAGCAGCGCGGCGCAGCGCTCGATGGCGTCGCCCATGCGCCGCAGCTCGTCGTCGAACTCGGTCATCTCGAACAGCACGATCGCCTTCGCCGCCTTCTTCATCTGGTCGACCGCATCGTCCATGCGCCCGATCAGGGTCTGGATGTCGCCGCGGTCGAAGGGGGTGACGAAGGTGCGGCGGACCGCCTGCACCACCTCGCGCGTCACCGCATCGGCATCGTCCTCGGCGGCAAGGACCGCCGCATAGTGGCGCTGCACCGCCTCGCCGCCCTCGAGCATGCCGCGCAGCGCCCGAGCCCCGCGCATGACGGCCTCGGCATGGCGGGCGAACATCTCGAAGAACCGCTCCTCGCGCGGCATCAGGCGGCGGAACCAGTGCATCATCCGGGGCTGTTCCCTTGGGCAGGCCGGCATCGGGTCGCAACGGGCGACAGGGCGGGCGGTCATCCATTTGTCACATTTCCCGCGCGCCGGCACGGTTCCCTCGCCCTCGCCTGCCCCCGCCGCCGGCCTCACCACGCCGATGGCGCTTGCCGCGACGGTTGCGCCGGCGCGAGGATGCTGCCGGGCGAACCGGGACCGCCGCCGCGGCGGCCCGGCGAGCATGCGGAACCAGCGCACCGACCAGCGCACCGGGAGGAACAGATGCACCGACGCCACCTGCTCGCCGCCGCGGGCGCGCTGGCCCTGCCCGCCATCCCCCGTGCCCAAGGGGCGACGCCCGGGTCTCCGTCGGGCTTCGACCACCCGCTCCGCATCATCGTCCCCAACGCCCCCGGCGGCACCAGCGACATCCTGGCGCGGCTGATCGCCACCCCGCTCGGCCAGGCGGCGGGGCAGCCGGTGGTGGTCGAGAACCGCGCCGGCGCCGGCGGCAATATCGGCGCCGACCTGGTCTCGAAGAGCCCGCCGGACGGGCATACCCTGCTGCTGCTCGATGTCAGCGTGCTGGCGACCAACCCCTTCCTCTTCGCACGCCTGCCCTATGATGTGGAGAAGGACCTCGCCACGGTCAGCATGCTGATCTACGCGCCCTACATCCTGGCGGCGAGCAAGACGCTGCCGGTCGCCGATGCGGCGGGGCTGGCCGCCTATGCCAAGGCCAATCCGGGCAAGCTCAACTTCGCCAATTCGGGCGCCGGCACGCTGAGCCACCTGGTCGCGGTGGCGCTCGCCTCCGCCTGGGGCAGCGAGGCGACGCATGTGCCCTATCGCGGCGGCGCGCCGGCCCTGCTCGCGGTCGCCAGCGGCGAGGCGGACCTGACCATGGCCGGGGCGACGCAATCCATGCCCTATGTCGCGCAAGGGCAGATGCGCGGCATCGCCGTCTCCGGCCCGCACCGGCTGGCGGCGCTGCCGGACCTGCCGACCTATGCCGAGCTCGGCTGGCCGCAGGCCAATGCCGGTACCTGGCAGGGCGTGCTGGTCCAGGGCCAGACCCCGCCCGAGCAGGTGGCGCGGCTGGAGGCGATGCTGCGCGCGGCGATGCAGGAGCCGGCGGTCCGCAGCCGCATCGCCGAGCTCGGCGCCGAGGTGAAGACCGAGGGCGCGGCCGCCTTCCGCAGCCAGCTCCGCGCCGACACAGCGACCCTCGGCCGGATCATCCGCGAGCACGACATCCGGCTCGACCAGTAACGGACCGGGACCGCCACGACCCGCCGGGGCGGCCCTTGCCCCTGCCCCGGCCCGGTGCGATGTTCCGGCCCGTCGAATGAGCCCGGCCGGGCGGGGACCGCAGCGGCCGCAGAGCACGAGGGCGTGGCATGGCGAAGATCAAGGTGAAGACCCCGGTCGTCGAGATGGATGGCGACGAGATGACCCGGATCATCTGGGGGTTCATCAAGGACAAGCTGATCCTGCCCTATCTCGACATCGACCTGAAGTATTACGACCTCGGCATCCAGTACCGCGACCAGACCGACGACCAGGTGACGGTGGACGCCGCCAATGCCACCAAGCAGTACGGCGTCGGCGTGAAATGCGCGACCATCACCCCGGACGAGGCGCGGGTGAAGGAGTTCGGCCTGAAGAAGATGTGGCGGAGCCCGAACGGCACCATCCGCAACATCCTCGACGGCACCATCTTCCGCGAGCCGATCATCTGCTCGAACGTGCCGCGGCTGGTGCCGCACTGGTCGAAGCCGATCGTCATCGGCCGCCACGCCTATGGCGACATCTACCGCGCCGCCGAGACCAAGATCCCCGGCCCGGGCAAGGCGACGCTGACCTGGACGCCGGCGGATGGCGGCCAGCCGATCGAGCTCGAGGTGACCAACTTCCCGGCCGGTGGCGGCGTGCTGATGGGCATGCACAACACCCGCGCCAGCATCGAGGGCTTCGCCCGCGCCTCGCTCAACTATGGCCTGGCGCGCGGCTACAGCGTGTACTTCAGCCACAAGAACACGATCCTCAAGGCCTATGACGGCGAGTTCAAGGACATCTTCCGTCGCATCTACGACACCGAATTCGCCGACCAGTACAAGGCGAAGGGCCTGACCTACGAGGACCGGCTGATCGACGACATGGTGGCCACCGCCCTGAAGTGGGAAGGCGGCTATGTCTGGGCCTGCAAGAATTACGACGGCGACGTCGAGTCCGACATCGTGGCGCAGGGCTTCGGCAGCCTCGGCCTGATGACCTCGGTGCTGCTCTCCCCGGACGGCCAGACGGTGGAGTCGGAGGCGGCGCACGGCACCGTCACCCGCCACTACCGCGAGCACCAGAAGGGCCGCGAGACCAGCACCAACCCGATCGCTTCGATCTTCGCCTGGACCCGCGGCCTCGCCTATCGCGGCAAGTTCGACGACACCCCGGACGTCGTCGCCTTCGCCGAGGCGCTGGAGAAGGTCTGCGTCGATACCGTCGAGAGCGGCTCCATGACCAAGGACCTCGCTCTGCTCATCGGCAAGGACCAGCCCTGGCTCAACACCCAGGCCTTCCTCGTCAAGCTGGACGAGAACCTGCAGAAGGCGATGAAGAAGAGCTGATACCCGGGACCTCGTCCTGCGGGATCGGAAGGCGCGGGCCGCCAGGCCTGCCCCTTTTGCCGTTTATGGATAGTCCGACAGCGTGCGCCGCACCGCCCGCTGCCAGCCGGCATAGGCCGCCTCGCGCTCCGCCTGCAGCATGTCCGGGGTGAAGCGGCGGTCGAGCCGCCAGCTCGCGGCGAACGCCTCCGGCGCCGGGCAGAGCCCCGCCTGCAGCCCGGCCAGATAGGCGGCGCCGAGCGCCGTCGTCTCCCGCACCACCGGCCGGTCGACCGGCGCGCCGAGGATGTCGGCGAGGAACTGCATGGTCCAGTCGGAGGCCACCATGCCGCCATCGACGCGCAGCACGCTGCTCGCCCCCGCCGCTCCGGCGCCCGCCGGGGTCGCGGCGGCGGTGGCCTCGGCGCCGGCGAGGTCGGCCTGCATGGCGATCAGCAGGTCGCGCGTCTGGTAGCCGACGCTCTCGAGCGCGGCGCGGGCGAAATCGGCCGGGCCGGAGGCGCGGGTCAGCCCATGGATGGCGCCGCGCGCCTCGGCATCCCAATGCGGCACGCCGAGCCCGACGAAGGCCGGCACCAGGTAGAGCCGCTGCGCCGGGTCCGAGCTGGCGGCCAAGGTGCCGCTCTCCGCCGCATCCTGGATGATCCCGAGCCCGTCGCGCAGCCATTGCACCGCGGCGCCCGCGACGAAGATCGCGCCCTCCAGCGCATAGGTCCGCCGGCCGCCGAGCTGATAGGCGATGGTGGTCAGCAGCCGGTGGCGCGAGGCGACCGGCACCTCGCCGGTGTTCAGCAGCGCGAAGCAGCCGGTGCCGTAGGTGGATTTCAGCATGCCCGGGCGGAAGCAGGCCTGGCCGAGCGTCGCCGCCTGCTGGTCGCCGGCGATGCCGCGCACCGGGATGGCGGCGCCGAGCAGCCCGGCCTCCGCCCTGCCGAACTCGGCAGCGCAGTCGCGCACCTCCGGCAGCAGCGACATCGGGACGCGGTGCAGCGCGCACATCGCCGGGTCCCAGCGCCCGGCGCGGATGTCGAAGAGCATGGTGCGGGCGGCGTTGGTCGCATCCGTCGCATGCACCCGGCCGCCGGTCAGGCGCCAGAGCAGGAAGCTGTCGACGGTGCCGAAGGCGAGCTCGCCCCGCTCCGCCGCCTCCCGCGCCCCGGCCACGTGGTCGAGCAGCCAGGTGAGCTTGGTGGCCGAGAAATACGGGTCGATGAGCAGGCCGGTGCTGGCCGCGACCGCCTCGGCATGCCCCGCCTCGCGCAGGGCGGCGCAGGCGGCGGCGGTGCGCCGGTCCTGCCAGACGATGGCGCGATGGATCGCCCGGCCGGTGCGGCGGTCCCAGAGCAGCGTGGTCTCGCGCTGATTGGCGATGCCGATGCCGGCGATGTCCTGCGGCCGCAGCCCGGCATGGTCGATGGCCTCGCGCATGACCGCGAGGGAGCTCTCCCAGAGATCCTCCGCATCGTGCTCCACCCAGCCCGAGGCCGGGTAGTGCTGGCGGAATTCCTGCTGCGCCATGGCGACGGGCGCGAGCCCAGGGGTGCTGAAGAGGATCGCGCGGGTCGAGGTGGTGCCCTGGTCGAGGGCGAGGATATGGCCAGCGGACATGCTCGGGGTCCTGGTGAGGGCCGGACGGAGGATCGGCATCCCCGTCGCGGCGGGAAAATGGCATGGCATGGGGCGACGCCACCCGCAGGCGCGCCGCCCCATGGTCCAGGGTCAGGCGCGCTTCGGCGGGCTGGCCGGCCAGCTGCGGATCAGCGTGTCGTAGTCCACCGTCTCGCCCTTCGGCTTCTCATTCGCCAGCTTGCGCTGCGGCGCGATGTTGCCGTCCTTCTTCGCCTGCTCGTACCAGTGCTCGGCGCTGGTCTTCGGGTTCAGCTTCGGCCCGCACTCGCCCTGGACATTGGCGCGTTGCAGCCGCTCGAGCACGCTGTCCTGCGCCGTGGCCAGCGCATCCATGGCGGCCTGCGGCGTCTTCGCGCCGGAGGAGGCATCGCCGATATTCTGCCACCAGAGCTGCGCCAGCTTCGGGTAGTCCGGGATGTTCACGCCGGTCGGCGTCCACTGCACCCGCGCCGGGGAGCGGTAGAACTCCACCAGCCCGCCGAGCTTCGGCGCCCTCTCGGTGAAGGAGGGGTGCCAGATGTCGCTCTCGCGGATGAAGGTGAGGCCGACATGGCTCTTCTTCAGGCTGGTCGATTTCGAGACGCAGAACTGCGCGTAGAGCCAGGCGGCACGGCGGCGGTCGACCGGCGTCGACTTCAGCAGGGTCCAGGAGCCGGCATCCTGGTAGCCGAGCTTCATCCCCTCCTTCCAGTAGGCGCCGTGCGGGCTCGGCGCCATGCGCCATTTCGGCAGCCCCTGCGCATCCACCACCGGCAGGCCGGGCTTGACCATGTCGGCGGTGAAGGCGGTGTACCAGAAGACCTGCTGCGCGATGTTGCCCTGGGCCGGGACCGGGCCGGACTCGCTGAAGGTCATGCCGGCCGCCTCGGGCGGCGCGTATTTCTTCAGCCACTCCACGTATTTGGTGATGGCATAGACCGCCGCCGGGCCGTTGGTGTCGCCGCCGCGCTCGATGGAGGAGCCGGTCGGCCGGCAGCCCTCCATGCGGATGCCCCATTCATCGACCGGCTTGCCGTTCGGGATGCCGCGATCGCCGTTGCCGGCCATGGACAGCCAGGCATCGGTGAAGCGCCAGCCGAGCGACGGGTCCTTCTTGCCATAGTCCATATGGCCGTAGACCTTGACGCCATCGATCTCCCTGACGTCGTTGGTGAAGAACTCGGCGATGTCCTCATAGGCGGACCAGTTCACCGGCACGCCGAGCTCGTAGCCGAACTTCTTCTTGAAGGCGTCCCTGATGGCCGGCCGGCTGAACCAGTCGTAGCGGAACCAGTAGAGGTTGGCGAATTGCTGGTCCGGCAGCTGGTACAGCTTGCCGTCCGGCCCGGTGCAGAAGCCGCGGCCGATGAAATCCTCGATGTCGAGCGTCGGCAGGGTCTGGTCCTTGCCCTCGCCCGTCATCCAGTCGCTGAGCGGCACCGCCTGCTGGTAGCGGACATGCGTGCCGATCAGGTCGCTGTCGTTCACCCAGGCATCGTAGAGGTTGCGCCCCGACTGCATCTGGGTCTGGATCTTCTCGACGACGTCGCCTTCCTGCAGCAGGTCGTGCCGCAGGTTGATGCCGGTGATCTCGGAGAAGGCCTTGGCGAGCGTCCGCGCCTCGTATTCATGCGTGGTGATCGTCTCCGACACCACGTTGATGTCCTGGCCGCGATAGGGCTGGGCGGCACGGGCGAACCACTCCATCTCCTGCATCTGCTGCTCTTTCGAGAGCGTGCTGGGCTGGAACTCGCCATCCACCCAGCGGCGGGCGGCGTCGATTCCCTGGGCCAGGCTGTGCCGCGGCCGCAGCATCAGGGCCGGCGCGGCGATGGCGGCGGCGCTGCCGAGCAGCAGCCGGCGCCGGTCGAGCGGCGTGTGGATGGTCATTCCTGTTTCCTCCTTCGCCCGCGCCCGGCCCCCGCCGGGCGTGTACCAGGTCAGGCCCAGCGGAACATCGCCGCGCCGTAGATCAGGGAGACGAGGCTCGCGCCCCAGAGCGGCGCCTCGCCGGCGAGCGCCAGCCAGGCGAGATGGATGAAGGCGGCGCCGAGCAAGGTCAGGAACAGCCGGTCGCCGCGCGTGGTCGGCAGGCCGAGGATGCCGACGCGCTCGGTCTCCGGCCGCAGGATGGCGAGCGCAGTCATCGCCGCCAGGGTGGCGAAGAGCAGCGCGAAGAACAGCGCCGTCTCCGAGGTCCAGGCCATCCAGTCGAGCGCCATCAGACCCTGCCCAGCGCGAAGCCGCGCGCGATGTGGTTGCGGACGAACCAGATGACGACGATGCCGGGGAGGATGGTGAGCACCCCCGCCGCGGCGAGCAGGCCCCAGTCCATCCCGGCGGCGGAGACGGTGCGCGTCATGGTGGCGACGATCGGCTTGGCGTTCACCGTCGTCAGGGTCCGCGCCAGCAGCAGTTCCACCCAGGAGAACATGAAGCAGAAGAAGGCGGCGACGCCGATGCCGCCCGCGACCAGCGGCATGAAGATCCGCACGAAGAAGGCCGGGAAGGACCAGCCGTCGATCGCCGCCATCTCGTCGATCTCGCGCGGCACGCCGGACATGAAGCCTTCCAGGATCCAGACCGCCAGCGGGACATTGAAGACGCAATGCGCCAGCGCCACCGCCCAGGGCGTGTCGAACAGCCCGACCGCGCTGTAGAGCTGGAAGAAGGGCAGCGCGAAGACCGCGGGCGGCGCCATGCGGTTGGAGAGCAGCCAGAAGAACAGGTGCTTGTCGCCGAGGAAGCGGTAGCGGCTGAAGGCATAGGCGGCCGGCAGCGCCACGGCGAGCGAGATCGCCATGTTCAGCAGCACGTAGGTCAGGCTATTGATGTAGCCGCCGTACCAGGAGCTGTCGGTGAAGATGCGGCGGTAGTTCTCCAGCGTCGGGTTCTGCGGCCAGAGGGTCATGCCGCCGCTGATCTCGAAATTGGTCTTCAGGCTCATGTTGACGAGCCAGTAGATCGGCACCAGCAGAAACAGCAGGTAGAGGCCGAGCCCGATCCGCGGCAACAGGGCCCGCGCCGCCCCCGCCCGCGGCGCCGCCCCGGCGCGGGGCCGCGCCGCCGGCCTGGCCAGCGCCCCCGGCTGCGCCGCGCTCATCGCCCCGCCCCTTGCGCCGTCCCCTGGACCGCCTCGCTCTGGCCACGCGTGGTGGTGGCGAAGAACACCCAGCAGACCGTCAGGATGATCAGGTTGTAGACGATCGACATGGCCGCCGCCTTGCCGAGGTCGAACTGGCCGAGCGCGAGCTTGACGAGGTCGATCGAGAGGAAGGTCGTCGCATTGCCCGGCCCGCCGCCCGTCACCACGAAGGGCTCGGTGTAGATCATGAAGCTGTCCATGAAGCGGAGCAGCACGGCGATGGTCAGGACCCGCCGCAGCTTCGGCAGCTGGATGGCGCGGAACACCGCCCAGGCGCCGGCGCCGTCCACCTTGGCCGCCTGGTAATAGGCGTCGGGGATGGCGCGCAGCCCGGCATAGCAGAGCAGCACGACCAGCGAGGTCCAGTGCCAGACATCCATCGCCACCACCGTCACCCAGGCGGCGAGCGGGTCCTGCGCGTAGTTGTAGTCGATGCCGAGCCCGTTCACCGCGGCGCCGAGCAGCCCGATGTCGCGCCGCGCGAAGACCTGCCAGATGGTGCCGACCACGTTCCAGGGGATGAGCAGCGGCAGGGCGAGCACCACCAGCGAGACGGCGACGCCCCAGCCCCGGCGCGGCAGGGTGAGCGCGACGGCGATGCCGAGCGGGATCTCGATCAGCAGGCAGAGGGCGCTGAACAGCAGCGTGCGCCACAACGCGTCGAAGAAGCGGCCGCCGAGCTCGGTGGCGGGATCGAGCAATTCCCGGAACCAGCCGGTGCCGTTCCAGAAGAACTGGTTGTTCCCGAAGCTGTCCTGCACCGAGTAGTTGACCACGGTCATCATCGGGATGAGGGCGGAGAAGGCGACCAGCAGCAGCACCGGCAGCACCAGCACCCAGGCGCGGTCGTCGCGCGGCTTCGCCATGCTCAGCCCTCCCCCACGGTCAGCCGGCCATCGGCATAGACATGCAGCCGCGCCGGATCGAGCGCGACGCGCGGCTCGGACGGCACCGGCATCCCCTCGGGCAGCGTCGCCGCGAAGGGCTGCCCGGCGAGGTCGAGCCGCGCGATGCGGCGCCGGCCGAGATCCTCCACCCGCTGCAGCCGCGCCGGCAGGCCCGCCTGCGACCCCGCCGGGGCAAGACTGGCGAATTCCGGCCGGATGCCCAGCTCGACGCGGCCCTGCAGCACCGGATAGGCCCGCGGCAGGGCGATGCGCTCGCCGCCCGGCAGCAGCGCCGCGTCGCCGATCACCGTGCAGGGCAGGAAATTCATGCCCGGGCTGCCGATGAAATGCCCGACGAAGCGGTGCGACGGCCGGTCGAACAGCGCCTCCGGCGTGCCGATCTGCAGCACCTCGCCCTCGCTCATCACCACCACCCGGTCGGCGAAGGTCAGCGCCTCGGTCTGGTCATGGGTGACGTAGATCATCGTCACCGGCACCTGCCGGTGCAGCTCCTTCAGCCGCGAGCGCAGCTCCCATTTCAGGTGCGGGTCGATGACGGTCAGCGGCTCGTCGAACAGGATGGCGGCGACGTCGTCCCGCACCAGGCCGCGGCCGAGGGAGATCTTCTGCTTCTCGTCGGCGCCGAGGTTGCGCGCCCGCCGGTCGAGGTCGCGGGCGAGGCCGAGCAGCCCGGCCACATGCTCCACCCGCGCCCGCGCCGCCACCGCCGGCACGCCGCGGTTGCGCAGCGGAAAGGCGAGATTCTCCCGCACCGTCATGGTGTCGTAGACCACCGGGAACTGGAAGACCTGCGCGACATTGCGTCGCTCGGTCGGCAGGGCGGTGACGTCGATGCCGTCGAAGAGCACGCGCCCGGCGCTCGGATGGATCAGGCCGGAGACGATGTTGAGCAGGGTCGTCTTGCCGCAACCCGAGGGGCCAAGCAGCGCATAGGCGCCGGCATCCTCCCAGACCATGTCCATCGGCTTCAGCGCATAGCCGCCGCCCCCGGCATAGGCATGCGCCAGCCTGTCGAAGGCGATGCGCGCCATCAGGCCGCCTCCGCCAGCGCCGCGACGGCGGCGAGCCGGCCGTCGCCGCCGAAGACCAGGCAGCGCCGCGGGTCGAGCCAGACGGTCGCCGCCGCGCCCGGCTCGGGCCGCCGGATGCCGGGCGCGAGCACCACCCAGGCGAGGCCACCGACATCGAGATGCACGTAGCTCTCGGAGCCGGTGACCTCGGCGACCCGCACCGTCGCCGGCAGCGCCACCGCGCCGGGAAGCGGCTCGAGGGAGAGCTGATGCGCGCGGATGCCGATGGTGCAGGGCCCCGCCGGCAGGTCCGGCGCCGGCGCCGGGATTGCGGCGCCAGCGCCGAAGAGCAGCCGTCCCTCCTGCAGCCGCGCCGGCGCCTCGTTCAGCGGCGGGTCGGAGAAGACGCGGGCGGTGGCGAGGTCGGCGGGGCGGCGGAACACCGACCCGGCCGGGCCGAATTGCGTGACCCGTCCCTCGGAGAGGGTGGCGGCATGGCCGCCGAGCAGCAGCGCCTCGGCCGGCTCGGTCGTCGCATAGACGAAGACGCTGCCGCTCTCGGCGAAGAGCCGCGGCAGCTCCTCCCGCAATTCCTCGCGCAGCTTGTAGTCGAGATTGGCCAGCGGCTCGTCCATCAGCACCAGCGCCGCCCGGCGGACCAGCGCCCGGGCGATCGCCGTGCGCTGCTGCTGCCCGCCGGACAGGGCCAGCGGCCGGCGGTCGAGATAGGGGTCGAGCCGCAGCAGCCGCGCCGCCTCCTGCACCCGCGCCTCGATCTCCGCCCGAGGCAGCCGGGCGACGCGCAGCGGCGCGGCGATGTTCTCGAAGACGGTGAAGGAGGGGTAATTGATGAATTGCTGGTAGACCATGGCGACGCTGCGCCGGCGCGGCGGCAGCCCGGTCACGTCGCGGCCGCGGTCGAGCAGCCGGCCCTCGCTCGGCCGGTCGAGGCCGGCCAGCAGCCGCAGCAGCGTGGTCTTGCCGGCGCCGGTCGGGCCGAGCAGCACGTTCGGCCGGCCGGCCGCGAGCTCGAGGCTGACCGGATGCAGCACCGCCTGGTAGCCGGCGGCAAGGCCGAGCCCCTCCAGCAGGATGCTCATTCCGCCGCCCTCCCCGCGCGCTCCGCGGCGCCGGCCAGGTAGCCCGCCAGCGCCGCCTGCCCGGCCGCGTCGATCCTGAGGCCCAGCTTGCTCCGCCGCCAGAGCAGATCGGCCGGTTCGCGCACCCATTCCTCGCGCATCTGCCAGGCGACCTCGCGCTCGGTCAGCCCGGCGCCGAAATCCCGGCCCAGCGCCGCCATGCTGCGCGCCTCGCCCAGCACCGCGTCGGCGCGCGTGCCGTATTGCCGCACCAGCCGGCGGGCCAGGGCCGGGGCGAGGAAGGGGTAGCGCGCGCGCAGATCGGCGACGAGCCGCGGCGCGCCGTCCCAGGGAAAATCGCCGCCGGGCAGCGCCGCGCCCGCCGTCCAGGGCGCGCCGAGGCCGGGGAGATGCGGCGCCAGCCGGGCCATCGCCGCCTCCGCCAGCCGGCGATAGGTGGTGATCTTGCCGCCGAAGACCGAGAGCAGCGGCGCCCCACCCTCCGGCGCGTCGAGGGTCAGGACATAGTCCCGCGTCGCCTCCTGCGCCCGGCTCGCCCCGTCGTCGTAGAGCGGCCGCACCCCGGCATAGCTCCAGACCACATCGGCCGGCGTCACCGCCTGGCGGAAATAGTCGCTGACGGCGCGGCAGAGATAGGCGGTCTCGCCCTCCGAGATCGCCACGCCGGCGGGGTCGCCGGCGAATTCCTCGTCGGTGGTGCCGATGAGGGTGAAGTCTTCCTCGTAGGGGATGGCGAAGCAGATGCGGCCATCGGCATTCTGGAAGATGTAGCAGCGGTCATGGCCGTAGAGCCGGCGGGTGACGATGTGGCTGCCCTTGACCAGCCGCACCCGCGCCGGTGCGTTCTGCCCGGCGGCGCCGAGCATCTCGCCCACCCAGGGGCCGGCGGCATTGACCAGGGCGCGCGCCGTCACCTCCCGCGTCGCGCCGTTCGCCTCGTCGCGCAGGGTCGCCCGCCAGAGCCCGTCCTCGCGCCGGGCGGCGAGGCAGCGCATGCGGGTCAGCACCGTCGCGCCGCGATCGGCGGCGTCGCGCGCGTTCAGCACGACGAGCCGCGCATCCTCGACCCAGCAATCGGAATATTCGAAGCCGCGGCGGTATTGCGGCTGCAGCGGCGCGCCGGCCGGGTCGCGCCGCAGGTCGAGCGTGCGGGTCGGCGGCAGGATGCGCCGCCCGCCCAGATGGTCGTAGAGGAAGAGGCCGAGCCGCAGCACCGGCCAGGGCCGCAGCCCCTTGTGGTGCGGCAGCACGAAGCGCAGCGGCCAGACGATGTGCGGCGCCGCCCGCAGCAGCACCTCGCGCTCGATCAGCGCCTCCCGCACCAGGCGGAACTCCCGGTGCTCGAGATAGCGCAGCCCGCCATGGATCAGCTTGGTGGAGGCGGAGGAGGTGGCGCCGGCGAGGTCGCCCTTCTCGACCAGGGTGACGGCGAGGCCGCGCCCGGCCGCGTCGCGGGCGATGCCGCAGCCATTCACCCCGCCGCCGATGACGAGGAGATCCTGGACCTGGCCGTTGCCCGCTGCCGACACGCTGTGTTCCCTGGACGCGGTCGCGAGCTTGCCGAAGCCGAAACGCAAGGACAAGCGAAAATTTCGCGCCCCAACCGCGCCTCAGAGGGTTTCGATTTCAGGCATTTCGCTTTCGTCTGCCGCGTCCAGCTCCGGCCCGGCAATGTCCAGCCGGGTGCCGGCCTCGCGGCAGGCGGCGGTGAAGCGGGGCGGCGGCGGCCGGTCGGTCACCACCCCGTGGAGCTGCGCCACATGGCCGATGCGGACCGGCGCGGAGCGCTCGAACTTGCCGGCATCGGCGACCAGGATCGCCTGCCGCGCATTGCCGAGGATGGCGCGCGCCACCCGCACCTCGCGGTAGTCGAAGTCGAGCAGGCTGCCATCCTCGTCGAGGGCGGAGGCGCCGATCACCGCGAAATCCAGCTTGAACTGCGAGACGAGGTCGACCGTCGCCTCGCCGACGATGCCGCCATCGGCCCGCCGCACCGGCCCGCCGGCCACCACCACCTCCACCCCCGGACTCGGCAGCAGGATGGAGACGACATGGATGTTGTTGGTGACGACGAGCAGGTTGCGGTGATGCACCAGGGCGCGCGCCACCTCCTCCGTCGTCGTGCCGATATTGATGAAGAGGCTCGATCCGTCCGGGATCAGGGCGGCGCAGCGGACGGCGATGCGGCGCTTCTCGGCATGCGCCAGGGCGCGGCGGGCGGCGTAGCCGAGATTCTCGACGCCCGAGGCGAGCATCGCCCCGCCATGCTGGCGCGCCAGCAGGCGGCGGTCGCAGAGGGTGTTGAGATCCTTGCGGATGGTCTGCGGGCTGACGCCGAAGCGGCCGGCCAGCTCCTCGACCTGCACCCGGCCGGCCTCCCGCGCCAGGGTGAGGATGGTGTGCTGGCGCTCGGTCAGCGCCTCGAGCGGCAGGGTCGGTTCCACCCGGTCACCATGCCGCGCCCGGTCGCCGCGGGGAAGGGCGGGGCGGTAGGCCGTTCAAAACCCGGCGCAGCCGCGATAGGCTCGCGGCGCCGCGTCGCAAGACGCGCCAAGGGAGAGAAACGCCATGAACCCCGCACGCCGCCACCTCGCCATGGCGGGCGCCGCCATGCTGCTGCTGCCTGGCCTCGCGCACGCCCAATCCGACGAGCAGGCGCAGGTCGCCAAGGCCGTTGATGCCCTGACCAAGGCGATGATCGCCGTCGACAAGCCGCAGCTCGAGGCGCTGACCGCCGAAGGGCTCAGCTACGGCCATTCCGCCGGCCGGATCGAGACCAAGAAGCAGTTCATCGACTACCTGGTCAGCCGCGAGAGCGCCTTCCGGACGATCGAGCTGAGCGACCAGACGATTTCCATCGTCAGTGACGAGGCCATCGTCCGCCACCTCTTCACCGGCGAGACGGTCAGCCCGGCCGGCAAGGTCACGCCGGTGAAGATCGGCGTGCTGCAGGTCTGGACCAAGGAAGGCGGCAACTGGAAGCTGCTGGCGCGCCAAGCCTACCGGCTCTGAGAATTCCCCCGCGACGCCGCTTCGCGTCGCCGCAGGGGCCCTGTGCTTCGCTTCAGGGTCGAGGCGCGTGACGCCTCGCCGCAGCCAGGCCGCGGCAGGGCAACGGGCGTCAGCCCAACGCCCTCACACGCCGGACGCAAACCTCCGGTCTCCCTGGCGTCGCGCCATAAGTCGCAGGCCCCGTTCGGGGGCCTCGGACCGGCCGAGGGACCGGTCCGTTGGGATCAGGCCTTCGCGGCCTTCCGCTTCGCCTTCTTCATGCCGGCCAGCGCCGCTTCCTTCAGCGAGGGGCTGGCCTTGAAGCGGACCGTCGCGCCGGCCTTCACCGGCACCTTCTCGCCGGTCCGCGGATTCATGGCCGTGCGCTTCGGCGTCTCGCGCACGACGAAGGAGCCGAAATCCGGCAGGGTGAAGCGGCCGGTGCCGGTGATCTCGGTCTTGATTGCCTCGATGATGTCGGTGGCCAGCCGGTTCGCCGCGACGGCCGGCATCTCGGTGGACTGGACGATGACGTCGGTCAGGAACTTCTTCGACATGCTCGGGACTCCCTGCGAGTCCTCGCGTCATAGCGAGAAGATCGCGCGGCGTCAGTCATCTCATTGCGTCTGGCGTGCAAGAACCCGCCGCCGGGCGCCTGTGAGGGGAGCGACTCGATCAAATCCGCGCTGTCGAGCGGCCTTTCCCCTGCCTCTCCCCTGGCCCGCCGCGGCCTTGACCGGGTCCTCGGAGGCCACGAGTCGCCAGGTCCGGCCGCGACTCGACGGGCAGGGCCAGCCCGCCTAGGCCGCCGGCCACCAGGAGACTCCGCATGCCCGCCGATCCCGCCCAGCCCCCGACCGGCCTCGTCGCCGGCGGCCCCGCCCTCGCACGCGCCGCGCTGGTGGCCGGGCTCGTCCTGCTCGGGCTCTGGACCCTGCACGGCTTCCTGCCGGCCCTCGCCTGGGCGGTGATCCTGGCCATCGCCGCCTGGCCGGCCTTCGAGCGCGCCGGCCGGCGCTGGCCGGGACAGCGCCGGCTCGTCCTGCCGATCCTCTTCACCACCGCCCTCGCGCTGCTTTTTCTGCTGCCCCTCGCCCTGCTGGCGGTGCAGGCCGGGCGGGAGGCGGGCGGGCTGCTGCACTGGCTGCAGGAGGCGCAGCGCAGCGGGCTGCCGCCGCCGGACTGGCTGGCCAACCTCCCCCTCGGCGGCGCCCAGCTCCGCCACTGGTGGCAGGAGAACCTCGCCGATCCCGATTCGCTGGCGGAGCTGCTGGCGCGCCTCAACCAGTCCCAGGTGATCGGCATGGGCCGCGAGCTCGGCGTCAGCCTGCTGCACCGGGTGATCCTCTTCGCCTTCACGATCCTGACGCTGTTCTTCCTGTTCCGCGACGGCACGGCGCTGACCGCCCAGGCGCTGCGGGCCAGCGCCCGCGGCTTCGGGCCGACCGGCGAGCGGGTGGCGCGGCAGATGGTCGCCTCGGTGCATGGGACGGTGGACGGGCTGGTGCTGGTTGGGCTCGGCGAAGGGCTGCTGCTCGGCATCGCCTATGCCCTGGCCGGCGTGCCGCACCCGACCCTGCTCGGCGCCGTCACCGGCCTCGCCGCCATCATCCCCTTCGCCGCGCCCATCGTCTTCGGCGGGGCGGCGCTGGTCCTGGCCGCGCAGGGCGCCGCGACGGCCGGGCTGGCGGTGTTCCTGTTCGGCCTCGCGGTGGTCTTCGTCGCCGACCATGCGGTGCGGCCGGCGCTGATCGGCGGCGCCACCCGCCTGCCCTTCCTGCTGGTGCTGCTCGGCATCCTGGGCGGCGTGGAGAGCTGGGGCCTGCTCGGCCTCTTCCTCGGCCCGGCGCTGATGGCCGCCCTCGCCCTGCTCTGGCAGGAATGGACCGCGCCGCGGCCGGGCTGAGGCCCGGCCGAGAGGTCTTGGAGGGAAGGCCCGCCTGCGGGACCGCATGGGGGCGCCCCGTTCGGAGCCTCGGACCGGTCGAAGGCCGGTCCGCCGGCATCGCGCCGCCGGCGCTACTTCAGCCGGGTCTTGGCCCAGGCTTCGGCGAGGCGGGAGACCGGGTCGAAGGTGAGGTCGAGGCGCCGCCGCGGCCCGCCGGCGGCGACCGGCAGGGTCTGCAACTCGGCTGGCACGTCGCCCCAGCGCCGCACCGGGCCACTGTCCACATGCACGAAGCCGCGGCTGCCATAGATGCCGACGCCGCCGCGGCCGAGGCGGATCGCCTGCTCGCCGAAACCGGCCAGGCGTTCCGGCGCCAGCATCACGTCGAGCGCCCCGGCCCGCAGGTGCTGGCTGTCCCCGGCGCCATGCACCGCGTAGTTGGTCGCCGGCGTGCGGTAGCCCGAGAGGATGATGATCTCGCCGGCCAGGCCGGCCCGCTGCGCCACCTCCCAGAGGATCTCGATCGCCGCCGGGTCGAAGGGCATGACCGCCCCGGTGCGGGTATCGGCCAGGACCTCGGACAGCTCGGACATCGCGCGCGGATCGGCGGCGCGGCCATCGTGCCACACGCCGGCGAAGCGCGAGTTGTTCGCCGCGTGCCGGATGGCGATGCGCCGCGGCGACACCGCCGGCCGGCGCGGCGCGGCGCGTGCGACGCTGGGGAGGATGGCGATCGCGGCTGGCGCCGCGAGGCACAGGCTTCGGCGTCTCATGATGGCACTCGTAGGCGACTGCGACGGCAGCGGGAACCCCGCCTGACCACCATTTGCCCGAGTCCGGGCGATTCCGTCCCACATGAACCGCATGTGAATTGAACGGCATGAGGGTGAACGTCCGCGGATTGCATGGCGTTGAGGCCGCTTCGCGGGTGTGGAGTGCGTCATGCGAGCTTTGACGGTCATCCCCGGGCGGGCCGGCTCCGCCGCGGTCGTCGAGGTGCCGGAACCCTCCCTGGAGGATGGCCCGATCCTGGTCCGGACCCATGCGGTCGGGGTCTGCGGCACGGATGAGGAGATCGTCTCCGGCACCTATGGCTGGGCGCCGGAGGGCGAGGAGCGGCTGATCATCGGCCACGAATCTCTCGGCGAGGTGCTGGAGGCGCCGGCGGGCAGCGGCTTCAAGCCGGGCGACCTGGTGGCCGGGGTGGTCCGGCGGCCCGACCCGGTGCCCTGCCTCGCCTGCGGCGTCGGCGAGTGGGACATGTGCCGCAACGGCCGCTACACCGAGCGCGGCATCAAGCAGCGGCACGGCTTCGCCTCGGAGCGGTTCCGGATCGAGCCGAATTTCCTGGTGCCGATCGATCCCGGCCTCGGCCTGCACGGGGTGCTGATGGAGCCGGCGAGCATCCTCGCCAAGGCCTGGGAGCATGTGGAGCGCATCGGCCAGCGCGCCCGCTGGGCGCCGCGCAGCGTACTGGTCACCGGCGTCGGGCCGATCGGGCTGCTCGCCGCGATGATGGGCCAGCAGCGCGGCCTCGAGGTGCATGTGCTGGCGCGCAGCCCGGACGGGCCGCGGCCGCGCCTCGCCCGGGCGCTCGGCGCCACCTACCATGCCGGCGAGGTCACCGACCTGCCGTTCCACCCGGATGTCGTCATCGAATGCACCGGCGCGCCGGAGGTGGTGGTGGCGGCGATGCAGCAGATCGCGCCGGCCGGCATCTGCTGCCTGGCCGGGATCTCCTCCGGCGCCCGGCGGATCTGCTTCGACGGCGGCACGGCGGAACGGCAGATGGTGCTCGGCAACGAGGTGCTGTTCGGCTCGGTCAACGCCAACATGCGGCATTTCCGCGCCGCCGCCGAGGCGCTGGCCCGCGCCGACCGCGGCTGGCTCGGGCAGCTGGTGACCCGGCGCGAGCCACTCGATCGCTGGCAATCGGCGCTGCAGCGGCAGAAGGACGACATCAAGACCGTGATCGACTTCACCCTCTGATACCGATCCGCATCAATGCGGGTGCATTTCCATGGCCTCAGTCGCCGGCGCCGCCTCCGGCGGCCTGGCTTCGCGCCACTCGGCGCGGCGCTCAGCCGGCCGCGCCGATCATAGGCCGAACTCTCTGCGGGACAGGATGGGATGGCGCTCAGCATCGAGGATTACGCGGTCATCGGCAACCGCGAGACGATGGCGCTGGTCGGACGCGACGGCAGCATCGACTGGCTGTGCCTGCCGCGCTTCGACAGCCCGGCCTGCTTCGCCGCCCTGCTGGGGACAGCGGAGAACGGGCGCTGGCGCATCGCCCCCTCTACCCATGGCGCCCGGGTGACGCGCCGCTACCGGCCCGGCACCATGGTGCTGGAGACGCGCTTCGAATGCCCCGGCGGCGCCGTCACGGTCATCGACTGCATGCATCGCCGGGACGGCTGCAGCGACATCGTGCGGGTGGTGCGCGGCGAGCATGGCCATATGGCGATGCGCAGCGACCTGGCGATGCGCTTCGACTACGGCCGCGACATCCCCTGGGTGTCGCGGCTCGAGGACGGGCGGCTGCAGGCCATCGCCGGGCCGGACCGGCTGCTGCTCGACACCTCGGTCCCGCTCAAGGGCGAGCGGATGACGACGGTGACGCGCTTCGATGTCGCGGCCGGGCAGAGCATCGCCTTCCTCCTCACCTGGAACCCGTCCTACCGGCCCTTGCCGGAGCGGCTCTCGGCCGAGGACATCCTCACCGCCGAGACACGGGAGTGGCAGGCCTGGTCGGCGCGCAGCCGCACCACCGGGCCCTGGGCGGAGGCGGTGGACCGCTCGCTCATCACCCTGCGCGGCCTGGCGCATCACGAGACCGGCGGCATCGTCGCCGCCGCCACCACCTCGCTGCCCGAGAAGCTCAAGGGGTCGCGCAACTGGGACTATCGCTTCTGCTGGCTGCGGGACGCGACGCTGACGCTGCTGGCGCTCATGGCCGGCGACTATGTCGAGGAGGCCACGGCCTGGCGCGAATGGCTGCTGCGGGCGGTGGCCGGCAGCCCCGACAAGCTGCAGATCATGTACGGCCTCGCCGGCGAGCGGCGCCTCGACGAATGGGAGGTGCCCTGGCTCTCCGGCTATCAGGGGGCACGCCCGGTCCGCATCGGCAACGCCGCCTCCGGCCAGATGCAGCTCGACGTCTTCGGCGAGCTGCTCGACGCCATGCACCATGCCCGCCGCGCCGGCATCCCGCCGAGCGACGCGGCCTGGAACCTGGAGCGGACGCTCGCCAACCGGCTGATCGAGATCTGGCACCAGCCGGATGAGGGGATCTGGGAGATCCGCGGCCCGCGCCGGCACTTCACCCATTCCAAGGTGATGGCCTGGGTGGCGATCGACCGCTGCGTGCAGGCGATCGAGAGCTTCGGACTGCCCGGGCCGCTCGAGGAATGGCGCGCCGTGCGCGCGCGCATCCACCACGATGTCTGCAGCCGCGGCTTCGACCCGGCGCGGGGCAGCTTCGTGCAGGCCTACGGCTCGTCGCATCTCGATGCCAGCCTGCTGATGATCCCGCTGGTCGGCTTCCTGCCGCCGGAGGATCCGCGCGTCCGCGGCACGGTCGAGGCGATCGAGCGCGAGCTCATGACGGATGGCTTCGTGCGGCGCTACGACACCGGCTCGGATGTCGACGGCCTGCCGCCCGGCGAGGGCGCCTTCCTCGCCTGCAGCTTCTGGCTGGCGGATAATTACGTGATGATCGGCCGGCGACCGGAGGCGCGGCGGATGTTCGAGCGCCTGCTGGCGCTGCGCAACGATGTCGGGCTGCTGGCCGAGGAATACGACCCGAAGGCGCAGCGCCAGGTCGGCAACTTCCCGCAGGCCTTCTCGCATATCGCGCTGGTCAGCACCGCCGGCAACCTGACCCGGTCGGAAAAGCCGGCCGAGCAGCGATCCGGCCACCAGGCGGCCGCGCCGGACGCGCCGCCGACGGATCGGAACGAGCGGCTCGTCCCGGCGGTCAGGTAACTCCCCGCAAGACCGCTGCGCGGCTTTGCGGGGGCCCCATGGAATCCCCTCCTGCCCAAAGGGTGTCACAGCCTGCCGCGGCGAAGCCGCGACAGGGCAGCGGGCAGCGATGGTTCCGATAGGCGCTCCGCCGCCAGCGGACCGGCCGCCTGACCGATCCTGGAGCGTGATCGCTCGAGGTAGACTCACTGAAAAGCGTCAATCACGCGATCAAACAACGGCCTGGACCAGGCCTGACAGACTTGGAGTTCTGGCCACCACCGTCGCAACGGTGAAGCCTGTGCCCGCCCCGGCGGAGGAACCGCCCGGGCAGGGCCGGGTTGAAGCCTGGCCCCTCGACGATCAGGCCCGCATGCCCGCCGATCCCGTCCCGACCCATGCCCAGGATGCCCGCCAGGCGGCCCGCGCCGCCGCGCTGCGCTACGTCTCGGACGAGGCGCCCGGTATCGGCCGGCGCCGCCACGGTGCGCATTTCCGCTACCGCGCGCCGGATGGCGGCACGCTCACCGACCGGGCGACGCTGCGGCGGATCAAGGCGCTCGCCATCCCGCCTGCCTGGACCGAGGTCTGGATCTGTCCCTTCGAGAACGGCCATATCCAGGCGACCGGCCGGGACGAGCGGGGCCGCAAGCAGTATCGCTACCATCCGCGCTGGCGGGAAACGCGGGACGCCGCCAAGTTCGGCCGCATGGTGGGCTTCGCCCGGCTGCTGCCGCGCATCCGCGAGCGGGTGGCGGCCGATCTCCGGCGCCCCGGCCTGCCGCGCGAGAAGGTGCTGGCGACAGTGGTGCGCCTGCTCGAGACCACGCTCATCCGCGTCGGCAACGACGACTACGCCCGGCAGAACGGCAGCTACGGCCTCACCACCCTGCGCAACCGGCATGTCGCGGTGGAGGGCGACAGCCTCCGCTTCCTCTTCAAGGGCAAGAGCGGCAAGACCTGGAAACTGCAGGTGAGCGACCGCCGCCTCGCCCGCATCCTGCGCGAGTGCCAGGAGCTGCCCGGGCAGGAGCTGTTCCAGTATCTCGACGCCGAGGGTGCGCGCCACGGCATCGATTCCGGCGACGTGAACGACTATCTGCGCGACATCGCCGGCGAGGAGGTGACGGCCAAGGATTTCCGCACCTGGGCCGGCACGGTGCTCGCCGCCCTCGCCCTGCACGAGTTCGAGCGCGTGGACAGCCAGGCCGCCGCCAAGCGCAACGTGAAGCAGGCGATCGAGCAGGTCGCCGCCCGGCTCGGCAACACGCCCACCATCTGCCGCAAGTGCTACGTGCATCCCGGCCTGCTCGACCTCTACATGGATGGCGGGCTGGCGCTGCGGCTGAAGCGGGAGGCGGAGGAGAAGCTGCGCGAGGATGCCGCCGGGCTGCGGCCGGAGGAGACGGCGGTGCTCGGCCTGCTCATCGGCAAGCTCGCCCGCGCGACGCGGTCCTCGCCCCGCATCGTCCGCGCGGCGAAGGCGCAGGCCTCCGCCGTCCCAGCCTGACAACCTGACAACCTCTCGCATCAGCCGGCGCGCAGGCGCCGCGCCAGCATCTCGCCGATCATCACGCAGGTGAAGTGCAGGTTGGCCCGGCAATCGGCCGGCATGATCGAGGCATCGGCGACGCGCAGCCCTTCCACGCCCCGCACCTGCAGCAGCGGATCGACCACGCCGCGCGAGTCCTCATGGGCGGTCATGCGGCAGGTGCCGGCGGCATGCTGGATGTCGCCGGCCTCCTGCAGCATCAGCGCGTCCAGCGCATCATCGGGCAGCGCCGCGGCCTCGGCCATCGCCAGGTCGCTATCGCCGAAGCGAATCGCCCCGGCGATGCCGGCGACGGGCGGCAGGGCGCAGAGCGCGGCCAGGCGCCGCACGCCGTCGCGCAGCCGCAGCCGGTCGCGCGGATCGGCCAGCATGTTCTCCTCGACCAGCGGGTTGGCCTCCGGATCGGCCGAGGCCAGCCGCACCTCGCCGCGCGAGAAGGCGTCGTAGAGGGCGACACCGATGGCGCCGACCGGCGCCGGCCTTTCGCCCTCCAGCCCGCGATGGTTGTAGGCGATCATGATCATGTCCCGCTCGCCGCCGCCGCCGAGACCGCTGCTGTAGGTGACGCAGCAATTGGTGTGGCGGGCATCGGGATCGGTCGCCGCATGGCCTGGCTTCAGCATCAGCGTCGCCCGCAGGATCGGATGGTCCATGAAGTGCCGCCCGACCGCGGGCAGGTCCTGCAGCACCGGGATGCCGAGCGCGGCGAGCTGCGGCGCCGGGCCGAGGCCGGAGCGCATGAGGATCGTCGGACTGTGGATGGCGCCGGCGCAGAGCACCACCAGCCGCGCCGGGACCTCCTCCCAGGCCCCGCCCTCGCGCCGCGCGCGGACGCCCCTGGCGCGGCGCCCCTCGAAGAGCACACGATCGACCAGCATGCCGCCGCGGATCTCGAGATTCGGCCGGTGGCGGGCCGGCTCGAGATAGGCGTCGTTCGTCGTCACCCGCTTCCCATCGCGGCTGTTGATCGGGTTGCAGGAGACGCCCTCGCCCTCCGGCGCGTTGAGGTCGGGCTTCCAGGGATGCCCGGCGGCGAGCGCCGCGTCGCGCAACGCGAGGTCGACCGCGCCCCAATCCGCCTCCGGCATCCGGAAGACCGGCAGCGGGCCGCCGCGGCGGATGCCGGGCGCGGCGCCGCTCAGCGCATCGTCCTCGATGGCGTCGAAGACCGGAAGCACATCGGCCGCCGACCAGCCCTCGCAGCCGGCCTCCGCCCAGGCATCGAAGGCGGCCGGCACGCCGCGGATGGCGATCTGCGCATTCACCGTGGAGGAGCCGCCGAGCGCCCTGCCGCGCCAATAGAATTTCGGCGCCTGCGCCGCCGTGCGGCGGGCCGTCAGCCCCGGCCATTGCCACGCCGCCTGATGCGCCGGATCATGCATGAAGGGCACGATGTTGGCGCTGCGCAGCGCATGCGGCGCCTCCGCGCCGCGCCAGTCGCGGCCGGCCTCGAGCAGCAGAACGCGACGGCCGGCATCCTCGCTGAGACGGGCGGCGAGCGGCGCGCCGGCCGAGCCGGCCCCGACCACGATGACGTCATACATGCAGGCAGATCCCCTCCAAGGCGGCACGCCGGGCACTGCAAGCGGCATGCCGTGCCGCCCGCCGCGACCTTGCGGGCCGGCGGCGCGCGGGTGGATGCTCCTGCCTTCGCATCCACGCGACAAGGGAGGAAGACCATGCCGAAGCGCCAGCCCGATGCCGAGATCGAGGCCATCCGCGCCGTCCTCACCGCCCGGCCGCGGCCGCCGGAGCTGGCCGAGCGCCGCCGGCGGCTCGATGCGCTCGGCGGCAGCTACGCGCTGCCCGGCGATGTTCGCGTCGAGCCGACCAGCGCCGGCGGCGTGCCGGCGGAATGGACCGAGGCGCCGGGGGCGGATGCCTCGCGCGTGCTGCTCTACCTGCATGGCGGCGGCTATGTCGCCGGCTCGCTCACCAGCCACCGGCCGATGGTGGCCGAAGCCGGGCGGCAGGCCGGGATGCGCACCCTCGCCCTCGACTACCGGCTCGCGCCCGAGCATCCCTTCCCCGCCGCGCTCGAGGACGCCATCGCCGGCTACCGGCACCTGCTGGAGCAGGGCTTCGCGCCGGAGCGGATCGCGATCGGCGGCGACAGCGCCGGCGGCGGGCTGACGGCGGCGACGCTGGTGGCGCTGCGCGACCAGGGCCTGCCCCTGCCCGGCTGCGCCTGGCTGATCAGCCCCTGGGTCGATCTGGAAAGCACCTATCCCAGCATGGCGAGCAAGGCCGAGGCCGATCCGATGGTGCAGAAGCCCTATCTGCTCGAGATCGCCGCCATGTATCTCGGCCAGGCGCCGGCGCGCACGCCGCTCGCCTCGCCGATCCACGCCGATCTGCACGGCCTGCCGCCGATGCTGGTGCAGGTGGGCTCGGCCGAGACGTTGCTCGACGAGGATGTCGCCTTCGCCGGCCGGGCTGGTGCGGCCGAGGTGGCGGTGACGCTGGAGGTCTGGCCTGACATGATCCATGTCTGGCACCTGTTCCATCCGCAGCTCGCCGCCGGCCGCCGCGCCATCGCCGCGGCCGGCCAGTTCATCCGCACCCAACTCGCCGCCTGATGCCGAAGGCCGTTGCCGGGAGACCGGCAACGGCCCGCCGCGATGTCAGGCCGCGGGCTCGAGCACGTGGATGACGCGGCTGGCGATCATCTCCTTCGTCTTCGCCGCATAGGCCGCCATATGCGGCGCGGCGGCATGCGCGGCGAGCGCCTCCTTGCTCTCCCACTTCTCGATGACGAGGAAGGTGTCGGCGCCGAAGGGCGTCTGGAACTTGCCCATACCCTCGGCATCGATCGCCGGGCCGTATTCGATGCAGCCCTTCTCGGCATGCACCGCCGGCATGTTGGCGCGGAAATGCTCGAGGATCTGCCCGCGCATGCCGGGCTTGGCGGTGATGATGGCGATCACGTGGATCATGGCTGGACGTTCCCCTGTTTGCCGAGGCGGTGAGCCTAGGCCGGGGCGTTCCACCTGCCAATCCGCTCAACCGGTGCCGGCGAAGCGCGCGGCGATCTCGGCCTCGAGCGCCCGGTAGCCGTCGCGCAGCGGCAGGCGGTTCTCGAAGGCGCCCTCGGGCGCGGGCAGCAGTCGGCCGGACATGCCGTCCTTCACCTCGCCATCCTTGAGGAAGGCGCGGCGGAACAGGCGCGGCGCGGCGCCGACATAGGGGCGGAAGCAGACGCGCTGCGGGCCGGGCCGACCGAGGCGGCGCGCCAGGCTCGGCGGCACCCAGCCCTCCTGCGGCAGGGTGATGCTGTCGTCGTGCAGGGCGAGCGCCTTGCTCTTCAGATAGGGCTCGATGAACTGCACCTCGTCGATGCCGGCGGCGACGATGTGCCGGGCGCAATTGTGGCAGGGGAAGGTGGTGACGAAGAGCCGCGCCCCGACGGTGGAGACGCCGCGCCGCGCCGCCGAGACCAGCGCATCCATCTCGGCATGCACGGAGCGGCTGAACTCCACCAGATGGCCGAGCCGCGAGCGCCGCAGCCGCCGCGCCAGCGCGGTGCGCGCCGTCTCGTCGCCGAGCGCGACCCCCTCCTCGGCCAGCAGGTCGAGGACGTGGTCGACCAGCTTGTTGCGCTCGTCGGTGTTGCGGCAGAAGCCGCCATAGGCGTGGCAACGGCCGCGCTCGACCTCGGCCGGGTCGTCCATGCCCTCGCCATAGAGGCCGCCGCCGGCGCGCGGCACCTCGTTGCAGCCGGTGGCCAGCAGTTGGCCGTCCTGGCCGAGCAGCACGGCGCCGACCTGGCGCGACAGGCAGGCGCTGCCGAGCCGCGCCGCATAGGCGTGATACATCGCCTGCTCCGCCTCGGTCGGCCGCAGCATCGGCCGTTCGGCCCGGACCAGCGCCAGGAAGCGCTCGAGATCGGCGGTGACCGGCCAGGCATCGAGCACCGCATCGGGCGCATCCGCCTGCGGCAGGGCGGCCGAGCTGTCGCAGTGGAAATCGGCGTAGCGGAAGGCCTCGGCGACCTTCTGGCCATACTCGACCCCGGCATTCTCGTCGCGGCCCATGAAGTCCTGCACCGCCCGCGCCGCATCGGCATCCTCGGGCGCCAGGCCGTATTTGCGCATCAGCCGGGCATGCCGCGTGCGCTCGTCGCAGACCACGCCGACCAGCCAGAAGGCCTCGCCATAGACGGAGCGGAGCAGCTGCAGCTCGGCCGGGTGGCGGATGGCGTCGCAGACGGCGATCGGCGGTCCGCCGCCGGCGCGGGCGGCATGGATGCCGGCGATCATGCCGGCCGCGACGAAGGCGTTGTCGTTCTCGTGCCGCAACCGGCTGCCGATCGCCTGCAGGGCGCCGAAGCGGCGCATCGGCGGCTCCGCCATCGCGGCCGCCCAGTCGAGCGGCGCCGCCCGCGCCAGCACGTCGCTGGCCCGGATGGCGACCGAATCGACGCCGGCACGGCCGAGCAGGCGGCGCAGCACCCGCGCGACGGTCGAGGTGCCGGAGCCGACGGCGCCGACAACGCCGATGACCAGATCCGGGCCTTGCGCCGCGCGGGCAAGGGCGAGCGCCTCAACGCGGCCCGGTTGCGGCATGCTGCGGTGCTTGGCCAATCGGCGGCTCTCCTGCGGCGCGGCCCGGACCGGACGCTGTGACCCGGCCGGTGAGGCAGCGCCGGTTGCATCCGATCAGCAACCGCCATGCCGGGCAAATGACGCCGCGGTCAAGCGGCTGCCGAGGTTGCCGTGCCGGGGTTTATCGTCTTTAGCGAGAATGAAGAAGAATTTTTGCGCGCATCGAGAAAATGCTGCGTCGAACCAGGGCATTCCGCAGCGAATGCCATGCTGTGTCGGGCGACTGAGCAAGCTTGTGAGCAGCGCCGCAGCGGGCTTTGGCCTACAAGCGGCGTGCCGGGGCCGCAGAACCCCCGACAGTCGCAACGATCCGCCTGGGGTCCATGAGGATCCGCGCTGCCGCAAGGGCTGCGCGCTTCGCATGCCAGGCCGGACATCCGTAACAGAACGAGCTGTAAGCCACGCACGCATGTCGACAAGCGTCATCGGAAAGAACGGACCCGCGATCCCGCCGAGCAACCCGCGCAGCTACGAGGTCAGGGTGCAGCGCCAGCCGCTGCCGCCGCGCCGCTGGCTCTGGCTGATCGTCGAGGAAGCCTCCCAGGTCGTCGTCCAGCAGTCCCAGGACACCTTCCCCAGCGCCCAGGAAGCCTGGGCGGGCGGCCGCAAGCGGCTGGGCAAGCCGGCCTGAACCCCGAGCGGGCCCGACCGGGCCCGCGATGCGGCGGGTCGCGCGATGGCCTCGCCATGGCGGCGCCGGCAGGTCCCGGCGCCGCGAGCGTACCGCGTCCTTCCACGACGCCTCCCTATGCCTCTCCCTATGCCTCTCCCCTGGGCCGCGCGGCGGCCGGCGCAGCGGAGCCCGATGCCGCGATGCACGTTACGGCCAAAGCGGAGGAATCATGGCCAACAGCATTCAGCAGGTGGTCTGCCCGGCCTGCGACGCCATCAACCGCGTCCCCGCGGCGCGCCTCGGCGACTCGCCGCGCTGCGGGAGTTGCAAGGCACCCCTCTTCCAGGGCCATGCGCTGCCGCTGACCGAGGCGCGCTTCCGCCACCACCTGCGGCATAGCGGGCTGCCGCTGCTGGTGGATTTCTGGGCCTCCTGGTGCGGCCCCTGCCAGGCGATGGCGCCGGCCTTCGAACAGGCGGCGGCCCGGCTGGAGCCGCGCTGGCGCTTGGTGAAGGTCTCGACCGAGGAGGCGCCGCAACTCGCCGGCGAGCTCGGCATCCGCAGCATCCCGACCCTCGCCGCCTTCCTGGCGGGGCAGGAGCTGGCGCGCCAGGCGGGCGCGATGCCGGCGGAGCGGATCGTCGCCTGGGCCGCTTCGGTCTTGCCGCGCGCCACGGCGCCGGCCTGATCAGCGGCACGCCGATATCCCTCGGAGGCCGGGGTGAAGCCCCGCCGACCGGCCGGCGCCGCGACCCTCAGCGCCAGCCGAGCGCCGGGGCGACCTGCGTCAGGATGCCCTCGATGGCATGGGCGCAGTAATCGACGCCGAGCTGGTTCGGCACCGTCAGCAGCAGCGTATCCGCCTCGGCGATCGCCTCGTCGCCGCGAAGCTGCTCGATCAGCGCCTCGGGCTCGGCGGCATAGCCGCGGCCGAAGATGGCGCGGGTGCGCTCGTCGATGAAGCCGACCTGGTCCTGCTCCTGGCCGCCGCGGCCGAAATACGCCCGGTCCCGGTCGTCGAGCAGCGGGAAGATGCTGCGGCTGACCGAAACGCGCGGCGTGCGGACATGGCCGGCCTCCTTCCAGGCCGCGCGATAGGCGCGGATCTGCTTGGCCTGCTGGATGTGGAAGGGCTCGCCGGTCTCGTCGTCCTTCAGAGTCGAGCTTTGCAGGTTCATGCCCTGCTTCGCCGCCCAGACCGCCGTGGCATTGGAGCCGGAGCCCCACCAGATCCGCTCGCGCAGCCCTTCGGAATGCGGCTCGAGGCGCAGCAGGCCGGGCGGGTTCGGGAACATCGGGCGCGGGTTCGGCCGGGCGAAGCCCTCGCCCTTCAGCACCTCCAGGAAGACCTCGGCATGGCGGCGGCCCAGATCGGCATCCGTCTCGCCCTCGGCGGGGGCGTAGCCGAAATGCCGCCAGCCATCGATCACCTGCTCGGGCGAGCCGCGGCTGAGGCCAAGCTGGAGGCGGCCGCCGCTGATGAGGTCGGCGGCGCCGGCATCCTCCGCCATGTAGAGCGGGTTCTCGTAGCGCATGTCGATGACGGCGGTGCCGAGCTCGATCGTCCTGGTCTTCGCCCCCATGGCGGCGAGCAGCGGGAAGGGCGAGGCGAGCTGGCGGGCGAAGTGGTGGACGCGGACATAGGCACCGTCGGCGCCCAGCGCCTCCGCGGCAACGGCGAGGTCGATGGATTGCAGCAGCGCGTCGGCGGCGGAGCGGGTGCCGGAATGCGGCGAGGGCGCCCAGTGGCCGAAGGACAGGAAGCCGATCTTCTTCATGACGGGATGGGGTCCGGATGCGGCGGCGCCGAGGCGCCGGCGGGTGAAGCGGAGGCCGGGGCGGCGGGCCCCGGGCGTCGTTGCCGGCAATCTGGGGAAGAATCCGCCCGGCCGCCAATCACCGCGGCCAATGACCCTCATGCGCGGCCGGAAGGAGCGGCGCAAACCGCGCCCGCCGGGCCGGCGTTGTGGCCCATTGTTTCCAAAGCAGAGTCTCGCGTCCGGGCGTTCACGCCCACCGCGATCTGCTTTCGCCTCCGGAGACCTCCCATGGCCGAGCTCGACAAGACGCACCGCGACGCCCTGCCGGCGAAGGAATTCGCCTTCCCCAGGCAGCGCAAGGAGCCGCTCGAGGATGCGCGGCATGTCCGCAACGCCGTGGCGCGCTTCGACCAGGTCGAGGGCGTCACCGATGCCGAGCGCGACGAGGCCTGGACGCGCATCCAGGCCGCGGCGAAGAAATTCGGCGTCGAGCTGCACGAACGGAGCTGGCGCGAGCTGGGCAAGCCTTCGCGCTGACGGCCGGGGGACACAGGCTCCCTTCGCCGTCTCGTGCAATGCCGGCGCGGCCTGGACGCGGCGGGGCAACGGGCGGCGACGGTTCCGGGAGGCGCTCCTACGGCAGGCCGGTGCAGGCGCCCCCTGCCCCATGGCCGGCGCGCGGCCACAGGACATGGCTTGCCGCGAGCGGCCGGCCGCGGCGCGCCCGCTCCGCCGGCGGCAGCACATCCGCCGAGGGCCAGAGCCCGCTCGACAGGGCCGCGCGATAGGCATCGCCGAGGCCGGCGCGGCGCATCGCCCGGGCGGCGGCCGCATGGTCGTAATCGAGGGCCAGGTGCTCGATGCGCAGGCCCTCGGGCTCCGGCGTCAGCACCGAGAACCAGCCGCGCGGCGTGCCGTCATCGGCCGGCATGCCGATCGCCCCGGCATTGTGCCAGAGGCCACGGCCGCCACCGGGCCTGGCGCCGGCCAGCCGGGTGAAGGGCATGCCGCAATGTCCGGCGATGACGCCCTCGGCGCCGGTCGCGGCGATCTCGGCGGCCAGCACCGCCTCGGGCGCGGAGGCGAAGAGGAAGCGGTTGATCACGGTGGCGCCGCCATGCAGCGCCATCAGCCGCCGGCCGCCGATCCGGACCTCAATCCGCCGCGGCAGGGCCGCCATCCAGTCGCGGTGGCGCGGCGTCACCTGCCGGCTGGCATGGGCGAACCAGTCCTGCGAGAGCCGGTCGCAGGCCGTGCCCGCCGCGAAGCCGCAGCCGCAATCGGCGCCGCCGGCGGCCAGGCTCTCCTCGCAATTCCCCATCACCGTGGCGATGCCGCTCGCCATCATCAGGTCGAGCGTCGCCGCCGCATCGGCGCAATAGGCGACGACATCGCCGGTGCAGAGCATCCGCCCGGGCGGGATGCCGCGGCGGCCGGCCTCGGCCAGCAGCGCCTGCAGGGATTGCAGGTTCGAATAGGGCCCGCCGAAGCAGAGCACTGGGCCATCGCAGCGCATCTCGATCATCCCGGGCACAGCGATCCCTCCTCCAGGCGCAGCCGGCGGTCGGCATAGCGGCGGGCGAGTTCCGGCTGGTGCAGGATGAGCAGCACCGCCCGGTCGCCCCGTGCGGCCAGCGCCCGCAGCAGGGCGAGCACGGCGGCGGCATTGTCCGGGTCGAGGCTGGCCACCGGCTCGTCCGCCAGCAGCAGCGGCGCCCGCTGCATCAGCGCGCGGGCCACCGCCGCGCGCTGCCGCTGGCCGCCGGAGAGGCGATCCGCCCGCCGGCCCGCCATCCCCTCCAGCCCGACCCGCTCCAGGCAGGCCAGGGCCTCGGCCCGCTCCGCCGCCGGCCAGAGCCGCAGGGCCGAGCGCCAGAAGCCGATCCGGCCGAGCGCCCCGACCAGCACGTTCTCCAGCGCCGTCAGCCGCCGCGCCAGCGCGTGCTGCTGGAAGACGAGCGCGCTGGGCGGGGCGAGGATGCGGCCCGCCGCCACCGGCACCAGCCCGGCGATCGCCCGCAGCAGCGTGGTCTTGCCGGCGCCCGAGGGCCCTTCGATCGCCACCACCTCGCCCGGCGCCACGGCGAAGCCGATATCGCGCAGCACCCGCCTCCCCTCCAGCGCCACCGACAGGCCCTCGACCCGCAGCATCAGCCGAGCTGCCGCCGCAGCAGGCCGGAGAGCCGGTCGGCGGCGAGGACCAGCGCGACGATGATGGCGAGGATCGCCAGCACGCGGGCGAAGTCGAGCAGGTCCACGGCATTCTTCAGCTCCTGCCCCAGCCCGCCCGCGCCGACCAGGCCGAGCACGGTGGAGGCGCGGATGTTGAACTCCCAGACATAGAGCAGGGCCGAGGCGAGCTGCGGCAGCGCATCCGGCAGCAGCACCACCGCCGCGGCCTGGGCGCGGCTGCCGCCGGCGGTGAGGACGGCCTCGAGCGGCGCCGGATCGGCGGTCTCCAGCACCTCCGACCACAGCTTGCCGATGCTGCCGGCCGAATGCAGCGCGATGCCGAGCATGCCGGCGAAGGGGCCGAGGCCGACGGCCGCGACGAAGATCAGCGCGAAGACGAAGCCGTCGATGCCGCGCAGCGCGTCCAGCACGGCGCGGGCCGGGTGATAGAGGACGGCGATCGGCGCGACCGGCCGCGCCGCCAGCAGCGTGATGGGCAGGGCCAGGAGCATCGCCAGGGTGGTGCCGAGCGTGGCGATGCCGACCGTCTCCGCTGCCCGGTGCAGCAGGTCCGGCAGGCCGGAGAAATCCGGCGGGAAGGCCCCGCCGAGCCAGGCGGAGAGGCGGGGCAGCCCGGCCCAGAGGCGCGGCAGGTCGGGCCGCACGACCAGGAGGCTGCCGCCATAGAGAAGGGCCAGCGCCAGCAGCCCGGCGAGGCGCCGCATCAGCCCCCGCCGATGCGCCCGAGCGTCCGGCCCGCGGCCTCGATCATGGCGTAGCTGTCGGGCGCCGCCGCCACCCAGCCGGTGTAGTTGGCCGGCATCACCCGGGCGGCGGTCGCCTCGTCGATGGCGAGCGCCGCGTCGCGCAGCCGCGCCGCCAGCGCGGCATCGAGCCCGGCGCGGATGGCCAGGGCGTCGTTCGGCAGCGGCTCGGAGCGCCAGACGATGCGGGCCTGGTCCTCCCGCACCCGCCCCGCCGCGACCATGGCGGCGAAGTTGCGGTCGTAATCGGTGGCGAGATCGACCTGGCCGCTCGCCACCGCGATGTCGTTGGCGGGGTGCGAGGCGCCGTCGCGGTACTTGAAATAGGTCCGCGGATCGATGCCCTGGGTCTTGAACCAGTAATGCGGGATCAGCCAGCCGCTGGTCGAGCCGGCATCGGCGAAGGAGATGGACAGGCCCTTCGCATCCTCCGGGAAGCGCGCGATCGCCAGGTCGGGCCGCGCCAGGATGATGGCGTGATAGGTCGGCTTGCCCTGGTACTTCACGATGGCCAGCGCCTCCGCCCGGGCGCGGTCCCTGGCGAGCACATAGCCCCAGGGACCCATCCAGGCGAGATCCACCTGGCCGGTCGAGAGCGCCACCGCGATGCCGGCCCAGTCGGTGGTGACCGTCAGCTCGAGCAGCCGGCCGACCGCCGCGGCCATATGGGCGAAGAAGGGCTCATAGGCGCGGCGGGTGTCGCCGGCGGTCGGCTGGAAGGGGCCGACGGCGCAGCGGAGCGGCGCCGCCTGCGCCCGGGCGCCCCGGGCGGAAAGCGCGAGGCTGCTTCCCAAGGTCATCAGGCTTCGGCGCTGCATGGGGGCTCCGGGACAGGAAGGGCGAAGGCCGAGCCTATGAGGTCGCGCCCTGGCTCGCCAGCCAGGCGGCGAACCAATCGGCATAGGGCGTCGCCTTCGCCATGCGCCGGTTGTAGTCGGGGGCGCCGTCGCTCCACCAGACCGGGCCGCGCTCGCCGAGCGCGCGCTTCGCCGCATCGACCCGCTGCCGCGCCTGCTCGCGCGCCGCCGCATCGCCGCGCCGCATCGCCGCCTGCTTGGCGCGCCGCGCCGCCATCAATTCCCGCGTCAGCCCGGCCCGGGTCTCCGCCTCGAGACCAGGATCGGTGCAGCGCCAGAGGCGGCCGCGCACGACGAAGTAGCGGCCGTCCGGCGTGACCGGATGCTCGGCGATGCCCGCGCGTCCGCCCGCGATCGGCCCTACTCCTGGAAGTTCAGCCGCAGCCCGGGCTCCGGCCAGCGCATCTGGCCGAGCGCCCCCTCGCCCGAGAGGGTGATGGTCGCGGTGCGCATATCCGCCCCGCCGAAGCAGATATTCGTCGGATGGGTATCGGGCATCGCCACCTGATCGAGCACCCGGCCGTCCGGCGCGAAGACCGTGATCTGGCCGGTCACCAGCGTCGCCACGCAGATATTGCCCGATTCCGTCACCGCCAGGCTGTCGAAGCGGCAGAAGCCCGGCAGGCTGCCGATGCAGCGGCCGCCATGCGGCGAGGGAAAGGGCTCCTTGCGCAGCACGCCCGGCTGCTCGATGTCGAAGGCCCAGAGCCGGGCGGATTCCGTATCGGCCACGTAGACGGTCGTCTCGTCCGGCGAGAGGCCGACGCCGTTGGCGCTCAGGATGGGATAGGCGATCTCCCGCACCGAGGAGCCGTCCGGCATGGCGTAGTACAGGCCGCCATGGTCGCGCGAGGTCGCGTAGCGCTTGCCGAGATCGGTGAAGTAGAAGCCGCCATGCCGGTCGAAGACCAGGTCGTTCGGCGCCGAGAGCTTGTGGCCGTTGGCGGCCTTGTAGAGCAGGCTCCGCGCGCCGGTCGCGGGATCGACCCGCTCGACCGAGCCGTATTCGTAACCCTCCGCCGGGCCCTGGCCCATGAAGCTGTCCGGCAGGTAGCGGCTGCCGCCGTTGTTGCAGAGGATCAGCGCCCCGTCCGGCGCGCGCGCCAGCCCGTTCGGGCCGCCGGCGGGCTGGCCGAGGCGCATCACCGTCCCGTTGGCGCCGACCCGCGTCACCCAGCCGCCATTGATCTCGGTGAGGATGATGCTGCCATCGGCCATGGCGACGGGGCCTTCCGGAAAGCCGAGGCCCTTCGCCAGGATGCGGATATCGCTCATGTCGTTTCCCTCTCCCTGGCCGGAGCGCCGACATCCCTCGGCGGTCCGGCCCCAAGCGGTCATGGTGTCGAGCTAGCCCGCCGGCGCCAGCGCGAAGCGCAGGGCGCGGCTGAGCACCGTGGGCACGACGGAGGCGTGGTTCTCGCCAGCGGCCTCGACGAACTCCGTGCGCAGGCCGGGCCGCGCCGCCAGCCGCCCCGCCATGGCCCGCGCGCCCTCGACCATGGCGCGGCGCCCCAGCAGCGCCGCCCGCGCCGCCGCGTCCGGAGCCTGGCGCTGCGCCGGCGGCAGGGTCTGCTCCTCGCCGCCGACCGCCATGAACAGGCCAAGCCCATCCGGTGGCCCGGCCGGCACCGGCCGTTCCGCGAAGCGCCGCTCCTCGGCCAGCACCGCGCCGTCGCCGAACCAGAGGGAGGGGCTGATCGCCAGGTGGTCGCGGAAGTCGCCCGGCCGGGTGAAGAGCGCGTGCAGGACCAGCAGCCCGCCATAGGAATGGCCGAACAGCGCCTGCCGGTGCGGGTCCGTGGCATGGGCGGCGGCGACCGCCGGCCGCAGCGTCTCGGCGATGAAGTCGAGGAAGGCGTCGGCACCGCCGGTCGGCCCCGGCGCCGGAAAGGCATCGGGCGCCGGCGGCGCATCCGGCCCGCGCGGCGGCAGCGCCGGCGTGTAGTCGAGGGCGCGCCGGCGCGGGTCCAGCATGCCCTCCGTCGGATAGCCGATCCCGACCACCAGCGCCGGCAGGACCCCGGTGGCGATGGTGCGGGCGGATTGCGAGCGCATGGCGTGGAAGGCGGTGGCGAAGACCGCGTTGCCGTCGAGCAGGTAGAGCACCGGCCATCCCCCCGCCGGCGGATCGCCGGGCGGGCGGCCGATCATGATGCGGTACTCGGCGCCGCGCCGCGAGCGCAGCGCCCATTCCGCGGTGTCGGGAAGGGAGACGGGGCCCGTCGCGCCGGAAGGCTGCGCCCGCAGCAGGCGCGGACTCACGGGTGCCAGGGCCAGGCCGGCCAGCAGGCCGCGGCGCCGGAGTGGCGGCATCGGGCGCCCGCCGCCCGCCGGGAATGCCCGCGCCCGCATCGCCATCCTTCGCTCTCGTCCCTGCCGTTCCGCGCCGGATCGTGCCGGGCGCGACGCGGTGAGGCAACCCGCTTGACCGCCCTGGCCATGCCACCAGACTCGGCGGGCGATGGAGACGGATGCGCGACATGACATGGGCGATGAGCTGGGATGAATGGGCGAGCCACGACGCCGTGGCGCTGGCCGGGCTGGTGCGCCAGGGCAAGGTGACGCGCGGCGAGCTGGCGGCACAGGTCGCCGCCGGTGTCGCACAGACCAACCCGGCATTGAGCGCCGTCGTCGAGCTGTTCGAGGATGTCCTCGCCGATCCGCTGAAGGATGGGCTGAACCCCGACGGCCCCTTCGCCGGCGTGCCCTATCTCATGAAGGATCTCGGCCCGACGCTGAAGGGGCGGCTGCAGGAGATGGGCTCGCTGTTCATGCGGGGCAACCGCGCCGCGGCGGACAGCGTCCTGACGGGGCGGATCCGCGAGGCCGGGCTGAACATCCTCGGCCGCAGCACGACGCCCGAATTCGGCTGCTGCAGCGCGGCCGACAACCCCGCCGTCTACGTGACGCGCAATCCCTGGAACACGGATTACACCACCAACGGCTCCTCCGCCGGCACGGCGGCGATGGTGGCGGCCGGGGTCCTGCCGATCTCGCACGCCACCGATGGCGGCGGCTCCATCCGCATTCCCGCCGGGGCCTGCGGCAATATCGGGCTGAAGGTGTCGCGCGGCGTCTTCTCCATCGCGCCTGCCGCCTCCGACCTGACGGGGCTCGTTTCCATCCAGGGCTGCCACAGCCGCAGCGTGCGCGACACCGCCGTCTTCGTCGATAGCTGCCGCGGCGGCGCGCCGGGCGAGTTCATGCCCTACTGGACGGCGCCGGAACCCTATGCCGAGCTGATCCGGCGCGATCCGCCGCGGCTGCGCATCGCCCTGTCGCATGAATGGGGCGACTACAAGGCCATCCCGCATTTCGTGCAGGAGCTGGAGCGGGTCGGCCGATTCCTCGAGAGTCTCGGCCACGAGGTCGACTGGGCCCTGCCGGCGATCGACTTCCACGCCGCCTTCGCGGCCCAGACGAGCTGCTACATCAGCAATTTCGCCCAGACCATCGCCAACCTGCTGGCGCCGCGCGGGCTCGACCGGCCGCCCGAGGGTCTCATCGAGCCGGTCAACATCCGCATCTGGGAAGCCGGGATCGGCTTCTCCTATACCGAGCGGGCGCGCATGCAGGCGGTATTCAACACCACCTCCCGCGGATTCGGCGCCTTCTTCGAGGATTGGGACATCATCCTGACCCCCGTCACCGCCCTGCCGACGCCCCTCTCCGGCACCACCGAGTATCTGACGATCAGCGACAACCCCTCGGTGCAGGACTGGTTCGGCAATCTCTGGCGCCAGTTCGCCTATACGCCGCTGGCCAATCTGTGCGGCCTGCCCGGCATCTCCCTGCCGCTGGGGAGGCAGGAGAACGGCCTGCCCCTCGGCATCCAGGCCCAGGCGCGCCAGGCCAATGACGGGCTGCTGCTGCAACTCGCGGCGCAGATCGAGCGGGCGATCGACGGGCGCTGGAATGACGGGCGCAGGCCGGCCGTGCACGTCGCCGGCTGACCGCCCGGCCGCGTCGCGGCGTCACTTCGTCGATGAAGGCCATGCGGCCCCGCGGCAGGCCATGCCGGGCCTCGAGCGTCGGCAGGACCCAGCGCCTGCCGAGGCCGCGGCGCAGGAGCTGCAGCGGCGGTCGGCGCGGCCTTTCCTCGACATAGCGCGGCGAAGCGCCGGTATGGACGGCATCGTCCACAACGACCACGTCCTTTCCCCACAGATCGAAGGCGAAGGAGGCCTCGCTTTCCTCCAGCGCGCTGTACCGCGCCTGCATGCAGCGCCAGAGCGGCATGAGGATGTTCAGCGCGATGACCTTGTCCGGGATTCTCGGCGCTGACGTCGCCCCCATCAGAGACTGCTTGTACCGGCTGCTGGCGCGGCGCACCTGGACCATCTGGAAAGGCACGCCCAGCCGGTCCGCGATTTTCCTGATGAAACCAGCGCGTCGTTCGCCAATCCGAGGACGAGACCGGGCCGGCTGGCCTGATGGAGGATCTCGGCAGCCAGTTCCTCGGACAGAGGCATCGCCTCGTCCAATGTCATGAAAATATTATCTTCTGCTATCGCACATGTTGCGTAATCGAGAGAAGATTCACGCAATGGCCAAATGCGTCCGCCCATTGGGAAGATCCCTGTGTGAACACCCGCTGAGGCCAGAGCATAATCCGCTCATCCGCCGTCGCGAAAAATGCTCCAGCCCATTGTTTTTGGGGCGTCTTCACCCGTTCGGGGGTTTCCGCTCGAGCGGGATCCGCTCCAGGGTGGTCAGGACGGGCGCCGGGGAGGGTTGGTTGGCGCGGAAGCGCCGCATGCGCCGCGCGGCCTTGTTGCCAAATCGGTCTCTTTGAGGGTCCGCTCGCCTGCCGTCCTGCTGGCCAGGCACGATCCCAGGGGCGCGAGCCGCGCCGCGGCAAACATCCGTGGCCTTCGGCTGTTGTGCCCTCCATGGCGCAGAGCGAATGGCTACCGGATCCCTACATTCTTTCCCTCACCGGTCTCGGCCTGCTTATCGCGCTCGTCGCCTGGTTGCCGCTGGCACTGAAACGCCTGCCGCTGTCCCTGCCGATCGTCTGCATCGGAATTGGCGCCGCGCTGTTCTCGCTGCCGCAGGTCGGCCTGCGGCCGCTTCCCTACGATTATCCCGGCGTCACGGAACGCTTTACGGAATTCGTGGTGATCATCGCACTGATGGGCGCGGGGCTGAAGCTCGACCGCGTCTTCGAGTGGCGCCGCTGGATGGTCGCCTGGCGCCTGCTCGCCATCACCATGCCGCTCAGCATCGCCGCCATCACCGGTCTCGGCGTCTGGGCGCTCGGCCTGTCCTGGCCCATCGCGCTGCTCGTCGCGGCCAGCCTCGCCCCCACCGATCCGGTGCTCGCCGCGGATGTGCAGGTCGGGCCGCCGAAGACCGGCGAGGAGGATGAGGTGCGCTTCGGCCTCACCTCCGAGGCCGGGCTGAATGATGGCCTCGCCTTCCCCTTCGTCCAGCTCGCCATCGCCCTGGCCGCCGCGGCGAGCACGGGCGAGCCCTGGTTCGTCGAGTGGCTAACCTACCGGGTGCTGTGGGAGATCGGCGCCGGCATTCTGGGCGGCTGGCTGATCGGCCGCGCCTTCGGCTGGCTCACCTTCCACGTGCCCGCCGAGAAGAAGCTCGTCAGGACCGATGACGGGCTGATCGCCATCGCGGCGACCCTGGTCTCCTACGGCCTGACCGAGATCATCCACTCCTACGGCTTCCTCGCCGTCTTCGTCACCGCCCTCACCTTCCGCCGCACGCATCGCGAGCACGAGTTCCAGCTCCGTATGCACGACGTGACGGAGCAGATCGAGCGCCTGGCGATGATGGTGCTGCTGCTGCTGTTCGGCGGCGCGCTGATCAGCGGGTTGCTCGCCGCCGTCTCCTGGGTCGAGGCCGGCCTCGCTCTGGCCATCCTGCTCGTGATCCGGCCTGTCTCGGG
Organism: Roseicella sp. DB1501; assembly: GCF_013112485.1. Taxonomy (GTDB): domain Bacteria; phylum Pseudomonadota; class Alphaproteobacteria; order Acetobacterales; family Acetobacteraceae; genus Paracraurococcus. Next base: position 612,584 of record NZ_JABFHG010000002.1, read on the forward strand.
GCTGATCGGCCTCGCCGGCTTCCGGGCGGAATGGGGCGAAAAGCTGACGCTCGCCTTCTTCGGCATCCGCGGCGTCGGCTCGCTCTACTACCTCTCCTACGGGCTGAACCGCATGGAGGTGGCGCAAGCGGAGCATCTCTGGGGGTTCGTCGGGCTGGTCGTCCTGCTGTCGATCCTGCTGCACGGCCTGACCGTCACGCCGATCATGCGCTCGCTCGACCGGCGGCAGGGACGCGATCCGGATACCGGAGAGGCGATCGAGGAGAAGGAGTGACGGCTGCGGTCCCGCCTTCCATGCGCCCCGGAAAGCCGCCCTGCGCAGCGGCCGAAAACCCGGCGTAAATCAATCTCAAGATGATAGACTGACTTTAAATTCACTCACTGCGATCTCATTTGCTGATCCGTTACGATCTGTTTACGCAATGCGACAGGCCGCCACATCGGCCGGACCCGTCCACTTCGATGGTCAAGCCTCGGACGGATCGCAAGCGATCATCAAAAGGGATCGAACTGCCATGGTCACGCCGGCGCCTTGGTCACTGACGGATCCTGCTCACTCGGTGTTCGCGGTCGGCACGACCGGGGGCGCGGAGGCGGTGCCCGTCGCGGTGTGGCTGGAGAGCCAGTTCGCCGTGGTCTGGCAGGTTGGCAGCAGCGTCCTGCTCAAGCCCCTCAACGCCCTCGGCCAGCCCGACGGCGAGTTCGCCACCGGCGCCGACCAGTATGTCCTGAAGTCCGGCGGCGCCGCGGCGCACAACCTGGTGGCCGGCACCGCCGGCGCCCTCGGCGTCGTCGCCGTCTGGGAGGAGGGCAGCCCCGGCGCCACGGTGCTCAAGGGCGCCTTCATGTCCGCCTCCGCCACCACCGCCACCCCCCTCACCTTCGAGCTGCCCCACCCGCCAGGCTCCGGCGCCCTCAGCCAGGCCTCCGTCGCCGCCTACGAGACGCTGGTCGACAACACGACCCTCGAGGCCGGCTTCCACGTCGTCTACACC
>NZ_JABFHG010000020.1 GCF_013112485.1 Roseicella sp. DB1501
AGCGCGCCGCCGACGCACGGGCTGACGCGCCCGAGCCGGCAACATCGATAACCCTGGCCCGAAGATCGTCCGAGTATGCCCGCGCCATCACCGCCTCCCTCCAATGGAGACGGTGAACCACACTCAGTCTCCGCCGTCACTCAGATCGTGAACCGGTGTTCAACGGACACGCTCTAGGTGCGGACCAGCGGGCAGCCGCCCTCGCGCAGCGGCCGCCAGGCCTCCTCCGGCGCGATGGAGGTGACCAGCTTGCAGAAATCGAAGCGGTGCCTCGCCTCCGCCTCCGGCTTGACCTGCCAGAGATACATGCGGTGCAGCGTCCGCCCGTCCTCGCGGATGCGCACATCGGCATTGTACATGTCGTTGACCGGCATCGCCTTCATCCTCGCCGCCACGGCATCGGCATCGGTGCCACCGACATCGCGCACCGCCTTCAGCCAGTGCGTCACGCCGGTATACATCGCCGCATGCTGCAACCCTGGCGGCGTCGTCATCCGCGCCATGTAGCGCCTGGCCCAGGCGCGGGTCGCGTCGTTCAGGTCCCAGTAGAAGCTGTCGGTCAGCACCATGCCCTCGCAGGTCCTCTGGCCGAGCGCGACGATGTCGGTGACCTGCACCAGCAGCGTGGCGATGCGGGCGCCGCCGCGCGTCAGGCCGAATTCCGCCGCCTGCTTGATGCAGTTCTGCAGGTCGATGCCGGCCAGGGCGAAGCCGACCACCTTGGCGCCCGAGGCGCGGGCCTGGATCAGGAAGCTGGAGAAATCGGCGTTGTTCAGCGGCGCCCGCACCGCACCGAGCACCTTGCCGCCGGCGGCGCGGACGGCGGCCATGGTGTCGCGCTCCAGCGCATGGCCGAAGGCGTAGTCGGAGGTGATGAAGTACCAGCTATCGCCGCCCGAGCGGGTCAGCGCCGTGCCGGTGCCATGGGCCAGCGCATAGGTGTCGAAGCCGAAATGCATGCCGTAGGGCGAGCACTTGGCCCCGGTCATGTCCGAGGTGGCCGGGCCGGTGATGACGTAGATGCGCTTCTTCTCGCGGCAGACCTCCTGGATGGCGAGGCCGGAGCTGCTGGCCGCGCCGTCGGCCAGCACGTCGATGCCGAGGCTGTCGATCCATTCCCGCGCCAGCGCCGCCGAGACATCGGCCCGGTTCTGCCCGTCCGCCTGCCGGACGGCGACCGGGCGGCCGAGCAGGCTGCCGCCGAAATCCTCGATCGCCAGCTCGGCCGCGACGCGGTTGCCCGGCCCGCCCACATCGCGGAAGGGGCCGCTCATGTCGCTCAGCAGCCCGATCTGCAGCGGTCCCTTCGCTTGAGCGCGCAGCAGGCCCGGCATGGCGAGCGGCAGCGCTCCGGCGCCCGCGAGCAGGGCGCGTCGTTCGATCCTGGACATGCTTGCTTCCTCCGGGGCGCAACGATGCCCCGGAAGCCCGGCCGGAGACAAACGAAACAGGCCCGTCGCAGTCGCCGGGCGGGTTGCTTCGCAACCCTTGGTTACGCCAGACTTGCGGAGGCGCCCATTCCGGCGCTTGGCATGAATGGAACATTCATGCCGCCGGTATCAAGCGGCGAGCCAGTCCCGCAGCAGGGCCGTGACCAGATCGGGCTCCTCAAGCGGCGGCAGGTGGCCGCAGCGCGGGATGCGGTGCAGCCGCGCGCCGGCGATCCCGGCGGCGATCTCCTCGGCCAGCGCCGGCGGCGTCAGCTGGTCCGCCTCTCCCACCGCCACCAGGGTCGGCACCCGGATGCCGGGCAGGTCCGGGCGGTTGTCCGGCCGGCCGAGGATCGCCGCCTGCTGCCGCAGGAAGGCGTCCCGCCCCACCCGCTCGGCCATAGCCATCACCTCAGCCCCGACCGGCCCCGCCAGCCGGTCCGGATGCACGAGCTGCGGCAGCAGCCGCGGCGTCACCCCGCGAAACTGGCCAGTGCGGGTGAGCGCCATCAGCCCGCGGCGGCGGCGCGCCTGCTGCGCGTCGTCCGGCCGGGCGGAGGTGTCGAGCAGCGCCAGCCGGCTGACCCGCCCAGGCGCCTGGCGCAGGATCTCGAAGGCGAGGTAGCCGCCCATGGAGAGGCCGGCCAGGGCGAAGCGCGGCGGCGCGGCGGCCAGCGCCCGGGCGGCCATGGCGCCGAGGCTGTCGTCGCTGACCGTGTCGGCGACCTGGCACTCGGCCAGCCCGGCGAGGCCGGCGATCTGGTCGCGCCAGAGCCGCGCATCGCAGAGCAGGCCGGGCAGGAGGAGGAGGCTGATGGGATCGGGCATGGCGCCGGCCCCCTTACCCGCCGCCATTCCGGGCGACAATCGCCTGCAAAGCTTGATTTCCCGGCGTCGAGAGCGCATATGGCGCGCGGACCTGGAACGGCGGCCCTGGAATCCGGCACGCCGGGCGTCGGTTTTCGGCATTGCGCTGCAGCCCTTGTGCTGGCGCGGAGGCCGCCATGCCGCCGCCGTCCCGGCGAAGGAACCGATCGCACTTGACCGATACCCCCGACCGGCCTGCCGAGGCGGCAGCCGACCTTCCGCACCACATTGCCGAGCAGGCCGAGGGCGCCCCGGCCGAGACCGAAGCCGCTGCGCCCACCGGCTCCGGCGAACCGGCCGCGCCCGATGCGGCGCCGGCGGAACCGGAACCGGCCGCCCCGCAAGTGACGGCGGCGGAACCCGAGGCCGTACCCGAGTCTCTGGCCGAGCCCCTGATGGCGGATGGCGGCGCGGCGGAGGATGCGGCGGCCGAGGCAGCGGAGGCCGCCGAGACCGGGGCCGAGGAAGCGGGGGCCGAGGAAGCGCCCGAGGGCGGCGCCGGGGATGAGGACGAGGCGGAGGACGAGGAACCTGCCGCGCCGCGCGTCACCTTCACCGATCTCGGCCTGTCCGAGCCGATCCTGCAGGCGGTGGCCGAGGCCGGCTACGTGACCCCGACGCCGATCCAGGAGCAGGCCATCCCGGTCGTGCTGATGGGCCGCGACGTGCTCGGCTGCGCCCAGACCGGCACCGGCAAGACCGCCGGCTTCACCCTGCCGATGCTCGACATCCTGGCCAGCGGCCGGGCCAAGGCGCGTATGCCGCGCAGCCTGATCCTCGAGCCGACGCGCGAACTGGCGCTGCAGGTGGCCGAGAATTTCGTGAAGTACGGCAAGCACCTGAACCTGGTGCATGCCCTGCTGATCGGCGGCGAGAGCATGAACGACCAGCGCGCGGTGCTCGAGAAGGGTGTCGACGTGCTGATCGCGACCCCAGGCCGGCTGCTCGACCTGTTCGACCGCGGCCGCATCCTGCTCGCCGATTGCAAGGTGCTCGTCATCGACGAGGCCGACCGCATGCTCGACATGGGCTTCATCCCGGATGTCGAGCGGATCGTCTCGCTGCTGCCGGGGATGCGGCAGACGCTGTTCTTCTCGGCGACCATGGCGCCCGAGATCCGCAAGCTCGCCGACGCCTTCCTGCAGAACCCGAAGGAGATCAGCGTCTCCGCGCCGGCGAGCGTGGCGACGACGATCACCACCGGCCTGCTCTGGACCCGCGAGCTCGACAAGCGCGAGGCGCTGCGCCGGCTGATCCGGCGCGAGGATGTGCAGAACGCGCTGATCTTCTGCAACAAGAAGATCGAGGTCGACATCCTCTACAAGTCGCTGAAGCGGCACGGCTTTTCGGTCGGCGCCCTGCATGGCGACATGGACCAGGCGAGCCGCTTCGCGACGCTGAACCGCTTCAAGGCGGGCGAGCTGCAGCTACTGGTCTGCTCGGATGTCGCGGCGCGCGGCATCGATATCGGCGGCCTCAGTCACGTCTTCAACTTCGACGTGCCCTATCGCGACGAGGACTATGTCCACCGCATCGGCCGCACCGGCCGCGCCGGGCGGCAGGGCCATGCCTATACGATCGCCACCGTGGACGATGCCCGCAACGTCGCCGCGATTGAGAAGCTGACCGGCATGCCGATCCCGCGCATCGAGATCGAGGGCCTCGATCCGGTGAGCAACGAGGAGATCGCCGAGGCGGCGGCGCGGCCGAAGGGCCGAGGGCGCGGCGGCCGCGACACCGCCCGCGGCCGCGAGCGCGACCGTCCCGGCCGCTCGGAGCGCGGACGCCCGGAGCGCAGCGGCCGCGACAGGCCGGAGCGCAGCGACCGGGATCGTGTGGAGCGCAGCGACCGGGATCGTGTGGAGCGCAGCGACCGGGATCGTGTGGAGCGCAGCGACCGGGACCGCGCCGAGCGCAGCGACCGGGATCGCCCGGAGCGCAGCGACAGGGATCGTCCTGAGCGCAGCGGCCGTGACAGGCCGGAGCGGAGCGACCGGGACCGTCCTGAGCGCAGCGACCGGGATCGTGCCGAGCAGCACGAGCGCGGCGACCGCGACCGGCGGGAGCGCGACGAGCCGCGTGACCGGGGCACCGGCCGCGAGCGCGCCGCGCGGCCCGAGCAGGACCGACCGGAGCGTTTCGAGCGCGATCGCGGCCATCCGCGCGAGGACCGTCGCCGCGACCGCGATCGCGACGAGTATCGCCGGCGCGACCGCGACGATCTCGGCCCGGCGGTGCGCGGCTTCGGCGATGCCGTGCCCGCCTTCATGCTGATCCCGATTCCCCGCCCCCGCCGCGATGCGGGGTCGGAGCCGGAGCAGGAAGCGGCCTGACCTCTCCCCCCGCAGCGCCGCCCGGGCGGCGCCGTGGGGACCCAGTCTCGCCCGTCTCGCCCCCGTCCCTTGCCTGCCCGGCCCCTCGGCGCGGGGCCGCTGCCGGTCCCCGACGCACCGGTTGCGGGCCGGCTCCCGCCACGCCAGATTGCGCCCATTCGCAAGACGCCCATTCGCAAGACGCCCATTCGCAAGACCCGGGGCCACGACCCCTCCGGGCATCCGAGGAGACAGCCATGAGCCTCGCCAACCCCATCACCATTCCCTCCTCGGGTGCGTCCGACACCGCTGTCGTCGCGCCGAAGAGCGCCGCCGTGCGCCGCTCCACCCCGCCCTTCCTCTGGGAGGACCCGCTGCTGCTCGAGGGCGCGCTGACCGAGGACGAGCGCATGGTCCGCGACGCCGCGCATCAGTTCTGCCAGGAGAAGCTGCTCCCGCGCGTGCAGGAGGCGTTCCGCAAGGAGCATTTCCACCGCGAGATCATGAACGAGTTCGGCGAGATGGGCTTCCTCGGCGCCACGCTGCACGGCTATGGCTGCGCCGGCATCAACTACGTCTCCTACGGGTTGATGGCGCGCGAGGTGGAGCGCGTCGATAGCGGCTATCGCAGCGCCTTCTCGGTGCAGTCCTCGCTGGTGATGTACCCGATCTACGCCTTCGGCTCCGAGGCGCAGAAGGAGAAGTTCCTGCCGAAGCTGCGCAGCGGCGAGTTCGTCGGCTGCTTCGGACTGACCGAGCCCGATGCCGGCTCCGACCCTTCCTCGATGCGCACCCGGGCGAGGAAGACGGATGGCGGCTACCTGCTCTCCGGCTCCAAGACCTGGATTACCAACGCGCCGATCGCCGACGTCGCCGTGGTCTGGGCGAAGGACGACGAGGGTATCCTGCGCGGCTTCATCCTCGAGCGCGGCATGAAGGGCCTCTCCTTCCCGAAGATCGAGGGCAAGTTCAGCCTGCGCGCCTCCGTCACCGGCATGATCATGATGGACGAGGTCTTCGTGCCGGAGGAGAACCGCCTGCCGGGCGTGAAGTCCCTCGCCGGCCCCTTCTCCTGCCTCAACCGCGCCCGCTACGGCATCGCCTGGGGCGCCCTGGGCGCGGCCGAGGATTGCTGGCACCGGGCGCGCGACTACACGATGCAGCGCAAGATGTTCGGCCGGCCGCTGGCCCAGACGCAGCTGATCCAGAAGAAGCTCGCCGACATGCAGACCGAGATCACGCTCGGCCTGCATGCCGTGCTGCGCGTCGGCCGGCTGTTCGACGAGGACAAGGCGGCGCCGGAGATGATCAGCCTGGTCAAGCGCAACAATTGCGGCAAGGCGCTCGACATCGCCCGCGTCGCCCGCGACATGCATGGCGGCAACGGCATCGTCGACGAGTACCACGTCATCCGCCACGTCATGAACCTCGAGACGGTGAACACCTATGAGGGCACGCATGACGTGCATGCGCTGATCCTCGGCCGGGCCATCACCGGGCTCAACGCCTTCGGCGGCTGAGGCACGGGACCATCCGCCATGCCCAGCGCCTTCGGCATGGCGGATGTCGCGGAGCTCGAGCGCGCGATCCAGCTGGCGATCGCGCCCGCCTTCCTGCTCACCGGGATCTTCAGCTTGCTGAACGTCCTGGCGGGCCGGCTGGCCCGGGTCATCGACCGGGAGCGGGCGATCCGCCGCGATGCCGGCCTCGCCCTGCCCGGCGAGGGCCGGCGGCTGGGGCAGCGCGCCCAGGCCGCGCATGCGGCGATCGGCGGCTGCGTGCTGGCGGCGATCCTGCTCTGCTCGCTGATCGTCACCTCCTTCACTGGCATCTTCCTCGGGCTGCATCTCGCCTGGGTGATCGGCCTGCTGCTGGTCGCCGCCATGCTGGCGATGATCGGCGCGCTCGGCCTCTTCCTGCGCGAGATCCGGCTGGCCTCGCACCATCTGCCGCTCGGCCGGGACGAACTCGACCATGACGATTGAGGTGGGCCGCTTCGCCGTCGAGGCGCTCGGCGCCGCCGGCGACGGCATCGCCCGGCAGGCGGGCCGCAGCATCTTCCTGCCGGGGGCGCTGCCGGGCGAGTTGGTCGAGGCGCGGCTCACCACGCGGCGCGGCGAGGCCTGGGCCGGCGCGGTCGAGGCCATCCTGGAACCCTCCCCGGCGCGCGTCGCCCCGCCCTGCCCGCATTTCGGCCATTGCGGCGGCTGCGCCCTGCAGCATCTGGCGGATGCCGATTACGCCGCCTGGAAGCGCGAGAAGCTGGTCGCCGCCCTCGCCCGCGCCGGCTATCCCGGCGCGCCCGTCGCGGCGCTGGCGCGGACGCCGCCCGGCACCCGCCGGCGGGCGGATCTGGCGCTGCGGCGCGGCGCGGCGGGCGTCGCGCTCGGCTTCCACGCCGCCGGCAGCCGGCAGGTGGTGGACCTCGCCGTCTGCGAGGTGCTCGACCCGCGCCTCGTCGCGCTGCTGGCGCCGCTGCGGGAAATGGCGCACCGCCTGCCGGCGCTGCGGCGCGAGGGATCGGCGGTGCTGAACCTGCTCGATACCGGGCCCGACCTGCTGCTGCGCACCGACGGGCCGCTGGAAGCGCCGGGCCGGGCGCTGCTCGCCAGCTTCGCCGCCGCGCATGGGCTGCCGCGCATCGCCTGGGCGCAGGGCAATGGCCCGGCCGAGACGGCGGCGCAGCTCGGCCCGGTCGGCATCCGCTTCGGCGCGGCGGTGGTGGCGCCGCCGCCCGGCGCCTTCCTGCAGGCGAGCCCAGGGGGCGAGGCGGCCATCGTCGCGGCGGTGCTGGCGGGGCTGCCCGAGCGATTGCCGGCCCGCGCCCTGGTCGCCGATCTCTTCGCCGGCAACGGCACCCTGACCTTCCCGCTCGCCGCGCGGGTGCGCGTCACCGCCTTCGAGGGCGCGCCGGACAGCGTCGCCGCCCTCGCCGCCGCGGCCGGCAAGGCGGGCGCGCGCGTCACCGCGGTGCGGCGCGACCTCGACCGGCAGCCGCTGCTGGCGAAGGAGCTGCAAGGCTTCGCCGCAGTGGTGCTCGACCCGCCCTATGCCGGCGCTGCGGCGCAGATCCCGCTGCTCGCCCGCGCCGGGGTGCCGCGGATCGTCTATGTCTCCTGCAACCCGGCGGTGCTCGCGCGGGACCTGCAGCCGCTGGCGGGGGCCGGCTACCGCCTGCTGGCCGCGACCCCGGTGGACCAGTTCCTCTGGTCGCCGCATCTGGAGAGCGTGGTCGTCCTCGGGCGTTAAGGCGCCCCGCAAAGCCGCTTCGCGGCTTTGCGAAGGCCCCATGGAAGCCCTTGTTGCCCAAGAATCGTCACAGCCTGCCGCGGCGAAGCCGCGGCAGGACAACGGGCAACGACGGCTTTGACAGGCGCTTTTGAACCCGCATCGCGCTTGCGCCCGGCCGCGGCCGAGTTCTTCATGGCGGCAACGGCTTTCGAGGAACGTCCCATGCATCAGACGCTGCGTCGCCGAATGGCGATGGCGGGCCTGCCTGCCCTGCTCGCCGCGCCCTCCCTGCTCCCCCGGCCGGCCCTGGCGCAGGCGGCGGTCGATCCTGCCCCGAGGCCGGCCCCGATGCCGGCCCCCACGCCAGCCCCCACGCCAGCTCCCACGCCAGCCCCGGGCTTCTACCGCTTCCGGCTCGGCGGCTTCACCGTGACGACGGTGCATGACGGCTTCCGCGACGTCCCGTTGCAGGGCTTCGTGCGCAACGCGCCGCTCGAGGCGGTGCAGGCGCTGCTTGCCGAGAGCTTCCTGCCGACCGAGCACTACCGCATCCCCTTCACCGTCACCTTCCTCGATACCGGCCGGCAGCTCGTCGCCTTCGACACCGGCAATGGCGTGACGCCGCCCGGCGCCACGATGGGCCGGCTGCCGGAGACCATGCGCGCCGCCGGGATCGACCCGGCGAAGGTCGATCTCGTCGTCCACAGCCATTTCCATGCCGACCATATCAACGGGCTGCTGAATGCCGAGGGTGGCCGCGCCTTCCCGAATGCCGAGGTGGTGGTGCCCGCCGCGGAATGGGCCTGGTGGCGCGACCGCGGCAACGAGAGCCGCAGCCCGGAGGGGCAGCGCGCCACCTTCGCCAACACCGCCCGCTGCTTCGCGCCCTATGAGGGGCGCATCCGGCCGCTGGCGGAGGGCGCCGAGGTGATCCCTGGCCTGCGTGCCGTCGCGGCTCCCGGCCATACGCCGGGGCACACCGCCTATCACGTCGCCGATGGCGCGGCGGAGATGATCTTCGTCGCCGACACCACGAACCGCCCCGAGCTCTTTGCCCGCCGGCCGGATTTCCACGCTGTCTTCGACTTCGACGCCGATCTCGCCGAGGCCACGCGCCGCTGCCTCTTCGACCGCATCGCCGCCGACCGCATCCGCATCACCGGCTACCACTTCCCCTTCCCGGCCAATGGCTACCTGGCAAGGGAAGGCGCGGGCTACCGCTTCGTGCCGGCGGATTGGTCGAGCGCCTTGTGACGCCGACGGTCGTCGGGATCAGAAATCCGCGTCGACGAATTCCCGGAGGCTGGCGCCGCCGGCCAGGACCTTGGCGGCGAGGGAGGAGGTCTCGGGCAGGACGCGCTGCATGAAGAAGCGCGCCGTCGCCAGCTTGGCGCGGTAGAAGGCCTCCTCCTCGGCCCGCGGCAGCGCGATATCGGCCATGCGGGCCCAGGCATAGGCGAGCGCGGTGAGGCCGAAGAGGCGGAGATAGTCGCTCGCCCCCGCCCCGGCCTCGAAGGGGTCGCGCAGGCCGCGCTGCGCCAGCTCCGCCGTCACCTGCTGCAGCCGGCCGAAGGCCTTGGCCAGCGGCAGGATGAAGGGCTCCATCGCCGGCATGTCCTGCCGCGCCTCGATGAAATCGAGCACCGGATGGAAGAAGCGCCGCAGGTAGCGCCCGCCATGCGCGCCGAGCTTGCGGCCGACGAGGTCGAGCGCCTGGATGCCGTTGGTGCCCTCGTAGATCTGGGTGATGCGGACGTCGCGGGCGAACTGCTCCATGGCGTTGTCGCGGATATAGCCATGGCCGCCCCAGACCTGCATGCCGAGCACAGCCGCCTCCCAGCCGGCATCGGTGAAGAGCGCCTTGATGACCGGCGTCATGAGCTGCACGAAATCGTCCGCCGCCTGCCGCGCCTCGGCCTCGGGATGGCGCAGCGAGACGTCGTGCTCGAGCGCGGTGAGGGCGCAGAGCGCCCGGCAGCCCTCGGTCATCGCCCGCATCGTCAGCAGCATACGGCGGATGTCGGGATGCACGAGGATCGGGTCGGCCGGCTGGTCGGGCGCCCGCGTGCCGTCCAGGGCGCGGCCCTGCAGCCGCTCGCGCGCATAGGCGACGGCGTTCTGATAGGCGATCTCGGCGATGCCAAGCCCCTGCACGCCGACGCCGAGCCGCGCCTCGTTCATCATGGTGAACATGGCGGCGAGGCCCCGGTGCGGCCGGCCGACGAGCCAGCCCGTCGCCTCCTCGAAGGCAAGCGCGCAGGTGGCGCTGGCGCGGATGCCCATCTTGTGCTCGAGCCCGGTGCAGGTGACGCCGTTGTGCGCCCCCGGCCTATGCTCCCCGGGCCGGCCATCCTCCGCCGGCAGGAATTTCGGCACCAGGAAGAGCGAGATGCCGCGCGTGCCGGGCGGCGCATCCGGCAGCTTCGCCAGCACCAGGTGGACGATGTTCTCGGCCAGGTCGTGCTCGCCGGCGCTGATGAAGATCTTCGCCCCGGTGATGCGGTGGCTGCCGTCCGCGGCCGGCACCGCGCGGGTGCGGATAAGCCCGAGATCGGTGCCGCATTGCGGCTCGGTGAGGCACATGGTGCCGGACCAGGCGCCGCTGGCGAGCTTCGGCAGGTAGAGCGCCCGCTGCGCCGGCGTGCCATGCATCTCGATCGCCCGGTAGGCGCCGTGCGAGAGGCCAGGATACATGCCGAAGGCCATGTTGGCCGAGCAGACCATCTCCTCGACCAGCAGCCCGACCGAGCGCGGCAGCCCCTGCCCGCCATGCGCCGGATCGGCGCCGAGCGCCGTCCAGCCGCCCTCGCAGAAGGCGCGATAGGCGGCGGGGAAGCCGGCCGGCGTGCGCACCACGCCGTTCTCCAGCCGGCAGCCCTCGGCATCGCCCGTCTGGTTGAGCGGCAGCAGCACCTCGCGGGCGAAGCGCGCCGCCTCCTCCAGCACCGGGCCGGTCAGCTCGGGCGTGACCTCCTCGCAGCCCGGCAGGGCGCGCAGCCGGCCGGCATCGGTCAGCTCGTCGAGGAGGAAGCGCATGTCGCGCAGCGGCGCGTCATAGACGGGCATCGGTTCTAATTCCGCAGGGGCCGGCCGGTCTCGAGCATGTGCTCGACCCGCGCCAGCGTCGCCGGCAGGCGCAGCAGCGCCATGAAATTGCGCCGCTCCAGCGCATGCATCTCGGCCTCACCCACCGGCTCGACCGGGTCCTTGCGGCCGCCGGTCAGCGTCTCGGCCAGATGGTCGCAGACCACGAGGTCGTGCGGCGTCGCCCGGCCGAGCGCCGCCTGCTGCCGCACCGCGAGGCCGAGGGCGACGCGCCCGCTCGCTCCCGGCAGGTGCAGCGGCGCCGGCGCCGCGGGCGGGGCGTAGGCCTCGGCCAAGGCCAGGGCGCGCGCCTTCGCCTCGGCCAGCACCCGGTCGCGGTTGAAGGTGATGCCGTCGGTCGGGCGCAGCAGCCGCATCTCACGCGCCTCGAAGGCGGATTTCGCCACCTGCGCGGTCGAGATCGCCTCGAAGGCCTTGGCGACCGGCGGCATCGGCCCCTTCGGCGCGCGTGGATCCTCGGCCCAGCGGCGCAGCAGGCTGGTGCAGCCGCCCCAGCCAGGGATCAACCCGACCCCGGCTTCGACCAGGCCGATATAGCTCTCGGCATGCGCCTGCACCGCATCGCAATGCAGCAGGATCTCGCAGCCGCCGCCGAGCGCCATGCCGGAGGGGGCGCCGACCACCGGGAAGGGCGCGTCGCGCAGCGCCCGCATCGCCTTCTGCCCCTGCTCGATCATGCCCTCGATCTCGCCCCAGGCGGCGATGTTGGCGGCGAAGAGGGCGAGGCCGAGATTGGCGCCGACCGAGAAATGCTCGCCCTCATTGTGGATCACCAGCGCCCGGAAGGCGCCCTTCTTGCCCATCGCCACGGATGTGCCGAGCATCTCCAGCGTGCCGGGATCGAGGGCGTTCATCTTGCTGTGGAATTCGAGGCAGGCGACGCCCTCGCCGAGATCCCAGAGCGAGGCCGAGCCGTTGCGCGCCAGCGGCGCCGCGCGGCGCTTGATGTCGGCGAGCAGCAGCACGCCCTCCGGCCGCGGCACCGGATGATAGGCGCCATCGACGCCGAAGGCCTCCAGCCGCCCGGCCTCGACGCGGTAGAAGCCGCCCTCCCCCACCCGCTCCAGCAGCGGCGGCACCGGCCGCCCCGCCTCGGCGAGCGCCGACCGCAGCCAGGAGGCGCCGAGCCGGTCGATCAGCTCGAAGGGTCCGTAGCGCCAGTTGTAGCCGAGCCGCATCGCCGCATCGACATCGGCGATGCCCTCGGCCACCTCCGGCACCAGCGCGGCGGCATAGCCGAGCAGGTCGAGCAGCACGGCGCGGACATAGCGCCCGCCGCGATCGGGATGCCCGGCGAGCGCCCGCAGGTCGCGCAGGGCGAGGCTCTCCAGCAGCGGCTTCTCGCTGTCGCGATAGGTGCCGGTGGCGAGGTCCACCGTGCGCTTCAGCCGCTCGCCGCCCGGGCCGCGCTCGCGCGCATAGAAGCCGCCCTTGCCCTTCCGCCCGGTGCGGCCCCCGGCGATCATGCCGAGGATCACCGGATGCTCGCGCATCGCCCGCACGTAAGGGTCCTCGGCGGGCAGCGCCGCCTTCATGCTGGCCGCGACATGCGGCATCAGGTCAAGGCCGACGAGGTCGAGCAGGCCGAAGACGCCGGTCTTCGGGATGCCCATGGGCCGCCCCATCGCCGCATCCGCCTCCTCGACGGTGAGGCCGAGATCGACCGCATGGTTCACCGCGCTCTGCAGCCAGTGGCCGCCGATGCGGTTGGCGATGAAGCCGGGCCGGTCGCGGCAGGCGATCACCGTCTTGCCGAGGCCGCGATCGGCGAAGCCGGCGATGCGCGCCGCCACCTCCGGCCGCGTCGCCGGTCCCTGCACCAGCTCCAGCAGCCGCATGTAGCGCGGCGGGTTGAAGAAATGCGTGACCAGGAAATGCGCCGCCGCCTCCGCCGCCATGCCCTCGGTCAACGCTGCGAGCGGGATGGTCGAGGTGTTGGAGGAGAGGATCGCGCCCGGCCGCCGCACCGGCTGCAGCCGGGCATAGAGGGCGCGCTTGGCCTCGGCCTGCTCGACGATCGCCTCGCAGATCCAGTCGCAATCGGCGAGCAGCGCCAGGTCGCGGTCGAGATCGCCGCAGGCGACCAGCCGCGCCGCCGCCCTGTGCATGAAGGGCGCCGGCTCGGTCTTCAGCATGCGTGCGACCGCCGTCGCGGCCGCACCCGGGATGATGTCGAGCAGCACCACCGGGATGCCGGCATTCGCCACCTGCGCGGCGATGCCCGCGCCCATCACCCCGGCGCCGATCACGCCGACGCGGCGGATGGGGTCCATCACAGCGCCTCCAGCACAGTGGCGATGCCCTGGCCGCCGCCGATGCACTGCGTCGCCAGCGCGTAGCGCCCGCCCTCGCGCTGCAGCAGCTGCGCCGCCTTGCCGGTGATGCGGGCGCCGGTCGCGCCCAGCGGATGGCCGAGCGCGATGGCGCCGCCATCGAGGTTGACCCGCGCCTCGTCCAGCCCCAGCTCGCGCAGGCAGGCGATGGCCTGGCTGGCGAAGGCCTCATTCAGCTCCACCACGTCGAGCTCGCGCGCGCTGATGCCGGCCCGGGCCAGCGCCTTACGCGTGGCGCCGACCGGTCCCATGCCCATCACCTCCGGCCCGCAGCCGGCGACCGCGACGCTGCGCAGCCGGGCGAGCGGCGTGAGCCCATGCGTCCTGGCGTAATCGCCCGAGCAGACCAGCAGGGCAACGGCGCCATCGGTCAGCGGCGAGGAGGTCCCGGCCGTCACCGTGCCGTCCTGGCGGAAGGCCGGCTTCAGCGCCGCCAGCCCCTCGACCGAGGCATCGGCGCGGATGCAGCCATCCTCCGCCAGCCGCTCGCCGCTGCCGGCGGCCGGCGTCTCGACCGGCACGATCTCGGCCGCCAGCCGCCCCTCGCGCTGCGCCGCCGCCGCCTTCGCATGGCTGCGCAGCGCGAAGCCCTCCTGCTCGGCGCGCGAGACCTGGTGCAGCCGGGCGACGTTCTCCGCCGTCTCGCCCATCGAGATGTAGGCCTGGGGATAGCGGGCGGCGAGGCCGGGATGCGGCATCGGGTTGAAGCCCATCATCGGCACGCGGCTCATGCTCTCGACGCCGCAGCAGAGGAAGGCCTCGCCGGCACCGAGATGGATGGCGCCGGCCGCCTGGTGCACCGCCTGCATGGAGGAGCCGCAGAAGCGGTTCACCGTGGCACCGGCGACGCTCTCGGGCAGGCCGGCGATGAAGGCGATCAGCTTCGCCGCGTTCAGCCCCTGCTCGCCCTCGGGGAAGGCGCAGCCGAGCACGAGATCCTCGATGGTCGCGGGATCGATGCCCGTCTCGTCGACCAGGGCGCGGACCACCTGCGCCGCCATCTCGTCCGGCCGCAGCCGGGTCAGCGTGCCCTTATGCGCCGGCTGGAAGGGGGAGCGGCGGTAGGCCGCGATCACCACATCGGTCATGCTCGCTCCTCTCCGGCCGCGCCAGGTGTCAGCCGCGCCCCGGTCGTTCGGCGGTCCGCTGCAGCAGCTCGGCCCGCAGCTCCTTCTTGGAGAGCTTGCCGATCGGCGTGCGCGGCAGCTCGGCCCGGATCTCGATCAGCTTCGGCATCTCGATCGCCGAGAGGCGGTCCTTCAGGAAGGCGCGCAAGCCCTCCGGCGTCAACGCGCTGCCCGGCCGCAGTTGCACGAAGGCTGCGGGACTCTCGCCCCGATAGGGGTCGGGCTGGCCCACCACCGTCGCCGCGGCGACCTCGGGATGGGTATAGAGCGCCTCCTCGATGGCGCGCGGATAGACGTTGTAGCCGCTGCAGATGATGAGGTCCTTGATGCGGTCGACCAGGGTGACGTAGCCCGCGGCATCCATGATCCCGACATCGCCGGTATGCAGGAAGCCGCCGGCATCGATGGCGGCGGCGGTCTCCTCCGGCCGGTTCCAGTAGCCGGCCATGACGTTCGGGCCGGCGATGCAGAGCTCGCCCCGCTCGCCCGGCGGCAGCGTCCGGCCGGGATCGTCGAGGGCGCGGATCTCGGCGCGGATGCCGGGCAGCGGCAGGCCGATGCTGCCCTCCGGCGTCTCCCCCTCCAGCGGGTTGCAGAAGCAGACCGGCGAAGCCTCGGTCAGCCCATAGCCCTCGACCAGGCGGCAGCCGCTGCGCTCCTCGAATTCCCGCTTCACCTCGGCCGGCAGCGGCGCGCCGCCGGAGATGCAGATGCGCACCGAGGCGAGGTCCTGCCGCGTCGCCCCCTGCTCGATCACCGCCCGGAACAGCGTCGGCACGCCGTGGAAGACCGTCGGGCGGGTCCGCCGCAGCGTGGCGATGAGCTGCTTCGCCTCGAAGCGCGGCAGCATCACCAGCTCGGCGCCCCAGCCGATCGAGGCGCCGAGCACCGCGGTCAGGGCGAAGACGTGGAAGAAGGGCAGCACGGCGAGGGTGCGCTCCTCGCCCGGGCGGCATTGCGGCGACCAGGCCTGCACCTGGCGGAGATTCGCCGCCAGGTTGGCATGGGTCAGCATCGCCCCCTTCGGCATGCCGGTGGTGCCGCCGGTATATTGCAGCACCGCGACATCCTCCGGCCGCGGCTCCGGCTGCGGCACGGCCGGGCCCTGCAGCAGCGCCTCCCAGCGCAGCACGCCGGGCAGCGCCGGGATGCGGGCGATGGCGCGCCGGCGCAGCAGGCGGAACAGCGCCGCCTTCAGCGGCGGCAGCGCCTCGGCGAAGGGGCAGGCGATCACCTGCGTCAGCACCCCCTCCTGCCGCAGCCGCAGCGCCCGGTCGAGGATCGGCGCCAGATCGGGCGCGACCAGGATGCGGGTCTCGGAATCGCGGAGCTGCGCCGCCAGCTCCGCCGTGCTGTAGAGCGGGTTGCAGTTCACCACCGTGGCGCCGCAGCGGAGCGCGGCGAAGAAGGCGATGACGTAATGCGGGCCGTTCGGCAGGCAGAGGCCGATGCGGGTGCCCGGCCCGGCGCCGAGGCGCTGCAGGCCGGCGGCGGCGCGGCCGACCAGCGCGCCCACCTCGCCATAGCTCCAGCGCCGGCCGAGGAAGTCGAGGCAGGGCCGCGCCGCGAAGCGCGCCACGGCGGCCTCGAAGATGCCGGTCAGGGTCTCCGGCGGCAGCGGCATGTCCCAGGCGATGCCGGGCGGATAGGCGTCGCGCCAGCGGGGGGAGGCAGCCGTGGAATGCGTGTCCATGCGGCTGGCCCTTCCCGTCAGAAGGCGAAACTGAGCTGGGCCGAGACGATGTCGACCGAGGTTTGGTAGGTGCCGGTCAGGCTCGTGCGGAAGAGATTGGTGTTGCCCGGCCCGGGATCCTGCAGGTTCACCGAAACGCTCGGCGCGAAGATATGGGTATAGGCGAGGCTCAGCCTGACATTGCGCCGGATCTCGTAACTGGCGCCGGCCGAGAGCCAGTAGCGGTCGCTGTCCGGGATGCGCGGCGTCCGCGTCGCGTCCGGCACCGGCGACTGGTCGTAGGCGAAGCCGGCGCGGAGCGTCAGCGCCTCGCTCCAGCGATACTCGCCGCCGAGCGAGACGAAGACGCTGTCATGCCAGCGCTCCTCGGTGACGGAAGGCGGCCGGCCATTGGCGAACACGACGGTGAGGTCGCGGAAGCGCGACCAATTGGTCCATTCCAGCCCGGCGAGCAGGGTCCAGCGGTCGTCGATCCGCTGCCGCAGGCCGAGCGTCACCGTCTCCGGCACCGTCAGCTTGGCGCGGCCGGCGGTGTTGGCGAAGGCGGGCGAGAGCGCCGCGGGGACGCCCTCGAAGGTCGCGTCGCCTTCGAGGCTGTGGAAGATGGCGGAGCGGAAGGCGAGGCCGAGCCGGGTCCCGGCCAGCGGCTGCCACTGCGCGCCGATCTGCCAGCCGAGCGCGGTGTCGTCGCCGGCGACGGTGGCGCGGCCGTCGCGCGTGCCCGGCACGAAGCCGGGAATGCGCTGCGCCGCGCCGATGGCGCCGAAATCCGTCGCGTTCGAGAGGCGCGCGGTGCTGTACTGGATTTGCAGGCCGAGGCCGAGGGAGAGGCTCGGCGTCGCCTGCCAGGACAGCGCTGGCGCGATGTTCACCGTCTTCAGCGAGGAGGTGAGCGCGTGATAGCGGGCGATGCTGTCCTCGCTGCCCTTGCTGACCAAGCCCCAGGGGCTGGTGACGGCGATGCCGAGATGCCAGTCCGGCGCGAATTGCAGGGTGCCGTAGCTGGCCGGGACGAAGGCATCGATCCCGATATCGCCGCCCAGGCTGCCGGCAACGGGCGAGCCGCCGAGCAGGGCGTTGCGGTTGGCGCGGCCCTCGGTCATCCGGGCCTCCGGGAAGATGCCGGAGCCGATGAGAGCGCCCTGGATCCCCGGCAGCGAGGCCATGGCGGCCGGGTTGAAGAAAAGCATGCTGGGATCGTCGTCGCGGGCCGCGGCGCCGGCGAAGGCGGCGCCCTGGCCGACGGCGCTCTGTTCCCGCAGCTCGTAGCCCGTGGCGCCCGCCCGGCCGGCGAGCAGCGGGTTGCCGAGAAGCAGGTTGGCGAGGACCAGATTGGCGAGGATCGGGCCGCCAGGGCGGCCGGGGCATCGCAGGACGCTCATACTGAGCAGGGCCCTCCCGGCGGCGTTCATTGTCGCTCGTCACCCATGGCCGCGCCGACATCTTCGGGCCCATCGTGGTGCGCCCTGCAACGCCCGGGTGACGCAAGGGGCAAGCTATGCCTGTATCCTGTATAAGATAAGTAACGATGCCAAGGAAGGCAAAACACCCATGGCCGATGCGGCGACCCTGATGGCGGCGATGCAGGAGAAGGCTCCGCTCCTGCGCCGCCTCGGCTACCGGATGCGCTTCGACCTGACCGATCTCGGCGAGAGCGTGCTGCTCGACGCCACCGGGTCCGACTGCACGATCGAGCAGGTCGACGAGACGGCGGAGGCCGATACGGTGCTGCGCATGTCGGCCGACAACCTGGACAAGCTGATGGCCGGCCGGCTCAGCCCGATGCTCGCCTTCTCGACGGGGCGGCTGCGGATCGAGGGATCGAAGGGCGTGGCGCTGAAGCTCGCCAGCCTGCTGGACGAGGAGTGAGCCGGCCTCCGGGCCGGTGCGCCGGACGTCTCGTCCTCGGTTGATCGTCTTGAGGCCATCGCTGGTCAGCCTCGCGACCTGTGACAATTCGGATACGTTTTCCGAACCAACCCGGAGAAAAGCAACCTGTGCGCGCATTGACTATTGTATAACATATTCGTGAGGCGCTAAGGTTTGATCAGGACGCCGATCCCGGCGCCGACGTGCTTCAACGACGAGGCCCTGATCATGACCTTTGTCCGCAGCCCGATGGCCGCCGGCTTCCCCGCCCTCGCCCGCCAGGTCCTGGCCAATGCCAGCCATTCCGGCCGCCCCGCCTCGACGCATGAGACGCTCGACACCGCCTATGACGCCGAGCGCGGGATCTACTGGTGCCGGCTGCGCCCGACCGAGCGGCCCTGCTTCAGCCCCGCCCTGCTGCGCGACATCGCGGCCATGCACGCCGCCATCCCCGAGCTCTTCGCCGCCGATGCGCCTCTGCCGGCGCCGCGTTGGTTCGTCTGCGGCTCGGCCATCCCCGGCATCTTCAACCTGGGCGGGGATCTCGGCCTGTTCCGCCAGCTGATCGCCGCCGGCGACCGCGACGGCCTGGTCCGCTACGGCCATGCCGCGGTGGAGGCGATCCACCGCAACCACACCGCGCTCGACCTGCCGATGATCACCGTGGCGCTGGTCCAGGGCGACGCGCTCGGCGGCGGCTTCGAATGCGCCCTGGCGCACGACCTGATCGTCGCCGAGCGGAGCGCCAAGTTCGGCCTGCCGGAAGTGCTGTTCAACCTCTTCCCCGGCATGGGGGCCTACAGCTTCCTCTCGCGCCGGATCGGCCGCGCCGCCGCCGAGAAGCTCATCCTCTCCGGCACCATCCACACCGCCGAGCAGATGCACGCCATGGGCCTGGTCGATGTCCTGGCCGAGGATGGCGAGGGCGAGGCGGCGCTGCTCGCGCATCTCGACAAGAGCGACCGCTTCCACAATGCGCAGCAGGCCATGTGCCGCGCCCGCCGCAAGGTGGACCCGGTGACGCTGCAGGAGCTGCGCGAGGTGGTCGAGGTCTGGGCCGAGGCGGCGCTGCGCCTGACCGAGCAGGACCTCCGCCGGATGGCGCGCCTCTGCGCCGCCCAGGACCGCCGCATCGGCCTCGCCTGAGGCCCTTCGCTAGAGGTCCCTTGCCTGGGGGCCGTTTGGCCACCCGCCCCGCCGGGGCGTGCGAGACGAGACGCAGATGACGGCGCCGCATCGGCCAGGCGCATCCGAACCATCTCAGCGCGCCCTCGCCCCCGGCCCTGCCGGGCCGCGCCGGCGCGGCTCGTGCGCTCCCCCGCCACGAGCAGGCCGCCAATCTCGGGCGGGCCCGCGCTGCCCAGCCGACGGGCGCCGGATGCCGCATCGCCTTGGCGCAGCGGCCGACCGCAGCCTTCCCATGATCCGCAAGCGTCGCGGACCAGCCGGTCGCCGGCCGCGGGATCCCCGGGCGACGCCCAGCCGCAAGCGCGCATTGGATCCGTCGCCGTCCATTGCCCTGCCGTGGCCTCGCCGCGGCAGGCTGTGACGGATCGCGGTCAGGAGGGGACCCATGGGGCCCCGCGAAGCCGCGCAGCGGTGTCGTGGAGAGTATTAGGCGGCGCCGTCTGCCGCCGCCTGCCCGGCCGCGCGCACGCGCTCGAGCTCCTCGCGCATCAGTTCAGCCTGCTGCCGGCCGGCGGTCGGCACCTCCGGGGCGGGCAGCGCCTCGGCCGCGGTGCCGAGGGCGAAGAGGCCGCGCGCGCCGATATTCGCCGCGCTGCTGCGCAGCCCATGCGCCGCCGCGCGGAAGCGGGCGACATCGCCCTGGTCGAGCGCCGCCTCGAGCCCATTGAGCAGCTCGGCCGCATCGGTGACGAAGTCGCGCGCCAGATCGGCGGCGAAGCGCCGGCCGCCGAGGGCGATCAGATCGGCCGTCACCGCCGGATCGAGCGCCGGCGGCAGCGAGGGCCGGAAGCGCGGATGCGCCTCGATCCGGGTGACCGCCGGCGCCGGCGCCGCGGACGGCGCCGCCGTCTCCGGCGCATAGGCGGCGACCGCCGCGGCGAGCTGCGCCGGCTCGATCGGCTTCACCAGGCAGCCATCCATCCCGGCCTCGCGGCAGCGTTGCGCCGCCTCCGGCGTGGCATCGGCGGTGAGGCCGAGGATGGGCACGTGCCGCCGCCCGAGGGCGTTGAAGCGGTAGAGCTTGGTCGCCGTGATGCCGTCCGTCCCCGGCATGTTCAGATCCATCAGGACAAGGTCGAACTCGCCCGCCTCCAGCATGTCCAGCGCCGCCTCGCCGTCGGAGACCAGGGTGACCCGGTGGCCCTCGCGGTCGAGGATCTTCTGCACCACCAGCCGGTTCACCCGGTTGTCGTCGGCGACGAGCACCCGCATCGGCGCCACCGCGGCGGCCGCCTGAGGCATCGCCGCCCGCACCCGCGGCAGCAGCGCCGAGGCCAGGGCCAGCGGCATGGCCCAGTCGGCGGCCTCCGGCTCGGCCGGCAGGAAGCCGGTCACCTGGCGCCGCCGCGCCTGGTCCGGCAGGCCCGGCCCGGTCCCGCCGCCGACGGCGAAGACCAGCATCTCCGCCGGCCCGGTGCCGCGCAGCCCCGCCGCGATGTCCTCGGTCGCCGGCGGCTGCCCCTCGCCGAGGCAGACGACCAGCATCTGCGGCAGCGGCCCCTCGGCGCCCCAGAGCGCGGCGAAGGTCGCCGGCGACACGGTCCGCGGGGTGGCCGCCATGCCGAGCACGCCGAGGCGGCCGGCAAGGCCGGCGAGGCCGGCCGGGTCGGTGCCGAGCAGCAGCGCCTGCGGCGGCACCATCGGCTCGGCCGCGCCCGGATCGCGGCGGATCGGGAAGAGGACGTGGAAGCAGCTGCCGGCGCCGGGCCGGCTGCGCACGCCGATCTCGCCGCCGGCGAGCTCGACCAGCCCCTTGCAGAGAGCGAGGCCGAGGCCGGTGCCGCCGAAGCGGCCCATGATCGTCTCGTCGGCCTGGGCGAAGCGCTCGAAGATGCGGGCCTGCGCCGCCTCGTTGATGCCGATGCCGGTATCGCTGACCTCGAGCCGCAGGCGCAGCGCATCGCCCTCGCCCGGCTCGGCGTCGAGCGCGATGGTGATGCCGCCGACGGCGGTGAACTTCACCGCATTGCCGCCGAGATTGAGCAGCAGGTCGCGCAGGATGGCGGCATCCGAGAGGATGCGGGTCGGGGTGCGGGCGGTGACATGCAACCGCAGCCGCAGCCCCTTCTCCCGCGCCTGGGCGAGCAGCAGCCCCCGCGACTCGGCGAGCAGGGCGGACAGGTCCACGCTCTCGGAACGCATCACCGTGGCGCCAGCCTCGATCCTCGATATGTCCAGCAGTCCGTTGATCTGCCCGAGCAGGCCCCGCGCCGCCAGATCGATGGTCTGTGCCATCTCCTGCTGCTCGCGGTCCAGCACCGTTCCGCGCAACAGCCCGCCCATGCCGATGATGGCGTTGAGCGGGGTGCGCAGCTCGTGGCTGACGCCGGCCAGGAAGCGGGTCTTCGCCTCGCTCGCCTGCTCCGCGGCGAGACGCGCCTGGGACAGCTTGCGGATCAGCCGACCGGCATAGAGAGCGAGGATCACCGGCCCGACCAGCAGGCCGATCGCCAGATGCGGGATCGCCTGCCAGTAGGGCGTGGTCAGTGCCACCGCCCCGAAGCCGGCTATGAAGACCAGCATGCCGGCGAGCAGCCAGGCCGGCCCGAAGCGGAAGCCGTTGCCGAGCACGACCCAGAGGTAGACCGGGAAGAAGGGCGCGGCCTGGGCGCCGCCGAGATGCAGGAAGCCGGAGAGGACGCCGATGTCGAGCAGCAGGGCGAAGGCCCGGCGCGGCGTGTTCGGCGCCGGCGACAGCCGGATATGCGCCGCGATCAGCAGCCCGCACAGCGCCCAGACGACGAGGAGCGGCAGGCTGACAGCGAGGATCGGCGCGCCGAGGGTCGGCAGGTAGAGCGCGAAGACGGCGGTGAAGACGAGCCGGTTGACGCTCATCTCCTGTTCCGTCCCGACGCGCCCGCGTGCCCGGCCGAGAATCGGGGCGCGCGACGCGGCGGGCGGGCTCACCGTTCCGGCTCCGGCCCCAGCGGAATCGAGGTGGTGATGACCGCCATGATCTCGCCGCTCGGATCACGGAGCGGCGCCTTGGTGGTCAGCAGCTGGCCGTCGGCGCCCTCCTCGCGATAGGGCGGCAGCGAGGCGCCGGTCGCCAGCACCGCGAGATCCGCGGCGCGGCTGCGCTCGGCCCGCCGCGGCCCGAAGAGCGTCGCGGCCCGCACCCCCATCAGCTCGGTCGGGCGGGCGCCGAGCGCCGCGGCCATCGCCGCATTGGCGTAGATGCACCGGCCGTCGCGGTCGATGGCGCTCACCTGCGCGGGCAGGTTGTCGAGGATGCGGACGAGATTCTCGGCGCCCTGCGCCTGCAGCAGGTCGGAGCCGGGCGGCAGGGGCGGCGCCGGCGGCGACTCGGCGAGGCCCGGCGGATAGCCCGCCGCCGGCTCGCGCCGGCCGAGCGCCAGCAGGTTGCGCGCCCGCGTCACCAGCTCGAAATGGTCGATCGGACTCTGCAGGAAATCGGTCGCGCCGGCATCGAGCGCGCGGACGCGAAAGCCGCGATCGTCATGCGCGGTCACCACCAGCACCGGCACCGAGGACTTGCCCGGCAGGGCGCGCAGGCGGCGGGTGAACTCGGCGCCGTCCATGCCGGGCATCTTGAAATCGGTGATCACCAGGTCGATGCGGTTGCCCTCGAGCCATTCCAGGGCATCGAGCGGATCGCCGAACACCTCGACCGACACGCCGTCCTCGATCACCGTCGCCAGCCGGGCATAGATGCTCCGGTTCGTCGCACGGTCGTCGAGGATCAAAATCATCGCCATGGCAGGCCCTTCAGGCGCGGCGTCCGCTCTCCGCCCGGGTCACGACGCGACCAAGCGGCAGTTCCATAAGACAAACGAGACCGGTCGGTTGCCACTCGAAGGACACCTCGCCGCCAAGCTGATCATGGATGGTGGTCCGAATGACCCGCGAGCCGAAGCCGCGCCCGCGGGGCGGGCCGGCAAGCGGCGGGCCGCCGGATTCGGCCCAGCGCAGCCGCAGCCGGTCATGCGCCGGATCGGCGCTCCAGCGGAGCTCGAGCGTGCCGCCCGGCGCCGAGAGGCTGCCGTATTTCGCCGCATTGGTGGCGAGCTCGTGCAGCGTTATCGAGAGCGGCTGCGCCGCCATGGGCGAGACGGTCAGCGGCGGGCCGTCGAGGATCACCCTTGTGCTGCCGGCATTGCCGAGGAAGGGATCGAGCTCGCCGCGCAGCATGGCGTTGAGATCGGCGCCCATCCAGCGGCTCTCGGTGAGCAGGGTCTGCGCCCGGGCCAGGGCGGCGACGCGCCCCTCGATGGCGCGGCCGAACTCCTGCGCATTGTCGGCCTTGGTCAGCCGCAGCACCGCCTGCACCACGGCGAGGGCGTTCTTGGCCCGGTGGTCGACCTCGCGCATCAGCAGGGATTGCCGCTCCTCCGCCTCCTTGCGGGCGGTGAAGTCCATATGGACGCCAAGGATCGGGCCGACGCGGCCGGCCGGGCCCGGCATCCGCCGGCCGCGGCCGAGCAGCCAGCGCATCTCGTCGCCGCCGTCGCGCCCGGGCCGGATGATGCGGAACTCGGCCTCGTACTCGCCGCTCTCGAGCGCCCGCCAGGCGCCGGCGCGGACCGCGGCGCGGTCGTCCGGATGCACCAGGCCGAGGAAGCCCTCGAGCGTCACCGGCATCGCCGCCGCGGCGCCGCCGAAAAGGGTGGAATGCTCGGGCGACCAGAGGAAGCGGTCGGCCTCGGGGTCCCATTCCCAGGTGCCGATGCCGGCCACTTCCTGGGCCAGGCGCAGCCGCGCCTCGCCAGCCCTGAGCGCCGCCTCGGTCGCCTTCAGCTCGGTCGCATCGGCATGCACCTCGACCACCGCGCCGGCATTGGTGCCATGGCGCAGGATCCAATGCGCCGCGACGACCACGGGCAGGCCGCCGCGGCGGCGGTGCCGCAGCTCGCCTTGCCATTCGCCGCTGCCGAGCAGGCTGTCCTGCGCCGCCCGCCGCCCGCCATCGGGGAAGCGGGTGCCGAGCAGTTCATGGGCGCGCTGGCCGATCGCCTCGGCGGCGGTGAAGCCGAAGAGCCGCTCGCAGCCCGCCGACCAGTGGCGGATGGTGCCGTCGGCGTCGCGCAGCATGACGGCGCTGAGCTCGAAGGCGTGCGAGAGGTCGGCGACGGTCTGCAGCCGTTCCTCGAGCGCCGCCTTCTCGCGCTGCAGGGTCTTCTCCCGCAGCCGGGCGCGGTGCAGCACGCCGGCGCCGAGCAGGGTCGGCGCGGCCAGGGCGAGGCCGCCCCAGAGGATGGGCAGGCCGATCATCTCCGAGGTTTCGAGCGTGCCGGCGATCGGCACGGCGAAAAACAGGGCGAGCAGGCCGGCCATCGCAGCGAAGGCAATCATCAGGGCAGACATGGCAACCGGACCGCCGGAGGCCTCGGAAGGGGTGGACCACAGGAGGCTGGAGCGATCGCCTACGCGCCAGGGGCTGGACATGACGCCTCCGGTTAAGGCTTGCGACCGGGGCCGACGAGGCTCGGCCGATTCATTCGTTGCGCCGCGCGGGTCTCGCCCGACGGCAGCCTCGCAGACAAGGCGCGAGCATCGCACGCTTGTGTACAATACTCAATCACGAAAGCGCAGGGTGAGGCGACAGGTGCGAAACCGTTCCATTCTGCCGCTTTGCTCCGGTCCCCGCCCGCTCCCGCCAGCGGCGGTCCCGACGCCTTGCAGCAGTTGCGCAAGGGCCGCCGGGACCGGGTGCCGGGCCTAGCGCATGCCTGCCGCGAAGTAGCCGGTCTGCGCGATGGGCAGCAGCACCTGCAGGAATTTCAGCAGGTCGGTGCTCGGCGCGTTGGAGACGAAGATGAGGTCATTGTGCCGCATCTGGAAGCGCTGGGCCAGGAACATCGAGGCGGGGTTGAGCAGGTCGGCCCGGTAGACCGTCGGGACCTCCTCCCCTTGGAAGCGCGCCGTGGCGATGCCCATGCGCTCGAGCGCCGGCCGGCGCTCGAAGCGGAAGAGGAAGACGGCGCTCGGATTCGCCCGGTCGTCCTGCAGGCCGCCGGCCCGCGCCACGGCATCGGCCAGGCTGAGGCGGCGGTCCTCGAAGGGGAAGCGCCGGTTGAGCTGGGTGATGCTGGCGCTCTGGCCCACCGCGCCGAGCGCGAGGAAGTAGCGCTGCTGGCGCGAGACGATGATGGTGTCGTCCGGCGCGAGTTGCAGGTTCAGCCGCGGGTTATCGACGATCTCGGCCATGATCGCCGATTCCGAGACGCCGCCGCGCTGCAGCGTCACCAGCGTCTCGTGCGGCGCGAAGCGGGTGCCGCCGGCGCGCGCGATGGCGCCGAGCAGCCGCTCGCCGCCGGGATCGAGCGAGAAGCGCAGCGACTGGTCGACATCGCCGACGACCGAGACGCTGGCCGAGCGCCGCTCGACGAGGGAGACGATCACCTGCGGCTCCAGCGCGCGCTGGCGGAGCCGGCCGGCGATCGCCCGCTCCAGCTCCCCCGCCGTGCGGCCGAGCGCCGGCACCGTGCCGGCGAAGGGAATCGTGACCAGGCCGGTGCGGCCCACCTGCTGCTGCGGCAGGGTGATGAAATTGCCCGGCCGCGTGCCGGCATCGGCCGGGATGAAGAGGCCGCCGGACTGGGTTTCGAAGATGGTGATGGCCAGGATGTCGCCGACGCCGAAGCGTACCTCGGCGGCGCCATGGGCCTGCAGCCCGACGCTGAAGAGCTTGCCCGGCCCGTCCGGCTCGGCCGCGGCGACGACGCCGGGATCGAGGGTCAGCAGCGCATAGTGCAGAGTGGGGTCGGAGTCCGGGCCGGGATCGCCCGCCCGCTCCGTCGCCGGCCCGACGATCCCATTGATGCGCGGCCCGCTGCTCGGGAGGAAGCTGTTGCAGCCCGTGCTCGCCAGAACCGCGGTCGTGGCGCCGGCGCGAAGCAGGACGCGCCGCGAGAGGGGCCGGGCAATATCCGAGGCTGACATCCGGTGTCCTTATCGAGCGCCGGGCGCACCGCCGTCCTCGTGCCTGCGCCGGGCCTGGCTGCGGGCCAGCCGGGTGCCGGCGCGGGACGAGCGGCCTCCCCGGCGGTCCGTCGGGGGCCGGAAGCGGGACCCCGGGGGCTGGCGCCGAAGGATGGGATGCGGGCTCCGCGGCGGTTTCGCTGAAACGTGAAAACTACAAGGCTCAAGCTATCGTCACTACTGCGTGAATTCAACCATGCGGTGCAGCATTTCCGAAGTTTCCGCGCGTGGCGGCACCGCTGCCACGCTCGGGCAGCGGTCCTTGGTCCGGGATCTGTCCAGCATGGTCGCTTGAGGTGAAGCACCGAAAAGCGTGACTCACGCGATCAAACAACGGCCTGGACCATGGTCCGTGCATCGGAGCGAACGGATCATGGTCTAGCCGATCGGATAGCCCTCGCTGACCCGCGCCGGCGTCGGCGCCGGGGCGCTGGCCGACGCCTCGACCGCCGCGGCGCGATTCGGCGCGGCGGGCACGATGATCGGCGCTCCCGGCCCGCCGCGCCGCGCCGCGCTCCGCAGGAAGCCGGTCGCCCAGCTCAGATGCATGGTGAGCAGGGCAGGCCCGGCGGCGAGCAGCCAGGCATCCCGCGCCCGCGCCGCCTGCAGCGCCCCCCAGCCGAGGCAGGCGGCGGGATAGGCGGCGGCGGCGAGGCCGAGCATCGGCTCGATGGCGGTGCCGAGGAGGCCGGCGAGGCTGCCGCCCAGCGCCATCACCGGCGCCATCTGCCGCGGCCGCGGCCGCAGCCGGTGCTTCAGCAGGGTGCGCGCCCGCCCCGCCCCGTGCCGGTAATACTGCCGGGCAAGGGCGGGGAGATCCTTGCGCGGGTAGTAGGTGACCGCCTCCTCGGCGCACATCCAGACCCGGCCGCCGGCGCGCTGCGCCCGGTGGTCCAGCTCGGCATCCTCATTATGGGTGAAGCTCTCGTCATAGCCGCCGATCGAGAGGAAGAAGTGACGGTCGAAGGCAGCGTGGTGGCCGTGATCGACGAAGCCGGAGCGCGGCCGGGCGCGATGCGCTGAGCCGCCATTGCCGAGCCGGCTCGACTGCGCCGTGGCGATGGCGCGTTGCAGCCCATGGCCCTGCTGCGCCTCGTTGCGCATCGGTACCACGACCGAGGTCGCCCCGGTGCGCAGCAGGTCGGCGACGCAACGGCGCACGAAGCCGCTTGGATAGCTGGCATGCGCATCGGCGCGGATCAGGATGGTCGAGCGCGGCGAGGCCAGGCGGGCGGCGAGGTTGACGGCGGCGGACTGGATCCTCTGCGGATTCGGCAGTGTCCGGATGCTCGGATGGTCGGGGACGGGATGGCGGCTGGCGAAGGCCTCGACCAGGGCCAGCGTCGCGTCCCGGCTGCCGCCATCGATCACCAGGATCTCGCAGGCGGCAGCCGGCCACTGCCTCACCAGGCTGGCGAGGCAGGATTCGATGTAGCCGGCCTCGTTCAGGGTCGGCACCACGATGGTGACGAAGGGATGGGTGGCCGGCCCCTCCCCGCTGATCGTCCGGGGCAGCGGCGATTCGGGCGGGCGCCGGGCCGGCGCGGCCTTCTGTGGGAGCGTCCCGATGGCGAGCGTCATGCGGTGCCTCTTTTCGGCGGACGGGCGCCCGTGGCGGGCCGGCGGCATGAGGCCGGCCCGAGGGCGGAAGGGTGGACGGACGGGGGGCGGGAGAAGGGGCCTGAGGGGCGCAGCCGGGACGGGCCGTGCCCGCGGTCAGATCGCGCCGCGGCGCTGCAGCACGGCGGGGAGGGTGCGGAGCAGGATGCGGAGATCGAGGTTGAGCGACCAATCCCGGGCGTAGCGGGTGTCGAGCGCGACCCGCTCGACATAGGTCGTGTCGCTGCGGCCGCTCACCTGCCAGAGCCCGGTGATGCCGGGGCGCATGGCGCAGTAGGCCTCAGCCGCCGCCGGGCTGTAATGCAGGTCGAGCTCCTGCTGCACGACCGGGCGGGGGCCGACGAGGCTCATCTCGCCGCGCAGCACGTTGAGGAGCTGCGGCAGTTCGTCGAGGCTGGTGCTGCGCAGGAAGGCACCGATGCGGGTGATGCGCGGATCCCGGGCGAGCTTGCGCCGCACCGCCCATTCCGCCGCCGCGGCCGGATCCTCGGCCAGCAGCTTCGCCAGCCGCTCATCGGCATTGGTCACCATGGAGCGGAACTTCAGGCAGCCAAAGCTTCGGCCCCCGAACCCGATCCGGGGATGGCTGAAGAGCGCCGGGCCGCCGTCGCAGCGGATCGCCAGGATGATCACGGCCATCAGCGGCAGGATCAGCAGCAGGATCGCGCCGGCGCCGAGGATGTCGATGGCCCGCTTGATGCTGGCCTGAAGGCCGGCCTGCCGGGTGACGCGATGGTGCCGCAGAAGCCTGGCGGCAGGGGACGCGCCCCGACCTGCAAACGTGGTTTCCGACATGAGCGCCCCGTTGTCTGATGTGCCGCGCCCAGTCGAACCTGGCTGGTTCGCTTCGGGACGCTAACCGGCGCCACCCTCGTTCAAGGCAAGATAAGAAGCAAGATATTCTCTCTTTTGGTTTGCGCCACCATGTCCCAGGGCGCCTCCCGAAAGCCGAAGAGTTGTCGCACGTACCACAACTTTTGGTAGATTTACGCGTTTCGTCTCATCCGACCGACAGGCCGGACGCAAACGGCAGCGGCCAGCCAAGGGAGGCACGATCCGGGTTTTGCACCCACGCCTTTGAGCAGGGCATTACCGATTTGGTCTCTTATTTAAGATCTTTTTCGCGTTCTGGTACGCTTGAAATCACCTTTTTGTGATGTTGCAGAGCGGAATGCTGGATGAGCCGGCATCCGCCATCCAGAAGACCCAACCCCTGGTTATCACGGCCCCGGTCAAGCAACTCCCGATCTGCCGCCCTCCGGTCCTGCCTCCGCCCCGGCATGGCCATGATTGCCATTCAGAAACGCTCCAGCACCCCCCGGATGGTCCAGACCGCCGGGAGGAGCGGCAAAGGAGGAGAAGAGGCCATGACCCAGGCCAGGCTGCCCGACCCGGATGGCGGTGACGCAGGGACCGTGCCGCATCCCATCGCCGCGCCGGGCCGGGACGTGGCCAGCCGAATCGAACGCCGGCAGGAACGCGAGGACGAGGCGCTGTGGCAGACCATTGCTATTCGCCGCCGCGACGGCACGCTCTGGACCGCCTTTGCGCGGCGCTTGGTCCTGCCGCGCGATCCGGGCCTCGCCAATCGCGTCGAGCAGCGTGCCGCCTGCGTGCTGGCGTTGACCGCGGGGGCGCTGGAAGCGGTCGATGCGGCGCGGCAGGCGCGCAGCGCCATGCTGGACGGGGACGAGGCGCCGCCCGCCTGGTCCGTGCATCTCGCGGACGCGCCCTGACGCCAGCGACACGCCTCGGGCGACGCGGTCCCTGACGTCACCCGTCCCGTCACGCTGCCATCGCTTTCGGCATTGACTGCCCGCGGCGCTTGCAGCTGCGGCGCGAAAGTCCCTTCGCCGCAGCCTCCTTCATTGGCATGCCGCTTGCTAATCGCCCGTGCAGCGCAGCGCCGCACCAGCGGCAGCTTCGGTCGGCGTGCCAGCGTCATCCGGAACAGGAGGGACGGGCCGACCGCATCGCCCGACCCTGGAGGGGACCAGCGATGTGTGACCGATACGGAACTTCGATCCTTCCCGACTATGCCGCCATCGGCCGCGCCCAGGACCACAGAGGCCAGGACCGCATAGGCCAAGCCTGCATGGGCCAGGACGGCGCGGCGATGCGCCGCCGCGGCGTGCTGCAGGCGACGGCGGCCAGCGTGCTGACCATCGCCGGCTTCGGCGGCCCGGCGCATGCCCAGGCCAAGGGCAGCCTGAAATCGACGCACGGCACCGGCTTCTGCAACCTCAACCTCTTCCTCGCCCATGCGCTGCAGCTGGCGAAGGCGGACGGGCTCGAGATCCAGTTCGTCAACACGCCGACCTTCGCCGAGCAGGTGACCTTCCTCGGCATGGGCCAAGTCGATCTCGGCCTGATGCCCTACACCTCCTTCATCGCCCTCTTCAATGCCGGCGCGCCGGTGAAGATCGTCGCCGGCGGCGGCATCGAGGGCTGCAGCATCGTCGCCCGCCCCGGCCTCGACAGCGCCGCCAAGCTGAAGGGCAAGACGCTCGGCACCTTCCAGCTCGATACGCTCGAGGTCATGCCCTATGACTGGCTGAAGAAGCACGGCGTCAGCTTCAAGGACGTGACGGTGCGCTACATGGGCAACACGCCCGAGGCGGTGGAGGCCTTCAAGGCCGGCGCCATCGACTGGATCTGCACCATCGAGCCCTATGCGACGGCGCTGGTGAACGACGTGCCCGGCGCCGTCCGCCTCTCCGACGGCCGCGACATCTACGGCGCCGGCTACACCGATTGCGTCCTCGCCTGCCGCGCCAGCCTGATCAAGGAGAATCCGGCGGCGCTGAAATCGGTCATCAAGGCGATGATGAAGGCCCAGGCCATGGCCGAGGCGAAGCCGGAGGAGGTGCTGCCGAAGCTGGTCGGCACCTACTACAAGACCTCGATGCCGAATGCGCAGCTGGCGATGGAGAAGCAACCCGCTGTGGTCGACGCCCGCAGCCAGACCGATTTCATCCTGCAGCGCACCGACAGCCTGGTGGAGATGGGCTACATCAAGAACAAGCCGGGCCGCGATGCCATCGACTGGTCGCTGCTCGAGCAGGTGATCGCCGAGAACGCCGCGCTCTACGCCTCGCTCAAGCTCAAATCCGCCTGAGGCAGGCCATGCGCAGCACCATGGCAAGCATGGCGGCACTGCCGCGCCCGGCGACCCTGCTGGCGAGCCTTGGCCTCTCGCCGGGGCTGCGGCGCAGCCTGGCGCGGTTCGGCTGGGCGGCGCTCTCGGTCGGGCTCTTCGCGGGGATCTGGGAACTGCTCTGGGCGATCGGCTGGGCCGATCCCAAGCTGCTGCCGCCGCCGCACATCTTCCTCGGCAACATCCCCGACCAGGCGCGCTACTTCAACACCGCGACGCGTTGGCAGATCGGCGTCAACCCGGCCGACGGCCCCTCCCCCTACGAGGCGGTGGCGATGACCATCGGCGCGACCGGTCTCAGGGTGATGGTCGGGCTGCTGATCGCCGCCACCCTCTCGATCGCCATCGGCGTGCTGATCCGCTATTTTGGCCTGTTCGAGAAGCTGGTGCTGCCGACCATCACCCTGCTCTCGCCGGTCTCGCCCATCGCCTGGCTGCCGGTCGCCATCTTCATCTTCGGGATCGGCAACGCGCCAGCGATCTTCATGGTCGTCATCGCCCTGTTTTTCCACATGGTGCTGTCCACCATCAGCCAGATCGACAATGTCAGCCGCGCCTTCATCAACGTCGCCCGCACCATGGGCGCGAGCAAGCGGCAGATCTATGCGCGAGTGATCGTGCCGGCGATCCTGCCGCAGTTGCTGATCGTGCTGCGGCTCAACCTCTTCGGCGCCTGGATGGTGGTGCTGGTCGCCGAGAGCACGGGCGTCGGCTTCGGCCTCGGCCAGGTCATCATGATGGCGCGCAACACCTTCAACCCGTCGCTGGTCTTCTTCACCATCGCGCTCATCGGCCTGCTCGGCTTCCTCTCGGACTGGCTGCTGCGGCTGGTGCAGAAGCGCGTTCTCTACTGGGTGCCGGAAACGGCGGGGGTGCTGCGTGGCCTCTGACAGCTATGCCGACTGGTCCTCGCAGGATGCCGTGGTCTGCCGCGGCGTCGGCAAGACCTGGGCCGAGGGCACGGCGCGGGCGCATGAGGCGCTGCGCGGCATCGATCTCGACGTCGCGCCGGGCGAGTTCGTCGTCCTGCTCGGCCCCTCGGGCTGCGGCAAGTCCACCCTGCTCTACCTGATCGCCGGGCTGGAGCGGCAGACGTCGGGGCGGATCTGGGCCTTCCGCGATCCGGTCGAGGGTCCCTCCCCCGACCGTTCGCTGATCTTCCAGGAAACCTCGCTCTTTCCCTGGCTGACGGTCTGGCAGAACGTCTCCTTCGGCCTCTCCATCAAGGGCGCGCCGGAGGCGGAGCGGCGGGCGGTGGCGCGCGAGGCGCTGGCCCGCGTCGGCCTCTCGGAAGCCATGGACAAGCGCCCCGACGAGCTCTCGGGCGGCATGCGCCAGCGCGTCGCGGTGGCGCGGGCGCTGGCGATGCGGCCGAAGGTGCTGCTGATGGACGAGCCCTTCGCCGCGCTCGACGTCCAGACCCGCGCGAAGATGCAGGATTTCCTGCTGGATGTCTGGCGCGACAGCGGCGCCTCGGTGCTCTTCGTCACCCATCATATCGACGAGGCGGTGGCGCTGGCCGACCGGGTGGTGATCTTCACCGCCCGCCCCGGCCGCATCAAGAGCATCATCCCGGTGACCCTGCCGCGGCCGCGCGATCCCTTCGCTCCGGAGAGCGAGGCGCTGCGGCGCCTGCTGACCGAGGAGCTGCGGAGCGAGGTGGACCGCGCCTTCGCCGAGCAGGAAGCCCTGGCGGCGGGCTGAGCCCCGCCGCCCGCCATCCGACGAACACAACCCATCTGATCAGAACGAGGAGGAGAACGGCATGGCCGTGTCCCTGGTGCGCAGCCGCGCGATGATCACCCGCACCCTGTCCGCCACCGAGTGGGAGGAGATCCCGGACGGCGCGGTGCTGCAGGAGGACGGCATCATCACCGCCATCGGCACCTATGCCGATCTGCAGGCCCGGCATCCCGGCGTGCCGGTGATCGGCAGCGGGCGCGAGATCCTGCTGCCGGGCTTCGTCAACGGCCACCACCATGTCGGGCTGACGCCGGTGCAGCTCGGCTCGCCCGACATGCCGCTCGAGCTCTGGTTCGTCACTCGCATGGTGGCGCGCAACCTGAACCTCTATCTCGACACGCTCTACTCCGCCTTCGAGATGATCGCCTCCGGCATCACCACCGTGCAGCACATCCATGGCTGGATGCCGGGGACGCTGCCGGAGGTGGAGGCGCGCTCGAACGAGGTCATCCGCGCCTATGAGGATATCGGCATGCGGGTGTCCTACTGCTTCGCGCTGCGCGACCAGAACCGCCTCGTCTACCAGGCCGATGAGGAGTTCGTCGCCAGCCTGCCACAGGAGCTGCGCGGCCCGATGCAGCGCTGGTTCGAGCGCTTCCGCATGGGGCTGGAGGAAAGCCTCGACCTGTTCCGCAACCTGCATCGCGGGCATGCCGACAAGCGCCGCGTGAAGGTGCAGCTCGCCCCGGCCAACCTGCACTGGTGCTCGGATGCCGCACTGGCGGCGCTGGCCGATCTCTCCCGCACCCATGACGTGCCGATGCACATGCATCTGGTCGAGACCGCCTATCAGAAGGAATACGCCCATCGTCGCGGCGGCGGCACGGCGCTCGACTATATCGAGCGCTTCGGCATGCTCGGGCCGAACCTCACCCTCGGCCATGGCGTCTGGCTGAACGAGCGGGACATCGAGAAGGTGGCGGCGAGCGGCACCTGCATCTGCCACAACTGCTCCTCCAATTTCCGCCTGCGCTCCGGCGTCGCCGCCCTCAACCGCTTCGAGGCGATGGGGGTGAACACCGCCATCGGGCTGGACGAGGCCGGCATCAACGACGACCGCGACATGCTGCAGGAGATGCGGCTGGTGCTGCGGGCGCATCGCGTGCCCGGCATGGTGGAGAGCGAGGTGCCCGGCATGGCGCAGGTGCTCCGCATGGCGACGATCGGCGGCAGCCGCACCACGCCCTATCGCGAGACCCTCGGCACGCTGGAAGTGGGCAAGGGCGCCGACCTCTCCCTGGTCGACTGGCAGGCCGTCTCCTACCCCTTCCTCGACGAGCTGACCCCGACCCTCGACGCCGTCATCCAGCGCGCCAAGGCCAGCGCCGTCACCACGGTGATGTGCGACGGCGAGGTAATCTACAAGGACGGCACCTTCACCCGCGTCGACCGCGAGGGCGCGCTGAAGGCGCTGCATGACGACCTGGCGCGAGCACTCTCGGATGACGAGGTGGAGCGGCGCCAGCTCTCCAAGGCGCTGCTGCCGCATGCGCGACGCTTCTATGCCGACTACATCGACCCCTCGCGCCACGAGCCCTTCTACCGTCCAAGCTCGCGGGTCTAGGCCGGTGGCGCGGCCTTACAATGCGCGGATCCAGCCGCCATCCACGTCGAGGATGGCGCCCTGGATGTAGCCGGCCTCGGCGCTGGCGAGGAAGGCGACCGCCGCGGCGATCTCCTCCGGCTCGCCGAAGCGCGCGACGCCGGTGGCCCGGGCCAGCGCCGCGGCGGCGGCCGGCTCGTCCAGCCCCTGCTCGCGCATCACCGTGGCGATGCGGCCGGTCAGGCGGTCGGTGCGGATGCTTCCGGGATTGATGCAGTTCACCCGCACGCCGTCCCGCACGCCGCGATCGGCCAGCGCCTTGGTCAGGTTCATCAGCGCCGCATTCACCGAGCCGCCGATGGTGAAATCGGCGCTGGCGATCTTGCCGCCCGCCCCGGCGATATGCACCACGCTGCCCGCCGCCGCCTGCAGATGCGGCCAGGCGGCGCGGCTGAGCCGGACCGCGGCGAAGAATTTCCCGGCGAAGCTGTCCTGCCAGGCGGCATCGTCCAGCGCCAGGAAGTCGCCGCGCTGCGTCGCGCCGGCGCTGTTCACCAGCAGGTCGAGCCGG
Organism: Roseicella sp. DB1501; assembly: GCF_013112485.1. Taxonomy (GTDB): domain Bacteria; phylum Pseudomonadota; class Alphaproteobacteria; order Acetobacterales; family Acetobacteraceae; genus Paracraurococcus. The sequence continues at coordinate 34,732 of NZ_JABFHG010000020.1, forward strand.
CCGAAATCCGCGACGGCCCGCGCCACCACGGCGGCCGGCGCCGCCGGGTCGCGCAGATCGGCGGTGAGACCGATCGCGCCCGGCACCGTGCAGCCGCCGCGCGCGACGCCGAGCACCTGCATCCCCTCCCCCACCAGGCGCTCGACAATTGCACGCCCAATGCCCTTGCTCGCGCCGCTGACCAGCGCCACCTTGCCCTGCAACCCGCGCTCCATGCTCGCCTACTCCGCCTTGATGCCGGCGCGCCGGATCACTGCCTCGGTGCGCTCGAGATCGGCGCGCAGGAAGGCGCCGAATTCTGCCGGCGTGCCGCCGACCACCTCGGCGCCGAGCTCCAGCAGCTTCGCCCGCCCCTCCGGCGTGCCGATGATGGCGAGGATCTCCCGGTTGAGGCGCGCCGCGATCTCCGGCGACAGGCCGGCCGGGCCGATCACCGCATACCATTCCGCGACCTCGAAGCCGGGGATCGCCGCCTCGGCGATGGTCGGCAGGCCGGGCGCATAGGCCTGCCGGTGCGCGGCCGTGACAGCGAGCGGCCGGACATCGCCGGCGCGGACGAAAGGCAGGGTCGAGCTGGCATTGCCGAACATGAGCTGCAACTGCCCGCCGACCAGATCGGCAAGCGCCGGCCCGCCGCCGCGATAGGGCACATGCACCATCTCGACGCCCGCTGCCTGCTCGAACATCACGCCCGAGAGATGCACCGAGGTGCCGATGCCGGGCGAGCCGTAGGAGAGCCGGCCGGGATGTGCCCTGGCATAGGCGATGAGCTCGCCGACGCTCGTCACCGGCAGCGCCTTGTTCACCACCAGGATGTTGGCGACATTCGCCAGGTGCAGGATCGGCGCGACATCCTGCACCGGGTGATAGGGCTGGCGCGTCAGCAGCGCCGCGGTGATGAGGGTGCTGATGGTGATGGCGATGGTATGGCCGTCGGGCGGCGAGCGCAGCGTCTCCACCACGCCGACCGCGCCGGCACCGCCGCTGCGGTTCTCGATCACCACATTCTGCCCGAGCGCGTTGGACAGCGGCGGGGCGATGAGGCGGGCCAGGATGTCGGTCGTGCCACCCGGCGGGAAGGGGATGACGAGGCGGATCGGCCGGGACGGCCAGGGGGCCTCGGGGCGCGCCGTCACGGCCGGCGCCGCCAGGCCTGGCATGGCCACAAGCGCGGCGATCAGGCCGCGTCGTCGCATGGGCATCCTCGTCCCTCCCCTCGCCCATTCATTCCATGCCCGCCCGCCGAGGCAAAGAGCCTGGGCAAAGGGATGGCGGCCAGCCGGCAATGGTCTATGCCGGACGGGTCCAGGACAGAGATCGCAGCGCATGCCCGACCCCACCGCCACCGAGGCGCTCGGCAGCTTCGTCGCCACCTCCCGCTGGGCCGAGATCCCGGACGGGCTGCGGCACGAGGCGAAGCGCGCCCTGCTGAACCATCTCGGCTGCGCCCTCGGCGTGGCGCGGGACCCGGCGGTGAAGACGGCGCTGCGGGTGATGCAGGGTCTCGGCGGCCGGGCCGAGGCGACGGTCTTCGGCCAGGGTGTGCGGCTCGACGTCATGGGCGCCGCCTTCGTCAACGCCGTCGCCGGCAACCTGCTCGACTATGACGACACGCATCTGGACACGGTGATCCACCCCGCCGCGCCGGTCGCGCCCCCGGCCCTGGCGCTGGCCGAGCAGCGCGGCCTTTCCGGCGCCGAGGCGCTGCACGCCATCCTGCTCGGCGGCGAGGTGGCCTGCCGCATCGGCCTGGCGGTCTCGCCGGGGCATTACGACCGGGGCTGGCACATCACCGCGACCTGCGGCGCCTTCGGCGCGGCGGCGGCCTGCGCCAGGCTGCTCGGGCTGAGCTGGCCGCAGGCGGCGTCGGCGATCGGCATCGCCAGCAGCGCGGCGGCGGGCACGGTGGAGAACCTGCCGACCGCGGCGAAGAATCTCGGCGTCGGCAACGCCGCGCGGCACGGGGTGCTCGCCGCGCTCTTCGCCGCCGAGGGCTGGCAGGCGGCGCCGCAAGCGATCGAGGGGCCGCTCGGCTGGGCCCGGGCCTCCGGCGACGCGCCCGACCTCGCCGCCATCACGGCAGGGATCGGGGAGCGCTGGGAGATCGCGCGCAACACCTACAAGCCTTATCCGGCCGGCATCGTCTTCCATGCGGTGATCGATGCCTGCCTGGAACTGCGCGCCCGGCTCGGCCTGGCGCCGGAGGCGATCGACAGCGTCACCGTGGCCGGCGACGCCCTGCTGCTGGCGCGCGGCGACCGGCCGGTGCGGAGCGCGCGCGACGCCCGGGTCAGCATCCACCATGCCGCGGCGCTCGGCCTGCTGCGCGGGCGCGCCGGCGTCGCCGAGTTCGAGGCGGCGGCCGTGGCGGACCCGGTGCTGGCCGCCTTCCGCGCGCGGGTGCGCGCGGTGCGGGACGAGACGCTGCCGCGCGGCGCGGCGCGCGTCACGCTGCGCCTCGTCGATGGCCGCAGCGAGGAAGCGGTGGTGCTGACGCCGCGCGGCAGCGAGGCACGACCGCTCAGCGATGCCGAGCTCGAGGCGAAATTCCACGAGAATGCCGCGCTCGGCGGCTGCGCCGGGCGTGCGGCGGCGCAGATCGCGGCGATCTGGGCGCTCGACACGGCGCCCGACCTCACCGCTCTCATGGCGCTGCTCGCCTGAGAGGTCCGTGGCGTCGTGAGAAGCGGCTAGCGCCAGGGCGCCCGGAAGGGTGGCGGCGGCGGCACCTGGAAGACGTTGAGCTGCATCGCCAGCAGGCTGTAATAGCCGACCAGCCCGGTGAGCTCGACCGTGCTCTTCTCGCCGAGCAGCGCAACCGCTGCCCGGTAGATCTCATCGCCGACCTGGCCGCTGCGCAACAGCTCGCGCACGAAGCCGACCACGACGTGGTCGGGCTCGGCATCGAAGGGGATCTCGGCCGCGCCGCGGCCGATGGCCGCGATCACCGCCTCCGGCACGCCCTGCTTCGCCGCGATCGGCGCATGCGCGTACCACTCGTACTCCGCCTTCCAGTGCTGCCCGACGCAGAGGATGGCGATCTCGCGCAGCCGCATCGGCACGCTGCACTCGTAGCGGATGAAGACGCCGAGCTGCTCGACCCGGGCGCAGAGCTCGGCGCTGCTGATCAGCGCCGTGAAGGGCCCGCCGACGCCACCCCGGGCGCCGGAGGCGATGCGGTCCCAGACCGCCTGCTGCGCCGGGTCGAGCGCGTCGCGGGTCGGGGTGGCGAGGCGGGGCATGGCTGTCTCCTCCTGGAACGGGTGGTTCTACCGGCCTGCCATCAAGTCTGGCTCGCAGCCGGCGGCGCGCCTGAACGGGCGTCACACCGCCAAGCCGCCGGCGACGGCGAGCATTGATGCGGCAACGTCACTGCGCGCCGGATCCGGCCGCGAAGGCCGGCATGACCTCGCGGGCGAAGGCGCGGAGCCGCCCGGGCGAGGCCTCGGGGTCGATGAGCAGGATATTCGTCGCCCCGACCGCCTCGAGCTGGCGCAGCCGGGCGATGATCTCCGCCGGCAGGCCGAGCAGCGGCGCGGTATCCTCCTCGACGCGGCGGGCGAGCGGCCCGCGCGCCAGGTCGCCGATCACGCCGAGCACCCGCCGGCGGGTCTCGTAGGCGGCCGGGCGCTCCGCCTCCTCGTGGATCATCTGCAGCGCCCGGGCAGTGCCGATCATCTCGGGGCGGAAGGCGCGTCCCGCCCGCCGGCATTCGGCACGGATCAGCGCGATCCGTTCGCCGATCTGCTCGATGGAGGCGAGCTGGTCGAGCAGCAGGTTATAGCCCTCGCGCGCCGCGCGGCGGATGCTCTCCCCGCTGCCGGCGGCGAGCCAGAGTGGCGGATGCGGGCGCTGCTGCGGCGCGGGCTCCACCAGCATGTTCTCGAAATGCCAGCGCCGGCCGTGATGGCTGAAGCGACCGCCGGCGGTCCAGGCCTTGCGGATCACCGCCATGGCCTCGTCGAAGCGCTCGCTCGCCTCCTCGATCGGGATGCAGAAGGCGTCGAACTCGGCGCGGCGGTAGCCCTTGCCGACGCCGAAATCGAAGCGCCCGCCGCTCAGCAGGTCGAGGGTCGCCGCCTGCTCGGCGATCAGCACCGGATTGTGCCAGGGCAGCACCACCACGGCGGTGCCGAGGCGAATCCGGCTGGTCCGGGCGGCGAGATAGGCCAGCAGGGTCATGGAGGCCGAGACCTGGCCCTGGCCGGTCGCGTGGTGCTCCACCATGAACATGTGCCGGAAGCCGAGGCGATCGGCCTCCATCACGTAGTCGATGAAGCTCTCATAGCCCTGGCTGTCGGCAAGGTCGGCGCCTGGCCCATGGCCTGACCGAACGCCTGTCCCGGTGCGGGCGCCGCCGAACAATCCGAACTGCATCCTGGCTCCCCATGATCGCGCGGCGCGCGCCGTTCCGTCCCGCCGGCATGGTGGGCAGGCGCGGCGCGGATGGGAAGGCCGGCCCGGACCCGGCAGGGGACCGTGGCAGGCCCGCGCCCGCATGGCATGCTCGATCTCCGGAAAGGGAGGGCGGCATGGCCGGGATCGGGAAGGTGGCGCTGCTGACCGGTGCCTCGCGGGGCATCGGCCGGGAGAGCGCGGAGGCGCTGGCGGCGAAGGGGTTGAGCCTGTTCCTCGTCGCCGAGGGGACGGAGGCGGAGCTGGCCGAGGCCGAGGCGGCCTGCCATCGCGCCGGGGCGCCGGAGGTCGCCACCGCCATGCTCGACCTCGCCGCGCCCGGGGCGGCGGAGGCCATGGTCGCGGCGGCCCTCGAGCGCTTCGGTCGGGTGGACGTGCTGGTGAACAATGCCGCGATCCGCTGCCGCAAGCCCTTCGGCAGCTTCACGCGGGAGGATGTCACGGCGCTGGTCTCGGTCAACTTCGCGGCCGCCTTCTTCGCCAGCCAGGCGGTGCTGCCGGCGATGCGGCGACAGGGCGGCGGCCGGATCATCCATGTCGCCAGCCAGGCGGGCCGCGTCGCTTTCGAGGACAACGCCCTCTACGGCAGCATGAAGGCGGCGCTGATCCAGCTCACCCGCAACATGGCCTATGAGCTGTCGAAGGACGGGATCGAGGTAAACTCCGTCAGCCCCGGCCCGATCGCCACCCAGTACAATATCGAGAGCTATGGCCGCATCCCGGGGCGGACCGAGCAGATGGCCGGGCGGGTGCCGCTCGGCCGGCTCGGCCAGCCGCGCGAGATCGCCGAGGTGATCGCCTTCCTGGCGACGGCCGAGGGGCATTTCATCCAGGGTCACGACCTGGTGGTGGATGGGGGCTACACGATCCAGTAGCCCGCCCCCCGATCGCCGCCCTGGGACAAGGTCGGGCGACCGTCCGGGGCTGCGCCCGCCGGCAGCGGCTGCTATCCTCCGCCCAAACGGACGGAGGCGACGATCCCATGCCCGATACCATGATGCAGCCCGCCCCGCGCGCCGGCGCGGCGGAATTCGATGCCATCGTCATCGGCGCCGGCTTTTCCGGCATGTACCAGCTCCACCTGCTGCGGGACCGGCTGGGGCTGAAAGTGCGGGTGCTGGAGCAGGGCGGCGGCGTTGGCGGCACCTGGTACTGGAACCGCTATCCCGGGGCCCGTTGCGATTCCGAGAGCCATTCCTACTGCTTCACCTTCTCCGAGGCGCTCTACAAGGAATGGGAATGGAGCGAGCGCTATCCCGGCCAGGCCGAGATCATGCGCTACATGAACTGGGTCGCCGACCGGCTGGACCTGAAGCGCGACATCGCCTTCGACACCCGCGTCACCGCCTGCCGCTACGACGCGGCGGCCAATCTCTGGGCGGTCGAGACGGCAACCGGGGAGCGGCTGACCGCGACCTGGCTGATCACCGCGGTCGGCTGCCTCTCCACCGCCAATGTGCCGAAGATCCCCGGCCTCGAGAGCTTCCAGGGGCGCTGGTACCATACCGGCCAATGGCCGCATGAGGGGGTGGACTTCACCGGCGCCCGGGTCGGGCAGATCGGCACCGGCTCCACAGGCATCCAGGCCGTGCCGGTGATCGCCGCCGAGGCGAAGCACCTCACCGTCTTCCAGCGCACCGCCAATTACAGCGTGCCGGCCCGCAACGGCCCGCTCGCGGCCGAGTTCAAGGCCTGGGTGCGGGAGAATTGGCAGTCGATCCGCGAGACGACGCAATCCACGCCGAACGGCCATCCCTTCATCATCGCCGACCGCTCCGCCTGGGACGTGACGGAGGCCGAGCGGCAGGCGATCTACGAGGCCGCCTGGGAGAAGGGCGGGCTGCAATTCCGCGCCGCCTTCCGCGACCTGCTGGTGGACAAGGCGGCGAACGACACCGCGGCCGCCTTCCTCAAGGCCAAGATCCGCGAGATCGTGCAGGATCCGGAGACGGCGGCGAAGCTCGCCGATATCGACCATCCCTATGCGGCGAAGCGGCCGCCGATCGACACCAATTATTTCGAGACCTTCAACCGCGACAATGTCGCGCTGGTCGATGTCCGCGCCAACCCGATCGAGCGCATCACGCCACGGGGCATCCAGTTGCGCGACGGCACCGAGCATGCGCTCGACATCATCGTCTTCGCCACCGGCTTCGACGCCATGACCGGGCCGCTGCTGCGGCTGAACATCACCGGCCGCGACGGGCTGCCGCTGGCCGAGGCCTGGGCGGCCGGGCCGTGCACCTATCTCGGCCTGCAGGTGGACGGCTTCCCCAACCTCTTCACCATCACCGGCCCGGGCAGCCCCTCGGTGCTCTGCAACATGCCGGTCTGCATCGAGCAGCATGCGGAGTGGATCGCCGACTGCATCGCGCATCTGCGCGAGCAGGGCATCGCCCGGATGGAGCCGGAGCCGGCGGCGGTCGAGCGCTGGGTGGCGCATGTGAACGAGGCGGCGAACGCGACGCTGCTGCCGCAGGCGGGGCATTCCTGGTATCTCGGCGCCAATGTGCCGGGCAAGCCACGGGTCTTCATGCCCTATGCCGGCGGCATGGCCCGCTATCGCGGCATCTGCGCCGAGGTCGCGGCCAAGGGCTATGAGGGCTTCCGGCTGGAGGCGCCGGCCACGGCCTGACTGTTCCCCGCGAAGCCGCTTCGCGGCTTCGCGGGGGCCCCATGGAGTCCCTCCTGTCCCGAGAGCCGTCACAGCCTGCCGCGGCGAAGCCGCGGCAGGGCATCGGGCAGCGACGGTTCCAGGGGGCGCTTCAAGGCGATGCCGGCCGCGCCGCCCCGCCTTCGCTCAGGCGGGCTTGAACTGTGGATAGGGCGGCCCGTCGCCCTGGGTCGGGCGCCAGGTCAGCGCCACCGCCTGGCCGATGGCCAGCGCATCGAAGTCGCAATCGACGATGTTGGTCATCATCGTCGGGCCTTCCTCCAGCGTGACATAGGCGACGGCGTAGACCTCGGGCGCGCGCTTCATGACGCTGACGCTGTAGATCTCGCCGCGGCCCGAGGCCTCCCGCCATTCCGTCTTCTCGCTCATGCAGAAGGGGCAGACGGCGCGCGGATACCAATGCGCCCTGCCGCAGGCGGTGCAGGCGCGCAGCAGGAAGCGGCCCTCGCGCGCGGCGGCCCAGAAAGGCTCGGTCTCGGGGTTGGTCAGCGGCGCGGGGATGGAACGCTCCTTGGCCATGCGGGTCACTCCCGTTCCATGATGAGGGTTGCCGCGCCGTGCCGGCTGCCGAGCAGCCCGCCGGTGCCATGCGCCAGGGCGAGGTCGCAATTCGGCACCTGGACCTTCGGATGCGCCTCGCCGCGGAGCTGCCGCACCGCCTCGATCACCTTGGTGATGCCGCCGCGATTGGCCGGATGGTTGTTGCAGAGCCCGCCGCCATCGGTGTTCCAGGGCAGCTTGCCGGTGCCGGAGATGAGGTTGCCGTCGGCGACGAACCTGCCGCCCTGGCCCTTCTCGCAGAAGCCGAGATCCTCGAGCTGGATCAGCACCGTGATGGTGAAGCTGTCGTAGACGCTGGCGTATTTGATGTCCTTCGGCGTGACGCCGGCCTCGGCGAAGGCGGCGGGCCCGCTGCGCACCGCGGCGGAATAGGTGAGGTCCACCGCCCCGCCCATCTGCCCCTTCATGCTCTCGCCGGCGCCGAGCACCTTCACCAGCGGCCGCTTCAGGCTATGGGCGATCTCGGGCGCCACCACGACCAGCGCGCCGCCACCATCGGAGACGACGCAGCAATCGAGCCGGTGCAACGGGGTTGCGATCAGCGGGCTGCCCACCACCTGTTCGACCGTGATCACGTCGCGCAGCATGGCGTGCTCGTTCCATTGCGCATGATGGCTGGCCGCCACCTTGATCCAGGCGAGCTGCTCGGCGGTGGTGCCGTACTGGTGCATGTGCCGCGCGGCGCACATGGCATAGGCGTTCACGGTGGCGACGCCGGTCGGGAATTCCCACTGCGTGTCCGGAGCATCGGCGCCGCGGACCCGTGGCACGGCGCCGGAATGCCCCTCGGAGCGCGGCCGGCCGGCGAGGGTGATCAGGGCCACCCGGCATTTGCCCATGGCGATCGCCTCGGCCGCATGCGCGACATGGGCGATGTAGGAGCAGCCGCCGACATCGGTGCTGTCGAGATGGCGCAAGGTCAGGTTCATGTAGTCGGCCATGGCCAGCGGCCCGAGGCCGGGCGCGTCGCCGGCGCAGAAATAGCCGTCCACATCTTCCTTGGTGAGACCGGCATCGCGCAGCGCGCCGAGCGCACATTCGGCGTGGAGCTGCGCCACGCTTTTGTCCCTGGCCAATCGCGTCGGGTGCTCGAAGGCCCCCGCGATATAGGCCTTGCCTTTGATCGTCATGGCCGCATCCCCTCCTTGCGCCGCATGGTGCGCGCATCCGGCCGGGAGGGCCAGCCGGGGCGGCGCGGTCGCCGGATCGGCCGATCGGTGGCAATCCGGGATGCCATGCCGCCTCGATTGCAGCGAGGACAGGGTTGAAAAATTTCAACCCGGATTTCTTATTGGCGCAGGCGCTCAATATTACGCCTCCTCAAATACAATCCGCCCACGACGCGGCCCGGATTGCCCCAGTAAGCAGCGGCCCCAGCGCACAGCCTCAAGCAAGCCTGGGCAATAAGGAAAGAAGAAACGCAGAGCTGTCGGAGACGGGATCATGCCGCTCGTCTGGACCAGATTGTAACGACCGGTTCCGTTGCGTCGACATGACGAGGTCTGCGGATATCACCGACTGCGCGGTTCGTGGCGCAGGCTTTCCATGAATTGCCACTTCAACGGCGATTTCCTCGCATTCTTGCGAAATCCAGCGGCGTATCTCGGGACGCCATGTGCGAGGGATGCCTCGTCGCAAATCCAATGCGCCCGCGGCGAATGCAACCTTGAGGTTCTGATCCGCTCAGATTGTCGCGGAATCAGGCATCGCTCTTCAAGGAGGAAAACGATACGCGATTGAACCTTGCAACAAATGATTGGGGTTTGTTGGTACTCGTTAGTGCGGCAGCGGCATTTGCGCCGCTGCCCCATGAACGGGAATGGAAAATGACGGCCCTCAATTCTTACACGAACTTCATCTCGACCGAGCAGCCCGGCGTCTCGGTCGCTGCCCCGCCGGATCCCCGGGTCCGCATGGCGGCGCGCCTGCCCCGCGCCCTGCAGCCCTTTCTCACCTGGTTGACCGCCAAGCCGGCACCGGGCGAGGCGGCGCCCGGCCGGTCCGCCACCACCTTCATCCTCGGCGCCCTGGCCTGGATCCTCAGCGGCGTCATCCTCGCGGCGCTGCCCCTCCTGCTCGCCGATCCGCCGCTGCTGGCCTGGCTGCTGCTGCCGGCCGGCTGGCTGGCGAGTTGCTGCGGCCTCGGCCTCTTTCAGGTCGTGGTGTTCCACCACTGCTCGCACGGGACCGTGCTGAGCACCCGCGCCGCCAACCGCCGCGTCGGCCGCCTGATCTCGGCGCTGCTGCTCTTCAAGCGTTTCGAGGACTATCAGCGCGAGCACATGCTGCACCACAGCCCGAACAAGCTGCTGACCGAGGAGGATGAGTTCGCCGATTTCGTCCTCGGCATGTGCGGCCTGGAGCCGGGTCTGCCGAAGCGCGTTCTGTGGCGCCGGGTCCTGTCCAACACCGCCTCGCCGGTCTTCCACTGGCGCTTCCTGCAGCGCCGGCTGCGCGCCAGCATGGTCACCGGCGACCGCCGCCATGATCTTGTCAGCCGCGGCTTCTGGCTCGGCGGCTTCGGCCTCGCCGCCGCGACCGGCACGCTGCCGGCCTTCCTGCTCGCCTGGGTGCTGCCGGTGACGGTGCTGCTGCAGGTGGCGACGGTCTTCCGCATCCTTTGCGAGCACCGCTTCCCCGAGCCGGAGACGATGCAGAAGCGCGACCGCAACTTCGTCTGCCACGCCACGGCCGGCGTCTTCCCCGGTGCCCTGCCGCCGGCCCAGCGCGCGAACACCCTGCCGGGCGCCCTCCGCTGGACGGCCTGGTGGGCGGAGATGCTGACCGTGCATCTCTTCGTGCGGCTCTTCGTGCTGGTCGGCGATGCGCCCTGCCACGACTTCCACCACCGCAAGCCGGCGACGCGCCGCTGGGCCGACTACATCCATGCCCGGCAGCAGGACCTGGAGGCGGGTTCGCCGGGCTTCCCCGCCGGCTATTTCGAGAATTGGGGGCTGTTCCAGGCGATCGACCACAACCTCGCCAGCCTGGCCGCGACGCCGCGGGAGGCGCTCGGCCGGCACTGACACTACGCCCGCCTGCTCCCCGGTGGCCGGGCTGGCCATCGCGGGAGCCGGCATGGCCGTCCGGGGCCCGCCGGCCTCGACTGATCGCCTAGTCCTCGCGCCGCAGCCGGACGCGTGCCGGCGGCAGGCTGACCGTCGCCGATGTCCCGAGGCCCGGCTGGCTCTCGATCAGCAGCTCGCCGCCATGCGCCTCGACCAGCCGCTTGGCGATCGGCAGGCCGAGGCCGGCGCCGCCGAAGCTGCGCACCGCGTTGTGGTCGAGCTGCTGGAAGGGCTCGAGCGCCCGCGGGATGTCCTCGGGCCGCATCCCGGCGCCGGTATCCCGCACCGTCACCGTCACCCCGCCCCCGGTGGCGCAGGCGGTGATGACCTCGACGATGCTGCCCGCCGGCGAGAACTTGACCGCATTGCCGAGCAGGTTGTGCAGGACCTGGCGGAAGCGCACCGGGTCGATGCAGAGCTCAAGCGCCGGATCGACCTCCGTCGCGGCGATCGCCACCTCACGGCTGCGGCTCTCGCCGGCCGCCACGGCAACCGTGTTGGCGATGACCTTGTCCGCCTGCAGCCATTCCGGCCGCAGGGAGGGCAGCACCTGCTCCAGATAGGAATAGTCGAGGATGCCGTCGGCCAGCTTCAGCAGGTAGTGCGCGGCATCGAGGATCATCTCGGTGTAGCGGCCGCGATCGGCCGGGCTCGGATCGTAGCGCGAGCCGGGGGCCATCATCTCGGAATAGCCGACGATGGCGTTCAGCGGCGTGCGGAGCTCGTGCGTGAGCGTGGCGAGGAAGCGCGCCCGCGCCGCGCTCGCCCGCTCCGCCGCGCTCTTCGCTCCGCGCAGCTCCATCTCCGCCTGCTTGCGGAGCATGATGTCGATATAGACCGAGAGGGCGCCCTCGATCAGCTCCTGGTCGCCCGCCTCGAAGGGCCGGCTGACATTGCTCTCCGAGCGGTTGCCGAGGATGAGGGCGCGGCCGGTCGGCTTGTCATAGGCCCAGAGCACGTAGGGCAGCCGCAGGATGCTGGTGAGCTCGTAGGCCAGCGGCTCGATCGGCGTGCGCGCCGTGGTGAAGAAGAACTCCGGCGGCGAGGGGATCGAGATCGGGTGGGAGGGAACCTCGACGCCGACGCCGATGGCATGGCTGATCCGGAAGCTCTCCCCATCCTCCTCGAGCAGCGCGGCGCCGTCGCACAGCGCGTTCTCGATGATCATCTCGAGCATCGGCGTGCCGATCTCGCCCGGCGTCAGCTCGCCATCCGCCAAGCGATAGGCCTCGCGAATGAGCTTGGCGACGGTGCGGCTGCGCCGCGCCTCGCGGAAGGTCTGGCTCTGCTCCTCCTGCAGGCGGAGCAGCCGGGCGCCGAGGTCGTTGCATTCCCGCCGGTAATAGGCCAGCTCGCGCTCGAGCTGGCCGATCATGATGTCCTGCGCGCCGTCCGACATCAGGCACGCCTCCGCAGCACCGTCAGCACGCCGGTCCAGTCGAGCGGCTTGCTGCGCCCCTCGGCGAAAGGCGCGATCTCGACGCCCGAATAGAAGCCGAGCAGCGGCACGCCGGGATCGAGCCCCATCTGCACCAGCGCCGCCTCCTCGACCGGGGCGCCGCTGCGGGCGCTGCCGCGGCCGGCGCAGTCGATGTAGAGGCCGAACAGCGCATCCGTGCGGGCCACCGCCCGGTTGATCTCCTCGACCCCGCGCCGCACCGATTCCAGCATCAGGGAATTGTCGCGGCTCATGATCTGCACCCGGGTCCCATGGGCGAAATCCTGCTCGAACAGCGTCACCGAGCCGGTTTCCGGATTGGCCCGCAGGATGAGCCGGTTGACATAGGCGTTCTCGTCATAGGGGGCGAAGGGATCTCCCTGCTTCTCGCCGAGCGTCGCGGTCAGCGTGAGCTCATGGCCGCGGGACCCGCCGAGTGGCAGGCCGAGCATCCGCTCGATGACGGTGAGCGCCGGGCGGCCGTCGAGCTCATAGACCTCGGCGCCGTCGATGCGGGTGATCTCCATGAAGGTGCTCACCGGCCGGCAGCCATGCATCACCGCCGTCTCGGCCCGGACCGAGGAGGGGAAGACCAGGGCGACCGCGGCGTGCTTGACCACCTCCTCGCCATCGAAGACCCAGCCGCCGGCGAGGTTCATGTCGGTCAGCAGCCCGCCGCCGATCAGGCAGACCGGCCGCCTGCCGAAGCCGGCATGGAAGCCGTCCACGATCACGCTCGCCGGATGCAGCCGGAGCGGGGAGGCCTGGGCGACGCTGTCGAAGAACAGCAGGACGACGTCATCGGCATTCGCCAGCTCGGCAACCCGCATGCCGAGCGCGGCGCCGCCGGCCCGCTCATCCGGCAGCAGCTCCCGCGTCGTCGCGCAGCGCGGCGTCACGGCGGGGTCGTGGAAGGCGATGATGCCCAGCTCGAAGCCGCTATAGCCGAAGCCCTCGCGCGCCACGGCGCCGGCGGCCGAGCCGCCATAGACCGGCACCGGGCCGAAGGCCTGCCGCAGGGCGCTGCGCACGACGAAAGGATCGTGCTTGCCGCCGCAGAAGACCAGCAGCATCTCCGGCCGGCCGGGCCCGAGAGCCGCGGCGCAGCTCCGCACCGCCATCCCCGGATCGGAGTGCTTGGCATAGGCGACCCTGATCACGCTGGCATCCTTCGGCGGCACGGCGGCCAGCCGGCGGCCGGACGCTTCGGGCCGCGGGTCATGGCATCGGCCCGGCGACCGGCGGCGTGGTGACCGGCGGCGTGGTGACCGGCGGCGTGGTGACCGGCGGCGTGGTGACCGGCGGCGTGGCCGTCAGCGCCGCCAGGCAATCGGCGAGCTCGGAGGGGGAAACCGGCTTGCGGAGCAGGGTGAAGCCGCCGCGGCGCGCCAGCGGCGCGAGATCGGCCATCTGGCCGGTGCCGGTCAGCAGCACGGCGATGAGGCCCGGGCGTCGCTCCCGCGCCGCCTGGATCAGCGCGGTGCCGTCCATGCCCGGCATGCTCAGATCGGAGATGAGGAGGTCGCAGGGCTTCCCCGCGGCCAGGTCGACCAGCGCCTGGCCGCTATCCTCGGCCTCCTGCACCTCCCAGCCCTCATGGCCGAGGCAATCGGCGAGGAAGCGGCGCATCATCGGCTGGTCATCCACCACCAGGACGCGTCGCCGCCGGCTGCCGCCCGATGCCGGCGCCGGCGCCGGCGGCCGCTGCTCGAGCCCGCAGGGGAGCCAGAGCGTCACCCGCGTTCCCTGGCCGGGCGCGCTGTCGATCCGCATCGCGCCGCCCGACTGCACCGCGAAGCCATCCGCCATGGAGAGGCCGAGGCCAGTGCCCTTGTCCCGCGGCTTGGTGGTGAAGAAGGGCTCGGCCGCGCGATGCAGGACCTCCCCGTCCATCCCGATGCCGGTATCGGCCACCCAGAGGCGCAGATACTGCCCGGGCGGCAAGGCCGGCCGGCGCGTCGATGGCGGCTCGTCGGCCGCCACCTCCTCCATCGCGGCGCCGAGGGTGACCGTGCCGCCCTCCGGCATGGCGTCCCGGGCATTGACCGCGAGGTTGATCAGCGTGGTCTCGAGCTGCGCGCGGTCGACGCGCAGCGACGGCAGGGCGCCGGGTGCATCGACGGCGATGCGCACCACCGGTCCGATGGCATTGGCGAGGATGGCGCGGAGGTTGCGCAGCAGCTCCGTCGGCTCGACCTCGCTCGCCCGCAGCTCCTCGCGCCGGGCGAAGGCGAGCATGCGGCGGGAGATGGCGGCGCCGCGCTCGGCCGCCTCGCGCAGCCCGGCGAGCAGCCCCGCCGAGCCCGGCCCGGCGGCGGCGATCGCCTTGCCGTGCCGCTTCTCGAGCAGCGCGATCCCGGCCAGGACCGCCGCCGAGGCATTGTTGAAATCATGCGCCACGCCGCCCGAGAGCTGCCCCAGCGCCTCCAGCTTCTGGGTGTGGCGCAGCCGGTCCTGCGCCGCCGAGCGCGCCGCCGCCTCGGCCGCGAGCTGGGCCGTCCGCTCCACCACGCGGCGTTCGAGCGTCGCGTTCAGCTCGCGTAGCGCCGCCTCGGCCTCCCGCGCCTCGGTGAGGTCGATGTTGCAGCCGATGAAGCCGACCAGCCGCCCGGCGGGATCGAGCTTCGGGGTCGCCTCGCAGCGGTGCCAGCGCGGCGTGCCGTCGAGCAGCCGCACCTCCACCTCGACCCGGAGGGCCGTCTTCCCACGTCTGGCCGCGGCGAGGGCGTTGCGGAAACGCGCCAGCTCGTCCGGCGCCAGGATCGCGGACCAGACATCGGCCGGCAGGGCCGCGGCGGCGAGGCCGAAGGCGGCCGCGAAGCGGCGGTTGACATAGGTGACCCGCCCGGCCGCATCGCCCAGCCAGATCAGCGCCGGCGCCTCATCCGCCACGCAGCCGGTCCCGGACCCGGTCCCGGATCCGACGGGGCCGCCCGCGCGCTCCCCCGGCCGTCGCCGGTGGTCATCCGGGCCGGCGCGACGACCACCAGGATCCGCCCGATGGTCGGCCTGGCCGGCGACAGGTCGCATAGACGCTCGCATCAATTGCCGTTGCCCGCATGAACGGCGCACGCCGCTCACCAAAACGGACGAACACCGATCCTCAGATTAGCATCGACAGTTTTGAGGTCCAAGCAATAGCGGCATGCCGAGCGAGATCGCCACGCTGGCCTGTCCGTGAGCGGCGGCGGAGCCGGGATCAGCCGCCGGGGGAGCCAACGGGGAGAAAAGGCGCGGCCTCGCGATCGTAGTCGCCATAGCCGAGCGCCGCCCGGAGCTCGGCCGGCGGCAGGGCGCTCTCTGCCTCCGCGGCGCCGGCCTGCAGCGCCGCCAGCCCGGCCCGCATGCCGGCGGCGGCCGGCGAGAGCATGGCGGTGGGATAGGTGCCGATCTTGAAGCCGAGCCGCTCGGCCTCGCTCCGCGAGGGGGTGGCGCGGGCCCCGCCCGGCGAGAGGACGGCGAAGGAGGGCCGCCCGCCCGTCGCCGCGACGGCGCGGCGGATCTCCGCCTCGTCGGCCGGGCTGTCGAGCAGGAAGATGTCGGCCCCCTCCGCGGCGAAGGCCTCGATCCGCGCCACCGCCTCGTCGATCCCCTGGGTCGGGCGGCAATCCGTGCGGGCCAGGACGAGGATGCCGGACTCCTTCGCCGCCTGCACCGCGGCGCGGATCTTCATCCGGGCCTCCTCCCGCGGCAGGCAGGGCTTGCCAGCGGCGGTGAGGGCGCGCGGCGTGATCTTGTCCTCGATCAGCACCGCCGCGGCGCCGGCGCGGCCATATTGCCGCACCGTCCGCTGCACGTTCATGGCGTTGCCGTAGCCGTGGTCGCCATCGGCGAGGATCAGCGTCTCCGGCGCCGCGTTGCGGACCATGGTGAAGCTGTCGAACATCTCGCCGAAGGAGACGAGGTCGAGATCCGGGCCGCCGAGGCGGCTCGCGGCGACGCAGGAGCCGGAGAGGAAGGCGGTGCGGAAGCCGGCGCCGGCGGCGAGCTTCGCGCTCAGCCCGTCCCAGACGGCGGGCATCACAACGAAGCCGGGCTCGGCGAGCAGGGCGCGCAGGCGTTCGGGCGGGGTCATGCGTCTCTCCTCATGCGCCCTCTCCCCCTGCGCGCCCCAGGATGCCTCCCTGGGCCTCGGGTCGGGCGTCTCCTGGCCGCGAGCATAGACCGCGGCGCCGATCCGGCCAGCGCCTCCCGCCCTCCCCCGGCGGTTGCCGGCACCGGACAAGGGCGATAGCGTCCCCTCATCTGGTGTCGCGCGGATCGTCGCCCCTGGGATTGCGGGCGGATCGACCAAGGGCCCGACCATGTCCCCGGCCCTGCCGTGAAGCTTCGTGCCCTGGCGCAGGGCGGTGCCCGCTCGCGGGCCCCGCCGCATGCCGGCCCGATCCGCGCCGCGCCGGCCATCGCGGCGCATCCGCCCGCGACAAGACGATCGGGAGAGAGACACCATGGATGTCGGGATGATGATGATCTTCTCCAGCTATGGCTGGGAAGGCTGCCCGGACGGCCAGGTCTGGGAGGAGGAGCTGCGCCTCGCCCGCATCGCGGCCGAGTCCGGCTTCGACTGCCTGTGGTCGGCCGAGCACCATTTCAACGACTACTCCTTCGTGCCCGACAACATCCAGCTCATGACCTATCTGGCGGCGGCCTGCCCGGGCATCGATGTCGGCACCGCCGCGGTCATCCTGCCCTGGCACGACCCGTTGCGCGTCGCCGAGAACGCCGCGGTGCTCGACCTGCTGAGCAAGGGGCGGCTCCGCTTCGGCATGGGCCGCGGCCTGGCGCGGCGCGAATTCGAGGCCTTCCGCGTCAGCATGGATGAATCGCGCGAGCGCTTCGACGAGGCGGCGCCGATGATCCTCGAGGCGCTGCGGACCGGCTTCATCGAGGGCAAGGGCAAGTTCTACAAGCAGCCCCGCACCGAGCTGCGCCCGCGGCCGCAGCACAGCTTCGACGGCCGCATCTATGCCGTGGCGTCCAGCGAGGATTCCGTCAATTCGGCCGCCAAGCTCGGCGCGCATATGGTGATGTTCGCCGACCGGCCCTGGGAGATGCGCCAGCCGGTGATCGAGCGCGGCCGCGCGCTGCACCGGCAATATCACGGCACCGAGCCGCCGACCCTGATGATGACCGAGTTCGTGATCTGCGGCACCGACCTCGCGCGCTGCGAGGAGGAGGCCTGGCGCTACCAGGGCAAATTCGTCGAGAGCAACTTCCATCACTACGAATTCCTGGGCGAGCACTTCGCCAGCGTGAAGGGCTACGACTCCTACCAGCAGAAGGCTGATCTGGCGCGCAAGGCCGGCGGGCTCGAAGGCGCGGTGAAGGGCTTCATGCAGGCGGCGAGCTGGGGCACGCCGGAGAAGATCCTGCGCGGGCTGGAGGCGCGGCGGACACTGCTCGGCGATTTCGAGCTGAACGTCTCCTTCCGCTTCGGCGGCACGCCCTATGACGTCGCCGAGCGGGGCCTGCGGCTCTTCGCCAAGGAGGTGCTGCCGGTGCTGAAATCCTGGGGCAAGGCGCCCACCGGCCAGGCGGCGGCCTGACGCCGCCGCGGGAGGGACCCCTGCCCTCCCGCCTCAGCCCCCGGCGAGGCGCAGCACCGGCAAGGCCTGCCCCTCGCCATTGTCCTCGATGCCGATGCGCAGCACCGCGCCAAGGCGGAGCGCCTCCGGTCCGGCATCGCGGAGCTGCGCGACCAGCCGCACGCCCTCCGGCAGATCGGCGGTGACGAGGGTATAGGGCAGCTCGGCGCGGAAGGCCGGATGGTAGGGATGGTGCGCGACCGTCCAGCCATGCACCCGCGCCTCGCCCGAGGCCGGCACCCAATCCGCCTCGAAGGAATGGCAGGCGTCGCAGAGCGGCCGAGGATAGTGGCGGATGCGGCCGCAGCCGGCGCAGCGCTGCAGCAGCAGCCGGCCTTCGGCGAGGCCGTCCCAGTAGGGCTTCGTCTCGGGCCCTGGCTCGGGCACGGGCTTCCGCGGCATCTCCGTCATCGCCCCAGCCATCCTCCTCAGCCCCGTGCCATGATGGCGACGGTGCCGTCGCCGAGATCGCCATAGCCGGTGACGAGGCCGAGCCGGGCCCCTTCGACCTGCGCCGCCCCCGCCTCGCCGCGGAGCTGCCGCACCAGCTCGATCACATGGTTCATGCCCGCCATGTGCGATTGCGAGAGCAGCCCGCCATGCGTGTTCACCGGCAGCCGCCCGCCGAGGCCGAGCGCGCCGCCCTCGACGAAAGCGCCCCCCTCCCCCTTGGCGCAGAAGCCGAGATCCTCGATCTGGCACAGCACGATATAGGTGAAGCAGTCGTAGATCTCGGCGACCTGGATATCGGCCGGCGTCACCCCGGCCATGGCGAAGGCGCGCGGCGCCGCCTTGGCGAGGCCGAGCCGCGTCATGTCGGGGCGCTGGGTGATGGCGCTTGGGCTGTCCGGATGCCCCTCCGCCACCCCGGTCACCAGCACCCGCGGCCGCGGCATGTCGCGGGCGATATCGGCCGCGCTCACCACCACCGCCGCGGCGCCGTCGCTCTCCAGGCTGCAATCGAGCAGCCGCAGCGGATCGGCGATCAGGCGCGAGGCCTGGTGGTCCTCGATGCTCATCGGCCGGGTCATGCTGGCATTGCCGTTGAGGATGGCGTGCCGGCGCGTGGTGACGGCGATCTCGGCGAGTTGGCGGCTGGTGGTGCCGTAGAGCTCCATGTGCCGCCGCGCCATGGGCGCGTAGTACTGCGCCGGAGCGAGGGCGCCGGCCGGCGCCTCGAACTCGCCGACGGTGCGGAATTGCGGCATCTGGTGGATGCGCGCGCCGATGCGGCTGCCGGTCCGCCCGGTGCGACCGAGCGGCAGCAGCACGTGCCGGCAGAGCCCGGCCGCGACCGCCGCCACGGCGCATTGCACCGCCGCCACCGCCCCGGCGCCGCCGAGCGGCGTGGTGGTGGAAAGGCGCAGATCGGGGATGCCGAGATTGGTGACGAAATCCTCGGCGACGGTGCCGCCGGTGCCCATCGGCAGGACGATGCCGTCGATCTCGCGCGGCGCCAGCCCGGCATCGGCGATGGCGGCGAGCGAGGCCTCGAGCTGCAGCCGCAGCACGCTGCGGCCGCCGGCATCGCGCCGGTAGTCGGTCTCGCCGATGCCGGTGACGGCGGCCTGGCCGGAGAGGCTCATGCCGGGATCGCCCGCCGCCCGCCATGGCGGCCCCTGGCCGGATACCGGGACATGGCGCGTTCCTCCTCCGCGGCCGCGGGTCGGGATGCCCGCGGGCCTTGCCGCAGGCGACCATGCGTCGCCGGAGTGGTCAAGCAGCGGGCAATGGCGCCTGTCGGAACCGTCGCGGCCCGTTGTCCCGTCGCGGCTTGGGCAGGAGGGACCCTATGCGGCCCCCAAGACGCCGCGAAGCGGTTTCGTGGGGTGTTCTAGAACAGCCCGGCCTGGTGGCGATGCAGCGGCGGCACCGGCTTGCGCCGCGGCAGGGCCGGGCCCGGCGGCGCGCCCGGCACATGCGGCGCCGGCCCGGCATAGCCGTCATCGGCGATCAGCCGCAGTTGCTCCGCCGCGCCGGCGCTGGCCGGCGGCAGCTCGAGCGGCACCGGCCAGAAGCACTCCACCCGCTCCTCGCCGCGCAGCGCCAGGAACACCACGCGATCGACGCGGCCGCCCTCGCCGGTCTCGACCGCGAAGCGGAAGACCAGCCCCTCGGCCGCCTCCTCGCCGAGGGCGAGGGAAAGCTGCTCGGATTCCGTCTCCTGCCGCCGCAGGGTGCGGTCGGTCGGGTCGTCGGCGGCGCCGCGATAGAAGCGCACCGGCACGCCCTGGCCGTTGCCGCCGATGACGAAGACGAAATGCGCGCTGTCGTCCAGCACCTCCAGCCAGGGATAGTCGCCGGATTCGGCGGCGCGGCGCAGCCGGTGGCGGCCGAAGGCGAAGGCGCGGCAGCCGACCGACCAGGGGTCGTCGCCGAGCTCGTAGCTCGCCATGGCCAGGGCGTCGCGCCGGGCGTTGGCCAGCATGCGGGCGCAGAGGCGGAGCCGCTCCTCGGTCAGGGCGGGGTGGAAGTCCCACGGCATGCGCGCGGGAGCTTGGGCGGCAGGCTGCGACTCGGCGGCGGGCTGCATGGGGCGAGCATAGCCCGAGTCGCGGCCCGCCGCAGCAGCCTATGCAGCACCGAGGCGGCCCGGTGACCGCCCCGCCCGCCGCTGCATCCTGTCGTCGTTGCCCGTTGCCCTGCTGCGGCCTTGCCGCGGCAGGCTGTGACGGCTCCCGGGTCCGGGGCGAACCCCGGGGCTCCGCGGCGGCGCGCCAGCGACGTCGTGGGGAAAGCTAGCGCACCCACTCGCCGCCGCGCATCAGCGGCTCCGCCCGCCCCTCGGCATCGAGCCCGTCCACCTCCGTCTCCGCCGAGCCGATCATCCAGTCGACATGGATCAGGCTGCGGTTGGCGCCGCGCGTCGCCAGCTCGGCCTCGGTCAGCTCCTTGTCGAGGAAGCATTTCGAATAGGCCTGGCCGAGCGCGATATGGCTCGCCGCATTCTCGTCGAAGAGCGTGTTGTAGAAGAGCAGCCCGCTCTGCGCGATAGGGTTGGAATGCGGCACCAGCGCCACCTCGCCGAGCTGCCGGGCGCCCTCGTCGGTGCCGATCATCCGCTCCAGCACCGGCAGGCCGGTGCGCGCCGTGGCGCTGGTGATGCGGCCAGCCTCGAAGCGCACGGCGATGTCCTGGATCAGCGTGCCCTGATAGGCGAGCGGCTTGGTCGCGGCGACGACACCTTCCACCCGCTCCTTGTGCGGCGTGGTGAAGACCTCCTCGGTCGGGATGTTGGGGTTGCCGGTGATGCCGTTCTTCGCGGTGGAGAGGCCGCCCATCCAGGCATGGCCATCGGCCAGGCCGACGCGGAGATCGGTGCCGGGGCCGCGGAAGTGCAGCGCCGCGTAGCGCCGCTCGTTCAGCCTCTCGCGGCGGGCCATCAGCGCCGCATTGTGCGCCGCCCAGTCGCCGACCGGATCGGGCCGGTCGGCGCGCGAGGCGGCGAGGATCGCGTCCCAGAGCCGCGCCATCGCCTCCGCCTCGGGCAGCTCCGGGAAGACCGCGGCGGCCCAGGCCGGGGTTGCGGCGGCGACCAGGGTCCAGTTGATGGCGGTTGCCGAGATCAACTCCAGCGCCGGGCGATAGGCCTTGGAGCGGGCGCGGTTGGCGCGCGCCACGCGGTCGGGATCCTGGCCGGCGAGCAGCGCCGGGTCGTCGCCGACGATCGCCAACCGCGCCGCGCCGTTGCGGAAGGCCGTTGCCATGCCGTCATAGAGCCAGCCGGCGGCGGTATCGAAGCTCTCCTCCCGCGCATGGCGGTAGCGCGCCAGCACCGCCTGGTCGTCGGCCAGCAGGGTCGTCACCAGCGAGGCGCCGGCGCGATAGGCCTGCTCGGTGATCCGGCGCGAGAGGTCGAGCGCCTCGACCGGCGCCGTCATCACCAGTTCCTGCCCCGGCGCCAGGTTCAGCCCGACGCGGATGGCGAGCTCCGCCAGCCGGTCCAGCCGCGCCGAGCGCGCCGCCGCCTGGTCCAGGCCGATATGGGTGTCCATGCTGCTTCGCATCCCTGTCCGATCCACCCCAGCATAGCGCATCCCCGGCCCTGCGCCGCCCTTGCGGCGAGCACCGGGTGTCGGCTTGACACCCCCCGCCCCGGCCCGGAGGCTGGTTGCAAAGCCCTTGTGGCGGGAGGAAGCATCATGCCGGCGGCGCTCGACGGCCTCGTCGTCCTCGACCTGACGAATTTCCTCTCCGGCCCCTACTGCACCATGCTGCTCGGCGACATGGGCGCCGACGTCATCAAGGTGGAGCGGCCGGATGGCGGCGACGATGCCCGGCGCATGCCGCCTTTCGTCGAAGGCCGGTCGGCGCCCTTCGCCGTGTGGAACCGCAACAAGCGCAGCATCACCGCCGACCTCAAGCGGCCGGAGGATGCGGCGCTGGTCCGCCGGCTGGCGCGGCGGGCGGATGTCCTGGTCGAGAATTTCCGCCCCGGCACGCTGGACCGGCTCGGCCTCGGCTGGGAGGTGCTGGGCGCCGCGAATCCGCGGCTGATCTGGTGCTCCATCTCCGGCTTCGGCCAGACCGGTCCCTGGGCGACGCATGGCGGGCTCGACATGATGGCGCAGGGCATGTCCGGGCTGATGGCCGGCAACGGCCCGCCGGAGGGCGAGCCCTATCGCCTGCCGATCGCCATCACCGACGTCACCGCCGGCATGTATGCCGCCATCGCGGTGCTCGGCGCGCTCGAGGCGCGGCACGGCACCGGCCGCGGCCAGCGGATCGACCAGTCGCTCTTCGAGGCCGGCGTCTCGCTCGGCGTCTACGAGGCGGCGCATGTCTTCGCCCATGGCACGCGGCCGGAGCGGCTCGGCCAGCGGCATCGCGGCTCGGCGCCCTACCGGGTCTTCCGCACGCGTGATGGCTACATCACGCTCGGCGCCTCAAAGGAGAAGTTCTGGCGCGCGCTCTGCGGCATCATCGGCCGGCCGGAGCTCGCCGAGGATCCGCGCTTCGCCGGCAATGCCGCGCGCGTCGCCAACAACGAGGCGCTGATCGGCCTCCTGCAGGCGGCGCTCGGCGAGCGGAACAGCGCGCATTGGCTGGCCGCCTTCGAGGCGGCGGGCATCCCGGCCGAGCCGGTGCTTTCCTATGACGAGGCGCTGGCGCATCCGCAGGGCCAAGCCCGCGGGCTGGTGACGGAATTCGAGGATCCCGAGCGCGGGTCCCTGCCGCATCTGGCTCCGCCCGTCCGACTGGAAGGGACGCCGGCGCGCATCCGCCGCCGCGCCCCCGATCTCGGCGAGCATGATGCCGAGATCCGCGCCTGGCTCGACGCCGGCGCGCGATGAGCGGGCCCGATCTCGGCGGCCGGGTCGCGCTGGTCACCGGCGCCTCGCGCGGCATCGGCCGGGCGATCGCCCTCGCCCTGGCCGCGGCCGGGGCGGATGTCATCGTGAATTACCATCGGGAAGCGGCGGCGGCGGAGGCGGCCGCCGATGCGGTGCGCGGCCTCGGCCGGCGCGCCCTCGCCCTCGGCGCCGATGTCGCCGATGCCGCCGCGGTGACGGCGATGGCGGCGCAGGCCGAGGCGACGCTCGGGGCCATCGACATCCTGGTCAACAATGCCGGCATCGCGCTGCGGCGCAGCCCGGAGGCGCTGACCGAGGCGGAGTTCGCCCGCACCGTGGCGGTGAACCTGACCGGCGCTTTCCTCTGCATCCAGCAGGTGCTGCCGGGGATGCGCCGGCGGCGCTGGGGCCGGATCGTCAACATCTCCTCCGGCGCGGCGCGCGGCGCCGGGGTGATCGGCGTGCATTACAACGCCTCCAAGGCGGGGCTGGAGGGGTTGACGCGCGGCTATGCGGCGCGGCTCGCCGGCGAGGGCGTCACGGTCAATGCCGTTGCCCCCTCGCTCATCGAGACCGACATGCTGGCCGAGGGGCGCGAGGCGCTCGCGCGCCGGGTGCCGCTCGGGCGGCTCGGCCGGCCGGAGGAGGTGGCCGAGGCGGTGCTGCTGGTGGCGGCGAATGCCTACATGACCGGGCAGACGGTGCAGGTGAATGGCGGGATGCACTTCACCTGAGGCGAGGAGTGGGCCCGGCAGGACTCGAACCTGCAACCAAACCGTTATGAGCGGTCCGCTCTGACCATTGAGCTACAGGCCCCGCCTGCACCGGCTTGATGGCCGGTGCCGCGGGGGCTGGCAAGCGCCCAGGGCGCGAAGAAGCCGCCGGCCCCGCCCGGCGTTCCCTCCCGACCGAGGATCCTCCGCATGACCGATGATGAGATTCGCGACATCCTGCTGACCACCCGCCGCATCGCCGTGGTCGGCGCCTCCGACCGGCCGGAGCGGCCAAGCTGGGGCGTCGCCCGCTTCCTGGTCGATCGCGGCTATGCCGTCACGCCGGTCAATCCCGGCATCGCCGGCCGCATGCTGCACGGCGTGCCGGTCGCGGAGCGGCTCGACGCGGCCGCGCCGCTCGACATGGTGGATGTTTTCCGCCGCAGCCAGGATGCCGGCGCGGTGGTGGATGCGGCGATCCGCCTCGGCGCCCGCAGCGTCTGGTTGCAGCTCGGCGTCACCGACGATGCGGCGGGCGAGCGGGCGCGCGCCGCCGGCCTGCGCTTCGTGCAGGATCGCTGCCCGGTCATCGAGTGGCGCCGGCTCGGCCTGCCGGCAAAGATTGCATGAAGTTCACTTTCGCTGCCGGGCCGGCTTGAAAGCCCGAGCGGGCCGGGCCACCTCGCAGGCGCACGGCCGGCGGGACGCTGCGGGCAGCCAGCCAGGCTACCGGCGCGCCCCGCCCGACCGATGGGAGATGCAGGACCGATGAACGACGAAGAGCGCCGGATCATCACGCAATATGTCGAGCGGGTCGCCGGCGCGGCCCCGGCCCAGGCGAGCCCCAGCCCCAGCCCCTGGGGCGGCAGCGTGCCCTCGACCCAGCCGGCCCGGCCCAACCTGCCGCCGGTGGACCGCGAGGCGGATGCGCTGATCAGCGATCTCTTCGCCCGCTACCCGGAGGCGCGCTACCGCATCACCCAGACCGCCTTCGTGCAGGAGGCGGCGCTGGTCGAGGCGCAGAACCGCATCCGCCGGCTGGAATGGGAGCTGGAGAACGCCAGGCAGCAGGCCCAGGCGGCGCAGCAGCCCTCGCGCGGCGGCCTGTTCGGCGGCATGTTCGGCGGCGGCGCGCCGCAGCGCCCGGCCGCGCCCATGTCGCCGCCGCCGCAGCCGGTCTACCCGCCGGGCTACAATCCCGGCATGCTGCAGCAGCAGCGCGGCGGCTCGGGCTTCCTCGGCACGGCGCTGACCACCGCGGCGGGCGTCGCCGGCGGCATGGTGCTCGGCAACATGCTGATGAACGCCTTTTCCGGCCATGGCGGCGCCGCCCAGGCCGCCGCCTTCGATGGCGGCACCGGCGATTTCGGCCAGGAAGCCGTGCCGGCCTCCTCGCCCTGGACCGATCCCGGCGCGGCCGCGGCCGATCAGGGCTGGGGCAGCGGCGGCCAGGAGGCGGATGCGACCGGCGCCGGCTATGACGATGGCGGCAATGCCGGCTATGCTGACAATGCGGGCTACCAGGACGACTCCAACTACGACGCCGGCGGCATGGACGATGCCGGCGGCGGCTACGACGACGAGGTCTGAGGCCTGGCACCCCCGGCATGGGCGGTCGCCCATGCCGGCATTCCGTTTCCCATATTGAAGCGGGTTCCGGCATGAGGGAGTCTCATGCCATGCGCATCCCCGATCTCGATCTCGACCTGCTGCGCTGCTTCGTCGCCGTGGCGGAGCGGGGCGGCTTCACCGCCGCGGGCCAGGCGCTCGGCCTGACCCAGTCGGCGGTCAGCCTGAAGGTGAAGCGGCTCGAGGAGCTGCTGCAGCGGCGGGTCTTCGAGCGGACGAGCCGCAGCACCGGCCTCACCCGCGACGGCGAGACCTTGCTCGCCTATGCCCGCCGCATCCTGGCGCTGAACGACGAGGCGGTGCGCCGGCTGGTGGCGCCGCCGGTCGCCGGCCGCTTCCGGCTCGGCGTCGCCGACCATTTCGTGCCGCGCAACCTCGCCCCCCTGCTCGCCCGCTTCGCCCGCACCTGGCCGGAGGTGCGGCTGGAGGTGGAGGTCGGCCGCAGCCATGAGCTGCGCGCGGCGCAGGAGCGGGGCGCGCTCGACCTGGTGCTCGGCAAGCGCCGGGACGGGGAGACGGCGGGCCGCCCGATCTGGACCGAGAGCGTGGTCTGGGTCGCCGCCCCGGATTGGGCGCCGCCCGAGGGCGGGGCGCTGCCGCTCGCCATGCTGCCGCCGGGCTGCATGTTCCGCGACCGCGCCCTGGCGGCGCTGGCCCGGGCCGGGCTCGCCTTCGAGGTGGTCTACACCTCGGCCAGCCTGCTCGGCGTCGCCGCCGCGGCGCAGGCCGGCTTCGCGCTCAGCGTGCTCGGCCGCAGCGGCCTGCCGCCCGGCCTGGTCGAGCTGCCGGGCCTGCCGCCGCTCGGCACGGTGGAGATGTGCCTGTTCGGCGATGCCGGCGGCCAGAGCCCGCTGGCCGAGCCGCTGATGCGCTTCCTGCGCGAGAGCCTCGCCGATCCCGGCCTCGCCGCGGCGGCGTGATGCCGGTTGCGCGGCGCCGGCGCCAGGGGTAACCGGATGGGGCCGGACATCGCCCGCGCGGCCCCGGCCCGATCCGGGGCGGCGCGCCATCGGGGTCGCCCATGACCAGCCCAAGCCTTCCCGCCGCGCCGCATGCCGCGCCGGGCCCCCGCGACGCGCGGATCTGCGCGCTGATCGGCACCGGCCATTTCCTGTCGCATTTCTACATGCTCTGCCTGCCGCCGCTCTTCCTGGTCTGGCGGCAGGAATTCGGCGTCTCCTACGCCACGCTCGGCCTCGCCGTGGCGCTGATGAGCGCGACCACGGCGGTGTTGCAGACGCCGGTCGGCTTCTGGGTGGACCGCTGGGGGGCGCGGCCCTTCCTGGTCGGCGGCACGCTGCTGATGGCGCTCTCCATCTCCGCCATGGCCTTCGTGCCGGCCTTCTGGATGATCTTGCCGCTCGCCGTGCTGTCGGGCATCGGCAACAGCGTCATCCATCCGGCCGACTATGCGATCCTCGCCGGCAGCGTCAGTAAGAATTTCATGGGCCGCGCCTTCGCGCTGCACACCTTCACCGGCAATCTCGGCTTCGCCCTGGCGCCGCCGACCATCGCGCTGCTGCTCTCGGTCATGGACTGGCGCATGGCGCTGCTGACCGTCGGCCTGCTCGGCGTGCCGGTGGTCCTCGCCATCCTGCTGCAGAGCAGCGTGCTGCATGACCAGGCCAAGGCGAAGGCGAAGGAGGCCGGGCCCGGCGGGCGCGAGCTGCTGCTCAGCCGGCCCATGCTGCTCTTCTTCGCCTTCTTCCTGCTCAGCGCCATGGCGGGCTCGGGCGTGCAGTCCTGGCTGGTGACGGTGCTCGGCAAGCTCTGGGGCACGCCGGTGCTGGCCGCCTCGGCGGCGCTCACCGGCTACATGATGGGCGCGACCGGCGGCACGCTGGTCGGCGGCTGGATCGCCGACAAGAGCAAGCGCAACCTCGCCGGCCTCGTCACCGTGCTGACGCTGGTCGCCATGGCGCTGCTGCTGCTGCCCGGCTTGGTGCCGCTCTCCGAGGCGGTGCTGCCGGTGGTCGCGGTCTGCGCCGGCCTGGCGCTCGGCACCTCGCGCACGCCGCGCGACGTCATGCTGAAGGATGCCTGCCCGCCGGGCCAGATCGGCAAGGTCTTCGGCTTCGTCTCCGCCGGCCTGCCGCTCGGCGGCGCCATCACCCCGGTGCCGCTCGGCCTGCTCATCGATTTCGGCCATCCCGGCCTGGTGCTGCCGGTGATCGCCGGCTTCCTCGGCCTGTCGCTGCTCTGCATGGGCAGCGCCCAGGGCGCGGCGCAGATGGGGCGCAAGGCGGCGGTGGTGCCGGCCGAGTAGCGCACCGCCGGGCGCGAGCGCGGGGGTTGTGCCGCCCCGCGCCCTCGGCCAGCCTGCAGGCCCGGGGCCGCGCAGACGGCCATTCCTTTGTGCAGGAGACGTCCATGCTGCGTCGTGGCCTGTTGGGACTCGCGGCTGCCGGCCTTGCCGCGCCGGCGCGCGCCCAGGCGCCCTTTCCCAACCGCCCGATCCGCATGGTGGTGCCGCTGCCGCCCGGCGGCGCCACCGATATCTGGGCCCGGCTGGTTGCCGAGCCGATGGGTGCCAGCCTCGGCCAGCCGGTGGTCATCGAGAACCGCGCCGGGGCCGGCGGGATGATCGGCACCGAGGCGGCGAAGAACGCGCCGCCGGATGGCCACACCATCCTGTTCCACATCGCCAGCTTCGTGCAGACGCCGGTGGTGCTGCGGCGCTGGCCCTATCGCGTCGAGGATTTCGCGCCCCTCGGCAAGCTCGGCACCACGCCCCTGCCCTTCTGCGTCCGCGCCGACATGCCGGTGACGACGCTCAAGGACTTCGTCGCCTATGCGAAGGGGCGGCAGCTCTCCTACGGCACCTATTCGCCGGGCTCCTCAGGCCATGCCTTCGCCCAGGCCCTCTCCGACCTCGAAGGCCTCGACATGACCGCGGTGCATTACCGCGGCGAGGCGCCGATGCTGCAGGACGTGCTGGGCGGCCGCGTCGACTGCGCCTTCCACTCCATGACCGGCTCGGGCGAGCAGATCCGCGCCGGCCGCATCCGGCCGCTGGCGACGATCGGCAGCATGCCCATCCCGAGCCTGCCGGCGCTGCCGAGCTTCGTCTCGCTCGGCTATCCCGACTATTTCGGCAATTCCGGCTTCGTCGGCCTCTTCGCGCCGGTGCAGGTGCCGGCGCCGATCCTGGCGCGCCTGGCCGGGGCCTTCCGCGACGCGATGGCCCAGCCGGAGGTGCTGCGCCGCCTCGCCGAGATGGACACCATCGCGCAGTATCTCGACCCCGTGGCCTTCGGCGCCGATGTCGCGGCCTATCTGCGCTTCTGGCAGGGGCTGGTCGACCGGCTGAACCTGACCGCGGAGGGATAGGGGAAGCAGACGGTACTCACGATCTTCGGCGCGCGCCGATTCCGCTGCCGTTGCGCCGGCCGAATCGGTGAAGCTTCCGCCCGGCAGCCGCCGGAGAGCGGCATCCGCGGGAGGATCGCCATGCATCGTCGCACCGTCCTGGGCCTCGCCGCCCAAAGCCTTGCCATTCCTGCCCTCGTCATTCCCGGCCAGGCCCGGGCGCAGGAGCGCTATCCGGACCGGCCGATCCGGATGATCGTGCCCTTCCCGGCCGGCGGCGGCACCGATGTCTGGGCGCGCATGGTGTCCGAGGATCTGCAGGCCGAACTCGGCCAGCCCATCATCATCGAGAATCGCGGCGGCGGCGGTGGGCTGATCGGCACCGAGGTCGCGGCGAAGGCGGTGCCGGACGGCTACACGCTTCTCTACAACATCACCACCCATGTGCAGGCGCCGGTGACCCTCCGGCGCTTCCCCTACGATCCGGTCGCCGACTTCTTCCCCGTCGGCCGGCTCGGCACCACCGCCATCACCTTCTGCGTCGGGCCGAGCGTGCCGGCCTCCGTCACCAGCCTGGCCGAGTTCGTCGCCTGGGGCCGCGGCCGCGACCTCGCCTTCGGCAATTACGGCCAGGGCTCGACCGGCCATGCCTATGCCGTGCTGCTGGCGCAGGAGGCCGGGCTGAAGGTCACCCAGGTCGCCTATCGCGGCGAGGCGCCGATGCTGCAGGACCTGCTGGCCGGCAGCTTCCATGGCAGCTTCAACAGCATGACCGCCTCCGGCGAGATGATCCGCCTGCGGCGGATCCGGCCGCTGGCGACCGGCGGGCCGGATCGCGTGCCCTCCCTCGCCGCCGAGGTGCCGACCCTGATCGAGCTCGGCTATTCGCGGCGCTTCGACTTCACCGGCTTCACCGGCCTCTTCGCGCCGGCGCGGGTGCCGGCGCCGATCCTGGAGCGGTTGACCGAGGCCTTCCGCAAGGTGGCGACCGCACCGGGCATGCTGCAGCGGCTGCGCGCCATCGACACCATACCGGGCTATGAGGAGCCGGCGCGATTCCGCGCCTCGGTGCAGCGCACGCTGCGGCAATGGGAGGAGCTGGCCGCGAGCCTCGACCTCTACGCCACGGGCTGACTCGGCCGGGCTTCGCCCCGGCGCCGCCCGGCCGAGGCCGGGCGAGGCGGAAGAAGCAACCGCGAGACCAGCAGCAGGAGCAGCGTGCCGCAGCCGATGCCGGCGAGGCGCTGAAGGGCCGGGACCAGCGAGTCGGGTGGCCCGGTGCCGCTGACCATCGTCATGACGAGCGCCACGCCGCCCTGGGTGCCGATATAGGCCTGCGGCCCGCCGCCATGGTGCAGCCGGGCGAAGAGCAGCAGGCCGCCACCGAGGCCCACCGCCCAGGGCAGCAGCGCATCGGCGCCGAGCCCCATCGCGAGCAGGCCGAGCAGGCCACCCATGGCGCAGCCGAGCAGGCGCTGGCGCGCCCGCGCCTGCTGGGTGCCGAGATCACGGTCGATCAGGATGAAGGCGCTGACAGCCATCTGCGTCGCCGCAGGCAGGTCGAGCAGCGCCCAGGCCAGGGGCACGAGCAGCAGCACCAGACCGCCGATCAGGGCCAGCCGCGCGGCATCCGCCGGCGGGGCGGCCGGGGTCGGTGACCGGGGCGCCGTGGCCGGGACCGGCGCGACGAGGGCGAGCTCGCAGAGCGTGGCCACGAAGACGCCGCAGAGGATCTCGAGGCAGCGGGCGCGGGCGAAGGCATCGAGGTCGCCCGGCGCGCCCAGGCTCTGCATCAGCACCAGCAGGGCGGTGACCGCGGCGTAGAACCAGGCGATGGCGAAGCGCCGAGCGCCGAAGCGTTGCCGCGTGCCGAAGGCGCCGAGGGCGAAGAGCAGGATGGCCTGCAACCAGGGCTGGCCGGCCGCGAGTCCGGCGACCAGATAGCCGCCGCCGGCGCCGAGCAGCGTGCCGGCGATCCGCTGCCCACCCTTCGCCAGCACCGCACGGCGGTCGGGGCCGGAGACGATCCAGGCCGAGATCGCCGCCCACCAGGGATCCTCGAGGCCGAGCCGGACCGCCAGCAGCACCGCCAGCACCACGCCGAGCGCCGCCGCCAGCCCGGCCCGCGTCATTTCGGTCGATGGCGCATCGCCGGGCGCGGGCCTCAATGCAGGATCACCACCCGGGCATTGCCGCCGCGGAAGGCGGGGATGTCGGCGGCCAGGCCCGGCACCTCGATCTCCACCGGAAAGCGCCGCGGCAGCCGCACCCAATCGGTCTGCGGCGGGACATAGGGCATCACGCCGGCCGGCGCGTCGCTGCGGGCGATGGCCGGGGCGATGCTGCGGACCCGCCCGGCATGTGGCCGCCAGGGATCGCTGCCGAGCATGACCCAGGCTCGCTGTCCCACCGCGATCCGGCCGAGATGCCGTTCGGTGACATTGGCGACGACATGCCAATTGGCATCGGTGACCAGCGCCATCACCGCCTGCCCGGCTTCGAGCCAATGGCCGATGCGAGCCTCGAAGGCGGCGATGCGGCCGCCTGCCGGCGCCAGGAGCTGCGTGCGGTCGAGCTCGTACTGGCTGCGGTCGCGCGCCGCCGCCGCGACGCCCACCTCGGCCGCGCGCACCTGCACCGCGCGCTGCGCCGACAGCGCCGCGGCGGTCGCGCGGCGGAGATTCGCCTCCGCCACGGCAAGGTCGCGCCGCGCGTCATCCACCCGCTGCTCCGCGACATCGGCGCTGCGC
Source organism: Roseicella sp. DB1501 (assembly GCF_013112485.1). Taxonomy (GTDB): domain Bacteria; phylum Pseudomonadota; class Alphaproteobacteria; order Acetobacterales; family Acetobacteraceae; genus Paracraurococcus. The sequence goes on from NZ_JABFHG010000020.1 coordinate 66,169, forward strand.
AGCAGGCTGCGCTCCCGGTCCAGCACGGCGCCGGCATCGGCGGCCACCGCCTGGGCGGAGGCGATGCCGGCCTCGGCCTCCTCCACCGCCTCGACGCCGAGATCCTGCTGCCGCTTCGCCAGCTCGAGCGAGGCCGCGGCCGAGGCGAGGGCCAGGCGGTAGGGCGTCGGCTCGATCGTCAGCAGCGGCGCGCCGGGCGCGACGCGGTCGTTCTCCCGCACCGGAAGGGCGAGGATGCGGCCAGCGACCTCGGGGGCGACCACCACCACATCGGTGGTGACGAAGGCATCTGCGGAATAGGCGAAGCCGAGCGCCGACACTTCGTAGATCAGGAAGGCGACGGCCAGGGCGATCAGCACGCTGCGCGCGAGGTGGCCTTCGATCCAGCGGAGCATGCAGCGGTCCCGGCCCGGTCCGCGGCCAGCCTATAACGCGGGCCCGCGCCCTGTCTGCCACGGGCATGTTCGCGCTTGCCAGCCCGGCAGGTTGCAGGTGAAATCCGGCGCCGGACATTCGATGCCGATGGGGAGCTGACGCCAGCACATGGTCACGCAGGCTGCATCATGGATCCGGCGCGCGCGGCGCGGCTCCTTCCTGCTCGGCCTTCTTGCCCTGGCGGCCCTGCCAGGCTGCGAGAGCCGGAAGCCGGCCACCCAGACGGGCGAGGCGCTCGACCGCGCCGGAACGGCGACCGGCGCCGCCATCGACCGCGCGGCAACCGCGACGGGCGGTGCGATGGAACGCACCGGCGACTGGGTGCGCCGCAAGACGGAGTGACGATGGCCGTGGCGTGCCGGTGCGGCGCAGCCCGCCGGCGACGGGCATGAGGCTGGCCGGGATCGACGCTTGCGGATGACGACCGGCGGCACGGCAGGCGACGCAGCGGCGCCGATGCGGCGTGGCATGCGGCGACGGTCCCTTGCGGCATTCGCCTTGGGGGCGTTCGGTGGCGCGCTCGGCGGCTGCACGCCGGTCGTCATGCCGGCCGGGCCGGCGATCGAGGCGCCGCGCCTCGATGGCGGAGCCTTCGTCATGGCGGATGGCGCGAGGCTGCCCTACGAGGCCTGGCTGCCGGCGCCGCCGCCGCGCGCGGTGCTGGTCGGGCTGCACGGTTTCGGCGACTACTCGCGCAACGCCTTCGCCCTGCCCGCGCCGGATTTCACCGCGGCGGGAGTCGCGCTCTACGCCTATGACCAGCGCGGCTTCGGCGCGGCGCCGCATCGTGGGTTCTGGCCCGGCACCGCGACCCTCGCCGCGGATTGCCGCACCGTGACGCGGCTGGTCGCGGCGCGGCATCCCGGCGTTCCGGTCTTCCTGATGGGGGAGAGCATGGGCGCGGCGGTGGCGCTGGTCACGGCCGAAGGGGCCATCAAGGAGGCGGAGGCAGAGGCGTTGCCGGCGCGGGGCTATGTGCTGCTCGCCCCCGGCATCCGCGGCCGGGCGAGCATGAGCGACTTCTCCCGCACGACGCTCGATCTCGCCGCGCGGCTGATCCCGGCGGTGGGGTTCAGCGGCGCGGCGCCCGGCTTCTCGCCCTCGGACAACCAGGAGGCCTTGCGGCGCTGGTCGCGCGACCCGCTGACGGCGAAGGAGTTCCGCGTCGATCTCGTCTACGGGCTGGTCGACCTGATGGATGCGGCGCTGCGGGCGGCAGCCGGTTTCGCCGGGCCGGCGCTCATCCTCTATGGCGCGCATGACCGCATCGTGCCGGATGCGCCGATGCGCCGCCTGATCGAGACCCTGCCGCGGCGGCCGTCGCTGCGCTTCGCCTATTACCGCGACGGGCACCACCTGCTGCTGCGCGACCTCGACCGCGCCGTGGTCATCGGCGATGTGCTGGCCTGGATGACCGACGAGGCCGCGCCGCTGCCCTCGCAGGCCGATATCGCCGCGGCCGCCTGGCTGGCGACGCGCGGCGACGGATGATCAACGGCCGCGGATGGCGGCGCCGGCCCAGCCCTCGATGAGGCGCGCGAGCTGGGCGAGATCCTCGCCGGCCATGCCCTGGCTGGCGGCGAAGCGCCAGAGCCGCGCCGCCTGCTCCAGGCCCCACATCGGCACGTCCTGGCTGCGCGCCTCCTCGAGTCCGAGGGTGACGTCCTTGTCGAGCACGCCGATGCTGGCGCCGAAGCGCCGCTCGCCGCTCAGCACCGTCGGCAGGAAGCCGGCGGTGGCGAAGCTGCGGCCGGTGCCGGCATTGACCATCTCGAGCATGACATCGGCATCGAGCCCGGCCTTGGCGCCGAGCGAGAAGGCCTCGAGCGCGGTCGCGGCATTGGCGGCGAAGAGCAGGTTGTTCACCAGCTTCATCACCTGCGCCTGACCCGGCGTCTCGCCGAGGACGAAGACCTGCCGGCCGATGCGGAGCTGCCAGGGCCGCAGCCGCTCGACCGCCGCCGGGTCGCCGGCGGCGAGCATGGCGAGCGTGCCCGCCCGCGCCCCGGCCGGGCCGCCGCTGATCGGCGCATCCACCATGGCGATGTCGCGCGGCGCCAGCCCCTCGGCGATGCGCTGCACGGTGGCGCGGCCGATGGTCGACATCTCGGCATAGAGGCGAAGCGCCTTGCCATGGACGACGCCATCGGGGCCGAGCGCCACCGCCTCGCTCACCTTGCCGTTGGGGAGGCAGGCGAAGACGATCTCGGCGCGATCGGCGACGGCGACGGGCGAGGCGCAGGCGGTCGCGCCGCGGGCGGCGAAGGGCGCCATGGCCTCCGGGCGCGGATCGTAGACATGCAGTTGCACGTCGTCCGCGAGCAGGCGCTCGGCCATGGGCGCGCCCATCTGGCCGAGGCCGAGGAAGCCGATGCGGGTGGGGGCGGGCATCAGACGGTCACCAACCCGCTATCGACCGGCAGGATGGTGCCGGTGACGATGCGACTGTCATCGGAGGCGAAGTAGAGCGCGGCCTGCGCCATGTCGAGCGGCTCGCCGAGGCCGAGGAGGTGCTGTTCCGCGAGGCCCTGCATGGCGGCATTGCCGGCAAGCAACCCGCGCACACGCTCGGTGAGAGTGACGGTCGGCGCGATGGCGTTGACCCGCACGCGCCTGGGACCGAACTCGACGGCGAGGGAGCGCGTCAGTGCCGCGACGCCGCCCTTCGCCGCAGTGTAGCAGTCGCGGCCGGGGAAGCCCATGAGCGCGACGACGGAGGCCATGTTGATGACCGAGCCGCCGCCGGAGCGGATGATCTCCGGGATGCCGAAGCGGCAGCCGAGAAAGGTGCCGAAGAGGTCGAGGCGGATGGCGCGCCAGAACTCCTCGAGCGGCGCCTCGATCACGGTGTTGTCGATGCTGGTGGAGCCGCCGGCATTGTTGTGCAGCACATGCAGCCCGCCGTAATGCTCGACGGTGCGGCGGATGGTGGCGGCGATGCTTTCCGGCTCGCCGACATCGGTCTGCAGGAAGATGGCGTCGCCGCCCGCGCGGACGATGCGATGCGCGGTCTCCTCGCCGCTCGGCGTGTCGATCTCGGCGATGACGAGTTTCGCGCCCTCGCGGGCAAAAAGCTCGGCCGTGCAGCGGCCGATGCCGGTCCCCGCGCCGGTGACGATGGCGACCTTTCCCGCCAGTCTTGCCATGGCTGTTCCCTCCATGCCCGACCTTGGCAGCAAGGGCGGCGGATGGGCAAGACGTGCAGGATCGTGGGGGGATCTGGATGCGGGGACAGGATTTGAACCTGTGACCTTCAGGTTATGAGCCTGACGAGCTACCGGGCTGCTCCACCCCGCGTGGGTGGTGTGTGTGAGGGTGTTTGGATCCGGCTGGGTGGCCCGGCGGCG
>NZ_JABFHG010000021.1 GCF_013112485.1 Roseicella sp. DB1501
CTCGCAAGCCTGCGGCCCGCTCCCTCGCAGCCCGGCCGCGCCCGGCCGCGGGCACCCCCCTCCCGCTCCCGGTCTCGCCGACGGGCAGGGAAGCAGCGGGGCTGCTTCCCGCTGCCACGAAGGGAGAGCAAGGCATGACAAGGGACCGGGCGAACGAGACGGGGATCGAGCGGGCCGACGTCTACCAGCGGGTCACGGACCGGATCGTGGCGGCGATCGAGGCCGGCGCGAAGGCGGGCGACTGGCGGATGCCCTGGCACGCCGGGGCGGACGGCCGGCCCGCGGCGGCGCCGGTCAACGCGGCGACCGGCAAGCCCTACCGCGGGGTCAACGTGCTGGCGCTCTGGGCCGCGGCGCACGCGGCGGGTCATGCGACAGGCATTTGGGCCACCTACCGCCAGTGGCAGGAGCTCGGGGCGCAGGTGCGCAAGGGCGAGCAGGCCAGCCCCGTGGTGTTCTGGCGCGTGCTGGACGGGCGGGGCGCCGAGGAGGCCGGGGACGAGGGCGAGGACGAAACGGCCGGCCGGGGCCGGCGGCTGCTGGCGCGCGGCTACGCGGTGTTCAACGCGGCGCAGGTCGAAGGCTACGAGCCCCCTGCCCTGCCCGTGCTGCCCGAGGCGGAGCGGATCGCGTGCGCCGACGCCTTCTTCGCGGCGCTGGGTGCCAGGGTCGAGCACGGCGGCGCGCGGGCCTGCTACGTGCCGGGCCAGGACCTGATCCGGCTGCCGCCCTTCGCGGCGTTCCGCGACGCGGTGGCCTACTACGCCACCTCGGCGCACGAGCACGTCCACTGGACCGCAGCGCCCGGCCGGTGCGGGCGCGACCTGTCCGGGCGCTTCGGCTCGGAGGCCTACGCGGCGGAGGAACTGGTGGCGGAGCTCGGGGCGGCCTTCCTCTGCGCCGACCTCGGCCTCGCGGCCAAGCCCCGGCCGGACCACGCGCAGTACGTGGCCTCCTGGCTCATGGTGCTGCGGGGCGACAAGCGCGCGGTCTTCACGGCGGCGGCCAAGGCGCAGGCGGCGACGGACTGGATGCACGCGCGCCAGCCGGGGGCGGGGCAGGGGAGCGACGCGGCGCCGAGCCTCGCCGCGTAGGCGACGGGCAGGGCGGCAGCCGCCCCAGTCCCCGGTGGCGCGGGCCGCTTCGCGGCTCGCAAGCGGCGGCGCTGCGCGCCATCCAAAGGCGCTGGCCTTTCCAGGCCAGAACCTTCATAGTGCAGACACTCGGGGCATGCAGAGGACCAGAGGTGCAGATCTTCTCGCTCATCAGCCAGAAGGGGGGCGCGGGCAAGAGCACCCTGGCCCGCCAGCTCGCCGTGCTGGCCGGCGAGGACGCGCCGAGCCTCCTGATCGACCGCGACCCGCAGGAGACCACCACGAAATGGTGGCAGCGGCGCCAGGCGCTCCAGCCGGCGCCCGAGCGGCCCGACCTGATCGACCTCGACGGCACCGACCTCACCACCGCCGCGGCGACGCTGCGCAAGCGGCCAGGCGGCGGGGCGGTGTTCGTGGACACCCGCCCGGCGGTCGCCGAGCCCGAGGCGGAGGCGGCGCGGGTCGCCGACCTGGTGATCGTGCCCGTCCGCCCGTCGCCCGACGACCTCGAGGCGGTGGGCGAGACGCTGAAGATCCTCCGCCGCCTCGGCCAGCGGGCGGTGCTGGTGGTCAACGCCGCCAAGAACGAGGGTCGGGCCCGCGACGCCCGCGCAGCGCTGTCGCGTTACCCCGTCCCGGTCTGTCCCACCCACATCGCCGACCGCGCGGTCTATCTCGACGCCTCGCTGGAGGGACGCGGGGTGGGCGAGATGCGGGGTGCCGCCGCGCGCGACGCCCACGCCGAGCTCAGGACCGTGTGGGCTTGGCTGCAGGAGGTCGCCCATGAGCAGCACTAGGCGCGGGCGCTCGCTCGCGGAGGTCATGTCGCCCATCGAGGACGAGGCGCCGGCCGAGGCCGCGAAGCCGGTGGCGGGGCAGGGGGGCGAGGCGGCGCCGGCCGGGGAGGAGGCGCGCGGCGCGCCCGCCGTGGTGCCGGTCAACATCCTGGTCGCGCCTGAGGACCGGCGCCGGCTACGCCAGCTCAGCCTCGACACCAACCTCAGCCTGCAGAAGCTCGGGCACGAGGCGTGGAACCTCTTGCTCCAGAAGCGGGGCCTGCCGCCGCTCAAGCCGGTCAGCGCCAACGTGCCGAGCGGGCGGGCGGCGGGGCGGCTCCGGAATGGAGGTTCTTAGCTGCGGTCCTGGGAACCTCAGAAGGTGAAAACCTTTGCGGTGCGCTCGCGGCGCGCGGGACCGCGGCAGGGGAGACCGGCATCTGATACTGAGAAAACCGGACGGGCGCTGCTTCGTCGTACATGGATAGCTCGGCCATCCGTGGGTGGAAGCGGCCATTCACAACTCGACGGATGCAGTATCTGGGGCCGATGCGCAATCGCGGGCCCCTCGGCAGGCGCACGGTGTGGGGAGACGCATGGCGTCGGGCTCAGACGACGAGCGGGAAGGTCATCGTCACCGCGGTCCCCGTGGATGAGCTGTCGATCTCGACCCGTCCGCTGAGCTGCGCGGCCAGGGACCGTACCAGCCGGAGCCCCAGGCTGCCTGGCCGCTGCTCCCCCATGCCCGGGCCGTTGTCGCGGACCACCAGCACCGCCTCGTCGGTCCCGGCGTCCACGCGGAAGGAGATGCTGACGAAGCCGTCCGGCCGGTCGTTGACCGCGTACTTGAGGCAGTTCGTCACCAGCTCGTTCAGCACCAGGCCCAGCGGCACGGCGCGGTCGGGGCGCAACTGGAGGGGCTCGAGGTCGCGCTCGATGCGCAGCTCGTCGCCCATGCTCCGCTCCAGCCCCGAGCAGAGCGCGTCGAGGTAGGTCGCCGCATCGACGACGCTCTGGCCGCTCTCGACGGTCAGCAGGTCGTGCGCGAGGCCGACGGCGGCGACGCGGTCCATGACCTCCCGGTAGTCCGCCCGGAGCTGCTCGCTGGAAGCCTTCCGGCTGCGGCTGGCCAGGATCGAGAGGATCATCTGGAAGTAGTTCCGCACCCGATGGTTCTGCTCGCGCATGTAGGTGTCGGCCTGGGCGAGGCGCCGCCCCAGCTCCTCGGCGTTGCGCTCCAGAGCAGCCTGCCCCTGGCGGTGCCGGATGCCCAGCGCGAGCGTCAGGGCGAGGGAGAGCAGGAAGCGTTGGTCGTCCTCACCGAAGGCGTCCGGGGCGGTGTGATCCACCTCCAACACGCCCCAGACCACCCCGTCGACGGCAATCGGTGCGTTCAGGACTGAAACGACACCGTGGTCCCGCAGCAGAGAGGAGTAGCGGAGGTCCGGGTCCTCGCCGATGTTGCCGCTGAGGACGGACTCCCGCGTCTGGTAGCTCTGGCCGGGCGGCGACATCATGTCGGCGCCCAGCCTGGCATGGCCGACGATGCCAGGCCTCCACCCCTTGCCCGCGACGACCAGCAGGTCCCCCTTGTCGCTTCGGTAGCGCATCACCTTGGTCAGGGGCGCGCCCGTCCCGCGGGCGGCGTGCTGGCAGGCGAGGTCGAGCAGGCGCTGCGTCTCGGTGGCCTCAGCGGCCACTCGCGCGAAGTCGAGCAAGACGGACTGGTGACGACGTACCCGTTCAAGGGTCTGGCCGAGATTGTTCCTCAACGATTGGCTGTTGGGCATTGCAGCGTCATCCGACCGCTACTGGCGGTGCGAGACAAACCGGCGGACGTGCAGTTGGTTGGCTCGCGACGGCCGCGAAGATCCACCCTGGTCGCAAGCGCCAGATTGAGATTTCCCCGAAGGCGAGAAGGATAGAACCTATGAAGGTTCTATCCTTAATTCTTTCCAGAAGCGCTTGGCGCCGTGGGCGGCGGAGCATCGAGCCAGAGCGCCACCGCGCAGGCCCGGCGGCCAGTGGCGTCCGCCCACACCGTGCGGCCCTCGCAGCGGCGCAGCGCCGCCTCGATGTCGTTGTTCTCCATCAGCCCGAGCCAGGCGCGCGCCGAGGCGGAGCCGTCCCGCAGCGCCGCGGCGAGCCCACCGGCCGCGTCGCGGGCGCGCGCGGCCTCTTCGGCGCGGCCCCAGGCGTAGCCGCCGCCCGCAGCGCCGAGCACGAGGAGCGCGACGCCGAGACCGGCGCCGAAGGCGAAGCGGCGGCTCGTGCTGAGCGCGAGGCGCGCCGCCTCCCGCCGGGCGCCGTCCGCCGCCGCGGCGGCGGCCTTGCGGACAAGCTCCGCCTGCGCTGCCGGGTCGAGCGGCCGGCGCACCGCCTCGATCCCGGCCGCGAAGGCGCCGAGCGCGGCCGAGAGCCCGGCGAAGGCATGACGCATCGGGTCGTTCTGCAGCGACGCCTTGGCCACCGCCCGCTCCAGCTCGGCCTGCGCCGCGCGGATCGCCGCGTCCGCGTCCTCGGCCGGGGCAGGGGAGGGGGCGTCGCCCGCCGCCAGCTCCACCGCCTCGCGCGTCGCGGTCACGGGAGCCAGGTGCGGATCGGCGCCAGCTCCGCCTCCATCGCCTCCAGCCACTTGCGTACCCGGCTGCGGTCGAAGGGGCCGAGCGGGGCGACCTGGCGCCCCTCCGGCGACTGTCCGTCGCGGGCGTCGGAGAAGTGCAGGCGCTTCGCCTCCACCTCAGCGGCGACAGAGGGTTCCAGCCGCGGCATCCACAGCGGCACCGCCCCGCGCGCCACCGCGGCGCGGAAGGCGCTGTGGCGCAGCACGCGGGCGAAGGCCTCCTCGCGCGGCAGCGTCGGGTCGGCGAGGCCCTCGTTGAGCAGGATCGCCACCGCCCGCGGCCGGAAGCCGCGCGCCTCGAAGGAGGCGAGCGAGGCGAGGTCGTCCACCCGCGGGCCGAGCGTGTAGACCGCGACCGGCGACACCCCGGCCTCCTCCATGGCGTCGGCGAGGTCGGGCACGTCGGCGAGCAGCCGGCCGAGGCTGGTGTCACCGCCGCCGAGGTCAAGCAGCCCCGACTGCCGGTGCACCATCAGGTGCCGCAGCAGCCGCTCCAGCCACTTCGCCACCGCTGCCGCGTCGTTGGTCGGCGGCTCCTGCACGCCGCCCAGGAAGCCCGTGAGCGAGCGGTTCTGCGGATCGAGCGCGGCGAACACCGCCTCGCGCCCGCCGTCGAGGATCACCTCGGCGAGGTAGCGCAGCAGCGTCGTCTTGCCGCTGCGCCCCGGGCCGATGGCGAACCAGGCCTTGGCCCGGCCCGAGAGGTCCACCGCCGGCGCGGGCGGGGCGGCTCGCGCCTCCGCCGCCGCGGTGGCGGGGGGCAGGCCGACGACCAGCTCCTCCTCGCCGTCGAGCGCGGCACTGGCCGCAAAAGGGGTGATCGCCGCGCCCTTGGGCGCCTTGCGTTGGGTCACGTCGGGTCTCCGTCGGTTGAGCGCCGGCGCGCCCTGCCGAGCAGGGTCGCGGGCTTGAACTCGGGCTCGTCCGCCGCCGGCTCCTCGGGGTCGAGCAGGGGCAGGCCGAACGAAGGGGCGGCCGCGCGCGGCTCCGGCGCGGCGGGCAGGGGAGGGGGCGGGGAAGGGGCGGCCGGACCGGGCAAGGGACGCCCCTTGCGCTTCGCCTCGGCCGCGGCGTCGCGGCGGACGCGCCACCAGACGTGGCGCACGGTCTCGGGGTTCATCGGCCCGCCGTCCGCCGCGGTGAAGCCGCGGCTGGCCAGGGCTGTGGCGACAGCCTCCCAGGTCGGGCTTTCCTCGGCGAGGAAGGTGGCGAAGGTGGTCCGCCGCGCCCGCATCCAGCGGTAGAGCGGCGAGCGGGTGGTCTTGCCGCTGCGCGCCACCTCCCGCCGCAGGGCGGCGAACTCGTCCTCCTCCGGGCTGCCCTCGGGCTTGGCTGGCATCCGCGGAGGCTACCCAGGCCTCCGGCGTGGAACAACCGCGGAAGGCCCGCGGCAGAGCCGTTGAACGATTGTTGAGCAGGCGTGGATGAGGCGTGGAAGCTGGGAAGGAGAGCAGGCTCACTCAGACCAATGCATCCTAGCGGATGCTTGCCCGCGCGTGTCGCGCGTGGTGGGATCGGGAACGCGGGGCACGGGCGGTTCCCTCCCCGGCCGGGAGGGGGAGAACAAACCATGCCCGAGAACGCCGTCACGGTCGAGCTGGCGAAGCTGCGGACCTCGGTCGAGGCCCTCACCCAGGGGCTGCGGCTGATGGTGGAAACCCAGGAGACGCACACCGAGATGCTGCGCGCGATCCTGGACGCCGCCACCGGTGAACCGCCGGAGAGCGAGCTGCCAGAGCTGCTGCGCCAGGTCGTTGGGCGCCTGGACGAGCAGACTGCCCTTCTGCAGCGGATCGAGGCCGCCGGGTCGCGCCGGACCCCGCCGGCCTGACCGGGCGCGCCCGGTCGTGCTGACCTTCCGCAAGGGGGCCGTCGCCGCGCCCTCGGCCGCGCGGGCGATGGCCGAGCACCTGCTGGAGGAGACGCTGTCGCCGGAGCGGCTGGGGGTGGCCGAGTACTACACCCGCGGCCTGGGCGTGCGGCCGCACCACCAACTCGACGCGGCGGACGCGGCCAGGCTGCCTGGGGTCGGCGTGGTGCCGACGCCGCGGCGGGACCTGCACCCCCGGGTGGCCGAGATCCTTGGCCTCGACCCGAACGCGCCGCCCGGCGTCGAGGCGGTGGCGAACATCCTCGGCGGGCTGCGGGCGGATGGGGGCGAGCTCCAGACGAACGCCGCCGCGGGCGCCCGGTCCGTCGCCTACATCGACCTCTGCTTCTCGGCGCCGAAGAGCGTGTCGCTGGCCTGGGCCTTTGCCGAGACCGAGGCCGAGCGCGGCTCCATCCTCCAGGCGCACAAGGACGCGGTGGACGCGGCGTTGCGCTACGTTGCCGGGGAGATCGGCGTGGCGCGCCGCGGCGACGGCGGCCGGGGCGGGTCGGAGCCGGGCCACATCGGCTGGATCGCTTTCGAGCACTACACCAGCCGTCCAACCGTCGAGCTGGCCCGCGCCGACCCGAAGACGGGGGTGGTGGAGACCGAGCTGCACACGGTGAAGGTCGCGGGCGACCCGCAGCTCCACACCCACTGCGCCGTGCCCAATATCGTCGTCACCGATGCCGGCCACGTCGGCGCGCTCGACCTCGCCGCGACGCGCGGGCGCATCCACGAGTTCGGCGCCACCTACCAGGCGCGCTTGGCCGCGAACCTCCGCCGCATCGGCGTGGCGGTGGAGCTCGACCCGCGCACCGGCATGGCACGGCTGCCCGCCGTTCCGGAGCGGGTCTGCCAGGAGTTCAGCAAGCGCACCCGCGATGCCGAGGGCGCCGCCCGCGCCGAGGCGCGACGCCGCGGGGTGGACTGGGACGGGCTCTCGCCCGAGGGCAAGATCGCTTTCCTCAAGGGCGGCGCCGGGGCGAGCCGGCGGGGGAAGGCCGACGACATGGGCGACTTCGCGGCCTGGCACGCCCAGGCCGCGGCGCTCGGCTGGCGGCACCGCAGCGCCGTGGACCCGCGCGGGCCGGCGCCTGCCCCCGCGCGCGCCGAGCGGCTGGCGCGCGCCTATCGGGCGGCGCTGCCCTTCCTGGAGGCGGAGTTCGCCCGACGCTCCGTGCTGGCCGGCGCGGACGCGCGCGCCGCGGCGGCGCGCGGCCTGATCGCCTCCGGGATCGAGGACGCGGCCGACATCGACGCGGTCACGCGCGCCATGCGCGAGCGCGGGGTGCGGCAGGACGGGCGGGCGACGGCGCTGGTCTGGGGGCGCGAGGGCGAGCGCGGCGAGGTGCGGATCACTACCGCGCTGCACGAGGCGCAGGAGGCCGAGCTGGTGCGCCTCGCCCGCACCGCGGCGGCCGACCGCTCGGCTGCGCTGCCGCGGGAGGCCATCGCGGCGGCGGTGGCGCGGAGCGGGCTCGACTTTTCCGGCGCGCACGGGGCGGCGCAGCGGGCGGCGATCGACCGGCTCGGCGACGCCGGCCGGCTCGCCGTCGCGGTGGGCGCCGCCGGCTCGGGCAAGACGACGCTGCTGCGCCCGCTCGTGGAGGTGTGGACCTCAGAAGGTTCGGAGGTTCACGGGGTGGCGCTTGCCTGGCGGCAGGCCGAGCCGCTGGCCGAGGCCGGCATCGCCAGGGAGCGCTGCGCCGCCCTTGCGCCCTTCCTGGACCGCGCCGCTCGGGGCGAGGTCGCGCTTGGCCCGCGGAGCGTCGTCGTGCTGGACGAGCTCGGCCAGGTCGGCGCGCGGCAGATGCTGGAGCTGCTGCGGCTGCGCGAGCGGCACGGCTTCCGGATCGTGGCGCTCGGCGACGACCGGCAGTGCGCGGCGATCGAGGCGGGGCCGGTGGTCTCGCTGCTGCGTCGGGCGCTGGGCGAGGAGGCGATCCCCGAGATCGTCACCACCCGCCGGCAGCGGACCGAGCGGGAGCGCGAGATCGCCGGCCACTTCCGTGCGGGGCGCGCGGCCGAGGCGCTGGCGATGAAGCGCGCCGACGGCACGGCCGAACTGGTGCCGGGCGGCTACGATGCCGCGGTGCGCCGCGCCGCCGCGCTCTGGGCCGAGCGGCGGGCCGCGAACCACGACGACCCCTCCTTCTCCATCACCGTCACCGCGCCGACCAACGCCGACGCTCGCGCCGTCGCCGCGGCGATCCGGGAGGAGCGGCGGGCGATGGGCGAGCTCGGGCCGGACCTCGTGACCCTGCGGGCCGCCGACCAGGCGGGCGCGGCCTACCCCCTGCCGCTCGCCGTCGGCGACCGGGTACGGCTGTTCGGGCGCGCCAACGCCACCTTCGAGGGCGGCACGGTCGGCAACATCGGCAACAACGGCTCGGTGCTGGAGGTGCGCGGGATCGAGGCGGCCGGGTTGCGACTGCGCACGGCGGAGGGCCGCGTCGGCCTGGTGCGCTGGGAGACCCTCGCCGACCGCGACACCGGGCGGGTGCGCCTCGCCCATGGCGATGTGCTGACGGTGGACGCGGCCCAGGGCCTCACCAGCACCGAGCACATCAATGCCCTGCCGGCGGGCTCGGCCGCGCTCGGCGGCGCCAAGGGCTACGTCGCCGAGAGCCGGCACCGCGAACGGTCCTGGCTCGTCGGCAGCGACGGCGCCGAGCGGCGGGAGGCGGCGGAGCGGCGCATGCTCGGCGACCCGCGCCCGGTCACGGCCGAGGACGCCTGGGAGAACCTCGCGCGCAACCTCGCCCGCCGGCCGGAGAAGGAGAGCGCGCTGGATTTCCTCGACCGCGCCCGCGAGGTCGGGCGCGGGGCGGCGCGGGCGATGCAGGGCGCTTTCCGCGGCACGGAGGCGCGGGCGGCCGAGGGCCGGCCCGCCACGGCGCTCGCCGGCCGGCTGGGTCAACGGCGCGAGGCGCAGGCGGTGGCCGAGGCGGCTGCGCGGCTCCGCCGGGCGCTGGAGGCGCGCTGGGAGGCGCTGCGGACTCTCGCCGGCCGGCTCGCGCGGGCAGGGGAGGGGGCCGGGGTGTCCGCCCGGCCAGAGGGCCAGCCCTCCCCTAGGGAAGCCGCGGGGACGGCCGAGGCGATGCGCGACCGGGCTGCGGCGGCGCGGCGGTCCGCCGCAACGGCGAGGGACGCCGGCCCAGACCACGGCCCGAGGCCCGGTGTGCTCCGCACCGCCGCGACGCGCCGCCAGGAGGCGCGGGCGGTCGCGGCGGTCGCCGACCGGCTCTGGATCGCGCTGGCGGAGCGCGGGGCGGCGCTGGCAGGCATGGGGCAGGGGAGGGGCAGGGTGGCACGGGATGGGCATCGGGAAGCCTCGGCCGGGGCGCCGCGCGAGGACGAGCGGCGCGGGGACGCCCCGCCGCGGGCCTTCGCCGCCGGCGAGGTGGAGGCGGCCTTCGCGCAGGCGCTGCGGCGGGCCGGGCTGCGCCCGCCGGAGTCGGTGGTGATGGACGGCGCGCTGCGGCGCGTGCCGGTGGAGGGCGACCGCAAGGGCCAGCGCTCCGGCACCTATGTCGGGCACCTCGACGGCTGGCCCGCGGGCTACATCCGCAACCACCGCACGGGCGAGGAGGTGCGCTGGAAGGCCGAGGCGCCGCGCGCGCTGCGGCCGGAGGAGCGCGCGGCCCTCGCTCAGGCGACGGCCGCCCGGGCGACCCGGCGCGTGGCACTGCGCTCGGAGGAGCAGCGCCGGGCGGCGCGCCTCGCCCACCGGCTCTGGGCGGCGGCGCGGCCAGCCGAGATGCATCCCTACCTCGCCGCCAAGGGCGTCTCCGCGCACGGACTGCTGCGGGTGGACGAGAAGGGCAACCTGCTGGTGCCAGTGCAGGGGGTGGACGGAAGCCTCTGGGGCCTGCAGCGCATCGGCGCGGATGGGTCGAAGCTGTTCCTCAAGGGCGCCCGCACCGAGGGCGGGCACCTGCTGATCGGCAGGCTGGAAGCCGGCACGCCGCTGCTGGTAGCCGAGGGTTATGCCACCGGCGCCACCCTGCACGCCGCGACGGGCCTGCCAGTCGCGGTCGCCTTCAACGCGCACAACCTCGAAGCCGTGGCACGGGCCTACCGCGCGGCCTACCCGGCCCGGCCCATCGTGGTCGCGGGCGACGACGACCGGCACCTGCCGCTCCGCACGCCGCCGCTGCCGAACGTCGGACGCGAGCGGGCCGAGGCCGCCGCAGCGGCCGTGGGCGGCGTCGCCGCGCTGCCGTCCTTCGCGCCGGGCGAGCGCGGGACAGACTGGAACGACCTTGCGCGGCGGCAGGGTCTGGAAGCGGTGGTCGCGGCCATTGATGCCGTCCTACCCAAATACGAGCGAGGGGTGATGCTCGACCGCCAGCAGGAGCAAGGAATGCTGCAAAGGAACACACCTAGAACCGAACAAGAGCAGCAAGGACGACGGCAGAGCCGCGGGATGCGGATGTAGAGGCTGGGCCGATCAGGCGTGGCGCCGCACCCTCTCGCCGGGGAGACGTTGTCGCGGCCCCCTCCGAGGCTGCCCACCTTCATCCGAGGACGATTCTGGCCAGCCGCTCCACTTCCAGCATGTCCAGACCCGCGCCCTCGACCTCGCCCGTCTCGATCAGCACGCGATCGGCACCTGCTGCGTCCTCGATCGGCCGAACACCCTCTGCCAAGTACGCAGCCCGCTTTGCCGCCCAGCGGCGCGCATAGGCCGGATCGGACAAGAGCCCGAGATGCTCCCAATAATAGATGATGCCGCTCGCGTCGTCTTCGATAGTGAAGTCGGGCCAGCGCGTCCGTCCGCCGAGCACCAGCGGCTGCTCGTAGACGTACTTCACCCCCATGGCGATCAGCTTCTCGGCAATGGCCAGCTCAGCCTTGGAGCGCACCAGCTCGTTGCGGCTGGTGCGATGTAGGAGGTGCTGGTCGAGGAACTTTGGTCCGGCCGCCGTCACCACCTCGGTTGGTAGCGGCTCCTGGAACAGGTCGGTCATCCGGCGCGCGATCTCGGAGGCCGCGGGATCCGCGTAGCGCCGCAGCGCGCCGACATCGTCCTCATGCAGGATGACCAGCTGGTCCCGCTGCCGCGTCAGCGCCGTGTAGAGCAGTTCGCGGGTGAGCGGTCGGCAGTGCTTGGGCAGGACCAGAAAGGTCTGTCCGAACTGGCTGCCCTGCGTTTTGTGCACCGTCAGCGCGTAGGCTAGCTCTAGCTCCGGCGAACCGTCGTCGCCGCTGAACTCCCAGTAAGGATAAGTGAACTGCACGCCGGGCTGGCTGTTGAACTCGACCTCGAGGTGGCGTGGCCGCTTCGTCATCTTTCCCCGTTTGAAGCCACCGACGACGATGCCAATGTCTCCGTTGGCCACGTACGCGTTCTTCTGAGCGGGATAGGTGCGCCGGCGGCCGTTGTTGCGGACATTGATGACCTTGTCGCCCCACAGCAGTCCCTGCGGACCCGCCGGCTTGGGGATCTTCGCCCAGCGGGTCTGCTCTGCCCACGCCCTTGCCTTCACCCGGAAACGGCGCTGCACGGCGAGGTTCAGCGCATCGACGCCGGCCAGCCCAGCGCGGATCGGCGAGAGGATCTGCCAATTATGCGAGCACGACGCGGCACCGCCCTCCCCACCGACTTCGCGCGCTGCCCAGAAGTAGATATTGCCCTCGTATGAGCTCCCCCCAAGGCTCTGCTCGAAGCCCGCTTCGTCGTCAGGCCCGGACAGCTGGAGCCCGGAGACGAGCTCGGCGACAAGCGTTTGCTCCACAGTGCTCGGTCCGGCCCAGCGCACCGCGCGCACGTGATCGAGCGTGCCTTCGGCCAATGCGTCCCACACTTCGTCAGCGCCGGGGTCCAGCGGTTCTCCGCTGAACTGCCGAGCTAGCAAAACATCGCCTCGCCCGCTGCCACGCTGGCGTCCGATCACCGTCAGCTCGGCGTAGCCGTCGGCTAAGCGTGGGAAGAGCGGCGGCTGCTCGGGCGGAGCAAGTTGGCGGCATATATCGACGAACGGCTTGCCTGCGCCGATCGGAGGCAGCTGGCGCGGGTCGCCGACGAGCACGAGGCGGTCAACGCCCTCGATGCCATCGAGGAGCGCGGCAAGCTGGTCCTCCGTCAGCATTGAGCACTCGTCGACGATGACTGTGCGGTACCCCTTCTCGCGCGGAGCTGCCGGATTCCAGTAGTAGCGCCCGCTTGCCCCGTCATAGCGGTCCAGACCTTGGAGAAACTGCGCGAGCGTCTTGCCCTGACCTAGGCGTCTCGTCGCCTCCTCAAGCCTGACTCGGGCCTTGCCCGTCGGCGCGAGCAGCAGCACCCCTCGATCACGCACCTGAGGAAGATCGCACAGGATCTTCAACAAGGTCGTCTTGCCCGAGCCGGCCGGGCCGATCAGCACTGAGAAGCGCGACCGCGCGAGCAGCTCGAGCGCGGCGGCCTTCTCCTGCCGGGCGCGCTCTTCCTCCTTCCGGTCATCCGCATTCGCCGGCAGCTGGCCGAGCTCCGCATCAACGAGCTTGCGCCAGGCGTGTGCCAGCTCATGCCGCCTGGCAGCGACCCGCTTGCGGACCGCCGAGCCGATCATGTCCCGGCTCGCGACGTAGCGCTTCAGCTTGTACGCCGGCTCGCCGGATCCGGTCCGAGCCTCGGCGAGGCCTTCCTTGATCCAATCTGCATTGGTGGCGAGCACGTCCTCATCGACGGCACATTTCGGCTCCAGCGGGGCGGCGTGGGCGCGCCTTACCACCCAGCTACGTGGCAGCAACGTGTGCCCTGCCTCGCTGACTGCTTGCTCCAGGAGGTCCATCACGAGCGCGCGCACGCGCCGCCTGTCGATGGCATCGGCCATCCGCGCCGGCGGCTCCAGCGGCGCCGCTTCGCGCACGGCATTGCCAGGGAACACGCCGCGGTCGATCGCGGTGAAGCTGATCCGGTCAACTGCCGCTTCGTCGCGTTCGAACATGATGTATGGATTGGCGATAATGTCGGCGTCCGTCGCCGCTGGCACGAAGGTTCGAATGCTCGGTTGGTAGGCACGGAGCGCTTGGGCCGGATGCAGATTACAACGCCCCACTAATTCCAGGAGCCGACGGCGGTCGGTCGGCAGCCCCTTCCACTTCTCGCGGAAGCTCGCTCCAAAGCCTAGTTGCTCGCCTTGCGGAAAGCGCCGGGGGTCGGCCACGAAGGCGTCGATGAAGGCAAAGGCGTCGAACACCTTACCCTCTTCGGCGCCGGCGCGGACGATCTCGTGCGCGAGGAGGCCGCCAAGGTCAAGCCCGAAGGCGGAAAGCGCGCTCCCCAGCCCAGGGTAGATGCCGCGCGCAGTCCACAACCGCGCGATCTCTGCGTCAATCCACTTGAGTGCTGGGCCGACCTCGACCTCGGCGCGTTCGGCCGAGGCCCGCAGTGCAGCCGCGCACGCCAGGAGCGACGCGATCGCAGCGTCATCATCCAGATGCTCGGAAGCATAGGAGTAGGCGCTGAATTGGTCGTCCGGTGCGAACGCTACGCAACTCGCAAGGTCGAGCGTCGGGTCGGCCTGCGCACCAGCCAGAAGATTGTGGTACGGCATCAGAAAGCCATCCGATGCGCCGCCGGGCCGCAGCGAGTGGCGAACGCAGCGCTCCCACAGCACGCCCTCAAGCGGGCCGGGAGCGGTGTAATTGTACTCGGTGGCACCCCCGACACCCGTGACTCGCGCCACTCCGATGATCACGCGGCGGTTGTCTTCGGCCAGCGGCGTGCGCTTCGCGTAGAACACGCAGAGCGATCCTTGCGGCTCGAGCGCGCCGAAGAAGGTGTCGAGCATCACGAGCTGGTTGTGTTTGTCCTGAATCCAGCTGGTCTCGAAGGGGAGCTCGGGCTCCCGCGCGGGGTCGTAGCCGAGCCGCAGCGCATCGGCCTTGCCGACAATGCCGCCGCGCTCGTCGCCCTCGACTTGGCGCCGCAGCATCCAGCCAAACGGGACGCAGGCTGCCGAGTATGCCTCCAGCCGGAGAACAGTCTCGCCGAAATGGCCGTGTGTCTCGGGGCTCCGGATCTTGTAGGGGTGCTGCTTCCGCAAAATGATATCGTGCTCAGAAAGGAAGCTTACCCGCTCCTCGACGCACGGTGGGAGCTCGGACTGCTCCAACTCGAGAAAAGGGCGGCCCGCCAGGGCGTCTTGGTCGGACCGCTTGCCTTTCGCGATGCGCGACAGCACCAGGCAAGAGGTGTTCGCCGAGGGAGCTGCGCAGACCCGGCCCGTCCAGCCGGTGTCGTGCCAGGGCACCCGAATCGTCACATGCTGCCGCGAAAGTCGCCGGGCTCCTGCAATCATCATACGCCTTGCCGTATTGTTCCACCGATAATAGCGCCGGGCGCAGGGCAGCGAGAAAGGCCAACGCTCCGCCGGCTACGACCGAATGGTATGTCGAGGAGGCGTCGGGGGTAAGTTGCCGCCCCGTGAGTCGGTCAAAGGAGATCGACCAGAGGTCTCCCGGCCCGCATCTCCTCGCCCCTCCGCCCCCTCAGCTTCGTGCCGCTCGGCGGCGCGCCGCCCTAGGCGCGCTGCTTCTCCGGCTGCGGCCACGCCCGTCCAGTAGGCCGTTGCCCGCCGCCCCTGCTCCTGGCGCCGCGCGTCCCGGCGTCCCGCCTCGTCGTTTGCCATCACTTTCTCCCCTGCCGTTCTATTCCGCCGCCGCCCGCGGCTCCGGCCGGAACCGGTTGGCGCCGACCAGCGCCGCCATCTCCGGCCGCCGGAAGTAGATCGCCCGACCGCAGCGCAGCGGCTTGGCGCCGCGCGCCAGCACGAAGGCCTCGTCGGCGCGCGTGTCCTGCAGCAGCTCGTCGGGCTTGATCAGCGCGCGCTTCAGTTCGTGCCGGTTGGTACTGCGGCCCTTTGACAGCGAGCCGACCTCGAAGGCCTTGCCCTGGCTACCGCGGTTGTCACCCTCGCTCTCGGCCATCACCGCGTGCTCGCCGCAGGCGGCGGAAAGCGACCGCGCGGTGTCGGTGTTCTGCACAGCGGCGTAGAGGCGCCAAGCCACACCATCAAACCAGGCGTTGCGGCCGTGCGACCCCCACTGCTCGGCGACCTGGCCCTCGGACTGATAAAGCAGCTGCAGCGTGATGCCGTATTTGCGCCCGGCGTCGCGCGCCGTTTCCAGGATGCGCATGCGGCCGAGCTGCGCCACCTCGTCGAGCAGGAACAGCACCCGCCCCTCCACCGCGCCGTCCGCCTCGTAGAGCCCGTTCAGCAGCGCGCCCACCAGCACGCGCGCGACCGCGGGCGTCTCCTTTAGCGCCTTCAGCGGCACCTGGACGAAGACGGTGAGCTTGCCCGCCGCGAGGTCGGCGGTGCGGCAGGCCGGCGCCCCCTCCGCGCCGCCCGAGACCAGGTCGGCGTAGGCGCCCACCGAAAGCCAGAAGGTGCCCTCGTTGGCGTTGGCGTAGATGCCGGAGAAGGTCTCGTCCACGATGCGCATGAGCGAGCCGGCGAGGTCGCGCGCCATCGGGCTGCGCGAACTGGCGTGGATGCCGGCGAGCACTGCGCGCATCCGGTCCTCGGGCGTCGCCACACCGGCGCGCAGAGTGCGCAGGGTTTTCTCCGCCGCGGGCAGGTCCGGGTCCCACAGCATGTGCGCGAGCAGGCAGGCGACGAGCTGCTTACCCCACTTGCGGAAGAAGCGGTCCTCGTCGCCCCCGCCCGCCTCGGCCTCGCCGAAGATCCAGCCGACAACCGCCTGGACGTTGGTCTCGGCCAGCGGGTCGCCGATGTCGATCCAGTCGAGCACGTTGATCCCGCCGCCCTCCGGGTCGCCTGGGTCGAGGGTGACGACGTGGTGCTCCATGTCCTCCCGCGCCGCCCGGAGCATCGGCCCGAGCTCGCGCGAGGGGTCGAGCACGACGGCCGAGCCGGTCCAGTGCAGCAGGGTCGCGACCGCCGTGGTGGTCTTGAACCCGCCCGAGCCGGCGAAGACCAGGCTGTGCGTCGGGCCGGTGCGGCAGGGGTCGATCAGCAGTGGCGCCTGGCCACCGATGCCCCAGGTGCGCCGGTCGGCGGGATCGAAGGCCACCTTCGCCACCCGGTCCTCGTCCACCCGGTAGGCCTCGCCCACCACGACCCCGCCATAGGCCGGGTGCGGACCGGGGAAGAGCTTCCGCGCCGCCGCCATGGTCATCCAGTCGGCGTGCCCGTGGTTGTCCGACACGCCGCGCACGACCCCACCGGGGCGGATGCGGGTCCGCCGCAGTCCCGCCAGGCGCCACGCGGCGAGGGCGAGAACTCCGGTCGGCACGGCAGCGCCGATCCTCAGCCAGCGGGAGACGATGGCGTTGGGCGGCGCCCAGAGGGCATAGCTCCACCACTGCCAGAGCCAGCTATGGCCCTCGAAAGGAAAGAACCTCAGAAGGCCGGAGCCCCAGAGGAACACGGCGGAGGCCGCGAGCGTCCAGGCGACGCCGATGACGGCCGCGGCGCCGCCGAGCAGCAGGAGCATCCGGGGCGAGGGAAGGCGAGGGGCGCGGGCCAGCAGCGGCATCAGGCCACCCGCAGCAGGTCGGCCGCGGTCTCGCCGCGGCGGGCCGCGTCGTCGGCGAACCACACCTCGCGGATGGCGTAGCCGCCGGCCTCGCTGCGCAGCGGCACGATCGCGTCCACCGCGGTCGCCAGCATGTCCATCAGCGTCGCGTCGCCGTAGGCGGCGCCCTGTGGCGTGCCCTTGACCAGGTTGAACAGCCGCCGCATCGCCTGCGGCGCGTCGGCACCATGGATGGTGGTGAGGCTGCCGGGGTGCCCGGTCATCACCTCGTTGAGGTAGACCCAGGCCGCCTCGTCGCGCAGCTCCTGCAACAGCACCCGGTCGGGCCGCATCCGCAGCGTCGCCTGGAGCAGCGCGTCGGCGGTGACGCCGCCCTCGGACAGCCCGCCCTTGCTGTAGAGCAGGCGGACGCAGTTGGGCTGCGGCACCACGAGCTCCAGCGCGTCCTCGATGGTGAGGATGCGCTCGGCCATCGGGATCTCGGCGGTCAGCGTCTTGGACAGAAAAGTTTTCCCACTGCCGGTGGCCCCGCAGAACAGGATGTTGCGCCGGGCCAGCACGAGGCCGCGCAGGAAGCCCTCGACGTCGCCTGCGTCGAAGCGGGCCAGCAGCTCGGCGCTGTCCGCCTGCCGCGCCTCGCGCCGCTGCTCCCAGCGGTTCCAGCGCGAGGTGTCGTAACGGCCGGCGACGCCGGCGAGCGGCGCCACGGCATCCGAGGGCCGGCGGAAGGTGAGGCTGACCGTGCCGGGCGGCACGGCGGGGGGCAGCACCGCCTGGAGCCGGTGCCCGGCCGGCAGGTCGGTGGAGAGCAGCGGGCGCTCGGCGCCGACGCGCTGCCCGCGCAGCGCCCCGGCGAGGATCGCCACCGCTTCCAGCGCCTCGAAGTCGAGCGCGGGCGCCGCGTGCCGCGCGAAGCGCCCGCCCTGGCGGAGGAAGAACTCGCCGGGGCGGTTGATGCAGAGCTCCTCCGTGCGCGGGTCCGCCAGCGCCGGGGCGACCGGCGCCAGCGCGAAGTTGAGTTGGGCGGCGGCCTCCCCGTTCACCGCGGTACAAGCCTGTAGACATCGGAGAAGTCGAGGTGCCGTGCCACGAACACCGTCATCGGCTCGGCCTGGTTCCGGCGCAGGGTGGAGGGGATGTTGATGTCGGCCGAGAGTGCCGTGTTCGCCGCCTGCTGGCCGGCGCCTTGAAATTGGTAGAAGCTGACGCCGCCGCGCTCGCGGGCGAGGGCGTTGCTCGCCACCAGCGCCGCCGCCTGCAGGCCGCTGTCGATGAAGGCGAGCAGCATCGCGCCGCGGAACCGCTCGAAGAAGTGCGTGTCCACCTCGCCGTCGAGGCCGGCGGTGCCGAGCACGTCGGCGCCGGGGCTGTCGAGGGCGATCTCCACCCCGTTCGGGGTCAGCGCCTCGGTCATCACCACGAAGAGCCGGCGCGAGCCGCGCGCCAGCGCCGAGCGAACCTCGCCGACGATGCGCGTGCCGCGCTCCATCAGCACCACCGTTCCCGTCGCGCCGCGCACGTCCACCGGCACGACGCAGGAGAAGAACCCGGCTACCGAGCTGTCGATCGGCATCTCGGGCAGGCAGGGGATGCGCGTGCCCATCGGCACCGTCAGCTCTGGGTTGCGCAGCACCGAGGCGCGGGCGGGCTGCAGGCGCGAGGGCCGGAGCCGCGACGACAGCGCGTCTTCGGGCGCGGCGCGCGGCCCGCCGCCCTCCGGCCCGGCCGCGCGCACCGCCTGCGGCGCCATGCCCTGCTGGGGCGGCGCGGCCCGGTCCTCGTAGGCCATGATCGGCGACGGGCTCGGCCGGACGAGCGGCGCGCCGCCGCTGGTGGGCATGGGCATGCCGGGGTTCACCACCGGCATCGCGACCCGCGCCACCGGCTCCGCCGGTGGCTCCGGGACCGTCAGCGGGCGGTAGGGCACGCTGCGCCCGCCGTCCGTGATTGCCTGCGGCTCCTGCCGCGAGGGTGCGTGCCGGTCGGAAGGCCAGAGCGCCACCGCGCCGCAGGCGGCGAGCACCACGGCGCCGATCGCCACCTTCTCGCGGGCGGTGAGCAGCCGCCGCCCGCCCGAGACGGCGGAGACGGCCGGGTCGGCCCCGGCGCCTTCCCCCCGTGCCGTGGCCTCGCTCATGGCCGGACCTCCCGCACCACGTCGGCGCGCGTCGTGCCGGTGCCGGGGTTGCGCCCCGTCGGGTCGTAGGCGCGGTTGAAGATGCAGAGCACCTCCTTCCCGTCGCGCAGGCGCAGCGCGGCGAGCACGCCGTGCACCGTCACCAGCCCGTCGGCCGAGGCGGAGTAGTTCACCGCCGCTTCGCGCCCGTCCGGCAGCACCGCGAAGATCGCCGGGATGCGCCGGTTGCCGGGGAAGCGGAGGAAGGTGCTCTGCCCGTCGTCCCAGGTCTCCGACGGCGCGAGGCCGCGGTCGCCCTGGCCGTCGTAGCGCCAGTTCGCCGCCGCGGGCGCAGCCGCCGTGGCGAGGCGGTCGCGCGCGGCACGGGCCTCGCGCTGCGCCCGCGCCTCCGCCGCCCGCGCCGCGGCGGCCTGGCGCCGGGCCTGGGCCGCCGCCGCGGCGGCCGCGCGCTCCTCGGCGGGGTAGGCGAAGCGGACGAGGTAGTAGGTGTCCGGCGTGCCCTCGGTGAGCGGCCCGGCACGGGTGGAGAGCTCGAAGGTGTAGGCGCGCATCACCTCCCGCCCCGTGGTCGGGTCGGTGCTGCGGCCGATGATGAAGAGCGGCTGCGGGTCGAGCTCGCGCAGTGGCTTGAGCATGACGAAATTGCCCCGCACGGCGGTCAGCAGATTGCGGTCCGCCGCTGGCCCGTTGCGCGGCGCGGCGCCCCCACCGGCGAGCGCCAGGGGGCCGGCCGGGGCCTCCTCGCGCGGCGGATCGAGGAGCGACTGGTCCGACACCGCGAGGCCCGCCACGGTCTCGCCCGCCGCGAGCTGGATGGTCAGCGTGCTGCCGGGCACGGCGTAGAGCTTGACCACTTGGTTCGGGTCGTAGGCGACGGTGCGGATGCGGCTGTCCCGCGCGCTCCCGCTCGGGGTCTCCATGGCGCGCGCCGGGACGCCCGCCAGGAACGGCAGGACGAGGACGAGGGCAGCGAGGCGGCGGGTCACAGTGGGCCTCCCGTCGGCCCGGCCGGCACGCCCTCCCGCTCCGGCGGGCGATATTCCGTCACCAGCACGCCGAGCGGGTTGAAGGTGGTGCCGTCGCCCGCGGCGATGGGCTGGCCCGTGCGGAAGCGCAGCGTCGCCACCCAGGTCGTGACGACGGGCGGGCGGCCCTGGGCGCGCTCCGTCCGGCGGAAGCGGAGCTGGTAGATCTGGTCCGGTTCGGCCGTGTTGTTCGGCAGCAGCGCGCCGGAGAGCTGCTCGACGGTGACGACGGCGCGCGTGCCCCAGACCGCCTGCGGCCCCGGCGGCACCGCCAGGTTGAACCACTCCTGGAAGGCCTCGCGCACGCGCGGCGCCGACATGCGGCTGACCACGTCGTAGGCGTACTGTGCCTCGCCGGAGGACCAGCCCTCGCGCAGCCGGACATACTGGAACAGGGTCGAGCGCACGGCGCGCTCCTGCACCGCCGGTGGTAGCGCGTCCCCGTGGGCGACAACGGCCATGGAACCGTCCGGCTGCGGCACGGCGATCACCGGCACAACCCGCACCAGCGGGAAGAGGTAGACCGCCGCGAGCGCCTGCAGGCCCACGACGCCGAGCAGGCCCGCGATGGCGACATTCTTGGCCATGCCGCCGCGCCGGGCCCGGCGCGCCTCGCGCCGCTGCCGCTCCTGCGTCTCGCGGTAGAGCCGCTCCAGCTCGCCGCGGGGGATGACGACACTCGCCGCCATCTCCGCCTCGGACGGGCCGCCGCTGGTCGCCGTCGGCCCGATCGCGGCACCGGCCTTCGGGATCGCGTTCACCGGGCGGCCCCCGCGGACAGGGGCGGGAGGTCGGCCACCGCGGCGACGTGCCCGGGGTTGAGCGGGAAGACCTCGCCCCGGCAGGAGGGTGGGTCGTTGGAGCAGGCGGCGAGCGCCGCGGCAGCGGCGAGGGCGAGCAGGACGGGCTTCATGCGGGGCGTCACGGGGTTGCGCGTTGGACAGGGGCGGGGAGGAGCGCGCATGTCAGCGCCAGACCATGCGGTAGGCGCCGGCGGCGAGGGCCTTGCCGCCGCGGCCGGCGCCCCCGGCCGCGGCGTTGGCGTAGTGGGCCGCGCCCGCGGTGACCGGGGCGACCGAGGTCGCGAGGCCGCCGCCGATGGAGTAGGCGACGGTGGTCAGGCCGGCCATCAGCAGCAGGCCGCACCAGTACCAGCCGGCGACTTGGAGGAAGGAGGCGATCTTCTCGTCCAGCCCGGCGCCCATGTTGTTCTGGACGCTGCGGAGATACGTGGTGAAACCCGTGATGAGCAGCTGCAGGAGCACGGCGGCCGAGACCTGCACGAGCGTCAGCGACACCAGCTTGCCGACCCAGCGCTGCACGAAGGGACGGGTCGCGTCGAACAGCCACAGGCCGATCAGGAACG
The DNA here is from genome assembly GCF_013112485.1 of Roseicella sp. DB1501. Taxonomy (GTDB): domain Bacteria; phylum Pseudomonadota; class Alphaproteobacteria; order Acetobacterales; family Acetobacteraceae; genus Paracraurococcus. Next base: position 21,389 of record NZ_JABFHG010000021.1, read on the forward strand.
GTCCGAGGGCGATCACCAGGCCCATCACCACCCGGCAGACGATCCAGATCAGGAAGATGACCACAAGCGGGATGAAGGTGGCCGCCATGAGCAGGCGGATGGCGACCCGCTCGCCCACCTGCGTCCACCCCGTCGCCTCCGCCAGCACGCCGGCCGCGGCCCGCATCGTCGCGTTCCAGATCGCATCGAACTGCGCTGCGGCAGCGCCGGTGCTGGTTGAGGAACCCGTCAGCGCGGAGCCGACCGAGGTCGGGATGGTATCCAGGAAGAGGTCGCGTACCAGGGTGTTGAAGGTGCCGGCCGAGGTGAGCAGCGCCGCCACCGCGACGATGCGGATGATTCGACCCGCAAGCACATTCCTGTCGAGCCGCCCGGTGAGGACCAGATACCCAGTGATCAGCACGTAGAGCGTAGCGCCGGCGCGCACCTGCGGTCGCGCCCATGCCAAACCACTGCTGATGACGTTGTTTACCCCCTGCATCAGGTTGGCGTCGAACTGCTGCGCGATCGTCTGGAAGAAATCAGCGGCCACTCGCGCCTCCCCCGCCGTACCGCTCCAACTGGCCGCAATACGGTAGGAACATCGCGGAGCCTGGACCGCGTTCTGTGCAGGCGCGCTTCAGGGCCTGATAGCCGAGAGGATTGGTGCGGGGATTGTAGTCCGGTTCCGGTAATCCGTCGGGTCCGGTCGCGGGTGGGCGCGTAGTGGGCTGCAGCGAGCGCTGTCCGAGGCGCGAGGCCGCAGCTGCCTCCGCGTTCTGGCAATCGTAGGTCGCCATCAGCCGCGCGTCGCGGTGGCAGCGCCGCAGCGTCTCGTCGAGGACCTGCGGCCGCGCCTGGTACCAGGGCACATCGTGCACCTCGCCCCGCTGCGCCAGGGCCGGGCCGCCAACCGCTCCGGCGAGCAACAAACCGAAGGCGGTTGCCACGCTGCACATCAGTTATCCCCCAGTGCGGGCAGACTGTCGCGCCACTGCTCGGCGCTCTGCCGCTGCCTTTCCTCGGCGCGCTGTGCGTCCACCTGGTCCTGCGCGCGCTGGAGGACCTGGAGCTGCAGGAGTTGCTGCTGCTGGGCCGCGAGAAAGGTCTGCTCGGAGGCAATGCGGCCGTTGAGCGCGTTCACCGCCTGGAGGTCGGGCTGCCGGTCGATCTCCGCCTCGAGCTGTTGCAGCCCCGCGATGCGCCCCTCCGTCGCCTGCATCTGCTGGAGAGCGATCGCCTGGACGTTGGCGGTCGCCTGCGCCCGGCGCTGCATCTCCTGCGCGGCCCAGTCCGTTCCCTGCGGCGCGTAGACGCGGTTCTGCCCCATGAGCGTCGAGGCGAGGCCGCCGATCGAGGCGTTGCCGCCCATCAAACCCTGCACCTGGCCGGCGCCAGGCAGGGTGTTGGTGAGCCCGCCGAGCTGCCCGGCGAGGCCGGTCACCGAGTTGGTGTGGGCGATCGCCTCGTAAGTCGAGCGGAGCTGCTGGTACTGCGCCTCCAGCTGGCGCACGGTCTGGAGCGCGTAGGCCACCTGCTGCACGAGCTGCATGTTCGCGCCGGCGTCCGTCACGGGAATCTGCGCCCGCGCCGGGGCGGCTCCGAGTAGGGCGGCGAGGGCCAGGGCGGCGGAACCGAGGAGAGGGGCGCGCGGCATGGGCTGGGTCTCCTTCAAGCGGCCGCCTCGCGCAGGCGGCGGCGGAACTCGGGGATGAGGACGCTGGGGTCGTCCGTGCCGCGCTCGGCGCGGATCGCCCGCAGCAGACGCACGGTGGCGGCGCGGCCGGACAGCACCGCCACGTGCTCGGCCATCGCCTCGGGCAGCTCGACCCGGCAGACCACCGAACCGCCATCGCGCTTGATGAGCACCGAGCGCGGGCCGGCCAGCATGTCCTCGGACACGGCGCGAAACTCGCCCGGCGTGCAGTTGAGGCCGCCGTCGTAGGCGCCCCCGCCGCAGTAGGCGGCGCGGTCGGCGTCGGCGTTGCGGAACAGCAGCTTGGTCCGGCAGTTGGAGACCAGCGTGGCGCCGACGGGATGGCGCAGCACGTGCTCGGGTTGCTGCGTCGCCATCACCAGCGCGCCGTTGCCCTTGCGCAGCGTCAGCGCGAAATCCTCGAAGGCGCGGGCGAAACGCTCGTCGGGCAGGTAGGCCCAGAACTCGTCGGCGGCCAGAACGAAGCGCCGCCCGTCGATTACCGAACGGATGCGGTGCAGCAGGTAGGCCGCCGCCGGTCCGCGCACCGCCTCGTCGGCGAGCAGCGCCGAGGTGTCCACCCCGACCAGGCCGGCATCGGGGTCGAACAGGTCCGCCTCGCCGTCGAAAGCCCAGCCGAGGTCGCCGCCCCGGCCCCAGCGCTCCAGCCGCTTGCCGGCGCTGCCCGCGCCCTCGCCCACCAGCCAGGCGCAGAGCCCGGCGAGGGAGCGGAGCCGCGGCGGCATGCGCAGCTGGAAGGCGATCCCCTTGGCCAGCCGCTTCAGCTCCACCGCGTCCGGCGGCGGGCCGCCATCGCCGCGGATCAGGCCGACCGCGAAGCGCAGCAGCCAGGTCCGCGCGTCGGGCGTGTCGGCGAGCGCGCGAAGCGGCGCCATGCCGCTGTCCTCGCCGGAGCGCAGCGTCAGGTAGCGCCCGCCGAGGGCGCGGACGAGGATCTCGTTGGCGTTGTCCTTGTCGAACAGCACCACCGTGCCGCCCGCCTCTGCCATCGCCCGCTCCAGCCCGGCGACGAGCAGGCCGAGGAACACCGTCTTGCCCGAGCCGGTCGGCCCGAAGATCGCGGTGTGGCCGACGTCGTCCACGTGCAGCGAGAAGTCGTAGGGCGTGCCGGCCGGGGTCAGCAGCCGCAGCAGCGGCGTGCCCCAGACCCCACCCGTGGCGTCGCCGCGCGGGTAGCCGTCGAGCGAGGAGAAGCCGACGAAGTTGCGCGACGAGATGTCGCCCGGCCGGGTGCGCCAGCGCGCGTTGCCCGGGAGCTGCGCCCAGTAGGCCGCCTCGGTGCCGCGGTCCTCCAGCGCCACGTTGGCGCCGGCGTTGGTCAGCGCCGCCCGCACCTCGCCGGCGCGGCGGTCGAGCTCGTCCAGGGAGTCGCAGTGCAGCGCCACCGAGACGTGGTGCGAGCCCATGGTGGCGAGGTTGGAGGCGACGTCGTCCATGGCGACGTGCAGCGCCTCGATCTGCGAGAGCGCGCGGTCGCCCGCGTTCTGCATCTGGATCTGCTGGCGCGATAGGCGCCCGGTCGCCCCGGCGCGGCTGTGGAAGCGGAAGGAATTGGTCAGCACCAGCCGGCACTCCGCCGCGAGCAGCTCGTTCAGCATCCCCGGGCGCGTCCGGTCGGGATACTCCTTGAAGCCCAGCAGGCAGCCGAAGGAGGGCTGGCCCGGCGCGCGCACCTCGAAGCCGCGCCGGCCGCAGATGACGCGGTCGGTGTAGATCGCGCCGCCGAGGGAGCCGTCGGTCAGCGGCACCGGGAGGAAGCGCGCGGTGAGGAACAGCCGCAGCGCCTCGGCGATCTCGGAGAACACCACGCCGCCGCGCTCGCGCAGGCCGAGCCGCACCGGGCGGTAGGCGGCATAGGCCTTGGCGAGGATCAGCATCGTGTCCTCGAGCGCGCGCAGCAGGTCCTCGCCGGCCTCGGCCGCCTCCGGCTGCCGCCCCAGGCGGGCGCGGAGCAGCTTCCAGCTGCTCGCGGCCGGCGCGCGGGGGTGGACGACGAGGGTGACGAACCACTCGTTGGCGCGCTCCCGTCCGGCGAGGACGTGGCGGCGGTACTCGGCCTCCAGTTCGGCGGCGAAGGCGCTGCGGTGCGGCGCCGGCGGGAAGGGGGGCACGCCGTCGTGGCGCACCATGGTCTCCACCACGGTCAGCCGGTCGTCGGCGATGTTGCGCAGCACCGCGTTGCGGAAGCGGTGCCGCCCATTGCGCGCGGCGTGGTCCTCCAGCTCGAAGGGCGCGCCGTCGAGTTTGAAGATACCGAGCACCGAGCCGTCGGTCTTGAGCACGGCGGTGTCGGTGACGTGCCCGACATAGGGCGCATAGTCGTCGGCCGCGCGCTCGGACCAGCCGGGGTCGGAGAGGAAGGCCCTAGCCACGCGCCATCCCGCGGCGGCCGCGCCGCGCCTCCCGCACCGGCAGCGGCGCGACCGAGGCGCCGCCCCAGTCCGCCGCGTCGAAGGCGCGCGCCGAGGTGTCGAGCCAGAGGAAGGCGATCCGCACCGCGTTGTAGTCGCGCGCCACCAGGAAGCGGCTCGCCACCCAGAGCGGGGCGACGATCGCCACCGCCCAGGCGACGCCCTTGAGCCCGTGCACGGCGACCTGGATCTCGGCGCCGCCGAGCCCGAGGGTGAGGGCCAGCGGCAGCGGCAGGCCCCAGAGCAGGGCCGGCCGCGTCGCGGCGACGTGCAGCGGGTCCTCCGCCAGGGGCTCCACGGCGCCGCCCGTCAGAACCCGAAGAAGCCGGCGATGGAATCGGCGTTGGCGAGGATCAGGCCGCCGGCGACCACCGAGGCGATCACGCCCGCGGAGAAGCGCATGACGAAGAGCATGATGGCGACGGCGATGATGCCGATCATCACCAGGCCACGGGCGATGTTCTGCATGAACCACTGCACGATCTGCGTCACGACGCCCGAGCCGGCGCCGCCGCCGACGGCCTGGGCGTGTGCGAGGTCGGGCAGCAGCAGGATGAAAAGAGCAGCGCCGAGGGCGAGGGCTGTCGCATGCTTGGCCGAGGGAAGGCGCGTCATTCTGACCTCAGGAGTGCAGGAGGTTCGGAGGGGAGGAGGGGCGTGGCCGCGCCGGCGGCCCCTTCCTCCGCCGGCGCGGGTGTCGGGGTGGCGGCGGGCGGGGCCGGCCGGCGCACGTAGGTCGCGCGCGCCCACACGTCCCACTCGGGCGGTGCGTCGGGGTCATCGTCCGGCGCAGGGGTGAGCGCGCGGGCGGAACCGGCCGCCTCGCCGCGCAGGCGGATCGCCGGCACCACCGCCTCGGCCGCATCCTGCACGCGGGCGACGTAGCCGTTGGCGAAGCCGCGCGCGGGATCGCCGGTGTTGTAGCGGGAAAAGGCGACCCGGAGCGCCCGCTGCGGGTCCGCCTCGCCGCGCGCCGCCGCGGCGTAGCCTTCGCGGAGGAGGCGGGCGCCGGCCCGCAGGTTGGTGCAGGCATCAAATGCGTCCACGACGGACAGGCCGAGGGCCCGGAGGTTGCCGGAATTCACCTGCATCAGCCCGAGATCCACGGAACGGCCTTCGGCGATGAGCGCGGCGGCGAGCGCCACCGCCTCCTCGCGGGTGGCAGGGCGCCGGCGCCCGCCGCCCTCGCCGTTCACGTTGACCGCCAGCGTGTCGAAGCCGCTCTCGGCCCGCATCACCGCGGCGAGCGTCTCGAAAGCCACGCCCGGTGCGCAGGCGGCGGCGAGCTGCGCCGCGGCGGCGAGTTCGAGGATCATGCGGCGCCCCTCGCGCGGAGGCGCCGCGGGCGGTCAGTCGGCCGGGTGGGGGTGGTCCACGGGAGTGCCCGCCTCGGTCCCGGCGCCGTCAGGCCCGTCGGCGCCGGGCACGCCGCCATCCCTGGGCAGGACGCCGCGGAACTTGCGCAGCTCGGGGCAGCCCTGCGGGTAGACGGTGATCGGGGCGTGGTAGTTGAAGGTGCCCGGCAGCTTGAACAGCTTGTCGAGGCTGCGGAAGGTGCGGTCCTCCTTGTCGCGCCAGGTGCGCAGGATGCGGTAGCCGCGCGCCCAGCTGGGGCGGACGTAGATCGCGTATTCGAGCTCCGGGCCGTCGCTTCGCGCGACGACGAGCCAGCCCAGGATCTTGCCGCCTTCGCGGATCCCTTCCCGCAGATCGGCTTCCTGCAGTCCCTTGCCGCCCAATTCGTTTCCGCCCCATGCGCGCGAATGACCGGCCGCGCGGATGGGAAGTCGGCGGACGCGAACAATGCGCGTGCGGACAAGCCGCCGAGCCGGCAACGGCCCCTGCTGGCCCGGGCGACGCACGGCACCCCGATCCCCGACTCCGACCACACGGTGGGTCGGGGCGAAGGGGAGGCGATTTGCCAGTGAGTCGCAAGCGCGCAGGCGCACGTCGTGAAAAATCCGGAACAGTGGCGCATCCGGGGCACGCTTGCCGCGGCCACCATTGCGGGCGCGGCGATCGCCCCATTCCGGCACAAGACGAGAGGGAAAACTATCTGTCGCAACGATGTTCCCTCCCCTTCCAGGACGGAAGGCTATCGCTTCGCGACAACCAAAATCAACACGGGTCGGCGTGAGATAGCGGCTTATCTCACTTCACTCGCGCGTGAGGATGTTGGTCTGCGCATAGTATGAGGCGAGGCGAGTGAAGTGAGACTTCTCAGCATCAAGAGAGATAGTGCTTCATCCCTCTTGACTCCCCCCGCAGTGTCCGGCGCAAGCTGTGCCTTGCCGAGCGGGAACACGCGGCGAAGATGCCGCGCCCCGCCCAGGATTGAAAGGGAGGTACGGCAGGGAGCGCGAGGCCGATTCGCGTGGCAGCAGAAGATTGGCAGCCGCTGTGCCGACGGTGCCCGGAAGGGTGTGGACTCTGGCGACCGCGATAAGGGACCGGAGCGGGTGAGGCTGGCCAGGGGTGTGGACTCTGCCGACCAGGTTATCTGCTGAGGCCCGCCGATCGGGCCCGACATGCCCCCGATTCGAGCACTGGAGGCCTCCGAAGGCACCGTTCGCGGGGCGCTCTTGCCCACACGGTCGCGCGTGGACTCTGCCGGCCAGGGTGTGGACTCTGCCGACCGACACCGACGGCGCGTCAACGACTTAGGCTGGTTATCCCGTGGACTCTGCCGGCCAAGCAAATAGTAGAGAATCCAAATATCTCCAAATAGCTCTCGGTCGGCAAAGTCCACATCGACACACCGGCCGCATGCAGGGCAGCCTGCATCAGGTTCGGTCGGGAAGGACGCGATGGGGACGGTGCACGACCTGCTGGAGGCGAAGGGCAAGCAGGCCGCGCGCGAGCTGGTCGAGGGCCGGCGCGGACCCCGGGTCGTCGAAGCGGCGTCGAACTGGGCGGCCGACGAGGACATCGGCACCGGCTACATGTACTCCGGCTGGTGCCAGACCGCCCTGCCGCACAAGCGCCCCGCCGACAACGCCGCGATCTGGAAGCTCGAGACGGACAGCATGACGCTGCTGGTCGAGCCCGGCGTCCGGGTGGCGCCGGGTGGCGACCCGGCGCACGTCGGCGTGCCCTTCGGCGCCATCGCGCGGCTGATCCTGATCTACCTGCAGTCCGAGGCGCTGCGCACCGGCAGCCGCGACATCGAGCTCGGGGGCAGCCTGCGGGCCTTCCTCGGGCGGCTGGAACTCCCGGTCGGCGGCAAGACGACGAAGCTCGTGCGCGAGCAGGCCGAGCGCATCAGCCGGTGCCGCCTGACCTTCCACGCCAAGCGGCAGGGCAGCAGCCTGCTGGTGAACCAGAACATCGTGGACGTCGCGATGTTCGTCGACGAGCCGGGAGAGGCCGGGCAGGGCACGCTGTTCGTCGAAACCGCCCGGCTGAGCGAGACCTTCTTCCAGCAGCTCAAGAAGCACGCCGTCCCGCTCGACGAGGCCGCCATCCGGCACATCCGCAACTCGTCGATGGCGCTCGATGTGTACTGTTGGCTCGCCTACCGGCTGCACTCGCTCTCCGCGCCGAAGTCCATCACCTGGGCGGCGCTGGCCGGGCAGTTCGGCGCCGGCATCAAGCTACGCAAGCACTTCAAGCCGGCGTTCCTGGAGAACCTCGCCCTGGCCCAGGCGGTGTACCGCGACGCCAAGGTAGAGGTGACTGAGACGGGGTTGCTGCTGCATCCGTCACTACCGCCAGTGCGCAAGCTGTTGAAGCAGGGATAGGTCGGGAAAGCAGGCCCTGCCAGCAGCTATGTTGGGAATCAAAGTGAGAGCCGCTGGATTAAGCCATCCTACCACAGGTTGCCCCTGTGGCTCTGGCGTTGCCCGCCACGCCCATTCGGCTATTGGTTGAATAGGTGAGCCAAGTGGCGTGTGGGACGGGGGCCGTGTGAGCGAGACGTCGGTGCAATCGGGCGACTTCGTACGGCTGCGCGGCCGCCGATGGCTCGTCGAGGGGGAGCGTGACCTCGGAGGCGGCCTCTCGGCGCTGCACGTCGCCTGCGTGGACGACGACGCCCAGGGCGAGACCGCCGAGGTGGTGTGGTCGGCCGAGCTCGATGCTGAGCGCCTCAGCGACGAGGGCTGGGAGGCGCTGGCCCGGAGCGGCACGGATGACCCGGCGGTGTTCGCCGCCTATCTCCGGACGATCCGCTGGGGCACGGCGACCGCCGCCGACCGTGACCTCTTCCAGGCGCCCTTCCGCGCCGGCATCCGCCTTGACGCCTACCAGCTGCTGCCGCTGCGCAAGGCGCTACGCCTGCCACGCGTGAACCTCCTGATCGCGGACGACGTCGGTGCAGGCAAGACCGTCGAGGCCGGCCTCGTGCTCCGCGAGATGCTGCTGCGCCGCCGAGTGGATTTCGCGGTGGTCGCAGCGCCGGCGGGCATGGTGCGGCAGTGGCAGGATGAGCTGGAGGCGAAGTTCGGCCTTACTTTCACGGTGGTTGACCGCGATCACCTCGCCGAGCTGCGGCGCGAGCGCGGCTTCGGCGTGAACCCCTGGGCAGCAGGCTCCTTCTTCGTCGTCTCCCACTCGTTGCTCGCCGACGACACCTACGCCGGGGGCTTGCGCGACGCGCTGCGCGGCTTCCGCCCGAATGCGATGCTCATCCTCGACGAGGCTCACCACGCCGCCCCGGCCAGCGGCGCGCGGTATGCGGTGGATAGCCAGTTCACCAAGGCGGTGCGCGACCTCGCCGGGCGGTTCGAGCACCGCCTGTTCCTCTCCGCCACGCCGCACAACGGGCACAGCAACTCCTTCTCCAGCCTGCTCGAGATCCTCGACCCGCAGCGCTTCACGCGCGGCGTGCCCGTGCGCCCGCGCGAGCTGGACGCGGTGATGGTCCGCCGGCTGAAGTCCGACCTGCGCCACTTCGGGGAGCGCTTCCCCAAACGGAACGTGGTGCCCATCGTCTTGGACGGCCTGCCCGAGGATGCGCCCGACCTGCGGCTGCCCCGCATGCTCGCCGCCTACGGCGAGGGCCTGCGCCGGCGCGCCGAGGCGCTCCCGCCGCGCGAGGCTGGGTTGGCGCGGCTCGCCTTCGTCGGCCTCCAGCAGCGGCTCCTCTCCTCGCCCCAGGCCTTCGCCGAGACGCTGAAGGTCCACATCGCGGGCCTCGATCGCTGCGGCGCCTCCGCCACCGTCGCCGCCTCCTTCGCCCAGGGCGCGCCCGAGGGGGCGGACGAGGAGCCGGAGGAGGAGGAGCGGAGCCTCGTCGCCCTGGAGCGTGAGGAGAGGGTGCGTGCCGAGGCCGCCGCCGCCTTCGCCGCGCCCGCTGCCGACCGTGCCGCCGCGCAGGCGATGCTTGACCTCGCGCTGGAGGCCGCGCGCCGCCCCGACGCGCGCGTGCGCTGGCTCGCCGGTTGGGTGCGCGACCACATGGCGCCGGGCGGCGCATGGAACACCCGCCGCCTCGTCATCTTCACCGAGTACGAGGCGACACGCCGCTGGCTCGAGCGCCGCCTATTGGAGGCACTGGACGACCTCGCCCCGGATGGGCGCATCGCGGCCTTCACCGGCGCCACGCCCCTCGACCGCCGCGAGGAGCTGAAGCGGCGCTTCAACACCGACCCAGCCTCCGACCCGCTGCGCATCCTCCTCTGCACCGATGCGGCGCGGGAGGGCATCAACCTCCAGTCTCGCTGCCACGACCTCATCCACTTCGACCTGCCATGGAACCCGGCGCGGCTGGAGCAGCGCAACGGCCGAATCGACCGCAAGCTCCAGCCCTCGCCAGAGGTGTGGTGCCGCTACTTCGTCTATGCCCAACGCGAGGAGGACATCGTCCTCAAGGCCTTGGTCGAGAAGACCGAGCGCATCCGCGAGCAGCTCGGCTCCGCCGGCCAGGTGATCGCGGCCCGCGTCACCGACCGCCTCGCGCGCGAGGGCATCGTTGCCGCCGCTCGGCAGGCGCGCGAGGTGGAGGCCGAGGGCGACGATCCCTCCGTGCGCCGCGCCCAGGAGGAGCTGGACGACGAGACGGAGCGGCGCCGGGCCCGCCAGGCACGCGAGCTCGATGACCTGCGCAGGCATCTGGAGCAGTCGCGCGAGCGCGTCGGCGTCGAACCCGAGGAGCTGCGCTCCGTCGTCGCCACGGCGCTCGCGCGGGCGGGCGCGCCGCTCGGGGCACCGGCCGGGGAGGTGGGTGGCACGCTGCTCTTCCGCCTCGACCCCTCCCACCCGGCCTTCGCCACGGCGGGCTGGCCGGAGGCGCTCGACACGCTGCGGGTCCGTCGCCGCGGCCGCGGCGACCGCTCGCTGAAGGAGTGGCGCGCCGCGGCGCCGCTTCGGGCCCTGTCCTTCCGGCCCGCCGTGACGGCGGAAGGCGCCGACGCCGAGGGCGTGGTGCAGCTGCACCTGGAGCACCGCCTCGTCCGGCGCCTGCTCGGCCGCTTCCTCTCGCAGGGCTTCCAGTCTGGCCTGTCGCGCGCCTGTGTCGTGCTCGGCCCCGGCGCGCAGCCGCGCGTCGTGCTGATCGGGCGGCTCGCCCTCTACGGGCCGGGTGCGGCGCGGCTGCACGAGGAGATAGTGACCGTCACCGCCCCCTGGACCGAGGCCGGGCGCGGGACCGCGTCGCTGAAGCCATTCGGCGCGCGGGGTGAGGAGACGACGATGACGCAGGTGGAAGCGGCGCTGCGCGCCCCCCGCCGCCCGCCGCCCGAAGCCGTCGAGCGCGTCCGCGCCTGGGCCGCGAAGGACGCCGCGGACCTCGAGCCCGAGCTCCGCCGCCGCGCCGCCGAGGCGCGCGAGGCCGCCGCGAAGGCCCTCGCCGAGCGCGGCGAGCGGGAGGCCGCCGACCTCCGCGCCCTCATCGCCGCCCAGCGTGCCCGTGTGGCGGAGGCCGAGGCCGCGCCGGAGGACGCGCAGCTTGACCTCTTCGGCGCGGAGGAGGCGGCGCAGCGGCGCCGCGACCGCCTGCACTGGCGCCGCAAGCTCGCCGACCTCGACGTGCAGCTAGAGGCGGAGCCGGCGCGCCTGCGCGAGAGCTACCGCGTCCGCGCCGACCGCGTGGAGGTGGTGGGCCTCCTCTACCTCTGGCCCGGGAGCAACTAAGCGTGGCCGCGCTCGACCCCAATCTCGAGTGGCTCGGCTACGTCCAGCCGACGGGCCTCGTCGTCGCGCCTGCCGTGCTGGCCCGCCATGGCCTGGTGCCGGAGGAGCAGCTGCGTGCCGATGGCGACGCGGTGGCGGAGCACCTGGCGGACGGCGAGGAGGGGCCGGCGCTTCCCGACCCTTGGCCGTTCTTCGCGGAGGTTCTCGGCTGGGACGCTGCCTTCGTCGCGGGCGCGCCAGGCGGACCTTCCCTTCCCGATGAGCTATCCGCTCACCTCCCCGAGGCCGACACCACCCTTGCGCCGACCTGGGCGGTGCGGGAGCCGGAGGGGGGCGGCTGGCAGATGCTCGTCCGCATCGAAGGGCCAGGCGTGGACCCTGACGCGCGCGGCGCCCTCGCGGGATGGGAGGCGACGCCGCACCAGCGGCTGGAGCGCCTGCTGCGCGAGACGGGCGTGCCGACTGGCCTGCTGCTGACCGACCGCCATCTCCGCCTCGTCCATGCCCCGCGGGGAGAGACGAGCGGCTGGCTCGCCTTCCCGCTGCGCGAGCTCGCCACGGTGGGCGGCCGGCCGATGCTCGGCGGGCTGAAGCTCCTCCTCAACGCCCATCGGCTCTTCACCGACGGGAGCGAGCGCCGGTTGCCCGGCCTGCTGCGCGCGAGCCGCGAGGCGCAGGCAGAGGTCTCGGCAAAGCTCGCCACCCAGGTGCTCGGCGCGCTGCACGAGCTGCTGCGCGGCCTGCACGCGGCCGACCGTGCGCGCGTCGAGCGGCTCGCACGGCAGCAGCCGGCCCATCTCTACGAGGGGCTGCTGACGGTCCTGCTGCGCCTCATCTTCCTGCTCTATGCGGAGGACCGGGCGCTCATCCCCTCCCGCGCCGACGGCCCGGCGCGGGCGCTCTACCAGGAGGGCTACGGCGTCCGCGCGCTGCACGCCAAGCTGCTGGCCGACCGGGCGCAGAACCCCGACACGATGGAGGAGCGGCGCGGAGCCTGGGGACGGCTGCTCGCGCTCTTCCGCCTCGTACACGGGGGCGACGGCACGGGCTGGATCCGTGGCCGCGGCGGTAAGCTGTTTGACCCCGCGGCCTTCCCCTTCCTCGAAGGCCGCGACAGCGCCGACGACAGGCCCATCCCGCTGCCCGTGACTGACGGCTGCGTGCTGCGCGTGCTCGACGGGCTGCTGGTGCTCGACGGCGAAAAGCTCTCATACCGCACCCTCGACGTGGAGCAGATCGGCAGCGTCTACGAGACGGTGATGGGCTTCACCGTGCAGACGATGCCTGGCCCCGCGCTCGCCATCAGGGCGGGCAAGAACAACCGCACGCCGGTCTTCGTGGACCTCGCGGCGCTCGCGGCGAAGCGGGGGAGGGAGCGCGAGAAGTACCTGAAGGAGGAGGCCGACCGCGGCGGGCTGCCCGCCCGTGTCGCGCAGGCCCTCGCGGCGGCGGAGGATGCGGCGGCGCTGGCCGACGCCCTGCGCCCGATCGTGGACGAGCGCGGCAGCCCGCACGGCCCGGTGCCGACCGGCACGCCGCTGCTGCAGCCGACCGACGAGCGGCGGCGCACCGGAAGCCACTACACGCCACGCACGCTGACCGAGCCGATCGTGCGCCACGCCCTGGAGCCCGCCTTCGCGCGCATTGGGCCGGACGCGACGCCGGAGGAGGTGCTGGCGCTGAAGGTCTGCGACCCCGCCATGGGCTCGGGGGCCTTCCTCGTCGAGGCGTGCCGGCAGCTCGCGGCGCGGCTCGTCGCCGCCTGGACGCGGCACCCCGGCACGCGGCCCACGCCGGCGGAGGACGAGGACGAGGACCTGCTCGCCCGCCGCCTCGTCGCGCAGCGCTGCCTCTACGGCGTTGACAAGAACCCGATGGCCACCGACCTCGCGCGGCTGTCGCTGTGGCTGGCGACGCTCGCGCGGGACCACGAGTTCACCTTCCTCGACCACGCGCTGAAGAGCGGCGACAGCCTGGTCGGGCTGACGCGCGGGCAGATCGGCGCGCTGACCTGGGGCGACGACCGACAGGGCAGCCTGATGAGCGGCTTCGTGCGCGGGCGCGTGGCGGAAGCGGTGCGGGCGCGCACCGAGATCCGCGAGGCGCCGGACGACGTGGAGCGGGCCGTCCAGGAGGCGCGGCACCGCGCGTTGGAGGGGCGGATGGCGGACGTCCGCACGCTCGGCGACGCGGTGCTGGCCTGTTTCTTCGGCCACGACAAGCCACGCACGCGGGAGGCGGCGCGGCGGGCGCTGGCGGCACTGCCGGGTGGGGGCGAGGCGATGTGGGCGGAGGCGCGGCGCCTCGCCGCGACGCTGGGCCACGGTGCGCACCCTATCCGTCCCTTCCACTGGGAGCTAGAATTCCCTGAGGTGTTCGAGGGCAGGGAAGGGGGGTTCGACGCCATCGTCGGCAACCCGCCCTTCGCGGGCAAGAACACGCTCATCAACGGTCACCGCGAGCACTATCTCGATTGGCTGCAGGAGTTGCACGAGGGCGCGCATGGCAACGCCGACCTCGTGGCGCATTTCTTCCGCCGTGCCTTCGGGCTGCTGCGGCCGGGCGGCTGCTTCGGTCTGATCGCGACCAACACGGTGGGGCAGGGCGACACCAGGGAAAGTGGGTTGCGCCAGGTGATTGAGGCGGGCGGCGCCATCGCGCGCGCCGTGCGCCGCCTGCCCTGGCCAGGCGAGGCGGCGGTGGTCGTGTCCGTTGTGCATGTGGTGCGAGGACAGGTGCGGAGCCCGGTGCTGGATGGGCGGAAGGTATGGCGGATCAGCGCGTTCCTCATGGAGGGTGACCTCGATGCAAGCCCCGCACGCCTAGCAGCAAACGCCCGGAAGTCATTTCAGGGCACTAACCCTGTAGGAGCCGGCTTCCTGCTGATTCCGCAGGGAGAACGCATACTCACGGCTGTCTCCGGCCGTGATGTGGCGGCGCTCATCAGCCCAGGGAACGAGCTGTTTCGCTTCGTGAAGTCGTATACTGCGGGGGAGGACATTGCCGGAGATCCCCAGCACCGACCAGGGCGCAAGATCATTGACTTCGGCGATCTCTGCGAAGCCACAGCTAGGGAACTCGGCGGTGAACTCTTCCGTGTTTTGGAGGATGATGTTCGACCGTCGCGGGCCACCGACAAGCGCGATCATCGTAGGCTGAACTGGTGGCGGCATGGTGAACCGCAGAAGGGCCTCTACGAGGCAATACGCCCCTTGCAGCGGGTTATCGCTCTTCCGCAGACTTCGCCGCACCTACAACCCACCATCGTTCCCAACGATGGCCTATTTGCGTCCACGGCTATAGTTTTTGCCTCCGACAGTCAGGCTTTGCTCGGTTTGCTCCAGTCGCGACCGCATGAGGTGTGGACACGGTTTTTCACCTCTTCGCTCAAGACCGACCTGCGATACGCCCCTTCTGACTGCTTTGAAACCTTCCCCTTACCGCCGCTCGACCACGCCGCAGTGCACGACGCCGCCGAGGCCTACCACACTCACCGCGCCGCCCTTATGGTCGCGCGCAACGAGGGTCTGACCAGAACCTACAACCGCTTCCACAACCCCGCCGAGCGCGCCGCCGATATCGCACGCCTGCGCGAGCTCCACCACGCGCTCGACCTTGCCGTGCTACGCGCCTATGGCTGGTATGACCTCGCCGACCGTGCGGTGCCCGAGTTCCTGACCGAGGACACGGAGCCCGACCACCGCTACCAGGGCCGCCTGTTCTGGCCAGCGCCCTTCCGCGACGAGGTGCTGGCCCGCCTCCTCGACCTTAACCGCGCTCGCGCCGCCGAGGAACGCGCCCTCGGCCTCTCCCCGCGCCAGCCAACAGGGCAAGAGGAAGAGGAGGACGAGGCCGCGTGACCATGAAGACGATCCATCAGGAGAAGCGCGGCGACCTCACGCTCCGCCTGGTCCAGACGCTGGATGGCAGGATTTCGGGCGTCGTCCTTCGTGATGCGGGCGGCCGGGTGGCCTTGATCGACGGCGGCGGCTGGAGGAGGAAGCAGCGAAGGCGAATCGGTCCTATGTCGGTTTCGACGGGGCCCGCGCCCGCTTCCTGCGCTTCTTCCCGCAGGGCTTCGCTGACCCGCGCTATCTCGAGATGGAGCGGGACTACAAGATCCGCGCGAAGCAGCGGCTGGACGCCGCCGCGCCAGTGGAGGCGGCCGCGACGGGCAGCGGCTTCGCGGAGGCAGCCCTGACCGCCTTCGGCGACACGAACCTGCTCTCGCCCTTCGAGAAGACCCGGCTCCGGGATGTCCTGCGCGGCCCCTCGGCCGACGCCTTCGTCCGCGCCGCCGCCCGCTTCGCCCTGGGAGAGGGTGGCCGGCCCTGCTGGACATGGAGCGCGCCCTGAAGCCGCACGACAGCGCCAAGTGGACCGTCGTGACCTACCTGCCGTTCCTGTGGCGGCCGGAGGCGCACATGTTCCTCAAGCCTCAGGCCACGCAGGATTTCGCGGCCCGCATCGGCCACGCCTTCACCCATGCCTACGAGGCCGGGCTGGACATGGCGGTGTACGAAAGCCTGCTGGATCTCGCCGGCCGAACCCAGGCCGAGCTGCACGCCCTCGGCCCGCGTGATCGCATCGACGTCCAGAGCTTCATTTGGGTGGTTGGAGCCTATGGCGAGGAGGACGTTCCGGCACCGCCCTGAGATAGCCTGACCGGCGTCCACCTTGCAGAATTCGGATTGCAAGATTTTCTTGCATTGTGCCTGTTGCTGGCCTATACCTCTCCCGCGAGAGGAGAAGGTGCCATGTCGGCCGGGCTGATCGGCACACGGATCAAGGCGAAACGAGAGGAGCTGGGGTTCAGCCAGGAGGCGGTGACGCGCCTGCTCGGCTTCAACGACCGCCAGACCCTCTCGGCCATCGAGACCGGCGAGCGCCGCGTCACGGCCGAGGAACTGCTGCGCTTCTCCGAGGTGCTGGCGGCGCCGCTCGACTACTTCACCGACCCGTTCCTCCTCGCCGGCGAGGGCCGCTTCTCCTGGCGGCAGAGCGGCGTGCCCGCGCCGAAGCTCGACGCTTACGAGCGGGAAGCCGGGCGGCTGATCGCCCTGTTCCGGGCGCTCGGCGCGGAGATGGGTCGCCGCCCGCCACTGCTCCGCCATGCGCTCGCTCTGACCAAGGCGAGCAGCTACGAGGACGCGGCGGAGGCCGGCGAGCGCTTCGCGGCGGAATTCCGGCTCGGCGACGCGCCCGCCCGGCGGCTCGCGGAGGTCATGGAGCGCGACCTCGGCATCCTCGTGCTGATGGTGGACGCCATCCCCGGCGTCTCGGGTGCAGCCTGCCGCCTGCCGGACCTGGATGTCGTGCTGATCAACCGGCGCGAGGTGCCGGGTCGGCGCCACTACGACCTGGCGCACGAGCTGTTCCACATCCTCACCTGGGACGGCATGCCGCCCGCGCGGCTGGAGGATGCGGCGGCCGAGCCGCGCGGGCGCGTCGAGCAGCTGGCCGACAATTTCGCCTCGGCCCTGCTAATGCCCCGGGTCGCGCTGGCCCGCCTCGGCCCCTGGGACGGGCTGGAGGGGAGGGCGCTGGCGGAGCGGCTGAACGCGGCAGCCGAGGAGCTGGGCGTCACCTCCTCGGCGCTCCGGTGGCGGCTTGTCGGGGCCGGGTTGCTTCCGAAGACCGTGGCGCGCGGCGTGGACGAGGCGCTCTTGCGCAACAACGGCCGGAAGGGGGCGCCGCGCGACCTGCCGCCGCTGTTCTCGCGGCTCTTCGCTGAGCGGGTGGCGGCCGCCGTGGACGCGGGCCGCATCTCGGCCCGCCGCGCGGCGGGGCTGCTCGGCCTCGCCGTGGACGACCTCGCCGAGGCCTTTGCGGCCAACGGCGTCGCCTTCGACCCCGGGATCTAGCGGGCGCATGGCGGGGGGGCCTGTCCTGGTGGACACCAACATCATCCTGGAGGCGCACCGCACTGGGAGCTGGCGCGCGCTGCGCGGCGGCCACCGGCTGGAGACGGTCGAGGAGTGCGTCGCCGAGACCCAGACCGGCGCGCAGAACCGGCGGCCGGAGCAGCGTATCGACGAGGCCGCGTTGCGCGCCGACCTGAAGGCCGTGCACGCCGTGACTGACCGCGAGCGGGCGGCGGCGCTGGCGCGCGATGACTTCCTCGCCTTCCTCGACGGCGGCGAGCAGGCGCTTTGGTGCCACGCCCTCGCACGCACCGACATCTGGGTGCTCTGCGGGCCGGACAAGGCGAGCCTCCGCCTCGGCGTGCGGCTCGGCCTCCGCGACCGGCTCGTCGCGCTGGAGGCACTGCTCGACGCTATAGGCCACCGGCCAAAGATCGCGCTCCGCCCGGCCTACACCTCGGCCTGGCATCGCGAGTGGGTGGCGAAGATCGCCCTGGAGGAGGGGAGTCGCCCTGCATGACCGATGCACTGCCCAACCCCCTCCCGATGCACGCCGAAGCGGTCCGCGGGCGGCTCGTCGAGGTGCTGCGCCGCGACCTCATCGGGCCCGGGCCGGAGGATGCCGATCTTACGCGCGAGGTGCTGAAGGAGAACCCCTCGCGCTGGTACCTCACGGGCTTCCTCGCGCCCTCGCCGGAGGGCGGCGGTGCTGCCGAGGAGCCCGAGGGCCTCGATGAGGAGGGCGACCCGTTGTTCGGCGACGACGCCGGCGCCGACCCCGAGACGGGGCCGGCCCGCGCCGCGGACGACGCTCCGCCGGACGAGCCTTCGGCCCGCCCCCGCCGGCTGCCCGCCTCGCTCGGCCTCACGACGCTGGTACCGGAGGGCGTGGAGGAGGTGGAGGTCGCCCTGACATGGGGCGACTATGCGACGGAGCCCCCGCTGCCGCCTGAGGTGCTTGCCGACACGCAGGCCCAGTTCGACCCGAAGTACCGCGACGTGCGCTGGCGCCGCGTGCCGGGCGAGGCGGTGGTGCGCATCCCCGTGCCGGACGGCCGTGGAGCGCGCGTCGTGCTGCCCGGCACCGGCGGCGCGCAGCGCCCGGCGGGCGGGCTCTCGATCGAGGCGCACGCGCGCCCCTACGAGATCGAGCAGCCGGACGGGTCCGTGGCACGGGTGCGCGCGCTGACCGTGATGGTGGTGAACCGCCGCCCGCCGGTGCGGCGCCGCTTTGCCGACATCACCTTCGCCTTCCAGGTGCGGCTGGAACTCCGCTGCGCGGCGGGCTTCCACCCGCGCAGCGATCTGTCGGGCTACGGCTCCGAAGACCCCGACGCGGCGCTCGCCGACCTCCACTACCGCGACGTCGCCGAGTATGCCGTGGGCCGCGGCACCTCGGCCGGCTGGCGGCACGATGCCGATGGGACGGTGCGGACGGTCTTCACCGATCACCTGCCGCGGGCGGAGGTGGAGCGCGTCGAGCCCAACGAGGGCATCGCCGGCGTCGAGTTCGGCATGGAGGCGCTGACCGCCCTTGCGCGCGGCAGCGCCGACGGCCTCGGCGATGCGCTCGCCGGCCTGCCCGCCGCCTACCGCGCCTGGATCGCCGCGCAGGCCGCGGGCGTGCCAGGGATCCCCGGCCCGGCGCGGCGCGCCACCGCCGAACGGCTGCTGAACGCCGCGCGGGAGGCGGAGGCGCGGATCGCCGACGGCATCGCGCTGCTCCGCGCCGATAGCCGGGCGCGTCGCGCCTTCGAGGCGATGAACGAGGCGGTGGCCCGCGCCGCACGCCGCCGCAATGCCGGGTCCGGCGGCGACCCGGCGGCGCAGCCGGCGCCGCGCTGGCGGCCCTTCCAGCTCGCCTTCATCTTGCTCAACCTCCGCGGCCTCGCCGATCCCGCGCACGACGACCGGGAGGTCGCGGACCTCCTCTTCTTCCCAACGGGCGGCGGCAAGACGGAGGCTTACCTCGGTCTCGCGGCGTGGACGATCGCCTACCGGCGGCTGTCGAACGGCGGGCTGCTCGGCGCCGGTGTCACCGTGCTGATGCGCTACACGCTGCGCCTGCTCACCCTCGACCAGCTCTCCCGGGCCGCGGGCGTCGTCTGCGCGCTTGAGCTGATGCGCGGGGAACCGGCGTGGCAGGAGGACGGCAAGCGCCTGCTCGGCGATTGGCCGATCGAGATCGGGCTCTGGGTCGGCTCGGCCGCCTCGCCGAACCGCCTCGGCAAGGCGGGCGACAAGCGGGACGACACGGCCGTCGCGCGCATCCGCCGTTACCGGAAGAATGGGCGGGAGGCGCCGGCACCGATTAAGGCCTGCCCTTGGTGTGGCACACCCTTTGGGCGTGAGAGCTTCAGCTGCGTGCCAAGCGACGCGGCGCCGCAGAACATGGTCGTGCGCTGCGCCAACGCTGCCTGCGACTTCACGCGCGACCGGCCGCTGCCGGTGCTGACGGTGGACGAGGCGATCTACCGGCGCCTGCCCGCCTTCCTCATCGCCACCGTGGACAAGTTCGCCGGCCTGCCCTGGGTGGGCGAGGCGGGCGCCTTCTTCGGGCACGTGGACCGCCATGACGAGTGGGGTTTCTACGGCGCGGCCGAACCGGGCCGGGGCAGGCCTCTCTGGAGCGGCCACGCGCTCACGCCGCCCGATCTGATCGTGCAGGACGAGCTGCATCTCATCAGCGGGCCGCTCGGCACGGTCGCCGCGCTCTACGAGGTGGCGCTCGACCGGCTGGCGACGCGCGAATTCATGGGCCGGCGGATCCGCCCGAAGGTGGTGGCGAGCACCGCGACGGTGCGCCGCGCCGCCGCGCAGGTCCGGGCGCTGTTCGACCGGGAGAGGACGGCGGTGTTCCCGCCGCCCGGTCCCGACCGGTGTGACAGCTTCTTCGCCGTGACCGTGCCGCCCAAGCGCAAGCCTGCGCGCCTATACATTGGCCTCGCCTCGCCCGGGCGGGGACCGAAGCTGATCTTCCTCCGGGCGCTGACCACACTGCTCGCCGCGGCGCGGGCCGAGGCGGCGCGCGGCGCCGATGCGGACGCCTACGAAACCGCGCTCTGCTACTTCAACGCGCTGCGCGAGCTCGGCGGCGCGCGACGCATCGTCGAGGACGAGGTGCGCGCGCGCCTCGCCGCCTACGGGGCGGAGCGGCGCCGGCTCGACCCGCCCGACGCGCCCTTCGCCGACCGGCGCCTCCGCGAGCCGCTGGAACTGACCTCTCGGGTGAGCACCGACCAGGTGGCCGAGGCCAAGGAGCGCCTCGCGCTGCCCTGCGCCGACGCGAAGGGTGTGGACGTCGCGATGGCGACCAACATGATCTCGGTCGGCCTCGACATCGGCCGCCTCGGGTTGATGCTCGTGCAGGGTCAGCCGAAGGCCGCGGCCGAGTACATTCAGGCCACGAGCCGCGTCGGCCGGCGCGAGGGGCAGCCCGGCCTCGTGCTGGCGCTGCTCAACGCGCACAAGCCGCGCGACCGGATGCACCACGAGCAGTTCCGGCAGTTCCACGCCTGCTTCTACCGCGCCGTGGAGGCGACCAGCGTGACGCCCTGGGCTGCGCGCGCCCTCGACCGCGCGCTCGCCGCCGTGGTGGTGGCGGCCGGGCGGCACCTCGAGCCTGACATGACGCCGGAAGATGCCGCGCCGCGGCTGCGCGGCAACGCGGCGCTGCAGGAGCGGATCGTGCAGGTCGTGCTCGACCGCGCGCCGGAGGAGGCGGTGGCGGGCGGCCGCGCGGCGCTCCGCGAGACGGTCGCCGGGCTGGTGCGGGCCTGGGCGGAAACGGCCGACGAGGGCACCGCGACGGGTGGCAAGCTCTACTACGGCCACCCGCGTGACAAGGCGCTTCTGCACGATCCGCTCGACCCGATCCTCGACAGCCTTGCGCCGGCGCACCGGCGGTTTGCGGCGGGGCGGTCGATGCGCGACGTCGAGCACGCGACGCCGCTCCGGATCGTGGACGCGCACCGCAACGAGCTGCGTTGAGGGGAGTGGGCGGTGGCCGACGAGGCGATTCGGATGAGCCAGGTGGTGGGCGTGTTCGGCCCCGGGGCAATGCTCGATCTGCCGGAGCGCTCGGTGGTGGTGGGCGGCCTCGACCGCTGGGATATGCATGCGCCGGGCGCCTTTCGCACGATCGAGGAGCCGCGGCTCGCGCGCCTCCTCTATCAGCGGCTTGCGGGCGACCCGCGGCTCGGCGTGGATCGGCCGCCCGACCTCCGGACGCCACCGGTGGACCCGAACGATAAGCGGGTGACGCGGCCGCCCGCCATCGAGGCGCCGGTCTTCCCCGAATGGTTCGTGTGCGACACCGTCGAGGGCGATGCGCCGGGGCGGCGGCGCCTCGTGCGGTTCGGCGACCTGAAGCCGCCGGCGCGGAAGGAGCACGTCGCCGACGACGGCAGGCGCCGCCGCGCCTCGCCGGTGCGCTTCGTGTGCGGCTGCACGAAGGGCCACCTGCAGGATATCGAGTGGCGGCGCATCCTTCACGGCGACGGCACGGTCTGCCGCGAGCAGATGTGGCTCGTGGACGCCGGCACAAGCGCCGACCCACGGGATACGCGGGTCGTCTGCGACTGCGGCCGGTCACTCACCCTGGAGGAGCTGTTCCAGCCGGGCCGGCTCGGGCCGTGCCGGGGCGAGCGGCCCTGGATCGGCGACCGTGACCCCATGCCGTGCGACGCGCCGAAGGGTCTGAACCTGCTCACGCGGAGCGCCACCAACACTTACTTCCCGCAGGTCGCGACGGTGATCTCGCTGCCGCCGTCGGAGGATGAGCTGTCGCGCCGGATCGAGCAGCACTGGTCCGTCCTGCAGAAGGCCAAGAGCGCCGACTGGCTCGACATCGCGCGCGAAGCGAACGCCGCCGTCGGCGCGGCGCTTGAGGGTTTCACCAACGAGGAGGTCTTTGCGCGCATCCAGGCAATGGCGGCGGGCGCAGGCGGTACGGACCAGGCGAAGGACCCGCGGCTCGCGGAGTTCGAGCTGTTCTCGAGCGGCCGGCCGCTGATCGGCGAGAACTCGTCGCGCGCGCTTCTGCACGCCGAGACCCTGGAGCGGCGGCGGTGGGACTCCGAGGGCGCACCCGAGCTGCGCGGCATCGGCTCGCTCGTGGCGGTGCACCGCCTGCGCGAGGTGTCCTGCCTGTACGGTTTCACGCGCTTCGAGCCCGCGGCGCTCGCCAACGACGACCTCGAGGATGTCGGGCTCGCGGTGGAGGGCGCACCGCTCGGGCGCAGCCCGAGCTGGCTGCCGGCTATGGAGAGCTTCGGGGAGGGGTTCTTCCTCACCTTCGACCCGGACGCCCTGGCCGCCTGGCTCGCGCGGCCCGCGCTGCGCGACCGGGCACGGGCGCTCGAGGCCGGTGTGTCGGCGTGGGAGCGCGCGCGCCGGCAGCGGGGCCTCCAGGCGGACCGCGCCACGCTTGGCGAGCGCGTGCGGCCGGAGTACGTCATGGCCCACAGCCTCGCGCACGCGCTGATGACGGAGGTGGCGCTCGACTGCGGCTACCCCGCCAGCGCGCTGAAGGAGCGTATCTACGTGCCGCCGCGCTGCGCGGATGGCAGGCCGCAGGCCGGCGTGCTCGTCTACACGGCCAGCGCCGGCATGCAGGGAACGCTCGGCGGGCTCGTCGAGGTGACGGGGCGCTTCGCGCGCGTGCTGCGGGCCGCACTGGAGCGGCTGGGGCTGTGCTCGGGCGACCCCGTCTGCGCCGACCACGAGCCGGGCGCGGCCGACGAAGACCGCGCGCTGCACGGCGCCGCCTGCCACGGCTGCCTCCTCGTCGCGGAGACGAGCTGCGAGGCGCGCAACCTCCACCTCGACCGGGCCCTGCTCGTCGACACGGTCGGGCCCGAGGGTGCTGGTTTCTTCGCATAACGGAGCGCATCCCAGCACGGGGGTAGGTCGGCCTTGGCCTGCTGGCAGCATCCGTGTGGAAATTGTGGAAATTCATGCAGGAGCAATACCTGCAGCGAGTTCGAGCTGAAATGAATAAGGTATTGGCGATCCACGCACCATGACCATCCAGATTACTACGCCGGGACGCCTCCGCTCGCTTCTTATGGACAGCCACGACCCTGTCCTTCTGCTAGGTGCGGGCGCTTCCATTACCTCAGGCGTGCCGGCTGCAGCGGAAACGGTCGAGAGGATCGCGCGCTGGGCTTGGTGCAAGGAGCACGGCCGGCATCCCGATGACATTACCATAAGGCGGTCGGACTATTGGCCCTGGCTAACCGCCCAGTCCTGGTTCCGCACCGACCAGCCGTTGGCCGACCTGTATCCCAATGCTGTTCTTCGTCTGCTTGGCGTGAAGCGGGATCGTCGTGAATTTTTTGAGCGGCTCATCAACCCGGGCGTCGCGCCGTCGCGCGGCTACAACGCACTCACACAGATCCTGCACCAGGGTTGGATATCCACCGTCCTGACGACGAACTTCGACCGCTGTCTGGAGCGGGCCGCTATCCTGAACAACAGGCCGCACCGCCTTATCAGCATCAGTACACCTGACGACTACATCAGATTCAGCTCGGCGCCCCAGGACCCCCAGCTCATCTACCTGCATGGATCAGTCCAGCACTACAGCGACAAGAACCTGACGGACGAGATCCAGTCGCTCGATGCTCCCCTGGCCGACCGTCTGAAGCCACTGCTCCGCGATCACCCCGTCATCGTCGTGGGGTACCGCGGTGCCGAACCGTCCGTGATGAACGATCTGTTCCTCGCGCAGGCTGTGTCAGGGACCGCTTACCTCCAGGGTATCTATTGGTGCGTGCGACGCGCGGAGGGGGACGCCTCTCTCTCGCCGCTGGTCAGCCAGCTCGCGCAGCTGATTGGGACGAACTTCCAGCTCGTTCCCATCTCGGGGTTCGACGACCTCTTCGAGAAGGACCTGCTGGCCAGCATGATCGCCGCCGGAGCGGCGCCAACCCGTCGGCCATCGGGTTTCACAGTCAGCGGTATGCCGGCCGACATGCGGCCGCTACAACACCTCCCGGCTTCCGGCCTCGAACGGCCTCTGCTGCAGGCGCGACTTCGGCAGTACGCGGCGCGGACGGACCTCTGGCATCCCCGCGAAGCGGACGATACATGGATTGATCAGATGACACACCGGCTGGACCTCGTTCGTCCAATCGGCGATCTGGTGGTGCCGACACTGGGAGGTTGGCTCCTGTTCTCGCGGAATCCCACCGAGCAGTACCCCCAGGCCCGGGTCGAGTTCCATGCGCGCGGGCCTGCGCGCTGGCTGTGGAGCCGCTTCGGCGAGGACGTCGAGCTCGAGCCCACTCAGCAAGACGACGAGTTTTTCGTGCGGCGGACGATCACGGGGAACCTGTGGAGCCAGCTCGATGAGCTGACCGACCTTCTCGCGCTGGTCAACTTCCAGTTCCGCCTTAAGGCCGAAGTCTCTCGCACCGTCAATGCCTACAACGCCCTTGCGGTCAAGGAGATGATCGTAAACGCGATCGTCCACCGGGACTACGAGCGCGACGAGCCCGTGGAGGTCGTTGTCGAACCGCGCGCTATCACCGTTACCAGCCCGGGCGGCTTGGTTGAGGAGATTGCCGCACAGGTCGGCGCGCGATCCCTGCAGGAGGCCATTGCCGAGCGAAGCGGACCTATCAAGGGCTACCGCAATCCGGCGATCTCGGACCTGTTCTATGGCGGCGGGCAGATGGACCGCCGCGGCTCCGGTCTATCCGATATGGTCGTGCTGACGGCGAACAACAATGCTTCGGTCTCATTCGGACCCACGGCTGGGAATCGGCAGTTCGTCGTGCGCATGGAGGCGCGCCCAGAGGCCGTGGACGAGATCACCAATACTGCTTTGCCCACGACGGAGGAGACGGTCCGCTACGCATCCAACCTCGTGCCGATCGAGGTCATGCCCGCGAGGGTCTGGCACGCCGGCACCAGCGCGAGGTCCAACCGCTCGTTTTTCCAGGCGGCGTCCGGCCTCGCCGCGCCCTCGGGGCACGTGAGCGACGGGCGCTTCTACTCCTTCTACGACCTTGAGACACTCGCCGAGGAGATGGTGACGCCATTCGATCCAGGCGACGTCGAGGCGCTGGACTTGGCGGAGCTCCTCGATCAGCCCGGCGGCGAGGCAATCGTCTTGAAGCTGCTTCACGATGCGCTATCCGAGCACTTCCGGGCGAAAGGACTGCAGGTCGAGCATGATCGGCGCCGGGCATACTTCGCCCGCGGGAACGAGCCGGAGCTGAAGCTAAGCTACCGTGGACGCTTGAGGCGCGCGACCCGCACGGTGGTGAAGGCCAGGACCAAACGGGACTCCAACGACGTCGCATACTATGAGCACGAGGCGGTCAGCTTCTCGGCCATGCGGTTCGGGACGGACTGGGCGGTTATCCTGACGCCCGGCTACGCCTTCACCCGCGACGGTGTGCGGAAGCCGATCAGCCGCGAGAGGACAAACTCGCTGTCCACGCGGAGGGCCGCACGCGATTTCAACCCGAGTGTGCTACAAGACGTTTCCTTCTGGCTCGCGGTCCTGTCCGGCGAGGCGGACGGGCTCTTTGCGCTGGAGCACAGCAAACGGAACGATCTCGCCCGCTTCGCGCAGCCCGTAGTCCTATCTCACAGGTTGCCCACCATTTCTTTGAACGTATCTTCGTTCGGCGATGCTTCGCTCAGCGAAGCGGAGATCGATGACGACCTGATGCGGCTGGACGCAGAGCTCGAGGAACTCGCGTCGCAGCCCGATGACGGCAATGGCGACGTCGGTTCTGCCCTGCCCGGTTCTGGCGAGAGGGTGGTGGAGCCTGACTATGATTGACTTGTCGATCCTCGAACTGCCACCCCCGAAGCTGCAGTTTGGTGGCGCAAGTGCCCACAGCGACCCGAAGGCCGGCCTCCTCGCGGCCGGTCCCTTCGACCTGCGCTTCGGCTCTGCCAGGAAGGACCATGTCCACATTGGCATCGTTGGGACCGACGAGCAGGTGGCAGCGGTCGCTGGCTGGCTTGAGAGATGCAGCCAGGCGATCCCCGTGCTGGGCGATCCTAGTCCGCTGAAGAGGCCATTCCCCGGGTTTGAAGATGCCTTCCATAAAAGGCTTGTCTCACCACTCGGCTCGCGAATACGCCTCTCGACGGAGAAGGAGTTTGGTCTCTCTCGAGCGCTCGACGGCGAGCCGTACGAATGCTTCCAGCGTGTCGTCGACCTGTACTCCGAAGCGCATGCACGGCTCGCATTGAGGGACCTCCACCGCCCTGACATCGTGTTGATGTGTATCCCGGATGAGGTGCTGGCGAAGGTGAGCGCCGTCGAGCGCAAAGCGACCGAGGTGGAACGTCAGGGCGCAAAAGACATCCGACGCGCGCGCGCCGGCAACCAACTAGATCTGTTCGACGTCCTCGATGAGGTGGAACAGACGCCGGAAGACTTCCTAAGACGCGACCTTCGCCTTGCTCTGAAGGCCAAGGCCCTCCGTCTACGGTTGCCGATCCAGATCGTCACGAATGCCCTAATCCACGACACGCCCCGTAACCAGGATCCAGCGACACGGGCGTGGAACTTCTCGGTCGGGCTGTACTACAAGGCAGGAGGCGTTCCCTGGCGCCTCCCCCCGCGAGGTCCGGACACGTGTTTCGTCGGGATTAGCTTCCACCATTTCCGGACCACGAAGCGGGCGATCGTGCGTTCGAGCCTCGCCCAAGCGTTCTCCAGCGATGGTGAGGGTTTCGCGATCCGGGGTGGGGGAGTCCCAGTCGAGCCAGGCCAAACACGTAACCTGCACCTCTCGCAGCAGCAGGCGTTCGATTTGGCACGGGATGTCTTGAAAGAGTACGAGCTTCGCACGGGCGGAGCGCCGCTAAGGGTAGTGCTGCACAAGACGTCGCACTTCGACGACGCCGAACTCGCAGGCTTTCAGACGGCCCTGAAGGACATCCCTGTGGTCTCGATGGTGACGTTGGTCCCCAGCCTCTTCCGCCTGCTTCGCTACGGCGCGTATCCGCCGAAGGTCGGGACCCTATGCACCGTGAATGGCGACAGGTCCTTCCTCTTCACGTCCGGCTTCATGCCCGAACTCGGGACCTATCCCGGTCCGCACGTGCCGCAGCCGTTTGAGGTGCGGTGCTGCGGATCCGAGAACGCCGTAGCAGCAGCACAAGATGTGCTCAATCTGACAAGGATGAACTGGAACACCGCCGAGATTAAGGGGAAGTGGCCTGTCTCTCTGTCGTTCGCCCGAAGGGTGGGCGGCATTCTGGATGAGTATGGCGACGACGACCTAGTCGAAACTTCCTTCCGGTACTTCGTATAACGGCAGTTCAGGTTGCTTGCAGGACATGGTGCTTGCAGTGCAAGTCGGTGCGGACTCCTGCGCGCCGTCGCCTTCGCTTCCCCGCCTTCATGCTAATACCAGCGGCCTCAAATCGTGACCGATGCCCATGATCTGGTTGCGATGGCGGCGATACGTCCTGGCTCGCCCGTAAGGGCGTTCCAGGCGTCGCAGCAAGCCTGGACGATGGCATCGTAGCTTTCCCAAACCTGGTGGCTGAGATGATTGCCGCGCAGGAACTCCCAGATATTTTCCACCGGATTGAGCTCAGGTGAGTACGGTGGCAGCGACAGGAGGGTGATGTTGTCGGGGACCCTCAGCTCGCCTCCGGTCTGATGCCAGCCTGCACCGTCGAGGAGGAGAAGAGCATGTGCGCCGGGAGCGACGTAGCGGCTGATCTCGGTGAGGTGCAGACCCATGGCTTCCGCATTGACCTCAGGCAGGACCAGGGCCGCGCCGATCTCGCGCATCGGGCAGACGGCGCCGAAGAGATAGGCCCAGGTGTGGCGCTGGTCCTTCAACGCGGGCGGGCGTGAACCTCGCTCTGCCCAGACGTAGGTCAGCGTGCCCTGCTGGCCGACCCTCGCTTCATCCTGAAACCAGACCTCGATCGGCTTGCCCTTGGCCGTCTCGGGCAGCACGGCTGCGGCGTGCTCGGCGAAGCGGTTTTAAAAAGCGCCTGCGTCTCCAGATCACTCTTTGGATGCCGCGGGCGGGTGGAGATGCGGGAGAAGTTCAGCTTGCGCAGCAGCTTGCCCACCGTGCGTTCCGCCAGGCTGACCCCGAACTTCGCGGCGATCTCCCGGCTCAGATCGATGCGCCGCCAGCGAATGACCCCATGTGCCACCAGATCAGGGCCGCGCCGAACCCACGCGGCCACCTCCGCCTCTTGCGCTGACGTCAGACACGGCGTGCGTCCGGGCGGGCGCCGATCCAACAGGCCAGCCAAGCCCTCCGCATTGTAACGGTGCACCCAATCACGCAGGGTCTGCCGGTCCATCCCGCACGCCCGTGCCGCCGCCGTCCGCGAGTGGCCCTCCTTCACCAAAGCCAGGGCGAGCATCCGGCGTGCCGCATCCGCATCTCGGCTCGCCGTCGCCGCCGCCCGCAACGCTTCCACCGTATGATCGTCGCGTGTGATCGCAACCGCCGCAGGCATCGCGTCCCCCCGAATCGGTCAGACCCTTAGGGAATCACGCCCGCAGCCGACGCCTTGATCACAGGTGAGTCAGAGCCAAGGGGCGCTGGTATAACACTAAATATAACACTGACGCTGTGCCTGCCAACCGAGGTGCGGGGGTGTCGTTGTCCCGTTTGGTGTGCGTGCAGCGGTAGTCGCCTCTGTCATAGGAACTCTTCGCCGGCGTGATCCTTGAAGAGCTCGCTATTTCGCACGTAGTCGGACAGCACCTGCACGCTCTTGTGCCGGCTAACCTCGCGCATCTTCCAGATGCTCGCCCCGGCCGCCGCCGCACTGGTCAGGAACCCGGCGCGCAGGGAGTGCGCCGCGAATTCCTCGGCCGAGTAGCCCGCCGCCGCGGCGCGCCGCTTGACGACGAGGGCGACGGATTGGTCCGTCAGCGCCGAGCGGCCTACCTTACCGTTCGCCACGCTGCGGAACACCGGGCCTTCGGTGATGCCGGCGCGCTCCAGCCAGGCGAGCAGGTGCGCTACAGGGCGCAGGCGTCGGCCGTCCGGGACGGCAATGATCGCGCCCTTGCCCTCCTGGTCGGTCTTGCCGCGCGCCACGCGCACGCGCAGGCCGTCCGGAACGCGCTCGAGGTCGGCGACAGTGAGGGCCACCAACTCGGAGCGGCGCAGCGCGCTCGCCATGCCGAAGGCGATGAGGGCGCGGTCGCGCAGGTCCGCGAGGCTGTCGCCGGTGATGGCGCGCAGCACGGCATGCACGACGTAGCTGTCGGCCGCCGCCTTGCGCGCGGGCGGCGCGACGCGGCTCCGCCGGATCCCGGCGAGGACGTCGAGCACGACGGCGCCGCCCTCGGCCTTCTGCGGCGCGACCAGGCCCGCCGCGCGGTGCCAGTGGCCGATGGCGGCGAGCTTCCTGTTCACCGTCGGCGGCGCGCAGCCGCGGTCCGCCTCGTGCGAGAGATAGACCGCCACCACCGCCGGGCTGGCGGGCAGCGCCTCGTGGCCGCGCGCGCGGCACCAGCGGGCGAAATCCGCCCAGTCGCGCGCGTACTTCCGCCGGGTGCTCTCGGCCCGCGAGGCGTCACGGTAGCGGCGCGCCGCCTCGACCTCCTTGCGCGGGAAGCCCGGGACGCCGCCGTCGCCATCCGCGGCCGGGACGAGCGCGCTCTCGTCGCCGTCAGCCACGCTTGTTTCCGGCCGCCATGGGACCCCCTTCCCAGCCTCGATTCCAGGTAGCGGGAATCGCGCTTTCCGCTACCTGAGACAGGGTAGCCGGTCATGAGTCGCCTGTGCAACGGGCGGAGATCGGGAACGGCACGAACCATCCGGCCCCGCTGCCCGGCCCGGGAGGAGCCCTCATCCTTCCGCTTCGGTGCATCTTTGCCGTGCAGCGGTGCAATCAATGCCCTATATGCATTACTGCTGCATTGCTAGCAGCCGTGCATCGGAGGTGCCCATGCCCGTTTCGTCCTCGGCCGCCGCACCCGGCGCCGTCACCATCCGCGGCCTCGCGCCCGAACTGAAGGCGCGGCTGCGCGTCCGCGCCGCCCACAACGCCCGCTCGATGGAGGCCGAGGCCCGCGCCATCCTGGAAGCGGCGCTGGCCGCGCCCGAGGAGGACCCGACCGACCTCGCCGCCTTCGCGCGGAGCCTGTTCGCCCCGCTCGGCGGGGCCGAACTGGACCTGCCGCCACGCGAGCCCGCCCGCGACCCGCCTGACCTCGGGGCGGGCCTCGCCGAGGAGGGCCAGTCCTCGGCCGGCGCCGGAACCCCACCGACAGCGCCGAGGTCGAAAGCCCAGGTGCAAAGCAGCAAGGCGACGCCGGCCTCCGGCGGGCGGCGGCGCAGCCGGTGATCGTCCTCGACACCAACGTGCTCTCGGAGCTGATCCGCCCGGAGCCGGATCCGCGGGTTTCGGCCTGGGTCGCGGCCCAGCGCCGGGCGGAGCTGTGCACCACCGCGATCAGCGAGGCGGAGCTGGCCTACGGCCTCGCCCTGCTGCCTGAGGGGCGCCGGCGCGAGGCGCTGACGCAGGCCGTTGCCCGCCTGCTCGGCGAGGGGCTTGGCGGCCGGGTGCTGCCCTTCGATCGTACCGCAGCCGTTGCCTATGGAGTCTTCGCGGCCACCCGCCGCGCTGCGGGCCGGCCGGTTGCGACCGCCGACGCCCAGATCGCCGCCATCGCCGCGGCCCGCGGCGCGGCACTGCTCGCGACGCGCGACACACGTGGGTTCGAAGGCTGCCGGACGCGCCTCGTCAGCCCGTGGGAGGCCTGATCCCGCCCACGGCGGAGATCGGCTTGGAAGCCTGACTGTCGCCAAGCAGGGGTCCGTCGGCGGCGCCGGCGCGGAGCGCGGCAAGGCGATCCCGCCAGGAAAAACCGGAGCCGCGCAGGCGCGCGTCGTCATGGCCAAGTGTCCGGCCAGGCATCTCCTCGTGCAAGAGGTTGAGGCCCTCGCGCATCAGAGGCGAGCGGCTGCGCCCGGCCGCCCAGCTGGACGCTTGGCTGGCGACCGCGGGGATCACCGAGGGCCCGCTGTTCCGCTCGGTCACGCGCGCTGGCCGCGTGCTGGGGCGCGCGCCCTGCGACCGCGAGGTGGCGCACCTTGTCTCGCGCGCCGCCGCGGCGCGCGCGGGGGCGACGGTCTTCCGCATCCAAGGCGTGTCGCGCCACAGGTCGCTGCAGGTCCTCGCCGGCTACGTTCGCGAGGAGCAGGCGTTCCGCGACTACACCGGGGAGAAGTTTCTGTAAGCCGCTTCACTCCGTCCGACAATCTGTCGCCATCGGGCAGCACAACCTCACTCTGCGGCGTCGGTCGCCTCGAGCTCATCGTCGATTGCAGCCTGCCTTCCATCCGAACCAGGCTGCCTCGCGCCCTGCCCCACCCGTTTCACAATCCAAGACGTCGTTTGATAGAACGTGAAAATGGCAGACAGAAGACTATCCTCTGGGCAGGAGTTCGGATGGTCCGATCACTCCCTGTCGCGGTTGGTTTCTTCTAAGGATGGTGATCCTGATCCGACACCGTGAAGTGGAAAGAACCCAAAGCGGCCGCTGTGGGGATTCCGGCTGAAAAATTCGACTTGAGGCCTGCCAAGCACGGCGGGCGGTGGGGTCGTATTTTCTATGATGATCACTTGGCGGTCGGTTGGCAGCGCTTCCAGGTAAGCATAGAATTGCTCGTTTAAATCGGTCCCGCGCAAGTCGTCTTCAGCCCCTTCCGGCGCTTGATCCTCAGATCCTTCCGGCGGCCGATAAGCGAGCAAGGGAGAATCCAGGACCACAAAGCCCGGATGAGGCGTTCCCTTCGCTCGGCAGTAGTCCAGCAGCCCAAGCGTGAAAGCGGCATGAGTGATGGCACGCAATCCCTTTCCGCGCGCCGTGCGAAGCTTGCCGGATATGACGATGTCCCTGCTCTTCGTATCGAAGAAGACTCTATCAGCTTCGGGGAAATGCCAGGCCTGCAGGATCTTCTCGATACGCGCGGCAAATTCGTCGGCGGCCGCGGTCGGCAGGTCGCCATCGGAAACTGATGCCGCCTTCGCCTCGGGCTCATTGTCGATCATCTCGCGGCGGCGCTCGATGTCCTGCAGGCTCCGCCATATGGCCAATGCCTCCCGGACCTCGCCCCTCTTATCGGCCAACTCGGCGTAGGAAGCGCGCAATTTTGTCAGCCGTGGTGATATCAGGCGGTCAACCTGCTCCGAGATACGGCCCAGCTCCTCTTGCAGGCGCGGCAAGCGCCGATCGAACGCCACGGCTTCGCGGTTGAGCACGGCAACGGTTTCGTCCAGCTCACGCCGCAGCAGGTCGACTTTTGCGATCTCGCTGCGCGCGGCCGCAATGACGCCGCTTACGTCGCCACTGCACTCTGCATCCCGATGACGATGCATTGGATCCGCCCCGCATAGAGGACAGGGTGCCTGGCCGAGGACGACGAACATCGTCCCAGCCTCCTCGATCCCGCGCAGCCGGGCGATATCGGACTCGTAGTGCTGGGCAAGGAGGGCGAATCTCTGCTTAAGACCGTCGATCTCTACCCGGCGGTCGTTCCCCTCCTCCAGCTTGCTCCTCAGTTCCCGGCGGCGATTCGCCAACTCTCGATATTGGCTCTCTGTGGTCGTCAGCTGCTCGGTGTGCTGCTTCAGCGCATCCTCCAGGCGGGACAGCTGGCTGTCGAGTTCCTTCGGCTCCTTGGTGAGCTCCTTCAGCCGATCGCGATATTCCTCTGCCAATTGGTCGAGCAGTTCCAGCTGTGCCTCGCGCGATTGGTCCTCGGGCGTAGCCGGTTTGCTTTCCGACAGGGCGCTGTCGTCGGTACCGGTGAGCAGTAGCTTGAATGTGGCGTAGTTCGGCGTATCCGCTGTAGGGTTACCATCTTTCAGAGGCGAGCGCTGTGACGTGATCTCCGTCTCGGTGACGATCATCAGCCGCGCGAGGTTTCGGAAGCTGAGACTGTTCGTTGCTCCACGATTGTTCCTGCGGACACGCATGCCCGCAAGCCCGCATTGCTCAAGCAGGAACATCGATAGATTGTCACGGTTCTTGTCACTATGCTGGTCTGATAGCTCCCGGGTGGCCTTGTTGTCGGTAGGCGGCTTGGTATGCAGCCCATCGAATACGCGAAAGCGTCCGCCGTCGGCACTGCGTTGCAGGGTAAATTCTGTGCCGTCGATGGTCTCGATCCCAAGCAGCACCCGGTCATAGCCAATGCGCTCCGGTATGTCTCGAAGCGGTAGCTTGCCCCCGAGCATGAAGTCGATGGCTTCGGCGATGAAGGATTTGCCGGTATCGGAAGCGCCATAGATCACGTTCAGGCCGGGGCCGAACTTCGCGGCTGCGGGCTCCTTCACGGGGCCGAGGAAAATGAGGTGCCGAAGTCGGAATCCCGGCGAAGTCATGCCTCGACCCCCAGGCTGCGCTCAACCTGCTGAAATTCCTCAACCCACTGATCGAAGAAACGGCGCATCAGGGCCCGAAACTCCGCATCGGGTAGATGGCCAACCCGATCGACAAGCCATGCGGCGCGCTCTTTAAGGGCCTTCATGTAATCGGACTGCAGGGCGTTCAGGAACACGGCTGCGCTTTCGCCGGCACTATAGCGAATGCCGTCCGGCGTCGCATCCCGGCTGACCAGGTCACGTGTCATCATCAGCAGGAGGGCCTGCTCGACGAGCTTGCGACGGATAAGGAACTCAGCCGACTTCATGGGTGTCGGCGGATGCAGGCTGGTCGGGCCGCCAATGTCACCCGTATGCACCAGGAGATAGTCGAGCGTGACCAGCCTCTGCAGGTCAAAGGAGGCAGGGTGAGCGGCGCCGAGAACGGCAACCGCGCGCACGCCAGCCTCAAGTGGACCGTTGAATGTCGCGGGCCTGGGCGCGGGAGTTATGACGTCCATTGGAACCGCGGCTTTCTGTCGTCTGTTTCATTGGCGAGCTGGTGACATATTCCATCCATATCCTGCCGCCTGGTCCGCGTGATCAGCGCATTGGACGTGATCGGTAATTCACGAGCAGCCTTGGTGACAGCACAGACGCGGGCGTAGCCGTCCGGATGCGGGGCGTCGTGCGTGTCAATGACCCCCATAAACACCTCCTCCTGCAGCGATTCGAACGTGCCCGGAGCCGCTTCACGCGCGAAGACGCGCAGGGATTCGGCATAGTAAAAGGCGGTGCGCTGTCGGTCGAAGTGCTCCTTCAGCTTCGGCCAAGGCTTAAGGCAATCGACTGATGTCACGGAAGTCTTCTTGTGGTCCGCGTAGGCCAAGTAGAGCTGCTCGATGTAGCGGCTCTCCTTGGGCGCAATCTCTTCAGGCGGCGCTCCAGGCTCCGGGCGCTCGGGCAATCCGCCGCCGAACCGGGCCGTGTGATAGGGACAGGTCTTCTTGTGCAACTCGACCACCTCGAGCGCGGTTTTCATGCCGAAGATCGTAAAGTCAAACTGCTCCACATAGGCCTTGAAGGCGCCTTCTAGAGGAATCTCCTGGGTGCTGGTGATCTCCTTGCGGCAGTTTTTGTCCCAGTTCTGGACTAGCTGCCGCTTCATCTTCTCGGCATCGGCCAAATAGCCGGCGAGAGTGGTTCCGACCTCGCGTGGTGCGACGAAATAGTAGCGTCGTGGCGCCTTAAACTCGCCGTTGAAGGAATACCAGAGCATCTTCCCGAGCTCAGGGTATGCATCGGTCGGGCGAAGAGGATGGCCGTAATGCTTGCATTGGTAATTGTCCCAGACGCCCTGGAGCATCTGGCTATCGACGAAGCCGGCAACATCAATGCCACGGTCGCCGGCGCCCGTTAGACGCTGCACCTGGTGGTACAGTGTCTTCAGCCCGAAATGCGCGTATTCATGGATGAACGCTTCCCACTCTGTCTCGGAGTAGAGGAGAATGCGCTGATGCGCCGCAATTTGTGGCCCCTGCAATGCAGCGTCCACGGTCAGAACGGAGGACGACAGGGATGGGGCGGAAATGTCGGAAAGCGTCAACTTCATCGCGCGTGCGTCCGGGCTGCCTCGGCGACGTGACCTGCAAGCGCGGTGACGAAGGTCGTCAGATCGGTCATGCCGGAAAGAGTGAAATACTCGTCGGTCGCGGCTGCGGTCCTTGGCGAGGCCAATAGGCACGCTGTAGTGTAAAGCTGTTCCTGCACCAACCGCGGGCAAAGAAGGTCATAGTGCATCAGGTAGGATGCACCCAGAAATTCTGGGAACACGGGGAAGTGCGGCGAGTTGTCGCGCACCAGGCGGCGGGACTCCGGCGCATCCCGACGTGTGAAGACTGCGCCGCGCTCCTCGATCCCAGCCTCGGCAGCAAGCGCTACGGCACTCGCGAGCGGGCAGAGCGTCGGCAGAGAAGGTTGCAGGACGGGGCGCGGGCTGTGAGCGGTCATGCTGCCGGCCTCACAGCAACCGGGGTTGCTGCTGTGCCCGTACTGTCGCCACGGACTGGACACGGATCGAACCTTCGCGCTTGCGGGCCCGCGCGAGATCATAGGCCGTCTGGAGCTGCAGCCACATTTCCGGCGTGCTGTCAAAGGCTTTGCTCAACCGGATTGCCATCTCGGCGGAGATGCCGGCCTTGCCGTTGACCAGGTTGTTGAGGGCTTGGCGGCAGACGCCCAGCACCTTCGCTCCCTCGGTGACGGTCAGGCCTAGCGGCTCCAGACAATCGCGGCGCACGGCATGGCCAGGATGAGGCACTTCGAGGGTGGACATGGCATTGACCAAGGGCGGATGGCTCGAGGGGAAATGATATGTGACAATCGCCACTTGTCACACCCCTCGTCGAGCTACATTCTTTAGATAGCGGATTGCGGTTCCGGAGGGGCCGTCAGGAGGGCGGGGCCTTCGGATGCCGATAAAGGCGGTCTCCGACCAGGTCGCCGCTACCCCAGTTGTAGAACGCATCCAGGTTTTTCGCGAGGGGATGCCGGAGGACGGCCTCGGGTCGGTTCAAATCGCCGTACAGCTCACTCGGCGGCCGGTGTTTGAATAGATGATTCAGGCTGTTCGCCAGGACGTCGGCCGCGAGCACCAAGCCGTCGCCCGCGCTGACCGGGTTGAAGACCAGTTCGCGTACCACGCTCTTGATCGCCAGCTCCGGGGAATAATTGACCTGGATGCTTACCTGGCCGCGGACAATGCTGCGGGTGACAGTGTCAAAGCCGGTCGATCGACTCACCAGTGGCTTGGTGCTGAGAAGCCGAATGGCGGCATTTTCAAATTCCTTGAGGATCGGGGCGTCGACCTGATCGGAGCGGATCTCGATGCAGACATCGGCCTTACCGCGCTCTTCCAGAAACGCGACCAAGTGGCTATAGAGCCCTGTGAACAGCGCTTGATGCATGGATGCCGGATTGGAACGCGAACTTCCTCTTTTTACCGTTGATGAGGCGGTCGCCTTGCGCGCTTCGTCAAGGAGCTGCTGTTCCTCCTTGTATTGGCGGCGAAAGCCGGCGACGTGGATCGCATACCAGAAGCAGGGCAGGCCGCTATCCTGAATGGCGGCGTAGGTGTCTCGCCTCAGAGCGTCCTTCTGGGCGTCGGGAAGATCGGCAATATGCAGCTTGCCGCTTGAAGGCGTGTACTTCGTTATGAGCTTCTGAAAGGGGGGTAGCTTCTCCGGGACACAATCTTCCGGTATGAGAATGCCGGCAAACACGCCAACTTCGCCCGTATATTGCTCATCCTGGTTAGCGTATCCCTTGGCTCCGGATTCGTCGCAGGCGAAAATAACCCGGGTAGGTCCGGTCATGAGCGGGCAAGCCTCTCGATGCGATATGTGCTCTTAGCGCGCGAGACATAGCGCGCAGGGGCGCGCGGTCATTATTTCCACTACCTGAGCCAGGGTAGCCGCTCCCGTGTGGCTTGTGCAGTGGTTGGCCGATTGGTTGCGTGCCGTTACGGCCCGACGTTGCGCCCGAGTGTCTCCTCGCGTGAGAGGTTGAGGTCCGCACCCACCAGGGGTGAGAGGCGCAACGCGGTGAGGATGCCGCCTACACGCGGCGGCTGTTCCTCGCCGACGCGTTGCCGAGCTTCTCGCTCTGCGCGGGCCTGGATGGCCGCGATCTCGTCTTCGGTCATGCGAGCCCCCGTTCCCTTCCCCAATCCGCGAGCGGGACAAGCATCGCCCGTAGCACCGGGTCCGGGTGGCGTTGCATGTCGGCCACGAAGGGTCCGTCCGCAGCCACGACGCCCCGGGCTCCCATGGCGACGGCGAAGGCCACGTACAGGGTATCGTAGGTCGAGTGGTTGACGGCCAGGCCGATGTCGAGCGCCACGTCGTGCAGGTCGAGGTCGCCGGTCGGCGTCGGGGGCACCTGAGCGTGCAGGAGTTCGAGCGCCTCTCGCGCCTCATCCGGCGTCCACTTGCCCTTGCGGGCCTGCAACCAGCAGACGTTGCAGGCCTCGTTGAGCCAGAAGTCCGGCACCAGCAGCTCCTCTTCACCCTCCGCGAGCGCCTGGGCGAGGTGGCTGTCCGGCTCCTCGAGCACCCACTTCAGGGCGACAGAGGCGTCGACGACCAGCGCCACCCGTCAGGCGTTCGAGGTGCCGGTGAGGTCCCCTGCCCTGCCCTCCCGGCCTTCCCGGAGGAGCTCGGCCGCCGAGGCCGACCCGCGCCCCGCCGTGCGGCGCCGGAACTCGGCGAGGTGCGCCGCAGCGGCGGCCCGCGGCAAGGGCTGACGGCCGCCGGTCAGCACCTGGCGCAGGATCTCCCGGTGCTCCGCCTCGGCGCTGCGCCCGTGCTCGGCGGCCCGGATACGGAGCGCCCGGACGAGATCGTCATCGAGGTTGCGGACGGTCAGGGTTGCCACGAGTGCCCTCCTGCTGCGGATGCCATCATTGCTGACATATAGACAGCAGTGATGGCATCCGAAAGCCCCACCTTGCCCTGTCGGCCGGCAGTGCCCGTTGCGATGGAGGGTCGGGCAACCCGGCCCGGTCAAGCCGGGTGCACAGGGTCAGCGGGCGCCTGCCGCGCTGAGGACCGGAGCCGGCGCGGCGCCTTCACCACGGCCGAGAGCGGGAGCTGCAGCGCGGGGGCGCTGTTCCGTTGGGCCTGTGGCGCCGGCTCGTCGGCGAGAGCCGGGACGGGCCAGAAGCATTCGACGTGGCCCTCCTCGCCGCGCAGCGCCAGGAACACCACGCGCGTCACCTCGCCTGCCTCGTCCGTCTCCACCGCGAGGCGGAACATCAGCCCGTCCGCTTGGTCCGCGTCGCCGAGCGCGAGGGCGAGCTGCTGCGCCTCGCTCTCCTGCCGGCGCAGCGTGCGCTTCGTCGGCTCCGCCGCGTCGCCGCGGTAGAAGCGCACCGGCACGCCCTCGATCAGGAAGACGAAGTGGTGCGTCTCGTCGAGCACCCCGAGCCAGGCGTAGCGCCCCGCCTCGGCCGCCCGCCGCAGGCGGTTGCGGCTGAAGGAGTAGGCGCGGCAGCCGATGCTCCAGGCGTCGTCGCCGGCCCAGGGGTCGGCCTGGCGAGCGCGTCGGCCCGCCCGCGCGCCAGCAGCCGCGCGCAGATGGCCAGGCGCTCCTCGGTGAGCGCCGGATGCAGGTCCCAGGGGCGGCGCGCCGCGGGCGCCGCGTCGGCCTCGTTGGTCATGCGCACAGGATAGCGCAGGCCCCGCGCGCCGACCCAGGCCTTTGCACGCGCGGGGCGGGCGGCGCCTCCGGTCCGCCGAGCCCTTCCGCAGTCGGCTGGGCCGCGCGCCACCGGCGCCATTGACGCCAGGCGCGACAAATCGCGAGTGCGGCGGAACGTTTAGCGAACATAGGCGATTCGGCAGCATGCACGTCCACCCCGTCCCCCTCGATCCGGCCTCGCTCCCCCTCCCCCTCCTCGGCCGCCGCGTGGCGGCCGGCTTTCCGTCACCGGCTGACGACTACCTGGAGGGCGAGATCGACCTCGGCCGCTACCTGATCGAGCGTCCGGCGGCGACCTTCCTCATGCGGGTCGCGGGCGAGAGCATGGTCGGCGCCGGTATCCTCGACGGCGACCTCGTGGTGGTGGACCGCAGCCTGGAACCGCGGCCCGGCCACGTCGTCGTTGCGGTCTGCCACGGCGAGATGACCATCAAACGGCTGCGGGTGCTGCGCGACGGCCGCGCCGTGCTGCTGGCCGAGAACCCGGCCTTCCCGGAATTCGTCATCGGCGAGGAGATGCCAGCCGAAATCTGGGGCGTCGTGGTCGGCGTGGTGCGCAAGACGGCCTGACGCGCATGGCCGAGGCACCCCGCGCCGCCCTGGCCCTGATCGACTGCAACAACTTCTACGTCTCCTGCGAGCGGGTGTTCGACCCCCGCCTGCGGGGCGTGCCGGTCGGCGTGCTCTCCAACAACGACGGCTGCTTCATCGCCCGCAGCGAGGAGCTGAAGGCGCTCGGGGTGCGCATGGGCACCCCCGCCTTCCAGATCCGCGACCTGATCCGGCGCCACCGCGTGCGCGTGCTCAGCTCCAACTACGCCCTCTACGGCAGCATGTCGGCGCGGGTGAACGCGGTGCTCGTGGGCTTCGCGCCGGCGGAGGCCTACAGCATCGACGAGACCTTCCTCGACCTGGCGGGCATCGCCGGGCGCGACCTGCGGCCGCTCTGCCAGGACCTGCGCGCGACGGTGCTGCGCTGGACGGGCATCCCGACCTGCGTGGGCGTGGGCCCGAGCAAGACGCTCGCCAAGCTCGCCAACGCTGCCGCCAAGGCGGACCCGGCCCTCGGCGGCGTGTGCGACCTGACGGAGCCGCAGGCGCGCGCGGCGGTGCTCGCCGCCTTCCCCGTCGCGGAGGTCTGGGGCGTCGGCCCGGCCACCGCGGCGAAGCTGGCGGCGCTCGGCATCACCACCGCCGCCGGGCTGCGCGACCTCGACCCGAAGCAGGCGCGGGCGCTCGGCACGGTGGCGCTGGAGCGCTTGGTGTGGGAGCTGCGCGGCCTCGCCTGCCTCGACCTCGAACTGGTCGCGCCGCCGCGGAAGGGCCTCGCGGTCACGCGAAGCTTCGGGCGGCCGGTCACGACGCTGGCGGAGGCGCTGGAGGCGGTCGCCGCCCACGCCACCCGGGCGGCGGAGAAGCTGCGCGCGCACGGGCTGGTGGCAGGGCGGCTCTCCGCCTTCGCTCACACCGCGCCGCACCACCCGGGGCCGCAGCATCACGCGGCGCGGGCGACGGCGCTCGTGCCGATGACCGCCGACACCCGCGACCTGGTGGCCGCCGCCGGCCGCTGCCTTGCGGCGGCGTGGCGCGACGGCTTCGCCTACGCCAAGGCCGGGGTGGTGCTGGAGGACCTCTGCCCGCCCGAGGCGGCGCCGCGCACGCTGTTCGACGCGCCGCGCCCCGGGTCGGAGCGCCTCATGGCGGCGGTGGACCGGCTCAACGCGCGCTTCGGCCGCGGCACCGTGTTCCCGGCCGCGGCGGGGACCGAGCGCGCCTGGGCTCAGCGGGCCGCCCACCGCTCGCCGCGCTACACCACCCGCCTCGACGAGCTGCCAGTCGCGCGGGCGTAGCGGCCGAGGTCGCCGTCGCGGGCGGCATGCCTAGTGTCCTCATAAACTTCGAAGGTTCACAGCCTATAACCTGTAAACCTCTGTTGTACTGTCCCGGGCGTCTCCCCCGCGGGGCGGGGGCCGGGCTGTCGGGCGCGGCCCCGAGCCCCCCGGGTCTCGGCCCTCTCGGGCGTCCATCCCTGACGCGGCACTTTGGCCGCGGACGCGGCCCGCGTGGGGCACCCGAGGGCGCCGCCCTCCGGTTCCCCGCCGTGCCCGCCGCCTACGGCACGGCAG
>NZ_JABFHG010000022.1 GCF_013112485.1 Roseicella sp. DB1501
CCTGCCGGCCGTGCGCCGCGCCATTATGGCGCGGCTGCTCGCTGAGCTTGTCCCACCGATCTGCTGTCCGCATTGCCGACGCCGGTTCCGACCGCCACCAGATCGAATACTGCCCAGGTAGTGCTATGACGTGTTCAAGACCGGCGCCGTTGCGGCGCGGGAGGAGGTGGACGACACCGTCGTGCCGGATGCCGTCACGACGACCCTCGGCAGCGGCAGCGACACGCTGGTGCTGAAGATCTCGCAGGAGGCCTATCAGGGCAGTGCCCAGTATACCGTCGCGGTCGACGGCAAGCAGATCGGCGACACCCAGACCGCCGGCGCCCTCTATGGCAGCGGCGGCGACACGATCACCTTGCTGGGCGATTTCGGAGCGGATGCGCATACGGTCACGGTGACCTTCCTCAACGATGCCTGGGGCGGCTCCGCCGACAAGGACCGCAACCTGCATGTCGATGGCATCACGCTGAACGACACGGAAGTCGAGGGCGCCGTCGCAACCCTCGGCACGACCGGCTCGACGAGCTTCACCGTGAAGGCGGCGACGCGCACCGCCTGATACCGGGGGTGGCGAGCCTGGTGCATCGCCGCCCCTTCGCTCCTGCCAACAATGCCATGGCCGCCGTCGCAAGAACCGTCACGACGGCGGCTGGAGTTCCATGCGGCACGCGACGGATCGGTCGCCTGCGGTCAGGATGCATCATCCGGCTTACGACCGAAGACGCGGCCGGTGACGTTGTTGCGCCAGAGATCCTCCGGCCGGAGATAGCCCAGCGCGACCTCGCTGGATTTGTGCCGGGTCTGCCGCATGAGATCGGCAAGGCCCGCCCCCGCCTCGGCCGCCGCAGTCGCCAGCCCGGCCCGCAGGCTGTGTCCGGAATAGCGGCCGGGATCCGGCAGGCCGCCCTCGGCGGCCGTGCGCTTCACCAGCCGCCAGACCGCCTTGTCGGACAGGCCGGCGCCGGTCACCTGCCCGCGCCGCGTGATGGCGCAGAAGAGGGGACGCTCGGCATCGCTGTCGCTGCGCGTCAGGTCCGGCGCCTGGCGCCGCACCGCCAGCCAGCGCGTCAGCGCGGCGACCGGGCAGAAGGCGCTGTCCTGCGGATTGGCGCAGACCGCGACCTCCTGCCCGCTGCCGCGTGGATCGGTCTTCGATCGGCGCAGGAGGACGCGCAGCCCACGGCCCGGGACCATCTCGACATCGCCGAGCGCGAGGCTCGTCACCTCGCTGCGTCGCAAGGCCGCGGCGAAGCCGAGCAGCAGCATGGCCCGGTCGCGCGCACCACGTGCCGTCGTGTCGGGCGCGCAGGCGGCCAGCATGAGGCGCAGGGCCTCCGGCCCCGCTGCCGCGGCCCGGCGACGCGGCCTTAGGCCCTTGCTGCGGGTGATGCCCTCCATGACCATGCCGAGGCGCGGATCCCGAGGATCGAGCGACAGGCCGGCCAGCCGGTGCGCGGCCTGGATCGCGGCGAGATGCACGCGCAGGCTCGCCACCGAGAGGCCGTCATCGGCGCGGCGCACGGCATACATGGCGATGGTCTCGGCATCGCCGGCGAGCGGGTCGCGGCCGAGGCTCCGGCACCAGGCGGCATAGGCCTGCCAGGCGGAACGGTAGGCGCGGCGCGTGCCCTCGCTTCGGGCCCGCGTCGCATAGAGGGCGGCGCGGGTGGCCAGGTCCCGCAAGGTCTCGGCGCGCGCTGCGCCCTGCGGCACGACGAGCGTGCCGAAGAGATCGGTCTCGAGCGACAGGTCATCCTTGTCGGCAGGGCAGCTCATGCATCCTCATGCGGCATCCGACGCATCGCGCAGCCCACAGGGCGTCGATGCGGCTCTTGGCCTATTCCATCACCTGCACCAGGCTCGCATGCACCCAGCCGAGCGAGGCCGGATCGCCGACGCGCATCCAGCCCCCGGGCGCCCGCTCGAGGACATCGAGGGTCTTGCCGCGCGGTAGCACGCCGATGACCGAAGCGCCGCCCCCCGGACCGGTGCGCAGGTTGACCGGCGAGCGCACGGCGATCCGGCCGAGGACCAGTGCCGGCGGGGAGGAGGCCGGGCGGAGGTTGCCGCCGCCCTCGGCAGGCACCGCGGCCGGCGCGCCGGAGGTCCCCGTCGGCATCGCCGAGGCGGGCGGCGCAGGGGCCTGCGCGGTAGGGGGCGCAGCCAGGCGTGGGGCAGGCGATGGATCGCGGACGGGCGCAGGCTGGACGGGCGCCGCGGGGGAGGCCGTTCCGTCGCGGCAGAAGCGCTGGCGCGCCAGGTACAGCGCGCGCATGCCGCCGGGCCCCTCGGCCAGGAAGACCTCGGTGCTGGTCACCGCCGGACGGCTGCCGCTCGCCGCGCGCTCCAGCCGCACGCGGACCGCGAAATCCGTCCAGCTCCCGCCGGTGCGGGGACCGGCGAGGACGCGGCCGCAAACCCCGCGCTCATCATCAAGAGCATTGTTGTACTGGTAGACGGCCATGTCGCGCCATTCCGGCTCCTGCTCGCCGGCGGGCAAGGCCTGGGCAACGGCCTGCTGGCCAACTCTCTCAGCGGTCGCCGACCAATCGGCGGCCGACCCGGAGCCGGCGATGCGGAGGATGGCGAAGCCGGCCAGGACGGCAAGGGCGAGTGCCGCGACCAGCCAGGCCGCGGACAGCCGGCCACGACGGGCGCGCGCTCTGCCCTGGCTGGTTGTGCCCTGGCTGGTTGTGCCCTGACTGGTTGCGCTCTGACTGGCCGTAACCACCTTCGCCATGCCGCCTCCTCGGATGCCACGCGGCGTCCATGCCGCAAGGGATTGCGGCGCCACGCCCGCAGCCCCG
Source organism: Roseicella sp. DB1501 (assembly GCF_013112485.1). GTDB lineage: Bacteria > Pseudomonadota > Alphaproteobacteria > Acetobacterales > Acetobacteraceae > Paracraurococcus. The sequence goes on from NZ_JABFHG010000022.1 coordinate 2,808, forward strand.
ACGCGCCGATGACGCAATGACTTCTCTGCGGCGCTTTCCGCGGCGAAAAGGGCAAGGCGAGGAAGATTATACAGCCAGGGCGTTGGGGCACGGTAGCCTGGGGCAGCAAGGCCGGGGCGTCACGGGCGGGTTGAACAGCGGATTGTTGATGCTGGCGATCGTTGTGGTGCCGCATCCTGCGGCGCGGCCCTGGCGCAGGTCAGGCATGGACATGCAGGTGCCGATGCGCGCCGGCGCCGTGGTCGTGCCGTGTCTCCTCCAGCTGGGCCGGCACGAGATGCAGGGCGTGGTGTCGGACGCCGCGCTGGCTGGTGATCGAATCCGCGAGCCGCCTGACGGCGCCCGAGGGTCCGCGCAGCACGGCGATCTCGAGCCGGGCGTGGTGATCGAGCTGCAGCTGCTGGGTCGTCACCGCCAGGTCGTGATGATCGTGATAGGTCCGGGCCAATCGCTGCGCCAGGCCCCGCACGGCGTGGTCATAGACATAGGACAGGGTGGCGATGCAGGGCCGCTCGGGCGTGGTCTCGCGCTGCGTCGCCGCGCGCACCAGGTCCCGGACGGCTTCCGACCGGCTGGCATAGCCCTTCCGCGCCACCAGGCTGTCGACCATCGCCAGAAGCTCTTCATCGATCGTGATGGTGATGCGGTCCAAGGCCGCCTCCCGCAAGCGCAAGAGCGGCATCCTGTCCACGCGCCCGCCCGCACGGCAAGCGGCGCCTAGGCATCGGAGGGCCGCGGCGGCGACCGGCCTGGCGCTAGGCCCGGCCCGCGCGGTGGAGCTCGACGAGGAAATCCGTCGTGATCTCGTTATAGCCCCAGAAATTCCGCAGCGAGAGCCGCAGCGTGTTGGGCGGGCGGCGAAAGCGGGTGCCGCAGCGTCGGGTCACGGGCAGGACCGGCGCGAGCGCATCCCGCCAGAAATCCGTCTCGAAGCAGGCATCGTAGATGCCGAGATGCTGGGCGGGATGCGGCTCCCGCGACCCTTCGGCGAAATCGAAGGGCGGCTTGCCCAACATGATGGCCTGCTTGCCGAAGAAGCCCGCCTCGATCAGGACGCTCGAGCTGATGCTGATCACCCGGTCGATGTTCTCCTGCGCGAGCAGCGCATAGACATTCGTCGAGGTCCAGTGCAGCGCGCGGTGAGGCAGGCCGATATCGTACAGGCCGAAGGGCGCCTGGTTGTAGGGATGCGGCTTGAACAGGATCTGGTCCTGGCCCTGGAGCAGGGACCGCAACCTCTCCGCGTGATGCCCGAAGTTCTGCAGGACGCCCGCCGAGATCAGCGACCGGTCGACATTCGTCTGGCCGATCAGGAGCGCCGTGTCCCTGGCGACGGAGGGCTGCGGCAGCCGCACCACCGAGGCCGACAGCAGATCCGCCCAATCCCGGAAACTGGCGCTGGGCATGTCGTGCGCCTGCATGGCGTGGAAGATCTCGGCGCGGTTCGTCTGGATCGCGAAGAAGACGTCCGGGAGAAACCGGACGGGATGGATGACGACGTCGATGAAGGGGATGCGCAGATGGCTCAGGATGCGCTTCACGCTCTCGGGTAGCTCGAAGGAGATGACGAGCGAGGCGCGGAAGACGCTTTCGATATGCCGCACCGCCTCGGCGGGAACCTCGAGCATCGAGCAGGCCTCCGCCCAGCCGGATATGCTGCGGTCGAGTTCGAGCAGGCGATAGAGCAGGGGCGTGTCGATGCCCTTGCCCCAGGCCCTGACCTCGCAGCCGAGCCCCGTGGCCTCGGCGAGACGGCGGCGCATCAGGCGGTGGAACCAGGCGATGTTCTCCGTCTGCGACGGGCGGAAGGCCGCCTGGCCGGACAGGCCGAGACCATCGGCGCCATCGAGCGGACGCAGGAAATCGCCCGTGAAGATCACCCGTTCGATCACGGCGTCACGGGTCCAGCCTTGGCGGCCTCCGCAGCGGGGCGGCGAACGGTGAGGATGCGGGCCATGGCGCTAGGCGGCCGAGGCTTCCGCACCGTCCTCGATCCTGCTGAGGATGAGCTTGTGAAGCCCGAGGCCGAGATGCCGCGATTCATGCGCCGGGCGTCCGTTGGTCAAGCTCGCGGTCATCGTCTGCAGCACCAGGGCGAAGCTGCCGGACCCGTCATCCTCCGGTAGTTCGACGATGCCCGTGAAATGGCCGCCCGAACCCTGGACGCGGGTGGGCAGGAGTTCGAGCGCCCGGTCATTCGCCAGCGCCAGCATCGGCTCGGCCGGGAAGGCTTGCTGGAACGGCAGCATCAGCACCAGCTTCAGGCTGAGGCGCCCCCCGCCCAGGCTCGGCAGCACCACCGAGGCGCGCGGGCCGAATCCGCTCCAGCGCCAGGTGAAGCCGTCCTTGCTTTCCGCGTTATGCCAGCCGGTTCCCTGGAAGGCCGGCGAGTTCGCCCGCAACTCGAATTGCCGCGGCACCTCCGCCGCGGCCGATCGGCGGGTCTCGGCGATCAGCGGCAGCGGATCGAGGCGAATCAGCTCGGCGCGGCTGCGCGTCGCATGGTCGAGCCGCTGCTGCACGGCATCGAGCTGGGCCGACAGCCGCGCCACGGCCTTCAGGATGGTCTCGACGATCTGCCTGGCTTCCGGGTCGGCCAGGGCATCGAGCTGACCGACCTCCTTCGTCAGGGCGGCCCGATGGGCGAGCAGCAGGGCGTCCGACACCAGGGCATCGGCCTTGGCGCCGGCCGTGAGGTCGATGGCGTCCGCGGCGGAGGGGATGCGTGTTGCCATGTCCGTCATCGCAGGGTCTCGGGCGCCAGGCGGGCGCCGCGCGTATGGCCGATCGGCGCCGGCAGGCGCAGGCGGGGCGCGGGGCAGGATGCCTCCGTCTCCGGCGCGGCGCGCAGCATCGCGGCCATGGTGGCGATCGCCGGCCGCATCGCGGCGCTGGCGAAATGGCGCCGGCCGAAGGTGAAGGCGCGCTCGGAGAGAGACTGCCGAAGCGCCGGGTCGCGCAGCAGGCGGTCGAGATGCTCGACGAAGCCGGCACGCGACCGCGCCAGCAGATAGGCCTCGCCCTCGCCGTCATCGATGCCGAAGACGGCTTCCAGGGTGAGGACGGAAGGGATGCCGTAGCAGAGATATTCGACGGTCTTTATCTTCAACCCCCCGCCGTAATAGACCGGATTCACGGCGATGTCGGCGGCGCTGAGGAAGGCCGGAAGGTCGTCGACGCGGCCATGCCGCACGACGTCCGGGCCGGCATCCGCCAGGGCGTTGCAGACCGCGCCGGCCACATGCAGCTCCGCGCCATGGCGCCCGAGACAGGGCCAGACCTGGGCGAGGAACCAGGCCAGGCCGTCGCGGTTCATCGGGTTGTCGCCGCCGACGAAGACGACGCGCAGCGGCTCCGCCCGCACTCGCCGCCGCGCGACGCTCGGGATCGCGTGCGGCAGATGCAGGACCGCATTCGGGAACAGCGCATGCAGGTAGCGATATTCATGCGCCTGGATGGCGAGGGAGAGGCTGAAGCCGGACAGGATGCCGAGCTCCTCCCGGGCGCTGACCTGGATGAAGTGCTTCTTGCCGAAGCGGCTGAAGGCCTCCACGCGCATCGACATGATGTCGTGCAGGTCGATGATGCGGAGGGCCGGGGCGCGGCGGGCATGGCGCAGGTAGGAAAGGCGGAGATATTCCAGCAGCAAGCCGCTGTAGCGATGCTTCTGCAGATGCTCCTCCAGCGCCGTGAAGGCGCCGCGATGGAAGCTGCGCCGCTCGAAGCCCGAGAGGCTGGGCGAGGATTCGATCCAGGAGGGCTGCGTCCGATGCGCCCCGGGATAGGCGCTGTGCACGAAGACCCGCCCGCGGGCGCCGAGGACCTGCTGCGCCGCCGCCTTCTCCGCCGCGGACAGGCTTCGGAGCATGAAGAGGTCGATATCCGCCTCACCGCGCAGGCCCCGGATCAGCCCGGCGATCCGGGCCTGGTTGCCGAGGCATTCCTGCCAGAAGGCGATATCGGTGACGAGGAGCATCCGCGGACGCCGCGCGCGGACCCGCAGGGCGTCGAGGTCCCGGAACATGGCGTACTGCGCCTCGACGCGCCGGCGATAGCGCTCGAAGACGCGCCGGCTGGCCTCTGCGACCCGGAGGCGGAACTCCGGCTGTTCGGCGAAGCGCATGACAAAACCGGCCAGCTCGGCCGGCGAGGCCGCCGCATGGAAGACCTCCTCGGCATCGAGTCCGAGGAAGGCGTCGCCCGTTCCCATCACCGGAACGCCGTGGGCGAGCGCCTCGATCGTCTTGATCTTCAGGCCGGTCCCACCCTCATGCGGATTGATGGCCAGGGCGAGCGAGCCGTAGAATTCGTCGATCCTCTCGACCCGGCCGATCCGCTCGACGAAAGGGGCGTCCCGCCCGACCTCCGCCGGGATGCCGCCGGCGATGCGGAGCCGCAGATCCGCCGCGGCGAGGCGCCCGGGATCCATCGCCTCGATGCAACGCCCGATGGCCCGCGCATTCAAGGGGTTCGGACTGCCGATATAGCCGATGCTGCGGGCGTCCTCGCCCTGGGGCGGCGCTGGCGCGATGCCGGGCGGCAGGTGACCCAGCGTGACGACCGCGGCGCGCGTCATCGCCTGCAAGGCGGTGGCTTCCTCGTCCTGGATGGCGAGAACGAGATCGGCGCGATCGAGGCCCCGCGCCTCCTCGGCGCGGGTCGTGAAGAAGAAGCCGGGCGTCAGCCCCAATTCCTGCAGGCGGAGATGGCGATCGCTGAAGACGTCATGGGTGTCGATGACCTTCAGCACCGCATCGTCGAAACAGCCGAACGCCCGGCTGCAGAAGACGTATTCGGCGATCACGACGTCCGGGCGTTCCAGCGCGGCGAGCCGCTCGATGCCCGCGACCAGCGAGGCCGGGAACCAATCGTCGATGCCGAAGACCGCGCCGAGGCTCTTCCGTTCCTCGCTGCGGTCGTAGGGCAGGACGGTCAGCTGGCCCCAGTCCTGCTGCATCTGCCGCAGATGCGCCTCCTCCACCGCCTCGCGCGCGATGAAGCAGAGATGCAGCTCGTGGCCGTATTGCCGCAGCCGGTGCAGCAGCGCGAAAATGCGCTGCCGGTTTCCGGCATCCTGTGGGTGCGTCGGCGTCGGCGATACGACAAGGACCTTCACGGCGTCTCCGCTCTCGGCCGCAACAACGATGCCTCAGGGAAGGATCCATCATGGCGGCCGGCCGATCCGGATCCGGCTCGATCGGGTCGCTTCCTGCCCAGGCCTGACCTGCCCTGTCGCAGGCTCGGCCGATTGCGCGACTGAAAAATGAATGCCGCTTCCGCCGTTGGCATGGGACGGCTTCGCGGGCAGGCTGGGGCCATGCCCGACCGTCGCAGCCTTCTCGCCGGCGCCGCCGGCCTGCTCGCCGCGCCAGCCCTGGCGCAGCCCGGGGCGGCGGCGACGCTCCGCATGGTGCCCCAGGCCGATGTCACGGTGCTCGACCCGCTGGCCACCACCTCCTACGCCGTGCGCAACCACGGGCATCTTTGCTGGGACACGCTGTACGGTCTCGATGCCGGCTATCGGCCGCAGCCGCAGCTCGCCGAGGGGCATGTCGTCGAGGATGCGGGCAGGCGCTGGATCTTCACCCTGCGCAACGGCCCGACCTTCCATGACGGGGAGCCGGTCCGGGCCGCCGATGCCGTTGCCTCGATCCGCCGCTGGATGGGGCGGGATACGCATGGGCAGACCCTGGCCGCGCGGCTCGACGCCGTCGCGGCCCTCGACGACCGGCGGTTCGAGATCCGGCTGCGCCAGCCCTTCGGCGTCATGCTGGACGCGCTCGGCAAATCCTCCTCCTATCCCTGCTTCATCATGCCGGAGCGCTTCGCCGCCCGCCCGGCGGCGGCGCCGCTGACCGAGATCGTCGGCTCCGGCCCCTATCGCTTCGAGGCCGCGGAGCGGCGGGCCGGCGAGCAGCTCGTCTACCGTCGCTACGACCGCTACGTGCCGAGCCCGGTCGGCCTGCCGGCGGTGACGGCCGGCCCGAAGCTCGCGCTCTTCGAGCGGCTGGAATGGCGCATCCTGCCCGATGCCGCGACCACCGCCGCCGCCCTGCAGGCCGGCGAGGTGGATTGGTGGGAGCGCGTCACGCCCGACCTGCGGCCGCTGCTGGCGCGGCGGCGCGACCTGGTGCTGGACCGGGTGGAGACGCTCGGCACCATGGCCATGCTGCGGCCCAACCACCTGCACCCGCCCTTCGACGATCCGGCGGTGCGGCGGGCCGTGCTGCCGGCGTTGTCGCAGGCGGATTTCATGGCCGCGCTGTTCGGCGACGAGCGCAGCCTGTGGCGGGATGGCGTCGGCTGCTTCCCGCTCGGCAGCGCCCTTGCCTCGGAGGAGGGGCTGGCGGCGCTGACCGGGCCGCGCGACCTCGGCCGGGCCCGCGCCGCGCTGGCGGCGACCGGCCAGGCGCGGGCGAGACTCGTCATGCTGCATCCGGCGGATCAGCAGACCAACAGCGCCCTCACCATGGTGGCCGACGACCTGCTGCGGAAGATCGGCTTCGAGCCGGAGGACGCGACCTCGGATTGGGGCACCATGCTGCAGCGCCGCGCGAGGAAGGAGCCGCCCGCGCAGGGCGGCTGGAATGCCGTGGTGGTGTTGTTCGGCGCCGAGGACCTGCTGAACCCGGGCGGCCATCCGCTGCTGCGCGCCAATGGCGGCGATGCCTGGTTCGGCTGGCCGAGCAGCCCGGCGCTGGAGGCGCTGCGCGATGACTGGCTCGCGGAGTCGGACCTGGCGGGGCAGCAGCGGACGGCGCGGCGTATCCAGGCCCAGTTCTTCACCGACCTGCCCTATTGGCCGCTCGGCCTCTATCAGGTGGACAGCGCCTATCGCCGCGGCCTGAAGGTCGAGCGGCGCGGCCTGGCCCTGCCGCTGAACGTCCGCCGGGAGGTGTGACGCCGGGCGTGCGCCCTCATACCTGGTGCGCGAAGTAGCGACCTACGGCCCGCAGGGCCGAGCGCCCGAATGGGCGCCGCGGCTTATGCCGCGAAGCCAAGCAAACCGGAGGTTTGCGCCCGGCGTTTGAGGCGCGCGAAGGTGAAACCTTCGCGCGCTTGGTATCAGGTCCCGGCGCCGGCATCCAGCGGCGGCGAGAAGGCTCCGAGGAAGCGCCGCACCGCCGCGGCGCCGCGTCCCGCTGGGTCGTTGCCCAGCACCGGATGCCCGACGCCCGGCAGCAGCAGGAATTCGGCCGGCCCGCCGGCGGCGGCGGCCACGCGCCGGCCATGGTCCGGCGGGATCAGGTCGTCCGCCTCGCCATGCAGCACCAGCAGCGGCACGCGCACCTCCGGCAGGCAGGCCATGCTGTCGAAGCGGTGCCGCAGCAGGGCGCGGGCCGGCAGCCAGCGATACATGGCGGCGGCGAGGTCGGCGATCGAGGTATAGGGCGCGTCCAGCACCAGGGCGCGGGCCGGCCGCTCCTTCGCCATGCGCACGGCGACGCCCGAGCCGATGCTCTCGCCGCAGAGGATCGGCGCCGACTCGCCCCAGCTCGCGGCCACCCAGTCGAGATAGGCGCGAGCATCCTCGAGGAAACCGGTCTCGGAAGGCGTGCCGGGATTGCCCGCATAGCCGCGATATTCGGCGAGCACCATGCCATGGCCGGCCTCGGCGAAGGGCGCGAGCAGGGGCGAGCGATCCGCGGCATTGCCGACATTGCCGTGGAAGACGACGAGGACCGGATAGCCCGGCAGGGGCGGCGCGGCCCAGAATTGCAGCTCGAGGCCATCCGCGGTGCGCAACCGCTCCAGGGCGAAGCGGCAGGCGGCGAGGCTGGGCGGGACGGGGCCGAGCGGCCGCGCATCGGGCCGGAAGATCAGCCGCTCCTGGCGTCCCCAGACGATGGCGACGGCGCCTAGCCAGACCAGCGTCGACAGGCCGGCGATGCCGAGCAGCGCCTGCAGCAGCGGGGCGGGGGAGAAAGCCGGCAAGGCATCGAGCGGCACGCGTGCGACCCTCCGGCCCGCAGGCATTGCGTGGCGAGGGCGCGCCCGGACCGCTCGCCGCCCGGAATGCCGCGCGGGCTGACGGCGATGCCTGGCTGGTGCGGGAACGATGCCAAAGTGGGTTTCGTTCTGGCTATGCAATTTGTTTTGATGGCGGGTCGATGGAGCGGCTCAGCGCGCCCCGCCGAGCAGGGCGGCGAGCTGCGCCTCGGTGAGCACGCCCGTCGCGGCCTCGCCGCGGCTCTCCTGGAAGGATTGCACCGCCGCCACGGTCCGCGGGCCGGGAAGGCCATCCGGCGCGCCGACGCGATAGCCGCGGGCGCCCAGCGCCTCCTGCACGCGCGCGAGGGCCGGATCGCCCGGCACGACCGCGGCCGCCGGCCGGGGCGCCGCGGGGCGCGCGCCAAGGGCCTGCTGCTCGAGCCGCGCGATCTCCTCGGCGAAGACCTCGTGGTGCGGCGCATCCGCGGCCGCCGGATCGGCGCCCGCCCGCAGCGCCGCCGGCCGCGCGAGGCTGACCTCGGTCAGCACGAACTGCCAGTCCCGGGCATCGCGGCTGAACCCGCCGAGGCGCCGCAGCAGCCGGCCGGCCGCGCCTGCCGGCGCCGGATCCAGCTTGGCGCAGCTTGCCTCCGGCTGGCGCCAGCTCCGCCAGGGCGGCAGCCCATCCTCCTTCGGCCCGGTCAGGAGGAGGATATCGGCCATGCGATCCTCTGCCCGGAAGAGCTCGGCGGCGCCGTCCCCCATCAGCGGGGCGCCGCGCAGCCGGAGCGCCAGGCCGATCGCCCGCACCGCCAGCGGGCCGGTATTCGCTAGGTCGAGGCAGAGCGCCGGATCGCCGGCCGCCCAGCGCTCGCCGGGCCGCGTCGACAACCGCAGGTAGCGCTGGCGGTATTCGGTGGCGAGGGTCTCGCCGAGGGCCGCGCGCGTCTCGGCCAGGAAGGCCTCCGCTTCCCGGCTCTGGCGGCTGGCGGCCTCCACCATGGGATCCTCGGCCTTGGCGCCGGCCTCCCGCAGCGCCTGGACGGCATCCCGCGCCGCCTTTGCATCCCGCGCCGCCTGCTGGAAGGCGGCTTCGGCGGCGGCGCGCGGCAGCGGCTCGGCCCTTGCGCCGGGCGGACCAGCGAGAAGCAGCAGCGCCAGGAGGGCGCAGGACCAAGAGAGCCATGGTTGTGGCATTCTGCCTCAACTCCACCCTGCAGATGCGGGCCAGCATGGCGCGAAGGCCTCACCGAAGCCCTAACCGGCAACGGCGCATGGCAGCGGGGCCGGCATTTACCCCTTGGCAGGGGTTCGGCGCTCTATCGCTCTCCGAAGGGCAGGCGGCCATCCCCGCGAGGCGCTGGCCCTGGCGGGTTGCGCCGGCGCCCCGCGACGAAGAGCACCGGAGAGGTGTTTCCAGCCGGACCGATGCCGGGCCAGAGCAGATCGCCGCGGGGCGGAATCGCCCGGAGGCGAGACTCTGCTCTGCAAACAACGAGATAGAGCGCATTCCGCTGTTCCAGTCAGAGGGAATGCGCTCTAGAGGGCGCGCATGCTCAAGGGTGTCCTCACCGTCGGCGGCTGGACCATGGCCAGCCGCGTCCTCGGCTTCGCGCGCGACATGCTCATCGCCGCCCGGCTCGGCGCCGGGCCGATGGCGGATGCCTTCTTCGTCGCCCTCAAGCTGCCGAACCTGTTCCGCCGGCTGTTCGGCGAGGGCGCCTTCAACGCCGCCTTCGTCCCGGCCTTCGCCGGGACGCTGGCGGTGCAAGGGCCGCGCGTCGCGCAGCAGCTCGCCGAGCGGATGGCGGCGCTGATGACGCTCTGGCTGTCGCTGCTGGTGGTGCTCGGCATCCTGGCGATGCCGCAGCTGATGACGGTGCTGGCCCCCGGCTTCACCGACGACCCGGCGAAATTCGCCCTCGCCGTCGAGCTGACGCGGATCACCTTTCCCTATCTGTTGCTGATCTGCCTCACCGCCCTCGTCTCCGGCGTGCTGAACGGGCTGGACCGCTTCGCCGCCGCCGCGGCGGCGCCGATCTTCTTCAACCTGCTCTCCATGGCCTCGCTCATCATGCTGGCGCCCTTCGTGGCGACGCCGGCGCATGCGCTGGCCTGGGGGGTGACGGCCTCGGGCGCGGTGCAGCTCGGCCTCGTGCTCTGGGCCTGCGCCCGGGCCGGCATGGCGCTGCATTTCCTGCGCCTGCCCTCGCTGGCGCCCGAGGTGCGGCAGGTGCTCCGGCGGATGATCCCCGGCATCATCGGCGCCGGCGTCACCCAGCTGAACCTCGCCGTCGATGTCATCATCGCCAGCTTCCTGCCGGCCGGCGCCGTCTCCTACCTCTACTACGCCGACCGCGTCGGCCAGCTTCCGCTCGGCGTCATCGGCGCCGCGGTGGGCACGGCGATGCTGCCCCTGCTCTCGCGCCAGGTGCGCGCCGGCGAGACGCTCTCGGCCCATCGCACCATGAACCGCGCCATGGAGATGTCCCTGCTGCTCTGCCTGCCGGCGGCGGCGGGGCAGGCGGCGGCGGCCTGGCCGATCGTGCAGGTGCTCTTCGTGCGCGGCGCCTTCGGGCCGGCGGAGGCGAGCGCGACCGCCGCGGCGCTCGCCGCCTATGCCGTCGGCCTGCCGGCCTATGTGCTGGTGAAGGTCTACGCCCCCGGCTTCTTCGCCCGCGGCGACACGGCGACGCCGGTGAAGGTGGGCCTCGCCGCGGTGGCGCTGAACCTGGCGCTGAACCTCCTCCTGACCCGCTATCTCAGCCATGTCGGCGTGGCGCTGGCGACCGCGCTTTCCGCCTGGTTCAATGCCGGCATGCTGGGCTGGCTGCTGAACCGGCGCGGCCAGATGATCCTCGACCGCCGGCTGCGCCATGCCGTGCCGCGCCTGCTGCTGGCGGCGGCGCTGATGGCCGTGGTGATCCTGACCCTGGAGCGGATGCTCTTCCCGGTCGCCGGGCTGCTGCGCTTCCTGGCGCTGGCGGTGCTGGTCGGGGCCGGAGGCGCGGTCTATTTCGCCACGGCGCAGCTGCTCGGCGCCATACGGCTGCAGGAGCTGCGCGGCATGCTGCGGCGGCGGCGCAAGCTGCCGGCGACGGCCGGCTCGGCCTGACCCGCCGGCGCAGGCCGGCTCCGCTTGACCCGCTGACTTGACCCGCTGGCCGGTCCGGGCAATCACGCGTTCCCTTCCCAACCGCGATGGTCTCCACCCCCATGCAGCGCGTCTTCTCGGGCATCCAGCCCTCCGGCATCCCGACCCTCGGCAATTACCTCGGCGCCATCCGCAATTGGGTGCCGCTGCAGGACACGCATGACGCGATCTATTGCGTGGTCGACCTGCACGCCATCACCGTCTGGCAGGACCCGAAGGCGCTGCAGACCCAGACGCGGGAGATGGCGGCGACGCTGATCGCCTGCGGCCTCGACCCGGCGCGCTGCATCCTCTTCCTGCAGAGCCATGTGCACGCGCATGCGCGGCTGGCCTGGATCTTCAACTGCGTCGCCCGGCTCGGCTGGCTGAACCGGATGACCCAGTTCAAGGACAAGGCGGGGAAGGACCGGGAGGCGGCGAGCGCCGGCCTCTATGTCTATCCGAACCTGATGGCGGCCGACATCCTGGCCTACAAGGCCACGCTGGTGCCGGTCGGCGATGACCAGAAGCAGCATCTCGAGCTGGCCAATGACATCGCCGAGAAGTTCAACCACGATTACGGCGTGCCGGACTTCTTTCCGCGCATCGAGCCGCTGATCCAGGGCGTCGCCGCCCGCGTCATGTCGCTGCGCGACGGCACCAAGAAGATGTCGAAGTCGGACCCCTCCGACCAGTCGCGCATCAACCTGAACGACGACCACGACGCCATCGCGCTGAAGATCCGCCGCGCCAAGACGGATCCCGAGCCGCTGCCCGAGCATGTCCAGGGCCTGGAGGCGCGGCCCGAGGCACGCAACCTGGTCGGCATCCTCGCCGCCATCACCGGCACCCTGCCGGAGAACGTGCTGCGCGAGCATGGCGGCAAGGGCTTCGGCAGCTTCAAGGAGGTGCTGGTCGAGGCGCTGGTCGCGCATCTGGCGCCGATCCAGGCGGAGACGCGCCGCCTGCTGGACGACCAGGCGGCGCTGGAGGCGCTGCTGCGGCGCGGCGCCGAGCGGGCGGCGGCCATCGCCGAGCCGATCGTCACCGAGGCGGAGCGCGTCGTCGGCTTCCTGCCGCGCTGATGATTGTCCCCGCGACGTTGCTGCGCGGCGTCGCGGGGGCCCTGTCACTGGGCGGCAGCTGATTCCGCTTGCGCCGGCCGTCGCCCTGCGCCTACCCTGCCGGTTCGGCCAATGCGAGGACAGGAGGGCAGGCATGGATACCGTCTATCGTCTGCAAATGCCTCCGCCATCGCGGCAGGATCGGGCCAGCTTCCGTGATCACGGGCATCCGGCCAGTCTCCACATGCGCCGTTAGGTCCGCCGCGGCTTAGGCCGCCGACCTCTCTCCCGCCTTTCCCATCTCCGGTTCCGGCCGTGCGCCGCGGGCTCATGTCCGCTTGGCTGCACGCGGCCGGCCCGTCGTCAGCGCCGCCCTCAGGGGTGGCCGGGATGCCGATCGTGACCGCCCAGACTCCCCGGCGCGCGGAGCCCTTCCGCGCCGTCCTCGCCTTTCTCTGGCGCCATTGGTGGCGCCATCCCGCCCTGCTGGCTGCCATCCTGGCCGGCATGACGCTCGCCACCCTGGCCGATGTGCTGGTGCCGGTCTTCGCCGGCGCCCTGGTCGAGGCCGTCGCCAGTGCCGAGCCTGGCGACCGGGCAAGGGCGCTGGACGCCGCGCTGCGGGCGCTCGGCCTGCTCGCGCTGCTGGGGCTGGCCGTGCTCCTCGGCCGCGCCTCGGCCATCCTGGCGATCATTGCCCTCACCCTCCGCCTGATGGCGGCGAGCGGCGCCGAGGCCTTCCAGCGGGTGCAGCGCTTCTCCGCCGACTGGCACGCCAACAGCTTCGCCGGCTCCACCGTGCGCAAGATCAGCCGCGGCATGTGGGCGATCGACCTGCTGAACGACACCATCCTCATCGCCCTGCTGCCCTCGGCGCTGATGCTGCTCGGCGCGACGCTGCTGCTCGGCGCGCGCTGGCCGCTGATGGGGGCGCTGGTGGCGGCGGGCGGCGTCCTCTACGTCGTACAGACCGTCCTGCTCTCGCTGCGCTGGGTGGCGCCGGCAGCCCGCCTCTCCAATGCCTGGGACACAAGGCTCGGCGGCGCCATGGCGGATGCGGTCGGCGCCAATGCGGTGGTCAAGGCCTTCGGGGCGGAGATGCGGGAGGATGCCCGGCTCGCCTGGCTGATCGGCAAGTGGCGGCGCCGCACCGCGCGCAGCTGGCATCGCGGCACGGTCGCCGAGGCGGCGCAGATCGTCACCATGACGCTGCTGCGGATCGCCATCCTCGGCGCGGCGCTCTGGCTCTGGTGGCACGGCGAGGCGAGCCCGGGCGACCTCACCACGGTGCTGACCATGTTCTTCATGGTGCAGGGCTACCTGCGCGATGTCGGCTACCACATCAGCAACCTCCAGCGCGGGGTGAACGAGATGGAGGAGCTGGTGGCGCTGCATGCAACGCCGCTCGGCATCGAGGACGCGCCCGGGGCCCGGCCGATCGCCGTCGGCCGCGGCGAGATCGCCTTCGAGCGCGTCACCTTCCGCTATGGCGGGCATGCGGAGCCGCTCTACCGCGACCTCGACCTGCGCATCCGGGCCGGCGAGAGCGTCGGCCTGGTCGGGCCCTCGGGCTCGGGCAAGACCACGCTGGTCAAGCTGATCCAGCGCCTGCACGACGTGACGGAGGGCCGCGTCGTCATCGACGGGCAGGACGTGCGGGGCGCCAGCCAGGCCTCGCTGCGGGCGCAGATCGCCATCGTCCAGCAGGAGCCGGTGCTGTTCCACCGCTCGATCGGCGAGAACATCGCCTATGCGAGGCCGGGTGCGACCATGGCGGAGATCCGGCGCGCCGCCGAGTTGGCCAATGCCGACGACTTCATCCGCCGCCTGCCGCGGGGCTACGGCACGCTGGTCGGCGAGCGAGGGGTGAAGCTCTCGGGCGGGGAGCGGCAGCGGGTGGCGCTGGCCCGCGCCTTCCTCGCCGATGCGCCGATCCTGATCCTGGACGAGGCGACCTCGGCCCTGGATTCCGAGAGCGAGGCCGCGATCCAGGAGGCGATGGGCCGGCTGCTGCACGGGCGCACCGCCATCGTCATCGCCCACCGTCTCTCCACGGTGCGGGCGATGGACCGGATCCTGGTCTTCGACCGGGGCCGGATGGTGGAGGAGGGCACACATGCGGCGCTGGTCGCGCGGCCGGGCGGACTCTACCGGCGCCTGTTCGAGCGGCAGGCGCTGGAGCTGACGGCGGGGGCCTGACCCCCGTCGGCGGTCAGCCGACCCGCAGCAGGGCCGGCCCGTTCTGCCGCAGCCACTCCACCGCCGCGTCGCGGTGGGGCGTCAGGCGCTCGACATGCGCCCAGAAGCGCGGGGAGTGGTTCAGCTCCTTCAGATGCGCCACCTCATGCGCCACGACGTAGTCGAGCACCCAGTCGGGCGCCATCACGAGGCGCCAGGAGAAGGCGAGGGTGCCGTCCGGGGCGCAGGACCCCCAGCGGCTGCGGGTGTCCTTGAGCCGGATGCCGCGCGGGGCGACGCCGAGCAGCGCCGCATGGCCGGCGGCCAGCACGCGGATGCGCCGCTGCGCCTCGGCCTTCAGGAAGGCGGCGAGCTGGGCGCCGACCTTGCCCTCCGGCCCGCCGACCAGGATGGCCCCGGCCGCGAGGGTCACGCCCGTCATCTCCGGGTCGTGGCGAATGACGTGCCGCAGCCCGCCGAGCGGCAATTCCGAGCCGGGCAGGAGCGGGATGTGCGGGGCGAGGGCGGCGAGGCGCTCGCGCACCCAGGCGGCATGGGTCGCCAACAGCGCCATGCCGGCGCGGCGGCGGGCCCGCGGTGGGAGGGTCACCACCACCTCCCCGGCGCGGGCATCGATGCGAAGGCTGACCCGGCGGGCGCGGTTGGAGCGGCGCCAGCGCACCGGGCAGGCCATGGCCTCGGCCGCCCCGGCCAGGGCGCCAGGCAGGGCAATGGTCTCCGCTTCGGTCTGATCCATGGCCTGGAAGATGCAGTCGCCATGGGGTCAGGTTCAACGGCTTGACATGGATCGTTGCGGAATGACCTGGCAATGTCAGGGCTGGGCGCCGCCTGGCGCCCGGAACGTTCTGCCCCATCCGGCTTCGTTGCCTCTTCAGCCAGGCAACGACTTCAGCTCGGTCTCGACGAAGGAGAGCGGCGCCGTCCCGGCATTGACGACGTTGTGCTCCGTTCCCGCATCCCGGCTATAGGACAGGCCGGCCTTCAATTCGGCGGTCATGGTCTGGCCACCCGGCAGTTCGAGCAGCAAGGTCCCGTCGGTCACCGGCACCACCACATAGAGCCAGCCATGCCGGTGCCAGCCGGTCTCCGCGCCGGGGTTGAAGTCCCAGCGGGTGACTTTCACATGTTCATTGTCGAGCTGCACCGTGCCGGTCGCCGGCTCACGGCAGCGGAGGGGGCCGCCATCCTGCGGCAGGCCGGAGGTGGCGCTCATGCCGCGTCCCGCTTCGCCGGGGTGAGGCCGGGCAGCGGCAGAGCCCCGGCCTTCTGCCAGGCGGCCCAGACTGCCTCAGCCTGCTCGCGCGTCAGCTTCAGATGCGGCGGGCGGATGGTGCGCCAGCTATCGTCGCCGGTGGAGCGGGCGATGATCTCCCGCAGCCCGGGGATCAGCGGTACCGAGGTCGCCGCCCGGCGGGTCGCGGTCAGCACGGCCTGCGCCGCATCCGCCTCCGGCCCGGTCCGCTTCGCATAGACGATGCCGCCCCAGTGGCTGTTGGCGTTGGAGGCCGCGGTGATGCAGCCGGCGCCGCCCTCGGCGAGGATGCGCTGCAGGTACTCGTCCGAGCCGGAATAGACCTCGAAGCCGTCGCGGGCGAAGGCGTCGATCATCGCCTTCATGTTGGCATGGTCGCCGCTGGAATCCTTCACGCCGCGGATGGTGCCGGGATAGGCCTTCAGCAGCCGCTCGATCAGGGCGAGGCTGAAGGGCACCGCCGATTGCTGAGGGAAGTTGTAGAGATAGAGCGCGATGCCGCCGCCGACGCGCTGGATGACCTCGGAGAAATAGGCGAACAGCCCGTCATCGCTCGGGGCCTTGTAGTAGAAGGGCGGCAGGACCAGCACACCGCGGCAGCCCTGGGCCTTGGCGTGCAGCGTCAGCTCGACCGTGTCGGTCAGGTTGGCCGTGCCGGTGCCCGGCATCAGCACTGTGGCCGGGACGCCCTGGGCGATCAGCCCTTCCAGCACCTGCTTGCGCTCCTGCAGGCCGAGGCTGTTCGCCTCGCCGGTGGTGCCGAGCACGCCGAGGCCGTTGCAGCCATGCGCCAGCAGCCACCGGGCATGCGCCGCCATGCGCACCGGATCCGGCGAGAGATCGGGCGTCATGGCCGTCAGGATGGCGGCGTTCACGCCGCCGAAGAGGGCGTCCTGCATGAGCTTGTCCTTGTACAACGGCCGTTGATGGTGACCCAGCAACAGCCCCCATTGGTGTCGCCTTGGCGCCGGGCGCAACCTCCGGTCTGCTTGGCTGCGCGACAGATGCCGCGGGCCTCGGACCGGTCGGGCGGCCGGTCCGTTGTCCTTATGCGCCGGCCTCGCGGCCTTCGTCGCGCGCTCCGGCATGGGCGTCAACCATGCGAGCTACTCTCAGCCGAGGCCGAGCTTCAGGCTGGCGCTCATCACCGCGCCGCAATTCCAGGCCGCATGCATCGCGATGCCCAGGCGCGGCGAGCCGCTGCGCTCGCGTGCCCAGCCGAGCAGCAGCGCCATGGGCAGGAGGGCCAGCATGCCGAGCGGGCCGCGCAGATGCGAGGCGATCCAGAGCCCGCCGGTCGCCACGCCGCGCAGCGCCGCGGACCGGGATCCGAGCCGGCGCCAGAGCCAGTGGCGGAAGAACAGCTCCTCGCCGACCGGTGCCAGGACGACCACGACGGCAAGGCTGAGGATCGAGGCGAGCGCGGCCAGGCCCGGATGCGCCATCGCCTCCCGAATGACGGTGCCGGGGGACGGCGCCGCGGTCGGCCCGGGCACGGGAGTGGGCACGGGGGTGGGCATCGGGTCCGGCCTGGAGGATGGCGCCGGTTGCGAGACCGGGAATGACCAGGTGAGGTGCACCAGGCCCGCGCCGCCGACCAGGCAGAGCAGCACCAGGGCAAGGCCGGGGAGCCAGCCGAGGCCCGGCGCGGGCGCGGCGGGCGGCAGGCGCCGCAGCCCGCGCCAGGCCGCGACGAGCCAGACAATCTGGCCGATTGCGATGCCGCTGCCCGAGGCGAGCGCGGCGCCGATCAGCGGCGGCACGCCCAGCCGACGCAGCAGCGCACCGGCCAGCCACATGGCCAGCGACACGGCGAGGATCGCGGCGAGGAGCCAGGCGAGGCAGCTGCCGATGATCCGCCAGACCGATTCCGGCGCGGCCGACCGGCTCATCCTCCGGCCCGCAACGGCCTCGGCCGAGCCGGGCCGATGCGCGCCGGGCGGGCGGTCACGGCGTCTCCGGCGGCGTGCTGCGCTTGCCGCGCGGCACCTGTCCGGGCCAGCGGACGATGTGGTCCTCGAAGGCGCCGGCATCGCGCTCGCGGACCGCCTTGCCGCGCACCGAGACGCCGGCCTCGTGCACCGTTTCGGGATCGCCGGAGATCAGCGGGTGCCACCAGGCGAGATCCTTGCCCTCCGCCACCAGGCGGTAGGCGCAGGTCGGCGGCAGCCAGTCGATCCGGCGCAGGCGGCGCGGCGTGAGCTTGACGCAATCCGGCACCCAGGCCTGGCGGTTCGCGTAGTCGGCGCAGCGGCAGGTCGGAATGTTCAGTAGCCGGCAGGCGACGTTGGTGAAGGCGATCTCATCGGTCTCGTCGTCGCGCAGCTTGTGCAGGCAGCAGCGGCCGCAGCCGTCGCACAGGCTTTCCCATTCGCTGCGCGCCATGCGCTCGAGCGGCTTGGTCTTCCAGAAGGGCTTGGGCTCGGACACGGGGCCAGCCTAGAGCAGATCGCCGGCCGGCGCGAACGTCCGGCCTGGCCGGATGCCGTCCGGAGGATCACTCCTCGGTGCCGGGCGAGCCGGACCCGCCCCCTGCCGATCCGGGGCAGACATCGGGTCGCGGCCGGCTACGCTGGGCGGGCGGCACCTTGCAGTCATTCACCCGTTGCTCGTCCGCGCCCTTCCCGCCCAGGCGCTCCTTTCCGGTGCGCAGGGCAGGGTGCCCGGCCGGGGACGGCGATGCGGCAGCCAGAAGGGCGGCCACCGGGGACAGGATCAGGACGCGGCGGCGCGGCATCGGCATTCCCCCACGGGTCGGGCCGCAGCCTTCCATGGTCGCGCGCCGCCCGCCATCCGCCCGTTGCGGCGATCCGCGGTCGCGGCGTCAGCGCCGCGGGCCGGCGATCGGCGGCAGAGGGCTGCTCTGCACCGCGCCGGCACCCGCGGCGGGGCGCTCCGCCGGCAAGGCGGCCGGCGAAGCGGGTGGCGAAGTGGGCGGCGCCTGGGCCGACGCTGCGCCCTCCGGCGTGCCGAAGCGCATCAGCATCGCCCGCAGCGGATCGGCGCCGGGATTGTGCGCCTGCATCGCCACCACGATCTGCCGCGGCGAGACCTCCTGCCGGTAATAGGCCCGATTCAGCTCGCTGCGGGCCGAGAGCAGCGAGCCCTCCAGCGCGATGCCGGCGAAGAGGCCGCGGCTGCGGGCGAAGGCGATGATGTCGGCGCCGGCGGCCGCGGTGGTCGAGCCCTCGACGCCGGCGCCGATGGTGGCGACGGCCATGGCGGCATCGGCGCCGAACTTGAACTGGCTGTCCATCAGCGCGGTCAGCGCCCGGTCGGACATGATCAGCATCAGCACCTGCATGTCCTGCACGCCGATCTGCAGACCGAGGCTGCCCGAGGCCATGCCGTAGAAGGCCGGTGAGGACCAGGAGCCGGCGGCGTCGCGGCCGAGCAGCACGCAGCCGCCGCCCTCGCCGCCCAGGATGAAGCCGGCGCGGAAGACGCGCGGGCAGATCATGGCGGCGCGGGCGCGGCGGAGGAAGCGCTGCGCATCGGCGATCGCCTGGGCGTCGCCGGTGGTCAGCAGCTCCTGCACCGTCAGCGCGCTGCGGTCGACCAGCTCCTGCGCCTCGCCGGCATCCTGTGCCCAGGCTGGAGACAGGCCTGGCAACAGGCCAAGCAGCAGGAGCAGCCCGGCGAGCAGGCGCCGCATCAGCGGAGCGGCGGCAGGGTCGATTGCTGCACCGGCCCACTGCCGAGCGTCTGGCCGGGCGTGATGCCGGCCGGGTTGCCGTTGGCCTGAGCCGGGGTCATCGCAGGGGCCGCCGCGCTGCCGCCCGGGCTGCCGAAGCGCATCAGCGCCGCCCGCAGCGGATCGGCGCCGGGGTTGTAGACCCGCATGGCGACGACGATCTCGCGCGGCCCGACCTCCTGCCGGTAATAGGCGCGGTTCCACTCGCTACGGGCCGAGAGCAGCGAGCCTTCCAGGGTCAGGCCGGCAAAGAGGCCGCGGGCCCGGGCGAAGGCGACGATGTCGCCGCCGACCGCCGTCGTGGTCGCCCCCGAGACCGAGCCGCCGACGGTGGCGACCGCGATGGAGGCATCGGCGCCGAGCTTGAGCTGGCTGTCCAGCACCGCGTTCAGCGCCCGCTGGTTCATGATCAGCATCAGCACCTGCGCATCCTGGATGCCGGCCTGCAGGCCGAAGCTGCCGGAGCCGATGGTGTAGAAGGCCGGCGAGGACCAGGAGCCGGCGGCGTCGCGGCCGACGAGCACGCAGCCGCCGCCCTCGCCGCCGAAGAAGAAGCCGGCGCGGAAGATGCGCGGGCAGATCATGGCGGCGCGGGCGCGGCGCAGCAGGCTCTGGGCGTTCAGCTTGTCGTTGCCCTCGCCCAGGATCTCCTGGATGGAGAGGGTGGCGCGGTCGACCAGCGCCTGCTCCTCCCCCGCGCTTGGCGGGCTGCTGGCGCAGCCGGACAGGGCGGCCAGCACGAGGCCCAGCGCCGCCAGAC
Organism: Roseicella sp. DB1501; assembly: GCF_013112485.1. Classification (GTDB taxonomy): domain Bacteria; phylum Pseudomonadota; class Alphaproteobacteria; order Acetobacterales; family Acetobacteraceae; genus Paracraurococcus. Next base: position 22,842 of record NZ_JABFHG010000022.1, read on the forward strand.
GCCGCTTGATGAGACGCCGCATGAACACCCCCTGACAAACCCCCGGAATTGACGCGACGTTACCGGGTCGGCGCCGACTCTCCAAGGGTTGTGGGCCCGGCGTTGCGGCAGGCGCTGCCGATTTTGGCGCCAGGCCAACTTCTGCTGACGCTTCTGACGCGTAACCGCATCAGGGGCCCTTCAGACGCCAAGCGCAAACCTCCGGTTTGCCTGGGCCTTCGCCGCGCTTGCGGCGGGCCCCATTCGGGGCCTCGGACCGATCCGTTGGGATTATTCCCAGTGGGATTATTCCCAATCAGGCGGGGTCCAGGGCTCCTCGTTCACCGCGGCGATGCGCCAGTCCGCCCCGACCCGTTCCAGCCGCGTCAGGCCGAGGTTGCGGATGGAGAAGGCGAGCGCCTGGTGGCCGGTCAGGCCGAGCGCATGGGCGAGGGAGGCGCGGATCGAGCCGCCATGGGCGACAATCACCACATCGCCGCCGGCATGCGCCGCCACCAGCCGCTCGAGCGCCGCGCCGACCCGCGCCTGCAGGTCGGCGAAGCTCTCGCCGCCGGGCGGCGTCTCCTCGGCGGCATGCGGCCAGAAGGGGTGCGGCGCGTGGCGCAGCCGGACGGCCAGCGCCTCATGCGCGATGCCCTGCCACTCGCCGAGATGCTGCTCCGCCAGGTCGGGCTCGATCTCGAGCTCCTGCTCGGGATAGCCGGCGGCGAAGATGGCGGCGGCGGTGGCGCGGGTGCGGGCGAGGTTGGTGACGACCCAATGCGCCGGCCGCGGCAGGCGGAAGGCGAGCCAGCGATAGAGCGCCGCCTCCTGCCGCAGGGCGAGGTCGCAGAGGGCGACATCCAGGCTGCCGTAGAAGGTGGCGCGCGCCGAGGGCTCGACGAGGGCGTGGCGGATGAGGAAGAGGCGGGTCGGGTCGGGCACGCCCGCGATGTAGCAGGGTCGCGCCCGGCGCCATAGCGGCGGCGCGCTACTCCACCCGGATCCCCTGGACGCGGATGATCTCGCCCCAGCGCTCGCGCTCCGCCGTCACCCGGCGGGCGAAGGCGCCCGGCGCGTTGGGCAGGGTGATCAGCCCCTGAGCGGCGAGGAAGCGCTGTGTCTCCGGCAGGTCGGCGACGCGCGTGTATTCCGCATGCAGGCGCTGCAGCACCGGCGCCGGCGTGCCGGCGGGCGCGATCACCGCATACCAGGTGGAGACGTCGATATCGGGATAGCCGGCTTCCATCAGCGTCGGCACCTCGGGAAGCTGCGGGACCCGCACCGGCGTGGTGACGGCGAGCGGCCGGACGGCGCCGGAGCGGATCTGCGGCAGCATCAGCGGCAGCGTGTCGAACATCGCCTGGATGTCGCCGCGCATCATGGCGGGCAGGCTCTCATTGGTGCCACGGAAGGGCACGTGCTCCATGGCGATGCCGTCGCGCTGGCGGAACATCTCGAAGATCAGGTGCTGCGCCGTGCCGACGCCGACGCTGGCGTAGTTGGAGCGGTCCGGACGGGCGCGCACCCAGGCGATGAACTCCGGCACGCTGCGCGCCGGCACGTCATTGGCCACCACCAGCACGAGGGGCGAGGCGGCGAACATCACCACCGGCACCAGGTCCCGCCCGGCATCGTAGGGGATGTCCTTGAAGAGGTGCGGGAAGATGGTCAGCGGGCCGAGATTGCCCATGCCGATGGTGTAGCCGTCCGGCACGGCGCGGGCGACCTCGGCGACGCCGATGCGGCCGCCCGCGCCGGCCTTGAAGTCGTTGACGATGGGCTGGCCGAGGGCGCGCGAGACCGGGTCGTTGAAGGCGCGCGCGATCAAGTCGTTCAGCCCGCCCGGCGGCCAGGGGACGACGAAGCGGACCGGGCGGTCGGGCCAGGAACCGAGCGAGGCGGGTTGCGCCCGCGCGGCGAGCGGCAGGAGGGAGGCGGCGAGCAGGGCACGGCGATGCATTCGCCCATCCTGCGGGGCGGCGCGGCCCCTGCCAAGCGGCAGCGCAACGAGACAGGCTCGATGGGGCGCGCTATCCTCGCGCCGAGGAGGCCCCGCCCGCATGACGCTCCAGACCCTCTCCCGCATCGGCGGCCGCGCCGCCTGGACCGGCGCCGATCTCGCGCGCGATTCCGGCTGGATCATGCCGCTGCCGCCCGGCGCGGCGCGGGAGATCGAGGCGGCGCTGGACAGCCTCGGCGAGCGGGCGCCGCCGCGCTTCGGGGCGCCGGACTTCCCGCTGCCGGAGACCGCCGGCTTCCTGGCGCGGGTCGCCGAGGAGCTGGAGCATGGCCGCGGCCTGGTGCGGCTGACCGGCCTCGACCCGGCGCGCTACGCGCCGGCCGATCTGAAGCGGGTCTTCTGGGGGCTGATGTGCCATCTCGGCACGCCGCTGCCGCAGAACACCACGGGCGAGATCCTGGCCGAGGTGAAGGACGAGACCGGCAGCGGCGCCGCGGTCTCGGCCGGCACGGCGCGGGCGCGCAGCCGCTCCACCGGCCCGCTGCGCTGGCATACCGACAAATGCGACCTGCTGGCGTTGCTCTGCGCCTCGAACGGCATCGCCGGCGGCGTCTCGCGCATCGTCTCGACGGTCGCCATCCAGGATGCCATGGCGGAGCGCTGCCCGGATCTCCTGGCCACGCTCTACGAGCCGTTCTGGCGCGCCCGCCCGGCCGACGAGGAGGGCGAGGGCATGGCGGCGAAGCCCTTCCCCATGCCGGTCTTCGCCCGTGGCCCGCAGGGCGACTTCACCAGCCAGTACAGCCGCACCTATGTCGAACTGGCGCAGGGCCAGCCCGGCGTGCCGCCGCTGACGGAGCGGCAGGTGGCGGCGATGGACAGGCTGGCGCAGGTGGCGGACGAGCTCTGCATCGAGATGCCCTTCGAGCCGGGGCAGATCCAGCTCATGAACCAGCACGTCACCTATCACGGCCGCACCGCCTATGCGGATGGCGCCGGCGGGCGGCGCAACCTGCTGCGCATCTGGCTGGCGAGCCCGCTGAGCCGCGCCCTGCCGGCGGGCCATGCCGGGCAATGGGGCGATGTGCGGGCCGGCGCGTTGCGCGGCGGCGCGATGCCGGGCCGGAGCGCGCTGGCGGCCTGATGATATCCCCACGACGTCGCTGCGCGCCGTCGCGGGGGCCCCGGTGAATCCCTTCAAGCCCGAGGGGTGTCACGCCCTGCCGCGGCGAAGCCGCGGCAGGGCATCAGGACGGCGCTACTCGTTCAGGCCCTTGCCCGGATAGGGGTGGGCGGCGATCCAGTGCCGGGCGATGTCGGCGCGGCGAGTGATCCAGACATCCCGGCGCGTCAGCATGTGGTCGAGCAGCCGCTGCAGCCCGGCGGCGCGCGCCGGATGGCCGATCAGGCGCATGTGCAGCCCGACGGACATCATCTTCGGCGTCGTCGCCCCTTCCTCGTAGAGCATGTCGAAGGCGTCGCGGATGAAGGCGAACCACTCGTCGCTGGTGCCGACCCAGCCGGCATATTTGCCGTCGTTGTTGGTCAGCGAATAGGGCACGACGAGTTGCGGCCGGCCTTCCACCGTCACCCAGAAGGGCAGCTCGTCGCCGTAATAGTCGCTGTCATAGAGGAAGCCGCCATGCTCGACGACCAGGCGGCGGGTGTTCTCGCTCGGCCCGTAGCGGCAATACCAGCCCTCCGGCTTGCGGCCGGTCATGCGCTCGATGCTGGCGACGGCGCGGGCGATGTGCTCGCGCTCCGCCGCCTCGTCGAGCTCGAAATGCTTTACCCAGCGCCAGCCATGCGAGCAGATGTCGTAGCCCGCCTCGCGGATCGCCGCCGAGGCCTCGGGATTCGCCTCCAGCGCCAGGCCGCAGCCGAAGATGGTGAGCGGCAGGCCGCGTTCCTGGAACAGCCGGTGCAGCCGCCAGAAGCCGACGCGCGAGCCGTATTCGAACATGCCCTCGGCGGCGAGGTCGCGGCCTGACTTCAGCTGGTTCAGCCCGTGCGATTCCGTCAGCCCGGTCTCGGTGACGCCGTCGCCCAAGGCGAAGGAGGGCTCGGAGCCTTCCTCATAGTTGATGACGAAATTCACCGCCAGCCGGGCGCCGTCGGGCCAGCGCGGGTCCGGCGGTTTCGCCCCGTAGCCACGGAAATCGCGCCGCACCTCGTAAGCCATGCCGGTCCCCTCCCGATCGCCGTCCACTACAATTCCACGCCGAATTCCGGCACCTCGACGAATTCCTCGTCGCCCTGGCTGCCGTCGCGCCACATGAGGATGACGAAGCGTGCCTCCCGGTCCAGCACCGTGAAGGGGTGGTGCCAGACATCGGCGCCATAGGTGACGCCCTGGTCGGGCCGGGCGAGGAAGGCGCGGGCGCGCGCCATGTCCGGCCCGCCGCCGGCGGCATGCGGCGCGACGATGGCGAGCCAGCGCCCGCCCTCCTGCGGGATGAAGGATTGCGAGGAGAATTCGTGCCGCTCCATGGTGGTGGAGCGCAGCGGCAGCGCGGCGAGCGGCGCCTTCACGGTGAGCGAGATGCTCGGCCGCGCCTTGGGCCGCAGATTGGCGAGCGCATCCTCGAAATAGGTGCGGCCCGGGATCCGCGGGCATTCGATGACCTCGCCGAAGGGCAGGAAGGCGGCGGAGGTCAGGGGTTCGGCCTTCAGGAACATCATGTCAGCCCCGCATGCGGCGCGTCAGGCCGGTGAGCCGCTCCATCACCAGCATCAGCAGGAAGGCCACGAGCACGAGCGTGCCGGAGACGGCGGCCACCCGGACATCGAGCGTGCTTTCCATCATGCCCCACATCCGGATCGGCAGCATGTCCGTCCGTGCCGAGGAGAGGAAGAGGGAAACCGGCACGTTGTCGACCGAGGCCATGAAGGCGAGGAAGGCGCCGGCCGCGATGCCCGGCGCGATCAGCGGCAGGGTGACGCGGCGGAAGCCATGGAGCGGGCTGGCGCCGAGGCTGAGCGAGGCATCCAGCAGCGCCGGGTCGAGCTGCGAGAGGGAGGCGCCGACGGTGCGCAGCACGAAGGGCGCCACCACCACCAGATGCCCGGCGATGATGAGCCCGAGCGAGGGACGGAAGCCGAGCAGGGTGAAGTACATCAGCGCCGCCAGGCCGAAGGCGAGGCCGGGCAGCACCAGCGGCGACATCAGGAAGGCATCGGCCGCCCGACCGGCCCGCCCGGCCAGGCGCGACAGGCCGAGCGCCGCCGCCGTGCCGAGCAGCGTGGCGAGGCCGGCCGAGACGAGCGCCACATGCAGCGTGTTGCCGGCGGCACGATGGATCTGCCGCGACCGGCTGCCATCCAGCAGCAGCTCGTACCAGCGGATCGAGAAACCCTCCGGCGGGAAGCGGATGGAGCGGCTGTCGGTGAAGGAGGTTGCCAGCACCACCAGCACCGGCCCGACCAGGATGAGCAGGGCGAGGATCGCCAGCCCGTTCATGACGAGGCTGTAGGACAGCTCGCCCGTGCTGCGCCGCTTAGCCATGCGCATGCCCCGCGGCGACGCGGCCGGCATAGGCGATCACCGCGATCACCGCCGAGACCGAGACGAGAAGCGCGATGGCGGCTGTCGCGGCGAAGGGCCAGTTCGCCACCACCATGGCCTGCTGCCAGATCATCGCCGGCAGGTAGACCAGCCGCCCGCCGCCGATGACCGACTGGCTGATGAAGGCGGTGGTCGAGGAGGCGAAGACCAGCAGGCAGCCGGCCGCCAGTCCGGGTGCGGCGAGCGGCAGGGTCACGCGGAACAGCGTCCGCCAGGGCGAGGCGCCGAGTGAGGCGGAGGCGTCGAGCAGCCGCGGGTCGATCCGGGCCATGACCGAGAGCAGCGGCAGCAACAGCAGCGGCATCTCGATCTGGGTGAGGGCGATCACCAGGCCGAGCTCGGTCTGCAGCAGCCGCAACGGCTCCGCCGCCAGGCCGAGGCCGAGCACGAGCTGGTTCACCACCCCCTCGCGCCCGAGGATGACGATCCAGGCGAAGGTGCGGACGACGACGCTGGTCAGCAGCGGCATGACCGCGACGAAGAGCAGCGCGCGCTGCCAGCGTGGCGAAGCGCCGCGGTAGAGCAGGGCGAGCGGGAAGCCGAGCAGGGTGGTCGCGGCAACCGATTTCAGGCCCAGCAGCAGCGTGTCGGCCACCACCTTCCAGTGGAAGCTGTCGAGGAGGAAGCGCTGCCACTGGTCGAGGCCCCAACGCGTCATGCGTTCATCGGCATAGAAAGAGACGGCAAAAAGCATCAGCAGCGGCGCGACGAAGAAGCCCGCATAGGCAAGGCCGAGCGGCGCCGCCAGCCCCCAGGTGGTCAGGCGGCGGGATCGCAAGGGTGCGGCGGCACCCGTGATGGTCCCTGGGGCGGGCGCCGCCGGGGCCGCCGCGCCGCTCACTTCGCCATCTCGCGGTTGAAGCGCTCGATCCACTGGCCGCGGAGCGGGTTGATCTTCGCCCAGTCATGCGTGACGAAACCCGACATCTCGTCGAGGCTCTTCATCGGCAGGTTGGGCGAGAGGGCGATGTCCTTGTTCACCGGCACCAGATTCGCCGGCGGCTTGGTCAGCGCCTGCTGCACCGGCGCGCTCAGCACGGTGTCGATGTACTTGTAGGCCGCCTCGGCATTCTCGCTGCCCTTGGCGATGTGCAGCGTGGTGAAGAAGGCAACGGCGCCCGTCCTCGGCGTGGCGAATTCGATGTCGACGCCGCGATCCTTCAGCGCCATCACCGTCTGGGTATTGGTGTACATGACGTCGCACTGGCCCTGCTGGAACAGGCCCGGCATCGCCGCCGGGGTGCCGACGGCGGCGATCTTCGGCAGCACCTTCTTCAGCTCGGCCAGGGCCGGCTCGACATTGGTTTCGCCGCCGCCGAAGACCTTGGCCAGCTCGATCAGGCTGACCGTGCCGAAAGTGGTGCCGAAGCCGGTGAGGCCGAGGCGGGAGACCCAGGGCTCCTTCAGCAGGTCGTCCCAGCCGCCGGGCTTCGGCACCTTCTTCGGGTTGTAGGCGATGCCCACCACCTGCGCGGCGCAGCCCGCGCCCCACTGATCGACGAGCTGCGGCGGCAGCTTCGTCAGGGTGGTGAGCTTCCCGCCGTCGAAGGGTTCGAACATGCCGCGCTCGATCGCGGTGATGCGCGGGCCCGGATCGAGCACGAAGGCGTCGAAGGGCGGCGCGCCGCGCGAGGCGGCGAATTTGGCGATCTGATCGACGGCGAAGAGCGCCTGGAACTCGACCTCGACGCCCTTGGTCTTCAGCGCGGCCGGGGCGACGATCTCGCGGAAGCTGTCGTCCCAGATGCCGGGATAGGTGGTGGCGACCAGGCTGCCGCCCTTCTGCGCACGCGCGGCGCGGAGCATCGCCGATGGCGCGGCGAGCGCCGCGGCGCCGGCCAGCAGGGCGCGGCGCGGGAAAGCCAGGGACATGCTCAATCCTCCTCGGAGTCGGGGCGTGGGAAGAGGGCGGGCCGGGCGCCGGGAGCGAGGCCGCAGAAGGCCCGCTCCCCAAGCTCGCGGATCGCACCGAGGCGGGGTTCGGTCAGGCGCAGCGCGGTGCCGTCCGCCAGAAGCGCCTCGCGGATCGCCTGGCCGCCGAGCGGCAGGGCGAGGCCGAGGGCGACAGGAAAGCGGCCGGGGCCGCCGGCATCGTGCAGGACGAGCTGCTCCGGCCGCACCGTCAGCAGGGCCGGGCCGGGCGGCGCCTCGCCCGGCAGGTCGAGCGCGGTGCCGTCGGCGAGGCGCAGCGCCACCCGCCCGCCCTCCGACCGTTCGACGGTGCAGGGCAGGCGGTTGGTGGTGCCGATGAAGCCGGCGACGAAGAGGCTGGCCGGCTGGTCATAGACCTCGACCGGCGTGCCGAGCTGCTCGATCCGGCCGCGGCGCATCACCGCGATCCGGTCGGCGACGCTCATCGCCTCGTCCTGGTCATGGGTGACGAGGATGGCGGTCAGGCCGAGCTGGCGCTGCAGCCGCTTGATCTCGATCTGCATGTCGAGGCGGAGCGAGCGGTCGAGCGCGGCGAAGGGCTCGTCGAGCAGCAGGATCGAGGGCTCGATGGCCAGCGCCCGGGCCAGGGCGACGCGCTGCTGCTGGCCGCCGGAAAGCTGGCCCGGCCGCCGGTCGCGCAGCGGGCCGAGCTGCACCATCTCCAGCAACTCGGCGACGCGCGGGGCGATGCGCGCCCTGGCCTCGCCGCGAGCCCGCAGCCCGTAGGCAACATTCTCCGCCACCGACATATGCGGGAACAGCGCGTAGTTCTGGAAGACGATGCCGACGCGGCGGCGGTTGGGCGGCAGGTCGTCGATGGCGCCGCCATCGATCAGCACCTGGCCGGCATCCTGCCGCACGAAGCCGGCGACGGTCCGCAGCAGCGTCGTCTTGCCGCAGCCCGAGGGGCCGAGCAGCGCCAGCACCTCGCCCGCCCGCACCGATAGATCGACGGCATCGAGAGCGGTGAAGCCCCCGTAGCGCACGCCGAGCCCGAGCACGTCGAGCGTATGGCCGCGCAGCGAGGCCGCCTGGCCCGGGGCCGGCGAAGAGGGACGAAACAGCACAGGCGTCTCCGGTTTGGAATGACGCGAACGCAACCCGCATGCCAGCGCATGGCCCTGCCTTGACGCGGGACGCGGGGCCATGCCTGGTCAATCCGGCGGCAGGATGCCCGCGAGGCATGCAGCGGCTGGGGTGGTTCCGTGCCGTTGCGCCCCATGCCATGGTCCGGTCGATGCCGCGCGACCTCCCGGCCCTGACCAGCCGCCACCAGCGCGCCGATGGCGCCTTCGACCTGGTCTTCGGCACGGCCTCCCGCGGTGCCGCGGCGCCGGCGACGGTGTTGCGGCACCTCTACCAGCAGGCGCCGCTGCGCATCCTCTTTCCCCGCCCCGAGCCGGGGGAGCCGCCGACGGCGGCCTTGCTGAACTGCGCCGGCGGCCTCGCCGGGGGCGATGCGCTGCGCCAGGCGGTGCGGCTCGAAGAGGGCGCCTGCGCGACGCTCTCCACCGCGGCGGCGGAGAAGGTCTATCGCAGCCTCGGTCCCGAGACGCGCATCGAGAGCCATCTCGCGCTCGGCTCCGCGGCGCGGCTGGAATGGCTGCCGCAGGAGACGATCCTCTTCGACGGGGCGCGGCTGGACCGGCGGATGCGCGTCGACCTCGCGCCGGGGGCGGTGCTGCTGGCCACCGAGATGCTGGTCTTCGGCCGCGTCGCCCGTGGCGAGCGGATGGCGGCGGGAATGCTGCGCGACCGCTGGCGGCTGCACAGGCCGGATGGGGCGCTGCTCTGGGTTGATGGCCTTGTCCTCGAAGACGGGATGCCGGCGGCCGAGGCCGATCCCTTCGGCTTCGCCGGGGTGGAGGCGCTCGGCACGCTGCTGCTCGCCGGCGGCGCGGCCGAGGCCATGCGGGACCTGCTGCGCGGCCTGCCCGCCCCGGCGCCGGGCGCCGCCACCCTGCCGCACCCCGGCCTGCTGCTCGCCCGCTGGCTCGGCCCCGCCGCGGCGGTGCGCGCGGCGCTCGGCGCGGCGATCCCGGCATTGCGCGCGGCGGCGCTCGGCCTGCCGCCCCGCCTGCCGCGGCTCTGGACGACATGAACGCCGCCACCGCATGATCCCGCATCCCGCCCGAGGCCCTGCATGAACCTGACGCCCCGCGAGAAGGACAAGCTGCTGATCGCCATGGCCGCGCAGGTGGCGCGCCGGCGGTTGGAACGCGGCGTGAAGCTCAATCACCCGGAAGCCGTCGCGCTGATCACGGATTTCGTGGTCGAGGGCGCGCGCGACGGCCGCAGCGTCGCCGAGCTGATGCGCGACGGCGCGACGGTGATCACCCGCGCGCAGGTCATGGAGGGCATCGCCGAGATGATCCACGAGATCCAGGTGGAAGCGACCTTCCCCGATGGGACGAAGCTCGTCACCGTGCACGAGCCGATCCGATGATCCCCGGCGAGGTGCTGCCCGCGAGCGGCGAGATCGAATTGAATGCCGGCCGCGATTCCATCGAGTTGTCGGTGGCGAATACCGGCGACCGGCCGGTGCAGGTCGGCAGTCACTACCATTTCGCCGAGACCAACCCGGCGCTGGATTTCGACCGGGCGCAGGCCCGCGGCCGGCGGCTGGACATCCCGGCCGGCACCGCGGTGCGCTTCGAGCCGGGGCAGAGCCGCAAGGTGCGCCTCGTCGCCCTGGCCGGCGCCCGGCTGGTGCACGGCTTCCGCGGCGAGACGGAGGGACAGGTCTGATGCCCGCACGCCTCTCCCGCGCCGCCTATGCCGGCATGTATGGCCCGACCACCGGGGACCGGGTGCGGCTGGCCGATACCGACCTGGTCATCGAGGTCGAGCGCGACTTCACCATCTATGGCGAGGAGGTGAAGTTTGGCGGCGGCAAGGTGATCCGCGATGGCATGGGCCAGTCCCAGGCTACCCGCGCGGCCGGCGCAATGGACACCGTCATCACCAATGCCCTGATCCTCGACCATGCGGGCATCGTGAAGGCGGATATCGGGCTGAAGGACGGGCGCATCGCCGCCATCGGCAAGGCCGGCAACCCGGACACCCAGCCGGGCGTCACCATCATCATCGGCCCGGGCACCGAGATCATCGCCGGCGAGGGGCGGATCCTCACCGCCGGCGGGCTCGACGTGCATATCCATTTCATCTGCCCGCAGCAGGTGGAGGAGGCGCTGGCCTCCGGCATCACCACCCTGTTCGGCGGCGGCACCGGCCCGGCGCATGGCACCCTCGCCACCACCGCGACGCCGGGGCCCTGGCACCTGGCCCGCATGCTGCAGGCCGCCGAGGGGCTGCCGGTCAATCTCGGCTTCCTCGGCAAGGGCAATGCGGCGCTGCCGGCGGCGCTGGAGGAGCAGATCCTCGCCGGCGCCTGCGGCCTCAAGCTGCACGAGGACTGGGGCACGACGCCGAAGGCGATCGACACCTGCCTCGCCGTCGCCGATGCGCTCGACGTGCAGGTGGCGATCCATACCGACACGCTGAACGAGAGCGGCTTCGTCGAGAGCACGGTCAAGGCGATCGGCGGCCGCACCATCCAGGCCTTCCACACCGAGGGCGCGGGCGGCGGCCATGCGCCCGACATCCTGCGGGTGGTGGGCGAGCCGAATTTCCTGCCGAGCTCCACCAACCCGACCATGCCCTATACGGTGAACACCGTGGACGAGCATCTCGACATGCTCATGGTCTGCCATCACCTCGACCCGCGCATCCCAGAGGACGTGGCCTTCGCCGAGAGCCGCATCCGGCGCGAGACCATCGCGGCGGAGGACATCCTCCACGATCTCGGCGCCATCAGCATGATGTCCTCGGACAGCCAGGCGATGGGACGCGTCGGCGAGGTCATCATCCGCACCTGGCAGACCGCGCACAAGATGAAGCAGCAGCGCGGCCGGCTGGAGGCGGAGACGGGCGACAACGACAACATCCGCGCCCGCCGCTACATCGCCAAGTACACGATCAACCCGGCCATCGCCCAGGGCATCGCGACGCATGTCGGCAGCGTGGAGGTGGGCAAGCTCGCCGACCTCGTGCTCTGGTCGCCCGCCTTCTTTGGGGTGAAGCCGGACCTGGTGCTGAAATGCGGCAGCATCGCCATGGCGCCGATGGGCGACCCCAACGCCTCCATCCCGACGCCGCAGCCGGTGCACTACCGGCCGATGTTCGCGCAATTCGGCGCGGCGATGCAGGCGAGCAGCGTCACCTTCGTCTCCCGCGCGGCGCTCGAGGCCGGGATCGGCGGGCGGCTCGGCCTGCGCAAGCCGCTGCTCGCGGTGGCCAATACCCGCGGCGGCATCGGCAAGCGCGACATGGTGCTGAACGACGCCCTGCCGCGGATCGAGGTGGATCCGGAGACCTACGAGGTCCGCGCCGATGGCGAGCTGCTGGTCTGCGAGCCGGCGAAGCGGCTGCCCATGGCGCAGCGCTATTTCCTGTTCTAGGACACCGGCATGACCGAGACCCTGCCCCGCGCCACGCAAATCCTGCCCAAGGGCGGCTGGGTGGAGCGCACCGCGAGGCATGTCGTCACCCTCGACTTCGACGACCGGTTCCGCCGCCGGCGGCGCTACGTGGCCGAGGGCGGCTTCGCCTTCCTGCTCGACCTCGAGGCGGCGGTGGCGCTGCGCGACGGCGACGGGCTGCTGCTGGAGGAGGGCGGGGTGATCCTGGTGCGCGCGGCGCCGGAGCCGCTGGTCGAGGTGCGGGCCGCGACGCCCGAGCGGCTGATGCGCCTCGCCTGGCATCTCGGCAACCGCCACCTGCCGACCGAGATCGGGACCGACCGGCTGCTGATCCGCGACGACCATGTCATCGCCGCCATGCTGCGCGGCCTCGGCGCCGAGCTGCGGCGGGTGGACGCCCCCTTCAACCCGGAGGGCGGCGCCTATGACGAGCACAACCGCCCGCCGGGGCACCATCACCACGGCGACGGGCACGGCCATTCCCATGACGGCTGCGATGGCCATCACCACGACTGAGATCGAGCCGTTGGCGACCGGGGCGCTGCACCGGCTGCTGGCCTGGCTCTCCCCTGCCTATCCAGTCGGCGCCTACAGCTACAGCCACGGGCTGGAGATGGCGGTGGAGGAGGGGCGGGTGACCGACCGCGCCACCCTCATCGCCTATGTCACGACCGTGCTGCGCGCCGGCGCCGGCCGGATCGACGGGGCGCTGCTGGTGGCTGCCTGGCGCGCCGCCGCGGCGGGGGAGGCGGCGCGGCTCGACGAGCTCACGGCGCTTGCCGCCGCCTGGCGCGGCACGGCCGAGACGGCGCTGGAATCCCTGGCCCAGGGCCAGGCCTTCGCCGCGGTGACCCAGGCGGCCTGGCCGGAACCGCGCTTCGCCGCCTTCGTCGCCCGGCATCCACGGGCGCTGACGCATGCCCTGGCCTTCGGCGCCGCCGCCGGCTTCCAGGGGGTGCCGCTGCGGCCGGCCCTGGCGGGTTGGCTCGCTGGTTTCGCCGCCAGCCTGGTCTCGGCCGGGATGCGGCTGGTGCCGCTCGGCCAGACCGACGGGCAGGTGGCGACGGCCGCGCTGCAGCCGGTGGTGGAGGCGGCGGCCGATGCGGCGCTCGCCGCCGAGCTGGAGACGCTCGGCACCGCCGCGCCGTTGCTCGATCTCCTCTCGATGCGGCACGAGACGCAATATACGAGGCTGTTCCGATCATGAGCGGACCATTCAGGCCGGGGATCGGCAGCCAACGGCCGTTCATCGTCACCACTCTCAAGGAGGACAAGGGCATGGCGAGGATTGCGGACATCACCCTGGCGCAGGGCGGCATCGCGGGGCAGGAGCGCGCGGCATGAACCGCCCGCTCAGGTCTCTCGCCGCCGCGGCGCTCATCCTGGCGCCGCTGCCGGCCCTCGCGCATCCAGGGCATATGGAGGGGGCCGGCCTCCTCGCCGGCCTCCTGCATCCGCTCAGCGGCATGGACCACCTGCTGGCCATGCTGATGGTGGGCCTCTGGGCCGGGCTGCAGGGCGGAAGGGCGCGGCTGGCGCTGCCGGCCGCCTTCCTCGCCACCATGCTGGCCGGCTTCGGCCTCGGCGCCGCAGGCCTCGCCATGCCCGGAATGGAGACGGGCATCCTCGCCTCGGTCGTCGTGCTGGTGGCGCTGGCGGTGCTGGCGGTGCCGCTGCCGCTCTGGGCCGCCACCGGGATCGTCGCCCTCGCCGGCCTGCTGCATGGCCAGGCGCATGGCGTGGAGGGCCTGGCGCAGCCGGGCTTCGTCCTCGGCGTCCTGGCGGTGAGCGCGGGGCTGATGGGCCTGGGCCTGGCCGTCGCCACGGTCCTGCGCCGGATCGGCCTCGGCACCGGCCTGCGCCGGGCCCGCGCGGCCTGAGGCAGGGGCGGCGCCCGGTCCGCCGCCGCGCTGCACGACGGGGCGATGTCGACGCTCTACCCGGTCTGCGCGGCGCATGCGCATGACCGCATGCCGGCCAACCGCGTGATCGCGGTCAGCGCCAACCTGATCCTGATCAGCGGCATCGACCCGATGCTCGGGACCAGCGCCATGGGGTGGTTCGGCCTCGACGGGCTGCTCTGGACCATGATCCGCTCACACAGGGGCGCGGATCATGGTCCAAGCCGTCGTTTGATGGCGTAATTCACGTTTTTCGGTGAGTCCGCCTCAAGCGATCACGCTCTAAGGCATGGCGGCGGTGGCGCTGCCGATCGGCGCGGTCGCGCTGCTGACGAGCCTGGGCCGCGCCGCGCCTCTTCGCCTCACGCGGCCCATCGCCATTCCTGGCCCCGGACGCTTGCCGCTGGCGCATGACCCGCGGGCGGACGAGGCGCCCCGACGGCGGTCGGCGTCATGCCGAGCAATATGAGGTTCCGGCCTGCGACCCGCAGAGCCGAGCGCCCGAATGGGCGCCGCAGCTCGTGCTGCGAAGGCCCAGGCAAAAAGGTTTGCGCCCGGCGTCTGAGGGGCACGAAGGTGGAACCTTCGTGCACGCAGTATCAGTAGCGTTTGTACGGCAGGAACTTGCCGGACATGGTGATCTTCACCCGGTCGCCCTTCTGGTCGGGCTGGCGCTCGAGCGTCATGTCGTAGTCGATCGCCGACATGATGCCATCGCCGAACTCCTCCTGGATCATCTCCTTCCAGCTGGTGCCGTAGACCAGCACCAGCTCGTAGAAGCGGTAGATCAGCGGGTCGGTCGGCGGCATGGGCTGGGCGCCGCGATAGGGGATCTCGCAGAGCAGCGCCGCCTCCTCCTCGTCGAGGCCGAGCAGCTCGGCGATGCCCTTGGCCTGGGCCGGCTCGGCGCTCATCTGGCCCATGCACATGGCGCAGGTCCAGACCGGGCTCATGCCGATGCGAGCGGCGATCTCGATCCATTTGAGGCCCTTCGCCCGCTTCAGGCCCAGGATCTTGCGGCCGAGCGCGGTCTTCGGGTCGTTCATGCGGCATCTCCCGGACGAGGCAGTGGTGCCGCAGCGGCTGGCAACCCGCGTGCCAGCCGCGTGGCCGGCGCCGCTACTCCAGCCGGATGCCGGCCCGGCGGATCACCTCGCCCCATTTCCGGTGCTCGGCGAGGATATGCGCGCGATAGGCCTCCGGCGTCCCGGGCAGTGGCGTCGCGCCGAGCTCGGCCAGCCGGCGGCCTGCCTCCGGCATGGCGAGCATCCGCACCAGCGCCGCATTCGCCCGGGCGACGATCGGCGCCGGCGTGCCCTTCGGGGCCAGCAGCCCGAACCAGGCGGTGACCTCGTAGCCCGGCAGGGTCTCGGCGATGGCCGGGATCTCCGGCGCGCCGGACCAGCGCTGCCGGCTGGTCACGCCGATGGCGGTGAGGGCGCCGGAGCGGATATGCGGCAGGATGGAGGGCAGGTTGTCGACGCCCCAGGCGATGCGGCCGGGCAGCAGGTCCCCGAGCATCGGCGCGCTGCCGCGATAGGAGACGTGGTCGCCCTCGATCCCCGCCTGCAGCCGGAAGAGCTCGGCGGCGAGATGCGTGCTGCCGCCGATGCTGGTCTCGCCATAGGCAAGGCGCCGCTGCTTCGCCAGCGCGATCAGCGCCGCCGCGTCGCGGGCGCCGAGGGAGGGATGCGCCGCCAGCAGGTTCGGCACCTCGGCGACGAGGGAGATCGGCGCGAAATCCTCGATCCCGTCATAGCCCGGATCGGGATAGAGATGCGCGTTGATCGCCTGGGTGCCGGGCGAGCCCATCAGCAGGGTGTAGCCATCCGGCTGGGCGCGGGCGACGGCGGCGGCGCCGATATTGCCGCCGGCGCCGGAGCGGTTCTCCACGACGAAGCTCTGCCCCAGCACCTCCTGCAGCCAGGCGGCGGTGAGGCGGGCCATGATGTCGACGGTGCCGCCGGGCGGGAAGGGCGCGACGATGCGGACGGGGCGCGCCGGCCAGGGCTCCTGCGCAAGGGCCGGCAGGGGGGCTGGCAGGGGGGCTGGCAGGGCGGGCGCGAGGGCGGCGAGCGCGGCGAGCAGCGGGCGACGGCGCATCACGCGATCTCCTCCGCGGGGGCGAGCGCGGCGAAACCCTCGCGCAGCGCCGCCGGGATCGGGGTTGGCCGGCGCGCCGCCGGGTCCAGCATCACCATCACGGCGCGCGAGGTGGCGAAGCAGGCCCCGCCGTGGAACAGCCCCTGCTCGACGGTGAGGCTGCTCTCGCCGAGCCGCGTCACCGCCGTGCCGATGCGGACCTGGCCGGGGAAGTGGATCTCGGCGCGGTAGTCGATCTCGACCCGGGCGACGACCATGCGCACCGGGCTGTCCTCCGGCGGGCCGGCGACGGCGCGCATCACCTCGACCCGCCCGGCCTCGCAGAAGGCGCCGATGGCGCCGTTGTTGACATGGCCGTTCATGTCCGTGTCGGCGATCCGCAGCTTCTCCTCCGTCCAGAAGGGGAAGCGTGCGGGCGCGGGCGGTGGCGGCGGCATGGGCGGGGATCCTCCGGGCTTTGGCCCGAGGCTCCCGGCCGCGCCGCCGCGCGTCAAGCCGGGCTCAGCGCTTCTTCTCGGCCTCGTAGCGCGCCTTGTTCTCGGCATTCGGCGGGTAGAGGCCGGGCAGCTTCTCGCCCTGCTCGACCTTGCTGACGATCCAGGCCTCGAGCCGCTCCTGCTCCGTGCCGCCGGCCAGCACCTCGTCGAGGAAGGCGGCCGGGATGCAAACCGCGCCATCGTCGTCGGCGACGATGATGTCGCCCGGGAAGACCGCGACGCCGCCGCAGCCGATCGGCTCCTGCCAGCCGACGAAGGTGAGACCGGCGACCGAGGGCGGCGCCGCCCCGCCGCGGCACCAGACCGGCATGTCGGTGCCGACCACGCCGGCGACATCGCGCACGCAGCCATCGGTGACGAGGGCGGTGACGCCGCGCTTCATCAGCCGGGCGCAGAGGATGTCGCCGAAGATGCCGGCATCGGTGACGCCCATGGCATCGGCGACGGCGATGACGCCTTCCGGCATGTCCTCGATCGCGGCGCGGGTGGAGCGGGGGGAGGACCAGCTCTCGGGCGTCGCCAGATCCTCGCGCGCCGGGACGAAGCGCAGCGTGAAGGCCGGGCCGACCAGCCGCTTGCCCTTGGCGGTCGGGGTGAAGGGCTGCGGGCCGCGCATCCAGATGTTGCGCAGGCCCTTCTTGAGCAGAAGGGTGGTGATGGTGGCGGTGGAGATGGTCTCCAGCATCGCGCGGGCGGTGGGGTCGAGGGACATGCGGCGCTCCTGATCGTCTGCCACAGGCATAAACCCGGCCCGCTCGCGCAGCCAGCCGACGCCGCCATGCCGCGGCCCGGCCGACCCGTGGGTAACTAATCCATAAGTTGTGATGTATTCTCTTGTCTCTACCTTACTGCGATGAGACCAAGAGGCAGACCGAGTCGTGGAAAACGCGAGACCTGTCGCGGCCATCTTCTGCAAGAGCTTCCGCCCGGATTTCGAGCGCCTGGAGCGTCTCGTCGACAGCGTCGAACGCTTCGTGGAACCCGATATCTGCTTGCTTCTCTCCGTCCCTGCGGAGGACCGGCGAGCTGCCGATGCCCAGTTTGGCCGCAACGGGCGGGTGCAGATCGTCTGCGACGAGGACTATGTCCGGAACGGCACGACGAAAGGCTGGGTCGGCCAACAGATCTGCAAGATGAACGTCTTTCGGACCGGCTTCGCGGACCTCTACTTCGCCATCGATTCGGACAGTTACTTCATAAGGCCATTCGGGTATGCCGATTTCCATGATGAGGGCGGCTGTCCGAAGGTGATCGCCTCGCCAGTCTTCACTGGCTACGAGGACTGGAACACGCGCCTCAAGGCGTTGCTTGACGGTGCCGAACCACCCCCGCTTCCCATCATACGACCCGAAGGGTCGCGGCCCCGGCTTGATCTGTCCGGGCTGCGGACGGCCAACCTCGCCACCCTGTCCGCCGGCGAGCGCGAACCTCTGCTGGAATTGGTCTTCGGCCGGCAGACGCGTGGGCTGGCATTCCAGCCTTGCCAATTCCTTGCCGCGGCTGTGTTGCGAAGCCTGGAGGAGGATCTCCTTGCGCAGGACGTCAGCTTGCACGATGCGCTGCACATGGTGCCGTGGGAGTACAACTGGTACGGCAGCTACTGCCTGCATTCACGGCCCATCGCCCTGGCGCTGGTGACTTCACCGACGATCATGTTCGCCACCCTGAACGCGGTCGAGAATGCGCGGCAGCGCGACCTCACGCATGCCGTGCTGGCGCGGCACTTCGCCGCGGTGCAGATGGCAGCGCGGCATCACGATACCCTGAGTCTGGAGTAATGGAATCCACGGCGCGGCCGATGCATCGGCCGCGCCGCCAGTTCGTCGGCGTCAGGCCGCCGCCATCTCCACCATATGCTGCGCGGCTTCCAGCAGGCGATGCGCGCCATGCTCGCGCTGCGCGAAGCGGCGCCCCTCCTCGCCGAACTGCCGCAGGCTGCCCGGGTCGCCCAGCAGGCCGGCGACGGCCGCTTCCAACTCGCCGGTGCCGACGAGACGGACACCGGAGCCTTCGCCGAAGCTGCCCTGGATGGCGGCGGCATGCGCGACCACCGGGGTGCCGCAGGCAAGGGATTCGATCAGGGCGCGGGGAACACCCTCCCAGAGGGAGGAATGCACCATGAGGCGCGCTCGCCCGAGCTGGGCCAGGACATCGGCATTTGGCAGCGCACCTAGGAGGCGGATGCGGTCGTGCCCCGCCGCCGCGGCAGCCACCTCATCCTGCATCTCGCCGCTGCCGATCATGGCGATGCTGAAGCGCCCGAAGAATGGGCGCAGCGCGATCTGATTTTTTCGCGCCTCGAAGGTGCCGACATTGATGATGTCGTAATGTGGGGCGTGGCCCTGGCGCTCGGCATGCACCCGGTCGGCGACGGTCCAGTCGATGAATTTGGGCAGGATCCGGCAGGCGACCCCATCTCCGGCAGCGGTCCTGACCGCCGCCATCTGGCTCCCGCTCTCCGCGAACACGAAGCGGGCCGCCGCGAGTTCGGGCTCCACGGCATTGCCGCCGAGGATAAAGCCGATCTTCGGGCGGGATGCCGCCAGGGCGGCGAGGATGAACGGGACGATGTCGTAGCCTATTCCCTTGAAGACGATGGCATCCGGCCTGTCCGCGGCCAGTGCGTCGCGCAGGGCGGTGGAAACGCTGCGGTGCGGTGCGGCGGAGCGATCATCGGCCGGAAAATAAACAACCGGGACAGTGTCGGCGAAGACGTCGCGCTTGAAATCGCTCCCGCCGTAAACCCGATAGATGGCGGCGTCATGTCCCTGCCGAACGAGCTCCTGCGCGATTACAGCTTCCCGGATTTCACCAAAGAGCTCCGACGCAGGATGGGACAGAATGATTCGGATTTTCATGGGGCCGGCGCGATTGTTTATTCTTATCAATCAGCAATCTTTATAATAGTTTATTAATCGCCGCTTCCACCAGAACCTCCGGCGCCGCCTCCACCGACAGTTCGATCACCCCCTCCTCCGCGCCCGGCAACTCAAACGTCGCGAACTGGCTCGCCATCAGGCTCGGCGGCATGAAATGCCCCGGCCGCGCCGCCTGCCGCGCGCCGATCAACGCCGGGTCGCCCACCAGGTGCAGCAGCCGCAGCGCCGGCCGCCCGGCCCGCAGCCGGTCGCGATAGATCCGCTTCAGCGCCGAGCAGGTGACGACGCCGCCCAGCCCCGCGCCGCTCCGCGCATCCACCCAGGCGCCGATCGCGTCCAGCCAGGGCCAGCGATCCGCATCGACCAGCGCCTCGCCGCGGCTCATCTTCGCGATGTTGGCCGGCGGGTGGAAGGAATCGGCATCGGCGAAGGCGACGCCCAGCCGCGCCGCCAGCAGCGTGCCCACCGTGCTCTTGCCGGCCCCGGAGACGCCCATCACCAGGACCAGCGGCTTCGCCTCCACCATGCCCGGCGTCTCAGCCCTTCGCATCGGCCGGCTTCGGCGGCTCCAGATGCCCGCCGAAGCCCTTGCGCTGGGCGGAGAGCACCTTGCCGGAGAAGCGCGCCTCGTCGCGGCTGGCGAAGCGGGCATAGAGCGCCGCTGAGAGCACCGGCGCCGAGACCGCCGTCTCCACCGCCGCCTGCACCGTCCAGCGGCCCTCGCCGCTGTCGCTCACATGGCCGGAGAAGCCGGCCAGCTCCGGATCGCTGGCCAGGGCCTGCGCCGTCAGGTCGAGCAGCCAGCTCGCCACCACGCTGCCGCGGCGCCAGGCCTCGGTGATGTCGGCGAGGTTGAGGCTCAGCCGCTGCTCCGGCGGCAGGGACTCGCTATCGGCATGCTTCAGGATGTCGAGCCCCTCGGCGAAAGCCTGCATCATCCCGTATTCGATGCCGTTATGGACCATCTTGGTGAAATGCCCGGCGCCGTTCGGCCCGGCATGCACATAGCCCTCCTCGGGCCGCGGATCGGCGCCCTCGTCCCGGACCCGCCCGGGCGTCGGCGCCGCCGCCGCCTTGCCCGGCACCAGCGCGGCGAAGATCGGGTCCAGCCGCCGCACCACCTCGGCCTCGCCGCCGATCATCAGGCTGTAGCCGCGCTCCAGCCCCCAGACGCCGCCCGAGGTGCCGATATCGAGGAAATGCAACCCCCTGGCGCGCAGCATGGCGCCACGGCGGACGCCGTCCTTCCAGAAGCTGTTGCCGCCATCGATCAGCACGTCGCCCGGGGCGAGCAGCCCGGCGAGCGTCAGCAGGGCCGCCTCGGTCGCCTCGCCCGCCGGCAGCATCACCCATACGGCGCGCGGCGGGGCGAGGGCGGCGACCAGCGCCTCCAGATCCGCCACGGCCTGCGCCCCCTCGGCGGCCAGCACCCGGCCCGGGGCCGGGTCGCGGTCGAAGGCGATGCAGGCATGCCCCGCCCGCAGCAGCCGCCGCACGATGTTGCCGCCCATCCGGCCGAGGCCGACCATGCCCAGCTGCACCCGGTGATCCTTTCCGCAACGGTGGCGAGAAAGGGGTGTGTAGCCCCGGCCGGTCGGGTCGGGGAAGCGGGCGGCGCGGCACGGAAATGGCTAAGCTCAATCCTATGAAAGGCGGAGCCATGCGAGACTGCGACCCATGAGCGACCGCATCGGCTTCCTGCTCAACGGCGCGCCGGTCAGCCTGCCGGCCGGCACCTCGCCGACCATGACCCTGCTCGACTGGCTGCGCGGCCCGGCCGGCCTCACCGGCACGAAGGAGGGCTGCGCCGAAGGCGATTGCGGCGCCTGCACGGTGGTTCTGGAGGCGGCGGATGGCGGCCGGGCGCCGATCAATGCCTGCCTCGCCATGCTCGGCCAGATGCATGGGCGCGCGATCCGCACGGTGGAGGGGCTGCGCGGCGAGGAGGGCGGGCCGCATCCGGTGCAGCGCCGCCTGGCCGAGGCGGATGCCACGCAATGCGGCTTCTGCACGCCCGGCATCGTCATGGCCGCCTGGGCGCAGGCGCGCGAGGGCGGCGACCCGCATGAGGCGCTGGCGGGCAATCTCTGCCGCTGCACCGGCTACCGGCCGATCCTCGACGCCCTCGCCGCCATGCAGGATGACAGGGCGCCGCCGCCCGTGCTGCCGGTGGCCGGCACGGCGTGTTTCACTGCCGAGGGCCAGGTCTTCCACCACCCGGCGAGCCTCGCCGAGCTGCTGCGGCTGCGGGCGGCGCATCCCGCGGCGCTGCTGCTTGCCGGCGGCACCGATCTCGGCCTGCTGGCGAGCGAGCACCGCCAGCGCCCCGCCGCCGTCATCGCGCTCGACGCCGTGCCGGAATTGCAGGCTTGCACGGGCGATGCGGCGGGGCTGAGCATCGGCGCGGCGCTGCCCTATGGGCGGCTGCTGCCCTGGCTCGATGGCGGGCTGGCGCCCTTCGCCGCCCTGCTGCGCCGCCTCGGCTCGCGGCAGATCCGCAGCCTCGGCACGCTCGGCGGCAATCTCGGCACCGCCTCGCCCATCGGCGATGCCCTGCCGGTGCTGCTGGCCCTGGGCGCCGGGCTCCGCATCGCCTCGGCACGGGGGGAGCGGGCGTGCGCGGTGGAGGAGTTCCTCACCGGCTATCGCCGCACCACGCTGGCGCCGGACGAGGTCATCCTGGCCATCCGCCTGCCGCGCCCCGCCGCGGGCGAGATCCTCGTCTGCGAGAAGCTGTCGAAGCGACACGACCAGGACATCGCGGCGGTGAGCGGCGCCTTCCTGCTGCGCGTCGAGGCGGGGCGCGTGGCCGCGGCCCGGCTCGCCTTCGGCGGCATGGGGCCAATGGCGGCGCGGGCCCGGGCGGCCGAGGCGGCGCTGACGGGGGCGCCCCTGGCACGTCCTGCCTTCGAGGCCGCGGCGGCGGCGCTGGCGCAGGATGTCGCGCCGCTCTCCGACTGGCGCGGCAGCGCCGCCTATCGCCTCGCCGCGGCGCAGGGGCTGCTGCGCCGCCTGCACTGGCGCATCGCCCGCCCGGACCTGCCGCTCGAGGTCCACGCGCTGTGACGGCGCATCCCGCACCCCCGCAGGCCGCCGCGCGCGGCATGGGCGCCGCGCTGCGGCAGGACAGCGCGCTGAAGCACGCGACCGGCGAGGCCCGCTTCCTCGACGACCTGCCCGAGCCGCCCGGCCTGCTGCATGCGGCGCTCGCCCTCTCCCCGGTCGCGCATGGCAGGCTGGCGCCGCTCGACCCGGCGCCGGCCCTGGCCCTGCCCGGCATCGTCGCGGTGCTGCGGCCGGGAGACATTCCCGGCCGCAACGACATCGCCTCAGCCGGCAGCAACGAGCCGCTGCTGGCCGAGGGCATGGTGGAGCATGCCGGGCAGCCGCTCGCCATCGTGGTCGGCATGACGCGCGACGCTGCGCTGGCCGGCGCCGCGGCGCTGCGGCCGGAGATCGCGCCGCTGCCGGCGATCCTCAGCCTCGAGGAGGCGATCGCCCGCGAGGCCTGGGTGATGCCGCCGCAGGAGATCCGCCGCGGCGATGCCGCCGCCGCCCTTGCCGCGGCGCCGCACCGGCTCGCGGGCGAGTTCCGCGCCGGCGGGCAGGAGCATTTCTATCTCGAGGGCCAGATCGCCCTCGCCTTGCCGGGCGAGGATGGCGAGATGACCATCCATTCCTCCACCCAGCACCCGACCGAGGTGCAGCACATCGCGGCCCGCGTGTTGGGCTGCCCCTTCAGCCGCGTCACCGCGGTGACGCGCCGCATGGGCGGCGGCTTCGGCGGCAAGGAGAGCAATGCGAGCTGGGTGGCCGCGGCGGCGGCGCTGGCGGCGCGGCATACCGGGCGGCCGGTGAAATTGCGCCTGTCCCGCAAGGCGGACATGGCGGCGACCGGCAAGCGCCACCCCTTCCTCTATCGCTGGCAGGCCGGCTTCGACGGCACGGGCCGAATCCTGGCGCTCGACGCCACCCTGGCGGCGGATGCGGGCCACAGCCTCGACCTCACCGCCGGCGTCGTCTTCCGCGCCATCACTCATGCGCTCGGCTGCTGCGACGTGCCGGATGTGGCGCTGCGGGCGCTGGCCTGCCGGACCAACACCGTCAGCCACACCGCCTTCCGCGGCTTCGGCGGGCCGCAGGGGGCGCTGCTGATCGAGGATGTGGTGCACCGGGTGGCGGGCGCGCTCGGCCAGCCGCCGGAGGCGGTGCGGGCGCGCAACTTCGCCGGCGGCGAGAACGGCGCCGAGACGCCCTATGGCCAGGCGCTGGAGGGGGCGCTGATCCGCCGGGTCTGGGCCGAGGCGCAGCGGGATGCGGACTGGTCGGCGCGGCGGCGGGAGATCGCCGCCTTCAACGCCGCGCATCCGACGCTGCGCCGCGGCCTCGGCAGCATGGTGCTCGCCTTCGGCATCTCCTTCGGCCAGATGCACATGAACCAGGCCGGCGCGCTGGTGCATGTCTACACCGACGGCTCGATCCGCCTGAACCATGGCGGCACGGAGATGGGGCAGGGGCTCTTCATCAAGGTGGCGCAGGTGGTGGCCAGCGTCTTCGGCGTCGATGTGGACCGCATCGCCCTCTCCGCCACCAGCACGGCCGAGGTGCCGAACACCTCGCCCACCGCGGCCAGCACCGGCAGCGACCTCAATGGCTGGGCGGCGCATGCGGCGGCGAGCGCGATCCGCGGCCGAATGGCGGCGGTGGCGGCGGCGGAATGGGGTGTGCCGGCCGAGGAGATCGCCTTCGCCGAGGGCCAGGTGACGGCCGGCGGCAACCGCGCCATGGAATTCGGCGAACTCGCCCGGCTCGCCTACATGCAGCGGGTCTCCCTCTCGGCGACCGGCTTCTACCGCACCCCCGACATCCACTGGGACCGCGCCGCCATGCGCGGCGAGCCCTTCTTCTACTTCTCCTACGGCGCCGCGGCGGTGGAGGTGGCGGTCGACCTGCTGACCGGCGAGCATCGCTGCCTCGCCGCGCATCTGGTGCAGGATTGCGGCCGCAGCCTCAACCCGGCGGTGGATCTCGGCCAGGTGGAAGGCGCCTTCGTCCAGGGCCTCGGCTGGCTGACCTGCGAGGAGCTGTGGTGGGATGCCGAGGGACGGCTGCGCACCCTCGGCCCCTCCACCTACAAGATCCCGGGCAGCCGGGACGTACCGCCGGTGCTGCGGGTGCGGCTGCTGGAGGGGGCGCCGGCGCGCTCGGAGACCATCTTCCGCTCGAAGGCGGTGGGCGAGCCGCCGCTGCTTCTGGCGACGGCGGTGTGGAACGCGCTGAAGGATGCGATCGGCACCGACCGGCTGGACGCGCCGGCGACGCCGGAGCGGGTGCTGATGGCGATCCGCGGGGGCTGAGCCCGGCCCGCAGGACGCCCGCCGGGACGTGCTTCGGGCCCCGAGGCGAATCCCGGGCCCCCACGAGGCCGCGCAGCCGCGTCGTGGGGAGGCTACGCCCGATCGGCCGCCGCACGCGGGGTCGGCATCACCGCGCCGCCGCCCTCGCCCGGCGGCGCCAGCGCCGCCTCCATGGCCAGGCGCAGGGCGCCGAGCTTGCGCTCGTTCTCGACCTTCAGGCCGAACACGTCCTTGACGTAGAAGACATCGACCGCCCGCACGCCATAGGTGGTGATGTGGGCGGAGCCGATCTGCAGCCCCTGGTCGCTGATCGCGGCGGTCACGTCGTGCAGCAGGCCCGGCCGGTCGCGGCCGTTCACCTCGATCACCGTATGGGTGTTGGAGGCGTGGTTGTCGAAGACCACCCGCGGCGGCACGGTCACGGCGCGCAGCCGCGCCGGCTCCCGCCGCACCTTGCGGATCTCGTCCTTCAGCCGCAGCCGGCCCGACAGCGCCTGCTCGATCAGCACCGAGAGCCGGGCAAGGCGGTGCGGCGCGTCGAAGGCGCCGCCGGCGGCGTCCTGCACCCAGAAGGTGTCGAGCGCCATGCCGTTGGTGAGCGTGTGGATGCGGGCATCGACGATGGAGGCGCCGGCGACGGCGAGCGCCCCGGCGATGCGGCTGAACAGGCCGGGATGGTCGGCGGCGTAGACGGTGATCTCGGTCACCGCCCGGCTCTCCAGCACCCGGGTCTTGACCGTGAGCGGCGCCTTGCAGGCCTCCGCCTCGCGGATCAGCTCGGCATGGCGGGCATGCGTCTCGGCATCGAAGGAGAGCCAGTAGCCGGGATAGCCGAGGCCGAGGAAATGCCCGCGGTCCGCCTCGGGCCAGCCCGCCAGCATGGCCGCCGCCGCCTCCCGCGCCCGGGCGACGCGCACGTCGCGCTCGGGCACGGAGAGCCCGCCGGCCAGCACCTCGGCCACGCGCCAGTAGACCTCGCGCAGCAGGGTCGCCTTCCAGCCGTTCCAGACCTTGGGCCCGACCGCCCGCATGTCGCAGACCGTCAGCACCAGCAGCAGCCGCAGCCGTTCGGGCGACTGCACCAGGTCGGCGATGTCGAGGATGGTCTTCGGATCCTCGATGTCGCGCTTGAAGGCGGTCTGGCTGATCAGCAGGTGGTGCAGCACCAGCCAGGAGACGGTCTCGGTCTCCTCCGGCGTCAGGCCGAGCCTGGGGCCGAGCTCGCTGGCGATGCGGGCGCCGAGCTCCGAGTGGTCGCCGCCGCGGCCCTTGGCGATGTCGTGCAGCAGCGTCGCCATGTAGAGCGCCCGGCGCGACTGCAGCTGGCTGATCAGCTCGGAGGCGACCGGCGCCGCCTCGGCCAGCTCGCCGCGCTCGACCTGCTGCAGCACCCCGATCGCCTCGATGGTGTGCTCGTCCACCGTGTAGACATGGTAGGTGTCGAACTGCATCAGCCCGACGATGCGGCCCCAATCGGGGATGAAGCGGGTGAGGAAGCCCGTCTCGTTCATCAGCCGCAGCCAGGTGGCGGCGTCGCGGCCGGTCAGCAGGTCGAGGAAGAGGGTGTTGGCCTCCGGCGTGCCGCGCAGCTCGATCGCGTGATGGGCGTTGCGGATCAGGGCGCGGATGGCGAGGGGGTGGATCTCCAGCTTGCGGTCCCGCGCCGCCTTCAGGATCCGCAGCATCAGGATCGGCTCGCGGGAGAAGTCGCGGTTCGGCGGCGCCGCCACCAGCTTGCCGTCGGCGAAGGCGAGGCCCGCCTCGGCCAGCGCCGCATCGCCCTGCCGCCGGGTGGCGGGCGGGCCGAGCGATGCCCGCTCGATCGCCGGCTCCAGCACCCGGGTCAGGCGGAGCACGTCCCGCACCGTCAGGAACAGGTGCTTCATGAAGCGCTCGACGCCGTCCTGCCGGCCGCGCGGGGTGTAGCCCATGCGGGCGCCGACCACGGGCTGGAAGTCGAAGGTCAGCCGGTCCTCGGCGCGGCCGGCGACGTAGTGCAGGTGGAAGCGGACGGTCCAGAGGAAGTCCCAGGCGCGGCGGATGGCGCGCGCCTCGTGCTCGGTCAGCAGGCCGCCGCCGGGGCTCTCCGGCCCGACAAGATCTGGCATGCGCTGGGTGTTGAAGGCGTAGCGGGCCAGCCAGTAGAGGGTCTGCAGGTCGCGCAGCCCGCCGCGTCCCTCCTTGACGTTCGGCTCCACCAGATAGGGGCTGTCGCCGTAGCGCGCATGCCGGGCGGCGCGCTCGGCCCGCTTGGCGGCGAGGAAGGGGCCGAGGCCGCGCTGCTCGCGCATGCGGGCGAAGGTCTCGGTGAAGCGGTCGAAGATCGGCCGCTCGCCGGCCAGGAAGCGCGCATCGACCAGGGCGGTCATGATGGTCGCGTCCTTGGTGCTCTCGTCCAGGCAGTCCTGGATGCTGCGGGTGGCGTGCCCGACCTTCAGCCCGAGATCCCAGAGCAGGTAGAGCACGAACTCCACCACCCGCTGCGCCCGCGGACCGGCCGTCCGGTCGGAGAGGAAGAGCAGGTCGATGTCGGAATAGGGCGCCAGCACGCCGCGGCCGTAGCCACCGGTCGCGACCAGGGCGAAGGGCGGCTCGGCCAGCTCCGCGGCGCCGCGCGCCGGCACCATCGCCAGGGCGTAGTGATGGATCGCCAGCATCAGCCCGTCGCTCAGCGCCGCCAGCCAGCGGGCGGCGGCGAGGCCGGAGAGCTCATGCGCCTCGAAGCTCTCCTGCACCGTGCCCTGGATACGGCCGAGATGCCGCCGCAGCGTGTCGAGCGCATCCTCCCGGCGGATCGGGCCTCCTCCGGCTTCCCCGGTCAACTCGGCGATCAGGTCCGGGATGACACTCGGCATCTCGGCCAGCACCGGATGGCGCTGGGCGTTGGCCCGGGCGGGAAGAGCGGAGGCGGCGGTCATTCCCGCCAGAGTAGCCGCACTCAGTCGCCGGGGACAGCACCATCCAATAGGCTTTTAAGGTGATACAGCGCCTCCTGCGCCTCCCGCGGCGAGAGCGCGTCGGGATCGAGCGCCGCCAGCGCGGCCAGGGCGGGATGCGTCGCGGGAGGGGTTGCGGGCGGCATCGGCGCATCGCCGGCGCCGGCCGCGGCAGGCCGGGCAAAGAGCGGCAGCTCGTCCGAGAGCGGGTCGAGGCCCTTCGCCCGCGCCTCCAGCGCCGCCAGCACCTGCGCCGCCCGTGCCAGCACCGCGCGCGGGACGCCGGCGAGCTTCGCCACATGCAGGCCCCAGGACCGTTCGGCGGTGCCGGGCGCGACGCTATGCAGGAAGACCACCTCGCCTTTCCATTCCTTCGCACGCATCGTGGCGGGCGCGAGTTCGGGCAACTTGCCGGCGAGCGCGGTGAGTTCGTGAAAATGCGTGGCGAAGATGGTGCGGCAGCGGGTGCGGTCGTGCAGCGCCTCGAGCGCCGCCCAGGCGATGGCGAGCCCGTCCCAGGTCGCGGTGCCGCGCCCCACCTCGTCCAGCACCACCAGGCTGCGCGGCCCGGCGAGGTTCAGGATCGCCGCCGTCTCCGCCATCTCCACCATGAAGGTGGAGCGGCCGCCGGCCAGGTCGTCCGAGGCGCCGACGCGCGAGAACAGCCGGTCCACCAGGCCGAGCCGGGCGCTCTCGGCCGGCACGAAGAGCCCCGCCTGGGCCAGCACCGCGATCAGCGCATTCTGCCGCAGGAAGGTGGACTTGCCGGCCATGTTCGGGCCGGTGAGCAGGCAGATCCGCCGTCCCGGCGAGAGGTCGCAGTCATTCGGCACGAAGGCGGGGCCGCGGTTGCGGGCGAGCGCCGCCGCCACAACCGGATGGCGGCCGCCCATGATGCAGAACTCCGGCCGCGCCGTGATCTCCGGCCGGGACCAGCCGCCCTCGGCGGCGAGCTCGGCGGCGGCGGCCTGCAGGTCGATCTCCGCCAGCGCCGCGGCCGCCTCGGCGATCCCCGGCGCGGCGGCGAGGCAGAGCCCGCGCAGGTGCCGGGCGATCGCCTTCTCCCGCCGCGCCGCTTCCGCCGCCGCCTCGGACAGGCGGCGGTCGAGGGCGGCGAGGCTGGCGCAGGTGAAGCGCACGCCATTCGCCATGGTCTGGCGGTGGATCGGGGCGAAATCGCCCGTGGCGCCGGCGGGTGGGTTGCGCAGCAGCGCCTCGCCGGCGGCGGCCGGCAGCTCGGCGAGATAGCCGAATTGCTGGTGGTGGCGGACCTTCACGCTCGCCACCCCCCAGGCCTGGGCGAGGTCGAGCTGCAGCGCGGCGATGGCGCCGCGAGCGTCGTCGCGCAGCCGCCGCAGGCCGTCGAGCTGCCCGTCATAGCCCGGCGCCACGATCCCCGGATCGTCGAGCCGCGCCGGCAGGGTCTCGGCCAGGGCGCGGGCGAGCTCCGGCGAGGGATCCTCGGCCGGGCGCAGCGCCCGGGCGCAGCCGGCGAGCAGGGGCGGGACCGGCACCAGCCCCTCCGGCTGCGCCAGCGCCTCGGCGATGGCGGCGCCGCGCGCCAGCCCGTCGCGGATCGCCGCCAGGTCGCGCGGCGCGAAGCGGTCGAGCGCCAGCCGGCCAAGGGCGCGGGCCATGTCCGGCATGCCCTTCAGCCTGGCCCGGATCGTGGCGCGCAGCGCCGGCGCCGCCAGCAGCGCCGCCACCGCATCGTGCCGCGCCGCGATCGGCCCTGGCTCGGCCAGCGGGCAGCCGAGCCGGTCGGCGAGCAGCCGCGCCCCGGCGGCGGTCACGCTGCGGTCGACGGCGCCGAGCAGGCAGTCGCGCCCGCCGCCGCGCTCGCTTTTCAGGATCTCGAGGCTGCGGCGGGTCGCGGCATCCATCTGCAGCACGCCGCGGCCGCCGCGCGGCACCGGGCGGGAGAGATGCGGCAGGGCGCGGCCGGCCTCGCCCTTCTGGGTGGCGCGGACATAGTCGAGCGCCATCGCCGCCGCTGCCGTCTCGGCCGGCGAGAAGCTGCCGAAGCCATCCAGCGTGGCGACGCCGAAGGCCTCGGCGAGGCGCCGGGCGCCGTCGCGCGGCGGGCTCGCCTCCACGGCGCCAGGGAGCGCCGCTGCCAGCGCCGCCGGCGCCAGCACCTCGGCCGGCTCCAGCCGCGCCAGCAGCGCCGGCAGCTCGCCCGCCGCCAGCGCCTCGGTCTCGAAGGCGCCGGTCGAGAGGTCGAGCCAGGCGGCGCCGAGCCGCTCGCCCTCCTTCTCCCCCGACCTGTCTCCCTCCGGCGCCAGGGCCAGCAGCCAGGCCGGCCGCGCCGCGTCCAGCAGTGTCTCCTCGGTGACGGTGCCGGGGGTGACGAGGCGCACCACCTCGCGCCGCACCGCGCTCGCCTTGCGCCGCTTCGCCTCCTCCGGCGTCTCCATCTGCTCGGCGATGGCGACGCGGAAGCCGCGGCGGATCAGCCGTGCCAGGTAGCTCTCATGGCTGTGCGCCGGCACGCCGCACATCGGGACGCGCTCACCTTGGTGCTCGCCGCGATAGGTGAGGGCGATGTCGAGCGCCTCGGCCGCCGCCTCGGCATCGGTGAAGAACAGCTCGTAGAAATCGCCCATGCGGAAGAAGAGCAGCGCATCCGGATGCGCCGCCTTCAGCCCGAACCACTGCGCCATGGCGGGGGAGGCGCCGGCGGCGCTGGGCAGCCGGGCGGAATCGAGGGCCTGGTCCATGCCGGTCTCTACCCCGTCCGCCGCCCCGGCGGCAGCCCCGGAGGCAGGTTGCTCGTTTTCGCCCGGAAACGATGCTTCGCGGCGGCGAAGCGCCCGCCTTCACGGCGGCGGCGGGGGCTGCCTAACACTACCTGGGCAGTATTCGATCTGGTGGCGGTCGGAACCGGCGTCGGCAATGCGGACAGCAGATCGGTGGGACAAGCTCAGCGAGCAGCCGCGCCATAATGGCGCGGCGCACGGCCGGCAGGCTCG
>NZ_JABFHG010000023.1 GCF_013112485.1 Roseicella sp. DB1501
CCTCAACCTGGCGCAGCTTCGCCACAATCTCCTCGGGCGTGTGGGCCTTCTTCCTCGCCATCCCCGAACCTCCCCCCGCAGTCGCCAGGCTACATCACCGGCGGACCACTTCTACGGGGGCAGGCCAGTGTGTCGACACGCGATCGCCCAGCGTCTCGCCCGGCCCCTGCGCAAAGCGGATCGCGACTTCGTAGGTGCCCGGCTCGGCGAACAACCCCTGCGCCAGCTCCGGCGGAAGGTCGTCGGCGATCGTCAGCGTGCCGACAACGCAGGCCGAACTCTTGGCATGGCTGGCGCGCACGGCATGCTGCTCACGCTTCTCGACCACCTCGCTCTGCTGGGTCATCCCCTGGATGATGCCATCGATCGTCGCCTGCTCGTCTGGTTCGAGCGTCTCGATGTCGTCGCGGTAGCGCAGGTAGGTCATGGCGATCCTCAACGGGTAGGAGCGAACGAGAACAGCTCGGTGCGGATCGACGGCGGGGCACCCGGCGTGAACCACTGCGTGTCCTGGATGTGGCTCGCGGTGACGTAGATCGTCCCGTCGGGACCTTCGGCGAACGTATCGGGCCAGCGTAGCCGCTTATCCGTCAAGACGATCTCCGTCCCGGACCCGGCGAGCCGCCTGATCGAATAATCGGTCGGCGAGGTAATGTAGAGCGTCCCAGCCTTGCTCATCCACAGCCCATCCGCGACAGCGGTGGTGGCAACGGTCTGCACCGCGCCACTGCGCTCTCGCTCGCTGACGTCGGGGCGCAGCTTGTCGGTGGCGATCGAATAGAGCGTCTTCCCGGTCAGCGCCTGCCAGTAGAGCGTCTTCCCGTCATTCGAGATCGCAATGCCGTCGGACGCGAACGTAGGCTGCCGCCCATCGGGGCGGACAAGCGGCTTGCCCTCGATGGCGACGGTGACGCTCTTGTCGATTTGAGTCGACGGATGTCCATCAAGCGCTCGGAAGCTCTTTCCGTCCTCCAAGTCGACGACGATGATTGCGCCGCGCGTGCCGCTGTCGGTGATGTAGCCGGTCCGGCCATCGGGCGAGAACCGGATATCGTTGAGGTAGGTGCCCTGCAGCGCAACGTCGCCGGGCACCGCGATGACCTTGGTCACCTTATTCGTCTTCAGGTCGATGCGGACGAGCTTCGGCGCGCCCTCCAGGATCTTCTCGTTGCCGGGCGCGCCGGGATCGAGCACCCACAAGTTGCCGTGGCCGTCCGGCACGATCGACTGGACGCAGACGAAAAACTCGCCGACCGGCATCTCGTTCGCCCTGGCGTTGCGCCAGCTGTTCCACTTGACGTCGGGGTAGGGCCGGAGCGCGCCGTCGGCCATCACCTCGGCAACCGATATGGGCGCGTCGTCGGTCCAGCGTGGGAAGTTGACGAAGCGGCGCCCGTCGGCAGTGACGGCGACGCCGGTGACCTGGTGGTCGAACCGCGCCACCTGGGTCAGTGCGGCGCTGCGTCCACTCTGGGCGTAGGCGGCGCCCGTCAGCGCTGTCGTGAGGACACTCAGCCCGATCAGAATATTGCGCTTCCGCATCTGCCGCTCCCGTTCACCGGACGCGACGCGCGGCGGTTCGCTGACCAACGGACGAGCGCTAGAGCGGTTTCCGGTCTGACTGAATCGCTTGTGATCCACGGGGACGTGGGGAGGTGATTCAGTATCCCTGGCGAGGGAGGCCGGGCATGTCGAAGGCGTTGTCGGTGG
This sequence comes from Roseicella sp. DB1501, assembly GCF_013112485.1. Lineage (GTDB taxonomy): Bacteria > Pseudomonadota > Alphaproteobacteria > Acetobacterales > Acetobacteraceae > Paracraurococcus. The sequence goes on from NZ_JABFHG010000023.1 coordinate 1,711, forward strand.
ATTTGCGGGAGCGGGTGGTGTCAGCGATCGCGGCCGGTGCGTCCTGCCGGGCGGCGGCGACCCGCTTCGGGGTGAGCGCGTCGAGCGCGATCCGCTGGGCAACGCTGGCGCGGGAGGCGGGCTCGGTCGCACCAGGGCCACTGGGCGGAGACCGCCGGACGGCACGGATCGAGGGGCATGCCCCGCTGATCCTGGGCTTGGTCGAGCGGACTTCCGACATCACGCTGAAGGAGATCCAGGCCGAACTGGCCAAGGCGGGCGTGTCGGCCGGGATCGGCACGCTGTGGCGCTTCTTCGACCGGCGCCGGATGACGTGGAAAAAAAGACGGCCCATGCCGCGGAGCAGGACCGGCCGGACATCCTGAGGCGGCGCTGGGCGTGGTTCGACGACCAGATCGACCTCGATCCCGCCAAGCTGGTCTTTATCGACGAGACCTGGGCCTCGACGAACATGGCCCGTACCCGCGGCCGGGCACCCCGGGGCGAGCGCCTGCGGGCCGGCATCCCGCACGGGCACTGGAAGACCACCACCTTCGTTGCCGGCTTGCGCAACACCGGCATGGTCGCCCCCATGGTCCTCGACGGCCCGATCAACGGCCGCGCCTTCCAGGCCTATGTCGACCAGGTCCTCGTGCCCGAGCTGCGGCCCTGCGACGTCGTCATCATGGACAACCTCGGCAGCCACAAGGGCGCGGGCGTCAGGGCTTCCATCGAGGCCGCAGGCACGAGCCTGCTCTACCTCCCGCCCTACAGCCCCGATTTCAATCCCATCGAGAACGCCTTCTCCAAGCTCAAGGCGCTGCTCCGCAAAGCCGCTGAGCGCACCGTCGAAGGACTTTGGGACACCATCGGCCGCTTTATCCCAAGCTTCACCCCAGCCGAGTGCACCAACTACTTCGCCGCAGCCGGGTATGACCCAGACTGATGGGAAAACGCTCTTAGCTCGAGTTTGGCCATTTAGGCAGCATGGCAGAGGGCGTAGGCGATGCCTTCGCGGAGGGCTGGCGGGAGTTTTGCCGCATCGACGGATTGCCGGGACACGACGAAACCCTGTTCGCTCCAGATCTCCCGCCGTACGGCGGCAAGGCTGTCGGCAAAGGTTGGTCGTTGCTTGTGGTACCAGGCGCTGGCCGAGACCTGGATCCGGGTACGGCTGTCGAGGCGCGACGCCAGCAGGGTGACGATCGAGAACAGGCCGAGCAGGCATGGTGTCGTGCGGGCGATGGCCTTGTCCGACCACTGCCGCTGGGTCTCGACGCCGAGGTGGTCGCGCACCTCACGGAAGGTGACCTCGAGCTGCCAGCGCTGGACGAACCAGCGGATGATCTGCAGCGGCTCCTGTGCCAGATCGGTGCAGAGCAGGGCCTGCGGATTGAAGCGCCGGCAGGGGTCGCGCAGCAGCACCCAGCGGATCGGCACCACTGGCATGCCGGCATGGCGCCAGACGGCGGTGTCGGAGCAGATCTCCACCACGCGGTCGCCCTCGCCATACCAGCCGGGCACGGTGACGCGCTGCCACCCGGTGGTCTGGTCGACCAGCACCTCGGCCAGGGTTGGCAGGCGTGCGCCCTTGGTCGGTGGCCGCCCGACAGCACCGGGCCGGCGTGGTGGCGCCGGCTGGTACAGGGCAGCGTCAAGACGCAGTCGGGTGACACAGGTGACCTCCTGGCGGAACAGCGCGGCCAGGAATTCGAGGGCGGAGAAGCCGCTGTCGGTGACCAGCACCAGCTGCCGCTCCGGCATCCAGCGACGGGCCTGGAGAACCAGTTGTCGGCCCCAGTCGGTGAGCTTCTTGTGGTGCCGCCCGCGTTCGCGGCAGTAACGCTCCGAGGGGGCAAGCGCCGTCAGGAAAGGCAAGGCCCAGACCCGCCCGACCCAAGGAATGGAGACCAACAGCATGAGGCTGAGCCAGCGCAGGCCGCTCGCCTTGACGAAATGCCCGTGGCTGGAGCGGACTGGATCCCGATAGATCCCCTTGGCGCTGATCCGCTTGCCGCGGCGACGCTCGATCGTGTCGTCAAGACCGAGGAGGACCGGACCTGCCGGCACGAAGGCGTTCAGCAGCAAGCCAAGCAACACCATCGCCGCCGCTCTCCCACTCCAGGCAGCGCGGTTCAGTACGCGATGGTAGTTGACGAACCGCCGCTCCCGGCTGAGCCCGGCAATCCGAAGAATGCTGCTCACCGTGCGCCGGCCCGGCGCCAGGATCGCTCCGACCAGCAACACCTCAGCGTGCTGCCAGCTCCGTTGAAAAAAGAGCGGTGCGAAGCATAGGATCACCGCGGCGAAGCGGGCCGGCAGGGTCAGCATGGGGGCGGTCCTCTGGCCAAGACGCCACCAGCTTATTCGCTTACCCGCTCCGCCGCCTCACCCCGGAATGGCCAAACTGGTTCTGTTGCAAAGTCTGTGGTGGGCTGGGACTGGTCCTGGCGGCATGCAAATCAGGCAGCGACGTCAAACAGCTCGACGACAAAGGTCGCTTGGGCTCGGATATCGCGTCCGCCAACCCTCCGCACCTGCCCCTTCCTCATCATCGCCATCACCTCGTAGCCTGTCAGAGTTCGTCGCGCCGTCCAGAAGCTGCCGAAGCCGAGCTCCGGTCTGGTCAGGCGCTTTATGCGCCGATGGTCCTGCTCCACTATGTTATTGAGGTACTTGATCTGGCGTAGCCGGGAGCGTCGCCACAACTCACCGCCTGCCTTCATCTCCGCCACCGCGCGTGGGTAGGCCGGATTCTTATCCACCGTGACAGTGCGCGAGTTTACCGTGTGCGGCTGCCCCAGCGCCTTTCCGAAGAAGCGCTTCGCCGCTGCGGTGTCCCGCCTGGCCGAAAGCATGAAGTCGATGGTTTGACCACGGCTGTCCACCGCGCGGTACAGGTAGGTCCAGCGGCCCTTAACCTTCACATAGGTTTCGTCGACCCGCCACGAGCCATCGCTTGGATACAGGTGGGGCCGGATCCGCTTCTCCAGCTCCGGTGCATAGGCCTGGATCCAGCGGAAGATCGTGGTGTGCGCGATGTTGACGCCGCGGTCTTGCAGCATGAGCTCGAGATCGCGGTAGCTGATCGGGAACATCAGGTACCAGCGGACCGCCCAAAGGATCACCTCGGCGGTAACTGCCGGCCCTTGAAGCTCAGATCCGCCCGAACTTTTGCCAGCCGCCCTTTTGCCATGCCCTAGCTTGGCCGCGATCCCGCCAGACCACAAACATGCAACAGAACCTTTGTTGGCGAAGCACCCACCCGGCGCTTTCTCGCCGGCGCAGGGTGCGGGGCCCGCTGCGCCCAGCGCCATCGCCATGTGGCGCGACGACGCTTTTCAATCCCAGTGCAATGCCGCATGCTTCCGGCCGGTCGAGGCGCGGCATACGTGTCCAGGGCTCAGAGGGGGGGAACGACCGGCCATGAGCGAGCTCTCGCCACGCCAGCGTGCGCTGAAGGAGGCGTTCACCGAGGCACGCAGCTACTGGAGCCCGGTCTGGGACCAGGTGCTCGCCCTCGATCCCGACTTTTTTGAAGTCTATCTGAATTTCTCCGCTGTGCCCTGGCGGAATGGCGTGCTGGAGCCGAAGGTCCGCGAGTTCATCTACATCGCTATCGACGCTTCGACGACTCATCTGCACGCCGCGGGCACCCGCACGCACATGCGCAACGCGCTGCGCCTCGGCGCCACCCGCCAGGAGATCATGGAGGTGCTCCAACTCATCTCCGTGCTCGGCATCCACAGCGTGACGGAGGGTGTGCCCATCCTGGTGGAGGAGATGGCTGCCGCCGGGCGCGGCGCGGAGCTGCCACAGCCCGGTGCGGGCGGCGAGCGCGAGGCGCGGCTGAGGGCGGAGTTCACCGCCAGGCGCGGCTACTGGAGTGAGCTGTGGGACCATGTCCTCGCGCTCTCGCCTGACTTCTTCGAAGCCTACATGCACTTCTCCTCGGTACCCTGGCGCCATGGCATGCTGGAGCCGAAGGTAAAGGAGTTCATCTACATCGCCATCGATGCCGCAACGACGCACCTCTACGCGCCCGGCACACGCGTGCACATCCGCAATGCCATCCGCCTCGGCGCGACGCGGCAGGAGATCATGGAGGTGCTGGAGCTCACCAGCGTGCTCGGCATCCACAGCACCACGCATGGCGTGCCGATCCTGCTGGAGGAGTTGCAGGCGACTGGCAAATCCTGACGGCGAAGCGTAGGGGGAAACCAAGCATGAAGATCAACCGCAGGAGCCTGGCTCTGGGTGCCGCCGGGTTGACGCTGCCCGGCCTGGTCCGGGCGCAGTCCGGCACCATCAAATTCGGCTTCACCGCCGCGCTCACCGGCCCGTTCAACGAATTCGGCGAGGGCATCAATCGCGGCGCACAGATCGCGGTGGAGGAATGCAACAAGGCTGGCGGCATTAATGGCCGCATGGTGGAACTGGCCGAGGTACTGGACGACCAGCTGGTGCCGGATCGCGCGGTGCAGAACCTGCGCCGCATCCTCGACAACCGGGAGATCGTCGGGTTGATGTGCCCCTCGGGCTCTGGTCCCACCTTGGCAACCGCCGACATGATCCAGGCCGACGGCCGGCCAATCATCAACCCGCAGGCGCAGACGCCCACCATCATTTACCCTAATGGTCCGGACAAGCCGCCGCGGCCCAACCTGTTTTCCATCTCTATCGGCAATTTGGTGGAGTCCGAGAAACTGGCGGCGGCCCTGTCGGAGTTTACCCGCATCGGCATCTTGCATGAGAGCACCGGTTACGGCGTGACCGGCGCCGACCTAGTGCGGCGGGAGATTATGCGGCGCAAGCCGGCCGCGCGGGTGACTGTGGAAAGCTACAACCAGCGCGCCCAGGACATGACCGCCCAGCTGGTCCGCGTGCAGCGCGCCAATGCCGAGGCGATGCTGGTCATCGGGCTGGGCGCCGACTTCGCGGTGATCCGCCGTAACATGAGCCGGCTAAACATCAATCTCGCGCTGTTCGGCGCCGCCGGCGCGGTGACAGTGCCGTATATTGAAGGTGCCGGCGACTTGGTGGCGGGTACCCGTGCGGTGAACCATGCCGCCTTTGGGCGCCGCCCGATGCATGGCGCGGCGCAAAAATTCGCCGATCTCTACCGTGCGAAGTTTGGCACCGATCGCTGGTACGGTCCCGACGCCGCTAATCCGCTCATCTCACTCGCCGGCACCGTGGGCAGCGGCTATGACTGCATCAACCTGCTGATCGACGCGATCCGTCGTATCAGCTCCACCGCCGCCGCCGACGTGGTCCGTGCCCTGGACCAGACCAAGGATTATGAAGGCGCCACGATCAGCCGCATCAGCTTCTCCCCGCAGAACCACGTGGCGCTGAAGCTGGAGGATCTCGGCACCTACGAAATGCTGAAGCGCGGCGACCGTGTGGTGCTGGAGCTCCGTGACTAGAGATGGATGACTTCTTCTTCTCGCTGCTGCTGGCCGGGATCAGCGTGGGCGCGGTCTATGCGCTCATCGCGCTCGGCCTGAACCTCACCTTCTGGACGACGAAGACACTGAATTTCGGCCAGGGCTCGCTGATGATGCTTTGCGCCATGCTCACCGTTTTCATCTCCAGCCAGGGCGTTGCCATCACACTGGCGGTGGTGGGCAGCCTCGCCGTCGTCGCGGCGCTCGGCATGTTCATCGAGCGCTGGACGGTGCGCCCCTCACTGCAGTCCAGCGGCGGCAGCATGGGCTGGGTGGTCTCGACCCTCGGCTTTGGCATCTTTCTGCAAGGCATGGCGGCGAAGTGTTTCGGCTCCCAGGCGGTGGCCTTCCCCGACGTGGTGTTCAACGCGCAGGATTTCGTCACCCTGTTCGGGCAGTACATCTCCCTGCAGTACCTGGTGGTGCTGGCGGTCGCCGTCGCGCTGATCCTGGCCTTTGAGCTCTTCATCCGCCGCACCGTCTGGGGCCAGGCAGTGCACGCCGTCTCGCTCGACCCGGAGCTGGCGCTGGTGCAGGGCATTCCGGTGCGGCGCCTGATCCTCGGCTCCTTTATGCTCTCCTCGATCCTGGCGGGGGTGGCTGGGGTGCTGATCGCCCAGATCGGCGGTACGGTAGACCCCGCCTTTGGCTTCGACCTGGTGCTGCTCGGCTTCGTCGCCGCGGTGCTGGGCGGCATGGGTAGCTCGCTCGGCGCGCTGGCTGGCGGGCTGCTGGTGGGGGTGATCAGCAAGCTGGTGGGCGGCTACGTTTCCACCGCGGCGGAACACGGCATCGCCTTTGCGTTATTGATGCTGGCGCTGGCCGTACGGCCACAAGGATTGTTTGGTCGGCCGGAGGTCAGCAAGGCATGAATGCTCTGCGATCGCGGCTGAGCGCAGTCGTCGCAGACTGGCGTGTGCAGGTGGCGCTGGTGCTGGCGCTGCTGCTGGCGGCGCCGCTGCTCTCCCCCGGCACCTTGCAGATCGCCAGCTTCGTGTTGGTGGCCGCAATCTTCGCCCAGAGCATCAACCTGCTCACCGGCCTCGCCGGACAGATCTCGCTCGGCCATGCTGGCTTCTTCGGCATCGGCGCCTATTGCACCGGCATCCTGGTGAAGACTCATGAGCTAGACGTCACGCTCGGCGTGCCGGCGGCGGTGCTGCTGGCGGGGTTGACTGGCTGGCTGCTGTCCTTTCCCGCAAACCGGGTGCGCGACGTCTACTTGGCGATGATGACGCTCGGCTTCGGCATGGTGTTCTTCGAAGTAGTTCGAGAATGGAATGAGCTGACCGGCGGCACCATGGGCCTGCCCGGCGTGCCTTCGGCGGCGCTGCGCACGCTCACGATTCTGGGCGTTAAGGTTGATGGGCTTCGCTACTTCCAGCTTGTCCTACTCGTAACCGCCGGGGTCATTCTGCTGGTGCGCAACCTGACGCAATCGCGCATCGGCCGTGCCTTCTACGCCATCCAGGTCAGTGAGGTCGCAGCCGGCAGCATCGGCATCCCGGCCGGCCGCACCAAGCAGCTGGCCTATGCGCTCTCGGGCGCACTGGCGGGGCTGGCGGGGGCGCTCTATGCCCATCTGGTCGGCTATCTCGGCCCGGAGAGCTTCGCCCTGCCGCGCTCTATCGAGGTGCTGGTCATTGCCATCGTCGGGGGCCTCGGCTCCATCGCGGGGCAGGTGCTGAGTGCTGTGCTGTTCACCTTCCTGCCCGAACGGCTGCAGGTCTTCGCCGAATGGCAATTCATCGCCTATGGGCTGATCCTCACCTTCTCCCTATTGGTGCTGCCGCGTGGCATCGGCGGCCTGCTGTTCGACGCACCGCGCTTTATCAAGGCGCGCGCCCTGACCCGCGCCGCTAGGCTGCGCGCCGATGCGACGGCGCTGCGCCCGGACGTTGGCGGCACCGCGCTGGAAGCCAAGGGCATCACCATGCGCTTCGGCGGATTGGTGGCAGTGGATGACGTCTCGCTGCGGCTGGAGCCGGGGCGGATCACCGCACTGATCGGCCCCAACGGCTCGGGCAAGAGCACGTTCGTCAACGTCGTCACCGGCATCTACCGGCCGGCCGCAGGGCAGGTGAGCTTCGGCGGCCGCGACATCACCGGCCTGCCCGATCACCAGGTGGCCACGGCCGGCGTGGTGCGCACTTTCCAAGACCCGCGCCTGGTGCCGCATTTCACGGTGCGGGAGAACCTGCTGCTCGGCGCGCACCGCCAGCTGCGCCACAGCGGCCTCGCCGCCACGCTGGCCCTGCCCGGCGCCATCGCTGAGGAAGCCGCGCAACTGGCGCTGGTGGAGGCCGTGCTGGCGCTGTCGGACCTCACCGAGGTGGCAGACCGGCCGATCGACACCCTGCCGTATGGAACCCGCCGCATGGCCGAGGTGGGCCGCGCCCTGCTCGCCCGCCCACGTGTCATCCTGCTCGACGAACCCGCGGCGGGGCTGTCCGAGACGGAGATGGACCGGCTCGCGCAGTTGATCCGCGACATGAGGGCGATGGGCATCGCCATCCTGCTCATCGACCATCACATGGATTTCCTGGCGGAGCTGGTGGACGAGGTGGTGGTGCTGGACAGCGGCCGGATGATCTACCACGGTGACATCGTCGGCATGCGCAGCGACGCGCAGGTGATAGCCGCCTATCTCGGCGACGAGGCCGCCCATGCTTGAGTTGCGCGATCTCTCGGTGCACTACGGCGCGGTGCGGGCTCTGGAAGGCGTCTCGCTCCAGGCCGCACCGGGTGGCATCACCGCCATTCTCGGTGCCAATGGCGCAGGCAAGTCGTCATTGATGCGGGCGGTCTCCGGCATCGCACCCGTGGTCGCCGGCCAGGTGCTGCTGGATGGCCAGGACATCACCGCCCTGCCACCGCCGGCACGGGCGCGGCTCGGCGTGGCGCACGCCATGGAGGGCCGCCGGCTGTTCCGCCAGCTCACAGTGGAGGACAACCTAAGGCTGGCCTGGAGCTTCGGTGCCCGCCGCGAGAAGCTGGCTGCATCCCTGGCCGAGGTCTATGCCCGCTTCCCTATCCTGGAGACCAAGGCGCGCACCGCCGCCGGGCTGCTTTCGGGCGGGCAGCAGCAGATGTTGATCCTGTCCTGTACCACCATTCGCAACCCGCGCTTCCTGCTGCTGGATGAGCCTTCGCTCGGCCTAGCGCCGATCATCGTCCAGCAGATCTACGGCTTCATCACTGACTACGCTGCAAAGAGCGGCATCGTCGTCGTCATCGCCGAGCAGATGGCGGCACTGGCGCTGAAGGTCTCGCGCCAGGGGATGGTGCTGCGGCGCGGCCGGGTGGTGCTGGCCGGCGCTGGCGAGGAACTGCTACGCGGCCGGGACGGCACCACGCTGGCCGCCAGTTACCTGTAAAGGACCGCACCCGACCGGCGGCGGCAGGTGACGCGCCGCCCCCGGCGGGGCTATTCCGGCTGATCCATCAGCGCCAAGCCCTCCATGGCCAGGCCGTAGCCCAGCAGATCCTGCATGCGCTTCCGCAGATGCTCGGTGAACATCAGCCTTGTGTAGCGTAGCAGCAGCGTTGGCTTCTGCGTCAGCAGGCGGGCGTGTTCCCATGCCCGGTCCAGGACCTGTGCCTGAGGCAACACCTCGTTCACCAGGCCGAGGGCAAGCGCCTCCTGGGCGCTCAGCGTCTGACCGGTCAGCAGGAAGTAGCGGCCACGGTTCATCCCCATCAGCAGTGGCATGAGGATGTGCATGCCGTCCCCCGGCAGCATGCCCGACATGAAATGCGCCGAGTCCTGAAACTGCGCTGTCTCGGAGGCCAGAACGATATCCGACAGCAGCGGGATCTCGCAATGCCGCCAAGCCGGACCGTTGATGGCGGCGATCACCGGTACCTCGATGTTCAGCAGGTTCATCAGCAGCGCGCGGCCTTCCCAGTGGACTCGGTCATAGGCCGCAGCGGTGATGCCTTGGGCTAACGAGCGCGTCGCGGCCGTGGTGCGGAGGCCGGAGAACTCCTCGCCCGTGCCGGTCAGGATCACCACGCGATTGTCGCGGTCACGCCCCACCTCGGCGAAGGCGTCGGGTAGCTCGCCATGCGGCACCAAGCCCCAGCGCAGCGGGCCGTCGTCGGTGTGAAGGCGCATCTCCAGGATGCCATCCTCGCGCCGCATCCTGAGGCACGAGAACTTGTCGCGGTAAGTCTCAAGTCGGCTCACGCCGCGAGCTCCAGGATTTCCATGACCTGCGCCGGCCCTTCGATGGGGCGCGGGTTGCGCGGCACCCAGGGTGTGGCCATGGCGCGCTCGGCGATGCGGGGGAAGGCGTCCCGCCCAATGCCGACCGCGTCCAGGCTGCGCGGCATGCCAAGCCCGGCGATCAGGGCGTGCAGCGCCTCCGACGCTTCGCCGCCCGGGTGGCCCATGGCGGCAGCCACCCTCGCCTGGCGTTCCGCATTGGCCGCACGGTTCCAGCGCATTACCGCTGGCAGCATGATGCAGGAGGTGTGCCCATGCGGGATGTCGAAAGCGGCGCCCAGGACGTAACCGATACCATGGCTGGCGCCCATCGGCACGCCGGTAGCTAGCGGCGCCATGGACAGCCAGGAACCCAGCTGGCAATCCATCCTTGCGTCGAGGTCACTCGGGTCCGCCTTCACCCGCGGCAGGCCGGAGGCGAGCAGTCCCAGACCGTGCAGCGCCTGCGCATCGGCATAGGGCTGCGCCTCTGCGGAGCAGATCCCCTCGACGCAATGATCCACTGCGCGGATGCCGGTGGAGAGGAAAAGCCATTCCGGCGTCGCCAGTGTCATCGCCGGGTCGAGCACTACGGCGGCGGGGATGGTCCCGGGGTTATGGAACACTTCCTTCACCCGGCTGCGCTCATCCGTGACGCCAGCAAAGGCACTAAACTCGCCGGCCGAAAGGGTGGTGGGCACCGCCACTTGGCGCAGCCTCGGTGCCTGCGGCAGCGGGCCGCCAGGGCGCAGCCGGTCCATCGCCTCGGTGCTGTCGATGTCATTGGCGAGACAGAGCTGCACCGCCTTCGCCGCATCGGTGAGGGAGCCGCCCCCAACCGTGACGACCAGATCGGCGGTCGCCTCGCGCGCCATGCGGGTGGCGTCCAGCACGGCGCCGCGGGGCGAGTGCGCCGGCATGCCCTGGTATTGCGCCGCGAACCGGTGACCGAGTGCATCACGGATGCGCGCAACATGGTCGGTGTCCCGCGCGAGGGTGGCGCTTGCCATTACCAGGACGCGCGTGGCGCCCAGGCGCGCAGCCTGTTCAGCTACTGCCTGAGCCGCAGGCCGGCCGAATACCACCTCCCCCATCTGGCTGAACACCACGCGCCCGTTCCGGGTCATCGGCATTTCCTCCGTTGGCTGAGATAAGCATATCAACCTTCGCAGCACCTGCACCATGCCGTACTCGCTTACGAGCAGCAGCATGATGGCGCCGAGAACCATCCCCATCCGGCTGAGCCGGTCGGTGGCGTGGGTGAATAAGCGTCGAACTGGGACCCCTGCGGGATTCAGCTTACAGCTTTGATGAAACTCGAGAAAAGCAGCGTAAGGTGAGCTTCCAATCAGCGCCAATTGGGACCCTACCCACTCGCCCAGTTCAGCATTCAGTTCAGCTTCTTGTGGCCGCTTCCGACAGGGGTCCTGATCCAGCACCTATTTACAGGAGGAAACGCCATGAATTTGTTGCGTCGTCAGTTGCTCGGTACCGTCGGTGCGACCACGGTCCTGCCTTTGGCCGGAGCTCGCGCCCAGTTCGGCAGCACGCCACCGCTTCGCATCGGCGTGTTACGCGACCAGTCAGGCCCATACAGCGGTGGCACCGGCGCCACTTCGATCGCCTGTGTCCGCCAGGCGATCGAGGAATTCGGTGCCACGTCCCGCGGCGTGGCGGTGGAAGTCAACTCCTCCGCCGCCACAGCGGACCTCACTGGCCGGGTCTGCTCGCCGAACGGCATACACTGGACCTATGACACCTGGATGCTTGCAAATTGCACCGGCAATGCCGTGGTCCGCACCGGCGGCGATAGCTGGTTCTTCATCGTCGCTAACTTCGCCTTCGGCCATGCGCTGGAGCGAGACACGGCAAATGCGGTGCGCAAGGCCGGTGGCCGGGTGCTGAGCCGCGCTGCACATCCGGCACCGGGCACCACGGATTACTCCTCCTACCTGCTGCAGGCACAGGCGAGCCGGGCCAAGGTAATCGGCCTGGCTCATGCCGGCGAGGATGCGGTCAACACCATCAAGCAGGCGGCGGAGTTCGACATCGTACGCAGTGGGCAGCGACTCGCGGCGCTGCTGCTCTACATCAACGACGTTCACGCTATCGGCCTGCCCACCGCCCGGGGCCTGATGCTGACGGAGAGCTTCTACTGGGACCTAAACGAGCGCACCCGCAGCTTCACCCAGCGGGTCCTGCCAAAGACCGGTGGGCAGCGGCCCAACATGAGCCAAGCCGGCTGCTATTCAGTCACGCTGCATTACCTGAAGGCCGCGGCGGATATGGGCGTGGCCGAGGCAAAGCGCAACGGCGCTGCGACCGTCGCCCGCATGCAGGCGATGCCAACCGATGACGATGTCTTTGGCCCCCTCCGGATCCGTCAGGATGGCCGCAAGCTCCACCCGGTCTATCTGTTTCGCGTCAAGACACCGGAAGCCAGCCGCGGTCCTTGGGACTACTACGAATTGATGGCTACGACCGGGACTGAGGAGGCCTTCCGGCCCCTGGCCGAGGGTGGCTGCCATTTGATTGCCGGCCGATCCCGTAGCGGAAACGAGGCAATTGGCTGGGCCCTGCCAACCCGCGAGGCAGGCTCAGCGAAGCACGTGGTCTCGTAAGTCTTCATCTTTTTGCGGCCTTGCGATAGCTTGCCGCCGCGGCCACCGACCCGGCCATCCGGGATGGAGCAGGCGACCGGCGGCGCCGGGTCGATCAAGGGTGGCAAACGGCCACGCCGGCACTGGGGTGCCAAGCGCGACCGCGAGACGGTGACCGCCGAGGCGGTGGTGAAGGTCGCGCCGCCCGCGGGCTCACGGTTAAGGGGCTACCAGGACATCCTGGTGCGCGAGCTGACCCTTACGCCTGAGGTGGTGCGCTACCAACGGGCGCGCTGGTTGACGCCGTCTGGTCAGAGCGTAAGTTTGTTAGGGTACCGGCAGTGACCGCCGAACCCAACAGGGCTCGGCGAGTATGGTGTGTGGCTACCATCGTCATCCCTCGAGCTTTCAGGCGCCTCTTGCGGCAGGGCGCATTAAACGGAGGCTCAGTCACTCAGAGCGAAACCGTCGTAGTTCCTCGCCGCGACATTGGTGCAGATCTCGCGATAGCGCGCCATGCCACCGGCGTACGGCATGAAGATCCGCGGCTTTCCCGGTACGTTCGCTCCAAGATACCAAGAACTCGCCGCCTGCGGCAGCAAGGTCGCATTGGCGGCGTCATTGACCTGCTCAACCCATTTTTCTGCGGCGTCGGTCTGCGCCTCAATACGTGCAAGTCCGCGCTTGCGCATGTGCGCAATGCAGTCAGTAATCCACTCAACATGCTGCTCGATGGCTACGGGCATGTTGCACAGCACCGAAGGGCTGCCCGGCCCGGTAATGGTGAAGAGGTTGGGAAAGCCCGCCACCTGCAAGCCGAGGTAGCTGCGCGGGCCGGCCTCCCAAGCCTTGGCCAGCGGCAGGCCACTGCGACCTTCGATGTTCAGCTTCAGCAGCGGGCCGGTCATCGCATCGTAGCCGGTGGCAAAGACGATGATGTCGAGTGGATATTCCGCGTCGCGGGTGCGGAGTCCAGTCGGCGTGATCGCCTCGATTGGAGCCCGGCGGACATCGACCAGGGTGACGTTGTCGCGGTTGAAGGTGGCGAAATAGTCGGTGTCGATCGGCGGCCGCTTGGCGGCATAGGGATGGTCGATATCAGCCAGCAGCGCAGCAGTCGCCGGGTCCTTCACGATGGAGCGGATCTTGTTTTTCAGGAACTCGGCCGCGGTCTCGTTCGCCGCCTTGTCCAACAACATATCGCGGAAGACGGCGCGGAACTGCAGCCCGCCCTTGGCCCAAGCGGCTTCGTACAACGCTTGGCGCTGCTCCGGCGTCACGTCCCAGGCCGAGCGATCCTCGATAAAGAAGGCTTGGCCATTGGTGTTGCTGTGCATGATTCGGCGTATCTCGGCATGGTTCTCTTTCACCCAGGCCTTGAATTCCGGCGTCAGCGGCGCGTTATGAGCCGGCACGCTGTAGTTGGCGGTTCGCTGGAACACGGTGAGGTGCGCTGCCGTTTCAGCGATGACTGGTGTCGCCTGGATGCCGGTGGAGCCGGTGCCGATCAGGCCAACGCGCTTGCCGGTGAAATCTACGCCTTCATGCGGCCATTGCCCGGTGTGGTACCAATCGCCACCGAATTCCTCGAGGCCTGGAAACTTCGGCACATTGGCGGTGGAAAGGCAGCCAACCGCGGTAATCAGAAACTGCGCTGCCAGCGTCTCTCCCGCCTCGGTGGTCACCGCCCAGCGATTGGCTGCCTCGTCGTAGCGGGCGCCGACCACGCGGGTGCCGAAGCGGATGTCCTTCTTCAGGTCGAACCGGTCGGCCACATGGTTCAGGTAGCGACGGATTTCCGCATGGTCCGGATAGCGCTCGGTCCATTCCCACTCCTCAAAGAGCTCCTTCGAAAATGTGTAGTTATAAGCATGGCTTTCGGAGTCGCAGCGGGCGCCGGGGTAGCGGTTCCAGTACCAGGTGCCGCCCACGCCATCGCCGGCTTCCAGCACCTGTACATTCAGCCCAAGCCGGTCACGCAGGCACAGTAGCTGGTAGAGGCCAGAAAAACCGGCGCCTATGACGAGGGCGTCGTACTCGCGGGCGGCAGGAGCGGGGTTCACGTCGGGCATGGCGGGACAGTTCTCCTCGGGACGATGATCAAACCAGCGGACAGCCGCCTTCGGCCATGGGCCGGAAGGCCTCCTCGGCCGGGGTGGTGCCGACAAGTTTGTAGTAGTCAAAGGGTGCCTTGGATTCCTCGGGCTTTTTCACCTCAAACAGATAAGCCGGATGCAGCTTACGGCCATCGGCGCGGATGCTGCCGGGGCCGAAGCAGTCGTCATCGGTCGGCATCGCCTTCATCCGCAGCACCGTCTCCAGGCCGCTGGCCTTGGCCCGGACCGCGTCCATGTCGGCGACCGCTTTCAGGTAATGCAGCGTGGCGGCGTAGCCGCCGGCGTTCATTTGGTTGAGGCTGTTGCCGGCCAGCCTGCCACGCACCCGATCCATGAAGGCGCGGGTGCGATCGTTCAGGTCCCAGTAGAAGCTTTCCGCCAGCACGAGGCCCTGAGCGGTCTGCAGCCCCATGGTGTGGATGTCGGTTAGATAGGCCAGCATCAACGCAACGCGGATGCCGCGCCGGCCCAGGCCGAATTCCTGCGCTTGCTTCACGCAGTTCACCGTGTCGCTGCCAGCATTCGCCAGGGCTAGAACCTTGGCGCCGCTGGCCTGGGCCTGCAGCATCTGCGAGGAGAAATCCGTCGTCTGCGGGAAAGGATAGCGCACCGCACCCAGCACCCGGCCGCCAGCCTGCCGAACGAATTGCGTGGCGTCACGTTCGATTTGGTGCCCGAACGCGTAATCAGCGGTGATGAAAAACCAGCTGTCGCCGCCATTCCGCACCATGGCTTGGCTGGTAGACTTGGCAAGCATGTAGGTGTCGTAGGTCCAATGCACCGTGTTAGGCGAGCACTGCGCCCCAGTGAGGGCGGCGGTCGAGGCGACGGATGCCAGGAAGACTTTGTTCTTCTCTCGCGCCCCACTGCTCACGGCTAGACCAACGGCGGAGTTGTTTACATCTACAATGGCATCCACGCCACGCCGATCAAACCATTCCCGTGCGGTGTTAACGCCCACATCTGGCTTGTTCTGGTGGTCGGCCTGGAGGACCTCGACGCGCAGTTCTGGCCGCAGCACACGCATCTCCTCCACCGCCTGTTGCACGCAGGCGAGCGTGGTGGGGCCCGACCAGTCGCGATAAGGCCCTGAGAAGTCCGAGAGAACGCCGAGCCGGATCACCGTTGGCGCCTGGGCACTGCTGGGCACCACTGGCGACGTGGAGAGGCCAGCCATAACGGCAACAATGGCACGGCGTGTCGTAGAGGGGACCATTTGTGCTGCCTCCCGGTGTCAGGCAATGGCAGCCGCCCGTTTCCGGACGGCCGGACGGGGTCAATCGGCTCGGATATTCTTCGCTCGCACGATTTCGCGGTAGACACGGTAGTCGTGCATGATGCGGGAGGTGAAATGCTCCGGCGTATCCGCCGCCGCGACCCACCCAATATCCTGCAAGCGCTCACGCAGCTGCGGGCTCTGCTGTGCCCGGCGATTGGCGTCGGCGAGGCGCTCGATCACCGCTGGCGGCGTCCCCCGCGGCACCAGCAAGCCAAACCAGTTCGGATAGACGAAGTCGCCGAAGCCGGACTCTACCATCGTCGGCACGTCGGGAAGAATCGGTGACCGCTGCGCCGACAGTACCGCAATGCCTTTGAGTCGCCCGTCGCGCACAGTCTGCTCGTACATCGAAAGTGCATCGATGATAAGATGGGTGGTCCCAGCCAGCATGTCCTGGCTCGCTGGCCCAGCGCCGCGATAATGCACCGCCTCGATCTCGATGCCGGTCGCATTCTTAAACAACTCCATCACGACATGGGTGATGCCGCCCGAACCTGTGCTGGCATAACTGAACTTGCCAGGATTCGCCTTTAGCAAAGCAATCAGCTCGGTCAGGGTGGTCACGCCGAGCTTCGGATGTGCAACCAGTAGCAAATCGCCGGTGATGGCGGTGGCGACTGGCACCAGATCCTTGAGCGGGTCGACCGGCATGGTTGTGTAGGTATGCGGGTTGATGGCGACCTGCCCGACATTGACCAGCGTCAGGGTATGGCTGTCGGTCGAGCGAGCAACGAAATCCATGGCGAGATTGCCATTCGCGCCGGGCCGATTGTCAACCACAACGGGAACGCCAAGTATTTCGGCCATGCCCGGCGCTAGCATGCGGGATAGCACGTCGGTCGGTCCGCCCGGCGCGAAGCCAACCATCATCCGGATTGGTCGGTTTGGCCAGGCTGGTTGCGCTAGGGCGGGCGCCGCGAGCGCAACGCTGGCCGCAGCGCCGGCCAGCAGCACGCGTCGCCGTGCGATCACATGGTCATACATGATCGAATATTTTCCCCCTGTGAGGGCCGCCTCTGTGAGCAGCCTCCGCAACGCGTGTCCTTGGCTGTGCCGGATGCTATCCGGCGGCAATGGTGCGCAAAGCGCTCGGACTGGCGCCACGCCCACCATCAATGAGGTACTGCCCGCCGGTGATGCTGCCGGCGAGCTCGGAGCTGAGGAATAGCACCAAGTTTGCTATCTCCTCGGGCGTGGAGTAGCGGCCGATGGGAATCGTGGACTGATACCGTTCTCGCACGCTGTTGCTTCCCTCGGTGCTGGTCTGCGCCTCCAGCGAATGGATCATTCGCGTGTCCGTCGGTCCAGGACACACGGCATTTACCCGGATGCCGTTGCGGCCGTATTCACTGGCGGCGGTTCGGGTCAACCCAATCACGCCATGCTTCGAAGCGACGTAGCCGGAAAGACCCGGCGACCCGGCAATCCCGGCCGTTGAGGCGGTGTTCACGATGGCGCCGCCCTGCTGCCGGAGCATGACTGGAATTACGTGCCGAAGGCCCAGGAAAACACCCTTCAGGTTGACCGCGATGACCGCGTCGAAAACATCTTCCTCATAGTCGCCAGTCAGCGCGATCTTGCCCTCGATGCCGGCATTGTTGAAAAAGCAGTCGATGGTGCCATACGCGTCCAGCGTCGCCTTCACATAGCCCTGGACATCGGCGGATTTGGTGACGTCGGCCTGCACGAAGCAGGCCTCGCTCCCGGCTGCACGCACGAGCCGTGCGGTCTCCTCGCCGCCGACTGCATCACGGTCGACCACGGCCACACGTGCACCGCCCTGCGCGAAACCCAGGGAGGCAGCCCGTCCTATGCCGCCGGCTCCGCCGGTCACCAGTGCGACCTTGCCGCTGAAATCCATGGGCATTCTCCTCCTATTTTTTTGTTATCCGCGCAGCAGCGGGCAGCCACCTTCGTTCAGCGGACGGAAAGCGTCCTCCGGCGAGACTGTAGCGACGGTCTTCAGCAGGTCCCAGGAATGCTTGCTCTCGAACGGCTTCTTCGCTTCCAGGATGTAGACCGGATGCATCTTGCGGCCATCTTCACGTATGGTGCCCATGCCAAAGCAGTCATCATCGGTCGGCATTGACTTCATACGTGCAATAGTCGCCCGGCCGTCCCGCTTCGCCTCTGCGATGCCCATGTCTGCTGCGGTCTTGAGGTAATGCGTCACGGCGGAGTAGATGCCAGCAGTGCCCATGTTGGGGTACAATGTGGGCGTCTTGGGCTGCACGCGCGCTTGCCAGGCACGTGTCCGGTCATTCAGGTCCCAATAGTAGGTAGCGGCGATCTGCATGCCTTGCGCCGTTTCCAGCCCGAGCGAGTGGATAACGGTATCGTAGGTGATCATGCCCACGATCCTCATGCTGCGATTCACGCCGAACTCGCGTGCCTGCTTCACGGTGTTGATGAGGTCCGCGCCCGAATTGCAGAGGCTCAGGACCTTGGCACGCGAAGATTGGGCGCGCAGCAGAAAGGCCGAGAAATCCGAAGTGCCCGGGAATGGATGGAACACACTGCCGGCGATTTTGCCGCCGCGAGCCTGCACCACCGCCGTGGTGTCCCGCACCATCTGGTGCCCGAAGGCGTAGTCGGCGCCGAGGAAGAACCAACTGTCGCCGCCTTGTGCCAGCACTGTCGAGCCCAGTGACCGCGCGAGCATCGCGGTGTCCCAGACCCAATGGATTGTATTCGGGCTGCAGGACGCGCCGGTCAGCTCGCTGGTTCCTGGCTCGGTCGCCAGGAAGACCTTGTTCTTCTCACGTGCCAACCCGTTAACCGCGAGGGCTGTTGCCGAAGTTGAAACGTCAACCAGTGCGTCGACGCCTTCCTGATCAAACCAGCGGCGCGCCGTGGCGGCGGCGATATCTGTCTTGTTCTGATGGTCGGCGACCAGGATATCGACGTCCCACCCACGCCCCGAAACGCCGAAATCCTCCAAGGCCTGACGCGCGCAGGCCTCCGCAGGACGGCTCAGATCCGCATAGGGGCCGGAGAGGTCAGTGATGATGCCGAGGCGCAGCTTCGGCTTCGCCGCATCAATCGACTGCGCCTGCGCAGGACGTTCCCGCAGGACCGCCGCCGCACCCGCGAGCGCGGCCGTGCCGAGCAGTGTCCGGCGCGCAGTGTTCCTGACCTCCATTACTTCACTCCCGTTATTTGAGGCGATCCCAACTAATAGGCAGGCTGCCGGCCGAGGAGACCATGATGCGAATGCGGTCGTTCTCGTCCCCACTTGTCAGGTCAGGATGCGCCCAGACCATTCTCTGGGCCTTCTCACCGAGACGGTGGTTAAAGTGGTCGCGGACGTCCTGCCGCACTTCCATCATCGTATAGTCATCGCTTCGGCGACTATTGGCGTCTGGGCGATCCGCGTTCACGCGGATGCCGGTGGCGGCATGGTCGATGGCCGCCGCCCTCGTCAGGCTGATCACGCCATGCTCTGCGGCTACATAGGCGTTGGATCCGGGCAGATCTACCGAGCCAGTGCATTGTGGATCTGCTTGCATCGGCGCTTCCTCGGGCTCTTTGGCCCCTTTCTCAACGTTGGCGGCTGGGTACTGCTCCTGAGCCGGCCGCAGTGATAGCGCTAACGGCATCAGGTTAGCGCTATCACCAAAAGCTGTGCAACCCTTATCTCGCAACCGGGGTGGCGGGTCGGGTGTCTATGGTAAACTAGGCCGGCCATCAGGCAGGGCGGAATGAATTCTATGCTGAGACAACGAAGGCGCAGGAAGCCTCAGAAAGGAGGGATCGAGGACACTGTGGCATCCAAGCCAAACGGTGTGCCTGTGTTGCGTATGGAGGATGTCGCGCGCCTTGCCGGCGTCTCGGTCATGACGGTGTCTCGCGCGCTCCGCACTCCCCCGGCCGTCGCCGCATCCACCCTTGCCAAGGTCCGTGCTGCATTAGAGGAAACGGGGTACCTGCCCAACCTGGTGGCGAGTGGGCTGGCTTCATCTCGTACCCAGGTCGTCGCCGCGGTCATTCCGCTTATCAGCCAGCCTTTCGCGCCGACGCTGCAGAGCATGTCGGATGTCCTGCGCCGGGCGTCGTATCAGTTCGTGCTCGGCGTCAGCCACTACGACCCATTGCAGGAGGAAGCCTTAGTGCGCGCCTTCCTGTCCCGGCGCGTGGATGGGATCGCGTTGTTCGCAGGCGGGCACACGCCTCAGACGATCGCAATGCTGGAACAGGCTGCCGTTCCGCTCGTCGAGATGTGGGCTGAATCGGCGACTGAGTTCATCGTCGATGCGGTTTGTGTGCCGCAGCGGCAAGGCGCGCAAGACGTTGTCCGCCATCTCCTCGCGCGCGGACGCCGGCGTATCGGCTTTATCGGTGGATCGACTAGGCACAATATCCGGGCACAGGCTCGGATTAGCGGCTATCTGGATGGGTTGGCCGAAGCCGGGCTGCCACATGATCCCGCAGCCTGCGAAGAGGCCACGCACTTTTTAATGGAGGGCGGAGCTGCTGCCCTGGCGCGTTTGTTGGAGCGGCGACCACAACTCGACGCCATCTGTGTCGCCAGCGACATTCTCGCTGCCGGTGTGGTTTTCGAGGCACATCGGCGCGGCCTCTCCGTTCCGCGTGATCTTGCAGTCGCTGGCTTCGATGACGCTGAGATCGCCCGCTCGATGTATCCCGCACTCACAACCATTGACATGAGGGCGGAGGAAATGGGGACACGAGCCGCGGAGATGCTGCTCGAGCGCGCCAGCCAGAGCATCCGGGTCGACCTTGCCGCCATGCCATCCCGAATGCATGACCTCGGCTATACGCTTATCGTGCGTGAAAGTACCTAAGCCCTTTCTCCAACGCTGGTAACCCAACGCGCGGGTCTTCTGAAATATGCCATTCTGGCAAGGCGGATCGTCGTGTTGCATAGGTCGGCGGCGTGAACGGTCTGGAATCTGGCGGTTTCCGCGACTGCGGCAAGCTCTGGGTCGCATGGTGGGGTGGATGCCCCCTGCTCCGCGGCATCGAGGTGCCATAGCGTGGTTGGTGCTGAGCCTGACCACGAGGGAGAGGAGGCATCCGTGGAGAAGATTACGACGATCGGCCTCGACCTGGCCAAGAGCGTTTTCCAGGTGCATGGGGTCAATGCGGCCGGTGGGGTAGTGGTGCGGCGCAAGCTGCGCCGGTCAGCGCTGCTGGACTTTTTCGCAGCCCTGTCGCCCACGCTGGTCGGCATGGAGGCCTGCGGCAGAGCGCACCATTGGGCGCGCGAGCTCACCCGGCTCGGTCACACGGTCCGGCTTATGCCGCCGGCCTACGTGAAGCCCTACGTTAAGCGGGGCAAGACCGATGCGGCGGACACCGAGGCGATCTGTGAGGCTGTGACGCGCCCGACCATGCGCTTTGTGCCGGAAAAAAGCCGAGGCGCAGCAGGCCAGCCTAATGGAGCTGAAGGTCCGCGACATGCTAGTGCGCCAGCGCACCCAGACCATCAACGCACTGCGCTCCCACCTCACCGAATACGGCATCGTGACCGCGCAGGGGTGCAAGCTCGCCGAGCTGATCGCGGTGGTCCGCGACGGTGATGATACGCGGCTGCCTGACCTGGCCCGCGAGGCTCTGGGCGATTTGGTGGCGCAGATCGAGGCCTTGGAAGGACGCATCGAGCGGCTCGACAGCCGCATAGTCCGCCATGCGCGTGAGGACGAGACAGCTCGGCGACTGGCCAGCATCCCTGGCATTGGGGCGATCGGCGCGACAGCCCTGGCCGCGATGGTGCCCGATCCGCACGGGTTTGCCTCGGCGCGACCTTGTTGCACGGATCAGCGGGCCGGACGGACGATGCCCTTCCCTGTCTTGGTCTCACGCGGTCCGGACGTACTCCGGGCGTCCCAGGTCCAGCATGCGGTTCAGCGCACCGACGGCAATGGCCACCTCGGTCGCGCGACGCCGGTCTGTGCGGGAACGAAGAGCATCGCCAATCACGCGCTTGAACCGGCTGACGTCGGCCTCGACCAGCGCGCGCCAGTTGTAGCCCGAGGCGGCCTGCCAGCCCATGCGGCCCCGTTCCTCAATCGATTGTAGATGGCGGTCGCGTTGCGTCGGCGCGGTGTCTGCCGTGCTGCTCGGCACGGCATTGGCGCGTGGCGGCACGATCACAACAGCTTCGGGGTGACGCACGGCGACGTCGTCGTAGCCGCTATCCCAATCGTAAGCACCATCAGCCGTGAACAAGGCGACCGGGCCGTCAACCTGGTCGAGCAAGGGGCCGACCTGGGACGCGTCGCTGGTGTCGCTGCTGGTCAGCGTGGCCGCGACGATGTGGCCGGTGTCGGCGTCCGTGCCGATGTGCAAGGTGCGCCAGGCCCGGCGCGTCTTGGTGCCGTGCTTCTCCAGCAGCCACTCGCCCGCCCCGCACAGCTTCAGCCCCGTGCTGTCCACCAGAAGGTGCAAAGGCCTGCCACGACGGTGCGGCCTTGCCCGCGGCACCTGCAGCGTCTCGGCCCGGCGGCTCAGGGTGGTGTGGTCCGGCACGGCCAGGTCAAGCCCGAGCAGGGCGATGATGGAGCCGATCAGGCCTTCGGTCTGGCGTAGCGCCAGCCGGAACACGGCGCGCAACGTCAGCGCCGTCGCGATCGCCAGAGCCGAGTAGCGGGGCTGTCCGCCTCGCGTGGTCCGAGGCTCGGCCTTCCAGGCCGCGATCGCCTCCTCGGTGAACCACACCGTCAGGCTGCCCCGCTGGCGCAGCGCCGCGTCGTAGGCGGCCGGGTTCGTCACCCGATGCCGCTGCTTCGGGATGTGGTGACGACGGTCGGCGTTGGCCTTGAACGGCAAGGTAGCTTCCTCGGGCAGCGGTGGGAGGCTGGACGCTTTACCCTACCCCGCCCCGGCAGGCCCAAGCGATCCGTGCAACAAGGTGGTGCTGCGCCGGATACGCGCCGGCAGTCGGCCGCTGACGGGGACGCGGCTGATCCGTGAACATGATGGCGTGCAGCATGTCGTCACCGTGCGCGCCGATGACTTCGAGTATGAGGGCCGGCCGTATCGATCGCTCTCCGCCGTCGCGCGCCACATCACCGGTACACGCTGGAATGGCTGGACCTTCTTCGGGCTGAAGGGGAGGGCGGGCGCATGAGGCGGAAGGCACCGACCAGCGAGGCGATGCCGGCCTCCGTGAAGAAGCTGCGCTGCGCAGTCTACACGCGAAAGAGCACCGACGAGGGCCTCGACAAGGAGTTCAACACGCTTGATGCGCAGCGCGAGGCCTGCGAGGCCTACATCACCAGCCAGCGTGCTGAAGGGTGGATCCTGGTCAGGGACCGTTATGACGATGGCGGGTTCTCCGGCGGCACGCTGGAACGCCCCGCACTGAAGCGCCTCCTGGCGGACATCGAGCGAGACCTCGTTGACGTCATCGTGGTCTATAAGATCGATCGCCTGTCGCGCTCGCTGATGGATTTCGCGAAGCTGGTGGAGGCCATGGAGGCGCACGGCGTGACCTTCGTCTCGGTGACGCAGAGCTTCAATACGACGACCAGCATGGGCCGGCTGACGCTGAACATCCTGCTCAGCTTCGCGCAGTATGAAAGGGAGATCATCGGCGAGCGCATCCGCGACAAAGTGGCCGCGTCGAAGGCGCGCGGCATGTGGATGGGCGGGAAGGTGCCGCTTGGCTACGACGTTGCCGACCGGAAACTGGTCGTCAACGCCGCGGAGGCGCCGCGCGTACGGCGCGTGTTCGAACTGTTCGTCGAAACCGGCTCGGGCGTGGAGGCGGTCCGCCGCCTGCAAGCCGAGGGCGTCGCCAGCAAGTCCGGCAAACTTCTGGGCAAAGGCGACGTCTACAAGGCGCTGAACCTGCGGACCTATATCGGGGAGGTCACGCACAAGGGCAACATCTATCGCGGCGAACACGATGCCATCGTGCCGCGCGACCTGTGGGACCGGGCGCACGCCATCCTGCAGGTCAGCCCGCGCAGCCGCGCCGCGCTGAACCGGCAGCACGCGCCAGCGCTTTTGAAGGGGCTGATCTTTGGAGTGGACGGAAGGGCGCTATCGCCGACGCACGCGGTGAAGAACGGCCGGCGCTATTGCTACTACGTCGCGCAGCGCGTGCTGAAGGCCGACACGGTCGTGGATGACGGCATCGTGCGGCGCGTATCGGCCGCGCAGATCGAAGGCGTCGTGATCAGCCAGGTCCGTGCCCTGCTGCGCCAGCCGGAGATCGTGGTCGGCACGTGGCTGGCGGCGCGACGTGAGGCGCCCGACCTCACCGAGCGTGAGGCGCGGGATGCGCTGCATAGGCTCGACCCGCTGTGGGATGAGCTATTCCCGGTGGAGCAGACACGGATCGTGCGGGCGCTGGTGGAGCGGGTGGTGCTCGGGCCGGCCGGCGCCGACATCCGGCTGCGCGTCGAGGGGCTGGCCGGCCTGGTTCGGGATCTCGGCGCCATCGCGCCCAGCGCGCTGAGCGCCGCGGCATGACGGCCGCCACCAGCATCACGGTTCGGGTGCCGCTGAAGATCCGGCGGCGGCCGGGGCGGAAGACGGTGGTGACGCCGATCCAGGACGCCGACGAGGCCACTGTCTCCACCCGCGCTGACCCGGCGCTGGTAAAGGCGCTGGCTCGGGCATTCCGATATCAGAAGCTGCTGGACGCAGGGCGCTATGCGTCGATCTCCGAGATGGCAGCGGCAGAGAAGATCGAGCGTGCATATCTGGGCAGCCTACTGCGGCTGACACTGTTGGCGCCGGACCTGGTGGAGCAGCTGATGGACGGAAAAGCGAGCTGTGCCGCGACGCTGCCCGAACTGCTCCAGCCGTTTTCGGCAATCTGGAAGGACCAGAATAGACCCCAAAGAACGCAGTGAAGGCGGCACGAGGGTTGTCCACTTTGCGCCCGTTGCGGTCGTATCCGGTGGCCTTCGCGGTTACCGGAGGCGGTCAATCAAACGCCGGATCGCGGCGACAGAGCGGCGCGCTCGACGCCCTCCGGACAATTTGCGTATCAACCCATAGCGCAAATGGATTGGCCCCGGGCTGCCCGACCTCGGTAGGACTTCTCCCCACGCAGCCGCGACCCAGCGTGTTCGAGAGGAAACCGAGAATGAGTGCCAGCACCGAGGCGCCGCCGCGCCTCGCCCACCCGAAGCGCGCTGTCTTCAGCCCCGATGCCCTGGTCGGCCGCGTCGCCCTGATCACCGGCGGCAGCAGCGGCATCGGCCTCGGTATCGCGGAAGCCTTCGCGGAGCTCGGCGCCACCATCGTTATTACCGGACGACAGCCCGAGAAGCTGGCGGAGGCCGAGAGCCGCCTTGCCGCCAGCGGCGCGCGCCTGCTCGCCGTCGCCGCCGATGTGCGCGACTACGCCGCGACGCGTGCCGTGATCGAGCGCGTGGTGGAGGAATTCGGCGCGCTCGACGTGCTGGTGAACAACGCCGCCGGTAATTTCAACTGCCCCTTCGAGGACATGACGCCCAATGGCTGGCGCGCCGTGGTCGATATCGACCTCAACGGCACCTTCAATTTCTGCCACAACGCCTTCCAGGCGTTGAAGGCCTCCCGCTTCGGCGGGCGCATCATCAACATCTCCCTCGCCCAGGTGAACTCCGGCTGGCCCGGCGCCGCGCACGCCGCCTCCGCCAAGGCCGGCGTTACCGCACTGACCCGTTCCCTCGCCGTGGAATGGGGGGGGCACGGCATCCGCGTGAACAACGTGCTGCCAGGCCCAATCGAGGGCACCGAGGGGCTACGCAAGCTCTACGAGGCGCGCGGCGAGGCGGAGAAGGAACTCGGCCGCATGGCAATCGGCCATTTCGGCGAGACAGACGACATCGCGATGGCCTGCGCCTTCCTAGCCTCCCCGGCCGGAGACTTCGTCACCGGCTGCGACATGGTGGTCGATGGCGGCCGTGCCCTCAAGCGTTCCTGGACCTGAACCGGTGGACGGACACATCGCCCCCGCCGCCCAGCGCGGTCTCTACCCCGCGGCCGCGCTGCGGCCGCTGCTCGACCCCGGCTCCATCGCGATCGTCGGTGCCTCGCCGCGACCCGGCTCCTTCGGCGGCAACGTGCTGGCCAACCTGGTGCGGCACTACAATGGCGGCATCCTGCCCATCAATCCGAATTACGGCGAGGTCGCCGGCCTGCCTTGTTACGCATCGGTGAGCGACCTGCCTCGGCTTCCGGATTGCCTCGGGATCGCCGTGCCCGCACCGCAGGTGGAGCCCGTGCTGCGCGAAGCGGCAGCGCTCGGCGTGCCGGGTGCCATCATCTTCTCCTCGGGCTTCACAGAGACCGGTACGCCGGAGGGCGCCTCCATGCAGGCGCGGCTGACGGCCCTGGCTGCGGAGACGGGGCTGCGGATCATGGGCCCCAATTGCACCGGCATCGTCACCACGCATTCGGGCGCCGCGTGCAACATCCTGCCCAGCGTGAAGCATCTGCCCCTCGTGCCGGGTGGCATCGCGCTGCTGGGTCAGTCCGGCGCGCTCGGCTATGTGGTTTTCCAGGCGATGCATCGTGGCGTCGGATTCTCGCGCCTGATCTCCACCGGCAATTCCTGCGACGTGGATATTGCGGACCTCATCTCCTTCCTGGTGGAGGACCCCGAGACGTCCGCGATCGCCTGCCTGTTCGAGAGCGTGCCTTCCGGGCCGCGGCTGCTGGCGGCGCTGGAGAAGGCGTTCCACGCCGGCAAGCCGGTGATCGCCTGCAAGATCGGCGTGACCCAGGCGGGCGGGCGCGCCGCCCTCTCACACTCCGGGATGCTGGCGGGCGATGCCGCCACCTACAATGCGGTGTTCGAGCGCACCGGCGTCATCCAAGTGGATGCCTTCGAGGGGCTGCTGGAGACGGCGGTGTTCTTCTCCCGCGCTGGGCGGCCGCAGGCGCAGGGCGTTGGCATCCTCTCGGGCTCCGGCGGTTCCGTCGTCATGGCGGCGGACAAGGCCGAGAAACATGGCATTCCCATGCCGCAGCCGGGCGAGACTACCCAGACGGCATTGCGCCAGCGCTTGCCGGGCTTCGCCACCATCGCCAACCCAGCCGACATCACCGCGGAATCGATCCGCGACGAGGCGCTCTACGGCGAATGCGTGGAGATCTTCGCGCGCGATCCTGGTTTCGCCAGCGTGGCGGTGCTGATGCCCTCCGCCCATGGCCCGTCCGCGATCACCCGCGCCGAAGGCCTGAGCGCGCTTGCCGGAAAGCTGGACCGGCCGCTCACCCTGGTCTGGATGAACGAGTGGTACGAGGGCATCGGCTCCGCGATCTACGATGCGAGTCAGACGCTCTCGGTTTTCCGATCCCTCGACCGCTGCATGAATGCCTACCGGCTGTGGTTCCACCATGACCGGCTGCGCAGCGTACTGGAGGCGCGGCCGGTCCATGCGCCGGATCCCGCATTGCCGGAGGCTCGGCGCCTGCTCGCCGCCCATGCACGTGGTGCCGCGCTGACCGAGCGGGATTCCAAATCCCTGCTGGCGCTCTACGGCATTCCCGTGGCGGCGGACCGGCTCTGCACCTCGGCCGAGGAGGCGGTTGCCGCTGCGCGGGAGATCGGCTTTCCCGTCGTCGCCAAGGTGGAGGCCGCGGCGATCCACCACAAATCCGATATCGGCGGGGTCAAGCTAGATCTCCGCGACGAGGACGCGGTCGCCGCGGCCTATGCGGCGATCCGCCAGGCCACGGCAGGCGAGCCCGGCGTCGCGGGCGTCACCATCCAGCCCATGGTGAAGGGTGGGGTGGAGATGCTGGTCGGCGCGCGGCGGGACCCGCAATTCGGCCCGCTCGTGATCTTCGGCTTTGGCGGCACGCTGGTGGAGGTGATGAGCGACGTGGCGGTGCGCATCGCCCCCGTATCGCCCGCCGAGGTGCGGCTGGCGCTTCAGGGCTTGCGCATGCGGAAGGTGCTGGATGGCGTGCGCGGCAACCCGCCCTGCGATATCGACGCTTATTGCGACCTGGTCGCCGGCGTTTCACGCCTCGTCGCTGATCTCGGCGAGGAGGTCGCGGAGATCGATGTGAACCCGGTGATCCTAAGCCCCGACGGCGGCATCGCCGTGGATGCGCTGGTGGTGCGCGGGCGTTGAGAATTCGGGAGGAAGAAGAATGTCCATGACCCTCACCTCATCGCGCCGCGCCATGTTCGCGGCGGCTGGACTGCTGGTGGCGCCGCGCCTCGCCCGTGCCAGAACCTGGCCCGAGCGCACCGTGCGCATCATCGTGCCCTTCCCGCCGGGTGGCGCGATCGACGCCATGAGCCGACTGATCGCGCCGTCGCTCGAGCGGGCATTGGCTCAGCCCGTGGTGGTCGAGAACCGGTCCGGTGCCGGCGGTTTGGTGGGCACGGAGGCCGCGGCACAAGCGCGGGACGGGCATACCCTGCTGATGACCGCACTCACCCATGTTGTCCTGGCGGCGCTGAACCAGCGCCTGCCCTATGATCCGTGGAATGATTTCACCGCCGTTACCCCCGTGGGGACGGTGGCGAACATCCTGGTGGTGCCGAGCGGTTCACCGCATCGCAGCGTGCAGGACTTGGTCAGCGCGGCTCGCTCCAACCCGCGCCAGCTCACTTACGGATCGGCCGGCAACGGCACCTCGCTTCATCTCTGCGCCGCACTGTTTTGCGCCCGCAGCGGCGTGGAGATGACCCATGTGCCTTACCGCGGCTCTGGCCCCGCTGTGACGGACCTCGTGGCGGGGCGGCTCGATGCGATGTTCGACAGCGCCACCTCCGTGGCGCCGCATCTCGTCGCCGGCAAGTTGCGCGCGTTGGCAACGGTCGCCTCGGTGCGCAGCCGGCTGCAGCCGGATCTGCCCACCATGGCCGAGGCGGGCGTGGCCGATTGCGCCATCGACTGGTGGTATGGGCTGCTCGCACCTGCTGGCGTGCCGGTGGACGGGCTTAGCAAGGTGGACCAGGCGGTGCAGGATGCGTTGCGCCAGCCCGATTTGCGCGCGCGCTTCGCCGCCATTCGTTGCGAGCCAATGGAAGGCAACGCCGACAGCCTGGCCAGCCAGATCGCGCGCGATCGCGAGAACTGGACGCGCATCGTCAGCCAGATCGGGGACCAGCTTCAGTAGCAGCCTCCGCTGCGCAGATGCGCCGGAAGGCGGCGAGGGCAGCGGATGGGTCATCTCGCCGATAGGCGGCATAGAGCCGGGTGGTGGGCTGCGTCCCCTCCCCGGCGAGGGGCCTGTAGACGAGGTCGCGGAGCTGCATCTGGCTGAGCGAGGCAGCCACCAGCGTGACGCCGATGCCGAGTGCGGCGAGCGCGGCGGCGGATTGCATGTCGTCCGCCTCCTGCACGACCCTCGGGCTGAAGCCGGCCTGCTGGCAGTGATGAACGATCTGATCAGCGATGCTGGGCCAGGACTGGCCGCGATAAAGGATGAAGCCCTCGGCGGCGAGATCGGCCAGGGCGATGGCTGGGCGCCCGGCCAGAGGGTTTTCCCGCGCCAGCGCCACCAGAAACTGTTCCTCCAGCACCAGGTCGTGGGCCAGTTCCTGGTCCTCCGTAAGCGAACGGACGAAGGCGATGGCGATGCGGCGATCCTTCAGCGCCTGGATCTGCGCGCCCTTGGGCGCCTGCTGCAGCTCCACGGTGACGCCGGGATGGCGGGCCCGGAATGCGCGCAGGATGTGCGGCAGGATGCCGAAGATCGCCGAGCCGGTGGCGCCCACGGCGAGGTGCCCAGTCTCGCCGGCGGCGGCACGCCGCGCCGCGTCCGCCGCCTGCCGCAGCCGGAGGAGCACCGGCCGGACCTCATGCAAAAAGGCGCGGCCGGCATCGGTTAGTCTGACGCGCTGCGCGTTGCGGATGAACAGATCGACGCCCAACTCCGCCTCGAGCAACTGGATCTGGCGACTGAGCGGAGGTTGGGATCGATGTAGCCGCTCCGCGGCACGCCCGAAGTGCAGCTCCTCCGCGAGAACAACGAAGTACTCGATCTGGTTGAGCTTCATGCGCACTATCATCGGCACGCTGCCAGGGTGGTGGCAAGGTTGGCCGCTGCGCATCGAGGCCCTTGTCACCGCCTGAGTTGGGTCTCCGCGGACGATCGGCGTGTAGTTCAACCAGGTGGAACGCGGCCAGCCGCTCGGCATGGCCAGAGGCGCGGGTGGCGAGCGCATGGACGATCAGTCAGTGGCGATTCTCCGCCAACGCACGGCCTTGGCCCTGTACCACTTGGACTTCAGGCAGCGGAACCGGAGGCCGTGTGGGTGTCTTCGCGGCGGCAGGCGGTTCCCACGCTGACATGACATGCGCGGTGGGCATCGCCGCCTCGACTGCGACGGGTTCCACGAGAGTCGGCGCGATGACTGCCCGTTCGCCGGGAAGCCGCCATCCGAGGATGCTGCCTGAACATGCGCCACAACCCGCAATGGCCTGTCCTTCATCGCGCCGCCCGACGGTGCACGGTCTCGACGATCCTGGTTCCGGAAGCGCCTGTGCGGCGTGGGATGGTCAGCAGTTCCCGCCGGTCAGCGGCCTCCGACTGGTCATCTTTGAAGCGGGCGAGGACGCGATCCTTGTCGTCCATGGACGTCCAGTATTGCGAGGTGAGGCGGCACCTCGGCGCCGCAGGGCACCTTGGGGGGGCGATCAACGATACGCGGCAATGAAAGATTGCTGAGCAATCCGATTACTGAATTTCGGAAGCGGCACTCGGAAAACAAGGCCGCATTTCAATGGTTTAAGCTTGAGGGTAAAATCGGCCTACCCTCAAGGTTTGGAGACTCTCCGCTCTCTCCGGCCGAAATTCGGCACTGGTTCCGCCTTCGAACCATCAAGGTCCGCCCGCAAACTCCGGCCAACCCTGCGCCTCAGCGCGGTGCCCTGACCAGGAGAGACAGGTTGTGAGAGAGAAGAATGGAGCGGCGATGGGGATTCGAATGATCAGCCCCAAGCTTGTCGTACGAGGATGCAAGCCAGCCTATTCTGCCTTCCCCGGGCGGTGCCACATGGTGTTCACCGGATCAGTCAGACTGAAGCCATGCCGCGCAGCATGGCGACGAAGTTCCGCTTTGCCCGGTGCCGCGCCAGCAGGGATGCGATATAGGTCCGGTGCAGGACCGCTTCCCCACGAGCGACACGCAGCGGCGCCATCCGGGCCACGAGGTGGCAAGCCTGGGTGTAGCCGTGCTTGTTGGTGAGCCCCACCTGTTGCTCGACCAGCCGCTCGTAGGCCGTAAGCGCCTCGCCGGGCATGTCGCTCTCGCTCGCCTCGGCCAGCACGCGCCAGATCCCGTCGGAACAGCCATGCCGGCGCGCCGCGGCCCAGGCCGCCGGCAGGCGGCGCTCCCGTAGCAGGATCTCGACCAGCAACCCCGCGAGGTCGCCGCCCCGCCAACGGTCCCTCTCCGCCTTGCCGAGCTTCTCCTCAAGGAGGGCGACCGCTCGATCGGCGAGCGCGGCGCGGGCAGCGGAGCTGGCCTTCTTGCCCTTCACCATCGCCTCGTAGAGGCGCATCGAAGGCCGCCGCTCGAAGCCCGGCCAGAGCACCGCTTCGGCCTTTGCAGCCTGCCCCGCGGTGCGGTGCCGCTCGGCGAGGAAGAGCAGCAGCGGTTCGCCGGACAGGTCGTCGAACAGCCAGGCCCCCTCCTCGGCGCGGCGGACTGCCTCCGCCTCACGCCCCTGCTGCAGGCAGAACTCGACCAGGCGGAGGTAGTCGTGCGCATGCTCGAGCTGGGCCTCGCGCAGGGCGATGCGGCGGTCGACATCGCCCGCCTGGTCCGCGAAGCAGTCCAGGATCGGGAAGAGCCGGTAACGGGCGAGCCCGTCCTCTTGCGGCATGACCGTCCCGCCGCGGCCCTGCTGGGCTTGCGGCAGCCGGTCCCAAGCGGCCTGGGCGAGGCGGCGGTACTCCTCCAGACCGGCGGCGCCGAGGAGATGGGCATAGCGCTCGCTGGCGCCCGCGAAGGTGCCGAAGTCCTCGCTGGTCTCCAGCCGGAAGAGCTCGTGGGCCAGGGCCACCGGGTCGGGGCGCGCAGCCTCGCAGGCGGCAAGGTGGAGGTCGGTGGCCCGCTCGGCAATCTCCGACCCGCCACCATCGGAGTCATCCACATTCTCCAGCGCCCGGGGAAGGCCCTTGAAGACGTCGTCCACCACCTCCAGGACCAGCTTCGCCTGGCCGCACCCGATCTGGTCTTCGAGTTGGTCGAGCAGATCGAGCACGCCCTGGGTCCAGGCGCCGGCCTCGCCATACTCGACGAAGCGGCCGGTGCGCAGCGCCCGCTTCAGCGCCGTCCGGCAGCGCTCGGCGACCTCGTCCGGGTCGCCGGAGGCGGCGCTCGCCGCAAGGTGGAGACGATCGAGCAGGGCCGGGTCCCGCTCGGCCAGGTCGAGCAGCATCTCGGCCAGCCGCTCCGCCCCCAGGCCGCGGAGATAGGTGCGGATGGCGCCGATCCGGTCCGGCACCGCCGCGCCCCCCTCCGCCACCGCATTGGCGGCCAGGGCGGCGGCCACGAGATGCTTGCAGAAGCCATGGTCGATAAAGGCTGGGCAGGAGCACTCGCCCGTGAACCGGCCACCAGCGCCGCGCAGCTTGGCGCGATAGACCTCCGTCCCGGCGATGCGGGCCCGCAGGCAGGCGCCGTCATCCGACAGCAGCTCGACCTTGCCGGCGCGGGCGTAATCCTCGCCCCGACGGAAGACAGCATCGCCGACTAGGTCGCGCAACGCTGCCACGTCGAAGCGCTGAGCCATGGGTTCCTCCGTTGCACCCCGCATCCCGGGCCTTTGCCAGTAAGCCTGGCAGCCCGCCCCCGGTGGTCAAGGTACGCGTACACGGGCCTCGCCGCACCTTCCGCTTCCTTCCTTGGCCCGATGGCTGGCCATCGGACAGGCCGTGCATTCCGGCAGGACGCGGAGGATCTCCCGATCGCACGCCAAGCGCGATTGATGACCTTTACACGGCCTCAAGGGATTGCGCGGCGAGGTTCGCCACGGTGCCCTGGCTCACCCGGATCGCTCCGAACGCTGCCTCCTGCTCGAGCATGACCGCACCGTCGCGGCTGAGCTCGAGGCTGGCGAGCAGGGTGCTGGCAAGGGCGCTGCGCCGCCAGAGCGTGGTGGTCTCCCCGGCCGGCGCAGGTGGCAGCACGGCGTCCAGCCGGGCGCCGTCCGCGGGCAGCTCGGCCAGCATCGCCCGGAGGTGCGCCATCGCGTCCGGCACGCGCCAGAGGGTCGGTGGCCGCGGCCGGTAGACCCGCTCCTGCACCGGCACCTCGAGCAGCCTGAGGCAGGCCCGCAGCAGCGCGGTCACGTCCGCCGCCGGCTCGGCTGTCGCCTCTTGTTCAGGTGCCCCGCGCGCGAACACCTCCCGCCCAAACTGCGGCCGCCGCTCCAGCCAGTCGGCCAGGCGCCGCGCCGCCTCGCGCTTCGCCAACTGGTGGCGTAGCTCGACGGCCTCCCGCTCGGCCTCGGCGCTCCCGTCGGTGCCGGCTGGCAGCAGCAGGCGCGCGCGCAGCGCCAGCAGCCAGGCCGCCATGACGCTCCACTCGGCCAGCCGCGACAGCGGCACCGCCCGGCGCACGATGGCCTCCTCCAGCACCGCGGCGAACTGCCCGACGAGGTCGATGACCGAGAGCCGCGCCAGGTCGACCCGCTGCGCCCGGGCAAGCTCGAGCAGCAGGTCGAGCGGGCCCTCCCAGGCCGCGAGCCGCAGCACCGGTGTGCCGCTGTTGCCGACCGCCGCGCGCGACGCCCTAACCTCAGGGGTCATCGTAGAGGGGCCGGACCGCGATGGAGAGGCCGGGCCAGCGCTGCCGCAGCGCCCGGATCGCCGGCCAGGGCGTCCAGTCCGCCGACCAGAAGCCGAGCCGGAGCAGCCCGGGATCGGGCGGCCGTGGCCTGCCCCGGCCCAGCACCGGCAGTTCCACCACGCCGCGCAGCGCCGCCGTGGTGCCCCAGTGCCGCCAGAGCCAGGCGCGGCTCCCCGGCGCTGCCGGCCCGAGCCGCAGCAGCGCCGGCGGTACGGGCAGCAGCCGATGCAGGCAGAGCGGACAGGCCCGGCTGGTCGCGGCCCGCTCGGCCACCCGCCGCGCCCGCGCCTCGGCGGCGTCGCGCAGCTGCCCGGCGAGGATCCGGCAGCCCTCCAGGCTGAGGCTGCGCCGCTGCGGCGCGGGCGGCGCGGCCAGCCGGTGGAACCAGTCCTCGGCCGTGCTGCCGGCGCTGTCCGCCCAGGGGATCAGCCCGGGGCCGGCCGCCGCCGCCCGGAAACCCGCGACCGCGGCCGGATCGCCGGTGACCCGCAGGTGGTGGTACAGCCAGTCGGGATGCGGCAGCGCCAGCACCTCGGCATCGGGGGCGGGCGTGTCGCCCTCCCCTGCCCCGCCCTGCGGGATACCGGCCGCGCCGCTCACAGCCCGAGCTTGGTGACCGGGCTCTCGCTCAGCAGCCTGGCACGCCGCACATAGCCGCGCATGGTCCGCAGGTCGCGGTGGCGGGTGTGGTCCATGATCTCCTCATCCCGCGCTCCCTGCCGGTAGGCCTCGGTGATAAAGCCCGCCCTGAGCCCGTGCGGCGACAGCCGCTCCTGGCCGGAGACGGCGAGGCCGGCCATGCTGGCGCGGCGCAGCAGGATCTGGCGCACCGCGTCGGGGTGCAGCCCGGCGGCCTCGACCTCGCCCCAGCGGCTTACCTTGCGGAACACCGGGCCGTACTGGCAGCCGCTCGCCTGCAGCCAGGCCTCGAGGGCGCGCACCGGGCAGGTCTCGGGCTTGCGGCCGCGCGGGATGCCGATCTCCGCCCCCTGCCCCGCCGCGTCGGTCTTGCTGCGCGGGATCAGCAGCCGCAGGCCGTCCGCGGTGACGGTCAGGTGCTCGCGGTCGATCGCCACCAGCTCGGCCCGGCGCAGCGCCCCGGCATAGCCGAGCAGCAGCAGGGCGCGGTCGCGCAGGTCGGCGAGGCCGCTGTTGCGGCAGGTGGCGACGAGCGCCTTGATCTCGGCTGTGGTCAGCGCCGCGGCGCGGCGGGCCGGGCGGCCGTGCTGGCGGTGGATGCCGCGCAGCGTGTGGTGGATCACCGGGTGGCCGGCCGAGAAGGCATGCCCGGCCAGGCGGTGGTACTGGCCGATGGCGGAGAGGCGCTTGGCGAGGCTGGCGCGGCTGTGGGTGGTGGCGAGGCTGGCGAGGTGGTCGGCGACCGTCGCCGGTGTGGCGGGCAGCGCCTGGCGGCCGGCGAGGGCGCACCAGTCACGGAAGGCCTGCCAGCCGCTCTGGTAGGCGCGCAGCGTCGCCGGCGCCAGCGAGGCCCGGGCATAGGCCTCGGCGGGGCGCGCGACCGGCTGCGGTGAGGTCAACGCGGGTGGGACAGCAGGAGCATCGGGCACGGCCGGATTCCAGCAGCTTGCCGGCGGCCGGGCAAGGATTATGGCGTATCCTGCTAACACGCGGGAAAGGCCAAGAACGCGTGTTAGACGCGGCAGACCGATCGCGCCGTGCTGTTAAGGAAGGATGGTGATGGAGCCTGTTCCAGCACCCGACAGGCCGAGCAGTCTGATGCACGCTTGGACGCTGGTGGCGCTAGAGCTTGACGATGGCCGGGCGGGAAGGGTGCAGCGTGATGCCAGCCTCGCTCAAGCTTACTGGTGCCTCTGATCCGCGCACGCTCCTCCGTCGTGGCGCCAGATCGTTGACCCCCGTCGCGCTCAGATTGCCGGACCCACTTCCGCAGCGTCTCCGCCGTGCAGCCGATCTTGGCCGCAACCGAGACCATCGCCCCCCACTGCGAGGGGGTGCTCGCCCTGGTACTCCAGCATCAGGCGAACCGCCCGTTCCCGAACCTCAGGCGAGAAACTCGCCGCTGTCCTTCTCCCGCTCATGGCGCCATCCTCTCAAGGGTGTATGCATCATAGCTTGTTAGTTATCATGTTAACAAAACACATAGGTTGATGATTAATCGGCGTTCGTGTAGCCTTGCCGTGGGTTTGGCTTTGGGGAAAGCATGCCTTTATGAAGGTCATAGTGTGTGCGAGCCGCAAAGGCGGCTCGGGAAAGACAGTGTCGGCCCGCCATCTCGCCGTTGCCGCATTGAAGGGTGGGGTTGGCCGGGTCGCCGCAGTAGACCTTGATCCCATGCGGGGCCTTACTCGCTGGTGGCAGCGGCGGCCAGAGGATGGGCTGGAACTGGTGCAGCTCGCACCGCCGAACCTTCCGTCGACCACACATGAGGATCGCCAAGCCGTGGCACTCGCCGCCGCTGAGGCGCTGGAGCGCGCCGTCCCGGCGCTGCGAGCGCAGGGGTTCGGCCTGCTGATCGTCGACACGCCGCCGGCGGCGGACCAAATTGTGAGGCTCGCCGTCGCGGCGGCCGATCTTGTGCTGGTGCCCGTGCGTCCGAGCCCAGACGACCTGGACGCGGTGGGGGAAACCGCAGATCTCGTGACCGCCGCGGGGTGCCCCATGGTTTTCGTAGTCAACAGCGCCACCAAGAAAGCACGCCTCACGGGCGACGCCGCAATCGCGCTCTCGCAACACGGAACCGTCGCGCCTGCGATCCTTCACCGCTCAGACGCCTACGCCGCCAGTGCCTTGGATGGCTTGACCGTTCAGGAGGCTGACCCGCGTGGCGCTCCCGCCCACGAGGTCGCCGCGCTCTGGCATTACGTCGCCAAGCGGGCAGGAGTGCTAGCACGCGAGCCAGTTAACAAGATAACAGGATCGCCAGAACTCAAGGTCGTCGGTGGGCGCGCTCGGGGGAAGGCTGGATGACGAAGCAACCCACTCGCTTGGCGGATTTTGAGATCCCGCGCGAGCAGACCGTCAAGCCTGCTAGCGGGAGCGCCGCAAAGCAGGACGGTGGGGAACCCGCCAAGCCCGCCTTCTTGCAGCACGCCGCTGAAGTCCGCGGGCAGGTGCAGATGCCGACCGCACCGGCGGCCGTCCCTCCCGCCGCGGAGCCAGAGGCCTCGCGGCCGGCTGTGCAGGCCGAGGCGCCTATCCCCGTTCCGGCCCCGCCGCCAGCCCTTCCGGCCGCGGTGCAGGTGCCGCAGCCGATGCCGCGCCCGGTCGAGGAGCCCCGGCGGCAGATCGGCGCCCGGGTGCGGGTCGGCCTCGCCGAGAGGCTGCGCACGTACATGTTCGTCTCGCGCGAGAGCCAGCAAGACGCTGTAGAGGCGGCGCTTGACGCGTACCTTTCTTCGAAGGGATTCTAGCCGTCCGAGGCGCCAGATTTGCGACCCTTGCCGACCGCGGGTCTCAAGAAGGAGTTGTGATCCTTCCCGACCGCCGGCCGCCAGGGCAAATTGTGACCCCTCCGGTTTGCGAACCCTTGGATGGGGTGAAATGTGATTCTTGCCGACCTCAGCTCTCGATGGGCAGGGGAGACGGGGCAAGGAGAAGCCCGCGGTCCGTCACGGTGACCCGTGCGGCCCGGTAGGCCGCCAGCGCGAGCGCCAGCGGCTCCGGGAACTCTCCCTTGAAAGACTTTAGGCTTTTGAATTCGCGCCCGAACTGCCGCCAGAGCGCTGGCCAGGGCACCAGCACCTCGTCCTCCAGCGCATGCAGCCGGAAGGCCAGCCACAGGTAGGTGTCGATGGCGCGGGGCGACGTCTGTATGTCGCGCAGCGCCGCGCGGTCGACGAGAACCGGGTGACGCCGGAGCTCGTGGTAGAACGCCTCCGAGAGGACGACGCGCTCAATCCAGCGGGCGTGCCTCTTGGTTCGGGGATCCTCGCCGCCCGTGTAGGCGAAGGCTTCCACCAGTCGCTCATTCACGACGACGGCCGCACGGTCCGTGCCGAACCTGAAGTCAATGGTGCAGGTGGCGAGCCGTTCGAGCTGCTCGGCGAGCTTGCGGGCCACCGGGCCGCCCCGACTCATGCCAAGCCTGCTAAGGAGCGCGTTCGGGTTCTTCCCGAGCACGATTTCCCGGCCGCCCTTCTCATAAGCCTCTGATTGCCAGTCGATCAGCAGGAGTCGGGCGAGGGTGCCGGAGGGCACCGCGAGCTGCTCCCGTGCGTCGTCGTCGCGGATGCGAGCGCCGGGGCGAACGAGCAGCTGCGCGTAGTCTGTCTTGATGAGCCAGTCCTCACCTGCGGGACGGTCGCGGTGTGGCAGCCCGGCGAGGCACCAGGCGCTGTAGCTGTAGCCGACCTCGGCGCCCCCCTCGACCTCACGGGTCATCGCGGAGGAGGCGGCGTCCACCACGCGGCGCCCGGTGCGCCCAGCGAGGGCGTCGAGTAGGGACGGGGGGTCTTCAGGTCCGCGGGAGAGGACGGCAGACTGCGCGTGAGCCAGGGCGCCGGAGCCGCCCTTCTCAGCGACCAGAGCGTGGATGCTGAAGAAGAGGTCAGCCTGAG
Source organism: Roseicella sp. DB1501 (assembly GCF_013112485.1). GTDB lineage: Bacteria > Pseudomonadota > Alphaproteobacteria > Acetobacterales > Acetobacteraceae > Paracraurococcus. The sequence continues at coordinate 39,612 of NZ_JABFHG010000023.1, forward strand.
CTGCCGTCTGCTTCTTCCTTCCTAAGCCTGCTTTCGATTCCATCGAGCACCGTCACAAGGAACCTGCCCTGGCGGACCCTTTTGAGTCGATGTGTCTCTTGCCGACCGGGTGATGTGTCCGCTGCCGACCGCACAATAAGAAAGAGATTATCTATTGGGTTATTGTAGTGGTCGGCAGCGGACACAGGGATAACTCTGCAAGCCTCTGTAATCGCGCATCGTTTTCGTAGAGATCGTCGCCGTCGGTCGGCAACGGACACACGCGGCGGCCACGTTCAGGAGGGTCGGCAAGGGTCACAAGTCGCCCTCCGGCGCACGGTCGGCAAGGATCACATCTGGCGACTCGGCGGGCGACTCGGTCAGCGGCGCCGTCGGCAGTGCGACAGAGTGCGCGTAGCAGGCCGAGCTTGTAGGTGGACTGCTTCTGATCATTGAGGATGACGTATCGCAGCAGTGGTAGGGCGCCGGTGCCATTGTCCGGCAGCGGCGTAAGGCGGAACCTGACTGGACCGAGGTGCACCGGGAACTGCGCCGGCCCGGCGTGACGCTGATGCTGCTGTCCTCGCCAGCCGGAGGGATATCCGGCCCTGCCGGAGCAGGCGCGTCCGCCTCCAACTCCTCCAACGCCAGCTGGAGCTGGTCGGCCTCGCGGGAGAGCCGCTCGGAGGAGTGGCCGAACTGCAGCCGCCTCGACGAGCTCATGCTCTGGTGCTGGGCCACACCGGCCACGCGCTGAACATCAAGCTAAAACGACAAGGACCTCGGCACGCCGCTTACGCCTGTTCTCGGGTTTCACGACGAGCATGACGCCGAAGAAGGCCGCCTAGCCGACCACCCAACGCTCGGCGCGGATTACCTCCAGCAGGCTCATGGTGCGCACGCCCAGGGCGCTGCACACGTCCGGGATGTTCGGCCGGTTGGTGTTGCCAGTTGGCTTTTCCTCGGTGAGGATCGGCAGGCCTTCAACCTTAGCAAGGGCGATCACGAAGGGATCGGCCGAGGTGCGTAGCTTCCGTTCGCCGACAAGGCGAGGGAAGCGGGCCAGCACCTGCGCCGCCTCGATCTGGATCGGCTCGGCCAGCTCGCGGAACATGCTGCCCCGGACCTTCAGCCAGGCGTGCAACTCGTCCGAGCGCTTCCCCGTCTCGCGCAGCACCTCATCGGGCGACACCAGGCAGCCCTCCGCGATAAAGGCGTCAAGACGCTCCCAAAAGCGGGGGAAGTTCTCTATCGGATACCGTTCCTGCCAGGCGGCAATGAGGGCGCTTGTATCAACACAGTAAACCGTCATTCAGGCCCTCACTCTGCCGACTGAAACGCAGCGCGCTCCAGCTCGGGGATGTGCTTGACCTTCGCCCCCAAGTAGCTTGACACGTCGTTGAGTGTGATCCGCTGGTCGTAGTAGCTGCGCAGGACTAGACGCGTGAAGCCGCGGCCGTTCCAGCTCATCAGCATGATCGGCCGCTTGATCGGGATCGACTTCTTCTCCTTCGCCTGGTCCTCGGCGCGTTGCCGATATTCATCGAGGAAGCGCTGCCGCTGCTGGCGGTAGTAGTCCCAGCTCGCCCGGCCGATGGTCACAAAGCGGATCAGCAGCGCTTCGCGGCTGACGCCGATTGCGCGGGCGATGGTACGCAGCTCCTCGTCATCCCAGGCGCGCAGCCCGTTTGGCGCGACCTCCTCGAAGCTGAACAGCAGGCTGAGGGGCATCAGGGCCGCAGCCGCGACCTCATCGCAGAACCGCTCGATGCGGCGCTCCTCGGCGCTCAGGCTTGGCTCGACGGTGGCCCCGTTCGAGATGGCGCTTTCGCCGAGCAGGATATGCACCAGCTCGTGCAGCAGCGTGAAGGCCCGGCCGCCCTGGCTGTAGTCCTTGCCGTTGACGACGATCACCGGCAGCTCGGGCTTGGCGATGGCGAAGCCGCGCATCTCGGCCAGCTCGACGCTGCGGTGCGGGCCGCTGACGACGAACACCAGCACATCGCGCTCTTCAAGGCGACGACGCCAGAAATCAAAGGCGCGGTCCTGCCTGGCCCACTGCTTCTGGTCCTCGTCGCTGACCTCAAGAAACTCGCGGATGCGCCGCCCGACGGCCTCCGGGTCGTCTCTCAGGCTCGCCTTCAAGCCGAAGGGCTGCGGCGTGCCATTGAGATCCTCGAACAGCTCCAGCGCCAGCTCGCGCCGCTCGTAGGCCGAGCGGATCTGATAGGCGAGGTGGGCCGAAAGCGTCTCGTCCGGCTGCACCTTGTCCACGTCGGGCAGTCGCCGGAAGTCGCGCAGCGGTGCGAAATCCATCGGCGGCTCCGGCAGGTAGAACACCGCCAGCGGGAACTGATATTTCGCAGCCAGATTGCGCAGCTGGCCGAGCGTCGGCGCATCCTCGCCAGCCTCCCAGGCCTGCAATCGCTCCACGGTGACGTTCGCCGCCTTCGCCGCGTCCTCCAGCTTCACCTTCGCCCGGCCACGCGCCCAGCGCAGCAGCTCCGGCTTCACATGCGCCTTGATCGCCGTCATCGCACACCTGCCACCATCGGGCGGCGCTCGGCGGCTTGGCGGCCTCGGACGGCTGGGGCAGGGGGCTTGGCCGCGCGCAGGGCGCGCCACAGCGTCGAGTGATCGACGCCCAGCAGCGCAGCCATACCGGCGGGGGTCTGCAATCCTTCCTCAATCACCTTACGGGCGTGTTCGATCTGCTCCGGCGTCAGCTTGCGCGGCCGTCCGATATGCTTGCCCCGATGCTTCGCGGCGGCAATCCCGGCCACGACCCGCTCGCGGATCATCGAATGCTCGTACTCGGCGAGCGCCCCCATGAGGCGGAAGACCAGCTTGCCGCCGGGCGAGGTCGTGTCGATGGCCTCGGTCAACGAGATAAAGCCCACCTGGCGCTCGCCGAGCTGGTGCACCAGCTCGATGAGATGGCGCTGCGACCGACCCAGCCGGTCGAGCCGCCACACCACCAGCACATCGCCGGAGCCGAGGCGCGCCAGCGCCTTGTCGAGACCCGGCCGCTTCGTGGCTGTGCCCGAGACGCCGCTATCCTCGAACAGCAGTTCGCAACCGGCGCGGATCAGCGCGTCGTGCTGTAGGTCGAGCGACTGATCCCCCGTCGAGATGCGAGCATAACCGATTTTCATTGCAGAGATTATGCAATGGGGTTTTGCAAAAGTCGAGAATCAACGTTTTCAATGCTCTAGCATGCGATCTGCTACCATTGCAAAAGGTAGAGGTTTTGCAAAAAATCTTGAGGCTGGTCGGCTCGGCGCATAGATCGTCCAGCAGCACCCCGGCTTCGACGTAGTTGAAGCCGGGGTGCCTCGACGCATCGGGAGGCGCCAGAAATCAGCGTCGGAGATAGGCCTTACCGAGGTGGTGCGTCCTGGCCGCACTCGACGCGGGGCGAAGCAGCTTCGGCCAGTCCGTGCCACATCGCGTCCAGGCCTTACCCAAGGGCCGCTCGGCAGCTTGGCGGTGGAAGCCGTAGGCTGTGCCGCCAAGAATCAGCAGGCCGCTGACGGCATTAACCCAGCCACCCCAGCACCGGCGAGCGGCGTTCTGTGGCTCGTATCGCGCGTACTGCCGCCACAGAATCCACAATCTCGGCGTGATCATGCCAATACCGGCCAGGAGCTGGAGGAGGAGGTAGTCGCCACGCCGGGCCAGGACGATACCAAGCCCTAGGTAGAGCGCCGCCAATGCCCATTGCTTGGCAGGCGTAGTCTGACCCCACCCGGACAGGCGCAACAAAGGAGCAAAGCCTTATGTTTTCATAGGGTTATCCGATGAAATGGCGTATAATCAGCGCCAGGATAACCTGTTCGAGGAGCCTTCCGATGAAGCCCGGCAAAAAGCACCATATGCGCAATAAAAATGAAATCTTTACGAAGCGCCAAAAACGCTTTGTGATCAGTGGCTTATTTGATTTTTTACCCTCGCAGACGACTTTCCTGCGAGCGGTAGGACCCGCTCGCAGGAAAGTCGTCTGCGACGTGTAGCACATATAGCTCCAAAAGTCAAGCCTAGACACCACATCTTGTGTCATTACACTGCGCGGATGCGCAGTGGGTTGAACACCTTCTCACTGCCAAATCGATGCTGGCCGCTGAAGTCGGCAGCTACTTCACCAGCCGGGACGGCTGCGCCTTCCGCTCCTCGGTATCGTCTACCTGGAGCTGGCTGATCCGCGTCGAGGCATCGGGGCTGATGGCCTGCTGCCCGTCATAAGCACGCAACTCGGCCAGAATGCCGCGCACCAGGGCGTATGCAGGATCGCCAGCCCATGGCCCTGCATCGGCACGGCAATCCCATCCGCCATGAAGCCCAGAAACTCCTCGTCATTGCGCACGTGCCATTTCGGATGGCGCAGGGCATGGTACTGGAAGCCGTGGCGGGTGCCGTCCGCCTCGATCACCGTAAAGCCCAGCTGCGCCCGTGGCCGCGTCACATAGGCGGCTAGCGCCTCGACACCGAGCTCCGCGCCAGGGCGGCGGGCGTTGGCAGGGGAGGGATCCAGCTTGGAAAGCGCGATCTCGGCCGTGGCATGGGTGATGGTGTCGGTCATGGTGTTCTCCCTTCGTGGCAGCGGGAAGCAGCCCCGCTGTTTCCCTGCTCGTCGGCGAGACCGGGAGCGGGAGGGGGGTGCCTGCGGCCGGGCGTGGCCGGGCTGCGAGGGAGTGGGGCGGTGCCCGGCATCGAGGGTGCTCTCGAGCGCGGCGGCGGAGCGCGGCCTCGCAGCCGCCCTCAGGCGATCGAGGACAGGTCCGAGAGGCCGCCGCTTCTCGGTTCTGCCGCGCCCATGCCTGGGTCCATCACTCGCCCTCCTCCCAGCGTTCGATCTCGGCGGCAAAGGCCCGCTCGGCGCGGCCGGCATGGCGGGCCCGCCGCTCGGCCAGGCGGTCGCCCTGGCGGAGCCCGGCATGCAGGCCGGAGGCCTCGGCGTAGTGCTGCACCGAGACCTCGGCGGAATGGCCCATGATGTCGGCGGCATCCATGGCGAGCTCGGGGCTGCGGCGGGCGGCGCTCGCCCGCAGCCACTTGCGAAAGGCGTGCGGCCCATCGGCCTTGCCGAACCAGGCGCGGGTGCGGCGCTCGGCGATCCCCTGGGCGCCCTCGCGGGTCATCGGCCCGCGCATGCCCATCCAGAGCTGGTCCGTGCGCCCGGCGCCCGGAAAGCGCGACCGGGCCTGCTCGAGATAGTCGGTCAGCATCCCTGATGCCGCGGCATCGAGCGGGTAGTCGAGCCGGCGCCCGGTCTTGGTGTGCTCGCCGGGAAAGCGCAGATGCCAGGTGCCGTCCGAGCGGCGCTCGAGATGCCGGCCCAGGGTCATCGCCACGAGGCTGCGGAGGCGCGGGGCGCGGGTCAGCAGCACCGCCAGCAGCGCCGCGTCGCGCAGCGCCCGCCACCGCCCCGGCCCGTCCGCCATGGCGAGGCCCCGGCGGTGCAGCCGCCGGAGATGCGGCATCGTCTCGTCCGCGTCGTGCACGGCGAAGGGCTTCGGCCCGCCCGGGATCGCCCGCCGCAGCGGGCGGTTGCCGGGCCGGGTGATGAAGCTGCGGTCGCGGTCGGGGGCCAGCAGGCGCAGCATGGCGCTGAGGTTGCGCAGCATCTGCCGCCGGGCGGTGGGCGCCAGGCCGCGTGCCCTGGTCTCCCGGCGCCAGGCCGCCACCCGCGCCGGCGTCACCAGGCTGCCCGGCGCCTCGGCCTCGCCGAGCCCGCCGGTGCGGGCGGCGAAGTCGAGGAACTGGCCGTAGGTCTGGACGTAGCTGGCAAGCGTGGCCGGGCGGAGCGCCGCGGCCGCGCCGCACTCGCCCGAGCCGTCGTCGTCCGGCGCCAGCGCCCGCTCGAGGGCAAGGCGCTCCTCCCGGGGCCAGTGCCCGGGAGGGAGGGAACGGACGTCCCCCTGCGCGGTCATGCCATCCCCCGGCGCCGGCGTGCCAGGTCGAGCGGCAGGCCCGGCGGGATCGCCGTGGCGGCGGAGCGGCGCCGGCGGGTGCCGATCCCCTCGCTCACGCGCCGCGCCGTCCCCTGGCGGTTGGTCCGGCGGTAGTAGCGGAGGGCGATCTCGAAGCCGCCATGGCCGAGCAGGGCGCGGACGTCCTCGACGGCGTGCGGATTGTCCTGCAGGATGCGGGCGGCCGCGAAGGCGCGGAAGTCGTGCACGGTCATGCGCACCCCGGTGTGTGCGTGGATGGCGCGGGCGATCCTCTCCGAGAAGCCGCCCTTGTTGCGCGGCAGTGCCGCGCCGTCGCGGTTGGGGAACACCCAGGCGGTCGTCGGATGCGGGCCGAGGGGGCGGAAGTCGCGCAGGTACTCGACCAGGACCGCGGCCGGCTCGCCGCGCAGCCAGGTCTCGACCAGTCGGCCGTTCTTGTTGGCGGTGACACTCAGACGCGCCTCCACCGGCCCGCGCTCGCCTGCCTGCCGCATCGACAGCTCCTCCCCGAGGCGCAGCCGCGTCAGGTCGTGGACGCGCAGCGGCAGGTGCAGCAGGATCTCGAGCGCCGCCGCCAGGGCGGCCATCCAGCAGGCCTCCTGCGGCTTGGGCGGATGGTTGACGCCGGCCTTGCTGGTCCAGCCGTCGCGCAGGCGGCGGGCCTTGTGCAGCAGCAGCGCCGGCAGGTGCAGCAGCCTGGCCTCGGTCTCGGGGTCCTCCAGGCGGTCGAGCAGGGCGGACAGGTCGTCGCCGATCTCGCATTGCCGCTTGGGCCGGTAGACCTTGAGCATGCGGCGCAGCCTGGCATTGGCCTCGCCGGGGAGCTTGCGGAAGATCGCCAGCGACTGCAGCGTGGCGGCGAGCATGGCCGTGCCGTGCGTCGGCAGCCTCTCGTTGGCCTTGTTCGGATGCGGCGTGCCGAGCCGGTCCCGATGCAGGCGCATGATCCGCTTGGCAGTGTCGAACTGCAGCAGGACGCCGAGGTCCGTGAGCTCGTCCGGGGTGCTGCCGGTCTGCAGCATGGCCCAGAGCAGCAGCCGCAGGCCCTTCCGGCGCGTGGCGACGGTCTCGGGGCTGGCCGGGTCGGGGGCCTCGTCGTCCTCGTCGGCATCCTCCGGGCTCCGGACGAGCCAGGCGGAGTAGTCCTCCGCCTCCCGGTGCAGGGGATAGGCCGAGAGCGGCGGCGTCTGGATCCGGCCCTCCGGCGGGCCCAGGACGAGCTCGGTGTCCGGCCAGCCGGGGATCAGCCCGCGCATCTTGTTCCACTGCCGCGCCGCCTCGCGGACGTTCGCCCGGACGTTCTTGCTGCCCTGGCTGGCGGCGAGGCGCCGCGCGTAGTCGTCGAGGGTGGCACTGGTGACCTCCCCTGGCTGCAGGCCGTTCTTGTCGCAGTCTCGCATGAAGGCGTGCAGGCGATGCGGGTGGAAGCGCTTGGGCAGGGCCTTCTCCAGCACCGCCCAGGCCGGGTCGCTGGTCGGCCCGTACCGCCGGACGGGGGCGAGGAGGCCGCGGCGGCGCATCACGTAGCGCAGGTTGGCGCGGTGGTTCTGCAGGGTCTTGGGCGCGATGCCGAGGTCGACCGCGCTGGCGGTGTCGATGGCGGGCAGGCAGACGGCCGGGTCGAGCAGCACGGTGGCCGGCGACCTCTTGCCGTCGGTCCTGCAGAGGAGGTTCAGGGACGAGACCAGCGTGCGCCGCCGCATGAGCGGCAGATCGTCCCAGGTCATGATCTCGCGCTGGGCCTCGGCGGCTGTTGGAAAGCTATGATGGGGGCTTTTCATGGCGATACCTCGGGGGTAGGGTCGGAGCCGGCAATTTGGGAAGGAGATAGTAGAGTAAATCCGGTTATTACTTGGGTACCACTATCCCAACCGGCCGCTATGTACTTGATCGGGCTGCCCTCGCGCGGGCCCGGGCGGCCGGCAGCGCAGGCCAGCACCGCCGCCAGATCATCGACGCCGTAGTAACGACGCGAGCGGCGCATCTCCGGCCGGGTCAGGCCGGCCTCATCCCAGTTGCGCAGCGTGCGCAGGCCGCGCCCGACCAGCCTGGCGAAGGTCGCCGCCGGTATCTGCTTGGGCACGATGTCGGGCGTGGGATCGGGTGGCGGGCTATTGGAATGGGTCAGCGATGAGGACGGCGCAGCCGCTGGCTGCGTGGTCAGACTTTCAGGCATGGGAACAAGCTTCCGCATCGCCCGACGGCGTCGGGCCGCGCCGCACCCCAGCGGCGACAGACGGGGTGGCCCGGCCGCCGGGGCGGCCGGGAGGCTGGCTTGCTCAGGTCCAGCGTGCGGCGTCCCTGGACGCCGCTCTACGAGCGGGGATGCCGGTGCGGACCGGCATCGGGCGACGGCGGCGAGGCCGTTCGGCCGCGCTCCGTCACCGGATGAATGCTATCAACCGCAGCGATATGCCAAGAGATTCGTTTGCCTGCCTGGCAAGCTATTTATATTGAATGAGCATTGAAACGTCGGGCCTGCGTCCCCATTTATGCTGGACGAGAGGCAAGGCCCCGCCGGCGCCCTCGCTCCCCTGATCAGCAACGCAGTCCATACGACGCCAGGGTCGAGCCAGAGCCGGCCGGCATGGGCATGCACCCCCGGCATCACCCGTGATGCCCGGTGCCCGCCCGCGCCGCCCCTGATCGGGCCCAGGGCGCTGGGCCACAGCCTCTCGTCCCTCCCCGTCATCGCACCCGGCGGGCCGCCGCCACGCCTCCTGGCGCAAGCGGCCGCCCGGCACCGCGCATCCGGCATTGAGCCCGGCCGCCCTCTGCGAACCCCTGCCTTGCCAGCGGTGGCACGGAGGTGCGACGGACCGGGGATGCCGGCACCCCCTGGCCCATCATGTCAGGCATGGTGCCCGGCCTGCCGCGTGCGCGCGGCAGCGGCGCGGCCACGACCGCGCCCATCACCCTGACGGGCCCGCCAGGCGCGGCGCCGGTCCCGTGCGGGCCGGCACCGCGGCGTGCCGGGCGGCTCCTCCTACGGATCGCCCGGCTGCGTGCCCCATCCGGGGCCGCACCGACCCGGCAGCCGCACCCGCGGCCGCCGGGCCGAACGCCGGCCCATCCCGCCCTCCAGCCGGTCTCGGCAGCTCCGAGCCGACCGCAGCGGACCCTTGAGCAAGGCCGAAACACACTGCTGGAGATCGCATGACCCCCATCAGCACCCTCAGCTACCAGGGCAGGCGCATCCGCCTGCGCGGCAGCCTGCTGAACCTCGCCGACCTGTGGCGCGCCGCCGGCCGGCCGGAAAACCACCGGCCCGCCGACTGGCTCGTCCTCGCAGGGACCACGCTCGACACCGACGGCCTCCTCGCCGACCGCGGCCAGGCGGGAGGGACCTGGGCGCACTGGCAGCTCGCGCTGCTCTACGCCCGCACCCTCTCGCCGGCCCTCCACCTCTGGGCCAGCACCGTCCTCCGCGCCGCCATGGAGCGGCCGGACGACCTGGCCAGGGAGGATCCCGACCCGCGGATCCCCTACCTCGCCGTGCGGTTCCGCGAACTGCACCGCCGCCTCGACACGCTCGAGCGGCACGCCGCCGACCTCATGTTCCTCGCCCTCTCGGGCCAGGAGCTGCTGTTCGGCGGCCGGCGCGAGTTCTCGGAGCGGAGCCGGGCCCTCATGGCCCGGGTGGTGGCGGCCGCGCCCTACGGTGGCCAGTGCCCCTGCTGCGGCCGCGAGCGCGTGCTCGCCGAGGGCAGCCGGCTACGGCCCGGCGCCGAGTTCGACCACTTCTACCATCGTGGCCTGAACCGGCCCGAGTACGGCTGGCCGGTCTGCGCCCCCTGCCATGGCGAGCTGACCCATGGTGGCCACCTCGCCCGCTTCGCGCGGACGCCCGAGTTCCGGGCCTTCCAGGCCCGGGTGCTCGAGGCACGCCGCCAGGCACGCCAGTGCCCCGGCGGCGACGCGACGTAGCCACCAGCCCGCCCGCGTGGCGGGCACACAAGAGCCCCGTGACCTCATCCCGAGGTCACGGGGCTTTTCGCGTTTTCGGAGCATGACGTCGGCTCTCGCGGCAACAAGGCGAGGCACCCGCACTGCTTCGACTATCCTCACCCAATTGCCACGCTGCGCCAACTCGGACCCAGCGGCCTGCATGTGGTCTCACCCGGCGAGGCTGAGGCCCTGGCGCACGACCACGGCCTCGCGTCGGTCCGCCGCCAGGCCCCCCGGACCAGCAGGACAGGGCCGGGATGTCCCGGACCGGCCTCGCGCTGCACCTGCCGGTGGACAACATTGGGCGCTGCCGCTCATCTGGCTTATCATCCTGAACAACCAGGACCAGTCCACCTGCAAGGTCGGTCTATCGCGTGCGCTCTGCCGTGCCGCCGACAGTGCCGCTGGACTGGCCGAGCAGGATGGCGAGGCGTTCGTCACTCCGCCTCCCGGCCTCGAGCTCCGACTGGGTCGCGCCGCTACATGCCGCTGGTCACGGCGCGGCTGACGCAAGCGCCCGGCAACACCGGACGAGGATGCCGACATAGCACCTAAGCCACGGCCGCCTCGGCCGAGCTCGCTACTCGCTCCAACTGCGGCCTGCTCGACTACGCCTCGCATCCAGAGGATCTGGTGCAGACTGCCCGCGGCTTCGGCCTCGCCGGGCTGGGCTTCTGGGGCCGTGCTCGGCAATCCGCTGGGGGCGAGGTATGATTGGCCGGACTAATGGGAGGAAAAGCCATGCTCACTCGGCGACAACTTGCCGCCGCCTCAACCGCGATCCTCGCCGCACCGAGCATCAGTCGCGCACAGGAAACACCCGGCGTCACGACAACCGAGATCCGCATCGGCAGCATCAACTCGCTCAGCGGTCCGCTCTCGGCCTACTCTGTTATCTCCCGCAGCAATGCGGCTATGTTCAAGCGAGTGAACGATCAGGGCGGCATCAACGGACGCAAAATCACTTTCATCACCTATGATGACGGCTTCCAGCCACCTAAAACTTTGGAGCAGGCAAGGCGGCTGATTGAGCAGGACCGGGTCGCCTTCCTGTTCAACACGCTCGGTACACCGACCAACAGCGCCATCCAACGGTATGTGAACCAGCGGAAGGTGCCACACCTGTTCCTGGCGACTGGTGCCGACAAATGGGCCAACCCGAAGGAGTACCCCTGGACCATCGGATGGCAGCCCAGCTATCGCGTCGAGACGCAGATCTACGCGAAGTACCTTCTCGAACAGAAGCCGGACGCCAAGGTGGCCCTGCTCTATCAGAACGACGACTTCGGCAAGGACTTCGTCAATGGGCTACGAGACGTTCTCGGCGCCCGCTACGACGGAATGGTGCGCAGCGCCAGCTACGAGGCAACCGACCCAACCATCGACAGTCAAGTCGTCAGCCTCCAGACCACCGGCGCCGATGTGCTGGTCTGCGCCACCTCACCCAAGTTCGCTGCCATGGCCATCCGCAAGGTCCACGATGTCGGATGGCGGCCGCTGACCTTCATGGCGAATATCGCCTCTTCGGCCGCGGCGGTCATGCAGCCGGCCGGAGCCGAGAAAGGCATCGGGGTCATCACTTCCGACTTCCGCAAGGACCAGACCGATCCGGCCTGGGCGGATGATCCGGGCATGAACGAGTGGCGCGGCTTCATGCGCCAGTACCTGCCGGATGCCGACCTGACGGACAACAACTACACTTTAGCCTACGGCTTCGGCGTCACCATGATCCAGGTGCTGCGGCAGTGTGGCAACGACCTGTCACGCGAGAACGTCATGCGGCAGGCAACGAACCTGGCACCACTCGAAGTTCCGACACTGCTGCCGGGCATCCACGTGAGTACGTCGCCCACTAACTACAAGCCGGTCCGCCACATGCAACTCCAGCGCTGGGACGGGCGCACCTGGGTGCGCTTTGGCCGCGTGATCGAGGGAGCGGACGTGTAGCCAGCGACATCGCCACGGCAGGGTGCGAGGTGCTGAAACACCGCTTCTTCCGCGCCTTCTCGAACCTGCCCCGCTTCATGCGCCACGTGGAGCGCGTGACGGTGATCGACGAAACGCGTTCCCACTGGGTCGTGCGGGCACCGCTGGGCCGCACCGTCGAATGGGACGCAACCATCACCGAGGACCGGCCGACTGAGCGCATCGGCTGGAGCTCCGATCCGGATGCCGCGGTGCGCAACACCGGCTGGATCGAGTTCCGTCCGGCCCCTGGCAGCCGCGGCACGGAGGTGCGCGCCACCATCGCCTATGAGCCGCCCGCCGGACAGCTGGGCCGTCTGGTGGCGCAACTCTGGGGTGAGGAGCCGAGCAAGCAGGCGCATGACGACCTGCGCCGCCTGAAGCAGGTGCTGGAAACCGGTGAGGTCCCCACCCCCGCCATGCGCCGCATGGATGCTGATGCCGCCATGCCCGACGCCGCCTGAGGAGGGGAACCATGCGAGCCATTGTCTGGAACGGCGTCAACGACCTGCGGGTGGAGACCGCGCCGGACCCGGAGATCATCAGCCCACATGACGCCATCGTGCGGGTGACGATGTCGTCGGTCTGCGGCTCCGACCTGCACCTGCTCGGCGGCTACATTCCCGCCATGAAACCCGGCGACATCATCGGCCACGAGTTCATGGGCGAGGTGGTGGATGTCGGAGGCGAGGTCGGCAAGGTGCGGAAGGGCGACCGGGTGATCGTGGTCTCGATCCTGGGCTGCGGCCAGTGCGAGCATTGCCGGCGCACCGTAAGCGTCAGCCATCAGTGGCCTTGAGATGCCCGGGCTTGCCTGCCGAGATAGCGGGCATGACGGACGAAGCTGACGTGGCGGAACCGCTCGGAGCGGGTTCTTATGACGGTCGGAAGGGCACG
>NZ_JABFHG010000024.1 GCF_013112485.1 Roseicella sp. DB1501
CGTGCCCTTCCGACCGTCATAAGAACCCGCTCCGAGCGGTTCCGCCACGTCAGCTTCGTCCGTCATGCCCGCTATCTCGGCAGGCAAGCCCGGGCATCTCAAGGCCACTGATGGCTGACGCTTACGCTGTACCAACCTGGTGAGCCGAAGAAGCGGTCATGCGTCTCGCGCCAACCTGATGAGAGCACGGCGTTGCGCGGCAAGGCCCTCTGGATCGCCATGCCGAGGGCGAAGTTGATCATCACCTCGACCTGCTTCGTGGCGGCTAGGCGTTCGATCGTGCTCCAAGAGATCTGCATCCCGAACGGGTCGAGGAAGATCATGGCGCGGTGGCCGGAGCGACCCAGGTCGCTCTTCAATAGCTCGTCCAGTTCGTCGCCGGCCTTGCCCTGGCGCACCTCGATCCGGTGGCGGCCGCCATACTCTTCGCGCATCCGCTCGAGTTCGGCTGCCCGCGCGGGGTCGCGCTCAATGAAGATGTAGCGGCTGAAGGGATTGGGGATGTCGAGCGCCACGCGCGGTGAGCCGCGTATGTACTCCTCAGCCTCGGCATCGATCGGCGGTGGCTCGAGCTCGGCGAGGAGGTCGACGCCCCCTGCCCCGCTGTGACGCCGCACCCGCGCTCGTCCCGCTCCGGCGAACGCGTCGACGAATGTGGTGCCCTTGAGCCAGGTCCTGCCCTGGTTTTTCAGGGCAGTGGTGTAGAAGTCGAGGTACGCGCCCAGCGCTGCCAGCTTTTCTCGTGCCCACGGGCCGACCGTGGGACTTTGGTCGGGATCGTTCATTCAGCGGCGGCGAGCATCAGGGGTCGATCCTGTGGGAATTCGTCCCAGAGACGGCCATCCAGGGTGCGGCCATTCTGAGTGGGGCGGAAGCCACCCCATTGCTTGAAGAAGAAGGGTACGCCGGCTGCCAAGCACTGGTCGCGGATCTCGCGCACCCAGTCCGGTGACATGGGCCGTGCACGCGGCCCGCTCTCCCCGCCGACGATGACCCAGTGGATGCCTGCCAGGTCGAGTTGACCAATGGGTCCGATGAGGGGCTCGATTGACAGGAAGCGCACCGCGGCTGGGGCTTGCTGCAGATGCTCGATCCGTGACAGGCGGGCTTGGTCCTCAACGGAAACACCCAGCCAGATGTGTGGCGGCGCTGAGTGCTTCGCGTAGCGCCGTTTGAGGAAGTCACGCATCAGGCTGCTGCGTTTGGTCAGCAGCTGGAACTGGTGCCAGTGGGCCTGCTCCATCGTATCGAAGACCTTAGCGATGAAGGAAATCGGCACCTTCTTGTGGAACAGGTCGGACATGGAGTTGACGAAGATGCGCCGGGGCCGCTTCCAGGCGAGCGGCTGCTGCAGCCGCTCCGGGCGCAGCGTCAGGTCGAAGCCGGTCTCAAAGGGGTGGCCGGGCGTGCCACGAAAGCGCTCGGAGAACCGGGCTGCGTAGCAGTTGTCACAGCCGGGGCTGATCTTGGTGCAGCCCGTTACAGGGTTCCAAGTCGCGTCGGTCCACTCGATGTCAGACGAATCGGCCATACCCTAAACCAGAACATTCTAGGAAGACTCTCACGGCCCTTCCCTGTTTCGCAACCCACAAGCTCACCGGGTCGGCTACCCATTATCCCGTCGGGACGCTCATGGCGCCTCGCCGTTCGGCCTCCAGTGCCGCGGCCCGATCCTCTGCGACCTGTCGCCCACGGCTGACCTCGGTCAACTCGGCCCTCAGGGCCGCATTCCGTTGTTCGGTTGCTGCGGCCTCTCGCTGAGTAGCCTGCAGCACCGTCTCGGCTTGGCGGCGCTCTGTGCGCTCGGCAGCCAGTTCCGTCAGCATGCGCTCCTGCTGAGCATAGAGAGTTCGTTCGCTCGCCTGCGCGGCGGCCGCTTCCTGACGTGCAGCAGTAAGGTCGGCCTGGTGGGCGTCGCGGGCTTCCTCGATTTGCTGCCGGGCCGCGGCCAGCTCCGCTGTCACGCGGCCGACGTCAGTCTGTCGGACGGCCTCCGCTCTCTCCAAAGCTGCGCGGAGGTGGCCGACCTCATCGCGCATGGCTGCCGCCTGTGCCTCGGCTCGTGTCTGGGCCTCTCGTGCGAGTTGGGAAGCCCTGGTGAGGCTGTCCCGCTCTGCCTGGAGAGCGGCGATCTGTGTTTCCGCCTCCTGTGCGCGGTCGAGGGCTTGCCTCTCTCGCTCTGTCAGGCCGGCTATCTGAACGCGGGCTTCGCCGATCTCTGTTTCCAAGCTGGCGATCGCGTCCCCTCGCCGGTCCAGTTCGGTCTCTGTCGCGTCCACACTCGCCTCAGCGAGGTCGAGTTGCTCTTTGATGCGCTGTTCGGATGCCTGCAGATCGTCTGTGATGCGCCGGAACGTGGCATCCGCGTCCTCCCTCGCATGGCGATGGATCGTGCGGACAATGGTGTCCAGCTCGATTGTGAGTGCGGTCTGCGCCGCGGCTACGAGCTCGAGCAGTGGGGCTGGCAGGCTGATAGTATCGACTGGCTCGGCTGCCGGTGGAGCCGCATCTCCCTTTGCTGTCCAGACGGCCAGTAGGCGGCGCGGGTTGCCGCGGTCACCAAGCTCGCGGCGTATCGACCAGCCGTTGATCTCCTTGCCGCGGGCGCGGACCCGACGCGCCGCCTCCAAAACCTCAGATTCTGTTACGAGCGGGGGACGCATCCGAGCTGGCTCCGTTAGTTAGTATGTTTGGTTAAACAAACTAACCTCAAACAAACTAACTAATGGCTACCTTGTGGCGTACTCCTCCGCTTGATCTGGGGCCGGACTGTGCCGAGGCCGATGACGGGGTGTCGGCTTCCCTTTGATCGTCCCCCCCTCCCCTACTGCGCTGTTCGGAGACAGCAGATGCTATCTAACGATAGCGCAGCTATATTGATATCTGAAGATAGCGTCCGCTATTAGGGATTGCATGTGCTAGCGAGGGTAGCATAGAGAGGCAGGGGGTCAGGTTAGCCGGGCTAGCAGGGCGACTGTACCGCTAGGGGCGCTAGCAGACGCTATTGGGGGATAGCATGGGCAACATCGTGACGATTGCGACCAGCAAAGGAGGCGGCGGGAAAACCGCACTGACGACCCTCCTCGCTGCCAATCTGGCACCGCGTCTGCGGGTCAGCGTCACCGACGCCGATCGCAATGCGTCGTTCGCTACCTGGTTCAGGCTCGGCTACGAGGGCCACCCCCTCACCTGCCAGACCGAAATCCGGCACGTCGAGGTGGTTGACGTGCTGCAGGCCCAGGCTGAGACGCATGACCTCGCGCTGTGTGATACCGCGGGATTTGAGAACCAGACCGCCGCAATGGCTATCGCCACATCGGACGCGGTCCTGATCCCTCTAATGGCAGACCGTGGAACAGCTAGGGAGGCGATCAAAACCGCCAAGCAGGTACTGGCCTGCGGCAAGTCCGCTCGCCGCGCCATTCCGTACCACCTCGTGCCGATGGCGTGGAATCCGCGAGGCCTGGCAGAGCGTGCCACGCTTGAGGATCTGGCTGAGGCCGAGGCCGGGCTTGGCATCAAGCTCCCTGTCCTCAAGCAGCACATCTCCAGCTCAGCCGAGATCCGGAAAATGTCCTACACGGGCCGGGTCCCAGTCGCGGGCACGATCGGCCTGGAAGTCGACCGGCTGATCGCTGAGCTGACTAGCATTGGTGTGCTGCCAGCAAAGTCTACTTTCCCGGCTGGCACACCTGTCCAACCGGACCTTCTGGACGCCAAGCAGGATGCGGCTGGATAGCACACGTTATCCCTCATAGCCCGGCAAGTACGTAATAGCGGCGCTAGCGCCGATAACGGGAGTAGCGTTATGGCTGCAGGATTGAAGCGCAAACCGACTGGTCTGGAATTGGCTGAGGCGCTGGTCCAGGTCACTGGCGATTTGCCTGCGACTACCGCGGTCCGCGCTGAACCGGAGCGAGGAACCGAACGCCGCCAAGTGGCAGTGCCTCCGGCACCCAAGGTCGAACTGGTGCAGATTAATTTCCGCGCCAGCAAGGACCTCGCTAAGCTCATTGCTAGGCTCTCGGCCGAGCGTGGCAGCACCCGGCGCCTGGTCGCCCAGCTACTGCAGCTCGACGGCCACGAGGTGCCCGCGGCCGACCTTAACCCGCCCGACACTCGCAGGCGTTACGACGACTAGCGGGGCTAGCGCGTGGTAGCAGGGGAAGTAGGGCTAGCCATAGATAGCAACAGCTAGCGGGCTATAAGGGTCGATGGGCCGAGCATCATGAAGAAGAGGGGAGGGCGCCTGATCGGCGCCCTTCCTTTTGGGTAAGCGAGCAAGGAGCCGGAGTGATGGGGCAGGCGAAGCGGCGCCGTGAAGAGGGTGTGCGGGTGGTCTATCACCACACCAGCACCCTCCGAACGAACCTGTTGTGGATGTCCGGTGTGATCCAGGTCGAGGGACAGTCAGAGGGAGTCATCCATCCCGATCTGGGGGAGATTCTGACCGACGCCACTCTGCGGCGCCCCATGCGCGATTTCCCGCCGCTCGTGTGGTTCACGCGGCAAATCGTGGTGCCTCGTTGTCTGCAGCAATCGACGATGATGCTGCGGGACAAGGGTACAGGTGAGGTTCGCGCCATAGAGGCGCCGCATGGCGCGGCTAACGCAATCGCCCTAAATCGGGTGGCTCTGGGATTTCCGGTCTCGAGTATTCCAGTCGTCCCCTGGCAGCAGCACCTCGGCTACTCCACGGCCGAGGGGCGGGATCTAAACGAAAGCGCCCGCGCGGCCGGTGATGATCCGAACGATTGGTGGGTGGCGGAAGCGCCGGTTGATCTGCTGCAGATGTCGGAGATCTGGATTTCGCCCAGCATAGCGAACCCAAAGCTCAAGCGCTCAGACCCTTATCTGCTCGACGTGCGGCGGATGGTTACGCTGTGTCGGACGGTCCCTGGCTCGTTCATTCCCCCCAGCTGGATGACCGAGGCGCAGGCGGCGCGTCTGGGAGCAAGGGCGGGCAGCCCTGTTGTCCAGTTCCGTGGCGGCTTGGTGCGCGACTAGGAGGGAGGGCCCTAGGCGGAGGATCGTCAACCATTCCTGACGCATGATGGGAGCCTGGAGCCGATAGAAACATGCCGCATTCCCAGCATACCCTGCGTCGCAGCGCCGCCAGCATTGGCGTGGTTCTCTGCGTCCTCTGCGCTTTCCCGGCCATAGCCAAGCAAGGCAGCTTCGGGGATCCCGGTCTGGACGCGACGATGGACGCACTGGTGCAGCGCCTCGATCGGCGCCTAGTGAGCAGCGGCAGCCTGCCGCCCGACCAGCGGCCGGAGACGATCTATCTTTCCTCGTTCAACGCGGAAGTGCGTCAGCAGGCCCCAGGGGGAGGGGAGCGCATCTGCCGGACTGCAGTCGTGAGTGCGGCGCGCAGGGGCGAGACCATAGCCCAACTGCAGGGCCTGGCCTGCCAGTCGCCCCAGGGCTGGGTGCTGCAAGATGGGGATTGGCGCTAGCCCTCATAGCCATAGCTAGCGGAGCTATCCGGTTCTCGGGGCCGCTGAGGGTGTACTCCTCAGCGGCCCATGTCATTGGTCTATTAGGCGAGGGCGGGGTGGTACCGCAGGGCGGCATTGGCGATCTCTATCACCGCTGCTCGTGCCCGTTCCTCCCGTTCTGGCGTTTCGCCCCAGGCACTGGTGCGGGCGTTTAGGCCGTCCAGGCAGTCGGCCAGTTGCCGCTTGCGGATGAGGTCGTTCAGGAACAACCCGGCTTCGGTCCAGGCCGCCCGGATCTCCTCCACGAGCCGCAGGCCGGTCCGCCGGAACTGCTCGATGTCGTCATCATGAACCTGCATCGTCTTATCCTTTGAAATGCGCAGCAGATCGCCGCTGTTGAATGATTGCGTCACGACCAACGCCCAAAACGGGCGAAGCAAAAATGGTGCTTCCAGGGTGCTGGGCGGAGGGGTAGCGGGCCGCCAAACAGGTCTCCTGACCAGCAAGAAAAAGCATGCATATACAGCACTGTAGCCGCCGATTTGAACCGAAAACCGACCTTTGGTTTCGCGCGGCGGGGGCTTCGAATATGGCATGTCCGGCTAACACGTCATAATAAGCCACTATGGCGTATTAGATAGCTCGTCGCAGGGCAGGAGAGGGACGCCAACCCGCCCTGTCAGGTAGCCCAAATCACGTCAGCGGATCCGATGAGGCGCCCCTGCGCGGCCAAGACGCGCCCTGGGTCACGTGAACAGGTCCTCAGCGCGCACCCTTGAGCATCCGCCACCGGCCAGTTGCGCCCTGACCGCAGGTCCACGTGGCAGCCGGTTCGACAGCGGTTGTTCTGGGCGATCAAGGTCCGCAGGATCCTGAACCAAGGAACGGCACAGAAGAGAGGAGTTTACGTGGTTGTCGGAGTTGTCGTAGTTGACTAAGGAGAGCAGGGGCGCCACGTTGGTGCGTGAGGACCCGATGACCAACACGAAGCACACAGAGCCCAAGACCCCCACCCGGCGTCCGCCGACGTCGGCTAAGTTAGGCTCCTATGTCATCAAGCGTGGGCGTTTGGCGGAGTTCGCCAAGGTCCTCGAGGATCCCGCGCTCCGGGGCGATGTGCAGGTCCTCGTAAAGCCTACTACCCCACGTGGTCGCCAGCAGCTCGCTGGCGCTGGTGTCCGTGAGTTGGTCATCCACCCTGGCGCTGGAGAGATCGTAAAGCGCGGTGCTGAGAAGCGCGTGTTCTATGGTGGAGGCAGGACCGAGATCGCGGAAAAGGCGTACGAGCCCGGTCCGAAGGCGCGCGCCCTCCTCCGTGGCCTCGAGATCGCCGAGGCCGACCTGAAGGCTGCCGGTGGCGCTTTCGAGCTCGCCGATGTCGAGCGCCTGTTGGGCATCAGCCGCCAAGCGATCGCGAAGCGCGTCGACGAAGGTTCGTTACTGGCCGTTCCCGGCCCTGGCGGCCGACGCCGTTACCCAGCCGTCCAGTTTACTCACGGCGGAACGCTCCCGGGTTTCCGGGAGGCTCTCAACATGCTGCCCAGCCGAAACCCTTGGGTGCGCCTGAACTGGCTGGTAAACCGCGATCCGCGCATGGGCGAACGCACGCCGGCACAGCTGCTTGAAGCAGGCGAGGTAGCAGCAGTCCTCGCTGCGGCGCGGTCTCAAGGCGAACAGGGCGGTTGAGCGGTCATCCTCCGCCGCCTGCCGACCTCGATCGTCGCCAGCCTCGTCTTCGGACGTTGCCGGCTGGTGTGCGCCTCCACCGCTTTCACACGAAAGAGAAAGGCGGGCAGCGGCTCGACCCTATCTACTTCGACCAGAGTCTGGCCGGTCGTCTCAATGCCCCGGACGGCAGCTACGGTGTACTCTATGTGGCCCTTTCTGCATCCGGAGCCTTCGCTGAAACCTTCTTGCGTACTCCTGGCCGGACGCTTCTCGATCCCGATCTGATAGCGGCGAAGGCTTACGCCGAGCTGACGTTGACGCGCGATCTCGTCGTGATGGAGTTGCATGGTCCCGGTGCAGCCGCGATCGGTGCGACGGCCGAACTCGCCCATGGCTCGCCGCCTTATGAACTCCCGCAGTCATGGTCTAAGGCCCTACACGGCCACCCCTGCGCCGCCGATGGACTCGCATACCGGGCCCGGCACAACGACGACGAGGTATGCTTAGCGGTGTTCGAGCGGGCTACCTCCGCCGTCGCGGTTGTCCAGCGCGTGGAGAACCTTGATGTAGACTGGTTCTATGTGCTGGCCGAGGAGCACGGGATTGGTCTGCCGCCCCAATAGTAGTCCTAGTTTATTGGCAGAACAGAGTTGTTGAACGGCAACCGTTCTCTCTACTAGGTACCCAGACCCTGCTGATGAAAGCCACTAAAGGCATACTGAGCGAGGCGGCTTGTGAGTGAAGGTGATCTGGTTCTGTATCTGCAGCCGGAAGACGGCGTCCCTCTGCCAAACGGTGACCTATGGACCGCTGATCGAGAGCTGAGGGCCAGCGGCGTGAAGGCGGACCCCCGGGTCTTCATCCAGGACGGCATGGAGCAGGCGATAACCCACCTAGGGGAGTGGACCATCAAGGCGGGTCCCTTCGTCGCTCCGGCCGTGGCGGCGGTCGCCGGTGCCTGGCTGCAGGCCCGCGTCGGCCGGAAGGTCCGCTTGAAGTACGGCACCGTGGAGGTCGAGGCGCGCACGCCCGCCGAGGCCCAGAAACTGCTGGCGCTCATCCCACCGGAGCCGGTCTCCCCAACGCAGGAAGGCGGTGAGAAGTGACCGTCGAGGACCAAGCGAGACATCGGGCCAACGGTGCCACCTGGCCGGCGGAGTTCCCGCCGCTCAACATTGCCCTCCGCAGTGCTGAGGGGGCCGAGCTCGTCGCCGGCGTCAGCTACGAGACCCCCGACCGGCGGCCTGTGGCGTATGTGCGGAAGGGCTCGGTCGAGATTCGGATCGGCGCCGCCGAGCTACGCCGCCTGGCGCAGCTGGCGACCGATCATGAGCGCCGGGCGCAGGGGAGGGGAGGGGCGTGAGCACCCCTCCGAAGCCAACGCCGGTTCCGGCGATCTCCGGTGAGCCGGCCGAGGTGACGACGGCTGCCCTGTCGCCCGCGGCCCGCGACGCCATGGAGGAGGCGGTCAGGTTCGCCCGCGATGCCCTCTCCGACAACACGCGCCTCGCCTACGCCTCCGACTGGCAGAATTTCGCCGCATGGTGCAGCGCGGCCGGGCTTGCCTCCTTGCCGGCACCGCCGGAGACCGTCGCCGCCTATCTGGCCGTCCAGGCGCGCACCTATGCCGTCGCCACGCTGCGCCGACGGCTGGTGTCGATCAGCAAGGCCCACCGCATTGCCGGGCACACTGCATTCTGGGCGGGCCACCCGGTCATCAGCGAGACCCTGCGCGGCGTGACACGCACGCGCGGCCGACCGCAGCGCCGCGCCGCCGCCCTCACCACCCCGGAAATCCGGCGCCTCGTCGCCGGCTGTGGACCCGACCTTGCCGGCCTGCGCGACCGGGCGCTCATCCTTCTGGGCTATGCCGCCGCCCTCCGCCGCAGCGAGCTGGTCGCCGTCGATGTGGAGCACCTCAGGTTCGACGCGCAGGGCCTGCGGCTGCATATCCCGCATAGCAAAGGCGACCAGGCGGGGGAGGGGGAGGATCTCGGCATCCCGCGCGGCCAGCGCCGCGACACCTGCCCGGTCCGCGCCATCGAGGCGTGGCTGCAGGCCTCAGACACGCGGTTCGGGCCGGTGTTCCGCAAGATCAACCGATGGGGCGGGGTGGAGCCGGGACGGCTGCACCCGGACGGTGTGCGACAGATCCTCAGCCGGCGGGCCGAGCAGGCCGGGATCGCGGGCACTGCGCTTGAGCCGGTCAGCCCGCACGGGTTAAGGGCGGGCTTCGTGACGCAGGCCTACAAGGCCGGCCTGCGAGACGAAGAAATCATGCAGCACAGCCGGCACCGCGACCTCCGGACGATGCGCCGGTATGTGCGACGGGCAAAGCTGCTCGAGGACAGCCCGGCGAAGCGCTTGGATCTGTAGATGGCTTTACGGCTTGGTGGCATGCCGTATAGGCATTCGGTCAACCTCCACGGGGTCACTGCACGACCCGTGAAAAACCGCACGCTACTGGATAAAACCTGACACTTGGGACCGATCGGACAACCGGCGCTTTCAACCCTTCTCAGACCTTCCTGTGCAGTCCCTCCAAGGCCTGGATTCGAAGGCGAAGCGGTCATATGCCCTAGGACGTCCTGATCGGCGGCTTCGCGCCCATCCTCGCCGTTCGGCCCGCGAATTGCTAATCCCAGTACCGGCCGCCTATTCGCGTGCTTTGCCGCGCCACTGGGCACCGGCAATTGGGAAAAAACCGTCCTCGGGGAAAAATTCACCGAATGTCAGTTTATAACCAAGAGCAGTTGTTATAGAAAAAGCCAGTTTACGCTGATAATCCACTTAGCCAAGATATTCAGAATACAGTGACACGGGCTCCTCGCTTGCCGCATTTCGAGCACTTAAACCGATCCTTTAGGACTTTCAAACTAATTCCTGATGCATCGTACCGCCTAAGGTCATTTATATTGAAGATAGCGGGTTTGCGGCAGAAGTATATAGATCCGCAGCGTACTAGCATTTCCGAGTCGTCCTCTATCCATTCGGTCAGAGTTTCGGGCGATCTCGAAAGGCGTTCTATATCCGACCGCCACTGCTGGGCTTCGTCACTGTTCCAGTCAATCTGAATAGTCGATGATCTAGCAACGAAACGGGTTTTGCCGCAGTTTATAGAGGGCTCGTAGTCTTTGCCGTGATCCTTAATAAGGTCGGCTTCGTAGAGGAAATTGCCATCCTTCTCGAGTGTGTAATCAAAAATGATTTCTAATAAATTTGAAGTATCCTTCCCGTCGCTTTCTCTTCTGATGTAGAGGCCCTGTATCCCGCTGCCGTTTAAGTCCCGGCTGAAATCGAAGCGGAGACCTCGGCGAAGGGAGAAGAAATATTCATGATCATGCATGGCCAGTGCCAATCTGGCTATATCGTCGCACGTGACCTCCTGCAGGGTAGGCCCATCAACCGGTAACTTGATGGTTTCTCCCTGGCTTACGCTACGGATGATCGGTTTGCCGGTGTGCACATTCATGATGTTTCCTGCGTTTGGTATCCAGTCGAGCCCGTTTAGGGTTCGTCCGAATATACGTCGTTTAGCGCGGCTCCGACTACCTGCCGTCCATCGAGCGAAAGGCGGCTTTTGTCGGGACCACGCCATGCCGGGCGAGCGCGGGCGGGCTGCTGCCATGTCCGCTTATGAGGGTGAAGCAGACCTCCGTGCGGCAGCTGTCTACAGCCGCTTCACGCCTGATTCGGTCAGCCACGGGCATGAGGCTTCCTCCGTAGCGTTCAGGAGGTAACAGGCCCTAATGTGCTTGCCCTTCTCTCGAGCAATTTTCATGAAGAACTAAATTAGTATCAGCGGGCGCGGCTTGCCTCAGTAAGGGCGTACGGTCGCTCGAGTGACCGAAAGCGACTTCTCGCACACCACCTAGCGGGGCGATAATCGACCTAAGATGGCGATATTCGAAGACATCAAGGCGGGCGCCCGGCTGCGGGGCCTCGATACGGCTGGCGTAGCCGAAGTCGTGCAAGTCACCAGGTTTGGCTTGGACGCGGTTAACCTCGTCTTTCGGGTGAACGGCCGTGTTGGCGAGCGGCTGGTCTACCGTGGTGAGGAGGCGGGCTTCGAGTTCCTCGAGGCGGGCCGGAGCTATGCCTTCGACGCCGACGGCGCTCTTCTCCGCCTCGCCTCGGAGGCCTACAGGCTTCGCTTGGCGCATCTCTTCGATCCCTACCTCGCAGTCAGCGCCTCTCAGATTGAGGCACTCCCTCACCAGATCACCGCTGTCTACGGTGAGATGCTGCCCCGCCAGCCTCTCCGCTTCCTGCTGGCCGATGACCCTGGCGCCGGCAAAACGGTCATGGCCGGTCTACTCATCAAGGAGCTCTTGATCCGCGGCGACCTTGAGCGCTGCCTCATCGTCGCCCCAGGTAGCTTGGTCGAGCAGTGGCAGGAGGAGATGTCCGAGAAGTTTGGCTTGGCCTTCGACCTCCTTTCCCGCGACCAGATCGAGAATTCCATCACCGGCAACCCCTTCGCCGAGCGGAATCGGTTGATCATGCGCCTCGACATGGCCGCGCGCTCAGATGAGTTGAAGGCAAAGCTCCAGGCCGCGCCGGAGTGGGACTTGGTCATCTGCGACGAAGCCCACCGCATGGCAGCCTCATACTTTGGCGGTGAGGTAAAGGAGACTCAGCGGCACAAGCTCGGGAAACTCCTCGGTGGCCGGGCCCGCAACTTCCTCCTGATGTCGGCCACCCCCCACAACGGCAAGGAGGCAGACTTCCAGCTCTTCATGGGACTGCTGGATGCCGACCGGTTCGAGGGGCGTTTCCGTGAGGGCGTCCACAAGGCCGACGTCTCCGACATGATGCGCCGCTTGACCAAGGAGGAGCTGTACCGCTTCGACGGGAAGCGGCTCTTCCCTGAGCGTTGGGCGTACACGGCTAAGTACGCCCTCTCGCCCGCTGAGGAGATCCTCTACAAGGCTGTAACCACCTACGTGCGCGAGGAGATGAACCGCGCTGACCGGTCGGGCGACGGCAACAAGCGCAGCAGCGTCGGCTTCGCGCTCCAGATCCTGCAACGGCGCCTCGCTTCCTCGCCCGCCGCTATTCACCGTTCCCTGGAACGGCGCCGGAAGCGGCTGGAGGAACGGCTGCGGGAGGAGAGGCTCCTCCGCAAGGCTGGCTCGGCGTCCCTCACGCGCGGCCCAGCCCTGCCTAGCCTCGACGCCGATGACCTTGACGACGCACCCGGGGAGGAGGCAGAGGCGATCGAGCAGCAGATCGCTGATCAAGCTACCGCCGCCGCGACCCTGGCGGAGTTGGAAGCTGAGATCCTCATCCTCAAAGACATCGAAGCACAGGCGCTGCGCCTGAAGCTCTCCGGCCAGGACGCGAAGTGGCGAGAGCTTGAGGCGATCCTCGACGACCCGATCATGATCGACCCGGCCACCGGGCTACGCCGCAAGATCCTGATTTTCACCGAGCCAAAGGACACGCTCGAATACCTGCAGCAGAAGATCACCGCCCGGACCGGTGATCCGGCTGCCGTGGTGGTCATTCACGGCGGCATCGCGCGAGAGGCCCGGCGTGCCGCCATCGCCGCCTTCAATTCCGACCCAGTCGTCCGGGTGATGATCGCCAACGACGCCGCCGGCGAGGGCGTGAACCTTCAGCGCGGCGCCCACCTGATGGTCAACTACGACCTGCCCTGGAACCCGAACCGGCTGGAGCAGCGCTTCGGCCGCATCCACCGCATCGGTCAGACCGAGGTCTGCCACCTCTGGAACCTGTGTGCGACCAACACCCGCGAGGGTGAGGTCTACCAGCGTCTTTTGGAGAAGCTGGAACAGGCTCGGGCGGCCCTGGGCGGTAGGGTCTACGACGTGCTGGGTGAGTTGTTCGAAGGCCAGGCCCTGCGCGACCTTCTGGTGGACGCCATCCGATACGGTGACGCGCCGGAGACCAAGAGCCGCCTCTTCCAGAAGGTGGACAATGCGGTCGACGTGGACGCGATCGAGCGTCTGGTCGCCGAGCGCAAGCTCACCTCGGAAGGCATGGACCCCAACGCTGTCGCCGCCATCCGCGAGGAGATGGAGCGCGCCCAGGCCCGCCGCCTGCAACCCCACTTCATCGGTGCCTTCTTCCGAGAGGCCTTCCAGATGCTTGGCGGCCGTATCGCCGAGCGGGAGAAGGGCCGCTTCGAGATCCTGCGCGTCCCGCCGGTCCTGAAGCATCGGGACCGGCTGATCGGCCGTGGCGACCCCGTGCTGGATCGCTATGCGCGGGTAACTTTCGACAAGGCTCTCATCCCCGGTAAGCCACAGGCGGAACTGCTGGCCCCAGGACACCCATTGCTCGATGCGAGCATCGATGTAGTCCTTGAGCGCTTCCAGCCCCTGCTGCAGCAGGGCGGCGTGCTGGTGGACGACGCCGATGAGGGTCTCGCCCCGCGCCTGCTGGTCTATTTGGAACACGCCATCCGCGACGGTCGCGCCGCGAGGTCTGGCGAGCCTCGGGTCGTTTCCCAGCGGCTGCAGTTTATCCAGCTGTGGGAGGATAGCCGAGCGGCCGATGGTGGCCCCGCACCCTACCTCGACTGTCGACCGATCACCGCGGAGGAGCGGGGGCTGGTCGCCGACGCTATCAACGCTCCCTGGCTGTCGGGCCATGTTGAGGAGCAAGCACTCGGCCATGCCATTGCCAAGCTGGTCCCTGAGCATCTGACCGAGGTGAAGCGCCGAAGGCTGGCAGAGATCGACAAAGTCGAGAGGGAGGTGCGGGCGCGCCTGACCCGCGAAATCAACTACTGGGACGCCCGCGCGGCCCGCCTGCGGGAGGAGGAGCGCGCCGGCAAAGAGCAGCGCATCAACGCCTCGAATGCCGAGGCGACTGCGCAGCGGTTGGTCGAGCGTCTGCACAAGCGGCAGGAGGAATTGGCGCAGGAGCGGCAGATCACCGCTCTGCCTCCGGTGCTGAAAGGTGCAGCGCTGGTCATCCCGAAGGGGCTCCTTCTGGCGCGGACCAAACCCGGCCCGTCCAGCGTACCTGCCGGCTTCTCGGATGATCCTGCCTCCCGCGCCGCGGTCGAGAAGCTGGCCATGGAGGCTGTCATCGCTGCGGAGCGGAAGCTGGGCAATGAGCCGCGAGACGTCTCCGCCGAGAAGAAAGGCTGGGATGTCGAAAGCCGTGATCCGCGCGCCGGTCATCTACGCTTTATCGAGGTGAAGGGTCGACATGTGGATGGCGCGGTGATCATGCTCACCAAGAACGAGCTGCTCGCTTCCTTGAACAGCCCCGAAGCCTTCATCCTGGCCATCGTCCAAGTAGAGGCCGGCTTCGCGCGGGAGCCAATCTATGTCCG
This sequence comes from Roseicella sp. DB1501, assembly GCF_013112485.1. Classification (GTDB taxonomy): domain Bacteria; phylum Pseudomonadota; class Alphaproteobacteria; order Acetobacterales; family Acetobacteraceae; genus Paracraurococcus. The sequence continues at coordinate 14,422 of NZ_JABFHG010000024.1, forward strand.
GCGCTTCTTCCAGCGGGAGCTGGGCTTCGCTGAGACGGCCGTGGCCTTCGACGTCAGGGATCTAATATCCCTGGGAAGCGCCCCGCTGTGATCGTCGGATACGTTTTTGAAGGCGACAGCGACAAGGCCACCAAATGGGAGCAGCACGATGTCTATGGGCGGGCATTGCAGATTATCGCTGCTGGCTGCCGCGAGCATGTTCGCCTTGCCGTAGCCCTACTCCAGACCGAGTGGCCGGCGCGCTGGGTAGCGGATGGCGCCTTCGACCATCGCACCTTGCAGGACGCTCACGATACGCTAGCTGCCGTATGGCGGCATGATGTCTGCCCGGCACAGCCCGAACTACCATTCCGTGTGGCTCGTCCGGATGCAGCCGACCGGATGAGCCGTTGGCTATCCTGGCTTTCGGCGGAGATGGAGTCCTGGCGTCATAGCCCGCGCGGCATCGTGCTGGTGATGACCATCTTGTCCAACCAGAACACCCTGGTGGGCTACCAAGCGGAAGATGAACTCGCGGAATGGCTGCGCGAGCGCTTCCACACTGTACCTTGGCGCCGTCCGCGCATTCCTCTTCCTCCTACTGCGGCCAGGATGGGGGTACCTGTCAGTGCCTCAGGCGGCACCGACGAGGCGGACCCAGACGACTTTCCTCGCGGGTTGGATGGCTGCGACTGCGTGAGGGTTGGGCGCCCACCTTGCCATTGCCTCCCCTGTATCACGCTCTGCGAGCAGGCCGAGCGTGAAGGGTGGGGGCCGCTCGAGTGAGCGATTTCAAGACAGATGGACACATGACAATTCGAAAAAAGCTCATCGAGGTTTCCATCCCGCTGGAGGCCATCAACCAGTCCAGCGCGCGGGAGAAGTCCATCCGCCACGGCCATCCCTCTACCCTGCATCTCTGGTGGGCGCGCCGACCCCTCGCGGCCTGCCGGGCAGTGCTGTTCGCGCAACTGGTGGACGATCCTTCGGCTTGGCCAGACCGCTTCCAAACACCGGAGGCAGTGGAGGCGGAACGTGACCGACTGCACCGGCTGATCGGCGGCACCAAGGCGGCTGGCTACAAGGATGGCCTCGTCGCGTGGGAGAACGCGAACAACGAGGAGATGCTGACCAAGGCGCGCTGGGAGATCGCCCGCAGCGTTGCTTGGGGGCGTGGCGAGGAGCCGCCTCCGAAGGAGGACGGCGGCGCCATCCTCCGTTATCTGCAGGAGAAGGCACCGCCGGTTTATGACCCTTTCTCGGGCGGCGGCTCCATCCCGCTGGAGGCGCAGCGGCTCGGCCTGCGGGCCTATGGTAGTGACTTGAACCCTGTGGCGGTGTTGATCGGTAAGGCTTCGGTGGAGATCCCACCAAGATTCGCCGGGCGGCCGCCAGTGAACCCAGCTGCGCGGGGGCAACTCGGCCTTGGTGCCTGGCGCGGGGCACAGGGGCTGGCCGATGATGTGCGCTACTACGGTCAATGGATGCGGGAGGAGGCGGCGCGGCGTATCGGACATCTCTACCCGGAGGCAGTGCTGCCGGACGGCAGCAAGGCGACTGTCATCGCATGGCTCTGGGCACGCACAGTGCGCAGCCCGGACCCGGCAGCGAGAGGGGCGATGGTGCCGCTTGTCTCCTCCTTCCTGCTCTCGACCAAAGGTAGCGAGAAGACATGGGTTGAGCCAGTGATCGACCCGGCTGCTCCTGACGGGTACCGCTTCGAGGTACGAAACGGGCAACTCTCGAAGGTAGACGAGGAGCGGCTAAAAAAAGGTACGATCGGGCGAAGTGAGGGAGGCACTTGCATCCTCTCCGGCACAGCTATGCCTTTCAGTTACATTCGCAGCGAAGGCCAAAACAATGGGCTCGGTAACCGCCTCATGGCCGTGGTCGCGGAAGGTAACCGGTCTCGTGTTTATCTAAGCCCCTCAGATAAGCAGACAGCCGCAGCAATTAGTGCAGTTCCAGTCTGGGAACCAGAAGGCGAGTTGCCCAACAATCCCCGCGACTTCAAGACTCCTAACTACGGGATGAAAACCTTCGCCTCGCTCTTCACTCCGCGTCAGCTTGTAGCGCTGACCACCTTCTCTGATCTGGTGGTAGAGGCGCGAGAAAGGGCGGTGGCCGATGCATGCGTCGCCGGTCTGCCAGATGACCCAACTCCGCTGCACAGCGGCGGCACCGGCGCCGTCGCCTATGCCGATGCGGTAGCAACGTATCTCTCGATGATAGTAAGCCGACTTGCAGATCGGTGCTCGAGCCTATGCTCATGGGATATCCGAGACGGCCAGGGCCGCAAGCCCGGCATCCGGAATGTGTTTTCTCGCCAAGCGATTGCTATGACCTGGGACTATGCTGAAGCGTATCCCTTGTCTGAGATCGCAGCAAGCCTAGACAGTAGTATTGGTCGTATTTTCGATGTGCTCCAGCGGCTTCCATCGGCTGGCCAAGGACAAATGCTGATCACTGACGCAGCGAAAAATTCTTTTGCTGTCCGCCCAATCGTCATATCTACTGATCCGCCCTATTACGACAACATTGGCTACGCGGATCTCTCGGATTTCTTTTATGTTTGGCTCCGACACTCGCTTGGCAGCGTTTGGCCGGATCTGTTTCGGCGTCTCGTTACGCCAAAGGCAGAGGAACTCGTCGCCACGCCCTACCGGCATGGTGGCCGAGCGGAAGCGGAAGCCTTCTTCATGCAGGGCATGGGCCAAGCTCTGCACGCCATGAGGAATGCGGCGACGGAAGGCGAACCGCTGGCTATCTACTATGCCTTTAAGCAAGCCGAAGCCGCCGAGGACGGCATCACTTCCGCCGGGTGGGCCTCCTTCCTCCAGGCGGTGGTGGATGCCGGTTTGGCAGTGGACGGCACTTGGCCGCTGCGTACGGAATTGGCCAACCGGATGATCGGCCGAGACGCCAACGCCTTAGCTTCCTCTATCGTCCTGGTTTGCCGCAAGCGCGCTGCTGCGGCGCTGGTCGTTACCCGCGCCGAGTTCATCCGTGCCCTCAAGCGCGAACTACCCGACGCCATCGGTGACATCCGTAAGGCCGGTGTTGGCCCAGTGGACATGCAGCAATCCGTTATCGGCCCTGGCATGGGCGTCTTCACTCGCTTTGCCAAAGTGCTAGAGGACGACGACAACGCCATGACTGTGAGGACCGCGCTCGCCCTCATCAACCGCGTCTGGGACGAGTTGGAGAACGAGCTCTCCGAGAGCTTCGACGCGCCAACCCAAGTCGCCCTGGCTTGGTTCGCCACCTACGGCTTCGACGCCCGGCCCTCGGGCGAGCTGATCACCCTGGCCAATGCCAAGAACGTCCCGCTCGGCACCCTCTTTGCCTCCGGCGTGTTCCAAGACCTCCGCGGTAAGGCAAACCTCATCCCTCGGGCCGAGTTGCCAGTAGATTGGTCGCCAGCCACCGATAAGGCGCCGACAGTCTGGGAATGCCTCCAGCATACCATCCGTATCCTAAACGCTGCGGACGGCGGCGCCGAGGCGGCGGCGGCGCTGGTGGTGCAGATGGGGCCGCGGGCCGAGGAGGCGCGGGCGCTGGCCTACCGCCTCTTTGATGTAGCCACCCAGAAGGGCTGGGCGGCCGAGGCGCTGGTCTACAACGCCCTAGCGGAGGAATGGCCGCGGCTACGCGACATGGCGCCCGAGATCGCCACCCACGGGCCGGCTGCTGCCGTGCAGGCATCGCTGTTCTGACCGGCTGAAGGGGAAAACGCATGTCGGCCGAAAAGGAAACCCTGCGCCGGGTGCAGGACGGGCTATTCCATATGCGTCAGGGGCTGAAGCCCTTCGTCGAGGCGCGGATGAAGAAGGTCCATGGCGCCAACTGGCTGCACTACGCCAGCCGAGCCACAGGCGGCGCTCCAAATGACGCACTGGACGTCTACGGCTTGCTCAAGACCATGATCGACAACTGGCGGGAGGTGTTCGAAGACGCGTTCGGCCGAAATGAGAAGCACAAGGCCCGCAACTTCGCATCCATGGCCCTAGAGGCGCGCAACGCCGCCTCCCATCTTGCCATCCCACTCGCTGACGATGAGGCGCTGCGTTACGTCGATGCGATGCACCAGCTGCTCAAGCTGGTGAAGGCCCCGGATGGGGAAGTGGCGGAGCTGAAGCGCCTGTACGACGAGCAGCGCCGCTCCGGCATGACGACCGCGCCTTCAACGCCCGTCACCCCGACGCCGGCTGCCCGCCTTGACCTGTCAGGGGAAAACACGTCGACCAAGGCGTTGAAACCCTGGATCGAGGTGGTGCTGCCCCATCCGGACGTCATCGCCAACCGCTTCAAAGAAGCGGAGTTCGCCGCCGACCTCTTCGCAGTCGATGCCGGCCACGCCACCGATGGCTATGCAACACCTACCGACTTCTTCGGCATTACGTTCCTGACCGAGGGTCTGAAGCGCGTCCTGACCTCGGCCTTGCAGCGGCTCTCCGGCAGCGGTGGCGACCCGGTGATTGGGCTGCAGACCGCCTTTGGCGGCGGCAAGACGCACACCATGCTCGCTATCTATCATTTGGCGCGACACCTGCGGGAAGGCGGCGACCCACGTGGCCTGACCGGCATGGCGCCCCTGGTGGAACGGTTGAGCGTTGCCTCCTGGCCGAAGCCGCAGGTAGCCGTTTTCGTTGGCTCCTCGAAGGGTGCAGATGTCTCACTGAACCTGAAGAGCGGACCTTCAGTCCGCACCCTTTGGGGCTACATCGCATGGAGGTTGGCTGGCGAAGCTGGCTTGAAGCTGGTCGCGGAGGCTGAGGCGGCACGCACCAACCCGGGCTCCGAACTGCTAGTGGAGCTGTTCCGGCTGGCTGGACCGAGTGTGATCCTGCTCGACGAGCTGACCATGTTCGCCCGCCAGCTCGACGACGACCGCTTCGAGGCACTGCTCTCCTTTGTTCAGTCGCTGACCGAGGCAGCAAAGATGGCGCCCGGCGTGCTGATCATCGGCTCGCTGCCGGAGAGCCGGGCCGAGGCCGGTGGCCCTCGGGGTGAGGCCGCGCTGCTGCGGCTGGAGAAGGTTTTCGGCCGCGTGCAATCTGCCTGGTTGCCGGCTTCGGGCAACGAAACCTATGAAATCGTCCGCCGCCGCCTGTTCCAGCCGCTCGACGCAGACGGAGAGCGGGCGCGTGAGGAGACCATCAAGGCCTTCTACGATCTCTACAAAAAGAACACGGCCGAGTTCCCGCCTGAGACCAAGGAGCCACGCTACTTGGAGCTCCTCCGCCTCTCCTACCCGATCCATCCGGAGCTGTTCGAGCGGCTGTCGAAGGATTGGTCTAGCCTGCAGAAATTCCAGCGGACGCGCGACGTCATCCGCTTCATGGCAAACGTCGTTGGCGTGCTCTGGCACACGCAGAGCCGCGACCCGCTGATTACTCCCGCTCGGGTGCCAGTGGCACATGAAAAGGTGCGGACGGGCGTGCTCTATCCGCTCGATCCCGCCTTCGGGGCGGTGGTGGACAAGGAGGTGGACGGCGATGGCGCACTCCCAGCGCGGATGGAGTCGAACCCCTCCCGTCGGATCTCCCAGCTACGGGCAGCGACGCGGGCCGCGCGTGCTGTGTTCCTGTGCTCGGCCCCTAGCGTGGGTCAGCCGAATGCCGGGCTGACGAGCCAGGGGTTGCGGCTCGCCTGTGCAGAGCCGGGCGACCAACTCGCCATTTTCGGGGAGGCGCTGCGCGAGCTGGCTGAGCGCGCGACCTACCTCTATGAGGAGGCAGGCCGCTACTGGTTCTCAACCCAACCGACACTCAATCGGCTGGCTGACGACCGAGCCAAGGCCCTGTTGGACCAGCCGCATGAGGTGGACGCCGAGATCGTCCGCATGCTGGTCGAGGATTCCGGCACGAAGGGCAACTTCCATCGGGTCTTTGTCGCGCCGAACGATCCAGTATCGATCGACGAGGCGCAGGCACTCTCGCTGGTGATCCTTGCACCGGCAACTCCGCATGCGGGGAAAGGTGGGACGAAGTCGGCCGCATCGGACGCAGTCGCTGAGGCCCTGCTGCGGTGCCGCGCGGCGCAGCGGCGGTTCCGTAATACACTGGTCTTTGTTGCTTCAGACGAAGCGAACTTGTCCACTGCCAGGGAGGTAGTGGCACGGGCGCTGGCCTGGGATTCGATCGTGAAGGATGGTCGTCTGCAGCAGCAGATGACGCAGGCCCAAGCCGCCGACGCGAAGGACAAGGCGAAGACCCACGGAGATGGCGCACGCAAGGCCGTGCGAGTGGCCTGGGGCCATGTCTTCTACCCAGTGAAAAGTGAAGCCGCGGGCAAGCCCTTCGACATCGAGCACAGCCTCGTCTCAATCTCGTCGCGGGACCGCGCTGCTATCCCGGCGGTAGTGTACGACAAGGCCAAGGCAGAGGGGATCGCACTGGAGAAGCTCGGCTCGGAGCGCCTGTGGCACGCGCTGCAGCCACTCTGGCCGGAGGACCGACCGCACTTACCGCTATCCGAGGTCGCAGACTGGTTCGCCGCCTACCCCTACATGCCGAGGCTGCGGGACCGTGTGGTCTTGGAGACGGCGCTCCGGGACGCCGTGGCCAAGCTGGATCCTCAGTTCGGCTACGCGGACGGATTCGACGAGGCGACGGGTCAATACCAGAACCTGGTCTGGGCCAAGAACCCGCCGGAGTTGCCGCCGGCAGGCGCCGTGCTTGTGCGAGCGGCGGAGGCTCAAGCTCAGACAACCATCGTCGAACCGAAGAGGCCGACAGATCCTCCGCCTATCGGTCCTGCGATTCCGGGAGGAGGCGGAAAGCCAAACGGCGGTGGCGCCGAGCCGACCGGCTGGCCCTCAGGCAGTACGCCACAAAAGCCACGCCGCTTCTACGGCTCTGTCGAGATAGACATGGTACGGCCGGTGAAATCGTTCGATGCCATCCTCAATGCCGTCGTCATGGAGCTGCAGCGGACCCAGGGAGCCAAGGTGAAAATCACACTCGAGATTGAGAGTGATGCGCCTGAGGGGTTCGCCGAAAGCGAAGTTAGTATCGTGCGGGACAATGCCAAGCAGCTGAAATTTAGACCTGAGGCAACGGGCTTTGAGGAATAGAAGCTCGTAGGGTCGCAACCGCTTTATGATCAGCTGGGGACAGCCAACAGGCTGCCCCAGCAAAGCAGGTAGGAAAATAAAGCCTAGAGCCGATCTTTCCGCTCGACCTCTCGCTCGATAGCAGCTGCCAGCGACCGAAGCTGTGACACGAATTCAGTCACATTTTCTATACTCCTGAAATCGCACCTGAAATCAATCTTAGGGGGAGCCACCTCCCATATCCCAACTTGCCTATCGCCGCAGAACAACGTAACCGTCGTCCTGACCTCACCTTGCGAAACGCCCCCCTGATGATGCCGTGTCGGATGTCGGCATGCGGCGGAGGTGGCGTTGGAGATGGAGGCGGAGGCGGTCGAGACCGGTCATAGGACTGGTCGTAGGACTGCTCGCAAGGCGCGGCCCGACGAGGTAGTCGAGGTTGTCACGCGCAGCGAGGGACGGCGGAGTTGGTCGGCGGACCAAAAGTGTCGGATCGTCGTGGAGGCGATGCAGCCCGGTGTGACGCCGACCGAGGTGATCCGGCGCTGGGGCCTTACCTCGAGCCTATTCTATACGTGGCGGCGGCAGGTGATGAGCGGCGAGCTCGGCGCGGTGCCGATGCCGCTGCCCGCTTTCGCGCAGGTCGCCATGGCAGAGGATGTGGCGATGCCGCCGCCGTCCGCCCTGGATACCCCAGCACGATCGCCGGCACGCATGGAGGTGGTGCTGCCCTGCGGGACGCTGCTGCGGCTCGACGAGGATGTCGGGGCCGAGGCGCTGCGCCGGGTCTTGGCGGTGCTGCGCGGCCGATGATCGGTCCCCCGCCGGGCGCCCGCGTCCTTCTCGCCTGCGGCGTCACTGACATGCGGCGCGGCATGGACAGCTTGGCTGCGCTGGTCCAGCAATCGCTCGGCGCCGATCCGTTCGACGGCTCGCTCTACGCCTTCCGCGGACGCAAGGGGCGGCTGGTGAAATGTCTCTGGCACGACGGGGTCGGCCTGTGCCTGCTGACCAAGCGCATCGAGCAGGGTGCCTTCCCCTGGCCCACGACGCCGAATGGCAAGGTGGTGCTGTCGCCGGCTCAGATGTCCTTGCTGCTCGAGGGCCTCGAGTGGCGCCGGGTGCAGCCGGCCTGGCGGCCTACGGCGGTGTGATCGCGCAACACGCTGCTTTCGCTTGGTGCGACGCGCGGGCGTCGGCGACGATTCTGCCGTGCCCGACACTCCGCCCCCTGTTGTGGTGGAACTGCGCACCGCGCTTGCCGCGGCGGAGGCGCGCATCGCGCAGCTCGAGCAGATCATCCACGACCTGCGACGGGCACGGTTCGGCCCGAGCATCGAGCGCGTCGATCCGGGCCAGCTCGCGCTGGCCCTCGGCGCGGCTCCGCCACCTCCGCCGGCGAATGGCAATGACACCCCGGTGCCGGAGCGCAAGCCTGCCGCCGAACGTCGGCGCAACCGTGGCGCGCTGCCGGTGCATCTGGAGCGCATCGAGGAGGTGATCGACATCGCCGACCGCGCCTGCCCCTGCTGTCGGGGCGAGATGCACCGGTTCGGCGAGGACCGGGCCGAGCGGCTGGACGTCGTACCCGCCCAGTTGCGGGTCCGCGTCACCGTCCGGCCGCGCTATGCCTGCCGGCGCTGCGCCGAGGGTGTGCACCAGGCGCCAGCACCGGCACGGATCGTCGCCGGCGGCCTGCCGACCGAGGCGCTGCTGGCGCATGTTCTGGTCTCGAAGTACGCCGACGGCCTGCCGCTCTACCGCCAGTGCCAGATCCTCGCCCGCGGCGGCATCCATCTCGACCGCGCGACGCTCTGCGACTGGGTGCGCCAGGCCTGCTGGTGGCTCCGGCCGCTGCACGAGTTGGTCCTTGCCCATGTCGTCGGCCATGCGCGGGTGTTCGCCGACGACACGCCGCTGCCCACCCTGGCGCCAGGCAGGGGACGGATGCGTGACGGGCGGATCTGGGCCTATGCCGCCGATGACCGAGCCTCGGGCGGCACCGGGCCGCCGGCGGTCGCCTACGTCTACGCCCTGGACCGCAAGGGCATCCGGCCAGCTCGGCATCTCGCCGCCTTCCGGGGCACGCTGCAGGTGGACGGCTATGGCGGGTTCCGCGCGCTGGCGGAGCGCAGGAACGACGGCGCGGTCGCGCTCGCGTTCTGCTGGGCGCATCTGCGCCGGCGCTTCCACAAGATCCACGCCCACACCGCCTCGCCAATCGCGGCCGAGGCCCTGCTGCGCATCGGCGCGCTCTACGCCGTCGAGCGCGAGGTTCGTGGCCGACCCGCCGAGGAACGCCAGGCCGTCCGCCAGGAGCAGAGCGCGCCGCTCGTGCGCGATCTCCGCCTATGGCTCGATGCGCAGCTCGGCCGCGTCAGCCAGGGCTCGGCGCTTGCCGCGGCTATCCGCTACGGCCTGCGGCACTGGGAGGGCCTCTGCCGGTTCCTGGACGACGGCACGCTCGAACTCGACACCAACAGCGTGGAGCGGGAGATCCGGCCCGTCGTCGTCACGCGCAAAGCGGCGCTGTTCGCCGGCAGCGAGGGCGGCGGCGAGAACTGGGCCATCGCCACGACGCTGATCCGCACCGCCATCCTCAGCGGCGTCAACCCGCAGGCCTGGCTGACCGACGTGCTGGAGCGGATGGTCCGCGGCGAGGTCCGCTCGACGGAGCTCGCCTCGCTGCTGCCCTGGGCCTGGCGCCAGCCCGGCACCGCCGCCGCGGCGTAGGGCTATCGCGTCGGCAGCGCCGCCGGCATCTCCTCCGCCTCGCTCGTGTCGGCGTGCACCGCGCCGTGGATGATCCGCGTCGTGACCTCCTGCAAGTGGGGGTCCGGACACGAAAGTGCGCTGAGTGTCCGGTTCGTGCGAACGGATCCGGAACCTACGCGGCCAGGATGGAGGGCCTGTCGCGCAGCGGCCTGAGAGATCCGGCGGTGGGCTGGGCTTCGGCCGCCCAGACGTAGTCACCGGTGAGGCCGACATGTTCCCAGCCGAGCGGAGCGACGTGGCGGACCAGATCGGGCGTGACGGCCTGCCCGCGGGCGCGGAGCGCGTCGAAGGAGGCCTGCAGGTAGCGGGTGTTCCAGAGGATGATGGCCGCGACGAGCAGGTTCAGCCCGGAGGCGCGGTAGGCCTGGTTCTCGAAGGAGCGGTCGCGCAGTTCGCCGAGGCGGTGGAAGAAGACCGCCCGCGCCAGCGCGTTGCGGGCCTCGCCCTTGTTCAGCCCGGCGTTGGCGCGCCGGCGCAGGTCGCTGCTGCGCAGCCAGTCGAGGGTGAACAGCGTCCGCTCCAGCCGGCCGACCTCGCGCAGCGCCACGGCGAGGCCGTTCTGGCGCGGATAGGCGGCAAGACGACGCAGCACGTCGGAGGCGGCGACGTGGCCGGAGCCGACCGAGACGGCGAGCCGCAGCGCCTCGTCCCAGTGGGCGCGCAGGTGCTCGATATCGACGGTGCCGCCCATCATGCCGGAGAAGGCCTCCGGCACCGCCATGCCGCGGAAGGTGTAGAGCCGGCGGTCTTTGAGATCGCGCAGGCGCGGCGCGAAGCGGATGCCGAGCAGCGCGAAGAGGCCGAAGACCTGGTCGGTCGCGCCGCCGGTGTCGGTGTAGTGCTCGGCGAAGCGCAGGCCTGTGCCGTGGCGCAGCAGGCCGTCGAGCACGTGCGGCGCCTCGGAGGCGGTCGCGGCGATGACCTTCGTGTGGAACGGCCCGAACTGGTCGGAGACGTGGGTGTAGAAGGCGACGCCGGGCTCGTTGCCGTGCCTGGCGTTGACGTCGCCGACTGCCTCGCCGCGGCCGCCGGCGCGGAAGAACTGCCCGTCCGAGCTGGAGGTGGTGCCGTCGCCCCAGGCCGCGGCGAGCGGCAAGGCGCGGTGCGCCTCGATCAGGCGGGCGAGGGCCGCCGCGTAGCATTCCTCGCGGACGTGCCAGTCGTGGGTCCAGGCAAGCTGGCGGAGCGCCGGACCGCGGCAGGATTCCGCCATGCGCGTGAGGCCGAGATTGATGCCGTCGGCCAGCACCGCGGTCAGCAGCGCAGCGCGGTCGGGTGCGGGCCTGCCGCTGCGCGCGTGGGTGAAGCACTCGGAGAGGCCGGTCCAGCCGTCCACCTCCAGCAGCAGGTCGGTGATGCGGATTCGCGGGAGGAGGGCGTAGGCATCGGCCGCGAACCGTTTGACCTCGGGCGGCGCCTCCGCCCGGATCGGCGTGATGTGCAGCCCGTCCTCGTCGAGCGTGGCGTCGGGCAGCCGACCGGCCCCGGCGAGTGCCGCGACCTCGGCCATGGCGGCTTCCAAGGCTTCCTGTCGCGATGCGAGGTGAGCCTCGATGTCCTCGGCCACGCCAACCGCCAGCGGCCCCTCCGCGCGCAGCGCTGCGAAGGTCGGCCGCGGCAGGAGGAGATCCTCGAAGTTGCGGTAGCGCCGGCTGCCGCGCACCCAGACGTCGCCGGCGCGGAGCCGGTCGCGGAGTTCAGAGAGGACGCAGACCTCCCAGGCCCGGCGGTCCGGCTTGCCGGCGCCGCCGATCACGAAGGGCCGCCAAGCACGCCGGATGAAGCCCGTTGGCGCATCGTCCGGCAGGGTGCGCCGGCCGGCGGCGTCCATCTCGCGCAGCACCGCCAATGCCTTGCGCAGGCCTGCGGTGCCGGTCGCGCCCTCGAAGTCGAATGTCTCCAGCAGCGCCGGGGCGAAGCGCCGCATCGTCGGCCAGCGGCCGACCAGTTCGGCACGCATGTCGATCGCCTCCGGCCGGGCGAGGTCCTCCGCCTCGGCCACGGCGCGCAGGAACGGCGCCCAGCCCACTGCCTGCTCGACGGCGTCCGCCGCATCCGTCCCGCCCTCGCGGGCGGCGATCACGGCCCGGCCGGCACGGGCGAGCAGGCGGAGGTGGGCCTGCGCGTCCCGCAGCGCGCCGGCGGCACCCTCCGTGGCGCCCTGCTCGGCGCGGCGCGACAGGGTGCCCATGAGCTTGTCGAACATCAGCAGGGCGGCGTCGGTCAGCTCCGCCTCGAGCCGCAGGACGGCGGCGGCGAGGGTCGCGCCCCGCCGCGGCTGGGCCAGGTCGCGCAGGTGCTGCGCCGTCATGCGCAGGCCCTCCCCGGCGAGGGCGTCGAAGGCGATCGGCGGCACCGCGGCCTCCCGGCTCCGCTCGATGCCGAGCGCTCGGACTGCGCGCAGGCGCTCGACCAGGCCGTGCAGGTTGGCCGCCGCGGGCGAGACGGAGGCGCCGCGCAGCCATGCCAGGCGCGACGGGCTGCCGCCGGGCGCGGCCGCTATCAGCCCGTCCAGCTCGGCAAGCCGCGCCACGTCGAGCCCGTCCGTCAGGGCGCGGTGCGCGACCCGCTCGGCCCGGGCGCGCGCCTCGTGGATCAGCCCCTCCAGCACCCCGGGCGTGGGCAGCAGGATGCGCCGACGGCGGAGCTCCTCGATCAGCGTCGTGGCGAGTTCCGCCGGTGTGCGGCGCGAGCCGGCGATGGCGGTCAGCCAAGCGACGATCGCACGCGCCTCGGTGCGGCCGAAGCTCCGGAACCCGCCCTGCCGCATCAGCTCGGCCAGATACTCGCGCCGGCTCTGCGGACGGAGACGGTGGACCTCCAGCGCCGTCGGATCGGCGTCGACCTGCCGGGCCACGTAGGCGGTCATGAGTGCCGGTGGCACCTCGGCGGCCTCCAGCGCGCGGCCGGGGTGCCGGAGGGTGAGGAGCAGGAGCGCGTAGGCGAGCCGGCCGTGCGGGCTGCGCTTGGCCGCGACGAGGGCGAGGTCGTCGGGGGTGAGGGTGCAGTGCCGCACCACCTCCAATTCCTCGGTCGGCAGCGCGAACACCCCTGCCCAGAACGCATCACCCAGCAATCGCCGCCTCGCCATCCGAGCCTCCCGTGAAGGGCCGGCACGTTACGGGCGGCTGTCCGACAAACGAACCCCAGCCGGCCAGCCCCGGGATGTCCGGCAACCCTGGCGCGGGGACGGGAAAGCGGACATGCTCCATTCCGGACGGCAATCCGGACAGGTGCAGCGATGGCAGCAGTCGGTTACGTCCGGGTTAGCACGGCGGACCAGGACCCCGCGCTGCAGCTCGACACGCTGGCCGCGGTGGGCTGCGCCAAGGTGTTTGAGGATCGCGCCTCCGGCGCCCGCACCGACCGGCCCGGGCTGCGCGCCGCCCTCGACTATGTGCGCGAGGGCGACGTGCTGGTCACCTGGAAGCTGGACCGGCTCGGTCGTAACCTGCCGCACCTCATCGAGACCGTGGCGGCGCTGGAGCGGCGCGGGGTGGGGTTCCGCTCGCTCACCGAGGCGATCGACACCACCACCCCCGGCGGTCGCCTGGTGTTCCACCTGTTCGCCGCCCTCGGGCAGTTCGAGCGCGACCTCATCCGCGAGCGCACCCGCGCCGGCCTTGCCGCCGCGGCGGCGCGGGGGCGCACCGGCGGGCGCCGGCCAGCCGTGACGGAGGAGAAGCTCCGGCGGGCACGCGCTCTCATCGCCAAGGGCCTGAGCGTTCGCGACGCGGCGGTCCGGCTCAGGGTGGGCAAGACCGCACTCTACGAGGCGCTCCGCGGCCCACGAAAAGCGGCATCGGATCAGCCACGGACGGAGTAACGGGGCCGTCGTGCCCGGCATGCATCGTCCGGGTCATTAGGCTATGCCGCTCAAGCAGGTAGGGCGTTGGGGTTCAAGTGGGCCTTCCGGTCCAGAGCCCGCGCTCGCCACGAAAGGCAGAAATTATGGCGCCGTTCGCACCCTCACCGGCCGACGAAGCGTCTCGGCGCGACGAAGGGCGACCTGCGGGCCGACCGAACCGGCAGCCCGAGCCTCCGCGGCGGCGCTGGCCAGAGCTTCGGATCGTGCTGCCCTTTGCCATGCTGGCTGGCACCCTCTGGGGCTTCGTCTGGCTAGCGGGCGAGGTGGTGGAGGGGGACACCCGTGCCTTCGATACCCGCCTGCTTCTGCTGCTCCGTAACTCTTCAGACCCGTCTGATCCCATCGGCCCCCTCTGGTTCGAGGAAATGGCCCGGGACTTCACTGCTCTCGGCAGCGTCGGCGTTCTCTCTCTCGTCACGGTGGCCGTGGCTGGCTTCCTCCTTTTCGCTCGGCGGCGGGGGGCGGCGCTGCTGGTGGCCATGAGCATCGGGGGCGGATGGTTGCTGACCGAGGCGCTCAAGCACGGGTTCGAACGGCCGCGGCCCGACCTCGTGCCGCACGGCACCGTCGTCTTCACCTCCAGCTTCCCCAGCAGTCACGCGGCGATGTCCGCCGTCGTCTATCTCACTCTCGGCACCCTGCTTGCCCGCCTGCAGACCTGTCGCAGCCTGAAGATCTACGTCATGACCTCGGCCACGTTCCTAGCCCTGCTGGTCGGCGCCACCCGCGTGTACCTTGCGGTGCACTGGCCGAGCGACGTCCTGGCCGGCTGGGCTGTCGGTGCGGCCTGGGCGCTAGCCTGCTGGCTGGCCATGCGCTGGTTACAACGCTGCGGCCGGGTCGAACGGAACCTGCCCGAGCGAACCGAGGCATAGTGAGCGGAGCATAAGCAACCGTCTTGCTCGAGGGCTTGACCCGGCATGAAGCCCTCCGGCGAGGGATGCCGTTCCGCCGCTCGGGGCGGCACGCCGTCGCTGACCTGCTTGCGTGGAGAGAAGATGAGATGATCGGCAATCCGCTGTCGTCCTGGCAACTCTGGGCTTGCCTCTCGGCGGCCTTTGCAGCGCTTACCGCCATCTTCGCCAAGATCGGGGTCGAGGGCGTGGGGTCGGACTTCGCCACCTTCGTCCGCACCATCGTCGTCGTGCTGGCCTCCGGCGCCCTGCTGGCGGTGACGGGCGGATGGCAGCCGCCGGGTTCGGTGCCTGCACGGAGTTGGCTGTTCCTGCTCCTCTCCGGCCTCGGCACGGGGGCGTCATGGCTGTGCTACTTCCGCGCCCTCAAGCTCGGCGATGCGTCGCGCGTCGCGCCCATCGACAAGCTGAGCGTCGTGCTGGTCGCGGTGTTCGGCGCGGTCATCCTCGGCGAACGGCTCTCGGCCGCGAACTGGATCGGCGTGCTGCTGATTGCCGCGGGTGCCGTCCTCGCGGCATGGAAGGGCTGATCCCGGGCGAGGACGGCGGCTCGATCGGGGCGGCGCTCCCGGCGCCAGCCCTCATTGCTGAGCCGCCGGAGGTTCTTGGTCCGTGGGGATCCCGGCGGTATGGCGAAACATTGCAACGGCCCGATTGATCGACGACGCCTTGTGCCCCGAGGTGAATGCGTTCGTTCGCAGACCCCACAAGCCGTAATAGCCCCAGGTGCCACGCTCCGGGAGCCGCTCAAGGAAGAAGGTGGTTTGCAGGTCACCTGGCGCGAACAACGTCAGGAGGAACAGGCGCACCGGCGTCACGTTGTCGACCGAGATGACCAGCCGTTCCGGCTGCTTTTCCAGCACGCGCATCCGGTACACGACTTCCCCCGAAGAGCGGCTGTCGGATTGCACGAAGTAAAGCGCGCCGCCCTCGCCCATCTCGCCGGGAGTGAAGTCGGGGCGCCTTCTGGCCGGGTCGGGACCATCGAGGGCGGCGGCGTCGGTCACCAGCGTGCGCCAGCGATGGTCGCTGACGGACCAGTACCGCGTTCCGACCAGAGCGGAAATACGTCCGAATGCGGCCAGCAACGCCTCGACCCCGCCGTCATGCTCGAAGGCCCCCACCACCGCGACAAGCAGGGTGGAGCGCCCGGAGGTCCACCCAACGCAGGGCGCTGCCGTCCAACCATCGACTTTCATGGTGCGGATGTGGGGCGGATGACCCGGCGCGGCATAGGATGGCACTGGTGGGCCCCCGCAAGGGGGACGCACACCCTCCTGGGCCAAGCTGCCGGACGTGCAGAACAGGATCGCGACGACCACCATCCCAAGTCTCATGCCCGACTCCTGCGGCTTGGACTTCGCTCATCATACCGGCAGCGGACACTCCCGGCGCAGGCAGACACGACCGGGCCCGGGAAACCGGGCGCCAAGCCCTGACAGCTCCGATTGTGCCCGCCCCGTTCCATATCGGCTACGGCATGCAGATGCCCACGGGCGGCGGGCCGGCGCGTTCCTATCGCGCGGCGCCGTCAGGCTGCAGGCTGGTCCATGATCTGGAGCAGTTCGGTCAGCGTCCTCTCGCAGTTGGCCCTGTCCGGCGTGCTCGCCCGCAACGCGGCCAGGGCACGATCAATGGCCTTGTCGATGCGGTGCCACTCGGAGGGCGCCCGAGGCTTCAGCCCCGCTTCCGCGTCATCCCACGAGGCCTCCAGGTCCTTGATACGCGTCCTTGCCCCGACGAGGTCGCCCTTGTCGACCAATGCTTTCGTATCGACGACGACCGCGCGGAAGGCGGAGAGGTCGCCGAGCTGAGATTGCGCGGCAAGCGCCGGCCTGGTCCACGAGACCGCCAGGACGGGCGTGGCGGCTGCGCCGCCAAGCAACGCGAGGGCGACAAGATACCGGGCAGTGCGCATAGGCGGTCTCCTTCCGTAGGCAGGTCAGCCGCATTCGGCTGGCCCAGCCGGAGCCGGGCGGTCGAACCCCGTGACGCTGACCCAGGTCACGAGGGCGACGATCACGGCGAGGAAGACGATACTGGTCACGATCGTCCCGAGCCCCAGCCCGCCGTAATTCTGCGATTGCGACAGCAGGTCGCCAAGCGACGCGCCGAGCGGGCGCGTCAGGATGTAGGCGATCCAGAAGGTCAGTACCTCGCCGGCGCCGAGCCGGTACGCGACGTAGGTGGCTGCGATCAGCGCGCCGAACGCCAGCACGCCTATCGTGAAACCCATGCTGAGCGCTTCGGTGGCAAGGTCACCTGCCGCCGTGCCGAGTGCGAAGGTGAACAGGATCGCAAGCCAATAGAACGCTTCGCGCCGGGTCGTGTCGATCGAATGGATCGAGAGCGTCCGTTCGATCGAGTACCAGATGGCGAAGACGCCGGCCAAGCAGACCGCGAAGGCGGCGGTGCTCACATAGAGGCTGACCTCGAGCTCGTCGGTCAGGAAGTCAGTGATCTGCGTGCCGACGACGCTGATCAGCACCACCGCGAGCCAGTAGCGCCAGGGGATGTATTCGCGTGCGGCGAATTGCGCGCTGAGGGAGAGGAGCAGCAGCGTCAGTGTGATCACGTCGGTGACAAGGGTGCCGAGCCCCACATGCACCGCGAGGTAGTCGGCGCCGGTCTCGCCCACGGTTGTCGACAAGATTTTAATGATCCAGAAGGCAAGCGTGACCTCCGGAACCTTGTTCAGCATCGTCGCCAACACGGTGCGTCGTCCGGTCGCCACCAATCCCCCCATGAGCTCGAGAGGGAGGTGGACTACCCGGGCCGGGGTTGGCTCGACGTGGACTGAACCTTGGGAATTCCCAATCGGAAGCGCCCTCCGAAGTTCCGAGCGGCCGGCATGCGAGTGTGCGGGGCGCCCACCCCGCCTTTGGCTGAAAGCCTCCCGCGCTCACCCAACCGGCAGCAGCACTTCGACCCGCAACCCGGGCGCGGCATCCTGGAGGCTTACGCTGCCTCCGTGCCGCCCGGCGATGGCCTCGACGAGACTCAGGCCGAGCCCGCTGCCCGGCGTCGTGCGGCTGGCCTCCAGCCGGTAGAATCGCCGGAACACCCGGTCGCGCTCGGCGGCCGGGATACCGGGACCGTCGTCCTGCACCCAGAGCAGGACGAGCTCGCCGCGCACCTGCCCCCCGACCCGGATCCGGGTCCCGGGCCCGGTGTGGCGACAGGCATTGTCGACCAGGTTTCCCAGCATCTGGATCAGCAACTCGCGGTCCCCGCGGAATCGGAAGTCCTCCGCTTCGCCGCTCAATGCCTGGCCCCGATCCTCGGCGAGCGGCTGGTAGAGCTCCACCACGGTGGCAACGAGTGTCGGCGCGTGCACCGGTGCGAGTCTCGCCTCGTCCGCGATGGACTCGATCTGGGCGATGCGCAACAGCGCCGCGAAGGTGTCCAGGATGGCGTCACTGTCGGTGATCGACCGGTCGATGGCCGCCTCGTATTCCGCGGCACCGCGGGGCCGCCGCCGCACCTCGCCGAGCCGGTTGCGCAGCCGCGACAGCGGCGTGCGGAGGTCGTGCGCGATGTCGTTGGTGACCTGCCGCATGGCCTCCATCAGGGCGCCGATGCGGTCCAGCAGCGCGTTGAAGCCCTCGACCAACTGGTCGAGCTCGTCGTCGGTGCCGCGGGTCGGCAGGCGGCGCGCCAGGTCGCCGCGCATGATGGCTTGCCCGGCCTGCCCAATCCCAGCGATCCGCCGCAGGACGCTCCGGCTCACCAGGAAGCCGCCCGCCAGCGCGAGGGCGAGCGTCAGCGCCCCGCCAAGGGCGAAGGCACGGAGGATGAGCTCGTCCAGTTCCTCCGCCGTGAAGGCGTCCTGGCCGATCAGCAGAGTGCCGCCGTCGGGCAACCGGATGGCCTGGGTCAGGATCGGGTGGGAATCGCCGCGATCATCCTCCGGCCCGGGCAGCCGCAGCGTGACCCAGCCCGTTCCCTCCAGCCGCGCCGGCGGCAGATTGCCGGCGAGCCGCCGCCCGGCGGCGTCGAGCAACAGGCCGTAGGCGCCGGGGTTCTCGGCGATCGTCTCGGTCACGCTCCTGGCCAGGCCGGCGCTGTTCGCCGCGTCCTCATCCGCCAGGATCGCCTCGAGCCGTGCGGCCACCGTGCCGCGCAGCTCGGCCTGCAGCGTTCCCACCGCATACCAGTGAATCGTTGCAAACAGCACCGCAATGCACAGCAGGAGTAGCACCGCGAAAAGCCCGGTCAGGCGAAAGGCTGTGGTCCGGAACAGCCTAGGCAGACGCACGGATCATGTACCCGGCGCCGCGCACGGTGTGGATCAGTTCGGAGCTGAAGCCCTTATCCACCTTGCCGCGAAGGCGACTGACATGGCTCTCAACGACGTTGGTGCCGGGGTCGAAGTGCAGGTCCCAGACGCCCTCGAGCAGCATGGTCCGCGTCACCACCTGCCCGGCGTGGAGCATCAGGTACTCCAATAACTGAAACTCCCGCGCCTGCAGCTCGATGTCACGCCCGGCGCGGCGAACCACACGGGACAGGCGGTCGAGCTCGAGATCGGCGACCCGCAGCACCCGCTCCTCCGTCACCCCGCCGCGCGGCCTGCGCCCGAGCGCCTCGACCCGGGCGGCCAGTTCCGCGAAGGCGAAGGGCTTGACCAGGTAGTCGTCGCCTCCGGCCTTCAGCCCGGCGACCCGATCGGTGACCCCGCCCATGGTGGTCAGGAACAGCACGGGCGTGGCGACCTTCGCCGCGCGCAGCGCCGTCACCAGGGCGAGACCGTCCACCCCGGGCAGCAGGCGGTCCACGATCAGCAGGTCGTAAGCGTCGCCGTCTGCAGCCCGGAACAGGCCCTCTCGGCCGTTGCCGCTGCGGTCCACCGCATGACCCAGTTCGGCCAAGCCGTCAGACACAAAGTCGAGCGTCTCGGGATCGTCCTCAATGACCAGGATGCGCACCGCCTTCCTCGCATTCACCCTGCCGTACCGATATAGGGCCTGACCCTTGCCGCGGCACCGCGAGGCCGCTGCCGGGCCACCCGGTCCTCTGCGGCATCCCGGCCAGGTGCTGGATGGGGCGTCACCGGGATTCGCCTGGTTCGTGCCCCTCGGGCTTTTCCTGCTCCGTCCGTGCGGCCTGGCGGACAGTACCGTCGGCGGGATTGACACGGAAACTGTGGATCTTGCCGTCCATGGGCACGTCCACGGCCACGACCCACTGGCCGTTGCGGAGGCTGTAGTTCGCCTCCAGCGCCCGGCCACCCGCCGCCTGCTCGGCCGCGGCGACGGCGGCGGCCAGGGAGCCTGGTGCGGCGGAGGCGTGCCGGAGCGCCGAAGCGGGCAGCCCATCCTCGGCGAGAGCGCTGGCGTTCACCACCTTGCTGCCGGCAACGGCGCCGGTCGAGGGATTGACCTGCACCAGCCGCAGCCCGGTCGGGGTCTGCACCGTCACCTCGTAGGCATTGGTGTTCCGGTTCACCTCAAAGCCGAACACCAGCGCCCTGCCGTTCGTGTGGCTCTCGGCCGCCTCGACGGCCGCAGTGGGCGAAATGGACGCACTTTGCAGCGCGGTGATCTCCTGGCGCTCGGTCGCGTTCGGCGGAGCGGCCAGCGCTGCGGCGCCGCCGACCACCATCGCGCTCGCAAGTGCCGCGTGCACCATCCAGGACTTCGTCTTCGCCATCATCTCGATACCCGCCCATTCCGCCCCGTCATGGGGCGGAATGGGTGCCAGGATGGGAGCGGGCCGGTTACCGGCGCCTGTCGGCATCTGTGGGGATCTGTACACCGGCGGCGCGCTGCCACAAGAGCAGTTTCAGGAGTACGTCGGCGATTCGGGGACGCGGGTGGGCATGGTCACGAGCCATGGTTGCAGCGATGCCAGCGCTTCCGAACGAAGCGGACCACGGCCAGCACGGCGAAGGCGGAGATGGCGTAATCGAAATAGTGGAAGGCCTGGTTCAGCCCGGGGGACGAGCCCCACTGGTCGCCCAGCACCAAGCCGACATAGGCGAGCAGGAGGCACCAGGGCCAGGAGCCAATGAAGGTGTAGATGTGGAAGCGCAGCTGCGGCATGCCGGCGATGCCAGCCGGCAGCGCGATGAAGGTGCGGATCACGGGCAGCATGCGCGCGATCAGCACGGCGGCGCTGCCGAAGCGCTGGAAGAAGCCGTCGGCACGCTCGAGATCCTTGTGGGTCAGCAACACGTACTTGCCCCAGCGCTCCACCGCGTGCCGGCCACCGTAACGGCCCACAGCATAGGCTACAGCCGAGCCAAGATTGCAGCCGAGCGCCCCGACCGTCGCTACCAGCCAGAGATTCATCTGTCCTTGCGAGACCAGGTAACCGGCGAAGGGCAGGATCACCTCGGAGGGCAGTGGCAGGCATGCGGATTCCGCCGCCATCAGCCCGGCCAGCCCGACGTAACCGGCGGCCGAGAGGACGCCGACGATAGCCTGCGCCAGCGTGCCGGTGACGCCTGCCTGCATGGAAAGCCTCTACTCCCGCGGCCGCCTCAACTCGGTGCCGCGTATTCGCCGGGATGGCGGCCGGCGCGCTGCGGCAGGACCAGGATCAGGACGACCATAATGCCGGCAATGACCAGCGATGCGCTGATGCGGCTCAGTGCCAAGCCGCCGTGCGTAATGGGCTTGTCGAGCAGGTCGCCGAGGGTGGCTCCGAGCGGCCGCGTTAGGATGAAGGCAGCCCAGAACAGCAGCGTGTGCGACAGGTTGGTCCGGTAGTAGGCCGCCGCGACCAGGGCCAGCAGGGCAAGGAAAACGAGGGCGCCGCCCTCGTAGCCGAGCCCGGTCGAATCTGCCATCCAGTCGCCGAGCGCAGTACCAAGGGTTTGTGAGAAGGTGATCGTCATCCAGTAGAAAGCCTCCACCCGCGGCGTGTTGACGGTTTCCACCGAGACCGTCCCCTCCCACCAGTACCAGGCGGCGAGCGAGAGCAGCACGCAAAGCAGCAGCAGCGATGATCCGCCGACATAGCCGATGCCGAGCGAGCGGTCGGCAAAATCGGCCATCGTCGTGCCGGCCGTAGTCGAAGCAACGATCGTCGCCCAGTAGAGGGAGGGGTGAAACCGTTTGGCCGCGATCTGCCAAATGACGAGCGACACCAGGATGGCGAAGAACAGTGCGGTCCCGATGAGGTAGCCGCCGTTATGGGCATCCTGATCGGCGTGAAGGAGCGTCATCGTGAAGGCGTCGCCCCCGGTCTCGCCGAGCGTCGTCGCCAGGATCTTGATCACCCAGAAGGTCAGGGCGACCTCGGGCACCTTGCTGCAGCTTAACTGGTCGAGTCGGGTCATGCCTGCGGCGGGTCCCTCTCTGGTTCAATGGCCGGGGCATGATGGGCAGCGCGAGTTGGGCGGTGCAGTTCGCCGGATTGGGAATCGGTAACTTCCTGATTGCACAGTCGGATCCCACCGCGAGGGCTATTCAAGCCTTCCGAGCGAGTTCATGGTTCGTTCCGGATAGCGGACACTCAGCGCACTTTCGTGTCCTGACCCCAAGTGGGCGGCGAGCGCCCGATCCAGTTCCACGAACTCGGGCCAGAGCACCGTGTCGTTGAACCCACGCGGCACCCGCAGCATCACCGTCGTGCGCTTCTGCCGCGGGTAGCGGAAGGGCTTGAGGCCGTAGCGCCGGCACAGCGCCACGAAGAGCTGCCGCGACCAGGCGTCCGGCATGGAGAACTGCAGCTCGACCGGCGGATCCCGCCGCGCCTGCTCCGCCAGCCGCGCCTTGACCCGCTCCAGCGCCGCGCCCGCCGCCTCACGCTCGCCGACCGTCCCCGCACCGGCCATCAGCACCTCGATCTTGCGCAGCCGCGCCAGCAGATCGTCCTCGACCGCCATGCCCACCCCGCCACGTCGGAGCGACCAGGCTACCGCGCCAGCAGGCGCCGCAAAAACCCGCCGCGAAGCAGGTCAGCAGACGCTCCCCGTGGGGCCGCGACGACGGTTACGTCCGGACACGTGTGCCCTCCATGGCCAGCAATGTGGATCACCGTCCTGCGCACCAACTCCATTGGCTCCAGGCACCGGCCACCGGGGCCACGCCGACGGCACTACGGCAACGCTTCCACGCCGCCACCGTGCTCTCGATTCAAGAGCACGGTGGCGGAAAAGCGCCAGAGGCCGGCAGAATGCCCGTCCAGTGCGATCTGGCCATCAGCCGGGGCCGGCGAGAGGTTTTGGGAGGGTGGCGAGCCCGTGGAAACGCTCGGGGCGAGAAGCCGGCCTTCAGCTCTCGCGGTTGAAGCGGACCACGACCCGGCCGCCCGGAGCGGCGCGGTCGATCTCGACCGCCGCGCGCGGCGGCTTGGCTAGGGCAGCGACAACGCGCATACCGAGGCCGCGGGAGCACCGCGGGTCGAAGTCGGGCGGGAAACCGGGCCCGTTGTCTTCCACCGACAGCTCGGCCGCTCGTTCCAGGCGACGGAACCGCACGCGCACCGTGCCCTTGCCGTATTTCAGGGCGTTAGTGATAAGTTCAGTGACTACGAGGCCGAAGGCGGGAGCATCATCGGCTGGCCAAGTGTCGCGGTCTGCTCCGACCAGATCTATACCGCACCCCTGCGCCGTGTCGGCGAGAGAGGCGCGGAGGTCGGCGATGAGGCCCTCCAGGTAGACCGACATCTCGATCTCGCCGAGGGAGCTGCCCCGGTACAACCGATCATGCACGGCCGCGATCGTCTTGACTCGCGCCGCCGCCTCTTCGAGGTGCGTGCGTGCCGGTTCCGCCTCGAAGCGAGCCTGCAGCGAGAGCGTGCTCTGCACGAGCTGAAGCGAATTCTTCACCCGGTGATGGATCTCGCGCAATAGAAGTTCCTGTTGCCGGCCGGCTTCGCGGCGGGCCGCCTCGCGCTCTATGGCGACGGCGAGGGTATTGGCGAGCGCCTGGAGGAAGTGGATATCGTCCGCGCAAAACTCGCCCCGGTCGGTGCTGTCCGCCTCCAGCACGCCGAAGGAGGCGCCGTCGCCGCGGACGACAACGTTGATCGCGCGCCTGACGCCGTGTTCGGCCATGAGCGCCGGCGTGCGGAAGCGAGACTCGCCGTCGAGGTGGTTAGAGAGCACGGGCTGCCCGGTGTGCAAGGCGTAGCCCGCCGGGCTCTCCAAGTCGCCGCCCACGGTTGCGGTCCCGACCACGCCCGGGCGCCAACCCACTCCGGCACGGACCAGCAACCGGTTTTCTGCCGGCAGATGTTCCAGCACCTTGGCGAACGGGCAGCCCAATCCCTCGACCACGCAATGCGCCGCCCGGTCGAGCGCGGGTTGCAGCGCGGGTTCGCGCAGCGCGAAGACTCCAAACTCAGCGATCAATCGCTGCTGCCGCAGTCGGCGCGTGAGTTCCGGCTCCACAGGCGGTGCTTCGGGGGGGGCGGGCTTCGGAACGGCGGCTATCCTTGACTGCAGTGCCATCATAGCCGGCGGAAGTGGGTGTGGCGAAACCTGAAACCAACTCCCGCCCGATGTGGGCGTCGTGGGGAAGCGGCGGGGGTTGCCGGACATTTTTGTTGCACATTTTGATCGATATCAACAGCCACGAGGTCGGGGCTGTCGAGATGACCAACCATCGCACAGCCTCGCCGAGACGGCGATGTCACGCATCAAGCACCTGGGCGAGCGCTTTGCGGCTCGCGATCCCACCAAGTTGCCAAGGGGGCAGATTCGCCGCGCCATTCTAAACACCTTCAACGCCCTTGGTATGCCCGACACCGTCGCGCGTGCCTAATCAGGGCAGCAAAGACCGAACCGTGTCTTCACACTGAATTCTACGACAGCGCCTCGTGGAACGCAGCGATAGGCGTGCGGATCGGCCCCGCGCGGAAGGTTCACACTGCCGGCGCTCCCCCATTGCTCCGACGCCGCTCTGCGCGCGCCGCTTCGACCGCTTCCCGAAGGCAGTGCGCCGCCACCTCGGGGTCGGGCGTTGAGCAGATCGCGGAGATGACCGCGACGCCGGCTGCGCCATCGCGTATCGCCGGGGCGAGGTTCTCGGCGGTTACCCCGCCGATCGCCATAACGGGCAATGGTGCGAGCGCGCGGACGAGCACCGCGCGTGTTTCGGGTGAAACAGGCACCGGAGCGTCTACCTTCGTGTCGGTCTGGAAGACTGGGCCGAGTCCAACGTAATCCACCGCGCCCCGATCGATGCTGGCCGCGTCTGCTTCCGTCACCACGGAAACGCCGATAACAGCATCCGGGCCGAGCAGCCGCCTCGCCTCCGACGCGGGCATGTCAGACTGGCCCAGATGCACACCGTCGGCCCTGGCGGCAAGCGCCACGTCCACCCTATCGTTGACCAGCAGCGGCACACCCAGCGGCGCGAGCGCCGCCTTCAAGCGCACAGCGACTTCAAGCAATGCGCGGGTCGAGGCGGCCTTGTCGCGCAGCTGTACCATCGTCGCCCCGCCGCGCACCGCCGCAAGTGCGACGTTCTCAACCGACCGCTGCCCGACGAGATGAGGATCGGTGACGAGGCACAGCGTCGGGTCGAAGCCGTGCCGACGGTTCAGCGCCACGTGCACCCCCGCCAGCACCGTCGCCTCGTCGAGGCCGTGCAATGCATCGATGAGGCCGATTTGTAGTGACGCTGGGCCGCGCGCCCCGAGGTCCGCCGCGGCTTCGCCGGCGAGGCCAAGTAACGCTAGGGCGTGTGCGACGGCCGCAAAACGCTCGCTCCGGTCACGTGCCGCCAAGCAAGCCCCGACTAGGGCTGCGGCGTAAGCGGGGAATTCAGGCCCATCTCGACTGCGGTTGACGCTCAGCCTTTTTCGGTGGTGGCCCAGCACCACGGCATGAGTTCGTCGATGCGGCTGTTGGGCCAGCCGTTGACGAGGCGGGTCAGCAAGTCGGCGAGAT
>NZ_JABFHG010000025.1 GCF_013112485.1 Roseicella sp. DB1501
GAAACGGCTCCAGCCAGCGATCGAGATCGCCGCCGACGCCGCCCAATCCTGCCATCTCCACCTCTCACAACGTCCGTCAGCGACCAGATGGAGGTGGCAAGGCCTGACTTGAAGTGCCCAGGTAGTGTTAGAATGCCGCATGGACCAGGAAAAGCCGCCCGACCACCCGCAATTCCGGCTGCCCGACCCGGCGCTGGTGACGCGCACCATGTCCGAGGTGGCCGAACGCGGGCAGCGGATCGTGACCGACTTCCTGCGCCGCCAGGCGGAGGCGGAAGCGACGCCCGACCCGCTGAACATCGGCGGCGCCTTCCTCGACATGACGGCACGGCTGATGGCCAACCCGGCCCGGCTGGTCCAGGCCCAGCTCGGCTTCTGGCAGGACTACCTCACCCTTTGGCAGAACACGGCGCGGCGGATGCTGGGCGAGGCCCCCGCGCCGGTGATCGCCGAGGACCCGCGCGACCGCCGCTTCAAGGACGAGGCCTGGCGGGAGAACGAGGTCTTCGACTTCATCAAGCAGAGCTACCTGCTCTCGGCGCGCTACGTCCAGACCGTGGTTGGCGGCGTGGAGGGGCTCGACCCCAAGGCGGCGCAGAAGGTCGATTTCTACACGCGGCAATTCGTCGATGCGATGAGCCCCTCGAATTTCCTGCTGACCAATCCGGAGGTGCTGCGCCGCACCGCCGAGACGGGCGGCGAGAACCTGCTGAAGGGGCTGTCGCACCTCCTCGCCGATCTCGAGCGCGGCAAGGGCCGGCTGCGCATCCGCATGACCGACGACAGCAAGTTCAAGGTCGGCGAGAACATCGCGGTGACGCCGGGCAAGGTCGTCTACCAGAACGACCTCATGCAGCTCATCCAATACGGCCCGACCACCGGTACGGTGCTGAAGCGGCCGCTGCTGATCCTGCCGCCCTGGATCAACAAATTCTACATCCTCGACCTCCGGCCTCGGAACAGCTTCATCCGCTGGGCCGTGGACCAGGGCCACACCGTCTTCGTCACCTCCTGGGTCAACCCGGACGAGCAGCTCGCCCGCAAGGGCTTCGACGACTACATGCAGGAGGGCATCTACGACGCGCTCTCTGCCATCGAGCAGGCGACCGGCGAGCGGGAGATCAACGCCATCGGCTACTGCCTCGGCGGCACGCTGCTGGCGACGACGCTGGCGCATATGGCGGCGCGCGGCGACACGCGCATCAAATCGGCCACCTTCTTCGTGACCATGGTCGATTTCGAGGAGGCTGGCGAGCTCGGCGTCTTCATCGACGAGGAGCAGCTGCACTGCCTCGAGGAGCAGATGCAAAAGCGCGGCTATCTCGAGGGACGCGAGATGGCGACGACCTTCAACATGCTCCGCGCCAACGACCTCATCTGGTCCTTCGTGGTGAACAACTACCTGCTCGGCCAGGAGCCCTTCCCCTTCGACCTGCTCTACTGGAACGACGACAGCACGCGCATGCCGGCGCGGATGCACAGCTTCTACCTGCGCCGCATGTACCAGCAGAACGACCTGGTGAAGCCCGGCGCGATCGAGCTGCTGGGCGAGAAGATCGACCTGCGGAAGATCACGATCCCCTGCTACCTGGTCTCGGCGCGGGAGGACCACATCGCCCCCTGGAAGAGCACCTATCGCGCGACGCAGATCTATGGCGGCCCGGTGCGCTTCGTGCTCGCCGCCTCCGGCCACATCGCCGGCGTGATCAACCCGCCGGAATCCGGCAAGTACAGCCACTGGGTGAACGAGCAGCTGCCGCCCGAGCCGGAGGAGTGGTTCCGCAGCGCGACCGAGCTCGCCGGCTCCTGGTGGCCGGACTGGCAGCGCTGGGTGACGGCGCTCGGGCGCGAGCAGGTGCCGGCCCGCCTCCCCGGCGCCGGCAAGCTGCCGCCGATCGAGGACGCGCCGGGCAGCTATGTGAAGGTGATGGCGGTGGATTGAGGCGCGCGGCTCAGTAGCCGACGCTGGTATCGGCGCCGAAGCCGAAGGTCGAGCCGATATTGGCATTCGTCTCGCTCGGCTTGCCGCCCGGCCAGCCGCCGGTCGCGTCCAGCCGGGCCACCACCTGCGTCAGGTTGGCGCTGGCGATGGCGCATTGCGGCAGGGGGCCGAGTTCGCCCAGCCGCTGCACGCTGCGCTCGCCGCCCGGGCGGAACATCGGCGCCGGCAGCGCCGCCGCGGCGCGGGCCGCGTCGCCGCGGCGCAGCGCCTGCGCCGCCGTGACCAGGGCGCGGACCACCGGCTCCGGCGCCGCATCCTCGGCGACGCCGAGGGCATCGCGCAGTTCCGTGCGGGCGAGCAGGAAGTCGCGCCGCACGCTGTCCGGCACCGCCGCGTAGCGCGAGTCGCGCGGGATCGCGGCGGTGACGAATTCGAGTTGCGCCGCCGCCTGCGCCGCCTCGGCGGGCCGGCCGGCCAGGCCGCGCCCCTGATCGGCCAGGGCCGGGGTCATCGCCTGCATGGCGCCACGGATCGGGTCGGCGGTGTTGCTGGTCAGGGCCGAGATCGGCAGCAGCGGCGGCGCCTGCCGCATCTCCGCGCAGGCGCCGAGGCCGAGGACGAGAAGCAACGGACGGCGGGACAGCCGCGGGCGGAGGGCGGCATTGAGCGATTCGACCACGGCCTGCGCTGGCTCCTTCCCGAGACGTCCGACCCTAAAGCAGATCCCGCCGGGGTGGAATCTTTGAACCGTCCCTGCCCGCTGCCCTGCCGCGGCAGGCTGTGGCGCATCTCGAAACCAAGGCGAAGCACCGGGGTCGCCGCGAAGCGGTTTCGTGGGGGATTCAATAGCAGCCGGCAAGACGCGCCCGGCCGCGCAGCAGCGCCAGGACCGTCCGGCAGGTCGGCGCCGGCACCCCGGTGACCTCGGCCAGTTCGACGACGCTGCCGAGCAGCGCATCCACCTCCATCGGCCGTCCCTTCTCCAGATCCTGCAGCATGGAGGTCTTGTGCGCGCCGACCTCGGCGCCGCCGGCGATGCGCTTGTCGACATCGATGGCGAAGCGCACGCCGAGCGCCTCGGCAACCGCCTGGCCCTCCAGCATCATCTGCCGCGCCACGGCCCGCAGCTCGGGCTCGCCGGTGATGATGTCGAGCGTCGCCGTGGTCAGCGCCGAGAGCGGGTTGAAGGCCATGTTGCCCCAGAGCTTCACCCAGATCTCGTCGCGGATCTTCGGCCGCACCGGCGCCTTGAAGCCGGCCCCGACCAGGGCGGCGGCCAGGGCGGCGGCGCGCTCGCTGCGGCTGCCATCGGGCTCGCCGAGGCTGAAACGGTCGCCATAGGTGTGGCGGATCACGCCCGGCTCGATCACCTCGGCGGCCGGGTAGATGATGCAGCCGAGCACGCGCTCCGGCGGCAGCAGGCGGCCGACCTCGCCATCCGGATCGACGCTCGTCACCCGCCGCCCCTCATAGGGGCCGGCGAGCTTGTGGAAGTACCACCAGGGAATGCCGTTCACCGCCGAGACGATGGTGGTGCCCTCGCCGATCAGCGGCTGCATCTGCACCGCGGCGCCGGGCAGGGCGGGCGCCTTCAGGGTGATGAGGACGTAGTCCTGCGGCCCGGCCTCCTCGGCGCTGGCGACGCAGCGCGGATGCACCACGCTCTCCTGGCCTTCGCTGATCAGCTTCAGCCCATTGGCCTGCATGGCGGCGAGATGCGGCCCGCGGGCGATAACGGTGACGTCGACATCGCCCTTCATGGCCAGCTTCGCGGCCATCAGCCCGCCGATCGCGCCGGCGCCGAAGATGCAGAGTTTCATGACGGTGTATCCGGATCGGAGGCGGCCGCCGCGGCCGGGCCGCGGCGGCGCGAGGGAGGCGGTGCGCGGCGCGTCAGGCGGTGATGCCGAGCTTCTCCGCCAGGCCGATGCGCATCAGCTTGCCGGTCGCGCCCTTGGGGATCTCCGGCAGGAAGACGATCTTCCGCGGCACCTTGAAATCGGCGAGGTGCTTCGCGGCGAAGTCGCGCAGCTCCCGGTCGGTGCAGGCCGCGCCCTCGCGCAGCACCACCGCGGCCCCGACCTCCTCGCCCAGCATCGGATGCGGGATGCTGAAGGTGAGCGCCTGGGCGACCGCCGGATGCTCGGAGAGGATGCCGTCCACCTCCAGCGGGCTGACCTGCTCGCCGCCGCGCTTGATCAGCTCCTTCAGCCGGCCGGTCAGCAGCAGGTAGCCATCGGCGTCGAACATGCCCTGGTCGCCGGTGCGGAACCAGCCATCAGTGAAGGCCTTGGCATTGGCCTCCGGATTCGCCTCGTAGCCCTTGGTGACGTTGGGGCCGCGGATCACCACCTCGCCGATCTCGCCCTGCGGCAGGATGCGGCCGTCATCGGCCATGATCGCCACCTCCGGCCCGGCGGGCAGGCCGACCAGGCCGGGCTTCTGCGGCCGCGGCGGCAGCGGGTTGCTGCACATCTGGTGGCTGGCCTCGGTCATGCCATAGGCCTCGATCACCGGCGCGTTGAAAGCGGCGCTCAGATCCTTCATCGCCTGGGCCGGCAGGCTGGCCGAGGAGCTGCGCAGGAAGCGCAGCGGCGCCCGGCCGATGATCTCCCGGTTGCGCTCGGCGCGCTGCAGGATCGCCTGGTGCATGGTCGGCACCGCGGTGTACCAGCTCGGTCGCTCGGCATCGAGCCAGCCAAAGAATTTCAGGGCGTTGAAGCCCGGGGTGCAGATCACCGCGCCACCGGCCGCGAGCGAGGAGAGCGTCGCCGCGATCAGCCCGTGGATGTGAAAAAGGGGCATGACGTTGAGGCAGGCATCCTCGGGCGTCAGCGCCAGGGTGCGGGCGATGTTGGCGGCCGAGGCGGTGACGTTGGTCTGGGTCAGCGGCACGATCTTCGGTCGGGCGGTGGTGCCGGAGGTGTGCAGCACCAGGGCGATGTCATCCGGCTCCGTCTCGCCCGCTTGCGCGGCGCGGCCCGGCGTGCCGCCCTCCAGCGTGAACTCGCCCGCCGCCGCGCCCGGCACCAGCTCGACCACCGGCACGCCGAGCCGGGCGGCGACGGCCCGCGCCGGGCTCTCCATGCCCTGCTGGATCACCAGCGCCCGGGCCTTCAGGTCGGTGAGGTAGAACTCGAATTCCTCGTCCTTATAGGCGGGGTTCAACGGCGCGGTGGTGGCGCCGCAGGCGATGGCGACGAAGGCGGCCGCCATCTCCGGCCCGTTCGGCAGCACGATGGCGACGCGGTCGCTGCGGCCGATGCCGATGGAATTCAGCGCCGCCACCGTCCGCTCCGCCAGCGCCCGCAGCCCGGCATAGGTCAGGGAAGGCCGCTCTGGCGCCCGGATGGCGGGCCGCCCGGCCTCCCCGGCGGCGAGCAGTGCGGCAATGGTGCTGGCAGCGGTCATGACTCTTCATCCCCTCGCGGGCCTCGGCGAGGCCTGCTGTGCAACAGCCCTTCCGGGACGGCAAGCCGCTCCCCGCCGGAGGCGGAAGAAATTTGTGGCGTGTTTTACACGCTTTTCGTTGCTTTACCTGACTTTCGGCCCGAAGCCCGAGGCAAGGCCGGGACATGACAGGTGTTTCGGCAGCAGCAGCTTGCGCCCCTGGCGCATCCGGGAAGAGAGGGTATGACGGTAGCGACATCTCGCCGCTCGGTTCTTCTGGGCCTCGCCGGCGCCGCCGTCGCGGGCGGCGCGCAGGCCCGCGGCTGGGAGCCCAGCCGCCCCGTGCAGTTCGTGGTGCCCGCCGGGACCGGCGGCGGCGCCGACCAGATGGCGCGGGTCATCCAGGGCATCGTTTCCAAGCACGCGCTCATGCGCCAGCCCATGGTGGTGGTGAACAAGGCGGGGGGCGCGGGCGCCGAGGGCTTCCTCGAGGCCAAGGGCGCGCGGGGCAACCCGCACATGCTGGTCATCACCCTCTCCAACCTGTTCACGACCCCGCTCGCAACAGGGGTGCCCTTCAACTGGAAGGACCTCACCCCGGTCACCATGATGGCGCTGGACGAGTTCGTGTTCTGGGTGAATGCGAATTCACCCTGGCGGTCGGTGCAGGACCTCATCGCCGCGGCGAAGCAGCAGCGCCTCAAGATCGGCGGCACCGGCTCCAAGCAGGAGGACCAGATCATCGCCGCCGCCATCACCAAGGCGAGCGGCGCGCAGTTCACCTACGTGCCCTTCCGCGGCGGCGGCGAGGTCGCGGTGCAGCTGGTCGGCGGCCATATCGACGCCACGGTGAACAACCCGATCGAAGCGGTGACCCACTGGCGCTCCGGCGCGCTGCGGCCGCTCTGCGTCTTCGACGCGAAGCGCCTGGCCGATACCGGGAAGATGACCGAGACCCAGGCCTGGTCCGACATCCCGACCTGCCGGGAGCAGGGCCTCGACGTCGACTACCTGATGCTGCGCGGCATCTTCATGCCGGCCGGCGTGAAGCCGGAGCAGGTCGCCTTCTACGAGGGGCTCATGGCGAAGGTGCGCGAGACGCCGGAGTGGAAGGATCTCATGCAGCAGGGCGCCTTCAACACCACCAGCCTGACCGGCGAGGCCTTCGGCGCCTGGCTGGCGCGCGAGGACGAGCGGCACCGGTCGCTGATGCAGGATGCCGGCTTTCTGGCAAATCCGGCCTGAGGGATGGAGACCATGAGCACGACCACTCTCGATCTGGCCCCTGCCGCGGGCCGCAGCAGCCAGGGCGTCCGGCGGAGCGCGATGGAGGTGGCCACCTCCATCGCGCTCGCCCTGATCGGCGCGGCGGCGATCTGGGACAGCAGCCGGCTGGGCGCCGGCTGGGGCGCGGAAGGGCCGCAATCCGGCTACTTCCCCTTCTGGATCGGCCTCATCCTGGCCGGCACGAGCCTGGCCAGCCTGGTCCCCGTCCTGCGCGCCAGGGGCGCGGCGGCCGAAGCGATGTTCGTCACCTGGCCGCAGCTCCGCCTGGTGATGTCGGTGCTGATCCCGACGGTCTTCTACGTCGCCGCCATCCCACTGAGCGGCATCTACCTGGCCTCCGCGGCGCTGGTCGCTTACTTCATGACGCGCCTCGGCGAGTTCACCTGGCGCAGCGCGCTGCCGGCAGCCGCCGCGACGGCGCTGGTGGCCTTCGTCACCTTCGAGGTCTGGTTCCTGGTCGGCTTGCCCAAGGGTCCGATCGAAGAGCTGCTCGGCTTCTGACCGTCCGACGCCCCGCCCGGATACCCTCTCCCATGGAAGAAATCGGCCTCCTGATGCAGGGCTTCGCCGTGGCCCTGCAGCCCGGGAACATGCTGCTCATGCTGGTCGGCGTCGTGCTCGGCGTGCTGATCGGCGTGCTGCCCGGCCTCGGCGGCGCCAACGGCATCGCCATCCTGCTGCCGCTGACCTTCGCCATGCCGCCGGTCTCGGCGGTGATCATGCTCTCCTGCATCTACTGGGGCGCGTTGTTCGGCGGCGCCATCACCTCCATCCTGTTCAACATCCCAGGCGAGCCCTGGTCCGTCGCCACCACCTTCGACGGCTACCCGATGGCGCAGCAGGGCCGGGCCGGCGAGGCGCTGACGGCGGCCTTCACCTCTTCCTTCTTCGGCGCCTTCGTCGCGGTGGTGATGATCACCTTCGTCGCGCCGATCGTCGCCGGCTTCGCCCTGCGCTTCGGGCCGCCGGAATTCTTCGCGGTGATGTTCCTCTCCTTCGCCTGCTTCGTGGGCATGGCGAAGGGCTCGCCGCTGAAGACCCTCGCCGCGATGATGCTGGGCTTCCTGCTGGCCGCGGTCGGCATGGACACCGTGACCGGCCAGCTCCGCATGACCTTCGGCTCGGAGGAGATGATCCGCGGCTTCGACTTCCTGGTCGCGGTCATCGGCCTCTTCGGCATCAGCGAGATCCTCTGCTCGATCGAGGAGGGGCTGCACTTCCGGGGACAGAAGGCGAAGATCGACCTGAAGGTGGTGCTGCGCACCTGGGCGGAGCTGCCGCGGCACTGGTTCCTGGCGATCCGCTCGGCCGTCATCGGCTGCTGGATGGGTATCACGCCGGCGGGCGCCACCCCGGCCTCCTTCATGTCCTACGGCGTCGCCCGCCGGATGTCGAAGGACCCGGCCGGCTTTGGGCAGGGCAGGATCGAGGGCGTGGTCGCGCCCGAGACCGCGGCGCATGCCGCCGGCACCTCGGCCCTGCTGCCGATGCTGACCCTCGGCGTGCCGGGCTCGCCCACCGCGGCGGTGCTGCTCGGCGGCCTGATCATGTGGGGGCTGCAGCCGGGGCCGATGCTCTTCGTCGAGCAGAAGGAGTTCGTCTGGGGCCTCGTCGCCTCCATGTATCTCGGCAACGTCGCCGGGCTGCTGGTGGTGCTGGTGGCGGTGCCCTGGTTCGCCGCGATCCTGCGGGTGCCCTTCCCGATCATCGCCGCGCTGATCCTGACGGTCTGCGCCATCGGCGCCTACACGGTCAGCAACGCCGAGTTCGACATCGTGCTGATGCTGATCTTCGGCATCGTCGGCTATGTGATGAAGAAGCTCGACTACCCGCTGGCGCCGCTGGTGCTGGCGCTGGTTCTCGGCGATCGGACGGAAGAGGCCTTCCGGCAGTCGCTGCTGGTCAGCAATGGAGACCTCGGCATCTTCTTCCACAACTGGCTGAGCGGCGGGATCATGGCGGCCGGTCTCGCCCTGCTCCTCTGGCCGGCCCTCGCCTGGGCCCGCGGCGCGCTGGCCGGCGGCCCCCGCGCCCAGGCGGCATAGCGGGTGCTAGAGCGTGATCGCTTGAGGTGGACTCACCGAAAAGCGTGACTCACGCGATCAAACAACGGCCTGGACCATGATCCGCGACCCTGTGTGAGCGGATCATGGTCTAGCCAGGGGGAATGCCGTTCCCTTCCTCGCCAACGCGTGCCTCAGCGCCCCAGCGAGGCCCGGTGCCGCCCGGCCAGCTCCACGTAATGCGGCGCCGTGCGGTCGAAGCCAGCCCGCTGCTCCTCGGTCAGCACGCGCAACAGCTTGGCCGGATTGCCCATCCAGAGCTCAAGCCGGCCGATGCGCTTGCCCGGCGGCAGCACGCTGCCCGCGGCGAGCACGCCGCCCTCCTCGATCACCGCGCCGTCGAGCACCGTCGCCCCCATGCCGACGAAGGCGCGGTCCTCCAGCCGGCAGGCATGGATGATCGCGGCATGCCCGACGGTGACGTCGGCGCCGACGATGGTGGCGAAGTTGTCCGAGGTGGCGCGCCCGGAATTCACATGGACGATCGTGCCGTCCTGGATGTTCGAGCGCGGGCCGATGCGGATGATGTTGGTGTCGCCGCGCAGCACGCAGTGATACCAGACATTGGCGCCCTCGGCGATCTCGACATCGCCGATCACCGCGGCGGTCGCCGCCACCCAGGCGCCGGGCTGCAGCACGGGCACCTTGCCCTCGAAGGGATAGAGCGGCGGCAGCACCGCCGCGACCTGCTGATCCATGCGTCCTACTCCGCCGCGGCCGCGAGCCGCGTCTCGACCGGCACGCCGAGCATGAGGCCGAGATTTTGCACGGCAGCACCCGAGGCGCCCTTGCCGAGATTGTCGTAGCGCGCCGTGAGCACCGCCTGCTGCCGCGCCGCATTGCCGTGCACGCGCAGCTCCAGCAGGTTGGTGTTGTTCAACGCCTCCGGCTCCAGCTTCGCCTCGGCCGGGACGACGCGGACATAGTCGCTGCCGGCATAGCGCCGCGCCAGCACCGCCTCGATCTCCTCCGGCCGCGGCCGGCCCGGCAGCAGGTCGAGATGCAGCGGGACGCTGTCGATCATGCCCTGGCGGAAGTCGCCGACCGAGGGGACGAAGATCGGCCGCCGGGTGAGGCCCGAATAGAGCTGCAATTCGGCGATGTGCTTGTGCTCCAGCCCAAGCCCGTAGAGCTCGAAATCCGGCGCGGTACGGGCCTCGTAGGCCGCGATCATGCTGTTGCCGCCGCCGGAATAGCCGGAGACCGCATTGACCGAGACCGGAAAGTCGGCCGGCAGCAGCCCCGCCTCGATCAGCGGCCGCAACAGCAGGATGGCCCCTGTCGGGTAGCAGCCGGGATTGGAGACGCGCGCCGCCGCGGCGATCCTCGCCGGCTGTTCCGGCGAGAGCTCCGGCAGGCCATAGGCCCAGTCCGGATCCACCCGGTGCGCCGTGCTGGCATCGAGCACCTTGGGCGCCTCGGCGCCGAGCGAGGCGGCCAGCGCCGCGCTCTCCTTCGCCGCCGCATCGGGCAGGCAGAGGATGACGAGATCGACCTCGGCCATCAGCGCGCGGCGCGCCTCGGGGTCCTTGCGGCGGGCGGGGTCGATGCTGCGGACCGCGACATGCGGCAGCAGGTTCAGCCGCTCGCGGATCTGCAGGCCGGTGGTGCCGGCCTCGCCATCGATGAACACCGTGGGGATGCTGCCCTTGGCCATGGCGTGCTCTCCTCTGCCGCCCATTGACCGCGCAATGCGGCCGGAAATGCAAGAGGGGCGGACCCTGTGCGGGCCCGCCCCTCTCCGATGAACAGTCCTGTTGCGGACCGGCGCGTGACGCCGGCCCCCAGCGTCAGCGCTTGCTGAACTGGAAGGAACGTCGCGCCTTCGCCTTGCCGTACTTCTTCCGCTCGACGACGCGCGGGTCGCGGGTCAGGAAGCCGGCCTTCTTCAGGATGGAGCGCAGCTCCGGCTCGTAATTCGTCAGGGCGCGGCTGATGCCGTGCCGCACCGCGCCGGCCTGGCCGGACAGGCCGCCGCCGGTCACCGTCGCGGTGACGTCGAACTGCTGGTAGCGGTCGGCCACCAGGAAGGGCTGGGTGATCAGCATCCGCAGCACGGGGCGGGCGAAATACTGCACCACCGGCTTGCCGTTCACCTCGATCTGCCCCTTGCCGGGCTTCACCCAGACGCGGGCGACCGCATCCTTGCGGCGGCCGGTGGCATAGGCGCGGCCCCACTGGTCACGCTTCGGCTCGCGCGGCGCCGAGGACGCCTCGCCGGCGGCGGGCGTGCCCTGCACCAGCGTCTTCAGGTCGGCGAGCGTGCCGGTCGTCTGCTCGCTCATGCTCAGGCCACCTTCCGTGCGCCGCCAGCGGCGACATTCTTGCGGTTCATGCCGGCGACGTCGAGCGACGCGGGCTGCTGGCCGGCATGCGGATGCTCGGGGCCGGCATAGACATGCAGGTTCTTCATCTGGCGACGGCCGAGCGGGCCGCGGGTGATCATCCGCTCCACCGCCTTCTCGATCACGCGCTCCGGGTGCCGGCCCTCGAGCCGCTCGCGCACCGTGCGCTGCTTGATCCCGCCGGGATAGCCGGTGTGCCAGTAGAAGATGGACTGCTCGGCCTTCTGGCCGGTCACCCTCACCTTGCGGGCATTCACCACGACGACGTGGTCCCCGCAATCGACATGCGGGGTGAACTGGGGCTTGTGCTTGCCGCGGAGGCGGTTGGCGATGATGGTGGCGAGGCGGCCGAGCACGAGGCCCTCCGCATCCACCACCACCCAGGCCTTCTGCACCTCCGCCGGCTTCAGCGAGCGGGTCTGCGTCTGCAGCTGCGGCATCGTCCGAGCGGGTCCGGTCTGAAAGAGGCGCGCCTTATGACGGCTGGCGGTGCGCAGGTCAAGGCATAATCAGCATTTTAAGGCAACGGTATCATGATACCGCATCATCGCGGCCGGGACTGCCGGGGCCTGTCCGCCCATCCATCCTGCCGTCCTCCGCCGATAGCGGGACGCTCCATGTTCCGCCATGCCAGCCTCGGCGCGAGCGACATCCGGCGCGCCATCGCCTTCTACGATGCCCTGCGGTCGCCGCCCGGCCAGCGGGGCGGATGAGGGTGGACCCGGCCTCCGGCCGCACTACCATGCCGACCGTTGCGGGGCTTATATGCGCGACCCGGACGGCAAGACGCGCTGCTGCGTCTGCCATCGCCCGCCGGGCTGAGGCGGGTCGGCCGGTGCCGGGGCGGAGGAGCGGCGAGATGAGCACGAAACCACCCCAAGGCAGTCCCCCGAAGGGCCTCGGCCGCAACGTCGCCAATTACGGCGATCTCGACTTCGCCCTCTACCTGCGGCGCAGCTTCGCCGCCTCCATGGGCTATTCCCGCACGATGCTGGAGAAGCCCGTGGTCGGCATCGCCGACACGGCGAGCGACTACAACAACTGCCACCGCACCGTGCCCGAGCTGCGCGAAGCGGTGAAGCGCGGCGTGCTGGCCGCCGGCGCCCTCCCCCTCGCCTTCCCGACGGTCAGCCTCTGCGAGCCCTCGCTGACGCCCACCTCCATGCACTACCGCAACCTGATGGCGCTCGACACCGAGGCGATGCTCTCGGCCCAGCCCATGGATGCGGCGGTGCTGATCGGCGGCTGCGACAAGACGGTGCCGGCGCAGCTCATGGCGGCGGCCAGCGCCGATGTCCCGAGCGCCATGCTGGTCACCGGCCCGATGCTGGCGCAGCGCTTCGAGGGCGAGCGGCTGGCCGCCTGCACCGATTGCCGCCGCTACTGGGCGCGCTACCGCGCCGGCGACGTCTCGGCCGAGCGGATCGGCGAGATCGAGGGCAAGCTCGCCACCACCGCCGGCACCTGCGGCGTCATGGGCACCGCCTCCACCATGGCCTGCCTCGCCGCGACGCTCGGCTTCATGCCGCTGATGGCCGCCTCGGCGCCGGCGGTGCATGCCGACCGGCTGCGCATCGCCGAGGAGGCCGGGGCGCTGGCCGTGCAGCTCATCCAAAACCCCATCCGCCCCTCGCAGCTCATCACCCCGAAGAGCGTCGAGAATGCGCTGCGCGTCCTGCTCTCCCTCGGCGGCTCGACCAATGCGCTGATCCACCTGACCGCCATCGCCGGCCGCGCCGGCGTCGCGATCGACCTCCGGCGGCTCGACGCCCTCTCGGAGGAGACGCCGGTGCTGGTCGACCTGAAGCCGACCGGCGAGGGCTATATGGAGGATTTCCACGCCGCCGGCGGCATGGTCGCCCTGCTGCGGGAGCTGCGCGACCTGCTGCATCTCGACACCATCGACCTCTATGGCCGCACGCTGGCGGAGCAGATCGAGGCCGGCCCCGCCTTTGTCGACCGCACCTATATCCGGGCGCGGGAGGCGCCGGTCAGCCCGGTCGGAGGGCTGGTCGCGCTCTTCGGCAGCCTCGCCCCGGACGGCGCCATCCTCAAGCGCAGCGCCGCCACCCCGGCGCTGTTCGAGACCGAGGCGCGCTGCGTCGTCTTCGATGGGCTGGAGGACCTCGCCCGCCGCATCGACGATGACGGGCTGGAGGTGACGCCGCAGGACATCCTGGTCCTGAAGAATGCCGGGCCGCTGACCCCGGCCGGGATGCCGGAGGCGGGATACCTGCCGATCCCGCGCAAGCTCGCCCGGGCCGGGGTGAAGGACATGGTGCGGATGAGCGACTGCCGGATGTCCGGCACCGCCTTCGGCACCATCGTCCTGCACATCGCCCCCGAGGCGGCGGCCGGCGGCCCGCTGGCCCTGGTCGAGACCGGCGACCGGGTGCGCCTCTCGGTGCGGGAGCGGCGGCTCGACCTGCTGGTGGAGGAGGACGAGCTGGGCCGCCGCCGCGCCGCCTGGCGCCCGCCCGCCCGGCCGCGGCGCGGCTGGGACCGGCTGGTGCATGACGAGGTGCTGCAGGCGCCGGACGGCGTCGATCTCGGCTTCCTCCGCCCCGACGGGGAGTGACGGCAGGGGACCGGCCGCCGGGCCGGTCCGCGCCCCCGCGCGGAGCCCGCGCCGGGCTTGCATCCGCCGGCCCGGCACCTGATAGGGTGCAGCAGTCAAGTCCGGGTCCAAACCAATGCCGATCCTGAACCGTATTGCGGAATTCCACCCCGAGCTCACGGCCTGGCGGCAGGATTTCCACGCGCATCCGGAGATCGCCTTCGAGGAAGTCCGGACCAGCGGCATCGTGGCGGAGAAGCTGCGCGCCTTCGGCTGCGACGAGGTCCATACCGGCATCGCCGGGACCGGCGTGGTCGGCGTCATCCGCGGCCAGGGTGGAGGTGACCAGGGCGGAAGCGGCCGGGCCATCGGGCTGCGGGCCGACATGGACGCCCTGCCGATCGAGGAGGCGACCGGCCTCCCCTATGCCTCCACCATCCCCGGGAAGATGCATGCCTGCGGCCATGACGGGCACACCACCATGCTGCTCGGCGCCGCCCGCTACCTGGCCGAGACGCGCAATTTCGACGGCACCGTCTACCTGATCTTCCAGCCCGCCGAGGAGGCCGGCGGCGGCGGCAACGTCATGGTGCGGGAGGGGCTGTTCGAGCGTTTCCCGATGCAGCGCGTCTTCGGCATGCACAACTGGCCCGGCGCGCCGGAGGGCAGCTTCCTCTGGCGCAACGGCCCGGTCATGGCGGCGACGGCCAATCTGCGCGCGACCATCACCGGGAAGGGCGCGCATGGCGCGATGCCGCATCAGGGCAACGACCCGATCGTCATCACCTCGCAGATCGTCACCGCGCTGCAGAGCGTGGTCGCGCGCAATGTCGAGCCGGTCGAGGCCGGGGTGATCACCATCGGCCACATCCAGGGCGGCGACACCTGGAACGTCATCCCGCAGAGCGTCACGCTCCGCGGCACCGCGCGCTGGTTCAAGCCGGAGGTGGGCGACCTGCTGGAGGAGAAGTTCACCAGCCTCGTCACCGGCATCGCCACGGCCTTCGGCGCCGCGGCCGAGGCGGTCTTCGACCGTGGCTATCCCGCCGTCGTCAACGACCCCGAGAGCACCGAGCTGGCGCGGCGGGCGGCGCTCGCGGTCGCGGGCGAGGCGCGGGTGGTGGAGATGCCCCGCCTCACCATGGGGGGCGAGGATTTCTCCTACATGCTGAACGCCAAGACCGGGAATTACATCATGCTCGGCGCCGGCCGCGGCCCAGCCGACCCGCAGGTGCACCATCCCCGCTACGACTTCAACGACGCGGTGCTGCCGATCGGGGCGAGCTACTGGGCGATGCTGGTCGAGCAGCAACTGCCGCGCGGCTAGGACATTTTCCGCTCACACGGGTTCGCGGATCATGGTCCAGGCCGTCGAACGCCTGCCAAACCCGTCGCTTCCCGTTGCCCTGCCGCGGCTTCGCCGCGGCAGGCTGTGACGCATCAAGGTCCAGGAGCGAATCACGGGGCCCCCACGAAGGCGCGAAGCGACATCGTGGGGAATTCACTCGGCGGGCGCCGGCTCCCGCCGCTCGAGGGCCGGGTCGTGGCCCATCGCCAGCACCAGGATGCCGGCCGCGAGCGGCAGGGCGGCGAGGGCCAGCAGCGCCATGGCGAAGCTGCCGGTGCTTTCCTTCACCCAGCCCACCGCATAGGGCCCGACGAAGCCCGCCAGGTTGCCGATCGAGTTGATCAGCGCGATGCCGCCCGCCGCGGCGCTGCCCGAGAGCAGCGCGGTCGGCAGCGTCCAGAAGGGCGGCAGGCAGCCGAAAATGCCGAGCGCGCCGATGCTCAGCACCAGCATCACCATCACCGGGTCGCTCAGCATGGCGCAGGCGCCGAGGCCGGCCGCCGCCAGGATCGCTGCCCCGGCGGTG
Organism: Roseicella sp. DB1501; assembly: GCF_013112485.1. GTDB lineage: Bacteria > Pseudomonadota > Alphaproteobacteria > Acetobacterales > Acetobacteraceae > Paracraurococcus. Next base: position 15,459 of record NZ_JABFHG010000025.1, read on the forward strand.
TGCCAGACCCGCTCGCCCGTGCGGTCCGAGCTGCGGCCCCAGAGCACCATGGCGACGGCGCCGAAGGCATAGGGGATGGCGGTGACGAAGCCGGTGGCGAGGTTGCTCAGCCCGAAGCCCTTGACGATCTGCGGTAGCCAGAAGGACAGGCCGTAATTCGCGGCGACCACGCCGAAATAGACCAAGCCAAGGCCGATCACCCGCGGATGGCGCAGCGCCTCGCCGAGGGTGAAGTGCACCACCGCCTCCTTGCTCTGCCGCTCCTGCTCGAGCCGGTTCGCCAGCCATTCGCGCTGCGCCGGCTCCAGCCATTGCGCATCGGCCGGCTTGTCGGTGAGGTAGAACAGCACCACGCCGGAGAGCAGCACCGCCGGGACCGCCTCGATGATGAAGAGCCACTGCCAGCCATCGAGGCCCATCACGCCGTGCAGGCCGAGCAGCATGCCGGAGATCGGCGCGCCGATGACCGTCGAGATCGGGATGGCGACCATGAAGGCGCCGACGATGCCGGCCCGGTAGGTCGCCGGGAACCAGTAGGTCAGGTAGAGGATGATGCCCGGGAAGAACCCGGCCTCGGCGATGCCGAGCAGGAAGCGGACGAGGTAGAGGCTCCACTCGCCCTGCACCAGCGCCATGCAGCCCGAGAGGATGCCCCAGGTGATCATGATGCGGGCGATCCAGCGCCGCGCGCCGACCTTCTCCAGGATGACGTTGCTCGGCACCTCGAAGAGGAAATAGGCGAGGAAGAAGATGCCCGCGCCCCAGGCATAGGCGGTGGGGCTGAGGCCGAGGGCCTTGTTCATCTCGAGCGCGGCGAAGCCGACATTCACCCGGTCGAGATAGGCAATGAAGTAACAGAGCATCAGGAACGGGACCAGGCGGCGCGACACGCGCGCCATCGTCTCACGTTCCAGCGCCGAGGTGGTGCTGGCGGACATGCGTCTCTTCTCCCTGCGCCCCGGCGCCACTGCGGCGCCGGGCGCGCCCGGCCCGCCGGGGAGGCGGCCGCGCGGCGGCCCCGATACACGCCCAGCGGCCATCGATCCAGGCCTGCCTGCGCTCGTTGCGCCGGGGGCTCGGGGCGCGGGATTACCCGTGGTTCATGCGGCGATGCGCTGGACCAGCCAGGCGAGCAGCAAGGCGAGGCCGAGCAGCAGCACCGGCACCAGCGCGACCGGCGCGAGGCCGAGCAGGGCCGGCAGCAGGCCGGCGCCGAGCGTCGCCGCCGCCACCTGGAAGCCGACCGCATGGACCGCGAGCGGCCCGCCGAGCCGCGCCGGGGTGCGCGCCATCAGCGTCGGGTAGAGCGGCGCCAGCGCCACGGCGAGCAGGCCGACGGAGACGAGGTCCAGCCCGGCCGGCGCGAAGGCGAAGCCGGCGGAGGCGAGCGCCGCGACCAGCACCGCTTGGCGCAGCATCCGGTCCGGCCCGATCCGGTCGACGACGAAGCCGAGCCCGACCCGGCCCGCCGCCAGGGCGCCCCAGAACAGCGTCGTCGCGGCGCCGGCCATCGCCGGATCGGCGCCGCGCGCCGCCACCAGCACCGTCGCCAGCCACTGCCCGGTGCCCGCCTCGACGCCGCAATAGACGAAGAAGGCGAGGATCTGCCGCCGCGCCATGGCGCTCCGCAGCGCGCCGCCGATGGAGGCCGCCGGGCCGCTCTCCTGCGCCGGCCCGCCCCAGCGCCGCCGCGTCAGGCCGAAGGCGAGGGACAGCGCGCCGAGCAGCAGGCCGATGACGAGATAGACCTGCCGCCACGACCCGCCGCCGGCGAGCAGGAGGGTGGCGATGGCCGGGCTCAGCGTGGCGCCGACGCCCCAGCAGGCATGCATCCAGTTCAGGTGGCGCGGCGCGAAGCGCGCGGCGGCGAAGAGGTTCATCGCCGCATCCACCGCCCCGGCGCCGAGCCCGCTCAGCAGCGCCAGCATGACCAGCACCGCCCAGGGCGGCGCCAGGGAGGCGGCGACGGCCGCAAGCGCGGTGATGCCGAGGCTTCCGGCCAGCACGCCGCCGGTGCCGAAGGCGGCCATGGCGCGGCCGGCGAGCAGGCTGGCCGCCATCGTCCCGCCCGAGACGGCGAGCAGCAGCAGGCCGAGCGCGGCTTCCGGCCGGCCGTAGTCCAGCCGCAGCACCGGCCAGAGCGTGCCGGGCAGCGGGTCCGGCAGGCCGAGCCCGATGAAGGCGATATAGGCGAGGACCAGCAGCGGCATGGCAGGCGTGGACCTCGTGCCTGGCCCCCTGCGCCTAGCTCCCCACCTTCAGCGTGCTCGTCAGCCCGCGCAGGCAGGCGAGGATGGAGAGCGGCGTGACCTTGCCGGTGCGGGGATTCTCCTCGCTCGGCACGTTCTCGATCGTCATGGTCAGCCGCGCCGCCTCGGCCTCGACGCGGATGGTGTGGGTGTTGCGGGTGACTGTCGGATCGGCCCAGATCTCGACCATGGTGCGCTCGGGGCCGATGCCGGCCAGCGCCAGGGCGGCCGCGACGTTCACATTCGCCGGGAAGCCGCGGGCGGCGTCGAAGGCATTGCCGCGGAAGACCACGGTCGGCGCGGCGATGCCGCCGAGATCGACGCTCCTCTCGACCAGATAGGGCGCGCCCTCGAGCCCGCGCGGCGGCTTGCGGGTCTCGATCGTCACGCTCGAGACGCTCCCCTCCGCCGCCGCCCGCACCGCATCGAGGCCGAGCAGAGCGCCGGTCGGCACGACGATGCGCGCGCCGGTCTCGCGCGCCCGCGCGACGAGCTGCATGCGCGGCAGCAGCGCCCCGACCGAGGAGGGGACGAAGATGCGGCCCGCGGCGATCGCCGGCTCTGCGATCTGCTCGAAGACCGCGGCCGGCGCCGCCTCGACGACGATATCCGCGGCGGCGGCGAGCTCCGGCAGGGCGACGAGGCGGGGCGGCGCGCGGAAGCCGGCGATGCCGCGCCGCGCCTTCTCCTGGTCGCGCGCGCTCACCGCGACGAGGCGCAGGCCCTCGACCCCGGCATCGAGGGCGCGCGCGAGATGCGCGCCGATGGCGCCCAGCCCGCCGATCGCAACCGTCATCTCGCCCGCCATGCTGCCACTCCTGTCCTGCCGCGGCCAAGCGCCGCCCGCGCCGCATGCCGCGGTTAGCAGAGTGCGGCGCCGCGCACGAGGGGCGGGGCGGAACCGACCTCGCCTTGCTGCGCTATGCGCAACGACCGGCTCAACCGCAGGTCTCTAATCGAATACGGAGGACCATCATCTTGGCATCCCCTCTCCTGCGCGGCCTCGCCGCCGCGGCGCTGCTGACCGGACTCGCCGCCTGCAGCAACACGCGCGACGGCAGCCCCGGCAACCCGCCGAGCACCGCCCTGCAGCGGGCTTATGACAAGGCCACCAGCAATCCGCGGACCAGCGCCGATGGCACCGGCAACAACCCCACCGGCACCGCCGCCGAGCGGGCGCTCGACCGCGCCGCCGGCACGGATGTCTCGGGCGCCTATCCGCGGCAGGCGGATGGCACGGCGGCCAATCCGTCGGGCACGGCGGCGCAGCGCGCCTATGACCGCGCCACCCGCTCGAACACCTCCGGCGCCTATCCGGCCAATCGCTGAACCCTGCCGGGGAGGCGGCCGCGGCCCCTCCCCGGGTCCCGGCCTTCAGACCACCGGGCTGCGCCCGCCATCGACGTTGATGGCGGTGCCGGCGATGTAGCCGCCCGCCTCGCTGCAGAGGAACAGCGCCGTCGCGGCGAACTCCTCCGGCCGGCCGTAGCGGCCCATCGGCAGGCTGGCGCCGAGCTTGCCGAGCCACTCCTCGTAGCTCTCGGTGGTCTTGCTCGCGGCGTGCCGGCGGCGGTGCTGGTCGCTGTCGATCAGCCCGACCAGGAGCGCATTGACCAGGATGTTGTGCTTGGCGCCCTCATTCGCCTGCACCTTGGTCAGCGCCATGCCGGCGGCGCGGCTGACCGCGGTCGGCGCCCCCTCGGCCGGCGGCGCCTTGGCGCCGGTGTTGAGCACGTTGATGATGCGCCCCCAGCGCCGCGCCTGCATGCCCGGCCAGGCCAGCCGCCCGAGCCGGATGGCGGCGAAGAGCTTCAGGTCGAGATCGTTCTGCCAGAGCGCGTCAGAGATCTCGAGGAAGGGGCCGCGCTGGCTGGTGCCGGCGTTGTTCACCAGGATGTCGAGCTTGCCGAAGGCCTTCTCGGCCGCGGCGAAGGCCGCCTCGCAGCCCTCGGCGGTGCTGATATCGGCGGCGATCGGGGCGATGGCGGCGCCCGGCGCGGCGCGGCCGATCTCGGCCGCCGCCTGCTTCAGCGGCTCGGCGCCGCGCGCGACGATCGCCACCTGCGCCCCGGCCTTGGCGAAGGCCTGCGCGATGGCGAGGCCGAGCCCCTTCGAGCCGCCGGTGATCAACGCCGCGCGGCCATCCAGTCGCAATTCCATGGAGTCTTCCCCCCGCTTCCTCACCGATGCGCGGCATCCTGCCCGGCCGGTGGCCCAGGGGAAAGAGTGGGGCGGGAAGGAGGAAGATGGGGCGACCAACGGGACTCGAACCCGTGACATCCAGGACCACAACCTGGCGCTCTACCAACTGAGCTATGGCCGCCACCGGGCCCGGGCGCCGTGGCACCCGGGCGGCGCGTGATAGGGCTAGGGCGGCATACGGTCAAGATTGCCCGCACGCCGCCCTGGACGATTGATTGCAGGGCGGAGTCACGCGTCCGGGCGCTCGCGCCCTCCCGCGATCCGCTCTAGCCGGCCGCCGCCGTCAACTGCCGGCCGCGCCCTGCCGCCCAGGCCCGCAGCCGGCCGAGCGCCTCGTCCAGCACCGCCTCGCCCTTGCAGAAGGCGAAGCGGGCATAGTGGCTCGGCGCCTCGGCCGAGGCGTAGAAGGCGGTGACCGGGATGGCGGTCACCTTCGCCTCCTCGGTGATGGTCCGGCAGAAGGCGACGTCGTCGCCGTTGAAGCCGAGCGGCCGGACATCGGTGGTGATGAAGTAGGAGCCCTGGGTCGGCAGCACGCCGAAGCCGATCTCCGCCAGGCCACGGGCAAGGCGGTCGCGCTTGGCCTGGAGCTGCGCCGAGAGGCCGGCGAAATAGGCATCCTCCTTCATCAGCCCGACCGCGACGCCGCGCTGCAGGTTCGGCGCCGTCGTGAAGGTGAGGTTCTGATGCGCCTTGGCGACATTGCCGGCGAGGCTGCGGTCGCAGGTGATGTAGCCCACCTTCCAGCCGGTGAGGCTGAAGGTCTTGCCGGCGCTGCCGATGCGCATGCAGCGCTCGCGCATGCCGGGCAGGGTCATCAGCGGGATGTGCTTCCAGCCGTCGAAGGTGAGGTGCTCGTAGACCTCGTCGCAGATGGCGAAGCAATCGTGCCGGCGGATCAGCTCGGCGAGGAAGGCGAGCTCGGCATTGGTGAAGACCTTGCCGGTCGGGTTCATCGGCGTGTTGAGCAGGATCGCCTTGGTCTTCGGCCCGAAGGCGGCGGCGAGCTCGGCCCGCGGCAGCGCCCAGTCGGGCGGTGAGAGGCGAACGAGCTTCGGCACCGCGCCGAGCAGCTTCACCACCGGCAGGTAGGTGTCGTAGAGCGGCTCGATCAGCACGCATTCGTCGCCGGGATTGAGCACCGCCATGAGGCAGGCGGTGATCGCCTCGGTGGCGCCGGAGGTGACCACCACCTCGCTCGCCGGATCGGCCTCGATGCCGTAGAAGCGGCGGTTATGCGCGGCGACGGCCTGGCGGAGCTCCGGCACGCCGGTCAGCGGCGGATACTGGTTGCGGCCATCCCTGAGCGCCGCCGCGGCCGCCTCGATCACGTCCTCTGGGCCGTCATAGTCGGGGAAGCCCTGGCCGAGGTTGATGGCGCCATGCTCCAGCGCCAGCGCGCTCATGACCGTGAAGATCGTCGTGCCGGTGGCCGATAGCAGGCTGTTCTGGGGCTGCATTCCGCCCTTGCCCTTCCGCTGGATCAAAGGAATCGGGCATGCCCCGCCCGCCCCGGCCCAGCCGTGCCCGCTTCGGGGCCCGCCCGGGCGGGCGCGGGCGGAGCATGCCCTTGGTGCGGCGCATAATGGGTTTCGGCCGTCGCTGCGGCAAGCCGGAGAGCGGGGCAGGTCCTGCCGAAACATTGGGCATTTTGCCGTACATTCAGGCACAAATCCCGTCGAGAGCGGCGGATTTCGCGCCGGGGGCCGATTGAACCGGTGGCACGGGGCGTGCAAAACACCTGCGGCCGGCACCGCCGGAAGGGCGGAGAGGTCAGGAGGAAGCGTCATGCCGGGACAGCTTCGGATCGAAGACCATCCCCGGAACACAAAGCGGAGCCGATGAAGAAGATCGAGGCCATCATCAAGCCCTTCAAGCTCGACGAGGTGAAGGATGCCCTGCACGAGATCGGATTGCAGGGTCTCACCGTGGTCGAGGCCAAGGGCTTCGGGCGCCAGAAGGGCCATACGGAACTCTACCGCGGGGCCGAATACGTCGTGGACTTCCTGCCGAAGGTGAAGATCGAGGTCGTCTGCACCGACGACCTCATCGAGCGCGCGGTCGAGGCGATCCAGCAGGCCGCGCGGACAGGTCGCATCGGCGACGGCAAGATTTTCATCTCCGACATCCAGGATGTCATCCGCATCCGCACCGGCGAACGGGGTGAGGACGCGGTCTGATCGGAGCGGCGGCCCGCCGGGACGGGCTGCCGCAGACACGCCGCGGCCGGGACGAGCCCACGGCCCGCGGCGGCGAACCCGGGTCCCGCGCAGCCCCTCGGGCGGCGCGGGCGCGGGTTGCGGCGTGCGCCGCGCCTAGGGGGCGAAGGGGAGAGCCCGCAAGGCTCTCCGGGACCAGTCATAGAGTACAGGACGGACGACATGGCAGATAACGCAGCCGCCGTCTCCAAGGTCATGGACATGATCAAGGAGCACAGCGTCGAGTACGTGGACTTCCGCTTCACCGATCCGCGCGGCAAGTGGCAGCATACCGCCCAGCACGTCTCCACCGTCAGCGAGGACACCTTCGTCGACGGCATCATGTTCGACGGCTCCTCGATCGCCGGCTGGAAGGCGATCAACGAGTCCGACATGATCCTGATGCCGGATGCCGAGACGGCCTGCATGGATCCGTTCTCCGCCAAGCCGCAGCTGATCCTGATCTGCGACATCATCGAGCCCTCGACCGGCCAGTTCTACGCCCGCGACCCGCGCGCCACGGCCAAGCTCGCCTCGGCCTATGTGCAGTCGAGCGGCGTCGGCGACACGGTGCTGGTCGGCGCCGAGGCCGAGTTCTTCGTCTTCGACAGCGTGCGCTTCGGCACCGGCGGCAATTTCGGCAGCTACTTCCTCGAGAGCATCGAGGGCCCGGGCGCCAACATGAAGGAGTACCCGGAAGGCAATATGGGCCACCGGCCCGGCGTGAAGGGCGGCTACTTCCCGGTCCCGCCGGTCGATAGCGAGCAGGACCTGCGCGCCGAGATGCTCTCGACCATGGGCGAGATGGGCCTGCCGATCGAGAAGCACCACCACGAGGTGGCGCAGTCGCAGCACGAGCTCGGCACCCGCTTCGGCAAGCTGGTCACGATGGCCGACCAGATGCAGATCTACAAGTACTGCGTGCACAACGTGGCGCACAGCTACGGCAAGACCGCGACCTTCATGCCGAAGCCGATCTACGGCGACAACGGCTCGGGCATGCACACCCATCTTTCCATCTGGAAGGAAGGGAAGCCGATGTTCGCCGGCACCGGCTATGCCGATCTGAGCGAGATGTGCCTCTACGCCATCGGCGGCATCATCAAGCACGCCAAGGCGGTGAACGCCTTCACCAACCCCTCCACCAACTCCTACAAGCGGCTGATCCCGGGCTTCGAGGCGCCGGTGCTGCTGGCCTATTCGGCCCGCAACCGCTCCGCCTCCTGCCGCATCCCCTACACCACCAGCCCGAAGGCGAAGCGCGTCGAGGTGCGGTTCCCCGACCCGTCGGCGAACCCCTACCTCGCCTATGCCGCGCTCACCATGGCGGCGATGGACGGGATCAAGAACAAGATCCATCCGGGCGACCCGATGGACAAGGATCTCTACGACCTGCCGCCGGAGGAGCTGAAGGGCATCCCGACGGTCTGCGGCTCGCTGCGCGAAGCGCTCGGCGCGCTCGAGGCGGATCACGAATTCCTCCTCGAGGGCGGCGTCTTCTCCGAGGACCAGATCGCCAGCTACATTGAGCTCAAGTGGAACGAGGTGTACCGGTTCGAGCACACCCCGCACCCGGTCGAGTTCGAGATGTACTACTCGGTCTGAACCGGCCGGTCCGGCGCCGCCCCGCCCGGGCGGCGCCAACCGCCAATGCTGCATCGCCGCCGGGGCACCACCCCGGCGGCTTTGTCATGGGCGGTTTCATCTTTGGGCGGCTTCATCTTGCTGGGGCAGGGCATCGCCCCGGCGTGCCGCGGGGCAACCCGGCCCGGATCCGACGGTTTCTGGAGACGCCATGTACCTCCTCGCGCTGTTCGTCCCACCCTTGGCGATCCTGCTGGCCGGCCCTTCCAGGCGATCTTCAACGCCCTGCTCTGGCTGGCGGGCCTGGTGCTGCTCGTCCTGCCCTTCATCCCCGGCCTGATGACCTGGGGGCTGGCCGTGCTATGGGCCGTCCTCGTCGTGCGGGGCCGCAAGCAGGAAATGCGCGACCGGCGGCTGATCGATGCGGCGCTGGAGCGCGACCGCGCCGGGCGCGTCGGCTGATCCGGCGCGCCGATCCGGCTGGCTGAGGGGAGGACATGCATGGCGCGATCGCTCTGGTCGCTCGGAGCGCTGCTCGTGCTGCTCGGGATCGCCGCGCATGTCTTCGGCTGGGACCGGCTGATGGAGATCCCGGAGGCGATCATCGCGGCCATCCGCTCGGCCCCCGCCACCTATGGCCTGGTCGCGCTGGGGGTGCTGCTCATGCTGGTCGCGCGCCTGATCGGGCGCCGACGGGGCTAGCCGCTCCCCGCGAAGCCGCTTCGCGTCTGCGCGGGGGCTCCGCCGGGATTCTCCCGCACAGCATCCGTCACAGCCTGCCGCGGCGAAGCGGCGGCAGGGCAGCGGGACGCGACGGCTTCGACAGGCACCTTGACATCGACCTTGCGCGCGGCCCGACCACGATCCGAAGCGACGGGCGAATCGAGTGCCGATTTCGCGTAGCAGGCAACCCTCACCGTATCTCTGCGTAACAGCACCCGGTTGCTTCCCCTCTCCTCAGCCACAGGGAATGCCGCGCCATGGAGCCCTGGAAGCCGATCACCTCCGCGCCGCGGGATGGCAGCACGATCCTCGCCTATCTCCCGGCGCCACCCGAACCGGACCGGCGGCAGGATGTCGTGGCGATCTTCTGGGACGCCGTCTGCGGCTGGGCCACCGCCTATAGCGGCGCACGTCTCGACAGCGAGCCGACCTACTGGATGCCGCTGCCCGCCCCACCAGGCCAGGAGGCGGCCGCCGCGCCGCTGCGCCGCCGCCGCCGCGCCTCGGCCCCTGGCGCGGCCGGCCTGCGGCTGTAGGGCAGCAACCAGGATCAGCCCGTCCGCGTCTCCGCCCGCACATCGGCCAGCCAATGGCAGTCGAGCCCCTCGGGGGTGACGAGGCTGGTCTCCGCCGCATCCTCGCCGAGTTGGTGCAGCAGCGCGCCGGTCCGCCGCTCCCCCGGGATGCCGGGCTGCATTTCGGGCTCGCAGACGAAGGAGAGCGGCGGCGCCCAGGCATAGCGCACCGGGCCGAGCCGGAAGCCGTGCTGCAGGTGCAGATGCCCCGAGGCGACCAGGCGCAGCGCCGGATGCCCGAGCAGCGGCTGCAGTGCCGGCCGTGCCTCCGGCGCGACCGCCCAATAATCGAAGGCGGGATCGTCGGGCCGGGTGGTGAAGGCGGGGGTATGCAGGAAGACCGCGAGCCGGCGCTCGCCGAGGCCGGCGACGGCGTCGCGGATGAACTCCGCCTGAGCCGCCTCCTCGGCGAGGCCGCTGCCCATGATCTCGGTGTTGAGGCCGACCAGCCGCCAGCCCGGCAGGTCGCGCCGCCAACGATCCTCGCCGGCGAGGCGGCGGAAGCGGGCCAGCCGGGCTGCATCGACGGGCTGCGCCGGCATGGTGCGCGGATCGCTGCCGACATCGTGGTTGCCGGGCAGCATCAGCACCGGCGCCGGCAGGACGCGGAGCAGGCCGGTGGCGAAGGCGAGATCGGCATCGCCGCCCGCCCCGTCCAGCGAGAGATCGCCGGTCGCCACGATCAGCGTCGGCCGTGCCGCCGCCGCCCAGTCGCCGATCAGCTCCAGGTTCCGCCGGAACAGGGCGCTGCGCGGCGAGAGATGCAGGTCGGTGATCTGCAGGATGCTGGTCATGCGACGCCCTCCGGGATGTCAGGATAGACGCCATCCGACGCGGATTGTGAATGCGGAAGCGGCGACGACTCGTCGGGAATGCTCTATTCAGGGTGGAACGACACGGCATGGCTTTCGGCCAGCAGGGACTCTCAGCTTGAGCGCGACCACCACCGACGCGGCCCCGGAGCGGGTCCTGCGCGGCGTCCTCCTGATCATCGCCTCGGTCATCCTGTTCTCCGTCTCGGACGCGATGTCGAAGCTGCTGCGGCTGCACGGCCTGCCGGCGGTCGAGATCGCCTGGATCCGCTACGTCGTCTTCGTCCTCTTCGCGCTCGGCCTCGCCTGGCACGGCCGCGCGCTGCGCCTCTGGCCGAAGCGCCTGCCCCTGCAGCTGCTGCGCGGCCTCACCCTGGTCGGCTCGGCGGTGCTCTTCGTCGCCGGGCTCGGGCAGTTGCAGATCGCCGAGGCGACGGCCATCACCTATGTCTCGCCCGGCTTCGTCACCGCGCTCTCCATCCTCTTCCTCGGCGAGAAGGTGGGCATCCGCCGCTGGGCGGCGGTGCTGGTCGGCTTCATCGGGGTGATGATCGTCATCCGCCCCGGCAGCGGCGCGATCCAGATGGCCGCGGTCTTCCCCCTCGCCTCCGCCCTCTGCTGGGCCGCGACCATCGTCATCACCCGCCGCATGGGGGCGGGCGACCTGACGGAGACCACCGTCCTCTGGTCGGCCTGCACCGGCTTCGCGGTGCTCAGCCTGCTCGTCCCCTTCGTCTACGTGCCCGTGGGTCTCGCCGAGCTCGGGATCGGGTTGCTGCACGGCGCCTGCGCCTCGGTCGGGCAGTATCTCGTCATCATCGCCTATCGGCAGGCCGCGGCCTCGGTGCTCGCGCCCTTCTCCTATGTGCAGCTGCTGTTCTCGACCACGCTCGGCTGGCTGATCTTCGCCGCGGTGCCGGATGGCGGCACGCTGCTCGGCGCCGCGGTCATCATCGCCAGCGGCCTCTACACCGTGCACCGCGAGCGCGTGCGGGCGCGGGAACGCCGGATGCAGGGCCGGGCTGGCTGACGCGCGGGCTTGTCGGCCCGCGGGGATCGCCGCACCATGCCGCGATGCAACAGGCGGGGTGCGCGATGCAGCAGGGCGGACAGGCCGGCCGCTTCGCCGGGCGGGTCGCCATCGTCACCGGCGCCGCGCGCGGCATCGGCGCGGCGACCGCGGCGCGGCTGGCGGCCGAGGGCGCGCGGGTGCTGCTCGCCGACCGGCTGCCGGCGGTGGCCGAGACGGCCGCGGCGATCGGCGCCGAATCCCTCGCCCTCGACCTCGCCGCGCGCGATGCCGGGGCGGCGCTGGTCGCCGCCGCCCTCGGCGCCTTCGGCCGCATCGACATCCTGGTCAACAATGCCGGCATCGGCGGCTCCAGGCCGCTCGCTGAATCGGACGACGCGCTGCTCGAGCGCTTCATCGACACCAACCTGACCGCGGTGCTGCGCGTGACCCGGGCGGCGCTGCCGCACCTGCCGAGGCCGGGCGGGCGCATCGTCTCGGTCTCCTCCGTCTTCGGCCTCGCCGGGGTGCCGGGCACGACGGCCTATGCGGTCGCCAAGGCCGGCATCGCGCAGATGACGCGCCAGCTCGCCGCCGAGCTCGGCCCCGCGGGCATCCTGGTGAATGCCGTGGCGCCCGGCGTCATCGAGACGGCGATGACCGAGGGCCATCTGGCGAATGCCTATTACCGCCGCGCGGTGCTCGCCCCGACGCCGCTGCGCCGCGCCGCGAAGCCGGAGGAGGTCGCCGCGGTGATCGCCTTCCTCGCCTCGGAGGATGCCTCCTACGTCACCGGCCAGGTGATTGGCGTCGATGGCGGCTGGCTCGCGGCCCGGCACCTGCCGCGCGAGGAGGATTGACCCGGCGGCCTTCGCCCGCCCGGACGAGAGGACAATGCGATGATCGACATGCGCGTGCGATGGCCGAACGGCGCCCAGGTGGCCGTCGCGCTCACCTTCGACTTCGATGCCGAGACGCTCTGGATGGCGCGCGACCCGGACAACATCCGCCGTCCCGGCATCCTCAGCCAGGGCCGCTACGGCGCCAGGGTGGGCGTGCCGAAGATCCTCGAGACGCTGCAGGGTGCCGGCGTCCCGGCCACCTTCTTCATCCCCGGCTGGACGGTGGAGAACCACACCGACCGCTGCGAGATGGTGCTGAAGGCCGGGCATGAGATCGGCCATCACAGCTACTCCCATGCCTGGATCGACCCCGCCTTTCCCGACAAGGAGGTGGAGGAGATGGAGCGCGGGCTCGACAGCCTGAAGCGGGTGCTCGGCGTCACGCCGAAGGGCTACCGCTCCCCGGCCGGCGAGACCAGCGACAACCTGATCCGCCTGCTCGACAAGCACGGCTTCCTCTACGATTCCTCGCTGCTCGACGACATCAACCCCTATCGCCACCGCATGCCGGACGGCCGCCCGGGGCCGATCGAGCTGCCCTGGCACTGGAGCCTCGACGACGCGCCCTACGCGCTGTTCTCCATCAAGGGGCCGCGGCCGATCTTCACCAACAGCCATATCCGCGAGATCTTCCAGGCCGAGTTCCAGGAGATCCATCGCTGGGGCGGGCTCTACAACCTGGTCATGCATCCGCAGGTGAGCGGCCGGCCGAGCCGCATCGCCTTGCTGCGCGAGATGATCGCCTGGATCCGCGAATTTCCCGGCGTCTGGTTCGCCACCTGCAGCGAGATCGCCGAGGCCTGGGCGGCGCAGCATGAAACTCGCTGAGCGGATGCCGCGCCGCATGGCGCCCCGCCGCGGCGGCCTGCTCGCCGCCCTCGCCCTCGCCGCCCTGCTGCCCGCCGCACCGGCCAGGGCCCAGCCCCAGGACCGGTCGCAGGACCGGCCGCTCCGCCTCTTCCTCAATGTCGGGTTGCAGAATCTCGATCCGATCGCCAGTCCGAGCTTCGTCACCCGCAACTTCGCCTACATGGTCTTCGACACCCTCGTCGCCATGGATGGCAAGGGCCAGTACCGCCCGCAGATGCTGGACTCCTGGGAAGCGAGCCCGGACCGCATGCGCTGGACCTTCCGGCTGCGCCCCGGCCTCGCCTTCCATGACGGCACGGCGGTGACGGCCGAGGATGCCGTGGCCTCGATCCGCCGCTGGGGCCAGCGCGACGCCATCGGCCGCCGGCTGATGGCGGCGACGCAGGATCTTGATGTCGTCGATCCGCGGACCTTCCTGCTAGTGCTGAAGCAGCCCTTCGGCCATGTCATCGAGGCGCTCGGCAAGCCGAGCGTGCACGTTCCCTTCATCATGCCGGCGCGCATCGCCGCGGCGACGCCGCCGACCCAGCCGGTGAAGGAGATCATGGGCAGCGGCCCCTTCCTCTTCCCCAGGGAGGAATGGGTTCCGGGCGAGCGCACCGTCTTCCGCCGCAACCCGGCCTACCAGCCGCGCGAGGAGCCGGCCGACGGGCTCGCCGACGGCAAGCGGCCCCTCGCCGAGCGGGTCGAGTTCCTCACCCTGTCGGATGTCTCGCTCCGCGCCGCCGCCATCACCCAGGGCGAGGTCGACTACCTGGAATACGCGCCCTTCGACTACCTGCCGCGCTTCCGCCGCGACAGGAACCTGGTGATCTCGCAGGCGGGCGGCATCAGCCAGATGATGGACGGCGTCTCGATCAACCATCACCTGCCGCCCTTCGACAGGAACCTGGCGCTCCGCCGCGCGCTGCAGGCGGCGCTCGACCGCAGCGAGGTGGTCGCGGCCTATGGCCTGCCGGACGACATGGTCTCGCCCGACTGCGTCTCGATCTATCTCTGCGGCACGCCCTATTCGAGCGAGGCCGGCGGCGAGATCATCCGCCAGCCCAGCCTCGAGCGCGCCCGCGCGCTGCTGAAGGAATCGGGCTACCGGAACGAGCCGATCGTGCTGCTGCAGCCGGCCGATTCGGCGCTGCTCAACCCGGCGGCGCTGGTGATCATCGACCGGCTGAAGCGCGCCGGCTTCAACCTCGATGTCCAGGCCGCCGACTGGTCCTCCATCGCCGCCCGCTGGGTGGGGCGCGAGCCGGTCGAGCGCGGCGGCTGGAACCTGGTGCCGGTGGTCTATACCGGCTTCGACCTCGCCGATCCGCTGTCGAATGTCGGCATCGGCTACAACTGCTCCGGCAACCAGCCCTGGGGCTATTGCGTCGAGGCGATGAAGCCCGTCCTCGATGCCTATGTGGCGGAGAGCGACCCGGCGAAGCGCACGGCGCTGGCCGCCGAGCTGCAGCGGCTGGCGATCGAGAACGTCACCTTCCCGATCACCGGCCAGTTCCGCAGCCCCGCGGTCTGGCGCGCCGAGCTGAAGGGCGTGATTGATTTCGGCTTCCCGGTGCTCTGGAACATCGAGCGGGCGAAATAGCGCATCGCCCGGCCGGCCGGGCGCTTCCATCCGATCCGCGCCGGCTGGCCCGCGGCGTGCGGCGGCGCACTTGTTGATGACCGCCCGTCCCGGCACCGTCGCGGGCCCTGGGGAGAGGGCGGCATGGCACGCAGGCTCGTCGTCTTCGCCGATGGCACCGGCAATGCCTATGCCCTCCGCGAATCCAATGTCTGGCGCCTCTACCAGGCGCTGGACCGCGGCGACGGCGCGCAGATCGCTCGCTACATCAAGGGCGTCGGCACCAGCGGCTTCCGCCCCCTGGCGCTGCTCGACGGCGCGACCGGCTTCGGCGTGCCCGGCAATATCCGCGAACTCTATCGCTTCCTCAGCTACAACTGGCGCCCCGGCGACGAGATCTGGGCCTTTGGCTTCAGCCGCGGCGCCTTCACCATCCGCAGCCTGATCGGCCTCATCGACAGCCAGGGGCTGATGCCCCGCGAGATCGACGGCCGGCCGGTGACGCGGGCCGAGATGAAGCGCAACGCCATGGCGGCCTGGCGCGCCTACCGCGCCCACGGCGCCTCCTGGCAGCGGAGCTGGCCGACCGTCGCCGCCGCCCGGCTGCTGCGGGATGCGCTGCTCTGGGCCTGGCACGGCGCGTTCCGGCACCGCCCCTATCGCGCGGTGCTCGCGGCCCGCCAGCCCGAGGCGATCAGGCCCGGCATCCGCTTCCTCGGCCTGTTCGACACGGTGGAGGCCTATGGCGTCCCGATCGGCCTGCTGCGGACGGCGATCGACCAGGCCGTCTGGCCGCTCTCCTTCCGCAACCGCCGCCTCTCGCCGCTGGTCGCGGCGGCGCGGCACGCGCTCTCGCTCGACGACGAGCGGCTGACCTTCCACCCGGTGCTGTTCCGCCACCGCGACGCGGAGGATTCGGGGCGCATCCGCGAGCTCTGGTTCGCTGGCGTGCATTCCGATGTCGGCGGTGGCTATCCCGACGATTCGCTCGCCGGGGTGCCGCTCGGCTGGATGGCCGAGGAGGCCGAGGCGGCGGGCCTCCGCTTCGATCGCGAGGCGCTGGCCCAGGGCCGCACCACCGCCTCGCCCTTCGGGGCCTGCCATGATTCCCGCGCCGGCCTCGGCATCTTCTATCGCTACGCGCCGCGCCATGTGCGGCGCGACGGGCCGGCGGGCCCGGAGTCGCCGGGGGTGCATCCCTCCGTGCGCAGGAAGATCGCCGACGGCACCGATGCCTATGCCCCCGTCGCGCTGCCGCCCAAGGCGGTGCCGCACGGGAAGGGCGCGGCGGCCGGCGCCGATGACGCGACCGGCGCCGCCGGCATGGCGGCGCTCATCTGGTGGCGGCGCGTCACCTATTGGCTGATGGCACCGGCGAGCCTCGCCGCCCTCCTTGTCCCCTTCCTCGCCGACCCGGTCGGCGGCGACGGAGTCTATGCCAGGCTCGACGGCACGGTCTCGGTGCTGCTGGGACCGGCGATCCTGGCGCTGGGGGCGGTCCTGCCGGCCCCGCTCGAGGGCTGGCTGCACCGGCTGGCGGCGCATCCCCTGCCCTCGCTGCTGCTCGGCCTGCTGGTGCTCGGCCTCATCCACCGGAGCGGCAGGCTGCGCGATCGCATCGCCGCCCTCGCCCGCCAT
Source organism: Roseicella sp. DB1501 (assembly GCF_013112485.1). Lineage (GTDB taxonomy): Bacteria > Pseudomonadota > Alphaproteobacteria > Acetobacterales > Acetobacteraceae > Paracraurococcus. Next base: position 31,785 of record NZ_JABFHG010000025.1, read on the forward strand.
CGCTGGCATCACGGGCCCATCACGCCGGCGCCGCCGCCGGTCTCCCGCCTCGCCATCGGCATCGCCGCGCGCCTCGCGCGCCTCGGCGAGTCGCCCGGGCTCAGGCGCCTCGGCGGCGGCGTGCTGCTGCCGGCCGGGTTGCTCGGCGCGCTGCTGCTGGCGGCGCTGGTGCTGCTGCACCCGGTCGGCGTGGCGCTGCGCAGCGAATGGGGCGGGCTCTGCACCCCCTCTGCGGCGGTCGTCACCCTGCGGCCCGGCGAGAGCGGCATGCGCGAGGGCTTCGCCGCCGGCGACCCCTGCTGGGCGAGCGGCCTCGGCCTGGTCGCCGGCGGCCGCTACCGCATCGAGATCACGCCGGGGCATGTGGCCGCCCGGACCGGTGCCGGCCCGGGCGGCGGGCTCCGGGAGGTCCTGCGCCTGCCCTGGCGGCGCTGGTGGAGCGCCGGCTGGGGCCAGCCCATCGGCCGGGTCGGCCGCGGCGGCGAGGCGGAATGGGCGCTGCGCCCGGTCGCCGGCGATGCCGAGGCCGCCGACCCGCCCTTCATCGCCCGCTTCACCGCGCCGCGGAGCGGCGAATTCCACCTTTTCCTGAACGGCCTGCTGCCCTTCGGCTTCCGCCTGGGGGATTCATCATCAGGGGATGGCGACCGGGCCAGCGTGACGCTGCGCCGCCTCCGCTGACCCCGCCACCTGAAGCGCCTGTCAGAACCGTCACTACCCGTTGCTCTGCCGAGGCTTCGCCTCGGCAGGCTGTGACGCCCCTTGGGCAGGAGGGGAATTCATTGGGCCCCCGCAAAGCCGCGCAGCGGCTTTGCGGGGATTGAATCACCCCGCCAGATGCGGCCGCCGCCAGAGCCGCGCCAGCAGCCCGTCCACCGGCCCGGCTAGCACCGAGACCAGCCAGGCGAGGCCGGCCGCGAGCACCACGGCCGGCCCGCTCGGCACATCGGCATGGAAGGAGAGGAGCAGCCCGGCCCAGGCGCTCAGCGCGGCGAGGGCGACCGCCGCATAGACGATGCCGCCGACCCGCCGCGCCCAATGCCGGGCGGCGATCGCCGGCAGCATCATCAGCCCGACCGACATCAGCGTGCCCAGCGCCTGGAAGGCGGCGATGAGGTTCAGCACGACCAGGGCGAGGAAGGCCATGTGCCACCAGGCGCCACCCGCCCCGACCGCGCGGGCGAAGCCGGGATCGAGGCATTCCAGCACCAGCGGCCGCCAGGCCAGGGCCAGCACCCCGAGGGTGAGCGTCGCCGTGCCGGCCATGAGCAGCAGCGCCGCGTCGTCGACGCCGAGCACGCTGCCGAAGAGCAGGTTGGTGAGCTCCACCGCGCCGCCGCGCCAGGAGACCAGCGCCACGCCGAGGGCGAGGGCGACGAGGTAGAGCGCCGCCAGGGAGGCATCCTCCCGCCCCCCCGTGGCCCGCGACAGCGCCCCGGCGCCGACCGCGACCACCAGCCCCGCCACGGCGCCGCCGAGCGCCATCGCCGGCAGGGAAAGGCCGGCGAGGAGGAAGCCGGCCGCGACGCCGGGCAGGATGCCGTGGCCGAGGACATCGGCGGTCAGGCTCATCCGCCGCAGCATCAGGAAGACGCCGAGCGGCGGCGCCGCCAGGGCGAGCGCCAGGCAGCCCACCAGCGCCCGGCGCAGGAAGCCGAATTCCTGGAAGGGCCCCAGGAGCGAGGCGACCAGCCCGTCGAAAAGCCCGTGCAGGATCAGGCTGCGTCCCGCCGCTGGCAGGTCTCGGGCCCGGCCGCCCAGGCCTCGGCCATCATGCGGGCGCGCAGCCGGTTGGCGGCGCTCAGCGCCTCCTCGGTCGGCCCCCAGCCGAGGCAGTCGCGGGCGAGCAGCAGGGCCTCCGGGAATTCGCGCCGGACCAGCTCCAGGTCGTGCAGCACCGCGATGACGGTGCGGCCCTCGCCATGCCAGCAATGCACCATGGCGAGCAGGTCGGCGGCGGTACGCGCGTCGAGCGCGTTGAAGGGCTCGTCCAGCAGGATCACCGGCGCGTCCTGCAGCAGCAGCCGGGCGAAGAGCACGCGCTGGAACTGCCCCGTCGAGAGGCTGCCGATCGGCCTCGCCTCGAACCCGGCGAGCCCGACCGCCGCCAGCGCCGCGCGCGCCCGCTCATGGCCGGCGCGGGTGATGGCGCGGAAGGCGCCGCTCTCGCCCCAGAGGCCGAAGAGCACGAGGTCGAGGCAGCTGACGGGGAAGGCCCGGTCCAGCGCCACGGCCTGCGGCAGCAGCGCCACCTGCCCCGCCGCGCCCTCAACCCGGCCGGCCTCCGGCCGCTGCAGCCCGGCCAGGGTGCGCAGCAGGGTGGACTTACCGGCGCCGTTCGGCCCGACCACGGCGGTGAGGCTGCCCGGTGCGAAGCGGCCGGAGAGATGATGCACTGCCGGCCGCCTTCCATAGGAGACGGTGAGGTCGGTCAGGCGGATCTCGGGCGGGTGGATCCCGGACGGGCGGCTCACGGCAGCAGCGCCCAGAGGACGGCAGCCCAGAGCCCGGCCGCCAGCGCCGCCGCCAGGATCAGGCGGGCGCCGGCGCCCGAGGACAGGGCGAGCGGATCGGGAAGGCTGAGGCGCATGACGTTATCACATAACACCGCCCGGCCGCATGGCAAGCCGGCCTGGCATGTTGGCCATGCGTGGCCGGTTCTGCGCGGAAGGGATGACAAGGGCGGTCGCATCGGTTAGCGGTTGCTCTCGGTGCCGTGAAGCTGACCCACCCCGTCCGCTCCGCCGCTGCCGCGACGTTTCACTTTAGAGCCTTGGCAGGTCATGCGTCAGGCGTTCACCGCCCCTCGCCAGCAACGCGCCGAAGGGATGCTGCGCCGCGTGACCGGCGCGCCCAGCCGGCGGCCGGCGAGCATGCGCCTCTCGACGCGCCTCGTCCTCATCATCGCCACCTCGCTGCTGCCCGTCTTCGCCATGCAGCTCGCCATCGCCTGGAGTCAGTGGTCCGAGCGCAAGGCGCAGCTCGGCGGGCTCGCGATCCAGCAGGCGCAGCTGCTCGCCGGCAACCTCGACGGCATCGCCCAGGGGGCGCGCATCCTGCTCGGCGCGGCGACGGAGAGCGAGGCGGTGCGCCAGCTCGCGCCGGATTGCGGCGAGCAGCTCGCCCGCCTGCGCCGGCATGCGCCGGGCTACGCCTTCATCGCCTTCATCGACCGTTCCGGCCACGTCGCCTGCGCCTCGGACAACAACTTGGCGCATCTCGATGCCGAGGCGGACTGGGTCGCTGCGGCGCGGCGGGCGCAGACCTTCCGGGCCGGCCAGCACACCGTCACCGCCAACGCGCCCGAGGGCGTGCTGCCCTTCTACCTGCCGGTCGAGACCGCCCGATCGGCCGGCGGCACACTGGTGGCGGCGCTCGAGCTCGGCTGGCTGGAGCAGGCGCTGCAGCGCATGAAGCGCGACAACTCGCCCTTCGTCGGCGCCAGCATCCTCTCCCTGGTCGATTCCGACGGGACCGTCCTGGCGCGGGACGTCCGGCATGCCGAGTTCGTCGGGCAGCGCGTGCCGCCGGCGGCCCTGCCGCTGTTGCAGGAGCAGCGGCCCGGCACGATCCGCATGGCGGGGATCGACGGCGTCGACCGGCTGGTCGGCTACGTGCCGCCGACGCCGGCGCATTCCGGCGTCGCCGCGCTGGTCGGCTTCGACGAGCAGGCGCTGCTCTTCGACATCCGCCGCGCCCTGCTGCGCGGCCTGCTCATCACCCTCGGCGGCAGCATGCTGGCCCTCGGGATGACGCTGCTGGTCGCGCGGCGCTTCATCGCCCGCCCGACCGAGGCCCTGCTGGCCGCCGCCCGCCGCTGGCGCGCCGGCGACCTGATGGCGCGCGCCCCGGGCGCCGATGGCCGCTCGGAATTCGGCCAGCTCGCCGGCGCCTTCAACGCCATGGCCGCGGCGCTGCAGCAGCGCGAGGACGAGCTGCGCCAGCACGCGCAATCGCTCGAGCGCCACGTCACCGACCGCACCCGGGCGCTGCAGGACTCGCATGCCCGGCTCGAGGCCGAGATCCAGGAGCGCCGCAACACCGAGGCGGCGCTGCTGCAGGCGCAGAAGCTGCAGGCCGTCGGCCAGCTCGCCGGCGGCATCGCGCATGACTTCAACAACGTGCTGCAGGCGGTCCTCGGCGGCGTCGCGCTCATCGCCCGGCGCGCCGGCGATCCGGCGGCGGTGGCGCGCCTCACCGGCATGGTCGAGGAGGCCGCGAAGCGCGGCCAGTCCATCACCCGCCGCCTCCTCGCCTTCTCCCGCCGCGAGGAGCTGCGCGCCGACCGGCTCGATGTCGGGGCGCTGCTGGTCGGCCTGCGCGAGGTGCTGGCGGCAACCCTTGGCGCCCGGATCCGGGTCGAGATCGAGGCGCCGGCGGCGCTGCCGGCGGTCTTCGCCGATCGCGGCCAGCTCGAGACGGTGCTGGTCAACCTCGCCACCAATGCGCGCGACGCCATGGAGAATGGCGGCCGGCTGACCCTCTCGGCGCGGCCGGTCGACGCGCCCTCGGGGCGGCAGGAGGGGCTGGCCCCCGGCCTGGCGCCCGGGCGCTACATCCAGCTCACGGTCGCCGATACCGGCATCGGCATGAGCGCCGAGACCCTGGCCCGCGCCGGCGAGCCCTTCTTCACCACCAAGCCGGTCGGCCGCGGCACCGGCCTCGGCCTCGCCATGGCCCGCAGCTTCGCCGAGGGCTCGGGCGGCCGGATGACGATCGAGAGCCATGTGGGCCAGGGCACGCGGATCTCGCTCTGGCTGCCGGCCATCGGCGAGGAGGCGGTGGCGAAACCGGCGCCGGCCAGCCGGCCGGCCCGCCCGGCGGCGCGCTCCGGCCGCATCCTCCTCGTCGATGACGAGCCGGTGGTGCGGGAGGTGCTGGCCGGGCAGCTCGCCGATGCCGGCTACCAGGTGACCGATGCGGCGGATGGCGCGGCGGCGTTGGACTGGCTGGCGCGGGAGCCGGGCTTCGACCTGCTGGTCTCCGACCTGGCCATGGAGGGGATCGACGGCGTCACCCTGATCCGCGAGGCCCGCAAGCTGCGCCCCGGCCTGCCCGCCATCCTGGTCACCGGCTATGCCGGCGACGCCGCCGCGCTCGCGGTCGGGCAGGAGGTGGATGGCGGCTTCACCCTGCTGCGCAAGCCGGTCACCGGCAGCCAGCTCACCGACCAGGTCGCCGCGCTGATGGCCGCGGTCGGCTAAAGCGTGACTCACGCGATCAAACAACGGCCTGGGCCATGATCCACGACCTTGTGTGAGCGGATCGCGGGGGCCGCGGCGTCTCACCGCCGCAGCCCGAGCGTCACCTCGCGGTGCCAGATCAGCAGGCCGCTCGCCACCAGCACCGCCATGCCGAGCAGGTCCCAGCCATCCGGCAGCTCCGCCCAGACCAGCGCCCCGAAGGCGGTGGTCCAGAGGATCGCCGAGTATTCGAAGGGCGCCAGCAGCGTCGCCTCGCCCCGGCGATAGGCCTCCGTCATCATCACCTGCGCCAGGGCGGAGACCAGGCCGATGGCGACCAGCAGCCCCCATTGCCCCGGCCGCGGCGGCACCCAGCCGGGCAGGCTGACCAGGCCCGAGACCAGCGTGGCGCCGAGGGCGAACCAGAGCACGATGGTGACATTCGCCTCCCCCGCATCGCCCATCCGCCGGATGGTGATCATGGCCAGGGCCCAGCCGACCGCGCCGAGCAGCACCATGGCGAGGCCGGCGAGGTTCGCCCCCGCCGCGCCGCCGGGCAGCGTCATCAGCAGGACGCCGCCGAAGCCGGCCAGCACCGCCGCGCCGCGCCGCGGCCCGACCCGCTCGCCGAGCAGCGGGATGGAGAGCAGGGTGAGGAAGAGCGGCATGGTGAAGCCGAGCGCCGTCACCGTCGCCAGCGGCAGCACCGCATAGCCGTAGAAGGCGCCCACCATGCCGAGCAGCCCGCCGGCCAGCCGCACCGCATGCAGGCCGGGATGGCGGCTGCGCAGCGCCGCCAGCCCGCCGGCCCGCCAGAGCAGCGGCAGCAGGGCCGGGATGGCGAAGAGGTTGCGGCAGAGCACCACCTGCGCCAGCGGCACCGCGCCCTCCAGCGCCTTCACCAGCGCCCCGGCCAGGGAGAACAGGCCGGCGGCGCCGAGGATCATCAGGATGGCATGGCGACGGGCGGCGGCCTCCGCCGCGGCAGGCAGGGCGGTGGATATCGGCATCTCCTCGGTCCCTGCCCCGTTCCCCGTCTTCCCCGCCCGGCCCGCCCGGCCCGCCCGCCCCGGCGACGGGCGATTTTACCCTCGGCCGATCTGCTCTAGCACTACCTGGGCAGTATTCGATCTGGTGGCGGTCGGAACCGGCGTCGGCAATGCGGACAGCAGATCGGTGGGACAAGCTCAGCGAGCAGCCGCGCCATAATGGCGCGGCGCACGGCCGGCAGGC
>NZ_JABFHG010000026.1 GCF_013112485.1 Roseicella sp. DB1501
CCCTGGCCCGAAGATCGTCCGAGTATGCCCGCGCCATCACCGCCTCCCTCCAATGGAGACGGTGAACCACACTCAGTCTCCGCCGTCACTCAGATCGTGAACCGGTGTTCAACGGACACGCTCTAGGCTTACAGGCGACAACGGACTTCCGTTCCACCCAGCAGCCAGGCAGGTCAGCCGATCAGCCCAGCGTGCCGCAAGGCAGTCGAGGGACGACGCTTACGATGCCAAGGTGGCGGTCGAACTCGCAACAGCGTGCCGCAGCGCCCGCTCGTTCGGCTGGGGAACAAGGGCTACGACACCGATGACGTCCGCTACGCAGATTGGTGTCGCGGCACCTTGTCGATGATCCCGACCAAATCGAGCCGAAAAGCCCAGTTCACCGTCGATCATGCGCTGTACAGACTGCGCAACCGGATCGAACGCTACTTCAACAAAATCAAGAATGCCCGCCGCGTCGCCACCCGCTACGACAAAATGGCCGCCAGCTTTATGGCTTTCGTCGAGATCACCTCAATCCGGTACTGGCTCAGGTTTGTCAACGCAGCCTAGCATTACAGTTGCATACTTCGCTTCAGGTGTGAGCGACGCGCGGCCGCTTGGTGGGCGCGTCGCCAGAGCGACCAGGCGATGACGTAGGCTGGCTGGATGCGTCGTTGTTTGAGCCGCACGGCGACACGGCGGATTTCTTGGACTGACCAGCGGATGAGATCCGGCGTACTCGCGTCAGTTGGATCAGCGTTTTTTGGGGCGGCGGCGCGTTGGCCTGGTGGCGGATGCTCGCCAACATGGCGAAGGCCAACATGACGAGCGAGACGTGGCGATGCCAGCCGTGCCACGACCGGCTCTCGTTGTGATCGAGGCCAAGTTCGCTTTTCGCGGTCTCGAATGCGTCCTCGATGGTCCAGCGTTGCCCCTCTACTGCGGCCAGCCGCTCGATCGCGGTCCCGGCTGGGCACCAGGTGGTGAAGTAGGCACAGTTGCCGTCAGCGGGACTGCGCCGGATGAGTAGCCCACGGGTCCAGGTTTCGGTTGCACCTTCCCGGTACTCGTCTGCATCGAGATCGGCCAGTTCGCAGTACGCCCAATCGTAGAGCCGCGGCCCCTTCGTGTCCTTGCCGGCGGACAAGCGATGCCAGGCGGAGGGCGCCAGGCCTGCCGCGATCGCTTCGGCGGTCCCCGCGACCTCCGGCTTGCCAACCCAGGCACTGAAGGCATGCGTGGCGTTAACGCCGAGCACGTAGCCTTTGCCCGCCCGGCGCAGCGTCATCTCGATCTCGCCCACCCCGTAGACGCTGTCCGCCGCCACCCAGACGAACGGCACCCCGGCCGCGATGGCACGCTCGACCATGCGCCTGGCCAGCCGCGGCTTGGTGGCGAAGCCTACCTCGGGCGGCACATGCGCCGCTGCCAGCCGGGCCGGGGCGTCGGTCCAGCTCTTGGGCAGGTAGAGGGTACGATCGAGGAAGGCGTGCCCGTGCCGCGACGCATAGGCCGCGAAGACCCCGATCTGACAGTTGGTGATCTTGCCTGCCGAGCCGGTGTACTGCCGCCCGACGCCACAGGATGCCTTGCCTTGCTTGAGAAAGCCGGTCTCATCGATGACCAGTACCGCATCCGGATCGGCCAGCGCCTCCAGCGCGTAATCGCGCACGATGTCACGCAGTGCATCAGCCTCCCAATGGCCGCGACCGAGGATGGCCTGCCGCCGCCACGGACCGGGATCACCCGCCGCCTCGGCCCGCATCCAACCCGTTTTGCGCCGCTCGGGTCCAAGCAGCCCATCCAGGAACTGCCTCGCCGATGCCGCCACCCGGTCCTGCGTGAACACAAGGCGCATCCGCGCCTTGGCATCCCGCAGCGCCCGCGCCCACAGGTCCAATGTCGTCTCGATCGATGCACCGCTCATCGGCTCACCCCGCGACAAAACAGAGCAACGCATCAACTCAGAAAAAATGCAACTGTAATGCTAGCTGATCTGGGGGAGTGCACTCCATCAAACCAGACACGCGGCTGGGATGAACGCTTCCTGATTCCTGTCGCTAGCCGGTGCGAGGGAACGGCTCCAGGTTTGGAGGAGGGAGTACAACGGTCGACGTATGCGTCGACCGGCCGTATGGGGTACTATGGAACTTGATCCAGTGGGCGCTCGCCAAGCGGCCTCAACAAGCCCGACGAGTTGCGTAGCCCCCGGACCAGCGCAGGGGTCAGGATCAAAGCCGACCGTGGCCTCGAAGCAGCAGATGGACGCGGCGGTGCAGGCCGGCCCGGCGAGCCAGACCTTCCGGGCCGTTGGACAGGCCGGGCCGCACGACGGCAAGGCATGGCCAGTCTAGCCTGGGCCATGCCATTTGCGCCGAAGTCAGACAGCCCCAACGGCGACCAGTTCCGCGATCCCGAGGTCGCAGCCGGCGCACTCGTGGTGTCGGTGACGCGGCACGCCATCGAGCGGATGATCCGGCGGCACCGCGAGTTGCTGTCTGGTGAAGCGATCGCCGCCTATCTCGCCGACGATCCCCAGCCCGCCCGCGCCGAGATGCGGCGCATATTCCGATCGCAACCGGTCGACCCGAGCACAGCGCGGCTGCGCACCTGCTTCCATCATACCGTCGGACATGTGGTGTTCGTCTGCGCCAATCGGCGCAGCCAATATGGCCTCTACGGCTATCATGTCATCACGGTGATGGTGCGGCAGGGGCCGTTGCCACCACGCGATTAGGAAGCCCTTCGGTGGCGAACCGCCCATAGGGCGCGCGGCGCTACTGGTTTTGCACGTTGAGCTTGCTGAGGATCGGCCGCCATTGGCGATCCTGGTCGCGCAAGAACTGGGCGAACTCGGCCGGCGTGCTGCCCACGATGAACTGTGCGTCGCGGCTCAGCCGCTCCTGGATGCGCGGGTCGCGCAGGGAACCCACGGCAGCGGCGTTCAGCTTCTGCATCAGTTCGGCCGGGGTACGGGCCGGGGCGAGCAGGCCGAACCAACTCAGCGCCTCGGTGCCGGGCGCGAACTCCGCGATGGTCGGCACCTCGGGGGTGGGCGGCATGCGCTGCTTGCTCGTCCAGGCCAGCAGCCGGCCCTGGCCGTTGCGGAACACCGGCACCGCGGTGCTGCCGGCGACCACCAGGGTGTCGAGGTTGCCGGCGAGGAAGTCGTTCAGTGCGGCAGAGTCGCCACGATAGGTGACATCCTGCATCTGGATGCCAAGCCGGTCGCAGACCAGCAGCATGGCGACGTTGGTGAGCGTGGTTGGGCCGTTCGTGCCGTAGGTGATCCGCCCCGGCTTCGCCTTGGCCGCGGCGACGAAGGCCGGGATGTCGGCCGGGCCGCGGTTCTGCGCCAGGATCCCGAAGGGATAGGTGGTGGCCAGGCTGATCGGGGCGAAGTCCTCGACCTGATAGGGCAGGTTCTTCACCACCACGGGATTGATGGTCAGCGTCGTGCCGGCGGCCATCAGCAGGGTGGCGCCGTCCGGCTGGGCGTGGGCCACATAGTCGGCTCCGACGATGGTGTTGCCGCCGGCGCGGTTCTCCACCAGGACATTCTGACCGAGGATCTCCGTCATCCGCTCCGCCATGAGGCGGGCGAGGACATCGGTGCTGCCGCCAGGGGCGAAGGGCACGACGATGGTGACGGGCCGCGCCGGCTGGGCCAGGGCAGGAGCGGCGAGGGAGGCGGCGAGGCCGCCGAGCAGTAGGCGGCGCGAGGCGCAGGTCATGGATTGTCCTTTGTTCTCCTGCGCAGCCAGGGGCGAGCCCAGAGCTCGATTGCTCCGGAAACACCAAGCCCCCGTGGGCGCCGGTTGAGTGGTTCTTTGCCAGAGCCGCCGGCGCCGCGCTACCGCCGGACGGCGACCAGCCTCGACATGCTCTCGGTCGCCGCTGCCTTTCTGCCCGACCGCCTCACCGATCAGCGCCAGGCTGTCGCTTGTCGGCTCAATGCGCCCGGCCCGCTGCCCCGAGTGCAGAGGTCGCTGTTGTGCGCGTTGATCTGCAGGAATACCACGAGGTGGCCGGCCGCCAGTCCCTCGGCGCGGAGCTTCTCGGCGGTACGAACGGCATAGGCCGTACCGGTCGTCTAACCCATGGGTGTTGGTAGCTGACCCGCAGTGTTGTCCCGTCCGGCAGCACGATCCCGATCTGCGACGCCTCTCGGCCAGGGAGAGCCTCACACGGCGCCGGTGATTGCCTCCACCGACTTCGCACGCACACTCATATGAGTGATCGTAGGAGCGCCCTCAGCGTCGGTTGGCGGCGTCTGCGTCTTGCCCATGACCGCCTTCGATCATAAGGCTGGCCCGCTTCGCAATGTGCCACCGCCGCAACGCTTACCCAGAGCCAGGTGCGCGGGACGATGTCGCTCAGCTTGGCGGTGACGTTCATCGAATACATCGCCGCAGCACGCTCGTCACCCCGGTCGGAGCCGGCAAACAGCCATGACTTCCGCCCCAGGGCGATGTCACGCAGGGCGTGCTCGGCAACCTTGTTCGTCAGGCAGATCCGGCCGTGGCAGATAGTGTACCCGCGCGCCGGCCTCCATGCCCTGGCTGCGAGCACGGTCCGCCGAACCCAGTTGGATGACGATGCTCGACACGCCACGGAACTCCGACAGGCTTACTGTCGCGGAAACTATGAGATAGGCCGAGGTCATCAAGGCGGTCACCTTAACGGTGTAGTGCAGGCGTTTTGCGCAACGCTTCGCCCGGCCCCGGTGCGCTCAGGCCGCTCCAGTACACGTTGCCATTATTGACCAGTTCGGCCCAGCCGCGCCGCCGCTCAAAGGCGGCCCTTCAGTTCGCGCAGGGGCTGCAGGTTGTGAGGTCGAGATAGATGTCGAGCGTGCAGTACCATTGCACGTTCGTGGTGGTGCATTGCTCCGTCCAGGACTGGAAGCAGAACTGGGTCTGCAGCCCGTTGCAGGTGTTCTTGATATTGCTCTGCGGGCAGCCCGGGTCCTTGAAGACCGGCTGGCCCCAATTGCCCGAGCTGCAGGCCGGCTCGTAGTCAGGCGGCGGCACGGCGGAGCAGGCTAGGGAGATGTTGTAGCCCTCCTTCTTGGCGCACCAATTGGTGATGGTGACGTCGAGCTTGCTCGGGTCGCCGACTTCCCCCGCGTTATTCTCCGACGTAGTGAAGCAATTGTTGTCCTGCTTCCAGCGATTGTAGTCGCCGGCATAGTAGCCGCCCCAATAATAGGGGTTGTCGCCGGTGCAGTAGAAAGCCCAGCCTTTGGTGTCGTCAGCGCCGAAGTTGATGGTCGGCTGCGGCTGGAGCACGCAGTTCGGGATGCCTGAGCAGGGATCGCTCGAGCTGCCGAGCTGAGCCTCTGCAGGCCCTGCTTGGACCAGGATGAGCAAGCCGAGGAGAAGCAGGCTAGCGACCGAATGGCGCATCATGATCTTCCCCTACTCATTGGCTCTGGCGCAGTGCGGCGCGGTTCGTCGGCACCGCGCTGAGCAATTGCGGCATGGCGGTTGCGCGGTGGTCCTGCCGTGCGCAGCCGAGAAAGATGGTGACGTTGCCGGGCTCATCGGCATTGTTGCCGACGACCAGGCGTGGGACGCGGCCGTCAGGCCGACCGGGTACCAGGCCGATCGAGATATGCTCGTGCCTGCGGGCATCCCAGCCCACCGGATACGGATAGCCTGCGGGGCACTGCATCGGGATCACGACCGACTTGCCTGGATTAACCGAACGAGGCTCGAGCCGGACGATCCGGCAGTCATTCAGGTCGGCGGGGCAGGCATTGTCCTGCTGCGCCAGGACGCGGCTGGTGTTGTAGGGCGAAACCGAAGCGTTCTCGGCCAGGGCCATGCGCGGCCACAACATCGAGATGGCAAGCGCTACGCTGACGTACAGCCACCAACATATAGAGGTCATTCCAGGCCTCCTTATCGCAAGCATTCGATGACAATGCACATCGCGGCGCCTGTAGAATCGTACCGGTCGCTCGCTCTGCTCCACGTCACTGGAAGCCTACTGGTCTCCACCAATCGGCGTCTATGCTGCACTGCGTCCGAAGGTGCTCCGCCTCGCAGTGTTCGCGCATGAGCAGAGAAGCTCACTGCATCAGACAACTGATAGTCATCTCAGCAGAGCTGCTACAGTCGCATGGATCAGCGACGCCGGCTACGGAGGTTGGGTCCCGTGAGCCGGTCGTTGAGCGCCGCGGTGAAGATCGGTTCCCAATCCAGGATGTGCCGGCTGATCAGCGACGCTATGCCGTCTTTGTCGCCCGCCTCGGCAAGCGCGATGAGCTGCTTGTGCTCCTGGATCGAGGCCTCCTGGCGCTGCCGCCCCGCGGCGGAGCCGAGGCCGTAGAGCCGCATGCCATCGCGCAGATCCATCGCCATCTTGGTCAGCAGCGGATTGCCGGCCCGCGCGATCAAGGCCTGGTGGAAGGCGCGGTCGGCCTGGATGTAGCCGCGCCCGTCTTCTCGGGCGACGGTATCGGCGACAGCATCGGCCAGGGTATGCAGCTCGGCTGCGTCGGTGAGGCGACGCTCCGCGAGCGTCGTCATGGCGTGCCGCTCGAGCAACTCGCGCAGGGCGAAGAGGTCGTGCAGTTGCTCGAGCGTCGTCTCCTCGACGCGGAACCCCCGATTGCGGACCGGTGTGATCAGGCCGCTATGGCTCAGCTCCAGCAGCGCCTCTCGCACCGGGGTGGTCGAGATGCCGAGTTCCTCGGCGAGGCTCGGCACCGAGAACATGGTTCCCGGCGCCGCATGGCCGGAGACGATGTCGGAGCGCACGCGCTGCAGCACGACGTCGCGCAAGCTGGTGGTGAAAGGCTCGGCGGCGCGGAGGTCATCCATTCAGGGCCTGCTCCAAGGGAATGAGGCGGGGCACTTCATAAAGCTCTTGCGCTACCGTGTCACGTGCCATAGTAGTGCGTTACTGTAGTAGGCCACACACTACGCTTCCCGCACTATCCGTGTATCCCAGGAGCTCACCATGCCCTCCGACCCCCTGCTGCGCTGGCTCTGCCTCGGCTGCGGCTTCTCCTACGACGAGGCCCTCGGCCTGCCCGAGCACGGCATCCCTCCCGGCACCCGCTGGCGCGACATCCCCGAGGATTGGGCCTGCCCCGATTGCGGCACCCCGAAGCATGCCTTCGAGATGGTCCAGCTTCCCTACGCATCCGAGGCCGAGGCCTCTGGCCTCGTCCCGTGACGACGATCCCTGCAAGGACACGCCCGATGACCGAGACCTTCGTGATCCGCGCCGCCGAGCGCGGTTTCGACCGGCTGACTGCCAAGGACAACCCAACTTATGTCAGCGGCCATCCGGACGGGTTCATAACCCGGCATTCCAGCTTCAATTTCCATGAGTATCAGTCAGGACGGGCCGGCTTCGGCCACATCCGCGTCTTCGGCGATGAAGTGTTCACCGGTGCAGGCACCGGCTACAGCATGCACCCGCACCACAACTTCATCATCTGCGCCTTCGTTCTCGACGGTCGGCTGACACATCTTAACACGCTTGGCCACATCGACGAACTCGGCCGCGACGACTTCTACGCCTTCTCGGCCGGCTCCGGTGGCCAGCACTGCGAGGTCAATATCCGCGCGGACAACATGAACGCCATCTATCTCTGGATGGTGCCGGACGCGCTCTATCACCAGCCCGGCTATCAGCTCGGGCATTTCGATCGAGCGACGCAGGGCAACCGCCTCGTCCAACTCATCGGGCCCGAGCCTGGCGCCATCCCGATCCCGCAGCAGATTCGTGTCTCGCGCCTCATCACAGACCAAGCGGGCATCTTCGAGTACCACCCTGCCTCACCGGCCCATGGCGTGTACACCTTTGTTGTCGAGGGCGAGGCGGCCTGCGAGGATCTCGTCCTCCGTCGCCGCGATAGCGCCGGCATCACGGGCGCCGAGACGATCCGCATCGAGACCGGCGCAGGACCGGCTGACCTGCTCCTCGTTGAAACCGCGATGTGAGGCCGCTTCCATGCCGATCATGCAGGTGACCCATCCTGAGGCGGCGCTCTCCCCGTCGCAGAAGCGGGACTTGGCGCAGCGCCTGACCGAGGTGTTGATCGCCATGGAGGGAGGCGCGGACACCGAGGGCGGACGCGGCTTCGCCTGGGTGGTCTTCACGCCGGTGCCGGCCGGCGACTGGTGGATCGGCGGAAGCGCCGACAATCGCTTTGTCCATCCGCCGGGAGCCTTCCTCGTCCATGTGACAGTGCCCGAGGGCTACATGAGCGCGAGCCACAAGGCGGAGGTCCATGCCTGGGTCAACGCCGCCATCCTTGCCGCCACCGGCCAGGCCGCAATCGAAGGCATGGGCCGCAGCGTGCTGGTGGTCATCGATGAAGTGACGGAGGGCAACTGGGGCGCAGCCGGGCATCCTATCAGCCTTGCCGCCATCGCGGAGGCAGTCGGGACACCCCGCGACGGTGAGCGCTTCGCCTGGGTGCAAGCCTATTTCGCGGCCAAGCGGCGACAGCTCGTCGCCGCCGGCTATCCTTCGGATGTCGGCGGCCTCCTGCCCGCGCTCGCGGACTGCTAACCTTCGCCACAGGAGGAGTTCAATGGCCTTCAGCTTCTGGCATTCGCGTGGGGCGGATGCGCCGATCTCCATTCCGGCGATCGGTCTCGAGCTCTTTGTGCGTCTGCCGCCCAGTGCGAGCGATGGCGCGCTCACCGTGATCGAGACCGTAAATGCGCCAGGCTTCGGTCCGCCGCGCCACCGTCACCGGGAGGTGGAGGTCTTCCGCGTCCTTGAGGGACGCTACCTCTACGAGGTGGATGGACGGCGTTTCTCGGCCGAGGTCGGCGACGTCGTCAGCGTGCCTGGCGGCGCCGAGCACGCCTTTGTCAATGTCACGGACCGTCCGGCACGGCAGCTGGTGATGATCCTGCCGGGTCTCGACGCCGCAGCTTTCTTCACGGAGCTCGGGACGGTGATGCAGGCCGGAGTTCCCGAGCGCGCCGTGCTCAACGCCTTCGGCGCGCGGTGGGGAATGGAGTTCCTGGGTCCGCCGCTCCGTCCCTCGGACAACCAAATGGGATGAGCGGGACGATCCGAGAGACGTCACTCCCTGCGGGTCTGTGCAACCAGGCTTCCTAGCCGTCTTTGATCATGCAAGCTGGTTGCAGCCAAGCGCAAAGCTGCACTGCAACCCGGAGGACATCCATGACCAAACCCATTCTCGTGGTCGGCGCCGGTCCAGTCGGCCTGACCTTGGCTTCCGAACTCGCGCGCTACGGCGTGCCCGTCCGCATCGTCGATAAGGCGGCGACACGGACGGACAAGTCGAAGGCCCTGGTGCTGTGGAGCCGGACCCTCGAACTGCTCGACCGGGGTGGGAACAGCGGCGCAGCTCCCTTCGTCGCGGCCGGATTCAGGGCCGAGGCGGTAAACATGGTCGCCAGCGATCGGGTGATCGGCCGCGTCGGCATGGGCGAGGTGCGGAGCCCCTATCCCTATGGGCTCATGCTGCCGCAGTCCGAGACCGAGCGACTGCTCGAGGAGCGGCTGAGCAGCGCAGGCGTCACTGTCGAGCGCTGCGTCGAGCTTGCTTCCTTCACCGTCGGCGAGGACGGTGTCGAGGCCGTGCTACGGCATGCCGACGGACAAGAGGAAATGACTTCAGCAGCGTGGATGGTTGGCTGCGACGGAGCACACAGCGCCGTACGCCACGGCCTTGGCGCCCCCTTTGTCGGTGAGACGCTGAACAGCGACTGGATGCTAGCCGACATCCACATGCGCGGATATCCATTCCCGGACAGTGAGATTGCGGTCTACTGGCACCGGGACGGCGTCCTGATCTTCTTCCCCATCTCTCCGGGCCGCTACCGCGTGATCGCCGACATGCCGGCCTCTGGTGCAGACCACTCGCCCAGCCCAACGTTGGAGGAGGTGCAGGAGGTGATGGACCGGCGCGGGCCGCCGGACCTGGTAGCCTCTGATCCAATCTGGCTGGCGGGCTTCCGCATCAACGGCCGGAAGGTTGCCAGCTATCGCTGGGGCCAGGTCTTTCTCGCTGGCGACGCGGCGCACATCCATAGCCCCGCCGGCGGGCAGGGCATGAACACCGGCATGCAGGACGCCTTCAATCTTGCCTGGAAGCTGGCCCTGGTGGTCCGCGGCACCTGTGGGGAGCATCTGCTCGACAGCTACAGCCCGGAGCGCAGCCGTGTCGGTGATGAGGTGCTGAAGGCAACGGGCCGCCTGACGGCGGTGGGGACGCTGCACAACCCGGTCGCCCAGGCCGTGCGGAACACGATCGGGCACGCGATGCTGGGCCTCGCCGCTGTCCGGCATACTGTCGCCGACACCATGACAGAGGTCTCGATCGGCTATCCCGACAGCCCGCTGAACGGGCCGCAGCTGCACGGTGGGCCAGCTCCAGGCGAGCGGGTATTGCCAGCCGCCGGGCAGGTTCCGGTCGGATCGAGCGGTGCGCCACGTTTCGCGCTGTTCGCTGAGCCGACGGCGGCCACGGCCGACTTGCTGAAGCGCTTCGATGGCCTGACTGGCCCAGAGATCCGACCAGCCTTCCGCCCTGGGGCAATTTGGCTGATTCGGCCAGATGGCTATGTCGCATGTGCCGCCCAGGACGCCGCCACGATCGCCAAGTACCTGGAGCAGCTTCAGCACCCGGCAGGTCAAACCTGACGCCAACTTGTAGCAAGATTCCGATTTGGAGCCAGGGATGCTCCGTTGGAACTGTGCCCTGTCCTGAATGGCTTGGACGCCTTCCGGCGAAGGCCGGGAACTGGCGATGTCGAAGTCGGCAGTGCAGGTGGCGCGGAAGGCTCTGGCTGTGGACCGCGCTCGCCGGCCTGCGGCATGCTGTGGCAACCGGCTGAGATGGCGTGGGGCACCGCCACCGGCTGCATTTCAGCGCCGCGGGGCCAACTTGGAAACTGGTGGCAAGGGTTCGCCACCGAGGACGGAGTGAGGGCATCCGGGCGGTCACAACTCTGAGGCTCAGCGACCGGGATCAATACGAAGCCGACGCGCCCTGGACCTGCGGGTAAGAACTCCTTCGCGCGCAATGCGGGCTGCGACCTTCATCTCAGCCATGCCTGAACGCGGGCATCGTCGATGCGGCGTGCTGAAGGCGAGCCCCTGCGATTGTCAGGAGGGGGCTGTACGGCTCTCCGGGCAGCGGCATCCTTGCCAAGAGCCATGCCCGCCGATTTGGGACCGACGGCGCCTTCGTTCACCTCCCTCGATGCCTTGTCCGAGTTCGGCGACGGAGCGAGGCGATCCAGGCGGAACCGGAGAGAAACGCGCCATGCCGCTGCAGGACGACTTGGACTTTTTGAGCCGCACGGGGCTGTTCGGCGGTTTGGCGCCCGATGCCCTCGAGGTCATCGCAGCCAGGGCGACACCGCGCCTGGTTCGGGCCAGGCAGGCCGTGTTTCGGCAGGGCGGCGAGCCAACGCACCTGCATCTCGTGACGAAGGGATGGGTGAAGATCGGACATGTGACCGGGAGTGGCGCACCCCTCACGATCCGGATCATGGAGCCGGGCGACGTGCCCGGTTGCGTCGCAGTCTTCCGCCGGACCCCCTATCCGGCCACGGCCACGGCGATTGTGGACAGCCGGCTTCTCACCTGGCCCACGACGGCGGTCGGCGAGTTGATGGAGCGGTATCCGAGGATCTCCGCGAATGCCCTCGAGATGGTCGGTGGCCGGACCGAGGAGATGTTGCATCGGTCACGAGAGTTCGCAACGGAGCCCGTCGAACGCCGCATCGCCCGGGTGCTTCTGCGCCTCGTGACCCAAGCCGGGCAACCGGTCGGGGAAGGCATGGAGGTCAGCTTCCCGCTCTCCAGGCAGGACATCGCCGAGATGGCGGGTACGACGCTCCATACCGTCAGCCGGACGTTGCGCATGTGGGAGCGCAGCGGCCTTGTCGCCGGCGGGAGGCAGCGAGTTGTCATCCGGAACGAGAAGGGACTTAGGGCAGTTACCGCGGGAGACTGATGTTCACGTTCCCTTGACAATACCTGCTGATGCGCGCCCCGCGCCTTCTCGGCGCCCCGCTGTTTGATCGAACGCAAAGAGCAGCGAGGAGGGTGCCTGCATAGTCTGCCCGGACGGAAACAGCGGGCGGAAAAAGGCGCGTTGCGCGAGCAGGTCCGGACGACTTGGCGCCTTCGGACAGGAGGAAGGAGACGCACCTATGCCGACCGAGATCAGCCGCCACACTATTGCGCTGGTCAAGGCCAGCTTTCCCGTTCTCGAGGCGCGTGGGCTCGTCATAACTCGGCGCATGTACGAGCGGATGTTCCAGAAAGAAGCCGCCTGGGACCTGTTCAACCAGTCCCACCATGAGGTTTTGCTGCGACCCGGCATCACGCACGCTCAGTAGGTCCGCGGACCGGCACCACTTGTGTGAGTTGACCATCGGTGGGGAGGGGTAACCAATTGGATGCAAGAGCCACCGAGATGCTCGCTGAGGCAGCGCCGCTGCGTCGGCGGCGCGAAGGTTTCGCGTTCCTTCTTCTTGCCGTCCTGATCTGGCCTTTCATCGCGGTGGGCGTGGTGGCGGGCTGGGGCTTCGTCGTCTGGATGTACTACCTGTTCACCGGCCCTCCGGGCCCGGTGTGAAGAGGGCAGCCATGGCCCTTCCCGCAAATCCGGGGCGACGCGGCCTGCTGCTTGGCAGGCCCGTCATCGTCGATCAGCGGCCGGTTGCCGCGTTAGCGCGCTCCTGCCTCGCCCTTCGCGGCATCGCCTGCATGAGTTGTCGGGATGCCTGCCTCACCGGGGCGATCCGCTTCTCCCTCGTCCGTGGCGGTGCCATCCCGCGTGTCGAAGCCGAAGCCTGCACGGGCTGTGCGGACTGCATCCCGGTCTGCCCGGCCTCGGCCATCACCCTCGTGGCGCCGGAGGCCAGGGAGCCGTCGCGTGCCTGAGGAATTCCACGTCTCCAGTCTCGTCATCCTCTGCCGCAAGGAGCGCGCGGCCGAGATCGCCGCGGCCCTGAGCGCCATGGACGACATGCAGGTCCATGGCGGCGTGCCGGAGGGAAAGCTCGTCGTCACACTTGAGACGGCGACCGAAGGCGAGATCGTCGAGCGCCTGAACCAGGTCCAGCTCATCAGCGGCGTGCTCGCCGCCACCCTCGTCTTCCATCAGTTCGAGCCAGCGCATTCCAGCGAAGCCAGCACCGGGGGCTGCAGACATGGATCTCTCGCGTCGTGACCTGATCAGGGCCCAGGCTGCCGCCGCGGCCGCGGCGGCAGCCAACGTCACTCTGCCTACGCAGGCGCAGAACATCCCGCTCGGCGAGGAGCTGCGTCTGAAATGGGACAAGGCGCCCTGCCGCTTCTGCGGCACCGGCTGCGGCGTCATGGTGGGCGTGAAGGACGGGCGCGTGGTCGCCACCCATGGCGACATGCGCGCCGAGGTCAATCGTGGCCTCAACTGCGTGAAGGGCTACTTCCTTTCGAAGATCATGTACGGCTCGGATCGCCTGACGCAGCCCCTCATGCGGATGCGCAATGGGCGGTTCGACAAGGAGGGCGAGCTGCAGCCCGTCTCCTGGGACCAGGCCTTCGACACCATGGCGGCGCACTGGAAGAAGGTGCTGCGGGAGAAGGGGCCGGAGGCCGTGGGGATGTTCGGCTCCGGCCAGTGGACACTCTGGGAGGGCTACGCCGCCTCGAAGCTGATGCGGGCCGGCTTCCGCTCCAACAATCTCGACCCGAACGCCCGGCATTGCATGGCGTCCGCCGCCGTCACCTTCATCCGCACCTTCGGCATGGATGAGCCGATGGGCTGCTACGACGATTTCGAGAATGCCGACGCCTTCGTGCTCTGGGGCTCGAACATGGCGGAGATGCACCCGATCCTCTGGACCAGGATAACTGATCGCCGTCTCAGCGCCGAGCATGTCCGCATCCACACCCTCTCGACCTATGAGCACCGGACGTCCGACCTCTCCGACGCGGCCGTCATCTTCAGGCCCGGCTCCGACCTGGCGATCATGAACTACATCGCCAACCACATCATCCGCTCCGGCGCGGTGAACCGGGAGTTCGTGGACCGGCACGTCAACTTCCGCATGGCCAATACCGATATCGGCTACGGGTTGCGGCCCGAGAATGTGCTGGAGCAGCGTGCCCAGCACGCAAACGACGCCCAGGTCTCCCACCCTTCCGATTTCGAGGCCTATGCCCGCCTCGTCTCCAACTACACACTGGACCGGGCGCATGAGCTCTCGGGCGTGCCGAAGACCCAGCTCGAGGCCCTGGCGAAGCTCTATGCCGATCCGAAGACCAAGGTCATGTCGCTCTGGACCATGGGCTTCAACCAGCACGTCCGCGGCGTCTGGGCGAACCACATGATCTACAACCTCCATCTGCTGACCGGTAAGATCGCCGAGCCAGGCAACAGTCCCTTCTCGCTCACCGGCCAGCCTTCCGCCTGCGGCACGGCGCGCGAGGTCGGGACCTTCTCGCACCGTCTGCCCGCCGACATGCAGGTGGCCAACCCCGAGCACCGCAAGCATGCGGAGCATTTGTGGAAGCTGCCGGAGGGGCTGCTGCCGGGGAAGGTTGGCTACCACGCCGTCGAGCAGGACCGGATGCTGAAGGACGGCAAGCTCAACGCCTACTGGATCATGTGCAACAACAACCTCCAGACGGCGCCGAACACCAGCAACGAGACCTATCCGGGCTACCGCAACCCGCTGAACCTCATCGTCTGCTCCGACCCCTATCCGACGGTCACGGCCATGGCGGCCGACATCGTTCTGCCCACCGCGATGTGGGTGGAGAAGGAGGGCGCCTACGGCAATGCCGAGCGGCGGACGCATTTCTGGCATCAGTTGGTGAACGCGCCGGGCGATGCCCGCTCCGACCTCTGGCAGCTGATGGAGTTCTCGAAGCGCTTCACCACCGATGAGGTCTGGCCCGCCGAGATCCTGGCGAAGGCTCCGGAGTACCGGGGCAAGACGCTCTTCGACGTGCTGTTCCGCAACGGCCAGGTGGACCGCTTCCCGCTGAGCGACATCGCGGCGGGCTACGAGAATCGCGAGTCGAAGGCGCTCGGCTTCTACGTCCAGAAGGGGTTGTTCGAGGAATACGCCTCCTTCGGCCGTGGCCACGGCCACGACCTCGCGCCATTCGACACCTATCACGAGGCGCGCGGCCTGCGCTGGCCGGTGGTGGACGGCAAGGAGACGCGCTGGCGCTACCGCGAGGGCTACGACCCCTATGTGGAGAAGGGGGCCGGGCTCCAATTTTACGGCAATCCGGACAAGCGGGCGAACATCATGGGCGCGCCCTACGAGCCGCCCGCGGAATCACCCGATCAGGAATACGACCTGTGGCTGGTGACCGGCCGGGTGCTGGAGCACTGGCATTCCGGCTCGATGACCCTGCGGGTGCCCGAGCTCTACAAGGCCTTCCCCGGCGCCGTGCTGTTCATGCATCCCGAGGACGCGCAGAAGCGCGGCCTGCGCCGCGGCCAGGAGGTGAGGATCGCCTCGCGGCGCGGCGAGATCCGCAGCCGCGTCGAGACCAGGGGGCGCAACAAGGTGCCGCGGGGAGTGGTCTTCGTGCCCTTCTTCGATGCCAGCCAGCTCATCAACAAGGTGACGCTGGATGCCACCGACCCGATCTCTAAGCAGACCGACTACAAGAAATGCGCGGTGAAGGTGGTTGCGGCTGCGGTGCAGGCGGCGCCGCCGCAGCCCTCGGAGCCTGATGCCCGCGGAGGGCCGCGGTGATGCGGCCCCGCCTGCTGGTCGGTACGATGGTCGGCATGGCCTGCCTCGCCGCCGGGACGCTGCTGGCGCAGGACGCGCCGCGCCTGCGAGGGCCGGACCCCTTCACGGTGGAGCAGCCCGCGCCACCGATGCAGCGCGCCATCACCAACGACGTGCGGGTTCGGCGGAATTACCCGGACCAGCCGCCGCTGATCCCGCATTCGATCGAGGGCTATGCGCTCGACCTGCACGCCAACAAGTGCATGTCCTGCCATGCGCGGCGCTTCACCGAGCAGAGCCAGGCGCCGATGATCTCGGTGACGCATTACCAGGACCGCGAGGGCAACACGCTCGGCGGCCTGGCGCCGCGGCGCTATGCCTGCCTTGCCTGCCATGTCCCGCAGACCGAGGCGCGGCCGCTGGTGGAGAACCGCTTCGTCGACATGGACGCGCTGACCGAGCCCGAGCGTCAGCCAGGCGGCCGGAGCAACCGCTGATGTCCGGGACAGCGAAGACCTCCTCCCCGATGGGCGGCGGCGGGGCCACGGCGCCGCCGCGCCGGCCGGGACCCATCCGCCGCCTGTGGAACTGGTTTTGGAGCCTGCGGCTGGTCCGGGTGGCGACCTCGCCCGCCACCAGCTTCAGCCTCGCCTTCCTCACGCTCGGCGGCTTCATCGCCGGTGTGGTCTTCTGGGGCGGCTTCAACACGGCGCTCGAGGCGACGAACCGTACCGAATTCTGCATCGGCTGCCACGAGATGCGAAGCAACGTCTTTGAGGAGCTGCAGGGCACCATCCACTTCACCAACCGCTCGGGCGTCCGGGCCGGCTGCCCGGATTGCCACGTGCCGCATGAGTGGACGCGGAAGATCGCCCGGAAGATGCAGGCCTCGAAGGAGGTCTGGGGTCATATCTTCGGCTCGATCGACACGCGGGACAAATTCCTCGATCTCCGGCGGCACCTGGCCGAGAGCGAATGGGCGCGCATGAAGGCCAATGATTCGCTGGAATGCCGCAACTGCCACTCCGCCGTGTCGATGGACGTCTCGAAGCAGAACCCGCGCGCGGCGTCGGCGCATGAGAGATTCCTGTTCACGGGGGAGCGGACATGCATCGACTGCCACAAGGGCATCGCCCACAGGCTGCCGGACATGACCGGCGTTCCCGGATGGCAGTAGCCACATCCACCGGGACCGGGCGGAGGCCGCTGCTGCTTGCCATGGCGGCGGCGCTGCCTGCCCTATACGGGCGCGGATCGCCCGCCACGGCCCAGGGAACGGCCGGGCCTCCGCCCTTCGATGCCGGGCGGTTCCTCGGCTTCGCCTACAGCTCGGCCGTGCTGCAGGAGCGCGCCTCGACGCTCGCCGCCACCCGGGACACACGGCCCGAGGTCAAGGCATTCGCCGGCGATATGGCGCGGTTCCGCGGGACGCAACTGGACCGCCTGCGCGCCGTCGCACAGGAGCGCGGCCTGCAGCCCCCGAAGGAGGAGTTCGAGCACAGGGTGGTTCTCGAGAACCTTGAGCCACTTGACTATCTCGCGCTCAGCCGCCGCTACGCGGAGGTTCAGGTCCAGGCGCTGGAGCAGGAGATCCAAAGCTACGAGACCGCCGAGCACGGCGCAGACGAGGGAATGAAGCGGTTTGCCGGGGAGATATTACCGCAGCTCCAGCAGCGGCTCGGGGCGGCCCGGCGGATGCTTCAGGCTGTGAGACCCTAGATGCCGGCGCTCCGGTCGGTGTTCAGCGGCGTCGCGCCTGCGGGGACGCTTACTCGTCCGGGCGATGACGCTCCACCGCCGCAGGATGCCCGCACGGTCGAAGCCAAAGCCGCTTCCTGTTGGGTGAATCCGTCATGAGCGCAAGCGACATTCCGCCGGATGTCGTGGCCCCTGGCGGATTCGCGCTCTTCCGCCAGGGCTTGCGGCCGTTTTTCTTGCTCTGCGCCATCTGGGCCGTCGTCGCGGTCGTATTGTGGCTTTGGGCGCTGCATGGAGGCGGGCTGCCGGACGGGCCTTTGCCGAGCCCCCGCTGGCATGGACACGAGATGTTGGCGGGCTTCATCGGTGCCGCCCTGTCCGGCTTCCTGCTCACCGCCATCCCGAACTGGACGGGCCGCCCTGCCTATTCGGGCGCGCCCTTGGCGCTGCTGGCGGCTCTGTTCGTCGTGGCGCGAGTAGTCCTGCTGCCCGGCTCCCAGGTGCCTGTGCCGGTTGCTGCCGTGGTCGCGCTATTGCCGCTACCGGTATTGCTTATGACCGTGCTCCCGGCCGTTGCGCGAGCTGCGCAGCCGCGCCTGTTCGGGCCGCCCGCGCTGATCCTCGCCTTCTGGGCGGGGGACGTCCTCATGCTGGGCGAGGCGGCGGGATGGTGCGACGGCACCTTCGAAAGCGGCGAGTTGCTTTCGCTCAACATCGCCCTAGCCCTGGTAGGTCTAATTGGCGGACGCATCATCCCAGCCTTTACCCGCAACGCGCTCAGGAAGGCGGGTCAGGAGGCGGAGCCGCGGACCTTGCCGGGCGTGGATGCCGCGGGGGTCGCGGCGCTGATGGCGGTGGCGGTGGTGGACCTGGCGGCACCCGCCGGATTGCTGGCCGGGACGACGGCGGCCGTCGCAGCGGTGTTGGCGTTGCTGCGACTCTCCTGCTGGCGAGGCCTGCGGACACTAGGCCAGCCGATCCTGTGGGTGCTGCACCTGGCTTACCTCATGCTGCCGGTTGCCCTGGCGGTGAAGGCTGTCCACCTGCTCGCGGGCGCGGGATGGGCGGCGAACTGGCTGCACCTCCAGGGTATCGGCGCGATCGGGCTGATGATCCTGGCGGTGATGCCGCGCGCGACGCTCGGCCACACCGGACATTCGCTGCAAGCATCGCGCGCAGTGGTGACCGCCTGGCTGCTACTGCCCTTGGCCGCAGCGCTGAGATCCTTCGGACCAAGCCTGCTGCCGAACATGCAGCCTTACGCCGCTGCCGGCGCGCTCTGGATCATCGCCTTCTGCCTCTTTCTTGCCGCGCACGGGTTGATGCTGCTGCAACCACGTCCGGACCAGAAGCCGGGCTGAGCTTTCAACGGCGCCTGGAATCCGATTCTTCCGCTTATCCTGTGATGCCGTTTCGCTATCAGGCGGCCTCATGCAGCAGATATGTGGGTAATGGGAAGGTCAGGACGACGCTTACGCCCTTCTCCTTCATGGCGTTGGGATAGCGGAAGCCCTCGACCGAGGCGGCCTTACGCCCCGCCACGCCATGCAGGTTGGGGCCAACCCCGTTGCGGCCGACGGCATTGACGGCGTGGCAGGCACGGCACTGACCGGCGACGCGCTCTCCGGCGGCCGGGGCGCCCGCCTGCTGCGCCAGGGCCGGGCCGGAGGCGAGCAGCAGGGCTGCCAGTCGGGTGATGCTGCGTGACATGCGGCCTTCTCGTCCTCAGGGCCGGCGTGCCGTGACCCCCGGGAAGGTATGGCGGCGGCCAGGTGGCGCCGCAGCCGATCAGTACTGCGGCGGGTTCTCGACGGTCTCGGCGCGCAGGCCCATCGGTTCGCCGAGCTTCCGCGCGGTTTCGAAATGCGCCCGCACGGCGGCGAGCACGCTGATGCCGAGGTGCTGCAGGGCCGGGTCGGGCGAGTTCGAGGCCATGGTCTGGAACAGCTCCGCCATCGGCCGGTAGAGCCCGAGCTGGCGCGCCAGGAAGGCTCGGTCGAAGCCGTCCCCGGATGCCTGGCGCAGGGTGTCGAGGGAGGGGTCCTGGACACGCGCCGCGGCCCGGTTCGGCAGGTCCAGTCGCCGCTCGGCGGCAAGGGCGGCGATGTCCTGGCGGAAGCGGTCATGGTCCGCAGCGATGGATTGGGCGAGTTGCCGCACGGCCGGCGCGGCGGCCCGCTGTGCCCCGATTTGCCCGGCTTCGGCCTGCGCCTCGCAGAACAGGGCGGCGCGCTGGAGCGCGCGCAGGTCCGCGATGGCCATGCCCTGGCCGGGCTGAGGCGGCAGGCGCGGCGTGGGGTCAGGCGTGATCCGAGTCTGCGCGCCCGCTGCGCCTCCCGCCAGCGCGGCGGTGCCCGCGAGCAGGAGGGTGGTCCGTCTCATCATCCTGGTGTCCTCCTGCGTTTGGCCATGGTTCAGCCGGTGACCTGCCGGTAGATCGCCGGCAGCGCCATTGGTAGCCGGCCGATGTCCGGGAAGATCGCGTAGCCGCCGGGCCCGAAGAGATAAGGGACATAGTCCCGCGCCTCGCGGTCCACGGTGATGCCGAAGACCTTGCAGCCGGCCCGGCGCGCCTCGCGGATGGCCATGCGGGTGTCCTCGATCGCGTAGCGGCCCTCATAGTGGTCGGCGTCGTTCGGCTTGCCGTCGGTCAGCAGCAGCAGGAGCCGGTGGCTGCGCGGGCGCTGCGCCAGCAGATGCGCCGCGTGCCGGACCGCGGCGCCCATCCGGGTGTAGTGGCCGGGGCGCAGCGCCCGGATGCGACGGACCACCGGCGCGGCCAGCCGCTCGTCGAAATCCTTGACCATGCGCAGCCAGACCGCGTCGCGCCGGCGGGAGGTGAAGGTGAGCACCGCGTGCTCGTCGCCGCAGGCGTCCAGCCCGCCGACGAGGGCGAGCAACGCTTCCCGCTCCACATCCAGCACCCGCCAATCCGAGACCCAGGCATCGGTGGAGAGCGAGACATCCACCAGCACCAGCACCGACAGGTCGCGCCGGAGGCTGCGCGTCGCGCTGTGCACCCGATCGGTGCCCGGCGCGCCGGCCCGGCAGTCGGCGAGGCTGCGCACCAGGGCCGAGAGGTCAAACTCCTCCCCATCCGGCTGGCCGTGCAGCAGCTGGCGGCGCGGACGCAGCGCCTCGAACTGCCGCCGCACGCGGCGGATGCGGCGCTGGGCCGCCTCGTCCGGGCGCCAGTCCTCGCCTGGCAAGGCGTCCTCCGGCGCCGGTTCCGCGAGCACCCGGCAATGCGCCGGCCTATAGCGGCCGCTGCGGTGGTCCCACTCCGGATAGGTGAAGCTCTCCGGCGCCGCCGCCAGCGCCCCTTCCGCCGCCAGGATGGGCGGCAGGTCGAGTTCCATCCTCAGCCGCGTTGCGGCGTGGCGTTGGTGCTCGCCGATGCCGATCTCGTCCAGGTCCTCGGCGGCCTGACGGGCGCCCGCCTCATCGTCATCCTCAACAGCGCGGGCGAGATTCATCATCTCGGCGAGTCCGAAGATGGTTTCGAAGCGGTTCAGCAGCAGCGGGTCGCGCCGGCGCGCCTGATCGGCCTCGCGGCGGCGGGCCCGGCGGCGGCGCCCGCCCGCCTCGGCCGCCGCGCCGCTGCTCTCCTCCTGCCCGGCCGCCTCGCGCGCCGCGCTCGGCGCGGGCGCCTCCACCTCACCCCAGAGCGGCACAGGCAGGAAGGGGCGGTAGCCGCGGCCGGCGCGGACGCCGTCGAGCGGAACATCAGGGTCGAGCAGCGCGGCGGCAGCCGGCGGCAGCGGCGACGGGTCGCCGAGCGAGGCGCGCACCGCCGCCTCCACCGCGGCCTCGTCGCCGGAGAGGCGGCGGGCCGGGCGCGCCGCGAGCAGGGCTGCGGCGAGATCGTGGTGCAGCGGGCGCAGTCCGGGGAGCGCCGCGAGCAACCTGGCCGTCTGGGCCCGCGCCGCCCGCAGGCGTCCCGCATCCCGCCGCAGGGGGTCGGGACCGGGCGGCAAAGGCGCTTGCGCGACGGCGAACCAGGCGGTCAGCCATTCGTAGAGAGCTCCGTTCGCTGCGCGATCGGACAGCAGGTCGATGACGGGGGGCAGGTGCAGCGTCGCGCCATCGAAGCGCGCGATGTCGAGCCGCTCCGCGTCGCCGAGGCCGAGCCGGGCACGCAACCCCAGGCGATGCCGGGAGAGGCTCGCCTCGCCCGCCGCAAGCTGCACCCCGCCCGGCCCGCCAAGGGCACGGAACAGGATGCCGAGACGGGTCCGGACCTCATCCAGCCGCACGGCGGCCGCCGGGTGATGGGGCCAGGAATGGGCGCCGCCGACCAGCCTATGCCAGTGCTGGCCGACGCTCTCCTCCGGCTCGAAGCTCCAGCCCATGGCGCTAGCCCAGCGTGATCTCGGCGACGCGCAGCAGCGCTTGCCGGATATCGGGCTCGTCGGTCAGGGGCTCGATCATCGCAGCGCGGATGGCGCGCTCGGGCTTCATCCCGGCGGCGATCAGCGTGGCGCAGTAGACCAGAAGCCGAGTGGAGACGCCCTCCTCCAGGTCCTGGCCCTTGAGGTCGCGCAGCGCGCGGGCCAGTCGCACCAGCGGCACGCAGCGTTCGCGCGGCAGGCCGCTCTCCGTGGCGACGATGGCCGCCTCCGCTTCGGGCGGCGGGAAGCCGAAATCCAGGGCGAGGAAACGCTGACGCGTGCTGGGCTTCAGCCCTTTCAGCACGTTCTGGTAGCCCGGGTTGTAGGAGACAACGAGCATGAACTCCCGGGGGGCCTGGAGGAGCTCCCCCGTGCGCTCGAGCGGCAGGATGCGGCGATCGTCGGTCAGGGGGTGCAGGACGACGGTGACGTCCTTGCGCGCCTCCACCACCTCGTCGAGGTAGCAGATGCCGCCCTGCCGCACCGCGCGGGTCAGCGGGCCGTCGGTCCAGACCGTATCGCCGCCCTGGAGCAGGTAGCGACCCGTGAGATCAGCCGCGGTGAGGTCGTCGTGGCAGGCCACGGTGAAGAGCGGCCGCCCGAGCCGGGCGGCCATGTGGGCGACGAAGCGGGTCTTGCCGCAGCCGGTCGGCCCTTTCAGCAGGAGCGGCAGGCGGTGATGGAAGGCGTGCTCGAAGAGCGCGCATTCGTCACCGGTCGGGGCGTAGTAGGGGACGGCTTGCTTCGCCGCCCCCGTTGCCGCCGCGCTCATTCGGCGGGCTGCGGCTCGGCGGCCATGTGCGCCGGGCGCTCCACCCGCGCCGGGCCGAAGATGGACCAGACGAAGAGCAGCGCGCCGAGCAGCACGAAGCAGCCAGCGCCGAGCCGCATCCAGTAGAAGAGCGCGATCTGGTCTTGCGCCTCCATGTAGGTCATCCCCATCACCCGCTGCAGGTGAACCTGCACGACGCCGCCGAAGGTCAGGGTGACCGCCATGAAGACCACGGCCGAGGTGGTGATCCAGAAGCTCCACATGTTGAGCACCTGATTGTAGGGCTGTACCCCGCGCAGGTAGGGCATGGCGTAGGTGATGACCGCCAGGTTGATCATCGCGTAGGCGCCATAGAAGGCGAGGTGCCCGTGTGCCGCGGTGATCTGCGTGCCGTGGCTGTAGTAGTTCACCCAGCTTAGCGTGTGCAGGAAGCCCCAGATGCCGGCGCCGAAGAAGGCACCGACGGTGCAGCCGAGCGACCAGAGCATCGCCGCCTTGTTCGGGTGGTCGCGGCGGCCGCGCCAGACCATGGTGAAGGCAAAGATCACCATGGCGAAGAAGGGCGCGATTTCCAGCGTCGAGAAGATGTTGCCCACCCATTGCCAGTAGCCCGGCGCACCAATCCAATAATAGTGATGCCCGGTGCCGAGCAGGCCGGAGAAGAGGGCGAGGCCAACGATGCCGTAGAGCCATTTCTCCACCACCTCGCGGTCCACACCGGTCATCTTGATGACCAGGAAGGCAAGGATGGAGGCCATCACCAGCTCCCACACGCCTTCCACCCAGAGGTGGATAACGTACCACCAATAAAGCTTGTCCACGGCGATGTTCGCCGGGTCCCATATGGCGAAGAACCAGAACACCGCGATGCCGACCATCCCCAGCATGAGGACGCTGGTCACCGCGGTGCGGCGGCCGCGCAGGATCGTGCTGCCGATGTTGAAGAGGAAGATCAGCGCGACGACGACGATCGCCCACTTGATCCAGAGCGGCTGCTCCAGGAACTCTCGCCCGCCATGGATGCCGAGCAGGTAGCCGCCGACCGCGGCCAGGGCGCCGACCAGGAGCAGGCCGAACTGGACATAGGCGAGCAGCGGGCTGGTGATGTCGCGCTCCGCCTCCTCCGGCACCAGGTAATAGGCGGCCCCGAAGAAGCCCATCAGCAGCCACACGACAAGGGCGTTGGTGTGGATCATGCGGAGGATGTTGAAGGGTACTATCTCCGCCAGGAAATTCGGCATGGTATAGACCATGGCCACGAGCAGGCCGAAGAGAAGCTGCACGACGAAGAGGGCCATGGCGCCCGCAAAGTATACATGGGCGACCCTTTGGCTGGCATATTTCATTCTGGCGTCCTCCCCCTCAACCCGACTGGTTGGGCGGCCAGCCCTGGGTGTTGATCTTGCTGACGAATTCGAGGAAGTCGGCGAGGTCGCTCACCTCCTGCTCGGTCAGATGGAATTGCGGCATCTGCCGCCGACCGGGCACACCGCTGGGTTGCGATGCCATCCAGGCGGCGAGCATACTGCGTGCTCCCTCGCGATCCTGGTCACCGCCGTAGCGCTTCCAAACATTGCCGAGCTCCGGCGCGAAATACGCCCCTTCGCCGAGCAGCGTGTGACAGTTGATGCAGGAGTTGCGCTCCCAAACTTCCTTGCCGCGTACCACGCCTCCTGACATCGCCGAGGAGGGAGCGCTCGTGCGTGTCATGTAGACATGCGTGTGAAGCGTCAGTGCGACAAACACGGCCAGCAAGAAAGCCGAGCCACCATAAAAAATGTTTCGAGTGGCATTTTTTGTCAGCCGCTCTTCCATAATGTCCCCTCCGACTTACTCCAAAGGCGAAAAGGTTGCGGTCTAAATACTAGAGCGCCTTATCGTGCTACCCGAAGCCAACATGCCAGTTTGAGGCTGGCGACCATAAGTGCAAAACATATTTTGATTAAGTTATGTTAGATATGATCGTTGCCGCCTGGGTGCATCCACCTCGGGCAGGGCCAAGCGATGCGCGATTAGAGATGGAGCGTCTTTTCTCAGAAGCCTGCGGCATCTGCACTGCTTGTCCCTCTCTGACGGCTCCTGGCCTAGGGTTTCGCGGATCGAACGGTGTGCTGATCACCATCTTCTTTTGTCTATGCAGCAGACTGCCGTGCGGTTCTTTGCGCTTCGTCAAACAACGGGGCGCGGCCAAGGTCGACCCTGCCCTGGTCTTGCGAAATTAAGAAAACTTTAGGTTCGAATGTCCCGGCTAGTGGATTGATTCCAGCAGACGTTTCCCGCGCTGGTGCTTGCCGATGATGGTGTCGGCGGGCGCGGTCCAGCGGAAGGGCTTCGGGTCGGCGTTGTGGGCGTCGAGGTAGTCGCGGATGGCCTGGTTCAGCTCGATGACGGAGCGGAAGACGCCACGCTTCAGACGGCGCTTGGTCAGGGTGGCGAACAGGCCCTCGACGGCGTTGATCCACGAGGCCGAGGTCGGCGTGAAGTGGACGTGGAAGCGGGGATGGCAGGCCAGCCAGCGCTTCACGGCCTCGGTTTTGTGGGCGGCGTAGTTGTCGAGGATCAGGTGCAGGTCGAGTTCGGCCGGCGTCTGCTTGTCGATCAGCCGCAGGAAGCGGATGAATTCGGCGGCGCGGTGGCGGAGCATGCACTGGCCGATCACCGTGCCCGCCTTTACGTCGAGCGCGACGAACAGCGTCGTCGTGCCGTGGCGCTTGTAGTCGTGCGTCATGGTCGCGCCCCGGCCGCGCTTCATCGGCAGTCCCGGCTGGGTGCGGTCGAGCGCCTGGATCTGGCTCTTCTCGTCCACGGACAGCACCAGGGCGTGCTCGGGCGGATTGACGTAGAGCCCGACGATGTCGCGGACCTTCTCGACGAACTTCGGGTCATTGGAGAGCTTGAAGGTCTCGACCCGGTGCGGCTGCAGCTCGTGCTCGCGCCAGTTGCGGTGGATGGTGGACGGCGCCAGGGTTCGACGCATGCGTCGAATCGCCTTCGCCATCGAGCGCAACGTCCAGTGCGTCGCCGCAGGCGGGTCCTCGTGCAGGGTGCGCTCGACGACAGCGGCAACCTGCTCGGGCGAGGCGGCGGCGAAAGCGTGGCCCCGCGGAGCGTCCCGGAACAGCCCGTCTGCGCCGTCCTGCATGTAGCGCGCCTGCCAGCGCCAGATCGTGGGTTTGCCTTTGCCGGTCGCCACCCGGATCGCCATGGTGCCCGCGCCGTCCGCGGTCATCAGCACGATCCCCGCCCGCCACACATGGTGCTGCGGGCTCTTGCGATTGGCGACCACGCCTTCGAGCCGCTCCCGGTCGCCCGGCCGAAGCCGGACCTCAATGCCTTCCCTCATGCGCCCAGACTTGCAGGTCCGGGCCAGCATGGGAATCGTCAACGCCGATCAAACCACTAGCACAGCGTCCGAAGATTGCAACGCATGATTAAATTTACTTTCCTCTCAAATATCTGAGGTTGATTTCGTTTCATGACGGAGTCATAATGGCATTGCACCTCGGCCCTAGCACCTCCGGGCCCTTGCGTTGGGGAAAGATGACCACGTCGACCGTCTACGACACCGCGAACGCGCAGTCCTGGGCCCAGATCACCACCGTGACCGACGCCCAGGGTCGGCTCGACACCCGGACCGTGTGGTACGACGACGGCACCCGCGTCGACACCGACTGGGACCAGACCGGCATCCAAGCCTGGAGCACAAGGTCCACCACGTACAGCCCACGGCGCAGACCACCGTCTACGACGACGGGCACCAGGACACGGTGTTCTTCTAACCACCGTTCGGCGGATCCCTCGGGATTAGTACGCGGAAGGCGGGCGCCCCTACGGAGGCCAGAGCCTTTTCCGTCCAACAGGATTCACGGAAAGTGCTCTAGCGACAGGGGACTGGCGGCCCTGCGCGAGAGGACGATGGTCGAACTCACGTCCGTGCAGCGGCAGGAACTGCGGCAGAGCGCGGCGGAGTGGCGGCCGCAGCCTAGTGCACTGAACCAGACGGAGGATTCACAGAGAGGCGCTGTGGTGGAATTCTCTGGACATGGCCCAGACCGTCAGCGTCATCGTTGGATCTGAGGACCGCGCCCGCTTGGCTGCGATCCTTGGTGACCGAAACTGTCCCCTCAAGCATGTGCAGCGAGCGAACATCATCCTGCTGTCGGCCGATCGTAAGCGTCAGCCATCAGTGGCCTTGAGATGCCCGGGCTTGCCTGCCGAGATAGCGGGCATGACGGACGAAGCTGACGTGGCGGAACCGCTCGGAGCGGGTTCTTATGACGGTCGGAAGGGCACGA
>NZ_JABFHG010000027.1 GCF_013112485.1 Roseicella sp. DB1501
TCAGGATACATTCCTACGCGATACTCACCCGTCCGCCGCTGATGGCCGAAACCACCCGCGCGACTTGCATGTGTTAAGCATGCCGCCAGCGTTCGCTCTGAGCCAGGATCAAACTCTCAGGTTCATCTGCGTGGCCAGGCCGAAGCCCAGCCTCGCGGATGCCTATTCGACCAGGCTCCGCTCACTACTCTCGACGCAAAGTGCACTGCTTGATCGACAATACTGCGCCCCGGTCCCGTCACGGAACGAAGTCAACAGCACGCCGTCAGCGCACTTGCTTCCAAAAGACCGATGCGATTTTCAAAGATCCGTGCCGTTTCATCCGGCCGGCACCATATAGGCGCCGTGAAAGCCGAAAGCAAGGGCACCCTACATTTCTGTAGGACGAAAGAACACGTGCCCGAAGGCACAGAAGCCAGAAACCCCGGCGACTTGGCCCCCTCGTCCAAACCCTTGCCATCAACGCCATCGGCGTCTCTGGCAGGCTGGCGAGGCAAAACCGCGTCGCTGTGGGGGGGCGGCTTATGACGCCAGTTGCGGCCGGCGTCAACACCCTTTTTCCGGCCGCGCCCCCCAGGGTCTCCTTTGGCCGACCCAGATGGGCATCGCCCAGCCAAGGCCCGCAAAAAAAGGGCGGCACCCGAAGGCGCCGCCGAGTTTAGGGAGGAAACGTCCAAGAAAGCAGCAGGCGGCGAACCGCTTTGCTGCGATGCACAAAATAGCCTGGTTGCCGCCCAACGCAAGCGGCACTCCTTCGCGATCAGCCATGCCCTGTTTGCGGGGATGGCCGGGAGCCCCGCGCCAGGCGCACTGCCCGTCAGGCGGAGAAGACGATGTCCCCAGCCACCAGCGCGGTTAGGCCCGGCAGGAAGATCGATTGCCCGGTGCCGTAGTCGATCTCGAGGCCGGCATTGCCCGCGGCATCCCGCGACGGGTTCACCCAGACGGTGTCGGCGTCGATGCCGCGCAGCATGATGCGATCGACGCCCGACTGGAAATCGACGATCCGGTCATGGCCGTCCCAGAGCGAGAAGGCGAAGGTGTCGGCCCCCGCCCCGCCGATCAGGGTGTCGTTCCCCTGCCCGCCCAGGAGGAAGTCGTCGCCGGCGCTGCCGGTGATGCTGTCCGCGCCGCTCGAGGCGGAGACGTATTGCGGCATCGTCCTGGCGGAGAGGTCGATCGTATCCGCTCCCGTGGTGCCGCTGACCGGCGCATCGCCATAGATGATGCTGTCGGCCGCCAACGCGGTCACGCCCTTCAGCGTCACCGTGTTGTACGGGTTGACGGTGACGACGAGGCCCACGCTCGTGCTGGCGACGCTCGCCGCGGTGACGCCGTAGAGCAGCAGCTTGTCGACGCCCACCTGGAAGTCGGTGATGATGTCCTTGCCCTCGTTGACCGCGACGGCGAAGACATCGGCGCCGGCGCCGCCGGTCATGGTGTCGCTGCCGCCCTTCCCCTCGATGCGGTCGTTGCCGTCGCTGCCGAGGAGGCTGTCGGCGGACCAGCTGCCATTGACCAGGTCGGCCTCGACCGCCGCCGGGCGATAGGGACCGGCGAGGTCGGCGAACTGATAGGCCTTGATGGAATCGATCGACATCGTCGCGCTGGAGACGCCGTCGGCCGCGCCAGGCCAGCTACCCTTGCCGCCCACGGCGAGGTTGGCGAGCATGTACATCGGGCTGTGCATGTCGGAGGGCGTGGCCGTGGAGAAAAGCGCCGTTCCGTCAAGGTAGAAGGTCAGCTTGTCCGGCCGCCAGGACACCGCATAGCTGTGGTAGGCGAGCGAGAGATCCTCGGTCCAGATGCTGGCGCTGTCCTGGATATGGCTCCCGGTCGCCTGGCTGTGGGACGTCATGTAGAGCTGTCCCGGCGTGTTCCCGAGGATCTCCATGACGTCGATCTCCGGCGGCCATGTGCCGTCGGCGCGCAGCAGCCAGAAGCCCGGCCAGAAGCCGGCGCCGCTCGGGATCTTGGCGTTGATCTCGAAGTAGCCGTAGGTCTGCACGGCCGAGATCTCGGTGGTGATGAGGCCGCTGGTGTAGCTCAGGCCGCTCGGCAGGCCGCTGGCCGGGGTGGCGGTGATGTCGAGGCTGCCGCCATTCTCCGCATGCAGGGCGAAGGGATCGGCGCCGACCGTTGTGTCCGAGTAGTATTCGACCTCCTTGTTGGAGGACAGCGTCCGGCCGCCCCCCATGAAGATGGTCTTCCAGGCTGCGTTGCCGCCGGCGTCGAGTCCCGTCGGCGTGGCCGAGAAGCTGGTGAACTCGTCGCTGAAGGTCAGGGTGAGGCTGGCCGCCAGCGCCGCCGCGGGCAGGATGAAATCGGCGGCGGTGAAGGCGCCCACGCTCTTGTTCTGGAAGGTCACCGCATCGGTCGACGAGAGCTGCAGCACGGTGTCGGTGCCGAGCTGGGTGAGGGCGGCCTGCACGGCGGCGAAGCTGGTGAACTGCGTGAAGGCGCCGCCGATGGCGAGCTGGTCGGCGCCGGTCTCGAAGTCCCGGATGAGGTCCCAGCCGGTTCCCCCCTGCATGAGGAAGCGGTCGGCGCCGTCTCCACCCGAGAGGATGTCGTTGCCCACGCCGCCATCGATGGTCTGCGACCCGCTGCCGCCGGCGATGATGTTCGCCAGGGCATTGCCGGTCCCGGACGTCTTGGCGCTGTCGAGGACCATGTTCTCGACGTTGTCCGGCAGCAGGTAGGAGCCGACATAGGAATAGAGGGTGTCGACGCCCTGGCCGGCCAGCTCGACGACCCGATCCTGCATGTTCCAGAGATAGTAGCTGTCGTCGCCCGTCCCGCCATAGGCGGTGCCGCCGCTCGGCGTCGACATGAAGTCGTTTCCGCTGGTGCCGTAGAGCGAGCCGCCGGCTGGGACCTGCGAGCCGCTGAGCCAGGATGTCGGGGCGCCGCTGGCCGCCAGCCACACGCCGCTCGCACTGTACCCGCCCGTGATGCTCGTCATCTCTCCTCCTTGTTGCTATATTGCAACAAACAAAGTGGAATGTTAACGCTTAGCGGTCGTAAAGCCGCGCATTCGACAATCTATGGTTGTGAAATCGCCAGCATCAGTCAACTCGCATAAACAACAATCAAGTTAAATTTCGTGTGTTTTTTGCAATGTCCAAATTATAATACGATTCTGTATTTGTTTTTACTGCTAATTTGTTTGTTTTTTAGAACAAAAGACAGATTACATGTAATGGTAGAACTTTTCGTGCCCCGGGAA
This sequence comes from Roseicella sp. DB1501, assembly GCF_013112485.1. Classification (GTDB taxonomy): domain Bacteria; phylum Pseudomonadota; class Alphaproteobacteria; order Acetobacterales; family Acetobacteraceae; genus Paracraurococcus. The sequence goes on from NZ_JABFHG010000027.1 coordinate 3,230, forward strand.
CCGAGCCGGGTCGACCGACGCCCCCCTACAACAGGCGCGTGGCAGACTTTGATAGCTGTTGGATATCCATTGTCTATCCGATAGCTTTCGGATAAGCCCTCGCCATCCGGAGCGGATGAGGCTCCGAAGACAACAGGCCGGAAGCCTTGGCCACCGCCGCACGTGCAAGGCCAGGGCGCCAGCGGAGAGCGCTATCCCCATGCCCTCGATCGTCTTCGCCAGCCCCAAGGGCGGCGCCGGCAAATCGACCTCCGCCGTCGTCCTGGCCTGCGAGCTCGCCCGCAAGGGGGCCGCGGTCACCATCATCGATGCCGACCCGAACCGCCCCGTCTCGGCCTGGGCCCGCCGCCCCGGCCGGCCGGAAGGGCTCGAGGTCATCGCCGACGTCACCGAGGAGACGGTGATCGACGCCATCGAGGGCGCCGCCGCGCGCGTGCCCTTCGTCATCGTCGATCTCGAGGGAACGGCCAGCCTGACCGTCGCCTATGCCATCAGCCGCGCCGACCTGGTCATCATCCCCTCCCAGGGCAGCCAGCTCGATGCCGCGGAGGCGGCGAAGGCGATCCGGCTGATCCGCCAGCAGGAGAAGGCCTTCGCCCGGCGGATCCCGCATGCCGTGCTCTTCACCCGCACCAGCGCCGCCATCCGGCCGCGCACGCTGCAGCACATCCGCAGCGAATTCGACGCGCATGGCGTGCCTGCGCTGCAGACCCAGATGCATGAGCGCGAGGCCTTCCGCGCCATCTTCAGCTTCGGCGGCACGGTTGACGGGCTGAATCCTGGCCAGGTCAGCGGGCTGGAGGGGGCGGTGAAGAATGCCCGCGCCTTCGCGGCCGAGGTGGTGGCGATGCTGCGGCCGGCCCGGCCAAGCGAAATCCCGACGGAGAGCATGGCATGAGCGACAAGCGCGCAGGGCTCTTCGAAGAGGAGCTGGATGTCAGCGGCTTCGCGCCCAGGCCGCCGGCCCGGCCGGAGCAGGTGAAGGCGGTAGCCGAGGAAGCCGGCTTCCGCAGCCGCGGCCCGGCGCCGAGGTCGGCCAGGACCGAGCCTTTGCCGGCGGCACCCGCCGAGCGGCGGGAGCAGCGCCGCTACCGCACGGGGCGGAACCAGCAATTGAACCTGAAGGTCCGGGCGGAGGATGCCGCCGCCTTCTATGCCATCGCCGATGCCCAGGGCTGGGTGCTGGGCGATGCCTTCGCCCGTGCCATCGCCGCCCTCACGCGGGAGTTGCAGACGCGGAAGCGCTGATCGATGCAGCGAAGCGGGATGCCGTCCCGAAAGCAGCAATAAGGCGGATCGCCAGATTTTGGTATCCGATAGCTACCTAGTAGCTATCCGCGCTGGCGCGTGCTCCAATGCTTTCCTGCCCGGCCGCGCCGCGCCGCGCCGGCGACCAGCCAGCGCTGGCTGCGGTCCCGGGATGTCGGCCGGGAGGCATCGGCGGACAAAGTCGCCGCCAGCTCGGGATCCCGATCCGGTAGGTCCGGCAGATGGGCCAGCTCGCTGGCAGGCGGCCGGCGCCGGCGCTGCCGCTTCGGCGGCATGGGCTCCGGCGCAGGCTCTGCCGCCTCGGCCGGCGCGGGGTCATCCGCGGCCGGCGGCGGGGCCGCTTCCGGCACCTCGGCCGGTGCCTCCGCCATCGCCTCGGCTGGCTCCGCCATGGTTGGGACGGCTGCCTCCGCCGTCCCGGCCGGCTCCGCCTGCAGCCATTGCGCCAGATCCTGCTGCTGCCGGCGCCCTTCCTCGATCAGCTGCTGCAGCGTGCCGACCGTCTCAAAAAAGCCGTCGCCGCGGGTCGCCAGGATCGGCTCGCCGGCCCGGTAGAAGATCTTCCGCTGCATGGCCATGCGCTGGACCTGGGCATCGGAGGCGGGCAGGAAATTGACGCCGCAGGCTTCCGCGGCAGCGATGTCTTCAGGGCTGAGGTGCAAGAGACAATTCTCGAACAGTCGCGGGGAAGCACGGCACAAGCCGCCCGGAGCATCATCTGGGGCGCTGCCATGCGGGATACAGGGCGAATACTACCAATGCTCAAAAAATCCCATACGCCCGGAAGCTGCGACGCCCCGTCGACTCCCGTATGATCCTGGCCGCCTCCAGGCGCCCGAGCAGCCGCAGCGCCGCCTGCGGCGTGATGCCGAGCTGCCGGGCCAGGCCGCGAGCCGTGACCGCCGGCGCGCGCAGCACCAGCTCGGCGGCGGCCGCCAGATGACCGCGCCGCCCCATTCCCACCAATTGCCGCGCCGCCGCCTCGGCCTCGCGCAGCCGGGCCAGTTCCGCGAGGCCCTGCCGCGCCGCCAGCGCCACCCGGTCGAGGAAGACGGCCAGCCAGCCGGCCGGATCACGCAGCGGCAGCGCGGCTGCCCGACCGGGGCCGTTCATCGCCCAGAAGGGCAGGGGGATGGCCCGCAGCCGGCCGCGGCGCCGCACCACCGCGGCGGCGAGCAGCAGGGCCTGGGCCGGCGCGGGCTGCCCGTTCTCGAGCGCATTGACCGACATCCAGGCCGCGGCCGCCGCGGCGGCGGCCAGCAAGGGCGGCTGGGCGCGATCGAACGCCGCCGCGCGCCAGGCGGCCAGCCGCTCCGGCCGCAGGCGGAGCGGCGCCGCCTCCATCGCCAGGGGCTGCAGCAATGCGGCCGGATCGGCGAGCGGATCCCGGTGCATCGGCCTCGCCAGGCGACGCAGCGCCCGGGCCAGGGCCAGACCTTGGGCAAGGGTGGCGCCATCCGGCAGCCGGTCGGCCTCCGCGGCCAGGAGGGCGCCGGCATGACCGGGCCCGGATGCACCGGCCGTGGCCGGCAGGGCCGTCCCGGCATGGCCGCCCAGGGCCGCGGCGATAAAGTCGCCGAGCAGCCCCGCCTCGGCCAGCGCCAAGTCCCGCGGATGGATCCAGGCCCGGTCGGCGGCGCTCGCCAGCCAACCGGCGGCCTCGGCGAAGGCCATGCGGGCGACCAGCCCCTCGCAAAGGGCAGGGGAGGCGGCCTCGGCGCCGGCATCGAGCCGGGAGAGAGCATCCTCGGCGGCGGCGAGGGGGGCGGCCAGGGTGCGCCAATCAGGCTCCGGCCTACGGCGTGACGGGGCGAGCCAGGGTGGCGGGGCCATCGCCATGGCCTCCGCCGCCGCATCCTCCCAAACCGGACGCCAGGGCTCCTGCCCGTCTGTCGCGTCGCTCTCCGCCGGCTCCTCCGCCTCCTGCCCTGCCATCTGGCCTTTATCTTCAAAGTGCTGAAGATCGATTTGAAATCTTAATGCGCCTCCGGTTTCCCCGCTCGGGGAGTTTTCCGGCAGGCCCGATCGGGCTTCGCCGCGGCGCATTGGATTGTGTCCGATAAAAGCTATTTTCGGACAGAAGCAGTTCAGCCGTGTCGGCCCGCCTGCTCGTCAGCGCTCCGACATCGGCCGGCGGGTCGGCATGGTCGTAGTCGAGGCGGGTGGAATGGGTCTGGCCCTCGAGCACGGTCTCGACCCGCAGCGGCAACCCGTTCGATCCAATCCCCCTAGACCATGATCCGCTCACACAGGTTCACGGATCATGGTCCAGGCCGTTGTTTGATCGCGTGATTCACGCTTTCCGGTGAGTCATCTCAAGCGAGATCACGCTCTAGGCAAACGGCCGGCGCTCAGACCGGCACCGGCGCCCCGGCCGCGGGCAGGAGCAGGCGGGCATCGCGGGCCTGGGCCTGCAGCAGGGCGGTGGCCAGCGCCACGCCATCCTCCACCAGATCGGCCTGCGGGATGGCCGCGACCGCCGCCGCCGACGCCGCATAGCCGGCCGCGTCGAGCCCGGCGAAGAAGGCCGGCAGCGCCTGCTGCAGCGGCTCCTGCAGCAGCAGCCCGGCCCGGTGCCGGGCCAGCCAGCGGCCGGTCTCGGTCCGCGCCAGGGCGATCGGCACCGCACCGTGCAGGCTGCCCTCGTAGAGCCGGTTCGGCAGCAGCCAGTCGGAATTCGCGCCCGCCTCGAAGTAATCGATCGCCCAGGCGAAATGCACCCCGCGATACATGGCGGCGAGGTCGCGCCTGCGGTCATAGGGGCCGAGGAAGTGCAGGCCCGGCGTCGCCGCCACCACCGCCTCGAAGTCCGGGATGGCGCTCGGCGCCGGGCGGCCGCGGATCTCCACCTCGACCCGGCCAGGCAGCCGGCGGACCAGATCGGCCAGCAGCATCAGGCTCTCGCGGCAGCGGATGACGCCGTACCAGCCGATCCGCCAGGGCGGCGCGGCTGCCGGTCGCGGCGCCGTTGTCTGCGCCTGTTCCGCCAGCTCCGCCTGCAGCACCTTGTTCTCCACCAGCATCGCCGGCGGCAGCGCCGCGCCATGCGCCGGGACGAGATGCTCGCGCAGGAAGGCGGGCGAGCTGACCAGCAGCAGGTCGCAGGCGCGCAGCAGCCGCCCCTCCAGCCGCCGCATCGCCCGACTCTTCCAGGTCCCGCCGACCAGCAGTCGATGCACATCGAGGCATTCCTGCACCAGCATCGCCCCCGGCGCGAAGTGCGCCCGCGCCGCCCGGGCCAGCACCAGCGTCTCGAGCTGGCGCGACATCACCACCGTCGCCCCGGCGAGATGCGGCGCGAGGGTCCCGAGTTGCAGCCGGGCCCGCAGGACGGACAGCACCCGCTTGCCGAGCCGCGCATCCTCCGTCCGGCCGAGCGGCACGGTCGGCCAGCCCGCCACCCGCGCCGGCGGCGCGGCATCGCGATGGAAGCCGATGACGACGGCCGAGGCCAGATGCGGGGCGAGCATGGCGAGCCGGCGGGCCACGGCCGGGTCGGCGAGGTCGTGGACAATATAGGCGAGGCGCATGGGCGGTCGCTCGGGCTCCGGACAAGGGCCGCGGCGACCGTGCTGCGTCCGGGACCGGAGCCCAGACGGTAGCGGGAAATGCCGAGGCGGAAATCTCCTTACGGTTAATAGATTGATTGCCTAAATTCTATACTGGATTTTCTAGTATTAGTTGATATTCCCCGCCCGATGCACCCGGTCAGACGTCATCCGGTCCCTGATCGCGATGCGGCCGGGCCCGCCTCGCCGCCTTCGGAGCCAGCCATGCCCCTGTCCCTCGAGCGCCCGCTGGTGAGCGTGGTGATGGCCAACCACAACGGCGCCCGCTTCCTGGCCGAGGCGCTCCGCTCGGCGCTCGCGCAGAACCTCGCCGCCATCGAGGTGGTGCTGGCGGATGACGGCTCGACCGATGACAGCCTGGCCATCGCTCGGGCCATCGCCGCCGAGGACCGCCGCCTCGTCATCCTGCCATCGGCCCCTCAGGGCGGCCCGGGCGCGGCGCGCAACCGCGGCCTCGCCGCCGCGCGGGGCCACTGGATCGCCGTCATGGACAGCGACGACCTGATGCATCCCGAGCGGCTGGCGCGGCTGCTGGAGGTCGCCGAGCAGACGGGCTGCGACATCCTCGCCGACGACATGCTGGCCTTCTTCGCGGATGGCAGCGCGCCGCGACCGCTGCTGCGCGGCCGCCTCGCCTTGCCGGCGGAGATCGACCTCGCCACCTATGTCCGCGCCAATGCACTGTTCGGGCGGCTGCCGGCGCTCGGCTATCTCAAGCCGCTCATCCGGACGGCGCTGCTGCGGCGGAGCGGCATCCGCTACGACCCGGCCCTGCGCATCGCCGAGGATTACGACCTGGTCGCGCGGCTGCTGGCCATGGGGGCGCGGTTCCGCATCCTGCCGGAGCTCACCTATTTCTATCGCCGGCACGATGCCTCGACCTCGCACCGGCTGCGCCGCGGCGACCTCACCGCCATGCTGGCCTCCGACAGCGCCTTCCGCGCCGCGATCGGGCCGCAGGATGCGGCGACCGAGGCCGCCTTCCGCCACCGCCGCGCCAGCATCGAGCGGGCGCTCGCCTATGACGCCATCCTCGCCGCGCTGAAGGCAGGCGACCCGGCCGCGGCGCTGCGCGAGGCGATCCGCTCCCCCGGCGGCGCGGCGCTGCTGCGGCTGCCACTGCGCGACCGGCTGGCCAGGATGCTCGCCCGGCTGCGACCCGTGGTGGCCCCCGCGCCGGAGGGCGAGGCGCGGCGGCTGCGCGTGCATGTCGTCTCGCGCAACCGCGTCACCGGGCGGGAGAGCGGCAGCTCGGCCTATCTGCTCGGCCTCTGCGGCGCCATGGCCGAGGCGGGGCACGAGCTGCACCTCACCTGGCCCTCGCCCGCCCCGCTCGGCCGCACGCCGGTGCTGCGCCTGCGGCCGGAGATGGCGGTCTTCCGCTCCGTCAGCATGCGCGGCGCCTGGCGGCTGGGTCGCTTCCTGGTAGCGCGCGACCCGGCGATCTGGGCCGCCGCCGGTCTCGGCATCGCCGACCGGCTGTTGCGCAGGGCCGGGCTCGGCCTCGGCAGGCTGGTGCGCAAGGCGCCCTATGCCGTCGCCGTGCCCTGGCGGGCGGAGGATCTGCTGCATGTCGCCGGGCGCATCCGCGGCGAGGCCGATGTGGTGGTGGCGGACTATGCCTTCCTCACCCCGGCCTTTCCCTATGCGCTCAGCCCCGCGGCCCGGCGCATCGTGGTGATGCACGACCTCTTCTCCAGCCGCGCCGCGCAATTCGCCAGGGCCGGCAGCATGGATTCGGTGGCGCTGATCGACCAGGCGAGCGAGTTGCGCCTGCTCGGCGCCGCCGATGCGGTGGTGGCGATCCAGGGCGAGGAGGGTGCCTTCATCCGCCAGTCGCTGCCCGGGCGGCAGGTGATCGTGGCGCCGCTCGCGGCCGAGCCGGTGGCGGCGCCGCAGCTTGGAGAGGGCGCCTCGCTGCTCTTCGTCGGCAGCGACACCGCGCCGAACCTGGACGGGCTGCGCTGGTTCCTGCGCGAGGTGCTGCCGCGCATCCGCCAGGCCGTGCCGCAGGCCGAGCTGCATGTCGCCGGCAAGGCGGGCCCCGCCATCGGCCCGCTGCCGGAGGCGCTGGCCGGCGCCGTGAGGATCCTCGGCCTGGTGCCGGATCTCGCGCCGCATTACCGCGCGGCGGCCGTGGTGGTCTCGCCGCTGCTCGTCGGCTCCGGCCTCAAGGTGAAGCTGGTCGAGGCACTGAGCCAGGGCAAGGCGGTGGTGGCGACGAGCGTCACGCTGCAGGGGGTGCAGGAGGAATGCGCTCCGGCCGTTCTGCCGGTGGACGAGGCGAGGGATTTCGCCGCCGAGGTTGTGGCGCTGCTGCTCGACCCGGTGCTGCGCGGCGAGCGCGCGACGGCCTCGCTGCAGGTGGCGCGCGAGCGCTTCTCGGCTGCGTCCTGCTATGCCGGGCTGCTCGGCTATCTGGCGACGGGGCGGACGGAGGATGCCGCCGCCGCACCGAAGCACGGGGGGCTGAGCGCGGCATGACCGACCGAACCACGTCCCGCCCCGCCCCGCCGGCACGCCCGGCCATGACCGCGCCCGGGCCGAGCTCGCCGGGCGCGACGCGCCGTGCCCTGCTGCGCCGGATCACCGATCCGGCCGCGCCCCGCCCGGCCACGGCCTCGCCGCACCGGGACGCGCCCGTGGGCCTGCCGATGGTCCGGCGGACCGCCCTCGCGCTGCCGGCGCTCCTTGGCGTCCAGCCTGGCGCCAGGGCGGCGGAGCCGCCGCTGCAGCCACAATGGTCGCCCGCGCAGGCGCCGGACGAGGCCCGCCGTCCCGGCATGCGGCTGACCTTCGCCGAGGAGTTCTCCCGCTTCGTCTGGTCAGTCGATGGCCAGCAGGGGTGGCGGACCAACTTCCCCTATGGCCGCACCCTGCCGAGCAACAAGGAGGCGCAGTACTATTCAGATGCGAGCGTCGGCACGCATCCCTTCGCGGTACGGGACGGCGTGCTGGAGATCACCGCGGCCCCCGGCGAGAATCGCGGCGGCCTGCCCTACACATCCGGCCTCATCACCTCGCAGGGCGGCTTCGCGCAGCGCTACGGCTATTTCGAGATACGCGCCCGGCTGCCTCGGGGCCGCGGCCTCTGGTCGGGGCTCTGGCTGCTGCCGGCGGACAGGACCTGGCCGCCCGAGATCGATGTCGTGGAGATGCTCGGCCACCAGCCGGGCGTGGTCTATGTCTCGACGCATTCCAAGGCCAGTGGCCGGCGCGAGGCGAAGACAGTGCCGGTCAAGGTCGGCGACGTCTCGGACGGCTTCCATAGCTTCGCAGTGAGCTGGCGCGCCGAGGAGATCCGCTACTTCCTCGATGACCGGCAGATCGCCGCGCTGCCGACGCCGGCGGACATGCACAAGCCGATGTTCCTGCTGGCCAATCTGGCGGTCGGCGGCCCTGGCAGCTGGCCCGGCCCGCCGGACGCCGCGACGGCCTTCCCGGCCCGGATGCTGATCGACCACATCCGCGCCTGGCAGTTCGACGAATAGGGCGCGCAGCCGTTCGCCGAGCCGCAATCGTCAGCGCGCCGGGCTGGGCACCGGTGGCCCGCCCGGGCACAGGGTTGCCTGCCAGCTCGGGCGCCGACCCAGGCGTCGCGTCTCCGCCACGGCCTGCGCGCCGTAGCTCCAGAAGACCGGCAGCAGCAGCGAGCCCATGGAGAAGGGCGTGAGGAAGTCGAGCTCGACATAGGCGCGCGAGAGGAAGATCGCAGTGGCTGAGACGAGGAAGGCATGCTCCGGGCAGGGGCGGCGGAACACCGCAATGAGCGCCGCCGCCGCCACGGCCGCCAGGGTGACGGCGAGGACGGCGACGCCGACATAGCCAAGCTCGATCGCGGTCTCATAGTAGAGATTGTGGAAGTGGAATCCGAAGCGCGCGATGATGTCGGAGGCGCGCCAGAGACCTTCCGCCTCCACGCTTTCCTGCACCCAGAAGGCCTGGTAGCCGACACCGAGCAGCGGGTGCAGCGGGATCAGCCCATCGGCCCGCGACCAGAGGAAGGTCCGCCCCGTGAGACTGGTATCCTTGCCGGCCGAGCGCAGCAGCATCTCGAGCACCCCGGCATCCTGCAGCATCAGGAAGGTCACCACCATCGCCAGGGCGAGCAGGGTGGCGAGGACGTAGAGGGCTGGCCGCAATCGGCGCGACAACCGCCCTGCGAGAGTGAAGAAGCCCAGGCAGCCGAGGGCGAGGAAGAGAGTGACCATGGCGCCGAGCGATTTCGCCATCACCAGCAGGGGCGGGCCAATGACGAGGCTGAACAGCCCGAGCAGGCGCAGCGGGCGCGGCTGCAACGGGTCCGCCAGCACGGCGGCGGCGGATAGCATCATCATGCTGATCATCAGCGCGAAGTTGTTCTTGCTGCCGAAGATGCCGATCAGCGCCATGTCGCCATGAATGCCGAGCACCGCCCTTTTGCCGGTGGCGGCGCCGATGAGCACGCTCACGAGCATCATGCACATGAAGGCGGAGAGGAAGCTGCGCAGCCTCTGCGCCCGCGCGATCAGCACGCCAATGCCGGTGACCAGCAGCAGCTCGATGGCGTTGCGCAGGGTGATCGCCGCCGCCTGCGACCAGAGGGTGGAGGCGAGGGCGAGGAGCGGCAGGGCGAAGGGCAGCGGCGCGCGCAGCAGCCGGTCCAGGTTGCGGGCCGGCCAGGCCAGGAAATACAGGCTCCAGCACAGCAGGAACAGCGCGATCAGCGCCGGGCTGATGCCGACCGCGATGTTGTAGCCGGTCAGCGAGAGGAAGGTCATCCACCAGATCGGCCAGTCGATCCCGGATGGACCGGCGGGCTTTCCGGCCATTGCGGCCGCCCTCATGGCCGGATGGCGCCGCCGCGGATCAGCGAGGCATGCCAGACCATGACGATCGAGATCGCCCTGCAGCGCAACCCGCCGGGCTCGGCTCGATAGCGGCCTGTATTGGGCCGCCGCTCCAGGCTCTGCGGGAGGGAGCGAGCGGAGACGGGAAAGGGCTGCATGGCCGGGGGTTAGCCCGCAATCGCAACCAGAAAATGTCCGTGCGGCGCGCTAAGCTTTGAAATGTCGAAGCTGGGGAGACAGGCCAACCGGCAGCGATGCCGGTTGGCCTGAGACAGCAGCCTGCGTCAGGACGCGTAGAACTGGTAGTCGTAGGCGGCGCTGAGGTGGTTGGTCTCGTGGTCGGCCATCTTCACCGAGAGCCAGCTGAAGCCGCCGCCATGCGCCGCATCGGCATAGACCTTGTAGTACTGCAGCGAGGGCATCTTGGCGGAGACGCCGAAGAAATCGAGATGCGCGCCGGTGGCCGCCGTGCCGTAGCCATTGAGGGCAATGAAGTCGTTGTCGACCCCCGGAGCGTTGGGAAGGCCGGCGCCCTGGAAGTCCATGATGGTGGCGCCGCCGTTGAGCTCGGTCCAGCCGGTGCTGTTGGCGTGGTTGAACTTGAAGGTGTCGTTGCCAGCGCCGCCATAGAGGTAGTCGGCGCCGGCGCCGCCATAAAGCGTGTCGCTGCCGGCACCGCCGATCAGCGTGTCATTGCCGGCGAGGCCGTTGATCAGGTCGTTGCCGGAGGTGCCGACGACCTTGTCATTACCGACCGTGCCAGTGAAGGTTGCCATAGGGAACCCTTTTCGAATGAGAAACCAACAGGCGGCAACCTTGCATGATCCTAAAAGTTGATCAAGTATTGTTTTATCTCTATTTTTAGATTTTGTGTGTGGGTTTAAACTCCTATAAATCTAATATTTAAATTCCTAATGCTTGAGGGCGTCCCATCAGGAGGACGTGGCGGCGCTCCGGTCCAACCCCGGTTCAGTGCGTGCGGGAGGCCATCACGTCGGGCAGGGACCGACTGCATGGGATCGACTGCCCAGCCGGCGCCGCATCACCAGCGGCGCCGGCCAGCAACTTGCCAAGCTGCGTGGACAGGAGCGCCGCACCCTGCGCGTTCAGGTGATCGGGATCGTACCAGAGACCGGTATCGGCAAGCAGCGTGCCGGTGCTGAGCATCTCGCCATGTCCGGCATAAAGCGAAGGATCGCGCGGCTGGCTGCCGACATAGGCATAGCTCGGCAGGTAGAGGAACTTCACCGCGACGCCGCGCTCCGCCGCCAATGCCAGGATGCGGTCGAGATAATGGCGCGGGTAGCGGTATTCGAGCGCCTGGAGATGGCTGCCCAGCATGTTGCCGTTCTTGGCCGCGCGCGCCCGCTCCGCCGCGCGCTCAAGACGCTCTGGCGGCAGGACGCGGTCGCGCGGCGGCGTCAGCGCGACGCCGCCCACCTGCACCTGCCGCGTGTTGTCGACATCCTCGCCGTCGTAATGGGCGGGGTCGAAGCGGCGATGCAGGCCGAAGCGCTCCGGCATCAGCGTCTTCAAGCCGAGCATCACCTGCCGCGCCGGCAGTTGCGCGATGTCGGAGAAGTAGTTGAGGTTGATCAGCAGCGGCGCCTGCAGGACATCCGAGACCTCGGCGACGGTCGAGAAGAAGGGATGCGCCTTGCGGCTCTCGTTCTCGAAGACCTCGAGCACCAGTGTGCCGACCTTGCGATTCTCCAGCAGCTCGCGCGCGATCAGCCAGTGCATGTTGCGGCCGTAGGAGGGGAAGGCGAAATTGGTCACATACCGGCACGCCCCGCTGGCCGCCGCCAGTGCCGCGCGGACCGCGGCACCGTCCACGCCGTTCATGGTGTGCGAGGTGCCGATGAAGGCGATGTCGATCGGCGTCTCGTCGAAGTGGATGCGCTCGTAGATCCAGCCAAGCCGGGCCCAGGCCTCGGACCGCATGTCCTGCCAGCGGATATAGGGATCGTGCGGGATGGCGAGGCTGCCGGCGAGCGTGGCGACGGCGACGACGGAGGCCACGGCGAAGCGCCGGAGCAGGGATGGGAAGGCCATCGGCGGCACCTCAGCGTCAGAAGGTGAAGTAGAGGAAGACGCCGGGCTTCGGCAGCCGAGCGATGCAGGCCGCGGCCAGCAGGCCAAGGCAGACCGTGGCGAAGCCTGGGCTGGCGGCGAGCCGCTGCAGGCCGAGCACCGGTCGCAACGCCGGACTCGCCTGCCCATCCTCCAGTCCCTGCGGGTAGCGCGCGAGCTCGAGCAGGTTGGGCTGCGACACCGCGATGAGGCCGCCAATGCCGATCAGCAGCCAGCCGAGCAACCGGTCCGGCAGTCCGACCGGCAGCGTCCCCGGATTGCCGCCGCCTGCCATGGCCTCGAGGATGCCGAGGGCCGCCTCGAAGGAAACGGCACGGAAGAAGACCCAGGCGATGACGACGCCGAGCATGGTCAGCGCCCAGGCGGCGCCGCGCGGCAGCCGCAGGCGACCACCAGCCAGGGTCGTCCAGCCATGGTTCAGGATCAGGTAGGCGCCGTGCAGGAAGCCCCAGAACAGGAAGGTCCATCCGGCGCCGTGCCAGAGGCCGCCGAGCGTCATGGTGGCCATCAGGTTGGCGTAGCGCCGCAGCTTGCCGGCGCGGTTGCCGCCGAGCGGGATGTAGAGATAGGTGCGCAGGAAGGCCGAGAGGCTGATATGCCAGCGCCGCCAGAACTCGATGATGCTCGTTGCCTTATAGGGCGAGTTGAAATTCACCGGGAAGCGGATGCCGAACAGCAGGCCGACGCCGATCGCCATGTCGGAATAGCCGGAGAAATCGAAGTAGAGCTGCAGTGTATAGGCGATGGCTCCCATCCAGGCATCGGCCGTGGACAGCGCCGCGCCCTGCGCCGCCGCGGCGAAGACCGGATCGGCGAATTGCGCGATGGTGTCGGCCAGCAGCACCTTCTTCGCCATGCCGAGGACGAAGATGGTCGCGCCCATGGCGATGAAGCTCGAGGCCAGGCGGCCGCGCCCGGCATGGGCGAATTGCGGCAGCATCTCCGCATGGTGGGTGATCGGCCCGGCGATCAGATGCGGGAAGAACAGCACGAAGAGCAGATAGTCGAGCGCGTTGCGCGCCGGCTCCTGGCCGCGCCAGGTTTCCACCAGGTAGGCGATCTGCTGGAAGGTGAAGAAGCTGATGGCAAGCGGGATGATCAGCGTCGCCGCCACGTCGTGGACGCCGAACATCCCGCCCAGGTTCTGCAGGAAGAAACCGGCATATTTGTAGTAGCCGAGCAGGCCGAGATTGAGCGCGAGCCCGAGGAGGAGGATCGCCTTGCGCCGGCCGGGCTCACGCATGCGGTGGATGGTGGCGCCCAGCCCGTAATTGACCGCAATGGATCCGAGCACCAGCGGCACGTAGCGGGGATCCCACCAGCCATAGAAGACCAGCGAAGCCAGGATCATCGCCAGCTTCGCCGCCACCTGCCAGCCACGGATGCGCAGCAGGTGGTAGGTCAGCAGCGTGAGCGGCAGGAAGCCGAAGACGAATTCGAGGGATCCGAACAGCATGGGCAGCCCGCTTCTGGTCGCGGCCGCCGGCCGCAGCATGGAAATCGTCCGATGGCGCCGGCCCCAGCCTTCACTCCGGCACCGCTTCAGACCGTGGCTTCCGTCTCCCGCTGCGGCACGGAGGCCGGGCCGGTCACGCCGTACTGCTCGAGTCGGCGCATCTCCACGCGGTTGAGCACCACGCCGAGCAACCGGTCGCGGCTGCCATGCAGCCCGTCCAGGATCTCGGCCAGCGCCTCGCCCTCGAGATCGCCCCAGCTCGAGACCAGCAGGAGGCCGTCCAGCAGCTCGGCCAGCACGCTGGCATCGGCAGCGCTGCCGGCCGCCGGCAGGTCCAGCACCACGCGGTCGTAGCCGGTGCGCAGCGCCGCCATCAGCCGGTCCGCCCGCAGCGGCGCCAGGATCCGCGCCGGCTGCGCCGCCGACTTGCTCGCCGCGGCGGGCAGGAAGTGCAGCCCGGTCTGCGGATCGCGCCACACCACCTGCTCGAGCGGCATGGTGCCCTCGGCGATCTCGGCCGCGCCGCCGGTGCTCTGCGGCGCCAGCGCCCGGCTCAGGCTCGCGCCGCGCAAGTCGAGATCGACCAGCAACGTGTTGTAGCCGGCATCGGCGAAGGCATAGGCGAGGTTGGCGGCGACGGTGCTGGCGCCCTCGCCGGAGCGCGGCGCGACGCAGCCGATCACCTGGCCGCCCGGCGTCCGGCGCCGCCAGACGGTCCGCAGCGCGATGCCGCGCATCGTCTCGGCGAAGGCGGAGGCAGGCCGGTCGATGACATGGCGCAGCGCGCTCGCCCGGGTCGGCAGCCGCCGCAGGCCGGGATCGGCCGGCTGGCCGTCCAGGCTCTGCACGGAGGCGGAAAGCCGCGGCAGCATGCCGAGGCACTCATGGCCGGTGGCCGCCTTGATCTGCGCCGGGGTCCGCAGCCCCTGGTCGAGCAGCTCGCGCAGGATGGCGAGGCCGCCGCCGAGCATCAGGCCGATCACCAGGCCGAGGCCGAGCACGAGCACCGCCTTCGGCCAGCTTTTCCGCAGCGGCGGGACGGCGGGCGACATCACCCGGGCCTCGGTGATGGGGAAGGACTGGTCCTGCACCGCCTGGGTGTAGCGCTGCAGGAAATTCTCGTAGATCGACTTGTAGCTGTCGGCCGCGCTCTGCAGGGCGCGCAGCATGATCCGGTCGCTGTTCACCTCGGCCGCAGCGCCGGCGAGCACGGCCAGCTGCCGGCTCAGCTCCGCCTCGTTCGCCTTCGCCACCTCGAGCTCGCTGCGATAGGTCTCCGAGATGCGGGCCAGCTCGTTCCTGATCGACTTCTGCAGCTCGGCCATCTCGATCCGCGCATTGACCGCGGCGGTATGCCCGCTGCCGTAGCGCGCGGACCATTCGGACTCGCGGCGGCGGGCGTCGAGATACTGCTTGCGCAGCGCGACGATGACGGTGTTCTCGATCGCCTCGGCCATCGGTGCGTCGACCAGACGGTCGGGCGAGATGACGTTGATGCGGTCGAACTTCGCCTGCGCATCGGCGAGCCGGGCCCGTGCGGCGGTCAGCTGCAGGCTGAAATCGCCGAGCTGCTGCGCGTTGAACTGGCCCTTGTCGGTGTCGAGGATGTTGTGGCTGGCGCGGTAGTCCTGCACTTGTCGATCGGCAGCGATCGCCTCGTCGCGCAGCTCGCCGACGCGCTTCTGCATCCAGGCGCTCGCCACACTCGAGACATCCGCGAGAGCGGCGACCTGGCGCTGCAGGTAGTGCTCGGCCAGGGCATTCGCCAGCCGGGCCGAGAGCGCGCCGTCCGGCGTGCGCACGGCGACCTCGATGACCGCGGTCAGGCCGATGCGGCGGACCGAGATCAGCTTCATCAGCTTCTCGACCGCGAGCGAGCGCAGCCGCTCCTCGTCCGGCGGCCCGTCGCTGCTGACGAGATCGGCGACGAAGCTGACAACGCCGCCGATGATGCCCTTGCCGATGGCGTTGAAGTCGGCGTCGTGCAGCAGGTCCTTCTGCTGCACGACGGCGCGCGCCAGCCCCTCGGACCGGATCACCTCGACCTGGCTCTCGACCAGCGCGCTCTCGGATTGCGCATCGGTGACGAGCGGCTGCAGGCGGAAGGGGTTGCTCTGCCGGACATCGACCAGGAGCGCGGTAGTGGCGGTGAATTGCGGCGTGGCGACCAGCAGGTAGAGAACCGCCAGGCCGAGGGTGACAACGGCCGAGCCGATGATGGTCGGCCAGCGCCGGCGCAGGAAGCGCAGCATCCCGGGCAGCCAGCGGAAGGGCGGTGCGTCCTGCCCTTGCGGGGAGGCGGCCAGCATCTCGGTCGGGTTCTGGACATTCATCATGCAGCAGGCATCCGAACGGGCTGGGCCTGATCCGACGGGACGAACGGCGCGTCTCGTGGCTGCACAGGCTCTTTTTTGAAAAATCAATAGGATAAGACAGGGTTGTTTTAACCCTCCTTCAACTTATCCGGGCTTCCCGTTACCATATTGCTACTACATGGATCAGGCCTGCGGGGCCGGCCGCGGCATCGCAAACCAGCGCCGGCAGAGCAGCCGAAGGCCGAAAGACAGCAGCATGAGCCCGGTCGCGGCTGTCCCGGCCGCGGCCAGGGTCAGCAGGCCGGATGCCAAGTCCTGCTCCGCGCCGGCGAGGACCCGACCGGCCAGCGCCTCTCCGGCCCAGGCGCCGGCCAGCATCGCCCCGAAGGGCAAGGCGACCTCCAGCGCATAGACCCGCCCGGTCCCCGGCAGGTCGTGCCGGGTCAGCCAGGCCATGGCGGCCGTCGAGCCGAGGCTACGGAGCGCCAGGGCGAGGGCGCAGGGTATGAGGCCGACCGGGGCCAGCAGCAGCACCAGGGCCAGGCCGGATCCGGCCGAGCAGAGGCTGACCCGCAGCAGCTGACGGTTGCGGCCCGAGACCGAGAGCAACGACCCATGTGCGCTGCCGAGCGCCCGCAGGAAGCCGCCGAGCGCCAGCAGGGCGGCCACTGGCGCGGCCTCGGCCCAGGCCGGGCCGAAGACCAGGGTGATCAGCCGCAGATGGGTCGCCATGATCACCGCTGTCGCCAGGCCGCAGCTGGCCGTCAGGACCATCAGGCCGCGGCGCAGCCCCTCGGCGGTGTCGCCGGGCCGGCGCCGGGCGAAGACCGGCTGGAACAGGATGCCGCCGAAGGAGGCCGCGGCGGTGATCAGGATCGTCTCCACCCGCTTGGCCAAGTTGTAATAGGCCAGCTGCAGGCCGCCGAGCAGGCCGGCGACGAGGACCTGGTCGAGGTAGTTGTTCACCGCCGCCACCAGCCGCACGGCCGAGGCATGCGCGGCCTCCTGCCGGAGCCGGCGCAGGCAGTCGCGGTGCAGCCGGGGCCACACCAGGGTTCCGGTGCCGGCGGCGGTCAGCAGCAGCAGCAGGGCCGAGAGGCCGAGCTGGTAGGTCACCAGCCCGGCCATGGGATGGCCGGCCAGGAGCAAGCTCAGGCCGGCCGCCCCGGCCCCGGTCGTCGCCAGGATCGAGCGCAGCGCCAGCCGGCGGAAGGACAGCCGCTCGGCCAGTATCGCCTGCGGCTGCAGCGCGGCGAGGTCGAGCGGGATGCGCAGGCCGAGGACGGCGATCGCCAGCCCGGCCTGCTCGACTCCCGGCACCAGCCATACGAGCAGCGGGGTCAGCAGCAGGTGCAGGCCGAACAGCCCGAACCCTCCCAGGAGCAGGCAGGCGAGGGCGGTCTCGGCGGCGCGCTGCCGGTCCTCCCGCTGCTGCAACAGCGCCTCGTAGAGGCCGGGCAGGCCGAAGGCCTTGATTATCTCGCTGACGGCCACGGCGAGGGCCACGGCGCCGATCTCGGCCGCCGGCAGCCAGCGGGCGAAGATGACGAAGATGCCGAGCGGCAGCAGGGCGCCGGCGGCCGCGTTCAGGGCCGACCAGGCGGCGCCGTGCAGGAAGCGGCCAGCGCCGGGAGAGGGGTCGGGGAAGGTGCGCGGCATGGACGCACCTAGCCTGGGCCGTACAGGATTTTCAAGTATAGGTTGATAAAGCTCTTCCAGGAAACTTCCAGCAAGTACCGTGGCTTGGACTGGCAGACCCGGTGCCGGACCGGGTTTCTCCACGCTGAATCGGCGGCCTTTAGCCCATCTTTGGTTTTTCGGATGATAAGAAGGTTCAGCCTTCCTCTTCCTGAGCCCTGCTCCGCTGCCGCAGCCCCGGTCTCTGGCCGAAAGAGAGCCCTTTTGGACTTATCCACAGGCGACAGGCCCTCGATCTCGCGAGGCAGAGCTGCCCTATAGGAGAATCTTATAGGCCTTAATTATAGGTATAGGCCGCCGATTCAGCGTGGATAACTCGCTCAAAGGCCGCCGATTCAGCGTAAACCCGGCCTTCAAAGGCCGCCGATTCAGCGTAGCAAGGCCGCCGATTCAGCGTGGATAACTTCCCCTGCCCGCCCTCGGCCGGAATTCGACAGCGCCATGCCGAAAGGCCGCCGATTCAGCGCAGCATTGCGGCGCAGCATGGCTAGACTGCGCCCGCTCGCCCCGGACGCAGTGATCGGATCTCCATGGCCGGTATCCATCGCCAGCTCATGCTCTTCGGCACCGACGGCCTCCGGCGCGTCGCCGCGGCGCTGCAGGACCCGAAGGAGCGCCGCCGCGAGCTTGACCGGATCGCCGCCGCCAGCGTTGCTCTCGGCGAGCCGGCCGAGGACGACCTTGCCTTCTCGCATTCCGGCCTCTGCCAGACCTGCCTGCCGCATGCCCGCCCGGCCAGCAACGACCTGATCTGGGAGCGCAATTCCGGACGCTTCCACCTCATGGTCAGCCCCGGCGTGGTGCGCGGCGCGGATGGCCGGGCGACCCGCGTCGGCGTGCCCTATGGCACCCGCGCCCGGCTGATCATGATCTTCCTGCAGACCGAGGGGGTGCGCAGCCGCACCGTCAGCCTCGGCCCCAGCATGTCGGCCTGGATCCGCTCCCTCGGCCTGCCGGTCACCGGCGGGCCGCGCGGCACCATCCAGGCAATCCGCGAGCAGTCGCTGCGCATCGCCCGCTGCGAGTTCACCCTGCAATGGACGGCGCGCTCCGCCTCCGGCGGCGACGAGACCATCATCCGCGACCAGCGCCTGGTCTCCGGCCTCTCGCTCTGGCACGGCCAGGAGGAGGGCGCGCCCTGGCAGGCCACGGTCGAGCTGACCCGGGAGTTCCACGAGCATCTGCGCGAGCATGCGGTGCCGCTCATGCGCGACGCCATCGCGCATCTGAAGGACAACTCCCTCGGCCTCGACCTCTACACCCTGCTCGCCTACCGGCTGCAGCGGCTGGAGCAGCCCCTGCTGCTCCGCTGGCAGGCCCTGGCGGCCCAGGTGGGGGCGGATACCAGCCGCGTCTCCCACCTCGCCCAGCGGGTCAAGGCGGTGCTGCCGGACGTGCTGGCCGTCTATCCGGATGCCGGGGTGGAGGTGGTGCGGCACGGGTTGCGCCTGCTGCCCTCGAAATCGCCGGTGCCGCGCACCCTGGTCAACGGGTTGCGGGTGGTGGAGGCCGCCACACCACCCCGCTGAGCCTTCCCCGCAAAACCGCTTCGCGGCTTTGCGGGGACCCCAATGGAGTCCCTTCCTGCCCAAGGGACGTCACAGCCTGCCGCGGCCAAGCCGCGGCAGGACAACGGGCAGCGACGGTTTTGACAGGCGCTGTAAGGCGCCAGGATGCGGCCTGAGGCCAGAAAGGGGCGAGAAGGCTATTTGGAGTAGCCCTCCAGCCCTGCCCCGGCTCCAGGCGGCCCTCAGGCGCCGTATCAGGCGACTCTGGCCGGTTGGGCGGATTTCGCCAGGGCCTCGAGCCGCTCCAGCATCCGCGCCCGCAATGCCAGGCGCCGCGGCTCGGCGCTCAGCGCCGGCTCAGTCCGCGTCAGGCGCTCCAACGCCTCCGCCGTGCGGGCCGGGCTGAAGCCGAGAAAGGGGCGCAGCAGCGGCGAGCGCTTGGCCAAGCCCTTCAGCCGCGAGGCCAGAGTCGCCGGCTCCGGCGTCACCCGCTCGTCGAAGCGGGCAAGCGCCGCCTCGGCATCGAAGCGCATGGTCTGGCCGAAGGGGGCGGGGGCGCGGCCGAAGGCGAGGACCGGCCCGGGATCGGGCGGCGGGACCATCGCCAGCGCGAAGTCGCGGCCCAGCGAGAGGGTCCAGTCGACCCATTTGGTGATGCCGAAATTCTTCGAGGTGGCGAAGGCGATCCAGGGAATGCCGTAGACATCGGCGAGGATCGCGCCGTGCAGGGATTCCGTCAGCACCAGCCGCGCCCCGGCGATGCGGGCGATGACCTCCTGCGGCGTGCCGCGCGGGTCGAGCAGCTCATAGCCGGTCAGCTTCGCCACCTCCGGCCAGCCGGGATGGTCGAGGGTCTGGAAATGCGGCACCACCAGCGTGCCGCCCGTGCCCGTCGCCGCCTGCGGGAAGCCCGCGACCAGCGGCGTCAGGATGGCGCCGTCGGTGAGCGCCCGCTCCGCCGGCAGGCCCAGCACCCGCGCCGAGACCGGGCCGCGCACGCACCAGTACTCGACCTGCTTGCCGCGCCAGGCCTCGGGCCGGTCGTTGCCGATGCCGGAGGAGAAGACGTGCAGCCGTCGCAGTGCGCCGCAGGGCATGCCGATGATGGTGCCTATGCCGACGAAGCCGGTTTCCGGATCCTCGTCGAACAGCGCCGGCGCCAGGCCTTTCCAGAGCACGGCGTTCAGGTCATCGCCGAAATTCGGCACCTGCTTGCGGTAGTAGACGAGTTGCATGGATGGTCGTCCCCGCGCTCAGCGAACCGTCTCGACGCGGCGGCCCGGCCGCACCGGCTCCTGGGCCAGCTGGCCTGGCGCCGCCGCGCCGGCGATGTGGTCCCCCGCCCGGAGCGCGAGGGCGATGATGGTCAGCGCCGTGTTGACCGCCCCGGCCGAGGGCAGGGTCGAGGCATCAACCACGTAGAGGCCCTTGATGCCGTGCACCTGGCAGTCCGGATCGAGCACCGAGCTCGCCGGGTCGGTCCCGAAGCGCACCGTGCCGACCTCGTGCCAGAGATAGGGCGGCCGCTTGCGGGCGAGGGAGGGATAGCCGGCGCGGCGGAAGGCCTCGACCGCGAGATCGCGCAGGCGGCCAAAGGCCTGCAGGTTGTGCCGCGGCTCGACCCGCCCGGCGAGCCGGTCGCCATCGAAGCGCAACCCGGCCTCCTGCGAGGGCAGCGCCTCGCTCATGTAGAAGCACATCAGGCTGTGCCGACCGACCAGCCGGGCGACGGGCCGGACCAGCCGCGAGGCCTCCTCCCAGAAGGGCATCTGCCCGGCGACCTGCACCACGCCCAAGGGATGGGGCGAGCCGGGGCCGCCCTCGTAATAGGCGTTGATGGCGAAGGTCTTGGTGTAGAAGGCCGGCACCGGCCGCAGGCCGGTGAAGGGGAAGATCATGCCGACCGAGTGGCCGCCGAGATAGCGGCCGAGCGCGCCGCCGGCATTGCCGAGCCCCTCCGGATGCCGGTCCGTGCGCGAGCGCCGCAGCATCAGGGCCGAGCCCGGCAGCCCACCGCAGACGGCGACCACCCCGGCCCGCACCACGTATTCCTCGCCCTGGCGCCGCAGCAGCACGCCCGTGGCGCGGCCGCCCGCGCCGTCGGTCAGGATCCGCAGGCATTCGGTCTGGGTCGCCAGATGGACGTTGCCGGTCGCCAGCGCCGGCCGCATGGAGGCGGTCTCGGCATCCATCTTGGCGTCGCGAGTGCAGAGATGCGCGTCGCAGGTCGGGCAGAGCACGCAGCTGCCGCCTGGCCCGTAATCCAGGCCGCTCGGGACGGGCGCCACCGGCGTGCCGCTGCGCGTCAGGCGCTGCACCATCTCGGCGACGATGCCGCCATGCGGCAGCGGCGGATGCGGATAGGGGTTGGCGCGCGGCGGCTCGCTCGGGTCGCCCTCCGACGCACCATGCACGCGGTAGAGAAGCTCCGCCTGCTCGTAATAGGGCTCGAGCTCAGCATAGGTGATCGGCCAAGCGGGTGAGGTGCCGGTCTCGTGCTCGACGGCGCTGAAATCGCTCTCGCGCATCCGGTAGAGGGCGGCGCCATAGAATTTGGTGCGGCCGCCGACGATGCTGAGCGGCGCGTCGCGGCTGCCCATGACGTCGGTGATGAAGCGGCCGACCGGCTCGCCCTCGCCGCCGCGCTCGACCCGCAGGAAATCGCCTTGCTCGACCACCAGGACGCGCAGCCCCCGCTGCCCGAGGCGCAGCGCGAGGGGCGCGCCGCCGGCGCCGCTGCCGATGACCACGGCGTCATAGGGGCGCGTCAGATCGGTCGCCCGCCACCCATCATCCTGCTGCATCGCCGGGCTCCCATCCTGCTTCCTGCGGGAAGCCCAAGGGACAACACCAGAAAGGTGGGCAGAGAATGACTACGGCCCGCTTTACGGCAGTGATCCTGTCCAATCAATCAGGAAGCTATCGGATATCCGACAGATACCAACCAATGATGGGACCTGAACGCGAAGAAGCCGCCTGCGGAGAGTGTCCGAGGCGGCTGCAGCGATGCTGATTCTGGATGCGGGGACAGGATTTGAACCTGTGACCTTCAGGTTATGAGCCTGACGAGCTACCGGGCTGCTCCACCCCGCGTGGGTGGTGTGTGTGAGGGTGTTTGGATCCGGCTGGGTGGCCCGGCGG
>NZ_JABFHG010000028.1 GCF_013112485.1 Roseicella sp. DB1501
CCTCGCCCAGCCGCAGCCCGTCCTCGGCCGCGAGGTGCACCTTGCGGCCCACTGCGACTGGGTCGGCCTGGTGCTTCCGCGACCCGGCCAACGCCGCCCCGGCCCCCTCCATCCGCTCCTCGACGGCCAGCATCTCGCGCGTGCTGAACCGCTCCCGCCCGCGCTCGTCCTCCCCGACCCACACCAGCTCCGGCGCCGCCTCCACCCGCGCCATCACCGCCGCGAACTGCTCCGCCCCGTCCGTGTGCCGTGACACGAACCGCGCCAGGTCGTGCCGGGTAAAGGTGGACTGCTGCCGCGTTAGCGCGTTCAGCGCCAGCGCCGGATCCTCGGCGATGCGCTCGCCGTTGCGCCGCGCGATGGCGTCGTGCTCGGCCCGCCGCTCCGCCTCCTCGCCCCGCTCCGCCCGCCGCGCCCCCGCCGGCCCCACCTTGTGCTGCGGCTCCAACGCGATGCCCTGCTCGGCGAGGGAGCGATGATCGATCCGCGCGTCGTGCCCCAGCTCGGCCAGCCGCGCGTTCGCCCGCTCCGCCCATCGCTCGCGCCAGCCGGTCAGAAGTTCTTTGCCGTTCCAGTCTCGCGCCTTCGCCCCGAACCCGTCTCCCTTCACTTGCCGCATCGTCAGCATGATGTGCGCGTGCGGCTGCGCTTCGCCGTCCGCCCCCACCCCCCAATGCATGTTCAGGTCTGCCACCATCCCTCGCGCGACGAACTCCTCCCGCACGAAGTCCCGCACCAGCGCCACCGCCTCGGCCCGCGACAGCTCCCGCGGCAGCGCTACCTCCACGTCGCGCGCGAGCTGCGCATCGCGCCGCCGCTCGACGGCCTCGACCTCGTTCCACAGCGTCGCCCGATCGCGCCACCCCTCCGGCGCACCCTCAGGCAGCAGGATCTCGGAATGCACGACGCCGGCCTTGGCCGTGAAGTCGTGCGTCCGGCCTAGCCGCTCGTCGTCCAGGCGCTCGGCCGCGCGATACGCCGCAGCAGCCACCGCCGACCGGCCCGACGCCCGCGAGATCACCTTAGCGGAGAAGTGGTAGATTGCCACGCGCCGGACCCTACCGGCGTCGGCCCGCCGGGGCCATCCCGGACGGCCGCCGTTCCGCGCACGTCACGCAGTGACGTATAAGCGCGCACTTCTCTGACCTCCTCCGCTGCGCTCCGGAGGCCCGTGACGAGTGGCGCGGGCGCGGTCCTCGTAATTCCAGAACAGGGCCGTAGTGGGCCATGACGTGGCAGCTCCGACCCTTACCGTCCCGCTCTACGAAGCCTGTCACCCGTGATCGAAGGCTCCAGACATGCCCCTCGCCCGTCTCGCCCACGCCTCCGATCTGTCCGCGCTCTTGGACCTGTTCGCCGCATCGGAAGTCAGTCGCACCGTCGAGCCAGGCGAGCGGGCCGAACGCACCTGGCAGGAAACCTTGGAGCATCCGGGTGTCCATGTCTTCGTGTCGGACGAGCGCGGCATCGTCGTGGCCACCTGCATGCTTGTCACCGCACCGAACCTTCTCCGCGGCGGACGGCGTCACGGATTCCTAGAAAATGTCGTTTCCCATCCCGGGCATCGCGGTCTCGGGCACGGCCGCGCCGTCGTCGGCGCTGCCCTCGCCCGGGCCTGGGCGGACGATTGCCACCACGTGCTGATGCAGAGCGGGCGTGCGGACCCTCGGGTGCATGCCTTCTACGAGGGCTTGGGCTTCGTGCCGGGCCTACGGATTGGCTACGTCGCCAAGCGGCCCGACGTACCCGCCGGGTGACCGCCTTCCACCACATCAAAACCGGCGCCTCGGTGCTCCTGCGGAACTGCCACCCTCGGACGGTGACGCGCCCTCCCTCCGCTGCTACGGGTCGCCCTCACAGTGAACAGGCGGCGAACACTGCCATGGCCCGCAAGCCGCGCGACTTTGATTCCGAACTCCAGGCCCTCATGGATCGGGCCAAGAAGCTCAAGGGCCAGAAGACCACCCAGCTCGGCGAACTCGTCCAGGTGACGGGCGCCGACGCCCTCCCCGTCGAGGCGCTAGCCGGCGCGCTGCTCGCCGCCGTCGAGCAATCGAGGAAGCGGCCTGACGCCGTGAAGGGGTGGACCGAGCGCGGCGAGGCGTTCTTTCGCGACGGCAAGCGGGGCGGCCGGGAAAAGGCCGGACCCGGCGACGCTGCGGGCGGAGCTGGCGCGAACGGCGCGGGCGCTGCGGCGGCTGGTACCGGCGATTAACCGCGCCGAGGCCGCCCGCGCCCGCACCGACACCCGCGACTGGGCGAAGGCACGCCGTGAGCGCACGCGCCACCTGATCGAACTCGGCGGCCTCGTCAGCAAGGCCGGCCTCGTGGAACTCACCGACGACGACCGCGCCACCATGCTCGGCGCCCTGATGGAGGTCGCCGGGCACCTGAGCGGCGCGGGCGACGACGATCCCGCCCACCTCCGCGCCCGCTGGCGCCGCGCCGGGATGCGCGCCTTCGCCGCCGACCGCGAGGCCGCCGCCGCGGCCGGCGTCACGGGGCAGGAGGAAGGGGACGCGGCGGGCGGGTTGCCCGCGTGAGGGCCGCCCTCCTCGCGGTCGCGGACGGCATCGGCTTCACCTGGCGCCTCGGCACCGCCCTCGTGCGCGCCGCCGTCGCCGGCGCCGTGGGGATGCTCGCCGGCCTCGTCGTCTTCGCCGTCCTCGGCCTCCTCGCCCCGAAGGAGTGGGGCAGCATCATCTGGAACGGCGGCACCTTCCTCGCCGGCGTCGTCGCCGCCGTCCTCGCCTTCGTCGCCTCCTTCCGCCGCCCCGCCGTGCCCGACGTCATGGGCTCCGCCGCCTGGGCCGGCGCGCGCGAACTCTCGGCCGACCTCGCCGCGCCCGCCCTCGCCCGTGACCCCGCCGCCCTCCTCGTCGGCCGCGCCGCCGACCGCCGCGGCGAACCGCTGCGCTACGCGGGGCCGGCGCACCTCCTGACGGTCGCCCCCACCCGCTCCGGCAAGGGCGTCGGGACCGTGCTCCCGAACCTGCTGACGGCGCCGCGGCCGGTGATCTGCGTGGACCCGAAGGGGGAGAACTCACGCATCGCCGCCCGTGCCCGGCGCCGCTTCGGGCCGGTATGGGTGCTGGACCCCTTCGGCGCCTCCGGCCAGCCCGCCGCCTGCTACGATCCCGCGGCGAGTCTCGACCCCACCTCCCCCGACCTCGCCGACGACGCCGCGACGCTGGCAGATGCGCTCGTCTTCGACCCGCCCGGCCAGGTCGCGGAGGCCCACTGGAACGACGAAGCCAAGGCCCTCATCGCCGGGCTGCTGATGCACCTCGCCTGCGCCGCCCCGGACGGCGCGCGCGGCCTGCCCGACCTCCGCCGCCTCCTCACCCTGCCGCCGCGCGAGTGGGACGCCCTGCTGCGCGCCATGCTGGCCGACACCGCCGCGGCCGGCGGGCTGGTGTCCCGCGCCGCGGCACGGCAGCTCGGCAAGGCCGACCGCGAGGCCGCCGGTGTCCTCTCCTCGGCCCAGCGCCACACCCACTTCCTCGACAGCCCACGCATGGCCGCGAGCATGGCGCGCTCGGACTTCCGCTGGCGCGACCTCCGCGACGGCAACGCGACGGTCTTCCTCGTCCTGCCCCCCGACCGCCTGGGCGCCTACGCCCGCTGGCTCCGGCTGCTGATCGCTCAGGGGATCGCGGAGCTGGCCCGCACGCCGCAGCGCCCCGGCACGCCGCCCGTGCTCCTGCTGCTGGACGAGTTCGCCGCCCTCGGCCGCCTCGAACCCGTGCTGTCGGCCGCCGGGCTGATGGCCGGCCTCGGCCTCCAGCTCTGGCCCATCCTCCAGGACCTCGCCCAACTCCGCGCCGCCTACGGCGAGTCGGCCGCTACCTTCCTCGCCAACGCCGGCCTCGTGCAGGTCGCCGCCCCGGCCGACCTCGACACCGCCACCTGGCTCTCCAAGGTGCTCGGCAACGCCACCGTCGAGTACGCCACCGCCTCCTCCGGCTCCTCCCGCCCCGCCGGCCTCGGCGCCCTCTCCGGTGGCCACGCCTCCGTCAGCGAAGGCACCTCGACGCACCTCGCCGGCCGGCCCCTGCTGACGCCCGACGAGGCCATGCGCCTGCCGCCGCACCTCCAGGTCCTCCTCCGCCCGGGCAAGGCCCCTGCCCTCGCCGCCAAGCTCCGCCACTACGACGACCCGGAGTTCGCCGGGCTGTCCGACGCGTGAGGCGGCGGGATCAGCCCAGCATGGCCTTGATCGCCTCCACCACACCGGTGGCGAAGAGGTTGCCGCTCGCTCCCTCGCACGTGGATCGGATGGACCCCAGCAGGTTGCGCAGGCGCCCCTGGTCCGGCTGCGGCTTCGCGGTTTCGGCCTGGAGTTCTGCGGCGTCTGCCTCCACCGCCGTGCGCAGGTTGGGCGGCAGCATCGGCGCGAGCTGCTGCATCTGTTGGAGGAGGCCGCGCACGGCTTCCAGGTCCAGCGCGGCGCCCGCGACTTGGTTGTTCTGGACCGTGGAGCCGCCCTCGACGTTGCCGGCGACCCCGATGTTCTGCGCGAAGTAGTTATTCGTCACGGCCACCGCCTTTGCTTTTTCGTTGAGGGTGAAGCTCATACCCTCGCCCAGCACGCCCGCGCGCTCCAGTTCAAGGGACCAGTCGAGGACGAACGTCCGCACCCTCTCGACGACGCCCCACACGCTGGTGCGCGCAATGGCCACGACGGACTGCGCGGCAAAGCCGATCTGCGCCGTGATCAACTCGTTGAGCTTGAGGTGGTGCGTGAGTCGGACGAGGCCGTCCTTCTCGTCCCTAGCGTGCCGCTCCAACTCGCCGATCGGCTGGAACAGGTAGGCCGTTGACATGATGTCGGCCAGCCATTCGTCGTGCGTGAGGATGGGGCACCACCCCCGCACGGGATTGAAGAATTGCGCGTGTCCATGGATGACGCGGTATGGCGGCAGGTCCTTGGGGGCTATGTCCTCGTAGCCGTTCGTCTCCTGCTCCACCCACTTCGCGGCGCTTCCGATGCCGAGCTTCGAACTAGCCACACGGGCGCGCCTTAAAAGGTCCGCCGTGGAGACGGCGCGGTCGAGGGCGTCGGCCTGGATCTGCAAGACGAGGGGAACGGGTTTGCTCACTTGCCCTCCCTACTCCGCCGTATCCACCACGCCGAGCCGTCGCGCCGCCTCCGGCGCCTCGGCTGCGGCCAGCAGCGCGGGCCAGTCGTCCGGCGGGTTGCCGCCCGCCAGCATCGCCGCGAACACCGCGTAGGGGTCGCTCGCGGCGCCGGCCTTGCGCAGCGTGTCGCGGTCGTTGACCCAGGCGTAGACGATCACCCGGGCGCGCGAGTCGGCACGGAAGAACAGCCGGAACCGCACCCCGCCGAACTTCGCTCGGAACCAGTGCCGGTGCGCTGGCCCCAGGGTGTTGCCCTGCCGGAACTCCGGCGCCAGCGGGTCGCGCGGGATGCGGTCCAGCACGAGGGCGCGGATCGCGGCGAGCAGCTTGGCATCGGCCTTCCCCCGCCACCCCTCCGGGTCCGCCCGCCTGGCCCGCTCCACGGCCGCCAGAAGCCGTCCGATCTGGTCCAGGAATAAGGGGTGGCCGAGGAGTCGCCAGCCGTGCCGCGCGAGGCCCGGTGGCCTCCCTGCCGGCCGAGCATCGCGAGCCACCGCCTACAGGCTCACCTCGCCCTCGATGGGCTCGTCCGGGTCCACCGGCCCCACCTCGGCCGCCAGCGCGTCCAGGCGGCCCGCCAGAGCCTCCGGGAGCGGCCGGACGGCCTCGGCCGGCCGGGCGGCGAGGTCGGCCTCCAGCAGCGCCAGGAAGGGCGCCAGCGCGGGGTCCGCGGCCTCCCCCCTCTCGGGCAGGGCGTGGACGGTGACGCGGCCCCTCTCCACCCGGAAGGCAATCCGCCCCCCATAGCCGACGCCGAGTGCCTGCCGAACGGCTTTCGGCACGGTGGTCTGGCCCTTGGCGGTGATGGTGCAGACCTCCTCGACGACGGCAGGCGGCATGGATTGGCTCCTCGCGACTCGCAGCGCCCTCTCAAGGTAAGGCGCTCTCCTTACCTTCTCAATGCTTTCTCTCAATGCCTTCTGTTCGACCCGCGCCGGAGGCGACGGGTTGAAAGTCGGGACGCCTTCCGTCCCGACCCCCTCCGGTCGCCGCGGCGCGCAGGGGCGGTCGGGGATGGCCGCAGGCCACCGCATAGCGGCGCGAGCGCAGCGAGCGTCCTTGACGGCCCCGAGCACCGGGGCATCGCGCTCTCGCCGGATGGGGGGTGATCCGCCGAACGGGTGTCTTAACAGTTTTCCACAGGTGGGCTCGCCAACTACCGGAAGATTATAGGCTTACATATCGGTTCTATATTATGTGCGCGACCAAGTGCTCGTGCCCGGCGCGACCAAGTGCTCGTGCCCGGCGCGACCAAGTGCTCGTGGATAAGTCGGTTTTCCACAGCTTAAGGGGTGGGGGGCTTCGGCGCCCGTGCCACGATCCGGGGTGCCACGGGGGGCCGGGATCGGTGCAGCAGAAGTCCATCCTCCCCGTCGTCCACCCGCGCGTCGGGGTACACCGTCATGACGCCGCGCAGCGTCTCGCGGAACTGCCGGCGGAAGTCGCGCTCCCGCGCGAAGCCCTGCCCGAACTGGTCACGCAGCGCCGACCACGAGATGGCCTGCGGCTTGCCGACGGGCACCCGGTGCAGCCGCTGGGCGAGCCAGCAGTAGGCGTCGAGCGCCAGCGCCGAGTGCGCCAGCGCCCGGATCGCGGGACGGGCCAGAGGCACCGCGTGGCTCTGGATGCTGGCGAAGTAGTCGTCGGACAGGCGGACCGTGCTGGGCCACAGCACGCGCTGGCGCGGATCGCGCGGCGCCCAAAGATCCAGGCCCGTCACCAGCGCGGCGTTCACCTGGGCGGCGCGCCCGTCCGCGAAGTAGGCGAGCCGCACCGTCGCGGCCGAAAGGCGCGCGAGCTGCTCCTTCACCGTGACGATGGTCCGGCCGTCGGTGGGGAGGCCCAGCTCGCGCACATAGGCGGTCAGGCTGTTCTCCACCTCCACCACTGGCGAACCCGTGCGGAGGGCCTCACCGGTGAGGTGGATCAGCACCAGCCGCGCCTTCTCGCCGAAGGGCACGCCGACGGTGCGGAACCCGCCCGCGCTCGGGTCGGCCACGGCCCCTGCCTCGATGCGAAGCGCGGCCCCGCCCTGCCGTCGCTCCCACGTCCGCGCGTCCCCGGGGTTGCGGAACGGCAGCCCGGTCTGCGTGAGAACGGTGTGCAGGAAGTCCAGCTCGAAGGGCGCGCCGCGGCGGAGCGTCTCGGCGGCGTCCAGAAGCCGCCGCGTCGTGTGCGACAGGGACGTTCCACCGCGCGGCGCCTCTTCGGGCATCACGAGAGTCCGCGCACCCGCTCCAGGGGAGCCACTTCGGGCTTCCCGTGCTTCGCGAAGAGGTCGTTCAGCGCCTCGGCCATGAGGTTCTGCACGGTGGTCTTCCGCTCCACGGCCAGCGCCCGAAGCTGCCAAGCCACGTCCTCGGGGAAGTGGGCCGCGATCTGCTTCGTCCCCACCCGCGTCCTCGGGCCGACAGCCGGTTCGCGCGCCGGGGCCGGCGTCGGCTCGGGCTCTCGGCGCCGGGTGCTGCCGGCTGCCGCCGCCACGGCAGCCAGGTTCGGCCGCTTGTTCACTGTGCCCGCTCCTTCTTCGACATGCCGACAATCTGACATATCGCATCGTAGAGGCGTCGAACATCCGACGCGGCGCGTCCATCCGGCTCGTATTCGGTCACGCTCTGCCCCGCCTGCGCGGCGTACTCGAACGCCACCCGCTGCCCGACGTGGACGGGACACACCGCCAGCCCCATGCCCGTGATCGCCTCGGCCGCCTGCTCGTGCCGGGTGCCCTGGGCCGGAACCGCGTTGAGGACCACCAGCGGTGGGCGCTTGGACCGGCCCTGCACCAGCTCCGCGGTCGCGCGAAGGGTTTCGAGGTCCAGGATGGACGGCTTGCAGGGAATCAGGACGAGGTCCGCGACCTTCGCGGCCTCGGCCGCGGCCTGTTCCACCCGCGCGGGCGTGTCCACAATGGCGAGGTCAACGCCGGCCTGGGCCGCCTTGGCGAGGGCGGCGGCGAGGCGGGCGGGCTGCGCGTCCATGACGGCAGGCGCCTCTGCGGTTCGGCGGTCGCCCCACCGGCACGCGCTGGCCTGGGGGTCCAAGTCTATGACGAGCACGCTCCGCCCCGCCGCTTCGGCCGCCACGGCGAGCGAGAGAGCCAAGGTCGTCTTACCCGTCCCGCCCTTCTGGGCGATCATCGCCAAGGTCTGCATTCCGACGCCTCGTATTGTCGACACATCGGATTAGAGACACTTCGGCACGTCGTCTAGCAGACAGTGCGACGGGCTTGTGGCTCCCGCCCTACGCCCTCGCCAGCACCGCCCGCACGCTGGCCGCGTGCCAGCGCCCGCCGCGGGGGGTGGGCACGCGGCGCTCTTCCAGCTCGCGCGCGACGGCGCGCAGCGACAGCCCTTGCCCGGCCAGGCGCTCGGCCAGCGGTCGCACCGCCTCCGCCCGCCGCGCCGCCCCCGCCCGATTCGCCGCCGCCGCCAGTGCCCTGGCGGGGCCGGCGTCCGGGTTGCCCAGCCGCGTGCCGCGCGCTTTCGCCACCGCCAACGCCGCCTTCGTGCGGGCCGAAATGGCCTCGCGCTCGTGCTGGGCGACGGCGGCGAGGATGTGGATCGTCAGCGGCGTGGCGTGCGGGTTGTCGCAGGCGACGAACGGCGCGCCGCCCTCCATCAGCCCGGCGATGAAGGCCACCGACCGCGCGAGGCGGTCCAGCTTGGCGATCACCAGCGTCGCCTTGCGGCGGCGAGCGAGGGCAAGGGCCGCGGCGAGCTGGGGGCGGTCGGCGCGCCGGCCGCTCTCGACCTCGGTGAACTCGCCCAGCAGCGCGGCGCCGGGGCGGGCGGCGAGGAAGCGCGCGACCGCCTCGCGCTGCGCGTCCAGGCCCAACCCGGAGCGGCCCTGCCGGTCGGTGCTGACGCGGTAGTAGGCGACGAAGGCGGTCGTCATCACGGCTCCCCACCCGCTCCGGCTGCCGGCGCCGGCCCCTGCGTCCAGCCGCACACCTGGCAGGCCGGCACCGGCGTCGCCCCCGGTTCTTGCGCGAACAGGCCGACTTTGTAGGAGCCGCAGGACGCGCACCGGTCCGGGATGCCGCGCCGATGCCGGAACACGGCGGTGCCGTAGATGCTGAGCACGTGCTGCGTCAGCTCATGGGCGAGGAGACCGTCGGCCCGGGTCGCCCCGTGGGCGTGCGTCAGCCAATTGACGAAGGCCCAGCCCGACTTCGCCACGGCCTTCAGGTAGCCCCGCACGCACTCCGCGCTGGCGCCGCGCGCGACGTGCTCGGCGATGAGGCCGCACCACGCGACGACGTTCGCGCGCTGGGGCGGGTCGGTGCCCTCCGGCACCATCGAGGGGTCGCCCAGCGCCCGCACCATCGCGACGAGGCACTCGCGGCAGCGCATGCCGACGGACTGGAAGTCCTCGGCCTCCTCGGCCTCGTCCAGCACCTCCCCCGCCTGCTCCCACCGCCGCCATGCCGCGGGGAATAGAAGCTGCTCGGCTTCCTCGACGCCGGGCTCGTGCCGCGCCGCCATGCGGGCCATCAGGCCGACGTGGAAGGTGAGCGTGTAGTCCAGGCTGGGGAACAGCCGCTGGGAGTACAGGTTGGTCGCGCCGGTGATGACCCACCACCGCTCCTTGTCGGTCCGCACGTCCCAGCACTCGTGCTTCGCGCCCAGCACGTGCTCCGTCAGCACCTTCTCGGCGTGCACGACCGTCTCGCCCTTCGCCTGCCACTCCACGTAGGAGGCGATGGCGTCCACGTCGTCACCGCGGCGGCGCAGCACCAGCGCGGGGAGCGCCTCGTGGGGAACGGCGGGCGGCACCACGCACGGCTCCCTCAAAGCCTCCTTCGCGGGCCTCCCAGCCTTTCTCGTCACGGCGGGCCGTCTCGCGCTGCCGTTCGGGGTCTTTGCCATGCAGGGATTCGATGCCGCCGGTGCCGTGGTGTTGGGACTCTAAACGGTGGTTTAGAGTTCCTACAATGACGGGGAGCCGCCGTAGCGGCACACAACAAAGCAAGCCAAGAGAAAGAGACTTACCAGGTGGCCTGAATCCACCAGCAGGTCAGGCTGGTGTCGGGTTGCCCAAGAACAACGATCAACGTCGGGCGCCCTGGCCTCGGCGCCCGGCTTCCTGCTGCGGCGCCGCAAACCGCCCGTAAGAGGAGCGGCCATGCCCTCAGAAAACAAGCAGCCCCCGCTCGCTCTCAAGGACCAGCCGGAGCGCATCCGCGAGCTGACGCGCGAGCGGGACGCGCTGGTCACCGAGAACGAGGCGCTCCGCAACGCGCTGGCGGCCGCGAACCTCGCGCTCCGAGAGGGTGAGGAGCACCTGCGCCTCATTTTTGAGAGCGCGACCGAGTACGCCATCTTCACCCTTGGCCTCGATGGCTTGGTCACGGCTTGGAATCCGGGCGCCAAGCGTTTCCTCGGCTACGAAACCGAGGACATCCTCGGCCATTCCGCGGACGTCATCTTCATGCCCGAGGACCGCGCCGCGGACGTGCCCGAGATCGAGATGAGCCGGGCTGCCAACGAGGGCTGCGCAGCGGATGAGCGCTGGCATGTGAGACAGGACGGCTCCCGCTTCTGGGCGGCCGGAATGATGATGCCTCTGCTCGACAGCGGCGGGGAGCTGCGAGGTTTCCTGAAGATCCTGCGTGACCGAACGGAACAGCGCCGCGAGGAGGAGCGCCGTCGGCTGCTGCTCCGCGAACTGGACCACCGGGTCAAGAACACGCTCGCCACCGTGCAGTCGGTCGCGGCGCAGAGCCTGCGCTACGCCCCGAATCCCGCCGCCTTCCGGAAAGCCTTCGACGCACGACTCCTGGCCCTCGCCCGCGCGCACGACATGCTGGCCCGCGGCGGTTGGGAGGGGGCTCCGCTGCGCGAGGTGATCGAGCGGACCCTGGAGCCCTACGCCACGGATGGCGAGGCGGGGCGGGTCTCGGCCGACGGCCCGCCGGTCCTGCTGGCGCCGAACGCCGCCGTGACCCTCAACCTCGCCCTGCACGAACTCGCCACCAATGCCGCGAAGTACGGGTCGCTGTCGGCGCGCGGCGGCCGCGTCGATGTTACCTGGACACTGGGGCGGCGGTTCAACGACGATGTGCCGGCGGTCGAGATCCACTGGCGCGAGCGCGGCGGCCCTCCCGTGCGCCCGCCCGAGCGCCGGGGCTTCGGCTCGCGGTTGCTGGAGCGCGCCTTGCCGTACGAGTCCGGCGGCGAGGTCAGGCTCGACTTCGCGCCACAGGGCGTCGAGTGCCGTATCCGGCTGCCGCTCCCGCCGCCACCCGAGAAGGAGGGGGCGCCATGACGGACCCAGGACTGGACGGCCTGCGCGTGCTCGTCGTTGAAGACGAGGCGATGGTCGCCATGCTGTTCGAGGACACGCTCGCCGATCTCGGCTGCACCGTGGTCGGCCCAGCGGCCAGCGTCGCCGAGGCGCTGGACATCATCGGCCGGGACACCATCGACGTGGCGCTGCTCGACATGGACCTCGCGGGCGAGGCGAGCCACCCCGTGGCGGACGCACTGACCGCCCGCGGCGTGCCCTTCGCCTTTGTCAGCGGCTACGGCGCCGGGGCGGCGGACGGCAGCGGCCACGCCGGGGCGCCGATCATCTCCAAGCCTTTCACGCAGGCGACTTTCGCGGCGACACTCGGGCGCCTTGCCGGTCAGTGGTAGGGTCTTCCGGCGGGCGCAGACCCTAGTTCCAGCAGCGAACCCAGAAGCCATCGGGAACGGCGTTGCCCGTGAGACACCTGCGAGGGCAGCACTGTTATCTCACTCCAAAACCGGGGCTCGACAGCGGCGTTACAGATTTTTCATGCAACAAGGGTCTTAGCCATGCATCGCCGCCAGAATCTGCTCGCCGCCGTTGTCTTCGCATCAGCAATGGTACTGGGCGCCGCCGTCTCGCCATCTCTCGCGCAAACCTCCCCTGCCGCTCCAGGCGCCGCCACCAGCAGTGGCACCGCAGCCCCTACCGGTCTCGCTGCGGGTCAGACGCGGGCGAAGGGGCTCATCGACCGTGACGTCTACAGCTCGGACGACGTCGAGATCGGAGAGGTGGAGGACCTGATCCTCGATGCACAGGGGCGTGTCGTGAGCGCCGTCATCGAGGTGGAGGGCCGCCTTGGCTTCACCGATAAGTACGTGGCTGTCCCCTATGACCAGCTGCGCCACGACGATGCGCGGCGCCGCATCAACCTTCCGATGTCTCGCGACCAGCTTCGTGCTCTTCCCGGCTTCCGCTACCAGGATTGAGACAAAGCTACCGTCGCGCGGAGGCGTGAAGGGGCGCTGTCGCTGGGCGGGGCGGCCTTCGCGGCCGCTCCATCGGCGGGAGCGGACTATCAGCCCCGCGCGGCGCTTTCTTTCGGAGTTCGGCAAGGCAGAACGGCCACACGGGGGCATCTTTTCAGCATGAACCGAGATGCGGAGCCATCCCCGACCCTTGGACGGCACGGCGCCCGCGACCTGCCCTCGGTGCGGGTGGACGCCTACAACGCCGAGCTGAGCGAGCCCGGCGGCGAAGGCTTTCTGGGGGACCGCGCCAGCAACCGCGCCTTCGTCGAGATCCTGGAGGACTGGCGGCAGCGCGTTCACCGGGGCGGAGGCGAGGATCCGCTGGAGGATGCCGTGGGCGAAGGCACGGCCACGCACGACATCGATCGGGCCGACCTCGACGATTTGCTTCATGACGCCGAGGAGGGCCCGGAAGCCGCGGGCCTCGTCCACTCGGCCATCGAGGACTTCGCGCAGGAGATGGCGGGCGTGGTCCGGCGCTTTCTGCGCATGGAGGAGTGGCGCGGCACCGAGCGGATCGCGGTCGGCGGCGGCTTCCTCGAAGCGCGCATCGGCATCATGGCGGTCGGACGCGTCGGCGTGCTGCTCAAGGCCGGTGGCGAGCGGGTGGACATGCGGCCCGTCTCGAGGCACCCCGACGAGGCGGCGCTCTGCGGCGCCGCCCACCTCGCTCCGCCCGAGGCGCTGGCCGGGGCCGACGCGATGCTGGCGGCGGACATCGGCGGGACCAACATCCGGGTCGGGCTCGTCGGACTGCGGCTGGACCAGGCGCCCGACCTGTCGAGGGCGCACGTGGTCTCGTCCGAGCGCTGGCGCCATGCGGACGGCGAGGCGGACCGCGACGAGGCGGTGGCCCGGCTCGCGGGACTGCTTCGGAACTTGGCCGACGAGGCGGAGGACAAGGGACTGCGGCTTGCCCCGTTCGTCGGGGTGGGCTGTCCAGGCATGATCGCCTCCGACGGCACCATCGAGCGGGGAGGACAGAACCTCCCCGGGGGGAACTGGGAAGGCCCTGATTTCAATTTGCCAGCAACCCTGGCGTCGGCGTTCGGAAAGCTCGGCGACCGCCGTCCCGACTTCGTCCTGCACAACGACGCGGTGGTCCAAGGTCTGAGCGAAACTCACACCATGCAGGACGTGAGCCGCTGGGGCGTCCTGACGATCGGCACCGGGCTCGGCAACGCTCGCTTCAGCAACCACAAGCCGGGTAGGCGAGGTTAAGGAGGGCACCTCGGTGGCCATAGCTTCCAGCCAGGATGGCGCGCTTCGAGTGCCTTAGAAACTGACCGGTGCGGCGAATACTGGCTGGAGCATGAGAGCACGCCACCCTCAACTCAGGCTCGCTGGTGGCAACAATGGAGCCCCAGTTCAGCCGTCACTCACCTGCCGAGTTCAGGGCGGGAGCATGCTCCCGCCCTGCCCAGAGGCTTAGCTGGCTTCAGCTCTTCCGAGAGGGATTGGTTCCGCTGATGTTGGTCCCGAGCGTGTTATCGACCGCACGGCTGGCCATCGTGCCCGGAGGGTTGCCCGGCGTACCGTCGGCCTGATCGGGGCGCGCGCCGCTGACATTGGTGCCGAGCACCTCATCGACGGCCCGGCTGGCCTCCGTGCCAGGAGGATTCACCGTGCCCGCGAGACCGGTGTTGCCGCCGGTCCGCGGCGCACCCGTCGTGTCGTCCACCTCGACCTCGGTGCGGCGCACCGTGTCCTGCACCGTCTCGGTGCGCTCCGTGGCATCCTTGCGGATCACCAGTTCCTCGACGACGCGCGCCTGCTTGGACACCACCGCCTCCTCATCGGTCTCGGTCGCCTCGATGGTGCGCTCGCGGAAGGCGTTGTCGGCATCGGTCAGGGGACGATCCACCGCCCGGCGCTCCACCTCCACGCGCTCGTCGCGAAGGTTAACCTGTTCGGTGACGGGGGTCTCGACCACGTAGGAGCGCACCCGCACCCGGCCGCGCTCCACGTCGCGCTTGCCGACCCGTACCTGCTCCTCGACGATCGGGATCACCTCCTCACCGCCCGGACGGGCGGAGGTGGCGGTGGCAGCCGTGGTTACGGGGGCGCTCGTTGAAGCAGCAGGAGGTGTGGTGCCGACGGCGGCGATGCCCAGCACAGGGGCGGACGGTGAACTCGCCACGGCCGCATCCGTGCCGCCGCTGGCCTGATACCCCGTCCAGCCCGACTGCCGCCACTCGGCCTCGCGGCTGTCGAGATCGATGGCATCGTTGTTCTCGAGGATGGTCATGGCATGGTCGAGCACGCCGTCCTCGACTTCCGCCGACACCACGACCCCACCGCGCCGCATCCCCTCGGCGTAGGTGTAGCGGTCCTCGTCCGGCACGAAGAGGTCCTTCAGCGATGCCCAGAAGCCGCGGTCCTCGTCGGGCACCGTCGTTCTCGTGGTCGTGGCCACCGTATCGGCCGCATAGACCTGGATAAGGTCCCGGTCGATGTTCAGCTCCTGCGTCAGCTGGCGAACGGCCGCCTCAGCCTGGGCCCGGTCATCGAACATCGCGGTGATGGTACGTGTCATCGTGCGCTTTCCTCGCTGTTATTGGTGATGTGGCCAACCCCCTCCACCGTACCTGGTGAGGATGCAGTAGCGTCGTGGGGCGGCAGTCTCTCGACCGTGGCGCGCTGCACCCGTCTCTGGACGGATTGCTCCACGGCCGTTTCGGTATCGACAAAGCGCAGCCGGATCTCCTCTTTGAGGATGAGGCGCTTCTCGATGACCAGGATTTCCTCGACCACGGGTACGACGAGAACGTCGCCCTCCTGCCGGGTTTGCGGTGCTTCCGTCACCTCATGACCGAGCGGGACGCGCTCGACCTCGGCCTTGCGGCTCCGCAAGGTTTCGCGGACCACCTCCTCGGCCGTCTGGGTCGTGACCGAGACCCGGACGAGGCCTGTCTCAATCTTTCGCTTGCCGATACGGACCACCTCTTCCGCTAAAGAAAGAACCTCCTCGGCTCCTCCCTCGCGGAAAGGATCGCCCGAGGGCTGGGCGGAATCACCGCCCAACCCCCGATCATCCGGGTCAGGCGACACGGCTGCCCCGGAAGGTGAGCAGGTCCCGTGTTCCGCGACGGGCGCCGAGCACCGAGGCGATCGCGCCGAGGAGCATGATGCCGAACACCGCGAAGGCGGCTCTCGCAGCGCCGGAGGCCGTGGCATCCGCCGCACGGCGCGCGGTCTCCTCGGCGCGCTGCGCGGCTTGCGTCGCCTGCTGCTCGGCCTGCTGAACCCGCGCCTGAGCCTCCTGCGGGCTGATACCGTACTCGGCGGCCACCAACTGGTTCAGGCGGTCGCGGTCCGGCTGCGGGAGTTGGCCGTCCGTCACCCGCCGGGTCGCCAGCCGGCCGATCTCCGCCTTGCGCTGGTCGGAGGTCATCGCCGCCGGGTTGCCGCCAGCCCCGTTCAGCGCCTCCTGCACCCGGTCGACCACGCCCTGGGTCGCCGCCTGGAGCGTGCCGGTATCCACCCGATTGGCGGCCTGCTGGCCCACCGCGGACACGGCCGAGCCGGCCCCCTGCGCCACACCGCCCAGCAGGTTGGAAGCCCCGGTCGCGGCGGTGGAGGCGATGCCGGAGACCAGGTTGCCCAGCAGCGCGGCCGAGATCAGAAAGCTGGTGCCCCACACCGCCAGTCCGTGCAGGGTTCCGTCGGTGTTGTCTGAGGTGCCGGACAACCGCGCGGCGGCGTAGCCGCCCACCGCCAGGCCGATCAGGTTGGACACCAGCACCCAGATCGCCGCACCGATGCCGAAGGACGAGGCGGAGGGCGTATCGCGGGCCGCGGCATCGACCGTGGTGGCCCCGATCCCGGCACCAAGGGCGTTCAACATCAGCCCGATCGTCAGCGCCACGACAGCGCCGGCAATCACGGCGCCCCATGAGACGCGCGAGGGAAGCGAGGGGGCACCCTCAGAAAGCACCGCGGCTGTCGCCGCGCCCTCATAGCCAGTTTCAGGAGTGCCGGTCTGCATGATCCACATCCAATGCTGTCAAGGTGCTGAGCGCTCGGCGCGGTGGCCGGCATATGCAGCAAGCCGTGAGCGCTTGGAGACGGGGCACGTTTCACCCCACCCTCCCACCATCACATCACTGCGGGACCGGGTCCACCAGGCATGGGTGAGGGCGGCACAATCGTTGGTCCAGCGGGATCCGGCATTTCCGGCCCTGGCGAGGGAACAGGCATCTCCGGACCGGGTCCTGGGGGCAGGTCCGGGCCAGGGGTAGGCACCTCGGGCGTCCCGTTGCCGGGCGGCATCTCGGGGTCACCATCAGGGGTGGGGATCTCGGGGGTGGGTTGATCGGACATTGTGGAACCTCCATCCTCACAACGCGCCGGTAAGGAAAATCGCTTCCCGGCCCACCGTCAGCGGGACGAAACTCTGTTCAACCTTGCCGCGGCAGGCACACCACAATCCGTCCGCCGGATGCGTCACGGTCCACCGCGATCCCTCCCGAAGGCCCCCGCGCAAAGGCGGTGACGAGACGCATGCCAAGGCCGCACGAGCGACGGGGATCAAAGTCGGCAGGAAAGCCCTCTCCCTCGTCCTCGACCGTGATCTCGCCCGCATCGGGGAGCCAACGATAGAAGAGGCGCACCGTTCCCCGCCCGTATTTCAGGGCGTTGGTGACGAGTTCCGCCGCAACGAGGCCGAGTGTCGGGGCGCCGTCTGCGGGCCAAGTGTCCGGGTCGGCGGCGGCGAGTTCGACCGACCGGCCGCCGCCGGCATCGGCGAGCGAGGCGCGGAGGTCGGCCACAAGGCCATCGAGATAGGCGGGTACATCCACCTCGAGGAGCGAGGTTCCCTTGTAGAGTCGGTCGTGCACGGCCGCGATCGTCTTTACCCGCGCCGCCGCCTCCTCCAGCCCCCGCCGGGCATCCCCCTCCAGTTCCCGCACACCCAGCAAGAGGGTGCTCTGCACGAGTTGGAGCGAGTTCTTCACGCGATGGTGGATCTCCCGCAGCAAGAGGGCTTGTCGCTCCTCGGCCTTCCGCCGTCCGATCTCCCGCTCGATCGCGATGGCAAGCGTGTTCGCGAGGGCTTGGAGGAAGAGAATGTCATCGGCCACGAACTCGCCAGGATCGGGGCTGTCCGCTTCCAGCACGCCAAAGGGTTCGGCATCCCCGCGCACGATGACGTTGATCGCTCGCCTTATTCCGTGTTCGGCCATAAGCGCGGGCGTGCGGAAGCGCGTCTCGCCGGAGAGGTGGTTCGACAGCACTGGCTGGCCAGTCTGAAGCGCGAAGCCCGCGGGGCTCGCCAGGTCAGCCCCAACCGTAGCCTCTCCGACCACGCCCGGACGCCAACCAACGCCCGCCCTAACGAGGAGGCGGCCCTCACCGGGGAGCCGCTCCAACACCTTCGCGAGCGGACAGCCAAGACCTTCGGACGCGAGCCGCGCCGCCTCGTCGAGCGCCGGCTGTAGCGTCGGCTCGCGGAGCGCGAAAAGCCCGAACTCGGCAATCGCCCTCTGCTGCAAAAGCAGCCTCGCCACGGCGTCCCGGTCCTCCCGGGTGTCGTTCGCATCCGTCATCGAAGCTTTGTCTCGCATTCTGATAGCCCGCCCGGCAACTTGATACGGCTGATCATGTCGATGCGGGCCAGCCGCTCCGGTCGCAAGCCCTTCTCATCCTCATCCCGTTCTGGGCGTGGCAATATGCCCGATGGTCGCTGTTCATTACATTCGCATCCCGCGCCCCTGTCGCAGACCCAGGCGCTCCTGCTCGGCCTCGCGCTGCCGCTCGACGGCTCGCTGCCGGTCCTCATAGGCGCTCCGCCCCGCACGCTCGGTCGACAGCGCTCGCGCGACGCCGGCCAAGCCCTCACGCGGGCGCTCCTCCTCGGGTGCACCCCGCTCCGCCTCCGCCCGCCGTAACACCCCCTCCACGTCGGAGCCCAGCCGCCTTCCGGCCGCCTCCGCAAAGACTCGCAGCTCCGCCGTCACCGACGGCTTCGCCACCACCTCCCGTGCCCATACCTCGGCCACCGCCGCCCGCTCCCGCGCAAGCCGCTGCCAGCTCTCCTCCCCCGCCGATCCTGGGGCGCCGCTCCCCTCCCGCGGCGCGGCCTCGACCGCTCGCACTGCCTCCCAGGCCGCCCGCGACAGGCCCGGCACCTCTACCGCGTCGCGTTTTCTCTGCCCCTCCACCAAGGCGGCGTGCTCCCGCATCGCGCGCTCCCGGTCCTTTGCTTCCTGCCTCAGGCTTCGCCCGATGGCCTGTGCGGCGCTGACGGCGCGCACCCGCTCGTCCTTCGCCGCTTGGCCCGCGAACCAGCCGTTCCGGCCGCGCAGCGCGCCGAGCATCTCCGGCCCCTCCCCCGCCAGCACCGCGGCAGCCCTTGCCAGGTCACTGCCTTCGCGCCGGATGAGACCACTCAGCCGCCGCCCGGCCTCGTCCGGCTCGCGGTACGCCCCGTACAGCCATCCCTGCCGGTCTGCGGCATGCCGCAGTATCCAGGGGTGCACATCGGCCGCCGCGGCAAGGTCCGCTGGCGTTGTACCCCGCCCGAGGCTGTCCCGGCCCTGCGGGTCGCGATGCACTGGCAACAACGGCGCCGGTGCGATCTCAGCCGCGGCTGCACCGAATTCCCGCCGCGCCTCGGCCGCGCTCGCCCGCGCTTCGGCGCCCAGCTCCGCGGCCCTGCGACGTGGGCGGGCCGGCCCGCCCGATCGCCGCACCACGATCTCGCTTCGGGGCGCCAGCGGGTGCAGGCCCCGCCGCTCCGCGAACGCCGCCCCGTAGTCCAGTATCGTGTCCTTCGCCCGCTCTCGCGACAGGGTGCGCGCCAGCCCTTCCCGGCTCCCCACCGCCTCCGCCGCCCAGTGGAGAGAGACACCCTCCCGGTGTCGCGTCAGAGCGACATAGGCCATGTGCCGGTCCATCCCCGTCCCGGCCAGCACGTGCGCCCGGTCCACCGTTACACCCTGCGCCTTGTGCACCGTGGCGGCATAGCCGTGATCCAGGTGCCCGTAGTCCCGCAGGTAGAAGGTCACGACATCTCTCTTCCCTGCTGGCCCACCGGCCCCGTCCAGCGCCACCGTCAGCCGCTCGCCCCCGGCCTCCACGACGAGCACCGTCCCGAGCGTGCCGTTCTTCACCGCGACGCCCCCAAGCCCGCCGGGGCCGGCTCCCAGCGCGCGCTCGTTGCGCAGGAACATGACCCGGTCGCCGGCTGCCATCGCCCGCTCGCCGCGCTCGGTCGCCACGACCCTCTCCGGCCCTAGTTCCCCGGCCTCCCGCAGTCGCTCCCGCGCGAGGGCATTGAGCGCTGCCACGTCCGCGCGCGTGTGCGCCAGCATGATCCGGCTCTCGCTCGGACTCTCCTGACGCTCCCGCGCCCAACCCGCGACCACGGCCGCCCGTGCCTCGTCCTGGGTAGCGTGCCCCACGACCATCCCGGCCGCCGCATAGCGGTCCAGCGCGGTGCCGGTACGCCCCGTCGCCAGCTCGCGCGTGGCGTCCCGCTGCCACTCCACCCGCTGCCGCCGGACCTCCGCGATCTCTGCCGCCCCGTGCCGCTCGGCCAGCGCCCGGAATGCTGCCCCCGCCTCAATGGCCTGGAGCTGCTCCGGGTCACCCACCAGTACCACCTTCGCCCCGGCCTCCCGGGCCTGGGCGAGGACGCGCTCCATCTGCCGCGAACCCACCATCCCCGCCTCGTCTACCACCAGCACGTCGCGCGACGTAAGCCGGTCCGCCTCGCGCCCCTCCTTCCAGCCCCATTCGAGGGAGGCGAGGGTGCGGCTCTTGATGCCCGACCCGGCCTCCAGGCCTTCGGCCGCGATGCCCGACAAGGCCGCGCCCCGGACCTGGTAGCCCTGCGCCTCCCAGACCTTCCGCGCGACGCCGAGCATCGCGCTCTTGCCCGTCCCCGCGTAGCCGACCACGAGCGTCAGGTCCCAGCCTTCGGTGACGTGGCGCACCGCCCTCTCCTGCTCCTCGCCCAGCCGCAGCCCGTCCTCGGCCGCGAGGTGCACCTTGCGGCCCACTGCGACTGGGTCGGCCTGGTGCTTCCGCGACCCGGCCAACGCCGCCCCGGCCCCCTCCATCCGCTCCTCGACGGC
>NZ_JABFHG010000029.1 GCF_013112485.1 Roseicella sp. DB1501
GCGCCGGAAGTACTGAGGGCAGACCACGTGCCCAGGCCCAGCGGCTCCGGCTCAGGCGGCGCCGCGCAGATCGCCGGACGGGTTATCCACTAAAATCTAACCCGGATCACTCGATGGGGGCTGGTCAGGGCAGGGGGGCCGAGCTCGGCCTGCCGCGCGGCCGCAAGCCCGAGACCTGCCCGGTGCGGGCTCTGGAAGCCTGGCTGCAGGCCAGCGACTTCCGCTACGGCCCGGTGTTCCGCAAGGTCGACCACTAGGGCACCGTGGAGACCGCCGCCCTGCACCCCTATTGCCTTGCCCAGATTCCTGGCCCGCCGCCTCGCGCTGGCCGGTCTCAAACCAGCCGGCCTCGAGCGGCTGTCCCTGCATGGGCTGCGGGCTGGCTTCATCACCGAAGCCTACAAGGCTGGCGCGCGCGACGAGGCGATCATTGAGCACAGCCGCCACCGCGACATCCGCATCATGCGCGGCTACATCCACCGCGCCAAGCTCGTCGACGAGAGCCCAGCCGGGATGGTCGGGCTGTAGCCCTCTGAGCGGCTGTGACCCACCCGGACAGGGGAGGGCCAGGAGCCGGGCGCGCAGGTTGCCGGACCGCGGGCCAGGCCGGCGCTGCGTGGGTGGATCTGGAGAAGGCGAGAAACGACACGGGTCAGCAACCGGGAAGGCGGCGGCGCATGCGTACCTACCACCACTGCCCCACCGGCCGTTCCGCCCAGCAGTGCACGATCCCAGGTTCTGAGCGGCCTTGGTCTCAGACGACCCCGGTCACAGATCAGCCCGGAATGTGGGGCGGCCGGTGCCCGCGTAAAGGATGCTGG
Source organism: Roseicella sp. DB1501 (assembly GCF_013112485.1). Classification (GTDB taxonomy): domain Bacteria; phylum Pseudomonadota; class Alphaproteobacteria; order Acetobacterales; family Acetobacteraceae; genus Paracraurococcus. The sequence continues at coordinate 822 of NZ_JABFHG010000029.1, forward strand.
CCTGCCGCTGCGCAGCCTCAGCCTGCATCGCAACCAGCGCGGGGTCCATGTCGCGGTCCGGGCGCGGCTCGTGCCGGAAGTGGTTGTATTCGTCGACGCCGCGCACGAGTGCTGCGCTGTCACCGTGGATCGCCACCTGCCGCACATGCGTCGGGATATAGCGCACCGCCAGGCCGATGCGCCGGTCCTGCGCATGATTGGCGCCCGAGGCATGGAAGATCTTATGGTGGTGCAGCGACATCTCGCCCGGCTGCAGTTCCACGTCGACCGCCATCGCTTCATCTACATCGACCGCGATCTCTTGGCCACGCGTCAGCATTGCGCCGGGTTTCCAGGTATCCACATGCGGCACGACTTCGCGCGTCTGCGTGCCCGGGACCATGCGCATCGCGCCGCTCTCCTTCGTCGCGGGCGACAGCGCGATCCAAGCGGTGATCGCCTCGTCCGGCTCCAGGTGCCAATAGGTCGTATCCTGATGCCATGCGACGTAGCGGCCGTCGCCGGGCTCCTTGATGAACCAATGCGTATTCCACGCCATCAGGTTCGGGCCGAGAATGTCTTCGACCGCGTCCAGGATCTTGGGTGTGCGGATGAGCTCGTCTACCCAGGTGAACAGCAGGTGCGTTTTGAACATCAGGGAGCCGCGCAGCGGGCCGCCCTGGCTTCGCTCGAAAGCCTCAAGGCACTCACGGTAGTACCGGACCTCATCGGTCGTCAGCACCGGCACCGGCCAGTACACGCCGTCCCGGCGGTAGTGCGCAACGGCATCGTTCGTCAGCAATTTGGACATGGTTTCCTCCTCCGTCTTCTGTTTTATTGTCAGGCAGCGCTTTGCTCCGAGATGCTACGCAGGCGCTGCCACGTTTCCGTGCCAGCCACTTCGCAATGGTCGTGGGCAAGGCGGGCGGCGGTGTTCGTCTCGCCGGCACGGATCGCCGCCGCGATGACGATGTGCTCCTGCCAGCAGCGGAGATGAAAGGCCTTGTCCTGCAGGGCGACCGCGATGCCGCGCCGAACATGGGCCCATTGCTGGCGCGTGATATCCAGCACGACGGGGTTCCCGGACATATCGGCCAGCAGTTCGTGAAAGGCCATGTCAAGGGGCACCAGCGTGGCGAGGTCATGCGCATGCGCGGCGGCCTCGCCGTCGGCAAGCACCTTGTCCAGGGCATCGAGGCTGCGCAGCGTCCGGTCCCCTGACGCAACGCGGCGTGCGGCACTCGCCGCGGCCAAGGAATCCAGTGCGGCACGCACTTCGAACACGGCCTTCAGGTGATCAGGGTCGACAGGCGCCACCTCCAGGCCGCGGCCGGGGGCGTCGCGCAGAAAGCCCTGCTGCTTGAGCAGCACGAGGGCATGACTGATCGGCTGCCGCGACACTTGCAGCATCGCGGCGAGGCTTTCCTGCGTGACGCGCGCGCCCGGCGGCAGCCGGCCGTCGCAGATGGCGTCGAGCAGAAGGGCGTGGCAGCGGCCCACCAGCTTTTCCGGGGATTGCAGAGGCTGCAGTTGCCAGTCGGCGAGCACCGAACGTCTCCGAACTCTGAATGCAGAATGTAGAGTGTGAGACCGCTGGTCAAGCTATGCCGTCGGCGGAGGATCAGGACGTGTGAGGCGGTCGCCATGACCACCAATGGTTGCATCAACGGTGAACCTGGCCGTGCAGGGCGCAGCCGGCGGCACAGGTGCCTGGCCGTCGCAATCAGCACCCCCCCCCGCGGCCCCGATCGCGGCGCCTGGGACGCCCCACGTCCACCACCCGCGACTGTAAAGTGGCGGAGGGCACGAGCTGGCAGAGGGCGCAGACGATACCCTCCTGGAGAGCTGTCCCCGCACTCCGCTATCGTGCCGCGCTATGGACAACCGAGACGAGTTGACACAGGCCACCCCTGAAAAGGCTGCGCCGGTACCGCAGGCCGCGGCTGCCCTAACCACGGCGGCGGCATCGACCCTGACGGAGGAGGCTTACCGCCGCCTCGAGGAGATGATCGTCACCCTGGAGCTTGCCCCCGGCAGCGTCGTCTCCGAGGCGAGTCTTGGCCGGCAGCTCGGCATCGGGACGACGCCGGTTCGCGAGGCCTTGCAGCGCCTCGCCCGCGAGCACTTGGTGCAGGTGCTGCCTCGGCGCGGAGTGGTGGTGACGGCGGTCGACCTGCGGCAGCAGCTGCAGGTGCTGGAGACGCGCCGCGAGCTGGACCGGCTGATCGCCCGCGCCGCAGCGCGGCGCGCGACGGCCCGCGAGCGCGCCGCGATTGCGGAGCTCGCGTCCCGCCTCGAGGAGGTGGCGGGAGAGGAGGACATCCGTGCCTTCATGCGGATTGACGGCGAACTGCGGCAGGCGCTGGGCCGGGCAGCGCGGAACGAGATCGCGGCGGCGGCGGTGGCGACCCTGCATGCAGTCTCCCGCCGCTTCTGGTTCTTCCACCACGGCGGGTTAGCCGAGCTCGCTGAGACGGCGTGCTTGCATGCCGCCATCGCGCGGGCCGTTGCCGCCGCGGAGGAGGCTGCGGCTGTTGAGGCATCCGACCGGCTGGTGGCCCACATGGTCGCGTTCGCGCGAGGGACCTTGCCCGGGCTTGCAGCTGACATGCTTCTGGCATAAGACTGGCATGCCAGTTCACCGGCGCGGGAGAAACGTCTTGCAACTCACCCAGGCGCAGCGCGACCAGTACGAACACGACGGCTTCCTCATCCTCCCCGGCCTGTTCTCGCCGCCCGAGGTCGCGGCCATGAAGCAGGAACTGCGGCGCATCGAGGAGATCGACACCGACCATCTGGTGCGCGAGCGCAGCGGCGGCGTCGCCAAGACTATTTTCAGGGTGCACGAGGCCGACGGCCCCACCGCCTCGCCCGTGTTCCGCGCCGCCGCGCGCGCACCGCGCCTGCTGCAGCCGGCGCGACAGGTACTCGGCGACGACGCGCTCTACATCCACCACACCAAGTGCAACCTGAAGACCGCCATCGACGGCTCGGTGTGGCAGTGGCACCAGGACTATGGCTCCTGGCGGCGCGACGGCGTGCCGGCACCCGAGATGACGACCGCGCTGGTGATGCTGGACGAGCCGACCGAGATGAGCGGCTGCCTCTACTTCATTCCTGGCAGCCACAGGGTCGGCAATCTCGAGCCGGAGATGGACGACCACACCAGCTCCTACCGGCTCTGGGTAGTGCCGAAGGATGAGCTGCTCTCGATTATGCAGCGCAGCCCGGAGCCGGTGCCGATTATCGGCCCGCCCGGCACCGTGGTCTTCTTCCACTGCAACATCCTGCACGCCTCCGGCCACAACCTGTCGCGGCACGACCGCTGGGCTGTCTACTACGTCTACAACCGCACCGCGAACCGGCCCGGCGATGTGCCGAACCCACGGCCGGACTATGTACGCTCGACCAACTGGACGCCGCTGCCGCTCGGGACCGACGACATCCTGGCGCCGGCGCAGCCGGTCGCGGCCGAGTAGGGGAGCGGACGTCATGGCCCTGCGCCTCACCCCGTTGCACCCGCTCTTCGCCGCGGAGGTCGAGGACATCGACCTCCGCGTGCCCCTGCCGCCCGCGGCGGTGGCCGAGATCGAGGCGGCGATGGACCGCTTTGCCGTCCTCGTCTTCCGCGATCAGGCGCTCGACGACGACCAGCAGATCGCCTTCGGCCTGAATTTCGGGCCGCTGGAGGCCGAGACGGCCACCGTGGACCTACACAAGCGCCGCCTGAAGCACGCCCAGATGAACGACATCTCGAACCTGGACGAGCGCGGCCAGCTTCTGGCGGCGGACGATCGGCGCCGGATGTTCAACCTGGGCAATCGGCTCTGGCACAGCGACAGCTCCTTCAAGGCAACGCCGGCGAAATACTCGCTGCTGCATGGCCGCGTGGTGCCGCCCGAGGGCGGCGAGACCGAGTTCGCCGACATGCGCGCCGCCTGGGACGCGCTGCCGGAGAGGACAAAGGCTAAGCTGCGCGACTTGGTCTGCGAGCACTCATTGCTCTTCTCCCGCGGCCAGCTCGGCTTCACCGAGTTCACCGAGGATGAGCGCGCGAGGTTCGCGCCTGTGCCGCAGCGGCTGGTGCGGCGGCACGCGGGATCGGGCCGGCTCTCGCTCTATCTCTCCTCGCATATCGGCCGCATCCGCGGCTGGCCGGTGCCGGAGGCGCTGGCCCTGGTCCGCGACCTTATGGAGCACGCCACCCAGCGCGAGTTTGTCTATCGCCATAGCTGGCGCCGGCATGACCTGGTCATATGGGATAACCGCTGCACCCTGCACCGCGCCCGCCCGTTCGAGGACAGCGAGCATCCGCGCGACATGCGCCGCGTGACGCTGCAGGATTCGCGGCCGACCCTGGAGCAGGCCGCCTGACGGTAGAGGCTCAACGGGACAAACGGGAGGACCACCCATGCTGCAGATCCAGCCGATCGAGCCGCTCTTCGCGGCCCGGGTCACCGGCCTCGACCTGCGCCGGCTGCCGGAGGACGCCGCGTTCGCGCGTCTCCGCGAGGCCTTCGAGCGCTACTCGGTGCTGGTCTTCCCCGACCAGGCGATCGACGACGCCGCGCAGGTCGCCTTCAGTGAGCGCTTCGGTCCGCTCGAGACCACGCGGGCCGGTGCCAACGGCGCGGGTGGAAAGCTCATTGTGCTGACCAATATCGGCCCCGACGGGCGGATCGCGCCGCCGACCGACAAGCAGGTGCTGAACAACCGCGCTAACCAGTCGTGGCACCACGACAGCTCCTTTAAGCCGGTGCCGGCGCGTGCCTCCATGCTCTCGGCACGCGAGATCCCGGGCGAGGGCGGCAATACCGAGTTCGCCAGCCTGCGCGCGGCCTATGCGGCGCTGCCGGAGGATCTGCGGGCCGCAGTGCAGGACAGGACCGTGGTCCACGATTTCGGCTGGTCGCGCTCGCGCGTCGAGCCTGCGCTGGTCACCGAGGCCGAGCGGGCGGACTGGCCGCCGGTGCGTCACCCGATGGTGGTCGCGGGCGCGCATGGCCCGGCGCTCTACCTCGGCGCCCATGCCCGCATGGTCGAGGGCATGGCAGAGGCAGAGGGGCGGGCGCTGATCGACCGGCTGATGGCCTTTGCGACCCAACCGCGTTTCGTCTACAGCCACCGCTGGGCGCCGCACGACCTGGTGCTGTGGGACAACCGGGCAGTGCTGCACCGCGCGACGCCCTTCCGCAGCGTCGCCGAGCGCCGCCACATGGTGCGCACCACGATTGCCGGCGAGGAGCCGCGCCGGGCCGCCGCGGAATGACTAGCGCGGAGACCCTCCTTTCCGTGCAGTATGACTACGTCATCATCGGCGCCGGCTCGGCGGGCTGCGTGCTGGCCAACCGGCTCTCGGCCGATCCCACGATCTCCGTCCTGCTGCTGGAGGCCGGCGGGTCGGATGCGCATCCCTATGTGCGGGCGCCTGCCGGCTTCCTGAAGACCTTTCAGGACCCACGCTTCAACTGGTGCTACAGCACCGAGCCGGGACCCGGGGTCGACGGCCGCGCCATCTTCTTTCCCCGCGGCAAGCTGCTCGGCGGGTCGAGCTCGATCAACGGCCACCTCTATGTCCGCGGCCAAGCGCGCGACTTCGACACATGGGCGCAGATGGGCAACCGCGGCTGGTCCTATGCCGATGTCCTGCCGTACTTCCGGCGCTCGGAGGACCGCCCGGGCGGCGACCCGGCCTGGCGCGGCCGCGGCGGCCCGCTGCATGTCTCGGACATCCACGAGCGCCACCCAATCTGCGAGGCCTTCATCGCCGGCGCTGAGAGCCTCGGCTTGCCGCGCAACCCCGACTACAACGGCGCGGCGCAGGAGGGGGTCGCCTACTACCAGCGTACCATCCGGAACGGGCGCCGGCACAGCGCCGCGACCGGTTTCCTGCGCCCGGTCCGCGGCCGGCCGAACCTGCGGGTCGAGACCGGAGCGCATGCGCTGCGCCTCGATTGCGAGGGGCGGCGAGTCGTCGGCGTCATCTACCGACAGAAGGGCAGGATCAGGAGCGTCCGGGCCGGGGCGGAGGTACTGCTCGCAGCCGGCGCCATCGGCTCGCCGCACCTGCTGCAGGTCTCGGGCATCGGGCCGGCTGAGCAGTTACGCACAACTGGCATCGCGCCACTGCACGACCTGCCCGGCGTCGGCGAGGGCCTGCGCGACCACTACGCCATGCGCGTTGTCCGGCGCGTGACGCGGCCCGCCACCCTGAACGAGCGGGCCCGCCTGCCGCGGCTGTCGTGGGAGATCGCCGCCTGGATGGTCAGCGGGCGTGGGCTGCTCGCCTTCAGCCCGGCCCATGTTGGCGCCTTCCTCCGCTCCCGCCCGGAGCTGGACGAACCGGACCTGCAGATTGTCTTTACCCCGGCCAGCTACGGCGAGGGCGGGGTTACCGGCCAGCTGGAACCCCTGCCCGGTATGACGTGTGGTGTCTGGCAGATGCGGCCCGAGAGCACGGGCCATGTGCGTGCCTGCTCGCCCGACCCGCAGACGGCGCCAGCGATCCAGCCCAACTACCTCATGGCGGCGGAGGATTGCCGGGCCGCGGTGGAGGGGCTGCGCTGGGCGCGCCGGCTGCTCTCGACCGGGGCGCTGGCGCCCTGGCTCGGGCCGGAGACCGTGCCGGGTGAGGGCTGCGCGGACGACGCGGCGCTGCTCGCCTATGCCCGGACGCGGGGCTCGACCGTCTACCACGCTGTCGGCACTTGCCGGATGGGCACGGACCCGCTCGCCGTGGTCGACCCGGAGCTGCGGCTGCGCGGCCTGGCGGGGTTGCGGGTGGTGGACGCGTCCGTCATGCCAACCATGGTCTCGGCCAACACGAATGCCGCCACCCTGATGATCGCTGAGAAAGCCTCGGACCTAGTCTTGGCTGCACGTCGCGCCGCATTGGCCAGGGCAGTCGCGTGAGCCGTTCTCCGGAAACTATGCAAAGGCCGCTCGCTTCAGCCCGAAATGTTAGCCAGAGCATGCATGGCCTGATCGGTGCACGGTCGGCCATGTCGCCAGTGAGGCATGGCGCCCGGGGCGATGTCAGTGGCGATACCGTGGCGCCGGCTCGCCGGACGGGTGATCGCCGGCCGGATCGATCTGGTCCATACGATACGCCATCGCTGGGGCGAGCCTCGCTATCAAGGGATCCCAGCGGCTGCGCAGCGAGACATAGGCTTCCGCGCCCACCTCCTCATCCGTCGTCGTCTCGATCCCGGCCCGGCGCAGGCGCTGCACGCCGGACCGGTAACGCCGGCGCCAGCGGTCCGACGCCTCCCCTGCCGACGGCCTCGCCTGCTCGCAGGCGCCGTCGATCGGGAAGGTTTCCTCCAAGGTCGTGACCAGGACCAGGGAGGCCCGCCAGAGCTGCTCGACCGCCGCCGACTCCTTCAGCCAGCCATGGCGTTGGTCATCCAGCGCGCTGCGGATCAGCGTCACGGCATCGAGCGCCATGAGCGCCGACCGGGAAACGGAGTAGAAGGGCTGGCGGAAGCGGAAATAGAACAGCACGGGGTAGAAGTGGTGCGCCTCCTTGGCCTCGGCCATGCCGGAGCCAACCTCCGCCACATCGGAGTAGCCCGCGCTGAACTGGCCACATGGCCCAAGGCGGGCCACAAGTTCGGCCGCGTCGCCGGTTTCGCCGGTGAGGAGATGCAGCTTCAGGCCGAGCGCGTTCCGCCGCTGCAGCGCGGCATAGACCTGCATGATGTAGGTGAGGGTCAGCGACACCACGGACATGCCGGCCAGCGAGTTGAAGAGGTAGAGGATCCGCGCCCAGTCGGTCTGGGGCGCGAAGTCGCTCGAGCCGACGATGGCCATGCTGCTGCCGCCGGCGTACATCGCCGCCACGAAATCGGTCGGCGTCCCGCCGCTCTGGGCGGTGATGGCGGTGCCGAGAAGCGGGTGCATGACGAGCGCCGCGCCGAGGGTAAGTGCCAGCGCCCAGGCGGCGACCAGCAGCACCAGGATCGCGGGACCGCAGAAGGCGAGAACCTCACCGCCTCGCGGTCCGAGCGCTCCCGCCGCGACGCGGAACGCGGCCCAGGTCGCACGCGCCAGGCGCGTGCTGATGATTCCAGTGCCGGCACGCGCGTAGAGGACGGTCAGGAACACGTCGGCGAGCACGAGCAGGACCAGGAAAGCGCCCACCACCTGCTCGAGCCAGTCCGGCATTCAGGAGGCCTCCGCCCCGGTCACGCCGAAGGCGTGGAGGCCCGGGAGCATTCTGCTATCGTGTCCGCTGTCCAGCCTGACCGGCGTGCGCGCGCCCGAACAGACCGATCATCTCGCGGTTGAAGGCTGGGATGTCGTCGGGCTTGCGGCTGGAGACGAGATTGCCGTCCACCACCGCCTCCTGGTCCACCCACTCCGCGCCGGCGTTCTCCACATCGGTCTGCAGCGACGGCCATGAGGCGATCCGGCGCCCCTTCACCTTGCCGGTCTCGATCAGCGTCCAGGGGCCGTGGCAAATGGTCGCCACCGGCTTGCCGCCATCGAGGAAGGCCTGAGCGAAGAGGACAGCACCCTCGTTCATCCGCAAGGTGTCGGGGTTGATGACGCCGCCAGGCAGCAGGATGGCGTCGAACTCCTCGGGGCGCGCCTTGGCCAGCGGCACGTCCACCGGGAACTCGTCGCCCCATTCGGTGAACTTCCAGGCGCGCACCCGCCCGTCTTTGGGCGAGACGATGCTGGTCTTGGCGCCTGCCTGATCGAGCGCCTTCCGCGGCTCGGTCATCTCGACCTGTTCGAAGCCGTCGGTGACGAGGATCGCTACCTTCAGCCCGTCGAGGTTACCAGAAGCCATGTTCGTGTCTCCGTGAGGGATTGCGTTCGATGGGATCGGCTCTCGTGACCGCTACCGCCCCTGCCTCCCTGGCAGTCCGTTCGACGAGAAGATGCGGCCCCCCTTCGATGACAACGCGCTCGGGAGGGGCCACCGACGCACGCAGCATCCGCAGCCCGCGGGATGAGCCACCTTCGCGCCACGCTCGTTCGAAGCGACAAGACTGCGGCGGGCGGAGGCCATGCCGGCGAGGCTGGGCGCGCTCAGGGAAGCCCGTGGAGCGCTGCAGCCGCAGGTCGGACAGGCGCAGGGATCGCGGAACTCTGCCATCGGCCGCATCGCCGTGAACCTTCCGCATTCTTGGCACTCGTACTCGTAAACCGGCATGGCGCCCTCGATATGCGTGGCTGTGAAGCAGACCGGCGGCTGAGTGGCCGAGGGGGCAAGGCCACCCCGCCCCAGTGTCAGTCGGTCACGCCGCAGGCTTGAGGACCACCTTGGTCCAGCCGTCGTCGCGCGCATCGAAGTGCCTGTAGGCATTCGGTGCCTCGCCCAGCGGCAGCTCGTGCGAGATGATGAATGAAGGCTTCGCGCGGCCTTTCGCGATGAGGTCACGCAGCTGGCGATTGTAGGCCTTCACGTTGCACTGGCCGGTGCCCATGCTCTGCCCCTTGAACCAGAAAAGACCGTAATCGAAGACAATCTCGCCCTGCTTGTAGAGCTCATCCTGGGGGGCCGGATCCTGCGGCACGTAGACGCCGACGACCCCGATGCCGCCGGTGAACTTCACCGATTTCACCAGGTTGTTCATGGTCATGTTGGGATGCTCGTGGCCGTCCGGGTCGTGGGCCTGGTAGCCGACGCACTCGCAGCCCCGGTCGGCGCCTATGCCGTTCGTCAGCGCCATGACTTGGTCCACCGGGGAGCCCTTCGAGTCATCGATGGGCAGGGCACCGATCGAGGCCGCCAGTCTCAGCCGGTCGGGATGGCGATCGACGACCATGACCATGCAGGCACCCTTAATCATGGCCGAGTGGGCAGCCATGAGGCCGACCGGCCCGGCTCCGTAGATGATGACCGACTCGCCGGGACGCAGGCCGGCGAGCTCGGTGCAGTGCCACCCGGTCGGGAAGATGTCGGCCAGCATCACGTAATCGGTCTGCCGCTCTTCTGCGTCCGGCGGCAGCTTCAAGCAATTGTAGTCGCCGTAGGGAACGCGCAGTAGATCGGCTTGGCCGCCCCGGTACGGTCCCATGTCCGCGAAGCCGTAGGCGGCGCCGGCCATGTTCGGCACAACGCTCCGATCCGCCGTGGTGAGGCAGAAGGCGCTCAGGCCGCGTTCGCAGTTCTTGCAGAAGCCACAGCCGATGTTGAACGGTATCGCGACCCAGTTTCCAACCTTCACCCGATCGACCGCGGCCCCGACCTCGATCACCTGGCCGAGGTTCTCGTGCCCGAACACCCCGCCACGCGGGAAATCGGTCCGGCCCTCGTACATGTGCAGGTCCGAGCCGCAGATGTTGGTGCTCGTGATCCGCACCAGCACGTCCGTCGGCTTCTCGATCTTTGCGTCCGGCACATCCTGCACCGCGACATCACGGGGGCCGTTATATACGACTGCTCTCATTTGCATTCTCCTCGGATCGGGCATTTGGACGCGCAGCCTATCGAGAGCTCCCTGGCTGATGTGGTCTGGAAGCCTGGTCGCGGATGATCGGCGTCAGGGGGTGAACACGGCCCGGACGCAGCCCTCCTTCTTGTTCTTGAACAGGTCGTAGCCGCGCGGCCCCTGTTCGAGCGACATCGGGTGCGTCAGCAGGTGCGAGGGGTCCATCTCGCCGCGCTCGATGTGGCCGAACAGCCGGTCCACATAGCGCTGCCCGTGCTGCTGGCCGGAGCGGATGGTGAGCGCCTTGTTCACCACGGCGCCCATCGGGAACTTGTCCACGAACGCCCCGTAGACTCCCATCACTGAAACAGTGCCGCCCTTCCGGCAGCACCGGATTGCCTCCCGCAGCGCGACGATCCGCTCCGTCAGCAGCGCTTGCTGCTTTGCGAGATCGTAGAGATAGCCGACACCCATGCCATGCGCCTCCATACCGACGCAGTCGATGCAGCGGTCGGGGCCGCGGCCGCCTGTCAGCTCGGTCAGCGCCTCGGGGATGTCCACCTCCTCATAGTTCAGCGCCTCGGCGCCGCAGTGCTCGGACGCCATGCGTAGCCGCTCGGGGAAGCGGTCGATGGCGAACACCCGCTCGGCGCCCAGGATGCGCGCACTCTGCATCGCCATCTGGCCGACGCCGCCGCAGCCCCAGACCGCCACGATGTCGCCGGATTGGATGCCGGCGAGGTCTGCGCCCATGAAGCCGGTCGGACAGGCGTCCGACACGAAAAGCGCCTTCTCGTCCGGAATGCCCTCCGGCACCTTGAAGACGTTCACGTCGGCAAACGGAACCCGAATGAAACTGGCATGGCTACCGGCCCAGCCGCCGAGGGCATGGCTATAGCCGATGATGCCGGCTGGGCTGTGGCCCCAGACCGCCTCGGCCATGAGCGGCTTCGGGTTGGTATTATCGCAGCAGGAAAAGTCGGTGCGCCGTATGCGTCAGCCCACGCTGGTGGGTTGACGGCTTGGCCTGAAGTTCCAGGGTAGCAGCTCGTCGATACGGGTGATGGGGTGGCCATTTGCGAGGCGGTCGAGCACGGCTGCGATGTAGGCTTCC
>NZ_JABFHG010000003.1 GCF_013112485.1 Roseicella sp. DB1501
GCGATACCCGACACCCTTCGCGTCGTCGTTAACGCTATCCATAACGTCGACCTGAAGCTCCTCGCTCCAGGCCGACCCAGCACATTCAGGCCTCACCTCGGAAGATGGGCCTCGTCGCCGCGCTTACGATGGATGGGATGTGGACCAAGGAGCACCGTGCGCGGCAGACGGCGTTTGATCGTCGGCGGCGCTATCCGACCGATTTGACGGACGAGGAATGGGCTGCGTTGCAGCCGCTGCTGCCGCCTCCTGCAGGACGTGGCAGGCCGCCGAGCGCGGACATGCGGGAGATGCTGAACGCAATCCGCTACCTGGCCCGCGCGGGCTGCGGCTGGCGGATGCTGCCGGTGCATTTCGGGCCGTGGCAGACGGTGTACTGGTGGTTCCGACGCTTCGCCCGGCGCCTGTTGTTCCAGACCATCCACGACATTGCGCTGATGCTGGACCGCGAGCGACAAGGCCGGGAGGCCAGCCCAAGCGGAGGCGTGCTCGACAGCCAGACGGTGAAGGCGCCGCACGCGCCTGACGGCGGGGGCTACGACGCCGCCAAGCGGATCAAGGGGCGCAAGCGGCATGTCGCCGTGGATACGGATGGGCGCCTGCTGATGGTCAACCTGACCCCAGCTGACATCCAGGACGCGGCCGGGGCGGAGCGGATCATCGAGGCGGTGCGTAAGCGCTGGCCTTGGCTGAAGCATCTGTTTGCTGACGGCGCCTACGATCGGGGCAAGCTGATGAGCCGGGCCGCCTACCGCGACTTCATCATCGAGATCGTCCGCAAGCTGGCCGACCAGAAGGGCTTCCATGTCCTGTCCAGACGCTGGGTGGTCGAGCGGACCTTCGGCTGGATGACGCGCTGGCGCCGCCTCGTCCGTGACTACGAGCGCCGCTGCGACGTCAGCGAAGCCATGATCCGCGTCAGTCTCGGCGCGCTCCTGCTCCGGCGCGTCGCTCACCCGTAGCCATTCTCAAACGGGGTCTAACAGCCGAACCACGGGGAGGTATCTGCATGTAGCGCCAGAGCGGCTTGCTATCGCCCGCAGGTCGCTTGACGACCTCGCAAACGAAATCGGCCGGGCAGCAACCCGGCCAATGATACCTAACCATGTGCGTGCTAGCTGCGTGCTAGTGCCTGGGCAGCTCGATGGCGGATCGGCTGCTAAGTCCCTGAAGACTGGAGCGGGCGAAGGGATTCGAACCCTCGACCCCAACCTTGGCAAGGTTGTGCTCTACCCCTGAGCTACGCCCGCGCCCCGTCGTCGGTGGAGGAGCTTTTAACAGGCGGCGCCGGCAATGCAAGCGCCCGGGCCCCGGAATTTTCACCCCTCGCCGCCTACCGCTTGATATCCGCCTCCACCACCACCTGGTGCCCGGCCGGACCCAGCAGGCCCCGCAGAGCCTCCAGCCCGGCGAGCCCGCAGGCGATGTCCTGCTCCCCGGTCCCGCCGGATAGGCCGATGCCGCCCACCACCGCCCCATCCACCACGATCGGGAAGCCGCCGACGAAGACCGAGAAGCGCCCCTCGAAGCTCCACTGGATGCCAAAGGCCTCGTTGCCGGGCAAAGCCGGCCCGTTCGGCGGCGCATTGAACAGATGGGTCGAACGCCGGTGGCAGGCCGCGGTGAAGGCCTTGTTCCAGGCGATCTGCGGCCCCGTCACCCGCGCCCCATCCATCCGCTCGAGCGCGAGCGGATGGCCGCCCTCGTCGCAGATGCAGACCGTCTCCGGCACCGCGATCGCCGCCGCCCTGGCCAGGGCACCCGCCACCATGGCGCGCGCCTCGGCCAGCTCCAGCTTGAAGGCCTGCCTCATGGCTCGCGCACTCCCGTCGATGCCGCGGGACGCGCCCGCGCCACCGGGGGCGGCCAGGAGACGCTGACATCGCCCTTGAGGAAGGTCTGGCAGGCCATGCGCCAGCCCTCGGCGAATTCCGCTTCCGTCAGGTGCTTGCGCTCCTTCGGCTTGATCGCATCGGTGTTCTCGATCCCCTGCTCGATCCGGCACTTGCATGTGCCGCAGATGCCGCCGCCGCATTTGAAGGGAATGCCGCCCTTCTCGCGCAAGGACACGCGCAGCAGGTTGCTGTCCTCCGGCGCCTCCGCAGTCTTGCCGTCATTCGAGAGGAAGGTGACGGTGATCATGCCGCGGCGGCCACGGGCACGGGGCGCAGCGCGGCCCGGACGCTGCCGAAGGCGATGAGGTGCTCGAGCTCGTGGCGCGCCGCCTCCAGGCTCTCGAAACGTGGCAGGAATTTTGAGGGCACGAGGTTGAGCACCGGCGGCTCCGCCTCGTCGATGACGCGGATCTTGGTCTCGCGCTCCAGCGCGGCGATGACGAAGCGCGCCTTCGCCGTGCCGCCGAACAGGTAGTCATAGGCCTCGACCGCCCGGATGCCGTCCACCGGCTCGGTGCGGAACTGGCCGGGCTTGCTGGTCAGGATGACGAACATGGCGGGCCTCAGCGCTTCGGGAGGGCGGGCGCCGGCAGCGGCACGCCATCCTGGGTGAGCGTGACATCATGGTGCAGCCAGAGCTGGCAGGCGAGGCGAAGGCCCTGGCCGAGCTTCTCCTCGCCCAGCACCTTCTGCTCCTTCCAATTGGGCTCGGGCAATGCCGTGGCGCCTTGCAGGACCCGGCAGGTGCATTTGCCGCATTTGCCCATGCCGCAGCCGTAGCGGAGATGCGGCCAGGGAAACTTCCTGATGCCCGCGCGGACGACGAGGTTGGTGTTCTCCGGCATGTCCTCGGAGAAGGTCTCCTCGCCCTTGCGGAAGGTGACGATCGGCATGCGGCGCCCTGCGCGGCCCCGCCTCAGGCGGCGAGCGGCATGTCGAGACCGAGCGCCGAGAGCGGCAGGTCCTTCTCGACATAGTCGCGGTAAAGCGCGGTGGTGTAGAGCAGCCGCATCTCGGCGCCGATCTCGCAGATCCTGAGGCAGCGCTGCTGCAGCTCCACCGTGTTCGCATGCTCCAGCACGATCTGGTAGCCGCGCTCGCCATGGATCTCGTCGGAGACGATGTGCAGGTCGAAGAACTCGACCTCCTCATCGGTGAAACCATAGGTCTCGCGCAGCGTCGGGGTCTGCCGGCGATAGATGCTCGGCACCTGGCTCTCGAGCCCGACGACGAGGCCCGCCACGGCGACGATCGGGTCCTCGCGCATTGCCACCGCATAGCACCAGGACTGCAAGGCGCGCGTGGTCGCCGACATGTTGTCCTCGTCCTCGACCCGCTCGCGCGTCGTGCCGCAGGATTCGGCGAAGCGGATCAGCAGGTCGGTGTGCCGGTCGCCGCCAATTTCCTCCTCGTACATGTTGGCGAGCAGGAAGTCCTTCGCCTCCACATACTTCGCCGGCATGCGAGCATAGACATAGCCGAGATAGTCGGCGAAGGGCCCGACATAGTGGTAGTGGTTCTCCGCCCAGCGGGCGAGATGCGCGCGCGTCAGCTTGCCGGTCGCCCAGGCGACGCTGAAGGGCGACTTGTTGGCGCTCTTGCCCTTGATGGCGTTCTCGAGCGCGGTGCGGAACTCGTCGTGGTTCATCAGCTCGGGCATGACGGGTCTCCTCGGGGGGTCAGGACAGGCAGGCACGTCGCCGCGGGCTCACCAGAGCAGCACGGCGAGAAGGGTGGACAGGACAAGGCCGCCGCAGACCGGCAGGAACAGCATCCGCACCAGTTCCAGCACCGGCACGCGACAGAAGCCCGCGACCGCGATGAGCGAGGACCAGGCGATCAGCGTCCCGCCGCCGGTCCATACCGCGCCCATCTGCCCGACCGCGGCCAGCGTCGTCGGATGAATGCCCGCGACCGGCCCGAGCGCGCCCGACAGCGCACCGGTCAGCGGCAGCCCGGCGAAGCCGGAGCCGTCGATGCCGGTGATCATGCCGACCAGCAGCACGCCGAAGGCGACCACGGCCGGGCTGTGCGGGATCAGGTGGTCGACGGCGCGGATCACCTCGAAGAGCAGGTCGGGCGCCGCCGCCCCAGCCGGCAGGCCGAGGATGGCGCCTGCCGTCTCGCCGGCGCCGAGGAAGAAGAAGCCTGCGATCGGCAGCACCGTGCCCATGGCGCGGAAGGAGAAGACCAGGCCGTCAATGATGTGGTCGGCCGCCGTGTGCATGGCCTTGGCGCCGTCGGCGGCGAAGCTGGCGATCAGCATCATCAGCGCCGCGGTGCCGCCGACCAGCGCCGCGGCATCACCGCCCTTCAGCTCCGGCAGGCCGGGGATCAGCTTCGGCGCCAGCATGAAGAGGATGAGGCTGCCGAAGACCAGCGGCGTGGCGATCGCCAGCACCTGCCCCCAGCGGGCCGGGGCCGCGGCGGCGAGGGTCCCGCCGCCGGCCAGCGCCGCCTCGCCCGCAGCCGGCGGGTCGACCTCCAGGCCCTCCGCGGCCTGCAGCGCCAGGACGGACTTGTCGAAGGAGCCGATATTGGGCGCCACCTGCTCGCGCTGCGCGGCGAGGCCTTCCGCCAGGGAGGCGCCGGACTGCCAGCGATCCAGGTGGATCTGGCCCGGCCGCCGGATCTGCTGGCGGATGGCGAGATAGCCGAGCAGCAGCGCCACCGCGCCGGTGACGAGGGAAAGGACGAGCGCCTTGTCGGCGATCGCCGCCGCCGCCTCGGGCATGCCGGCGGCGCGCGCGCTGATGCCGGGCGCGACGCGGATCACGTAGTCGGAGGAGAGCGCCATGCCCTGGCCGGCGATGGCGATGGCCATGGCGGCGCCCATCGGCGGCAGGCCGGCGACGATCGCCGCCGGCAGCAGCGTCGCCGCCACCAGCGGCACGGCGGGGGTCGGCCAGAAGAACAGCGAGATCACGTAGGTGACCGCGACAATGACCGCGAAGGCGACATGGCCGCTGGTCATCACCCGGCGGAATGGGCGCACCATCAACTGGTCGGCGCCGAGGGCGCGCAGCGCGTTCAGCAGCGCGGTCATCAGCGCGATGACGAGGAAGATGCTGAACAGCTCCTTCGCCGCGACGAGGGAGCCGTTGAAGACCGCGATGGTGGCGCCGATCAGGCTGCCGGAGTAGGTGGCGGCGACGGCGAAGGTGGCGATGATCGCGGGGACGACAACATTGGCGCGCAGCGCCATGGACAGCACGATGGCGGCGACGCCGAAGAGATAGACGGTATGCACCGAATCGAGCTGGACCTGCATGCTCAGCGCATCCCGAACCCGGCGCCCGGCGCGGCGCCCACGGACCGCCCCGGCGGCGGATGGCGCATTCTCGTATACGGCAAATCCGCCTGTCAACGAGATTGCGCGTGCCTCCAGGCTGGAAAGCCGCATTCATTGCATGGTTTTCGCGCATATATGCCAATATCAGGTGCAAATTGTGCCGATTTAGGGCATCAATCGGCAACGGCGTTCCGGCCTGGACGATTTCCGTATACGGTATAGTCGCGGCAGAGCCACACTGGAGCCATGGTCAGGACCGGATGAGCAGACGTCTCCCCCTCCCCCGTCCCATCAGGACCGGCAGCGCGCCGCTCAGCCAGCAGGCGCTGCAAAGCCTGCGCGAGGCGATCCTGGCCGGCCGCCTCGCCCCGGGCGAGCGGCTGGTCGAGGAGCGGCTCTCGACCGAGCTCGGCATGTCCCGGGTGCCGATCCGCGAGGCGATCAAGCAACTCGTGGTCGAAGGCCTGGCGGTGCCGGCGGCGGATGCCCCAGGCGGCCGCGGCGCCCAGGTGGCGACCCTCTCCGCCGATGCCGCGGCGGAGCTGATCGAGGTGCGGGCGGTCCTCGAAGGGCTGAATGCCCGCCTCGCCGCCCGCAACCAGGCGCCGGACAAGCTCTCACGGATCGCGGCGCTGCTGGCCCGCGGCCGGACCTTGCCGGAGGAGGGCGCGGCCGAGGCGCGGGCGGAGCTGAACGCCGACTACCATGCGCTGCTGGCGGAGGCCGGCGCCAACCGCGTGCTGCAGGAACTGATGCGCCCCCTGCGCGAGCGGACGGAGATGGTGTTCCGCCGCAACAGCACCGAGCGCGCCGCGCTGGACTGGCAGGAACATGCGCTCATCCTGACGGCGGTCGCCGAGGGCGACGAGGAGCTGGCGGCGCTGCTCGCCGCCCGCCATGTCCGTCGGGCGGCGCGAGCGCCCCAAGCTCAGACCACCCAGGTTCAGGCCGCTAGATCATGATCCGCTCACACAGGGTCGCGGATCATGGTCCAGGCCGTTGCTTGACCGCGTGAGTCACGCTTCTCGGTGAGTCCACCTCAAGCGATCACGCTCTAGTTCGCGCGAAGATTGACCGCGCGGATCACCCCCAGCCAGAGCGCGCGGTCCTTCGCCAGGCGCCGCGTGATGGTCGCTCGATCCTCGAAGCGCGGCGTCAGGCCGCCCTCCGCCATGCGATGGACCAGCGCCGGGTCGCTCATCGCCTGCCGCACCGCCGCCTCGAGCTGATCGACCAGCGCCGGCGTCATGCCCTTCTGGCCGCAGAGTGCGAACCAGCCGACGACGTTGAAGCCCAGCACCAGCCGCGACAGCGGCGGCACTTCGGGGAAGAGCGGGAAGGGCTCATCGTCGGAGATCGCCAGCAGCCGCAGCGCACCTTCCTGCACCTGGCGGGTCACGTCGGCCATGTTGGTGATCATGAAATCGGTGCGGCCGCCGAGGATGTCGACGATGGCCGGGCTCGCCCCGCGATAGGGCACGTGCACCATGTCGAGGCCGGCCTTCTGCTTCAGCAGCTCGCCCTGCAGGTGCTGCGCCGAGCCGACGCCGGCCGAGCCGAAGGTCACCTGGCCGGGCCGCGCCTTCGCCGCCGCCAGAACGTCCTGCACGCTGCGATAGGGCCCGTTCGCCGCGACGACGAAGCCGTAGGAGGACAGCGCGACATTGGCGATGGGCAGCAGCTCGGCGCCCGGATCGAGCGGCAGGTTGGCGTTGATGAGCTGCGGCGTGATGGACATGGTGCTCATCGGGCAGACGAAGAGCGTCGTGCCGTCCGGCGCGCTGCGCGCCGTCTCCTGCGCCGCGACCACGCCATTGGCGCCGGTGCGGTTCTCCACCACGGCGCGCGCGCCGATGATCGGCCCGATGGCCTCGGCGAGGAGCCGGGTGGCGAAATCCGAGGAGCCGCCGGCCGAGGCGCCGCTCAGGATCCGCACCGTGCGGTCCTGCGCCATTGCCGGCAGCGCGGCGAGCATGAGGACGAGCAGGGTCGTGACGAAGGGGCGTCGCCTCATGGGTCTTGTCTCCTCCCGGCGGCGCACCTGGCGCCATGATTATGGAGTCTGTATGGGCATGGGTCCCGGCCGGCAAGGCCGGGATGCCGCGCACCGGCCGGCGGCCTATGCTGGCGCGCATGGACATCGCCATCATCGCGGATATCCACGGCAACCTCCCGGCGCTGGAGGCGGTGCTGGCGGATATCGAGAGGCGCGGCCTGCGCCGCATCGTCAATCTCGGCGACAGCGTCTCCGGGCCGCTCTGGCCGCGGGAATGCCTCGAGCGTCTGCAGGCGGCCGGCATCCCGAGCCTGCGCGGCAACCACGACCGCTGGGTGGCCGAAGGCGGTAAAGGCGCGTCCGACGTCTTCGCGCGGCAGCGCCTCGACCCGGCGCAGATCGCCTGGCTCGGGGACCTGCCCGCCCATCTGGCGCCGCTGCCCGGGGTGCTCGCCTTCCATGCCCGGCCGGATGACGACAATGCCTATCTGCTCGAGGAGGTCGCCGGCGGCCGTCTCGTCGCCTCGGCGCCGGCCGCGATCGCAACCCGCCTCGGCCCCACCGAGGCCACGGTCCTGCTCTGCGCCCATAGCCACCAGTCCGGCCTGGTCAGCCTGCCCGATGGCCGCGCCGTGCTGAATCCCGGCAGCGTCGGCTGCCCCGCCTATATCGACCCGACGGCGCCGGCGCATGTCTCGGAGACCGGCACGCCGCTCGCCTGCTATGCCATCGCCGATATCGCGGAGGGCCGCCTCCGGCAGGCCGCGACGATCCGTCTCGCCTACGACCACGCGCACTCTGCCGCCGCGGCCGAGGCGCAGGGTTTCGCCGACTGGGCGCTCGCCCTCCGCACCGGCCTGGCCCGGCCGGCAACCGAATAGCCTGCCTCGCCCCCGTCGCCCTGCCGCGGCTTCGGGCCCAAGGCGAAGCCGGGGGCCCCCGAGACGACGCGCAGCGACGTCGTGGGGAGTTTAAAGGCGCGCCTCCTGCCCCAGGATGCGCTCGTACACCTTCAGCATGGCGCTGGTATCCTCCTGCCCGAGCCCCATGCCGCGCGCCATGCGCAGCAGCGCCAGGGCCTGCGGCGCCATCAGCCCGGGCACGCCGTGCTCGGCCGCCAGCTCGACCGCGAGGGCGAGGTCCTTATGCGCGAGGTCGAGGGCGAAGCTCGGCGCGAATTGCCCGTGCAGCGCCCGCGCCTGCAAGCCGCGGAAGCCGAAGCTGTCGCCCGAGCCATTGCCTATGATCTCGACCAGCTTGCCGAGATCGATGCCGGCCATGCGGCCGATCATCATCCCCTCGGAGGCGACGGCCATGTTGCACAGCACGAGCATGTTGTTGACGAGCTTGGCGACCGAGGCGCTGCCCACCGGCCCGACATGCACCTGCGTGCCGCTGAAGCTCGCCAGGATGGCGCGATGCTGCTCGAACAGCGCCTCCTCGCCGCCGACCATGACGACGATGCTGGCATCCGTCGCCCGCGCCACGCCGCCGGTGACCGGCGCATCGAGGAAGGCGATGCCCCGCCCCGACAGCGATTCCTGCAGCCGCTTGACCACCGCCGGGGCATTGGTGCTGAGGTCGAAGAGCACGGTGCCCGGCCGCGCCCGCGGCACGATCTCCGCCACCACGGCCTCGACATGCCGCGGCGTCGGCAGGGAGGTGAAGATCACCTCGCACCCCTCGGCGAGCGCGGCGAGGCTGCCCGCCTCCCGCGCCCCCTCGGCGGTGCAGGCGCGCACAGCCTCGGCATTCAGGTCGTGCACCAGCACCTCGTGGTTCACGCCCTTCACCAGGTTGCGGCACATCGGGCCGCCCATATTGCCAAGGCCGACGAAGCCGATCCGCATGGCGCGTTTCCTCCTTTTTCCTTGCCTGGCATCAGGGCATCGCGGCGCGGCGCAGGCAAGCCTTCCGGCCCGGGCCGCCGGGGGGATAGCCTTCGCCGCGTGAGTGAGGATCTCCCATCCCGGGCCTGGGATACCGTGACGCCCTATCATCGCGGCTTCCGGGAGATCGCCGAGGCCTATGAGGGGCAGGGCTTCGAGGCGATCCATGCCGATGCCTTGCCCTTCCTGCCCGCCTCTCCCGGCCTGGTGCTGGATGTCGGCGCCGGCAGCGGCCGCGATGCCGCCTGGTTCGCCGCCCGCGGCTGGGAGGTCGTGGCCGCCGAGCCGGCGGATGCCCTGCGGCGGGAGGCGGCGCGGCGGCACCCCTCGCCGCGGATCCGCTGGCTCGACGACCGGCTGCCGGCCCTCGCCACGCTGCACCGGCTCGGCCTCGGCTTCGACCTCGTCTGGCTCAGCGGCGTCTGGCAGCACCTGCCGCCGGAGGAGCGGCCGAGGGCCATGCGCAAGCTGGCGACGCTGCTGAAGCCGGGCGGGCGGATGGTGCTGACGCTGCGCCATGGCCCGGCCCCGGCGGACCGGCCGATGTGGCCGGTGGATGCGCATGAGGTGGCGCGTCTCGGCCTCGACCATGGCCTGGCCCTGCGGGTGGCGACGGCGCGCCGCCCGAGCGCGCTCGGCCTGCCGGACGTCACCTGGCAGACCGTCATCCTCGACCTGCCCGATGACGGCGCCGGCGCGCTGCCCCTGCTGCGCGGCGTGATCCTGCGGCAAGAGAAGTCGGCGACCTACAAGTTGGCGCTGCTGCGCTGCATCGCCCGCATCGCGGATCTCTCGCCGAATGTCGCGGAGGAGACGGAGAGCGGCGTGGTCCTGCCGCTCGGCCTGGTCGCGCTCTATTGGATCCGCCTGTTCAAGCCGCTCGTCGCGCTCGGCCTGCCGCAGACGCCGGATGGCCGCATGGGTTTCCTGACCGCGGCCTTCCGGGCGCTGGGGAGCATCTTGCCCCCCATGCTGCGCCCAGGCCGCGCCTTCGCCGGCGCCGAGGCCATGGCGCTGCGCCAGGCGCTGGCCGATGCGGCGCAGCTCATCCGCGCCATGCCGGCGACCCACCTGACCTATGCCGATGGCCGCACCCCGGTCTTCCCGGCGGAATACGGCCGCATGCCTGCCATGGCCGCCGAGCTGCGGCTCGACCGGGCGCTGCTGCGCAGCTACGGCACCATCGGGGTGCCGCTGCCTGTCTGGCAGGCACTGCGCCGCATGGCCGCCTGGATCGAGCCGATGCTGGTGGCCGAATGGGCGCGCCTCACCCTCGGCTATGCCGCCCGCAGGGGGCAGCCCCTCCTCGCAGACACGGTGCTGCAGGCGCTGCGCTGGCAGGAGCCGGAGCGCGACACGCTCGTCGTCCGCGAGCTCGCCGCGCAACGCCTGGCGGCGGGGCAGAGGTTGGCCTGCGTCTGGTCCGGCCGGCCGCTCGCCGCCGGCACGGTCGAGATCGACCACTGCCTGCCCTGGTCCGCCTGGGCCTGCAACGACCTGTGGAACCTGCTGCCCGCCTCGCGCGAGGCGAACCGGCGCAAGGCCGGGCAGATCATCGGCGCCGCGGCGCTGGCCGAGGCCCGGCCTCGCATCCTCGCCTGGTGGGACGCGGCCTATCTCGGTGGGGATCCGGCGATCCGGGCCCGTTTCGCCGAGGAGGCGCGCACCACCCTGCCGCTGCCGCCGGAGCGCGACCCCTTGCCGGAGGAGCTGTTCGCGGCGCTGGATTTCCGCCGCCTGCGGCTGCTGCAGGAGACGCAGCTGCCGGAATGGCCGGGCGCCCGGGCCGGCGGACCGGTTCCCTGACCGATCCGCCAGCGTCAGGCCGGCGCCAGCACCTTGTCGCGGTAGTTGCAATGCGCGATGGCGACGCAGCGCCAGCATTCCGGCCGCCGCGCCTTGCAGACATAGCGCCCGTGCAGGATCAGCCAGTGATGCGCGTCCCGCAGCAGCTCCGGCGGGCAGCGCTTCACCAGCATGTCCTCCACCTCCCGCGGCGTCCGGCCCGGCGCTAGGCCGGTGCGGTTGCCGAGACGGAAGATGTGGGTGTCCACCGCCATGGTGCTCTCGCCGAAGGCGACGTTGAGCACGACATTGGCGGTCTTGCGGCCGACGCCCGGCAGCGCCTCCAGCGCGGCGCGGTCGGCCGGCACCGTGCCGCCATGCCGCTCCACCAGCAGGGCGGCCAGCGCCGCCACGTTGCGCGCCTTGCCCTGCCAGAGCCCGATGCGGCGGATGAAGGGGGCGATGCCCTCGGCCCCAAGCGCCGCCATGGCCGCCGGCGTCGGCGCCGCGGCGAAGAGGGCGGGCGTGCAGCGGTTCACCGCCGCATCGGTGGTCTGGGCCGAAAGCACCACCGCGACCAGCAGGGAGAAGGGGTCCTGATAGGCCAGCTCGGTCTCCGGCACCGGGTTGGCGACGGCCAGCGCCCGCAGGAAGGCGGCCGCCTGCTCGCGCGACATCAGCCGCGCCCGCCGTGGCGCGCGCGCGGAGCCGTGCAGCGGCGAGGGCTCCCGGACGGGTTGACGCGGCATCCTCACTGCTCCGACGGTGACAGCACCCTTCGTCCTACCCATCTCCCGCATCCGATGTCAGCCCAGACGGACCCTATCCTGTTCGAGGCGATCTGCACCCCGGCCCGCAGCCTGGGGCGGCGCGGCATGTTCGCCGTGGCGGGCGGGGTGCTGGCCGGCTCGCTGACGATCGGCGGCATCTTCTCGCTCTTCGGCGCTTGGCCGGTGCTCGGCTTCACCGGCCTCGAATCGGTGCTCGTCCTCAGCCTGCTGGCCCTGCACCGGCGCTGGTCGGCGCGCAGCATGGAGATGCTGGTGCTGACCGAGGGGCGGCTGACCATTCGCCGCACCGATGCCCATGGCCGGCAGGAGGCGCTGACCCTCGACCCCTATTGGGCGCGGCTGCGGCTGGAGGAGCGGCCCGGCCGGGTCAGCCTGCTGGTGCTGCAGCAGCGGCAGCGGCGGGTGGAGATCGGGCAGCTTCTCGGCGAGGACCAGAAGCGCGACCTGGCAGAGGCGTTGGAGGCCGCACTCCGGCGCTATCGCGAGCCAGTCTTCGACAACCCACAGTTGCGCGAGGACTGAAGCGCCGCCCCCGGTCGCTACTCGGTTGGCGTCAGGCTCTTGATCAACTCGAAGACACGCTTGCGCACCGAGGCGTCGTTGATCCGGTAATAGGCGCGGACCAGCTCCAGCGTCTCGCGCCGGTGCAGCGTGTCGTCGTCGAAGCCTTCCTGCTGCTCGGCGAGGCCGAAGCTCCGCCGCGTTGCCATGCTGCCGCCACCGCCGCCGAGTGCATCCGGCATGTCGTCGAAGAAGAAGCCGATCGGCACGTCGAGCACGCGCGAGAGGTCGAAGAGCCGGCTGGCGCCGATGCGGTTCACGCCGCGCTCGTATTTCTGCACCTGCTGGAAGGTGAGGCCGAGGGCGTCGCCGAGCTTTTCCTGGCTCATGCCGAGGAGCGTGCGCCGCAGCCGCACCCGGCCGCCCACATGCACGTCGATTGGGCTGGGCCGATGCTCTCGCTCGCTGCGTTCGCCGGTTTCGTCGCTCGGCATGGCGTCCATCCTGCTCGCGGGCCGCGTCTGGTTACGGAAAGCACTCAACGTGCCGACGCTGCGCAACCCATCAACACCCGCTATACGGGAGGATTACCAACTCGTCAATACCATAGAGTTTTCTCAAAAACGAGAATCTCGCCCCGCTACCCCTCGTCCGGGACGCTGCACGCCCCTGCGGGTTCCCCATCCGATCCCGAGCAGCAGGCAGATCGCCGCCGCGAGGCCGGGCAGCGCCAGCCCGAAGCGGGCGAAGGGCGTCGGCGGCTCCGCCCCCGGCAGCGGCAGGGTCAGGGTGCCGGTCTCCCCGGTCGGCAGCATGGCCAGCCGCCGCCCCTTCGCGTCGAACAGGGCCGAGATGCCGGTCTGCGCGGCACGCGCCAGCGGCAGCCCCTCCTCCACCGCCCGCAGCCGCGCCGCGGCGAGATGCTGCCAGGGGCCGGAGGAGACGCCGAACCAGGCATCGTTGGTGATGTTGACCAGCCAGTCCGGCCGAGGCCGAGGCACCACCGCGCCGGGGAAGATCACCTCATAGCAGATGAGCGCGCCGAAGGGCGGCAGACCGGGCGCCTGCAGTGTCACCGGGCCGGGACCGGCGGAGAAGTCCATGCTCCCCGCCACCAGCCGGATCGGCAGGATGCCAGCGAGCGGCATGTACTCGCCGAAGGGTACGAGATGCGATTTGTCGTAGACCGCCGCCACCTCGCCCGAGGCATCGAGGACGGCGAGGCTGTTCCAGACCGCGCTCAGCCGGCCCTGCGGGTCCCAGGCGGCGCGGACGGTGCCGGCGAGCAGCGTTGCAGTCTCGGGCAGGGCGGCGGCCACCATGCGCCGCGCCTCGGGATCCTGGGTGAGCAGGAAGGGGCTCGCGGTCTCCGACCAGATGACGGCGATGTGCCGCCCCGGCGCCGCCGCGCGGGCGGCCCGCGCCGCCGCCTCGGTCATCGCCAGGTAGTGCTGGAAGATCGGCATGCGGCGGTCCTGCCGCCACTTCACCTCCTGCGCGACATTGCCCTGGACCAGGACGAGTTCCACCGGCTGGTCGGGCGGCGCCGGCTGCGCCAGCCGCCAGGCACCGAAGCCGGCGAAGCCCGCCAGCACCAGCCCGCCCAGCGCCCAGACGCGCCAGCCACGCAACAGCGGCAGCCCGGCGAGCAGCATGGTGACGAGCGAGAGCCCGTGCACGCCGATGAGCGCGGCACCCTGCACCGGCAGCGCCGCGAAGGCCCAGACCGTGCCGGTCAGGTTCCACGGGAAGCCGGTGGCAAGCCAGCCGCGCGCCATCTCCCCCAGCACCCAGAGGCCGGCGAAGGCGGCGAGGCGCGGCCAGCCCGGCGGCAGCGCCCGCGCCACCAATACCGGCGGAATGGCGAAGAGCGCCAGCCCGGCCGCCAGCGCCGGCGCCGCCAGCGGCACCAGCCACCACCAGGTGGCGGCATCCATCAGGATCGCCTCGGTGACCCACCAGATGCCGGCGACCCCCTGGCCCCAGCCCCAGAGGAAGCCGATCCAGGCGGCCCGCTGCCAGCGCGGCTGCGCCGCCGCGAGGACCAGCAGGCCAGGCACCGAGAGCAGCAGCACCGGCACCAGATGCAGCGGCGGCAGGGCCAGGGCCGAGAGCAGGCCGAGGCCGAGCGCCGCCAGGAGCTGCCGCCGCCAGGACAGCGCCACCAGCCAGGCGAACAGGGCCTGGACGCCGGATCGGGGCCGCCTCACCCCCTGCCCTCCGCCGGCGCCGGCTGGCTGGGCGCGAAGAGCGGCAGCAGTGCTGGCAGGGTCAGCATCACCGCCGTGAGGGCGAAGAGCAGGCTCAGCATCAGCAGCAGCCCCATGCTCGCCGTGCCCGGATGCGCCGAGACGGCGAGGGAGCCGAAGGCGGTGCCGTTGGTCAACGCGCTGTAGAGCACCGCCCGGGTGAGCGGCGAGGCGAGCAGCGAGCGCTCGCCATGCTGCCAGGTGACGACGTAGTAGATCTTGAAGGCGACCCCCTGCGCGAAGAGCAGCGGCAGGGCGATGATATTGGCAAGATTGAGCGGCTGGCCGATGGCGACGCAGGTGGCGAGCGTCAGCAGCCCGGCCAGCGTCAGCGGCGCCAGCGCCAGCAGGGCCAGACGCAGCGACCCCAGCGCCAGCAGCAGCAGCAGCACCGTCGCCCCGGTGGCGATCAGCCCGGCCTGGAAGAAGGCGGTCTCGATGGTGCGGGAGCTCGCCTGGATCGAGATGGCCGGGCCGCTCGCCGCCGGCGCGACGGTCTGCACCGCCCGGGCGAAACGGGCCATAACGGCGTAGTCGTCGGACAGGTCCTGCGGCCGCACCTCGATCCGCGCCTGGCCGCCGGGCGCGATCCAATCCCGCTTCAGCGCATCCGGCAGGGTCTCGAGCGTCACCTTGCGGGCGCCGAGCGCCAGCCGCAGGTCGCCGAGCACCGTCTCCAGCCCGGGGATGAGCGCGGCGCGCAGCCGCTCCCGCCCCTCTTCCCCCTTTGGTGGGCCGGCGGCGAGCGCCTGCAGCGCGGCGGAGAGCCGCGCGGCCTCGGCGGCGAGCCCGCCCCGAATCCCCCCCAGCGCCGTCGCCGCCTTGGCAAGGGCGTTGGCGATCGTCGGATCGTCGGGCGGCGGCGAAGTCTCGCCTGGCTCCAGGGTGACGCCGAGCAGGTCGGCGGCGTCCTGGATCAGGGCCAGCTTCGCCTCCTGCCCTTCGGGCACGAAGCTCGCCAGCGTCACCGTGCCATGAACCTCCGGCAGGGCGGCGAGGCGATGCGCCAGGGCCTCGGCGGCCGGCAGGTCGGGGGCGAGCACGTCGATGGTGTTCGGCGTGGTGTCGCGATTGTGCATCAGCTCGCGGAAGGTCGAGACCGCCTCGGTATGCGGATCCCGCAAGTCGAGCGGGTTGGTGTCGAAGCGCAGCCAGGCGAGGCTGATGCCGCAGCCGATGGCGAGCACCAGCAGCAGCGCCGCGACCGGCCGGGCATGGCGGGCGAGGAAGCGGTCGAGCGGGGCGAGCGCGGCATAACCGACCGGCTCCCGCTCCGGCCGCGGCCGGGTGAAGGTCAGCCAGGCGGGGAGCGCGGTCAGGCTCAGCACCACGGCGACCAGCATGCCGGCCGCGGCGATCAGCCCGAGTTCGGAGACGCCACGATAGTTGGTCGGCAGGAAGGCGAGGAAGCCGCAGCCGAGCGCCATGGCGGCAAGCGCGATCGCCTCGCCGGCATGATGCCCGGCCGCGACCAGCGCCTCCGGCAGGGGCCGGTCGGCCAGCTCGTAGCGCTGTTCCCGGAGCGAGACGGCGAATTGGATGCCGAAATCGACGCCGAAGCCGATGAAGAGCACGGCGAAGGCGATGGAGAGCGGGTTGAAGGGCCCGACCACCAGCAGCCCGAAGGCGGCGGTGATCGGCAGGCCGAGCACCAGCGTGCCGAGGATGGGGAAGATCAGCCGCCCCGAGCGTAGGCCGAGCCAGAGCAGGAAGGCGACGGCGGTGAAGGAGAGGATGTTCTCGGTGATTGCCCCGCCGAAGACGGTCGAGAACTCCTCGTCGCCCATCACCAGGTCGCCGGTCAGCCGCACCCGGACCCCGTGCTCAGGCGTCAGGCCGAGCCGCGCCGCCGCCGCCCGGACCGCCGAGGTCGCCGCCGCCACCGGCGCCAGCGCGCCATAGTCCGGCACCGGCTGCACCAGCACGAAGCGGCGCAGCGCCAGCGGGTCGGGGGGCTTGCCGGTGAAGAGGCGGCTCCAGTCGAGCGGCGCGAAGCGCCCCGCCGCCGTCCCCTCGACCGTCGTCGCCAGCGCCTCGAGCGCCGGCCGCAGGACGGCTGGATCGCCCTCGCCGCGCTGCAGCCCCTCGGCCAGCAGCTCGAGGGTGCGGGCGACGCCGCGCAGGCTGGGATCGGCGGCGAGCGTCCCGAGCAGCGGCTGCGCCGCGATGATGCGCTCGGTGGTGGCGCGGAGCTCGGCCTCGTCCTGGAACAGCAGGGCGGCGCGCCGGAAGAAGGGATCGGCATCCGGGCGGGTGACGGTGTGGAACAGCGCCGGTTGCGCTTCCAGCGCCCCGGCCAGGGCGGCGGCGGCGCGGTCGGCGATGTCGGGCGTCGCGCCGTCCACCACCACGGCGATCAGGTCGGTGCGCTGCGGGAAGGCGCGGTCCATCGCCTCCTCGGTCTGCCGCCAGGGCAGGTCCTCGGGGAAGAGCGCGACGACGTCGGTGTTGAGGGCGAAGCGGGTGGCGACCACCCAGCAGCCGGCCAGCCCGGCCAGCAGCGCCAGCGCCAGCACGAGGCGCGGCCGGCGGATGCTCCAGCCAACCAGGATGGAGGCGAGGCGGGAGGCGAGGGCGATGCGCCGCCCGCCTCCCGCGGCCGGGGTCTCAGGCTTCACGATAGAGGATCAGGACGACGCTGATGAGGATGAGGCAGACCGGCCAGACCCAGCGGGCGATGCGCGAGACCTCCGCCGGCCCCCGCAGTTCGGCGAAGCGGGCGCAGCCGCCGATGACCGCCAGCACCGCCAGCGGCAGGTGCGACAGCTCCACCAGGAGCTGCTCCTTCACATTGGAGATGGCATGGGTATGGGCGAGCAGCAGCACGCCGCCGGCGACCATGGCGAGTGGAAAGACGTAGCGCGCCCGCCCCCGGATGCGGCCGAGGCGCACCCACCATTCGGTGACGGCGAAGCCCACCACCAGCAGGCCAGCCAGCTTGTGCTGCACCACCTCCGGGTCCCGCAGGCTCTCCAGCAGGCCGATCTCGCCGAGCGGCCAGGCCTCCGGGTCGGAGCGGAGGAAGATGAAGCCGGCAAGGCCGATGAAGACCAGCGGCCAGTGCCGGGCGAGCGGCACCCGGCCGGTGGCGTCCAGCAGGGCGGCGAGGCCGACCAGCAGCACCATGATGCCGGCCCAGTGGTGGTTGTACTCGCTCCAGGCGATGTCCTGGGCATTGCGCGGCGGCAGCAGCCCCTCGCCGGGGGTGAAGGCCTCGGGCTTGCGCGCCTGGGCCGCCTGGCGCTGCTGCCACTCGGCATCGAGCTGCGCCTGCAGGCGGGGAATCGCCAGGTCGGCATGGCTCGGGCTCTCCAGCCGCGGCCAGGCCGGGGTGAAGCGCTCCACCACCTCGGCCCAGCTCACCCGGTCATCCGGCAGGTCGGCCGCGGGCGGAACCGAGGTGAGGGAGGCGGCGACCGCGAGCACGGCGATGCCGATCGCGATCTCCGCCTCGATGAAGCGGCGCACCCGCAGCAGCCCCTCCTCCCCCGTGGTCAGCCGGTGCAGCAGCAGCCAATTGGCGCCGCCGAGCAGCAGCAGCAGGCCGAGCAGGACCCCCTTGGTCGCGGACATCGCGCCATAGGCGGTGCCGTAGACCGCCTCGACGCTGCCGATGAAACCGATCCAGTAGCCAAGGATGCCGAGCAGGATCAGCCCGACCCCGGCCGCGGCGAAGCGGGAATAGCGGCGCCCGACCCGGCGGCCCGAGGCGGGGGTCAGGCGAAAGCTGGCGAGCAGCGCCGGCAGCCCGCCGATCCAGAGCGCGGCGCCGAGCTGGTGCAGGGCCGTCGCGGCGAGGAGCATCGGCCGCTCCTCGGTGCGGGCGATGGCATGGCTGCCCGCTGTCGCGCCGATCAGCACGGCGAGCGCGGCCGCCAGCAGGCCCCAGCGCCGCACCGGGGAGGCCTGGTCGGGGCCGAGCGCCAGGGCCAGGACCAGCAGCGTGGCGATGAAGGTGACGGCCGCGGCCCGCATGAAATCCGCCCCGAGCAGGGAGGCGACGGGCATGTCGAGCGAGGCCGCGAGGGCACCGAGGGAGAGCGCGGTGTTGAGGAGGATGGCCAGCAGGCTCGCGGCCACCGCCCAGAGCACGGCACCGCGCCCGATCCGCCGCAGCCCCGTGGCGTCGCCGGGCGGCAACAGGCGGGACAGCGGCATGGCGAGCGCCACCCAGAAGACCACGCCGCCGATCAGGGCGGTCCGCGCCAGCAGCTCGACCGCGTGCAGCACCACGCTGGCGAAGCCGTAGAGGTCCAGGAGTTGTTCCACGTGGAACTCAGCGAGACTTCAGGGTGAAGGGAATATCCCCACGGGTGATATGCCCATCGACCGCCAGCACCTGCCAGCGAATGCGCCAGGCCCCTGGGGCCGATCCCGCACCGGCCGAGGGCACCGCTTCGAGCAGGGTCGGCTCCAACTCCGGCGCCAGGTCGAGCGCCTTCTGCGCGCCGTCCGGCCCGACCAGCACCAGGCGGCTGCGGGCATGGTCGATGCGGCTGTTGAAATGGATCACGAACCGCTTCGGCAGGGCGGCAAGCTCCGCGCCGGCGGTCGGCTCGGAACTGACGACCACCGCATGGGCCGCGGCGGCGCCCGGCCAGAGCAGGGACAGCCAGAGCAGGGGCAGGGCAAGGAAGCCGAGCAGCAGGTGCCGGCCGGATCGGGCCGGAAGGGTGGGAGACGTCACGCTGTAGACCTCCTCGGGAAGGGCTGCCGCCTCCCGCGGTTGCAAGGGCGCCGCAAGGTGCAGCAAAATTCGCGCGGTGCAAGATGCCGGCATGTACCTTCCCCAGCGCCATGGCATTAAGGAGGCGCATCTATACGAGGGCGAGGAGATGCGCATTCTGCTGGCGCAGCCCCGGGGATTTTGTGCGGGCGTTGTCAGG
This sequence comes from Roseicella sp. DB1501, assembly GCF_013112485.1. Lineage (GTDB taxonomy): Bacteria > Pseudomonadota > Alphaproteobacteria > Acetobacterales > Acetobacteraceae > Paracraurococcus. Next base: position 19,285 of record NZ_JABFHG010000003.1, read on the forward strand.
GCCGTGGATATCGTCGAGCGTGCCCTGCAACGATATGGTCGGCCCGTCTATGTCCGGCACGAGATCGTTCACAATCGCCGCGTCGTCGAATCGCTGGAAGCGAAGGGCGCCCGGTTCGTCAAGGAGCTGGATGAGGTGCCGCCCGGCGCGGTGACGGTCTTCTCGGCCCATGGCGTCTCCCGCGCCGTGGAGGCGGAGGCGGATGCCCGTGGCCTGCCGGTGCTCGACGCCACCTGCCCCCTCGTCTCGAAGGTGCACAGCGAGGGCCGGCGCTACGTGGCGGCGGGCCGGACGCTCATCCTCATCGGCCATGCCGGGCATCCGGAAGTCGAGGGCACGCTCGGCCAGATCCGCGGCGAGGTGCATCTCGTCGCCTCCGCCGCCGAGGTCGAGCGACTGCCCATCCCGGTCGACCGTCCCGTTGCCTATGTCACCCAGACCACGCTCTCGGTGGATGACACGCGGGCAACGATCGCGGCGCTGCGCCGCCGCTTCCGCGACATCCAGGGCCCGGACACGCGCGATATCTGCTACGCCACGCAGAATCGGCAATCGGCCGTGCGGGAACTGGCGCGGCTGGTGGACGTGCTGCTGGTTGTCGGCGCGGCCAACAGTTCCAATTCCAACAGGCTGCGCGAAATCGGGGCGGAGCAGGGCGTGCCCTGCCACCTGATCCCGGATGCGGCGGCGCTGCGGCCGGACTGGCTGCAAGGGGCGGAGACGGTGGGGATCACGGCCGGGGCCTCCGCCCCGGAGACCCTGGTGCAGGAAGTGATCGCGGCGATCGCCCGGCTCGTGCCGGTCGAGGTCTCGGCCATGCCCGGCATCGTCGAGGATGTGCAGTTCAAGCTGCCGGCGGCTCTGCTGGAACCGCAGGCGAGCGCCGCCTCCTGAGCGGGAGGCGCAGGGCGCGGGAAGAATGCAAGGGATCCGGCAAGCAGGCCGCCGCCAGGCGCGACCCTGCCTTGCCCGGATCGGTCTGGTTCCGGCCACGGGCACTATGCCATGGATGGCGCAGGATCGCGGGAAGGCCGCGCCGCTCGCACGGCGCGCCGCCCGAGGAGGAGTGGAAGGCGTATGGGTATCCCGCTGCGGCAGCAGATCAAGGTCGGCGCCTATATCCTGAGACAGCATCTGGCCGGGCGGAAACGCTACCCGTTGGTCCTGATGTTGGAGCCGCTGTTCAAGTGCAACCTGGCCTGCGCGGGCTGCGGCAAGATCGACTACCCGGATCCCATCCTGAACAAGCGCCTCTCGGTCGAGGACTGCCTGCAGGCGGTCGATGAGTGCGGCGCGCCGGTCGTCGCCATCGCCGGCGGCGAGCCGCTGCTGCACAAGGAGATGCCGGAGATCGTCGAGAAGATCCTGGCGCGCGGCAAGATCATCATCCTCTGCACCAATGCCCTGCTGCTGGAGAAGCGGATCGAGCAGTACAAGCCGCATCCGCGCTTCACCTGGGACATCCACCTGGATGGCGACCGCGAGCAGCATGATTGGGCGGTGAGCCAGAAGGGCGTCTACGACCGCGCGGTGAAGGCGCTGAAGCTGGCGAAGGAGAAGGGCTTCCGCGTCGCCATCAACGCCACCCTCTTCAACAATGCCGAGCCGGAGCGCATGGCGCGCTTCTTCGACGACGTCACCGCCATGGGCGTCGACGCCATCATGGTCTCGCCCGGCTATGCCTATGAGCGGGCGCCAGATCAGCAGCACTTCCTCAACCGGCGCAAGACCAAGGAGCTGTTCCGCGGCATCTTCGCCCGCGGCAAGGGCAAGGGCTGGAAGATGGGCAACAGCCCGCTCTTCCTCGATTTCCTCGCCGGCAACCAGAGCTACCACTGCACGCCCTGGGGCAACCCGACGCGCAACATCTTCGGCTGGCAGCGCCCCTGCTACCTGCTCGGCGAGGGCTACGCCAAGACCTACCGCGAGCTGATGGACACCACCGACTGGGACAAGTACGGCACCGGCAATTACGAGAAATGCGCCGATTGCATGGTCCATAGCGGCTTCGAGGCGACGGCGGTGGTCGATGCGGTGAAGCGCCCCTGGAAGGCGATGGCGGTGCAGATGCGCGGCCCGCGCACGACGGGCGAGATGGCGCCCGAGATCGACCTCTCGCGGCAGCGGCCGGCGGAATACGTCTTCAGCCGGCACGTCCAGAAGGCCATGTCCGAAATGGCGCATGAGCCACCGAAGGGCGCGAAGCGCGGCGCCAAGCATGGCGGCTCGGGCGAGTCGCCGGCGGTCGCGGCCGAGTAGCCTGATCCGGCCGGGCTGCCGGCTCCGAGCCGCACCCCTTCTCGGCCACGGTCGGAAGGCCGCAGAATACCGCCGGACATGATAATCCGGGAGGAAGGGACACATGCGGTACCAGGATCGCGCCGTGCTGGTCACGGGTGGTGGCAGCGGCATCGGCCGGCAGGTCTGCCTCATGGCGGCGGCGGAGGGCGCCCGCGTCGCGGTCGGCGACCTCGATCTCGAGCGCGCCGAGACGGTGGCGGCGGAGATTGGCCAGGGGAAGGGCAAAGGCGAGGCGCAGGCCTTCCGCATCGACGTCACCGAGCCCGCCTCGGTGAACGCCTTCGTCGAGGGCGCCGAGACGACGCTCGGCCGCCTCGACGTGCTGGTGAACTCCGCCGGCATCCGCGAGATCGTCTCGGTGCTCGACCTCTCCCCGGAGGAATGGCAGCGGGTGATCGCCGTGAACCTGACCGGCACCTTCCTGCCGAGCCAGGCCTTCGCGCGGCGGCTGATCGCGGCCGGGAAGCCCGGGCAGATCGTCAACCTCGCCTCGACTCTCGGCATCATGGCGGCGCCGAACCGCGCCGCCTATGTCGCCTCGAAGCACGGCGTGGTCGGGCTGACCAAGGAGATGGCGCTCGAGCTCGGCGAGAAGGGCATCCGGGTGAACGCGGTCGCGCCCGGCGTCATCCGCACCCCGATGACCGAGCGCTACTTCCAGGACCCGGAGATGTCGGCGACCATCCGCGGCATCCATGCGATGAACCGCTGGGGCGAGCCGGCCGACATCGCCCGCGCCATCCTCTTCCTCGGGGCCGAGGAGAACGGCTTCATGACTGGCAGCCTGCTCACCGTGGATGGCGGCTGGACCACCGGCAAGAAGATGTAGCCCCGATGGCCGCGGCGGAGGCGCCGCGTCCCCGGTCCGCTCAGGCCGCCTCCGGATAGGGCGCGGCGCGGCCTTCCAGCGCCCACCAGTAGCGCGGCGGCGGCGGCTCCAGAGGCGGCGCCGTGTCGGCTGCCCGCCGCGGGCGCGCCGCCGGTGCGGTGCTGACCTCGACCGGCCAACCCTCGGCGCGCGCATGCGCCAGCGCAGCATCGAGGCTGTGGAAGCGGAGCACGACCGCGCAGCGCGGCTCCGTGCCACCGGGCGGCGGGCGCCAGGAGAGGAGCCATTCGCGGCGCCTGGCGCCGCAGCGCGAGGGATCGGCCGGCCGGATCAGCGCCACCGACCCGCCGAACCCCATGGGCTCCGGATTGGCCATGGTGCCGTCCTCCCTGCCTCAGGCCGCGGTGCGCGGCTCCTCCCGGTAGCCCTCGATCCGCGGCGGCGCGGAGGTGCCGGCCTGGCGGATCTCGATGCGGCGCGGCCGCATCGCCGCGGGCAGGTCGCGCTCGAGCTCGATGGTCAGCAACCCGTTCTCCAGATGCGCGCCCGTCACCCGGACATGGTCGGCCAGGTCGAAACGCTGCTCGAAGGCGCGCGTGGCGATCCCGCTGTGCAGGACCTGCCGCGCCTGCCTCTCGGCCTGGCGGTGCTGCTCGCCCGCGATGACCAGGAGATTGGGCTGCACCGTGACCGCCACCTCCTCGGGCGAGAAGCCGGCGACGGCCAGGGTGATGCGGTAGCGGTCCTCGCCGATGCGCTCGATGTCGTAGGGCGGAAAGCCATCCGGCTGCCCGGCCTGCATGGCGGCGCGCAGCGCGTCCAGCATGCGGTCGAAGCCCACTGTGGCACGGAACAGCGGCTCGAAATCGAATTCGGTCCTCATCTCCACATCCTCCTTGCGAAGCAACATGGACAAGGGCGGCGCCGGACCTCGGCGCCGTCGGCTTTCGCCGGCCCCGGAATGGGCGCCGGCAGGGATCGAATGGTGTCTGCGATGCGCTTGGTCAAGTCCCTGCAACGATTGGCGCGGCGCTGGCTGCCCTGCCTCATCGCAGCTCGGCCAGGCCGAGCATCTGCAGCAGGCCGGCCATGGCGAGCACGGTGACCGCCAGGCGCAGCGCCATCTCGCCCCACTCGCCGAGCGGCGGGAAGGAGCGGCGTGGCGGCCGACGCTTCGGCCGAGGGGCTGACCGGGGGGCCGGAGAGGGAAAGGCGGGAATACCGGATGCAAGGCGCCTGGTCGTCATGACCACATCCTCCTCGGAGCGACATGGAAGTGACGGTCCGCCCGGCTATGCCCGGGCGGCTCCAGGCCGGGCCGCGACGCGCACCCGGCCGGGCGCGAATCTGGGCCGCGCCAACCTTGCCATCAAGGGGATCTCAGCCGCCCGGCGCCCCCTGGGTGTTGACGTAGAGCGCGTAGAGCGACTGCGCCGCCGCCATGAACAGGCGGTTGCGGTGGCGGCCGCCGAAGCAGACATTGGCGCAGCGCTCCGGCAGGTGGACATGCCCGATCGGCGTGCCGCCGCGGTCGAGCACGCGGATGCCGTCGTATTCCGGCGTCATGCCCCAGCCGCACCAGAGATTGCCGTCGATGTCGACGCGGAAGCCGTCCGGCGTCTCGCCTGGCTTGCAGCCGTAGAAGACCCGCCGCTTGGTCAGCGTCTTCCCGCCCGCGACATCGAAGGCGAGGATGTTGCGCGGCTCGCTGCGGCTCTCGATGATGTAGAGGATGTTCTCGTCCGGGCTGAAGGCAAGGCCGTTCGGGTGGTCGATGTCGTCGGCCACCAGCGAGATCTCGCCGCTCTGGCCGTCGATGCGGTAGACATGGGTGTGCGGCAGCTCGGCCTCCACCTTGAGGCCCTCGTAGAAGGCATAGGTGCCGAAGGGCGGGTCGGTGAACCAGATGCTGCCATCCGATTTCACCACCACGTCGTTCGGGCTGTTCAGCCGCTTGCCCTGGTAGCTGTCGGCCAGCACGGTGATGCTGCCGTCATACTCGAAGCGCACCACGCGCCGCCCCTCATGCTCGCAGGCGATGATGCGCCCCTGGCGGTCGCGGGTATGGCCATTGGCATTGTTGGAGGGCTTGCGCCAGATGGAGACGGCGCCCGTCTCCTCCTCCCATTTCAGCACCCGGTTGTTCGGGATGTCGGACCAGAGCAGGCAGCGCACGTCGCCGAGCCAGACCGGCCCTTCTCCCCAGCGGCTGCCGGTCCAGAGCCGCTCCACCGCCGAGAGTGCCAGGTGGTGCTTCTTGAAGGCCGGGTCGAGCGCCTCGATCGAAGGATCGGGATAGCGCGCGCTGGGCTGCCATTGGGAGGATGTCTGGGGGGGGGCCTGGGTGGGGCTCGGCATCGGCATTTCCTCTCCGTGTCTCCGCCGATCCTGCCGGGCTGGCGCGGCGGGTCAAGCGCGCGCGGCACTCATGCCGCCCCGGTGGCGCCGACATAGAGGCTGTAGACCGCCCGCCCCGTCAGCATGAACAACCGGTTCCGCTTGCGGCCGCCGAAGGCGAGGTTGGGGCAGCGGTCGGGCAGCGCGATGAAGCCGATCGGCTTGCCTTCCGGATCCAGCACCCGCACCCCGTCCAGCCCCTCGCCGGTGCCCCAGCCGCACCAGAGATTGCCGTCGGTATCGACGCGGAACCCGTCCGGCGCCTCGCCCGGCTTGCACTGGTGGAAGACGCGGCCCCGGGCGAGCTTCGTGCCGTTCTCCACCACGTCGAAGACGTGGATGACGCGCGGGGCGACGCCGCTCTCGACGATGTAGAGCCGGCTTTCATCCGGGCTGAAGGCGAGCCCGTTCGGGCGGTTGATGTCGCCCGTTACCACGCTGACCGCGCCGCTCTGGCCGTCGATGCGATAGACATTGGTCGGCAGCTCTGGTGTCGCGCGGTCGCCCTCGTACTCACCGAGGATGCCGAAGGGTGGGTCGGTGAACCAGATGCTGCCATCCGACTTCACCACCACGTCGTTCGGGCTGTTCAGCCGCTTGCCCTGGTAGCTGTCGCAGAGCGTGATCACGCGCCCGTCCCATTCGGTGCGGGAGACGCGGCGGCCGGCATGCTCGCAGGTGACGAGGCGGCCCTGCCGGTCGCGCGTATTGCCGTTCGACTGGCCGGAGGGCTTGCGGAACTCGTCCACCCGGCCGGTGGTCTCGCTCCAGCGCAGCATGCGGTTGTTGGGGATGTCGCTCCAGATGAGGCTGCGCGCATCGCCGAACCAGACCGGCCCCTCGTTCCAGCGCGAATCCCCGGCCCAGATCTGTTCCACCGCCGCGTTGAACAGCCGGTAGCGGGCGAAGGCGGGATCGAGATCCTGGATCCGCGGGTCGGGATAGCGCTCGGCGGGCTGCCAGGCGGCGAAGGCGGGCGCGGCGGCAAGCGCCCCAACCCCGGCCAGCAGGCCGCGACGGGTTGTCGGATGCATTGGCATTCCTCCCCAAGGCCCGCCTCAGGCGCTACCCTGCCGGGCCTCGGGGAGGATACCGGCCATGCACATCCGCGCAACAGAACCGCCCACCGCGGCCCCCTCGGGGGCCGAGGCCGTGCCGGACAGCCGCGGGCTCAACCTCTACCGCGCCGATCCCTGGGCGGCGCCGCTCTTCGGCCTCTACCTGCCGCCCGACCTCTTCGCGCATCTCGCGCCGCATCTCGACCGCATGGGCGCGCTCGCCGGCGGCCGGCTCGACGAGTTCGCCGGCATCGCCGACCGCAACCCGCCGGTGCTGCGCCATCGCACCCGCCGCGGCGAGGATGCGCAATCCATCGACTACCATCCGGCCTACCGCGCGCTGGAGCAGGTGGCCTTCGGCGAGTACGGGCTGGCCGCCATGTCGCACCGGGGCGGCGTGCTCGGCTGGCCCGATCCGATGCCGCCGGCCGCCAAATACGCGCTCACCTACCTGTTCGTGCAGGCGGAATTCGGCCTCTGCTGCCCGCTCTCGATGACCGATGCGCTGGCCCGCACGCTGCGCCGCTTCGGCGATCCGGCGCTGGTCGCGCGCTACCTGCCGGCGCTGACCGAGACCGACCTGGACGCGCTGCGCCAGGGCGCGATGTTCATGACCGAGCAGGGCGCCGGCTCGGACATCTCGGCGACCGCCGTGCTGGCGGAGGAGGCCGAGGACGGCACCTGGCGCCTGACCGGCGACAAGTGGTTCTGCAGCAATGCCGATGCCGGCATGGCGCTGGTGCTGGCGCGCCGCCGGGGCGGGCCGGCCGGGCTGCGCGGCGTCTCGCTCTTCCTGCTGCCGCGCGAGCGGCCCGATGGCAGCCCCAACGCCTACCGGATCGTACGGCTGAAGGACAAGCTCGGCACGAAGAGCATGGCCTCGGGCGAGGTGCGGCTGGAGGGCGCGACCGCCTTTCTGGTCGGCAATCCGGAGGCCGGCTTCAAGCAGATGGCCGATATGGTCAACGCTTCGCGCCTCTCGAACGGCATGCGCGCCGCCGGGCTGATGCGTCGGGCGGTGACGGAGGCGATGTTCGTCGCCCGCCACCGCATCGCCTTCGGCAAGCGGCTGGTCGAGATGCCGCTGATGCGCCGCCAGCTCCTCAAGCTGGTCCTGCCGATGGAGCAGGCCCGCAGCATGGTCTTCCAGGCGGCCGAGGCGCTGCGGCGTAGCGATGCCGGGGAGGAGGGCGCCTTTGCGCTGCTCCGCATCCTGACGCCGCTGCTGAAATTCCGCGCCTGCCGCGACGCCCGCAAGGTGACGGGCGACGCCATGGAGGTCCGCGGCGGCTGCGGCTACATCGAGGAATGGCCCGACTCGCGGCTTCTGCGCGACAGCCATCTCGGCAGCATCTGGGAGGGGACGAGCAACATCGTCGCGCTCGACGTGCTGCGGGCGGCGCAGCGCGAGGGTTCGCTGCCGGTGCTGCGGGCGCATGTCGCGACCCTGCTCGGCAACGGCGCGCGGCTGCCGGAGGCGCTGCCGCTGCTGGACCGTGCCGCCGCCCTCGCCATGCGGGCGCAGGAGAACCCAGCCCTGGCGCGGCAGGCGGCGAGCGCGCTCTATCACCTGACCAGCGCCGCGGCGATGGCCTGGGAGGCGGCGCGGCTCGAGGATGCGGAGCGGCTCGATCTGGCGCGGCTGGTGATCCGGCATCGCGTGCTGCCGCGCGACCCGCTGGCCGAGGCGGACGAGCCGGTGCCGGAGGCGCTGCTGGCCAAGATCCTCGCCTGACGCCGATGGACGGGACCGCCCTCTCGCCGCGCGCGGCGGCGACGCGCCGGCGCATCCTCGAGGCGGCGACCGCGGAATTCGCCGCCAAGGGCCTCGCCGGCGCGCGGGTGGACGAGATCGCGGCCCGCGCCGGCGCCAACAAGCGCATGATCTACGCCTATTTCGGCAGCAAGGAGGAGCTCTGGCTGGCGGTGCTGGAGAGCGCCTATGCCGCCAAGCGCACGGAGGAGCGGGCGCTCGAGGTGGAGGCGCTGCCGCCGGCCGAGGCCATGCGCCGCCTCGTCGCCTTCAACCTGCACTACACAGCGGCGCATCCGGAATTCGTCGCGCTGCTGAACCAGGAGAACATCCACCAGGCCGCCTATCTCCGCCGCAGCGGCCAGGTGCCGGCGCTCTACTCGCCGCTGCTCGAGCAGCTCCGCGCCGTGCTCGCGCGCGGCGAGGCGGCGGGCGTCTTCCGTACTGGCGTCGATCCGGTGCAGCTCTACATCACCATCGTCTCGCTCGGGCATTTCTACCTGGCGAACCGGCACACCCTCTCCACGATCTTCGGCAGCGACCTCGGCGCGGCGCCCGCCCTGTGGGCGCGCGAGGCGCATTGCGTGGAGGTGGTGCTCGGCTATCTGCGGCCCTGATGCCTACGGCCTATACTGACGCCCTCAACGGCCGGGCGCGAACCTCCGTTCGCTTGGCTTCGCCGCGTCGCGCCGTCAGGCGCGCCGAAAGGCGCGACTGGCGGGCCCCATCCGGGGCCTCGGGCCGGTCAGTGACCGGCCTGCCAACATCAAAATGCGCGCCGGCCCATCGCCGGCAGGTCCGGGCCGCTGCGCGGCAGCACGGTCCCGGCCTGGGTCGGCGCCGCGCGGGTCAGCACGTCGGCGAAGGTCAGGATCAGCATGAAGGCGACGAAGAGCAGGGAGGCGAAGGCGGTCAGCCGCAGCAGCGGGTCCGGCTTGCGGAGCTGCATGAACAGCAGCACGACCAGCAGCGCCTTCGCCACGGCGATGCCGAGCGCGACGACGAGGCTGAAGCGACCGAGTGGGGCATAGGCGAGCGCGAGGGTGGCGCCGAGCAGCGCCAGCAGCGCCGCCCAGACCGGCAGCAACCGGCGCCAGATCGCCATGGCCCCGGCCGGGGCGGCCTCGCCGAGCCCGGTCACGACCGTCCCGCGAGGTAGAGCAGCGGATAGAGGAAGATCCAGACGATATCCACGAAATGCCAGTACAGCCCGGCCGCCTCGAAGGCCGGGCTGCGCAGCGGCCGGCGGCGGCGCCAGGCCTGCCAGAGCAGCGTGCCGGTGACGCCGAGCCCGATGCTCATATGCAGGGCGTGCACCCCGGTCAGCAGCCAGTAGAAGGCGAAGAAGACCTGCGCCGCCGCGGCCTCCAACGCGAAGCCGGGACCGGGGACGAGATGCTTCTCGATATCCTCGCGGTACTCGAAGCCCTTGACGACGAGGAAGGCGAGGCCGAAGGCGATGGTCGCGGCGAGGCAGGCCAGCGTCAGCCGCCGCAGCCCGGCCCGCGCGCCCTCGGCCGCCGCCGCCATGGTCAGGCTGCTGGTCAGCAGGATGGCGGTGTTGAGGGTGCCGTAGACCACATTGGTCTCCCGCGCCGCGGCGGCGAAATCCTCGCTCCAGAGCGTGCGGTACACCGCATAGCCGGTCAGCGCGCAGGCGAAGAACATCACCTCGCTGCCGAGGAAGACCCAGAGCCCGAAGCCGGCCGCCTCCCGCTGCCGCCGCAGGCTGCGCCAGGGCTTGCGCAGCGCGGCGCCCGGCATGGCGGCGTCGCTCATGGCTGGTGGCCCTGCGGCCGATGCGCCGCGCGGTCGAGAGCCGGCGGCCCGGCATCCTCGGGGTGGTAGCCATAGGGGGCCTGCGTCACCACGGGCGGGGTGACGAAATTCTCCACCGGCGGCGGCGAGGCGGTCTGCCATTCAAGGCCCGTCGCCTCCCAGGGATTGGCCGGCGCGCGCCGGCCCCAGACCAGCGACCAGGCGAAATAGCCCATTGGCAGCAGATAGGCGGCCGCCAGCACGACGGCGCCTGCCGAGGCGAGCACGTGCCAGACCTGAAACTCCGGCACATAGACATGGTAGCGCCGCGGCATGCCGAGGAAGCCCATGACGAACATGGGGAAGAAGGTGAAGCTGAAGCCGAAGAACATCATCACCGCGCCGAAGCGGGCCCAGCCCTCCGGGTAGAGCCGGCCGGTGATCTTCGGCCACCAGAAGGCCAGCCCGCCATAGAGCGCCGAGACCGCACCGCCGACCATGATGTAGTGGAAATGCGCCACCACGAAATAGGTGTCGGTCACATGCACATCGACCGGGATCGAGGCGAGGAACAGCCCGGTCAGCCCGCCGATGGTGAACAGCCCGATGAAGCCGAGCGCGTAGATCATTGGCGCGTCGAAGACGATCTGGCCACGATAGAGCGTGGCGGTCCAGTTGAACACCTTGATGGCCGAGGGCACGGCGACGACGAAGGAGAGAAAGGAGAAGGCGAGGTTGGCCAGCATCGACTGGCCGGAGACGAACATGTGGTGACCCCAGACCAGGAAGCCGACCAGCGCGATCCAGAGGATGGCGTAGACCATGAAGGAATAGCCGAAGACCCGCCGCCGCGCGTAGCAGGCCACCAGCTCCGAGATCACCCCGAAGGAGGGGAGGACCATGATGTAGACGGCCGGATGGCTGTAGAACCAGAACAGGTGCTGGAACAGGATCGGGTCGCCGCCGCGCAGCGGGTCGAAGATCGGGATGTCGAAGGCCCGTTCGGCGAAGATCAGCAGGAGCACCATGGCCAGCACCGGCGTCGCCAGCACCATGACAATGCTCGTCGCGTAGATCGCCCAGACGAAGAGCGGCAGGCGGAACCAGCGCATCCCCGGCGCCCGCAGCAGATGGACCGTGGTGATGAAGTTGACTGCGGTGGCGATGGTCGAGAAGCCGGCGATGAAGACCGCCCCGGCCGCCGCCAGCACATGGCCGTTGGCGAAGGCGGTCGAGAGCGGCGTGTAGAAGGTCCAGCCGGTATCCACGCCGCCGGCGAGCAGCGTGTAGATCGCCAGCGTGCCGGCGATGATGAAGATGTACCAGCTCAGCAGGTTGAGCCGCGGGAAGGCGAGATCCTTCGCGCCGATCATCAACGGCAGCAGGAAATTGCCGAGGATGTTCGGAATGGAGGGCAGCAGGAAGAACCACACCATGACCACGCCATGGAAGGTGAAGGCGCGGTTGTAGGCATCATCCGAGAGCAGGTCGGCCTGTGGCGTGAACAGCTCGATCCGCATCGCCACCGCGGCGGCGCCGCCGAGGAAGAAGAAGATCGTGATCGCCGCCATGTAGAGCAGGGCGATCCGCTTGTGGTCGGTGGTCAGCAGCCAGGAGGCGAGGCCGGTCTCGGCCGTCAGGTAGCTCTCCCCGGGCGCCGGCGCATCGGGGATGTCACGTTGCACCAGGGCCTCGCTCACCGCGCCGCCTCCCCAAGGGATTGGATATAGGCGACCAGGCGCTGCAGGTCGGCCTCGTCCACCACCCCCTCGAAGGAGGGCATGATCGGCTCGTAGCCCGCCACCACCGCGCGCTTCGGCTGCAGGATGGAATCCCGCAGATAGGCCGCATCCGCCTGCACCCGGCTGCCATCGGCGAGCGGCACGCTGCGGCCGTAGAGGCCTTCCAGCCGCGGCGCATGCACCGCCGCCGAGGGCGCGTGGCAGCCGGCGCAGCCGAGGGCGGTGAAGAGCGCGGCGCCCTCCCCTGCCAGGTCCTGCTCCCGCGGCTGGACGGCGGCCCAGCGGGTATAATCCTCGGGCTCCATTACCGTCACCATGCCGCCCATATGCGAATGCTGGGTGCCGCAAAACTCGGCGCAGAACAGCCGGTAGTCGCCGGTCCGCGTCGCCCGGAACCACATCTCGGTGAAGCGGCCGGGCAGCACGTCCTGCTTCAGCCGGAAGGCCGGCACGTAGAAGCTGTGGATCACGTCCTGCGCTGTCATCACCAGCCGCACGGCCTCGCCACGCGGCACATGCAGCGCGTCGATCTCCCGCGCGCCGCCGGGGTGCCGGACCTTCCACATCCACTGCTTGGCGAGGACATGGATCTCGAGCGCATCCGGCGGCGCCGCATTGCCCCGGAGCGCGAGGGTGCTTGCCCACCAGAACAGGAAGAGGGCGAGGAACAGCGTCCCCGCCGTCCAGCCGATCTCGACGTCGCGGCGCAGGAATCCGGGCAGCTCGCCGCGCCGGACATGCGAGCCGCGGCGGTAGCGGGCGCCGAAGGCCAGCAGCAACCCGCCGACCAGCAGCAGGATGGCGCCGGAAAGGACCAGCAGACCGGCGAAGAGGGTATCGATGCGCGCCGCCTGTTCGGAGGCCGCGACGGGCCAGAGCGTGAGAGGGTTCATGCCCGACGCTCCTGTCGCCGCAGCAGCCACAACCCGCCGCCGAGAAGCGCGACCGTCGTCGCCCCGCCGAAGGCGAGGGCCACGCGCAACACCCCGGCACGGCTGGAGGCGATGCCCTGGCACAGCAGCCCGACCCGCTCGACAAGACCCGGCCCCTCCGGTTCCGCCGCCGCCAGCAGCGCGGCGCGCAACTCCTCGGGCGCCGCGCCGAGCGCCGGCAGCATGGCGGCGAGCCGGCCATCCGCCCGCAGCGCGAAGAGCACGAGGGGATGCACGAAGCCCTCTCCCTGTCGCAGGGCCTGGTAGCCGAGCGCCGCCTCCGCCCGCGCCAGCGCCGGCGCGTCGCCGGTCAGGAAGCGCGCGCTGCGGGCCAGCGGCGTGTCCTCGCCCAGCCAGGCGCGCCGCATCGCCGCGGCCTTGGCCGGGCCGTCGCCGGGATCGAGGCCGAGCACCACCAGCCGGTAATCCGCGCCGGGTCGCAGCCCGGTGCCCGGCAGAGTCGCGGCGGCGAGGCCGAGCGCGGTGCCGCAGAGCGCGGCGCAGTCGTAATCGGCGAAGGCGAAGAGGGCAGGTAGGCCGCCCAGCGCCGCGCTCAGGGTCAGGCGCCGGCCCGATGCGTCGCGCAGCGGCAGGTCCATCGGTAGGGCGGCACCGGGCGGCGGCGCGGCGGCGGGGGCCTCCGCCCGCGCGGCCGCGACAGGTGCCAGCGCGGTCAGCGCCAGGAGGCTGCGCCGCCTCATCGCCGCGGATCCGGCATCTGCGGCGGATCGAGCGGGTCGAATGCGGCGGCGCCGCGCGTGGCAAGCAGCGTCATGGCGCGCGCGACCGGAATGCGGACACGGCCGGCCTCGCGGTCCGCCCAGGCATAGCCCTCCAGCCGCGCCCGCTGCGCCGCCTGGTAGTCCCGCAGTTCGCCGGCCGGGTCGCTCTGCAGCGCCGGCGGCGGGAAGGCGGTGGGCGGCAGCGCGCTCGGACCTGCGATGCCCATGAAGCGGGCGAAGAGCCAGGCGAGACCGAGCGTGGCCAGCACGAGGCCCAGCGTGCCGAGGCCGATCCCGACCACGATCCAGGAGCGGACATCCCGTGGCTGGCGCCGCACCCTCGGTGTCGCCTCAGGCGCCATGCGGCACCTCGCGGCGCAGCCGGGTGGCGAAGGGCCCGCCGGCGAGGCCGGCCCAGAGCCCGCCAAGGGCCAGGCAGCCGAGCAGGCCGGTGAGCAGCGCCCAGGGGCCGAAGGGCGGCCCGACGAGCCAGAGGATGTGCAGCAGGACGCCCAGCAGCGCCACCGCCCCGACCCAGGCGAGGCGGCGTGGACTGCGGCGGCCGGCGCTGGAGAGCAGCGCCAGCACCGGCAGGATGGCGGCGAGGCCGAGCGAGCCGGCCTCGACCAGCGGCCAGGGCCATGCCTCGCGCCGCAGGTACCAGGCGGCTTTCTCTGGCAGGTTGCCGTACCAGGCGACCAGATACTGGGCGAAGCCGAGATAGGCGGCCCCGAGCGCGGCGGCGAGCAGCAGCCGGGCGAGGTCCCCGGCCCGCCCCGCATCGCCCGCCGGTGCCGCCCGCAGCAGCGCGCACCAGGCGAGGGCGGAGAGGATTTGCAGCACCCCGAGCCACATGCCGAAGGCGCTGGAACGGAAGCCCGGATCGAGCGCCAGCACCCAGTCGAGGCCGAGCAGGCTCACCGCGCCGCCATGGAAGATCAGCGCCGCCGCACCCAGCCCCGGGCGCGGCGCGGCGCGGCCGGCGAGCAGCAGGCCGAACAGGCTCCAGCCGGCGAGCGCGACAGCGCTGCGCAGGGCGAGGCCGGGCAGGTTGAGATACCAGCGCGCCACATCCGGCTGCGGCGCGGCGCCCGGATCGGCGATCCAGGGCCAGATCGCGCCCGGCGCCAGCAGCAGCGGCAACGCGGCGAGGGCCAGCAGCGGCAGGGTCGCCGCCGCCGGGGCCAGCACGCCATGGCAGGGCGCCAGCCAGCGCCCGCCGGTCAGGGCATGCACCGCCAGCAGCGCATAGGCGCCGAGGGCGAGGCCGAGCCAGAACAGCCATCCTGCCAACAACCCGGCAAGGGCGAGGCGCGGCGCGGCGAGTCCCCAGGCGGCGAGCAGCGCCGCCGCGACGAGGCCGGCGAGGACAAGGCGCCCGGCGCGGGCCTGAAGCCAGTTGAGCGGGGTCATGGCAGGTGCTCCCGCGCATCCGGCACCGCCGCGAGCGGCGCCGACTGCGCCAGCTGCAACGCGCGGATATAGGCGATGATCGCCCAGCGATCGGCCGGCGCCACGCGCGCCGCATAGCCGTACATCACGCCATAGCCCTGGGTGATGACGCGGAAGAAATACGGGGCGGGCGCGGCCCGCAGTCGCACGGAATGGTAGCTCGGCGGGCGCGGGAAGCCGCGGCGCGGCACCATGCCGTCGCCATCCCCAACCGGCCCGTGGCAGGGGGCGCAGAAGATGCCGTAGCGCTCCTGCCCGCGCGCGAGCAGGGCAGGCGTCACCGCTGGCGGCGTCGCAGCCGCGGCCTCGCGCGCCAGGGCGCCGCGGGCGACGGTGCCCGCCGGCGGCAGCCGCGCCGCCGCGCCGTCCGGCCAGAGGCTCGACCGGCCCTCGGTGTCGAGCCGGCGCTGCTGCGCCATCTCCTGCCGGCATGCGACGAGGGCGAGCGGCAGCAGCAGGATCGCCGCGCGCCTCATCCCACCTCGCGGATCGAGAGCGGCCCGAGGCCATCGAGCGCCGCGGCAAGGCGGGCGGCATCCACGGCCGGATCGGCGACGGCGAGGAAGAAGCGGTCCTGGCTGGCGCGTTCGAAGCCATGCGCGGCGAAGGCAGGGTGGTGCAGCCGCGGCAGGCCGGTGGCGACGAGGAAGCCAAGGATGCCGGCGAGGACGGCACCGAGCACGACCGCCTCGAAGGTCGGCACCAGGAAGGCAGGCCAGCTATGCAGCGGCCTGCCGCCGGAATCGAGCGGATAGGCCAGGGCCGCGCTGTACCATTGCAGGCCATAGGTAATGAGGCCGCCGGCGAGGCCGCCCGCGAGCATGACGCGGCGCAACCGGGTCGGGCGCAGGCCGAGCGCCTCGGGCAGCCCTTCCACCGCGAAGGGCACATGCGCGTCGAGCCCCTGCCAGCCGGCATCCCGGGCGCGCCGCGCGGCATCGAGCAACGTCGCCGGGTCGCGGAATTCGGCCAGCAGCAGCGGCGCCGCGCTCATGCAGCCCCTCCCTGCTCGTGCCGCTGCTTGTTCACGTCATGCATCGCCACCGCCGGCAGCAGCCGTACGAAGCACAGGAACAGGCAGGCGAAGACGCCGAAGGAGGTGGCGAGGGTCAGCCAGTCCCACAGCGTCGGCTGGAAGACGCGCCGCATGCTGGGAAGGTAGCCATGCGAGAGCGTGTTCCAGATGGTGAGGATACGCTCCAGCCACATGCCTATGTTGACCAGCACGGCGACGCCGAGGATGACGGGCAGGTTGGTGCGCAGCCGCCGCCACCAGAGAAGCTGCGGCGCCAGCAGGTTGCAGGCGAGCATCGCCGCATAGAGCGGCGCATAGGGGCCGCCGAATTCGAAGCGCAGCACGCCGCGCTCGGCGCTGTCGCCGCCATACCAGGCCATGAACCACTCGGTCAGGTAGGAGAGTCCCATCACCCAGGCGGCGGCGAGGATGATCTTCCCCATGGCATCGAAATGCCGATCGGTGATCAGCGCCTGCAGGCCGAGGCCCCAGCGCAGGATCACCGCCAGCGTCACCACCATGGCGAAGCCGGAGAACAGCGCGCCGACCACGAAATAGGGCGGGAAGATCGATTCCTGCCAGCCCGGCATCAGGCTCGCGGCGAAGTCGAGCCCGACCACGCTGTGCACCGAGACGACGAGCGGCACGGCCAGCGCGGCCATCGCCCGGTAGACCGCATCGTGCCGCTGCCAATGCCGCGCCGAGCCGCGCCAGCCGAAGGCGAGGACGCCATAGGCGAGGCGCGCGCCACGGGACCGCGCGCGGTCCCGCAAGGTGGCGAGGTCGGGGATCAGGCCGAGATACCAGAAGAGGAAGGAGAAGATCAGGTAGGTGGCGATCGCCGCGAAGTCCCAGACCAGCGCGCTCCGCCATTGCGGCCAGAGCTCCATGCTGTTCGGGTAGGGCGCCAGCCAGTAGGCGCGATAGGGTCGGCCGAGATGCAGGATCGGGAAGAGGCCGGCGATGCTGGCGGCGAACAGCGTCATCGCCTCGGCGAAGCGGTTGATGGCAGCGCGCCAGGGCTGGCGCGTCAGCAGCAGCAGGGCGGAGATCAGCGTTCCCGCATTGCCGATGCCGATCCACCAGACATAGTTGGCGATCGGGAAGCCCCAGACCACGGTGGTGTTGTTGCCGTAGATGCCGATCCCGGCGACCAGCAGCCAGGTGACGCAGCCGAGGAAGCCGAGCGTGACGAGGCCGGCGAGGAGGAAGGCGATCCACCAGCGCCGGCCGGCGCGACGTTCCAGCACCGTGTCGGCGACCAGGCCGATCACCGCGGCGGGGTGGGGGTCCGGCGGCAAGGCGGGCTGCGTCGCCGCGCCGCTCATGCCCCGCCCTCCTCCAGCGCCGGGTTCGGGTTGCGCAGGCGCTTGAGATAGGTGGTGCGCGGCCGGGTGCCGAGCTCGCCGAGCAGCGCGTAGTGGTGCGGCTCCTGGCGCAGGCGGGCGGGGCCGGAGGCGGCATCGCGCAGGTCGCCGAACTGGATGGCGCGGGTGGGACAGGCGGCCTGGCAGGCGGTGACCACCGCATCGGGGGCGAGGCCGCCATCCGCCTTCTCCGCCACCCGCCGCGCGGCGCTGATGCGCTGCACGCAATAGGTGCATTTCTCCATCACGCCGCGGGCGCGGACCGAGACCTCCGGATTGCGCTGCGCGGCGACCACCGGCGCGCCCTGATTCGCGTATTCCTGCCCGTCGGCATAGCCGAAGTAGTTGAAGCGCCGCACCTTGTAGGGGCAGTTGCTCTGGCAGAAGCGGGTGCCGATGCAACGGTTGTAGACCTGCAGGTTCAGCCCCTCATGGTCATGCACCGAGGCGGCGACGGGGCAGACCGGCTCGCAGGGCGCCGCCTCGCAATGCATGCAGGGCACCGGCTGGAAGCCCGGTCGCATCGCGCCGCCCACCTCCTGCTGATAGGTGTCGATGCGCAGCCAATGCATGTCGCGGCCGCGCGCCACCTCCTCCGGGCCGACCACGGGGATGTTGTTCTCGGCCTGGCAGGCCAGGACGCAGGCGTTGCAGCCGATGCAGAGCGTGGTGTCGATCGCCATCGCCCAGGCCGCGGCATCGGCCTCCGGCCTGGCCGGCGGCAGGAGGCTCGGCAGGTCGGGCGGCGCCGCGCGCGGCGCCGCCGCGTCGTGCCGGAACTGCTCGAGCGAGAGCAGCGGCAGCAGGTTCCGCGCCTCGCCTTCGAGCCGCTGCTCCTGCTGCGCCAGCAGCAACGGCGCGCGGCGCCCCGTCGGCGTCAGGCGCAGCCCCGGTCGTACCCACGGCATCGCCGAGTGCCGCAGCCGGTAGGCATCGGCGCCGATGCCGTCGCCGATCGCGCCCGCCCGTCGCCGCCCTTGGCCCAGGCTCAGCACCACCAGGCCGGGCGCGACGCCCGCATCCGGCATCGCCGCCGCTTCCAGGCTGCGGTCCTCGATCTCGAGCCGCAGCACGTCGCCCGCTGCGATGCCATGCCGCGCCGCCTCCTCCGGCGCCAGGCGCGCGGCATTGCCCCAGACCTGTCGGGTCAACGGCTGCGGGCATTCCTGCAGCCAGGCATTGTTGGCGAAGCCGCCATCCCAGGTGACCGGATCGGGGCGCAGCAGCAGCGTCAGCCCCGTCCCGGGCGGCGGCGCCGACAGCGCGGGCGGGCGCGGCGCGCCGGGCGCGATGGCAGGGGCGGCGCTGTCCGGCACCACGCCGTCCTGCACCGCCTGGCGCCACCAGCCCTCGAAGGCCTCCGGGCTCCGGTCGCCGCGCCAGGTTTCCCGAACGGCGTCGTAGCCGGAGAGATCGAGTTCGCCGAGCAACAGCCCGAGCAGCGTCGCCGGCGAGCGCGTGCCGTAGAGCGGCCGGATCAGCGGTTGCACGATGGCGGCGGTGCCGTCGCGCGCCCGCAGGTCGCCCCAATCCTCCAGCGCATGCGGCGCCGGCAGGTGCCAGGCGCATTCCGCCGCGGTCTCGTCGGCATGCAGCCCGTGATGCAGGGCGAAGGGCACCCGGCGCAGCGCCTCGGCGAAGCCGAGATCGGCCGGCGCGTCATAGGCTGGGTTGCTGCCGAGGATGAGCAGCGTATCCACCGCGCCGCCGCGCATCGCGGCGACGAGTTCGGCGAGCGGCGCCGCTTCCTGCCGCACCGGCGCCACCGCCCGCAGCGGCGCTTCGAGCCGCGCATTGATCCAGTGCACCGCGGCCTGCAGTTCGGGCGGCAGCGCCTCCCCGGCGAGGACCAGCGCCGCGCCGCGATTGGCCTGCAGGTCGGCCGCCGCGGCGCGCAGCAGTCGCGCCTGCGCCGCCGGCAATCCGGGCCGCGGCAGCGGAGCGCCGAGCTCGGCCGCCAGCCAGGCGGTGATCGCATGCAGCTCCGCCGGCGTCGCAGCCAGATGATAGTCGGCATTGGCGCCGGTGAGCGACATCGCCGGCTCCAGCGCATAGAGCCGGCCGAAGCGCGTGCCCTCTGCCCGGGCCTGGCGCTGGCGGGCGAAGCCCTGGGCCAGGCGGATCTGGTCCGGACCCGGCCCGATCGGATCGGCATCGAGGCAGAGCACCACCGCGGCGCGCTCGAGCGTCGGCAGCAGGTCGAACGCCCGGCCGAAGGCGAGCTCGGCGCCACGGCGCGCATTCGCCTCGTCGACCGGCAGATGCGCGTGCCATTGCAGGCGGGGGAAACGCTCCCGCGCGGCAGCGATCAGCCGCAGCAGCGTCGGCGAGGTGAGCGGCCCGGTCAGCAGCCGCAGCCCCTCGCCCTGGCGCGCCCGTAGCGCATCGAGCCGCGGCAGGAACGCGGCGAGGCAATCCTCCCAGCTTGCGATGCGGTCCCGCCGGCGCGGGCTGCGCGACCGGTCGGGGTCGTAGAGCTGCATCAGCTCCGCCTCGGCGAAGAGGTCGGTGGCGCCGAGGCTCGCCGGGTGCAGCGGATTGCCCTCGACCTTGACCGGCCGCCCCTCGAAGGCGGTGCAGAGCACGCCGCGGCCGTAGCCGTTCAGCGGCAGCGCCGTGGCGTAGCGCTGCGGCACGCCCGGCGTGAGGCCCTCGGGCGCCTCCACATAGGGGAGGATCTCCTCCTCCGGCTTGGAACAGGCGACGAGGCTGCCCGACAGCGCGGCGGCGAGCAGGCCGAGCGCCGCCTGCCGGCGGCCGAGGCCGGGCGCGCTCACCGGTGGCATACCGAGCAATCCGTCAGATGCGCGGTGCGGATGCCGTAATGCCGGAGCAGCGCCGCGCCGCGCGCCGCCTGGTCGGCCGGCGGCATCCAGTGGCCGGCATAGATCTCCGCCTCGGGCCGCAGATGCGGCGCCGGGTCACGATGGCAATCGAGGCACCAGCCCATGGTGAGCGGCGCCGCCTGACGCATCAGCGGCATGCTGTCCACCGGCCCGTGGCAGCTCGTGCAGCCGACGCCGTTGCGCACATGCACGCTGTGATCGAAATACACGTAATCGGGCAGGGCGTTCACCCGCCGCCAGCGGATCGGCCGGTCCTCCGCCAGGCTCTGCCGCACCGGGGCGAGCATCCCGGCATTGGTCCAAAGCTGGGAATGGCAGGTCATGCAGGTATGGGTCGGCGGCAGCCCGGCGAAGCGCGAGGTCTCGACGCCGCCATGGCAATAGCGACACTCGATGCCGAGGCCGCCGACATGGTGCTCATGGCTGAAGGGCACGGGCTGGTCGGGGGTGATGCCCTGGCCGGTGACATAGGGCGTGTACTGCAATGCCATCAGCATGCCGAGAAGGCCGAGCGGCACCAGCACCAGGGCGAACAGGGCGAGGCGCGCCACCAGTGTCGACCAGCGTGGGAAAAGCTGCGCATGCACCGAGTCGCGTGGCGACCGGAGATCATCGGGATCACCCTGCACCGCTCATCTGTCCCACCCCTGGCTGCAGGCGCTTCGCCCCCGGCCCGGCTGCGCGGGGTGCCAACGCCGGCAGCAGGGAACGGTTTGCTCTCGACGCCGCGCAATCAGGGGCGTGGCGGGAAGGGCACGGCGCCGCCGGTCAGTCGTCGTAGTCGCGCGCCGCGGTCTCGGGCGTTACATAGCCATCCAGCACGTCCTCGCGCAGCGCGGCCCGGTCGCGTCCGGCGGGCGGGCCGAAGCCGCCCGAGCCCGGCGCTTCCACTGTCACCAGCGCGCCCGGCGGCGCGGTGAAGGCGCCCTTGCCGGTGAGCGTCCGCCGCGTGCCGTCGGGCAGGGTGATCCAGAGCCGCGCCTGGCTGCCCGGCAGGCCGCCGGCCTGGCCGAAGGGCGGCGTCACCTGCCGCTCGAAGCACATGGCGCCGCGCAGCTCACGGCCGAGCACCCGCCAGGAGCGCCGCACGCCGAGACCGCCGCGCCAGGTGCCGGCACCGCCGCTGTCCGGCACCAGCGCGTATTCCTCGACGCGCAGCGGCGCGCTCATCTCCAGCACCTCGACCGGCGTGTTCAGCATGTTGCTGATCACCGCCGAGACGGCGTTGATGCCATCCTTCACCGGCCGCGCGCCGAAGCCGCCCTTGGTGCTCTCATAGCTGACGAAGCGCTCACCACTGCGGTAGTCGATGCCGCCGAAGGTGGTGATGCCGCTGGTGCCCTGCGAGCCGGCGAGCACGCGGTCCGGCGTGATGCCGTACATGGCGGCGAAGACCATCTCGGAGATGCGGTGCGACATCTCGTGATTGGCATAGACCACCGGCGCCGGCTCCTGCGCGTTCACCACGCTGCCCGGCGGCGCCGTCACCGTCACCGGCCGCCAGCAGCCGGAATTCGGCGGGATCAGGCTGTCCGGGTCGACGATCATCTTCAGCGCCGCGAAGACGCCGGAGGCGGTGACGCTGAGCGGCGCGTTCATCGGTCCCGGCACCTGCGGGTCGGAGCCGGCGAAATCGGCGGTGATCGTGTCGCTGCGCTTGCGCAGTGCCAGCCGCAGGCGGAAGGGCCGGTCGGCCTCCTCCCCCGGCTCGAGGATGCCGTCGCCGTCGATGATGTCCTCGAAGCCGGCATCGCCATCCGGCAGCGCCGCCAGCGCCCGCCGCATCATCGCCTCGGAATAGTCGAGCACGGCATCCATGATGCCGAGCAGCGTGTCGGTGCCGTATTTCCGCGCCAGCCCGGCCATCCGTTCCGCCGCGCGGCGGTTGGCGGCAACCTGGGCACGGATATCGCCGAGCCGCTCCTCCGGCGTGCGGACATTGGCCAGGATGATGGCCTCGACCGAAGGATCCGGCTTGCCGTCGCGGTAGAGGCGGACCGGCGGCAGGCGTAGCCCCTCGCCATAGATCTCGGTCACCGCGCCGTAGCTGCCCGGCGTGGCGCTGCCGATATCCGGCCAATGGGCGCGGACGCAGCCGAAGCCGAGCAGCCGCCCCTCATGGAAGGCCGGCATCACCACATTGACATCCGGCAGGTGCGAGCCGCCGCGATAGGGATCGTTGTGGATGAACACGTCGCCCGGCGCGACATCCGGGAAGGCGCGCGCCACGCTGCCGACCGCATCGGGCATGGAGCCGAGATGGATCGGCAGGTCGGGTCCCTGCGCCACCATCTCGCCGCGGGCATTGAAGATGCCGCAGGAATAGTCGCCCGCCACCTTCAGCAGCGGCGAATAGGCGGTCTTCGCCAGGACGATCTTCATCTCCTCGGCGGCGGAGAGCAGCGCGTTCTTCACCACCTCGAAGCGGGCGGGGTCGATGCCGTGCAACGGGTCGGTCATCAGCGATCGCCTCCACGGGTCATGCGCAGCAGGCCCTGCGCCGCCACCGCCGCGCGCCAGCCCGGCGGCACCACGATGGTGGAATCGAGCGCCTCGATCACCGCCGGGCCCGGCACCGCATCGCCGGGCGCCAGCCCCTCGCGCCACAGCACCCGCGTCGGCCGCAGGGCGCCGTCGAACCAGGCGGGCCGCTCCGTCTCGCGCGCGGCGCCGGCGCGGGAGGGCTGCGCGAGGGTGAGCGGCGGCTGCCGTCCGAGCGCGCTCAGCCGCAGGTTCACGAGCTGCACCGGCTCCCGCTCATTGGCATGGCCGTAGGTCTGGGCATGCCGGGCATGGAAGGCGGCGGCGAGGGCGGCGAGGGTTTCCGCCGTCACCGGCCCGTCCTGCATCGGCACCGTCAGCTCATAGGCCTGCCGGCGATAGCGGCAATCCGCCTGGCGCAGCAGGGCGCGGCGATCCGCCGGCACGCCGGCCGCCTCCAGCATGGCGAGCCCCTCCGCCTCCATCGCTTCCACCACCTCGGCGAGGCGCGCCGGATCGGCGGCATCGAGCGTGGCGTAGAGGGTGCGGGAATAGTCGCGCCGCAGATCGGTCGCCACCAGGCCGAGCGCCGAGAAGGCGCCGGGGCCGGGCGGCACCACCACCTCCGGCACGGCCAGCTCCTCGGCCAGGAAGGCGGCATGCACCGGCCCGGCGCCGCCGAAGGCCATCAGGCTGAACTCCCGCGCATCATGGCCGCGCTCGACGGAGACGATGCGCAGCGCGTCGCACATATTGGCGTTCACCACCTCGACGATGCGGGCCGCGGCCTCGAGCACCGTGAGGCCGAGCGGCCCGGCGACATGCTCGGCGACCGCACGCTCGGCGGCGGCGCGGTCGATCCGCAGCCGGCCGTCGAGCAGCGCCGTCGCGTCCAGATAGCCGAGCAGGATGTTGGCATCAGTCACCGTCGGCCGGGTGCCGCCGCGTCCATAGGCGGCGGGGCCGGGCATGGCGCCGGCGCTGTGCGGGCCGACCTTCAGCGCGCCGCCCGGATCGACCCAGGCGATGCTGCCGCCGCCGGCGCTCACCTCGGCGAGGTCCACCACCGGCACCCGGATCGGATGGCCGGTGCCGGCAACGAAGCGCTTGCCGTTGACGCTGCCGCCCACCTCGTATTCCGCGGTGACCGTCACCGCGCCATCGACGACGACGCTGGCCTTCGTCGTGGTGCCGCCCATGTCGAAGGAGAGGAGGTTCGGCAGGCCGAGCTGCCGGCCGACCAGCGCAGCCGCGACGACGCCGGCGGCCGGGCCGCTCTCGACGATCGCCGCCGGCATGCGCAGGCATTCCGCCACATCCAGCACGCCGCCGCCACTGCCCATGACATGCAGCGGCGGCAGGCCGAGCTGGCCGGTCGCCGCCTGCAGCCGCGCCAGATAGCCATCCAGCAGCGGCCCGACATAGGCGCAGACCGCCGTGGTGCTGGCGCGCTCGTATTCCCGGATCTCGGGCAGCACCTCGGAGGAGAGGAAGACCTGTACCCCCGGCAGGGCGGCGCGCAGCAGCGCGCCCAGCCGCCGCTCATGATCGTCGTTGAGGAAGGAGAACAGCAGCGAGACGCCGACCGTCTCGGCGCCCGAGGCCCGGATCGCCTCGACCAGCGCCGGCACCTCCGCCTCGGCGAGCGGCGTGACCACCTCGCCCTGGGCGTCGATCCGTTCGGTGACCTCGAAGCGGCGCCGGCGCGGGACCAGCACGCCCGGCCCGTCCTGGAACAGGTCGTAGAGATCGGCCCGGGCGCTGCGCCGCAGCTCCAGCAGGTCGCGGAAGCCGCGCGTCGAGACGAAGGCGGCGTTGGCGCCCTTCCGCTCCAGCAGCGCATTGGTGACGATGGTCGTCGCATGCGCCAGCAGCGACACTTCGCCGGCCGCGATGTCATTCGCGGCGAGCGCCTGCTGCAAGCCCTCCAGCACGCCCTGGCCGAAATCCGGCGGCGTGGTCAGCACCTTGGCGACGGCGATGCGCCCCGTGCCCTCCTCGACCAGCGCCACATCCGTGAAGGTGCCGCCGATATCGACGCCGATGCGCCAGGCCATGCTCAGCCGCGCCAGCGGGGCGAGGGGCGGGCGTGCGGTGGCGTCATGGGCCGGTCCTCCATCCATCGCGGTCGCGCCATCAAACCGGCGATGCCGGCCGCTGGGAAGCACCCATCGGGACACGGAGAGCGGAAGATAAGGCCGTTGCGACGCTGGTTGCCCGGCAGGCCGGCAGCGCTGCCCAGGCGAGCGGCAGGGATGCCGCCTACAGCGTCTTGGACAGGCTGACGAAGACCGCGCGCCGCAGCCCGTACTGCTCCGCGCTGACGCCGATGCCGGTGCCGTCGCGGAGCTGGTAGATCCGGTCGCCGATATTCATCACGTCGAGCCGCGCCGTCCAGCGCCCGATGCGCGGCAGCTCGAATTGCTGCGCGATGCCGAGATTGGCGGTCAGGTAGGGCGTCACATGCTCGCTATTGGCGAAGCCCTTGCGCAGCCCGCCGGCATAGATGAGCGTGCCGCCGACCGTGCCGCCAGGCCAGGGCCGGTAGCTCAGCCCCGCCGAGCCCGAGATGGTCTGCAGGTGATCGAGGCGGACATACTTGCCCCGCGCATAGGCGTATTCCTCGGCGTCGAGCAGGTACTGGTTGGAGACCGGGTCGCGGCCCTCGGCCCGGCCATAGGCGAGGTTGCCATAGGCGAGCCACGGGCCGTCACGATAGCTCGCCGTCAGCTCCACCCCATAGAGCCGGCCGTCGCGGTAGTTGTAGGGCGAGAAGATGTAGGCCGAGCCGAACTGGCCGAGATCCTGCAGGTTCCGCGACTGCCGGTAATAGGCCTCGGCGCCGAGCGTCAGCGCCTCGCCGACGGATTGCCGGATGCCGAGGTTGAAATAATGCGCGCTCTCCGGCAGCACGGCGCCGATCGCCGGCACGGCGGGCGCGGCCGTCGTGCCGGCATAGAGGGCGAGGTCCGGCCGGGCAAGCAGCTCGGCCGGGGGCGGCGTGAAGTAGCGGGCATAGCCGAGGGAGAGGGTTGTCCTGTCGGTGGCCCGCCAGACCAGGTTGGCGCGCGGGCTGAGCTGCGATCCATCGGCCGGTCCCTGCAGGATGTCGAAGCGGGCGCCGAGATTGGCGGTCAGCCGTTCGGTGAGGCGCCACTCGTCCTGCAGGTAGAGGCCATAGAGCTGCTGCGTGAGCGTGGCGCGATCGGCGATGGTGAAGGGCGCGTCGATCGTGCCGCCGACGGCGTCGAGCGGCAGCACGGTGGTCGCCATCCGGTTGCGGGTGGTGTCGGTCGAGGCCAGGAGGCCGAAGCGCAGCGTGTGGTCCTCGGCGGCCCGCCAGGTGGCATCCGCCTGCAGGCCGAGGGAGAGGCTGGCCTTGCGCGTCTCGGCGGCGACGCCGTTCACCAGCATCTCGCCGAGCAGGTCGGGCAGGTAGTTCACCGAGCTCTGCCGCGCATAGACCGAGAGCTGGGTGTCCAGCGCGCCCGCGGCATGCTGCAGCGCCAGCACGCCGAAGCTGCCGCGCTGCCATTGCCGGGCGCGCAGATCGGCGCTGTCCAGGCTGCTCTGGCCGAAGGCCGTGAAGCGGGCAGGCTGGCCCGGCACGGCGGGGACCTGGAAGCGGGACTGGCTGGTCCCGGCGATGAGGGCGAGCCGCGTCCGGTCGTCGAGACGGTAGCCGAAGCTGCCGAGGCCGCGGAGCTGCTCCGTCTCGTTGTTCCGGGCGGTGTAGGCCGGCGTCGGGTTCTCGAAGCCGCGATCGCTGCGGAGGAAGCTTCCAGTCACGTAGTATTCGAAGGGGCCGATGGCCGCGCCATAGGACAGGAAGGGCTGCACGGTGCCGTAGCTGCCGCCGCTGAGCCCGGCCGAACCGCCGGGGCTCTCGGCGCCGGAGCGGAGCTGCAGGTCGATGATGCCGGCGGTGCGGAAGCCGAATTGCGCCGGCAGGGCGCCGGTGATCAGGCTGACCGAGCTCAGCCCGCGCGCCTCGAAGAGCGGCGCGAAACCGCCGATGGCTTCCGGGATCGTCACGCCGTTGATGCGGTATTGCAGGTTGCGATGGTCGCCGCGGACATGGATGTCGCCCTGGGCATCGCCGGCGACGCCGGGCGCCTGCAGCAGCACCTGGTTGAGCGGGGCCGAATCGCCCAGCGGCAGGCGCTCGATCGCCTCGCGGTCGATCTCGGTGACGCTGGCGCCGAGGGCGGGGGCGATGCGGCTGCGCGCCGTCTCGGCGCGACCGGCCTCGACGACCATCTCGGGCAACTCGGTCACCATATCGGCCTCGCCTTCGGCCCTGGCTTCCGGGGCGATCGGCAGGCCGCCGCCGGCGAGGAGCAGCAGGCAGCAGGGGATACGGTGCCGCCACCCATGCGATGGCCTCCTGCGATCGATCCAGCCCGGCATGCCTCACCCCCATAATGTAGCCTATGGAACACTATAGAGCGGTGCCTGCATGGCAAGGTCGGTGATCGTCACACCCGATCTCCATGGTTGGATTGGATAGTGTAGCTTTGGCTACAAATTGACCCAGGCCGGTAGAAATGCTGATCTCAGACGGTGAGTTCGCCCCCAGACGCCAGGACAGTCGGCCCGCCGGCCGAGGCCATGCGGCACGCTTCCGCCCGGTCGGCCCGGGCCAGCGCGTTGGCCGAGGATTATGTCGAGATCATCGCCGATCTGCTGAACACGGAGGGCGAGGCGCGGGCGACCGACATCGCCCGCCGCCTCGGCGTGAC
The DNA here is from genome assembly GCF_013112485.1 of Roseicella sp. DB1501. Lineage (GTDB taxonomy): Bacteria > Pseudomonadota > Alphaproteobacteria > Acetobacterales > Acetobacteraceae > Paracraurococcus. Next base: position 46,680 of record NZ_JABFHG010000003.1, read on the forward strand.
GCATGCCACCGCCATTAAGACGATCGGCCGGCTGAAGCGCGACGGGCTCGCCAATGGCAAGCCCTATCGCGGCGTCTTCCTCACCGAGGCCGGCCATGCCCTGGCTCGCCGGGTGCGGGCGCGGCACCAGACAGTGGTCGATGTCCTGCAGGCGCTCGGCGTGCCGCCGGAGGTGGCCGAGCTCGATGCCGAGGGGATCGAGCATCATGTGAGCGGCCCGACCCTGGCGGCCTTCGAGCGCTTCCTTGCCGGGTCGTCGGCGACAGGTGCGGCGCGCATTCCGGCCGCCATGCCGCCCGCGGAAGAGTGACCTGACCCTGTATCAAACCGCCACCCAAGTAACGCCGTTGTAGCGCTGGGCCTGACCACAGCAAGGGAAGGGCAGAATGCTTCGATCGGTTCTCTTTGGTACGGTTGCTCTCGGCCTGGCGCTCGGTACGGCCCAGGCGCAGGTTTCAGGGACAAATCTCGGCACGCCGCAGACCCAGCCGCAGCCCGGTGGCGGCGTGGTCAGCGGGCCGGGCGCACCCAGCTCGGCCACCAACAGCGCCGCCGGCAGCAGCATGGTCGCGCCGCGCGGTGCGCCGCCGGCCGGCGGCGGCAGCGCGATACCGGGCGGAGCCACCGGCACCGGCACGACCACGCTGACCCCGAACGGCGCCATCCAGCCCGGCAAGTCGCCGACGGCGGGCAGCAACAGCGGCGGCTGAGGGAGCGTCCTCGAGCCTGCAGCCGCGGCGGCTGCCGGTGCGGGCGATCATCAGCCTATCCTCGCCCGGTCCGGCAGCTTCGCCGGGTCGGGCGATATGCGTATCGCGGGATCTCAGCGCGCCTTGCTGGGATCGTCCTTCGGGTTGACGTAGAGCAGGCTGAAGGGCCCGGTGCCGGTCACCTGCAGGACAGCCTCGCCGGTCGTCGTCCAGACGGCATGCGGCATCATGGCCGGAAGGAAGACGAAGCCGCCCGGCGCCAGGCGTTCGCCGCGCTTCCAGTCCAGCGTCTCGCCCATGCCGTGATGCACCTCGCCCACGAGGATGGTCAGATTCTCCGCCGTCGCATGGCGATGCGGTCCGACCACAGTATCGGGCAGGAATTTGACGCGCAGCACGAAGGGGGCGGGCTTTGCCGGATCGCCGACCAGCACGGCGATCTGCGTGCCCTTCGGTAGATCGGCAGGGCCAGGCTGCCAGGCGATGGCGGTCCCGGCCGGTATCAGGACCATGGATCCGTGCTCCTCGGCGAGGCCATTCGCCCCGAGGACCGTGGCGCCGAGAACGGCCAGGCCCCGTGCTTCGCATGCTGCACGTCCCCCCTCCTGCTCGTTCGGCATGCCCTGGCCCGAAGCGCAGCGGCGCCGGGGCCACGGACTATGACTTGCGGCACAGCGCGGCCGGCCGCGGGGAGAGCAGACATTACGGCCGATCCAGCGGATGGCCCGATAATGCGCATCGCCCCACCGACAGGCAGGCCCGGCCCATGACGCGGCCGTCCCACATCCCCGGCGGCTGGCGGGACGTCGCATGCCGGCTGCGCGAGCAGGACCCCGCGGCCTGGGCGCGATGCGACGACTACGTGCGGCGCACATGGTCCATCGCGCCGGTGGACCGCATCAGCTTCGACGACCTGCCCTGGGCCGGGCATCCCTTGCTGTGGGAGCGCCTGCAGCGCGCGGCAGCCACGCAGCCCGGCGGCGATGGTGGCGAGATCGCCATCGCCTTCCTCGAGGAATGCCGAGACCTGCCGGTCTCGATGGCCAGGGTCACCTTCGCCAATCGCCGGCTCGCCGTCGTCATACCCTACACGCTGTGGTGGCAGCCGAATCCGGATGCGCCGCAATACGAGATCTTTGGTCTCGGACCCGAGGGGAAGCGCGGCGACGCGGCCCGGATGCAGTGCCTCCTCGATCGCATCGCGGCGCATCCCTATCCTGTCCCACCAGGGCCTGGCCCGGCCTGACGGCGCGGCCGGCCGCTGTCAGCCCAGCGTCGCGCCGGCGATCGCCAGCAGCAGGGCCGGCGGCATCACCACCAGGCCGAGCCGGAGGAAGGTCCAGGCCCCGACGGCCTGCCCGTCGCGCCGCAGCGCGACCAGCCAGAGCAACGTCGCCAGCGAGCCGGTCACCGACAGGTTGGGACCGAGATCGACGCCGATCAGCAGCGCCGCGCGCACCGGCTCCGGCACCGCGGCAAGCTCCACCACGCGCCCGGCCACCAGGCCCGCCGGCAAGTTGTTCACCAGGTTGCTGCCGAGCGCGAGCAGGCCGCCCGCGATCCAGGGCGCAAGATCGGGCTGGGTGCGCACCAGGTTGCGCAGCAGGGCGGCCAGGGCATCGGTGACGCCGGTCTTCTCCAGCGCCTCGACCACCACGAAGAGGCCGGCGACGAGCGGCAGCACGCCCCAGGCGATGCCGGCGACCACCGCCCGCAAGCCGCGGCGCGCCCGCAGCAGCACCGGCAGCGTGGTGGCGAGGCCGGCCAGGAAGGTCGGCAGCCCCAGCCGCAGGTCGAGCGCCGAGGCGGCGAGCAGCACCGCCGCCGTCGCCGCGATGCCGGTGGCGGCGAGGCGGCCGCCGCCGGACAGATGCGGGAGGGCGATGTCGGAAGCGACGCTCTCGCGCAGCCGGTGCCGCTGCGTCCAGCGCAGCGCCAGATAGGTGGCGCCGATGGCGAGTGCCGAGGGCAGCGCGTAGCGCGGCAGCCATTCCAGCAGGGAGGGCATGCGGCTGCCGTAGAGCACGAGATTGGCCGGGTTCGAGATCGGCAGGACGAAGCTCGCGGCATTGGCGACGAAGGCGCAGGCGAAGAGATAGGGCAGCTTGTCCTGCACCCGCGCGGCCCGGGCCGCGGCCGCGACGGCAGGCGTCAGCACAACGGCCGTCGCGTCGTTCGAGAGGAAGACCGTCACCAGCACGCCGACGCCGTAGACCAGCGTGAAGAGCCGCGTGGCGGAATCGCGCGCCAGGCGCACGGCCCGCGCCGCCAGCCAGTCGAACAGCCCTTCCAGCCGCGCCAGCTCGGCCAGCAGCATCATGCCGAGGAGGAAGAGGTAGACATCCGTGCCGCGGGCGATCCCCTCCCAGGCCGCCAGCGGCGGGAGCAGGCCGAGCGCGACCAGCAACGCGGCGCCGGTCGTGGCCCAGATCCATTCCGGCCAGGCGAAGGGACGTAGGATCACGCCCGCCGTCGCCAGGCCGATGATGCTCCAGGCCGGCCAGGATTGCGCGGCCAGCGTGCCGCCCATCAGGCTGCGACCGTCTCCGCGCCGCGCCGTGCCGGAACGCGGCTTTCCGGCATGGCCCACCAGAAGAGCAGGCCGGCGATGGCGGCGATCGCGGCGAGGGTGAGGAAGGCGGCGTCGTAGCCCGCCTCCACCACGACCAGCCCGGCCGCGGCGTTGCTGAGCGAGGCGCCGATGCCCTGGGCGGTCGCCACCGCGCCGAGGCTGACGTTGAAATGCCCGGTGCCGCGCGTCAGATCGGCGATGATGATGGGGAAGAGCGCGCCGAAGAGCCCGGCCCCGACCCCGTCCATCGCCTGCACGGCGAGCAGCCAGTACGGGTCGTCGGAGAGGGTATAGAGGGCGCCGCGCGCCGCCAGCACGACGAAGCCGGCGAGGAAGAGCGGCTTGCGGCCCCAGGCATCGGCGCGCGCGCCGACCAGCCAGGCCATCGGGACCATGACGATCTGCGCCGCCACGATGCAGGCCGACATCAGCGCGGTGCCGCGGTTGAGATCCTGCTGCGCCAGCTTCTGCCCGACCAGCGGCAGCATCGCCGCATTGGCGAAGTGGAACAGCGCCACGCAGAGCGCGAAGACCAGCGGCGGCCGGCAGGTCAGCAGCACGCGCCAGCCCGAGGGCTGCTCCGCCCCGCCGCCCGTGGCCCCGTGGTCGAGCCCGCGGGCAAGGTCGTGGTCGATGGCATGGCCCGGGATGGCGAAGACCGCGGCGAGGCTCGCCAACGCCATGGCGCCGAGCAGCCGGAACACCGCGATCGGCCCCCACCAGAGCGAGAGCGCGCCGGCCGCGAGGGCGGCGAAGGCGTTGCCGGCATGGTTCCAGGCCTCGTTGCGGCCGGTTCGGCGGGTGAAGGCGGCATGGCCGACGAGGCCGAGGGTGACGGCGGCGATCACCGGCGGGAACACCGCGGAGGCAGCACCGCTCGCCAGCTGGGCCAGGGCGACCGGCCAGAAGCTCGGCCAGAGCGGGATCACCAGGCAGACCAGCGTGACGGTGACGGCCGCCGCGGCGATCAGCCCGCGCTTGGCGCGACTGTGGTCCACCAGCGCCCCGGCCGGCGTCTGGGCGACGAGCCCGGCGATGCCGGCGAGCGACAGCACCAGCCCCGTCGCGGCCTGGTCCCAGTGATGCACCGCCAGCAGGTAGACGGCGAGATAGGGGCCGAGCCCGTCCCGCACATCGGCCAGGAAGAAGTTCAGCGCATCGAGGCTGCGGGCGGTGCGCATGCGGAGGGATTCCGGATCGGCGGGAGGGCGCAAGGCCGCGCGCGGCCATGGCATGCGCAAGCGGCCATCGCCGCTGCCGGTTGCCATGAAGCTTGCGCAACCTTCCCTGATGGTCGCCGGGTTGGAGCACCCGGCGGGAGGGCGTAGCGTCCGCCACCGGATCGGGCGGCTGCGGGGGCATGGCATGCGAGTGGCAATCATCGGCGCGGGCATCCTCGGGGCGAGCGCCGCCTATCATCTGGCGCTCGCAGGGGCCGAGGTTGTGGTGGCGGATGCGGCGCATCCCGGCCGCGCCACCGCTGCCGGGGCGGGTATCGTCTCCCCCTGGTCCTCCGGCCGGACCGATGCCGGCTGGCGCCGCATCGCCGAGGCGGGCGCCCGTTACTACCCAAGGCTGATCGACCGCCTCGCCGCGGATGGCGAGACCGAGACCGGCTATCGCCGCGTCGGCGCCCTTTCCGTCGCCGCCGAGGATGCCGAGCTCGACGCGCTGGAAGCGGCGATCCGGCCGCGACAGCAGGCGGCGCCGGAGGCGGGCGAGCTCACCCGCCTCTCGCCCGCCGAGGCGCGCGCCCTGTTCCCACCGCTGCACCCGGCGCTCGGCGGCGTCTTCCTCTCCGGCGGGGCGCGGGTGGATGGCCGGCTGCTCACCGCCGCGCTGCGCCGTGCCGCCGAGCGGCATGGCGTGCACTTCGTCGCGGGCGAGGCGGGGCTGCTGACCGGCGCGGACCGGGTGACCGGCATCCGCCTGGCCGGGGAGAGCATCGCGGCCGATTGCGTCATCGCCGCCGCCGGGGCCTGGGCGCCCGAGTTGCTGCGGCCGCTCGGCCTCGCCCTGCCGGTCGCGCCGCAGCGCGGACAGATCACGCATCTGCGGCTCGAGGGCACGGCGACGGAGGCCTGGCCGGTGGTGCTGCCGCAGAGCAGCCACTACCTGCTGGCCTTCGGCGACTCGCGCATCGTGGTTGGGGCGACGCGCGAGACCGGCTCGGGCTTCGACCACCGCGTCACCGCCGCCGGCCAGACCGAGGTGCTGAACGAGGCGCTGGCCGTTGCGCCCGGGCTCGGCCGCGCCACCCTGCTGGAGACGCGCATCGGCTTCCGCCCGGCCGGGCCGGATCTGCAGCCCCTGCTCGGCCGCGCCGGAACGGAGGGGCTGATCATCGGCAACGGCCTCGGCCCCTCGGGCCTGACGATCGGCCCCTTCGCCGGGCAGGTCCTGGCGCAGCTCGCCCTCGGCGAGGCGCCGGCCATCGACCTCGCCGACTATGCGCCGCTGCGGCCCGTCCCGGATGCGCCGAGCGGGGAGATGGACCGCATCCGCTGACCGCCGGGATCCGACAGGGGGAAAACGCCATGACCGAGCACATCGTCCGCGCCGAGGCCTTCGTCTGCCGCGCGCCCATCGCGGTTCCGGTCGTCAACGCCTTCGGTGCGATGGCCGAGCGCGTCGCCGTCTTCCTGCGGCTGACGGATGCGGCGGGCGTCAGCGGCTGGGGCGAGATCTGGTCGAATTTCCCGACCCTCGGCGCCGAGCACCGGGCGCGGCTCTTCGATGCCTTCATCGCGCCGCGGCTGCTCGGCCGCGCCATCGCCGATCCCGCCGGTTTCTGGGCCGAGACGGATCGCGCGCTGCATCTCTGGGGGCTGCAGGCGGGCGAGCCGGGGGCCTTCGCCGCCGCCCTGGCCGGGGCTGACCTGGCGCTGCACGACCTCTGCGCCCGCCGCGCCCGGCTGCCGCTCTGGCGCTGGTTCGGCGGCGCCGATGACGCCCCGGTGCCGGTCTATGCCAGCGGCCTCAACCCCGATGCGCAGGCCCTGGCGCAGGTGGAGCAGGCCCGGGCCGCCGGGCACCGCGCCTTCAAGATCAAGATCGGCTTCGGCGAGACGCGCGACCTCGCCACCCTGCGCCCGGTCTTCGCCGGGCTGCGGGCCGGCGAGCGGGTGATGGTGGACATCAACCAGGGCTGGGCGCTGCGCACCGCCGCGCAGATGGTGCAGCGGCTGGCGGAGTTCCCGCTCGACTGGATCGAGGAGCCGCTGGCCGCCGACCGGCCGGCCTGGGAATGGGCGCAGGTCGCCGGCGCCAGCGCGGCGCCGCTGGCGGCCGGCGAGAATCTGCGCGGTACGCTGGAATTCCATCAGGCCCTGGCGCAGTGCCATCTCGGCGTGGTGCAGCCGGATTGCTGCAAGTGGGGTGGCGCCTCGGCCACCCTGCCGGTGGCGCGCGCGATCACCGCTTCCGGCCGGCGCTATTGCCCGCATTTCCTCGGCGGCGGCGTCGGCCAGCTCGCCTCGCTGCATCTGCTGGCGGCGGTGCGCGGCGAGGGGCTGCTGGAGATGGACGCCAACCCCAACCCGCTGCGAAGCCTGGTGATCGACCCCGTCCTACGGGTGGCCGAGGGTCAGGTCGCCCTGCCGGAGGGACCGGGCCTCGGCACCGAGCCGGATCTCGCGGCGCTCGAACGCTTCCTCGTCCTGCGCACCTGCCGCGACGCTTGATACCGAATGCACGAAGGTTTCACCTTCGTGCCCCTCCGTCGCCGGGCGCAAACCTCTGGTTTGCTTGGCTTCGCCGCACACGCGGCGGCGCCCATTCGGGCGCTCGGCATGAGGCTGCCAGCCGCGGGGGCGCGTGGTCAGGGCGACGGGGCCGGGAGCCGGGCGCCGCGGAAGCGGATGAGGATCTCGACCTCGCCCGGCCGCTCGGCGAGCGCCTGGCGCAGGATGGCGAGCAGGGTCTCGGGCGAGACGTCGAGATCGATGGTCTGCGCCGTCGCCTCATAGACCAGGTGCGAATGCGGCTCCGGCACGGTGTCGAAGACCGGCTCGGCGGCGGTGCTGGGCAGCCGGCCGAGCAGCCCGCAGGCGACGAGCGTCTCAAGCTGGCGGAGAAGGTCGCGGGGGGAGGCGGCGAGGCCGGTCCCGGCCACGAGGCGGGTCACCTCGGCAAGGCTGAGATGCGTATCCGGCGCGGCGCGCAACCGGGCGAGCAGCCGTGCCAGCGGCCCCTGGCCCGGCAGGCCGGCACGACGCATCTCCTCCCGAAACGCGGCGTCCCTCGCTTGTGGCATGCGAGATTTCCCGCCCTGTGCGCCGGACCCCGCCGGCCTTCAGAAAGGCCCGGGTCCGGCGGCTGTCATACGGGCGCGGCCGCACGGACCGCGCCCGCTGCTTCCACCGCCCTCAGGCGGCGAGGTCGAAGCGGTCCAGGTTCATCACCTTGGTCCAGGCCGCGACGAAGTCGCGCACGAAGCGCTTCTCCGAGCCGGCGCAGGCATAGACCTCGGCGATGGCGCGGAGCTGCGAGTTCGAGCCGAAGACCAGGTCGGCCCGCGTCGCGGTCCAGGTCACCGCGCCGGTCTTGCGGTCGCGCCCCTCGAAGACCAGCCCGGCATCCGAGACCGGCTGCCAGGCCGTGCGCATGTCGAGCAGGTTGACGAAGAAGTCGTTGGTCAGCGTCCCCGGCCGCTTGGTGAGGACGCCGTGCTGCGACTGGCCGGTATTGGCATCCAGCGCCCGCATGCCGCCGACCAGCACCGTCATCTCCGGCGCGGTCAGGGTGAGGAGCTGCGCCCGGTCGACCAGCTTCTCCTCGGTCGGGGCGATGGACGGGTCCTTCTCGTAGTTGCGGAACCCGTCCGCAGCCGGCTCGAGCGGCGTGAAGGACTCGGCATCGGTCTGCTCGGCCGAGGCATCGGCGCGGCCCGGCGCGAAGGGCACCGTCACGTCATGCCCGGCCTGCTTCGCCGCCTGCTCCACCGCGGCGCAGCCGCCGAGGACGATGAGGTCGGCGAGCGAGACCTGCTTGCCGCCGCTCTGCCCGGCATTGAACGCCGACTGGATGGTCTCGAGCTTCGCCAGCACCTCCGAGAGCTGCGCCGGCTGGTTGACCTCCCAGTCCTTCTGCGGCGCCAGGCGGATGCGCGCGCCATTCGCGCCGCCGCGCTTGTCGGAGCCGCGGAAGGTCGAGGCCGAGGCCCAGGCGGCGCCGACGAGCTGCGGGATGGTGAGGCCTGAGGCGAGGATCTTCGCCTTCAGCGCCGCGATATCCGCCGCATCGATCAGCGGATGCGTCACCGCCGGGATCGGGTCCTGCCAGATCAGCTCCTCGGCCGGCACCTCGGGGCCGAGATAGCGCACGCGCGGACCCATGTCGCGATGCGTCAGCTTGAACCAGGCGCGCGCGAAGGCATCGGCGAACTGGTCGGGATTCGCATGGAAGCGCTTCGAGATCTCGAGGTAGCTGGGATCGGTGCGCAGCGCGAGGTCGGTGGTCAGCATGGAGGGCGCGTGGCGCTTGTTCGGGTCGAAGGCGTCGGGCACCGTGCCGGCGCCGGCGCCGCCCTTCGGCGTCCATTGATGCGCCCCGGCCGGGCTCTTCGTCAGCTCCCATTCAAAGCCGAACAGGTTCTCGAAGAAGTTGTTGCTCCACTGCGTCGGCGTTGTGGTCCAGATGACCTCGAGCCCGCTGGTGATGGCGTCGGGGCCCTTGCCGGTGCCGTGGCCGTTCTTCCAGCCGAGGCCCTGCTCCTCGATGCTTGCGGATTCGGGCTCGCGGCCGACAAGCGACGCATCACCGGCGCCGTGGGTCTTGCCGAAGGTGTGGCCGCCGGCGATGAGAGCGACCGTCTCCTCGTCGTTCATCGCCATTCGCGCGAAGGTCTCGCGGATGTCGCGCGCCGCGGCGGCCGGGTCCGGCGTGCCGTTCGGCCCCTCGGGATTGACGTAGATGAGCCCCATCTGCACGGCGCCGAGGGGATTCTCGAGTTGGCGGTCCCCGGTGTAGCGCTTGTCGCCGAGCCAGGTGTCCTCGGAGCCCCAGTAGATGTCCTGCTCCGGCTCCCAGACATCGGCGCGGCCGCCGCCGAAGCCGAAGGTCTTGAAGCCCATGGATTCCAGGGCGCAGTTGCCGGCGAAGACCATGAGGTCCGCCCAGGAGATGCTGTCGCCGTATTTCTGCTTGATCGGCCAGAGCAGGCGCCGCGCCTTGTCGAGGTTGCCGTTGTCCGGCCAGCTGTTGAGCGGCGCGAAGCGCTGCGTGCCGGTGGAGGCGCCGCCGCGGCCGTCGGTGATGCGGTAGGTGCCGGCGCTATGCCAGGCCATGCGGATGAAGAGCGGGCCGTAATGGCCGAAATCGGCGGGCCACCAGTCCTGGCTGTCCGTCATCAGCGCGAAGAGGTCCTGCCGCAGGGCCTGCAGGTCGAGCTTCTTGAACTCCGCGGCGTAGTCGAACGTCTCGTCCATCGGATTGGACAGGGAGGAGTGCTGGTGGAGCATCTCCAGATTGAGCTGGTTCGGCCACCAGTCCCGGTTCGACCTTCCGCCGAGGATCGCATTCGGCAGGCCGCCATGCATGAAGGGGCACTTGCCCGCGGGCTGACCACCACTTCCGTCCATCGTTCTCTCCCTTCGTGCTTGCGGTGACTGCACCCGGTCCGCGAGGCGAGCGGCCATGGGCGACCCAATGACAGTCAGCACTTTAAATCTTGGCTTGGTGTTCGGGCTGCCAGGAGCCCCGCCGGTCCGCGCGGCCGGGGGGTTCTCGGCCGCCATCGCCCCGCCAATGTGCTTGGCCTTGCAGGACGCTAGCGGCAATCCGAGGATAATAGGAAGCCCTAGTCCCGAATGGGTGCAATAGATGACGGCTATAATGACAGTGGGGCTGACCCGATGAACCTGCGGGATCTGCGCTACCTGCTCGCCGTCGCCGAGCATGCGCATTTCGGCCGCGCCGCCGAGGCCTGCGGCATCAGCCAGCCCACCCTCTCGGTGCAGGTCCGCAAGCTGGAGGAGCTGTTCGGCGTGGTGCTGTTCGAGCGCACCAGCAAGCGGGTGGCGCCGACCGCGGCCTGCGAGCGGCTGATCGGCCATGTCCGCGCCGCGGTCGCCGAGACCGATGCCATGCTGGCCCTCGCCCGCAACCTGCGCGACCCGCTGGCCGGCCGCTTCCGCCTCGGCATCATCCCGACGCTGGCGCCCTATCTGCTGCCGCTGGTCTTCGCGCCGCTGCGCGAGGCCCTGCCGGCACTGGAGATTGAGCCCTGGGAGGACCAGACCACCGCGCTGCTCGACCGGCTGCGGGCGCACGAGCTGGATGCGGCGCTGCTGGCGACGGAGGTGGACGGGCCCGACCTGACCAGCCGGCCGCTCTTCGCCGAGCCCTTCCTCGCGGCGCTGCCACCCGAACACCCGCTGGCGGCGCGCGAGGTGGTGACGGAGGCGGAGCTGGCGCGCGACATCCTCATCCTCGCCGAGGGCCACTGCCTGCGCGACCAGGCCCTCGCCGCTTGCGGACGCAGCGGAGCGCTCGGCAACACGCTGCGGGCGGCGAGCCTCTCGACGCTGCTCAACATGGTGGCGGCGGGCTATGGCACCACGCTGATTCCGGCCTTGGCGGCCGGTGCGGCGCAGGATGCCGGCATCGTTCTGCGGCCCCTGGCGGCGCGGGTCGGGCGCACGGTCCGCATCGCCTGCCGCGCCAGCTTCCCGCGCCGCGCCGCGCTGGAAGCGGTGGGCGAGGTCATCGCCTCGCGGCTGCGCGGCTTCGCCGAGGGCGCGGCGGCGGGGACGGTCTAGACGGATCGTGCCGGGCGACGGGATGAAAACCCGCTTGAACGGCGTAGTCGGAGACGCATCTGCTACGTTGGGAACACGTCCAGAAGGAGATCAAGCATGGCATCCGGTGGGAAGAGCACAAGCGCCGCAGGCAAGACGGGCGCGCAGAATCCGGATCACGGCCCGCTGCCGGAACCTGGCCCAGCGCCGGTGGGACCTGCCGTCCATGGACCGAAGCAGAAGCCGGCCTCGACGCCGCAGGATCCCGGCCCCGCCCCGCCCGGGCCCGCAGTGGAGAATGACGACGATTGATGTCCCGGCCGCCGCGTTCGTAGGTTCATCCCCGGGAACGCGGCACCTGCCAAGCATCAGGTCCCGTGACCTGATCCGGAAATCAGCGATCCCCCATGGATCGCGCGCTGCCCTGGCCGCATAGGCCGGCACCGACAGGGTATCGGCGCATCGACAGGCCCGATGCCCGCCCTGGTGCCCTTCTGGGCAACCCCCCAGCCACTATCCGCTCCGCTAAACGCTTAGGTTGCACCGGCTTCGTGATCATCACGGCGCCCTTGAGTGTTTCCATGGCCTGATCGCGCCGCTGCGCTTACGCCCGTGCTGGGCCATCCATGTTCGGATCTCGGTCTGATAGTTGTGGCCGCATTTCTGAAACGCAAATGCCTGCGTTATCATCATCAACGCGTACATATGGCATAATTTTATCGCCACCATCACGTTACTTTCCCAAATTGCCTGTAGGATATTCACTTTTGTGCATCGCAAAACGGTGCTGGCCGACCGATGGGGCACCGCACCGCCGCCGTGACAGGAGGCCCTGCCGATGCCGCACGATCCGCCGCCCGGGACACCGCGCCGCACCCTGATCAAAGCCGCGCTCGGCGCCGCCGCCGGATCGGGCGCCCTCACCGGCTTCCCCACCATCTGGGCGCAGAACATCAAGGACATCACCCTGCAGCATGCCGGGCCGCCGGTGACGGCGATCGGGCAGATCGCGGAGCAGGCGAGCAAGGATCTCGGCTTCACCGTCCGCATGCAGGCGGTCGAGGGCGCCGACCTGCTGAACCGCTTCCTGTCGCAGTCGAGCGCGATCGACGTGGCGGATGTGGCGCTCACCTATCTGCGGTACCTGGTCGGCCGCAACGTGTTGCAGGCGATCCCGCTGGCGAAGATCAAGTACTGGGATCAGACCATCCCGCTCTTCACCAAGGGCGAGTACCCGGACGGGCGGCGCGCCTCGACGCAGGGCATCGCGCCCTATGGCGTGCTCTACGTCACCGGCGCCGATGCCAAGTCCTTCTCCGACGGCCCGAGCGACTGGCTGAGCGGCATCCCCTCCGTCACCAATGCCGACACGCTCGGCATCCGGCCCGATCTCGTCGGGCGGCCGGTGACGAGCTGGGCCGACCTTCTCGACCCCGCCTTCAAGGGCAAGGCGGCGCTGCAGGACCAGCCGACGATCGGCATCATCGACGTCGCCCTCGCGGTCGAGGCGCGCGGCGCCGCGACCTATGGCAACAAGGGCAACATGACCAAGGCCGAGATCGACAAGACGATCGGCCTGATGATGGACATCAAGCGCAGCGGCCAGTTCCGTTCCTTCTGGACCACCTTCGACCAGTCGGTGAACCTGATGGCCTCGGGCGAGGTGGTGATCCAGTCCATGTGGTCGCCGGCCGTCTCGGCGGTGCGCACCCGCGGCATCCCCTGCACCTTCCAGCCGCTGAAGGAGGGCTATCGCGGCTGGGGCTACACCTTCGGCATGATGAAGCACCTGACCGGGTTGAAGCGCGACTGCGCCATCGAATACGCCAACTGGTACGCCTCGGGCTTCCAGGGCGCCTTCATCGCCCGGCAGGGCTACTACTCCGCCCAGCCGGAGACCGCCCGCAAGTACCTCACCCCGGCCGAGTGGGACTACTGGTACGCCGGCAAGCCCGCAGCGACCGACCTGCCGGACCCCTTCGGCAAGCCCTCGATCAAGGCTGGCGAGCTGCGCGACGGCGGCGCCTTCTGGGAGCGCATGGGCAACATCGCGGTGTGGAATTCGGTGATGGACGAGGACCGCTACCTCACCCGCCGCTGGAACGAATTCATCTCGTCCTGAAGCCGGCCGCGCCCCGCCCTTTCCTTCGACCGCGTGATCGAGCCCCGCCGGCAGCATCGCCCCGGGTGCTCAGCTCCAGGAGCGATGTCGCATGCAACTCGGTGTCTTCATCCCCATCGGCAACAATGGCTGGCTGATCTCGACCACCTCGCCCCAGTACATGCCGAGCTTCGACCTGAACCGCACCATCGTCGAGAAGGCGGAGCGCTTCGGCTTCGACTTCGCCCTGTCGATGATCAAGCTGCGCGGCTTCGGCGGACCGAGCGGCTTCTGGGACCACAACCTCGAAAGCTTCACCCTGATGGCCGGGTTGGCGGCGGTGACGAGCCGCATCCAGCTCTTCGCCACCTGCGCCGTCCTCACCCTGCCGCCGGCCATCGCCGCCCGCATGGCGGTGACCATCGACAGCATCTCGCAGGGCCGCTTCGGGGTGAACCTCATCACCGGCTGGCAGCGGGCGGAATACACGCAGATGGGCCTCTGGCCCGGCGCCTCGCACTACCAGCGGCGCTACGACTACTGCGCCGAATACGTCACCGTCATGAAGGAGCTCTGGACCACCGGCCGCTCCGACTTCAAGGGCGATTTCTTCCAGATGGAGGACTGCCGCTGTAGCCCGCTGCCGCAGGCCCATATCCCCATCATCTGCGCCGCGCAGAGCGATGCCGGCACGCGCTATGCCGCCGAGCATGCCGACTACAATTTCTGCGCCGCCTTCGGCGTCAACCAGCCGAAGGCGGTCGCGCCCAGCGTCGCCCGGCTGGTGAAGGCGACGGGCCGGGACTGCGGCGCCCTGGTGCTCACCATGATCATCGCCGACGAGACCGATGCGGCGGCGATGGCGAAGTGGGAGCACTACAAGGCCGGCGCCGATCTCGAAGCGCTGGCTTGGCGCGACGCGCAGGCGGGCGACGATCCCAGCCGCGACCCCTATGCCGGCCCGAATCGCCGCAAGACGCTGGCCGAGAACGGCAAGCCGCTGCCGACCAACCAGGGCGTCCTCTGCGGCTCCTATGCCTCCGTCGCGCGGATGCTGGACGAGATGGCGACAGTGCCGGGCGTTCGCGGCGTCATGCTGACCTTCGACGACTTCGTCATCGGCATGGAGCAGTTCGGCACCCGCATCCTGCCGCTGATGCGCTGCCGCGACGCCGTCAGCCGGGCCGCGTGATGGAGGCGGTCGAACAGGCCCCGGCTCTCGCCGCCCCGGCGCGCCCGCGCCGGTCGCTGCGGCTGACGCCGGAGGCGGTCTCCTGGCTGCAGGTCGGGCCGCTGGCCTTCATCCTCATCGTCTTCTTCGCGCTGCCGACGCTGCTCTTCCTCGTCGTCAGCTTCTTCGATTACGACCGCGTCGGCATCTACCCGGCTTTCATGCTGGACAATTACCGCGAGGTGCTGACCACGCCGGCGACGCTGCGCGTCTATCTCAGCTCGCTGAAATTCGCCTTCATCGTCTGGGGCGTCACCCTCCTTCTCGGCTTCAGCATCGCGCATTTCCTGGTTTTCCATGTCCGCAGTGGGGCGGTGCGAACCATCCTGTTCCTGCTCTGCGCCATTCCCTTCTGGACCTCGGGCATCATCCGCACCATCGCCTGGATTCCCTTCCTGGGCCGCAACGGTGCCTTCAACCAGGGGCTGATGGAGCTGCACCTCATCGACCGGCCGCTCGATTTCCTGCTCTTCTCGCCCTTCGCCGTTTGCGTCACCTATGTGCATCTCTTCACGCTGCTGATGATCGGGCCGATCGCCAATTCGATGGCGAAGATCGACCCGGCCCTGCTCGAGGCGGCGCGCGATGCCGGGGCCAGCCGCTGGCGCACCATGGTCGACGTGGTGATCCCGCTGTCGAAGACCGGTATCGCCCTTGGCTCGATCCTGGTCTTCACCCAGGTCATGGGCGACTTCTTTGTCGTCAAGCAGATGAGCGGCGGGCAAAGCGCCTCGATCGTCTCGGCGCTGGCGACCGAGATCCAGGCCATGCAGTACCCGCCCGCCGCGGCCAGCGCGATGCTGCTCGTCCTCTTCGTCGCCATCATGGTGGCTGGGATGATGCGCGTGGTCGATGTGCGGCAGGAGTTGGTGCGGTGATCGCCATCGGCGCCCGCGGCCGGGACCCGCGCGAGAGACGCCCCTGGACCTTCTACGCGCTCGCGGTGCTGATGGGGACCTTCCTGCTCTTTCTCTACGGCCCGATGTTCGTCATCTACCTGCTGTCCTTCCAGGGGCCGAATGGCGGCGTCACCTTCCCGATGGTCGGGTTCTCGACCGTCTGGTTCGAGGACATCGTGAAGCCGGGCCAGATGGCGAACATCCCGGTCTCCTTCGGCCGCTCGATCCTGCTCGCCAGCATCGTCAGCCTCATCACCGTCCTGGTCTCGGTCGCGGCCGGCCTCGGCTTCCGTCGCCGCTTCCGCGGCTCGGGCATCCTCTTCTACCTCGCCGTCGCCAGCCTGGTGATGCCGAGCCTGCTGGTCGGCTTCGGCATCGGCCTCGGCTTCCAGCTTTTCGGCTGGCAGCCCGACCTGCTGAGCTCGGCCCTCGCCGCGCAGCTCACCTGGACGCTGCCCTTCGGCCTCTTCGCCATGTTCGCGGTCTTCAATCGCTTCAACCGCTCCTACGAGGAGGCGGCAACGGATCTGGGGGCGAATGCCTGGCAGCGGCTGCGCTGGGTGACGCTGCCGATCCTGCTGCCCGGCATCCTCGGCGTCGCCATGGGCGCCTTCACCCTGTCCTATGACGAGTATGCCCGCACGACGCTGGTGGCCGGCAACCGCAACACCCTGCCGCTCGAGATCTACGCCCTGATCTCGAGCTCCACCTCGCCGACGCTCTTCGCCATCGGCACGCTGACCACCACCGTTTCCTTCGTGGTGATCGGCATCACCCTGGCGCTGGTGCTGCGGATGCAGCGGCGTCGCGCACTGGCCCGGACGGGCTGAGGATCGATCCATGGATACCAGCGGTCTGCGCCTCGAGCACCGGTACGATGTCGAGCTGGTCGCGGTCACCAAGCGCTATGGCGGCACCGTCGCGGTGGACGGCATCTCGCTCCGCATCCCCCGCGCCACCTATTGCTGCCTGCTCGGTCCCAGCGGCTGCGGCAAGACCAGCACGCTCCGCATGATCGCCGGTCACGAGGTGGTCTCCGAAGGCGACGTGCTGATCCACGACACGAACGTCACCGACCTGCCGCCCGTCCGGCGCGGCACGGCAATGATGTTCCAGAGCTACGCCCTCTTCCCGCATCTGACCTGCCTCGACAACGTCGCTTTCAGCCTGAAGGCGCGCGGCGTGCCGAAACCCGAGCGGCACCGGCGGGCGCGCGACTACCTGGCGCGGGTGCATCTGCAGGATTATGCGGAGCGGCTGCCGGGCCAGCTCTCCGGCGGTCAGCAGCAGCGGGTCGCGCTCGCCCGCGCCCTCATCACCGAGCCGCGCATCCTGCTGCTCGATGAGCCGCTCTCGGCGCTCGATCCCTTTCTGCGCGGCCAGGTGCGGGAGGAGCTGAAGCGGCTGCAGCGCGAGCTCGGCATCACCTTCATCCATGTGACGCACAGCCAGGACGAGGCAATGGCGCTTGCCGACATGATGGTCATCATGGAGGCCGGCCGCATCCGCCAGGCCGGGCCGCCGCGCGAGGTCTTCGAGCGGCCGGCCGATGCCTTCGTCGCCCGCTTCATCGGCGGCCACAACATCCTGCGCGACGATACCGGCATGGTTGCCGTGCGGGCCGACCGCTGCCGGCTCGGCATGGCCGCGGGCGCCCCGCACATCCGCGGCCGCGTCGCGGCGGTGGAGTATCAGGGCAGCAGCGTGCGTGTCGCCCTCGCGGTGGATGACGGGCCGGCGCTGTCCGTCGTCATGCCGGATGACCGCTTCTTCGCCGGGCCGGTGCAGCCGGGCGAGGAGGCGGCGCTCAGCTGGTCGGCGCAGGACGCGCACGCCATCCCCGAACGCGCCTGACTCCTTCGCCGGGGTCCATGGCGACAGATGCCAACCAGGGAAAGATGGGAACCAAGCCCATGCATCGCCGGAGCCTCTTCCTCGCCGCCGCATCCCTGGCCGCGGCGCCGCTTGCCACGCCCCGCCTTGCGCGCGGCCAAGCGGGCAACGTGCTGAACTTCGTGCCTTATGCCGATGTCGCCGCGACCGATCCCATCTGGAGCAGCACCTATGCGACGCGGACCTCGGCGCTTGCCGTCTTCGACACGCTTTACGGCGTGGACGAGACGCTGGTCGCCCGGCCGCAGATGGTCGAGGGCCATGTCGTCGAGGATGACGGCAAGCGCTGGACGCTGACGCTGCGCGACGGCCTGGTCTTCCACGATGGCGAGCGGGTGCTGGCGCGCGATTGCGTCGCCTCGATCCAGCGTTGGGGCCGAAGGGACGGCTTCGGTCAGGCGCTGTTGGCGGCGACGGAGGAGCTGAGCGCGGCGGATGACCGCCGCATCGTCTTCCGCCTCAGGCGCCCCTTCCCGATGCTGCCAGACGCGCTGGCGCGGCCGAGCGCGTTGGTCTGCGCCATGATGCCGGAACGCATCGCCCGCACCGATCCCTACACCCAGATGCCGGAGGTGATCGGCAGCGGTCCCTTCCGCTACCTGTCCGCCGAGCGCGTGCCCGGCGCGCGCGTGGTCTACGAGAAGCACGCCGCCTACCGGCCGCGCAGCGAGGGCAGGCCGAGCTTTACCGCCGGGCCGCGGCTCGCCCTTCTCGACCGCGTCGTCTTCAACGTCATGCCCGACCCGGCCGCCGCCGCCGCGGCCCTGCAGGCCGGCGAGGTGGACTGGATCGAGCAGCCGCTGATCGACCTGCTGCCGCTGCTGCGCCGCTCGCGCGACATCACCGTGGAGGTGAAGGACCGCTCCGGCTATCTTGGTCAGTTCCGCTTCAACCATCTGCACCCGCCCTTCGACAAGCCGGCAATCCGTCGCGTCATCCTCGCCGCGATCAGCCAGGCCGATTGCATGAAGGCGGTGGTCGGCAGTGAGGAGGCGATCGCCAACAGCCAGGTCGGCATCTACACGCCGGGCTCGCCCTTCGAGACCGATGCCGGCAAGCCGCCAGCGCCGCCCGCGGATCTGGCGCCGCTGAAGCGGGCGCTGGCTGAGGCGGGCTACAAGGGCGAGCGCGTGGTCATGCTCGCCGCCGCCGAGGTGCCGCGCATCAGCGCGGTCTGCGAGGTGACGCGCGACGTGCTCTCACGGCTCGGCGTCAATGTCGACTACGTGCAGGCGGATTGGGGTACCATCGGCGCTCGCACCACGAGCAAGGAGCCGGTCGAGCGCGGCGGCTGGAGCTGCTACTGCACCTATGTCGGCGGCATCGATGCGATGAGCCCGGCGGTGCATTCGGCATTGCGCGGCAACGGCACCAATGGCGGTCCGGCCGGCTGGCCGAGCAGCGCCCGCATCGAGGAGTTGCGGGCGCAATTCTTCGCCGCCCCTGATCTCGCCGGGCAAAAGGCGGCGACGCGCGCGCTGCAGCTTCAGGCCTGGCAGGACGTGCCCTTCGTGCCGCTCGGCCAGTTCATCCAGCCCGTCGCCTACCGCAAGGTGCTGACCGGCATGCTACCCGGCGTGCCGCTCTTCACCAACATCCGCAAGGCCTGATCCGGCCTTCGGCGATGTCGGCGCGCTGCCGGTGGGGCTGCCGTCGGCCGGCGGCATGACCCGCATCGCGGCGAAGCCGCGCCTGCCGCGAGACCTGACTTCGCAGGTTGATCTCGACGGCATCAGCTTCGTCAGCAACGATCATTTTCTGCCCGTCATGCAGCGGACGACCGCCGCACCGGAGGCGCAGCTCGCTGCGCCGATCGCTGGTGGGTGCATTTCTAGCTTGCAGAGTCAGGGCAGGGCTGCGGACATCGAGGGGCTCAGAACCAAGGGGGAAACGACATGGCATTCGGAAGCCGAACCGCCGGCAAGCACCCCTTCCATGGGATCGGCTGCGTCTGCCACCGGCCGGAATTGCAGCAGGCATCGCGGCGGCTGGACGCGTTCAGCCGCCGCCAGACCATGGCAGGGATCGGCGGAGCCTGGCTGACCGCCAGCGCCGTGACGCCGGCCATGGCGCAGCCGGCGCCGCCGAAGTCAATTCTGTTCCGTCAGGCCCGGCTGTTCGACGGCACCGCCGATGGGTTGCGCTCCGGCATGCAGGTGCTCGTCCAGGACGGCACGATTGCCGCGGTCGATGCGGCGGGCAATCCTCCGCCGCAGGCTGCACTTGTCATCGACTGTGCGGACCGCGTGCTCATGCCAGGGCTGATCGACGCGCATTGGCATTCGCTCTTCGCGGCCGTGCCAGTGACGGAGCTGCTCACGGGCGATCCCGGCGCCATCTTCACGGCCTCGACCGCCGAGGCGCAGCGGACATTGCTGCGCGGCTTCACCACGATACGCGACCTCGGCGGGCCGGCCTTCACCTTCAAGCAGGCCATCGATCGCGGGGTGATCCCGGGGCCGAGGATCTACCCATCGGGCGCGATGATCACAACCTCCGGTGGGCATGCCGACCTGCGCATGTTGTCCGAGCTGCCGCGCAACCCCGACAGGCTCAGCCTGATCGAGAAGGTCGGCGGCGCCATGATCACCGACAGCCTCGGCGAGCTGCGGATGCGCATCCGGGAGCAATTGCTGCAGGGCGCGTCGCAGGTGAAGCTGGTCGGCGGCGGCGGCGTCTCCTCGCCGCGCAGCCCGCTGGACATGTCGACCTTCGGCGAGGCCGAATTGCGGGCGGCGGTGGAGGTGGTCCAGGACTGGAACACCTACATGACGGTCCATGCCTTCGCGCCGAACACCGTTCAGCGCTCCATCGCCGCCGGCGTCGCCTGCATCGAGCATGCGCATCTGATGGACGACCGGACGGCGGAACTCATGGCCGAGAAGAAGGTCTGGCTCAGCACCCAGCCCTTCCTGTCGGAAGCGGATTCCGTGCCGCTGACCGGCCCGAGCCGCGACCGGCTGGCACAGGTCATCGCCGGCACGCCGCGGGTCTATGCGCTGGCGCGCAAGCACGGCATCCAGACGGCCTGGGGATCGGACATCCTGTTCTCGCCGCAGATGACGCCGCGCCAGGGCACGATGCTGGCGCATCTCGGGCAATGGTACTCGAATGCCGAGGCGCTGCGCATGGCGACCTCGGTCAATGGCGAGTTGTTGGCGCGCTCTGGACCGCGCAACCCCTATCCCGGCAAGCTCGGCGTCGTGCAGGCGGGCGCGCTGGCCGACCTGATCCTGGTCAATGGCGATCCGCTGGCCGATCTCGGTCTCGTTGCCGACCCCGCCCGGAATTTCCAGATCATCATGAAGGGGGGCGTGATCCACAAGAACACCCTCGGCGCATAACGGGCCAGTAACGGGCCAGACCCGCCGGCCATCCGGTTGACAGCCGAGCCGGACCCCCGAAGCTAGCCGCCGGGACGGAACGACCGGTCTGGTTTCAGGGGCAGCGGGCGATGGATATGGATGAGATCGGCTATCTGGGCGTGACCGAGCTCGGCGCGCTCTACCGGGCGCGCAAGCTCTCGCCGGTCGAGGCGGCGAAGGCGGTGCTCGCGCGCATCGAGCGCATCGAGCCGAATGTGAACGCCATGATGCGCTGCACGCCGGAGCATGCGCTGGCCGCGGCCCGCCACTCCGAGGCGGTGTTCCAGCAAGGCGGTGCTGCCCGCCTGCTCGAGGGCATTCCGGTCACCATCAAGGACCTGCAGCCGACCAAGGGCGTGCAGACGGACTACGCTACGGCGGTGATGCAGGGCACGATCCCGGATGCCGATGCGCCGGTGGTCACGCGGCTGCTCGATGCCGGCTGCATGATGCTGGGCAAGACCACCTCCGCCTCCGAATGGGGCTGGAAGGGCGTCAGCCAGGCGCCGATCTCGGGGATCACCCACAATCCCTGGGGCAAGGGGCTGAATGCCGGCGCCTCCTCCTCCGGTGCCGGTGTCGCCGCCGCCTGCGGCTACGGTCCGCTGCACCAGGGCGGCGACGGCGCCGGCTCGATCCGCATGCCGGCGCATTTCTCCGGCGTCTATGGGCTGAAGCCGACCTATGGCCGCGTGCCGAGCTGGCCGATCTCGAACAACGATCTCGCCACCCATGTCGGGCCGCTGACGCGGAGCGTGGAGGATGCCGCGCTGATGCTGCAGGCGATGGCCGGGCCGCATCCCTGGGACTTCACCTCGCTGGAATCGCCGCCGCAGGATTATGCCGGGCAGCTCGGCGCGGCGAGCATGAAGGGCAAGCGGATCGGCTTCACGCGCGACCTTGGCCATGCCCGGGTCGACCCGGAGGTGGCGGAGCTGGTGGCCAAGGCGGTGACGGCCTTCGAGGCGATGGGCGCGCATGTCGAGGAGGTGACGCCGCCCTGGGGGCCGCTCGGCCCGGAGCTGGCGCGCTTCTTCTGGCCGGCGACCTTCACGGCCCGGCTGCGCTACCTGCCGGAATTCGAGAGCCGCATGGATCCCGGCTTCGTCGCCATGATCAAGTCGGCCGCCGGCTTCACCGTGCCGCAGTTCATGCAGATGCGTGAGCGGCGCTTCGCCTATATCCAGGCGATCCACGAATTCATGGAGGGCTACGATTTCCTGCTGTCGCCGGCGGTGAGCGTCGCCGCCTTCCCGGCGGACCGGCTGCAGCCGGAGCATTGGCCGCAGCACGAATGGGACTGGCTGATGTGGGCCGAGTTCTCCTACCCCTTCAACTGGTCGGGCAGCCCGGCGGCGAGCCTGCCCTGCGGCTTCACCCCGGCCGGCCTGCCGGTCGGGCTGCAGATCGTCGGCCGGCGCTTCGACGATCTCGGCGTGCTGCAGGCGAGCGCGGCCTTCGAGGCGGCGCGGCCCTGGGCGCAGCATCGGCCGCCGCTCGCGCGCTGACGCGGCGGCAGCCCTGCGTCAGGCCGGGCTGAGACGCCCGGCCCGCAGCCGCGGCAAGGGCGGGAAGGCGAGGGCGATCGCCACCGCGCCGAGACCGACGGCGAGCGAGGCGAGGTGCATCCCCGCATAGCTGCCGAACCTGTCGAAGATCCAGCCGCCGACCGCCGGCCCGATCGCCATGCCGAGACAGGAGAGCATGGTCGCGGCGCCGAAGACTGTGCCCATGATGTGCGGGCCGAAATAGTCGCGCGCCAGGGCCGCGTAGAGCGGCATCACGCCGCCATAGGCGAGACCGAAGAGGGCGGCGACGGCGTAGAACTCGCCGAGGCTCCGGGCCGGCAGGAAGGCCGCGATCGCCAGCGCCTGCAGCACCAGCCCGCCGATCAGCACCGGCTTGGCGCCATGGCGGTCAGCGAGCAGGCCGAGCAGCAACCGCCCGCCGAGGCCCGCCAGGCCTTGCAGGCTGTAGACGCTGACCGCGGCCATCGCGGAGACGCCGCACACCATGGCGTAGCTCACCACATGGAAGATCGGCCCCGAATGCGCGAGGCAGCAGGCGAAGAAGGTTGCGCCAAGCACCATGAACTGCCGGGTGCCGAGGGCCTCGCGCGCGGTGAGACGCTGGTGCCCCGGCAGGCTCGTCGCGGCGCCGGCGAGGGTCATCACCGGCGGGCGGCGCAGCAGCAACGCGACGGGCAGGACCACGGCCCAGGCGGCGAGGCCGATGATGAGCTGCGCGCTCCGCCAGTCGTGCCGGGTGAGCAGCCATTGCGCGAATGGCGCGACGATGACCGGCGCCATGCCAAGCCCGGCCGAGACGAGGGAGACGGCGAGGGCGCGATGCCGATCGAACCAGGCGCTGGCCGTCGCCATCATCGGCGCGAAGAAGGCGCCGGCTGCCAGCCCGAGGAAGACGCCATAGGCGAGCTGGAATTGCAGCAGGCTCGTCGCGCGGCTCGCCAGCACCAGCCCGGTGCCAAGGAGCACTCCCCCGGCGAGGCCGACGATGCGCGGCCCATGGCGGTCGCTGACCCAGCCCCAGCCGAAGGCGCCGACGCCCATGGCCAGGAAGGCGATGGTCATGGAGGCGGAGATGCCGACGCGCGACCAACCCGTCGCCGCAGTGATCGGATCGAGAAACACGGCGAGGGAGAACATCGACCCCATGCCGATGCAGCCCATCACCGCGCCGGCGGCCACGATGACCCAGCCATAGTGTCGTTGCATGCGCGTTTTCCTCCCACAGGATCCGCGCTGGCGAAGGCTGGATCCTGCCAGACCGGCATCGTCCCAGATCGCCGCCAGGTGGCAAACGGTGATCTCGCAGAGGCGCCATGCATGACGGCACCTCGCGGCGGCGATAGCGGGAGCGGAAGCGGCCGCGATGCAGAACGGCCTTCTGCATCCGGCCCGCATGCCGGGGCCATGTCCGGCTCCTGCCGCGGCTTGCCTCGCCCGTGGGTGCGCGGCGCGCTTGACCTGCGGCCGCCGCCCGGATCAAAGTAACCAACCGGTTACCCGGGGGGAGACGAAGCAATGGCGGAATGCCGCATCGGCATCATCATGAACGGCGTGACCGGCCGCATGGGCACCAACCAGCACCTGGTCCGCTCCATCGCCGCCATTCGCGCCGAGGGCGGCGTCCGCCTCGCCAATGGCGACCGGGTGATGCCCGATCCGATCCTGGTTGGCCGCAACCGCGAGAAGCTGGAGGCGCTCGCCCGCGCCCATGGCATCGCCCGTACCAGCACCGATCTGGAAGCCTGCCTGCGCGACCCGCGGGACGAGCTCTTCTTCGATGCCGCGACCACGCAGCTCCGCGCCGGGCTGATCCGCCGCGCCATCGCCGCCGGCAAGCACATCTATGTCGAGAAGCCGACCGCCGACCGGCTGGAGGATGCGCTCGACATCGCCCGCCGCGCCCGCGCGGCCGGGATCAAGCATGGCGTGGTGCAGGACAAGCTGTTCCTGCCCGGGCTGCGCAAGCTGAAAATGGTGATCGACAGCGGCTTCCTCGGCCGCCTCTGCGCGGTGAAGGGCGAGTTCGGCTACTGGGTCTTCGAGGGCGACCTGCAGCCGGCGCAGCGGCCGTCCTGGAACTACAAGGCGGCCGAGGGCGGCGGCATCATCCTCGACATGCTCTGCCACTGGCGCTACGTGCTGGACAACCTCTTCGGCGAGGTTGAGGCGGTCTCCTGCCTCGGCGCCACGCATATCCCGGAGCGGATCGGCGAGGACGGAAAGCCCTACAAGGCCGATGTGGACGACGCGGCCTATGCCACCTTCCAGCTGCGCGGCGGGGTCATCGCGCATATCAACAGTAGCTGGGTGACGCGCGTCCGGCGCGACGACCTGGCCACCTTCCAGGTGGACGGGACGCATGGCAGCGCCATCGCCGGCTTGCAGCGGTGTTGGACGCAGGGCCGCGTCAACACGCCGAAGCCGGTCTGGAACCCCGACATCCCGCAGGCCATCGACTTCTTCGCCGGCTGGCAGGAGGTGCCGGCGACGCAGGACTACCCGAACGGCTTCCGCGTGCAATGGGAGCTGTTCCTGCGCCACCTCGCCGGGGAGGTGGCGGAATTCCCCTGGGACCTGATGGCCGGCGCCCGCGGCGTGCAACTCGCCGAGGCCGGGCTGCGGAGCTGGCGCGAGCGCCGCTGGATCGACCTGCCCATGCTGGAGGCCTGAGGACCATGCCGAGCATCACCCTGCCGGGCGCCGAGGGGCTGCGCTCCTTCACCCTCAGCCCGCCGCGCGACTTCCCGCAGGCGACGCCGCCTTTCCCGCGCATCGCCCTCGCCGCCGCGCATGTGGTGGCCGACCCGCTGGCCGAGCAGGATCCCTGGCTGGATGCGAAGCTCGACTGGGACCGCACCATCGCCTATCGCCGGCACCTGTGGTCGCTCGGCCTCGGCGTCGCCGAGGCGATGGACACGGTGCAGCGCGGCATGGGGCTCGACTGGCCGGCGGCGCTGGAGCTGATCGGCCGCAGCCTCGATGCCATGCGCGACATCCCCGGCGCAGTGATGGCGAGCGGCGCCGGCACCGACCAGCTGGCGCCCGGCCCCGATGTCACCATCGACGACGTCATCCGCGCCTATGAGGAGCAGTGCGCGGCGATCGAGCGGCTGGGCGGGCGGCTGATCCTGATGGCTTCGCGGGCGCTGGCGAAGGCGGCGCGCGGCCCGGCCGATTACGAGCGGGTCTATGACCGCATCCTGTGCCAGGTGCGTGAGCCGGTGATCATCCACTGGCTCGGCGAGATGTTCGACCCGGCGCT
This sequence comes from Roseicella sp. DB1501, assembly GCF_013112485.1. Taxonomy (GTDB): domain Bacteria; phylum Pseudomonadota; class Alphaproteobacteria; order Acetobacterales; family Acetobacteraceae; genus Paracraurococcus. The sequence goes on from NZ_JABFHG010000003.1 coordinate 71,981, forward strand.
CGACGGCTACTGGGGCGCGGCGGACCACTACAAGGCGATGGAGACGGCGCTGACTGTCATCGCCGCGCATGCCGGGAAGGTGGACGGCATCAAGATCAGCCTGCTCGACAAGGAGAAGGAGATCGCCATGCGCCGCCGCCTGCCGGTGGGCGTGCGCATGTACAGCGGCGACGACTTCAACTACCCGGAGCTCATCGCCGGCGATGCCGAGGGGTATTCGGACGCGCTGCTCGGCATCTTCGACCCGATCGCGCCGGCGGTGGGAGGGGCGCTGGCGGCGCTGTCGCACCAGGATCTCGCCAGCTTCCACGCCATCCTGGCGCCGACCGTGCCGCTCTCGCGCCATGTCTTCCGCGCGCCGACGCGCTTCTACAAGACCGGCGTCGTCTTCCTCGCCTGGCTGAACGATCACCAGGCGCATTTCACCATGGTCGGCGGCCAGCAATCGGCGCGCAGCATCGGGCATTTCGCCGAGCTCTTCCGCCTCGCCGATGCCGCCGGCCTGCTGCGCGACCCGGATCTCGCCACCCACCGGATGCGGCTGCTGCTGGCGCTGCACGGCATCGCATGAGCGCCGCCGGCATGGGCCCGGGTCCGCTCAGCCTCAACACCGTCACGGTGAAGGAGCGCTGGGACCTCGCCGAATGCATCGAGGGCTGCGCCCGGCACGGCATCCCCGGCATCTCCCCCTGGCGGGACGTGCTGGCCGCCATGGGCGTCGATGCCGCCGCGCGGCGCATCCGCGAGGCCGGGCTCAGCGTCACCGGCCTCTGCCGCGGCGGCATGTTCCCCGCCGCCGATGCCGAAGGGCGGCGCCGCGCCATCGAGGACAACCGCCGCGCCATCGCCGAGGCGCATGCGCTGCAGGCCGCCTGCCTGGTCATGGTCTGCGGTGGGCTGCCGCCCGGCTCGAAGGACCTGCCCGGGGCGCGGGCCATGGTGCGCGACGGGCTGGAGGCGATCCTGCCCGAGGCCCGCGCCGCCGGCGTGACCCTGGCGCTGGAGCCGCTGCACCCGATGACCTGCGCCGATCGCAGCGTTCTCAGCACGCTCGGCCAGGCGCTCGATCTCTGCGAGGCACTGGGCGAGGGCACCGGCGTCGCGCTCGACGTCTACCATGTCTGGTGGGACCCGGCGCTGGAGGCGCAGATGGCGCGGGCGGCCGGCCGCATCGCCGCCTTCCATGCCTGCGACTGGCTGGTGCCGACCACCGACACGGTCTTCGACCGCGGCATGATGGGGGATGGCGTCATCGACATCCCGCGCATCCGCGCCCTGGCCCAGGCGGCCGGCTATGCCGGCGCCGTCGAGGTCGAGATCCTCTCGCATCGCTGGTGGCGGGAGGAGCCGGAGGAGGTGCTGCGCCTCATGCGGGAGCGACACGCCACCGCCTGCTGAGGCCGGCGGCTCAGCCCCGCCCCGCCATCTCCTGCAGCACCGGCAGCAGATGCGGTTTCAGCCCGGCGAAATTCTCGCTCATCGGGAAATGCCCGATCCCGGGCATGATCACCGCCTGCGCGCCGGGGATCGCCGCCGCTGTCGCCCGCGTATCCTCCGGCCGGCAGGAATAGTCGAACTCGCCGGTCAGCAGCGCCACCGGGCACCGCGCGGTGTCGATGCGGCCGAGCTTGCTGCGCAGGTCGCCCTCCTCGGCGTAGAAATGCAGGTCGCCGCGGAACACGCCTGGGCCGCCCTGCATGTAGTGCCAGAGCGTCTCCCAGCGCGCCGCCTCCGGCGCCGCCGGGCCGATCAGGCCGGAGACCATGGCGCCGCAGACCTCGCCGCCATGGATGCGTGGATGGTGCAGCACCGAGAGGTCGTAATAGCTGCCGGTGAAGGCGCTGCCCTGCAGCCCGACCACGCCGCCCAGCGCCCCGGCATGCTCGGCCGCGAGGTCGAGCACGATGCGGCCGCCGATGGAGCAGCCGATGACGATCGGCCGCTCCAGCCGGAGCGCCCGCGCCACCGTCATGACCAGGCCGGTATAGGCGGCGGTGGTCAGCCGGTATTCCTCCTGCTCCCAGCCCGGCGGCGGCGAAGACTTGCCGTGCCAGGGCATGTCGAAGGCGATGCAGCGGAACTGCCGGGTGATCTCGGCATCGTTCAGCATCTCGCGCCACTGCCGGCCATCGCTGCCGGCGGTGTGCAGCAGCAGCAGCGGCCTGCCGCTCCCGGCCTCCTCGACATAGAGGCGGTGCGGCCGGCCTTCGATGTCGAGGCGGAGATAGCGGCCGGTGACCGGCTCGAATTCCGGCTCGCCCCAGGGCTGCGCCGGCACCAGCTCGCGCGGCCGCGGCGGTCCCTGGCGCAGCAGGGCGAGCGCCGCCTTGAACCAGGCGAGATGGGCGAAGAAGACCGCGGTGTCGCCCTCGATGGCGAGCGCGCCCTGGCGGCGCAGCGCCAGCAGGTCGTTCCAGCCCGGCACCGGCTCCGGCGCCAGGAAGCGCGCCATGCCCTCGGCCGAGACGCGCAGGGCCAGGGTCCAGGCGGGCAGGGTGAAGGGGCCGCGGCGCAGCTCGGCGATCAGGCCGCGGCGGATCGCCACCAGCCAGCTCCGGTCACCGATCTCGAGCAGCAGGTCCGCATCCAGCGTCGCCCCGCGGCGCGCCAGCCCCGGCGCCGCGGCGACGCGCCCCGGCCAGCCGGCCATGGCTTGGTCCATGCTCCTTCCCTCCCCTTCGTTCCGGAGCAGGCTAGGACAGATCGCCACGGGGCGCGACGGGCAGGTCATTCCACCCTGCGCCAGCCTGTTCTAGCCTGCCTCGGAATGTCCAATCGCGGGAGGAAGGAATGACTGGTCCAGAGATGCGCCGGCCCGGCCGGCGCAGGGCCATTGCGCTCGGCGCCGGGCTCCTCCTCGGCGCCCGCGCGGCGCGCGCCATCCCCGCCGCGAATGTCGCCCCGCCCAGCTACCGTCCAGAGCAGGGCGCCCGCTTGCGGGTGCTGCGCCCGGCCAAGTTCATCGACCCCGACGAGGCGATCTTCAACGCCAATTCCCGCCGCTTCACCGAGCAGACCGGCATCGAGGTGCGGGTCGATTACGTGAATTGGCCGGACATGCCGGTGCAAGTGGCGGTGGCCTACAACACCGGGCAAGGCGCCGATGTCATCATCGGCTTCGGCGCCGACCCGCATCTCTACGCCGACAAGGTGACGGAGATGACCGACCTCGCCACCTATCTCGGCGCCAAGTATGGCGGCTGGTACGAGCTGGCGCAGGTCTATGGCCGCAAGTACCGCAGCGACACCTGGCTCGGCCTGCCGATGGGCGGCAGCAGCAGCCCGGTGGTCTATCGCCGCTCCTGGATGCAGGAGGCGGGGTTCGCGGCGATGCCGAACGACCTCGGCGAATTCCTCAAGCTCTGCCAGGGGTTGAAGCGCATCGGCCACCCCGCCGGCTTCGCCCTCAGCCACGCTCCGGGCGACGCGCCGGCCTACGCCAATTGGCTGCTCTGGTCGCATGGCGCGGCGCTGGTGGACGAGGAGGGCAAGGTCACGCTGGACAGCCCGGCCACCGCCCGCGCCCTCGACTACGCCCGCGCGTTGCAGGAGACGCTGGTGCCGGGGACCATGGCGTGGAACGGCGCCTCCAACAACCGCGCCTTCGTCGCCGGCGAGATCGGGCTGACGCAGAACGGCGTCTCCATCTATTTCTCGGCCAAGACCGCGAAGGATGCGGCGCAGAACGCGGTCGCCGCCGATACCGACCATGCCGACATGCCGCATGGCAGCTCGGCCAAGGCGCCCTCGACGGCGCTGACGCTGAACGCCATGGTGCCGCGCTACACCCGCTACCCGCAGGCGGCGAAGGAGTATATCCGCTTCATGATGGAGGCGGAGCAGTACGATCCCTGGCTCAGCGGCTGCCTCGGCTACTGGTCGCAGCCGCTGAAGGCCTATGCCGAGAGTGCGGTCTGGTCCTCCGACTCCAAGCTCGCCGTCTACCGCACGGGCATGGACACGCCCTTCTACGAGGGCTTCCATGGCCCGATCAGCGCGGCGGCCGGGGCGGTGGTGGAGAATTGGGTCGTGGTCGACATGTTCGCGCGCGTCGTCACCGGCCAGCAGGCCCCGGCCGAGAGCATGCGCGAAGCCCAGCGCGCGGCGCGGCGCTGGTACCGGGGCTGAGCCCCAACCGCGCCACGGCAAAACGGAACAGAGGAACGGGAAACGCACCATGCTCACCGAAGCCCAGAAGGCGGAATACGACCGGGTCGGCGCCATCGTCGTGCCGGATGTGTTGAGTGCGGCGGAAGTCGCCGAGCTGCGCGCCGTGACCGACGGCTTCGTCGAGCGCGCGCGGCAGGTCACGGCGCATGATGCGATCTACGACCTCGAGGACAGCCACACGCCGCAGCAGCCCCGGGTGCGGCGGATCAAGGCGCCGCACCTGCATCACGAGGCCTATGGCCGGTTGGTGCGCCACCCCGGCATCGTCGCCTGCCTGCAATCCCTCTGGGGCCCCGATATCCGCTTCGACACGGCGAAGCTGAACTTGAAATCGGCCGGCTTCGGCGCCGCGGTGGAATGGCACCAGGATTGGGCCTTCTACCCGCACACCAATGACGACCTGGCCGCGGTCGGCGTCATGATGGACGACATGGAGCTCGAGAACGGGCCGCTGCTGATCATCCCGGGCAGCCACAAGGACCCGGTCGTCCATGACCATCACGGCGAGGATGGCTGCTTCTGCGGCGCCATGGACCCGGGCAGGAAGGAGGTGGATTACCGCGCCGCCGTGCCGCTGACCGGCCGGGCCGGCTCCATCACCATCCACCATGTGCGGGCGGTGCATGGCTCGGCGCCCAACACCTCGAACCGCGACCGGCGGCTGCTGCTGTTCCAATTCCGCGCCGCCGATGCTTGGCCGCTGCTCGGCTTCCCGGAGGGGATCGAGGCCTATGACCGGCTGATGGTCTCGGGCCAGCCGGGCCTCTCGCCCCGCCTCGCCCCGGTGCCGGTGCGCCTGCCGCTGCCGCCGGCGGGCAAGCAGGGCTCGATCTACGAGAACCAGAAGGGGCTAAAGAACCGCTACTTCGCCGCAGCGGCCGAGTAGATGGCGAAGGTTTAATCACCAGTATCGCAACAAATATCCGGGCACGGACGTTCGGCCGCCCATGTCTTCCTCGGAACACTCCCGTTTCGCCCGGATCGCCCAATGGGCCGCCTGCCAGACCGGCCGGCCCTGGGCCTTCATCCTTGCCTTGCTGACGGTGGTGGTCTGGGCGGTGACCGGGCCGCTCTTCGCCTGGTCCGACACCTGGCAGCTCGTGATCAACACCGGCACGACCATCATCACCTTCCTGATGGTCTTCCTCATCCAGCACGCGCAGAACCGCGACACCCAGGCGATCCATGTGAAGCTCGACGAGCTGATCCGGGCGACGAAGGGCGCGCACAACCGCCTCATCGCGCTCGAGGACCAGAGCGAGGAGGAGCTCGCCAAGGCGCGCGAGGAGCTGCGGCGCGTGGCGGAGAAGGCCGACGAGGCGACGCGGCTGATGCAGGTGCAGGAGCGGCACGGGCGTCGCCACCCGGCCAGGTGACGGCGGCCCGGTCCCGTCCGCACCGGCCCGGCAGGACGAGGGATGGATGCAAACCCCGGAGACCCGCCTCTTCGTGATCACCGGCGGCCCCGGCGCCGGCAAGAGCACGCTCATCGCGGCCCTCGCGGCGCGCGGCCTCGCCCACCGGCCTGAGACCGGCCGGGCGATCATCCAGGACCAGATGGCGATCGAGGGTCCCGCCCTGCCCTGGGGCGACCGCGCCCTCTTCGCCGAGCTGATGCTCGCCGCCGAGCTCCGTAGCCATGCCGAGGCGCTTGCTCAGGCGAGGGCCACCGGCGGTCCCGTGCTCTTCGATCGCGGCATCCCCGATGTCATCGGTTACCTCGCGGTCTGCGGCCTGCCGGTGCTGGCGCATCTGCACCGCGCCGCGCGTTGCCGCTACGCGCCGGAGGTCTTCGTCGCCCCGCCCTGGCCGGCGATCTTCGGCCAGGACCGGGAACGCCGGCAGTCCTTCGCCGAGGCCGCGGCGACGCATGCGGCGATGCTCGAGACCTATGCGGCGCTCGGCTACCGGCCGGTGCCGCTGCCGCTCGCGCCGGTCGAGGTACGGGTCGGCTTCGTGCTCGCGCGGATCGGGACATCGCCGGGGAGCCGCTGACCCGGCGCCACCGAGACGCTACACTCGCGGCCAGACAGGAGCCTGCCCGTGGTCGCCATCACCTCGCCCGCCTTCAAGGAGAATGCCGCCCGCGCCCTGGCCGATCCCGGCCTGCAGAAGGCGCTCGGCACCGCCAAGGGCGCCTTCCTGCAACGGCGCGCCCAGGCCGTGGCCAACCTGCCGGAGTTCGAGCAGCTCCGGAATATCGGCCGCGACATCAAGAACCACACCCTCGCCAATCTCGACTTCTACCTGGAAGCCTATGAGAGCAAGGTGAAGGCGGCCGGCGGTCAGGTGCACTGGTGCAGCACCGCCGACGACGCCCGCGCCGCGGTGCTCGAGATCTGCCGTAAGGCCGGCGCCAGGACGGTCACCAAGGGCAAGTCGATGATCTCCGAGGAGCTCGGGATCAACGCGCATCTGGAAGCCCATGGCATCCGCCCGGTCGAGACCGATCTCGGAGAGTACATCCTGCAGCTCCGCCAGGAGCATCCGAGCCACATCATCGCCCCCGCCTTCCACCTCAACCGCGAGGATTGGGAGGCGGATTTCCGCCGCCTGCACACCGACCTGCCGCCCGACCGCGTCTTCCACGAGCGGCGCGACATCCTGGCCGAGGCGCGTACCAAGCTGCGGGAGAAATTCCTCGCCGCCGATGTCGGCATCACCGGCGCCAATTTCCTCATCGCCGAGACCGGCAGCAGCGTCATCGTCACGAACGAGGGCAATGGCGACCTGACCCAGACCCTGCCGCGGGTCCATATCGCCCTCGCCTCCATCGAGAAGGTGGTGCCGACGCTGGAGGATGCCTGCAACATGCTGCGGCTGCTGGCGCGCAGCGCGACCGGGCAGGATTTCTCCGTCTACACCACCTTCAGCACCGGCGCCCGGCGCGAGGGCGACCTCGACGGGCCGGACGAGTACCATGTGGTGCTGGTGGACAACGGCCGCTCCAACATGATCGGCACCGAGTTCCAGGAGATGCTGCGCTGCATCCGCTGCGCCGCCTGCATGAACCACTGCCCGGTCTATGGCGCGGTCGGCGGCCATGCCTATGGCTGGGTCTATCCCGGGCCGATGGGCTCGGTGCTCACGCCCTCCCTCGTCGGCATCGAGAAGACCGGGCTGCTGCCCAACGCCTCCACCTTCTGCGGCCGCTGCGAGAGCGTCTGCCCGGTGAAGATCCCGCTGCCCGGCATGATGCGCCACTGGCGGGAGCGGGAGTTTGAGCGGCACCTGACGCCCGCGGCGCAGCGGACCAATATCGGCCTCTGGGCCTGGTTCGCCCGCCGCCCCACCGTCTATCGCTGGGCGACGCGGGCGGCGATCGGCGCGCTCGGCCTGCTCGGCCGCGGCAAGGGCGCCTTCCATTCCCTGCCGCTCGCGGGCGGCTGGACCAAGGGGCGCGACCTGCCGGTGCCCGAGCCCGGCGGCACCTTCATGGCCCGCTACGCCAAGGCGCGGCGCGGGCAGCGGGTCTGACGCATGGCCCCGCCGCTGCGCGGCAGCTGCCTCTGCGGCGGCCTGCGCTACGAGATCGCCGGCCCGCTGAGCGGCGCGCTGCATTGCCATTGCAGCCTCTGCCGCAAGGCCCACGGCGCCGTCTTCCGCTCCCGCGCCGCCCTGCGCCGGGCCGATTTCCGCTGGATCCAGGGGGAGGACCTGCTCGCCGGCTACCGCTCCTCGCCCGGCACCACCCGGCATTTCTGCCGGGTCTGCGGCTCCAGCCTCCTCTCCTCCTTCGACGACCGGCCGGAGGTGCTGGGGCTCGCCCTCGGCACGCTGGACGACGATCCCGGCCTGCGCCCGGCGTTGCATGTCTTCGTCGGCTCGAAAGCCCCATGGTACGAGATCACCGATGACCTGCCGCAATACGAGACCCTGCCGGGTGAGGGCTGAGCCGCGATGAGCAAGGACGCCATCCTCGGCGCCATCCGCCGCGGGCTGAAGCGCGGCCCGCTGCCGGCCGACCAGCAGGCGATGCTGGCCGGGCGGCTGGCCAGCCATCCGCGCCACCTGATCCCGGCCCGCTCCCGCCTGCCGCGGCCGGACCAGGTCGCGCTCTTCGTGCGCAATGTCGAGAAGGAGTTCGGCACGGTCGAGCGGGTGCCGGACCTTGCCGCGGTGCCGGCCGCGCTGGCGGAATACCTCGCGGCGCAGAACCTGCCCTCGCGCTTCGTCCTCGCGCCCAACCCGGATTTCGAGGGCATTCCCTGGACCGATCGGCCGCTGCTCACCTTCGAGCGCCGCCGGGCGCAGGCGAGCGACCAGGTCAGCCTGCAGCATGGCTGGGCCGGCATCGCCGAGACCGGGACGCTCATGCTGCCCTCCGGCCCTGGCCGGCCGACGACGCTGAACCTGCTGGCGGAGACCGAGGTGGTGGTGCTGCGCGCCAGCACCATCGTCGGCGCCTATGAGGAGGCCTGGGACCGGCTGCGGGCGGAAAGCCACGACGTCCGCTCGGGCGGCTTCATGCCGCGCAACATCATGTTCGTCACCGGCCCCTCGCGCTCGGCCGATATCGAGCAGACGCTGGAGCTCGGCGCGCATGGCCCGCGCCGCCTGCACGTCATCCTGGTGGATGACGATGCCGCCGCCCTGCCCCCCGGCGACGCCACCCCGCCGCCGCCCGTGGCGGTGCCCGGCGGGCCCGCCGCCCCGGGCGACTGAGGCGGGGGTGATGCGGCGCAACGGGGCGACGGGGGCGGGGCGTCCCGCGCCCGTCCAGCCCCGGCCACGCCACGGCCTGACCGAGGCGGAACGGGCGCTCTGGCAGCTCTACACGGTGCGGGCGCAGGTGGCGCCGCTGCCGGGCAAGGCGCTGCCGGCCCCGCCCCGGCCCGAAGCCCCGGCCGCGCCGGAGCCGCCGCCCACCCCGCGCCAGGCCCGGCTGCCGCTGCCGAAGCCGGCCGAGCGCGCGGCGCCGCATCGCGGCGTGGAGCTGCAGATCGGCCAGGCGCCGGCCGGGCTCGATGCCCGGCGCTGGCGCGCGCTGCGCCGCGGCGAGACCCGGCCGGAGCGCACCCTCGACCTGCATGGCCGCCGGGCCCAGGACGCGCATGCCGCAGTCCGCCGCTTTCTGCACGAGGCGCAGCTCGACGGGCTGCGCTGCGTCGCCATCGTCACCGGCAAGGGATCCGGGGGGCAGGAGCCGGGAGTGCTGCGGCGGGAGCTGCCGCACTGGCTGAACGCGCCGGAGCTGCGGCACCTGCTGCTCGGCGCAGCGCATTACGCCGCCGGCAACCCCGGCGCCGTGGTGCTGCTGCTGCGCCGGCTGCGGGGCCTGCGGGAATGACGCCCTTCGGCGCCCGGCTGCGCGCCTTGCGCGAGGCCTATGGCGTGACCCAGGCGGAGCTCGCCCGCGCCCTGCACGTCTCGCCGGCCTATCTCTCGGCGCTGGAACACGGGCATCGCGGCCGGCCCTCGCCGGGCCTGATCCATCAGCTCAACGAGTATTTCGGCCTGATCTGGGACGATGCCGAGGAGATGGTGCGCCTCGCCCGGCTCTCGCATCCCCGGGTGGTGGTGGACACGGCCGGGCTCTCGGCCGAGGCGACGGCGCTGGCCAACCGCCTGGCGCGGGAGATCCGCTGCCTGAAGCCGGAGACGATCGCGGCGCTGACCGCGGTGCTGGAACGGGCCGCCGAGCGGGAGTGAGGCCGCGGCCAAGCCCGGCCTCAAACCGCGCCGGAGGGCCCGCCCGGCAGCCGCACCGCATGCGTCACATGCCGCATGCCATGCGTCTTCTTGCCCACCAGCACGCCGGTATGGCGATTGTCGTAGAGCACGGCGAGGCCGAAGCCATGGCTGCGCAGCAGCAGGAAATGGTCGGTGATGCGGAGCAGGTACCAGCCCTCCTCCAGCCCGTCGCGGACAAAACGCAGCAGGCTGCGGCGCCGCTCCGGCAGCGCGACCGGCTCGTAGGGGATGCCGAGCCCGTCCAGCACGCCGAGCAGATCCCGCCAATAGGCGGTGACGATGGGCCCTTCGGGCGGATACCAGCCCGGCGCGACGCTGCGAAGCAGATGGCTGGTCTCGGCATAGCCACGGCCAGTGGCCAGGGCGAGGGCGGCCGGGCCGCACCAGGGGATCTCGCCCTGATTCTCCTCGAGCAGCGCCAGGTGCCCGCGCATCTGGACCGGCTGGTCCTTGCGATGGCCCGCCTGGTCCTCGTCTGTCGCATCGGTTGGCCGGGAGGACTGGACCATAAGGTCGGATTCCGCATCGCAGCGGTCGCGGGACCGCGTAAGATCACAGAATCGTGTATATTCACTTTTCTGTCAATCAGTGAGCTCGGACAGAGGCCAAGCGGTCCAGCGCGTGATGCGCCGAGGCCACAGGGACGGGGGGCTGGGGACAGCCTTCGTCTCGTCCCGGTGAGGGGCTCACTGCGGGAAGCCCTATACCCCGCCCGTGCCGGGCCTTCACCCCGGCCTGCGGCACCGCCCCCCGGTTTCGCCGCGCTGTCTCACCGCAGCAACACCCCGTGCCCGCGCAGGAAATCCAGCAATGGCAGCAGCGGCAGGCCAAGGATGGCGCTGTGCTCGCCCTCGACCCGGGCGAAGAGCTGCACCCCCGGCCCCTCCAGCCGATAGGCCCCAACCGAGGACAGCACCGCCTCGCCCTCGGCCGCCAGATAGGCTTCGAGGAACTCGTCGCCGAAGGCGCGCATGGTCAGCCGCGGCCGCGCCAGGTGCTGCCAGACCCGCGCGCCGCGCCGCCAGCAGACCACGGCAGAGACCAACTCATGCGTGCGGCCGCGCAGCGCCCGGAGATGCGCCCGCGCCCCCGCCATGTCCGCCGGCTTGTCGAACCAGCGCGGGCGCCCCGCCTCATCCGGGCAGACCAGCATCTGGTCGGCGCCGATGACCAGCGCCTCGGGATGCCGGCGGGCGATCCGCTGCGCCTTGGCCTCGGCGAGCAGCATGGCGGCATCCTCGGGCGGGATGCCCTCGGCCTGGGCGCTCGCCTTGATCGCCGCCTCGTCGACCGCCGCCGCCACGGCGGTGAAGGCGAGGCCGGCGCCACGCAGCACCGCCTGCCGCGCGGATGAGGCGGTGGCGAGGATCAGGGGCGGGTCCTCGCGCTGCAGCCGGACGGCGGTCATGCCCTCTGGCCCGCCGGCTGCGCCACGGCCCCGCCCGAGCCCTGGCCGCCGTTCTGGCCGGGGGGCGGCGTCGCCTGCGGGCCCTCCTGGTTGCGGCGCATGTGCCAGGCCTCCATGAGCTGCAGCACGGTCGCCGCCGTCTCCTCGATGCTGCGGCGGGTGACGTCGATCACCGGCCAGCCGCGAGCGGTGCAGAGCCGGCGTGCCGCCAGGATCTCGGCCTTCACGCTGTCGGGGTCGATATAGTCGGTGGTGCTCTGCCGCACGCCGTCGGCGCCGATCAGCCGCAGCCGGTGGCGGCGGATCTCGATCAACGCCGCCGCCTCGATGGTCAGCCCCACCACCGGGCAGCGCGGCGTCTCCAGCTCCGGCGGCAGCGGCGCGCCGGGGACGATCGGCACGTTCGCCGCCTTGATGCCGCGATTGGCGAGGTAGAAGCAGGTCGGCGTCTTGGAGGAGCGGGAGACGCCGACCAGGCAGACCTCCGCCTCATGGATCCCGGCCGTGCCCTGGCCGTCGTCATGCGCCAGCACGAAATGCATGGCGTCGATCCGACGGAAGTAGTCGGCATCCATCACGTGCTGCGCCGCCCGCTTCTCCTTGGCCTGGGCGCCGATCTGCCCCTGCAGCAGGTCCATCACCTGGTCGAGCACCGAGAGGCAGGGCACGCCGAGCCGCTCGCAGACCTCCTCCAGCGCATGCCGCAGGCTGCGGTCCACCAGGGTGAAAAGCACCGGCCCGGGCTCGTGCTGCAATCCTTCCAGCACCCGGTCGAGCTGCAGGCGGGAGCGGATGAGGCTCCAGCGATGGTGGACGACGTGATGGTCCTCGAAGCGGGCGAGGGTGGCCCGGGCGATCGAGTTCAGCGTCTCGCCCGTGCTGTCGGAGACCAGGTGGAGGTTGATGGCGCGCTGGGACATGGGGTGGAGAATAGCGTGGACCGCGGGGGATACCGGGGAAAACCCTGGCGTCCCGGCGGGTTGCCTGGGAAACGGGTTGACGAGTCCGGTCCGAACCGACCGGCGGGAGGATCGCGACGGGGTCTGATGGGGGAATCCGCACGACTCCAATTCATCCCCAGGATTCCACCGAGTCGCCGACTCACGCGCCTGTGGACCGGGCTGTGGATGGTTCGCGAAACAATTGTCTCCACATTGTCCACAGGCCTCTACAAGCCCCACCACCTTTTAAGACTCCTGTTTTCTTGCGAGAGAGTGCGGCCATGGAGAGCGAACGTCCCGCGGCAGGCCTGCCCAAGCCCCTGCTCCGCGCCCTGGGCGGCGAGGCCGTCTGGCCGCCGCCGCTATGGCTGATGCGCCAGGCTGGCCGCTACCTGCCGGAATACCGGGAGGTGCGGGCCCAGGCCGGCGACTTCGTCACGCTCTGCACCACGCCCGAGATGGCGGCCGAGGTGACGCTGCAACCCATTCGCCGCTTCGGCATGGACGGGGCGATCCTCTTCTCCGACATCCTCATGGTGCCCTGGGCGATGGGGCAGAGCCTGCGCTTCGCCGAGGGCGAGGGGCCGCAGCTCGACCCGGTCCGCGATGCCGAGGCGATGGCGGCGCTCGACCACAACCTGGTGGTGCAGCGGGCGGCGCCGATCTTCGAGACGGTGCGGCTGGTCCGCGCCGCCCTCGACGCCCATGCGCCGCGCGTCGCGCTGATCGGCTTCGCCGGCAGCCCCTTCACCGTCGCCTGCTACATGGTGGAAGGCCATGGAAGCCGCGACTTCGCCATCCCCCGCAGCCTCGCCTTCACCGAGCCGCTGCTCTTCGGCAAGCTGATCCGCCAGCTCGTCGACGCCACCACCGCCTATCTGCTGGCCCAGGCCGAGGCGGGGGCCGAGGCGCTGATGCTCTTCGACAGCTGGGCCGGGCTGCTGCCGCCGGCGCAGTTCCGCCGCTGGGTGATCGAGCCGACGGGGCAGATCGTCCGCGCCATCCGCAAGGTGAACGCAACCATCCCGATCATCGGCTTCCCGCGCCTCGCCGGGCCGATGCTGGCGGAATACGCGCAGCGCACCGGCGTGCAGTGCCTCGGCCTCGACACGACGATGGAGCTGCGCTGGGCCGCGGGGGCGGTGGCGCCGGGGCAGGCGCTGCAGGGCAACCTGGACCCGCTGGCCCTGGTCGGCGGCGGCATGGCGCTGGAGGCGGAGACGCGCAGCATCCTCGGTGCCATGCGCGGCCGGCCCTACATCTTCAACCTCGGGCATGGCATCGAGAAGGTGACGCCGCCGGAGCATGTCTCGGCCCTGGTGCGGCTGGTGCGGACGGGCTGAACAGGTCGCGGGGCGGGCTTGACCTGCCCCGCCGGCATGTCATCTCCGCCGCATGGACCAAACCGCGCCCGCCGGCCCGCCGGCCGAGTCCCAAGGCCAGGCCGGCGGCCGGCGCGTCGCCATCGTGCTGTTCAACCTCGGCGGCCCGGACCGCACCGAGAGCGTCCGGCCCTTCCTGCGGAACCTCTTCCTCGATCCCGCCATCCTGCGGGTGCCGGGCTTCGTCCGGCCCTGGCTGGGGCGGCTGATCGCCTGGCGGCGGACCCGGGCAGCGACGGAGAACTACGCCATCCTCGGCGGCGGCTCGCCGCTGCTCGCCCTCACCGAGGCGCAGGGGCGGGCGCTGGAGGCGGCACTGGCCGGGGACGCCGCGACCTATCGCTGCTTCGTCGCCATGCGCTACTGGCACCCGATGAGCGAGGCATGCGCCCGCGACGTCGCCGCCTGGCGGCCGGACGAGGTGCTGCTGCTGCCGCTCTACCCGCAATTCTCCACCACGACGACCGGCAGCAGCCTGCTTGCCTGGGAGGCGGCAGCGCGGGCGGCCGGACTTGCCGTGCCGACCACCACGCTTTGCTGCTGGCATTCCGATCCCGGCTTCGCCGCGGCGACGGCCGGGCTGGTGCGCCAGGCCTGGGAGGCGGCGCGGGCGGCGCTGCCGGCCGGGGTGGGGCTGCGGCTGCTCTTCTCCGCCCATGGCCTGCCCGAGAGCATCGTGAAGGCCGGCGATCCCTATCAGTGGCAGGTGGAGAGGAGCGTCGCCGCGGTGACCGCCCGGCTCGACTTGCCGGAGCTCGACCACCAGGTCTGCTACCAGTCGCGGGTCACGCCGCAGACCTGGCTTGGCCCCTCCATCGAGACGGCGCTGGAAGAGGCGGCGCGGGACCGGGTGGCGGTGCTGGTCTGCCCGATCGCCTTCGTCTCCGAGCATTCCGAGACGCTGGTCGAGCTCGACGTGGAATACCGGGAGGTGGCGGAGCGGCTCGGCCTGCCGGGCTATTTCCGCGTGCCGGCGCAGAACAGCGACCCGGCTTTCATCGCCGCCCTGGCCGGCCTCGTGCGCGGCGCCCGGGCCGGCGGCCGCGCCCTCTGCAGCTTCGCCGGCGGCCGGCAATGCCCGAAGCCCTTCGGCGACTGCCCGCATGCCCGCGCCCGGCAGGAGACCGTCGCCGCATGAGCGTCCCGCCGCCCGCCCGCCCGCCGGGCCCGCCGCGGGCCGTGCTGTTCGATTGCGACGGCGTCCTCGCTGATAGCGAGGGGCTGGTGAACCGCATCGTCGCCGAGGACCTCACGGCGCGCGGCTGGCGCCTTTCCGGCGAGGAGGCGCATGAGGCCTTCCTCGGCATGGCGCTGCCCGACATGCTGCCGGTGATCGAGGCGCGGGTTGGCAGGCTGCCGCCGCACTGGGCACAGGAGCTGGCGCATCGCATCACCGGGGCGATGCTGGTCGAGCTGGAGCCGGTGCCGGGGGCGGAGGCGGCGGTGCGGGCGGTGATCGCCGCCGGGCTGCCGGTCGCGGTCGCCTCCAATTCCGGGCGCGAGGAATTGCAGGCCAAGCTGCGGCGCCTCGGCCTGGCCGAGGCCTTCGGGGATCGCGTCCTCAGCTTCGAGGATGTCGCGCGGCCGAAGCCGGCGCCCGACCTCTACCGCGCCGCCGCCGAGGCCTGCGGCGTGCCGCCGGCGGAGTGCGCGGTGGTGGAGGACAGCCTGCTCGGCGCCCGGGCCGGCATCGCTGCCGGCTGTCGGGTGTTCGGCTTCGCCCGCGGCACCGATGCCGCGGTGCTGGCCGCGATCGGGGCGCGGCCCTTCGCGGCGATGGCCGAGCTGCCGGGCCTGCTCGGCCTGGGCGGGGCGCCGGCATGACCGTCGCGGCGCTGGCGCCCTGGTACCTTTGGGTGAAATCGGTCCATCTGATGGCGGTGATCGCCTGGCTGGCCGGGCTGTTCTACCTGCCGCGCCTCTTCGTCTATCACAGCGACGTGCCGGTCGGCGGCGATCAGGATGCGCTCTTCGCGGTGATGGAGCGGCGGCTGATCCGCGGCATCATGAACCCGGCGATGATCCTCGCCTGGCTCTGCGGCATCACCCTGGTGCTGACGCCGGGCGTGGTGAACTGGAGCGCCGGCTGGTGGCATGTGAAGCTGGCGGGCGTGCTCGGCATGACCGGCTTCCACCACCACCTCTCCCTGGCGCGGAAATCCCTCGCCCGCGGCGAGCGGCGGCACGGTGCGCGCTACTGGCGAGCGATGAACGAGCTGCCGACCCTGCTGATGGTCGCGATCGTGCTCATGGTGATCGTGAAGCCCTTCTGAATCCTCGCCCTGCCTCCCGCCTAGCCTTGATCCGGCGTGGCCGGCAACCCAAATCGGCAGTTGACGGGTGGTGTTGCGGTCCCTAGGGTCGCGCTGCTCGCCCGGGCAGCCTGGGGCGATTCGCGCCGTGCTGCCCATCTCCCTTCCTCTCCTCGGGACTTCGCCGGCCGACGGCTCCGATCAATTCCTGGCCCCCGGGACCTGATCGTGTTCGTGGCAGTGGCGGAACGGCCGGGGCATCGGTGCGGCTCCTCCGCGCCACTGCCGGCCCTACTGGGAAGTCTCCCGCTCCCCGCATCCGGACGCACAGCGCCATGCATCTTTCCGATCTCAAGGCCAAGAGCCCCGCGGACCTCCTCTCCTTCGCCGAGGAGCTGCAGGTCGAGAACGCATCCTCCCTGCGCAAGCAGGACATGATGTTCGCGATCCTCAAGCAGCTCGCCGACAACGACCAGGCCATCTACGGCGAAGGCACGCTCGAGATCCTGTCCGACGGCTTCGGCTTCCTGCGCAGCCCGCAGGCCAATTTCCTGCCCGGCCCCGATGACATCTACGTCTCCCCCGCCCAGGTGCGCCGCTTCGGCCTGCGCACCGGCGACACGGTGGAAGGCCAGATCCGGGCGCCCAAGGATGGTGAGCGCTACTTCGCGCTGCTCAAGGTCAACGCCATCAATTTCGAGCCGCCCGAGAACCTGCGGCACCGCATCAACTTCGACAACCTGACGCCGCTCTACCCGAACCGGCGGCTGAAGATGGAGAATCCCGAGCTCGAGAACGCGGCCAAGGGTCCGACCAAGGACTACACTCACCGCGTCATCGACCTCATCGCGCCGATCGGCATGGGCCAGCGCGCCCTCGTCGTCGCGCCGCCGCGCACCGGCAAGACGGTGATGCTGCAGAACATCGCCAAGTCCATCACGGCGAACCACCCGGACGTCTTCCTCATGGTGCTGCTCATCGACGAGCGGCCGGAGGAAGTGACGGACATGGCCCGTACCGTGCGCGGCGAGGTGGTCGCCTCCACCTTCGACGAGCCGGCGACGCGGCACGTGCAGGTGACGGAGATGGTGCTCGAGAAGGCCAAGCGCTTGGTCGAGCACAAGCGCGACGTCGTCATCCTGCTCGATTCCATCACGCGTCTCGGCCGCGCCTACAACTCGGTCGTGCCTTCCTCGGGCAAGGTGCTGACGGGCGGCGTCGACGCCAACGCGCTGCAGCGGCCGAAGCGCTTCTTCGGCGCGGCGCGCAACATCGAGGAAGGCGGCAGCCTCACCATCATCGCCACCGCGCTGATCGACACCGGCAGCCGCATGGACGAGGTGATCTTCGAGGAGTTCAAGGGCACGGGCAATTCCGAGCTCATCCTCGACCGCAAGCTCTCCGACAAGCGCACCTTCCCGGCGATCGACATCACCAAGTCCGGCACTCGCAAGGAGGAGCTGCTGGTCGACCGCAACACCCTGTCGAAGATGTGGGTGCTGCGCCGCATCCTGAACCCGATGGGCACCCAGGACGCGATGGAGTTCCTGCTGGACAAGCTGAAGTACAGCAAGACCAACCAGGACTTCTTCGACGCGATGAATACCTGAACGGGCGGGGCCGCCGGCAGCGCGCCGGCGGCCGCACCTGGCCTCTTCCATCAGCGAAGGCGACTCCCGATCTTGTCGGCAGCCATGGACATCGCCCCGCCCGCCGAGACAGACCTCGCCCGCATCCTCCGCGCCGCCAGCTTCGCCGCCCGCGTCCATGCCACGCATCGCCGCAAGGGCGACGCGGCCGAGCCCTATGTGAACCACGTGCTGGAGGTGGCGGAGATCCTCGCCGCCCATGGCGCACCGCCCGTCGCCGTCATCGCCGCCCTGCTGCACGACACGGTCGAGGATAGCGACGAAGATCCCGATCCCTGCACCCTGCCGCGCATCGAGGCCGAGTTCGGGCCCGAGGTCGCGGCGATCGTCGCCGAGGTCTCGGATGACAAGTCGCTGCCGAAGGAGGTACGCAAGGGGCTGCAGATCCGCGGCGCGCGCGGCGCCACGGCGGCGGCCAGGCAGGTGCGCCTCGCCGACAAGATCTCCAATCTCCGCGCCATCGCGGCCAGCCCACCGAAGGGCTGGGACCATGCCCGGCGGCTGGAATATGTCGGCTGGGCCGGGCGGGTGGCGGCCGGGCTGCGCGGCGTGAACCCGGCGCTCGACGCCCTGTTCGAGGCCACCTACCGCGAGGCCGTCGCCCGCCTCGCCGCCGAGGGCTGACCGCCGCCGCCCGGCGCGGCATGCTGGCGGCATGCCCGATCCCCTCGCCCCCGACCTGCCCCCGACCGGCGCGCTGGAGCGTGCCTGCCTCACCGCCCTGCCCGCGCCGCGCCAAGCCTGGGACGGGCCCTTCGTGCTGAAGGCCTTCCTCGGCGGCACCGGCCGCGCCAATGCCTGCTGCTCGCTCGATCCTGCACTCGATCCGGAGCTTGCCGACCGCATCGCCCGGATCGAGGCACTCTACCACCGCCTTGGCCTCATCAGCCGCTTCCGCTCCACGCCGCTCGACCCGCCGGGGCTCGGCGCGGCGCTGGAGGCGCGCGGCTATGCCGAGGAGAAGGCCGAGAGCCTGGTCAATTGCGGGCCCCTCGCCCCGGTCGCCCGGGCCGATGCGGCGGTGCGCGACGAGGACGGGCCGAGCGAGGCCTGGATGGGTCTGGTGGCGACGGCGGAATACCAGACCCCGGCGCGACGCGCCGAGAAGCTCGGCAACAAGGACCTGCTGGCGGTGCCCTGCGCCTGGCTGGTGCTGCGCGAGGAGGGGGTGGACGCGGCCTGCCTCGCCGCGGTGACGGACGGACCGTTCTGCGGCATCTTCGACCTGGCGACGCGCGCGGAATTCCGCCGCCGCGGCCTGGGCGCCCGGATCATCGGCGCCGCGGCGGACTGGGCGCGCGGCCTCGGGGCGCAATGGCTCTACGCCCAGGTGGCCTCCGACAACCTCGCCTCCTGCGCCCTGCAGGCGCGGCTCGGCATGCGGGAGGCCTATCGCTACCGGTACTACGTGAAGCCCGCGCCCGGCTGAGGGCGCAGGCCCGATCCTAACGCGCCCGCAGCCGCGGCTCGGCCGCCGCCTTCTCCACCAGCAGGTCAAGCACGGCGCGCACCCGGCGCGGCAGGGCCCGGCCGCCCGGCCAGACCGCGTTCACCTCGCGCGGCTCGGCCCGCCAGCCCGGCAGCACCGAGACCAGCCGCCCCGTCGCCACCTGGCCCATCACCCGCCAGGGGGCGAGCAGCGCTAGGCCAAGCCCGGCCTCCGCCCCGACCAGCACCGTCTCCACCTCGTCCGAAGTGATGCGGCCATGCACCGGGACCGTCGCCGCGGCGCCGTCCGGGCCTTCGAGGGTTAGCCCCTCGCCGGGCCGGTTGCCACGGAGCATGCAGAAATCATGCTTCACCAGGTCGTCCGGCGTCTCCGGCGTGCCGGCCCGGGCGAGATAGGCGGGTGCGGCGAAGAGCGCGAAATCCACCCGTCCCAGCCGCCGCGCGATCAGCGATTGCTGGCGGATCGGGCCGATGCGGATGCCGAGATCGATCCCCTCCTCCACCAGGTCGACCGTCTTGGTCTGCAGCCGGGCATCGATCGAGAGGCCCGGATGCGTCGCCAGGAAGGGGCCCAGCCAGGGCATGACAACACTGTTGAAGAAGGAGGCGACGCAGGAGATGCGGACCAGCCCGGTGGGCGCGCCTTGCAGCCCGCGGGCCGCCGCCTCGGCCTCCTCCAGCGCGTCGAGGATGCGCACCGCCTCCTGATGGAAGGCGGCGCCGGCCTCGGTCGGGGAAAGCCCGCGCGGCGAGCGCAGGAGGAGCGGCACGCCGAGCCGGTGCTCGAGCTCGCCGATGATGCGGGAGACGCTAGGCTGGCTCATCGCCAGGTCGCGCGCCGCACGCGTGATGTTCCCGGTCTCCATCACGCGACGGAAGACCTGGAGCTGTTGCAGCTTGTCCATGGTTGGTCCGCCGACCGGCGGAAGCCCTCCGGTCGAGCCGCAATGTTCCCCGAAGAATTAAGGAATAAGAACGGTGCTGCCCGTGGTCTTCCGGGCTTCGAGCGCTTCATGCGCCTTCGCGGCGTCCTTCAGCGGGAAGCTCTGGTTCACCGCGATCTTCACCGCGCCCGACTTCACTGTATCGAACAGGTCCTGCGCGGTCCGCACGAGGTCCTCGCGCTTCGCCGTATAGGTGTTGAGCGTCGGCCGGGTGACGTAGAGCGAGCCCTTGGCGGCGAGCACGCCGAGATCGGTGGTCACCGGGCCGGAGGCGTTGCCGAAGGAGATCATCAGCCCGCGCGGCCGGAGACAGTCGAGCGAGGTGACGAAGGTGTCGCGGCCAACGCTGTCATAGACGACGGGCAGCATGGCGCCGGAGGTGATCTCCTTCACCCGCGCCGGGATGTTCTCGCTCGTCAGCAGCGCATGGTCGGCGCCGAGCGAGCGGATGAGCTCCGCCTTCTCCGGCGTCGAGACCACGCCGATCACCGTCGCGCCGAGATGCTTCGCCCATTGCACCAGGATGCTGCCGACGCCGCCCGCGGCGGCATGCACCAGGATCGTGTCGCCGCGCTGGACCGGATAGGTCTCCTTGACCAGGAAGCGCGCGGTCATGCCCTGCAGCATCATCGCCGCGGCCTGGGTGAAGTCGATCCCCTCCGGGATCTTCACCAGCTTCTCGGCCGGCACGCAGCGGGCCTCGGCATAGGCGCCGAGCGCGCCGGCATAGGCCACACGGTCGCCGGTCTTCAGCTCGGTCACGCCGTCGCCCACGGCATCGACGACGCCGGCGCCTTCCATGCCGATCGTCACCGGCATCGAGGGCGCCTTGTAGAGGCCGGTGCGGAAATAGACGTCGATGTAGTTCAGCCCGACGGCGTGCTGCTGCACGCGCACCTCGCCTGGCTTCGGCTCCGGCTTGGGCAGTTCCTCCCAGACCAGCTTATCGGGACCGCCGTACTCATGGACGCGGATGGCGTGGTTCATCGAGGGGTTCCCTGGTGTTGGCCGCGCGGCGGCGCTTCGGGCCGCGGAGGGGCGAGCGGCAGCTCTCCTGTCCTGGCGCCGGCCGAGGCCCGGGCCTCGAGGGCGAGCAGGTAACGCTTCGTAGCCGCACCCTCGCCGCCCGAATAGCCGCCAAGCGTCCCATTCGCCGCCACCACGCGGTGGCAGGGGATCAGGATCGGAATCGGGTTGCTGCCATTGGCTTGGCCGATGGCTCGCGGCGAGCGGCAGCCGATCTCGCGGGCAATGTCGAGATAGCTGCGCGTCTCTCCGGGCGGGATGCGGCGGAGCGCATCCCAGACCTGGCGACGGAAGGCGCTGCCCTCCGGCGCCAGGGGCAGGTCGAATTCCAGGCGTCGGCCGTCGAAATATTCCTGCAGCTGCCGCGCCGCTTCGCGCAGCAACGGGGTCACCGGCTCCGGCGGCAGGTCCTCGGGCCAATGGGCGCGGCCCCAGTCCAGCGCGACAATGGCGCCGGACCCGTCAGGCGTGCCGTCCTGGCCGGGACCCTCGAAGAGGGTGAGCTCGCCGAGCGGGGTATGGATGGTCAGGTGGGGCATGAAGCGCCTGATGGCACACCGGCCCCGCCTCCTCGTCAAGACGAGGCAGTCCTGGGTCAAACCCATGCGATTTCAAGAATTTGGTGTGATAACGGATGGAGCAGGGCGGATGGTGGGAGGGCCGGGTCGGTGAGCGGCAGGCCGCAGCGGCCAGCACGGCAGACTTAGGCCGCCGGACGGCCCTCGACCATGCCCCTGCCTTTGGCTGGGCTCGGACCGGCTGACCCCAGGGATGCCACTGCAACGAGTTGCCGGCATGTTGCAGCACATGGGGCGAGGTGGCGTCGCGCAGCAAGTTCCCGGGAGGGAGGATCGGCGCCGGGGCACCCTGGCCGCGGCAGGAGGGGATGGCTACATGGGGAAGGCGGTACCGGCAGCCCACCAACCCCTGCGGAGAGACGCCTTGCCCGATACGTCCGTTCCCCCCGATCCGCCGCCCTATTTCCGCGCCCATGTCTTCGTCTGCTGCAACCGCCGGCCGGATGGGCACCGGCGGGGCTCCTGCGCGGCGCGGGGCTCGGAGAAGCTGCGGGACTACATGAAGGCCCGGGCGAAGGAGCTTGGGCTGGCAGGGATTCGGATCAACCAGGCGGGCTGCCTCGACCGCTGCGAATTCGGCCCCACCCTGGTGATCTATCCCGAAGGCATCTGGTACCGGCCGGAGACGCCGGCCGATATCGACGAGATCCTGGAGACGCATCTGCGGGGCGGCGGCCGGGTGCGGCGGCTGATGCTGACCGAGAAGGATGTCGTGCCGAAGGGATGAGGCGGCGGCCGTGACCGGCGAGACGATCTTCGCCCTCGCTTCCGGGGCCGGCCGGGCGGCTGTCGCCGTGCTGCGGCTCTCCGGGCCGGGCACGGCGATGGCGGTGGCTGCCCTCGCCGGCCGGTTGCCGGCGCCTCGCCTTGCCTCGCTGCGGCGCCTGCGGCACCCGGAGACAGGCGAGCTGCTCGACCGGGCGCTGGTGCTCTGGTTTCCCGGCCCGGCCAGCTATACCGGCGAGGACAGCGCCGAGCTGCATCTGCATGGTAGCCCTGCCGTCATCGCCGGCGTCGTGGAGGCATTGGTCGCCACCGGCCTGCGCCCGGCCGAGCCCGGCGAGTTCACGCGCCGCGCCTTCCTGTATGACAAGATCGACCTCACCGCTGCCGAGGGGATCGCCGATCTCATCGCCGCCGAGACCGAGGGCCAGCGGCGCCAGGCCCTGCGGCAGGCGGAAGGCGCCCTGGCCGACCTCTATGAGGGCTGGACCCGGCGCTTGACCGCGCTGCTCGCCCGGCAGGAGGCCTTCATCGAGTTTGAGGACGAGGACCTGCCGGCCGGGCTGGATGCCGCGGTGGCGACCTCGGCGGCGGCGCTGCGGTCAGAGATGCTGGCGCATCTGGCGGATGCCCGCCGCGGCGAGCGGCTGCGGGAGGGGCTATTGGTCGCCATTCTGGGAGCACCGAATGCCGGGAAATCCTCGCTGCTGAACGCGCTTGCGGGGCGGGAGGCGGCGATCGTCTCGGCCCGCGCCGGCACCACCCGCGATGTGGTGGAGGTGCGGCTCGACCTCGCGGGGGTGCCGGTGACACTGGCCGATACGGCGGGGCTGCGAGAGGCGACGGACGAGATCGAGGCCGAGGGCATCCGCCGCGCCCGCCGTAGGGCCGAGGAGGCCGATCTGGTGCTCGCCCTCTTCGCCGCCGACCGGCCACCGGATGCCGGGACCCTGGGCTGGGTTGGGCCCGAAGCGCTGGTGGTGGTGAACAAGGTCGATCTGGCGCCGGCCCCCGCCGCGATCGGCGGCAGCGCGCCCCTCCCCCTCTCGCTCCACACAGGCGAGGGGCTGGAGGCGCTGCGCAGCCGCCTTGCCGAGGAGGCCATTGCCCGGGCCGGGCTCGCCGCCGAGGCCAGCCTCACCCGGCCGCGGCACCGCGCCGCCCTGACCGAGGCGGCGGGTTGGTTGGCCGAGCTAGGGGCCGCGCCACTGCCGGAGCTGCGGGCCGAGGCGCTGCGGGCGGCGCTGCGGGCCATCGGTCGCATCACCGGCCGGGTCGGCGTCGAGGTCGTGCTCGACGCGGTCTTCGGCGAATTCTGCATCGGGAAATGACGCCATGGCGATGACCGGCGACGAGATCCGCGATTTCTATGCCCGCTGCGCCGCAGCGCGGCAGCGCTTCCAGGACATGGCCGTGCAATCCCTGCCGAAGCAGAAGGTGCTGGACCAGATGGAGCGGTTGGGCCTCGCTTTGGATCCAGAGATGGGCCAGGTCTCGGATGCCGATCTGGCCTACGCCTTCGACCTCGCCGTCTACACCGCGGCGCCAGGGCGCTCGCGCGCCATCGATCGTGTGGTCCGCCGCCATGCCGGCTTGCCGAGCGAGGCGGCGCTGGTGCTGAACGCGCTGAGCCGGGCCTGGCTCTCCATCTTCCGCGTGCTGGACCAGCATCCGGAGGAAGGGTTGATCCTGAAGGATGAACTGCTCGGCGGCGAGGTCTGGCTGGTGGACCAGTCCATCGCCGAGACGGTGCCGCAGGGGACGGTGATCGCCAGCCGCATCGGCCGCGTCCTTGGCTTCTGTATCACCACCGGGGTGGTAGCGGAGCTCGACGAGAACCGCCTCGCCGGCATCAACGCCATCATCTCCCGCAGCGGGGTGGCGGCCGAGACCCTGCTGGAGGATCCGCGCTTCGCTACCATGATGTGGCAGGACGGGCTCGGCTTCCGCATCGGGTGAGATCGCGGTCAGGCTGGTCACGGCCCCACTTCGTGGCATGGCGCGGCTTCGCTATACCCCTGCCATGTTCGACGCATTCTTCGATGTGGTGGTAATCGGCGGCGGCCATGCCGGCTGCGAGGCCGCCGCGGCCGCCGCGCGCTGCGGCGCCCATACCCTGCTGTTGACCCACCGGATCGAGACACTGGGCGAGATGTCCTGCAACCCGGCGATCGGCGGGGTGGGCAAGGGACATCTGGTGCGCGAGGTGGATGCGCTGGACGGGCTCATGGGCCGCGCGGCCGATGCTGCCGGCATCCATTTCAAGCTGCTGAACCGCAGCAAGGGCCCGGCCGTACGGGGGCCGCGGGCCCAGGCCGACCGCGCGCTGTACCGCCAGGCGATCCAGGCCCTACTGCGGGCGACCGAGGGCCTGACCATCGCGGCGGAGGCGGCCGAGGATCTGGTGACCGGGGCGGAGGGCGAGGTCATCGGCGTCGTCACGGCGACTGGCCAGCAGATCCGCGCCGGCGCGGTGGTCATCACGAGCGGCACCTTCCTGCGCGGCATGATCCATATTGGCGAGACGCGTATCCCGGCGGGCCGGGTCAGCGAGGCGCCATCCATCGGCCTCTCGGACACGCTGCGCCGGTTGGGCCTGCCACTCGCCCGGCTGAAGACCGGCACGCCGCCGCGGCTGGATGGACGCAGCATCGACTGGGCGGCGCTGGAGCCGCAGCCGGGTGACGATCCGCCCGAGCCGCTCTCCTGGATGACGGAGCGGATCACCAACTCGCAGCGCCCTTGTGCCATCACCGCCACCACGCCGGCGACCCATGACCTGATCCGCGCCAACCTGCATCGCACCGCCGTCTATGGTGGGCGGATCGAGGGGGTCGGACCGCGCTATTGCCCTTCCATCGAGGACAAGGTGGTGCGCTTCGCCGACCGCCAGCGCCACCAGATCTTCCTCGAACCGGAGGGGCTGGAGGATGACACGGTCTATCCGAACGGCATCTCCACCAGCCTACCCGAGGCGCTGCAGGCGGCGCTGATCGCCTCGATTCCGGGGCTGGAGCGGGCCCGCATCCTGCGGCCCGGCTATGCGATCGAATATGACCATGTGGACCCCCGCGCGCTGACGCCAGCGCTGGAGGTTCGCACCACACCGCGCCTGTTCCTCGCCGGTCAGATCAACGGCACCACGGGCTACGAGGAGGCGGCGGCGCAAGGTCTCCTGGCGGGGATCAATGCCGCGCGCCGGGCTGGAGGAGCAGTCCCCGATCGGATGCTCGGCCGGAGCGACGCTTATGCCGGCGTGATGGTCGATGACCTGATCTTGCAAGGGGTGACCGAACCCTATCGGATGCTCACAGCTCGGTCCGAGTTCCGCCTAGCGTTACGCGCCGACAATGCCGGGCTGCGCCTGACCGAGAAAGGCATCGCCTGGGGCGTGGTGGGCAGCGACCGCGCCGCAGCGCACCGGGCCTTTGTCGCCGCGTTGGAAGCGGCCATGGCCCGCGCGCGTACGGAAGGAGGCTCGCCAGCCTGGTATGCAGCGGCTGGGGTGACGGTGAACCAGGATGGCCGTTGGCGCAGCGCGCTGGAGGCGCTGGCCTTGCCGGTGATGACGCGGACCGATGCAGACCGTATCTTCCCTTGGCTGCGCGAATTGCCGCGTCGGGTGCGGTCCGAGCTTGAGGCCCAGGCCCTTTATGCGCCCTATCTCGAGCGTCAGGCCGCAGAACTGCGGGCCCTGGCGCGGGAGGAGCAACTCGCCATCCCAAAGGGGATTGATTTCGCCTTGGTGCCAGGTCTTTCGGCAGAGATGCGGCAGCGTCTGATGCAAGCCCGACCGGCTACGCTTGGTAGTGCGGGACGCATCCCCGGCATTACGCCCGCCGCGCTGGCAGCGCTGGCCGTTCACCTTCGGCGTGGCGAGGTGCGTTTCACGTGAAACAGCCGATCTTGGATGTTCCACGTGAAACCGAGGAACGGCTTCGGTCCTTCGTCGCTTTGCTGCAGCGCTGGAACGCGCGCATCAACCTGACAGCCGAACGCAATGCCGAAGACCTATGGCAGCGGCACGTGCTGGATTCGCTGCAACTCGCACCGCTCTTGCCGGATCGGTCGAGCCCGTTGGTCGATCTCGGGTCAGGTGCCGGGTTTCCCGGTCTGATCCTCGCTATGGCCACCGGCCACGAGACGCATCTGATCGAATCCGACCGCCGGAAGTCGGCTTTCCTGATCGAGGCGAGCCGCGCCCTGGCGCTGCGCCATGTGACCGTGCATCCGAAGCGGATCGAGGCTGCGACGTTGCCGAAGGCGACGATCCTCACCGCCCGCGCCCTCGCCCCGCTCACGACCCTGTTGGGCTATGCCGCATCGATCCTGGCCCCGGACGGCGTTGCGCTGTTTCCAAAGGGCCGGAGCGTCGAGCAGGAATTGACGGACGCTGCACGCGACTGGATCATGCGCGTCGAGCGCATTCCGAGCCGCACCGATCCGGCCGCCACCATCCTTCGTATCAGCGAGATTCGTCCTGCCGGCTCCCCCATCTGACCGGGCCCGCCCCCGCGTCATCGCCTTCGCCAACCAGAAAGGTGGCGTCGGCAAAACCACGACCGCGATCAACCTCGCCACCGTCATGGCGGCGCAGCACAAGGTTCTGCTCCTGGACCTCGATCCACAGGGCAATGCCTCCACCGGGCTCGGGATCGAGCGGGCGGAACGCGGGGCTGGCACCTATGCGCTGCTGGTCGATGGCCGGCCGCTCGCGGAATTGCTGCGACCGACGCCGGTGCCGACGCTGCAACTCGTCCCGGCCGATGCCGACCTGGCTGGTGCGGAGGTCGAACTGGTGACCATGGAGGACCGCGAGCGCCGGCTGATCCAGGCCCTGACGGCGGATCCGATTCTGATGGCTCAGTTTGACTACATCTTGCTGGATTGCCCGCCTTCCCTTGGGCTTCTGACGCTCAATGCCCTCGTCGCGGCGCATAGCGTGCTTGTGCCGTTGCAAACCGAATTCTTCGCACTGGAGGGCGTCAGCCAGATCACTCAGACGATCGAGCGGGTGAGGCGCGCCCTCAACCCAACTCTGGCGCTCGAAGGCATCCTGCTGACCATGTACGATCGCCGGAACAACCTCTCCGAACTCGTAGCGCAGGACGTGCGCGGCTTTTTCAAGGACAAGGTATTCGAGACGGTGATCCCGCGGAACATCCGGATCAGCGAGGCGCCCTCGCATGGTCTGCCCGTCAGCCTCTACGATGCCCGCTCGCCCGGGGCGCAGGCCTATGCCGCCCTCGGCGCTGAATTGCTGCGGCGGGAGAAGCGGGCATGAGCGGCGCCAAGAAGCCGATGCGACTGGGCCGTGGTCTCTCCGCCCTGCTCGGCGACGCAGCTGCGCCGATGCCCGCGACGCAGGCTCCTGCGAGCGCCCCCAGCGAGGGCGGGATCCGCACCCTGCCTGTCGAGATGCTGGAGCCCGGCCCCTTTCAGCCCCGCGGCCCGATCGACCAGGGCCCGTTGCAGGAGCTTGCCGACAGCATCAAGGAACATGGCGTACTGCAGCCGATCCTGGTGCGGGAGAAGCCGGGCAGTCCTGGCCAGTATCAGATCATCGGCGGCGAGCGCCGCTGGCGAGCCGCGCAGCTCGCGCAACTGCACGAGGTGCCGGTCCTGCTGCGCAACCTCGATGACCGGGCGGCCATGGCGGCGGCGTTGGTCGAGAACCTGCAGCGTCAGGACCTCAACGCTCTGGAAGAGGCCGAGGGTTTCCGCCGCCTGATCGACGAATTCGGCCTTACCCAGGACCAGCTTGGCCAGGCGGTGGGCAAGAGCCGCAGCCATGTGGCGAACACGCTTCGTCTGCTCGCCCTACCGGAGCGGGTGCGAGAGTTGCTGCGCGACGGGGCGCTGACCGCCGGCCATGCCCGCGCCCTGCTGACCGCCCCGGATGCCGAGGCGCTGGCGCTGCAGGTGGTCGATCGCGGGCTAAACGTGCGGCAGACCGAGGCGCTGGTCGCCGCCAAGCCGCGCGAGCCCAATGCCCGGCCCGCGGTCGCGCCGGAAACCCAGGCGCTGGAGCGCGATCTGTCCACGCGCTTGGGGCTGCGGGTGAGCATTCGCCATGGCGGCCGTGGCGGCCAGGTGACGATCCAGTATCGCGATCTGGACCAACTCGACGGCTTGGTCCGCCTGCTGACTCCCTAAGGCGTAGACCTTACCGGCGGCTGGCGGCCTGCCGCGCCAAGCCCGTCACCGCGTTGCGGGCCACGGTTGTCGCCGGCAGGCCGGTCGTCTTGGTGCGCCGCTCAGCCTCCAGCAGCGCCGCCCCAGCGGCCATCAGCGCATCCGGCCGCCACAGCCGGAGCGCACGCTCCATGGCCGGGCGGTGGCGGAAGAAGACCGGCGGCCGCAGCGTCTCCAAGGCCCCGGCCGGCGCCGCTCCGGCCGCCACGGCCAGCGCCGCGAGGTGCAGGCGCTGCACATGCCGCAGCGCCGCCCGCACCACCTGCACGGCATTGGCGCCCTCGGCGAAGGCGGTGTCGAGCGCCTTGTCGGCCGTGGCCACCTCCCCCGCCATCGCCGCCATCAGGGCTTCCTCAAGGTCGAGGGCCGAGCCCTCGGCGATGCAGGCGATGGCGGCATCCGGCGTCACCTTGCCGCCTTGGCCGACGAAGAGGGCGAGCTTCTCCAGCTCGCGCCGCAGCAGCATCCGGTCCTCGCCCAGCCGTTGCGCCAGCCATTCGGTGGCCGCAGGCTCGGCCGTGACATCCAGCTCCTGCAGGATGCGCGCGATGGAGCCGGCGAGCTCGCTGCCCCGTTCCCGGTAGCAGGCGATCACCGCGCCGGCGGGCGAGCCTTCCACCGCCTTGAACAGCGCGGCGCTGGTGCGGAGCTCCGGCGCCTCGATCACCACCAAGCCCGGTCCCGGCCCGGCCAGCGCCGCCCTGGCGGCCTCGACCACCTGCTTGCCATCGCCCGCATCGCGCAGCCGCACCAGGCAGCGGCCGCCGGTCAGCGGCGCGCTCGCCGCCTCATTGGCGAGAGATTGCGGCGCCCGCAGCATGTCCTTCGCGGCCTCGACCAGCCGCAGCGCATCGCCCTCGGTGACGGTACGGATCAGCGCCTCGCAGCGCTCACGGATCAGGCCGGGATCGTCGCCATGCAGCAGCGCCACGCGACAGGCGCCAGGATTGGCGAGGAAGGCGCCGACGCGCCGCGCATCGAGCTTCGCCACGGCTCAGTCCTTGGCCTTCGCCTGGGCCTCCATGCGCCGGCGGAGGGCGAGCGCGACCTGACGGACGATTGCCTCGGACATTTCCTCCATCGCGCGGCTTTCCAACGCATCGCGGGCGCTGTCGGCAGAGAAGAATTGCAGATCGGGAATGTTGAAGGAGTCGATCGTCCGATAGGGAATGTCGGATCGCGCCACCGGCACCGGTGGGACCGAGAGCGTCGCCAAGTCCCAGGTGCCGGTGATGGTGTAGCGGACCCGGGTGATGGTGCCGTCGCGCCGGTAGCCCAGCACCTCCACCCCCGGCGTGTAGGAGACGTTGAGCTGGTAGCGGGCCGAGGTGCCCGGCGCCGCGTCCTCCAGCCTCCGTTGCAGGTTCCGCCGCAGCAACTGGCCAGTCCGCTCATAAATCGGCCCGACGCGCACCGCGGCGAGCTCGGTGACGAGGTCTCCGTTGCCGCCATCAGCCGCCGTGCCCGGGGCGTAGAGCGGTCGGAAGTCGCAGCCTGAAAGGCCGAGCAGCCCCGCCGCGCCCAGCAAGCCGCGGCGCGTCACGGCCTCAGACAACGAAGTTGACGACGCGGCCCGGCACATGGATCCGCTTCCGGATGGGCTTGCCGGCGATGCTTCGCTGCACATTCTCCTCCGCCTCGGCCAGGGCGAAGATCGTCGCCTCATCCGCATCCACCGCCACCTCAATCGTGCCACGCAGCTTGCCGAGCACCTGCACGGCGAGCGTCACCGTCTCCGTCTGCATCAGCGCCGGGTCGGCCTCGAGCCAGGGCAGCTCCGCGACCAGTGCGGTCTCGCCCGGCTGCAGCAGCGACCACAACTCCTCGGCCAGGTGCGGCATCATCGGCGCGATGAGGCGGGCGATGGCCTCCAGCGCCTCCCGCTTCGCCGCGCCCAGGACCGTATCCGAAGCCGCATCCGCCTCGCCGATGGCATTGGCGAATTCATGGATGCGGGCGACGGCGACGTTGAAGGCGAAGCTCTCCAGCGCCTCGGTCACCGCGGCGATGGTCCGGTGCGTCACCTGGCGCAGCTTCCGCGCCGCGCCGGTCGCCCCCTCCGCGCTGCTGCTGGCAGGCGGCAGACCGTCCAGCGCCGCCGCCACCAGGCGGTAGAGGCGCTGGCTGAAGCGATAGGCGCCGGCAACGCCCGCCTCCGTCCACTCCATATCCCGCTCCGGCGGGTTGTCGGAGAGGATGAACCAGCGCGCGGTATCGGCGCCGTAGCGGTCGATGATGGCGCCCGGATCGACCGTGTTGCGCTTCGACTTCGACATCGCCTCGACGCGGCCGATGGTGACGGGCGCGTTGCCGCCCTTCAGCACCGCGGTGCGCGAGCCGTCGGCGGCGGTGCTGAACTCCACCTCCTCCGGATAGAGCCAGCGGCCATCGGCCGATTTGTAGCTCTCATGCGTCACCATGCCCTGGGTGAAGAGGCCGGCGAAGGGCTCGGCGATCGCCAGATGCCCGGTGTCGCGCATGCCGCGGGTGAAGAAGCGGCTGTAGAGCAGGTGCAGGATCGCATGCTCGATGCCGCCGATATACTGGTCGACCGGCAGCCAGGCATCGACCGCCGCCTTCGTCACCGGCACCCCGGCCCGCGGCGAGCAGAAGCGCGCGAAATACCAGGAGCTGTCGACGAAGGTGTCGCAGGTATCGGTCTCGCGCCGGGCCGGCTTGCCACAGCTCGGGCAGGCCACGTGCTTCCAGCTCGGATGCGTGTCCAGCGGGTTGCCGGGCTTGGAGAAGTCCACATCCTCCGGCAGCCGCACCGGCAGCTGGTCGTCCGGCACCGGCACCACGCCGCAGGCCGCGCAATGGATGAAGGGGATTGGGCAGCCCCAGTAGCGCTGGCGCGAGACACCCCAGTCGCGCAGGCGCCAGTTCACCACCCCGGTGCCCTGCCCCTTCGCCTCCAGCGCTTCGATCGCCCGGCGCTTGGCCGCCGCCACCTCGAGCCCGTCGAGGAAGCCGGAATTGATGATGCTGCCCTCGCCGACATAGGCGGCATCGCCCAGCGCGAAGCTGGCGGCATCGGCGCCCGGCGGCAGCACCACCGGGGTGATCGGCAGGCCGAATTTGCGGGCGAATTCGAAGTCCCGCTCGTCATGGCCGGGACAGCCGAAGATCGCGCCGGTGCCGTATTCCATCAGCACGAAATTGGCGATCCAGACTGGGAAGCTCGCCCCCTCGATGAAGGGATGCGCGACGCGGAAGCCGGTGTCGTAGCCGCGCTTCTCCGCCTGCTCGATGGCGGCCTCGCTGGTGCCCATGCGGCGGCATTCGGCGACGAACTCGGCCGCCTTCGGGTCGCGCGCCGCGGCGGCGGCGGCCAACGGATGCTCGGCGGCGACGGCGAGGAAGCTCATGCCGAACAGCGTGTCCGGCCGCGTGGTGAAAACCTCCACCTCCGATAGCACCTGTGGTGCGCCGGCCCGATTCAGAGCCTCGGGGCTGTCGCCCCGCGGATCATCGGGACGGCTCGCCGCCACCGGCTCGGTCAGGCGGAAGCGCACCCGCGCGCCCTCGCTGCGGCCGATCCAGTTGGCCTGCATCAGCTTCACCCGCTCGGGCCAGCGGTCGAGCCCGTCCAGCGCCCGTAGCAGGTCGTCGGCGTATTTGGTGATGCTGAAGAACCACTGGCTGAGCTGCTTCTTCTCGACCAGCGCGCCGCTGCGCCAGCCGCGGCCGTCGATCACCTGCTCATTGGCCAGCACCGTGCCGTCCACCGGGTCCCAGTTCACCCAGCTCTCCTTCCGCTCAACCAGGCCGGCCCGGTAGAAATCGAGGAAGAGCTTCTGCTGGTGGCCGTAATACTCGGCGTCGCAGGTGGCGAATTCGCGGGCCCATTCGATGGAAAGCCCCATGCGCTTCAGCTCGGCGCGCATGTTGGCGATGTTCTGATAGGTCCAGGTGCCGGGATGGACGCCGCGCTCGCGCGCCGCATTCTCCGCCGGCAGGCCGAAGGCATCCCAGCCCATCGGGTGCATGACCATATGGCCGCGCGCGCGCTTGTAGCGGGCGACCACGTCGCCCAGCGTGTAGTTGCGGACATGCCCCATATGGATCTTCCCGCTCGGGTACGGGAACATCTCAAGAACATAATACTTCTTCGCGTCGGCCGGCGGCACGTCCGGCACGGCGAAGCAGCCGCGCCGCTCCCATTCCGCCTGCCAGCGCGGCTCCGCGGAGCGGAAATCGTGCCGGATCTCCTGGCGTTGCGTATCCCGGCGGGTGGTGGTGCTGGCGTCGTTCATCGGCCATCGATATTGCTGCTCGGCCAAGGGAATAAGCCGTGGTCCGGCGCCTGGGAAGGGCGCGCTTGCGCCCCGCCTAAACACCGGTCCCGCCCGCCCGGCTCAGCTCGCCTCGAGCCAGTGCACCTCGCCGTCGTCCAGGTCGTAATGCGCCGGCACGATCTGCAGCCGGCCGCGGCCCAGCGCCTCCTGTAGCACCGGGCTCTGCGTGCGCAGCCGCAGGGCGACGCGCCGCGCATTGGCGCGGACCGCGGCATCGAGCGTGGTGTCGCCCGTGCGCCGCGCCGAAAGCACGGCCGGCAGGATGGGCTGCACCATCTCGCCGATCACGCCGGGGAAGTTGGTATTGCGGTCCACCACATCGACCGCTGCGGCGACGGCGCCGCAGCTTTCATGCCCGAGCACCACGATCAGCGGGCAGCCCAGCACGCCGACGCCGTATTCGATGCTGCCGAGCGCCGCGGTATCGACCGTGTTGCCGGCATTGCGGACGATGAAGAGTTCGCCGAGGCCGCGGCCGAAGAGCAGCTCGGGCGGCACCCGGCTGTCCGAGCAGCCGACCAGGACGCAGAAGGGCGCCTGGCCGCGTGCCAACTCCAACCGTCTCTCCCGCCCCTGGACCGCGCGGAAGGGGGCATCGGTCTGGAAGCGCTGGTTGCCGTCGCGCAGCAGGGCGAGCGCCTGGTCGGGCGTGAGGTTGGTCCGCGGCACCGGATCGGCGGCGCGCAGCGGCCGGGGCAGGCCAGCGAGGATCGCCCCGACGGCGAGCCCGGCGAGGCCGCGCCGGCCTGGCGCGACCGGCAGGCGGCTGCCGGTCCGGCAGCAGGGGCAGGCGGGATCGAGGTGATGCATGGTCTGGACAGTCCCGGCGGGACGCGGCTGCGACGGGCGGGCCCGGTTGCGCCGCTCTCCTCGTTGCAGCCGCCGGCGGAGGGGCCGGCAGCCGGGCCGCGCACGGGCATCGGCCGGCAGGTCGAACGCGGCGCGGGGCGGCCGGTGCCCGCCGCTCGCCTGCAATGGGCCGGAGGGCGGCGGCGGCGCGATGCCGATTTGCGGCCGCCGCCAGATGCCGATTTGCGGCCGTCGCCGCGATGCTGATTTGCGGCCGTCGCCGCAGGCGGTACACCCGCCGGGTGCTGCATCTCATCAAGCTTTCCGTCGGCCCGAAGGATGTCGGCCAGCTCCGCGAGCTGCAGGCGCGCCGGGCCGTCGCCGACCCGCCGCTGCGCCACCAGACCCGCATGGTCCCGAAGCGGGCGGCCGAGATCACCGCCGGCGGTTCCATCTACTGGGTGGTCGCGGGCTTCGTGCAGGTGCGCCAGCGCATCCTCGAGATCCGCGACGAGGCCTGGGAGGACGGCACGAGCTGCGCCGGGCTGGTGCTGGACCCGACCCTGGTGCCGGTGGCGGCCCGGCCGGTGAAGCCCTTCCAGGGCTGGCGCTATCTCGAGCCGGCGGCGGCCCCGCTGGATGTCGCGGCCGGCGCGGAAGCGGAGGGGATCGAGGCGCTGCCGGCCCGGCTGCGGCAGGAGCTGCGGTCCCTTGGCCTGATCTGAGACTTCCCTGCGAAGCCGCGGCGGGCTCTGCGGGGACCCCGTGATTCGCTCAGGGCCCAAGGGGCGGCACAGCCTGCCGCGGCGCGCTCAGCCGCCGAGCAGCGCCCGCACCGCGACCAGTGCCGCCAGCCCGGCGAGCAGCGCCGGCAGCAGCCGCCCGCGTCCCCACCACCAGGCGAGCAGCCCGGCCGCCAGCCCGGCCAGGCGCGCGGCGAGCGGCAGGCTGGCCGCGGCGCCGCCGGGCAGGACCACGGCGAGGGCGACGAAGGCCGAGAGCGTCGCCTGGCTGACCGCCGAGGCCCAGGCGATCAACGGATGATCGGGCCGCAGCCGGCCCGCCACCAGCAGCCCGACGGCCCGCAGGCCGAGCATCGCCGCGATGCTCAGCGCGAGCGCCAGGCCGCGGCCATCGAGCATCAGCCTCGGCCCCCGCCCCCGCCCCCGCCTCTGGCCCTGCCGCCACGCCGGGCGGGACGGCGCAGCAGGAAGGCCAGCGTGCCGCCGACCAGCCCGGCTGCCAGCAGCCCCCAGGCGGCCGGCAGCAGGATGGCGAGCGGCGCCGCGGCGATGCCGGCGAGGATCGGCAGCCGCGAGGCGGGCATGCGGCCCTCGGCCGCCAGCAGCAGGGCGAAATAGAGCGGGTTGGCGAAGAGCAGGGCCGCCAGCAGCGAGGGCCGCAGCCAGGGTGCCGCCAGCAGGCCGAGCCAGGTCGCCAGCCCGGCGACCAGCCAGGAGGCCAGGGCGAAGCCGAGGAACCAGCGCAGCCGCGCCGCCTCCGGCAGGCCGGGCAGCACCCGCATCGCCGCCGCCCAGGGGGTGATGGCGATGAAGGGCAGCGCCAGCCAACGCCATCCTGGCCCAGGCCCGGATGGCGGGCCGAGCCAGGGGGCGATCGCCATGGCCATCGGCAGGAAGCGCGCATTGGCCGCCGTCGCGCCGAGCGCGGCGCCCGCCGGATCGCCGGCGCCGGCCTGCAGCAGCACAAGCTGCCCGGCCATGCCATAGACGCCGAGCGAGGCGCCGAGGGCCCAGCCCGGCCCCAGCCCGGCGGCAGCGACCGCAGCCCCGAAGGCGAGGAAGCTGACGCCCATGGCGATGGCCGGGGCGCCGAGCGCGGCGCCGGCACCGGCGCGGAAGGGGGAGGAGGGGGATTCGGAGGACATGCCGCGCCGGCATCCTGCCATGCCGGGCCAGGGGCGCCAGCTAGGCGCCAGCTAGGCGCCAGCCAGGGCGCCACCCACCGGCATGGCGCCGCCGTAACCCGGCTGCCCTGGGGGATGGCGAAGTCTTAAGCCTCGCCCAATGGGTGCGGCAAGCCGGCGCGTGCGAAAAAACCAGGCCGGGCAAGGCATGGCCGCGCCCACAGCAGTGCCCAAGCCCTCTGCCCGTGCCGCATCGCGGCCGTCTGGACTGGAACCCGCATGCGCCACCTGGTCGCCTTCGCCCTGCAGAAGCGGGCGCTCGTGATCCTGCTCTACATCGCCTTCCTCTGCATCGGCTTCGCGGGCTTCCGGCAACTCAACATCGAGGCCTATCCGGATCCGGTGCCGCCGACGGTGGTGATCATCACCCAGAACCAGGGGCAGAGCGCGGAGGAGATCGAGCGCTACATCACCATCCCGATCGAGGTCGGGCTCTCGGGCATGCCGAACCTGGCGAAGGTCCGCTCGACCTCGCTCTTCGGCCTCTCGGTGGTCTCGGCGCAGTTCACCTTCGCCTATAATTACGAGCAATCCCTGCAGCAGGTGCTGAACCGGCTCGGCCAGATCAGCGGCTTGCCGAATGGGGTGCAGCCGCAGATCAGCCCCTGGAGCCCGATCGGCGAGATCCTGCGCTACCGCGTGATCGGCCCGCCCGGCTTCGCCGTCAGCGACCTCCGGGTGCTGCAGGACTGGGTGCTGCAACGCCGCTTCAAGCGCGTGCCGGGGGTGATCGACGTCACCGCCTATGGCGGCCCGACCAAGTCCTACAACGTCATCGTCGACCTGCCGAAGCTGACCGCCTACGGCCTCTCCCTGCCGCAGGTGGTGCAGGCCATCGGCAACGGCGATGCGACGACGGGCGCCGGCATCATCGATGTCGGCCCGCAATCCGCCGTGGTGCAGGGCGTTGGTCTGATCCGCTCCATGGACGATGTCCGCAACGTCGTGCTCGGGGTGAACAACAACCTCCCGGTCCTGCTCTCCGACGTCGCCCGGGTGGAGGTCGGCAACCTGCCCCGGCTCGGCATCGCCGGGCAGGAGGCGGATGACGACGTGGTCATGGGCGTGGTGCTCATGCGCCGCGGCGAGCAGACCCTGCCGACCATCCGCGCGGTGGAGCAGGAGGTGCGGACGATCAATGCCGGCGGCGTGCTGCCGCCCGGCGTGCACATCGTGCCGATCTACGACCGCAAGGACCTGGTGGAGGTGACCACCCACCACGTGGTGAAGAACATCATCATGGGCATCGCCCTGGTGGTGTTCATCCAGTGGCTGTTCCTCGGCGACTTCAAGGGCGCGATCGTGGTGGGCGCGACCATCCCCTTCGCCTTCTTCACCGCCGTCATCGTCATGCTGCTGCGGGGCGAGAGCGCCAACCTGCTCTCCCTCGGCAGCCTGGATTTCGGCCTGCTGGTCGATGCCACCGTGATCATGGTGGAGAATGTCTACCGCCACCTGCACCTGACCCATGGCGTGCCTGGCCACCGGATCGCCCACCCCACCGCCTCCCGCGGCCTCTCGGGCGTGCCGCTGATCGTGCTGCGGGCGGCCGGCGAGGTGAGCACGGCGATCTTCTTCTCGGCGCTGATCATCGTCGCCGCCTTCATCCCGCTCTTCACCATGGGCGGGATCGAGGGGCGGATCTTCGGCCCGATGGCCAAGACCTATGCCTATGCCATCGGCGGCGCGCTCTTCGCCACCTTCACCGTCGCCCCGGCGCTGGCCGGCACGCTGTTCCGCGACAACACGAAGGAGAAGGTGATGCCGATCGTGCGCTGGCTTGGGCGGGCGCACGAATACCTGCACGGCCTCGCCATGCGGCGGCGGATCGCCACCATCGCCGTCTCCGGCCTGCTGCTGGCCGGCGCCGTCGTGCAGTTCAGCCGGATGGGCGGCGAGTTCCTGCCGACGCTCGAGGAAGGCAGCATCTGGATGCGGGCGACCATGCCCGCGACCATCTCGCTCGCCGAGGGCAACCGCTACGTCAACCGCATGCGCATGGTGCTGAAGGAGTTCCCCGAGGTCATCACCGTCACCTCGCAGCAGGGCCGGCCGGATGACGGCACGGACAGTGCCGGCTTCTTCAATGCGGAGTTCTTCGTGCCGCTGAAGCCGATGGACCAGTGGACCACGGCGAGCAGCAAGGATGCGCTGGTCGAGAAGATCCAGGCGCGGCTGTCCCAGGAGTTCATCGGGGTCGACTTCAATTTCTCCCAGTACATCTCGGACAACGTGCAGGAGGCGGCCTCGGGGGTGAAGGGCGCCAACGCGCTGAAGGTGATCGGCCCGGATCTCGACGTGCTCGCGCGCGTGGCGGAGCAGATCCGCCAGCAGATGGAGAAGGTGGACGGCATCGCCGATCTCGGCGTCTTCCGCACCCTTGGCCAGCCGACCGTCTCCATCCGCATCGACCGCGCCAAGGCGGCGCGCTACGGCCTCGCCATCAACGACATCAACCAGGTGATCCAGGCGGCGATCGGCGGGCAGGAGGCGGCGCGGCTGTATGAGGAGGGCGGCGACCGCAACTTCCCGATCATCGTCCGCTTCGACGCACCCTACCGCACCCGGCTTGACGCCATCCGGCGCATCCCGATCAGCCCGCAATCCGGCGCGACGCTCGGCGACGTGGCGACGGTCGGGCTGATCTCCGGCGCGAGCTACATCTACCGCGAGGATGCCTCGCGCTACGTGCCGGTGAAATTCTCGGTCCGCGGCCGCGATCCGCAATCGGCGGTCGAGGAGGCGCAGGCGCTGGTGGAGCAGAACGTGGTGGTGCCGCCCGGCTACAAACTGGAATGGGTGGGCGAGTTCCGCAACCTGCAGGAGGCGATCGCCCGACTGAAGATCGTGGTGCCGATCGCCCTCGCCCTCATCGCCATGCTGCTCTACGTGCAGTTCAGCAGCCTGCGCGACACGCTGCTGATCTTCGGCCTGCTGCCGCTCTCCTGCATCGGCGGCGTCACCGCGCTCGAGCTGATGGGGCTGCATTTCAGCGTGCCGGCGGCCATCGGCTTCCTCGCCCTGTTCGGCATCACGGTGATGGAGGGCATCATCCTGCTCTCGCATTTCCATGGGCTGCGCGATGCCGGGATGCCCTGGCGGCAGGCCCTCGACCAGGCCGGCGTGGACCGGATGCGGCCGGTGATGATGACCTGCCTCGCCGCGATGGTCGGCCTGCTGCCGGCGGCGGTCGCGACCGGCATCGGCTCCGACCTGCAGAAGCCGCTGGCGGTGGTGGTGGTGGGCGGCACGACGCTACTGCCGATCTTCATCCTGGTGGTGTTCCCGGCGATGATCGACCTTTTCGGCAAGCCCGCCTCGCTGCGCCGGAGGGAGCCGCGGGGGGCCAGGGCGGTCGTGCGGTGACGGACGGCCCTGGACCATGATCCGCTCACACAGGCTCGCGGATCATGGTCCAGGCCGTTGTTTGATCGCGTGAGGCACGCTGTTCGGTGAGTCCACCTCAAGCGATCATGCTCCAGCGGCGGGGCCTATCGCAGGTACTTCGCCTCGATCTGCCGCATCCGCGCATCGCCCTGCAGGGCGAAGATCTCCGCCACCGGGGCGATCTGCGCCTCGACCCCGGCGATGCCGCCCTCGGCCAGGATGCGGTGGAAGGTCTCCTGCATGGCGCGGACCGCGGCCCGGATGGCGTGGTTGCCGCAGATGATCAGGCCGACCTTGCCCAGCGCCCCAACCTCGGCGAAGGAGAGCTGCGGATAGCTGGTCGGCACCAGGACCAGCGGCACCCGGCCGGGCCAGGCGCGGCAGAAGCCGAGGATCTCCTCCGGCGTCTTCTGCTTGCTGTGGATCAGCACGGCATCGGCGCCGGCCTCGGCATAGGCGGTGCCGCGCCGCAGCGCCTCCTCCTGCCCCAGCCCGGCGATCAGGGCCTCGGTCCGGGCGATGACCAGCAGGCCGCCCGCGGCCTTCGCCGCCTCCAGCTTGCCCTGGAACTCGCCCAGCGGGACCAGCTCCTGCCGCCCGCCGGGGCGTAGGCTGCTGTCCTTGGGGAAGGTCTTGTCCTCCATCACCACGGCGGCGACGCCGGCGGCGCGGTATTGCGGCACGGCATAGGCGACGTTCACCGCATTGCCGAAGCCAGTATCGATATCGGCGATGACGGGCGCCGGCTGCGCCTCCGCCATCGCCCGCATCATCTCGAGATGCGTCCCCATCGGCAGGATGCTGGCATCCGGCACGGCATGCGCGGCCGAGAGCTCGAAGCCGCTGCCCCAGACGGCATCGAAGCCCGCCTCGGCGGCGAGCTTGGCCGCCAGCGGGTTGTGCGCCGCCATCGCCACCGCCGGGCGGGCGACGTCCAGTTTTGCGCGCAGGGCCGC
Source organism: Roseicella sp. DB1501 (assembly GCF_013112485.1). Taxonomy (GTDB): domain Bacteria; phylum Pseudomonadota; class Alphaproteobacteria; order Acetobacterales; family Acetobacteraceae; genus Paracraurococcus. The sequence continues at coordinate 111,749 of NZ_JABFHG010000003.1, forward strand.
GGCCCTTGGGCTCAGCATGGTCATGCAGGATCCTCCGACAGGCCGGCGCGGCCTTCCCCGCGTCCGCCGGCATGGCAAAGGCCAGCAGCCTGCCGGCGCGCGGCTACGATCCTATGCGTCGAAAGGATGCGCCGGGCGGTGCCGGCGCCAGTGTCAGCGGGCGGCCGACTGGCTCCGCAGCTCGCGGGCCCGGGCGAGGACCTTGTCCTCCATCTCGGAATTGGTGGCGGTCGAGACCGGGCTGTCGACCCACTGCCCGCGATCCAGGCTCTGGCGGAAGACCTGCACCCGCACGCCATCCGAGCGAAGTTGCCGGCCGAGCACATAGGCCTGGGCCCGGAAGCGCTCGCCGCCGCTGCCGGGGGGCGTGTACCAATCGGTGATGATGGTGCCGCCGAAGGGATCGGCCGAGGCGAGCGGCATGAAGGAGAGGGTGTCGAGCGTCGCGCGCCAGAGATAGGCGTTCACCGAGAGGCCCGTGCCGGCGGCCGCCGCCTCGCGCGCCTCGCGGTCCTTGTCGACGCCGAAGACGACCAGGCCGGCGCTCGCGCCCTGGGGACGGTTGCGCGCCCGCCCGTTGCGCCAATCGCCGTATTCGTCGTTGTTGACCAGGCGCTGATTCGCATCGCCGCAGGCCGCGAGCAGCGGCAGCATGAGGGCGATGGCGGCGAGAAAGGGCTTCATGGCGGCCGCACTATGGCTTGATCCCGGGCAGGATCAAGGGCGAAAAGGCACGGGAAATCTTCCGTAAACAAAGATGACGAAAAGGGCGGCGGATTGCTCCGCCGCCCCCTTCGTCCGGTTCGGTCCGCCGATCAGAAGGCGAGGCGGGTGCCGAGGATGAAGACCTTCGCCGTGCTGCGATCCTGCACGCCCGGGTTGGACGGGTCGAGGTCGCGGCCACGCTCGGCGACGGTGTAGCTGCTGTACTCGGCCACGATGTCGAGGCCCGGGGCGAGGCGGTAGTTGCCGCCGATGCCGTAGCCGAGGCGGCGCATCAGGCCGGCGCCGGCCGGGTTCGGCGTCGCCGTCAGCACGCCGCCGGTATAGCCATAGGAGGTGCGGCTCGCGCCCTCGACGGTCTGCATCACGTAGTTGCCGCCGATGGTGAAGGGCCCGACGGTGTAGCTGGCACCGGCGAAGAACTGATCCATTGGCCGGTCGCCCTTCATCGGGTTGCCCCAGAAGAAGTTCGAGGTGCCGTGCTCATACTGCGCGCCGACCGTCAGGCCGTAGGCGGTCGCCTGCGCACCCACCTGCCAGACGCCGAGCGGCTGGAAGACCGAGCGCTGCGTGTTGGTGATCGGGCTGAGCTCCTTCGCCGCGCCCGAGCCGACATAGCCGCCGGTGACGGAGAGGCCGACGCCGGCCAGGCTGCCGCGCCAACGGAGCGCGCCCTGGTACTCGTTGCGGCGGACCGACATCTCCGGGCCAGCGGCGGCGACGCCGAAGTTGGAGGCGCCGGTGAAGGCATAGGAGCTGTCGCACCAGCCGCTCGACTGGTTGGAGGAACAGCCCGTATCCTCGCCAACGCCGTAGTTGAAGGCGAAGGAGGCGCCGAAGTCGAAGCCGAAGAACTGCGGCGAGAGGTAGATGATCTTGGTGTTGTCGCCGAGGCCGCCCGGCGAGGTGGTGGTGCGGTCGTTGCCCTGGCGGGTGACGAAGGACTCGCGGTCGCCGTAGACGCCGCCGGTGCCGAAGTTGGTGATGACGCCCGAGTTCATCAGGCCGCCGACCGGGCCGTCCTCGTCGCCGAAGCGGATCTGGCCGAAGGTGGGCGAGGCGATGAAGGCGTAGTACTCGTCGATCGAGGCCGTCGTCTTGCCCGTGCTGGCACGCTGCTGGACGATGTTGCGGCCTTCCTGCTGGTTGAAGGCGATCTCGATCACCGCACCGTAGGACAGGCCGTTCGCCGTCTTGCCGTTGACGAAGACATGCACCTCGGCATCGGTCGAGAAGTCGTTCTTATCCAGCCGCGCGGTGTGGCCGGCGCTCTCGGTCGAGTTGGTGCCGATCACCGTGGTGCCGCTGCCCTGCTGCGCCAGGTTGCCGGTGGCGCCCGCGGTGTTGGTTGCCAGGCCGGACGGCGACGTCGAGTTCCGAGCGCTTTGCTGCGTGTTGCCGTAGTAAGCCCGGAAGAAACCGCCGATCCGCACCGTCGGGGCTTCCTGCGCCGCCGCGATGGACGGAGCCAGGAGCGCCGCGCCGACCACAGCGGTCGTGCCCAGCAGAATCTTACGCATCACAATCCTCCTCACGCGCCGGAGGCGCCCGGCTGTTCCCTTGACCCCTGCCCTGCCCCCTGACAGGACGCGAACCCAGCAAAAGCCTGCGCCAAGCACGGATGCGCCCGGGTCCCGCCAGACTATGATGCACGGCGACAATGACCGACAACCGGTCGGATAGCGGGACCGCGACTTCCCCGAAACACTGTGGCGGCGTCGCCACATGCGCTTGCTGCAGTGCAGTTACACGCTGGGTGGGAGGCCGAGCGCGCCGATGGCGGCGATCCCGCCGGCCCAGCGCGGCAGCCGCCCGGCATTGCCGCCATCGATGCCGCCCAGCGCCAGGGCCGGCCGCCCGGCGCGCCGGGCGAGCGCCGCCCAGCGGCAGGGGCCGAGGGAGGGCGCGCCGGGATGGCTCGCGGTGGGGAAGACCGGTGAGAGCAGCACCGCATCGGCGCCGAGCCGGCGGGCGCGGGCGAGGCCGGCCCGGCCATGCGCCGCGACGGTCAGCAGCAGCCGGCGGCGGCGGCGGCGAGCCAGCAGGAAGGGCAGCAGCCCCGGTGTGCCGTGACGGTCCGGCAGGTGCAGCCCGGCCCCGAGGCGGAGCGCCGCCCGGCCATCCGCCGCCAGCAGCAGCCGGAGCTGTTGCCGCCGGGCCACGCTGGCCAGCCCGGCGACCACATCGGGGGCGAGGCCGCGCGCGATGACTGCGGCGCCGGCCGGCAGCCGCGCGGCGGCGGTCCGGGGATCGGGCAGGCGCCGCGGATCGCCGAGCAGCCACAGGCTGGGCAGAGTGGGGCGGGGCAGAGCGGGGCGGGGCAGCGGTGCGGCGGCGCCATCGGCCTTCGGCCGCAGCCGCCGCGCCGCCGCCAGCAGCCGCCGCCGCTTCCAGCCATCGGCGCCACGGTCTAGCCTCGGCACCCCATGAGCCCTTCCGACGACATCGCCCGCAACCTCGCCCGGATCCAGGACAGGATCGCCGAGGCGGTGGCCCGCGCCAACCGGCCCGCCGGCGCCGTCAGCCTCGTCGCCGTCTCCAAGACCCACCCCGCCGCGGCGGTCGAGGCCGCGCTCGCCGCCGGGCAGCGCGTCTTCGGCGAGAACCGGGTGCAGGAGGCGCAGACGAAATTCCCCGGCCTGCGTCCGGCCTGGCCCGGGCTGCGCCTGCACGTCATCGGCGCCCTGCAGACCAACAAGGCGCGCGACGCCGTCCGCCTCGCCGATATGATCGAGAGCCTGGACCGGCCGCGCCTGGCGGCGGCGCTGGCCGAGGCCATGGCGAAGGAGGGGCGGCGGCCGGATTGCCTCATCCAGGTGAATGTCGGGGAGGAGCCGCAGAAGGCCGGCATCCCGCCCGGCGAGTGCGACGAATTCCTGCGCGCCTGCCGCGAGGAGCATGGGCTGCCGATCTGCGGCCTGATGTGCATTCCGCCCGCCGAGGGCGATCCGCGCCCGCATTTCGAATGGCTGGCCGAACGCGCCACGCGGCACGGCTTGCCCGTGGTCTCCATGGGCATGAGCGCCGATTTCGAGCAGGCCATCGCCTGCGGTGCGACGCATGTGCGCGTCGGCTCGGCGATCTTCGGCGCGCGTGGGTGAGATGCGCCGGCCGGCCGCCTGTATGATCGGCGGACCGGCCGCCGGCCGGCCGCGGACCGTCAGGCCCGGCGGTCAGGCGTCAGGGCCGACTTGAACATCAGCAGCATGCCGCAGCCGAGCATGGCGATGACCGCCGGCTCGTCGAGGCCGATCGCGGCCAGGCCGAGCCCGGCCAAGAAGAGCAACGGCGCCACGACGAAGGCATTGTCGTATGCGGCCTGAAGCAGGGCTTTCATGGTCCGACCTCCCCTCTCGCCCGTCCCTTGCCCGATTCTGTAGCCAGCATGAACGGACGGTAATTTAGGGGCCGCACACTGCCGCGCCGATAAGGGCGACGTCCAGCAAATTGCGCATGCCGGTTCATGCGGTTTCGAATTGGAATTGCATTTATTCCGAAGGGTCGCGCGACGGGGCGACGGCCGTCAGGCCGCACGTCATGGTGAGCGGCGCGACTCGGCCCGGGTCTCAACGCTGCCACCGCCATGTTCGTGGAATGTCCTGCGAACAGGGCGGCGGCAATCAGCCCGGCCGCACCTCGATCGAGGTCAGCCCTGCCGCCAGCACCGCCCGCAACTCCGATTCGGGCAGGGCGATGCAGCCCTCGGTCGGCGCCAGGTCCGGCCGGGCCAGATGCAGGAAGATGGCGCTGCCGCGGCCGCGCTCCACCGGCGCGTCGTTCCAGCCGAGCACGCCGATCAGGTCGTAGAGGTGATCCTCACGCCAGAGCACCTCGTGCCGCGCCGGATGCGGCAGGCGGATGCGGCGGTTGTAGGCGGCGTCGCCGGGATCGTCGCACCAGCCATCCTCGGGCGAGAGCGGCTCGACGGGCACCCGGCAGGTTGGCGCCGCCACCCGGTCGGCCCGGTAGAGCAGGCGGCGGAGCGGCAGGAGGCCGACGGGCGTGGCGCCGTCCCCCTCGCGCTTGTCGGCGCGGATGCCGCCGCGGCCGAGGGCGCAGCGCCAGGCCTGCCGGCCGAGGCGCAGCACCCCGTCCGGGCCGAGGCTGGCGCGGCCGGGATCAGGCGCGGCCATGGCGGCGAGGAGGCTCATGCGCGGGACGGCCGGCGGCGAGGGTCATGGGGAGCCCGGTCATGCGCGGCCTCAGGCAAGGAGATGGCCGAAGCGGCGGGCCTTGGTGGCGAGATAGTCGTCGTTCACGCCGTTGGGCGGATAGGCATGCGCCTCCCGCCCCTCCACCACGATGCCGCAGGCGGTGAGGGCGGCGATCTTCTGCGGGTTGTTGGTCAGCAGCCGCACTCGCTCGATGCCGAGCTGCTGCAGCATGGTGGCGGCGACGAGGAAGCTGCGCTCATCGGCGCCCCAGCCGAGGGCGCGGTTGGCGTCCAGCGTGTCGAGCCCGGCATCCTGCAGCGCATAGGCGCGGAGCTTGTTGACCAGCCCGATGCCGCGCCCCTCCTGCGCCAGGTAGAGCAGCACGCCGGCGCCCTCGGCCGCCATGCGCCGGATCGCTCCCTGAAGCTGCGGCCCGCAATCGCAGCGGAGCGAGCCGAGGAGGTCGCCGGTGAAGCATTCGGAATGCAGCCGGACCAGGGGGGCGGGGTCCGTCGCCGCCTCCGGACGGCCGATCAGGATCGCCAGATGCTCGATCCCGCCATCGGCGGCGCGGAAGGCGACGATGCGGGCATCGGCGGCGGCTTCGAGCGGCACCGCGGCCTCGGCCACCTTCCGCAGCGTGGCGGCGGCGCTGGCAGGATAGGCGAGGACCTTTGCCGCCTCGATCGCCAGCAGGTGGTGCGACGGTGGCGCCGGCTCCCGCTCGAGCGGCAGCGCGACCAGGGCGGGCAGCAGGCGGCCGAGCTTGGCGAGGGCGATCGCGGCGGCGGCGAGCGGCGGCGGCGCCAGGCGCGCGGGGCGCGGCGTCTCCGGCAGCAGCCGCTCGGCGGTGGGATCGGCGAGGCTGCGCAACGCCTCGGGCGAGAGCAGCGTGGCAGGCAGGGGCAGGGCCACCACCTCCTCCGGCGCCTGCCGCGGGTGGCGAGCCGGCAGGGCGATGGCCGCCGCCCGGGCCGGGGCGAGCAGCAGCACCGGCGGCGCGCCGGCGAGGGCGGCGAGCTCGGCGAGGCCGGTCGCGCCGACCGTCTCCGCCGCGGCGATGGCGAGCCATGCCGGTGGCGACCCCTGCTCCGCGCCCCGCATCCCCTGCAGGAGGACCGGCGTGCCGCGGCGCAGCTCGGCCGCGGCGCGGTGGACGGCCCGGAGGGCAAGGGCCTCCGCGTCCGGCAGCGCCGGGGACTCAACCGTGTTACGATGCGGGGCCTCAGGGATTGTCATGGTCAAGACTGTAGGTCCAAGTTCCGGGCATGACGCAGGGGGAATGTGGCATTGAGACGTCGGCCGACGACGAGATGAACGAAATAATCCGGCTATCGCCCCGCTTGCGCGCGGCGGGAGGGGATTCCCATCTAAACTTGACAGCGACGCCATAGCTTCGCCATCGAGTTGTCGGAAGAGAGCGTCGTATCGAAACGCTGAGCGAACTGGGAGAAGGCATGGCCGGTCCGCGCCCCGTGCTGATTGTGGATGACGACGCCGCGCTGCGTGCGACGCTGGCCGAGCAGCTTTCCCTTGAGGGAGAGTTCGCGCCGGAGGAGGCTGGCACGGCTTCGGAGGCGGAGCAGATCCTCACCGGCTCGAGCAGCCGCTTTGATGCGGTCCTGCTGGATATCGGCCTGCCGGACGGGGATGGCCGGGAGCTCTGCATCCGCCTGCGGCGGCAGGGGCTGAAGATCCCCATCATCATGCTGACCGGCGCCGATGCCGAGCAGGACGTGGTGCGGGGGCTGGATGCCGGGGCCAACGACTACATCGCCAAGCCCTTCCGGCTGAACGAGCTGCTGGCCCGGCTGCGGGCGCAGCTGCGCGTCTTCGACAATTCCGAGGACGCCACCTTCATCATCGGCCCCTATTCCTTCCGGCCCTCGGCGAAGCTGCTGATGGAGGCCGCGCGCAACCGGAAGATCCGGTTGACCGAGAAGGAGAGCGCGATCCTCAAATACCTCTACCGCGCCGGCGGCCGGCCGGTCGGGCGGCAGGTGCTGCTGAACGAGGTATGGGGCTACAACAGCGCGGTCACGACCCATACGCTCGAGACCCATATCTACCGCCTGCGGCAGAAAATCGAACCCGATCCCAGCAATGCGCAGCTGCTGCTGACCGAGGGCGGCGGCTACCGGCTAGATCCGGCGGCCGGCCAGGCCGCGGCCTGAGCCGGCCGTGGGGGCGCATCGCAGCCCATAACGAGGGCGGCGGACAGACGGGCGCGACTCGGGACGGGCGTGGAAAACCTGGCCGTGCCGGGGCTTGCGTGCTGTTGTCCGAACGGGGAAGATGCGAAGGCCTAACGAGATAAGGGCGATCTGCGACCTGGACGCCCATCATGGCCGGGGTTTTGTTCCGGATTGTTTTCTAATTTCCCCCACATGTTAATTTCGTGACATTTGTGCCACGTCCATCCGCTGAATTTTTTACGCGTACTCCAGCGTGTCTATCTACTATAAGTTGCTAACGGACCATGGGCCCACCGCTCCATAGGAGCTTGTTCAGGGCGTGAGCATGAATGTTTTTTCTCTGACGAACCGCCATCGCCGCAGCGGCACAACGGCTCAGGACGCCCGGATCGCCGCACGTTTCGTCTTCGCCCGGCCTGGCTGGAGGGTGGCCGAGCGGCAGGATGTGCTAAATGACCCCTATCTCGAAATCACGGTCAGCCGCGCCCCCGGGCGGAAGGTGCTGACTTGGAACCTGGCGCGCCGCGACTCGGACATCCTCGTGCAGTTCGCCGAGGAGGCCCGCCCGGTCGGGCCCTATCCGAGCGTGAACGAGGCGCTGCTGGCGGTCTGGGAGGATGCGGAACGGCGCTCCTCGCAACTGCAGGCACGGCCCTGCCTGCTGCTCTTCGGGTTGGACGAGACCTCGGCCGCCGAGATCCAGGATTTGGCGACGATCACCGGCTTCGATACGCTGCTCGCGCCCTGCGCCGATCCCGAGGCGGTGCTGGTGCCCGGCCTCGACCTCGCCGGCGTCGTCATCGACCTGCAGATGCCGCAATTCGGTGGCGATGGCCGTGCGGTCATCAAGCGCATCCGCCAGAGCTGGGCGCGTGTCCCGGTGCTGGCGGTGACGATCCACCCGCATTATGCGCCGGAGGCCGATCTGCACGGCCTGGGCGGCCCGACCCAGCGGGAGCGGCGGCCCTGCAACCAGGACCGTGTCCTGCAATGGCTGCACGGCGTCTTCGACGCGCATGGGCTGGGGCGGCCGGACGGCACCACCGAGGACTGAGCGCGGCCGCGTACCGCGTTATTCCAGCCGGCAGGCCTCGTCGAAGCCGAGGCGCGGCGCGCGGGGTGGCAACGCCGTCGCATCGCCATGGCCGAGATTGACCAGGAAATTGGATTTCCAGGTCTCGCCCGGGAAGAAGGCGTCATCGACTCGGATATTGTCGAAGCCGCTCATCGGCCCAGCATCCAGGCCGACGGCGCGGGCGGCCAGGATAAGGTAGGCGCCCTGCAAGGTGCCGTTGCGGAAGCCGGTCTCACGCGCCAGCTGGGCATTGTCGGCGAACCAGCCGACCGCATCGATGCCCGGCAGCAATCGCGGCAGGGCATCGTAGAAGCGCTCGTCATGGGCGACGATGCAGGTGACCGGCGCGCGCATCGTCGTCTCGACATTGCCGGCCGAGAGGGCGGGCCGCAGCTTCTCCTTGCCCTCCCGGGTCCGGATGAAGAGGAAGCGGGCCGGGCAGGTATTGGCGCTGGTCGGGCCCCATTTCAGCAGGTCGTAAAGCTCCTGAAGTTGAGTGTCGGGGACCGGCCGGTCGGTCCAGGCGTAATGCGTCCGCGCGGCCCGGAACAGCAATTCGCGCCCGGCCTCGTCGAGCGTCGCGGCATCGGTGGTCATGCGCCTCTCCTGGTGGTTGGCGGACCGGGAGCATGGCCCGTTCGCGCAATGCCCGCCTCCGGACCGAAGCGCGCAACCCGGCCTGCGGCGGCCGGTTCCATCGCCCCGGCGCGGTTGCAAGTCCAGGGGCGATGCGTGACGGCGATGATCGAAGCGCTGGGGGAGAGTGCGCCCTTCCGTACCCGGCTCAGGCGGGAACGGAAGGGCGAGGGCTCAGCGCCAGAGCAGGCGCTTGGCGGCTGTCAGCGTCCGGAAGGGGATCGCCATGAAGGTCACGGTCCGCGCCACACCGAGATAGGCATGCGGATCGATCCAGGAGAAATCCCGAAGCTGGATCTTCAGCCGCGAGACCAGGGTCCGGTTGCGCTTGGAGGAGGTGATGCCGCGGCTGCTGACGATATAGGTGGTCAGCACCTGCGGCAGGTTGGCGAGCCGGTAGCGCCGCCCGATGCGCACGAAGAGGTCGTAATCCTCGGCCGCCTTGTAGCGGTCGGAATACAGCCCGACCTCCCGCAGGGCCGTTGCCCGCATCATGATGGCCGGATGCAGCAGCGCCGGGACGTAGCGCTGCTTGCGCAGGATCGCCGCATGCTCAGTTGGGAAGCGCAGGGTATAGAGATACTCGCCATCATCGTCGACGCATTGCACCCAGCTGCCGACGATGCCGGCTTCCGGATGCGCGTCGAGATAGGCGGCCTGCGCCTCGAAGCGGCCCAGGATCGGCGTGTCGCCGGCATCGAGCCGGGCGATGTAGTCGTAGCCACGAGCGAGGATCGCCTCGAGCCCGGCATTCAGCGCGTGCTCGATGCCCCGGTTCGGCGTGAGCCGGAGGAGGGTGACGGCATGGCTGCCGCACCGCTCCGGCGCCTGGATCGGCGTGCGGCTGCCGTCATCCACCACGACGATGTCGAAGGGATGCGGATCGGCGGCCAGCACCTCGAAGGTCCGCTCCAGCCCCTCCTGGTCGTTGTAGACCGGCAGGAGGACGCAGATCCCAGGGGCCGCCGGCGCTGAGGCGTCCGCGCGGCCACCGGCATCCGACGGCATGGCCTGCGTGCTCACGCGCGCTCCGTCTCCGTCGCCGAATGATGGTCGAGCGGGATCGCGCGCGGCGGGTAGCGATAGGCCGAGGCATCGGCGCTAGCGGCTCCGCGCAGCAGCGGGCGGTTCAGGCCCGTCGTGTCGATCATCTCGGCCTGGTTGACGATGAGGCCGGAGACCCGGATGCCGCGCGCCCGCAGATCGGCGACGCCGGCCCGAACGGTGCTGAGCGGCGTGGAGCGCCACTTGGTCACCATCAGGCACTCATCGGCATTGTAGCCCACGAAGAGGCTGTCGGAGGCAACCGAGAGCGGCGGCGTGTCGAGGATGACGTAGTCGAAATTCGCCGCCAGCGAGTTGATCAACGCCCGGAACTTGGGCGAGGAAAGGATGACGTGCGGGTGCGCCACGGCGGCGCTGAACCGCACGGTGTTCGGGTGCTCCGCCCCCGCCCAGTACATCCGCACCTCGAGGTCGCTGTCCTCCTCCGGCAGGTCGCGCCACTCAGTGAGATGGCTCGACTGCTGCGGCAGGTTCGCCGGCTGCGGCTTGCGCAGGTCGCAGTCGACGACGACGGCGGTCTGCTTGGTCAGCGTCAGCGCGGCGGCCAGCGCCATGCAGAAGGAGCTCTTGCCCTCGCCCGGCTGCGAGGAGGTGACCATGATCACCCGCCGGCTCATCCCCTCGAGCCGCACCTGCAGCGAGGCGCGGGCCCAGTGCAGCGCCTCGGCATAGGGTGAGTAGGGGTTCTCGGAGACGAAGCGCGAGATCGAGCCGCGATGCTGCGGGATCTTCGGCAGGTAGGTGACGTCGAGCGCGTCGCTCAGCGCCTGCTGGCCGAGGATCACCGGGTCGTTCTGCCGCTGCCGCCGGCCGCGATAGACGGCGATGGAGGCGCCGATCATCAGGCCGCCGAGACCACCGAGACCGGCCAGGGCCGGGGCGGTCGCGCCGTTCGGCCGCAGCGGAACGGCGGCGGAGGAGAGCAGCCGGGTGCTGAGCTCGGGCAGGTCGCGCCGGCCGTTCAGCTCCCGCTGGCGCAGCAGGAAGTGGTCGTAGACCTGGGCGAGCGCCGTGGCCTGCCGCTCCGCCTGGCGCAGCGCGGCATGCGCATCGGCATTGGCTGCGATCGCCTTCTCCTGCTGGCGCAGGGTCTCGACGATGTTGACCTCCTGCCGCCGTGCGGCATTCACCTCGGTCTGCAGGCTGCGGGTGACGCGCGACACCTCGTCGGCGATCAGCCGCCGTGTCTGCGACAGCTCCTGCCGGACCGAGCGCACGTTCGGGTGCGACGGGCCGAGGGTCGAGGAGAGCTGCGCCTCCTGGCGGTCGAGCTCGGCCTCCTGCTTGCGCAGCTGCTGGATGGTCGGCGAGCTGAGCACTTCGGTCGCGGCCGCGCCGCCGGCGGCGCCGGACCCCTTCGAGGCGGCGTCGAGCCGCGCCTCGGCATTGGTGAGCTTCATGCGGACCGTGAGAAGGCCGGTCATGAGTTCGGTCGCCTGCTGCTGCGTCAACGCGCCCGAGCGCAGCTCCTGCAGCCGCACCTGCTCGCGCATCTGCTGCGTGTTACGCTCGGCGGCGCGCAGCTCGTCGGAGAGCGAGGCGAGCTTGCTCGCCAGCGTCGCCGCGGTCTCCTCGTTGTTGTTGTTCGTCACCTCGGTCCGGTAGGCGAGATACTGATCGACCACGGCATTCGCCACCGCCGCCGCGACCTGCGGGTCGGAGGCGGTGTAGGCGACGCGGACGGTGTAGGAGCGGCCGGTGTTCTCCACCTGCAGCTTCTTCGCGACGAAGGCGGCGAGGCGGCGGCGCTCCTGCACCTCCGGCGGCTCGTTCGAGACCGGCTCGGCGGGCGGCGTGAGGAAGTCGCAGACCGACTGCGCCGGCTGCTGCAGCACCGTCGGGAGATGCCCGACCAGGCCTGCGGCGCCGGGCGCGCAGGGCGACCAGGAAGACTTGCCGTTGTTGTCGCCGAGCGCTTCCCGGGTGAGGTTCGCCTGGATCGCGGGCGGCAGCGAGCGCAGCGCGCGGTCGATGATCAGCGGTGAGCTGATTGTCTCGACCGCCGTGCGGGTGATCGCCGGATCGGGCGGCATCTGCACGCCGTCGGGCGCCAGTTCGGACACCGTCCGCGTGCGCACGCTCGGCGGCTCGGCGACCATGGTCGCCTCGGCGAAATAGGACGGCGTCAGGACCCGCGAGAAGGCCAGCCCGCCGATCGCGCCGATCCCGCACATCGCAAGAAGCAGCAGCTTCCGTTGACGCAGGGAGCTGACCAGATCGGAAAGACCAAAGGCTTCGCGATTCGTGAAGCGGTCAAAGTTGGCATCGGCTGCGAAGAACATCGCCTCTGGGCCCTCAATACGCGCCACGGCGACGTACCACGACCGCACCGGTACATGCCAGGATCGCAAGGTCTTTTCGCAAGGATGGGAACTGCACATACGCAACATCGAGGGCGATGCGCTGCGCGAAGCTGGTGTCGCTCCGGCCGCTCACCTGCCATGCCCCCGTGAGGCCCGGCCGGACCGACATGTAGTCGTCGGCTGCACCCGCCGGCACGTAGTACTGATCGAGCTCTTCGCGCAGGACGGGACGCGGCCCGACCAGGCTCATCTCGCCGCGCAGCACGTTGATGAGCTGCGGCAGCTCATCGAGGCTCGTGGCGCGCAGGATGCGGCCGATGCGCGTCACCCGCGGATCGGCGCGCAGCTTCCGCCGCTCGTTCCATTCGGCCCGGGCCTGCGGATCGCGCTCGAGCAGGGCCTGCAGCGCCTGCTCGGCATCGATGCGCATGCTCCTGAACTTGAGGCAGCCGAAGACCCGGCCACCGCGGCCGATCCGCCGGTGGACGAAGAATACCGGACCGCCATCCGCCGCCACGCAGGCAGCAAGCAGCAGGAGCGCAGGCGCCAGAACCAACAGCAGGCCAGCGGCACCGACCACGTCCATTCCGCGCTTCACGGTCGGGCGCATGGCTTTCCGGAGTCTGTAGTGCCACCGGAGATCTTGTTCTTGCGCCGTGTCGGAGGAGAAAGATGTATCGTGCGTCCAGGAGACTTGCGCCATTTCTTCCTCAGATCGGCAGGTTTGCTGCGACGCCATATAGCAGCGTATGCTCCCTCGATCAGCAATACACGAAAACCCCATCCCAATAACAAGGACCTCATACACCGCCTAAAGGTTGAGTGACAGCAACCCTTTATCATTCCTCGGTGAGCAAAACGATCCGAGTTAGGACTCTTCACGGTTTCATACTGGTCGCCGCGCGACCTCGCCAAACCACTGACAAGGCCAAGTTCTCACGCAATCACCGCGCAAATCGTTGCCGCCGCGACCTCACGATTACCGGCGGTGCTGCACCGCAAAGGTCTCACTGTGTTGTCAATGCGTGCGGTCGAAGGGCCATGTCATGTCTCGAAAGGTGAACAGCGCCGTTCCACCGAGTGACGGGACTGCGGCGCCATCACGCGATCGTGGGAATACAACCACGGGTGATGGCTTGAGAGGTTACGTAATCTTTTCATCGTCTACGATTGCGCTCCTGTAGACTATCTTTGGGCCGCAGACGACCACCCGTTGGTACCAGGCTCCGTTCCACGCCGCCTGCTACGAGAAGGACCTCATGACGCAACTTGCAGGTCTGGCCGAGACCATCGCCAGCAAGCTGACCGGCCCCAACGCCCTCGCTTTCGCCGCCGTGCTGGCGACGAGCCTGATCGCGTCGGTCGCGATGTACCTCTGGTCGCATCCAGGGCCGCGCGATCTCCGCAACTGGCTGCGCTTCGCCTTCCCGCGCGAGATCCTGACGCATCCCTCGGCCCGGGCGGACCTTTTCTTCTGGGTGACGCGCAAGCTGGTCATGCGGGTGATGTTCATCCCCGCCTCCGCCAGCGTCATCTTCGTGGTCGGCTACGCCACCGCCTCGCTGCTGAACCATGTGCTGGGCGGCGATTACCACGACGCCGCGCCGGCAGGTCCCTGGACGATCGTCTTCTTCACGATCACCGGCCTGCTCGCCTACGACCTATCCTATTACCTCTATCACCTCGCCCAGCACAAAATTCCCATCCTGTGGGAGTTACATAAGGTTCATCATTCGGCCGAGGTCATGGTGGGCATCACCAAGGATCGGATCCATCCGGTTGATGAGCTGATGAACCGGGTGTGGGACGGCCTCTTCGTCGGCGTCGTCTACGGCGTCTGGTACTACTTCGCCGTCGACCTCGTCGAGGCGACCGTCCTCGGCGTTAGCGTCTACGTGATCCGCAACATCCTGATGATGGATTTCATCCGGCACACGCATCTGCGCGTCTCCTTCGGGCCTCTCAATGGCGTGATCCTGTGCCCGCACTGGCATCAGCTGCATCACAGCGTCAACCCGAAGCACTACGACCGCAATTTCGGCCTGCTGCTTTCGGTCTGGGACCGCATGTTCGGCACCGCCTGCGTGCCGGAACCCAATGAGCGCTTCGAATTCGGCATCGGGCCGCGCGAGGGACGGGAGTACCAGTCGCTGTACGGGCTCTACATCCTGCCGTTGCGGCGCATGGCGGAAACCGCGCTCTCCTGGTTCCGTCCGGCACCGCGGGCGCGGCAGGACGGGCTGACGCTCGAAATCGTCCGCGACTCCGCGCGCCTTGATGCGGTGCGGGAGGGCTGGGAGGCGCTTGAGCGCCGCGCCCAGGCCGATGTCTTCCAGTCGCATGCCTGGATCGCCGCCTGGTGGCGCGGCGGCGGCGAGACGCAGGGCTTCGATCTCCACATCGCCCTCGCCTGGCGCGGCGCCGATCTGGTCGGTGTGCTGCCGCTGGTGGTGCAGCGGCGGCGCGGCCTGCGCATGCTCGGCTGGGCCGCGAATGACTGCACGGATTATTGTGACGCCCTGCTGGCCCCCGGCCTGGCGGCCCCCACCGTGCTCGAAGCGCTCTGGCGCGAGGTCGAGCGGCAGGGCGGTTTTGACATCGCCAGCATCAACCATCTGCGGGCGAATGCGGCGGCGCGGGCCTTGCCGTCGCTCAGCCGGCGCGTGCGGCTGCAGCCGGACCGGCGGACCGTGCTGGCCACCGGCGTGCGCCTCGATGCCTGGCGCGACTCCGCCGCCTTCTTCCAGGATCTCGGCAAGAAGGGCCGCAACAACGACCTGCGCGGCCGCCGCATCCTCGCCCAGACCGGGCCGGTGCGCTTCCGCACCGTCGAGGATCCCGCGGAACTCGCGCGGATCGTCGAGCAGATGCGGCTTCTGAAGACCGACTGGCTGAAGCGCGAGGGCCTGACCTCGCCCCTGCTTCAGGATGACGGCACGCTGCTGCGGGCGCTGATCGATGCGCTGGTGGCGAAGGGCAGCCTCCGGTTGATGGTGCTGGAGGCGGGTGACCGGCTCGCCGCAGGCCTCGTCAGCATGGTCGAGGGCCGGCGCCTGAGCGGCTTCCTCTCGGCCTTCGACCCCGAGTTCAACCGCGCCTCGCCCGGCACGCTGATCCTGGTGGACTATATCCGCTGGGCCATCGAGCACGGCTTCACCGAGGTCGACTTCCTGCGCGGCGACGAGAGCTACAAGGGGCGTCTCGCCAACCGGCAGGAGGTGCTCACCTCCTGCGTCGGGGCCGGCACGCTGCTCGGCCGGATGGCGATCGCGCTCGACCGCGCCCGCGCCGAGCGGCATCGGCTGCGGGACTGGCTGCAGGCCCGTCGCCAGCGGGCGCCGCAGCCCGCCGGCGAGGCCGGCATGGAGGCCAGCATGGCGCTTGGCGTCGGCGCGCCGCATGGCGTGGCCATGTCGGAAGGGACGCACGCGACGCCCTGACATGCCCGGGCGGGCGCCGAGACGCGCCCGCCCGGATGTCGCTGCGCAGATCCCGGCGGCGCCGCTGGCCGGGAGCGCGATGACCCTTCTAGACCATGATCCGCTCACACAGGGTCGCGGATTATGGTCCGGGCCGTTGTTTGATCGCGTGATCCACGCTTTTCGGTGAGTCCACCTCAAGCGATCACGCTCCAGCCGCTTGTTTTCGGAGCATCTTCACCCGTCCGAGTGTTTCCACTCGAACGGGATCTGCTCTAGCCCAGGCCCGGCGCCGCCGCGGCGATTCGCCGCTCCGCCCAGACCCAGGCCAGCAGCCCCGGCAGGAAGACAATCAGGTCGCGCAGCCGGCGCGCAATGGCGAGCGCCGCCGCCATCTCCGCCGGCAGGCCGAGCAGCAGGCCGAGGCCGAGGAAGCCCGCCTCCTGCAACCCCAGCGCCCCCGGCACCAGGAAGGCAGCGGAGGAGACCGCCTGGATCAGCGCCTCGATCGCCAGCGCCTCCGCCATGCCGACGGGGTGGCCGAGGAAATACAGCGCCAGCCAGATCTCGATGGCCCCGGCTGCCCAGCCGGCGAGCTGCCAGAGGAAGCAGCCGAGGATGGCGCTCCGCACCCGCCAGAGCCGCCGCGTCATCCGGTCGATGCGGGCCGAATGCGATTCGAGGGCGGGGAAGCGCCCCGCCGCCACCCCGTTCAGCAGCCGCGCCAGGCGCGAGAGGATGTCCGCCCGCTGCGCCAGGATGAAGCCGGCGGCAAGCGCCAGGCCGCAGAGCATCGCCAGCGCGATCCCGCCCCAGCCGATGCCGGCCCCGGCCCAGGCCAGCAGCGCCAGGCCAAGCAGCGCGAAGATGAGTTGGCTGAGAATGGAGATCGCCATATCGACCATCAGGCTGGCCGCGGCCGGGGCGACGGCCACGCCCTCGCCGCGCAGCAGGCGGTAGGAGGCGATCTCGCCGCCGACGCGGGCCACCGGCAGCAGCCCGTTCACCGATTCCCGGATCCAGACATTCGCCGTCATGGCAGCGAGGGAGGGCCGGCGCCGGTGCGGCAGCAGCAGCCGCCAGGCATGGCCGTTCAGCGCCATAGAAGGGATATGCGCCAGCGCCGCCAGCACCAGGCCAAGCCCGGCGCTCGCCAGCAGGGCGCCGACCTCGGTGAAGTCCTGCTGCGCCAGCAGCAGCAGCGCCAGAGCGAGGCCGCCGAGGGCCAGCAACGGGCCGAGGCGGCTCATGCGGCGAGCATCGTGGCATAGCCGCCGGTCCGGTGCCGGGCGGCGGCGGCGCGGACGCGCGGATCGGTCAGGGCGGCCAGCTCCTCGGCATAGCGGTAGCCCGGCGCCGCGCCGGGAAAGCCGCCGGCCGTCGCGGGATGCAGGTAGATCTCGGTCACGCCCGCCGGCAGTTGGGGCAGGATGGCGGCCAGCCGCTTGGTGGTGAAGGCGCCGGTCCAGCGCAGCCCGACCACCCGATCCGGCGCCCGCAGCCCATGCCGCGCGGCGAGGCGCCGCAACCAGAGCAGCATGGGCAGAAGCGCCCGCCCGGCGCCGGGCACCAGCGAGGGCGGTTCCCAGGGGATGCGCACGGCGCGGATGCCCTGCCGCGCCGCCTCGGCGAAGGCGATGCCGGCGATCACCGGGTGCAGGTGGTAGTGCTTGTGCGCATTGAGGTGGTCGCAGGCGAGGCCGGTCGCGCGGAAGGCGGCGAATTGCGCGGCGATCTCGGCCCGAAGCTGCGCCCGTGCCGCGCCGGAGACGGCGAGCGCGAGGCCAAGCCCGGCCATGTCGTCGCGGAAGCGGCCATCGGGCCGGACCAGCGCCGGGATGCGGCCGGGCGGCAGGCTCGGAGTGCCGTCGGTGAGCGTCAGATGCAGCCCGACCGCGAGGCCCGGATTGCGGCGGGCCAGCGCCACGCCCGCGGCGGCAGCCGGCTCGCCCACCATCAGGCTCGCCGATGTCAGCACGCCCTCGCGGTGCGCCTGCTCGATGGCGTCGTTCACCTCCGGCGCCAGGCCGAGATCGTCGGCATTGAGGATGACGCGCGCGGTCATGGCGCGGCGGATCGCGCCGGCGGCCGGGAGCGGCAGGCGCTCACGCCAGCCCTGTCGGCAGGCCGTCCAGGCTGCGGGCGTTCTTCTTCGTGCGATAATCGGCGAGACCCGCCTCGCCCTTGCGCCGCGCCCAGTCCTCGAGCGTGCGGCGCTCGCCGACATGCTCGAAGAGCGGCACGCCATAACCGCAGGAGGTCTGCACGAGATCGACCGCGAGCCGCACGATCTGCCGCGCGCCGGGCACCTCCTCGCCGCCATAGGCCCCGGCGAGGAGCGCGGCATAGGCGTCGCTGCCCCGCCTCAGGCTCTCGCCGCGGCCATAGAGGCGGAGGATCATGGGCGGCCCGGAAAACGCGCAGAACATCAGCGTCAGCCGGCCATCGGCTGCCAGATGCGCCGCCGTTTCGGCGCCGCTGCCGGTGCGGTCGAGCCAGCAGACGGCATCGGGGCCGAGCACGCGCAGCGCGGCGCCCTCGCGCGGCGAGAGGTTCACCCGCGCGCCCGGCGCCGCGCTGGCGGCGAAGAAGATGTGCTGCCGGGCGATGAAGGCGCGGTGCGCTTCCTCGATGCGGGGAAAGCGGCGAGCCATGCGCAGCCGGCTCAGGCCGCCGCCTTCTGCGTGAGCTTCCCTTGGGCGCTGGCCTTCGCCCGCTCGCGCAGGAAGCCGAAGAACTCCACGCCCTCGCGCAGCCGGCGCACCAGCATCTGCCGGTCGCGGATCATCTCGCCGCAGATCGAGGCGATCTTCGGCGCGCGGAAATAGAAGCGCCGGTAGAAGGTCTCGACGCTGTCGAAGATCTCGGTATGGCTGAGATGCGGATAGGCGAGCGGCGCGATCTGCACGCCATGCGCATCGACATATTCGGTGTTCGCCGTGTCCAGCCAGCCTTCCTTCGCCGCCTGCTCGAACAGGTGCGTGCCGGGATAGGGGGCGGCGAGGGAGACCTGCAGCGTGTGCGGGTTGGTCTCGATGGCGAAGCGGATCGTCTCCTCGATCGTCTCCTTCGTCTCGCCGGGCAGGCCGAGGATGAAAGTGCCGTGGATGGCGATGCCGAGCTCGTGGCAATCCTTGCTGAACTTCTTGGCGACCTCGATCCGCATGCCCTTCTTGATGTTGTGCAGGATCTGCTGGTTGCCGCTCTCATAGCCGACGAGCAGCAGGCGCAGCCCGCCATCCTTCAGCACCTTCAGCGTCTCGCGCGGCACGTTCGCCTTGGCGTTGCAGGACCAGGTGACGCCGAGCTTGCCCATCTCGCGCGCGATCGCCTCGGCGCGCGGCAGGTTGTCGGTGAAGGTGTCGTCGTCGAAGAAGATCTCCTTCAGGCCAGGGAAATTGGCCTTGATGTAGCGGATCTCCTCGATGACGTTCTCGACCGAGCGGGTGCGGTAGCGATGCCCGCCGACGGTCTGCGGCCAGAGGCAGAAGGTGCAGCGGCTCTTGCAGCCCCGGCCCGTATAGATCGAGACATAGGGATGCTTCAGGTAGCCGATGAAGTACTTCTCGTAGGCGAGGTCGCGCCGGTAGACAGGCGAGACGAAGGGCAGGCTGTCCATGTCCTCGAGGATCGGCCGGTCCGGGTTGTGGACCACCACGCCCTCGGCATTGCGGTAGCTGAGCCCCTTGATCGAGGCCCAGTTCTGGTCGTCCGCCACGTCCTTGATGGTGAAGTCGAACTCGTTGCGGGCAACGAAGTCGATCACCGGCGCGTCGCGCAGGCTCTCGGCCGCCTGCACCGCCACCTTGGCGCCGATCATGCCGACCTTGAGGTTCGGGTTCTCGGCCTTCAGCGCCTCGGCCACCTTCACGTCGGAGGCGAAGGAGGGGGTCGAGGTGTGCAGCACCACCAGGTCGTGCTGCCGCGCCATCGGCAGCACATCCGCCATGGTCTGGCGATGCGGCGGCGCGTCCACCAGCTTCGAGCCCTCGATCAGGGCGGCGGGCTGCGCCAGCCAGGTCGGGAACCAGAAGCTCTTGATCTCGCGCTTCGCCTGGTAGCGCGAGCCGGCGCCTCCGTCGAAGCCGTCGAAGGAAGGCGCCTGGAGGAACAGGGTCCGCATCGTCACTGGCTATCGCCCTTCATCATGCCTCGACATCACTCCCGGCAGGGCCGGCCCCGCATCGGACCGCCATCATCCTGCCGAAACCATCGTGCCGTCGGGGCGCATCCGGTACCGCCGGCCTTGCCACGTCACCGTGCCGCGGGCCAGCCCAAAGGCCCATATAGCGAAAGACAGGCCGTCGCGCAGGGGCAGCAGCGCGAGCCGCGCCGGACTGAGGCGGCGCTGCAACGCCTGGTCGACCCGAAGCGCCAGCGCCAGCCGCGCCAGCGCCGCCAGCGCCAGCGCCGCCCAGCCCGCCGGAGCCAGGGCGGCGGGCAGCAGCAGCATGGTCAGCCCTCCCCAGGCGAGCGGGAAGGTCACCCCCATCCCGGCATAGCCGCCCGGATCGAGCAGCCGCAGCGTCCGCGCCCAGCGCAGCTCGTGCCGCGCCAGCGCGCCCGGCCCCGGCTCGGTCATGACGTGCCCCGGCAGCACCGGCGCCACCACCACCCGGAGGCCGAGCCGGCGCACCGCCGCGCCGAGGGCGTGGTCGTCGGCCAGCAGCTCGGACAGCGCCGCGAAGCCGCCGATCCGCTTCAGCGTCTCCGCCCGCAGCGCCATGGTCGCGCCGTAGCAGCCATTGGCCCGGCCCATCGCCTCGCCCAGCGCGGCATGGGGCAGGAATTGCCAGTCGATCCAGAGCGCCGCGAGGCGCGACCACAGCCCGGCATCGCCCGCCTCGCCCCGGTAGAGGCAGGTCACCAGCCCCACCGCAGGATCGGCCAGCGGCGCGGTCACCGCGGTCAGCCAGTACCGCGGCACCAGCATGTCCGCATCGGCGACCACCAGCACCTCGTGCCGCGCCAGGCCCTCGAGGTTCACGAGCTGCGAGACCTTGCGGTTGGCCCCGTGCAGCCGCGGG
The DNA here is from genome assembly GCF_013112485.1 of Roseicella sp. DB1501. Lineage (GTDB taxonomy): Bacteria > Pseudomonadota > Alphaproteobacteria > Acetobacterales > Acetobacteraceae > Paracraurococcus. The sequence continues at coordinate 132,346 of NZ_JABFHG010000003.1, forward strand.
TCGCGGATCAGCCGCGCCGGTATCGCGGGGGCGGCGGCCATCGCCGCCTCGGCCAGCGCGGCCGCCGGGTCCGCCGGGTCGCGCACGGCGAAGAGCACCTCGAAGGGCGCGGCATGGCGCTGCGCCAGGGTCGAGGCCAGCGCCCCCTCCAGCCCCGGCTCGCGGCCATGCAGCGGCTTCAGGATGCTCGCCGCGAGGGCCGGGCCGGTGGCCAGAGGGGTGACCGGAGGGGTGACCGGAGGGGTGACGGGCGGGGTCGCGGCCAGCCGCGCCACGGCGCGCGCCGCGAGCAGCGCCGTCACGCTGCCGGCAAGCGCCGCCAGCCCGGCAAGCAGGCCGAGGATCCCGAACAGAAGCTCCGTCATGAAATTTCAGCACCACCCAACATCGCGGCGCGGCCCCGGCCTGCGTTACAGCGCATTGACCCTGGCCGGAAGCGCGGCATGCGCCCTATCCCGTTGTACGCAGAGCAGAGTCGCGCGTCCGGGCGTTCGCGCCCTGCTGCGACCCGCTCCACAGCGGATGGCGTTCAAGAATGCACGCTGCTCCGCTGTAGCCTGTTGTTTTCAGAGCAGATTCGCGCGTCCGGGCGTTCGCGCCCTTCCGCGATCTGCTCTAGGGTGCCGCTCCCGCCGCCGAGTCCCTGCCGCATGACGCCCCCCCACATCGCCCTTCTCAGCCTTGGCTTGCTCCTCGCCGCCTGCGCGCAGCAGACGAGCACGGAGCGGACGAGCCCGCAGCCGGCGGACGCGCGCCCGGCCGGCCCGCCGCAGCAGGCTGCGCAAGGGGGTATGGAGAGGGGCGTGCAGCCGGGCAAGCCGTCGGTCGCCGCGGCGGCGCCGGTGGCCAGCCAGCCGACCGATCCGTCCGATCCCTTCGAGGTGACGAACCGCCGCATCCTCGCCTTCAACTTCACCATGGACGACGCGCTGTTCAAGCCGGTCGCCGAGGGGTACCGGGCGGTACTGGGGCCCTGGCCGCGGGCGCGCATCCACAACGTGCTGGAGAACATCAACGAGCCGGTGGTCGCGGCGAACCGCCTGCTGCAGGGCCGGCCGATCGAGGCCGGCACGTCCTTCATGCGCTTCGTCATCAACACCACGCTCGGGATCGGCGGGATGTTCGACTTGGCGCCGATCGGTGGTCCGCCGAAGCAGATCGCGGATTTTGGCCAGACCCTGGCGCACTGGGGGCTGCCGGACGGGCCCTATCTGATGGTGCCGATGATAGGGCCCTCGAACCCGCGCGACTTCGCCGGCATGGTTGCCGACGGCTTCATCAACCCGCTCAGCTACACCATGTCGGTCGGCGCCAATCTCGGCATTCTGGCCGGCACCGGACTCGACCAACGGGAACGCAACATCGAGGCGATCGACGAGCTGCGCTCCGGCTCCCTCGACGTCTATGCCCGGCTGCGCAGCCTCTGGCGGCAGAACCGCGATGCCGAGCTGGGCCGGGCCACCGAAATGGATCCTGAACTGCTGGAGGATCCTGGCGCCGCCGCTCCGGCGGTGGCCCCGCGCCCGGTTCGCCGGCCGAGCGCGAGCGCCGTGCGGCCGCAGGCGAAACGGGCACCGGCGCAGCCGGTGGTTCGGACGGCGCGTGCGGCCAAGAAGGCGGCGCCGGCTGCGGCGCCGCAACGAATCGCCGCCGGACGGCAGCGGCCGGGCGCCTGAACGCCGGCTCAGGCAGCTGATCGATCCCGCGACGGCCACAAGCCGGTGCGGGACCGATCGGTACATCAGTGCGACGTGTTGTCCTGCTGTGGCTGTGCGGATTGCTGCTGCTTCTGCGCCGCCTGCTTCTCGGCCTTGTGCCGCTCGTGCGTGCCGAGCGCGCAACCCGCGGCAGCGCCCGCGACACCATGGCCACTGCCGACCATATGGCCGGCGACGGCGCCGGCGGCACCGTATTTGAGGCACCCCCCCTTCTCCGCCAGGGCCGGCGCGGTGCCGGCGGCCAGGGCAAGGAGGGCGGCGAACATGATGTTGCGCATGATCCAGTCTCCGGTTGCTGCGGCATGACAACGTCGCCGCGCCTGGCCGGTTGGACCGCATCCCCCGAGATCCGCGCATTGCCGGGGCGCCTGCCCGCCATGGAACCCGGGCGGAGCCGACCGAACGGCTCCGCCCAGGAGGCTTTCGGCCCGCGATGCGGGGGCCGGGTTCAGGCGTAGCGGCGCGCCGCCACCGTGTTCCGGGTACCGACGCGGGCGCCGAGCACCGCGGCGACGGCGCCGAGCAGCATGGCCGCGAAGACCCAGTAGGCCGCGACGGCGCCGGCCGTCGCCGTGGCATCCGCCGCCTCGCGGGCCCGGGTCTCGGCTTCCTGCAGGGTCTGGTTGGCTTGGGCTTCCACCTGCTGCAAGCGGCGCGACGCTTCCTCCGGCGGGATGTTGTACTCGGTGGCGACGAGCCGGCTGAGGCGGTCGCGGTCGCCCTGGTCGAGATTGCCGCCGGTCACCCTGCGGGTCAGGAGCTGGGCGATCTCGGCATTGCGCTGGTCGCTGGTCATCTGCGCCGGGTCGCCGCCGGTGCGCAGCGCGTTCTGGGCGCGTTCGGCAAGCTGCTTGGGATCGACCCGCTGCGCCACCTGCCCAGCCGGGCCGGCCGCGGCCGAAGCGGCATTCCCCGCACCCTGCATCAGCCCACCGATCACCGAGGACGCGCCCTGCGCCGTGGTGCTGGCCGCGCCGGCGATGGCGTTTCCGAGCAGGACCGCCGAGAGCAGGAAGCCGACTGCCCAGACCGAGAGGCCGTGCAGCACGCTGTCGGTCACATCCGCCGAGCCGGAGAGGCGCGCGGCGACATAGCCGCCGGTGGCAAGGCCGATGAGGTTGGCGACCAGCAGCCAGATGCCGGCGCCGATGCTGAAGGCGGATGCGCCGGGCGTGCTGCCGGCGGTGGCATCGACGGTGCTGGCACCGATGGCCACGCCGAGGATGTTCAGCATCGTCCCAACGGCGACGGCGACGACGCCGCCGGCGAAGACCGCACCCCAGGAGATGCGGCTTGGCAGGGCCGGCCCGCCGTCCGGCACGGCGGTGCCGAAGCTGGCGGCGCCAGTTGTCGGTGTAGGCATGGTGGCGACCTCCGGTTGTGTTACTGCCGCAAAACGCCCATCCGGGCCGCCGGTTTGGTGCACCAGCATATGACCAGCCGGCATGTCCGCCGGGCCACGCTGTGGCCTGACTGCACCGTCCCCGGTGATTTCGGCCTTGCCCCTGCCGCGGCCCCGGTCCAAACCCGGCCTGAGCCCGCCCCGCTGCTGATCCGGAACATGCGATGCAGGTCTATCTGCCGATCGCCGAGATGTCGGTGGATGCCTTTCTCCTCATGGCCATCGGGTTCGGCGTCGGCTGGCTCTCGGGCCTGTTCGGTGTGGGCGGCGGCTTCCTGCTGACGCCGCTGCTGCTGCTCATCGGCATTCCCTCGCCCGTCGCCGTTGCCTCCGGCGCCAACCAGACCCTCGGCGCCTCCGTCTCCGGCCTGATCGCGCAGTGGCGGCGCGGCAATGTCGATGCGAAGATGGGTGCGGTGCTGCTTGTCGGCGGCTTCGCCGGCTCGGTGCTCGGCGTGCAGCTCTTCGCGCTGCTGCGCCGCATCGGCCAGGTCGACCTCGCCGTCTCGGTCTTTTACGTGGTGGTGCTCGGCACCGTCGGCGGGCTGATGGTGATGGAGAGCGTGCGGGCGATTCGCCGCCGCCGCAGCGCCACCCGGCGCAAGCTGCACGCGCATACCTGGATGCACGGGCTGCCGCTGAAGACGCGCTTCCGCAAGTCGCGACTCTACATCTCCGTCATCCCGCCCTTCCTGATCGGCGCCGGCATCGGCCTGCTCTCGGCGGTGATGGGGGTGGGCGGCGGCTTCATGCTGGTGCCGGCCATGATCTACCTGTTGGGAATGCCGACCTCGGTGGTGATCGGCACCTCGCTCTTCCAGGTGGTCTTCGTCGCCGCCAATGTGACGCTGCTGGCCGCGGTGCAGCTCGGCACGGTGGATGTGCTGCTGACCCTGCTGCTGCTGGTCGGCGGCGTCGCCGGGGCGCAATTCGGCGCCTCCATGGGCACGCGGCTGCGAGGCGAGGAGACCCGGGCGCTGCTCGGCCTGCTCGTGCTCGGCGTCGCGCTCAGCCTGCTCTGGGGGCTGCTGCGGCGGCCGGAGAACCTCTTCAGCGCCGGCCCGGCATGGTGATGCGCCGCATCCTGGCGGGGGCGCTGCTGGGCCTGGCCCTCGCCGGTGCCGCCCGGGCGCAGGAGCAGCCGCTCGTCGCCGCCCTCTCGCGCACCGATATCGAGGTGACCACCGGCTTCACCGGCGCCTCGCTCGTCGTCTTCGGCAGCACCGAGCAGCCGATCGGGCCGGGCGGCGACGAGGTGATCGTCGTCGCCCGCGGCCCGACGCGGCCGGTGGTGGTGCGGCGGAAGGTCGCGGTCGCCGGCCTGATCTGGGTGAACGGCCCCTCCGCCCGCTTCGCCGGGGTGCCGGGCTATTACGTGCTCGCCGGCACCCGGCCGGCCTGGCAGATCCTGCCGGAGGACCAGCGGCAGCGGCACGCCCTCGGGCTCGACGCGCTGCCGCTGGCCAGCACCGGCGCCCGCTCGCCCGCCTTCCGCCGGGCGCTGCTGGAACTCGAGCGCGATTCCGGCCTCTGGATCGAGGACAGCACGCCGGTCGAGATCGCCGGCAGCCGGTTGTTCTTCGTCCGCCTGCCGCTGCCCGCCGAGGTGCCGACCGGCGATTACCGGGTGGAGGTGCTGCTCGTCCGCTCCCGCCAGATCATCGCGCGGGAGGATCTGCTCTTCCGCGTCGACCGAGTTGGCGCCGCGGACCGCATCGCGACCGTCGCGCAGGTCCAGCCCTTGCTCTACGGTCTGGCCTGCATCGCCGTCGCCGCCCTGGCCGGGTGGCTTGGCAGCGTGCTGTTCCGGAGGGGCTGATGGGCGCGACCGCAGCGGAGACTGCCGCCACCGCCAAGCGGGACCGGGTCTTCCTGGTCGTCGTCGACGACAGCGAGGAGCGCGAGGTGGCGCTGCGCTATGCCTGCCTGCGCGCCCGCAACGGCGGCGGGCGGGTGGCGCTGCTGCGGGTCCTCGAGACGGCCGACATGATTGAATGGGCCGGGGTCGGCGTGCTGATGGCCGAGGAGCGGCGGGAGGAGGCGGAGAAGCTGCTCTCCGGCCTCGGCGCGCAGGTGCAGGAGATCACCGGCGGGCTGCCCATCGTCCTGATCCGCGAGGGCGATCCACGCGACGAGCTGCTCGCCCTGCTCGAGGAGGATCCGCGGATCTCCATCCTGGTCCTGGCCTCGGCCGCCACCGGCAGCGGGCCGGGACCGCTGATCTCGGCCCTCACCGGGCGCTATGCCAGCCGGGTGCGGGTGCCGCTGACCATCGTGCCGGGCGGGCTGGATGACAAGGAGCTCGAGCGGGTGACCTGATGCCGGGTCTCCGGTCGCCGGGCGCAAACCTGCGGTTTGCCGAGGCCTTCGCGCCATAAGGCGCAGGGCCCCGCTCGGAGCCTCGGACCGGTCAGGCGACCGGCCCGCTGGTATGAGGCGGCCCGCGGCGTCCCGCATGCGCGCAGCGCGCCCGTCGCATGGCCGCAGCCTTGCGCAGCGGGGGGAACCCGACCAATTTGGTCCGGAAAGTCCGACGCCAGGATGCGAGCATGTTCATCGAGACCGAAGGCACCCCGAACCCCGCGACGCTGAAGTTCCTTCCGGGCCGGGAGGTGATGGGGGATCGCGGCACGGCGGATTTCGCCTCGCCCGAAGCGGCGCTGCGCAGCCCCCTTGCGACCCGGCTCTTCGCCCTGCCGGGCGTGGCGAGGGTGTTCCTCGGCGGCGATTTCGTGACCGTGACCGAGGATGGGGAGCAGGGCTGGGGAGCGCTGAAGGCCCAGGTGCTCGGCGCCCTGATGGACCATTTCGTCTCCGGCCTGCCGGTGCTCGAGGCCGGCGGGGAGGAGGGCGAGGACGATTACGACCCAGATGACGCCGAGGTGGTGGAACAGATCAAGGAGTTGCTTGATACGCGCGTCCGCCCGGCCGTGGCCGGTGACGGCGGGGACATCGTCTTCCGCGGCTACCGGGATGGCATCGTGCGGCTGCACCTGCAGGGCGCCTGCTCGGGCTGCCCTTCCTCCCGCGCCACCCTGAAGCACGGGGTGGAGAACATGCTCCGGCACTACGTGCCGGAAGTGGTGGCGGTGGAGCAGGTGGAGGCCTGAGGTCCAGCAAGCGAGGCGGCGGCGAGTCAGCCGCCACGGCGCCGACGGTTGCGCTTGAAGTCTGCCACCTCGAAGCCGCTGCCACGGCCATAGGTGTGGAGGCCGGTATAGCCGCGCGGCGCGGCATGGTGGGCGACCACCGTCTCGCGGTACCGCTCCCGCGACAATTCCTGGACCTCGCACCAGACCAACCCGGCGCCGTAGGAGGCCGTGCAGTCCTGAGCCGGCCGGAAGAGCCGCCCTTCCCACTCGACCAGCGGCCCCGCCGGCCGCGCGGTGCCGGGATCGAGCTTCACTGGATTGCCGGGATGCGGCACCCAGGGTCCTTCGAGCCGCTCACTGCTGAAGAGCGACAGCGTGTCGTGCGAGCAGCTGCCATATTCGGTCACCGCCGCGAACATCCACCACAGGCCAGTGCCGCGATCGAAATGCAGGGTGGTGTCGGCGGCTTCGATATCCTCAAGCAGCACCGAGCGCAGGCGCCAGCGATCGGGGAAGCGCTCCGCCTCCCAGAGCTGGATGGTGCGGTTCTCGCTGGATTCCGGGATCATCAGCACATCCTCGCCGACCCGGAAGACGAAGGGATAGGAGAGGTGGTAAGGCAGGGTCAGCGTCTCGACTGGCGCGCTGGCACGGCCCTCGGCATCGAGCACGACATGGCTGATCCGGCCGCGATGCGTCGCGTAGTCGTAATCCTCGAAGAAAATCGCCGTCACGTCCCCATGCGCGAAGATCACGGGGTCGGCGTAGAAGCGATCCGGGCTAGATTCGAGGATGCGGAAGCTCGCGGCATCGAGGGAGAGATCGAGCGGTGAGCCGGCACCCTGCTGCCGCCGATAGCCGAAGCACCAATCCTCGTAGCGCAGCAGAGGCTTGGTGAACTGCCGGCCGAATTTGGGCAGGGTGGCGGAGGCCAAGCGGCGCGGCCAGTAACCGGCGGCCGGCAGGCCGGCATCCGGATCGGGCAGCGGTGTCGGCTCCGGCAGCGGCCGGCCGGTCAGCAGATGCTCGGCGGCCAGGCAGAGCAGGGTGACGGCGCGGCCGAGGATGCTGTCGAGCGCATGCCCGAGCGCGTCGCGCTGCGGCACGGCGAGCCGTGCCCCGAGCAGCAGCCGGCTGGCCTCCGGCGTGCTGAGCAGCACGCCGAGATGCGGCGCCTCGCCGGCGAGCAGCGGCGCGGCGAGGCCGCCGGTCTCGAAGCGCCCGTGATGGAGCGGCGAAAGGGTCCAGGCTGTCCGCAGACTGTCTGGCAGGGATTTTGGATCCCGCCCGGTGGCGTTGACGACCAGCGCCGTCGGCGCGACGGCCGCGGCGGGCGGCAAGGCCGCCGTCGGCATCCAGGCGGCGAGGTCCTGCGCCGTGGTGCCGAAGAGGCGGCGCTCCATCGGCTCGGAGGGCAGGGGCAGTTCGGCCGGCAGCGGCACCGGCGAGCGCAGGAGGCGGACCGGCACGGACAGCCGCTGCCCGAGGGCTTCGGCGAGGCGCGGCAGCCAGGCCCGCATCCGGTCGGACGGCGCGAGGAGAATGACTTCACCCGGTGCGGCGGCCTGGTGTGGCATCGGGCCGCTGGCCAGGGCGTCGCCGGCGAGGCGCGTGGCAGGCCCGCTCATGCGGCAGGCGTGGTCAAGCGGGCATCGGCCCGCAGCATCGTCCAAGACATGTCGCTGCCCCTTCCCTCAGTAGCCTCACGATGGATGCGGGAGATATCGCGATGCGGATGCTGCTGGATGGGCCTCGTGGTCAGGCGCGGTGGATGCGTGGGCGGGGCAGGGACGGCCGGTTCAGGCGCATCGGCCGGAGCTTCTGCAGGGTCTGCTTCAACCGCAGGCGGAGCATCATGCGCAGCGACATGTCGCCGAGCCAGGTGCCCTCCCAGTGATGGATGCAGAGGGTCCGCGGCGAGATGTTCGACTGCAGCGGCTTCTGCTTCAGGACAGTGGAGCTGTAGGGATTATACGGATAGAAATAATCCTCCGGCAGCACCAATGCATCGTCGAAGCGATGCGTGGCCAGGAGGCGCGTCACCATCTCGGGCAGCGGCTCGAAGCTCAGGGTGCCCGAGGCGGCCTCGGCATCGAGCTGCTCAAGGGCAAGCTTGAGGAAGCGATGGCCCTTCACCGCGCCGATGACGCCAGCGCCGACACTGTCCGGCAGCTGCAGGCCGATGAAGAAGCGCGCGTCGAGGAGTTGGTCGAAGGGCTTCAGGGCCTCGACATCGGTATCGAGGTAAATGCCGCCATGCTCGTAGAGCACCTTCAGCCGCACGTAATCCGCCACGAAGGCAAATTTCCGCTGCCGGTAGGCCATGTCGATATAGGGGATGGACCGATCGAGGCGCGTCTCGGTCCAGGCCTCGACCGTGTAGTCGGGCATGACCGCGCGCCACGTCTCCAGGCAATGCCGGCTGAGTTCGCTGATCGGGGAGCCGCCGAACCAACAATAATGTATCACCTTCGGGATACCGTTATCGTGTGTCATCCGGCCTTGCCTCCCCCGACATCCGTCAATCCTCTTGGTGCAGCGCGCATAGGCGATATGTCCCGCATATTTGCCATTATAGGTTTCGCAGCGGGACGCGCATCTAAACTCACCTGTACTGATCTCATAATTACGTTACATGATTGGTAAGATATCCAAACTGCATCTTTCCGGCTGATTGGCACAAGCACATTACGGGCAGCCCAACCCAGTATTACGGAACGATATTGGGTCAGGAAATGACGCCGGTTGCGAAGACACCACACGGTGAGGCGGGCCAGCCGACCATTCATCGATGCGCGAGGCAACACCTCCCGGCCGTTGGCCGCCTCGCTTCTTCAACGCCGTCACCGGATTGCAGCAGGGCCAGGCTGATGCTCGCTGGCCGGTCTCAGGCGCTGAGGTGCTGGAACCGCAGGCTCGCCTTCCGCAGCGCGTTCTTGAGGCGCAGACCGACCATCATGCGCAGCGACATATCGCCGAGCCAGGTGCCTTCCCAGTGATGGATGCAGTAGGTCTTCGCCGAGATGTTGCACTGGAGCGGCTTCTTGCGCAGCGTCACCTCGCTATAGGGATTGTAGGGGTAGAAGTAATCCTCGGGGAAAATGTTCAGATCCTGGTGGCCATGCGACGCGACCAGCTCCGTCACCAGCTCCGGCAAGGGCTGGAAGGTGAGCTTCCCCGTCATCGCCTCCTTGTCGAGGGCCTCCATCAGCAGGCGCAGGAAGGGATGCCCCTTGGCGCCGCCAATCACGCTGACGCCAACGCTGCCCGGCGATTGCAGGCCGAAGAACAGCGAGAGAGGCAGCAGCTCGTCCATCGACTGGACCGCTTCGATATCGGTGTCGAGATAGATGCCGCCGACATCGTAGAGGATCCGCAGTCGCATGTAGTCGGCGACGAAGGCGAATTTCTTCAGCTTGTACGCCGCTGCCACATAAGGGCTGTTGAGATCGAGCGCATTCTCGTCCCAGCGTCGGATCTCGTAGCCCGGCATGATGTCGCGCCAGGTCTGCAGGCAGCGCTGGCTGAGGCTGCTCAAAGGCGAGCCACCATACCAGCAGTAATGGATCTGCCGCGGGATTTGCTCCTGTTGAGCGGCGTGGTTTTCAGTGTTCACTTCACCATTCCCCTCGAAACGGACGTAGCCGGCAGACCTCATGTCCTGCCTGACGCTCCCCCCCCCCTTCGGCTTGCGCCGAGGCCAATTATGCTTCGTCATTCCACCGGGAATGCGGTCCTGCCGCCTCGCAGGGTCGCGACGGTCTGGCTGATCTGCTGCCAGCGCGTCGCCGACATGATCGCTCCGTAGAAGATTGCCCCAAGTACGACGCCGACAGCAAGCATGAGCGGTGCCGGCATGGTCGGGACGACCTTGGAGAGACACAGGATCACGAAGCCGCCCATGGCGAGCGACACGGCCAGGCATTGCGCGAGGGCACCGACGAAGCTTCGGATCCGGATGCCGAGGCAGGCGCGGAGCAGGACGGCATAGGTCGCCGCGACAAGCGATTCCCGGACCAGCAGCGCAAGGGCGATGCCGAGGATGCCGAAGACGGCCATCGTCGCCAGCAACACGGCGCCGATCACGGCCGCCGCCATCTCGACGACGAGATAGAGCTTGGCGCGGCCGATCGCCGAGATGGCGGTGCCCGACATGATATTGAGCGCCAACGGGATGCCGCCGAGGGAGAGGAGCTGCAACAGCAATTCGCTCTGGCCCCAGGTCTTGCCGAAGAGCACGTGCACGGCCTGCGGCGCGACGGCGGCGAGGCCGACAAAGGCCGGGAAGGCGACGAAGGCCAACCCCTCGAGGCTGCGGAGGAAATTCGTCCGCAGCTGCACCGGATTGCCCTGCAGCCTCGTATAGGTGACGAAGAACAGCTTCGAGGCCGGCGCCAGCAGCGTCGAGCCGACGGATTCGAAGATGCGCGCCGCGAGCTGATAGGCGCCGAGCACATCCGGCCCCCAGAGCCAGGCGATCAGCAGCCGGTCCATCTGGTTGCGGAGGAAGAAGGCGATCCGCTGGCCGCCGATCGCCGCGCAATAGCCGTAGAGTTCGGTGACATGCCGGCGGGAGAAGCGGCCGACCGGCTGGCGGATGGCGCAGGCCAGGGCACCGGCGGCATAGACCACCTTCTCGGTGAGGAAGTAGGCGACGAGCGACCAGATGCCCCAGCCGAGCAGCATCAGCACAACGCCGATGGCGCAGCCCGACACCGCGCCCACCACCTGCAGCAGCGAGATGAGATGGAAACGCGCCTGCCGCCGCAGCGTGCCGACATGCGCCGAGGCGATGCAGAGCAACGCGACGCTGCCGATCATCCAGGGCAGCACATGCGCCAGCTGCGGCACGGAGAACAGCGTCGCCAGGGGGCCCGAGGCGAGCACGCCGAGGAGCGTGAAGAGGGCCGCCAGCGCCGTCGCCATGCCGATGGCGGCGCCCATATGCCCGTCTTCGAGCACGGCGCGCTGGACCACCGTCTCCGAGACCGCGTCGAAGACGCCGTATTCCAGCGCCAGCACCAGGGCGCTGGCCAAGGCGAAGACGCCGATCTCATCCGGCGCCAGCAGCCGCGCGGCCATGATGTAGAGGACCAGCGTCGATGCCTGACGCACCCAGGCCGCAGCCGATGACGACAGCAGGCCGGTCAGGACCTGCCGTGTCGAGATCGTGGTCACGCCGTCACCCGCCGCACCATGCCTGCATCCACCCTCATCCCTGGGTCATCCTCTGCCGCATGCCCTGCTCTGCCATCTCCGCGCATCCGATGACCGATCCGCGTCCCGCAGCCAGATCCGCATGGGCAGACGCCACCGCTTCCACCCGCTCCGGACCGCCTTGTCCCCGGCGAGACCGGAACATCAAGCGGCATTCCTGCTGCCCTGATCCGCGCTTCGATGCGTCGTGAAGGCCACTGCGACCATTCCACCTACAGGCATGACAGGCCCATATGCGGGTATCCAAGTCAATTCACCAGGTCAGGCCTCGCCCAAGGGTGAGGTCAACACGCCTGCGATTCGCGTCAGCGTCGATGCCGACGACGAGAGAACTCAATCCGACGCCCGAAATGGGCAAGGATGCGGCGACCGCAAGCCAGTCGCCCATCCCCGCCCGACCGCGTCTCACGCAGGGTCACGTCGCATCGATCGTGGCGGTGCGCCAGGACGGGCGGGAGGGCGTGGCGGCTTCATAGACCGAGAGGATGTCCTCCACCATCTGCTGCACGCCGGCGGTCTCGCGGCGCGGCTGCCGTGCCGATTCCGCCATCGCCTCGCGCTGGGCGCCATCCGTCACGAGGGTGGCGAGACATGCGCCGAAGCGATCGACATCCTCGACCGGCACGCAATAGCCGTTATGTCCGTCGAGGATGAGGTCGGAGGCGCTGCCGGTCGCGGTGGTGATGACCGGCAGGCCGGCCGCCATTGCCTCCAGCAGGCTGTAGCTCGCCGCCTCGTAGCGGCTCGGCATGGCGAAGATGTCGAAGGCGCGCAGCAGCGGCTCCGCCGGGCGGGCGCCGAGCCAGAGCACCTTGGCGCCGATGCCGAGCGTCTCGGCCTGGCGCCGCGCCGCGGAGGCCAGTTCGCCATCGCCGATGACCACCAGCCGCGCCGGGGCCTCGGCCGGGACGCGGGCGAAGCAGTCGAGCAGCCGGTCGATGCCCTTCTGCTCGCTGAGCCGGCCGACGAAGCCGATGGCGACCTCCTCGTCGCGCAGGCCGATCTGCTGCCGCGCCGCCTCGCGCGGCAGGCAATTCGGCTCGCCGACCGTGTTCGGCACCAGGGCGAGGCGCGTGTCGCGGATGCCGAGGCGGCGGCATTCCTCGAACTCGGCCCGGCTGACGGCGATGATCTTGTCGGTCAGCCAGGACAGCGAGACCTCCGCCGTCTGATAGAGCTGCCGCATCCGCGGCGAGAGGTTCGGCGACATGGTGTAGATCGCGTGCGGCGTGTAGACGACGCGCGCGCCGAGACCGCTGGCGGCGAAGCGCGCCAGCAGCCCCGCCTTCGAGCTATGGCAATGCACGACGTCGAAGGGCCCGTGCTCGCGCATCACCCGACGCACCGCGAGCACCGCCTTGGCATCGGCCGGGTGCGGCCGGCTGCGCATCGTCACCACGCTCTGCCGCACATTGGGCAGGCGCGCGAGACGCTCGGTGAACACGCGGTCGCAACGACCCGAGGAATACACCACATGAACCTCGCAGCCCCGCTGCAGCAGGCCCTCCGTCAGGTCGAGCACGTGCCGGCCCACGCCGGTCGCCGCGCATTCCACGACCTGCAGGATGCGCGGCGGACGGCAGGCTTCCGCCGCGCTCGACTGCAGGCGCCGTGCCTCGGCCCGCCCGGCCCGGTCGGCCTGCGACGTCCTGAGCAACCAAGCCGCCGGAAGGGCGCGATCGGCGCGCACATCCATCATCCTTGCCATCACACTATCCCCGCGATCACTGAGCGAGCGAGCTCGTCCAAGCCACAATCGCGCCGCATTTGGACTGCCGGACTGTATTCGCCACAACAAACAATAACTTTACCGCTTTCAACTAACAGCAACAATAATCAGCGGTTGAGGGGTCGCTAGCCTGCACAAGTATAACGAAATCACGCGAACTGAAGTGATGTACGTTACATCTCTGTGACCAGACGTGACGAACCTCGAATCCAAACCGCACGGATAAAGCTCTCCCAAGAGTCTTGCACCTCATGGTTGAAAGGCGCTCCGGTTTTCACCTGTTGCGTCATGCGCTGAGAATCGTTGCTGTGATGAAGGTGACCGCCCGGCCCACGGCTCCCTTCCATATCCCGCGGCGGCGCCCTACGCCGCTACAACCACGGCCCCGCTCACCAGTTGCCGCGTCCGCCATCCCGTCACCCGACGGAGCGGGGACAGTCACGCGAAGTTCGGACGATTCCTCCGCATTGCGCAGACTGCCATGTTGGCGCGGCGGCAAACGACTTGCACCCTGTCCATCTCTGGCGGCATGCGAACCGCGGCAAGCTGGTCGTGCACCGGATGCCTCCTACGGCGTGTGCGCCTCTCTCCTCATGATTTCGGCATGGCGTGCCATCCAGCAGCCTGCCGCCGCGCATCCCGCGCAGACAAACCCGAGCTTGTCGCCCACCGGCATGCCTGAGCTTGGCAGTGACACGGCTTGGCACCGATTCTCTCGCGCAGCGTGCCGGTCAGGTCAATGCAATTGCTGCACTGCAACCGATGCCAATCGTGTTAGCGGAACCTCTTAAGGACGTGATGTCACATCGCGCCATAAAGCGTTATCCCCACGGCGCAAGCCGGCGAGACGTTTCGAACCTGTGGCGGGGCCGCGCGGTTCATGCCCTGGTCAGGCCAAGCGATTGCAAAGCCTCGCTGCCCGATCGGCGGCGTCCAGCCGATCGGGCTCTGCCGCCTATGCCATCCGGCGCCGGAGCTGCGCATCGATGGCAGGCGGCGCTTGGCGCGGCGTGCCGGGCGCCGGGCGGCGCGGCTGCATCGGCAGCCCGAGCCCGATGCCCATGGCGATCCAGCCGCCGAAGAAGCGGAAGCTGTCGATGCTGAGCCCGAGCAGCAGCACACCCAGCAAGGTCATGCCCACGGCGAAATGCATGTCGCGCAGGCTGGCGTCGAGCGCCTGGTTACGCGCGCTGCGGAAGGCCCGCAGGGTCAGCGTGCCGATGAAGCCGAGCCAGACGAGGTAGCCGAGGATCCCGGTTTCCGACAGCAGGCGCGCATGGATCGAGTAGCTCGGTGGCCACTTGATGTTACCGTCGTCGATGTATTCGCGCACCTCCCAGCTGCGGAGATCATCGGCCCGGATGTAATCGGGATAATGATAGCCGAACTGGCCGAAGCCCACGCCGAGGAGCGGCCGTGACCGGAACATGGACAAGGCGGAGCGGATGCCGACCGAGCGGGTGATGTTCGAGGTGTTCTCGTCGCTGTCGGTCTCGATCGGCTTCGGCGTGCCGTACTCGATGAGGTTCGTCACCAGGGTGGCGGTGCTCTGGTAGAAGCCGGTATTGCCGGCGAGGAGCACGACCGCCACGCCGAGCCCGGCCAGGGCATAGACCACCTTGTCCATCCGCGACTGGGCATGGGCCCAGAAGACGATGACGAACTGGATGCCGACCACGAGCATCGCCGTGCGGGACTGGGCGAGGATGACCAGGACGAGGGCCAGCGGCGCGTAGAAGCGCGAGGCGTTGCGCTCACCTGGCAGCCGGACGACGGCGAAGGGCAGGAAAAAGCTCAGCAGCGCGCCCGCCCAGGAGACCTCGAAGGCCGTCATGCGGAGCCGTTCCACGTAGACCGGGCCGGAATCCGAGTGGATGACGTTCGCAAGCGCCGTGTGGATATCCGTCAGCCCCGGCACCGAGTACCAGGAGGCGAACTCCAGCACGCCCATGAACGCCATCACCAGGATGGCGCCGCGCGCGCCCTTCACTACGGCGGTGACCATGCCGATCCGCGCGACCCGGTAGTAGACGATGATGATCAGGACGCCGAAGGCGAGGATCATGCTCTGGGTGAGGATGCGCCCGACGCCGGAACGGCCCTTGAAGAAGGCGTTCGAGATCTCGCCGAAATTCATGGCGATGCCGGCGAGCACGACGAGGCTGAAGGCCAGGACGAAGCGCGCCACCGGCTGCGGGATCTCGAGCCCGCCCTCCCAGAGCATCAGGCGCAGCATGAGGATCGGCAGGATCAGGATGAACGCGTCGTGCGCGATCTCACCCAGCGGCAGGAACTCGACGAGGTCGTTGAAGGCGACCAGCACAATGGAGAGGGCGATCAGCGCCGCGGTCACGCCGGTGCGGGCCGCCGGCCTGGCCTGCGGTTGGGAGCGTGCGAGCGGCGGGCGCATTGCCCCGAGTTCTATGGCCAAGGCTGATCTCCGACGCTGAAGGCGAGGTCGCTGTCCGCGGGCATGGTCTCTGCGGGCATGGTCAGCAGGCTGGCCGCCGGGCGAGGCGGGTCGGCATGGCCGACCACGCTGCCGCCTGGTGGCGGTGCTCCGGCCGCAGGGGCCGGAGGCAGATCATGGCGCTGCGGCCACCGGATCCACCCGGGGGCGTGGCCGCTGCTGCCGTAGCAGCAGCAGGATCGGCTTCTCGAGCGCGTAATAGACGGCGATGGAGACGCCCATGGCGAAGATGCTCGCCGCGATCACGAAAGCCCAAGGGTCGTCGATACGCAGCCAGCGCCAGAGGATGGCGAAGATGTTGATCGAGAAGGGGTGCGACAGGTAGAGCGAGTAGGAGGCGTCGCCCCCGAGGCGCAGCCACCGCCCGATCGGACCGATCCGGGCCGGCTGGCTGCCCAGGATCAGGCCGGCGGCCAGCAGCAGGCTCGGCAACCCGTTGCGGATCAGGCGGGATGGCGTCTCGAAGGGTGCGCGGTCCGGCGCGATATGCGCCATGGCCGAGAAGCCGAAGGCAATCGTCAGCACGACCGCAGCGCCGACCAGCAGGGCGCGCGTCGGCATCGGCAGCCGCCAGCCTCTGGAATAGAGCATGGCCAGGCCGATGCCGAGGAGGAACTCCAGGATGATCGGGCTGCCCCAGAAGTGCAGCGGCCAGACCGTGGCGGGCACGAGCATGCCAAGCAGGATCAGGCCGGCGAAGGCGGCCAGCAGGACGGCGATGCCGGTCTTCCGCTCGAAGCGCAGGGCCAGGGCGAAGACGGCGTAGAACAGCATCTCGAAATTCAGGGTCCAGCCAAGGGCGAGGACCGGCAGCAACTCGCCCGAAGGGCCAGGCCAGGGCAGGAAGAAGAAGGAGGCGATGATGTGCTGCGGGCTGGACATGCCGGCGGTGACGCGCCCCGGCATCAGGGTCAGCGCCGCGATCATCGCCAGGGTGAAGCACCAGTAGAGCGGCACCACGCGCAGGATGCGGCGGCTCATGAACTTGCCCGGCGCGCCGCGGCGACCGAATTCGTCCTTGCCGATCAGGTACATGATGAAGCCGCTGATGATGAAGAACAGGTCGACGCCCATTCCCCAGTCGATCGCCGACAGCAGGCCGAAGGTATCCGGCCTGGCATAGCCCAGCTCCATCGCCTCATGCTGGACATGGCCGAACAGGACCACGCTGGCGGCGATGAAGCGCAGCACCTGCACGTTGTGTAAGATGGATCGCGGCTCTGTCATCGACGTCTCTGAGCAGTGGCAGCCATGTCGATGCGTGTGCCACAGGCACAATCACTCCGACAATGACGCGCTGCGTGATTCCATGTCACGTTCAGTCTCCCTGCATGAACGGCGCGTGATGGCCGGCTCGTGCCCGCGCCGACGCGACGGTTCAGCATCCCGTGAGAACCGGCTTCCCGGGGCCATGCCATTGCCGCCATGCCCGTCGCGCCCGGTGGGCTTGGACGCGAGGGCGCTGGGCAGAGGCAGCATCAACCATGGATGGACGGCGGGGGGCTGGAGCGGAGGTCATGGGTGGCCAGCGGACAGTCCGGGTCCGGAAGAATAAGCGATCACCGCACCGACAGCAAAATTATTGATTGACAATGATCATAACTGATCCGTGATTTTTTCTTTGTGGTTGTAAAATCGTCGTGTTAGTCGTGCTGGAGCCTGAGTTATTCAACCATAAGTGGAAGCTCAGGCCTTCCAACGGAGGCAAACACGCATGGCAGTTTCCTCGACCCTGGGCTCGCTCGGCTTCGCCACGCCGCTCGGCGAGCTGACGGGAGGCACCGATGCCCAGCTGGCCGCCGAGCTGGCGGACTACAAGGCAGCCGGCGCGACCTGGGTCCGTACCGATTTCTGGTGGGACCTGGTGAAGCCGACCGCCAATGGCGGCTATGACTGGTCGACCCTCGATCGGGTGGTGAACGCAGCGAACGCCCAGGGACTGAAGGTGATCGGCGAGCTGCTCGGCCTGCCCTCCTGGGTCATCAACAGCGGCGGCGTCGCGGGCAATGTCTCGGCCTATGCCGGCTTCGCCAAGGCCGCCGCCGAGCATTTCGGCGACAAGGTCGACTACTGGGAAGTCTGGAACGAGCAGAACCTCTCCGGCTTCTGGGGCGGCCAGCCCGACGCCGCGGCCTATACCCAGATCCTCAAGGCCGCCTACACCGCCATCAAATCCGTCGATGCCGACGACTTCGTCATCTCCGGTGGCCTCTCCCCCGCCCCGGATTCAGGCAGCGGCTGGCAGAGCGCCGTCTCCTTCCTGCAGCAGATGTACGCCAACGGCGCCGCGGACTATTTCGATGCCCTCGGCTTCCACCCCTATTCCTGGCCGCTCATGCCGAACAACACGGCATCCTGGAACGGCTTCCAGATCATGCAGACCGGCATCCGCGACCTGATGGTCGCCAACGGCGATGCCGACAAGCAGATCTGGATGACCGAGTTCGGCGCCCCGACCGATGGCGGCAGCGGCGCCGTCAGCGAGGCCGACCAGGCCACGATGCTGCAGCAGGCCATCACCTTCCAGCAGAACACCGCCTGGGCCGGCCCGCTCCTCTACTACTCCTACCAGGATCGCGGCAGCGGCAGCTGGTCCGGCTACTCCACCGAGAGCTTCTTCGGCCTCATCCGCACCGATGGCTCGCACAAGGCCGCCTACGACGTGTTCAAGAACGGCGCCGGAACCATAACCCCCGGTACGGACACCACGCCGATCACCAAGACCCTCGGCAGCGGCAGCGACACGCTGGTGCTGAAGATCTCGCAGGAAGCCTATCAGGGCAGCGCGCAATACACCATCGCGGTGGTCGACGGCAAGCAGATCGGCGACACCCAGACCGCCGGCGCCCTCTACAAGAGCGGCGATGACACCATCACCGTGAAGGGCGACTGGGGCGCGGGCAACCACACCGTGACCGTGACCTTCCTCAACGACATCTGGGGCGGCTCCGCCGACAAGGACCGCAACCTGCATGTCGACGGCATCACCTTCAACAACACCGCGCTCGCCAGCGGCACCGCGACGCTCGGTGCGAACGGCCCGGCCAACTTCACCTTCACCAAGGCCGCGGTCGATACCAACGGCGCCATCACCAAGACCCTCGGCACCGGCAGCGACACGCTGGTGCTGAAGATCTCGCAGGAAGCCTATCAGGGCAGCGCGCAATACACCATCGCGGTCGACGGCAAGCAGATCGGCGACACCCAGACCGCCGGCGCCCTCTACAAGAGCGGCGATGACACCATCACCGTGAAGGGCGACTGGGGCGCGGGCAACCACACCGTGACCGTGACCTTCCTCAACGATATCTGGGGCGGCTCCGCCGACAAGGACCGCAACCTGCATGTCGACGGCATCACCTTCAACGGCACCGCGCTCGCCAGCGGCACCGCGACGCTCGGCGCGAACGGCCCGGCCAACTTCACCTTCGCCAAATCCTCTGGCACGAGCAACGATACCGCGCCGGCCATGCAGTTCGGCACCGTCGGAACCTGGGGGCAGGACAGCAAGGTCTCGGAGAGCCACCTCACCTATGGCGGCCAGGACTACCACGCCTTCCGCGCCACCGCCTCCTGGGGCACGGTCGACACCGTGAAATCCGCGCCGGCCAGCTGGGCGGCGACGAACAACACGCATCTCGCGGTCGACAATTTCAAGCAGGTGCAGCTCGATCTCCGCGCGGCGGGCAGCACCGGGCTCGACGTCATGGCGGTCGCCGCGAAGGGCGGCGCCATCACGACCGGCAATGGTAACGACCTCATCACCTGGCTGGCCCATACCGATGCCTCGGGCTCGGGCAACACCATGCTCATCACCACCGGGTCCGGCAACGACACCGTCAAGGTCACCGCGGCCAGCGTCTCCACGCTCGATCAGTACGATACGAGCAACAATGGCAGCCTGTTCAACGCTGGTTACAACGGCAAATACTCAACCGCCGATGTCTATGTCGGCCCTGGCACCGACACCGTCACCGTGGAGGGCACCGTCCGCCTGGTGCTGCATGCCGGCGCCGGCGCGGTGACGGCGACGGGCGGGGCTGCCTCCGACAGCTTCTTCCTCGGCAAGGGCACGGCCGACCTGACCGGCGGCGTCGGCAACGACCTCTACATCATCACCCAGGACAGCGGCCATGCGGTGATCGAGGACTTCGCCTCGGGCAGCGACAAGCTGCGCTTCACGGGCATCGCCTCGGGCAGCGTGACCACCAGGCTGGCGACCGAGAACGGCGTCTCCGGCCTCAAGGTCACCTATGACTCGGCCGGCGACAACGTCTTCCTCGCGCATGTGACGAAGATCGCCGCCGCCGACATGGTCTTCGCCTGAGTCGACCCTGTGCCTTCCCGCCGGGCCCGCAGGCCCGGCGGCGCCTCTCGCCCGGTCGGGACCTGCCATGGGTCGCGGCCGGGCGTTATCCTGTCCGGACACGAGCGCTTGTGCCATGCCGGGCCGGCAAGGCTTGGACAGCGGCGGAAAACCGGCCACATCTCAAGGGGATCGCGGCGCCGGGCGCGGCCCGCCGGCCTTCGGGCCAGGCCGCCGCGCTGGGCGTTGCCGCTTCCCTGGCCGGTCCGCCCGACGCGACAATGGCGTGTCGGTACGGAACGGCAGGCTGTCGCGACCGCTCCACCGGCACGGGACGACGACGCGGACGGAGGAGCAAGATGCGACGCGCACTGATCAAGGGCTGTCTTGCCAGCCTCCTGGCCGGGCCGGCCTTGGCCCAGACCCGGCAGAAGGCCGCGCCGGCGCCGGCCGCCGCGGCCGGGAAGCGGGTCGAGCTCGGCCTGGCAACGCCGCTGCAGGACCTGCTGGGAAATTCGCCCTCGGACATGCAGCAGCAGATCGCCGACTATGCGCGGCTCGGCGCCACCTGGCTGCGCACCGATTTCTGGTGGGACCACATCCAGCCCTATCGCCGGCCGATCTACGACTTCGACAAGTTCGAGGCCATCGTGACCGCGGCGAAGCGGCATGGTCTCGAGGTCCTGGCCGAGCTGCACGGCATGCCTTCCTTCGTCGCCGATAGCGGCGGCATGGGCTTCGAGGGCAACCGCAGCGCCTATATCGACTACGCGCTGGCCACCGCCCGCCGCTTCCGCGGCCGGATCCGCTACTGGGAGATCTGGAACGAGCCGAACCTGCAGGACATCTGGGGCAGCCCGCCGAACGCGGCGCTTTACACCCGCGTCATGCGCGACACCTACACGGCGCTGAAGCGCGAATTCCCCGATTGCTTCATCGTCTCGGGCGGCCTGTCCCCGGCGCCGGAGACGGCCCGAGACCATACCGGCGCCATCGACTTCGTGAAGGGGATGTATGCGAGCGGCGGCAAGGGGCATTTCGACGCCCTCGGCTTCCACCCCTATTCCTGGCCCCTCACGCCGCGGGACGCGGTGCCCTGGAATGGCTGGGACATCATGGAGCGCAACATTCGCCAGATCATGGTCGAGCAGGGCGACGGCGAGAAGAAGATCTGGCTGACCGAATTCGGCGCCCCGACCGATGGCGGCAAGAACGCCGTCTCGCCGGAAGCCCAGGCCGAGATCCTCCGCCAGGCGATCGACCGCGTCAGCCGCGAGCCCTGGGCCGGGCCGATCTTCTGGTACTCCTACCGCGACAAGGGCGGCAGCCGCACGGATACCGAGAACTGGTTCGGCCTGGTCGGCCCGCGCGGCGAGCGCAAGCCGGCCTACGACCTGTTCCGCACCACCGGCGCCGCGGGCAGGCAGGAGAAGCCGCGGCCGCAGCGCTGAGCCCGCCCCGGTCCTCGCATTGGCCTCCGCACTGGCATCAGCGCCAGTAGAGCAGCGGGAACCACTGCTCGAGATGCCGCAGCACCGCCGGGGCGATCGCCGCGTCGAGCGCGGCGGCGCCCGCCGCGACATCCGCCGCCCGGTCGGCGGTGCGCGGCACCTCGATCGGCGGCAGGAAGCAGGCCTCGAAGCGCGGGTCGCCCGCCGGCCCGGGCAGGCGCAGCGCATAGCCCGGCAGGATCGCCGCGCCCGCCAGCCGGGCCAGCTTCACCGCCTGCACGAGGTTGCCGCCGAGCGGCTCCGCCCGGCCGAGGCGCGGCGCCATCACCCGGCCCTCGGTGACCTCGTCCACCAGCATGTAGAGCGCCTCGCGGCCCTCGCGCACCGCCCGCAGCGCCGGCCAGGTCGCCTCGCGGCCGAGCGGCAGCAGGCGCGCCCCGGCACGCAGGCGCTCGCGCACCAGGAGCTGGCCGCGGAACTCGGCCGCCGGCGGCGGGTCGTGCACCACCGCGACCGGGATGCCGAGCCGATGCGCCGCCAGGCCGAGGATCTCCCAATTGCCCAGATGCAGCCCGGCGACGATCACCGGCCGCCGGTCCCGGTGCAGCGCCAGCAGCGTCGCCTCGCCCCGCGTCGTCACCCGCCCCTCGTCGTGCAGGCGGATGTAGCAAGGGACCTCGCAGGCGGTGCGGGTGGTCGCATCCCATAGCGCCGCGACCGTCGCGTCCGGGGCGAGGTCCGGCCGCAGCCGCGGCACCGCCGCCCGCGCCATGGCGTCCAGCCGCGGATAAAGTTTTGGTGCCACATGCCGGGCGATGGCCCCGGCCAGCGCCTGACCGGCCGGCGTCGGCAGGTGCCGCATGGCCGCGACGACGCTGCGGTCGAAGCCGCCCACCAGCCAGCGGCGCGGTGTCATCGCGGCGTCAGCAGCATCGGCAGGGTCTCGCCCGGCCGCAGGGTCAGCCGACAGACCGGGAAGACCTGGGCGCCCGGGGCGAGGCGCAGATGGAAGGCGGGCAGCAGCGTCGCCAGCACGATCACCGCCTCGGCGAGGCCGAAGCCCATGCCGGTGCAGACCCGCGGGCCGAGGCTGAAGGGGACGTAGGCATGGCGCGGCCGCTCCGGGCCGCCGGGCAGGAAGCGGTCGGGCAGGAACTGGTCCGGCCAGCGCCACCAGCGCCGGTGCCGGTGCAGCAGCCAGGGCACCACCATGACAAGGTCGCCGGGCCGCACCGCATGGCCGCCGATCTCGATCGCCTCCTGCGCCTGCCGCGCCAGCAGGGGTACTGGGGGGTAGAGACGCAGTGTCTCCTCGACCACGGCGCGGAGGAAGGGCAGGCGCGGCAGATCGTCCCAGCCGGCGGCGCGGCCGCCGAGGGCGCGCGCCTCGGCCACCGCCCGCGTCTCCGCCGCCGGCGCCTGGGAAAGCAGGTAGAAGGCCCAGGCCAGCGCGTTGGCCGTGGTCTCGTGCCCGGCCATGAAGAGCGTCGCCGCCTCGTTGCGGAAGGCGGTCGCATCCATCGGCCGGCCGCTGCCCGGCAGCGCCGCCTCGGCCATGGCGCGGATCAGCGAGGTCTCGCCGCCCTGCATGGCCTCCTGCACCAGCCCCTCGATCACGTCGTGGATGCGCCGCACCTCCGCGGTCACGCCGCCGCGCCGCCGCGGCAGCCAGTCCGGCAGGCCGAGCACGCTGAACAGGTCGAGATGCCCGATCCGCGCCTGGTAGCGGGCGAAGGCCTGCACCACCGTCGCCGCCGCCTCGCCGCCGAGGCGCCGGCCGAAGAGGGTGCGGCAGATCACCTCGGCCGCGAGCTGGCCCATGGCGGCGAGCAGGTCGATCGGCTGCCCGGCCGGCCGCGCCCGCCAGGCCTCGCGGAACTCCGCGGCGACCTCGGTCATCACCGGGGTGAGGGAGGCAAGGCGCGAGGGATGGGTGACGGCGGCGACCACCCGCCGCCGCTCCTTCCAGACCAGCCCGTCCGAGATGAACAGCCCGTCGCCCAGCAGCGGCTCCAGCGCGTGGCGCATCTGCGGGCTCTTCCGCTCCAGCGCCGCGTGCTGGTCGATGAAGGCGTCCTGCACGCTGTCCGGGCTGTTGCAGATGAGGATCCGCCGCGCCAGCAGCCGCGTCGGGATGATCTCCTGCTCGAAATGCGCGTCCAGCCAGACCTCGAGGAAGCTCCGCCGCGCCCGCCGCAGCAGCTCGGGCAGCGGCAGGCGGGTTTTCGGGCGCTCGGGATAGGGCGGGATGAAGAAGCCGGACACGCTGTTCATTCGCGAAGGACACGCAGCGGCGCGAAGCTCTGGCGCACCGGCAGCACGGCGCGGGTCATGTAGAGCAGGCCTTTTACCTTGGTATCGACCATGGCCTCCCCATCATCCAGCCAAGTGGACGGCGCCGGTTCCAGCCCGCGAGCCAGGCTGGCATTGTTCACCAATAGGTCGATTTCGGCAAAGCCCGCAGGTAAGGCGTCGATCGCTCCTTCCATCGTCGTGCGATCGGCGACCAGCACCCTTGGCCCCGAGCTTGGCCCTGGGGCGGTGGGCGATGGCGAGGCCGCAGCCGACCGTCGCGCCGGTGACGAGGGGCATCCTTCTCGGCTGCGTGATGCCCAGGCCAGACCCGGAGGGTTGAAAAGCCTTACAAAGTGTCCATTATCCGGCGCGTCGGCCGGCGTTGCAGACCGTCGCAAGACGGCGCGTCCGGTGAAAACGGACCCAAATTGAGCCGACGCGTGCCTTCGTCCATCGGTGCGCACTGCTATGGGTGCTGAGCCGTGCGCCTCCCATCCCGGCATGTTGGGGGCTGAATCTGTGGTTTCTGGGAATGCGGCGCGGCGTTGGCTCGGCATGCTGGCCTTGGCCTCGCTCGTGCTGACGATGGCTGCCCGAGCGGCTGAGGGGCCGGTCAGCGACATTCTCATCCCGATGGATGAGCGGCGCGCCCGCGCCGCCGGCATCGATGTCACCCGCGTGCAGGCGGAGGCCGGGACGGCGCAGACCATGCTGCCCGGCACCGTGGCGGTGCCGCCGCAGCAGCTGCGGATCGTCGCCGCCCCGGCGGCCGGTCTGGTCGAGAGCGTGCTGGTCGCGCCGAACGAGCCGGTGAAGGCCGGCGAGGCGCTCGCCCGGCTGCGCAGCACTGACCTGCTGGAGGCGCAGCGCACCTATCTGCAGGCCCTCTCGGCCGAGGAGCTGGCGAAGCAGCGCCTGGCGCGCGACGAGCAGATGTACCGCGAGCGGATCATCGCCGAGCGGCGCCTGCTGACCACGCGCGCCGACCACGAATTCGCCCGCACCAACCTGCAGGAGCGCGAGCAGATGCTCTCGCTCCTCGGCATGGCGGCGAGCGACGTGGCGGCGCTGCGCAAGAGCCGGCGCATGGCCGCCGCGCTCACCGTCACCGCGCCCGAGGACGGCGTGGTGCTCGAGACCCGGACCAGCGCCGGCGAGCGCGTCGCCGCCTCGGCCCCGCTGTTCTCCATCGCCCGGCTGAAGCCGCTCTGGGTCAACCTGCAGGTGCCGCTGCCGCAGGCGATGGTGATCGAGCCCGGCACGCGGATGAGCATCCCCGGCACCGCCGCGCAGGGCGAGGTCATCCGCCTCGGCCGCAGCGTCGATCCGGCGACGCAGAGCGTGACCGCGGTGGTCGAGGTCTCGGACGGGGCGGAGATGCTGCGCCCGGGCCAGGTGGTGACCGCCGCCGTCGCGCTGCGCCCGAACGGCACGCCGCAATGGAGCGTGCCGGCCGGGGCGGTGGTGCGGCATGCCGGCCGCTCCTGGGTCTTCGTCAGATCCGCCGACGGCTTCCGCGCCAAGCCGGTGACGGTGATCTCGGAATCCCCGAGCAACACCTCGATCCGGGCCGGACTGACGTTGGACGACCAGGTCGCCACCCGCGGCATCCTGACCCTGCTCGCCGAACTCACCGAAGTCTACGGGGGCTGAACCGCCATGCTCGGACGTCTCGTCGAGCTGGCGCTGCGCCAGCGGTTGATCGTGCTCATCGTCACCCTCGGGCTGATCGTCTGGGGCGTCGATTCCTATCGCAAGCTGCCCATCGACGCCTTCCCTGATGTCTCGCCGACGCAGGTTCTGGTGGCGATGCAGGCGCCCGGCCTGCCGCCCGAGGAGCTGGAGGCGCAGGTCACCAACCCGATCGAGATCGCCATGCGCGGCATCCCGAACCTGGTCGGGATCCGCTCCATCACGCGCTACGCCATCGCGCTGATGACCTTCGAATTCGCCCCCGGCACGGACGTCTACTGGGCCCGCACCCAGGTCGACCAGCGGCTGGACGACCTGGAATCGCAGCTCCCGGACGGGATCTCGGGGGGGCTCGCGCCGGTGGTCACGCCGCTTGGCGAGATGCTGATGTTCACCCTCGAGGGCGGCAGCATCTCGCCCATGGCGCGGCGGACCATCCTCGACTGGGTGATCCGCCCGCAGCTCCGCGGCCTGCCCGGCATCGCCGACGTGAACACCCTCGGCGGCTTCGTCCGCACCTATGAGGTCGCGCCCGACCCGGCGGCGATGGCGGCGCGCGGCATCACCACCGAGATGCTGGCCAACGCGCTCGGCGAGAACAACCGCAACGACGGCGCCGGCCGGGTGCGGGACGGCGAGGAGGCGCTGCTGGTGCGCGCCGAGGGCCGCATCCGCAACCTCGACGACATCCGCCACATCGTCGTCGCCGCCCACCCGACCGGCGTGGTGCGGGTCTCCGACGTCGCCGATGTCCGCTTCGGGGCGCTGGCGCGCAATGGCGTCGTCACCCGCGACGGCGAGGGCGAGGCGGTCTGGGGCATCGTGCTCGGCATCCGCGGCGCCAATGCCAAGACGGTGGTCAACAACGCCAAGGCGAAACTGGCGGAGATCCAGAAGACCCTGCCCGAGGGCGTGAAGATCGACATCTTCTACGACCGGAACGACCTGATCGAGAAGGCGGTCTGGACCGTGCAGAAGGTCCTGCTGGAGGCGATCGCCCTCGTCGTCGTGCTGCTGATCCTCTTCCTCGGCAACCTGCGCGCCGCCCTCGTCGTCTCGCTCTCCCTGCCGCTAGCGGTGCTCGGCACCTTCGGCATCATGCGCATGACCGGCATCTCGGCCAACATCATGTCGCTCGGCGGCCTCGCCATCGCCATCGGCCTGCTGGTGGACTGCGCCGTCGTCATCGTCGAGAACACGGCGCACAAGCTCGGCACCGCGCATGGACGGGCCGACTATCTCGGCCGCATGCGCATCACCGCCGAGGCGGTGCGCGAGGTCGCCGTGCCGCTGGTCTCGGGCGTCATCATCATCATCACCGTCTTCCTGCCGCTGCTCTCGCTGCAGGGGCTGGAGGGGCGGCTCTTCGCGCCGGTCGCGCTGACCATCGCCTTCGCCCTCTGCTCGGCGCTGTTCATCTCGCTCACCTTCGTCCCGGCCCTGGCCGCGACGCTGCTCAAGGTCGGCGGCCATGCGCGGGAGCCCTGGCTGGTGCGACTGCTGCACCGGGTCTACGACCCCTTCCTCGGCTGGGCGATGCGCAACCCGTTCAAGGTCGGCGCGGCGGCGCTGGCCGGGCTGGTGCTGGCGGGCTTCCTCTTCACCCGCATCGGCTCCACCTTCATGCCGGTGATGGACGAGGGCACGCCGGTCATCACCGTGCGCAAGCACCCGACGATCAACGTCGAATCCGCCGCCGCGACCGACCTGGTGATCCAGCAGCAGATCATGGCCGCGGTGCCGGAAGTGCGCGGCATGATGGGTCGCGCCGGCGCCGACGAGATCGGCATCGACCCGGTCGGGCTGAACGACAGCGACCACTTCCTCGACATCAAGCCGCGCTCCGAGTGGCGCGAGCCGAAGAACCCCGATTTCGTCGTCAACGAGCTCCGCAAGGTGCTCGACCACATCCCGGGCATCAGCTACGCGATCAACCAGCCGATCGACATGCGGGTGCAGGAGATGATCATCGGCGCCCGCGGCGACGTGGTGATCAAGGTATTCGGCTACTCCATCCCCGAGCTCAACCGGATCGCGACCGAGATCGAGAAGGTGGTCGAGGGCATCCAGGGCTCCTCGGAGGTCTTCGCCCTGCGCAACGAGGGCATGAAGTACCTCAAGGTCGCCATCGACCGCTTCAATGTCGGGCGGCTCGGCCTCAACGTCCGGGACGTGCAGCAGGCGCTGCGCGTCTGGGTGGATGGCCGCGACCTTGGCATCGTGCTCGAGCAGGAGCGCCGCATCCCGCTGGTGCTGCGCGGCGAGGGCAGCCTGCGCCGCTCGGCGGCCGATCTCTCCCGCGTCATGCTGGCCCTGCCCGGCGGCCGCACCGTCGCCCTCTCGCAGGTGGCGAAGATCACCGAGGAGGAAGGGCCGATCCAGGTGATCCGCGAGGGCACGCAGCGCTACGCCACCATCCTCTCCAACGTCCGCGGCCGCGACCTGGTCGGCTTCGTCGCCGAGGCGCAGGCGGCGGTCGCGCAGCAGGTGAAGCTGCCGGCGGGCTACCGGCTGGAATGGGGCGGGCAGTTCGAGAACCAGCAGCGCGCCTCGGCGCGGCTGGCCATCGTCGTGCCCATCGCCCTCGCCCTCATCTTCCTGCTGCTCTACTTCACCTTCAACTCGGTGCGGGAGGCATTGCTGGTCTTCTGCAACGTGCCCTTCGCGGCCATCGGCGGCGTCATCGGCCTCTATGTCTCGGGCGAGTTCCTCTCCGTCCCCGCCTCGGTCGGCTTCATCGCGCTCATCGGCATCGCGGTGCTGAATGGCGTGGTGCTGATCTCCTATATCAACCGCCTGATTGCCGAGACCGGGCTCGGCCTGCAGGAGGCGGTGCTGGAGGGCGCGAAGCGGCGCATGACGCCGGTGACGCTGACCGCGACCATCGCCGCCTTCGGCCTCGTGCCCTTCCTCTTCGCCGAGGGGCCGGGCTCCGAGATCCAGCGGCCGCTCGCCGTCGTCGTCATCGGCGGGTTGGTGACCGCGACCGTCCTCACCCTGGTGCTGCTGCCGATCCTCTACGCCCGCTTCGCGGTCCGGGGCGGCGCGTCGGACGAGACGGCGGACCCGCCCTCCTCGGCTGCCGCCGACGGGACGCCGCTGCCGCCGCCACCCTCGGCCGCCAGCCACCAGCCGGTGGTGGCGAAGTAACCACCATGCGACGCTCTCTCCCGGGTTTGGCCTTCCTCGCCCTGGCCGGCGCCACGGCGCTGCTGGCCACCGATCCCCGCGGCGCGCTGGCGCAGCAGACGCCGCTGTCGCGGCCGCCGCTCCCGACCTTTCCCGAGGCCGGCAACCCCTCGACGCGCATCCTGCCCCCCGTGGTGCGGCCGCCGCCCGAGACCCCCCCCAAGGCGCCGCCCAACCGCCGCGCGCAGCGCAGCCATCCGAGGCCGGCTCCGGCTCCGGCGGCGGCCGTGCGCAACGCGCCGGCGGAGGCGGCCGGCCTCGCCGAGGATCTCGATGCCGCGCTCGCCATCGATGCCGGGGCGCGGGCGATCCGCGGCCAGCGCGACGCGGTGCGCTCGCGCGACGCCCAGGTCCGCTCGCCCATCGCCGGCTCGCCGGCCATCGGCAGCTCCTTCCGCTCCGACACGCGCGGCCCGCGCCTGGCCAATGAATGGGATGTCGAGATCGGCGCCCCGCTCTGGCTGCCCGGCCAGCGCAGCGCCCTCGCCGGCACGGTCAATGCCGGTGTCGAGGAGCAGGAGCGCCGCTTCGCGCTCCGCCGGCTCGAGCTCGCCGCGCAGCTCCGCGACGCCTTCTGGGCGGTCGGCCTGGCCGAGCGCGAATGGGGCGTGACGCGCGACCGGCTCGCCACCGCGCGCGACATCGGCCGCGACGTGCAGCGCCGCGTCGAGCTCGGCGATATCCCGGCGACCGAGGCGCTGCTGGCCCGCAACGAGGAGCTGACCGCCGAGTTCGAGCTCGCCCGCGCCGAGGCGGCGGTGGCCGCCGCCCGCGCCGCCTACCGCACGCTGACCGGCGGCAGCGAGGCCGCCTTCGAGGCGGGCGGCCGCACGCCGAGGCCGCTCGCCGGCCCGGCGAATGGCGAGGCGCATCCGGCGATCCGTGCCGCCGAGGCGGCGCTCGCCACCGCCGAGGCGCGCGCCAGGCTGGTGGCGGCGACGCCGATCGACAATCCCGAGCTCGGCCTCTTCACTCGCGGCCAGGGCGGGCCGCTGACCGAGAACGGCACCTCGCTCGGCCTCCGCGTCCGCATCCCGCTGCCGACCGAGGCGCGCAACGCGCCGCGGCGGGCGGATGCCGAGGCGGAGCGCACGCGGGCCGAGGGCGAGCTGCTGCAGGCGCGCCGCCTGGTGGAGGGCGAGGTCCGGCTGGCCCGTCTCGCCCTTGCCGCGTCCGAGCGGGCGCGGCAGCTCGCGGCCGACCGGCGCGAGGTGGCGGAGCGCCAGCTCGCCGCCGGGCGCACCGCCTTCCGCTCGGGCGAGATCGGCGCCTTCGACCTCTTCCGCATCCGGCAGCTGCAGATCGAGGCGGCGGCGGTGGATGCGCGGGCGGAGGTCGAGGTCGGCCGGGCGCGCAGCCGGCTGAACCAGGCGCTCGGCCTGGCGCCCGGCTGAGGCTGGGCAGCACCCGCCCTGGACCATGATCCGCCCGCACAGGGTCGCGGATCATGGTCCAGGCCGCTGTTTGATCGCGTGAGTCTCGCCTTCGGTGGTCCACCTCAGGCGATCACGCTCTACCGCACGAGGCGCAGCGTCCCGGTGCTCGGGATCTCGCCGGCCGATTTCTGCAGGTTCAGCAGCTCGGCGGTCAGCGCCAGGACCGAGAGGGTCATGTCCTCCCGGTCGTCCTGCGCCGCCACCCACCAATGCTGGCCGCGATACTCGACCGCGAAGCGCGGGCGCGGCGGCGGCGCGGGCCAGAGGCGGAAGAGGCGCGGCGTCGCCTCGCCGACGCGGATCCGGTAGGGCCGGCCCGCCTCCTCCCGCCGCTGCACCGCGCCGAGATAGCGCATCAGCTCGTCCACCGAGCGGAGATACCAGCCGAAGCCAGGCGCCGCGGCATGGCCCGGGGTGATGGCCGGGTCCGCCACCTCCTCCGCGGTGCAGGGATTGCCGGCCTGCGCCATGGGCGAGATCTGCGGCGCCTCGTTGTCCATCGCCAGCGCCTGGTAGCGCCCGTCCGGCCCGGCGACGCAGAGGGCGAGCTGCCCGACCGGGCGGTAGATGCGCCAGCCCGGCCCGTCCGGGCGCAGCGAGATGCCGGGCTGGCGCAGCTCGGCCAGCACCTCGGGCGCTGCCGCCTGCGCCGCGGTGAGGCGCGGGCCGAGCGGGACGAGGCGGGTATAACCGTTGAATTGCAGGCGCCCGTAGCGCGTCAGGCGCTCGACCATGGCGGCGAACTCCTCCGCCGAGGGGCTTTCCGGGTCGTTCGGGATGCTGCGGCCGCCCGGCCCCTCGTCGAAGCG
The DNA here is from genome assembly GCF_013112485.1 of Roseicella sp. DB1501. GTDB lineage: Bacteria > Pseudomonadota > Alphaproteobacteria > Acetobacterales > Acetobacteraceae > Paracraurococcus. Next base: position 163,152 of record NZ_JABFHG010000003.1, read on the forward strand.
CGCGACCAGCAGGTGCAGCAGCAGAGGATCCGGCAGGCCGCGATCGGCGAGCAGGCGGAACAGCGCCGGGTCGATCGGCCGCAGCAGCCCGCGGGCGAATTCCTGGCGGTCGAGCGGGCCGATGTCGAAGCTCGGATTGGTGGCGACGAGGCCGGCCGGCTGCACGCCGTTGTTCACCGCCGTCAGGTCGTAGCCGATGCCGGCCGAGAGGGTGAAGGCGCCGTGGATGGCGCCGATGGTGGTGAAGTGCAGCGGCGCCCGGTCGCGCGCCCGCAGCAGGTTCAGCACCAGCAACGTGTCGGTCGCCACCTCGACGCTGTGGTTGTAGTCGATGCTGTGCGCGCCGATCGCGCCCGAGAGGGAGCAGCCCGGAAGGCCGAGGGCGAGCAGCGCGGCGCCGAGGCGGCCCCACATCAGGATGGGGCCGGCCGGTCCCGGCGCGCACGGCACAGGCTCAGCCCCGGAGCAGCGCCTGCGTCCGCCGCTGCAGCTCGGCCGTCAGCCGCGGCGCGCCGCCTTCGCGCAGCAGGGTGGTGAACTCGGCGCGGCGGCTGGCCAGCTCGCTGACCGTGCCGCTCAGATAGACATCGACCACGCGCCAGGCGCCGCCCGCGTTGCGCAACCGGTAGTTCAGCGCCACCGGCTCGTCGCGCGGCCGGACCAGCATGGAGCGCACGAGCCGGTCGCCGTTCGACAGCTCGCTCTCGCCCTCCATGCGGAAGCTCTCCCCGGCATAGCCGTCGAAGCGGTTGGCGAAGGTGGCGATCGACCATTCGGAGAAGGCGCGGATCAGCGCCTCCTGCTCGGCCGGCGCGATCTGGGTCCAGGCCGGGCCGATGGAGATGCGGGTCATCGCCGGCAGGTCGAAGGCCGTGCCCATGGCCGGGGTCAGCCGCTGCATGCGGCCGCGGATGCCGAGGCGCTGGGCATTGCGCATGATGTCGAGCAGCACCGCGTGGAAGCCCTCGATCACCGCGGTGGGCGAGCCCGCCGCGGCCTGGGCCAGGGCGGGGCGCGTCCGGGCGGCGAGCGGCAGCAGCGCGGCGGCGAGGAACAGGGGGCGGCGGGGAAGGGGGCGCATGCCGCGGGGCTTACCACGCCGTCCGGCCGGGCGGCGACGGGGCCGCGGATCAAGCCGGCTGGAAATGTGGCCCCGGCCGGGCCACAACCCGGACCCATGACATCCTCTGGACCGAACGAGGCGCCGCCGCCCGGCGGGGGCGCCGGGCGGGAGCGCGTGATGCTGACCGGCGGGACCGGCTTCCTCGGCTCCGCCATCGCCCGCGCCCTGGCGGCGGCGGGGCATGCGGTGCGGGTCCTGGCCCGGCCCGGCACGCCGCGCGACGTGCTGGCGGGCGTGCCGGTGGAATTCGCGCCCGGCGACCTGACCGATGCCGCCTCCCTCGCCGCCGCGGCGCGGGGCTGCGACGCGCTCATCCACTGCGCCGCCGATTATCGCATCTGGGTGCCCGACCCGGCGCGCATGACGGCGGTGAACGTCGCCGGCACCGAGGCAGTGATGCGAGCGGCACAGGCCGCCGGCTGCCGGCGCGTCGTGCATGTCTCCTCCGTCGCCACGCTCCGGCCGCGCGCCGATGGCCGGCCGGCGACCGAGGCGGATGCCGCCCGGCCGGAGGAGGCGATCGGCCCCTACAAGCGCAGCAAGACCGAGGCGGAGCGGCTGGTCGAGCGGCTGGTGGCCGAGGCCGGGCTGCCGGCGGTGATCGTCAACCCCTCCACCCCGATCGGGCCGCGCGACCGCCGGCCGACCCCGACCGGCCGCGTCATCCTGGAGGCGGCGCGTGGGAAGATGCCGGCTTATGTCGATACCGGGCTGAACCTCGTGCATGTCGAGGACGTCGCCGCCGGCTGCGTCGCGGCGCTGCGGCGGGGCGCGGTCGGCGAGCGGCACATCCTGGGCGGCGAGGACGTGCCGCTCGGCGCGCTGCTCGGCCATATCGCCGGGCTGTTCGGCCGCCGGGCGCCGGTGCGGCTGCCGCGCGCGCCGCTCTGGCCGCTGGCGCTCGCCGCCGAGGCCTCGGCGCGGGTGACGGGGCGGGAGCCGATGCTGACCCGCGACGGGCTGCGCATGGCCGGCCACCACATGTACTTCGCCTCGGCCAAGGCGGAGCGGGTGCTTGGCTACCGCGCCCGGCCTTGGCAGGAGGGCGTGGCGGATGCCCTCGCCTGGTTCCGCGCCGAGGGCATGCTGCGATGACGCTCTGGATCGCCCTGGCCGCTTGCCTTGCCTGGGCGGTGCTGCTGCTCGGCCGCGGCTTCTTCTGGCTGGCGCGCAACGACGACCGCGACGCCGCCCGCCTGCCCGACCCGCCATCCTGGCCGCGCGTCGCCGCCGTGGTTCCGGCGCGCGACGAGGCGGCGACGATCGGCGCGACCGTCGCCTCGCTGCTTGCCCAGGACTATCCGGGAGAGTTCCGGCTGGTGGTGGTGGATGACCGCTCCACCGACGGCACCGGCGAGGCCGCGCGGGCCGCCGCCGCCGGCGACCCGCGGCTGACCGTGCTGCGCGGCGGCCCGCGGGCGCCGGGCTGGACCGGCAAGCTCTGGGCGCTGGAGCAGGGGCTCGGGGCGGCGCTCGCCGAGACGCCCAATGCGACACCCGATGGGGCGCCGGACTACCTGCTGCTCACCGACGCCGATATCCGCCACGCGCCGGACAGCCTGCGGATGCTGGTCCGCCGTGCCGCCGCCGAGCGGCGGGTGCTGGTCTCGCTGATGGCGCGGCTGCGCTGCGAGAGCCCGGCCGAGCGCTGGCTGATCCCGGCCTTCATCTTCTTCTTCCAGATGCTCTACCCCTTCCGCTGGTCGAACGACCCGCGCGCCCGCACCGCCGCCGCGGCCGGCGGCTGCGTGCTGCTGGAGCGCGCGGCCTTCCAGCGCGCCGGCGGCCTGGCGCCGATTCGCGGCGCCCTGATCGACGATTGCGCCCTGGCGCGGCGGATGAAGGCGGTGGGGCCGATCTGGACCGGGCTGACGGAGCGGGTGGAGAGCCTCCGCCCCTATGAGACGGTGGGGCCGATCCGCCGCATGGTCGCCCGCACCGCCTATGCCCAGCTCGGCTACCGGCTGGTGGCGCTGGCCGGGATGATGCTGGCGCTGGCGCTGGTCTTCCTGGCGCCGCCGTTGCTGGCGCTGCTGGCCGATGGCCTGGCGGCGCTGCTCGGGGGCCTGGCCTGGCTCGCCATGGCTGTGGCTTTCGCGCCGACATTGCGGCGATTCGGCCTCTCGCCCCTGCGCGGCCTGCTCCTGCCGGGCATCGCCGCCACCTACATGGCGTTCACGCTGGACTCGGCCCTGGCCGAGTGGCGTGGCCGTGGCGGCATGTGGAAAGGAGAGGCCGGGCCGCGGACTGATCCGGGACCAGTGTGACCTCGCACCAAGGCACAGTGCCGCATTAAAGTCGCACCATATGCCGAGCCGGTCTTCGCAAGCGCGAAGAACGGACGTATGCGATCTGGAATGGCGCCATGCCGCATCGGCGCAGCCCTCCTCGCGGGGCGGGCACGACGGGGCTGGCAAGGAGTATGTTCGCGTTGTCGAAAATGCAGGACCTTGCCGCGGCAGCGGCGCGGCCGGACTTCGCTCTCGCCGAGGGGTTGATCGAGGGCCATTCCGGGACCGCTCTCGATTCCGCTATCGGGCGCGCTACCGACCACCTCCTGCGCTGCCAGCAGGCGGATGGCCACTGGGTGTTCGAGCTGGAGGCGGATGCCACCATCCCGGCCGAGTACATCATGCTGCGGCGCTTCTTCGGCCGGCGCGATCCGGCGCGGGAGGCGCGGATCGGCCGCTATCTCCGCCGCATCCAGGCGCAGGAGACCAGGACCGCCGGCGGCGGCTGGCCGCTCTTCCATGGCGGGCCGCTCGACGTTTCCTGCTCGGTGAAGGCCTATTTCGCGCTGCGCCTGATCGGCGACGCGCCGGAGGCGCCGCATATGGCGCGCGCCCGAGCGGCGATCCTCGCCGCCGGCGGGGCGGAGCGGAGCAACGTCTTCACCCGCGCGACCCTGGCGCTGTTCGGCGAGGTGCCCTGGCATGCCGTGCCGGTGATGCCGCCCGAGATCTGCCTGCTGCCGCGCTGGTTCCCCTTCCATCTCTCCAAGGTCAGCTACTGGGCGCGCACCGTGCTGGTGCCGCTGACGGTGGTGATGGCGCGCCGGCCGACGCCCCTGGTGCCGACCGGCGTCTCGCTGCGCGAGCTGTTCCGCACGCCGCCCGAGCGGGTGCGCCGCTGGCCCGGCGGGGCGCATGCCGCCGAGCCCTGGAAGACGCTGTTCGCCGCGCTGGACTGGGTGCTGCAGCGGACCCAGCACCACTTCCCGGCCGGGGCCCGCGCCCGGGCCGAGGCGAAGGCGGAGGCCTTCGTGACTGAGCGGCTGAACGGCGAGGACGGGCTCGGCGCCATCTACCCCGCCATGGCCAACGCCATCTGGATGTATCACTGCCTCGGCGTGCCGGAGGACGACCCGCGCGTGGTCACCGCCTGGTCGGCGGTCGAGAAGCTGGTACTGGACCGGCCCGAGGCCGGCACGCCGGAGGAGAATCCCGGCGAGAGCTACGTCCAGCCCTGCCTCTCGCCCATCTGGGACACCGCCCTGGTCAGCCATGCGCTGCTCGAGACCGGCGATCCCCGGGCCGAGGCGGCGGTCACTCGCGGCCTGTCCTGGCTGCTCGACCGGCAGATCACCGATGTCGCCGGCGACTGGGCCGAGGCGCGGCCGGGTGTGGCGCCGGGCGGCTGGGCTTTCCAATACGCCAACCCGCATTACCCAGATGTGGACGACACCGCCGTGGTGGTGCTCGCCCTCGACCGGGCGGAGCGGCAGATCGGGCCGGCCGGCCGCCGGATGGCCGAGGCGGTCTCCCGCGCCACGAACTGGGTGGTCGGCATGCAGTCGAAGGGCGGCGGCTGGGGCGCCTTCGATGCCGACAACACCCATCACCACCTGAACTCCATCCCCTTCGCCGACCATGGCGCGCTGCTCGACCCGCCGACCAGCGACGTCTCCGGCCGCTGCCTCGCCATGCTGGCGCAGCTCGGCCATGGGCCGGACCACCCGGCGGTGCGATCGGCGATCGACTACATGCTGGCCGAGCAGGAGCCGGATGGGTCCTGGTACGGCCGCTGGGGCGTGAATTACGTCTACGGCACCTGGTCGGCGCTGACGGCGCTGAACGCCGCCGGCTTGGCGCCCGAGCATCCGGCCATGCGCAAGGCCGTCGCCTGGCTGAAGGCGCGGCAGAACGCGGATGGCGGCTGGGGCGAGGACGGCTTCACCTATCCGCGCTGCGGCGGCACCCGCGCCGATACCGATCTCGCCATGGGGCCGAGCACGGCGAGCCAGACCGCCTGGGCGCTGCTGGCGCTGATGGCGGCCGGCGCGGTGGACGACCCGGCAGTGGAGCGCGGCGCGCAGTGGCTGATGCGCCAGCAGCGCGCCGATGGCGACTGGCCTGAGGAGGATTATACCGGCACGGGTTTCCCGCGAGTCTTCTACCTCCGCTACCATGGCTATGCCCGGCTGTTCCCGCTCTGGGCACTGGCGCGGCTGCGCAACCTGCGACGGGGCAATTCGCGGCAGGTGATGCACGGGCTCTGACGCCGCCGCGGGGACGCATCTCGTCAATTGGTGCGGTCCCGGCTTCCTCGACGGCGCCGCGGCAGGCGGTGGGCGGTGGACCTGGGACCTAAGCCCTTGCTCGGCAAGCCCTGGCACCATGGCGCGGCGGCGGGCGTGGCGCCGGGCCACACTCCGCGGATTGCGGCGACATTGTGAATTTCCGCCTGCCCGGCAACGCGCGTGACCTCTATATACTTTCCAGCAACATCACTTCCCGGAGACGAATTGCCGCCCATGACCCTCTCCTCGATCCTTGCCGTCGTGGGCATGCGGTCCGAGGCGGCGCTGCTGCCGCGCGAGATGCCGGTCATCGTCAGCGGCGGCGATCCGGCGCGGCTGCGCGAATTGCTGCGCGCGGCGCCCGAGGGGCTGGCGGGCGTGCTGAGCTTCGGCATCGCGGGCGGGCTCGACCCGACCCTCACCTGCGGCGACCTCGTCGTCGCCACGCGGGTGCGCGGCGCGGGCGGCGCCTATGCCGCCGATCCGCGCTGGTCGGCGGCGCTGGCGCGGCATTGCGGCGCGCGGCTCGGCATGGTGGCCGGCAGCCCCGCCGTGGTCGGCGAGCCGGCGCGCAAGCGGGTGCTGCGGGCGGCGACCGGCGCCATCGTGGTGGACCTGGAAACCGAGGCGGCGGCCGCCTTCGCTGCCTCCCGCGGGCTGCCCTTCGCGGCGCTGCGGGCGGTGGCGGACACTGCCGAGGAGGTGCTGCCGCGCGCCGCCGCGGTCGGCCTCACCCGCGACGGCCGCCCCGCGGCGGGAAAGGTCGCACTCGCCCTGCTGCGCCAGCCGCAGGAATTGCCGGCGCTGCTGACCGTCGCGCGGCGGAGCCGGGTGGCGTTGCAGGCGCTCGGCGGCGCGCGGGATGCGGTGCGCCAGGCCTGCGCCGCCTGAAGCGGCGGCCGGCCACATTCTGCCATGCGCTGAGGGCGGGAGACGCCGCCCAGCCCCGCATCCGGGGTATCTGCGTCGCCATGGCCGACCGGGTTAGGCTGCCGCCATGTCCTCGGTCCTGACCGCCGCCCCCGCCACCGTCGCCCCGGTCTCTCCGCCCGTCACGCCGGTCGAGCCGTTGCCGCGCATGCCCTGGGCGCTGCTGGCGGCGGCCTGCCTCGGCATGTTCGCCGCCTCCTCCTCAGGCACCACGCGGGCGCCCTTCCTCATCGTCATGGCGCGCGATCTCGGCACCTCGCTGCCGCTTATCGCCAACCTGATGGCGCTGACCTCCATCGCCTGGGGCGCCGCCTCGCTCTGCGCCGGCGCCGGGTCGGACCGCTGGGGCCGGCGGCCCTTCCTGGTCGGCGGGCCGGTAGGGCTCGCCCTCTGCATGGCCGGGGTCTCGACCGCGGAGAGCTATCTGGGGGCCGCCAGCTGGGCGACGCTCGCCGGCGCCTGCGCCGGGGCCTTCACCGGCGTGCTGATGGCCGAGGCCTCGGCCCGCACGGTGGACCGCCAGCGCGGCCGGGCGCTGGGCTGGGTGATGGCCGGGCAGTCGCTGACCTTGCTGGTCGGCGTGCCCATGGCGGCGGCGATCGGCGAGCTGGTCGGCTGGCGCGGCGTCAATCTCTGCGTCGCGGCCCTCGCCCTGCTCGCCGCGCTAGGCCTGTTCCTGACGACGCTGCGGCCGGTGGACGGGCCGCGCGCGGCGGGGCAGCCGGCACCGCGTCTCTCGGCCGCGCTGTCGCCGCGGGTGCTGAACCTGCTCGCCATGGGGGTGGCCGAGCGCATCTGCTACGGGCTGACGGCGGTCTATTTCGCCACCTTCCTGCAATCCACCTATGGCCTCGGCCTCGGGCAGGTAGCGCTGCCGCTGGCGCTCTTCGCGCTCGGCAACATCGCCGGCACCATCCTCGGCGGCCAGCTCGCCGACCGGCTGGGCAACCGCATGCTGACCTTCGCCATCGCCATGGCGGGCTCGGCCTTCGTCGCGCTCGCGCTCTTCGGCTGGACGCCGACGCTCGAGGCCAGCGTGGCGCTCGGCTTCGCCTATGTCCTCGTCAACGCCATCGCCCGGCCGAGCCTGATGGCGGCGCTGGCCAATGTGCCGGACGAGGTGCGGGGCACGGTGCTCGGGCTCAACGTCACCTCGGCGAGCTTCGGCTGGCTCGGCGCCGCCTCGCTCGGCGGCTGGATGATGGCGGAGTTCGGCTTCGCCGGCTTCGGCCCGCTCGCCGCCGGGGTCGCCCTGTTCGGCGCCGCGCTGGCGGTGATCGGGCGGCGCTGACGGCAGCCGGCAGGGACGCGACGGCCCGGGCAAGCCGGAGGTTCGCGTCCGGCGCCCGAGGGCCAACAGGTCAGCCCAGCCGCACCGGCAGGTGCAGGAAGCCGCGGAAGCGGGCCCGGCCGCCGCGCACCGGCGGCGCGGCGGGCGCATAGCGGGGAAAGCGGGCGAGGAAGCGGCCGATCGCCACCCGTCCCTCCAGCCGCGCCAGGGCGAGGCCGGCGCATTGATGCGGGCCGGCGGCGAAGGCGAGGTGGCGGTTCGGGCTGCGGGCGACATCGAAGCGCTCGGGATCGGCGACATGCGCCGGGTCGCGGTTGGCCGCGCCGATGCAGAGGGTGACGAGCGTGCCGCGCGTCACCGCGACGCCGCCGATCTCGCAATCCGCCGCGACGCCGCGATTGCCGAGCTGGTTCGAGCTCTCGAAGCGCAGCACCTCCTCGACCGCGCTGCCGATCAGCCCGGGCTCGGCCAGCAGCCGGGCCTTCTCGGCCGGGAAGCGCAGCAGCGCCTCGAGCCCGTTGCCGATCAGGTTGGTGGTGGTCTCGTGCCCGGCATTGAGGAGGAAGATGCAATTGTGCAGCAGCTCCGCCTCACTCAGCCGCTCGCCATCCGCCTCGCCGCCGATCAGCCGGGTGAGCACATCGGTTGCCGGATCGCCCGGCGCCGCCCGCCGGCGCGCGACCAGGCCGCGGAGGTAGGCGAGGAAGGCGGTGACGGCGGCATTGCCGCGCGCCGCGGCCTCCGGCGTCAGCACCGGCTCCAGCGCGCCGAGGATGGCCAGCGACCAGCCGCGCAGCGGCCCGCGCTCCTCCGGCGGCACGCCGAGCAGGGTGCCGATCACCTCGATCGGGATCGCCGCCGCGTAATCCTCGATCAGGTCCGCCTCGCCGCGGCGCGCCATGGCATCCAGCAGGCGATCGACCAGGGCGATGAGGGCGGGCTCCATCCCGGCGATGGCGCGCGGCGTGAGCGCGCCGGTGATCAGCCGCCGGACGCGGCCGTGCAGCGGCGCGTCGTTGAAGACGAGGCTGGTCGTGTGGTGCTCGTAGAGCGGCGTCGCACCGTATTTCGGGGCGAATTCGGCGTGCTTGTCGGAGGTGAAGGTCCGCGTGTCGCGATAGACCCGGTCGAGATCGGTCCAGCGGGTGAGGAAGAGCGAGCCGTCGGGCATGCGCCGCACCGGCCACCGCTCCCGCAGCAGCCGGTAGACCGGGTAGGGGTCCTCGTAGAAGGCGGGCGGCAGCGCGCGCAGGTCGAAGCCCGCCGCCATCGCCTCCGGCGTGGCCATGGCTCAGCCCGGCGCCAGCTCGCGCGGCACGGCGACGGTCAGCGACAGCAGGCGGAAGGAGTTGGTCTTGCCGTGGCCGTCGAGGTTGAGGCTGCCATTCACCCCGCCTTCCAGCACGTCGTCGACGACGAAGTTGAAGGCCTGCAGCCGCGGCAGGTCGTAGCGCGTCACCCGCGTTGCGCCGCGGTGCCGGAACAGCTCCAGCACCCGCGCCTCCGTCACCTGCTCGGCCAGCAGCGGCCAGAGCCGCGGGTCGTAGGGCATCAGCGAGAGGTTGCAGCGGTTGCCCTTGTCCCCGGCCCGGCTATGCGCGACCGCGTGCAGCGGCAGCTCGATCCTGTCCATGCGCCCCTCTTGTGGAACCATTCACATGAAACTAAGTTAATCTTCGTGTAAGGCAAACGACAGGTGCGGCATCGGGCCGCGCCACCTGCCTGCAGGAGATCGGATCCTACCCATGTTCATGCGACGCCTGCCCCTTCCGGCCCTCGCCCTGGCTGCCCTGTTCGGCGGCGCGACGGTGCCGCTCGCGGCAGACGCCTATCCGCGGCTCTCGGGCGGCGATGACGACCAGCAGGTCACCTATGGCGGCATGCCGGGCGATACCATCGTCGGCGGCGCCGTCGCCGGCATCGAGGGCGGTGGCCGCAAGCAGACCGGCTATACGGCCGCGCCCGGCGGCCAAGCCCGCGAGGGCCGCATCGGCGTGCTGCTCGGCGGCGGCCCGGATGCCGTCGTGCGCTATCTCGATGGCCAGCCGCATCGCTGGGCCGGCACCCCGGCCGATATCGACGAGCGCGGCCATGGCGGCTGAGGCCTAAACGGCCCGGGAGGTGGCGCCCGCCACCTCCTGTCCCGCCATCTCGCGCGCCGCGCGGGTGACCACCCGCGTCGGCACGCGCTCGCGCAGCACCAGATAGCTGCGCGTCAGGATGCGGGGCGTCACCCGCCAGCGGGCGCCGCCCGTCCCGGCGGTGCCGCAGCAGAGCAACGCCAGCACCTCCCGCGAGGCCTGGTCCACCGCATCCCGGTCATTGCCTTCCGCGGCGAGGCGGATGCGTACCTCCGGCGGCTCCGGCCCCCGATATGCCCGCCACAGCGCGCCATCGTCGCTGTCATGCACTGAGGCGACGCCGATGAGATCGACGCGCACCCGGACCGGCAGGCCACGCATCTCCATCCGCCGCAGCAGCACATCCGCCGTCGCCCGCGCCCGCGCCAGCGCGTTCGGCCCGGCGACCGAGACCTCGCCCTCGCCGAGCCAGGTGCCCTCGAAGCAGGCGGTCACCTTCAGCGTGTCCGGCGCCGGATGCCCGGCGAGGCCATGCACCGCGACGCGGTCCTTTCCCACCTGCTCCACCGAGCAGCCGGAGATGTCGAGCACCACGTCGGGCGTGATGTAGCGCGAGGGATCGTGCAACTCGTAGAGAAGCTGCTCCTTCACCGTGCGCAGGTCGACGATCCCGCCGGTATCCTCGGGCTTGGTGATGACCAGCCCGCCCTCCGCCGTCACCTCGGCGATCGGGAAGCCGATGTTCCAGGGATCAGGGATGTCCTTGCAGCCGGGGTCCCAGAAGACGCCGCCGGTCACCTGGCTGCCGCATTCCAGCAGATGCCCGCAGGCGGCGCCGAGGGCGAGCTTCTCCCAGTCCTCGAAGGACCAGCCGAAATGGTGGACCAGCGGCGCGATGGCGAGCGCCGGGTCCGAGGTGCGGCCGGCCACCACCACATCGGCGCCCTGCCGCAGCGCCTCCACCAGTGGCCCGGCGCCGATATAGGCATTGGCCGAGACCAGTCGCGCCGACTTCATGTCGAGGCTGTCATCGGCCTCGTGCACCGGCAGCTGGTCGAGCGCGATGGAGGCGGTGACGTCGTCGCCGGTGACCACCGCGATGCGGCAGTCCGGCAGGCCGAGCCGCAGCGCCAGCCGCGCCACCAGCCGCCCGGCGGCCGCCGGGTTGGCAGCACCGAAATTGCCGAGGATCGGGATGCGGTGCGCCACGCAATCGGCGAGGATCGGCTCCAGCAGCCGCTCCAGCATCGGCTCGTAGCCGAGCTCCGGGTCGCGCCGCCGCTCGAGCTGGGCCAGCGCCACGGTGCGCTCGCCGAGCGTCTCGAAGAACATCGCCGCCGGCAGGCCGCGGGCGATCAGGCTGCGCACGACCGGGATCGGCGCATCGACGCGGTCGCCGGAAAAGCCGCCGCCATTGCCGACGAGGAAGGTGTTGCTCATGGGCGTGTCCGGGTCCTCCGCCGCGAATGGGGTCCTGCCGCGCCGAGCGGGCGCCGGCGGCCATCGTCCCGGCCATCATCCCCTTCGCCTGCCCGCCGGGCAACGCCCCGGGGTAATGCCTTGGGGCGACGCCGCGGCTTCAGGGCGTGATCTCGACCCGGAGGCGGAAGCGTCGCGCCGGCGCCGCCGGCTCCCAGGGCCGGCGATAGGCGAGAAGCAGCGTCTCGCTGCCGGCGCCCGTCGCGGTGAAGTCGAAGACCTGCGTCTCGGTTCCGCCCGGCCGCAGGCCCTCCGGCGACTCGACCCGCTGGCCGTCCAGCCGCAGCAGCCCGGGTGACGGATCGGGCGCCCAGGAATAGCCGGTGCCGAGCTGGGCCGGCAGGCGGAGCTGCAACTGGCCACCGACCCGGAGCGCGACGGTTGCGCCGTCCTGGTCGGGCGAGACGACGACCATCTGGGACGCCTCCTGCGTCGCGGCCTGGCATCCCGCGGCCCCCAGGGCCGCCGCGACGGTGTGCAGCAGCACAGCGCGCCTTTCCATGTCTCGTTACTCCTGTCCGGCCGGCCAGGCCGAAGGGTCGCCAATGGCGGCTTTCCGTCAGGGGGGCGCCCATCCTCGGCTGTCCGGGCCGGTGATTCCAGCATGTGTCCCGCCCGCGGCGTGAGGGGCCGCGGATCGGCGGACCATGCCAGGAGGAGGACACTGCATGCAGAACGGTACGGTCCGAAACCCAGTCCGGATTGGCATCGCGGGCCTCTGCGCCGCGATCCTCGGCCTCGCGGGGGCGCGCGGCCAGCCCGCCTCTCCCGCCACGACGCAGGCGATCGCGCCGGCCGAGGTGCGCCGCATCCTGTCCTTCTCGCCCCAGGACGCGGTGGCGCGCGAGCAGGCGCTCTCGCCGGAGATCCGGGACAGGCTGGCCAGCATCCGCGCCCAGGTGGAGCAGCAGGGCGGCCGCTTCAGCGTCGGCTATACGCCGGCCCTCGAATTGCCGCTCGAAGTGCTCGCCGGCACCCGCATCCCGCGGTCGCAGCCGGGGATCGCGGCGACGGTCAACCGGCGCGCGGCGGCGCTCCGGAGCATCGACGTCGAGAGCGCGCGCCTCGGGCGGGTCGACCTCTCGAAGCTGCTGGCCGCCTGCTCGCCGCGGGCCGCGGCCTTCGACTGGCGGCGGAGCGGCAAGGTGACGCCGGTGAAGGCGCAGAGCTGCGGCACCTGCTGGGACTTCACCGCCATGGGTGCCTATGAGGGCAGCTACGCCATCCGCAACGGCGCGCAGATCGACACCTCCGAGCAGCACATCCTGAACTGCGCCGGCGCCGGCACCTGCGCGGGCGGCTGGTGGATGCCGGTCTATGACTACATGCTGACGCATGGCGCGGCCCATGAGCAGAGCGCGCCCTTCACCGGCGATGACCACCAGGCCTGCCCGGGCAGCATCGCCACTCCCTTCCGGGCGGCGAGCTGGGGTTTCGTCGCCAATGATGTCGGCACCATCCCGACGGTGCAGGCGATCAAGCAGGCGCTGTGCGCGCATGGGCCGCTCGCCACCGCGCTGCAGGCGACGCCGGCCTTCCAGGCCTATGACAGCACCGATGCGGTGTTCGACGAGAGCAGCCAGCATTTCGACTGGATCAACCACGGCGTCGTCATCATCGGCTGGGACGATGCGAAGCGCGCCTGGCTGATCAAGAATTCCTGGGGGCCTGCCTGGGGCGGGACCGGCGGCTTCGGCACCGAACGGGGCTATGCCTGGGTCGCGTGGAATTCCAACAACATCGGCATCGCCACGGCCTGGGTGGATGCGGTCAGCACCCGCTTCGCATTGCGGCCCGAGTGGTTGCAGAAGATGAAGCAGCTCGACCTGAAGGTGCAGCCTCTGCCGCGCCCGGAGCCGCCGAACCCGATCCTGCGGCCCAACGGCTAGAGCGTGATCGCCTGAGGCGGACTCACCGAAAAGCGTGAATCACGCGCTCAAACAACGGCCTGGACCATGGTCCAGGAATGGGTCGCAACCGGCCGGGAATGGCCGGCAGGGGGAGGCCCCGATACGGTTGCGCATCGGGGCCATCGCCATGCGCCGAGGTTGCCGTCCTGGCGAAGCGCCGCCCGACCGGGGTCCGGTCCCGGGGAGCGCCGGCGAAGCTGATCGCGCCATGGCAGACCCGGCCCATGCCGGGCGCTACACTGGCCTGCCGACCCGGAGGGTTCCCATGCCCGTCATCAACCGCATCGCCGCCCTCGCGCCCGAGATGACCGAATGGCGCCAGGACTTCCACGCCCATCCCGAGCTCGGCTTCGAGGAGCGGCGGACCAGCGACATCGTCGCGCGCAAGCTCGAATCCTGGGGCATCGAGGTGCATCGCGGCCTCGCCACCACCGGGCTGGTCGGCGTGCTGCGCAACGGCAGCGGCACCCGCAGCATCGGGCTGCGCGCCGACATGGACTGCCTGCCGATGACCGAGCAGAACGACGTCCCGCATCGCTCGACCGTGCCCGGCCGGATGCATGCCTGCGGCCATGACGGGCATACCGCGACCCTGCTCGGCGCCGCCCGCTACCTGGCGGAGACGCGGAATTTCGACGGCACGGTGCATTTCATCTTCCAGCCGGCCGAGGAGGGCGGCGGCGGCGGCCAGGTCATGGTGCAGGAGGGGCTGTTCGAGCGCTTCCCCTGCGATGCCGTCTACGGCATCCACAACGATCCGACCCTGCCGCTCGGTGAGGCGAAGGTGGTGCCGGGCACGGTGCTGGCCGCCTCCGACCGCGTCTCGATCACCATCCGCGGCATCGGCGGCCATGCGGCGCGGCCGCATGTGGCGGTCGACCCGGTGCTGGTCGGCGCGCATGTGCTGGTGGCGCTGCAGGGGCTGGTGTCGCGGCGGACCGATCCGCTGGACAGCGCGGTGCTGAGCATCACCATGTTCCAGGCCGGCAGCGCCATGAACGTCATCCCCGACGCGGCCGAGCTGAAGGGCACCGTCCGCACCCTGCGGCCGGAGACGCGCGACATGATGGAGCGGTTGATCGCCCGCGTCGCCGAGAGCACGGCGGCGGCGCATGAGGCGGAGGCGGAGGTCGTCTACACCCGGCTCTACCCGCCGACGGTGAACCACCCGGAAGAGACCGCCCGCGCCGCCCAGGCGGCGGCGCGGGTGCTGGGGGCGGCGAAGGTGATCGGCGACGCGCCGCCGATCATGGGCGGCGAGGATTTCTCCTTCATGCTGCTCGCCCGCCCCGGCGCCTTCGTCATGATAGGCCAGAAGGAGGCGGATCGCGGCGACGTGCCGGTGCATCACCCGCGCTACGACTTCAACGACGCCATGCTGCCGGTCGGCGCCAGCTACTTCGCCACGCTGGTCGAGCAGGAGCTGCCGCGGGGCTGAAGCATCCTCTGGTCGCGTGATGCACGCCTATCGGCGATGTCGCCGCAAGCGATCACGCGCCCGCTCACCCCTCCCGCCGCAGCAGTTCCAGCGCCGCGAGCAGCATCCGCTCGTAGCGCTCGCGCGCCGCCTTCGCGCTTTCCGGCGTCCACTCCCAGAAGCCCTCGCCGGTCTTGGCGCCGAGCTTCCCCGCCTCGACCAGCCGGGTGATGGTCGGGCCCGGCGTGGCGCGGTTGCAGAGCGAGGGATAGATCGTCGCCTGCGCCGCGAGCTGCGTCTCCAGCCCCGCCAGCTCCTTCTGCAGGATCGGCCCGGCGCCCATGATGCGCATGCCGAAGGTGAAGCGCACCGCCTTGTCCACATCCTCGGGCGAGGCCAGGCCCTCATCCAGCGCGTTGAAGGCCTCGCGCACCATGGCGTGCTGGATGCGGTTGGCGAGGAAGCCCGGCACGTCGCGCGCGACCCGGATCGGCACCCGGCCGAGGCCCGCCATGATCTCCGCCAGCCGCTCGCAGGCGGCGTCCTCGGTATGCTCGCCCTTCACCACCTCGACGCCGGGCACCAGATGCGCCGGCAGGAAGAAGTGCAGGTTGGCCATGCGGTCGCGCGTCGCGCAGCCCTCGGCGATGTCGGTGATGCGGAAGCCGGAGGCGTTGCTGGCCACCGGGATGCCCGCCGGCACCAGCCGGTCGAGCGCGGCGAAGACCTGGCGCTTGAGGTCGAGCCGCTCCGGCACCGCCTCGATCACCGCTTCGGCGTCGTTGAAGCCGACATCCTCCATAGCCGCGACGAGGTCGAGCGCGTCCACCCGCGCCGGCGGCGCGCCGAGCTGCGAGAGCGAGAGGGCGACGCGGTCGAGCCGCGCCGGCCAGCTCGCGCGGTCGGGCTCCACCGCCGTCACCCGCCAGCCCCCGGCCAGGAAGATGGCGGCGATGTCGCAGCCCATCAGGCCGAAGCCGATGATGGCGGCGTGCCGCTGCGGCGGCTCGGGATCCGTTGGCATGGATGGCGTTCCTCCTAGTTCCGGACGCTATAGAGCGTGATCGGCCCGGGGGAAATCGCGGGACATCGCCAGCGGCGGGGTCGCGCCGCCGCCCCGCTCAGCCGGACCAGTTGCCCGGCCGCACCGCCGCCGCGGTGATGGCGCCATAGGCGGTGATGCCGAGCGCGACGGCGAGGAACTGCCCCGGCAGGCCGAGGCCGAGCACATCCGCCAGCAGCCAGCCACCGCCGACCGCGAGCGTGATGCGCGACACCGCCGCCACCACCGGCCAACGCATCCGCCCCGCACCCATGGCGGCGAAGTAGAGCGCCATGCCGACGCCGAAGCCGGGCAGGGCCCAGCCGATGATGGCGAGCGCCTCGGTCGCGATCGCCACCACCGCCGGATCGCCGCTGAAGGCGCGCGCCGTCGCGCCGGGGAAGAGCGCGACGCCGAAGCCGACGCTCGCCGTGACGGCCAGGGCCAGCAGCGCGCCTGACCAGGCGGTGCGCCGCGCCGTTGCCCAGTCGCCGCCGCCGACCGCCCGGCCGACCAGCGCGGTCAGCGCCGAGCCGACGCCGAAGGCGAGCGGCACCATCAGGAATTCCAGCCGCGCCGAGACGCCATAGGCGGCGACCGCGGCGGCGCCATGCGCGGCGATGCGGGCGGTCACCAGGATGGTGGTGAGATTGGCGATGGTCGCCATGACGCAGGCGATCAGCCCGACCGAGAGGATGCGGCCGAAGAGCGCCGCCTGCAGCCGGATGCGCAGCGTCGGGCGGAAGCCGGCGCCGCCGCGCAGCACCACCGCGGCCATGCCGAGCGTCGCCACCGTCATCATCGCCGCGAAGGCGATGCCGGCACCGGCGAGGCCGAACCCGGCCGGCTCCATCAGCGCCCAGGCGAGCGGCGGATAGCCGAGCCAGGCGAGCAGCAGCACGCGCGAGGCCAGCGCATGCCGCCCGCCGCCGCGCAGCACCGAGGCGAGGGTATTGGCCAGCCAGGCCGGGATGGCGCCGAGGCCGAAGAGCCAGGCGCAATAGGCCGCCGCCGCCTCGGCCGCCTCCGGCCCGCCGATCAGGCCGAGGATCTCGCGCGGGAAGCCGGCCAGCAGCACGGCATAGGCGAGGCCGAAGCCGAGGGCGATGACCACGGCGTGCAGCACTAGCGCCGAGGCCTCCTCCCGCCGCTGCGCCCCGAGGGCCCGGGCGATGGCCGAGACCACGCCGCCGCCCATCGCCCCCGTCGACATCTGCTGCAGCAGCAGGGCGAAGGGCAGCACCACCGCCCAGCCGGCCAGCGCCGCGGTGCCCTGCCGCGCGGCCAGCCAGGGCTCGAAGAGTTGGCAGAGCGACTGCACCGCGGCGACCAGCGTGGTCGGGGCGGCGAGCTGCAGCACGCGGCGTAGCAGGACGGAGAGGGGCGGCGACGCGGCGGCGGCCGTCGCGGGGGCGGCCGGGGCCGCGATGGCGGCGTCAGCCATGCGCGGCCTCCCCGCCGAAGCGCGCGCGCGTGGCGCGGCCGGCGCCGGGTCCGGGCAGCACGCGGACATCCTCCGGCCGCAGCGCCCGGCCATCGGCGCCGAGCGGTCGGGGCGCCTCGACCGGGCGGCCCGTCGCCGCTTCCTGCAGCAGCACCAGCGGCCCCTCCGGCCCGGTCATCCAGCGATCCGCCCAGGCCTTCAGCGCGACATAGACGGGGAAGAAGTCGCGGCCCCTCTCGGTGAGGCGGTATTCGTGCCGGGCGCCGGGGCTCTTCGGATCGCCGAGCGGCACCCGCTCCAGCAGCCCGTGCTCGGTCAGGTCGCGCAGCCGGGCGGCGAGGATGTTGGGGGCGATGCCGAGATGCCGCTCGAAGGCATCGAAGCGCGTGGTGCCGTAGAAGGCCTCGCGCAGGACCAGCATGGCCCAGCGCTCCCCGAGCACCGCCATGGAGCGGGCGACGGGGCAGCGCATCCGCAGGAAATCGGTGCGGCTCATGGACGGGCTTCCTCTTGGCTTGCGTCATGCAAGCATCAAAGCTTGCGACTTGCAAGCTGCTTCCCCGCCGCAAGCCAACCGTCCGTCTCTCCCCCTCAAGCGCCTGCTGGAACCGTCGCCACCCGTTGCCCTGCCGCGGCTTCGCCGCGGCGGGCTGTGACGGATCAAGGGTCAGGAGCGAATGGCGGGGCCCCCGCGACGGCGCGTAGCGACGTCGTGGGGAGCTGTCAGTCCTGCCGGGCGAGCGCGGCGAGCCCGACCATCGCCGCATCCGGGCGCATGATGATCCAGGCGGGGATCGGCTCCAGCCAGCCGCAGAAGCGACCCTTCGCCTCGAAGCGCTGGCGGAAGCGCGAGGCGGCGATGAATTCCGGGAAGCGCGGGCAGATGCCGCCGCCGACATAGACGCCGCCGCGCGCGCCGTAGAGCAGCGCCAGGTCGCCGGCGACGCCGCCGAGCGCGGCGCAGAAGATCTCGAGCGCCTCGCGGCAGACCGGGCACTCGCCCGCCAGCGCCCGGGCGGTGATCGCCGCCGCCTCGAGTTCCGGGCCGCCGCCGCCATCGAGCGCGACCAGCGCCGCATGGATGTTCTCGATCCCCTGGCCGGAGAGCAGCCGCTC
Organism: Roseicella sp. DB1501; assembly: GCF_013112485.1. Taxonomy (GTDB): domain Bacteria; phylum Pseudomonadota; class Alphaproteobacteria; order Acetobacterales; family Acetobacteraceae; genus Paracraurococcus. The sequence goes on from NZ_JABFHG010000003.1 coordinate 181,504, forward strand.
CGCCGAGACATGGCCGAAGCGGCCGCGCAGCCACTCGATCACCGCCGCCTCGCGCGGGTCGTGCGCGGCGATGCTGGAATGGCCGCCCTCGGTCACCAGCACCCGGTCCGGCGGCAGGAAGGCGCCGACGCCGAGCCCGGTGCCGGGGCCGAGCACCGCGAGTGGCGCCCCCGGTTCGGCCTGCGCGCCGCCGAGCGGGAAGAGGTCCTCCCCCGCCAGGTCCGGCAGCGAGGCGGACAGCGCCGCGAAGTCGTTCACCACCCGAACGCGGGGGATGCCGAGGGCCGCGGCGATCTCCGCCCCGTCGACCACCCAGCCGCGATTGGTCAGCGTGACCCGGTTGTCCTGGACCGGGCCGGCCACGGCGAAGACCGCCGCCACCGGCCGCGGCCGGTCGATGAGATAGCCGGCGGCCGCCTCGGCGATGCTGTCGACCTCGTCCAGCGCCAGCCGCAGCGGCGGGGTGTAGGTCCGGCCGTCGAACAGCGCGAAGCGGGCATTGGTGCCGCCGATATCGGCGATGAGCGTGTTCATGCGCCCTTTCTACCGTGCCTGGGGAGCCGAGGCGACGATCCCGCGCGGTGGCGCGCCGGGCACGGTGCCACTACCGTCGCCGCAAGGCCCCCAAAGGGAAGGCCAGCAGGAGGAACGCCGCCATGAGGATCGACCGGGTCTCGCTCACCCTCTTCGCCTGGGACGGCATCCCGCCGACCCGCTACCACGCCGCCTCGCGCATGGAGACGGGCTCCTCCGCCCTCGGCCTGCTCAGCATCGGCACCGATGCCGGGCTGACCGGCCATGCCTTCCTCGGCTCGGCGACGCATACGGCGGCGAATGACGGGCCGGGTCTGATCCGTTTCCTCAAGCCGCTGCTCATGGGCCGCGACCCGCTGGAGCGCGAGGCGATCAACGCGAAGCTCTGGCCCTTCTCGCGCCTGGTCTCGGTGCGCTCCATCGGCGCGGTGGACGTCGCGCTCTGGGACCTGGCGGGGAAGGCGGCGGGGATGCCGATCCACCGGCTGCTCGGCACCTGCCGCCACGCCATCCCGGCCTATGCCAGCTCGCAGGTGCTGGACGGCGCCGAGGCCTATGCCGAGGAGGCGGTCGCCTTCCGCGAGGCCGGCTGGGCCGCCTACAAGATCCACCCGCCGCAGCACCCCGCCACCGACATCAAGGTCTGCGAGGCGGCGCGCCGCGCCGTCGGCGACGACTTCCCGCTGATGCTCGATTCCACCTGGTCCTACGACTTCCCGGCCGCGCTGCGGGTCGGCCGCGCCATCGAGCGGCTCGGCTTCCTCTGGTACGAGGACCCGCTGCACGACCAGGACATCACCAACTACGTCAAGCTGCGGCAGAAGCTCGATATCCCGATCATGGCGACGGAATACCCGGCCGCCGGGCTGGAGAGCTACGCGCCCTGGATCATGCTGCAGGCGACCGACTATCTGCGCGGCGACGTCGCGGTGAAGGGCGGCATCACCACGCTGCTGAAGACCGCGCATCTCGCTGAGGCCTTCCGTATGACCTACGAGATCCACCACGGCGGCAACAGCCTGAACAACCTGGCGAACCTGCATGTCGCCTGCGCCATCCGCAACACCACCTATTTCGAGGTGCTGCTGCCCGACGGCGCGCATAAATACGGGCTTGCGCAGGAAATCGAGGTAGGGCGCGACGGGATGGTGCAGGCGCCGCAGGGCCCCGGCCTCGGCGCCGAGATCGATTTCGACCTCATCGCGCGGAAGACGGTGGTGGTGCTGGATTAGGGCGTGATCGCTTGAGGTGGACTCACCGAAAGGCGTGACTCACGCGATCAAGCAACGGCCTGGACCATGATCCGCGACCCTGTGTGAGCGGATCATGGTCCAGTGCCGGATTAAGCCGCGGTCGGCGCCGCGACCTCGGGCGTGGCGTTGCGCACCGTGCCGCCCCATTCCTGCACCACTTCGCCGCCCGGCTGGCTGAAGGCGTTGCTGCCCGGGGCCTGCACCAGCACGTCCGGGCGCAGCAGGCGGATCAGCTCCAGCGGCGTCTCGGCCCCGAAGCGGGCGATCAGGTCGGCGCCCGGCAGCTCCGCCAGCGCCGCCGCCGCGGGATCGGCATCGCCGAGCGCCACCACCAGCCGATCGCACCAGCTCCGCGCCCCGGTCACCAGCTCGGCCGCCCCCTCCGCCCCGCGGCAGACCAGGAAGCCAACGCGGCAACCGGCGCGGCGCCAGCGCTCCACCCGCTCCGCCGCCTCGGAGCGCGTCACCAGCTTGCGCGTGGCGAGGCGGCCGGGGGTCAGCACCTCGAGGAACTCGTCCTCCCGCACCACGGTGATGCCGGTCTTGCCGAGCACGATGCCGGCCGCCAGCGCGCCGAGGCGGGCGATGACCGGCATCGGCAGCCCGGCGGCGAGGCCGGCCGCGGCCACCGCCACCACGGCATCGCCGGCGCCGGACGGATCGACCAGCTCCGCCACGTCGCTCGGCATGTGCTGGACGGTCTCGCCCTCGGCCTCGCCCTCGATCAGCGTCACGCCCTGCTCGCCGCGCTGGACCATGACCGCGCCGAAGCCGTGCGTGCGGCGCAGCGCGGCGGCGGCGGCGGCGATCTCCGCCTCGGTGGCGGTGGGCAGGCCGGTCGCCTCGGCCAACTCCTCGATATCGGGCATGATGAGGTCGGCGCCGGCATAGCGCGCATGGTCGCCGCCCTTCGGATCGACCAGCACCCGCCGCCCGGCGGTGCGCGCCGCGGCGATGAGGCGCGTGGGCGTGTCGCCGGCGAGCACGCCCTTGCGGTAGTCGGAGAGCACCATCACCGCGGTCGCCGCGACCGCGTCGCCGGCGATGCGCACCAGCCGGTCGGCGAGGCGCTGGTGGATGGCCGCGGTCTGCTCGTGATCGGCGCGCAGCAACTGCTGGCCGGTGGCGACGAAGCGGGTCTTGGTCGTGGTGGCGCGGCCGCCCTGCACCAGCAGCCAGGGCTCGACGCCCGGCTGACCGCCGATCAGCCCGGTGAGGTCGCTGCCGGCCTGGTCGTCGCCCACCACCGAGACGAAGGCGACGGCGGCGCCGAGCGCGGTCAGGTTCCGCACGACATTGCCGGCGCCGCCGGGCAGCGCCACCTCGCGTTCCACCGACAGAACCGGAACGGGTGCCTCACGGCTCACCCGCTCGACCCGGCCATAGACGTAGCGGTCGAGCATGGCGTCGCCGACCACCAGGACGGTGCCGCGCTTCAGCTGGCGGACGGCATCGGACAGCACGGCGGGCAACGGACCAGGTGGGCCGGGGCGGGGGGCGGGCGCGGGTCCGTGCATCTCTCTGCGGTAGCGCAGTCGCGGGTCAAGGTGCAAGGCACGGGACCTCGATTCGAAGCGGCAGAGCCTGCCGGCAAAATTGTTGCGCAGGGCTGACCGTGCCGGCTGCCGACCGATGCCGGCTCAGCCGACCAGGAAACGCAGCCGCTGCCCCTCCAGCACCAGGCAGGTGAGCATACCCCCGAAGCAGGCGCCGGTGTCGATGCCGATGCGGTGCGACCGGATGACCGGCGCCGGCGCCGGGGTGTGCCCGTGCACCACGATCTGCGGCAGGTCGCCGTCGAAGGAGAGGAAGGGCTCGCGGATCCAGATCAGGTCGAAGGGGTCCTGGCGGTCGAGCGCGACCTCCGGCCGGATGCCGGCATGGACGAAGAGATAGTCGCCCGCCGCCCAGCGCAGCGGGCAGCGATGCAGCAGCGCCAGATGCGCGGGCGGGATGGCGGCGCGGAAATCCGGGTCCGTGGCCGAGGTGCCGTAGCTGGCCAGCGTCGCCGCGCCGCCATTCTCCAGCCAGTAGGGCAGCGCATCGGCCGGCGCCCGCGGGTCGCAGGCCTCGCGCATCATGGCCTCGTGGTTGCCGAGCAGCGTCACCATCTCGGCGCCCGGCACGGGGGCGGGCGCCAGCAGCCGCTGCAGCACGCCGGCGCTGTCCGCGCCGCGGTCCACGTAGTCGCCGAGATGGACGATCACCACCGTGTCCGCCGGACGGTCGCGGGCATCGCGGGCGATCTCGGCATGCAGCCCCGCCAACCGGTCGGCGCAGCCGTGCACGTCGCCGATCGCATAGATGCGGAGCCCGGGGCGCAGGGCGCCGGGCGCTATCGCGTCCTTAACCATCCGGCGCGACCTTAGAGCGCATTCGCCCCGACCGGAACGGTGGAATGCGCTCTATCTCGTTGTTCGCAGAGCAGTTTCATGCTGCCGGGCGCGATCGTCTGATCGGATGACGATCACTGAAAACAGGAATTGGGTCCCCCGCCGCGCCGCATCGCGCAAGGACTGCGCATGACCATGACCATGACCGCTGGCGGCACCGGCATCGCCCTCGCCGCCCTCCCGCCCGCCGGCCTGCTGGGCCTGCGCCAGGTCCCGACGCTGCATGCCGCCGTCCTGGCCGCCCTGCCGGCGGCGCAGGGGCGGGCGGCGCTGCTGCTGCCGGACCATCCGCGACTCCGCGCCGGCCTGCCCCGCCGCCGCATGGCCGAGGCGATCCTGCGGGATGCCGCGGCGATGGGCGGCGGCGGCCTGCTGCGCGCGGCGGGCGGCACGCTGCTGCTCGGCGTCTCGGAGGCGACCGGCCGCCGGGCGGCGGCGGCGCTCGGCACGCTGCTCGGCGCGGAGGCGCCGCTGCCGGTCTGGCGGCTACCGCGCGATGCCGATGCGGTGCTGGCCTGGGCGGCGGCCGAGGTTCCGGCGCCGGATCTCCTGCCCCCGCCGGTGCCCCCCTCTCCCGCATCGTTGCATGCGGCGCTGGAGGCGCTGTCCGCCGAGGCGGTGCTGCGGGCCGAGACGATCCGGGATGCCGCCGGCGAGCGGCATGGCCAGCGCCTGCGCCTGTCCCGCCGCAGCCTGGCCGCGGCGATCGGCCCGCTCGCCGCGGATCCCGACCTGCTGGCGCAGGCGATGGAGCGGATGGCGGCGCGGCTGCGCCCCGGCCTCGCCGCCTGGGCCTGCGACCTGCCCGGCCTGCGGCTGGTGCCGTTGGCGCGGGATGCGCTGCCGGTGCCGGCGCTGCGGCCCGGCGCCGTCGGGGTGCTGCCGCTCGCCGCTGCGGCCGGGCCGGATTTCACCGGCTTCCAGGCCCGTCTCGCGGAGCGCGGCTGGGCGGTGGCGCTGGAGGGGCTGGAGGCGGCGACGCTCGCCCTGGTCGACCCCGCGGCGCTGCCGGCGGCGCACCTGCTGTTGCGCTGGTCGCCGGCGCTGGCGGCGCCCGAGCTGACGGAGCGGCTGCGGGCGATCGGCCCGGCGCGGCTGATGCTCGAGGCCGGGGCCGATCCCGCGGCGCTGGCCTTCGCCCGCGCCGGCGGCCTGCTGCGGACGGGCGCGGCATGACGGCGCTGCGGCCCGCCCCATCCAGGCCGGCCGCCGAGGCGCGGAGCGCGGCCGATGCGCTGGCGCTGGCGCAGCTCGTGCGCGAGGCCGTCGCCGCCGAGGTGCCGCGCCAGGCGCTGCATCTTCGCCTCTCGCGCCTGGCGCCGACGCTGCGGCGCGGCCATCACCACCGGCTGCTGCGGGAGGCGTTGGAGCCGGCGCTGCGGCCCCTGCGCAGCCGGCTCTTCGAACTGCCGAATGGCGACCTCGTCGCCATCGCCCCGCCGGGCGGCCGGCATCTGCGCGATGCCGAGGCGGTGCTGGCGGTGGTGCTGGGCGAGGACATGCTGGCCGATAGCGGGCTGCACGCCCTGCTCGACCTGCCGCGCGACGCGGCGGCGCTGCTCGCGGCGGTCGAGGCCGCGCTCGGGCCGCCGCCGGCGGCGCCGCTGCCGGCCCTGCCGCCGGCGGATTTCACGCCGGGCGACCTCGCCTCGCTCGAGCAGGTGCTGCACGCCGCCAGCCTGGCGCGGTTCCTGCGCCCAAGGCCGGTCTGCCGCCTCGACCGCGGCGCCGAGGCGCCGGAGCCTGCCTGGGAGGAGTGGCGTCTCGCCTGGCCGGAATTGCGCGCGGTGATCGCGCCGGAGGCCGATCCGGCGGCGGCGCCCTGGCTCGCCCGCCGGCTGCGGCGGCTGCTGGACCGGCGGCTGCTGGCCGAGCTTATGCGGCCTGGGGAGAGGCCCGGCGGGGCGGGGCCGGGCCCGCTCGGCCTTTGTCTCGCGGCGCGGACGCTGGGGGAGGCGGAGTTCCTCCGCCTCGATGCCCGCCTCGATCCCGCCCTGCGCGCCGCGACGGTGCTGGCGCTGCCGGCCGAGGATGCGCTGGCGGATGCCGAGGGCTTCGCCTTCGCCCGGGATTTCGCCCGCGCCCGCGGCTACCGCCTCGCGCTCGATCTGCCCGATCCGGCGCTGGTGCCGGCATTGCGGCCGGCGCTGTCCCCGGAAGGCGGGGTGGAGCTGCTGCGCCTCGCCTGGTCGCCGGCGCTGGCGGCCCTGGCGCCGGCGCTGCCGCATGGCCGCGTGGTGCTGACCGGCGCTGACCAGGCGGCGGCAATCGGCTGGGGCTGGGAGGCCGGGGTGACCCTGTTCGAGGGCCGGCTGTTGCAGCCGCGGCGCTGAGGCTGGTCAGCATCCGGACGACCGCCAGCTCAGGACGGCCGACGCAGGGCGGCTCAACCCCCCTTGCTCAAGTTGAGAATCAGTTGCAATTGGCCTGCACCGGGCGGCGTTGTCGCCCGGCGAGACAGGCCGGTGGTGACCGACGCAATGAAGCATTCCCCAGCACGCTGCCGGGGCTGGTGCCCGACCTGGCCGGCGGGCCCGGCCGCCGCGCGCCCCTCTCCGCCGGACCCCGCCCAGGCTGACCGGCGCACCGGGCAAGAGCGGCCGTGAGCCTCGCCGCGCGCATCCCGGCCGGCTGGCGCCGGCTGCGGGCTTGGCACTGGCCCGGCGTGCTGTCCCGCACCATCGCCGCGGTGCTCGGCGGCTATGCGCTGGCGGCGCTGGTCGCGACGGCCTTCGCCGCCTGGCTGCCGGCGAGCCGGGCCGAAGCGGTGCTGACCGGCATGATGCTGAGCTTCCTCATCTATGCCGGCGCCGTGATCTGGGTCTTCGCCGCGCGCAGCGCCGGCCGCGCCTGGGCCGGGCTGCTGCCGCCGGTCCTGGTGCTCGCCGCGCTGCTCTGGCTCACCGGGGGGCTGGCATGAGGCAGGGCTTCCGCCAGTGCATGTCCTGGCTGCACATCTGGTCCGGCCTGCTGGTCGGCTGGATCCTCTTCGCCGTCTTCCTCACCGGCACGGCGAGCTATTTCCGCAACGAGATCTCCGCCTGGATGCGGCCGGAGCTGCAGGCCGCGGCGCCCGGCGCCGAGCCGGTGCGGCTGGCGATCGAGACGCTGCAGCGCACCGCGCCGAACTCGCCGAGCTGGATCATCTCCCCGCCGGACGAGCGTGGCGGCGAGCTGCGCGTCTTCTGGCGCGAGCCGGGCGCCAGGCGCTTCGCCACGGCGGTGCTCGACCCGGCGACGGGCGAGCCGGTGCGGACGCGCGAGAGCCTGGGCGGCAATTTCTTCTACCGCTTCCATTTCGAGCTGCACATGGCGCCGCTCTGGGGCCGCTGGATCGTCGGCTTCTGCGCCATGATGATGCTGGTCGCCATCATCAGCGGCATCGTCACGCATCGGCGGATCTTCGCCGACTTCTTCACCTTCCGCCCCGGCAAGGGCGCCGGCCGCTCCTGGCTGGACGCGCACAACGCCCTCGGGGTGCTGGCGCTGCCCTATCACCTGATGATCACCTATACCGGGCTGATCACCCTGATGGTGATGTACATGCCCTGGGGCATCCAGGCGGCCTATCAGGGCGACCGGCAGGCCTTCGTGAACGACGTCTTCGGCACCGCGGCGTTGGTGAAGCGGGCCAACCAGCCGGCGCCGCTGACCCCCATCGCGCCCCTGCTGGACGAGGCGACGCGCCGCTGGGGCGGGCCGCCGGGCCGCATCGACGTGCAGCAGCCGGGCGATGCCAGCGCCGTCATCCGCATGACGCGGCGCGATGCCGAGAGCATCTCCGCCAATCCGCAGACCCTGACCTTCGACGGCCTGCGCGGCACGCTGCTCTCGGCGAGCGGCGAGGCGGCGGCGGCGGCGGCGACGCGCGGCGTCGCCTATGGGCTGCATCTCGGCCGCTTCGCCTCGCCGCTGCTGCGCGGGCTGTTCTTCCTCTCCGGCCTGGCGGGCACCGCGATGGTGGCGACCGGCCTCGTGCTCTGGGCCGCCAAGCACCGCCACCGCCATGCGCGGAACGGCCGCGCCGGCTTCGGCCTGCGGCTGGTGGAGGCGCTGAACCTCGCCACCATCGCCGGGCTGCCGACCGCGATGTTCGGCTTCCTCTGGGCGAACCGCCTGCTGCCGCTGCACCTGGCCGACCGCGCCGAGTGGGAGGTGCGCTGCTTCTTCCTGATCTGGGCGCTGGCGGGGCTGCAGGCGGTGCTCTGGCCCGGCCTGCGGAGCTGGGCGGCGCAGTTCGGCGCCGCGGCGCTGCTCGGCCTGCTGCTGCCGGTCCTCAACCTGCTGACCACCGACCGGCATCTCGGCGCGAGCCTGCCGGCGGGCGACTGGGCGATGGCCGGCACCGACCTGGTGGCGGCCGGGCTCGGCCTGCTGCTCGGCTATCTCGCCTGGCGGCTGGTCCACCGTGCCCCGGCGCGGCAGGCGCTGCGCGGCGCGCGGCTGGCGCGGGCGGAGGGGGCGTGATGGCGCTGCTCGGCTTCGGCCTCGCCTATGCCGGCTTCCTCGGCCTCAGCCTCGCCATGGACCGCCACCATGCCGAGCTGCTAGGCGGCCGGCCCGCCACGGCGCGGCGCCGGCTGCTGCGCGGCCTGGGCTGGGGGCTGCTCGGCCTGTCGCTGCTGCCCTGCCTCGCCCTCTGGGGCACCGGCATCGGCCTCGTCAGCTGGCTCGGCCTGCTGACCGCCGCCGGGCTCGGCCTGATCCTCCTCATTCCCTATGCGCCGCGGCTCGCGCTCTGGCTCGGGCCGCTGCTGCCGCTGGCCGGGCTGCTGGCTTGGCCAATCCTCGTCGCCTGATCATCGCTCCCGGAGAAGAGCCCCCATGCCGAGACGCCTGCTGCTGGCCGCCCTGGCCGCCATTCCCGTCGCGCTGGCCCTGCCCGCCACCGCGCACCAGCTCTGGCTGGAACGCGAGGGCGATGCCGCGCGCCTCTATTTCGGCGAGCCGGTCGAGAACCAGCGCGAGCGCACCGGCGGGCTGCTCGACCGCATCCCGAACCCGAAGGTCTTCGTCGCCGACCCGGCCTCCCCGCTGCCGGCGCAGCGGCAGGCAGACCATTTCGCCGTCGCCCTGCCGCGCGGCGCCGGCGACGTGCGGATGATCGAGGACGGCCTGCCGCCTTTCGGCCGCCCCGGCGCCGAAAAGGTGAAATCCGTCATGCTCGCCCGCGAGGGCCGGACGGAGACGCGCCACGCGATGGATCTGGAGCTGGTTCCCGTCGCGGCCGGCGGCAACAACTTCGTCCTGCTGCTGCGCGGCGAGCCGCTGCCCCGCACCGAGGTCACGCTGGTCGCGCCGCCGCGCTGGGAGCGCCGGCTGCGCACCGACACGACGGGGCGGGTGAGCTTCGAGACGCCCTGGGCCGGCCGCTACGTCGCCGAGGCGGTGCATGTGGTGGACAGCCCCGGCGGCAGCGGCGACGGCGCCTATGCCAAGATCCGCTACGTCTCGACCCTGTCCTTCACCGCGGAGAAGGGGATCGCCTGGACCGGGAAGTAGGCGCATCCAGCACGCGTATCCGGCCGCATCGGGCCGGTTGGCGAGCGATGCGGCGGCCGAATGCGGGTTGGCGTAGCCCCACGCCGCCCGCATATCGGGCGCAATGACCAAGCCAGTCCCCGCCCAACCGGCCGCCGGTGCGCCCGCGATCCTCGCCGACCACCTGACCAAGCGCTACGCGCCCGATGCGCCGCCGGCGGTGGAGGACCTCTCCTTCGCCATGCCGCGCGGCGCCACCTGGGGCCTGCTCGGCGGCAACGGTGCCGGTAAGACCACCACCATCGCCATGCTGCTGGGCCTGCTGGTGCCGAGCGCCGGCCGCATCACCTGCCTCGGCCACGACATGGCGCGCAACCGCTTCGCGGCGCTGGCGCGGATGAACTTCTCCTCGCCCTACATCGCCCTGCCCTCGCGCCTCTCGGTGGGTGAGAACCTGCGGGTCTACGCGCATCTCTACGACGTGCCGTTGGCCGAGAAGCGCATCGCCGAACTGGCGGCGCAGCTCCAGCTCACCGAGCTGCTCGACCGGCCGGCGGGGCAGCTCTCGGCCGGGCAGAAGACGCGCGTCGCGCTCGCCAAGGCGCTGGTCAACCGCCCCGAGCTGCTGCTGCTCGACGAGCCGACCGCCAGCCTCGACCCCGATACCGGCGACTGGGTGCGGAGCTGGCTGGAGCGCTACCGGGCTGAGACCGGCTGCTCCATCCTGCTCGCCAGCCACAACATGGGCGAGGTGGAGCGGCTCTGCGCGCATGTGCTGATGCTGAAGCAGGGCCAGGTGGTGGACCAGGGCAGCCCGGCCTCGCTGCTCGAGAAATACGGCCGCGACGACCTGGAGGAGGTGTTCCTCGACATCGCCCGCGGTCGCCGGCGCGAGGAGATGCCGGCATGAGGCCGGAGACGGGGCAGGCCACAGGGCAGACAAGCCTGCTCGACGAGGGGCGCGCCGCGCTGCGCCGCATCTGGGGCCTGGTCTACCGCCATCTCGCCCTCTACCGCCGCTCCTGGCCGCGGGTGCTGGAGCTGATGTACTGGCCGGTCCTGCAGATGATCGTCTGGGGCTTCGTCACCGCCTATCTCGCCGGCGTGCAGAACGACGTCACCAGCGTCGCCGCCGGCGTGCTGCTCGGCGGCGTGCTGCTCTGGGAGGTGGCGCTGCGCAGCCAGATGGGCTTCTCCATCTCCTTCCTCGAGGAGATCTGGTCGCGCAACCTCGGCCATGTCTTCGTCAGCCCGCTGCGGCCGCGCGAGCTGGTGGCGGGGCTGATGGCGATGAGTGTGATCCGGGTGATCGTCGGCGTCACCCCGGCGGTGCTGCTGGCCTGGCTGCTCTACGCCTTCGGCCTCTTCGCCATGGGCCCGGTGGTGGTCGCCTTCTTCGCCGCGCTGCTGATGATGGGATGGGCCGTCGCGCTCGGCGTCACCTCGCTTCTCCTCCGCTACGGCGCGGGGGCGGAGGCGCTGGCCTGGTCGGTGCTGTTCGGGCTGACGCCCGTTGCCGCGGTCTTCTACCCCGTGGCGATCCTGCCGGCCTGGCTGCAGCCGGTGGCGCTGGCCCTGCCGGCGGCGCATGTCTTCGAGGGCATGCGCATGGCGCTGCTGCAGCACCAGATCGCCTGGGGCCACCTGCTGGCGGCCTTCCTGCTGGACGCGCTCTGGCTGGCGGTGATGGGCTGGATCTTCATGCGGCAGTTCCAGGGCGCGCGGGTGCGCGGCGCGCTGCTCAACATCGGGGAATAAGCGTTACCCACCGACCAGGTGCTCTACCAGCCGCCGGGCATGCGAGGGCAGCGCCGCGCCCCGCCGTGTCACCAGCAGCAGCCGCCGCTCCGCCCAGGGGTCGGCCAGGCGCAGCATGGCGAGCGCGCCCGTCGCGGCGAAGCGCCCGGCCGTCACCGCCGGCACTACGGCGATGCCGGCGCCCGCCGCCACCATGCGGCAGGCGGTCTCCAGCCCGCGCACCCGCAGGCGCAGCCGCATCCGCACCCCGCTGCGCGCCGCATGGCCGTCGAGATGCTCGCCGAGCGCGGTGTCGCCGGCGAGGCCAATGAGGTCGCTGCCGAGCGCCTCGGCGAAGCCGACCTCGCCGCGCCCGGCCAGCGCATGGTCGCGCGGCACCACTAGCACCAGCCGATCGTCCCGGAAGGGCCGCGCCTCCAGGCCGGAGAGATCGGCATGGCCGGCGGCGATGCCGAGCTCGGCCAGCCCTTCCGCGACCGCCCGCGCCACCTCCGGGCTCGGCCGCTCGTCGAGGTCGATGTCGATGTTCGGGTTGGCGGCGAGGAAGCGGGCCAGCGGTTCGGGCAGGAATTCCGCCGCTGCGGCGGTGTTGGCGAGCAGCCGCACATGCCCCTTCAGCCCGCGCGCATAGTCGCCGAGCTCGCCGCGCATCCGCTCCACCTGCCCGGCGACCAGCCGCGCATGGTGCAGCAGCGCCCGGCCGGCCGGCGTCGGCACCACGCCGCGGCGGCTGCGCTCGAGCAGCGGCAGCCCGGCCTGCGCCTCCATGCCGCGGACCCGGGCGCTGGCCGAGGCGAGGGCGAGCCCTGCCCGCCCGGCGCCCGCCGTGATGCTGCCCGCCTCGGCGATGGCGAGGAACAGGCGGAGGTCGGTGAGGTCGAAATGCACCTGGCCTGCCTTCGTCTCTGACGAAGGCAGGCTATGCCACTCCCGCATTGTGGGGCGAGCCCGCCCGGCCGCAGCATTCCGGCCCATGACCGACGCGCTCCCCACCCTGCTGCTCGTGACCGCGACGTTTCTGCTGGCCGGACTGGTGAAGGGCGTCATCGGCCTCGGCCTGCCGACCGTCGCGATGGGGCTGCTCGGCCTCGTCATGCCACCGGCCCAGGCCGCGGCGCTGCTGCTGGTGCCTTCGCTGGTGACGAATCTCTGGCAGCTCCTCGCCGGGCCGTGCTTCGGCGCGCTGCTGCACCGGCTGCGGCTGATGATGCTGGGCATCCTGGCCGGCACCCTCGCCGGTTCGGGGCTGATCGCCGGCCATGGCGGCGGCGCGGCGACGGCCGGGCTCGGCGGTGCCCTGATCCTCTACGGGGTGGTCGGGCTGCTGGCGCCGCGGCTGCGCCTGCCGCCGCGCGCCGAGCCCTGGGCCGGGCCTCTGGTCGGCGCCGCGACCGGGCTGGTGACCGGCGCGACGGGCGTCTTCGTCATCCCCGCCGTGCCCTATCTCGGCTCCCTCGGGCTGGAGCGGGATGAATTGGTGCAGGCGCTCGGCCTCTCCTTCACCGTCTCGACCCTGGCCCTGGCGCTGGGTCTCGCCTGGCATGGCGCGCTGCCGGCGCAGCTGGCCGGGGTCTCGCTGCTCGCCCTGCTGCCGGCGCTGGCCGGCATGGCGCTCGGCGGCTGGCTGCGGGCCCGGGTGCGGCCGGCCACCTTCCGCCTCTGCTTCTTCCTCGGTCTGCTGGGGCTGGGGGCGGAGCTGCTCTGGCGCGGCCTCGGCTGAGCCGAGCGGGCCCGGTTGCGCGGCAGGCGGGGCCGGACCACCATCCCGGCCGGCCGGGGGATACGACCATGCAGCGCTGCGAACGCGCCACGCACTTCATCAGCATCGGCGCCGCCTTGCCGGTCGCCGCCCCGCCGCTCAGGTAACGTCGGATGCAGCCGGCCCTCGCCCTTGCGCATCTGACCGTGCTCGACCTGCCGCCGCCGGCGGTGCTGCGGGTCGCGGCCGGGGCGGGCTGCGCCGCTGCCGGGCTGCGGCTGCTGCCGGTGGCCCCCGGCGCCGCTGGCTACCCGCTGCAGGACGATCCGGCCCTGATGCGGGAGACGCTGGCGGCGATGGCAGAGACCGGCGTCGCGGTCGCCGACCTCGAGATCGTCATGCTGCGGCCGGAGACGGAGATCGCCGGCTTCCTGCCCGTCCTCGAGGCCGGGGCGCGGCTCGGCGCGCGGCATGTGCTGGTCGCCGGCTACGACCCGGAGCCGGCGCGGCTCGCCGCCAGCTTCGCCGGCTTTTGCCAAGCCGCGGCCGGCTTCGGCCTGACCGCCGACCTGGAGTTCATGCCCTGGACCGCGGTGCCGGACCTCGCTGCCGCCATCCGGGTGGTGCGCGAAGCGGCGCAGCCGAATGCCGGCGTGCTGGTCGATGCCCTGCACTTCGACCGCTCGCGCAGCCGTGTCGGGGACCTCGCCGCGGTGCCGCGCGGCTGGCTGCATTACTGGCAGCTCTGCGACGCGCCGGCGGCGCATCCGGGCACCACCGAGGGGCTGCTGCACACGGCGCGGGAGGAACGACTGTTTCCGGGCGAGGGCGGGCTTGCCCTGGCGCCGCTGATCCGCGCCCTGCCGCCGGAGCTGCTGGTGAGCCTCGAGATCCCGACCGTGACGCTCGCCCGGACCATGGGGCCGGAGGAGCGGGTGCGGCGGGCCGCGGCGGCGGCGCGCCAGGCGATCGCGGCGGCGCGGCAGGGCTGAACCGCGAGAGGGAGGCAAGGATGGACGCGTTGAAGGACAAGGTGGCGCTGGTCACCGGCGCCAGCCGGGGGCTCGGCGAGGGCGTGGCGCGGGCGCTGGCGGCGCGCGGCGTGGCGGTGATGCTGGCGGCGCGCGACGGCGCCGCGGTGGCGGCGGTGGCCGAGGGCATCGCGGCCGAGGGCGACCGCGCCGCCTCGGCCGCTTGCGACGTCTCGGACTATGCTGCGGTGGAGCGGCTGGTCGCGGCGACGCGGGAGCGCTTCGGCGGGCTGCAGATCCTGGTGAACAATGCCGGCGTCATCGAGCCGATCGCCGAGATCGCCACCTCCGACCCCGCCGCCTGGGCCCGCAACATCGAGATCAACCTCACCGGCGCCTACCACGTGGTGCGGGCGGTGCTGCCGGGGATGCTGGCGGGCGGCGGCGGGACCATCGTCGACGTCTCCTCCGGCGCCGCATACCGGCCGCTCGAGGGCTGGAGCGCCTATTGCTCGGGCAAGGCGGGGCTCGCCATGCTCACCCGCGCCATCGCACTGGAGACGGCGGGCCGGGGTGTGCGCGTCTTCGGCTTCTCGCCCGGGACCATCGACACCGAGATGCAGGTGAAGATCCGCGCCTCGGGCATGAACGTCATCAGCCAGATCCCGCGCGCCGATCTCTCGCCGGTCGAGCATGCGGTGCGCGGCCTGGTCTATCTCTGCACCGAGGCGGCGGACGACCTGCACGGCACCGATGTCTCGATGCGCGAGGAGGAGTTCCGCCGCCGCATCGGGCTCGGCTGAAGCGGCCGGGGGCCCGCTCTTGCCAGCGGGCGCCCGGCGCGGGAAGCTTGGCCAAGCCCGAGGGGAAATGCATGCAGCGCGACACGCTGGAATCGGCGCCGGATGCGGCGGCCGATTGGCCCGACCAGATCTACGACCTGTTGAAGCAGCACGGCATCCGCCAGGTGGCGCTGGTGCCGGATGCCGGCCATGCCCGGCTGATCCGCCGCTGCCTCGCCGACAACGACATGCAGGTGGTGACGCTGACCACCGAGGAGGAGGGCATCGCCATGCTCTTCGGCGCCTGGCTGGGCGGCGAGAAGGGCGTGCTGCTGATGCAGAGCTCGGGCGTCGGCAATTGCATCAACATGCTCTCGGTGCCGATCGCCCACCGCACGCCCTGCCCGATGATCGTGACCATGCGGGGCGAGTTCGGCGAGTTCAACCCGTTCCAGGTGCCGATGGGCAACGCGACCGGCGCGGTGCTGGAGGCGATGGGCACGCTGGTGAAGCGCGCCGACACGCCGGCCGACATCGCCCCCACCGTGGATGCGACGCTGCGCCTCGCCTTCAACACCTTCCGCCCGACCGCCACGCTGATCGGCCAGCGCGTCATCGGCGCCAAGACCTTCGGCAAGTAGGGGGCGAGCGATGAGCCTCGATGCGATCGAACTCGGCAAGAGCGGCCGGCTGGAGCGGCGTTCCGTGGTGCGGGCGCTGCTCGCCGAGCGCGGCGACATGCTGGCGATCGGCGGCCTTGGCGCGCCGGCCTGGGACATCACCGCCGCCGGCGACAGCCCGCTGAACCTGCCGCTCTGGGGCGGCATGGGGGGCGCGGCGATGATGGGCCTCGGCCTGGCGCTGGCGCAGCCCTCGCGCCGGGTGCTGGTCATCACCGGCGACGGCGAGATGCTGATGGGCATCGGCAGCCTCGCCACCATCGCCACCAAGCAGCCGCGCAACCTCTCGGTCGTCGTGCTCGACAACGAGCATTACGGCGAGACCGGCATGCAGGAGACGGCGACGCGTCACGGCGTCGACCTCGCCGGCATGGCCCGGGCGGCCGGCATTACCGACGCCCGGCGGGTGGACAAGCCGGACGAGGTGCTGGCGCTGCGCGACGCCATCCGCGGCGGCGCCGGGCCGCTCTTCGCCCAGGTGAAGATCGACGACGCCTCCCTGCCGCTGGTGCTGCCGCCGCGCGAGGCCTCGATCCTGCAGGCGCGGATGCGCGAGGCCATCCTCGGCCCGGCGGCGCATCTGCAATGAGGCGCCGTGCGCTGCTGCTGGCCGGGCTCGCCGTGCCGGCGGCGGCGCGCGCCCAGGCGCCCGCCTGGGCGCCGGAGCGGCCGGTCCGCCTGCTAGTCGGCTTCGCCGCCGGCGGCAGCAGCGACGTCACCGCCCGGCTGGTGGCGCAGGCGCTCTCCGACCGGCTCGGCCAGCCGGTGCTGGTCGAGAACCGCCCCGGCGCGGCCGGCAACATCTCGGCCGAGGCGGCGGCACGGGCGACGCCCGACGGGCATACGCTGCTCTTCGGCGTCAGCAGCACGCTGGCCGCGAACCGCGCCCTCTACCGCAGCCTGCCCTTCGACACGCTGCAGGACTTCGCCCCGGTCTCGCAGGTCGCCTTCATCCCGAACCTGATCGTGGTGCATCCCGGCCTGCCGGTGCGCAGCATCCCGGAGCTGATCGCCTATGCGAAGGCGCATCCCGGGCAGGTCTTCTACGGCAGCGCCGGCGCCGGCACCTCGCTGCACCTGGCGGCGGCGAGCTTCGCCGCGCGGGCGGGCATCACGCTGGTGCACGTGCCCTATCGCGGCGGCGCGCCGGCGGCGACCGACCTGATCGCCGGCAAGATCCAGATGATCGCCTCCCCCATGGTCGAGGTGATCGGCGCGGTGCGGGCGGGCGAGCTGCGGCCGCTGGCGGTGACGACCGCCCGCCGCTCGCCGCTGCTGCCCGAGGTGCCGGCGCTCGCCGAGACGCTGCCGGGCTTCGAGATCCCGCTCTGGAACGGCATCCTCGCGCCGGCCGGAACGCCCCCCGCCGCCGTCGCCCGGCTCTCCGCCGAGACCAACGCCGCCTTGCGGAGCGAGGCGCTGCGGGCGCGGCTGGCCGAGCAGGGCAGCGAGCCGGCGCCGAGCACGCCGGAGCAATTCGCCAGCTTCATCCGCGCCGAGATCCCGCGCTGGGCGGAGATCGTCCGCCTTTCCGGCGCCACCGCCGACTGAACCGAGGACCCATCGCATGCCCCATGTCGTCTGCCTCCGCTCCGTCCATGAGGAGGCGCTGGCGATGCTGCGGAACGCCCCCGGCGTCACCCTCGAGGTACTCGACCCGGTGAACGAGCAGACCATCGCCGCCGCCGTGCCCAAGGCCGATGCGGTGATCGTGCGCGCGACGCCGATCAACCGCGACTTCCTGAAGCACGCGCCGAACCTGCGCATCGTCGCCCGGCACGGCGTCGGCTACGACGCGGTCGACGTGCCGGCGCTGACCGAGCGCGGCATCCCGCTGACCGTGACGCCGGATGCCAATGCCGTCTCGGTCGCCGAGCATGCGATGATGCTGATGCTGAACATCGCCCGCGGCACGGCGCAGTACGATGCCAAGGTGCGGGCGCTGACCTGGATCACCCCGCCGGTGCCGACCACCTTCGACCTCGCCGGCCGCACCGTGCTGGTGATGGGCTTCGGCCGCATCGGCGGCCGCGTCGCCCGGCTCTGCGCCGCCTTCGGCATGAACGTCCTGGT
Organism: Roseicella sp. DB1501; assembly: GCF_013112485.1. GTDB lineage: Bacteria > Pseudomonadota > Alphaproteobacteria > Acetobacterales > Acetobacteraceae > Paracraurococcus. The sequence continues at coordinate 199,128 of NZ_JABFHG010000003.1, forward strand.
GCGCGACCCCTATGTGGCGCAGAACACCATCAAGGGCGCCGGCTTCACCCCGGTGAAGGACCTGCAGGCCGGCCTCACCGCGGCCGACATCGTCACCATCCACCTCCCCAGCAATGCCGAGACGCGGGGGCTGGTGAATGGCGAGTTCATCGCCGCCATGAAGCCCGGCGCGGTGCTGATCAACACCGCCCGCGGCACGCTGGTCGAGGAGAAGCCGCTGGCCGCCGCGCTGGCGAACGGCCATCTGGCGGCCGCCGGGCTCGACGTCTTCTGGGACGAGCCGGCGCGGGCGGAGAACCCGCTGCTGAAGCTGCCGAACGTGGTGCTGACGCCGCATTCCGCGGCCGCCACCGAGCAGTCCTTCCGCCGCATGGGCCTGTCCTGCGCCGAGAGCATCCTCGCCTGCTTCGAGAACCGGCTGGACGAGGATGTGGTGATCAACAAGGAGGTGCTGCGCGGCAACGCGTAGCGCCGGGAGCGGATCGCCGCAGGGTGGCATCGCCTGAAGGCGTGAATCCGCTCCGGAGGGCAACCAAGGGAGAAGCGCCATGGCCGACAACCCGCTCCTGATCCTGGCCGAGCATGCCGCCTCCTGGCGGAGCCGGCCGCTGCCCGAGGCGGTTGCCCGCCATGCCCGCCGCGCCCTCGTCGACTGGTTCGCGGCGCTGCTGCCCGGCCTCGGCAAGCCGCCAGCGACGCTGCTCGCCGCGGCGCTGGCCGCCGAGCGGGGGCCGGGTCGCTCCATCTGCTACGTGGATGGGCAACCCTCGCCGCTGCGCCATGCCGCGCTGCTGAACGCGACGGCGAGCCACACGGTCGAGTTCGACGACATCTTCCGCGATGCCGGCTACCATCCCGGCTGCCCCACCATCGCCCCCGCGCTCGCCGCCGTGCAGCAGCAGGGCGGCACGATGGAGGACCTGCTGCGCGCCATCATCGCCGGCTACGAGGTCTCCTGCCGCATCGGCATGGCGGTGCAGCCAAGCCATTACAAGAACTGGCACACCACCGGCACGGTCGGCACCTTCGGCGCCGCCGTCGCCACCGCCGTCGCGCTCGGCTGCGATGCGGAGCGGATCGCGCATGCCATCGCCACGGCGGCCACCTTCGCCGGCGGGCTGCAGCAGGCCTTCCTCTCGGAGTCCATGTCGAAGCCGCTGCATCCCGGCCATGCCGCCGATGCCGGGGCGCTGGCGGCGATCGGCGCCGCGGCGGGCGTCACCGGGGCGCTGGATGCGCTGCACGGGCCGAAGGGCTTCGCCGCCGCCACCAGCGAGGATACCGGCAAGTGGGACCGGGCGCTGGCCGATCTCGGCAGCCGCGTCTGCATCACCGAGATGACCTTCAAGAACCATGGCTGCTGCGGCCATATCTTCGCCGCGCTCGACGCCATGCGGGAGCTGCAGCGCGAGCACGGCTTCACGGCCGGCGACGTCGCCGCGGTGCATGTCGGCGGCTACGGCCCGACCAAGAGCATCTGCGACCGGCCGGAGGCGGCGACCGAGCAGGAGGCGCGCTTCTCCGTCCAGTACACCATGGGGGCGCTGCTGGTGCTCGGCGGCGTGCGCATCGCCGCCTTCACGCCGGAGAACCTGGCGAACCCGGCGATCCGCGCCATCATGCCGAAGGTGACGGTGACGCTGGACCCCGAGCTGGCCGATGCCTATCCGGCGAAGCGGGCGGCGAAGCTGCGGGTCACCCTGGCCGATGGGCGCGTGCTCGATCGCTACCAGCCGACCCGCAAGGGCGATCCCGACGCGCCGCTCTCGGATGCCGAGCTGTCGGAGAAGTTCCGCGAGCTCTGCGACCCGGTGATCGGCGCCGATGCGGCCGCGGCGCTGCTCGAGGCGCTGTGGCAGGGCGCGGCCGCACCCGGCGCCCTGCCGGGGCGGCTCCGCCAAGCGGCGGAATAGGGCGCCGGCGCCCCGTTCCGCCCCTGCCGCCGCGCTATTTCGGCGCGGTGGCGACGGCCTGGAAATTGGCCAGCGAATCCTCGGCGACGCGGAACCACTGGATCTGCTCGACCCGGAAGGCGTCCCAATGCGCGTGGATCTTCTTGAAGCGCGCATTCTGCTCGCCGATTTCGGCATAGAGCTCCTGCGCCGCCTTGTAGAGCGCGTTCATCACCTCGCGCGGATAGGGTTTGAGCACGGTGCCGCCCGCGACCAGGCGGCGCAGCGCCGGCGGGTTCGCCACGTCGTATTTCGCCGCCGTCGCGTGGTAGGCCTCGGCGCAGGCCGTCTCCAGCATCGCCTTGTAGGCGTTTGGCAGCGCTTCCCAGGCCTTCAGGTTGACCAGGAAGTCGGTATTCGGCCCGGCCTCCTGGAAGCCGGGGAAGTAGTAGTATTTCGCCACCCGGCCGAAGCCGAGCTTCTCGTCGTCATAGGGGCCGATATATTCGGCGCCGTCGATGACGCCGCGCTCCAGCGCCGGATAGATGTCGGTGGGCGCGATCTGCTGCGGCACCACGCCGAGCTTCTGCATCACGCTGCCGCCCAGGCCGGCGATGCGGAATTTCAGCCCCTTCATGTCGTCGAGGCCCTTCAGCTCCCGCTTCGACCAGCCGCCCATCTGGGCGCCGGTGCAGCCAGCTGGGATCTGCCAGATATTCGCCTCGGCGAAGACGTCCTTCAGCTGCTCGCGGCCGCCGGCATAGTTCAGCCAGGCGAAATTGCCGCGGCTGTTCATGCCGAAGGGCAGGGTGGAGCCGAAGGCGAAGCTCGGATCCTTGCCGAAGTAAAAGAGCGAGGAGGTGAAGCCGCATTCCACCGAGCCCTGGCCGACGGCGTCGAGGATCTGCAGCGCCGGCACCACCTCGCCCGGGCCGGAGACGGTGATCTCGAAGGCGCCCTCCGACATGTCCCGCACCCGCCGCGCCACGATCTCGGCCGCGCCGTAGAGCGTATCCAGGGTGCGGGGGAAGCTGTTCGGGCAGCGCCAGCGCAGGCGCGGCTGCGCTGCGGCAAGGCGGGGGGCGGCGAGGGCAACACCGGCCGTGCCGGCGACGAGGTGGCGTCGGTTCATGATTCGGATGTTTCTCCCAGTCGCGCATCGCGGCGCCTTGCCGGAAGCCTGCCGGCAGACGGTCGCCACGGCAATAGGCCCGCGACCGGAACGCTCAGCCGCGCAGCGCCGCCAGCGCGGCGAGCATGGCCGCCAGCAGCGCCGCGCTCGCCGGCACGGCCAGCGCCGCATCGCCCCAGCGGGTCTGCAACGCCCCGCCGAGCAGCGCCCCGGCCACCATCGCGCCCCAGCAGGCGGCCTGCTGCACCCAGGCGCCGTGCCGGGCGCGGCCGAGCAGGCCCAGCACCAACCCCTCCATGGCGCGGGAGAGGGCGCCGGTGACGAAGGTGATGCCGCCGACCCCGGGGAGCGCGGTGTTCAGCATCCCCATGGCCGGCACCATGGTCCAGGCGGCGCGCGGCAGCTCCCAACCGCCGCCGGGCGGCGCCAGCAGCGCGGCGGCGAGCAGCAGGGTGACGGCGGCGAGCACCACGGTGCTGCGCCAGCGCCCGGCGGCCGTGCCCAGCACCGCGCCGAGCAGCGCCCCGGCGGCGAACAGCCCGACCACCATGCCAAGGGCGGCGGCGCGCGCATGGTCGCCCTCGGCCGCGGCGATGCCGAGCATGGTGCTGGTGCCGCTGATGAAGCTGACGAAAAGCTGGTCGAAGCGCAGCCAGCCGATGGCATCGACGCAGCCGGCGAGCGCGACCAGCGGCACCGCGGCCCAGGGGGAGACGGGGCGGATGGCCGGGCGCGGCGCGGCGTTCCGGGGGGCGGGGGAGGGGGACGCAACGGGCTTTTCGTTCGGGGACAATCGCATTACACCGCCGTTCCTTCCGGGAGATCCGCCATGAACCGCCGCCTTCTCCTCGGCGCCGCGGCCGCCGCCGCGCCGGCCGCCCTCGCCGCCCCCGCCCTGGCCCAGGCCAATCCGGAGGTGCGCTGGCGCCTCGCCTCGGCCTTCCCGCGCAATCTCGACGTGCTCTACGGCACCGGGGACCGGATCGCCCAGCGGGTCGCGCAGCTCACCGACAACCGCTTCCAGATCCGCTTCTTCGCGGCCGGCGAGATCGTCCCCGGGCTGCAGGTGCTGGATGCGGTGCAGGCCGGGACCATCGAGGCCGGCCACACGCCGGTCTACTACTACACGGGCAAGGACCCGGCCTTCGCCTTCTTCACGGCCCTGCCCTTCGGCCTGAACGCCCGGCAGAACATGGCCTGGCTGACCCAGGGCGGCGGCGGCGAGCTCGCGGCGGAGCTGTTCAAGGACTACAACATCGTCGGCTTCCCGGCCGGCGACACCGGCGCCCAGATGGGCGGCTGGTTCCGCAGCGAGATCAAGTCGATCGACGACCTCAAGGGGCTGAAATTCCGGGTCGCCGGCCTGGCCGGCGAGATCTTCCGCCGCATGGGCGCGGTGCCGACGCAGATCGCCGCCGCCGACATCTATCCCTCGCTCGAGCGCGGCACCCTCGATGCCGTCGAGTTCGTCGGGCCGCATGACGACGAGAAGCTCGGCTTCGTGCGGGTGGCCAAGTTCTACTACGCCCCGGGCTTCTGGGAGGCGGGGGCGCATCTGCACCTGCTGGTCAACCAGGCGGCCTTCGAGTCGCTGCCGCCGGCCTACAAGGCGGCGCTCGAGGTCTCCTGCGGCGAGGCGAATGCCGACATGCTGGCGCGCTACGACCACCTGAACCCGCAGGCGCTGCGCCGGCTGGTCTCGGCTGGGGCGCAGCTCCGCTTCTGGCCGCGCGACATCATGCAGGCCGCCTGGAAGGAGGCGCACGCCCTCTACGACGAGATGTCGGCGAAGAACGAGCGCTTCAAGAAGGTCTGGACCGCCTACCGGGCCTACCGGGACGAGGAATACCAGTGGTTCCGCGTGGCTGAGAGCAGCTTCGACAACTTCGCCTTCCCCGAGGCGGCGCGGCGGGGCTGAGGCGGCGTCCAGATACTGCTGGTCGGCGCCGCCGCTTCTGCGTTGGACGCGGCCCCCCAACCAGCGGTATCTGGGCGGCTTCGCTCTCGGGATTAGCCGTCTTCATGCCCATTGCCGATTTGCTCTCCGCCCTCGCCATGGGGGTGCTGGAGGGGCTGACCGAATTCCTGCCCATCTCCTCGACCGGCCATCTGATCCTGCTCGGGCGTCTCATCGGCTTCGAGGGGCCGCCGGGGAAGGTCTTCGAGATCTCCATCCAACTCGGCGCCATCCTCGCCGTGATCTGGGTGTTCCGGGAGACGCTGCTCGGCCTCGCCCGCGGCATGTGGCGGCCGGGGCCGGAGCGGTTCTACGTGACGAACCTGCTGCTCGCCTTCCTGCCGGCCGCGGTGATCGGCGCGACGCTGCACAAGACCATCACCGAGCGGCTGTTCAGCCCCTGGGTGGTCTGCGGCGCGCTGATCGCGGGCGGCGTCGCCATCATCCTGATCGAGCGGCTGCGCCGGGTGCCGGCCATCCGCTCGGTGCCCGAGATCGGGCCGGTGCCGGCGCTGCTGATCGGCTTCGGCCAGGCGCTGGCCATGATCCCGGGCACCTCCCGCTCGGGCGCGACCATCATCACCGCCCTGCTGCTCGGGGTGGAGCGGAAGACGGCGGCCGAGTTCAGCTTCGTCCTCGCCATCCCGACCATGCTGGCGGCCACCGCCTACAGCCTGTTCAAGGTGCGCCACGAGATCGCCTTCACCGGGCTCGGGCAGATCGCGGTCGGCTTCGTCGCCGCCTTCGTGGTGGCGCTGGTGACGGTGCGCTGGGTGCTGGCGGTGATCGGGCGGATCGGCTTCACGCCCTTCGGCTGGTACCGCATCGCGCTCGGCCTCATCGGCTTCGCCGTGCTGCTGGCGGGCTGAGCCGGGCGCCGGTCCGCAACCATGCGGAGGCCGCAGACGGGACGGGCCGGGCAGCCGCCGCAGGGATTACCCCGCGAGGCTGGCCGGGTCGCAATTGGCGCCGCAGACCAGCACGCCGACCCGCGCCCCCGCCGGCGGGCGCCAGGCGCCGCAGAGCAGCGCTGCCAGCGCGGTCGCCCCGCCCGGCTCGGCCACGATGCGCGCAGCATCCCACAGCCGGCGCTGCGCCGCGCGGATAGCCTCGTCCGGCACCAGCACGGTCCCGGCCACATGCTCCCGCGCCACGGCGAACATCAGCGCGCCCACCTGCTTCGCCCCGAGGCTGTCCGCCGCCAGGCCGCCGACCGGGGCCGGCACCGGCCGGCCCGCCCGCAGCGCGCTGGCGAGGGTGGGGCAGGCCTCGGGCTCGATGCCGATCACCCGCGCGCCGCTGCCGGCATACCAGGCGGCCATGCCGCCGATCAGCCCGCCGCCGCCGACCGCGACCAGCAGATGGGTGAGGTCCGGCGCCTGTTCCTGGAATTCGAGCGCCACGGTGCCCTGGCCGGCCAGCACCTCCGCCTGGTCGTAGGCGTGCACGAGCAGCGCCCCGGTCTCGGCGGCGCGCGCCTCGCTCGCCAGCCGCGCCGAGTCATAGGCCTCGCCGCCCACGACCAGCCGGGCGCCGTAGGATTCGATCCGGGCCCGCTTGGCGGCGCCGGTGATGGCGGGGACGAAGATCTCCGCCGGAACGCCGAGCGCCCGGGCGGCATGGGCGACGGCGGCGCCATGGTTGCCGCCCGAGGCGGCGATCACCCCGGCCGGCGGCAGGGGATTCGAGAGCATCCGGTTGAAGGCGCCGCGTGGCTTGAAGGAACCGCTTGCCTGCAACCCCTCCAATTTCAGTACAATATCGTTATCGATGCCCAGCGCCGATCCATCCAGATGCAGCAGGGGGGTGCGCCGGACATGCGGGGCGATGCGGTGCGCGGCGGCGCGGATCGCCGCCTGGTTGGGAAAGGTCGACATGGCACGTCAGGGGTGGCATGCGCGATGCTGCGACGCAACTGCCGGTACCCTTGGAAGGGTGTCGGCTTTCTGCCAAGGTCGGTCGCCTGTGTGGTGGCGACCAGGATGCTGCTTCATGCCAGTTCTGTCGCCCGCGAAGGGGACGCCGTCCTGTTGCTGGGTCCTTCGGGCTCCGGGAAGTCCGACCTCGTGCTGCGCCTGATCGATCGCGGCTGGCGCCTGGTGGCCGATGACCAGGTCGCGCTGACGGCCGAGGCGGGCGTGCTGCGCGCCGAGGCGCCGCCGGCCTTGCGCGGCATGCTAGAGGTGCGCGGCCTCGGCCTGTTCCGCGACCTGCCGGTGGCCGCGCCGGCGACGCTCCGCCTGGTGGCGCGGCTGGTGCCGCGGGCCGAGCTCGTCCGGCTGCCGGAGCCGGAGCGCTGGGGCGAGGCCGGCATCGCCCTGCCGCTGATCCGGCTGGACGCCTTCGCCGCCTCGGCCGCGGCGCGGCTCGCCCTGGCGCTCGATGCCGCGCTCGGCTGCGCCCGGCAGCAGGCGGGCGCCTTCGCATGAGCGAGGCGCTGCCCGCCCGGCCGGTGGTGCTGGTCACCGGCCTCTCCGGGGCCGGCAAGGCCTCCATCCTCCGGGTGCTGGAGGATCTCGGCTTCGAGACGGTGGACAACCCGCCTCTCAAGGTGCTCGAGGAGCTGGTCGAGGATGGCGACGCGCCCATCGCCGCCGGCATCGACACCCGCACCCGCGGCTTCGTGCCGACCGGGGCGCTGGTCACCCTGGCCCGCCTGCGGCGCAAGCCCGGCATCGCGGTGACGCTGATCTTCACCACCGCCGAGGATGCGGTGCTGCTGCGCCGCTTCACCGAGACGCGGCGGCGCCACCCGCTGGCGCCGGGCGGCTCGCTCGGCAATAGGGTGATCGACGGCATCGCCAGGGAATCGGCGCTGCTGGCCCCGCTGCGCGACGCGGCCGACCTGGTGGTGGACACCTCCGACCTGCCGCTGCCGGCGCTGCGGCAGATGATCGAGCGCCGCTTCCGCCCGGAGGGGGCGACCGGGCTAGCGATCCAGGTGATATCCTTCGCCTTCCCGCGCGGCCTGCCGCGGGAGGCCGACCTGGTCTTCGACATGCGCTTCCTGCGCAACCCGCACTACGTCCCGGCCCTGAAGCCGCAGACCGGCCGCGACCCGGCGGTCGCCGCCTATGTCGAGGAGGACCCGGACTTCGCTGCCTTCTGGGCCCGGCTGACCGGCTTCATCGACCCGCTGCTGCCACGCTACGTGGCGGAGGGCAAGAAGTACCTCACCATCGCGCTCGGCTGCACCGGCGGCCGGCACCGCTCGGTCCTTGTGGCGGAGCGCCTGGCTGACCATCTTCGCTCGGCTGGATGGCGTGCGGATGTAACGCATCGGGAACTGGCCCAGAGGGAGCTTGCCGGGATGGACCCGGGGGCGCTACCCGGCCATCGCAGCGCCACGCTCCCCGCACCACGCGAAGGGGCTGGTGGAGATGCCGTCCCCTCTCCTCAGGCCGGGACGGGGGGTCGGGAGGCCCTGACACGCACCCCATGATCGGATTGGTTCTCGTTACCCATGGCCGGCTCGCCGACGAGCTTCGTCTCGCCATGGAACACGTCGTCGGCCCGCAGCGGGCGGTCTCGACCGTCTGCATCGGCCCCGACGACGACATGGAGCGGCGGCGGCAGGATATCCGCGAGAGCATCGCCGCCGTCGACCAGGGGGATGGCGTGGTGGTACTGACGGACATCATGGGCGGCACCCCCTGCAACCTCGCCGTCTCGCTCGCCGACCGCAAGCAGGTCGAGGTGATCGCCGGGGTGAACCTGCCGCTGCTGGTCAAGCTCGCCAAGATCCGCTCATCCGAGCCCCTGGCCGAGGCGGTCGACCACGCCGCCGCGGCGGGGCGCAAATACATCGCAGCCGCCGGCGACCTCCCGAACGGGATCGCCCGGGTCAATGGCCGCGCGAACGGAGGAACCAAGCCGTGAGCCATACTGCGACGCAGGCAATCGACAGCCAGCCCGCCACCTGTGGTTGCGGCGAGGGGGAGATGGTGCTGCGACGAAGCCTCACCATCCGCAACAGCCGCGGCCTGCATGCCCGCGCCGCGGCCAAGCTGGTGACGCTGGCCGAGCGTTTCTCCGCCTGCCTGCACGTCTCCTGCGGCGGCCAGCGGGTGCCGGCCTGCTCCATCATGGGGCTGATGATGCTCGGGGCCAGCCAGGGCACTACCATCGAGATCGAGGCCGAGGGCTGGGACGCCAAGGAGGCGCTCGAGGCGGTGGCCGGCCTGGTCGAGGCCGGTTTCCATGAAGAATGACGGCACCGAACCGGCGGAAGGGCTGAGCGCCAAGGGCCCGGAGCGCGGCACCGAGCGCGGCACGGACCGGACGGCCGAGCGCAGCGCCGAGGCGCCGCGCCGGATCGGGCGGATGCTGCGGGAGCAGGAGATCCGCGGCATCGCGATCACTCCGGGCATCGCCATCGGCCCGGTCTACGACACCACCGAGATCCCCGCCGAGGCCCCGCGCCGCGGCATCGCGCCCGGCGAGGTGGAGGCCGAGCGGCAGCGCCTGGCCGATGCCGTCGCCCTGTCGCGCAAGCAGATCGGCAAGCTGAAGACGCGGCTCGGCATCCTGCCCGAGGAGGCGCAGGAGGAGCTGTCGCCGCTGCTCGACGCCTATGTCCTCATGCTCGGCAATTCCCGGCTGCTGCGCGGCGCCCGCAAGCGCATCGAGAGCGGGCTGGTCGCCGCCGAGACCGCGGTGGGGGACGAGGCGGAGGCGATCGCCACCCTGATCATGGCGGCGAAGGATGACGACCGCGCCGGGCTGAAGCGCCGCGCCGACGAGGTGCGGGAGATCGCCCGCCGGCTGACCCGCAACCTGACCGCCACCCCTTTCCGCAGCCTGAAGGAGGTGCCCGAGGGCGCGATCCTGGTGGCCGAGGAGCTGACGCCGGCCGATGCGGCGCTGCTCGACCCGGCTCGCATCGCCGGCGTCGCCACCGAGGAGGGCGGCGCCGATGGCCATACCGCCATCATGCTGCGCGCCCTCGGCATCCCCTCCGTCCTCGGCTGCGTCGGGCTGACCGGCAGCGTGACCCGCGGCGACCGGGCCGTGCTCGACGGCAGTGCCGGCACCATCGTGCTGCGGCCGGGCGAGCGGGCGCTCGAGCGGGGCAAGGAGGCGCTCGCCGCCTTCGCCAAGGAGCGGCAGAAGCTCGCCAAGCTGCGCCGCCTGCCGGCGGTGACGACGGATGGCGAGCCGGTGGAGCTGCAGGCCAATCTGGAGATCCCGGCCGAGCTGCCGCTGATCGCCCAGGCCGGCGCCCAGGGCATCGGGCTGCTGCGTACCGAATTCCTCTTCATGAACCGCGAGGATCTGCCGGACGAGGAGGCGCAGACTCTGGCCTATGCCCAGGTGCTGGAGGCGATGGGCGGCGACCCGGTCACCATCCGCGTGCTCGACTGGGGCGGCGAGAAGGACATGGAGGCGCTGAGCCAGGGCATCGCGCCGACCCATGCCGGGCCCAACCCGGCGCTCGGCCTGCGCGGGTTGCGGCTGCTGCTGAAGCGGCCGGAGCTGCTGGAGGCGCAATTCGCCGCCATCCTCCGCGTCGCCGACCGCGGCAGCACGCGCATCCTGCTGCCGCTGGTCACCAACCCCTCCGAGGTGAAGCAGGCGCGCGAAGTCTATGAGCGCGTCGCCCGGAGGCTGCGCCGCAAGGGCGTGCACCTGCCGGACAAGCTGCCCGAGCTCGGCTGCATGATCGAGACGCCGGGCGCCGCGCTGGCCGCCGATGCCATCGCGCTGGAGGCCGATTTCTTCGCCATCGGCACCAACGACCTCGCCATGTACACCCTGGCCGTCGACCGCGCCGAGGCCGAGGTCTCGCACCTCTACGACCCGCTGCACCCGGCGGTGCTGCGGCTGATGCAATTCGCCACCGAGGCGGCGCTGCGCCTGCGCATGCCGGTCTCGGTCTGCGGCGAGATGGCGGGCAATCCGCGCCTGGTGCCGCTGCTGCTCGGCCTCGGCATCCGGACGCTGTCGATGAATGCCAGCGCCATCCCGCGGGTGAAGCAGATGGTCCGGGCGCTCGATATTGGCGACTGCGCCCGCTTCGCCCGGCGGGTGATGGAACAGTCCGACCCGCAGCGTATCCATGAGCTCGTGATGAATTTCGGGAGCGGGGACAAAGGCTGACTAGAGCGTGATCACTTGAGGTGGAAACACCGAAAAGCGTGAATCACACTATTAAACAACGGCCTGGACCATGATCCGTGAACCAGAGTGAACGGATCATGGTCTAGCTCCGCCGCAGCTTGCCCCGTCGCGGCTTCGCGGGTTTGGTCGCCGCTCGCTTCATCGTCGCCGTCGCCCCGCGCTGTGCCAGCGCCGCCCAGCGGTTCGCCGCGCTGAGCCAGAGGCTCATCAGCGGGTTCTTCTTCGTCCAAGGCCTCGGCATGGCGCGCATCCCGGATGATGCGGCGCACAACGCGGCGGCGGGAGGGCTGTTCCCGGCCAGGTTGCCAGGCGGCCGCCGATCCTCAGCCCAGCGTCTCCAGCAGCTCGCACAGCACCGCCCCGCGCGGCGCCAGGTCGCGCCAGCGGATATGCTCCTCCGGCGCATGCGCCCCCGCCCCGGTGCAGCCGAGCCCGTCGAGGGTCGGGATGCCAAGGGCGGCGGTGAAATTGCCGTCCGAGCCGCCGCCGCGCTGCTGCCGCGGCAGGTCGTAGCCCTGCCGCGCGGCGATCGCCCGGGCGGTCTCGTAGAGGGCGAGGTTGGCCGGCCCCTCCTCCAGCGGCGGCCGGTTCAACCCGCCCTCGAGCGTGATGCGGATGCCGTCCGCCTCGCCGGCCAGGGCCCGGATGGCGGCGACCACCCGCTCCGCCTCCGCCAGGCTCGGGGCGCGGAAGTCGATCCGGCAGCCGGCCTCGGGCGGGATGACGTTCGGCCGCGTGCCGCCCCAGATGGGCGCGACATTGGTGGTGACGCCGCGCTCCAGATCGGTCAGGGCATGGATCTTCAAGATGGCCTGGGCGAGGGCGACCACGGCGCTCCGTCCCTCCGACCAATTGCCGCCGGCATGGGCGCTGCGGCCGGCGACGGTCATGGTGAAGCCGCCCGTCCCCTTGCGCCCGGTGACGCAGGCGCCCTGCGGCCCGCCCGCCGGCTCGGGGATCAGCACCGCGCAGGCGCCGCGCGCCGCCGCCTCGATCGGCGCGCGGCTGGTCGGGCTGCCCACCTCCTCGTCCGGGGTCAGCAGCAGGGTGATCGGTCGGCGCGTCCGGGTCCCCTGGCGCAGGATCTCCCGCACCGCATGGAAGGCGAGGAAGCTGCCAGCCTTCATGTCGTAGATGCCGGGGCCATGGGCGCGCTCGCCCTCGACCCGGAAGGGCATCGGCCCGGCCAGGGTCCCGTGGTCCCAGACGGTGTCGAGATGCCCGGCCACCACCACCGGCGGGCCCTCCCCGGGGGTGCGGGCGATCAGCGTGTCGCCATAGCCGTCCCGCCCCGGCAGCCGCTCGAGCGCCGCGCCGGCGGCGCCGAGCTCCGCCTCGGCGCGCGAGAGCAGGGCGTTGACCGCCGCCGCATCGGTGCTCGGCGTCTCCTGCTCGACCCAGCCCCGCAATTCGGTGAGCAGGCGGTCGGAGGAGCCGATCTCGGTCACGGGCATGCGGAGGTCCTTTCTCGGGGCCGGATCCCGGAGCTGGGGCCTGGGACGGGTCGGCCAGCGGCATGTTCGCCCGCGCCGGTCGGGCTGGAAAGCCGCGGCCCGGCCGCCCGCCCGCGCTTCCGCCTCGCCGCGATCCGCTGTAGCTGGGGGGCTGAGGGCGGCGTCGCGCCCCTGGGACGCCGCCTCCGGCGCCGCCGGGCGCGACGGCGCATAGCAGTCTCCCCAGGGGTGTCGATGTCCGACGGCATGTTCTTCGAGGATCTCGCGGTCGGCCAGAAGGCCAGCTTCGGCAAGACCATCACCGAGGCCGATATCGTCCTCTTCGCCGCCGTCACCGGCGACACCAACCCGATGCATCTCAACGCCGACTACGCGAAGGAGACGATCTTCGGCGAGCGCATCGCCCATGGCATGCTGGCCGCCGGGCTGATCACCAAGGTGCTGGGGACGCAGCTTCCCGGCCCGGGGACGATCTACATGTCGCAGAGCCTGCAATTCCGCGCCCCGGTGCGGATCGGCGAGACGGTGACCGCGACCGTCGAGGTGTTGGCGCTGCACCCGGAGAAGCACCGGGCGACGCTGCGCACCGTCTGCGCCGTGCGGGGCAAGCCGGTGCTGGAGGGCGAGGCCTATGTCTCCGTCCCGAGCCGGGCCGCCGCTGCCGCCTCCGTTCCCCCCTCTGGGACGCGGGCGGCGGAATGACCACCCCGGCCCGCCCCGCGGTCGTCACGGACTGGCACGACGTGCCGGAGGGGCTGCGCGGCGCCACCATCGCGCTCGGCAACATGGACGGGGTGCATCGCGGCCATCTCGCCGTGCTGCATGCGGCGCACCAGGCGCGGCCCGGCGCGAAGCTGGCGGCGCTCACCTTCGAGCCGCATCCGCGCGAGCATTTCCGCCCCGACGACCCGCCCTTCCGGCTGACCCTGCTACCGGCCAAGGCGGCGGCGCTGGGGGCGGCCGGGGCGGCGGTGGTCTATGCGCTGCGCTTCGACGAGACGCTGGCCGCCATGCCGGCCGAGGCCTTCTTCGAGCAGGTGCTGTGCCGGGGCCTCGGCGCCGTGCATCTCGCCTGCGGCCAGGATTTCGCCTTCGGGCATCGCCGGGGCGGGGATGCGGCGCGGCTCTCCACGCTGGCCGAGACGGCCGGGATCGGCGTGACCATCGTCCCGCCGCTGACCGATGCGCAGGGCCCCATCTCCTCGACCCGCATCCGCCGGGTGCTGCAGGACGGCTATCCGGAGCGCGCGACCGCCATGCTCGGCCGCCCCTGGGAGATCCGCGGCACGGTGGTGCATGGCGACAAGCTGGGCCGGGTGCTGGGCTGGCCGACCGCCAATATGTGGCTAGGCCGGCACCTGGAGCCGGCGCGCGGCGTCTATGCCGTCACCGTCGCGCTGCCGGACGGCACGGAGGCCAAGGGCGTCGCCAATATCGGCCGGCGGCCGACCCTTGGCGGCGATCCGGAGACGCGGCTCGAGACCTATGTCTTCGACTGGTCGGGCGATCTCTACGACCGGGAGATCGGCGTGCGGCTGATGCATTTCCTGCGGCCGGATGCCAAATTCGCCGACCTTGAGACGCTGAAGGCGGCGATCGCCCAGGATGCCGAGGCGGCGCGGGCGGCGCTGGGCTGAGCCGGCGGCGACGGCCTCATCCCGCCCGCCGCCATATCACGCCGGGCGTGTATCCACTTGCGGTGAAGAGGGGCAGCCGCGCACAACCCGCGCTTGACCCGGCCCCGCTCCGCTCCGCATAACCGCGCCATGCACGCTTCGGCGCCATATCGTCTCATCGGCCGAATTCCTGGCCCGGTCCTCGCCTGAGGCCCTCCGGCACCGCCGGAGCCGCCGCCAGGCCGGGGCCGGGACCCATCGCGCGCATCCACCGCTCCGCCGGCGCCAGGGCGCCCGCGGCCAGGACCGAGACCCATGAACGACAGCCCCGCCGACACCGCCCTCCGCGACTATCGCGGCACCGTCTTCCTGCCCGAGACCTCCTTCCCCATGCGCGGCGACCTGCCGAAGCGGGAGCCGCAATGGCTCGCCCGCTGGGAGCAACTGAAGTTGTGGGAGCGGCTGCGGGCGCAGTCGAAGGGCCGCGAGCGCTTCGTCCTGCATGACGGCCCGCCCTATGCGAACGGGCCGCTGCATATCGGCCACGCGCTGAACAAGATCCTGAAGGACGTGATCAACCGCGCCGCCCAGATGGCGGGGAAGGACGCGGATTACGTCCCGGGCTGGGACTGCCACGGCCTGCCGATCGAGTGGAAGATCGAGGAGGAGTACCGCGACCCCAAGGGCAAGTACCAGGGCGGCCGCAAGAAGGACGACGTGCCGGTGCTGGAGTTCCGCGCCGAGTGCCGCGCCTATGCCGCGCACTGGCTGGACGTGCAGCGGGAGGAGTTCAAGCGCCTCGGCGTCTTCGGCGACTGGGCCGGGCGCTACGCCACGATGGACCTCACCAGCGAGGCCGCGATCGTGCGCGAGATCGGCAAGTTCCTGACGAACGGCTCGCTCTATCGCGGCCTGCGCCCCGTGATGTGGAGCCCGGTCGAGAAGACGGCGTTGGCCGAGGCCGAGATCGAGTATCACGACCATGTCTCGCCGACGCTCTGGGCGCGCTTCCGGCTGCAGCGGGCGGCGGCGGAGGACCTGGTCGGCGCCAGCGTGGTGATCTGGACGACGACGCCCTGGACCATCCCCGGCAACCGCGCCGTCGCCTATGGCGAGGAGATCGACTACGCGCTGCTGCATGTCGATGCGGTGGGCGAGGACAGCCATCTGGTGCCGGGCGAGCGGCTGCTGGTGGCGCTGCCGCTGCTGCCGCAATTCGAGAAGGATGCGAAGCTCGGCGCGCATAGCGTGAAACGCGTGCTGAAGGGCGCGGAGCTCGCCGGCGCCGTCGCGGCGCATCCGCTGGCCGGCTGGAATGCGGGCTACGACTTCCCGGTGCCGCTGCTGCCGGGCGATTTCGTCACCACCGAGGCCGGCACCGGCTTCGTGCATATCGCGCCCGGCCATGGCGAGGACGACTTCAACCTCGGCCGCGCCCATGGGCTGGCGGTGCCGGAGACGGTGAATGACGACGGCAGCTTCACCGTGCAGGCGCCGGGCTTCACCGGCCTGCATGTCTTCAAGGCGCATGACGCCGTCTATGCCGCCTGCGAGGCGGCGGGGACGCTGGTCGCCAAGTCGAAGCTGACGCACAGCTACCCGCATAGCTGGCGCAGCAAGAAGCCGGTGATTTTCCGGGCGACGCCGCAATGGTTCATCGCCATGGACGATGCCAACCGCATCCGCGAGAAGGCGCTGGCGGCGATCGACGCCACGCATTTCGTCCCGGATCAGGGCCGCAACCGCATCGGCAGCATGGTGGCGGCGCGGCCGGATTGGTGCATCAGCCGCCAGCGCGCCTGGGGCGTGCCGATCGCCGTCTTCGTCGAAAGGGCGACGGGCGAGCCGCTGCGCGACCCGACGGTGATGGACCGCATCATCGCCGCCTTCGCCGAGGAGGGCGCTGATGCCTGGTACAAGCCGGGCGCCGCGGCGCGCTTCCTCGGAAAGGGACGCGACCCGGCGGATTACGAGCAGGTGATGGACATCGTCGATGTCTGGTTCGAGAGCGGCAGCACCCATGCCTTCGTGCTGCCCGACCACGGCCTGCCCTTCCCCGCCGACCTTTACCTGGAGGGCTCCGACCAGCATCGCGGCTGGTTCCATTCCTCGCTGCTCGAGAGCATCGGCACCAACGGCGTCGCCCCCTTCAAGGCGGTGCTGACGCATGGCTTCGTGCTCGACGAGCAGGGCCGCAAGATGTCGAAGTCGCTCGGCAACGTCACCGCGCCGCAGCAGGTGATGCAGCAATACGGCGCCGACATCCTGCGGCTCTGGGTGATGAACTCCGACACCGCCGAGGACCTGCGCATCGGGCCGGAGATCCTGAAGCAGCAGGCGGAACTGTATCGCCGCATCCGCAATTCGCTGCGCTGGCTGCTCGGCAACCTTGCCGGCTTCGAGGAGGGGGAGACCGTCCCCTATGCCGAGCTGCCGGAGCTGGAACGCTGGGTGCTGCACCGGCTGACCGAGCTGGATGCGCGGATCCGCAAGGCGGCCGAGGATTACGACTGGACCGGGGTCTATCCCGAGATCCACAATTTCTGCGCCACCGACCTCTCCGCCTTCTACTTCGACATCCGCAAGGACGCGCTCTACTGCGACGGGCCGGACAGCCATCGCCGGCGCAGCGCCCGCACGGTGCTCGACGTGCTGCATCGCTGCCTCTGCGCCTGGCTGGCGCCGGTGCTGGTCTTCACCGCCGAGGAGGCCTGGCTGGCGCGCTTCCCGGATGAGAATGGCAGCATCCACCTCACCGACTTCCCGATGGTGCCGGAAGGATGGAAGGACCCGGCGCTGGCCGAGCGCTGGGCGGAGATCCGCCGCTTCCGCCGCAGCGTCACCGGCGACATCGAGGAGAAGCGACGCGCCGGCACCATCGGCTCCTCGCTGCAGGCGAAGGCGCTGCTGCGCTTCGCGCCGGAGGAGCCGGCGAATGTGCTGACCGCCGAGGAATGGGCGGAGGTGCTGATCGTCTCCCAGGTCACGCTCACCGAGGCGGCGGAGACGGGCGAGACGGTGGAAGTCGCCCCCGGCACGAAATGCGACCGCTGCTGGCGCGTGCTGCCCGAGGTCGGCGTCTCGGAGCGGCACCCGACGCTTTGCCGCCGCTGCGAGGCGGTTGTCGAAGCCCAGGGCGGCTGAGGTCTTGAGCGCGACCACCGCCGCCGTGGCGCCAGCCCGCGGCGGCGTCCGCCTCGGCCTCGCCATGGCGGCGCTGCTGCTGCTGGCCGATCAGGCGAGCAAGTGGTGGATCCTCGAACGGCTTGACCTGCCGGCGCTGCGCAACCTGCCGCTGCTGCAGGTCGGGCCCTTCGGCCTCGACCTCACCATGGTGTGGAATCGCGGCGTCACCTTCGGCCTTCTCTCGGGGGAGGGGCCGCTGAACCACGTGCTGCTGGCGGTGGTCGCGGTCGCCATCGCCGGCTTCCTGCTGCGCTGGCTGTGGCGCGCCGAGACGCGGCTGGTGGCGCTCGCCCTCGGCGCCGTCATCGGTGGCGCCGTCGGCAACGTCATCGACCGGCTGCGCTTCGGCGCGGTGGTCGATTTCATCCGGGCGCATGCCTGGGGCTGGAACTGGTACGTCTTCAACATCGCCGATGCCGGCATCGTCTGCGGCGTCGTCGCGCTGCTCGCCGATGCGCTGCTGCGCCGGCCGGCACGGGGTTAGGTAAACCCTGCGCCGCAGCGTCGCCGCTCAGCCCGGCGGCGTCGCCAGGTGCAAGACGTTCTTCGTCACCGTGTAGCAGGCCAGCCCCTCGCTGCCGCCCTCGCGCCTCGCATGCGGCAGCTCGCCCAGCACGCTGTCATCGAAGGGGTTGAACGCCGGCTGTGCCGGGCGGCGCCGCTCGCCGCTGATGCAGAGTCGCAGTTCCGGATAGGCCGCCATGGATCCTCCTGCCGCGCCCCGGCCTCCGCGCCTTGGGGTCGGGCGTATTGTTATATTTGATCAAATATAGCCATCCCTTGCCGCCGCGGCCCGGTCAACCGCCCGCCGCCCCCTTGCGTTGCGGGGCGGCGGCCGGAAGAGTCGCGCCCCGGTCCACCGCAACGAGGGAAACGCCATCATGAGCAGCACCGCCGCCGCAACGACGGCATCGGCCGCGCCCTTCCACCCCATGCTCATCGACGGCGTCTGGGTGCCGGCGCGGGATGGCGAGACGATCCTCGTCGAGAACCCGGCCAACCGCCGGACCATTGCCGCGGTACCGCGCGGCAAGCCGGCCGATGTCGAGGTGGCCATCGCCGCGGCGCAGGCCGCCTTCTCCGCCTGGTCGCGCGTGCCGCCGCGCGAGCGTGGCCGCGCCCTGCTGCGCATCGCCGACCGGCTGGAGGCCGAGGCGGAGGCGATCGCCCGGCAGGTGGCGACCGAGACCGGCAACGCGCTCCGCACCCAGGCGCGGCCGGAGGCGCGCGGCCTCGCCGAGATCTTCCGCTATTTCGGCGGCCTCGCCAGCGAGCTGAAGGGGGAGACCATCCCGCTCGGCGAGCATGTGCTGAGCTATACGCGGCGCGAGCCGCTCGGCGTGGTCGGCGCCATCATCCCCTGGAATGCGCCGGTGCTGCTGGCCGCGCTGAAGATCGCACCCGCCCTCTGCGCCGGCAACACCATGGTGCTTAAGGCGGCGGAGGACGCGCCGCTCGGCGTGCTGATGCTCGCCGCCTTCTGCCAGGAGCACCTGCCGGCGGGCGTGCTCAACCTGCTGACCGGCACCGGCCCGGAATGCGGCGAGCCGCTGGCGCGCCACCCGGCGGTGCGCAAGCTCTCCTTCACCGGCTCGACCGCCGTCGGCAAGCTGATCATGGGCTGGGCCGCGGAGCGCATCGTGCCGGTCTCGCTCGAGCTCGGCGGCAAGTCGCCCTGCATCCTCTACCCGGATGCCGACGAGGACTGGGTGGTGGACGGCGTCGTCGCGGCGATGCGCTTCACCCGCCAGAGCCAGTCCTGCACCGCCGGCTCGCGGCTGTTCCTGCACCGGCGCATCTTCGACAGCTTCCTCGAGCGGCTGGTGGCGAAGGTGCGGACGCTGAAGCTCGGCGACCCGCTGGACGAGGCCAGCGATATCGGCACCATCATCAACCGCAAGCAGTTCGACCGCGTCTGCGGCTATGTGAAGGAGGGGATGCAGCGGCAGGATGCGCGGTTGCTGACCGGCGGCCTGCCGCCAGGCGAGGGGCCGCTGAGCGAGGGCTATTTCGCCGTCCCCACCATCTTCGCCGACGCCACCAACGATTGGCGCCTGGCGCGGGAGGAGATCTTCGGCCCGGTGCTGGTGGCGATCCCCTGGGAGGACGAGGCGGAGATGCTGCGCATGGCCAATGACAGCCATTACGGCCTCGCCGCCTATGTCTTCACCCGCGACATCGGCGCCGCCCTGCGCACGGCGCATCGGATCGAGGCTGGCTGGGTGCAGGTGAACCAGGCCGGCGGCCAGGTGCCGGGCCATTCCTATGGCGGCTACAAGCAGAGCGGCATCGGCCGGGAATTCTCGCTGGAGGGCATGCTGGAGAGCTTCACCCAGCGCAAGAATGTCAGCGTGAACCTCGACCTGCCGCCGCCGCGCGGTTGATCCCCCGGCCGCGCTCAGCGGCCAGGGCCACCGCCGCCCGGACCGCCACCAGGGCCGCCTCCTCCTGGACCCGGGCCGAAACCGCCCGGGCCCCGCCCAAAGCCGCCCAGGCCGAAGCCGCCGGGACCGAAGCTCCTGGGTCCTCTCCCTGGACCGCCCTCGGGCCCTCCTCCTGGGCCGAAGCCGCCGGGACCGGGGCTGCCGGGCCTAGCTTGGTCGGGCATGCCGCCGCCCCGCCAGGGCGGGAATCCCGATGACGGGCGATCACCGGGGGCTTGGCCTGGGCCGTGACCGGGACCGCCGCCCCGCCCACCGGGGGACATCCCGCTGGCCGGCGGCGCGGCGCCCGCCGTGCGCAGCGCGGATACCAGCAGCCCGCCATCGCCGCCCCGCACCAGCTCGACCACCGCGCGGCCACCGGCGAAGTTGCCGAGGCCCGGCGGCATCGCGGCAGCGACCCCGGGCGCGAGTCGCAGCATCCGACCATCCGGCGCGACGAAGCTCTCCAGCACGAAGGCGCGGACCTGCCGGCCGAAATAGGCCGTCGGGTCCGTCACCAGCGGGTCCGGCACCACGCTCTCGGCGCGCAGGATGCCGTTCTCGTAGCGGCCGGCGACGATCACGCCGCGATCCGTCTCCGGCAGATCCTGCGGCACGCCGCGGATCTCGAGGCCGCCGATGCGCGCCGCACCGGCCTCGCGCTGCAGCATGCCATGGACCCGCGCCGGGCCTGGCGCCATGCCGTCGAGCCGGGTCGCCTGGATCGACCCATCGGGCCGCCGCAACCCGCTCACCGCCACCCAGTCGCCGCGGCGCGGCCAGGCCTCCCCGGCTGCGGACGCGGCTGCCCGGGCCGGCGACAGCACTCGCTGGCCGGCGATCCGCAGCGCGCCATCGGCCTCGGCCGCCTCGACAGGCCCCGTCACCTCGTAGCGCACCTCGACGCGCCGGGCCTGCAGGGCGCCGCCGCTGCCCGTCGCCTCGACCACCGCAACCTGGCCGGCCCGCAGGGCGGACGGCGTGCTGCGCCGGCTCTCCACCATCACCGGCACGCTGGGGTCCAGCGCGACCTCCTGGCCAGCGAGGCAGATGCTGGCGAAGCCGGTGATGACGCCGACGATGCCGGTGCCGCCGATCCCGCGCTCGGCCTGTTGGAAGGTGGGCGCGCCGGTGCCGCCGATCCCACGCTCAGCGAGGACGGGGTCGCCCTCCTTGCGGCGGATGCCCGTGCCGCCCAGGCCACGCTCGGCCTGACGCATCGCATCCGCCGGGGCGCCGGTGCCGCCGATGCCGCGCTCGCCGAGCACCGGGCCGCCATCCGGCCCAACCTGGCATCGCGGCCCCGCCGGCCCCGCCGAGGCGTTGCCGGCAGGGGCGGCCACCTCCGGCCGCGGGGCACAGCCGGCCAGCGCCACCAGCAGCGCCAGCGCCTGCCAGGCGGGGGAGGGGCGCATCATGCCGCGTCGCCCGGCGGCTCGTCCTCGACGTAGAGGTAGACGCCGAGATTGACCCGCCGCCTGGGTCGGTCCCCACCGGGATCCGGCGCCTCCTCCCCGACCAGCCCGAGGGCGTGGCGGTTGACCTCGATCAGCACCCGCTCCGCCGCCTCGCGCGCCACGGCCTCGAGCGCCGCCGCGACTCCTGGGTCGAGCCGGTCGTAATGCACGCTGCGGTCGAGGAAGGGCGGCTTGGCCGCAGCGCCGACATTGGCGGTGGCCGCCGCCAGATGATCCGCCAGGTTGCGGGCGAAGTAGAAGAGCTGCGCCTCCTGGCCCGGCCGCGGCAGGAAGGCGGTGGCGTCGAGGGTGACGCGGTCATCCTCGCCGAGGCGGACGAGACCGAGGCTCAGCCATTCGTCGAGCACGGCGCGCGGCCGCATGTCGCTCGTCGTCGCCTCCACCAGCTCCTCGAAGGAGGGCTCGCCGGGCGTGCGCAGCCGCGCCAGCGGGCGCGGCGACCCGTCCGGGCCGGCGAAGCCCGGATCGCCCAGCCAGCGGGCGAGGATCTGGCTGCCCAGCGTGACCACGGCCGGCGCCTCCTCCGGATCGGCGGCGCTGCGGTGCCGGCGCACCTCCTTGCGGTGGATGCCGGTGATCAGGCTGATGCGGCTGTCGGTGCGCGGCGTGGCGCCGGGGAGGTCGGCGCGGGCGACGTCGAGATAGAGGCCGCGGAGCAGGTCGGCCAGCACGGGAAAGGTGACGCCGCACTGGATCAGGAAACGGACGAGAGGCCGCAGCATGCGCCGGAGGGGGCCGATGAGCGCCTCCGCGGTCGGGCGTTCGGGTGATGCGGTCAATCCAGGACTTCCGGCCGGCTCCCCACCCCATAGCATTGCTTTGCTGCCGGGAGAATTGACGCGCCCGTGGGAGGCGCGTTGGGAGGCGACCCGGAGGTTGGGCCGGAAAGATCTATGCCTGTCGCGCTGGCGCTTGACGTGGGAAAATGTCCCATGCAATGACGGGGGTGCTGACCATCCCTCGCCCCGCAGGCCCGGAACCCCGGACATGATCCACGCTGCCCGGCCGGCGCCGCCGATTGGCGCCGCCTCCTGCCTTGCCGTCCTGCCGGACCTGCACCGCGCATGATGCCGCGCGTCCATCCGCGGCGGCCGAACCGGCAGGGCCAGGCCCGCATGGCGCGCCGGCGGGCGCCGGTCGTGCTGCCGCGGCCGCCCGAGGCGCGGCCCGAGGCACGAGCCGGGCGCTGGGCTCAACTGGCGCGGCGCTGCGGCCGCTGGATGCTGCGGCATTGGCAGCGCCTGCGGGCGCAGATCCGCGCAGTCCCCTTCGGCGAGCCCTGGTAGAGGCAGGGGCCAAGCCGGTCGTCCACTGGTCGTCCACTGGCCGGCCCTGCCTGAAAACCGCGAGCAGCGGCGCCGGCGGGGTGCCGGCGCCGCCTGTCTCAAGCGAAGAGCGCGTCGTGCGCGAAGGGGACACCCATCGGGTGGCCGTCCCCGGTCTCGACCGGCGGCGCGGCAGCCGTCTCCGAGCCGGTGTCGGAGCCCGTCTCCGGTGTCTCCGCGGTATTGGTGCCGTCCGTCCCGACGCCGGCATCCTCCTTGCTGCCGGCTGGCGGCAGGTGGTGATCCGGGCCATGGCCGGGGCCGAAGACGAAGGCATGGCCACCGAGGCCGCCGGGCGGGTGATCGCCCAAGGCAACGGCGCCCGGCGGAGCAGTCGGCCGGGCCGGCGGCAGGGTGGGAGTGGTGGTCGTATCGGCGGTGGAGGTCGGGTCCGTGGCTTCGGTGGTGGCCGTGCTGGTGGTGTCCGCCATGGAATGGTTCTCCGTAAGAAGACAGGTGCCCGGGTCGGCATGACATCGCGCGGAAACCGGCGGGCGAGGCGAATTCGAGAATTCGCCCTGATCCCTGGCACCCTTGTTGAAGGAAGGCCATGTATCCCCAAGGGATATTGGCTCTCTGTAGTGGGCTTTGTATTATAGTGGTCGCGGTTCCGCCATTCCCTGCGGGCAGGGAACACATCCGGAGCTGTCCATGTGATTGGTCGTTCGGATGCGATGCATTCAAGTATTATATGTGGGATCATATCCCACATCAACGAATAAGTTCTTTTAAGGTGGAGTTCGCGCGACGAAGTTGCGACGCTCCCGGATTGACCAACCCGCTCCTGCTTCGGCGGCCTCCCATCGAAGGGGATGCGGGCCGGGGTGGCGAGGGCAGCGCAGGGGCCCCGCGCGTCCAGGCATTCACGCCCTCCCGCGATCCCCTTTATCCAGCCGGGGCATCCACCAGAGGCAGGGCCAGCATCGCCACCGTGCGGTTGCCCTTGCGATCCAGCGTCACGCGGCCGGCCTCCCGCGTGGCGATGACACGGGCGAGCGACAGCCCCTCGCCCGCGACCATGGGCTCCGTCCAGCCCCAGCCATCGTCGAGGACCAGCAGGCGCAGCTCGCTGCCGTCATTCTCCAGCCGCACCTCGATCTCGCCCGCGAGCCGCGCATACAGGCCGTGCTTGACGGCATTGCCGACCAGCTCATGCGCCACCCGCAGCACCGCCTCCTGCAGCGGCTCGGGGCAAGGTTCGGCGAGCCGGAGGCGCAGCCGGATATCCTGCCCGGGCGCGCCGAGCAGCGCCGTCATCGCCTCGCAAAGCCCGGCGAGACGTTCGGCGAAGGGCGCCGGCTCATGCGTCAGGCCGAAGAGCGCGTCGGAGATCTCCGCCGTCAGCAGGATGCGCCGGTGCAGATCCGCCGCGACCGCGCGGCTCGCCTCGGTCTGCCGCAGGGCCGGATGCGCGTCGATCATGAAGAGGATGCGCTGCAGCGCGTTCTTCGTCTGGTGCCGGAGCTGGCGGAACTCCGTCGCCGTCAGTCGCGGGAAGAGGCCGTCGGCGACCGGGGCAGGTCCGGGGGCAGGTCCGGGGGCGAGGGCGCTGGCGAGGCTGAGCAAGGCTTGGGTCATCCTCACGGTCATGAGCGTGAATGGTCGGCCCGCGAGAAATATGTGGGCTAATTTCCCACGTCAAGCAGAATGTGGGTCTTTGTCCCACACGCAAAGCACTCTACATTCGTGCTCCCCACAGGACCCATTCCGATCCCCGCCACCTCCTCCGACCGCGCCGCGGCGTCCCCGAACCTGCTGCTCAGCCCGCTCGCGCGGCTGTTGCGGCCGCTGGTGCGCCTGCTGATCCGCCGCGGCATCACCTTCCCGGTGCTCTCCGGCCTGCTGCGCGGCCTCTATGTGGAGGTGGCGCGGCACGACCTGCTGACCGAACCGCGCACCCGCACCGACAGCAGGATCAGCCTGCTGACCGGCATCCATCGCAAGGAACTCCGCCGCCAGCGCGCGCCGGACCCGCTCGCACAGCCGGCGGTGGTGACGCTCGATACCCAGATCATGGCGCGCTGGCTCGGCGCGCCGGCCACCACCGATACCGCCGGGCAGCCCCTGCCCCTGCCGCGCAGCGGGCTGGCGCCGTCCTTCGAGAGCCTGGTGACCTCCGTCACCCGCGACGTGCGGCCGCGCGCGGTGCTGGACGACTGGCTCGGCCAGGGGCTCGTCACCCTGGATGCGGCCGGCCGGGTCTGCCTGCGGGCCACCGCCTTCCTGCCGCCGCCCGGCAGCGAGGCGCAGCTCTACTACTTCGCCCGCAATCTGCACGACCACATCGCGGCGGCGGCCGGCAATCTCCTGGCTGGGGAGGGGCCGCCCTTCCTGGAGCGCAGCCTGCATTACGACCGGCTCGGCCCCGCCGCCGCGGCCCGGCTGGAAGCCGAGGGGCGCAAGGCGGCGCAGCGCATGCTGCTCGAGCTCAACCGCCTCGCGCTCAGCCTGGCCGAGGCCGAGGATGGGACGGGCGCCCCTGGCGATCCGCCGACGCGGCGGGTCAATCTCGGGGTCTATCTCTATGTTGAGGAGGACGGCCCCCTCCGTGAGGAAGGCCCCGGTGCCGCCGGCTGAGGCGCTGCGCCGGCATGCCGCGCGGCTCCTCCTGGCGCTGCTGGCCGGCTGCACGCCGCCCGCGCCGCCCGCAGCCCCGCCCGTCGCCGCCTCGGCCACGGGCGGCGTCTGCCGCACTGGCCCGGATGGCGGTCCGCCGCCCGATACCCTCCCGCCGCGCCTGGCCGAGCGGGGCATCGGCGGCACGGGTATCGGCAGCACGGGTATCGGCAGCACGGGTATCGGCAGCACGGGCATCGGCAGCACGGGCATCGGCAGCACGGGCATCGGCAGCACGGGTATCGGCAGCACGGGCATCGGCAGCACGGGCATCGGCAGCACGGGCATCGACGGCGCGGCGGCGGAGGGCGATCGCGGCATCGGCGGCACCGGCGCCCCGCCCATCCGCCAGGCCGATCGCGGCATCGGCGGCACCGGTATCGTCGCGGTCATCACCGGTTTCGCCAGCATCTGCCTCGGCGGCCAGGAGGTCGCGCTGGAGGCCGGCCTGCCGGTGCTGCTCGACGGCGTGGCCGCCGCGCCGGATGCCCTGCGGGCTGGGCAGGTGGCGCTGGTCGAGGCGGCCGGGCCGGGCCGGGCGCTGCGGGCGCAGGGCATCCGCATCCGCCACGAGGTCTCCGGCCCGGTCGAGGCGGTCGGCACCGACGGGCTGCTGCGGGTGGCCGGGCAGCGCGTCGCCGTCACGCCCTCGACCCTTGGCTTGGCCGCGCCGCGGCCCGGCGACTGGGTGGCGGTGAGCGGCCTGCCGCGGCCGGATGGGGTGGTGCAGGCGACCCGGCTCGACCCGCGCCGGCCGGGGCCAGTGACGGTGCATGGCCGCCTCGCCCGCGACGGCGATGGCTGGCGGGTCGGCGGCCTGGCGGTGCATCCGGCGGGGGCGGCCGGTCCGGTCCTGGCCTCGGTCCCGTTCCCGTTCCCGGTCTCGGTCTCCGGCCGCTATGCCGGCGGCGCGCTGCGGGCGGCGGCCATCGCCCCCGATCCGCTGGCGACGGACCCGGCGGCGCTCTTCCCGCCGGGCACCGGCCGGATCCTGTTCGAGGGCTATGCCATCGCCGAGGGTGGCCGCCTGCGCCTCGGGCCGGGCCTGGCGCTGGCCGCGCCGCCCGGCGGGGCCGCGCTGCTGCCCGGGCGAGGGCCTGAGCGGGTCGTCGTCGCCCTGGAACGTCTAGCGACCGGCGATCTGCGGGCGACGGGGCTGCGGTCCAGCGGGTCCGAGGTGCGCCCTGGCGAGGCCCAACCGGGCGGGTCCCGCCCAGGTCCGGCCGGCGATGCCCCGATGCGGCCGGGCCCGGACGCGATGAGCCCGGCCCCGATGCCGAACCGCAGCCTCGGCCTGGATGGGGCAGGCGGGGTGCGGGGCGGCTGGGATGGCGGCTTCGGTGCCGGCACTGGTTCCTCCCCTGGGTCTTCCCCTGGGTCAGGCGCCGGGTTGGGCGGGCCTGGCGGCCAGGGTGGGGCGATGGGCGGTGGGGCGATGGGCGGTGGGGCGATGGGCGGTGGGGCGATGGGCGGCTTCGGCGGTCGCGGGCGCTGAAACGGGAGCGCCGGGCGGCTGCCCGTTGCCCTGGCGGCGGGAAGGGGCCACATGCGCCCCCATGTCTGCCCATTCCATCCAGGGCCAGCCCGACCATGCGGGCTGGCACGGCACCACCATCCTCTCGGTCCGCAAGGATGGCCGTGTCGCCATGGCCGGCGACGGCCAGGTCTCGCTCGGCCAGACGGTCGTCAAGGGCAATGCCCGCAAGGTGCGCCGCATCGCCGGCGGCAAGGTGCTCGCCGGCTTCGCCGGTGCGACGGCCGATGCCTTCACCCTGCTCGAGCGGCTCGAGGCCAAGCTGGAGCGCTTCCCCGACCAGCTCGAGCGCGCCTGCGTCGAGCTCGCCAAGGACTGGCGCAGCGACCGCTACCTGCGGCGGCTGGAGGCCCTGCTCGCCGTCGCCGATGCCCGCCGCTCGCTGCTGCTGACCGGCCAGGGCGACGTGCTGGAGCCGGAGGATGCGGTGATCGGCATCGGCTCGGGCGGCAATTACGCCCTCGCCGCGGCGCGCGCCCTGCTGCCGGTGCCGGACCTCTCGGCCGAGGAGATCTGCCGCCGCGCCATGCGCATCGCCGGCGATATCTGCGTCTACACCAACGGCAACGTCACCCTCGAAACCCTGGAAGCCGCCTGAACCGATGTCCGTGGAAGCCGTGAACCTGTCCCCGCGCGAGATCGTCTCCGAGCTCGACCGCTACATCGTTGGCCAGAACGACGCGAAGCGCGCCGTGGCGATCGCGCTGCGCAACCGCTGGCGGCGGCAGCAGCTTCCCGAGGCGCTGCGCGAGGAGGTGGTGCCGAAGAACATCCTGATGATCGGCCCGACCGGCTGCGGCAAGACCGAGATCGCGCGCCGCCTGGCGAAGCTCGCCAACGCTCCCTTCCTGAAGGTGGAGGCGACGAAGTTCACCGAGGTCGGCTATGTCGGCCGCGACGTGGAGAGCATCGTCCGCGACCTGGTCGAGGTCTCCATCACCCAGATGCGCGAGCAGTCGCGCCGCGGGGTGCAGGCCAAGGCGGAGCTCGCCACCGAGGAACGGCTGGTGACGGCGCTGGTCGGCGAGGGCGCCTCGGGCGAGACGCGGATGAAGTTCCGCCGCATGCTGCGCGAGGGCCAGCTCGAGAGCCGCGAGATCGAGGTGCAGGTGAGCGATGCCGGCGGCACGCCGCTCGGCATGATCGACCTGCCGGGCGCCCAGGGCATCCAGATGCAGAACATGCAGGAGATGCTTGGCAAGATGTTCGGCGGCAGGACCAAGCCGCGCAAGATGACAGTGGCCGAGGCGCGGCAGGTGCTGCTGAAGGACGAGGCCGACAAGCTGCTTGACCAGGAGCAGCTCACGCGCGACGCCGTCGCCAATGCCGAGAACAACGGCATCGTCTTCCTCGACGAGATCGACAAGATCGCCCGCGGCTCGGAGAACGGCACGCGCGGCGGCGATGTCAGCCGCGAGGGCGTGCAGCGCGACCTGCTGCCGCTGATCGAGGGCACGACGGTGACGACGAAGCACGGGCCGGTGAAGACCGACCATATCCTCTTCATCGCCTCGGGCGCCTTCCACCTGAGCAAGCCGAGCGACCTGCTGCCGGAATTGCAGGGCCGGCTGCCGATCCGCGTCGAGCTCTCGGCGCTGACCCGCGAGGATTTCCGCCGCATCCTGACCGAGCCCGAGCACTCGCTCATCAAGCAATACGTGGCGCTGCTCGGCACCGAGGGCGTCACGCTCGAGATCGGCGCCGATGCGGTGGATGCCGTGGCCGACCTCGCCGCCGACATCAATGCCCGGGTCGAGAATATCGGCGCGCGGCGCCTGGCGACGGTGCTGGAGCGGCTGCTCGAGGAGATCAGCTTCACCGCCTCCGACCGCCCGGGCGAGCGCGTGCCGGTGGACGCGGCCTATGTGCAGGAGAAGGTGGCGCCGCTGGCCGGCAGCGCCGATCTCAGCCGCTACATCCTGTAGCGGCGGCCGGATGGCGCTTGCGGCCCGGGCCGGCCCTGCGTTATAACTCTTGTGGTCACGGTCCGGGTGGGCCGGGCCGGCGGGAGAGTGTCATGGCGACCCTGAAGCTGCGGGCGATAGGCAATTCGGTGGGCGTGGTCTTGCCGAAGGAGTTGCTGGCCCGGCTGCGGCTGGGCGAGGGCGACACGGTACAGGTGGTCGAGACGCCGGATGGCTTCCGGGTGGTCCGCCAGGATCCCGAATTCAATCGGCAGATGGAGGCGGCGCGCGAGGTGATGCGACGCCGCCGGGCCGTGCTGCGCGAACTGGCGAAGTGAGCCAGCCGGTCTGGCTCTCGCCCGACGTCATCCTTGCCATCCATGAGGAGCAGCTCGCCGAGCATGGCGGCGGCGAGGGCGTCCGGGATGCCGGGCTCATGGAAAGTGCGCTGGCCCGGCCGCGGAACCTCGCTGCCTATGGCGCGCCCGACCTGCCGGCCCTGGCCGCGGCGCTGGGTTACGGCCTCGCCCGCAACCATCCCTTCGTCGATGGCAACAAGCGGACCGCCTTCGTCGCCGTCGAGACCTTCCTGCTACTGAACGGCCTCGACCTGGTGGCGGGCGATGCCGAATGCGTCGTCGTCATGCTCGACCTCGCCGCCGGCGAGCTGCCGGAGGCTGAATTCGCCGCTTGGCTTCGCGACAACACGCGGCCGCGGGGCTGAGCCGCCGGCCTACTCCGCCGGCCGCAGCCACACCGCGATGTCGTGGAAGGCGCCGCCCGCCGGCGCCCACAATGAGTTCACGCCGATCCCTTCGGGGAAGGCGTCGCTGGGCGCGATGCCCTCCAGCGCCAGCACCCCCTCGAACAGCATCGCCGCCAGGGTCAGCGCGCCGCGGGCATTGCCGATGCGCACCCGCGCCCCGTCGGCGATGCCGAGCCGCGCCGCATCGCGCGGGTTCACCCGCAGCCGCGGCGCTCCTTCCCGCTTCCGCGAGCCCGGCGTCTCGGTGAAGCTGGTGTTGAGGAAGCTGCGGGCCGGCGGGGTGATCAGGCGGAAGGGCGCCTCCGGCCCGGCCCATTCCAGCTTCTGCCAATAGCTCGGCAGGCGCGGCATCTCCGCCCCATAGGGGCCGAGCGCCGCCCAGTCGGGCCGGAAGCGAAAGCGCCCGTCGGGCTGCGGGAATCCGGCGAAATCCGGCCCCGAGGGGATGTCGACCGCGACCGGCAGGAAACCCGCCTCGACCGCCGCCGCCCGGGATGGTGCACCCGCTCGGCATAGCGGGCGACCTTCGCGCAGCAGGTGCCGGCCGTGTCGTCGTAGCTGGCCGAGCCGCGGACGCGGCCGATGCGGGCGGGCGAGAGCCGTTCCACCTCCAGCACGCAGGCGCTCGGGCAATCATGCGGGCAGGCGGTGCGAATCATCGCGGGAGCAAGGCTGCCATCCATGGCACGTCTCCCGGGGCTTCCCCACATCCTGACGGTCGGGCGAACCCGACGCCATCCCCGAAGGTTGTTGCCACCGCGATGAACGACACCCGTCTCCCCGCCCCCAGCCTGCCCGAGGTTGCCCTGCCCGAGGTGGCCCTGGCCGAGCTCGATGCCGCCGTGGTGGTGCTGGAGGGGACCTCCCTGCCGGTCCGCCTCGCCTCCCTGGTCGGCGGCACGGTGGAGGCGCTGAAGCGCCGCCTGCCCAGGGGCGCCCAGAGCATGATCGACGGCGCGGTGCGGCGGGCGCTGGTCGTTGCCCTGCGCACCGCGCTGCGGAGCGGGCCGGAGCGCAACCCGACGCGGCTGTCGGGGGAATGGCTGCATCGCGGGCTGCTCGCCGCCTCGGGCGCGGCCGGCGGGGCGCTCGGCCTGCCCGGGACGCTGATGGAGCTGCCGGTCTCAACCACCCTGCTGCTGCGCCAGGTGGCGGCGATCGCGGCCGAGGAAGGGGAGGACCTCTCGGACCCGCTGGTGCAGGCGGAATGCCTGAAAGTCTTCGCCCTCGGCGGCCGCAATCCGGAGGATGACGAGACGGAAAGCGGCTATTTCGCACTGCGCCTGGCCCTGGCCGAGGCGGTGAAGAGCGCGGTCGGGCGCGGCGTGGCGCAGTTCCTACCGGGCTTCCTCGGCGCCATCGCCGCCCGCTTCGGGGTGCCGGTCGCCTTCAAGCTCTCGGCCCAGGCGGCGCCGGTGGTGGGCGCGGCCGGCGGCGTGGCGGTGAACCTGGCTTTCCTCGAGCATTTCCGCGGAGTCGCCCGGGCGCATTTCACCGTCCGGCGGCTGGAGCGGCGCCACGGCCCGGCCATGGTGCGCGCGGCCTATGAGCGGCTGCGCGAGCGGCCGATCGGGTGATATCCACGGAGTGGCGGCGCGCCCGGGTCAGCCCCGCAGCACTGCCCGGAGCACCAGGGCGACCGCGCCCACCGTGAGCACGCCCGCCGCCCAGAGGGCGAGGAACCACAGCAGGCGGCGGCCCATCCTCAGTGGTATCCCTCGCCTGCCTTCACCTTGCCGCGGAACAGCCAGTAGACATAGCCGGTATAGGCCAGCACCACCGGGATCAGCACCGCCGCCCCGACCAGCAGGAAGAGCTGCGAGTCCCGCGGCGCCGCCGCCTCCCAGATGGTGATGCTCGGCGGCACGATGGTTGGCCAGATCGAGATGCCGAGCCCGGTATAGGCGAGGAAGAACAGGCCGAGCGCGCAGGCGAAGGGGATGCCGTCGCGCCAGACCACGCGCCGGTGCTCGCGGCCGCCGCCCGCCTCGTCGAGGCCGCGGAACAGCCGCCAGGCCAGCACCACCACCAGGATCGGCACCGGCAGGGCCGCCAGGATCGCCGGGAAATCGAACCAGCGGTCACGGAAGGCTGGCAGCAGGAAGGGCACCACGGCGCTCACCAGGGCGATGAAGCCGAGGGTCAGCCAGCCGAGCCCGCGCGCCAGGCGGCGCACCTGCTCCTGCATCTCGCCCTCGGTCTTCCAGACCAGCCAGCAGGCGCCGAGCAGCCCGTAGCCGGCGAGGAGGGCGAGGCCGGTGACGATGGAGAAGGGCGAGAGCCAGTCCCACCAGCCGCCGGCATAGGCCCGGCCCTCGACTTCGACGCCCTGCACAAGTGCGCCGAGGGCGATGCCCTGGGCCAGCGTCGCCACGTAGCTGCCGCCGGAGAAGGAGCGGTCCCACCACACCCGCTGCCCCGGCGTCGCGGCGCGGAAGCGCATCTCGAAGGCGACGCCGCGGAAGACGAGGGCGAGCAGCATGACGATGATCGGCATGTAGATCGCCGGCATGATCGTCGCGTAGGCGAGGGGAAAGACGGCGAAGAGGCCGCCGCCACCGAGGATCAGCCAGGTCTCGTTGCCGTCCCAGACCGGGGCGACGGTGTTCACCGCGAGGTCGCGGTCCTCCTTCCCGTGGATCCAGGGAAAGAGGATGCCGACACCGAGGTCGAAGCCGTCCATGCAGACATAGAGGAAGACGGCGGTGGCGATCAGGAAGGCCCAGATCGTGGCGATGGTCTCGGCCGACATGGGTCACTCCGCCGGCTGCGGCCGGGCCTCGGCGGCCCGGTCGGGGTTCACCGAGGGCGCGGGCGTGATGCCGGCGCTGCGGATCGGCGGCTCGGATTCGGCGCCGCGCTCCTCCGCCTCGGGCGGATGGCGGAACAGCCGGAACAGGTACCAGATGCCGGCGCCGAAGACGACGAAGTAGACCACGATGAAGAGGACGAGCGAGGTGGCGACGGCCGGCAGGGCGATCGGGCTGACGCTCTCGGCCGTGGTGAGATGGCCATAGACGGTATAGGGCTGCCGCCCCGCCTCGGTGGTGATCCAGCCGAAGGTGACGGCGAGCAGGCCGGAGGGGCCCATCGCCAGCGCCCAGCGCAAGAACCAGTCCCGCTCGTGCAGCGCCCGCTTCCAGCGCAGCCAGAGCGAGACCATGCCGAGCGCGATCATCAGCACACCGAGCCCGACCATGATGCGGAAGGACCAGAAGACGAGCGGCACGTTGGTCGGCCGCGCCTCCGGCGGGAAGTCCTTCAGCCCGCGCACCTCGCCATCCCATTCATGGGTCAGGATCAGGCTGCCGAGGCGCGGGATGCCGAGGGCGAGGCGCGTCTCCTGCCGCTCCATGTCGGGCAGGCCGAAGAGGAGCAGCGGCGCGCCGCGCTGCGTCTCCCAATGGCCCTCCATCGCCGCCACCTTCTGCGGCTGGTAGTGCACCGCCCAGAGACCCTGCATGTCGCCGAAGACCGCCTGGGCCGGCGCGACGGCGGTGGCCATCCACATCGCCATGCTGAACATCACCCGGGCGCGCGCATTCGCCCGGTCGCGCAGCAGGTGGAAGGCGCCCACCGCGCCCACGATCATCGCCGTGGTCAGATAGGCGCCGGTGATGGTGTGGAGGTAGCGGAAGGGGAAGGAGGGATTGAAGACGATCTCCCACCAGTCGTCGGGCAGGAAGCGGCCCTCCGGCGAGAGCACGTAGCCCGCCGGCGTCTGCATCCAGGAATTGGCCGCGAGGATCCAGAAGCCCGAGATCAGCGTACCAATGGCGACCAGGCAGGTGGCGGCGAAATGCAGCCCGCGCCCGACGCGTCCGAGACCGAAGAGCATGACGCCGAGGAAGCCGGCTTCCAGGAAGAAGGCCGTCAGCACTTCATAGCCGAGCAAGGGCCCAAGCACCGGGCCGGTGCGGTCGGAGAAGACCGACCAGTTGGTGCCGAACTGGTAGGAGAGGACGATGCCGGAGACGACGCCCATGGCGAAGTTCACGGCGAAGACCTTCAGCCAGTAGCGGAACAGGTCGAGATAGAGGGCCCGCCCGGTCCAGATCCACAGCCCCTCCAGCACCGCGAGATAGCTGGCGAGGCCGATGGTGAAGGCCGGGAAGAGGAAGTGGAAAGTGACGGTGAAAGCGAACTGGAAGCGCGCAAGATCGAGCGCGGTGGGGAAGACGTCCCAAAGCATCAAACCAAGCCCCTCGGCTATGCGAGGTTAGTCGTGCCGGGTCGCCAGCGTTCCGCCCGCCGATCCCGCGTTCCCGTCACGAAGGCGGGAGCGGGAGACCGCGTAATCAGGCGACGGCGCGCAACGGCGCCGGCAGCTCGGTCTGCACCGCATGCACGCCGACCACCTGGCCGAGATTGCCGGCGACGAGATGCACCATTTCGGCCGGCATGGCGTGCAGGACCAACTCGGCCCGCATCAACTCGCCCTCACGTTCCACATGGAACATGTCGGCGACGAGATCGCGCTTGGCGAGAGGCTGCAGGAGACGCGGCAGGAGGCCGGGGGAAACATCGGCCGTGACATGGAATCGGGCTGCGACGAGGTCGGACATCGGAGTGGCTCCGAGATGAGGCGCGAAGGGAGGGAGGCGAACCCGGCTGCATGACGCGCCGCCCTCCGGGCAACGCGGCTCAGGCGGCCGGGCCAGTAATTCGCGCGGTACGCGGTCCGATCATCGACATGCCCTTACCCTAGCCCCGCGAGGGGGGCGCAGTCCAGCTTGCGGGGTCAACAAGCGCGTGTCGTAGCGAACACGCAACGGCGAGTTTGCCCTGGCGCCAGCGCCGGCGACAGCCCGGCTTCGCCTGCCCTAACCGATCTGCACCAGCCGCCCGCCATCGACCGGCAGCGCTACCCCGGTGATGAAGCCCGCCTCGTCCGAGGCCAGGAAGAGCGCGGCATTCGCCACGTCCCAGGCAGTGCCCATCTTGCGCCGCAGCGGCACCTTGGCGTCGCGCTCGGCCGCCACCTCGGCGCGGCTCTTGCCGGTGTGGCGGACGCGGGTATCCACCGCCATCGGCGTATCCATCAGCCCGGGCAGAATGGTGTTGCAGCGGATGCCGTGCGGGGCGTTCTGGTTCGCCACCTGCTCGGTGAAGGCGATCATCGCTGCCTTGGTCGTCTTGTAGGCGACATAAGGATAGCTCTCGACGGCCGCGGCGGAGGAGATGGAGAGGATCACCCCCTCCCGCTGCTGCCGCATCACCGGCAGCGCATGCTTCACCGCCATGACGAAGCCGCGGAGGTTCACCGCGGTGACGCGGTCGAAGGCCTCCTCGGTGATCTCGGTCGGCGGCGCATCGCCGCCCGCGAGCGACATGCCGACATTGTAGTGCAGGATGTCGAGCCGGCCCCAGCGCCGCACCGCCTCGGCGATGGCGGCGGCGAGGCTCGCCTCGCGCATCGCATCGGCCTCGATGGCGACGGCGCCGTTGCCGGCCTGCCGCGCCGTCTCCTCGGCCGAGGCGAGGTCACGGTCGGCGCAAAGCACCAGCGCGCCTTCCTGCGCGAAGCGGATGGCGGTGGCGCGGCCGTTGCCCGTGCCCTCGCCGGGACTCTGCCCAGCGCCGATGATGATGGCCGTCTTGTCCTTGAGCCGCATGCGACGTTCCCCTCGGTCCGCCGCATGCTGCCCGCCCTGGCCGCACCGGTCCAGGGGACGATCCTCGGCTCGGAGGACCTTGTCCGGGGCTCCCGCGAAGCCGCGCAGCGGTTTCGCGGGAAAGCGTCAAAACTCCCGCGGCGGGCGCGGGCGGCGCGGCGTCCGCGGACCGTTGCCGAACTGGTCCTGCTGGTGCGTCGGGACGCGGCGCTCGCGCGGCGGCGGCGGCGGCGCGGCGAGATCGGCCTCGAGCTCGCGGATCTTGCCGGCGATGGAGGTGCGCAGCTCCGGCGAGGTATGCGGCTTCAGCGTCCGGATCGTCTCCTTCAGCTCGGCGAGGAGGCGCACCTTCTCCTCCCGCGTGCGCTTCAGCGGACGGTTGTCGGAGAACTGGCCTTCAAAGGAACGCATGTGACTTTCTCCCCGGGCGGGCGGCGCCTCCTCGGGCCCCGAACCCTTTTGCAGGAATGATAGCAAATGCAGCGGCGAGCACCGCAGAAATACGGATCGTCGGCTATCTGTGGGACGCGGCGACCGCGCGCTGAAACACCGCCCCGTGGCGGGGCGACGCTGCATCTTGGGTGGAAAACAACGCCAGACCGTTGACGGATGCGGAGATGGCCCCGCTGGCGAGGCAGGCGGGAGCCGGCGCCACCCCCTATGGCACTCCTGGGAAGAGGCCCTTCGGGGCGGCGCCGCTCCGGCTCAGATGTCGAGCATCAGCCGGCGCGGATCCTCGATGCTCTCCTTCACCCGGACAAGGAAGCTGACCGCCTCCTTGCCATCGACGATGCGGTGATCGTAGGAGAGAGCGATGTACATCATCGGGCGGATCTCGATCTTGCCGCCCACCACCATCGGGCGCTCCTGGATCTTGTGCATGCCCAGGATGCCGGACTGCGGCGGGTTCAGGATCGGCGTGCTCATCAGGCTGCCGTAGATGCCGCCATTGGTGATGGTGAAGCTGCCACCGGCCAACTCCTCGAGCTTGAGCTGGCCGTCGCGGGCGCGCTTGCCGAAGCCGCCGATCGCCTTCTCGATCTCGGCGAAGCCCATCCGGTCGGCATTGCGCAGCACCGGCACGACCAAGCCGTTCGGCCCGCCGACCGCGATGCCCATATGCACGAAGTGCTTGTAGATGATCTGGTCGCCCTCGATCTCGGCATTGACCGCCGGGAACTCCTTCAGCGCGGCGACGCAAGCCTTCACGAAGAAGGACATGAAGCCGAGGCGCACGCCGTGCCGCTTCTCGAACACGTCGCGGTACTCGGTGCGGAGCGCCATCGCCGCGCCCATGTCCACCTCGTTGAAGGTGGTGAGCATGGCGGCGTTGTTCTGCGCCTCCTTCAGCCGGCGGGCGATGGTGACGCGCAGCCGCGTCATCTTCACCCGCTCCTCGCCCTCCTCGAGCGCGCGCTGCGTCGCCGGCTTGGCGGCGGCGGCCGGGGCCGTGGCGGGGCGCGAGAGGAAGTCGAGCACGTCGCCCTTGGCGATGCGGCCGTCCTTGGCGCTGCCCTCGCCGATCTGCTCGGCGCCGACGCCGCGCTCGGCCATCAGCTTGGCAGCGGCGGGCAGCGGCGCATGACCGCCCCCTGGGCCGCCCGCTGGCGCGCCGGGCACCGCGACCGGGCCCTGCGGCTGGCGCGGCTGCTCCACCTTGGGCTGCGCCGCGGCGGCCGGGGCAGGGACGGGCTCGGCCTTCTGCGGCCTGGCGGCCGGGGCCGGCGCGGCGGCGGCACCGCCGGCGGCGATGCTGCCGAGCACCGCGCCCGGCTCCACCTCGGCGCCCTCATCGGCGGCGATGGATTCGATGACGCCGGCAGCGGGGGCGTTGACCTCCACCGTCACCTTGTCGGTCTCGAGCTCCACCAGCGGCTCGTCCGCCTTCACGGCCTCGCCGGCCTTCTTCAGCCAGCGCGCGACGGTCGCGGTACTGACGCTTTCGCCCAGGGTGGGCACGAGGATTTCGGTCGCCATCGTCCTTATCGCCTTCCTGCGAGGTGTCGGTGATCCGGCAGCGCGGGCCCGGGCCATGCATGGCCCGGGCCGGGCCGTCAGAGGCCGAGCGCCTCCCGCACCAGGGTTTGCTGCTCCTGCTGATGCACCTTGGCGAGGCCGGTGGCCGGGCTCGCCGCTTCCTTGCGGCCGGCATAGTCCGGCCGTTGCGCCTTGATCCCGAGCTCCCGCAGGACCTTCTCCAGCCGCCGGTCGATGAAGGTCCAGGCGCCCATATTCTCTGGCTCCTCCTGACACCAGACGACCTCGGCGTTGCGGTAGGGCGCGAGCGCCGTTTGCAACGAGTTGACAGGGAAGGGATAGAGCTGCTCGAGGCGGATCACCGCCACGTCCTTCACGCCCTTCTCGCGCCGTTCCTGCAGCAGGTCGTAATAGACCTTGCCGCTGCAGAGCACGACGCGCCGCACCTCCTCCTCCGGCGCGATCGCGTCGATCTCCGGGATCACGTAACGGAAGCCGCTGCCCGGCCCGAAATCGGCGAGGCTGCTGACCGCGAGCTTGTGCCGCAGCAGCGATTTCGGCGTCATGACGATGAGCGGCTTGCGGTAGTTCGCCTTGAGCTGGCGGCGCAGGCCATGGAAGTAGTTGGCCGGCGTGGTGAAGTTGCAAACACGCATGTTCCGCTCGGCGCAGAGCTGCAGGTAGCGCTCCAGCCGCGCCGAGGAATGCTCCGGCCCCTGGCCTTCGTAGCCGTGCGGCAGCAGCATCACGAGGCCGGACATGCGCAGCCACTTGCTCTCGGCGCTCGAGATGAACTGATCGATGATGACCTGCGCGCCGTTGGCGAAATCGCCGAACTGCGCCTCCCACAGCACCAGGGTGTGCGGATCGGCCAGGGAGTAGCCGTAGTCGTAGCCGAGCACGCCGAACTCGGAGAGCAGGCTGTTGAAGGCCTCGAAGCGCGGCTGGCCGTCCCGGATGTTGTTCAGCGGCACGTATTCGGCCTGGGTCTTCTGGTCGACCAGCACGGCGTGCCGATGGCTGAAGGTGCCGCGCTGCACGTCCTCGCCCGAGAGGCGGACGCGGTGGCCCTCCAGCAGCAGCGTGCCGAAGCCGAGCGCCTCGCCGGTCGCCCAGTCGATGCCCTCGCCGCTCTCGATCGCCTGCTTCTTGGCCTCGAGCTGGCGGGCGATCTTCGGGTTGGCGGCGAAGCCCTCCGGCACTCGAGCGAGGGCGGTGCCGACCTCGCGCAGCGTCTCCAGCGGCACCGCGGTGGAGTGGAGCTGCTCGACCGCATCCCCGGCGCCGGCCGGCTTCAGGCCCGACCAGTGGCCCTCCAGCCAGTCCGCCTTGTTCGGCTTGAAGGTCTGCGCCGCCTGGTGCGCCTC
This sequence comes from Roseicella sp. DB1501, assembly GCF_013112485.1. GTDB lineage: Bacteria > Pseudomonadota > Alphaproteobacteria > Acetobacterales > Acetobacteraceae > Paracraurococcus. Next base: position 237,490 of record NZ_JABFHG010000003.1, read on the forward strand.
CTCCAGCCGGGCGGTGAAGGCATCCAGCACCGCCTGCGATTCCTCGGCCGGGATGCTGCCCTCGGCGGCGAGCCGCTCGGCATAGAGGGTCCGCGTCGTCTTCATCTCGCGGATGCGGCCGTACATGATCGGCTGGGTGAAGGCCGGCTCGTCGCTCTCGTTATGGCCGTGGCGGCGGTAGCAGACGATGTCCACCACCACGTCGGTGCCGAATTGCTGGCGGAACTCCGCGGCGAGGCGGGAGACGAAGACCACCGCCTCCGGGTTGTCGCCGTTCACGTGCCAGATCGGCGCCTGCACCGACTTGGCGATGTCGGTGCAGTAGAGGCCGGAATAGGCATGCGCCGGCACGGTGGTGAAGCCGATCTGGTTGTTGGTGACGATGTGCACCGTGCCGCCGGTGCGGTAGCCGATGAGCTGGCTCATCGCCATGGTCTCGTAGACCAGCCCCTGGCCGGCGAAGGCGGCGTCGCCATGCAGCAGGATGCCCATGACCGAGCGGCGCGTCCGGGTGTCGCCCGCCATGTCCTGGCGCGCCCGGACCTTGCCGACCACGACCGGATCGACCGCCTCGAGATGCGAGGGGTTCGGTTGCAGCGAGAGGTGGATGCTGCGGCCGGCGATCTCGACATCGGTCGAGGTGCCGAGATGGTACTTCACGTCGCCCGAGCCCTGGACGTCGTCCGGATTGGCGCCGACGCCGGCGAATTCCGAGAAGACCTGGGTGAAGGGCTTCTTCACCACGTTCACCAGCACGTTCAGCCGGCCGCGATGCGCCATGCCGATGGCGATCTCGTTCACGCCGGCCTTCGCTGCGCTGGCGATCACCTCCTGCACCGCCGGGATGGTGCTCTCGCCGCCCTCGAGGCCGAAGCGCTTGGTCGAGACGTATTTCCTCGCGCAGAAGGCCTCGAAGCCCTCGGCCTCGGTGAGCTGCTCGAGGATGAGCCGCTTGCCCACCCGGTCGAAGGCGCCGGTCCAGGGGGCGCCCTCCATGCGCTGCTGGATCCAGGCCTTCTGCTCCGGATCCTGGATGTGCATGAACTCGACGCCGATCGGACCGCAATAGGTGGCGCGGCAGATCTCCATGATCTGGCGGACCGTGGCGCTCTCGAGCCCGAGCACGCCGTTGATGAAGATCGGACGGTCCCAGTCGGCCTCGGTGAAGCCGTAGGTGGCCGGATCGAGCTCGGGATGCGGCTTCGGCCGCTGCAGGCCGAGTGGGTCGAGCTGCGCCTCCAGATGGCCGCGGACGCGGTAGCTGCGGATCAGCATCAGGGCCCGGAGCGAGTCGAGCTGCGCCGCGCGGACCGTCTCGGCATCGATCGCCGCGCCGCGGCCCTTGGGCGCCGCCGGCGCCTCCGGCTCAGGGGCGAAGCCGCCGCGCGGCCGCGGCGCCCAGGAGGCGCCGGAGGCATCCGTCAGGACCGCCCGGGCATCGTCGTTCAGGGCGGAGAAGAGCTCGGCGAAGGATGGGTCGACGCTGTCCGGTTTTTCCACCCAGCGGGCATAGAGATCGGCGAGGAAGGCAGCATTCGCCCCCGTCATCGCACTGGCGAGGATATCGACTCCGGCCATGTCTATCTCCGTGCCGGCCGCCCATCAGGGGCCGGCGGCAACCTTCAGGTCTGTGCGCAGGAACGCGCGGTCCCGGCGGGACCGGGCCGCGCGCCGCATAACATAGTCATTGTGGCGATGCTGCGGCAGGTCCGGCAGCGATTCCGGACCCTTCCGCATGGCAGCCGCGCCTTTTTCGCCGCCCCGAGGCGGCCGGCGCGATCGCCGGCGGCGGAACTCAGCCCTTCAGCGCCTTCACCATGGTCGAGCCGAGCGCCGCCGGGCTCTCCGCCACATGGATCCCGGCCGAGCGCATCGCCTCCATCTTCGCCGCCGCCGTGTCCTTGCCACCGGAGATGACGGCGCCGGCATGGCCCATGCGGCGGCCGGGCGGGGCGGTCGCGCCGGCGATGAAGCCGACGACCGGCTTCGCCCGGGCGCCCTTGTTCTCCCGGCCGAGGAACTCCGCCGCCTCGATCTCCGACTGGCCGCCGATCTCGCCGATCATGACGATCGACTTCGTTTCGTCATCGGCCAGGAACATCTCCAGCACCTCGACGAAATCGGTGCCCTTCACCGGGTCGCCGCCGATGCCGACGCAGGTGGACTGGCCGAGCCCGGCCGCCGTGGTCTGCGCCACCGCCTCATAGGTCAGCGTCCCGGAGCGGGAGACGATGCCGACCGAGCCGCGCCGGTGGATGTGGCCCGGCATGATGCCGATCTTGCAGGCATCGGGGGTGATGACACCGGGACAGTTCGGCCCGATCAACCGGGTGCTCGAGCCCGACAGCGCCCGCTTCACCCGCACCATGTCCAGCACCGGGATGCCCTCGGTGATGCAGATGACGAGCGGGATCCCGGCATCGATCGCCTCCAGGATCGCATCCGCGGCGAAGGGCGGCGGCACGTAGATCACGGAGGCATCGGCGCCGGTCTTCGCCGCGCAGTCGGCCACCGTGTCGAAGACCGGCAGGCCGATATGGGTGGTGCCGCCCTTGCCGGGGGTGACGCCGCCGACATACTTGCTGCCGTAGGCGATGCCCTGCTCGGCGTGGAAGGTCCCCTGGGCGCCGGTGAAGCCCTGGGTCATGACCCGGGTGTTCTCGTCGACGAGGATTGCCATGGCTCAGGCCGCCTTCTTCACCGCGTTGACCACCTTCTCGGCGGCATCGGCCAGGTTGTCGGCGGGGATGATGGCCAGCCCACTCTCGGCCAGGATCTGCTTGCCCCGCTCGACATTCGTGCCCTCCAGCCGCACCACCAGCGGCACGGAGAGGGAGAGGTTCTTGCTCGCCGCCACGATGCCGGAGGCGATCATGTCGCACTTGGCGATGCCGCCGAAGATGTTGACCAGGATCGCCTTCACGTTGGCGTCCGAGGTGATGATGCGGAAGGCCTCCGTCACCCGCTCGGCCGTCGCGGTGCCGCCGACATCGAGGAAGTTCGCCGGCGAGGAGCCGTAGAGCTTGATGATGTCCATCGTCGCCATGGCGAGGCCGGCGCCGTTCACCATGCAGCCGATCTCGCCGTCGAGCGCGACGTAGTTCAGGTCGTTCCTGACCGCGTCCAGCTCCTTCGGGTCCATCTCGCTGTCGTCGCGCAGCGCCTCGAGGTCCTTGTGGCGGAACAGGGCGTTGTCGTCGAAGGCGACCTTGGCGTCGAGCGCCACGATCTCGCCGGCGCCGGTGACGACCAGCGGGTTGATCTCGACGATGGCGCAGTCGAGGTCCTGCACCGCCTTGTAGAGGGCAGTCACGAATTTCGTGAAGCTCGCCACCTGCTTGCCCTCGAGGCCGAGGCCGAAGGCGAGCTTGCGGGCATGGAAGCCGGAGATGCCCGAGGCCGGGTCGACGGCGACCTTCAGGATCTTCTCGGGATGGTGCTCGGCGACCTCCTCGATCTCCATCCCGCCCTCGGTCGAGGCCATGATGGTCAGGCGGGAGGTGGCGCGGTCGACCAGCAGGCCGAGATAGAGCTCGCGCCTGATGTCGCAGCCGGCCTCGACATAGACGCGGGAGACCAGCTTGCCCTGCGGCCCGGTCTGCTTGGTCACCAGGGTGTGGCCGATCATGGCGGCGGCGGCGGCCTTCGCCTCCTCGGCCGATTTCACCACGCGGACGCCGCCCTTGCCCTGCGGGTCGTCCTGGAAGCGGCCGGCGCCGCGGCCACCGGCATGGATCTGCGACTTCACCACATAGACCGGCCCGGGCAGCTTCGCCGCCGCCGCGGCGGCCTCCTCCGGGGTCCAGGCCACATGGCCGTCGAGCACGGCGACGCCGTAGCGGCGCAGCAGCTCTTTCGCCTGGTACTCGTGGATGTTCATCCGCTGACCCTCATGGGCTGCTGGCCGGTTCCGGCCGAACGGGACGGGCCGGGAGCGGGTCCCGGCCCCTGGCCTCGAAGGCTGAAGCGCCTCAGACGCCGAGCTTCTTGAAGTCCTCGATCAGCTTCTTCACAGCGTCGCAGCTCTTCTCGAAGGCGGCCTTCTCCTCGGCCGTGAACTGGACCTCGACGATCCGCTCCACGCCCTTGGCGCCGATCACGACCGGCACGCCGACATAGAAGCCCTTCTGGCCGTACTCGCCGTTCAGCAGCACCGCCGAGGGCAGGACCCGCTTCTTGTCGAGCAGGTAGCTCTCGGCCATGGCGATGGCCGAGGCGGCTGGAGCGTAGAAGGCCGAGCCCTTCTCCAGCAGCTTGACGATCTCGCCGCCGCCATTGGCGGTGCGGGTGACGATGGCGTCGATCTTCTCCTGCGTCGTCCAGCCCATCTTCACCAAGTCGGGGATGGGGATGCCGGCGACGGTGGAGTAGCGGGTCAGCGGCACCATGGTGTCGCCATGGCCGCCGAGCACGAAGGCGGTCACGTCCTCGACCGAGACGCCGAATTCCTGCGCCAGGAAGAGGCGGAAGCGGCTGCTGTCCAGCACCCCGGCCATGCCGACCACCTTCTCGGGCGGCAGGCCGGACTTCTGCTGCAGCACCCAGACCATGACGTCGAGCGGGTTGGTGATGCAGATGACGAAGGCATCCGGGGCATAGGTCTTGATGCCCTCGCCGACCTTGGCGATGACCTCGGCATTCTTGGTCAGCAGGTCGTCGCGGCTCATCCCCGGCATGCGCGGGAAGCCGGCGGTGACGATGCAGACATCCGCGCCCGCGATGGCGGCGTAGTCGCCGGTGCCGGCCATGTTGGAATCGAAACCATCCACCGGCCCGGACTGCATGATGTCGAGCGCCTTGCCGGCGGCAACGCCCGGGAAGACGTCGAACAGCACGACGTCGCCGAGCTCCTTCAGGCCGATCAGGTGGGCGAGGGTGCCACCGATGTTGCCGGCGCCGATCAGCGCGATCTTCTTGCGGGCCATGAGCCGTCCTTCGCCAGGATCGTTGGAATAATGTTGCGGCGCACTCCTACTCCCGGCCGTCCGGGGGGACAAGGCGGGCGCCGGGAGGCGAATGGCCGAACGCTAGAGCAGATCCCGCCCGGGTGGAATCATCTGGCGGATGGACGGGTCCCGGATGGGACCCTCAGGGCAGGCGCCCTCCGTCCCGGCAAGGGCGCGGCCAGACTGAAACGATTCAGTATCTCTTGAAAAGCGGGGCCCCTGGCCGCGCGGGGCACGGGCCCCCCCGCGTGGCAGCACACGGATGGGTGACGGATGCCGGAGGGCAGGTCCGGAGGGGCGCCCCGCGGCGGTCGGCCCCGAAAGCGTCTGTCAGAACCGTCGCTGCCCGTTGTCCTGCTGCGGCTTCGCCGCGACAGGCTGTGACGGATCCTGGCAGGAGGGGCCTCATGGGGCCCCCGCAAAGCCGCGAAGCGGTTTTGTGGGGAAGGTCTAGAACTCCCGCCCATAGCCGAGATCGGCGATCTGCTCGCGGATCGAGGCGCTGGCATTCGGGTCGAGCACCTTCTCCTCGACGAGCAGATAGGCGAGCTTCGACAGCGCCTGCGCGGCGCCAAGCGTCCCGGGCAGCGGCGCCCGCAGCTCGTTGGGGATGAGGTCGTTCATCAGCCTCCCGAGCATCTGCTGCGCCTCCGGCGCATCCGGCGTGTTGGCCAGCTCGGCGGCGCCGTCGGGCGTGCCGTAATCGTAGTATTCGAGCTCCAGCGTCTCTGGCTCGATCTCGCCCGTCCGCGGCGTCCAGCTCGCATAGGTGGCCAGCTTGGCCGATTTGGTACGGAGGCCGACGATGTGCAGGGGCAGGTTGTCCTTGTTGAACTTCGCCGGGATCAGCTCGTCGGTGGCAAGGAGCAGGTAGGGCCTGCCGGCGGCCGAGGCCGAGCGCAGCATCGGCAGCATGTTGTGCCGCCCGCCATAGATCTGCTCCAGGCGCCCGGTCATCCAGTCGCGGCTGCCGTTATGGCCGAGACTGACCAGCAGCGGGAGCATGTCGACCGAGGAGGTCAGCTCCGTCCGGACCGTGTCGATGTCGCCGATGAAGCGCTGGCTCGGATCGACGACGATCAGAGGCACGTGGAAGGCCTCGTCGTAGCAGGTCAGGATCTTGCCCGACATGATGCCATGCGCCCCGGCATATTCGCCGTGGTCGGAGGCGAAGACGATGATCGTGTTCCCCGCCACCTCGCTCGGCAGGGCGGCGAGGACCTCGCCGATTCGCTGGTCCACGAGCTGCATGATGGAGGTGTAGGAATCCAGGCAGCGCTGCCAATAGCCATAGGGGGCAATGGCATAGCCGACCTCGGTGTCGACATCGGCGGCGAGGTAGGGATAGGGCACCACCGAGAAGCTGGTCCCGCCGGGGTCCTGCGCGGCATAGCCGCTGAAGACGGCGGCCGAGGCGAGCTGGGCCAGGGCCTGGGTCCTGGGCTTGTTGGCCTGCACCCGCGCCACGCTCTCCCAGTTCGGCGGCAGGGGCGGGAAGCCGTAGGAGGGGGGCGATTTCAGCGGGTTGTCGTCCCAGCGCACCACCGGCGGGTTGTCGCTCGTTGAATAGGCCTTCACCGGCTGCAGGCCGCCGCTGTTGGCAAAAAGGTCGTTGCAGGTCTGGAATTCGGTGCCGATCCAAAAGAATTCCTGATCGTGCGGATTGACGAAGCTGACGGTCAGGCACCAGGGCTCGTCATGCGCCCGGCGGCTGCCCAGCCAGCGGACCGCGTCCTCGGCGATGTCCTTGTCGTTCCGATAGAGCGGTTCCTGGCCGACCGCGCCCTGCAGATTGTAGCCGACGGGATCGGGCAGGGTGAGGCGCTGGAAGCCATAGGGTTCGAGCCCGGCGGCGAGGTCGAAGGAGACATGCCACTTCCCGACATAGGGCGTGCGGTAGCCGGCACGGCGGAGCAGCTTGCCATAGGTTGGGTAGGCCGGGTTCAGCGGCGGCGTGATAGCGGGCCGCAGCGGCTGGTTCGTGAGGGTGAGGCCCAGCCAGCTCTGCTGGTTGTAGAGACCGGTGATCAGCACGCCGCGGGAGGGGGTGCAGGCCGAGGCGGCGGTGAAATGCTGCCCGAATTTCACGCCCCGGCTCCAGAGCGAATGGACGTTCGGCATGTAGCGGGCCAGGAATTCGCCGGCATCCTTCACGCCCTGGGGGAAGACGGAGGGAAACCGCATCTCGTCAACCAGGATGAAGAGGATGTTGGGCTGCGGCCCATCCACCGGTGCGGTCCCGTCCGCCGCGGCCGGGCGCGGCGCGAGGCCGCCCGTGCCGAGTGCGCCGCCGGCCGCCATGCCGGCCGTCTTGAGGAAATCCCGACGATCCATGCCCTGCTTCCTTCGCATCCCGCCTTTCGCCTGCGAAAAGCCGGGTTCGTGATGGTGGGGAACAAGCGCCAAATTGAACCGATGCCGCGCATGCTTGGCCGGCTGGCATTCATTATTGCCTCAGGACTTTCGTCTCGCCGTCCCGTCGGCGCAGAAATGCATGAAATCTCGAAGTTATGCGCCCCGATGCGGGCTGGCTTCTCTGTCATTTCGCCTGGCCAGGGCGCGGGCGATGTCGATGATTCGGACGGTGTCGAACGGATAGTGCGACCGGCGGAATCGTTTGTGCACGAGGATTTCTTATCGACCGTGTGCAGACGGGTCGAGATGGCAAAATTTGACCTGATTGAAGAGCTTATACTCTAAAAATACTTTCGCACTGCGAAATTCTCCCCCAGCGCGGGTCTCCCTCCCCGGACCACCCGCATCAGGTCAGGTGCGGCAGGGCGAGATAATCCTGGCTCTGCATCTCCATCAGCCGGCTCGCCGTCCGCTCGAACATCGCCGCATTCTCGCCCTGCTCATAGAGGGTGTCCGGCGCCGCGGCGGCCGAGGCGACGAGCTTGCAACGATGCTCGTACAGGGCATCGACCAGGGTGATGAAGCGCCGCGCCTTGTCGAAATTCTCCGGCCCGAGGCGCGGCACGCCATCCAGCATCAGGGTGTGGCAATGCGTCGCCAGCGCCAGGTAGTCGGCCGGGCCGAGGGGCTTGCCGCAGAGCGCGTCGAAATCGGCCCGCGCCACGCCGCGCGCCACCTCCGGCACCTCCACCACGCGCCCGAGGACCTTGAGCTGGCAGGGCTCGCCATGCGCCTGGCCGGTCAGCTCGAGGAAGGCGGCGTCGAGCGCCCGCTCCGCCCGGGCGCCGATCGGGCTGTGCCAGGTCGGCAGCCCGCGGATGCGCTCCCGCCGGTAGTCGCGCTGGGCCTCGAGATGCAGCACGTTCAGCCGCTGCTTGATCAGGGCGATGAAGGGCAGGAAGGCGTCGCGGCCCGGCTTGCCCTTGAACAGGTCGTCGGGGGCGGTGTTGGAGGTCGCCACCACCACCACGCCGCGGGCGAAGAGCGCCTCGAAGAGCCGGCCGAGGATCATGGCATCGGTGATGTCATGCACCTGGAACTCGTCGAAGCAGAGCAGCGCCGCCTCGGCCACAATGCTGTCGGCGAGCGGCGGGATGGGGTCCGCCTCGCCTGGATGCGCCTGCTTCCAGCGATGGATGCGCTGGTGGCAGTCCTGCATGAACTGGTGGAAATGGATGCGCTTCTTCCGCGGCACCTCGGCGCAAGCGAAGAAGAGGTCCATCAGCATGGATTTGCCGCGCCCTACCTCGCCCACGAGGTAGAGGCCCTGCGGCGTCGCATCCACCGGCTCGGGCGCCGGCTTACGGCGGAAGAAGCGGGCGAGGAAGCCGTCCGGCTCGGGCGGCTCGAGCTGCGGGTCGTAGCCGCGCAGCCGTCGCCAGAGATCCTGCAGCGTCTCCGCCGCAAGCGCCTGGGCCGGGTCCGGCTTCAACTGGCCGGCGGCCACCCGCGCGCGATAGGCGGGCAGGGGACCCTCCGGCCGCGCCGCGCCGAGGGGAGTGCCGAGGGTCGCGTCCATGTCGCCGCCGGGATAGCCCCGCTGGCGCTGGCCGACAACGACCAATGCCTAACCAAGCGGCCCCGAAAGCCTACGGGCAATCCATGCCGCGTTAGTGCAACGGCAGTGGCAGGCAAGTTTTCAAAGGGTGCCGGGCACTTCGGAAAGTGCACCTCATGTTTTCGATTCCGACCCAGGCGTCCGAGCCTGCGCCCCGCCATCCGGCGCATGCGGCACCCCTCAGCCTGCTCGACCTCGCGCCCTTCCTCGCCGCCCGGCGGCAGGACGATCCCTATCCCTGGATCGCCGCCAGCGGCTGCCTCCGCCCCGGGGCGGAGGCAGCCGCTGGCGGCGCTGCGGCGGGATTTCCCGGTCCTGCCCCGCCCCGGCTACCACCCGGTCGATACCTTCACCCCGCGGGGCGCCTTCGCCGACCTGCTGGCGGAGATCGAGGCCGGGGCGCTGGACCGTGCGATGAGCGCGCAATTCGGCCTCGATTTCATCGCCCTGCCGCGGCTGGTCACGGTGCGGCAGGTCTCCGCCGCGCATGAGGGGCGGCCGCATACCGACAGCGCCAGCAAAGTGGCGACCCTGTTGCTCTACATGCATTCAGGCTGGGCCAGCCCGGAGGGGCGCATCCGGGTGCTGCGGCGTGAGTCGCTCGCCGATCCGGTGGCCGAGGTGAGCCCGGAGGCGGGCAACATCTTCGCCTTCCTCCGCGGCGAACACTCCTGGCATGGCCACACGCCCTTCGTCGGCGAGCGGCGGGTGGTGCAGGTGGCCTGGCTGCGCGATGCCGCGGCGCTCGAGCGCAAGCGCCGGCGCGGCCTCCTGGCCTGGCGGCTGAAGGGCCTCTTCGGCCGCCACTAGACCATGATCCGCTCACACGGGGTCGCAGATCATGGTCCAGGCCGTTGTTCGATCGCGTGATGCACGCCCTTCGGTGAGTCCACCTCAAGCGATCACGCTCTAGCGGCCTGATCTCGAAATCAGGCGGCGCACCTTGTCCCGTTGCCGCCATCGGCTCAGGGCTGATGCGCCATGTAATGGGCGATGGCGGCGATCTCGGCATCCGAGACGCCGTGCATCACCCCGTTCATGTTGGTATCCGTCCCGTGCCGCTGGTTGTCGCGATAGGCGGTCAGGGCGTGCTGCAGGAATTCCTCGCGCTGGCCGGCGATGCGCGGCACCTGCGCCTGGCCGTGGTAACCAGCGTCGTGGCAGTTGCCGCAGCGCAGCCGCTCCGACAGCGCCGCGCCCTGCGCCAGCTCGGCCTCGCGCGGCGCGTCGCGGTCATGCGCCGGGCCCGGCGAAAGCCCGGCATAATAGGCGGCGAGGTCCTCCACCTGGGCATCGTCGAGGCCCTGGGCCAGGTCCGGCATCGGCGGATCGGTGCGCAGGCGCTCGCGGAACAGGATGAGTTGCAGCGTGACATACTCCGCCTGCTGCCCGGCCAGGGAGGGCACGTTGCGCTCCCCGGAGATGCCCGCCCCGCCATGGCAGTTGCCGCAGCCGCGATCCTTCGCCAGCGCCTCGCCGCGCTGCGGGTCGCCGGCCCGCGCTGGGGTGAGGGAGAGGGCGGCCAGCAGGGCCGCCACCGGCAGGAGCGGCCTCACCGACCGTAGGTGATCCGATAGATGGCGCCGGCCTGCTCGTCGGAGACGAGGAGGGAGCCATCCGGCAGCATCTGCACGTCGGTCGGGCGGCCGAGGAAGTTGTTGCCCTGCAGCAGCCCGCCAAGGAAGGGCCGCATCTGCGGCTTGCCCTGGGCGTCGAAGGTGATGTTCACCACGTCGTAGCCGCTGCGCTGGGTCCGGTTCCAGGAGCCGTGCCGGGCGATGAAGATGCTGTTGCGATACTCCGCCGGGAACATGCCGCCGGTGTAGAAGCGCATGCCGAGCGCCGCGACATGCGGGCCGAGCAGCAGCGCGGGCTGGGCGAATTCCGAGCAGGCGCGGCCGGTGATCTCAGGGTCCGGCATGCTGCCCATATGGCACCAGGGGAAGCCGAAATGCTCGCCGGTCCGCTGCACGACGGCGAGGGTGTCCTGCGGCTGGTCCTCGCCGGCCCAGTCGCGGCCGTTATTGGTGAACCAGAGCTGTCCCGTCGTCGGATGGAAGGCCATGCCGACGCTGTTGCGCACGCCGCGCGCCACCACCTCGCGGCCGGAGCCGTCCGGGTTGAAGCGGAGCAGGACGGCGTGCGTGTCCTCCTCCACCTTGCAGATGTTGCAGGGGGCGCCGACCTGCATGTAGAGCTTGCCGTCCGGGCCGAAGCTGGCGAATTTCCAGCCATGATGCTCGTCCTTCGGCAGGTCGAAGGCGGCGGTGAGGTCGGTGGGCGTGCCGGGATTGTCGAGCTTGCCCTCGATGCCGTCGAAGCGCAGCACCCGGTTGATGGCGATGACGTAGAGCGCGCCGTCCTTGAAGGCCACGCCGTTCGGCTGCGGCAGGCCGGAGGCGATGGTATGCACCTTCCCGTCCTTCACCGCATAGACGCGGCCGATGGTGCGGGTGCCGATGAAGAGCGTGCCGCCGGAGCCGAGCGCCATCATGCGGGCGCCGGGCATACCATGGGCGTAGATCTCCGCCTTGAAGCCCTGCGGCAGGGTCAGCTTGTCGACCGGCACCTGGTCGCGCGGCGTCGCGGTCAGCTTCGGCGCGTTCGGGGCGAGCGAGGAACCGGCCATGCCGCCCGGCCGACCCTGCTGCCAGCCCGGCACCGGCTGCTGCTGTGCTGCGGCCAATGCCGGCAGGAGAAGTGCGGCGCCGAGGCCGAGCGCGATCAGGCGTGACGTCACCTTGGGGTCCCCTCCCTGGGCCGCATGCTCGGGCCCTTTCGGCAAACGATGCGGCGGCATGTCCCGAAGGGCAAGCCGATCACGGCCTTCAGACTGAATTTCCTGGATTTTCTGCCAAGCATAAAGACATGCTTATGCCTTGCCGGCAATGCTGGCCAGCCGATGGTGGTCGTGCTAGAGCGGGAGCAGGAATCGGGAAGGCCGGCGCCGCTGCGTCGTCCTCCCGGCCGACAGGCCCCAATGGCGGCCCTGCCATCGCCGATGCAGGTCGGCGCTTCGCCGCAGGGCGCGCCCCCAGCCACCGAGGGATGCCGCGTAATGGCCGTTGCCACCGACTACAAGGTGAAGGACCTGTCGCTCGCCGACTGGGGCCGCAAGGAAATCGCCATGGCCGAGGACGAGATGCCCGGCCTGATGGCGGTGCGGCGGGATTACGGCTCGTCCCAGCCGCTGAAGGGCGCCCGCATCGCCGGCTGCCTGCACATGACCATCCAGACCGCGGTGCTGATCGAGACGCTGAAGGCCCTCGGCGCCGATGTCCGCTGGTCCTCCTGCAACATCTTCTCGACCCAGGACCACGCCGCGGCCGCCATCGCCGCCAGCGGCACGCCGGTCTTCGCGGTGAAGGGCGAGAGCCTGCCGGAATACTGGGAATACGTGCAGAAGACCCTGGAATGGGGCGATGGCGGCGAGCCGAACATGATCCTCGACGACGGGGGCGACATGACGCTGCTCGTCCATTACGGCCTGCGCGCCGAGCAGGGCGACACCGCCTTCCTGCACAAGCCGCAGAACGAGGAGGAGGAGGCCTTCTTCGCGCTGATCCTGGTCGCGCTGAAGGAGAAGCCCGGCTGGTTCGGCCGGCTGGCCAAGTCGATCCGCGGCGTCTCGGAGGAGACGACGACGGGCGTGCACCGGCTCTACACCATGGCGAAGGAGGGCAAGCTGCTCTTCCCCGCCATTAACGTGAACGACAGCGTCACCAAGTCGAAATTCGACAATCTTTATGGCTGCCGTGAGAGCCTGGTGGACGGCATCCGCCGCGGCACCGACGTGATGATGGCCGGCAAGATCGCCATGGTCGCGGGCTTCGGCGATGTCGGCAAGGGCAGCGCCGCCTCGCTGCGCAATGCCGGCTGCCGCGTGATGGTGAGCGAGGTCGATCCGATCTGCGCCCTGCAGGCGGCGATGGAGGGCTACGAGGTCGTGACGATGGAGGAGGCCGCACCGCGCGCCGACATCTTCGTCACCGCGACCGGCAATGTCGACGTCATCACCCTCGACCACATCCGGCAGATGAAGCACCGCGCTATCGTCTGCAACATCGGGCATTTCGACAGCGAGATCCAGGTCGCCGCGCTCAAGAACTACAAGTGGCACAACGTGAAGCCGCAGGTCGACGAAGTCGAGTTCCCCGACGGCAAGCGGATCATCCTGCTCTCCGAGGGCCGGCTGGTGAATCTCGGCAACGCCACCGGGCATCCGAGCTTCGTCATGTCGGCGAGCTTCACTAACCAGACCCTGGCGCAGATCGAGCTCTGGTCGAACCCTGGCAAGTACGAGAAGAAGGTCTATGTGCTGCCGAAGCACCTCGACGAGAAGGTGGCGGCGCTGCATCTCGAGAAGGTTGGCGCCAAGCTGACCAAGCTCTCGTCGCAGCAGGCGGCCTATATCGGCGTCGACCAGGCCGGTCCGTTCAAGGCCGACCAGTACCGGTACTGATGGATCCCCACTGACCCTGGGCACGTCATAGCCTGCCGCGGCGAAGCCGCGGCAGGACAATGGGCAGCGACCGGGGGCGCCCGCTTTCGTTCAGCCCCCCAGTTCGCGGTGCACCAGCTCCACCCAGTAGCGCACGCCGAGCGGCAGGACCGCGTCGTTGAAGTCGTAGCGCGGCGTGTGCACCGGCGCGTAGCTGCCATCCTCGGCCACGCCGTTGCCGAGCATGATGTAATTGCCCGGGCACTGCCCCAGCATGAAGGCGAAATCCTCCGAGCCGGTGACGGGCTGCATCGCCGGGCTCACCGCCGCCTCACCCGCCAGCGACTGCGCCACGGCGACGGCGGTGGCGGTGCGCGCCGCGTCATTCACCAGCGCGTCGAAGATGCGCTCGTACTGCAACTCGGCGGTGCAGCCGAAGGCGCCGGCGATGGATTGCGCCAGCTCGCCCATCCGCCGCTCGACCAGGCCGCGCGTCGTCTCGTCGAAGCTGCGTGCCGTGCCGCGGATCACCAGCTCGGCGGGGATCACGTTGGGCGAGCCCCAGGCGCCGCCACCGATATAGCCGACGCTGACCACCGCCGGCTGCAGCGCCGGCACGTTGCGGCTGACCACCGTCTGCAGCGCGCCGATGAACTGCGCCTGCGCCACCGTCACATCGGTGGCCAGATGCGCACCGGCGCCGCCATGCCCGCCCGTGCCGCGGAAGGTCACCATCCAGGTGTCGCCCGCCGCCATCAGCGGGCTCACGCGGGTGCCGAACCGGCCGACCGGCATGCCCGGCCAGTTATGCATGCCGTAGAGGCTCTCCACCGGGAAGCGCTGCAGCAGCCCGTCCTCCAGCATGGCGAGGCCGCCGCCGAGACCTTCCTCGGCCGGCTGGAAGATGAAATGCACGGTGCCGGCGAAGTCGCGGTGCCGCGCCAGGGTCTGCGCCGCGCCGAGCAGCATGGTGGTGTGCCCGTCATGGCCGCAGGCATGCATCTTGCCCGGCACGGTGGAGGCATAGGGCAGGCCCGTCGCCTCCTCGATGTTGAGCGCATCCATGTCGGCGCGCAGGCCGATGGCGCGCTGGCCCGGACGGATGCCGGTCAGCGTGCCGACCACACCGGTGCGGCCGACGCCCTCCGTCACCGTGAGGCCCCAGCTGCGCAGCCGCTCGGCGACGATGGCGGCGGTGCGGCGCTCCTCGAAGCCGGTCTCGGGATGCGCATGCAGGTCGCGGCGCAGCGCCACGAGCTCGGGCGTGATGGACTCGACGGTGGTCTCGATGGAGGTGCTCATGGTCTCGCCTTCGTCATGGCAGGCATCCGGATGGAGCGGCGGCGGCCGGGGCCGCGCGGGCACGGCCCCGGCTTATACCAACGGACCGGTCTTGTGACCGGTCTGAGGCCCGCGGCTTATGCCGCAGGTATCAGGCCGCGCGGCGGAGGCCCGCCTCGGCCGGCGCCGCGCCGATCGCCTCGGCCACCATCTGGGCCGTGGCGGCGGAGAGGGTCCAGCCGAGATGGCCGTGGCCGGTGTTGTAGAAGACGCCCGGTCGGCGGCCGGCGCCGATCCGCGGCATCAGGTTCGGCGTCATCGGCCGCAGCCCGGCCCAGGGCACCACGCGCGCAGTGCTGATGCCGGGGAAGAGCTGCTCCGTCCAGCGCACCAGCGGCTGGATGCGGTCCATGCGGATGTCGCGGTTCTCGCCATTGAACTCCGCGGTGCCGGCGACGCGGAAGCGGTCCCGGCCGAGGCGGCTGGTAACGATCTTGGTCGCGTCGTCGAGCAGGCTGACGGTCGGCGCCGCCTCCTGGCTGCGGGCATCGTCCAGCTGCACGGTGATGGAGTAGCCCTTCACCGGATAGACGTTGATGCGGTCGCCCAGCATGGCGGCGAAGCGGCGGCTGGCGACGCCGGCGCAGACCACCACGGCATCGACGCGCAGCGTCTCGGCCGCCAGGGCGAGCGCCCCCTCGGCCTGAACAACCGGCTTCCAGGCGATGGCGATGCCATCGGCGCCATGGGTGATGCCGGTGACATCGGCCTCGAACAGGAAGCGGGCGCCGCGGCGCATGCAGGCCTCGGCCAGGCCGCGCGTGTACTTATGGATGTCGCCGGTGGCGTCCGAGGGGGTGAAGAAGCCGCCGTACCAGCGCCCCTGCAGCGCCGGCTCGATGGCGCGCATCTCCTCCGGCGCCACCGGCCGGCGGTCCAGCCCGCCCTCGGTCAGCAGGGCGTTGACCCGAGCGGCCGCGTTGAAGCCGGCGCGGTCGCGATAGACATGCAGGATGCCGCGATGCTCGACATCGAAGTCGATGCCCTCCTGCTCAGCGATCGAGAAGAGGTACTTGCGCGCCTCGATCGCCAGCTTCGTCGTGGCGATGGTGTTGGCCCGGTAGTTCCGGATGTGGGAGACGAACTCGCCAAGCCAGGAATACTTGTGCGCCGAGGGCTTCGGGTTCAGCAGCAGCGGGGCGTCGGATTTCAGCATCCACTTCATCCCCTTCAGGATGGTGGCGGTGCTGTTCCAGACCTCGGCATTGCTGGCGGAGAGCTGGCCGCCATTGGCGAAGGAGGTCTCCATCGCCGCATAGCGCTGGCGGTCGAGCACCACGATCCGATGGCCGCGCTGCAACAGCGCATAGGCGGTGGTGACGCCGGTGATACCCGATCCGATGACTGCGATGGTGCTCATGGCACGCTCCGGGACAAAGGTTCGCAACCGGCGGCCTGGTCACCGCCCGTTGCCCCCATCTGTCTCGGTACCTGAGAGCTTACCCGGCCGTCCCTCGCGGGTGCGGCGGGATATCCCCTTCGGTGGGCGCCGCCATGGCGCCTCTCTCCAGATCGTCCTCGTGACGCGGTCCTGGGTGCCTGAGAGTTTCCTGGGGGGTTGCTCCTTCGGCGGCCTGCCTGGTCCCGGGGGACCGACAGGCTCTCTCCCGCATCGCTTGGCGGACGGCCACACCATCGCCGAAGGGCCGGCGAGCCGTCAATGGAAGATTTGCGCCCTTCCTGGGCTGCCGGCCCGCGACCTCGGCCGGATTGCACGGATCACAAACAGGAGGGGCGCTTATGGCGCGGATTCGGGCAGTCGCGCGCCGCTCAGGAGCGGCGGCGGCGCGCCGGCACCCGCTGCTCCCCCGCGCCGAGCGGCCTGCCGCGCTCATCCGGCCCGGCCAGGGCGGCCATGGGGGGCGCGGCCTCGACGATGGCCGCGGCTGGCTCGGCCGCGTCACCCTGGGCGGCGGCCGTCGCAAAGATCGCCTCGACGGCGCGCAGCCGCTCATCCGCCTCGCCATCGAGCGGGCCCGCCGCGAGGGCGATGCGCCGGACCTGCTCGGCGGCGCGGCGGATGACCGGGGCCGGGGCGCCCTCCAGCAGCCGTGGCAGCGCCGCGAGCGCCGCCGCCTGGTCGAGGCGCAGCAGGAAGAATTGCTCCCGCACCGCCTGCTTCATCCCGAGCAGCGGCATCTCGTCGCCGATATCGGCGCGGATGCGCTGCGTCAGGTTGAAGCTGCGCTCATCGGCGACGCGCTGCGACATCCCGACATAGAGAAGGCCGCGCAGCACCGCCTCGCGCAGCCCGCCCATGGCGAGGCGGCCGCGCAGCTCGGCGGTGCGGCGGGCGATGAAGGCGCGCCGTTCCGGTGTCTCGCCGGGATGCGGCCGGGGCGGCGCGTCATCGGCCCGCAGCCCGGCCAGCGCCTGCAGCACAGGGTTGCCGTAGGTGGCGTCGAACAGCGCCTCGGCGGCGCGGTCGCGCAGCGCGCGGTAGCGGTCGAGCCCGGCCTCGATCTGCGTCGAGGCCGCCGCCTGCCAGGCGAGGAAGGGATTGTCCGCAGCGGCCTGGTGCCGGTGCCGGCGCACCACTGTGGCGAGCGCCGCCACCGGCACCATCATCGGGTTGCGGTCGGAGAAGATCTCGTAGCCGAGCCGGAGCGGGTGCATCTGCCGCATCCACTCCGCCGCGGCGGCGCTGCTCCAGGGCCGGACCAGCGGCTGCATCAGGCTGCGGTAGAGGCCGAGATTGGCGCGCGAGACCTGGGCCACGGTGGCGAAGCGCCTTTCCTCCTCCTCGCTGCCGCCGACGATGGCGTCGATATCGGCAAGGTCGCGGGCGGCGAAGCGGGCGATGTAGTCGCCAGTCGCGGGATCGGTGCCCGGCTGCCCCGGCTCGGCGCGCTCGATCTCCGCCTCGTACAGGCCGGGCGGCAGCACCTCGATGAAGTCGATATTGGTGGCGAACTCGCTGTGTTCCTTGCGGGCCACCTTGCCGGAGACGAAGATGCCGAGATGGCCGACGCTCTCATGCATGGCGTAGACGATGGTCTGGCCGTTGGCCTGGATATCCTCAACGCCGCCATAGAGATCGGTGATCCAACCGAGGGCCTGCGGCGGCGGCGTGATGTTGTCGCCCTTCGAGCAGAAGACCACGATCGGCGAGCGGATGTTGCGCAGGTCGATGCGGATGCCGTCGCCCGTCACCAGCTCGGCGGTGGCCAGTTTGTTGCCGATGAAGAGGTTGTCGACGATGAACTGGATCTCGTCGGCGTTCAGCAGCACATGGCTGCCCCACCAGTGCTCGAAGGTGAGGTAGCGCGGCGCCTCGGTATCGACCTTGGAATAGAGGCCGTATTGCTTGCCCCAGAGCGTGTTGGCGGGGTTAAGCCCCTCGAAATTCTCCACCAGCCAGGCGCCGTCGAAGATTCCGTGGCCGAGATCGCTGGTGAGGGCCGTCAGCCAGCTCCCGCCCAGCAGGCCGCCGCTGTAGCGCATCGGGTCCTTGCCATGCGTGCCGGCCCAGTAGGAGAGCGGCGCGCCGGCGACGATGATGGGGCCGAACAGCTCGGGGCGGATCGCCGCCGCCATCATGGTCTGCCAGCCGGCCTGGCAATTGCCGATGACGACCGGCTTGCTGCTGGCCTCGGGATGCGCCTGGCCGGCATGCTCGACGAAGCGGATCTCCGCCATCAGCACATCCTCGAGCGTCTGCCCCGCCACCGGGTGGCGCAGGAAGCTGACGAGGTAGCAGGCATGGCCGGCGCGCATCGCCACGCCGATTTCGCTATCGGCCTTGAAGCCGCCGATGCCCGGCCCCTGGCCGGCGCGCGGATCGACGATGACGAAGGGCGGCTTCCGCGGGTCGAGGGTCACGTCGGCCGGCGGCAGGATGCGCAGCAGCAGGTAGTTGACCGGCCGCTCGAAGCCATGCCCGTCCAGCACCACCTCGTAGTCGAAGGCGAGGACATTGGGCGCCCGCCGCCTGCGCTCCGCCTCGTAGCGATTGCCGCGCTCGCGCAGCACGTCGAGGGTCAGCACGCTCCGCTGCCAGGCATCGACCATGTAGGAAAAGCCCTGGCGCCAGGCATCGAGCATCGCCTCGCCGCCGGCCATCGGCTGTCCGAGCTGAACCATCAGCCTGCTCCCGTCCAAGCCTGCGGCGCCGCGATCGGCGCGGCGCGGGGCGGCATGCCGCCCGGCAGGGTCACGCTGCATCGCAGCAATTGGGGCCGCACTATTCGACCGGGAGGTGCCCCGCCGCAAGCGAAGCCTGCCTGTCGATCCGCCGATCCGGCCGATATCACTGCCTCGTGCGCGCCTCGTTCCGGCGGCGTCCCGGGCATGGCGCGGCCGCGACCGGATGCCGAAACCGGCTGCGCGTTCTACACTCCCGCCCGGCGGCCTGACGGAGGAGACAAACGCCGATGACCGTGCAGACAGCGGCCCGCACCGATGCCCTGCCCCTGATCCCGCACATGATCGCGGGCGAGCCGGTGCCGAGCCGCACCGGGCAGTTCTCCGAGGTCTACAACCCCGCGACCGGCAAGGTTGCCGCGCGGCTCGGCTTGGCCGATGCGGCGGAGGTGGATGCCGCCGTCGCCGCCGCGCGCAAGGCCGCGCCCGGTTGGGCCGCGACGCCGCCGCATGTGCGCGCCCGCGTCATGTTCCGCCTGCGCGACCTGATCGAGCGCAATGCCGACCGCTTGGCCGCCATCATTACCGCCGAGCACGGCAAGGTGCTTTCCGACGCCAAGGGCGAGCTGACCCGCGGCCTCGAGGTGGTGGAGTTCGCCTGCGGCATCCCGCAGCTGCTGAAGGGCGAGTACAGCGAGGCGGTCGGCCGCGGCGTCGATTCCGTGGCGCTGCGCCAGCCGCTGGGCGTCGTCGCCGGCATCACGCCGTTCAACTTCCCGGCCATGGTGCCGATGTGGATGTTCCCTGTCGCCATCGCCTGCGGCAATGCCTTCATCCTCAAGCCCTCCGAGCGCGACCCGAGCCTCGGCAACGAGCTGGCGCTGCTGCTGCGCGAGGCCGGGCTGCCGGACGGCGTCTTCAACGTGGTGCATGGCGGCAAGGCGGCGGTGGATGCGCTGCTCGACCACCCGGATGTGGATGCCATCAGCTTCGTCGGCTCGACTCCGATCGCCGAGTATGTCCACCACCGCGCCTCGGCCAACAACAAGCGGGTGCAGGCGCTGGGCGGCGCCAAGAACCACATGATCGTCATGCCGGACGCCGATATGGACCAGGCGGTGGACGCGCTGATGGGCGCCGCCTTCGGCTCGGCCGGCGAGCGCTGCATGGCGGTCTCGGTCGCCGTGCCGGTGGGCGAGCCGACCGCCGCGGCGCTGATCGACAAGCTGCTGCCGCGGGTCCGCGCCCTGAAGGTCGGCCCCGGCACTGACCCCGAGGCGGAGATGGGGCCGCTGGTCACCCGGGCGCACCGCGACAAGGTGGCCGGCTATATCGATGCCGGCCTCGCCGAGGGCGCCGAGTTGCTGGTGGATGGCCGCGGCCTGACCTTGCAGGGCTATGAGGAGGGCTTCTATCTCGGCGGCACGGTGCTCGACCGGGTGCGGCCGGGGATGAAGGTCTATGATGAGGAGATCTTCGGCCCGGTCCTCTCCATCGCCCGGGCCGGGGATTTCGAGGCGGCGCTGAAGCTGGCCAACGACCATGAATTCGGCAACGGCGCGGCGATCTTCACCCGCGACGGCGATGTGGCGCAGAGCTTCCTCTCGCGCGTCAAGGCCGGCATGGTCGGGGTGAACGTGCCCATCCCGGTGCCGATGGCCTTCCATTCCTTCGGCGGTTGGAAGCGCTCCCTCTTCGGCGACTACCATGTGCATGGGCCGGAGGGCGTGCGCTTCTACACCCGGCTCAAGACCGGTACGCTGCGCTGGCCGACCGGCATCCGCGCGGGGGCGAGCTTCACCATGCCCGTGCTGGGATAGGGCGGATCGTTCAGTGGAAGGCGGGGAGGCGGGCGCCGCCTCCCCAGGACGGGGGCCGGAACCCGTAGAATGAACGCCGCGTAAGGTTTAAGACGACCCGGTCGAACCGCATGGTCGGGAGGCGGAGACACCAGCATGGCGATGGCAGATCTTTTTCCGGAAACGAATGGAATCCTTTCTCTCGCTCCCACCGACAAGACCGAGCTGTTCGAGATGCTGGCGGCCGCGATGGCCGGGCGCCTGAACCAGCCACGCGAAAAAGTGCTTGAAGCCATCCTCGCACGCGAGAAACTGGGCTCGACGGCGCTCGGGCGCGGCGTTGCCATGCCGCATGCCCGGGTGGACTGGCTGAGCCAGCCGGCCGCCGTGCTGGCCCGGCTCGCCCGGCCGATCGAGATGGATGCGCGCGATGGCGAGCCGGTCGACCTCGTTTTCCTGGTGCTCTGGCCGGAAGCCGCTTCGGAGGGTTTCCTGCCGGCGCTCTCCAACATCTGCCGGGCGCTGCGCGACAACCAGCTGCCGCGCCAGCTGCGCCAGGCGCGCTCGGCGGATGAGGCGCTGCGGAGCCTGCAGGCGGCCGACCAGGTGTTCCCCTGACCACCGCCCGGATGCCTGGCTGACGCCGGCCGCATCCCCGCCTCCCAGGTCCGCCCATTGCGGGAGGGACGTCCCCACCGAAGCTGACGGAGACCCCGGCGCCTGATGCACGACGCCATCTACCTCCTTGCGGCCGTCCTGCTGCCCTATCTGGGCGCTGTGGTCGCCGCCTTGCTGCCCGCGAATGCCCGTCTGCTGGCCTGGCTGGCGGGTTGCGTGGCGCTGGCGACGCTGGCGATGGTGGGGTTGGGGTTCGCGGCGATCGAGGCCGGCGGGCTGCCGCGCTTCGACCTCGCCTGGGCGCCGGAGCTCGGCCTGTCCTTCTCGCTGCGGATGGATGGCTTCGCCGGGCTCTTCGCCTTCATGGTCTCCGGCATCGGCGTGCTCATCGTGCTCTACGCGCGCTACTACATGTCGCCGGAAGACCCGATCCCGCGCTTCTTCGCCTTCCTGCTGGCCTTCATGGGCTCGATGATGGGGGTGGTGCTCTCGGGCAACCTCATCCAGCTCGTCTTCTTCTGGGAGCTGACGAGCCTCTTCTCCTTCCTGCTCATCGGCTACTGGCAGAACGTCGCCGCGGCGCGCAACGGCGCCCGCATGGCGCTGACCGTCACGGCGGGCGGCGGCCTGGCGCTCTTCGCCGGCGTGCTGATCCTCGGCCACATCGTCGGCAGCTACGAGCTCGATGCGGTGCTGGCCTCGGGCGAGGCCATCCGGGCGCATCCGCTCTACCTGCCGGCGCTGGTGCTGATCCTGCTCGGCGCCATGACGAAGAGCGCGCAATTCCCCTTCCACTTCTGGCTGCCGCACGCCATGGCGGCGCCGACGCCGGTCTCCGCCTACCTGCATTCCGCGACCCTGGTGAAGGCCGGCATCTTCCTGATGGCGCGGCTCTGGCCCGTGCTGGCCGGCACCGATGCCTGGTTCAACATCCTCTGCCCGGTCGGGCTGATCACGCTGCTGCTCGGCGCCTATGTCGCCATCTTCCAGCACGACATGAAGGCGCTGCTGGCCTATTCGACCATCAGCCATCTCGGCCTGATCACCCTGTTGCTCAGCCTGAACAGCGACCTCGCCATGGTCGCCGCCGTGTTCCACACGGTGAACCATGCGACCTTCAAGGCCTCGCTCTTCATGGCGGCCGGCATCATTGACCACGAGACCGGCACGCGCGACATCCGCCGCCTCTCGGGGCTGAACGAATCCATGCCCTTCACCGCCCGCCTTGCCCTGGTCGCGGCCGCGGCCATGGCCGGCGTGCCGCTGCTGAACGGCTTCATCTCGAAGGAAATGTTCTTCTCCGAGGCGCTGACGGTCGCCACCGCGACGAGCGTGTTGCACGGCATCCTGCCGGTTGCGGCGACGCTGGCCAGCATCCTCGCCGTCACCTATTCGTTGCGCTTCATCCACGGCGCCTTCTTCGGGCCGCCGG
The DNA here is from genome assembly GCF_013112485.1 of Roseicella sp. DB1501. Taxonomy (GTDB): domain Bacteria; phylum Pseudomonadota; class Alphaproteobacteria; order Acetobacterales; family Acetobacteraceae; genus Paracraurococcus. The sequence goes on from NZ_JABFHG010000003.1 coordinate 260,123, forward strand.
TGGACGACCTGCCGAAGCAGCCGCACGAGCCGCCGCAGTTCATGCGCGTGCCGGTCGAGGTGCTGGTCTTCCTCTGCATCGTGGTCGGCATCCTGCCCTCGGCGACCATCGGCCCGCTGCTCGACAAGGCGGTGCGAGCGCTGCTCGGCGATGCGACGCCCAGCTACAGCCTCGCAGTCTGGCACGGCTTCAACCTGCCGCTGGCGATGAGCCTCGTCGCCCTGGCCGGCGGCATCGCGCTCTACCGCCTGCTCTACCGCCACCTGAATGCCGGGCTGGAGGGGACGCCGCTGCTCGGCTTCCTCGATGGCCGACGGGCCTTCGAGCAGGTGATGGTCTTCATCTCCTGGCGCTTCGCCCGCGCCCTGGTGCGGCTGATGGCGACCGACCGGCTGCAGATCCAGCTCATGCTCATGGTCTGCACCGCGCTGCTGGCCGCCACCCTCGCGCTGCTGCCGCACGGGCTCGCGGCCGGCGATGTGGCGCTCACCGCGGTCGATCCTGTGGTTGCGATCATCTGGGCGGTGGGCGGGGCCTGCGCCATCGCCGCGGCGTATCAGGCGAAGTACCACCGGCTCGCCGCCCTGGTGCTGCTCGGCTCCACGGGGCTGGCGACCTGCCTCACCTTCATCTGGTTCTCCGCTCCCGACCTTGCCCTCACGCAGCTGCTGGTCGAGATCGTGACGACGGTGCTGCTGCTGCTCGGCCTGCGCTGGATGCCGCGCCGCATCGAGACCGCGGGCTCGGGCGCGCCGCTCGCCCGGCTGCGCCGGCTGCGCGACTTCGTCATCGCCGCCGTCTCCGGCCTCGGCCTGGCCGCCATCTCCTACGCCATGATGACCCGCGTCTCGCCCGACGGCATCTCCCGCGAATTCCTCACGCGCGCCTACAAGGAGGGCGGCGGGACCAATGTGGTCAACGTCATCCTGGTCGATTTCCGCGGCTTCGACACGATGGGCGAGATCACCGTCCTCGGCGTCGTCGCCCTCACCGTCTTCGCGCTGCTGCGCCGCTTCCGGCCGGCGCCGGAGAGCGTCGGCGTGCCGGACCAGCAGCAGGGCGATGCGCGGGACTGGCTGCTGGTGCCCTCGGTGACGATGCGGCTGCTCTTCCCGGTCATCATCGCGGTCTCGATCTACCTGCTGCTGCGCGGCCATGACCAGCCGGGCGGCGGCTTCATCGCCGGGCTGATGCTGGCGGTCGGCATCCTCGTGCAGTACATGGCCGGCGGGACGCGCTGGGTGGAGGATCACCTGCGCGTGCTGCCGCTGCGCTGGATGGGCTTCGGCCTGCTGCTCGCCGTCGGGACGGGCGTCGCCGCCACCGTCTTCGGCCGGCCCTTCCTGACCTCCTACTTCGCCTATGCCGATCTCGGGCCGCTCGGCAAGCTGCCGCTGGCCAGCGCGGTGATCTTCGACCTCGGCGTCTTCGCCCTGGTCTTCGGGGCGACGGTGCTGATCCTCATCGTGCTCGCCCACCAGTCGGTGCGCAGCCAGCGGGCCGCGCCGCCGCCCCCGCCGGTCGAGGCGCTGCGCGAACCCGCCATCGCAGGGGAGGACTGATGGAACTCGTCCTGGCCATCGCCATCGGCCTGCTCGCCGGCTCCGGCGTGTGGCTGCTCATGCGGCCGCGCACCTTCCAGCTCATCATCGGCCTGTCGCTGCTCTCCTACGCCGTGAACCTCTTCATCTTCAGCATGGGCCGCTTCCCGATCGGCGCGCCGCCAATCCTCGCCCCCGGCGGCCAGGGCGATCCGGCGAGCTTCGCCGATCCGCTGCCGCAATCCCTGGTGCTGACGGCGATCGTCATCGGCTTCGCCACCACCGCGCTCTTCCTCGTCGTCATGCTGGCCGCGCGCGGCCTCACCCGCGGCGACCATGTCGATGGGCGGCCGCGGCAATGAACGGTTGGGAGCAGCACCTCGCCGTCGCGCCGGTCGCCCTGCCGCTGATCGTCGGCGCGATCATGGTGACGCTGGACGAGCAGCGGGCGAAGCTGAAGGCGGCGCTCGGCCTCGCCTCCATCCTCGGCCTGCTCGGCATCGCCGTCTTCCTGGCGATCCGGCTACATGTCGGCATCGGCCCCGGCATCGCCGTCTACCGCCTCGGCAACTGGCCGGCGAGCTTCGGCATCGTGCTGATGCTCGACCGGCTCTCGGCCCTGCTGCTGATCGTGACGGCGCTGCTCGGCCTCGCCGCCCAGCTCTACGCCCTGCCGCGCTGGCAACGGATGGGGGCGCATTTCCACGCCTTGCTGCAATTCCAGCTCATGGGGCTGAACGGCGCCTTCCTCACCGGCGACCTGTTCAACCTCTTCGTCTTCTTCGAGGTGCTGCTCGCCGCCTCCTATGGGCTGGCGCTGCACGGCTCGGGCGTCGCGCGGGTGAAGGCTGGGCTGCACTACATCGCGGTCAACCTGGCCGCCTCGCTGCTCTTCCTGATCGGCGTCAGCATGATCTATGGCGTCGCCGGCACGCTGAACATGGCCGACCTCGCCGCCCGCATCCCGCAGATGCCGGCGGCGAACCGCCCGCTGCTGGAAGCCGGCGCCGCCATCCTCGGCATCGCCTTCCTGGTCAAGGCGGCGGCCTGGCCGCTCGGCTTCTGGCTGGTCCCGACCTATGCGGCGGCGAGCCCGCCGGCGGCGGCGATCTTCTCGATGATGAGCAAGGTCGGCATCTATGCGGTGGCGCGGCTGGTGCTGCTGTTGTTCGGTACGGGCACCGGCGCCTCGGCCGGCTTCGGCGGCACCTGGCTGGTGGCGGGCGGCGTCGCCACCATCGCCTTCGGCGCCGTCAGCGTGCTGGCGACCCAGGACCTGCCGCGGCTGGCGGGCGCCAATGTCTACATCTCCTCCGGCACGCTGCTCGCCGCGGTGGGGGCCGGGCAGGTCGGCGTCACCGGCGGCGCGCTCTTCTACCTGGTCAGCTCGGCGCTGGCGATCGGCGCCTTCTTCCTGCTGATCGAGCTGCTGGACCGTGGCCGCGACATCGGCGCCGACGTCCTCGCCGTGACGCTCGAGGCCTATGGCGAGGGCGAGGAGGAGGATGAGGAGGACGATGCCATCGGCGTACCCATCCCCGTCACCATGGCCATCCTCGGCATCTGCTTTCTCTGCTGCGCGCTGCTGCTCGCCGGGCTGCCGCCGCTCTCGGGCTTCATCGCCAAATTCGCCATGCTCAACGCCCTGCTGAACCCGGCGGGCCTCGGCAAGGGGCCGGCGCTCATTCCGTGGAGCGGCTGGGCGTTGCTGATCGCCCTCTTCCTGTCTGGCTTCGCCACCATCCTGGCGATGACCCGCGCCGGCATCCGGAACCTCTGGGCGACGGAGGACGGCGCCGTGCCGCGGGTTCGCGCCATCGAGATCGCGCCGATCCTCATGCTGCTCCTCGTCTGCATCGGCATGACCGTCGCCGCCGGGCCGGTGATGCGCTACATGCAGGCGGCCGCCGCGACGCTGCACGCGCCGCAGGATTACCCGCGCCAGGTCCTGGGGCGGACGCGATGACGCGGCTGCTGCCCCATCCCCTGATCTCGGCGGGCATCCTGCTGCTCTGGCTGCTGCTCAACCAGACCCTGGCGCCGGGGCCGGCGCTGGTCGGGCTCGCCGTCGCGCTGTTCGGCGGCTGGACCCTCGCCTTGCTCGATCAGGGCCGGCCGCGGCTGCGGCGCCCCGACCTGGTGCTGCGGCTGACCGGGCAGGTGATCCTCGACATCGCCCGGTCGAACCTCGCCGTGGCGAGCATCATCCTCGGCCGCCGGAGGGGCAGCACCGCCGGCTTCCTCCATATCCCGCTGGTGCTGCGCGATCCCCAGGCCCTGGCGGTGCTGGCCTGCATCCTCACCGCGACGCCGGGCTCCACCTGGGTCGAATACGATGCCGAGGAGGGTTGGCTGCTGCTGCACGTGCTCGACCTGGAGGATGAGGAGAGCTGGATCCGCCTCGTGAAGGACCGGTACGAGCGGCCGCTGATGGAGATCTTCACATGACCATGACGGTGCTGAGCTGGTCCCTGCTGTTGGCGCAACTCATGCTGGGCGCGGCGATGCTGTGCACGACCTGGCGCGTTCTGCGCGGCCCGCGGGCGCAGGACCGGGTGATCGGGCTGGATGCGCTCTATGTCTGCGGCATGCTGCTGCTGCTGACCTTCGGCATCCGTTCCGGCACCTCGGTCTATTTCGAGGCGGCGCTGGTCATCGCCCTGCTCGGCTTCGTCAGCACGGCGGCGCTGGCGAAATTCCTGATGCGGGGGGAGGTGATCGAATGATCCCGGCGGCCGCCGAACTTCCCTGGATCGTGGTCATCCCGGTCTGCCTGCTGCTGCTGGCCGGGTCCGGCCTGACCCTGATCGGTGCCTTCGGCCTGCTGCGGCTGAACAGCTTCTATGCGCGGGTGCATGCGCCGACCCTCGGCACCTCCTACGGCATGGGCTGCATCCTGCTGGCCTCGATGCTGTTCTTCTCCGTGCTGCAGACGCGGCTGGTGATCCATGAGCTCGCCATCGGCGCCTTCGTGATCCTGACGACCCCGGTGACGCTGATGCTGGTCGCGCGGGCGGCGATCCACCGCGACCGGCTGGAGGGGAAGGACGCGATCCCGCGGGCGGCCCGGCCGGATTGATGCGCGCCGGCCTCAGCCGATCATCATGAGATGGGCGTTGCCGCCCGCCGCCGTGGCGTTGGTGCTGACGGAGCGCTCCCGCACCAGCATGTCGAGGCTGCAGCCGCCATCGGGCCCGGCGCGCAGCAGCGGCAGGATGGCGCCCTCGCGGGAGGCGAGCTCGCCGGCGCAGCGCAGCACCAGCGCATCCGGGCCGGCGACGAGCACGGCATCGGCCATGCCCTCGGCCGCGACGATCCAGCCCGCGAGGCCCGCCGGCAGCCCGGGCAGCCCCGCCATCGCCTCGGCCTCGAGCGCCGCGCGGTTGCCGGTCGCCAGCGCCGCCGAGACGAGGTCGAGCAGCGCATCGCCCGCCGCGACGCAGCGCACCGTCCCGCGCGCCGCGGCGGCATACTGGTTGCGTTCTCCTACCGGGCCCGGCAGATCGAGCGCAAGGCCATGCGGCGTCGCGCGCTGCATCGCCTCCGCCCGCGCCGCCGCCGCGACATGGCCGCACGCCGCGAGCCAGCTGGCCCAGAGCCGCGCCGCCTCAGGCGCCGTCCCGCCGGGGAGCGGCGAGTGCAGCGGGCAGCGGGCCAGCAGCCGGCGCAGGGCGAGCGGCCCGCCCGCCTTCGGCCCGGTGCCGGAGAGGCCATGGCCGCCGAAGGGTTGCACCCCGACCACGGCGCCGATCATGTTGCGGTTGACATAGACATTCCCCGCCTGGGCCCGCGCCGTGGCGCGCGCGATGGTCTCGTCCAGCCGCGAATGCACGCCGAAGGTCAGCCCGTAGCCGGTGGCGTTCACCGCATCGATCACCGCGTCCAGCCGGTCGCGGCGGAAGCGCAGCACGTGCAGCACCGGGCCGAAGACCTCCTGCGTCAGCGCGGCAACATCGTCGATCTCGATGAGGGTGGGCGGCACGAAATACCCGGCCGCGCAGGCCTCCGGCAGCGCCGTCTGGTGCAGCCGGTGCCCCGCCTCCCGCATCCGCGCGACATGGGCGAGGATGTTCTCGCGCGCCTCGGCGCTGATGACCGGCCCGATATCGGTGGCGAGGCGATCCGGATTGCCGATGGCGAGCTCGGCGAGCGCGCCGCGCAGCATCGCCAGCACGCGGTCGGCCACATCCTCCTGCAGGCAGAGCAGGCGCAGCGCCGAGCAGCGCTGCCCGGCGCTGTCGAAGGCGGAGACCAGCACATCCGCCACCACCTGCTCGGCCAGCGCCGAGGAATCGACGATCATCGCATTCTGCCCGCCGGTCTCGGCGACCAGCGGCACCGGCGCGCCATCCGGGTTCAGGCGGGTGGCGAGCACCCGCTGGATCTGCCGCGCCACCGCCGTCGAGCCGGTGAACATCACGCCCCGGATGCGGGCATCGCCGACCAGCGCGGCGCCGACCGACCCATCGCCAGGCAGCAATTGCAGCGCCGCCGGCGGGATGCCCGCTTCGTGCAGGATCGCCACTGCCTGGGCCGCGATCAGCGGCGTCTCCTCCGCCGGCTTGGCCAGCACCGGATTGCCCGCGGCGAGGGCGGCGGCGACCTGGCCGGTGAAGATGGCGAGCGGAAAATTCCACGGGCTGATGCAGGCCATCGGCCCGAGCGGGCGATGCGTCGTCGTGTCGAGGCCGCGTACCGCTTGGCCGGCATAGTAACGCAGGAAATCCACCGCCTCGCGCAGTTCCGACACGGCATTGGCGAGCGACTTGCCGGCCTCGCGGATCAGCAGCCCGAGCAGCGGCGCCCGCCGCGCCTCCAGTAGATCGGCCGCGCGCAGCAGGCAGGCGGCGCGTCCGGCCGGCGAAGCCCGTCCCCAGGCCTCGGCCGCGGCCAGCGCATCGGCCAGGGCCTGCTCGATCTGCGCCAGCGCGGCCTCGGTCACCCTGCCGATCCGGTCGGCACGGTCGGCCGGGTTGCGGATCTCGCGCGCCGTGCCGCCCAGCACCGGGCTCGCCAGCATCGGCGCCGCCTGCCAGTCCCGTGCCGCGCTCTCCCGCAGCGCCGGCGCCAGGGCGGCCAGCACCGCCTCGCTGCTGAGGTCGAGCCCGGCCGAATTGCGCCGTTCCGGCCCGAACAGGTCGCGCGGCAGGGCGATGCGCGGATGCGGCGCGCCGGGTGCGGCTTCGGCCGCGACGATCCGGTCGGGCGGCGTCACCAGCGCCGCGACCGGGACCGAGGCGTCCTGGATGCGGTGCACGAAGGAGGAATTGGCGCCGTTCTCGAGCAGCCGCCGCACGAGATAGGCGAGCAGCGTCTCATGCGTGCCGACCGGGGCGTAGATGCGGCAGGGGCGGTCCAGCGCCTCCAGCCCGACCACCTCCTCGTAGAGCGGCTCGCCCATGCCGTGCAGGCACTGGAATTCCCAGTCGCCGACCTGGAATTCCGGCCCGGCCAGGGCCTGGATGCTCGCCAGGGTCTGGGCGTTGTGGGTGGCGAATTGCGGGAAGACGGCATCGCGCGCCGCCAGCAGCCGGCGGGCGCAGGCGAGATAGGAGACATCCGTATGCGCCTTCCGCGTATAGACCGGGTAGTCCTCCAGCCCCTCCACCTGCGCCCGCTTGATCTCGCTGTCCCAATAGGCGCCCTTGACCAGGCGGATCATCAGCCGGTGGCTGCTGCGCCGCGCCAGATCGATGAGATGCTCGATCACGAAGGGCGCGCGCTTCTGATAGGCCTGCACCACGAAGCCGAGGCCGTTCCAGCCGGCCAGCGCCGGGTCCTCGCAGAGCGCCTCCAGCAGGTCGAGCGAGAGCTCCAGCCGGTCGGCCTCCTCGGCATCGATGTTGAAGCCGATGTCGTAGCGCCGGGCGAGGGCCGCTAGCGCCGCCAGCCGCGGCAGCAGCTCGTCCATCACCCGCCCGCGCTGGGCGCGTCCATAGCGTGGATGCAGGGCGGAGAGCTTCACCGAGATGCCGGGCTCCCGATAGGGCCCGCGCCCGGCCGCGGCCTGGCCGATGGCATGGATCGCGCCCTCGTAGTCGCGCCGGTAGCGCTCGGCATCCTCGGCCGTCGCCGCCGCCTCGCCGAGCATGTCGTAGGAATAGCGGAAGCCCTTCGCCTCCATTCGGCGGCTGCGGGCAAGGGCCTCGGCGATGCTCTGGCCGGTGACGAATTGCTCGCCCATCATCCGCATGGCGAGATCGACGCCGCGGCGGATCACCGGCTCGCCGCCGCGGGCGATGAGGCGCGTCAGCGCCGCCGAGAGCCCGGTCTCGCTCGCCACCGTGGTGAGCCGGCCGGTGACGACCAGCCCCCAGGTCGCGGCATTGACGAAGAGCGAGGGCGAATGGCCGAGATGCGCCCGCCAGTCGCCGCTGCCGATCTTGTCGCGGATCAGGGCGTCGCGCGTCGCGGTATCCGGAATGCGCAGCAGCGCCTCGGCCAGGCACATCAGCGCCACGCCTTCCTGGCTGGAGAGGGAGAATTCCTGCACCAGCCCCTCCACCATGCCGCGCGAGCCCTTGCGGCGCAGCGCCTCGACCAGCCGGCGGGCGATGGCCTCGGCCTCGGCCGCGAGTGCCGGCGGCAGGCTGGCCTCGGGCAGCAGGCGGGCGATGCAGTCCGGCTCCGGCATCCGGGTGGCGGCGGTGATGGCAGCGCGCGAGGGCGTCGGCGGCGACGCCTCGTCGAGGAAGCAGGCGAAGGGAGAGGCGGGCGGGCGGGGCATGGCCGGGCACCATCGGCGAGGATGATCGCAGGAATATCATGCCAAGGGCCGAATTTTGTTCGTATTTCAGGCTTGTATCTGGAATTCCTGGCACCCGGACGCCGCGATGGGCAAGGAAACCTCGGCCTTATGGACCAGCTCGACCGACGCCTGCTGCGGCTGCTGCAGAAGGATGGCCGCATGCCGAATGTGGAGCTGGCCCGACAGGCGCATCTCAGCCCGCCGGCAACGCATGAGCGGGTGCGGCGGCTGGTGCAGGAGGGGATCATCGAGGGCTATACGGTGCGCCTCAACCCGGCGAAGCTCGACCGGGCGCTGCTGGTCTTCGTCGAGGTCACGCTCGACCATACCAGCGCCGGCATCTTCGAGCGCTTCGCCGCGGCGGTGCGCGACACGCCCGAGATCATGGAATGCCACATGGTGGCGGGCGGCTTCGACTACCTGATCAAGCTGCGGGTGCGCGACATGGCCGCCTTCCGCGCCTTCCTCGGCACCACGCTGCTCAGCCTGCCGGGCATCCGGCAGACCCATACCTATACGGTGATGGAGGAGGTCAAGCCCGGCAGCGACCTGCCGATCTGACGCCCCCGGATTGGCCCGCAGGTCGGCCCCCGATGCGCCCGGGCATCGGGGGCGTCGAGGTCAGTTCCGGAAGGCGGGGGTGAAGGGCGCTTCGGTCTTCGCCTGCACCTCCTCGAGCGTCACCTCGGGCGCCAGCTCGATCAGCCGCAGCTCGGTCTCGCCCTTGCGAGCGAGCTCGAACACCGCAAGCTCGGTGATCACCATGTCCACCACGCGGGCCCCGGTCAGCGGCAGGCTGCACTGCTTCAGCAGCTTCGGCTTGCCGCCGGCGGTGTGCTCCATCAGCACCACCACCTTCTTCACCCCGGCGACGAGGTCCATGGCGCCGCCCATCCCCTTCACCATCTTGCCGGGGATCATCCAGTTGGCGAGGTCGCCATTCGCCGCCACCTGCAGCGCGCCGAGGATGGAGAGGTCGATATGCCCGCCGCGGATCATGGCGAAGCTGTCGGCGCTGCTGAAATAGGAGCTGGTCGGCAGCTCGGTGATGGTCTGCTTGCCGGCATTGATCAGGTCCGGATCCTCCTCGCCCTCATACGGAAAGGGGCCGAGGCCGAGCATACCGTTCTCGGACTGGAGCTGCACATTGACGCCGGGCGGGACGTGGTTCGCCACCAGCGTCGGGATGCCGATGCCGAGATTGACGTAGAAACCGTCCTGCAGCTCGCGGGCGGCACGGGCGGCCATCTGGTCGCGGGTCCAGGGCATGGGTCAGACCTCCTCACCGGTGGCGGCGGCCGCGGCGGCGGCCGGCTCGCGCTTGCGCACGGTGCGCTGCTCGATGCGCTTCTCGTAGCCGGCCGGGCACTGGATCATGCGCTGGACGAAGATGCCCGGCGTGTGGATGTGGTCGGGATCGATCTCGCCCGGCTGCACCAGGTGCTCGACCTGCGCCACCGTGACCTTCGCGGCCGTGGCCATCATCGGGTTGAAGTTGCGCGCGGTCTTCCGGTAGACGAGGTTCCCCTCGGTATCGCCCTTCCAGGCATGCACGATCGCCAGGTCGGCGACGATGCCGCGCTCCATCACATAGGTCTCGCCGTCGAACTCGGCGGTGGGCTTGCCCTTCGCCACCTCGGTGCCGACGCCGGTCTTGGTGTAGAAGGCGGGGATGCCGGCGCCGCCGGCCCGGATGCGCTCGGCCAGCGTGCCCTGCGGGTTGAACTCGATCTCCAGCTCCCCGGCCAGGAACTGCTCGGCGAAGGTCTTGTTCTCGCCGACATAGCTGCTGATCATCTTCTTCACCTGCCGGGTCTTCAGCAGCAGGCCGAGGCCGGCATCGTCGATACCGGCATTGTTCGAGACGATGGTGAGGTTTTTCACGCCGCTGTCGCGGATCGCCTCGATCAGCAGCGCCGGGATGCCGCACAGGCCGAAGCCGCCGGAATGGATCATCATGCCGTCGCGCAGCAGGCCAGAGAGAGCCTCCTTCGCGTCCGGGTACAGCTTGCCCATGCGCATCCTCCCTCTCGGTCCGCGGCTGGCCGCACCCTAGAGCAGAACGGCGCGAAGCGGAAACGCCGGGGCCCCTGCGGACTGGCCATCGAAAACGTGCCGGCGGGCTCTTGCAGCCCCCGCGGGGCGGGGTTATACGCCCCGCACCCAACCGGGGGGCCATAGCTCAGTTGGGAGAGCGCTTGAATGGCATTCAAGAGGTCGTCGGTTCGATTCCGATTGGCTCCACCAGTTTCAACGCCGGCCGCCGAGTGATCGGGGCCGGCGTTTTCATGTCCGGCCCGTCGCGGCCTCAGCCCGGCAGCACCTTCCGCGGAAACGCCAGCGCCTCCTCCGCCAGCCGGGCCTGGCCGAGCAGCGCCGCATCGCCATGCGGCCGCCCGACCAGCTGCAGCCCGACGGGCAGCCCCTCCCGCGTCAGCCCGCAGGGGATGGAGATCGCCGGGCAGCCGGTCAGCGTCACGACGAAGGTGAGGAACATCCAGTCGATATAGGTGGTCAGCGCCTCGCCGGCGATCTCGGTGGGGAAGCGCTGCTCCACCGGGAAGGGCGGCACGGCGACGGTCGGGCAGGCCAGCAGGTCGTAGTCCTCGAAGAAGCGAGCGACGCGGTGGAACAGCGCGTGCCGCTCCCTCTGCGCCCGGATGATCTCGGCCGCGGTGAGGGTCTGGCCCTTCTCGATGTTCCAGACGATGTCCGGGTTGATGCGTGCGCGCTCGGCGGGCAGCAGCTCGCCGCGGACATCGGCGAAGAGCAGGGCGCGCAGCACCTGGAAGCTGTCGATGGCGCCGCCGAAGTCGGGCGCCGCGCCCTCCACCGCCGTGCCCAGGCTGCCGAGGCGCCGCGCCGCCGCCTCGCAGATCGCCGCCACCTCCGGGTCCACCCGGCGCAGGCCGAGATCGGCGCTGAAGCCGATCCGCCGCGGCGGCCGCCCCGCCCGCATCGCCGCTTGGTAGCCGCCCGGCGGCACCGGCCGCGAGAGCGGGTCGTGTGGCGTGAGGTCGGCCATGGCGTCCAGCATCAGCGCCAGGTCCGGCACGCTGCGGGCCATCGGCCCGTCCACCCAGAGGCTGTCGAAGGCGGGCAGCCCGTCGCCGCGCGGCACCACGCCTGGGCTCGGCCGCAGCCCGACCACGCCGCAGAAGCTCGCCGGGATGCGCAGCGAGCCGCCGAGGCAGGAGCCGTTGGCGAGCCAGACCTCATGCGCGGCCAGGGTGGCCGCCGCGCCACCGGAGGAGCCGCCGGCGGTGCGGCCAAGGTCCCAGGGGTTCCGGGTGACGCCCCAGACCGGGTTGAAGGTGTGGCTGCCGGCGAATTCCGGGACGTTGGACTTGGCGAGCGGAATGGCGCCGCGCGACCGCAGCGTGGCGACGGTGCGGTCATCCGCCGCGGCGACATGCCGGGCATAGATCGGCGAGCCGCAGGTAGTGAGCTGGCCGCCGACATCGTTGTAGTCCTTGACCGCGATCGGCAGCCCGGCGAGCCAGCCGGGATGCTCGGCCGGGGCGGCGCGGAATTCCCGCGCCTGCTCTCGCGCCGCGTCCAGGAAGCGGATCGGCAGGGCATTGACCCGGGGCTCTACGGCCTCGATGCGGGCGGCCGCAGCCTCCACCATCTCGAGCGGCGAGACGGCGCCGCGCCGCAACAGGTCAACCGCCTCCGTCGCCGGCAGCCGCCAGAGCTCGCCCATGGCGCCTTCCTCCCCCTTGGACCATCCGGATGCGCCGAGACTGCGCGCGGGGCCGGGCGACGGCAAGCGAGGGAGGGTTAGCCCCAGCTCGGCGGGCTCAGACCACGCCGACGACGCGGTAAGAATATTCCAGCCCGTCCGGCTCGGCGATCGTGACATAGGCGCCGGGGCGGAGTTGGCCGGCATTGCGGAGCTGGGCATGAAGCGGCGCATCCGCCGCCTCGCCGGGGCCGGGGAAGAGGCGGATGGACCAGCTCTCGGTATCCGCGTCGAAATGCACGTCGCCCTCGCGCGTCACGCCACCGGGCCAGATGCGGCGCGCCGGCCAGGGCTTCGGGTCGTCGGCCCAGGCCTGGGTATCCAGATGCCCGCCCGGCGTCAGGCTGACCGTCATCTCGTATCGGTGGTCGGGGCTTCCCTCCGGATATCCGGGGCCAGCCGCCACCACCAGCGTCACCAGGGGCATCCTGATCCCTTCCCCATTCCATCCAGGCCGCAGTCTGACGGGCGAACGCCGGTCCTCGGCGGCGGTTCAGATGGCCACCCGCACGCCGAGCTCCACCACGCGGTCGGACGGGATGCGGAAGAACTCCGTCGCCGGGACGGCGTTGCGCGACATCAGCGTGAACAGCCACTGCCGCCAGTGCGACATCTTCGGCACCACGGCGGCCACCAGCGTCTCCCGCCCGAGGAAGTAGCTCGCCTGCATCGCCTCGAAGGGCACGCCGTCCTGGTTCAGCGCCTCCAGCTCGCGCGGGATGTTCGGGCTTTCCTGGAAGCCGTAGCGGAGGATGACGCGGTGGATGCCGGGGGCCAGCTCGGTCACCTCGCGCCGGCGCCCCGGGCCGGCCTGCGGCACGTCCTCGTTCAGCACGGTGACGAAGACCACGCGCTCGTGCAGCACCTTGTTGTGCTTGAGGTTGTGCAGCAGCGCGTTCGGCACGTAGTCGGCCTGGCCGGTCATGAAGACGGCGATGCCGGGGACGCGGAGCGTGCGGCTCTGCGGCAGGCGGGCGAGGAAGCTCTTCAGCGGCAGGCTGTCCTGCCGGAAACGGGAGAAGAGCAAGTCGCGGCCGCGCTTCCAGGTATGCATCAGGATGAAGAGCCCGGCGCCGAGCACCAGCGGTACCCAGCCGCCCTCGGGGATCTTCAGGACGTTCGAGAAGAAGAAGGCGGCATCGAGCGCCAGCAGCGGCAGGAAGACCAGGGCGACGCCAAGGGCTGGCCAGTGGAATTGCCGGCGGAAGACCAGCACCGCGAGCATCGAGGTGCAGACGAAGGTGCCCGTCACCGCGATGCCGTAGGCGGCGGCGAGGTTGTCCGAGGTGTGGAAGGACAGCACCAGGATCAGCACGCCGGCGAGCAGGGCGAAGTTGATCTGCGGCAGGTAGATCTGCCCCTCCTCGGTCTCGGAGGTGTGGCGCACCGTCAGCCGCGGCAGGAAGCCGAGCTGGATGCATTGCCGCGCGATGGAGAAGGCGCCCGAGATCATGGCCTGCGAGGCGATGATGGTCGCCATCGTCGCCAGCACGACGAGCGGCAGGCGGAGGATCTCCGGCGCGAGCAGGAAGAAGGGGTTCTCGAGCGCCCGCACGTCGCTGAGCAGCATGGCTCCCTGGCCCATGTAGTTCAGCGCCAGCGCCGGCAGGACGAAGAAGGTCCAGGCGAGCTGGATCGGTCGGCGGCCGAAATGCCCCATATCGGCGTAGAGCGCCTCCGCCCCTGTCACCGCCAGCACGACCGAGCCGAAGGCGATGAAGGCCGCCAGCCGGTAGTGCGCGCAGAAGGCGATGGCGTGATGCGGCGAGACGGCGCTGAGGACCTCCGGCTCCCGCACGATTTCGGCGATGCCGAGGAGGCCGAGCACGCCGAACCAGAGCGCCATGATCGGGCCGAAGACCGCGCCCATGCTGCCGGTGCCGCGATACTGCACGACGAAGAGCGCGACGAGGATGACGATGGAGCCCGGGATGATCAGCGGCTCGAAGACCGGCGAGGCGACCTTCAGCCCCTCCATGGCGGAGAGCACCGAGATGGCCGGGGTGATGATGCCGTCGCCGAAGAACAGGCTGGCGCCGGTGATGCCGAGCAGCGCAACGATCCGGCGCGAGCGGTCGCTGCCGGCGATGCGCTGGGCGAGGGCCATCAGGGCCAGGATCCCGCCCTCGCCCTTGTTGTCCGCCCGCAGGATGAGCAGGACGTATTTCACCGTCACCGTCAGGATCAGCGACCAGATGATGAGGGAGAGGATCCCGAGGATCTCCCAGCGCTCGATCCCATCGGCCGAGAAGTGCAGCAGGGCGGCGCGGAGCGAATAGAGCGGACTCGTGCCGATGTCGCCATAGACGACGCCGAGCACGCCGAGCAGCAGGGGCAGGGTGACCGCCCTGCTCTGGGTGGGTTGGGGTGAGGCGGTCAAGCGGGCGCTCCGGGGGGAGGTCGGCCGGCAGGCTTAGGCTGCGGCCCCGGCCCTTGCAAGGCGGCAGCCCCGTCTCCGGCAGGCCGGGGCGCCGCCATGCCCCCTATCAGTGCCCCCGCAGGATCTGGCTGAGGAAGGTCTTCAGCCGCTCCGTCTGCGGGTTCTCGAAGACCTGCGCCGGCGTGCCCATCTCCACCACCTCGCCGCGGTCCATGAAGACGACGCGGTCGGCGACCTTGCGGGCGAAGCCCATTTCGTGGGTGACGCAGATCATGGTCATGCCCGTCTCGGCGAGACCGACCATGGTGTCCAGCACCTCCTTGATCATCTCCGGGTCGAGGGCGCTGGTGGGCTCGTCGAAGAGCATGATCCTCGGCTTCATGCAGAGGGCGCGGGCGATGGCGACGCGCTGCTGCTGGCCGCCGGAGAGCTGGCCCGGATACTTGTTCGCCTGCTCGGGGATGCGCACCCGGTTGAGGTATTCCATCGCCAGCGCCTCGGCCTCCTTCTTCGGCATCCGGCGGACCCAGATCGGGGCGAGGGTGCAGTTCTCCAGGATGGTGAGGTGCGGGAAGAGGTTGAAGCTCTGGAACACCATGCCGACCTCGCGGCGGATGTCGTCCAGCGCCTTCACATCGTCGGTCAGCTCGATGCCGTTGACGAGGATGCGGCCCTCCTGGTGCGCTTCCAGGCGGTTGATGCAGCGGATGGTGGTGGATTTGCCCGAGCCGGAGGGGCCGCAGATCACCACCCGCTCGCCGGTTGCGACGGTCAGCGAGACGTCGCGCAGCACATGCATGGTGCCGAACCACTTGTTGACCTTGTCGAGGACGATGGCCGGGGGCGCGTCCGCGCGGGCGGCGGAGGCGATGTGCTCCAGGGTCTCGCTCATCGGCTGATCCTCCTCACCGCCGCCGGTGGCGGTTGAACTCCGCCTCCAGCCGCTGGCTGTATTTCGACATGGCGAAGCAGAAGACGAAGTAGATGGCGCCGACCGTCAGGTAGACCTCGACGCCGAAGCCCTGCCAGGCCGGCTCGATGATCGCGGTCTTGCCGGCGGTCAGCAGGTCGAAGATGCCGATGATCAGCACCAGCGAGGTATCCTTGAAGAAGCCGATGAAGGTGTTCACCAGCGGCGGGATCACCAGGCGCAGCGCCTGCGGCAGGATGATCAGCCCGGTCTTCTGCCAGTAGGAGAGGCCGAGCGCATCCGCCGCCTCGTACTGGCCCTTGGAGAGGGCCTGCAACCCGCCGCGCACCACCTCCGCCAGATAGGCGCCGGCGAAGAGGATGATGGCGATCTGCGCCCGCAGCAGCTTGTCGATGTTCATCCCCTCCGGCAGGAAGAGCGGGAACATCACGCTGGCCATGAAGAGCAGGCTGATCAGCGGCACGCCGCGGATCAGCTCCACGTACAGCACGCAGATCGCCTTGATCGCCGGCAGCTTCGAGCGGCGGCCGAGCGCCACCAGGATCGCCAGCGGGAAGGCGAAGGCGAGGCCGAAGGTCGCCAGGATCAGGGTAATGACCAGGCCGCCCCACCGCTCCTGCGGCACGTAGGAGAGGCCAAGGACGCCACCCCACATCAGCACGCCGATGGCGGCGAGCACCACGACCCAGACCAGCGCCAGCTCCTTCCGCCAGAAGCGGCGCATGGCGGAGACGACGTAGAGGCCGATGAAGAGCAGGATGCACAACGCCGGCCGCCAGTGCTCCTCATAAGGGTAGGTGCCGAAGAGGATGAAGCGGTGCTTTTCCGTCACTACCGCCCAGCAGGCGCCGATGCCCTTCAGGTCGCGGCAGGCCTGGGTCTGGTTGTCCGGCACCGACCAGACGGCGTTGACGATGCCCCATTCGACGAAGCCGATGATCCAGCGGATCACCAGATAGGCCACCAGCAGCGTCACCGCGCTGTTCAGCCAGGAGGAGAAGAGGTTCGCCCGCAGCCAGCCGACGAGGCCGATCTGGCTGGCCGGCGGGCTGCGCGGCGCCGCCTCGGGCACCTTGGCGACGGAGGTTTCGAGCGTCAGGTCACTCATGGCCTTATCTCTCCACCAGCGTGATGCGCGCCCGTAGCTGGCCGCAGGCCAGCGAAGCCGACAGCAGGCAATGCGCGCATGGCCTTATCTCTCCACCAGCGCGATGCGCGCATTGTACCAGTTCATGAAGAGGCTGATGCTCAGGCTGATCGTCAGATAGACGAGCATGATGATGGCGATGCCCTCGATCGCCTGGCCGGTCTGGTTCAGCGTCGTGTTGGCGATGGAGACGATGTCCTGATAGCCGATGGCGACCGCGAGAGAGCTGTTCTTGGTGATGTTCAGGTACTGGCTGGTCATCGGCGGCACGATGACGCGCAGCGCCTGCGGCAGCACGATGCGGTTCAGCACCTGGCCGGGATGCAGGCCGAGCGCCTGCGCCGCCTCCCACTGCCCCTGCGGCACGGCCAGGATGCCGGCGCGCACGATCTCGGCGATGAAGCCCGCCGTGTAGAGGGTGAGGCCGAGCAGCAGCGCGAAATACTCGGGCGAGATCGTCATGCCGCCCCGGAAGTTGAAGCCGCGCAGCTCCGGCCAGTCCACTGTCCAGGGGGCGCCGAGCGCCGCCCAGACCAGCACCGGCAGCGCCACCATCGCGCCGAGTGCGACCGGCCAGACCCGCCGCGGCTGGCCGTCCTGCATCTGCTTCCGCAGCGCCGTCCGGCGATACAGCCAGGTGCCCACCGCGCCGAGGAGGAAGGCGAGAAGGGCGAAGGAATGCGCATCCTGCCACTCCACCCAGGGCAGCTTCAGGCCGCGATTGGAGAGGAAGATGCCGGAGAGGGGCTGCATCGCCTGGCGCGGCCCGGGCAGGCTCTGCAGAATGGCGTACCAGAAGAGCAGCTGCAGCAGCAGCGGCAGGTCGCGGATCACCTCGACATAGACCGCGGCGAGCTTGGCCAGCAGCCAGTTGCGCGAGAGCCGGGCGATGCCGACCAGCGTGCCGAGCAGGGTGGCCAGCACGATGCCGACCACCGCCACCTTCAGCGTGTTCAGCAGGCCGACCATCAGGGCGCGCAGATAGGTGTCGGTCGGGTTGTACTCGATCAGGCTCTCGGCGATCGGCAGCCCGGCTTCGCGACGGAGGAAGCCGAAGCCGGTGGCGATGCGCCGCACCTCAAGGTTGTGCACCGTGTTCGACCAGAGCCACCACACGACGGCGCCCAGCAGGCCGACGACGAGCACCTGCCAGACGATGCCGCGGACCCGTTCATCCGACCAGGACAGGCGCAGCGGGCGTTTCGGCGGCGCCCGGAGCATCCGCGGATCGGTGGTGGACTGGGACATGGGCGCCCTCTTCCTCGGCAAGGGTTGTCAGGCGGAGAGCCGGCGGCGCCGGGTAGGGGCCGGCGCCGCCATGGATGCGCCGGTCCCGGGGCGGGGGCCGGCCGCGGAGGTCACCGGAAGGGCGGCGAGAATTGCAGCCCGCCATTGTTCCAGAGCGCGTTCGGCCCGCGCTTGATGCCGATCGGCGTCAGGGTGCGGTCGAAGAGCTCGCCATAATTGCCGACCACCTTGATCACCTTCACCGCCCAGTCGTCGCTCAGACCGAGCATCGGGCCGAGGCCACCATTCTTGCCGAGGATGCGCTGCACCTCCGGCCGCGGATCATTGCCCAACTTGTCGACATTGGCCTGGGTAATGCCGAATTCCTCGGCGGAGAGCAGCAGGTAATGCGTCCAGCGGAGGATGTCGGCGAAGCGGGAATCACCCTGCCGCACGCCGAGGGCCAGCGGCTCCTTGCTGATCACTTCCGGCAGGATGCTGTGGTCGTCGGGCTTGGGCTGGGCGCTGCGCGTGGCGGCCAGGCCGGAGACGTCCGTGGTATAGGCGTCGCAGCGGCCGGAGACATAGGCGCTGACCAGCTCCTCCAGCCGCTCGATCACCACCGGCGTGAAGCGGATCTTGTTCGCCCGCGCCCAGTCGCTCAGGTTCTGCTCGGTGGTGGTGCCGGGCTGCACGCAGATGGTGGCGCCGTCCAGCTCCTTCGCCGATTTCACGCCGAGGCTGGTCTTCACCATGAAGCCCTGGCCGTCGTAGAAATTCACCGCCGGAAAATCGAGGCCGAGCGAGGTGTCGCGCGACAGCGTCCAGGTCGTGTTGCGCGCCATCATGTCCACCTCGCCGGACTGCAGCGCGGTGAATCGATTCTGCGCCGTGGTCGGGACGTAGCGGACCTTGTTCGGGTCGCCGAAGATGGCGGTGGCGACGGCGCGGCAGTAGTCCACGTCGAAGCCGCGCCAGACGCCCTGGCTGTCCGGCTGGCCGAAGCCGGCCAGGCCGGTGTTCACGCCGCAGATGAGCTGGCCGCGCGCCTTGACCGCATCCAACGTATTCGCCGGCGCCTGCTGCGCCCGCGCCGGTCCGCCCAGCGTCACGCCGAGGCCGATCACCGCGACGCCCAGGGTTTGCAGGCAGGCGCGCGCAAGGGAAAGCCCAAAGGGCTGCATCAAACCACGTCTCCCGTTCCTGCCGCCCTGGGGGCGGCGTTCCCTGTCGTTATGCCCAGCAAATGCTGCGCCAGCAGAGCTGGGAAGCGCAATGCGCATCGATGCGTTCCCGCCGAGGCGCATCCACCGGACCCCATGGCCGATACCGGAATGACCGCGATCCGGCGACGCACGCCGCCGTGAGCCGTGCCCGGCCGATGCCGGCAAGCCGCGCCACGCCGGCGGCACCGGCGCCTCTACCGGGGGAAGTGGGGCAGGCGCGAGGCGTTGCGTCAGGCGAGGTCGTGGCCCGGCAGGCGCAGCTGCATCCCCTCGCCGCCGGCGGCCAGGACAACCTCGCCGCCCGCCTCGCGCACCAGGGCGCCGAGCCGGGCCAGGCCCTCGGTGGCGAGGCCGGCCGGCAAGGTCAGGTCGAGGACGCCTGCGGCGGCCTCCTCGGCCACGCGCAGGCCGAGCGCCGGGCCGCGCGGCTGCGCCTCGGCGATCTGCTGCGCCAGGGCGAGCAGCGCCTCCTCGAAGGCGCTGCGCTCGATCAGCACCGGCGGGTCCAGCTTCGCCAGGCTCAGCGCGAAGGCGCCCGGCGCGGGCAGGATCATGTGCAGCAGGGGCTGCAGCGCCTCGAGCGCCTCGCTGAGCCGGATCGCCACCTGCTCGCCGGCCGGGCGGCGGATCAGCGAGAGGATGGCGCGGCTGGTGCCGTCGAAGCGCCGCGCCGCCTCCTCCACGCGGGTGAGCTGGCGCTGCGGCCCGCCCTCGGCGGCCGTGCGCTTCAGCATCTCGAGATTGGCGAAGATCACGGTCAGCAGGTTGTTGATGTCATGCTGCACCGTGCGCGCCAGCCGGCCGATCGCCGCCATCCTCTCCGCCTGCCGGCGCGGCCCCGCCTCCTCCGATGGCATCGATCCGATCCCACTGTCTGAAGCGCCCTCCAATACTACCGCCGGTGCCATCACGCAGCCGCGCGACGGGCGCAATCCGCGGCACTGCGGCAATCCGGCTACAGTCCCATCTCGGCGATCTCGCGGAACAGCCGCGCCGGCAGGCTGCCGCCCGTGATGCTGTCCATGGGCCGGCCGTCGTCATTGCCGAGCCAGACGCCGATCACGTTGCCGGTGCCGGTGAAGCCGACGAACCAGGCGTCGCGGAAGTCCTGGGTGGTGCCGGTCTTGCCCGCCACCGAGCGGCCGGCCGCCGCCGCCGCCCGGCCGGTGCCGCTGCGCACCACCGCCTCCAGCATCCGCCGCATGGCAGCCGCATCCGCCGGCGCCACCACCCGCTGCGGCGCCGGGCGCGGCACCGGCAGGCTGGCGCCGGTCGCGCTCGCGCCGGCGATGCTGAAGGGCGTCACCCGCATCCCGCCATTGGCGAAGGCGGCATAGGCCGCCGTCAGGTCGAGCAGCGTCACCTCGCCGGTGCCGAGGGCGATGGAGGCATCCCTCGGGAAGCGGCCATCGAGCCCGAGCCGGCGCGCCACATCGGCCGCCGCCTTCGGCCCGCCGCCGCGGAACAGCACCCGCACCGCGGCGGTGTTCACCGACTGCGCCAGCGCCTCCTCCAGGCTGATCTCGCCGCGCGGCCGCCAGGCGCCGTTGCCCGGCGACCAGCCGCCGAGGGTGAGCGGCGCGTCGGAGACCTCGTCCTCGGGCCGCATGCCCTTCTCCAGCGCGGCGAGGAAGACGAAGGGCTTGAAGGCGGAGCCGGGTTGGCGGCGGGCGCTGGTGGCCCTGTTGAACTGGCTGGCATGGAAATCGCGCCCGCCCGCCATGGCGCGGACCGCGCCCGTCGCCGCCTCCAGCACCACCACCGCCCCCTGGCCGACCCCCGCCCGCGCCCCCGGCCCGGCGAGCAGCGCCTCCAGCCGCGCCTCCACCCCGGCCTGCAGCCGGGCGTTGAGCGTCGCCCGCAGCAGCAGGTCGGCATTGCCGGGGAAGGTCTCGGCCAGATCCTCGAGCGCCCAGTCGGCGAACCAGCCGGCCTGGCGGGAGGCCGGCTGCGGCAGGTGCATCCGGCCGAGCTCCCCCTCCATCTGGGTGCGGGTGATGGCGCCGGTCGCCACCATCGCCTCCAGCACTTCGGAGGCGCGGGAGACGGCGAGGTCGGGCGAGGCGCGCGGGTTGAGGCGCGACGGCGCCTTGGGCAGCCCGGCCAGCATCGCCGCCTGCCAGAGGTTCACCCGCTTCGCCGGCACGCCGAAGAACAGCCGCGCCGCGGCATCCACGCCGAAGGCGCCGGCGCCGAGATAGACGCGGTTCAGGTAGATCTCGAGAAGCTGGTTCTTGCTGAAGCGCCGCTCCAGCCAGAGGGCGAGCAGCGCCTCCTGCACCTTGCGGCGCGTGGTGCGCTCGGTCGAGAGGAAGAGGTTCTTGGCGAGCTGCTGGGTCAGGGTGGAGCCGCCCTGCACCACCTCCCCCGCCCGCCAATTGGCCAGGGCGGCGCGCGCCATGCCGAGCGGGTCGAGCCCCCAATGGCGGCGGAAGCGCCGGTCCTCCACCGCGATGAGGGCGGCCGGCAGATAGGGCGGGAGGTCCTTTAGCCGCACCGCCTCGCCATAGAGGTCGCCCTGGGTCGCCAGCATGGCGCCATCGGCCGAGACCAGGGTGACGGAGGGCCGGCGGCTCGCCGCCGGGATGCCGTCCACCCGCGGCAGGTCCCAGCAGAACCAGAGCAGCACCAGAAAAAGGCCGAGCAGGCCGAAGATCGCCCCCTGGATGGCGAGGCCCAGCAGCCTGCGGCCGCGCCGGCGCGGTGGCCGGGCGGGCTCGGGGCGGGGGGAGGGAGCAGGAGCCGGCCGCGGCTTCCGGGCCGGCGCGGGGGCTGCCGGGCGGCGCGCGCGGGCGGCGGGGGCCGGCGACATGTGCGGCGAAGCATAGAGGCGCCGGGCGGAGTCGGGCCAGGGAAAGGACCTTCGACCAGGCCATCGGGCGGCGGTCGCACGCCGCCTGGGATGGGGAGGCCCGCCATGCCGAGAGACGAGGACAGCCTGCCGGAGCCGGGCGACGCCACCGCCCGCGAGCAGGTCATCCGGCTGCAGCGGGACGGCCTCGCGCTGCTGACCTTCCTCGCCGAGCGGCCGGGCCGCGCCCTGGTCGAGACCTCGGCGCGCGAGTTGGACAAGGTCGATCCGGGGCTGATGATCGCCGAACCCGCGGAGATCGCGGCCGATCCGGCCCGGTTCGGCGCGCTGGTCCGCTCGGTCGACCTGCTCGGCCGCGCCGCGGCGCCGGCCACCGCCACCTCCATCCGCCTGACCCGGGCCTATCTCTTCGGGCCGCAGCCCGGCATCACGCCGCGCGAGGCACGGCGCGCCCGCCGGCTGCGGTTCTGCGTGCTCGGCATCCAGGCGGGGCTGCTGCTGGCCGGCCTGGCGGCGATCTTCCTGCTGCTCAAGGCCGAGGAGGGGCGGCGCATCGTCGGGCAGCTCGCCATGGTGCGGACCGATCTCGAGCGCAGCTACGGTGCGCTCTGGAAGCTTGACCGCCAGACCGATTTCGAGCTCCGGCGCTTCTACCGGGGCGAGGACGCGCCGATCGACCAGGAGGATGCGGCGACCAGGCGGGCGGCGCTCACCACCCTCGAGATGTGCTGGCCGGTCGACCCGTCGAATGCCGGCGTCACCGCGACGGAATACCGGCTGCTGCCGGTCAAGCCGCAAGCCCAGACCCTGTGCAGCGACCTGGCGCAGCAGCAGAAGCGCGAGATGCTGGTCTATGCTCGGCTGGCCGCCTGGAACTGCGACATGATGCGGCTCAACCCGCTGAACTGGCGCAACACCCCCCTGCCCTGGTCCGGCCGGGGCGCCGCCGATCCCTGCGGCCAGCCGCCGGCCGAGCTGCTGCCGTCCCATGCCGCCGACTGGCGGCGGACCGAGCTGCGGACCAACGAGGCGGTGCAGGGCCTCTCGGGCTATCTGCTGCCGCTGCTCCTCGGCGGCATCGGCGGCGGCGTCTATGTCCTGCGGCGCATGGACGAGCTGCTGCGAAGCTCGACGCTGACGGCGCGCGACGGCATGGCGGCGGTCGGGCGCATCGTGCTCGCCGCCGTCTTCGGTGGGCTGCTGGCCCTGGTCTTCGGTACCGACGAGCCGGTGAAGCTCGGCAGCTTCAGCCTGACCATCGCGGCCTGGGCCTTCTTCCTCGGCTACGCGCTGGAGACCGTGCTGCGGACGCTCGACGCCGCGATCGAGGGCGTGGTCGGCAGGCTGCGCCCGGCCGAGATGGAGCGGAAGACCGTCCCTGTCGCCCCATTGGCCGCCCCATTGGCTGCCCCATCGCCCGCCGCCCCCGGCACGGGCGCCCCGACCACGCCATGACCGCGTCGGTCGTCCGACGGGTCATTCCGTGCGGCCGCAATCTGCTCTAGCCTTTCCCCGATACGAAGGCTCCGGGGGGAACAAGGCGTGGACTACAGCCACATCATCGTCGGCGGCGGTTCGGCAGGCTCGGTGCTCGCCAACCGCCTCTCGGCGCCGGGCGCGAACCGGGTGCTGCTGCTGGAGGCCGGCCAGGACACGCCGCCCGGGCAGGTGCCGAAGGAGATCGCCGACACCTATCCCGGCACCGCCTATTTCGACCCGCGCTTTCACTGGACCGAGCTGAAGGTCCGCACCCAGGTCGTCTCGCACAACAACCCCGAGGCGGCGCCGCCGCCGCTGCGGAAGTACGAGCAGGCGCGGGTGCTCGGCGGCGGCTCCTCGATCAACGGCCAGATGGCCAATCGCGGCGCGCCGACCGATTACGACGAATGGGCCGCGCGCGGTGCCGCCGGCTGGCACTGGGACGCGGTGCTGCCCTATTTCCGCAAGGTCGAGCGCGACCTCGACATCGCCGATGAATGGCATGGCAAGGACGGCCACATCACCGTCACCCGCATCCCGCGCGAGCGCTGGTGCGAGCACAGCCGGGCGGCGGCCGAGGCCTTCCGCCAGGCCGGCTTCAAGTACCTGCCGGACCAGAACGGGCAGTTCGAGGACGGTTACTTCCCGGTCACCGTCTCGATCGACGGCAAGCAGCGCATGTCCGCCGCCCTCGGCTACCTGAACGAGCAGGTGCGCCAACGCGGCAACCTGACCATCTCCACCCGCACCCAGGCAACTGGGCTGCTCTTCGAGGGCACGCGCTGCATCGGCGTCACCGCCCTCGTCGATGGCCAGGAGCGGGAGTTCCGCGGCCGGGAGATCATCCTCTCCTCCGGCGCCATCCACTCGCCCGCCATGCTGCTGCGCAACGGCATCGGCCCGGTCGGGCATCTGCGGGAGATGGGGATCGCGGTCCGCGCGGCGCTGCCCGGCGTCGGCCAGCGGCTGATGGACCACCCCTCCATCGCCCTCTCCTCCTTCATCCGCCGCCCGGCGCGGCTGGACGATGCGCAGTCCCGCCGGCACATCCTGCTCGGCCTGCGCTACTCTTCCGGCATCCCCGAGGCGCCGAAGGGCGACATGTTCGTCTGCGTCGCCAGCAAGTCGGCCTGGCACGCCGTCGGGCAGCAGATCGGCTCGCTGCTGGCCTTCGTGAACAAGACCTATTCCGAGAGCGGCCAGGTGCGCCTCGCCTCCACGCGCTGGCAGGACGAGCCGCAGGTGGAGTTCAACCTGCTCTCCGACCGCCGCGACCTCGACCGGCTGATGGCCGGCTTCCGCATGCTGGCGGCGATCCAGCTCAGCGGCCCGCTCGCCGCCGTCACCACCGACCCCTTCCCTGCCGCCTATAGCGACCGGGTGCGGGCGATCGGCGTGGTGAACGAGCGGAACCGCTGGCTGACCCGCGCCGTCGCCGCGCTGCTCGACGGGCCGCAGGCGCTGCGCTCCTGGCTCATCGAGCGCTACGTGGTCGAGGGCTTCACCTTCCGCCAGGTGATGGAGGACGAGGAGGCGCTGGAGGCCTTCATCCGCAAGGCTGCCATCGGCGTCTGGCACGCCTCCTGCTCCTGCCGCATGGGGGCGGAGGACGACCCGATGGCGGTGGTCGATACCGAAGGCCGGGTGCGCGGCATCGAGGGGCTGCGGGTGGTGGACGCCTCCATCTTCCCGGTGGTGCCCTGCGCCAACACCAATTTCCCGGTGCTGATGACGGCCGAGAAGATCGCCGACGCGATCCTCGCGGCGCCGAGCCCGGCCCGGGTGCTGAGCGGCGCCGACCCGGCCTGAGAAGCAGGGGCAGGGCAGGCGAGGCGGGGCTTCGGCGCCGCCCCGCCGGCACATTCTGTTGCAGAGTTAATATAACCTGAAGTTTAAATAATCTATGGGTGTCTCGCGCCTTCGAAATCGGGACATGCCATGACCACCATCATCGGACCGGCCGCCGGCCATGCCACGCTGCAGGGTACCGCGGGCGACGACCTCATCACTGCCGCCGGGGCCGGCAACACCATCTACGGCAATGGCGGCAGCGACACCATCAGCGCCGGCCGCTACGGGGGCGCCGAGGTCTTCGCCGGCAGTCTCGACGACGCCGCCTTCGGCATCGCCTCGACGATCCGGCTGAACGGTACCGGCAACGTCCTCCATGGGGGCGATGCCGACTTCAACGTCACCAGCTGGAGCGGCGGCACCACGCTCGAGCTTGGCAACGGCGACAATCACATCAGCCTCGGCGGCAGCGGCAACCAGGTGACGGTCGGCCTCGGGGCCAATGACATCATCGCCGGCGCCGGCGGCGCCTCGGTGCTGGTCAGCGGCCTCGACCTCTATGGCAGCGCCGGCTACGCGGTCGCCACCACCGTGCAGTTCAGCGGCCTCGGCAACAGCTTCAGCAACCAGGCCAGCGGCGGCCGCTACCCGCTCTCGGCCCAGATCACCCTGACCGGCGGCTCGGGCGAAGGGCATTTCGACCTCGGCTGGGGCAATGGCACGCTCCGCACCGGCGGGCTGCACAACGAGATCACCACCGGCTACGGCACCTATGACATCGCCCCCGGCAGCGGCTTCGACACGGTGCATGTGGGCGGCATCTACGGCATCGGCTCGGATGTGACGATCCACCTCGCCGGCACCGGCAACCGGGTGGATGGCCTGGCCTCGCATGCCGCGGTCTCAGGCGGCGCGGGCAACACCGCACTCGACTTCCAGATGACCGATTACGGCGGCACCCTCTACGACATCCATCTCGGCGGCCGCGGCAACCACATCGTGGCGCCGGGCGGCATGGCAGGCAGCGTCATCGATGCCGGCAGTGGCGGGGCCGAGGTGACCTTCTCCGGCATTGGCGACATCACCCTGCGCGGCAGCGGCAACACCGTGCATCTGGACGCGGCCAGCGCCACGCTGCACGACCTCTCCACCGGCCTCGTGGTCGGCACGACGCAGTATGCCGATGCCACCATCCTCGGCTTCGGCGCGGCGCGCGGGGCGGTGGTCGAGATCGCCGCCGATCCGGAGGGCATCGACAGCCTGGCCGAGGTGATGGCGGCGCTGCATGACGACGGCGCCGGCAATGCCGTGCTGACGCTGGCCGGCGGGGCGGTGACCTTCGCCGGGCTGCACGCCTCGGCGCTGCACGACGACAACTTCCGGCTCGTCTGATCCCGGCGGCCCGGCATGGGCCGCTAGTGCGCCGCCCGGTCGCCTTCGCCCGCCAGCGCCGCGGCGACCGGTGACGCGGCGCTCGGCATGGCCGCCTCCGGGCGCGGCGAGGCGGGGGCGGGGACCAGCACGGGCGGGCCCGGCACGGCCGGCAGCATCTGCCTGAGCAGCCCGGCGGTCGCGTCGGTGGCCGGATCGGCCGGCGCTGCCTTCGCCTCGCCGCCCGGCGGCGGGCTGGCCGGGGCGCTGCTTGGTGCATTGGCCAGGGCCGGCTTGGGCGGCTCGCGACGGGCGCCGCCAGGAAGCGTGGCGACCGTATAGTCCGGCACCACGCGGGCCTGGTTGCCGGTGATCACCAGCACCTTCTGGCCGATCACGAGGGGCATCTTGTCGGTCTGGGTGACGGAGAGCAGTTCCTCCTTCTCCGTCCGCACCACGTATTCGAAGGCCTCGGTATCCACCGCGGCGGATTCGCTCGCCCGGCCGACCAGGCCGCCGACCAGCGCGCCTCCCACGCCGCCGAGCGCGGCGCCGATGCCGCCCCCGGGGGTCTGGGCGCCGATCACCCCGCCCGCCGCGGCGCCGGCCGCCGCACCGGTCGAGCCCTCGGCGCTGATCTGGACCTTGCGCAGGCCGACGACCATGCCCTGCTCCACCTTGTTCGCCTGCTGCACGGCGCGGGTCGCATAGGTGTCGGGCGAGTAGCGGTCCCCACAGGCGGCGAGGCCGAGCAGCAGGGCGAGGGGGAGGGCAAGTCGGGACAAGAAGCCGGATCCTCACTGCGGTTGGGCCGGCGCTGCGGCGGGCGCGCGACGGCACCATTCCGGGGGCGCCTTCTATAAGAAAAGCCAAGGGTCTGCCACCCTGGCTTATCAAC
Organism: Roseicella sp. DB1501; assembly: GCF_013112485.1. Classification (GTDB taxonomy): domain Bacteria; phylum Pseudomonadota; class Alphaproteobacteria; order Acetobacterales; family Acetobacteraceae; genus Paracraurococcus. The sequence goes on from NZ_JABFHG010000003.1 coordinate 287,419, forward strand.
CTTAAGGCGATGGACCATCCGGGCAAGGCACCGGGCACGACTCGGCGCTTGCCCGGCAGGGCCCGCTTGTGCTTTACGCGCCGCTTCCCTGCCGCCCGCGGAGGCATCGCGCGCGGCTATGCCCGTTTGCGCCCTGGCATCCCGCCCGTGGCCTCGGGCTGAGACAGCCAGAGGGAGATCCCATGCCGCTCTATGAAAGCGTGTTCATCGCACGCAACGATGTCACGCAGCAGCAGGTCGACGCCATCGCCGACCAGGTCATCGCAACCCTCGGCGAGCAGGGTGGCGAGGTCAAGAAGCGTGAATACTGGGGCCTGCGCGGCCTCGCCTACCGCATCAAGAAGAACCGCAAGGGGCACTACATGCTCCTCGGCATCGACGCCTCGCCGGCGGCGATGCAGGAGGTCGAGCGCCAGCTCGGCCTGAACGAGGACGTGCTGCGCGTGCTGACGCTGCGTGTCGAGGCGATCGACGAGGCGCCCTCGGCCATCCTGGCCCGCCGCGGCGACGACCGCGAGCGCGAGCGCGGCTTCCGCGGCCCGCGGCCGGCCGGCCGCTTCAGCAGCGGCCGCCGCGAGCGCGCCGACGAGCGCGAGGAATTCCGCGCCCGGCCGCGCGAGGAAGTCGAAGCCAATACCGGTGGCGAGGAGTAAGCCCGCATGTCCGAAACCACGCCCGACCTGAGCCCCGCCGCCCGCCGCCCGGCCGTCGGCGCCCGCCGGCCCTTCTACCGCCGCCGCAAGTCCTGCCCCTTCTCCGGCCCGAACGCGCCGAAGATCGACTACAAGGACGTGCGCCTGCTGAGCCGCTTCCTCTCCGAGCGCGGCAAGATCGTGCCGAGCCGCATCACCGCCGTCTCGGCGAAGAAGCAGCGCGAGCTGGCCAATGCCATCAAGCGTGCCCGCTTCCTCGCCCTGCTGCCCTACGTCATCAACGACTAGGCCAGGGCGGGGGCGAGGCTTGCCGGAGCCGCAGGAGAGATGCGCGCCGTGACCGCGACCGGGCCGCAGGGCCAGGGACAAGGGCAAGGCCTGTCCAGCCATCCGGGCCTGCTGGCCGCCGGGGCGGCCGGCTGCGTCTCGGCCATCTGCGCCCTCTGGGCGATGCGTGGCCTGCCGCTCGGCACCGGCATCTTCTGGCTCGCCTCCTTCCCGCTCTTCGCCGCCGGGCTCGGCTTCGGCGCGGCGAGCGCGGCGGTGGCGGGGCTGCTGGCGCTGCTGCTGGTCGCGATCTCGGCCGGGGGCTTCGGCGCGATCGTCTACCTGGTGCTCTTCGGGGCGCCGGCGCCGTTGCTGGTGGCCGCTGCCCAGTGGTCGGGCCAATGGTCGGGGCCGGGCGGCGGGCGAATCGGCCTCTCCCTGCCGCTGGCCCTGCTCGGCCTCTGGCCGCTCGCCGTGCTCTTCGGCGCGACGGTGGTGCTGGCCGATGACGGTGGGCTGGAAGGCGCCCTGCGGGAGACGCTGACCCTCTCGCTCGCTCGGCTCGGCCTGCCGGCGCCGGAGGCGCTGGTGGATACGCTGGTGCGGGTGAAGGCCGGCGCCATCGGCTTCTGGGGCGCGGTCGCCCTGCTGGCCAATGCCGGCGCCGCCATCGCCTTCCTGTCCCGCCGCGGCCTCCTGCCGGTCCCGAAGCCGGACTGGACGGCGGTGCGGCTGCCGAACTGGTACCCGCTGCTGCCGGGCGCGGCCTTCGGGCTGTTCCTGGCCGCGCCGGAGGGGGGCGACCTGGTGGCGCTCTCGGCCCTGCTGGTGCTGCTCGTGCCGCTCTTCCTGCAGGGGCTGGCGGGCGTGCACCGGCGGCTGCAGGGCCGGCAGGGCCGGCGGCCGATGCTGGTCGCCTTCTACCTGGCGCTGGTGCTGTTTCTGCAGGTGATCGGCCCAGGCCTCGTGGCGCTGGGCCTCTACGACCAATTCCAGCGGCGCCAGGCGCCGCGCCAAAGCTGACGAAAGGCGCAAGCCATGATCGAACTGATCCTCATGCAACGGGTCGAGAAGCTCGGCCAGATGGGCGAGCGGGTGAAGGTCCGCCCCGGCTATGCCCGCAACTTCCTCCTCCCCAAGGGCAAGGCGATCCGCGCCAACGCGGACAACCTGCAGCGCTTCGAGGAGCAGCGCGCCCAGCTCGAAGCGCAGAACCTCAAGCGCCGCGAGGAGGCCGAGCGGATCGCCGAGCGCGTGACCGGCCTGACCGTCACCATCATCCGCCAGGCCGGCGAGTCGGGCAGCCTCTACGGCTCCGTCTCGGCCCGCGACATTGCCGAGGGCTGCAAGGAGGGCGGGCTGACCGTCTCCCGCTCGCAGGTGCTGCTCGAGCAGCCGATCAAGACGCTCGGCCTGACCAATGTCCGCGTCGAGCTGCATCCCGAGGTGCACATCACCGTCGTGGCCAATGTCGCCCGCTCCCTCGAGGAGGCCGAGCGCCAGGCCCGCGGCGAGGAGATCCTGCGCGAGGAGGAGCCGAGCCTCGAGGACGAACTGCGCGCCGAGATCGGCGCGGCGATGGAGGAGTAAGAACTCCTTACAAAACCGCTGCACGGCTTTGCGAGCCCCCATAGGGCCCCTCCTGCCCAGGCCCGTCACAGCCTGCCGCGCGATGTCGCAGCAGGGCAACGGGCAGCGACGGTTTAGGCAGGCGCTTTAAGGGCCGCCTGTCGGCCCGATGTCACCGGCTCTTCCGCGGCGGGGTCGCGGAAGGCCGCCGATGGCAGGCGATGCCGCGCGCAGGGGCCCTCCGGGGCCCCTTCGTCGTATCCGGCCCTCGGAGGATCCACCCCTGGGACCGGGCGTTGGCGGCGGTGGAATAGCACGGGCCGGGATGCGGGCATGCCGATCGAGGGGGGACGAGCCGCCAGCCGGTACCGGCGGTGCTGAGCGGCACCGCCCTCGTGCTCGGCGCCTCCGGCGGCATCGGCGCGGCGCTGGTCGCGGCATTGCAGGCGGAGGGGCGCTGGCGGCAGGTGATCGGCCTCTCCCGGGGCAGCCTGCCGCCGGTGGATCTGGCGGAGGAGGCGAGCTTGGCCGCCGCCGCGGCCTGGCTGCGGGCGGAGGCGCCCGACCTTGGGCTGGTGATCCTCGCCACCGGCCTGCTGCATGCGGAAGGCCAGGGCCCGGAGAAGAGCTGGCGGCAACTCGATCCCGCCTGGATGACCCGGGTCTTCGCAGTGAACGCCATCGGCCCGGCGCTGGCCATGAAGCACCTGCTGCCGCTGCTGCGGCGCGACGGCCCCGCGGTCTTCGCCGCCCTCTCGGCCCGGGTGGGCAGCATCGGCGACAACCGGCTCGGCGGCTGGTGGAGCTACCGGGCCTCGAAGGCGGCGCTGAACCAGCTGCTGCGGACAGCGGCGATCGAGCTGCAGCGGGTCAATCTCGGCGCCGCCTGCGTCGCCATCCATCCTGGCACCGTCGATACGGGCCTCTCGGCGCCCTTCGCCCGGGCCGGGCTGGCAGTGCAATCGCCCGCGGAGGCGGCCGGGCGCATCCTGGCGGTGCTGGAGGCGCTGGAACCGGCGCAATCGGGCGGATTTTTCGACCATCGCGGCGCGCCGATCCCGTGGTAATCAGCCCTGCCTGCGACGGAGACGAGAGTCGATGGCCAGCGCCAGCTTCGGGCCCTGGGTTGAGCGGATCGCTGGATTGATTGGCACCGGCCGGGACCGCGGCTGGGTGACGCGCGCCGAGATCGGCGCGGCCCTGGAGGGTCCGGCCTCCTCGCCGGCCTTCATCAAGGAGGTGCTGGCTGCGCTGGCCGATCTGGGCATCGCGGTGCGGGGTCGCCCGCCGCCGCCGGACCAGGCCTTCACGCGTCTCGTCCGCCTTGGCCGGGCCCGCGGCTACATCACGGTGGACGAACTGAACGCCGCCTTGCCGCCCGGGCTTTCGGCGGAGGCGATCGAGCTGCACCTGGCCCGGCTCAGCGATCTCGGGATCGAGGTGGTCGAGAGGGAGCCGGGCGACTAGAGCGTGATCGCTTGAGATGGAAACGCCGAAAAGCGTGACTCACGCGATCAAACAATGGTCTGGAGCATTCCCCGTTCACCTGCGTTCACGGCAAATGCTCTGGCCGATTGTCTTCAGAGCATCTTCACCCGATCAGGTGATGCCATCTGATCGGGGTCTGCTCTAAGCCCACCCGCGCTCAGGCTGCCTTGCTGGCCCATTCCTTGTTGAAGGCGAGGGCAGCCAGGGTGCAGACCGCGCCGGACAGGAGATAGGCCCCCACCGACAGCAGGCCGAAGCGCGTCGACAGCAGTAGCGCGGCGAGCGGCGCGAAGCCGGCCCCGATCAGCCAGGACAGGTCCGAGGTGATCGCCGCGCCGGTGTAGCGGCGCTGCGCCGAGAAGGACGAGTTGATCGCGCCCGAGGACTGGCCGAAGGCGAGGCCGAGCAGGGTGAAGCCGAGGATCATGTAGATGAGCTCGCCGGTCTCGCCGCGGTCGAGCAGCTGCGGCGCGAAGCCGCTATAGGCGCCGATCAGCATCGCCGAGATGCCCAGCAGCATCCGTCGCCCGATACGGTCCGCGATCACGCCGGAGGCAAGGATCGCCAGGACGCCCACCACCGCTCCGATCATCTCGGTGACGAGGAAGCGGTCGGCGCGCTCGTGGTTGAAGAGCACGGACCAGGAGAGCGGGAAAACGGTGACCAGGTGGAACATCGCAAAGCTGGCGAGCGGCGCGAAGGCGCCGAGCAGGACCGTGCGCCATTCGTGCCGCAGCGTCTCGCCGACCGGGGCCGGCTGCAGGGCGCGCGATTCATAGAGCTCGCCAAATTCCGAGGTCGCCACCAAGCGCAGGCGGGCGAAGAGGGCGACGGCGTTGATGGCGAAGGCGACGAAGAACGGGTAGCGCCAGCCCCAGCTGAGGAAATCCTCGGATGTCAGGGTCACCAGGAAGAAGGCGAACAGCCCGGAGGCCACCAGCAGGCCGAGCGGCGCGCCGAGCTGCGGGATCATGGCATACCAGCCGCGGCGGGCGGCCGGGGCGTTCAGCGCCAGCAGCGAGGGCAGGCCGTCCCAGACGCCGCCCCAGGCGATGCCCTGGCCGATCCGGAACGCGGCCAGCAGGAAGGCCGCGCTGGCGCCCACCTGCTCGTAGCCGGGCAGGAAGGCCATCGCCATCGTTGAGCCGCCGAGCAGGAACAGGGCGATGGTGAGCTTCACGCCGCGGCCGTGCATCCGGTCGATGGCCATGAAGATGACGGAGCCGAACGGACGCGCGATGAAGGCAAGGGCGAAGATGACGAAGGAGTAGAGCGTTCCCGTCACCGGATCGACATAGGGGAAGACGAGGGACGGGAAGACCAGCACGGAAGCGATGGCGTAGACGAAGAAATCGAAGAACTCGCTGGTCCGGCCAACGATCACGCCAATCGCGATCTCGCCCGGTGCAACGCTGTGGTCACGGCCCGTGACGAGTCTGGCATCCTGCTCCAGTGGCGTGGAGCTCGCGGTGGCATTGGCCTCACTCATGGTCGAATCCCATCCTGGTCCTCAACCTCGTCCGGCGTCATGCTACCATCCTGCGCTTCCCGCCCGAAAGGGGCTTGCCCGAAGATTGGCCAGAATGTCCAATGTCATGCCTGCACTATGGCCTGTAAGGGCTTGCCATGCGTGAACGGTTGATTCCGATGCTGAGGCGCCTTCCTCGCGCCGCGACGATCATCCCGATGGTCATGCTCGCGGGTTGCGACATGGTCGTGATGAATCCGACCGGCGACATCGCCATCCAGCAACGCAACCTCATCCTGATCGCAACCGGGCTGATGCTGCTCATCATCGTGCCCGTAATGATCCTCACCATCCTCTTCGCGTGGCGGTACCGGGCCAGCAACACCAAGGCCACCTACGATCCGCGCTTCGACCACTCGATGTCGCTGGAACTGGTGATCTGGTCGTGCCCGCTGCTCATCATCATCTGCCTCGGCGCGATCACCTGGTCGAGCACGCATCTCCTTGACCCGTTCCGACCGCTCGATCGGATCGCCGCGGGCAAGCCGGTCCCGCCGGGGACCAAGCCGCTCGAGATCCAGGTCGTGGCGCTCGACTGGAAGTGGCTGTTCATCTATCCGGCGCAGGGCGTCGCCACGGTGAACGAGCTGGCGCTGCCGGTGGACGTGCCCGTACGGTTCTCCATCACCTCGAGCACGCAGATGAACACCTTCTACGCGCCGACCCTGGCGGGGATGATCTACGCCATGCCGGGCATGCGGTCGGAGCTCAATGCCGTGCTCAACGCGCCGGGCGATTCCTGGGGCTATTCCGCCAACTACACCGGCGCGGGCTTCTCCGACATGCGCTTCCGGCTGCGTGGCCTGGACGCGGCGGGCTTCGAGGACTGGATCCGACAGGCGAAGACGGGCGGTGCGCTGGACACGAACGAGTATCTCGCGCTCGACCGGCCGAGCATCCGCGCGCCGGTGATGCGCTTCGGCACGGTCGCGGACGGGTTGTTCTACCGGGCGCTCAACCGCTGCGTCGAACCGGGCACGCCCTGCGCCGCGGAGGTGATGGCGCGCGACATGGAGCGGATGCGCGGCAAGCCGGGCATGCCGCCCTCGCATGGCGGCACGCATGGCTCGGCGCCGACGCCGGCTCTCCTGAAGCCACCCGAGGAGAAGGGCTCGGGCCCGAACATCACCGCGCCGCAGCCGCCCGCGGGGCCGGACCAGCGCATTCCCCACAACTAGAGATCGGAAGCCAGGTGCCGGCGTGACACGCTGCATTCCTCTCCTCGCCCTCCATGCCAGGGACGGCCTCACTGCTGGATCATGCCATGTCAGAGCATAGCTTGCAGAAGACGATCTTCGGCCGTCTCACGCTCGAATCCTTCCCGATCCACGAGCCGATCCTGCTCGTCACCTTCATCGTGGTGGCGCTGCTCGGGCTCGGCATCCTGGCGGCGCTGACCTATTTCCGGCTCTGGGGCTATCTCTGGAAGGAGTGGTTCACCAGCGTCGACCACAAGCGCATCGGCATCATGTACGTCATCCTCGGCATCGTCATGCTGCTGCGCGGCTTCGCCGATGCGCTGATGATGCGGGCGCAGCAGGCGGTCGCCTTCGGCCCGAACGAGGGATACCTGCCGCCGCACCACTACGACCAGATCTTCACCGCGCATGGCACGATCATGATCTTCTTCGTCGCCATCCCGCTGGTCGTGGGGCTCATCAACTTCGTCATGCCGCTGCAGATCGGCGCGCGCGACGTGGCCTTTCCCTTCCTGAACAATCTGAGCTTCTGGCTCACCGTCTCCGGCGCCGCCCTCGTCATGATGTCGCTTTTCGTCGGCGAGTTCGCGCGCACCGGCTGGCTGTCCTACGCGCCGCTCGCCGGCCTGGAGTACAGCCCGGATACCGGCGTCGACTACTATTTGTGGGCCTTGCAGATAGCCGGCGTGGGCACGACGCTGTCGGCCATCAACATGGTGGCCACCATCATCAAGATGCGCGCGCCGGGCATGACGATGATGAAGATGCCCGTCTTCTGCTGGACGGCGCTGTGCAGCAACGTGCTGGCGGTGGCGATCTTCCCCATCCTGACCGCCGCCTTCGCCATGATGATCCTGGACCGCTACATCGGCACCCACTTCTTCACCAACGACATGGGGGGCAGCCCCATGATGTACTGGAACCTGGTCTGGGTCTGGGGCCATCCGGAGGTCTATGTGCTGGTTCTGCCGGTCTTCGGCATCTATTCCGAGGTAACCTCGACCTTCACCGGCAAGCGGCTCTTCGGCTACTCGTCCATGGTCTATGCGACCGTGGTCATCACCATCCTGTCCTACCTCGTCTGGCTGCACCACTTCTTCACCATGGGCTCCGGCGCGAGCGTGAACTCCTTCTTCGGCATCGCCACCATGGTGATCTCGATCCCGACCGGCGCGAAGATCTTCAATTGGCTCTTCACCATGTATCGCGGCCGCATCCGCTTCGAGCTGCCGATGATGTGGGTTGTCGCCTTCATGCTGACCTTCGTCGTCGGCGGCATGACGGGCGTGCTCCTCGCCGTGCCGCCGGCGGATTTCGTCCTGCACAACTCGCTGTTCCTGGTGGCGCATTTCCACAACGTCATCATCGGCGGCGTGGTGTTCGGGCTGCTGGCCGGCATCACCTACTGGTTCCCGAAGGCCTTCGGCTTCAAGCTCGACCCGTTCTGGGGGAAGGTATCCTTTTGGGGTTGGGTCATCGGCTACTGGATCGCCTGGACGCCGATGTATGTCGCGGGCCTCATGGGCGTGACCCGGCGGCTGAATCACCTCGATGACGTGACGCTGCAACCCTATTTCGTGGTGGCCGCCATCGGCGCCCTCATCATTCTGGTCGGCATCCTCGGCACCGTGATGAGCATCGTCATGGGCATCGTGCGGCGCCAGCAGCTGCGCGACGTGACGGGCGACCCCTGGGATGGCCGGACGCTGGAATGGTCCACCTCCTCGCCGCCTCCGGCCTACAATTTCGCCTTCACGCCGGTCGTGCACGACCTGGATGCCTGGTACGACATGAAGGAGCGCGGCTACAAGCGGCCGGCCGGCGGCTTCCGCCCGATCCACATGCCGCGGAACACCGGCGCCGGGGTCTATCTCTCGGTTCTCGCCCTGGCGCCGGGCTTCGGCATGATCTGGTACATGTGGTGGCTGGCGGCGATCAGCGCCATCGGCCTGCTCGTCGTCGCCATTGGGCATACCTTCAACTACAACCGGGACTACTTCATCAGCGCCTCCGACGTGGCGCGTACCGAAGGAGAGCGCGGGCGGCTGACGGCGGCGGGGGCGTGAGATGACGGCCTCCAACCGCACCTTCCACCTGGCCGAGGCGGAAGATCACGACCACGCCCACGGCAATGGCGCGACGATCCTCGGCTTCTGGATCTACCTGATGAGCGATGCGCTCATCTTCGCGGCGCTCTTCGCCACCTTCGGCGTCCTGAGCAGCAATTTCGCGGGCGGGCCCACGCCGCACGAGATCTTCGACCTGCCGCTCGTCGCACTCAACACCAGCCTGCTGCTGCTGTCCTCCATCACCTTCGGCTTCGCCATGCTGGAGATGGAGGCGGGCCGGCTGGGCGGCACCCGGCGCTGGCTGGTGATCACGGCGCTGTTCGGGGCGGGCTTCCTTGGCGTCGAGCTCTATGAATTCGCCAGCCTCATCGCCGAAGGCGCGGGGCCGCAACGCAGCGGCTTCCTCTCCGGCTTCTTCACCCTGGTCGGCACGCACGGCCTGCATGTGCTGTTCGGCCTGATCTGGATCACGACGATGCTGGTCCAGCTCGGCCAGCGTGGCCTGATCCTCGAGAACAAGCGCCGGATGCTGTGCCTCAGCATGTTCTGGCACTTCCTCGACATCATCTGGATCGGCGTCTTCACCTTCGTCTACCTATTCGGAGCGCTTCGATGACCGCGCCCCCGGCCACGGCCGCCCCTGATCTGCACGGCCATGGGGACACCCACGGCCACGGCACGCGGCGCGGCTATCTGATCGGCTTCGCCCTCTCGGTCGTCCTCACGGCGATCCCGTTCTGGCTGGTGATGACGGGGGTGCTGCAGAATGCGCAGCTGACGGCCCTGCTGATCTTCGCCTGCGCGATCGTGCAGATCGTCGTGCACGTCATCTACTTCCTTCACCTCACGACCAAGGCCGAGGGCGGGTGGACGCTCATGGCTTTCGTCTTCACCGTCGTGATCGTGGGCATCACGATCGGCGGGTCGATCTGGATCATGTACCATCTCAACGCCAACATGATGCCCATGATGCCGGCCGAGGCCGGCAGGTGACCTCTTGCCGAGGCGGTCCGGAGCGAAGCGCTGGCGCCTGACGCTGCTCCTGGCGCTGGCGACGGCGCTGTTCATGGCGCTGGGCGTCTGGCAGGTCCATCGCCGGAGCTGGAAGCTGGACCTGATCGCCGCGGTCGACCGCCGTATTCATGCAGCGGCAGAGCCTGCGCCGAGCCCGGCGGCCCTCGCCGCGGGAACGGCCCAGGCGCTGTCCTATAGCCGCGTCCGCGTCTCCGGCACCCTGCTTGATGACCGGGCGGCGCGCGTGCAGGCGGTGACCGAGCGTGGGGCCGGCTTCTGGCTGCTGGTGCCCCTTCGGACGGATCAGGGCTGGATCGTCCTCATCAACCGAGGCTTCGTGCCGCCCGGCTGGCACGCCGCAGGCGTGGTCGGAGATGTCACCATCACCGGCCTGCTCCGCGCCTCCGAGCCGGGCGGCGGCTTCCTGCGCGGCAACGATCCCGCCGGTGATCGCTGGTTCTCGCGCGACGTGGCCGCGATCGCCGCGGCCCGGCATCTCGATAACGTCGCCCCCTATTTCATCGATGCCGATGCTGGCCCGGACCCCGCTCGCTATCCCATCGGCGGCCTGACGGTGGTGTCGTTCCGCAACGCGCATCTCATCTATGCGATCACCTGGTTCGGCCTGGCGGCGCTCGGCCTGGCGGGGATTTGGATCCTGTGGACGGATCACGGGGAGGTGGGCTGAGGCGAGGCCTAGGATGCATGCGTGACAGTATCCGCATGGACCTCCGCCACATTGGCTGGATATCATCCGGGCAAAGCGGAGATTGCGCGGATATACCGCGCTGCGAGGAAACAATGGACGATTGCGATCAGCTCGTGCGCGAGTTCGAGCGCGCCATGGCGGCGCGACGCGCTGCGGTGGGATGGCTCAAGGCCTTCGAAGCGGCGCTCGTGGAGCGGGATGCCGGGCGGGTCGGTGCCCTGTTCCAGGAGGATTGCCACTGGCGTGACGTCCTTGCCTTCACCTGGCATCTGACCTCCACCGCCGGGCGGGAGGGCGTCGCGGCGCGTCTGGTGGCAGAGCAGGGGCGCGTGGCGGCGCATGGCTTCCACCTGCCGCCGGGCCGCAAGCCGCCGCGGCAGGTGAAGCGCCTCGGCATCGACAGCATCGAGGCGATCTTCGAATTCGCCACGGCCGAGGGACGCGGGGCCGGCATCATCCGCCTCTCCACGGCCCCCGATGGCGCGATGCGGGCCTGGCTGCTCTCGACCACGCTGGAAGCCCTGGCTGGCCATGAGGAGAAGATCGGCGACAATCGCCCGAGCGGCGCCGCCTATTCACGGAATTTCGGCGGCGACAACTGGGCCGATATGCGCCGGAAGGCCAGCGCCTATGAGGACCGCGACCCGACGGTGCTGGTGATCGGCGCCGCGCAGGCTGGCCTTTCCATCGCCGCGCGGCTCAACCAGCTCGGCGTCGATACGCTCGTGGTGGAGAAATGGCCGCGCATCGGCGATAGCTGGCGCAAGCGCTACCACTCGCTGGCGCTGCACAACTCGATCCATCTGAACCATCTGCCCTACATGGAATTTCCGCCGACCTGGCCGAAATACATCCCGAAGGACATGCTCGGGAACTGGTTCGAATTCTACGCCGACGCCATGGAGATCAACTGCTGGACGGATACGGAATTCGTCCGGGCGAGTTGGGACGAGGCGACGAAGTGCTGGACCGCTTGGCTGCGGCGGGGCGATGGCAGCGAACGCAGCCTCCACCCGCGGCATCTCGTCTTCGCCAATGGCGTCAGCAGCTATCCGATGATCCCCGACCTGCCCGGCCTCGACGAGTTCCAGGGCGAGGTCATTCATTCCGAAGGCTTCGACAGCGGCGCCGCCTGGAGCGGGAAGAAAGCCCTCATCCTCGGCACGGGCAGCAGCGCCAATGACATCGCGCTCGATCTGCACAGCCATGGCGTGGCGACGACGCTAATTCAGCGGGGCTCGACGACCGTCATCTCCATCGATCCCAGCGCCCGGCTCAACGAGGCGATCTGGGACGAGGGCGGGCCGCTGGAGGATTGCGACCTGATCGTCGCCTCGGCGACGCCGCCGCTGATCCTGAAGGGCTACAAGGCCGTCACGCAGCGCATGCTCGATCTCGACCGCGAGATGATCGCCGGCCTCAAGCGCATCGGCTTCCGGCACGATGTCGGCGAGGACGAGGCCGGGCACCAGATGAAGTATTTCCGGCGCGGCGGAGGTTACAACCTAGATGCCGGCAGCTCGGCCCTGATGATCAAGGGCGAGATCGGGCTGTTGCCCTACGAGCGGATCGAGCGCTTCGCAGCTCAGGGCGTGCTGCTGAAGGACGGATCGGTGGTGCCGGCCGATCTCATCGTGCTGGCGACCGGCTATTTCCCGCAGCAGGAACTCGTGCGCCGCGCGCTGGGCGAGGAGATGCTCGCGCGCATCGGCCCGGTCTGGGGCCTCGGCGAGGATGGCGACCTGAACAACATGTACAAGCGCACGCCGCAGGAAGGACTATGGTTCATCGCTGGCGGCCTGTCGCAATGCCGGATCAACTCGAAATACCTCGCCCTGCAGATCAAGGCTATGGAGCTGGGAAAGCTCGGGCCGCTCTGACCGCGCGGCACCTGCCGCTTCGGCTGATGGCGGAGGCGGGTCGCGCTGCCGCTGCCCTTCGCGCTATCACGACCGTATGACGCGCATTCCGGGCGGCCGTTTCCTGCGACACCTCGCTGGCCATGGGCGATCGAGAGGGATCGCGGCCGGCGCGGTCGGGCTCATCTTCCTGGGCTGGGCAGCCGCGGCGCGCACGCCGGATCGAGACGTGCTGTGGCGGATCGTTCACGACCAATGCGTGCCGAACCAGCAACAGAATGACACGCCTGCGCCCTGCTCCCTCGTCGTGCTCAAGCAGGGTGTCGACCGAGGCCATGCCGTCCTGAAGGACATTCGTGGCGCGACGCAATTCCTTCTCATCCCGACCCGCCGGGTGAGCGGCATCGAGAGTCCCGAACTGCTCGAGCCGGACGCGCCGAACTACTTCGCCGCGGCCTGGGAGGCGCGGCGCTTCGTGGAGGAACGCGCCGGCCGCAGCCTGCCGCGCGACGGCATCAGCCTCGCCATCAATTCCAGCCTCGCCCGCAGCCAGGATGAGCTGCACATCCATGTCGACTGCCTGCGCGTCGATATTCGTGACAGCCTGCGCGAGCAGGCGGCCAACATCACCGACCGCTGGGCACCCCTGACCGTGCGGCTCGCCGGGCAGCGATACCTGGCGATGCGGGTCCGCGGCGCCAGCCTGGACGGGCAGGATCCATTCCAACTCCTTGCGGCCGGGGTGCCCGGAGCCCGGCAGGAGATGGGCCGCTACACCCTTGTTGTCGTTGGGATGGAGCGACCCGGCGGCGAGCCCGGCTTCATTCTTCTCGCCGCCCGTGCGGATGCGGCGACGGGCCATGATGGCTGGGGCGAGATCCTGCAGGACCACGCCTGCGCGCTCGCCCAGGGCTGAGCCGGCGGGACGTCCGATCGCAACGCACGTTCCGGCTAAATACTGAATTCTTCTTTGACCCGGATCGCCTCGCCATCCGGAAGTATAGCTCACGGAAAAGCCATATGAACCGCTTGTGAAACATTTCTGATGGCCGAGGAGTGAGGTTTTGCAGCAGGTTCATCGCCGAAAGGTTGCGTTGCCTTCGATAAATACGCAGCCATTGGATCGAACCCACAAAGTATTTGTGCCGGCTGACCACGCCTGCCTGCAAAAAGGGCCAGCAGATGACCGAGTTCAACCGAAGCGATCTGGAGTTCATCCTTCTCCAGATCAAGATGGCTGAAGCCGGGCAGGATCCGGTCAATGCATCGCTGCCCTTCGGCCTCAGAACGGTCAATGGCCTCAACAATAGCATCGTCTCCGGGCAGTCCACCTACGGTTCGTCCGACCAAGTCTTTCCCTCGGTAACGGACCAGCTGCTGCAAAAGGCCCAGGCTGGGACCAGCTACGCGCAGTCGAGCGGCCTGGTGATCGACGCGCAACCGCGGATCATCAGCGACCTGATCTCGGATCAGACCGCCAACAACCCCGCCGCGGTGGCCGCGCAACAGGCCGCCATTGCGGCGCTGGGCGATGGCTATTCCAGCAGCATCCGCGCCGGTGCCGACGGCCTTTTCGGCACGGCGGACGACGTCATCTACAATGTCGGCGCCGATGGCGACGCCGCCCTGGCCAAGGTCGCCATCTATGCTGGCGGCGATGGCCGCTTCGGTGCCAATCCCGCCCAGGGCGACGCCAATGACGATCGGGTCGTGGCGGCAGGCGGTGACGGCATCCTCGACACTGCGGACGACCTGCAGTTCCAGGCCGGCGCCGACCAGGTCTTCGGCACTGCCGATGATGTCTTCACGCATCTGGTCGATGGCGTCACCGTCACCACGAATCGCGCCGCCCCGACGCTCAACTACGGCAATCTGGCGACGGCGACTGATGCCTCGAGCAGCGGCTCCACGATCCTGGGCCTGAAGCAGAGCCTGTTCATCCCCAACGTCACGCCGGATGCCGGCCTCTCGGCGCCTTATAGCAGCTGGTTCACCTTCTTCGGCCAGTTCTTCGATCATGGCCTAGACCTGGTGACGAAGGGCGGCAGCGGCACGGTCTTCATCCCCCTGGCCAAGGACGATCCGCTCTACGTCCCGGGCAGCCCGACCAACTTCATGGTGCTGACCCGCGCCACCAACCAAGCGGGGGCCGACGGCGTGCTCGGCACGGCCGACGATGTGCATGACAGCGTGAACACCATCACGCCCTATGTCGATCAGAGCCAGACCTATAGCTCGCACCCGTCGCACCAGGTCTTCCTGCGCGAGTACATGATCGGCGCCGATGGCAGGTTGCATTCCACGGGTGCGCTGCTCGGGCATCACGAGGCCGGGGCTGATGGCCAGCTCTTCACGGGGGACGACGTCGTCACCGGCATGGCGACCTGGGCCGATGTGAAGGCGAGCGCCGCCAGGTTCCTCGGCATCAAGCTGACGGATGCCGATGTCGGCAGCGTGCCGCTGCTGGCGACGGACGCCTATGGCAACTTCATCCCCGGCGCCAATGGCCTGCCGCAGATCGTCGTGCGCGACGGCCATGGCGGGACCAGCCTGGTCGAGGGGAACCTGGCCAACCCGGTCTCCACCGCCAATGCGGTGAGCACCGGCGTCGCCTTCCTCAACGACATCGCGCATGATGCGGCGCTGGTCGACGACCGCGGCAACGCGCTCCGGCCCGATGCCGACAGCGTCGCCGGCGGCACGCCCGCAGCCGGCTTCTACGACAACGAGCTGCTCGACGCGCATTATGTCGCCGGCGACGGCCGCGTGAACGAGAACATCGGCCTCACCGCCGTCCAGACCATCTTCCAGGCCGAGCACAACCGCCTGCTCGCCCAGACCAAGGCGCTGATCCAGGCCGAGCTCGATCAAGGTAACATCGCCTTCGCCGCCGAATGGGTGTTGGAGGGGATGGATCTCACCCCGGAGGCGGATGGCTCGCCGCACCAGATCACCGCGGCGGAATGGAACGGCGAGCGCCTGTTCCAGGCGGCCAAATTCGGCACGGAGACCGAGTACCAGCACCTGGTCTTCGAGGAATTCGCCCGGATGGTCGATCCGGCCGTCCATGTCTTCGGCAACACCAACATCCAGCTCGACGCGGCGATCACGGCCGAGTTCGCGCATGTGGTCTATCGCTTCGGCCACTCGATGCTCAACGAGACCCTCAACCTCTACGAGCTCGGCGAGGATGGCCGGCCGGTGATCGACCCCTCCACGGGCCAGCCCAAGCTGACCGAGTTGGGGTTGATCCAGGCCTTCACCAATCCGCTCGCCTTTGCCGCCAACCCGACCGCCACGGCGGATCTCGTCCTCGGCGCCGTCAATCAGGTCGGCAATGAGATCGACGAGTTCGTCACCGGCGCCCTGCGCAACAACCTGCTCGGCCTGCCGCTCGATCTCGCGACGCTGAACATCGCCCGCGGCCGCGATACCGGCGTCGCGCCCCTCAACCTCGTGCGGGCCCAGCTCTACAGCCAGACCGGCGATGCGCAGCTGAAGCCCTATGTGAGCTGGGACGATTACGGGCATTTCCTCAAGCACCCGGAATCGCTGATCAACTTCGTCGCGGCCTACGGCATCCATGACAGCCTGGCGCGTGCGACGACGATGGCGGAGAAGCGGGCGGCGGCAGCGGTGCTCGTGCACAAGGGCACGGTCGGCGATGCCTTCGATCCCACCGACGCCGCCAGCCTCGACGCCTACAACTTCATGCACAGCCTCGGGGCCTATGCGAGCAACCGGCTGGACGCCCGGGCGATCCATGACGCCGCCGGCGCCCCGGCCACCTGGAGTACGGGCTCGGTCACCGGCCTCGACCAGGTCGATCTGTGGATCGGCGGCCTCGCCGAGAAGCAGAGCCTGTTCGGCAGCGTGCTCGGCTCGACCTTCGAGTTCCTCTTCCGCACGCAGCTCGAGAACCTGCAGGACGGCGACCGGCTCTACTACCTGCCGCGCCTCGAAGGCATGCATTACCTTGACGAGATCGAGGGAAACTCCTTCGCGCAGATCATCCGCGAGAATACCGGCATCAAGCACCTGCCCGGCAACATCTTCCGCGTGCCGGAATACACCGTCGAGGCGAAGGACTACTTCAAGACCTACGACGCCGATATCCATGACCCGGCGACCGGCGCGATCCTGCACCGTGCCGGCGACTACGTGGTCGATGCCAATGGCGACCGCATCCTCACCGACAGCGCGACCTGGCAGCACAACCCGCAGACCGGGCAGCTCATCGCCGAGGCCTGGAAGGACGGCTCGGTCCACTTCCTGGGCGACAACCTCTTCCTCGGCAACACCATCATCCTCGGCGGCACCGAGGATGACGACAAGCTCTATGCCGGCAATGCCGATGATGACGCCGTCTGGGGCGATGGCGGTAACGACCTGCTCGATGGCGGCGGCGGCGCCGATTTCCTCTATGGCGGCACCGGCCACGACACTCTGATCGGCGGCCAGGGCGACGACGTCATCCATGGCGAGGACGGGAACGACAGCGCCTCCGGCGGCGACGGCATCGACAACATCTTCGGCGGCAATGGCGACGACGTCCTGGATGGCGGCCGCGGCGACGATGCGATCAATGGCGGCACCGGCAGCGACACCATCCTCGGCGGCGAGGGGGCCGACGAGATCGTCGGCAATGAGGGCGATGACTGGATCGAGGGCGGGCTCGGCGGCGACCTGCTGGTCGGCGATGCCGGCGCCCCGACCGGCCAGATTCCCCTCTATGGCGGCAATGACGTGCTGATCGGCGGCGCCGATGGCGGCGACCGCATGCAGGGCTTCAACGGCGACGACATCATGCTCGGCGTCGGTTCCCTCAACCGCTTCGAGGGCCGGCTCGGCTTCGACTGGGCGTCCTACGAGAAGGCGACCATCGGCGTCGATGTCGACCTCACGCAGCGGGAGTTCATCGCCGCGAACGGCGCCATCGACACGATCCGCGACGTCTTCATCGGCGTGGAGGGGATCAGCGGTTCCGCCAAGGACGACATCCTGCGCGGCACGGACGATGCCCAGCTGGGCACGACCTCGGACGAGCTCAACAACCTCACCCTGATCGACGGGCTCCAGGGCTTCTTCGATCCGGGCACCGTCCAGTTCACCGGCGGCAACATCATCCTCGGTGGCCGTGGCAACGACGTGATCATTGGCGGCGGCGGCGATGACGTCATCGACGGCGATGCCTGGCTGCATGTCGGCCTGACCAGGCTCGGGCCGGGCGGCCAGATCATCCGCGAGATCCTGTTCGACCCGGACGGGAATACCTGGGTGCCGGACTTCTTCGACCCGGGCAGCGGGACCGGCACGGCGAATGCGGCCAATATCGATACGGCCGTCTTCAGCGACATCATGGCCAACTACAACATCGCGCTCTTCGGGACGGATGCGGAGGGCTTCCTCGCCATTCAGCATATCGTCCCCACCAATGGCGGCGGCGGTGGCGGCGATGACGCCGAGGAGGATGACGAGGCGGAGGCGGATGCCGGCGGCAATGCCATCACCGGCGACGGCACGGACCGCATCCGGCACATCGAGCGGCTGCAGTTCGCCGACGTGACGGTGGCGATCGACGCGACCGGCCGCCTGCTCGATCCGCTGGTGAACGACGCGCATTACGACGCCGTGCCGATCGGCACGCCGCGCATCCTCACGGCGGGCGGCCTGGATGCCACGGCGACGGCGGTCATCGGCGGTGTGCTCACGGCGAATGTCAGCATCCTGGCCGAGGCGCCGATCTTCTCCGGCGCCGTGGCGGCCGGCCAGCTCTTCGATGCGGACGGCATCGGGGCCCTGCGTTACCAGTGGCAGTATCTCGATGCGACGCAGAATGTCTGGGTGCCGATCACCGGCGCCACGGGCGCGAGCTTCAAGCCGGCCAACCTCTACCTCGGCGAGCAGCTCCGCGTGGTGGTCAGCTATGTCGACGGCAAGGGCGTGACGGAGAGCGTCATCTCGGCGCCGACCGCGGCGCTCACCACCGCCGCCGGCGTCAACTCGGCGCCTTTCATCGTGCAGCAGCAGCAGCTCACCGGCATTCCGGACACCTCGGCGAATCAGGGCCGGTCGATCGACTTCTACGTGCCGCTGACCACCATCTTCGCCGACAACCAGACCGCCGCGGCCAGCCTGACCTACAAGGCGACGCTGGCCAACGGCGCGCCGCTGCCGGGGACGCTCGCCTTCGATACGAGCACGATCGGCACGACCGGGGCGGGGCACTTCTCGGGCGCCCTGCCGGCGGACTTCTCCGGCGCGCTGTCGATCAAGGTGACGGTGACCGATCCGGGTGGCCTCTCGGTGACCGACACCTTCGTCATCAACGTCCTGCCCGACACCACGCCCCCGCTCCTGAGCGCGGCGCTGACGAGCGATACCGGGCGCTTCGCCAATGACGGCGTGACCCGCGACGCCCGCATCGAGGGCAGCGGGGAGGTCGGGTCATCGGTCACGGTGAAACTCGATGGCGGCGCGCCGGTCGCCGTCGCCCTCGACGGCAGCGGGCGTTGGAGCTTCACGCCGGCGGTCGCGGATGGCAGCCACAGCCTGGAGGTCACGGCCAGGGACGGCGCGGGCAATGCGACGGTGAAGCTGCTGCAGGTCCAGCTCGACACGGCCGCGCCTGCGGTGACAGCCAGGCTGGCGCAGGACACCGGCCTCTCCGCCACCGATCTGGTGACCAGCGACCGCACCATCTCCGGCACTGGCGAGCCCGGCGCGGCGGTGCTCGCCGCGATCGACGGCCAGGCGGCGGTGCAGGTTGCGACCGCCGACGGCACCGGGGCCTGGAGCTTCACGCCAGGGCTCGCCGATGGCCGGCACACGATCACCATCGTCGAGAAGGACCTGGCCGGCAACGAGGGCAGCGCCTCGCTGACTTTCACGCTCGACCGGATCGCGCCGCCGGCCCTGGCCCTCGCGGGGGTAACCCATGCCGCCACGGCGGGCGCGCTGGCCGGCTACACCCTCTTCGGCACCGCCGAGGCGGGCAGCCTGGTGACGGTGACGGATGGCGGCGCGTCCCCGCTCGGCAGCGGCACGGCCGGCGGCAATGGAAGCTGGTCGGTCCCCGTGGCGCCGGCCCTGGCGGGCGGCTACCAGTCGACGCTGACCCTCTCCGTCGCCGACCTGGCCGGCAATGCCGGCCAGCCGGTCCAGATGGGCCTGATCGTGGGCATGGCGGGCGATGGCGCCCATCAGGCCTCGGGGGCGCTGGCGGATCTGCCGACCCTCATCCTGGGGTTGGGCGGCAACGACACCCTGGGCGGCGGCAACGGCCATGACACGGTCGATGGCGGCGAGGGCAACGACTCCATGCTCGGCGGCCTTGGCGAGGACAGGATGCTCGGCGGGGCCGGCGCCGACAGCCTCTGGGGCGGCCGCGGCAACGACTTGCTCGATGGTGGCGAGGAGGCAGACCAGCTCTCGGGCGAGGATGGCGACGACGTCATCCTCGGCGGCAGCGGTGCCGATGTGGCCTATGGCGGTGCCGGCGCCGATACCCTGCGCGGCGAGGCCGGCGCCGACAGCCTCTGGGGCGGCGGCGGCGACGACTCCCTCGAGGGCGGGGAGGAGGCCGATCGGCTGTCGGGCGAGGATGGCAATGATACGATCCTGGCCGGCGCCGGTGCCGACCTCGCCTATGGCGGAAACGGCGCCGATACCCTGCAGGGCGAGGCCGGCGCCGACAGCATGTGGGGCGGCGCGGGCAACGACTCGCTCGATGGCGGCGCCGAGGCCGACCAGCTTTCCGGCGAGGACGGCAACGACACCGTCCTGGCCGGGACCGGCGGCGACATTGTCTATGGCGGCAACGGCGCCGATACCCTGCGCGGCGAGGCCGGGGCGGATAGCCTCTGGGGCGGCGCCGATGCCGACCTGATCGATGGCGGCGCCGATGCGGACCGGCTCTCGGGCGAGGCCGGCAACGACACCCTGCTCGGCGGCAGCGGCGCCGATCTGCTGATGGGCGGGGCCGGGCTCGATATCTTCCGCTTCCTGAATGCCGCGGAGGGTGGCGACACCATCACGGACTTCAGCGCTGCGGACGACAGCTTCGAGATCTCGGTCGCCGGCTTCCAGGGGGGGCTGGCAACGGGCGCCCTGGCCGCGGGCCGGCTTGTCCTCGGCACCGCCGCGACGGCCGCGACCGGTCAGTTCCTCTACGACCAGTCCAACGGCAACCTGCTCTGGGATGTGGACGGCACCGGCGCCAATGCGGCGGTCCTGCTGGCCACGCTGAGCAATCGCCCGATCCTGACCACGGCCGATTTCCACCTCGTCGCCTGATCGCCGGCACGCCGACCACAGCCCGACCGACGGTGCCCCCGCACCGTCGGTCGCCTGCTGTCCAGAGTAGGGCCGAGCGGCCCGTGAAGCATTCGGAATGATTTTGTGAGGCAGGGCCGCGAAGACAATCCATTACTTTAAATAGAACGCCCAAGGGACTGATCGCCAAAGGAGGCAGTGTTGCTTCTGCTTCGCACCGCCGGCACAGCCGCCGGCCAGGGACGCCTGCGCCACGGTCCGACCTGGATGGCCGGCCATGCCTGACCCGCTCTGGGCCCTGGCGAGCCTCGCCGTGGCATCGGCACCCTTGGCCGCCCACCTGGCCTGGCGCCGGCGGGGCCGAAGCAAGCACGGCCCCGGCCAGGCCGCCGCGCCGCCGCGGGACTACCACCTGCCGCCGAGCATCGAAGCGGCGGAGAGCGAGATGGCCATCCTGCTGCGCCGCATGCGGGCTTTCCTGCAGGACCCTTACGATTTCACCGCCTCCCGGATCGCCGATGAGACCGCCTTCGAGGATTGCCTTGACCGGGCCGCGACCCTCGGCGCCCGGATCGCCGAACTGGGCGGCGCCGCACCGGCGGGCCCGGCCGAATGGGAACGGACGCGTGGGCTGATCCTCGACAGCGTCATGCGTGGCCGGGGCGTCCCCAGGCCGGATCGCGCCGCGGAGGCGCGTCGCGCCGGGGCCGGCCGCCTCCTGGCCCAGCCCACCGTCGCCGGCCTGGCCAAGGCGCGCTGCTCGGCCTGAGCAGGGGCCGGCGCCCGGCGATCCTGAACGCAAACCGCTATAGTCTTCGCTGGGGCGCGGCCGGCATCGCCTCCTGGCGCAGCTCCTCGCCTTTTTCGGCGAGGAGCCGGCCTGAGGGCATCGCCCAGGCCATCGGCTCAGAAGGTGAAGCGTAGGCCGCCATAGAAGGCGCGCGGCATGCCGGGCACCACCGTGCGCGCATCGGTCAGGTTCATGTTGAGCGCGCTCGCCGCATCCAGCCCGTAGAGCGTGCCGAAATTCGAGTAGCGCTGGTCGAACAGGTTGCGGACGATGCCGTAGAGCTCGATCCCCGGCATCAGCGTCACCGCGGTGCGCAGATTCACCACCGCATAGCCGGCGAGCGGCTTCAGCAGGTTCGCCTCGTCGCCGCGGAGATACTGGTCGGAATTGAAGATCAGCGTGCCGCCCAGGCGCCAGCGCTCGGTCGCGCGCCATTCCGCGTCGAACCGTACGCGGTGCTGCGGGATGCCGGGGATGCGGTCGCCACGCTCGACGGGGATGGCGCCGTCGGCCCCCGCATCCGGATGGTTCGGGCTCGGGATGCGCTGCGTCGTGCGGAAGGTGGCGTCGATGAAGGCGTAGTCGAGCCCGAGCGCCCAGCGGGAGCTGCGCCAGGCGATGCCCGCCTCGACCCCCTGCCGCCGCGTGTCGCCGGCATTCTGGAAGTAGCCGCGCCCCTGGATCTCGCTCTGCACCAGCAGGATGTCGTCGGAGAGGTCGGTGCGGAAGACGCCGATGTTCCAGGTGGTGCGGCCGCCGATCCAGGCGGCGGGCAGCGTGCCGCGCACGCCGGTCTCCCAGGTGCGGCTCACCACCTGCTTCAGGGGCGGGTCGGCAAGGAAGAAGGCGCCGAGCGTGCAGGGGATCAGCGGATCGGCGCAGGAGAGCTCGGCCGGGGTCGGCGCCCGGTTCGCCTCGGCGTAGCTGACATAGGCGGTGACGTTGTCGAGGGCGCGCCAGGTCAGGCCGGCGGTCGGGTTGAAGCGCGAATAGGTATGGTCGCCATTCAGCGTCGTGCCGATCTGGTCGCGCAGGCGGATCTCGGCATTGTTGAAGCGGCCGCCGACCATGGCCGAGAGGCGCGGCAGGATGTCGATGGTGCCCGTGCCGTAGACGCCCCAGTAGTTGTTGGTCGTGTTGAGGCCGACATCGGCGATGCCGCCATCGGGCGAGTTCACGAAGACCCCGAGATTGCCGACGGTGCGCGTCGGCGACAGGACGCCGAGCTCGGTGTTGCCGTAGAAATCCGTATCCGCATGGTCGTAGCTGACGCCGAAGACCAGGCGGGAGGGCAGGCCGAAGATCGGCTCGCTCGAGACGATCTGCGCCGAGCCGCCGGCGCCGGTCGTGTTGGTGCCGGTGCGGTTGACCACCCCTGGCACGCCGCCGCCGAGGATGTCGGCGCCGACGGTGCCGCCGGTCCGCGAGGTGATCGGCGGCCCGTCCTCGAAGCAGAGCAGGCCGGCGAGGTCGTCGTCGTCGCAGCCCTCGAACTCGCCGATATCGGCGTTCAGCGTCCGCTGCCGGAAGCTGCGGACATAGGCATTCGCCTCGATGCTCCAATTCTCCGCCAGCTCATAGGTGCCGCGGAGCTGCAGCATCTTCATCCGGTTGTAGGTGCGGTCCGGATAGGTGAAGACCGCGTTGCGGTCGGTGGAGAGGATCTGGACCGGCGTCGGCCCGTTGCCCGAGATCGCCGTGCTGCCGGCGCCGATCGAGAGGTTGAGCGTCGCCCGCTCGCCGCGGAAGCCGATATCACCGTAGAGTCGCTTCGCGCGGGAGGGCGAGACGTTGCGCCAGCCGGATTCGTTCAGGCTCTCGATCGCCAGATAGGCGGCGACGTTGCCGACCTGCTTGCCGTACTCGGCCGCGACGCCGAAGCGGCCGAAGGAGCCGCCGGAGATGTCGACCCGGCCGCCCGGGCTGTCGAAGCCGGTCTTCATGCGCAGGTTCAGCGCGCCGCCGACGGCATTGAGGCCGAAGAGCGGGCTGCTGCCGACCAGCTCGACATTGCGGATGGCGACCGACGGGATCAGGTCCCAGTTCACCGTGTCGCCAAAGGCCTCGTTGATGCGGGTGCCGTTCTGGTACACGGCAAGCCCCTGCGGCGTGCCGATCAACGGCGAGGCGGTGAAGCCGCGATAGCTCACATCGGGCGCGATCGGGCTGCCCTGGGTGTCGTTGACGGCGATGCCGGCCGAAAGCCGCACCAGGTTGTCGACCAGGTCGGGCGGCCCGTCGCGCGAGAGGTCGGCGGCGGAGAAGCTGCGGGGATTGCTGGGGACATGGTCGCGCGGCAGGCCGGTCGCGGTGAGGGGCGTCGTGCCCACCGCCTCCACGGTCGGCAATTCGGCCACCGGCGCGCCCCCCTGCGCCAGCGCGACACCGCCCGGCATGGTGAGCAGCGCCGCCAGCGCCATGGCTTTGCCGGCCGGGCCGGTGCTTTTCCTTCTGGGTCCCGGATGATCTCTACGCACGTCTGATCCCCCCATTCTTCTCCGTCCCGCCGTACCGGACACCGTCGCCCCGCATGGCGACGGCAAGCAGGCGGGCCGCCATCACGGCCGGGCCGTATCGAGGCGCCCCGTGCCGGACGCATCCGCCGTCTGTCTCGGCCGATGCGGCGGTCCCGCAGGCCGGATCGCGCCGAGCGCGCGCCGCAGGAGCCGGCGGAGCGGCAGGGGCAGGGCCCGGCCCGCGGCCCGCACCGGCGCCGTCATCCGCCAGGAGGTGCTCAGCCGCAGTTGCGCCAGCGTCTCCCGCGCCGCATCGAGGGCCGCATCCGTCTGCGCCCCATGCCGCTCCCGTGAGTCGAGCGCTGCCTGCGCCGCCGCCAGCCTCCGGTCCCGGTCGGCGAGGGTGGTCGCCATGGTATCCAACTGCCGGTCCCGGTCGGAAAGGGTCGCCGCCGCGGTTGCCAGACCGGCCTCGTGCTCGTCGAGGCTGTGGCGCAGCGCCTCCATCGCGCTGCGATAGCCCGCGGCCGCGGCGGCAATCTCAGCCTGCGCCTGCTCCAGCTCGGCGATCCGGCCCTGGGCATCGCGCAGCTCGCCGGCCGTGCGGGCGAGATGCGTGTCGCGCTCGCCGAGGGCGGCGCTGCCGAAGGAATCGAGCTCGCCGGCCAGGACGCGCAGCCGCGCGATCTGCGCCGGGTCCCGCGCATGCTCGAAATAGGTCTCGACCGCGAAATGTTGGTATTCGATGGCCGGATGGCGCCGTGCCAGCTCCGCCAGGCGCAGCGGCACGGGGGTCTCCGGCGTGACATGCATCAACCCCTCGCCGGCGAAGACATCCTCGAAGACCGCCGGCGCCATCGTGGTGAAATGCCGCAGCAGGCGCGAGGTCTCGAAGCGGGTGCGCAACAGGCTGTCGCTGCGCGGGGCGCTGGCATTGGCAGACCGGTCACGGATGCGGAAGGCGGTCACCGCCTCGGCCAGGACATGGATGCGCTGGCCGGCGAGCAGCATCCGGATCCACATGTCGAGATCCTGGAGGTTGGTCAGCCGCACATCATAGGGGCCGGCCGCGTCGTAGGCCTCGCGGCGGATCATGGCCGTCGGGGCGCAGAGGCAGTTGCCGCGATAGAAGAAGCGGCGCAGCCAGGAGCGGCGCGAGAAGTCCGGCAAGGCGAAGGCGGCGTCGAAATCGTTGTAGGCGGCGGTCGGCCGGCCCGCCTCGTCCACCGGCTGCGGCAGGCCGAAGACCAGCCCGATCTCCGGATGCGCGTCGAGGACATCGACCTGCCGCTGCAGCCGGCCGGGCAGCGCCCAGTCATCGGAGTTCAGGATGGCGAGGTAGCGGCCGCGGGCCCGGGCGATGGTCGCGTTCATCGCCGCCGAGATGCCCTGGTTGGCCGGCAGCACGGCGAGGCGGATGCGCGGGTCGTCGAAGCCGCGCACCACCTCGGCGGTGCCATCCGTCGAGCCGTCATCGGTGACGACGATCTCGAAATCCTGGAAGGATTGCGACAGCAGGCTCCTGACGGTCTGCCCGACATAGGGCGCGTGGTTGTAGCACTTGACCAGCACCGAGACGGTCGGCTCGGCGGCCGGCGGCGCCAGGGCCAGGGAAGGAGCTGGGGCGGGCGCGAAGCCGGGGGCGCGCCACCACAGCGGCTGCGCCGCCTCGCGCGCCGGATCGAAGGCCTCGGCGGCGAGGTCGCGGCCCTCGCTCTCCATGACGTCCCAGAATTGCCGCAGCGCCTCCCGTCCCTGCAGGTAGTGCTGGCCATAGCCGCGCTGCCGGTCCAGCCTGCCCAGCCGCTCGGCCTGGCTCGCCTCGCGCGCCGCATTCCGCTCGAAGCCGAGATGCTTGTAGTGCCAGAGCATCACCTCGTCCCGGTCGGGCAGGCGGAGATGCCCGGCCGGCCTGGCGGCGTGCCGCCCCGGGCCGAAACCGGTTTCCCGGATGGAATTCGGATCGAAGATGCTGAGCTTGTTGAAGGCCGATCGCGGCCGGCCGCGCGCGACCCGCTCCACCAGCAATCCGTGGTCGTCCGGCATCGCGGCGGCGTGCATGTCGAAGCCCAGCGCCGGGATCAGCGTGGTGCCGCGCCGGCCCTGCGCGGCCAGGTAGTCCGCCATGGCCTGGCCGCGCAGGTGCAGGTGCTCGTCGATCGCGGTGATGACCACCCAGTCGGCCTGCCCGCGGCTCTCCTTCCAGGCCGTGTCCTGCATTCCCTGATGCGAGAGGACGAAGGAGTCGGTGATGCGGCGCTCGAAGCGGCGCCGCTCGACCCTCGGATGGGCGCGCAGGATCTCGAGCGAGCCGTCCGTGGAGCCGTCGTCATAGACGACGAAGCGATCCACCCAGGGCTCGTAGTGCCGGAAGAAGAAGCCGAGCATATCGGCCTCGTCCCAGCAGAGGGTGTAGAGATGGACGACGGGCCTGGCCATGCTGCCTCAGCTCGCCTTCAGCCCGTTGTCGTGCCGCAGCGGGCGCGCCGGATTGCCGGCGGCGAGGCTGCCATCCGGCACGTCGCGCGTCACCACGGCGCCGGCGGCGACCACCGCATCCCGGCCCACCGTGATGCCGGGCAGGATGGTGGCGCCGGCGCAGACCATGCTGCCCTCGCCAATGGTCACCCCGCCAGCCAGCACCGCGCCCGGCCCGATGGAGACGAAGGCGCCGAGCCGCGCATGGTGGCCGATGCTGGCGCCGCGATTGACCAGGACGAAGGCGCTGAAGATGCTGCCGCTGCCGAGGCTGGTCCCGGCATTGACGTAGCATCCCGGCCCGACCTCCAGCCGGCGCGGCGCGGCGATGCTCGGATCGATCAGCGAGAGCGGATGCCGCAGGCCGAGGGCCTCGGCCTGCCGTGCCGCCAGCCGCCGGTGCCGCGGCGTGAAGAGCGGCACCAGATAGGGCAGGTCCAGCAGCGGGCCGGAGAGCGCCTCCGGCGCGAGCACCGCGATGTCTGCGGGCAGGTGGTGCGGGCCGGGCCAGTTGTGGATGCCGGCTGCGAGGCGCAGTCCGGCCCGGTGGAGGCTCTCCTCGACATCGACGACCAGCGGTGAGCCGATGCCGTACAGCAGGATGCCGGTCACGGGCGGCGCCGGCGCGTCGCTGTCGGCATCCAGCAGCTGCGCCGATGGGCCGGGCCCATGGGCGCGACGATGTGGACGGTCCTGGCGCAGGACGTTGAGTGCCTCCGCTTCATGGCAATGTCCTCGTTCCCCCGGCGGCGATCATATCGACGGGCGGCGGGCAGGCCCCATGGACAGCTTTCCCGATTTGCGGGGGAATTTTTCCCGATGTGGCCTTGTCACGCACATGGCAGCGAGTCGCGGCGGAACAGGCACGGTGCGGGCGGCGACGGAGCGCGGTGCCAAGGCGCGGCGATCCGCCTAGGATGCGGGCGGGAGAGCCCGGTCCATGTCGCTGCGATTCCGCCTGATCACCTCCATCCTCGTCGTCCTGCTGGTCAGCCTCGCCGTCGGCGGCCTGCTGGCGGGCTGGACCGCGACGAAGTCCGTCCGCACCGAGATGCAGGCGGCGCTGGCCATCGGCGAGAAGACGCTGCGGAACGGCGAGGCGGCCCGCCAGGCGCCGGATGCGGAGGGGCCGGGGCCCGACCGGCAGGTGCATCTCTTCGACGGCAACCGGCATCTGCGCGCCCGGCTGCTCGACGAGGCGGGGCGGGTGCGCGCCGTCTCGGTGCCGCTCGAGCCGCGGCAGCCGGCGCCGGGATGGCTGGTGGATCTCGTCGCGCCCTCGCTGCCCGCGGTGGACGTGCCTCTCGATGCCGGCGGCCGGCCGGGACGGATGGTGCTCGAAGCCGATCCGCGGAACGAGGTGGCGGAGGTCTGGGGGCAGCTGCGCGACGGGTTCGCGGCACTCGGCCTGTTCTGTGCCCTCAGCGCGGCGCTGGTCGGCTTCGTCGTCAGCCGCGCCCTGCGGCCGCTCGAGGATCTGTCGGCGGCGCTGGCGGTGGTGGGATCGGAGGGATTCGCGGCTCGGCTGCGCCCGGCCGGATCGCCGGAGCTGGTCCGGCTGGCGGAGGGCTTCAACGCCATGATGGAGCGGCTGGGGCGTGCCGAGCGGCACAATCGCCGGCTGCACGAGCAGCTCGTCGCCGTGCAGGAGGAGGAGCGCGCCGAGCTGGCCCGCGACCTGCACGACGAGATCGGCCCTTTCCTGTTCTGCGTCGCCGTTGATGCGGCGGCGATCGAGCAGGCGGCGCGATCCGGCAGCCATGCCGAGATCCCGGACAGCGCGGCGGCGATCCGCCGCTCCGTCAGCCACATGCAGGGCCATGTGCGCTCGATGCTCGGGCGCCTGCGGCCGGCGAGCCCGGTCGAGATCGGCCTGGCGCCGGCGCTGCGCAACCTCATCGCCTTCTGGCAGGCGCGGCAGCCGGGCATCGCATTCACCCTCGGCATCGAGGTCGAGGAGGACAGCATGGAGGAGGCGGCGAAGGAGGTGGTTTATCGCGTCGTGCAGGAATCGGTGACCAATGCGGTCCGCCATGGCGAACCGGGCCAGGTCGAGGTGTCGGTGCAGGCCGGGACGGAAGGCGAGGTGGTCGCCAGCATCGCGGATGACGGCGTCGGGCTGAGCGCGACCGCGGTGCCCGGCTTCGGCCTTGCCGGGCTGCGCGACCGCCTCACGGCGCGCGGCGGCAGCCTGCAGGTGGTGACCGGCCCGGCCGGCCGCGGCCTGCAGATCACCGCGCGGCTGCCGCGGTTGGAGGGGGCGGAGGCGCTGCAGCCCCCGGCCGCGGCATGAAGCTGCTGCTCGTCGACGACCATGCGGTCATCCGGGCCGGGCTGCGGCGCCTGCTCGGCGGCTTCAACGGCATGGAGGTCAGCGAGGCCGGCACCGGCCGCGAGGCGCTCGCCATGGTGCGCTCCGTGCAGCCGGACATCGTCGTCCTCGATCTCGGCCTGCCGGAG
Organism: Roseicella sp. DB1501; assembly: GCF_013112485.1. GTDB lineage: Bacteria > Pseudomonadota > Alphaproteobacteria > Acetobacterales > Acetobacteraceae > Paracraurococcus. Next base: position 316,232 of record NZ_JABFHG010000003.1, read on the forward strand.
CTCGGCGGTCTCGAGCTGCTGCGCCGCCTGCTCCTCGAGCAGCCGAGCCTGAAGATCATCGTCTTCAGCATGCATGCCGAGGCCTTCCATGCCGCGCGCGCGCTGCGGGCCGGCGCGGCGGGCTATCTCAGCAAGCGGGCGGCGCCGGAGGAGGTGATCGAGGCGGTGCGGCGTGTCGACGAGGGCGGGCGCTACATCGAGCGGGAGATCGCGCAGGAGCTGGCGCTGCGGGCGGCGACGACGGATGATCCGGTCGAGCAGCTCACCGGCCGCGACCTCGAGATCCTGCGCCTGCTCGGCGAGGGGCAATCCCTGGCCGAGATCGCCACCGTCCTCGCCGTCAGCTACAAGACCGTGGCGAATACCTGCACCCAGATCAAGGCGAAGCTCGGCGTCACGCGGACCTCCGACCTGATGCGCATGGCGATCGAGCTGGGCCTCACCTGAAGGTCCGCCAGCCCCAGGACCAGCGAACCCCTTTCGCCTCGCCCGTCACCCATCAGTCCGGCTGGATGCGGGCACGGCGGATCACCTCCGCCCAGCGCCCGGCATCGGCCTGGATCAGCCGGCCGAGCTCCTCGGGCGACCCCTCCGCCGGCTCGAGCCCAAGCGCGGCCAGGCGCTCCGCCACCTCCGGCCGCCGCATGCCGGCGATGAGGGCGGCGTTCAGGCGCGAGAGGATCGCCGGATCGGTGCCCGCCGGCGCGACGATGCCATGCCAGCCCACCGCCTCGGCGCCGGCGAGCCCGGCCTCGGCCAGGGTCGGCACCTCCGGCAGGGCGACGGTGCGCTGGCCGGAGGAGACGAAGAGGCCGCGCAACCTGCCGCCGCGCACATGGTCGGTCACCGCGCCGATATTGATCAGCACGCCCTGCAGGCTGCCGCCGAGCAGGTCGTTCACCGCCAGCGCGCCGCCGCGATAGGGCGCATGCGTCCAGCGGATCTCGGCTGCCGCCTGGATCTGCTCGCCGAGCAGATGCGCCAGGCTGCCATTGCCCGGCGTGCCGACCGCCACCGGCTCGCGCCGCGCCAGATCGACGAACTGGCCGAATTCCTGCACCGGGCTGTCGGCGCGCACGACGAGGATCTGCGGCACCCGCACGCCCTGCGCCACCGGGGCGAAGCCGGTGACGTCGAAGCCCAGCCGCGGGAAGAGCGCCTTGTTGATGGAGAGGCTGTCCGAACCGGCCAGCAGCGTATAGCCGTCCGGCCGCTGCCGCGCCGCCTGCTCGTAGCCGATATTGCTGCCGGCGCCGGGCAGGTTCTCGACCGGGAAAGCCTGGTTCAGGGAGTCGGCGAGCTGGCGGGCGAAGAGGCGCGCGACGATGTCCTGGCTGCCGCCCGGCGCCACCGGCACGATGTAGCGGACCGACCGTTCCGCCGGCCAGGCGGCCGGGGCGGCGAGGGCGGGACGGATGAGCGCGGCGGCGCCGACAAGGGCGAGCAGGCCGCGGCGCGTCGGCCGCGCGGCATGGCCGGGCATCGTCAGGCCGCCAGGCGCCGGCGCCGTAGGCCGAGGGCGCTGCCGGCCGGCGGCGCCCCATCCTCGGTCATCTCGCTCGGGGACGGTTGGTAGGCGATGTCGATCACGTCGCGCGAGCGCTGCCACTGTGCCGCATCGGCGCCCTCGGGCAACTCCACCGTGCTGACGCCGCAGCGCCGCAGCATGCGCCACTGGTCGGGCAACACATGGCCGGTCGCGCGGATCTCGCCGGTGAAGCCGAAATGCTCGCGCAGCGCCCGCGCCTGGGTGAAGGCGCGGCCGTCCTTCGACTTCGGTAGCGGCACCGCCACCAGGGCGAGGCGCGGCAGCAACTCGGCGATCTCCTCCGGCTGGGTCGCCGGGTCGAGCGCCAGGCCGAGCGGGGCGTTGCGGCCGGCGAGCGTCTCGGCGCGCAGCCGTGCCAGGCTCAGGATGGCCGGCGCATCGGGCAGCGGCGCATCGTCGGCGATGCGCACCCAGGCATCCGTCACGACATGGCCCTTCGCATCAAGCACTGGCATAGAGCGCTTCCTTGAACGGCCCGAGGCCGATGCGGCGATAGGTGTCGACGAAGCGCTCGCCGGCGGCACGCTCCGCAAGGTAGGTGCGGAGGATGGTCTCCACCGCATCCGTGACCTTGTCGTAGGGGAAGCCTGGCCCGACCAGCTCGCCGAGCGCGGCATCGTTGGTGGCGCTGCCGCCAAGGGTGATCTGGTAGCTCTCGGCGCCGCGCTTATCGACGCCGAGGATGCCGATATGGCCGACATGGTGATGGCCGCAGGCATTGATGCAGCCGGAGATGTTGATGAAGCACTCGCCGATGTCGTGTTGCCGGTCGAGATCGGCGAAGCGCTCGCTGATCATCTGCGCCACCGGGATGCTGCGGGCAGTGGCGAGCGCGCAGTAATCCATCCCCGGGCAGGCGATGATGTCGCTGACCAGGCCGATATTCGGTGTCGCCAGCCCGGCCTCCCGCAGCCCCTGCCAGACCGCCGGCAGGTCCTCCTGCCGGACATGCGGCAGGACGAGGTTCTGCACGTGGCTGACGCGGATCTCGCCGAAGGAATGCCGCTCGGCCAGCCTTGCCACCGCCTCCATCTGCTCGGCCGAGGCATCGCCCGGGATGCCGCCGATCGGCTTGAGCGAGATGGTCACCGAGGCATAGCCGGGCTGCCGGTGGGCGCGCACGCTCTGCTTCGCCCAGGCGGCGAATTCGGCATTGCCGGCCAACGCTGCGGCATAGGCCGGCGGGTTGTCGGCGAGCCGCGCGAAGGGCGGCGGGGCGAAATGCGCGGCGATCTCGGCGACCACCTCCGGGTCGAGCCGGTAGGCGCGCTGCGGCAGGCGGGCGAATTCGCGCTCGACCCGCTCGCGGAAGGCGTCGCCCATGTCGCGCACCAGGATCTTGATGCGGGCCTTGTAGATGTTGTCGCGGTTGCCGAGCGCGTTGTAGACGCGCAGCACGGCCTCCAGATAGGCGAGCAGCTCCGCTTCCGGCACCCAGTCGCGCAGCTTCGTCGCCAGCACCGGGGTACGGCCGAGGCCGCCGCCGGCCCAGATCTCGAAGCCGATCGCGCCCGCCGCGTCCCGCTTCACCACCAGCCCGACATCATGCACCTGCATCGCCACGCGGTCCTGCGGCGCGCCGGTGATGGCGATCTTGAACTTGCGCGGCAGCCAGGTGAATTCGGGGTGCAGCGTCGACCACTGGCGGATGATCTCGGCATAGATCCGCGGATCCGCCGCCTCCTCCGGATCGGCGCCAGCATATTCGTCGGTCGTGGTGTTGCGGATGCAGTTGCCGCTCGTCTGGATGGCATGCATGTCGACATCCGCGAGGGCGCGCATGATGTCCGGCACGTCCTCCAGCCGGGTCCAGTTGAACTGGATGTTCTGGCGGGTGGTGAAGTGGCCGTAGCCGCGGTCCCAGCGGCGGGCGATCATCGCCAGCTGCCGGAGCTGCGTCGCGTTCAGGATGCCGTAGGGGATGGCGATCCGGTACATATAGGCGTGGAGCTGCAGGTAGAGGCCGTTCATCAGCCGCAGCGGCTTGAACTCGTCCTCGGTCAGCTCGCCCCGCAGGCGGCGGGCGATCTGGTCGCTGAACTCGGCGATGCGCTCCTGCAGGAATTCCCGGTCCACCGCGTCGTAGCGGTAGGTGCGGGCCTGCGCCGGATGGGCCGGGTTCGGCAGGGCGATGGGGGCGACGAAGGCATTCATTCGATCGGATTCCGTCGCTCAGGAGGCGAGGCGGTAGGTGGGCGGCTCCGCCGGGACGCTCGGCCCCTGGGCACGGAGCCTCTCGCGGAATTTCACCGGCACCGGGCGGCCGGCCTCGAGCGCCACCTCGGCGCCATAGACGCCGACCACGCGCTGCGCCCGCTCATCCTCCTGGGCCAGGGCAAGGCCGGCAGCGGCCTCCTCCGGCGGGAAGACGGTGGCGTCCGCGACCCGCTCCACCCACTGCCCGGCCGCGACCAGCCAGACGACGCGGCCATCCAGGAGCCGGTTGGCGGTGAAGACCACGGGCGCGGTGGCAGGCTTCGCCTTGGCCGGGCTGCTCATCGATGGGATTTCCTCACAGGCCGGAACGGCTGCACGACCGTCCCTGGTGTGTGGCGCTATTTAACTGTGAAATCTGGTATATTCAATGGGACCTACGACCGGACCGCTGCGCGCCCGGCGCATGGCTGCTGGCCGAGCGCCCTTTTGCTGTTCCTTCAGGGGAATTTTCGCCGCGGCGTTTTCGGGCTGGCCTCCCGGCCAGCGGCGGCCCGAAAGCATGAAATACTAATCTTTGTCGTGAATAGCGGCGCGTATGATGCGCCCTCACTCGGTCCGCAGCGCCGCCCCGGCGGCGAGCGGCGCCAGCGACAGGGCGGCGGCCAGCAGCGCCGCCAGCAGCAGCAGATAGGGCCGCGCCGCGAGGCCGGCCGCCGCCGCCTCGATCCCGGCCGCGCCGAAGATGACGCAGGGGATGGCGAGCGGCAGCACCAGCAGCGGCAGCAGCACGCCGCCGCGCCGGGCGCCGAGGGTCAGCGCCGCCCCGGCGGTGCCGAGCAGGGAAAGCACGCCGGCGGCGAGGCCGAGCGCGCCCATCGCCGCCGGCCAGGCCTCGACCGGCAGGTTCAGCATGGCGGCGGCGACCGGCGTCGCCAGCAGCAGCGGCAGGCCGGTGGTCAGCCAGTGCGCCGCCGCCTTGGCGAGCGCGACCGCGGCCGGGGCGAGGCCGGAGAGCAGGAGCTGGTCCAGCGTCCCGTCCTCGGCATCGGCGCCGAACAGCCGGTCCAGCGGCAGCAGCGCCGCCAGCAGCGCCGCCGCCAGCAGCGCCCCGGGGGCGAGGCGCGCCAGCGTCTCCGGCGCCGGGCCGACGCCGAAGGGGAACAGCGCTGCGACCAGGATGAAGAACATCACCGCCGCCAGCGTATCCGCCGGGTGCCGCAGCGCGAGCCGCAGCTCGCGGCTGAGCAGGGCGAGCCAAGGGGAGAGGCTGGCCCCACTCACAGCCGCAGCTCCCGCGCATCCGGCAGCGGCAGCGGCAAATGCGTCGCCGCCAGCACCATCCCGCCCCCCGTGCGATGCCGCGCCAGCAGATCGCCGAGCCGTCCGACCGAGGCGGCGTCCAGCCCGACCGTCGGCTCGTCCAGCAGCCAGAGCGGCGCCGGCTGGCGGAGCGGGGCGAGGGCGAGGCGCGCCAGGGCGAGCCGCCGCTTCTGCCCGGCCGAGAGCACCCGCGCCGGCAGATCGGCCAGCGGCAGAAGGTCGAGCGCCGCGAGCGCCGCCGCCGCCTCGCCGCCCCAGAGCCGGGCGAAGAAGGCGAGGTTCTCGCGCGCCGTGAGCGCCGGCTTCAACGCGTCCTGATGCGAGAGGTAGCGCAGCCGCGCCGCATGCGCCGCGCGGTCGGCGAGGGCATCCGCGCCCTCCCACAGCACCGTCCCGGCGGCCGGGCGCAGCAGCCCGGCCAGCAGCCGCAGCAGCGTCGACTTGCCCGCGCCGTTGGCGCCGACCAGCAGCAGGGCATCGCCCGGCGCCAACCGAAAGGACAGGCCGGCGAAGACCGCCCTCTCGCCCCTGAGACAGGCCAGGTCCCGCGCCTCCAGCATTCCTGACCATCCCCCTCGGACATCCGGCGCCCGATGGACCGGGCCGCGCCAGCATGCTTAAACGCGCGCACGTGCTGCGCCGCAACGGCGCGCAGCCAGCGGAGAAGGTTCCGGATCATGCGGATGATCGGGCAGGATAGCCTGAAGACCCGCCGCACCCTCACGGTGGACGGCAAGACCTACCACTACTTCAGCCTGCCCGAAGCGGCCAAGAGCATCGGCGACATCAGCCGCCTGCCCTTCAGCCTGAAGGTACTGCTCGAGAACGTGCTGCGCTACGAGGACGGCCGCAGCTACACGGTGGAGGACGCCAAGTCGATCGCCGGCTGGCTGCCGGCCGGCAAGTCGGAGAAGGAGGTTCCCTTCCGCCCGGCGCGCATCCTGATGCAGGACTTCACCGGCGTGCCGGGCGTGGTCGATCTCGCCGCCATGCGCGACGGCATCATCAAGCTCGGCGGCGACCCGCGGCGGGTGAACCCGCTGGTGCCGGTCGACCTGGTGATCGACCACTCGGTGATGATCGACTATTTCGGCACGCCCGACGCGCTGCAGAAGAATGTCGACATCGAGTTCGAGCGGAACGGCGAGCGCTACGAATTCCTGCGCTGGGGCCAGTCGGCCTTCAACAACTTCCGCGTCGTGCCGCCCGGCACCGGCATCTGCCACCAGGTGAACCTGGAATACCTGGCGCAGGTGGTCTGGACCTCGACCGATGCGGGCGACACCTACGCCTATCCCGACAGCTGCTACGGCACGGACAGCCACACCACCATGGTGAATGGCCTTGGCGTGCTGGGCTGGGGCGTCGGCGGCATCGAGGCGGAGGCGGCCATGCTCGGCCAGCCGATCGCCATGCTCATCCCCGATGTCATCGGCTTCAAGCTGCACGGCAAGCTGCGCGAGGGCGTCACCGCCACCGACCTGGTGCTGACCGTCACCCAGATGCTGCGCAAGAAGGGCGTGGTCGGGAAGTTCGTCGAATTCTTCGGCCCCGGCCTCGACGACCTGCCGCTCGCCGACCGCGCGACCATCGGCAACATGGCGCCCGAATACGGCGCGACCTGCGGCTTCTTCCCGGTCGATGCCGCCACCATCCAGTACCTGAACCTCTCCGGCCGCGACGAGCACCGGATCAAGCTGGTCGAGGCCTACTGCAAGGCCCAGGGCCTGTGGCGCGACAGCGCGTCGCCCGAGCCGGTCTTCACCGACACGCTCGAGCTTGATCTCGGCACGGTGGAGCCCTCGCTCGCCGGGCCGAAGCGGCCGCAGGACCGGGTGGCGCTGTCGAACGTCGCCTCCTCCTTCGGCAAGGACCTCGCCGCCGGCGTCATGGGCGTGCCGGGCGACGAGGCCGGCAAGCGGGTGAAGGTCGAGGGCGCGAATTACGACCTCGGCCATGGCGACGTGGTCATCGCCGCCATCACGAGCTGCACCAACACCTCGAACCCCTATGTGCTGGTCGCCGCCGGGCTGGTGGCGAAGAAGGCGAACGAGCTCGGGTTGACCGTGAAGCCCTGGGTGAAGACCTCGCTCGCCCCCGGCAGCCAGGTGGTCACCGACTACCTCGCCCAGTCCGGCCTGCAGCCGCATCTCGACGCGCTCGGCTTCAACATCGCCGGCTATGGCTGCACCACCTGCATCGGCAATAGCGGCCCGCTGCCGGACCCGATCGTGGACGCGATCGAGAACAACAAGCTGGTCGCCGCCGCGGTGCTCTCGGGCAACCGCAATTTCGAGGGCCGCGTCCACGCCAATGTGCGGGCCAATTACCTGGCCTCGCCGCCGCTGGTCGTCGCCTATGCGCTGGCCGGCTCGGTCACCAAGGACCTGGCCAAGGAGCCGATCGGCAAGGGCGCGAAGGGCCAGGACGTCTACCTGAAGGACATCTGGCCGACGCAGAAGGAGGTCTCCGACACCGTCCATGCGGTGGTGACGCGGGCGATGTTCCTCGAGCGCTACGCCGATGTCTTCAAGGGCCCGGGCCAGTGGCAGGCGATCCGGGTGGATGCGGACAGCGACACCTATCGCTGGAATTCCGGTTCCACCTACGTGCAGAACCCGCCCTATTTCGAGGGCATCACGCCGGAGGTGAAGGACATCCAGCCGATCGGCGGCGCCCGCGTGCTGGCGGTGCTGGCGGATTCCATCACCACCGACCACATCTCCCCCGCCGGCAACATCCGCAAGACCAGCCCGGCCGGCGAGTACCTGCTGGAGCACCAGGTGCGGCAGGCGGACTTCAACAGCTACGGCGCCCGCCGCGGCAACCATGAAGTCATGATGCGCGGCACCTTCGCCAATATCCGCATCAAGAACGAGATGGTGCCCGGCACCGAGGGCGGCATCAGCAAGCACTACCCCTCGGGCGACGTGGCGCCGATCTACGACGTGGCCATGCGCTACAAGCGCGAGGGCACGCCGCTGGTCGTCTTCGGCGGCAAGGAATACGGCACCGGCTCCTCGCGCGACTGGGCGGCGAAGGGCACCTTCCTGCTCGGCGTGAAGGCGGTCATCGCCGAGAGCTTCGAGCGCATCCACCGTTCGAACCTCGTCGGCATGGGCGTGCTGCCGCTGGTCTTCATGAATGGCGAGGACCGCAAGTCGCTCGACATCAAGGGCGACGAGGTGATCGACATCGTCGGCCTCGAGAACCTGAAGCCGCGCATGACGCTCGACCTGGTCATCACCCGCGCCGATGGCAGCAAGCACACCACCAAGGTGCTCTGCCGCGTCGATACGGCCGATGAGGTCGAGTACTACAAGAACGGCGGCATCCTGCACTACGTGCTGCGCGGGATGGCGAAGGCGGCCTGAACCGGCCGGCCAGCCAGCAGGTAAGCAAGGGGCCCGCAAGGGCCCCTTCGCAATTCCGGGGCCGGTGTGCCGTCAGCCCGCCCGGCCGGCATCGATGGCCGGCGCGACCAGCGCCGCGACCTCCAGCAGCGCGGCATCGCCGAAGCGCGGGCCGACGATCTGCACGCCCACCGGCAGGCCGTTGGGCCCGGTCGTGCAGGGGATCCCGATGCAGGGCACGTGCAGCAGGGTCCACATGCTGTTGAAGACCGGGTTGCCGGTATCCTGCCGCCCCACCGGCGCCTCGCCCACCGCGGCCGGCGTCAGCACGGCATCGAAGCGTGGGAAGAGCGTGTCGAACCGCTTGCGGCACTCTGCGGCCAGGTCGTAGGCCACGACCAGCGCCGCCGCCGTGATGCCGTCGGCATTCTCCACCCGGTCGCGGAAGTCCTGGTGCAGCAGGCCGTGGGCGGCCAGGTATTCCTGCAGGAAGGCGCCGCGCCCCTCGCCCATCAGGACGATGCGCTGGGCCTCGGTGACGTCCTTGAACGGCGCCGCGAGCTCGAGCTCCTCCACGGCGATGCCGGCCGCCTCCAGCCGCCGGCCGGCCAGCAGCAGCGCCTCCTGCGATTCAGGGGCCGCCAACGCCCAGTTCGGGCCGCGGCAGAGGCCGATGCGGAGCTGGCCGGGCGCCTTGCCGAGCGGCGTCTCCAGCCCGAACAGCCGGAAGGCCTGCGCGACCAGCCGCAGATCGGCCGGCGCCCGCCCATACCAGCCGATGGTGTCGAGCGTGTGGGAATAACGCTTGGCGCCCTCGCTGTTCACCACGCCATGCGTCGGCTTCATGGCGTAGACGCCGCAGAAGGAGGCCGGGCGGATGGTGCTGCCGCCGGTCTGGGTGCCGAAAGCGAGCGGCACCATGCCATCGGCGACGGCCGCGGCGGAGCCGGAGGAGGAGCCGCCCGGCGTGCGGCTCGCGTCATGCGGGTTGCGCGTCAGGGCGCGGCGTCCGGCGGCGGCGAACTCCACCGTATCGGTCTTGCCGAAGACCACCGCGCCCTCGCCGCGCGCCACGCCGACGCAGGCGGCATCGCGCCCCTGCCGCAGCCCCTCATAGATCGGGGAGTTGTGGCTGGTCGGCATGTCGGCCGTGTCGATCATGTCCTTCACGCCGAGCGGCAGGCCGTGCAGCACGCCCTTCGCATGGGCCTTGTCCACCCGCCGCGCATTGGCGAGCGCCAGCATCGGGTCGAGATAGGCGAAGGCCTTGGTGAAGGGCTCGCGCTCGGCGCAGTGCTCGAGGCAGGAGCGGGTGAGCGCCTCGGCGGTCAGCGAGCCGTCCTGCAGCTTCGCGGCGGCCGCGGCGGCGGTGAGTTGCCAGGGTTCCATGGCGGTTCCTTCTCGGGGTCTGACGCGGAAGACGGCGGCGGGTCCGGCCTCGGCCATGGCTACTCGCCGGGCGCGGGCAGGGGCGGCCTCGATGCCTGGCGCCGATGCAGCAGGCGGAAGACCGGCGGCGTCAGCAGCGCGACGAGGAAGATGCGGGTCACGTGCAGGGTGACGACCAACGCGACATCGAGGCCGAGCGACTTCGCCGTCAGGCTCATCTCCGCCACGCCGCCCGGCGCGGTGCCGAGCAGCACGGCGCCGGCGGGTCGGCCCGTGACCAGCGCCAAAGCGAGGCCTACCAGGCCGCAGCCGAGCATCAGCAGCACGACCTGCAGCAGCGAGGCCGGCGCGAAGGAGCGCAGACGCTTCAGCGTGGAGCGATCGAAGGCGGCGCCGAGCTGCGTGCCGAGCACCACCTGCGCGATGGCCGAGAGCCACCAGGGCACGCCGGACAGGGTATGGCCGGAGGCGGTGACGGCCGCCGAGACGGCGAGCGGCCCCAGCAGCCAGCCCGCCCGCAGCCCGAGCCGGACGCTGAGCAGCGCGGCTGCCAGCCCGGCGGCGTAGAGCAGCAGGAAGCCCGGCACGGAGAAGGGCAGGGCGGCGGCGATGGCCGGATGGTCGCCATGCAGGCCGAGCAGCGCCATCAGGTTCGGCGTCAGGATCACCACCAGGCAGACCCGCAGCAGCTGGGCCACCGCGACGGGGGCCGGCTTGCCGCCATAGGCCGCGGCCAGCATCGCCATATCCGCCGCGCCGCCGGGGATGGCGGCGAACCAAGCCGTCGCCATGTCGACCCGCGCCATGCGGGCCAGGGGCAGGGACAGGGCGCCGCCGATCGCCAGCGTGGCGAGCGCCGCCAGCACCAGCAGCGGCAGGTTCTCCAGCATCAGCCGCGCCGTCGCCGGGGTGAAGTAGAGGCCGAGGGCGATGCCGACCACGCCGAAGAGGAGGTTGCGGGCCCGGCCGGAAGCCTCGGCCGGCAGGCCGGCGAGCCGCGCCGCGGCGACCGCGACCAGCGCGCCGATCAGCCAGGGCAGCGGCAGGTGCAGCAGGGCGAATCCCGCGCCGCCGAGCGCGCCGATGCCGATGCCGAGCAGCAGGCTCTGCGCGCGCCTCACCCCAGATGCACCGGCGTCATGTCCTGGAACCAGCTCTGCGCCTGGGTGAAGCCGCGCACCCGCGGCCCGAGCGCGCGCGGGTTCAGGTCATGCACCACCCAGAGCCACATCGCCTGGTCGACGATCCGCGCATGCAGCTTCGCCAGCAGCCGGTCCTGCTCCTCCCGGTCGAAGGCCAGCTTCGCCTCGGCGGCGAGGGCATCGGCCTCGGCATCCTCGAAGGCGCCCCAGTTGAAGCCCTGGGGCGGGCGCATGCGGGACCAGCTCGTGCCGATCAGGCCGATATCGGGATCCCAGTAGCCCCAGGAATTGTTGATGCCGGCAAGGCCCCTGTTCTCCGGCGCGAAGGCGCCGCCGCGCCGGCGGGCGCGCAGGGCTTCCCATTCCATCACCTCGAAATCGAGCTGCACGCCGACCTCGGCGAGGGTCTGCTGGATGAGGTCGTTCATCGGCTGCGGCTGCATCTGGCCGGAGCCGCTGGTCGAGATGCCGACCTTCAGCTTCAACGGGTTGCGCGCGCCGTAGCCGGCCGCGGCGAGCAGGCGCCGCGCCTCGCCCTGGTCCAGCCGCAGCCTGAAGGACGGGGTGCCGAACCAGGGATGGCCGGGATTGACCATGCCCTGCGCCGGCACCGCGGTGCCGCCGAGCAGGGTGACCAGCCCCTCCCGGTCGATGGCGAGGTTCAGCGCGCGCCGCACCCGCAGGTCGCGCGTCGGCGCATCCGGTAGGGTGGAGAGCTGATAGGGCCAGACATGCGGATAGAGGTTGGTCACGATCTGCATGCCGGCCTGGCGCAGCCGCGGCAGGGCATCCGGCGGCGGCGCCTCGATCCAGTCCACCTGGCCGGAGAGCAGGGCGGAGACGCGGGTATTGGCATCCGGCACGGTCAGCAGCACCTGCCGGTCGGCCTTCGGGATGCGGTCCGGATCCCAGTATGCCGGGTTGCGCACCAGCTCCGCCCGCTGCCGCGGCACCAGCCGGTCCAGCATCCAGGGTCCGGTTCCGGAGGGACGCATCGCCACCCTGGTCCAGTCGCCGCCCATCTCCACCCAACGGCGCGGCGAGGAGATGAAGATGTTGCTGACCTGGTAGGGAAAGACCGCGTCCGGCGTCTTGGTGACGATCTGTACCGTCATGGGGTCGAGCGCGCGGTACTCGGCGATGTTGGCGATATAGGTGGCGGCCTGCACCATCTGCGTCTGGTCGTAATGCGGCGCCTCGCGCCGCAGCAGCTTGTCGAGGTTCCAGACGACATCGGCCGCACCGAAGGGCGATCCGTCGTGGAAGGCGACGCCGGGGCGCAGATGGAAGGTCCAGCCGCGCCGCGTCTCGCGGTCCACCTCCCAGCGCAGCGCCAGGCCGGGACGGTGCCGCGCCGCCGCGTCATGCTTCGACAGGTCCCAGTTGATGAGGCAGTCATAGAGCTGATAGCCGATGAAGCGCTGCCCCTCGCCGCCCTGGCTGGGCTGGCCGGTGGTGAGCGGGATGTCGGCCAGCGTCGTGGCGACCCGCAGCACGTTTTCCGCCGCATCGGCGGGCAGGCCGGGCAGCAGCGCGGCCGCCGTGCCCAGCCGCAGCACATCGCGTCGGTGCAGACCCATGCCGCCTCTCCTGACCTTGCGGCATGGTGCATTGCAAGCGGCGTGCCGCTCTCAGGCCAGCGTGAAGGCCTCGTGCACCGCCGACTGCACTGCCCCGCCCGTCACAGCGCCGCCGCCGGCCACGTAGATCGCGTCGCCCAGCGTCGTGGCGCCCACGGCGTGGCGCGGCGTCAGCATGGGCGCGTGGGACTGCCAGGTATCGGCGGCCGGATCGTAGCTCTCCATCTGGCCGAACACCCTGGCCTGGGTGATGCGCCCGTCCGCGACGACCCCGGCCTCGCCGCCCATGGCGAAGAAGCGGCCGCGATAGATCACCAGCCCATGGCCGGAGCGCGCCGTGGGCAGCGGCGCGCGCAGCTCCCAGGTGTCGCGGGCCGCGACGTAAACATGGTGCAGGTCCGTGTTGTACTCGAAGGTGTTGAAGCGGCCGCCGATGACGTGGATGCCGCCGTCATGGGCCACGCAGCCGACATGGTCGCGCGCGCCGGGCAGCGCCTTCAGCCTCGCCCAGCGGTCGGCCTGGGGGTCGTAGACCTCGTGCCATCCGACGCTGGCGCGCTCCAGGGTCGGCTCCGAGGCGCCGCCGATCAGGTGGATCCTTCCGCCCAGCGCCACCGCCGCCGCCGCGCCGCGCGGGCGCGGCAGTGGCGCGATCGGTACCCAGCGGTCGCTGGCCACCTCATAGGCATAGGCATTGTGGTCGGGGTTGCGGTTCTGCTCGATGAAGCCGCCGAGCGCGTAGACCCGCCCGGCATCGGCGCAGACCGCGACATGGTTGGCGCCGCGCGGCAGCGGCGCCGCGACCAGCCACCGATCCGCCGCGGGATCGTAGACATGGTGATAGGCGCGATCCACGCGGCCTTCGCCATAGCCGCCGACGATGTGCATGCGGCCCTCCCAGGCGGTCGCCCAGGCCATCTCCGAGCGCGGCAGCGGCAGGGCGGCGCGCGGGCTCCATCGCCCCGGTGGTCCGGGCGGCGCCGGGCTGTCGATGACGCGCTGCGCCTCCTGGTCCGGCATCAGGTGGCTCATCGTGCCGCCGCCCTGCAGGCGGGCATAGGGTTCGGGCGAGGGCGCGGCCGGCTGCAGCCCGCCATGCGCCGCATGCTGCGCGCGGGCCGTGCGGGCGCCGAGCGCCGCCGCGCCCATGCCCAGTGCCAAGACGCTGCGTCGGTCCATCCCGTCTTCCTCCTCCGCGGCCCGGCCCGGCATGATGCGACGCGACGCGATGCCGCGATCGGGTCAACTGGCAGGTCATACCAACGGCCCTCCTGCGTGACCGCATGCGGACCCCGTTCGGGGCCTCCGGCCGGTCAGGCGACCGATCCATTGATATAAGGTGATGTACGGGCCGGCTGCTAGAATGGGGACCGGGCCGCAGGGGCGGCCAGGGCCATGGCGGCCAGGGCCATCGTCCCTCGGGCCGAGGGCGTCACGCGCGGGGTCGGGCCGCAGGCCGCCCCGCCGGCAGGTGGGAGGGGATGCAGCATGAACGGGATTGTCCGCCGGGAGGCGGCCAGGGCGACGCGCCGCGCGCTCCTGGCCTTGCCGGGCCTTCTCGCCGCCACCGCTGGCCAGGCCGAGGCCGCTTGGCCGGATCGCCCGGTGCGGCTGCTCATCGGCTATCCGCCCGGCGGACCGACCGATTTCATCGGCCGCCTCGCCGCGGCCGGCCTGCAATCGGCCTGGGGGCAGACAGTGGTGGTGGAGAACCGCGCCGGCGCCTCCTCCTCCGTCGCGGCGGAGGTCGTGGCGCGGGCGGCGCCGGATGGGCTGACGCTCTTCTTCGCCTCGAATGCCGTCGTGCTGAACGCGGTGCTGCACCCGAACCTGCCCTATGCCCTGCCCGAGAGCTTCGCGCCCGTCGGCACCTTCTGCACCGCGCCCAACCTCTTCTGGTGCGCCGCAAGTCAGCCCTGGCGCGACCTGGCGGCGGTGGCCGCGGCCGCGCGGGCCGCGCCGGGCAGCCTGGCCTATGGCACCACGGGCATCGGCGGGACCGGGCATTTCGGCGGGGAGACGCTGTGCCGGGCGCTCGGCATCTCGCTCACCCATGTGCCCTATCGCGGCACCGCGCCCTTGATGCAGGACGTGCTCGGGGGGCGCGTACCGCTTCTCGGCCATGGGATCGCCGGCGCGATGGGCCCCTACCAGGCGGGGCAGATCCGGCCGCTCGCGGTGCTCGGGCCGAAGCGCGCCCCGGAACTGCCCGAGGTGCCGACCATGGCGGAGCTCGGCCATCCGGTGCCGGATTCCGGCCTGTGGTTCGGCGTCGCGGCCCCGGCCGGCACGCCGTCCGCCCTCGTCGAGCGCATGGCGCGCGACCTGGAGGCCTTCACCGGCACGGAGGAGGTGCGCCGGAAGCTCGCCACGCAAGGAGCCATCCCGGACTTCACGGGGCCGCAGGCGCTGACGGCTCGCATCCGCGCCGAATTGGCGACCTGGCAGGAGATCGCCCGCAGCGCCGGCATCAAGCCGGAGTAGCGGGCAGTGCCCTGGGATCAGGCGTAGCCGGGCGCCAGCCGGAAGGTCCCGTTCTGGAAGGAGTTGGCCTGCGACATCACGACGCTGTCGTCCGGATAGCCGTTGTGCTGGCTGGCCGAGAAGCCGTAGCGGCCGAAGATGCCGTCGAAGGGGCCGGAGGCGTTCCAGTAGGCGGCCATCTGGTCCGGCTTCTCGCCGGCATGCTGCACCGCCGCGGCGACGAGCGTGGCGATGTCGTAGCCGGCCGCGATCCACCAGAGCAGCGTGTCCGAGGTTTCGACCTGCGCCTTCCGCAGCCGCGCGACGAGATCGGCCGTCCGCTCCGGCAGCTTGCCGTCCTCGCCGTAGCAGCAGGTGCGGAAATTGGTCTGGTAGACCTTCTGCCAGTTCTCCGGCCGCTCGAGCAGCGCCTTGGTCTGGCCGGAGCCGAGCGTCGGCTGGCCGGCCACGGGCACGTCCCAACCCATGGCGCCGCGGGTGTTCAGGATGCGCGCCAGCAGGCTGGGATTGACGCTCCAGGGCATGATCGCCTTCGCGCCGGCATTCCGCATGCGCATCATGTCCGGCAGGAGGTCGGGCTGGTTCGCGTCGATCGACCCTTCGTAGACGACCGAGGCGCCGGCCGCGGTCAGCATCGCCGCGAAGGCCTTGACCGAGGAGGTTCCGTAGCCGGTCGTGTCGCCGATGACGGCGATCTCCCGGATCTTCAGGATGTCCATGACATAGCGGTTGGCGGCCGCGCCGACCTGCTGGTTGGACGGCGCCGTGCGGAAGGCGAGCGGGTATTTCTCGGCGTCGATCACCTCGTCGACGAAGCAGGGATTGAGCTGCGGCGTCCGTGCCCGGGCGATGACGGCCGTGCAGGCGAGCGCCTCGCCCGAATTGCCGGGGCCGTAGATCACATGGACCTTCTCGCTGCGCGTCAGCTCGGCCGCGGCGTTCACCGCCTTGGTCGGGTCGCTCTGCGTGTCGCGGGTGATGAGCTCGATCTTGCGGCCCTGGATGCCGCCGGCGGCGTTGAGCTCGGCGACGCCGAAGCTGACGCCGCGGCCGATGGCGATGCCGGTCGAGGAGGAGGGGCCGGTCAGGGCCGGCAGCCAGCCGATCTTGATCGGTCCGGACGCCGCCAGGGCAGGCCGTGCCAGGCCGGTGGCGAGCGTGGCGGTGGCGGAGGCCTGCATCAGCCGCCGGCGCGAGATGTCGGACATGTTTCCCTCCCATCGGGCTTTCCGGGAGGCTAGAGCGTGATCGCTTGAGGTGGAAACACCGAACAGCGTGAATCACGCGATCAAACAACGGCCTGGACCATGACCCGCGACCCTGTGTGAGCGGATCATGGTCCAGGCGAGAACGGAGGGGCAGGCGAGCCGAATGGCCGGGGCGATCCTGAACTTCACGGGAATCGGCAGCGCCTATGAGCCGCCGGACGCGCCAGATCCGGTGCTGCAGCATCTCATGCTGGCGTGAGACATGCCGGTCAGCATCATCCCGAGCGAAGCGGCAGGCGGCCCGGGCCGGCAGCGCCTCTCGGCAGTCCCGTCTCGTCACGCTCGGCCTGCGCGTCGCTCGGGAAGGCATTTTCCCGGCGGCCATCCGCGCCGAAGACCTGGGCCGAGAGGAGCCGCAGCCGGCAGGGCTGGCCGCGTTCCAGCGGCACGCCCGGCCGGGCCATCGCATCCAGCGCGACGCCGCCGGGCAGGTCCACGATCACCCGGGGCTGGGCCTGACTGCCGGGCCGCACCTGCCGCACCCGGCCCTGATCGGCGGCTTCGGCGGCTGGCTCGGCCAGCAGGTCCCAGGGACGGATGAAGGCCAGCGCCGGGCCGTCCGGCAGCGACACCGCCAGCGGCGGCAGGGCCGCCTGGCCGAACCGCAGCACGCCGCCGCCGACCGCCCCCTCCAGCCGCGCCGCCTCGCCGACGAAGCCGGCGACGAAGGGCGTGGCCGGCGAATCGAGGATCGCCGCCGGCGCATCGAATTGCGCGATGCGCCCGCGATCCATCACCGCCACGCGGTCCGCCAGCTCCATGGCCTCCTCCTGGTCATGGGTGACGAGGATGGTCGTGATGCCGAGCCTCTCGTGCAGGCCGCGGAGCCAGCGCCGCACCTCCCGCCGCACCAGCGCATCCAGCGCCCCGAAGGGCTCGTCCAGCAGCAGGAGCTTCGGTTGGATGGCAAGCGCCCGCGCCAGCGCCACGCGCTGCCGCTGGCCACCGGAAAGCTGGTCCGGCCAGCGCCGCTCCAGCTCCGGAATCTGCGTCAGGCGCAGCAGCTCCCGCACCCGCGCCGCCGTCTCCGCCCGGTCCGGGCGCCGTCCGCGCGGCTGCACGCTGAGGCCAAAGGCGATGTTGTCGAAAACGCTCATGTGGCGGAACAGCGCGTAGTTCTGGAACACCACGCCGATGCCGCGCTCCCGCGCCGGCACCCCCGCCATCTCCCGGCCGGCGATGGCGACGCGCCCAGCCTCCTGCGGCTCCAGCCCCGCCAGGACGCGCAGCAGCGTCGTCTTGCCGGAGCCGGAGGGGCCGAGCAGCGCGGCGAACTCCCCCTCCCGGATCGAGAGGCTCACCCCATCCAGCGCGGCCGTGGCGCCGAAGCGGCGCACCAGGCCCTCGACGATCACGCTCATCCCGCCTCTCCCGCCGGCATGCCGCTCCTTTCACCCATGGGGGCTGCCCATGCGTCCCTGGGGCTACACCTGCACAAACGGGAGCAGCAGGCCACCGGAAACGACCGTCAGCATCCGCATCGGCGCGCCCTCGGCCCCGGAGACCCGTCGGCCGGAGAGGCGTTCCAGCACCGATTTCGCAACGAGGGTGACGAGGCCGAGCAGCGCCAGCAGCGCCGCCACCGCGGCGGCGCCGGCGAACTGGTACTCGTTGTAGAGGATCTCGACATGCAGGGGCATCGTGTTCGTCTGTCCCCGGATATGGCCCGAGACGACCGAGACCGCGCCGAACTCGCCCATGGCGCGGGCATTGCAGAGCAGCACGCCTGCCAGCAAGGCCCAGCGGATGTTCGGCAGCGTCACCCGCTGGAAGATCTGCCAGCCGCTGGCGCCGAGCGTCGCCGCGGCTTCCTCCTCGGCCCGCCCCTGGTCCTGCATCAGCGGCAGCACGGTGCGGGCGACGAAGGGGAAGGTGACGAAGAGCGTCGCCAGGACGAGGCCGGGCAGGGCGAAGATCACCTGGATGCCGCGCGCCTGCAGCCAGGGCCCGAGCCAGCCCTGCAGGCCGAAGACCAGCACGAAGACCAGGCCGGCGATGACCGGAGAGACGGAGAGCGGCAGCTCGACCAGCACCAGCAGCAGGCGCTTGCCGGGAAAGTCGTGCTTGGCGATGCACCAGGCGGCGGCGAGCCCGCCCACCGTGTTCAGCGGCACCGAGATGGCGGCGACGATCAGCGTCATGCGGATGGCGGCGAGGGTATCGGGCTCGAGGATCGCCGCCCGGGCCACGTCCCAGCCGCGGCGCAGCGCCTCGGCGAAGACGGCGGCGAGCGGCAGGGCCAGCAGCAGCAGGCCGGTGAGGATCGCCAGAAGGGCGAGCAGGGCGCGGAACCAGCGCGGGTCCTCGGTGGCGTTCATGCCAGCCCCCGCCGCAGGGCGCGCTGCGCCAGGTTCAGCAGCAGCAGCACGCCGAAGGCCAGCAGCAGCATCGCCAGACCGATGGCGGCGGCGCCGGCATAGTCGAATTGCTCCAGCCGGATGGTGATGAGAAGCGGCGCGATCTCGCTCACCATCGGCATGTTGCCGGCGATGAAGATGACGCTGCCATACTCCCCGACCGCCCGGGCGAAGCCGAGGCCGAAGCCGGTGAGCAGGGCGGGCGCCAGGGCGGGCAGGACGACGCGGCGCAGGGTCTGCAGGCGGCTTGCGCCGAGGGTCGCCGCGGCTTCCTCCGCCTCCCGCCCGAGGTCGCGCAGCACCGGCTCCACCGTTCGGGCGGTGAAGGGCAGGGCGACGAAGAGCAGGGCGACGACGATGCCGGCCGGGGTGAAGGCCACCTGCCAGCCGAACCAGGCGGCCAGCGGCGCGCCGAGCCAGCCATTCGGCGCCAGCAGCGCCGTCAGCGCCAGGCCGGCAACGGCGGTGGGCAGGGCGAAGGGCAGGTCGATGGCGGCATCCAGCACGGCGCGGCCGGGAAAGCGCAGCCGCACCACCGCCCAGGCCAGCAGCAGGCCGAGCGGCGCGGCGAGGGCCGCCGCCAGCAGCGCCGCGCCGAAGGACAGCCTCAGCGAGGCGGCGACGCGCGGCTCCGCCAGCGAGGCCCAGAGCCCGTCCAGGCCCAGCTCGAAGGGCCGCAGCAGCAGGGCGAGCAGCGGCACCAGGACGATGGCGGAAAGCCAGAACAGCGTGATGCCGAAGGCGAGGCCGAAGCCCGGGATGGCCGTCTGCCGCCGGGCCCGGGGGGAAAGGGCGGGGCCGGCGCTCATCGCCCCGGACGGTAGATGCGGTCGAACACGCCGCCTTCGCTGAAATGGGTGCGCTGCGCGGCGGCCCAGCCGCCGAAGGCGCCGTCCACCGTCACCAGATCCAGGGTCGGGAAGCGCCGGGCATTCTTCGCCAGCAGCGCCGGATCGCGCGGGCGGTAGAAATGCGTCGCCGCCGCCTCCTGGCCGGCGGGGGCATAGAGGCCGCGCAGATAGGCCTCCGCCAGGTCGCGCGTGCCGCGGCGCTCCACATTGGCATCCACCATGGCGACGGAAGGCTCCGCGAGGATGGAGAGCGGAGGATAGACGATCTCGAACCGCTCGGCGCCGAATTCCTGCAGGGCGAGATGCGCCTCGTTCTCCCAGGCCAGCAGCACGTCGCCCTGGTTGCGCTGCACGAAGGTGGTGGTGGCGCCGCGGGCCCCCGTGTCGAGCACCGGCACCTGGCGGAACAGCTGGGCCAGGAAGGCCTCCGGATCCTGGCCGTGCCGCTGCGCCGCAGCCCAGGCGGCCAGGTAATTCCAGCGCGCGCCGCCGCTGGTCTTGGGATTGGGGGTGATGATGGCGATGCCCGGCCGCACCAGATCGGGCCAGTCCCGCAACCCTTTCGGGTTTCCCTTGCGCGTCAGGAAGACGATGGTGCTGGTATAGGGGGCGCTGTTCTGCGGCAGCCGGGCGATCCAGTCCCTGGCGATCAGCCCGCGTTCCGCGATGGCATCGACGTCATAGGCGAGGGCGAGGGTCACCACATCCGCGGCGAGGCCGTCGATGACCGCGCGGGCCTGGCGGCCGGAACCGCCATGGGAGGTGTTGACGCGGACCGGCTGCTGGTGCTGCGCCTGCCAGTCCCGGGCGAAGGCCGCGTTGTAGTCGCGGTAGAACTCCCGCGTCGGGTCGTAGCTGACATTCAGCAACTCCCGGGGCCGTTGGGCGCGGGCGGGCAGGGCGAGCAGCGCTGGCGCGGCGAGAAGGGCGCGGCGTCCTGAACGGATCGGTGATCGCATCGTGACCATCTCCGAAGAGGTGTGATGGGGAACGCTGCTGCGCCTCGCAGGGTAGCAGGCCCACGGCACCGGGGTGCCGCAGGCCATGGCGTCAGGCAGCCTGGGCAAGGCCGAGCAGCGCCAGGATCTCCTCCCGCAGCGCCACCAGCCCGGCATCGTCGCGGCGCCGCGGCCGCGGCGTCTCCACGCGGATATCAGCGCGGATGCGGGCCGGCCGGTCGCTGAGGACCAGCACCCGGTCGGCGAGCAGCAGCGCCTCCTCCACGTCATGCGTGACCAGCAGCGCGGTGAAGCGCTCGCGCTGCCAGAGCGAGACCAGCTCCCGCTGCATCGCCAGCCGCGTCAGGCTGTCGAGCTTGCCGAGCGGCTCGTCGAGCATCAGGATCCGCGGCTCGTTCACCAGCGCCCGGGCGAGGGAGGCGCGCTGCGCCATGCCGCCCGAGAGCTGGTGCGGATAGGCCTCGGCGAAGGCGTCAAGCCCGACCAGGGACAGCGCCGCCTCGATCCGCGCCGCATTCGCCGCCAGGCTGCCGCGCGCCTCCGGGCCGAGCTGGGCGTTGCCGCGCACCGTGCGCCAGGGAAACAGGGTCGGGTCCTGGAACATGATGGTGCGGGAGGGATCGGTGCCGGTGATGGGCACGCCATCGACCAGGAGCTGCCCCTCGCTCGGCGGCTCCAGCCCCGCCACCAGCCGCAGCAGGGTGGACTTGCCGCAGCCCGAAGGGCCGAGCAGGGCGACGAAATCCCCCGGCTCGGCGATGAAGTCGATCGCCTGCAGGACGGGCAGCGCCCGTTTCTCCAGGGCGAAGGCGTGGCTGACGCCGCGCACCTCGAGCCGCGCGCCGCTCACCACCGCACCAGCCCCTTCTGCCAGGAGAGCAGGCGGTCGCGCAGCCGGAAGAGCAACGTGACGGCGCCCGAGCACATCAGCGCCAGCACCAGCAGCGCGGCATACATGTTGGCATAGGCGGCCCAGCCCTGGGCCCATTGCATGTACCAGCCGAGCCCGGCCTTCACCCCCATCATCTCGGCCACGACGAGCACGCTGAAGGAGGCGCCGAGGCCCATGAACAACCCGACGAAGACGCTCGGCATCGCCGCCGGCACCGCCACCTTGCGCACCAGGAACCAGGGCGAGGCGCCCATGGTGCGCGCCACGTCGTAATAGGCCTTGGAGACGGCGGAGACGCCGGACCAGGTCAGCACCGTCACCGGGAAGAAGCTGGCCAGCGCGATCAGGAAGGTGGAGGCGCCGCGGCTGCTGGAGAAGGCGAAGAAGGCGACCGGCAGCCAGGCGGTCGCCGGCAGCGGGCCGATCAGCCGCACCACCGGATGCGCCCAGTAGCCGACCAGGCGCGACCACCCCATGGCGATGCCGAAGAGGAAGCCGATGGCGGCGCCGAGCGCATAGCCGGGCAGGACGAGCAACAGGCTGTGCCAGACGCTCTCGCCCAGCCGCGCATAGTCGTCGGTGAAGACCTCGAGGAGGGATTGTGGCGCGGCGAAGAAGGGCCGTGGCAGCACCGCGTATTTCGCCGTCGCCAGCTCCCAGGCGGTGAGCGCGGCCGCGAGCACGATCAGCCAGGGCCCGGCCTCGCGCAGCCGCGCCAGGCGCAGCGCCAGGGCCGGGACGGAACTGCCGAAGGCGGCGAGCAGGACCAGCCCGCCCACCCCCGCGGCCAGTGCCGCCAGCGCCTGGGTGCGGCCGAGATCGTCCGCATCCGGCAGCAACGCGATCGCCGCGGCGGCGGCGATCCAGGCCAGGCCGGCCACCCAGCCGGTGGGCCAGAACGTGGCCGGGCGCGACGGGGCGAGCAGCCCGGCGCCGAGCGTCGTCGCGCTCATGCCGGCACCTCGCCCAGCACATCGGCCGCGATGCGGCCGGCCAGCCGCTGCGGGTTGGTGTTCGGCCGGATCACCTGCACCAGCTTCAGCTCCTCGATATAGGCGGCGAGCTGGTCGCGCAGCACCGCGCCGTGCGGATGGTCGCCATGGGTATGGCTGCGCAGCATGGCGGCGAGCTGCGCGGCGCTGGTGTTGCGGGCATTGGGCAGGAAGATCTCCGCCGCCTCGTCCGGATGCGCATGCACCCAGTCCTGCGCCTCCAGCAGCGCGCCGGTGACGGCGCGGGCGGCGGCCTGGTCCTGCCGCAGCAGGCTGCCGCGGATGCCGAGGATGCAGCAGGTCCGGTCGGCATAGTCGCCGCTCAGGTTGTTGGCGACCTCGTGCAGGTCGTCGCGCTCGCGCAGGATCCAGGCCATCGGATCGCCGAGGGTGATGGCCTGCACCTCGCCGCGCTTCAGCGCCTCGCCCAGCAGGTCGCCCGGGAAGACGCGGTAGGCGATGTCCTTCACCGGATCGACGCCGCGCCGGGCGGCGAGGATGCCGAAGAAGTTCTTGTCCGGCGCGCCCATATCCGTCACGCCCAGCACCTTGCCGCGCAGGTCGGCCACGCTTTCGATGCCGCTGCCCTTGGGGGCGAAGAGCCGCATGCAGCCGCCATGGATGGCGGTGGTGATGCGGACGTCGAAGCCCTGCTCCAGCGGCTTCAGCCAGCGCAGCGCCATGCCGATGCCGGCATCCGACTTGCCGGTGGCGATGGCCTCCAGCAGCTGGTCGGTGGAGCCGCCGAAGTTCACCAGCTCCACATCGAGGTTGTTGCGCTCGAAGAAGCCGCGCTGGACGGCGACGCTGGCGCCGACCGTGCAGATGGCATTGGCGTTGAAGCTGAGCTTGAGCCGGCGCCGCGGCCCCGGCGCGGCGAAGGCGCCGCCCGCCGTGCCGGCGGTGCGGCAGATGGCGCGGGGATCGCGCAGGAGGGCATCCAGCTCCGGCGTGGTGGCCTGCGGCGCCATGGCGCCGGCGGGAAGGGCGAGGGCCGCGGTGCCCGCCGCGCGCAGCAGGGCGCGGCGGGAGGATAGGGGGCTCATCTCGGTCATCTCCATCGGGAGGCCGCGTCGCGCGGCTTCCGGGGTCATCCCGCCGTGCCGACCGGGCGGCGGCTGCGGGCGAGGACGAGGCCGGCGACGCGTCGCGCCTCGGCCGGGCTGGGGAAGGCGGCGCCGTCGAGATCCTCGACGACGGGATCGGTGGCGACGAAGCGCCAATGCTGGGCTTGGCTCTCGCTGACATGGGTGACGGCGACGCCGAGGAAGCGTCCCTCCACCTCGATGGGTCGGGATGTGTGCATGCGTGTCTCTCCGGGCGCGCAGGGGGCGTGCTCGTCGGGATGGCTGTGGAGAATGGCGAAGGGCGTCCTGCGCCCGGGACGCTCAGCGTCGACAGCGCCGCCCTGGACAGGGCGCGGCACGCACGCCCTCACCCGAGAGATGGCGCTTTAGCGCTTGGTAACGCGGTGCAAGCTGCATTCCTCAAATCCCGCGGCTCCGACGCGGAATGCGTCGGATACGGAAGCTATTAACGATCATTCAGAGTGGTGTGTCAAACGATTATTGACCTTATTGATCGTGGAATAGAGAGGGGTGATGCCGGTCCCGGCCGCTAAGGCAGGACCGCGGGGGCGTTGCCATACGTTATATTATAACGTATTGATCGCGCCGATCCTGCCGGGACTGAGCCGGTCGAAGCCATCCGCATCGGGCCGTCACGGTGCCCGATCCCTCGGTGGCGCTGCGCCGTCCCGGCAGCGGCCCATGACGACATCGAAAGCGGCAAGCCTTGACGTAGTATGACAAATCTGGACCTTGGTATGACGCAAGGGCCGCCATCGAGCCGGTCTCGCCGATGGGGACAGCAGTGCTGGCAGCTTGGCGCCACATCCATATCCTGCTGGGCGCGGCCAGCCTCGTCGTCTCCGTGGCGCCCGCCTGGTCGCAAGCAGACGTGCCGGCCGCGGAGGCGGCACCCTCCGTCACCGAACTGCCGGAACTGACCGTGGAGGCGGCGAGGGAACGCGCGGACGGGCCGGTCCAGGGCTATCGCGCCACCCGCACCGGCTCGGCGACGCGCACCGACACGGCCATCCGCGACGTGCCGCAATCGGTCAGCGTCGTCCCGCGGCAGGTGTTGCAGGATCTAGGCGCCACGCGTGTCGAGAGCGCGCTCGACTATGCGGGCGGCGTGACGCGGCAGAACAATTTCGGCGGCCAGACGCTGTTCAACTACGCCATCCGCGGCTTCGCGACCGGCGAGTTCTACCGCAACGGCTTTCCGGTCAATCGCGGCTACCAGAGCACGCCGGATGCCGCGACGATCGAGCGGGTGGAGGTGCTGCGCGGACCGGCGGCGCTGCTCTATGGCCGCGGCGATCCGGGCGGCACCTTCAACATCGTCACCAGGCAGCCGCTGCCAGAGCCGGGCTTCGGCCTGACCGGGCTGTTCGGCAGCCCGGGCCAGGCCCGCGGCACCTTCGATGCATCGGGCCCCATCGGGACGGATGGACGCTTCGGCTACCGCCTCAACGGCGGCGCCGAGCACCAGACGAGCTTCCGCGACTTCGTCGAGACCGATCGCCTCTTCCTGGCGCCGGTCACCACCTGGCAGCCGACGCCCGATACGGTGGTGATGCTGAACGGCGAGTTCCTGCGCAACGACCAGACCTTCGACCGCGGCGTGGTCGCCGTCGGCAACCGGCTCGGCGTGATCCCGCGCAGCCGCTTCCTGGGCGAGCCGGGCGATGGCCGCATCCGCAACGAGAACGCCACGCTGCAACTCTGCATGGAGCACCGGCTGAACCAGCAATGGACCCTCAGCCTCGGCGGCCAGTATCTCGGCGGCACGATGAATGGCTACGCGACCGAGGCCAGCCGCCTGCTCGCCGACGGCCGCACTCTCCTGCGCGAACGGCGCTTCCGCGACTACGCCTGGGATGATTTCGACCTGCAGGCCTCGCTGACCGGGCGCTTCGCCACCGGCCCGGTGCAGCACACGCTGCTGGCCGGCCTGGAATACGAGAATTACCGGAACCGCGAGCGGCTGCTGCGCTCCAATCCGAACGCGGCGCCCTACGCCATCGACATTTTCGCGCCCAGCTACGGCCGGGCCGCGCCGGCGCTGACCCGGCGCAGCGATACGCTGGAGCAGACCCAGGTCTATGCGGCCTATCTGCAGGACCAGATCGCGCTCACCCCGCGCCTCAAGGCGGTCGCGGGGGTCCGCGTCGAGCAGTACGAGCAGGATTTCGTGCAGCGGGCCACCGGCCTGGCCACGCCGCAATCGCAGACGGCCGCCTCGCCCCGGATCGGGCTGATCTACGACCTCACCGACACTGTCGCGGCCTATGCCAGCTATGCGCGCTCCTTCCGGCCGAATTCCGGCGGCGACGCGACCGGCCGGTCCTTCGCGCCGGAGGAGGGCGAGGCCTGGGAGGTCGGCCTCAAGCTTGACCTGCTGCGCGACCAGCTCAGCCTGACCGCCGCGCTGTTCCAGATCGACAAGAAGAACGTCCTGACCGCCGATCCGAACAACTCCGGCTTCAGCATCGCGGCCGGCGCCGCGCGCAGCCGGGGCTTCGACCTGACCCTGGCCGGCAACATCACGCCCTCCTGGCGCATCATCGGCGGCTATGCCTATGTCGATGCGGAGGTGACGCGCGACGAGACCCTGGCGGCGGGCGCGCCGCTGCTGAACATCCCGCGCAACAGCCTCAGCCTGCTGAACGTCTACGAATTCCAGGAGGGCAGTCTGCAAGGGCTCGGCATCGGCGGCGGCATCGTGCATGTCAGCTCGCGCGCCGGCGACAACGCCAATCCCGGCTTCCGCCTGCCGGGCTACACCCCGGTCGATGCCCTGGCCTACTACCAGGTGAACGAGCGGGTCCGGCTGAACCTCAACATCATCAACCTGTTCGACAAGCACTATTATGACCGCTCCTACAGCAGCGTCTGGGTGTCGCCCGGCATGCCGAGAACCGTGCTCGGCAGCCTCGCCTTCCGCTTCTAGCGCCCCCATGCGCCGCCGCCGCCTCCCCGCCCTCGCTGCCGCCTGCCTCGCGCCCACCCCGCGGCCCGGCGTGGCCCAGGCGGTGACAGGGGCGGCGGCAGGGGCGGTGGACGAGCGCGTGCTGCGGATCGTCGCGCCGGTCGAGATCGGCGGCCTCGATCCGGCGCGCGGCGGCTTCATCTTCACCCGCATGGGCGTGGTCGAGACCTTGCTGGCGGCCGATGCCGAGGGTCGGCCGGTGCCCGTCCTGGCGGAGCGCTGGTCGGTCGATGCCGCCGGCCTCGAATGGCGCTTCACGCTGCGTCCCGGCCTGCGGTTCCACGACGGGTCCGCCGTGACGCCGGAGGCGGCGGTGGCCAGCCTGCGGCGCGCCCTCGCCGATGCGACGGCCCTGGCGCGCGCGCCCCTCGCCGCGCTGGACGCCACCGGCCGCGATGTGGTGATCCGGCTCGCCCGACCCTTCTCGATCCTCCTGGCCGTCCTGGCGAATTACGGCAGCGGGATCCTGGCCCCCGCGGCCTATGACGCCGCCGGCCATGTCCAGGCGGTGATCGGCACCGGCCCCTACCGCGTCGTCTCCATCACGGCGCCGATGCGGCTCGAGGTGGAGCGCTTCGAATCCTGGTGGGGGCCGCGCCCGGAGATCACCCGCGCCGTCTATCTGGTCGCGGGGCAGGGCGAGGCGCGCGCCGCCATGGCGGAGAGCGGCCAGGCCGACCTGGTCTTCGGCCTGCACCCGGTGACCATGGCGCGGCTGCGGCGGAACCCGGCGCTGGAGGTGCGAACCGTCGCCATCCCGCGCACCCGCATCCTGAAGCTGAACCTGGCCTCGGCCTTCTTCGGCAGCCTGCCGGAGCGCCAGGCCCTCGACCTCGCCATCGACCGCCAGGGCATCGCCGCGGCGCTGCTGCGCAATCCGGCCCTGGCCGCGACGCAGCTCCTGCCCCCCATGACGGGCGATTGGCACCTGGCCGATCTGCCGCCGCCGGGGCGAGACCTGCCGCGTGCTCGGGCGCTGCTGGCCTCGGCGGGCTGGACCCCGGGGTCCGACGGCATCCTGCGCGACCGGCAGGGCCGCCGCTTCCGGGTGGTGCTCACCACCTATTCGACCTGGCCCGAGCTGCCGGCCATCGCCACCGCCCTACAGGCGCAGTTCCGCGAGATCGGCGTGGATGTCGATGTCTCGATCGGCAACACCTCCGACATCCCCCGCCTGCATCGCGACGGGACGCTCGAACTCGGCCTGATGTCGCGGAACTACGCCCTGGTGCCGGATCCGCTGGGGACCATCCTCACCGACTTCGCGCAGGGGGGCAGCGATTGGGGCGCGATGAACTGGACGGATCCGCAGCTCGCCGCGGCCCTGGCGCGCCTGGAGGCCGCCGCGGCGCCGGAGGAGCGCCGGGCGCTGGCGCAGCGCGCGAGCGCCATCCTGCACGAGCAGCTGCCGGTGATCCCCATCGCCTGGTCCGAGCTCGCCGTCGCCATCGGCCGCCGCGTCGCGCATGTCGCCATCGACCCATTCGAGACCAGCTACCGCCTGCCGGACATGCGCTGGAGGGAGCCGTAGCATGCGCAGGAACGCATGGCGCGTCCTGCGGCCGCTGCTGTCGCGTCTCGGCCAGGCGGGCCTCGTGGCGCTGCTGGTCGGATGCATCGGCTTCGCCCTGATGCACGCCCTGCCGGGGGACCAGGCCTTCCGCCTGGCCGCCGAGCGCTATGGTCCCGACATGGTGGATGCCCGCGCCGCGGCGGCGATGCGGGCGGAACTCGGACTGGACCGACCCCTGGCCGTGCAACTGCTTGAGTGGCTTGGGCGCGTCCTCCGGCTGGATCTGGGCCGCTCCCTGGTGACCGGCGAGCCGGTGATCGAGGAGCTGCGCGTCCAGATCGGCTATACGGCGCTGCTCGCCGGCACGGCCCTGCCCCTCTCGGCCCTGATCGGCCTGCCGCTCGGCATCGTCGCCGGGCTGTGGCGGGGCCGATGGCCGGACCATGCCGTGCTCGGCCTGTCGGTGCTGCTGCGCGCGGTGCCGGCCTATGCGCTGGGCCTGGCGCTGATGGTGCTGCTATCGGTCCGGCTGCGCTGGCTGCCGCCCGGCGGCTTCGAGGGCTGGGCCGAGCTGGTGCTGCCCTCGCTCACCCTCGCCCTCGGCCTCGCGGCGGTGTCGAGCCGCGTCGCCCGGGAGTCCGTCGCGGCCGTCGCCGCCTCGCCCGTCCTGGTCTTCGCCCGCTGGAAGGGCCTGTCGGAGCGCGATGCGGTGCGGCGGCACGGCCTGCGCAACGCCGCCATTCCCGTCCTCGCCGTGCTCGGCCTGCAACTGATCGGGCTCGTCGAGGGCATCCTGATCGTCGAGACCCTGTTCGGCTGGCCAGGCATCGGCCACGCCCTGGTGCACGCCATCTTCGCGCGCGACGTCCCGCTCGTGCAGGGCAGCGCCCTGATCATGGGGCTCGGCGTCGTGCTGCTCAACGCGGCGGTCGATTTCGCCTGCCTGCTGATCGATCCGCGCCGCGGCAGGCAGGAGGCGTGAGCGGCCTCGCCTTCGGCCGGCGCCACGCGGCGCTTCCCCGCGCCCGCCTGGCCGGCGCCGTCCTCCTGCTGCTCCTGCTGGGCTTCGGCCTGCTCGGGCCATGGCTGATCGAGGCCGACCCCGCGCGGCAGGACCTCACGGCGTCACTCGCCCCGCCGGGCGCGCGCTTCCTGCTCGGCGCCGACCATCTCGGCCGCAGCATGCTGGCGCGCCTCGCCCATGCCGTGCGGCTGTCCTTCCTGTTGAGCGGGCTGACCGTCGCCGCCGCCGGCCTGCTCGGCACGGTGCTGGGGCTTCTCGCCGCCTGGGAGGGTGGCTGGCTGGATCGCGGGCTGAGCCTGCTCGCGGATACCGTGCTGGCCCTGCCCGGGCTGCTGCTCGTGCTGCTGGTGATCGCCTTCGCGCCGGGGCAGATCCTGCCGCTCGCCTGCGGCATCGCCCTCGCCCTGTGGGTGGAATTCTTCCGGGTGACGCGCGCCCAGGCGCGCAGCCTGCTGGCGCGGCCGCATGTGGAGGCGGCCCGGCTGCTCGGCTTCGGCCGGGCCTATATCCTGCGGCACCTCATCCTGCCGGAGCTGGCGCCCATCCTGCTCACCCTCGCGGGGTTCGGGATCGGCGGGGTGATCCTCACCATCGCCACGCTCAGCTTCATCAGCATCGGCCTGAGGCCCCCGACGGCCGAGCTCGGCGGCATGACCAGCGAGATGCTGCCCTATCTCGCCGAGGCGCCGTTCCAGGCCCTGCTGCCGAGCCTGTTCGTCGCGTTGGCCGTCCTGGCCTGCCATCTCCTCGCCGGGGGCCGCCCGCGATGAGCGGTCATGTCCAACTCCGCGGCCTGACGGTGCGGGCCGCCGATGGCACGCCGCTCGTCGAGAACCTGTCGCTCGCGGCACGGCCCGGCACGCCCCTGGTGCTGCTCGGCGAGACCGGGTCGGGCAAGTCGCTGGTGCTGCAGGCCATCATGGGCGCCTTGCCGCCTCGCCTGCGGCGCACCGGCGAGGTGGTGCTGGACGGGCAGCCGCTGCCGGAGGGGCGGGCGCGGCGCGGCCTCTGGGGCCGCAGGATCGCGCTGCTGCCGCAGGAGCCCTGGCTGGCGCTCGACCCGACCATGCGGGCGCTGGCGCAGGTCGCCGAGGTCTGCCGCCTGGTGCGGGGGATGCCGCCGCCAGCCTCGCGCGCCGAAGCGGAGCGGCTGCTGCGGGATCTCGGGCTCGAGGGCGTCGCCCGCCTCTATCCCTTCCAGCTTTCCGGCGGCATGGCGCAACGCCTCGCCCTGGCCGTGCTGCGGGCCGCGGACGCGCCGCTGCTGCTGGCGGACGAGCCGACCAAGGGGCTCGATGCGGAGCGGCGGGACGAGGCGGCGCTGCGTTTGCGCGACGAGGCCGGGCGGGGGCGGACCGTCATCGCCGTGACGCATGACATCGGCGTCGCGCGCATCCTGGGCGGCCATCTCGCCGTCATGCTGGAGGGCCAGGTCGTCGAGCAGGGGCCGGCGGAGCGGCTGCTGGCCCGCCCCGCGCAGGATTACACCCGCCGGCTCGTCGCGGCGGAGCCGGCCCAGTGGCCGATGCCATCCGCCGCGCCGCGCCGCCCGGCGGGCGAGGCCGTCGTCGCGGCGCGTCGCCTCGGCAAGCGCTTCCAGGGGCGTGCCGTGCTGGAGGACGTCGATATCGCGGTCGGGCGCGGCGAGACGGTGGCCGTCCTCGGCCCGAGCGGCTGCGGCAAGACGACGCTCGGCGACCTGCTGCTCGGCCTGCTTCGCCCGAGCCAGGGCGAGGTGCGGCGCCTCGCCGGCCTCGCCCCTTGGCGCTTCCAGAAGCTGTACCAGGACCCGCCGAGCGCCTTCGCCCCGCATCAGAGCATGCGCGAGGCCCTGCGCCATCTCGGGCGGCGGCATGGCCTGGCGCCCGCCGTCTTCGGCGGGCTGCTCGACCGCCTGCGCCTGCCGCCGGCGCTGCTCGACCGGCGCCCGGCGGAGCTGTCCGGGGGCGAGTTGCAGCGATTTGCCCTGCTGCGCGCCCTGGCGCTCGATCCGGTCTTCCTCTTCGCGGACGAGCCGACATCGCGCCTCGATCCGATCACCCAGCGGGAGGTCGCGCTGCTGCTGCGCGAGCTGGTCACCGAGCGCGATCTGGGCCTGCTCCTCGTCACGCATGACGCCGCGCTGGCCCGGCGGATGGCCGATCGCGTCTTCACCATCGAGGCGGCGAGGCTGTCCCCGGCAGGCTGCGCGGGCTGAGGCGCGGCCGATCGGCGCGAAGGCCCGGAACCGGCGGGTTCCAGGCAGGGGCGATGGGGGAAGGGGGCCTCCTCCGCGCTTTTTCAGTGTTCCCACCCCAAGCGATCACGCTCTAGGCTCCTTGGGTCAGGGGGAAGCCGGCGTGCAGTTCGGGATCTTCGATCAGAACGACATCCCGGCGACGGAGCCCGGCAGCGCCGACCTCGCCGCGCATCTCGAGACGCGGCTCCACCTGGCCGCCTTCTACGATGCCGCCGGCTTCGACCGCTACCATGTCAGCGAGCACCATGCGACGCCGCTTTCGGCGACGCCCGCGACCGGCGCCTGGCTCGGCGCCGTGGCGCAGCGCACGCGCCGCATCCGCCTCGGGCCGCTGGTCTATATCCTGCCGCTGCGCCACCCGCTGCAGCTCGCCGAGGAGGTCTGCCTGCTCGACCAGATGAGCGGCGGGCGCTTCGAGCTCGGCATCGGCCGCGGCGTCTCGCCCTTCGAGCTCGGCTATCACGGTGTCGATGCCGCGGCGAGCCCGGCCATGCTGCAGGAAGGGCTGGCACTGCTGCTCAAGGCGCTGACCGAGGAGGAGGTCAGTTTCGCGGGCCGCTTCTGGCAGTGCCGGGAGGTGCCGGTGGTGCTGCGGCCGCGGCAGCGCCCGCATCCGCCGCTCTGGATGCCGAGCGCGACCGTCGAGCATGCGGCGCGCGCCGCGGCGGCGGGCGCCGCCACCGTCTGCAATGCCCCGGTCGGCCGGGTCGCCGAGATCGTCGCGCGTTACCGCGCCGAATGGCGGCGGCCGGACCCCATGCCCTGCCTCGGCCTCTCCCGCGCCCTGGTGCTCGCCGAGAGCGCGGCCGAGGCGCGGGCGGTGGCGCGCCGCGCCTGGCGGGTGCATGCGACGAACTTCCTCCGGCTCTGGCGGCGGCATGGCGCGCAACCGGCGACGGCGCAGATGACCGAGGATTTCGACGCGGCCGAGGCGGCCGGCCTCGCCTTCGCCGGCACCCCGGCGATGATCCGCGACGCGCTGCGGGCCCAGGTTGCGGCGACCGGGGTGAACTACCTGGTCAGCCGCTTCGCCTTCGGTGACCAGGACGAGGCGGAGATGCTGCGCTCGGCCAGTCTGTTCGCCCGCGAGGTGATGCCGGCCCTGGCCTGATGCCAAGCCAAACGAAACAGGAGGACGGTCCGATGAGCTTTCCGCTGGCGGAATCCAACCCCGAGGCGCTCGGCCTCGACCCGCGGCCGCTGGGCCGGCTCTGCGCCCTGATCGAGCGGCACATCGCCGAGGGGCAGCATCCCGGCGCCCAGGTCGCCCTCGCCCGCCATGGCAGGCTGGCGCTGTTCCGCAGCTTCGGCCGGGCGCGGGTGGCGCCCGACCGGCCGGCGGACGACCGCAGCCTGTTCCTGATGTATTCCAACACCAAGGTGGTCACCGCCGCGGCGGTCTGGCTGCTGGCGGAGGAGGGGCTGCTCCGCTTCACCGATACGGTGGCGCAGCACCTTCCGGGCTTCGCCGCCAACGGCAAGGGCGAGGTCACCATCCT
This sequence comes from Roseicella sp. DB1501, assembly GCF_013112485.1. Lineage (GTDB taxonomy): Bacteria > Pseudomonadota > Alphaproteobacteria > Acetobacterales > Acetobacteraceae > Paracraurococcus. The sequence goes on from NZ_JABFHG010000003.1 coordinate 348,856, forward strand.
GCAGCTGCTGACGCATCAGGGCGGCTTCCCCTCCGCCGTGGTGCCGCCGGAGATCATGGGCGACCATGAGGCGGTGCGGCGCGCGGTCTGCGGCTTCACCCTGGAATGGACGCCCGGCAGCAAGGTCCGCTACCACCCGGCCTCGGCGCATTGGGTCGCAGCGATGCTGATCGAGGCCGTGACCGGGCAGGACTTCCGGCAGGTGATCCGCGATCGCATCCTCGCCCCGCTCGGGCTGCAGGAGGAGGTCTTCGTCGGCCTGCCCGAGGCCGAGCATGGCCGCGCCGTCGACATCTACGATCCGCCCGCCGATGGCCGCTTCCCGCCGCGCGAGGGCGAGAACCACCCGCTGCACCACCTGGCGGGCATCCCCGGCGGCGGCGGCTACGGCACCGCCCGCGGCATGGCGGCCTTCTACCAGATGCTGGCGCAGGGCGGGGTGCTGGGCGGGGTGCGGCTGTTCTCGCCGCGGCTCATCGCCTTCGTCACCCGCAATTTCACCGGCGACCGCATCGACGAGTATATGGGCCTGCCGATGTGCCGCGGGATCGGGCCGCATTCGCGGGGCGAGCATCCGGTGGCGCGCGGCCTCGGCGCCATCGCGCATCCGCGGGTCTTCGGCCATGGCGGCGTCGGCTCCTCCTATTGCTGGGCGGACCCGACCAGCGGGGTGAGCTTCGCCTTCTTCTCGAATTGCCGGCAGACCGAGGAATTCCACAACCGCCGGATGGATATCCTCTCCAACCTGGCACATGCCGCCATCCTGCCCGGGCCGGAGGAGGGTGCCGGCGGATAGCGGGGCGGGGGCGGCCTCCCGGCGGGTTCGGAAGGCCCTGCCCGGAGCGTGAAACCACCCGCTGCGGCGGCCAGCAGGGGGGATAATGACACCCTCGCGCCCGAATGCTATAGTTTCAATCCCTTGGCAATGCGGGCCGCATCCGGCGTGCGGCCGCCGGCGGAACCATTTGCGGAATTCGGCATGGGCAGTGAACCCGACAGGGTCTCCCTCGATGGAATCGCCGGGATACCCTCGTCCAACAGGCCAATGACCTCAGGATTCCGGAGAAGCGACCTGCCGCAGGAGGTGCGTCCGCAATGAAGGCACAAGCCAGCGGCAAGCAGGCCGGCCCGCGCAGCCCCGCGAAGCGGCCGGCCGCGAAGGCCTCGAAGCCGGCGGCCAAGCCGAAGCCGCCGGTCGAGGCCCGCCGCAACGCAGCGTCGAAGCCCGCCAAGGCCAGCCCGAAGCCGGCGGCCCGGCCGGCGCCGAAGGCTGCGGCCAAGCCGGTCAGCCGCGCCGCGCCGGCGACCAAGCCCGCCACCAAGGCGGCGCCCGCCCGGCCCGTCGCCAAGCCGGCGCCGCAACCGGCCCGTCGCGCCGCGTCGCCGGCCTCGGCCAGGCCCGCGCCTGCCCCATCCCCTGCCCCTGCGCCCGCCAAATCTCCCGCCTCGAAGTCCGCGCTGGCCGTTGCTGCGAAGCCGGCCCCCGCGAAGCCCGCGGCCAAGGCACCCGCTGCGACCCCCGTCTCGGCCAAGGCCCTGGCTGCCGGTGCCGTTCCGCCCGCATCGCCGCCCGCCGGGTCCACCGCCCTGTCCGCCATGCCCAAACCTGCCATGCACAAGCCGGTCGCATCCGCGGCTGCCGGTCGGGCGGCCGAGGCTGGCCGCGCGACTGCCGCGCAGCTCGCACCGTCCACTCCTCTGGCCACCCCCTTGGCCACCTCTTCGCCCGCCCCGGCCCCGCCGGCGGCGACGAAGCCTGCGCCGCCCGGCCTTGCCGAGGCGCAGGCAGCCCCTCCGCTTCCCGCCGCCGTGCCGCGGGTCGGCTCGCCGGGACATTCCCCGGCCGCTCCCGGCCGCGTTGGCGGGCCTCATTCACCCCCTCCGAGACAGCCTGCGAAACCAGTGGAATTCAAGACCGGCGACCATGTCGTCTACCCGACCCACGGGGTCGGGACCGTTCAGGGCATCGAATCGATGTCCGCCGCGGGTCATACCCTTCAGGTGATCGTCGTGACCTTCGACGAGAACCGCATGACGCTGCGCGTCCCGGTCAACAAGGCGGCCTCTTCCGGCCTGCGCAAGCTGGCGACCGACGGCGCGATGAAGGACGCTCTCGACACGTTGCGCGGCAAGGCGCGCATCAAGCGCACCATGTGGTCGCGGCGCGCCCAGGAATACGAGGCGAAGATCAACTCCGGCGACCCGGTGGCGATCGCCGAGGTGGTGCGCGACCTGCACCGCAATGCCGGGCAGCCCGACCAGTCCTTCTCCGAGCGGCAGATCTACGAGCAGGCGATGGACCGCCTCGCCGCCGAGCTCGCCGCCATCGACCGCACCGACAAGGTGCAGGCGACCGACAAGCTGCTGCTGCACCTGAAGCAGGGCTGAGCGCGACGGATCGGCCTTCCGGCCGGTCCGACAAACCTGAAACAAGCCTGCGCCTCGCTCATCCCGGCGCGGCGTTCCCTCAGGCCGGCCGCGAGCCCGGCTCGCGCCGGCCGAGCCGCAGGCTGAGCGCGAAAATGGCGGCGGCGGCCAGCGTGAAGGCCGCCGGCGCCCCGAAGCCGCCGATTGCCAGCCCCACCACCACCGGCCCGAGCGACTGGCCGCCGAAGAAGTGGCAGGCATGCAGCGCGACGGCCGAGCCCCGCGCCTCCGGCGCCACCTCGGTCACCCGCGTCTGGATGCTGTTGTGGATCATGTAGAAGCCGGTTCCGAGCACCAGCCCGGCGGCGATGAAGAGCGTCGCCGCCGGGGCGAAGCCGAAGCCGAGCAGGGCAAGGCCGGCGATCACCCCGCCCAGCCGGACCATGCGCGCCTGGCCGAGCCGGTGCAGCAGCGAGCGGGCGAGGGCGGCATAGACGAAGCCGCCGCCGCCGAAGGCGGCGACCGCGAGCCCGGCCTCGAGGCTGGCTCCCTCGCCGCTGCCGAGGCCGCGCGCCTGCAGCACCGGCGCCAGATAGGGGAAGGTGCCGAAGACCAGCATGCCCTCGACGAAGACCGAAAGGAAAAGCAGCCGCGCCGCCGGCATGCCGAGCAGCATGCGGTAGCGGCGCATCGCCTGCATGGGCTCGAAGCGCCGCCGCGGCTCGCGTGGTCCGCCGAAGGGGATGAGGAAGAGCAGGACCGCCGTGAGCAGCGCGACGCCGCCGCAGAGCGCGAGCACGCCGCGCCAGCCGAGCACCGGCGCCAGCACCCCGGCCAGCGCCCCGCCGGCGATCTGCCCGGCGATCGAGAAGACCACCACCCGGCTGAGCGCCACCTGCCGTTCCGCCATCGGCACCGCATCGGCGACCGAGGCGAGGGTCAGCGGCATGATGCCGCCCGCCGCGGCGCCGGTTAGGGCCCGCAGCACCGTCAGCGTGGTGAGGTCGGGCGCGAGCGGCGCGAGCAGGGCGAAGACCGAGAGCAGCAGCAGGGCGAGGCGGATGATCCGCCGCTTGCCGAGCGCATCCCCGACCGGGCCCAGGATGGGCTGGATGGCCGCGAAGGGGATGGCGAAGGCGGTGGCGAGCAGGGCCACCCGATCGGTCGAGGTGGCGAATTCCGCGGCGATGGTCGGCACGAAGGGATCGGTCGCCCGCACGCTGAGCGCCCCCGCGAAGGCGGCGAGGCCGAGCAGGAGAATGAGGCGTCGAGCGGAGCCCGGCGCGCTGCTCGGCGTTGCGTCGGCGATCGAGGGCGGCATCGCGGCGGTATGCGCCGCTCCCGCCAGGACGGCAAATGCCAGGCCGGCCCGCCTCGCCGCGGCACGGACATAATGCTTGCGGAACAAGGCTGGGCGGCGATGGCCGATATGCGTTAGGAAGACGCGATGACTTTCCGAAGCTTCGACAACGTCAAGGATCGGCTGGACAACCAGGCGAAGGCGAAACAGGCCCTGCTGGAGCGGTTCCGCTCCCGCCCCGCGGTCGACGACCCGGAGCGGCAGCGCAAGCTTGCCGAGCAGAAGGCGGTCGCGGAGGCGCGCGAGGCGCGCGCCGCGGTCCGTAAGGCGGAGCGGGAGGCCGAAGCCGCTCGCCGGGCCGCCGAGGCCAAGGCGAAGGCCGAGGCGGAAGCCGCTGCGGCACGCGAGCGGGCCCGGCAGGAAGCCGAGGCAAAGGCCATGGCCGCCCGCACCGAGGCCGAGCAGCATGAGCGTGCCGTCCAGCTCGACGAGGAGAAGAAGGCGCGGGCGCTGGCGCTCGCCGCCGAGCAGAAGGCCAAGCGCGACGCCCGCTATGCGGCGCGGAAAGCCCGCCAGCGCTGAGCGGTTGGGCCGCCGCAAGCGCGGTGGAATCTAAATCTTTGATTTAATGTGAATTGAAGCGGCCGGGCACATCCGCCCGGCCGGCATCAATTTTGCCGCGCCCGGCAAAAGCATTGCTGCCCGTTGCCCTGCTGCGGCTACGCCGCGCTGGAGCGTGATCGCTTGAGGCGGACGCACCGAAAGGCGTGACTCACGCGATCAAACAGCGGCCTGGACCACGATCCGCGACCTTGTGTGAGCGGATCATGGTCTAGAGCATTTGCCGTGAATGCAGGTGAACGGAAAATGCTCTAGCGCCGGGCCTTACCACGCTGGATCTCGCGCTCGACCGCGCTGCGCTCGGAGGAACCGATGCGGCGGATGATCTCGCGCACGATGGCCGGCGTCACCCGGTGCCGCTTGGCCAGATAGGCGATCTCCTCCTCCTGCTGCGCGGTGTCGCTGGGCGTGTTCGGTGCGGCTTTCGCCTGACTCTGGACCACGGGGACTATCCTATCGTTCCGGCGCCGCGGGGCGGGGCCGTCCTGCATCGGGGGCAAGGATTGGGAGGGGCCGCCGGCTGGCCGACCCTACAGGCTGAATGTGGGCCAGATGGCGGCGATTTGCTTGTTTCGTTCCGTTGCGGTGGCCCGCGTTACACGCAGGGGTGATCCTCGCTGCGGCTATGGCTGGCCGTCGCGCACCGGCTCGGGCCCGGATGGCCGGGTGAGGATGTAGACCGCGACCGCTGCCATGCAGACCCCGACCAGGACCGAGACCAGCGGCCGCTGCAGCAACAGGGTCAGCATCAGCCAGCCGAGACCCATGCCGATGAGCGCCGCCCGCTTGGCGCGCGGGGCGATGCTGCCATGGTCCTCCCAATGCCGCAACGTGGCGCCGAAGCGCGGATGCGCCCGCAGCCGCGCCCGCAGCGCCGGCGAGGCGCGGCCGAAGGCGGCGGCGGCACCGATGAGGAAGATGGTGGTCGGCATCCCCGGCACCACGACGCCGATCGCCGCCAGCGCCAGGCAGAGATAGCCGAGGCCGAGCAGGACCAGCCGCCCCGCCCGGCGTGGCGCCGAACCCGCCGGCGGCTCCGCCTCGCCGGTCACCATGCCCGCGCCGGGCTCCCCATCGGACCGGTCAGGCCGCGGCCAGCCGGGCCGCGACGCGGGCGACCAGCGCCTCCCGCTCGGCCCGCATCGTCGCACCGCGCTGCCGGGCGGCCTGCAGCACCGTGGCCGGAGCGGTGGCCGGCTCGCCAGACTGGAAGGGCGGGTCGGGCGCGTATTCGATTTGCAGTTGCACGGATTGCGCCACCTCCGGGCCGGCGATCTCGGCGAGCAGGGCAAGGGCGAAGTCGATCCCGGCCGTCACGCCGCCGCCGGTGACGAGGTTGCCGTCGCGCACCACCCGCGCCCGCACCGGCTCGGCCCCCAGGGCGGCGAGGAAGTCATGGCTCGCCCAATGCGTCGTCGCCCGCTTGCCGCGCAGCAGGCCGGCGGCGCCGAGCACCAGCGCGCCGGTGCAGACCGAGGTGACCCAGCGCGCCCCGGTGGCCTGGCGGCGGAGGAAGTCCAGCACCGCCGCATCCTCCATCAGCGGCGCGACGCCCGGCCCGCCCGGGACGCAGATGAAATCGAGCGGCGGGCAATCGGCGAGGGCGGTGTCGGCCAGGATGGTGAGGCCGGTATCGGCGCGCACCGGCCCCGCCTCCTTCCACAGGGTCCGCACCGTCGCGCCCGGCAATCGGCTCAGCACCTCGAAGGGGCCGGTGAAGTCGAGCTGGGTGAGGCGCGGGAAGAGCAGGAAGCCGAGACTGAGACCAGAAGGCGTATAGGACGGCATGCGGGCATTCCTCCAACGGCGCCGCCATGCGTCCGGCCGGTGCGGCGATGCGCGCCGGCCGGACTCTGCCATGCCGGCCCGGAGGGGGAAACCGCGCCGCCGCGGAACCGCCCGCCGCTACCCTGGATCGCGCCGCGATCGTCGCATGCCAGAGCAGATCGCCGCAGGGCGGAATCGCCCGGAGAGGTGAATCTGCTCTGCAAACAACGAGATAGAGCGCATTCCGCTATTCCGGTCAGAGTGAATGCGCTCTAGCCTTGCCGGGCACCCGTCGCCGGCCTGCCGCCGGCGACGGGCGGGGCCGCTGCGAGCCGGCGCAGCGGATGGTGCGGCGCGTGGCGGACTGCCCGGAATCGCGGGCGAGCCGGACGCGGTCGCGCCTGCCGGCGATGCGCGCCGGGGCGCTGCCCGCCCGGCAGCCCGATCCAGGTAGGTTGCGATGCTGCCCCGGTCCTTTCCCTCCTCGCGGCGCCTGCGGCTGCACTCGGCGCGCACGCAGCGGCAGCTCATCTTCCTGCTCGGCGGCATCGTGGTCGGCGCCGCGGCGGTGGCGCTCGCCCTGCTCGCCGACCTGGCGCAGGAGGCCTTCCGGGCGCTGCTCGACCGGTGGCGCTACGCCCCGCTGATCGTGACGCCGCTCGGCATGGGGCTCTCCGCCTGGCTGGCACGGCGCTACTTCCCGGGTTCGGGCGGCAGCGGCATCCCGCAGGCGATCGCCGCCCGCAAGCTGCTGAACCAGTCGGCGCGCGCCGCGCTGGTCTCGCTGCGCATCGCGGTCGGCAAGATCCTGCTGACGCTGTTCGGCCTGCTCTGCGGCGCCTCGGTGGGCCGCGAGGGGCCGACGGTGCAGGTCGGCGCCTCCATCATGTTCGCCATCGGCCGGCTCTCGCCGCGGCGCCAGCCGGGGCTGATCCTGGCCGGCGCCTCGGCGGGCGTCGCCGCCGCCTTCAACACGCCGCTCGCCGGCATCGTCTTCGGCATCGAGGAGATGAGCCGCGCCTTCGAGGTGAAGTCGAGCGGGTTGCTCATCGTCGCCATCATCACCGCCGGCCTCACCTCGCTGGCGCTGCTCGGCAACTACACCTATTTCGGCACCACGACGGCGACGCTGCAGGGCGCCGCGGGCTGGCTGGCGGTGCCGGTCTGCGGCCTCGCCGGCGGGCTGCTCGGAGGTGCCTTCAGCCGCATCCTGGTCGAGGTGGCGGGCGGCCTGCCGGGCGCCGCCGGCCGCGCCATCCGCCGCCATCCGGTCGTCTTCGCCATGCTCTGCGGCCTCGGCACCGCCTTCTGCGGCCTCGCCTCGGGCGACATGGTCTACGGCACGAGCTATGGCGAGGTGCGGGCGCTGGTCGATGACGGCACGCCGCTGACGCAATCCTTCGCCCTGCTGAAGTTCGGCGCCACGGTCCTCGCCGCCATCAGCGGCATCCCGGGCGGCATCTTCGCGCCCTCCCTCGCGGTCGGCGCCGGGCTCGGCTTCAACATCGCCACGCTGTTCCCGGACGTCTCCCTCGACGCCATGGTGCTGCTCGGCATGGTCGCCTATTTCGCCGGCGTGGTGCAGGCGCCGATCACCGCCTTCGTCATCGTCACCGAGATGACCAACGACCATGCGATGGTCATCCCGCTGATGATGGCGGCGATCATCGGCTCGCAGGTTTCGCGCCTGCTCTGCGCCGAGGGCGTCTACCACGCGCTGGCGCGCAACTTCATCGGGCCGGCGGCGCGGCCGGGCGATGCGCCGGTCGCGCGGAGCACGGGCGCGCCGGAGCACTGACGCAGCCGTCCGGACGGCCCTGTGCGCGCACGCACAGGATCCGTTGAAACGACGCTTGCGGCGCGCCGCGATGCGGCGGCACGGTCCCCGCGTTGCGTCGCGGCGAAGCGGGTGGCGTGACGGCAGGCGGGGGATCGGATGTCGAATATCGCCGGCAAGGCCTATGCGATGAACGTGCTGACGCCGATCCGGCGTCGCTGGTCCTGGCTGCCGGACTGGTCCTGGCTGCCGAGCCGGCCCGCGCTGCAGGTCCTGCTCTTCATGCTGGCGCGCTGCCGCCCCTCGCAGCTCCGCGGGCTGCTCGGCCTGCGGCTGATCCATTTCGCGCGCTGGGTCGTCATCCCGCGCGACGCCTGGCCCGATCTCGGCCAGGGCCGGCCGCGGCTGCAGCATGACGCCATGCTCTTCCTGAGCAATTTCAACGGCACCTGGGACCAGTACATCGACGCCTTCGCCGATGGCATCCCGAGCGGGCTCGACATCTTCTGGTACACCAGCACCCGCTACCCGCGATCGATCCCGATCACCGACTTCAAGGCCTATATCAGCCGCAATCAGATTGACACGAACTACTACTACAACGCGACGCCCGGCGCGGCGCAGCGCGACATCAAGCGGGCGCTGCGCGTGGCGCGTGGCATCGCGGCGCTGGCGGCGGTGCATGCGAAGGGCGACCCGGCCGCCTTCGCCGCCGAATACCGCCGGCAGCTGGTGGAGGAGGGGCTGCAGAACTGCCTCGGCAGCCATGGCGACGCGCCCTCCGCCTCGGTCGCCGCGGAACGCGCCGATGAGCGCCGCACCCATTACCTCGCCGAGAGCCGGGCGGCCGACTGGCGGATGCCGCCGCCGGATGCCGCCCTGCCGAAGGCGGCGGAGTAGGAGCGGGCGATGCCGAATTTCGACACCGGCCACTACTTCCTCACCGTCCTCGCGCCGGTGCGGGCCGGCCGCGCCGGGCCGGAGGGCGAGTCCCACCGCCAGCGGCTGCTCGAGGCGCTGGCGCGGCTGCCGCAATCCGAGACCACGGCGAAGTCCCGCGGCACCACGGCGCAGAGTCCCTTCGCGCGCAGCCGGCTGACGCATCTCGCCCGCTTCGCGCTGATCGACGACCTGCCCTATAACGGCCGCGAGTCCGGCGACGCCCTGATCGACCGATTGAAGGAGCGGGATCCGCTGGAGCCGCAGCGGGCGGACCGGCTGCCGACGCCCTATCTGCTCTTCGCCGCCGAGTTCGACGCCGAGGACGGCAGCGAGACCTCGCTGCGATGCTACACCGACACGCTCTGGCGGACCATGCGCCCCGAGCTGGAGGCCGTCTTCGGCGCCTGCCACGGCTTCGAGGCGGTGACCGGGGCCGAGGACTTCTTCCGCTACATCCGGCGCTGCCAGGTCGAGACGACCATGCCCTTCAACGACTATGACCCGGAGGAGCCGCAGAGGCAGCGGCTGCAGGATGTGCTGCCGCTGCCGCTCGACAGGCTCCGCCGCCTTTGGCAGCTCCTGCCCCGGCTCGCCTATGCCTGGGGCGCCGTGCTGCTCTTGGTCGTCGTCGTCGCGCTGATCGCGGGCGGGGCGCTGCCGCGCATCGCCGTCGGGCTGCTGCTCGGGACCCTTCTCCTCGTGGTGCTAGGGCTCGGCGCAGCCTGGTTCGCCCTGCAGCGGTTCTGGCGCCGCGCCCTGGCGCTCGGCGACGTACCGCTGCCGCGCAGCGCCTCGCTGCCGGAGGTGCTGAAGGCGCTCTACCTGCAGCAGCATTTCGCCGATTTCGTGATCGCCGCGCAGGATGCGACGCCGGAAGCCCTGCATGCCAAGTTCGGCCGCTTCCTCGCCCGGCACCGGCCGGCGGAGGTCGCGGCGCCGAGCCAGGCGCCGGGCCTGATCTGCCTGCCGGAGAAGATCCTGCCGCCGGGAGCCTGAGCCATGCCGAAGGACGACACCGCTGCGCCGGGCCATTGGGGGGGCGAGCCGGCGGCCCTGCGCCGCGACACGCCGCCGGATGGCGCGCCCCGGCTCGACCTGCCCGACATCCAGGGCAACATCCACCGGCCCTACGGGCGCTACGGCTTCCCCTATGCCCGCACCTTCCTGTTCCACATCGCCGCCGATGGCGGCGAGGCCGGGCGGTGGTTCGTCGACCAGCTCCGCCCGCACGTCACCACCGCCGAGCCCTGGGCCAGCAGCCGGGTGCCGGACCGGGACGGGCTGCGGCAGAAGCCCGATATCGCGCTGAACATCGCCTTCACCTGGGCCGGCCTCCTCGCCCTCGGCCTGCCGACCGCGACGCTGCGGCAGATGCCGGACGAGTTCATCGAGGGCATGGCCCGCCGCAACCACATCCTCGGTGATCTCGGCCCGAACCACCCGGATGGCTGGGACCCGGTCTGGCGCGACGGCGCGCGGAAGGCGGACCGGCGCGTGCATGTCTGGCTCAACCTCAGCGCCGCGGCGCGGGAGAGCGACGGTCGGCCGGTCGAGGCCCTGGCGCGCTGGACCGAGTGGCTGCAGGCGCTGCTGCGGCACCGGCGCGCGCGTGACCGCGTGCTGCTGCTGCCCGGCCATGGCCGCGACGGCGCCGGGCTGTGGCAGGACAGCGCCGCGCTCATGGCGCGCGACCCGGCGAGCGGCCGGCTGGTGCCGACGGCGAAGGAGCATTTCGGCTTCACCGACGGCATCTCCGACCCCGTCTTCGCCGGGCAGGGGGTGCTGGACGAGGACAGGCAGGCCGCGATCGGCGCCGGCAAGCTGCTGCGCGGCCCGCCCGGCGCGTCCCGGCGCTGGCAGCCGCTGGCCACCGGCGAGTTCCTGCTCGGCCATCCGAATGAGGGACAGGAGCTGGCGCGGAGCAGCGTCCCCTACGGCTTCATGCGCAACGGCACCTTCATGGCGCTGCGCAAGCTGCACCAGAACACCGGCCGCTTCGCCGCGGCGATCGAGCGGCATGCCGAGGTCTTCCAGCGCGTCGCCGGGCTGCCGACGCCCGAGGTAGCGCGGGAGACGCTGCGCGCCAAGATGGTCGGCCGCTGGTCGAGCGGCGTGCCGCTGATCCTGGCGCCGACCCATGCCGAGATGCTGGCGATGCTGGACCGCTTCCCGCTGCTGTTGAAGCAGGAGCAGGGCGTGCCGCTGACCGGCGCCGAGACGTGGGAGGCGAAGCGGCAGCTTGCCGCCTTCAACCGCGAGGCCGCGGATTACCGCTATATCGACGATCCGGAGGGCATCCGCTGCCCGCTCGGCGCGCATGTCCGCCGCGCCAACCCGCGCGACATGCTCGATCCCGCGCCCGAGCCCGGTTGCAGCGCCTCGACCCTCACCAACCGTCGGCGCATCCTCCGCCGCGGCCTGCCCTATGGCGAGACCACGCCGCGCGACGAGGACGAGCACGGCGTCTTCATCATGGCGCTCTGCGCCAGCCTGTTCCGGCAATTCGAGTTCGTGCAGCAGCAATGGATGCAGTACGGGCTCGATCTCGAATCCGGCAACGACACCTGCCCGATCACCGGCAGCCGCGAGCAGTCGGCGCGCTTCGTCATTCCCGCCGACCCGGCCTCCGGCCGGCTGCCCTATGTCGCGGACCGGCTGCCGCATTTCGTCGAGACGCGCGGCGGCGACTATTTCTTCATCCCGAGCCTGAGCGCGCTGCGCATGATCGCCATGGGGGAAATCGACCCGACATGACCGAGCTCTCGGCCCCCTTGCCGGCCCCCGTCCTCCCCACCCCGGCGGCGCGCCCCGGTGGGCGGCTGCCCGGCTGGCTGCAGCGGCACATGGACCTCGGCTTCCGCATCCTGCGCAACACCCTGCCGATCCTCGTCCTCCCCTTCCGCATCCGCGGCCGGCGCTGGGCCTGTGTCACCCGCGCCGAGGATGTCGAGGCGGTGCTGCGTCGGCCCGACGTCTTCGACGTGCCCTATGCGGCGAAGATCGCCGTCGTCATGGAGGGCGGCAACATCTTCCTCGGCATGCCGGATACGGAGGAGGCGCGGCGCGACAAGGCCAATATGCGCCTGACCGCGCCCTCGGCCGAGGCGCGGGCGCGGATCGGGCCGGAGACGGCGCGGCTGGCCGCCGAGGTGGTGCGGCAGGCTGCCCCGCGGCGCCGCCTCGACCTTGCCATGGAGCTGTCGCAGGCGGTGACGACGCGGCTCTACGCCGCCTATTTCGGCCTCGGGGACGCGCCGGAGCGCGAGATCGCGGACCAGGCGCGGGCGCTGTTCGGCTACATGTTCGGGAACCCGCTCGACGACTTGGCGCAGCGCGCCGCGGCCGAGCCGGTGGCCGCGGCGCTGCGCCGCCGGATCGGAGCGGCGGTCGCGGCGCGCAAGCGGACCCCGGGGGTGGGCGAGGGGGCGGGTGAGGACGTGCTCGGGCGCTGCCTGCGGCTGCAGGCGGAGGGCCGGCCCGGCTTCACCGACCTCGAGATCCGCAACAACCTGATCGGCCTCGTCGTCGGCGCCCTGCCGCAGGCGCCGATGCTGATCCCGCAACTCTTCGACCTGCTGCTCGACCGACCGCGGGAGCTGGCGGCGGCGCAGGCGGCGGCGCGGGCGGATGACGACGCGGCGCTGGCCCGCATCGTCTTCGAGGCGGCCCGCTTCCGGCCGCTGACGCCGGGCCTGTTCCGCCTCTGCCGCGAGGATTACCGGCTGGCGGCCGGGCATTGGCGGGGCCGGACCATCAGGGCCGGCACCATCGTGCTCGCCGCCACGCGCTCGGCCATGATGGATGGCCGCCGGGTGCCGGCGCCGCGCGAATTCCGCACCGACCGGCTGGACCCGCTCGGCCTGCATTTCGGCCTCGGCCAGCATGAATGCTTCGGCATCCACATGAACCAGGCGATGCTGCCGCAGATCTGCAAGCCGGTGCTGCGCCTGCCCGGCCTGCGCCGGGCGCCGGGCGAGGAGGGGCGGCTCCGGCTCGACGACGCCTTCGGCATCTTTCCGATGAACCTGACCGTCGCCTTCGACTGACCGGCCCCTGCGGGCCCCTGTCGGGGTCCCCCTGCGAAGAGTCACTTGCATCATGATAGTGACTCCGCCTATCCTGCCGCCATGCGCCGCACCGGTTTTGCCGACATGCCCTGCCCAATCGCCCGTGCCCTGGAGCGTGTCGGGGAATGGTGGAGCATCCTGATCCTGCGGGACGCCTTCAGCGGCATGACCCGCTTCGAGGAGTTCCAGGCCAGCCTCGGCATCGCCCCGAACATGCTGACCCGGCGGCTCAATGCCCTGGTCGAGGCCGGGCTGCTGGAGCGCCGCCCCTATTCCGAGCGCCCGCCCCGGCACGAATACGTCCTGACCGCGCGCGGCCGGGACTTCCGCCCCGTGCTGCTGGCGCTGCTCGCCTGGGGCAACCGGCATTTCACGCCGGAGGGCACCACGGTCGAGATCGTCGATGCCCGCACCGGCGCGCCCGCCGATCCCGTGCTGGTGGATCGCGGCAGCGGCCGGGCGATCGACACCGCCGATTTCACCCTCGCCCCCGGCCCGGCCGCCGGCGAGGGCCTGCGCCGCCGCCTCGCCCGGCGACGCCATCCCGCGCCGGGCGAGGACATGCCATGACCGCCGAGACCCCGATCCGGCCGGCCTCGCCCGCCGCCACCGCCATGGACCCGCGCACCCGGCGGCTGCTGCAGGGCCGGCCGCTGCCGACCCTGCTGCGGCTCGCCTGGCCGAACACGCTGGTGATGCTGGCCCAGGCCTCGGTCGGGCTGATCGAGACCTGGTGGGTCGGGCATCTCGGCACCGATGCGCTGGCCGGCATGGCGCTGGTCTTCCCCGGCTTCATGATGATGCAGATGCTCTCGGGCGGGGCGATGGGCGGCGGCATCTCCTCGGCCATCGCCCGGGCGCTCGGCGGCGGCCGGCGGCAGGATGCGGATGCGCTGGTGCTGCACGCGCTGGTCATCAACGGGTTGCTCGGCCTGCTCTTCTCCGGCCTCGTCCTCGGCTTCGGCCCGGCGCTCTACCGCGGCCTCGGCGGCGAGGGCGCCTCGCTCGAAGCGGCGCTCGCCTATTCCGACGTGGTCTTCGCCGGCGCCGTGCTGGTCTGGCTGTACAACGCCTTCGCCAGCGTGCTGCGCGGCACCGGCAACATGCTGCTGCCCTCGCTCGCCGTCGTGCTCGGGGTGCTGCTGCTGATCCCGCTCTCGCCGCTGCTGATCTTCGGCCTCGGCCCGGTCCCGGCGCTGGGCGTCGCCGGCGCCGGCTGGGCGGTGGTGCTGACCTCGCTGCTCACCACGGCGCTGCTCGGCTGGGCGGTGTGCGGCGGCCGCAGCATCGCGCGGCTGCGGCCGGTGCCGCTGCGCGCGGCGCTGTTCCGCGACATCCTGAAGGTCGGCGCCGTCGCCTCGCTCTCCACCTTCCAGACCACGCTGACGGTGATGCTGACCACCGCCGTGGTGGGCGCCGCCGGCGGGCCGGATGCGATCGCCGGCTACGGCACCGGCAACCGGCTGGAATACCTGCTGATCCCGCTGGTCTTCGGCCTCGGCGCGCCGCTGGTCGCCCTGGTCGGCACCAATATCGGCGCCGGGCAGCGGGAACGGGCGTTGCGCATCGCGCTGACCGGCGGCGCGCTCGCCTTCCTGCTGACCGAGGCGATCGGCCTCGCCGCCGCCCTCTGGCCCGAGGCCTGGCTCGGCCTGTTCGGCGCCGATCCGCGGATGATCGAGACGGGGGCGGCCTATCTGCGGATCGTCGGCCCGGCCTATGGCTTCTTCGGGCTCGGCCTCTCGCTCTACTTCGCCTCGCAGGGGGCGGGGCAGCTGCTCTGGCCGCTGCTGGCGGGCGGGCTGCGGCTGCTGATCGCGGTCGGCGGCGGTTACGCCGCGCTGCACCTGACCGGCTCCCTCACCTGGGTCTTCGCCGCGCTGGCCCTGGCGCTGGTGGCCTATGGCACGCTGATCGCGGGCGTCCTCGCCTCGGGCGCCTGGTTCCGCGGCGGCTGAGCGCATCCGGGCTCGCCTTGCGGCGATCCGTCCCGGTAGCATTCCCCCGCAAGCGGCAGCGAAGACGCCGCCACGGGGAGGCAAGGACAATGACCGAACTCGATCGCCGGGCCGTCGTGAGGGCGGCCGCGGCCGCGCCGCTCGCCGGCCTGCCCTGGCGCAGCGCCCGGGCGCAGGCGCAGAACACCATCCGGCTCGGCGTGCCGGTCGACATGTCCGGCACCTATCGCGACGTCACCGGCCAGGTCTCGGTCGCCGCGGTGCGGCAGGCGATCCAGGATTTCGGCCCGCGCGGCTTCGAGGTCGAGCTGCTGGCCGCGGACCACCAGAACAAGCCGGATGTCGGCGTCGGCATCGCCCGGCAGTGGTTCGACCGCGACGGCGTCGATTGCCTCGTCGACGTCGCCACCTCCTCCGTCGCCCTCGCGGTCAACGACCTGGTGCGGGAGAAGAACAAGGTCCACCTCAACAGCTCCGCCGCCAGCTCGGACATGACGGGCAAGGGCTGCTCGCCCAACATGGTCCACTGGACCTACGACACCTGGATGCTGGCCAATTCGGTCGGCGGCGCCACGGTGCGGGCGGGCGGCGACAGCTGGTACTTCATCACCGCCGACTACGCCTTCGGCCATGCGCTCGAGCGCGACACGACCGGCTTCATCAAGGCCGCCGGCGGCCGGGTGCTCGGCAGCGTCCGCACGCCCTTTCCGGGGACGCAGGACTTCTCCTCCTTCCTGTTGCAGGCGCAGGCGAGCAACGCCAAGGTCATCGGCCTGGCCAATGCCGGCGCCGATACCACCAACTGCGTCAAGCAGGCGGCGGAGTTCGGGCTGACGCGGCGCGGCATGAAGCTCGCCTCGCTTCTGCTCTTCATCACCGAGGTACATTCGCTCGGCCTGCGCACGGCGCAGGGGCTGATCGTGACCGAGAGCTTCTACTGGGACCTCAACGACCGCAGCCGGGCCTTCACCGCGCGGCTGCGCCGGCTGGTCGGGCCCAACCCCGGCATCGCCAGCACCCATGCCGGCACCTATGCCGCGACCTTGCACTACCTGAAAGCGGTGCAGGAGATGGGCGTGCCGGCGGCCAGGGCCAGCGGCGCCGCGGCGGTCGCCCGCATGAAGGCGCTGCCGACGGATGACGACGCCTTCGGCCCCGGCCGGATCCGCGAGGACGGGCGCAAGCTGCATCCGGCCTATCTGTTCGAGGTGAAGGCGCCGGAGGAATCGAAGGGGCCCTTCGACTATTACCGGCTGCTGCAGACCACCCCAGCGGAGGAGGCCTTCCGGCCGCTGGCGCAGGGCGGCTGCCCGCTGACCAGGGCCTGAGCGCCGCCGCGGCCGGGCGCAACCCCGGCCCGGTACCCAGGCTGCCGCGGATTTTCGCGCTGCACAACGGCCCGGGAATTGCCTAGACCGCGGCCAATCGGAAGGGGCAGGGCAGCATGAGCGGCACCAACCAGCGCATCGACGGCAAGCGGCTGTGGGACAGCCTGATGAGCATGGCCGAGATCGGCGCCACGCCGAAGGGCGGTGTCCGGCGGCTGACCCTGACCGAGGTGGACAAGGCCGGCCGCGACCGCTTCCGCACCTGGTGCGAGGCGCTAGGGCTCACGGTGCGGGTGGATGCGATCGGCAACATGTTCGCCCGGCGCGAGGGGCGCGACCCCAACCGCCTGCCGGTGCTGATGGGCAGCCATCTCGACAGCCAGCCCTCGGGCGGCAAGTTCGACGGCGCGCTCGGCGTCATCGCCGGGCTCGAGGTGATGCGCAGCCTGAACGACCTCAACCTCCAGACCGAGGCGCCGATCGAGCTGGTGAACTGGACCGACGAGGAGGGCAGCCGCTTCGGCCATTCGCTGATGGGCAGCGGCGCCTGGGCCGGGGTCTATCCGCTGGACAAGGTCTATGGGCTGCAGGACGTGGACGGGGTGAGCGTCGAGCAGGCGCTGACCGCCATCGGCTACAAGGGCGAGGCGCCGGCCAGGCCCTTCCCGGCCGATGCCTATTTCGAGCTGCATATCGAGCAGGGCCCGATCCTGGAGCAGGAGGGCAAGCGGATCGGCATCGTCACCGGCGCCCAGGCGCAGGTCTGGTGGGATGCCCGCATCCTCGGCCAGGACGCGCATGCCGGCACCACCCCGCCCGCCGCCCGCAAGGACGCGCTGGTCTGCGCCGCCCGCATCATCGACCTCGTCGACCGCATGATGCGCGCCCGCGGCGAGGATGGGCGCGGCACGGTGGGCTTCCTGCAGGTGCTCCCCAACAGCCGCAACGTGGTGCCCGGCGAGGTGCGCTTCAGCGTCGAGTTCCGCCACCCCGACACCGCCGAGATCGAGCGGCTGGCGGCGCAATTCCCGCGCGAGGCCGGCTTCATCGCCCGCGACTGCGGCCTGCCGCTGGAGCTGACCGAGCTGTTCCGCTTCCCGCTGCAGCCCTTCGATGCCGGCTGCGTCGATCTCGTCCGCCAGGCGGCGGCGAAGCTCGGCCTGCCGGCGCGGGAGATCGTCTCGGGCGCCGGGCATGACGCGGTCTATGTCGCGCGCAGCGTGCCGACGGCGATGATCTTCACCCCCTGCAAGGACGGCCTCAGCCACAACGAGGCGGAGAGCATCGAGCCGGAGGAGGCCGAGGCCGGCTGCCAAGTGCTGTTCGAGGCGGTGCTGGCCCGCGCCAACCGGGCGCTCTGACGCCCCCGGCCTCCCCCCTCCCAGGGGCAGGGGCGGGATATCGCGTCGCGGCGCGATTGTGCGGGTATCGGCGAGGCAACCTGGGTTAGGCTCGGCCGCTATCACCCTTCGGACGGCGAGGCGGCTGATGGCACGTGTCGACAGGCCCCGGATTGCCCGGCCCCGGCCCTGCCGGGGGCCCTGGCCCGAAGGACCCTGGTGGCTCCTCGGCGCCGCCGCGCTCGCGGCGCCGCCGGCGGTGCTGATCCAGGGAGGCGATCTGCATGTGGCGCTGCTCGCCTCGCTCGCCTGCCTTGCCACGCCGGGCGCGGCGATCGAGGCGATGATGGGGCTGGCGCGGCTGGCCCTGGCGGTGGTGCCCCCGCCGCGTTGATCCCGGCTGCACGAGGTTCCGACCTGCCGCCGGCACCGCCGGCTGGGCACCCGAATGGGCGCCGCCGCAAATGCGGCGAGGCCAAGCCGCCGGAAGCGGCGCCCGGCGTCCAGGGGGCAGGACGGCGAAACCCTCCTGCGCTCGATATAGGGGCCGTCCGACGGGGCCTCCGAAGCTCGCGAGCCGCGCCGTCAGGGCTTGCCAGCCCTGCAAACACCGCCTAGGCCCGCTCAGGGTTCCGTGTTAAGCCCCCCGCCTCTTAAGGAGTGCCCTGTCCGGGCGCTGCCGGGGCCCAGTCACGCGCCATCAGGAGCACCAGGCGATGAGCGATACCGCCGAGAAGGTTAAGAAGATCGTTGTCGAGCACCTCGGCGTCGAAGAGGCCAAGGTCACCGAGGATGCCTCCTTCATCGACGACCTGGGGGCGGACAGCCTCGACACGGTCGAGCTGGTCATGGCCTTCGAGGAAGCCTTCGGCGTGGAGATCCCCGACGACGCGGCCGAGAAGATCACGACCGTCAAGGAGGCGATCGCCTATATCGACAGCCAGAAGGCGGCCTGATTAGGGCTTAGGGCTGAACAGGGACGGAGAGGCCAAGCGTGTTCGCGAACGGAGCCGCGCCGCGGCGTGTCGTCGTCACCGGCATGGGCATGGTCTGCCCGCTGGGACTCGGCGTGGAGCATGTCTGGAAGCGGCTGATCGCGGGCGAAAGCGGCATTTCGGCTATCCAGTCCTTCGACACCAAGGACCTGCCGGCGAAGATCGCCGGCCAGGTGCCGTCCGGCACCCGGGAAGGCGGCGGGCTCGACCTCGCCGAATGGATCCCGGTCAAGGACCAGAAGAAGATGGACCGCTTCATCCAGCTCGCCATCGTGGCGGCGACGGAAGCGGTCGAGGATTCCGGCTGGAAGCCCGAGGACGAGGAAGGCCGCTGCGCCACCGGCGTCATGATCGGCTCCGGCATCGGCGGGCTGCAGACCATCT
The DNA here is from genome assembly GCF_013112485.1 of Roseicella sp. DB1501. Classification (GTDB taxonomy): domain Bacteria; phylum Pseudomonadota; class Alphaproteobacteria; order Acetobacterales; family Acetobacteraceae; genus Paracraurococcus. Next base: position 367,702 of record NZ_JABFHG010000003.1, read on the forward strand.
ACGAGGCCTCGCTCACCGTCGCCTCGGGCCGGACGAAGCGCCTCTCGCCCTTCTTCATCCCGAGCGCGCTGATCAACCTGGCCTCCGGCCATGTCTCGATCAAATACGGCTTCAAGGGACCGAACCACTCGGCGGTGACGGCCTGCGCGACCGGCGTGCATGCGCTCGGCGACGCGGCGCGGCTGATCGCCCTCGGCGATGCCGATGTCATGGTGGCCGGCGGCGCCGAGGCGGCGATCAGCGAGCTCGGCATGGCCGGCTTCTGCGCCTCGCGCGCCCTCTCCACCGGCTATAACGACACGCCGCAGCAGGCCTCGCGTCCCTGGGACGAGGGCCGCGACGGCTTCGTCATGGGCGAGGGTGCGGGCGTGATGGTGCTCGAGGAGCTCGAGCACGCGAAGCGCCGGGGTGCCAGGATCTATGGCGAGGTGATCGGCTACGGCATGTCGGGCGATGCGCACCACATCACCGCCCCCTCCGATACCGGCGACGGCGCCTTCCGCTCGATGCGCGCGGCGCTGAAGAGCGCCGGCGTGGCGCCGGCCGAGGTGCAGTACGTCAACGCCCATGGCACCTCGACGCCGCTCGGCGACGATCTCGAGCTCGGCGCGGTGGAGCGGCTCTGGGGCGGCGATGCCGGCAAGCTCGCCATGTCCTCGACCAAGTCGGCGGTCGGCCACCTGCTCGGCGCCGCCGGGGCGGTGGAGGGCATCTTCTCGGTGCTCGCCATCCGCGACGATGTCGCGCCGCCGACCCTGAACCTCGAGAACCCGTCGCGCGAGAGCGCCATCGACCGGGTCGCGAAGCAGGCCCAGCCCCGCCGCATCGAGGTCGCGCTGTCCAACAGCTTCGGCTTCGGCGGCACCAACGCCAGCATCGTCTTCCGCGGCGCACCCTGAGGTTGCGGCGCCGGCCGCCGGCGGCCGGCACCGCTTCCGGGCGGACCGGGGCATTTCTCCATATGCGAGAATGCAGCCCGGACTGCCTCGCAGCATGCGTCAACTCTCGCGCCGTGGCACCTTGTCATGGAGCCGATGCCGGCATCCGGGCGTTCATGGGGTGATGATCATCGTCCTGAACGACCGGCCGATCCGCGCGGCGGAAGGTGCCCGATGAGGCGCTGGCTACGCCGCCTCGGCCTCGGCTTCGTGGTGCTCGCGCTGCTCGGTGGCGCCGGCGCCTGGCAGGCGCTGCGCCTCTATCACGCCCCCGGCCCGCTCGCCGAACCCACCAATGTCGTTGTGCAGCGCGGCGGCACCGAGGCCATCGCCGCCTCGCTGCTGAAGGCCGGCGTCATCGCCGATGGCCGCAGCTTCACCGCGGCCGCCTGGGCGACGCGCGGCCAGGGGCCGCTGCACGCCGCCGAATTCGCCTTCCCGGCCGGGGCCTCGCTCGAGCAGGTGCTGGCCGTGCTGCGCAGCGCGAAGCCGGTGCAGCACCGGCTGACCATTCCGGAAGGTCTGACGGCGCGGCAGATCGCCGCGCTGGTGCGCGACGCGGCGGGCATGACCGGCGAGATCAACGCGCCCGAGGAAGGCAGCGTGCTGCCGGAGACCTACGCCTATCAATGGGGCGACGACCGCGGCGCCCTGCTGCGCCGGGCGCAAGGTGCGATGACGCAGGTGCTGAAGAAGGCCTGGGCGGAGCGCGCCGAAGGCCTGCCGCTGGCGAGCCCGCGCGAGGCGCTGGTGCTGGCCTCCATCGTCGAGCGCGAGACCTCGGTGCCGGCGGAGCGGCCGCATGTCGCCGCCGTCTTCCTCAACCGGCTGAAGCGTGGCATGCCGCTGCAATCCGACCCGACCGTCGCCTATGCCGCGACGGATGGCGGCGTGCTTGACCGGCCGCTGTCGCGCGCCGATCTGGAGCGCGACCATCCCTTCAACACCTATCGCAACCGCGGCCTGCCGCCGGCCCCCATCGCCTCGCCCGGCATCGCCTCGCTGCGGGCGGTGACGCAGCCGATGGCGAGCGACGATCTCTACTTCGTCGCCGATGGCAGCGGCGGCCATGCCTTCGCCCGCACGCTGGACGAGCACAACCGCAACGTGGCGCGCTGGCGAGACATCGAGCGGCGCCGCGGCGACAAGGCGGAGGTGGGACGCTGATCGCTTCCCACGAGGCCGCCGGGCCGCCTCGTGGGGCATGGGTTGATCCTGCCGATCTCAGTCGATCGCGTCGCCGATGGCGTGCACCGGCGCGCCGAGCGGCTTGCCGACCACCGGCACCACCTGGATCACGTCGCCCGTCACCCGGAAGGGCAGGGCCAGCAGCCCGCAGCCCGAGAGGCTGAGGGCGGCCAGCAGCAGCAGGGCCAATCGCATCGCGTCACTCCTTCATCCTGGACCATGATCCGCTCACACAGGGTCGCGGATCATGGTCCAGGCGGTTGTTTGATCACATGATTCACGCTTTTCGGTGCGTCCACCTCAAGCGATCACGCTCTGGGCAGGCGCCGGCCGCCGCGCGGGCGGCCGGCGCATCGGCGGGAGAACGTCACGGCGTCCCGGACGTTCGGCTGGCCGCATCCTCGACGATCCTCCCATCCTCCATGCGCACCACGCGGCTGCAGCGCGCGGCGAGCGCCGGGTCGTGGGTGATCAGCAGCAGCGTCGTGCCGAGCCGCTCCCGCAGCCCGAAGAGCAGGTCGATGATCTGCCCGCCCGTCGCGCGGTCGAGATTGCCGGTCGGCTCGTCGGCCAGCAGCAGCGGCGGCTCGGCCACCGTGGCGCGGGCGAGGGCGACGCGCTGCTGCTCGCCGCCCGAGAGCTGGCCGGGATAATGCCCGAGGCGATGGCCGAGCCCGACCGCCCCGAGCGCCGCCGCGGCGCGGTCGAAGGCATCGCCCCGGCCGGCGAATTCCAGCGGCACCGCGACATTCTCGAGCGCCGTCATGGTCGGGATGAGGTGGAAGGCCTGGAAGACGATGCCGACATGGCTGCGGCGGAAACGGGCCAGCGCATCCTCGTCCATGCGGGCGAGATCCTGGCCGGCGACGGTGAGCGCGCCGCCGCTCGGCCGTTCCAGCCCGGCCAGCAGCATGAGCAGCGAGGTCTTGCCCGAGCCGGAGGGACCGACGAGGCCGAGAGCCTCGCCGCGCCGGACGGTCAGTGCCAGGCCGCGGAGAATGTTGACCTCGCCCGCCGCCCCCGCCACCCTGAATCGCAGATCCCTGGCGGCGATGAGCGGTGCGGAGTCGTCGGGTTCGGTCAGGGATCGGGAGTTGTTTGCGATGGCATCCATGGCGCCGAGGGGTTTCCGGGGTGCCGCTGGATATGGCCGCCGTATCCTCCTGGGAACAGCCCTGGCCGGTTTCGGAGTGTTTCGCCGCCCCCGCCGGACGGTGGCGGCGGGGCAGGCGCCGCACCTGCTCGTGCTCGGCGACAGCCTGGCCGCCGGCTACGGCCTGCCGCAGGACCAGGGCTTCGTGCCGCAGCTCCAGGCGGCGCTCGCCGCACGAGGGCGTGCGGTGCAGGTGGTGAATGCCGGCGTCTCGGGCGATACCACGGCCGGTGGCCTGGCGCGGCTCGACTGGTCCCTCGCGGAGCGGCCGCAGGCGGCGATCGTCGAGCTCGGTGGCAATGACGGGTTGCGGGCCCTGCCGCCGGCGGCGAGCCGCGACAACCTCGCCGCCATCCTGGACCGGCTCAAGGCCCGCAACATCCCGGTGCTGCTGGCGGGGATGCTGGCCCCGCCCAATCTCGGCGCCCCCTATGGCCGCGAGTTCGCGGCGGTCTATTCAGGGCTGGCGAGAGAATATCCGGACACAATTTTCTATCCATTCTTCCTCGACGGCGTGGCGGGCGATGCCGGGCTGAACCAGCCGGACGGCATCCATCCGAATGCGAAGGGGGTGGCGGAGATCGTCCGGCGCATCCTGCCTGCCGTCGAGTCCCTGCTGGACCGGGCCGCGCCTCCGCCCGATCAATGAGGAGCCCGATTGATGAGGAGACAGAGCCGATGATTCGCCTCTTCGTCGCCCTGGCCCTGCCGGCCGCCATCAAGACCCAGCTCGCCATGCTCGCCGGCGGCATCCCGGGGGCCAGGTGGGTGCCCCCCGAGAATTACCATCTCACCCTGCGCTTCATCGGCGAGGTCGAGGGCTGGCAGGCCCAGGAGGTGGACGACGCCCTGGCCAATATCCGTGCCCGGCCCTTCGAGCTCTCGCTGCGCGGCGTCGGCATCTTCGAGAAGGGCGGGCGCATCAGCACCCTTTGGGTCGGGGTCGAGAAGACCGAGCAGCTCGGCTTCCTGCAGACCAAGGTGGAGACCGCCCTGCAGCGCATCGGGCTGCAGCCGGAGCGCAAGCGATTCGCGCCGCATGTCACCCTGGCCCGCACCGAGCGGGCGGCGCCGGAGAAGCTGATCACCTTCGTGCAAGCGCATAACCTGTTCCGCGCCCCACCCGTGGCGGTTGAGCATTTCACCTTGTATTCCTCCCGCCTGGGCAAGGATGCGGCGGTTTATGTCCCGGAAGTGGAGTATGAGCTGGCCTAGAGCGCATCCATCCTGACCGGAACGGCGGAATGCGTTCTATCTCGTTGTTTGCGGAGCCGATCCACGCCTCCGGGCGTGTCCGCCCCGTGGCGATCTGCTCCAGGGCCACATCGCGGGTCCTGCTCGCGCTGGCCCTGCTGCTCGCCCCGCTGCGGGGATGGGCCGGGCCCTGGCAGGCGGTGCCGGCGGCGGCCCTGCCCATCTGCTCGGCCGCGGGCGGGCCGCGGCACATCCCCGACCCGACGGCACCGGCCCTGCCGATGGCGGCGCATTGCGATGCCTGCCTGATCCTCTGCCCGGCGCTGCCCGTGCCTGGCGCGGCGCTGCCGCCTCCCATGGCCCTCGGCCTCGTCGCCGCGGCCGCCCCGGCCCGCCGGCCGCCGCCGGTGGCCCTGCCGCGGGAGAGGGCCCGCGGCCCGCCCAACGCCTGAGCGCTGCCGCCGCCCGCGCCGGATGGCCGGCCGGGCGCGCGCGATCCCACGAACCGCGACGCCTCAGGAGAAACCGATGCGATTGTCTCTCGCCCTAGCCGGCGCGCTCTGCGTCCTGCCGGCTCTCACGCCCGCCCGGGCCCATGTCACCGTCGACCCCGCCGCCGCACCGGCCGGCAGCTTCGTCCGCACCGCGCTGCGCGTGCCGCATGGCTGCGGCGGCGCGGCCACCACCCGCATCAGCCTCGAACTGCCGGAGGGGGTCTATTCGGCGAAGCCGATGCCCAAGCCCGGCTGGCGCCTGCACATCGAGCGCCGGCGCCTGCCGGAGATGGTGCGCGGCGCGCATGGGGCCGAGGTGGAGACGGAAGTCTCGCGCATCACCTGGGAGGGTGGGCCCTTGCCCGACGACCAGTATGACGAGTTCGTCGTCCTGCTGCAGGCGCCGAACGAGCCGAACGGCGTCTTCACCCTGCCGGTGGTGCAGGGCTGCGAGGGCGGCAAGGCCGAGCGCTGGGTGGAGACGCCCGCCGCCGGGCAATCCGCGCACGACCTCGCCCGGCCGGCGCCCGCCATCCGCCTGGTGCCGCGGTGAGGCGCCCGGCCTCGCGGCGGCCTCTGCTCGCCGCCACCCTGCTCCTGTCGCTGCCCGTCCTGGCACTGCCCGTCCTGACGCTGGCCCCGGCGGCCCGGGCGCAGACGGCCGGCGAGCTGCACATCGCCTCGCCCTGGACCCGCGCCGCGGGCCAGAACGGCACCGGCGCCGGCTTCCTCACCATCACCAACCACGGCAGCGCGGCCGACCGGCTGGTGGGCGCCAGCAGCCCGGCCGCACGGGTCACCGAGATCCACACCCATATGCGGGAGGGCGACATCCTGCGCATGCGGCCGGTGGAGGCGGTGGAGATCCCCGCCGGCCAGACCGTCACGCTGCAACCCGGTGGCTTCCACCTGATGCTGATCGGGCTGAAGGCGCCGCTGATCCAGGGCCAGACCGCCCCGGTGACGCTGCGCTTCGAGCGGGCGGGCGAGGTGACGGTGACGCTCGCCATCCTGCCGGCCGGGGCACGCGGGCCGGCGGCGCACGCGCACTGACCTCCGGGCCGCTGCGTCTCGACCTGCCGCGGCAGGTCGGGCGCCAGCGGCGCGGCTATCCGGGCCGGCATATCCGTCACCCTGCGACGATGCACCCGACGCCCCGCTTCCATTTGTCCCAGGGCAGTCGGCGTCGGAGCGCCGGCCGCGGTCTTCATGGCCTGCCGATCCGGTGCGCTTAGCGTATGGGTGGGGCCCGAGTCCGACCGCGCCGGCCCCACGGCTCGTTGGTCAACCACTCTCGACACGCCATCCGCTGATCCGGGCACCGGGATCCGTTTCAGGCTCCGCTCGGCGCCGTCGTAACAGGCGGCCCTTGGTTCCGCCCTGTGCCAGCAAGGATGCCCAGAATTGCGTAACGAGGCATTCAACCCATAGTTAATTCTGGTTTGGTTATTGAATAGTTGACGCAAAAATCAAAAATAGTGAATGATAGCTCTCGCTTTGTTGCATTCTGAGCTTGTGTCATTCTGATTTATGCACGAAACAGAATGACGATAATGATCCGGGAACATCTCGCAATGTGGCAACAGGTCCAGGGCGCCTTAGCATATGTCGGCCGAAAGGCACCCATTGTTCGGCGAGCCCTGCCGCCCGCGCTGGATGTTGCCCTTATTTCAATGTTCGATCGTCGCATTGTTCCGCAAGAGCCGGACCGGAAATACCTGACGGGCGTCATCTTCCCCAGCCTCCTGCCGCTCGAGAGCGGCCGCATCCTGTTCGTCGGCTGCCGCAGCTACACCAAGCCCTATGAGGCGGTGTTCCAGGACAGCGAGTACTGGACCCTGGAGATCGACCAGATCCACGCGAAATGGGGCGCCCGGCACCACAAGACCGGCGATGTCCGCAATGCCGACGAGTTCTTCGCGCCGGGTTACTTCGACCTCGTCTTCCTGAATGGCGTCCTCGGCTTCGGCGTCGATGCCGATCACGACCAGGATCTCACCTTCACCGCCCTGCGGCGCGTCATGCGCCCTGACGGCGTTCTCGTCCTCGGCTGGAACAAGGGGCGGTGCAGCGATCCGCTGACCCGGCCGACCCTCGGCGCCGGCTTCCGGCACCAGGAACTCTGCGGCATGCCGGCGCGGAAGGACTTCCCGGACTCGACCCATGTCTACGACCTGTTCCGCGCCGTTGGCGGCAGCCCGGTCATGGAGGAGCGGAGGCAGGGCGTCAGCGCGGCGCCGGCCTTGCCGCGTTAAGGCAGACCGCCGAGAGACGGAAATGCCCGGAGGCGCGGCTTCGCCCTGACACCAGGAGCCGATCGCGGTGTTGGATCGTCCCTCGCCAACCACCAGGCGAGGGGCAGGCTGATATTGGCGCGGGGGGGCGGCTCCCCTTGACCACATCCCGTGCCGCACCCCGCGGCCCGATCTTCCTTCGCTTCCGTACCGGTTCGGGTTATCCGCACCGCATGATGGTTAATCCCCCTCCTGTCGTCGCGCGCGCTCCGCTCCACCGGGGCCGGCATCGGAAGGCGGGCAGGGCGGGGGATCGGCGAGGCGGGGCCATGCTCGCGGGCGGCCGCGTCTTGCGGCGATCGCTTCTGGTCGCCGGGCTGGGGCTGTGGCCCGGCCTGGCGCCGGCGCAGCCCGCCATGGTCGCCGCCCGACCGGCGCTGCCCGGCATCGGCAGCGCGGATCCCCGCCGGCCCGTCAGCCTGGCCGAGACCCCCTGGCGCGCCCTCGGGCGGCTGCAGCTCGAGCTCGGCCCACGCTGTTCCGGCGCCCTGATCGGCCCGCGGACGGTGCTGACCGCGGCGCATTGCCTCGTCGCGCCGCGCACCGCGGCGCTGGTGCAGCCGGGGACCGTGCATTTCCTCCTGGGCTATGAGCTGGGCCGGCAGGCCGGCCATGCCCGCGGCGTCGCGCTGCAGGTTGCGCCGGGCTTCCGGCCGGCATCGCGCGGGCCGCGCGGCGCCGACTGGGCGCTGGTGACGCTGGATGCGCCGCTGGGCACGCCGGACCGCATCCTGCCGCTGCTCGCCGCCCCGCCGGCTGCCCAGGCGGCCCTAATGCTTGGCGGCTATCAGCAGGACCGGCCGGAGGTGCTGCTGGCCGATGCCGGCTGCCATCTGCTCGGGGTGGCACCAGCGGGAACGGTGCTGGCGGGGGCGCTGCTGCTGCATGACTGCGCCGGCACCCGCGGCGCGAGCGGCGCGCCGCTGCTGGCTCGCGGCGCCGATGGAGGCTGGGCCGTGGCCGGCGTGGTCTCCGGCGGGGTCGGGGCCATGGGAGCAGGGGACGCACCGGTCGGCGTGGCGGTCTCGGTGGCGCCCGTGGCGGCAGCGCTGCGGGCGGGCGGGTCCGGTTCCGGGCCAGCGTCACCCCTGGCCCCGGGCATCGTCCCGGACCGGGGCGCGGGTCACCCCTGATCCGGCTCGCCCTCGCCTTCCAGCCGGGCGATATCGGCGTCGGACAGGCCGAAATGATGGCCGATCTCGTGCAGCAGCACGTTGCGGACGAGGCGGAAGAGGTCCTCCCCGGTTTCGATCCATTCCAGCAGGATGGGCTCGCGGTAGAGCAGGATCGTGTCGGGCGATTGCGGCACGTCCAGCACGCTTTTCTGTGTCAGCGGCACGCCGCGATAGAGGCCGGTCAGATCCCAGGGATTGTCGATCCCCATCTCCGTCAGCGTCTCGTCATCGGGGGCTTCCTCGACGACGATGGCGGTGTCGCGCACCTGGGCGCGGAGGGCGGCGGGGATGGCGGCCAGCGCCGTCTCCGCCATATCCAGGATGTCCTCGAGACTGGGCGGGGTGCCATGGCGCATGCCGACACCGGAGGACGCGCCGGGCGCGGCGTCAAGCGGGAAGGGGCGGGGCATGGTCGAGCGACTGGATGCGACGGCGCGGGCGGCATTGGCGGAGAGCCTGCCGCATTGGCGGCTGGCGGAGGGACGGGACGCCATCCGCCGCGAGTTCCGCTTTCGCGACTTCTCGGAGGCCTGGGGCTTCATGAGCCGGGTGGCGTTGCTGGCCGAGGCGCAGGACCATCACCCGGAATGGTCGAATGTTTGGAACCGGGTCGAGATCCTGCTCAGCACGCATGACGCGGGCGGGCTGTCAGAGCGCGACCTGCGGCTGGCGCGGGCGATCGATGCGCTGACCGGCTAGAGCGGATCGCGGGACGGCGTGACGCCACCCTGAAAACAACAGGCCACAGCGGAGCGGCGTTCCATCTCGAACGCAATCCGCTGTAGAGAGGACTCCGATCCGCCGCCTTCACCAGACGTCCCGCGAAGGTGGCGGTCGGAACGCTAGGGCGTGATCGCTTGAGGTGACTCACCGAAAAGCGTGGCTCACGCGATCAAGCAACGGCCTGGACCATGATCCGTGACCCAGTGTGAGCGGATCATCGTCTAGATCGCTTCCCGCATCGGCGGCCCACGCCGCATGGTCTCGGCCAGATCGGCGATCGAGGTGGTGGCGAAATCCTTCAGCAGGGCCATCTCCGCCTGGTCGAAGCGCTGGCGCAGCAGATCGGGGACATGCCGCCCGATGGTGCATTCCGCATTGGTCTTCCGGTGGACGCCGAGCAGCTTTTCCTTTTCGGGATGGATGGCGCGCCAGACATCGCGCAGCGTGATCTGCGCGGCCGGGCGGGACAGGGAAGCGCCGCCGGGGCCGCGCTGGACGGAAATCAGCCCTGCCCGCGACAACTGGCCGGCGATGCGGCGCACCACCACGGGATTCGTGCCGATGCTCCAGGCCAGCCGCGCACTGGTCGAGTCGCCGGCGGATTCGTCGGCGACGAGGAGCAGGATGTGGAGAGCGACGGAGAAGCGTGTTGCAATCATGTCCAAGAATGTATGACTTGCGACAATTGACAGTTGAGCGCCGGCATGGCCAGGGGGCTGCCCTTCACGGAGTGGAGTCCTATGAACAAATTCTCCATCTGTGGCGGGCCAGCCGCACCGGCCGAACGAACCCTGGCGATTTGCCGGGCCGCCACGCGATTCTGCGCCCTGCGCGGCTGGGCCCCGATCCAGGAGGTGCCGCTGCCGAACGGGCGCCGCGCCGATATTCTGGCGCTGCAACCCGATGGTGGGTTCGTGATCCTCGAGATCAAGTCCTGCGCCCGGGACTTCCTCTCCGACCTCAAATGGCCGGAATACCGCGACTTCTGCGATCGGCTTTATTTTGCCGTCGACCTGGACTTTCCACAGGACCTCATTCCTGAAGATACAGGCCTGGTGGCCGCCGAGGGGTGGGAGAGCGCCTTGCTGCGCGAGGCGCCGGCGCATCCGCTCGCGCCGGCCCGGCGCCGCGCCCTGCTGCATCGCTTCGCCCGGCTCGCGGCCGGCCGGCTGGCCGCCGCCTCCGATCCGGAGGGCCATGCGGCGATGCGGGCGGCGCTGAAGGTGGAGTAGCGGCGCTGGCAGGCGGCTGCGTCAGGCGATCTGCAACTCCTGCAGCGCCTGCTCCAGTTCCTGGAAGCTCGGCATATAGGCCGTCGGGGCCATCTTGCGGCCGGTCTCGACCGCGACCTGCGGCGCGTTGCCGTGCAGATGCGCGACCAGGACGGCGCGGATGACCTCGTAGTATTTCGCCTCCTCCTCGACCACGCCCTTCAGCCGCGCCGCCATCGGCCCGACCATGCCATAGGCCAGCAGCACGCCCATGAAGGTGCCGACCAGCGCGCCTCCGATCATGCCGCCGAGGATCGCCGGCGGCTGGTCGATGCTCGCCATGGTCTTGATGACGCCGAGCACCGCCGCGACGATGCCGAGCGCCGGCAGCGCGTCGGCGACGGATTGCAGCGCATGCGAGGGGTGAAGCTCCTCGATCAGGATCTTCTTCAGCTCGCGTGCCATCACATCCTCGATCTGGTGCGGGTCGTCGGCATTCATGCCCACCATGCGGAGGTAGTCGCAGATCAGCGCGCTGGCGTGATGGTCCTTCTGGATCTTCGGGAAATGGCCGAAGGCGTTGCTCTCCTCCGGCTTTTCGATATGCGGCTCCAGCGCCATCGCGCCCTTCGACTGGGCGAGCCGGACGAAATAGTAGAGCAGGCTCAGCATCTCGACGTAATCGGCCTTCTTGTAGCGAGCGCCCTTCAGGATTTTCCCGAAGCCGCCCGCCACATGCTTGATGTCGCCGATGCTGTTCGCCATGACGAAGGCGCCGATGGCGGCGCCGCCGATGACGATCATCTCATGCGGCAGGGCGTGCAGGATGATGTCGAACTTGCCGCCGGCGATGACATAGCCCCCGAAGACGCAGGCGAGCAGGAAGACGAGGCCGGCGATCGTCGTCATGGTGCGGCGCCCGGCGAGCTGCGCAGCAGCGTGATGGCGACCCGGCGGTTGGCCGCGGCCATCGGCGTCTCCGGCAGCAGCGGCATGCGGTCGGCATGGCCGGCGACGCTCTGCAGCCGCGGCTCGGCGATCCCGGCCTCCAGCAGCAGGCGACGGACGGCATTCGCCCGCTCGGCCGAGAGTTCCCAATTGCTTCGCGCATCGCCGCGGAAGGGCGAGGCATCGGTATGGCCGGCGATGGCGAGGCCGTTCGGCAGCTTCGCCGCGATGGCCGCCACCTTGGCCAGCAGGGCGCGGGCGCGCTCGTTCGGCGCGGCGCTGCCGATGGCGAACATGGGTTGCCGCTCGGCATCGAGGAGCTGGATGCGCAGGCCCTCCGGCACCTGCTCGACGACGAGCTGGCGGCCGAGATCGGCCAGGGCCGGATCCTCCCGCACCGCGGCGCGGATCTCGGCCGCCGCCTGCTCGAAGGCCTGGGCCTCGCGCCGCCCGAGCTCGGCCCGGAGCGCCGCCTCGCCGATCGCCGCGGCATCAATGCCCGCTGCCGGCGCATTCGCCTCCGGGGGCGGGACGGCGGGCCGGGCGGCCGGCGCGGCGGATTGCGGCGCGGCCTTCCCGGGCGGCTGTGGCGGCCGCGCCTCGGCGCCGTGGGCCACCGCCTCGCCCGCCGGCTGCGGCGGCGCCACCGACGCGGTCTCGGGCAGGGCGTCGGAGGGTCCCTCATCCTCGATGTCGAGCCGGACCGGGGCGCGGCCCTGCTCGATCCGGATGGCGCCGTTGTCCGAGACCATGGCGCCGTCCGAGTTCGGCGTGGTGCCGCCGAAGGGCTCGCCCGAGCCGGTGGCGCTGCGGCCGAGCACGTTCGAGGGGGCGAAGTAGTCGGCAAGGCCGCGGCGCTGGTCGTCCGAGGTCGCGTTCAGCAGCCACATCAGCAGGAAGAAGGCCATCATCGCGGTGACGAAATCGGCATAGGCCACCTTCCAGGCGCCGCCGTGATGCCCGTCGCCGCCGGCCTCCTCGCGCCGCAGCACGATGGTCGGCGCCCCGTCGCGTCCACCCTTGCCCTTGCCCGCCATCAGCCCCGCACCTGCCGCCGCGGCCCGATCCTGCACGGCCGGGGCTTAAGAAATTCCGACGATGGCCCGGCCGCGGTCCGGCACGGGGCCAAGTTCCGTCATGGCGCCATCGTTGCGGGCAGGCTGCCCGTGGGTTGGGCAGCGGCGGCGCAACGGGGGGCCGCGGCCCGGCCCATGACATGGCACGCGGCTTGCGAACCCCGCCGCGAATATCGGGCTGCCACCCCAGGCGGGGCGGCGGCGCCACTGCATGCCCGGGAGTTCCCATGCTTCTCTACCTGCTGCGCCGGGTGGTCTATGCCGTGCCGATCGCGCTCGCGGTCGGCTTCGTCTGCTTCATGTTGGTGCAGATCGCCCCGGGCGATCCGATCAACGCCATCGTCCCGCCCGACGCCCCGGCCGATGTGGTCGAGCAGGTCCGCAAGGATTACGGCCTCGACAAGCCGCTGCCGGTGCAGTTCGGCCTCTGGATCTCGAAGGTCGCGATCGGCGATCTCGGCCGCTCCCTCGCCACCGGCCGGCCGGTCTGGGCGGATCTGCGCTCGGCCATCGGCAACACGCTGATGCTCGCCTTCGCCGCCTCGGCCATCGGCTTCACCCTCGGCTGCGTGCTCGGCGGCCTCGCCGGCACCTTCCGCGGCTCGGCGCTCGATCGCGGCGCCGTCGGCATCGCCGTCGCCGGCGTCTCGGTGCCGCATTACTGGCTCGGCATGGTGCTCGTCGTCATCTTCTCGGTGCAGCTCAACTGGCTGCCGGCGATGGGGGCGGGGCCCGGCGGCTCCTCCGATTGGGGCTGGGACTGGGACCATGTGAAGCACCTGATCCTGCCGGCGGCGACGCTCTCGGTGATCCCGATGGGCATCGTCACGCGCACCGTCCGCGGCATCGTCGCCGAGATCATGAACCAGGAATTCGTCACCGCGCTGCGGGGCAAGGGGCTGACCCGCTGGGGCGTCTTCGGGCATGTGGTGAAGAACGCCGCGCCGAACGCGCTCGCCGTGATGGGCCTGCAGCTCGGCTACCTGATGGGCGGCTCGATCCTGGTGGAGACGGTGTTCTCCTGGCCAGGCACCGGGCTGCTGCTCAACAGCGCCATCTTCCAGCGCGACCTGCCGGTGCTGCAGGGCACGATCCTGGTGCTGGCGATGTTCTTCGTCGCGCTGAATCTCTGCGTCGATCTGGTGCAGACCTCGCTCGACCCCCGCATCAAGCGCGCCTGAGGAGCCCGGCATGAGCACGACCATCACGACGGCCGCCGAGGCCGAGCTCGCCGTCCAGGCCCGGCAGGCGGTCGCCCGGTCGGAGGGCTACTGGGCCGGCGTCTGGAAGCGGCTGCGGCGGGACCCGGTGACCATCGCCTGCGCCGCCATCCTGCTTCTGATGCTGCTGGCCATCGTCTTCGCGCCGCTGCTCTCGCCGCACGATCCCTATCAGGGCAGTATGATCCGGCGGCTGAAGGCGATCGGCACGCCGAACTACCCGCTCGGCACCGACGAGCTCGGCCGCGACATCCTGACGCGGCTGCTGCATGGCGGCCGCCTCTCCTGGTTCATGGGCATCCTGCCCGTGGTCTTCGCCTTCGCCATCGGCTCGACGCTCGGCATCCTGGCCGGCTTCGTGGGCGGCAAGGTGAACATGGCGATCATGCGCACCACCGACATCTTCTACGCCTTCCCCTCGGTGCTGCTCGCCGTCGCCATCTCGGGCGCGCTGGGGGCGGGCATCTTCAACGCCATCCTGGCGCTGACCCTGGTTTTCATCCCGCAGATCATCCGCGTCGCCGAGAGCGTGACCCAGGGCGTGCGCAGCCTCGACTTCGTGGATGCGGCGCGGGCCTCCGGCGCCTCGGGCTTCACCATCGTCCGGGTGCATGTGCTCGGCAACGTGCTCGGGCCGATCTTCGTCTACGCCACCTCGCTGATCTCGGTCTGCATGATCCTGGCCTCTGGCCTCTCCTTCCTCGGCCTCGGCACCAAGCCGCCGGAGCCGGAATGGGGGCTGATGCTGAACACGCTGCGCACCGCGATCTACGTGCAGCCCTGGGTGGCGGTGCTGCCCGGCCTCTGCATCTTCGTCACCTCCATCTGCTTCAACCTGCTGGCCGACGGGCTGCGGCAGGCGATGGACGTGAAGGGCTGAGAACGGCGGGAGCGGGGGCAACCCGGCCTTCCGCCGGGCGTTGCGGGCGGCGGCTCCGGAGTGCCGCCATGTCCCACCTTACCCGCCGCCGGCTCATGCCGCTGAGCTTCCCGCTGGGCTTCGCCGCCCTCGGCCTCGGGGCCGGCCTTCTCGCCGCGCCGCGCGCGGCCCGCGCCGCCACGCGCCAGGAGATCGATGCCGAGGTCGAGGCAGCCCTGGTCCGGCTGCGGCAGATGCCCAATGCCGAGCCGCTGCTGCGGGCCGCCCGCGCGATGCTGATCTTCCCGCGCATCATCAGCGGCGGCTTCATCGTCGGTGGCCAATATGGCGAGGGGGCCCTGCTGCGCGACGGCGCGACCCGGGGCTACTACGCCATCGCCGGCCTCTCCCTCGGCTTCCTCGCCGGCGCGCAATCGGCCGGGCTGGGCATGTTCTTCATGCAGGAATCCGCCCTGAAGGCGCTGGAGCGGGCGGATGGCTGGGAGATCGGCACCGGCCCCTCGGTGGTCGCGCTCGACCGCGGGCTGCAGGCCAATGCCACCTCCACCACCCTGACCGAACCGGTCTATGCCATCACCTTTGGCCAGCAGGGGCTGATGGCGGCGCTGGCGCTGAACGGCACCAAGATCACCAGGATCGAGCCGGGGGGCTGAGCCCCGGCGCGTCCCGCCTCAGCGCGCCTCCGGCCTCGCCGGAGGCGGCTGCGCCCCGGAATCGCGCATGCGCCGCCGGGCGAGCGCCATGGCCAGCCCGACCAGGCCGAGATGCGAGAAGGCCTGCGGGAAATTCCCCACCTGCCGGCGCAGGTGGACCTCGTATTCCTCGGCCAGCAGGCCGACATCGTTGGCGATCGCCACCAGCCGGTCGAGCACCGCCCGCGCCTCCTCCCAGCGGCCCTGCAGCGCATAGACCTCGCCGAGCCAGGCGGTGCAGGCCAGGAAGGTGCCCTCCGGCTCCGGCGGCAGGCCCTCCACATCCGGGTCCGGCCGGTAGCGCAGCACCAGCCCCTCCTCCATCAGCTCGGACTCGATCGCCCGCACCGTGCCTTGCACCCGCGGGTCGTCGGCCGGCAGGAAGCCGACCAGCGGCATGCGCAGCAGGCTGGCATCGAGGTGGCGCGAGCCGTAGCTCTGGGTGAAGGTGCCCCGCTCCGCATCGAAGCCCTGGGCGCAGACCTCGGCGAAGACGGCATCGCGCACCTGCCGCCAGGCCTCGAGCGGCCCGTCGAACCCGTCCTCCTCGGCGGCGCGCACCGCGCGGTCGAAGGCGACCCAGACCATCACCTTGGAATGCACGAAGTGGCGGCGCGGGCCGCGCACCTCCCAGATCCCCTCGTCGGGCTCGCGCCAGATCTGCGCCAAATGGTCGAGGATCTGCCGCGCCATGGCCCAGCCCAGCCGGTCCGGCCGCAGCCCGACGCTGCGCGCCGCGAAGAAGGCGTCCATCACCTCGCCATAGACATCGAGCTGCACCTGCGCGCCGGCCTCGTTGCCGATGCGCACGGGCGCCGAGCCCTCATAGCCCGGCAGCCAGGGCAGGATCATCTCCGGCGTCCGGTGCTCGCCGGCAAGGCCGTAGAGCGGCCGGACCTGCTGCGGGCTGCCCGCCACGGCGCGGATCAGCCAGCGGCGCCAGGCCTCCGCCTCGCCGAGATGCCCGGCGCCGACCAGGGCATGCAGGGTCAGCGCGGCGTCGCGCAGCCAGCAGAGCCGGTAGTCCCAGTTGCGCTGCCCACCCAGCGTCTCGGGCAGGGAGGTGGTCGGCGCGGCGGCGATGCCGCCGGTCGGCGCATAGGTCAACGCCTTCAGCACCAGCAGCGAGCGGCGGACCATCTCCGGATGCGGGCAGTCCTCGGCCAGTCGGGCGCCGGCCAGCCAGTCCTGCCAGTAATGCTCGGTGGCGGCGATGGCGGCGGGCGCATCCACCGGTGGGCCCGGCGGCTGGTGGGAGGGGGTCCAGACGAGGTGGAAGGGCACCGTCTCGCCCGCCGCGACGGTGAAGCGGCCGACGGTATGGCAATCCTCGCCGCGCAGCGGCGCGGGGGTGCGCAGCGCCACCTGGTCCGGGCCGCAGACGGCGAGCAGCGTGCCGTCCGAGGCGCGGTGCACCCAGGGCACGAGGGAGCCGTAATCGAAGCGCAGCACCAGGTCCATGGCCATGGCGACGCGGCCGCGGCGGCCCTCGACGAGGCGCACCAGATCGGCGGCGCCGTTGCGCACCGGCATGCAGTCGATCAGCGCGACGACGCCCTCGGCGGTCTCGAACTCGGTCTCCAGCACCATGGTGCCGGGCCGGTAGCGGCGCCGCACCTGCCGCACCTCGCCCTCCGGGGCGATGCGCCAGCGGCCATGCTCCGGCGTGCCGAGCAGCGCGGCGAAGCAGGCGGCGCTGTCGAAGCGCGGCAGGCAGAGCCAGTCGATCGACCCGTCGCGGCCGACCAGGGCCGCGGTATGGCCATCGGCGAGCAGGGCATAGTCCTCGATGCGCAGCGCCACAGTGTCTCCGATCCGTTCCGTCCCTCGCGAGGGTTCGGGGGATAAACCCGGCTCACCCGGCCGGGTTCGGTGGCCGCGGGGCGCGCCGCGGCGGCTCGAAGCGGTAGGGCGCGTCGCTCGCCACCAGCGGATCGAGGGCGAGGCGGTGCTCGAGCGGCGGGAAGGCGCGGCTGCGGCAATCCATCCGGTCGCAGAGCCGGCAGGACAGGCCGATGCCGACCATCGCCTTCTCGAGGTCGAGCCCGTCGCCATAGACCACCTCCGGCGCGCGGGAGATGTCGCAGCCCATGGCAACGACATAGACCGGCGGCGGATCGCCCCAGCGCGCGGCGACGCCGTGCACGGTGCGGGCGACGCAGAGGAAGGTGCCGCCATCGGGGAGCTGGGCGAGCTGCACCCGCAGCGAGCCCGGCGTGGCGAAGGCCTGGTGCACGATCCATTTCGGGCAGGAGCCGCCGAAGCGGGCGAAGGGGAAACCGGCCGCGGCCAGCCGCTTGCCGACATTGCCCGCCGGATCGACGCGGAGGAAGAAGAAGGGCACGCCGCGCTGCCCCGGCTCGTCCGGCCGCTGCAGGGTGGTGAGGCGGTGGCAGGCCTGCTCGAAGGAGACGCCGAAGCGCGAGGCCAGCGCCTCCAGGTCGTGCCGCAACTCCCGCGCCGCGGCGAGGAAGGGGCCGTAGGGCATCAGCAGCGCCGCCGCGGCGTAGTTCAGCAGCCCGATGCGGATGAGCTGCCCGGCCTCGGCCGAGGAGGGCTCGAAGCCGCCGATCGCCGCCTGCACGGCATCCCCCGCCTCGAGCAGCATGAGCTGGAAGGCGAGGTGGAAGCCGCGGCTCTCCCGCGGCAGGGTCTCCGAGAGGTCGAGGCGGCGGCCCACCGGGTCGTAGCGGCGCAGCGCCCCGGGCAGGGCGGTGACGGTGACGACGAGGCCGTGTTTCTGCCGCAGCCGCTGCGCGACCGCATGGTTCATCTCCGAGGGCGCGGTGACGCCCATCTCGGCGGCGATCGCCTCGGCCGCCGCTTCCAGCTCGGCGAAATGGTTGGAGCGGTCGTGGAAGAAGTCGCGCGCCTCCTCCGTCGGCAGCAGGATGCGACGCCCCGTCGGCAGGGCGATGCCGCCGGAATCCTCCCGCGCCACCCGCCAGGCGCGGTAGAGGGCGAGCATGGCGCGCGCGACATTGGGCGCGCTGCCCGCCAGCGTCGCCACCTCCTCCTCCGGCACCTGCTCGAGCCCGAGCAGCGGATCGGCCAGCACCTCCCGCAGCCCGGTCTCGACCGCCTTCTCCCGCAGGCCGGAGAGGGCGGCGATATCGACCTGCAGCGCCTCGGTCAGCTTGATGAGCAGGGAGGCGGTGACGGCGCGCTGGTCATGCTCGATGAGGTTCAGGTAGCTCGCGGAGATGCCGAGGCGGGCGGCGAGGGCCTGCTGCGCGAGGCCCTTCTCCTGCCGCAGCCGGCGGACCGTCCGCCCGATGAGTGCCCGCGCCATGCTTTACGACCTTAACTAAATTTACAATCTTGCTGTGAAGATGCTTACAGCTTTGCCGGTTTTCACGGCAATAGGCGCTGAACTTCGGCGCCGCAATGTGAATTATTGACCTGCACGCCAGACAACGGCAGCAGGAGTTCCAAGGACCATGCGTCAGACGACCCCCACCCCCACCTATGCGCCCGATGGCAGCTTCGGGGGTGACCGGCCCGAGCCCGGCCGCTTCGACGGCATCCGCCGCGACTACACCCCGGCGGATGTCGCGCGGCTGGCGGGCAGCTTCCGGATCCAGCACACGCTGGCCGATCGCGGGGCGCGCCGCCTCTGGCAGCTGCTGAAGTCCGAGCCCTATGTGAACACCCTCGGCGCGCTCACCGGCATGCAGGCCCTGCAGCAGGTGAAGGCGGGGCTGAAGGCGATCTACCTCTCCGGCTGGCAGGTGGCGGCCGACGCCAACAGCGCCTCCACCATGTATCCGGACCAGTCGCTCTACCCGGTCGACAGCGTGCCGACGGTGATCCGCCGGATCAACAACGCGCTGCGCCGCGCCGACCAGATCGCCGTGCAGGAAGGCAAGGGCGACGACACGCACTACATGGCGCCGATCGTCGCCGATGCCGAGGCCGGCTTCGGCGGCCCGCTCAACGCCTATGAGCTGATGCGCGCCATGATCGAGGCGGGCGCGGCCGGCGTGCATTTCGAGGACCAGCTCGCCTCGGAGAAGAAGTGCGGCCATCTCGGCGGCAAGGTGCTGGTGCCGATCCAGCAGCACATCCGCACCCTGAACGCGGCCCGGCTCGCGGCCGATGTCGAGGGCGTGCCGACCGTGCTGCTCTGCCGCACCGATGCCGAGAGCGCGCAGCTGCTCACCAGCGATGTCGACGAGCGCGACCGCCCCTTCATCACCGAGGAGCGCACGCCCGAGGGCTTCTTCCGCATCCGGCCCGGCATGGGCAAGCAATACGCCATCGCCCGCAGCCTGGCCTATGCGCCCTATGCCGACCTGCTCTGGTGGGAGACCTCGGACCCGGACCTGCAGGATGCCCGCGACTTCGCCGAGGCGATCCAGAAGGAGTTCCCGGGCAAGATGCTCGCCTACAACTGCAGCCCGTCCTTCAACTGGCAGCGGAAGATGGGCGTCGAGGCGGCGAGCAAGTTCCAGCGCGAGCTGGGCGCCATGGGCTACAAGTTCCAGTTCGTGACGCTCGCCGGCTTCCACAGCCTGAACCTGTCCATGTTCAAGTTGGCCCGCGGCTACAAGGACCGCGGCATGGGCGCCTATTCCGAGCTGCAGCAGGCCGAGTTCGCGGCCGAGGCCGAGGGCTTCACCGCGGTGCGGCACCAGCGCGAGGTCGGCGTCGGCTACTTCGACGCGGTGGCGACAGCGGCCGGCGGCGGCCAGTCCAGCACCACGGCGCTGGCGACCAGCACCGAGGCGGCGCAGTTCCATGACGACCATGGGCACGCCCCCGGACACGCCCCGGCGAAGCAGCCCGCCCCGGCGAAGTGAGCCAAGGGTGCCGCGCCGGGTGAGGCGCGGCACCCCCGACCATCCACCAGCACGACGAGGAGGCTTCCGATGTCCCACGACGATTACGACGACGGCTTGGTGCATTCCCATGGCTGGGCCAGCGAGCCGCTGGCGCCGACGACCGGCCCGATGCGGCGCGGCGCCGAGATCGCCGAGGCCATGGCCCGGCATCCTGAGGAGGAGGATTACGACGACGGCCTGGTGCATTCGCATGGCTGGGCCAGCGCCGAGCGCAGCCTGCTCGCGCATCAGCGCTGAAGGCGGCACCCCCCGCGAGGGTGCGCAGGCAGTCTCGCGGGGGCTTAAAAGCGCCCGTCAAAACCGTCGCTGCCCGTTGTCCTGCCGCGGCTTCGCCGCGGCAGGCTGTGACGGTTCCTGGGCAGGAGGGAACGCCAAGGGGTCCCCGCAAAGCCGCGCAGCGGTTTTGCGGGGGCGCTAGTTCATCATCCCGGCCGTGACGTTCACCGCGGTCGCCAGGATCACGACGTTGAACAGGAAGGCCACCAGGCTGTGCGCCAGCGCCAGCCGGCGCAGCAGCCGGCTCGAGATCTCCACGTCGGAGGTCTGGAAGGTCATGCCGATGGTGAAGGCGAAGTAGAGGAAGTCGCTGAAATCGGGCGGCTCGCCGCCCGGGAAGTTCAGCCCGCTATCCGCCTGCCAGTATTCATGCGCGTAGCGCACCGCGAAGAGCAGGTGCACGAAGAGCCAGGACAGCAGGATGGCGAGCGCAGCCAGCGCGATGTCGGGCACCGCCATGGGGTCGGAGCGCGAGGCGAGGAACCATCCCACCGCCCCGAGGGCCGCGACCGAGGCGGCGAGGCTCGCCGTCAGCACCGCCGCCTCGCCGTCGTCGAGCAGCTCGGCCCGCCGGCGGATCTGCGCCGGGGTGGCGCGGTGCATGACGCGCAGGGTCGGGCCGGCATAGGCGAGCACCGCGACGCACCAGCCGATGAGCAACGCCGCCGGCAGGTGCAGCCCGCCGAGCCACAGCAGCGCCCCGGCCAGGGCGCCGAGACCCGCTGCGGCCAGCAGCACCGGCCGGTGGAGAAGGCCGAGCCTGAGGCGCATCAGCCGCTGGCCAACGCCTGCATGAAGACCGCCGGATCGACATTGCCGCCGCTGATGACGATGCCGATGGTCCGCCCGCGCGTGTCCAGCCGGCCGGCCAGCAGCGCGGCGAGGGCGACGGCGCCGCCGGGCTCCGTCACCAGCTTCAGGTGGTCGAAGGCGAAGCGCATGGCGCGCAGCACCTCGCCCCGGCTCACCGCCAGGCCGCCGGCGAGGCGCGGGCGGTTGATGGCGAAGGTCAGCGCCCCGGGCTGGCGCGAGAGCAGGGAGTCGCAGAAGCCGTCGGCCTGACCGTCTGCGGCGATGCGCCGACCGGCCTCGAGGCTCCGCCGGGTGTCGTCCCAGCCCTCGGGCTCGACCGCCCAGACCTCGGCCTCCGGCGCCAGCGCCTCGACCGCGAGCGCGCAGCCGGCGATCAGCCCGCCGCCGCCGGTGCAGACGGCGAGGCAATCGAGGGCGAGGCCGGCGGCGCGGGCATCCTCCAGCATCTCCAGCGCCACGGTGCCCTGGCCAGCGATCACATGCGGATGGTCGAAGGGCGGGATCAGCGTCGCGCCGCGCGCTGCGGCGAGCCGGGCGGCGAGCGCGTCGCGGTCCTCGCCATGCCGGTCGAAGGGATGGATCTCGGCCCCCCAGCGACGCGTGCTCTCCACCTTGATGGCCGGCGCATCCCGGGGCATGGCGATCAGCGCCGGCATGCCGAGCATCTGCGCCGCGCAGGCGATGGCCTGGCCGTGATTGCCCGAGGAATGCGTCACCAGCCCGCCCCGGCGCGCCGCGGGATCGAGCAGCAGGGCGGCGTTGGTGGCGCCGCGCAGCTTGAAGCTGCCGGTCTTCTGCAGCGGCTCGGGCTTCACCAGCACCGTGCCGCCAGTGATCTCGTCCAGCAGCCGGTGGCGCAGCAGCGGCGTGCGCACCAGCTTGCCGCGCAGCCGCGCCGCCGCCGCCTCGATATCGGCGAAGCCCACGGTCTCGCTCATGCTTCAATCCTCGCCTCTCGCGGCCCGCCTGTCCCGATCCCGCCATCGGCAGGATGCCGCGGGCAGCAGCTTACCCCGGCTCCAGCCGCATCCGCAGCGTCACCTGGTGGCGATCGCCATCGGCATTCTCCTCGGTCGCGACCTCGGCGCCGATCTGCCGGGCCAGGGCGCGGACCACCGTCTCGCCCATCCGGCCCGCGGCGAGGTCCTGCGGCAGCAGGGTGCCGCCATCGGCGACCGTCACCACCAGCCGCTCGGCCTCCAGCCGGGCCTCGAGGCGGATCGGATGCTCGGCGCCCGGGGGCCGCTCGCGGCGCAGCGCATCCGTCACCAGCTCGGAGAGGATGAGGGCGAGCGGGATCGCCCGCTCGGCGTCGAGGGCCAGCGTCTCCGGCGCGGCGATGCGGATATCGCAGCCCGGATGCTGCACCGAGGCGCCGGCCGCGAGCTCGCGCAGCATGTCGGAGAGGCGGACGCTGCGCAGGTCGGGGCTCATCTGCAGCGCCCGGTGCGCCTCCGCCACCGCCTGCACGCGGGCGGTGGCCGCCTCCAGCGCCTCGCGCGCCGCCGGTTCCGGCATGCGGCCGGATTGCAGCCGCAGCAGCGCGGCGACGAGCTGCAGGCTGTTCTTGATGCGGTGCTCCGCCTCGCGCAGCAGCCGCTCCTGCATCGCCAGCGCCTCGCGCAGCCGCGCCTCGGCCTGGTGCCGCTCCTCGACATCGGTGCAGGTGCCGACCCAGTGATGGATGCGGCCGGCGGCGTCGCGCACCGAGGCCGCCCGCACCCGGTGCCAGCGATCCTCGCCCTCCGCGGTGCGGATGCGCGCATCGGCGTCGTACTCGCCGCCCCCGGCCAGCGCCGCCGCCCAGCCGGGGGCGAGCCGCGCGGCATCCTCGGGATGCAGCGCCGCCATCCAGCCGGC
This sequence comes from Roseicella sp. DB1501, assembly GCF_013112485.1. GTDB lineage: Bacteria > Pseudomonadota > Alphaproteobacteria > Acetobacterales > Acetobacteraceae > Paracraurococcus. The sequence goes on from NZ_JABFHG010000003.1 coordinate 390,681, forward strand.
CTCAGCCAGCGGGGCGAGGCCGAGGCCGGTCAGCGCCCGCCAGCGCCGGTTGACGTATTCCATCCGGCCGGCGGCATCGGTCTGCCAGACGAGATGCGGCATCGCCTCGGCGAGGGTGCGGAACCGGTCCTCGCTCGCCCGCAGCGCCTGCTCGGCGAGCTGCCGTGCCTCGGTATCGGCATTGGCGCCGACCCATTCCAGGATCCGGCCGTCCTCGTCGCGCCGCGGCACCGCGCGGGCGGTGCTCCAGCGCCAGGTCCCATCGGCGCGGCGGAGGCGGTACTCGACCTCGTAGACCTCGCCGCTCATGACCGAGGCCTGCCAGAGCGCCGCGGCGCGCGCCCGGTCCTCGGGATGGATCGCCTCCTGCCAGCCCTTGCCGCTGACCGTCGCCGGATCGAGGCCGGTCACCGCGGCCCAGCTCGCATTCTCCAGCACCGCGCCGTCCGGCCCGGCGATCCAGACGGCGAGCGCGCCGACCTCGACCAGGGCGCGGTAGCGCTCGGCCTGCGCCTCCCGCTCCGTGACGTCGCGCAGCAGGGCCAGCGCGCCGGCGACGGCGCCGTCGGCGCGGATCGCCGAGAGCTCGATGTCCCAGCGGCGCGCCGCGCGGCCATCGAGACGCAGCGGGAGGGCCTCCACCCGGCGCGCGACGCCCGTGGCATGCACCTCCTCCAGCATCGCCAGCAGGGCGGCGCCAGGCTCGGGCAGGGCGGCGGCGAGCGGCCGGTCGCGCAGCGCCGCCTCGGGCCGCGCGACGGCGGCGAGGAAGGCGCGGTTGGCGAAGCGGATGACCTGCCCGGCGCCCTCCAGCACCAGGACCGCCATCGGCGATTCCTCGGCAAAGCCGCGGATGCATTCGATATCGGGCAGATCGGACCGACTGTCCTCGGGCATGGTCCGCATCCCCCAGGGTTCGGCCTCTGTCAGGGAACCATTAGCGGCTCGGCGCGATGCCGACGACTGGGCGGCGCCGCGGGCGTCATCACAGCAAAGGGAAATCGGCCGGCAAAGCCGAGGAAAGTCCGCGCGATGCCGAAGCCGCCGTGGCACCTGCCGCGACAGCGCAGGTCTGGTCCACGCCATCCGCCGATGCCAGGCAGCCCGATTCGCGGTAGGCAATCGGTCGAGTGTCCAACGGGAGTCCCGCTGCATGCCCCTGTCGCCGCCCGCCCCGCGCGAAATGCTGCATCGCCGCGCCATCGACATCCGCGGCTGGCGGCGGGAGGACGGGCTGTTCGACATCGAGGCCTATCTCGAGGACACCAAGGCCTATCCCTTCGAGAACGAGGACCGCGGCACCATCACGCCGGGCGAGCCGCTGCACGGGCTCTGGCTGCGGCTGACGGTGAACGAGGAGATGGTCATCATCGCCGCCGAGGCGGCCTCCGACCACACGCCCTACACGGTCTGCCCGGGCGCGGCGCCGAATTTCGCGCGGCTCGCCGGGCTGAAGGTCGGCCCTGGCTTCAACCGCGCCGTGGTCGAGCGGGTCGGCGGCATCCTTGGCTGCACGCATCTGCGCGAGGTGCTGGGCCAGATGGCGACGGTGGTCTTCCAGACCCTCTATCCGCTCCGCGCCGCCGAGGAGCAGGCGGAGACCGCCCGCATCCTCGCCACCGGCCAGCGCCCGGCGCGGCCGCCCGCCATGGTCGGCACCTGCATCGCCTATGCGCCGGACAGCCCGGTGACGCAGGCGCGCTGGCCCTGGCTGCGGCCGCCGGCGACGGACCAGGCGGCGGAATAGGCCGCCACCGGGCGGCGATCGCCTCAGCCCCCGGCGATGCGGCCGCCGGCGAGGGGCTGCGGCGCGCCGGTGGTGCCGGGGAAGGTGAGCGGCAGCCCATGCCAGCAGCGCGCCGCCAGCACGCCGAAGGCCTGCGCCTCCAGCGCATCGCCGTTCCAGCCCACCACCTCGGCCGCCCGCACCGGCTGCTCCAGCGCGCCGGCCAGCGCCCGCATCAGCGCCGGGTTGCGCCGCCCGCCGCCGGCCACCAGCCATTGCAGCGGCGGCTGCGGGAAATGCCGGGCCGCGGCGGCGACGCAGACGGCGGCGAAGGCGACCAGCGTCGCGGCGCCATCCGCCGGGGAGAGCGCGCCGGCTCCCGCCTCCTTCAGCGCCCGGTCGAAATCCAGCCGGTCGAGAGATTTCGGCGGCGGCGCGGCGAGGTAGGGATGCGCCAGCAGCCGCGCCAGCACCGCCCCGTCCGGCTGGCCCGAGAGGGCGAGCGCCCCGTCGCGGTCGTAGTCGGACTGGGTGTGCCGCCGGGCCCAGTCGTCCAGCGGGCCATTGGCCGGGCCGGTATCGAAGGCGAGCAGGCTGCGGTCGCGGCCGATCCAGGTCACGTTGCCGACCCCGCCGAGGTTGAGCACGGCGAGCGGCTTGGGCAGGGTCGCGGCCAGCGCCGCATGCACCACGGGGACCAGCGGCGCGCCCTGGCCGCCGGCGGCGACGTCGGCGCTGCGGAAATCGAAGGCGACCGGCAGGCCGGCGCGGCGGGCGAGCCAGTCGGCATCGCCCACCTGCCAGGTGCGGCCGGGCGCCGCATCGCCGGCGCGCGCCGGCCGGTGCAGGATGGTCTGGCCGTGGAAGCCGATGAGGTCGGCATCCTCGCCCAACAGCCGCAGCGACTCGGCGCGCAGCCGCTCCACCGCCTCGGCATGCCGCTCGGTCAGGCGGCGGACGCAATCGGCGAGGAAAGGGTCTTCCGGCGCGAGCGGCGGCTCGCCCGGCACGCCGACCGCGAGATCGAGCAGCCGGCGCAGGTCCCGCCGCAGCGGCGGGTCGTAGGGCAAGGTGAGGGTCGGTCCGATGCGGCCGATCGCCTCGCCATCCGTCTCGATCCAGGCAGCGTCCACCCCGTCGAGGGAGGTGCCGCTCATCAGCCCGATGGTTCTAAGCATGCCCCCCCTGTGCTACGGGAGCGGCCCGCATGCCAAGGTCAATCTCAGGTGGCCTGGGCCAGAGTGGGAAACCAGAGCGAGAATCGAGCGGCAGAGACGATGAGCGGCCCCGAGAGCGAGTTCCTCCGCCAGGCGGAGGAACGCGGCTACATCCACCAGATCACCGACCGGGCGGCGCTGGATGCGCGGCTGCGGGCCGGGCCGGTCGCCGCCTATATCGGCTTCGACTGCACGGCCGACAGCCTGCATGTCGGCCATCTTGTCTCCATCATGATGCTGCGGCTGTTCCAGCGCGCCGGCAACCGGCCGGTGGTGCTGATCGGCGGCGGCACCACCAAGATCGGCGACCCCTCGGGCAAGGACGAGGCGCGGCAGCTGCTGACCGAGGCGGGAATCGAGGCCAACAAGGCCGGCATCCGCCGCAGCTTCGCCAATTTCCTCGACTTCGGCGAGGGGCCGGCCGGCGCCCTGATGCTCGACAATGCCGAATGGCTGGACGAGCTGCGCTACATCCCCTTCCTGCGCGAGGTGGGGCGGCACTTCTCGGTCAACCGCATGCTGACCATGGACAGCGTGCGGCTGCGGCTCGAGCGCGACCAGCCGCTCTCCTTCCTCGAATTCAACTACATGCTGCTGCAATCCTACGACTTCCTGGAGCTGCACCGGCGGCATGGCGTGGCGCTGCAGATGGGCGGCTCCGACCAGTGGGGCAACATCGTCATGGGCGCCGACCTGGTGCGGCGCATGGGCGGGGCGAGGGAAGGGGCCGAGGCCTTCGGCCTGACCACGCCGCTGCTCACCACCGCCTCGGGCGCCAAGATGGGCAAGACCGCCGCCGGCGCGGTCTGGCTGAACCCCGACCGGCTGGCGCCCTACGACTACTGGCAGTTCTGGCGCAACACCGAGGATGGCGACGTGGCGCGCTTCCTCGGCCTCTTCACCGAGCTGCCGATGCCCGAGGTGCGGCGCCTCGGCGCGCTCGGCGGCGCCGAGATCAACGAGGCGAAGAAGGTGCTGGCCACCGAGGCGACGGCGCTGCTGCACGGCCGCGCCGCGGCCGAGGCGGCGGCGGAGACGGCGCGGCTGGCCTTCGAGCAGGGCCAGGCGGCGGCCAGCCTGCCGGGCATCGCGCATGCCCTGCCGGCGCCGGTGATCGACCTGCTTGCCGCCGCCGGCCTGGTCGCCAGCAAGGGCGAGGCGCGGCGGCTGATGGGGCAGAACGGCGTGCGGCTGAACGACGCCCCGGTGACCGACCCGCAGCGGATGCTGACCGAGGCCGACCTGCAGGACGGCGCCGCCAAGCTCTCGCTGGGCCGCAAGCGGCACGTGCTGGTGCGGCCGGTATAGCCCAACGCCCCTCAAATGCCGGGCGCAAACCTTCGGTTTGCCTGGCTTCGCGGCGTCGCGCCGTCAGGCGCGCCTGGCGGCGCGACCCGCTGGCCCCGTTCGGGGCCTCGGACCGGTCAAGGGACCAGTCCGTCCATACCTGACGCCGCCCGCGTCAGGCCCGGCCGGCGCGCCGCTCCGCGCGCAGCGCCACCCAGAAGCCGAGCTGGGCGCAGGCCCCGGCCAGCACCATCACCAGCGCCGAGGCCAGCGCCGGGTCCGGCCCGATCCCGGCCAGGGCGCTGCACAGCGCGCCCACCGCCATCTGGCTGAAGCCGTAGAGGCCCGAGGCCGAGCCGATCACCTTCGGGTCGAGTCCCACCGCCTTGGTCAGCGCCGTCGGGCTGGCCATGCCGACGCCGAAGGTGAAGACCAGCATCAGCCCCATCACCACCGGCACGCTGAGGCGGCCGAGCAGCACCGCGGCGAGCAGCGCCACGGCGCTCAGCAGGCTGAGCAGATTGGCGCCGACCATCAGCCTCTCCGCCCGCACCCGGCCGAGCAGCCGGCCAATCAGCAGGTTGCCGCAGGCCATGCCGAGGATGAGCAGGCCCAGATAGAATCCCACCTCCTCCACCGGCCGGTGGAGGTCGGCGACGAAGACGAAGGGCGCGGCGGCGACGAAGGCGTACATCGAGGTCGTGGCGCAGCCGCCGCCGATGGCGTAGCCGAGGAAGGCGGGCGAGGCGAGCAGCCCTCGCCAGGCGCGCCACAGCGCCCGCGCGCTCATCCCGCCGCCGCGCTGCCCCGCCCCCTGGCCCGTCTCCGGCAGCAGCCGCCAGGAGAGCAGCAGGTTGGCGAGGCCGAAGCCGGTCAGCAGGACGAAGATCGAGCGCCAGCCGAGATGCGAGGCCAGCAGCCCGCCCACCAGCGGCGCCAGGGCCGGCCCGGTCATCATCATCAGGGTGAGCAGCGCCATGCGCCGCACCACGTCGTCCGCCGTCGCCGTGTCGCGCGCCATGGCGCGGCCGAGCACCAGGCCGGCGCAGCCGCCGAGGGCCTGCACGAGGCGGGCGGCGATCAGCAGCCGCACCCCCGGCGCGAGCGCCGCGGCGAGGCCGGCCAGGGTGAAGAGGCCGAGGCCCCACATCAGCGTCGGCCGCCGCCCCAGCCGATCGGAAAGCGGGCCATAGACGAGCTGCCCGACCGCCAGGCCGAGGATGTAGAGGCTGATCGTCGCCTGCATCGCCGAGACGCTGGCGCCGAGATCGGCGGCCGCCTCCGGCAGGGCCGGGACGAACATGTGCATCGCCATGGTGCCGCTGAGCGTGATGAGGAAGAGCAGCCAGAGCGGCGGCTCGCGCAGTCGGGGTTGCGCCATGGGGCTCCCTGCCGGTTCGGTGCCGCCGCGGCGGCATCGCCCATGGGAATCGCCCTGGCACGCCTTGGCAAGGGGCAGGGACCCTGTCCCATCGCCGGGGCCGCCGCACCGGTGGCGGCGCCCGTTCAGGCCCCGGGCGTCAGCCGGCGGGCGGCGTCGCGGCGCCGGATGGCCGCAGCAGGAAGCCGCGATACTCGAAGGGCTCGGGCGCGCCAACCGCGGCCACCCGCTCGCCGATCATCATGAACTCGCGCTCCAGGGTCAGGCCCGCGGCCTGCGCCGCCGCGAGCAGCTCCGGATGGGCGAAGACGCGGGTCAGGTATTCCGTGCGGTAGCCATCCGCCGACCAGGGCCGCTGCACCACGGCGAAGGAGGCCGCCGAGCGCACGAAGGGCGTCCGGCTCAGGAAGACCCAGCCCTCCGCCGCATCCGCGAACTGGCGCAGCTGCGCCTGCCAGTCGGGGGCGTATTGCAGGGAGCCGCTGGCGAAGACCAGGTCGTAGCGCCGCGCGAAGCACTCCGCGGGATCGCTGGCGAAGCGGACCCGCGGCAGCACCTGCCGGCCGGCGGCGCAGAGGGAGGGCCGGTCGCAGACGGTGTAGTCGATCTCGACCTCCGGCAGGACGGCCTCGGCGATCGCGGCGTAATGGCCGATGCCGCCGCCCCAATCGAGGACGGAGATCCGCTTCCGTCCCGCCGCCGCCCGGGCCAGCACGTAGGAGAAGACGAGGATGAAGTTGTGGGCGGCCGGGTCCTCCGAGCCGATCTGCGCCGCCTCGTGATAGATGCCGAGCGGCGTGGTGCTGCGCAGCGCGGCCAGGAAGGTCGGCCATTTGGCGAGCTGCGTCTCGGCGATGCTCGGATGGTCCCACCCGGCGGTGCGCGGGTCGTCCGGCTGCCAGCCCTCGGGCACGTATTCCCATTCCGGCGGCCGCGGATCGGGCGCCGGCGGCGCCTCGGCGACAACCGGGGCGATCGCCGGCGCCGCGGCCTCGGCGACCGGTTCGGTCGGCATCGCCGGCGCCGCCTGCGCTGGGGCTGGCGGTGCCAAGGGAGGGGCCAGGGGACGGGCCAAGGGAGGGGCCAAGGGCGGTGTCGGGGGCGGGGGCGGGACGAGCGGCATCGGGCTGGGCGCGGCCCCGCCCCGCAGCAGGCGCCGCATGGCCGCGCGCATCGCCGGTTGGCGCGAGACGACATCTCGCAGCCGCGCGGTCGAGCGCCAGAGGGTGCTGCTGGCGATCGCCTCCGCCTTCGCCTCCGCCAGGGCGGCGCGGTGCTCCAGCTCGGCGATCCTCGCCTCGGCGATGGCGGCCTCCGCCGCGAGCCTGGCCATGCCGGCCTGCGCCGCCGTCGCATCGCCGGCGAAACGGGCGATCTCCGCCTGGGCCGAGGCCAGCATCCGGCCGAGCTCGTCCGTCCGCGTCTGGGTCGCGGCGATGCCGGTCTCGAGCTCCGCCACCCGCGTCCGCGCCGCGGCGGCCTCCTGTTCCAGGCCGGCGGTCCTCGCCGCGGCCGCGCCGAGCTTCTGCTCGAGCCGCTGCGTCTGGTTCTCCATGGCGGCGCTCCGCTCGGCTGCCTGCTTCGCCCGGTCCACGGCCTGGACCATGGCCGCCTGGGCATCGAGATTGAAGGGATCGAGCTGACCGGACAACTGCGTGAAGGTGCGGCAGTCGATCCCCGGCTCGCCGCAATCGATGGCCGCCTCCAGCAGCTCGAGGGCGAGCGCCTGGCGCGGCTGGTCCTTGGCGAAGGTGGCCAGCAGCAGGCCGAGGGCGACGCGGACCGGATCGGCCGGCACCTCCAGCCGCGCCAGCTCGGAGCCGAGGGCGCGTTCCAGCGTGTCGGGCGACAGGGCGAGGAAGCGCCGCAGCACGCGCCGCGTCTCCCAGGCCGAGCGGCGCATCACCCGGCTGCTGGGCCAGCTCGTGTTCTTCCCCTCGCCAAGGACCCGGTAGGCGACCAGCGGCTCGTCCAGCACCCTGATCTCGTGCTGGGTGACCAGCCGGATCCAGAGGTCGAAATCCTGCAGCTGGACGAGAAGCGGGTCATAGGCGCCGATCTCGGCCAGCACCACCCGCCTGATCATTGCGGTCGGATGGCAAAGCGCATTCCCTTGCATGAAGAAATGTCGCAGCCAGGCGAACCGGTTCGGCAGGTCGTCGATGAAGGCGTGCTCATAGGGATGGCTGCCGGGCGCGCAGGCCCGGCCATGCTCGTCGATGAAGTCCGCCTTGCCGAAGACGGCGGCGATGCCGGGGTTCTCGTCGAGAAAGGCGACCTGGCGTTCCAGCTTGCCGGGATGGAAGACGTCGTCCGAGCAATGCAGGGCGATGTATTCGCCCTTGCAGCGTCTGATGCTCTTGTTCAGCGTATTGGAATAGCCCGAATTCGGCCGTGTGATCCTGGTGCTGAGTCTTGAGTCGGAGAAGGAGTTGATGATTCTGGCTGTGTCGTCCTTCGATCCATCATCCGTGACGATGAGTTCGAGATCGTCGAAGGACTGCGTCAGGACGCTTTCAATGGCTTCCGCGACATAAAGCTCGTGATTGTAAGTAGGCAGGACCACGCTGACCTTGGGCACGCGCAACATTCCGGCTGGCTCCATCCCCTTGCCGGATCATATCGATCAATGTTGCAGACCGGAACCTATAAGGTGATTGGTTTTCCAAAATACTCTTCCTGAAAGCGTGGAGCGTAACGTTCCGTGACGCAGTAACGGCAGAGGCTTATTGTGCCGTTATCGGCATGAAAAGCGTGCGTGACGGCGCCGCGATCTGCCAGGACCGTGGAAACGCCCAAGGGGGCCTGCCGGGGCGCCTACCGCTCCGCGCTGCCCAGCCCGAACAGCCCGCGCAGGAAGCCCGGCGTCAGCGCCGCCAGCGGGTTGACCGAGACGGTGGGGTCGGCGAGCGACCCCTGCACCCGGTAGGTGGCGGCGAAGACCCCGCCCCCCGCCTCGGGGCTGAACAGCCGGCCGAGGATCGGCAGCCGCCCGAGCAGGGTGTTGAAGACATAGGCCGGGACGATGGTGCCCTCGATCGCCGCGGTTTTGCGCAGCCGTTGGATCCGCCCCTTGGCGGTGATGCCGAGCGAGGCCGAGAAGGCCCGCGCATCGGTCAGCGTCAGCGTCTCCGGCGTCAGGGCGAAGGGGGCGACCAGCCGGCTGAAGACCAGCCCGCTGCCGCCGCGCACCGCCTCGACCAGCCCGTAGAGCGTCATCGCCTGCAAGGCCTTGGACAGGGCCGGCGCGTCGCGCAGCACGAACTCCTCCAGCTCGGCGGTGCCCTCCAGCGCGGCGCCGGGGCGCAGCTCGCCATAGCTCGCGCTCACCGAGAGCCGGCCGCCGCGGATCGAATCCGTCACGTCGAGGGCGTGCAGCAGCGCCCCGCCGTCGCGCGCCGTCAGCCGCAGCAGCCGGTGCTGGCCCTGCGGCGCGAGGGTGAAGTCGAAGCCGCCCTGGCCAGCAGCGGCGCCGGTGCGGCCGGTGGCGCGCGCCTCGCGCAGCAGGCCGTTGGCATCGCTGCGCAGCCGCGCCTGCAGGTCGTGCAGCAGCCGCCCCTCGCCCATGGTCCCCTGGTCGAAGCGGAGATCGAGCTGCAAGGGCAGGCCGCTCTCGTCCGCCGCCGCGGCCGGGGCCGGCCCGGCGGCATCGGCGGGGCCGAGCACCGGCCGCAGATCCACCAGCGGCCCGCGCAGGCTGGCCGCCCAGGGGCCGCCCTCGCGCGCCGGCCGGGTCACGGTGCCGGCGAAGCGGGTGAGGCCGAGGCTGCCCTCGCCGACCTCCACCCGCTCCAGTCGCGCCTTCGGCCCGAATTCGGCGCGGCCGCGCAGCGCCAGGTCGAGCGTCGCCAGCCGCATCGCCTCCATCGAGGCCAGGGTCTCGCCCTGCAGCCGCAGCGTGCCCTCGAACAGCCCGGCCGCGCCGGGCGGCTTGCTCCAGTGCAGCGCCTCGAGGCCGAGCCGGGCGTCGCGCAGGTCGCCGCGCAGCGCGACGCTGCCCTGGCCGTTGCGCCGCTTCTCGTATTTCGCGTCGAGCGCCACGGTGCCGCCCAGCACCTGCCCGGTCTCGACGCCGAGCGCCTTGACCTGCGGCGCGTCGAAGCGGCCGGCGAGGGTGCCGCGATCGGTCACCTGGCTGGCCGGCCCGCTGCGGAAATCCATCTCCAGGCCGAGCCGGACCGGGGCGCCGACCAGCAGCGCCTGACCGTTCAGCTTCATCCCCTCGGTATCGACCGCGAGGTCGAAATTGGCCCGGTCCAGGTCGCGCTCGGCCAGCGCGTTCAGCAGCTTCGCCTCCGTCACCCGGCCGGTGGCGCGGATGCGCAGCATCTCCATCGGCAGGTCGTGCAGCAGCGGGAAGCCGATGCTGAGCTGCGCCTCGGCCTGCCCGGCCACCGCCTGCGCCTCCAGCTTGCGCTTCTCGAAGAGCTTGAGCCGGGGCTGGCGCAGCACGGTGAAGATCTCGGGCAGCGGCCCGGCGACCTGCAGCGCCATGTCGGCCGCCCCCGGCTCGGTATCGAGGCCGCTGAAGCGCACCAGTGCGTCCCGCACCTCGATCCCGCCCGGCCGGCCATCCGCCCGCGCCTGCCGGACGCCCTGGCCGCGCAGGATGATCTCGGTCGGGGCGAAGTCCACGGTGCCGGAGACGCCGACCGCCGGCGGGATCGGGCGCAGCCAGTGCACCGTCGCGCCGGTGACCTGCACCTGCCCCGTGAGCCCGGTGAGGCGGATGCCGTCCAGGCTCTCCGGCACCTCCGCCTGCGCCTGCCAGTGGCCATCGCGGACCCGGCCGGCGGTGATGTTCTGCACGATCCAGTCGCGCGCCCCCGGGACGATCCCCGCCGGCCAGTAGCTGGCGAGATCGGCGACGCGCAGCGCGTCGAGCGAGGCCTCGCCGGCGATCCGCCAGGCGCCGTCGCGCAGCACCGCCCGGCCATCGGCGGCGAGGCTGGGCGAGGGGCCGCCGGCGGCGCCGGTCGCCGGTAGGCGGAGCTGCAACCGGTCGAGCGCCGCCTCGCCCGGCGCGTAATGGCCGGCGAGCGACAGGCTCTCGGTGGCGAGGCGGCCGCCGCCGAGCTGGAACACCGCCTGGGCCAGGCTGGCCTCGACGCGCGCCGCCTCCAGCCGCAGCCCGTCGAGCGCGGCGGGCAGGGCGAGGGAGAGGCTGGCCTTCGCCGCCTGCAACTGGCCGGCGGGCAGGGCGGCGAGCGCCTCGGCCCGCAGCGCCGGGGCCAGGGCGGCCGGCCAGAGATAGGGCAGCTCGGCCGCCTGCAACGGCCCGCCGGCGAGGTCGATCGCCGCCAGCCAGCCCTCCTCGCGCTGCCGCACCGTGCCCTCGGCGCGCAGCGCCGGGCCGGGCTGGCCGAGCCGGCCGGGCAGGCGCAGCACCGCCTCGCGCACCGCGAGGCTGCGGCTGTTGCCCTCGACCTCGGCGGTGAGGCCGGCGAGCGGCAGGCGCTGACCCGGGGCGAGCACCAGCGCCCCCGGCCCGCCCTCAAGCCGCGCCCGCATCCGGTCGGGCCGGGCATCGGCGTCGAACTCGGCCTCGGCGGCGAGCGTCACCGGGGCGTCGAGCGCGGCGAGCGGCGCCAGCGGCGGCCAGAAGGCCGCCAGGGCGGCGGGTTGCAACGCCGGCAGGGCGAGCCGGGCCGAGAGGCGCATCGGCGTGCCGCGGGCCATGCCGCTCAGCCGCACCGGCAGGCTGACCGCGCCGGCCTGCAGCACCGCCGCACCCTCGCCGGCCAGCCCGCCGGCCGCGGCGCGGCGCAGATCGAGCCGGGGCTCGAGCAGCCGCCAGGTCAGCCCCGCGGCCGGATCGGTGAGCACCATTTCGCCGCCATTCACCCGGATGCGGCGGAGCGCCGCCAGCGGGTCGCGGTCGGAGGCCGGCTGCATCAGCCGCCCGAGCAGGGCGGAGAGCTGCGTTCCGGGCGGCGGCGCCTCCGCGGGGGGCGCCGCGCCGCCCGGCCCGAGGCCGAGCGCGATGCCCTGGTCGGTCAGCACGGCCTGCAGCCGCGGCCGCCGCAGCTCGATCGTTGCCGGCGCCAGGACACCGTGCAGCAGGGCGCGGAAGGAGAGCGCGATGCTCGCCTCCGGCAGCACCATCTCGGCCTCGCCGCCCTGCAGCCGGACCGCGCCCAGGCGGATGTCGAGCGGCGCGGCGGTGCCGCCGCGGAAGCCCTCCCAGGCGATGGCGGCGTGGCCGATCGACAGGCGCAGCCCGTCGGGCCGGTCGTTCACCGCCGCCTCGATGCGGCGGGCGAGCTGCGGCAGCTCCAGCGGCCGCTCGCCCAGCCGCCAGGCCAGCAGGCCGAGCCCGGCGAGCAGCACGAAGAGCAGGCCGATCGCCCCGGCGGCGCAGCGGCGGGTCCAGCGCCAGCCCCAATGGGGAAGCGCCCGGCGGCGCGGGCCTGGATCGGGCGAGGCTTGACCTCGGCCGCCGCTCACCCCTTCCCTCCGGGACCATGTCCCAGATCGCCCTCGCCCCGGAGCGCCTGCCCCGCCCCTTCGACCGGGAGGCGGCGGACCGGCTGGTGCAGCACTATGCCGGCGGCGACGCCGCGATGCGCGCCCTCGCCGCCTCGCCCGGCGGCGCGGCGCTGCTCGCCGCGCTCGGTGGCCACAGCCCCTTCCTCGCCGAGCTCGCCCAGCGCGATCCGGAGGCGCTGCTGCGCCTCGCTGCGCGCGGCCCGGACGAGGCGCTCGACCTCGCCTTCGAGCCGTTGCGCCATGCCGATCCGGCGGCGCCGCGCGATGCGGTCGGGGCGATGCTGCGGCGGGCGAAGCGGCAGGCGGCGCTGATCGTCGCCGCGGCCGACCTCGCCGGCCTCTGGCCGCTCGACCGGGTCACCGGGGCGCTCTCGGATCTCGCCGAGGCGGCGATCGACTTCGCCTGCGCGCATCTGCTGCTCGCCGCCGCCGGGCGCGGCGAGCTGCGCATCGCCCGCCCCGCCCAGGCCGCGCGGCTCGATCCGCGGCAGATCTGCAAGGGCAGCGGCCTCATCGTGCTCGGCATGGGCAAGCTCGGCGGGCGGGAGCTGAACTACTCCTCGGATATCGACCTCATGGTGCTGTACGACCCGAAGGAGGCTGCCTATCACAGCGACCGGGCCGGCGCCTGCTATGTCCGCCTCGCGCGCGACCTCGTGCGGTTGCTCGATGAACGCACCGCCGAGGGCTACGTCTTCCGCACCGATCTGCGATTGCGGCCGGACCCGGCGGCGACGCCGCTCGCCGTCTCGGTCAATGCCGCCATCGTCTATTACGAGAGCATGGGGCAGAACTGGGAACGGGCGGCGATGATCAAGGCCCGCCCGGTAGCCGGCGACCGCGCCCTCGGCGAGCATTTCCTGCGCGAGATCCGTCCCTTCGTCTGGCGCCGTCACCTCGATTTCGCCGCGGTCGCGGACATCCATTCCATCAAGCGGCAGATCCATGTCCACAAGCGGGCGCGCGGGGCAGGGGCCACCATCGCGCTGGCCGGCCACGACGTGAAGCTCGGCCGCGGCGGCATACGCGAGATCGAGTTCACCGCCCAGGTGCTGCAACTCATCTGGGGCGGACGTGACCCGGCGCTGCGCGACCCGACCACGCTCGGCGCCCTCTCGGCCCTGGCGGCGGCCGGGCGGCTGGACCGGCGCGCCGCGGCCGACCTCGCCGATGCCTATGTCTTCCTCCGCACGCTCGAGCATCGGCTGCAGATGGTGGCGGACCGGCAGACGCACAGGCTGCCGGAGGACCCGGCCGGGCTGGCGCGCATCGCCTCCTTCATGGGCTACGAATCGGCCGATGCCTTCGCCGCCGCCTTCATGGCGCATCTCGGCCGGGTCGAGCGGCATTACGAGAGCTTCTTCGAGACCGCGCCGCCGCTCTCGGTCGAGGCGCCCGACGGCGCCGGCACCGGCAACCTGGTCTTCACCGGCGTCGAGGACGATCCCGGCACGCTGCAGACCCTGAAGCGGCTCGGCTTCCAGGACCCGTCCTCGGTCGCCGCCCTGGTGCGCGGCTGGCACCATGGCCGGCCGCGCGCCACCCGCAGCGAGCGGGCGCGGGAGCTGCTGACCGCGCTGATGCCCTCGCTGCTCGCCGCCTTCGGCAAGCAGTCCAACCCCGACCAGGCGCTGGTGCGCTTCGATGCGGTGATGAGCCGCCTGCCGGCCGGGGTGCAGGTGCTCAGCCTGCTGCACCGCAACCCGGCCCTACTGGAGCGCATCGCCGGCATCCTCGGCGCCGCGCCGCAATTGGCCGAACACCTGGCGCGCAACCCGGCGGCGCTGGACGGGCTGCTCGCCGGCGGCATCTCGCCGAGCGACGCCGATCCCTCCGCCGGCCTGCCGGCCCTGGTCAAGGATGCCCGCCATATCGAGGAGGCGATGGAGGCGGCGCGGCGCCTGGCGACGGCGCGGAAATTCGAGATCGACGCCGCGGCGCTCGAGGGGCAGATCGACGCCGACACGGCGGGCGAGCTGCGCGCCGACCTGGCGGACGCCGCCATCGCCGCGCTGCTGCCGCGCATCATGGCGGATTTCGCCGAGCGCTACGGCCGGGTGCCGGGCGGCGCGATGGCAGTGCTGGCCATGGGCAAGCTCGGCAGCCGGGAGATGCTGCCGGGCTCCGATCTCGACCTGGTGCTGCTCTACGAGCACGACCCGGAGGCGGCGGGCAGCGAGGGCGGCCGGCGCTCGCTCGCGCCTTCGGAATACTTCGTCCGCCTGGCGCCACAGGTGGTCTCGGCCATCACCGCGCCGGGGGCGGAGGGGCGGCTCTGGGAGGTGGACATGCGGCTCCGCCCCTCGGGCAACAAGGGGCCGGCGGCGGTCCGGCTCTCGGCCTTCGAGCGCTATCACATGACCGAGGCCTGGACCTGGGAGCGCATGGCGCTGACCCGGGCGCGGCCGATCGCCGGGCCGCCGGCCATGCGGCGGCGCATCGGCGAGATCCTGCGCGCCGCCCTGACCCGGCCGGGCGTGGCCGAGACCGCCTTGCAGGATGCGGTGGCGATGCGCCAGCGCATGCTGCGCGACCTGCCGCCGGAGGGCCCCTGGGACCTGAAGGCGATGCCCGGCGGGCTGGTGGAGGTGGAGTTCATCGCCCAGGCGCTGCAGCTCCGCCACGCCGCGGCGGCCCCGAGGGTGCTGGCGACCACGACCCGCATCGCCCTTGCCCGGCTGCGCGAGGCCGGGGTGCTGCCGCCAGGGGAAGCGGCGACCCTCATCGCCGCCGACCAGCTCTGGCGCACCGCGATCGGGCTGATCCGGCTTACCCATGGCCGGTCCCGCGACCCGGCCCTGCCGGCGCCGGCCGCGGCGGCGCTGCTGCGGGCGACGGCGCCGCTGCTGCCGGCGCCGGCGGTTGACCTCGAGGCATGGCGTGCGCAGATGCGCGCGGTGGCGGCCGAGGTCCGCGCCATCTTCGAGCGGCGGATCGGCGATCTCGGGACGGGGGCAGCGGCATGAGCGAGGCGGTCACGGGCGGGCAGGGCCCGCAGGAAGGCGCGGCGGCGCCGGACTTCACCATGCCGGCGAGCGGCGGCCGGACGGTGAGCCTGGCCGGGCTGAAGGGCCGGCCCTTCCTGCTCTACTTCTACCCGAAGGCGGATACGCCGGGCTGCACCAGGCAGGCCTGCGGCATCCAGGAGGCGCTGCCGCAGCTCGGGCGGATCGGCCTGACGGTGATCGGCGTCAGCCCGGACAAGCTGCCGCCGATCGAGAAATTCGCGCAGAAATTCGGCCTGGAATTCCCGCTCGCCTCCGATCCCGACCACAAGGTGGCCGAGGCCTATGGCACCTGGGTGGAGAAATCCATGTATGGCCGGAAGTACATGGGCATGGAGCGCAGCAGCTTCCTGGTCGATGCCGAGGGGAAGGTCGCGCGCATCTGGCGCAAGGTGAAGCCGGAGGCGCATGCCGCCCAGGTGCTGCAGGCGGCGCAGGACCTCGCCGGCTGAGGCGGCCCGCCACCGCTAGCCGATGTGATCCGGAATTGCCGCCGGTGCTGCGAGACCGCGGCGCGGCCGATGCGTTACGCCTTCGGATAAAGATGGAGGAAGGCATGATGCGGATGGCGCTTGCGTCTTTCCTGGTCCTGGCCCTCGCGGCCTGCGGCCAGAGCCCCGGCGGCCGCGCGGTCTCGGGCGGGCTGCTGGGGGCCGGCGCTGGGGCCGGTGTCGGCGCCCTGACCGGGGGCAATGTCGGCACCGGCGCCCTGATCGGCGGCGGCATTGGGGCGGCCGGCGGTGCGCTGACGGCGCCGCGGCGGTAACAGCATGCGGGTGGCGACGCGCCGCGGCCTGCTGCTCGGCCTGTCGGGGCTGGGCGGCGCCCTGCTCGGCGCGGCGAGCGCCTCGGCGCAGCCAGGCCCATCAATGGGCTCGCCACCGGGACCCTTCCCGCCCGGCCCGCATCCGCCCGGGCCACCCCGGCCTGGGCCGCCGCCGGGCCCGCCGCCCTTCCGGCCGCCGCCGCCCCGGCCGCCCGCGCCGCAGTCCTGGTGGTGGGAGAACCAGCGCCGCCGCCAGGAGTATGAGCGCTGGCGCGCCGCGGAATGGCGACGGCGCGAGCAACAGGCGCGCCGCCGGCATCAGCAGTGGCAGCGCGACAGCTGGCAGGAGCAGCGCGAGCGCGAGGCCTGGGCGCGACGGCAGCCCTGGTACCGTTGAGGCGGGGCCGTTGCACCGCTAATGGCATACCGGTGGGCGGCCCGAGCTTCGCGCCCTGCCCTGGAGACCCTCGATGTTACCCGCCGGGCGTCCGGCCCGGCGGCGGGCGCAGCGGCTCGTAATCCTCGGTCTCGATATCGCGGCCGAACTGGCCCTTGTCCTCGGGCAGGGCGCCGCGCCCGCCCGTCGCCGGCGCCTCGTCGACCGGGGCGGGCATAGTGCCCTCCTCGCCGTCCCAGGGCGTGCCGTGCAGCATGTCGAGCGGCAGGGCCCGCTCGGCGGTGCAGGAGCAGACCACGCTCCCGTCGCCGAGCATGTTGGCCATGGTGACCTGATCGCAATGCGGGCAGCGCACGGCGTCGAGGCGGAGCTGTTCGGGGCGGTCCCCGGGGGCGCGGTCGCTCATGCCGGCATGACGCCCGGGAGGCCGCCCGGGTTCAGTTGATCTGCGACAGATCCTCGGAGAGCACGACGATCTGTACGGCGTAGGACACCTCGCCGTCCTCGGTGTCGCGATGCACGGTGCCGACGAACTCGCTCCCGACGAAGAGCTCGACCGAGGCGTTCTTGCGCTTCGGGGTCGAGAGCGTGATCCGCTCGTTGCCGAGTAGCCGGCGCAGATGGGCCTGCACGGCGGCGAGTTCGGCTGGGTTCATGGCGCTGCGTCCTGCTTGAAACTGCGACCCATTAGCGGCGGGGCGCCCGCGGGGCTAGAGCCGATTGCGGCTGGACCGGGGCCAGCCATAGGGATGAATCGGCCCTGAAAACAACACTCTAGGGCGAATTGCCCTGGGGGACGCCGGCGGCGTGGCTCAGCCCTGGCCGGCCTCCTCCGGGGTCAGCAGCCGCAGGGAGAGGGCGTGCAGCCCGCCGCCGAACTCGGCTTCCAGCGCCGCATGCGCTGCCCGGGAGCGGGCAAGGCGGGACAGGCCGGCGAAGGCCGGGCTGACCGCGAGGACGGAGAAATGCGTCTCGCCTTCCGGCCGCGCCCCGGCATGGCCGGCATGCTGGCCGCTATCGTCCCGGACCTCCACCCGCGCCGGCGCGAAGGCGGCTTCGAGGGCCAGGCGGATGCGTTCGGACCGTGTCTGCATGCCCGATATTTCAAGGGTTTCGGCGCGATCCGCAAGCGGTCGGACGGGCATGCCGGCGCCGTTCCGCGCGCTGGCGGCTTCGCCTTGCGCCCCCGGCGGCGCACGCCCATAAAGCACCGATGCCCCCCCGCCGTGGCCAGAAACCCGAGCCCGACCCGGACCGGCCGCAGCGGCCCTGCGACGCTCCCGGTTGCGGGGAGGTGGGGGAATTTCGCGCGCCGCGCTCGCGATCCCGGCTGAACGAGTATCTCTGGTTCTGCCTGCCGCATGTGCGCGAGTACAATGCCGGCTGGGACTACTACAAGGGCATGGGCCCGGCCGAGATCGAGGCCAATCTCCGCAGCGACAGCGGCTGGCAGCGCCCGACCTGGCCGCTCGGCCGGCTCGGCGGCGCCGCCCGCTTCTCGCCGGACGCCCTGCGCGATCCGCTCGGGATCCTGCGGGAGACGCCGCTGCACGCGCAGCGTCGGCCGGCCGCCGAGAAGCGCGAGGCGCCGCCTGAACTGCGGGCCGCGCTCGACGTTCTCGGCCTGGACTGGCCGGTCGATCCGCCGGCGCTCCGCGCCCGTTACAAGGAACTGGCGAAGCAGCTGCACCCGGACGTCAATGGCGGCGATCGCGGCGCGGAGGATCGCCTGAAGGACGTCAACCGTGCCTACAGCCTGCTTCGGCAGCGTATCGGCAGTGGCCGCCCCGGCGCGCCGGCCGAGCCCGCCAGGGCGGCGCCCTGACCAAGCAGGCCGGGATCGGGAGCGGAATGTCCCCCCAGGGGCCGGCTTCGGCCCCGCCATCCGGCCGCCGGGCCGACGATTGGGAATTCGCCCCGGCCCGGGTAGCCTGCCACGCAGCCCTGGCCTAGTCTGCCCTCCAAGAACACTGAGCGGATGCCGATGAACAAGGTCGCCACACTCGCCGAAATCCGACCCACTTCGGCGATCGACACCCCGGACACCACCGTGCAGGCGCGGGAGGCCTTCGGTCTCGATATCGACCTCGAGGTTCCGGCCTTCTCCATGCGCACCGAGCACGTGCCGGAGATCGACACCACCTACCGCTTCGACCGGGAGACGACGCTGGCGATCCTGGCCGGCTTCGCGCACAACCGGCGCGTCATGATCCAGGGCTATCACGGCACCGGCAAGTCGACGCATATCGAGCAGGTGGCGGCGCGGCTGAACTGGCCCTGCATCCGCGTCAACCTCGACAGCCACATCAGCCGCATCGACCTGATCGGCAAGGATGCGATCGTCCTCAAGGACGGCAAGCAGGTGACGGAGTTCCGCGAGGGCATCCTGCCCTGGGCGCTGCAGCACCCCTGCGCCCTGGTCTTCGACGAGTACGATGCCGGCCGCCCGGACGTGATGTTCGTCATCCAGCGCGTGCTGGAGGTCGAGGGCAAGCTGACCCTGCTCGACCAGAACAAGGTGATCCGGCCGCATCCGATGTTCCGCCTCTTCGCCACGGCGAACACGGTCGGGCTCGGCGACACGACGGGCCTCTATCACGGCACGCAGCAGATCAACCAGGGCCAGATGGACCGCTGGTCCATCGTCGCCACGCTGAACTACCTGCCGCATGCGCAGGAGACCTCGATCGTGCTGGCGAAGATGGGCGCCGACCCGTCGGACGCGAAGATGAAGAAGCGGGTCGAGGCGATGGTGGCGCTCGCCGACCTGACGCGCGCCGGCTTCATCGCCGGCGACATCAGCACCGTCATGTCGCCGCGCACCGTCATCACCTGGGCCGAGAATGCGCGCATCTTCGGCGATGTCGGCTTCGCTTTCCGGCTCACCTTCCTCAACAAGTGCGACGAGGCGGAGCGCAGCACGGTGGCCGAGTACTACCAGCGCTGCTTCAACGAGGACCTGCCGACCGGCACGCTGCTGAAGAAGGCGGGCTGATGGCGGCAGCGCGCTTTCGCCTGCACCACGCGCCCCGCTCGCGATCGGGCCGGGCGCTGTGGATGCTGGAGGAGGCGGGCGCTGCCTACGACATCGCCCTGCACGACCTGGAGCAGGCGACGCAGAAGCAGCCCGGCTACCTGGCGCTGAACCCGGCCGGCAAGGTGCCGGCGCTCGAGGATCGCGGCTTGGCGGGCGACTGGCAGGGCGTGGTGGTGACCGAGAGCGCGGCGATCTGCGCCTATCTGGCCGATGCGCTGCCGGAGGCCGCCCTGGCGCCGCCGCCGGGCTCGCCCGGCCGTGCCGCCTATGCCGACTGGATGGCCTGGTGCCCGGGCGTGCTGGAGCCGGCGGCGGCCGACCTGGTCTTCCCGCGGGCCGCTCCGCCCCCGCCCCGGGCGCTCGGCTGGCCGCCCTTCCCCGAGACCCTGGCGCGGCTCGATGCGCCGCTCGGACGCGGGCCCTGGCTGCTCGGCGAGGGCTTCACCGCCGCGGATGTGCTGATCGGCTCGATGCTGCTCTGGCTCGATGGCTGGGGCAAGCTGGCCGAGGCGCCGGCATCGCTACGGCGCTACATGGCGGCGCTCGAGGCGCGGCCGGCGCGGCAGCGGGCCCTGGCCGCCGATGCCCGCGGGCCCGCCGCATGACATGGTGGATGCGGACGGCGCTGGCCGTCCCGGAGCGAGTTGGATGAGCAAGCAGGACCTGACCCGCCAGGAAGAGTTCAAGCGCGCCACCGCCGGCACGCTGCGCGCCATCGCGCATGCGAATTCCGAGGTGCAGGTGGCCTTCCAGCCCGGCCCGGGCGGCGTCGCCGGCAAGCGCGTCCGCCTGCCGCTGCCGACCCGCACCCTGCCGCCCTCGGAGATGGCGAAGCTGCGCGGCGCCGCCGATGCCGCCGCGCTCCGCCTGCGGCACCATTCCGAGACGGTGCATACCGCCCGCCTGCCGGCGCGGCGCGAGGCCAAGGAGGTCTTCGACGCGCTCGAGGATGTCCGGGTCGAGGCGGTGGGCAGCCGGCACATGGCCGGCGTCGCCGCCAATCTCCGCGCCCGGCTCGCCGACCAGTGCGAGACCGAGGGCTATGACCGCATGACCCGCAAGGACCAGTTGCCGCTGCCCGCGGCGCTGTCCCTGCTGGCGCGCGAGCGCATCAGCGGCGAGCCGGCGCCCGAGGCGGCGCATCGCGTGCTCGATCTCTGGCGCGACACGCTCGGCGACCAGGCCGAGGCGGCGCTGGCCGAGATGGCCACGACCACCGAGGACCAGGACGCCTTCGCCCGCGCCGCTCGCAAGCTGCTCACCGCGCTCGACCTGGCCGAGGCGGAGGTGGAGGCCGAGTCCGAGGACCAGGAGGACGGCGAGGAGAGCGGCGAGCAATCCGCCCAGCAGGACCAGTCCGGCGAGGGCGAGGCGCAGTCGCAGGATCAGGAGAGCATGCTCGGCGCCCAGCCCGAGACCATGCAGGGCGAGGCCGCCGACGAGGAGGTGGAGGAGGCCGAGGAGGAGGGCGCCGCCGCCGAGGGCGACGACAAGCCCGGCGGCCCGCAGCAGCGCCGCGAGGTGCCGCAGACCGACGATGCCAGCCGCTACCACCCCTTCACCACCGCCTTCGACGAGGAGGTGCAGGCCGACGACCTCTGTGACCCGGAGGAGCTCGGCCGGCTGCGGCAGCAGCTCGACCAGCAGCTCTCCCACCTGCAGGGCGTCGTCTCCAAGCTCGCCAACCGGCTGCAGCGCCGGCTGCTGGCGCAGCAGCAACGCGCCTGGGAGTTCGACCTCGAGGAGGGGACGCTGGATGCGGCGCGGCTCGCCCGCATCGTCGCCAACCCGCTGCTGGCGCTGAGCTACAAGCGGGAGCGGGAGGCGGATTTCCGCGACACCGTCGTCACCCTGCTGATCGACAATTCCGGCTCCATGCGCGGACGGCCGATCACCGTCGCCGCCATGTGCAGCGACATCCTGGCCCGCACGCTGGAGCGCTGCGCGGTGAAGACCGAGATCCTCGGCTTCACCACCCGCGCCTGGAAGGGCGGCCAGTCGCGCGAGAAATGGGTGCAGGAGGGCAAGCCGCGCAATCCGGGTCGGCTGAACGACCTGCGGCACGTCGTCTACAAGGCGGCCGACGCCCCCTGGCGGCGCGCGCGCAAGAATCTCGGCCTGATGCTGCGCGAGGGGCTGCTGAAGGAGAATATCGACGGCGAGGCGCTGGAATGGGCCTATAAGCGCCTGCGCGGCCGGCCGGAGCATCGCCGCATCCTGATGGTGATCTCGGACGGCGCGCCGGTGGATGACAGCACCCTCTCGGTCAATCCGGGCAACTACCTGGAACGCCACCTGCGCAAGGTGATCGCCGATATCGAGGGCCGTGGTGACGTGGAACTGATTGCCATCGGCATCGGACATGACGTAACCCGGTATTATCGGCGCGCCGTTACGATCGTGGACGCCGAGGAGCTGGGCGGGACCATGATGAAGAAGCTGGCCGAACTGTTCGACGAGGACGCTGCCGAGGCTTGGCAGCGGGCCGCGATGGAGCGCGCGCCGCTCGTCGCCTGAGTTTCCTGCATGCCCTTTCCTCCCGACCGGCGCTGGCGGCGCCGGTCGCTGCTGGCGGCTGGCTTGGCCTCGCTGGCGCCCGCCGCCTGCGTGCTCGGCGGCCCGGCCTCGCCGGCCGATCTCGCGCCGGCCAGGCCGATCGCCATCGACCCGCTGCCGCCGGGCGGACCGCTGACGCTGCTGGGCGGGCTGCAGCTCGATGACGAGGCGATCGGCTTCGGCGGCCTCTCCGCGCTGCACCTCGATGCCGATCTGCGCATCACCGCCATCAGCGACCTCGCCTTCTGGATGACCGCCCGGCTCGACCTGCAGGATGGCCGGCCGGTCGGCCTCTCCGAGCTCTGGACCGGGCCGCTGCGCGACGGGGCCGGCCGGCCGCTGCGCCGCGGCTATGCCGGCGATGCGGAATCCCTCGCCCGGCTGCCGGATGGCGGCTGGCTGGTCGGCTTCGAGCGCTGGCACCGCATCCGCGCCTATCGCCGGCTCAGCGGGCCGGGCCTCTATGTCGAGCCGCCGCCCGGTCTGCAGCGGGCGAGCAACAATGGCGGGCTGGAATCCCTCGCCGTGCTGGCGGATGGCCGCTGGCTGGCGATCGCCGAGGCGCTGCCGCTGGAGGATGTGGAGGGCGCCACCCAGGCCTGGCTGGGCGGGCCCGGGCGGTGGATGGCGCTGGCCTACCGCCCCGCCGAGGGCTTCTACCCGGCGGATGCGGCGCCGCTGCCCGATGGCGGGGCTCTGGTGCTGGAGCGCAGCTTCTCCATCCTCGGCGGCTTCGGCGGCCGGCTGGTGCGGCTCTCCGCTGCGGCGCTGCGCGAGGCGGTGCCGGTGACGGTGCTGCAGGGCGAGGAGATCCTCCGCATCGCCGCGCCCCTGCCAGCCGATAACTTCGAAGGCGTCAGCGCCGCGCGGGTCGGGGGACGGACCCTTGTCGCGCTGGTCTCGGACGACAACCAGTTCCCGTTGCAGCGGTCCCTATTGCTGCTCTTCGCCTTGAACGAAGGCTGAAAGCCGAAAATTTCGGCATAGACGCACATAATATAGGCTATAATTAGCTTGTGGCCTGTGATGGCCTGATAAATCACCATTGATCGCCGAAGCGGCATCTTGCTATGGCTCGCCTGCCGGCAGTGGCGCGGTCTCCCGCCCCGCTCGCCGCGCCTGGCGCCCGCCAAAGGCGGTGCGGCGCCATGCAGTGGAGGACCACGGGCCCTCCTGCACCTGACCTGCGGGCCAAAGGCGGCCCGCGCGCGGACATCAGGGTCCGCGGAGACCACCCAGCGTGAACAAGGGCTTCCTCCAGGCGGGTCACCTCCCGACCCTGATCGCGGCATTCCTCTATTTCGACGTCAGCTTCATGGTCTGGGTGCTGCTCGGCCCGCTCGCCGTGCAGATCGCCGCCGACCTGCATCTCTCGCCGGCGCAGAAGGGGCTGATGGTCGCGGTGCCGGTGCTGGCCGGGGCGCTGCTGCGGGTGGTCAACGGCGTGCTGGTCGACCGGATCGGCCCGAAGCGCACCGGCGCCATCGGCCAGGTGATCGTCATCCTCGGCCTCCTCGCCGCCTGGTGGTTCGGCGTCTCCTCCTTCGCCCAGATCCTGCTCGTCGGCCTCGCCCTCGGCGTCGCCGGGGCGGCCTTCGCCGTGGCCCTGCCGCTCGCCTCCCGCTGGTATCCGCCGGAGCATCAGGGCACCGCGCTCGGCATCGCCGGCGCCGGCAACTCGGGCACCGTCTTCGCCGCGCTCTTCGCGCCGGGCCTTGCCCTGGCCTTCGGCTGGAACGCCGTGCTCGGCCTCGCCGCCCTGCCGCTCGTCGCCGTCTTCGTCGCCTATCTGGCGATGGCCAAGGATGCGCCGAACCGCCCGGCCGCCAAGTCGCTCGCCGAATACGCCGCCGTGCTTCGCAACCCGGATGCCTGGTGGTTCATGGTCTTCTACAGCGTCACCTTCGGCGGCTTCGTCGGCCTCGCCGCCTCGCTCACCATCTACTTCAACGACGTCTACGGGCTGAGCCCGGTCATCGCCGGCTACTTCACCGCCGCCTGCGTCTTCGCCGGCTCCCTGGTGCGGCCGATCGGCGGCGCGCTGGCCGATCGCGTCGGCGGCGTCCGCTCGCTCTCGGTCATGTACGCGGTCGCCGCCATCGCGCTCGGCATCGTCAGCCTCGGCCTGCCGAGCGCCTGGCTGGCGCTGGCCGTCTTCGTCCCCGCCATGCTGGCCCTCGGTATGGGCAATGGCGCGGTCTTCCAGCTCGTGCCGCAGCGCTTCCGCGCCGAGATCGGCGTCATGACCGGCCTCGTCGGCATGACCGGCGGCATCGGCGGCTTCTGGCTCGCCTCCTCCCTCGGTCTCTCGAAGCAGTACACGGGCAGCTACCAGGCCGGCTTCCTGGTCTTCGCCGCCCTCGCCGCCCTCGCCCTGGTCGGCCTCACCGGCGTGAAGCGCCGCTGGCGCACCACCTGGGGCGCCGCCGCCGCCACCACCGCCCGCATCTGACCCCGGCCCGGAGACGCTCGCCATGAACATGATCTCCCCCCAGCGTCAGCGCCTCGTCGTCATCGGCAACGGCATGGCCGGCATGCGGACGGTCGAGGAGCTGCTGAAGCGCGCGCCGCAGCGCTACGACATCACCGTCTTCGGCGCCGAGCCGCATCCGAATTACGACCGCATCGCCCTCTCCTCGGTGCTGGCCGGCGAGAAGACGCTCGAGCAGATCGTCATCAACAGCCGCGACTGGTATGCCGAGAACGGCATCCGCCTGATCGCCGGCGACCCCGCGGTGGCGGTGGACCGGGCGCTGAAGACGGTCACCTCCGCCTCCGGCGTGAGGCTCGGCTACGACAAGCTGCTGATCGCCACCGGCTCCAAGCCGCTGGCGCCGCCGATCCCCGGCCTCGGCCTGCCCGGCACCTGCGCGTTCCGGGACATCAACGATGTCGAGCTGATGCTGGAGGCGGCGCGCAACCACAGGCGCGCGGTGGTCATCGGCGGCGGGCTGCTCGGCCTCGAGGCCGCCTGGGGCCTGAAGCGCCGCGGCATGGGCGTCGCCCTGGTGCATCTGATGCCGACGCTGATGGAGCGCCAGCTCGACACCCATGCCGGCATGCTGCTGCAGCGCGACCTCGACAAGCGCGGCATCGCCTTCTTCACCAACGGCCAGACCGAGCAGATCACCGGCGCGGATCGCGCGACGGGCGTGAAGCTGGCCGATGGGCGGGAGATCGAGGCCGATCTCGTCGTCGTCGCCATCGGCATCCGGCCGAATGTCGATCTCGCCCGCGCCATGGATCTCGAGGTCAATCGCGGCATCGTGGTGGATGACGGGCTGCGCACCAGCGAGGATGCCGACATCTTCGCGGTCGGCGAGTGCATCGAGCATCGCGGCCAGGTCTTCGGCCTGGTGGCGCCGATCTGGGAGCAGGCCAAGGTCTGCGCCGCCCAGCTCGCCGGCGAGGAGGAGGCGGCCTATGTGACGCCGGCCCTCTCCACCCGCCTCAAGATCACCGGCATCGACGTCTTCTCGGCCGGTGCCCTCGCCGCCGCCGACGAGGCCGATGAGGAGATCACCTTCGCCGATGCCGCGCGCGGCGTCTACCGCAAGCTGGTGCTACGCGAATCGAAGATCGTCGGCGCCGTCATGTATGGCGACGTCGCCGATGGCGGCTGGTACTTCCAGATGCTGCGCGAGGGCACGGATGTCGCCGCCATGCGCGACACCCTCATCCTCGGCCGCACCGTCGCGACGGCCGCGCTCGGCGCCGCGGCGCCCGACCCGAACGCCGCCGTCGCCGCCCTGCCCGAGACGGCCGAGATCTGCGGCTGTAACGGCGTCTGCAAGGGCGCGATCACCCGGGCCATCGCCGAGAAGGGGCTGACGACGCTCGAGGCCGTCCGCGCCCATACCAAGGCCAGCGCCTCCTGCGGCTCCTGCACCCCGCAGGTGGAGAGCCTGCTCGCCCTCTCGCTCGGCGACGGGTTCCAGAAGGCGGCCGGCGAGAAGCCGATGTGCAAATGCACCGCGCATGGCCATGACGTCGTCCGCAAGGCGATCCGCGAGCAGGAGATCAAGTCCATCCCGGAGGTGATGCGCCGGCTGGACTGGAAGAACCCAGAGGGCTGCGGCTCCTGCCGCCCGGCGCTGAACTTCTACCTGCTCTGCGAATGGCCCGGCGAATACGTTGACGACGCGCAGAGCCGCTTCGTCAACGAGCGCATGCACGCCAACATCCAGAAGGACGGCACCTATTCCGTGGTGCCGCGCATGTGGGGCGGGCTGACCAGCGCCAAGGAGCTGCGCGCCATCGCCGATGTCGCCGAGAAGTACAACGTGCGGGAGGTGAAGGTCACCGGCGGCCAGCGCATCGACCTCTTCGGGGTGAAGCGCGAGGACCTGCCGGCGGTCTGGCGCGACCTGAACGCCGCCGGCATGGTCTCCGGCCATGCCTATGCCAAGGGGCTGCGCACGGTGAAGACCTGCGTCGGCTCCACCTGGTGCCGCTTCGGCACCCAGGACAGCACCGGGATGGGCGTGCAGCTCGAGAAGATGACCTGGGGCTCCTGGCACCCGCACAAGGTCAAGCTCGCCGTCTCCGGCTGCCCGCGGAACTGCGCCGAGGCGACGATCAAGGATTTCGGCGTGGTCGCGGTCGATAGCGGCTGGGAGCTCTCGGTTGGCGGCAATGGCGGCATCCATGTCCGCGCGACGGACAAGCTCTGCAAGGTCGAGACCGAGGCGGAGGTGCTGGAGTATTGCGGCGCCTTCCTGCAGCTCTACCGCGAGGAGGCGCGCTACCTCGAGCGCACCGCCCCCTGGGTGGAGCGCGTCGGCATCGGTTACGTGAAGCGGCGGATCGTCGAGGATGCCGAGGGCCGCCGGGCGCTGCATGCGAAATTCCTGCACTCGCAGCAGTTCATGCAGGACGATCCCTGGGCCGAGCGCGCCGCCGGCGGCGCGGTGGCCGAGCCCTTCAAGACCCTGGTTCCGGCGGAGTAGGCGGCGATGGACGGCATGGTTGTGACGGGGCACTGGACCGAGATCGGGCAGGTCGTGGACATCCCGCGCCAGGGCGCCCGCGTGGTGGCGAGCCGGATCGGCGACATCGCCGTCTTCCGGGCGCTGGACGACACGGTCTTCGCCACCCTGGACCGCTGCCCGCACAAGGGCGGCCCGCTCTCCCAGGGCATCGTGCACGGCCATGCCGTGACCTGTCCGCTGCACAGCTGGGTCATCGACCTGCAGAGCGGCGAGGCCGCGGCGCCGGATATGGGCTGCGTCAAGCGCATCCCGGTCCGCGTCGAGGATGGCCGCATCCTCCTCTCCCTTCCCGCCTGACGCCAGGAGAGATCCCATGTCCTATGTCACGCCGCAGGATTTCACGCGCAAGATGATCGACGCCGGCGAGGCGAAGGTCTTCATGGCCACCCGCGACACGCTGATCCGCGCCTTCATGGCCGGCGCCATCCTGGCGCTCGCCGCCGCCTTCGCCGTCACCGTCACGGTGCAGACCGGCCAGCCGCTGGTCGGCGCCATCCTCTTCCCGGTCGGCTTCTGCCTGCTCTACCTGATGGGCTTCGACCTACTGACCGGCGTCTTCACCCTGGTGCCGCTGGCGCTGCTCGACCGGCGGCCTGGCGTCACCCTCGGCGGCGTGCTGCGCAACTGGACGCTGGTCTTCTTCGGCAACTTCGCCGGCGCGCTGATGGTCGCGGTGATGATGGCCATCATCTTCACCTTCGGCTTCACCGAGGCGCCGAACGAGGTGGGCAAGCGCCTCGGCAGCATCGGCGAGGGGCGGACCCTCGGCTATGCCGCGCATGGCGCGGCGGGGATGCTCACCCTCTTCATCCGCGGCGTGCTCTGCAACTGGATGGTCTCGACCGGCGTGGTGGCGGCGATGATGTCCACCTCCGTCCCCGGCAAGGTCATCGCCATGTGGATGCCGATCATGGTGTTCTTCTACATGGGCTTCGAGCATTCCATCGTGAACATGTTCCTCTTCCCCTCGGGGCTCATGCTCGGCGGCCACTTCACCTTCCTCGACTACATGTTGTGGAACGAGTTGCCGACCGTCCTCGGCAATCTGGTGGGCGGCATCACCTTCGTCGGCCTGACGCTCTACGCGACGCATGCCCGCACCGCGCCGAAGCGGCAGGCGCCCGCGCCGGCGCTGCATGCCGGCATCGCGGCCGAGTGAGACACGGGCGATGACGCAAGCCGTCCGCACCACCTGCCCCTATTGCGGCGTCGGCTGCGGCGTCCTGGCGGCGCCGGACGGCACGCTGAAGGGCGATCCGGCGCATCCGGCGAACCGGGGCCGGCTCTGCGTCAAGGGCGCGGCGCTGGGCGAGACGCTGTCGGAGGCCGGGCGCCTGCTGCATCCAACCGTCGCCGGCGGGCGCACTTCCTGGGACGCGGCGCTCGATCAGGTCGCCGCCCGCTTCCGCGCGACCATCGACGAGCACGGGCCGGATTCGGTCGCCTTCTACGTCTCCGGCCAATGCCTGACCGAGGACTACTATGTCGCCAACAAGCTGATGAAGGGCTTCATCGGCAGCGGCAACATCGACACCAACAGCCGGCTCTGCATGGCCTCCTCGGTCGCCGGCCACGGCCGCGCCTTCGGCGCCGATGTGGTGCCGGGCATCTACGAGGACCTGGAGGAGGCCGATCTCGTCGTGCTGGTCGGCAGCAACCTCGCCTGGTGCCACCCGGTGCTGCATGGCCGGCTGCAGGCGGCGCGCGCCGGGCGGGGAACGCAGCTCGTCGTCATCGACCCGCGCGGCACCGCCACCTCGGCCGGCGCCGACCTGCACCTGCCGCTGGCGCCGGGCTCGGATGTCGCGCTCTTCGCCGGCCTGCTCGCGCACCTGGCCGAGGCGGGGGCGCTGGAGGCGGGTTGGATCGCCGCCCATACGGGCGGCTTCGAGGCGGCGCTCGCCGCGGCGCGGGAGACGGCGCCGAGCCTGCCGCGCGTCGCCGCCCTCACCGGCCTCGCCGAGGCGGAGATCCGCCGCTTCTACGCCCTCTTCGCCGCGACCGAGCGCAGCGTCACCGTCTACAGCCAGGGGGTGAACCAGTCCGCGGCGGGGACGGACAAGGTCAACGCCATCCTCAACTGCCACCTGGCGACCGGCCGCATCGGCCGGCCCGGCATGGGGCCCTTCAGCGTCACCGGCCAGCCCAATGCCATGGGCGGGCGCGAGGTGGGTGGCCTCGCCAACCAGCTCGCCGCGCATATGCGCTTCGACATGCCGGGCGCGCAGGACCTCGTGCGCCGCTTCTGGGGCGCGCCCAACCTCGCCACCCGGCCGGGGCTGAAGGCGGTCGAGCTGTTCGAGGCGGTGCGCGAGGGGCGGGTGAAGGCGCTCTGGATCATGGCCACCAACCCGGCCGACAGCCTGCCCCGCGCCGGGCTGGTGCGGGAGGCGCTGGCGGCCTGCCCCTTCGTCGTGGTCTCCGATTGCTGGGAGACCGACACCACCCGCCTCGCCCATGTGGTGCTGCCGGCCGCCGCCTGGGGCGAGAAGAGCGGCACGGTGACCAATTCCGAGCGCCGCATCTCCCGCCAGCGCCCCTTCCGCGCGCCGCCGGGCGAGGCGCGGCCGGATTGGTGGATGCTGGCCGAGACCGGCCGCCGGCTCGGCTGGGCGGCGGCCTTCGCCTGGGACGGGCCGGCCGCCATCTTCCGCGAGCATGCCGCCCTCTCCGGCTTCGGGAATGCCGGCAGCCGCTGCTTCGACATCTCGGCCATGGCGGGGCTGGACGAGGCCGGCTACGAGGCGATGACGCCCTTCCGCTGGCCGCTGCCGGCCGGGGCAGGGGAGGAGGGCAGCCGGCTCTTCGCAGAGGGCGGCTTCCCGACGCCGGATGGCCGCGCCCGCTTCGTCGCCACGCCCTTCCGCGGCCTCGCCGCCGCGCCGGACGCCGCCTTCCCGCTGCTGCTCAACACCGGAAGGCTGCGCGACCAGTGGCACACCATGACCCGCACCGGGCAGGTGCCGCGCCTCGCCGAGCACAGCCCGGTGCCGGCGGCCGGCTTCGCCCCCGGCGATGCCGCGCGGCTGGGCCTGGAACCGGGCGGGCTGGTCCGCCTCGCCTCGCCGCATGGCGAGACGGTGCTGCGCGTCGCCATCGAGCCGGGCCAGCGCCCGGGCGAGGTCTTCGTGCCGATGCACTGGACGGATGACTTCACCTCCTCCGGCCCGGTGGACCGGCTGGTGGGAGCGGCGACCGATCCGGTCTCCGGCCAGCCCGAGCTGAAGGCGACGCCGGTGCGGGCCGAGCCGCTGCCGGTGCATTGGCGCGGGCTGCTGCTGCATCGCCGGGCCCTGCGGCCGGAGGCGCCGGGCCTGCACTGGTCGCGGGTGCCGGTGGTCCAGGGCCATGTCCTCGAGCTCACCGGCGCGGCGCCGTTGCCGGCCGAGCTCGCGCCGTTGGTCGAGGCGCTGCTGGCGGCCCCCGCCGGGGCGGAGCAGGTGCATCTGGCCGATCCCGGCCGCGGCATCTGGCGCTTCGCGGCGCTGGTCGAGGGGCGGGTGGAGGCCTGCCTGTTCCTGATGCGCGAGGGCAGCCGCGCCAGCCTGCCCTCGGGCGCTGCGCTGGCGGCGCTGCTGCAGGGGCTGGTGGCGGAAGGGGCACGGCCCGGCCTGCTCGCCGGCCAGGCCCTGGCGGCGCGGCCCGCGGAGCGCAATATCTGCGCCTGCTTCGGCGTTGGCATCGAGACGCTGCGGGCCTGCATCCTCGACCGTCGCCTCACCACCGCCGATGCGGTGGGGGCGGCACTCGGCGCGGGCACCAATTGCGGGTCCTGCCTGCCCGAGATCCGGGCGCTGCTGCGCGAGGCCCAGAACGAGACGGAGGCGGCAGCCTGACAATGGCCGGCACATTCACCGTGACCCTCGACCTGACGGAGACGCCGGTGCTGCTGGCCGGCGGCGCGGCGGAGCAGGCCGAGGCGCTGCTCGCCGCCGGCGCCCGGCTGCGCGTGGTCGATCCGGCACCGGCGCCGGCGCTGGCGGCGCTGGCCGAGGCGGGGCGGCTCACGCTGCACCGCCGCGCCGTCCTGCCGGCGGATCTGGCCGGCGTGCGGCTCTGCGTCGTCGCGCTGGAAGGGGCAGCGGGCGAGGCGGTGGCGGCGATGGCGCGCGCGGCCGGCGTGCTGGTCAATGCCGTCGCGGCGCCGCCCCGGGCCCATCATGGCCGGGCCAGCCTGGTCGGCGCCGGGCCGGGCGACCCGGCGCTGCTGACGGTGAAGGCCGTCCGCGCCCTGGAGACGGCGGATGTCGTGCTCTACGACAAGCTGATCGATCCGCGGCTGCTCGACCTGGCGCCGGCCCGGGCGCGGCGGATCGATGTCGGCAAGCGCTGCGGCCGGCATGCCATGAGCCAGGCGGCGATCAACCGCCTGCTGGTCGCCGAGGTGCGGCGCGGCGGCCATGTCGTGCGGCTGAAGGGCGGCGATCCCTTCATCTTCGGCCGCGGCGGCGAGGAGCTGGAGGCGCTGCGCGAGGCCGGGGCCAGGGTGGAGGTGGTGCCCGGCATCACCGCGGCGCTGGCGACGGCGGCGCGGCTCGGCATGCCGCTGACGCATCGCGGCCTGTCCCGCAGCCTGCACCTCATCACCGCGCATGGCCGCGACGCGGAGGGCCTGCCGCAGCATGACTGGCGGGCCCTGGCCGTGGCCGGCGGCACGCTCGCCGTCTATATGGGCGCCCGCACCCTGCCGCGCGTCGCCGAGGCGCTGCTCGCTGCCGGCATGTCGCCGGCGACGCCCGCCATCGCGGTGGAGAACGCCACCCTGCCGGGCGAGCGCCGCATCCGCCGGACGCTGGCGGACATCGCCGGCGCGGTGGCGGAGGCGGCGGTGGAGGGCCCGACCCTCACCCTGATCGGCGAGGTGGTGGCGCTGGCGGATGAGCGCGGCGAGGCCGCGCGCCGCGCCGCCTGAGCCGAACCCCACGATGACGGGCGGTCTCGAAGGGGGGCCTCGCCCCCTTCGCGGGGCCCGGGGCAGCGCCCCGGCTTTCCCTCCTCCATTGCCTCCCCCGCTGCCGCGCCGCCGCCTCGACCTCCGCCTCGGCCTCTGCTCCGAGCGCGGCGCCCGGCCGGCGAACGAGGATTACGCCGCCGCCTGGCTGGGCGAGCCCGGCCTCGGCGCCGGCAAGGGCGCGATCGCCGCGCTGGCGGATGGCGTCGGCGGCGCCCGGGGCGGGCGCGTCGCGGCCGAGACGGCGGTGCGCGGGCTGATCGACGGCATGCTCGGCCAGAGCGAGGCGCGCGGCGTCCGCCGGACCGCCGGCCGCGCCATCGAGGCGCTGAACGGCTGGCTGCACGCCCAGGGCCGCGCCGATGCCGCCCTCGCCGGCATGGGTTGCACCCTGACGGCGCTGGTGCTGCGCGGGCGGCGGATGCATGTGCTGCATCTCGGCGACAGCCGGGCCTATCGCTTCCGCGACGGCCAGCTCACCCGGCTGACCACCGACCATCTGCAGCGCGCCGGCAACGTCCTCACCCGCGCCCTGGGGACGGAGGAGAGCGTGCGCGTCGACCATGCCGAGGCGGAGGCGCGGCCGCACGACCGCTACCTGCTCTGCTCGGATGGCGTGCATGGCGCGCTGCCGGAAGCGGCGATCGCCGCCGAGCTGGGCCGCCGCGCGGCGCCGGAGGAGACGGCGCGGCGGCTGGTCGCGGCGGCCCTCGCCACGCCGCTCGGCGACAACGCCACCGCCCTCCTCCTCGACCTGCTCGACCTGCCGGCGCCCGACCGGGCCGATCTGGAGGCGGCGATCGATGCCCGGCCGATCCTGCCGCCCCCGAAGCCCGGCGCGGTGGTGGATGGCTATGCGCTGGAGGCGATGCTGGCCGACAGCCGCTACAGCCGCGTCTTCCGCGGCCGCGACGGGCTGGCGCCGGACGGGCGGGCGGTGGTGCTGAAATTCCCCAAGCCCGGCACCGCCGCCGAGGCCAGCTTCCGCCAGGCCTATCTGCGCGAGGGCTGGATCGCCGCGCGGGTGCGCAGCCCCTTCCTCGGCGAGG
Organism: Roseicella sp. DB1501; assembly: GCF_013112485.1. Taxonomy (GTDB): domain Bacteria; phylum Pseudomonadota; class Alphaproteobacteria; order Acetobacterales; family Acetobacteraceae; genus Paracraurococcus. The sequence goes on from NZ_JABFHG010000003.1 coordinate 423,533, forward strand.
TGCTGGAGCCGCCGCCCGGCCGCGCCACCTGCCTCTATGCCGTCATGCCCTTCTATGGCGGCGAGACGCTGGAGCGCCGCATCCTGCGCGGGCCGCCGATCGGGCTGGAGCAGGGGATCGGCATCGCCGCGACGCTGTGCAAGGCGGTGGCGGCGCTGCACCGCGCCGGCGTTGTCCATCGCGACATCAAGCCGGACAACGTGCTGCTGCAGCCGGATGGCGGGTTGCGGCTGATCGATCTCGGCGTCGCCCGGCTGCCGCAGATGGAGGAGTTCGCCCCGGCCGACATCCCCGGCACGCCGAGCTTCATGGCGCCCGAGCTGCTGGCCGGCGAGGGGCCGGGCGACGAGCGTTCCGACCTCTATGCGCTCGGCGTCACGCTCTGGCGGCTCTTCGCCGGGGCCTATCCCCATGGCGAGGTCGAGCCCTTCTCGCGCCCACGCTTCGGCGCGCCGGCCTCGCTGCTCGGGCGACGGCCCGACCTGCCGGCCTGGCTCGACCAGGTGCTGGCCCGCGCCGTCGCCGTGGCGCCGGAGGAGCGCTTCGGCGATGCGGTGGAGCTGCTCTTCGCGCTCGAGCGCGGGATGGCCGGCGGCGCCCCGGTGCGGCCGCGCCCGCGCTCGCTGCACGACCGCGATCCGCTGCTGTTCTGGCGCGTGGTCTCGGCGATCCTGGCCGCGCTGCTGCTGCTCTGCTGGGCGGGGCCGCACCTGCGCTAAAGCATTTGCCGTTCGAGTGTTTCCACTCGAACGGGATCTGCTCCAGGCCTGGCAGGACGAGCGCGGGCAGGGCATCGAGGCGCCCATCGGAACAGCCGCGTCCCGTTGCCCTGCCGCGGCTTCGCCGCGGCAGGCTGTGACGTCCCTCGGGTCCGTTGCGGGGAACTGCCTAGGCCGGCGCGTCGATCCAGCCGACGCAGCCATCCTGGCGGCGATAGACCACGTTCAGCGCGCCCGAGCGGCTGTTGCGGAACATCAGCACCGTCTGCTGCGTGAGGTCGAGCCGCATCACCGCCTCGCTCACCGAGAGGCGGGCGATCTCCGTCACCTGCTCGGCGACGATGGCGCCATGGTCGAGGCCGTTGCCGGCTGTGGCCTCGGGCGCGGCGGCGGCGCCCTCCTCGGCCTCCTCCCCGTCCTCCGGCTGCAGCACGTATTGCGTCGCCGTCTCGGCCTCGTTCAGCCGCGTCTCGGCCAGGCTGCGGGCATGGTCGTTCACCCGGCGGCGGTAGCGGCGCAGGCGCTTGGCGACATGCTCGGCCGCCACCTCGAAGGCCCGGTGCGCATCCGGCCCCTCACCCTCACCCCGCATGAACAGGTTGCGCCCGGCCTTGAGGTTGATGTCACAGGTGAAGAAGACGCCCTGCTTGCTCCTGCTCGCATCCCGCCGGAAGGTCACGTTCGCCTCGAGCGCATGGTCGAAATACTTGCGCGCGATGACGGACAGGCCTTCCCGGACATGCGTCTGCAACGCCTCCCCGGTCTCGACCTGCTTGCCGGCGACGGTGATGTGCATGCGGGTTGTTCCTCCTTTCCCGACGAGGAGGACCGCCCGGCGGGGCTTGCGACGGCGCGGCCTGCCGCACCATGCCCGCATGCCGCCCGGCCGCAACGCGAGCGCGACCGGAAGGCCGGATCAGGCCGGGACGGCCTTCTCCCTCTTGCGCTGCACGGATGAGGGGATGCGCAGCGCTTCGCGGTATTTGGCCACGGTTCGGCGGGCGATGTCTACGCCTTCCTGGCGCAATTTCTCCACGATCGCATCATCCGAAAGGACTGACTCCGGATCTTCCGCCGCGATCATGGCGCGGATCCGCCAGCGCACCGCCTCGGCGCTGTGCTGCTCGCCGCCATGGGTGCCGGCGATGGCGGTGGTGAAGAAATACTTCAGCTCGAAGGTGCCGCGCGGCGTGGCGATGTACTTGTTGGCGGTGACGCGGCTGACCGTGCTCTCGTGCATCTGCACCTCCTCGGCGATGTCGCGGAGGATGAGTGGGCGGAGATGCTCGACGCCGTGGCGGAAGAAGGCGTCCTGGCGGCGGACGATCTCCTGCGCCACCTTGATGATGGTGTTGGCCCGCTGCTCCAGGCTCTTCAGCAGCCAGTTGGCGCTCTGCAGCCGCTCGGCGAGGAAGACACGGTCGTCCTTGCTGCGGGCCGAGACCTGGCAGCGGGCGTAGAAGCCGCGATTGACCAGCACGCGCGGCAGCGTCTCCGGGTTCAGCTCCAGGATCCAGCCGCCATCCTCAGCGCGGCGCATCAGCACGTCCGGCACCACGGCCGGCGCCGGCGGCGCGTCGAAGCTCGCGCCCGGCTTGGGGTCGAGCCGCCGGATCTCGGCGATCATCTCGGCCAGGTCCTCGGCATCGACGCCGCAGACCTGCATCAGCCCGGCGCGGTCGCGCCGCGCCAGCAGTTCGAGATGGTCGAGCAGCGCCTGCATCGCCGGGTCCAGCCGGTTCTGCTCGGCGAGCTGCGCCGCGAGGCATTCCCCGAGGTTGCGCGCGAACATCCCGACCGGCTCGAAGCGCAGCATCCGCGCCCGCACCGCGGCGACCCGGCCGGTCTCGCAGCCGAGCGCGGCGGCGATCGCCGCATCCTCGACCGCGAGCCGCCCCGCGGGATCGACGAGGGCGATGAGCTGCGCCGCGATCAGCCGGTCGGCGGGATCGGCGAAGGCGAGGCGCACCTGCTCGCCGAGATGCTCGCGCAGGCTGCGGCCGGTCGCGGCCAGGTCCTCGACGCCCGAGAGATCCTCGGCGAAATCGGCGCGGCCGCCGCGGCCATAGGGGGATTCGTAGCCGCCCCCGGCATCGTAGACATTGTCCCACTCGGCATCGAGCGGGCCGGCCTGTTCCTGCGGCAGGGCGTCGGAGGTGGCGGCGGCATGCGCGTCCGGCGCTTCCGGCGCGGGCGGCAGGGGATCGACGCGGTGGCCGTCATCCGGCCCAGGCAGCGGCCGCTCGTCGCGCTCGAGCAGCGGGTTGCGCTCCAGCTCCTCCTCGACGAAGGCGGTGACCTCGAGATTGCTCGACTGCAGCAGCTTGATCGCCTGCCGCAGCTGCGGCGTCATCACCAGCGACTGCGACTGCCGCAGATCGAGCCGCGGCGCCAGGCTCATATATGCCGCCCGGTGCGAAGCCGCCACACCGGGTTCCCGTCGCAGCAAGGCTGCGACGGGGTCCCGTCCAACCCTTCGCACCGGGCGGTGTGGGCGCCTCCGGCGCCGCTCCCTGGCGTCACAGGCTAAATCTCTCGCCGAGGTAGACCCGGCGGACGCCCTCATGCGCCACGATGTCGCGCGGCGCGCCCTCCATCAGCACCTGGCCGTCGTGCAGGATATAGGCGCGGTCGATGATCTCGAGCGTCTCGCGCACATTGTGGTCGGTGATCAGCACGCCGATGCCGCGGTCCTTCAGATGCTTCACCAGGTCGCGGATCTCGCCCACCGCGATCGGGTCGATGCCGGCCAGAGGTTCGTCGAGAAGGATGTAGGAAGGGTGAGTGGCGAGCGCCCGGGCGATCTCGCAGCGCCGCCGCTCGCCGCCCGAGAGGGCCAGCGCCGGGGCGCGGCGCAGATGCGCGATGCCGAACTCGGCCAGCAGCGCGTCCAGCATCTGCTCCCGCCGGTCGCGCACCGGCTCCACCACCTCGAGCGCGGCGCGGATGTTGTCCTCGACCGAGAGGCCGCGGAAGATCGAGGCCTCCTGCGGCAGGTAGCCGAGGCCGAGCCGGGCGCGGCGGTACATGGGCAGGTTGGTCACGTCATGCCCGTCCATCACCACCTGCCCTTCATCGGGCTGCACCAGGCCGGTGATCATGTAGAAGGTCGTGGTCTTGCCGGCGCCGTTGGGGCCGAGCAGCCCGACCGCCTCGCCGCGGCGGAGATGGATCGAGACGTTCCGCACCACCGGGCGCTTGCGGTAGCGCTTGCCAAGCCCGTAGGCGGCGAGCCCGCCCTCGCCGGGGACGGATTTCAGCAGCGGCGCCGGGGAGGCCTCGTTCATCGGCCGATCCTCGCGCCCGGCTGCTGCTGGCTTCCCGCTTGGCCCCCCGATTGGGCCCCGGGCTGCTTCGGCTGGGCGGCCTCCTGGTCCTTCTGGTTCGGCACGATCAGCCCCTGCACCCGGGCGCCCGGTGAGGAGACCAGCCGGGCGACGCCGGTGCGCATGTTCACGATCGCCTCCCGGCCATTCACCTGGTTCTCGCCGCGGGTGATGCGGACATCGCCGAGCAGGCGCGCCATCCCCGTCTGGGCGCTGTAGACGCCGCGATCGCCGCGGACCACCTCGGTCGCGGTGCGGATCTCGACATTGCCATAGGCCTCGACCCGGTCCATGCGACCGGCGCCGGGCGCCTCCTTCTCGCCGGGGGCGAGGGCCGGCTTGGGCGGCGGCGGCGCGTTGCCCTCCCCGGCGCCCTCGAGGAAATAGGCGACGAGGGTGTCGGCGGCGATGCGGCGGTTCTCCGCCGGCTCGACCACCACCGCGCTGCCGCGGGCGACGGCCATGCGCTTCTGCGACCAGTATTCCAGGCTGTCGCGCGCGGTGATCACCTGGGTCTGGGTGGTCAGCGAGAGGTCGCGGCCGGTCAGCACCAGCACCGCCTGGTCGACATCATAGACCGCGCGGTCGCCGCGGGCGGTATCGGTCGCGGTGCGGATGACGACATGCCCCTCCGCTTCCAGCCGCCAGATGTCGTTGCTGCCGCCGGGCGCCATCGGATCGGCGGTGCTCGCGGTGGTGGCCGGCGCCGCGGCGCCCCCCGCCCCGCTGGCTCCCGCCCCGCTGGCCCCCACCCCGCTGGCCGAGGGGCGATAGCGGGCCAGCAGCCGGTCGGCATTGACCGTGACGCCGCCGCGGATGGCGCGGGCATTGCCGCGGGCGATCACCACCTGCTCGCCCTGGCGCCACTCGATGCCGTCATCGGCGGTGACGTCGACCGGCCCGCCCTGGGAGAGGTCGATGCCCTGGGCCACGGCCGGCCCGGCGAGCAGGAGGAGCAGGGCGGCGGCCGCCCAGGCGCGGGACGGCCGGCCGGGGATGCGGGTGCGCCGGCTCACCGTCCGCCCTCCAGCACCGCATGCGCATGGCCGGTGAAAACGACCACCGCGCCGCGATCGGTCAGCTCGAACCCCTCCGAGGTCAGGGTGCCGAAGCTGCCCTGCGCCGCCACCGGGGCGTCGCCGCTGGCGTTGCCCTGATCCAGCATCACCGTCGCCCGCTCGGTCAGCAGCATGGTGCCGTCGTCGTGGTAGATCGTGACGTCGCCGGCGAGGTCGAGCCGTCCGGCCGGCTTGTCGTAGCGGCCGGTGCGGGCCTGGAGGTAGATCCAGGCGCCGTCGCCCATGACGATGTCGCCCTTCGGCTCCTCGAGGTTGAGGATCTCGTCCGAGCCCTCCTGTTGGCCGATGCGGGCGGTGAGGGTGAAGGGGCGGTTCAGCTCGTCGATTCCCTGGTAGCGCGGATTGACCACGCGCAGCGCCTCGGCGCGCGGCTGCATGGTGCGGCGGAAGGAGACGCGGGCGCGGTCCTCGGTGCCCTCGATCTCCGGCCAGAAGGCGACGGCGGCGAGCAGGCCGAGGGCGAGCAGGGGCAGCAGCCGCTTGGTCCAGGCGACGAGGAAGCGGCGGCGGGCCATCTGCCCGACCGTCGGCGCCCGGCGCAGGCGCGTCGGCGAGGGAATGTGCCGCGGCGAGGCGGACGGGCGCGGGGCCGCGGCCTCCGCCGGCGGGGCCTGGTCCTGGATCACCGGCGGCACGACCCCAACTCGCGCGACATCGCCCGCCGGATGCGACGTCCGGCGCGATGGTCACGGATCGGCAAGAGAGCGCGAGGCGTCGGGGTCACGCCCGGATGTATGGGGCGTGGCGTGGCGGGGGTCAATGAGCCGTCCCCGTATCGAACAAGAATCATGCCAAGGCCTTCCGGCCAGACGCGGCGCCGGCGCGCGGCGTCAGTGGGCGAAGATGTCGGGCTCGTCGTAGCCGAGGAGGTCGAGCGCGCCGCGCGTGGGGAGGAAGCGGAAGCAGGCCTCGGCCAGCTCCAGCCGCCCCTCGCGCCGCAGCAGCCCCTCCAGCCGGGCCCAGAGGGCGTGCAGGTGCAGCACGTCCGAGGCGGCATAGGCGAGCTGCTCGGCGCTCAGCTCCGGCGCGCCCCAGTCCGAGCTCTGCTGCTGCTTGGAGATCTCGACCCCGAGCAGCTCCTTGCAGAGATCCTTCAGCCCGTGCCGGTCGGTGAAGGTGCGGACCAGCTTGGCCGCGACCTTGGTGCAGATCACCGGCGCCACGGTGACGCCGAGATGCTGCTGCAGCGCGGCGCAGTCGAAGCGGGCGAAGTGGAACAGCTTGGTGACCGCCGGATCGGCCAGCAGGCGCTTCAGGTTCGGGCAATCGGCGCCGCGGCCGCCCATGGCGGGCGGGATGATCTGCACCAGATGCGCGTCGCCGTCGCCGGCGGAGAGCTGCACCAGGCAGAGCCGGTCGCGATGCGGGTTGAGGCCCATCGTCTCGGTATCGATCGCCACCACCGGGCCGAAGCCGAGGCCATCGGGCAGGTCGTGCCGGTGCAGCTGGATCACGGCGGGATTCCCTGTGGGGGCGCCGCGCGAGAAGAGGGTGATGCGCACGAGGCCCGAGCGAGGTTCAGCAGGGCCGCCGGCGGGGGCTTCCGCGCCGCGGGCGGCAGCCCGCCGAGGGAAGTGGTGCCCAGGAAAGGACTCGAACCTTCACGACCTTGCGGTCACTGGCACCTGAAGCCAGCGCGTCTACCAATTCCACCACCTGGGCACAGGGTGCGGAGCCGACGGGGTTGTCTGCCCGCCGGGAGCGCGGACATAGAGCCGCAGCCGGGGCAGCGTCAAGCGGCTCCGGCGATGAAACCGGGGATGAGAACGGCGGCGGAAGCGGCGGCCCGGGCTCGGCTTGGCGGCGGCGGAGGGTGGCCATATCGTCGGGCCACAACGGTCTGGCGCCGGTCGCATGTCGCGGCCGCGCCGACCGCGACGGATCGCGCGAGCCGGAGCGTTCGGGACGCGCGGCGCCGCGCCGGAACCAACGGAGGCGGCGGCGTTGCGTTCAGCCTGGACGCATTGGCGTCGCGGATGCGGATCTCGGGGAGCCCAGCCAGCATGCGCGCAAGCACGGTACGCAAGGTCGCCACGGTCTTCGGGGGCTCGGGCTTCCTCGGCCGCTACGTCGTGCAGCGCCTGGCCCATGAGGGCTATGTCGTCCGCGTCGCGGTCACCGATCCGGCCGGCGCCCGCTTCCTGCAGACCCAGGGGCGGGTCGGGCAGATCGTCCCGCTCGCCGCCAGCGTCGCCGATGCCGGCGCCGTCGCCCGGGCCGTCGCGGCGGCGGATCTGGTGGTGAACCTGGTCGGCATCCTGCACGAGCGGCATGCCGGGGATTTCCGCCGGCTGCAGGCCGAGGGCGCCGGCACCGTCGCGCGCCTCGCCGCCGAGGCGGGGGCGGAGCGGCTGGTGCATGTCTCGGCGATCGGCGCTGATCCGGCGAGCCCCTCGGCCTATGGACGCAGCAAGGGGGAGGGGGAGGCGGCGGTGCGCGCGGCCTTCCCGCAGGCGGTGATCCTGCGGCCCTCGATCCTGTTCGGGCCGGAGGACCAGTTCTTCAACCGCTTCGCCGGCATGGCGCGGCTGTTGCCGGTGATGCCGGTGGTCGCCGGCGAGACGCGGCTGCAGCCGGTCTATGTCGGCGACGTGGCGGAGGCGGTGGTCGCGGCGGCGCGGGAGGATGCGGCGGGCCGCACCTATGAGCTCGGCGGGCCGCGGGTGATGCGCTTCCGCGAGGTGCTGCGCTTCATCCTCGACGCCACGGGGCATCGCCGCCGCATGTGGGACGTGCCGGAGGGGCTGGCGCGGCTGCAGGCGCGGCTCGGCGAGATGCTGCCCAACCCGCCGCTGACCCGCGACCAGCTGCTCATGCTGGCGCGGGACAATGTGGCTTCCGGCGAGGCGCCGGGGCTGATGGAACTCGGCATCGCGCCGAAATCGGTGGAGGCGGTGGTGCCCGGCTATCTCGCGCGGTTCCGGCCCGGCGGCGGGCGGCGGCCGGTCCTGGCGGGGTGATAGGTCCGAATCGGACCATTATCCGATCGACATGCGCGACTGTTCAGAGTCGGGAAAGGGGTTTCTCAAAAAATAGGGCAGCTTTTCTGCCCTGATGTCGAAAAAGGACTCGCCTCCCCTCTCAGACGGCCGTATTGCTGCGCAGAACGCCCCAGAGGGCGGCGGGGTGCGCGCGCCGGGGGCAGTCCTGGTGCGCCTATCCACGTCTGCCCGATTCATGTGCATGCAAGGACCGCGCCATGGCCGAACGGATGCTGCAATTCGTGCGACTCTCCCAGGCCCAGCCGGAGAAGCGCGACGTCGCGGCCCGACGGGCGGATTTCGGCGAGATCTACCACTACGAGCAGTTCGACGCCGGCGGCGCCACCCAGCAGGCCAGCCGTTGCAGCCAGTGCGGCGTGCCCTTCTGCTCGGTGCACTGCCCGCTGAACAACAACATCCCCGACTGGCTGAAGCTCACCACCGAGGGGCGGCTCGAGGAGGCCTATGAGGTCTCCTCCGCGACCAACACCTTCCCCGAGATCTGTGGCCGCATCTGCCCGCAGGACCGGCTCTGCGAGGGCAACTGCGTCATCGAGAAGGGCTTCGAGAGCGTCACCATCGGCGCGGTCGAGCGCTATATCACCGACACCGCCTGGGAGCGGGGCTGGGTGAAGCCGCCGCGGCCGCGCAGCGAGCTGGCGCAGAGCGTCGGCATCATCGGCGCCGGCCCGGCCGGCCTCGCCGCCGCCGAGCGGCTGCGCCTGCGCGGCTACCAGGTGCATGTCTATGACCGCTACGACCGCGTCGGCGGGTTGATGATCTACGGCATCCCGAACTTCAAGCTGGAGAAGGCGGTGGTGCTGCGCCGCTGGCAGCAATTCGAGGCCGCCGGCATCCACTTCCACCTGAACAGCGCCATCGGCCGCGACGTTTCCCTGGCCGAGCTGCGCGAGCGGCACGACGCGGTCTTCATCGCCACCGGCGTCTACAAGGCGCGCGACATCGACTGCCTGGGCAGCAACCTGTCCGGCATCGTGCCGGCGCTCTCCTACCTCACCGCCTCCAACCGCTCCAACCTCGGCGATGCGGTGCCGGACTTCGCCTCGGGCGCGCTGGACGCCAAGGGCAAGCGCGTTGTCGTCGTCGGCGGCGGCGATACCGCCATGGACTGCGTGCGCACCGCCGTGCGGCAGGGCGCGACCGCCGTCACCTGCCTCTACCGCCGCGACAAGGCGAACATGCCGGGCTCGATGCGCGAGGTGAAGAATGCCGAGGAGGAGGGCGTGGAATTCGCCTGGCTGGCGGCGCCCGAGGCCTTCCTCGGCGAGACGGCGGTCACCGGCCTGCGCGCCACCCGCATGCATCTCGGCCTGCCGGATGCGACCGGGCGGCAGCAGGTGGCGCCGATCCCGGGCAGCGCCTTCACCATCCCCTGCGACCTCGCCATCAAGGCGCTCGGCTTCGACCCCGAGGACCTGCCGCACGCCTTCGACGAGCCGGGCCTGCCGGTGACGCGCTGGGGCACGCTGAAGGTGCATCACCGCACCATGATGACCGAGCTGCCCGGCGTCTTCGCCGGCGGCGACATCGTGCGCGGCGCCTCGCTGGTGGTCTGGGCGATCCGCGACGGCCGCGACGCCGCCGACCAGATCGACGCCTATGTGCGGGCCAAGGCCGGCGGCAAGCTCGCCGTGGCGGCGGAATGAGGCGCGGGCCGCTCGCCCTCGCCGGCGCCGCGCTGCTGGCCCTCGTCGCGTCCGCCGGGATGGAGAAGGCCAAGGCGGAGGAGACTGGCCCGGCGCAGGCCCTCGCCGCGGCGCGCGGCCTCGTCGCCTCGCTCGGCCTGCCGGGCCAGGTCGAGGACATGATCGGCCAGCTGCGCGGGCCGATGATCGCGGCGCTGCGCCAGCAGGCGCCGCGGCTGCCCGAGGCGCAGGTCGCGGCCCTGGTCGACGAGTTCGTCATGCCGGAATTCCGCGCCCATGCGGGCGAGGTGGTGGAGGCGACGGTCGCCATCTATGCCGGGCGGCTGACGCCCGAGGAGATGCGGCAGATCGCCGCCTTCTACGCCATGCCGGTGGGGGTGAAGCTGCGCGGGCTGATGCCCGAGGTCTTCGCCGAATCGCTGCGCTTCGGCCAGGCCTGGGGGGCGCGCATCGCCGCCGCCGCCCTGGCCAAGCACCGCGAGGCGCTGCGCGCCCGCGGCCTCAATCTCTAGATCCGTGTAGGGAGCGTATCGTCATGAGCGCCACCGAATTCGCCGCCCGCTTCCCCGCCGAGGCCGCCCGCCTGGCCGATGCGGCGCAGATCGACCTGACCGAGCACGATGCCTGCGGCGTCGGCCTCGTCGCCTCGCTCGACGGCAAGCCGCGGCGCCAGGTGGTCAAGGCCGGCATCGACGCGCTGAAGGCGGTCTGGCACCGCGGCGCGGTCGATGCCGACGGCAAGACCGGCGACGGCGCCGGCATCCATATCGAGATCCCGCAGGACTTCTTCGCCGAGGTGGTGCAGCGCGGCGGCGACCGGCTGCGGCCGGGCCGCATCGCGGTCGGCATGGTCTTCCTGCCGAAGAGCGACCTCGGCGCGCAGGAGCGCTGCCGGCAGATCGTCGAGACCGAGATCCTCTCGGCCGGCTACGCCATCTATTCCTGGCGGCAGGTGCCGATCAACGTCGCCTGCATCGGCGAGAAGGCCAACGCCACCCGGCCCGAGATCGAGCAGATCCTGGTCTACGACCCGGAGCAGCGCGAGGCGGAGGTCTATGAGCGCGACCTCTACGTCATCCGCCGGCGGATCGAGAAGCAGGCCATCGCCTCGCAGATCCCCGAGCTCTACCTGTGCTCGCTCTCCTCCCGCTCGCTCATCTACAAGGGCATGTTCCTCGCCGAGCACCTGACCGAGTTCTACCCGGACCTGCTGGACGAGCGCTTCGTCAGCCGCTTCGCCATCTACCACCAGCGCTACAGCACCAACACCTTCCCCACCTGGCGGCTGGCGCAGCCCTTCCGCACCATCGCCCATAACGGCGAGATCAACACCGTCCACGGCAACGCCAACTGGATGAAGAGCCACGAGACGCGGCTCTCGCACCAGCTCCTCGACCCCTATCTCGAGGACATCAAGCCGGTGGTGCAGGCCGGCGGCTCCGACACCGCGACGCTCGACAACGTCTTCGAGCTGCTGGTGCGCGGCGGCCGCGACGCGCCGATGGCCAAGGCCATGCTCATCCCCGAGAGCATCGGCAACAACGCCACCATGCCGGAATCGCACCGCGAGTTCTTCCTCTACTGCAACGCGGTGATGGAGCCCTGGGACGGCCCGGCCGCCATCTGCGGCACCGATGGCCGCTGGGTGGTCGCCGGCCTCGACCGCAACGGGCTGCGGCCGCTGCGCTACACCCAGACCGCGGACGGGCTGCTCATCGTCGGCTCGGAGACCGGCATGGTGAAGCTGCCGGAGGAGGCGATCGTCGCCAAGGGCCGCGTCGGCCCGGGCCAGTGCATCGGCGTCGACCTCGCCGATGGCCGCTTCTTCACCGATGCGGCGCTGAAGGACATGCTGGCCGCGCGCCACCCCTTCGGCGACTGGACCAACCGCACCATCCGCATCGACGGCATCGTCCGCGCCGAGCAGGGCGAGCCGGTGAGCTTCCAGGGCGAGGAGCTGCGGCGCCGCCAGCTCGCCGTCGGCTACACGCTCGAGGAGCTGGAGACGATCCTGCACCCGATGGTAGAGGAGGCGGCCGAGGCCGTCGGCTCCATGGGCGACGACACGCCGATCGCCGTGCTCTCGGGCCAGTATCGCGGGCTGCACCACTATTTCCGCCAGACCTTCAGCCAGGTCACCAACCCGCCGATCGACAGCCTGCGCGAGACGCGGGTGATGACGCTGAAGACCCGGCTCGGCAATCTCGGGAACATCCTCGACGAGGACCCGACCCAGTGCGACATGCTGATGCTGGACAGCCCGGTTCTGTCGAACGCCGAGTTCTCCAGCATGCGGCAGTACATGGGCGCGACCGCGCATGAGGTGGATTGCACCTGGCCGGCCGCGGAGGGCGCGGCCGGGCTGCGCCGGGCGCTCGAGCGCATCCGGCACGAGGCGGAGGAGGGCGTGCGCAGCGGCTGCGCGCATGTGATCCTGACCGACGAGAACCAGGGGCCGGAGCGGGCGCCGATCCCGATGATCCTGGCGGTCGGCGGCGTCCACTCGCATCTGGTCAAGACCTCGCTGCGCACCTTCACCAGCCTCAACGTCCGCACCGCGGAATGCGTCGATGTGCATTATTTCGCGGTGCTGATCGGCGCCGGCGCCACTACGGTGAACGCCTATCTGGCGCAGGAGAGCATCGCCGATCGCCACCGGCGCGGGCTGTTCGGCGAGCTGAAGCTCACCGACTGCGTCGCCCGCTACAAGAAGGCGGTGGACAAGGGGCTGTTGAAGGTGATGTCGAAGATCGGCATCTCCGTGCTCTCGAGCTACCGCGGCGGCATGAATTTCGAGACGATCGGCCTCTCGCGCGCCCTCGTCGCGGAATTCTTCCCCGGCATCCCGTCGCGCATCTCGGGCATCGGCCTGCAGGGCATCGCCCGCCGCGTGCTGGCGCTGCACCGCATCGCCTGGGATGCCGATGCGGTGACGCTGCCGGTCGGCGGCCTCTACAAGCTGCGCAAGCGCGGCGAGAGCCATGCCTTCGACGGCGGCCTGATCCACACGCTGCAGAAGGCGGTGGAGACCGACAGCTACCAGACCTTCAAGCGGTACTCCGAGGCGGTGCGCAAGCTCCCGCCGGTCGCGCTGCGCGACCTGCTCGACTTCCGCACCGAGGGGGCGACGCCGATCCCGCTCGAGGAGGTGGAGAGCATCACCGAGATCCGCAAGCGCCTGGTCGCGCCCGGCATCTCGCTCGGGGCGCTGAGCCCGGAGGCGCATGAGACGCTCTCCATCGCCATGAACCGCATCGGCGCCCGCTCGGATTCCGGCGAGGGCGGCGAGGATCCGGGGCGGGCCAGGCCGCGCCCCAATGGCGACAACCCGAACAGCGCCATCAAGCAGATCGCCTCCGGCCGCTTCGGCGTCACCGCCGAATACCTGAATAACTGCAAGGAGATCGAGATCAAGGTCGCGCAGGGCGCCAAGCCCGGCGAGGGCGGCCAGCTCCCGGGCTTCAAGGTCACCGGGCTGATCGCCAGGCTGCGGCACGCGACGCCGGGGGTGACGCTGATCTCGCCGCCGCCGCACCACGACATCTACTCGATCGAGGATCTGGCGCAGCTCATCTACGACCTGAAGCAGATCAACCCGGAGGCCTCGGTCTGCGTGAAGCTGGTCTCGCGCAGCGGCATCGGCACCATCGCGGCCGGCGTCGCCAAGGCGAAGGCCGACGCCATCCTGGTCTCCGGCCATTCCGGCGGCACCGGCGCCTCGCCGGTCTCCTCGATCAAGTATGCCGGCCTGCCCTGGGAGATGGGGCTGTCGGAGACGCATCAGGTGCTGCAGCTCAACCGGCTGCGCCACCGCGTGCGGCTGCGCACCGATGGCGGCATCAAGACCGGGCGCGACGTGGTCGTCGCCGCCATGCTCGGCGCCGAGGAGTTCGGCATCGGCACCGCCTCCCTGGTCGCCATGGGCTGCATCATGGTCCGGCAGTGCCACAGCAACACCTGCCCGGTCGGCGTCTGCACCCAGGACGAGACGCTGCGGGAGAAATTCGCCGGCAGCCCGGAGAAGGTGATCAACCTCTTCTCCTTCGTCGCCGAGGAGGTGCGGGAGATCCTCGCCCGGCTCGGCTACCGCAAGCTGACCGACGTGATCGGCCGCACCGACCTGCTGAAGCAGGTCAGCCGCGGCTCGGAGGATCTCGACGACCTCGACCTGAACCCGCTGCTGGTCCAGGCCGATGCCGGCCCGCATGCCGCCTACTGCACGCAGGAAGGCCGCAACGAGGTGCCGGAGACGCTCGATGCCGACATGATCCGCGACGCCGCGGCGCTGTTCGAGCGCGGCGAGAAGATGCAGTTGCAGTACAACATCCGGAACACCCACCGGGCGATCGGCACCAAGATCAGCAGCAAGATCACCCGGAAATTCGGCATGACCGGCCTGCAGCCGGGGCATCTGGCCGTGCGCCTGCGCGGCACCGCCGGCCAGTCGCTCGGCGCCTTCGCCGTCCAGGGCCTCAAGCTCGAGGTCTTCGGCGACGCCAACGACTATGTCGGCAAGGGCCTCTCGGGGGCGAGCATCGTGGTCCGCCCGGCGCCCTCCTCCACCCTGGTCTGGAACGAGAACGCCATCATCGGCAACACCTGCCTCTACGGCGCGACGGCGGGCGAGCTCTTCGCCGGCGGCCAGGCGGGCGAGCGCTTCGCGGTGCGCAACTCGGGCGCGACGGCGGTGGTCGAGGGCTGCGGCGCCAATGGCTGCGAGTACATGACCGGCGGCACGGTCGTCATCCTCGGCCAGGTCGGCGATAATTTCGGCGCCGGCTTCACCGGCGGCATGGCCTTCCTCTACGACCCGGAGGAGGTCTTCGAGAAGCGGGTGAACCCGGACACCCTGCTCTGGTCCCGCCTCGCCTCCACCCATTGGGAGGGGGTGCTGAGGGGGCTGGTCGAGCGGCATGCCCGGGAGACCGGCTCCCGCCTCGCCGCCCGGCTGCTGAACAACTGGGCGCAGGAGCGGGAGGCCTTCTGGCACGTCGTGCCGAAGGAATATGCGAAATACCTGCCGGTGCCGATGCAGGAGGCGGCCGCGGTCGCCGCCGAGTAGCGATAATCGGGGGAAGCGTCGTCACGGCGCTTTCCCCACCGCCGCCCGGATGGCATAAGCCGATCCGTGCGTGTCCTATATCACCTCCCGCTTTCGCCCTTTGCGCGCAAAGTCCGCCTGGCAATGGCGGAGAAGCGCATCCCTTTCGAGCTCCGCGTCGAGCGGGTTTGGGAGAGGCGGCCCGAATTCCTGGAAATGAACCCGGCCTGCACCGTGCCCGTGCTGCAGGAGCCGACCGGCCTCGCCATCGCCGACAGCTACGCCATCTGCGAGTACCTGGACGAGGCCTATCCGGATACCGGCCTGCTGGGGCGCACCCTGGCGGAGCGGGCCGAGACCCGGCGGCTGGTCGCCTGGTTCGACGGCAAGTTCAACCTCGAGGTCACGCGCAACCTGCTCTTCGAGAAGCAGATGAAGCGCATGCTTGGCCGCGGCAACCCGGATGCCTCGGCGATCCGCGCCGGCTACCAGAACCTGCGGCCGCATCTCGAATATATCGGCTGGCTGGCGGAGACGCGGAGCTGGCTGGCCGGGGCGCAGCTCAGCCTCGCCGATTTCGCCGCCGCGGCGCATCTCTCGGCGCTGGATTACACGGGCGACATCGACTGGAGCCTGAACGAGGCGGCCAAGGAATGGTATGCGCGCTGCAAGTCGCGCCCCTGCTTCCGGGCCCTGCTGGCCGAGCGGGTGAGCGGCCTCACCCCGCCGCAGCACTACGACGACCTGGACTTCTAGCTTTCCCCACGAAGCCGCTGCGCGTCTTCGCGGGGGCCCCGGGATTCGCACCTGATCCTCGACGCGTCACGGCCTGCCGTGGCGAAGCCACGGCAGGGCAACCGGGGGCGCGACTGCGGCAACGGGCGGCTCACCGGCGCTTCGGGCCGGCCTCGTTCAGCGCCAGGTTCTGCTGCGCCAGATCGGCCGCGGCGCTGTCGGGCGCGACGGCGAGCACCTGCTGCCAGTCCGCCCGCGCCCCCTTCGCATCGCCGCGGAGCTGGCGGAGGATGCCGCGCTCGAGCAACGCCTCGGCATTCCGCGGGGCGAGCGCCAGGGCGTGGTCCACCGCCTTCGCCGCTTCCGGCAGCCGGTCCAAGTGGCGCAACGCCGCCGCCTGGAAGACGAAGGCCTCGGCCCGGTCCGGCTCCGCCGCCGTGACGCGCGCCAGGTCCTCGAGCGATTCCCGGTAGCGGCCGAGCGTGCCGAGCGCCACCGCCCGGTCCAGCATCAAGCCGGTATCGTCGGGCGCGATGGTCAGCCCCATGGTCGCCGCCGCGAAGGCGCGGCCGGCCTGGTTGGCCAGCATCCAGCCCTGCACCGCCTGGGCGAAGACCGCGGCGCGCGCCGTGGCGCTGGCGGCACTGTTGCGGGCCAGCGCCTCCAGCCGCTCGGCGGCCTTCTCCGGCTCGCCCAGCGCCAGCATGGCCAGCGCCCCGCATTGCTTCGCTCCCTCGCCGCCGCCGGCGCCCTCCCAGCTCTCGGCGAAGCTGAGCGCGCCATCCGGATCGGTGCGGAGCAGGTCGAGGCATTCCTCGTATTGCGGCCCCTCGGCGAGGCGCGGGATGTCGGGCGGCAGCGGCAGGGCCTCGTCGGCCGCCCGGGCACCACCCATGGCGAGCAGCAGGGCGATGGCGGCGCCGAACAGGGCAGGAAAGGGCCGGAACACGCGGCGGAGCCTAGCCGCGCGGGCGAATCCACGCCAGATCGGAGGGCATGACGGAGCGTAATCCTGGAAGGCTGGTCGTCGCCGGCCTTGGCTATAGCGGCAGCGCCGTGGCGCGGGCCGCCGCGGCGGCGGGCTGGCAGGTGACCGGCACGGCGCGCGATCCGGCCGGCGCGGCGCCGCCCCCCGGCGTCGATGTCGTCGCCTTCGCGGCGGCCGGACCCGCGATCGCGGCGGCGACGCATCTCCTCGTCACCGCCGCGCCGGGCGAGACGGGCGACCCGGTGCTGGCCGCGCATGAGCCGGCGATCCGCGCCGCCCCGGCGCTGCGCTGGATCGGCTATGTCTCGACCACCGGCGTCTATGGCGATCGCGGCGGCGCCTGGGTGGACGAGGCGACGCCGCCCGCGCCGGGGCAGGGGCGCAGCCAGCGGCGGCTGGCGGCGGAGGAGGCCTGGCGGGCGGCGGCGGCCGGGCGGGCGCTCGACCTGATGCGGGCCGCCGGCATCTACGGCCCCGGCCGCAGCGCCCTCGACGACCTGCGCGCCGGCCGGGCCCGCCGCATCCACAAGCCCGGCCATCTCTTCGGCCGCATCCACCGCGACGACATCGCCCATGCCGTGCTCGCCGCCCTGCGCCAGGCGGTGCCGCCCGGGCTGCGGGTGCTGCATCTCGCGGATGACGAGCCGGCGGAGAATGCCGCGGTGGTGGCGGAGGCGGCGCGGCTGCTCGGCCTCGACCCGCCGCCGCTCATCGACTTCGCCGCGGCGCTGCCGGCGATGTCGCCCATGGCGCGCAGCTTCTGGGCGGAGAACCGCCGCATCGGCAATGCCGCGACCAAGGCGGCGCTCGGCCTCGCCTGGCGCTATCCGAGCTACCGCGAGGGGCTGCGGGCGATCCTGGCGGAGGAGTCGGGGGCGGGCTGAAGGCAGCCGCTACCCGCCCTCCAGCATCGCCCCCAGCACCCGCCGCAGCAGCCGCAAATCCTGCGGCCGGGAGAGGCGGTGGTCGCCATCCTTCACCAGCACCACCTGCACATCCGGCCCCTCGATGGCCTCGGCGATGCGCAGCGCGTGCTCCCAGGGCACGTCCGGGTCCCGCTGGCCCTGCAGCAGCCGGACGGGAACGGCGAGCGGCACGCCCGCCTGCAGCAGCAGGTGGCGGCGTCCCTCCTCGATCAGCGCGCGGGTGATGGGGTAGGGGTCGCCATAGGCGCTCGGCCGGTGCCAGACGCCCTCGCGCGCCATCGCGGCGCGCGCCTCGGCCGGCAGCGCCGCCTCGATCCGCGTGGTGAAGTCGGGCGCCGCGGCGATGCCGATCAGCCCGGCGACCCGCTCCCTCTGCCGCAGGGCGAGCAGCAGCGCGATCCAGCCGCCCATGGAGGAGCCGACAAGGATCTGCGGCCCCTCGGTCAGCGCCGCCAGCACCGCCGCCGCATCCTCGGCCCAGCGGCCGATGGTGCCGTCCACGAAGTGCCCGCCGCTCGCGCCATGGCCGCTGTAGTCGAAGCGCAGGAAGGCCTGGCCGCGCCCGGCGCAGAAGGCGGAAAGGTCCTCCGCCTTGCTGCCGGTCATGTCGCTGTTGAAGCCGCCGAGGAAGACGACGCCCGGGCCCCGCCCGCGCCGCCGCCGCCAGGCGAGGGCGGTGCCGTCGCCGCGGTCGAGCCTGCCCTGCTCCTCCTCCCCGCTCATCGCCGCGGCAGGCCGCGCTGGGCGAGGTTGGCGAGGAGGGCGCCGATGCCGAAGCCCCAGGGCGGGCAGGCATCGGTGCGCGCCACCTCGTTCACCAGCGCGCCGAGCCGCGGCGTGGCGATGCGCACCAGATCGCCCGGCTTGTGGGTGAAGCCCTGGCCCGGCGCGGTGCGGTCCTTGCTCGGCGAGAAGGGCGTGCCGAGGAACAGCACCGCCCCGTCCGGATACTGGTGGTGCGGCCCGATGAGCTGGCCGACGATGTCGCGCGGGTCGCGGCTGATGGCGTTGACCGCGCCCCGCTCCTCCAGCCGGAAGCCGTCGGCGCCGTCGATCGTCAGCGCGATCTCGGCGGCGAGCACGTCGTCCAGCGAGAAGCCGTCGCCGAAGAGCCGCAGCACCGGCCCCAGGGCGCAGGAGGCGTTGTTGTCCTTGGCGCGGCCGAGCAGCAGGGCGGAGCGGCCCTCGACATCGCGGAGGTTGACGTCGTTGCCGAGCATCGCGCCGAGGATGGCGCCGCGGGCATTCACCGCCAGCACCGCCTCCGGCTCCGGGTTGCTCCAATGGCTCACCGGATGCACGCCGATCAGCGCGCCGGGGCCGACCGCGGCCATCGGCTGGCATTTGGTGAAGATCTCGGCATCCGGGCCGATGCCGACCTCGAGATACTGGCTCCACCAGCCGCGCTCGACCAGCGCCGCCTTCAGGCGCATCGCCTCCGTGCTGCCCGGCTTCACCGCCGAGAGGTCGTCGCCGATGATGTCGCGGACCTCGGCGCGCACCGCCTCGGCCTGGCTGGCATCGCCGCGGCAGCGCTCCTCGATCACCCGTTCCAGCATGGAGCGCGCATAGGTCACGCCGCAGGCCTTCACCGCCTGCAGGTCGATGGGCGGCAGCAGCCACGGACGATGGGGATCGCGCCGGTCATGCGCGCTGTTGGCGAGCGTCGCGGGCAGGTCGAGCGGCATCGGCACGCCGCGGGCGCGGATGGCGCCGACCGGATCGGATTCGTTCAGCCAGGCGCTCACCGTGCCGAAGCCCG
The DNA here is from genome assembly GCF_013112485.1 of Roseicella sp. DB1501. Lineage (GTDB taxonomy): Bacteria > Pseudomonadota > Alphaproteobacteria > Acetobacterales > Acetobacteraceae > Paracraurococcus. The sequence continues at coordinate 442,757 of NZ_JABFHG010000003.1, forward strand.
GCGTCATGTCGAAGGCGGCGCCGCGCAGCACGGCGACCGCGCTCGGCCCGTCCGGCATCATCACCCGCGCGGCGAAGCAGCCATCCCGCCAATCCTCCGGCAATGCCATCCCTTCGATGCGCGGCATTCCGTATTCCTCCCTGCCGGTCCGGCGCGGCAGCCTAATCGAGTCCGCGCGGGCGGGAAGCCCCCAGGAGCGGTCAGGGGAGGCGGTCAAGGAGGGAGGCCGTGCCGGATGGGCTTGCCGGCGGGCGGGGTTATGGCCGACCATCGCCCCGCAACAGGGGCGGGCACGCATCCGCCTCCGAACGGGGAGAGGTCCATGCAGGGCATCACGCGCCGCCAGGCGCTCCGGGCCGGCGCGGCGGCGGTTGCCGCCCCGGCCCTGGTGGAGCGCGCCAATGCGCAGAGCGGCTTCGACTGGCGCCGCTTCCGCGGCGAGCGGATCGAGGTGACGGTGCAGCTCTCGCCGCGCGGCCAGTTCCTGCAGCGGCACAATGCCGAGTTCGAGGAGCTCACCGGCATCAAGGTCGGGCTGGAGGTGGTGCCGGAGCAGCAGCACCGGCAGAAGATCATCGTCGAATACGCCTCCGGCCGGCCGAGCTTCGACGTCACCGAGATCAGCCTGCACGTGAACAAGCGACAGGTCGGCAAGGCGCGCTGGAACACCGACATCAAGGCGCTGCTCGCCGATCCCTCGCTCACCTCGCCGGATTTCGACTTCGACGACTACGGCAAGGGCATGGTGACCTACGCCACCCAGTCCGATGGCCGGCTCGACAGCTGCCCGGCCGGCGCCGACTACTTCATCCTCTACTACAACAAGGCGCTGTTCGAGGCGGCGAAGCTCGACCTGCCGAAGACCTGGGACGAGATGCAGGAGGTGGCGAAGCGCCTCGCCGATCCGAAGAAGCAGGTCTACGGCCATGTCGGGCGCGGGCTGAAGAACGCCAATGTCGTGCTCTGGTCGAGCTACCTGCTCGGCACCGCGCAGCGCGACATGATCGACGCCAACCGCCGGCTCATCACCGACACGCCGGATGCGGTCTGGGCCGGCGAGACCTATCGCAGCTTCATCCGTGACCTCTCGCCGCCCGGCTCCATCGGCTTCAACTGGAACGAGTGCCAGACCACCTTCATGCAGGGCCGCGCCGCCATGTGGGTGGACGGCATCGGCTTCGCCGCGCCGCTGGAGGACAAGGCGCGCTCGCGCATCGCCGGCCAGGTCGGTTATGCGGTGGTGCCGAAGGGGCCGGGGCCGCAGCACCATTGCGCGCTGTTCGGCGCCGGCTATGGCATCCCGGAGGCCTCGAAGAAGAAGGGGCCGGCCTGGTTCTACATCCAATGGGCGCTCGGCAAGAAGAACCAGCTCGAATGGCTCACCTCCGCCGCCGGCGTGCCGGCCCGCAGCAGCCCCTTCCGCAACGAGGAGGCGATCGGCAAGAGCCACTTCCCGCGCGAATTCTTCCGGACGCTGGAGGCGAGCGCGCAGATCGCCCGCGCCGGCCTGCCGGAGATCGTGCCTGTCACCCAGTTCCGCGACGTGATCGGCACGGCGCTGACCAACACCCTCGGCGGCGCCGATGTCGCGGCGGAGCTGAAGCGGGCGACCGCCGAGTTCCGCCCCATCCTCGAGCAGAGCGAGCGGGAGAGTTGATGGCGGGGCGGCACGAGGGCGGCTGCCTCTGCGGCCGGATCCGCTTCCGCGTCACCGGCGATCCGGTCCGGACCTCGGTTTGCCACTGCGCCTTCTGCCAGCGGCGCAGTGGCAGCGCCTTCGCCGTGCTGCCCCTCTTCAAGACCGAGGCGGTGGAGATGATGGGGGAGCCGCCCTCGACCTACCGGCATATCTCGGACGAGAGCGGCCGCTGGCTCGAGATCGAGTTCTGCCCGCGCTGCGGCACCAATACCGGCCTGCGGGTGGAGCGCGCGCCGCAGGGGCGCATCCTCGCCGGCGGCTGCTTCGACGATCCCGGCTGGTTCCGCGTGGACCGGCATATCTGGACCCGCTCGAAGCGCGACTGGGTGGCGCTGCCCGAGGGCTGCGTGCTGGAGGAGAAGGGCTGATGCCGCAGGATGCCGCCATCCTGGCCGCGCCGGCACGGGCGGCCGGCGCCGGCCGGCGTCGCAACTATGCGCGGCGCTATGCCTGGTTCGTCGTGCCGGCGGCGGCGGTGGTCATCGCCGTCATCCTCTTCCCCTGGCTCTTCACCCTCTACGTCTCGGCCTTCGACTGGCATCTCGGCAGCGAGCGGCGCTGGGTCGGGCTCGACAACTACGCCCGCCTCTTCGCCGATGCGCGCTTCGGCTGGGCGGTGCTGCGGACCCTGTTCTACACCGCCCTCGCGGTGGTGGCGCCGATGCTGCTCGGCCTCGCCGCGGCGCTCTGCTTTCACCGCCGCTTCCCGCTGCGCGGCCTGGCGCGCACCGTCTTCATCCTGCCGATGATGGCGACGCCGGTCGCCGTCGCCCTGGTCTGGACCATGATGTTCCACCCGCAGCTCGGCGTGCTGAACTGGCTGCTGACGCAGGTGGGGCTGCCGCCCTCCATGTGGGTCTACAGCGCCGACACCGTCATCCCGACGCTGGTCATCGTCGAGGTCTGGCACTGGACGCCGCTGGTGATGCTGCTGATCCTGGGCGGCCTCGCCTCGCTGCCGCAGGACCCCTACGAGGCGGCGAAGATCGACGGCGCCAGTGCCTGGCAGGCCTTCCGCCACGTCACCCTGCCGCTGCTGGCGCCCTTCATCGTCGTCGCGCTCATCATCCGCAGCATCGATGCGCTGAAGGCCTTCGACACCATCTACGTGATCACCCAGGGCGGGCCGGGACAGGCGAGCGAGACGATCAACATCTTCCTCTACCTGCAGGCCTTCGCCTTCTACAATGTCGGCTATGCCAGCGCGGTGGTGGTGGTGTTCTTCGCCATCATCATGGCCCTCGCCGCGCTGCTGCTCTGGACCCGCGCCCGGGTGCGCGTGACATGAGCGGCGCCGCGACCCGTCCCGCGCCGCGGCACGCGCCGCTCCGGTACCGGCTGCGCCGGCTGCTGGAACGGCTCGGCTTCGGCCTCGCCGTGCTGGCGCTGGTCTCGCCGGCGGTGCTGGTCTTCCTCTGGATGCTGTCGCTCTCGCTGAAGACCGAGCTCGACAACACGGCCTGGCCGCCGGTCTTCATCCCCGACCCGCCGACGCTCGAGAATTACCGCGAGGTCTTCGCCCGCAACGACTTCCTGCTCTATGCCTGGAACAGCGTGGTGGTCTCGGTTTCGGCGACCGGCCTCGCCCTGCTGGTCGGCGTGCCGGCGGGCTACGGCATCGCCAAGATGCGGGCGATGCGGGCGGCGGCGCTGATCCTGATCGCCCGCATCACCCCGGGCCTCTCCTACCTCATCCCGATGTTCCTGCTGTTCCAGTGGCTGGAGCTCACCGGGACGCTGGTGCCGATCGTCATCTCGCACCTCGTCATCACCGTGCCCATCGTGGTCTGGGTGATGATCTCCTTCTTCGAGGGGCTGCCGGGCGAGCTGGAGGAGGCGGCGCTGGTCGATGGCGCGACCATCTGGCAGGCCTTCCGGCACGTGGCGATGCCGCTGGCGCGGCCGGGCATTACGGTCGCCACCATCCTCGCCTTCATCTTCTCCTGGAACAACTTCGTCTTCGCCATGGTGCTGGCGGGGCGGGAGACGCGGACCCTGCCGGTCGCGGTGAACAACATGCTCACCTTCGAGCAGATCGCCTGGGGCCCGCTCTCGGCCGCGGCGCTGCTGGTCACCCTCCCGGTGCTGTTGCTGACCCTGCTGGCGCAGCGGCAGATCGTCGCCGGGCTGACCGCGGGCGGGGTGAAGGGGGCGTGATTGTTCCCCGCGACGTCGCTGCGCGGCGTCGCAGGGCCTCGGGATTTGCTTCCGGTCGAAGGTCCGTCACAGCCTGCCGCGACGAATCCGCGTCAGGGCAACGGGTGGCGGCGGGCTTGCCGGGATGGGTTGCGTCCGGGCCTGGAGGTCCGGACGCCTAGAGCGTGACTCACGCGATCAAGCAACGGCCTGGACCATGATCCGCGACCCTGTGTGAGCGGATCATGATCCAGCCCTGTTGCGGCAACAGGGATCTCAACGGCGCCCGCCCGGGTGTCTCCACCCGGACGGGCCGGGCATCAAACCAGCTCCGCCTCCGCCGTGCGGCCCTCAAGGATGCCGTAGCTGAGGAAGTGCAGCAGCGGGTCGACCCCCGCGGCCGCGACATCGGCGTAGCGGTGCAGATAAGCCTCGGTGTCGAAGGCCGCCGAGGGGTCGCGCCCTTCCCGCCAGCCATAGATCTGGTAGTGCAGCAGCGGGTCGAGCCCGGCCGCGGCGACGTCCGTGTTGTTCGTCAGGTAGAAGTCGGTGTCGAAATAGGCATTCGGGTCGCGCCCCTCCTGCCAGCCATATTCCCGCCAGTGCAGCATCGGGTCGACGCCCGCCAGGGCGACGTCCGGGTTGTCCAGCGCGTAGTAGGTGGGATCGAAGTCGCCCTGCAGCGCCTCGCCATCGGCCACCGGGGAGAAGCGGCGCCCTTCCGTCTGGCCGTATTGCAGCCAGTGCAGCAGCGGGTTCAGCCCGGCCGCCGCGACATCCGGGTTGAAGTGCAGGTAGATCGAGCCGTCGAAATTGGCCGAGGGGTCATGGCCCTGCTGCCAGCCGACCCAGGCATAGTAGTCGAGCGGGTTCACCCCCGAATCCCGCACGTCCTGGTGGTTCGCCAGGTAGCTGGTGGTGCTGAACCAGGGATTGGGATCGCGCCCCTGCTGCCAGCCCTCGGTGGCGTAGTGGATGTCGGCGGCGACGCCGGAGGCGTACACATCCGGGTTGTTCTGCGCGTAGTAGACGCCGCGGACCATCGGGTTGCTGCCGATGGTGATGCTGCCGTCACTGAACTGCAGCGTCTCGACCTCCGAGATGGTGTCGTAGCTGTCCTTGCCGGCGACCACCACCCAGCGTCCGCTGGCGAACTCGGAATAGGCGTCGAGCGGGCGCAGCAGCTTCACCGTGTCGTGGCCGTCGCCGCCCTCGGTGACGTTGGCGCCGCGGCCGGGGGCGAAGAGCGTGTCGCCGGCATCGCCGTAGATCACGTCGTCCCCGTCGCCGCCCTGGAACGCGACGACGCGGGCGGCGGGGTTGATCACCGAGGCCGTGTCGCCGATGTCGAGCTGGTATCCCGGCAGGTCCAGGATCATGCCGCTCGTCACCGCCGCGGCGTTGATCGAGATCTGGTTGCTGGCCGAGGACAGCATCAGGCGCGAGGAGTCGATGGCGGCGAGGGAGGCGAAGTCGTCCGTGTAGACGAACTCCTTCACGCCGCCCACCGGTGCGCCCGTGACCTCGATCGTGGCGTCGACCAGGCTCTCGACCACCGATGGGTCCTCGTTCAGGCTGAGGACGGAGAGCTTCCAGGTGCCGTCGATCGTCTCGCCCCAGAAGCCCGGCGTCGTCAGCGCGAAGCCGCCTTCGGGCCAGGCCATCGCATCCGTGCTCTTGGCGAATTGCAGCAGCGGGATCCGGGTGCCCGTGGGCGAGATCAGCTCGATCGCGAGGTTACCGGAATTGGGCGTGTCGAGATGCAGCGCCACGCTGACATGCTCGACCGTGCCGCTGCCGGTGAGGTGCAGCGGGATCGTGGTCCACTGCGCCGAGAGTGTCACGGCGCTGGGCGGCACATAGGCGGTCTCGTAGCTCAACGCGTTCGCGGCGGTCTTCGCGTCGCGGCCGATATAGCTCTCCGCCAGCCGCACCGCGGCATGCGCATCGACCAGGCCGAACCCGTAGTCGCGGTTGAACATCCGCCCGCCGCCATTCCAGGTGCCGGCGGCGCTGTTGATCCAGCCCGTCGCGGCCTCATCGGTGAGGCGCGCGGAGCTCGCCAGGATCTCCTGCACGTCCCGGTAGCCCAGCCCGGGATTGGCCTCCAGCATCAGCGCCACGACGCCGGAGACGAAGGGCGTCGCGGCGGAGGTGCCGTTGAAGTCGTAGGTGTAGTCGCCGGCGCTGCCCGCGGTGGTGTTGTAGCCGTCCGTGCCGGTGCGGTCCGTGGTGACGATGCCGTTGCCCGGCCGGGTCGCCACCTGGTCGGTCTGCGCGCCGCCCGGCGCCGAGATCAGCAGATCCGCGCCCGGCGTGCTGTAGGCGGTGGTGACGCCGTTGTTCTGCACCGCGCCGACGCTGATGACATAGGGGAGGTCGAGCTGCAGCTCGAGCACGCCGTCATCGCCGTCCGCCCGGCCGTTGCCGTTGGCGAAGACGATGATGGTGCCGAGGCCGTTGCGCCCCTGCGTGGCCAGCGCCTCGGCGCCCTCCTCCGGCATGGCGAAGGGGGTGGTGGCGCCCCAGCTGTTGTTCACCACGTCCATGCCGTCGGCCAGGGCGTGCTGGAAGGCGATGGTGAACTGGTCCGGCCGCACCGGGAAGGGCAGGTTCGCGCCGAAGCCGACATGATAGACGCCGAGCGTCGCATCCGGCGCGACGCCGACGCCGCCGATGCCGTTGGCCGCCGCGGCGATGATGCCGGCGACCGCGGTGCCGTGATTCTCGTCCCGGCCCAGGGGATCGCCGCCCGGCTGGTCCTGCGCCGCGTCCCAGGTGGCAGCCAGGTCGATATTGGCCTGGAGATCGGGGTGGTCGAGCTGGACGCCGGAATCGATCACCCCGACCCGGACCCCGCGGCCGGTATAGTCGATCCAGGCTGGCAGGACGTTAATGTCCATGCCGGCTCCGCCATGCGCCTGCCCGGTGTTGTGCAAGCCCCATTGATGGCGGAAAAGCGGGTCATACGGGATGTTGTTGACTGGCATGGTCCCCCTCCGAAAAGGTTCGGGAGGCCTGGATAGACGGCTGAACATTACCGGAGATTTATCCGTTCGTCATGTGCACTCTTGCGGAAATGTATCGTGACCGGGGCGGGGAGGCGGGCGGGACCGGGTCGTGGCGGGAGGCTGGCCGCGTCCCGGCGCGGTTGACGAACCGCCCCTGGGCGCCGAGGAAGCGCCACCGCCCATCGCCCGCCTAGAACCATGATCCGCTCACACAGGGTCGCGGATCATGGTCCAGGCCGTTGCTTGATCGCGTGAGGCACGCTTTTCGGTGAGTCCAATTCAAGCGATCACGCTCTAGGACCTGCGCATGACCGATCCTTGGGACCCCGCCAGCCTTCGCGCCGCGGCGCCCGCCGGATGACGGCGGAGACCGGACGGCGCGACCCGGCCGCGATGCCCACGGTCCTGCAGGTGCTGCCCGCCCTCGAATCCGGCGGGGTGGAGCGCGGCACGCTCGAGATCGCCGATGCGGTGATCCGCGCTGGCGGCCGGGCCCTCGTCGCCTCGGCCGGCGGGCGGCTGGTCGCGCCGCTCGAGCGGCTCGGCGCCCGCCACGTCACCCTGCCGCTGCGCAGCAAGTCCCCGCTCGGCATCCTGCGCAATGCCGGGCGACTGGCGGCGCTGGCCGGCGCCGGGGGGGTGGACATCATCCATGCCCGCTCCCGCGCCCCGGCCTGGTCGGCGCTGCTCGCGGCGCGGCGGAGCGGCGCGCATTTCGTCACCACCTATCACGGCACCTACAACGAAGGCTTTCCGGGCAAGCGGCTCTACAACTCGGTCATGGCGCGGGGCGAGCGGGTGATCGCCATCAGCCGCTTCATCGCCGAGCACATCCGGCGGGTGCATGGCACCGACCCGGCGCGCATCCGCATCATCCCGCGCGGCGTCGATCCGGCGCTGTTCGATCCAGATCGGGTGGCGCCCGGCCGCGTCGCGGCGCTGCGCGCGGCCTGGGGCGTGCCGCCGGACCGGCCGGTGATCCTGCTGCCCGGCCGCCTCGCCCGCTGGAAGGGCCAGGCGGTGCTGGTCGAGGCCATGGCCGCGGTGCCGGAGGCGGCCGCCCTGCTGGTCGGCGGCGGCGGCGAGGCGCTGCGCGGCGAGCTGGCGGCGCGGATCGCGGCGCTCGGCTTGCAGGGGCGGGTGATCCTCGCCGGCCATGCCGACGACATGCCGGCGGCGCTGCTGCTCGCCGACATCGTCGTGCACGCCTCGACCGATGCCGAGGCCTTCGGGCGCACGGTGATCGAGGCCCAGGCCATGGCGCGGCCGGTGATCGCCGCCGATCTCGGCGGGCCACGCGAGACGGTGGAGGAGGGCGTGACCGGCTGGCGCGTGCCGCCGGGCGACCCGGCGGCGCTGGCCGCGGCGCTGCGGCGGGTGCTGGCGATGCCGGCTGCGGCGCGGGCGGCGATCGGCGCGGCGGCGCGGGCGCATGTGCTCGCCACCACCACCACCGCGGCGATGCAGGCGGCGACGCTCGACCTCTACCGGGAGCTGGGCCAGCGGGGGCGGGGCCAGCCATGAGCGAGCGCATCCTGGTCATCAAGCTCGCCGCCCTCGGCGACATCGTGCAGGCCTTCGGGCCCTTCGCCGCCATCCGGGCGCATCACCCCGGCGCCCATATCACTCTGCTGACCACGCCGCCCTATGCCGAGCTGGCGCGGCTCAGCCCCTGGTTCGACGCGGTCTGGACCGATGGCCGCCCCGCCGCCTCCGACCTGCGCGGGTTGTGGCGCCTCGGCCGCCGCCTGCGGGCCGCCCGCTTCGACCGGGTCTACGACCTGCAGACCTCCTCCCGCTCCTCGCGCTACCGGCTCCTCGTCGGGCGCGGCGCCGAGTGGTCCGGCATCGCGCGCGGCGCCAGCCACCCGCATGCCAACCCGCTGCGCGACCTGATGCACACCATCGAGCGGCAACGCGAGCAGCTCGAGATGGCCGGCATCCGGGATTTCCCCGCCCCCGACCTCACCTGGCTGGATGGCGACATCGCCGATCTCGGCCTGCCGCCGCGCTTCGCCCTGCTGGTCCCCGGCGCCTCGCCGCTGCGGCCGGGCAAGCGCTGGCCGGTGGCGAATTACGCGGCCCTGGCGGCGGGGCTGGATTGCCCGGTGGCGGTGGTCGGCGGCGCGTCGGAAGGCCCGCTGGCAGCGGCGATCCTGGCCGCCGCGCCGGGCGGCACCGACCTCACCGGCCGCACCAGTCTGGCGCGGCTCGGCGCCGTGGCGCGCCGCGCCGCCTTCGCGGTGGGGAACGACACCGGCCCGACGCATCTGATCGCCGCCGCCGGCTGCCCGACGCTGGCGCTGTTCGGCGCCGAGAGCGACCCGGCGCTCTGCGCCCCGCGCGGCCGCGCCGTCGCGGTGCTGCAGCGGGACAGCCTGGCGCGGCTGACGGTCGCCGAGGCGCGGGCGGCGCTGGCCGGGCTGGTGGCGCGGTAGAGCGTGACCGCTTGAGGCGAAATCACCGGAAAGCGTGAAGCACGCGATCAAACAACGGCCTGGACCATGATCCGCGACCCTGTGTGAGCGGATCATGGTCTGGGCGCACCGGATCGCCCGCACGCCCTGCCGGACCACTGCCGCGCCATGTCCGCGGACCGGCCGGGCCGGATGTCCGGCCGGCGAAGATCCGTCTGTCGCCGGCCCGCGGCGCGCCGTTCAATGCCGGGAGACGGCCCGGAACCATGCCCATGTCGATCGCCGGAGAACGCCGCCTGGCCGATGCCCCGCCCATGCCCAGCCCCACGGGCGCGGCGCGGCGGAGCCTGCTGGTCGCCTGCGCCGCGCATGCCCTGCATGACGGCTACACTGACCTGATCTACCTCCTGCTGCCGCTCTGGCAGGCGGAGTTCGGGCTCGGCTTCGCGGTGCTCGCGGCGCTGCGCGGCACCTATGTCGGGAGCATGGCGCTGCTGCAGATCCCGGTCGGCCATCTCGCCGGGCACCGGTTCAGCGCCCGCGGCCTGCTGGCGCTCGGCACCGTGCTGGCGGCGCTGGGCTATGCGGTCGCCGGCGCCTCGGGCGGGCTGGCGGGCCTCGTTCTCGGCCTGGCGCTGTCCGGCGCGGGGTCGAGCACGCAGCATCCCATCGCCTCGGCCGTGGTCTCTCGCGCCTATGGGACGGCGGCGCGGGGGCCGCTCGGGACCTATAATTTCGCCGGCGACCTCGGCAAGGCCGCCCTGCCCGCCACCACCTCGCTGCTGCTGGCCTGGCTGTCCTGGCGGCCGACACTCTGGCTTCTCGCCGGCTTCGGCATCGCCTGCGCCGCGCTGATCGCCCTCGGCCTGCCGCGCCGCGCCGGGATGGCGCCGGCGCGGTGCGATGCCGCGTCGCCAGCGGCGGGGCCGGGCGGGGCGCGGGGCGGCTTCGCGCTGCTGCTGGGCATCGGCGTGCTCGACAGCGCCGTCCGCATGGGGCTGCTCACCTTCCTGCCCTTCCTGTTGCAGGCGAAGGGCGCCGACATGCCGATGGTCGGCTTCGCGCTGTCGCTGGTCTTCCTCGGCGGCGCCGCCGGCAAGTTCGTCTGCGGCCTGCTCGGCGCTCGCTTCGGCGTGCTCTGGGTGGTGCTGGCCACGGAGGGCGGGACCGCCTTGCTCATCCTCGGCCTGCTGGCGCTGCCGCTGGGCTCGGCGCTCGCCGTGCTGCCGCTGCTCGGGATGCTGCTGAACGGCACCTCCTCGGTGCTCTACGGCACTGTCCCGGAGCTGACGGCGGCCGCGAAGGCCGAGCGCGCCTTCGCGGTGTTCTACACCGGCACCATCGGCTCGGGCGCCGTCGCGCCGGTGCTGTATGGCTGGCTCGGCGACGGGGTCGGGGTGCCCTGGGCGACGGTAGCGACGGCCGGCACCGCCCTGGCGACGCTGCCGTTGGCCGCCCTGCTGGTGCCCCGCCTCGCCCAGGACCGCCGGCCCCACGGTTGACGCGGCGCGATCAGGCCGGGCTTGAGAGCTTCATCAGCACGAGGCCGCCGAGGATCAGCCCGGCCGCGAGCAGCCGGGCGGCGCTGGCCGCCTCGCCGAGGAAGAGGATGCCGGCGAGGAAGGCGCCGAGCGCCCCGATCCCGGTCCAGACCGCATAGGCGGTGCCGAGGGGCAGGCTGCGCATCGCCATGGCCAGCAGACCGAAGCTCACCACCATGGCGGCGAGGGTGACGAGGCTGGGCCAGAGGCGGGTGAAGCCGCCCGACTGCTTCATGGTGAAGGCCCAGAGGACCTCGAACAGACCGGCGGTGACGAGAAGGATCCAGGCCATAGCAGCCTCCCTCGGTGCAAGCTGCCGGGCCGTCCCGGACTTGGACCTCATGGGCGACCCCTTCGGGCAACCCATGGCGGGGGAGGACGTGGCCTCGCGCCCCTCAGATGGGGCGAGGCCGGGCGGCGATCAAGCCGCCCGGCTCTCCATCACACCAGCGCGTAGTAGCTGAGCGTCACCGTGACGCCGTCGCGGCTGTCGATATTGGCGTTCACCGTGCTGCTCAGATCCGCCGTCACGGTGAGCGTGCCATCCGCCGCTTCCGCCTGCATCGCGCTGCCGGAGATGGCGTAGGCCTTGGCGAGCGTGACCTGCTCGCTGCCGGCGCCGAGCAGGAGGTTGGTCAGGCCGAGGACCACCCCATTGGCGCTCTTCACGGAATCAGCGGTCTGGACGTCGAGCACCTGCGACTGCCCGGCGAAGCCCAGCGCGACATATTCGTGGTTGGTCAGGAGAAGGTTGATCAGCAGCCCGTCGGAGTCGAGGTCGCCCGTGGCGGCAACGGTCAGCGTGGCGGCCTGCCCGTCCGAGGGCAGCAGCCCGTTGAGGGCGAGACTGAAGTCCTGCCCGGCCGTGACCTGGGTCGCCGACTGGGTGTAGCTCACCAGGCGCGAGACCTCGTCAATCACCTGCACGGTGACGGAGGTGTCAAGCGTCGCGCCATGGCTGTCCGTCGCCCGCAGCCCGACGACGTGCTGGGTCGCCGTCTCGTAGTCCAGCGACGCCTTGGTCACGAGCTGGTTGCCCACCACCTCGAACAGGCTGGCCTTGTCGCCGGTCACCGCAAAGCTCACCGCATCGCCGTCCGGATCGATCGCCGAGAGGGTGCCGACCACGGTGCCGGCCGCCAGGTTCTCCCGCACGCTGCCGCCGGTGAGCGAGACCGAGCTCGGCGCGTCGTTGACGCCGCCGGTCATCGTCACCCGCGCCGTCGCATCGCCGGTGTCGCCATCGGCATCGGTGACGCGATAGGTGAAGCTCATCGTGTCCGAGCCGCCCTGCGGCAGATAGGCGAAGTCGGCGGCGGTGTAGCTGAGGGTGACGGTATTGTCGGCGTTCAGCACCAGGCTGCCATGCGCCGGGCCGCTCAGCAGCGTTACCGAGCGCACCAGGTCCGGCACGTTGTCGTTCCCCAGCAGGTCCAGCGTCACCGAGCCGGCCTGCAGCGTGGCGGTGGCGCTGTCGTCCTGCGCCGCGACGGCGTCGTCCTGGGCGGTGAGGGTGACGCCCGCCACCGTCACGTCGAAGCCCTCGACCCGGGTGACGGTGGTGTGCAGGGCATTGGCGTAATAGGTGACGGTCTGGGCGTCGGCGCCGGCGATATGGGCCTGGATGCCGGCGATGTCGGCCTGGATGGCGCCGTCGAACCACTGCGCCCGGGTCAGATGGAGGTGCAGCGTGTCCCAGCCATCCTGGCCGTCAATCAGGTCGTAGCCGGTGGCGGGCGCCGCCGCGGCGGTCTGCTTGATGCTGTCGTCGCCCGCCCCGGCGAGCACCGTGTCCTGGCCGGCGCTGGAATCGATGGTGTCGTTGCCGGCGCCGCCGATGATGAGGTCGTCGCCATTGCCGGCCATGAGGAGGTCGGCGCCGTCGCCGCCATCGAGCGTATCGGCGCCGTCGCCGCCGAGCAGCGTATCGGCGCCGGCATCGCCGTGCAGCGCATCGGCATCGGCGCCGCCGGTCAGCGAATCATTGCCCTCGCCGCCATGCAGGATGTTCATCCCGGCGCCGCCGTTCAGCCGATCGTCGCCATCGCCGCCGTAGAGCAGATCGTTGCCGTTGCCGCCGGTGATCGCGTCGTTGTCGGCGCCGCCATCGATGGTGTCGTTGCCGTCGTCGCCGTTCAGCTGGTCGGCGCCGGCGCCGCCCGAGAGCAGGTCGTCATCGGCGCCGCCATTGGCGGTGTCGTTGCCCTCGCCGCCATCGAGCGTGTCGTTGCCGGTGCCGCCGGAGAGGGCATCGTGGCCGATGCCGCCATCGAGGCTGTCATGGCCCTCATTGCCGACCAGCTGGTCGTTGCCGTCCTCGCCATACAGGGTGTCGTTGCCGGTGCTGCCGACCGCCCGGTCGGCGCCGCCGCCGGCCCAGACGCGGTTGGCGCCGCCCGCGCCGCCGCGGCTGGAGACGTCGATGTAATCCGCGTTGTTCGTGCTGCCCGCGCCGGTGGCGATGGAAATCGTGCCCATTTGCAGGTCCTCGCTAATTGGTCGTTACCGATCCGACAGGTTTGGAGGTTGCACAGAACACTCCAACCACGGGTAGAATTTCCAGCATGGACAAATATGAAGACCTCGCGAGGCGCGGCGCTCCCCATCTTTCCTGCGCGTCGCCCCGGCGCGGCCCGCAAGGGCATGGCAGTCCCGCCCGGCCGATGCTTGACGCCGCCGGGCTCGCCTGCCCATGGTCCGCGCCCCCGGTCCGCCTGATGGAGACACCCCGACCGATGCCTGCGATCACCCTGCCCGACGGTTCCGTGCGCCGTTTCGATGCGCCGGTGACGGGCACCGAGATCGCGCAGGCGATCGGCCCGGGCCTCGCCAAGGCGGCGCTCGCCATGCAGGTGGACGGCGTGACGCGCGACCTCGCCATGCCGGTCGAGCACGACGCCGCGGTGCGCTTCATCACGCGCCGCGACCCCGAGGCGCTGGAGATGATCCGCCACGACGCGGCGCATGTGCTGGCCGAGGCGGTGCAGGCGCTCTATCCCGGCACGCAGGTGACGATCGGGCCGGCGATCGAGAACGGCTTCTATTACGACTTCGCCCGCAACGAGCCCTTCACGCCCGAGGATTTCGCGGCGATCGAGGCAAAGATGCGCGAGATCGTGGCGCGCAACGCGCCCTTCCTGCGCAGCGTGATGCCGCGCGAGGAGGCGATCGCCTTCTTCGAGGCGAAGGGCGAGAAGTACAAGGCCGAGCTCATCCGCGACCTGCCGCAGGGCGAGGAGATCAGCCTCTATTCCCAGGGCGACTGGATCGATCTCTGCCGCGGCCCGCACATGCGCGGCACGGGCGATGTCGGCACCGCCTTCAAGCTGATGAAGGTGGCCGGCGCCTATTGGCGGGGCGACCACCGCAACGCCATGCTGAGCCGCATCTACGGCACCGCCTGGCGCGATCAGAAGGAGCTCGACGCCCATCTCCACCAGCTGGAGGAGGCGGAGAAGCGCGACCACCGCAAGATCGGCAAGGAGATGGACCTCTTCCACCTGCAGGAGGAGGCGGTCGGCTCCATCTTCTGGCACCCCAAGGGCTGGAAGCTCTACCGGGTGCTCGAGGACTACATGCGCCGCCGGCTGGACGCGGCCGACTACCGCGAGGTGCGGACGCCGCAACTCGTCGACCGCAAGCTCTGGATCGCCTCCGGCCACTGGGAGAAGTTCCGCGAGAGCATGTTCATCGCGACGGTCGAGGACGAGTCCGAGAAGGACCGCGTGCTGGCGCTGAAGCCGATGAACTGCCCCTGCCACGTGCAAATCTTCAACCAGGGCCTGCGCAGCTACCGCGAGCTGCCGCTGCGCATGGCCGAGTTCGGCGCCTGCCACCGCTACGAGCCCTCGGGCGCGCTGCACGGCATCATGCGGGTGCGCGCCTTCACCCAGGACGACGCGCATATCTTCTGCGCCGAGGAGCAGATCGCCGAGGAGACGGTGCGCTTCGTCGCGCTGCTCAGCTCGGTCTATCGCGACCTCGGCTTCGAGAGCTTCCAGGTGAAGTTCTCCGACCGGCCGGAGAAGCGGGCCGGGACGGATGCGGTCTGGGACCAGGCCGAGGGCGCGCTGCGCGAGGCCTGCCGGATCGCCGGGGTCGAGTACACGCTGAACCCGGGGGAGGGCGCCTTCTACGGGCCGAAGCTGGAATTCGTGCTGCGCGACGCCATCGGCCGCGACTGGCAGTGCGGCACGCTGCAGGTCGATTTCGTCCTGCCCGAGCGGCTGGAGGCGGAATACGTGGCCGAGGACGGGACGCGCAAGCGCCCGGTCATGCTGCACCGGGCCATCCTCGGCAGCTTCGAGCGCTTCATCGGCATCCTGATCGAGCAGCATGCCGGCCGCTTCCCGCTCTGGCTGGCGCCGGTGCAGGTGGTGGTGGCGACCATCGTGGACGAGGCGGCGCCCTTCGCGCGCGAGGCCGCGGCGGCGCTGCAGGCGGCGGGGCTGCGGGTCGAACTGGATCTGCGCAACGAGAAGATCAACCGCAAGGTGGTGGACCATATCGAGCAGCGCGTGCCGGTGCTCGCCGTGGTCGGAAGGCGAGAGGCGGAGGAGCGCGCCCTGGTGCTGCGCCGCCTGCCGGGCCGCGAGCAGGCGGCGCTGCCGCTCGCCGAGGCCGTGGCGAGCCTGGCGCGGGAGGCGACGCCGCCCGACCGGGTGCCCGAGGGGGTGGTTGCAGCGGGCTAAGTCAAGCCCCATAACAGGCCGCTGAGCCGTTTCCACAGCGACAGGAGAGGACCATAGCAAGAGGACCCATTTCGAATCAGCCGCCGACCCGCGACGGCCCGCGGGTCAATGAGGACATCCGCGTCCCGCAGGTGCGGCTGATCGACCAGGACGGCGAGATGATCGGCGTGATGTCGGCGCGCGACGCGCTGATGCGGGCCTATGATGTCGGGCTCGACCTGCTCGAGATCAGCCCGAACGCGGTGCCGCCCGTCTGCAAGATCACCGACTACGGCAAGTTCAAGTACGAGCAGCAGAAGAAGGCCAACGAGGCCCGCAAGAAGCAGAAGGTCGTCGAGATCAAGGAAGTCAAGGTTCGTCCGAACATCGACGACCACGACTACGACGTGAAGATGCGCCAGATGAAGTCCTTCATCAGCGAGGGCGACAAGGTGAAGGTCACGCTCCGCTTCCGCGGCCGCGAGATGGCGCACCAGGATCTCGGCATCAAGGTGCTGGAGCGGATCCGGGTTGAGCTGGGCGAGACCATCAAGGTCGAGCAGATGCCGCGGCTGGAGAACCGGCAGATGATCATGGTGCTGGCGCCGAAGTAACGGCACCGCCGCCGATGCGGCAGCGCATCGGCCCCCATGGAGGCCGGCGCGGGCCGTAGGCCCCCTTTGGGGCCACTGGCGCCACCCGCCGGCCCGGTTTCCCTTGACGCCGGGCCCGCCGGGGCGTAGCAGCCCCGCTCCCGGGATGTTCCCGACCGAGGTCCCCTGCCGGGCGGGGGGCTCCGCCGCTCCGCGAAGACTCGCGCAGCGGCGCGTTTCCATTTGGGGCCTTTCCGGCCCCGCAGGCGAGGGGGCAAGGCAGGCCGCATGTTCGAGGCCCTGTCCGGCAGGCTGAATGGCGTCTTCGACCGGCTGCGCCGCCGTGGCGCGCTCTCGGAGGCCGATGTGCAGGAGGCGCTGCGCGAGGTCCGCGTGGCCCTGCTGGAGGCCGATGTCGCCCTGCCCGTGGTCAAGGACCTGACCACGAAGGTGCGCGAGCGCGCCATCGGCCAGGAGGTGCTGAAGAGCGTCTCCCCGGCGCAGCAGGTGATCAAGGTCGTCCATGACGCGCTGGTGGAGGCGCTCGGCGGCGGCGAGGCGGATACCGGCGCCCGCGGCCTCGACCTCAACGCCCCCGCCCCGGTGCCGCTGCTGATGGTCGGCCTGCAGGGCTCGGGCAAGACCACCACCTCGGGCAAGATCGCGCTGCGGCTGAAGGGCCGCGACAAGAAGAAGGTGCTGCTCGCCTCGCTCGACGTGCACCGCCCGGCGGCGCAACTCCAGCTCGAGACGCTGGCGAAGCAGGTGGGCGTCGCCAGCCTGCCGATCGTCGCCGGCCAGACGCCGCTCGAGATCGCGGCGCGGGCCATGGACCTCGCCCGGCGCGAGCTGTTCGACGTGGTGGTGCTCGACACCGCCGGGCGGCTCGCGATCGACGAGGCGCTGATGGCCGAGGTCGCGGCGGTGAAGACCTTCGCCAGGCCGCACGAGACGCTGCTCGTCGTCGATGCCATGACCGGCCAGGACGCGGTGAACACCGCCCGCGCCTTTCAGGACAAGGTCGGCGTCAGCGGCATCGTCATGACCCGGATCGACGGCGATGCCCGCGGCGGCGCCGCGCTCTCGATGCGGGCCGTCACCGGCGCCCCGATCAAGCTGCTCGGCGCCGGCGAGAAGCTCGACGCGCTCGAGGATTTCCACCCCGACCGCATCGCCGGCCGCATCCTCGGCATGGGCGACATCGTCTCCCTCGTCGAGCGCGCCGCCGAGACCATCGACCGCGACGAGGCCGAGAAGCTGGCCGCGCGGATGCAGAAGGGGCAGTTCAGCCTCGAGGACTATGCCAGCCAGCTGAAGCAGATCGGCAAGATGGGCTCGCTCTCCGGCATCCTCGGCATGCTGCCCGGCATCGGCAAGATGAAGCAGCAGATCGAGGGCGCGAACCTCGACAACGGCATGCTGAAGCGCCAAGCGGCGATCATCGGCTCGATGACGCCGCAGGAGCGGCGCAAGCCCGACCTCATCAAGGCCAGCCGCAAGAAGCGCATCGCCGCCGGCAGCGGCACCTCTGTGCAGGAGGTGAACAAGCTGCTGAAGAATTTCGACGACATGTCCGCGATGATGAAGCGGATGAACAAGCTCGGCCAGAAAGGGCTGATGCGCGGCGGCCTCGGCGCGCTCATGCCCAAGGGGATGCAGCTCCCCGGCGGCCGGAAGCCTTTCTAGATCAAGACCAGGAGTGACCTGAGACCATGGGCCTGAAGATCCGCCTCGCGCGCGCCGGCGCCAAGAAGCGCCCCTACTACCACATCGTGGTGGCCGACAGCCGCAGCCCGCGCGACGGCCGCTTCATCGAGAAGATCGGCAGCTACAACCCGATGCTCCCCTCCGACCATGCCGAGCGCGTGCGCCTGCAGGACGAGCGGGTGAGCCACTGGATCGGCCAGGGCGCGGTCGCCACCGACCGGGTGGCGAAGTTCCTTGGCAAGGCCGGCCTGGCGCCGATGCCGGAATTCCCGGAGCAGCCGAAGAAGTCGGCGCCGAAGAAGAAGGCGCAGGAGCGCGCCGCCGCGGCCGCCGCCGCGGCGGGCTGAACGGAGCCTGAGGGCGGGCCATAGGCGATGGGCGCGAAGCGCATCCTGGTCGGGGAGATCGGCAGGCCGCACGGCGTGCGCGGCTTGGTGAAGCTGCGCAGCTTCACCGCCGATCCCGCCGCCATCGCCGCCTACGGCCCGCTGACCGACGAGACGGGCGGGCGCCGCTTCGCGCTCACCCTGCTCGC
Organism: Roseicella sp. DB1501; assembly: GCF_013112485.1. GTDB lineage: Bacteria > Pseudomonadota > Alphaproteobacteria > Acetobacterales > Acetobacteraceae > Paracraurococcus. The sequence goes on from NZ_JABFHG010000003.1 coordinate 461,066, forward strand.
CGAGGGCCTCGCCCGCATCGAGGGCGTCGCCGACCGCGACGCCGCGGCGCGGCTGACCGGCACCCGCCTCTACGTGGCGCGCGACAGCCTGCCGCCGCCGGAGGCGGAGGAATACTACCTCGCCGACCTGATCGGCCTCGCCGCCGAGACCGAGGCGGGCGAGCGGCTCGGCCGCGTCCGCGCGGTCGAGGAGCACGGCGCCGGCGCCTTCCTGGTGCTGGAGGATGCACCAGGGGGTGGGCCGACGGGCGAGCGCCTGATCCCCTTCACCCGCGCCGCGGTGCCGGTGGTCGACATCGCCGGCGGCCGGCTGGTCGTCGCGCCGCCGGAGGAGATCACCGTGCCGCCCGGCAGCGGCGATGACGGTGGCGGCGATGATGGCGAGGCGGCGGCATGAGCTGGCGCGCCACCATCCTCACCCTCTTCCCGGAGATGTTCCCGGGCCCGCTCGGCCAGTCGCTCGCGGGGCGGGCGCTGCGCGAGGGGCGCTGGCGGATCGACAGCCTCGACATCCGCGGCTTCGCCACCGACCGCCACCGGACGGTGGACGACACGCCCTTCGGCGGCGGCGCCGGCATGGTGATGCGCCCCGACGTGCTGGACGCCGCCCTGGCGGCAGCGATGGCCGAGGATGCGGCGCCAGGGGAGGTGTTGGGGGAGGCGCCAGGGGAGGTGCCGGGAGCGCCCGATCGCGGAGCGCCGCAGGGCGCGGAGCGTGAATCGGTCGCCCGACGCGTATCCCGCCCCGCCCTCTACCTCACGCCGCGCGGCCGGGTGCTCGACCAGGCGCTGGTGCGCCAGCTCGCCGCCGGGCCGGGCGTGATCCTGCTCTGCGGCCGCTACGAAGGCGTCGATCAGCGCGTCATCGAGGCGCGGGAGCTGATCGAGGTCTCGGTCGGCGACTACGTCCTCTCGGGCGGCGAGACGGCGGCGATGGTGCTGCTCGATGCCTGCGTCCGGCTGCTGCCGGGGGTGATGGGCGGCGCCGGCAGCGCCGAGGAGGAAAGCTTCTCGGCCGGCGGGCGCGAGGCGTTGCTGGAATACCCGCACTATACCCGGCCGGCCGAGTGGCAGGGCCGCGCGGTGCCGCCGGTCTTGCTCTCCGGCCACCATGCCGAGGTGGCGCGCTGGCGCCAGGCGGAGGCGGAGCGGATCACTCGCGAGCGCCGGCCCGATCTCTGGGCCCGCTACGCGAAGGGTGCGCCTGCGGCGGGCACCGAACCCCCACGGAATGTTGCGGAGGCGGAGGCCATGGACGGCCGACCTGCCGCCGCCTAAAGAACAAGGAAAGGACCAGACCATGAACCTGCTGCAGCAATTCGAGGCCGAGCAGACCTCGCGCCTCCTCGCCGCCCGCGCCGTGCCCGAATTCGGCCCGGGCGACACCGTCCGCGTGATGGTGAAGGTGGTCGAGGGCGAGCGCACCCGCACCCAGGCCTATGAGGGCGTGGTGATCGCGCGCAGCAACAAGGGCGTGAACAGCAACTTCACCGTCCGCAAGCTCTCCTATGGCGAGGGCGTGGAGCGCGTCTTCCCGCTCTACTCCCCCTCCATCGCGGAGATCGCCGTGGTCCGCCGCGGCAAGGTCCGGCGCGCGAAGCTCTATTACCTGCGCGGCCGCACCGGCAAGTCCGCCCGCATCCAGGAGCGGACCACCACCAACGCCCAGGCCGCGGCGAAGGCCGCCGCCGCCGCCACGGCCGGGCAGCAGGCGTAAGAAGGACAGGGCGCCCCGCGCGGCACGGCGCGGGGCGCGGAATGCAGACAGGAACACGTCATGTCAGGGCAGAAGCCGCGCACTCTCTTCGACAAGATCTGGGACGCCCATGTGGTGGAGACCCTCCCGGACGGCACGGCGCTTCTCTACATCGACCTTCACCTGACGCATGAGGTGACGACGCCGCAGGCCTTCGACGGGCTGCGCCAGGCCGGCCGCAAGGTCCGGCGGCCGGAGGCGACGCTCGGCGTCATCGACCACAACATCGCCACCGACGCCTCCCGCTACACCGGCATCGTCGATCCCGAGAGCCGGCTGCAGGTCGAGACGCTGGAGAAGAACGCCGCCGAGTTCGGCATGCCGCTGATCCCGCTGCTCGACCAGCGGCAGGGCATCGTGCATGTCATCGGCCCGGAGCTCGGCCGCTCGCTGCCCGGCATGACCATCGTCTGCGGCGACAGCCACACCAGCACGCATGGCGCCATGGGCGCGCTCGCCTTCGGCATCGGCACCTCGGAGGTCGAGCACGTGCTCGCCACCCAGACGCTGCTGCAGAAGCCAGCGAAGAACATGCAGGTGCTGGTCGAGGGCAACCTGGCCGTCGGCTGCACCGCCAAGGACATCGTGCTGGCGATCATCGGCCGCATCGGCACGGCGGGCGGCACCGGCCATGTCATCGAATATGCCGGCGACGCCATCCGCGCCCTCGACATGGCCGGGCGCATGACGGTCTGCAACATGTCGATCGAGGGCGGCGCCCGGGCCGGCATGGTGGCGCCGGACGACACCACCTACGACTATGTCCGCACCCGCCCCTTCGCGCCGAAGGGCGAGGCGCTGGAGCGCGCGATCGAGTATTGGCGCAGCCTGCCGAGCGACCCTGGCGCGCATTTCGATACCGTGGTGCGGCTGGACGCGCATGCGATCGCGCCGCAGGTCACCTGGGGCACCAGCCCGGAGGACGTGCTGCCGATCACCGGCGTGGTGCCGGACCCGGAAGCGGCGGCGGACGAGGCGCGGCGCGAGCAGATGCGGCGCAAGATGCAGTATATGGGCCTCGCCCCGGGGCAGCGGCTGCAGGACCTGAAGGTGGACGTGGTCTTCGTCGGCTCCTGCACCAACAGCCGGATCGAGGATATCCGCGCCGCCGCCGCCATCGCCCGTGGCCGCAAGGTGGCGGACGGGGTGCGGGCCATGGTGGTGCCCGGCTCCGGCCTGGTGAAGGCGCAGGCGGAGGAGGAGGGGCTCGACCGCATCCTGCGCGAGGCGGGCTTCGAATGGCGCGAGGCCGGCTGCTCCATGTGTCTCGGCATGAACCCGGACAAGCTGACGCCGGGCCAGCGCTGCGCCAGCACCAGCAACCGCAATTTCGAGGGCCGCCAGGGCCCGGGCGGGCGCACCCATCTGCTCTCGCCCGCCATGGCCGCCGCCGCGGCGATCGCCGGCCGCCTGGCCGATGTCCGCGACTACCAGCCGAAGAAGGGGGATGTCTGATGCAGGCCTTCACCACCCTGACCGGCATCGCCGCGCCGCTGCCCAAGGCGAATGTCGATACCGACCAGATCATCCCGGCCCGCTTCCTGAAGTCGATCAGCCGCAGCGGCTTCGGCAAGAACCTCTTCGCCAATTTCCGCTACCGCGAGGACGGGTCGGAGAACCCGGACTTCGTCCTCAACCAGGAGCCCTACCGCAAAGCCGAGATCCTCATCGCCTTCGAGAATTTCGGCTGCGGCTCCTCGCGCGAGCATGCGCCCTGGGCGCTGCTCGATTTCGGCATCCGCTGCGTCATCGCGCCCGACTTCGCCGACATCTTCCACAACAACAGCTTCAAGAACGGCGTCCTGCCGGTGAAGCTGCCGCGCGAGGTGTGCGAGCAGCTGATGGAGGATGCGCGGATGGGAGGCAATGCCCGCCTCACCGTGGATCTGGAGCGCGAGGTGGTGGTGCGGCCGAACGGCGAGGAGATCCCCTTCAAGATCGACCCGCTGCGCCGGCACCTGCTGCTGAACGGCCTCGACGATATCGGCCAGACCATGCAGCACGCCCCGGCGATCGACGCCTTCGAGGCGAAGCGCGCCGCGGCGCAGCCCTGGCTCGCCGGCGCGGCCGGGACCACGCCGGCCGGCGCCTGAGCCGCCGCCCGCCGCGCCGCGCGGCGGCGTCCTCGGGATGAAGCATGCGCCGCCCGCCGGGCGGCGAGGACGGAGACGACCATGCCTGCGAACAAGAAGCTCCTGGTGCTGCCGGGCGACGGCATCGGGCCCGAGGTGATGCACGAGGTGCGCCGCGTCATCGACTGGATGGACCGCCGCCGCGCCCTCTCCTTCGAGATCGAGGAAGGCCTGGTCGGCGGCGGCGCCATCGACGCCGTCGGCTCGCCCTGCCCGGACGAGACGGTGGCCAAGGCGAAGGCGGCCGATGCGGTGCTGTTCGGCAGCGTCGGCGGGCCGAAATGGGACAGCCTGCCCTTCGAGCAGCGGCCGGAACTTGGCATCCTGCGGCTGCGCAAGGATCTCGGCCTCTTCGCCAATCTCCGCCCGGCGCTGGTGATGGACCCGCTGGCCGAGGCCTCCTCGCTGAAGCCCGACATCGTCCGCGGCGTCGACATCATGGTGGTGCGCGAGACGGTCGGCGGCATCTATTTCGGCGAGCCGCGCGGCGTCGAGACGCTGCCCGACGGCAAGCGCCGCGGCTTCGACACCGATGTCTACCACGAGGACGAGATCGCCCGCGTCGCCCGCATCGCCTTCGACCTGGCGCGCAAGCGGCGCAACAAGGTGACGAGCGTCGAGAAGGCCAATGTCATGCAGTCCGGCCGGCTCTGGCGCGCCGTGGTCGGCGAGGTACGGAAGGCCGAGTACCCGGATGTCGAGCTCGAAAACATGTACGCCGACAACTGCGCCATGCAGCTCTGCAGCCGGCCGAAGCAGTTCGACGTCATCCTCGGCAACAACCTGTTCGGCGACGTGCTCTCCGACCTCGCCGCGGCGCTGACCGGCTCGCTCGGCATGCTGCCCTCCGCGACGCTCGGCGCGGTGGACCCCGCCACGGGCAAGCGGCACGCGCTCTACGAGCCGATCCACGGCTCGGCGCCCGACATCGCCGGCAAGGGCATCGCCAATCCCTGCGCCCAGATGCTCTCCTTCGCCATGCTGCTGCGCTGGAGCTTCGGGCTCGAGGAGGATGCGGCGCTGCTCGAGACGGCGATCGAGAAGGTCCTCGCCGGCGGGCTGCGCACCGCCGACATCATGCAGCCCGGCATGGCCCGGGTCGGCACCTCGGTGATGGGCGAGGCGGTGCTGCGCGAGCTCGACAAGCTCGCCGGCTGATCCATTTCGGACGGCGGAGGGGGGTTGCGCGGCCGCGCCGCCTCCGCTATTCCGCCCGCCTCGCCACAAGGCGGGATGCGCGCCCGTAGCTCAGCTGGATAGAGCACCAGACTACGAATCTGGGGGTCAGGAGTTCGAATCTCTTCGGGCGCGCCATTTTCCTTCATTGTCGCGGGAATGGTCTGGCCCCACCTTGGAGCGCCGGCAGCTCAGCGGGACAGGGCACCGGATTTCGAATCTGGGACGGCCCGCTTCCGAGCTTCTGCTGTTGGTCGGTTTCCCCAAGCTTGGCGGCTTGCACCGCTGGACAGAGGCGAGCGGACGCTGGACCCGCTGGCGGCGCAGCTGGCCCTCGCCCTGGAACGCGACCCTGCGCTCGCGGAAGCCATCACCGCCCGGTTCGGCGCTCGGTAGATTGCTGCCAATGGCGACAACTCAGGAGGCGGGCTCGCTCTGGCGCTGCGCCGGCCTGACGGTGAGCTGGAGGTCCAGGGCCTTGATGACGCGCAGGATGGTGTCGAGCGACGGATTGCCGTCACGCGCCAGGGCTCGGTACAGCGCCGGCCGGGACAGGTGCGCATCGGTTGCGATCCGGCTCATGCCGAGCGCACGGGCTACGGTGCCGAGGCCCTCAGCGATTTCGGCCGCATCTCCGCTCTCGAAGGAGAGGCGCAGGTATTCGGCCCGGCTTTCCTCGTCGGTGAGGTAATCGGCGGGATCGAATGGGTTCGTCATGATAGGCATTGGGGGAAACCCTCCAGGTGGCGTGAGTTAGAGATCGGCGGCCATGGCCTGCGCCTTGGCGATGTCGCGGCTCTGGCTGTCCTTATCGCCGCCGCAAAGCAGCACGACGATGGTTTGGCCACGGCGGGTGAAGTAGACCCGGTATCCCGGCCCTACGGCGATCCGCAGTTCCGAGACGCCGCCACCAACTGACTTGGCATCGCCGAAGTTGCCGCTACGCAGCCGGACGACACGCTTGGCAATGGCGGCGCGCCCGGTACCGGATCGAAGCGCACTCAACCAGTTCTTGAACTCGGATGTTTCGTGCACTTCGATCATGACACGGTTTGTACCCTGTAGGGGACAGTCATGCGAGCTTTTTGTGGCTTGTATGGGACAAGATGGCTCTATGCCCAACCAGCCTGTGGGCGCAGCCGTCCAGCCCTTCGTCCCGGACGAGGCCCAGCGCCAAGCGTGGTGGCCGCTGCCGCTGGAAAGCAGCGCCGCATCAGCGGGCCTCTCCAAGCCATCCTCTCGGTGTGAGCCGGGCTGAGCCGGGCTCACATATGGCTCACACCTAGTTCCCACAGCAGGGCTCGATCGGTCTGTCAGGCCGCCGCACCGCCTAGCGCCACCAGCCGCGACCTACCGCGATCCAGCAGAAAAAAGCGTCGCAATTTCAGGGCGGAAAGAGGCGCCTCGCATGGGGTGGCCTCGTCATGCCCTCGGAAATGCGATAGGCCTTGCGAGGGCGCCCGTAGCTCAACTGGACAGAGCACCAGACTTCGGATCTGGGGGTTAGGGGTTCAAATCCTCTCGGGCGCGCCACGCCGCCTGCCGGCCCGCCGCTCCCCCCAGCCGCCGCCACCCCCGCCATTCGGCCATTCCGCGGCAACCCCCGCCAACGAAGCCCCGCCTGCCGCGTTGTGCAGTGCATGGCGATGCGCCGGGCCCCTCTGCCACCCGCTGGGCCATGGCTCCGCATGTCCTGCAGTCAGCGCCCCTGCCGGAAGGGCCTCCCCGGACAGGCCCCTGGCGCCTCGCCCCGAACCGGAAGGAGCGGAGACCATGCCCATGCGGATCAACGGAGCCGAGGCCGCCCTGCCGCCCGATCCACGCGTCTCGCTGCTCGACCTGCTGCGCGAGACGCTGCACCTGCACGGCACCAAGAAGGGCTGCAACCAGGGCGCCTGCGGGGCCTGCACCGTGCTCCTCGACGGCGAGCGCATCCTGTCCTGCCTGACGCTCGCGGTGCAGTGCGAGGGCCGGTCGGTCACGACGATCGAGGGCCTGGGCGGCGAGCAGGGCCTGCACCCGCTGCAGGAGGCCTTCATCGAGCACGACGCCTTCCAATGCGGCTACTGCACGCCCGGCCAGATCTGCTCGGCGGTCGGCATGGCGGCGGAGCTGCGGCGCGGCGTCCCGAGCCTTGTCACCGCCGACCTGGACGCGCCCGGGATCGCCCCGGACCCGGCCGAGCTGCGGGAGCGGATGAGCGGCAATCTCTGCCGCTGCGGCTCGCATAACGGCATCATCGCCGCGATCGCCGCGCATTGCGCGGGAGCCGCCGAATGACCCCCTTCCGCTATGCCCGCGCCACCGAGGCGGGCGAGGCGGTGCGGCTCGCCGCCGAGGCCGGCGCCCGATATCTCGGCGGCGGCACCAACCTCGTCGACCTGATGCGCGAGACGATCGAGCGGCCCGCCGCGCTGATCGACGTCACCGGCCTCGCCGCCACGATCAAGGAGACCGAGGCGGGGGGCCTCCGCATCGGCGCCGCCGCGCGCAACACCGCGCTGGCCGAGCACCGCGCGGTCCGCAGCCGCTACCCGGCCCTGGCCCGCGCCATCCTGGCCGGCGCCTCGGCGCAGATCCGCAACATGGCGACGGTCGGCGGCAACATCCTGCAGCGGACCCGCTGCACCTATTTCTATGACGATGCCGGCGCGCGCTGCAACAAGCGCAACCCGGGCGAGGGCTGCGACGCCATCGACGGCTTCAACCGGTCGCATGCGATCCTCGGCGCCTCGCCCGCCTGCGTGGCGACGCATCCCTCCGACATGTGCGTCGCCCTCGCCGCCTTCGACGCGGTGGTGCATCTCGCCGGACCGGCCGGCGCGCGGCAGATGCCGCTGACCGAGCTGCACCGCCTGCCCGGCGGTCATCCCGAGATCGAGACCGCGCTGCGGCCGGGCGAGCTGATCACCGCCATCGAGCTGCCGCCCCTGCCGATCGCGGCGCGCTCCACCTATCGCAAGGTGCGGGACCGGGCGAGCTATGCCTTCGCGCTGGTCTCGGTCGCCGCCGCGCTGGACGTGCGGGACGGCCGCGTCGCCGATGTCCGGCTGGCGCTCGGCGGCGTCGCGCACAAGCCCTGGCGCGCGCGGCGGGCGGAGGAGGCGCTGCGCGGCGGCCCCGCCACCGCCGCGGCCTTCCGGGTGGCGGCGGAGGCGGAGCTCGCCCCCGCCGCGCCGCTGCGGGACAACGGATTCAAGATCGAGCTGGCGACGCGCACGATCGCCGCCGTCCTCGGCGAACTGGCGGGAGAAGCCGCATGAGCATCCTGGAGAACGCCAAGCAGACCGTGCAGGGCGCGGCGCAGGCGGCGATGAAGAAGGCGATCGCCCTGGCGCCCGATTCCTGGCTGCCCGGCGGCCAGCCCGACCCGCTCATCCGCCAGCAGCACGGGCTGATCGGGGCGCCCGTCTCGCGCCTCGACGGACCGCTGAAGGTGCGCGGCCAGGCGCCCTTCGCCGCCGAGTTTCCGCTCGATGGCATGGTCTATGCCGCGATCGCCTTCAGCGCGGTGGCCAAGGGCCGCATCGCCGCGCTCGACCTCGCCGCCGCGGAGGCCGCGCCCGGCGTTGTCCTGGTGATGACGCATGCGAACACGCCGCGCCTGCAGCCCATGCCGCTCTTCCTGACGGCGGAGAAGGCCGCGGGCGGCGACGACCTGCCGGTGATGCAGGACGACCGCATCCACTGGAACGGCCAGCCCATCGCGGTGGTGCTGGCCGAGACGCAGGAGCAGGCGGACCATGCCTCCTCCCTGATCCGCGCGACCTACGAGGCGGAGCCGGCGACCATCGCCTTCGCCGAGGCCAAGGCGCAGGGCACCGAGCCCGGCCAGTTCATGGGCCAGCCGCTGAAGCTCGAGAAGGGCGATGCCGAGGCGGCGCTGGCGGCATCGCCGGTCTCGGTGGATGCGACCTATGTGACGCCGCGCCACAACCACAACCCGATCGAGCCGCATGCGGCGACGCTCGCCTGGGATGGCGACCGGCTGCTGCTGCACGACGCCTCCCAGGCGGTCGCCCACACAGCCTGGTCGCTCGCCCAGGTCTTCGGCATCGAGGAGAAGCAGGTCCGCGTCACCTCGCCCTTCGTCGGCGGCGGCTTCGGCTCCAAGACGCTCTGGCAGCACCAGGTGCTCGGCGCGGCCGCGGCGAAGCTCGCGGGCCGGCCGGTGCGCATCGCCCTCTCGCGCGAGGGCATGCACCGGATGATCGGCGGCCGCACCCTGACGGAGCAGCGGGTCGCCATCGGCGCGCAGCCGGATGGCCGGTTCGAGGCGATCATTCATACCGGCACGGTGGCGATGACGCGGCACAACGCCCTGCCCGAGCCCTTCATCCTGCCGACGCGGAGCGCCTATGCCGCCGGCAGCCTGAAGCTGGACGTGGAGGTGGCGTACATGGACATGCTCGCCAACACCTTCATGCGGGCGCCGGGCGAGGCCGTCGGCACCTTCGCGCTCGAATGCGCGATCGACGAGCTGGCGGCGAAGCTCGGCATGGATCCGGTCGAGCTGCGGATCCGCAACGAGCCGGAGCGGGACCCGGTCGAGGGCACGCCCTTCTCCGCCCGCCACATCGTCGAGGCCTGGCGCGCCGGCGCCGAGCGGTTCGGCTGGAGCCGGCGCAACCCGACCCCCGGCGCGGTGCGGGACGGGGAGTGGCTGGTCGGCCTCGGCTGCGCCACCGCCACCTATCCCTATTACCGGATGCCCGGCGGCGCGGCGCGCCTCACCCTGACGCGGGACGGCCGCGTGCGGGTGGAGATCGCGGCGCATGAGATGGGCATGGGCACCGCCACGGCGCAGAGCCAGGTGGTGGCCGAGCGGCTCGGCCTGCCGCTCGAGGCGGTGAGCTTCGCCTATGGCGATTCCTCGCTGCCCGGTGTCGTCCTCGCCGGCGGCTCGCAGCAGACGGCGGCGATCGGCGCGGCGGTGGCGGCGGCGCATCGCGTGCTGGTGGCCGAGCTGCTGCAGCTCGCCGGCAATGATTCGCCGCTGGCCGGACTGAAGCCGGAGGAGGTTGGCGGCCTCGATGGCGGCCTTGCCGGGCTGGAGGAGCCCGCGCGCCGGGAGAGCTACGCCTCCATCCTCGCCCGCGCCGGGCGCGAGGCGGTGGTGGCCGAGGCCAGCGCGCCGCCGCCGCTCGAGACGCAGCATTGGTCGATGCATTCCCACGGCGCGATGTTCTGCGAGGCGCGCGTCAACCGCATCACCGGCGAGCCGCGGATCAGCCGCTTCCTGGGCTCGATGGATTGCGGCCGCATCCTCAACGCCAAGACCGCGGCGAGCCAGTTCCGCGGCGGCATCATCATGGGCCTCGGCCTGGCGCTGATGGAGGAGACGCAGTTCGACGAGCGCAAGGGGCGGATCATGAATCCGAGCCTCGCCGAGTACCATGTGCCGGTGCATATGGACGTGCCGGAGATCGACGTGATCTGGACCGACATCCCCGATCCGCACGCCCCGATGGGCGCGCGGGGCGTCGGCGAGATCGGCATCACCGGCACCGGCGCGGCGGTGGCGAACGCCATCTTCAACGCCACCGGCCGGCGGGTGCGCGACCTGCCGATCACGCTCGACAAGCTGCTGTGAGCTCCCCACGAAACCGCTTCGCGGCTTCGTGGGGGCCCCGGGAGTCCCTCGGTGCCCAAGAGGCGGCACAGCCTGCCGAGGCGAAGCCTCGGCAGGGCAACGGGCGGCGACGAGGTTGAGGGGCGCTCCTACCCTCGCCGCGCCGCCTCCAGCAGCGCGTCCAGCGTCACCGCCCGGCCATCCGCCAGCGGCACCGCCCGCACCCCGCGCGCCAGCATGGCGGCGAGCGCGTCGCGCAGCGAGGCGCCCTCCGGCAGCCGCTCCCCCGGCATGGCCTGCCCCGTCGCCGCCCCCTCGGCCGGCAGCAGCGCCAGGCGTTGCAGCGCCCGGTCGCTGCCGAGGAAGCCGGCGACGAAAGCATCCGCCGGATGCGCCAGCAGCGCCGCCGCCGGCGCATGCTGCGCCAGCCGCCCGTCGCGCAGCACCGCGACCGCATCGCCGAGCCGCACCGCCTCGTCCAGGTCGTGGGTGACGATCAGCACGGTCTTGCGGAGCTGCTTCAGCAGCCGCAGCACCTCCTCCTGCAGATGCGCCCGCACCACCGGATCGACCGCGCCGAAGGGCTCGTCCATCAGCAGCACCGGCGGGTCGCCGGCCAGCGCCCGGGCGACGCCGACCCGCTGCCGCTCGCCGCCCGAGAGCTGGTGCGGCCGGCGCGCGGCGAAGCGGCCGGGATCGAGCCCGGCCATGGCCAGCACCTCCTCCACCCGCGCGGCGATGCGCGGCGCCGGCCAGCCGAGGAGGCGCGGCACCGTCGCCACGTTCTCGGCGACGCTGCGGTGCGGGAACAGCCCGACTTCCTGGATGACATAGCCGATGCCGCGCCGCAGCCGCACCGGGTCCAGGCGCAGCGCATCCTCGCCGCCGATGCGCAGCCGCCCGCCGCTCGGCTCGATGAGGCGGTTGACCATGCGCAGCGTCGTCGTCTTGCCCGAGCCCGAGGGACCGATCAGGGCGCAGCTCGTCCCCTCCGGCACCGAGAGCGTCAGGTCCTCCACCGCGGCGGCGCCGGCGCCGGGCCAGCGCTTGGTCAGCCCTTCGAGCTCGATCATGCGCCTTCGATCCGACGGCTGTTGCTCGCGGACCGGTCCCCTGACCGGTCCGAGGCCTCGAACGAAGCCTGCCGCATGTGCGGCGAAGCCAGGCGAACCGGAGGTTCGCGCCCGGCGCCAGGGGGGCGCTGGATGGGGGCCGTTGCTGTGTCAACGGCAACGGGCACGCGTACGAGATGGCGCTCCAACAGGCCGAAGCCGGCCTCCGTGCCGAGGGCGAGCAGGGCGATGGCGAGCGCGCCCACCAGCATCCGCCCGGTATCCAGCAGCGCCAGCCCCTGCGTCACCAGGTCGCCGAGCCCGCCGCCGCCGATGAAGGTGGCGAGCGCCGCGGCCGAGACCACCTGCACCGCGGCGATGCGCAAGCCGGCGAAGACCAGCGGCGCGGCCAGCGGCAGCTCCACCTGCCAGGCGCGCTGCCAGCGCCCCATGCCGAGGCCGCGCGCCGCCTCCAGCGCCGCCGCATCGGCGCCCCTGAGGCCGATCACCGTGTTCACCAGCACCGGCGGCAAGGCGAGCAGGGCGAGGGCGATGACGGAGGGGGTGAAGCCGACGCCGAGCAGCGGCAGCAGCGCCGCCAGCACGGCGAGGCTCGGGATGGTGCGTAGCGCCCCGGCCAGCGCCATCGCCGCCTCCGCCAGCCGCGCCCGGCGCGCCACCAGCAGCCCGGCCGGCAGGGCGATGGCGATGCCGATGCCGAGCCCGGTGAAGGAGAGCAGCAGATGCTGCCATGCCGCGCCGAGGAAGGCGCCGGGATGGCCGGCGAGCCAGGCGGCGCCGTCGGCGATCGCCCCCATCAGGCGAGCGCCGGCAGCCGCCGCTGCACCGCGCCGAGCCCGGCATCGAGCAGCAGCGCCATCAGCGTGACGAGGCCGGCGCCGACCAGGATCTTCTCGGTATGTCCCTGGTCGAGCCCGGTCAGGATCAGCGTGCCGAGCCCGCCGGCGCTGATATAGGCGGCGACCGTCGCCGCCGAGACCAGCGTCACCGTGGCGACCCGCAACCCGCCGAGCAGCGCCGGCAGGGCGAGCGGCAGCTCCACCCGCCAGAGCCGCTGCGCCGAGGTCAGCCCCATGCCCGTCGCCGCCTCCAGCACCGCGGGCGGCGCCGCGGCGAGGCCGGCGACCAGCGCCCGCAGCAGCACCGGCACGGCATAGGTGACGAGGGCGAGCAGCGCCGGCGGCAGGCCGAGGCCGAGCACCGGCACCAGCAGGGCGAAGAGGGCCAGCGTCGGCAGGCTGTAGAGCAGCGAGGCGGCGCCCAGCACCAGCGCCCGCAGCCGCTGGTGCCGCGCCACCAGCAGCCCGGCCGGCAGCGCCACCAGCAGCGCGATGCCGAGCGCCGCCAGCACCAGTTCGAGATGCACCAGCACCGCCCAGCCGATGGTGTCGAGGTTGCGCAGCGTCCAGCGCATCAGCCGAGGCCCTGCGCCGCCAGGAAGCGCGCCGCCACCTCGCGCGGCTCGTCGCCATCCTGGTCCACCTGCCGGTTCAGCTCCTGCGCCACCCGGTTGTCGAGCCGGGCGCCGATGCGCTCGAGCGGCGCGGCGAGGCCGGGCCACGCCGCCAGCGCCGCCTGCCGCACCACGGCGGCGAGCTGGTAGGGCGGCCAGAGATGCCGGTCGTCCCGCAGCACCGTGTAGCCGCCGACGGCGATCTGCCAGTCGGTCGCATAGGCGTTCACCACATCCGCCTGGCCGTGCTGCAGCGCGGCGTAGCGCAGGCCGAGGGCGGCGAATTGCCGGAAGCGGCCGAAGCGCATGCCATAGACCCGCTGCAGCCCCGGCAGCCCGTCGGCGCGGTCGGCGAACTCGTTGCCGGCGGCGAGCGTCAGCCCGGGCGCGGCGCGGGCGAGGTCGGAGAGGGTGATGAGGCCGAGGCGCTTCGCCGTCGCCGGCAGCACCAGCAGCGCATTGCCGTTGTCGATGCCCGAGGGGGCGAGCCAGGTGCAGCGGAATTCCCGCTCGTAGCCGGCGCGGACCTTGCGCAGCACCGCCTCCGCCGTCCCCTCCGGCGGCTGCTTCAGCACCACGCCGAGGCCGGTGCCGGTGTATTCCGGGTAGAGGTCGATCTCGCCCGCGACCAGCGCCTGCTGCGCGATGGCGGTGCCGCCGAGGTTCAGCCGCCGCTCGACCCGCGCCCCGGCCCGTTCCAGCCCCTGGGCGAAGAGCTCGCCGACCACGAGCTGCTCGGTGAAGTTCTTCGACCCCACGCGCAGCAGCGGCGCCGCCCGGGCGGGACGCGCCAGCAAGGCGGGCAGGGCGAGCAGCCCGCGCCGTGCCAGGGCATGGCCGGGGGAGAGGCCGGGGGGCGGCGGGCGGTTCATTGCGGGAGACTAGGCTGGGTTCGGCGCGGCTGGGAATGCCCAGTTGGGAATGCCCGGCAGGCGCGCCTTGACCATGGCCCGCCGCCGGCCGCCAATGGGCCGGCGGCGGGAAGGAGGCGGGATGCGGTTCACCACCGGCGATGCGCGGCGGCTCGGCGCCATCCTGGCCGAGGCGGCGCGGGCCGAGATCATGCCGCGCTTCACCCGCCTCGCCGCCGGGGAGGTGCGCGAGAAGACCTCCGCCTTCGACGTGGTGACCGAGGCCGACGAGGCGGCGGAGCGCCGGGCGAGCGCCGCCATCCTCCGCGCCTGGCCCGGCGCCGCCGTCATCGGCGAGGAGGCGAGCGAGCGCGATCCCGCGCTGCTGGACAGCCTCGGCACGGCCGAGCTCGCCATCCTGCTGGACCCGCTGGACGGCACCCGGAACTTCACCGCCGGCCTGCCGCTCTTCGGCATCATGGCGGCGGCGGTGGTGCGGGGCGAGGTGGTGATGGCCGCCCTCCACGACCCGCTCTGCCGCGACACCGCGCTGGCGCTGCGCGGCGAGGGCGCCTGGCGCGAGGCGGAGGACGGGCGGCAGGCGGCGCTGCGGGTCGCCGCGCCGGTGCCGGTCGGGCGGATGGAGGCGATCATCGGCACCAATTTCCTGCCCGAGCCGCTGCGTGGCACCGTCAACGGCAATCTCGCGCGGCTCGGCATGAGCGCCTGGCTGCGCTGCGCGGCGCAGGAATACCGCATGGCGGCGGCGGGGCATTGCCACCTGCTCTTCTACAACCGGCTGATGCCCTGGGACCACGCGCCGGGCTGGCTGCTGCACCGCGAGGCGGGCGGCCACAGCGCGCAGTTCGACGGCTCGCCCTATCGGCCGGTGGCGCGGAGCGGCGGCCTGATCTGCGCCCCCGATGCGGCGAGCTGGGCGGCGGCGCGCGAGGCACTCCTCCAATCCCCACGAAGTCGCTGACGCGCCTTCGCGGGGGCCCCGGGATTCGCTCCTGATCCTGGCTGCGTCACAGCCTGCCGAGGCGAAGCCTCGGCAGGGCAACGGGAGGCGTCTTCAAACCGCGCGGGCGATGATCTCGGTGGGGGCGATCAGGCCGGCTTCGAGGTTGCCGATCATGGCGCGCGCCTTCAGCGGCGCCGTCTCGCCCATCAGCAGATGCAGGCCGAGCGGCGACGGGCCGCCCGCATCCGCCGCCGCCACGCGCATGCGCTGGAAGAAGGCGATGGCGAAGGCGCGCCGGCTGCGCACCGCCTCCACCGCGAAGCCCGCCGCCTCCAGCAGCCGGCGATAGGTGTCGGCGCCCTCGACGAAGCTGGTCGCCGCGCCCTCTGCCCAGGGCACGGGAAAGGCGAGGTCGCCCTCGCCCTCGCGCATCACGTCGTAGAGGCCGAAGACGCCGCTCGGGCGCAGCACGCGCCGCGCCTCGGCGAAGAGCCGCGCCTTGTCGGCGATGTTCATGCCGACATGCAGCAGCGTCGCCGCATCGAAGCTCGCCTCGGCGAAGGGCAGGTCGAGGGCGCTGCCCTGGTGGAACGCGGTCTGCCCGCCGAGGCCGACGCGCCGGGCCAGCGCCGTGGCGCAGCGCACGTAATCCTCCGTCAGGTCGAGGCCGGTGACCCGGCAGCCCCGCTCGCCGGCGAAGAACCGCGCGGCGCCGCCGAGGCCGCAGCCGATATCGAGCAGCGCCATGCCGGGGGCGAGCCGCATGGCATCGGCCAGGTCGCGCGTCGCCGCCCGGCCGCCGATATGGAACTCGTCGACCGGCGCCAGGTCCTCGGGCGCGAGATGCTCGACATCCTTCCCCATGACGGCGAGGGCGGCGAGGATGGTGTGTTCCAGCGACTCCCGGGCGTAGTGTTGGGCGACGGTGGATTCCAGGTCCATGAATCGGGGTCTCGCTGGCAGGAGGCGCCGGATGCGGCGGGCCGGTAGCCTTAAGGCGGGCGACGGCCTCCCTTCCATGCGCTGGCGCACGGCGGGGCGGCGACAATTCAGCGCGGGTGCTTGCCGGCGAGGGTCAGCGCCACGGCGGCGCGGATCAGCGCCTGGAAGGCGGCCGGGTCGATCCGCGCGCCCTCGCGCAGGTCGATGGCGCGGCGGGTTGTTGCCTTCGAGGCTGGCATTGAACAGGCCGGCCGGGTCCGCCAGCGCGGCGCCCCTGGCGAAGGTGAGGTTGACCACCGCCTTGCAGGTCTACCCGGTGCAGAGGATGCCGGCATGCGACCAGACCGGCACGCCGCGTCACTTCCAGTCCTCGGCCACGTCCGGGTTGGTCTGGTGGGTCAGGGCGCTGAGTTGGGCGAGCAGGGCGCCGTGTCAGTCGGTGAGGGCGCAGTCATTGGCGCCCTGTATCGCGGAACGACTTCAACACCTCCCAGGAGAGCGACTCGCCGCGGCTTGCGATGGACCGGCGCAGCGCGCGCAGGCTCGCCATCGCCCTGGCGATCTCCGCCTCGCGGCCGGCAGCCTCCAGTACGGGGCGGGCGATGGGGCAGCCATGGCGGGTGACGACGATCGTCTCGCCGCGCTCGACCACATCGGGGAGCCGAGGCAGGTGGGTTTTGGCTGCTGAGGGCGGGATGTCACGCATGGGAACCGTTGTTACGAATTAATTCTATGCTATGCAATATGATATCGACCTATCTTCTCAACAAATCAGTATTATATCCGCTCCGTCCCGACCTAGTTTCCGCACAAGATAATATAGGAAATAAAATGCCGAGAATTCCCAGGAAAATACTTGAAGCTGTGATTTATCTCTTTCCAGATGAGGAAAGCGCAAAAAGGGGTTCACCAAATGGCGGAACTGGATTCCTTGTGGGAATGCCAGTTAAGGATCTATCGGGACAATATTTCGTCTACGCTGTGACAAACTGGCATGTCGCGCTAGGGGAGGGATGCTCAACGATTCGGATAAATAAGCATGATGGAGGGACTGAAATATTTTCTTTTGAACCAGATGAATGGATTGGTAGCAAAAAATATGATATTGCAATAATACCCTTAGAAAATTTAGACGAAAAAATTCATAAAGTTTCTGTTATTCCGACTACTATGTTTGCAACGCGAGATGTCGTGAGTGATTGTGGAATTAGCCTCGGAGACGACGTTTACATGATCGGACGATTTATTGATCATGACGGCACAAAAATTAACGTTCCATCTGCTAGATTTGGAAATATTAGTATCATGCCTACCTTCTTGCCGCAGGGTATGCATTTCGGGCCTGCTGAGACTTACTGTATTGATCTGCATTCTAGGACTGGCTATTCTGGCTCACCGGTATTCATGTATCGAACATTTACTTCAGATCTTGAGGGTGATCCAATAGAAAAGCAAAGATTTATTCCTGGATCTAGTTTACAATTATTGCCGGATCTACTTCATAAATTCCTTGGTATACATTTCGCCCAATTTCCTGAAATATTCCGATTGACGGCGGCGGATTCGGCGCAAATACAAACTCACGAGGGTAGAGTTCCCTTGTTGACCGGGGCCCAAATTAATGGATTAAGTGGTATGACATGCGTATTGCCAGCATGGGCGGTTTTGGAATGTCTCGACGATCCAAAACTGCGAAAGGAAAGGAATTGCGCATTGGAAGCTCTTGAGCAAACCGAAGAAAATGCTTCAGATCCTAATGAATAGCGTAGGGCAAACTATGAAGGTACCAATTTTCTAACTAAACATATTGGCTAAGTTGATTTTAAAAATCAGAAGAATTTCACTAAGATTTGGGGCGTTTTGTATTATTTGTGCTAGGCAAATTTTGCAGTTTCGATGCAGGTGCGCCGGCTATACGTCCAGATGCCCCCCGTATTTGGACGCAAGCTCCAGCCTCGTCCTGAAGGAATGGTACGTTTAAGTCTGGCAGGAGAGCAGACTTCTAGCCTCAAAGGCTGGCAATCAGATGCGCATGCTAAAGCGACATTTAGCCCATTTCCCTTGCACCTAAGAAAAAATTCCTCCATCCTCCCCGGCCCCGCCCCCCGCCGGAGGCCCCACATGCCCCTCCCGCCCCCTCCCACCGCCACTACACCCCCCGCCGCCCCTGGGCCCCGCTCACCGACGCCGCCTGGGCCGCCATCGAGCCGCATCTCCGCGCCGTCACCCCGCATCAGGGCCGCCCGCTCGCCGATGCCCGCGGCCGGATCGACGCCATGTTCCTCATCGCCGCCTCCGGCCAGCCCTGGCGCAGCCTGCCCGAGGCCTATGGCCGGCCGGATACCGTCAGCCGGCATTTCCGCCGCCTCGCCCAGGCCGTGGATGCGCCTGCTCGCCGCCTGCGCCGCGCCGGAGGCGCCGCCCGCGCTGCGGCGGATCGAATTCTTCCTGGTCCGCGCCGCCCGCCGCGCCATGCGGGTGCTCGGCCTGCCGGCGGCCGAGGCGGCGGAACGGCTCGGCCTGCTCAGCGCCATGCCGGTGCTGCCGATGTATCTCTGCCGCCCCGTCCTGTTCCGCTGGGCCGAGGCCTGGCTGCACGCCCTGCTCCTCCGTCACCGCGCGGACCCCTTCGCCCTGCCGCGCCGGCGCGCCCGGCTCTGGCTCAAGGTGATGCGCTTCTATGCCGGCAAGCCCTGGCACCGCCGCTGGGCCGAGCCATGAGCCGCGGGCCATGCGGGGGCTTTGTCCGAATCCGGCGGAAGGGCACCGCCCTGCCGCAAAATCGCGCGCCCGAGGCCGCCCTGCTGGCGTTTCCGCCCCGCGCCGATCTGCTCTAGCGTTCCCGGCATGTGCGAACTTCTCGGCATGAGCGCCAATGTCCCGACCGATATCTGCTTCAGCTTCGCCGGGCTGATGCGGCGCGGCGGGCAGACCGGGCCGCATGCCGATGGCTGGGGCATCGCCTTCTACGAGGACAAGGGCTGCCGCAGCTTCCATGATCCGCACCCCTCGGCGCGGTCCGAGGTGGCGCAATTCGTCCGCCGCCACCCGATCAAGAGCCGCATCGTCATCAGCCATATCCGCCGCGCCAATCGCGGCCGCATGGCGCTCGAGAACACGCATCCCTTCCAGCGCGAGCTCTGGGGCCGGCCCTGGAGCTTCGCGCATAACGGCCAGCTCAAGGGGGTGAAGCGCTGGCGGCTCGGCGCCTATGCGCCGATCGGCACGACCGACAGCGAGCACGCCTTCTGCTGGCTGATGGAGCAGCTCCGCCTCCGCTTCCCGGCGCCGCCCGCGGCCCGCGCGCTGGACGCGGCGGTGGAGGAGCTGGCGCGGCGGCTGGCGGTGCTCGGCGTCTTCAACATGCTGCTCTCGGACGGGCGCAGCCTGTTCTGCCATTGCAGCACGAAGCTCGCCTGGCTGACCCGGCGCGCGCCCTTCGGCCCGGCGACGCTGCTGGACGAGGACCTGACGGTGAACTTCGCGCAGGAGACCACGCCGCGGGACGTCGTCACCGTGGTCGCCACCCGGCCGCTGACCCGCGACGAGGCGTGGACGGTGGTGGAACCCGGCGCCTGCGTGGTGTTTCGCGATGGGGAGCCGGTGCCGCTGCCGCGGCGGCGCGCCGGCCCGCCGGCCGCGCGGGCCGCCCGCAACGGCGCGACGCGCCCGGCCCCCGAGGGGGCCTGACCATGGCGGCGGTCGGGATGGCGGTCGAGCCCGGAGACAGGAAGGGGATGACGGCATGAGCGAGGTAGCGGCAGGGGGCGCGCTGGCCGGCAAGCGGGTGATGGTGCCGGAGACGCGCGAGCTGGAGGTGCTGGCGCGGATGCTGGAGCGGCACGGCGCCGAGGCGCTGCGCTGCCCGCTCGTCGCCATCATCGACGCGCCCGATCCCGCCCCCGTCGAGGCCTGGCTGCGCCGCTTCGTCGCCACCCCGCCGGACGACCTCATCCTGCTGACCGGGGAGGGGCTGTCGCGCCTGCTCGGCGTGGCGCAGCGGGCGGGGATCGAGGCCGAGTTCCGCGCCGCCCTGGCCGGCGTGCGGCGCATCACCCGCGGGCCGAAGCCGCAGGCGCGGCTGCGCAGCATTGGCCTCGGCTCCGACCTCGCCGCCGCCGAGCCGACCACGGCGGGCGTCATCGCCACCCTCGCGGCGCAGCCGATGCGGGGGCGGCGGGTCGGCGTGCAGCTCTACCCGGACAACCCGAACCACGCGCTGCTCGAGGCGCTGCGCGGCGCCGGGGCCGAGCCCGATCCGGTGCTGCCCTATGCCTATGCCTCGCGCGAGGACGATGCCCGGGTGCTGGCGATGCTGGAGGAGATGGCGGCCGGGCGGATCGACCTCGCCGTCTTCACCTCCACCCCGCAGGTGCGGCGGCTGAGCGCCCTCGCCCCGCCCGAGCGGCTGCGCGAGGCCCTCGCCCAGACCCGCCTCGCCGCGGTCGGGCCGCTGGTGGGAGAGGCGCTGCAGGCGGCCGGCGGCCGGGTCTCGGTGATGCCGGCGGAGAGTTTCCACATGAAGCCGATGGTGAATGCCATCCTATCCGCGATGGGCGCGGCGCCCGACGCGCGGGCTTAATGCGATGGGTGTGCGTTCAATATATTGACGCACGCGCCGATGGCGTGAATCATGGCGCCATGCCGGCCCGGCGCCGGCGGAGACGCCGATGCCTGCCAGCCCATCCCTGCCCGTTGCCTGGAGCGCCGCCTTCCGCCGGGGCCGCCGGCGATGAGCCCGGCCCTGCTGCTCGCCCTGCCGCTGCCGCCGGTCGAGGCGGCGCTGCTGCTGACCTTCGCCGCGGCCCTCGCCCTCGCCGCCGCGGCGCCGGCCGAGCCGCCGCCCGACGAGGCGGCGACCACGGCCGCGGTCTTCGCCCTGCACGGCTGCGTCTGAGCCAAGCCGGGGCGGCGGGGCCGCTCGCGCCGCCCCGCCGTTCCGTCATCTGTTCCGGGTGGTCTGGCGATGCCGCCGGACGCGCGTCGGCGTCAGACCCCGCCGGTCTTGTGGATCGGGTCGATCCAGAGCACCTCTTCCGGCTTCTCCACCGGCTCGATATCGAGGTTCACCACCACCGCCTCGTTGTCGGAGCGGACGAGGACGCAGCGCAGCGTCTCGTCGGTGGAGGCGTTGATCTCCTGGTGCGGCACGAAGGGCGGCACGAAGATGAAGTCGCCCGGCCCGGCCTCGGCGACGAATTCCAGCTTCTCCCCCCAGCGCATGCGGGCGCGGCCGGAGACGATGTAGATCACGCTCTCCAGCTCGCCATGGTGATGCGCGCCGGTCTTGGCGTTCGGGTGGATGTGCACCGTGCCGGCCCAGATCTTCTGCGCGCCCACGCGGGCGGCGTTGATCGCCGCGGCGCGGTTCATGCCCGGCGTCTGCGCCGTGTTGGCGTCGAGCTGGTCGCCCGGGATCACCCGCACGCCCGAATGCTTCCAGCCATCGGGCGGCGCGTCGTGGCTGTGGTGACCGTCATGCGGCATCGGACATCCTCCGGGATGGGGGCCTTGCGGCCGGAAATCAGGTGGCGCCCCGCCGGCTCAGAGGCCAGCGAAGAGCTCAGTCGAGAGATAGCGCTCCGCGAAGGAAGGCGCGATCCCGACGACCAGGCCGCCAAGCATCTCGCGCGCCACCTGCAGCGCGGCATGCAGCATGGCGCCGGAGGAGATGCCGACCGGCAGACCCTCGAGCTGGGCGCAGCGCCGCGCCGCGGCGAAGGCCTCGCGCTCGCCGACGCGAATCACCGCATCCAGCGCATCGAGGTCGAGCACCGTCGGCTTGAAGCCGGCGCCGATGCCCTGGATGCCGTGCGGCCCGGGCTCGTCGCCCGACAGCACGGCGCTCTCGGCCGGCTCGACGCCGATGACGCGCAGCCCCGGCTTGCGCGGCTTCAGGGCGCGGGCGATACCGCTGACGGTGCCGCCGGTGCCGACGCCGCCGATGACGACATCGACCTGCCCGGCGGTGTCGGCCCAGATCTCCTCGGCGGTGGTGGCGGCATGGATCGCGGGATTGGCCGGGTTGTCGAACTGCCGCGGCATCCAGGCATCGGGCGTCGCCGCGACGATCGCCTCGGCCCGGGCGATGGCGCCCGCCATGCCGCGCCGCGCCGGGGTGAGCTCCACCTCGCCGCCCATCAGCCGGATCATCTTGCGCCGCTCGATGCTTGCGCCATCCGGCATGACGACGATCAGCCGGTAGCCCTTGGCGGCGGCGACGAAGGCCAGCGCGATGCCGGTATTGCCCGAGGTCGGCTCGACCAGGGTGGAGCGGCCGGGGGCGATCAGCCCCTCGCGCTCCGCCGCCTCGACCATGGCAAGGCCGATGCGGTCCTTCACTGAGCCGAGCGGGTTGAAGAATTCCAGCTTGATCGCGAGCTCGGCCGCCAGCCCTTCCGCCGCCTGCAGCCGCTTCAGCCGTACCAGCGGCGTCGAGCCGACGATGTCGAGCACGCTGTCATAGATACGCCCATGCGCCGGCAACGGCTCGGTCCCATGCGGATCGGGGTCCGGGCGGGGGGCGCGTCGGGGAAGGGTCGGCGTGTCCGGCATGCGGTTGCGCATATCACCCTTCGGGGCGGTGGATCAGAGGCCCCGAGCGGGAAAGTGAAGCCCATCGGAGAAAAATCCCGCCCGGCAGCCGGAGGATCGGGCGGCCTGGGCAGGGGCCGCTGCCGCATGCCAAGCTGCCCGCAGCGCATCCCAACAGGCTTGGTCCGGCATGCGCGCAACGAAACAGGACGGGCGCCCGCGCAGGGGGCGACCTGCCGAGGGGGAACGACCGAGGCCATGGCCATGCCGCCCACCCGCCTGCCGATCGCGCATATCGTCAATCCGCGCTCCGTCGCGGTCATCGGCGCCTCGGAGGATGTCGGGAAATTCGGTGGCCGGGTGATCCACTACCTGATCCGCCACGGCTTTCCCGGCCGGCTGCTGCCGATCAACCCGTCCCGCCCGACGATCCGCGGCCTGCCGGCCTATCCCGGCATCGCTGCGGCGCCCGGGCCGGTCGACGTGGCGATCCTCGCCGTGCCGGCCGCCGCCCTGCTGCGCGAGATCGAGGCCTGCGCCGCGGCCGGGGTCGGCGCCTGCATCGTCATCACCGGCAAGCTCGCCGATGCCGGCCCCGATGGCGCGGCGCTGGAGGCACAGGTGCGCGAGGTCGCCGCTGCGGGCGGCATGCGCCTCGTCGGGCCGAACTGCCTCGGCATCTTCAACGTCACCGACCGGGCCATGCTCTCCTCCTCCCTCGCCCTCGAGGTGGAGCGGGTGAAACCCGGCGGCATCGGCATGGTCAGCCAGTCGGGCGCGCTGATGGGGGCGCTGGTCTCGCTCGGCCACCGGCACGGCGCCGGCTTCAGCCGCTGCATCTCGGTCGGCAACCAGGCGGATCTCGAGCTCTGCGACTTTCTCGACTACCTGATCGAGGACCCGGCGACGCACGTCATCACCCTCTACATCGAGGGGCTGAAGGACCCGGCGCGCCTCGCCCCGCTGCTGCGCCGGGCGCGGGCCGCCGGCAAGCCGGTGCTCTGCGTCAAGGCCGGGCGCAGCGAGGCCGGGGCGCAGGCGGCGCGCAGCCACACCGCGAGCCTCGCCGGCAGCCATGCCGCCTTCGCCGCGGTCTGCCGCGAGGCGGGGGCGGTGCTGCTCGACGATCCCGCCATCATGGTGCTCGCCGCCGACATGCTGGACCGCCAGCCGCCGCTGCCGCGCCCCGGGATGGGCGTCGCCGTGGTCGCCTCCTCCGGCGGCAGCACGGTGACGACGACCGACATGCTCGCCGGCTTCGGCCTGCGCACGGCGCGGATGGGGCCGGCGACGCGGGCGGAGATGGCCCGCTGGATGCCGGCGAGCCATGTCCACCTGCCGCTCGACACCGGCAGCTTCCACGACAACACCAGCGAGACGGCGCTGGCCGGCTGCCTGCGCGCCTTCATGGCCGATCCCGATATCGGCGCCGTGCTGGTGCCGATGACGACGCAGCCGGCCATGGCGCAGCGCGCCGCCCTGCTGCCGCCGCTGGCGCGCGAGGGCGGCCGGCCGCTGCTCTACGTGATGATGGCCGGCGAGGTGGGCGATGCCGCGCGGGCGGCGATGCAGGCGGCCGACTTCCCCTATTGCGACCATGTGGCGCAGGCGCTGGCCGTGCTGCGCGCCCTGGAGGCGGAGGCCGAGGGCCGCGACCGCCACGCTCTGCCGCCGCCGCAGCGCCCGCCCGGCGCCAGCCCCCTGGAAGGGCCGTTGCCAGAGGGAAGAGGCGGGGGGGCGCTCACCGAGGCGGAGACCAAGCGCCTCGTCGCTGCCTACGGCCTGCCGGTGACGCGCGAGACCGAGGTGGCGAGCGAGGCCGAGGCGGTGGCGGCGGCCGAGGCGATCGGCTTCCCGGTGGTGCTGAAGGGCGTCAGCCGCGCCGTGGTGCACAAGAGCGATCTCGGCCTGGTCCGGCTCGGCCTCGGCGATGCCGCCGCGCTGCGCGAGGCCTTCGCCGCGCTGCAGGCGGCGCCGGTGACGCTCGAGGGCGTGCTGGTGCAGGAGATGGCGCGCGGCGAGGCGGAGCTGATCCTCGGCGCCCGGCACGAACCTGGGCTCGGCCCGCTGGTGCTGGTCGGCACCGGCGGCGTGCTGGTCGAGGTGCTGCGCGACGTGCAGCTCGCCCCGGCGCCGCTGCGGCCGGAGGATGCGATGGCGATGCTGCGCCGCCTCGGCCTCTGGCCGGTGCTGGCCGGGGTGCGCGGCCGGCCGCCGCTCGATGTCGCGGCGGCTGCCGAGGCGCTGGTGCGGCTCTCCTGGCTCGCCGCCGATCTCGGGCCGCAGCTGGTGGAGCTCGACCTCAACCCGCTCCTGCTGCGCGCCGAGGGGCAGGGCTGCATCGCCGTCGATGCCCGGGCCACCTTGCAACCGGCGGATACGGAGGGCGCGACATGATGCCGGACGCATGGCGTTCCGACCTGGGGCCCGCAGGGCCGAGCACCCGAACGGGTGCCGCCGGTCGCGCCTTTTGGCGCGCCTGTCGGCGCGACGCGGCGAAGCCAGGCCGCCGCGGGCGGCGCCCGGCGTTTGAGGGGCAGGACGGTGAAGCCGTCCTGCGCTCCGCATGATCCGCCGCCGCCTGCTGCCGGCGCTGCTCGCCGCGCCCGGCCTGCTGCCGCGCCGCGCCGGCGCCCAGGGGGCCGAGGCCTGGCCGGACCGGCCGATCACCCTCATCGTCCCCTATCCGCCGGGCGGCAGCACCGACAATGTCGCGCGGCCGATCCAGCAGCCGCTCTCGGCCGCGCTCGGCCAGTCCATCGTCATCGAGAATCGCGGCGGCGCCGGCGGCTCGATCGGCGCCGCCCTGGTCGCACAGGCCAAGCCGGACGGCTACACCCTGCTGGTCTGGCCGACCGCGGTGCTGACCATCAGCCCGCACATGCTGACGCTGCCCTACGACGCCGCGCGCGACTTCACGCCCATCGCCATGCTCGCCTTCTCCGACGGCGTGGTGGCGATGCACCCCTCGGTGCCGGTGCGCAGCATCCAGGACCTCGTCGCCTATGCGAAGGCGCATCCCGGCAAGCTGCGCTTCAGCAGCGCCGGGAACGGCACCATCACCCAGATGACCGGCGAGATCTTCGCCCATGCCGCCGGGATCAAGCTGGAGCACATCCCCTATCGCGGCTCGGCGCCGGCGCTGACGGCGGTGCTGGCGGGCGATGTCGAGCTGCAATTCGACCCGGTCGCCATCCCGGCGGTGAAAGACGGGCGCCTCATCGGCCTCGCCACCACCGGCGAGACGCGCAGCCCGCAGCTTCCCGACCTGCCGACCCTGCGCGAGCTCGGCCTCTATGGCGAGGGCGGGCTCTCCTTCTTCGCCCTCGCCGGCCCGGCCGGGCTGCCGCCGGTGATCGTCGCGCGGCTGGTCGCGGCGCTCGGACCGGTGCTGGCCCTGCCGGAGGTGGCGCGGGCGATGGCACCGGTCGGGCTGCGGCCGCATCTCGAGGCGGGCGAGGCCTTCGCCCGGCGGATCACGCAGGACCGCGCCCTGTTCGGCGCGGCGGTGCAAAGGACGGGAGCGAGCGTGCAATGAGCTTCGAACATATCAAGGTCTGGGAGGAGGGCCCGGTCACGGTCGTGGCGCTGAACCGGCCGGAGAAGGGCAATGCCATCTCGAAGCGGATGGCCGAGGAGGTGCAGGCGGCGATGACCGACTTCGCCGCCTCCGACCAGAAGGTGGCGGTGCTGACGGCGATGGGCAGCAAGGCCTTCTCCTTCGGCGCCGACGTGACCGAGCCGCCGGAGCTCTGGCGGGCGGTGCCGAATTCCGGCTGGCAGACCGACAAGCCGCTGATCGCCGCGGTGGAGGGCTGGTGCATCGGCGGCGCGCTGGTGCTGGCGATGATGGCCGATCTCGCGGTCTGCGGCAGCACGGCGCGCTTCTACTATCCGGAGGCGAAGATCGGCCTGACCGGCGGCATGATCGCCGCGCTGCCCTCGCGCATCCCGCACAAGATCGCCATGGAGATGATGCTGCTCTGCCGCGTCTTCGAGGCGGAGCGGGCCGAGCGCGTCGGGCTGGTGAACGAGGTGGTGCCGGAGGGCGGGGCGCTGGCGCGCGCGATCGAGTGGGGCAAGGAGATGGCCGGCTTCGCGCCGCTCGTCACCGGCACCCTGAAGCGCATGGTGCTCGACGACATCCTGCCGAGCGGCCCCTCCGAGCAATGGGCGCGGCATGGCGCGCGGCTGGCCTCGATCCGCGACTCGGAGGATTTCCGCGAGGGCTCGGCCGCCTTCCGCGAGAAGCGGCCGCCGCAATTTCACGGACGCTAGGATAGTCCCCTGTGCCGGATGCCCGGCCCTGGGCTGCCGCTCGCGCATTGCGCCCCGCTTCACCCGGCGCCACAAGGGCGGGACCGGGAGCGGTGAGGCGCTGAGGGGGATTCATGGCGGCGGATGCGGCGGTGCGGCTGGCGGAACTGGTCTTCGCGGCCCTGCGCGAGGCCTCGGAGGATCCGCCCGGCGTCAGCCGCGCCAGCTATGGCGAAGGCGAGCGGGCGGCGCATGCCATCTGCCGCGCCGCCGGCGAGGAGATCGGGCTGGAGGTGGAGGCCGATCCGGTCGGCACCCTCTCCATGACCCTGCCGGGGATGAACCGTGACCTGCCGCCGGTCGTCATCGGCTCGCATCTCGACGCCGTGCCGCATGGCGGCAATTTCGACGGCGCCGCCGGGGTGGTGATGGGCCTGGCGCTGGCCGCGCGGCTGCGGCGGCAGGGGCGCGCGCTGCCGCGCGACCTGGTGGTGCTCGGCATCCGCGCCGAGGAGATGTGCTGGTTTCCCATGCTCTATCTCGGCAGCCGCGCCGCCTTCGGCCTGCTGCCGCCGGAGGCCCCCGACACGCTGCGGCGAACCGACAGTGGCCGGACGCTGGCCGAGCACATGGCGGAGGAAGGGTTCGACCCGGACTTCATCCGCCAGTCCCGCGCCTCGCTCGACCCCTCCTTCATCCATGCCTTCCTCGAGCCGCATATCGAGCAGGGACCGATGCTGGTCGAGGCCGGGCTGCCGGCGGCGATCGTCACCGGCATCCGCGGCAGCGTGCGCTTCCGCGCCGGCCGGGCGCGCGGCGCCTGGGCGCATGCCGGGGCGGTGCCGCGGCAGGGACGGCGCGACGCGGTGCTGGCCGTCGCGCATCTGGCGGGGGCGCTGGAGCGCTTCTGGATCGAGGCCGAGGCCGAGGGACGCGACCTGGTGCTGACCATGGGCGAGTTCTCGACCGATCCGGCGATGCACGGGCCGACCAAGGTGCCGGGCGAGGTGGGCTTCACCCTCGACATCCGCAGCGAGGATGCCGGCGTGCTGCAGGATGTCGAGGCGCTGCTGCAGGAGGAGGCGGTGCGCATCGCCGCCGAGCGCGGCGTGGCGCTCGAGACCGGGCCACGGCTCTACGTGCCGCCGGCGATCATGGATGCGCGGCTGCGCCGGGCGCTGGCCGAGGGCGCGGCGGTGGCCGGGGTGCCGGTGATGAGCATGGCCTCCGGCGCCGGGCACGATGCGCTGACCTTCGCCGGGCTCGGCGTGCCGACGGCGATGCTGTTCATCCGCAACGAGAATGGCAGCCACAACCCGGCCGAGGCGATGGCGATGGCGGATTTCGCCGCGGCGCTCGACGTGCTGGCGGCCTCGATCGGGGCCATCGCGGCCTGATCCTTGCAGGCCGCGGGCGCGACGATGCTCGCCGCGACCGAGGGGGATTGCCTGCATGCGCCGTGACCTGACTGGCTATGGCCTCGCCCCACCCCGCCTCGCCTGGCCCGGCGATGCGCCGCTCGCCGTCTCCCTGGTGGTGAATTACGAGGAGGGGGCGGAGATGGCGGTGGAGGCGGGCGATGCCGAGAACGAGCGCATCGGCGAGGTGGTCAGCGTCGTGCCGCCGGGTCGCCGCGACCTCGGGCAGGAGGGCATCTTCTCCTACGGCACCCGGGCCGGCCTCGGCCGCTTCCTCGAGGCCTTCGACCGCCACGGGGTGAAGGTCACCTGGTTCATGTGCGGCCGGGCGGTGGAGCGGACGCCCGAGCTGGCGCGGGCATGCGTCGCGCGTGGGCATGAGGCGGCGAACCATGGCTGGGTCTGGCGACCGCATGCCGACTACCCGAGCCGCGAGGCGGAGGAGGCGGGGCTGCTGCGCGCCACCGAGGCGATCGCGGCGGCGACGGGCGAGCGGCCGGTCGGCTTCTTCTGCCGCGGCAGCGCCAGCCCCTGGACGCGCGGGCTGCTGGCGCGGCACGGCTATCTCTACGACAGCAACGCCTTCGACGACGACCTGCCCTATTGGGACCGCGAGGTGGCCGGCGGGCCGATGCTGGTGCTGCCCTATGCGCTCGACTGCAACGACATGAAATTCTTCCACCCCAACGGCTTCGTCCTGCCGCAGCATTTCGTCGACTATGCCGAGGCGGCGATCGACCAGCTGATCGAGGAGGGCGAGCGGGGCGTGCCGAAAGTGCTCAGCATCGGCCTGCATCTGCGCATCTGCGGCCGCCCGGCCCGCTTCCGGGCGGTGGAGGGCATCCTGCGGCTGCTCGCGGCGCGGCGCGGCAAGGTCTGGGTGGCGCGGCGGCGCGACATCGCGGCGGCGGCGCGGGCGCAGCTGCCGGGGTGAGGCGATCTGCCGCCCATCAGGCCGACAGCCCGGAGAGCGTCCGCCAGTGCCGCGCGATGTCCATCCGCCGGGCGATCCAGACGCCCGGCGCCTGCGTGACATGCTCGAGCAGCCGCTCGAGGCCGCGGATGCGCCCAGGCCGGCCGATGGTGCGCAGATGCAGCCCGACCGACATCATCCGCGGCGCCGCCTGCCCCTCGCGCAGCAGCCAGTCGAAGGCGCCGATGCAGTAGTTGGAGAAATCCTCGGCCTGCACGAAGCCCTGGCCGGGGGCGAAGCGCATGTCGTTAGTGTCGAAGGCATAGGGCAGGATCACATGCGGCCGGCCCACCACCCGCACCAGCCGCGGCAGGTCGTCGTCATAGGCATCCGAATCGTAGAGGAAGCCGCCCGCCTCGGCGAGCAGCCGGCGGGTGTTGACCGAGGATGCGGATTTGGTGTGCCAGCCGACCGGGCGGGTGCCCGTCGCCTCGGTCAGGGCCGCGACGGTGCGGGCGATCACCGCCCGCTCGGTCGCCTCCGGCATGCCGGCATGCATCTCCCAGCGCCAGCCATGCGCGCTCACCTCATGCCCGGCGGCGGCCGGGGCGGCGGCGAGGATCGGCGTCGCGGCGACCGCGCGACCGCAGCAGGAGAAGGTGGCCGGGACGCCGAAGCGCTGCAGCAGGTCGAGGATGCGCCACAGCCCGACCCGCGCGCCATAGGCGAAATGCGTCTCCATGCAGGGGTCGGGCGCGCCCTCGACGATCTGGCGCGTCTCCGGGATGGCCTCGTTGCGTTCGTCGCCGCTGGCGAGCGAGAGCTCGGCCCCCTCCTCGACATTGACGACGAAGGAGAGGGCGAGGCGGGCGCCGTCCGGCCAGCGCGGATCGGGCGGCTGGCGGCCATAGCCGGCCAGGTCGCGGTCACGCCGGGGCATGCCGCCGGGCGGCTGGGTCATGGAGCGTCTCCGCCGATCCTGGCGCCCCATGATGGCGCGCCGTGGCGGCGAGTTTGGCAATCGGCATGCCAGCGGCGCAACAGCGTCGCCCGCGGGTGCGGGCGCGGCCCCGCCGCCGGACCGCGCAGCCTGCGCAGCCGGCAGGCTGCGGCAAGCCTGCCCCCCCCCGCGATCCGCCTTAGTGCAAGACGGCGACCGGCGCGGCGCCATCATCCGCCGCCGCATCGGCCGCGAGCACGGCGATGGTCTCCGCCGTCACCGCGAGCACGGCCTCGCGCTGCCGCATCGCCTCCTCGGGCGTGATCCGGCTCGCCTCGCCCTGCAGCCGCCGGGCGACCATCGCCAGGCGCGCCGCACCGAGCGTGGCCGCGGCACCGGCCAGGCGATGCGCCGCCGGCACCAGCCGCTCGGGCACCGACGAATCGGCCTGCCGCAGCGCCTCGGCCCCCGCCTGCAGCTCACGCAGGAACTCGCCGAAGAGGCTGCGCGCCGCCTCGGGATCGAGGCCGGGCACGGCGAGTCTGGCGCCGTCGCGCCGCTGCAGCAGCGGCGTCTGCATGAGGCCGGGCGGCGGCGCCTGGGGGGCGGGCGGCGAGGCGGCGGCCTCGCCGGTCAGCCGGGCCAGCATGGCGACCAGCGCCTCCCGCTCGATCGGCTTGGCGAGATGCGCATCCATCCCGGCCTCGCGGCAGGCGGCGATATCCTCGCTGAAGGCGCTCGCGGTCACCGCCAGCACCGGCACGCGGGCGACCGGGCCTGGCAGCGCGCGGATGCGGCGCGTCGCCTCGAGCCCGTCCATGCCGGGCATCATCACATCCATCAGCACCAGGTCGAAGGGCGCCTCCGCCGGCGCCTCGCGCAGCGTCTCCACGGCCATGGCGCCGTCGCTGACGCATTGCGCGGTGTGGCCGGCGGATTCCAGCAGGGCGCGAGCCACGGCGAGGTTCGCCGGCACGTCGTCGGCGACCAGCACGTGCAGCCGGCGATGCGTCGCAGCGGCCGGCGTCGCGGCGGGCCTGGCGGCGGGCTGCAGCACCCGCAGGCGCAGCTCCACCCAGAAGATGGCGCCGGTGCCGGTCGGCGAGGCGGCATGCGCCTCGCAGCCGATGCTGCCGCCCATCTGGTCGGCGATGCCGGCGGCGATGGCGAGACCAAGCCCGGTGCCGCCGGCCCGGCCGTGGTCGAGCTGCACGAAATCGCCGAAAATGGCGCGGCGCTCGGCCTCCGGCACGCCCGGCCCCGTGTCCCGCACCTCGATCCTGAGCGGCACCGTCCCGTCCGCGCCCGCCGTGCCGAGCGCCCGCGCCGCGAGCTCGACCCGGCCGCCGGGCGGGGTGAACTTCACCGCGTTGGAGAGGAGGTTCAGCACGAGTTGCCGCAGCCGCGTCTGGTCCGTCTCGACCAGCGGCGGCAGGGCCGGGGAGAGGTCGAGGGCGATCGTCACCTGCTTCTCCACCGCCGCCTGGCGCACCAGCGTGGTGCAGTCGCGCAGCAGGTCGGGCAGCTCGGCGGCGGACAGGCGCAGCTCCAGCCGGCCGGCCTCGACCTTGGCGAGGTCGAGCACGTCATTGGCCACCGAGACCAGGTGCCGGCCGGCTGCTTCCAGGGTCTGCGCCCGGGCCCGCTGCTCGCCCGAGAGCGCCGGGTCGCGCGCCAGCACCTGGGCGAGGCCCAGCACGCCGTTCAGCGGGGTGCGCAGCTCGTGGCTCATCCGGGCGAGGAAGCGGGACTTCGCCTCGGTCGCCGCGGCGGCGGTGTCGCGCGCCAGGGCGAGGTCGGCCATGGCGTGCTTGAGCGCGGTGATGTCGGTGCGGATGCCGACGGTGCCGCCGCCCGGCGTGCTGCGCTCGGTCACCAGCACCCAGCGCCCGTCCGGCAGCAGCCGCTCCATGCTCGGATGGTTGCCGCGGTGCCAGGCCTTGATCTCGGCGACGAAGGCCTCGATGTCCTCGCTCGCCTGCGGATACTGGCCGCGCCGGGCGCCCTCGCGGATGATGTCCTCGAAGCGCGCGCCGGGCACGATGAAGGGCGCGCTGACGGCGTAGAGGTCGCGGTAGCGCTGGTTGCAGATCACCAGCCGGTCCTCGACGTCGAACATCACGAAGCCGTCCGGCAGGCTCTCGATCGCGCTCTCCAGCAGGCCGCGGGCGGCCGCGCGCTCGGCCTCGATCCGCTCACGCTGCCGAAGCGCCAGGTGCAGGGCGAGGCCGAGCGCGCCGATCAGCAGGATGGAGACGAGGGCGATCAGGTGCAGGCGCTGGCGGTCCTGCTCGTAGGCGGCATAGGCGGCGGCGATCTCGAGGCTGGCGACCACATGGATGTCGCGGTAGAGCGTCGGCCGGGCGGCGGCCAGGACCTCCTCGGCCGTGAAGCGCCCGGGCATCTCGGCGGCGACGCCGTCCGGCGGCAGGGCGCTGTCGAGCGGCCGGAGATGCCGCCCGACCCGGGTCTCGTCATGCGGCAGGCTGGCGAGGAGCTGGGCGTTGCTCCGCTCGACGGCGATGCGCAGGCCCGGCTGCTCGCCGACCGGGGCGAGCATGGTGGTGACGAGCGAGGTCGGCACCTCCGCCGCCGCGACCATCGTCTTGTTGTTCGGCAGGTCGAGGGCGCGGAGGAAGAACAGCGTCCACTCCCCGGTGTTCGCGCTGCGGATCGGCCCGCTGATCACCGCCGCGCCGCTGCGGCGCGCCTCGGCCAGCCGCTCGGGATCGATCGGCGAGGACTTCATGCGCGAGCCGGGCAGCGCCGTCGCCCAGGGGCGCCCGTCCGGCTGCAGCAGCAGCAGGTCGCGGAAATTGAGGTTCTGGAAGTTCAGCTCCCGCAGCATCCGGTTCGCGGCGGCGGGATCGATGTTCCCGTCCGGGCCGAGCTGGCCGATGAGCTGCGACAGCCCGGCCAGCATGCCGTCCACGGCGAGGAAATGCCGGTTCACCGTGCTCTCGGCCACCCGCGCGACGCGCTCGACCGTCTGCATCCCGGTCTGCCGGGCGCTGCTCTCGAGCCGGTTCAGCAGCAGGCTCGTGCCGACGAAGATGGTCAGCAGCACGAGGCCGCAGGACAGGGTGACGGCGATGCGGAGACGATGGACCAGCATGCGCGCTCAGTCCGTCTTCGCGTAGATGCCGCGGGCCTTGCCCATGATGCTGTTCCAGGTGTCGGCGCAGTCGGCGCCGCAGCGTTGCACCCAGGCGGGCAGCACGGTGTTGGTGAGCCATTGCCGGCGGCGCTGCTGCTCCTCCGGCCGGTCCTCGACGATCGTCATCTGGCCGCGGGTGCCGGCGAGGCATTCCGGCCGGCCGGCATTGCAGAGCAGCCCGTCCTCGGTTTCCTGCGCCGCGCCGTCCCAGATATCCTGCTGCAACCCGGCCAGCCCCTGCTTGATGGCGGCCCGCGCCTGTTCCGGCAGCGCCAGCCAGGCGCGCTCATTGGCGGCGAAGATCGAGGCGCCCCAGCTGATGGCGGTGCGCGAGACATGCGTCGTCACCTCCTGCAGGCCGATGGCGTTGCCCGAGAGGGTGCCGGTGATCGCGCAATGCACAACGCCAGCGCGGATCGAGGAGACGATCGAAGCGAAGGGGGTGACGACCGGCGTCGCGCCGAGCGCCTCGATCAGCTCCGACTGGCCGACCGAGGAGACGCGCACGCGCCGCCCGGCCAGGTCGCTGAGGCCGCCGAAGGGCTTCTGGCAGAACATCACCTGCGCCGGATAGGTGTAGATGGCGAGAAGCTCCACGCCGTAGCGGTCGTGCAGCAGCTGCTCCAGCCGCGGTCGCCAGAGCCGCTCCGTCTCACGCAGCGTGGCGATGTCCGGGTTGATCAGCGGCAGGTCGATGGCGTTGAGCTCCGGCTCGTCCGCCGCGGCGAGGGCGAGCAGCACCGTGCCGAAGGGCACCACGCCGAGCCGGATGAGCTGCAGCATCTCCTGGCCGCGGATGCCGCTGCGATCGAAGGGCGCGATCTCCGCCTGCACCCGGCCATTGGTGAGGCCCGGCACGCGCTCGGTCCAGAAGGGCTCCTCGTAGCGGACGTACTGGCTGACCGAGGCGAGGCCGCCCACCACCTTGATGCGGATCGGCGGATCTTCCGCCGCCGCCGGCAGGCTGCCGAGCAGGCACAGGCCGAGCATCGCCAGGGTGGAGCGGGCCCAGGTGGAGCGGGCCCAGGTGGCAAGGACCGGCGCGCCGGCGCCCGGCCGCGCGATGCCGGAGGCGATCCTTTGCCCTGCGCGCCAGGCAAGGGCCGCCAGCCAGGCGCGGCGGCGCGGCGCGGGCGGGCGACCGGCAGGCCGCTCCGTCATCCGTTCACGGCCGCATGCCGGAAGGTACAACGCCATGACGCCGTGCACTATCACGCTTGCCCCACATGAAACCAGCAGGTTGTGGCACGGCGCCGACCCGACCTTGCCGGTGCCGGGCCCGATGGCCGCCCTGCGTCAAGGCTGAGAGGCCATGCCCATGGGGCCATCCGGGCAGAATGCCCCGGCGGAAGCTTCCGGTTTCTTGACGCGGGCGGAAGGACGTCGCCGCCCGCGGCGGGCCGGCGCCGACGCTCACATACCAGCGGACCGGTCTCCTGACCGGTCCGAGGCCCCGAACGGGGCCCGCGGCCTATGCTGCGACGCCAAGCAGGCCGGAGGCTTGCGCCCGGCGTCTGAGGGCCGCCTGCGTCACGCGCCCTGCAGCGCCACGCCGGCGGCGGAGGCACCGCGCTGGTCGTAATTCGCGCCGGAATACTCGGTCATGAATTGCGGATAGGTGAAGGGCGGGTAGCGCGGCGGGTTGTCCGGGGTGACACAGGTCGGGATGGGCGCCATCACCGCGTCGTAGTCGCAATCCATGAAGAAGGGGATGGCGTAGCGCTCCTGGCCCGAGCGGTTGGTGACGCGGTGCGGCGTGGCGAGGAAGACATGGTTGGTCCAGCGCCGCAACATCATGCCGCCATTGACCAGGAAGGCGCCCTCCGGCGCCGGGGCGTCGATCCAGCGCCCGTCCGGCAGGCGCAGCGACAGGCCCGGCACCCGGTTCTGCGCCAGGATGGTCATGAAGGAGGTGTCGGCATGCGGCGCCAGGCCCCATTCATCCGCCGCTGCGGTCGGCTCCTGCTGCGAGTAGTGGGTCATGCGCAGCGTGAACATCGGCTCGCGGAACTTGTCGTCGAACCAGTCCGGCGGCAGGCCGAGCGCGGCAGCATAGATCGGCACCAGCCGCCGGCCCAGCCCCTCCATCGCCGCGGCGTAGTCGAGCGCCACCTCGCGGAAGCCGGGCAGCGCCGCCGGCCAGCGGTTCACCCCGCGAAAGCGCCGGCCGGCCAGCACGTCCGGATGGTCCGGCGGCAGCTCGCGCTTGAAGAAGACCGCCTCGTTGGCATTGGGCTTCTTGACGCCCTCGACCGCGTTCATCCGCGTGGTGTTGCCGCGGAAGGGCAGGTAGCCCTGGTTGTGCTCGTTGAAGGGCAAAGCGAGCTTCGCCTCCAGCGGCTGGGCATGGAAGCGGGCCGCGGCGGCGAAGGCGGCCTCGACCAGCGGCTCCGGCACGCCGGTGTTGCGGACGAAGTAGAAGCCCACCTCGGTGAAGGCGCGGCGCAGCTGCGCCCCCAGCGCGTCGAGCGCGCCGGGCCTGCCTTCCAGCAGCGGCGCGAGGTCGAGAATCGGGATCTCATCGGCCATGATCGGGGCTCCCAGGTCGCGGAACGGGCGGCGGAAGGGAGGAGCCTAGGCAGGCTTGCCCGCGACGCCAATCGGCTTCGTGCGGTGCAGCATGGCCTGGACCGGCCCCATGACCTGGACCGGTCCAGGGCGGCGCCCGCATGATGCCGGCGGCAGGCGGGGGGATGGCGTGACGGAGGGGATCGGGCGGCGCGGCATGCCCGCGAGATTGGCCGCGCTGCGCCGGCTGCTGCCCTATCTCCGGCCCTATCGCGGCCGGGTGGCGCTGGCCACGGTCTTCCTGGTGCTCGGCGCCGGCTTCGTGCTCGGCATCGGCCAGGGGGTCCGGCAACTGGTCGATCGCGGCTTCGCCGCCGGCAACGCCGCGGCGCTCGACCGCACCACCCTGCTGCTGCTCGGCGTCGTCGCCGGCTTCGCGGTGACGAGCGCCAGCCGCTACTGGCTGGTCTCCTGGCTCGGCGAGCGGGTGGCGGGCGACCTCCGGCGGGAGGTCTTCGACCACGTCCTGCGCCTCTCGCCCGCCTGGTTCGAGACGGCGCGGACCGGCGACATCCTCTCCCGCCTGACCGCCGACGTGACGCTGCTGCAGTCCCTCATCGGCTCGGCCGTCTCGCTCGGCCTGCGCAACCTGATGACCGGGATCGGCGCCTTCGGCATGCTGCTGGTGACCAGCCCGAAGCTCGCCGGCGTGGTGGCGCTGGTGCTGCCGCTGGTGCTCGGCCCCATGTTGATCTTCGGCCGGCGGGAGAAGCGCCTCTCCCGCGCCGCGCAGGAGCGCATCGCCGATCTCGGCGACCAGGCGGAGGAGGCGTTGGCGGGGCTGCGCACCGTGCAGGCCTTCACCGCCGAGCCGGAGCAGCGCGCCCGCTTCGCCGGGCGGGTGGAGGCCTCGGTCGCCGCCGCGATGCGGCGGATCGGCAGCCGCTCGCTCTTCAACCTCGTCGTCATCCTGCTCGGCTTCGGCGCCGTCGTTTTCGGGCTGTGGATCGGCGGGCGGGACGTGATCGCCGGGCGGACGACGGCGGGCGAGCTCTCGGCCTTCGTGCTCTATGCCGTGCTGCTGGCCAGCGCCGGCGCCTCGCTCAGCGAGGTCTGGGGCGAGGTGCAGCGCGCCGCCGGCGCCGCCGAGCGGGTGCTCGACCTGCTGGCGGTGCGGCCGCAGATCACCGCCCCGGCGGCGCCCCTGCCGCTGCCGGAGCCGCCGCGCGGGCGCATCGCCTTCGAGGCGGTGACCTTCGCCTATCCGGCGCGGCCCGACCTGCCCTCGCTGCACGACGTCTCCTTCACCGTCGAGCCGGGCGAGACGGTGGCGCTGGTCGGCCCCTCGGGCGCCGGCAAGACCACGGTGCTGCAACTGCTGCTGCGCTTCTACGACCCGCAGGCGGGGCGGGTGACGCTCGACGGCATCGACATCGCCCGCGTCGATCCGGCGGCGCTGCGGGCGCGGCTCGGGCTGGTGCCGCAGGACCCGGTGATCTTCTCCGCCGATGCCTGGGAGAACATCCGCTTCGGCCGGCCCGGGGCGAGCGAGGCGGAGGTGCGCGCGGCGGCGCGGGCGGCGGCGGCGGAGGGCTTCCTCGATGCGCTGCCGCGGGGCTTCGGCAGCTTCCTCGGCAGCAAGGGGGTGATGCTCTCGGGCGGCCAGCGGCAGCGCCTCGCCATCGCCCGCGCCATCCTGCGCGACCCGGCGGTGCTGCTGCTCGACGAGGCGACGAGCGCGCTCGACGCCGAATCCGAGCAGGCGGTGCAGCAGGCGCTCGCCATCGCGGCGCGCGGCCGCACCACGCTGGTGGTGGCGCACCGGCTGGCGACGGTGCGGCGCGCCGACCGCATCCTGGTGCTCGACCATGGGCGCGTCGTGGCGAGCGGCACGCATGCGGCGCTGGTCCGCGAGGGCGGCCTCTATGCCCGCCTGGCCACGCTGCAATTCGGCGCCGAGGTGTAAGGGGGCCGGCCTTCCTCAGCCTTTCCCCGGGCCCGCCTGGACGGCATCCGGCCGCCGGGGCAGACTCCGCCGCCGGCCGGGGACGGAGGAAGCACGCCATGGCGAAGGTCATCATCAGCTGCGCGGTGACGGGGGCGATCCACACGCCGTCGATGTCGGATCACCTGCCGATCACGCCGCAGGAGATCGCCGAGCAGTCCATCGCCGCGGCCGAGGCGGGCGCCGCCATCCTGCACCTGCATGCCCGCGACCCGAAGGACGGCCGGCCGACGCCGGACCCGGCGGTGTTCATGCAGTTCCTGCCGGTGATCAAGCAGTCGACCGATGCGGTGATCAACATCACCACCGGCGGCGGGCTCGGCATGACGGTGGATGAGCGCCTGGCGGCACCGCTGCAGGCGAGCCCGGAGATGTGCTCGCTCAACATGGGTTCGATGAACTTCAACATCGCCGGCAGCGCGGCGCGGATCAAGACGTTCAAGCACGAATGGGAGCGGCCCTATCTGGAGGGCACGACCGACTTCATCTTCCGCAACACCTTCAAGGACATCGAGCAGATCGTCGAGCGGCTCGGCAAGGGGCACGGCACCCGGTTCGAGTTCGAGTGCTACGATGTCGGCCATCTCTACAACCTCGCGCACATGCTGGACCGCAAGGTGGTGGAGCCGCCGCTCTTCACCCAGACCATCTTCGGCATCCTGGGCGGCATCGGCGCCGAGCCGCGCAACCTGATGTTCATGAAGGAGACCGCCGACCGGCTCTTCGGCAAGGACTATGTCTGGTCGGTGCTGGCGGCGGGGCGCAACCAGATGCCCTTCACCACCATGGCCGGCATGCTGGGCGGCAATGTCCGCGTCGGGCTGGAGGACAGCCTCTGGATCGGCAAGGGCAAGCAGGCGGTGAGTAATGCCGAGCAGGTGGCGAAGATCCGCCGCATCCTGGAGGAGCTGAGCCTTGAGATCGCCAACCCGACCGAGGCGCGGCAGATGCTTGGCCTGAAGGGCGGCGACAGGGTGAAGTTCTAAATCCCCACGAAGCCGCTGCGCGGCTCCGCGGGGGGCGTGATTCGCCTCGGTCCCGGGGCGCGTCACAGCCTGCCGCGGGGAAGCCGCGGCGGGGCAACGGGAGGCGGCAAGTTGCGACGCGCGCTGTGGGGGCCGGATGGGGTGCCTCAGTTGCTGCCGAGGAAGCGCAGCAGGCGTTGCAGCAGCCCGCGGGCGTCGAGCGGCTCCGGTCCCGCCGAGGGGTTGGGCGGCGCCTCCTTGGCGAAGCGGGCCAGCGCGTCCCGGGTGCCGGCGAGGCGCAGCTCCGTCGGGTCGGCGGTGCTGCTCTCGTTGCTGCCGCCGACCACCCGGACCAGGGCGCGGTCGGCCGCCAGCAGCTCCTGTTCAGCCCGCGGCGCGTCCTCCGGCGTCGGGGCGCAGACCACCGACCGGCCCTCCAGGCCGCAGGGCATCTCGAACATCCGGTTCGGCGGGAAGCGGAGCTGCGCCGTGCCGGTCAGCGCCAGCAACCCGCGCGAGGCGCCCTCCAGCGTCAGGTCGCGGGCGGTGACCGCGGGAACCAGCCGCCCCCGCCGGTCGATGACCTCGAGCGCGAGGCCGGGCACCGCGCCGCTCGGCCGCTCCACCCAGTCCCGGTGGCGGAGCTGGCAGGCGGCCTGGTCGGTCATCTTGTCCTGCACGCAGGCGAGGCGCCAGGAGCCGATCTCCTGGTCCGGCGCGGCGCCGGCGAGGGCGGGCAGGAGGAGCGGGAGCGCGGCGAGGGCGGTGACGAGGCGGGGCATGGCCGGGATGATAGCCGCAGGAGAGAGGGGCGCCGAATGACGAAGGTGCGGTTGCCGGATGGCACGGAGGTCCCGGCGCTCGGCCAGGGCACCTGGCATATGGGCGAGCGGGGCAGCGACCGGGGCCGGGAGGCAGCGGCGCTGCGCCTCGGCCTCGATCTCGGCATGACCCTGATCGACACGGCGGAGATGTATGCCGAGGGCGGCGCCGAGGAGGTGGTGGCCGAGGCCATCGCGGGCCGGCGGGACGAGGTCTTCCTCGTCTCCAAGGTCTATCCGCACAATGCCGGCGGCAAGCGGCTGGAGCAGGCGCTGGAGCGCAGCCTGAAGCGGCTGAAGGTCGAGACGATCGACCTCTACCTGCTGCACTGGCGCGGCTCCATCCCGCTCGCCGAGACGGTCGCGGGCATGGAGCGGGCGATCAAGGCCGGCAAGATCGCCCGCTGGGGCGTCTCCAACCTCGATGTCGACGACCTGGAGGAGCTCGGCCCGGCGCTCGCCGACTGCGCCGCCGACCAGGTGCTCTACAACCTGGAGGCGCGCGGGATCGAGTTCGACCTGCTGCCCTTCTGCCGCCGGCGCGGGTTGCCGGTGATGGCCTATTCGCCGGTCGGCCAGGGCGGCGCGCTGCTGCGGAACGCCGCGCTGCGCGAGGTCGCGGCGCGGCACGGGGTGACGCCGGCGCAGGTGGCGCTGGCCTGGACGCTGCGCGGGGAAGGGGTGATCAGCATCCCGAAGGCGGCGGATGCGGCGCATCTGCGGGAGAATGCCGCGGCGCGCGAACTGCGGCTCTCGGCGGCGGACGAGGCGGCGCTGGATGCCGCCTTCCCGCCGCCGAAGCGCAAGCGCTCCCTGGCGATGCTCTAGCGGCCTGCCGCCCCGATGCTTATGCGGCTCCTCGTCATCGCCCTGCCGATCCTCCTGCTCGGCCTCGCCGGCTATGCCGCCTGGACGGCCTGGAGCGCCGCCGGCGAGACGGAGATCGGGGTGCACGGGGTCATCGCGCTCATCCTCGGCAGCCTCTTCACCCTCGGCATCACCGCGCTGCTGATCTGGCTGATGCGGCTCAGCCATCGCCGCGGCTACGACCAGTAGCGCGACGGTCCCTAGCCCGGATGGCTGGCCACGCTGCTGCTGCTTGCACGGCGACGCCCAGGTCCTCGGTTTGACGATGCACGTGCCTGAGTCGACTGAGGTCTTCCACGCCGTGTTGGACGGCGTCGTGCCTCTGGTCGCGCTGTGCCGTGGGCCAGATATGCTCCAATCCGGAATTAGTGCGCTACGTCACAGGACGCGTCGGCATCCGAGGTGCCGCGGCTCAATTGACTTGCCGAAATTACATCCGCTGGAATACGATTAAATTCTGGCAATAGAAGGAGATGTAAGAGATTTATGCCAGCTTGCATGTTCAAAATAAACTAGAGAGACTATACCGCGAGGTTCTTCTTGTAATCGTCTAATATAATGAATTGCCTAGTTTTGTTTCTATATTTATCTATTCCAAACAAAAGAAAGCTTCATTTTTGTTGTGCATTACAAGATAAATTAGGGAGATCAAGATGCTCCAGGTTACAGTTGACGTCTTCTCAGGACGGCCGAACCCGAGCTGGGTTGTCGCCGACGAGGCCGAGGCACGCAGCCTGCTGCGCGAGTTCTCGCGGGAGCGCCCGTTGATGGCCGCCGCGCCGACTCAGGACGGAGGGCTCGGTCTGCGCGGCCTGCAGATCGAGCCGCTGAGCGACGAGCTGGACAAGGATTTTGGCCAAGCCGCTGCAGGCTACCTCAGGCTGGGCCCGCAGGCGACAGGGCGCGAGCGTGAATTGGCGGAGCGGGTCCTCGCCAGCATGGATCAGGGCTTGCCGACGGCGGCGAGTGCCGAGGCGCTGCCGCTCGAAACGCCGTTGCAGGAATTCCTGGCGCAACAGCTGGAGGTCGGCAGCCGCGTCTCGGCCACGGACTCCAGCGGCATCGCCGCGCCGGAGGCGGAGGAAGCCGCTGCCGTCGGGCCCGCGGTCACCTGCATGATCGAGCTCGGGGCCTTCAATCCGGGCT
Organism: Roseicella sp. DB1501; assembly: GCF_013112485.1. Lineage (GTDB taxonomy): Bacteria > Pseudomonadota > Alphaproteobacteria > Acetobacterales > Acetobacteraceae > Paracraurococcus. The sequence continues at coordinate 502,516 of NZ_JABFHG010000003.1, forward strand.
TCTGGAACAACGACCCGACGACTCGTGCACGCAACAACTGTTACAACTACGCCAGCAACAAGCGGACCAATACCTTTGCCCAGCCTGGCAAGGGCTGCGGGCGTATGTACACGGCGATCACCTGCGCCGAGATGACCCGGGCGTCACTCTGCGACGGGCTACACAGGCGCTTCGACTGCTTCCCGGATTCCGAGAAGCCGCGCTATCTCGTGGCCCTGGTCGTGGCCCCTGGCCCGGGCTTCGTGGATTTCCATTGGTATCGCAAGCAGAAGGAGGGCTTTTGGGGCCACAAGCCTGGCGGGACCGCGGCGCGCAACACTGACAATAGCGGCCGCGTCATCATGGATCCCAGCACATGCGATCGTGGGCCTTACACATTGTTCTGTGGCTATTTCTATACCTGCCGCAGTCAACGCATCGCCTAGGAGCGCAGCCGGCTATGCTCGAGATCGAAATTGACCTCTACAGCGGCCGGCCAAATCCGCGCGTGACACTGGCGCCGGCGACGGCGGTGGAGCTTTCCCGCCGCCTCGCCGCACTGCCGCCCAGCCCCGCGATCGGAGCCAACGAGCCCGGCCTCGGCTATCGCGGCCTCCTCGTCACCGGCCTGCCGGAGGCAGCGGAACTGCGCATCGCCGCAGGCCAGGTCACGCTGCGCGACCCCGCCGGGCATGCGAGCGCGCGGACCGATCCCGACCGTGCGCTGGAATACTGGTTGATCGAGACGATCAGCGCCGCCGCGCCGAGCAAGCTGCCGCCGGAGCTGCGCGACGCCCTGATCCGCTGACGCATTGCCGGCGACAGAGCGGTCGACCTGCACTGCGCCCGCGGGCCTGCAGGGTGCCACCTCCCATGCATTGAAATTAGAGAGGCAACCATGTCAGATCTCAGCCTTGCCACACCCGTAGAGACGCTGCTCACGCTGGCCGCGGAGAGCAACGGCGACTTCTTCACGGGCCGCCAGATCATCACCTTCCGCAACCGCGACACCAGTCAGGCAGACCGTATCGGCAGTCTGAGCGTCAGCGACGCCACGCGTGTTGCCAGCTCGAGCGACTTCGCCGAAGGCTTGGTGGACTTCAACGCGCTCGGCGATGCGGACTACGTGGTATTTGATGAACTGAACATCGCGGTTTCCTCGGGTCGCCAGGAAGTGGCGAGCCAGGTCTCGAGCCTTTCGGTCAATGCAGCCGAAAGCTCGATCCTGGCGGTGGAGCCGGAGATCTTCGTCTTCTCCCTCCAGGGCGCCGCGGAGTACCTGCGCGGCTTCAGCGCCGCGGTGGAGCGCATCCGCCAGGACTTGGCACCCGGCGGCGCCCTGCAGCCGGGAGCTGAGTTCGAGGACAACGCCGCGCTAGCGGCGGCGACCTGGGGCCTGATCGCAACACGCGCCGCGAGCAGTGCCTTCTCCGGGCGCGGCATCAAGGTGGCGATCCTTGATACTGGCCTTGACATGAATCATCCGGATTTCCGCGGTAGGCCTATCGTCTCGCAGTCCTTCGTCACGGGCCAGCCGCCGCAGGACGGCAACCGGCACGGCACGCACTGCACCGGCACGTCCTGCGGGCCGAAATCGCCGCCCGGTCAGCCGCGTTACGGCATCGCGCACGAGGCAAGGATCTTTATCGGCAAAGTGCTGTCCAACTCCGGCTCCGGAACCAGCGCGGGCGTGCTGGCCGGGATGAACTGGGCAGTCGCCAATCGCTGTGACGTCATCTCGATGTCGCTCGGTGGCGCCGGTGGGCCCTTCGCCTACTACACCCAGGCTGGGCAGGCTGCACTGAACGCCGGCTGCCTGATCATCGCCGCTGCCGGCAATGCGAGCCGGCGGCCGGCCACCATCGCGCCAACGGGTGCGCCTGCGAACTCGCCGACCATCGTCTCGGTGGCTGCGCTGACCCAGGCTCTCGCCGTTGCGCCGTTCTCCTGCGGCGGCAAGGTGGACATCGCCGGTCCGGGCGTGGACGTGTTCTCGTCCGTGCCGATGCCGGTGCGCTACAGCACGCTGACCGGCACCAGCATGGCGACGCCGCACGTCGCCGGCTGCGCAGCCCTGCTGGCGCAGTCCAATCCTGCCTTCCGCGGCACCGCCCTGCGCGCCGCGCTACTGCGGTCGGCCCGGCGGCTACCGCTGCCCGCTTCCGACGTCGGAGCCGGTCTGGTGCAGGCGCCGTAAGCCGTCGGCCCTGCCGCCTGCCGCTTGCGCGCGCCAGGTGGCAGGGCCAGATCCCACCGGAAGGCGGGAGGACCCGGGCGCATCATGCAGACCCGCAGCGTTAGGTTGTTCGTCCTGGGCGCCGTCTTCCTGGCCGGGCAGGCGACTGCCCAGCTGCGCGGCGCTCCTTCGGAGGCAAGAATGGATCCGGTTACCGTGACACTGACACCTGGCGCCGACCTGGACCGTGCCGCCGCCGCGCTGGAGGCGCAGGGCGTCGTCATCGAGCAGCGCCTACACCAGCTCGGCATCCTCATCGGCAAGGCGCCGGCAACGCAAATTGACCAGCTGCGAACGCTTCCGGAGATCGCCGACATCTCAGGTGAGCACCAAGTTCACACGCAGGGCAAATGATGCCGACGGATCGGCTTCTTGACCGATCCAAGGCTCCGAACAAGGCTCGGGCAAGCCGGAGGTTTGCGCCCGGTGTAAGGCGGTGTGCCAGATAGGGATCGTTGATGGGTCACCCTTAACGGTCGTTGGGACAAGATCCGCGGCGAGAGCGGCATGGTTCCGGCAAGGCGGTCCTCCACGCGCCCCGGCGTGATCCGTTCACGCCGGCTCACGGCCTGCCCGCCCGCCCGCTCTCCTCCGGATCGATGCGCCCGGAGCCTGGTGTCCTGATCGCGAAGCTCGTGGGTTCACCCACGAACGCAGCGGACCAGCGGGCCGCTAGTGCATCACCTCCGGCAGCGGCTGGTTCACCAGGTTGAGGTGCAGCCGCCGCACTGCCCCCGCCACCGCCACATCCAGCCCTGGCCGGCCGTAGAAGCGGCCGCGGATGTGCAGGCAGGCGGCGATGGCGCGCAGGAAGGCATCCGCCAGATCCGGCTCGGGCGACGGGGCTTCGGTCCAGAATGCGTCCGGCGCTCCCTGCCAGGCGAGGCCGGGGATCTGGTAGATCGCCCGCCCGAGCGCCAGCACCGGTCGCCCCAGCGCGATCGCCTGCACCGCCAGGGTGCTGTTGATGGTGACGACGCCGCGGCTGGCGAGGATCGCCGGATCGGCTGGCAGCGCGCCGTCCAGCAGGTGCACCCGGCCCTCGATGCCGGCCTCGGCGGCGATCTGCCGCAGCCGCGTGCCCCAGCGCTTCAGCCCGGGATCGAGCGGATGCACCTTCACCAGCAGCCGCCCCTCGGGCGGCGCGCCGCGGGCGAAGCTGCCGATCACCTGGCGCAGCGCCGCGTCGTTGTTCGGGAAGTCGGAGTAGGCGCGGATGGAGTAGTCGTTCTCCATCTGCATGGCGAAGAGCCAGAGCGGCCCGCGCGGCGCCAGCTCGGCCAGCGCCTGCGCCGCCCGCGCCGTCTGCCGCGGCCGCCGCAGCAGCCGCAGCCCGGTGCCGAGATAGGCCGGCACCGGCGCGTGCAGCAGGTAGCTCTCGTAATGCGGGAAGGGCAGGGGCAGCAGCGAGGCGAGGTGGTGCAGCATGTCCCAGCGCGCCTGCAACGCGAAGTCGTCGCCGTAGCGATGCGCGAGGTCGGGCGCGGGGCAGCGCTCGGCGAGGGCGCGGATCGCCGCCGGGTCGCGCGGGAAGCGGCTCTCGGCGCCCATGCCGTCGCGTTCGAAGACGATCCAGTCGGGGCGGATATAGCCGTAATCGGTCACCGTGACGGCGACGCCGCGCTCCCGCGCCGCGGCGATGGCCGCCTTGTGGTAGGGCCGCTGCTCGCCGAGCAGGACGAGGTCGGTGATGCGCTCGCGCTCGAGCACCCCGGCGACGAAGCCCGGCCAGTCGCGCGTCCGGCCGCGATAGTCATGCGCCGCGCTGCCATCCCAGAACAGCCGGTCGCCGAGGCAGAGATTGATCCGCCGCGTCGCATGGCCGAGCTGGCGCAGCCCCGCGGCGAGCTCGGCGAAGAAGGGGCTGATCGGGCCCTGCAGGAAAAGGAACCGGCGCGGCGGCGCGGGCGGGAGGGGCGGCATGGCCGCATCTGGGCGGCAGTCCCTTGCGCACAGATTGATTTCTGAACAGAAATCTCAACCTCAAGCGGCGGTGCCACACCGCCAGGCCGCGGCGAGGTCGGCCAGGCCGACCAGGCGCCGGCCGCGTGCGGCGAGGTCGCGCAGCAGCGCCGGCGGCGGGAAGGGGCAATAGGGCAGCAGCGGCGCCGGCCGCTCCTGCGCCGTGCCGGCGGCGAGCGCGGCCAGCACCTCGTCCAGCAGCGGCAGGCCGGCGAGGTGCAGCGCCCGCGCCGCGGCGCTCGCCGTCAGGCCGGGCGGCAGCGCCACCGCGCATTGACCGAGGATGCCGCCGGCATCGATGCGCGGCGCCAGCCGATGCACCGTGACGCCGAAGCGCGGCTCCGGCTCGGCCATGGCCCAGAGCACCGGCACCGGCCCGCGATGCCGCGGCAGCAGCGAGGGATGCAGGTTGATGCCGCCGAGCGGCGCCAGGGCCAGCGTCTCCGGCGCGAAGATCTGGTCGAAATGGCAGGAGAGGATGAGGTCCGGCCGCGCCGCCCGCAGCGCCGCCGCGGTCTCCGGCCCATTCACCTCCCGCACCGCATGCAGCGGGATGCCGTGCGCGGCGGCGAGCCGGTCGAGCACGGTCGGGCCGGGCCGCAGCCCGGGCAGGGCGTAGTTCGCCCAGAGGAAGGGCAGCAGCCGCGGCCCGGAACGGCGCAGGTGCCGCCAGCCCTGGCGCAGCGGCCCGCCGGCGCCGGGGCGGAAGGCGGCGGAGCGGCCGATCAGCACCACCTCGGCGGCGTGGCGCCGCAGGAAGCGCGCCACCGCCTCGGCGCTCGGCGCCGCTTCCAGCGTGAAGAGGGCGATACGCACAACTATATCCCCACGACGTCGCTGCGCGCCGCCGCGGGGGCCCCGTGATTCGCGAAAGGGCCCAGGGGCGTCACGGCCTGCCGCGGCTTTGCCGCGGCAGGGCTGCGGGAGAAGGCAGGATCGGGCACCTGCGTGCTCACACCGCGCGGGCGAGGGGCGTGCCGTCGCGGGCGGCGGCCATGGTGGCGACGGTACGCAGGATCTCCTCCTCCGTATGCTCGGCCGAGAGGAAGAAGCGCAGCCGCGCGGCGCGTTCCGGCACCACGGGGAAGAGGATCGGCTGCACGTTCACCCCCGCCTCGAACAGCGCCGCCGCCATGCGTGCCGCGGCGACGGAACTGCCGAGGATCACCGGCACGATGCCGAGGCCGGCCGAGGGGCCGGTGTCGAACCCCGCCTCGCGCGCCACCGCCAGGAACAGCGCCGCATTCGCCTGCAGCCGCTGCACCCGCCACGGCTCCGCCTGCATCACCCGCAGCGATTCGAGCGAGGCGGCGGCGAGCGCCGGCGCCATGCCGACGGAATAGACGAAGCCGGGCGCCGCATGCCGCAGCAGGTCGATCAGCACCTGCCGGCCGGCGATGTAGCCGCCGCAGCCGGACAGCGTCTTCGACAGCGTGCCCATCCAGATATCCACCGCATCCGGCGGCACGCCGCAATGCTCGAAGCTGCCGCGCCCGGTCTCGCCGAGCACGCCGAGCGCATGCGCCTCGTCCACCATCAGCAGCGCGTCGTGCTGCCGCACCATCTCGGCGAAGCGCGCGAGGTCGGGCGCGTCGCCATCCATGCTGTAATGGCCCTCGATGACGATCAGCGCCCGGCCGTGCCGGCGCCGGTTGGCCGCCAGCTCGCGCTCGGCGGCGCGCCAGTCGTTGTGCGGGAAGGCGATGCGCCGGGCGCCGGAGAGCCGCGCCCCCTCGGCGGCGCTGTTGTGGATGAGCTGGTCGTGCAGGATCAGGTCGCGCGCGCCCATGATCTGGCCGATCACCGTGACATTCGTCGCATGGCCGCTGACGAAGGCGAGGCAGGCCTCGGCCGCGTAATTGGCGGCGAGCGCCGCCTCCAGCGCCGCATGCACCGGCCGCTCGCCCGAGGCGAGGCGGGAGGCGGAGGCGGAGACGCCGTGCCGGTCGATCGCCGCCTTGGCCGCGGCAGTGATGCGCGGATCGCCGTTCAGGCCGAGATAATTGTAGGAGGCGAAGTTCAGGTAGGGCGCGCCGCCGATCGCCGTGCGGGCGCCGGCGACGCCCTCATGCGCCCGGAAATACGGGCTTTCCAGCCCGAGCGCGGCGCCGGCCTGGCGCACCATCTCGAGGTCGCGCAGCCCCGGCAGGGTGGCGAGGTCGCGGCCCGGGCTCTCCGCAGGCGCCGCCTCCGCCGCCTCGCCGCTGCGCCGCGACAGGCGCTGCAGCAGGGCGGCGCGGGCATTGGCCGAGAGGCCGAAGCCCTGCCTGGCGCCGCCGCTCATGCCGCCCTCACGGCCGGTTCCGCCGGGGCGGGCGGCTCATGCGCCGCGAGCATCGCTTCCACCGCCGCTTCCTCCGAGGCCTGGGCGTTGCGCAAGCTGCCGGCGAGCCGCCTCGCCAGGCTGTCGACGGTGAGCGTGTCGGTCACCGCCGAGAGCGGCACCGGCATGCCGAGCCGCTGCTCCAGCCCGAGCCGCAGCTCCATGCCGCCGAGGCTGTCGAGGCCGAGGCCGCTGAGCGGCGCCTCGGCCGGCACCGCGCCCGGCGGCAGCCGCAGGATGCGGCCGAGCTCGGTGCTCAGCGCCTCGCGCAGCAGGCCGAGCGCCTCGGCCTCCGGCGCCGCCCGCAGCCGCGCCTTCAGGTCGGCGGCATCGCCGGCCGGCGCGGCGGCGCCGCGCACCGCGGCGAAGCAGGGCTCGTCGAGGATGGCGAGCGCGGCGCGCGCCTCGCCCCAGGCGAGCCGGGCATGGCCGAGCACCGCCGGCCCCGGGGCGGACCCGGCCTCCAGCAGCGCGGGCAGGGTCGCCAGCGCCTCGGCGGCCGGCAGCGGCGTGGCGCCGAGGCGGCGGGCGAGGATGGCGGCGGTCGCCGCCTCCCCAGCGAGCATCCCGGCATCGGCGATCGGCCCCCAGGCCACCACCTGCGCCGGCCGGCCGGCGGCGCGGCGGCGGCGGGCGATCGCCTCCAGCCCGGCATTGGCGGCGACATAGGCGCCCTGGCCGGGATTGCCGACCGCGACCACCGCCGAGCCGAACATCAGGAACAGCGCCAGCGGATCCTCGGCGGTGAGGGCGTCGAGCGATTCGGCGACCGCCAGCTTGGCCGCCAGCACCTCCGCCACCCGCGCCGGCTCCATCGCCGCCGCCGCGCCATCGGCCATGCTGGCCGCGGCATGCACCACGCCGCGGATCGGCGGCAGGCCGGCGCGGATGCCGCGCAGCGCGGCGGCGAGCGCGGCCGGGTTGGTGGCGTCGCAGGCGACGGGCGTGACCGCGGCCCCTTGCGCCGCCATCTCGTGCATCGCCGCCTCGAGGCCGGGCGTCGCCGCGCCGCGGCGCGACAGCAGGGCGAGGTGCCGCACGCCCTGCGCCGCCAGCCAGCGCGCCGTGGCGAGGCCGAAGCCGCCGGTGCCGCCGACCACCACCACCGTGCCGCGGGCGGCGTCGCGCAGCGGCCGGACGCGACGCGGCAGGGCGGCCGGCGCCGGCGGCCGCACCACCAGCTTGCCGATATGGCCGCTCGCCTGCAGCGTGCGGAAGGCGGATTCGACCTCGGCGGCGGCATGCTCGGTCGCCGGCAGCGGGCGGAAGCGGCCCTGCTCCAGCCGGTCGGCGATGGAGCGCAGCAGCCGCGAGGCAAGCGCCGGCCGCGCCCGCGGCAGCTCGTCCACATCCACCGCGAACCAGGTGACGTTGCGTCGCATCGGCCGCAGCGCGACGCGGCGGTTCTCGGCGAAGTCGCGCTTGCCGAGCTCGAGGAAGCGGCCGAAGGGGCGCAGCAGCGCCATGGAGCGCTCCATCGCCTCGCCGGCCAGCGAGTTCAGCACCACGTCCACGCCATCCGGCCAGTGGCCGCGCAGCGCATCGGCGAAGCCGGGATCGCGGCTGTCGAGCACCAGCTCGGCGCCGGCGGCGCGCAGGAAGGCGCGCTTCGCCGGGCTGCCGGCCGTCGCCGCGACGCGGGCGCCGGCGCCCAGCGCCACCTGCAGCGCGGCGAGGCCGACCGCCCCGGCGCCGCCATGCACCAGCACGCGCTCGCCCGGCTCGATCCGCGCCAGCTCCTCCAGCGCATGCACCGCGGTCATGAAGGCGACCGGCACCGTCGCCGCGGCGCCGGCCTCGATGCCGGCGGGCAGCGGCGCCAGCGCCTCGGCGCGGGTCACGGCATGGGTCGCCAGGGCGCGCGGGGCGACGCCGAAGACCCGGTCGCCGGGGCGGAAGGGCACGCCCTCGCCCACCGCCTCGACGATGCCGGCGCATTCCATGCCGAGGCCGGGGCCAGCGAAGCCGGGCAGCAGCGCCTCCTCCGGCAGCAGGCCCTGCGCCCACATCAGGTCGCGGAAATTGAGCCCCGCCGCCTCGATGCGGAGCGCCACCTCGCCTCGGCCGGGGGCCGGCAGGTCGAGCGGCGCCCAGTGCAGCGTGCCGAGCTGGCCGGGCTGGCGGATGCGCAGCAAGGCCGGCCCGGCGGGCGGCGGCGGCGGCGGCAGGCCGGGCTGCAGCCGCGGCACCAGCCGGGCGGCGCGGGTGAGCGTGACCTCGGCCTCGCCATCCCCCTCGGCCAGCAGCTCGCCAGCGAGGCGGCGCGCGGCGGCCTCGGTCGGCAGGCCGGGATCGAGGTCGATGCGGCGGGGCTTCAGCGCGGGATGCTCGTTACCGAGCACGCGGCCGAGGGCGAAGAGGGCGGCGGCGGCGGGATCGTGCTGCCCCCGCCCAGGCTGCCCCCGCTCGGGCTGCTGGCCGCCGCGGGTGACGAGGCGGAAGCCGCTCGCCGCGGCCTCCGCCGCGGCGGCGAGGCGGCCGAGCGCGGCGAGGCTGGCGGCGAGCTCCGTCCCGCCGCCGGCCAGCGCGACCACCAGGCTGCCCTGCAGCGCCGATGGCGGGGTGCGGGCGGCCTCGGCCAGGTCGTGCTGGGCGACGGTCGCGCCGCGCCCCTGCAGCACGGCGGCGAGGGCCGGGCGGAAGCCAGCCATCGCCGCATCGGCGAAGAGGGCGATGCGGCGCAGCGTCGGCGCCGCCAGCACCGCGGCGCCCTCCGGCGCGCGGGCGGCGAGCAGCGCCGCCGGCCAGGGCGCGGCGGCGAGCGTCAGCGCGCTGCCCTCCTCCCAGCCCGCGGCGGCGAGCGCGGCCTGCCAGGCTTCCAAGCCAGGCAGCGGCGAGGCGCCGCCCGGCGCCGACCACCAGCTCGGATCCTGGCCGCAGCAGAGATCGAGCAGCGGTCCGGGCAGCGGCTCGACCAGCAGCAGCGCCGCGCCGGGGGCGGCGGCCTGGCGCAGCGCCTCCGGCAGCAGCGGGCCGGCGCGCAGCCGGGCACCGGGGGCGAGGCCGATGACGAGGTCGGCGGCGAGCGGCGGCGGCTCGCCGCCGAGCGGGTCCCAGCTCGCCGCGGCATAGTCGAGATTGGCCGCCGGCGCCGGCAGGCCGGGCGCTGGCCGGCCGGGCAGGGCGGCGGCGGCGAAGCGCACATGCCGGCCCGAGGCGGCGAGCGTCGCGGCGAGCCGGGCGGTCAGCGGGCCGGGACCGGCACCGACTTCCAGCACGCGCAGCGGCAGGCCGGCGGGCCAGGCATTGGCGAAGGCGGCGACGGCCTCGGCCAGCACGACGCCGAGCCGGGCCTGGCCGGCGCCCTGCGGCGGCGGATCGGCGGCGAGGGCCGCCTCCGCCGGCGCCTGCCAATCGGTGAGCGCCTGCGGCAGCCGCTCGGCGGCGAGCGCCACCCAGGCGAGGTCGGCGGCGAGGGCGGGCTGTTCCAGCAGCACCTGGCGCCAGATCTCGACCGCCGGCGGCAGGTCGGCATCCGGCACCGGGCGCAGGCCGGCGGGGCCGGGAGCGGCGAGGCCGCCCTTGGCCAGCTCCTCCAGCAGCGCCCGCGCCTGCGGCCCGCCAGAGGGGCTTGCCGAGAGCGCGGCATGCGCGGCGGCGGCGGAGAAGCCTTCCAGCAGGATCGAGGCCTCGCCGAGATCAAGCGCCGCATCCTGCCGCCGCGCCGCTTCCAGGCTGGGAGCGAGGGCGGGACGCCTGGCGCCGTCCTGGCCCGGCAGGGGCAGGCTCGGCTGCAGGGCGACGTGGAAGGCACCCTCGGCGGCATCGGCGCGGCCGGGCAGGCGGATGCGCTGCAGGGTGCAGCCCTCCAGCACCGCGACCGGCGTGCCGAGCGCGTCGCGCAGCAGCAGCTCGGCCGCCGCGCTGCGCTCGCCGCGATGGGTCAGCCGGATCTCGGCGGATTCGATCGGCCCGGCGCCGCGGCGGCAGACCAGGCGGGAGAGCCGCACCGGGACGAGGCCGCTGCCGGCCTCGGCCGGTTGCCCGGCGAGCAGCCCGACCAGCCCCTGCAGGGCGCCGTCGAGCCGCGCCGGGTGCAGCAGCCAGGGGCCGTCGGCGGGCGCCGCCACCGGGCCACGCAGCCGCACCACGGCGCGGCCGGCGCCGGCATCGATCACCGCATGGTCGAGGGATTCGAAGGCCGGCCCGTAATGCAGCCCGGCGGCGAGGGCGAGGGCGCGCACCGCCTCGCCCTCCAGCGGCATGCCGTGCACCGGCGCTGGCGGGCCGGACGGGGGCAGGTCCGGCAGCACCGCCAGTTCACCCTCCAGGTGCAGCGTCCAGGGCTCGGGCGTGAGGCGGCGGCGGGATTCGAGGGTGAAGCGGCCGGCGGGGTCGAGCCGGGCGCGCAGCTCGCGCGCCTGCTCCGCCTCCAGCGGCAGGGGCTGGTGGATCGCCGCCTCGCGCAGCTCCAGCGCCGGCGCCTCCGGATGCCGGCTGCGGATGGCGGCGAGCGCCATCTCCCACATCGCCGCGGCGGGCAGCACCGCCTGCCCGGCGAGGCGGTGGTCCGCCAGCCAGGGATCGAGGGCGGTGTCGATGTGGCGGGTCCACTCGCCAGGTTCGGCGCCGTGCCGGAAGCCGAGCAGCGGATGCTCCTCGACCGGGCCGATGGCATTCGCGGCCTCGGTGGTCGGGGCGTACCAGGTAGGCTGCCGGTCGAAGGGCGTGTGCGGCAGGCCGCGCCGCGCCGCTGGGCCGGCGAAGGCCGGGCCGGAGCGCGGATCGGCGCCGAGGATCCAGGCGCGGTCGGCGATGCCGGGGAAGGGATCGGGCGCCGGGTCGCGGCGCGACAGGCTCGGCAGCACCGCCGCCTCCGCCTCGGCGGCGCGCAGCGTCTCCCGCAGATAGCCCTGCAGCACCGGGTTGGGGCCGATCTCGAGGAACAGGCAGGGCCCCTCGGCGAGGGCGCGCTCCATGCCGGCGCGGAATTGCACCGGCTCGCGCAGGTTGCGCCACCAGTAGTCGGCGGTGCAGTCCTCCGGCGCCAGCGGCGCGCCGGTGACGGTCGAGATCATCGGCCGCCCCGGCCGCGTGGCGGCGAGGCCGGCGAGGTCGGCCAGCAGCCCCTCGCGCAGCCCGTCCATGGCGGCGCTGTGGAAGGCGTAGTCGAGATCGAGGCCGACGAAGCTCCAGTGCCGCTCCGCCGCCGCCTCGGCGAGGCGGGCGAGCAGCGGCGCCGGGCCGGCCACGGTGAGGCTCTCGGGCGCGTTGACCGCGGCGATCTCGACGCCGCGGCCCGCGATGGCGCCGAGCCCGGCCAGCACCGGGCGGGCCGCCTCCACCGAGACGCCGAGCGCGGCCATGCGGCCCTCGCCGCGGGTGGTGGCCTGGTGCCGACTGCGGGCGGTGACGAGGCGGGCCGCGGTGGCGAGGGGCAGCAGCCCGGCGACGGTCGCCGCCGCGACCTCGCCGACCGAGTGGCCAAGGCAGAGGGCGGGGCGGATGCCCTCGGCGGCGAGGGCGGCCACGATGCCGAGCTGCATGGCGAAGAGCAGCGGCTGGGCGACCTCGCTGCCGGCGAGCTCCTCGGCGGTGACGCCGGCGGCGAGGCGCGCCGCGACCGACCAGCCGAGCAGCGGGGCGAGGGCGGCATCGGCCTCGGCGATGGCGGCCGCGAAAGCCGGGTTGGCGGCAAGCTGGGCCTGGCCCATGCCGGGGAAGGGCGCGCCGTTGCCGCTGAAGACGAAGGCGATGCCCTGGCCGGGCGCCGCCTGGCCCTGCACCGCGGTGGGAGCGGGGGCTTGCGTCGCCTCGCCTGCCTGCCAGGCGGCGAGACCGGCGGCGAGGCCCGCCGGATCGGCGCCGCGCAAGGCAAGCCGGTGCGGCCAGGGGCCGCGATGCCGCGCCGCGCCGCGCAGCAGCATCGGCAGGGCCGCGGCCGGGCTCGCCTGCAGCCGCGCCTGCCAGGATTGCGCCAGGGCGCGCAGGGCGCCGGCGCTGCGGGCCGAGAGCAGCAGCGGCGGCAGCGGGGCGGGCGTCTCCGCCACCGGCTTCGGCGCCGGCGCGGCGCCGAGCAGCACGCAGGCATTGGTGCCGCCGAAGCCGAAGCTGTTCACCCCGGCGACGGCGCGCTGGCGGTTCGGCAACGGCTCGAGGCTGGTGGCGACGCGCAGGCCGAGTCCGGCGAAGTCGATGGCCGGGTTCGGCGTCTCGTGGTGCAGCGAGGGCGGGATCCGGCCCTCCTGCAGCACCAGCATCGCCTTCAGCAGGCCGGCGATGCCGGAGGCCGGCTCGGTATGGCCGATATTGGTCTTCACCGAGCCGATCGGCAGCGCGGCGCCGCCGCGGCGGCGGCCGATGGCGTTGCCGATCGCCGTCGCCTCGATCGGGTCGCCGGCCGCGGTGCCGGTGCCATGCGCCTCGAAATAGCCGATGCGCGCGGGGTCGATTCCGGCCTCGGCCAGCACCTGCTCGAGCAGCGCCTGCTGCGCCGGCTGGCTGGGCAGCGAGATGCCCATGGTGCGGCCGGCGGCGTTGACGCCGCTCGCCAGGATCACGCCGCGGATCGCATCGCCATCCGCCAGGGCGGCGGCGAGCGGCTTCAGCAGGACCAGGCCGGCGCCCTCCGCCCGCACATAGCCGTCGGCGCGGGAATCGAAGGCGTGGCAGCGGCCACGGGGCGAGAGCATGCCGGCGCGGGCGAAGCCGATGAAGGGATAGGGCGAGAGCAGCAGGTTCACGCCGCCGGCCAGCGCGATGGGGGCGCGGCCGGCGCGCAGCGCCTCGCAGGCGAGGTGCAGGGCGACGAGGGAGGAGGAGCAGGCGGTGTCGATGGTCTGCACCGGGCCGCGCAGGTCGAAGACGTTGCCGATGCGGTTGGCGAGGATCGACAGCGCGCCGCCGGTCATGAAGTAGCGGTCGGCGGCGGCAGCATCGGCCTGGCGCAGGTCGCCGAAATCGGTCAGCGAGCCGCCGACGAAGACGCCGGCCTGGCTGCCGGCGAGCGCGCCGGGAGCGAGGCCGGCATCCTCCATCGCCTCGGCCGCGACCTCGAGCAGCAGGCGCTGCTGCGGATCCATCTCGGCGGCCTCGCGCGGCGAGATGCCGAAGGCGCCGGGATCGAAGCCGGCGACGTCGCCGAGCGTGCCGGCAGCGAAGGTGTAGGACTTGCCCGGCTCGCCGCGCCGCGGATGCAGGAAGGCGGCCTGGGCGAAGCGGTCGGCCGGCACGCTGGTGACGGCATCCCGCCCCTCGGCGAGCAGGCGCCAGTAGGCGGCGAGGTCCGGCGCGCCCGGCAGCCGGCAGGCGGCGCCGATGATGGCGATGGGCCCCGGGCCGCGCCGCGCCGCGCCGTTCGTCATGCCCGCGCTCATGCTGGCGTGGCGCCGGCGAGGGAGGGCTCGCCGCGAGGGCGCCGCGGGGACTCGGGGAGCATCGGCTCCGCCTCTGCGGTCACATGCGCAAGCAAGGCGTCCACCTCATCGAAATGCGCGCTCCAGCTCGGCGCCGTCCAGCCCGGCAGGCGGGCGAGCTGGGCGGCGCGGGCGGGGCTGTCGGGCTCGGCGTAGTCGAGGATGGCGCGGCGCCAGCCGGGGCCGTCGAGCGGGTCGAGATAGTCGGGCACGGCGCCGCCGACCTCGCGCAGCGCCGGAAGGTCGCTGCAGAGAACGGGCACGCCGAGGGCGAGCGCCTCGGCGACCGGCAGGCCAAAGCCCTCGGCGAAGCTCGGGAAGAGCAGGGCGCGGGCGCCGGCGAGCAGCGCCGTCATCTCGGCATCCGGCACCGCGCCGAGCTCGCGCACCGGGCCGCGCAGCGCGGTGCAGCGCTCGAGCAGGTCGAGCACGTTCTCGTTCTCCCAGCCACGGCGGCCGCAGAGCAGCAGGCGCGGGCCGCGGCGGCCCTCGGCGGCGAAGTCGCGCCAGAGATGCAGCAGTAGCTGATGGTTCTTCCGCGGCTCGACGGTGCCGATGCAGACGAAATAGGGCTCGGTCGGCAGGGCGGGTGCCGGGGCGCGCATCGCCCGCGTGCCGAGCGGCGCGATGGCGATCGGCGGCACGCGGCCATGCGCGGCGAGATGGTCGAGCAGCACGGATTCGGTGGCCGCCGAATTCACGATGATGCCGTCCGCGAGCGCCGCGGTGTTGGCGATGCGCGCGGCGTGCCGGGCGATCTGCGGCACCCGCGTGTATTCCGGATGGGTGAGCGGGATCAGGTCGTGGATCAGCGGCACGAAGCGCGCCCCGGCCTGGCGCAGTGCCGCGATCGGCGCGCGCTGGTCGAGCGCGTGATGCGAGACGAGCAGGAAGACGGCGCCCGGATGGCGGCGCAGCCGCGCGCGCAGCGCGAGTCGGCCGCCGCCGCGGGCAAGCCGGCCCTGCAGCGACAGGGCGATGCGCTGCGCCCGGCGCAGGCCGCGGCGCTGCGGCGTGCCACGGTCCCAGACCTCGTCGAGGGCGTCGAGCAGGGCGGCCACGCCCTCCCGCGGCAGGGCGGCGAAATGCCCCCAGACGCTCTGGGCGGTGAAGGTGCAGTCCTCGGCCGGCCGCGCCAGCCAGCGGCGGGCATAGGCGTATTCCACCCGTTCGATGCCGGAGGGAGAAGTGCGATGCACGCAGAGCAGAAGACGCGAAACGTCGAGGAGGACGTGCACGGGGGCCCCATTCGCTGTGCCGGACGGCGCTGCACGGGCGAGGCGCCCCGGTGGTCCGGCCAGCCGCCCGAGGTTTCGGGAGGCCGTGTCCGGCAGGGCCGATCGATCGGGATGCCTCATCGGATTTCTTGCTGAACTGTAACGGAATTGTCAACCAGATGGAGAAATGCCGCCCTTTGGTTGATGGTCATTTGACACGCGCCGGCCCCGGCCCATCCTGGCCGGCGCGCGAGCGGGAGAGAGGGTGCATGGGCGTGTGGAAGCGGGCGATGCCGCCGGAGCAATATGCCGCGACGCATGCGGGGACGCTGCCGAGCCTGCTCGGCATCCGGTTTGTCGAATGGGGCGAGGATTTCGCCCGCGCCACGATGCCGGTCGACGAACGCCACATCCAGCCGGCCGGCATCCTGCACGGGGGCGCCAGCGTGGTGCTGGCGGAGACGATCGGCTCGACCTGCGGCGTGCTGGCGCTGGAGGAGGGATGGACCGTGGTGGGGCTGGAGGTGAACGCCAACCACCTGGCGCCGGTGCACAAGGGCGACGTGGTGGAGGCGCTGTGCCGGCCGCTGCAGCTCGGCAGCAGCGTGCAGGTCTGGCACATCGAGATCCGCCGCGGCGATGGCCGGCTGAGCTGCGTCTCCCGCCTCACCACCGTGGTGCGGAAGCTGCGTGCCGGGTGAGGGGAGGCGACGGGGGGCTGGGGCGTGCCGTGGCGGGCGGGGGCAGGCCATACCGGCTCCTCATCCGCGGCCGGCATCCTGCCCCGCGTCTCGAGGGAGAGGTTGCGTTAGAAATGCTTACTGGCAGGTTGCCCTGCTGCCAGGGGGCGTGTCCGGCCTCGGGCGCCCGACGTGAAGGGGTTGCGCGGCGGGGGGCGAGCCGTTAGACAGCGCGGGCTTCCGGGCCGGTCCGCTGCCGTAGCTCAGTGGTAGAGCACTCCCTTGGTAACAAAGTGCTCTACGGTTGGGTTCCGCTAGGCGGTCGAATGGGTTAGAAGCCTACGTGTGTCGGATATCCTCTCTGGAAAGAGAGACTACGAAAGGTCGTATCGGTACGCTGCCGTAGCTCAGTGGTAGAGCACTCCCTTGGTATCATTGCCTCGCCCGGCGGAAACGCCGGGACGTAAACCGCCCAAAGTCGGGGAAACCTTCCGGCGCGAGCCGATGGCAATCCCGAGCCAAGCCCCGAAAGGGGAAGGTGTAGAGACTAGACGGGTGGCACCTAAAGGCTTCGGCCCACGGTGAAGGGATAGTCCAGACCACGAACCCGAAAGGGGCGACGAAAGTCGAAGTGGTTTGAAGGGAGAGGTCGAGAGTTCAATCCTCTCTGGCAGCACCATCGCCCGCCTCACGATCCTTCAGCACGATCTCCACGCGCCTGTTCTGTGCCTCGGCGACATTGGGCCGAGTCGGAATGAGCAGCCGGCGCGCGCCGTATGCCGCGACCCGGATGCGATCTTCGGGAACGCCTTGCGCTTTGAACTCGGCGACAACCGCATTAGCGCGTGCTTCACTGAGCGCCTGTGCTCCGCGACGACCTTCGCGGGTGTCGGTGTGGCCCGCGATGTCGATCACTGCGCCGGGAATCCTTGACCAATTTTGGGCAGCCTCGGCGATGATCTCTTTCGCGCGGCTCGTTAGAATGGCCGAATTTGAATCGAAGAAGACCAGATAAGTTCGCGCCGGAGGGCGAGGACTGACTGGCGCGGCGATCGGCGGCATGGGCGCTGGTTCACGTTCGATCGGTGGCCAGGGTGTGCCAGACTGAAGGGCACGCTGCAGAAGTTCACCCATTCTATTACCGAACAGATAGGACCTTAAAAGGTCTTCCGAAGCGTCTTCCTTCCCCAGATATTTTCGAATTGCGCTCACTGCCGCCGCTGCACGCCGTTGACAGGCTTCCGAAAAATCATTTTGGCATGGCCCAAACTGCTGCTCGATCTCTTGGAAGCGCTCCAAGCTTGCCTTGTCAAAAAGCATAGCCATCTTCAAGTTATCTACGTAAGACTGTAAAATGCCAACTTCTGGGTCTCCAGGCTTTAACTGTAGTGAATCAAAAACTGCTTGGGTGCGCAGCGTTCGTTCGGCCTGTTCCGCCTGATCCCGAGCGCTTCGACGAACTGCCTCGACCTGCTCCTGGGCGTTCCGTCTGACAGCTTCGTTCTGGTCTTTTTGAGACGAAAAATTCAGGTAACCAATAGCGCCAGCCAGCCCGATCCCGGCAACGAGTTTGCCGATGATATCGGCCTTGTCCCACCCATCCTTCTTTTTCACATCGTGATCCCGCCCAGTAGGTTTGGGAGGCCGGCGCGCGATCTCAAACCACGACATCAGCCAAGCACCTGCTCGATCCGCACCAGCTCATAGTCCGTCGCCCAGCGGATCAGCTTGCTGTTCCCGTTCCTGGTCGGCTCATAGCGCAGCGACATCATCCCGATCCCTGGCGGCACGGCATAGAACCTCTCGCCGGCTGGATAATGGGCGACGATGACGTCGCAGTCCGTGTTCGAGAGCTGCTTGACCCGCTTTCCCCGGCCGACCATCGAATAGCCGGGGACGACGATGGTCCCGTTGGGCTTGCCATGAAACAGGCCGATCCTGGCCGTCTTGACCTGGATGCGGCTGTACCGGCCTTCCCAGTGCGCCACCATGTCGAAGCTGTGGTCGTGGCCCACCGGGACCAGCACGGCGGCGCCAAGCTCGATCAGGCGGCGCTGGACTGCCAGCTCCGACATCAGGCCGCGCTGGGTGGTCTTCACCGCATGCGCCGCACCCGGATCTTCGCTTCGCCTACCGGCTGGGCGATCCGTCCGATGGCCGAGGTCGCCGCGACCAGGGCATCCGGGGAGTAATGGCCGTACACCTTCTGGATCATGGTGACATCGCTATGACCGAGGATGCCGGCGATCTCCCACATCGGCACCCTGGCCTGCGCCATCCAGGTTGCGGCGGTGTGGCGGAGGGTATGCGGGGTCACATTCTCCAGCCCGGCCCGGCGGCAGGCAGCGCGAAAGCCGGTCTTGATGCTCTTCACCGGCGCGCCGGCGAACTCGACGACATAGTCGGATTGGGCGAGTTCGCGTGCCGCCAGCAGGGTCGCCGTCAGTTCCGGCGATATCGGGACACCGCGCGCCCGGCCTTTCCGGCCCGCCCCGGCGCCATAGTCGATCCTGCCATTCTCGAGATCGACCCGGGTCCAGGTCAGGCCGAGGATCGCCCCAGACCGTGCCCCGGTGTGGAGACCGAGGGTGACGAACACCCGGATATGGAAGTCGCCGCAGGCTTCGATCAGGCGGGCGGCCTCGTCCCGCGACAGCCAGCGGTCGCGCGGGGCCACGGACGCCGGGACCTCGACATAGGGGACATCGGCGATCCACTTCTCGTTCTTCGCCCAGCGCAAAGCGGTCCGGAGGAGGCCGAGCTCGCGGATGATCGTGCCGTCCTGCACCGGCTTCCTCCGCCTGGCGCCCGCCGGGCCGACCTCAAAGCCTTCCTCGCGCCGCTGGCGGGTGTACTGCCTGCAAATGTCGCGGGTCAGGAGATCGGGGATCAGGTCGCCGAGGTGACGCTTAAGGGCGACCGTTGCGAAGCCAAGGCTTTCCGGCGCGGCGAGCGGTCGCTCCAGGTTCTGGGCCCGGTCGGCCTGATAGCCGTTGAGGATTTCGGCGATGGTCGGGACATCCGGCGCCTGCGGCTTGCCCCAGCCGGCCTCGAAGGCCGCTAACGCCTTTCTCGCTTCATGCTCATCGCCTGTGCCCGTCGAAACACGGTGAGCGCGTCCTTCCCACCAGAACTCGATGCTGTAGGCGGCGTAGCGCTTGATGAGCTTAAAGCTGGGGCGGGCGAGCTTGGAGCGTGCCATTGTGCGGCCTCGTAAGCCTCGACATCCTCGCGGCGGATGCGGATGGCCGATCCGATCCGCAGATGACCCAGCCGCCCGGACGCAATGAGATTGTAGACGTGAGTCTGGCTGACCGACCAGCGAAGGGCCAGACTCGAAACCGTGAAGTGGGCGGCTGGGGTCGTCATGTTACGACACCTTGGCGCAGTTCACCTCGGCTTGCAGCGCGACCAGGTGCGCCATGTGCAGGAAGTCGACGACCTTCAGATGGTCCGGCGTCGTGGTGTGGAGGGCGTGCACCTGAAAGGCGTGGCCGATCAGCAGATGCAGCACTGTGCGTACGTCGGCGCGATCTGCCGCAGCCTTATGGATGAGATCGATCAGATCGTCTTCGAACATCTCGTTGGCGTCCATCGTAGCCTCCTTCCAATGCGTGGAAGTCTAACCACTCCCTCTCAGACATAGCCTGGACATCAGATCACCTCGAATCCAACGATCTCCGCCTTTCCATCCCGCTCGGCACGATCGAACACCTGGCGCTTTGCCTCGTCGGACAAGACCAGCTTGGCCCTCGACAAAAGAGATTTGAGCCAATCCTGATCACCCGGATGAACCAGTATGCACATTGGGAACGTGCCCCTGATGTCTGCGGGGGCTTTGCGAAATTCCACCGACACAATGGTATGCATGGCGCTCTCCTGTTTCGTGTGGGACATCACCGCTCCCAACCATGACCGTCAGCGCGGTCCGGCGTGCTGAGCGCCCTGGCCAGATCCTCGGCGGAGGGTTGCTGCTGGAACGTCGAAAGGTCGGGAAGCGTAGGTTCGGCGACGCGGGTGAACTCGGTCTGCATGTCCTGGCCCGCTTCCCAAGCCCGCAACTCCTTCTGCTCGGCGCGCTCCTGCTGCTTGTGTTCGGCGCTTTGTGCCTTGAACGCCTTCGAGTAGGCCGCGCGCGCGGCATTCAGCTCCTTGTTCATCTCCTTGTTTAGTTCCTTGGCCGCGATGCTGCGCGGCACCCGGCTCAGAATATCCTTGGCGTGTTCGGCAAGGGTCTTCCCTGCGCCAGCGATCTTCTGGTGATCGGTCATCGTCCGATGTACCCGGTCGGGCAGGGTGTGCAGGTTCTGCTTCAGGGCGGCGGCCAGCTTCATCCATTCCCGCTTGCGCGGCTTGCCTTTGAAGGCCCGTTCCTGCTCGCCGATGGCGTGCAGCGCCGGCACGAATTTCATTCGGATCCGCAGCATCTTCTCCGTGTGCTTTGTGCGGGCTTCCCTCCTGTCCTGGTGACGCTTGAGGCGGGCGGCGTGGTGCCGCTTGTTGATCTCCTCGCGCGTCTCCCGCGGCTTGGCCTTACGGTCCAGCTTCGGCTTCTCCTTGGCCGGTTCCTTGGCCGGCTCCTTCGCCGGCTCGACGGTGTAATTCCCGCTCTTGAGGATTGCTCGCAGCTCTTCGAAGCCCTTACCGATGTCGAACTGGTCTTTCTCGAATTCCATCATCCTCTCCATCTTGGCTGCGCGTTTTGGGGTTCTGATCTCGTGGGCGAGCTCGTAGCGGTGCGCCCAGCGGCTCAGCTTGCGGCGGTCATGGGACAGGTCGGCCATCCGGCCGGTCGTCGGATGGACCGCGTTGACGATGAGATGGACGTGGCGATGCTTGCGCTCGGTATGCTCGACAATGACGCACTGATGGTCCTGCAAGCCCATCTCGGTCAGGACCGACTTCGCCGTATCCAGCATGTGCGCCTTGGTCGGCTTCTCGTCCGGGTGCCAACTCAGGCTGATCGTGTAGATCGGCTTCTCCGGGACGCGACTGGTGATCCGGCCTTCCAGGCGCGCCCGCAGGAGAGGAGCGGCTGCGACGGTGATGTCCATCTCAAGCGCGGCATTGGGCCCGACATTGAGATGCGCGACGAAGCCGACGCGGTCCCTGCCCTTGCCGTCCTTGTCGTGTGTCGCGTAGCCGATGGCCTTGGACGCGCTGGCGCCACTGTTGGTCTGGACGATCATCTGAGCATGGCGATCACGCCAGCGATTCGCTCGGCGACGGCAGGATGCTCCAGAGCGATCCGCGCCAGGTCATGCAGGGCGAGAGGATTGACCGCCGGCCGCTCCACTCCGGCGAGGTGGGACCTGACGTAGGCCGAGACCGTCAGGCCGGCGGAAAAGGCGGCGTTCTCCAGCTCGGCCATCTCGGCGTCGTTCAGGCGCACGGTGATGGGGAAGGCGCGTTTATCGGCCTTATGAGGTCGTCCGCCCCGGTTTTTGTTAGACGAAATCATACCTTGAAAGTCCGATGCCGGTCCGACCTCTAAACCATCATTGCGGACAAAGACTGGACATTACCGATACGGGGCGTCTCGGATGGGATTAAACGATGGTTCGGCTGGGGAAAATATAGGCGATGCACATATCCATAACCCGCCGGAGTGCCCGCAAGAGGCATGACGGAGGCGGGTTGTGGAGATGTGTGCAGGCGGGGGAGTGAGGGCGTTTAAACAGCTTCCGGACGCGGCGTGAATCTGGTCACCGTCTCCCGCTGGAAGCCAAGGCATTCAGCAAGCCGGTCCGTCATTGGCTCCCGGCCATTCAGAACATTGCTAACAAAGCCAGCCGCAAATGAATGATTGCGCGCAAACGCTCGAACGCCACCAGCGTCCACCGTGGCTTTCTTCAAAAGCTTTATGATCTCAGGTTCCTTCAGCGCGCGGGCCATGTATCCTCATTAGCTATACGACCATTATAAGCACAAAAAGAACGCAATTTAATTTCGTATTTTGTGCTTCTGAAGTGACGTTTAGTTGGATACGATACAGCCATTAAACTTGTAAAGCGCATAGACGCAGAAAGAAGGAGATTATGGGTACCCGTGGTGCATTTGGCTTTAGAGTGAACGAACAAGACAAATTATTGTACAATCATTTTGACAGTTATCCGGAAGGGTTGGGCGAGGACATGATTGCTTTTGCCCGGAAGATTGCGACCGACGTTCCGAAATATCGATCCTTAGCGGAAAACCTTCGAATGGTTGATCCAGATTCTACGCCGGATATTGAGACCGTCGAAAGGGCCGCACAAGCTGGTTTACATGATTTGACTGTCTCTAACAGATCAACAACAGATTGGTATTGTGTTCTTCGCAATCTCCAAGGTGAACCCGAAAAAACGCTGGAGTTCGGCATTGCTACCAGTGGCGGAAACGACTTCGTGGCAGATTCTTTATTCTGCGAATGGGCATATATCATCAATTTCGACACTGGCGAGATTGAGATTTACAAGGGGTTCAATACGGACCCTGCCGCCGCCGGGAGATATGCAAGCCTAAAGGATAAGGGCGATGGCGTCGAATATTTTGGCGTCCGCCTTCTTGGAACCTTTCCCTTGTATGACATCCCCGAAGATTGGCAGGGCAAGCTTTTGCCGCCGAATGTGGACGAAGAAGCCGCATAGACGATGCGAATAAAACAACGCAATAAAATGTCGCGTATAACGCTTTGCTTTTAGTGTTAAGCGTTATACGATACATACAGATAAACAAACACAAAGAGGAAACGCCAATGACCCGCGCCGAACAAATCAAATCCCAAATGGACAATATGCTTTTGTCCCATGATGCCCTGTTCACCGTACCTGCTCTGGCCGCTGAATACGATGCCCTGTCTGCTGAACTGCGGGCCTTGAACCGTGGTGAAGCCTATAAGCCTTACGACATGAAACGGGCAGGGCTGGAAGCGAACGTCACTTTCGCGGCAAACAAGGTGCGGGATGAACTGCATAAGCTGCGCTGGCTGCTCAAGGTCGGCGGAACGGCTGAAAACCTTGCCTATGGTCGTGAAGGTGTCGCGCTGTTCTGGGACCAATACCGGGCGGCTCGTCGTGAACTGGTAGCGGCATAAGGGGGCGGGGATGACCATTCAGCAAGCCGCCGAAGCCCTGCACCAAACCTGCATTGGAGCCGGTGAGGTTTATGCGAGCGTGAAAGCCAACATCAACGCCAGCCAAGACCGAGATATAGCGGAAATGAGGATAGCAACCTGCCATCACTTCCCGCCGATCCCGGACCGTCGTTATGACTGGTCTGCCTGCTATGAAGGAACCGAAGAAAGCGGACCTTTCGGATGGGGACCGACGAAATATCAAGCCGTGCTCGACCTGATAAACAACCATGATCGCCCGGGGAATTGAGGCATGAGCTTAGACCGCTGCAAAGCCTGCTGCACCATCGTCGATACCGATCTGGACGATGAAGCCTATGACTTCGATGTATGCCTCTGCGGCGGGTGCCGCGAGGGCCGGGTGATCGACCCGTGACCCGCAAGCTGACTATCTGGGAAGCGTTGGCCGTCAAGCTTGGCCGGGAACCAACACACGCGGAAGCCTGCGCCGAGGTGAGGCGTATTCTGAAGGGGCCAACGTGGGGAAACTGTCACGGCAACGGCGACCGTGAGGGAATGTTTAAACGCCCTGGGGGAGAGAAGCAGGGGCGATGATAGTTACGACAACGTTTAATCCTGGTAGCTACTGGCAGTTCGGCGCGGTTGGTCGTTGGAAGTATGTCGCCAAGGTCTACGATGTTCCGTCGAGCTTCGGTATCGCTGGTGGTCGCATCTCGGTTTTATCGCTGACCAATGCCGCCGGGCGCGAAGTGCTGAACTATAATCGGGGCTGGGATGCCAAGCCTAAATTTTATCAATTGCGATTGCGACGCGCGGTGCGGGCCGTGCTGAATGAATATCGATAGACCGTGCAAACGCCCTGAGGGGCAGGAAGAAGGAGACGATGAACGCCGAAGACATTAGAGCAAACCATTATGCCCGCCTGAACGATTACCGCAACACCCGCGAATATGCGGAATGGTATCGATCCATTAGTGGTGAGCCGCCCGCTGGAGAGCGCCCGTCATTGCTCGGGCAACGCTGGGAAATCGACGAAGCCATTTACGACGAATTTTTGAACATGATGCCGCCCCTGCATTGGCGCGGTGGGTCCTTCTATTGCATGGAAGAATGCTTCGACGATTACCATGCGA
This sequence comes from Roseicella sp. DB1501, assembly GCF_013112485.1. Lineage (GTDB taxonomy): Bacteria > Pseudomonadota > Alphaproteobacteria > Acetobacterales > Acetobacteraceae > Paracraurococcus. Next base: position 526,476 of record NZ_JABFHG010000003.1, read on the forward strand.
AGTTCAGCCGCGAAGGGGGTCAATATTTCTGTGAATATGCACGGTTGCCGCGTCCTGCTGGGCCGGCGCTGGAGCTATAGGACGTTTAACAGCCGCCACCGGGCTTTGGTGGAGAAAGATGATGGGGATCGTGCCTAACCATGTAACTACGCGCTGCACCGTAACCGGACCTAAAGAGGAAGTGGACAGGTTCCGCGCTCTTGTGATCCACAAGAACCCTGCCGATGCCGAAGAGCCAGGCTTTGACTTTGAGGCCATTATTCCGATGCCCGCCTGCATCAAGAACTCCGAATCCAGCTCCACGGCGGAGGAAGGAATGCAGTTGATAATAGACCGTGGAGAGAGTTCATCGAACTTTCGTCAATCGACATTGTACCCGGCCCAAATCTACCGCATTCGCGACGATGTTGGAATGCCAACCGACAAATGGCGCACGGTCGCAGATGCATACCTGAAAAAGCACCCTGGCGTTGAGGAACAAGGCAAAAATAGAATGCAAGCTTTGCTCGAAACCGGCCACGCTGACTGGTATTCGTGGAGCATTGCGAATTGGGGTACGAAGTGGAACAGCTACTCATTCTCGATTGACGCCGAGGAGCCGCTGTCGTTCAGATTTGATACCGCATGGAACTTTCCAACACCAGTGTTTGAAAAACTGGCCGCGGATTTTCCCGGCCTACGGTTCGACTGTGTTTGCTTTGATGAGGGGTGGAATTTTGCCGGGCGTGGCTGCTTCAATCCCGGCCCCGGCGATGAACCATTCGATACATGCGACGCGACCGACGCTCTTTACGAGCGCGTATATGGTCACGCGCCAGAACGCGATGACGAAGACGAAGTCGCCTAACCTCTTCAAACAACCTGCGTCCGGGTGAATGGCGAGAAAGAGAGGAGATGATGACCAGTGAAGTGAAGTGGACGCCGGGGCCTTGGGAAATCCAGGGGTACACCAACTATACAGGTTGGGCTGTCTATACACAAAACAGGGGGTGCATCGCAGAACGCTGGTATGCACAAAATCAAAAAGCTCCCTATGCCGATGAGCTTAAAGCCAACGCTTACCTAATCTCCGCTGCACCGGACCTGTATGCGGCTGCTGAAAAAGCCGAGTGTTTTATATCCGGCTTTGAAGGCGATGAGCTTCAGGAAGGCATTGCCGAGATGCTGGCAGACCTGCGTGGCGCAATAGCCAAAGCGAAAGGCGAGGTCAGCCATGGATAACAGACACACGCCGGGGCCGGTATTCGTAGTCAAACATCCGGGCGGTGGTTGGTCGATCCAAGACCGGGATGGTGGAGTAGGTCGGTGCATTGCTATGCGGTACGGAGACAGCAGCGAGGATAACGCCCGCCTCCTTGCCGCCAGCTACAACGCATTTGACGCTGCCGCCAGCCGCCTGAACCTGAACGCCGTCGAGCTGGCCGAACGGATGCAAAGCGGGATGCTGGCGGACCTGCTCAAAGCCTTGGAGGACCTGCATGGCAGCGCGCCGGAAGTGCAGGGTGGCATATGCCAGCATTGCGGGCGGGATTACATCGGGGATGACAGCATGGCCCTATCCGGCGATTGCCCGTCAGATGATTGCCCGGCGCATATTGCCCGTGTTCTGGCTGCCGAGGTGCGTGGAACCGTTTGAACGCCTTCCCGCTATAAGAATTTAACCGCGCCACTGGCGCAGAAAGTGAATAAAACAATGACCAATCAAAAAGTATTAGCCGAACTGATAGGAGCCCTCCGCGCCGGGGTGAGGGCAGTACGATGACTCTCGTGCATGGAACGGAATCCATAAGGTCGAGTGATCCTTATCTTAAACCATGCCCGTTTTGCGGCGGACCGGCTGATATTGTTTGTTACTCGGACGGACGCGGCCCTTGGTATGTGGCATGTGGCGGTCACATTTCCACGCTTGCAGAACTCGAAGCCCATAAATGTTCGGTCAAAGCGAGGACCCCAGGCATGGGGTCGCGTGAATGCGCTATAACTGCTTGGAACAGCCGGATCGAAAATCAGCCAACGTAGATGCAAAAAGAGAGAGGATATGAGCTACAAGATTAACAATGGCGGACCTGCGTTTCCAAATACTGGTGATGATTGGCACTATTCGGAAACAGCTCTTACAAAACGGCAATGGTACGCGGGCATGGCTTTGCAGGCTTTGATTGATCCAAAGTTAAACGAGCTGCACGACACGGACGGATATGGACGTAGGAAATTAACACCCGCGCAAGACGCCGCTCAACGCGCCTTCGCATATGCCGACGCGATGATAGCCGCCGAACAACCCGAATAACACACCGGCCCGCCGAGGGCAGAAAGAGGAGAGAGTGATAAACACATTGAATAAGTTCGCCCCACACGGCGGCTGGAGAGAAAGGGCTTATTATGTGGTGGACGTCAAGTTCACCCATGACAACCCGGAACATAAGGCGATCTTTTATACCGGCTTCCTGAATGGGGCTGACAAGTCGCCCGGTGGATATTCTGGATTGTTCAATCCTACATATGAGCCTGAATTCATCAAAGGCTGTCGCGGCATTCATTCCATGCGGGTTGTCTGCGAGATTCCTGACATGATGGGCGGCTATAACAGAATATCGAGTAAGAACTTGATCAAAGACCTGATGTTTACGTGCGACCAGTTGCAGCGTGCTATCGAGAAGGATGATGGCGCAGCCTGAAACCGTACAAACGCCCCCGGCGGGCTATCGCCGGAGAGAGATGAGGAGAAGGTGCCTGTTGAGATACTGCAAGGTGATTGCCGCGAGGTATTAAAATCGCTTCCAGATTGCAGCATAGATTGCGTTGTGACCAGTCCGCCCTACTTCGGCCTGCGGGATTACGGGGTCCATGGTCAGATTGGGCTAGAGGAATCACCAACCGCATTTGTCTCGGAACTTGTATCGGTCTTCCGAGAAGTCCGCCGCATTTTAATCAACGATGGAACCGTGTGGCTGAATCTGGGAGACAGCTATGCCGGATCGTGGGGCGCTCAAGGGCGGACTGGCGATATGGCAGATAGGTCCGTTGTTCATGCTCGTCAAATTGCAGCAGCACCTCGCAAAATGTCGCGGACCGGATCAATACCGGCGGGGTCGAACCTCAAAGCAAAAGACAGGATGCTAATACCGGCGCGTGTGGCGATTGCCTTGCAAGATGATGGATGGTGGGTCCGGGATGAAGTGATCTGGCACAAGCTGAACCCGATGCCTTCGAGCATTAAGGACCGAACCACCCCATGTCATGAGATGGTATACATGCTTTCGAAGTCATCTCGGTATTACTACGACCATGAAGCGATACAAGAGGAATGTGTAAGCGATCATCCAAGCGGCAACGGCTTCAAGCGCGGTGCGCGGCTCTCCTATGCAAATGCAGACGGGTCGGCGCGCGGTAATGATGCTCAATGGAATGACCTTGGCGGGAGGAGAAACAGGCGCAGCGTTTGGACTATTAACACAAAACCTTTCCCCGGTTCGCACTTCGCCACAATGCCGCCTGACCTGGCGGAACCCTGCATCCTCGCAGGTTGTCCGAAAGGTGGCACGGTACTCGATCCATTCGGTGGCGCAGGAACAACCGGCCTCGTCGCTGCTCGACACGGTCGCAATGCAGTCCTGATCGAGTTAAACCCTGAATATGCGCAAATGGCGGCGGACAGGATCAATGCTGATTGTCCGATGTTCGCGGACGCGACGGTCAAGTCACTAGAGAAAGCATAACACCCCGCCCCACGCGGATCGTGGGAGAAAGACAAGGAGACCGTGACCAAATCAGTATGGCTAAAAGACTTCAAACGCACTTGCCCCACCTATTCCCCATGGGGCGGCGTCCAGGACGAATCCTGCGCCAAGATCGGCAACCGGGAATTCCATTTCGTCCATACCGCTGGGCATGGCGGCTTATGGCTCTCCCCTGAAGATCGTCTTCAGATGCCGGTTGGACATGGCCGGGAGTGGTGGGAGGAAGACTGCGAGGCCGCGATCCCGGTCTGGTGGTTCTGCCGCACCATGGTCCTGGCGGGCGATGAGTCCGAGTTCGTCGCGCTCTGTACCCAGTCCGTCAAAGCCTGGAACCCGGACATCTATGAAGCCCTGACCGGCGAGGTCATCCCGCTGGAAGAAAGCCATGTGAAGTGGCAACGCAAATTCGATGCCGACAACGCGGAGAATTTCGTCGTCCGCTCCGCCTTCGGTTCCTGGGCGCACTGGGTGCCGGACGGCATGGTCGGGGTGTTTGCACGCAAGGCCAAGGGCGAGGAGGCGTGCTTTCTGATCCCCGCTGCCGAGTACGCGAAGCGCGGCGGCGACTTCGTGGTCGATCCGGACCGCCACCAACGCATCCCGACGCCGGTGCAGCCATGAAGCTGTATTGCTGCGAATGCACCGCCGACGTCGAAGCCCGCCTGACGGACGGGCGCGAGATATACCCGCACCGCCCGGATCTCGGCTCGCTGCCTTTCTGGAAGTGCGACACCTGCCACAATCACGTCGGCTGCCACCACAAGACGGCGAACCGGACACGTCCGCTGGGATGCATCCCATCCCCGGCCATGCGGCAGGCGCGCTCGCGCATCCACGCCGTTCTCGATCCTCTCTGGAAATCGGGGCGGGTGCGGCGGAAGGCCGTCTATGCCCAACTCTCCACGCTGCTTGGCAGGGAGTACCACACCGGCGAGCTGCGGACGTTGGAGGAGGCGGAGAGGGTGCTGGAGGCAGTGCGCGGCATGGGGCAGGTGCAGCCATGAGCGGCGTTCATCAGCAATGGGCAGAAGAACACGCAGCAGGGAAGACATGCGTCCGCATCGCCGCTGAATGCAAGGTGTCGCGGCTGGAAGTCGTCGCTGCGGTTCGCAGGAGGAAGATGGCGGAGCAGCTATTGGCTGAGCGTGCGAGGCGAAAGGCTGAACGGATACCAACATTTGAGCAAGCAAGGGCAGCGGCAGTCCCCTTTCATGCTCGGAAAGGCAACGTGGGCTTAATCAACCTTCTGGCCATTTTCGGGGCAACAAAGCTCAGCGAAGTTCCACCTGAAAAGCGACGGCAGTTTATCTATCTTTGCCAGCAGTGATTAACAACCCGGCCAGCGCGGACCTGCTGGAGAAAGAGAAGGAGAGAAGTGAGTCTAGACGTTTATCTGACGGTCAATGAGCCGGTGCCGAACGGAGGCAGCGGCATATTCATGCGCAAGGACGGCTCTAGCCAGAAGATCTCCCGCAAGGAATGGGATGATCTTTACCCTGGTCGTGAACCAGTCGTGGTCGAGCAATCACTAACAACGAACACCGTCTACTCGGCGAACATCACGCACAACCTCGGCCAGATGGCTGCTGAGGCCGGCATCTATGTGTGTTTGTGGCGGCCAGAGGAACATGATCTGAAACGCGGCGCCGATTTGGTGGTGCCGCTCGAGAGGGGTTTGAAAATTCTTCGGGCGGACCCGGAGAGGTTCAAGGGGTTCAATCCTGAGAATGGCTGGGGGTCATACGAAGGCTTAGTACAATTTGTGGAAGCCTATCTCGATGCCTGCCGCGCTTATCCCGATGCCGATGTGCGGGCATGTCAGTGAATCCCTACCCAACCCGCCCCGGCTTCTCCGCCCGTGTAGCCTTCGCTGCCAACGCCCTGCGCCTGTGCGGGGAGGGCAGGGACGAGAGGATCGACCGCAGCACCGGCGAGGTCTTCAGCCGCGTCCATAGCCGCGAGATGGACAACTGCTTCGAGATGGATGACGGCGAGGCGGTCGTCTGGGCCCTCATGGACAAAGCCAAGGACGATCCCGTCCTCATGCGCGGGATCGAGCGTATGTGCGGCAATGCACGCGCGCTGGATCACTGGCGCAAGGTCGGGGCTTATGCCGGGCCGCAGCTGACGCTCAAGCTTTAAGCCTGGGCGGCGTAGCTGGCGTAGTGCGACACCCACGGCGAGCCGATATGGCATGCAGTTGCAACGCAATCTGCCATCGTGATCTCCCCCGCATCAGCTCGCCGGCGCGACCATGCATTTGAAGGGATGGCCACCGTCGCGCGCGAGGTCCTGGATCGTGTTCACCACGGCCTCGGCCCGCGCCCGCCCTCACCCCCTCCCAATCACCGCCCTCAAATCCTCGATCCCGACATAGGCGTCTGCCTGCCGGCGCAGCTCGTCGGCCAGAACGTCACGGGAGCTGATGACGGTGACGCGGACGCCCTTGCGCTGCACCGATGCGACGAGAGGCCGGAAATCGCCGTCGCCGGACATGAGGATTATGTGGTCCAAGCCAGAAGCCATTTCCATCATGTCGACGGCGAGATCGACATCCATATTGCCCTTGGTGCGCACCTGGCCATCCGGCGCGGTGAACTCCTTCGCGGGCTTGGTGACGACGCTGTAGCCGTTATAGGCAAGATAATCTATCAAGCGTTGCAAAGGTGTGTAGTTGTCAGCATCGGTTTGGACGCCCGTATAATACAATGCCCGGACCAACGCGCCCTGCGTCCTGAAATACTCAAGCAACCGGCTATAATCGATCTGGAAGCCAAGAGCCTTCGCTGAAGCGTACAGGTTCGCCCCATCGATGAACACAGCAAGCCGGTCGCGCATAAATGCCCTTCGCTAACCCGTCGAAACCGGGGCGCCCCCCGCACCCCGGCCCTCCTATCGCTGGCTTCGATGGTACTGGACCATCCCCGCCACCGACAGAACCGTCATCAGGGCCGTCGCCACGATCCATAACTGGGATACAGGCCGGGTGAGCGCCAGGGCCGCAAACAGGACGGTGATGGCGATGCATCCCAGCAGATCGCGCAGCTTGACCCGCATCAGTTGCCTCCGCTCGGGCCGTTATAGTCGAAGATGACGCTGCCCTCCGGCAATGGCTGACCGGCGGCGTTACCCATGCCGACTTCCATCATCCCTGCATAGCCGTCCGCCTCGCCGGTCCAGGATGTCGGCGTCATCAGGGTGCCGAGATCGGTGAGCGTCGGTTCCGCCGTCGCCGCCATGCCGAGAGCCCCGGCGCCGAGCGTGTAGGGGTTCTCGTTGACGACGCCATCGATCACGCCGAGCGTCCCCGCCGCGAACCCTGCATAGTCCTGCCAGGTCCCGACATAGGGGCTGGCCGGATCAGGCGCCATGCCGATCGGCAGGCCGGAATTCGGGTCGAGAATGCCGGTGGCGGGCGGCGACATGATCGTCCCGTCCGGCGTGAGGGTCCAGCCTTCCGCGATCTCCGCCGGCGACAACTCGAGCCCGCTGTCCGGATTGAAGTATCCGGCGTGCATGACGATGTCGTCCGGCGACATCGAATCCATCCAGTAGTCACCCATAACCTTGCCTCCAGCGCCAGGTCGCGACTAATCCACCCCGCAAGGGCGCTGCCTGCGGGCCGGAAGCTCGGGGAGTGGCTGCGGTCAGGTCTCCGGCGGCAATCGCTCGGCGATGCAGGCGCGGAAGGCCGCGACGACAGGCTCAGGCACGTTCAGCGCGACCCGCATGGGATCGCGGCCGATGCTGATGGTGGCCTCGCGCGCGGTCGTCATCGCATCCACGGTGCGCATGAAGGCGGGCCACTGGTTGACGAAGCTGACTGTCAGGCTGGCGCGGTCGATGATGTAAGGCGACCGCATGCGCTCACCGGTGTTGAACTGCAGGGTGATGTCGCCGGGCGGGACGTCCTGCCAGCTGGCCTTGCGGACCTGCAGGAAGCCGAAGGGGCGCTCCCGACCGGCCTGCGCCTTGAACCACAGCGCGGCGTCCTTGGTCTCGGTCCCCACGGCGCAGGTCTTCGGCAGGAACACGGCCGTCCAGTCGCCGTCGCGGGCGAGGACGGTCTGGGCATGGGCGGTGCCGGTCAGGAGCAGCGCGGCAAGGGCAAGTCGCATGAACGCCTCCGGGGCCGAGCTTCATGCCGCGTGATGCGTCGGTCCAGTCAAAGGTCGCGTGATCGCGAGGCAATTTAATATCGGGTCGGGGCATTAAATTCAGGGTTGGGGTTGCGATTGAAATACGAAAGGAAATTGCGGCGAATGTGTTTGAAGTAAATAAACTGCACGTGCTAAAACTGCATATGCTCTTAAAACATAAGGGCGGGTTTAATGCCGGCCACCGGGGAACGGGTGGAGAAAGAAGGAGATCGTGGAAACCAAGTCTTACAATACAATCGATAAATCCGAATGGCCGCGTGGCGAGTGGGATAACGAGCCAGATAAGGTTCAATGGCAAGATCAGGCTACTCAGCTGCCTTGTCTGGCCGTTCGCGGTCCGGGCGGTCACTGGTGCGGATATGTCGGCGTATCCGAGGGGCATCCATATTTTAAAAAAGAATATGATGCTTGCGATGTCCAGGTTCACTGGGGCCTGACTTATTCCGATCATTGCCAGGAAACAGAAAGTGAGTGCGATGGTGTCTGCCATCAGCCGGATGAAAGCGAAACCGACAATGTCTGGTGGCTCGGCTTCGACTGCGCTCATTCCGGAGATATGACGCCGAAGTGGGCTACGTATTTCGCCTATCGTGCTGGCCTCGACACCTATCGCAACTTGGCGTTCGTGCAGGCGGAATGCGCTAGCCTTGCGCAGCAGCTCAAGACGGTCGCCCCATGAGCGTCAACACCAACTGCCTCGAAGGCATGGCCTGTCCGAAGTGCAAAAGCCTTGGCCCGTTCGTCATTCAAGTTAGCACCCGTATGCTGATCGAGGATGAAGGGTCCACCGGCGAGCACGACGACCTTGAGTGGACGGACAAGTCCTCCTGCCGCTGCAAGGCTTGCGACCATGAGGGCGTCTTGCTCGACTTCAAAGTCGAGGAGACGTTCGATCCGGACATTAGCCTTGTCAGCGCGCTGTGGAGGTTCATTGAAGATGGCGGCTCGACCGAGGAGTTCTTCGAGTTGCGCGCCCGCGTCCGCCAGCATGGCAATCTCTATGACAGCGCACCGGACCTGCGTGATGCAGCGCAGGACGCGCTGACGGAGCTCGAAGCTTGGCAGATGAGCGCGCCCGACGATGCAGGAACGGCGGCGGCGGTCGAGAAGCTCAAAGCCGCGCTGGGTACATCCCATCAGACTGTAAACTGAACCAAGACCCCAGCGCGCCGGGGAGAGGCCGCAGAAAGCAAGGAGATAGTGAAACCAGACTTTGAACCGCTGCGGGTCTTAATAGCCTGCGAATTTTCAGGAACCGTCCGAAACGCCTTCCTAGCCAAGGGCCATGACGCATGGTCCTGCGACCTTCTCCCCGCCGAAGACGGGAGCAACCGCCATATCCGTGGCGACGCCCGCGACATCCTGAATGACGGCTGGGATCTGCTCATGGTGGCGCATCCGCCCTGCTTCGCGGCGGGGACGCTGGTTTTGACGAAAGATGGTCACAAGCCCATTTCTGAGGTCATTGTGGGCGACCTGGTGCTTACCCATAAAGGTAGGTGGCGGCGCGTCACAGAGGTGATGCACAAGACTACGGATCGGGTGACGATAGTTAAATCTTCCAATTGCCTAGAGACGATCACAACGTCAGAGCATCCGTATTATGCACGGTACAGGGAGCCCTACCGGAACGGGTTCCGGACGCTGGCGGAAAGGGACAATTCGCCGCCGGATTTCGTTGAAGCGGGAAAACTGACCCTACGTCATTTCACCGGATCGGTACTGCCTCCAGTGCGACAAGCTGAACTTAGCGATGATGATTTGTGGCTGATGGGCCGGTACGTCGCAGACGGCCATATGCGCGAAAGTCGCTGGACGCCCGGCAAATACGAAGAGATGGTGATCTCGGTCGGTAGAGCCAAGCTGGAGACGTTCAAATCAAAGGTTTCCCGCAAAGTGACATTCCATGATAGTGAGACTGCCATAAAGGCGACGTTCTATGGCCATGATGCAATAGCGCCGTTCGCTCAGTTTGGGCGTGGTGCTGCCAATAAAGCTTTTCCTGAATGGGTTTTGGCATTGCCCGCTGAACAGGCGGCAGTGTTTTTGGACGGATATCTGAGCGGCGACGGATACATTTGCGAGAAAAACATAACCGCGACTTCAGTTTCGGCCAAGCTGGTTCTCGGCGTTGCGGTTCTTATGCAAAGAGCGTTTGGTAAATGCCCCGCATTTCGCACAGCAGCACCACGGGATAACGTTCAGATCGAAGGCCGATGTGTCCAGACGCAACCGCTCCATACTGTTGAAGTGCCGCGATCCTGCGAACGCCTGAGAAATTACGTTGATGGCGATTACGCTTGGGGCCATGTTCGGTATGTGACTGAAAAGCTAGAAAGAACGGTCGTCTACAACCTGTCCGTCGAAGAGGATGAAACCTATACCGCAAACGGCGTGGTCGTTCATAACTGTACGGCGCTTTGCAATAGTGGCGTTCGCTGGCTGCATGAACCACCGCCGGGTAAAACGTTGAAACAGATGTGGGACCGCCTCGATGAAGGCGCATCTCTATTCTCCGATTTCTGGAACGCACCGATCGACCGGATATGCGTCGAAAACCCGGTAATGCATAAACACGCCAAAGAGCGGATCAGAAATTATCAGGAGTTCGCCCAAAGCGTTCAGCCTTGGCAGTTCGGTCATCCAGAAACCAAGCGCACATGCTTCTGGCTGAAGAACCTGCCGCCGCTGGTCCCGACGGATATTGTTGAGGGCAGGGAGAACCGCGTCCACCGGATGCCGCCCGGGCCTGACAGGTGGAAGGAGAGGTCCCGCTTCTTCTCCGGAATCAGTGCGGCCATGGCAGCTCAATGGGGCGAGTTAGGGCGCTTCTCGCCGGACGCGCCGCCCGCACTCGGCGGACCACAGATGGAGCTGGCCCTATGAACTGGGCCGCCGAACAACGCCAGCGTTTCATCGACAAATGCCTCGCCGAGAAGGGCCAGGTGAACCGCTCCGATCTCATCGAAGCATTCGCCATCTCGGAACGCCAAGCCGCGTCCGACTTCGGCGGGTATATCCATCAGGCGCCGGACAACATGAGCTATGACCGGGAGCGGAAGGCTTACGTCAGGGGCGGCAAATTCCGGCGTGTGTATAGCGAGCGGGACGCGTGACCATGACATCCCCCGACTATCGCCATTGGCACGCCCGCATCAGCGCAATCCTGCACGCTGAAATGGATGACAAGCCCCATATCTACCGGTTCGTGGACAACAGGGAGTTGGACGCGCGGATCGCGGATATGGCTTCGGCGATTGCAAGCGAGATTGCCGCACCGAGAAAGCAGACCAGCAAAGAGATACTGGATGCGGTTGCGGCGGAATATGGATTTACGGTCGACGATATAACGGGGCCGAGGGGTGATTATGAGCTGATACAGGCCCGCCGCGAAGCCATAAACAGGATGCGCCGGTTGGGGCTTTCGTTCGTGTCTATCGGCAGGCGCATGAATAGGCCGCGCCAGACGGTTTCTCGTCTTTATAATTTGCAGAAAGCGGCGCAGGCCGAGGAGGAAGGAAAATATGAAAGGGGCTGAAGCCGGCACCCTCGGCATAGGCGAGCACCATCCTGCCGCCGACAGCGCGATGGCCTATCTGCGCAGCCTCAGTGCGGAAACGCTGCTGCTCTACCAGCAGACCTTCGCGTCCCTGTCCCTGTCCGGCAACCGCCTGGCCGAACTCTGCGGGGAAACGCTGCGCCGGGTCATGGCGGGGGAGCCGGTGAGCGACCGGTATCTGCTGGGGCTGGCTTGGACGATTAGGGAAATGTCCGCGCGTTGACCCAAGGATGGCGGGGCACGGTTTTTGATTAGCAATCTTCACTTGAGATGCCTAAAGCCTTCGCCTCGGCATCATTGACTAAATCGCGGAGAAAACTCCCTGCGCCAACCAAGCTCGCCAACAAAGACGGCATGCGGCCTTTATCGTCCGGATAAAATTTCGCTCCACGTTTAATCAGTTCTTGCACTAGGTCCGTGTCATGATGGCCGATAGCCAAATGAAGCAGTGACATGCCATTTATAATTGGCTTGTCAATATCAGGTTTAATCCAACTGAGAGTCACTCTAAGATCTCTGGCGTGATATTGCGGCGGTGTTCCTAAATTTGCCGACCCGTAATCCCCGCCACCTGAGCTATCGCCTGAACCGCTAAAACCAGAAATTCGGTCAGACATCGGACTTCCTCATCTTGATGGAGAAAGATCTAGACTTACCTGTTAGACAGCTTCGATCAACGCCATGACCATTCATCAGGCGATCATCGTCGTCAACTGAAAGTATTAGAGTTCTTGGCAGGCTGTAAGTTACTTCCGTCATGACGGCGAGGTACTCCTCCCGGGGAATTGATGTCTGACGATTTAAAGTTCGAACCAAAACACCACGAAATATGACGGGATGGGACAATTTCGGTCGCTCATAACCCTTATCTGAAGTGAAAAATCTTTCTTCAATCAGAATGTGTTTTCCTGCTGCTTTTAAAAAAATCACGGAGTTGTCTTTAGGGTAGGGTTCCTCTTGCGTCGCCTCGTATTTTCCTCCAAGGCTCGATTCCGACGTGAAAATATTTGCTAAGGCAATTCCCAGCCCTGCCATTGGATCAGGGTCTGCCATGTCAGCTGTAAAGAGATGGCAGGCATAGACTGTTTTGATGTTAGTGTCGTACGGTAGTTTGGTCTGCGGACTTATTTTTTCGTTCACAAACCTATCCAGTGTCTTATAGTTTGTAGCTATTCCGGTTTTAACCCTAATTTCTCCGGGCAGTTGAGGGAATCCAATAGGCTTTCCAGGAGTCTTGCGGCTCATATAATAGAGCAGTTTGCGCCGAATTTCCGCAATCTGATCCTCGGAAACAGCGAAATCTGTAGGGACGACCGGCGCCGGTGTCGTCGCGCTGCTGGGCAATACAGCTCGGATTTCATCTAGTATCCCGGAGTCATCCGGCTGTTGCCCATCACAGATACGGCGGATTTCCTCCGCCAGCTTCGGCGATGAGCCTCCGATTTTATTTTCAACTCGCGTTGCGAACTCGCGAGCGTTGATGCCGGAATCTGCAAGGTAACGCAGCAAGGCCGAGCGAACATCGCCGAATGCGGAGAGCGCCATTTTATCTCCCCACCACCAGACCAGCGTTCTGTCCAGGGTTTGTACCGCACAATGACACTAGCCTCACCGGTACACCCGCAGGAGGGGGTGTGTCGATGAAGCCCACGAGCAAGTCATCCCCCAACAAGCACGAGACCCGTGAGGCCTGGCTCAAGGCCGCGGTCGATATCGGCCTGCGCCCATGGTTCGAGAAGAACGGCCATCGGCTGCCCCACAACATCCGCTACGCCCAATCTTTCACCTCCGGGGGCCGGAAAGGCAAGGACCGGTACGAGACCCTGTACCCCGAGGCGTCGGCGGATGGCTCTTTTGAGATCATTATCAGCTCGCAGCAAGACGATCCGATCGAGGTTCTCGAGGGCCTGACCCACAGCGGCTGCCACGTGGTCGCCGGGCGGGAGCACAACGGCCGGTTCGGGGACACCGCGCTCAGCGTCGGCCTGGTCAAGGTCAACGGTCTCAGGGAGACCGCCGCCGGTCCCGTTTTGCGGGAGCGTTTAAACGATCTCGCCGAAACGCTCGGCCCGCTCCCGCACGCCAAGGTCGACTTCGACAGGATCAAGGTCAAGAAGAGCGCCAGCGCCGACCGCCCGCCCAAGCAGGAGGGCCGGATGAGAAAGGCCGTCTGCGAGGCCGTCATGGGCGACCGCCAGTGCGGCTACACGGTCCGCGTGGCCCGCTCCCACGCCAAGTCCCCCGGCCCGCCGCACTGCCCGCTCCACGGCGCGATGAGGGTCCTGTTCAAGCCCGAAGACCATGTCGGCGACATCATCGACGGCAAGGCGGAGGAGGTGAGCGACGCGCCGGCCCTGACCCAGGAGGCCGCGGAATGAGCCTCCTCAACCACATCAACTGGTATGTGGCCAACCAATACCTGCTCTGGTTCATCGCCCATGGGTGGCAGATCCTGTTCACCCTGATCGGTGTGCTGCTGGCCCGGCGTATCATGCAGCGCCGGGATACCTCGCGCGGCTCGGCGGCCTGGATGAAGCCGCGCCAGGCAGGCAAGCTGTTCCGCCGCAAGGGACTGCTTATCGGGGACTGGAACCGCTGGTCCATGCTCCCGGTCTTTTATGACGCCAACTCGAACATTCTAACCTGCGGCGCGCCGCGAAGCGCGAAGGGTGTCGGGATGCTGGTGGTCAACGCTCTGCGCTGGCCGTTCATGTTCCTTTACGATCCGGGCGGCGAAATTTCGGCCATCTGCGTCAGGCAGTGGCGCCGGCGTGGCTACAACATGCATTTCGTCAATCCGTGGGGCATGTACGGCTTGCCAAAGAGCCATTTCAATCCTCTCGATTATCTTGACCCGAAAAGTGAGACGTTCTCTAGCGATGCACTTTGGTTTGCATCACTGCTTGTTGGGAAAAAGTATGCCGGATCCAGTGCCGGCGAGTATTTCGATGACAAGAGCAGCGGTGGTTATCAAACCCTCCTCATGTTCGTCAAAGATACGTATTCGCCTGAGAATCAGCATCTCGGAACGGTGCGCGACATCATTCGTGGTGACATCAAGGAGTGGAGCGAAGTCCTCGTCGAGATGAAGAAAAGCCGGCATCAGGCCGTGAGAGGCCAGGCTAACGAATGGATGATGGCAATTCTGCAAAACCCCAAGCAGTTCGATATCGTCAAACAGACGATGGAGACGGCAACCAAGTTCATCGACGACGACATCGTCAGGGCCGCCCTGAGTAAGACCGACGCTCGTTTTCACGATCTCACTGGGCTCGATGCAACAGGTAAGCGCCTCAAGGGGGCGATTGTCTCTGTGATCATTCCCTTGGAATTCAAGGAGAGCCATGGCGCGCTGGCTCGGATGGCGATCGGCTGCACTGTTATGACGATGCGTCGTAATCCTCGCGTGACTGAGGAGCACAAAGTCCTGGCGATGATCGACGAATTCGCGTCGATTGGCAAAATTTCCGAGGTCATCAGCGATCTCGCAAATCTACCGAAATATGGCATTCTATTCCACCTGGTCCTTCATAACATTGGCCAGGCAAAGGGCATCTACGGCGAGCATGGCTGGGGCCAGATCGTAGGTAACTGTTCACTGCGCCAGTTTCTCGGCGTGCAGGATCTCGAGACTGGTCGCTACGTGTCGGATATGTGCGGAACAATGACCGAGCGGGACGCTCGAAACTCAATTGTCAGTCGCAAGCTCATCATGCCGGAAGAAGTTATGCTTCTTAGGCCGGATCAGCAAATCGTCTTCTTGCCGAATAAGCCGCCCGTGCTGTTGAAGATTCGGCCGTACTGGCAGCGTCCCAGCTTGGTCGGAACATTCAATGACAACCCTTACTACAAAGGGAAGAAGTCGGGCCCGCCGGGTGCCTGGACCGGCATGGTCCTGCTCGGCCTGATCCTGCGCGGCATCGCCCTGTTCCCGTCGTTCCGCACGTTGGCCGCGGCCGCCGTGTTCATCGGCGTCTTCTACCTGTGGCGCTGATCCGTGTCCCGGGATTGTCCAATGCAATGCGGTATCTCTAACGGCCGAGACCAGCAAGGAGTGGAGACAGCATGAATCACATGCCGAGCCTGGATCCTCGCTGCGCTGAACCTCTCCGTGTGAAGGCGCCGCTTATCCCGCGCGGAGCCATCATCCGGGTGAGCCGTGCGGCGGACCCGGAGACCGCGGTGAGGGAGATGGCGGAACGAGACTATGCCATCGAAAACGCAGATGCAGCGGCACGAATAAGCCAGCTGAACGCCAAGCGTGGTGAACGCGACAGTGCCCTCCTCGATCTGCACCGTGTCTCGATAACACGGGACAACACTTCTCCAGGCTTCATTCGCCCTGTGGAAAGCGCGGATCACCCCATCACGATCCTGCACCGCCTCTCTGGCGCCTTACTATACGTCCTCACGTTCGTCGCTTGGTGTTCCGCGATGTGGCAGACATCGCAATGGATCATTCAGGCGGAAATTTTCGAGAATGCATCGCAGACTTTGATCGGTGCCTTGCTGATGACCGGTATCGTGATCACCGCCGGCGTTGCGGTGCCGCTTATCGCCTATACGCATCGCAGTACCGACGTTGATAAAAAGCGGTTCCACGGCACCGTCATCCGCGTGAGCTTCATCACCGGCCTGGTCTGGGTCGTGATGTTTGCCTTGGTCGCCTGGGCCCAGGATCGCATCGATTTTGCCACGCTGCATGGCAGCCGTGGGGCTTGGCTTTCGGTGGCGGCCCTCGGGAGCCTGACTGCCTTCTGCAAAGCGATGATGCTGCCGGCAGGCATTATTGCCGAGTGCGCGGCCAGCGTTGCGATGGAAATTTCCGCGAGCCGGTATATCGGGAATTTCTACGACAGGGTCTTTTGCCCGAATGCCTATTTCGTGCATCTCGACCAGCTCACAGCAACCCTGAGAACCGCGGTTGCCAGTCAGTCCGATGAGATCGCGGCGACTGAAGCTTTGAAGGAGGCTTTCGATCTCGGTCGGAAGGCATTCATCGCGGAATGCCTCGGGGAGTACCGGCAGCATATCGAGGAGCGTGATGCCGCCGAGATCAGGTTTACCACGACCTTCGTCCGCAACGCCTCGCAGGAGTAAGACGATGTCCGTGTTCAAAAGTGCGATCTTGGCCTCCATGCTGCTTGCAGGGCAGGCGAATGCAAAATCTTTCATCGTGGCGCTACCCGCCAATCTTTCACCGGCAGCGCAGGAGCATGTCGCCGAGTTTTTCGGTCAGGTTTATATGGCTCTGGAACCGAAGGATTCGCTGACGGTCTTTGATGCGTCCCACCTTCGCCGAGTAGCGACGCTGTTCATGCCTGAGACGATCGGCACAGGCAAGCGGGACAGGATCAAAGCCCTTGGCCCCGCGGCAGGACAGATCAGTGAGTTTATCAGCGGCGTGGACGCCGGCGTTAAGGCCGACGACATCAACATCCCGGCCGCTTTGCGTGACCTGGGAAGCACGGTGCTCCCCACCATGCCCGGAGGCAAGGCGAACGTACTGTTTATCGGCAGCCTGATTTGGGAGAATGAAAATGACGGGAACTTCAATACGCGGAATTTCATCCCGTCAGATGGCTTCCTGATGGATGCAGGGGGACCGTTTGGAGTTGTCGGCCAGGAAAAGGTGTTGAGTGGAGCCTTGGTAAGCTTCTGCTACACGGACGCCGTGAAGTCCTTTGCGTCCGAGCGCTTTCGCCAAAAGCTGGTCTCGTTCTGGGGCAAATCGGTTGTCGGGCGCGGCGGCAAGGTGGGCGCCATCGAGGCTTATGGATCGGGTTGTGCCGCGAGGCTAGCTTCAGATGCGGTCGATGCTACGCCGTACGCGATCAACCGCTCCGAAAAACTGTTCCTCACGAGCAAGCAGTGGACCCCTGTCGAGGTGAAGTGAGATGAATCAGATCGATTGGAACCAGGTGCTGCAGTTTACCACGATCGCTGCGGGCAGCTATGTCGCTGCGCATACTATGCAATGGGTGATTGCCGATGTGATCGCCCCGCTCGTCGGTCTTGCGATAGCCTGGCGTGTCTCCAGCAGCTACGTCAGGTGGAAGCGGGCGCAAGCCGCTGCGCTTCGAGAAACTGTCCCTGAGATCGAAGCGCCTTCGGCCCCGGTGGTCTATATAAGCCGAGCGAGGGCACTCAGGTCGAGATCGTGGTAGGTCACGCTCGTATTGGACGGTGCATGAGGGGCGGGGTTTGATCCCCGCCTTTTCCCTGTCCAGGCTTTGTCTATCCAGGGTCATTTACACAGACGCATGGAGATTGAAGCGGCTGCGGTAGTCCTTGGTGTCGCGCGTCATGAAATTGAAACCCTGACCCCGCAGAAGGTGGGCAGGCGTCACCAGAAGCGCGTTAAGGCGTGTGATGGTGCCGAGGAAACGGCAAGGGTCAATGCGGCGAGGGACGTGTTGCTGGACTGGCTCAAGGCGGGCAGGCTTGAGGGAGAGGTTGAGCCTAAACCCGAACCTGAACGGCGCCCTGCGCCGTCACCTCAGGTGCCGCCAAGGCCGCAAGCCGACCCGTCACCGCAACCGGCCCCAGCATGGGCAAGAGACGATACCTGGGTAAAGGTTCGAGCATTTGCGCCTTCGGTGATCATCGCGGTCGTCCTGCTGGCCTCTGCTATTATGGCAGTGCCTAAAGCCGTCGAAAAAGCCAAGCCACTCGTGCGCCAGTTCACCCAGCCATGCGTTTCGTACGGACAATGGGAAGCCTACATGCGCCGACCGAACGTCTGCATTCAAACCGACGGGTACGGGCGATGCACACGCATGGGCTTCAACGCCTGGTACGGGAATAAGGACGAGGAAAATATGTTCGCGCGGATCTGTCCGGAAAGTCTGAGGAAGCACGACATACATTGATCGGCCCGGCATCCAACTTTCTACCGGCCCGTACCCGGACTAAGCTTCCGCCCGCCGGGAACCCGACGTCCGGTTTGGCAGGAAGCCGCAATGATCATTCTGTACAACGCCCCACGGTCCAGCGCCTCGCGCCGCGTCCGACTCTGTCTCGAAGAGAAGGGCCTCGCCTACGACAATAGGATCGTCGACATGGGCAAGCTCGAGCATCACTCGGCGGCGTACCTGAAAATCAACCCGAACGGTGTCGTCCCGTCGATGCTCCATGACGGCAAGCCGCTGCATGAAAGCGGCACCATCTGCGAGTACCTGGACGAGATTTGCCCCGATCCCCCGCTGCGGCCGGCGGACCCGTACGACCGCGCGCTGATGCGCAACTGGATCCGCCATATCGATGAGCGCATCCACAACCTCATCATCTTCAACTGGCGGCATTCCTTCGGCGAGATGGCATCGAAATGGACCGACGAGGAACTCGCGGCGAAGCTTGCCAGCATCCCGAGCAAGGAACGGCAGGAATCCTGGCTGCGCGTCGCACGACGGCCCTACACCGAGGAGGAGCGCGCCGAAGCGCGCGGGAAGCTCGTCGTGCTGCTGGACCGCATGGAAGCCGCCATAGCGGCGTCGTGCTGGCTCGTCGGCGGCGCCTATTCGATCGCGGACATCGCGGCCGTCCCCTTCGTCAAGCGGATCGACGAAGAGATCGCCCCGGACGAGGTGACGACTGCAAAGCATCCCCATGTCGCGGACTGGTGGTCCCGCATTCAGGCCCGCCCGGCCTTCGAGCGAGCGAACATCGGGCCGTTTGTGGACCCGTCCTGAGCCGGGCAGTTCTGGTAGCCGCACAGGTCCGGGGCTGGTAACGGCGGCTCGGCGAACAGGTCTGGTTGTGCGTTGAAGGCGCGGCGCAGTCAGTCCTGCGCTTTCTCAGCCAGGCTAGTCGCCGGAAGCTTCTGCTTTCCGGCGGGCAGAGCGCCATTGTACAGCTGTGCCAGCCTTGCGATCGCCCAAGTCACCCTATCGGAGCCATTGGCGCTTTCCGCGGCGTCGTCCCTGACTCGATCAAGGTCAAGATCAAGCAGAACCTCCTGCATGACGGCATCGCTGATTGGGTAGTCGGCGTGAATCGAATAAAATCGGCTCAAGATCTTGACGGCATAGGCTGTAATCATGCCGGGCTCGTCTGGATAGGTTGCCCGTATCAATCGCAAAGCCCAGATCAGCGCGTCGTCGCCATGAACCTTCATCGCTGTTTTCAAAGCTGCGATGGCCATGGTTTCGTTCGGCTTTGCGACGGCTACCATCTTCGGATAGCGAGGGATAGACACGTCTGATTTGGCGCAGATGCTCGCCAGGCGGACACTGATCTGATCCTCGGCGGCGATCATCGCGTGGTGGATGGCATAAGCATTCACAGAGACACGCTTGCCATTGATGCCAGCGAAAGCGCGGGCCTGCTGCGCCTGGGTGAGGTTTTCAAGAAGCACGGCAGGAATTTCGCGGATGTTGACCTGCTGCGCGGCGAGCATGCGGTGCTGCCCGTCAATCACCCAGTATCCTGATTCATCGCGTTGTGTGATGGTGATCGGCTGAAAGAGCGGCCACTGGAAGTTGGCGACGATGTCCTTGATGACCGCCTGGCCGCGCTTGGTGGACACGTTGCGCTGGTAGTGGCTGTCGATATGAAGTTCGCTAACAGGAACCCACATCAAGACGGGTTTAGATCCCAGATCCCGCGTTGACTGCGGTTTTGGCGGCTTGGTATCGACCTTCTGTATCCGTTCGGCCTTTACAGGCGCATCATCTCTATGGGAGGGTGCTTTCGGGATCGGCGGTGAAACATGTTCTTGCCGTGGGCATTTGGTGACGCCGTGCCGCGCAATAAATGCCGCCTTCATCGCTTCAGTATCTGAATTTCTATTCTGCCGACCTGTCACATCTCCTCGTCTTCCTGCCGCATCCCCTGCGGCTGGGCTTATCGAATGAAGTTCATCGCCACACGCGGCACCGCGACAACGGCCAGCAGCATGACCAGGATCGCGGACCAAGTGGGGTAGGGCGCCTCGGGTTCGAGTTCGATGTCGATCATGGCGCCGGCCCTTCTGGCTTGTGTTGTGCGGCCTGGCGCTCGATCTCCCTCACGAGGGGCAGGGCGGCGGTGATGAAGCCCGACAGCCATTGCACGGCGTCGCCGCCGTCGATCGGCTCATCGGCCCTGACGGCTTCGCCCCAATGATCGACAGCCGACTGGAGCATGCCGAGCATCGCCTTGGCGAAGTGCTGGGGTATCTCCCCCTGCGGGAAGTCGATAACGACGCCATCGGAGTCCCCCGCTACGTCCACCAAGGCGGCAAAACTGCGACCATCGCAATCCTCGACGAGATCAGCTTCGCTCGTCGGCCTGTCATGCCCCAGATAGGCGGCGTGGGAAGGGCTTTCGGCTGAGATGCCGTTAAATTTCACCCGCATTTCGCGGTATATGGTGACATCGTAGTTCGGCATATCTCCTTCTTTCTCCGGCTGGGCCGGCTCAGTCTTTGTACGGATCGCGTGTATCACTGCCTGCCATGCAGACGATGATCGGGGTCAACCTGTGTTCCACGGCGATGCTGTCGCTGTGGAAGGCCAGAACCTCGTCCAGCTTCTTGTAGCAACCCGGCGCTTCATCAGCCCCGGAGCCGAATAGGTGGATCCTGTTCGCCTTCATCTCCTCCCGCATCGCGTCCTCATCAATTAGGCCCGGAGCAACGCGGACGCGGTTGCGTCCCCAGCCTTTGAATTTCCCTGCCGCTTGAGTGCGAGAAAGGACGCGGCCTGCTCCATGCACTGTCGAGTACAGGTTTTCTTTGGCAGATGGTGTATCCAATCCACGCACGATCACGCTTTGGTCCGCCATCGTCGAACCGATGAAACTGCGCTGGTCGGGAAAGGCCGGTGTCGAGCCTTTGCGGACGACGAAATACTTGTCGCCGTCGTGTTCCTCGATCCAGGCGAAGTTATGGTGGTTGTGGACCTCATCAATCCAGTGATCGCCACCTTGGATGATCTTCGAAACTGTCTTGCAGACCCAATCCCGCCCCGCATAGGCGTACTTCCCGCCCAGCGTCATGGCCTCGTAGTAGGCTTGGCCAACATCGGAATTCATGTCCACGATGCAGGGATCGGCGTCCATAGCATCTTTGGCGCCAAGTTTCTTCAGGAAGTGCGTCGTTGCCTTATGGCCAAGACCGCGGCTGCCGAAGTGGACGCCGATCCAAACGAAGTCGTCCTCATCGCGGAAGACGTCAACATAGTGATTGCCTGATCCCACGGTGCCGAGCTGCGCAGCGGCAAGGTCTTTCAAACCAGCCAGGGCTTCGTTCTCCCAGTTGGCGTCAGTGTCGAGGAATTCGGCTTCAACCGGCATTTCGTTGACCCGCCCGACACCAAAGCTGATGGTGCGGTTGATCTCCCGCCCTAGTTCCTTCCAGCGGTCATGGCTCATCTCGCTGGCCTTGAGAGGCAGTTTCACCGCCATGTTGCCGCAGGCGATGTCGAAGCCTACTCCGGAGATTGAGATGCGGTCTTTGTATGCAGCTACGCCGCCGATTGGATGGCCGTACCCTAAGTGATTGTCGGCGCACAGCACGCCATAATCAGCCTGCTCCATGACCTTCTTCATCTGGTCAAGTGTTTTTTCCTCGACCTCTCCGTTTACTTTAAGCCGCTTTTCCATGTTTACTCCGATTCTTGGTTCTTAACCTATGGCAGTTTGAGCAAACAACATCGCACTTGGCGATCTCGTCAATTATATCTTGGTACGACCGATAAACCGCCCGCGTTGCGTGACAGAGATTGAAGATTTTTTTGCCCCGAACGTGGTCAAAGTCCATGCAAACTCTGTCATATTTCTCGCCGCAGTCCATACATGGCACATCCTTAGCGGCAAAGATGTATTGGTCAATCCGTTGCCGCCTTTCTTTGGCGTATTTGCGCTGCTGCTCTTTCCTCCGCTCTAAATAGAGAGGATCCGTATTTTTCCTGCGTTTGTATGCCCGCGAGTGCTCCTGGTATCTTTCTGGATTTGCCGCTCTTTTCTTTCTCCCGTAAATAGCCTCACGACTCTCGGAAACCGTTCGCTCTGGACCCATAGTAGACGTGGCAGTGACGCGTAGCAAAGTTTCCTAACATCTTTCTCCACCGATCCCCGGTGGGGGGGGGGGTACGAATCCAACTTTGTGAAATCGACGCTTTCTGAATAATATCCGTTTGATGATCCATACCAGCGCACCGTTACGCTGCCCTTCACGGTGGCAAACTCATAAAAGGTCCAGGTGAAGCTGTCCTGGTAGTCAGGAACCGTAACATCAGGAGGATTTTCATCGCGGAATTCCCGCTCTTCTGCTTTGATTATTGGGGACCCGACCAAGTCATTCAGGTCGCCGCAGACATCCTCAATCTGGACGCTCTCACAGCAGCT
Source organism: Roseicella sp. DB1501 (assembly GCF_013112485.1). GTDB lineage: Bacteria > Pseudomonadota > Alphaproteobacteria > Acetobacterales > Acetobacteraceae > Paracraurococcus. The sequence continues at coordinate 549,263 of NZ_JABFHG010000003.1, forward strand.
TTGTGAATGATAAAGCTTAAAACGTTCGCCACTGTCGGCCTCAAAATGAAGCTCGTCATCGCCGGACTTTTCGACTTTGATCAGCGTCTTGCCTAGTAAAGTGTCTAAATTGCAGTTATCGCCCCACATAATCTCCTTCTTTCTCCACTAGTCCCCGGTGGCGGGCTAATCCTTCTTACCTGGCCGCAAAGCTCGATCTAAAATGAACCTAATCTCGCCGCCTTTGGTGCGCCCGTTCTTTTTCGCGCTGGCCTTCAACAAAGCCATAAGCGATTTCGGAGCCTTAAAAGATGTCGGAACCAATGGATCATTCATGTCAAAAAGATAATACAAGGTATTACCAATGTCGCGGCTTTTGTGAGCAATATTCTTTCGTTTTACGGAGGCAGCCATGCCCAACAAACCCGACCCCGAGACCTATGCCCGCTACGTCGAAGCCATCCATGAGGCCTGGTTCGCGGCCATCGCGATGACCGGCTGCGTCGAATGCGCGATGCGTCAGATCATCGGGGAAGTGACCGAGTTCGCAGCGATCAGGGCTGACCGCATCGAGGACATGCCGCAGCCCGACGACCCATCGATCCGCTGCGGCAAGTGCGATACGAAGCCGTTCCCCTCCCTGACCAGCCCGTTGCGCGTCAGGCTGGTGGAGCGCGTTCAGTCCTGATCCTCAAAACAGGCTCAGCTGCACCGGCCTCGCCGCGGTGCTCTTTGGCTTGGGTTGAGGTTTCGGCTTGTTCGGTTCGAACAGCGAGGCCTGGAATGCCTCGACCAGTACGCCAGGCTTCTCGACACGCGGCGGCGGTGGCTCGACCTCGACCGGCTGAACAGGCTCAGGAATGGCAGGGGTAGGAACCACGATTGGAACCGGTTCGGGCTCTGGGACCGCCTCAGCCGCAGCCACCACCTCCGGCGCGCCCTTCATCGCCTTGTAGCCATCCACCAGCGCGTCGATGCGCTCCCGCCCTTCGGTGCCGGCGAGCAGTCCCTCGAGCTCGGTCCTGATCGCTTCCAGCGCGCGCAGCCGGTCCTCCTGCTCGAACGGCAGGCCGACCCGGTCCTTGAACGCGGCGAGTTGGCCGATTTTGATCCGGCGCGTTTCCAGCGCGGCCTCGGCCTGACGCGGCATCTGCTCGACCAGGTAGTCGATCCTGTTCAACAGGGATCCGGCGGCGATGGCCTTGAAATCGAGGAAGTGCGATGTCCGCCCTTCGACGACCAGGTCCGGCGTGACGCCCTTCTGTGCCTCCACGGACAGGGTGAATCCGCGATAGCTCCCCACCGGCCACCGGTGCGCCTTCTCGCTGGCATTGGAGAGATGCTGCTTCAGCACCAGGTTCATGGCCTCGGTGGCCTTGTCCCGGTCGCTGTAGCTGCGACCGGCCACGGCGACGGCCTTGCTCCCGGCGCCGGCATGGTCAGCGGTCAGGGCCTCGGCGCGCTCCTGCAGGCGCACGATGTCGTCCGGCAGGCTGCGGACCTGTTGCCGCGCCCGGTATTGATCGTCTGCATGCGAGCGTTTCAGCAGGGCAAGCCGCTGGATGTCGGCCTCGATCTCGGCAAGGGTCAGGACGGCCGGATTGCCCGAGGCAAGGGCCTTGACCTCGGCGAAGCTCAGTTCGGCACCGCCGATGTCGTCGGCGCGCCTGACGCCGAGATCGCCCTTCATGATCTGGCTGATGAATCGCGCCTTGGTTTCCAGCGTCTGCCACATATAGGCGTCGAACGATCCTTCCGTGACATAGCGGTAAATCTCGACTTCGTCCCAGCTGTTGCCCTGGCGGAGAATGCGGCCGTCGCGCTGTTCGATCTCCGCCGGCTTCCATGGCGCGTCGATGTCGTGCTTCGCCACAAGTCGCTGCTGGACGTTGGTTCCCGTTCCCATCTTGGCTGTCGATCCAAGCAGGAACCGCACGGTCCCGGCGCGCATCTTGGAGAACAGGGCGGCTTTCTTCGCGTCGGTGTCGGCATCCCCGATATTGGCGATTTGCTCGCGCGGGACACCGCGCTCCACCAGCAAGTCGATAACCTCGTCATAGACGGAAAAGCCCCAGTCAGTCGGGTTCACGCCGATGTCGCTGAAAATCATTTGGGTGCCGCGGCGGTCTGCTGTGCGTTCCCAGATGGCGACCGCGTTCTCAATCAGCGCGGCGATCTTGCCGTCCGGTGACGCTTCTCCGGGCTCGATAAGGCGGGGATCGAGCGCAAGCTTGCGGCCGTCGGTGGTGATCTTGAGGGCATTGTCGTCCCTTGGATCGACGCCGCCCTGCCTGATCTTCTCATACCGCTTGACCAGCGCGGTCTGGATGTCCTTCTGCCGCTCCGTCATCGGGACAGAGACGACGATGGCCTTGCCCGATTTCAGGCGCGGGACAGGCAGCTTGAGCATTTCTGCCGTCTGCACATCGGCGAACATGCGGAACTGCTGCTGCAGCTCGGGCAGATTGATGAACTTCGCGAACCGGCTGCGCGGTTTCAGTGTTGCCCCGTCCGGGCTGATCTCCATGGCGTCGACAACTTCGCCGAACGATGCGGCCCATGCGTCGAAGTGGGCGATGCCGCGATCTTCCAATGCCGACAGGGCGAGGTAACGCTGCATCGTGTACATCTCGACCATCGTGTTCGAGATCGGCGTCCCGGTGGCGAAGACGAGACCACGGCCCGGCGTCAGGCCGTCGAGGTAGCGAGATTTCATGTAGAGGTCGAATGACCGTTGGGAACCGGTGGTCTGGATGCCGGCGACACGCTCCATCTTGGTCGGCGTTTCGAGGTTCTTGAACAGATGGCAGTTTGAAACCAACGTTCCGTTGGCGAAGTAGTTATGGTTGTCCGCTACCTCGATGTCGTAAACGACTGAATGCGCTCGACCACAGAAGCGGTATTCTCCATCACTTCCTGGTTTGAGAACCGCAACACCGACCACCCGAGAAGGGACAAGGCTTTGTCCTTCTTCGCATCCCGTGCCTGTGCTTTGACCGAGTTGTGGCTGTTCCCATCTATCTCCACCACCAGCATGCGGTCTTTGTCGGAAAGGTCCGCCTTGTAGTGTTTCGCTAAGTTCGGAATCAGATGCCGAATGGTCTTGGTTGATATGGGCAGCTCCGTCGTCATCCCAGTTCTCTCTGCCAACAGAATTTGAGGAACGGTCAGATGGCCATTGCCACCGCGCATCTTCGGTCTGTGACCAATCGCTCGAAGAGTCTGTGCAGACTTCTTGTTTACCACCGCCTTTTCTTCTTCGCTGGCTGTGTTCCACCAGTTCCGCAGCGCAGGATTCGACTTCCCTTTCCAGTACCCCCCGTGTGCCGCATAATGCTCCTTCATAGAGGCGCTGAATTTCTCTTCCGAAAGCGGGTTCGCCCGCTGCGCCTTCATCTTGCACGTTATGCTGCAGAATTCCCGATGTTGAAAAACCTTCCTGCTTGTCACTTCGAAGCTGAACGGTTCCTCGCACACTTGGCAAGTCCGCGTTATGGTCCGAAACGCGGACTTGCATGCCTCCGAGCAATGTTCCGGCTTCGGCCCTGGACCTGCTAAGCTCAGATCGAATTCCTTGTCGCACTGTAAGCAGTGGATCATTCGAGGTGAGGTCGCCCGCCTTTTTGTAGCCGCTTCCGTCGACCCAGATTTTATGGCTTGGCGTGCAGATGAATGACCCATGGTCGTGAAATACCTCAATAAGCGGTGTGTGACGTCTGTTGGAATACCAATTTACAATTGGCTTCCACTCTATCTCACCACTACAAGAATTTCGAGATATTACGCGAGCAGAAATGCGTTTTTCTACAATCTCGCCGATTTTAAGCAACCCGCGATCAGTCTCGACAAGAGTGTCGAAGGAAAAGCACTCGTCGACGTAGATCTGATCAACCCCTAGATCATCGAATACCAGTCCATCATCTTTCTTATCTTCCGCCTGCAGCTCCTTAAGCTTCTCTTCGTAAGCCACTTTCCGCTTTTCGATCTGCTTAATCATTGTGCTGCGCGAGCGCGATCCGCCGCCATCGCCAGTGTTCTTGGCTTCAATCAGAAGGGCTTCGTACTGCTCGATCTGCTGTTCTATAAACTGTTCCTGGAACTCGGCAGATAGACCGATGCGCTCGAAGCTGCTGTGCGTGACGACAACTGCGTCCCAGTCACCCGTCGCAACCTTCGCCGTCAGAAGCTTCCTGCGGTCCTTAGCCAGGTCCTCTTTTCCGGCGACCAGCAGTTTAGCGTTGGGGTATATCTGCAAAAACTCTCGGCTAAATTGCTCAAGCATATGATTTGGCACGGCGAGCATGGGCTTCCGGATTAATCCAGTTTGTCGCATCTTCATTGCCGATATTACAAAACAGGCCGTTTTGCCAGCTCCGACCACATGAGCGAGCAAAGTGTTCCCGCTGGTCATGGTCCGCCACACAGCATCGATCTGATGCTTCCTCGGCCTAAACGCCTGGCTCATCCCCGGAAACGTCAGGTGCGCCCCGTCGTACTGCCGCAGCCTGATATTGTTGAAGCCGTCGTTGTAGATCCTGACCAGCCGTTCGGCCCGCTCCGGATCGCTGAACACCCAAGATCCGAACCGCTGTTTGATGCGCTTCTGTTTCTCACGGGCGGCAATGGTGGCTTCCTGGTTCAGGACGCGCTTTGTGGAATCGCCGTCCCTGATTTCGTCGAAAATCGAAGGCGTTTTCAGGTTCAATGCCTGATCGAACAAGGTGAGCCCGTCGATGCGCGGCGTCCCGAACTCGCTGATGTTGGTGACGGCGCTCTTGGCCTGATAGGTCGCATCGACCGTCCAGATGGCATCCTTCGGCAGGTGCGCGATCGAGATGGCGGACGGCGTCACACCGAACAACTCGACCGCGAAGGCCTCGAGATCGGACACCGGCAGCCACGGCGCGCCGAGATTGGCGTCGATGTCGCCTGGCAGCAGATCCTCGGGCTGGACGGCTTCAAGGGCGGCGACGTTGCGCGGGTGCCTGCCCGATGCTTTTGCCTCGGCAAGCTTCTTTCTGACGTTGCCCGACAGGTAGGCGTCGCGCGTCTCGTACTCGCCCGATACCGGATCCTGGAACAGCAGCTCGCCGAGCTCGGCCAGCACGACATCCTGCGTCGATGCATAGAGCCGGGCGATATAGTCGATATCGACCCGGCCCCGTTCATTGAGGCAGACCAGCAGCCCTTCCTCGGCGGATGTGACGCGCTCGACCTTGCGGGCCGGGCCAACGACGTCGCGGGTCATGATCGCCGCTTTTTTGGCTTTCCCGGTCTCCTCGTCGTAATCCTCGAGGGACATGACCAGGTAGGCGTCCGGATCCTCGCGGAACTTGACCAGGTTCGGCATGCGCCTGACCTCGTTGCCCTGCGCATTGGTCGAGAAGGTCGTCTTGTTGATCGGGCCATAGGCATAGGCGAAGCCGTCATAGGCGCGGTTCAGGGCCTTGCGCGCCGCCTCCCTGTCCGCTTCCGGCTTGCCCTCGTTCTGGGTCCTCAGCACGGTACGGGCGAGGTCGCGCAGCCGGATCAGGGCGGCGAGACGCGGCCCCATCTGGCCGGTCCCCTTGGCCGACAGGGCGCGCTCGCCATGCTTGACCGGGACGATCTCGCCGGCCTCAACCTGCAGAATGGCGCCGTCGTCGGCAATGCTGAAGGAGCCTTCGCCAAGCCCCACCGGGACCGCTTGGCGCATCTCCTCCCGCTGGGCCGCGAAGATGCCCTCAGGAAGCGCCTTCAGGGCTGACCAGAGCCGTTCCTGATAGTCCGGCGCGCTGCGGACCCTGAGCGTATCCTGCCCGTACTGGCCGTGATCCAGGGCCATGTTGCCAAGGATCATCTCGGGGTGCTCGATGAACCAGCTGTTGATATCGACCGTCCGGCCGTCGCTGAGCGGGAAGGGCGCTACTTTGGTCCAGCCGCGGTCGCCACCCTCGCGCTTTTGCAGGAAGACGATGTCGGTGACGACGCGCGTCCCCTGATCCTTGAAGGCGTCGTCGGGCAGGCGGATTGCGCCGAGGAATTGCGTCCGGTCGGCGAGGTACTCGCGCGCAGCACCATTGATCTTGTCCAAGGTGTAGCGGCTGGTCACCAACGCCAGTACGCCGCCGGGGGCGAGGGCATCGGCCGTCTTGGCGAAGAAGAAGTCATGCAGCGAGAAGCGGTGGGAGCCGTACTCCATGTGGACATCACCGAAGGGAATATTGCCAATGGCCGCGTCGAGCGAGGGTAACCGGCTGTCGCGGAAATTCTCGATGCGGATGTCCTGGTCGGGATAGAGCAGGCGAGCGATGCGGCCGGACAGGCTGTCCATCTCGACGCCGATGAAGCGCATGCCGTCAGGGGCATGGCCCATGAAATTTCCGACGCCGCAGCCGGGCTCGATGACCAAGGCACTATCCGGCAACCCCATGCGCTTGAGCCCAGCGAACGCGGCGCGCATGACGACGGGCGATGTGTAGAATGCATTGAAGACGCTGCGCTTGGCCGAACTGTACTCGTCTGGCGTCAGTATCCCGGCGAGTTCCTGCCCCAGATCCTCCCAGCCTTGCCTAAAAATCTTGGTCGCCGGATCGGGGAAGATCGAATTCGCCACGCATCCGAAGCCGGGAAATCGCCTGAGGGTGTCTTTTTCGGTGGCGGTGGCTTGGCGTCCCTCCGCCTCTTTTAATGTTCGGATCGCAGCGAGAAGATCGCGGGCTTTGGCTTTTTCGCCGTGGGATACGGCGCCGGTGAAGATCGAATCAAGCATATCAAGGCACATCTGTTTGGGTTCAAATAAATCCTCCGAAAAGGCTGGCCGATAGTATCCCGCTGAGCTAAAATCGCGAGGAAAAACGACGTTCGATAATTGCGTTATTTGCCCGGCGATGCCGGAGAAACCGACATGCTGTGCAGCTCTCTCTTGACCTCGACTTGCGTTGGAAAAACCGTCACCAGGTAATCCATGGTCCCGGCGACCGCATCGATCCATCCGAGTTCGGCGTCGATGTCATCCGTGAACGCGATGCCAAGGCGTTCATCTGCGAACATCATTATGCCGGGTCATACCCCGCTGCCCACCTCGCCGTCGGTCTCTTTCGCAAACCTGGCGTCGATTCATCCGCGCTGGTCGGGGTCGCGGTGTTCAGCGAAGGCATCCAATCAGGCCAGGCCATGCCGCGCTGGACCGGGTTCGGGCGCGAGGAAGGGACAGAGCTAGGGCGGCTGGTGCTGCTGCCGGAGGTGAAATGGAACGGCGAAAGCTGGTTCCTGAAACGCGCCTTCAATGCGCTGCGGCAGGAGAAGCCGCATGTCAGGGCCTGCCTGTCCTATTCCGATCCCGTCGAACGCAGGACCGCAACGGGCGAGATGGTTAAGCCCGGCCATTTTGGCACTGTCTATCAAGCCAGCAACGCGGCTTTCCTCGGCATGGCGTCACCGCGCACGCTGGAGATGCTGCCGGATGGGCGCGTGATCCAACCTTATAACTTTTTCAAGTATCTGCGCCGCAAGCAGGGCTGGCAGGCGGCGGAAGCGAAGATTGAGAGCGCGGGTGCTGCGGTCGGAATCGTCAGGGCAGGGGAGACCGACCGAGACTGGGTGGACCGCGTCAGGGCGGCGTTGCGGCCCATTCGGCACCCCGGCAATCTGGTTTATGCCTTCGGCTTGGATGGCGAGGCCTCTAAATCGATCAAGGCGAAAGGCCAAGCCTTCCCGAAACAGCGCGACTGGGTAAGATAAACGCGATTGAAGCCATATTTCCCCTTCCCAGCGAATCGACGCAGGGTTTAAGAGATTCGCGTCAGCCTTTTTGGGAGATCACCATGGCACGCGCGGCGAAGAAAGCTTCGGAGGCGTCCGAGGAGCCGGTGCGGGATATCAACGAGGATGTTCAGCCGGAGGAAACCCCGGCGTTTCTGAAGCCGCTCGACGGGCTGAATGTCGGTCAGCTGCGCCAGGCGATTTCCTATGCCGAGGCGCGGATCAGGCAGCGGGAAGCCAGCGAAAAGGCCTCTGCCCGTGACGAGCTGATGAAGCTTGCCCAGGAAAAGGGGTTCGCCATTCACGACCTCTTCGGTGACATGGCGCCACGGCAAGCTGGGCCGGCCAAGCGTGGCCGGAAGCCGAAGAGCGAAGGCGCCTCGTCTGAAAGGGCGTCGCCGCCGGCGAAATACAGGAATCCCGCTACCGGCGAAGAATGGTCTGGTCGCGGTCGCGCCGCGAAGTGGATCCAGGTCGCCGAGGCAGAAGGCAAGAGCCGGGACGAATTCCTGATCGAAAAGCCGGCGGCTGAGTGACAGGGGCGGGCTTCGGCCCGCCTTTTTCTGAGATTAAAATTATGCGTCCACCAGCTCGGGCGTTCCCGTGCGCTGTTGCGGTGCCGGTGACGGGGTGGAGGGCAGGGGCCGCGAACCGCTGCCGTCAGACAATCCCGGTTCAGTTGGCCGGGGTATGCGCCGTGCCTGTCGGTAGGCGAACCATGACCAGACGGCGAATCCTGCCGACACGGCATAGGCCAGGCCGGGCAGATGCAGTGCGCCGAACAGGACTTCCGCTGTCTCGATGACGGCCAGGCTGCCGATCAGGCTCCACACAATGCCATAGGCCGCGAACCGTGCCCGGCTCCATGCGCGCCGATACCGCTGCCAGTCGGGATGATCGGGATGGAAGGCATTCATGGCGGTTCAGGCTTCGTTAGGAAGCTGCTCGCACGGCTCCAGGTCATTTTCCGAGAGTTAACGCCCGATGGCTCGCCATACCGCCTCCGCACCGCACAACGGCACCGGCACGCTTCGCGGCTTTTCGTCTCTGAAAAGCACTTGCATCTCGCGCAATGTCATCGGGCGTTCGAGCCTCCAACCGCCATGGTGCGATTCCTTGGGCCGGATGGCGTTCAGCAGCTGCGCAACCGACCAGTAATGCTCCAACACCTCGTCCTGGCTGGCGTCGCCCTTCCAGCAATGCATGCAGTAGGTGCGGCCGGAACGGGTGCGCCAAATCGTATGGTTCTCGCAGGCCATGACCGAATGTCCGAAGGGGAAGCTGCGAGGCTATGCCTGCCGAGACTGTGCGGGGCCGGTTATTTCGAGACCGTTCGCGAATTCAATTTATTGGTTCGGGCATCTTGAACGCCTGCGTGAGCGACCCGCGCCTGCCACAGACACAGCAGAGGCGTCACAACCAGCTCCATGCCGAGGGCCAACACCGCCGAGTTGGATGGGATGCCGACGACCACAATCCCCACCAGCCGCGCCAGGCCACCGGCAAACACTACCGCGGTCAGCAGGCGGAAACGCGAACCCATGGTCTCGATCCTCGGCGCCGAGGTCCAGAACGCCACTCCGATGCCGAACAGCAGGCCGGAGAGATAGCGGACGTGGCTGTCGAGCGATGGGTCGGCGGCATCGGCAATGAACCCGGCACCCAAAATCATGCCAGCGAGACCAGCCAGGACCGGAACAAGACCGAATACGAGGATAGCACTCTGAAGAAGCCGCTTTTCGGTCACTCGGTTATCCCGGCTCAATGCAAGACGGACAGATAACGGGAGAACTGGTGAGGTGTTGCGGCAAAAAACATAGGCCTGCTATTTATTCATCTGGCCGTCATTCTTTCCAGCGGCATTGCCCCTCCACCAGTTCTTCGCGTGTGGTGTCATGGCTTCAACCCAGAAATCATGTAATGGAGCGCCTTGATTGATCCTTTGCCAACAAGGACAATGATATCTTTCTGTCCGCTTTTAATCATTTGGTCGTGGATGCGTTCTGTGGGGAATTGCTTCACCTCAACAGAGACGTCATATTCAGGCAGATAGAAATCTAGGTTGCTAGGATTATCCTTTTCCTGTTCTGGCTTCGTGTATTCAATGCCGTGCTTTTCACATAGCAGTATGAATTCGCGTTCCATCGGATCATTTGGTATTTCCATCACCTCTCCCTCACCGCCTCAATGGCGGCTTTCAGTGCTGCGGCGGGGGTTGGGCCAATGCCGTGCAACTTATCTGCAGGCGTAAAGCAGACTAATCGCCTAGCACCGAACTGCCACTCATTGTCATCGATCAGTTCAAGGCAAATGCCGGCTTCGTAGCCCATTTCAATCAGCTTCTCCAGCAACGCCTCAACCGTCTCGTCTGCTGGCTGTGGCAGCATGGCATCAAACATGGATGTCCACACCTCACCAGCCTGCACTGCGAAGCTAGCCTTTTGCAGCTTTGCTAATCTATTCCGCCCCGCATCTATCATGTCATCGGTTGGGTATTTCGGCAGATGCGTCTCGTCTGCTGGCTGTGCCGGTTGCTGGAGGGCCCGCATTAATACACCGATTGCTTCAGCGGCCTCTTTGAACGGATATCCACCAAGCTCATCGTTGATAATTTGCGTTAAGGTAGCAATCGCCTCCCGCTCCGCCTGCCCGCCTGCCTGTTCGGGCATTAAGGGTACTGCGTCACCAATTAGGGTATTATCGGCCTGTTCTATACCTTCAATCGGTTCGGCCTTGGCTGCGGATCGTCCTGTATTGGCCCACCGTATCGCATCCCTGGCAACGCGCATTTCATCGGCTGTCAGTTCGCCCATGTGCAGGCGCAATTCCTGTGCGGGCATGTCTGGGTCGAGCGGTACGGTCAGCATCTGTTCGCGGAGCCGGGCGAGGGAGGCTTTGGCTAAATCAAATTCCACGGTTTTTCGATCGGCTATTTTCAGTGCCGCCTCTATCGCGTCTAGGTCTTCGGGGGTGGTCATTCTCTATCCCTATCCATTAATGCTTGAATATCGTCGTCCATTTCGTCAATCGCACCCCTATTCGCCGCGCCTGCCGGTTGCTGGCGCAGTTGGGCGTAGGCAGCCAGGGCTTCATCACAGAACCGATTGACATTAAACGTCGGGTGACATCCAGATCGTATCCGCCTTAAAGCCTCCGCCATCTGCGCCATCACGCCCCCTCCCTGTGACGCACCCCCGGCCTGAGCGGGAGATTGGGAAACTCGACCCAGAGCATAAGTTGCGGCTTTGCTGAACGGATCGACGCGCTTACTGAAATGCGACAATGCATCGCTTATAGTCTGGGCATCCGGCATCGCCGGTGCATCTGGGTTCGCGTTGGTGGGGGTCATGGCAAATATCCTGTGTGATCAAAGCAAGAGTCGGACGTAAAAGCATGGCCGACATAGAGGCCGAGGGCATAAACGACGATTATCCAGAAGGCTTGTTTACCGGTCACTTCCCGCCCTCCATGCATTCCCTGATGACGGCGGCATGTATGTTCCTCGTCAGAACAGGCGCAAAATCGGATAGGTCACGAACCGCTTCCCTCAACCGACCCATCTCCTCCGCCATGTCGGCGCGGGATGCGGTCCAGGCTGCTTTAAACGCTGCCATCGCTATGCCCTCATCATTCTCCGTAAAACCTGACGTATCTTCAAACCACTTCTCGAAAGCGACGCGGCACTGGTCGGCGGTCATGGCTTCTGTCCTTCATGGGTCCATTCAATGCCTAGTCGCTTAGCGCAATCGTTTCCGAATGGAAGAAACCCGCAATCACCGCCGTCTGGCACATATTGATCTTCATCTTCTGGATGCAGATACCAATCGCCGCCTGCAATGGCATGAACCATTCTATGCGGCTTTGACGGATCAATGTCGCGTTGGCAATTTATGCAGTAGTAATCAGTCTTAGGGGTTTTCCGATAGTCGGGCTTTGCTGCAAATCGGTCTATTTTGCGCATCTACCCCTCCGTCGATGCTGGCGGTTGGGGGACGGGCATCCAATGGGTTAAACTGTACTGAACTCGCACCCATTCGCAGGTGTCAAAATCCCCGACAGCCCATTCAAGGAAACAGTTTTTCCTTGCTGACCATTTTACATCTGCATGGCGTTCTTTGTTTACTGACCATGCATCAAACCGACTGCCATCCTTCGGCGCAGTATCAATCGGCATCCACTCACCCGCTGGCTGCGCCTCAATCTCCGTCAGCCTGTTCCGGCCGTAGACATGCACCACGCGGGCATTATCCATTTGCAGGACCAGGCCGTCTCTGCCTTCGCGGGTCGTGTATGAGCCGATGCAGGTGCCGGTGAAGTCGTCGCAGTCTGCGCGGAAGCGTTTGCCGAGATCAGTCATGGTCGCCTCCCTGTGGTTGGGGGACAGCTGCGAGCATGGCCTTATATTCCGCGATAATGGCCTTGGTATTTTGCGTGTCATCAGTCGGGACCGCATTAAACGCCTTGATACCGGCTATAACCATCTCATCCGTCGGCTCAACCGGCACCAGTTTCCATCCCGCTGGCTGCGCGGTCCCGGGGCTGAGCATTCCGAGGCTTCTTCCAAGCACTTCGACAAGCCGTTCCCTCTTGCCTTTGCCAAGGCAGAGATGGACCAATATGTCGTCCGCTAAATCAGAAATTGCGACACTTTCATTGCCCAGGCAGTCGCCTCCTGGTTGACAACCGGCAGTCGTGGAAGGGAGATCAGAAACTTCCGTCTCACCGGCTACAATTTCGTTATTAACATCCACCGCATTTGTCGTGTCTGGCTTCGGCGTGTCGATGGGGGCGGCGTCGTACATGGCTTGCCATACCCGGCCCAAGTTATTCTTTCGAGCGTCAAAGGACATTGTTTCGCAGTTAACATGCTGAAAGCCCGCCAAAATCATTTCGTGGGTAGCTACGCGCGGCGGCCCCTGCACTGGCGCGGGCTGGAGTGCCTTAAGTATGGTTTCGCGCCACTCGCTTACAATCTCCTCTCCGCCAGGGCTATGCGCTGTTTTTATGCAGCGTCCATGCAGCTTATCGAGCGCCCCCAAAGCCTCTCGCCGTTGCTGTTCAGTCGTCATGGTCATCTTAAAATCCAATCCCCTTAAAATCATCCTTGACTACAACGTATATACACCATAATGATCAAGCAACAGATTTTCACCGGGTATTTTAAATGGCAATAAAATTACCGCCGACGCGCATGAGAACGATGCGGTTCGAGCGTGATTTGGAAAGAAGAGTTTTGCGTGCAGCGAAGGGCGAAAGTCTGAAAACATTCGCTGCTGTCGTGCGCGTGGCTCTGAATGACTGGCTTAGGAAAAGAGGATATTAGGTGGGCATTATTCCAGACAAAGCACTCGAACAGCACATCGCTATTTTGGGTATCACCGGTTCCGGCAAGACGTTTGCCGCGAAGGGCATCGCGGAAAGCATCTTGTCCAGCGGCGGGCATCTCTGCGTCATCGATCCAACCGGCGCCTGGTCCGGCTTGCGGTCCAGCGCCAGCGGCAAGAAGGCCGGCTTCCCGGTCGTGATCTTCGGCGGCGATCAGGCCGACGTGCCGCTGACGGCCAATAGCGGCGAGGCGATCGCGGAGATCGTCGCCACGACGGATACTTCCTGCGTGCTGGACACCGGCAACATGACTGTGCGCGACCAGACCCGGTTCCTGACCGACGTCGCTGAAACGCTCTACCGGCTGAACCGCAAGCCGCTGCACCTCATCATCGACGAGGCCCACAACATCATGCCGCAGGGCAAGGTGGCGGACCCGCAGTCAGCCATGATGCTGCATGCCGCAAACCGGCTGTTGAGCCAGGGCAGGAGCCGCGGGCTGCGGGTGATGATGATCTCGCAGCGGCCGCAGAAACTTCATAAGGACAGCCTCAGCCAGGCCCAGGCGCTGGTCGCCATGCGGGTCGTCGCGCCGCAGGACCGTAAGGCCATCGAGGACTGGATCGGCTCCTGGGCAGACCCGAAGGAAGGGGCCGACATGATGGCCTCGCTGCCGTCGTTGCAGACCGGCGAGGGCTGGGTATGGGCGCCTGTCGTCGGCGTCCTCAAGCGGGTGAAGTTTCCACCGATCAAGACCTATGACAGCAGCAAGGCGCCGGATGGCGAAGCTGGTGAAATCGTGCTGGCGAAGATCGACCTTCCCGCCATCCAGGCCAGGCTCGAACTGGCGACGAGCGATGCCGCCGAGAATGATCCCAAGCGGCTGAAGGCCCGCATCGCCGAGCTCGAGAAGGCCAAGGGGAAGCCGGACGCCGATGCGCTCAGGAAGGCCGAGGAGGCGGGGTATGCACGGGGGAGGGCGGAGGTCGCTCCGGCAGTTAAGCAGGCGCTGGCGGCCGCTGGCGACCGTCTGAGGGCACTGGCAGAGGATCTGGGGTCAAGCCAAGTCATAAGTGCCGCCCCAGTGCCCAACCCGGTGCCCCTGCAGCCGTCCAGGCCCAAAGCCCCACCATCGTCGACCAGGTCCGAGATTGGCGACGGTCTCCCGCGCCGCATCCTGACCGCCCTGGCTCAGCTCGACGGAGCGGTGCCGAAGTCGCGCCTGGCGCTGATGGTGGAGGTGAAGGCGTCGGGAGGTTACTTCCGCAATACCCTGACCAAGATGCGGTCGGAGGGACAGGTCACCGGCACCGACCCGATCTCGATTACCCCGGCGGGCCGCGCCGCTGTCGGTCCAGTCGATCCGCTGCCGGTGGGGCGCGATCTGCTCGATGTCTGGAGCAAGCGCCTCGGCGGTCTGAACGAGCGGATCCTCGGCACCTTATGGGACGCCGGTGCCCTGGCGAAGGGCGATCTCGCCGCGCGCGTCGGCACCGATCCCAGCGGGGGCTACTTCCGCAACACGCTGACGAAGCTGCGCGGCCTCGGTCTGATCGACGGGACCCAGACCGTCAGCCTGTCGATGAATTTCTACACTGCGTAAGCCGGCCACTTACGGCCCACCAAACAAAGGAGAAAGAAATGTCCTATTCACTCAACAGCGTCCATCTCATCGGCAATGTCGGCAAGGACCCGAAGACCAAGACCCTCGATCGCGGCGGCCTGACGGCGCGGTTCAGCATCGCCACGGCCGAGGCCTGGTACGACGCTAAGGATCAGCGTCAGGAGAAGACGAGCTGGCATCCCTGCGTCGCCTACGGCAAGACCGCCGAGCTGGTGCGAGATCATGTCAGGCAGGGCCAGCAGGTCAGTATCATCGGCCGCATGGAGCCGCGCGAATGGGATGACGCCGGCGTCAAGCGCAACATCACCGAGGTCGTCGTCCAGGAGATCGGCTTCCTCGGTCGGAAGCCGCAGCCATGACGCTGCGCATGGTCTTCTGCCGGCATGGCTGCAATGCCTTCGAGACGCGGGATGATGAACCGGAGTGCGGAGCCTGCGGCTCCGTCATGACGGAGGATGTCGAGCCGTTCGAGGATGCGATCGAGGAGGTGGAGGAGCGGGGTCCGGAGCCGGGCTAGGGAAGCGCGTAGTCCTGGGTGGAGAACTTGTCGGCGACACCCAGGATGCTCGAGACGTAGGCCGCGAAGGAAAGGGCGGTGTTGATTGACCATTTCGCGGCGCCATAGGTCATGAAGCTGGTAGGAAACTCAAGTCGGCCATCGTTTAAATTAACGGGAACAATTGATGCTTTTTTTCTAGGTCTCTCACTAAATCACGGAGGCTAGCTTTCTCATTGTCCCACATGGGTTTGAAATGGATCAGCGCGTTGCGAAAATCAATGAGAAGCTTCATGTTCTTACATTTGTTGTTATTCTTGTCCGGCGGGCCCTTTTGCATAAGGCAAGCGATAGAGGGGAATTTATCCCATGCGCTGCCGCTTCTGCGTTCCTTAATATTTTCAAACGCAAATTTCTTCGAATAACAAATGGTCGGTATATCTAGCTGATCTTGAATTGTCTCGTTTAGATGCGCTTCGATAGCTGCCGATGCCATGATTGTTGATACTGGAACGGTCTGAAGCATATCGGCGACCCGAGCGGTGCGGGCAGATGGATCACGTTCAGCCTCAACAGCGTGAGCTCTTCTGGCTGCATGGACAGCTGAATGCATCAAATGAGTCGCGATGTCAGCCCGAAGGCTGACCGGCGGGTCTGAAGTTATCAGGCTCCACGAGGTCGTAAGGACCGCGCCTGGCGCGGTTGCATCTTTAGCTGTTGATGATTCGTCGGCGGGCATCGATGGCTGGCCTTCTGATGGGGGCATCGCGCAACGTTCTGGACCCTTGCTGCTGGACGCCATCGCAATCTCCACCATCTGTCCCGCCGAATGCGGCTATGCTGACCTGATGTGAGGAGCTTTCCCATGAGCGACGATGAAGTCAGGGCGAAGCTGGTCGCGTATTGCCGATCCCGTGGCATCTCGATGACACGGTTGGCAAAGTGGATGGATTGGGGATCGGCGTACCAGCACAGTCCGGCGTCCCACGCGAAGCTGTTGCAGCGGTTCCTCCGAGGTCAGAACGTTGGGGAAGAAGCTACGGCGGTTTTTCGTGCATCGGCGGAGGGGTTGGCGGGCTTGGCTAAGGGGTAAGAGCTCACACTAGGCACTCATCGTGCCTCAGCTGTTCTCGACCCAAAGCAACGGAATGGTGGTCGTTACAACGAACATGTCCGATCAACCATGCATGGCGGCAGAGCTTCGGTAGGCATGCATGGCCGTTGATCGAACGAGATGTTCTGACGCAAAAATTTCTGTTATGACGGCGAGATGTTCCGCCGAAAAATCTTCCCGCCACTTGAGGACCTGGACCGCCTGCGCCAACCCCTCACCGAGGGCGAGCGCATGGTTCTGGAACTCTTCCACCGCCGCCTGTCCGTTGAATGGGAAATCTACATCCAGCCCCATTTGAATGGGCTAAGGCCGGACGTTGTGCTGCTGAACCCCCGCGCTGGTATCGCGGTATTCGAGGTGAAAGATTGGGACCTCGATGCCATGGATTACTCTGTAGCTGAGAAGTATAAAGGCTATCCGGTCCTCGTTGCCCGGAAGGACGGCCGCCTGTTTTCGATCGAAGAACAAAATCCTATCTCGAAAGTGGAGTTCTATAAGAAGGCCATTTACGAACTTTATTGTCCGCGTCTTGAGCAGCGGAGCGGTTTCGGTGCTATTACGGCGGGCGTAATCTTTCCCTTTGCATCGGCGGAACGGGTGAAAGCGCTGTTTAGTCCCTTTACTGGGGACCGGCAGAAGCCCGAAATCGCTAAGTACCATCCCATCGCTGGTTCGAGGGAGGTGGCAACTGGCGACATTAGGTCAATCTTCCCGGAGTCGAGCAGGCGCACGTCCCAACTGATGCGGCCGGAACTTGCGGACGACCTGCGGGGATGGCTCGAAGAGCCGGACTTCGCCCGCATGCAGCGTGAGCCGCTCAAGCTCGACGCCGAGCAGAGGAAGTTGATCACGGAGTGGCCGGCTTCACGATATCGGAGGATCAAGGGACCGGCAGGATCGGGCAAGTCCATGGTGTTGGCGGCGAGGGCGGCGATGCGTGCGAACGCAGAGAAGACCGTGCTCATCCTCACTTTCAACATTACTCTGTGGCACTATCTCCGGGACTTGATCGTGCGCTCGCTGCACAAACCGGTTGGCCTGAGTTCCATTTGGTTCGATCACTTCCATCATTTCTGCAAGATCGCGGCCCTGCGATCTGGATATCATGCCCGATATGTTCGGCTCATCGACGAACTTCAGAAGACGGCTGACCGCGCGACGAAAGACCGTATTATGAACGTTGAAATACCACAGCTCGCCAGCGAAGCGTTCGAAACGGGCAAGGTGCCGACATACGACACCATCATGGTGGATGAGGGCCAAGACTACCGTCCGGACTGGTGGCCAATCATTCGTAAGGCGCTGAAGCCAGGGGGAGAGGTGTTGCTCGTCGCCGATGTTACACAAGACATCTACGGCACAGGAAAGGCATGGACCGAGCAAGCCATGACCGAGATGGGCTTTAGCGGCCGTTGGGCGAGGCTCGGCAAAAGCTACAGGCTTCCCGAGATGGTCCAGGACTATGCGGGCACTTTCGCCAAAATCTTCATCGACAAAGACCGAACTGACCTTCCCGACTCGGGACAGTCCAACTTGGAGCCTGATAGTTGCACGCTCCGGTGGGTGCAGTGCGAAGCGCCCCAAGGGACCGAGGCGTGCATCAGGGAAATTATCGCATTGATGCGTCGAACGGGCGCGAACGGAACGGGCAACGCGGATATAACCTTCTTGACGGACGACACGAACCTCGGAGACGACGTGGTACGGGGATTGACTGGCCTTAACATAAACGCAGTCAGCACATTTAACGAGGACTACATGGAGCGGCGTCGGGAGAAAATTGGCTTCTTTATGGGGGATGCGCGGATCAAAGCAACTACCCCGCACAGCTTTAAGGGTTGGGAGACAAGACTGCTTGTCGTCTACGTAAGCCAGTTCGACTTGCCCGAGAGTAAAGCGGTTATCTACGCCGCTCTGACTCGCCTGAAGCGAAGTCCTCAAGGCAGCTTCCTGACAGTCGTGTGTTCAGCAAACAACCCGGAGCTAATCGCATACGGGCGGACTTGGCCGGAACACAATCAAAAGCCAGAGCCGATCGTGCTATTCCATGCAACGTCGGAAGCGCTTGTCGATCATTGATCATTGTACCCCAACGCAGAAAAACCCCCGCCAGCCGAAGCTGACGGGGGTCGATCGAAGCTATCCAACCGGGGAGGAGCCCGGCCAGACGCGCTAACTCATCTGAGCGATCACGTCATTCCTGAGCCCAGTTACCAGAGGCACCATCGCACTGCAGGATTGCCTTCCCGTAGTTAGCGGAAATCGCCAATGATGCAGCATTCTGCACGGTCCCGCTGGTCGGTGTGATGGTGATGTTGTTGGTCGCCGCATCGCCTTTCTCGTCAGCGATGCGCAAAATCCGCCCGTCAATCGTGCCGCCCGTGGTGCAGGTCGGGATGTTGATCGTCGTGGCGCTGCCCGTGCCCTTGTTGACCAGGATCCCGTAGTCATTGGCGAGAACGGTGTATGACGCTCCGGTAGTGACCGTCGTTCTCGTAAACTGCAGGCCGCCCTGGAAGCTGGAAGGGCCAGTAGCTCTGATGGCAAAATTGCTGATCGCGCCGGTCGGGGCGGAGACGTTCAGGCCGTCGGCTACCGGAGGCGACCCGGATACTGCGCCGCCCGCGATCTGCAATGCGTGCGCTGCGCCAAAGCTGGCGTTGGTTCCTGCCGAGGGTGGACCGGCGATGTAAGCGCAGGAGGAATCGGTCGCGGTGCTGGCACCGGAGAAAGCGGTGGTGCCGCAGGTGACGGACAGCCATGGGTCGTTGGTCAGGGCGCCGACAAGATGGGTTCGAGTGCCAGTGAAGGCCAGGTTCATCACGGGCTGGACTGACCCCGCCGGGATGTTGTTGTCGGCGGCACCGTTAAACACGTAATGGACGCCGGCGCTCGCTGCTGGCGAGAACGTCGTTGCGGTCTGGGTGAACTGATAAACCGGCGTCGCCACACCGCCATATGTCATGCGGATCGCGCCTGCCGAAGTGCCGGTGTTCAGGTAAACGGCGCCGCTCGATCCGCCGCTGCCCTTCGAGCTCAGTGTGATGTTCTCGTTGCCAGCGCTCGAGGTCGATTGCAGAAGCGGACCAGTCGAGGATCCGGCTGCCGAGGTGGTCAGCTGCACGCCGTTTGCCGATGACGCCGTATTGGTGTTGACGGTGAAGCCAGGGTTTGTCGTCCCGTTCTGGCCGACGACAAAGGCATTGGCTGAGGTTGCAGTGATGGTCTGCGCGCCGCTGGCGATGGTCCCGACTGAGCCGAGGTTGCCGGAAGCGTCGATGGTTGCGGTTGATCCGGCAAAGGATCCTGCGTTGTTATACTGGATCTGCCCGGTGCTTCCGCCCGGCGTGCCGCTGCCGCCAGTCGAGCACGCTCCCCATTTTAACCCAGTTGTCTGGGTGCTGTCAGCAATCAGGCAGGTATTGTCAGCGCCTACCGCGAGCCGGGTATTGGCGGTGCTGAAGGTATAAATGTCGCCCTTGCTGGTCAAAGGTGACGTCGTGCCGCCGCTACAGTTAAAAACGCCGCTGCTAATCGAGCAGTTTGCGCCTGGCTGTAGGGATGTCAGAACGCCGCTGCCATCATAGCCTGCAAGGTAATTGGCCGTGCCGGAATTCAGGGCAGTGAAGTTTGAGTTGATCTTACCGAAGGCGGTGCGGTTGGGATCACCAGTCCCGTCATTTGCAGTTGTTCCGATGTTCACGGGCGAGATCGTAGCGGCTTCGGCCTGCAATGGGAAAAGCAGCAAGGTGGATAGAAGAAGGAGTTTTTTCATTATTGAACCTACTGTTTATCGGCGGTCAAAAGTATGGAATCGGCAGTGATGCTTGTTGAACTCGCGCCGTTGTCATTGGCGGGAACGCCTACAGTCCACCCCGCAGCCATCGTTGTATAAGGGCTGGACGCGAGACTGTGGATTGTGGCCGATGGATGGGTGCCGTCCGGTGTGCCGTATTTGGACGTGCCGTTGCTGACCCAGCGATCTGAATAGCTGGCATTTGGATCGCGGCAGTACGAGTTGATGTCGAATACCTCGTCCGGACCGTTACTCTGTCCGATAAGGGGAGTGATCGAGGCATTCAGCTGATCGCGCGGACCGCCGACGACACTGCTGGCAACGGGCGTCTGGTCCGTTGGCGCCGACCAGTTGTTGGTGGAAGTCGCGCGCGGGATGACGTTGTCGTTGGCGATATGTCGAGGGTATTTGCCGTACTGGCGAAAATCGGCCCATATAACCTGTTTGGCAGCGAGCGTCTGAGCTGCCGTCTTGTTTGCCTGGAAATCGTTCGTCCCATAATCGTCTTGATAGTGGGTGGCGAACTGCATCAGCCACTTTCGATAAACCGCGCCGCCAACCGGCCAATCGCTGGCGGCTTCGCTCGGCTTGGCAACATGGACAAAGGGTATCTGGCCGCCATTGACGTTTCGGATCCCGTTGACGACATAGCCGCCGCCGAGAGAGCCATTATCCTGGTTGTCGTAGTATCCGTAATTTATGCTGTCGCCGCTTAGGAATAGCGAGACATCGGGCGTACCGGCCCATTCGCCGATAATGGCGCTCGGCATCATTGCGAAGTCGCCGTATGAGTTGGACGCTGTGCCAGGCGTCGTGAATGGACCGGCGGCCTGGATCTGCGAGGGAACTAGGGCCGTGCTGATCCAGCGCGTCGTGCCATTGTTCTGGTTGTTGAATATCTCTTGAAAGTTCGGCTCGGCGGATGCCCACTTGTCCGACGTGGAGGAGAGGGTCATGCCGGTACGGACGGCCGCGCTGAAATTAGAGCCCCACCCGGCGGGGAATACGTTCAGGCCGAAAGCTGCTGGGTAGATCGGGTCGCTGACCGCCCATTGCCCCGATGGAATCGTGACGTTGGCCGCAGCGTTAAAAGTGACCGTCACGTATTTTGCAGTGGGCGAGATCTGCTCTAACGCGGCTTCGATCGTTATCGGATTGGCATTGCTGAATTCACCATGGTTCAAATAGCCATTCCAGTAGATGAGGCGGATCGACTTGACCGGTTGACGCCCAACGACGATGACCGACCGGCGAGCGGTCTGCATGTAGCCTGAATTGTTGGGGTGGACAGAGGTATACCCGCCCTTGGCCACGATGGCATTGTTCGCGGGGATGAACGCCGCTGTCGTGGGTGCCTGCCGGGAATTGAACCCGAAGTTCATGTGAAAGTTGAAAGCCTGCGCCTCGTTGGAAAATAAAGTGAGCAGGCAGAAGGCGAGCAGCAGGGAAAGCTTTTTCATATGGCCTACTGGTTATAGATTGCGGTGATTGATCAATGGGAAGAGGTTCGGCCGATCAACAAGCGGGGCGGTAAAGCTAGCTGGGCCGGTCTTGTATGGGTAATCGTTCTTATAAGCACCGTCCGTCCAGGCCGTGAATCCGACCCACACATCATGGGACGCCATGTAATCGAGCATGGCCCCATATTGCGCCATGCAGGAGTTGTCGGGCGAAATGCCGAACTCGCCGAGAAGAAGCTTGCGATTGTTCGTCGTGGCCCAGTCGGTCATTGCCGAAATTTGCGAAACGCCGTCCCTTGTGCAGAAGGACATATCCGAACCGCCGCCGTCCGCGCCCGCATCCAGATAAGCGTGGCCTTCATCAATCAGCTTGTTCAGCGTGTCAGTGACAGTCAGTGCCGCGGCGGCCCATCCGTCAGCAATCCAGTTTGCGGTGCTGGCGTAGCTCAAGCCTTCTATCAAAATCCAACCGGTGAAGCCTTCGCCGCGAATGGCGGGGATGGCAGCATTATAAAACGATGCCATGGTTGCACCGTCGATTGCGTGCGGCTCGTTCATCAGGTCGAAGCTGACTTTGGGATAAGACGATGACGGGAATGCATCGGCCATCCTTCTCCAGAAGTCGGCATAATCTGCCGGCTTTGCTGAAATGAACTGGACCGAGACGTTGCTGATCGACCCGCTAAAACCGCTGGCGCTGAATGCGATGATATCGCTCGGCACCGGGCCGCAGCGAACCTGTTCAGTGAAAGTCCCGTTGCTCGACCGTGTCGTCCCGGACCCTGTCCCCAGTTTCAAGGTTACTGAACCAGACGTTACATTGCTCAGCGTGTACGTGACGGTGTAGAGCATGCCGTTCGCTGTCGACGGCGTTTCGCTGATAGCTATGCCGGTGAAGTTCGACATATTCGCCGCGTTGCCGGAAACGGTGACGCCCTGACCGCGATTCCAGGTAGTTTGCGCGCCGGACATATATTCAGACATTACCGTCTGGCTGTTATTGATATTGTATGTCCCAACGCCGCCAGTTCCAGTTCCCAAGGAGGAAATGGTGGTGTTTTCAGTTACCCCCTGACCTGTGATCATCTGGCCGTTGAGAATTTTGCCAGAGGAAATGGCCGTGACAGTGAGGACTTTCCCGGAAATCGACCCGGTGAACGTTGCATAGTTTTCGGTCGAGGTCAGGGAGGTCGAGGCAACCGCTTGGCTGGCGCTGAGGATGTAAGTCCCCGTACCGCCAGTACCTGTCCCGAGAGAGTTGATCTTGGTCCCTGCGGTGACGCCAGGGCCATTGATGACTTGTCCAATCGCCAATGTGCCAGATGAGAGGGCTGAAACTGTGAGCGTCGTTCCGGCAATCGATCCGGTGAAACTCGCGCCGGCAATGAATGTGCCATTCACCACTTTTTCCAGTGTCGGCGCATTGATCATGCTGTCGCCGTACTGGGCGTAGTTGTGCATATCGAGAAGGATGTTTTCGCCTGCGGCCTGGCAGGTATCGACGGCTGCGCGCATCTCCGCCAGTTTGGTGGCATCGAGCGGCGCCTGCAGGGTTGGCTGGAGGCGTTCCCATTTGAACGGTTCCCGGATCGTCAGCAGCGAGCGGGAGTGGTAATAGGGGCAGTTCTGGGAGGAGTGGTCGAAATAATCGGTGTGGAAGACGCCAGGATAGGCGCCGAACTCCATTTCGGAGTTGTTGACGCCTGTTAAGGGCAGTGCGCTTGGCGTCGTTGTGTCGATAGCCGGTGCTGTCGGTAAGGCCGGCGCGGTCGGTGTCGGCGTTCCGTAATAGTTCGCTTGATCATTGCTGAATGCCAGCATTTCACTGTCGGTTAGGGCACCCTTGAACACCAGCGTTTCCGCCGTATCGCCCTGAAAACTGCCGCTGGCATTGATCGGGTAACCCAAGCGGGCTGTGAACCGGTATTGAAGGTTGATCGAGGACAGCGCGGCATTACTGTCCGACTGCTGGACGGGGTAGCCGTCGCGGTAAGCGGTCATCCCATTTGTTTGACCGATTTTGTAGCGCCAGCCATAGGTGTGGAAATAGCCTTCATCCATGTAGGCGACGATGAAGTTGTCGCCGTCCATGTAGAAGTTGCCGCCGTTCGGAAAGGCGTAATGCTGAAGGAAATCCCAGCCGATAACGCGATTGGCGGTGAGAGATGCGGGATTGAAAGCAGCCAGAACGGTCAAGTTGGTATAACCGTTAATAGGACTGATCGCATCCATGCCATTGCTGCCATTCCAGACAAGGCCCGGCTTGTTGTTCAGATTGGCGTCTGTGGCGGAAAACACGGGCTGGTCGGCGAGGGTGGGAGCCTGCCCATCGCCATAGCCGTCCGCGCTGCGCTTGATCCCAGCGTTGTAAGCATTGGGGCCTTGATCGTACCAGGTCACCAGATGCACCGGAGATCCTGCGGCCCAAGTCAGCAAGGAAGCTGTGTCGACCGGCGCATTGATCGCCTGACTGGTGAAGCCGACCGTCATCTGCTTGTTGTCGCTCTCCCGACGGAAGGTGCAGCACGGACCGATGTACGGCGCATACAGCTTGCGAAAGGAGAAAATGTTCTGCGGGGTCGCGGTGGCCAGGTTCATGAACAGGTCGGGCTGCGTCGCAAAGCCCACAGCGGCCGGATCTGTCCAGCCGATGCTGTTCTTGGTGGCGATGATGTAGGTCGAGCTTCCGGACGCGGTGGCGGTGAAGGTCGCAGTCGGATTGAAGCCAGGCGACAGGGTGACGCTGGAGGGCGAGAAGGTGACGCCAGTGATGGGGGTAGGGGTGACGGTGATGGGACCGACCACGCAGCTCGACGGGAAGCTGTCAGAGGCGCTTTTTACGCACCCTTTGTACGTCACCGTGAAGGTCGCGGGCGTCCCCACCGTGCCGCGGCTTGGGCCGGTCAGGTAATAGGCCCGAGGCTGGTAGGCGTTGGTGTATTTGGTCAGAACGGCAACCTGGACGGTATCGCCGCCCGAGGCTTGATTCTCGACACCCTGGAAGTATTTGCCGAAATAGGGACCGGCGGCGAAGTACGTGATCGGGACGTTGTGCTTCTGCAGGTAGGCGAGGCCGTTATCGAGGATGGTCAGCCAACGCGGATCGCTGTTCGGGACGCCTGATTCGCCGATGTGGCATTTCAGGTGGTTCGGCTCGCAGAACTGCTCGATGAACGGTTTATAGCGTTTGACCAGGATGTCCGGCCCCAGCACGGCGCAATGTCCGGCGCCGCCGGCGCAGTCCAGGCTGTCACCGATGGCAACTTCATTGTCGTACCCGTTGACGCCCGCGCCATTCGTGCCGCTGTTATCGTGGTCGGCATAAGCGTGGCCTGAGAACACCAGGTTGCCGCCGGTCAGATTGGCGAGATCGGCGTTGCCGTTGGAAAACCAGCTGTAGGTGCCGGAATACCCGTTGCCCTCGACATAGATCGGTGTCGTCGAATCGATGGCGCGGATTGCGTTGATGGCTGCCTGAGCGGCGTCGTGCCAGGCATTGGCCGTTGGCATGTTCGACGGCTCGTTCATGAGATCGTAGCCATAGACGGCAGGGTTGCCGACGAAAACTGCTGCGATGCGGCTCCACAGATCGGCGAAGTCGGACGGGTTCAGCGTGCCGTCGCCGAGTTTGTGGGTCGGGTAGGAATAGGTCAGGCTGACCGTGCCAGCGGCGGTCGCGGCATTGCTGATGGTGAACTGCGTCGGGGTATCGACCGAAATGACGGTCGTGTTGCCAGGGATGCCGGTGCCGCTGATACCGTTGCCGACCGCGATGTTCGTCGTGTCGCTGCCGGTGATGACGGTTGGCGTGGTCAGCGAGGTCGTGCCGGTGACCTTGCCGACGCGCGTGTAGCCGCCGTAGTTGTGGACATCGAGCAGGATCTTCTGACCGTGCGCGGCCGCTGTCGAGGCGACCGAAGTCAGGTAGCCGACGAAGGTCGGGTCCAGCGGACCATTCAGGACAGGCTGGATGCGCTCCCACCGGAAGGGTACGCGAACCCGCATCCAGTTCTTCGAGCGGTAATAATCGAAATTGCCGGAGTTCGGGATCGGATAATCGGTAGACGGCGTGCCGGGCAGGGCGCCTTGCTCGAGGCCGGAGACATTGACCCCGACCAGGACCGTTTTATCGGAAAGCTCGCTGCCGCCGCGTGATGCATAGGCAGGAGCGGAAGATACGATAAGGGCGAGAAGCGTTAGGAAAAAGCGCATCTAAAATCCTCAGTAAACGGATGAGCAGGAGCCGAGAATGGTGGTGCCGCCGCCTTCCTGGCGTTGCACCGCACCGATATCGATAAAGCCTGTGGTGTAGCCGCCGGGGAAGTTGCCGGGGGCGCCTTTGGCTTTCAGGTTGGTGCCGATGGCGAAGTTCTTGCCGGTGGTAATCTGCCAGACCTTGTCCGGCGTCGAATCCGCTGCGATGGCGATGTCGGTGGTGATCTGAGTTTCGCTGTCGACCGAGGCAATGCCGTATTTACCGACCGTCACGCCTGTTCCACTGATGACGTAAAGGAAGTCCCTGCCTGGCGTGACGCCGGAGGAAAGGAATGTCGCACCGGCCTGAACGAAATGATTGCCCGTCACCGTCGTCGCGGTCGTTCCGGAGATCTGCGCCACGCCCGCGAACTGCGGATCGAGCGCGAGGTCGGAATTGCCCTTTTGCCATTTGGTCGGGTCGTTGACGTCGGCCGTGTTGTTAAAATAGTCGTTCAGATTGTCTTGAATGAAATTATTGACGTCCGCACCCGATGCGCCAGTCGCAAGCCCATAAAGGATGTTGTTGCGGAACTGGAGTTGATTGAGGGATCCGGTGACAAGTGAAATACCCGTTCCAAGTTTATTTTCGGCCCCGTAAATCGTGTTGTTGCGGATATCCAGAAAGCCGGTGTTGGCCAGGGAGCCAATGATTCCGCCAGTCACGTTACCGATGATCAGGTTCCCGAGGATAACGACCGAGCTGTTGCCACCGACGGATATCCCGATATCGCTGTCATGCAGGTAGCTGTCTTCGATAATGGAAAAAGCGTTGTTGCTCGTGCTGACCTGCACGGCCTTGCCTTTGATAGAGACCGCTTCGACGTTCCGGATCAGGCTGTTGAAGTTGGTCGTGATTCCGCTGCGGCCGGCGGTCGTCGAGTTGTTGTAGACGCTGCTATCCAGAAGCGACGCGCTGTTACCGAAATTGATAACCGAAGCCGCGCTGCCGATCACCTTGACGCTGCGAGTGACAGTATTGTTGCCGAGGGTCAGAGTTGCCGTTGAAGGATTGAGGACCGGCAGAGTGCCCGACGCCACGGAAGGCCTGTCGCCGCGAACGGAGGAGAAGCCCTCGATTTTGATCGGGGACAGGGCGTTACCAGAGGCGATAGTCACGGTCCCGCTCAGCGTGTAAGTCGCGCCCCCCTTGATGAAATACATCGCCGAACCGGTCGAGGAAGCCACGGCGAGAGTCGAGTTGAAGACGTTGGCGTCCGATGATCCAAGGGACAGCGCGCCACCAACCTTGCCGGTGCCATTTGAAAGGGTCGCTGTGGTGCCGACTGCCCGGTCCAGCGTGGCGACCCCGCCGGAGACACTGACGATCTCGTACCAGCTGGCGGTAAAACCGGTGCCGGCGGTCACCCGGAGGAGGTTGCCGACCATCGCCACGGTGAAGGGGTGCGAGGCGGACGTGACCTGTGCCGGCGCGGTCGAGCCGTTGCTCGAGGCGATGTCGGTATCCGCGAACGGGCTGGTGTCCATCTGGCTGTAGTCGACGCCAAAGGTGATGCCGGTCAGGGATGCGGCGGTGCCGACGCCGGCCGTGGTGGCGACCAGGTAGCGGCCTTGCCCGACGATGGAGCCAGCGCCGATGCCTGCGCTCAGCGTGGCGGCGCCAGCATTGACGGAAGCGATTTTAAAGAAACCGGATATGACGTTGGTTTGCGCAGGAAGCCAGATGGAGGCTCCAACATCGGCTGAGGTGAAGGAATAGGAAGCGGAGGTCAGGACAGGCGAGGAGCCTGTCGCGCTGGTGATAGCACCGTCCGTCAGGAAGTTCGGGTTGGCGGTATTGAACCCGCCGCCATTGGCGTTGCCGACCGTCGCGGTGCTTTGGATCGTGTAGATATTCGATGGACTGAGCGCGGCGAAGGCCTGGTTGGACAGCAGGACAAGCGCAAGGAAGAGGACGGAAATTCTTTTCATTCTTAGTTTGTCCTGTTGGTTTTGATGGTTCCGGTGATGCATGTCAGCGTCGAGACGCTGCTCAGGACGATCTCGATCTGATCGCCCGCGCTGAAGCTTGTGGCCGTCCAGCCGGAAGTGGCCTGATTGCCGAATTGCGCGCCGGAGAGGGTTGGCTTGTTACCGGTCCCGATGATCGAGGTGCCGTTGCGCTTGATATCGACCACCGCGCTGCCGGTCGTGTCGCCGGCGATGTACCAGCTCGTGAAAGAGCCTGCGTAAGGCATGGTGCGGAAGCCATAGGAGCCGGTCGGCGGGATCACCGCACCAGGCGCGCAGCCGATCTGGAAGGTCAGGCCACCGGTCAACTGCGTCATGTACGCTGCAGGACCCAGCGTGCCGCCTGCGCCGACATTGACCGATGCGCCGTCCGTGCCGGTCAGGGTGATCGTGTTCTGCGCCGTGAAGGTCTTGCCGTCAGCGACGCCCAGCGTGGAGCTGGTGGCCGGTTCGGCGATGGTCATGTTCGAGCTGGTGAAGCCACCCGCCCCGTTGCCTTTCAGCAGGGATGTGCCGGTCGTCGGCGGCGCGAAGTCGACGCCTGGTGTGGCTGCCGAGGGCGGGAGCGCGCCATTGGCCAGCACGAGACCGGTCAGGTTGGCGCCGGCCAGGTACCCATTGCTGTTGAACTGGATTGAGCCTGTCGAGCCCAGGGCCACCGGAGCCGCGGCCAGCCAGTTGCTGCCGTCGCTCTGCAGGAAGATGTCGCCAGCCGAGGCCACGAAGGAGGTGAGGCCGTTGATCGTGCTGCCCGGCGAGCTCAGCGTCACTGAACCGCTGCCCGGAGGGATGGACAGGGTAAAGCTGAAGCCTTGCGTGAATCCAGGCGACGATGCCGAAGGCAGGGTGATCGCGCCGGGCGAGGCGTTGTAATAATAGACGAACTTGCGACTGTCGGACGCCAGGATCGTGTCGGTGGTCAGGAAGATGCCGCGCGGCGCGGGCTGTGTGGTGTTGAGGATGCCGCCAGCCGTGGTCAGGCCATTGCCGAGCATCCAGCCGCTGAGCGTGCCGCCGCTGTTGAACTGGAGGGAGCCGTCGGCTCCGCCAGGGGTTGCCCCTCCACCAGTCGCGGAAAGGACGCCACCGGACAGGCTCAGGTTAGATCCCAGCGTGAAGCCGGAGAATGCCCCGGAACTGCCCCAGCCAGCGAGGGTGTTGGGCGTGCCTGTACCAATGTCGGCGGCAGGGACGCTGCCCAGCGTCGCCCATGTGCCGGATCCGGTGCGTTTCAGATAGCCGGTGGTGGAAATGGCGGCGACGGTGTCAAGGTCGCTGTCGTGCGGCTGGACCGTGCTGCCGATCGAGGCGTTGGTCAGGAAGCCGCTGTCATTGGTCAGTTGCGAGAGCAGCGACGGTATCGTCGGCTTGCTCGTCAGGTCCGTGTATGAGCCGGATGCAGCGACCGGGGAGAGGTTGAGCAGCCCGCGCAGGGTCTGTGCGTCGCCCGTGGTCAGGGTGCCGCCCGAGACGTAGGCGACCTGGCCGTTGGTGCCCGGCGCATGGGAGAAGGCGTAGGAACTGAGGTTGGAAACACTCAGCAGGTAGTTGGCGCCGTTCCGATCGATAAGGACCCTGTCATTCGCCTGTGCCGGTGCGGTATTGTCGTATTCGTTGAAGTGCTTGCCCGTCTGCGCCTCGGACCGGCCTGTTAAACCGGCGAGCGTCATCAACAGGGCAGTCGCCCCGACCCTAAAATGCTTCATGTCTGATTTTCTCTCTGGTTAAGGCGCGAGGATGTAATTGCCGGCGTCGTCGAGGACTGGATTGCCGGCATCGTCCAGCAATGCGGTCTGCGGGACGTCAAGAGGAATACTGATACGGATATAATGGCCCTGGGCGTCCAGGATTGGACGGCCCTGATCGTCGAGTAGTGCGTCTGCTGGCACGTTATACTCGACCGCCAGAAGGACAACCCGAATGGGCCTGCGCATGATGCGGATTTGGCCGGTTTTCACGTTATACCGGCCCATATTTTAAGAGGTAGAACGGTCCTGGCGCCGAGACCCTGAATGACATTGGTGCCGATTGGTGGAGTTAGCTTCACGTCACCATAAATTATGCGCGACGGCACGAACTCGCCACTGCGGGTGTAGAGGATTTCCAAGCCGCTGATGGCGGACGCGGCAAAGGACAGTGCCGCTCTGTTCGGCGGCAGGATCGTGATGCCGGCGCCGACGCCAAGCGTGATGTACGGTGCAGCATCCGATATTCTTAGCTTGAAATCGACACTGATGTCCCAGCCGGACAAATCGACCGGCTGGTTGTCGTTGTATGGATCGACAAAGGCGAGCTCGAAATAGAAGGAATCGCCTTGCGTCATTTCAAGCGGCAGGACATCCATTAGGCGGTCACCACCGACAATCTAAGACCGACTTCACCCAGCTTCCGGATCACGTCGATGATGTCGATATCCTCGACCTCGCCAGGCAGCAATGGGCGGTCTGACGTTGTCGCTGGGTATGACGATAGGGTTGCTGCCGGCCCAAGCTTGTAATAACAGGTGACGGCGCCTTCATTCTTGAGCCGAAGAATTTCAGTGTTTTTGGTGAAATCCTTTTGCGTCTCGGCATGAGCATTTGCGAGTGCAATCGACTGATTGCCGACATAGCCTTTGAGGGCAGGCATGACGCCGCCCTGCTGTTGCCCGGCTCCGGTGTATTCAACGATATAAAGGTTCGCCACGGCGCCTCCTCATTAATCCTGGTTGTAGACGGGAATGTTCGGCTTTTCGGTAGACGGCGCGGCTGGCACAGGCGCGGGCATCGGAGCGACCTCGACAGTCGTCACTGCGACCGCAGCAGGGCTTTGCTTTGCCAGTTCCGCCAGCATGTCGGCTTTAAACCGGTCGAGCATATCTGGCGTGACGTGCGGGATCTTGCCGGCCGCAGACTGGGCCCGGATGGTGCCGAAGGCCCAGAGGAAGCCCCGTGCGGCTTCGCGGGCCATGATGCCGATGATGACGTAGGCGATGTTCGGGTCGGAAATCGCGCCGATGACCACTGAGGAGAGGATGGTCATTGCGCGGCTCCGGTCACGGTCGCGGTCGAGATCGCATGAAGAGCATTGATGCCGAGGGTCACCGCGCTCGCCAGAGCGGTCTTCTCCGCCGCAGACAACGCAGCCTGGCCAGCTTCCGAGTTGGTCTTGCCTTCTGCCTTGGCCTGCGACGCGGCGGCGGCAGCTGCTGCAGCTGCGGCCTTCACGACATCGGCGCCATGGGTCTTGATCTCGCTGGCAACCGCCTCGATGGACGATTCCAGGATGCCGGCCGCGGCTTCGACGCTCTCGTCGACCTGGCCGAGGATATGCTGAAAGAAATGGACGACACCGTCCCTGACGTTCTTGAATCCTGATCCGCTCATAATTTCTGCCTTTCTAAGTGGTTTAGAATCTCTGGAATGAAAAACACCGCTGCCATGGTCAAGGCAGTGAAAACTGAGGCGACCGCTGTGATGTGGAACATCATGCCATTGCCTGCTGTTGATAGAGCCCGTGCTGGAACAGCAGCTGTTCGGCTTCGCGGCGGCAAACCAGTCCATTCAGGACTTTGCCGTTCTGACGCACGAAGCCGATTTCAGGGCTAAATGCCTGACGGCAGAATTCAAAAAGATCGCGGTCGTTGAGGCAGTGCCGGGCGGTCGATTCTGTCCACCGTGCGACGCCGACATTGAAGATCAGGCTGGCGAGGGCGTCGAACTGCGGTTGTGACAGGGGGATGAAGATGCCGTAGTTCAAACAGGTCTCGACCGGTGCGAGGTCGTCTCTCAGCATCTGCTCGGCTTCGAAAGCAGTGATCCGCATCTTCGCGCCGACGGACTTGCCGTAGCGGCCATAGCCGATGGTGAAGTACTTTTCTGTAGGCGTGGCTTTGAAAGCGACGAGCCTTAGCCCTTCGAAACCCTTGATAAAGCCGATGCCTTTGTCACTGGTGCGCACTTCAATCCTTAATCGCGACCCCACATTCCAGCGAATGTTGGTGCTGGAGCGGCGCGCGGCGGGCGTGGTTGGTGATGGGATAGGGTTTGCAGAACGGGGTACAGGAGCAGAGAAATAGAAGGACGGTGAACTTAATCGTCGTCTCGGCCGTTGGCGTTGGAAGAGAGCCAACCAAGTTTCCTGATATTGAGCATGAGTTGTGTCGTGACAACCAAAAGACCGACGAACCCTGCCGCAACACCCATGATGGTGGTGATGGCCTGGCTATGGATCAAAATGTATCCTGTCGCGGCGCTGCAACCGCCGATCATGTACGAAAAGGCGTCGCGGATATTAGGCATTCTAGATACTCCGGGGGGCGGGATGTTGCTGGCGGCGTTGGCTGGCATATGTATGGGGGTGGCGCTGGTTGGTGGGGCGTGCTGGCTTTAAGTGACGATGACCCAGTTTTTGACGATGCCGGGGGGAAGGGTATTGTGAGGCTGATCTCCACCGGTCGCGGTCGTCGCGGCTCCGGTCACTCCTAAATCGGCATCAGGCGTCATCCGGGTTCCGCCCGAACCGCCGAAGTTAAATTGCCGGCCTTTCGGTGCGTGCGTGTGCGACGGGATTTCATTGACCGTCAGGGTATGCGCAGATTCGCCGCCAGACGCGCCCAGGACTGTTCCGGAAATTGCACCGGCGAGCCGTCCAGCTGCGGACCCACCCATATTGTCGCGTCCAAACTGCGCTCGGCCGCGGCTGTCCGGCAGGTTGAAGGTCGTCGAACCGTCACCGTTCCCGTACGGGAAGATGCGCAACGATGAGCCAGCACCGGTTGCCGGCTGTGACAGGGTGATCGTGCTCGAGGTGACGCTGGTGATCGTCGTACCGGCGGAGATGCTGGCCCCCTCAACCACGGCGCCCTCGAGGCCGAGACCAGTGAGGTCGGTGATTACCCCTGTGACTGTCGCATTGCCGCTGCTGAGCGTCCCGGTGATAAGCGCGGTAAGGACGGAGAACAGCTTGGCGAATGTGGTGCGAGACAGCGCCTGGCCATTCTCGAACTTGCCCCATGTGGGCTCAAAGATGCCATTCCACGGGATCGAGGTGCCGGTCGGCAGGCTGGTGCCGGCGGCATATGTGTAATCCCGAACACGCCAGTTGCCGGATCCGAGATACTCGGCAATAGCGCAATCGCCTGGCTGGGTCTGGATGGAAACGCCGCCTGGCAGTGTCAGCGCCGCCGAGTTGGTAAGGGTCAGCGACGCTGCAAACTCGATCATGTAGATCGGAACCATGGTGCTGGCCGAGCTGCCGAACGAGTTGATCGTCGTCGTGCCGGTGATCTTGACGTTCTGCGTCGTGATCGACCCAAGATTGCAGGTCGATGCTGATGCCAGTGTGGTCTGCGTGCCAAAGCCACTGGACGCCATTCCGCCGAAGTTGCGCTCGTCGGTAATCAGATTGTTGGTGATCGCCGTCGTCGTGCTGGTCAGGAGGACCTGGGCGACCGGACTCTTCCCCGTCGGGAGGGCGGGAGGGTTAGGAGACGCTGCGGCGGTCCCTGCCACCACGGACACCGCGCCGGTCGTGTTGTCGATGACGATGCGGTCGATCCGCGAGTTCGAAACCGGGGCCGTGATCGTAGCGGTAGACTGCGGCGCAATCTCGGTCAGGGTCGTGCCGGTGAAGATCGAGCCTGCATCGAGCGCCACCGTCATATTCGGAGTGGCCTGCGCATGCGGCGCGAAGCGGGTGACGATGCGGGAAGCGGCGACGCTGTTGTTGTCGACCTTGTTTTTCCAGGCGGCAAAGGTGTCCGCGGTTTGATCGTTCGGGACGTAAGGTGCTGTCGGGTTAGTGCCGCCCATCAAATTCCTCTAGCTGTAAATGTCACAGTGCCGCCGACGTCGTTTCCTGAATGGTCCCAGACATGGATGACCACGCTGGTTTCAGTGGGTGTTTCCGCGCTGGCGTAATAGGGGTGAGTGCCAATATATGCCGGGACGACATACGGAACATCGTGGAACGGCTGATCGAAAGTTATCGCCGTTCCGCCCGGCGCAATCGACGCATTCTGGACCTGCTCGATCAGCGGCGACCGGTCCACGGTGTAGGTAAAATCATTCAGATACCCGACAGCGCCGGCAATCGGCTCATAGACAATCTTCATGTTCAGGTAGCGCACCGGGACCGTGGCGACCGTGAACTCGTCATAGGTGCCGGGGTCTGCCCCGGTGGTCCAGGCGTCGAGATAAGTGGTCGCTTCTGCACCGCTCGCCTCGCCAGGTCCCGCCGTGATCTGGTAGGTCGAGTGAATGCGCAGGTTGTTGACGAAGCCGATGTCGAAGGTCGGTGTCGTGTAGGAACACTCCGACACCGGGTTCAGCACAAAGTGGTCGAGATCAGCCCAGCTCGTGGTTGCGCTCATCAGCGTCGTGCTGTCCGGGATCAGCACACCAGTCCAATGCCGGAGGAAGCCGACCATCGCACTTTGCCAGCCCGGCTCCTGCTTCTGGACCGTGGTGGTGTCGTTGTTGTTCTCGATGACCAAGTCGAAGGTCGCTATCGCTGGTGACAGCTGATCGGCCACGTCGCGCGCCCGGATGCCGAAGGTCCACGTCCCGGCCGGAACCGAGGCGTTGGTCATCTCGGTGCCCTTGCTGGCCTCCGTGAGCAGGATGAACTGGTGCCAGTCCGAGGTGTCGCCGCCCTGGTCGATATAGCCGATGTCGTAGCCCTTCAGGGCATAGTCATCGACCTGGGTCCAGGTGAAGTTGACGGCGTTGCCGTTCTGCTGAACGACGAAATTCTGCACGTTCGGCGGTGCGGGCGGCCCTTGAATGACATAGCTGTATGCCGTGACATCATCGAGCGACTGCAACCCGCCCTGGTAGATGTTGAATGAGCAGAGCTTGATGAAAATCGTCTGGCCGATCTGACTCTTGTCGTAGCCGTATTTGAAAATACCGCCGTCAAGCCGGGCGAACTGGGTGCCTGCGGCATGGGTGCCGATGGTCGTGCCGTACAGGCCGCGGCGCAGGTAGGTCAGGTCGTAAGCGTTGGCGCCGGTTGACCAGCCCCCATCGAGTGATCCGGGTTAGATTTTAGTGGATAACCCGTCCGGCGATCTGCGCGGCGCCGCCTGAGCCGGAGCCGCTGGGCCTGGGCACGTGGTCTGCCCTCAGTACTTCCGGCGC
>NZ_JABFHG010000030.1 GCF_013112485.1 Roseicella sp. DB1501
GCCACCCAAGCCAAGCACGAAAGGAAGCCACAACTCACCTGACCAGACCGAAAACCCCGCTCCTCCATCCACAACCCGGGTCAATTCCTCATGGCAATCCCGGGTCAGCTCTCACTGGCATTCAACAGCGTTTGCTCCCGGCGTTGTAGGTCGCTCAACATCTGCGGCGCCAGTTTCTGCACCTCTTGGAATATCCGCCACTTTTCGCCGCGCTGAGCTGCGTGACGGTCAAGGATGCGGAATTGCTCCGGCTGATCCCGCCTCACCTCGCGGGCCCATAGGGTGTCGGCATCGCCAACGCGGGGGATCTGGATCGAGGTCCGCTGAGCTAGTTCTGCGCGTAGGGTCCGGATTTCGTGGAGCCGCTCGCGTAGCAGGGCGAGTTGCTCCCGTGCACCAGCCGCTGACCCCTGCCACGCCACAGACGCGGGCGCGTAATCAGCGTCGTCCATCTCGCGGAGATCTACGAGCCGCCGCGCATGAACCTCCGGCTGCTGGACGCCCGCAGCCTTCAGCACCTTGCGCGCCAGCCTGACCTCCTCTTCCCGATCTTCGTGCGACCGGGCAGGGCCGCGCGTGCCGTCTCGCTGCTCCGGCAGGCGGCGCGGCAGGTGGCCGGCTGGCTGGACGCTGCCGTTCGGGCGCGGCGACTTGGGCGACACGGGCATGACCTCCCTCACGTGGGTGCCGCACCTAGCTTACCGCTCTCGAAACTAACTGGCGGTCACCTGCACAGGGGAGGGCGCCTCTACTGCGTGCCACCTCCCTTTGGGCCGGCCGAGCTCGAAGGGTCTGCCGGATCGTAGTCTTGGTCTAGGTCGTCGGAAACAGGCTCGTGCTGCCCTTGGCCATAGAGCAACCGCCACCGCTCGACGTGCTCGTTCACCTCTTTCAGGTTCACGACGCCAAACCCGGACACGCTCTCAGCATTGGCGATCAGGTCGCGCAGGTCGGGCGGCAACCTCAGCAACACGTTTCCTGGGCTGGGCGTGTAGAGCGCTATGACGGTCGGCGGTGCCTTCCCGTTTCGCTCCGCCTCGGCCAGGGCCCGAAGGGCGGTCACTCCGTCAGTAACGAACACAACGCGCCGAGGGTCGCCCATCAGAACAGGCGGAACGCTCTCATCGCTACTCGGCAGGGCCCGATACGGTCCCTCTGGTATCGGATGCAGCCATGCCGAAACCGCCATGGGTTGGTCAGCAATCCGGCCAAGGAAGGCTATCCCTTGGTCAGGGCAGTAGTGGATGAACTTCGCTTCCTCGGCACGGCGTCGGACGCTACTGGGAATCCTGTGCACCTCGGCTAGATAGCTGCGGCCCATCTGGCGCGCCGCGTCGTTCTGATAGGGAAGTGTCGGACCACGCCCTGCCCATTCCGGGCGCTTCCTTACGTCCGGGCTCGCTCTCCCCTCGCTTCCTCCAGAACCTGAGCCAGCAGCCTTTGTGCCGGCTCGCTTTTCTGCCGAGCCTGCAGGAGATCGAAGGCTCGCGCCTTCTCGCTCATTCGCTTGAGCGCGGCTGCGCTCTGCGCTGGCCCGCTTGAACTTGGCATCCCAGGGCTCGTCGTCCTGTGCTCGATTGCCTCTGCGACGTGCTCTGCGATTTTGTCCGGGAGGTCCGCTATTCGTTGCGCCAGATGCGCCATTTGGTTGCGCAGGGCCGTTGCTGTCGCCACGGTCCCGTCCTGGCGCAGGATCTCTATGTCCATCTGCAGGGACGTCAGGCGCCCGGAGTGGTGAGAAATCGCGGTAATGATCTTGTCCACGGCGGCCTGGACGCCCTGCAGCACCGGGTCGATCGTCTGTCGGAGCCTCTCCGCGCGTACCAGCTCCTGCGTCTCCGTTGCGGTTAGGCTCTGGGCGATCTCCGCCCTCAGCTGGGCGAGTTCCGCCAGCACCGGGTCCAGTTCGCTCCTCGTCGCTCGAGCCAGGGCCCATTGGGCCGCGGCTTCCTCCATCTCCTGGATTTTGCCCATTCATCCTCTCCTCTGCCTGGGCAGCGGCCCTGGCTTTCTCCTCCTGCCATGCCGCAACCAAGTCAGGGGGCGGGTCGTAGTCGTGCACGGCAAGGCCGGCTCTCTGGCATTCCAGCCACGCTTGGCGGCGGAACTCCTCGTTGCCGCCGCGAATGCGGAGAGCCGTCCAGCCCTTGGCACGCGCCATCTCCGTCATGACGGTAATGGCTGCGGTCGAAACTCCCGCCTGTTCTCGCCACGCCGTCGAGATCCGCCGCCCGGCATCCTGGATCACCGCGCCGTCCGTCAGCCCGACCGTAATAGGGCCGGCGGGCTTATTGGACCGGACGTAGCGGACGTGGGCCGCCACATCAGGCTGAAGGTCGCGTCGGTAGACGCGTGCTATCCGGACC
This sequence comes from Roseicella sp. DB1501, assembly GCF_013112485.1. GTDB lineage: Bacteria > Pseudomonadota > Alphaproteobacteria > Acetobacterales > Acetobacteraceae > Paracraurococcus. The sequence continues at coordinate 2,367 of NZ_JABFHG010000030.1, forward strand.
CAGGCGAACCAGGCAGAGGCGGCGGCCTCCGCGCCCTCGGCTTCAAAGCCGGCCCATGGGTCGGCCGTCTCGGGTTCTGGATCGGGTGGGGGCACCTCGTGAGAGGCGGCGGGCTGACTGCGCGAGGCCGCTTGCTCTGCCTTCCAAACTGCGACCAGGTCCGCGGGAGGCTGGTAGTTGGCAACCACAATTCCCTGCCGCTGGCACTCCAACCAAGCCTCGCGTTGGAATGCAGCATCGCCGGTGAGGTTGACGGTTGCCCATCCCCGAACGCGGGCCATGTCGATCATAGCCCTCACCGCTCCCTCAGGAGGCTCCGTCCCCCGCCAGTGGCCGGTGATCTGGTCGCCCGTGTCGACGATGCGCGTGCCGTCGTCCAGCAGCACCCGCACCGCGCCGGCGTCCGGGTCGGTGCGAACAGAACGAACCCGGAGGCTGACCTCAGGGGCTAGGTTGGCGCGGTAGTGCCGGGCGAGACTGTACCAGTCCTGAACCCGGCGGTTGGGCATGCGAAATGCGACGCCGACAGTGACCCCGACCTCAATGCTGGCCCAGCCCCAGCCTAGCCCTTCGGGATCGGCACCCGGAGGTGTCGCAGGACGGCCGTTAGCATGAGCTCGATGCTCTTCTGCCGCTCCTCCAGCCGGAAACTCCGGTTGTCGATCGATTCCAGCAGCTCCAAAACCGTGTCCATCCTGCTCGGCTTCGGCTGAGGCTCGACCAGGACCTGCAGCGCCTCGACGCCCGAATGCGTCTCCTGGATCGTTTGCTGCAGTCTCGCGTCCCACTGGCCCTGGGCCGGGGGCGTCGCTCCCTTGGGCTCGCGGTCGCGCGTCACCTTCACCTCGGCGGCCGGCTGAGCCGCCCAAGCCTTCGCGTAGTCCGGCAAGGTCTGCGGGTTCGCCGGAGCTTTGTCGACGCGGGGGACCGTCGCCGGCAGCGGGCCGGGGATCTCGGGCAACACGATCCCTGGTGGAAGCGGGGGCTTCGGCATCGTCTTGTCTCCTGATTTCGGCCGCCCTCGCCGTGAGGCGGGCCATGCGTTCTGGATCTGCGGCGCCCAGTTCGTTCTCAAACCTCACGTCCTGGGCACGCAGCTGGACAGATGCGGCACGAGCCAACTGCTCGCGCCGCTCAGCCAGGCGGCGCTCAATCGCCTTGGCTTCGCAGCGCGCCCCCACATGGACGCCCTTGTAGTTCGTTTCCTCTTCGCCACCGACCCAGCGCGTCCGGAGACCGTAGGAAATGCCGGTGACCCTGCCGCCGCCGACGGATATGCGCGCCTCAATCCCACTCTTCCCGAGGAGGGCCCGCAAACTGTCGGGGGTGCCATCGCTGCGGCGGATTGCCAACTCCACCGCCTTGGCGATCCGGGCTTTCGGGGGCTCGACACCTCGCTGTGCCCAAAGTTCGCGCTCGGATTGATTCATCTTGAGACCGGCGCGAACACCTGCGCCAGGTCGCTCAGTCTCAAGATTGGGCCCCTTAGTGATGGTCAGTCCGAATTCGAGTTCCAGTTCCTGGGTCGCATTCGTCGCTACCAACGCCTCGTTGACCCCATGCCACAGGCGCCCGTCCAACCCGATCCTGCTGGTGATGAGGTGCACGTGCTCACAATGAGTGTCGTCGTGCCTTACGACTACGAATTGATGGTTTTCGGGCGGCAGACCGATTTTCCGCATGAAGGCATGGGCGACCTCGTTCCAAGCCTCCGGGCTAAGGTGTTCTCCAGGTGGCAGGGAAAGGGTCGCGTGCAGGACGGGGCGTTTGACCTCGCGCCTCTGCCGGCGGGAAGCGCCGAACTCCCTGGCCAACTGGCCGGGATTCCTCCCCTCCATATTTCCGCCGACAATCTCACATTTCGGACCGCGATCGAGCGCGTAACGCAGCAGGCCCGCGAAGCCCCCACCTCGCTTGACGTTCGACTTCACTTGCCGCCTCCCCAATTCAGAGGCGCATCAGGGTCGATTTCGTCCGGGAGGTCGCCGAGGTCGCTGCCATCCCATTCCTCATCCTCGTCGTCCGGGCCGAGCATCGCATCCTCGACCACGTCACCGAACGCCTCGTGCCACCGCCGCTCAGCCTCCTCCGCCTCCTGCCTGGAAGCCCTGTCTAGGCCGATCAACGCGAGCCGGAGGGCCCGCAACTCCGCCCGGACAGCCTCGAGCAGAAACTCCAATGATGGGTTGAGGTGGGGGTAGAGCTTGACCAGGTTCCCGCCCGCGGCGGCCTTGGCCAGTGTCGTAAAACACCCTGCCCATTTTCCCAGGTGGCTCCAGGCGGCTCTGTTTACGGCGGGGATGATCTTCCACTCGCCCCCCATTGCCCTGGTGAGCAGGAACCGAGCCAGGGCTCGGGTCAGTCCTGCCTTGCCGGCCTCAGCCTGGAGCCAGGCATATTCGGTCGGTGTCAGGAGAAGCGTGACCTTCACCGTCCGGCTGTTCTCGGGCGCCTTTTTCGGGGCGCCGCGGCGCTTGCCGCTGACAATCGCAGTCACAAACCAGCCCTCCTGGGAGGCCTCAGATGGCGCCGTGAGTGGGTCCACGGCGGTACCCTGGCGGTACCCCGAGGGTGCCGCCGGTAGCGTAAAACTTTATGCCACGGACGGCCGAAACCGCCGCGGAAGCGGCTCGCCCGGAAGGGCGGTCTTCACCCTCGCCTCTGGCGAGGGTCGGCACCAAAGGTGCCGGGGAGTGGAGGGAGGCTCCGGAGCGCAGCGATCGGAGGGGCAATAAATGTCGAAGACATTTAGTCGTCCCTCCTCCCAGCCTTCCAACTACCCCTGAGCAATATGCCGCCCCATCTGGAAACGACAAGCTAACTGGCGACGTGGCTCGTGCCGGTATTCGGCGGATCACTCGCGGATCTCAGACCCCGTCCTACTGCCAACACAGGGTGGCGATATGGCGTCTAAAGGGGGTGCGTTCCTTTGCTTTGATTTGCGCAAGGGGCAGCGCATTGGAACGCATGGAGTCTGGACGCAGATTGTTGGCTCGGGATTCCCCAGGCTCACATACCCTGCCGGTAGACACGTGACCCGATCCGTAACCGAGGCGCCGAACCCACCCATGGCCGAGCTCCCCCTTCCTGCCGCTCCCCAACCCAAGCGCCGGCAGAAATTCACCTCAGAGGGAAACCGCGCCAAGATCTCGCGCGGGGTTGGTGTTACGGCCCGGATCGTGCGGCTGACCGTCATGAGGCCAGACGACGATGGCACACTGTTCCGGAGCTCGATCAGCCTGGACGGCAGCGTTTTCCAACTGGCGGCCCAGCTGTGGGGTGGCGAGGCGATAGCTCGGGCCCGGCTGGTGCGACTGGCCGAGACTTTCTGGGTCGCCGATCAACGGGCCAGGCGAGGTGCCGCGGATTCAGGGGGAAGGTACGAGGCCCCCAGGTCAGTCTCGAGGCACATCCAAAGCGAGGTGATCGCTGCAGCTACTCAGCGCCTGGCCGTTCTTGGTCAGCAGGCTACCCTCGGTCTACCCGTGTTAGTGTCGACCAAGGACAACACCAGGCAGGGTAAGGGCTGATCGGAAGGTTGGGGGTTGCGGAATCGGCGCCACCCCCGCCCCCACTCGCCACCACCACGCTGTCTGGCTTTACTCGACTCACGCCGCTCGCCCCCACACAGGGGCGGGCGGCTATAGAATTCTAAGATTCTTAGATTCTATAGGCGCACCTAAGTGTCTGAAAACAAATCAAAAAAAGGGCAATTACGGGAGCGCAAAACGCAATTACGGGAGCGCAAAGCTCAATTACGGGAGCGCAAAACGCAATTACGGGAGCGCAAAGCACGCCGATCCTTCCCCGCAATTAAGTGGATCGCTAGGAGCTTGAAGAAAAATCTTGCATTCACGCGCGCGTTCCAGATATCCAACGTAAGTCAGCTTACGGAGTAGCGACGCTATGGTCGACCGTGTGGTCACGTCCCACCGCATCCGGCGAGACCTGGTTGAGGCTCTACGGTTGGCGGCTCTGCGATCGGGTCATGAGCAGCGGGTGCTGATCGAGAAAGCCCTAGAGGCCTCGATCGATCCCGCGACCCTGGCCGAGGGAGCTGAACTAGCTCGTCGACGGCTAACGGAGGCGGGGCAGAGCAAATCAGGGCGTTAAACGCCATAAGCGACCCAGCCGTCTCACCGGCTGGGCCGCTTACTCAGGCGCAGTTGAAACAGGGCTGCTGACACAGCCCCGGGTTCTGACACCTCGATCATGTGGTGTTTGGCCCAAATCGACAAGGGGTTCTGACACGCTATGACTGATCGCGACCGATTCAGGCGCTCACTCGCCGATCTGAAAGCGGAATTTGACCTGCAGCGGGAGGTCTCCAAGCATGTGAGGCTCACGCGGCGAGGACGGGTATGGCAGGGCCTGTGCCCATTCCACGCCGAGAAGTCGCCGAGCTTCCACGTGTATCCGACCCATTTTCACTGCTACGGCTGCGGCGCTCATGGCGATGTCCTATCGTTCATGGCCGCGATCGCCGAGGTGCCGGTTGCCGATCTCATCCGCGACCTGCGTCGGAATGAGCGTAATGCTGGGACACCGTCCCGGGAGGCGCTGCAACGGCTTGAGGAACGGCGCCGTCATGCCGAGGAACTGGCTAACGAGCCCGACCCCTACACCCTGGCCGACACCGTTCCGCCTGGGGTCCCTCCCCTTTGGCAGCGCCCAAGCACGCAGACCGCCCCGATCCTGCGGCCTGGCGCAGCTCTCGGTGAGGCACTCACTTCGCAGCTCCCCGTCGATCGCATGCACGAATTTCGAGGTGGCCGGGGTGAATTGCTGGGGTACGTCGTCCGAACTCCCCGGAACCGTCTGGGGCGTAAGGGCGCCTACCAGGTGGGATGGTGCACCAACGTCCGCCTGGCTGATGGTAGCGTCCGTGAAGGATGGACTTTCGTCTCCTTCCCCGCACCGCGGCCGGTCTACGGGGCGGAACTCATCACCCAGGCACAGGAAGAAGGCCGCCGGCTACGGTTCCTCGTAGTAGAGGGAGAGAAATGTCAGGAGGTCGGGGCTGCCCTCCATCTACCCGACGACTGGATCCCTGTCAGTTGGGTAGGTGGCGGTAAGGGCTGGCATCATACCGATTGGAGCTTGGTGGCTGAGGCCGAGGAGATCGTCCTCTGGCCAGACGCCGACGAGAACCGGTCTGGCTATCGGACAATGCAAGCCCTCGCGGCCCATCTCCACGAGAGGGGGGCGACGAATATCCGGGTGATGGTCCCGCCGGCGGATGTTCCCGACGGCTGGGACGTGGCGGATGCTGTTGAGGACGAGGGCTGGACAAGCACTCGCGTGCGAGAGGCTATCCAGGGTGCCCCTGCTTGGGAACCGCCCTTGGAGCTCCCGCCTGGTGCTGATCAGGTGGTCCCAGGCGGAATGCCGCCCGAGCCGCTGCCGGGTTCTGGGGCGGAAAGGCCCGCATCGGAACTTGAGGGCTTCGTCTCCTCCCGCCTGTCATTCAAGGCGGCGCTCTATGCCGATGCACCAGTCCTGAAATATGTCCTGCCAGGAATGCTAGAAGGTACTGTGGCATTGCTGGTTGCCCCCGGCGGTACTGGCAAGAGTTGGGCGATGCTGCAAACTTGCATTTCGCTGGCCTGCGGCCTGGATATTTGGGGGCTCTGGGGCCCTGCTTTTGGTCCGTTGCCAAAGGGTAAGACGATCTACATCGCTGCAGAGGACCCGGACGTGGTTGTGCGGTGGCGGCAACATCACTTGGGCCGCGACGCTGTTCGGAGAGTGACGGAAAACAATCGAGACGGTGACGCACGCATCAATGCCGATCGCATGGTCGATGAGATCGACGCGAATCTCCATGTATTCCCCATCTGTGGCCGGGGGCCGGAGAAGCAATTAGCAATCCGGGAGGACAGACATTCGACGTTGGTGCTTCCCGGCCCCCTCTATCATCGCCTCGCGGTGCTAGGGAAAGGGGCTCTCTTAATTGGCCTCGACACCTGGGGCCGCATCACCACGGCGCTCGACGAGCGCGAGGGCACCGATATGGGCCAGGCTGTGGACCTGTGCGAGAGCCTGACGGTGGTATGTCCCGGTGTCGCAATTCTCATCGCCCATCACACGACAAAGGCCGCAAGCCTGAACGGCCAGGGAGGCGAGCAGCAGGCCGCCAGTGGCTCCCGCAAACTGACCGATCACGTCCGGTGGCAGGCCAACATTGAAACCATGTCGGCTACGGACGGCGAGGTCAGGGGGTATGACGACAAGGAGCGCCGGAAGTGGGTCAGCCTCTCCACGCCCAAATTGAACTACAGCGAGAATGAGGGGGCTCAGTGGTGGTACCGAGGTGAGTACGGCATTCTCTGCGGAGCCGTGCCTCTGGACAAGCCAAAGCGGAAGCCATCAGGGTCGACATACGGCCGCAGGATTGCTGGCGAGGAGGGAGGGGCATGAAGCGCGTTGCCAGCGGTACCAAGCCGCCCGCCGCCGCGATCATTCCAACTATCGCCAAGCGCGGGCGCGGGCGACCACGGGGTGCCGTCCGTGGTCACCTTGCCAAAGCCCTGGCGGCCGCGAAGCCAATCGAGACCACGGACCGACTGACTAGCTACGCCCTCCATGATTCCGTCCTCGGGAGCATGGCGATTTTTCGTCCAGGCCAGATGGAAGAGAGCCTCACCCCCTCCCAATTCTTGGACAAGGGGGCCAATAGCGCCGACCTCTCAGGCTATATTGTTCGTCTTCCCCGCCTCATCGACAAGCGACACGAAGCGCCGCTTGAGATGGCCGTAGTGGTGCCAACGCGGGTCGGATATCTCGAAGAGGATCTGCTCCTCTGCCTGTTGAGTGTCGCAGCTGCGGGAACAGTTGAGGGCAGTACCCTGTCCAAACTGCTGATGGCGGATGGTGAGCTGATTGTGCCCTCGACCCCGGCCTATCGCCGGGAGCAGATTCGATTTCAGCCGACGCCGCCTCTGGTCAACGAGTACACCTCAGGCGCACCAGACCTAAGCGTCGTCACCGGCCCGTTTTTCCGGATCCGGATGCCCTCCACGACTGTGTTGCGTCAGTGGCGGGGCCGCGACAACGTCCGGGTCCTGGAATCCATGCTGCGGTGCCTCGAGCGGCTATCCATGATCAGCTATTACGTCCGCAGAGCAGACGGCAATACTGGCAGTCAATGGGGTGGGCTGGGGCTGCTGAGATTTGCCTACGATCCTACGGCCGAGGATGGACGTGATCTGACTGTCTCGTTTCCCGAGCGCCTTGTGGTGGCGATGCTGGGATTTGAGAGAGACGGCCGGCGACACCGCAACAGGTTCACTCGGATTGAGCTGTCGGAGAGGTTCGCCCTTAGCCTGGATACGGCCCGCCTGCTGCACCGTCAGCTGAGCATCGCTGTCTGGAAACCAGAAGATCCGGCGCCTGGCCGAGATCGCCGACGGGGTCCAAAGCCGATGAATGAGCGCATCCCCGTATTTGAGACATTTTTCCTAGACCAGCTGGTCGAAATGCTGTGGGGCCACCCTGTCACCAACCTTCCAGCCGAGGTGTTGAGGGGGTATCGCAAGACCCTCCGCGACGCCCTGGTTGAGATTGCTGGTCTGCAGGATTGGACCATAGACGAGAACGAAGCGACCGGGCGGATCACTGTTCGCCGCGTGATCACAAGGGGCGCGGCCCTTCATGCCGTAGATGCCTGAGCAAGGCCGTTTGCCGGAAGCCGTTGAAATACAAGGGTTTCCGGCAAATACGTCCTGAATTAATGCTTTGATCTCCCGATATTCGGGCTAAGTGATTGAAATTGCTGGGCATACATCTGCAATTAGACGGTCCTGCCTGACAGGGCGTGTGAGCCTGAGGCATGGCTTGGGCTCCCAAGGCTCACGTTCCCTCTCGGTGGAGAGGAGGTATGGCGCTACCCTGAATTACAGCATCGTGCTTTAATCAAATCAAACACTTAGGCCTATTTACGGGAGACCGATTCGCCACCCCTTTGCAATGATCCTTACAGATCAAGCACTTCTGGGCAATTTCCTCCGATTTAATGCTTTCATCTCCCGATATTCACCCTAACCCATTGATTTTGTTAGAGTGAAATTCGAAATAGGATGGCGCAGCGTGGCGGCGGACCCGCCCCTGCTCCCTTCTGGTGGGCACAGGGGTGGCACGCGTTCGCCAGTGGCTCCAGCACCGCTGACTTCCTCGTCCGTCAGCCCACCATCCGCAATGCCGCAGCGTTCAGCGCCAACGGGCTCTAGCTATCGGCCTGAAGCGACCGAAGAAGCTCGTCTAAATTCGATGCTGCTTGGCCGCCCGCCGCCAAGAAGGCGTTGATGTCGTACTCATCCGTTCCAGAATTGCCGGCACCGCGAAGCGGAACATGCGACCACTCATGCTCGACATAAAGCCTGCGCTTCTCGGTATCGTAAACTAGCCGCCACCAATCCTCGTCGTTAGCCATCGGTCCTTTGACTGTCTTATAGAATTCACGAGTGATTTTTGACATTCAGGCCCGCTCCATTGCGAAGTAGATATTACAGGTTTGATGCGGCGATGACGCCCGAGAGAACACGAAACTTCCATGCTCGGCGTTCTCTGCCTTGCCGCCACCACAGATTGGCTCAGGCGCTAACGGGCCCTAGCCCTGGCGCTCGCCGCGCCGGGCGCCGGCCGTCAGCGGATAGGGTTCGCCCATCTCTTAACGGGACGGGCGGCATGCTTGAGCGCTCGACGTTCTCGCCCTTGCTGAGGATGTGGTGCGCCCCTTTCAGGCCGAGCGGGTGCGGCCCAGCCCAGATCAGGTAGTAGAGGTGACCGCCCTTCGTGTTCTTGATCAGTCGCGCCGGAGAGACATGCCCAAAGGCGGCCTTGAGCCGTTCGCGGTACCACTCCAGCAGCCGAGCCCCGGCGTCCTTGCGCTTCTCGGTTTTGGAGCCGAGCAGGTCAGTGTGCTCCTCGTAGACTTGGCTGTACCGTATGCGTCAGCCCACGCTGGTGGGTTGACGGCTTGGCCTGAAGTTCCAGGGTAGCAGCTCGTCGATACGGGTGATGGGGTGGCCATTTGCGAGGCGGTCGAGCACGGCTGCGATGTAGGCTTCC
>NZ_JABFHG010000031.1 GCF_013112485.1 Roseicella sp. DB1501
CGCCGAGGCGCTGAAGCGGAGCGGCCACTGGAACCCAGCCGAGGGACCACCCCCCGCCGCCGCCACCTGGAACACCCTCGAGGTCAACCAGCCCAATGCCGCGCCAGCACCACGGAGCGGCTCGTGACAGGGCGCGGCCAGGCGGAGGGCAGGCCGTGATCCCCGGCTCCCCACTGCCGCTACGGCTTGCGCCGGCCCCGGAGCTGCCCGACGCTGCCGGCCAAGCGTTGGGCGAGGAACGGCTGCCATGGCGGATCGCACATCGCGCTGGATGCTGGGCCTGTGCACCGCCATCCTGGCGGCCGGCGCCTGCCGCCTCGCCGAGCCGATCCTCGCCCCGATCGCCTTCGCCCTCTTCACCATGGCGCTGGCCTGGCCGGTGCAGCGTGCGGCGCAGGCCAGGCTGCCCGTCCTCGTCGCGCTGATCGGCACCGTCCTGCTCACCCTCGTGGTGCTGGTCGCGCTGGCCCTGGCGGCGGGCTGGGGCTTCGGCCGCGTCGCCCGCTGGGTGATCGCCAATGCCGCCGCGCTGCAGATCCTCTACGCGCAGCAGATGGACTGGCTGGAGAGCCACGGCATCGGCGCCGCCGCCATGCTCGGCGAACCCTTCGACACCCGCGGCCTCATCCGCATCGCGCAGACGGTGCTGCTGCAGCTGCAGGGCATCGCGAGCTTCCTCGGCATCACCCTGGTCTTCGTCATCCTCGGCCTGCTGGAGGTGGGGGTGATGCGGCGTCAGCTCGAGCATCTCGGCCGCGACGGCGGCATCGCCGCCGGGCTGCTGCGCGCCGGACGACAGAGCATGGCGAAGCTCAGGACCTATACGCTGGTACGGACGGTGATGAGCGCGGTGACCGGCCTCGCGGTCTGGGCCTTCGCCTATGCCATGGGGCTGGCCCTGGCGCCGGAATGGGGCGTCATCGCCTTTGCTGAACTACATCCCCTCTCATCGGTGCCCTGCTGGCGACGCTGCTGCCCACCCTCTTCGCCGCCCTGCAATTCGGCACCTGGGAGTCCGCCGCAACCGTCTTCGTGGTGCTGCAGGCCACCCAGTTCATCACCGGCAACGCGATCGAGCCGCTGCTGACCGGCGCGCGGCTGGCCCTCTCGCCCTTCATGGTGGTGGTCGCGGTCTTCCTCGGCGCCTTCCTCTGGGGCATCCCCGGCGCCTTCATCGGCGTGCCGGTGCTGATCGTGGCGCTGACCCTCTGCGAGCAATTCCCGTCCAGCCGGCCGGTCGCGGCGCTGCTCTCGGGCCGGGATCCCGATGGCTGACGGCCGGGCCGCCCCGACCCGACCCGGGACACCGCCACGCCGCCGGGTCACAGCTGAAGGCGGCCGCGTCGCAATGGCCGACCCGCTCGGCGATGGCCGCGATGGGCAGCAGGCAGTCGGGATCCGACAGCATCGCATGGGCCAGGCGCATGCGCTGCGACTGGATGTGGCGCGCGACGCCGCCATGCACCTCGGACAGCTGATGGAGCTGCGAGCGCGACAGGCCAGCCAGGTAGCGGCTGCGCCAGAGATCGAAGCGGTGTCGGGGATCGACGCCCGGCGTCGAGAATACCACCGACTGCAGGGGCTCCGGCGGCCGGGCTGCGCCGAGAGGCTAGAGCGTGATCGCTTGAGGTGGACGCACCGGAAAGCGTGACTCACGCGATCACACAACGGCCTGGACCATGATCCGCCACCCTGTGTGAGCGGATCATGGTCCAGGGCGGCGAGGCGGGCGATGCCGGTGACCCGGTCCGATCATGGTCGTCGTGGCGCCTCCCCTCGGGCCGCGCCACCATACCGGCCCCGCAGTCACATCCTGAGCCCATCTTGTCGTGACCCCCCGCGCGCGCGGCTTCACGGCGCGCGGACATGCTCAGCCGGCGCCTGGCGATACCACGGCGAAGCTGGCCGCCGCGGCGCTGCGGCGCGGCGGGCGGGGTGCCGAGACGGGAGGCGGGGCGGCAGGCGGGACAGCGGGGCCGCCCTCCAGCCCATGCCGCAGGCTCGCCAGCAGCTGCCGCGGCCGACCCGGCGCCACCTGGTAGAAGACCGCGCGCGCTTCCCGCCGCGCCACCAGCAGGCCGGCCTCGCGCAGCTCGCCGAGATGCTGCGAGAGGTTGGGCTGCCTGAGGCTCAGCGCGGCCTCGATCTGCCCGACCGGCCGCTCGCCGTCGAGCAGGAGCAGGGCGATGCGCAACCGCGCCGGATTGGCGAGCACGCGCAGCAGGGCGACGCCCGCGGCGATGTCCAGCGCCGCCTCGCTCACCGCCCCTTGCCCCTGCCCTGCGGCACCGGCCCGGTGCGGAAATACCAGTCGGCGCCCGGCGCCTGGGGCGCGAAGACCGCCTCCGGCGTCAGCTCCGGCGGCAGGATCACGGCATCGCCGGGACGCCAGCCCTCGGGGGTCGAGACGTCATGCGCATCGCTCACCTGCAGGGCGGCGAGCAGCCGCAGCAGCTCCTCGACATTGCGTCCTGTTGTCATCGGATACCAGGTGATGGCGCGGATGATCCCCTCGGGGTCGATCACGAAGACGGCCCGCACCATCGCGGCGTCGGGCGCCTGCGGGGCGATCATCCCGTAGGCGCGGGCGATCGCCATCGAGGGATCCTCGATGATGGGAAAGGGCACCTTCACCCCGAACTGGGCGTGGATGCTGCGGATCCAGGCGAAATGCGAGAACAGGCTGTCGACGGAGAGCGCGAGCAGCGCGCAGCCGAGCGCCTCGAACCGCGCCGCCGCCCGCGCGAAGGCGATGAACTCGCTGGTGCAGACCGGGGTGAAATCGGCCGGATGCGAGAAGAGCAGCAGCCACTGCCCGCGGTAATCGGCCAGGGCACGGTCGCCCATGGTGGTGCGCGCCCGGAAGGCCGGCGCCGGGTCATGGAGCAGCGGCGGGCCGCGGCGCTCCGGGCTTGGGTCGGTCATGGCGCATCCGTTCGGGAGGGTGGCTGTTGGTGGCGGCCGGCCGTCCGGGGCCTCGCGGCATTGAGATCGGGCCGATGATGACAATGAGTCACTTAGGCTATCTATACAAGTCACGATCTCATAAACAGGCGGCCAATACCGGGCCGGCACCGGCCAGCTCCGATGCGGGAGACCAGGATGGACGCCCAGCCGAACCGCGACGCGGCATTGCCCCCCACCCTAGCCCCGACGCAGCGCGCCGAGGTGCTGATCGTCGGCGGCGGCGCTGCCGGCATCACGGTCGCGGCCGAACTCAGGCGGCACCGGCCGGGGCTGGCCGTGACCCTGATCGAGCCCGCGGAGACCCATGCCTATCAGCCGGGCTGGACCCTGGTCGGGGCCGGCGTGTTCAGCCTCGCCGAAACCCTCCGGCCGGAGGCGTCGCTCATCCCGAGGGGCGTCGCCTGGATCCGGGGCACGGTGACCGGCTTCCATCCCGAGGTGAACCAGGTTGCGCTCGCCGATGGCCGCCGCATCGCCTATCGCCAGCTCGTGGTCTGCCTCGGCCTGCAGCTCGACTGGGACAAGGTGGAGGGACTGCGCCAGGCGCTCGGCAGCCAGGGGGTGTGCAGCAACTACGCGGCCGAGACGGTCGAATACACCTGGCGCTGCCTGCAGGACTTCCAGGGCGGCACGGCGCTGTTCACCCAGCCGCCCATGCCCATCAAATGCGCCGGCGCCCCGCAGAAGATCATGTATCTCGCCGCCGACCGCTGGCGCCGCAACGGGCTGCCGCGCCCGGCCGGGATCGAGTTCTGCCTCGCCGGCGAGGCGCTCTTCGGCGTGCCCTTCTTCGTGCCGACCCTGCAGCGCGTGGCGCAGGATTACGGCATCGCCCTGCGCTATCGGCATGCCCTCAAGGCCGTCGACGGCCCGCGCCGCACCGCCCTGTTCGCCGTGACCGACGAGCAGGGCCGGGTGACGGAGGTCGAGAAGCGCTTCGACCTCCTGCACGTCACCCCGCCGCAGAGCGCCCCGGACGTGATCCGGCGCAGCCCGCTGGCGAATGCCGCGGGCTGGGTGGATGTCGATCCGGCGACGCTGCGGCATGCGCGCTTCGCCAACATCTTCTCGCTCGGCGATGCGGCCGGCACGAGCAACGCCAAGACCGCCGCCGCGGTGCGGCTGCAGGCGCCGGTCGTCGTGCGCAACCTGCTGGCCACGCTCGACGGCCGGCCGCTGGACGCCGCCTATGACGGCTATGGCTCCTGCCCGCTCACCACCGCCTATGGGAAGGTGGTGCTGGCGGAGTTCGGCTATGGCGGCAAGGTCACGCCGAGCTTCCCGCTCGATCCGCGCCAGCCGCGCCGGAGCGCCTGGCTGCTGAAGACGCGCTTCCTTCCCTTCCTGTACTGGCGCATGATGTTGCGCGGCAGCGAGCTCGACGTGAAGCACCGCGAACGGCATTTCCCGGAGGCCAGGGCGGCATGACGGAGGCGCCAACCACCGGCCGGCCCGAGGTGACGGCGTTCTTCGAGCCGCGCAGCTGCAGCCTGCAATACGTCGTCGCCGATCCGGCCAGCCGGGCCTGCGCGATCATCGACCCCGTCCTCGATTTCGACGAGAAATCCGGCGCGACCGCGACGCGCTCCGCCGATGCGCTGCTCGCCTTCATCCGCGAGCGCGGGCTCGCCCTGGACTGGATCCTCGACACGCATCCGCATGCCGACCATTTCTCGGCAGCCGGCTACCTGAAGGACCGGACCGGCGCGCCAACGGCGATCGGCGAGCACATCGTCAAGGTGCAGAGGCTCTGGAAGGAGCTCTACAACCTGCCGGACAGCGTCCCGGCCGACGGCTCGCAATGGGATCGCCTCTTCGCCGATGGCGATCGCTTCCGCATCGGTGGGCTCGAAGCCTCGGTGATGTTCTCGCCAGGCCACACCATGGCCTCCGTCACCTATGTCGTGGGCGACGCCGCCTTCGTCCACGACACGCTCTTCATGCCCGATGGCGGCAGCGCCCGGGCGGATTTCCCGGGCGGCGATGCCGGCGCGCTGTGGCGCAGCATCCAGCGCATCCTGTCGCTGCCCGATGCGACGCGGCTCTTCACCGGCCATGACTACCAGCCGGGCGGCCGTGCCGTGGCGTGGGAGAGCAGCGTCGCGCAGCAGAAGGCCGGCAATGCGCATGTCCGCGGCCAGGACGAGGCAAGCTTCGTCCGGCTGCGCACGGAGCGGGACAGGACGCTGCCGATGCCGAAGCTGATCCTGCCCTCGCTGCAGGTGAACATCGCCGGCGGCCGGCTGCCGGCACCGGAGAGCAATGGCCGTCGCTACCTCAAGATCCCGCTGAACGCCCTCGGCGACGCGCCCTGGGGCTGAGGCCGTCCCGGCAGGGGTTGCGGCAGGCCGGCGTTCACGAGGCGAGGCCGCGCGACGCCCGTGCCGGATCTGCTCGTCTTGCCATACGCCGTGACGCGGGCGAGGATTGGCAGCTTCACAACCATCGCGCGAAATTTGGCTAGGCAGAAGATGAAACGATCATTAATCTCAACGGTGTGTTCCAGACGATGAGGCTGGCTTTGTCTGAGATGGTGGTGAAAGGCAGCCTGGGACGGAAGGCAGCGTGCGTTGGGTTCTGTATCGCCTTCCTGTTCGTTCTTGGCTGGTTCGCCATCAGCAAGACTCCGGCGGCGCCGCGCCTCTCCGACCTCGTCAAACCCTACGACCCATTGCCCTGATGGCCTGAGGGGGAGGCCCTGCCGGCTTCGAGCCCGGCCATTCGCCTCCACCACCGGCCCCCTGTACCCAGCCAGTCTTCACCTACGGGCCCTACAGCGGAGCAGCGCTCACTCTTGAGCGCAATCCGCTGCAGCCTGTTGTTCTCAGGGCATCTTCACCCGTTCGAGTGTTTCCACTCGAACGGGATCTGCTTCTAGTACAGGCCGCCGAGATTCTGGTCCTCGCTGCGGGCCGAGCCGGAGGCGGTCTCGCCGCCGACCCGCCGGGCGCTGTTCTCGGTGCCGGGACGGAAGGCCTCCATGATGGTCGCATTGCCGTCCTGCATGCGCACGAGCGCGACGCCCGGCGGCGCGCGGAAGGGCACTGGCGGGCTGTTGCCGAGCGCCGCCTGCAGCACGTCGCGGAAGACCGGCGCGGCGTTGTGGCCGCCGGTCTCATCCTTGCCGAGACTGTGCGGATCATCGAAGCCGAGCCAGACCGCGATGACGATGTCCGGCGTGTAGCCGACGAACCAGTTGTCGACGTAATCATTCGTGGTGCCGGTCTTGCCGGCGATCGGCCGGTCCAGCCCCTTCCCCGCCGCCGTGCCGGTACCGCGCTGGACCACGCCGGTCAGGATGTTGGTCATCTGGTAGACGGCGATCGGATCGGCGATCTGCGGCCGCGCATCGACCAGCTCCGGCGGCTCCTCGCCCGGCCGCGGCGCGTCGCAGCCCTCGCAGGCGCGCGCGTCGCTGCGCCAGATCACCCGGCCGCGGCGGTCCTGCACGCTGTCGATGAAGGTCGGCGTGACCTTGCGGCCGCCGCTGGCGAAGCCTGCATAGCCGGCCGCCATCCGCAGCACCGTCGTCTCGCCCGAGCCGAGTGACATCGCCAGGTAGCGCGGCATGTTGTCGATGACGCCGAAGCGGGCCGCGGTCTCGGAGACCTTGGCCATCCCGACCTCCTGCGCCACCCGGATGGTGACGAGGTTCAGCGACTTCTGCAGCGCCGTGCGGATGCTGACATAGCCGTTGTAGCTGCCCTCCGTGTAGTTGGAGGGCCGCCAGACGCCCTGCGGCGTCATCACCTCGATCGGGCCGTCGAGGAAGCGCTGGGTCGGCGGCACCCCGGCCTCGAGCGCCGGCAGGTAGACGAAGGGCTTGAAGGAGGAGCCGGGCTGGCGCTGCGCCTGGGTGGCGCGGTTGAACTGGCTCTTGTCGAAGGACCAGCCGCCGGCCATGGCCAGCACGCGGCCGGTCTGCGGGTCGAGGGCGACGATCGCCCCCTCGATCTGCGGCACCTGGCGCAGGGCGAGCCGGTCCGGCCGCCCGCCGGCGCCGGGCGCCGTGACCTCAATCGGCACCACGTCGCCAGGGCTCAGAATGTCCTGCATGCGCGAGGGACGCCCCCCGAACCGCCCGTCGCCGAGCGCCTTGCGGGCCCAGGCGAGGCCGTCGAAGGGCAGGATGCCGGTGCGCGGCTGCGCCGGGCTGCGCGAATCGGGCCGCTCGATCCAGCCGAGCTTCGCCTCGCCCGGCCGCACCTCCAGCACCACGGCGAGCTTCCATTCCGGCAGCACGCCGCCCGGGCGCTGCACCGCCTCGAGCTGTGGCATCCAGTCCGTGCTGCCGGCCGAGATGCGGGTGATGGCGCCGCGCCAGCCGCCGCGCCGGCGGTCATAGGAGACGAGGCCGTTGCGCAGCACCTGCTCCGTCGCCTTCTGCAGCGCCGGCTCGATGCTGGTGCGGACGACGAGGCCGCCCATGGTGGTCTGCTCCGGCCCGAAGCGGTTGAGCAGCTCGCGCCGAACCTCCTCGGTGAAATACTGCCCGACCGGCAGCGTCTCCGGCCGGCGCAGCATCCGCGGCACGATCGGCTCCTGCTTCGCGGCGGCGGCCTGCTCGGCGGTGATGGCGCCATCCTCGGCCATGCGGTCGAGCACCCAGTCACGGCGGGCCCGCGCCGCCTCGGGGTAGCGCACCGGGTTGTAGTTGTTCGGTGCCTTCGGCAGGGCGCCGAGGAAGGCGATCTCGCCGAGGCTCAGCTCGTCGAGCCCCTTGTTGAAATAGGCCTGCGCCGCGGCGGCGACGCCGAAGGCCTGGTAGCCGAGGAAGATCTCATTGAGATAGAGCTCGAGGATGCGCTCCTTCGGCAGCGCCTCCTCGATGCGGATGGCGAGGATGGCCTCGCGCGCCTTGCGCAGCAGGGTGCGGTCGTTGCCGACCAGCATGTTCTTGGCGACCTGCTGCGTGATGGTCGAGGCGCCGCCCATCCGGCGGCCGGTGCCGTATTGCTCGATATTGGTGATGATCGCCCGCAGGATGCCCCGCGGGTCGATGCCGTGATGCTCCCAGAAGCGCTGGTCCTCGGCGCTGACGAAGGCGGCCTGGACGAGCTTGGGGATGGCCTCGATCGGCATGAAGACCCGCCGCTCGGCGGCCAGCTCGGCCATCAGCCGGCTGTCGGCGGCATAGATCCGCGACATCTGCGGCGGCTGGTAATCGGCCAGCCAGCGGTAGTCCGGCAGGTCGGCGGCGATGTGGCGGTAGAGCCCGAAGGCGGCCACGCCGCCGGCGACGATCGCCACCATCGCCAGCGTGAAGAGGAAGCGGAAGACGCCACCGAACAGGCTCGGTCGGCGCCGCCGCCGCCGTTCCGGCTTGCGCGGCGGCGGTGGCGGCGGCGGGGCTGCGCGTCCCGGCGCCGGCGGGTCGAAGCCGGGCTCCAGGCGGGTGTCAGGGGGAGACATGGCGGCACCTCATACACTGCCGCCGGACCAGCGGCGACCACACGCCGGTGAGGTCGGTTCTTGGAACGATCTAGCAACAAACACGCCGCGGCCCGCAGGGCGGTGGGCAGAGCGCCAGGCACCCTTAAGGCCTGCTTCACCTCCGGCAGGGCAGCATGCGGCACGGGCACAGGCCCGAAGTTGGAGAGCCGATCCGCATGGGCAAGATGCTCGTGACCGGCGCCGCCGGATTTGTCGGTCGCCACCTGACCCGCGCCCTGCTCGAGGCGGGGCACGAGGTGCATGCGGTGGACAGCCTCCGCCCGCTTACCGGCGCCATCGACCCGGCGGCGGGCTGGCCGCTCTTCGAGCCGCGCGACTGGCGCGGCTTCACCTTCTACCGCATGGACTGCCGGGACTGGTTCGCCGCGGCGCCGCAGGCCGGCTTCGATGCCGCCTTCCACCTCGCCGCCCTGGTCGGCGGCCGGTTGATGATCGAGCGGAACCCGCTGGCGGTGGCCGAGGATCTCGGCATCGACGCCGCCTTCTTCCAATGGGCGGCCGGGGCCCGGCCGGGCCGCTGCGTCGTCTTCTCCTCCTCCGCCGCCTATCCGGTGGCGCTGCAGCGGGCGGATGGGCATGTGCTGCTGGCCGAGGACATGATCCGCTTCGACGGCGATATCGGCATGCCGGACATGTCCGATATTCGGTAGCACCTGCCACCACGCGGCCGTTGAGGCTTTGGTGTGCTTACCTAGCATGTCGGGATGGAACACGAGCACGTTGTCTCTGGCTTGATCCGCAAGCGCGCGGAGATTGCTGGAGCGCTGGAGGATGCGCAGAACAAGGTCCGCGAGCTGACGCTGGCTCTCGACAATCTGGACGGTGCGATCCGGGTGTTTGCGCCCGAGATGGACCTGTCCGAGGCGCGGCCCAAGCCGCTGCCCGTCCGGCATGCGGCGTTCAAGGGCGAGATCATGCGGGCAATCTACGCGGCGCTGCGCAGCACGGGCGAGACGCTGAGCACGCATGACCTGACGTTGCGTGTCATGGCGGCGCGGAACCTGAACCCGTCTGACCTGGTGTTCGTCCGGGTGATGCAGAAGCGGGTCGGCTCGACGCTGCGGCAGATGCGGATCAAGGGGCGGGTTCGGTCGGAGGCGTTGGGTGGCGGGCAGATGGGGTGGCGCCTGGACAGATGAGCTAGCAATAGCCACTTGGATACCAAGTGACAGCACCAGAGAGGTTTATTATCTAATCACAAAGTAACTCTAGGTTGTGTGATGCGCCGCATAGCGTGAGCAAAAACCTGGGGATAAGTGTGCATGGACCCGTTACCGGCCTTGCGGACGCCACGTTTCCGCGGGACCTTTTCACGCTGGACAAGCACGATTCCGAAGCTTTTCAAGCGGCACGCAACCGACTCAGCATTGGTAGATGAGGTAAACGAGATAATGCCTCCTGACCAACATACGAAGGTTGATCGCCGCCAGCAGACCAAGGCTGCGCCCGAGCCTGTGGCTACAGGTGCGCCCAACTGGGCAAGAATACTCACTCCGCGCCAGCAGAAAATTTTTGAGGCCGTAAGTGAGGTTGACCAACGCGTGACCCAGGCCATTGAGAAGAGGGTTTCTAATCTGGATTGGTTGGGCCGAGCAAAGAAATAGCCTGCTCCCACGATGCCGCGGCGGGCGAGGCGGACAGCCGTACAGCCCAATAACCCACATACCTCTGATGCATCATTAGCGATTATTAAGTCGCGAGAGGATGCTTTCAACTACTTGGTGGCCGATCAGGGCAAATTCGCTCTGCTTGAAGCTTTAGCACTTCATCTCTTGGAGATTGAAGTTCGCGAAGAACTTCTTAAAGAAAAGAGAAAAAATGGCGTTGAGTTGGTTATTAGTTGTGCTGAAGTAGATGCGTACATCCTTCGAAGCATCGGCAAGGACAACTTGGAGCAATACAAAATTGAAGCCTCTGAACTGATAGATGATTACGCAAAAGCTGTAATTGACCAGACTTTGGGCGACCATATAAAACCACTTTTACAGAAAAAGACCTTTTTGCTGGTCCCTGTCGCAATTTGGCACGGTGTATTGGGAAATTTACTAACCATAATTGTTATAATTTTCTTATACCAGATACCAGTTGTGAACGAATATTACTTATCAAAGGACCTTTTCAGGGACCTCTTGAGCGCCGTGAAGTATGCGTCAGCCCACGCTGGTGGGTTGACGGCTTGGCCTGAAGTTCCAGGGTAGCAGCTCGTCGATACGGGTGATGGGGTGGCCATTTGCGAGGCGGTCGAGCACGGCTGCGATGTAGGCTTCCG
>NZ_JABFHG010000032.1 GCF_013112485.1 Roseicella sp. DB1501
CGATACCCGACACCCTTCGCGTCGTCGTTAACGCTATCCATAACGTCGACCTGAAGCTCCTCGCTCCAGGCCGACCCAGCACATTCAGGCCTCACCTCGGAAGATGGGCCTCGTCGCCGCGCTTACGCTGATAGACTCGCTGTTTGGCCTCTATCTGTTCCTGCTGAAGCTCTACGCTGATGGCGGGTACCAGGGCGCCACCTTCCAGGCCGGACTGCTCACGACCTGCCGCCACATCAACCTCGAGATCGTCAAGCGATCCCAGACGCGCAAGTTCGTCGTGCTACCCAAGCGCTGGATTGTCGAGCGCACCATCGCCGTCGACGTATACGTCGACCAATCGCTGCCGACGATTAGCCAAGGATTGGGAGTGCTTGAACCGCCGCGCGCTTGCCTTCCTGCGCTGGGCCTCCGTCCGTCGTATGCTCCGATGGCTATGTCAAAAAACAATATGATCCCGGATGGACTCTGATCACGCTTACATGGCGATTGGAAGCCTGCAATGTTGGCACGTCAGAATTGTTTAGATGCATGCAGCTGTCGCGGATTTTGACGAGCGGAACTCACTCAGCATTCGACAGACAGTTCCGCAGGTCGCGTAGAGGAGTTCGTGATCAGCATGACTTGATCTACGGCGCCAAGCCCAGTGCCTGGTTCAGCCGGCTGCGCGCCCGCCCCGCCTCGACCTCTGCCCGCGCCTCCCCGGCCGCGGCCTCGATCTGCAGCTGCCGCACGCGGAACAGGTCGAAGGCACCGATCTCGCCGCTGCGGAAGGCCGTGCGCGCCGTCGCCAATTGTTGTTCGGCCACCGCGCGCCGGTCGGCTGCGATGCCGCGTGCCCGCGCCGCGGCGGCCAAGCCGAGGCGGGCGAGGCTGATCTCGCCCTCCACCACCCGCCGGGCCTGGATCAGCTCGCCCTCTGCCCGCGTGCGCTCGGCCTCCGCATCGGCGCGGCGGGGGGCGTTGCGCGCCTCGCTCGGCAGCGGGATGCGGACGCGCAGGCCAAGCGAGGTGCCCTGCTCGGTCACCAGCCCGCCCTGGCCGCGGGTGAAGACGCCCAGTTCGGGGTTGTCCATCGGCGTCGCCCGCACCAGCCGGGCGCGCGCCTCGGCGGTCGCCAGCGCCGCTTCCGCCGTGCGGATCGCCGGGTGGGTGGCCGCGTCCATCATGGCGGGCTCCGACCGCGCGCCGGCCAGGCCTGTGCTGCCACCCGCCGACTGCAGCGCCGCCTCGCTCCCGCCGGTCAGCGTGCGGTAGGCGGCGTGGGCGGCAGCAACCGCAGCCTCGGCCCGCGTCAGGTCCAGCGTCGCCGCCAACTCTTCGTTCCGGGTCAGCAGCGCCTCGGTCTGCGCGATGTCGCCGAGTTCCACGCGCCGCTGCACGTCGCGGCCGATGTCGCGCGCCGTCGCCAGCCGGTTGCGCGCCACCCGCAGCTCGGACTCGGCGGCACCGACCGCCCAATAAGCATCGCGCAGCAGCCCGGCCAGCTCCAGCCGCCGCAGCGCCAGGCGCCGCTCCTGCTCCTCCACCCCGGCGTTCACCGTGCCCGCGAGGGCGCCGCGCTGCCCGGGCAGCCAGAGCGGTGCCGCCACCTCCACGTTCCATTCGTTGGCCCGGCCCGGCCCGCGCGCGTCGGACCGGAAATCGCCACCCAGCAAGGGCGAGCCGGGGATGGGGGAGCGCACCAGCGCATCGCGGGACCGCACCGCCTCCCGCTGGCCCTGGATGGCGCGCGCCGCGGCATCGATGGAGAGCGCGGCGTCGAGGTCCCGCGCCAGGCCCGACGCTTCGATGGGCGAGACCGCCATCGGCGGTGAGGTGCGAGGCCCGCTCGGCTGAAGCGGCGGCGCTTCGCGCGGCCGCTCCGCCCGGCGGGGAGCCGGCGCGAGCTGCGGCGGGCGGAGGGTGGTGGCCGGCGGATTGGCTTCGGGCGGCACTGCCATCGGTGGGTGGGACAGCGGCGTTGGTTGCGCCCGCGCATCGCCCGCGGCCGCAGCGGGGACCACCGCGGCCATGACCGCGGCAAGGAACACTTTGTGCACCGTCGCTACTCCGCGGCGGCCGGGCGGGGCGCAGGATCTGAGTGCGACGATTGCCCCCGCCCGGCGAACCGCGGATAGAGCGTGGGCAGCACCAGCAACGTCAGCATGGTGGCGGTGATCAGGCCGCCGATGACCACGGTGGCCAGCGGCCGCTGCACCTCCGCGCCGGCGCTGGTCGAGACCGCCATCGGCAGGAAGCCGAGGCTGGCCACCGTCGCCGTCATCAGCACCGGCCGCAGGCGCAGCATGGCCGCGTCCCGCGCTGCGGCCATGGCGTCCTTCCCTTCCCGCCGCTGCTCCACGATGGTGCTGACCAGCACCACGCCGTTCAGCACCGCGATGCCGAACAGCGCGATGAAGCCGACGGCGGCCGAGATGCTGAAGGGCAGACCGCGCAGCCACAGCGCCAGGACGCCGCCCGTGGCGGCGAAGGGGATGTTGACGAAGATCAGCGCGGACAGCCGGACGCTGCGGAACATGAGGAAGAGCAGCGCGAAGATCAGCGCCAGCGCCGCTGGCACCACCACCGTCAGCCGCGCCGTCGCCTCCTGCAGGTTCTGGAACTGCCCGCCCCATTCCATGGAATAGCCGGGCGGCAGCCGGACCTGGGCCTGCACCGCCGCCTGCGCCTCCCCCACGAAGCTGGCGATGTCGCGGCCGCGGACATTCGCCTCCACCGTGATGCGGCGCCGGCCCTTCTCGCGGCTGATCTGCGCCGGTCCGTCCTCTGTCACCACGCGCGCCAGCTGCGTCAGCGGCACCGCCCGGCCGCTGCCGTCGGCGATGCGGAGGTCGCGGATGCGGTCGGGGTCCATCCGGTCCTCCGGCCGCAGCCGGACGCGGATGTCGAAGCGGGCATTGCCCTCCACCAGCGTGCCCACTGTTCGGCCGCCTAGCGCCTCCACCACGTCCAGGACCTCGGCGGCGTTCAGGCCGTAGCGGGCCACCGCCTCCCGGTCCACGATGATCCGCAGGTAGGGCTGGCCGGCGGTCTGCTCCGACTTCACGTCCTCCGCCCCCGGCACCTTCGCCACCGCCTGCACCACCGCATCGGCCGCGCGGCGCAGCGCCGCCGGGTCGTCGCCGTAGATGATGACGGCGATGTCGGAGCGGACGCCCTGCAGCAGGTCCTGCATGCGCATCTCGATCGGCTGCGACCAGGATAGCTGCAGGCCCGGCACCTCGCGGTCCAGCGCCTCGGCATAGGCGGCGATCAGCCCCTCCCGGTCCGGCGCCGTCCGCCACTGCTCGCGCGGCTTCAGGATGATGAAGCTGTCGCTCTGCTCCACGCCCATCGGGTCGGTCGGGATCTCCGAGCTGCCGGAGAGGCTGACCACCGTCTCCACCTCGGGAAACCTTAGCAGCGTCTTCTCGACCAGCGTCGTGGTCTCGACGGCGGTGGACAGCCCGATGCTCGGCAGTTTAGTGATGGTGACGGCCAGCGCGCCCTCGTCCAGGCGCGGGATGAACTCGGCGCCGAGCCGCGTCGCCAGCAGGCCGCTGGCGACCAGCAGGGCGAGGGCGATGCCGATGGCCGGCGCCGGGTGCCGCTCCGAGGCGTCGAGCAGCGGGGCGTAGCGCCGGCGCACCCAGGCGATGGCGCGGCTGTCATGCTCCGCCACGCGCCCGCGCAGCGCGAAGGTCGCCAGCACCGGCATCAGCACCAGCGTCAGCACCAGTGAGGCGACCAGGGCGAAGACGACAGTCAGCGCCATGGGGCGGAACATCTTGCCCTCGACTCCCTGCAGGCTCAGCAGCGGCAGGTAGACCACGGTGATGATGGTGACGGCGAAGACGATGGGGCGGCCGACCTCATGCGCCGCCTCCCGCACCACATCCTCGATCGGCCGGTCCGGTTGCTCGCCGCGGCGGCGGACGACGTTCTCGATCATCACGACCGCACCGTCGACGATCAGGCCGAAGTCGATGGCGCCCAGGCTCATCAGGTTGCCGGAGATCCCAGCATAGTACATTGCCGTGGAGGCGGCGAGCATCGAGAGCGGAATGGCGGCGGCGACGACGAGGCCGGCGCGGATATTGCCCAGCAGCACCAGCAGCACGACGACGACCAGCGCCGCGCCCTCCACCAGGTTCTTCGCCACGGTATGGATGGTGCGGGTGATCAGGTCGGACCGGTCGTAGTAGGGCGCGATCTCGACGCCCTTCGGCAGGCTCTTGCCGATCTCGCCGACGGCGGCCTTCACGCGGTCGCCGACCTCCCGCGTGTTCTCGCCCAGCAGCATCAGCGCGACGCCGACCACCGCCTCCCCGCGGCCGTCGCGCGTCACGGCGCCGAGGCGCGGGCGGGCGGCCGGCACCACGCGGGCGATGTCGCGGACATAGAGCGGCACGCCACCCTCCCCGGTGCGCAGCACGATGCGCTCGATGTCCTGCGGGTTGGCAATCAGTCCCTCCCCGCGAATCACCGCTTGCTCGCCGTTGCGCTCCAGCGTCGCACCGCCGCGGGCGCCGTTGTTGCGCTCGATGGCGGCGAACACCTCGGAGAGGGAGAGGCCGTAGCGGGTCAACGCATCGGCGGCGACCTGCACCTCGTAGGTCTTCATTTCGCCGCCGTTGACGTTGACGTCGATGACGCCCGGCACCTGCTTCAGGCGCAGGGCGATCTGCCAGTCGAGGATGGTGCGCAGCTCCATCAGGCTGCGGCCCTCTCCGCGCACCTCGAACTGGTAGATCTCGCCGAGGCCGGTGGAGACCGGGCCCATCTGCGGCGCCCCCGCCTCCGGCGGCACCTGCACCGAGGGCAGGCGGGAGAAGACCAGGTTGCGCGCGGCGTATATGTCTGTGTCGTCGGAGAAGCGGACATAGACGACCGAAAGGCCATAGCGTGTGACGGAGCGCAGGTTCTCCATGTGCGGAAGGCCCTGCAGGGCGAGCTCTACCGGGAAGGTGACGAAGCGCTCCATCTCCGGCGGGCCAAGGCCAGGCGCCTGGGTGATGACCAGCACCTGGCGGGGCGAGATGTCGGGCTGCGCGTCGATGGGTAGGCGCCGCAGGTCATAGAGGCCCATGGCGACCAGCAGGCCGACCAGCACCAGTACGACCGTGCGGTTGGCGATGGCGGCGTCCGTCAGGCGGGCGATCACCGGCTCAATCGCCTTCCACGCGGCTCTGCAGCAGCAGCGCCTTCAGGCGGAAGCTGCCCTCGGTCGCCACCACCTCCCCCGGCTGCAATCCCTGAGTGATCTCCGTCGCGCCGCCCTGGCGCAGGCCGGGTGTCACGTCGCGGCGGGCAAAGCGGGTCTCGCCGGTCCGCACGAAAACCACCGGCTGGTTGTCCACCGCCTGCACCGCCGCTTCCGGCACCACCAGCCCGTCTCGGCCCAGCGGCGCCGCGATCTCGACTGTCGCGAACATGTTCACCTTCAGCGCGCCGTCGGGGTTCGGGATCTCGCAGCGCACCTTCGCCGTGCCGGTGCGGGCATCCAGCTGGTCGGCGACATAGGCGACGCGGCCGGGGAAGCGGCGGCCGGGATACGCCTCCACGGCGATAGAGACCGCCGCCCCGGGCTTCACCGCACCGAGTTCACGCTCGGGCACGTCGGCCATCACCCAGACGGTCGAGAGGTCGGCGAGGGTGAAGATCTCGCGGTTGGTGTCCACCAGCTCCCCCGGCGTCGCGCCCACCGCCAGCACCGCGCCGTCGAAGGGCGCGAGGATGCCGCCGCGGGCGTCGCTCGGCGTGCGGCCCGGCAGGGACACGGTGTCCGCCGGCTCCTGCCCCGGCGGGCCGGCCGGGCTGTAGCGGGTCAGCATCTCCCGCCAGTGTTCCACCTCCGTCCGGCGCGTCTCCACCGCCGCATCGGCGCGCGCCATCTCGGCGCGGCGGCGCTCCAGCTCGCTCTGGGCGATCGCGCCGCTGCGGACCAGTTCGGTGGCGCGGTTCAGCGCGGCGCGGGCCGTCTGCGTCTCCGCCTGCGCCTGGTTCAGCGCCGCCTCGGCGCCCGCGAGCTGGTGGCGCGCCTCCGCCAGGTCCAGCGCATCCAGTACCGCCAGGCGCTGGCCGGCGCGCACGCGGTCGCCGATCGCGACCTCGATGGCCTGCACCCGCCCGCGCGCGAGGGGCTGGATGTGGGCGAGGCGCAGCTCGTTGAAGCCGACGGTGCCGGTCACGCGGATGCTGCGGGCCAGCGGCTGCATGGCGGCGGGCGCGGTGCGCAGGCCGTAGTTCTGCGCCGCCTCGGGCGAGAGCGTGACCTCCGTCGGCAGGCTCTCCTGCGGCGCGGGCGTGGCGGGGGCCGGCGGCGACGGGGAGAGCCATTGGCCCAGGACGAAGCCGCCGACCCCGGCAACGAGCGCCGCGGCGCCGGCCGACAGCAGCAGCCGGCGCTGAGGACGCCTTTGGACATTTGGCCGGTCAATCTGATCAATGATCGTGTCCATCAAATGTTAAGTATCATCGGACACGGCACCGTCAACGCGGTACATGAATATAAAAAATTAATTTTTCATTTGAGAATGACTTGCATATTCATAGAGAATTTCACGCTTGTGAAATACAGAGCGCGTGATTTTTCTCAGTACCGTCCGGTCGATTTCTCGACCTTGACAATCGACCCGACCGCACTGACGGGCCAACTGTAAGCGGCCGTTCGAGGTGTTGAATGCCAGTGAGAGCTGACCCGGGATTGCCATGAGGAATTGACCCGGGTTGTGGATGGAGGAGCGGGGTTTTCGGTCTGGTCAGGTGAGTTGTGGCTTCCTTTCGTGCTTGGCTTGGGTGGC
>NZ_JABFHG010000033.1 GCF_013112485.1 Roseicella sp. DB1501
CGGAAGCCTACATCGCAGCCGTGCTCGACCGCCTCGCAAATGGCCACCCCATCACCCGTATCGACGAGCTGCTACCCTGGAACTTCAGGCCAAGCCGTCAACCCACCAGCGTGGGCTGACGCATACTGACATCGCAAGGCATGCGCTGGAGGACGGGGCAGTGAGGCGGCTCATGACGATCCCGGGAATAGACATGATCGTCGCCGTCGGGCTCGCAGCCGCCATCGGCGACGTGGCCCGGTTCCCCTCGGCCGAGAAGCTCGTCGCCTATCTCGGCCTGAACCCGAGTGTGCGGCAGTCCGGCGAGGGTCCCGCCCGGCATGGCCGAATTGCCAAGCAAGGCCGGGGGCACGCCCGTGGCCTCCTCGTCGAGGCGGCCTGGGCCGCCGCCCGCGCGCCTGGGCCCCTCAAGGCGTTCTTTGGGCGCGTCTCCTCCCGCCGCGGCCAGCACGTTGCGGCAGTAGCGACCGCCCGCAAGCTCGCCGTCCTCGCTTGGCGGCTGCTGACCAGGGGCGAGGACTACGCCTGGGTCCGCCCGGCCCTGCACGCCAGGAAGCTTCGCAGCCTCGAACTGCGGGCCGGACGGCCGCGGCTCCACGGCCAACGGGGCGCCGCCTATGACTACAACATCAAGGGCATCCGGCAGCAGGAACGGCGAGCTGCAGAGGCCGCTGAGACCGCCTACCGCAAGCTCACCGACGGCTGGATCCAGTCCGGGCCCAAAAAGCCAAGGGCGCGCACGTGTGCCGCAGGGGAGGAGCGACGATCCGAGGCTGCGCGGCGGGGCTGACACCTCCATGCCCCGCTCTTTGCCACGCGGTCACCCGTGCGCGGAGGAAATCTAGCAAGGCCTGCAAAAAGGAGCTTCCCTATTTCATCCGTCTCCCACGGGCTGCCCGGTGCGATGTAGGCCGTCTTGGCACCGACCTCGACGATCCAGCCTTGCACCGCCTTCCCGTTCTAGGACGTTGTCCGAACGAACATGGCCAGGCGTACCGCGCAGGATGAACAAGTCAGACAGCACGTCGATGACGTCCGCCGCCTTGAGCTTGCGCCCATCATGGGTACGGTCCTCGACAAAGTCGTAGCTCCAGACATGGTTCGGCCACTCCGGGCGCAGTTGAATGCAGGAGCCGTCCGCCAGCCACAGTCGTCCGCGCTTCGGCTGGCGCGGCGGCACTTTCAGCCCCTCGCGCCGCCAGATCCGCTCCATTTCAAAGGGGGAGGATCAAGAAATGTCGGATCCGGCATCTCAGCCGCGGCGCAGAAACGGCTTACGTTTGCGTGGCGCTTGCGATCGCCGCTCAACCAGTCCCTGTACTATGCCGGTGACAACGAACGGGAGCAGGGCAACAAGAAGTTGCAGGACGGCATTGGGTGCGGTCTCCGGTGCTGCCGCGGATCGATGCTGCAATCCGCGCCGCTCAGCATCCGAGGCGAGCACCGCATCGGCCGGCTTTGCCGGAACCGGCACTGCTTGCTTGCTGCCTTTGAGGTTGGCCCAGGCCCGGGTAAACTCAGCTCCTGCCAGGAAAATCAGCGCCGAATAATAGAGCCATACCAGCACGATGATGACCGCACTCGCAGCTCCGAAACCAACGGCGACATCACTCTTCCCGATATAAACCGCGATTAGAGTTTTGCCGACGGTGAAGAGGACGGCGGTTGTGAAGGCCCCGACGAAAACGTCGCGCCAGGCAAGCTTGCGATCTGGCAGCACCTTGTAGATCGCCGCAAACAACAACGTCAGAATGCCAACTGTCACCGCGATGCTCAGCACCAAGGCAAGCAGCGCACCGCCCGGAAGTGCTGCCTCCAGCCAAGAGCTGAAGGATGCTATGGCCGCACTAACCGCGAGCGAGGCGATCAGGATGAAGCCCGTCGTAGCCACCAGGCCGAGTGCCGCAGCCTTCGCCTTGACCAGACGCGAGACGGTCTCGGTGATCGAGCCGGCCTCGGGGACCTCGGTCTTCCAGACGGCGTTCAGCGCGTTTTGCAGAGCACTGAAGGCGCCTCCGGCGGTGAGCAATAAGGTGCCCAGGCCGATCGCCACGGCCCAGCCGCCGCGCGCACGGCCCATCGCGCCCTCGGATAGACGCCCAACTTCATGCGCCGCCTGGTCGCCCAGCATGCTGGTCATCTGAGCGGTGATGGCGTCATCGATCTGGTCGCGGCCGAAGACGAAGCTGGCAATGCCGGTCGCGATAAACAGCAACGGCCCGATGGAGAACAAGGTGAAGTAGGCAATGCCAGCAGCACGCGTCAAAGCGTCGTCCGCTACGAAGCCCTCCCCGGTATCCTTCAGCAATGTCCAAATCCGGCCCATAGCATAGCACCCATGATGAACATGCTTGTGGAACGGTTTGTCAGTGGCGCAGTTTCCTGCATCTGCGCCCGCAACACCCGCAACCGTCGCCGATCACCTCGCCAAGCGCCTCTCCACCATCGGCCAGTACCACCGCCTCGCCGGGCACGCCTTCTCCACCACCCAGCCGGTGATCCATCACACGCTGCACGGCATCCACCGCAGGCACGGCCACCCGGCCCGCCGCGCCGTGGCATTGCCGCCGTCAAACCCAAATGGTGTTTGAACTGCGTGCTAGCGCTGCCCGGAACAGGACCGTGAACGCCGGTGCAATGCCAGTGAGGTGATGATCCGCGCTATGGGCCGCTGCTACTCAGGCACATCCCGCATCTCGCTTGGCTTTTTGGCATACTCAAGTTTCGTTCAGACGCGCCGTAGTGGGACTGTGATTACGGCCACGAGGCCCTCGGTAGGGAACTGAAGCTCGACTTGGCCGCCGAGTTGACGTGGCAGGTTCCGCTCAAGCAGCCTTGTGCCGAAGCCACGCATTGTCGGCGGTCCTGATAACGCAGGCCCACCACGCTCACGCCACTCAATCCGTAGCCACGGGCGATCTGCGTTGCCGCGATGCAACGGAGGCTCGATGATGCGCCAATGGACGTGTACCTCGCCCTCTGATGCTGATAGGGCGCCATGGCGAACAGCGTTCGTGACCATCTCGTGCAGTGCAAGCGCGAAGGAGATCGCCGTGCCAGGTTCGAGTTGAACGTCCGGCCCCACCAGAGCAGCGCGTGGCCCTGCCGCAGGGCCAGCTGTTGCCAGGAAGGGGCTTAGCTCAGTCTCCAGCAGGGCCCGCAGATCAGCGCCGGCTGTCCATCCACCCTCCGACAATCGATCGTGCGCCCGAGCGAGGGCGAGAAGCCTGCCAGCGAAGACGGACCAGAATGCTGCCGGACTGGGTGCAGCCCGTGCCGTCTGTGCTGCGAGAGAATGCACGGCCGCGAGCGTGTTGCGCACCCGATGGTTCAACTCGGCCAGTAGCAGGCGCCGCAATCCCGTCTTACCCTGGCGATCAGCGGCATCCGAGACGAATCCTGCAACATAGCGGACACGGCTTCCCGTGCGTACCGGAAAACCGAGATCGCGCACCCAGCGCGATCTCCGTGAAATGTCTCCCTCACGGGCGGGCAGCAAGACCCGGTACTCGATTTCTGCCGTTTCACCCTGGCGGACGGACTCAAATCGTTTCGCTACGCTCGGCCTGTCATCAGCATGCACGAGATGCAGCCAGCGCCCGGCATGAGGCAAGACGTTACCGACGGAAACCTCCATCAAGGTTTCCAGGCCAGGCGATACATACCGACCTTCTCCGGTTGAGGCATCGGCAACCCATAGCGCACCGGTTGCCGCCTCAGCGAAGCCGTGCAACAAAGCACCGCGTTCGCTTCGCTGCTCCAAATCGTGCAATCGTCGTTCGAGGTCTGCTTTTTCAGCGGAGAGAGACTCGGCCGCTCCTGCCAACACTGCGGAGTGAGTTCTCTCGGAAGCGAGATCTCTTTGCATGGCTTGCAGTTCGTTGGAAGCTCGGCCGCCTGCTTTGCCAGATCTCTGCTTTGACGGCACGCCCGACGTCCTGCATTTCGTGTGGCATGCCGAACGGCTTGGCTACCTCTCAGTTTATTGCGGATAGTCTCAATCCGGTGCGATCCATTCGTTCAATCTTTCCCAATACGGGCGTTCCAACCCGCCCCGTCGAGGCCTATGCCTGGGCCTCGCTGGTGCCGGCAACGCTGCGCGCCTGGCAGGCCTTCCTCGAGTGGTTCGTCCTAGCCCGGCCGCCAAAGCCTCGCCCACCGTGCCTACCACTGTCGCCACGCCAGAGACCGTGCGGCTCCTCGCCACCTGTCCCGTGCGCGCCCTCGAGGCCTGGCTGCAGGCAAGCGCCGGCACTGAGAGCCCTTCCGGAAAGTTCTGGTTCAGTTTGAGGCGCTTGCGGCGAGGCGACGGAGCATGAGGCGGATCATGGCGAGGCGGATGAAGGCCGCCGCCTTGCGGGCATGGCGCTCGTAGTCGCGGGCCAGACGGCGGCAGCGGCTGATCCAGGCCAGGGTCCTCTCCACAATCCAGCGCTTCGGTAGGACGACGAAGCGGTGCCGGTCGCAGCGGCGGACGATCTCCAGCGTCCAGGCACCGGTTCGGGCGACGGCCGCGACCATCTTCGGCCCCTGGTAGCCTGCATCTCCGATCAGGCGTTCGATGAAGGGGAAGCTCCGGCGTGCCTCCCGCAGCAGATCCTCCGCGCCGTCGCGGTCCTGCACGCTGGCCGGATGGACGATGACGGCCAGCAGCAGGCCAAAGGTGTCGGTCAGGACATGGCGCTTGCGCCCGAGCACCTTCTTGCCCGCGTCATAGCCCGAGGCGTCGAGCGTAGCGCCCCTTTTTGCGCACCCTTGGCACTCTGGCTGTCGATGATCGCAGCAGTGGGACTGGCCTCCCGGCCTGCCGCCTCGCGGACCTCGACATAGAGCGCATGATGGATACGCGTCAGCGTGCCATCCCAGTCCCAGCGGTCGAGGTAGTCCCAAACCGTGCTCCGGGGCGGCAGGTCCTTCGGCAACGCCTTCCATTGACAGCCCGTCCAGAGCACGTAGAGGATAGCGTTGAGCACCTCACGCACATCCACCCGGCGCGGCCGCCCGCCGCGCTTCGCGGGTCGGATCAGCGGCGCCACCAGTGCCCACTCCGCATCTGTCAGGTCGCTCTCGTAGCGCAGCCCACGCCGCGTCGCGGCTCGCCGGTGTTCCGGCTTCCACATGCGCCACCCCTCAGCACAACCGTACCCGAGGGAATCACAACCGATTCCAGCGACTCAACTTCTTTCCGGAAGGGCTCTGATCACGAATGGAAGTATAAACTTACCGCCAAACGATTTCTAGACGAGATTGACGCCCCTGGGCTTCTCACGAAAGCTAGATCAGTATCTTCAAATTGTACCGATCGGTGACGCCAACCAATCACGTTGGCTCGCCAGATTTCTCAACGAAAGTGCGTAGCGTTACCGCGTGATCCGCTTCGCGCAGCGCCGCGTCGCTAATCGCGTCTTGGTCCCGCAACTGGATTAAGGCGTGCCGGGCTTCGGCTGCGGCTGTCTCCGGATCAGCGACTGCGCCTGCCTGATCCTGTGCTGCCGCCGCCTTGCTTTGGGCGAGACTCCTCTCCTGCGCCTCCTCCGCAGCGCCACCGAGTTGCGCCTAGCCTAACAAGGCTGGCAACGTTGTTCCCTGCAGCAGGCCCGAGCCGAGCACGAGTAGGCTAATCAGAGCGAGTACGAGATCACGGTCGGGAAAGGGCCGACCATCGATCGTCGTGGTAGGCACAGCAAGCGCAAGGCCCAATGCGATAGCAGAACGATGAGGAGACCAGGCGCCAACGACGGCAACACGCAGCACTCCTGCGGGGCGCCCGTCCTCGCCCGGCATGTGCGGCGTCCAGGGCATCACCATGACCAGCATCGCCAACACGAATTGCAGTGCAAGCACCAGCGCCAGCAACGCTGCAGCGATGAGGTCAAGGCGCAGCCAACCATAATGGCTCAGCGCCGCAAGTGCTTCTGGCAGCGAACGACCGACCAGAAAGTAGAGTGCGGCAGATAGCATCACCTCCGCTTCCGACCACACGTGGCGTGCCACCAGCCGTGCCTCTGGCGAGGAGATTGCCTGTCCGGTCTGCCGATCCACGGCGCGGACGGTCACAGTCAGTGCCGCCACGACGATAACCACTGCCACCGACACACCAGCGGCTTCGGAAAGCATAGCGGCAAGGAAGGGCGTGGCAATCGAGATTGCCACTTCCACCTCAGCGGGGCCGATGCGGCGACGCAGTGCAACTGCAGCATGGCCAACGACCAAGCCGAGCAGGCCCCCCCGACCATGTCAGTGCCGAGCTTGAGTAACGTCGCCACAACCTCCGGGGGCGGGCCGCCGATCGCCGCACGGGCCAGCATGTACAGCGTGACCACGACTAGGCG
This sequence comes from Roseicella sp. DB1501, assembly GCF_013112485.1. Lineage (GTDB taxonomy): Bacteria > Pseudomonadota > Alphaproteobacteria > Acetobacterales > Acetobacteraceae > Paracraurococcus. The sequence goes on from NZ_JABFHG010000033.1 coordinate 6,333, forward strand.
GGCGCTGACCGCCTAACCGGCGAAGGCATCGGTAAGGGCACGTGGAAGGTGTCGGTGCTGGCCAGTCTCCTGTGGCAGCCGTGTATCGCCGATTGCCGCACAGACGCCGAGTAGTAGGCAGGAAACAGGACCGAGCTCGGGCAACAGTGCATGGTAAGCGGGGACTTCAGGCTCATCTCGACTGCGGTTGACGCTCAGCCTTTTTCGGTGGTGACCCAGCACCACGGCATGAGTTCGTCGATACGGCTGTTGGGCCAGCCGTTGACGAGGCGGGTCAGCAGGTCGGCGAGGTAGCGCTGCGGATCGACGCTGTTCAGCTTGCAGGTTTCGACCAAGGAGGCGACCGCGGCCCAGCGACGGCCGCCATCGTCGCCCGAGGCGAACAGGGCATTCTTGCGACTGAGGCAGAGGGGCCGGATGGCACGCTCCACGGTGTTGGTGT
>NZ_JABFHG010000034.1 GCF_013112485.1 Roseicella sp. DB1501
AGCGCGCCGCCGACGCACGGGCTGACGCGCCCGAGCCGGCAACATCGATAACCCTGGCCCGAAGATCGTCCGAGTATGCCCGCGCCATCACCGCCTCCCTCCAATGGAGACGGTGAACCACACTCAGCCTCCGCCGTCACTCAGATCGTGAACCGGTGTTCAACGGACACGCTCTAGTCTATATGGCGCGGGCTGGGCAGGCCGAAGGTGCGCCTGCCCAGCTGGGCTTGCGCTGTCATGCCCGCATCACCCTCTGCCATTACCCGCCGGAATCCACACTCGGAGGCGCCGCCATCGGCAGCCCGGCCACACACCAACCCGCGCAGCCCTGCTGGCTATCGCCTTCTTGTGGGAATGGCACTGGCGAACTGCGCAGCCAGCAGCGCTTCGGCAGCCGACAGCATGGTGGCCCGCTGGCGCCGGTCTTCGATCAGCGCCGCCCGGACCTCCAGCAGCGTCACGCATTCGGCCACCACTGCATCAACGGCATGGGCTGCCAGCTCACGCACGTCGGCACCGTGAGCCAACGCCTCGTGGAAGCGGTTCTCGATCACGCCGACGAGCGCGTCCTGCACCAGATCCTGCATGTCACTCTCCCGCCGTGGTTCCAGCTCCACGGCCTGCCGCTGCGATGTGCTGCGCCAGCGCCGGGAGCCATCCATCGTCCTCGGTCTGGCTGACCAGGGATGCCCCCAGCGCCGTCGGGGCGACCAGGCCGGTGGCGGCCAGCGCAGCCGCGGCCTGCGCGTGCTTCAAGCGAACCTCGGCGAGATCCGTCGCGCGCTCAGACCACAGGGGCGCCCATTCATAGAACACCGAGTTCGAACGCGGCTTCCGTCCCAGCGCTGACCGGATCAAGCAATCGTCGAGCAGCCGCAGCGCGGGCCCGATGTCGGTCCTCTGCTTGGACGCAAGGCGACCGAAGTACCGCTCGTCGTCGCTCTCGCCGGCCGCGCTGGCTTGCAGGCCGTTGGCACTCGAGCGTCCGAACAGGCGAGAAGCTGGGATATCGACGGAGCCGCATACCTGGATCATGAGCCGATCGACCAGTTCGGGCAGCCCGGCACCCAGGTCAAGCTGCTTCGTCTCATGCTTCTCGGCTGCATCGAGCAGCGTCAGACTGAACATCGACCGCATGGAATGGGCGAGCGCAAACCGCGACACCAGCGCGGTCCGCGCCACCGGATCCATGACAATGCGATTCAACCCTTCAATGCTGATGATGTCTTGCTTAGATTCAAACAGGAGATGCTGGATCGCCCGGATGGTCTGCTCGAGGTCCGCGATCGGGCGCCAGGCCCGCTGCAGCACCGACGTGCCCCAGGGCTCGCCGTTGGACCATCCCAGCGCCGGCGAGCCCGTGAAGAGGCATGTCCTCGTCGGGTGGATGGCGAGAAACTTCCGGTCGTCGAGCGCGAGCCGGTACTCTCGCGGCAGGCCCGCCCACGGTAGCGACGGATCGCGTTCCACCAGGCCGCAGCTGATCTCGTAGCGCGATGCGACGTGGATGAAGCTGAGATCGCCCTTGCCGACGAGGCTCGGGTTGAGGGGCGTCGATGGATCGTCGCCAGCGGCACCACCGACGCCGATGAGGAGCAAGCTTCCACCGTCCCGAGCCGCAAGGGCCAGCGCCTTCGCTACCTTGACCTGGAGGTCAAGGCGCTGCTCCTCGGCTTCGATTGCGGCCACATCGCTGCTGCGGCCCTGCCATGTGCGCCACCGCGCCGTCATGTCGGCGGCAGGTTGCTCGACTGCCCTGGCAGCGATCCAGCTGCTCTCCATCAAGGCCCAGATTTCGGCTTGCGAGATGCGGGCGAAGTCGTAGTGGGCCTGCGAACCCTTGTCGCGCGGGCTGCCGATGCCGCCCATCTCGCCAACGAGGCTCCGGAGGCTGTCGGCAAAAATGGCATTCATTCTTAACTGACCCACGAGTAAGAGGCATCGAATGCAGGCGTCGCCACTTCAGCGAAGGCGCGGCTCAAGGCGTCCACCTGGTCATCGTGCTGCGCGTTCGGGAAGCCACGCAGTTCCTCGAGGAATGCCCGGTTCCACGGTGCCCGCATGATCGACAGGTTGCCGACATTCGCCTGCGATGCGACCGGCATGGCGCGGGTCGCCTTTGAGCCGGTTTCCCGTGACGTGCGGACCGTGTAGCCCAGCAGCTGGCGCGTCAGGTACTCGGCCTGAACCTTGCCGGCCGCGCCTGGGTCGATGGGCAGCGAGATCACCGTGTCCGGGCCATCACGTTCGACGGTCTCGACAATGGCCCGCTCCACGCCCTCGGGGCCGGCCCGCAGCCGCACGATATCGCAGACGGTCAAGCGATTGTCCCTGCTCTGGTGAAGCAAGAGGCCCACCGTCCAATCCGGCGATCGCTTCTGCGTTGCGGCCGTGGCTGCAAGATCCCAAGCACGGATCATCGTCCCCCGCTCGAGCGGGGTGTCCCGAACGGTGATCGCCTCAACCTTGAAGACTGCGCCATCGCTGACGATGGGGCTCTGCTGGTACAGGGCCGACCAGTCGCGATCACCGATGGTAGCTCGGATGCCTTCGAGCGCCACGAGCGGGTATCGCTCGGGCCACAGTGCCTCACCGTCCTCGTCGATTGCCTGAAGGTTCAACACCTCCCAGCGCTCGCCACCGGCGGCCATCTGGTCGAGCAGTCGTCCGGCAAGGTCGTCGGCGTGCCAGCGGGTCTGGGTGAGGATGACAGCGCCGCCAGGCATCAGGCGCGTGAAGGCAGTGCTGGTGTACCACGCCCATACGGCATCTCGCACAACCGCGCTTTCTGCCTCAGCCCGGTCCTTCACCGGGTCATCGATCGACAATATGTCGGCGCCTCGGCCAGTGATGGCAGTGCCTACACCTGCGGCGACGTAGCTGCCGCCCTCGCTGGTGTGCCACCGCGCCTTCGCGCCGCTGTCCTCTGCGAGACCCACACCAGGGAACAGAGCGTTGAATTCGGGCGATGCGACAAGGTTGCGAACGTCGCGACCGAAGTCGCTGGCAAGGTCCTGTCCGTAGCTGGCAGAGATGAATTGCCGAGTGGGATCGCGGCCGAGCGCCCAAGCAGGGAAGCGCCTGCTAACCAGTTCAGACTTACCGTGTCGTGGCGGGCTGAAGATCATCAGCCGTCGGCAATCGCCACGCTCAACCCGTTCCAGAGCCTCGGCGATACGCGCGTGCATCGCACCGGGCCGGTAGGCTGGGTTCGTGTACCGGGTGAAGCTCAACAGCTCAGTGCGGGCCGCTGCCCGCCTCGCCATCTCCTGCCTCGCCGTCGTCCGGGCCTGCGAGAGCAAGCAACTCCGCGTCGGTGAAATCGGCGATGTTGCGACGGATGGAGGCATTGATGCTGCTGCTCGCAAGGCGGGGGTGGAGGTAGGGTGCCGCCGCGACCGCGGCCTCGTACTGGCGCGCCGTGATCGCCTCGGCTTCCGGGCCACCGCGCATGACGGTCAGCAGGATATCGAGCGGGAGGGCGCCGCCTTCGATCGCAGATGCAATGCCGGCCTGTGCCCGCATCTCCCGCTCGATGGTTGACCGGTTCCGCGCCCCCGGCTTCCGGCCACCAGTCTTCACGTACTTCGCCATCGCTCAATCAAACTAGATAATCACGCGATTACGATATCGGGTTGTCTTGACAATGTCCCAACCGGAAACGCTGTCGCTCACGAGGGATTCAACCTTCCCAACTTGCGAAGGTCAGCGCGCCGCCCGCATCTCCACGGCCCGCGCTGGTCGGTCCAACACGGCGAGCAGCAGCCCCTCTAATAGCGGCGTCGCTTGCCCATCCTCCGGCAACCACTCGTCCAGCAGCACGGCCGCCAGCCGCCGGTCACGGGTCAGCGCCCAGAGGAAACGGTCGAGCCATTCCGGCATCTCGCGCTCGGATGGCGCATAGTCCTCGGCCAGCGCCTTGATGAGTGTCCGGTCGTGGTGAAGGAGCGCCCACAGCAGCGCGCGGTGGCCCTCGGACATCCTGACCTCACCAGACTTCCACCGCTGGGCCGTGCGCGCGTTGGCGCCCAGCAGGCGGCCAAGATCAGCGGTGCCCATCCCTAGGTCGGCCATGGCTTCGGAGAAGGCGGTCGTCTGCATCGGCGCCAAGGCTAGGGCGACCGGGCCTAGGAGGGCAATCAGGGGCCTCCCAACGCACGAACGCTCGGGCTGTCCACGCCGGCCACAGGGGGGGCCGAAGGGAGGCTGGCCCCACATAGGCCGGGCCGCGCGAAGATACCGGGGGGGGGGCGGAGTGGGCAGCGAAACGTATTACGCCTCCTGCATCAGTGCAGCACCCGCTCGGTCGGAGGCAGTGTGCGTCCCGGGTGCGCATCGACTGACGCAATGAGATCCCGTGCTGCATCGAGCACGGCATGCCAAGCGCGAGCCTCCATCTCCTCGACCCTGGTCGGCAGGACCGATTGGGTCGGCGGCGGCCGCGCCTCCCACAGGGCATCTCGGAGGTCAATCAGCCATTCGATGCGGGCGAGGGCCTTCGCATCATCAGCCGCCTGGCCATCGGGGGAAGGGATCTTCGGCATCGCTATTCCTCGTACCTCGGTCGAGGTGATCGATTAGGTGGCTGTGCGCCTCGCCAGTGAGGATGGGAATCTGGCGCAGCATCGTGGTCGAGCCCTGGCTGGGAAAGCCTCGGGGCGCCCAGCCGTGCCTCCAGCGTTCTGATGTGCAGGTCGGCCGGTAGGCGGATCGGCATAGCTGCGGCATGAGCGGATTGCTGGACCGGCGGCAGCGTCTGGGCCGCGGCACCGACTAGACCCTCGCTGACCGTCGGCGCCGGCGGTTTAGCTTCGGCCTCCGCATCGTCCTTCAGCCATGCCAGGGGGCCAAGGCGCTCCTCCAGCCAATCCTGAAGATCCGGCACTACCGACGGATCGTAGACCAGGGTGCTCGGGCGCTGCCTCGCTCCAGCCTTCTGGTAGGTCGCCCTTCGGCAGTGGGGGACATTTCCCAATAGGGAATTACTATTTGGGGAATGTCCCCCACTGGATCGTTGGAGGGCCTTCTTCGCGGCGGCAGGGGAGGTCCATAGGGTTTCGACGGGATAAGCCCGGTAAGCGTCAGCGGCGCCCTTCAGCGCGACGCCCCCCATGCTCATCATCACGTCCCATGGGGAGGGCTCCAGGCTCTCCCAGGAGACAACCTCGTTCACTGGGATGGACAGGGGGCGGTCGGTCAGCACCAGCACGTCCACCGGGTTGGCCGCTGTTCGGTTGACCCCGCGGGCGCGGCCAATGATCTGGAGTAGCTCGCCCTCGCAGATATGCTGCCGGATGGCTTCGGCCGTCGGATCAGGGTGGTGCTCGGCCTCTGTGGGGACGCTGGATCCATTCCGCAGGCGGATATGCGCCTCCCGCCGTTCATACGGGCCTGCCAGGCTGGTCGAGACGGCGGCACCCGTCAGCGCCTCTGCCATCATCTCGGCAGCCCATGGCCGCGGCAGGGTGCGGCCCACCACAATCAGCAGCGAGATGCCAGGCCTGCCCGGCCCAGGCCCCCATTCATCCCGACCGGCGACGGCATTGTGCCAGGCCAACTCGACGTTCGATGGCAGGGGGCCACACTGCTTCCAGTAGTCCACCACCCCCTTCTGGGCGACCACCAGCACGCGGCCGCGGGTCTGACGAGCCTCCCGCAGCACGGCCGCGCGGAGCCGTTCCGAGTTTTTCAGGCGCCGCTCGGCCTCCTTCGGATTGTTCTCGCACCATTCGTCAGGAAGCAGCGCTGATTTCGCCCAGTCCCTTCCGACGAGCTGCCGGATCCGCATGTGAGGGGCGGCGGCTTCGATCTAGGCTGTCACCTGCACCTGCGGCCAGTACGGCCGGACCAGCGACATGTTCAGCGTCGCATCCAGGATCAGGGTGGGAGTGGTGTTCCAAGGCTTTGCGATTTTGCGCCGACCACGGAGACGCAGCACCCGGACGGGGCCGGCATCAGTGTCCTTCCAGCCGAGAGTGATCCAGCCGCTCGCCTTCGGCCCATCGGGCTGCATGAGAGCCTCCAAGGCCCCGAAAAGCCGGGCGAGGCGCATAGCCGTCTTGTTCCCGACCGCAGCCTTGACCAGGGCGCGGCGCTCAGCCGGATCCATCCCTGGGGTGAGTTCGGGTCGGATCACGCGGCGCCATGAGAGGGCATAGCCGTCGCGGCCGGTGTCGGCACTGATGCCAGCGGCTACCATGATGTCCCGCTGAAGGTTCCCGTCCGGGTGTTTGTTGAGGGCGGCGCGGACGGCGGCATGCGCGGCCCGAAGCCGGCTGGTGTCCAGGCCGATCCGGTCGCCCGGGACGGTCACAGCTTCGTCCAGCGCGTCCAGGGGCAGTTCCATGGGGGTGTCGTCAATCCCCTCCAGGCCGTCCGGCCATGCGGCTTCGTCCACAATGACGAAGGCCGGCTTGCCGAGCGCAGCGGCGGCTTTGTGGAACAGCAACTCGTGCGCGATAAACGTATGCGTCAGCCCACGCTGGTGGGTTGACGGCTTGGCCTGAAGTTCCAGGGTAGCAGCTCGTCGATACGGGTGATGGGGTGGCCATTTGCGAGGCGGTCGAGCACGGCTGCGATGTAGGCTTCCG
>NZ_JABFHG010000035.1:0-3213 GCF_013112485.1 Roseicella sp. DB1501
TGGATGCGGGGACAGGATTTGAACCTGTGACCTTCAGGTTATGAGCCTGACGAGCTACCGGGCTGCTCCACCCCGCGTGGGTGGTGTGTGTGAGGGTGTTTGGATCCGGCTGGGTGGCCCGGCGGCGACCGACTCTCCCGCTGCTTGAGCAGCAGTACCATGGGCGCTGAGGTGTTTCACGGCCGAGTTCGGGATGGGATCGGGTGTTGCAACCTTGCGATGACCACCGGGCCACCCGGCCGGATCCTGGGTGTGGCATGGGCTGGATTGGTTGGTGTGTTGTGTGTGTGCTGTGTTGGTTTGCGGCGCGGCTTGGTGCTGCGTGTGGTGTTGTCTTGCGACGACGCGGGCGGGTGTGGGATGGGAGTTCTATCGGGCGATTAGTAACGCTCGGCTGCACGGGTTACCCCGCTTCCACCTGCGTCCTATTGACGTGCTGGTCTGGCACGGCCCTCGAGGGAGACCTCGTTTGGAGGGGGGTTTCCTGCTTAGATGCCTTCAGCAGTTATCCCGTCCGCACTTGGCTACCCAGCTGTGCCACTGGCGTGACAACTGGTGCACCAGAGGTGCGTCCATCCCGGTCCTCTCGTACTAGGGACAGATCCTCGCAAGTCTCCTGCACCCACGGCAGATAGGGACCGAACTGTCTCACGACGTTCTAAACCCAGCTCACGTACCGCTTTAATCGGCGAACAGCCGAACCCTTGGGACCTGCTCCAGCCCCGGGATGCGATGAGCCGACATCGAGGTGCCAAACCTCCCCGTCGATGTGGACTCTTGGGGGAGATCAGCCTGTTATCCCTAGAGTACCTTTTATCCGTTGAGCGATGGCCCTTCCACGCGGGACCACCGGATCACTAAGGCCGACTTTCGTCTCTGTTCGCGCTGTCGCGCTCACAGTCAGGCGGGCTTGTGCCTTTGCACTCAACAGCCGATGTCCGACCGGCCTGAGCCCACCATCGCGCGCCTCCGTTACACTTTGGGAGGCGACCGCCCCAGTCAAACTGCCCACCACGCAGGGTCCCGGCCCCGGCTAACGGGGCTCGGTTAGACGCCAGAAAGGCGCAGGGTGGTATTTCAAGGTTGGCTCCACGAGAGCTAGCGCCCCCGCTTCAAAGCCTCCCACCTATCCTACACAGCCCCTTCCTGGCGCCACTGCGAAGTTGCAGTAAAGGTTCATAGGGTCTTTCCGTCTGACCGCGGGTACCCCGCATCTTCACGGGGAGTTCAATTTCGCTGAGCCGATGCTGGAGACAGTGGGGAGGTCGTTACGCCATTCGTGCAGGTCGGAACTTACCCGACAAGGAATTTCGCTACCTTAGGACCGTTATAGTTACGGCCGCCGTTTACCGGGGCTTCGGTTCGGAGCTTGCACTCCTCCCCTTGACCTTCCGGCACCGGGCAGGCGTCAGACCCTATACGTCATCTCTCGATTTCGCAGAGCCCTGTGTTTTTACTAAACAGTCGCCACCCCCTGGTCTGTGCCACCCACAACCGGTTGCCCGGCGGTGGGTCTCGCTTATCCCGAAGTTACGCGAGCAATTTGCCTAGTTCCTTCAGCATCGTTCTCTCAAGCGCCTTGGTATGCTCTACCAGTCCACCTGTGTCGGTTTCGGGTACGGTCCATATGCCAGTGCTATTTCCCGAGCCGATCCAGCGGCCACCCCAATCCGATAAGGGATGACCGAACTTCACGGCTGTCACATCTGGCGGGCCAGGGAATGTTCACCCTGTTGCCATCGGCTACGGCTGTCGCCCTCGCCTTAGGGGCCGGCTCACCCTGCGCGGATTAGCCTTGCGCAGGAACCCTTGGACTTTCGGCGGGAGGGTTTCTCACCCTCCTTGTCGCTACTCATGTCCGCATTCGCACTTCCGATACCTCCAGGAGCCCTCGCGGGTCTCCCTTCGCAGGCTTACGGAACGCTCCGCTACCACGCACTATCGCTAGTGCATCCACAGCTTCGGCAGATGGCTTGAGCCCCGGTACATTTTCGCCGCGGGACAGCTATTAGACCAGTGAGCTATTACGCTTTCTTTAAAGGATGGCTGCTTCTAAGCCAACCTCCTGGTTGTTATGGCCGTCCTACATGCTTTCCCACTTAGCCATCATTTGGGGGCCTTAGCTGGTGGTCTGGGCTGTTTCCCTCTCGACAACGGACCTTAGCACCCGCTGTCTGTCTGCCCGCCTGCACTCCCCGGCATTCGGAGTTCGGTAGGGTTTGGTAGGGCTTTGGGCCCCCCTAGCCCTTCCGGTGCTCTACCTCCGGGGGTGATCGACGGACGATCTACCTCAATAGATTTCGCGGAGAACCAGCTATTTCCGAGTTTGATTGGCCTTTCACCCCTAGCCACAGCTCATCCCCGACTTTTTCAACAGGCGTGGGTTCGGCCCTCCAGTGCGTGTTACCGCACCTTCAGCCTGGCCATGGCTAGATCACTCGGTTTCGGGTCTTCTACCGGCAACTCAGCGCCCTTATCAGACTCGCTTTCGCTGCGCCTCCACCTCACGGCTTAAGCTCGCTGCCAACAGAAACTCGCGGACCCATTATACAAAAGGTACGCCGTCACGGAACAAGTCCGCTCCGACTGCTTGTAGGCGCTCGGTTTCAGGTCTCTTTCACTCCCCTCGTCGGGGTGCTTTTCACCTTTCCCTCACGGTACTTGTGCACTATCGGTCGCCAAGGAGTATTTAGGCTTGGAGGGTGGTCCCCCCATGTTCAGACAGGGTTTCACGTGCCCCGCCCTACTCAAGGATCCATGCAGGCCATACGCCTACGGGGCTGTCACCCGCTCCGGCACAGCTTTCCAGCTGCTTCAGCTTAACCCACATGCACCACTGGCCTGGTCCCCGTTCGCTCGCCACTACTAGGGGAATCTCACTTGATGTCTTTTCCTCCAGGTACTGAGATGTTTCAGTTCCCCAGGTTCGCCTCCCACGCCTATGAATTCAGCGCAGGATCTCCATAAAGGAGGGGTTTCCCCATTCGGACATCCGCGGATCAACGATCGCTCGCATCTCCCCGCGGCTTTTCGCAGCGTGCCACGTCCTTCATCGCCTCTTGGCGCCAAGGCATCCACCGAACGCCCTTCTCTCACTCTCCATCACCACATCCAGCCACCCACACGCAGTACCAAACCGCGCATCAAGCAAACCAAATACGGCAATCACACAAACACACAACCAATCCAGATGTAGATGTCAACGAACAGATC
>NZ_JABFHG010000036.1 GCF_013112485.1 Roseicella sp. DB1501
CTCGCAAGCCTGCGGCCCGCTCCCTCGCAGCCCGGCCGCGCCCGGCCGCGGGCACCCCCCTCCCGCTCCCGGTCTCGCCGACGGGCAGGGAAGCAGCGGGGCTGCTTCCCGCTGCCACGAAGGGAGATCACCATGACCGAGACCGTCACCCACACCACGACCGAGATCGCGCTCTCCAAGCTGGACCCCTCCCCCGCCAACGTCCGCCGCACCGGCGCGGGGCTCGGTGTCGAGGCGCTGGCCGCCTCCATCGCGGCGCACGGGCTGCTGCAATCCCTCGCGGTGCGCGCCAAGCTGGACGGCGCGGGCCGGGAGACCGGGCGCTTCGAGGTCGTCGCCGGGGGCCGCCGGCTCGCGGCGCTGCGGCTGCTGGCGAAGGGCAAGCGGCTGGCGAAGCACGCGCCCATCCCCTGCCGCGTGCTGGACGGCGCCAACGACGCGGAGGCGAGCCTCGCCGAGAACACGGTGCGGCTCGACATGCACCCGGCCGACCAGTTCGAGGCATTCGCCGCGCTGCACCGGGACGGCGAGGGCCTCGGCGTGGAGGAGATCGCGGCCCGCTTCGGCGTCTCCGCCCACACCGTGCGCCAGCGGCTGCGCCTCGCCGCCGTCTCGCCCGCCCTAATCCAAGCCTACCGCGACGAGGCGTTGACCCTGGACCACCTGATGGCCTTCGCCGTCACCGAGGACCACGCGGCGCAGGAGCGGGTGTTCGCGCAATTGCCGGCGTGGCAGCGCAGCCCCGACACAATCCGTCGGCTGCTGACCAACGCCCTGGTGCCCGCCACCGACCGCCGGGTGCTGCTGGTCGGGCTCGACGCCTACCTCGCCGCGGGCGGGCGGGTGCAGCGCGACCTGTTCGCCGAGGACCGCGGCGGCTGGATCGAGGACGCAGCCCTACTGGAACGGCTGGTGGCCGAGCGGATGGAGCGCGAGGCCGAGGCGGTGCGCGCGGAGGGTTGGGCTTGGGTCGCCATCGGCCCCGAGGCGCAATCGCAGGCGTGGCGCTGCCGCCGGGTGTGGCCCGTGCAGGTTCCCCTTTCGGCCGAGGACGAGGCGCGCCGGGCGGCGCTCGCTTCCCGCTACGACGACCTCGCGGCGGAGCACGGCAGCAGCGACGACCTGCCGGAGGCGGTCGCGGCGGAGCTGGACCGCATCGAGGCGGAACTCGACGCCCTGGACGCGCGCGGGCGCGCCTTCCGGCCCGAGGACATGGCCGTCGCGGGCACGGTGGTCACGCTCGCCTCGGACGGGACGCTGCGGGTGGAGCGGGGCTACGTGCGGCCGGAGGACGAGCCGAAGCCCGACGCGGATGAGAGCGGCGAGGCTGAGGCTGAGGACGCCGAGGGTGTGGACCCTGCCGACCATGCGGAGGGTGGCCCGGCTGCGGGTGGCATGGCGGTGCCGGAGCCGGAGGACAAGGCCTCTGCCCTCTCGGCCGCCCTGCAAGGCGAGTTGGAGGCGCACCGCACCGCCGGGCTGCAGGCGGAACTGGCGGCACAGCCCGACCTCGCCCTGCGGGTGCTGCTGCACGGCCTCGCCACGGACGCTTTCTACGCGCGCTACGCCGACACCGTGGCCCGCTTCTCGGCCCACCCCCCTGCCCTCGCCGCCGCCTGCCCCGGCGTCGCGGACAGCTCGGCGCGGCAGGCGGTCGCGGCCGCGGAGGCCGCGTGGCGCGGGCGGCTCCCGGACGCGCAGGCCGACCTCTGGCCCTGGCTGATGGCGCAGGACACGGCGGCGCTGCTCGGCCTGCTCGCGGTCTGCGTCGCGCGGGTGGCCGATGCCGGGCGGGACGACTGGACCACGCCGCGCGGGGCGGCCTCCATCGCGGCGCGCGTGGCGGAGGCCGCCGGGCTCGACATGCGGCGGTGGTGGGGCGTCACGGCGGAGGGCTATCTCGCCCGCGTGCCCAAGGCGCTGATCCTCGGGGCCGTGCGCGAGGGCGCGGGCGCCGACGCGGCGCACCGGCTGCGCGACGCCAGGAAGGAGGCGATGGTGCGCGACGCGGCGGCGCTGCTGGACGGCAAGGGCTGGCTGCCGCGGGCGCTGCGCGGGCCGGGCACGGCGGTCGAAGGCAATGGCGCGGTCAGTGATGCGGCCGAGGCCGGTCCGGCTCCCCTCCCCTGCGGGGCCGAGCCCCCGGCGCTGCCGCAGGCGGCGGAGTGATCCAGCGGGGCCGCCGACGGGCGGCCCCTCCCCGTCCGGGACCGCGGCGGACGACTCCTTGCCGGCGGGCCGGCTTCGCCGGCCCGCCGGGGAGCGACCCTTGCGGTGCGTCGCCCGGGGCGCGATAGCGGCGCCAACACGGCCGGCCCCTCTGCGCTCCTTCGGGTGCACGGGCCGGTTCTCCTTTCTTGGCACACATCCCCTCTCGTCGCGGGCCGCTTCCCGGCCCCCTGTCGCTTCTGCCGCTCCGTGAACGGAGACGGTGAGGTCCTGCCACAGCGCGCCCGAGAGGGCAGTTGGCTCGCCTCGGCCTTATTAGGCATTCAGGTTCTTACCTCAGAAGGCATGGAGGTCAGTAGGCCGGGTGTCCCCCGCTGTTGCGAAACGGAGGATCGAGCCGACGCCGTCACTCGGAGCGCGTGACGAGGCCGCCCTGGCGTTCCCGGTAGAGCGCGACGAAGCGGTCGCGGATGGTGCGCAGCAGGCGCGGCGGGAGGTACCCGTAGGCCACGCTCTCCGGCCCCTGCCCCGGCAGCGGCCGCAGGTCGGGCCCGGGCCAGGCGAAGACCTTGGCCTCGGTCAGCACCACCCAGGATCGCGCCTCGTCGAGGCCGAGGTGCCGCTTCACCGCCGGCGGCAGCTCGATAGCCTCTGCCGGGTCATGCGGCGCCGCGTGCGTGATCGGCAGCACGTAGACCCGGGTGTCGCCATCCTCGTCGCGCACCGCGAGCACCACGGCGCAGGGCCGGTCCTTGGCGCCCTCCTCCTGCCCGGCCCGCGCCTCGCGGTCCCAGAGGTAGGCGTAGCGGATGACGAGGCCCGGCCGGGGCTCGGGCCAGGTCACGCCTCGCCGTCGAGCAGCTCATCGAGCTGCGCCGTCTCGGCCGGCGGCTCGGCCCGGGCGATCATCTCGATCTCGGCTTCGCTCAGCTCCTCCGCGCGCACCACTCGCCGGTCGCGCCGCTTGAGCCGGGCGTACTCCTCCGCCGAGATCACCACCAAGCGATCGCGGCCGTTGCGCGTCACCGTCACCGGCTCGACCAGCGCCCGGTCGGCGATCCGACCCCAGTTCCGCACGAACTCCGCCGTGGTCACCCGCACGACGCCCTCCTGCTTCGATACGCACGATACATATAATGCAGATCGCCGGTCGGGCGAAGGTATCGGCTCACCAACCCCGGCACGCGGAGCAGGACCGAATTTCCTGCCCTGCACTGCACAGAAAAGAACCTCAGTAGGTCACTGCCTTCAAGACTTCTGACATGCTGAGGGTGAGAGGTCGCCGACATATGCTGCCGGAAGCTGGACGGGGGTGCCCTTCTGGACGGGCTGCCGTTCCAAGCCGAGAACCTGCTCCACTGAGAACCTTCTTGGGTTCGTAGTCCACAACCTGAAAACCTCTGCTGTGCCATCCGGGCGTCTCCCCCGCGGTGCGGGGGCCGGGCTGTCGGGCGCGGCCCCGAGCCCCTCCGGGTCTCGGCCCTCTCGGGCGTCCATCCCTGACGCGGCACTTTGGCCGCGGACGCGGCCCGCGTGGGGCACCCGAGGGCGCCGCCCTCCGGTTCCCCGCCGTGCCCGCCGCCTACGGCACGGCAG
>NZ_JABFHG010000037.1 GCF_013112485.1 Roseicella sp. DB1501
ACGAGCTGGGGCGGGAAGCGCGCCACCACCTCGCCCGGGCCTTCGCCGAGGAGGTGGTGGCGCGCTTCGGGGTCGTGGCGGACGTGGCGGTGCACGAGCCCGGCCGGGAGGGGGACCAGCGGAACTGGCACGCGCACGTCCTGACCACGACGCGCGAGGTCTCGGCCGGGGGGATGGGAGCCAAGACCCGCGCCCTCGACGTGAAGCAAACCTCAGGGCCTGCGATCGAGCAACTGCGGGAACTATGGGGGCACCAGGTTAACCAAGCCCTGGAACGGGCGAAGGTGGCTGAGCGGGTGGACCACCGGAGCTTCGCCCGGCGCGGGGTGGAGCAGGAGGCCGAGCAGCACCTGGGGGTGGCGGCGACGGCGATGGAGCGGCGGGCGGGCCGGGAGCACGCCGCGGCCGTGGAGCGGGATCCGTCGGTGCAGCCGACTGCGCCGGAGCCGGCGACGCGGATCGGGCAGCACAACGCCGAGGTGCGAGAGCGGAACCGGGTGCTGGAGGCGGCCCGGAAGGCGCTGGAGGTGGCGCGGGAGGCGGCGGCGGGCCTGGAGCGGCAGGTGGCGGCCGGGGTGCGCTGGGTGAACCGCCTGGCCCGTGGGGTGGGGGCGCAACTCGCGGCCGATCGACGGACGAAGGCGCTGGAGGCCGAGCGCGAGAAGCAGTCGTTGGAACTCATCCACCGGCTGCACAGGGAGCATCAGCAAGCCAAGCAGGCCCGCGAGAAGGAGGCCCAGGAAGCGCGTCGGCCATCGATCTGGCGTCCGCACCGGCCGCCTACGCCCGAGCCAGAGGGACCCCAGCCGCGTCCAAGCCGGGGGCCCAGCCTAGGGTTCTAGCTTACCTCTTGCAGCGGCTGTTTCAGCCATCGCCCGACCTGGGACAGGCTCGTCGTGAAGATTACCTGCCCCCCTCCGTTTCGCACGTCGCAGGTGAGGTCGCGTCGGTTCCCACCGAGCCGTCTATTCCGAGCGATCTCAGGCAGAACGCTGGTGGCTTCCCGGCTCGCGGCTTCCCCATCAAGGAGCTCGGTGCCCTCTTCGTCGGTACTTTGTGTCTCTCCATCATCGATGTCGAAGAAGAAGCGCGGCATCTGCTGTTCCAGACCTGTGGCAGGTGAGCGCTGCCACAAATTGCCCGGAGTGGCTGTACGGTAGGTTACGCCGAGCGCCTTTTTCTAAGCCGTCTTGCCACCTTCCATGAGGGTCAGGGTGGGAGCCTTGGCATCCTTCGCGTCGGCCTTGCGGATATCGAGGCTGCCGTTCCAGGCGACGTGCGGGTTGACGAAGTAGACCACCATGCCGGGCCCGCGCACGCCTTCGATGCGGCGGCGTTCGCGCCGCACGACGCCCATGCGGGCGAGGGTGCCCATGACGTGGCTTACATGCACAGGGGAGCAGCCGATCTCCTCGGCGAGCTGGTCGCGGGTGAGCATGACCTCGCCGGTGTCCTGGCGCAGGTTGAGTAGCACCAGGTCGAAGGCGTGTCGGACGTGGTTGGGGCGATCGTCGGCCGGCAGCGCGCGGATGGCGTCCCAGATGGCCTTGGTCTGCGCGCGGCTGAGCATGACAAACCCTCCGGGCCAGAGCCCTTCTTCGGTGTCGGGGCGGGCGTGCTTGTGCAGCCCGTGTGTGGCTTTGGAGATCGCGAGCCGGATGCTGCCCGGCAACTGGCTCAGCATGTCCTCGGGCAGTAGTCGGAGCTGCTCGGCGAGGTCGGAGGCGACCTCCCGCTGGACCCGCTGAGGCTGCGTCCGCAGTCGAACCACCTGAGCCATCCCTGTCCCCTCGTGCCCCTGTGGGCAAACCGCTTTTAGTTGCCGTACACCGGCATCTATGGTTGCCGGATTCCGGCAACTAATCAACTCGAATTTCCCGAGGATTTCCGGGTATTTTTGGCTGTTTCGGCGATCCCTAAGAATCAGAGAAGAGAATCTTCTCTCCTGTAGGTCCTCTCTTCATCGGTGGAAAACCGCCCTGGAAGCGCTGATCCGGGTAAGGGCAGCGCGGGTGGAACGGGCGGATTTGCTTGGGAGAGAGGCGAAGGTGGCAGCGTGGCGCTGGTCCTCGTCGGTTAGGGCAAAAAC
The DNA here is from genome assembly GCF_013112485.1 of Roseicella sp. DB1501. Classification (GTDB taxonomy): domain Bacteria; phylum Pseudomonadota; class Alphaproteobacteria; order Acetobacterales; family Acetobacteraceae; genus Paracraurococcus. Next base: position 2,090 of record NZ_JABFHG010000037.1, read on the forward strand.
CAGCCGTACTGGCTGCGGTCGGGGGCCGCGCTGGGGAGGCAGAGTCGGCGGCCATCTCGAGTGGCGACGGACCAGCCAGGGTTCGAACAGGTGGCGATCTGGGTGAGGCTGCCGGCGCTCTCGAGGGCGCGGGCAGTCCGGCCGCCGGGGGAGTTGGCCCAGTGCACGGCGGCCTGTTCGTCACGGGCTTCGGCATAGCCCGCCGTTCTGCCGGCATCCCAGCCGGAGGAACGGCCGAGGAGGTAGCCGCCGCCGATGCCTCCTAAGAGCCCCAGGACGACCCCTAGGGCGGTCCAGGAGGCGACGGGCCACCGGGCGGCCCTGGACGCCTCCAGGGCGGTCTGAGCGGCTTTCTGGGCTTGTCCTGCGGCGTCCAGGGCACGGGCGCCGGCTTGCTGCTGGTCGGCCAGGAGGGTGCGCTGGGTGGCCTCGACCTGGGCGAGGACTCCCCCAACGCGATCCATGCTGCCGGAGAGTTCGCGGAAGGCCCGGACCCCCTCCTCCTCGGGGGAGAGATCGGCGGCCTCGCTCATGCCGGGTCGGTGTCCGGGGCGGCTGGTGGGACCGCGCCGTCGGGGCGAGGAGCTTCCCAACCCTCGAAGGCGGCGAGGTCCTGGGGGCGACCGATGCGGCCGACGAGAGTGGTGACGACGCGGGAGAAGCGCTCGTCCTTCTCGGCAGCATCGAGGAGGAGGCCGCCGAGGATGATCTTGCGGCGGGTGTCGAGCTTGCGGGAAGCCTCGGAGAGCCGGGCTTGCAGGGCGGCGAGACGCGCCTTGGCCTGATCCGCTTTCTGGCGGGCCTTGGCGATCTGGTCGGGTGTCGGAAGTGCCATTATGTCCCCGGTTGCCCTGCTACCTTGGCGTTCCTGATCCTAACGCTTTTAGAGGAGACCAAGCCAGCCAACCCTTGCCGACAAAGGAGGCAAGGGCGCACTTTAGCATTACTGCGTAATGCGTGCGGCAGGGGCTTCGCCCCTTGCAACCCGTAAGGGCGACCGGAGAGGGATGGCAAGCTTCCACCTGAGCGTGAAGACGGTGAGCCGCGCGACCGGTCGCAGCGGGCCGGGCGCCGCTGCCTATCGCACGGCGTCGCGGATCGTATGCGAGCGGGACGGCACGGTACACGACTACACCCGGCGCGGCGGGGTGGACGCGGCGTTCGTAGTGGCGCCGGCCGGGGCGGAGTGGGCGCAGGACCGGGCCGCGCTGTGGAACGCGGCGGAGGCGGCGGAGAAGCGCAAGGACGCCAAGGTGGCGCGGGAATACGAGCTGGCCCTGCCGCACGAGCTGGGGCGGGAAGCGCGCCACCACCTCGCCCGGGCCTTCGCCGAGGAGGTGGTGGCGCGCTTCGGGGTCGTGGCGGACGTGGCGGTGCACGAGCCCGGCCGGGAGGGGGACCAGCGGAACTG
>NZ_JABFHG010000038.1 GCF_013112485.1 Roseicella sp. DB1501
CGTGCCCTTCCGACCGTCATAAGAACCCGCTCCGAGCGGTTCCGCCACGTCAGCTTCGTCCGTCATGCCCGCTATCTCGGCAGGCAAGCCCGGGCATCTCAAGGCCACTGATGGCTGACGCTTACCGCCCATATCTGGAACCACTCAGAGGATGCGTTTCAGACCCAGTTCGACATTAGAGTGGCGCTTAATGAGGGGCAGATTGCCAGACTCTCGGAGGTGGCCCACGTCGTCGCCGAAGCTCCCGACGTCGCCGCTGGTCGTCTCAAAGACATTTTTCGCCGCGATCCAGACGCCTTCTTACTTTGCTTGCAGATGGCGGGGCTCACGCGGAACAAGATCCTCACCGATCTAAGGGCTGCTCGGAAGATGGGGAGTTTGATCGTAGTTCCGAGCGACCCACGGGCGCTGCCGCGATCCTCCGCATGGGCCGCAGCGGCCGAATATTTAATCCCAAGGTTGAGAAATGTCTTACGGCACCTGGCGAAGCCGGAACTTACCGTTGCCGACGCTTTTGAAGCAATCAACCAAGCCACGTGGCCGGGATGGATACGCCAAGAGCGGGCGAAGCGGAGCGGTCATGCCGCCGAAGGACGCTTGGCGACACTATTGCGCGATACGGGCATACCATTTGAACCGCGCGACAAGGCTGATAACCCGCTTTGTGCGGATGCATTAATTAATGGTGTGTCTTTCGATCTTGTCATACCGTCGGTTGCCGAACCAGCGGTCGTGGTGAAATCCACTGTCCACACGGCGAACATTGGCCAATTTGGTCAGTCGAAGGATCATCTGGAGGTGGTCACGGCCCGCAACTGGATCGAGGGCCGCGACCCCAAGTTGCGCAAACCCGTCCTGCTGGCTTTCATCGATGGTGTCGGATTTCGAAGCAATACAGCAGGTTTGAGCGGGGTTTTAAGGATTTCTGACCATTTCTGCCAATACCGCACAATATGGAAAGCTGTTGTTGTGTGCGGCTCCAAGTTAAAGCTGCCCGTTCAAGTCTACCTTCCAGACCAATACTTGCCGGATTTCGCATCTTTCTTGGATGAAGAAGGATTTTCAGACATTGTGTCGGGCCTTAATGCGGTGCCGAAAGCTGACCGCCCTTCACTTATCGAAGCTGGTGATGCGCTCATCCGTCCTCTTGGTGGTTAAAAAGCCCAGTTGAGAGCGCGCCTTGGGCAAGAGCCTGTCTGGCGAAGTGGACCTTTCGTGGCGCGAGCATGCCCGTCTGCATAGATGTCGAATGGAGCAGATCAATCGATCTCCAATCGGGCACCTCCCACGCCTCGCTGATCTTGGCTCGGATGACTGGCTCGAACTTATCTTCGATCTCAAAGCCGACGCCGCTGCGCCCCATCACCCGCGCGACCTTCAATGTGGTGCCGGAACCCAGAAAAGGGTCCAGCACCATGTCGCCTTCGCGACTGTAGCACTGGAGATAGAATGCTACCAGTTCTTCCGGGAAGGCGGCGATGTGATAGTTCATCTCTCGCACATTGGGCGGCCTGTACGCGGGCACCCGGATGACATTGCCGAGACAGCGTCCGGCCTTGTTCTTCTTCTCGGCCCTCGGGTCAGCAACGGCGTATTTTTGCGGTACGCGGGGTTTCGAGAAGTAGTAGTCGCTGCTGCCGTTCTTGGTGAAGACAAGCATGTATTCAACTTTGTTGTCCAGGATGCGCTCCATGTACGCGTTTGGCTGGGGCAACGCGTTAGGAACATACCAAGTGTTCACATCCCACAAGACCCAGCCTTTCATCCGTGAGGCAATATCGAAGGGGATAGGGTAGAGTCTTTTTTGGTGCCGCCGCATGTTAATGTTGACGATCAGAACGCCATTGTCTTTAGCTTTGCGAAAGCACTGCGCCCACACATCGTCAAGATCGGCCAAATAGCGTTCGTACTCGCTGTGCCCGATGGCGCCCGGCGTATCTCCATACGCCTTGAGGTTCCAATACGGCGGACTGGTGATCGAGAGCGTGACGGTCCCATCCGGGACGGCCTCCATGTTCTTGGATGAGCCGAACACCACCGTCTGGCCGTCCTGGGCGATCTGACGCATTCTGCGCACCTTTAACAAAGTCAGGCGGCGATTCGCGGCGCCGACAGGGACGGTTTACTCATAATGAGTAAGGTTGCGCAAGCTCCTCGGTCTGATGCCCGATCGTACCTTCTCACCCCGAGGCAGTGTGCGGCGGCTCGCGCTTGGCTCGGTTGGTCGCAAGCGTCGCTGGGGCGGGCCGCCGGGGTCGCCCGAAAAACCGTGTCGGACTTTGAGAAGGGTAGGCGCGAGCCGAACTGGCGCACTGCGAAGGAGATCATGTTAGCCTTCGAAAGACACGGATTGGAGGTCGGTCCAGGGTTGCTGAGGCACGTTGAGCGGTAGCGGATCGGTCAGGTGCGCAGCGCCTGCCTGCCCCGCCAATAGCAGGCCCACATGCGGGACACTGGGTGCTTAAGTGCCACCGCCGCTACGAGGTTGTGCAGCGTCCCATTTGACCGCCGGCGGGTATCCTCCCGCCACGCCATCTCGCGGGCATAGGCGCCGAGGTACTTGCCGCTGATGTGGTGGTGCTGGCCCCACTCGGCCCGGCGCAGGCGGGAGAAATAGCTTTCCGCTTGGTTCGTGCAGGCGCCGTCGAGGCTGAACGCGACGGTATGGTTGATCCGCTTCGTATCGAAAAAGGCGTGCAGCCCATCCCAGCCGGCTGCCTCATCGGCATGGACGGTCGTTCCCGGCTCCACGACTGCGCGGATGATCGGCAGCGCATCGGCTTCCTTCGCCACGACGAACGGCAAGGTCTTGCCGCCACGCTCGCGGGCGACCACCACGGACTGGCGCTTGCCAGTTTGATTCTCCAGCTTCCGCCGGTCCTTGGTAAGCGGGGACTTCAGGCTCATCTCGACTGCGGTTGACGCTCAGCCTTTTTCGGTGGTGACCCAGCACCACGGCATGAGTTCGTCGATACGGCTGTTGGGCCAGCCGTTGACGAGGCGGGTCAG
>NZ_JABFHG010000039.1 GCF_013112485.1 Roseicella sp. DB1501
GCAGCGCTACCTCGCCGACCTGCTGACCCGCCTCGTCAACGGCTGGCCCAACAGCCGTATCGACGAACTCATGCCGTGGTGCTGGGTCACCACCGAAAAAGGCTGAGCGTCAACCGCAGTCGAGATGGGCCTGAATTCCCCGCTTACCACTTGGGCATGGAAGGCCAAGGCATAGCGAAGCAGCAGTGCGCGGAGCGTGGCGCTCCGCTCCATCGCCGTTCGGAACGCTGCGGCGGTGATCCGCAGGGCTGTACCCTCCATTTGCACCCTGGCATCGGTATGGGAATGGCTGTTGCCATAGACGAGAGGCAGGCCGACCAGGCCCTCTGAACCGGCGAGCCCGGCCTCCACCTGCTCCCCACTCTCGAGGGTGACGAGTAGGGAGACCATGCCGGTCTCGACGAAGAACACCGCATCAACCGGACCGTCCATGGTGAAGATGGTCTGATCGAAGGGAAGCTCGACGACCTCCAGGTGTGGCTCAAGGTGAGCCCAATCATCGGGCGACAAGGCCGCGAGAAGTCCATTGCGAACAGTAGACTGCAGCTGGGAAGATTCGGCCATGCGGCTCCCCCTGCGCAGGTTGCGGCGGGAGCGCTGGTCTCTCCCAGTCGCCAATAGGCCGGGGATCGTCCTGGCGATTTGTCACAACTGGAGTTCCAGTTGTTCCCGTTCAACAGGGCGACGCCTGTTTTCTCACGCCGACCTTGCCGAAGCGGTTATGCCACACACCGCCGCGAGCAGCGGCTTATGTACGTTTTCGAACGCACCGGCGCCTCACTCTAGCGTTGTCCCTAGGGGAGCACTTTTCTAGCGAACCGGGTTGGATCAATGCGCATCCTGATCGTTGAGGACGAGGCGCTCATTGCCATAATGCTGTCTGACAGCCTGGAGGATGGGGGACATGAGGTGATCGGCCTTGCGGCCACGGCAGCTGAAGCTGTGGAATATTGTGAGGCCCGGCTACCGGACTTGGTAATCCTCGACGTCAATCTCAGCGGCGGCAGCAATGGCGTTGACTTGGCACATGAACTCACTGGCCGTTGGAGCCTGCCCATCATATTTGCCAGTGGGCAGATCATGGAAGTGCGGCAAGCGCGGGATGTCGCCCTGGGCTACATCCACAAGCCATATCAGCCTGAAACCGTGCTGCAGAGCATCGAAGTAACGCGGGACGTAATGGACGGCCGGACGCCAGCTGTTGTACCAGCGGGCTTCGAGTTGTTCCGCAGCGCCGGGTGATCTTGCGGAACAACATTATCACGTTGCATCAGCCTCTGGAGGGAGGATGTTCCGCTTAACAAATCGAGCAGTGCGAATTTACTTCGGTTACAACTTCATATTGCCACAACTGGTGGCACCTCTACCTCGCAGTAGCCGGCCGCGCCGACGTCTGGCCAGCGCTATTCCCGGCCGGCGTCGTCTCGGAGGTCGGACCAGGCGGCTTTCCAGTACAACCAGCGGCTAGCAGCAAGGCAGCGAGAAGACTGGCCATCGCGGCGGGAGGCAGCTTGCTCATGTGGAAACCTTTCAAGGCTAACTGGCACTCCAACCAGCGCCGCCGGGAGTGGTTGCCGAGCGCTTCGGCATTCAAGCGTCCTGAGCGCGGCCACATAGCCCAATCAAGCGGCCGGCTACTTCCGCTGCGTCCTGCGTATGCGCGCCTCAGCGTCAGAGCGCGCTTCCTGTAGTGCCGCCTCGGATGAGGGCAGCCGTACCGCCCTATCCTGCACGAACTCGTCGCCGTCGATCGTGTAAGACCAATCCCAGCGCTCGCTCTTTCCAACCCGGCGGGCGTGGGTTTGAATTGTCCGCCCTTCGTAAATGAATTCTTCCACCTACGCCTCCTGCGAGCGGCTGACAGCAGCCTAGCGCAGAGTGAGCGCACCGTCCTCGCCTGAGGTCACGCTGGGTCCATGACAACACGATGGCCTGGCGTACTGCGCCATTCGATGGCGCCGGCGTAGAACACGATCTTTGATGTGTGCATAAGCACATTCAGTGCCATGAACAAAAATTTAATTGGTGAGCTGCCGCGCACCACCAAAAGCGCGGTCAATCATCAAAGGAGACGTCCAGTGGCATTCGGACAATGCAAAGACATGGCAATCAACCTTGTCAACGACACCGGCCTCACGATCACCATTCCAAGCGAGGGGCATAGAGTCAAAAACCCCGGTGGCTTGGAGGGGTGGAACAACATGACCCTTGGCGGCAGCGTCATCAACCTGGCCCCCGGCGCTTCGCGGAGCGTCAGGCAAACGCTGAACATCAAGTGCGTGGATGATGCAGAGTTCGAGATTCACTATTCTGCATCGCAGGGACGAGACTTCGTCCAGATTTTCAAGAGCAACGATATTACCGACAAGAATGCGACACTGCGGCTGACCAATAACTAGAGCGCGTCTGCCTTAATTCGGTTCATAGCCTGCGGCGGCGAAGTAGTTGGCGCATTCGGTTGGCGTGAAGGCGCTGAGGAGTGACGCGAGGGCGTCCCAGAGGGCGTCGATGGTGCGCTCGGC
>NZ_JABFHG010000004.1 GCF_013112485.1 Roseicella sp. DB1501
GCACCTCCGGCACCACCGCCACCGGCACGAACCCCGACACCGCCGCCGCCAGCATCTCCTTGCGCCAGGTGTAGATCTGTCCCGTGCTCGCCCCGTTCCGGTCGGCTACCGTCTGAACCACCGCACCAGGCTGCAGGCTCTCGCGCACGATCCGCAACTTGTCCTCGTCCGGCCACTCGCGCCGCCGCACCGGCCGCACCTCAACCCGAACGCCCCGATCCGGGCGCGCTCGCATCGTGCCCTTCCGACCGTCATAAGAACCCGCTCCGAGCGGTTCCGCCACGTCAGCTTCGTCCGTCATGCCCGCTATCTCGGCAGGCAAGCCCGGGCATCTCAAGGCCACTGATGGCTGACGCTTACCGATAAACCAGAGATCGGCCGTTTTCTGTTTCTGAGCCTGATAGGCACAAGCATCGAATAGCGGGCATTTGGCGCCCGTGCGGCTGTTGCGGCAAACCTGCGTGTCGGGATCAGCGCCAACCGACCGCGCCAAGTTGACCGCATCGAGGTCGCGGCACATGCGCTGCGGCTGGCCGTCCTCCCCAGGTTCCGCGTCCGGGTCAATGGCCGTCCGGCCACGCCACACGGCAGCGCGCAGCCCCGCCGCGTGGGCAGCCGGGAGCCTTTCAAACTCCGCCGCCTGTTCGTCGCCCAGCTTGAGCGTTGGCACGGCCAGAATGCCAGTGCGGGTGTCGCCCCTTTCCCGAAGCTCGGCCAGCAGCTCGGCGGCGCGGAAGCGGGCGCAGGCACTCTTGCCAACCCCGACCCCAACCCCGATCGCATGGACGATGGGCGGGGGCGCGTCTTCCGCTTCGTCGCTCGGACGATAGGCGCGGGCCTCGCGGAAGAAGTCCGCCACGGCGCGGCCCAGCTTGGCGCGGGCCTCTGCGATCGGGACGCTATCGGCGGCCTCGGGCTTGGCCGGGGCAATGGTCGCCACGATCCGAGCGCGGACCGCTCCCAGGCCCTCGGCTCCCAGCGCATCGTTGAAGTCGCTCCGGTCGTAGCGCCGCGTCGCCCAGGGGTAGGAAACGACCACGTTCCGCCCCTCGGTCCGCCATTTGCCAACGGCGCGGCGCAGCGCCTTGGCGGCCGGGGCATCCCTCGGGTCATCGTCGCCGCAGATACACAGCAGCCGATCAGACGGCGGCGCGGCCTTGCTGATGCTGCCGAGTGCGATCCAGGTTTCGTGGCCGGTGGCGGCCCAGACGGACAGGCCGGTTTCCGGCCCCTCGGCCAGCAGCAGCGGCGCCCCTTCGCCGGGAAGCCGGACCACGGCCCCGTCAAAGTCGCCGCGGCTGACCTTCACCAGCCCCGTGGCACTGTCCTCGCGCTTGTCACCAGCCTCGGTGACGTGGACAAGCTGCACCCCGCGGACCTCGCCGGCCGCATTGGTGGCGACGAAAACCACAGCGCCTCGTGCCCGGTGGTACAGCGCTGCTCGGGATTGGGTAGCGCGCAGCACCGCTGGCCCAGGAATGCGGCGCCGGCGAGTCAGGTATAGCCAGGCGGGATCACCCTCGGTGATCGGCTCGGCCGCTGTTGCAATGCGCTGCGCAGCCTGAACCCTGGCGGTACGCTCGGCGGCTTCGGTAGCGGCGCGCTCTGTCTGCCGACGAGCTCGGTTCTGGCGGGCTCGTTCAGCCTGTTCCCTGGCCCGTTCCCGATCGCCGACAATGCCGAGCCAGTTCTCTGCGAACGCGATGGCCGCCGGCAGACCGCAGCCCATCGCGTCCATAATGAGGTCGAGGGGTCCGCCGCCCTTGTTCGCTTCGTGCGAATAGTAGGCGCCTTTCCTCGGCCCACTGACGATGGCTGCGCGGCTGCCCTTGCTGCCCCAGCGCCATTCGCGCTTCCGGCGAGTGTCGGGGTTCGGTTCGCCCAGAAGCGCCTCTGCCAGCTCCCCAAAGCGATCCGTCAGGATCGCCTTCAAGGCATCCAGCCTTTCGCCCGCCTCCCTGTCGAAGCGGGCGCTCATGCACGCCACTCGCGCAGAACGTGGCGAACCCAGCCGCGCCGATAGCCGCGAGCAACTGCTATCTCACGGAGATCGGCCTCGGTCTGGGCCTCATTGAGCAACCGGCGCAGAGGTAGCGTGCGGAGACGCTCAAGCCTCCGGGTGCGCATGCCGATCTCACGGAGTTCGCCGGAGACCGTGCGGAGCGTAGGGCGCTGGATTTCGTAGGCGTGCCCACATGCCGGACATACGGCGGCAGCGAGGCCATGGAGATGACCGCACTCCGGACAGGTCCGGATCGGAGCAGCGCCAGCTCGCTTCGGCCTGCCTTCGAGACGCCACTCATGCGGATCGTCTGGCAATCCATGGCGGCGCGAATTGCCAGCATGGTCGAGGACGATGAGGTGCCGCTTGCCCGCTGCAGGGCGCATGCCGCGCCCGACCTGCTGGACGTGGAGGCTCAGCGATTTGGTGGGACGCAGCAGGATGGCGGCGCCGATCGCCGGGACGTCCAGCCCCTCGCTGATCAGGTCGCAGGTGCAGAGGACCTGTACGGCACCGGATGCCAGACCTCCCAGAGCGGCATCTCGCTCGACGGCCGGTGTATCGCCGCTGATAGCAACGGCCCGCCAGCCCGCTCCACGAAAGGTCTCGGCGACGTCCGAAGCGTGTTGGACCGACACACAGAAGACGACAGCGGCCAGGCCCGGGGCGAGCCGACCGTAATGCGCGACCGCGTCTCCAACGAGAGTTCGGTCGCCCATGACCGCGGCAAGGCCGGTTACGTCAAAGTCGCCGGCCCGTGTGCCGATGCGGGACAGATCCGGGCTATCCGAAGGGGCGAACGTCCGCGTGGGAACGAGGTATCCGCCTTCCACCAACTCGGCTGTGGATGGCCCGAGAACGATGGCGTCAAATGGCCCGCCACTGCCGACACCAAGACCTTTGCCGTCCAGACGCTCAGGCGTCGCGGTCACGCCCAGCAGGTTGGCCTGTGGATAGGCCCTGATGATGCGGGCCCACTGGCCGGCAACGGCGTGGTGGGCCTCGTCGATGATGATCAGGTCTGGCGCTGGGTAGCGTGGATCGCCAAGCCGAGCCGCAAGCGTCTGGACCGACGCAACCTGGACGAGGTCCTCGGTGCTGGGGTGGCCAGGCGCGATGACCCCATGCCGAACACCCGCCGCGGACAGCTTGGCACTGGCCTGCCGGATCAGCTCCCGGCGATGGGCGAGCACCAGGATCCGCCGGCCTCGAGCGGCTGCGGCGTGGGCGATGGCAGAGAAGATGACCGTCTTCCCGGCGCCACAGGGGAGCACCAGCAAGGGGGCCCGAGCGCCGGTGAGGTACGCCGCGCGGGTATCTGCGATGACTGCGGCCTGATAGGGCCGCAGGACTACGGGGTGGTGGCTGACGCTCGCTTGAGCGTCAGTCGGAGGGCTGCAAACCGCCTTGCGCTGGCTTGCAAAACGCCCTATCTCGCGTCCACTACGCACGCTTTTTTCGGCCGCGCTGCCCCCGCCAGGGCGCGCGGCCTTCCTTTTTTCAGCTAGCGGTGTGACGCGAGGCGAGCGTCAGCCGAAGCTGGCCCTCACCGCGACCGGATAGCACGCAACTCGCACGCACTTTTTGCGAACTCCTTGAGTTCGCGTGACTAGTTTTGCGCAGCTTTGCCTAGTTAAGTCACTGAGAACGCTTGAGTTTTACAACCTTGCCAAGGTTGGGGTCGAGGGTTCGAATCCCTTCGCCCACTCCAGTCGGTTTCGTCACAAGCTGTCTCTCCTGACTATGGCACAGCGCAGCGCCATGCCTGTCTGCGGTCACACCCGCGACGCTGCGTGCTCGGCGAGCCCGAAAGGACCCTTCGGCGGCCGCCTGCGGTGCCTATGCCGATGCGTGGCCGCCCGCCAGCTGCTGGCAACGGTCAGCGCCCCGCCGCCGGTCCTGGCCTGCTGAACGAACCGGAAAATGCGTTGCGATGCGGCGCCTATCCTAACTCCGGGATGCAACCACGATTCCAGACGCAATCAGCAATCCGCCAATCATAAGTTCCGCATTTATGACTTCGCCGAGCATCAGCTTTCCCAGAACGACGCCGGTGAGCGGTATAGCCATGAACGAAATCGCCGAAACCATGGAGGAAAGCCGCCGGGAAATCTCAAGCAGGCAGAGCGTGCCCAGGGGCGCAACCACCATCCCGTTGAATATGGCGGCGGGCCAGGCCTGCAAGGGAACCCTGACCGATGTGTCGAAGACGAATGCTATGAAAACAAGAATTGCGGCTGAAATGGCAAACGACCAAGGCAGCAGATCGACGAAATTCAGTCGTGGTGATCTCAGGCGTGTTATAACGATGGTGCAAGCCCAGGCGAATGCCGCTATCAGCAGCGCTGCGTAAGACGATATTTTGTTGAAGTCATCCCACTCGATGGTCCAAGGCTGGACGATGACAACGACGCCGGCGAGGGTCACGGCAGCGGCGCACCAGCGCAGCAATGGCTCCTTCTGTCGCAGCAAGGCAGCGAGCGGTACCACCCAGATCAGTGCGGCATTCGACAAGATCGCCGTCTGACCGGCGGGCACGAACCTGAGCGAAAGATGGCAGAGGAGGAAGAAGATCGTCAGCTGTAGCACGCCGACGGCGAGGAGCGCCGGCATGTCCTGACGGGACGGGCGGACAAGGCGGCCGCCACGAAAGATGATGAGCGTCACGCAGGCCAGGCAGGACCGGACGGCCGCAAGCCAGAGCGGGCTCGCCGATGTCGTGACCATCGCAAGCTTGACAACCGGCCAAGACGCTCCAAAGAGCAAAATGGCCACGAGCAGCAGAAATGTGGTCGAGCTTAGTATCCGCCTTGCACGCCACTCGGATAGCTCGGCAGATGATGATGCTGAAGGCGGCATGCTCGACAGGCCAACTCAATTTTCACGAGATCTTAGCATGAGATACGCGTAAGCACACTGGATCGGCTGCCATACACCGTCGAATAATGGGACAGCGCAAAGCGCATCAGGATCCATTTGATTTCGAAATATTAAGAAATAACAATATCCTTCAGGCCATCCTCATCGAGGCGGTAATACACCCGCTCCAGAAGCTTGGCGCCCTGGCTGCTGTAGAGACGACGAGCATTGACGTTGCCAGCATCCGTCGTCCAATCGAGCGCTGAAAAGCCCTGATCTAGGGCAAGCGCCGATGCAGCCCGAAGCAGCGCTTTCGCAATACCCAGCCGGCGAGCCCCCGAGGAAACGTAGAGATCCCTGATATAGAGCGCCCGGGTAAGTTCGTTGGCCGGAAAGCTGACATTCAACACGATCGACCCCAGGATCCTGCCGTCCTCTGACGCGGCGACAAGGATCCGAGGGCCGAAATCTCCGAGCTGCACGTTCTCGCATGCAAGCCTGGCGGCTTCCAAGGCAACCTGTTCAGTGACAGGTTTGCCGTAATGCATCTGCATTTCCTGCCAGAGCACCGCAAGGCACCGTGCATCACTTGGAAAGAGCGCTCGAACAAGCGGCGTATCCTGGTTTTCAACCTGGATTTGTTCTTTGGTGAGCGCGTTCAAGGTGTGCCTCATGGAGTCGAAGTCAACATCCTAAGAGTGGCGCGAGCTGTGCGGCGAGCACAACCTTCACCACTCATTACGATCTCATACTACCATAATGTGGAATTTTCAATGATGAATTAGATATCAAAGGTTGTATATGGATCCTGGCGAGGGGTGTGCCCAAGGCCGATCCGATGCTCGTTGCTTCCCGAACCAGATGGCGCGCAACCTTTCCCGCTCCGTTGAGGCTGTCGCGCCTCATCGTCTGCGTCGTGCTGATCCTGGCCTGCGCCGGAATCCGTCCCGGCGAAGCCGAGGCGCCCGCTGAAATCGACGTCGTGGGCGGCCTAGCCGGCGTGATGCAGTACGATCAGCATGAGGCGCCGTTCTGGTCCGTCCGGGTTCCGGAACTGACCGGCGGGCTGGTCCACGCGCAGATCGTGCCCTTCGACCGAAGCGGCATCCGCGGCCAGGAAATGCTCCAGCTTCTCCGCCTCGGCGTCGTGTCCTTCGGGAATGTCCTGCTCGGCCTGGCTGCCGCGGACGAGCCGGAGCTGAATGCAATCGACCTACCCTTGCTGAGCCCGGACATGGATGCCCTCCGGCGCGTCGTCAGCCTGTGGCGGCCGAGGCTCGAGACGTTGCTGCAGGAACGGTACGGGCTGACCCTCCTGGCCATCTATACCTATCCCCCGCAGGTGGTCTTCTGCCGGCAGGCCTTCAGCGGGCTTTTCGACCTCGCGAAGCGCCGGATCCGCACTTCCTCCGTCGGGCAGTCCGAACTCGTCGCCGCGCTTGGCGGCATTCCCGTCGTCATCCCCTTTGCCGAAATCGTCCCCGCCATGCGGTCCGGCGTGGTCGATTGCGCGATCACCGGCGCCCGGTCCGGCAACTCGATCGGGCTGCACGAGGTGTCGACCCATATCTCCAACCTCGGCGTCAGTTGGGGCGTCAGCATCTTCGTGGCGAACCAGACCGTCTGGAACGCCCTCCCCGCCGCCCAACAGGGGCAGCTCCGCGAAGGGCTCGTCAGGCTGCAGGACGAGATCTGGGATGCGGCGGACCGCGAGCGGCAGGAGGGCCTGGATTGCAACCTCGGCCGGCCGACCTGCCGGACCGGCCGCCTCGGGCACATGACCCTCGTCGAAGACAGCTGGAAGGACGACGCGCGGCGGATCGGGTTGCTCAACAAGGTCGTCGTGCCGAACTGGGTCCAGCGCTGCGGCAAGGAATGCGCCCAGGAATGGAACCGCCTCGTCGCGCCGCATCTCGGCGTCACGGCGAGCGCGCGATAGCCGCCGCATGCTCCTCCGCACCCCACGCCGCGCCGCGGCGCTGATTGCCGCATCGCTGCTTCTCGCCATCGGCGTCGGGACCGGCCTGCTGCTCGACCGTATGCACCGGACCGCTCGCGATGCGGCCGAGGGCTTGGTGCAGCGGTCCGCCTCCGTTGTCGAGAGCACCGTCAACCGGCTTTTCCTGCAGATCGACGGCACCCTCGCCAGCCTCCCGGACCTGCTGACGCAGCTGTCGCAGGGCCGGGAACTCGAGCCCGATGAGGTCTCGAAGATCCTCCGCAGCATCTCCTTCCAGAACCTGAACTTCCGGGACCTGCTGCTGATCGAGCCGAATGGCGTCGCCTGGGCCAGCGCGCAGCCCGCCTCGAAGGACAGGCCGATGCCGATCGCGCCGGCCGCTCTCGCCCTGACCTCGAAGCGCGCGGCGTTGGAGATCATCGGCCCGGTGCTGAATCCAGCCACCGGCGAATGGGCGCTCCTCTTCGTTCGGCCCGTCCGGATACGGAGCATAGGCACCCTGTTCGCGGTGGCGGAGGTGCCCATCCCGCTCGTCGTCACCCTGTTGACCCCTGCCGCCGAGGTGACCGGGTTGCGGGTGGCCGTGACGCGCGCCGGCAGCCAGCTCCTGGTGAGCCTGCCGCATGACGAGGAGGGGATGAACCGACCCGCTGTCGCATCCGGCGTCTTCCCGGCTGAGGGCGCGGGCAGGAGCGGTGCGTTCCGCATCGGATCGTCGGCGCCCGTCATCGCCTCCCGCCCGACCCTGTATCGCGGCATCTCCATCGCGGTCACGCTCGACCCGGATACGGGGTTTGCCGATTGGGGGCGGGATCGGGATCAGTTGATCGCTGTCGCATTGGGCTCGTCCGTGGTCGTGGTCGCGCTGGCAGCGGTGATCGTCCTCCTCATCCAGCAGCGGGAACGGACCGAGAAGGAACGCCAGCGTGGGCGCGCGACGCTGGAAAGCGCCATCGAATCCATGTCCGACGGGTTCGTCATGTTCGACGCGCAGGATCGACTCGTCGTCTGCAACAGCCGCTTCCTGGATCTCTATTCCGTCAGCGCGCCGATCATCGAGCCGGGCGCGACGTTCGAGCACATCATCAGGGAGGGCGCCAAGCGCGGGCAGTATCCGCAGGCGGGCGATGACCTGGAGGCCTTCACGCGGGAGATGGTCGAATGGCACCGCGGCGATCACCCCTCCATGGAGCGCCTGCTGCCGAATGATCGTTGGCTGCTCATCACTGAACGTTCGATGCCCGATGGCGGCACGGTGGGCATCCGCACCGATATCACGCCGATGAAGCAGGCGATGCGCGAGCTGGCGATCAGCGAGAGGCGGTTCAGCGCGCTCGCGAAGGCCGGCGCGATCGTCACCTGGCATGCGACCGTCGAAGGCAGCGTCATTGAGGCGCCTGGCTGGGAAGCCCTGACCACGCTGCCACTCGAGACGCTGCAGGACGATCGGTGGCTGATGGTCGTCCATCCGCAGGACCGCGCCCTCGTCGCGCCGAACTGGGTGGCCGCCGCGGCGGACAACGCGATTGACGTGGAGATCCGGCTGCTGACCTACGGAAGCTGGCGGTGGGTCCGGGTGCGCGGCGTGCCCGTCTACGAGCCGAACCGCAACGAAATTTCGGAATGGGTCGGCACGATCCACGATATCCATGAGCAGCGCTCGGCGCAGGCAGCCCTTGGCGAGAGCGAGGCGCGCTTTGCGCGCGCCATCGCGGCCGTTGGCATGGGGACCTGGGATTGGGATCTGGCGACGGATGCCCTGCACCTCTCGCCCGGCTACGAGGCTTTGTACCAGAAGGCGCCCGGCTCGCTTCCCACGGCTCGGGCCGCCATGGAGGCGATGCATCCGGAAGACGTGCCCAGCTACGTCACGGCCGTCGAGAGGGCGCTGAGCGGCAATGGCGGTGCCGGTTACGACATCGAGTTCCGCATCGTCCAGAGCGATGGCAGCGTCCGCTGGCTCAGGATGCAGGGCCGCGCCGAGCGGGACGCCATGGGTCAGGCGGTGCGCATGAGCGGCGTGACGCAGGACGTCACAGCCAAGCATGTCGCGGAGTTGCGGCTGGCGCATATGGCGCGGCACGACGCGCTCACCGATCTGCCGAACCGGATCATGCTGCGCGAGCGCCTGGACGAGGCCGTGGCCAGCGCGAAGCGAGGCGATGCGAGCGCGATTTTCTGCCTCGACCTCGACCGTTTCAAACAGGTGAACGACACGCTGGGCCACCCCGTGGGCGACGAGCTGCTAAGGGCGGTGACGAGGCGCATCCTCGATTGCACGCGCAAGAACGACATGGTGGCCCGCGTCGGCGGGGACGAGTTCGCCATCGTCCAGACATCGCTCGACCAGCCGGGCGATGCGACGGTCCTTGCCCAGCGGATCATCGCCGAAGTCAGCAGGCCCTATGAGATCGAGGGCCATCGCCTGGTGGTCGGCACCAGCGTCGGCATCGCCATCTCGCCGCGGGACGGCACCGATCCCGACCAGCTTCTTCGCAGCGCCGATCTCGCCCTGTATCGGGCGAAGACCGAAGGCCGGGGAACCTATCGTCTCTTCGAGCCTGACATGAACATTCGCATGCAGGCCCGGCACGCGCTGGAGCATGATCTCCGGCGGGCCATCGTGAAGGACGAGTTCGAGGTCTTCTACCAGCCGCTGATCGACATGGAGACCAGGCGAATCTGCAGCTTCGAGGCGCTGCTCCGCTGGAGCCATCCGGCACGCGGCGTGGTCGGCCCGGACAGCTTCATCGCCGCGGTGGAAGAGCTGGGCATGATCGGCCAGATCGGCGAGGTCGTCCTGGCGCGCGCCTGCATGGAAGCCGCGCGATGGCCGGCGGACATCAAGGTAGCGGTCAACCTCTCGCCGGCGCAGTTCGCCAATCGCGGCATCAAGAACCTGGTGCTCGCCGCCCTGGATCGCTCCGGGCTCGCCCCGGAACGGCTGGAGCTGGAGATCACCGAGACCTTGCTCCTGCAGGAGAGCGACGAGATCCTCAATACCCTGCATGACCTGCAGGAATACGGCGTCACGATTTCCATGGACGATTTCGGGACCGGGTATTCCTCGCTGAGCTATCTCCGCAAATTCCCGTTTAGGAAAGTGAAGATCGACAAGTCCTTCATCCGGGAGCTGGGCAGCGAGCCAGGCAGCACCGCGATCGTCCATGCGATCCTGGAGCTCTGCCGGAAGCTCGGCATCAAGACCACGGCCGAAGGTGTCGAGACGACGCGGCAGCTGGAATGGCTGGCCGCGGCGGGCTGCAAGGAAGCCCAGGGCTTCCTGTTCAGCGCCGCGCGGCCGGCCTCGGAGGTGCTGCCCCTCATCAAGGCGCATTCCGCGATGCTGGTCGAGACCCAAATGTGAAAAAGTGTTCGGGGGCGCGGCCGCCTCCCGGCGCGCCCCGGGATGTCGGCCGCGGATGCAGTGGCCCAGGGAAAACCGCTTACCGATCGAGAGGGACTTCGCCATGAACACCTACGCCATCGTTGCATACGACAAGCTCGACGGGCAGGCGGCGGCGCGCCGGCAGGCAGCGCGCACGCCGCATTTCGAGCGCATGAAGCTGGCCGTCGGCGAGGGGAAGATCCATTTTGCCGGCAGCATGCTGGCGGAGGACGGCCGCATGACCTGCTCGATCGTCATCGCCAGCTTCCCCGACCGGGCCGCGCTGGATGCCTGGGTGCGGGAGGAGCCCTATGTGAAGAACGGGGCCTGGGAGAGGATCGAGGTCGCGCCGATGTTCGTCGCCGTCAAGGAAGGCGTCATCACCGATGAATGGATGAGTTTGATGGCGCGCCATCTCGCGGCCAGCGCGAAGGCGTAAAGCCCTTCCAGCCTGCGCGCCGCGCCGGGACGCGGCGGATCGGGTCCGCGCTCGCACGGAGCCGCCGCCCGACGCCGGGGCCGGGCGCGGCGCGCCACGACGCTGCGTTGCGGAGGCGTGACCCGGCCCTGAGCGCCATGATGCGGGACATGCCGCGGTCCCGGCTGGCCAGCAACATGCCCCGGGCCGTGCGGGCAGGGCACCACCCCAGGTTTCGGCCCCGGACGATCTGGTCTAGCCTCCGCCGGCCCGCGCCGACCGGCGCCCGGGTAGTGGAGCGGCGGCCCGGCATGGGCTGGTCCGGCATCGCGCCGAACGGCCCCGGCCCGATGCCGGACCAGTGGCAGGGTGGCGGCGCGGCAGAGAGGAGACGAACGCGATGGCGAACCAGGTGAAGGAAGCGTGGAAGGCCGGCAAGGCCGTGGTGAACGGCTGGCTCGCCATTCCCAACGCCTTCAGCGCGGAGATGTACGCCCAGGCCGGCTGGGACAGCGTGACGGTCGACATGCAGCACGGCGTGCAGGACTACCTCTCCTGCGTCGCCTGCTTCCAGGGCATGGCGCGCGCCCCGGTGACCCCGATGGTCCGCGTGCCCTGGAACGAGCCCGGCATCATCGGCAAGGTGCTCGATGCCGGCGCTTATGGCGTGATCTGCCCGATGGTGAACACGCCGCAGGAGGCCGCCAACCTCGTGCAGTACAGCAAGTACCCGCCGCAGGGCACGCGCAGCAACGGCCCGATCCGGGCCGGCGTCTATGGCGAGGCGGGCGGCTACCAGAAGACCGCCAACGAGAACATCCTCGTCATCCCGATGATCGAGACCAAGCAGGCGATTGAGAACATCGAGGCGATCCTCGACGTCCCCGGGATCGACGGCATCTATGTCGGCCCCTCGGACCTCAGCTTCTCCTACGGGCTCGAGCCGAAGCTCGACGTCGACGACCCCTTCATCCTGAAGATCTACGAGAAGCTGCTGACTGAGACGAGCAAGCGGGGCATCGCCGCCGGCCTGCACAACGGCAGCGCCGCCTATGCGAACCGCATGATCAAGATGGGCTTCAAGCTGGTGACGATCAGCAACGAGGTCGGCCTGATGGTCAATGCGGCGAAGGCGGCGGTGCAGCAGGCCCGCGGCGGCTAATTCCGGCGAACCAGTTCCTCGGCCGGTCCAGGCGGCCCTGATGCGGTCGCGCATCGGGGCGCTCGGCAGGGCATGAGGGTGGGAAGGCGCGGGGTGCCCTGGCGCCGCCTGGCGTTGCCTGCCCGGGCCTCGCGCGGCCCTGCCTGCCGAGCAGGCCGCGGGGGTAGAACGCCGGGACGCCCGGAGACCTGAGACCGCTTCCCGAAGGGCATGGCGCGGCCGATGCGGCCCCTTTTGTTCCAATATCGACATATTTGGCGCGCTCTGAAGCGGCATCGCCGCGGTCCCAGGGCCTCATGCGCCGGCTGCCGGGCAGGCACCCATGGCCGCTGGGTAGAGGCTGCATGATCTTCAACTGAAGATATTTATTCCCTCGGCGAAAACTACAGTAATAGCAAGGCCTGTGCGGTGGATGGCGAGAAAGGACCGTGCCCATCCAACCACTACATTCATTTTTATAATGAACTAGTAATGGTATGCCACCGGCCTCGCTGGCGCGGTGCCGGTGCTTTGTCGAATTGCAAGATTGCAGTTTAGAAAATTTCTCGATACCGCACTACTGATGCGGGCATGATAATAGTAATAAATGTCATAAACATAAACACTGACGCATCAGAGCGCAGATCAGGCCTGTATCAATAAATATCGTGCTTGAGCAATTTCATGCGTTGACATTGAATGGTCGTGCCTTCATGACTGCAAGCGCCAGCGTCAGCCGTTTTCCGGTGCCGCCGGCCAGCTGCTCGCCAGTCCGGGTGAGCTGCCTCGTCCAGTCCTCCGTGCGAGGCCCGATGTCGCTCGGCGACACCGGGGCCGCCGGCTAACCGAACTGCGTCCCGCCGGTCTCCGGCGGGTCCTGGCGATCTGCGCGCGTGGCGAATCTCGCCGCGTGGGTGACGGTCTGCGGCCGATTGCCAACCGCCAGGTGTCACGCAGGCATTTCAAGTAACGAGGGGATCAATTCATGGCCGAAATCTCTGGTCAGCTGGGCTTTTCCACCCCGCTCGGCGAGCTGGTGAATCCGGGCGCCTCGGCAATGAACGCCGAGATGTCGGATTACCAGAACCTCGGGGCGAACTGGATCCGCACCAATTTCTGGTGGGACACCGTCCAGCCGAACCGCAACGGCGGTTACGACTGGTCCGAACTCGACCGGATGGTCTCCGCCGCCAAGGAGCACGGGCTGAAGGTGGTGGCGGAGCTGTCCTTCTCCCCGCGCTGGGGCGGCATCGACGCCGACGGCTATGCGAAGTTCGCCAAGGCCGCCGCCGAGCATTTCGGTGACTCGGTGAATTACTGGGAACTCGGCAACGAGCCGAACCTGAAGATGAGCGTCAGCGACTACATGAGCCTGCAGAAGGCCGCCTATTCGGCCATCAAGAGCGTCAGCTCGGGCGACACGGTCATCTCGGGCGGCCTCTCGCCGGCCCCGGAGACGGCGAACGGCCATATCGGCGCGGTGGACTTCCTCAAGGGCATGTACGCGCAGGGCGCCGCCAACTCCATGGATGCGGTCGGCTTCCACGCCTACACTTGGCCGGAGATGCCGAGCAGCTCCAACTCCTGGAACGGTTGGCAGATCATGGAAGACGGCATCCGCGGCACCATGGTGGCGAACGGGGATGGCGGCACGCAGGTCTGGGTGACCGAGTTCGGCTCGCCGACGAAGGGCTACAACTCGGTTTCGCAGGATCAGCAGGCGCAGGCGCTGCGCGAGGCGGTCGATCTGGCGCACCAGGAGTCCTGGGTCGGGCCGATCATGTACTATTCCTACCAGGATCGCGGCGGCAACAGCGGCGACTCGGAGAACTGGTTCGGCCTGGTCGGGCCGAATGGCGAGCACAAGGCCGCCTACGACACCTACAAGGCGATCGCCACCCACGACGACTGGGCCTGAGCGGGTCGGGGGCGCGCCGCAAGGCTCCGCCCCCGCCTTCCTCTTCCCGGCGCAGACCTCTGCCAAGGCGCGGCCCCCTGGGCCGCGCCTTTTCCATGCCGGCGCCTTCGATCCGCGCCGTCCCGCCCCCCATGCCGCTCCCGCCGGCGAAAACGCGCGATGGCCCGTTCCTGCCCGCAGCGTTCTGGTCTACACAGCTCGCGTCATGAGCCCGCGTCTCCGTTTCCTGCCCGCCCTTTCCGCGCTGGTCGCGCTCGGCCTGCTGCCGGGCTGCGGCGCGAATACGGCCCGCACCTTCGGCTTCACCCGCGACGCGCCGGACGAGTTCCAGGTGACGACCCGCGCGCCCCTGTCCATGCCGCCCTCGCTCGGCGACCTGCCGGTGCCCCGCCCCGGCGCCTCGCGGCCGCAGGAGCTCTCGCCGCGCCTCGCGGCGGAAACCACCCTCGCGCCCGGCGCGGCCCTCGCCCCGAACACCGGCCCGGCGCGGCAGAGCTCGGGCGAGGAGGCGCTGCTCTCCCAGGCCGGCCGGCCGGTCGGGCAGGACATCCGGCGCCGTGTCGACGAGGAAAGCCTCAAGCTCGACCAGCCCGATCGCAGCCTGGCCGACCGGCTGATCTTCTGGAAGGAGCCGGAGCCACCGGGGACCGCCCTCGATGCCCGGCGGGAATCCCAGCGGCTGCGGGAGAATGCCGCCCTTGGGCGCGAGGCGACGGAGGGCGAGACGCCCATCATCCAGCGCGCCACCAGCGGCAACCCGGTCACCCGGCTTTTCGAGAGCATCTTCTGAGCGCCGGCGGGGTGGGCCGCATGGCGGATTTGCGCCGGGCGGGCTTCGTCCCACATGCTAGGGTATGTCGCCCGTGACCCGCCGCAGCGCCATCGCCTCGGCCGCCACCCTGCCGGTGGCTCTCAGCCTGCCCGCCGGAGCGGGGCACGCCGCGCCGCCGGTGCAACCGGCGCCGGAAGACCAAGCGAAGCTTGCTGGCGACCGGCCACTCTTCGGGGCAACCACCTGGACCCTGCCGAACGGGCTGCGGGTGGTGCATGCCGAGAGCCGGCGGGTGCCGGTGGTCGGCCACTACCTCTTCTATGCGGCCGGCGCCGGCGAGGACCCGGCCGGGCGCAGCGGCGCCGCGCATTTCCTTGAGCACATGATGTTCAAGGGCAGCCGCAACGTGCCGCCCGGCCAGCTCTCCCTGGTCGTCGCGCGGGAGGGCGGGCAGGACAACGCCTTCACCTCACGCGACGTCACCGCCTACCACCAGACCGTCGAGGCCTCGCGCCTGCCGCTGGTCATGCGCATGGAGGCGGACCGCTTCGCCGGGCCGCTGCTGCCGCCCGAGACGGTGGAGCCGGAACGCGCTGTGGTGCTGGAGGAACGGCGCCAGCGCACCGACAGCAATCCGCGAGCCCGCTTCTGGGAGGAATTCGAGGCCGCCCTCTGGGGCCGGCAGCACTGGCGGGGCCGGCCGATCATCGGCTGGGAGGACGAGATCCGCGCCATCAGCCGCGGCGACCTGCTCGAATTCTACGATCGCCGTTACGCCCCCGGGAATGCGGTGCTGGTCGTCACCGGCGATGCACGCCCCGAGCGGGTGCGGGCCCTGGCCGAGGAATACTATGGCGGCGTGCCGAGCCGCGCCGTCACCCCGCGCGACCGCGCTCCGCCGGCAGCTGCCGCGGCGGAGCCGCGCCTCGTGCGCAACGATCCCGGCGTGCGGGAGGCGAGCTTCCTGCGTGCCGCCATGGCGCCCAGCCTCACCTGGGGCGACCGCAACCAGGCCTGGGCGCTCGAGGCGCTGGCGCATCTCCTCGGCGGCGGCCCGGGCAGCCGGCTGCATCAGGCGCTGGTCGAGACCGCGCTCTGCGTCGGCGCCAGCGCGTCCTATGACAGCGATTCCGTCGGCGCCACCTCCTTCCTGATCTCCGCCCTGCCGCGGTCGGGCGTGACGCCGGAGAAGGTGGAGGCGGCGATCGACGAGGTGGTGGCGCGGCTGCTGCAGGACGGCCCGACCGAGATCGAGCTCGCCCGCACGCAGCGCCAGCTCACCGCCGGCGCGCTGCTGGCGCTCGATGGCATCGGCGCCGCCCCGCGCATGCTGGGCTCGACGCTGGCCTCCGGCCTGCCGCTCGAGGTGGTGGAGTTCTGGCCGCGGCACCTCCGCGCCGTGACCCTGCCGCAGGTGACCGAGGCGGCGCGCGCCGTGCTCGGCCAGGCGCCGACGACGACCGGTTGGCTGCTGCCCGAGGGCGTGGCGGCGCCGGAGCGCCGGATATGAGCGCTATCCGGCCGCGGCCGGTCTTCGCCGCGGAAGGCGCCGCGGAGGGTGGCGGCGCGCCGCTGCAGGACGCCCCGCTGCCGCGGCCGGACGCGCCGGCCGCCTTCTCGCTGCCCATCCAACGGGTCGAGGCGGAGGGAATCTCCGCTTGGCTGGTCGAGGACCATGCCGTGCCGGTGGTGGCCCTCTCCTGGTCCTGGCGTGGCGGCGCCGCGCTCGACCCGGACGGGCAGGAGGGCACGGCCGCCATGGCCGCCGCCCTGCTGACCGAGGGCGCCGGCCCGCTGCGTGCCGTCGAATTCGGTGATGCCCTGCGCGACGAGGCGATCAGCCTGAATTTCGGGGTCGAGCGGGACAATTTCGAAGGCGGCTTCCGCGCCCTGGCCGATGCCCTGCCGGATGCGGTGCGGCTCGGCCGGCTCGCCATGGTCGAGCCGCGGCTGGATGCCGATGCGGTCGAGCGGGTCCGCGCCCGCGCTGCCGCCGCCGCCCGCCGCAGCCTGGAGACGCCGCGCGGCCAGGCCGGGCGCGGCTTCTGGGCCCGCGCCTTTCCTGGCCATCCCGCCGGCCGGCCCTCCGGCGGCACCGCCGAGAGCCTGGCCGCCGTGCCGACCGAGGCGATCCGCGCCGCGCTCTCCCGCCAGCTGCACCGCGACGGGCTGCTGGTCTGCGCCGCCGGGGCGATCACGCCCGAGGCGCTGAAGGGCGTCCTCGCCCGCCTCTTCGACGGGCTGCCGGCCGGGGCGCCGCCCGCGGTGGCGCCGCTGCCGCCCTTCAACGCTTTCGGCCAGGCGGTGCTGCCGGTCTCCTCGCCGCAATCCGCCGTGGTCTTCGGCCAGGCGGGGCTGGCGGCCGAGGATCCGGACTGGGAGGCGCTGCAGGTGGTGCTGCGCATCCTGGCCGGCGGCGGCTTCGCCTCCCGCCTCATGCATTCTGTGCGCGAGCAGCGTGGCCTCGCCTATGGCATCGGCGCCGGGCTGGACGTGATGTTCCGCCGCGGCACGATCGTCGGCTCGGTCGCCACCGAGAATGCCCGGGTCGCCGAGACGCTCTCCGTCACCCGCGAGGAATGGGCCCGCATGGCCGCCGAGGGCCCGACCGAAGCCGAGCGGGAGGATGCCGTCGCCTATCTCACCGGCTCCCTGCCGCTGCAGTTCACCGATAGCCGGCGGGTCGCGGAATCGCTGCTGGTGCTGCGGCAGAACGGCCGGCCGCTCGATTGGCTGGCTGGGCGGGCGGCGCGGCTGCGGGCCATCCCGGTGGAGCGCCTGAAGCAGGTGGCGGCGCGCGTGCTGCAACCCGAGGCCCTGGCCGTGGTGGTGGCGGGGCAGCCGGTCGGACTTTAGATGTCCCCACGACGTCGCTGCGCGCCTTCGCGGGCCTGACCCCAAGGATCGCATGCCGGGGCGTGCATGCGCCGCCGCGATCTGCTCTATGCCAGCAGAAGCATGGGGGTTCACGACATGACGGCGACGGATCGGGTGACGGCGGCCTGGGCGGCGATCGAGCGGCTGGCGCGGGAGCCGCGCCCCGATGGCAGCGCGCCGCATGCCATCCGGCCGCTCTTCGCCGCCGATCCGGGCCGCTTCGACCGCTTCTCCCGCCGGGCCGACGGGCTGCTCCTCGACCTCTCCAAGACCGCGCTCAGCGCCGAGGTGCTGGCGGTGCTGCTGGCGCTCGCCGAGGCGGCGGGGCTGGCCGGGAAGCGCGACGCCATGGCGCGCGGCGAGGCGATCAACACCACCGAGCGCCGCGCCGTGCTGCACATGGCGCTGCGGGCGCCGCGCAGCGCCGGCTTCCGCGCCGAGGGCGAGGATGCCGCGGCCGAGGTCGAGGCGGTGCTCGGCCGCATGCGCGACTTCTGCGCCGCGGTGCATGGCGGGACGCTGCGGGGCGCGACCGGCGAGCGCTTCACCGATGTGGTCAATATCGGCATCGGCGGCTCCGATCTCGGCCCGGCCATGGTGACCCGCGCCCTCTGGACCCCGGCGGCGCCGCTCCGGGCGCATTACCTCGCCAATGTCGATGCGCATGCCTGGGAGGCGATGCGGCCGCAGCTCGACCCGGCCCGCACCCTGGTCCTGGTCGCCTCCAAGACCTTCACGACGCAGGAGACCATGACCAATGCCGCGCTGGTGCGCGACTGGCTTCGCGGCGCGCTGGGCGAGGAGGGGGCGAAGCAGCATTTCGCGGCGCTGTCGACCAATCTGAAGGCGACCGCCGGCTTCGGCATCGCGCCCGAGCGGGTCTTCCCCTTCCGCGACTGGGTGGGCGGCCGCTTCTCGCTCTGGTCGGCGATCGGCCTCTCGGTCGCCCTCGCCCTCGGCTGGGAGGGCTTCGCCCGCCTGCTTGCCGGCGCCCGGGCGATGGACGAGCATTTCCTCGCTGCCCCGCTGGCGGAGAACCTGCCGGTGCTGCTGGCGCTGGCCGAGATCTGGCATGTCGACGGGCTCGGCTACCCGACCCGCGCGGTGCTGCCCTATGATGAGCGGCTGGCGCGGCTGCCGGCGCATCTGCAGCAGCTCGAGATGGAGAGCCTCGGCAAGCGGGTGACGCTGGAGGGGGCGCCGGTCGGGCGGCAGACCGGGGCGGTGGTCTTCGGCGAGCCCGGCACCAATGCCCAGCACAGCTTCATGCAACTCATCCACCAGGGCACCACGCCGGTGCCCTGCGACATCATCCTCGTCGCCCGCCCCGACCACCCCCATGCCGACAGCCACCGCAAGCTGCTGGCCAACGGCCTCGCCCAGGCCGAGGCGCTGATGCGCGGCAAGACCGCCGCCCAGGTCGAGCAGGAGATGGCGGCTTCCGGGACGGCGCCGGCCGAGATCGCCCGGCTGCTGCCGCACCGGGTCTTCCCCGGCGACCGGCCGAGCGCGACGCTGGTGCTGCCGCATCTCGACCCCTTCACCCTCGGCCAACTCGTCGCCCTCTACGAGCACAAAGTCTTCTGCCTCGGCGCGCTCTGGGACATCAACGCCTTCGACCAGTGGGGCGTCGAGCTGGGCAAGCAGCTCGCCGGGGTGCTGCTGCCGGAGCTCGAAGCCGGGACGGCGAAGCCCGGGGCGCATGACGGCTCGACCGAGGGGCTGCTGCGGGCGCTCCACGCGGCCTGGAGTTGAGTTCCCCACGAAGCCGCTGCGCGTCTTCGCGGCGGCCCCGGTGAATCCCTTCTGACCCGGGGCGCATCACAGCCTGCCGCGGCGAAGCCATGGCAGGGCAACGGGCAGGGGGCAAAGCCGGACCCGCATGCTAGGCTCATGCCGATTCGCATGCGCCAGGCCATCCGCCTCCTGCCCGAGACCACCGCCAACCGCATCGCCGCCGGCGAGGTGGTGGAGCGGCCGGCCGCGGTGGTGAAGGAGCTGGTGGAGAACGCGCTCGATGCCGGCGCCACCCGCATCGCCGTCACCCTCGAGGGCGGCGGGATCGAGCGCATCCTGGTCGAGGATGACGGCGCCGGCATGGGGCCGGAGGACCTCGCCCTCTGCGTCGAGCGGCATGCCACCTCCAAGCTGCCGGAGGAGGCGATGCTGTTCCGCATCGCCACCCTCGGCTTCCGCGGCGAGGCGCTGCCCTCCATCGGCGCCGTCGCGCAGCTCACCATCACCAGCCGGCCGCGCGCCGGCGACGCGCATGCGCTCACTGTCGAGGCCGGGCGCAAGGGCGCCGTCCTGCCCGCCGCCGGCGCGCCGGGCACGCGGGTGGAGATGCGCGACCTGTTCCGGGTGGTGCCGGCGCGGCGGAAATTCCTGAAGAGCCCGCGCAGCGAGGCCGAGGCGGCCATCGAGATGGTGCGACGCCTGGCGCTGGCCTGGCCGCAGGTGGGGTTCCGCGTCAGCCATGACGGCCGGGAGGTGCTCGCCCTGCCGGTGCAGGCGCAGGAGGCGCGCATCCACGCCCTGCTCGGCGCGGATTTCGCCGCCGCCGCCCTGCCGGTCGCGGCCGAGGCGGGCGGCATGACGCTGGCCGGCCTCGCCGCCCAGCCGGCCTATACCCGCGCGACGGGCACCGAGCAGCATCTGGTGGTGAACCGCCGGCCGGTGCGCGACCCGCTGCTGCGCCTGGCGCTGCGCGTCGCCTATCGCGACCTGATCGCCGCCGGCCGGCATCCGGTCGCCGCCCTCTTCCTCGACCTGCCGCCCGAGGCAGTGGATGTGAACGTCCACCCGATGAAGACCGAGCTGCGTTTCCGCGAGGAGGCCGGGGTGCGGGGCATGCTGATCGCGGCGCTGCGGCGCAGCCTCGCCGCCGGGGCGGGGGTGGCCGTGCCGGCGCCGGCGCTGACCCAGTACCGGCCCTCGCCCGGCGGCTGGAGCGGCTGGCGGCCGCGCGGCCCGGCGCCGCTGCCCGCCGCCCCGGCCATGCTCGCCTCTGGGCGCGGCTTCGACGAGACGCAGCTCGGCCTAGCCCCGCCGGAACCGGCGCCGTCGCCCATCGCCACCCTGCCGCTCGGCTTCGCCCCGCCCCGCCCGGCCGCCGCGCCGCCGCCTGCCTCCGCCCCGGCGGACCATCCGCTTGGCCGGCCGCTGGCGCAGCTTCTCGAGACCTACATCCTGGCCGAGGCGCCGGACGGGGCGCTGATCCTGGTCGACCAGCACGCGGCGCATGAGCGGCTGACGCATGAGGCGTTGCGGACGCAGCTCGTCGAGGGCGGCGTGCGGGCGCAGCCGCTGCTGCTGCCGGCGGTGGTCGACCTGCCGCCGGCGGATGCGGCGCGGCTGCTCGGCTTCGCCGAGGGGCTGGCGCGGCTCGGCCTGGAGATCGAGGGCTTCGGCCCCGGCGCGGTGCTGGTCCGCGCCCTGCCGGCGCTGCTCGGCGCCGCCGACCCGGCGCCGTTGCTGCGCGACCTGGCCGAGGAGCTGGCCGAGAGCGGCGAGGCGCTCGCCCTGGAGCGGCGGCTGGACGCGGCCATCGCCCGGCTGGCCTGCCATGGCTCGGTGCGTGCCGGGCGGCGGCTGGCCCCGGACGAGATGGCGGCGCTGCTGCGGCAGATGGAGGCGACGCCGCGCGCCGCCACCTGCAGCCATGGCCGCCCGACCTTCCTCCGCCTCGGCCCGGCCGAGCTCGAATCGCTGTTCGGGCGACGGTGATGCCGGCCTGCAAAAACCCTGGCTTGCAGCCGGCGCCGCCACCGATGCGGCGACGCCAAGCGGCCGAGGGCAGCGCCGGCGCATGAGGGCATCGATGCGTCAACATCGATGCAGGCCGGCATGAGCCCCGGCCCGACCCGGGCGGCGCTGCAGGCCGCGACGGGCGCGATCCATGAGCGGCTGCACGGCCTGCCGGCGCTGGCCGCCCTCGCCGCCGGGCGGCTCGACCGGGCGGGCTATGCCGCGCTGCTGCGGCGCTTCCTCGGCTTCCATCGGGGCGCCGAGGCGACGCTCGCCCGGGCGCCGGACCTCGCTCCCTGGGGCATCCACCTCGCCGAGCGGCGACGGGCCTGGCTGATCGAGGCCGATCTGGCGACGCTCGGCGCCGCGGCCGGGGGGGCGGGATCGGTGCCGGGCCTGGCGCCGCTGCCGGTGCTCGACAGCGCCGCCCGGGCGCTCGGCTGCCTCTACGTGACCGAGGGCTCCACCCTCGGCGGGCGGCAGCTTGCCCGGGCGCTGGACGGGCTGCTGCCGCCGGGCGAGGCGGGGCGGCGCTTCCTGCTCGGGCATGGGGCGCGGCATGCGGTGCTGTGGCGCGAATGCTGCGCCGCGCTCGAGCGCTGCGGGGCCGATCCCGGCCGCCGGGCGGCGATGCTGGAAGGCGCCGCCGGCACCTTCGCCGCCTTCGCCGCTTGGTTCGAGGCGCCTGGCCCAGGGGCGCCTGGCCCAGAGGCGCAGGGCATGGCGCAGGGCATGCTGTAGGGTATGGCCCTGCCGCCCGGCGCCGGGTAGAGAGCGGGACCATGCCGCGTCTTCCCCTCCTTGCCCTGCCGCTCGCCGCGCTGCTGGCCGGTCCGGCCCTCGCGCAGCACGCCGCGGCGCAGCTGCCAGGGAAATCCCAGGCGGCCGCCCAGACCAACCGCATCGTGGCGGTGGTGAACGGGGAGGTGGTCAGCCGGGCCGATGTGATCGGCCGTGCCCGGCTCTTCGCGCTGAATGCCGGCATCGCCGTCGCGCCCGAGACGCTGGACCGGCTCACGCCGCAGGTCACGCGGCTGCTGGTCGATGAGCGGCTGCGGCTGCAGGAGGTGCAGCGCCGCCGCATCCCGGTGACCGATGCCGATGTGGCGGATGCGGTCAGCGAGCTGGAAAAGCGCAACAACCTGCCGCCGGGGGCGCTGCGCCAGCAGCTCGCCCAGGTCGGCGTGGCGCCGCGCGTGCTCTACGACCAGATCCGCACCCAGATCGGCTGGGCGCGGCTGATCCGCCAGCAGCTCGGCCCGAATGCCGAGCCCTCCCAGGCCGAGGTGGAGGAGGCGGTGCGCAACGCCAAGGCCCGGGTCGGCCAGCCGGAATTCCTGGTCTCGGAGATCTTCGTGCCGGTGGACGATCCGGCGAACGAGCCGCAGGTGCGGCGCTTCGTCGAGGATGTCATCGGCCAGCTGCGCCGCGGCACGCCCTTCCCGATCGCCGCCACCCAGTTCAGCCAGGCGCAGACGGCGCTGCAGGGCGGCGATCTCGGCTGGGTGCGCAAGGAGGAAGTGGACCCTGAGGTCGCCTCGGTGCTCGAGCGCATGCCGCCCGGCGCCATCAGCAACCCGATCCGCGTGCCCGGCGGCTACCAGATCATCGCGCTCCGGCAGAAGCGCGAGACGGGGCGGGACATGGCGACCATGATCAGCATGCGCCAGGCCTTCTTCCCCTTCAGCGGCACGCTCGATCCCAACAACCCGACGCAGCAGCAGCGCGACCAGGTCGAGAAGGCGCAGCGCCTCGCGGCCAATGCGAGAAGCTGCGACGCGGTGGAGGCGGCCGGGCGCAGCGGCGGCGCCGGCGAGCGGCCGATCGATCCCGGCCTGATCCGGCTGGAGACGGTGAACCCGCCGCCGCTGAAGGCGCTGCTGGCGGGCCTGACGCCCGGCAAGGCCTCCCAGCCCATCCTGACGCCCGACGGGGTGATCGTGATGATGGTCTGCTCGCGCGACATGCGGAACCTCGCCGAGGTGACGCCGGAGGAGGTGAAGCAGCAGATCCTGCGCGACCGGATCGAGAACCTGTCCCGCCAGCTGCAGCGCGACCTCAAGCGGCGGGCGCAGATCGAGATGCGGCACTGATCCCAGGCGGCCTCCGCGCGTGAGCGGCGCCGCGCTCCCCTCCCTGCGGGAGACCATCGCCCGGCACGGGCTGGATGCCCGGAAGTCGCTCGGCCAGCATTTCCTGCTCGACGAGGCGCTCTGCCGGCGCATCGCGGCGCTGGCCGGCGACCTCGCCGGGCGGCAGGTGCTGGAGGTGGGGCCGGGGCCCGGCGGCCTGACCCGGGCGCTGCTCGCCTCGCCCGCCGCGATGGTGACGGCGGTGGAGCTGGACCGGCGCGCCGTCGCCGCGCTGGCCGAGCTGGAAGCGGCCTTCCCGGGTCGGCTGCGGGTGATCGAGGCCGATGCGCTGGCCATCGACCCGGCGAGCCTGTTGCCGGCTCCCAGGAAAATCATCGCCAACCTGCCCTACAACGTGGCGACGCCGCTGCTCGTTGGTTGGCTCCGAGGCGCCGCGGCGCTCGAGGGCATGGCGCTGATGTTCCAGCAGGAGGTCGCCGAGCGCATCTGCGCCGCGCCGGACACCAAGGCCTATGGGCGGCTGGCGGTGCTGGCGCAGTGGCGCTGCCGCTGCGACCTGCTGCTGCGCCTGCCGCCCGGCGCCTTCAGCCCGCCGCCCAAGGTGTGGTCGGCGGTGGTCGGCTTCGTGCCGCATGCCGAGGATCCCGGCCCGGCACTGTTCCGCAGCATGGAGCGGCTGACCGCCGCCGCCTTCGGCCAGAGGCGCAAGATGCTGCGCGGCGCGTTGAAGAGTCTCGGCGATGCCGAGGGGCTGCTGCAGGCAGCGGGGATCGAGGGGCAGCGGCGGGCGGAGACGCTCACCGTCGCCGAGTTCGACCGCATGGCGCGGGCGCTGCTGGCGCGGCAGGGATAGGTCGGGCAGGGCCAGTCCATCCTGTCGCTGCCCGTTGCCCTGCCGCGGCTTCGCCGCGGCAGGCTGTGACGTCCCTCGGACCAGAAGCGCTGAACGGGGCCCCACGGAGCCGCACAAGCGGCTTCGTGGGGCATAAAGTATCAGGCCGCCATCTTCGCGCCGGCAATCGCCTTCCACACCGCCTCCGGCGTCGCCGGCATGTCGATATGCTGCACGCCAACGGTGGCGAGCGCATCCACCAGCGCATTCATCAGCGCCGGCGGCGAGCCGACCGCGCCCGCCTCGCCGGCCCCCTTCACGCCGAGCGGGTTGGTCTCGCAGGGCACCTCGATCAGCTCGACCTCGATATCCGGCAGGTCCTCCGCCCGCGGCAGGGCGTAGTCCATGAAGGAGGCGGAGAGGAGCTGGCCGCTCTCCTTGTCGTAGGCGGTGCGCTCATGCACCGCCTGGCCGATGCCCTGGGCCACGCCGCCATGCACCTGGCCGCGCACGATCAGCGGGTTGATGGCATGCCCGACATCGTCGACGACGATGTAGCGCTGCACGGTGATGAGGCCGGTATCGGGCTCCACCTCCACCTCGGCGATGTGGCAGCCATTGGGGAAGGTGTGGAACTTGATGTCCGCCACCTCGGCGGCGTCGAGCAGCGTCGCCGGCTCGCCCTTCGCCGCGCGTTCCTTCTGGATGCGGGCGAGGTCGAGGATGCCGACGCCGCGATCCGTGCCGACCACGGTGAAGCGCCCCTGGCCGGGGGTGAACTCGATATCCGCCACCGCGGCCTCGAGATGCTCGGAGGCGGCCTGCTTGCCCTTCTCGATCACCGTCGCGGTGGTGAGCAGGATCGCCTGCCCCTCGGAATAGAGCGAGCGGGCGCCGCCGGTGCCGCCGCCGGTCGGGATCTCGTCGGAATCGCCCTGGACGATGCGGATCTTCTCGATCGGGATGCCGAGCTCGTTCGAGGTGAGCATGGCATAGGCGGTCTCATGGCCCTGGCCGGTTGATTGCGTGCCGACCAGCACCTCGGCGAAGCCGTCATTGGCGAAGCGCACCTCGGCACGCTCCGTCGGGCCGCCGCCGGTCGCCTCCAGGTAGTAGGCGAGGCCGATGCCGCGCCGCTTGCCCTTGGCCTCCGAGGCGGCGCGGCGGGCCGGGAAGCCGGCCCAGTCGATCTTCTCGAGCGCCGCATCCAGCACGCGCGGGAACTCGCCGCTGTCGTAGCGCTGGCCCATGGCCGAGGTGTAGGGCATGGCGCTCTGCGTCACCATGTTGCGCTTGCGGATCTCGACCCGGTCGATGCCGAGCTCGCGCGCCGCGGCGTCGATCAGCCGCTCCACCACGTAATTGCTCTCCGGCCGGCCGGCGCCGCGATAGGCATCGACCGGGACGGTATTGGTCAGCACGCCGATGACCCGGGCATGGATGGCCTGGAAGTTATAGACGCTGGCCAGCACCTTGGTGCCGGCCATGGTCGGGATCATGGGTGCGAAGGTGTTGAGATAGGCGCCCATATTGGCGTAGTTGCGCGTCCGCAGGGCGAGGAACCTGCCATCCTTGTCGAGCGCCAGCTCGCCGAGGGTGATGTTGTCGCGGCCATGCGTGTCGGACTGGAAGGCCTCGGTCCGGTCGGCGGCCCAGCGCACCGCCCGCTTCAGCCGCCGCGCCGCCATGCAGACCAGGGCGTATTCGGCATAGAGGTAGAGCTTCATGCCGAAGCCGCCGCCGACATCGGGCGTGACGACCCGGATCTTCTCCGGCGGCACGTGGAAGACATTGGCGGCGAGCAGGTCCTTCACCAGCCAGGAGCCCTGGGTGCCGCAGGTGAGGGTGAATTTCTCGCTCGCCGCATCGTATTCGGCGGTGGCGGCGCGCCCTTCCATGCTGGCGACGACCACACGGTTGTTCACCACCGTCAGCCGCGTGACATGCGCGGCCTGCTGCATCAGCGCCTCGGCCTTGTCCTTGTCGCCGGTGTCCCAGTCGAAGACGATGTTGTTCGCAACACCGTCCCAGACCAGCGGCGCGCCCGGCTCATGCGCCGTGGCGAGGTCGGTGGCGGAGGGGAGCAGGTCGTAATCGACCATCACCGCCTCGGCGCCGTCGCGGGCGGCCTGCGGCGTCTCGGCCACGACGAAGGCGACGGGATCGCCGACATAGCGCACCCGGTCCTCGGCCAGCGCGCCGCGCGGCGTCTCGGCCCGCGGCGAGCCGTCGGAGTTCTTCAGCGGGATGACGCAAGGGATCTCGCCGAGCCCCTCTTCCTTCCACTCCCTGGCGGTGATGACGGCGAGCACGCCCGGGACGGCGAGCGCCGGCGCGGTGTCGATCGACAGGATCCTCGCCGCGGCATGCGGGCTGCGCAGGACCACGCCATGCGCCGCGCCCAATTTCGCCGCGATATCGTCCGTGTAGCGGCCGCCGCCCTTGAGCAGGCGCGGATCCTCGATCCGACGCAGCGGCTGGCTCAGCCCGAATTTGGCCATCGTCCCTCTCCCGATCCGAAGCTTGCCCCCATCATCTGCCACCGCCGGGGCGGATGGAAAGGGGGTGTCTCATGATGGGTCGCGCAGGTCCCGCAGCTCGATGCGCTCGATCATCCTGGCCGAGCGGGCCGGCCGCAGCTCGCCGGGGACGACGAGGCGGAAGGGGCCCTCCTCCGGCCCGAGCGGCCCGTCCGCGCGGCGATCGGCGAGCAACACGCCGCCCGGCCGCAGCGTCGGGTCGGTCTCGGCCAGGGAAAGGCTCACGACATAGCCGTCCCGGCTGCGGGCGACGACGACGAGGGCGAGCGCCGGCCCGCGCAGCGCCTGGCCCTGCGGCGCGCCCAGCTGGGCGAGCAGGGCGCCGAGCGGCACGCCCTCGAAGCTCGCGGCGGGATGGCCGGGCGCCTCCAGCCGCCGCGCCTCGTGCGGCATGGCGGCGATCTCCGCGGCGGTCAGCGTGACCTCCCGCCCATCGGTGCCGCGCAGCAAGAGCGACTGCGCCAGCGCCGGGGCGGGCGCTGCCAGGCCGAGCGCGAGGAGCAGCAGGGCCCGCCGCACCGCCCTTATCCCGCGGCCGTGGGGGCGTGGCCGCCGGGCTTCGGCCCATCCCCATGGCCGCCGGCGCCGGGCCCACCGGGCGGATGCACGCCGAACCAGGATTTCACCTTCTCGCGTGTCCATTGGAAGGTCACGTAGAGCATCGGGATCATGAAGATGCCGACGATGGAGGCGGCGAGCATGCCGCCGAAGACCGGCGTGCCCACCGCCCGGCGCGAGAGCATGGCCGCGCCGGTCGCCGTCACCAGCGGCAGCAGGCCGAGGCAGAAGGCGATCGAGGTCATCATGACGGCGCGGAACCTCAGCCGCGACCCTTCGATCGCCGCGTCCCGGATCGACATCCCGCGCTCGCGCGCCTCCTTGGCGAATTCGATGATCAGGATGCCGTTCTTGGCCGCCAGCGCGATCAGCACGACCAGCCCGATCTGGGCATAGACGTCGAGGCTGAGGCCGGCGATCAGGATCGCCAGGAAGGAGCCGAGGCCGCCGACCACGACGGACATCAGCACCGGGACCGGGATGGTCCAACTCTCATAGAGCGCGACGAGGAAGAGGTAGGCGAAGAGCACGGCAAGCGCGACCACGTAGATGGTCTGCCCGGCCGCCAGCTTCTCCTGATAGGCGGTGCCGGTCCATTCGAAGCTGTAGCCCGCCGGCAGCACCTGCCGCGAAAGCTGCTCCATCGCGGCCAGCGCGTCGCCCGAGGAGATGCCGGCGCGCGGCGAGCCGTTGATCAGCACCGCGCGGTAGTTGTTGTACCGGCTGATGGTCTGCGGCCCGACCACGATCCGGACATCGGCCAGGGCGCGCAGCGGCACCATGTCGCCCTTGCTGCTGCGCACACGGATGCGCCAGATGTCGGAGATGTCGTCGCGGTCCTTCGCCTCGGCCTGGATGTTCACCTGCCAGGTGCGGCCGAACAGGTTGAGGTCGTTGACGTAATAACCGCCGAGCGAGGCCTGCAGCGCCTGGAAGATGGAGCTGATCGGCACGCCGAGCGCCTGCGCCTTGTCCCGGTCCACATCGAGATAGAGCGAGGGCGTGGAGGCGGAGAAGGTCGAGAAGACCTGCTGCAGCCGCGGGTCCTGGTTGGCGGCGACGATCAGCCCGAGCATGGCGCTGCCGAGCTCCGCCGGGTCGCGGCCCTGCAGGTCCTGCAGCTGGTACTCGAAGCCGCCGCCGGTGCCGAGGCCGATGATCGGCGGCAGGTTGAAGGCGACGACATTGGCGGTACGCACCGCCGCGCCGGCGCCGAAGACCCGGCCGATGGAGGCGAAGACCGAATCGCCCGGGCTGGTCCGCTGATCGAAGGGCTTCAGCCGCGCCACCATGAAGGCGGAGTTGGACTGGGCGCCCTGGTCGATCAGGCTGAAGCCGACGATCGAGAGCACGTTCTCCACTGCCGGGATCTGCTTGAGGATGCCCTCCACCTGCTCGACCGCCGCGCGGGTGCGGGAGAGCGAGGCGGCCTGCGGCAGCTGCACCTGCACGAAGAAGGTGCCCTGGTCCTCCTGCGGCAGGAAGCCCTGCGGCGTCTTGGAGCCGATGGCGAAGATGCCGAAGGCGATGGCGGCCGTGATGGCGAGGGAGACGACCGAGATGCGCACGATCCGCCGCACCACCGCCGCATAGCCGTCCCGCACCTTGTCGATGCCGCGCAGCACGTACTTGATCGGCCCGCGCTTCGGCCCGGTATGCCGGAGGAACAGCACGCAGAGGGCCGGCGAGAGGGTCAGCGCGTTGATGGCCGAGATCACCATCGCCGCCGAGATGGTCACCGCGAACTGCCGGAACAGCACGCCCGAGAGGCCCGGGATGAAGGCGATTGGGACGAAGACCGAGAGCAGCACCAGGGTGATGGCGATGATCGGCGCCGTGATCTCGTTCATCGCCTGCTTGACGGCCTGGTTCGGCGTCCAGTCCGGGTGTTCCTCCATCACCCGCTCGACATTCTCCACCACCACGATGGCGTCGTCGACGACGATGCCGATGGCCAGCACCATGCCGAGGAGCGAGATGGTGTTGGCGCTGTAGCCGATGGCCAGCAGGATGGCGAAGGAGCCGATCAGGCTGACCGGCACGGCGATGGTCGGGATCAGCGTCGCCCGCAGCGAGCCGAGGAAGAGGTAGACGACGATGACGACGAGGATGAAGGCCTCGAGCAGCGTCTTGATCACCTCGTGGATCGTGTCGACCACGAAGGTGGTGCTGTCATAGAGCACCTGGGCCCTCAACCCTTCCGGGAAGCGCGTGCCCAGCTGGTCGAGCGTCTTGTTCATCGCGTTCGCGACCGTCACGGCGTTCGCGCCCGGCGACAGGTAGACGCCCATCGTCACGGCCGGCTGGCCGTTGAGCCGCGACACCGTATCCATGCTCTGGGCGCCCAGCTCGACCCGCGCGACATCGCGGATGCGCAGCGCCGATCCGTCCGGATTGGCCCGGAGGATGATGTTGCCGAACTGCTCGGGGGTGATCAGGCGCCCGAGCGTCTGGATGTTCATCTGGATCTGCTGCGTGTCGGGCATCGGCTGGCCGCCGATGCGGCCGACCGCCGCCTGGACGTTCTGGCTCTGGATCGCGGTGATCAGGTCCTGCGGCGTCAGGTTCAGGTTGGTCAGCCGGTCGATCTCGAACCAAATCCGCATCGAGTAGTCGAGCCTGCCGAACAGGTTCACCTGACCGACGCCCGGCACCCGCGCCATGGTGTCGATCATGTTGATCGTGGCGTAGTTCGACAGGTAGATCGGGTTGTGGTCCGGGTTGGTTGAGGTCAGCGCGACGAATTGCAGCACCGAGGAGGACTGCTTGCGCACGATCAGCCCGGAGCGCTGCACCTCCTGCGGCAGGCGTGCGAGATTGGCCTGGATGCGGTTGTTGACGTTGACGGTGTTGATGTCGGCGTTGGTGCCGAGGGCGAAGCTGACGCTGAGCTGGTAGGTGCCATCATTGGCGCTGTTCGAGCGCATGTAGATCATGTTCTCGACGCCGTTGACGGCGCTTTCGATGATCTGCCCGACGGTCGCCTCCACGACCGCGGCCGAGGCGCCCGGATAGGTGGCCTGCACGGAAACCTGGGGCGGGACGATGTCCGGGAACTGCGCAACCGGGATGCGCAGCAGCGCGAGGGCGCCGGCCAGGGTCGTCACGATGGCGATGACGATCGCCAGCCGCGGCCGGTCGACGAAAACACCAGAGATCATCGCGGTTCAGCCCTGCCGGCCGGCGGGTGCAGCGGCCGGAGCCCCGGCGGGGCGACCTCCTGGCGCGCCGCCGGGCGGTTGGCCGACGGGCGCCGCATTCACTTCCTGGCCCGGGCGGACGCGCTGCAGCCCTTCGGCGATCACCGTCTCGCCGCCCTGCAACCCATCCTCGATCACCACTTGCGCGTCGATCGACTGACCGAGCCGCACCGCGCGGCGCTGCGCCTTCTTGTCGGCATCCACGATCATGACGTAGTTGCCGCCCTGGTCCTGCAGCACCGCGGCGCGGGGCAGGACGATGGCCTGCACCGGCTCGGCGCCCTCGACGAAGACGTTGACGAACTGGCCGTCGATCAGCTCGCGGTCGCCCGCGCCGCCGGCCGCCACCTCCTGGCGCCGGGGGTTGGGGATCAGGGCGCGGATCAGCAGGCTGTCGGTGGTGCGGTCGATCTGGGTGTCGATGAACTCGACGCGTCCCTTCTCGGGGTAGAGCCGCCCATCGGTGGTGCGGATGCGGATCACCACGGCATTCACGCCGCCGCGCGGCTCGTAGCGGTTGCGCAGCTCGACCGCGGCGCGGGCGCTGACCGTGAAGACCACGCGCATCGGGTCCTGGCTGACGATCACCGCCAGCGGATCGGTCAGCTGCGGCGAGACGACGTTGCCCGGCGTGTAGGTGGCGCGACCGATCTTGCCGTCGATGGGCGAGATGATGTCAGTATACCCCAGGTTGATCTCCGCCGTGCGCAATTGCGCCTGGGCTGCGAGGAGCTGGGCATTCGCCGTCCGCTCCTGGGCCTGGGCGTTGTCGAGCGTCACCTGCGGGCCGTAGCCGGTCTGGCGGAGATCCTTGGCCCGGACCAGGGCGATGCGGGCATTCTCGAGCTGCGCCTGGGCCGAGGCGACATTCGCCTGCGCCTGCTGCACCGCCGCCTCGAAGGGCGGCTTCTCGATGCGGAACAGCACGTCGCCGGCCTTGACCTCCTGCCCCTCGGTGAAGGCGCGTTCCTGCAGGAAGCCGGTGACGCGGGCCCGCACCTCGACCCGGTTCACCGCCTCGATCCGGCCGGTGAACTCCGAACTCTCGGTGACCGGCTTCTTCTCCGCCGTCATGACGCCAACCGCAGGCGGCCCCTGCGGGCCGAACTGCGCGAGGGCCGGCGCCTCGGCAAGCAGAAGAAGCATCAGGGCGAGCGGAAGGAGACGCATGCAATGGGGCATCCGGCGATGAGGCGGCGCATACTGCACCAGCTAAGTCGGCTTTGGCAGGTGGGCCATCCGGGCCGGTAGCGCAAGCCGGGGCCGCTGCCATGGCATGCCGCCCACCGCCGCTCAACCCTCCGTCTTGCCGGCTCCGGCCTCCGGCGGCAGGCTGCGGGCATGTGGTTCAGCCCGCCGCGGCCGCTGCCGGTCCGCACCTTCGCGCGCCTGCCCGAGGCGCATCGCCGCCCGCGCCGCACCGCCTGGTCGGATGCGAATCGGGGCGGGGCCGCGATCGACAGCTTCCTCGAGGGGCCTTGCTTCGATGCCGCAGGTCATTTCCTCGTCACCGACATCCCGAACGGCCGCATCTTCCGCGTCGGCCCACAGGCCTGGGACCTGGTCGCCGAGTATGAGGGCTGGCCGAACGGCATGGCTCGCGGGCCGGCCCAGGGCGCGCATGCCGGCGCGCTGCTGATCACCGACTACCGCCATGGGCTGCTGAGCCTCGATCCGGCGACGGGCGCCGTCGCGCCGGTGCTGGAGACGGTTCTGTCCGAGGGGTTCCGGGGGCTGAACGACCTGGTGGTGGACGCCGCCGGCGCCATCCTCTTCACCGACCAGGGACAGACCGGGCTGCAGGACCCGAGCGGCCGGGTCTTCCGCCTCTGGCCCGATGGCCGGCTGGATCGGCTGATCGGCAACGGCCCGAGTCCCAACGGCATCGCGCTCAATCGCGCCGGGACGCATTGCTACGTGGCGATGACGCGGAGCTGCGAGGTCTGGCGCTTCGCCCTGCGGCCCGACGCTCAGGTGGGGAAGGCGAATTGCTTCGCCCGCCTGCCCCCCGGCACCAGCGGCCCGGACGGCATGGCAGTGGATGCCAAGGACCGGCTCTTCATCGCCAATCCCGGCCATGGCCAGGTCTGGGGCCTCGACGCCCATGGCCAGGTGCTGTTCCAGCTGGATTGCACCGGGCATGGGCGGATGCCGACCAATTGCTGCTTCGCCCCGGACGGCACGACGCTGCTGATCACCGAGAGCGAATCCGGCCAGGTGCTGGCCGCTGAGATCCCGCCGGGCTGATGCGCCCGGCGTTTGAGGGGCATCGGAATCAGAGGAAGCCGATCGAGATCCAGGGCACCGCGGCGATGACGATGGTGCCGATGAGCAGCGCCAGCATGTAGCCCCAGATCGGCCGCATGCCCTCGTCCGGGTGGATGCGGCTGATGGCGCAGGCGGCGTAGTAGCCGACGCCGAAGGGCGGCGCGAAGAGGCCGATGCCCATGGCGAGGATCACCACCATGGCGTAGTGCACCTCGTGCACCCCCATGGTCCGGGCGATGGGGAAGAGCAGCGGCCCGAACAGCACGATGGCCGGGATGCCCTCCAGCACGCTGCCGAGGATGACGAAGGCGAGGATGGAGACGGCGAGGAAGCTGGCCTGCCCGCCCGGCAGCGCCGCCATGGCGGTGGCCAGGTCGCGCGAGAAGCCCGATTGCGTCAGCGCCCAGGCCATGCCGGTCGCGGCGCCGATGATCAGCAGGATGGCGCCCGAGAGCGAGGCGGTCTCGACCAGGATTGGCCCCAGCCGGCGCCAGTCGAACTGACGGTAGATCAGCAAGCCGGCGAGCGCGCCGTAGGCGATGCCGATGGTCGAGACCTCGGTCGCCGTCGCCACGCCCTCGATGACCGCGGCGCGGATCAGGAAGGGCAGGGCAAGCGCCGGCAGGGCGATGACGAAGCTGCGCAGGATCTCCCCGGCCGGCGGCATGGCGGCGCGGGCCGCGCCCCCGCCGCGGTGCCGCCAGCGCACGACGAGGCCGAGCACCAGGGCAAGCACCGCCCCCGGCAGCAGCCCGCCGGTGAAGAGCGCGCCGATCGAGACGCCGGTGACCGAGCCGATGGTGATCAGCACGAGGGAGGGCGGGATGGTCTCGGTCTGCGCGCCGGTCGCCGCCAGCAGCGCCACCAGGTCACCCGGCTTGGCGCCGCGCTCGCGCATCTCGGGGAAGAGCACCGGCGCGACGGCCGCCATGTCGGCCGCCTTGGCCCCCGAGATGCCGGAGACGAGGTACATCGCCCCGATCAGCACATAGGAGAGGCCGCCACGCACATGGCCGAGCAGGTTCGCCAGGAAGCGGATCATCGCCCGCGCCATGCCCGTCATCTCGATCAGGCTGCCGAGGAAGATGAAGAGCGGCACGGCGAGCAGGATGAGGTGCGACATGCCCTCATCCATCCGCCCGACCACCACCATGATCGGCACCCGCGTGGTCAGCGCCAGGTAGCCGAAGGTGGCAAGGCCGAAGCAGAAGGCGATAGGCACCCCGGCGAGCACCGTCGCCGCCACCAGCCCGACAAAGAAGATCAGCAGGTTGAGGTTGCCGAGCGGCGCGAGCACCGGGCCAGCCAGCCAGAACCCGCCGGCGACAGCCAGGACCAGCGCCAGGGCGCCGAGCACCCGGCCGGCGCCGCCGAGGCGCAGCAGGCGCGAGACCGCCATCAGCAGCATCAGGCCGAGGCCGGTCGGCAGGGCGGCGGCGCGCCAGCTTCCCGGGATCTCGAGCGCCGGGGTGGTGATGAAGCTCTCCTCGACGGCGTAGTCGATCGCCGGATGCAGCAGGAGCAGCAGGAAGAGGATCGGCGCCGCGACGGCGAGCGCCTCCAGCATCCCGCGCAGGGCCGGCGGGGCGCGCGTCGCCAGCGCCGTCATGCGCATGTGCTCGCCGCGCCGGAAGGCGACCACCGCGCCGAGCATGGCGAGCCAGAGGAAGAGGATGGAGGCGAGCTCGTCCGACCAGACCAGCGAGTTGTGGAAGACGTAGCGGGCCATGACGCCGGCCAGCAGAACCACCGTCTCGACCGCGACCAGCAGGCCGGCCGCGGCCTCCACCGCCAGGCCGAGCCCGGCCTCGGCCTGGCCGAGCCGCCGCCGCAGGCCGGACGGTGCCGCCGGCGTCATCTCCTCCGCCGCCTGCATGGCGTCAGGTCAGCGCGCCGGTCGATTGCTCCAGGATCGCCCAGGCCTCGTCGCCGTAGCGCTGCTTCCACTGCGCATAGAAGCCCGCCTTCTTCAGCGCCTCGCGGAAGGGGCCGGTCTCGGGCTGGTTGAAGGCGAGGCCCTGCTTCTCCAGCTCGGCCTTCAGGCCGGCATTCAGCTTCGCCACATCCGCCCGCTCCGCCACCGCGGCGGCGTTCCAGTTCTTCGCCACCGCCTCCTGCGCGTCCTTCGGCAGCGCCACCCAGGACCGGCGGTTCCCGAGCATCCAGAAGCCATCCCACATGTGGTTGGTGAGGGAGCAGTATTTCTGCACCTCGTACAGCTTCGCGGTGGAGATGATGGCCAGCGGGTTCTCCTGCCCGTCGACGACCCGGGTCTGCAGGGCGGAATAGACCTCGGAGAAATTGATGCTGGTCGGCGCCGCGCCGAAGGCCTGGAAGAGCGAGGTCCAGAGCGGGCTCACCGGCACCCGGATCTTGAAGCCGCGCAGGTCCTCGGGCGAGGCGATCGGCTTGGTTGAGGTGGTGATCTGGCGGAAGCCGTTGTCCCAGATCTTGTCCATGACGACGAGGCCGGCCTTGCCGATCTGGGCGCGGATATGGGCGCCGAGCGGGCCGTCCATCGCCCGCCAGACCGCATCGTAATCGGGGAAGGCGAAGCCGAGGCCGTTGATCGAGGCGGGCGGCACCAGGGTAGCGAGGATCAGGCCGGAGAGGGTGAAGAACTCGATGGCGCCCGAGCGTACCTGGCTCAGCATGTCGGTGTCCGAGCCGAGCTGGTTGTTCGGGAAGATCTGGATCTCGACCTTGCCGCCGGTCTCCTCCTTGATCCGCGCCGCCGCCTCCTTGGCGCGGACATTCATGGGATGGGCGTCGGGCAGGTTGTTCGCGTATTTGTAGGTGAACTCGGCCGCATGGGCCGGGTGCGCGAGCAGCCCAGGCGCTGCCAGCACAGCCGAGGCACCGAGCAGGCTGCGGCGATCGAGACGGACCATCTGGTGTTTCCCCCAAGTGCATTCGGTGGGGGAGGCTCTTCGGTCCGCCGGCCCGAGCTGGATGCTCCCGCTGGCGTGCTCCCCCGGCCATGGCGTGGACTGCCGGTGCGGCGGGTCTTAGACCATGTCGTGCAAGGCGGCGAGGCGGTATTTTGCACGCCCCGGAGGGGGCCGAAGAAGGGGCCGCGGACGGGGAGGAACCGTATCATGACCCAGCCATCCCCCCTGTCGCGCGCGCCATTCCTGGCGCAGCCCGGGCTGGCGCTGCAGCCCCGGCTGCTCTGCCTGCCCGCCCGGAGCCAGGCGCTCGATCTGATCCTGCCGCCGGGGGCGAGCCTGCTGCAGGCGGTGGCGGCGCCGCTCCTGCGGGCCGGCTTCTCCAGCGCCGTGCTGGAGCTGCGGGGCGGCCGCTGCGATCCCTTCGCCTATGTGCTGCCGGCCCACGCGCCCGATGCGCGCCACGCGGCCTGGTACAGCGCCCCGCATGCGCCGGCGGGCGGCGCCCGGCTGGAGCGGGCCTGCGTGACCTTCGGCACGCGCGACGGCGCGGCATGGCTGCACTGCCATGCGATCTGGGAAGAGGGCGAGGGCCGCCGCGCCGGCCATGTGCTGCCCGAGGAGACGATCCTCCAGGCTCCGGTCACGGCGCGGGCCTGGGGCCTGGCCGACGCCGGCTTCGCGGTCGGCGAGGATGCCGAGACGAATTTCAGCCTCTTCCAGCCTGTTGCCATCTCCGGTCCCCTGTCTGGCCCTGCGGGCGGGCGGCGCGCCCTGGTGCTGCGGCTGCGGCCGAACACCGACATGGTCGCGGCGCTGGAGGAGGCCTGCGCGGCGCATGGCTTCGCCGGCGCGGTGCTGCGCGGCGGGGTCGGC
Source organism: Roseicella sp. DB1501 (assembly GCF_013112485.1). Lineage (GTDB taxonomy): Bacteria > Pseudomonadota > Alphaproteobacteria > Acetobacterales > Acetobacteraceae > Paracraurococcus. The sequence continues at coordinate 36,338 of NZ_JABFHG010000004.1, forward strand.
AGCCTTGTCGCGCCGCGCTTCCGCGAGGGCGGCGGCACCGAGGACATCGCCACCGAGCTGCTGGTCACCGGCGGCGGCGTGATGGGGGGCCGCGGCGCGGTGGCCGTCGCGCTCGCCGACATGCGGGGCCGCGTGCATGCCGGCCGGGTGGCGCCGGGCGCCAATGCGGTCTGCATCACGGCCGAGCTGGTGCTCGAGGAGCTGCCGGGCTGAGGATGGGTCGGCAGCCCGCACCCTGCCCAACCCCCTCTCCCGGGAGACCGCCCGATGCGCCGATGCGACCGCCTCACCCTCGCTGCGACCTGCCCGGCGGGGCGCGCCTGACCATGGCCGGCCAGGATGCCGTCCGCGCGACCGCGCTCGACTGGATCGCCGCCAACGAGGCGCGGCTCTCCGCCTTCAATGCCCGCATCTGGGCGCATGCCGAGCCGGCCTGGCGCGAATACCGCTCGGCCCGCGACTATGTGGAGCTGCTGCGCGCCGAGGGATTCGCGGTGGAGGCCGGCTCGGGCGGCATGCCGACCGCCTTCGTCGCCCGCTGGGGCGAGGGGAAGCCGGTGCTGGCGGGCTTCGCGGAATACGACGCGGTGCCGGGCAACTCGCAGCAGGTGGTGCCCCGCCAGGCGCCGCGCGCGGGGCTGCACCCCTATGCCGCCGGCCATACCGATCCGCATTCCATGCTCGGCACCGCCTCCCTCGCCGCCATCCTCGGCGCACGGGCGGCGATGCAGGCGCATGGCGTGCCCGGCGCGCTGGTGCTGTTCGGCGAGCCGGCAGAGAAGGTCTGCGGCTCCAAGCCGATCCATGCCGCCAAGGGCTATTACGACGGGCTGGATGCTGCCGTGGTCTGGCACCCCTGGCCGCTGAACACGGTGACCGCCGAGACGCAGTTCGGCGCCTACTGGTCCGCGGTCATCACCTTCGAGGCCGAGGCGCCGGAGCGGTGGGTCGATCCCTCGCTGATGCCGATCGATGCGGCGCATGCCGTCGCGCGCTGCCCGGGCGCGCTGGATGCGCTGTGCCTGATGTACACCACGACGAAGTACACCAAGGAGGCGATGTTCCCGCATGCCGGCTCCTGGACGCTGAACGAGTTCGTCTTGGGCGATGCCGGCGCCACCTCGGACAACCTGACGCCGCGCTTCGCGCAGATCCAGTATTCCTGGCGCTCCTCCTCCCTCGGCATCCAGGAGCAGATCTGGCGGGTGCTGGCGCAGAATGCCCGGCACGCCGCCGCCATCACCGGCTGCACGGCGCATGTGCGCTGGGTGACGAAGACCCGGGTCGGCCTGCCGAACACGGTGATGACCGAGCTCACCTGGAGGAACTTGCAGGCGGTGGGCGCGCCCCGCTATGGCGAGGCGGCGCTGGAATTCGGCCGCGCCATCCAGCGCGAGCTCGGTCTGGAGCCGATGCCGGACCCCTTCATCGCCAGCGTGACGCGGCTGACCCCGCCGGAGGAGAACGAGGCGGCGCTGCGGGCCGGCCTGCCCGCCTGGCAGAAGCACCTTTCGGCCGATGACTATGTCGAGTTCTGCTGGCACGCGCCGACCGTGCGGCTGCTCGCCGCCCGGCCGCGGCTGCGGCCGCCCGAACCGGGCTATGCCTATCCCACCTGGGCCTACAACGCGCTCGGCGGCCTGCCCGCGGCGATCGATCCCGGCCTCTTCGTCGCGGCGAAGACCATGGCGCTGACCCTGGTCGACCTGGCGACGGAGTCCGCCATGCTGGCGGCGGCGCAGGCCGAGTTCCGCGAGCGGACCGGCGGCGGCATCGGCGGCGCGGGCTGGGTCGGCCCGCTGCTGCCGCCGGACTTCGACCCGCCGGTTGATCTGCGCTGGCCGGAATACGTCACCACCCCGCGCGGCGAGGAATGGTGCTTCCCGACGCCGAACCGAGGCAGCGGTGCCGGCGAGCCGCTGTGAGTCATTCTTGCGACACCCTTGCATGGCATCGCAACGGGGCGAAGCCCGCCGGCCTGCGGCGCGGACGTCACGCTGCGCCGGTTCGGGGTGTGCGGACCCAATCCTCTGTAGGCGGCCAGGGGGGCTTCTGCTAGCGGGGCGTGCATGGCCGATGGCGTTCCAGTTCGTGCCGGATCCGCCGCCCTGTGGCGGGACCGGCGCTTTCCTCTCCTCTTCGCCCTCGGTTTCTCGGCCGGCGTGCCCCTGCCGCTGGTGGCCGGGCAGGTGCTGCGGCAATGGTTCGCGGAGAGCAACCTCTCCCTCTCGGCCATCGGCCTGACGGCGCTGATCGGCTTGGCCTATGCCTATAAATTCCTCTGGTCCCCGGCGCTGGATGCGCTGCCGCCGCCGCTGCTCGGCCAGCGCCGCGGCTGGCTGCTCACCATCCAGCTCACCCTCGTCGCCGCCATCGCCGCCGTCGGGCTGAGCAACCCGGCGATCGACCCGGTGACGACCTCGCTGCTCGCCGCCCTGGTCGCCTTCCTCTCGGCCAGCCAGGACATCGTCGTCGATGCCTACCGCATCGAGGTGCTGGGGGAGGATGACGAACGCCAGGCCTTCGGCCTCGCCGCCTATGTCTGGGGCTACCGGATGGCGCTGCTGGCGAGCGGCGCCGGCACGCTGATGCTGGTCGAGCCCTTCGGCTGGAGCGGCGCCTTCTTCTACGGCGCGGCGCTGATGCTGGTCGGCCTGGGGGCGACGCTGCTGGGGCCGGAGCCGCCGCCGCGGCCGGTGGCGGCCATCGGCTGGCGGGCGCGGCTGCGCCATTCGGTGCTCGACCCCTTCCTGGACTTCACCCGCCGGCCGCTCTGGCTCGCCATCCTGCTCTTCATCGCCCTGTTCAAGCTGGGCGAGGCGCTGGCGGGCGTCATGACCACACCCTTCTACCGCTCCCTCGGCTTCAGCCGGGAGGATGTGGCGACGGTCGCCACCGTCTTCGGCATGGTCGCCACGCTCGGCGGCGCCCTGGTGGGCGGCTGGCTGGTCGGGCTGCTCGGCGTGCGCCGGGCGCTGGTGGTGACCGGCTTCGGGCAGATGCTGTCGAACCTGATGTATGTCGCCCTCGCCTCGGCCGGGCACGACATGCCGATGCTTTGGGCGCAGGTGGGCATCGAGAGCTTCACCGACGGGCTGGCCGATGCGGCCTTCCTCACCTGGCTGTCCCTGCTGACCAGCCGGGCCTTCACCGCGACGCAATACGCGCTGCTCTCCTCCCTCGCCGCGCTGCCGCTGCGGACGCTCGGCGCCACCTCGGGCTGGCTCGCCGAGGCGCTCGGCTGGCCGGACTTCTTCCTGCTGACCACGGCGGCGGCGCTGCCGGCCATGGGCATCATGCTCTACCTGCTGCGCCGCCTGCCGCCGGAGGCGATGCGCCTGGATCGGTCAGCCTGAGGCGGGAGCCCGGGATGGTTCGGGCGCGCCGCCTCGGCAGGCGACCTGCCGGGAGCATGGGCAATGGCGCGCCGGCCGTACTGGCGTAATACTCGACGCCGACATAGCCGAGATCGCAGATCATGAGTCGCCAGACGCTTGCCGCGGAAAGTGGATCAGGAATTACATCCAAGTCAAAAAGCGCTGCCGTCTCCGGCGGCGAGACCGCATTTGCGATGCTGCTGACGCTGAGCGTCTGTCATTTGCTGAATGACATGGTCCAGTCGCTGGTGCCGGCGCTCTACCCGATCCTGAAGGAGAATTACGCGCTGTCCTTCAGCCAGATCGGGCTGATCACCCTGGCCTTCCAGTGCACCGCCTCGCTGCTGCAGCCCGTCGTCGGCTTCTATACCGACAAGCGCCCGGCGCCCTACTCGCTGCCGGTTGGCATGGCCTCGACCCTGATCGGGCTTCTGACCCTGTCGCAGGCGGCCAGCTATCCCGTCATCCTCCTGGCCGCGGCGCTGATCGGGGTGGGGTCCTCCGTCTTCCATCCGGAGGCGTCGCGCGTGGCGCGCCTGGCCTCGGGCGGGCGCTACGGCATGGCGCAGTCGCTCTTCCAGGTGGGTGGCAATTTCGGCCAGGCCATCGGCCCGTTGCTGGCCGCCTTCATCGTCGTGCCACATGGCCAGCACAGCATCGTCTGGTTCTCGGCCGCCGCGCTACTGGCGATGGCCATGCTCACGCGCGTCGGCGGCTGGTATGCGCGCAACCAGCGCAATGCCGGGCCGAAGCGGTCGACCGGTGCCGGCGCCGTCTCCCTGCCCCGTGGCAAGGTCCTGTTCGCCGTGGCCATCCTGGTGACGCTGATCTTCTCCAAGAACGTCTACACCGCCAGCCTGAACAGCTACTACACCTTCTACCTCATCGAGACCTTCGGCATCTCCATCCAGGCGGCGCAGCTCTACCTCTTCATCTACCTGGTCTCGATCGTGGTCGGGCTGGTGCTTGGCGGCATGGTCAGCGACCGGGTGGGGCGCCTGCCGGTGATCTGGTTCTCGATCCTCGGCGTCCTGCCCTTCACGCTGGTCCTGCCCTATGTGGGCCTGACCGCGACCGTGATCCTGACCGTCATCATCGGCCTGATCATGTCCTCGGCCTTCCCGGCCATCCTGGTCTATGCCCAGCAGCTGATGCCCGGCCGGATCGGGCTGGTGGCCGGGATCTTCTTCGGCTTCTCCTTCGGCCTCGGCGGGCTCGGCGCCGCCGTGCTGGGCGAACTGGCGGATCATGTCGGCATCCGGTCGGTCTACATCGCCTGCGCCTATCTGCCGGTCCTCGGCATCCTCACCGCATTGCTGCCGAACATCGAGAAGCGGGCGGCCTGACGGCACCCTTGCCCCGCGACGGGCCGGCGCCGCCGGCGCTTGCCCTCGCGGCGGGGCGAGGCGAGAAGGCTGCATGCACCAGAGCCTGATCCTGCCGCCCCTGCTGCTCTTCGGCAGCAACATCGTCATGACCTTCGCCTGGTATGGCCACCTGAAGCGACCATCCTGGCCGATCTGGCTGGCCATCCTCGTCTCCTGGGGGATCGCGCTGCTGGAATACTGCCTCGCCGTGCCGGCCAACCGCATCGGCTACACGACCGGCGCCTATAGCGGCCAGCAGCTCAAGGTGATGCAGGAGGTGATCACCCTGGCCGTCTTCGCCGGATTCAGCGTCCTCGTCCTCGGCGAGCCGTTGCGCTGGACCTATCTCGCCGCCATGGCCTGCCTGGTCGCCGCTGTGGTCTTCGTCTTCCTGCCGGTGGATTGAGCCGCGTCCTGCGATGAGTTGACGAAACCGGGCCTCTTGCCCGCGCGTCGCAGCAGCGAGGATGCGGCCCCGCCGGCGCCATCGCGCCGGGGCGCGCCGCGAGGGAAAAACGATGCAGGTCGGCGTCCCGAAGGAAACCAAGATCCACGAATACCGGGTCGGGCTGACGCCGGCCTCGGTGCGCGAACTGGTGGCGCAGGGGCATCCGGTGCTGGTCGAGACCGAGGCCGGCGCCGGCACCGGCTTCCCCGACGAAGCCTATCTCGCCGCCGGGGCGACCATCGCGCCCGATGCCGCGACGATCTTCGCCCGCGCCGCGCTGGTGGTGAAGGTGAAGGAGCCGCAGCCCGAGGAATGGCGGCTGCTGCGGCCCGGCCAGATCCTCTTCACCTATCTGCACCTCGCGCCCGATCCGGCGCAGGCCGAGGGGCTGATGCGCAGTGGCTGCACCGCCATCGCCTATGAGACGGTGACGGATGCGCAGGGCGGGTTGCCGCTGCTGGCGCCGATGAGCGAGGTGGCCGGCCGCATGGCGGTGCAGGTTGGCGCCCGCTGCCTCGAGAAGGAGGCGGGCGGCGCCGGCATCCTGCTCTCCGGCGTGCCGGGCGTGCCGCCGGCGCGGGTGGCGGTGCTGGGCGGCGGCGTGGTCGGCTCCAACGCCGCCCGGATCGCCGCCGGGATGCGGGCGCGGGTGACGGTGCTCGACCGCAACCCGCGGGTGCTGGATGCGCTCGACCGCGAGTTCGGCGGCGCGGTCGCCACGCTCTTCGCCACCACCGAGTCGGTGGAGCAGGCGGTGACCGAGGCGGATCTGGTCATTGGCGCCGTGCTCGTCCCCGGTGCTGCCGCGCCGAAGTTGGTGAGCCGGGCAATGGTCGGGCGGATGCGGCCGGGCAGCGTGCTGGTGGATGTGGCGATCGACCAGGGCGGCTGCTTCGAGACTTCCCGGCCCACCACCCATGCCGATCCCACCTATCTGGTGGACGGCGTGGTACACTACTGCGTCACCAACATGCCGGGCGCCGTCGCCCGCACCAGCGCCCTGGCGCTGAACAACGCGACGCTGCCCTTCACCCTGCATCTGGCGAACCGCGGCTTCCCGCGGGCGCTGCTCGACAATCCCGGCCTGGCGCAGGGGCTGAACGTGCAGGCGGGGCGCATCGTGCATCCCGCCGTGGCGCAGGCGCTGGGCCAGGAGCCGCTGCCGCTGGAGCAGGGCCTCGCGCCCCCGGCCGCCATCGCCTGAGCGACGGCGCCCTTAAGCGCATTCACTCTGACTGGAACGGCGAGGTGCGCTCTATCTCGTTGCTTGCAGAGCAGAGTCTCGCCTCAGGGTGATTTCCCCCCTGCGGCGATCAGCGCCGGAAGCGCCTATCGGAACCGTCGCTGCCCGTTGTCCGGCCGCGGCTTGGCTGCGGCAGGCTGTGACGGCTCTTGAGCAGGAGGGCGCTCATGGGGGGCCGCAAAGCCGCGAAGCGGTTTTGCGGGGAGTTCTCATCCCCCCGGCGGCGCGGCGAGCAGCGCCTTCAGGTGCCGGTCGATCTGCGCCAGCGCCGCCGGATCGGCGCCGAACAGCGCGAGATGCCCGTCGACCGTCTCGATCGGGTGGAACTCGGCCCCCGGGATCAACCGCCACTCCGCCTGGCAATCGGCGGGCGGGAAGAACATGTCGCTCGTCATCGGCATGATGCAGGTGCGCGCCCGGATGCGCCCGAGCGCCGCCCGCAGGTCGCCGCCGGCGAGGCGGGAGACATCGCCGCGCTGCCACTTCCAGGCCATGCAGAGCAGGTTGTTCGGGTCCATCACCCGGAAATAGGCGAACATGAAGTTGAGGATGAAGTCGTCCAGCGAGGAGAAGCCGAGCAGCTTGTGCCGCTCCCGCTGGTAGAACTCGGTGCTCCAGCCCATCACCGCCCAGATCCGGGCATGCCGCAGCAGCCCCTCCCGCACATCCTCCGCCGATGCGTAGAAGCCCTTGGCGAAGCCGGGATCGGAGGTGATGGCCTCGACCAGCGTCTCGGTGAAGAGAAAGTCGTGCGACGTGTTGCGCGCCGTCCCGGCGATGGGGGCGGCGCGTTGCACCATCTCCGGATAGCGCACCGCCCATTCATAGGTCTGCTGCGCGCCCATCGAGCCGCCGACCACCAGCGCCAGGCGCTCCAGGCCGAATTTGCCGGTGACCAGCCGGTGCTGCGCGACGACGTCGTCGCCGATGCGCACCTTCGGGAAATACGGCCCGCCGGCCGGCACCGGCGTGTTCTGCGGCGATGTGGAGAGGCCGTTGCCGATCTGGTTGACGACGAGGATGAAGTAGCGCTCCGGGTCGAGCGCCCGGCCCGGCCCGATCAGCACCTGCTCGATGATCTTGTGCGTGCCGGAATACCAGGTCGGCACCAGGATGGCGTTGTCCCGCTTCGCGTTGAGTTGGCCATAGGTGGCGTAGGCCAGGCGGCAGCCGCGCAGCGTGCCGCCTTCCTCGAGCACCAGGTCGCCGATCTCCTCCGTCTCGTAGGGGCCATGGAGTGCCTGCGAGTAGTAGTCGTTATTCGACATGCGCCTGCGCTCCCCGGTCAGGCCAATGCGAAGCCTTCATAGCCCCTGGCCGCCACGGCATCGCAGTGGCGACGGTAGCCGCCGACGCCTTCGGGGCCGAGATAGGGCAGGAAGGCGCGCGGCTTGCCGGGGATGTTGGCGCCCATGTACCAGGAATTGGCGGTCGGGAAGAGCGTCTGGCCGATCACCTCGTTCACATGCTCGCCCCAGGCCCGCTGGGCCTCGGGCTGCGCCTCGATCCGCGTCTTCCCGGCCTGCCGCATGCTGTCGATGCAGTCCGTGATCCACTCGACATGCTGCTCGATGGCGACCGGCATGTTGGTCAGCACAGAGGGGCTCTGCGGGCCGGTGATGGTGAAGAGGTTGGGGAAGCCGGCGACGGCGATGCCGAGATAGGTCTGCGGGCCATCCGCCCAGGCATCCTGCAGCCGGTGGCCGCTGCGGCCCTGCAGGTTCAGCGCGGTCAGCGGGCCGGTCATGGCATCGAAGCCGGTGGCGAAGACGATGATGTCCACCGCGTAGTCGCGGCCGCCGGCGCGGATGCCGCCTTCGGTGATGTCCTCGATGGCGCCGTCGGTCTTGGCGTCCACCAGCAGCACGTTGTCCTTGTTGAAGGTCTCGTAGTAGTTGGTGTCAAGCGGCTGGCGCTTGGTGCCGTAGTAGTAGCCCTTCGGGATCAGCCGCTCGGCGACCGCCGGGTCCTTCACCGTGCGGCGGATGCGCCGGCGCAGGTAGTCGGCACAGATCTCGTTCGCTTCCGGGCTGGTCAGCATGTCCTGGTAGTTGCCGATCCAGAAGGCGAAGCCGCCCTGGTCCCACATGCGGTCGAACTCGCGCTCCCGCTCCTCGGGCGACGTCTCCAGCACCGATTTCGGGATCGCGTAGTGCTCCTGCCCGAAGGGGGATTCGCGGATGCGCCGGACGATCGCGTCGTATTCCGCCTTGCGCGCCTGCACCACCTCCGGGTCCACCTTGCCGTTGCGCGCCGGCACGCAGTAATTGGCGGTCCGCTGAAAGACGATGAGCTGCTTGGCCTGCTGCGCGATCATCGGGATCGCCTGCACCGCCGTCGCGCCGGTGCCGACCACCGCCACGCGCTTGCCGGTGAAGTCGACGCCGCCCTTCGGGAAATTGCTGGTGTGGTACCACTTGCCCCGGAAGCGCTCGAGGCCCTTCACCTCGGGGATGTTGCGGGCGGAGAGGGTGCCGACCGCGGTGATCAGCCACTGCGCCGAGGCGGTCTCGCCCGTATCGGTCTGCACGGTCCAGCGCCCGGTCGCCTCGTCGAAGCTGCCGGCGGTGACGCGGGTGTTGAAGCGGATGTCGCGCTTCAGGTCGTGGCGCTGCGCCACATGCTCCAGATAGCGCAGGATCTCCGGCTGTTCCGGATAGCGCTCGGACCATTCCCACTCCTGCAGGAGCTGCCGATCCCAGGTGAAGCAATAGATGTAGCTGTCGGAATCGCAGCGTGCGCCGGGATAGCGGTTCCAGTACCAGGTGCCGCCCACCGTCTCGCCCGCCTCGTAGACGCGGGTCTTCAGCCCGAGCCGGTCGCGGAGCGATTTCAGCATGTGCATGCCGGAGAAGCCGGCGCCGATGACGATGGCGTCGAATTGCTGGGTTGCGCTGCCCATGATGTCCTCCCCTACGCGTTTTGCTGAACGGCGCGCCGGGTTGCGGCGGCGCGCCGGGCGGATGCCTTGGCCGCCGGAGCTGCTGTCCTGGACCGGGGGAGTGTCGATCCGGCAGGCGGCCGATGGCAAGTCCGACCTGCGGGCGTTAGGCGACCGTTCCGGCACGGGGTTTCATTCACCGCCTGAATGACAGCCATGCGGCCGGCTGGATTGGCCGCCGGCCGCAGCCGACCCAGCTTGCAGGCAATGCCCTTGTGGCACCGCAGCATGGAATGACACCCCGATGACCGCAGATCTCTTCCAGCCCTTCCAGCTTGGGCCGCTTTCCCTGCCGAACCGCGTCGTCATGGCGCCGCTCACCCGCAGCCGCGCCGGCAGCAAGGGCATCCCGGGCCCGCTGAACGCCGAATACTACGCTCAGCGCGCCTCGGCCGGGTTGATCATCGCCGAGGCGACGCAGGTCTCGCCCCAGGGCCAGGGCTATGCCTTCACGCCTGGCATCCATGACGAGGCGCAGGTGGCGGGCTGGCGCCAGGTGACCGAGGCGGTGCATGCCGCGGGCGGCCGCATCGTCCTGCAGCTCTGGCATGTCGGCCGCATCTCGCATCCGAGCCTGCAGCCCGGCGGCGCGCTGCCGGTGGCGCCCTCTGCCATCCGTCCCGAGGGCCAGGCCTTCACCGAGAGCGGCTTCCAGCCTTTCCAGACGCCGCGCGCGCTCGAGACCGATGAGATCGCCGGGATCGTCGACGACTACCGCCAGGCGGCGGTGAACGCCCGGCAGGCCGGCTTCGACGGCGTCGAGATCCACGGCGCCAATGGCTACCTGATCGACCAGTTCCTCCGCGACAAGACCAACCGGCGGACCGACCGCTATGGCGGCAGCATCGAGAACCGGGCCCGCTTCCTGCTCGAGGTGACGGCGGCGGTGACGGAGGTCTGGGGCGGCGACCGCGTCGGGCTGCGCATCTCGCCCGTCTCGCCGGCCAACGACATCGCCGACAGCGATCCGCAGGCGCTCTTCGACCATGTGGCGGAGCAGGTGAACCGCTTCGGCCTCGCCTATCTGCATGTGGTGGAGGGGGCGACCGGCGGGCCGCGCGACAACCTGCCCTTCGACTTCGCGGCGCTGCGCCGCGCCTTCCGCGGCGCCTACATGGCGAATAACGGCTATGACCTGGCGCTCGCGCAGGCGGCCCTGCGCGAGGACCGGGCCGATCTGATCGCCTTCGGCCGGCCCTTCATCGCCAACCCGGACCTGGTCGAGCGGCTGCGCCGCGGCGCGCCCCTGAACGCGCTGGACACGGCGACGCTCTATGGCGGCGATGCGAAGGGCTATACCGACTATCCGGCCCTGGCCCGGCAGGCCGCCGAATAGAGCAGACCGCGTTCAGATGGATTCATCTGAACGCGTGAAGCGGCCCGCAACACGACAGGCTGGAGCATGCCGCGTAAACGCATGGGAGCGCGGCATGCTCCAAGCGGGCAACCCACCCGCTCTCGACATCGCGCGCGATCGCCGCCGAGGTTGATCGTTTCCCCATCGCCGCGCTGCACCCCGAGGCCATGGCGGACAGGGCTGTCTCGCCGGAAGAGACGACCGGGATCTCGCTCTGTCGCAACCATCGAGGCGCTGGCCGGACTTCACTCGAAAATCCCACAAGTCTCGCTTTTTGATACTTGCGCAGAGGTTGATAAAGTCAGATACGTTGCTCCACCGAAACGTGACGGAGCAGCCACAATGGCCCCCATCTCCACCACCATCACCGGCACCAACAACAACGACCTGCTCAACTACAGCACTCGCGCCGACAACCTGAAGATCAACGGCCTCGGCGGCAACGACACCGTCTATGGCGGCCTCGGCAACGACACCCTCTACGGCGCCACCGGCAACGACAAGCTCTATGGCGGCGCCGGCAACAACTACATGGAAGGCGGCCTCGGCAGCGACACCATCGTCGGCGGCACCGGCAGCGACATCATCGTCGGCGGCGGCGGCAACGACATGCTCTATGCCGGCACCGGCCACGACGTCTTCCGCTTCGCCCCCAACGACACGACCTGGACCGCCGACAAGGGCAGCGACACCATCATCGGCTTCAAGGGCCTCGGCTCCGGCGGCCAGGGCGACATCATCGAGTTCCTCAACTACGGCCCCGACGCCCATCTCGAATACGTCGGCAGCTCCGCCAAGGTCGTCGGCCTGCAATACTACGCCGTCTACGCCACGCCGGGCACCGAGGAGGTCAACCGCGTCGACGTCATCGCCATCAAGCTCGATGCCGCCACCGCAGCCGCCGGCAGAACCCTCGCCGAGGGCGACTACGTCTTCCATTCCTGAGACGGCAGGGGAAGCACAGGGCGGCGGCAATCAGACCGGCGGCGCCGTCGCCGGTCACGCCGCCCGGAACAGCAGGCTGGCATTGGTGCCGCCGAAGCCGAAGCTGTTGGAGAGGACGGCGCGGATCGGCCGCCGCTGCGCCGTCCGCGCGACCCGGTCGATCACCGTGCGCCGGCTTGGCTCGTCGAGGTTCAGCGTCGGCGGCGCAGCGCCGTCGCGCAGGGCGAGGATGGAGAAGATCGCCTCCGCCGCGCCCGCCGCGCCGAGCATGTGGCCGGTCGCCGATTTGGTGGACGACATCGCCAGCCCCGCCGCGGCATCCCCGAAGAGCCGTTCCACCGCCTCGATCTCCAGGTCGTCGCCGAGCGGCGTCGAGGTGCCATGGGCGTTGACGTATTGCACCTCGGCCGGCGTCAGGCCGCCGCGCCGCAGGGCATGCGCCATGGCGCGATAGGCGCCGGCATGGCCCTCGGCCGGGGCGGTCGGGTGATGCGCGTCGCCCGACATGCCATAGCCGGCGAGCTCGGCATGGATGCGCGCGCCCCGCCGTCGCGCATGGTCGTACTCCTCGAGCAGGAGCATCGCGGCCCCCTCCGCCATGACGAACCCGTCCCGTCCGCGATCCCAGGGGCGGGAGGCCGCGGCCGGCCGGTCGTTGAAGCTGCTGGAAAGGGCCCGCGCCGCAGCGAAGCCGGCCATGCCGAGTTCGCAGATCGCCGCCTCGGCGCCGCCGGCCAGCATCACCGCGGCATCGCCGAGCGCGATCATCCGCGCCGCATCGCCGATCGCATGCGCGCCGCTCGAGCAGGCGGTGGATACGGCGCGCCTCGGGCCGCGCAGGTCGAAGCGCCGCGCCAGCTCGCAGGCCAGCTCATGGATCATCGCGGCCTGTGAGAAGGGCAGCGCGGCCGGTTCCGCGCACTCGCCGCCATGGTGCCGGGCATGCTCGTGCAGCGCCTTCAGCCGGCCGCAGCCGGACCCGATGCAGATGCCGGCCGCCTCCGCCTCCGGCCCGTTCGAGTGCCAGCCCGCATCCGCCATCGCCTCCCGCGCCGCCGCCATGGCGAAATGGCCGACGCGATTCGCCTCGGCCTGCGGCGCCAGCCCGTCCCCGCCCGGGCCGGACGGGTCCGGGCCAGCCAACGCCCCGGCCAACGCCCCCGCCAATGCTCCGTCTGGCACCTGGCCGGCGACCCGGCTCGGCAGGCCCCGGCTGTCGAAGGCGGTGACGGCGCCGATGCCGGATCGCGAGGCGAGCAGGCGTTCCCACACCGCCTCCAGGCCAGCCCCCAGCGGGCAGATGATCCCCATGCCCGTGACAACGACCCGCCGCATCGCCTCGTCCTGCCGCAGTGACGACAGCGACCTGGACCGCGTGGCCGTTTCGGTACAGTGAAGCTTTGAGGACGGCCGTGGGAGACCCGGCCGTCGCGGGCGAGAATCCGGGTCGCATCGAACCTTGGACCGGTCGATCCTCGCGCCATGCGACCACCACTCCTCTCCCGCCGGATCGGCCGGGCGAGATGTCCGGAGGCCAGGCCATTGAGGGGCGTCCCCACGAGACGGCTGCTGCGCCGGTGCCTGTTCGTGCTGCTCGGCATCGGCATCGGCCTGCTCGGCCTGCGCATCTGGCAGACCGAGACCGGCCCGGCGCTGCATGTCTGGCACCGCTTCGTGCCCGCCGACCTGCAGGCGGCGCGGATCGAGGGCATGGACTGGGACGGCTACCTCGCCGCCGAGGCGACGCTCTTCGAGAGCGTGCGGCGCGAGGTGACGGAGCAGCTCGAGCCCGAGGACCGCACGCCGCTCAACCGCTATTTCGAAGGCAGCCCGGTCTATCCTCCGCGCTTCCGGCAGGACTGGAACCGGTCCTACCTGCTCGAGCCGGAGGGGCCTCCGCGCGGCGCCGTGGTGATGCTGCACGGCCTGACCGATTCGCCCTACAGCCTGCGGCACCTGGCCCGGCTCTACCGCTCGCGCGGCTTCGTCGCGGTCGGCATCCGGCTGCCCGGCCATGGCACCGTGCCGGCCGGCCTGAGCGATGCGGTCTGGGAGGACTGGATGGCCGCCACGCATCTCGCGGTGCGCGAGGCGCGCCGGCGGGCGCCGGACGGGCCGCTGCATGTCGTCGGCTTCAGCAATGGCGGCGCGCTGGCGATGAAGCAGGCGATGGAGGCGCTGGACGATCCGCGGCTCGGCCGGCCGGATCGGGTCGTGCTGATCTCGCCGATGGTCGGGATCACGGAATTCGCCCGCTTCGCCGGGCTGGCCAGCCTGCCGGCGCTGTTGCCGACCTTCGCCAAGGCGGCGTGGCTCGGCATCGTCGCCGAGTTCAACCCCTTCAAGTACAACTCCTTCCCGGTGAACGGCGCCCGCCAGTCCTGGCGGCTGACGCGGGCGCTGCAGGCGCAGCTCGACCGCCGCGCGCGGGAGGGGCGGCTGGAGGGGCTGCCGCCGGTGCTCACCTTCCAGTCAGTGCTGGATTTCACCGTCAGCACGCCGGCGGTGGTCAACAGCCTCTACGATCTGCTGCCGGCGAATGGCAGCGAGCTGGTGCTGTTCGACATCAACCGCAACAGCATGCTCGGCATCCTGTTCCGCACCGCCTCCGAGGCGGCGCTCGGGCGTATCCTGCCGCCGGCCGTCCGGCGCTACCGCACTATCGCGGTGACGAATGCCGGCGAGGGCGAGGATGCCATGGTGGCGCGGGTGACCGAGCCCGGCGCCAGGGAAACGCGCGACCGGCCGCTGCGGGCGCGCTGGCCGGAGGGGGTCTATTCCCTCTCGCATGTCGCGCTGCCCTTCCCGCAGGGCGACTCGCTCTACGGCATGGCGCCCGATCCGGCTGACGAGGATTTCGGCGTGCATTTCGGCACCATCGCGCCGCGTGGCGAGCGCGGCGCGCTGCGGGTGCCGCTCGACGGGCTGATCCGCATGTCCTCGAACCCGTTCTTCGAGGAGATGGCGGAACGCATCGTGCAGGGCATCGAGGCGCGCTGAGCGCCCCGGCCCTGCTCCCTCACCCCCGCTGCTTGTCGAAATCCGGCAGGTTGCTGGCCGAGGCCGCCAGATACTGCGACCTGGTCGCCTTCAACGCCGCGGCGGCCGACTCGTTCTCGGTGATCTTGGCCATCACCGCCTCGCGGGCCCGGTCGAAATACTCGCGGTTGGCGGCGACGAATTCCCGCGACCGGCGCAGGCCGGCGAGATAGCCGTTGATCTCCGGCACCACGTAGCGGGCCACCATGTCCCAGCTGCGGAAGGTGTTCTCGGGGTTCGCCCAGTCATGCACGAAGCCGACCACCGTGCCGAAGCCGCCGCTGAGGGCCAGCACCTCCTTGATGCGGGCGATGAGGTCGTCCGGCGTGCCGATGGTGGCGACCGCGCCGGGCCCGTAGGCGGTCTTCTCAACCGCCTCGTCCGGATCCGTGAAGGGCTTGGCGCCCGGCCGCTGCAGCGTGCCGGTGATGTATTCGTTGTGGTGCCGCATCAGCCCATCGCGCGCCTCGGCCCGCGCCTTCTCGCGCGTCTCGGCGATGTGCCAGCTCAGCAGGACGCGCCAGTTCTTCCGATCGACCGTGGTGCCGTGCTTGCGCGCAGCCTGTTCGGCGAAGCCCCATTGCGTCGGCAGCGCGTTCAGCCCCTCGGTCGAGAGCGAGCCGATGGAGATGATGCCGATGCCGTGCTTGCCGGCGAGCGTCATGCCCGAGGGGCTGATCTGCGAGGCGACGGCGAAGGGCATCTCCTCCTGCAGCGGCAGCAGTTGCAGCGCCGCGTCGTTGAGCTGGAACCAGTCACCGCGGTAGGAGATGCGTTCGCCCTGGAACAGGCGCCGGATGATGCCGATCGCCTCGTCCTGCCGGTCGCGCAGCAGCATGGGGTCGATGCCGAGCGTATGCGCGTCGGAGGCCAGCGCGCCGGGGCCGGAGCCGAAGATCACCCGCCCGCCGGTCATGTGGTCGAGCTGCACCATGCGCTGCGCCACGTTGAAGGGGTGGTGGTAGGGGAGCGAGACAACGCCGGTCGCCAGCTTGATGCGCTTGGTCCGCTCGCCGGCCGCGGCGAGGAACATCTCCGGCGAGGCGATCATCTCCCAGCCGCTCGAATGGTGCTCACCGCACCAGAACTCGTCATAGCCGAGCCGGTCGAGATGCTCGACGAGATCGAGGTCCCGGCGGAATTGCAGCATCGGGTGCTCGCCGATGGGGTGATGGGGGGCGAGGAAGGCACCGAATCCGAGCCGGGGCATGGGGACGTCTCCTGGTCGCCGAAGGCGCGGCCAGGCCGGCTCCGTCGTACCGCAATGGGTGGGGCAGGGGCCGCCCGCATTCGATTATCGGTTTCGTCGGTGCGGCCGCCGGGAACGATAGGCGAGGCGTCGCGGGGCCGGCAAGCCGGCCCGGCCCATGGGCTTTGCAACCGGCGGACGACCGCGCCTCCCGTGCGGACTGTGCTCTGGCGCACAGCCGGCAGGCGGGAGGCTGGGCCATGCTGGCGGCATCCATTCCTTACACAACCTCGGGTCGGTGCCTCGGCATCGGCCCTTTTCTTTGTCCGGCTGCCGTGTCGGACGCCCCGCCTGGCCCGAGCGGCGGGAACGACCGGGTGAACGCCTGGACCCAGTGCCTCGTTGGTGCGGATGCGGCCCTGCCCCAAGATGGGCCCCAGGATGGAGCACGGCCCGCCGCCGCGTGGCACCCCCGGCGCTGGCCCGTAGCATGGCGAGGCGAGCATGGAAGGCGAGCCCGGTGACCAGCCCCTGCGGCTGGTCCTCGATGGATACGAGGTAGTGACCCGGCCGGGCATCTCCCTGCTGCAGGCCTGGATCGCGGCCGGCCTGCCGCTCACCGAGAATGTCGGCTGCCTGGGCCAGGGGGTCTGTGGCGCCTGCCGGGTGCTGGTGCGCCGGCCGGGCGAGCGCATTGCCGGCACCGCGCTGGCCTGCGAGGTGCCGGTGGAGGAGGGGATGCAGGTCGCCTTCATCGACCATTTCCCGGCCCGCCGGCCGCATGCCTACGACCTCGCCGCGCTCGGCGACAGCTGGTCCATCCCGGAGCAGATCGACCGCGTCTTTCCCGAGGCGAAGCATTGCCGCCATTGCAGCGGCTGCGACCGCGCCTGCCCGAAGGGCATCGAGGTGCAGCGGATGGTCAACCTGGCCGCCGAGGGCCAGGTCTTCGCCGCGGCCGAGCTCTTCGACCACTGCGTCATGTGCAATCTCTGCGTCGCCGCCTGCCCAGAGCATATCGACCCGGCGCATCTTGGCCAGTTCGCCCGCCGGATGGGCGCCGCCCTGACCCTGCGTCCCGCCGACCTGATGCGGCGGCTGCACGAGATCGAGCGTGGCGGCCAGGCGATCGACCCCGATGCGCCCGGGGCCGGACCAGGCAAGCCGCCGGGCGGGCCGCCGGCATGAGCGCCGAGCCTGTCGCCGGCATCCCCTTCGCCACCGCCCTGATGGCCTGGGCGGCGGCCGCACCGGCGCCCGAGCGCAGCTGCGACCTGCCGGTGCCGGAGCTGCTGCAGCGCTTCCACCCCGATCACCGCCCCGGCGGCATGGTCACGCTGCAGGCCGGGCCGAGCGCCGGCGCCGCCTGCCCGGCGGAGCTGGCCGGGCTGCTGCTCTCGGATTCCCTGCTCGACGATATCGACATCGCCGGCGCGCCGATCCTCGATGCCGATGTCCTGGTGCTCGGCGGCGGCGGCGCCGGCTGCGTGGCGGCGCTGACCGCGGCGCGGGCGGGGGCGCGGGTGCTGCTCGCCACCAAGCTGCGCATGGGCGACGGCAACACCGTCATGGCCGAGGGCGGCATCCAGGCCGCGATCGGCGCCGAGGACAGCCTGCAGCGGCATTTCGAGGACACGCTGCGGGCCGGGCATTTCGCCGCCGACAAGGCGCTGGTCGCGGCGCTGGCGGGCGACGGGCCGGACTGCATCCGCTGGCTGATCCGCGAGGGCATGGGCTTCGACCTCGGCGACGACCGGCAGCGCATGGGCGGCACGCTGCTGCGCAAGACGCCCGGCGGGGCGACGGCGGCGCGGCTGCTCTCCTACCGCGACTTCACCGGGCTCGAGATGATGCGGGCGCTGCGCGAGGCGGTGCTGCTCACCCCCGGCATCGCCGTGCTGGACCGGCATCCGGCGCTGGAGCTGCTGACCGACGACCGCGGCCGCTGCGGCGGCGCGGTGCTGCAGGATCTCGGCCAGGGGCGGCTGGTGCTGGTGCGGTCCGGCGCCACCCTGCTGGCGACGGGCGGGGCGGGGCGGCTGCACCTCGCGGGCTTCCCCACCTCCAACCATTACGGCGCCACGGCGGATGGGCTGGTGCTGGCCTATCGCGCCGGTGCCCGGCTCCGCGAGATGGACAGCTTCCAATTCCATCCGACCGGCATCGCCTGGCCGCCGCATTTGAAGGGGACGCTGGTCAGCGAGGCGGCCCGCTCCGCCGGGGCGCGGCTGGTCAATGGCCGAGGCGAGCGCTTCGTCGCCGAACTGGCGCCGCGCGACGTGGTTGCCTCGGCCATGCTGCGCGAGCTGGCGGAGGGGCGGGGCGTGGCGCATGACGGCGGGGCGGGCCTGTTCCTGGATACGCCGAGCCTGGAGCGCGAGCAGCCCGGCATCCTGGGCAAGCGGCTGCTGACCCTCTCGCATCTCGCGCATCGCGCCGGCTTCGACCCGGCGCGCGAGCCCTTCCTGGTGCGGCCGACGCTGCACTACCAGAATGGCGGCGTGGTCATCGACCCGGCGGGGCGCACCACCCTGCCGGGGCTGCTGGCGGCGGGGGAGGTGACGGGCGGGCTGCACGGCCGCAACCGCATGATGGGCAATGCCCTGCTGGAGCTGGTCGCCTTCGGCCGCCGCGCCGGCGCCGCCGCGGCCGCCGATGCCCGGGCCGAGCGGCCGCGCAACCTCGGTCTCAATCACCTCGCCGGCTGGCGGCGCGACCTGCTCGCCGCCGGGATCGACCTCGGCCGCAAGGGGCCGCTGCTCTTCCCGCCCTATGGCAACGTGACCGCCGAGGGCCTGCTGGGACATGCCGCGTGATACCTGGCGCACGACGTTCCGACCTGCGGCCCACAGGGCCGAGCGCCCGAACGGGCGCCGCGGGTCGCGCCGTAAGGCGGCGCGCCAAATGGCGCGTCATGCCGAAGACGTGCTGTTCGCACGACGCCGCGAAGCCAAGCCGCTGGAAGCGGTGCCCGGCGTTTGAGGGGCAGGAAGGTGAAACCTTCCTACGCTCGGTATGAGGGTGCTCACCGATCCGGCCTGCCGCACCGGCGCCGACCTCGCGGCCTGGCTGGCAGGGGGCGGCGGCGAGGGCCTCGCCCGCGCTCTGGCGGATCCCGCCGGCATCGTCCCGACCCTGGAGCGGGCCGGGCTGCGTGGCCTCGGCGGCGCCGGCTTCCCGACCCACCGCAAATGGGCGACCGTCGCCGCCCAGCCCGCCCCCGAGCGCTGGGTCCTCTGCAACGGCAATGAGGACGAGCCCGGCACCTTCAAGGACCGCTTCCTGCTGGCGGAGACGCCGCATCAGGTGATCGAGGGCGCCCTGATCGCCGCCCTCGCGGTGCACGCGTCGCAGCTCGTGCTCTACGTCAACCCGCGCGAGGCCGCGGCAGTGGCGGCCTGCCGCGCCGCGCTGGCGGCCTGGGAGGCGCATCCGCTGGCCGCCGCGGTCACGGCCGCGACCGGCCAGGCGCTCGCGCTCCGCGTGGTGGAAAGCTCGGGCCTCTATATCGGCGGCGAGGAGAGCGGCGCCGTCGCCAGCGTCGAGGGCGGCTTCCCCTTCCCGCGCCTGAAGCCGCCCTTCCCGGCGGAGCAGGGCGTGCATGGCGCCCCGACGCTGGTGAACAATGTCGAGACCCTGGCGCATGTGCCGCACATCCTGCGGCATGGGGCGGACTGGTATCGCGGCCTCGGCCTGGGCGAGGCGGTGGGCACCAAGCTCTATTCCCTCTCGGGCGACGTGCTGCGGCCGGGGCTGCACGAGCTGCCCATGGGCACCAGCCTGCGCGAGCTGGTCTTCGTCCATGGCGGCGGCATGCTGGCGGGGCGGCCCTTCAAGGCGGTCTTCACCGGCGGCCCCTCGAACACCCTGCTGATGGCGGCCGATCTCGACGTGGCGCTCGACTTCGACAGCCTGCGGGCGCGCGGCTCGCGCCTCGGCACCGGGGCGATGATCGTGGTCGGGGAGGGGACCAGCATCCTGCGCAAGACGGCGGAATACGTCTCCTTCTTCGCCAACAACTCCTGCGGCCAGTGCCCGCCCTGCAAGATCGGCACGCATCAGGTGGCGCGCATCCTGGAGCGGCTGGACACCGGCGCCGGCCGGCCCGGCGACCTGGCGGCGCTGGCCAACCTCTCCCACATGCTGCCCGGCAGCGGTCGTTGCGGGCTGGTGGACGGCGCGGCGACGGTGCTGGCGAGCTCGCTCGCCACCTTCCGCGCCGAATACGAGGCGGCGCTGCCGCGGGAGTGAGGAAAGCCCTCAGCCCGGATACGGCCCGGCGGCCGGTCAGCCGCCCCGCCGCTTCGCCTCGATAGCGTCCCAGATCGCCTTTTCCAGATGCACGCCGTCGAAGCGGGCGATCTCCTGCAGCCCGGTGGGGGAGGTGACGTTGATCTCGGTCAGGTAGCCGCCGATCACGTCGATGCCGACGAAGATCATGCCGCGCCGCTTCAGCTCCGGCCCGATCCGGGCGCAGATCTCCTGCTCACGCTCGGTCAGCGTGGTCCGTTCCGGCCGACCGCCGACATGCATGTTGCTGCGCGCCTCGCCCTCGGCGGGCACGCGGTTGATGGCGCCCAGCGCGACGCCGTCCACCAGGATGATGCGCTTGTCGCCCTGGCGGACGGCGGGGACGTATTTCTGGATCACCAGCGGCTCGCGCGAGCGCTCGGTGAACATCTCGACCAGGCTGTTGAGGTTGGAATCGCCCGGCTTCAGGTGGAAGACGCCGGCGCCGCCATTGCCGAAGAGCGGCTTGATGATGATGTCGCCGTGCTTCTCCCGGAATTTCATGATCTGGCCGCGATCGGCGGTGACCAGCGTCTCCGGCATCAGCTCGGGGAAATGCGTGACGTAGAGCTTCTCCGGCGCGTTGCGCACGCTGGCCGGGTCGTTCACCACCAGCGTCTTCGGGTGGATGTGCTCGAGGATATGGGTGGCCGTGATGTAGGCCATGTCGAAGGGCGGGTCCTGGCGCATCAGCACCACATCCATGCCGCCGAGGTCGATCTCCTCGCGCGGGCCGAAGGACCAGTGCGCCCCATGCTTCCGCTCGACCGTCACCGGCTCGCCGAGCGCCGTCACCCGCCCGCCATGCAGGGCGAGGTTGCGGACATGGTAGTGCCAGAGCCGGTGGCCGCGTGCCTGCGCCTCCAGCATCAGGGCGAAGGTGCTGTCGGCATTGATGTCGATGCTCTCGATCGGGTCCATCTGGACCGCGACGCGCAGGGCCATGGCTGTCTCCCTTCCCGGGGCAGGTGTCTCGGCCGACTGTGTTGGCAGAGAGGGCGGCCGGGCGCCAGGGGGTAGAGAGAGGGAGGGACCGGCGCTCATACCAGCGGCATGAATGCTCCATTCATGCCGAGCGCCCGGCGTCTGAGGGGGCCGTTGATGGGTCACCATCAACGGCCATCCGTATCAGTTCAGCCGGTGCCGCAGCTCCTCCACCACGTTGCGGATGCGCCGCGCCGTCTCGCCCTCCGGCTCGATCTCGAGCGAGCGGTCGAGGCAGCCGAGCGCCGCGCCGATCCGGTCCAGCCGCTGGTTCATCAGCCCCGCCTCGCGCCAGAGCAGGGCGGCATCGGGGGCGAGGCGCAGCATGTCCTCGGTGCAGGCGAGCGCCCCGGTCAGGTCGCCGGCGCGCAGCCGGCGCAACTTGATGTTGTTCTGCAGCCGCAGCAGCACCGAGCGCTTGTCCATGCCGCGCAGCAGGCCGGGCCGCAGCTCCGCCCGCTCGCCCTCGATCCGCTTGATCAGCGCCCGAAGCTCCGGCGCCGCCAGGCCGGTGCCGCCGGCGAAGACATCGACCAGCGCCTGGCCGCGCCCGCCCTCGACCGCCAGCAGGAAATGCCCCGGGAAATCGACGCCATGCGCCGCCCAGCCCGCCGCCTCGGCGGCGTGCAGCCAGAGGATGCCGAGCGCGACGGGCAGGCCGCGCCGGCGCTCGGTCACCCGGATGAGGTTGGCATTGGCCGGATCGTCGTAGCGCTCGGTGTCGCCGGCATAGCCGAAGCGGCCGTGGATGACGGCGGCCAGCGCCTCCCGCCGGCGGTCGGCATCCCCGGCATCGGCCTCGGGGTCGGCCAGGGCGGCGGCGACGGCGGCCTGGGCGAGTTCCGTCAGCCCGGCGGCGGCGGCGCGCCAATCAGCCTCCGGCGCGTCAATGCGGGCGAATTGCAGCGCGACCGCGGCGAGGTCGATCTCGGCATCGGGCAGCTGGCCGGCGGCGGTGAGGGCGGCGCGTGCCTCCTCCTGGGGGCTGGTGGCCATGGCCAGACTCTCCTTGGCTCAGGCGGCCCGCGAAGGCCGTGCGTTCAGGTCGGCACCGCCGGGACCATGCGGCCGAGCCGCCGGCCGCCGAAGATGTGGACGTGGAAATGCGGCACCTCCTGTCCCGCATCGGCGCCCATGTTGGAGAGGAGGCGGTAGCCGCTCTCCTCCAGGCCGAGCTCCCGTGCGACCCGGGTGACCAAACGCCAGAAACCGGCGATGGTCTCCGCCGGCGCCTCGGCATGGAAATCGGCGGCGCTGACCCAGCGGCCCTTCGGGATCACCAGCGCATGCAGCGGCGCCTGCGGCGCGATGTCGTGGAAGGCGAGGGCGTGCTCATCCTCGGCGATCTTCTTGCAGGGAATCTCCCCGCGCAGGATGCGGGCGAAGATATTGGCGTCGTCATAGGGCGGCTTGCCGGTGACCGACATGGCGGGCGTCCCCTCGCTGCGTTCCTCCGGTCGTCATGGCCGCGCCCGCCCGCGGCATCAAGCCCCCCATCAGGCTCACGCAGCCAGCCCTCCCTGCCAGACCTCCTGCCGGCCCTCCCTGCCAGCCCGCCGGGCGGCCGGCTCGGCGCTCAGGGCAGCTTGGTGGTCCGCGCCGCGCGCGCGATGCCCTTCGGGCGCGAGGCCTTCTCGACGATGCCGCTGATGCCCTCGCGCCGGCGCAGCTCGGCCCAGACCTCCTCCGGCCGGATGCCGGCATCCACCCAGACCACCAGCAGGTGGTAGAGCAGGTCGGCGCTCTCCAGGATGGTCTCGCCGCGCTGGCCGATGGTGGCGGCGATGACGCATTCCACCGCCTCCTCGCCGAGCTTTTGGACCACTTTCGGGGTGCCGCGGGCGAGCAGCCGCGCGGAGTGGCTATGCGCCACGTCGCCGGCCAGCCGCCGTGCCTCCACCGTCCGCCAGAGATCGTCGAGCACACCGGCATCGCCGCCCGCCACCCGGACATCGAGCGGCCGGAGATGCCGCGCCTCAGCCTTCCGCACCGCCTTCGGCGGCTTCTTCGCCTTGGCCGGCACGCCGGCGGGCACGGGCAGCCCGGGCTGCTTCTTCGCCGGCTTTTGCTTGGTGGCCTTCTCGACGCTCTTCCCCATGCTCAGGCGGCCTCCGCAAGGGGGCGCACCGGCAGGCCTGCCGCGGCCAGGGCCGCCTTGGCATCCGCGATGCGGAACTCCCCGTAATGGAACACGCTGGCGGCCAGCAGCCCGCTGGCGCCGGCCTCCGCTCCCTCCACGAAATGCTGCACCGTGCCGACGCCGCCGGAGGCGATGATCGGCACCCGGACATGGCGGCGGATCGCCCGCAGCAGCTCGAGATCGAAGCCCGATTTGGTGCCGTCCCGGTCCATGGAGGTCACCAGCAGCTCGCCCGCCCCGGCCTCGGCCATGCGCCGCGCCCAGCCCACCGCCTCGATGCCAGTGCCCTTGCGGCCGCCATGGGTGAAGACCTCCCAGCGGCCCTCGGCCACCCGTCGGGCATCGACGGCGACGACGATTGCCTGGCTGCCGAAGGCCTCGGCGGCGCGGCTGACGAGCGCCGGCTCGGCCACTGCGGCACTGTTGATGCTCGTCTTGTCGGCCCCAGCCCGCAGCAGGCGGCGCACATCCTCGACCGAGCGGACGCCGCCGCCGACAGTCAGCGGAATGAAGACCTCGGCCGCGGTGCGGGAGACCACGTCGTAGATCGTGTCGCGGTTCTCATGCGTCGCGCCGATGTCGAGGAAGGTGATCTCGTCCGCCCCCTCCCGGTCATAGGCGCGGGCCTGCTCCACCGGGTCGCCGGCATCGCGGAGAGAGACGAAATTCACCCCCTTCACGACCCGGCCGTCCTTCACGTCGAGACAGGGAATGACGCGGAGTGCGAGCACGGGAGCCACCTTCGGCGTGAGGATGCGCCGCGGCGGCGCGGGCTGCTGCGCTTGCGTCGGAACGCGGCCCGGGTCAAGCGCGGATCGGCTGGCACCTTTTGTCCCGCCAGATCGGGGTTTTCTGCTTATTTCACGAATCACATTGGTCAGATCCTTGACGAAGCACGCTGACGAGGGGTTAATAGTGTGACGGCCGGCCCATCCTGCGCCGGCACCGCGGGATTTGATCCATGCAGCTTGCACCGCGTCACCAAGAGCTAAAGCGCCGTTCCGTCTCCGGCGGGGCCGCGTCTCCCTGGAGAGCCTGTCGGCGCTGAGCGCCCCCGGCCTCCCGCCGCCTTTCGCCTTTCGCCCGCTCGGCGCGCCCCAGCGCGCCCGGAGACCCCAGCCATGCCCATCCTCCAGGCCGCGCGGCGCCGCGCCCTGCTCGCCGCCGCCCTCGGCGCCCCCCTGCTCGCAGCCCGTGCCGGCCGGGCGCAGAGTCAGCTCCCCCAGGGCCAGCCCAGCGAATTCCGCATCGGCTTCCAGAAATCCGGCCCCCTGCTCGTCGCCAGGCAGAACGGCGACTTCGAGCGCGCCTTCGCCCCGCTCGGTATCGCGGTGAACTGGCTGGAATTCACCTATGGCCCGCCGCTGCTCGAGGCGCTGAACGTCGGCAGCATCGATTTCGGCGCCGTCGGCGACGCCCCGCCCATCTTCGCCCAGGCGGCGCGGGCGAAGCTGCTCTACGTGGCGGCGACGCCGAGCCGCGGCGCCAGCCAAGCCATCCTGGTGCCGCAGGACAGCCCGCTCCGCTCGGTGGCGGAGCTGAAGGGCAGGCGCCTCGCCTTCGCCCGCGGCTCCTCCGCCCACAGCCTCGCGGTCGGCGCGGTGGAGAAGGCCGGGCTCGCCTGGTCCGACATCAGCCCGGTCGAGCTGCCGCCCGCCGATGCCGGCGCCGCCTTCGCCCGCGGCAATATCGACGCCTGGAGCATCTGGGACCCCTTCTTCGCCCTGACCGAGCTCCAGCGGAACGCCCGGGTGCTGGTCGCCGGCGACGCGGTGGAGCCGCAGAGCAGCTACTTCCTGGCCAATCGCGGCTTCACCGAGGCGCATCCCCGGCTGGTCGCGCAGGCGGTGACGGTGCTGGCGGGCGTCGGCGCCTGGTCGGACGCGCATCGCGAGGAGGTGGCGCGCCTCGGCGCCGAGGCGACGGGCCTGCCGATCGAGGCCATGCGCCGGGCGGCGGCCCGCGCCGCCTTCGAGGTGGCGCCGCTCTCCGAAGCCGTCATCGCGCAGCAGCAGCGCGTCGCCGACCGCTTCCACCGGCTGAAGCTCATCCCCCGCGCCGTCACCGTGCGCGACATCGTCTGGCAGCCGCCGGCCGCCTGAGGGTCCATGATCATGAGCAACGACACCCCCCCGCTCGACCTGTTCTGGTTCGTGCCGACTTCGGGCGACGGCCGCTATCTCGGCACCAGCGAGGGCGCCCGGCCGCAGGATTTCGGCTATCTGCGCGAGGTGGCGGTGGCCGCCGACCGGCTTGGCTTCGGCGGCGTGCTGCTGCCGACCGGCAACCAGTGCGAGGATCCCTGGATCACCGGCGCCGCCATCGCGCCCTGGACGCAGCGGCTGAAATTCCTGCTGGCGCTGCGGCCCGGCGTGCAGACCCCGGCGCAATGGGCGCGCCAGGCCGCCGCCTTCGACCGCATCACCAACGGCCGGCTGCTGCTGAACATCGTCACCGGCGCCGATCCGAAGGAGCTGGCCGGCGACGGCATCTTCCTCTCCCATGCCGAGCGCTACGCCCAGACCGAGGAATTCCTGACCATCTTCCGCGGCCTCTTCACCGCGGAGGGGATCGACTTCGAGGGGCGCTACCTCGCCTCGCGCGGCGGCCGGCAGCATTTCCCGCCGGTGCAGACGCCGCACCCGCCGCTCTGGTTCGGCGGCTCCTCCGAGGCGGGGATCGAGGTCGCGGCGCGGCATGTCGAGACCTACCTCACCTGGGGCGAGCCGCCGGCGCTGGTGGCGGCGAAGCTGGAGGCGGCGCGCGCCCGCGCCGCGGCGCATGGCCGCAGCCTGCGCTTCGGCCTGCGCGTCCACCTGATCGTGCGGGAGACCGATGCCGAGGCCTGGGCGGAGGCCGAGCGGCTCATCTCGCGGCTGGACGACGCGACCATCGCCGCGGTGCAGAAGCGCCGCGCCGAGGGCAATGAGAGCGTCGGGCAGCGGCGGCAGTCCGAGCTGCATGGCGGCCGGCGCGACCGGCTGGAAGTCTCGCCCAACCTCTGGGCTGGCATCGGCCTGGTGCGCGCGGGCGTCGGCACCGCGCTCGTCGGCAGCCCGGAGACGGTGGCAGCGCGGCTGCGGGAGTATCAGGCGCTCGGCATCTCCACCATCATCGCCTCGGGCTATCCGCATCTCGAAGAGGCCTACCGGGTGGCGGAGCTGCTCTTCCCGCGGCTTGGCCTCGGCGGGGCGGCGCGGCCGCAGGTGGCGGCGCGGGACTTCGTGACCACCGGCGGCGGCTACGGGACGCTGGCGGCATGAGCGGGGCGGTCCTGCCGCAGGCGGGGCTGGCGGCGCCTGCCGCCCGCCGCGCCGGCTTGGCCTGGCGCGGCCTCGGCCGCTCGGCCCTGCCCTGGCTGCTGCCGGCGCTGCTGCTGCTGGCCTGGCAGGCCGGCAGCATGGCCGGCTGGATCGAGGAGGAGGTGCTGCCCGCGCCTTCCGCCGTCCTCGCCGCCGGCTGGGACCTGGCGCAGTCGGGCGAGCTGCTGCGCAACATCGAGGTCAGCGCCTGGCGCGCCCTCGCCGGCTTCGCCATCGGCGGCGGGCTCGGCCTCGGCTTCGGGGTCCTCACCGGCCTGTCGCGCCTGGGCGAGCGGTTGCTCGATTCCAGCGTGCAGATGCTGCGCAACATCCCGCACCTGGCGCTGATCCCGCTGGTGATCCTGTGGTTCGGCATCGACGAGGCGGCGAAGCTCTTCCTCGTCGCGCTGGGCAGCTTCTTCCCGGTCTATGTCAACACCATGCATGGCGTGCGCTCGGTCGACCCGCAATTGGTCGAGATGGGCCGGGCCTATGGCATGGACGCGCCGAGGCTGTTCCGCCGCATCGTGCTGCCGGGCGCCCTGCCCTCGATCTTCGTCGGGCTGCGCTACGGGCTCGGCATCATGTGGCTGACGCTGATCGTGGCCGAGACGATCGCGGCGAATTCCGGCATCGGCTACATGGCGATGCACGCCCGCGAGTTCATGCTGGTGGATGTCGTGGTCTTCTCGATCCTGGTCTACGCCCTGCTCGGCAAGCTGGCGGACAGCCTGGCGCGGCTGCTGGAGCGGCTCTGCCTCTCCTGGAACCCGGCCTATCGGAGCGCGTGATGGACGGCATGGTGCAGGCGCCGGCGCGCGCCGGCGCGGCCGCGGTCGGCATCCGCGGGCTGCGCAAGGATTTCGGCGGTCCCTCGGTGTTGCAGGGCATCGATCTCGACATCCCGGCGGGGCAGTTCCTCGCGGTGGTGGGGCGCAGCGGCTGCGGCAAGTCGACGCTGCTCCGTCTCATCGCCGGGCTGGACCGGCCGAGCGCCGGCACGCTCGCCCTGCAGGCGGGACCGGAGCGACTCGCCCCCGAAGCGGCGGTGCGGCTGATGTTCCAGGAGCCGCGGCTGCTGCCCTGGTCGAGCATCCGGGGCAATGTCGAGGTCGGGCTGGCGCGCGACACCCCGGCGGCGCTGCGGGAGGCGCGGGCGCAGGCGGCGCTCGCCGAGGTCGGGCTCGCCGACCGGGCGGCGGAATGGCCCTCCGTGCTCTCGGGCGGGCAGAAGCAGCGCGTGGCGCTGGCCCGCGCCCTGGTCAGCCGGCCGCGCCTGCTGGTGCTCGACGAGCCGCTCGGCGCCCTCGACGCGCTGACGCGGATCGGCATGCAGGCCCTGGTCGAGGAGGTCTGGCGGGCCGAGGGCTTCACCGCGGTGTTGGTCACGCATGACGTCGGCGAGGCCGTGGCGCTGGCCGACCGGGTGATCCTGCTGGAGCGGGGGCGGGTGGCGATGGACCTGGCCATCGACCTGCCGCGGCCGCGGCGGCGCGGCGATGCCGCCCTCGCGGGTTTCGAGGCGCGTATCCTCGAGCGCCTGCTCGCCGGCGAGCGGTAGAGGGCGGCGGGCGCCGGACGCCTCGGCGTTCAGGGGCGGGGCGGCGTTCGCCCCGCCGCCAGGGCCAGCGCCGCGGCTGGATCGACGCGGCCGTCATAGAGCGCCCGGCCGATGATCACGCCCTCGATCCCCTCGCCCGCGAGGCCAGCCAGCGCGGCGAGATCGTCGAGCGAGGCGACGCCGCCCGAGGCGATGACCGGCAGCCGCACCGCGCGGGCCATGGCGAGCGTCGCCTCCAGGTTCACGCCGCCGAGCATGCCGTCGCGCTCGATATCGGTGTAGATGATGGCCGCCGCCCCGGCATCCTCGAAGCGCTTGCCGAGATCGGTGGCGAGGACGGTGCTCACCTCGGCCCAGCCCTCAGTCGCCACCATGCCGTTGCGGGCATCGATGCCGACCGCGACGCGGCCGGGCCAGGCCTTGCAGGCGGCCAGCGCGAAATCCGGGTCCTTCACCGCCGCCGAGCCGAGGATGACGCGACGCAGTCCGCGCCCGAGCCAGGCCTCGACCGTCGCCATGCTGCGGATGCCGCCGCCGAGCTGCACCGGGATTTCCGGGATCGCGGCGAGGATGGCTTCGACCGCCGCCGAGTTGGCCGGCCGTCCGGCGAAGGCGCCGTCGAGATCGACCACGTGCAGCCAGGGGAAGCCGAGCGCCGCGAAATGCCGCGCCTGGGCGGCCGGGTCGGCGGAATAGACCGTAGCCTGGGCCATGTCGCCGCGCTTGAGGCGGACGACCTGGCCGCCCTTGAGGTCGATGGCGGGATAGAGGGTGAGTGACATGCGAGGCCTGTCCTGGTTCCGGCCCGGGCGGGGGTGCCGGGAGGAGGGGCTAGCGCCCCATCACCTTCCCGGTGCTGCGGCCCCGGCCCGGCTCGAGCAGCTTGTAGTAGAAGTGGCCCGCGACCGTCCGCCCGTTCACCCGGGCATAGGCGGGATGGGTTCCCCAGCGCTCGTAGCCCAGCGTCTCGAACAGCGAGATGGCGGTGGTCTGAGTCTCGCGCACGTCGAGGTTCACGACGCGGTGGCCGAGCGAGGCGGCGCGCTCCTCGACCCGGCGGATCATCAGCCGCGCCAGGCCGTGGCCGCGGGCATAGGGCGCGATATAGGCATGGGTCAGCGTCGCCCCGAAGGCCTGCGCCTCGTTGTTCCGCGGCGGCCGGACGAGCTGGGCGCTGCCGACCACCACGCCGTCGAGCCGGGCGATGAACAGCTCGCGCTCCGGCACTAGCATGACGCCGCGGAAATGCCGTTGCAGCGCCACCCGGCCCTGCGGCTCGATCCAGCCGAAGCCGCCGCCCTCGATGATGGCGGCGTCGGTCGCCTCGCAGAGCTCGGCCATGTCGTGGTCGTCAAGCTCCGTCACCCGCTCGACCGAGAGTTCGGGCTGGTGCGGCATGCTCGGCTCGACCAGGCCAATCGGCACCTTCGGTGCGCTCATGGGGTCCACCGAAGGAAATTGGCGAGGATGCGCAGGCCCACCGCGGCGCTCTTCTCCACATGGAATTGCGTACCGGCGATATTGCCGCGACCGACGATGGCGACGACCGGGCCGCCGTAATCGGTGGTGGCCAGCACCTCGCCGGCATCATAGTCGCTCAGGGCGTAGGAATGAACGAAATACGCGTGCTCGCCTGGGTGAATTCCCGCAAGCAATGGATGCCCATCCGCCGGGAATGCGAGGGTGTTCCAGCCCATCTGCGGCAGGGGCAGCGCGGCCCCGTCCGGGCCCCTGGGCGCCATCGGCGCCATCTCGCCGCGGATCCAGCCGAGGCCGGGCGTCGTCCCGTGCTCAAGCCCGCGCTCGGCCATGATCTGCATGCCGACGCAGATGCCGAGCAGCGGCGTGCCCTCGGCGACGCGGCGTTCCAGCACCTCGACCATGCCGGGCAACGCGGACAGGCCGCGCATGCAGGCGGCGAAGGCGCCCTGGCCGGGCAGGATCAGCCGGTCGGCCGC
This sequence comes from Roseicella sp. DB1501, assembly GCF_013112485.1. Classification (GTDB taxonomy): domain Bacteria; phylum Pseudomonadota; class Alphaproteobacteria; order Acetobacterales; family Acetobacteraceae; genus Paracraurococcus. The sequence goes on from NZ_JABFHG010000004.1 coordinate 66,479, forward strand.
AGCGGCTTCCGCCGCGTCGCGGGTCACCGCGGCCTCGACGGCGATGCCCGCATCGGCGGCGGCGCGGCCGAGCGCGCGCAGCACCGAGGCGAGGTTGCCCGAGCCCGGATCGACCACGGCGACCCGCATCGCACCGCTCATGCCGCCACTGTCCGTAATAGCTCGGGCCGCGTCTCGAAGAGGCGGGCGACCGCCAGCTCCTCCGCCGGGGCGGCGACGACATGCGCCAGGCGCCAGCCGCGCCGGCCGAGCGCCGCGCGCCGCAGATCCTCCGCCTCGGCGCCGAGCAGGAATTGCAGGGCAAGCAGCACCGGCAGCCGATAGGTGGCGGGCAGCAGGATGGCGGTCAGCAGGACCAGCCCGATCCAGGCGCCCGTCTCCAGCCAGAGCCGGTGCCGCAGCAACCAGATCGGGCCGAAGAGCAAGGCACCCCAGGAAAACCCCTCCCGCACCAGGATGGGGTCGCGCGGCAGGGACGCGGGAGCACCATGCGCGGCGCCCCCGCCACTGCGCGGCAGGTGGACGGTCCAGATGCGCATCAGGCTTCCAGGACCCCTTTCGTCGAGGGAACCGTGTCAGGCGAGCGCGGGTCCGTCTCCACCGCCATGCGAAGGCTCCGGGCCAGCGCCTTGAAGCAGGCCTCAGCGACATGGTGCGCGTTGGTACCGGCCTTCAAGGTCAGATGCAGGGTGATGCCGGCATTGAAGGCGAGGGCGCGGAAGAACTCCTCGAACAGCTCGGTGTCCATCTCGCCCACCTTGTCGCGGGCGAAGGGCACCGACCAGGCAAGGAAGGGCCGGCCGGAGATGTCGATCGCCGCCTCGGCCAGCGCCTCGTCCATCGGCAGCAGGGACTGGCCGTAACGCCGGATCCCGCGCTTGTCGCCGAGCGCGCGTTTCAGCGCCTGTCCCAGCACGATGCCGACATCCTCCGTCGTGTGGTGGAAGTCGATATGGAGGTCGCCCTTGGCCTCGACCGAAAGGTCGAAGAGCGCATGGCGGCCGAGCGCGGTGAGCATGTGGTCGAGGAAACCGATGCCGGTCGCCGCCCGCACCTGGCCCGTCCCGTCGAGGGAGAGGGTGACGCGGATCTCGGTCTCGGCCGTGGTCCGGGTGATGCTGGCGGTGCGAGGGGTGGTCATTCGCGACCTCCTACGCCAGGGGGCGGGGGGGTCGCAACCGCCCCGCTCGCTGGCATGGGAAAGGCGGGCCGCCCGACCGGCTCAGGCCGGTGCGGGCGCCATGCCGAGGGCGGGCGGCTCCGGCCGCGGCGCCGGCTCGGTCAGCATGGGCACCGGCGCGGCCGCCGCCTGCTCGGCCGCCAGATCGGTCGCCTCGACCAGGTTCGCCGCCAGCAAGAGCGGCGCCGACTGGCCCTCGGCGCGCAGCGCCGCGGCGATGGGCGCGGCCATGGGGCCGGCCTGGGTGTCGTCCTCGGACGTCGTCCAGGCGAGGGCGAGGGCCGGGATGCCGGGCAGCCGCCGGCGGGCCCGGCGCAGCAGGTAGCGCGCCGTCGCGGTGCTGCTGCCGCCTTCGATGAGGCAGAGGCAGAGCAGCTTCGGCGGGGTGGCGGGGCTGGCGGCCATGCCGCCGACCTGCACGCCGAAGCCGCGCCGCTGCAGCGCCTGGGCGAGCATCATCGCCGCCAGCCCGTCGAAGGGGCCGCGACCCGGCAGGCAGAGCACCGAGCCCGGTACCTGCCAGGCGGCCGGCAGCGGCGCCGCCGCCTCGCCATCCTCCGCCTCGGGATCCTCGGCCTCCTCCAGATCCTCGATCAGCTGCTCGACGCTGGCCTGCAGCGCCTCGCGCCGCTCGGGCGAGAGCGCGCCATGCACCGCATCGGCCTGGGCGAGGCGCAGCGCCGGCAGGGCGATGGCGTCGAGATAGGCGGCGAAGGACTTCTCCTTCAGGCAGCGCTCGGCCTGCTCGGCCAGTGCATCGGCGTCGCCGGCGAGGGCACGCTGGTAGAAGGTCTCCTCCGGGTCCAGCGGCGGGCTGTCGCCGAGCATCACCTCGAGGAATTCCAGCCGGTCGACATGCCGCCCGAGCACCACCAGGCAAACGGTGAGCGGCACCGCCAGCAGCAGGCCGATCGGGCCCCAGAGCCAGGTCCAGAAGGTCGCCGCGGCGATGACCGCGATGGGCGACAGGCCGGTGGAATGGCCGAAGACCAGCGGCTCGAAGACCTGGCCCATCGCCGCCTCGCCGAGGGCGAAGAGCACCAGCACCCAGACCAGCGTCCCCCAGCCGGGATCGACGGCGAGGGCGAGCAGCGCCGGGAAGCCGGCGGCGATGAAGCTGCCGATGAAGGGCACGAAGCGCATCAGCCCGGCGACGAAGCCCCAGAGCAGCGGGTTGGGGATACCGACCAGCCAGAGCACGCCGGTCATCACCAGGCCGAAGCCGAAATTCATGCCTGTCTGGGCCAGGAAGTAGCGGGAGAGCCGGTAGGCGGCATCGTCCATCGCCGCCATGGTGCGGTGCAGGTCGCGGGCGCCGGCCAGGCGGATCAGCCGGTCGCGCAGGTCCTCCCGGTAGAGCAGGATGAAGATCACCAGGATGGCGACGATGCCGGCCGTCGCCAGCGGGCCCAGCAGCGGCTCCGCGACCCGCTGCAGCATCTCGAAGGCGGTCGGGTCAGGGTTGTGGATCTCGACCGGGATGGGCCGGTTCGTTGGCTGACTCGGCAGCGCCTCGGGCTGGGCGAGGGGCGGGCTCGCGGGCGGCTTGTCGCGGGCGCCGGCGCTGCGCCCCATCTCCTGCAGCGTGCTGACCACCCGGTCGATCAGCCCGCCCGAGGCCTGCAGCCGGCCGAGCTTCTCGGTGATGGCGGTCTGATAGGTCGGCAGGTTCTCGGCGAGCGAGGTCGCCTGCCGCCCGACCAGGCCGAACATCGAGAGGATCACCGCGCCGGCCAGGACCACCGCGACCAGGACCGAGGCCGGGCGCGGCAGGTGCAGCCGCCGAAGCCCGCGCGTCACCGGCGCGAGGACGAAGGAGAGCAGCATGGCGAGGACGAGCGGGATCAGCAGCTCCCGCCCGAAATACAGGATCGCGATCACCAGGATCGCGCCCTGCAGGACATGCAGGGCGGAGCCGGGCACGCCGGCGGCGGCGACGCCCCGGTGCTGCGGGACGGCGGAGGGGCGCGGGGGTGGCGTGTCGGGCATGCCGCTATTGGTGACCTCGGGCCGGGGATCGGCCACCCCGGCGCAACGCGGCGTTGCCGAGTCCGTTGCGCGGTGGTGTCGGTCGGGCCAAAGGAAGGAGGGGGACCGCGCCTGATTGTGCCTTGCCGCCGGCCTGCCGGGGTGTAGCCTGCGCCTTACGGTTCGGAGAGACCGCAAGGAGGACGGACCATGGATGGCAGCATCGCGGGCGCGCGCGCCGACGGAAAGACCGACATCAAGCTCACTGTCTCGAACAAGGCCGACCAGCCCTTCGTGAAGGGACGGCGGAAATTCTTCCGCTACCGCGACCTCGGCATGCAGGCGGCGACCGGCGGCAAGCTGCGGGCGCAGGTGATGGAAGCGATCACCGGCATGACCGAGCCGACGGGCTGGCACACCCACCAGTGCGAGGCGCAGTTCATCTACATCCTGAAGGGCTGGGTCGAGCTGGAATTCGAGGACGGCACCCGCACGCGCAGCGGCCAGGGCGATGCCGTGCTCATCCCCGGCGGCATGAAGCACAACGAGATCGCCACCTCGGACGATGTCGAGATCCTCGAGCTCTCGATCCCGGGCGACATGGCGACCAAGCCCTGCGATCCGCCGGAAGGCCGCGGCTGAGGCAGGACCGCCGGCGAACGGGACAGGCTCGCCATCGGCGCGGCCGCGCCGGCCGTGCCGCATGAGCAGGTCATACCAATGGCATGAATGATCCATTCATGCCGAGCGCCCGATCGGGCGCCGTCGGTCGCGCCCTTTGGCGCGCCTGGCGGCGCGGCGTGGCGTAGCCAAGCTGCCGGAGGCAGCGCCGGCGATTGAAGGGGCCGTTGATGTGTCAACATCAACGGCCGTTGGTAGGGGCGTCCGGGCGCATCCGGGCCGGGGCGCCGCGCGGCGGCTGCGATGCCCCGGCATGTCGAGCCGCCGGGAGGGAACCACGATGAACCTCGACCGACGCGCGCTGCTGGGCGGCGCCGGCTTCGGCGTGCTGCCGCAGCTGGCCCGGGCCCAGGCGAGGCAGACCATCCGGCTTGGCGTCATCACCGATATGAGCGGCGCCTTCGCCGACCTCTCCGGCCCGAATGCCGTGCTCGCGGTGCGCCAGGCGGTGCAGGATGCGGCATCGCTCGGCCTGAAGGTCGAGGTCGTCGCCGCCGACCACCAGAACAAGCCCGACATCGCGGTGAACATCGCCCGGCAGTGGTTCGACCGGGAGGGCGTGGACGCGCTGGTCGACGTGCCCGCCTCCTCCGCCGCTCTCGCGGTGAATGCGGTGGTGCGGGAGAAGAACAAGGCCTTTCTCGCCTCCGCCCCGGGCACCTCGGAACTCACCGGTGCGCAGTGCAGCCCGAACACGGTGCAATGGACCTACGACACCTGGATGCTCGCCAATTCCACCGCGCGGGCGGTGGTGCGCGAGGGCGGCGATAGCTGGTTCTTCGTCACCGCCGACTATGCCTTCGGCCATTCCATGGAGGTCGAGGGCGGCAAGATCATCGGTGCCGAGGGCGGCAAGGTGATCGGCAATGCCCGCTTCCCCTTCCCCGGGACCACCGACTTCTCCGCCTTCCTGCTGCGCGCCCAGGCGAGCAAGGCGAAGGTGATCGGCCTCGCCTTCGGCGGCACCGACATGGCGAATGCGGTGAAGCAGGCGACCGAGTTCGGCCTGCAGAAGCGCGGGCAGCGGCTCGCCGCCCTCATCCTCTTCATCTCCGAGGTGCATTCCATGGGCCTCGAGACGGCGAAGGGCCTGGTCTGCTCGACGAGCTACTACTGGGACACCAATGACCGCACGCGGGCGCTGACGCAGCGGATGAAGCAGAATTTCGGCGCGCCGCCCGCCACCATGGTGCAGGCCGGCTGCTACGGCGTGGTGCTGCACTACCTGAAGGCGGTGGCCGATCTGGGCGTGGCGGCGGCCAAGGCGGACGGCGCCGCGACGGTGGCCCGCATGAGGGCGATGCCGACCGATGACGACGCCTTCGGCCCAGGCGGCATCCGCGCCGATGGGCGCAAGCTGCACCCGGCCTATCTGGTGGAGGTGAAATCGCCGGCCGAGAGCCGCGGCCCCTGGGACTACTACAAGGTGCTGCGCACCGTCCCGGCCGACCAGGCCTTCCGGCCGATGGCCGAAGGTGGCTGCCCGCTGGTGTGATGCCGCCGGACCGGCCGCCTGACCGGTCCGAGGCCCCTAACGAGGCCCGCCGCACCGCGCTCAACCCGCGGCGAGGCGCTTGCGCAGGAACCAGCGCGTCTGCCCCGCCGGATAGTCCTCCAGCGCGCCGAACACTGCATAGCCGAGCGTTTCGTAGAAGTCGCGGGCCTGGAAGCTGTCGAGCCAGGCGGAATGGCAGCCGGCCGAGGCCGCGTGCCGTTCCGCCGCCGCCATCAGCGCCCGCCCGGCGCCGAGGCCGCGCCGCGCCGGATCGACCCAGACCGCCTCGACGAAGAGCCAGCCCCAGGACAGCACGCCGATGAAGCCGCCGACCAGCTCGCCCGCCGCATCCTCGAGGCGCAGCCCGAAGCGGTCCGCCCGGTGCGGCACGGTCTCGGCATGGAAGGCGTTGATCCGCTGCCCCAGCTCGGCCCGGAAGCCGGCGGGCGGGGCCGGGTCGAACACCATGCGGATGCCTTCCGGCAGTGCCGCCTCATCTCCGGCCATCGGTCCCCCCTTCGACGCAGGGCGTGGAGGATGCTACGGCGGACCCGCCCTGCCCAAGCCCGGAGCCTTGCGGATCGTGTGCCGTCACTGCCTCTCCCCCCGTGCCGGCCTGCCGCGCCGCGCCCTGCTCGCCGGGCTGCTGCCGGCGCTGCTCCCGGCCGCCGGCCTCGCCTGCCCGGCGGATGCGCTGCTCGAGCCCTCGCTGCGGCTCGCCCTGCCGGCGACGGCGCCGCGCGGCGTGGCGCTGACCCTCGATGCCTGCGATGGTCGGACGGATATGCGCATCCTCGAGACGCTGCTGCGGCTCGAGGTGCCGGCGACCGTCTTCGCCACCGCCCGCTGGGTGCAGGGCAATGCCGCGGCGCTGGCCCTGCTGCGGGCGCATCCGGCGCTGTTCAGCCTGCAGAACCACGGCGCCCGCCACCTGCCGGCGGTGCTCGGGCCCGGCCGGGTCTATGGGCTGGCGCCGGCCGGCACGCTGGCGGCGGTGCAGGCGGAGGTGGCGGGCGGCGCGGCGGCGCTGGTCGAGGCCGGGCTGCCGCCGCCGCGCTGGTATCGCGGCGCGACCGCGCTCTACAGCCCGGAGGCGGTGACGCTGATCGAGGCGATGGGCCAGCGGGTCGCCGGCTTCTCGCTCAATGCCGATGAGGGCGCCTCGCTGCCGGCCGCCGCGGTGGCGCGGCGGATCGGCGCGGCGCGCGGCAACGAGGTCATCATCGCGCATCTCAACCATCCCGAGCGGCCGAGCGGGGCCGGGGTCGCAGCGGGCGTCGCGGCGCTGCGGGCGGCGGGGATGGGCTTCGTCCGGCTCGACGCGGCGCCGGTGGCGGCGGAGGAATGCCGGTCGCGCCACCGGCCGCAATTCCTCGCCGCGATGCGGCACCGGCCGGGCGCCTGAGAGCGCCCGAACGGTCCGGCTCAGCCGCCGAGGACGAAGTTCTTCAGCTCACCCTCGGCCCAGGCCAGGGCGTCGTCGAGCTTCTGGCCGCCCTGCGCCACACGGGCGATCATCTTGGTGTTGATCGCCTGGGTATAGGCCTGCACCGCCGCATCGGCCGGCGCCGGGGCGAAGGCCACGCTGTACTGGCCGTGCTGGTGCGGCTTGTCGGGGTAGTTGAACTCGAAGCCGGTGGTCGGCCCCTCCGTCGCCCAGACCTTGAAGTCGGTCATGCTCTGGAAGGGCGGCAGGTCGTAGCCGGAGGTGGCGGTGGTCTGCCGCTCGGCGCTCGTGCGCTCGGAGAGGAATTCCAGCAGCGACTTGGCCGCCGTCTTGTTCTTCGAGAAGCTCCAGATGCCCCAGAAATACGGCAGGTAGGGCGTGAAGCGGCCCTCCGGCCCGGCCGGCATGGGCGCGTACCACATCTTCTCGGCGACGGATGGGTTGTCGCGCCGGGCCACCGCCCAGGCGGAGGGCGGGTTGAAGGCGAGCGCCGTCTTGCCGCCGATCAGCGCCCGGTTGTTCGAGGCATCGTCCCAGGCCCAGACATCGCGCGGCAGGTATTGCGCGAGCCGGATGGCGTATTCCGCCGCCTGCTTCACCTTGTCGTTGCCGCGCAGGGTGACCTTGCCCTCGGCATCCATCATGCTCGCGCCGAAGCTGCGGAACAGCGCCCCCACCCAGTCCACCGCATCCGAATACTGGCCCATCGGCAGGGCGAAGGGATAATCGGCGGCGTGGCACTTCTGCGCCGCGGTGAGGAAGGTGTCCCAGGTCCAGGTGTCGGCGCCCGGGCCCTGCCTGGCCTCGGCCGGCCACATGGCGCGGATATCGATGCCGGCATGCTTCTCGAACAGGTCGTAGCGGATGCAGGGTGGCTTGGCCTGGGTGCCGGCGATGGCGGGCACGGCGCGCCAGGCGCCCTCGCGCTTGGCGAGATAGGCGGCGGCCGGGGCGATCTCGCCATATTTCTGCGTCAGCCGGCCGACGACATCGTCCACCGGCTCCAGCAGCCGGGCATGCGAGGAGGGCTCCCAGGTCGGGAAGGAGAGGATGTCGTGGCCGCTGCGGGACTGCGCCTGCGCCGCGATGGTCAGCAGGATCTGGTTGCCGACCGAGGTGATGAAGTCGACCTGCACCTCGACCCGGTTCTTCGCGCCCCATTCCTTGCAGAGCGTCTGCAAGCTTTCATTCCCCGCCGGCACCCAATGGTCCCAGAAGCCGCAGCGCAGCACGCCCGCCGAGCCCTGGCCGTGGACATGAAACAGGGGCAGCGCGGCCCCGGCCATGCCGGTGAGGCCCGTGCGCAGCGCCGCGCGCCGCGTCATCCCGTATCGCGTCATGAACGTGTCTCCCCGCCGGCGGCGTGCGGCCGCCATGCGGGTCGGACTTTAATGCCAAAGGCCCGCATGCGTGACCGCATTTGGGCCCCTCAGCCGCGGGCGAAATTCTTCAGCTCGCCCTCGGCCCAGGCCATGGCCTCCTCGGGCTTCTGTCCGCCCTGCGCCACGCGGGCGATCATCTTGCTGCTGATCGCCTGGGTATAGGCCTGCACCGCCGCCTCGGCCGGCGCCGGGGCATAGGCGATGCAGAGCTGGGCCTTGTGGTGCGGCTTGTCGGGATAGTTGAACTCGAAGCCGGTGGGCGGCCCCTCGGTCTCCCAGGTCTTGAAGTCGGACATGCTCTGGAAGGGCGGCAGGTCGAAGCCGCTGGTGGCTGCCACCTGCCGCTCCGCGCTGGCGCGGTCCGAGATGTGCTCGAGCAGCGCCTTGGCCGCCGACTTGTTCTTGCCGAAGCTCCAGATGCCCCAGAAGGCCGGGTTGTAGGGCGTGAAGCGTCCGGCCAGGCCGCTCGGCATCGGCGCATACCAGCATTTCTCGGCGACGGACGGGTTGTCGCGCTTGGCCACCACCCAGGAGGAGGGCGGGTTGAGGATCAGGGCCGATTTGCCGCTGATCAGCGCCCGGTTGTTCGAGGCATCGTCCCAGGCCCAGACATCGCGCGGCAGGTACTGCGAGAGCTGCACCGCATAGTCGATGACCTGCTTCACCTTGTCGTTGCCGCGCAAGGTGACCTGGCCTTCCGCATCCATCATGCTGGCGCCGAAGCTGCGGAACAGCGCGCCGAGCCAGTCCACCGCATCCGGGAACTGCCCCATCGGCAGGCCGAAGGCATAGCCCGCGGCATGGCATTTCTGCGCCGCAGCGAGGAAGGTGTCCCAGGTCCAGGTATCGGCGCCCGGGCCCTGCCTGGCCTCGGCCGGCCACATGGCGCGGATGTCGATGCCGGCATGCTCCTGCAGCAGGTCGTAGCGCACGCAGGGCGGCTTGGTCTGGGTGCCGGCGACGGCTGGCACGGCGCGCCAGGCGCCGTCGCGCTTCGCCAGATACTCGGCGGCGGGCGTGACCGGGCCGTATTTCTGCTGCAGCCGGCCCATCACGTCATCGACCGGCTCCAGCAGCCGGGCATGCGCCGAGGGCTCCCAGGGCGGGAAGGCGAGGATGTCGTGGCCGCTGCGGGACTGCGCCTCGGAGGCGATGGTCATCACGTTCTGGTTGCCGACCGAGGTGACGAGGTCGATCTGCACGTCGACCCGGTTCTTCGCGCCCCATTCCTTGCAGAGCGCGGCCAGGGCGCCGTTGCCGGCCGGTGCCCAGTGGTCCCAGAAGCCGCAGCGCAGCACGCCCGCCGAACCCTGGCCATGGACGTGAAAGAGCGGCAGCGCAGCGCCCGCCATGCCGGCGATGCCCGCCCGCAGCGCGCTGCGCCGCGTCGTCCCGTATCGGGTCATGGTGTCCTCCCACCAGCGGCTTGTCGGCGCCGCCTGGCAGGAAGCTTACGCAGGGGCGGCGCGCCGCGTCATCCGATATCGGCCGGCGGCGGCCTCCGGGAGGGGCTCAGACGCCCTGCGGCAGCTCCCGCTCCACCACCGCGGCCAGCAGGCCGGCGCCATAGGGGATGGCGGCGTCGTTGAAGTCGTAGCCGGGGTTGTGCACCTCGCAGCTTCCCTCGCCCTCGCCATTGCCGACGAGCATGTAGGCGCCCGGCCGCTCCGCCATCATCCAGGAGAAATCCTCGCTCCCCATGGCGGCGATGCGGTCGCGGTCCACCCGCGCCTCGCCCACCATCGCCGCGGCGGCATCGGCGATCATCGCGGTCTGCTCGGGGGCGTTGACGACGGGGACGGTGACCTCGCGGAACTCCAGCCGCGCCGTGCCGCCGAAGCCCGCGGCGATGCTCTCGGCCAGCGCCCGCATCCGCGCCTCCAGCAGCCGCATCGTCTCGGCGCGGAAGGCCCGCACCGTGCCGCGCAGCGCGACCTGCGCCGGGATGACGTTGTAGGCGGTGCCGGCCGAGAAGCCGGTGACGCTGATCACCGCCGTGTCGTTCGGCGCGACGTTGCGCCCGACGATGCTCTGCCAGGCGGAGACGATCTGGGCGCCGCAGACCACCGGATCGACCGTGCTCTCCGGCCGCGCCGCATGGCCGCCGCGGCCCTCGATCGCCAGGTCGAAGAAGGCGCAGCCCGCCATCATCGCGCCGGGGCGGATGGCGTAGTGGCCGACCGGCAGGCCGGGCCGGTTGTGCAGGGCGTAGATCGCATCGCAGGGGAAGCGCCGGAACAGCCCGTCCTCCAGCATGGCTAGCGCTCCGCCCTGGCCCTCCTCGGCCGGTTGGAAGATGAAATGGACGATGCCGTCGAAGCGCCGCGTCTCGGCCAGGTAGCGGGCGGCGCCGAGCAGCATGGTGGTGTGCCCGTCATGGCCGCAGCCATGCATCTTGCCCGGCACGGTGGAGCGATGCGCGAAACCGTTCGCCTCCGGCATGTCGAGCGCGTCCATGTCGGCGCGCAGCCCGATGGCGCGGTTGCCATGGCCGTTGCGCAGCACGCCGACCAGGCCGGTGCGGCCGATGCCGCGATGCACCTCGATGCCCCAGGATGCCAACCGCTGGGCGACCAGCGCCGCCGTGCGGTGCTCCTCGAAGCCAGTTTCGGGATGGGCGTGGAAGTCGCGGCGCCAGGCGGTGAGCTGGTCCTGGAAGCCGCGGATATGCTCGATCGGGGTCACGCCGGCACTATCGGAGTCCGGCCGGCGCGACGCAAACGCCGCTCGCGCAGTATTTCGGGAGCGGATTGCCCCTCCCGGGCGTTTCCGGGTAGGGGCGATCTGCTCTATGCCTGGAGGATCAGGAGGCAACGGCCGACTCCCATGGAACAGCGCATCGAGGAAGCGGCGAGGCCGCGGCGCGAGGTGCCGGCACCACCCGGTCTGTCCCGGGGCGCGCCGGTGCCGTGGTGGATGAAGCTCGGCATGAAGCTGAGCCTGGCCGCGCTCGGCGTGCATGGGCACCGGGCGCGGGCGCTGGGCCTGGCGCGCCCCTCCTACGACGCGACCGAGCCCGCCAAGCTGATCGCGGTGCCGCGCGCCTGGCTCGACCGGGCCGAGGCGCTGATCGGCCGCCGGCCGCGCACGCTGCTCGAGATCGGCCCCGGCGGCATGGTGGTGCGGGCGCCGGTGCTGGCCGGGCTCGGCCTGCGGCGGGTCTGGTTCGCCGATCCGGCGGATAGCGGGCCGGCCGGCCCCGCGCCCTACAGGTCCGCCGCCGAGCTGGCGCGGTCGCAGGGCCTGCCCGCGCCGGACCTCGCCGGCTGCCGGGACCGCGGCGCCGCCCTCGCCCGCTGCGGCGCGACCCTGCTGATCGGCGGCCCCTCGGCGCTGGCCACCATCCCGGACGGGGCGATCGACCTCGTGGTCAGCGAGGCGGTGCTCGAGCATGTGCGGCGGGAGGACATGGCGCCGCTGCTGCAGCAGCTCCGCCGCGTCACCGCGCCGGACGGGATCGGGCTGCACGGCATCGACTTCCAGGACCATCTCGGCGGCGGGCTGCAGCACCTGCGCTTCAGCGACCAGTTCTGGGCCAGCCCGCTGGTCGGCCGCGCCGGGATCTACGTCAACCGGCTCGGGCTCTCGGCCATGGTGGGGCGCTTCCGCCGCGCCGGCTTCGAGGTGACGGTGGGCGAGGCGGTGGTCTGGGAGCGGCGGCCGCCCGGGCCGCGCAAGCCGCATCCCGAGGCGACGCGGCCGGTGGCCGACGATCTCGTGGCGCGGGCGCTGCTCGAGGTCCGGCCGGGCTGAGCCGCGGCCCCGCGCGCGGCCCTCGCCGGCCGTGCCGGGTCGGCAAACCCGATGGTGTTGTGCAACCTTCCCGTCCTGGGACAGTCTGGCTTCCGTGCTTCCGATCTCCTTGTCCCGGCCGGGCTGGCCCCGGCCTGCCGCAGCCGTCCTGACCCTCCTGCTCGGATACGCCGTCCCGGCCGGGGCGCAGTCGGGCGACCCGTCCTTCCGCGTGGTCAACAACACCCTCAAGCCGATCAACGAGGTCTATGTCTCGCCCGTCTCCTCGTCGGGCTGGGGGCATGACCGGCTGGGGGCCGATGTGGTGCCACCGGGCGGGCGGCAGCTCATCCGCCTGCCAGCCGGCACCTGCCTCTACGACATCCGCATCGTCTACCAGCAGGGCGGGGCGGAGGAGCGGCGGAACATCGACACATGCGGCCTCGGCGACCTGATCCTCGGCGGCGGCGCCGCGGCGCCGCGCAACGCCCCCCAGGGCAACCCCTCCTTCAACCTGGTGAACCGGGGCCGGCAGGCGATCGCGGCCTTCTACGCCTCGCCCGCCTCGGCGCAGAACCAGGGGCCGGAACGACTGGGGGAGGGCAACCTGGTCCAGCCCGGCCAGTCCGTCCCGATCCGGCTGCCCTATGGCGAATGCCGCTACAACCTCCGCTGGGTCTGGCAGAACGGCAAGGCGCAGGAACGGCGGAACGTCAACGCCTGCGGCACCGCCAGCCAGGCGGTGCAGTAGCGGCGCATCGCGGGCGGGAGGGCAGGCGGCGCTTTGATTCGGCGCGGGCCTGCCTTATCTCCCCCGGAGCAGAAGGCCGGGCGCCCCGCAGGGGACCGTCACGCCCCCTCCATGGCCGCCGGAACCCGCATGCCCGACACCCCGCTCGACCGCATCCGCAACTTCTCCATCATCGCCCATATCGACCACGGCAAGTCGACCCTGGCCGATCGGCTGATCCAGACCACCGGCGCGGTCACCGCGCGGGAGATGAAGGAGCAGCTGCTCGACAACATGGAGATCGAGCGCGAGCGCGGCATCACCATCAAGGCGCAGACCGTCCGGCTGAACTACCAAGCCAAGGACGGGCAGATCTACACGCTGAACCTGATGGACACGCCCGGCCATGTGGACTTCGCCTACGAGGTCTCGCGCAGCCTGGCCGCCTGCGAGGGCAGCCTGCTGGTCGTCGACGCCTCTCAGGGCGTCGAGGCGCAGACCCTGGCCAATGTCTACCAGGCGCTGGACGCCAACCACGAGATCGTCCCCGTCCTCAACAAGGTCGACCTGCCGGCGGCCGAGCCGGAGCGGGTGAAGCAGCAGATCGAGGACGTGATCGGCCTCGACGCCTCCGAGGCGGTCGAGATCAGCGCCAAGACCGGGCTGAACATCGAGGGTGTGCTGGAGGCGATCGTCACCCGCCTGCCGGCGCCGAAGGGCGACCCGGCGGCCACCACCAAGGCGCTGCTGGTCGATAGCTGGTACGACGCCTATCTCGGCGTGGTGGTGCTGGTGCGGGTGAAGGACGGGCATCTGCGGAAAGGCCAGAAGATCCGCATGATGTCGAACGGCGCCGCCCACACCATCGAGCAGGTCGGCGTCTTCACCCCGAAGATGGCCGCCGTCGAGAGCCTCGGGCCAGGCGAGATGGGCTATGTCACGGCCGCCATCAAGACGGTCGCCGACACCAATGTCGGCGACACCATCACCGATGACCGCCACCCCGCGGCCGAGCCACTGCCGGGCTTCAAGCCCTCCATCCCCGTCGTCTGGTGCGGCCTCTACCCGGTCGATGCCGACGACTTCGAGAAGCTGCGCGAGAGCCTCGGCAAGCTGCGGCTGAACGATTCCAGCTTCCACTACGAGGCGGAGACCTCGGCGGCGCTCGGCTTCGGCTATCGCTGCGGCTTCCTCGGCCTGCTGCATCTTGAGATCGTGCAGGAGCGGCTCTCGCGCGAGTTCGACCTCGACCTGATCGCGACCGCTCCATCCGTCGTCTACAAGCTGACCAAGACCAGCGGCGAGAAGATGGACCTGCACAACCCGGCCGACATGCCGGATGGTAGCCTGATCGAGGCAATCGAGGAGCCCTGGATCAAGGCCACCATCATGGTGCCGGACGACTATCTCGGCGCCGTGCTGACGCTGTGCAACGAGCGCCGCGGCCAGCAGGTGGAGCTCACCTATGTCGGCAGCCGCGCCATGGCGGTCTACCGCCTGCCCCTCAACGAGGTGGTCTTCGACTTCTACGACCGGCTGAAATCGGTCAGCCGCGGCTATGCCAGCTTCGACTACGCCATGGACGGCTACGAGCCGGGCGACCTGGTGAAGATCTCCATCCTGGTGAACAACGAGCCGGTGGACGCGCTCTCCTTCATGGCGCACCGCTCCGCCGCCGACCGGCGCGGCCGCGCCATCTGCGAGAAGCTGAAGGAGCTGATCCCCCGCCAGCTCTTCAAGATCCCGATCCAGGCGGCGATCGGCGGCCGGGTCATCGCGCGCGAGACCATCTCCGCCCTGTCCAAGGACGTCACCGCCAAATGCTATGGCGGCGACATCACCCGCAAGCGCAAATTGTTGGAGAAGCAGAAGGAGGGCAAGAAGCGCATGCGGCAGTTCGGCAAGGTCGAGATCCCGCAAAGCGCCTTCATCGCCGCCCTCAAGATGGACGCCTGATGCTCGGCATGCATTGATGTTGGCACATCAATGCCCTCAGGCGCCGGCGCTGCCTCCGGCAGCCTGGCTGCGCCACACTGGTGGCGGCGCCCATCCGGGCGCTCGGCCGGTTGCGCCGGCTGCAAGTCGGAGTTTGTTTCAAGGCCGGGGGCGCCCGCACCGGGGCAGGCCGTCATTCGGGGTGGGTCAATCAACCATTCGGGATACTAATCGGTCATTCATTCTCTCAATAAGCTAGGCTGCCGGCGGGCTCGCTTCGGGGTCCGCGGGATATGGATCAGCCAGCAAGCGACGAGATGCCATCCCGAATCGACCTCCGCCGCGCGAGGATCCTGAGCGTCGCCGTCCTCCTCGCGGGCTTCGCGCTCGCCACGGTCGTGGTGGCGATGCTGCTGGAGGCACGCGAGGAGAGCTGGAACCGCGCGATCCTGACCGCCCGCAATGCCAGCCGGGCCGTGGCCTCGGACCTGGCGCGGACGATCCAGGGTTTCGACCTGCAACTGCTGGCGGCCGCCGAGGCCGGCGATGAAACCGGCACCGCCCTGCGGGTCGGGCCGGCCTGCCCCGAGGCGGCCGCGACCTGCCTCCCGGCGCCCGGCCAGATCCTGCTGCTCGATGCCGATTCGCCGCCGGGCTGGGCCGCCGGCATCCTGGGCGAGGAAGCCCTCCGCTTCCATCGCGCCCATGCCGATGGCGACCTGCATATCGGCCGCCCCGGCCGCGGCCGGCCCGGGAATGGAAGGGGCGATGGCTGGGTCGTGCCGCTCAGCCGCGCCGTCGGCCAGCCCGACGGCACCATCCGCGGCGTCCTCGTGATCACGCTGCCGCTCGCCACGCTGCGGCCGCTGCTGGAGCGGATGGAGCTCGGCCTGAAGGGCGCGCTCACCCTGCTGCGCGAGGACGGCGCCGTCATCCTGCGCCTGCCCGAGGGAGCGCCCGCGGCGGGGGAGCCCGCCGGGTCCTGGCGCGAGGTGCCGCGCGAGATGCTGGCGGCGGCCAGCGGCGATGACGAGTTCGTCGGTTTCGCCCGGCGCGACGGGGTGGAGCGGCTGCAGGTGCTGTCCCGGATCGAGGGCACGCCGCTGCTGCTGATGGCGACGGTCGCCACGGCGGCGATCGACGCCCCCTGGCGGCGGCAGGCCTGGATCACCGGCGGCGCGACCCTGCTGCTG
Source organism: Roseicella sp. DB1501 (assembly GCF_013112485.1). Taxonomy (GTDB): domain Bacteria; phylum Pseudomonadota; class Alphaproteobacteria; order Acetobacterales; family Acetobacteraceae; genus Paracraurococcus. The sequence continues at coordinate 82,222 of NZ_JABFHG010000004.1, forward strand.
ATGCTCTGCCTCGCCGCCGCGACGGCCATGATGCAGCGCGACTTCGGCCGCCGCCGCATGGCCGAGGCCGCCGCCCGCAATGCCGCGACCACCGCGGCCGTGGCCCGCGACGTCGCGATGCGGGCGCAGGCCCTGGCCGAGGAGCGGCGGGAGATGGCCGAGCGCGCCCAGGCCCTGGAGGAGGAGAACCGCCAGCTCGCCGAGGCGCGTGCCCAGGCCGCCGACCGGCTGGCGCGGCAGCGCTCGGAGATCCTGGCGGTGATGGCGCATGAGATCCGCACGCCGCTCACCGGCGTCATCGGCTTCGCCGAGTTGCTGGCGACGGCGGATCTGCCGGCGGAATCGCATGGCCATGCCGAGACCGTGCTGCACAGCGGCAAGGTGCTGCTGGCCGTGGTCAACGACCTGCTCGACCTCGCCAAGCTGGAGGCGGGCAAGATCAGCATCGAGAGCGTCGCCTTCTCGCCGCCCGAGCTGCTGCGGCAGTCCCTCGACCTGGCGTGGCCGCTCGCTGGCCGGAAGGGGCTGCGCATGGCGCTGGACCTGGCGCCGGACCTGCCCAAGCGGGCCAGCGGCGATCCCATCCGGCTGCGCCAGGTCATCGACAACCTGATCGGCAATGCGGTGAAATTCACCGAGGCGGGCGGCATCACCCTGCGCGCCATGAGCCGCGCCGGCGTTGCGCCAGGTGGCACCGGGTCGGCCGAGACGCTGCTGCGCATCGAGGTCATCGACACCGGCATCGGCATCGCGCCCGAGGCGGTGCCGCGCCTCTTCACCATGTTCGAGCAGGCCGAGGCCGGGCCCGCCCGGCGCTTCGGCGGCACCGGGCTCGGCCTCGCCATCTGCCGCCGGCTGCTCGAGGCGATGCAGGGCCGGATCGGCGTCGAGAGCGTGCCCGGCCAGGGCAGCCGCTTCTGGTTCGAGGTGCCGCTCGCCCTGGCGGAGGGCGTCCCGCAGGCGGAGGCGCCCGGCCTGGCCGGGCCGCCGGTCCCGACCGCGCCGCGCCGGGTGCTGGTGGTGGACGATGTCGAGGCCAACCGGATCCTCGTGCGGACGCATCTCGAGCGGGCGGGGCATGCGGTGACGCTGGCCGCGGATGGCAGCGGCGCGGTCGATGCCGCGGCGCGGCAGCGCTTCGACCTGATCCTGCTCGACGTCCACATGCCGGTCATGGACGGGCCGGAGGCGGCACGGCGCATCCGCGCCGGCGGCCCGAATGCAGCGACGCCGATCATGGCGCTGACCGCCGATGTCTCCGGCGCCCAGCGCACGCGGCTGGAGGAGGCGGGGATGAATGCGGCCCTGACCAAGCCGGCATCGCCGGCAGCCCTGCTGGCCGCGGTCGCCGGCTGCCCCATCTCGGCGCCGCCGGACGACGGCACGCCCGTCCTCGACCCGGAGATCATCGCCGAGATCGACCGGCTGCTCGGCCGCCCCGAGCGCGACGCCATGCTTAGCCAGAGCCTCGCCGAGGCGACGGAGCAGCTCGGCCGCTGCGGCGGCCTGCTCTCGAGCCCGGCCGAGCTGCGCTTCCTCGCGCATCGGCTGGCCGGCGGCCTGCTCTCGGTCGGCGCCATGGCCGCCGGGCGGGCGGCGCAGAAGCTCGAACGGGCGGCCGCAACGGCAAGCGGCCGAGCCGGAGCTGCGCGGCCTCATCGCCACCCTCGACGCGGCCGTGGCGGCGCTGCGGCTGGCTGTGCCGTCGTGACCCGCTGCGGGCCGCGGAAATTGATTTCGCTCCTATTGCGCGTGAATAGGAGATTGCCGGCTTGACATCAGGTGGTGCCAGGGCGACCTGCGCGCCACCCGCGTCCCGCCCGGCCGCGTCCGCAGGAGGTCCTGTTCGCATGTCCCGTCTCGCCCGGCGCGCCCTGCTCGCGCTCGCCGCCCTCGTCCCGCTCGGCCTTGCCCATCCCGCCGCGGCGGAAACCTTCCCGAGCCGGACGATCACCGTGATCGTGCCCTTCGCGGCGGGCGGGCCGACGGACACCGTCACCCGCCTCGTCGCCGAATCCATGAGCCGCGACCTCGGCCAGACCGTGGTGGTGGAGAATGCCGGCGGCGCCGGCGGCACCATCGGCGCCCAGCGCGTCGCCCAGGCGAGGCCGGACGGCTACACCCTGCTGCTGCACCATATCGGCATGGCGACCACCCCGACCCTGTATCGCCGCTTGGCCTATGACCCGGTCGGCGGCTTCGAGACGGTCGGGCTGGTCACCGAGGTGCCGATGACCCTGATCGCCAGGAAGGACTTCCCGGCGACCACCCTCGCCGAGGCGGTCGCCGTCATCCGCCGGGACCGGGAGAAGCTCAACTACGCCAATGCCGGCATCGGCGCCGCCAGCCATCTCTGCGGCCTGCTGCTGATGAAGGCGGTGGACGCGCCGATGACCACCGTGCCCTTCCGCGGCACCGGCCCGGCGATGCAGGAGGTGCTCTCCGGCCGCATCGACCTGATGTGCGACCAGACCACCAACACCACCGAGCAGATCAATGCCGGCGCGGTGAAGGTCTTCGCGGTGACGACGCCCGAGCGCCTGCCGGCCCTGCCCAACGTGCCGACCAGCGCCGAGGCCGGCCTGGCCGAATTCCAGGTGAGCATCTGGCATGGGCTCTACGCTCCGAAGGGCACCCCGGCCGAGGTGACGGCGCGCCTGTCCCAGTCGCTGCAGACCGCGCTGCGTGACCCGAAGCTCATCGCCCGCTTCGCCGAGCTCGGCACCACGCCGGTGGCGCAGGAGATGGCGACGCCGGAGGCGCACCGGAAATTCTGGCTCGCCGACATCGCCAAGTGGAAGCCGATCATCCAGGCGGCCGGGCAGTACGCCGACTGACGGGACCACTGCGGCCGCGCCGCTTTACGGCCGGCCGGGGCGCATGCGAACCTCCCCGGCAACGACCCCGGGGAGGGGATGATGCTGGATCGCCGCCGCCAGGGGAGCGCGCGCCGGGTCGCGCGCCGTCCGGCCGGTCCTCCTTCCGTCCCGCCGGGGGCCCCATGCGCCTGGATGGGCGGGCTGCCGCGCGCCGCCCGCAGCCCCTGACGGAGGACCGCAAGCGATGGACGGCATGAGCAAGCTCGAATGCCCCTGGAACCGGGCGGCGGAATCGCTCGGCAATTCAGTGGAATTGCAGCACGTGAACCTGCGCGTGCCGGACCAGCGCCTCTCGACCGCCTTCTACATCTCCGCCCTCGGCCTGACGCGCGACCCCTTCCTGCTGACCGGGGTCGAGAACATGTGGGCCAATGCCGGGGTCAGCCAGTTCCACCTGCCGCATGGCCAGGCGCAGGTGCTGCGCGGCACGATCGGGCTGGTGCTGCCGGACCGCGCCCAGCTCCTGCACCGGCTGCAGACGGCGCGCCGCTGGCTCGACGGCACGCGCTACGGCTTCGAGGAGCAGGCGGACCACATCGCCGTCACCTGCCCCTGGGGCAACCGCTTCCGCTGCCACGCCCCGGATGCCGAGCGCTTCGGCCGCATCCGGCTCGGCATCCCCTATGTCGAGTTCGACGTGGCGCCCGGCGCCCTCGATGGCATCGTCCGGTTCTACCGCGAGATCGTGCAGGCGCCGGCGCGGATCGAGGACGGGGTGGCGAAGGCGCTGGTCGCGCCCGGCCAGTACCTCACCTTCCGCGAGACCGACCGGCCGCAGCCCGCCTATGACGGCCACCATATCCAGCTCGCCTTCGTCGATTTCGGCGGGGTGCATGCCCGGCTGTCCGAGCGCGGCCTGATCAGCCAGGAGGACAGCCAGTTCCAGTACCGCTTCATCCGCCTCGTCGATCCGGACAACGGCCGGCTGCTCTTCGAGGTGGAGCACGAATGCCGCTCCATGACCCATCCGCTCTTCATGCGGCGGCTGGTCAACCGCAACCCGGCGGTGACCAACCAGCTCTACGCGCCGGGCGCCGAGGAACTGGCCTGGGCGATGCCGCCCGAGTGAGGCTAGGGGGTGAGGCGGGGGGCTGGATGCCACATCGCCGGCCCCGCCTCACGCGCCCGCGCTTCACACCTCCGCACGCCCCGACGCCGCGGCTGGTCTTGCCGGCCCGGCATCCTGTACTCGTTCGGCTTCTTGAAGGTGGAACAGGGAAAGGCCGGATGCTCGCAGTCGTGTGCCAATACATCGTGCTGACCGGCGTGGTCTGCAGCGCCCCCATGCGGGAGGCCGAGGCCGCCGCGCTGGCCCAGGACCTGCGGCAGCAGAACAAGTCCGAGGTCGAGATCGTCAAGCAGAACAGCCCGAAATGGATCGAGGCCCTGGTCAACGGCCCCAAGAAATAGCCGCAACCGGACCGTCAGATCACGACCGGCCCAGGCAGGCCGGCCACCTCGCGGATCAGCTTGCGCTTGACCGCATTGCCGAAGCTCTGGAAATCCTCGGCGACGACGACGAAGGCGCCGGGCCCGCCGATCACGCTATCGCGGTAGTAGTCGTCGAGCGGGATGGGCGGCATGCGGCCGAAGGTCGGGCGGTCGTTGACGATGGGCAGGCCGTTGATCGTCACGCCCTCGGCCACCAGCCGGTCGCGCGCCGGCTCGACCGGCCCGCCGCTGTTGTTCACCCCGTCGCCCGAGACGTCGATCACCCGCCGCGTGCCGTCGAAGGGCGCCTGCTGCAGCGTGGTGCGGGAGAAGTCGAGCCCGCTTGAGATCGAGGTCCAGGAGAGCGAGGCGCGCGGCGCCTCGGCCAGCCTCTCCGACCAGGCCTGCGCCTCCGCCATGCCGGAGATCCGCATCCAGGGCAGCACCAGCCGCTGGTACTCGGCGCCGGCCCATTCGACATAGGCCACGCCGATGGCGCCGATCATGCCGCCGCGGATCGCCTCCACCACCTGCGGGTCGGAGACCGCGGCGCGGTAGCCTTCCCGCTGCAGCCGTGCCTCGTCGTCATCGACCGAGCGGGAGACATCGACCGCCAGCACCAGCAGGACATCCACAGGCTCGCCATCGGCCCGGGCCGGGCGCGGCCGCAGCATCGGAGCCGAGGTCAGCGCGGCGGCTCCGACCGCCAGCAGGGAGCGACGGTGCATGGGCCGCGGCCTCCATTCGTGACGCGAATGCGTCATGGAAGCGCCCGGCGGCCACCGAGTTCAACAGGGAACCTCATGACGCGCAGAGATGATCGCGCCGGGGACCGGAGATTGTAGGCCAGGGTCTTGCACAACCCATGGCCGCGACCATGGCATCCGGGGCGGCCCCCCGCCTGCTCCTACAGGGCGGAGCGCACCACCTCCGCCACCCGCCCGACATCCGCCTCGGACAGGTAGGGATGCATCGGCAGCGACAGGCAACGGGTGCAGAGATCCTCGCTGACCGGCAGGGGCGGCGCGCCGGCCTCGATCCCGCGGGCATGCGCCGCGGCATAGGCGGGCTGGCGGTGCAGCGGCTTCGGGTAATAGATGGCCGAGGGCAGGCCAGCCGCCTGCATCGCCGCCTGCACCCGGCTGCGCTGCGCCGTGTCCTGCAACAGGATGGTGTAGATGCCCCAGGCGCTCTCGGCTCCCTCCGGCACCCGCGGCACCGTCACCTGGTTGCCCAGCGCCGCCCCGTACCAGCCCGCTGCCTGCCGCCGCGCCGCCAGCTCGCCCTCGAGCAGCGGCATCTTGGCCAGCAGGATGGCCGCCTGGATGGAATCCAACCGGCCGTTCATGCCGGTGCGCAGCACCTCGTAGCGCGACTTGCCCTCGCCATGGGTGCGGAGCGAGCGGTAGAGTTCGGCGCGGTCGGCATCGTCAGTCAGAATGGCGCCGCCATCGCCGTAGCAGCCGAGCGTCTTGGTCGGATAGAAGCTGAGCGCCGTGGCATCGGCCTGGGTGCCGAGGCGCCGGCCGCCGAGGGCGCCGCCGAAGGCCTGCGCCGCGTCGTCGAGCGCGAACATGCCGTGCTCGGCGCAGAGCGCCCGGATCGCCGGCCAGTCCGCCGGCAGCCCGTAGAGATCGACGCCGATCACCGCGCGCGGCCGCAGCCGCCGCTCATGCGCCACCATCGCCAGGCGGCGGCGGAGATCGGCGAGGTCGATGTTGAAGCTGCCCGGCTCGACATCGACGAAGACCGGCGTCGCCCCGAGCGCCAGCGGCACCTCGGCCGTCGCGGTATAGGTGAAGGCCGGCAGGAAGACCGCATCGCCCGGCCCGATGCCCTCCGCCATCATGGCGATCTGCAGCGCATCGGTGCCGGAGGAGACGCCGACGGCATGCTTCGCGCCGCTGAACCCGGCCAGCTGCGCCTCGATGGCATCCACCTCGGGGCCCTGGATGAAGCGGCCATGCTCGAGGATGCGGGCAATGCCGGCATCGATCTCGGCCCGGATCAGCGCCTGCTGCGCCTTCATGTCGAAGAAGGCGATGGGGCGGGTCTCGGGATGGTTCGTGCTGCTCATGCGCGGTCTCGTTCCAGCGCGAGGACGGGACGCGGATCGACGGTCGCCATCCGGTCGCGGATCCGCCGGGCATCGGCCCGGACGGGGCGCAGGGGGGCTCGCGGACCGGCCCTGCCGCGCCTGCTCTAGACCCGGGCGAAGGCCGGCGCAAAATCAAGGCGCGTGTCGCGGTGCAACACCCGCCCGCGGGGGCTGCCGCTCAGCCCGCGCCGCTGCTGCCGAGCAGGGTGCGGCCCGCGCTCTCGATCATGGCGTAGCTGTCGGGCTGCGCCGCCACCCAACCGGTATAGCGGGGCGGCATCACCTTCGCCGCCTTCGCCTCGTCGATGGCCAGCGCCGCCTCGCGCAGCTTGGCCTTCAGCGCCGGGTCGAGGCCCGACCGCACTGCCAGCGCATCGTTGGGCAGCGGGTCGGACCGCCAGACGACGCGCAGCTGGTCGGGCCGCAGCCGCCCCGCCGCGACCATGGCCGCCAGGCCGCGGTCGTCATCCGTGGCGAGGTCGACCTTGCCATTCGCCGCCGCCAGGGTGTTGGCGGCATGGGTGTTGCCGTCCTGGTAGCGGAAGTAGGTGGCCGGATCGATGCCGTGCTGGCGGAACCAGTAATGCGGGATCAACCAGCCGCTGGTCGAGCCGGCATCGGCGAAGGCGATGGACAGGCCCTTCGCGTCCTCCGGGAAATGCCCGATCTTCAGCGCCTGCCGGGCGAGGATGACAGCCTGGTAGGTCGGCTTGCCCTGATAGGTCACCACCGCGAGCGCCTCGGCGCCGGCGCGTTCCTTGGCCAGCAGGTAGCTCCAGGGCCCCATCCAGGCGAGGTCGATCTGGTTGGTCGCCAGGGCAAGGGCGATACCGGCCCAGTCCGGGGTGACGCTGAACTCGAGCGGCCGGCCGACCGCCTCCGCCATATGGGCGAAGAACGGCCGCCAGAGGCGGTGCGTCTCCTCCACCGTGGGCAGGAGGGGACCGACGGCGCAGCGAAGCGGGAGCTCGACGGCGCCGAGGCGGGAGGGAAGGGCGGCGAGGGCGAGCCCTGCCGCCGTCAGGAATCTGCGGTGCATGGGAGGTCTCCTGGCCTGCATGGCCGTTATGGCCCGGTGCCGCCGCGCGGCGGCGGAGGACTACACCGGATCGCCGCCTGGCGCGAAACCACGGGGACGCCATTCCGGCTGCGACAAGTCCGCCCCATATTCGCCGACGGCGCGCCCGGCTGTGCGGCCGGGCACGGGCAGGATACTACCGCGCCGCCTGTGCCTCGGCGCCCTCGGCATTATGGTCGAATTCCGGCACCAGCCGGCCGAGCTGCGCCAGCGCCGCGCGCGGGTTGCCCGCCCGTGCCGCCGCCGCGATCTCGTCGATCGCACGGCCGACCAGCGCCGGGTCGGCGGTGCGCGGCGTCGCCACCAGCAACCCGCGGAACTGCGTCGGTCGCGGCGGCTCCTGGCCGTGGAACAGCTCCTCGTAGAGCTTCTCGCCGGGGCGCAGCCCGGTGAAGCGGATCTCGACATCCTCCTCGGGCCGCAGCCCGGCGAGGCGGATCATGCGCCGCGCCAGGTCGACGATCTTCACCGGCTTGCCCATGTCGAGGACGAAGATGCCGCCCTCGGCCAGCTCGCGCGGCTGGTCCTCGCGGTCCTCGGCGCCGATGACGCTCGCCTGCAAGACGAGTCCGACCGCCTCGCGCACCGTCATGAAGTAGCGGCGCATGTCGGGATGCGTCACGGTCAGCGGCCCACCGCGCTCGAGCTGGCGGCGGAACAGCGGCACCACCGAGCCGGTCGAGCCCAGCACGTTGCCGAAGCGCACGGTGACGCAGCGCATGCCGTGCCCGCTGGCGCGCACCGGGTCGCGGCTCGCGGCGCGGGCGGACATGTCGAGCGCCTGGCAGTACATCTCGGCCAGCCGCTTGCTCGCGCCCATGACGCTGGTCGGGTTCACCGCCTTGTCGGTGGAGATGAAGACCATGGCCCGGCAGCCGACCGCGGCGGCGGCATCGGCGACGATGCGGGTGCCGAGGGCGTTGGTCAGCAGCCCCTCCAGCGGGTTGTTCTCCACCATCGGCACGTGCTTCAGCGCCGCGGCGTGGAAGACCAGCTCCGGCCGGATGTCCTCGAGCAGCCGGCGCATGCGCGGCTCGTCGCGGATATCGGCGAGCACGGCGCGGCGCGGCACGTCGGGATGCCGCTCGCGCAGCTCCAGGTCGATCTCGTAGAGGGCGAATTCGCCATGGTCGAGCAGGGTGAGCTGCGACGGCCCAAAGCTCGCCACCTGCCGCGCCAGCTCGCCGCCGATGGTGCCGCCGGCGCCGGTGACCAGCACGCGCCGCCCCTGGATCAGCCGCGCCATGCCCTCGCGGTCGAGCGGCACCTGCGGCCGGTCGAGCAGGTCCTCGATCGCCACCGGGTCGAGCTTCAGCCGCTGTCCGGCCTTCTCCTCCAGCCCGCCCGCCATGCGCCTGGCCGCCGGGTCGAGCGAGGTGACCGAGGGCGCCCGCCGCACCGGGATACCGTGCCGGTCGGCGACGTCGAGCAGCTGCTCCAGCGCCAGGCCCTGGACGTGGTGGGTGGTGAGGACGATGAGGGCGGGCAGCCGGCCCTCCTCCCGCATCATGTCCAGCACCCTGGCGATCTCCTCGGCGGTGCCGAGGATCGGGTGGCCCTGGATGCGCCGCCCCGCCTGGCGGGTGCGCATGGAGAGGATGCCGATGACCCGGAAGGCCGGCTGCCGCTCGGCGGCCAGCGCCCGGATGAAGATGTCCGCCCCGTCCCCGGCGCCGACCAGCAGCACCGGCTGCGGCGTGATCGTCTCATGCGCGCGCCGGCCATGATGCAGCCGCCCGGCGATGCGCGGGGCGCCGAGCAGGATGCCGAGGGTCAGGGCGTGGATGGCCGGGAAGGCCGGGTTGGGCGGCGCCCAGGCGCCGAACAGGCGCAGCCCGATCCAGAAGAGCAGCGCCGCGCCGATCGCCGCCCCGACGATGCCGAGCAGGTCGGGCAGCCCGGCATAGCGCCAGTATTGCTGCGGCAGCCGCACCGGCAGCCCGGCCGCCAGCAGCGCCAGGACGGCGCCGGGCAGGGCACCGAGCCACCAGCCCGCGGCAGGCCAGGTGCCGGGCGCATCGAGCAGCATCGCCGCCGGCAGGGCCAGGCAGGCGATGGCGGAATCGAGCGCGAGGTTGAGGAGGATGCGGTGCGGCGCGCGGCGGGCCATCCGCCGGCTATAAGCCGGTCCGCCCCAGGGCGCCACCATGGGCGCCACCATGGGCGCCACTGCGGGCGCCACCAGGGGAGGGCCGATCAGGGCGCCGGCACTCCGCCGGGGGCGTGGACTGGCAAGGGGGCGAGCGCCCGGTAGAGCCCGACCAGCCGCGCCGCCTCGCCCGCCCAGCCGAAGCGGGTCGTCGCCGCCCGCTGCCCCGCCGCGCCGAGCGCGGCCCGGCGGTCCGGATCGCGCAGCGCTTCGATGGCTGCGGCGATGGCCTCCGGATCGGCGCTGTCGACCAGCATGCCGCAGCCGGTCGCGGCGACGATGCCGGCGACCTCGGTGGCGAAGGCCGGGGCGATCACCGGCAGCCAGGCCTGCATGGCGTCGAACAGCTTGTGCGGCAGGGCGAGGCGGTGATTCTCCTCGCCCGGCTGGAACAGCACCAGGGCGATATCGCCCTCGGCCAGCCGCGCCATGGCCTCGGGATGCGGCAGCCAGGGCAGGCGCTCGATGCGGTCCGCGAGGCCGAGCGCCGCGGCGCGGGCGAGGAATTCCGTCTCCGAGCCATCGGTGAAGCGGCCGATCAGCCGCAGCCGGTCCTCCGGCGGGCCGAGCGCCATCGCCTCCAGCAGCGCCGGCCAGCCGCGGCTGCGGCCCATGGCGCCGGCATGCACCAGCGTCAGCGGGCCGGCGGCATGGCGCCGGGGCGCGGCGGCGCCGGGCATGGCGTAGTTGCGCACCGCGACCAGCCGCGGCGCGCCGGCGAAATCCTCCGCCAGCCCGTCCTTGGCCACCACCACCGCATCGGCGGCGCGCCCGGCGAGGCGGCAGGCGAGGCGCAGCGCCGCCCGCGCGAGCGGGCGCAGCGGCCGGGCCAAGCGGCTGTCGAGGCGGCTCGGATAATGCTCGTGCACGTCGAGCACCACCCGCGCGCCGCTGCGCCATCCGGCCCAGAGCGCGGCGAACCAGGCATCCGGCTCGCTGGCATGGATCACCGCGGCGCCGCTCGCCGCCGCCCGGCGGGCGAGGCCGGGCAGGGCGGCGAGCCGGCCGGCCCAGCCCGGGCGGCGGGCGAAACCCTCGATCGCCACGCCCGCGACCGCCGCCGGCATAGCGTCGCGGGCCGGCGCGAGATGCCGCACCCGCCAGCCTGCCGCGGCCAGCGCCGCACCCTCCTTCCGCACGACGCGGATATCGTCCGGCGGATGCGCCGCCGAGAGCATCAGGACCAGCGGCGCCTCGGCCGGGGCCAGGCGCACCGGCGGCGGGGCGAGGGCGTTCATGCCGCCAGCACCTCGGCCAGATGCGCCGCCATGCGCGGCCCCGCGCCGCCGTCCCAGAGCGGGATCGGCCGGGCCCGCGGCCAGTCGCCGGCCAGCGCCGCCGCCACCGCCGCGGGCAGCGCCTCGGGCGTCACCAGCCGGCTGCTGCCGGCCTTCAGCGTCACCGGCCGCTCGGTCGAGGGGCGCAGCGTCAGGCAGGGCAGGTCGAGCGCCGTCGCCTCTTCCTGCACCCCGCCGCTATCGGTCGCCACCAGCCGGGCGCCGGCGAGCAGGCCGAGGAAGGCGAGGTAGGATTGCGGCGGCAGGGCGTGCAGCCCGGGCGGCAGCGCCAGCCTGGCCGCCGCCATCCGGGCGGCGCTGCGGGGATGCACCGGCCAGACCAGCGGCAGATGCGCGGCGGCCGCGCCGAGCGCCCGCAGCAGCGCCGCGAGCCGCGCCGGATCGTCGACATTGCCGGCGCGGTGCAGGGTGACGAGGCCATAGCCGCCGGGCGCCAACCCCTTGGACGCCAGCTCCTCGGGCAGCGGCCGCGCCCGCGCCGCGGCGAGGTTGCGCCGCAGCGTGTCGATCATGGCGTTGCCGACCGCCCGCACCGCCGCGGGCGCGGCCCCCTCGGCCAGCAGGCGGGCGGCACTGCCCTCGTCCGGCGCCCAGAGCAGCGTCGCCACCGCATCGATGGCGCGACGGTTGATCTCCTCGGGCATGTCCGCCTCGCCGCCGCGCAGCCCGGCCTCGAGATGCGCGACCGGCAGGCCGAGCTTGCGCGCGGCGAGCGCCGCGGCGAGCGAACCGTCGACATCCCCGGCCACGACGACGAGGGCCGGGCGCCGCCGCGCCCAGGCGGCGTGCAGCGCCATCATGGTGCGGCCGGTGGTCTCGGCATGGTTGCCGCCCGGCACGCCGAGCGCGATCTCCGGCGCCGGCAGGCCGAGCTCGGCCAGATGGTCGCCGAACATGGCCGGGTCCTGGTGCTGGCCGGTATGCAGCAGCACCGGGCGCAGCGGCAGGCGGGATGCGGGCAGGGCGTGCCAGAGCGCCGCCAGCTTCGGCAGGTTCGGCCGCGCCGCGGCGACCAGGTGCAGTTCGCCCAGGGGCGTCGGCAAGGGCGTTGGCTGGGGCGTTGGCTGGGGCGTTAGCAGGGTCATCGGCCGGACCGGCCGGTGCGGGCGGTCATGCCAGGGCCAGCCGCGGCCGGGCCGGCACCGCCGCCTCGGCGAGTTCGCAGAAGCGCGCCGCCAGCAGCCGCCTGTCCCAGCGGCGCTCGGCGAGCTGCCGGGCGGCATGGCCCATCGCCCGCCGCCGGGCCGGGTCCGCCGCCAGCGCGCCGAGCGCCCCGGCCAGGGCGGCGGGATCGTCCGGCGGCACGGCGATGCCGGCCGGCCCGTACCGGCCGCCGGCCAGCAGCCGCGCCGCCATGCCGCCGAGATTGGCCACCACCGGCAGGCCGGCGGCGAGGTAGTCCATCAGCTTGTTGGGCGCGGTGAGCTCGGCGAAGGCCGGCACCGGCGCCAGGCATTGCAGGCCGATATCGGCGCTGGCCAGCAGCGCCGCCAGCCGCCGCTTCGGCAGCGGCGCCAGGAAGCGGAGGTTGCGCAGGCCGAGTGCGGCCGCCCGCTCGCGCAGCCGCGGCGTCTCGGCGCCCTCGCCGACCAGCAGCAGGGTCAGCGGCGCCCCGATCGCCTGCAGCCGCGCCGCCGCCTCGAGGAGCAGGCCGAGGCCGTTCGCGGGACCCTGCGCCCCGGCATAGACGGCGAGCGCCGCATCGGCCGGCAGGCCGGGGGGCCGCCAGGGGGCGATGCGCGGGTCGAAGAGGTCGAGGTCGCAGCCATTCGGCAGCACAGCGATCGCGCGCGCGCCATGCGCCCGGGCGGTCTCGGCCATGCCGTCCGACAGGGCGATCACCGTGGCGGCGTTGCTGCAGGCGGCATCGGCCAGCCGGTCGAGCGCCCACCAGAGCGGCGGCGAGCCGATGCCCATGGCGCGCGGCAGCTCCGGCCAGGGATCGCGGATCTCGAAGAGGAAGGGGATGCCGCGCAGCCGCCAGGCGGCAAGCGCCGGCAGGGCGACGCTCGGCGGCGTCGAGCTGGCGATGACGAGGTCCCAGGTCTCTGCCATGGCGAGCCGGGTGGCGCGTGCCGCATAGCGCAGGAAGGCCCCGGCCCGGGCGCGCAGCGGCATCGCATTGCCGCAGGGGATGGCCCATTCGACGACGCGGAAGCCGTCCACGGGCCCCTCGCGGCGGCCGTGGCGGAAGCCGCCGCCGAGGCCTGTCGCCGCCCCGGCATACTGGCCGCAGGCCATGGTCACCGCATGCCCGCGCGCCGCCAGCGCCCGCGCCATGGCATGGCTGCGCGTACCGGTGGCGCCCTCGGGCGTCGAGAAATGCTGGTGCAGGTAGAGGATGCGCATCAGCCGCCCGCTTCCTTGCGGATCGCCGCCGTGACGCGCGCCTGCTGCGCCGGCGTCAGGCCGCTGCCGGAGGGCAGGCAGAGCCCGGTCTCGAACAGCTGGGCGGCGATGGCGCCGCCGCTGCGCGGCGCGTCGCGGAAGGCCGGCTGCAGATGCAGCGGCTTCCAGACCGGCCGGCTCTCGATGTCCAGCGCCGCCAGACGCCGCCGCACCGCCTCGCGCTCCGGCGCGCCGGAGCGCGGCGTGAAGAGGGCGACGCTGAGCCAGCGGTTGGCGCGGCCCCAGCCTGGCTCGGGCATGAAGCCGATGCCCGGCAGGTCGCCCAGCGCCTCGCGGTAGCGGGCGAAGATGGCCCGCCGCGCCGCGACCCGCTCGGCCAGCGCCGGCAGCTGCGCCAGCCCGACCGCGGCGAGCAGGGCCGAGAGCCCGTAGGTGAAGCCCGTGGTCTCGTGCTGGTAGTGCGGCGCCGGCTCCTTCGCCTGCGTCGCCAGCATGCGGGCGCGCTCGATCAGCCGCGCATCGTCCGAGGCCAGGGCGCCGCCGCCGCCGGTGGTGATGATCTTGTTGCCGTTGAAGCTGAAGGCGGCGAGGCGCGCGCCGCGGCCGGCATGGCGGCCGCGCTGCGTCGCGCCGAGCGCCGCGGCGCTGTCGCAGAGCACCGGCACGCCCCAGCGCTCGCAGAGCGCGGCGATGGTGTCGAGGTCGCAGCACTGGCCGAAGAGATCGACCGGCACGACGACGCGCGGCAGGCGGCCGCGGCGGGCGGCGCGGGCGAGCTCGCGCTCGAGCCGCGCGGGATCGAGGGTCCAGCTCTCCTCGCTGACGTCGAGGAAGCGCGGCACCGCGCCCATCTGCACCGCCGGCGCGATGGTGGCGATGAAGGTGAGGGTGCTGGTCCAGACCTCGTCGCCCGGCGCGACGCCGAGCAGCCGGTAGCCAAGATGCAGCGCGGCGGTGCCGGTGGTGGTGGCGAGAACCTGCTCGAAGCCGGTGGCCTCGGCGATCGCTTCCTCGAAGGCCGTCGGCATCGGGCCGGCGGGGGCGATCCAGCCGCTATGGAGCGCGGCCTGCAGCGCCGTCGGCTCGGTGCCGGTGAGATGCGGCGGGGAGAGCAGGATGCGCTCCTCGGCCGGGGCTGTTCCCGGGACATTCCCCGGCATCTCCGCACGTCCCGGCACTGGCCGGAAGGCGAGGACGGGGCCTAGTCGGGACGCGGTCTCGACGGGCGTCATGTGGAAATCCGGATTGTTCCGACATGACAATCGAGTGAGCAGAGAGACTTCGCAACAAATTTTTAATGCGATTTCCTAATGATTATCGCCGTCACCGCCACGGCGGTTCACCACCGGGCGGCTTGCCTTGCGAAGCCCGGCCGGGCGGGCACGTCGTGCCCCCGGCGTCAGGCGGTGCCGACCGGTCCCTGCTGCTCGCCGCGGCGCGACTGCCAGAGCGCGACGAAATCGATCGGCGCCAGCATCACCGGCGGGAAGCCGCCGTCGCGCGTGACATCGGCCAGGATGTTGCGGGCGAAGGGGAAGAGCAGGCGCGGGCACTCGACGAGCAGCACCGGCTCGAGCACGTCCGGCTCGACGGTCACGGTGAAGACGCCGCAATAGACCAGCTCGGCGATGAAGCAGGAGCGGCCCTCGGCCTGGGCGTCGGCGCGGATCTGCAGCGACACCTCGTAGACATTGCCCCCCTCCTGCACCGGGCGGGCCTGGACGTCGAGCTGCAGGTCGACGCGCGGCTGCTCGCGCAGGGTGGCGAAGATCTCGGGCGCGCCGGGCACCTCGAAGGACAGGTCCTTCGTGTATTGCAGGTTCAGGACGAGCGGGCCCTGGGGCATCGGCGGGGCGGCGGGGGCGTCGGACATGGCAGAATGCATCCCGGAGAATGGGCGCGCGGGGTAGCATGCCGGGCTGGCGCGGAACAGCGCCGCGCCGGGCCCGTCCGGCAAACCGTCACTGGTAAACTTTCACTGGCGCTTCACCGGCGGCTGATAGTGTCGCCACTGGATATCCCGTGGCGCCGGCGCGTTGGGATCGCAGCGCAGCCACTCGCCGTTCGTCAGCTGCTCGCCGGTCATTGCCAGGATGAAGCCCCAATGCGACACCACCAGCGTGTCCCGCCAGTCCGGCAGGGCCGCCATCTCGGCCCGGAACAGCGAGGCGCGCGCCTCCACCTGATGGTGGGGCTCCTCGATCGCCGGCCACCAGACCTCGTCGATATGGCGGAAATCCACCTCCGGCCAGGCAAGGGCGAGCTGCGAGCAGGGCGAGCCGATGTCGCAGGAAAGGGCGTAACGTTCGCGCACGGCCGGCATGACATGCACCGGGATGCCGAGCCGCCGGGCGATCGGCGTCGCGGTCTGCAGGGCACGGGTGTAGGGGGAGGCGATGATGCGCCGCAGCCCCTCATCGGCGAGCATCTCCGCTGCCTCCTCCGCCTGCGCCTGGCCGAGCGGCGTCAGGGCCGGGTCCGGGATGCCGGGATCCTTCTTCGTCGCGGTGAAGCGCAGGTTGAACTCGCTTTGGCCGTGCCGGAGGAGGATCATCGTCGCTTGCCGTGGGGAGAGGAGACGGGGAGGCTGGGCATGGCGTACCGGTGCCGTCCCGGCCGGGCAAGCCCGCCCGGTTGCCCTTCCGGCAGCCGGTTCCGGTGCCCTGCGGCGTTGCGGCCGGACCCTCGCGACCTTAAATGGGTGAAAAGGAGTTAACCATGACGGGTGGCTTTCCGCTCGACCTGATCCTCTTCGCCATGGTCGCGGCCTTTCTGGTCCTGCGGCTGCGGAGCGTGCTGGGCCGGCGCACGGGGTTCGAACGGCCGCCTGCCTCGGAGCCGCGGCCATCCGGCTTCGACCCGCGCGGCGGCCGGGTGCTCGATGGCACGGCCGAGGAGGTGCGCGCCGCGCCGGCCCGCAGCGGCACGCGGCACGTGCTGCCTGACCCGCGGACGCCGCCGGGCCAGGCGCTCGGCCGCATCGCGGCGGCGGATCGCAGCTTCGACCCGGACCGCTTCCTGGATGGGGCGGAGGGCGCCTTCCGGATGATCGTCGCCGCCTTCGCGGCGGGCGACCGGCAGACCCTGCAGGGCCTGCTGAGCGACAGCGCCTATGCCGGCTTCGAGAGCGCCATCACGGCACGCGAGCAGGCGGGCGAGCAGCAGCGCACGGAGATCCGCGAGGTCCATGAGTTGGCGATCGAGGGGGCTGACCTGCGCGGCAACATCGCGGAAGTGGTGGTGCGCTTCGTCACCGATCAGGTGAACATGACCACCGGCCGCAACGGCGAGGTCATCTCCGGCAGCGACGCCGTCACCGAGCTGACCGATATCTGGACCTTCCAGCGCGACGTCACCGCGACCGACCCGACCTGGAAGCTGACCGGCACCAGCCACACCTGAGCCCTTGCGGCAGGATGTGGCGAAGCCCCGGCGGCGCTGGCCAGGGCTGGTCCTGGCGGGGGCTCTCGGCCTTGTCGCCGGCGCGCCTGCCGGCGCCGGCGATCTAGCGAGCCTGCCCGGCTGGGCGGAGGAGGATGCCGCCGCGGCGTTGGCGCCCTTCCGCGCCGGTTGCCGCGAATTGGCGCGACGGGCGCCGGATGCCCCCCTTGGCGGTCGTGGCCCGATTGCCGCGCGTGCTGGCCGCCCCGCGGCCTGGGATCTCGTCTGCGCCGAGGCGATGGCGCTGCCGGCCGGGGCCGAGCGGGACTTCCTCGAGCGTCGACTCGAGCCCATGCCGGTCGGCACGGGGTTGCTGACCGGCTATTACGAGCCGCAGCTCTCCGGCCGCCTGGCGCCCGACGCGCCGCATCCGACGCCGCTGCGCGGCCTGCCGCCGGCCCCGCCCGAGGGGATGCCGCTTCCCGACCGCGCGGCGATCGAGGCCGGGGCGCTGGACGGCCTCTCCCCCATCCTCGTCCATGTCGATCCGGTCGAGGCCTTCTTCCTGCAGGTCCAGGGCTCGGGCCGCGTGCTGCTGCCGGATGGCGGGCTGCTGCGGCTGCGCTATGCCGGCAAGAACGGCCATCCTTACCGCGCCATCGGCCGGGTGCTTCTCGAGCGCGGCGCCATCGCCCGCGAGGCGATGTCCATGCAGGCGATCCGCGCCTGGCTGGCGGCGGCCCCGCCGGAGGCGGCGATGGCGCTGCTGAACGAGAATCCCTCCTATGTCTTCTTCCAGCGCGACGAGGCGCTGCGGCCGGATGAGGGGCCGCCGGGGACGCTCGGCGTGCCGCTGACGCCGGGGCGCTCGATGGCGGTGGATCCGGCCTTCATCCCGCTGGGCGTGCCGGTCTGGATCGTGACGCGCGACCCGCTCGACGGCAGTCCGATCCGGCGGCTGGTACAGGCGCAGGATACGGGCGGCGCCATCCGTGGCGCGGCGCGCGGCGACCTGTTCTTCGGCTGGGGCGAGGCCGCAGCGGCGCGCGCGGGGCCGATGCGGGAGGTGGTGGAGATGACCGTGCTGGTGCCGCGCGAAGGCGTCGCGCCCTGACGCATCCCGGCCCCCGTTGGGCACCGAACGACGAGCGTGTCTCGGCGTGGCCGGGCGCACAGACGCCCGGGCGCAGCCACGCCAATCTTCCCGCACACTATGCGAGAAGGAGTGTGACATGCGCAAGCTCGGAGCACTGGCCCTGGTGCTGTGCTTCACCATTCTCCTGCCGCTGGCCGGCCGGGCCGAAGGCAGCGAGGGCGAGGGGCTGCAGGCCGCCGCCGAGGCGATGCGGCAGGCCGCCATCCGCGACGGCGGGAGCGGCTGGCGGAACGGCGAGGCGCGGCTCGTCGCCTCCGGCACCGGCTATGGCGTTGCCTATTCCGGCACGCCGCGGGGCAATGTCGGCCGTGGGCCGCTGACCGTGATCGGCAGCATGGATGGCCAGCCCATCGTCGCCTATGCCGATCCGCAGCCGGGCGGGCCCGTCCTGCTGGCGGAGCGCCGCTGAGGCGGTGCAGCAGCGGGCAGGCCTGCTGGCCGCCGGGCCATCCCAGGCCCGGCGGTCCTGCCCTCCCGCGACCCGCCCCAGCTGCCTGATCGCGGAGCCGAATTCATCTTCGCGGCCGTTTCCGCGCCCTGGCCATCTGCTAGATTGTCGGCATGCTCCAGACCCGGCCACGCGTCGCCCTGTTCGTCACCTGCCTCGTCGATCTTTACCGGCCGAATGTCGGTTTCTCCGCCATTGCGTTGCTCGAGGAGGCCGGCTGCTTGGTCGAGGTGCCCGACGCCCAGACCTGCTGCGGCCAGCCTGCCTACAACACCGGCGACCGGGCGACGACGCAGGACCTCGCCCGGGGCGTGATCGATACCTTCCTGCCCTATGACTACACCGTCGTCCCGAGCGGCTCCTGCGGCGGGATGATTTCGCATCACTATCCCGGGCTCTTCGCCGACGATCCGCAGTATCGTGGCCGGGCCGAGGCGCTGGCGGCGAAGACGCATGAGCTCGTCTCCTTCCTCACCGACATCCGCAGCCTCGACAGCGTGCGGGCGCGCTATGACGGCGTGATCACCTATCACGACAGCTGTTCGGGGCTGCGCGAGCTCGGTGTCAAGGCGCAGCCGCGCAAGCTGCTGCAATCCATGCCGGGCGTCACGCTGAAGGAGATGCCGGATGCCGAGATCTGCTGCGGCTTCGGCGGGACCTTCTGCGTGAAGTATCCCGACATCTCCACCCGCATGGTCACCGACAAGACGCGCTCCATCGCCTCGACAGGAGCGGATACGCTGCTCGCCGGCGACATGGGATGCCTGCTGAACATGGCGGGTCGGCTGAAGCGCGAGGGCACGCCGGTGAAGGTGCGCCACGTCGCCGAGGTGCTGGCCGGCCGCACCCGGGAGGCGCCGGCGATCGGCGACACGGAATGAGCGCAGCCCTGCAGGTCAGTCCGCCGGACCCGCTGCTCGCGGCGATCGAGGCCCAGGGCTTCGCGCTGCTGCGCGGTGCCGAGATGGCGGCGCGCCTCGGCCCGGCCGGGGCGCCGGCCGAGCTCGACGCCTTCGCCGCGAGCTGGGAGCGGCTGGAGACCGACCGCTTCATGGCCGATGGCGGTCGCTACCGGCGCCGACGCCATGCGAATTTCACCGCCCGGGCCGGCCAGCCGGGGCATGTCCGCGGCCCGCACCGGCCGCATTTTCAGGCGGTGGTGCACAACAGCCTGAATGGCGGCGTCGAGCGCTGGTTCGGGCCGATGGAGGATGCCGTCGCCGCGAGCGCGCCGCTGCAGGCGCTGCTCGCGCTCGGCCGCGGCGTCGCCGATGCGCGCAGCCCGCGGACCGACTGGTTCGTCGAGGTGCACCAGTTCCGCATCGAGGCCGCGGCCGGCGCCCCCGGCTTCCCGACGCCGGAGGGCGTGCACCATGACGGCGTGGACTATGTGCTGATCGGGATGATCGCGCGCACCAACCTCGCGGGCGGCGAGACGCTGGTCACCGACGATGCCGGCGATGCGCTGGCGCGCTTCACCCTGCTCGACCGGCTCGACTGCGCCTTCATGGACGACCGGCGGGTGATGCATGGCGTGACGCCGGTGCAACCCGCCGATCCGGCGCTGCCCTCCTGCCGGGACGTGCTGGTCATCACCTGGAAGCGGATCGCGCCGGGCGAAGGCTGATCACCCGCCGTCAGCTGATCACCCCCGTCAGGCGAGAACGTGGTCGTTCACATGCGCCAGGATATTGGCGAAGAGGATGCCGGCCTCGGGCGAGGGCGACTGCCAGTCCGAGGCGGTGAGGGTGCCGATGGTGACGGTGCCGAGGCCATAGGCCTTCTCGATCAGGATGTCGCCATACTCGCCGGTCATCAGGGTCGTGAAGCCCGTGCCGGTCACGATGTCATGGCTGAAATAGGAGCCGGTGAAGTCGGTGCCGGCCTCGCCGGCCGGCCCGTTCGCCAGGTCGCCCGCGGCGTCCACCACATGGCCGGTGGCGGAGATGACGGACAGGCCGGCATCGAGATGCAGGGTCGCCCCGAAACCGAGATCGAGATCCTCGTCGGACAGGCGTGCGGCATTCAGGAAGAGATGCCCGCCACCGGCGACGTAGCGCTCCATCTCGGCCCTGTGGGCGGCGACGAAGCTATCGAAGGCGCTTGATTGGTCGGCGCTGCCGTCGATGTAGACGGTCTGGTTGGTCGCGCTCAGCACGCTGGCCTCGAAGCCCTGCTGCTTGGTCCAGGCGCCGGCGCCGAAGGCGAGGCCCATCCTGCCGTCGTAGCTGGCCATGCCCCAGGGATTGCCGGAACCGGTCATGAAGACGATGCCGGTGCCGGGATCGTTGGTGAAGGCATAGTCGTCGGCGGTGAGCTGGTTCGTGCCGTCGGCCATCTGCACCAGGAGGATGCCGCTCTTCGTGGCGTCGGCGCCGTCGGTCACCCGGTAGTATTGCTGGCGCTGGTTCTCGATGAGCACGTAGCGGTCGAGATCGGGGTCGAAGACGCGGTCGGCGCCGTAGTGGTCGAAGGTCAGGGTGCTGCCGGCGCCGAAGCCGGAGAGGGTCAGCACGTCCTGCTCGCCGTCGCCCGAGCTGCCGGCGCCGTGGAAATCGAGGATCTGGTCGACGAGGCCGGACCCGCCGATCTGCAGCAGCTCGCCGGCCTTGAGGACGAAGGTGTCGTTGCCCGCGCCGCCCAGGAAGCGGCTCGGCTCGGCGCCGCCCTCGAGGGTGTCGTCATACCGGGTGCCGGAGATCGCATTGTAGCTGGCCATCCTGGTCTCCTCCGAGGGGGTCTTCCCGGCCCCGCACGACCCGTTCGGACGGGCGTTCGCGCCGCGTCCCGCCACGGGGCGTATGAGGCGACCTGATTATATATGCGAAACTCAACTATAAGTTGAAAATTCGTCAGGGATTTCTGGTTGCGCCGCCATGACCCGCGCCCGCCAGCCCGGCGCGGAGGCGGCTTCGCGTGTCGTGGATCTGGTCTACCCTCCGCGGCGGACCGCGAAGGAACCGACATGCAGCATCTCCCCTCCGAGACCTGGCGCTGGGACGCCGTCGACATCGCCCGCGCCATCCGCCTCGGCACCCTCTCCGCCCGCGAGGCGACCGAGGCCGCGCTGGCCCGGCTGCAGGCGGTGAACCCCGCCCTCAACGCCGTGGTCGACCCGCTGCCGGAGCTGGCCCTCGCCACGGCCGATGCCGCCGATGCGGCGCGCGCCCGCGGCGAGGCGCTCGGCCCGCTGCATGGCGTGCCCGTCACGGTGAAGGTGAATGCCGATATGGAGGGGCGGGCCACGACCAACGGCGTCGTTGCCTTCCGCGACGTGATCGCGCCGGCCGACAGCGCCGTCATCGGCAACATGCGCAAGGCCGGCGCCGTCGTGATCGGCCGCACCAACACCCCGGCCTTCTCCTGGCGCTGGTTCACCGACAACGCCCTGCATGGCCGCACCCTGAATCCCTGGAGCGCTGGGCATACGCCGGGCGGCTCCTCGGGCGGGGCGAGCGCCGCGACGGCGGCCGGGATCGGGGCCATCGGGCATGGCAACGATATCGGCGGCTCGGTCCGCTACCCGGCCTATGCCTGTGGCATCGCCGGGCTGCGCCCCTCGGCCGGCCGCATCCCCGCCTTCAACCCCTCGGCCAAGGAGGAGCGCTCGCTCTCCGGCCAGTTGCTGTCCACCCAGGGACCGCTGGCCCGGCGCGTCGCGGACCTGCGGCTCGCCCTCGCCGCCATGGCGGCGCCGGACCGGCGCGATCCCTGGCAGGCGCCGGTGCCGCTGGAGGGACCGCCCCTGCCGCGACCGCTCCGCGTCGCGCTCTGCGCCGATCCGGCGCGCCAGGGCGTGCATCCCGCGGTCGCCGCGGCGGTGAAGGCGGCAGGCGAGGCGCTGCAGGCGGCCGGCTATGTGGTGGAGGAGGCGGAGCCGCCCGGCTTCAACGAGGTGGCGGCGGATTGGGACGCCTTCATCCATGCCGAGGCGACCGTCTTCATGAAGGCCGGCTTCGAGGCACTCGCCGATCCGGCGGCGCGCGCGATCTTCGCCGAGATGGGCGAGCGGGCCCTGCCGGCACTGCCGGACTGGATGCGGCTGCTGGCGCGCCGTGCCACGCATCAGCGCGCCTGGGCGCAGTTCATGCAGGAGCGGCCGCTGCTGGTGATTCCGGTCTCGGCCGAGCCGCCCTTCCCGCAGGGGCTGGACGAGCAGGACTTCCAGCGGGTGATCCGGGCGCAGACGCCGCTCTTCCCGACCGTGCAACTCGGCCTGCCGAGCGTCTCGGTGCCGACCGGCCTCGCCGAGGGGCTGCCGATGGGCGTGCAAGTGGTGGCGCCGCGCTGGCGTGAGGACCTGGCGCTCGCCGCGGCAGAGGCGATCGAAGCCGCTTACCCGATGCTGACGCCGATCGACCCGCGCCCGGCGGGCCAGGGCTGACACCAGCCAGGGTTTTCCCATGAACGGGCCCCACGAAGCGGCGGCGCCGCTTCGTGGGACAGTCTCAGCGTGGCAGCGCCTGGGCCATGCGCAGGTGCTCCTGCAGCATGGGGACCTGCCGCGCCGCGAAGGCCTTCACATCCGGATCGGTGCCGTTCTGCGCCTCGTTCTGGAAGGCGCGCAGGTCCTCCTGATGGTCCTGCACCATGGCCTTGGCATAGGCGCGGTCAAAGGCGCGGCCCTGCAGCTTGGCCAGGCCGTCATAGACCGCCTGCTGCTCCCCGCCGATGCCATCGGGCGGCGTGATCTGCTTCTGCCGGGCGAGCGCCATGAGGCCGGTATTCGCCTCGCCGTGGTTCCTCACCATCTGCGCGCCGAAGCGGCGCACGGCGGGCGAGCGCCCCTTCTGCTCCGCCAGCTGGCCGAGCTGCACCTCCGCCATCCCGCCGCGGGCGGCGTCGGTGATGAAGCTCGCATCGGTGGTCGAGAGAGTCGGGTTCACCTGCGCCTTGGCGGCGGAGGCGACGGTATCGACGCTCTGCTGCGTCTCGGCGCAGCCCGCGAGGCAGGCCACCGCAACGGCCAGGATCCATCCGCGTGTCATGACGTCTTCCTCCCTGCGATCCGATCGGTCCCGCCAGGCGGCACCGGGAGGTCAACGCCGGGACGGGGCGGGCGTTCGGGCCCGCCCGCCGCGAGAGGCGCTACTTGAAGGACGCTACTTGAAGACTGGCGGCGCGTCGTCGTCCGGCAGGTCGGGCAGCGGCACCTCGATGCGGACCGTGCTCGGGTCGACGCCCGTGCTCCGGTCGAGCCAGTAGGTCACGCTCTCCGGCCAGAAGATCACGATCGCCACCAGGACGAGCTGCAGCCCGACCCAGGGGATGGCGCCCCAGTAGATGTCGCGGCTGCGCACCTCCTTCGGGGCGATGCCGCGGAGATAGAAGAGCGCGAAGCCGAAGGGGGGGTGCATGAAGCTGGTCTGCATGTTCACGCAGATCAGCACGCCGAACCAGACGAGATCGATGCCGAGCTTCGCCGCCACCGGCGCGAGCAGCGGGATGATGATGAAGGCGATCTCGAAGAAGTCGAGGAAGAAGGCCAGGAAGAAGATGAAGATCTGGCTGAAGATCAGGAAGCCCACCTGGCCGCCCGGCAGCTTCGAGAGCAGGTGCTCGATCCAGATCGCGCCGTCCACCCCCTGGAAGACCAGGCTGAACACGGTGGCGCCGATCAGGATGAAGATGACCATGGCGGTGATGCGCATGGTGTTCTGGGTGGCCTGCCAGAGCAGGTCCCAGGTGAAGCGGCGGTTCACCATGGCCAGCACGACCGCGCCGACCGCGCCCATCGCCCCCGCCTCGGTCGGCGTGGCGAGGCCGAGGAAGATGGTGCCGAGCACGAGGAAGATCAGCACGATGGAGGGCACCATGCCCTTCAGCACCCGCCACCAGAGCTGCCAGCCGCGCTGCGTCAGCGCCTCGTCCGGCAGCGGCGGCACCCGGTGCGGCTGGAAGATGCTGACGACGACGATGAAGCCGATGAAAAGCAGCACCTGCAGGATGCTGGGTCCGATGGCGCCGGCATACATGTCGCCGACCGACTTGCCGAGCTGGTCGCCGAGCACGATGAGGACGAGGCTCGGCGGGATCACCTGGGTGATGGTGCCGCTGGCCGCGATGACGCCGGTGGCGATGCGCATGTCGTAGCCGTAGCGCATCATGATCGGCAGGCTGATCATGCCCATGGCGATGACCGAGGCGGCCACCGTGCCGGTGATGGCGCCGAGCACGGCGCCGACCAGGATCACCGCATAGGCGAGGCCGCCCGGCACCTTGCCGAAGAGCTGCCCGGTGCCCTCCAGCAGGTCCTCCGCCAGGCCGCAGCGTTCGAGGATCGCGCCCATCAGGGTGAAGAAGGGGATCGCCAGCAGCAGGTCGTTGGAGATGATGCCGAAGACCCGCAGCGGCAGGTTGCCGAGATAGGCCGGCGTGAAGAAGCCGAGCTCGATCGACAGGAAGCCGAAGAACAGGCCGACGGCGGAGAGGCTGAAGGCGACCGGGAAGCCGATCAGCAGGAAGACGACGAGGCCGCCGAACATCAGCGGCGCCATCACGTCCATGTCGATGGTCATAGGGGCGCGGATCCTGGCGAGGGTCTATTGCTCGGGGCGGTGGTATTCGACCACCACCTCGGCCTGCGGGGAGACGCCTCGCAGCAGGGCGATGCGCTTGATGAGCTCGGAGATGCCCTGCAGCATCAGCAGGAAGAAGCCGATCGGCAGCAGGATCTTCACCGGCCAGCGCAGCAGGCCGCCGGCATTCGGGCTGCCCTCTTCGCGCATCAGGCTGTCGAGGAAGAAGGGCCAGGTCATCCAGGCCAGCAGGGTGACCGCCGGCAGCATGAAGAAGAGGAAGCCGAAGACGTCCACCCAGAGCCGGGCCCGCTCGGACAGGCTGGAATAGAGCAGGTCCACCCGCACATGCTCGTTGCGGAACAGCGTGTAGGAGGCGCCGAGCATGACGGTGGCGCCGAAGAGGTACCACTGCACCTCGAGCCAGGCATTCGAGGAGTAGGAGACGCCGTAGCGCACGAAGGCGTTGCCGGCGGAGATCGCACAGGACAGCAGCACCGCCCAGTCGGCCAGCTTGCCGACCGCGGCGTTCAGCCTGTCCACGCCGCGGCTGAAGGCGAGCAGGGGACCCATGAGAGCGTGTTACCTCCCTGGCGCGCCCGCCCACCGGCGGGCCGGGGGCGGGGCGCATTCATGTCAGCAGTGTCTCAGCGGCGCTGCTGCTGTGCCTGAGCGTGCATCAGATAGACGAAATTGTCGAAGGTGCTCTCGGTGACCCGGAACCACTGGTATTCGAGGTCGCGGAAGACCTTCCAGGGCTCGTAGACCTTCTTGAAGGCGGCATTCTTCGCCGCCGTCTCCTCGTAGAGCTCGAAGGCCGCCTTGTAGCAGGCCTGCATCACCTCGCGCGGGAAGGCGCGAAGCTGCGCGCCGCCTGCCACCAGGCGGCGAAGTGCCTGCGGGTTCTGCACGTCGTACTTGGCCATGGTCTCGAGCGTCGCGTCGCGGCAGGCGCTCTCCAGCACGTCCTTGTAGACCTGCGGCAGCTCGTCATACTTGGACTTGGCCACGTAGAAGGAGAGGTTCAGCCCGCCTTCCCACCATCCCGGGTAATAATAATAGGGCGCGACGCGGTTGAAGCCGAGCTTCTCGTCGTCATAGGGGCCGATCCATTCGGCGGCGTCGATCGTGCCCTTCTCGAGCGCCGGGTAGATGTCGCCGCCGGCGATCTGCTGCGGCACCCCGCCAAGCTTCTGCATGATGTTGCCGGCGATGCCGGCGATGCGCATCTTCAGGCCCGACAGGTCCTGGACGGTCTTGATTTCCTTGCGGAACCAGCCGCCCATCTGCGCCCCGGTGCTGCCGCAGGGGATGGAGTGGATGTTGTAGCCGGCGAAGAACTCCTGCAGCAGCTCGCGGCCGCCACCGGCATAGAGCCAGGCATTGATTTGCCGCGTGTTCATCCCGAAGGGGATCGTGGCGTCGAAGGCGAAGGTCGGATCCTTGCCGACGAAGTAATAGCTCGCCGTATGGGCGCATTCCACGGTGCCGCCCTGCACCGCATCCGCCACCTGCAGCCCCGGCACCAGCTCGCCGGCCGAGAAGACGCGGATCTGGAACTTGCCGTCGGTCAGCGCCGCGACGCGCTTCCCCACATGCTCGCCCGCGCCGAAGATCGTGTCGAGCGAGCGCGGAAAGGAGGAGGCGCAACGCCACCGGACCTCCGGCAGCGCGCCCTGCGAGAGGGCAGGAGTAGCCAAGGCGGCGGTGCCGGCAAGGGCCCCACTAGCGATGAATCCACGACGATCCATGTGTCTGTGCTGGCTCCCGGTGCGCCCGCGCCATGACGGCAAGCGGGACCGGCCTAACTAACCTCTTGTTGCGCGCTTGTTAAGAGCGGGAATCGTGCCGTTTCAAGGTCGACCCCCCCTCGCCGCGTCGGCGGTAGGGGACTAAGCTCGGGGACGTGATGGCCCGCCTCCCGTTCCCGTGCTGACGCTCTTCGCGCTCTGTCTCTGGGTCCTGGTCCTGCTCGCGGCGGCGGCGGTGCCGCTCGGTCGCCATGCCCGGGCGGGGCTGGTCGTCCATGCGGGATGCCTGATCGCCTCCGTCGGGTTTGCCGTCGTGGCGCTCGCCGTGCTGCTGGGCGGCGAGCCGGTCGAATCCGGACCCTTGCCCTTCGGGCCGCCCTGGGCGCCGGCGCAAATCGGCCTCGACGGGCTGTCGGCCTGGTTCCTGCTGCTGCTCGGCATCGCCGGCAGCGCCGCCTCGCTCTTCGCCATGGAGGGCAAGGCCGGCGGGCATCCGCTGCCGGCGCGCGCCCTGCCGCCCTTTCCGCTCTTCCTTGCCGGCATGGCCCTGACGCTCGCCGCGACGGACGCCTTCCTGCTCCTCCTCGGCTTCGAGCTGATGTCCTTCGCCTCCTGGGCGCTGGTCGCCGCCGAGCACGAGAAGCCGGAGAACCGCGCGGCGGCGCGGCTCTACCTTGTCTTCGCGGTGCTGGCCGGCGCCTGCCTGGTCCCGGCCTTCGGGCTGCTGGCCGGCCAGGCCGGGGCGCTCGATTTCGCCGCGATGCGCGACGCCCCGCCGGAGGGTTGGCGCGCCGCCGCGGTGCTGCTGCTCGGCCTGCTCGGCGCTGGCGCCAAGGCGGGCTTGGTGCCGCTGCATGCCTGGCTGCCGCTCGCCCATCCGGCGGCGCCCAGCCATGTCTCGGCGCTGATGTCGGGGGCGATGACCAAGATCGCGCTCTACGTGCTGGCGCGGCTGCTGCTCGACCTCTGCGGCCCGGCGCAGCCCTCCTGGTGGGGCGTGCCGCTGCTCGTGCTCGGCGCCGCCTCGGCCCTGTTCGGGGCGCTGCGGGCCAATCTTGAGGATGACGCCAAGACCCTGCTGGCCTGCTCGACCATCGAGAATATCGGCTTCATCACCCTCGGCTTCGGCCTGGCGCTCGCCTTCCGCGGCGCCGATCTCGGGCCGCTGGCGGCGCTCGCCGCCGGCGCGGCGCTGCTGCACGCGCTGAACCACGGCGTCTTCAAGACCGGGCTCTTCCTGATGGCCGGCGCGGTGCTGCACGGCGCCGGCAGCCGCCGCCTGGACCGGCTGGGCGGGCTGATCCACGCCATGCCGGTCACCGCCCTCGCGGCGCTGATCGGCGCCGCGGCCGCGGCCTCGCTGCCGCCGCTCTCGGGCTTCGCCAGCGAATGGCTGCTGCTGCAGGCGCTGCTCGCCGGCTGGCGGGTCAGCGATATCGGCTTCCAGGTGCTCACCGCCGCGGCCGCGGCCGTCGCGGCGATGGCGGCGGCGCTCGCCGCGGCGGCGATGGTGCGGTTCTTCGGCCTCGTCTTCCTCGGCCGCCCGCGCAGCCCGCGCGGCGCCGGGGCGCGGGAGGCCGGCCGCTTCGAGCGCGCCGCCATGCTGCTGCCGGCGGGGCTGACGGTGCTGCTCGGCCTCTTCCCCGGCAGCGTGCTGGGGCTGGCCGCGCCGGCCCTGCAGGAACTGGTCGGCCCGGTCATGCGGGTGCCGGCGCGCGGCGCCTCGCTGGCTGCGGGCGAGGGCATGACCGGCTACGCGCCGCTCGTCATCGCCCTGTTGCTGGCCCTCGCCCTCGGCGTCACCTGGCTGCTGGTGCGGCGCCGCTCCCCGGCGGCGACCGCGCGCGGGCCGGTCTGGAATTGCGGCTTCATCGACCCGCCGCCGCATCTCCCCTTCGGCGACCCGCTGACCCAGCCCGGTGCGGCCGGCATCGCCCAGCCGCTGCGCCGCATGCTGGGCGAGACGCTGCTGCAGGCGCGCGAGAGCGTCGACATGCCGGCGCCGGGCGAGACCCGGCCGGGCCGCCATGCGGTGCGGTTCGCGGACCCCTCGGGCGCCCTGCTGCTCGGCCCGGCGGCGCGGCTGCGCGACCGCATCGCCGGTGCGGCGGAGCGGATGCGCCACTTCACCATCCGTCGCTGCCTCTCGCTCAGCTTCGCCACCCTGGTCGGGATGCTGGCGTTGCTGGCCTGGCTGGAGGCGCGCTGAGTGCAGGTCTTCGGAGCCATCCTGGCGCAGCTTCTGCACCTGCTGTTCATGCTCGCGGCGGCGCCGCTCGTCCTCGGCGTCACGCGCTGGCTGAAGGCGCGGCTGATGGGACGGCGCGGCGCCTCGCCGCTGCAGCCCCTCCGCGACCTCGACAAGCTGCTGCGCAAGCGGCCGGTGCTGGCGGAGAACGCCTCCGTCGTCTCGGAGGCGGCGCCCTATGTCGCCTTCGCCGCCTGCCTGCTCGCCATCGCGCTGGTGCCGAGCTTCGCCCGCGGCATGGCCTTCGCCCCCTTCGCCGACCTGATCCTGCTGGCCGGGCTGCTGGCGCTGTCCCGCATTGCGCTGGCCCTGGCGGGGATGGATGTCGGGACGGCCTTCGGCGGCCTCGGCGCGGCGCGGGAGATGAGCTTCGCCGCCTTCGCCGAGCCGGCGCTGCTGCTCTGCGTGCTGAACTTCGTGATCCTGGCCGGGAGCACCAATCTCGACCTGATCGCCGGCACCTTCCGCGACGGCGCGCTCGGCCTGCGCGTCTCGCTCGGCCTCGCGGCGGTGGCGATGCTGGCGGTCGCGGTCGCCGAGAATGCCCGCATCCCGGTGGACAATCCGGCGACGCATCTCGAGCTGACGATGGTGCACGAGGCGATGCTGCTCGAAAGCAGCGGCCGGCACCTGGCGCTCTGGGAATACGGCGCGGCGCTGCGCCTGACGCTCTGGCTGTCGCTGGTCGCCGCCATCTTCGTGCCCTTCGGCACGGCGCCGGCGGGCAGTGGGCCGCTCGCCTGGGCGGTCGGTCTGCTGGCCTGGCTGCTGAAGATGGGCGCGCTCTGCCTCGCCCTGGCCTGGTTCGAGAGCGCGATCGCCAAGATGCGCGTCTTCCGCGTGCCGGAATTCCTCGGCGCGGCGCTGCTGCTGGCGCTCCTCGGCGCGGCGCTGCTCTTCGTCAGCACGGGGCTGGCATGAGCTTCGGCCAGCTCCCCTACGATGTCTCGCACCTGCTCGGCGGCGGCATGCTGCTGCTCTCCTTCGTGCTGCTCTACCAGCGCCGCGTCGGGGCGGTGATCAATGCCCTGGCGATGCAAGGCGGCATCCTCGCCCTCGCCGCCGCCTGGCAGGCCCTGGTGCAGGGCGCGCCGCAGCTCTACCTGACGGCGCTGATCGCCCTCGGAGCCAAGGCGGTGCTGATCCCGCTCGCGCTCCGCACCCTGCTGCGCCGGCTCGACCTGCACCGGACCGTGGAGACCGCGCTCGGCATCGGGCCGAGCCTCGTCGCAGGGGTGGCACTGGTCGCCCTCGCCATCCTGGTGGTGCTGCCGATCACCGCCGGCAACCGCGCCATCGCGCGGGAGGATCTGGCGCTCGCCCTCTCGGTGGTGCTGCTCGGCATGCTGATGATGATCACCCGCCGCAACGCCATCCTGCAGGTGGCGGGGCTGATGACGCTGGAGAACGGGCTGATCCTCGCCGCGGTCGGCGTCGCCGGCATGCCGCTGGTGGTTGAGCTCTCGACCGCCGCGCTGGTGATGATGCTGCTCGTCGTCGGCGGCGTCTTCGTGTTCCAGATCCGGGAGCGCTTCGACACCGTCGATACCGGCTTCCTCGAGCGCCATCGCGGGGAGGCCGATTGATGCCGCTGTCCTGGGCCGTCGTCTTCCTGCCATGGGCCGGCGCGCTGCTGCTCGCCGTGCTGCCGCGGGAGCGGCCGGCGACGCTCGCCAATATCGCCGTCTCGGCGGCGAGCCTCGTCCTCGCGCTGCTGCTGCTCGGGCATCCCGGCGGCATCGAGGGGTGGACGCATGTCGATGCGCTGAACCTGCCGCTGGTCCTGCTCTCCTTCACCATCGGGCTGACCACCGCGGTCTTCTCGCTCGGCGCCATCGGGGCGGAGCGGTTCGATGCGTTGCGGCTGCGCGCCTACCATGTCGCCTTCCAGGTCTTCATGGGGGCGCAGGCTCTCGCGCTGCTCGCCGACAACATGGGGGTGATGTGGGTGGCGATCGAGATCGCGACCCTGGCCAGCGTGCTCATCGTCGCGGTGCACGGCACGCCCACGGCGATCGAGGCGGCCTGGAAGCTGTTCATCCTCTGCGGCGTCGGCATCGCCCTCGCGCTCTTCGGCACCATCATTCTCTATCTCGCGGCGCAGCCCTTCGTCGGGCATGGCGATTCCGGCCTCTCTTGGACGGTGCTGCACGGCATCGCCGAGCGCTGCGACCCCGGCGTGCTGAACCTCGCCTTCGTCTTCCTGCTCGTCGGCTACGGCACCAAGGCCGGGCTGGTGCCACTGCATTCCTGGCTGCCGGATGCCGAGGCGGAGGGGCCGATCGCCATCTCCGCCGTGCTGTCGGGCCTGTTGCTGAACGCGGCGCTGCATGCGGTGATCCGCACCAAGGCAATCGTCGGCGTGCATCCCGGGGCGGTGCCGCCCGGACCCTTCCTCATCGCCTTCGGCCTGGCCTCGCTGCTGCTCGCCGCCTTCGCGCTCTGGCGGCGGCGCGACGCGCGGCGCTTCTTCGCCTGGTCGAGCATCGAGCATATGGGCCTCGCCGCGCTCGCCTTCGGCCTCGGCGGCGCCACCGCCAACCTCGCGGGGCTGCTGCACATGCTCGGCCACTCCCTCTGCAAGTCGGCCGTCTTCTTCGGCGTCGGCCATGCGGCGCAGCTCAAGGGCTCGCAGAAGACGGCGGCGATCGGCGGGTTGGCGACGAGCCATCCGGCCTTCGGCTGGTCGCTCGCGCTCGCCATCGCCGCCGTCGCCGGCCTGCCGCCCTTCGCGCTCTTCGCCAGCGAGTTCCTCATCGTCTCCGATGCCGCCGCCTCGCGCTGGTGGCTGATCCTGCCGCTCGGCCTCGGCCTGCTGACCGCGGCGGCGGCGAAGGTCCACATGCTGCAGGCGCTCTGCCTCGGCGATCCGACGCCGGGCGGGGACGCGCCGCCGCCGGGCTGGACGGCGCGCACCACCCTCGGGCCGGTCTGGGTGCATCTCGGCCTCGCCCTGCTGCTCGGCATCGCGCTCCCCGCGCCCTTCGCCAGCCTGCTCGCCGCCGCGGCGAGGATTCCGGGATGAGCCTTGTCGAGATCATCCGGCGCGGCGCGCCGCAGGATTGCCGCCCCCGGCCGCGCTTCCTGCTGACCCGGCCGCAATGGGGCACGATGGCCGAGGCCCTGGCGGCGGAGGCCGATCCGGCCCTGCTGGCGATGTGGGGCGAGCCCGGCATGGTGCATGCCGCCTTCTGGCTCGAGGCCGAGGCCGCCATGCTGCTCGCCTCCTGCCCGGCGGCGGATGGGCGCTTCCCCGCGCTCTCGCCGGCGCGGCCGGGCGCCGTGCGGTTCGAGCGCATGCTGCATGACCTCTGGGGGCATGTGGCCGAGGGCGCCGTCGATCTCCGGCCCTGGCTCGACCATGGCCGTTGGCCCATTGCGGCGCCGCTCGCCGCCCGGCCGGAGGCGAATGCCGCCCCGCCGCCGCAGCCGGCATTCCTCGGCGTGGAGGGCGAGGGGGTGCACCAGATCCCGGTCGGGCCGGTGCATGCCGGCATCATCGAGCCCGGGCATTTCCGCTTCCACGTCCAGGGCGAGACAGTCGCGCGGCTCGAGGAGCGGCTCGGCTATGTCCATAAGGGGCTCATCGGCCTGATGCTGGGCAAGCCGCCGGCGGCGGCGGCGAAGCTCGCGGCGCGGCTTTCCGGCGACAGCACCGTCGCGCATGGCTGGGCCTTCGCGCGGGCGGTGGAGGCGGCGCTCGTGGTCGTGCCGCCGCCGCGCGCCGTGGCTCTGCGCGGCGTGATGGCCGAGCTGGAGCGCATCCACAACCACCTGAACGACTGGGGTTTCGTCTGCAACGACGCCGCCTTCGCCTGGCCGCATGCGCAATGCGGCGTGCTGCGCGAGGGCGTGCTGCGCGCCGCGGCGGCCGCCTTCGGGCATCGGCTGATGATGGATTGCGTGGTGCCGGGCGGCGTGGCCGCGGATCTGGCGCCCGGCGGCGCCGAGGCGATCCTCGCCGCGCTCGCGGTGGTGGAGGCGGCGATCCCCGGCCTGCTCGATGTCTATGAGGGCCATGCCAGCCTGCAGGATCGCGTCGTCGGCACCGGCATCCTGCGGGCGCCGCTCGCCGCGCGCTTTGCCGCCGGCGGCTATGTCGGCCGTGCCGCGGGGCGCGGCTTCGATGCCCGCAAGGCCGCGCCCTACGAGCCCTATGACCGGCTGCCGCCGGAGGTGCCGGTGCGCGACCAGGGCGATGTCGATGCGCGGGTCCGCATCCGCGTCGCGGAACTCGGCGAATCGCTGCGGCTGGTGCGCGCGCTGCTGGATGAGCTGCCCGCGGGCGAACTGACCGTGTCGCTGCCGCGCCGTGGCGGCGAGGGCATCGGACTGATCGAGGGCTTCCGCGGCGAGTGCCTGCACTGGGTGGCGCTCGACGAGGCCGGGCTGCTGCGCGCCGCCTTCCCGCGCGATCCGTCCTGGCTGCAATGGCCTCTGCTCGAGGCCGCGATCGAGGGCAACATCGTCGCGGACTTCCCGCTCTGCAACAAGAGCTTCAACTGCTCCTATAGCGGGGTCGATCTGTGACCATCGCCCTTTCCCCGCCCTTGCCGGTGCTGCGCATCTTCGACGTGGCGAAGGCGCGGGAATTCTATGTCGGCTTCCTCGGCATGAGCTGGGACTGGGAGCACCGCTTCGCGCCGGACCTGCCGCTCTACGCCCAGGTCTCGCGCGGCGCGCTGGTGCTGCATCTCAGCGAGCATCACGGCGATGCCTGCCCGGGCGCGGCGCTGCGCATCCATGTGTCGGGGGAGGGTGGGCTGGAGGCGCTGCATGCGGCGCTGGCAGGCGCCCGCTACCGCCATGCGCGGCCGGGGATCGAGGCGAAGCCCTGGGGCGAGCGCGCGCTCAGCGTGATCGATCCCTTCGGCAATCGGCTGACCTTCCATGCGCCGGCGCCGCCAGCCCCGGAGGATGGCTGATGCTCTGGCCAAAGCTCGCCCGCAACCTGGTCGGCCGGCCGCTGACCGACCCGCCGCCCGCCGTCTCGCCGGAGGTGGTGCAGGCGCTCGCCCTGCGGCTGGAGGAGAGCGCGCAGAAGCGGCTCGGCCGCAGCCTGGCGATCCGTCAGGTGGATGCCGGGAGCTGCAATGCCTGCGAGCTCGAGATCAACGCCCTCGGCAATGTCATCTACGATCTGGAGCGGTTCGGGCTGCGCTTCGTCGCCTCGCCCCGCCATGCCGATGTGCTGCTCGTCACCGGGCCGCTGACGCGCAACCTGCGCGAGGCGCTGCTGCGCGCCCGCGCCTGCACGCCGGACCCCTGCTGGGTGGTGGCGGTGGGTGACTGCGCCGTGGATGGCGGGCTGTTCAAGGACAGCTATGCGGTGGAAGGCGGCGTCGCCGCGGCGCTGCCGGTGGATCTGATCATCCCGGGCTGCCCGCCGACGCCGACCCGCCTGCTGGAGGGGTTGCTGGCGCTGCTGGAGGCACAGGTGAGCCAGCGCAGCCGATAAAAGAACGGGCCGGCCGGACGAATCCAGCCGGCCCGTTGGCTGCCCGAAGGCGGCCAGTCTGGCGACGGCTTGCCGGGAAATAGCCGCCGCCGAACGCCGTCCGTCCGAACCCCGGAGGGCATCAGGACGACGGACTGAGGATCGCCCAAGCCGCCTCAACGGGAGATGTGAGGGCGCTTACAATCGAGCAATGCTTTCCCGCGGGGCCTTTCTGTCGAACGCTGCGATGGCACGCCCGCCGATCGATCCGGCCTTCTCCGCCAGCTCCATCTCCCGATCATCCCGATCTCCATCGCCGGGACGGCAATGGCGACGCCCGGTACGGCGTCACCCCTGCTGTTCGTTGCGTTACCACTCTAAGTTGTGAAGCCCCATGCCTTGCCACCATAAGATGTTCGACCCGTTATTAACGAAGCAAAACGGGGAAGCCTGCCTGACCCGTCGGGGGGCAGCGGGGCTTACCGCTCGGGGTGACGTTATGGCGGACGCCAATACCAGCGTGCCTGACGCGGCTCTTCTCACGGCCTTGGCCTTGCCGCAGAGCGGAACGCCGATGCAGTGGATCATCGGCGGGCAGGAGGCGCGCCTCATCACCGGCACCTCGGCCGATGATGGGCTGGCCGGGCCCGATATCAGTTCCCGTCTCACGCTCGAGGGCGGCGCCGGGGACGACAGCTATCAGGTCGGCAACCACTACGATTTCGTCCACGAACTGGTCGATGAAGGCATCGATACGGTCATTTCAACGGCCGATGCCTTCACGCTGCCGGAGGCTGTCGAGAACCTGATCGTCCTGGCCGATCGCGGCTATGGCAGTGGCAACGAGCTCAACAATCGGATCGAGGGCGGGGACTACGCGCAGATCCTGAACGGCGGCGGCGGCACCGACCTGCTGACGGGCGGCAGCGGCGCCGATGTCTTCCAGTTCCTAGCCGGTGGCGGCTGGGACGTGATCACCGATTTCGAGACCGGCACCGACCGCCTGCACCTCGCCGCCTTCGACGGCTTCGCCACCGCAGCGGCCGTCCTCGCCGCACTGCGGCAGAACGGCGAGAATGTGGAGCTCGATCTCGGCGGCGGGCAGGGCATCACCTTCCTGGACCGGAGCATCGCCGACTTCTCCGCGAGCGACTTCCTGCTGCCGGCCGATCCGGCCGCGCTGACGCTGACCTTCGCCGAGGAATTCGATAGTTTTGCCTGGTCGGTGGACGGCAGCGAGGGCTGGCGGACCACCTATACGGGCGGCGACAGGGCCTATCCGGGCAATGGCGACCAGCAGTATTTCACCGATGCCACGCTTGGCCAGTCGCCCTTCCGCCTCGAGGACGGCGCCCTCGTCATCACCGCCTCGCCCGGCGAGAATGCGCTGGGCCTGCCCTATAATTCCGGGCTGATCACCAGCCAGGGAGCCTTCAGCCAGCTCTACGGGTTTTTCGAGGCGCGGATCGACATCCCCGATGGCACGGGCTGGTGGCCCGCCTTCTGGATGCTGCCGGCGACCGGCGGCTGGCCGCCGGAGCTCGACATCCTGGAGAGCTTCGGCACCGGGGACCCGACCGCCCAGGTCACCGCCCATACCAGCAATGGCACGACGCGGAGCTCGGTCAGCATCCCGGTTGCCTTCCCCGACATCGCCTCGGGCTACCACACATATGCCGTGAGCTGGCTGCCGGACGAGATCCGCTGGTATATCGACGGCGTCGAGGTCGCCAGCACCCTGACGCCCGCGGACATGCAGGTCCCGATGTACATGCTGCTCAACCTCGCCGTCAGCAATGCGACGGCGGCGGCCGGGGCCAGCGCCGATATGTATATCGACTATGTCCGGGCTTACGCCTATTCGGCCGAGACCGTCGCCGCGCATGTCGATACCAGCGACACGCTGGTCAGCGCCGTGAGCGCCGTGCTGCCGGACGGCCTGCACACGTTGATGCTGACCGGCACCGGGACGCTGACCGGCACCGGCAATGCGCTCGACAACCGGCTGGTGGCGGAGGCGGGGCACGCGGCGCTGCTGGGTCTGGCCGGCGACGACTACCTCCTTGGCGGCACCGGCAACGACACCCTCGATGGCGGCCTCGGCAAGGACCGGATGCTGGGCGGCCCCGGCGATGACAGCTATGTCGTCGACAATCTCGGTGACCGGGTGATTGAGCTGGCCGGGCAGGGCACCGATATGGTGAGCAGCTCAATCGGCTACACGCTGGGCGCCAATCTCGAGAATTTGGTTCTGACGGGTGCCGCGGCGCTTGGCGGCGCCGGCAATGATCTGGCGAACCGCCTCACCGCCAATGCCGCCGGCTCGCGCCTCTATGGCTATGGCGGCGAGGACACGCTGATCGGCGGCACGGGCAATGACCAGCTCGACGGCGGCAGCAGCGCCGATCTGATGATCGGCGGCTTCGGCGACGATACCTATTTCGTCGACGATGCGCGCGACATGGTGGTCGAGCTCGCCAATCAGGGCGGCGATCTCGTCCGCAGCGCCATCACCTACACGCTGGGCGCCAATCTGGAGAAGCTCATCCTCACCGGCACCGCCAATATCGACGGCACCGGCAACGAGCTGGCGAACCGCCTCTTCGGCAATGCCGGCGCCAACCGCCTCGATGGCGGCGCTGGGGATGACTATCTCGATGGCGGCGCGGGCAACGACACCATGGCCGGGGGCACCGGCAACGACACCTATATCGTCGATGCCCTCGGCGACCGGGTGGTGGAGCTGGCCGGGCAGGGCACCGATACGGTGAGCAGCGCGATCGGCTATACGCTCGGCGCCAATCTCGAGAACCTGGTGCTGACCGGCACGGCGATGATCGGCGGTGCCGGCAACGAGCTGGCGAACCGCCTCACCGCCAATGCCGCCGGCTCGCGCCTCTATGGCTATGGCGGCAACGACACGCTGGTCGGCGGCGCGGGCAATGACCAGCTCGATGGCGGCAGCGGCGCCGACACCATGAGCGGTGGCGCCGGGGACGACAGCTACATCGTCGACGATGCGCGCGACCTGGTGGTCGAGCTCGCCGGCCAGGGCCTGGATGTCGTCCGCAGCAGCATCAACTACACGCTGGGCGCCAATCTGGAGAAGCTCATCCTCACTGGCACCACCAATATCGACGGCACCGGCAATGCGCTGGACAACCGCCTCTTCGGCAATGCCGGCACCAACCGTCTCGATGGCGGCGCCGGGGATGACTGGATCGAGGGCGGGGCAGGCAGCGACACCCTGACCGGCGGTGCGGGGGCGGATCTCTTCGTCCTGGCCCCCGGCTGCGGCAATGTCGTGGTCACCGATTTCGGCACCGGCGCCGACCGGCTGGTGCTCTCGGCCTTCCATGCCGCGCTGCCCGGGATGAGCGTGACCCAGGCCGGGGCGAACACCGTGCTGCATTTCGCGGCAGGCGAATCGATCACCCTGCTCGGCGTCGCCTCGGTCACGCTCTGGGGCGACTACATCCTGCCCTGAGCACCCGCGCGGCGGCGGGTCACGCCGCCAGCGCCGTCTCCACCGCCTGCGCCACCGCGAGGAGATGGGCATCGCCCATCGTCTCGCCGGTGAGCATCAGCCCGACCGGTGCCTCGCCGGGACGGTGGATCGGCAGGCTGATACTGCAGCGGTCGAGGAAATTGCCAACCGAGGTGTTGCGCAGCAGGAGGAGGTTGATGCGGTTGTAGCCCTCCTCCGGCTCCACCTCGGCCAGGCTCGGCGGCACGATCGGGCAGGTCGGCGTCAGCAGCGCATCGAAGGGGGCGGTGCGGCGCGCGACGGCCGCGATCAGCCGGGCGCGGTGGCCGAGGAGGTCGAGATACTCGGCCGCCGACATGCGCTCGCCACGGCGGATCCGCGCCAGGATCCGTGGGTCGTAGGCATCGCCGCGCTCCGCGATCAGCCTGCGGTGCCAGGCCCAGGCCTCGCTGGCGGCGAAGCCGCCGGTCGCGTTCACCACCGGCAGCTCGGCGAGTTCGGGGATGTCCAGCATCTCGATGCGCGCGCCGGCCGCCGCCAGCCGGGCCAGGGCGCGCTGGAAGGTATTGGCGACGGTCTGGTCCATGTCCTCGGTGAGGAAGGTGCCGCGGGGCAGGGCCAGGCGCAGCCCGGCGACGGGGCGCTGCGGCAGGGGTTGCGGCATCTCCTCGCCGCTGATCACCGCATCGAGCAGGGCGCAGCAGGCGGTGCTGCGGGCGAGCGGACCGACCGAATCGAGGCTCGGCGCCAGGGGCAGCACCCCGGCGATCGGCACCCGGCGGGCCGTCGGCTTGAAGCCGACCACGCCGCACAGCGCCGCCGGCACGCGGCAGGAGCCGCCGGTATCGGTGCCGAGACCGCCGAAGCCCATATGATCCGCCGCCGCCACCGCCGCG
Source organism: Roseicella sp. DB1501 (assembly GCF_013112485.1). GTDB lineage: Bacteria > Pseudomonadota > Alphaproteobacteria > Acetobacterales > Acetobacteraceae > Paracraurococcus. The sequence continues at coordinate 120,826 of NZ_JABFHG010000004.1, forward strand.
CCGGCGGAGGAGCCGCCCGGGATATGCCCGGTCGCCCGGTCCCAGGGGCTGCGCGGCGTGCCGTAATGCGGGTTCACGCCGAGGCCGGAGAAGGCGAACTCCGTCATGTTGGTGCGACCGATCACCACGAAGCCCATGCGTCGCAGGCGCCTGACGGCCGGCGCATCCGCCGCGGCGGGAGGCGCGTCGCGCAGCACGGCCGAGCCCGCCGGGGTCGGATGGCCGGCCTCGTCGAAGAGGTCCTTCACGGTGACCGGGATGCCGGCCCAGGGGCTCGGCGCGCGGCCGGCATGGCGCAGCGCGTCGATGGCACGCGCCTCGGCGCGGGCGGCATCGGCATGCAGGGCGGTGAAGGCGCGCTTCCCCTCGCCGGACGGGTCGGCGATGCGGTCGAGCGCGGCATCGACCAGGCTGGCGGCGGAGAGGCGGCCGCTGGCGAGGGCGGCCGCGGCATCGGCAATGTGCTGCATGGTCGGATGCTGGCGCCGCCGCGCCATGGCGGCAAGCGGGCGCCAGGGCACCGCGCTACTGGCACCGCGCTAATCCTCGGGCTGGTTGTCGTTGCCCGGCGGGTATTGCCGGATCTGCTCCAGGGCGACGGGAAACATCACCGCCCCGAACATCCAGCCTTCCCATAGGATGAAGCCGTCATCCCCGTCGGGCGTCTCGCCCATATCCTCGGCCATGCTGGCCTCCCACTCTGCCTGTCTGGCTTTAGACAATCCGGCTGTCGAGGGTTTCGCACGACGGCGTGGGTTCCTTCACCTCTTGCCATCTGATATGGCAGTTGTATGAGCGCCACCGCACCCCACCCGGTCGAAAGGCTGGCCGAGGAGGACACGCTCTCACTCGCCGAGCGCGCCTATCGCCGGCTGCGCGACGCCATCGTCCAGGGCGCCCTCACCTCCGGCAGCCGCATTTCCGAACGCAGCCTGGCGCTGGCGCTCGGCATCTCCGCCCAGCCGGTGCGGGAGGCGCTGCGGCGGCTCGAGCAGGACGGCATGGTGATCACCCTGCCGCGCCGTGGCACGGTGGTGGCCGAGTTCGGCCCGGCGCGGCAGGCCGAGATGGGCCGGATCCGCGCCGCGCTGGAAGGGGCCGCGGCGGCGCTGGCCGCGGAACGCGCCGATGCCGAGGCGCTGGCGGCCCTCGCGGCGCAACTCGCCGCGATGCGCTTGGCGACCGAGGCTGGGCGGCCGGAGCGCGTCTCGGAGGCGAATGAGCGCTTCCACGCCCTGATCCATGCCGCGACGGACAACCCCTTCCTCATCCGCTCCCTCGCCGCGCTCCGCGCCTATGATCATTTCGGGCGAGTCCGTGCGCTGAACGCCAGCCCGGCGGAATTGCCGCGCGCGCTCGGCGAACATGCCGGCATCCTCGCCGCCCTACAGGCCCGCGATCCCGAGACGGCCGAGGCGCGCATGCGCGCGCATGTCCTGCGCTCGCTCGAGATCGGCGGCCTGCTGCCGCGAAGCCCGGACAACCGAATTCCGGAGAAGAGGACGCCGCCCGCATGACCCTGCCCCCCGACCGGCTGCGCACCGCGCTGACCGGCATCTCCGGCATCCTGGTCACGCCCATGGCGGCCGATGACCGGATCGACCCCGCGCGCCTCGCGCCGATCATCGTCCGCGCCACGGCGGCCGGCGTCGATGCCCTGACCGTCAACGGCAATACCGGCGAGTTCTATGGCCTTGCCTTCGCCGAGGCGGAGCGGATGCAGGCCGAGGTACCGGCGCTGGTCGGCGGTCGCGCCGCGGTCGTCGCCGGGGTCGGCCGCAGCCTTGGCGAGGCCTGCGCCCTGGCGCGCCGCGCCCGGACCGATGGCGTGGATGCCGTCATGGTGCACCAGCCGCCCGACCCCTTCGTCGCGCCGCGCGGCGTCGTCGCCTATGTCGCGAAGATCGCCGAGGCGGCCGGGCTGCCGGTCGTGCTCTATCTCCGCAACGACGGCATCGGCCTGCCGGCGATCGAGGCGCTGACACGGATTCCCGGTGTGGTCGGGGTGAAATGGGCAACGCCGAACCTCATGGTGCTGGCGCAGGCGATCCGCCGGGCCGGACCAGGGGTCTCCTTCATCTGCGGCCTGGCGGAGCCCTGGGCGCCGCCGATGACCGCGCTCGGGGCGCAGGGCTTCACCTCGGGCCTGATCAACCTGCTGCCGGAGCGGTCCGTCGCCATCCTGGCCGCGTTGCGGGCGGGCGACTTCGCCCGCGCCAATGCCGAGATCGCCGCCATCCAGGGCTTCGAGGCGCTGCGGGCCGAGGAGCAGAACGGCGCCAATGTCGCCGTGGTGAAGGCGGCGCTGGCCCTTTCCGGCATCGATGTCGGGGCGGCCCGTCCGCCGGCCGCCTGGCCGCTGCCGCCCGGCTCCGCCGCCGCGCTGCGCGATCTGCTGGCCGGCTGGGGCCTGCTGCGGCGCGACGCCGCCGAGTAGGGTGAGACGCCGCTTCCGGCGGCTTCTGCCATCTGCTATAGCAGTTCGTCAGGGCCAGGGCGGCGAAAGATCGCGCCTGGCAGGAGGATAAGGTCCGATGACGATCAACGCATCCCGCCGGGCCTTGCTCGGCGCTGCCCTCACCCCCTTGACCGCCCCCTGGCTGGCGAACCGCGCAGCGGCGGCTGGCATCACGCTCCGCGCCGCCGACATCCACCCCGATGGCTATCCGACCATCGAGGGCGTCAAGCTGATGGGCCGGCTGGTGGAGGAGCGCACGAGCGGCCGCATCAAGATCCAGATGTTCCATTCCCGCCAGCTCGGCGAGGAGAAGGACACGCTGGAGCAGACCCGCTTCGGCGTCATCGACTTCACCCGCGTCAACACCGCGCCGCTGAACAACCTGGTCCCCGCCACGCTGGTGGTGGGCCTGCCCTTCCTGTTCCGCGACACCGCGCATATGCAGGCGGTGATGGATGGGCCGATCGGCGAGGATATCGGCCGGGACACCACCTCGCACGGGCTGGTGACGCTCGCCTACTACGACAGCGGCGCGCGCTGCTTCTACACCAAGCCCCGCGCGGTGCAGGAGCCGGAGGCGCTGAAGGGCCTGAAGGTCCGGGTGCAGCAGAGCGACATGTGGGTGGCGCTGATGCGTGCCTTCGGCGCCAATGCGACGCCGCTGCCCTTCGGCGAGGTCTATTCCGCCATCCAGACCGGGGTGGTGGACGGCGCCGAGAACAACGTCCCCACCTACTACACCTCGCGCCATTTCGAGGTGGCGAAGTTCTACACCAGGACCGAGCACAGCCTCTCGCCCGAGATCCTGGCGATGAGCAAGCGCAGCTACGACAAGCTGGCCAAGCCCGACCAGGAGATCGTCCGCCAGGCGGCGAAGGAGAGCGTGCCGCATATGCGCAAGCTCTGGGTGGCGATGGAGGAGGAGGCGCAGGCCAAGGTCGTCGCCGGCGGCGCGCAGATCGTCGAGGCGGACAAGGCGGCCTATGCCAGGCTGGTGCAGCCGGTCTACGACCAGTTCGTCAAGGATGCGAAGCTGAAGGCGCTGGTCGAACGCATCCGGGCGGCCTGACCGCCATGCGGGCGCTGCATCGGAGCGTCGGCGGGGTGCTGACCCTGGTGGCGCGCGGCGCCATCCTCATCGCCGGCCTGGCGATGGTGGCCATGGTGCTGGTCGTCGCCTGGGGCGTCTTCGGCCGCTTCGTGCTGAACGACACGCCGGCCTGGGCCGAGGCCTCGGCGCTGCTGCTGCTTGGCTGGGTGATCCTCGGCGCCGCCGCGGCCGGGGTGCGCGAGGGCTTCCATATGGGCTTCGACACGCTGCGCGAGGTGCTGCCCGCACCGCTGGCTCGGCTGTTCCAGGTGCTGTCGGACCTCGCTGTCACCCTCTTCGGCATGGCGATGGCCTGGTACGGCGCCGACCTGGCGCTCGAGGTCTGGGACGCGACGCTGCCCACCCTCGGCCTGCCCGGCACGGTGGAATACCTGCCGCTCGCGCTCGGCGGGCTGCTGATTGCCCTGTTCGGCCTGGAGCGACTGCTCTCGCATGCCGTGACCGGCCACGCGCCGGCCGGGATGCCGGAACACACCCTGCTCACCGACGCCTGATCTCACCGACGCCTGAAGCGGCACGCCGGGCGATCCCGGCACCGTCAGCCAGAAGGACGCCTCCGTGGAACTCACCGTCCTGCTCGGCAGCTTCGCGCTGCTGCTGCTGATCGGCACGCCGGTCGCCTTCGCGCTCGGCGCGGCGACGCTTGCCGCCGTGCTCTACATGGACCTGCCGCCGGTGGTGGTGTTCCAGCAGCTCTCCTCCGGCATGAACGTCTTCTCCATGCTGGCCATCCCCTTCTTCGTCTTCGCCGGCGACCTGATGCTGCGCGGCCAGATCGCCGACCGGCTGGTGGCGCTGGCGGCCGCGATGGTCGGGCATCTGCGCGGCGGGCTGGGGCAGGTGAACATCGTCGCCGCGACGCTGTTCGGCGGCGTCTCCGGCTCGGCGGTCGCCGATGCCAGCGCGGTCGGCGGCGTCATGATCCCGCAGATGCGGGCACGGGGCTATGCGCCGGACTATGCGGTGAACATCACGGCGAACGCGGCGCTGATCGACCTGCTGATCCCGCCGAGCCACAACATGATCCTCTACGTCATCGCCGCCGGCGGGGCGATCAGCGTGGCCGATCTCTTCACCGCCGGCATCATCCCCGGCCTCGTCATGATGCTGGCGCTGATGGTCGTCGCCTGGCTGGTCGCCATCCGCCGCGGCTATCCGCGCGAGGCCTTCCCGGGCTGGGCGGCGCTGCTGCGGCTGGCCGTCGGCGCCCTGCCGGGGCTGATGCTGATCGTCATCATCTTCGCCGGCGTCCGCAGCGGCATCTTCACCGCGACCGAGAGCGCCTGTGTCGCGGTGATCTACGCGCTGCTGGTCACCGTGCTGGTCTATCGCAGCCTGCGCTGGCAGGGCTTCCTGGAGGCGGTGGGCGGGGCGGTGCGGACCACCGGCATGGTCATGCTCATCATCGGCACGGCGACCGCCTTCGGCTGGCTGATGGCGCTGCTGCAGGTGCCGGCGCAGACCGTCGCCTTCATGCGCGGCATTACCGAGGACCCGATCCTCACCCTGCTGCTGATCAACGTCATCCTGCTGGTGCTCGGCACCTTCATGGACATGGCGCCGCTGATCATGATCGGCACGCCGATCTTCCTGCCGGTGGTGAAGGCGCTGGGGATGGACCCGGTGCAGTTTGGCGTGGTGCTGATCGTCAATCTCGGCATCGGGCTGATCACGCCGCCGGTCGGCCCGGCGCTCTTCGTCGCCTGCGCGGTCGGCAAGGTCTCGATGTGGGACGCGACCAAGACCAGCGGGCCCTTCTACCTCGCCATGCTGGTGGTGCTCGGGTTGGTCACCTACATCCCCGGCCTGTCGCTCTGGCTGCCCAGGCTCTTCCACTGAGCCGCCCGGAGCGGCCGCGATTGCCTCAGCGCCCCGCCCGCCGCAGCCAGAGATAGCCGAGCGCGCAGACCGCCAGCGCCACCGCGAAGCTCGAGAGCGCCGCGCCGATGCCGCCCCAGCGCGCGGCGAGGCCGGAGACCGCCTGCAGCACCGCCGCGCCGCCGAAGAAGGCGACGTTGTTGGCCGAGAGGGCGCGGCCGGTCTGCTCCGGCGGCACCGCCGCGCGCACCTGGGCGAAGACCAGGATCTGGAAGGAGATGACGAGGCCGAAGACGACCATCACCGTCGCGTCGAAGCCGGCTGGCAGGGCCGCGACGCCGAGCATGGCCGAGAGCCAGCCGCCGGGCCCGCCCGCCGGCAGCAGCAGGATCAGCCCGGCGACAACCAGATGGCTGCCGGCCAGCAGCAGCACCGGCCGCCCGACCAGCCGCTGCACCACCCCGGCCAGCGCCGGGCCGATGACCAGGGCCAGCGCCACCAGCAGCAGGACATTGCCCGCCTGCACCCGGCTGAGGCCCTTCGCCTCCATCAGCCAGGGCCCGCCCCAGAGGCCGCGCACCCCGAGCACCGCGGCGAAGCTGGCGAAGGCGATGACCATCAGCGGCCGCAGCCGCGGCGAGGCGGCGATCGCCAGGATCTCCTGCGTGTCCTGCCAGAGCGAGCGCGAGACGGCGCCCGCCCGCGGCGAGGGCCGCACGGTGAGCGCGACGGCCGCGAGGGCCAGCAGCGCCAGCCCGCCCGAGGCCCAGAAGCCGGCCCGCCAGCCCTGCCACTCCACCAGCAGGGCGAGCGGCGAGGCGCTGAGCAGCATGCCCGAATTGCCGAAGGCCTGGATGATGCCGGACCAGAGGGCGAAGCGGTGCCCGTCCATGGCGCGCGCCGCATAGGTCATCGGGCACATCAGCGCGCCGGAGCAGCCGATGCCGAGCACGCATTGCGCGACCAGCAGGCCGAGCGGCCCGGTGGCGAGCGCCGCCATGACGCAGCCCAGCGCGCCGATGCCGAGCAGCACCAGCGCCGTGCGCCGCACCCCCCAGCGGTCGAGCCCGATGCCGACCGGCAGCATGGCCAGCGCGAAGGCCGCCGGGAAAGCGCCGGTCAGCGCCGCCAGGCTGTCCGGCGTCAGGCCGAGATCGCGCGAGAGCACATCGGCGGCGATCGCCGGCAGGGTGCGCACGGCGTTGGAGAAGACATGGCCCAGTGCGAGCGCCAGGATCGGCAGCTCGGGGCCGCGCAATGACGGCACGCTTTCCCCCCTGGCCGCGGCTGCCGGTGGCGGCCGCAACGGTCTTGCGTCAGTTCCGGAACATCTTGCCCGGGTTCAGGATGCCCTTCGGGTCGAGGCTGGTCTTGATGCTGCGCATCACCGCCAGCGCCTCGGCGCCATGCTCGGTCTCGAGGAATTCCCGCTTGCCGATGCCGACGCCGTGCTCGCCCGAGCAGGTGCCGCCGAGCGACAGGCCGCGGGCGACGATCTTCCGGTCCAGCTCCCAGGCCTTGTCGAGCTCCCGAGGGTCGTTCGGGTCGAAGAGGATGATCTGGTGGAAATTCCCGTCGCCGACATGGCCGACGATGCAGGTGGTGAAGCCGGCCTCGATCGCATCCTGCTTGGCGCCGAGGATGGCATCCGCCAGTTTAGAGATCGGCACGCAGACATCGGTGGTGATGCCGCGGAAGCCAGGCTTGAGCGCCATGCCGGCCCAGTAGGCGTCGTGTCGCGCCTGCCAGAGGCGGTTGCGCGTCTCGGTATCCGTCGCCCAGGTGAAGCCCTCGCCGCCGAAATCGGCGGCGATCGCCTGCACCGCCTCGGCCTGCTCGGCGACCGCGGCGGCAGTGCCGTGGAATTCCAGGAAGAGGGTCGGCGTGTTGCGGAAGCCCTCGAGCTTCGAGTAGCGGATGCAGGCCTCCATCTGGTCGGCATCGAGCAACTCGATGCGGGCGACCGGGATGCCGGACTGCATGGTGACGATGGTGGTGTTCACCGCCGCGGCGAGGTCCGGGAACTGACAGACCGCGGCGCTCATCGCCTCCGGGATGCCGTGCAGGCGCAGCCGGATCCTGGTGATGATGCCGAGCGTGCCCTCGGAGCCGATGAAGAGCCGCGTCAGGTCATAGCCATTGGCGCCCTTGCGCGCCCGCCCGCCGGTCTGGATCACCCGGCCATCGGCCAGCACCACCTCGAGGCCGAGGACGTTCTCGCGGATCGTGCCATAGCGCACCGCATTGGTGCCTGAGGCGCGCGTCGCGCACATGCCGCCGATGGTGCAGACGCTGCCCGGATCGACCGGGAAGAACATGCCCTGGTCGCGCAGGAAGTCGTTGAGCTGCTGTCGCGTCACGCCCGGCTCGATCAGGCAGTCCATGTCCTCGGCATTGACCTCAAGCACCGCCGTCATGCGCGAGAGGTCGAGCGAGATGCCCCGGCGCACCGGGTTCACATGCCCCTCCAGGCTGGTGCCGGCGCCGAAGGCGACCACCGGCACGCCATGGTGGTGGCAGAGGGCGAGGATGCGGCTCACCTCCTCCGTGCTCTCGACGAAGGCGACGGCATCGGGGAGGGTGGGCGGGGTCTGGTCCTCGCCGCGGGCATGCTGCTCGCGCACCGCCTGGGCGGTGGAGAGGCGGTCGCCGAGGAATTCGCGCAGGGCGGCGATGACGGCGTCGGCGGGACGGGGAGCGATCGTGTTCATGGCGGTTCCTCGCGCTCGCCTCCGGGTAGCATGGCGGCGCGGGGCGGGAAATGCCGGCCTGCGCGGCCCGGCCCCGCCCGCCGCGCCGGTCTCAGTCCTCCCGGGCGAGCGGGCAGGTCAGGCAGTGCGGCCCGCCGCCGCCGGCGGTGAAGAGCGCGAGCGCCGGGTCCAGCACCGTCAGCCCCTCGGCCCGCAGCGCGGCGTTGAGGTCCCGGCTCTCGGCGGCGGAGATCACGCGGTCCCCGCCGAGGGCCAGGATGTTGCAGCCGAGGCGCATGGTCTCGCGGTAGGACACGGGGAGGCAACGGACGCCATGCGCCCCGAGCCAAGCGGCGAATTCCTCCGGCAGCGCCTCCAGGCAGGCGACGGCGAGGCCGGGAGCCGCCATGCAGAACAGCACGTCCAGATGCAGGAAATGCTCGTCGAAGGGCTCGATCCGCACCTCCCAGTCCTCGGTGCGGAGCCAACCGGCCAACTGCTCCGCCCCGGCCAGGTCGGTGCGGCCGCCGCTGGCGCCGATCACGGCGAGGCCGGGGCGAAGGATATGGACATCGCCCCCCTCCAACGTCCCGGCCGAGCTCTTGCGCCAGAAGCGGGAGCCCTGCGCCGCGTGCCAGTCCAGTAGCGGGGCGTATTCGCCGCGGCGCTGCGGCCGCTCGAGCTGGCAGAGCACCGGCCCGCGATGCGTCACCACCACGCTGTCGCGGGTATAGGCCATGTAGGGCAGGTGCGGCTCGGGCGGCAGGCGGTGCACCTGGACCCCGGCCTGCTCCAGCGCCCCCACCAGCTCGCGGTGCTGCGCCTGCAGCCCCTGCAGGTCCGGCTGCCGGCCCGCCGCCAGGGTGCGGCGGGCGATCGCGTTGCTCGGGATCCAGCGGTAGTGGTCAGGCGGGCAGAGAAGGACCTCGGTGAGGCGCCCGGTCTCCGAGGCGACGGTCCAGGGTGGCATCGCGCCAGGGTGGCGCCGGCCGCCGGCCGCGTCCAGGCGGAGGCCGACACTTCACGAACTCGCCAGACCGGCCGGTCGCCCGCAACTGGAAAACTGGCGCTCGCTTGCACATTCTGAGATGACTGTATGTGCGGAATCATACGTCGTGGGCTGCATCCGTGGCAGCGCTTCGAGCCGGGGAGATCGCATGAACATCCAAGTATCGCGGCGAGGACTCCTGAAGGGAGCCGGCGCCGCCGCCGCCGGCACCTCCCTGGCCGCTATGGGGTTTGGCGAGGCCGAAGCGGCGGTCGCGGCGCATGTCCGGCCGATGAAGCTGGCCAACACCACCGAGACCCGCAACACCTGCCCTTACTGCTCGGTCGCCTGCGGCGTCATCATCTATGCCAAGGGCGATCTCCGGAAGGGTGAGCGGGCCGACATCATCCATATCGAGGGCGATGCGGACCACCCGACCAATCTCGGCACGCTCTGCCCGAAGGGCGCCGCGCTGAAGGATTTCGTCCACGCCCCGACGCGGCTGCAATACCCGATGGTGCGCCGCCCCGGCTCGGACAAGTTCGAGCGCATCTCCTGGGATGCGGCGCTGGATCGTATCGCGCGGTTGATGAAGGACGACCGCGACGCGAATTTCCTGGCCCGCAACAAGGACGGAACGCCGGTGAACCGGTGGACCACCACCGGCATGCTGGCCGCCTCCGCCACCACCAACGAGACCGCCTGGGCCACCTTCAAGGTCGCCAAGGCCCTCGGGATCGTCGGCTTCGACAACCAGGCGCGCGTCTGACACGGCCCCACGGTGTCCAGTTTGGGCCCGAGTTTTGGTCGTGGTGCGATGACGAATGCCTGGACCGACATCAAGAACACCGACCTCGTCGTCGTCATGGGCGGCAACGCGGCGGAGGCGCACCCCTGCGGCTTCAAATGGGTGACGGAGGCGAAGGCGCATCGCGGCGCCAGGCTCATCGTCGTCGACCCGCGCTACACCCGCACGGCCTCGGTCGCGGATTTCTACGCGCCGATCCGCCAGGGCACGGACATCGCCTTCCTGCTCGGCTTGATCCGCTGGTGCATGGAGAACGACAAGGTCCAGTGGGAGTACACCAAGGCCTTCACCAACGCCTCCTACATCGTCAAGGACGGCTTCGGCTACCAGGACGGGCTATTCACCGGCTATGACGAGGAGAAGCGCGACTACGACCGCTCGAGCTGGGACTATGTGATCGGCGAGGACGGCTATGCCGTGACCGACCCGACGCTGCAGCACCCGCGCTGTGTCTGGAACCTGCTGAAGCAGCATGTCAACTTCTACACGCCCGAGATGGTGGAGCGCATCTGCGGCACGCCGAAGGAGAAATTCCTGAAGGTGGCGCAGATGATCGGCGAGTGCTCCTCGCCGACCAGGACCATGACCTCGATGTACGCGCTCGGCTGGACCCAGCACTCGCATGGGGCGCAGAACATCCGCGCCATGGCGATGCTGCAGCTCATCCTGGGCAATATCGGCGTGCGCGGCGGCGGCATGAACGCGCTGCGCGGGCATTCGAACATCCAGGGCCTGACCGATCTCGGCCTGATGTCGCACCTTCTCACCGGCTATCTCAACATGCCGACGGAGCAGGAGGCGGATTTCGAGACCTATATGAAGTCCCGGCAGTTCAAGCCGCTGCGGCCGGGGCAGACCAGCTACTGGCAGAACTACCGGAAGTTCATGGTGAGCTTCCAGAAGGCGATGTGGGGCGACGCTGCCACTGCCGAGAATGACTGGGCCTATGACTACCTGTCGAAGCTCGACGTGCCGGCCTACGACGTGCTGCGCATGTTCGAGCTGATGAATGCCGGGCGGGTCAACGGCTATATCTGCCAGGGCTTCAACCCGGTGCTCGCCTTCCCCAACCGGGGCAAGATCACGGCTGGGCTGTCCAAGCTGAAATTCCTCGTCACGATGGACCCGCTGGAGACGGAGACCGCCCGGTTCTGGGAGAACCATGGCGAGTTCAACGACGTCGATACGCGCGCCATCCAGACCGAGGTGTTCCAGCTTCCCACCACCTGCTTCGCCGAGGAGGAGGGCTCGCTCACCAATTCGGGGCGCTGGCTACAATGGCACTGGGCCGGCGGCTCGCCGCCCGGCGAAGCGCAGCACGACACCTGGATCATGGCGCAGATCTTCCTGCGCATGCGCGAGCTCTATCGCAAGGAAGGCGGCGCCTTCCCAGACCCGATCCTGAACCTGTCCTGGGAGTACCACGACCCGAACGAGCCGGAGCCGGAGGAGCTGGCGAAGGAGATCAATGGCCGGGCGCTGCGTGACCTGACCGACCCGAGCGACCCCGCGAAGGTCCTCGTGCCGGCCGGCAAGCAGGTGGTGAATTTCTCGCAGCTCCGCGACGATGGCTCGACCATGTGCGGCTGCTGGATCTATTCCGGCTGCTTCAACGAGGCCGGCAACAACATGGCGCGCCGGGACAACCACGACCCGGACGAGACCGGCGCCTATCTCGGCTGGACCTTCGCCTGGCCGCTGAACCGGCGGACGCTCTACAACCGCGCCTCCGCCGATCTCCAGGGCCGGCCCTGGGACCCGTCCCGCAAGCTGCTGGAATGGGATGGCACGAAATGGACCGGCTACGACGTGCCGGACATCGCGCCGAATGCGAAGCCCGGGGAGGTCGGCCCCTTCATCATGAACCAGGAAGGCGTGTCGCGGCTGTTCAGCCGGGGTATGATGCGCGACGGACCCTTCCCGGCGCATATGGAGCCCTTCGAATCGCCGGTGCCGAACGTGCTGAACCCGAAGATGCGCGGCAATCCCGTGGCACGCATCTTCGAGAGCGACGTGGCGCAGTTCGGCACCTCGGAGGAATTCCCCTATGCGGCGACCTCCTACCGTCTCACCGAGCATTTCCATTACTGGACCAAGCACAACCGGGTGAATGCATCGCTGCAGCCGGAATTCTTCGTCGAGATCTCGGAGGAGCTGGCGGCGGAGAAGGGCATCACGCTCGGCGGCTGGGTGCGGGTATGGTCGAAGCGCGGTTCGGTGAAGGCCAAGGCGGTGGTCACCAAGCGCATCCGGCCGCTCCGCTGCGACGGGAAGGTGGTGCATGTGATCGGCATCCCGCTGCATTGGGGCTTCGTCGGCGCGGCGAAGAAGGGGTTCGGGCCGAACTCGCTTTCGCCCTTCGTCGGCGAGGCTAATATCGAGACGCCCGGCTACAAGGCCTTCCTCGTCAATATCGAGCCGAGCACGCCGCCGGCGGGGGTGGTGGCATGAACGACAGCCCGCGCACGGCGGTCAGCAACCCGCCGACGCAATCGATGATCAGCAATCTCGGGCCGGGCGACCTGGTGCGCCGCTCGGCGACCGAGAGCCTGCCGCCGCCCGAGCGGCAGCTCACGCCCGTGGCGAAGCTGATCGACGTCTCGAAATGCATCGGCTGCAAGGCCTGCCAGTCGGCCTGCGTGGAGTGGAACGACACCACGCCGGCGATCGGGGAGAATGTGGGCGTCTACACCAACCCGCATGACCTCACGGAGAACATGTTCACCCTGATGCGCTTCACCGAATGGGTGAACCCGGAGACCGACAGTCTCGAATGGCTCATCCGCAAGGATGGCTGCATGCATTGCGCCGATCCGGGCTGCCTCAAGGCCTGCCCGGCGCCCGGCGCCATCGTGCAGTACACGAACGGCATCGTCGATTTCATCCATGAGAACTGCATCGGCTGCGGCTATTGCGTGAAGGGCTGCCCCTTCAACATCCCCCGCATCTCCAAGGCCGATCACCGCTCCTACAAGTGCACCCTCTGCTCGGACCGCGTCGCGGTGGGGCAGGGGCCGGCCTGCGCCAAGGCCTGCCCGACCCAGGCGATCGTCTTCGGCACCAAGGAGGACATGAAGGCGCATGCCGCCGGCCGCATCGAGGACCTGAAGTCGCGCGGCTACAGCAATGCCGGGCTCTACGATCCGCCCGGCGTCGGCGGCACGCATGTCATGTACGTGCTGCACCATGCCGACAAGCCGCATATCTATGCCGGCCTGCCGGACGATCCGCGCATCTCGCCCATCGTGCAGACCTGGAAGGGGCTGACCAAATATGTCGGCCTCGCCGCCATGGGCCTGCTCGCCGCGGGCAGCGTGGTGCACGGGCTCTTCGCCCGGCCCAACCGGGTCGCGCCGGAGGACGAGGCGCATGCCGAGCAGCTCGTCGAGTCCCCGCCCGGCGGGTCGAGGGAGACAGCCTGATGCCGCGCTACGCCCAGCCTGGCGACGAGGTGCATCCCGGCCATCCGGTCACGGTCAGCCGCTACGGCCCGCTGGCCCGGCTCAACCACTGGATCACGGCGCTGAGCCTGATCTTGCTCGCCCTCTCCGGCCTCGCCATGTTCCATCCCTCGCTCTTCTTCCTGAGCGATCTCTTCGGCGGCGGCCAGAACACCCGCGCCTTCCATCCCTGGATCGGCGTGGTGCTCTTCGCGAGCTTCTTCGTCTTCTTCTTCCAGCTCTGGCGCGCCAACCTGCCGGAGCGCACGGATGTCGTCTGGCTGTCGCGCATCCGCGACGTGGTCGCCGGCAACGAGGAAAGCCTGCCCGAGCTCGGCAAGTACAATGCCGGCCAGAAATTCATCTTCTGGAGCATGGCCTTCCTGATCCTGGTGCTGATCGGCACCGGGATCGTCATCTGGGACCGGTATTTCGAGACGGCGACGACGATCGAGACCCAGCGGGTCGCGGTGCTGGTCCACTCCATCGCCGCGGTGCTCATCATCTGCATCTTCATCCTGCATGTCTATGCCGCGATCTGGACGCGCGGCACGCTGCGGGCGATGACGCGGGGCACCGTCACCGGCGGCTGGGCCTGGCGCCACCACCGCAAATGGCTGCGCGAGCTGGCCGGCCAGCGGAAGACCAAGCCGGCCAAATAGCGCAATCTCCGGTCGTGGCCGGTCCGGCCCGTCGAGGTGACATGTCCGCATTCCAATCCCCGCAGCCCGACCCCTCGGCGATCGGACGTCTGGCGAAGGCGCCCTTCGCCCTGCTGCCCGATCCGGCCTCGCACTTTCGCCGACGCGCCGAGCGCTTCGAGGTTCTGGCGGCCGATTCCGCTCTCGCCCCCTATCTGCGCTTCCTCGCCGGGCTGAGCGCGCGGCAGCAGGCGCTCGCCTCCAGCCTGCCGCCGCTGCCCCCGCCGCCCGCGGCCCAGCTCGAGAGGGCCCGGAGCGCCGCCATGCCGCCGCTCGACCGCCATGCCATGGTGGGTGCGGCCGACCTGACGGGCCTGGTCACGCAATTCCTCGACGCGGTCGCCGACCTCGCCATGCCGGCGCCCGCCGCCGCGGCGCTGGCGGCGCTGCGGGTGGCCGATCCTGCCGAGCGCGCCGCCATGCTCGGCAATGTCCTTGCCGATGCCATCCCGGCCGATGCGCTGCCGCAGCACCTTTTCCTCTCGGCGGCGCTGCAGGTGCAGGCCGTGCGCCAGGCCGCGGTGCTGGATGCGGCGCGGCTGGTGCCGGTCGGGACCGGGCTCTGCCCGGTCTGCGGCGGGCCGCCCGTCGCCTCCTTCGTCACCGGTCGCCCCGGCGCCGAGGGCGCGCGCTACGCCGCCTGCGCCTTCTGCGGCACGGCGTGGAACGAGGTGCGCATCAAATGCCTCGCCTGCAACTCGACCAAGGGCATCGGCTACCGCGCGCCCGAGGGCGAGGATGCGACCATCAAGGCCGAGACCTGCGATGCCTGCCGGAGCTGGGTGAAGATCCTCTACCAGGACCGGAACCCGGCGCTCGACCCGCTCGCGGACGATGTCGGCAGCCTCGGCCTCGACCTGCTGATGCAGGGCGCCGAGTACCGCCGCGCCGGCTTCGACCCCTTCCTCATCGGCTACTGACCCCATGCCGGACAAGGCCGCGCTGCGCGCCCTGCCTTCGGTGGACCGCGTCCTCTCGACGCCCGACGGCGCCGCGCTGATCGATGCGCATGGCCGTGCCGAGGTCACCGCCGCGATCCGGGCGGCGCTGGCCGGGCTGCGTGCCGAGGGTGGCACCGGCGCGGCCACGGTGGAGGCGGCGGTCCTCGCCCGGGCGCGGGACTGGCTGGCGGCGCGGCAGCCCGCGGGCTTGCGCCCCGTCTTCAACCTCACCGGCACCGTGCTGCACACCAATCTCGGCCGCGCCCTGCTGGCCGAGGCGGCGATCGAGGCCGCCACCACGGCGATGCGCGAGGCGATGGCGCTGGAGTTCGACCTTGGCACCGGCCGGCGCGGCGAGCGCGACGACCATCTGCGCAGCCTGCTATGCGAGCTGACCGGCGCCGAGGATGCGACGGCGGTCAACAACAACGCCGCCGCCGTGCTGCTCGCCCTCAACACCCTCGGCGCCGGCCGCGAGGCGCTGGTCTCGCGCGGCGAGCTGATCGAGATCGGCGGCGCCTTCCGCATGCCGGACATCATGGCACGGGCCGGTGTCCGGCTGGTCGAGATCGGCACCACCAACCGCACCCATGCGCGCGACTACGAGGCCGCGATCGGGCCGGAGACCGGCCTGATCCTGAAGGTCCATACCTCGAACTATCGGATCGAGGGCTTCACCGCCGCGGTGGGCGGCGCCGCGCTCGCCGGCATCGCCCGCAAGGCCGGGGTGCCGCTGCTGAACGACCTCGGCTCGGGCACGCTGATCGACCTCGCGCCGCATGGGTTGCAGCGCGAGCCGACGGTGCGCGAGGTGGTGGCGGAGGGCGCCGATCTCGTCACCTTCTCCGGCGACAAGCTGCTCGGCGGGCCGCAGGCGGGCTTCATCCTCGGGCGGCGCGACCTCATCGCCGCCATCAACCGCAACCCGATGAAGCGGGCGCTGCGGCTCGACAAGATCCGCCTCGCCGCGCTGGTGGCGACCCTGCAGCTCTACCGCGATCCGGACCGGCTGGCGGCGCGGCTGCCGACGCTGCGGCTGCTGGCGCGCGACACGGCGGAGATCGCCGCCCTGGCCGCCCGCCTCGCACCACGCGTGGCGGCGCTGCTGCCGCCCGGCTTCGGCGCCGAGGCCTGCGACTGCCGTAGCCAGATCGGCTCCGGCGCCCTGCCGCTTGACACCTTGCCGAGCGCCGGGCTGCGGGTGACGGCGCCACGCGGGCGGGAGCTCGAGCGGCTGGTGGCGGCGCTGCGCGACCTGCCGCGCCCGGTGCTCGGCCGGTTGCAGGACGGGGCGCTGCTGCTCGACCTGCGCTGCCTGGAGGAGGAGGCGGGCTTCCTCGGCAGCCTCGGGCATCTCGCGAGGCGATATGGGCTGGCTTGACCGGCTGCGCCGCGCCCCGACACCCGACCCGATGGCGGCGGCGATGGCGGCCTTCCGGCGCGGCGACCATGCGGCGGCGCTTGTCCTGTGGGAGGGGCCGGCGCGGGCCGGCGATGCGCGGGCCCAGTGCAATATCGGCGCCTGCTTCGCCGAGGGGCTCGGCGTGCCGGCCGATGCCAGGCTGGCGCTGCGCTGGCTCACCCCGCCGGCAGAGGCGGGCTATCCGCCGGCGCAGCGCAACCTTGCCGGGCTGCTGCTGCGCGGCGGGGCGGGGATCGAGACGGATTTCGCCCGCGCCGCCGCGCTCTACCGCCGCGCCGCCGAGGCCGGCGACGCGCTGGCGCAGGACATGCTGAGCTGGATGCTGCTCGAGGGCGAGGTAATGCCGCCCGATCCGACCGAGGCGCGGCGCTGGGCCGAGGCGGCCGCGGCGCAGGGCATCGCCGCCGCCATGACGCGGCTCGGCATGCTGCACCACCATGCCATGGGCGTGCCGCGCGATCCGGCGATGGCGGTGCGGTGGTGGCGGCAGGCGGCCGCGCGCGGCGATGCCGATGGCCAGGCCATGCTCGGCGCCGCGCTGCATCTCGGCGCCGGCATCGCGGCGGATCCGGTCGCGGCCCTCACTTGGCTGCTGCGGGCCCAGGCGGGCGGCAGCCAACTCGCCCGACCCTTCCTCGGCCCCGCCCGGGCGGGGCTCGACGCGGCGGGGCAGGCGGAGGCCGCGGCGCGCGCGGCGGCGCCATTGCCGGAGGTGACGGCATGATCATCGGCACCGCCGGCCATATCGACCACGGCAAGACGGCGCTGGTGCAGGCGCTGACCGGCATCGACACCGACCGGCTGAAGGAGGAGAAGGCGCGCGGCATCACCATCGAGCTCGGCTTCGCCTATCTCGCCACCCGGCCCGATGGCCCGGTGATCGGCTTCGTCGACGTGCCGGGGCATGAGCGCTTCGTCCATACCATGCTGGCCGGGGCGGGCGGCATCGACGCCGCGTTGCTGGTCGTCGCGGCCGATGACGGGGTGAAACCGCAGACGCTCGAGCATCTGGCGATCCTCGACCTGCTCGGCATCGCCCGCGGCCTCGTCGTCCTCAGCAAGGCCGACCTCGCCGATGCGCCGCGGCGTGCGGCGGTGACGGGCGAGATCCGCGCCGCCCTGGCCGGCACCGGGCTCGGCGCGGCGCCGGTCCTGCCGGTCTCGGTCCGCAGCGGCGAGGGGATGCCGGCGCTGCGGGCCGCGCTGGAATGCCTCGCCGCCGAGACCGGCGCGCGTGCCGCCGGCGGCGCTTTCCGGCTGGCGGTGGATCGCTGCTTCACCCTGGCCGGGGCCGGCACCGTCGTGACCGGCACGGTCCTCTCCGGCGCCGTCGCCACCGGCCAGGCGGTGGTGGTGAGCCCGCGCGGGCTGCCGGCGCGGGTGCGCTCCATCCATGCGCAGAACCGCCCGGCCGAGCGGGGTGTGGCGGGGCAGCGCTGCGCGCTGAACCTCGCCGGCGAGGGCATCGGCCGGGACGCCATCGCCAGCGGCGACATGGTGCTCGACCCGGCGTTGCACGCGCCGACCGACCGGATCGATGCCCGGCTTCGCCTGCTCGGCAGCGCCCCGAAGCCGGTCGGCACCTGGTTCCCGGCGCGGCTGCACCATGCCAGCGCCGAGGCCGGCGTCCGGCTGGTGCCGCTCGGCGAGGCGGTGCAGCCGGGCGGGCAGGGGCTGGTGCAACTCGTGCTCGACCGGCCGATCGCCGCGGCGGTGGGCGACCGCTTCGTCCTGCGCGACGTCTCGGCGCAGCACACCATCGGCGGCGGCCGCTTCCTCGACCTGCGGGCGCCGGCGCGACGGCGCCAGGTGCCGGAACGCCTCGCCCAACTCGAGGCCCTGGCCGCGTCGAATCCTGGCGAGGCGCTGGCGCGGCTGCTCGCCACGCCGCCCGGACTGGTCGAGCTCACCGGCTTCGCGCGCGACCATGCGCTGGCGGAGGGTGAGGAGGCGGCGCTGGCCGCCGCGGAAGATCCCGTCATCCTGGAGGCCGGCGGGCTGCGGCACGCATTGTCGCGCTCCGGCTGGGAGGGCTTGGCGCGCGACCTCGCCGCGACGCTTGCCCGCTTCCACGAGGAGACCCCCGACCAGCAGGGCCTGGGCCGGGAGCGGCTGCGCCTGCTGCTCACGCCGCGCTTGCCGGGTCCGGCCTTCCTCGCCGCGCTGACCCGGCTGACGCGCGAGGGCGCGCTGGTGCTGGAGGGGGCTTTCGTCCGCCTGCCGGGCCATGCGGTGCGGCTCGATCCGGCGGATGAGGCGCTCTTCGCCCGCATCCTGCCGCGGCTCGGCGGCGCGGCGCGCTTCCGGCCGCCGCGCGTGCGCGACCTCGCCGGCGATCTCGATGTGCCGGAGACGGAGGTGCGGCGGCTGCTGAAGGCCTGCGCCCGGCTCGGCCGCGTCGACCAGGTGGCGCATGACCACTTCTTCGACCGACGCACCACGGCGGAGATGGTGGCGATCGCCCAGGACGTGGCGCGCGGGGCGCCGGACGGGGTCTTCACCGCCGCCGCCTTCCGCGACCGCATGGACAATGGCCGCAAGGTGGCGATCCAGATCCTCGACTTCTTCGACCGCCACGGCGTTACCTTGCGCCGGGGCGATCTGCGGCGCATGAACCCGCACCGCGCCGACCTGTTCGGCGATCAGGCGCTTGGAAGGGATTCGCTCCCGGTGGGGCGTCCGGACTTCAAATCCGGGTGGGGC
The DNA here is from genome assembly GCF_013112485.1 of Roseicella sp. DB1501. Classification (GTDB taxonomy): domain Bacteria; phylum Pseudomonadota; class Alphaproteobacteria; order Acetobacterales; family Acetobacteraceae; genus Paracraurococcus. Next base: position 139,907 of record NZ_JABFHG010000004.1, read on the forward strand.
AGTGAGGCTGTCCCGGGTGGGTTCGACTCCCATTCTCTTCCGCCAGCGCCGGAGGCGCCATGAGCGCGGCCCGCGACACCGATTTCGACGACTGGCTCACCGCGACCTTCGCCGCGGTCGGGCCCTTCACGATGCTCGTCGTGCTGCTCGACATCACCGAGCGGACGGTCGAGCCGCTACGGGCGGCGCATCTGCACGTAATGGGCGACGAGACCCGCTGGCCGGAGATGCTCGCGCTCTTCGCCGGGGCCGGGGTGCCCTGGTCCGGCGCGGTCTTCTACCGGGCCGGGCGCGAGGGGCTGGTCGAGGACCGGGTGGCGCGGGAACGCCTCGCCGCGCTGACGCGCAAGCTGCACGAGGACCGCTCCCTGGTGGGCGAGGGAGAGTTCTTCAACCGCGACGGCTTGCGGCTGCGCATCGAGCCGCGGGACCATTGATGCCGGCGTGCTACCCGGCTCATGCCGGGCGCACGAGGTTCCGACCGGCCCGCAGGGCCAAGCGTCCGAACGGACGCCGCGCGAGTGCGGCGGAGCCAAGCCGCTGGACGCGGCGCCCGGCATTCGAGGGGCACGACGGTGAAACCTTCGTGCACAAGATATCAGCAGCGCTCCGCCCGGACCGGCGCCGCCAGCGGGTCGAGGCCGCGGGCGGTCGGCGGCTGCCAGGTGCTGGAGGAGCTGACGGCGCCCTGGGGGTTGGTGCCGATCTGCGAGCCGCCGGTGCCGCCGCTCCAGCCCGTCGAACCGGCATTGCCCGGGGCGGTGCCGTCCCGGCTGTTGCGCGCGGGCGGCGTCGCCGCCTCGGCCTGGGCGCCGGGCGGACAGCCCTTGGACGCCGCGGGCGCCGGCTGCTGCTGCGCGAAGCCCGGCATGGCCAGGGCGAGGCCGGCGACGAGGCCGATGAGGGTGGTTCGAACCAGCATGCGAGGCATCCCCGGTTGCGGCGGTGTCACACGCCCAACGCCGCAGCGCCGGCCGCGTGACCGCGGCGTTGCTCATTCCACCTGGATGCGCGCCGATCCGGCCGTGACGCTGCCGATGCGCCGCGCCGCGGGGTAGCCGGCGGCGGTGATCCGCGCCACCAGCCCCTCCGCCGCCGCGCCGTCGCAGGCGATGAGCAGGCCGCCCGAGGTCTGCGGATCGGTCAGCAGCGCCCGCTGCCAGTCCGGGCACTCTGGCGGCAACGCGACCGCCTCGCCATAGCTCGCCCAATTGCGCTGCGAGGCGCCGGTTACGAAGCCCTGCCGCGCCAGCGCCGCGGCGCGCGGCAGCAGCGGCACATCCTCGAAGCGGACCGACAGCGACACGCCCGAGCCGCGCGCCATCTCCAGCGCATGGCCGAGCAGGCCGAAGCCGGTCACGTCGGTCAGCCCATGCACCGCCGGCTCCTCGGCGAGCTCGGCACCGATCCGGTTCAGCAGGGTGGTCGAGCGCAGCATCGCCGCGTAATCGGCCTCCGGCAGCTCGTGCTTCTTGATGGCGGCGGAATAGATGCCGACACCGATCCCCTTGGTCAGGATCAGCGCGTCGCCCGGCCGGGCGCCGGTGTTGCGGCGGATGCGGTCGGGATGGCCGAGGCCGATCACCGCCAGCCCGTAGATCGGCTCGGGCGAATCGATGGAATGGCCGCCGGCCACCGGGATGCCGGCCTCGGCGCAGATTGCGGCGCCGCCGGCGAGGATACGGCGGATCACCGCCGGCTCCAGCTTGCCGATCGGCATGCCAAGGATCGCCAGGGCCATGATCGGCCTGCCGCCCATGGCGTAGATGTCGGAGATGGCGTTGGTGGCGGCGATGCGGCCGAAATCCTCCGGGTCATCGACCATCGGCATGAAGAAATCCGTGGTGGCGATGACCGCGAGGTTGTCATTCACCTGCCAGACCGCGGCGTCGTCGGCCGTCTCGGCGCCGACCAGGAGCTGGCTGAAGGGCCGTGCCGCCGGCTGGTCGGCGAGCAGGCTCTGCAGCACCGAGGGGGCGAGCTTGCAGCCGCAGCCGCCGCCATGGGCGAGGTCGGTGAGGCGTGGGGTCTGGCTGGGCATGGCTGGCTCCGTCTCCCGCGTTGTTCCTATCGCATATCCTGCGCGCCGGTCGCAGCCGGGCGCGGCTCATCCGCCCGCCAGCGTCCCGAAACCATGGAACCGCACCTCGCCACCCGGCCGGAGCTCGGCCAGCCCATCCGCCTCGGCGAAGGGGGTGAGCCGGGCCGAGCCGAAGCGCCGCGGCACCGCGAGCAGGGGCAGCCCATCCGCCTCGCCGGCCAGCCGGGCGGGCAGGAATTCAGTGCGCTCGCCGGCCGGGCGCGGCTCGGCCAGCCGCGCCGGCTGCCCGGTCAGCGGGGCCGGGACGCGCCCCGCCAACTGCTCGACCAGGGGCCGGGCATAGAGCAGTGCCCCGACCAGCGCCGCCACCGGATTGCCGGCGAGGCCGAGCAGCGGCAGGGCGCCAAGCCGGGACAGCAACAGCGGCTTGCCGGGGCGCTGGGCCAGGGCGAGGCGCTCAACCGTGCCGCCGAGGGCGCGGATGGCCGGGGCCAGCCGGTCCGCCTCGCTGCCGGCGGCGGAACCGCTGGAGACCACCAGGTCGAGATCGCCCGCCGCCGCCAGGCAAGCCGCGACGGCCGCGTCCTCGTCCCGGGCGATGCCGAGGTCGTGCAGCGTCACGCAGGGATCGGCGAGGACCGCCCGCAGCATCGGCCGGTTGGCATCGGGGATGGTGCCGGCGGAACCGGCAGCGCCGGGCGGCAGCAACTCGCTGCCGGTCGAGAGGATGCCGATGCGCACCCGCCGCCGCACCGCCACGCTGCCGGCGCCCGCCGCGGCGGCGAGGGCGAGGCGCGCCGCGCCCAGCCGCGCGCCGGCGCGCAGGATCACCGCGCCCGCCGCCGCATCCTCGCCGCGGCGGCGGATGTGCTGCTCCCGCCGCACCGGCCGCAGCAGCACCACGCGCCCTGCCTCCAGGCGGCAGGCTTCCTCGAAGATCACGGCGGCGCTGCCGGGCGGCACCGCGGCGCCGGTCAGGACGCGCGCCGCCTCGCCGGGGGCGAGCGGCCGCGCATCCGGCTGGCCGGGCGCGATCGCGGCGCGGTGGCGCAGCGCCAGGGATGGGTCGCGGTCCAGCGCCTCGGCGCCGATGGCGAAGCCGTCCATGGCCGCGGTGTCGAAGGGCGGCATGTCGCGCGCGGCAAGCAGGTCTTCCGCCAGCACCCGGCCCGCCGCATCGTCCAACGGCAGGGTCTCGTTGCCCGCGACCGGGCCGGCAAGGGCCAGCACGCGCCGCCGCGCCTCGGTGACCGAGAGGCGGGAGGCGGCGGACGGGGTGGCGCGCGGCGGCCGCGCCAGGCTGCCGCCGCCCTCAGCCGGCATCGCTCTCCATCGGCCCGAGCGTCTCGGGCCCCGCGACCTCGCGGTGGATCGGGCTGCCGGCGAGGTCGCCCTCCCGCATCGCCGCCACCACCACGGCATCGATCCCCGGCATGCCGGCGGCGCAGAACCCGGCCAGGGCGCGGCGCATGCCGGGGGTCCAGAAGGCCTGGATATGCTCGCGCGTGCCGGCCACCGCCTCCGCCTCCGGATAGGCGCGGAAGAAGGCGGCGATCTGGTTGGCCATGCGGATGAGCTTCTCGGGCTTCGCGCTCATGCCGCATCCCCCTCGGCCCGCAGCCGCTCCGCGCCGTGGAAGGCGGTGACGGCGTCGCGGCGGGCGATGGCGAGCAGGATCATGTCGTGCTGCCGGGCGCGCTCGAGGGCGAGCGAGGTGGGGGCGGAGATGGCGACGAGGGCCCGGGCGCCCATGGCAGCCGCCTTCTCCACCATCTCGAAGGAGCAGCGGCTGGTGACGATGACGAAGCCCTCGCCCGCCGGGACCCTGTCGCGCAGCATGGCGCCGGCCAGCTTGTCGAGCGCGTTGTGCCGGCCGACATCCTCGCGCAGCAGCGCCAGCTCGCCCGTGGCGGTGGCGAAGCCCGCCGCATGCGCGCCGCGCGTCGCATCGCCGAGCGCCTGGCGCGTCTCCAGCGCCGAGAGCGCGCGCCGGAGGGCGGCGAGGGAGAGCGCCGGCGCCGGGCCCATGGGGGAGGCGGCCTGCGGCAGGTCGTCCAGATCCTCGATGCCGCAGAGGCCGCAGCCGGTGCGGCCGACCATGGAGCGGCGGCGGGCCAGGTGCGCGTGCAGCCGGGCCGGGACGAGATCGACCTGCAGCCGCAGCCCGCGCGCCTCGGCCTCGATGGAGACGGCGCGGATATCGGCGGCGCCGGCGATCACGCCCTCGGTCAGGCTGAAGCCATAGGCGAAATCCTCGAGATCGGCTGGCGTCGCCATCATCACCGCATAGGGCACGGTGGCGTAGGTGATGTTGACCGGCACCTCCTCGGGCACCAGGCGCTGGCCGGGCCGCGGGGGGCCGCCGAAGGGCAGCGTCACCGCCTCGACAGAGACCGCGCCAGCCGGCAGCGCCGCCGGCAGGTCGTCACTCAGCGGCATGAGCCGGGGCGGGCGGGGCGCGGCGGGTCAGGGCGGTGTCCTCCTCGAAGAAGCGGGCCTGCCAGTCGGAGGGCCGGTTGGTCCGCCGCACCTGCACGGCGGTGACCTTGTATTCCGGGCAGTTGGTCGCCCAGTCGGAATAGTCGGTCGTGATCACATTGGCTCCGGTCTTGGCGTGGTGGAAGGTGGTGTAAACCACGCCCGGCTGCACCCGTTCCGTGATCCGCGCCCGCAAGGCGATGTCGCCGGAGCGGCTCTCCACCGCGACCAGGTCGCCGTCGCGCACCCCGCGCGCCTCGGCATCGAAGGGGTGGATCTCCAGCACGTCCTCGGCATGCCAGCGGCTGTTCTCGGTGCGGCGGGTCTGCGCCCCGACATTGTACTGCGAGAGGATGCGGCCGGTGGTGAGGATGAGCGGGAAGCGAGGCCCGGTGCGCTCCTCGGTCGGGACGAACTCCGTGATCATGAACTTGCCCTTGCCGCGGACGAAGCGGTCCACATGCATCATCGGCGTGCCTTCGGGCGCCTCCGCATTGCAGGGCCACTGCACCGAGCCGAGGGCATCGAGCCTGGCGTAGCTGACCCCCGCGAAGCTCGGCGTCAGGGCGGCGATCTCGTCCATGATCTCGGAGGGATGGCTGTAGGACATCGGGTAGCCGAGGGCGTTGGAGAGCGCCATCGTCACCTCCCAGTCCGCCAGGCCGCCGAGCGGCTGCATCACCTTGCGCACGCGGTTGATGCGCCGCTCGGCATTGGTGAAGGTGCCGTCCTTCTCGAGGAAGGAGGAGCCGGGCAGCAGGACATGCGCGTATTTCGCCGTCTCGTTCAGGAAGATATCCTGCACGACGAGGCATTCGAGGGCGCGCAGCCCGGCGGTGACGTGCTGGGTGTCGGGGTCGGACTGGGCGATGTCCTCGCCCTGGACGTAGAGGCCCTTGAAGCGGCCCTCCACCGCCTCGTCCAGCATGTTCGGGATGCGCAGCCCCGGCTCGGCCTCGAGCGGCACGCCCCAGAGCGATTCGAAGGCCTCCCGCGTCGCGTCGTCCGCCACGTGCCGGTAGCCCGGCAGCTCGTGCGGGAAGGAGCCCATGTCGCAGGAGCCCTGGACGTTGTTCTGCCCGCGCAGGGGATTCACGCCCGTTCCCTCGCGGCCGACATTGCCGGTCGCCATGGCGAGGTTGGCCATCGCCATCACCATGGTCGAGCCCTGCGAATGCTCGGTGACGCCGAGGCCGTAATAGATGGCCGCCCGCCCGCCCGTCGCATAGAGCCGCGCCGCCGCGCGCAGCTCGGCCGCCGGTACGCCGGTGACCGGCTCGACCGCCTCGGGGGCATGGCGCGGATCGGCGATGAAGCGGGCCCAGACCTCGAAATCGCCGAGCTCGCAGCGCTCCCGCACATAGGCCTCGTTCACCAGCCCTTCGGTGACGATGACATGCGCCATGGCGTTGACCACGGCGACGTTGCTGCCGGGGCGGAGCTGCAGGTGGTGCGCGGCGCGGATATGCGGCGAGCGCACCAGGTCGATCCGACGCGGGTCGATGACGACGAGCTTCGCCCCCGCCCGCAGCCGACGCTTCAGCCGCGAGCCGAAGACCGGATGGCCGTCGGTCGGGTTGGCGCCGATGACGAGCACCACATCGGCCTTGTCCACCGAGCGGAAATCCTGCGTCCCGGCGGAGGTGCCGAGCGTTGCCTTCAGCCCGTAGCCGGTCGGCGAGTGGCAGACCCGGGCGCAGGTATCGACGTTGTTGTTGCCGAAGCCGGCACGGACCAGCTTCTGCACCAGGTAGGTCTCCTCATTGGTGCAGCGCGAGGAGGTGATGCCGCCGACCGCGTCCCGGCCGTAGCGCGCCTGGATGCGGCGGAATTCCCCGGCGGCATGGGCGATCGCCTCCTCCCAGGAGACCTCGCGCCAGGGATCGGTGATCCGCGCGCGGATCATCGGGCGGGTGATGCGGTCCTTGTGATGCGCGTAGCCCCAGGCGAAGCGGCCCTTGACGCAGGAATGCCCCTCATTCGCGCGGCCAGCCTTCCAGGGCACCATGCGGATGACGGTGTCGCCCTGCATCTCCGCCTTGAAGGAGCAGCCGACGCCGCAATAGGCGCAGGTGGTGACCACCGAATGCTCCGGCTGCCCCTGCTCGATCACCGTGTTCTCGATCAGCGTCGCGGTCGGGCAGGCCTGCACGCAGGCGCCGCAGGAGACGCAGTCGGAGGCGAAGAAATCCGTGCCGCCGGCGGAGACCCGGCTGTCGAAGCCGCGGCCCTCGATGGTCAGGGCGAAGGTGCCCTGCACCTCCTCGCAGGCCCGGACGCAGCGGTTGCAGACGATGCATTTCGACGGGTCGTAGGTGAAATAGGGGTTCGTCGTGTCCTTCGGCAGGGCGAGCGGCGAGTCCGGCCGGACATGGTTGGCGCCCTCCATGCCGTAGCGGACCTCGCGCAGCCCGATCTGGCCGGCGGTGTCCTGCAGCTCGCAATCGCCATTGGCGGCGCAGGTGAGGCAGTCGAGCGGGTGGTCGGAGATGTAGAGCTCCATCACCCCGCGCCGCAGCCGGCCGAGCCGCTCGCCCTGGGTGCGCACCACCATGCCGGCCTCGGCCGGGGTGGTACAGGAGGCGGGGGTGCCGCGCCGCCCCTCGATCTCGACGAGGCACATGCGGCAGGAGCCGAAGGGCTCCAGCGAATCCGTGGCGCAGAGCTTCGGGATCTTCGTGCCCAGCAGCATCGCCGCCGCCATCACCGAGGTGCCGGCGGGCACGGTGACGGCTTGGCCGTCGATGGTGAGGGTGACGCTCTCCGCCGCGCTGCGCAGCGGGGTGCCGTAATCGGTCTCGCGGATCAGGCCCATCGCCGTCGCCTCACTCAGCCGCCAGCGGCGCGGCGCCACGGCCGAAATCCTCGGGGAAATGGGTGAGCGCGCTCATCACCGGCAGCGGCGTCAGCCCGCCCATGGCGCAGAGCGAGCCGTCGCGCATGACCTCGCAGAGATCCTCGACCAAGGCGAGGTTGCGCGCCGGCTGCCGGCCGGCGATCACCCGGTCGATCACCTCGACGCCGCGCACCGCGCCGATGCGGCAGGGCGTGCATTTGCCGCAGGATTCCGCGGCGCAGAACTCGAAGGCGAAGCGCGCCTGCCGGGCCATGTCCACCGTGTCGTCGAAGACCACGATGCCGCCATGGCCGAGCATGCCGCCGGCCCCGGCCAGCGCCTCGTAGTCCAGCGGCAGGTCGAGCATGCGCTCGGGGAAATAGGCGCCGAGCGGCCCGCCCACCTGCACCGCGCGCACCGGCCGGCCGCTCCGCGTGCCGCCGCCGAACTCCTCCACCAGCTCGCGCAGGGTCGGGCCGAAGCCGAGCTCCACCAGCCCGCCCCGGCGGATGTTGCCGGCGAGCTGGAAGGGCATGGTGCCGCGCGAGCGGGCCATGCCGCATTCGGCATAGGCGGCGGCGCCATGCGCCAGGATCCAGGGCACGGCGGCGAAGGAGAGCACGTTGTTGATCAGCGTCGGCCGGCCGAACAGCCCGCGCAGCGCCGGGATCGGCGGCTTGGCGCGGACGATACCGCGCTTTCCCTCCAGGCTCTCGAGCAGCGAGGTCTCCTCGCCGCAGATATAGGCGCCGGCGCCGAGCCGCGCCTCCAGCCGGAATTCCCGGCCGCTGCCGAGCACCGAAGCGCCGAGCAGGCCGGCCGCCTCGGCGGCGGCGATGGCGGCGTTCAGGCTGCGCCAAGCCAGCGGATATTCCGAGCGGATATAGATGTAGCCCTGGGTCGCGCCGGTCGCGAGGCCGGCGATCGCCATCCCCTCGATCAGGGTGAAGGGGTCGCCCTCCATCAGCATGCGGTCGGCGAAGGTGCCGCTATCGCCCTCATCGGCGTTGCAGACCACGTATTTCCGCGCGGCCTCGGCGGTGCGGACGCTGCGCCACTTGATGCCGGTCGGGAAGCCGGCGCCGCCGCGGCCGCGCAGGCCGGAGGCGGCGACGGCCTCCACCACCGCCTCGCCGCCCAAAGCGAGCGCTGCTTCCAGCCCGCGCAGCCCGCCCGTGGCGCGGTACTCGGCAAGGGAGAGCGGATCAATCACGCCGCAGCGCGCGAAGGTCAGGCGCTGCTGCCGCGCCAGGAAGGGCATGTCCTCCGGCCGGCTGAGGCGGAGCGGATGCGGCGCCCCCTGCAGCAGCCCGGCATCGAGCAGGCCCTCGACATCCTCCGGCCCGACCGGGCCGTAGGCGATGCGCCCCTCGGGCGTCTCCACCTCCAGCAGCGGCTCCAGCCAGAGCAGGCCGCGCGAGCCGGTGCGGGTGAGGGTGACCGGCTGGCCGCGGCGTTGCGCGGACTCCAACAGCGCGCGCGCCACGGCGCCGGCGCCGAGCGACTCGGCCACGCTGTCGCGGGGCAGGAAGAGCCGGGTCATGCCCGCTCCAGCCGCGTCGCGAGGCGCGCCGCATCGAGCCGCGCCACCGGCTCGCCATCGACCAGCGCCGCCGGGCCGTTGGCGCAGAGGCCAAGGCAGAAGACCGGCTCCAGCGTCACCCGCCCATCCGCGGTGGTGCCGTGCCAGTCCACGCCATAGGCGGCGCGCAGCTCGGCATGCAGTGCATCGGCACCCACCGCCTGGCAGGCCTCGGCGCGGCAGAGCTTCACCACATGGCGGCCCGCCGGCTCCCGCCGGAAATCGTGATAGAAGGTAAGGCAGCCATGCACCTCGGCACGCGAAAGGTTCAGCGCCTCGGCGACCAGCGGCACGGCCTCCTGCGGCACATGGCCGAAGGCATCCTGCAAGCCATGCAGGATGGGCAATGTCGCGCCCTCGCGCCCGGCATGCCCGGCGATGATCGCCATGGCACGCGCGGCATCCCAGTTCATGTGATCCGGCACGTCTTCCTTCCCGGACTCCCTTCGCCGGATCAGGGACCGGGTCGCGCGGCGGGTCAATCAAGCAGATCGGTCGCCCGACAGGCAGAACCGGTCGAAAGACGCGATGGAGTGCCTACAGCGGATTGCGTTCAATACTGAAGGCCGCTCCGCTGTAGTGCCTTGTTTCCACGGCAGATTCATGCGTCCGGGCGTTCATGCCCTCCCGCGATCTGCTCTAGACCGGCACCTCCTCGCCGCCGGAGAAGCCCAGCGCCGCCTCCCGCGCCTCGGCGACGAAGGCGCTGACCAGGGGCAGGGCCGGGTCCCGTTGCAATGCAACAAGACCGATCGCATGCGAGACCTCGGGCGCCGTGATCGGGATGGCCCGCAAATGCCCGGTCAGGCCGAGCAACTCGGCGAGGACGGTCGGCAGGATGCTGGCCCAGCGGCCGGTTCGCACATGCGTCATCAGCACGATCATGGAATTCGATTCCAGCGCCGTCGCCGGCGCTGTGCCGGCGGCGCGCAGATGCGCGTCGATGATGCGGCGGTTCTGCATGTCCGGCGTCAGCAGGCAGAGCGGCACCTCCGCCGCCTCGGCCCAGGTCACGGCATCCCGCCGGCCGAGCGGCGCCTCGGCGGCGGTGATCAGCCGGTAGCTCTCGCGGTAGAGCGGCAGGGCAGTGACGCGGCCGAGCGGCTCGTTGTCGAGATAGGTCAGGCCGATATCCGCCTCGAGATTGGCCAGCAGGCTGAGGATCTCGGCCGAGGTGGTGGAGCGGATGGTGAAGCGGACGCCGGGATGCCGGGCGTGGAAGGGCGTGGTCAGCGAGGCGATAACGGGCAGCGCGGTCGGGATCGCGGCGATGCGCAGATGCCCGGCGAGGCCGCGGCTGAGCCGCCGCACCTCCTGCCGCATGGCGCGGGAATCGCCGACGATGCGCCGCGCCCATTCCAGCGCCTTCTCGCCCTCGGCGGTGAAGCCCTGGAAGCGGGAGCCGCGCTGCACCAGCAGCACGCCGAGCCGGTCCTCGAGCTGCTTGATGCCCGCCGAGAAGCTCTGCTGCGTCACCCCGACGACCTCCGCCGCCCGGCCGAAATGCCGTTCGGAGGCGAGGGCGAGCAGCATTTCCAGCTTGTCGATCACGCCGGCGCGGCGCCTTCCCCGTGCTGCCTTGGCGAGTCTATACCAGCGGCTGCCGATGTTAACACGTCGTCAGCCCCCTCGGACGCCGGGCGCGAACCTCCGGTTCGCTTGGCTTCGCGACATAAGTCGCGGGCCCCGTTCAGGGCCTCGGACCAGTCAAGCGCCCGGTCCGTTGGCGTGAGCCTCGCGGCGGCGCCAGCAGCCGCCCCCGCTTGCGACCTCCCGGCTTGTGTCCCACTGGTCGCTGGCCAAGCATGCGGCGGTCGCGCGAGCGGGAGGAAGGTGCGGAGGCCATGAAGAAGCTGCTGAACGATCCGCGCGGCGTGGTGCGCGAGATGCTGGAAGGCCAGGTCGATCTCTGCCCCGGCCAGGCGCTGCTGGAGGCGGCCGATGTGGTGGTGCGCGCCGGCCTGCCGCCGCCCGCCGGCCGGCCGGAGGTCGCCGTGCTCTCCGGCGGCGGCAGCGGGCATGAGCCGGCGCATGCGGGCTATGTCGGCACCGGCATGCTGCACGCCGCCGTCGCCGGCGACGTCTTCACCTCGCCGAGCGTCGATGCCGTGCTGGCCGGGCTGCGGGCCGCCGCCGGGCCGCGCGGCGCGCTTCTCGTCGTCAAGAACTACACCGGCGACCGGCTGAATTTCGGCCTCGCCGCTGAGCTGGCGCGGGCCGAGGGCATCCCGGCCGAGGTGGTCGTCGTCGCCGATGACGTGGCGCTGCGCGACACGGTCGAGCCGGAGCGGCGCCGTGGCATCGCCGGCACGGTGCTGGTGCACAAGGTGGCCGGCGCGGCCGCCGCGGCGGGTCTGCCGCTCGCCGAGGTGGCGGCGGAGGCGCGGGCGGCGGCGGCGGCGATGGGCAGCATGGGCGTCGCGCTCGGCGCCTGCACCGTGCCGGCGGCGGGCCGCCCGGGCTTCACCCTGGGAGCTGAGGAGATCGAGCTCGGCCTCGGCATCCATGGCGAGCAGGGCGTCCGCCGCGGCCCGATGCGACCGGCCGATGCGCTGGTTGAGGAGATCCTGGAGACGATCCTCGCCGATCGCGGCTTCGGCGCCGGCAGCCGCGTCGCGCTGCTGGTGAACGGGCTGGGCGGCACGCCGCCGATGGAGCTGGCCGTGGTCGCGCGCCGGGCGCTCGCCGTGCTGCGCGGCCGCGGCCTCATGGTGGAGCGCGCCTGGGCCGGCAACCTGCTGACGGCGCTGGAGATGCCCGGCATCTCCCTTACCGTGATGCAGGTGGATGCGGCGCGGCTGGCGCGGCTGGATGCGCCGACCGCGGCGCCGGCCTGGCCCGGCAGCGGCCGCATCCCGGCGGAGCGGCAGGTCGTGCGCGCGGCGACGGCGGAGGCGGCGCCGCCGGCGTCGGGCCGGCCGGGGCTGGACGGCGCGGTAGTGCGGCGGGCGGCGCTGGCCGCGGCGGCGGCGCTGGAGCGGGCCGAGCCGCGGCTGACCGAGCTCGACAGTGCCGCCGGCGACGGCGATCTCGGCCTCAGCATGACGCGCGGCGCCGCGGCGATCCGCGCCCTGCCGGACGGTGCCTGGCGGGATGCCCGCGGCGCCCTCACCGCCATGGGCGAGGCGCTGCGCCGGGCGATCGCCGGCAGCTCCGGCCCCTTCTATGCGACGGCGCTGCTGCGCGCCGCGCGCAGCCTGCCGGAAGGCGCGCCGCAGCCGGCCGACTGGGCGCGGGCGCTGGAGGCGGCGGTGGCGGCGATCGCCGAGCTTGGCGGGGCGAAGCCCGGCGACCGCACCATGCTCGATGCGCTGCAGCCGGCGGCGGCGGCCTTCGCCAAGGGGCTCGCGGCCGGGCAGGCGCCGCAGCCGGCCTGGGCCGCGGCGGTGCAGGCGGCGCAGGACGGGGCGGCGGCGACCGCGCAGATGCGGCCGCGCCTCGGCCGGGCCAGCTATCTCGGCGACAGGGCGATCGGCACGCCGGATGCGGGCGCGGCCGCGATCGTCACCTGGCTGGAGGGGATCGCGCCAGGCACGGGCTGAGGCCGGGCGGCGGCGTCAATCGATTCGCTCGCCGCGCACCTATTGCGGCGCAACATGACAGGTGAAAGGCTCCCGCCATAAGGAGACGCCGGCAGCATCCACACGGCCCCACCCAGCCGCCGGGGGCTGTCCATGCATCGACGCCATTTCGCCACGGGCCTCGCCGCCCTGCCATTCGCGGGAGCCTTACCGCGCGCCGCCACCGCCGCCGAGAAGGTGCTGCGCGTGGCGATGACCGCCGCCGACATCCCCTCGACCACCGGCCAGCCGAACCAGGGGGCGGAGGGCATCCGCTTCATGGGCATCACCGCCTATGACGCGCTGACCGCCTGGGACCTGTCGCGCGGCGACATCAAGGCGCGGCTGCGGCCGGGCCTCGCCGAGCGCTGGGAGACCGATCCGGCCGACCGCAACCGCTGGACCTTCCACCTGCGCCAGGGCGTCACCTTCCATGACGGCTCGGAATTCGATGCCGCGGCGGTGGTCTGGAACCTCGACAAGGTGATGAACAAGGCGGCGCCGCAATTCGATTCCGCCCAGGCGGCGCAGGCCGCCACCTTCGTGGCGCCCATCGCCGGCTACCGCGCCGTGGATGGCTCGACGGTCGAGATCGTGACCCGGGAGCCGAATGCGAACCTGCCCTACAAGCTGGTCTCGGTCTTCATGTCCTCGCCGGCGCGCTGGCGCGAGCTGGGCGGGAGCTGGGAGCGCTTCGCGCTGAACCCCTCCGGCACCGGCCCGTGGAAGGTGGAGAAGGTGGCGCCGCGGGAGCGGATCGAGTTTTCCCGCAACACGCAATACTGGGAGCGCGCCCGCATCCCGCGCTGCGACCGGATGGTGATCCAGCCGATGCCGGATGCGCTCACCCGCGCCGCGGCGCTGCTGGCGGGCCAGGTGGACTGGGTGGAGGCGCCCTCGCCGGACCTGATCCCGCGGCTGCGCCAGGCCGGGATGCAGATCGTCACCAACCCCTATCCGCATGTCTGGCCCTATCTGCTGAGCTGCCTGCCGGACAGTCCGTTCAAGGACGTGCGCGTCCGCCAGGCGGTCAATCTCGGCATCGACCGCGAGGGGCTGGTCTCTCTCCTCGGCGGCACCGCCATGGCGGCGAGCGGCGTCGTGCCGAAGACCGATCCCTGGTTCGGCGTGCCGGGCTTCCAGGCGCGGCACGACCCGCGCGAGGCGAAGCGGCTGCTGCAGGCCGCCGGCTACGGGCCGCGCAACCCCTGCAACGCCACGGTGCTGATCTCGACCAGCGGCTCCGGCCAGATGCAGCCCCTGCCGATGAACGAGGCGATCAAGCAGGGGCTGGAGGAGGTCGGCATCAACCTCCGCTTCGAGGTGCTGGAATGGGAGGCGCTGCGCGGCCGCCGCCGTTCCGGCGCCGCGGCGCCGGAGAATCGCGGCATGCACGGGCTGAACAACTCGCTCGGCTCGGCCGAGCCCTCTTCGATCATCGATGCGATCTGGTCGAAGCGGGCGCCGCCGGTCGGGCTGAACTGGGGCTGGTTCAAGGATGCCCGCCTGGACGACCTCGCGGCGCGCTGCGAGGTGGAGTTCGATCCGGAGAAGCAGGACATGCTGCTGGGCGAACTGCATGCCGGCTTCGTCGACCAGGCGCTCTGGGCCTTCATCGTGCATGACCTCAACCCGCGCGCCCTCGGACCGCGGCTCCGGGGCTTCGTGCAGGCGCAGAGCTGGTCGCAGGACCTCACCACCGTGGACATCGGCTGATGCCGCCGCACGCGCTCACCGCCGCCGAGGCGGCGATCCGCACCTGACCGTTGCCACTCTCCCGAGGAGGAAATCCATGTCCGAGGACACCACCCCCGAGGAACTGACCGTGCTGGCGAAGCAGGCGGGGCTCGACCAGCTTCCCGAGGCCTACCGGGCGGAGCTGCTCGCCGCCTGGCGGCAGGTGGCGCAGATGGCCGCCCGCATCCCGCAGGCGCGACCCTATGCCGATGAGCCGGCGCATATCTTCGATCCCGCCCGCTTCACCGGGGAGGGCTGAGGCATGCCAGGCTTCCTGAGCCTCGCCGAGGCGGCGCGACGGATCGAGACGCGCGACCTCTCGCCGGTCGAGCTGCTGACCGACTGCCTGCGCCGGATCGAGGCGGTGGACGACCGGCTCTGCAGCTTCGTCACCCTGACGCGCGAGCGGGCGCTCGCCGAGGCGAAGGCGGCCGAGGCGGCGATCATGGCCGGGCGCTATCGCGGCCCGATGCATGGTATCCCCTACAACCTCAAGGACATATTCGAGACGCGGGGCATCCGCACCACCGCGCAGTCGAAGCAGCTTGCCGACCATGTGCCGGAACGCGATTGCGATGCGCAGGAACGGCTCTCGGCCGCGGGCGGCGTGCTGCTCGGCAAGTCCGCCACCTGGGAATTCGCGCATGGCGGCCCCTCCTGGGACGTGCTCTTCCCGCCCTGCCGCAACCCTTGGGACCTGGAGAAGGACCCGGCCGGCTCCTCTTCCGGCTCCGGCGCCTCGGTGGCGGCGGGGATGGTGCTGGCGACCATGGGCTCCGACACCGGCGGCTCGATCCGCGGCCCGGCGGCGGCCAACGGCATCGCCGGGCTGAAGCCGAGCTATGGCCGCGTCAGCCGCCGCGGCGTGCTGCCCAACTGCTTCTCGCACGACCATGCCGGCCCGCTGGCCTGGACCGTGGAGGATGTGGCGATCCTGCTCGGCATCGTCGCCGGGCACGATCCGCGCGATCCCGGCTCGGCCGACCGGCCGGTGCCGGATTACCGGGCGGCGCTGACCGGCGATGTCCGCGGCCTGCGCATCGGGGTGCCCTGGCGCTGGATCGAGGAGGAGCTGCCCGCCTCGGCGCCGACCCGGGCGGCGCTCGACGCGGCGCTCGATGTGTTCCGCGGGCTCGGCGCGACGGTGCAGCCGGTCTCGCTGCCGCCGCTGCAGGATTACGAGGACTGCAAGAAGATCATCGCGGTCGCCGAGCTCTTCTCGATCCATGCGCGGCAGCTCCGCGAGACGCCGGAGCTGTTCGGCGCCTCGCTCCGTTTCCGCATCATCGCCGGCGGGCTCGTCCGGGCCGAGACCTATGTCCAGGCCATGCGCCAGCGCAGCACGCTGGCGCGGCGGATGCAGGCGGCGCTGGCGGAAGTGGACGTGCTGATGCTGCCGACCGGCGAGCCGGCCAAGGTGCTGAAGCCGGTGCCGCCGGAGACGCTGTTCACCAGGCGCAGCTACACCACCGCCTTCAATGTCGGCGGCAATCCGGCGCTCGCGCTCTGCATGGGCTTCGATGCCGAGGGCATGCCCTTCTCCCTGCAGATCGTCGGCCACCTCTTCGACGAGGCGACGGTGCTGCGGGCCGGCGACGCCTATGAGCGGGCGACGCCCTGGCGGCAGCGGCGGCCGGCGCTGGTGGCCTGAGGCGTCTCATGCCAACGGCCGTTGATGGTGACCCATCAACAGCTCCTCGATCGCCGGGCGGGTTGCTCCGCAACCCTTGGCTACGCCGCGTCGCGGCGTGAGGCGCGCCAATGGCCGCCACCAGCGGCGCCCATTCGGACGCTCGGCATGCATGGAGCATTCATGCCGTTGGTCTCAGGCCGGGTGCAGGACGCTTGCACTGTCCTGCTCCTCGATCGTCGGGCGCCCGGCATCAGCCAACCGGCTGCCAGGCGATCTGCAGCGTCTCGCGGAAGGCGAAGCGCTGGAGATGGCTCGCCGCCACCTCCTCGAGCCGGGCGAGGGAGGCCGCGTCCTCGGCGGCGATGCGCATGACGAGGCTGTCGCCATCGGTCTCGAGCGTGCAGCCCCCGCCCTGGAATGCGATCCAGCCGCGCCCGTCCTCGATGCCGGTCGGCACCCGGTGGCCGAAATGCTTGCAGAGCTGGGTGAGGTAGCGGCCCGCCATGGCGGTCGGGACGCGGGCCTCGGCGCTCGCCTCCTGGTTTGGCGCCCCCTGGTCTTGCGCTCCCTGGCTTTGCGGCGCCGGCATCAGCTGCGCTCCACGGCGAGGGCGGCGGCGTCGAGCGCCGCGGCGACCGCATCGGCCTGCGCCGCGGTGAGCGGGCCGCGCGCGAGGCGCATGCGGAGCGCGAGCTTCAGGTTCTCCATCGCGCGCAGGATCTGCGGCGCCTGGCCGCCGGCATGCAGGCGGCTGGCCTCCGCCATGCGGGCGAGCAGCGCCTCCACGGCGGGGCGGTTGGCGGCGAGGAAGGCCTGCCCCTCGGCGGTGATGCTGTGCAGCTTCTTCACGCCGCCCTCCTCGGGCGCGGTGGTGACGTAGCCGAGCTCCTCGAGGAGCGTCAGCGTCGGGTAGATGACGCCCGGGCTGGGGCTGTAGGCGCCGCCGGCCTGGTCCTCGATCGCCTTGATGAGCTCGTAGCCGTGCCGCGGCTTCTGCGCGATCAGGTCGAGGATGACGAGGCGCAGGTCGCCATGGGCGAAGAGCCGGCCGAGACCGCCCCGGCCGCCGCGCCCGTGCGGGCCGCGGCCGAAGGGATGGCCTTCGCGCTCATGGCGGGCGAAGCGCCGGCCATGGCCGTGATGGGGATGCATGGGGTGGGGAAGGTGGAAACGCATGATGTCTGGGGTTTTCCTCTTAAGACTGTAATTAGATATATCTAAGATCAGTCGAACACAAGCCCTTCCCATGGCGATGCCGGGGCGTTGAAAGCCTCTCGCCGCACGCGCATATCGGCCGCTGCCTGACCGCAACGCATGGGGGAATTGGGAATGGGCGAGACCCTGGAGCGGCACGAATTCGGCGCCGAGGTGGGGCGCCTCCTCGATCTGGTGGTGCATGCGCTCTACACCGAGCGCGAGATCTTCCTCCGCGAGCTGGTGGCGAACGCCGCCGATGCCGTGGACCGGCGCCGCTTCGAGGCGCTGACCGAGCCGGCGCTCGGCATGCCGGCGGAGACGGCCCTGCGCATCGTGCCGGACAAGCCGGCCCGCACGCTGCGCATCTCCGATCCCGGCATCGGGATGAGCAAGGCGGAGCTGGCCGAGCATCTCGGTACCATCGCCCGCTCCGGCACCCTCGCCTTCACCCGCGCCCTCGCCGAGCGGCCGGCGGCGGAGCGGCCGAGCCTGATCGGCCAGTTCGGCGTCGGCTTCTACTCGGCCTTCATGGTGGCCGAGCGGGTGGAGGTCACCTCCCGCCGCGCCGGGACGGAGGAGGCCTGGACCTGGGCCTCGGAGGGGAAGGGGGACTACACCCTCGCCCCCGCCACGCGCGCCGAGCCGGGCACCGACGTGGTGCTGCACCTGAAGCCGGAGGCCGAGGAGTTCCTCGAGCCCTTCCGCCTGCAGGCGATCATCCGCAAATGGGCGGACCACATCACCATCCCGATCCTCGTCACCCATGACGGCAAGGACGAGCCGGCGAACGAGGGCACGGCGCTCTGGCGCAAGCCGAAGGCCGAGGTTAGCGAGGAGAGCTACACCGAGTTCTACCGCCATCTCGGCCATGTCTTCGACACGCCCTGGGCGGTGCTGCACTGGCGCGCCGAGGGGGCGCTCGACTTCGCGGCGCTGCTCTTCATCCCCGGCATGAAGCCCTTCCAGGCGGTGGAGGGCGAGCGGGAGAGCCGGGTGCGTCTGCATGTCCGGCGCATGTTCATCACCGACCAGGCGGCGCTGCTGCCGCCCTGGCTGCGCTTCGTGCATGGCGTGGTGGATACCGAGGACCTACCGCTCAACGTCTCGCGCGAGATGCTGCAGGCGACGCCGGTGCTGGCCCGCATCCGCCGCGCGGTCACCTCCCGCGTCCTCTCCGAGCTGAAGAGCCGTGCCAAGGATGCCGCGGACTACGCCAAGTTCTGGGAGAATTTCGGCCCCATCCTGAAGGAGGGCGTCTGGGAGGATGCCGAGCACCGGCAGGATGTCGCCGCGCTGCTGCGCTTCCGCTCGTCAGCGCAGGAGGGGGGGCAGGAGGGCTGGACCTCGCTCGCCGACTACGTCTCCCGCATGAAGCCGGGGCAGGAGCACATCTATGTCCTGGTCGGCGAGGACCCCGCCGCCCTGGCGAAGTCGCCGCAGCTCGAGGGGTTCCGCGCCCGCGGCGTCGAGGTGCTGCTGCTCACCGACCAGATCGACGCCTTCTGGCCGGAGCGGCTGGACGCCTTCGAGGGCAAGCCGATCCGCAGCATCACCCAGGGCACGGTGGACCTCTCGAAGCTCGGTGAGGGCGGCGCTGCCGGGGAGGCGGCCGATCTCACCGCCCTGCTGCCGCGGCTGCAGGAGGCGTTGAAGGACTCCGTCTCGGCGGTGCGGGCGACGGACCGGCTGGTGGACAGCGCCGCCGTGCTCGCCGCGCCGGAGCATGGGCCGGACCTGCAGCTGCAGCGCCTGCTGCGCCGCGCCGGGCGCGAGATGGGAACCGGCCTGCCGGTGCTGGAGGTCAACCCGCGGCATCCGCTGCTCCGCCGCCTCGCCGGGCCGGAGGCCGAGGCGGAGCTGGGCGAGGTGGCCGGGCTGCTCTTCGACCTCGCCCGCATCCAGGACGGCGAGCCGCCGCGCGACCCGGCCGGCTTCGCCCAACGTGTCGCGGCGGCCCTCGCATTGGGTTCGGGCTGAGGCAGCGGCTTGCCCGTTGCCCTGGGGAGGCCGCAGTCTCGCGGCTTCCACAGGGAGGGATGGGCCATGGAGCTCAAGGGGGCGGTCGCCGTGGTGACGGGCGGCAATGGCGGGCTCGGGCAGCGCATCTGCCACGCCCTGGCGCGCGCGGGGGCGAATGTCGCCGTCGTCTATGCTGAGAGCCGCGCCGAGGCCGAGGCGGTGGCCGGCGAGCTCGCCACGCGATATGGGGTGGAGGCGGTGGCGCATCGCTGCGACATCACCAACGAGGCCTCGGTCGCCGCCCTGGTCGATGCGGTTCGGCAGCGCCATGGCCGCATCGACCTGCTGGTGAACGACGCCGCCTACAACAAATCCGTCCCCTTCACCGATCTCGACGGGCTGACCATCGAGCTCTGGGAGCGGATCATGGCGGTGAACCTCACCGGGCCGATGCGCCTCACCAAGGCGGTGGCGCCGGTGATGAAGGCGCAGGGGCGGGGACGGATCGTCAACATCGCCTCCGTCGCCGGGCTCGGGCCGCAGGGCTCCTCCATCGCCTACGCCGTCTCGAAGGCCGGGCTGATCCATCTGACGCGCTGCATGGCCGTCGCCCTGGCGCCCGAGGTGCTGGTCAATTGCGTGGCGCCAGGGCTGCTGGAGGGCACGCGGGCGACAGCCAATCTCAGCCCGTCGCAGATCGAGCGCTCGGCCTCCGGCGCGCTGCTGAAGCGGGCGGCGGACAAGGAGGATTGCGCCGAGATGGTGGTGACCATGGCGCGGTCGGAGACCATGACCGGCCAGACGGTGGTGATCGACGCCGGCCGGGTCTTTCATTGAAGGCCCTCATTCAATGCCCTCAGTCGCCGGGCGCAAACCTCCGGTTTGCTAGAGCGTGATCGCCTGAGGTGGACTCACCGAAGGCGAGACTCACGCGATCGAACAACGGCCCGGACCATGGTCCGTGAACCAGGGTGAATGGATCATGGTCCAGGCTTCACCGCGCTGGCGGCAGGCCCCGTTCGGGGCCTCGGACCGATCAAGCGACCGGTCTGTCGGCATAAGGTCCGCCGGGTTCAGCTCCGCGCCGCGGTCTCGCCGCCGGTCCAGACCGCTGCCGCCTGGGTCTCGATCTGCCGCACCCGCGCGGCGACCTCCTCGGCGGTGATCGAGCTCACCGGATGGTCGATCACCACCGGCTGCAGCGCCGGCATGCCGAGCGCGGCGCGGGTCAGCTCCGTCTCGCGGGCGAATTCCGTGGTGATGATGCAGGCGGCGGCGAGGCCGCGGCGCTCCAGCGCGATGCTGTCGCGGACGCAGCAGGAGCAGCAGGAGCCGCAATCGCCGATGGCGGTGAGTAGGATGTCGTTCTCCGCCGCGATGCGCTCGATCAGCTCCGGCGCCGCATCCTTCGAGAAGCTGTGCTTGACGTAGTAATTCACCGCGCCGAAGGCGAAGCGCTCGCCCAGCGCCGCGACGGCGCCGCGCAGCAGCTTGTTGGCGTTCCACTTGCTGTTGTCGAGCACGCCGAGCCGCAGCCCGTCGAGCCGCGGTCGCCGCGGGGCGCGCGGCGTCGCCGCGCTCTCCACCCGCCCGCGCGGGTCGAAGACGAAGGCCCTGGCGTCATCCACCCGGAGCAGCATGGCGTTCCCTCCCTCAGATCGCGCAGACGCCGCCGGCGCAGTCGGGCCCTTCGGGCAGCGCCGCATCGGCGAAGACCGGCTTCATCACCGGCGTGTTCATATGGCCCCAGCCGGGGATGAAGGCGGAGAAGCGCCCGGCATCGCCGCCGACGACGAAGAGATGGATGTTGTCGGGCGAGGGGACGATCGGGATGCGGCTGTCCGGGTCCCGCTTGTACCATTTCGGCAGGTTGCGGTTGTAGACGCGGCCGTAGCGATGGTCGCGGGTGATCAGCCGGAAGGCGTTGCCGCTGTGCATCCAGAGATAGTGGCGGATGTCGCTGCGGGTCCAGCCGGCCTTGGCGATGCTCCGCGCATGTTCGAGCCCGAGCGCGATCGCGCAATGGCCGGAGAGCACGGCGTTGTTCGTGGCGATGGTGCTCATCGCCGAGCAGATCGTGTCGAGGATGCCCTCGGGGTCGTTGCACTGGTGGTCGGTGACGCTGTGCGGCGCCTCGGCCGCCATGGCGAAGACCGTGCTCGCCTCCGGCGCCCAGCCCTGCTCGACATGGTAGGGGGCGAAGGGGCTGTCCGCCTCGTTCTCGCAGATGGCGTAGCTGTACTTGGCCGGGTTGCCGAGCGTGCATTTGTCGAGATCGGGCGGATGCGCCCCGCCGACATTGAGCAGCACCAGGCGGATGGCGCGGCCGATGGTGGCGTTGGCGCGGTTGCCGGGGCCGAAGGCGCTGGCCCCGCCATTCATGCCGATCGCGCGGGCGACGGGCCCGTTCACGATGACCAGCGGCGCCGCCATATGCGTCGTCGCCTGCACGCCGTTCAGGTTGAAGGCCGCATCCATCAGCGCCTGCATCGCCGCCCGCAGCACCGGGGCGTAATCGGGCCGGCAGCCGGCCATGACGGCGTTGATGGCGAGCACCTCGCGCGTCAGCACGCCCCAGCGCGGGGCGACCTTGCCCTCCACCGCATCGGGCTCGCCGCCGAGCGCATCGACGAAGGCCGCCACCTTCTCGGGCGTCGGCGGCACGATGGGCAGGCCATCCGTCCAGCCGCGGGCGAAGTAGTATTCGACGAGGTCGGTGCCCGGCTCGACCGCGTGGTGCCCGGTGATCTCCTTGGTGGCGGACATGGCGTCGCTCCCCTGCCTTCGGGCGGTCCGGCCTGGGGCCGCTGTCCGGGAAGCATGCGCAGGGCGACAACCTATGCCAAGTCCGGCTTGTTGCCGAAGTTTATTCCATATTTTGCATCAATGCCCCGCCCGGCCAGCCATCCCGCAGCGCGCCCATCAGCCCGGCCGCCGGCGGCGACAGAACCCGGCCCGCCTGGGTCACCAGCCCGACCCGCCGGCTCAGCCCCGGCGGCGCCAGGGGCAGCACGGCGAGGCTCTCGCCGGCCGATCCCGCCACCGCCGTCGCCGGCACGATGGCCAGTCCCGCCCCGGCGCGGACCAGCCGCAGCATGGTGGCGAATTGCATCACGGTGAGCCGCGGGCGGAGGGTGAGGCCGGCACCTGCCGCCGCCGCCTCGATGATGCGCCGGGTGTGGGACTCGGGCGGGAAGGCGATCAGCCGCTCCTCGGCGAGCGCCGCCAGCGTCACCGGCGCGCCGGGGTGGGCCAGGGCATGGCCGGGCGGCGCGACGGCGACGAAATGCTCGCGCCCGAGGGGCTCGGCGAGGAGTCCCTCCGGCAGCGCATCGACATAGGTGAGGCCGATATCCGCCGATCCCGCCTGCACCTCGGCCAGCACATGGCCGTGCACGCCCTCGCGCACATGCAGCTCGACCCCCGGCCGGGCGGCGCTCCAGGCGCCGAGCAGGCCGGGCAGCACCCCGGTCGCCGCCGACATGATGCAGGCCAGCACCACCTGGCCGCGGCTCTCGGCGGCGATCTCGCGCAGGCTGCGGGCGAGCAGGCCGAGCTCGTGCAGCAGCCGCTCCGCGACCGGCAGGAATTCGCGCCCCGCCGCGGTCAGCCGCACGCGGCGGGTGGTGCGCTCGAACAGCGCGGCGCCGAGGAGGTCCTCGACGCGGCGGATGGTCCGGGTCAGCGCCGGCTGCGAGCAGGCGAGGGTGGCAGCGGCGGCGACGAAGCTGCCCTGCTCGGCGACGGTGAGCACGGCGAGGAGCTGGCGGGCGGAGAGGTCGGGGATGTGCTGCCGGGTCACCGCTGCATCGCCGCTCCGTCCTGCGGGCAGCGGCGCCGGACCGTCGCCTCAGGCGACGCCGTGCCGGCCCATCTCCAGGAACTTCTCCCGCCGCCGCGCCCGCAGCGTGGCGCCGTCGAAGGCGAGCAGCGGCTCCAGGCTGTCCCACACCCGGTCGCCCACCGCCTTCAGCGTCGCCGCCGGGTCGCGATGGGCGCCGCCCATCGGCTCCGGCACCACGGCATCGACGAGGTTCAGCCGGCGGAGATCCTCGGCGGTGAGCTTCAGCGCCTCGGCCGCGGCCGGGGCCTGCGCGGCGTCGCGCCAGAGGATGCTGGCGCAGCCCTCGGGCGAGATCACCGAGTAGACGCTGTGCTCCAGCATCAGCACGCGGTCGGCGGCGGCGAGCGCGATGGCGCCGCCCGAGCCGCCCTCGCCGATGATGGTGGCGACGAAGGGCACCGGCGCGTCCAGCCCCGCCTCGATGGAGCGGGCGATGGCCTCGGCCTGGCCGCGCGCCTCGGCCTCGATGCCCGGGAAGGCGCCGGCGGTGTCGACGAAGGAGAGGATGGGCAGGCCGAAGCGCCCGGCCAGCTCCATGATCCGCCGCGCCTTGCGGTAGCCCTCCGGCCGCGCCATGCCGAAATTATGCTCCACCCGGCTCTCGGTATCGGCGCCCTTCTCGGTGCCGAGCACCGCGACCGCACGACCGCGGAAGCGCCCGAGGCCGCCGACCACCGCCGCGTCGTCGGCGAAGGCGCGGTCGCCGGCCAGCGGCGTCCATTCCTCGATATGGGCCCGGATGTAGTCGAGGCATTTCGGCCGGTCCGGATGCCGGGCGACCAGCGTCTTCTGCCAGGGCGTCAGCTTGGCGTAGGTGGTCTTGAGCAGGGTCTGCGCCTTGTCGCGCAGCTTGGCGACCTCCTCCGCCACGTCGATGCCGCCGGCATCCGTGGTGCGGCGCAGCTCCTCGATCTTGCCCTCGAGCTCGGCGATCGGCTTTTCGAAGTCCAGGAAGTGGCGCATCGCGTCCCTGTGGCCCGGCGCGGGGCCTGGGCGAATCGCAAGAATCTCCCGCCGCGGCGCCGTGGCGCCGCAGGACGGGTCCTCAGGCGCCGGGGTTAGCGGAAAAGCGCCATGGGAGGAAGCCGCGGCCAGGGCCCTACCTCGTCCGGCCCCTTCCTTGGCGCCGGTCAGGCCTCGGCCGCGGGCCCGTCCCCCGCCGGCCCCTCGGCCAGCGGGTGATGCGCCTCGACCAGTGCCCGCAGCCGCTCCTCCAGCACCTTGGTGTAGATCTGGGTGGTGGCGATGTCGGCATGGCCGAGCAGCAGCTGCAGGCTGCGCAGGTCGGCGCCGCGGGCGAGCAGGTGGCTAGCGAAGGAATGCCGCAGCACATGCGGGCTGACCCGGTTCGGGTCGAGCCCGGCGGCCAGCGCCGCATCCTTCAGCAGCAGCCCGAGCGCCTGTCGCGTCATGTGCCCCGCGGCGGCACGGGCCGGGAACATCCAGCGCAGCGCCCGGGCGTCCTGGGCGGATTTCCGGCCGGTCGCGGCCAGCGCCTCGCGGGCCTGGACCGCCGCCTCCCGCGCCCGGGCGGAGATCGGCACCAGCCGGTCCTTGCCGCCCTTGCCATGCACCGCGACGAGCGGCGCATCCGGCCGCAGCGCCGCCGCCGGCAGGGTGACCAGCTCGCTCGCCCGCAGGCCGGAGCAGTAGAGCAGCTCGATCGCCGCCACGGCCTGCGGGCCGCGATGCCCGGGCAGCGCGGCGGCGCCGGCGAGCAGCGCCTCCACCTCGGCCTCGGCGATCGCCTTGGGTAGGGCAGCCGGGGTCTTCGGCCCTTCCAGCAGCTCGGTCGGGTCGTCCGGCCGCAGGCCCTCGCGGGCGAGGAAGCGGTAGAACTGCCGGAGCACCGAGAGCCGCCGCGCGGCGGTGCGCGGCCGCAGGCCGAGATCGGTGAGGCGCCGCAGATAGGCGCGCAGCACCGGCGCGCCGGCCATGGCGGGCGGCGTGCCCTCGCGGCCACAGAAGTCGAAGAAGTCCCTGAGGTCGGTCTCGTAGGCCGTCCAGGTGTTGCGGGCGGCGCCGCGCTCGGCCTTGAGCATCTCGAGGAAGGCGTCGAGCAGATGGGCGGCCATGCGGGGGGCGGTCCTACCGTGGCGCGGGCGGCGACCCGCGCCGGCCCGCCGCCTGCCGCAGCCCGGGCACGTGCCGCTCTAGCGGGTCTGGAATCGGTCGTTCGGCACCACGCGCTCGACCGGTTGCGGCGAGACAGCGGGCGGAAACGCCCCGACCGCCAGCAGCCCGGCCACGACCAGGGCCACGAGGATCACGGCGATCAGCAATACGGGCCGTTGGAACATTGCGGGCGGGGTCCTCGCGCGAGAGCCGCGGTGTGCTAGCCTTAGGGATCGTGTCACGCAACATTGTTAACGCCCGCGCACCATCCGGCCCCGGTGACCCTGCCTCACCTGGAACCGTTGCGGGCATTGCCCTGGCAACCGACCTGCTGCGGCCGGAGGCGATCCTGCCGGCCGGGCCCGCCTGGCTGCGGGGGCGGAGCATCGTGCTGGTCGGCATGCCGGGCTCCGGCAAGTCCTCCATCGGGCGCCGCTTGGCGCTGCGCCTCGGCCTGCCTTTCCTCGATGCCGACAACGAGATCGAGTCGGCCGCCGGCCTGCCGATCACCGAGATCTTCGCCCGCTACGGCGAGCCGCATTTCCGCGACGGCGAGCGCCGCGTCATCAGCCGGTTGCTGGCCGGCCCGCCGGTGGTGCTGGCGACCGGCGGCGGCGCCTTCGCCGATGCCAGGACCCGCGCTGCTATCCGCCAGTCCGGCGCCGTCTCGGTCTGGCTGCGCTGTCGGCTGCCGACCCTGCTGCGCCGCGTCGCCGGCCGCGAGCACCGGCCGATGTTCCTCAACGCCGATCCGGCGGAGGTGCTGCAGCGGCTGATGACGATCCGCCACCCTTTCTATGCCGAGGCCGACCTCGTGATCCACTGCACCGATGAGAGCCCCGAGACGACCACGCGGCGGGTGCAGGAGGGGATCGAGGCCTGGCAGCCGCCGGCCCGCCTGCCGGTGACGCTCGGCGAGCGCAGCTACGACATCCTGGTGGGGGAAGGGCTGCTGGCCCGGGCCGGCGGGCTGATGGCGCCGGTGCTGCCGGGCCGCCGGGTGGTGGTGGTGACGGACGAGACGGTCGCGCCGCTGCACCTGCCGGCGCTGCGCGCAGGGCTGGAGGAGGCGGGCTTCGCCATCCTCGCCGAGATCGCCGTGCCGCCCGGCGAGGCGAGCAAGGACTTCGCCTGCCTGCAATCGGTGCTGGAGCAGCTGCTGGCGGCCGGGGCGGACCGGCGCACGGCGGTGGTGGCACTCGGCGGCGGCGTGGTCGGCGACCTCGCCGGCTTCGCGGCGGCCGTGGCGCTGCGCGGCCTGCCCTTCGTGCAGGTGCCGACCACGCTGCTGGCCCAGGTGGATTCCAGCGTCGGCGGCAAGACCGGCGTCAACCTCGCGCTCGGCAAGAACCTGGTCGGCGCCTTCCACCAGCCGCGGCTGGTGATCGCCGACATGGCGACGCTCCGCACCCTGCCGGGGCGCGAGCTTCGCGCCGGCTATGCCGAGGTGGCCAAGCACGGGCTGCTCTCGGGCGAGACGCTCTGGCGCTGGTGCGAGGGCCATGGCGCGGCGCTGGTCGCCGGCGATGCCGCGGCGCAGGCGCATGCGGTGCTGGAGAGCTGCCGCCTGAAGGCCGCCGTGGTCGCCGGCGACGAGCGGGAGGAGAGCGCCGAGGGCGGCCGCGCCCTGCTCAATCTCGGCCATACCTTCGGCCATGCGCTGGAGGCCGAGAGCGGCTATGGCGGCGCTCTGCTGCATGGCGAGGCAGTCGGCGTCGGGCTCGGCCTCGCCGCCGCGCTCTCGGCCCGGCTCGGCCAGTGCAGCCAGGAGTTGCCCGGCCGGGTGATCGCGCATCTCGAGGCCTGCGGCATGCCGGCGCGGATCCGCGACCTGCCGCGCCGCTATTCGGCGGCGGCGCTGATGGGGCGAATGCGCCAGGACAAGAAGGTGCGCGACGGCGCGCTCCGCTTCGTCCTGCTGCACGGGCCGGGCGAGGCCTATACGGCGGGCGAGGTGCCGCCGGCCATGGTCGAGAGCCTGCTGCGCGACGAGGGCGCCGAGGCCTGAGCATCCGGCCCGCGAAGGCGGCGGGCGGTCGAATGGCGGCGCGACAGGGTCGTGCGGCAGCCTTGCATCCTCCCGGCACTACCCGGAGCGATCGGCGGCGCGGCGCGATGCCGCCGCAGGCTTCGTGATACGAAGTGTTTCGCCACCGCCCCGCGCCACGCCGCGGTTTCCCTGACGGCGTGGACGGCCCGCGGATCGCGGCTGGCCGGCGGCTGGCGTGGATGTGCCCGGCTGCGGCGGCATCCCGTCGCCGGGAGCCGTTGTCAGCCGATCCGGGTCGGGTCATGTTGCGCAGCAGAGCCGGAACAGGCTCGGATGAGGCATGTCGGGCGGGCTTCCCGCCTCTCTGGGAGAACCAAGATGGCAGGCAATCGGATGGGCCGGCGCGGCGTGCTGCGCTCCGGCGCCGGGGTGGTGGCCGTGGGCGCGCTCGGCGCCCCCATGGTGCATGCGCAGGGCACGGGCGGCACGATCCGCATCGCCTTCTGGGACCATTGGGTGCCCGGCGGCAACGACGCGCTGAAGCAACTTTGCGCCAAATGGGGCGAGCAGAACCGCGTCAACGTCCAGCTCGATTTCATCAACACCACCGGCAACCAGCTTCAGCTCACCGCCGCGGCGCAGGCGCAGTCGCGCAACGGGCATGACGCGATCTCGCTGACGCCCTGGGATGTCGGCGCCTATGCCGATCAGCTCGAGCCGGTCGATGACGTGATCCAGCGGCTGGTCGCCAAATACGGCCCGATCAATCCGATCGCCGAGTACCTCGCCAAACATGGTGGCAAGTGGCGCGGCGTGCCGGCCACCTCGGGCACCCAGGCCAAGCCCGCCTGCGTGCGTTACGACCTGTTCCAGGAGCATGCCGGCATCGATATCCGCGCCATGTGGCCGGCCGAGGCCAAGCAGGGCCCGGGCGCCGATACCTGGACCTGGGACACCTTCCTCAAGGCGGCCGAGGCCTGCCACAAGGCGAATGTTCCCTTCGGCCTGCCGATGGGCCAGTTCAGCGACGCGGTGGACTGGATCGGCGCGCTCTTCCTCAGCTACGGCGCCCAGATCACCGACGAGAAGGGCAACCCGACGATCAAGGGCAACGACAAGCTGAAGCAGGTGATCGACTATGCCGTGCGGCTGTCGAAATTCCTGCCGAACGATGTCTGGGCCTGGGACGATGCCTCGAACAACCGGGCGCTGATCTCCGGCCGCTCGGCCCTCGTCTTCAACCCGCCCTCGGCCTGGGCGGTCGCCAAGCGGGATGCGCCGCAGGTGGCGGAGAAGTGCTGGACCGTGCCGATGCCCGCCGGCCCCGCCGGCCGCTTCTGCGCCTACCTGCCCTTCACCACCGGCGTCTGGGCCTTCGGCAAGAACAAGACGGCGACCAAGGCGCTGCTCGAGTTCCTCAGCCAGCGCGAGAGCGCCGAGTTCACCACCGACACCAGCGGTGGTTACGACATCCCGCCCTTCGCCAGCATGGCCGATTTCAAGGTCTGGACGACGCAGGGGCCGCCGGTGGGGACGATCTACAACTACCCGCTGAAGCCGCACCACCAGGCGAAGTACTCGATCGCCTATTCGCCGGCGCCGGCCGATCTCGCCTCGCAGATGTACGTGCAGGCGCTGAACACCAAGGTCATCGCCCGCGTCGCCCAGGGCGGCGAGTCGGTCGACCAGGCGCTCGGCTGGCTGGAGCGCGAGATCAAGAACATGCGCCTCGGCTGAGGTCGTCGCGGGGCCTGGCGCGGCGGATCGGAATTGAATGCCGGCCCTCCTTGCGCCATAGCTCCGCTCGGCAGGAACAGGCGCCCGGGCTTTGCTCGCGGCGCCTGATCCCGACCAAAGGCTGCGGCGGCGCGGGGGCGCCGCCGGCGCTGCCCAAGCACCAAACAGGGAGAGGGCTTCCATGGCGCTGGATGCCACCACAGTGACTGCCGCCGGGCCGGCCGCCGCCCCGGCGCAGCCGCGCCTCAGCCTGCAGCGGATCGCCAGACGGCGCTCGACCATCGCCTTCCTGATGGCGCTGCCGCTGATCGCGGTGATCGCCGGGCTGGTCGCCTGGCCGGCCGGCTACGCCATCTATCTCTCCACCCTGAACCGGCGGATGACCGAGTTCATCGGCCTCGGCAATTTCCAGATCCTGCTGGATTCCGAGACCTTCCAGATGGTCATCTGGCAGAGCTGCATCTTCGCCATCAGCGCGGTGGTGCTGAAGGCGCTGCTCGGCTTCTGGCTGGCGCACATGCTGCACCACATCCCGACCAAGGGGCAGCGGATCTGGCGCGGCCTGCTGCTGCTGCCCTGGGTGGTGCCGCCGGCGCTGTCCACCCTCGGCTGGTGGTGGATGTTCGATCCCAGCTATTCCAGCCTGAACTGGCTGCTCAACGCCATCGGCGCGCCCTCCGTGCCCTGGCTGGGCGAGCCCTGGTGGGCCCGCGCCTCGGTCATCATCGTCAATGTCTGGGCCGGCACGCCCTTCTTCATGATCATGTACCTGGCGGCGCTGAAATCGGTGCCCGACCAGCTCTACGAGGCGGCGGCGATCGATGGCGCCACCGGCTGGCAGGGGCTGCGCTTCGTGACCCTGCCGATGATGCGCAACATCATCAGCATCACCGTGCTGTTCAGCCTGATCGTCACCTTCGCCAATTACGACATCGTCCGGGTGCTGACCAATGGCGGGCCGCGCGACCTGACGCATGTCTTCGCCAGCTACGCCTTCCAGGTCGGCGTGCTCTCGGGGAACATCCCGCGCGGCGCCGCGGTGAGCCTGTTCATGTTCCCGCTGCTGGCGGTGGTCGCCTTCTTCATCCTTCGCGGCGTCAACCAGCGCAACCGGGAGATGGCCTGATGTCCGCCACCGCCGCCACCCCCTCCGCCGCCATCCCCGGCCTCGGCCGCCGCATCGGCTCGCTCCGCAAGGAGCGGCGCTGGGCGCTGATCACGGCCTATATCTCGCTGATCGTCGCCGCGATCGTCATGCTGGCGCCGCCGCTCTACATGCTGCTCACCAGCCTGAAGACCAGCGCCGAGATCTCGAACCCGGTGGGCACGCCCTGGATCGTCCGCAATCCGACGCTCGACAACTACTGGGCGCTGATCAGCGACCCGATGTTCCGCGGCTTCTTCTTCAACAGCATCAAGGTCACGGTTTGCGTGGTGGTGCTGACCATGGTGATCTCGGTCTTCGCCGCCTTCTCGCTGGCGCGCATGAAGTTCTTCGGCAGCCAGGTGCTGGCGACGGGCGTGTTCCTCACCTACCTGGTGCCGGACACGCTGCTCTTCATCCCGCTCTACCAGATCGTCGGCGCGCTCGGGCTGCTGAACTCCACCTGGGGCCTGGTGCTGGTCTATCCGACGCTCACCGTGCCCTTCTGCACCTGGATCATGATCGGCTACTTCGCCTCCATCCCGAAGGAGCTGGATGAGGCGGCGCTGATCGACGGCGCCAACTGGATGCAGATGCTGACCAAGATCTTCATCCCCGTGGCGCTGCCGGGCATCATCGCGGCGACGATCTTCGCCTTCACCGTCTCCTGGGCCGCCTTCGTCTATCCCACCGCCTTCATCACCCGGCCGGACGAGATGCCGCTGACCATCGGCGTCGTCAGCCAGCTCATCCGCGGCGACACCTTCGCCTGGGGGCAGCTCATGGCTGGCGCGCTGCTCGCGGCCCTGCCGCCGGTGATCGTCTACGCCTTTCTGATGGACTACTACATCGCCGGCCTCACCGCCGGCGCCACCAAGGGATGATGGCCGCCCGGGCCTGGGGAGGAACGCAATGGCACAGGTCAAGCTGAACCGCATCGTCAAGGAGTACGAGGGCGGCGTGCAGGCGGTGAAGGGGATCGACCTCGACATCGCCGACCACGAATTCGTCGTCCTCGTCGGGCCGTCCGGCTGCGGCAAGTCGACGACGCTGCGCATGATCGCCGGCCTCGAGGAAATCTCGAAGGGCGAGATCCTGATCGGCGGCAACGTGGTGAACGACATCCCGCCGCGCGACCGGGACATCGCCATGGTGTTCCAGAACTACGCGCTCTATCCGCACATGTCGGTCTACGACAACATGGCTTTCGGGCTGATGCTGCGGAAATTCCCGAAGGAGGAGATCCGCCGGCGGGTGGAGAATGCGGCCCGCATCCTCGATATCGGCATGCTGCTCGACCGCAAGCCTAAGGCGCTCTCGGGCGGGCAGCGGCAGCGCGTCGCCATGGGCCGCGCCATCGTGCGCGACCCGAAGGTGTTCCTGTTCGACGAGCCGCTGTCGAACCTCGACGCCAAGCTGCGGGTGCAGATGCGCACCGAGATCAAGAAGGTGCACCAGACCGTCAAGACCACCACCGTCTACGTCACCCACGACCAGGTGGAGGCGATGACCCTGGCGGACCGCGTGGTGGTGATGAACCACGGCGTCATCGAGCAGGTCGGCCCGCCGACCGAGCTCTACCACAAGCCGGCGACCAAGTTCGTCGCCGGCTTCATCGGCAGTCCGGCGATGAACTTCATCCCGGCGAAGCTCGCCAATGGCGGCGCGGCGCTGAACATCGTGCTGCCCGGCGGCATCAGCCTGCCGGTGCCGGAGGCCCGCGCCAAGCGCTATGCCGGGCATGCCGGCAAGGAGGTGCTCTTCGGCATCCGGCCGGAGCACCTGACGGAGGTGCGCCCGAACGACCACCGGCCGAACCTCGCCCATCTCAAGCTCACGCCCGAGGTGGTGGAGCCGATGGGCATGGAGACGCTGGCGCATATCTGGCTCGAGGGCGCGGAGGTCGTCGCCCGCATCGATCCGAGCGTGCCAGCCGAGCCGGGCCGGGCCTTGCCGCTGGCCGCCGATATGGGCCAGATGCATCTGATCGATCCGCAGACCGATCGCGTGATCTGACTTCTCCCGATCTGACTTCTCCCGACTGGGGCGGGCCGCCAGCGCGCCCCGCTCGTACCCTTGGGGACCCCATGGACACCAATGCCCCGGTGCTGATCGGCGCCGACACGCTCGAGGATCTCGTCACCCGCATCTTCAGCGCCAATGGCTGCGATGCGGCCGAGGCGGGCCGGATCTCCCACCACCTGCTCGGCGCCAACCTCGCCGGCCATGACAGCCATGGCGTGGTCCGCGTGCCGCGCTACGTCGAATGGCAGCAGGCCGGCTATGTCGTCGCCGGCCAGCAGGCGGAGGTGGTGACCGATGGCGGCGCCTTCGCGCTGCTCGACGGGCATTACGGCTTCGGCCAGACCGTCGCGCCGCAGGCGACGGCGATGGGGATCGAGCGGGCGCGGCAGCACGGCACCGCCGTCGTCGCGCTGCGCAATGCCGGGCATATCGGCCGCGTCGGCTCCTATGCCGAGCAGGCGATCGAGGCCGGGCTGATCTCCATCCATTTCGTCAACGTCGCCGGCAGCGTGCTCGTCGCGCCCTTCGGCGGCACCGAGCGGCGCTTTTCCACCGCCCCCTTCAGCATCGGCGTGCCGACCGACCCGCCCGTGCTGCTCGACTTCGCCACCTCCCGCGTCGCCGAGGGCAAGGTGCTGGTCGCCTCCAACGGCGGCAAGCCGCTGCCGCAGGATGCGCTGGTCGAGCCGGATGGCCGCCTCTCGGCCGATCCGCACACCCTCTATGGCGAGTACCCACCGATCGGGCCGCGCAACCCAGCCAATGGCCTTGGCGCCATCCGCGCCTTCGGCGAGCACAAGGGCTCGGGGCTGGCCTTCATGTGCGAGCTGCTGGCCGGCGCTTTCACCGGCGGCGGCTGCTCCGGCCCGGTCGATGCCCGCGGCCGCATCGCCAATGGCATGCTCTCCATCTTCATCTCGCCACGGCATTTCGGCACCGAGGCGGGCTTCCGGCAGGCGGCCGAGGACTATGTCGCCTGGGTGAAGTCCTGCCGACCGGACACCGCCGGCGGCGAGGTGCTGGCGCCCGGCGAGCCGGAGGCGCGGCTGCGCGCCGAGCGCCTCGCCAAGGGCGTGCCGCTGCAGCCCGATACCTGGGAGAGCATCGTCCGCTGCGCCCGCGGCCTCGGCGTCACGGTGCCGAACTGACGGACGAGGCGATGCAGGGGGACACCCCGGCTGCCCGCTATGCGCGCTATGCCGGCCTCCGCCGGCAACTGCTGACCGAGGCCTCGAAGCGCATCCCGCTCGCCTCCCTCGGCAGCCAGGCGCGCGCCCTCTCGCTCTGGGACGGCAAGCAGGTGCGGCCGGCCGATGCGATGCAACTCGCCGCGGTCTTCGATCTCGGCGTGCTCGACCCGCTCGGCGGCCATGGCCGCGCGATCGAGCGCCAGGCGCGGGCCGAGCCGCCGCTGCCGGGGAGCGAGGAGGCGCGGATGCTGGACGCCCTGATGGGCGCCCGCTTCGGCCTCTACCGCATCACCGGCCCGCTGGCGGAGGGCGGCGTCGCGGCCGAGACCTTCCCCGAAGGCGCGCCGCTGGTGATCTGGGACAACCACCTCGCCCGCGGCCGCGCCCCCGGGGCGCTGGTCGGGCTGCGCCTCGCCTGGCCGGAGCCGGATCTCGCCATGACCTGCGGCACCGCCATCTCGCTCGACAGCCGGGTGGTGGAGCGGCTGCTGCTCGGCCTGGCGCCGCAGCGCGGGCCGGTGCGGCCGAGCCTGCCGCTGCCGGAGGACGGGCCGGCGCTGGCGCGGCTGGTGGCCGAGCCGGCGGCCCGGCTGCGCCTCGCGGCGCTGGCCGCCGCGCCGGGCTTCGCCGCCGCCGTCACCCGCGCGGCCATCGATCTCGGCCTCATGGGCCCGGTGATCGGCCGCACGCCCGCCGATGCCATGCCGCCGGGCTGATATCGATCGCCCGCAGACGCCGGGCGCAAGCCTCCGGCTCGCTTGGCTTCGCAGCATAAGCTGCGGGCCCCGTTCGGGGCCTCGGACCGGTTAGGGGACCGGTCCGTTGGTATGACGACATTTCCCTGGAAGGACCCGCGATGCGCCGCCGCACCCTGACCCTCTCCGCCCTGACGCTGCTGGCGGCGCCGGCCGTGCAGGCCTTTCCTGACCGCGTCATCACCATGGCCACCGGCTTCGCCCCCGGCGGCTCCACCGATATCGCGGCGCGGCTGCTGGCCGACCGGCTGGCCGAGCATCTCGGCCCGCAGACGCGGCTGGTGGTGGAGAACCGGCCGGGCGCGAGCGGCATGGTCGCCAGCGACTGGCTGCGCCGGCAGGCGCCGGATGGCTACACCATCATGCTGGTCGAGAGCTCCTCGCACGCCATCGCGCCGAGCGCGCTGGTTGGCGGCACCCGCTACGACCCGCTGCGCGACTTCTCGCATCTCGGCGTCATCGGCCTCGCCCCGCTGGTGCTGGTCGTCAACAAGGATTTCCCGGCCAAGGACGCAGCCGGGGTGGTGGCGACGCTGCGGGCGGCGCCACCCGACACCTACACCTACGCGACCTCCGGCGTCGGCTCCATCCCGCACCTCGCCTGCGAGATGCTGGCGCTCGACCTCGGCACCCGCTTCGTGCACGTGCCCTATCGCAGCGGCGGGCAGATGCTGACGGCGATCTTCCAGGGCGAGGGGCAGTTCGGCATCGCCGTCCTGGCCTCGGCGGCGCAGCAGATCCGCGACGACATGGTGCGCGGCATCGCGGTGACCGGCGAGCGGCGCTTCCCCTCCTTCCCGGACCTGCCAACCCTCGCCGAGAGCGGCGTCGCCGGCTACGACCTCACCACCTGGAACATCCTGCTCGGCCCGCCCGGCATGCCAGCCGAGATCCAGGCGACATTGAACCGCGGCCTCAACGCCGCCCTGGCCGAGGCCGGGCTGCGCGAGCGGCTGCTCACCGCCGGCGTCGAGGCCTGGGACCGGCCGAACTCACCGCAGGATGCCCGGGCCTTCCTCGCCCGCGAGGTGGAGAAGTTCCGCGGCATCGTCCAGCGCACGGGCGTGCGGCTGGAGACCTGAGCGCAGACCGCCCTTGCCCCGCCGATGCGCCACGGCGTAACAGAAGGGAAAGGGAAGGGCGCCGGAGCCCGCGCGGCGGCAAGCGAGGGGACCCGGATTTGTCGGAACGGGGCGAAACCGTCGATACGGTGCCGCCGGCACCGAAGCTGCTGGCGCTCGCCTTGCAGCACGTGCTGGTCATGTATGCCGGCGCCGTCGCCGTGCCGCTCATCATCGGCCGTGCCGCGAAGCTGCCGCCGGAACAGGTGGCGATGCTGGTCAATGCCGACCTCTTCGCCTGCGGCATCGCCACGCTGATCCAGTCCGTCGGCCTCGGCCCCTTCGGCATCCGCCTGCCGGTGATGATGGGCGTGACCTTCGCCGCGGTCGGGCCGATGGTCGCCATGGCCAGCAACCCCGATCTCGGCCTGCTCGGCATCTTCGGCTCGGTCATCGCGGCCGGCGTGGTGACCATGCTGATCGCGCCCTTCGTCAGCCGGCTGCTGCCGCTCTTCCCGGCCGTCGTCACCGGCACGATCATCCTGATGATCGGCATCTCGCTCATGCGCGTCGGCGTCAACTGGGCGGCCGGGGCGCCGGCGCCGACCCTGCCGGGCTATGGCGAGCCGCTGCATCTCGGCATGGCGGCGGCGGTGCTGGTGCTGATCCTGCTGATCACCAAATACGCCGCCGGCTTCCTCGCCAATATCTCCGTCCTGGTCGGCATCGTGCTCGGCTGCGCCGCCGCCTGGGCGATCGGGCGGATGAGCTTTGCCAAGGTGGCCGCGGCGCCCTGGTTCGACCTGGTGCTGCCCTTCGCCTTCGGCATCCCGGTCTTCGAGCCGGTGGCGATCCTGACGATGAGCATCGTCATGGTGGTGGTGATGATCGAATCCGCGGGCATGTTCCTCGCCCTCGGCGAGATGACCGGCCGGCCGCCGGATCAGGCGGCGATGACGCGTGGCCTGCGCACCGATGGGCTCGGCACCGTCATCGGCGGCATCTTCAACACCTTCCCCTATACCAGCTTCTCGCAGAATGTCGGGCTGGTCGGCGTCACCGGCGTGACCTCCCGCTACATCACCGCGGCGGGCGGGACGATCATGCTGGCGATGGGGCTGATGCCGAAGCTCGGCGCGCTGGTCGAAAGCGTGCCGCTCTTCGTCCTCGGCGGCGCCGGCGTCGTCATGTTCGGCATGGTGGCCGCGACCGGCGTGCGCATCCTCTCGGGCGTCGACTACGCCGGCAACCGGCACAACCTCTACGTCGTCGCCATCTCCATCGGCTTCGGGCTGATCCCGCTGGTCGCGCCGCAATTCTTCCGCGCCATGCCGCATGCCCTGGCGCCGATCCTCGACTCCGGCATCCTGCTCTCGGCGCTGATGGCGCTGGTGCTGAACCTCTATTTCAACGGCGCCCGCCCGGCGGAGGCGGCGCATGCGGAGGCGGCCGCCGCGGCGCGCAGCCAGGAAGCGGTGCATTGATGGACCCGTACATCCACGAATGGGGCGGCATGCTGCTGCGCTGGCTGCACGTTCTGGCCGGCATGGCCTGGATCGGCGCCAGCTTCTACTTCATGCATGTCGATGCCGCCCTGAAGCCGGCGCCCGACATCCCGGCGGGCAAGGGCGGCCAGCTCTGGGAGGTGCATGGCGGCGGCTTCTACCAGGTGCGGAAATGGCTGGTGGCGCCGGCCGACCTGCCCCCCGAGCTGCTCTGGCACAAATGGGAGGCCTACACCACCTGGCTCTCCGGCTTCGCGCTGCTGGCCTGGCTGTATTACGGCGCCTCGGAGCTCTACCTGATCGACCCCGCCATCGCCGATATCGGCCCGGTCACCGCGGCGGCGATCGGCATCGGCGCGCTGCTGCTTGGCTGGGTGGCCTATGACCTGCTCTGCCGCTCGCCGATCGGGCAGAACGAGGTGATGCTGGGCGCCATCGGCTTCGCCTTCGTCGTGCTGCTCGCCTTCCTCTTCCAGCAGGTCTTCAGCGGCCGCGGCGCCATGCTGCACACCGGCGCGGTGATGGCGACCTGGATGGCCGGCAACGTCGCCATGGTCATCATCCCGAACCAGCGCAAGGTGGTCGCCGCGCTGCTGCGGGGGGAGACGCCCGAACCGGCGCTCGGCAAGGCCGGCAAGACGCGCAGCACGCACAACAACTACCTGACGCTGCCGGTGCTGTTCCTGATGCTGGCGAACCACTACCCGATCCTGTGGTCGACCCGCTGGGCCTTCGTCATCACCGGGTTGATCCTGATCGCGGGCGCGGTGATCCGCGTCTTCTACAACCTGCGCCATAGCGGCCGCGGCAATGCCTGGTGGTGCTGGGCGGTGGCGGCGGCCTGCGTGCTGCTGGCGGCACTGGTCAGCCTCACCTCCTCGCCGCTCGGGCGGGAACGGCTCGGCCTCGCCGCCGCCGAGGCGCCGGCCGGCACCCTGCCGCCGGGCGTCGCCATGCCGCTCGAGGCGGTGGTCGAGATCGTCACCGGCCGTTGCGCCATGTGCCACGCGGCCGAGCCGCTCTGGGCCGGCCTTGCCACGCCGCCGAAGGGCGTGCGGCTGGACAGCCCGGAGCATATCGCCCGCGAGGCGGCGGCGATCCGGGTGCAGGCGGTGCTGAGCCAGGCGATGCCGCCGAACAACATCACCCGGATGCCGATCGAGGAGCGCCAGGTGCTGGCGGCCTGGCTGCGGCGCTGATGCGGCCGCGGGCGGCGCGAGTTAACCGCCCGAGGCCGTGGCGGCCAGCACCGCCTCGGTCTCGTGCCGCGCCGGCGCGGCCTCGCCGCAGCCCGTGCCGCGCCCCTCGACGAAGTCGAGCAGGCAGGCGCCGTAGCGCAGGGTGAAGCGGGACTCCGCGCCGCCGCCATGCCCGGTCACCTCGGCCGGGCGGTCGAGGAAGAACAGCGCGCCGACCTGCGGGGCGTGCAGCCTCCGGAACAGGGCGGCGCGGCCATCCGGATCGGGATCGAACTCGTCCTGCGCGAAATTGACGATCGCCACCCGGGCCGCCGGGCTGCGGGCGGCGGTGACGACCTCGCGCAGGTCGTCGAGCGCCCAGGCCCAGGCCGGGCTGCCGGTCGCGCCATGCGCCGCCGGGGCGATGGCCACCACGCCATCCACCAGACCGGGCGTGTCCAGCGCCTGCAGGGCGTTCCAGGCGCCGCGCGACTGGCCGCCGACGACGATCCGCGCATAGCCCTGCTCGCGCAGGCTGCGCAGCGCGCCGCGCAGCCATCCGGCGGCGATGTCGGTCTCGTCGGCGGCCGGGTCGCGGTCGAAGCGG
Organism: Roseicella sp. DB1501; assembly: GCF_013112485.1. Classification (GTDB taxonomy): domain Bacteria; phylum Pseudomonadota; class Alphaproteobacteria; order Acetobacterales; family Acetobacteraceae; genus Paracraurococcus. The sequence goes on from NZ_JABFHG010000004.1 coordinate 178,081, forward strand.
AGCACGTCGTAGCCGACATTGTTAAAGACGCGCACATGCGGCTGCGGCTGGCTGCCGCGGCTGTCCTGGCCACCGGCGGCGCGGCCATGCGCCCAGACATAGGCGCCGCGGGCGGTGCCCGACCCCTGCCAGAGGAAGCGGCCATCCGGGACCAGGGACCAACCCGGTCCGGCGGCGACCGGCCAGGTGGGCGGCGGCGACGGGCCGGGGCTTTCCCGGCCGGGCCAGATCACGGCGAGATCCTTGGCATAGATCTTGCATCCGCTACCGCCCCAGGAGCCGCACAGCTCCAGCGCCCGCGCCGCCGTTGCCGCCGCATCCGGCAGGGCCGCCGCCCAGCCCCAGGCCCCGTCAGGACTGAGGGCGAAGGCCCGCGGCGTCGCCTGCAACAGGAAGCGGGCATAGTCCTCGCGCCCCTCGGCGTTGAGGAAGGGCACGGCCCCGGCATCGAGGACGGGGATGCGGGGTGGCTCGGCCCGGGCGAGGACCGGTCCGGCAATGCACAGGATAAAATACAATAGTATGCGATATCCCATAAAAGTGATGAAACCACATCGCTGGGACCGTTGGCAATAAGCCTGTTGTCGCAAGCCCCCTTGTCCGTCGGGCCATGACGGGGCAGGACACCCCCTCGCTTACGGGCCAGGGGGCGCTCCCACGGAACGCCCCCTGGCCGACCAAGGAAGATCCCGATGCGCGTGAAGGACGTGAAGAAGGTGGTCCTCGCCTATTCCGGCGGGCTCGACACCAGCGTCATCCTGAAATGGCTGCAGACCACCTATGCCTGCGAGGTGGTGACCTTCACCGCCGATCTCGGCCAGGGCGAGGAGCTCGGCCCCGCCCGCGACAAGGCGCTGCTCCTCGGCATCAAGCCGGAGAACATCTTCATCGACGACCTGCGCGAGGAATTCACCCGCGACTTCGTCTTCCCGATGTTCCGGATGAACGCGCTCTATGAGGGCCAGTACCTCCTCGGCACCTCCATCGCCCGGCCGCTGATCGCCAAGCGGCAGATCGAGATCGCCGAGCAGGTCGGCGCCGATGCCGTAGCGCATGGCGCGACCGGCAAGGGCAACGACCAGGTGCGCTTCGAGCTCGGCTACTACGCCCTGAAGCCGGAGGTGAAGGTCATCGCCCCCTGGCGCGAATGGGACCTGACCAGCCGCACCAAGCTCATCGAGTTCGCCGAGCAGCACCAGATCCCGATCGCCAAGGACAAGCGCGGCGAGGCGCCCTTCTCCGTGGACGCCAACCTGCTGCACTCGAGCAGCGAGGGGAAGGTGCTGGAGGAGCCCTGGGACGAGCCGCCGGAGATGGTCTGGCAGCGCACCATCCGCCCCGAGGACGCGCCCGACATCCCGACCGAGATTACCATCGCCTTCGAGCGCGGCGATGCGGTGGCCATCGACGGCCGGCGCCTGATGCCCGCGGCGCTGCTGACCGAGCTGAACGCGCTTGGCAAGGCCAACGGCATCGGCCGCCTCGACCTGGTCGAGAACCGCTTCGTCGGCATGAAGAGCCGCGGCTGCTACGAGACGCCGGGCGGCACCATCCTCTATGTCGCCCATCGCGCCATCGAGAGCATCACCCTCGACCGCGAGGCTGCCCATCTGAAGGACAGCCTGATGCCGCGCTATGCGGAGCTGGTCTATAACGGCTTCTGGTTCAGCCCGGAGCGGCGGATGCTGCAGGCCATGGCCGATGCCAGCCAGCACAGCGTCAACGGCGAGGTCCGGCTGAAGCTCTACAAGGGCAACACCATCGTCACCGGCCGCCGCTCGCCCAACAGCCTCTACTCGATGAAGCACGTCACCTTCGAGGAGGACCAGGGCGCCTACGACCAGTTCGACGCCCAGGGCTTCATCAAGCTGAACGCGCTGCGGCTGCGCCTCGGCGCCATGGCCGGGCGGAAGGGCGGCGGGCTCTGATGCGCCGGATGGCCGCCGCCGGCCTGCTGGCGGCGCTGCTCGGGCCGGGCGCGGCGCTCGCCCAGAATGCCTGCCCAGGCCACCTCTCGGCGACCACGCTGGCGCCGCTGCCGCATGGTGCCGTGCTCGGCATCGCGCTCCGCAACGACGACGCCACTGGCCGGGCGCTGCGCGACGCGACCGAGGCGGCGCTGCGGCGGGCAGGCTACCGCCTCGGCGAGCCGGCGACGCACCGGCTCTCCTGGCGCGGCGGCCTCTCGACGCCGGGCGGCGGGCGCAGTGGCAACGACCCCTTCAGCTTCCGCGACGCCGACAACAATCCGGATGGCGACGACCTGTCCTGGATGCGCGACCTCTCCTCGCCCCGGTCCTCATCCCGCCGGCGCGGCGGTGCGCCGCCGCAACGCCTGACCGGCAGCGTCGAGCTGCGGGACCGGGCGACGGGCCGGGTGATCTGGACCGCGGTGCTCTCCTGCGACCGGCAGGGCAGCGACCAGGCGGCGCTGATCCGCACGCTGGTCGGGGCGGTGGTGCCGGCGATCGGCGAGACGGTCGCCGGCCGCGCCTTCTGAGCGCCGGCGACCCGCTGCCCGAGGCGCCCCGCCCCCTCGCCGATGCCGCCTGGCGGCTGGCCTACCGTCTGGCCTACCCGGCGGCCCGGCTCTGGTGGGCGCTGCGGCGTCCGGAGCGGCATGGCGTGGTGGTCGCCCTCTGGTGCGGCCCGCGGGTACTGATCCTGCGCCAGTCCTACCGGCCGGGCGCGACCTTTCCGGGCGGCGGGCTGCGCCGGGACGAGGCACCCGTCCTCGCCGCCTGCCGCGAACTGCGCGAGGAGACCGGCCTCGACCTGCCGCCGGAGCGGTTGCGCCTCGCCCGCGAGGTGACGCTGCGCTTCGAGGGGTGCCTCGATCACGTGCAGGTCTTCGAGGCGAGGCTGGCGGCGGAGCCGGTGCTGCGCCCCGATCGGCGCGAGGTGGTCGAGGCCGGCTTCCAGCATCCCGCCATGGCGCTGCGCGACCCCGCCATGGCGCCCTATGTGCGGGCCTATCTCGAGGCGCTGCCGCCTGAAGCGCCGGCGGCGGGGCCGCCCGAAGCGCCGGCGGCGGGACTGCGCTGATCCGGAACTGCCCCTTCCTCCCCCGCGTTCCGCCGACCAAAGGACGGAGAGGGATATGGCGAAGCCGACGCCTCCGAAGGACCACGGCAAGGGAACCGGCGAGCCGGGCTGGACGCCGCAGGAGAAGGGCCAGGACGCCTCCGGCGAAGCCGGGCCCGATCAGGCCGCGGGCGACGCACGTCCTAAGGGCCGGCCGATCGATGATCGTGAGGCCACCGAGCGCGCCGCGGAACGGACCGAGCGCGATTCGAAGACCTGAGCCGCCGGCCAGGTCCAGGACCTGGGATTGAAGTTCCGCGGCGGGCGCAACCCCGCCCCATGCTGGAGCAGATCGCGAGAGGGCGTGAACGCCCGGATGCGTGGATCTACTCTGGAAGCAACAGATGATAGTGGAGCAGCGTTCAATCTTGAACGCTGCTCCGCTGTAGCCGCCGTTGCGGAGCCATCCCTGGCTCGGGCAGGCTGCGCCGCATGTACAACCCGCCCGCCTTCCGGGAAGACCGCCCGGATATCCTCTACGGCCTGATCCGCGAGGCCCGCTTGGCGCTGCTCGTCTCCAACGGCGCCACCGGCGTGCCGGACGTGACGCATCTGCCGATGCTGCTGATCGAGGAGCAGGGCGTCCTGCTCGGCCATCTCGCGCGCGCCAACCCGCATGCCGCCGCGCTGCGCGAGGCCGGCCGGGCGCTCGCCATCTTCCGCGGCGCCGAAGCCTATGTCTCGCCCAATTGGTATCCATCGAAGGCCGAGCATCACCGGGTGGTGCCGACCTGGAATTACGAGGCCGTGCATGTCGAGGGCACGGTCGAGATGATCGACGAGCCGGCGCGGCTGCACGCCATCGTCTCGCTCCTCACCGAGCGGCAGGAGGCGGCGCAGCCGCGGCCCTGGTCAGTGGAGGATGCGCCGGCGGCCTTCGTCGCCGGGCAGCTCAAGGGCATCCTCGGCGTGTCGTTGCGGATCGAGCGGCTAATCGGCAAGCGCAAGCTCAGCCAGAACCGGGACGCGGCCGATCGGGCGGGGGCGGAGGCCGGGCTGGCGTCGAGTGCCGATCCGCGCGACCGCGCCATGGCGGCGGTGATGAAAGGCGCTGCGCCTCGCCGCTGATACGGGCCTGCCCGATAGCCATCGGGAAGGGGGATAGCCCCCTGCTTTGGGGAAAGCAGGGGGCCGGCCCTACCGGCGCTTTGGGGGGGGACGGTCGGCAGGGCAGTTGCGCCTGCCCGGTTGGGGGAAGGGCAAGCGACAACAATCCGCAGCCCATCTAATGATTCCGACCCTGGTTTGCTCCCTACCCGATTCAATTATTTTGTGGATTATCTGCAATTTCCTGGGCCGCAACGGTCGCGATCCGGCCCGTTTCAGCCGGCGCTTGCGTCGCCCGCTGGCAGTCCGGGCGGCGGTCGACCCGACCGCGCCGGCCTGGATCGTTGCCATATCTCTGCGAAGGCGGCGGCAGTGCCGTCGCCGAACGGCGTCAGCCCGAGGTCTTCTGGGCCCGTCGCAGGGCGCGGCTCAGCAGCAGCAGCAGCAGGGCCGGCACGGCGAGGCCGGCGATGCGGAGCCATTCCGGGATGGTCGGGCTTGGCAGCCAGAGCAGCGCCATCAGCGCCGCGGCGAGCAACGCCACCGCGCCCAGCAGGCGCAGAAGCCGGTAGAGCTTCATCGGTTGGCTGGCCCGTGCGACAGCCCCTCCGACAGGCCCATGGCATGGCTGCGGCGGGCGAGCGCCGCTTCCAGCGTGTTCTCGAGCAGGCAGGCGATGGTCATCGGCCCCACCCCGCCGGGCACCGGCGTGATGGCCGCCGCTCGCGGCAAGGCCTCGGCGAAGGCGACGTCGCCGACGAGCTTGCCATCGGCGCCGCGGTTGATGCCGATATCGATGACCACCGCCCCCTCGCCGATCCAGTCGCCGCGCACCAGCCCCGGTCGGCCGACCGCGGCCACCAGGATCTCGGCCCGCCGACACTCGCCGGGCAGGTCGCGGGTACGGGAATGCGCCATGGTCACCGTGCAATCGGCGGCGAGGAGAAGCTGCGCCATCGGCCGGCCGACGATCTGGCTGCGGCCGAGCACCACGGCGCGGGCGCCGCGCAGGGGTGTTCCCGCCTCGCGCAGCAGGTGCATGACACCTTTCGGCGTGCAGGGGACGAGGCCGGGCTGCTGCGTGGCGAGCCGGCCGGCATTCACCGGATGGAAGCCGTCGACATCCTTCGCCGGATCGATGGCGGCGATCACCCTGTCCGGGCGGATCTGCGGCGGCAGCGGCAATTGCACCAGGATGCCGTCCACCGCCGGGTCGATGTTGAGATCCTCGACCAGCATGAGCAGGTCGGATTCCCGGCAATCGGCCGGCAGGTGGATGGTGGCGCTGTCGAAGCCGGCGGCGGCGGCGGCGCGGTCCTTGTTTCGGACATAGACGCCGCTCGCCGGATCCTCGCCGACGCGCACCACGCGCAGGCCGGGCCGGAAGGGCAGGGTGGCGATCCGTGCCGCGAGCTGCTCACGCAGCCGCGCCGCCACTGCCTTGCCATCGATGATGCGCCCCGTCGCGGGGGAGTTCATACCAGCGCCTCCAGCCTTTCGCCGAGCGCCTCCGGGTTGCCGGCCACGAAGACCACCTTCTCCCGTCCTGCGCCCCCCTGTTCAACCGTTGCGACCGAGGGCGGCATGCCCAGGGCACGGGCCAGGGCGGCGCAGACCGCACGGTTGGCGCGGCCATCCTCCGGCGCTTCGGTCACCGAAATCTTAAGCCGCGGCCCATCGGCCCCGGGGACGAAGCCCTGCAGCCCGGCCCGCCGCGCCCGCGGCTGCACCCGGATACGGACCGTGACGCCGTCGGCGCGGGCCCGCCACCACATGGCTCAGAAGTACATCCCGTTCCGCAGCAGGGCGTTGGCGGTCGCGGCGAGCAGCATCTTGCAGGCGGTGATGAGCAGCAGCACCACCAGCGGCGAGAGGTCGAGCGGCCCGAAATTCGGCAGCACCCGCCGGATGCGGCCGAAGAGCGGCTCGGTCACCCGATAGAGGAAATCGGCGATCGTCCAGACCAGGCGGTTCCGCGTGTCGAGCACGCCGAACTGGATCAGCATCTGCATGATCACCGCGAGCAGGACCGCCCACCACAGCAGGTCGAGCACCGCGCTCGCCAGGAAGAAAACCACGTCGAGAAACATCGCCGGTCCCGCCAGAAACGCCGGCGCAACCTAGTGACGCAGCCGGGTTGCGACAAGCGCGCCACGGCTGCGGCAGGCATTCGGGTGCTCACGCCCCCCCCGATCCGCACCGGCCGGACCGGTCCGGCGGGGAAATCGCCGCGGCACGCTTGACCTGCCGGGCGGGCTGGGGCATATCGCCGCTCCCCGCGGACCCCAAGCCGCGGGGCGATGGCACGGGGCTGTAGCTCAGTTGGGAGAGCGCGTCGTTCGCAATGACGAGGCCAGCGGTTCGATCCCGCTCAGCTCCACCATCCCCCCTCCTGCACGACATCGCTGACAAACCGGACGCCTCGGGGCCGCACGCTGCGCCCGCCCGGCTCAGCCGCCGGCGGCCGAGCGTCGCATCAGCGTCTCCGGCGCGGCGCGGGCGGCGCAGGGACGGCGCAGCGGCAGCATGATGCGGAAGCGGCTGCCCATCTCCGGCACCGTCTCCACGGTGATGCTGCCGCCCATGCTCTCGAGCAGCATCCGGCTGATCGCCAGGCCGAGGCCGAGGCCGCCGAAGCGCCGCGCCACCGAGCTGTCGGCCTGGGAGAAGGGCTCGAAGAGCCGCGCCTCGGTCTCCGGCGGGATGCCGATGCCGGTATCGGCCACGACGATGCCGAGCCGCCAGCCCGCGGCATCCTCCTCGAGCGCCGCCGCCTCCAGCGAGATGCGGCCGGCATCGGTGAACTTCACGGCGTTGTCCAGCAGCTTGCGCAGGACCTGCCGCAGCCGCTCCTCGTCGCCGACGACCGCCTGCGGCAGGCCCGGATCGAGCAGCAGCACGAAATCCAGCCGCTTCGCCCTGGCGCGGGGGGCGATCAGCCGGGCCATGTCGGCCAGCGTCGCGCGCGGATCGAAGACCCCCTCGCGCAGCACCAGCCGCCCCCGCTCGAGCCGGGTGACGTCGAGGATGTCGTCCACCAGGCCGAGCAGCTGCCGCCCTGCCTCGACGACCATCTGCAGGTCCGCCACCTGGTCGGGCCGGGGGTCGTGCGCCAGCAACACGTCGGTCAGCCCGATCACCGCGTTGAGGGGCGTGCGCAGCTCGTGGCTGACGATCGCCAGGAATTCGGTGCGGCTGCGGAGCGCCGCCTCGGCCGCCAGCCGCGCCGCCTGCTGCGCTTGCAGGGCGACCTGGCGGGCGGTGACGTCGCTGAAGGTATGCAGGGTGCGGCCATCGGGCAGGGACCGGACCCGCAGCTCCATGATGCGGCCCTGGCGTGTCCGCCGCATGACGGGGGCGGGTTCGCTGGCCCCGGCTTCGCTGGCCGCCTCCGCGGCCGGGGCGGCCGGCTCCGTGGCTGCCGGCATGGGGCGGGCATCGTCCTCCCCGGCCGGGCCGATCGCATGCTGCAGGATCTCCGGCATCGGCGTGCCCGGCTGCGTCAGCGCCGGCGGCAGGTCCAGCAGCTCGATCGCCACGCCGTTGATGAAGGCCAGGCGCTGCCCGGCATCGACCAAGGCGATGCCGATCGGCGCATTCTCGAAGGCTGCGGCGAGGGCGGCGCGGGCGACCAGCGCCTCGTCGAGCGCCGCCGCCTCCGCCCGCAGCGCGGCGTGATGCGCGCTGACATCGGTGAAGGTGCGGATGAAGCGTCCGTCCGCGAGGAAGGTCGTCCGCACCTCCACCACGCGGCCATCCGGCTTCACCCGCTGATAGGCGAGGCCGGACTCGGTCCGGTTCTGGATGGCGTCCCAGGAGCGCCGGATCTCCTCGCTGTCGGGATCGGTCTCGCCGGTCGCGTTCTGGTAGCGGATCATGTCCTCGATCGAGGTCCCGGGCCGGGCGAGTTCCGGCGGCAGCCCGGCGAGGTCGATCGCGGCCTGGTTGATCACCCGCACGCGGTTCTCGGCATCCACCAGCATCACGCCATGCGGGACGCTCTCGAAGGCCGCCGTCATCGCCGCCTCGGCCGCCAGGGCCCGGTCGCGGGCGGCGGCGAGGGCCTCGGCCCCGTGCCGCGCCTCGGTGATGTCGGTGAAGGTCCGCACATGGCTGCCGTCGCTGGCGTAATTCGTGCGGATCTCGAGGATGCGGCCATCCGGCCGGCTCCGCACGGTCACGAAGGGCGGGGAGCCGGGGCCGCCGAGGCTGTCGATATGGGTGTGGGGCGCCGGGCCGCCGCCGAACTCCCCGGCGCGGGCCTGCCAGTCGACGATATCCTCGATCCGCCGGCCGGGCACGACGAGCGCCGGCGGCAGGTCGAGCATCTCGGCGACCTGGCTGTTGGCGACCGCCACCCGGCGGCCGGGATCGATCATCATGATCCCCTGGCCGACATGCGAGATCACCGCCTCAAGCTGCGCCCGCGAGCGCGCCTCCTGCCGGCGGAAATGCAGGACGGTCAGCCAGATGGCGGCGATGCCGAAGGTGACGAGGGCGCCGACGGCGATGAGCTCGCGCTGCTCCTCGCGGGCCGGGGCCAGCACCGAATCGGCGGCGAGCCCGACGGCGACGATGAGCGGGCGCCCCTCGACCCGGTGATAGGCGAAGAAGCGGTCGATCCCGTCGAACGGGCCCACCGCACGCCGCGTCGTCTCCGTCGCACCGGCGCGGAAGGCCGCGATGCTGGCCGGCGGGACCACGGCGCCGACCAGGCTGACCGGCCGGGGGACGCGGGCGCGCAGCGCGCCATCCAGCCCGAAGAGCGCGATGACCGCATCCCGCAGCTCGAGCTGGCGGTAGAGGCGGGTGAAGGCGGCGCTGTCGAGGCTGACCAGGATGATGCCGACGAAGCCGCCCGCGGCGTCGCGCATCGGCCAGGCGATGTCGAGGGCCGTCCGGCCGTTGCCGGTCGGATGCAGCGCGCCGACCTCCAGCCTGTCCTGCTGCGGATCGGCCAGGATGGCGGTGACGATCGAGCGGTCGCGCAGCGTCGCTGGATCGGCGGACAGCGCCGAGCGGGAGAGGCGGATGCGGCCATCGGGGCCGAGGATGGCGGCATCGAGGATGTCAGGATCCGGATCGATCCCGAGCCAGGCGGGGATGGAGAAGCCGGCGGCGTCGCGGGCATGCAGCGCGGCGCCGAAGCGGAGGATGCTCTCGATCCCGCGCAGCCGGCCGGCGACGCTCGATTCCAGGGTGCGGGCGAGGGTGGCCGAGCTCTGCCAGCCGGCCTTCGCCGCCCGGCGGAACTCCGACTGCACGGCGATATGGACGAGCAGCCAGAGGAGCAGTACCAGGGCGGCCGTCATGACAAGCCCGGCCCGGTGCATCCACCAGGCTGGCCTGCCGACCTTGACCGCCGCGTCTGTCTGCAACTCCGTACTCCGGACCCGCGGCCGGATCGGGATGGCCTTCCTGGGGGGGCCGTCCCGCCGAGCCGCTACGTCCGGCGGTGTATCACAAAAATTTTAATCGCGCCTAATAGATACGACAGGCGCGCAGAACGTCTCAGGCTGCGAGACGTTCGCCGGCCCGTGGCTCAAGCCGGTAGGCGCCGCGATCGGTGAGCAGGAGCTGCGGGTTCGCCGGATCGGCCTCCATCTTCTGCCGCAGGCGATAGATGTGCGTCTCCAGCGTGTGGGTGGTGACGCCGCTGTTGAAGCCCCAGACATCGGCGAGCAGCGTGGCGCGGTTCACCGGCGCCGCATTGGCCCGCAGCAGGTACTTCAGGATGCGGCATTCCTTGTCGGTCAGGCGCACCTTGCGGTTCTTCGCCGGATCGACCAGCAGCCGCACGCTCGGGCGGAACAGGTAGTGGCCGATGGTGAAGGTCGCGTCCTCGGAGTTGTCGAACACGCGGAGCTGGGCGCGGAGCCGGGCGAGAAGCTCGGAGAGGCGGAAGGGCTTGGCGATGTAGTCGTTGGCGCCGCTGTCGAGGCCCCGCACCACGTCCTGCTCGGCATCGGCGCCGGTCAGCATGATGATCGGCATGCGCTGGCCGTCGCGGCGGAGGCGGGCGCAGACATCGCGGCCATCGGCGTCGGGCAGGCCGATATCGAGCAGGATGGCATCGTACCGGGTCTCGGCATTGGCGAGCTTGGCCATCGCCTCGGCCGCCGAGCTCGCCTCGTCGACGATGAAATCACCCTCCATGGCGATCTGTTCCGCCAGGCTGGCACGCAGGGCCTCGTCGTCCTCGACGATCAGGATGGGGCGGGCGATGGTCATGGCACTCTCCTTCATGGGCGATCCAGGACGTTGCACGCAGACGCTTAAAAAAAGCATCACCGCTCAACTTGTGATACTGGATACGCGATCTCCTGTGCGATCTGCCAACGAATATTCGCAGGTCCGCCTACACGATGCTGTGCGGCATGACACACGCTCGCATCACTTAGACAAATGAAGTTTTGCGAGAGGTTGGGTGCTCGGGAGGGCAGCAAGAGGGCAAAGTCGCGGCAGCCGCCGCCGAAGCCGACTCATGTTGCCCAGGGACCACAGTGCTCCGTTCGTGGCGGCGCAGCACGACCTCTTACATGCGCCGGCACTGATCGTTGCTTGCTCGCCATCAGGCGGAAAGAATCATCCTCGTCCTGCCGCGTCGGGCGGCGGGTGCGCGGCGCAGGCGCCCCAAGGGCGGTGTCGCCGCCCGCAAGATCATCGACACCTGCGGCTCGCGCGACCGAAACGGGCTCCGGATCATGCCCTGGGACGTTCTTCGCAACATTCTTCTCACTGGCCGCCTCCCGCGCGGGCGTTCTACAGCGGAGGGCGGCCATGTCCCGGAGGCCAGGCCACCGAGGGCCGTGATCCGCGGGCGAGGAGCTCCTGCGCCAGGGCAATCCCTGCCCGTCCGCGATCCGCTGTCCTGGCCACGCAGCCGAGGAGACCAACCGATGTCTGGCACCGATACGGCAACGCCGAGCCCCATCCCGGGCGCGCCGCCGGGGCGATTCCCGCTCATCCGCCTGATGGCCCGGGGCTGGTGGGTCTTCGTCCTGCGGGGCGTGGTGGCCATCCTCTTCGGCCTCCTCGCCTTCCTCGCCCCCGGCATGGGCCTCGCCTTCATGCTCGGGATGCTCGCGGCCTGGATGGCGATCGACGGCGTCTCGACCCTCTATCAGGCGGTCAAGGGCCCGCCGGAGCGGCACGGCTTCTGGTTCTGGCTGGACGGCATCGCCTCCCTCGCCGCGGCCGCCGCCATCCTTTTCCTGCCCGGTCTCTCGGCGATGATGCTGGTCTTCATCACCGGCATCTGGAGCATCATGATCGGCGCCTTCCGCCTCGTCCTCGCCTTCCGCCTGAAAAGCGTGCTGATGGGGCTGTTCGGGGCGGTCAGCGTGTTCTTCGGCTTCTGGCTGCTGGTGAATCCCGGCCCCGGCCTGCTGGCGCTGATCTGGATCGTCGGCATCGAGGCGGTCGTCGCCGGCATCCTGCTCATCAGCCTCGGCTGGCGGCTGCGGCGGGTCCATAACGACCCGCACGGCCCGGCCCTCGGCCAGGGCTGAGTCCGGCGCCGGGGGGGTGATGGACGCCCCGGCGCTTTCCGGCGAGCATGGCGGCGGGACGGCCCCCGGCAGGATTGGCCCCGCCGTCCCACCGACCCCGCCGATGCGAATCGCAGGCCGGGCCCCAGGGGCCGGGCGACCGGAGACACATGCCTTGCCCGCAGCGCCCGATTCCAGCCCGCCCGCGACCGTGACGCCCAGCCGGCCCGATCTCTTCCTTGGCTATGTGAAGATCGGGCTGTTCGGCTTCGGCGGCGTCGCCGCCTGGGCGCGGCGGGTCATCGTCGAGGAGCGGCGCTGGCTCACCGAGCGCGAATACGCCGAGGTGCTCGGGCTCGGCCAGGTGCTGCCGGGGCCGAATGTCGGCAATGCCGCGGTCATGATCGGCCGGCGCTTCCACGGCCTCCCCGGCGCCCTGCTGGCCACCGCCGGCATCTACTGCGCGCCGCTGATCATCCTGATCGCGCTCTGCCTGCTCTATGACCGCTACGGCCGGCTGCCGGAGGTCAGGCCGGTGATGGCCGGCATCGCCGCCGCCGCGGCCGGCATGGTGATCGGCACCGCCTGCAAGATGGCGGGCAAGCTGAAGCTGGCGCCGGAGGCGGTGCTGCTGCTGCTCGTCGCCACCTTCTGCGCCGCCTGGCTCCGTCTCTCCCTGCCGCTGATCGTGCTGGCCCTGGCGCCGCTTTCCATCACCGCCTCGCTCTGGCGGGCCGGGCTCATCCTGCGCAAGGCGACCTCCTGATGGCGCTGCTGCTGCAGATCCTGGTCACCTTCTCGATCCTGTCCCTGGTCGCGGTGGGCGGCGCCAATGCGGTGCTGCCGGAGATGCACCGCCAGCTCGTCGAGCTGCGCGGCTGGATGGACGACGCCACCTTCTCCCAGCTCTATGCGCTGGCCCAGGCGGCGCCGGGGCCGAACATCCTGGTCGCCAGCGTCATGGGCTGGCGCGTCGCCGCCTGGGGCGGCATGGCCATGGCGACGCTCGGCATGCTGCTGCCCTCGGCGATCCTCGCCTGGTGCATGGCCGGGCTGCTGCACCGGCTGCGCGGCGCCGCCTGGCTGAAGCCGGCGCAGGCCGGGCTGGTGCCCATCGCGGTCGGGCTGCTGCTGGCGGCGGGGCTGGTGATGGCCGAGGCCTCCAGCCAGTTCGGCCTGCTGCCGCTCGTCATCGTCGCCGCCTCCACCCTCTTCGTCTGGCGGACGAGCTGGAGCCCGCTCTGGGTGCTGGCGGGCGGCGGCGTGCTGGGGCTGCTGCTGCTCGGCTGAGGGCCGCGCTGCGTGTCAGAACAGCGGGAAGGCGCCGACCAGCCCGCCCGCGAGCAGCATCACCATCGCCGCGCAGAGCGCCCAGGGTAGGGTGAAACGCTGATGCGCGCCGAAATCCACCTCGCAGAGCCCGACCAGCAGATAGGTCGAGGCGACCAGCGGGCTCAGCAGATGCACCTGCTGCCCGACCAGCGAGGCGCGGCCGATCGCCTCGGCACCATGGCCGAAATTGCTGCCGGCCTCGGCCAGGATGGGAAGGATGCCGAAATAGAAGGCGTCGTTGGAGATCAGGAAGGTGAAGGGGATGCTGACCAGCGCCGTGATCAGCGGCACGAAGCGGCCGGCGCTGTCGGGGATGATGGCGGTGACGCTGCGCGCCATCGCCTCCACCATCCCGGTGCCGGAGAGGATGCCGGTGAAGACGCCGGCGGCGAAGATCAGCGAGACCACCGCCAGCACGTTCGGCGCATGCGCGGCGATGCGCCGCTTCTGCTCGGCGAGGTTGGGGTAGTTGATCGCCGTCGCCACCGCGAAGCCGATCATGAAGAGCAACGGCAGCGGCAGGATGCCGAGCAGCAGGCCGGCCATGAGCACCACGGTCAGGCCGAAATTCACCCAGAGCAGATGCGGCCGCCGCTCCGGCGGCAGCGGCTCGACCGTATCGACCACGCCCCCGGTCGGCGCCGGCACCTCGTCCAGCCCCGGCAGGTTGGCGACGCCGATCCGTGCCCGCTCCTGCCGCCCCAGCACCCAGGCGACGAAGAGGGCAAATCCGAAGCAGGCGACCATGGTCGGGATCAGCGGCACGAAGAGCGCATTGGCATCGACATGCAGCGCGCTGGCGGCGCGCGCCGTCGGCCCGCCCCAGGGGGTGAGGTTCATATTGCCCGCCGCCAGCATGATGACGCAGGCGGCCGTCAGCGGCCGCATGCCGAGCCGCCGGTAGAGCGGCAGCATGGCGGTGGTGGTGATGAGGTAGCTGGTCGAGCTGTCGCCATCGAGCGAGACGATGGAGGCGAGCACCACCGTGCCCATCACGATCTTCACCGGGTCGCCGCCGACGAAGCGCAGCACCGTCCGCGCCACCGGGTCGAAGAGCCCGGCATCGATCATGATGCCGAAATAGAGGATGGCGAAGAGCAGCAGCACGCCGGTCGGCGCCAGGTTGCGGATCCCGTCCAGCACCATCTTGCCGATCTCGCCGCCGAAGCCCGCGAGCAGGGCGAAGGCGACGGGGACGAGGATCAGCGCCAGCAGCGCCGAGAGCCGGTCCGTCATGATCAGCACCATGAAGACCAGCACCATGGAATAGGCGAGCAGCGTCAGCATGCATCCTCCCCGACCGCCGCCTTGGCGGCGCCTGGGGTGGCCGCGCGGGGCTGTCTCTCGTTCCAGCGGCGGGACCGCGGCCCCGGCCGCGGCGAGGGGCGGCGGAAGGTGTCCGGGTCCGGACCTTTCCGCTGTAGCCAACCGCAAGGGCGGCTACAAGCGGCCGGGCGCCGGTGCCGGTTGCGGGGGCCGGCCTCCCGCGGCCCGGTCAGAAGGTGAAACGGGTCCCGACATAGAGGCTCCGGCCTTCGCCGGGATAGAAGACCGCCGTGTTCGCCCCCGGGGCCTGGGCGTTGATGATGGTCGAGACGTCGGAGACGTAGCGCTTGTTGGTCAGGTTGCGGGCATCGAGGAAGAGGGTGATGCCGGGCGCCACCGTCACCCCCGCCTCCAGGCCGAGCTTGATGTAGCTGTTGCCGCGCAGCGTGTTGGCGTAGTCCGCCCAGGCCCCCTGCGGCACCCAGTCCAGCGCCGGGCGCAGGAAGAAGCGGTCCGGCTGCGCATAGGCGAGGCTGGTCCGCAGCACATGCGGCGGCAGGCCGGCGATGCGGTTGTCGCCGTACTGGCGGTCGCCCCGGAAGCGGAAGTCGTTGAAGGTCCAGACCTGGCCGAGGGTCAGCCGGTCCCCTGTGTCGAACAGCCCCTGCGCCAGATCGTAGCGCGCGGCGAGTTCCACGCCCTGGTTGACGGTGGTGCCGGCATTGAAGGTGTTGGCCGGGATCGAGGGATTCAACGAATATTGCAGGAGCTGGCCGCGCAGGTTGCTGCGGAACAGCGTCACGTCCCAGCCGCCGCGGTCGAAGCGGCCGCGCGTGCCGAGCTCGACCGTCCAGGCGCGCTGCGAGTCGAGCGGCACCCAGACCGGCCGGATGCCGACCGTCTGCAACTGGTCTGAGAAGTCCGGCACGTCCTGGCTGCGGGTGATGTTGGTGAAGAATTGCAGCTCCGTCCGCGGCTGCCACAGCAGGCCGAGCTTCGGGTTGAAGCCGTCATAGGTGCGGCTGTAGCGCTGGCCGTTCAGCCGGTTCTCGTAGTCGCGGTCGTTGCGCAGCGCCTTGGCGCCGGCGACGAGGGCGAGGGAGGGCGCGACCCAGAGCCGATTTTCTAGGAAGAGCTCGTAATTCCTGGCGCTCTGCACGCCGTTCGCGGTGAGCGCGCCGCGGGAGCCGCGGAGGTTGACGTATTGCAGCGCGTCGTTGTTGCCGGCGTAGTAGCGGCCGCCCAGGATGATCTCGTCCCGCAGCCCGCCGATGGTGAAGCTGTGCGACCAGTGCGGCGCGATGCCCCAGGTCAGCCCGTCCTGGTCCACCACCTGGAAGATCGGGTGGTAGAGCGATTTGTGGATGATCCAGGAATCGATGTCGATCTGCCCGGCCTCCAGCCGCACCGAAGTGCGGTTGGCGAAGCGCTCGGCCCAGACGTTGCGGGCCTGGTTCTGCGCGACCTGGGCCGGGTTCGCCATGGTCGGCGTGGTCAGCGCCTGGGAGAGGGTGAGGGCCCCGGGCAATTGCTGGCGGGTGATGTAGACGCCGGCATAGAAGCGCGTCTCGACATTGTCCGAGAGGCGGTAGCCGACATTGCCGTTGAACTGGTCGTACTGGCCGCGGCTGTGCTGCCGCCAGCCATCCGTGGAGAAATGCGAGTAGTTGGCGAGGGCATCGGCATCGCCGAAATTGCGCGAGACCTGGCCGGAGAGGCGCCAGGTGCCGAAGGTGCCGGCCTCGGCGCGCAGGATGTTCGCCGCCTCGGCGGTATAGGCCGTCGGAGTGGTGAAGTTGATGGCGCCGCCGAGCGTGGAGGCGCCGAAGGCGAGGCCGTTGCCGCCCGGATAGACCCCGACGCTGCGGATGGCGAGCGGGTCGATCTGGTAGAAATCCCCCGACCCGTCGGCCAGGTTCACCGGAATGCCGTCCTGCAGCACCTCGATGCCGCGCAGGTGGAAGCCGCGGGCGATGCCGGAGCCACGGACGGAGAGCCGCAGCTCCTGCCCGTAGCGCTCCTGCACGAAGACGCCGGGCGTCTCCTGCAGCATGTCGCGCAGATTGAAGGCGCGGCGGTTCTCGAACTGCTCCGAATCGAGGAAGCGGACGGCGGCGGGCGCCTGCTCGATCTGCGCGCGCTGGTCTGCGACCGATGGGACGGTGAGGGAGCCGGGCGCCCGCCCGATCACCTCGGTCTCGGGCAGGGTGAGCACGGGGCTGCTGGACGCGTCCGAGAGCAGCGTGGCGGGTTCGGCCTGGGCCTGAGTCGGGATTTGGGTCTGGGCCAGGGCAAGGCCGGGCAGGGTGCTGGCGAGCAACGCGCCGGCGAGGCGCGGGAAGGACGGCATGGGGTGTTCTCCTGACAGGGCGAGGCGCCGGGTGGCGGCGCGACGAGGCGGCTGTCAGGCGAGGGGCGGTGCGCGCGGTTGCTGCGGCGGGGCGCGGGGTGCGGCGGGCGGCAGCCCGGCGAGACGCGGCGGCGGCGACAGCAGCCAGACCAGCATCCGGGCGGCGAGACCGGGCGCCTCGGGCGCCGGCGAGACGCTGCCGGGGCAGAGCGGGCAACTGTCGTGATGGTGCGGCGCGGGCGATGCAGGCTGCCCGTCCTCACCAACCAGCAGGGTGCGGATGCCGTCGGCCGAGCAGATCTCGATCGCATGGCCGGGGCCGCCGGACGGGGCCAGGGCGGCGAGGCAATGCGCGAAGGCCGTCGCCCACTGCAACGAGAGCAGCAGGGTGAGCACAACCGAAAATCGGGGTGCGTGGCACTTCATTTCGCCTGTATGCCCTAAGCCCTGGCCCGGTGTCATCTAATATGCCGCGAGAATTGACCCTGGCCGGCTTCCGGCTCAGGAGTCGGGCATGCCCGACGATCAGCCCCCGTCCTCCCCCTTGCCCGCCCCCTTGCCCGCTGGCCTGCTCGACCGCCTCGCCAGCCTGCTCGGCCCGCGCGGGCTGCTGACCGAAGCGGCGGATCTCGAACCGCATCTCGCCGATTGGCGCAACCTCTATCACGGCCGCACGCCCTGCCTGCTGCGCCCCGGCACGGTCGAGGAGCTGGCCGAGGCGGTGCGGCTCTGCGCCGCGGCCGGCCTGCCGCTGGTGCCGCAGGGCGGCAACACCTCCATGGTCGGCGGCGCGACGCCGGATGAGGGCGGCCGGCAGATCATCGTCTCGCTCGCCCGGCTGAACCGCGTGCGCGACATCGACCCGTTGGACATGACGATGACGGTCGAGGCCGGGCTGGTGCTGAAGACGGCGCAGGAGGTGGCGGCCGAGGCAGGCTGCCTGTTCCCGCTCTCGCTCGGCGCCGAGGGCACGGCGACGGTGGGCGGCGTGCTGTCCACCAATGCCGGCGGCAACACCACGGTGCGCTACGGCAATGCGCGCGAGCTGATGCTGGGGCTGGAGGTGGTGCTGCCGGACGGGCAGGTCTGGAACGGCCTCCGGCGGCTGCGCAAGGACAATACGGGCTATGCGCTGCGCCACCTCTTCGTCGGCGCCGAGGGCACGCTCGGCTTCATCACCGCGGCCGTCCTCCGGCTGTTCCCGCGGCCGCGGGAGACGGAGCTCGCCTTCTGCGCGGTGCAGGACGAGGATGCGGCGCTCGCCCTCTTCCGCCGCTTCCGCGACCGTGACGAGAGCGCGGTGCGCGCCTTCGAATACATGTCGGGCACGGGCGTCGGCTTCTATGCGACGCATATCGGCGGCGGCAGCGCGCCGCTGCCGGGCCACGACCACTACGTGCTGGTCGACCTCGCCTCCTCCCGGCCCGAGGCCGGGCTGCGGACGCTGATGGAGGCGGTGCTCGAGGAGGCGCTCGAGGCCGGCGAGGTGCTGGATGCGACGATCGGCGAGAGCGAGACGCAGCGCGCCGCCCTCTGGCGCATCCGCGAGGAGCATCCGGAGGCGCAGAAGCGCGAGGGCGCGAGCGTGAAGAACGACGTCTCGGTGCCCGTCTCACGCGCGCCGGAGCTGATCCGCCGCGCCTCCGAGGCCTGCCGGGCGCTGATCCCCGGCATCCGCCCGGTGCCCTTCGGCCATATGGGCGACGGCAACATCCACATGAACCTGGAGCAGCCGGAGGGCATGGACGCCGCCGCCTTCCTCGCCCGCAGCCACGACATCATGGAGACGGTGAACGCGGTGGTGCGCGATCTCGGCGGCAGCTTCTCCGCCGAGCACGGCATCGGCCGGCTGAAGACTGACATGATGGAGGACTGGCGCGGCGGCGCGGAGCTCGAGCTGATGCGCCGGATCAAGGCGGCGATCGATCCGCAGGGCCTGATGAATCCGGGCAAGGTGCTGCCAAGCTAAAGCGTGAATCACGCGATCAAACAACGGACTGGACCATGATCCGCGAACCTGTGTGAGCGGATCATGGTCTAGAGCAGCGCCTAACCTCCGGCGCGCCAGCGCCGCTCCGCCGCGTCCCAGGCGGCCAGCGGCTGCAGGTCGGGCACCCAGGCGAGGCCGGTCTTGGCATCGGAGGAGACCGCTTCCGGCGTCACCACCGCGTCGATCAGCGCCGGCCGGTTGGCCATGGCGCGGGCGATGGCCGGGCCGAGCTGATCGGCCGTCTCCACCCGCTCGGCATGCATGCCGAAGGCGCGCGCCATGGCGGCGTGGTCGCTGAACTGCAGCCGGGTGCCGACCACCTTGCCATGCGTCACCTCCTGGTCGTGCACCTCGATCTGCCAGGCGCCGTTATTGGCGACGACGATCAGCACCGGCGCCTTGTGCCGCACCGCGGTGTCGATCTCCATGGCGTTGAAGCCGAAGGCGCCGTCGCCGGTGGCGACGACCACCGGCCGCTCGGGGAAGGCGAGGCTGGCGGCGATGCCATAGGGCACGCCGATGCCGATGCAGCCGAAGGGACCCGGATCGAGCATGGCGGGCGCCGAGAGGCCGACGCGGGCGAAGCTGAGGAAGTCGCCGCCATCGGTGACGACGATCGCCTCCTCGCCCATCGCCTCCTGCAGCGCGGCCAGCACGCGGTTCGGGTGCAGCCGGCCGTCGCTGCCGTTCGGCGCAGCCGCCATGCCCTGCCGCAGCTTCTCCGCCCGCGCCTCGTGCCCGGCTCGGAGCTTCGCCGCCCAGCCGCGGTCGAGGGCGGGGGTGCGGTTGCCGGCCGCCTCGACCAGCGCCCGCAGCGCCGCGGCCGGCGAGGCCAGCAGCTCCACCTCGCCGCGGCGGTTGTCCCGCAGCTCGCCCGGCACCTCGCCGATGCGGACGAAGCGCGCCTCGCCGAAGACGGCCGGCGAGCCGTAGGCGAGCTGGAAGTCGAGCCGCCGCCCGACGGTCAGCACTAGGTCGGCATCGCCCATCACCGCGCCGCGCATGGCGGCGACCACCGAGGGGTGCGCATCCGGCACCAGACCGCGGCTCTCCCCGGTATCGAGATAGGCGGCGCCGAGCCGGTCGAGCAGCGCCACCAGCTCCGGCCCCGCCCCACGGGCGCCGCGGCCGGAGATCACCAGCACGCGCCGCGCCGACCAGAGCAGCTCCACCGCCTCGGCGATGCGCGCCGGATCCGGCAGGGTAAGGGGCCGTGGCTTCGGCCGCAGGTGCTCCTCGCGCTGCAGCGGCTTCGGCACCGGGGCGCGCAGCGTGTCGGTCGGGACGTCGAGATAGGCGGGGCCCGGCTCGCCAGCCTCGCCGAAGGCGCGGGCGATCGCCTCGTCCAGCTCGGCCAGCGCCAGCGCCGGCTCGCGCACCGTGCGGGCGTAGCGGGTGATCGGGCGCAGCAGCTGCGTGTGATCGAAATCCTGCAACCCGCCCCGATTCTCCTGCGGCTGCGGGCTGGTGCCGGAGAGCACCAGCACCGGCGCGCGCGAGACATGCGCGTTGGCGATGCCGGTCATGGCGTTGGTGACGCCCGGCCCGGCGGTGACGAGGGCGACGCCGAGCTGGCCGGTCAGCTCGGCATGCGCCTGCGCCATGTGCACCGCCGCCCGCTCGTCGCGGACATCGACGATGCGGATGCCCTCGGCGTCGAGCCGCATCCAGATCGGCATGATGTGGCCGCCGCAGAGCGCGAAGACGCGCTCCACGCCGCGACGCTTCAGCAGCCGCGCGATCAGGCCGGCCACGCTGTCGGGATCGATCGCCATGCTGCCCTCCCTCGGTGTCGTCAGGCGCGGACGCCTATGGCTGCCTGCCGCCGCCGCTCTCGCCAGCGCCCGCGGCGAGCTGGGTCTTCAGCACCCGGTGCAGCACCTTGCCGGTCGCGTTGCGCGGCACCTCCTCCTCGCGGAGGAAGGAGACGGAGCGGGGGCGCTTGTAGCCGGCGAGCCGGCCGCGGCTCCAGTCCAGCAGCGCCTGCTCGGTCAGGCTCGCCCCCTCGCGCAGCACCACCGCGGCATGCACCCGCTCGCCCCAGCGGGCATCCGGCAGGCCGATGACGATGGCGTCGCGCACCGCCGGATGCGCGGCGAGCAGCGCCTCGACCTCGGAGGGATAGACGTTCTCGCCGCCGGTGATGATCATGTTCTTCTTGCGGTCGAGCAGCCGGATGAAGCCGCCCGGCCCGCGCACCCCGATATCGCCGACGGTCAGGTAGTCGCCGCGATAGGCCTCGGCCGTCTTCTCCGGCAGGCGCCAGTAGCCGTCGAAGGCGTAGGGGCTGCGGGAATAGAGCTCGCCCGGCTCGCCATCCGGCACCTCCCGCCCCGCATCGTCGAGCAGGCGGATCGGCGCCGAGCCGACCACCTCGCGCCCGACCGAGCCGAGCTGGTCGAACTGCTCGTCCGGATGCAGCATCGTCACCCAGCCGGCCTCGGTGGAGCCGTAGAGCTCGAAGAGGCCGGAATTGGGGAACATCTCCATCACCGCCCGCTTGGTCTCGGCCCGCGCCGGGGCGGAGGAGACCAGCAGCTTCTCGACCCGGCCGAAATCCTGGCCGGCCAGCGCGGCGCGGCTGTCGAGCATCATCTCGTAATGCGTCGGCACCAGCGAGGTGAAGGTCGCGCCGGTGCCGGCCAGCGTCCTGAGGCAGAGCCCCGGATCGAAGCTCGGCCGCGAGAAGACGCCGACAGCCGAGCCGCCATAGAGGAAGGCGGAGAAGAAGTTCAGCGAATTGGCGTGGCACATCGGCATGACCAGCAGCGCCTCGTCGCGCCGGCGCAGGCCGAATTCCACCCGCGTCATCATCGCCAGCATGGCCATGCCGCGATGCCCGCGGATCGCCCCCTTCGGGTTGCCGGTGGTCCCCGAGGTGTACATCAGGCACCAGGGGTCCTGCGGCAGGACGGTCACCGCCGGCGGCGGATCGGCGGCGGCCGCGATCAGCGACTCGTAGCCCTGCCAGCCCGCCGGCGCCGGACCCGCGCCGAGATGGATGAGCCGGTCCGGGCCGAGATGCAGATCCGCCACGATCTCCTCGACCGGGCCGAGCAGCGGCGTCTCGACGATGAGCGCCGCCGCCTCGCTGTCCTCGAGGATGAAGCGGATCTCCGGGCCGACGAGGCGGAAGTTGATCGGCACCGCGACCAGGCCGGCCTTCGCGGTCGCGGCATAGATCTCGACCCATTCGATCCGGTTGTAGGCGAGCACCGCAACCCGGTCGCCCTTGGCCAGGCCGAGGCCCAGCAGCCCATTCGCCAGCCGGTTCGCGCGCTCCTCCCACTGGCGGAAGGTCATGCTGCGGTCCAGGTCGCGGGCGCCGATCCGCTCGCCCTGCAGGCGCGCCTGCACGCCGAGCATCTGCCCGAGGGTCAGCACCTCGCTCATTCGCCGATCCACCAACCCAGACGTTTCGCCCCGCGGTCGTGTCGACCTGCTCAGCCACTCGACACCTCCGGGCAGGGTCTTGTCCATCCCCAAGGCCTTGCCCCAAGCCATGGCCAGGGCGCCGCAGCGCCGCCACACCCGGCACATCCCTGCCGCGACCCGGGCGGCGGCGCTTTCCGCCGCCCCCCGCCGCCGCTAGGGTGCCGCCAACCCCATGACCCGGCTCGATCGTTACATCTTTCGCCAGCTCTCCGTCGCCCTCCTCGCCGTCACCATCGGCCTGGCGGCGCTGGTCTGGCTGACGCAGTCGCTGCGCTTCATCGAGCTGGTGCTCGACCGCGGCCTCTCCTTCATGGTCTTCATCGAGCTGACCGGGCTGCTGCTGCCGAGCTTCTTCGCCGTCATCCTGCCGATCACCACCTTCGTGGTGACGCTCTTCGTCTATGTCCGGCTGGCGGCGGACCGGGAGCTGGTGGTGATGCGCGCCGCCGGCCTCTCGCAATGGCGGCTCGCCCGGCCGGCGATGGCCCTGGCCGGGCTCGCCATGATCCTCTGCTACGTGCTGAACCTCTGGCTGGTCCCGGCCAGCCAGGCCGCCTTCCGCGCCTGGCAGTACGAGATCCGCAACCAGCTCGCCGCCATCCTGGTGCAGGAGGGGGTCTTCTCCTCGGTCGGCGACGACCTGACCGTCTATGCCCGCTACCGCGACCCGGACGGCACCCTGCGCGGCATCCTGATCCACGACGCGCGGGAGCCCGGGGCGCCGGTCACCATCCTGGCCGAGGCCGGACGCATCACCCCGGGCCCGAACGGTCCGCGCGTCACGCTCGAGAACGGCGAGCGGCAGCAGGTCGAGCGGGTGCCGCCGCCCGCTGGCGCGCCGCCCGGGACGCCGGCGACCACGCGCCTCTCGGTCCTCTCCTTCAGCGAGAACAGCGTCGACCTGGCGCGCACCACCCGAGGTGCCGGGGGGGAGACGGACCGCTACCGCAACGCGCAGGAGCGCACGATCGACGAGCTGCTGCACCCCGACCCGGCCGACCACGTGCCGGAACGCGACCTGCGCCGCTTCCGGGCCGAAGCGCATCAGCGCCTGGCCTCGCCGCTCAACGCCATCGGCTTCGGGCTGGTGGCGCTGGCGACCGCGCTGACCGGGCAGTTCCGCCGGCATGGCGGCGGCCTGCGACTCTTCACCGGCATCATGGTGGTGGTGGCGCTGCTGGCGATCGGGCTGATGACCGGCAACCTCGCCGCCCGGCAGAATGCGGTGATCCCGCTGATCTGGGTCAACGCCCTGGCGCCGGGGCTGGTCTCGGCCTGGGTGATCGGCGGCATGCCCGGCCTGCCGCATCTGCGCCGGCCGCGTCGGCCGGCGGCGGGGGCGGCATGACCATCACCGCCACCCTCTCGCTCTATGTCGCGCGCCGGTTCCTCGGGGCGACCTTCGCCATGCTGGCCGGGCTGACCCTGCTCATCTCACTCTTCGACTTCATCGAGCTGCTGCGCCGGGCCGCGGCGCGGCCGGATGCCGGCTTCGCCCTGGTGGCGACCATCGCCGGGCTGCGCCTGCCCTTCGTCGCGTTGCAGATCCTGCCCTTCGCCATCCTGCTCGGCGGCATCCTCGCCTTCTGGCGGCTCACCCGCTCCTCGGAGCTGGTGGTGGCGCGCGCCGCCGGCATCTCGGCCTGGGGCTTCCTCTCCGGCCCGCTGATCGTCGCGCTGCTCTTCGGCGTCATCGGCACCATGGCGGTCTCGCCCCTCTCCTCGGCGATGCTCGCCCGGGCCGAGCGGCTGGACTACGCCTATCTGCGGGCGAGCGCCGGGCTGACGGCCATCGCCGGCGGCCGGCTCTGGCTGCGCCAGGCCGATCGCGGCCTCGATCCGCAGGGCGTCGCCATCCTTTCCGGCCGGCCGGCCGCGGCGGGTCGGCCGAACGAGCGGCCGGGCGAGTTCACCCTGACCGATGTGAGCCTCTGGCGGCTCTCGGCGGGCGACCGGCCGCTGGCGCGGATCGAGGCGCCGCGCGCCCGGCTGCTGCCGGGGCGCTGGGTGCTCGAGGACAGCGTCACCTTCAATGCCGACCGCAGCGCCGGCCCGCGGGAGACGCTGTCCTTTCCCACCGACCTGACGCCGGACCGGATCGAGAACAGCTTCGCCTCGCCCGATACGCTCTCCTTCTGGGCGCTGCCCGGCTTCATCGCGGTGCTGGAGGCGGCGGGCTTCTCGGCGGTGCGGCACCAGCTGCATTTCCAGAGCCTGCTCGCCCTGCCGGTGCTCGCCGCCGCCATGGCGCTGCTCGCCGCCGGCTTCTCCATGCGCCCCTCGCGCCGCGGCGGCGTCGCGCAGATGATCGGCGCCGGCGTCTCGGCGGGCTTCGCGCTCTTCGTGCTCGACAAGATCACCAGCGAGTTCGGCGAGGCCGGCACGCTGCCGGTGGAGCTCGCCGCCTGGGCGCCGACCATCGCCGGGCTGCTGCTCGCCCTCGCCCTGCTGCTGCACCTGGAGGATGGATGAGCCCTGCCGCTTCCCGGCGGCGGCGGCGCGTCGGCGCCGCCTGCGCCCTCGCCCTGCCGCTGCTGCTCGGCCTGCCCCTCCGGGCGCTGGCGCAGATCGACCAGCCGAGCGTGACGCCGCGCGACCCGACGCCGGCCCCCTCGCTCGGCCAGCCGGCGGCGCAGCGGGTCGAGCCCTTCGCCGGCCTGACGGGCGGCGGCCCGCGCCAGGACACCAACGCCCCGGTCACCTTCACCGCCGATGAGGTGGAGTACGACCGCGAGAAGGGCCTCGTCATCGCCCGCGGCAAGGTCGAGGCCTGGCAGGGCGAGCGGCTGATGCGGGCCGACGAGTTCACCTACGACCGCAACACCGGCGTCGCCACCGCGCGCGGCCATGTGCAGCTGCTCGAGCCGGACGGCACGGTGCTCTTCGCCGAGTCCGCCGAGCTGAAGGACCGTTTCCGCGACGGCGTGCTGGAGGGGGTGCGGGCGCTGCTCGCGGCCAACGGCAAGATGGCGGCGAACGGCGCCCGGCGCACCGGCGGCACGATCAACGAGCTCGGCCGCGTGGTCTATTCCTCCTGCGACCTGTGCAAGGACGACCCGACCGCGCCGCCGCTCTGGCAGGTGCAGGCGCGCCGCGCGACGCAGGACAAGGACGCGCTGCGCATCTCCTACCGCGACGCCACGGTGCGCTTCTTCGGCGTGCCGGTGCTCTACACGCCCTATCTCTCGCACCCCGATCCCTCGACGCCGCGTGCCTCGGGCTTCCTCTTCCCGACCGTCGGCTATACTCGCTTCCTCGGCGCCTTCTTCGAGACGCCCTACTTCTGGGCGATCGACGACAGCTCCGACCTCACCATCACGCCCATCCTCTCCTCCCGCCAGTATCCCAATCTCGGATTGGAATACCGCAAGCTCTTTAACAGCGGCGAGATCCTGGGCAGCGCCTCGATCGGCGGCCTCAACGGCAAGGATACCGGCGGCAAGGAAGAGCTGGCCGGCCACATCTTCCTCAAGGGCCGCTTCACCGTCGACGAGAACTGGCGCGCCGGCTTCGACCTGAACCGAGCCAGCAGCGAGATCTACCTGCGCACCTTCCGATACGAATACCGGCGGGTGCTGACCAGCCAGGTCTATACCGAGGGCTTCTGGGACACCCAGGGCTATGTCCGCCTCGATGCCCGCGCCTATCAGGGCCTGCGCACCTCGGACGACACCCGCCAGGTGCCCTATGTCCTGCCGAACATCTATGCCGAGCGGGCGCCGCGGGAGAAGGTGTTCGGCGGCTTCCTCACCCTCGATGCCGGGCTGCTCGGCATCTACCGCGACATCGGCAGCCAGTCGCAGCGCATCGCGGCCCGCGCCCGCTGGGAGCGGCCGGAGATCGACAATCTCGGCGGGGTCTGGACCTTCAAGCTGCAGGCGGATGCCATCGGCTACCGCGCCTCGGGCCAGCAGGAGCCGCCGACCAACCTGCCGGACGCCAACGGCACGCGCGGCGTCGGCAACATCCGCGCCGCCGTCGACTGGCGCATGCCCTTCGTCCGTTCCGCCGGCGAGTACGGCACCCAGACCATCGAGCCGCGGGTGCAGTTCGTCACCGGCCCGCGCATGGGCCCGCAGCGCAGCGTCCCGAACGAGGACAGCGTCGATTTCGAGTTCACCGACGCCAACCTCTTCGCGCTCAACCGCTTCAACGGCCGTGACCGGCAGGAGGGCGGCAGCCGGGTGGATGCCGCGCTGCGCGGCGCCTGGGACTTTCCGAATGGTGGCCAGGTGGAGGGGCTGGTCGGGCGCTCCTACAGGTTCGACAACGACTTCCGCGATGCCAACCCCTATCCGGGCTCCGGCCTCGACGAGCGGGCCTCGGCCTATGTGGCGCGGCTGCGCATCGCGCCGGTCTCCTGGTTCGAGACGATCGGGCGCGTCCGCACCAAGGGCGACCAGCCGCTGAACCGGCAGCTGGCCGACACCACGGCGAACCTGACCGTCAAGGGCATCACCTTCTCGGCCGGCTACCTCTATTCCGTGCCGCTGCCCTACCTGACCTCCGACACGGTCGGGCGGACGGCTTCGCGCTCGCGCGACGAGGTCTCGGCGGGCATCGCCGGCAGGATCAACGAATACTGGCGCGCCGGCTTCGCGGCCAAATACGATCTCGGCATCGGCCGCTGGGTGCTGATGCAGGGCTTCGCCGGCTACGAGGACGAGTGCTTCATCCTGGAGGGCCGCTTCATCAAGCGCTTCGCCCAGGACCCGACCACGGCGACGCTCTATCCGGCGGACACCGTCGTGCTGTTCCGCATCGGCTTCAAGACGCTGGGCGAGTACTTCTTCCGGGCGCTCTGATCATCCCCACGACGTCGCTGCGCGACGCCGCGGGGGCCCCGATCGGCCCATTGTTCCAAGATCCGTCACAGCCGGCCGAGGCAAAGCCTCGGCCGGGCAACGGGCAGCGACGGGCGGCATCATTTCGGGGCCTTGATGGGTTGCACCTGCGCCGCGGCGTGCGCAGTCTCGGGACAAAGTCCGGAGGAGTCCCGAGAATGACCCTGCTTCACCGTCGGCGCGGCCTGCTCGCCCTGGGCGCGGCCACGCTGGCGAGCCCCGCCCTCGCCGCATCCGGCTTCCCCGACCGGCCGATCCGGCTGGTGGTGCCCTGGCTGCCCGGCGGCTCCGCCGATACGCAGTTCCGGGTGCTGTCGGAGATCGCCTCGAAGCGCTTCGGCCAGCCGGTGGTGGTCGAGAACCGTCCCGGCGCCACGGGCACGCTCGGCGCCCAGATGATGGCGCAGGAGCGCAGCGGCGATGGCACGCTGGTCGGGCAGATGCCGATCAGCGCCTTCCGCCTGCCGGTCATGACGCGGCGGCCGAGCTTCGACCCGATCGCCGACTTCACCTACATCATCCACCTCACCGGCTATGTCTTCGGCGTGGTGGTGCGGGCTGACCAGCCCTGGCGGAGCTGGCAGGAATTCCTCGCCCATGCCAAGGCCAATCCCGGCCAGGTGACCTACGGGACGCCCGGCGTCGGCAGCACGCTGCACATCACCATGGAGCGGATCGCCCAGGCCGAGGGGATCGAGTGGCTGCACGTGCCCTTCAAGGGCGGCGCCGACAACACCCAGGCGGTGCTCGGCGGCCAGGTGGTGGCGAATGCCGACAGCACCGGCTGGGCGCAGCTGGTGCAGGAGGGACGGCTGCGCCTGCTGGTGGTCTGGACCGCCGAGCGGGCGAAGCGCTTCCCGGAGGTGCCGACGCTGCGCGAGGTCGGCATCGACATCGTGGCCGACAGCCCCTACGGCATCGTCGGCCCGAAGGGGATCGATCCCGGCATCGTGCG
Source organism: Roseicella sp. DB1501 (assembly GCF_013112485.1). Classification (GTDB taxonomy): domain Bacteria; phylum Pseudomonadota; class Alphaproteobacteria; order Acetobacterales; family Acetobacteraceae; genus Paracraurococcus. The sequence continues at coordinate 205,874 of NZ_JABFHG010000004.1, forward strand.
GGTGCTGCACGACGTCTTCCGCGAGGCGCTGCTCGACCCGAAGCATGTGGAGACGCTCGAGCGCTACGACATGCCGGTGCGCTACATGGGGCCGGAGGAGTATGCCGGCTTCGCGCGCAAGCTCTATGCCGATGAGGGGGCGATCATCCGGAAGATGGGACTGCGGATCGATTGAGGTGCCTCATCGCCGCCGGTGCAGCCCCTGCGCCAGCCAGAGCGTCGCGGCGAGCATGAGCCCGGTCCCGAGCGCCAGGCTCCAGCCCGGCTGCTCGCCGAAGAGCAGCAGCGCGAAGACGGCGGTGATCGGGATGCCGGCATAGTCGACCGGCGCCAGCAGCCCGATCTCGGCCCGGCGGGAGGCGGCCTGCAGCAGCAGGTCGCCGGCCACCGCCAGCCCCGAGCCGCCGAGCAGGCAGAGCAGGGCGAGCGGCGAGGGGGAATCCCAGACCAGCGCCGAGACCGGCCCCCAGACCAGCACCGAGCTGATGCCGTACCAGGCGACAACGCGCGGCGGCGGCTCGGTCCCCGCCATGCGCTTCATGGCGATCATCACCAGCGCCCCGGTGATGCCGCTGGCGACCGCGGCGAGGGTGCCGAGCAGGGCGGTCTCGCTCATCGCCCCCTCCGGCCGGGCGATGACCAGCATGCCGAGGAAGCCGAGCAGCGCCGCCAGCACCCGCTCCCGCCGCAGCCGCTCGCCGAGCAGCAGGACGGCGAGCGGCAGCGCCCAGAGCGGCTTGGCCTGCATGATCGCCACCGCATCCGCCAGGCGCATCCAGGCGATGGCGAGCAGGTAGAGCATGAAGCTGGCGATGCCGGCGGCGCAGCGCAGCGCGTGGCCCCAGGGGCGCCGCGTCGCCAGCGCCGAGGGGCCCTGCCGCAGCAGCCAGGGCGAGAGGATCAGCAGGGTGAAGGCGCCGCGCGCGAAGGGCAGCAGGGGCAGCGGCAGCCCATCCTGAATGGCGAGGCGGAAGCAGGCGCCCATGCCGGCGAAGGCGGTGGTGGCGGCGAGCATGAGCCCGAGGCCAGCCAGGGCGCGGGACGACTCCATGATGGCGACCCTTACGACCCTGCTGCGATGCAGCAAAGCCCTTGCCGCACGGTTGACGGCGCCCGGCCGCCCCGCGACCCTGCCGGTCCCGCGGGAGGCCAGCGGGAGGAGGATGCGATGTACCGGCTCGACGTGCTGATCCAGGGCTATCCCGGCAAGTCGCTCTGCCATGGCGGCCTGGGCTGGAGCACCATCGCCCTGCTGCGCGGCGAGGGCCGGACCATCCTGATCGATGTCGGCGCCTTCGCGGTGCGGCCGGAATTCGCCCGCCAGCTCCAGGCCGCCGCATGCGCGCCGGAGAGCGTGACGGATGTGGTGCTGACGCATGCGCACTGGGACCACGCGGTCAACTACACGCTCTTCCCGAAGGCCCGGATCTGGATCGGGCGGGTGGAGATGGACTGGGCGCGCAGCGTGCCGGCCGGCTTCAATCCGCTGCCCGAGCTCTATGTGCGCGACCTGGCGCAGCATCCGCGGCTGCACCTGCTGGAGGACGGCGAGGCCTTCCTGCCCGGCCTTACCGCGCATCTCTGCCCCGGCCACACGCCGGGCTGCCTGGTCTACCGCCTGACGGGCAACGAGGTGCCGGTGGTGTTCAGCGGCGATGCGGCGAAGAACCGGGCCGAGATGCTGTCCATGGCGACCGACATGACCATGGATGCCGCCGCCAGCCATGCCAGCCTCGAACGCATCTGGGGGTTGTGGCGGCAGGCGCCTGGAACGCTGCTCATCCCCGGCCACGACCTCGCCATGCGGCTCGATGCCGCCGGCCGGCCGGACTATCTGGGCGAGCGCCGCGCCGGCATCGCCGCCTGGTTCAGCGAGGATCTCGCGGTGACGCAGGAGATCGACCTCGCCACGCCGCGCTTCTGACGCCGCGGAGGCGGGGCGGGCCGCCCCGGGCGAGGCCCGCGCCTGGGTGCGGCTGCCCTCAGGCCGGCGGCTCGACCTGCTGTCGCCGACGCCCTTCGACTGGACCGACGAGGACCTGGCGATCGGCCTCGCCCGCACCTTTCGCTGGGGCGGCCATTCCATCTGGCCGGGCGCGCCGCTCTCGGTCGCGCAGCACTCCCTCGCCGTGCTGGCGCTGCGCCGGGCCCGGGCGCGCGGCGGGTTGACGCGCGCGGAGGCGCGGCGCGAGCTGCTGCACGATGCCGAGGAGGGGCTGCTCGGCTTCGATTGCATCTCGCCGCTCAAGCCCTTCCTCGGCGCCGGCTTCGCAGCGCTGCAGGAGCGGCTCGGCACCGCCGTCGCGCGGCGCTACGCCCTGCCGGCCTGGACGCCGGAGGCGAAGCGGCTGCACAAGGCCTGCGACATCGCCCTCGCCGCCGCCGAGGCGGTGCATGTCGCGGGCTGGACGCGGGCCGAGGTGCGCGGGACGCTCGGCATCCGCGCCGCGGTGGTGGAGGCGGACCCGCTGCAGGCCGTGCATGGCGGCGAGCCGGATTTCGCGCCCTGGCGCCCCTGGCCGCCGGAGCTGGCGGCGGCGCGCTTCCTCGCCGCGCTCGGCGCGCTGTCCGGCGGCTGAGGCGGGGCGCTGCCCGCTGCCTCGCTGCGCCTGGTGCCGATCCGCCCTATGCTGCCCGCATGTCCGATGCACCGGCCCGGCTCGAGGAATTCGCCTTCACCCATCCCCTGCGCGTCCGCTGGGCGGAGCTCGATCCGCAGCGCATCGTCTTCAACGCGCATTACCTGACCTATTTCGACGTCGCCCTGTCGGAATACATGCGCGCCATCGCCTTCAAGCATCCCGAGGGTCTCGGCAGCCATGGCTGCGACATCGTGCTCGCGCATGCCGCCCTCGATTTCCGCGGCTCCGGCCGCTACGACGACGCGCTGACGCTCGCCGCCCGCGTCGCCCGACTCGGCCGCACCAGCCTGACCTTCCGGATGGGCTGCTTCCGCGAGCGGCAGCTGCTGGTCGGGGCGCGGATGGTCTATGTCAACGTCACCCTCGGCGAGCACAAGCCGGTGCCGCTGCCCGAGCCTTTCCTGGCCAGGATCCTCGCCTTCGAGCGGATCGCCCCGGAACGCGGCTGAGCTTTTCAGGAAAAGATTGGACAATCCGCGCGTTGCGGAGGAATCTTCAGGCGCGTTCTCATGTTATCCCGCCAAAGGCGCGGAATAGCACGCCGGGCGCCCCGCTTGCTGATCCCTATCGATGGCGCCCGGCCCGGCGCGCCCGGGCAGGAAGGTTCCCACCGCCATGCTGGCGGGTTCGCATGTCGCCCTCGGCGCCGCCGCCTGGATCGCGGTCGCGCCGCATCTCGGCCGCCCGCCGCTCGATGCCGAGGCGCTTGCCCTGGCCGTCGCCGGCGGGCTGCTGCCGGATATCGACCATCCGAAGAGCTGGGTAGGGCGGCGGCTGCGGCCGGTCTCGGACCTGGTGGCGGCGCTGTTCGGGCATCGCGGCGTCACCCATTCCCTGCTGGCGCTGCTCGGCTGCGGCTGGTTGCTGCATCAGGGAGTGCTGCCGGCGCGCTGGGCGGAGCCGCTGGTCGCCGGCTATCTCAGCCATCTGCTCGGCGACCTGCTGACCCCGGCCGGGCTCCGCCTGCTCTGGCCCTTCCGCGGCACCTGGGCCTTGCCGCTCTGCCGCGCCGGCTCGCCCTTCGAGCCGCTGGTCGTGGCGCTGATCCTGGTCGCAGCCTGGAGCACGCTGCCCGACCGGCCGGATGCGCGGGCGGCGTTGCACCGCATGGGACTCTTCATCGCCGGCAGCACCGAGCCCTTGCCGCCACCCCCGCCGCCGCCGCCCCGGCGGCGCGTCATCGGCCTGGCGGTACCGTTCGCCGCCCGGCAGGCATAGGCGGCCACTCCCCGGCTCACGCCGACACCCCCTGGCGCCGCGTCGCCGCCCGCGCTTGGATGCGCGCCAGCCTGAGGGAGTGAATCATGCCAGGAACCCCCGCCGTCCCCATCCGCGGCAACCGCTTCTGCATCGTCGGCGGCGCCAGCCTCGTCGGCTCCGCGACGGCGGGCGAGCTGCTCGACCACGGCGCGGCCGAGGTGGTGCTGTTCGACAATTTCGCCTTCGGCTCGGACGCCGCCATCGCGCATCTGAAGGACCATCCGCGGCTGCGCCTGATCCGCGGCGACGTGATGCGCATCGCCGACCTGCTGCGCGCGACCGAGGGCATGGCCGGCGTGCTGCAGCTCGCCGCCTACATGACCCTCTCGATGGACCGCGACCCCTGGGGCGGGCTCGACGTCAACATCCGCGGCGTGCAGAACGCGCTCGAGGCCTGCCGCGCCAACAAGGTGGGGAAGGTGGTCTTCGCCTCCTCCAACGCCACCTATGGCTATGGGCCGGGCGTCGCCGGCGAGCTGGTCGAGGACACGCCCTTCCACAGCGCCGGCGCCCCGCCCGCCGCCATCCTCTACGGCGCCAGCAAGATCATCGGCGAGCAGCTCTGCCGCGACGCCTTCCGCAAATGGGGCCAGGACTACGTGGTCCTGCGCTATTCCACGGTCTATGGCGAGCGGCAGCACTACCGCGCCGCCAACGCGCTCTACATCATCGAGACGCTGGAGAAGGTGCGGCGCGGCGAGCCGCCGGAGGTCTTCGGCGACGGTTCGGAGACCAAGCATTTCGTCTATGTCGGCGACCTCGCCCGCGCCAACCGCATGGCCTTCGAGAGCGCGGCGACCGATGTCGCGGTCAACACCTCCGGCCCGGCGCCGACCACCACGCTCGAGCTCGTCCAGCTCGTCACCGAGCTGGCCGGCGGCGGGCTGGCGCCGCGCTTCGTCGGCAACGAGCCGGGCAAGGTGCGGCTGACCAGCGGCGGCGCCTTCCGCATCGCGCATGAGGCGGCCTTCCAGGCGATCGGCTGGAAGCCCGAAGTGGATATGCGCGAGGGGCTGCGGCGGCTGATCGCCTGGCGCGACTCGAATGAGGGGAAGGCGGCATGAGCGGCGCCGCGACCCGCCGCGCCCTGCTCGCCGGCGGTGCCGGCCTGCTCGCCGCCCCGCTCGCCACCCCGGCGCTCGGCCAGCCGCGCTGGCCGGAGAAGCCGATCGAGATCCAGGTCGGCTTCGTCGCCGGCGGCGGCACCGATCTGGATGCCCGCAGCTATGCCCGGGCGCTGGAGAAGCGGATCGGCGGCACCGTCGTCGTCACCAACCGTCCCGGCGCCGGCGGCGAGCTGGCGCTGGCCGCGGCGGCGCGCGCCAAGCCGGATGGCTACACCCTCGGCACCACCAACTTCCCCAGCCTGATCACCATCCCGATCGAGCGGGCGGCGCAGTTCAAGCTCGACGACTTCGCCCCGCTCGGCAACCTGGTGCGGGACCCGAGCGCCATCACCGTCCGCGCCGACAGCCCCTATCGCAGCCTGGCCGAGCTGCTCGACGCCGCGCGCGCCAGGCCGGAGCAGCTCACCTACGCCTCGCCCGGCGTCGGTACGGATGACCACCTGCAACTGGTGCTGCTGCAGGCCGCGACCGGCATCCGCATGACGCATGTGGTCTTCCAGGGCGATCCCCAGCTTCGCACCGCCGTGCTGGGCGGGCAGGTGGACAGCATGGGGCTCAATATCGGCGCCGTGCTGCAGGTGCCGGACAACCTCCGCATCCTGTCGCAGGCCGGCGCCGAGCGCAGCCGCTTCCGCCGCGACGTGCCGACGCTGAAGGAGCTTGGCATCCCGGTGGAGATGGCCTCCGAGCGCGGCGTGGTCGCGCCCGCCGGCACGCCGTCCGCAATTCTGGCCCGGCTGCGCGAGGCGACGGCGGATATCGCGCGCGACCCGGAATTCGTGAAGCAGCTCGAGGACCGCTTCACCGAACCGGCCTGGGAGCCGGGCGAGGCCTGGTTCAAGCGGCTCCGGGCGCAGGAGGGGGAGTACCGCACCCTGTGGCAGCGCACCCCCTGGGCGCAGCGCTGAACGACGGGTGATACGTCGCGATTGACCGGTGCGATGCGGGATGCCACCCATGCGGGCGTGACCGCACTCGATCCCAGCATCGCCGAGCAACTGGCCCGTGACCTGCCGGCCGAGGATTTCCGGCGCATCCTGGAGACCTTCGAGGAGGATCTGAGCCGCCTCGCGGGCGAGCTCGATCAGGCGGCGGGGGCCGGCGATGCCGAGGCCTACCGCCGCGCCGCGCACAACCTGGCGGGCGCCGCCGCGGCGGTCGGCGCGGTGGCGCTGGAGCGGGCCGCGCGCATCGCCCTCGATCCCCGTGCCGGCGTGCCGCCGCAGCAGATGGTGCCGCGGGTCCGTGCCGAGGCCGCGGCGGCGCTGCAGGAACTCGCCGCGCTCGCCGCCCGGCACGCGGCCCCTTGATCGCCGCCTGCCTGCCGGCGCGCCGGGACCGCGCTCAATCCGGCCGCCAGTTCAGCCGCTTCATCAACCATTCGCGGTAGGCCAGCGTCGCGCCCGGCGGCGGGCTGAGGGCGGCGACCAGCGGCGCGGCATCGGCGCCGGCCAGGGGCCGCAGCCCCGGCGCCAAGCCCTGCCGTGTCTCGTCCTCCACCCAGCGCTGCGCGGCGCTGCGCCAGGCGGCGACGAGATTGGCGGGGGTGAGGGCGGGCAGCACCAGCGCCGCCTGCAGCCGGGCGCAGGCAGCGGCGGCGGTCAGCGCCGCGCGCAGCGCCAGCGGACCGTCCAGCGCATAGTCATGGACCGAGGGCACGGCGGGCAGCAGCGGGTCGCGCGCCCCGGCGGGCTCGAGGGTGAACCAGGGCTGGGCGCCGGCGGCGGCGAGGCGGGCGGGAAGGTCAGGGCCGGTCAGCAGCACCGCCTCGGCCAGCCCCTGGGCGAGCGCGGCCTCGGGCGCCAGGCCGGCCAGGCCGATCACCGGGCTTGCATGCAGGCCGAGCAGGTCGAGCCCGAGCAGCGCTGCCGCCCCGGCCATGTCGGGCGCGGCGAAGCCGAGGCGCGGCGAGGCCCCGGCCCCGGCGAAGCCGGTGCGGCCGACGACCACGGCCGTGCCCTGCACCGCGCAGACCGGCAGGCTGCCGGCGGCGTCGTAGCGCGCCCGCGGGTCGCCCACCAAGCGGGCGAGGGCCGCAGCGCCCGGCAGCAGCAGCAGCGTGCGGCCATCCGGCGCGCCCTCCGTGGCGAAGCGGTTGGCGGCGGTGACGCCGTCCGGCCCGCCGAGCACCATCTCGTTCAGCCGCACCGCAGTGGAGGCGCCGCGCGCCAGGGCTTCGCCAAGCGGATGCGCGATGCGCGCCAGCGGGCCGCCCGCCGGCCCCGGGACCAGCAGCGTCGCCGCCGCCGGCAGCATCGCCGCCGCCGGGCCGCCGAAGGCGCCGGCCGCGAGCAGGCCGAGACCCGACCGCATCCAGTCGCGCCGGGACGGGTCTGGACGAGCAGGCATCGCGGTCTCCTTCCCCGGCATGGCGTTGCGTCCGGCTGCGATGGCGGCGGCCAAGCCTGTCAGTCGTCGTATTGCAGCAGGGTCTCGCAGGGCACGTCCAGCTTCTGCCGGCCCTTGAGGAAGGTGAGCTCGATCAGCGCCGCGACGGCCGGCACCTCGGCACCGGCCTGGCGCAGCAGGCCGATCCCGGCGGCCATCGTGCCGCCAGTGGCGAGCAGGTCGTCGAGCAGCACCACGCGCTGGCCAGGCTGCACCGCATCCGCCTGCATCTCGATCCGGTCGGTGCCGTATTCGAGGGCGTAGTCCAGCCCGACGGTCGCGCCCGGCAGCTTGCGCGGCTTGCGCAGCATGACGAAGCCGAGGCCGAGCTCGAGGGCGAGGGGTGCGGCGACGAGGAAGCCGCGGCTCTCGATGCCGGCGAGCAGGTCCGGCTTGTGCGGGCGGATCAGCCGCGCGAGCCGGGCCATGGCGGCGCGCCAGGCCGGGCCGTGCCGCAGCAGGGTGGAGATGTCGTAGAAGAGGATGCCGGGCTTCGGGAAGTCCGGGATGCCGCGGATATGGTCGCGGAGGTCGAGTTCGTCCTGGGTGTCGGTCATGGCCGGTCCTGCGGCGTTGTGGCGGCGGTGCCCGGACCGGCGGGCGGCGCTGCGGGCAGCGGAGACTAAAAGCATCCGCGGCGGGCCTCGGCAACCGGCGGGGCGGCCGCCGCTTGCCAGCCTGATGCGCGCGGGGCATTGGCGCGGCATGTCGCGCATCGCCATCGCCGTCCCCCTCGGCCTGCTGGGCTTCGTGCTCTATGTCGGGCTGGCGGTCACTCTGGCCGACCAGCTCGCCGGGACGCATTGGGTGCTGCAGGCGCTCTATTTCGTCATCGCCGGCACGGTCTGGGCGCTGCCGGCGCGCTGGCTGATGTTCTGGGCGGCGGGCCAGCGCTAAGCTCCCCGCAAAACCGCTGCGCGGCTTTGCGGGGACCCCATGGAGTCCCCTTCTGCCCGAAATCCGTCACAGCCCGCCGCGGCGAAGCCGCGGCAGGACAACAGGCAGCGACAGTTTCGCCGGCCGCTTCAGGCTGCCACGGCACCTTGCCGGCCCGTCCCGCCCCCGGACGCGAAAAGCCCCGCCAGCAGGGCTGGCGGGGCTTCCGGTATACCCGACTTGGTCGGAGCGAGAGGATTCGAACCTCCGGCCCCTGCGTCCCGAACACAGTGCTCTACCAGGCTGAGCTACGCTCCGTCGGTCGGGCGCCGCGCGGCGCATCGGCCCTGCGGGAGCGGCGATATAGACCCGGCGGCGATGCGGGGCAATGGGGGGTCAGAGCCTTTCCGCCGGCGCCGCCGTTTCCGGCAGCGGCGCCGCCTGCAACAGGCCGAGCGCCGCCGGTACGTCGGGCGCCACCGCGTAGAGGCGGCGGTTGCTCGCATCGACGAAGCCCTGGTCAATGAGGCTTTCGACCAGCGCCAGGAAGGGCTGCGCCCAGCCGTTGATGTCGAGGATGATCACCGGCTTGTCGTGCAGGCCGAGCTGCCGCCAGGTGATGATCTCAACCGTCTCGTCCAGCGTGCCGAGCCCGCCCGAGAGGGTGATGAAGGCATCCGCCAGCTCGAACATCCGCGTCTTGCGGGTGTGCATGCTGCTGGTCACCTCGAACTGCGTCAGGTTGGCGCAGGGCCGCTCGACGCGGGTGAGGAATTCCGGGATCACGCCATGCACCTGGCCGCCCGCCCGCAGCGTACCCTGCGCCACCGCGCCCATCAGCCCCACGCCGCCGCCGCCATAGACCAGGGTCATGTTCCGGGCGGCGAGGCCGGCGCCGAGCTGCCGCGCCGCCTCCAGATGCGAGGGATCGGTGCCGGCGCGGGTGCCGCAGAAGACGGCGACGGAACGGATGTGCTGGGGCATGAGGCTCTCCGAGGGAAGGGGCATCCTGGCATGGATCCTGTTGGCCCGCAGGCGTTAGGGGCGAAAATCGCACCAGACTATGAGCGGCTGCCTTCCCGCGCCTGGTCCACCTCCTGGCCCGAACATGGCGAAAGCTTCGCTTGCCAGGGCAGGTGAATCCCCGAACATGGTGGCATCGAACGGGGGTCAGGATGATTCGCAGGACGACGATGCTGGTCGCGCTGGGCCTGCTGGCCCTCGCCGGGGCGGCGCTTGCCCAAGGGAGCGCTGCAGGCACGGCCGAGGTGATCGCCCAGCGCCGGGCCGGGCTGAAGCGCATGGGCCAGCACATGGAGGCGATGAAGCCGGTGGTCGAGACAGGCGGCGAGGTGAAATCGCTCGAGCCGCGGATCGACGACATGATCACCTGGTTCCGCGGCCTGCCGGCGCTTTTCCCGCCCGGATCGGATACCGGCGACACCAAGGCGCTGCCGGCCATCTGGCAGGATTTCGGCAAGTTCGAGGCGACCGATCAGGCGCTGCTCGGCCAGCTGGCGAAGATGAAGCAGGCGGCGGCCGAGGACGACAAGGTGGGCTTTGCGACGATGTACAAGGCGCTCGGCCCGCAATATTGCGGTACCTGCCACCGGCCCTTCCGCGCCCGTTGACACCAGCGGACCGGAGGTTCGCGTCCGGCGTCCGAGGCTGTTGGCGGGGACGCCCGCTCAGCCCAGCCGCGTCACGCCATAGACGGCGAGGGCGGCCAGGGCGAGCAGCGCCGTGGCCAGCCAGGGCGAGCCGAAGCGCGGCGAGGCCATGCCCGCGGGCAGCCATTTCCAGCCCCGCAGCATCGGCCGCACCAGGTCGTGCCGCTTGACCAGCCGATAGGCGAGCACGGCCAGGATGTGCAGCCCGGCCGCGAGCAGGATCAGGTTGAAATTCGCCGCATGCAGCCCGGTCAGCCATTCGCAGGTCTCGGCTGAGACCAGGTCGGCGAGCGGGCCGCGGGCGCCATAGCTGAATTCCGGCTCCTCGGCCGAGAACAGGCCGGTCAGCGGCTGCACCAGCAGCAGGGCCAGCAGCACCAGCACCATCCAACCGCCCGCGGCAGTGTGGCCGACCCTGTGATCCGGCTCCGGCCGGGGGAAATGCGCGAGATGCCGGAGCGCCGTCAGCGGCGAGCGCAGGAAATACCGGAAGCGCGCCGTCTCCGAGCCGAGGAAGCCCCAGGCGATGCGGAACAGCACCAGGGTCAGCACGGTGCAGCCCGAGAGGATGTGGAGATCGATCCAGCCCTTCTCGGCGCTCAGCCAGGAGAGGCCGAGGAGCAGCACGATCCCCCAGTGCACCAGGCGGACCCAGCCGTCCCAGACCTTCACCTGGACCAGCGCCTGATCGTCCATCGCGTCTGCTCCCGCTTCTCCGGCGATGCAGCATAGCGGCGCCGGCACTGGTCATGCAGGGGGCGCCGGTGCAGCTCTTCACTTGGCGGCCGCGACGGTTGCGGTACCATGGGATGCTGCCGTGCGGCGCCGTGCGCGGGCCGGATCCTGGCCGCCTGACCGGATCGGCTCGCTTGTCTGCGCCGGCCGCATCGGCGAGAGGGTCCCGGGATGGACCGGCGCATCCCGGCTGCGCGATGTGATCGCCGGCGATGAAGGAGCGATGACGGGGGCGATGAGGCTTGGGCGGGTCGGCCTCGCCGGCTTGGCCGTGACTGCGACGGCCGGCCTGGCCTGGCTGCTGACGACGAACGTCTTGCCGGGCTTCCAGACGACCGAAGGTCCGAAGCCGCGCCCCATGCCTGTGACATTTCGGGCCGATGCCGCGACGGCAGTGGCATCTCTTCCCCTCAGGGTTGAGGCAGTGCCTGTTCCGGCCGCCACCGTCGCGCCGCGCTTCCATGTGGCGCGCCTGGGCGCCCGCGGCATGCTGGTCACCGCCGGCAGCGCGCCGCCCGGGGCCGAGGTGCGGCTGCTGGATGGCGAGCGCGAGCTCGGCCGGACCCGCGCCGATGCTCGTGGCGAATGGGTCATCCTGCCGGGCGATCCGCTGCCGCCGGGGCCGCGGGAGCTTTCCCTGGTCGCCCGCAGCCCGGGCGGCGATCCGGTGCGCTCGGGCGACACCCTGTTGCTGATGGTGCCGGAGCCGCAACTGGCTGCCCCGGCCTCGCGGCCGGCCAGCCTCCGGCCGCCCGAGGCGGTGCCGGATGCCACCGGCGCCATGGCCATGCTGCTGCCGCCGGCGGCCGCCTCGGGCGTCGCGCCGCGCCCGCTGCAACTGCCGGCCGAGGCGGCGCCCGGACGGCAGCGGCTCGGCCTCGACCTGGTTGATTACGACGAGGCCGGGGCGATGCGCTTCTCCGGCAGCGCGCCGCCCGGCGCCCGGCTGCGGGTCTATGTCGGGACCGTCCATGCCGGCGATGCCGAGGCCGACCTGGCCGGGCGCTGGGCGCTCAGCCCGGCGGCGCAGCCCGCCTATGGCCGCCACATGCTGCGGGTCGACCAGCTGGCGCAGGCCGGCGCGGTGGTGGCGCGGATCGAGCTACCCTTCCAGCGCGACCGGCTGGCGGAGGGGGCACCCGCGGATGGCCGGCTGGTGGTGCAGCCGGGCGCCAATCTGTGGCGGATCGCCCGCCGGACCTATGGGCAGGGGACCCGGTACACGGTGATCTATGCCGCGAACCGGGACCAGATCCGCGACCCCAACCGCATCTATCCCGGTCAGGTGTTCAGCCTGCCCTGAGCGCCGGGCGGGGCGTTGGAGTCCAGCCGGTCGAGGCAGGGATCGAGCGCCAGCACGAAATGCACCATGGCGGCGATCATGCTGGTCGCGGTCGAGGCCACCACCGTTTCCAGCTCGACCTGGATGCGGTGATCGGGCAGCAGCCGCAGCCGCCAGCCCGGCGGCAGCAGGCCGGGCAGCGCGGCGATGGTTCGGAAGGCCGTGCCGCGGTCGGCGCCGCGCTCGGCGGTCGAGGGAATGCGGCCCGCGATGGCGACCAGCCGCAGCCCATCCGCCTCCACCGCCGCCTCGCAAGGCCGGCCGCGCCAGCGGAAGCGGAAGGCCGGCGGTGGGCCTGCCTCGCGGGGCCGCAGGGCGCCGTCGCGCGTGACGGCAAAGGGACCGAGGGTCAGAAGCTCCATGGCGGCGGCAGCTTGCCGCGCCGGGATGAAGACACCATAAACCGCCATCATGGCGATCGGACGCAGTTTGCGGCTGGTGCTGGCCCCGCCGCATCCGGCAGGCCGGCCCTTTATCTATGGCGGCCTCGCGGTCGCGGTGCTCGGCGGCTGGCTGCTGGGCGGCTGGCTGTTCTGGCTTGGCCTCCTTTTCACCCTGTTCTGCCTGTATTTCTTCCGCGACCCGCACCGGGTGCCGCCGGAGCGGGAACGGTTGGTCCTGGCCCCGGCGGATGGGCATGTCGTCAGCGTCCAGCCGGCGGTGCCGCCGGAGGAGCTCGGCCTCGGCCCGGCGGCGCGCTGGCGGGTGGCGATCTTCCTCTCGGTCATGGACGTGCACGTGAACCGGGTGCCGGCCGAGGGGGTGGTGACGCGCATCGCCTATCGCCACGGCACGTACATCAACGCCTCGCTCGACAAGGCGAGTGTGGACAACGAGCGCAACGCCATCGCCCTGCGGCTGCCCGATGGCCGCGACATGGCGGTGGTGCAGATCGCCGGGCTGATCGCGCGGCGCATCCTTTGCGACCTGCGCGAGGGCGATACGGTGCAGGCCGGCGACCGTTTCGGCATCATCCGCTTCGGCAGCCGCACCGATCTCTACCTGCCCGAGGGCGTTCGTCCCCTGGTGGCGGAGGGGCAGACCATGATCGGCGGCGAGACGGTGATCGCGGACCTGGCGCCGGAGCGGCCGGCGTCATGAGCGGCAGCGGCCGGCCCGCCGCGGGCCGGGCGCCGGGGCTGCGGGGACGGCTGCGACGCCTTCGGCCGCGGACGCGGCCGCGCTACAAGGGCCCGTCCTTCAACCGGCTGGTACCGAACATCCTCACCATGCTCGGCCTCTGCGCCGGGCTCTCGGCCATCCGCGTGGCGCTGGATGCGCAATGGGAGAAGGCGGCGGCGCTGATCGTCGTCGCCGGCGCGATCGACGGGCTGGACGGGCGGCTGGCGCGGATGCTGAAGGGCACCAGCCGCTTCGGGGCGGAGTTCGACAGCCTGTCCGACTTCCTCTGCTTCGGCGTGGCGCCGGCTCTGGTCCTCTACATGTGGACGCTGCACGAGGCGCGCGGCATCGGCTTCGCGCCCTGCCTGCTGTTTGCCGTCTGCTCGGCGCTGCGGCTGGCGCGCTTCAACGCCGCCCTGGTCGATCCGCCGGCCACGCCGCTGGCCGAGCCGGCGCCGAAGCCAACCTATGCGCAGAATTTTTTCACCGGCGTGCCGGCGCCGGCCGGGGCGGGGCTGGCGCTCTTCCCGCTTTTCGCCACGCTGACCTTCAGCGGCTGGGACCTACCGGGGCTTGCTGCGGTGACGCGGCACCCGCTGCTCTCGGGCGTGCTGCTGGTGGTGGTCGGCGGGCTGATGGTCTCCACCCTGCCGGCCTGGAGCTTCAAGAATTTCAAGATCCGCGCGGATTACGTGCTGCCGCTGCTGCTCGGCGTCGGCGCCTATGTGGCGGTGCTGCTGACCGAGCCCTGGGCGGCGCTGACGGCGGCCGGGCTGCTCTACGTGGCCATGCTGTTCTTCTCGGCCCGCAGTTATCGTCGACTGAAGCGCGAGGCCGAGGCGATGCTGGAGCCGGTGGTGGTCAGCAGCCAGGAGGAGCAGGCGGGCGGCTGAGCGGCCCGGCCGGCCGCCTCAATCGAGCGGCGTCCAGTAGCGCGCGATGAAGCCGCGCGCATCCAACGCCTCCACCGGCTCGCCGGGCACCGCCTCGCCGCCCTGGCAGCGCCAGCGATAGAGGGTGTCATGGCCGGTGGCGAAGGCCGGGATGACATCGGCGCCGGGATTCTGCCGGCAGAACTGGCTGGCGCCCGGTAGGCTGCGGGCGCGATTGGCCTTGCCGCAGGGCAGGTTGGCGCCGAGGGTGCAGAGCAGCACCTTGCCATCCATGCAGCGATAGAGCGTCAGCCGCTGCACCGCCTCGGCCGGCGCGGTGATGTCGAAGAGGCGCTGCGCCGCCGGCACCAGCGAGGCCGGGATGGTGCGCGTCGCATCATCGGTGCCGGCGCGGGCGCAGCGCTGCGGCGGCGTCTCGGCCCGGGCGGCGGCGCCGAAGAGGCAAGGCAGGGCTGCGAGGAGGAGCGCGATACCTGCGCCGCGATGCCTGACTCTCACGGGGTCTTCCCTCCTGCCGCCGATCTCGCCAGACGCGCCGGATGCGCCGCTGGTTGCGCGCCATGCGGACCCTTCCCCTGCGATCCGGTAGCAGGCTAGGCTTTCCGCAGAAGGCGCGCCCCCGCAAGGGCGAGCAGCGCCCATGACCGGAGGCCGTCCATGAAGCTCATGTGGTTCCATCTGATGCCCTATACCGAGCTGCCGGAGGACTTCCGGCAGAAGCATCCCTCGGTCTGGGTGGACATCCACAGCACGCTGTTCGATCCGAAGCGCGCCCACCACATGTACAACGACTTCATGGACGAGCTCGAATACGCCGCCGATTGCGGCTTCGACGCCATCTGCGTCAACGAGCACCACTCGAACGGCTACGGGCTGATGCCGAGCCCGAACCTCATCGCCAGCGCCCTGGCCCGGCGCACCACGCAGGTGCCGATCTGCGTCATGGGCAACAGCCTCGCCCTCTACAACCCGCCGACCCGGGTGGCCGAGGAGTTCGCCATGCTCGACGTGATCTCGGGCGGCCGGTTGATCGCCGGCTTCCCGGTGGGCACGCCGATGGACACCTGCTTCGCCTATGGCCAGAACCCGTCCATGCTACGCGAGCGGTATCTGGAGGCGCATGACCTGGTGCTGCGCGCCTGGACGGAGAAGGACACCTTCGCCTTCAACGGCCGCTACAACCAGCAGCGCTACGTCAACATCTGGCCCCGCCCGGTGCAGCAGCCGCATCCGCCGATCTGGATCCCCGGCGGCGGCAGCGTCGAGACCTGGCAGTGGTGCGCCCAGATGGACTACGTCTACTGCTACCTCAGCTACTACGGATACAAGGCGGGCAAGGCGACCATGGACGGCTTCTGGGCCGAGATGGCGCGCCTCGGCAAGGACCGGAACCCCTATCGCGCCGGCTTCGCCCAGGTGGTGGCGGTGGCGGAATCCCGGCAGCAGGCGCTCGACCTCTACACCGAGCCGGCGGAGTATTTCTTCAACCGCTGCCTGCACATCGACCCGCGCTTCGCCGCGCCCGCCGGCTACAGCACGGAGGCGACGCAGCGCGCCGGGCTCGAGAGCCAGGTGCGCAAGGCGGCCAATGCGCAAACCCTGATCCAGGGCGACAAGACCAATCGCGGCATGACGACGCAGGACTTCGTCGATCGCGGCTATGTCGTCATCGGCAGCCCCGACGAGGTACTGGAGCAGCTCAACGCCCTCGCCGACGACCTGCATGTCGGCCATCTCATGCTGCTCATGCAGTTCGGCAACATGGGCAAGGAGCTGACCCAGTACAACACGCGCATCTTCGCCGAGACGGTGATGCCGCGGCTGCGCACGCGCTTCGCCGAATGGGAGGATCGCTGGTGGCCGCAGCCGATGGCGGCGGCGGAACAGGCGGCGCTGCCCGCCTTCTCGCCGAAGCTGGCGGCCGAGTGAGAGGGCCGGAGGCATGAGCGGACCCGAGGTCTCGACCGTCGACATAAACGGCTTCCCCACCCGCATCTGGCGCAAGGGAAGCGGCGCGCCGCTCGGCTTCCTCGCCGGCTTCGGCGGGCTGCCGCGCTGGGTGCCCTTCCTCGACCGGCTCGCCGAGCGGCGGACGGTGATCGTGCCATCGCTGCCCGGCTTCCCGGGCGGCGACCGCGGCCATACCGTGCTCGACACGCATCTCGACTGGGTCCTGGCGGTGCGGCAGGTGATCCAGGCGGCCGGGCTGCACGGCGCCGATCTCGCCGGCAGCTCGGTCGGCGCCTCCATGGCCGCCGAGATGGCGGCGCTCTGGCCGGAGAGCGTGCGCCACCTCGCCCTCATCGCACCCTTCGGCCTGTTCGAGGAGAGCGACCCGCCGACCGATCCCTGGGCGCAGCGCGCCGATGCGGTGCCCGGCCTGATGTGCGCCGATCCGGACGTATGGAAGGCGCTGAAGGCGATGCCGGAGGGTGCCAACAGCATCGAATGGCCGATCGAGCAGACCCGCGCCAACGAAGCGGCGGCGCGCATCTTCTGGCCGCTCGGCAATACCCGGCTGGAGAAGCGCCTACCCCTGGTGAAGGCGCCGACCCTGCTGCTCTGGGGCAGCGAGGACCGGGTGATGCCGCAAAGCTATGCCGCGCGCATCGCCGCGCGGCTCGGCGGCCCGAACGAGACGGTGCTGATCGAGGGCGCGGGGCATCTCGCGGAACTCGACAGACCGGATAAGGTGGCGGACGCCATACTCTCCTGGGTGGGATGACCCGATGCCGCTTGATCCCGGTGCCGTCACCGTTCTCAACCTCATCAAGGAACTCGGCCGGCCGCCGATCCAGGACCTGACGCCGGCCGAGGCGCGCGAGGCGACGGCCAAGTCGCGCGCCGTCCTGGCGCCCGAGCCGGAGGAGGTCGCCGAGCTCGAGGATCTCACCTGCCCCGGCCCGCTCGGCGAGATCCGGCTGCGGCGCTATCGCGGCGCCGGCACCCTCGCCGGCGAGGCGCTGCCCTGCCTGCTTTACCTGCATGGCGGCGGCTGGGTGATCGGCGATCTCGACAGCCACGACCAGCCCTGCCGGCTGCTGGCCAATGCGGCGCGCTGCTGCGTCATCGCGGTGGATTACCGCATGGCGCCGGATCATGTGTATCCGGCGGCGGTCGAGGATTGTGCCGCGGCGCTGCGCTTCGTCGCGGAGAATGCCGGGACGCTGCGCGTCGATCCGTCGCGCATCGCGGTCGGCGGGGACAGCGCCGGCGGCAACCTCGCCGCGGTGCTCGCCATCATGGCGCGCGACGGCAGCGCGCCGAAGATCGGCTTCCAGATGCTGCTCTATCCCGCGACCGACATGGCCGGCGAGCGCCCGGCCTATCAGCGCTTCACCGAGGGGCTGATCCTCACCGACAAGACCATGCGCTGGTTCATCAATTACTACACCCCGGACCCGGCGCGGCGGGTGGAGTGGCAGGCGAGCCCGCTGCGCGTGCCAAGCCTGAAAGGCGTCGCCACCGCCTATGTCATGACCGCCGGCTACGACCCGCTGGTGGATGAGGGCATGGAATACGCGAAGCGGCTGGAAGCGGATGGCGTGCGGGTGACGCATGTCCACATGGCCGACCAGATCCACGCCTTCCTTACCATGGGCAAGTTCATCCCGGCGGCCGATCTGGCGCTGCGCCAGGCGGCGCTGGCGCTGGCGCATCACTGGGCGGGGGGCTGAGGCGATGGCGGGGTTGCTCGAGGGCAAGTCGGCGCTGGTGACCGGCGCCGCCTCCGGCATCGGCCGCGCCGCGGCGCTCGCCTTCGCCCGCGAGGGCGCCTGGGTGGCGGCGGCGGACCGCAACCTGGAGGCGGCGAAGGGCACCGTCGCGGCGATCGAGGAGGCCGGCGGCCAAGCCGTCGCCATCGCCTGCGATGTCACGGAGGACGCGCAGGTGGCGGCGATGGTCGCCGCGGCGGTGGAGGCCTTCGGCAGCCTCGACTGCGCCTTCAACAATGCCGGGGTCGCGCCCTACCAGCTCAACTCGGCTGGCGTCCTCGCCGCCGATCTGGAGGAGGCCTCCTGGCTCGACCTGATCGATGTCAACCTGCACGGCGTCTGGCGCTGCCTGCGGCATGAGGTGGCGCAGATGCGCCAGCAGGGCGGCGGCGCCATCGTCAACACAGCCTCCATCCTCGGCCTCATCGGCTCCGGTGGCTCGGCGGCCTATGTGGCGAGCAAGCACGCGGTCGTCGGGCTGACCAAGGCCGCGGCGGTGGACCATGCACCGGAGAACATCCGGGTCAATGCCGTCTGCCCCGGCTATATCGAGACGCCGATGACCGAGGAAACCATGCGCCGGCGCGGCGAGCAGCTGATGGCACGGGTGCCGATGGCGCGCATGGGCACACCGCAGGAGATCGCCGAGGCGGTGGTCTGGATGTGCTCCGACCGCGCCGGCTTCGTCACCGGCGCCTGCTGGCAGGTGGATGGCGGCTACACGGCGCGCTGAAGGACGGGGCGCGGGGCGGAGGCCCCGCGCCGCCTGCATCAGACATCCGCGCCTTCGATAAGGCCGCCGAAGCGTTCCCAGGTCTTGCCGGTCCAGCGGGCGAGCTGGAGCTGCTTGATCGGGTGATAGTTGGTGGCGGTGGTGTTCACCGTGATGCCGGGCAGGACGGTGGCAGGGGCGAAGCTCTTTAGGCTGGTCGCCTGCCGCATGATGTTCTCGCGGCTGAAATCCCCCTCGCACTGCTTCAGCACCTGCATGACGGTCTGCGCCACGCTGTAGCCAAAGGTGTAGCCGGCATCCTTCAGGTCGCCGTCTGGGATGTATTTCGCCATGAAGCCGCGCCACTCCTTCATGCCGGCATCCTGCGCCCAGGCGGGATCGGTCTCGTCCTTGAGGTAGGCTGAGGTGATGATGCCGATGCCGCGCTCCATCCCGGCCGGCTCCATCACCGCGCCGACCGAGATCGAGACGTTGGTCAGGTAGTGGACCGGCTTCCAGCCGAGATCGAAGACCTTCTTGATGGTCTGGGCGGCGAATTTCGGCGTCGCCGCCGTCACCAGCACCTCGACGCCGGCGCTCTGCAGCGAGACCACCTGGCTGTCGATGGTGGGGTCGGTGACCTCGTAGCTCACCTGCTTGACCATGCTGTCGAAATTGGCGCCGAAGATGTCCTTCAGGCCGATGAGGTAGTCCTTGCCGAAATCGTCATTCTGATAGAGCAGCCCGATCTTGGCGCCCGGCTTCTGCGCCAGGATGTGCTTGGCGTAGATCTGCGCCTCGGTCCGGTAGCTGGGCTGCCAGCCGATGGTCCAGGGGTACTGCTTCGGCTCGGCCCATTTGTCGGCGCCGGTCGAAAGGAAGATGTGCGGCACCTTGCGCTGATTGACGTAGCGTTGGATGGCGCTGTTGGTTGCCGTGCCGAGCGGGTTGAAGAGGAAGGCGACCTTGTCCTGCTCCACCAGCCTCCGGACCTGCTCGACCGTCTTTGGCGGGCTGTAATTGTCGTCATAGGTGATGAAGTTGATCTTCCGCCCGGCGACGCCGCCCTGGTCGTTGATCATCCTGAAGAAATGCTGATGCGAGCGGCCGATCACGCCATAGGCTGAGGCAGGGCCGCTATAGGGCATGGTGTTGCCGATGCGCAGCTCGGTCGCGGTGACGCCCGGCAATTCCTGCGCCCGGGCGAGGCGTGGCGTGGCAAGGCCGGCGATGCCGGCGGCGAGGATATGGCGGCGCGTCAGCATGGTCGTTCCCACTCCTTCTGTCAGACCCGGTCCGGTCAGACCTGGGCACCCTCGATCAGCCCGCCGAAGCGGACCCAGGATTTGCCGTCCCAACGCTGCAGCTGCATCTTCTGGATCGGACGGTAATCCTGCGGCCCGGTGTCCAGCACGACGCCGGGCAGCAGGACGGGGATCGCCACCTCATGCAGGCTGGCCGCCTGGCGCATGACATTCTCGCGGGAGAAATCGCCGTCGCACTGGGCGAGGAGCTGCTGCAGCGTGCGGCCGAGCGCGTAGCCATAGACCGTGTTGGCGTCGTGCAGGTCGCCATCCGGCATCCACTGCTTCATGAAGGCGCGGTACTCGTTCATGCCGGGATCGTCGCGCCAGGCGGCGTCGCCCTGCTCCTTCAGATAGCCCGAGGTGATGATGCCGACGCCCTTCTCGATGCCCGCCGGCTGCATCACCGCGCCGACCGAGAGCGAGACATTGGTCAGGTAGCGCTCGGCCTTCCAGCCGATGTCGTGCACCTTGCGGATCGCCTGCGCCGCTGCCTTGGGGCCGAGGGCGATCATCAGCACATCGGCGCCGCTTTCCTGCAGCGAGAGGATCTGGCTGTCGGGGGTCGGATCGGTGATCTCGAAGGAGGCGGTCTTCACGCTGGAGTCGAAGCGCTCGGTGCCGATGACGTCGCGCATGCCGGAGATGTAGTCCTTCCCGAAATCGTCGTTCTGGAAGACGATGGCCAGGCGGAACTCCTTCCGCTGCGACAGCAGGTGCTTGGCGTAGATCTGCGCCTCGGTCCGGTAGCTGGGCTGCCAGCCCATGGTCCAGGGCGTCTCCTTCCAGTTGCCCCATTTGTCGGCGCCCGTGGCGAGGAAGAGATGCGGCATCTTGCGCTGGTTGCAGTAGCGCAGGATCGCATTGTTGGTCGGGGTGCCGAGCGGGTTGAAGAGGAAGGCGACCTTGTCCTGCTCGATCAGCCGCCGGGTCTGCTCCACCGTCTTCGGCGGGCTGAAGCCGTCGTCATAGGTGATGAAGTTGATCTTCCGCCCGGCGACGCCGCCCTGCTCGTTGAGCATGCGGATGAAGGCCTGCTCGGTGCGGCCGATCACGCCATAGGCGCTGTTCGGGCCGCTATAGGGCATGGTGTTGCCGATGCGCAGCTCGGTGGCGGTGACGCCGGGCAGATCGGCCGCCCGCGCCACAGCCGGCGCCGCCAGGGCCGCGATGAGGATCTCTCGCCTGCGAAGAAGCATCCCGTTCTCTCCCTGGGGCGCGGCCGGCTGGCCTGGGGCTAGACCTCCGCGCCCTCGATCACCTTGCCGAAGCGGACCCAGCCGCGGCCGTCCCAGCGCTGCAGCTGCATGTGGCGGATCGGGCGGTAATTGTCGGGGCTGGTGCTGACCATGATGCCGGGCAGCAGGGTCGGCAGCGCCATCGGCTGCAGGCTTGTCGCCTGCTTCATGACGTTCCCGCGCGAGAAGTCGTTGCCGCACTGGCGCAGCACCTGGAACAGGGTCAGGCCGACGCCATAGGCATAGGTGTAGTTGTTGTCGCCGAGCTCGCCATCCGGGATGTAGCGCGCCATGAAGTCGCGCCATTCCTTCATGCCCGGATCATCCGCCCAGGAGGGATCGCTCTGGTCCTTGCGGTAGTCGGAGGTGATCAGGCCGATCGCCTTCTCCTTCCCCGCCGGCTCGATGACCACCGAGCCGGAGACCGAGACGTTGCTCATGAACATCATCGGCTTCCAGTTCAGGTCGAAGACCCGGCGGATGGCCTGCGAGGCGAAGCGCGGGATGATGCCGCAGACCAGCGCGTCGCAACCCGCCGCCTGGAGGGAGACGAGCTGGCTGTCCACGGTCGCGTCGGTGGCTTCGTGCGAGGCGGTCTTGACCATCGCATCGAAGCGCGGGCCGAGCACGTCCTTCACGCCATTGACGTAGTCCTTGCCGAAATCGTCGTTCTGATAGAGCAGGCCGATCTTCGCCTCGGGCTTCTGCTCCAGGATGTGCTTGGCGTAGATCTGCGCCTCGGTCCGGTAGCTGGGCTGCCAGCCGATGGTCCAGGGATACTGCTTCGGCTCGGCCCATTTGTCGGCGCCCGTCGCCAGGAACAGGTGCGGCACCTTGCGCTGGTTGACGTAGCGGTGGATGGCGCTGTTGGTCGGCGTGCCGAGGTTGTTGAAGAGGAAGGCGACCTTGTCCTGCTCCACCAGCCGCCGCGTCTGCTCCAGCGTCCGGGGCGGGCTGTAGGCGTCGTCATAGACGAGGAAGTTGATCTTCCGCCCGGCGATACCGCCCTCCTCGTTCAGCCGCTTGACCATGGCGGTCACGCATTTCGGGATGAGCGAATAGGCCGAGGCGGGGCCGGATAGGGCGTAGGTGGTGCCGATGCGCAGCTCCGTCGCGGTGACGCCGGGGCTCTCCTCGGCCCGCACCAGGCGCGGTGCGGCAAGAAGCGCGGCGGAGCCGGCGAGGAGGATGCGGCGCGAGGTGGTCATGCGGGTGGTCAGTCCCTTGGTTAGCTGCGGCTGCGCAGCCGGTGCCCGATGCTCCGGATCAGGCCGGCGAAGCCGCCGGGCAGCAGGAAGAGGAAGAGGATGAGGATGACGCCGTAGATCACGCCCGGCGCCGCCTTGCTGATCGCTTCCGCGATGTTCGGCACGAAGAGCACGAAGAGCCCGCCGAAGAGCGAGCCGAGGATGGAGGCGACGCCGCCCACCACCATGCCGACGAAGAGGGTGATGGAGACGAAGATGCTGAAGCTGTCGGGCGCCACGAACTCGATCGCCACTGCCGAGAGCGAGCCGGCGATGCCGGTGATCATGGCGCTGACGGCGAAGGCGCGGGTCTTCAGGGAGGCGATGTTCATCCCCATCGCCTCGGCCGCCGTCGGGTTGTCGCGCGTGGCGATCAGGGCCCGGCCGATGCGGCTGCGGATGAGGTTCCAGGCCAGCAGGAAGCAGACCCCGGCGACGATAAGGGTCACCACGTACATCCACTGGTCGGGCGAGAGCGGCAGCCCGGCCGGCGGATCCGGCTTGACCAGGAACAGCCCCTGCACGCCGCCCGTCCAGTCCTCGATCGACTTGTGCTTGAGGATCTGCGGCACCGCGACGGCGAGCGAGAAGGTGGTCAGCGCCAGGTAATGGCCGGCGAGCCGCAGCGCCGGGAAGCCGATGCCGTAGCCGATGATGCCGCAGACCACGGCCGAGACCGGCAGCGTCGCCCAGAAGGACCAGTCGAAATGCGACATCAGGATCGCGGTGGCATAGGCGCCGACCGCGAAGAAGGCGCCATGGCCGAGGCTGATCTGGCCGTTATAGCCGCAGACGATGTTCAGCCCGAGCACCGCCAGCGCCATGATCACCGCCATGGTGAGCTGGAAGAGGTGGAAGCTCTCCAGCAGAAACAGCGGCGCGATGGCGAGGCAGAGGCCGATCAGCAGATAGAGCCCCCGCTGCCAGGCTGGGGTCGCGACCGGGGCGGCGATGGGGCCGATGGCGGCCTCGGGGTTCAGACCCTTGCTCGCGCTCATGCTCACCTCACACCCGGCTCAGGACGACGCGGCCGAACAGGCCGGACGGACGCACGACCAGTACGCCGATGATGATCGCCAGCGCGACGGTCAGCTTCAGCTCGGTGCCGACCACATAAGCTCCGGCCAGGTTCTCCAGCACGCCGACCGAGAAGCCGCCGAGCACCGCGCCGGCCGGGTTGTCGATGCCGCCCATCAGGGCGCCGGCAAAGGCATAGAGCAGGATGCCGAGCATCATGGTCGGGTCGAGGAAGACGACAGGCGCCACCATCATGCCGGCGACCGCGCCGATCGCCGCCGCCATGCCCCAGCCGAGCGCCAGCATCCAGCCGACCCGGATGCCGACGAGTCGCGCCGAGCGCGGGTTATAGGCGGCGGCGCGCATGGCGAGGCCGAGCCGGGTGAAGCGGAAGAAGGCCCAGACCAGCGTCAGCACGGCCAATGTCACCAGGGTGCTGCCGAGCTCATGCGCGGAGACCAGGCCGCCGAAGAGCGGCCTGTCGCTGGCGAAGGGACTGGGGAAGACCTTGGTGGTGTAGCCGAAGATCCAGCCCGTGGCGTTGCCGATGATGAGCAGCAACCCGATGAAGACGCCGACCATGGTCAGCACCGGCGCATTCGCCACCGGCCGGATCAGGATCCGCTCGACCACCACCCCGATCGCGAAGGAGACGACGATGGTGCCGAAGAAGGCCACCCAGTAGGGCATGCCGGCCTGGATCATGCTCCAGGCGATGAAGGTCGACAGCGTCGCCATCTCGCCCTGGGCGAAGTTCACGTGATGCGTCGCCTGGTAGATCATGACGATGGCGAGCGCCACGGAGGCGTAGATGCCGCCCGTGGCGATGCCGGCGACGATCTGGTGCGCGAGGCCGTCCATTCCCGAACTCCGTGGCAGCCGAAGGGGCTAATAGCCGAGATAGGACCGCCGGATCGCCTCGTCCTGGCGGATCTCGGCGGCGATGCCGGACATGACGATGGAGCCGGTCTCGAGCAGATAGGCGAGATCGGCGAGCTCGAGCGCGAGGTTGGCGTTCTGCTCGACCAGCAGGATGCCGACCCCGGCCTCGGCGCGGATGCGCCGCATGATGCCGAAGATCTCCTGCACGATGAGCGGCGCCAGGCCGAAGCTCGGTTCGTCCAGCAGCAGTAGCTTGGGCCGCAGCAGCAGGGCGCGGGCGATGGCGAGCATCTGCTGCTCGCCGCCCGAGAGGGTGCCGGCCTGCTGCCGCCAGCGCTGCTTCAGGCGGGGGAACCAGCCGCAGAGCCGGTCGAAATCCGCCTGGATCTCGCGGTCGCGCCGCGTATAGGCGCCGAGGCGGAAATTCTCCTCGACCGTCAGCTCCATGAAGGTGCCGCGGCCGTCCGGCACATGCGCGATGCCGCGCCGCACGATGTCCTCGGTGGCCCGGCCCTGCAGCGTCTGGCCGAGGAAGTCGATCGCCCCCTCGGTGCGGACCATGCCGCAGATGGCGCGCAGCGTCGTCGTCTTGCCCGCGCCGTTGGCGCCGAGCAGCGCGGTCACCCCGCCCTCGTCCACCCGGAAGTCGAGCCCGTGCAGCACATGCGTCGGGCCGTAGCCGGCCTTCAGGCCCTTGACCTCAAGCAGCGTCGGCATGGTCGTCCCCGCCGCCGAGATAGGCTCGGATCACCTCCGGATCGCTGCGCACCTGTTCGGGCGTGCCATCGGCGATCTTCTTGCCGAAGTCGAGCGCGACCACCTTGTCGGAGACGCGCATGACGAGGCTCATATGGTGCTCGACCAGCAGGATCGCGAGGTTGAAGTTGCGCCGCACCTCGCGCAGCAGCTCGGCCAGCTCGTCCACCTCGCCGTGGTTCAGGCCGCCCGCCGGCTCGTCGAGCAGCAGTAGCTTGGGCCGGCTGATCAGCGCCCGTGCCATCTCGACGCGCTTCTGCCAGCCGAAGGGCAGGTCGGCGACCGGGGCCTCGGCGACCCGGCCGAGATCGAGCAGCGCCAGCAGCTCGTTCGCCCGTCGCTCCGCCTCCGCCGCCTCGCGCCGCACCTGCGGCAGGGCGAGGGCGCTGGCGAGGAAACCGCTGTGGCCCGCGGAATGCGCCCCGGCCAGCACGTTCTCCCGCACCGTCATGCTGCGGAACAGCGCCAGGTTCTGGAAGGTGCGGCCGATTCCGAAGCCGGTCATGCGATGCCGCGGCTCGCCGGTGATGTCCTGGCCGGCGAAGCGGACGCGGCCGGAATTCGGCCGGTAGATGCCGCTGATGCAATTGAAGGTGGTGGTCTTGCCGGCGCCGTTCGGGCCGATCAGCCCGCAGATCTGGCGTTCCTCGACCTCGAAGGAGACGCCCGCGACGGCGGTGACGCCACCGAAGCGGATGACGATATCCTGGACCTCGAGCAGGGCCATGCGGCGGCTCAGCCCCGGCGGTCGCGCCGAGGCGCGGGATCGGGCGTGGGTCGGAACCGCGTTTGCGGCCCGCTGCGACGCTGCATGCAACCTCCCTGTGCCGCGTGATGGGCCCGTTACGGGGCTCTGGCGGCGAGACATTCCTGGATGGCGGGCATTAGACCGGGAGGCCGCGCCGGGCGCAAGCCGGCAAACCCCGCCGCCACGCGACGCAATCCCCGCTTGCCATCCGGTAACATGGCGGCGGCGGCGGTCGCCGGACCCGGCCCATCCTCCGGGCCGGGCGCGCCTCAGGGGCGACCCCGGGGGCGCCTCCAAGGGCACCCCCTCGGGGCGCCCCCAGGCAGCAGCGGTCAGCGGCGCCGCTGCTCCACCAGCACGCCGCTCGCGCGCAGCGCCTTCAGCTCCTCGGCCGAGAAGCCACGGGCCGCCAGCACCGCATCCGTGTGCTCCGCGAAGCGCGGCGGCTCGGCGCGGGTGCCGCCCGGGGTGCGCGAGAGCTTGATCGGCGTCCCGAGGCCCCGGTAATCGCCGAGCTCCGTCACCATGGCGCGGTGCGCCGTGTGCTCGGCCGCCATCGCCTCGTCGACATGCAGCACCGGGCCGGCGGGCAGGCCGGCGGCGAGCATGCGCCGGGTCAGGGCATGCCCGTCCTCCTCGGCGAAGCGCTTCTCGAGGATCTCGGTCAGCGCGTCGCGGTTGGTGACGCGGGCGCCGTTGGTGGCGAAACGCGGATCCTTCGCCACCTCCGGGAAACCGAGGAAGTCGCAGAACCTCCGGAAGGCCGGGTCATTGCCGGCGGCGACGAAGATCTCGCAGGTCTTGGTCTTGAACTTGGAGTAGGGCGCGAGGTTCGGGTGCGGGTTGCCGGTCGGCTTCGGCCGCTTGCCGTTCAGGAAGTAATTGGCGGCATGCGGGTGCAGCAGCGCCATGCCGCAATCATGCAGCGTCATGTCGACATACTGGCCGAGGCCGCTCTTCTCCCGCTCCTGCAGCGCCATCAGGATGCCGATGGCGCTGAACAGGCCGGTGGCGATGTCGACGATCGGGTTGCCGAGGCGGGTCGGGCCGCTGGTCTCGGTGCCGTTGATCGACATCAGCCCGGTCATCGCCTGCAGCACGGCGTCATAGCCGGGGAAGCCGCCGAGCGGGCCGGTGCCGCCGAAGCCCGAGACGCGGCAATGCACCAGGCGCGGGAAGCGCGCCTTCAGCACCTGCTCGTAGCCGAGGCCCCATTTCTCCATGCTGCCGGGCTTGAAATTCTCGATCAGCACATCCGCGCCCTCGAGCAGGCGCAGCAGCACCTCGCGGCCTTCCGGCTTGGAGAGGTCGAGCCCGACCGAGCGCTTGTTGCGGTTCACGCCGAGGAAGTAGCTGGCATCGCCGGCGGAATCGAAGGGCGGGCCCCAGTCGCGCACCTCGTCGCCCTGCGGCGGCTCGAGCTTGATGACATCGGCGCCGTGGTCGGACAGCACCATGGTGCAATAGGGGCCGCCGAGCACGCGGGTGAGATCGATCACCCGCAGGCCGGCCAGCGCCCCGGCGGAACGCGCGAGGCCCTTGCCTTCGGTGGTGGGCAGAGCGTCGGTCATGCGGCAGCCTTCCTGTCGAACACGCGGGCACAGAACTCCGGATAGGTCTCGAGCATCTCGTCGCAAACCGGGCCGCGCAGCAGCGCCAGCTCCGCGGGCGTCGGGTCGGGCGTCTGCGGCACCGTCTCCGGGACGTCGAAGGCGAAGCCGGTCGCCTCGCGGATGCTCTCCACCGTCTCGCCCGGATGCAGGCTCTGCAGCGAGAAGCGGGCGCGGTCGGGGTGGAAGCGGAAGACGCAGCGGCCGGTGACCAGCGCCTGGGCATGGCCGCGACGGAAGACGCCGGGCTCGTTCACGCCGGCGGCCGAGATGTTGTCCACCTGCTCCACCAGCACCCGCGGCGAGTGCTCCTCGCGGAACAGGATGGTCCGGTGGGCCATCGCATACATGAAGGCCGAGCCGAAGCTGCCCGGGAAGCGCACGCTGCGGCCCGGCCATTCGCCGGTGCCGACCAGGTTGAGGTTCGCCTTGCCGTCGATCTGGCCGCCGCCGAGGAAGAACAGGTCGATGCGGCCCTGGCCGGTGAGGTCGAAGAGCTCGCGCGTGCCCTCGGTGAAGGGGTTGCCGCTCCGCTTGTGCAGCAGCGAGAGGCGCACCGGATGCCCCTGCTTGTGCACCAGCCAGCAGGCGGCGGCCGGGATGGGCGAGGCGGCGCCGACCGCGATATGGCGGGCGGGCGGCGCCTCCGGGTCCAGGATCAGCCGCGCCAGCACCGCGGCCAGGCGCTCCTCGAGACGGATGTCGCTCATTCCGCGGCCACCGCCCGCTGTGCCGCTTGCGGCGCCGTCACCTCGCGCGCCAGCCACTCGGCGAAGCCGGCCTCGGTCCGCGCCATGCGGGCATAGTCGGAGACATAGGCGGCGTCGAAGCCGTATTCGTCGAGCAGCGCGACCGGATGCGCGCCACGCTCGGCGATGGCGATGTCGGTGACATAGGTGGCGCTGATGGTGCCGGCCGCGAGGCGCTCGTCCTCAAGGAAATTGCCGGGTACCACACGCTCCACCGTCACCAGGGCGCGCTTGCTGGCATGCGCGATGGTGGCGCATTCCCGCCGCCGGCCGAGCCAGACATTGCCCTCCGCATCCGCCATGACGGCATGGAAGATCGCCACGTCCGGTTGCAGCGCCGGCAGCAGGACGATCGGATCCTCGCCCGTCCCCTCATAGGGGTTCGGCACCACCTTCCAGTCGGGCCGGTGGGCCAGGATGTCGCTGCCGATCAGCCCGCGCAGCGGCATGAAGGGCACGCCCTTCTCCGCCGCCTGCAGCATGGTGTGGACCGCCGGGCAGGTGCAGTCGCGCACCCGGATCGTGCCGGCCTTCACCGCCGCCGAGAAGCGCGGCGCGAAGCCGGCCTCGCCGAGGGAGACGGCGCTGGTCTCGATCTCGGCGACGCAGCCGGCGCCGATCAGCATGTCGGCGGCGAAGCCCGCGACCGGCACGCCGAGCAGCCGCAGGCCGCGCGCGCCGCGCCGCACCAGCGCCTTGGCCAGGGCCACGGAGGGCAGGGAATTGTCGGGCGGCAGGGCCAGCAGCGCGCCATCCGGCACGCTCGCGGCCATCGCCTCCAGGCTGATCGGGCTGGTCATCGGCTCTCCTCCTTGGCGCCAAGACTAGAGCAGATCGCTTCGACCGGAAACGCGCCGGGATCTCCTTTGCTCAGGGGGCTTGCCGCCGACCCGGTTCGGCACCCAGGCTGCGGGTCATGCCGAGGCCCCTGAGCCCCACCGGCCCGCGCCTCCTCCTCCGCCCTTGGCGGGAGGCGGACCGGGCGCCGCTTGCCGCCATCAACGCCGATCCGGTGGCGATGCGGCATTTCGCGGCACCGATGACGCGGGCCGAAAGCGATGCCTGGATGGACCGGCTGCAGCGGCATATCGAGGCGCATGGCTGGGGCTTCTGGTGCGTCGAGCGGCGGGACGCGCCGGGCTGCATCGGCGCGGTCGGGCTGATGCACCTCGCCTTCGCCCCACCCTGGGACGTGGATGGCGGCGCGTCCGTGGTCGAGATCGGCTGGCGGATCGCCCCCGGCCTGCAGCGCCAGGGCCTAGCCGAGGAGGCGGCTCGCCTGGCGCTCGCCGCCGGCTTCGGGCCGATCGGCCTCGCCGAGATCGTCGCCTTCACCCGGCCGGCCAACGAGCCTTCCTGGCGACTGATGCAGAAGCTCGGCATGACGCGCGGAACGGATTTCGAGCATCCGCGCCTGCCCGAGGGCCATCCCGCCCGGCCGCACATCCTCTATCGCCTCACGTGGGCGGATTGGCGGGCGCGGCAGCCGGGGTGAGGGCAGCGGCCGCATTCCCCATCGCCGGAAGGGCGCCTACCCTCCCGCGCCGGAGGAGACCGTCCATGCGCCGAGCCCTGCTGCGCCTTGCCGCCGCCTGCCTGCTGACCGTCGCGGCGACGGCCGGCGGCCGGGCGGAGGTGACGCGCCTCGATCCCGAGGGGCCGCCCGCCCCGGCCTTCGGTGGCCGGACGTTCAGCAAGGCCGGCCAGTACGAGCGGCTGGCCTTCAAGGCCACCATCGCCCTCGATCCCGCCGACCCGCGCAATGCCGGCATCGTCGACCTCGCCATCGCACCGCGCAACGCCGCGGGGCGGGTGGAGGCGGTGGCGGATCTGGTGCTGCTGCGCCCGACCGGCCAAGGCAACGGCGCCCTGCTGGTCGAGGTGCCGAATCGCGGCCGCGAGCTTCTCGGCCAGCTCCTGGACGACACCGCCGCGGCGAATCTGCTTGCCGCCGGCCGGGACGCCGGCAACGGCTACTTGCTGCGGGAGGGCTATACCCTCGCCTGGATCGGCTGGCAGGCCGATCTCGCACCGGGGGAGGGGCTGCGCCTGGCCGCGCCGGTGCTGCCGGGGGTGACCGGCCTCTCGCGCGAGGAATTCCTCTTCGACCACCTCCGCAGCCCGGTGACGGCGCCGCTCACCTATCCGGTCGCGACGGAGGCGGGGGCGCGGCTCACCGTGCGGGCCCGGGCCGAGGACCCCCGGCAGACCCCAGCCGATCTCGGCTTCCGCTTCACCGGCCCGCGGCAGATCGAGATCACCCGCCCCGCCGGCTTCGATGCCGGCGCGCTCTACGAGCTGATCTACACCGCGAAGGAGCCGGTGGTGCAGGGCATCGCCTTCGCCGCCTTCCGCGACATCGCCGCCTTCCTGCGGCATGCGCCGGGGCTGCGGAACCCGCTGGCATCGGCGGGCATCGCGCCGGAGCGCGCCATCCTCGCCGGCATCTCGCAATCCGGGCGCTTCGTGCGGGACTACCTCTACCAGGGCTTCAACGAGGACGAGCAGGGCCGCCAGGTCTATGGCGCCATGCTGGCGCATATCCCCGGCACCCGCCGGACCTTCACCAATGCCCGCTTCGCCCAACCCGGCCGCAACCCGACGCCGCATGGCGACCGACTCTATCCGGCCGACCAATTCCCCTTCGCCTATGCGGCGAGCGAGGACCATCTGACCGGCCGCCGCGACGGGCTGCTCGAGCGGTGCCGGGCCAGCAACACCTGCCCGCGCCTCATGCAGACCGACAGCGAGTACGAGTTCTGGGGCGCCCGGGCCTCGCTGCTGGTCACCGACACGCGCGGCGACCCGCTGCCCCTGCCGCCCGAGGTGCGGGCCTACATGCTGGCCGGCCACCCGCATTTCGCCGCGGCGCAGGCCGTCGCCGCGCGGATCGACCGCTGCGCCCTGCCGGTGAACCCGCTGCAGGCCGGGGCGCCGATGCGAGCCCTGCTGCTGGCGCTGGATGCCTGGCTGCGCGAGGGGAAGGAGCCCCCTGCCAGCCGCTATCCCGGCCACGCCGACGGCACGCTCCAGCCCGCCGAGGGGCTCTACCCCGCCATTCCCGGCCTGCCCTATCGCGGCGAGCACGGGCCGGCGCAACTGGTCGATGCCGAGGCGATGCCGCCGGTGGTCAAGGGCGAGTACACGGTGCTGCTGCCCCGCGTCGATGCCGACGGCAATGCCGCGGCCGGATTGCGCAGCCCGGTCCTCGCCGTGCCGAAGGCCACCTATACCGGCTGGAACCCGCGGGCCGAGGGCTTCGCCCCCGGCGCGCTCTGCTACAACACCGGCGCCGTGCTGCCCTTCGCCGCGACCCGCGCGGAGCGCCTGGCGGCGGGCGACCCGCGTCCCTCGCTGGAGGAACGCTACCCGGACCAGGGCGCCTATGTCGCCGCGGTGCGCCGGGCGGCGGCGCATCTGGTGGCGGAGCGGCTGCTGCTGCCGGCCGATGCCACGGCCATGGCCGCCGCGGCGGCGGCGGACAGCCTGGCCCGGCTGCACCGCTGAGGCGCGGCGCGCGCGGCGGGCGGTCGGCCGTCTTGCACGGGGGCGACGATCCGCCCCATGCTGGCCGCAACCGCCGACGCGGCCGCCATCACCGACGTACGGCAGCAACAGGGGAGGTGCCTTCATGGCCGTAGCCGCAGCCGGCACCCTGCCGCCGGAGCGCCGGGCGGCGGTGCCGGAGCCCGACCCCGTAGCCGAGGCCCGCGCCCTCATCCCGATGCTGACCGCCGCCGGTCCCGCCATCGAGCAGGCCAAGGCACTGCCGCCCGAGGTGCTGGAGGCGCTGCACGCCCGCGGCTTCCTGCGCCTGCTGCTGCCGCGCGAGATCGGCGGCCGCGACCTGCCGCTGCCCGACTTCGCCGAACTCTGCGAGGCGCTGGCCATGGGCGATGCCAGCACCGCCTGGTGCGTCTGCCAGGGCAATGTCTCGGCCATGAGCGCCGCGGCCTATCTGGCGCCGGAGGTGGCGCGCCGCCTGTTCGGCGAGCCGCGCAGCGCCCTCGCCTGGGGCGCCCGGCACGGCCAGGCCAGGGCGGTGATCGTCGAGGGCGGCTACCGCGTCACCGGGCGCTGGGACTTCGCCAGCGGCAACCGCCATGCGACGCTGCTCGGCGCGCACCTGCCCGCCGTCTTTCCCGAGGGCAACCCGCGTCTCTCGCCGGAGGGACGGCCGGAGGATGTGACGGTGCTGTTCCCGCGCGAGGCGGCGCAGGTGACGCCGGAATGGAACGCGATCGGGCTGCTCGGCACCGGCAGCGACAGCTACGAGGTCCGGGACCTCTTCGTCCCCACGGCACAGGCCTGCACCCGCGACCGCTTCGAGGCGCGCCAGGACCGCCGGCCGGTGACCGCCATCACCTCGCATCTCTGCTATGCCACCGGCTTCTCCGCCACCGCCCTCGGCACCGCCCGCGGGCTGCTCGATCGCGCTATCGCCCTCGCCCGCGGCAAGACCGCGCGCGCCGGGGCGCAGCCCATGGCGGAGAATCACGGCGTGCAATCGGAGGTGGCGCAGCTCGAGGCCAGCCTGCGCGGCGCCCGGATGTACCTGCTGGGGACGGTGCGCGAGGTCTGGGCCGAGACGGTCGCGCGCGGCGAGCCCGGGATGGAGGGCCGCATCGCGCTGCGGCTGGCCACGACCACGGTGATGCGGCAGGCGACCGATGTTTCCATCGCCTGTTACCGCGCCGCCGGCACCACGGCGGTGCTGGAATCGAACCCCTTCGAACGGCGCTTCCGGGACGCGATGAGCATCTCCCAGCACCTGCAGGCGACACCCTGGCATCTGGAGACGGTAGGGCGCTGGCTGCTCGGGGATCCGCAGCGGCCGGCCTTCGTCTAGACAATGATCCGCTCACACAGGGTCGCGGATCATGGTCCAGGCCGTTGCTTGATCGCGTGAGTCGCGCTTTTCGATGTTTCCACCTCAAGCGATCGCGCTCTAGTGCCGCGACCTCGCCATCTCGCGGCCTTCGGGATCGGGGCGCCGGCCCTGGCTTTCCGTGGCCCGCCGGTTCCCGGGGCAAGTCCCGGCTGACCGGCCCGGCCTCAAAGGGGGAGCGGGCGGCGCGTTTCTGCAGGCGGACTCGCAGCAGCCTCCTTCGCCGGATCGGGCCCGGATGCTCCGGGGAGTTGACGGCGTGACCGCTCCGCCTCCCTCCGCGCGGGAGGCCGGCCTGCCATCGCTTGGCCATGCGCGGCTGCGGGACCCGCTGGCGGGAACCGCGGGCATGGCGCAACCGCTTCATCCGGCGGGATCTGCCCTGCCCAAGGAGACCGCCTATGCCTGACACGTCGGACCCCACAAGGGGCGGGAAGCCGGGGGGCACGACGACGGGTGCGACGGCAGGCGAGACATTCGAGACGGATGTGCCGGCCCGGCTCGATCGCCTGCCCTGGAGCGGCTTCCACTGGCGTGTCGTCATCGCCCTCGGCATCACCTGGGTGCTGGACGGGCTGGAGGTGACGCTGGTCGGCAGCCTGGCCGGCGCCATCCATCAGAGCCCCTCCCTGGCGCTGACCGAGAGCCAGATCGGCCTCAGCGCCTCGGCCTATCTGATCGGCGCGGTGACCGGGGCGCTGGGCTTCGGCTGGCTGGCGGACCGGATCGGCCGGCGGCGGCTCTTCTTCGTCACCCTGGTGGTCTACATGCTGGCCAGCATCGCCACCGGCTTCTCCTGGAATTTCTGGAGCTTCGCCCTGTTCCGCG
This sequence comes from Roseicella sp. DB1501, assembly GCF_013112485.1. Lineage (GTDB taxonomy): Bacteria > Pseudomonadota > Alphaproteobacteria > Acetobacterales > Acetobacteraceae > Paracraurococcus. The sequence continues at coordinate 239,624 of NZ_JABFHG010000004.1, forward strand.
CGCTCACCGGCGCCGGCATCGGCGGCGAGTACGCGGCGGTGAACTCGGCGATCCAGGAGCTGATCCCGGCGCGCTACCGGGGGACGACCGATCTCTGCGTCAACGGCACCTTCTGGGGCGGGGCCGCGATCGGCGCCGTGGCGGCGCTGGTGGTGCTCGATCCCGCCATCGTCGATCCCGAGATCGGCTGGCGCGCCGCCTTCGTGGTCGGCGGCGCGCTCTCCCTGGTCGTGCTGCTGCTCCGCCGCCACCTGCCGGAGAGCCCGCGCTGGCTGATGCTGCACGGCCAGCCCTCCGAGGCGAGCCGGATCGTTTGCGGCATCGAGCGGGAGGTGGTCGAGAGCAAGGGCTGGCTGCCCCCCCCCGCCTATGGCGCGGTGGTGCTGCACCGGCGCGGCGCCGCCTCCATCGCCGAGGTCTGGCGGGCGATGTTCGACACCCATCGCGACCGGGCGGTGCTCGGCCTGGTGCTCATGGCCTGCCAGGCCTTCTGCTACAACGCCGTCTTCTTCACCTATGCGCTGGTGCTGACGAAGTTCTACGGCATCCCGCCGCATGAGATCGGCTGGTTCATGCTGCCCTTCGCCCTCGGCAACCTGATGGGGCCCCTGCTGCTCGGGCGCTTCTTCGACACCATCGGGCGCAAGCCGATGATCACCGGCACCTATGCGCTGGCGGGCATCCTGATGGCGGCGACGGGCGGCGCCTTCGCCGCCGGCTGGCTCTCGGCCTGGGAGCAGACCCTGGCCTGGACGGTGATCTTCTTCTTCGCCTCCGCCGCCGCCTCGGCCGCCTATCTGACGGTCGGCGAGAGCTTCCCGCTCGAGATGCGGGCGATGGCGATCGCCCTCTTCTACGCCATCGGCACCGCGGCGGGCGGCGTGATCGGCCCGGCCCTGTTCGGCTGGCTGATCGAGAGCGGCCAGCGCCTCGACATCTTCTGGGGCTACCTCGTCGCCGCCACGCTGATGCTGGTGGCGGCCGCGACCGAGTGGCGGCTCGGCTTCGCCGCCGAGGGCAAGCCGCTGGAGCAGGTCTCGACGCCGCTCTCGGCCCGGCACACTGATACCCGTGGCCGTTGATGGTGGCCCATCAACGGCCCCCTCAGACGCCGGGCGCAACCCTCCGGTTTGCTTGGCTTCGCCGCATCTGTGGCGGGCCTCGTTCGGGGCTTCGGCCCGGTCAGAAGACCGGTCCGCGGGTATAAGAGGGCAACCAGGATGGGCGCCGCGGCGGGGCCGGGTTCCCATTCCGGTCGCCCGTGCTTAACTCGCACGGAACAGCGAGGCCGAGCGCGATGACCGTCACCCGTCAGGAATTCCGCGATGCGATGGCCCGGCTGGGCGCCGCGGTGAACATCATCACCACCGGCGGACCGGCCGGCCGCGGCGGCTTCACCGCGAGCGCCGTGTGCAGCGTGACGGACGAACCGCCGACGCTGCTGGTCTGCATGAACCGCGGCGCGACGGCGGCGCCGGCGATGAAGGCGAACGGCACGGTCTGCGTGAACGTGGTCGCGGCCGGGCAGAAGGAAGCCGCGATGGTCTTCGCCGGCGCGACCAAATGCACGATGGAGGAGCGCTTCGAGGCCGGCAGCTGGGCCACGCTGGCGACCGGCGCGCCGGTGCTGCAGGGCGCAGTAGCCTCCTTCGACTGCCGCATCGCCGAGATCGTCGAGAAGGGCACGCATCTCGTCGTCTTCGCCGAGGTTCAGGCGATCCTGCTCGGCAGCCGGCACGACCATGGGCTGATCTATTTCGGGCGCGACTATCACCCCGTGGGCGCGATGGCGGCGGGGCCCTGACCACCGCGCCGCAGCGGAGTAAGGGGCTTAGCAGGACGGTACTTTTCAGGAATAGTTTCGAATAATCATCTAAATTGAGAGCGCAGGATCAGATATTCAACCATAAGGGTAAGGTTCTTGTGGAAATTATGCATTTTTTAGCTATTACGGGTCCGGCGGCCGCAACGGGGCCGTATGGATTCGAAGAGACAATTCTGCATGAAACTGATCGATTTCCAGGCGCCAGCCACCGGCAGCGCGCTCGATGCCACGGCCATCGCCGACAACGCCGTCATGCGCGGCGGGATCGGCGATGACACCCTGATCGGCAGCGCCCAGAACGACCGGCTCGCCGGCGGCAGCGGCCACAACATGCTGATCGGCGGCGCAGGCGCCGACCACTTCTTCACCACGACCTATGTCGACGCGTCGGACACCATCGTCGGCGGCGACGGCGCCGACAGCATTTACATCGCGACCACTTCGGCCGATTTCGCGCGGGCCGACATCCACAATGCGCTCGCCGAGCTGACCAGCTTCATGAAGACGCAGGCGAGCGACCCGACGGCGCATTTCGTGAGCTCGGTGCTGAACCTCGACATGAGCGGCGTGGAGCATGCCTTCCTCCGCCTCGATGGCGTGGTGCAGCCGCTCGGTGTCGCGCCGCTGCCCACGGATGCGGTGACGCCGACGACCACCGCGGTGACGGTGGAGTCGACGGCAGCCGTCTACAACCATGCTGGCGACGTCTCCGGCGACGGCGCCGGCGCGCCGGTCAGCATCGATCTCGGCGCCGGCACCGGCCGGGTGGTGACCATCACCAATGTCGGCGGCAGCGTCGCCTTCGGGCCGGACAAGGTCTATAACGGCGCCGACGGCTTCGACTTCCCGCTCGGCACCGATCTGGACCCGACCGCCGGGCTGGCCGGCATACATGCGCCGAAGGCCGGCATGCTGGTCGGCGTCTTCCTCAGCGGGCACGAGCAGGATGCGGACCACGTCGCCCCGGGGGCGCTCGACTTCCACGCGCTGGGGACGGGCTTCGCCTCGGTCTCGCCGGATCTCGATCAGGTCTTCTATGTCGGCGACGGCCTAGTCGGCACCGGCGAGGGCGATGTCCAGCAATTCCTGGTGCCGGACGGGGCGACCACCCTGGTGCTCGGCATCGCCGACGCCACGGCCTTCCACGGCCGCCCGGAGGCCTATGCCGACAACAGCGGTGCCTTCACGGCGCAGGTCACCGTGCAGGACAATGTCTGGCACAGCTGAGTGGTGGCGACGCGCCCGGGCCTGACCGCCCGGGCGCAACGCCGCCCTGCCATTCGCCGAGGAAGACACGGCCTTCCTGTGGCTGTCGGTGCGCTGCTCCGCCTCCGCCCAGGTGATGGTCGTGCGCGACGTTAGACCATGATTCGCTCACACAGGGTCGCGGATCATGGTCCAGGCCGTTGTTTGATCGCGTGAGTCACGCTTTTCGGTGAGGCTACCTCAAGCGATCACGCCCTAGCAGGCGTCCTGGCCGGGCCGGCGGCGGGCCCGGGGAAGGTCCAGTCGAACGCGCTGAACGAGGTGTCGCGCCAGTCCCCGGCGTGGAATTGCGAAGGGCCCCGGCGGTCGCCCGCCGAGGCCCTTCCATTGGTCAGAGGCGTTGCCGCCCCGGCTGGCTCAGGAAGCCATCCCCGCAGTGGCAGGGACGATGATCCAGGCCGCGACCGCGGCACCCGCCTTCGAGCAATGAGACACTGGATCACCTCCTTTCAGTTGTTGACGACTGCGATGAGAATGGTGCCGCAGCCGGTTGGCTGCAAGCCCTACATCTCGGAATAGGCGCCGTTCTTCCAGACATAGAAGACGTAATCCGGAACGGTCACGTCGCCCTTCTTGTCGAAGCTGATCTCGCCCAGCACGGTCTGGAAGGGCCCCTGGGCCTTCATCGCCTCGGCGATCTTCTTCGGATCGAGGCTCTTCACCTTCTCCGCCGCCTGCGCCCAGATCTGGATCGCCGCATAGGTGTAGAGGACGTAGCCCTCCGGATCGATGTTCTTGGCCTTGAAGCGCTGCACCACCTCGGCGGCGCTGGCGCGCTTCCGCGGGTCGCTGCTGAAGGTCATCATGGCGCCTTCGCCGGCGGCGCCGGTGATCTGCCAGAACTCGTTGGTCACCAGCGCGTCGCCGCCGATCAGGGTGACGTTCATCCCCTGCTCCTTGGCCTGGCGCAGGATCAGGCCGGCCTCGGTGTGGTAGCCGCCGATATAGATCACCTCGACCCCGGCGCCCTTGAGGCGGGAGACGACGGCGTTGTAGTCGCGCTCGCCCGGGGTGTAGGCGGTGTAGAGCGCCTCCGTCGTCCCGGCGGCGTTCAGCGACTTCTTGGTCTCGTCGGCCAATCCCTTGCCGTAGGCGGAGTTGTCGTGAAGGATCGCGACCTTCTTGCCCTTGAAATGCTCGGCGATGTACTTGCCGGCGACCTGGCCCTGCTGGTCGTCCCGGCCGCAGGTGCGGAAGGTGTTCCAGCCGCCGTCATCGGTGAATTTTGGGTTGGTGCTGGCCGGGCTGATCTGCAGCACGCCCTCCTCGGCATAGACCTTGGAGGCCGGGATCGAGCTGCCGGAGCAGAAATGCCCGGCGACGAAGCGCACGCCGCGGCTGGCAAGCTGGTTGGCGACCGAGACGGCCTGGCGCGGGTCGCAGGCATCGTCGCCGACCTCGAGCACAAGCTGTCGGCCGAGGACACCGCCCTTGGCATTGATGTCGGCCACCGCCTGCTCGGCGCCGGCGCGCATCTGGCCGCCGAAGGCAGCATATTGCCCGGTCATGGGCCCGGCGGTGGCGATGCGAATCGGGCCGGAATTGCCCTGCGCCCTGCCGGCCCCGGGAAGCGCAACCGCGGCGGCGGCGGCCAGCGCCGCCCCCAGCATCAGCCTTCTGCTCAGCATCCCTGTTCTCCTGACGAACCCGTCCGGCGCGGCGGCCGGCCGTTGCGAACTGTAAGCGACGGGGCTGGCCCTGTCAGCCGTGGCCGCCGCCGAGATAGGCGTCGCGGATCTCCGGCCGGGCGAGCAGGGTGCGGCCCGGCCCCTCCATGGTGATCCGGCCATTGACCAGCACATAGGCCCGGTGCGCCAGCCGCAGCGCCAGGTTGGCGTTCTGCTCGACCAGCAGCACGGTCAGCCCGGTCTCGGCATTGAGCTGCCGGATGGCATCGAAGATCTGCTTCACCACCAGCGGCGCCAGGCCGAGCGAGGGCTCGTCGAGCAGCAGCAGCCGTGGCTTCGACATCAGCGCCCGGCCGATCGCCAGCATCTGCTGCTCGCCGCCCGAGAGGGTGCCGCCGCGCTGCCAGAGCCGCTCCTGCAGCCGCGGGAAAAGGCGGAAGGCCTGCGCCATCTGCGGCGCCGGGTCCTCCTTGCTGAGCGCCTCGGCGCCCATCAGCAGGTTCTCCTGCACCGTCATGCGCGGGAAGATGCGCCGCCCCTCCGGGGACTGGGCGACGCCGCGGCGCATGATGGCATGGGTCGGCTGGCCGGTGATGTCCTCGCCGCCGAGCCGGATGCGCCCGGCGCGCGGCCGCGGCTGGCCGCAGATGGTCATCAGCAGCGTCGACTTGCCGGCGCCGTTGGCGCCGATCAGCGTCACGATCTCGCCTGGCCGCACCTGCAGCGAGACGTTGTCGAGCGCCTGCACCGCGCCATAGCCGGCGGAGACGCCCTCGATCTCGAGCAGCGGCGGCGCGGCGGCGCTCATGCCCGCGCCTCGGCCGGCGGCACGTCCTCGTCCTCGTCGCCCTCGCCGAGATAGGCGGCGATGACGCGCGGGTCGGCGCGCACGGCCGCCGGCGCGTCATCCGCGATCAGCTTGCCGTGGTCGAGCACCACCACCCGGTCGCTGATCCGCATCACCACGCCCATGTCGTGCTCGATCAGCAGCAACGAGGTGCCCTGGCCGCGGATATCGAGCAGCAGCCTCGCCAGCTCGTCGGATTCGCGCGGGTTCAGCCCGGCCGCCGGCTCGTCGAGGCAGAGCAGCAGCGGCTCGGTGCACATGGCGCGGGCGATCTCGAGCCGCCGCTGCGCGCCATAGGGCAGGGCGCCGGCGGGGTCGTCGGCGCGCTCGATCAGCCGGGTCGCCTCGAGCCAGCGGCGGGCGAGCGCGACCGCCTCGCGCTCCGCCCGCGGATAGCGCGAGAGGCCGAGCACCGCGCCGATGCCGAGGCCGGTCGCCGCCATCAGCTTGTTATGCTGCGCCACCAGCAGGTTCTCGAGCGCGGTCATGCCGGGGAAGAGGCGGATGTTCTGGAAGGTGCGGGCGATGCCGGCGCGGGCGATGCGATGCCCTGGCAGGCTCTGCAGCGCGATCGCCGGGCCGTTGGCCGGGTGCAGGCGGATGGCGCCGCCGCTCGGCCGGTAGAAGCCGGTGATGCAGTTGAACAGCGTCGTCTTGCCGGCGCCGTTCGGGCCGATGACGGCGGTGATCTCGCCGCGCCGCGCGGTGAAGGTGACGGCGGAGACGGCGGTCAGCCCGCCGAAGCGCATGGTGAGGTCCTCGACCTCGAGGATCGGCCCCGGACCGCCGGGCGCCGCGCTCAACCCCGGCCCTCCCCGACCAGGTCGCCGCCGATGACCCGCTTCTCCCCGAGCGCGATGGAGGGCGTGCGGGTGCCGACCAGGCCGCGCGGCCGCAGCACCATGATCACCACCATGGCGCCGCCGAAGACCAGCATCCGCCACTCGTCGAGGCCACGGAACAGCTCGAAGCCGCCGATCATCACCAGCGCCGCGATGGCGACGCCGACCTGGCTGCCGAGGCCGCCGAGGACGACGATGGCGAGGATGATCGCGCTCTCGATGAAGGTGAAGCTCTCGGGGCTGATGAAGGCCTGGCGCGTGGCGAAGAAGGCGCCGGCGAAGCCGCCGAACATGGCGCCCAGCGCGAAGGCGGTGAGCTTGGTGACGGTGATGTTGATGCCGAGCGCCCGGCAGGCGATCTCGTCCTCGCGCAGCGCCTCCCAGGCGCGGCCGAGCGGCTGGCGGCGCAGCCGCAGCGTCACCCAATTGGTCAGCAGGGCGAGGACGAGGATGAGGTAGTAGAGGAAGATCACCCGGTGGCTCGGCGAGGGCTCGAGGCCGAAGAAGCCGGCGAAGCTGCCCTCGCCGCCGGCGGCGCTGAAGGGCAGGCCGAAGAAGCTCGGGCGCGGGATGCCGCTGATGCCGTTCGGGCCGCCGGTCAACTCGGTCCAGTTCAGCAGCACCACGCGGATGATCTCGCCGAAGGCGAGCGTGACGATCGCCAGGTAGTCGCCCCGCAGCCGCAGCACCGGGAAGCCGAGCAGCACGCCCCAGAAGGCGGCCAGGATGCCGGCCAGCGGCAGGCAGATCCAGAAGGAGAGACCGAAGCTGGTCGAGAGCAGGCCGTAGGAATAGGCGCCGATGGCGTAGAAGGCGACGTAGCCGAGGTCGAGCAGCCCGGCGAGGCCGACCACGATGTTCAGCCCCCAGCCGAGCATCACATAGGTCAGCACCAGGATGCCGATATCGAGCTCGTAGCGGCCGATGCTCGGCAGGAAGGGCAGGGTCAGGGCAAGGGCGAGCAGCAGCGGCGCGACGAAGCGGCCGCTCTGCTGCAGCCGCAGGGTCCAGGGCCCGGGCGCGGTGCTCGCGCGCAGCGCCCGGCGGCCGAGCCAGGTGGTGACCAGCAGCCGGCCGAGGAAGACGAGGCCGCAGAGCAGCGCCACCACCTCCCAGCGCTGGCGCAGGACAAGGCTGCCGGTCGGGCCGATATCGGTGCGCAGCCCGACCGGCATGGCGAAGAGGCCGAAGGCGACCGCGGCGGCGATGGCGGCGTCGCGCAGCGCGAAGGCGAGGCCCGCCTTCGGGGCGGCGGCTGCGCTCATACCTTCTCCACCTCCTGCCGGCCGAGCAGGCCGGTGGGGAGGAAGATCAGGGTGATGGCGAGGATCGAGAAGGCGGCGACATCCTTGTACTGCACGCTGAAATAGGCCGACCAGAAGGTCTCGATCAGTCCGATCAGCAGCCCGCCCAGCACCGCCCCGGGCAGCGAGCCGATGCCGCCCAGCACCGCGGCCGTGAAGGCCTTCACCCCGGCGAGGAAGCCGATGTAGAAATCGATCACCCCGTAGCGCAGCAGGTACATGGTGCCGGCGACGGCGGCCAGCGCCGCGCCGATGACGAAGGTGAGGCTGATCGTGCGGTCTGTGTCGATGCCGAGCAGCGAGGCCATCTTGCGGTCCTGCTCGCAGGCCCGCATGGCGCGGCCGAGCGGGGTGCGGGTGACGAGGATGGTGAAGGCGGCGAGCACCGCCAGGGTCAGGGCGATGATCAGCATCTGGATGTAGGAGAACTGCACGACGAAGGGCCCGTCGCGCATCACCTCGATGCCGCCCGGGACCAACGCCTCCAGCGGCTTCGGCCGCGCCCCCTGGCTGACCTGGATGTAGTTCTGCAGCACGATGGACAGGCCGATCGCCGAGATCAGCGGCGCCAGGCGGAAGCTGCCGCGCAGCGGCCGGTAGGCCACCCGCTCCATCGTCCAGCCATAGAGGGCGGTGACCGCCATGGAGACGAGCAGGACGGCGAGGATCGCCGCCGGCCCGGCCATCAGCCCGCCCATCTGCAGCAGCAGGACGGTGATGAGCGAGACGAAGGCGCCGATCATGAAGATGTCGCCATGGGCGAAATTGATCATGCCGATGATGCCGTAGACCATGGTGTAGCCCACGGCGATCAGGCCGTAGATCATGCCCAGGCTGATCCCGTTGATCAGCTGCTGCAGCGCATAGGCCAATGGTGTCTCCTGGCCGTGAAGTATCCCTGTAACGCCGACGCTAGAGCCATTCGCCGCAGGGCGAAAGCGTCTGCGGGGGCGAATCGGCGGCGCCGCGCCAGGGCGCCCCCTGTTGCCGCCCCGCCGCTGCGGGGGCGACAATGCCGCCGCAACCCAGGAGGAAACCCCATGCCCAGCGATACCGGCCTGCCGGCCGATGACGGCCGCAGCGGCCGCCTGCCGCCCATCCCCGAGGCGGCCATGACCCCGGAGCAGAAGCGCGTCGCGGCGGGCATCGCCGCCGGCCCGCGCGGCGGCCTCCGCGGTCCTTTTCCCGCCATGCTGCGCAGCCCGGAGGTGGCCGAGCGCTTCCAGAAGCTCGGCGAATACCTGCGCTTCAACTCCTCCATCCCGGCAGCGCTGAACGAGCTCGCCATCCTGATCACGGCGCGGGAATGGACGGCGCAGTACGAATGGTACGCGCATCACCTCCTCGCCATGAAGGCCGGCCTGCCGGCGGCGATCGCCGAGGCGGTGGCGGAGGGGCGCATGCCGGACGGCATGGATGCCGACCAGGAGATGGTCTGGCGCTTCTGCACCGAACTGCACCGGACCCGGACGGTCTCGGATGCCAGCTACGCCAAGGTGAAGGAGCGCTTCGGGGAACGGGGGGTGATCGATCTCATCGCCGTCAGCGGCTATTACGTCGCCGTTGCGATGACGCTCAACGTCGCCGAGGTGCCGCTGCCGCCCGGCGTGCCGGTGCCCCTGCAGCCGCTCTGAGGCCCGCCCCGCCCCGGCCGACCCCAGCCGCCGCGGCGAGGGGGGCATGGCAAGCCGGGGCCCGGATGGTTAGATGCCCCCGGCACGCCAGAAACCGGGCCAGAGACAAGGAGGGGACCATGTCAGAGATCGAGATCGCCGCCACCGACGGCAGCGGCAGCTTCGGCGCCTATGTCGCCACCCCGAAGACCACGCCGGCCGGCGTGGTGGTGATGATCCAGGAGATCTTCGGCGTGAACGCCACCATGCGCCAGCTCAGCGACTGGGTGGCGGAGATGGGCTTCATCGCCGTCAGCCCCGACCTCTTCTGGCGGCAGGAGAAGGGCGTGCAGCTCGACCCCGATGCCGGCCAGGCGCAGTGGGACCGGGCCTTCAAGCTCATGCAGGGCATGGACCAGGACAAGGCGATCGAGGACATCAAGGCCACCATCGTGCATGCCCGGACCATGCCCGGCAGCAACGGCAAGGTGGCGACCATGGGCTTCTGCCTCGGCGGCCGGCTCGCCTACATGGCGGCGGCGCGCACCGATGCGGATGCCAATATCAGCTATTACGGCGTCGGCATCGAAGGACTGCTCGGCGAGGCCGGCAGCATCAAGGCGCCGCTGATCCTGCACATCGCCGAGAAGGACAAGTTCGTGCCGCCCGAGGCGCAGGCCAAGATCCTCGACGGGCTGAAGGGCCACAAGCAGGTCTCGGCCTATGTCTATCCCGGCGTCGACCATGCCTTCGCCCGCATGGGCGGCCATGCCTGGGATGCGCGGGCGGCGACCATCGCCAATGGCCGCTCGGCCGAGCTGCTGGCCCGCGTGCTGGGCTGACGCCCCCCGACGTCGCTGCGCGCCGCAGGGGGGGGCGCGGCAGGGCAGCGGGCCGCGACTGGGAAGGGCGGGCGCTCGGGGCGTCCGGCGTCTTGCGCTATACCGGGACAGGCTCGCCCGCCCATGTTCCCCCGAGGAGAAGACCATGCCGCTCGATGAATCCGCCCAGGGCGTCTACGTGATCGCGCCGACGCCCTTCCACCCCGATGGCCGGATCGACGAGGCCAGCACCGACCGGATGACGGAGTTCTTCCTCGAGGCCGGCTGCGACGGCATGACCATCCTCGGCGTCATGGGCGAGGCGCCGAAGCTCGACGGCGCCGAGGCGCTGGAGATCAGCCGCCGCATCATCCGCCGCGCCGGCAAGGCGGGCATCATCGTCGGCGTCTCCGCCCCCGGCTTCGCCGCCATGCGGGCCCTCGCGCATGGCGTGATGGAGGCGGGCGCGGCGGGCGTGATGATCGCGCCGCCGAGCACGCTGCGCACCGACGACCAGATCGTCGCCTACTACACCCAGGCGGTGCAGGCGATCGGCGCCGACATCCCCTTCGTCTTGCAGGACTACCCGCTGCTGTTCCAGGTGCAGATGACGCCAGGCGTCATCCGCCGCATCGTCCAGGCGCTGCCCTCCTGCGTCATGCTGAAGCACGAGGACTGGCCGGGACTCGAGAAGATCAGCACCCTGCGCGGCTACCAGGCCGAGGACTCGATGCGGCCGATCAGCATCCTCTGCGGCAATGGCGGCCTGTTCCTCGACTTCGAATGCGAGCGCGGCGCCGACGGGGCGATGACCGGCTATGCCTTCCCCGACATGCTGGTCGAGCTGGTGCGGCTCGCCCGCGCCGGGGAGCGGGACCGGGCGCATGACCTGTTCGACGCGCATCTGCCGCTGATCCGCTACGAGCAGCAGTTCGGCGTCGGCCTCGCGGTGCGGAAATACGTGCTGATGCGCCGCGGCATCATCGCCTCCGACGCGCAGCGGGCGCCGGGCGGGACGCTCAGCCAGCGGGCGGTGTCGGAGGTCGAGTACCTGCTCGCCCGCCTGGCGCGGCACGATGCGCGGGCGCGGCTGCCGGCGGCGGGGTGAGGCTCCCCGCCCGTCCTCATCTCCCCCGGGCGCGGTGCCAGAGCAGCAGCGCCGCGTCATAGGGGATGGCCGGGATCTCCCGCAGCCGCCAGTACCAGCGCTGCAGCAGGCCGACATTGCCCGAGGCGCCGATCAGCACCGGCCGTGCCGCCAGCCCGGCCAGGCGCAGCAGCAGCACGCAGCGCGGCAGGTGGTAACGGCTGGTCGCGGCATGGACCGGGCCGCAATGGCCGCGCGCCCGCAGCAGGTCGCGGCAGGCGCGGACCGAGGAGAGGGTGTCGGTGCCGGTCGGCTCCTCGAGGATCGCCCCGGGCGGGACGCCGAGCTCGCGGAGCAGCCGGGCCATGACGCGGCTCTCCGCCTCGCCGTAGCAGCCGCGGGCGCCGGTCGGCAGGTAGAGCGGGTCCGGCCGCCGGCTGCCGAAGCGGTGCGCCGCCTCCACCCGGCGGCGGAGCGCCGGGCTCGGGCTGCCATCCGGCCGCACCGCGGCGCCGAAGATGATGATCGGCGTCACGCCCTCATGCCCCTGGCGGGGCTTGGGGCGCCGCCAGCAGCAGCCGGTTCATCGCCTCCATCGCCTGCCGCAGCGCCGGCAACTCGCGCCAGAACTGCTCGCGGGAGACGCCATTGGCCGCGAGCGCATCGGCGATGGCGCCGAGGCTGGTGCGCCCGTCCACCCGCTGCAGGATCGCCGGCGCCAGGCGCGGCAGGGGCAGGTTCACCCGCAGCCCGTCGAAGGTCACCGGCAGGGTGCCGTCCTTCGGCAACCCCTTGGCCAGCGTCGGGCCGTCCATCTCGCGCAGCACCGGCACCGCCGCCGGGTCCTCCCAGGGCGGCGCGACCACGGGCGCCTCGGCGCGGAGGCAGTAGACGATGTGGATGCCCATATTGCCGGTGATCGCCTCGGCCAGCGCCGCCCGCTGCACCGGGTCCAGCCCGGCGGTGCGGGCGCGCAGCTTCGGGTCTGGCAGGTAGGCATCCGGGTCGTAGCGCACCGGCTCCACCCAGCAGGCGATGCGCAGCCCGGCGGCGCGGACCAGGGCGTCGAGCGCCGGCACGGTGAAGGCGACATCGCGCGGATTGAGCAGCAGGTCGTAGAGCCCGGCATCGCCGCCCGAGAGGTGGTCGGTCAGCCAGGGGTTGCGGCGCAGCCAGGCGGTCTCCGGCACCTGCCGCCAGAGCCGCCGCGCCGCGTCCAGCCGGGCCGATGGCGGCTCCTCCGGCGGGGCCAGCAGCCGCAGCGCCTCCTGCAGCATGTAGACCCCGGTCCGGCCATGTGGGGCGTAGACCATCAGCCCGATCCCGCCGCCCGGCGCCAGCACCGAGACCAGGGCCCGCAGCCCTTCCAGCGGGTCGGGCAGGTGGTGCAGCACGCCGCAGCAATCGATGTAGTCGAAGGGCCCGAGGCCGGAGCCGGGCAGGTCGAGCAGCGAGCCCGCCTCGAAGCGGATGTTGTCGAGCCCCCGCGCCGCCGCCCGCGCCTCGGCCACTCGCCGGGCGGCGGCGCTGCGGTCGAGCCAGGTGACGGTGCCGGGCCGCCGGGCCCAGGCCAGGTGCTGCGCCAGCATGAGGGTGCCGTCGCCGCTGCCGCCGCCGGCGAACAGCGCCCGCAGCGGCTCGCCGGCCGGCCGGCGGCTGCCGAAGATCCAGTGGTCGATCTCGCGCAGATGGCTCGGGCTGCCCACGATCAGCCGCTTCGCCTCCTCGCGCGGGTCGCGGGCAGGGTAGGGATAGGCCTCGTACTGGGCGGCGAGCTGGCGGTCGGTGGCGTCGGTCATGGCTGCGGTGCATAAAGCGGGGGCGGGGCGGCGGCCAGCGCGGTTGCTGGCGGCCGCCTTGGCTCGTATCTAGCGGGCCATGCCCATGCCCCGCCGTCTCGCCCTGCGCGCCGCCCTCCTGCTGGGGCTGCCCATCCTCGCCGCCATCGCCCCGGCGCCGGCCCGCGCCCAGGCCAAGCCGCAGAAGCTCGGCGATTTCCAGGACTGGATCGCCGCCAGCTTCACCGAGGGCGGGCACAAGACCTGCTACGCCTTCACCCGGCCGGCGAAGGGCGAGGGGGACCGCAAGGGCGTGATGCTGACGGTGACCCACCGGCACAATGCCCGCGACACGGTGACCATCTCGGCCGGCACCGCCCTGCGCGGCAACGAGGCCAGCGTGACCGTCGGCAGCACCGACCTCGATTTCTACACCGCCGGCTCCACCGCCGCGGCACGTTCGGGCGCGGCGGCGGTGCGGGCCTTCCGCAGCGGCAACGAAGCCGTGCTGAAGGCGCCGGCCGGCGGCAAGGGGAGCATCAGCGAGACCTTCTCGCTCGCTGGCTTCAGCGCCGCCTATGACGCGATCTCCAAGGAATGCCCGGCGGGCGGGGGCAAGCGATGAATGCCATCGCCCCGCCCTCCGCCGAGCTGAGCGCGGCCGAGCGCGACCGCATCCTCGCCAAGACCGCGCTGTTCAACCCGCCGCCGATCACCACGGCGGATGGACGGCGGGAGCTGGTCGGCCTCTCGCGCGAGGAGCTGACGGCCGAGCTGGCGGCGATGGGCGAGAAGCCCTTCCGCGCCAAGCAGCTCTGGCACTGGATCTACCACCAGGGCGAGACCGATTTCGCCCGGATGACCAGCATCGCCGGGCCGCTGCGGCAGCGCCTGGCGGAGCGCTTCGTCATCTCCCGCCCCGAGCCGGCGACGGTGCAGACCAGCCGCGACGAGACGCGGAAATTCCTGTTCCGTTTCCGTGACGGCCAGCAGGTGGAGACGGTCTACATCCCGGATGCGGCGGAGGATCGCGGCGCCGTCTGCATCAGCACGCAGGTCGGCTGCACCCTGTCCTGCCGCTTCTGCCATACCGGCACCCAGAAGCTGGTGCGCAACCTCGGCGCCGCCGAGATCGTCGGCCAGTTCATGGCGGCGCGCGACAGCTATGGCGAGTGGCCGAGCCCGAAGGACGACAAGCCGCGGCTGCTCTCGACCATCGTCGTGATGGGCATGGGCGAGCCGCTCTACAATTACGAGAACACCGCCAAGGCGCTGCGCATCATCATGGACCATGAGGGCATCGGGCTCTCGCGGCGCCGGATCACGCTCAGCACCTCGGGCGTCGTGCCGATGATGGACCGCTGCGGCGAGGAGCTCGGCGTCAACCTCGCCGTCTCGCTGCATGCGGTGACGGACGAGCTGCGCAACGAGATCGTGCCGCTGAACCGCAAATACCCGATCGCCGAGCTGCTGGCCGCCTGCCGCCGCTACCCGGGCGCCAGCAATGCCCGGCGCATCACCTTCGAATACGTCATGCTGCGCGGGGTGAACGACAGCGAGGCCGAGGCGCGCGAGCTGGTGCGGCTGCTGCACGGCCTGCCCGCCAAGGTGAACCTGATCCCCTTCAACCCCTGGCCCGGCAGCCCCTACCAGACCTCGACCTACGAGCAGACGGCGCGCTTCGCCGCCATCCTGAACGAGGCCGGTTACAGCAGCCCGATCCGCCGGCCGCGCGGGCGGGACATCCTGGCGGCCTGCGGGCAGCTGAAGACGGAGAGCGAGCGGGCGGGCAGGGGCCGCGCCGATCCCGCCGCGTGACGGCAGGATGCCGCCGGGTCCCTACTCCGCCGTCGCCCCGCTCTCCTTCACCACCCGCGTCCAGAACGCGACCTCGTTGCCGAGATACCGGGCGAAATCCGCCGCACTCCCCCCGGTCGGCCGCGCGCCCTGCTGCATCAGCCGTCCCCGCACCTCGGGATCGGCCAGCGTCGCCGCCACCGCCGCGTTCAGCCGCGCCACCACCTCGGGCGGGGTCTTCGCCGGCGCCATGATCCCCTGCCAGGCGCCGAGGTCGAAGCCGGGCGGCGTCAGCCCGCTTTCCGACATCGTCGGCACCTCGGGCAGCAGCGGCGTGCGCTCGGCCGAGCTCACCGCGATCGCCCGCACCCGCCCGTCCTGGATCAGCGGCAGGGCGGTGACGACGGTGTCGCTGGTGAACTGCACGTTGCCCGCCGCCGTGTCGGTCAGCGCCGCGGCGGTGCCGCGATAGGGCACATGCACCGCCTCGGCGCCGATATGGCGGAGCACCAGGTAGCTGACGAGGTGCGAGATGTTGCCGACACCGCCCGAGGAATAGCTGAGCCGGCCGCCCTCCGCCTTCACCCAGGCGATGAAGCCGGCCGGGTCGCGCGGCGGCATGGCAGGGTTCACCACCAGCGCCAGGGGCGAGGCGGCGGTCAGCGACACCGGCACCAGGTCCTGCAGCACGTCATAGGCGAGCTTGCGGTAGAGCGCCCGGCTGATGGCGATGGAGGAGGTGTTGTAGAGCAGCGTGTAGCCATCCGCCTCGGACTTGCTCACCGCCTCGGCGGCGATGTTGCCGTTCGCGCCGCCGCGATTCTCCACCACGATGGCTTGGCCGAGCTCGCGCCCCATGCGCTCGGCGAGGATGCGGGCGACGACATCGGTCGGACCGCCCGGCGGGAAGGCGACGACGAGGCGCACCGGCCGTGTCGGGAAGCCCTGCGCTGCACCCTGCGCCGCCACGCGGCGGCCGGGCCCGAGGGCGAGCGCCCCGGCGCCGAGGGCGAGCAGCGGTCGGCGCCTCATGCCCGCTGCTCCGCGCGCCCGGCCAGCAGCCGCGTCACCGTGTAGTCCATCACCACCTCGTCCCGCTGGTTGCGCACCGTGATCTCGCTGACCACGACGCCCCGGTTGCCGGTCGTGGTCGGGCGGACCGAGGCGACCAGCACCTCGGCGCCGATGGTATCCCCGACGCGCACCGGGGCGCGGGCGCGGATATGGGTCTCGAGCAGGGCGAGGCCGGTGCCATGCGCCATGCCCGCCAGCACCATGCCCTCGATCAGCGCATGGGTCAGCGCCGCCGGCACCGGCCGCGCCCCGAGCGCGCCGGCGAGCGTCGCATCGACGAAGAGCGGCTCCTGCATGCCGGTGAGGGTGACGAAACCGATCAGGTCGGCCTCGGTCACGGTGCGGCGGAAGCTGCGGAACCGCTGCCCCGGCTGCAGCTCCTGCCAATGGAACCCCTGGCCCAGCAGGGGCGGCGCCTCGGTCATGCGGTATCCGTCGATCGTCGCGCGGCAGGCTTCCCGGCGCCGCCGGCGCTGTCAACCCATTGGCAACCCGGCCGGAACCCCCCGCCGGCTGCCGGGTTGATGGCCGGCCCGGACCGCGCCGGGCCGTCTCGGGCCCGCGCCACCCCTGCCCATCGGTGCCTGCACAGGGAGGAAAATCCATTGGACGCCGCGACCCTTGTCGGCGGGCTCGCCACGCTCTGCTCCACCACCAGCTTCGTGCCACAGGCCTGGAAGGTGATCCGCACCCGCGACACGGAGGCGATCTCGGCCGGCATGTATGCGGTGACGGTGGCCGGCTTCTCGCTCTGGCTGACCTACGGGCTTCTGCTCTGGCAATGGCCGCTGATCCTGACCAACGGCATCTGCCTGGTGCTCTCGGCCTTCATCCTGACGATGAAGCTGCTGCCGCGGCGGCAGAAGGAGAAGGTGGCCGAGAGCCTGGACCCGGCGGCGGGCTGATCCGGGCCGGCTTGACGCAGGCCGCCACCCGCCTCCCTATCGGCCGGGCATGCCTCCCGCCATCCCCATCGCCCTCTTCGCCCTGGCCGGCTTCACCACCGGCGCGGGCATGCGGATGCTGGATCCGCTCCTGCCGCCCATCGCCGCCGCCTTCGGGGTCGGCATCGCCGAGGCGGCCTGGCTGATCGCCGGCTTCGTCCTGCCCTACGGCCTGGTGCAACTCGTCGCCGGGCCGCTCGGCGACCGCATGGGCAAGGTGAGGATCGCCTGCTTCGCCGTGCTGCTCTTCGGCGCCGGGCTCATCGCCAGCGCCTTCGCCACGCGGCTCGGCGGGTTGGTCGCGCTGCGCGCCTGGTGCGGCCTCTTCGCCGGCGCGGTGATCCCGCTGCTCATGGCGCATATCGCCGACAGCGTGCCCTATGCCGAGCGGCAGGTGACGATCAGCCGCTTCCTCACCGGCATGGTGATGGCGCAGCTCCTCGCCGGCTCGGGGGCCGGCGTGCTGGCCGAGCAGGCGGGGTGGCGGGCGCCCTTCCTGGTGCTCGGCCTGCTGGCGCTCGGCGTCGGCGGCGTGCTGGCGCTGCGGCTCGGCCCGGCGCTCTGGCGGCGGCCGGCCGAGGTGGCGGGCGGCCGGGGCATGGCGGCCTATCTCGACCTGCTGCGCACGGGGTCCGGCCGCTGGCTGATGGCCATCGCCTTCCTCGACGGCGCGCTGCTCTTCGGCGGCGCCTTTCCCTTCACCGGCTCCTTCCTGATCGAGGAACTCGGCCGCAGCCCGGGCGAGGCGGGGCCCATCGTCGCCGGCTTCGGCCTCGGCGCCTTCGCCTATACCCGCATGGCGCGGCCGCTGCTGCGGCGCTTCGGGGAGCGCGGGCTGCTGACGCTCGGCGGCGGCGCGCTGGCGGTGCTGCTGACCGGCCTCGCCCTCGCCCCCGCCTGGCCGGTGGTGGCGGCGATCCAGGTGGCGATGGGCCTCGCCTTCTACATGTTCCACGGCGTGCTGCAGACCCTGGCGACCGAGGCGCTGCCGGAGGCGCGCGGCACCGCGGTCGGCGCCTTCGCCCTCGCCCTCTTCCTGGGCCAGAGCGCCGGCTCGCTCGGCTTCGGGCTCGGCCTCACCGTCATCGGCTATCGCGGCGCCTTCCTCGCCGCGGCGGTCGCCGTCTGCGCCCTGGCGCTTTGGGCGAGGCGCGGCGCCAGGGTAGCGTGAGCCCCGGCCGCGACGGCCCTCGGGACGGCCCCTGGGACGGCGGCCGCAGCCCTCGTCGCTCGCCTCGTGGTACTGCCCCCCGCGACCCCGGCGGCAACCAGCCACCCCGGTCTTCGGCGCCAGGCGCCGGCGGCGCGAGATGGAGAAATGCTTGCGCTTTCTAAATGTCGAGAGCAGCTTTTCCTTTCCCATCCGCACGGAAGACATGCATGGACTGCATGGTGCTGACCACCGACAGCGTTCCGGAGCGCGAGCGTTTCTCGTTCTGGTGCGATGGCCTGCTCCAAGGTGTCCTCGGCATGGCCGGCGAGGCCATCGACGCGACGCCCCAGGCTTTCGACGCGCGGATCACCGTCTGGAGCGGAGGGGGTCTCACCCGGCTTCGCGGCACGGCCGATGCGCACCTGGCATGCCGCAGCCCACGCGAGATCGCGCGTAGGAGCGGCGACGCGTACTGGCTTCACCGCGACCTGGCCCGCGACACCTGGTTCGACGTGCCGGGGCGCGGCCAGTTCGTCATTCCCCGTGGCGAGCTCATCCTGTCGAGCACTGACCATCCTCACCGGACACGTCCGATGAACGAGGGCAGCAGGTTCGATGGCGATTACTGGGTGCTGCCACGGGTGTTGCTCGAGCCACACCTTCCGGCCTTCGGTGGACCGCCCTGCGTCACCTTGTCGCCGGGTGGGGCCGGCAGCGGCATGCTGGCGCTTCTCACGAGCTACCTGGACAGCCTCGGCGAGCAGGCGGCCGCTCTCAGCGACACGGAAGCCAGGCATGCCGGAGACATCCTGTGTCGCTTGATCGCCGCCGCATGCGGCACCGCCCCTCCAGAGCAGAAGGACGCGCTGCGTGCCGCCCGCCTCGCACAGATCAAGCGCCACGTGGACCGGCATCTGACCGAGATGGACCTCTCACCCGGCAAGGCCGCCGCAGCGCTCGGCATTTCGGTGCGAAGCCTGCACCTCGCCTTCGAGCCCACCGGCACCAGCTTCGCCGAGCACGTGACGCGCCGCCGCCTGCAGGAGTGCCGCGCTGCCCTGGAACGTCCGGCGGCCTCGCCGCGCGCGGTCACGGACGTGGCCTTTGCCTGGGGCTTCGCGAGCCTTGCCACCTTCTATCGCGCTTTCCGGCGCGAGTTCGGCATGGCGCCGGGCGACCTGCGCCGCATCGGCCGCTGACGGTTCCGGCACCTCTCGAGCGCCGCGCGGCGAAGCATCCGGACAGTCCAGGACAGCGCGGCATTCACCTCATCCGCCGCCCTCCGAGGGGAGCGCCGCTTCGGCCTCGCAATGGGGAAGGGCATGGCGGGATCCGCTTGCGCCGCACGAGAAGCGGCCTTGCACCCGCTGCGAAGCCAATCCCGAACGATTGTTCCAGCATCCGGCGCGGATTCGGACCGCGCGGATGGCGCAGGGAAGGGGAGACGTGACGATGACGTGGATGTACCAAGACGATCCGTGGGACGGCGGGCTCCCTGATTATGGATGTCGCCTCGTCGGGACGGCGGATCCGGTCTGCGAGCCGGAGTCCCTCGCAGAGCCGGAGGCGGCAGCGGAGGCCTCCGCCGACCCTACGCCGGAGCAGATCAGCGCGGTGCAGGCCAACCTGAAGGCCATCCAGGCCTTCAACGACTACCTGTATCCGCAAGGCCAGACGAAGATCGACAACGCCTACCTCCTCCTGTCGGAATCCGACAACAGGGATCCCGGCCTCGGGATCGGCCTCGACATCATCGAGGGGGCGTTCAGTGCGCTCGGTGGGGGGTTCGGAACCGCGGGTGCCTTCGCCGCGACCTTCGTCTCGGGCATGGTCGCCTCCTGGACGACGAGCACGCCCGCAAGCCTGAACACCACCTTCTCAGATCTGCTGACCCGCATGCAGGACACATTCCTCGCGGTGGATCAGCAACTGACCGAATACATCGACGACGTGGCCGGGAACTGGAACACCTCCTTCAGCTTCAACGGACAAACCGCCACGCTTTCCGACCTTGCCGACATCGACTTCCCGATCGAGCAGGACAGCACCTTCTTTCCGATGATGGATGCGGCCATCCACGGCTTTGACCAGAATACCTGGGAATACGTCCTCACGACCGACTTCAAGGTGACGGCTTGGGTCCCCGCGCCGCCGGAGCCCCCGCTGGCCGGGAAGGAGAGCGATCCGCCGATCGCCTATGCCCAGGAGGTCATCGAGAAGCACCCTGCCTACTACGTGACATGGTCCTGGGTGCAGGGGACGGGCTGGCTGTCGCAGAGCGGCTGGGACACCTTCCAATTCAGCCTCGGCGGCCCTGCCACGGCCCTGCATGACGCCGCGATCAGCAAGGACGCCGCGGCCTATCTGTTCATCGACAGCACCGATGGGGTGACCATCAACCCCGACGGGCTTTTCGCCCGCAAGACCGTCTTCACGGAACTCGGCATCCCGACCGAGACGGTCTATACGCAAGGATAGCGTCCCGCGGCCCGCCGCGGTCCTGCTCCAGGCTGCGACGGGCCTCGGCCGCGATCGGAGCCCGGCCGGCAGGTTCAGGTCTTCGACTGATCCTCCGGCGCCGCCGCCGGGCCGACCAGGCGGCGGATCGTCGCCAGCATCTCCGGCTGGTCCCAGGCCGCCGCCCCTTCCAGCCGCGCCCGCTCGCGCCCCTGCCGGTCGACCACCACGGTGGTCGGCAGGCCGCGCACCCCGAGCGCCCGCTGCGCCGCGCCCTTGGGGTCGAGCCAGAGTTCGAGCCGGCGGATGCCCTTGTCGCGGAAGAAGGGCTCGACCGCCGCCTTGCCGCCGCGGTCCGAGGAGAGGGCGAGCACCCGGATCCCCTCCGCCCCCAGCACCGCCTGGGCGCGGTCGAGCGCCGGCATCTCCTCGACGCAGGGGCCGCACCAGGTCGCCCAGAGATTGACGAGCAGCCCCTGGCCGGCGAAGGCGGAGACGTCGCGCTCCGCCCCGTTGGCATCGGTGAAGCCGAATTCGGGCAGCGGCTTCGGCCCGTCCTCGACCAGCCGCCCCATGGCGCCGGCGGCCCGGACTTTGCGCAGCGTGGGGGCGGCGGCTAGGGTCCCGCCCGCAACCAGGGCCAGGCCCAGCACCGCCCGTCGGGGCGCCCAGAGACCGGAAAGCGCAGCCATCGTGTCACATCCTTCCGCTGGCAATTCCCCTGGCACGTCCTCAGGCACATCCCAGGGCAACGCCCAATGGGGCGGCCGCTTCGCCGCGGGGCCTTCCGCCATCATGCAGGCGATCAACGCCTCGATCGGCTTCGACCGCAAGCTCTGGCGGCAGGATATCGCGGGCAGCCTCGCCCATGCCGCCATGCTGGCGCATGTGGGGATCATATCCGCGGCAGACGAGGCCGCGATCCGCGAGGGGCTCGGCCGGATCGCGCAGCGCATCGAGGCCGGGGACTTCCCCTGGGACGAGGCGCTCGAGGACATCCACATGAACATCGAGGCCCGCCTCACCGGCGAGATCGGGGAGGCGGGCAAGCGGCTGCACACCGGGCGCAGCCGCAACGACCAGGTGGCGCTCGACGTGCGGCTCTGGGTGCGGGATGCGATCGACGGCCTCTCCGGCCAGATCGAGGATGTGATGCGGGCGCTGGTCGCGCGCGCCGAGGAGCATGCCGGCACCGTCATGCCGGGCTTCACCCATCTGCAGCCGGCGCAGCCCGTGACCTTCGGCCACCACCTGCTCGCCTATGTCGAGATGCTGTCGCGCGACCTCTCGCGCCTGCGGGACGCCCGGGCGCGGATGAACGAGAGCCCGCTCGGCGCCGCCGCCCTGGCCGGCACCGGCTTCCCGATCGACCGGCATATGACGGCGCGGGCGCTCGGCTTCGCGGGGCCGACGCGCAACAGCCTCGACAGCGTCGCCTCGCGCGACTTCGCCGCCGAGTTCCTGTTCTGCTGCGCCATGTGCGCCACCCATCTCTCGCGCTTCGCCGAGGAGGTGGTGATCTGGACCAACCCCTATTTCGGCTTCGTCCGCCTCTCCGACGCCTTCACCACCGGCTCCTCCATCATGCCGCAGAAGCGCAACCCGGATGCGGCGGAGCTGGTGCGCGGCAAGACCGGGCGCATCACCGGCGCCCTGGTCGGGCTGCTCACCGTGCTGAAGGGGCTGGCGCTCACCTATTTCAAGGACATGCAGGAGGACAAGGAGGGGATCTTCGACGCCGCGGAGAACCTCACCCTCAGCCTCGCCGCCGTCGCCGGCATGGTGCGCGACCTGCAGCCCGACGCGGCGCGGCTGGAGCAGGCGGCCGGCGCCGGCTTCTCCACGGCGACCGACCTTGCCGACTGGCTGGTGCGGGAGCTGAAGATGCCCTTCCGCGACGCCCATCACGTCACCGGCCGGCTGGTCGCCCGGGCCGAGGCCAAGGGCTGCGACCTCGCCGGGCTGACGCTGGCCGAGATGCAGGCCGAGGAGCCCCGCATCACCCAGGGCGTCTTCGGCGTGCTGACGGTGGCGGCCTCGGTCGCCTCGCGCACCTCCTATGGCGGCACGGCGCCGGAGAATGTCCGCCGCATGGCAGCGGAGTGGCGGGAGCGGCTGGCATGACGCGGCGCCTGCTCGTCCTGCTCGCGGCCTCGGCGCTGGCGGGCTGCGGCCGCGCCGGGCCGCCGAGGGCGCCCGGGCCGAAGGACCAGATCATCTATCCGCGGACCTATCCGAAATACGCGCCGCAGCCGGCGCCGCAGGGTCCGCCGGCGCCGGCCGCGCCCGCCACGCCGGCACGCTGACCGCCCGCGCCGCGACCGTCTCGCGGCGCTTCGCCGCCCGCGCGCGGCCCCGATGCTCGGTCCGCGCGCCGCGCGGGCTTGCCAGACCCCCGCCTCCTGCCACCATGCTGTGGCCCAAGGACCGGCAGCAGCCGGCAGGCATGGGAGGGTCGGGATGGCCGGGACGGGATCAATCGGGCGGCGCGCCGCGCTGGCCGCGGGCATGGCGCTGCTGGCGGCGCCGGCACTGGCCCAGGAGAAACTGGCCCAGGAGAAGTGGCCGGACGGCCCCATCCGCTTCATCGGCATCTTCCCGCCCGGCGGCGGTACCGACATCCTCTCCCGCATCTGGTGCAACCAGATGTCCGAGGTCTGCGGCGAGCAATTCATCGTCGAGAATCGCAGCGGCTCGGCGGGCAATATCGGCACCGAGGCGATCGCGCGCGCGACCCCCGACGGCCGCAGCATCGGCCTCGCCTCGGTCGCGCCGCTGGCCATCGCGCCGACGCTCTACAAGCGCCTGCCCTTCGACGTGCACCGCGACTTCACCTGGCTCGGCGGCCTCTGGAAGCTGCCGAACCTGCTGGTCGTGCATCCGGACGTGCCGGCGCGGACGGTGCCGGAGCTGATCGCGCTGGTGAAGGCCAATCCCGGCAAGTACAGCTACGCCTCCTCCGGCTCCGGCACCACGGTGCATCTCTCGGGCGCCGCCTTCGCCGCCCGGGCCGGGCTCGACATGGTGCATGTCCCCTATCGCGGCGGCGCGCCGGCGCATGTCGACCTGCTGGCCGGCCGCGTCCACATGATCTTCGACAACATCCCCCAGGCCCTGCAGGAGGCACGCGAGGGCCGGGTGCGGGCGCTCGCCGTCACCTCGGCGCAGCGCGTGCCGCAGGCGCCGGAGATCCCGGCCATGGCGGAATTCCTGCCGGGCTTCGAGATCACCTCCTGGGCCGGGGTGATGGGCCCGGCCGGGCTGCCGCCCGGCATGGTCCGGCGCATCGCCGAGCGCAGCGGGCAGGCCCTGGCGAGCCGCGAGCTGGCGGCGCGCTACGCCGAGAACGGCGCCACGGTCTGGGCCGCGAGCCCCGAGGAATTCGCCCGCTTCCGCGCCGCCGAGGAGCGCGCCTTCGCGCCGATCATCGAGGCCTCGGGCGCCCGGGTGGATTGACGCCGCCCCGGCCCGGCCATCCCGTCGGCAGGACAGAATAAAGAAAGCTTGGAGGACCAAGATGCAGCAGTGGAAGGCCGCGCCGGGCCGGCGCGCAGTGCTGGGGCTGGCGGCGCTCGCCGCGCCGGGGCTGGCCCTGGCCAGGGGCGCGCTTGCGCAAGGGACCGGCCCAGGCAGCGCCCCAGGGAGCGATTGGCCGAACCGGCCCGTCCGCTACGTGAACCCCTATCCGCCGGGCGGCCCGACCGACACGCTCTCGCGCCTCTGGTGCGCGCGGATGAGCGAGGTCACCGGCCAGCAATTCGTGGTCGAGAACCGCAGCGGCTCCGGCGGCAATGTCGGGGCGGACATGATCGCGAAATCCACGCCGGACGGCTACACGGTCGGGCTCGGCGGCATCGCCTCGCATGCCATCGCGCCGACTCTCTATGCCTCGTTGCCCTTCGATCCGCACAAGGACTTCACCCTGGTCGGCGGGCTCTGGCAGCTACCGAACCTGCTGGCCGTCAATCTCGACGTGCCAGCGAAGAACGTGCCGGAGCTGATCGCGGTGCTGAAGGCGCATCCCGGCAAGTACAGCTACGGCTCGGCCGGCGCCGGCACCACGCTGCACCTCGCGGGCGAGATGTTCGGCCAGCTCGCCGGCGTGCAGATGGTGCACGTGCCCTATCGCGGCAGCGCGCCGGCGCAGCTCGACCTCGTCGCCGGCCGTATCCACATGATGTTCGACAACATCCCCGGCACCCTGCAACTCTCGCGCGAGGGCCGGGTGCGTCCGCTCGCCGTCACCTCGCTGAAGCGGAGCCCGGTGGCGCCGGAGATCCCGGCCCTGAGCGAATTCCTGCCGGGCTTCGACATCGTCTCCTGGACCTGCCTCTCGGCCCCGGCCGGGCTGCCGCCGGCGATGGTGGCGCGGATGAGCGCCCTGTCGCGCAAGGCGCTGGAGAACGAGGCGCTGGCGAAATCCTATCGCGACCTCGGCGCCGAGCCCTGGTGGACCTCGACCGAGGACATCGCCAGCTACCGCGCGACGCAGGAGGCGAGGCTGGCGCCGCTGATCCGCGCCTCGGGCGCGCGGGTGGATTGAGGCTGGTTCGACAACCCGCCGCAGGTGGCGGCGGGGTCGGGCCTGCCCGGGCGGCTGGCGACGGCTCTGCCGCGGCCGACGGCCAGGGCGCGCCGGCGTCTGGAGCAGGTCCCGGCATCGGCATGTCGTGACGCGACGATCAATCGTTGTTCCAGGATGCCCGGACGGCCTCCGACAGCGTCCTGCGCAGCGGTGCCGCGGCGGCGAGATGGCCGGTGGGGCTGCCGAGCACCCGGTCCGCATTGAAACCCGGACCATAGGCGACGCTGTTGGCCTCCTGATCCAGGGAAAGCCGGGCGGAGCCGAAGCCGCCGCCGGCGAACAGCCCGCGGCTGGTCTCCACCGTGAGCACCTGGACCCCACCGGAGAGGCCACCTGCCCCGAGCGTGCCGACGCCCCAATTGCCGATTGCGAAGCCGCCGGCGGCGCTCATCCGCTGGCTGGCGAGGAACTCCTCCAGCGCAGCCCGGGTCAGCAGCAGCGTGATCATCTCCGACTTCGCGGCACCGGCGAGGAAGCCGACATCGAGATTGGTCAGCCGGACGAAGATCGGGTCGCTCCAGACCTGGCCATGACGCATCAGGAGCAGGCCATGCGCCTGCTGGGCGCCAAGGATGAAGCCGATCTTCTCCGCGCTCGGCGCTACGAAGATTGCCCGCGCGCCGCCCGTGAGATTGCGCACGCCTTGCCATTCGGGCGATGTGAAGAACTGCTCCAGCGTGTCTCCGGCGGCGCGGCTCAGCGTTGCGGAATCCGTGGGCGAGCCGCTCTCGGCGACGGATCCGCCAGGGGTTGCGCCGGTCGTGGAGCAGCCTGCCAACAGGCTCGGCGCGGCCAGCGCAAGGCCAAGCATGCCGAACCGGCAAAGTCGCTGAATGTGGCGCATCGGCTATCCTGATGCCTCGTCGAAATCCTGTTGCGGAAAGCGGGGCTCCAATCGAAACACCTTACACAAATCGATAACCGGGCAACCGATTTCCGCGCCGCGCCGCGCCCTGGAACACGGCCGGCCCGCTGTGTCTATTTACAATATCGGAATGTTCTTGGTGCGGCCAACGGTCGTTCTCCACCCGAGAGGCTGTCGCGCAATGCAGCGATGCGATGGGCGGGTGGCCGGGCCCCTTCCCGCCCGGACCGATCTGCTGCTTTGCTGGCCGGCCGCACGAGCGGGAGGAAACGATGCACGCAGCGCACCGCGCCGAGGATGGCGTGGACAGCCGCTATGCCTGGATGCGGCTCGGCGCCGCGGTGCTGCTCAGCACCATCGGCGGGGTCGGGCTGTGGTCGATCGTCGTGGCGCTGCCGGCGGTGCAGGCGGAATTCGGCACCGCCCGGGCCGATGCCTCGCTCCCCTATACCCTGACCACCCTCGGCTTCGCCGCCGGCGGCATCCTGATGGGCCGGCTCGCCGACCGCTTCGGCGTCATGCTGCCGGTGCTGATCGGCATCGGCGCCCTCGCGCTCGGCTACATCCTCTCGGCCCAGGCCGGCAGCATGGGGCAGTTCGCCGTCATCCATGGCGGCCTCATCGGGCTGCTCGGCGCCTGCGCCACCTTCGGGCCGGTGGTGGCCGACACCTCGCTCTGGTTCCGCCGCCGCCGCGGCTTCGCCGTCTCGCTCGCCGCCAGCGGCAATTACTTCGCCGGCGCGGTCTGGCCGCCGCTCGTCCAGGCCGGCATCGCCAGCTATGGCTGGCGGCAGACGCATGTGATGATCGGCATCGCCTGCCTGGTGCTGATGCTGCCGCTGGCGATGGTGCTGCGCCGGCCGGCGCCGCGCCAGGATGCCGCGCCGGCGGCCGGCCGGGCGGTTCCGGTGAGCCCGCTCGGCCTCGCGCCCAACAGCTTGCAGGCGCTGCTGGCGGTGGCGGGCGTCGCCTGCTGCATCGCCATGGCCATGCCGCAGGTGCATATCGTCGCCTATTGTTCCGATCTCGGCTACGGCCCGGCGCGCGGGGCGGAAATGCTCTCCGTGATGCTCGCCTGCGGCGTGGTCAGCCGCCTCTCCTTCGGCGCCATCCTCGACCGCATCGGCAGCACCGCGACGCTGCTGCTCTCGGCGACCCTGCAGGCGGTGGCGCTGGCGCTGTTCTTGCCCTTCGACGGGCTGGTCTCGCTTTATCTCATCTCCGGCATCTTCGGCCTGTTCCAGGGTGGCATCGTCTCCACCTATGCGGTGATCGTGCGGGAGAACGTGCCGGCGCGGGAGGTCGGGACGCGGGTCGGCATCGCCCTCTCGGCGACCCTGGTCGGCATGGCGATCGGCGGCTGGATGTCCGGCCTCGCCTTCGACCTCACCGGCTCCTACCGCGCCGCGGTGCTGAACGGCATCGCCTGGAACACCGTGACCATCGGCATCGCTGGCTGGCTGGTGCTGCGGCGGCGGACCCGGCTGGCCTATGCGTAGATCCCCGCGAACCCGCGGCAGGGCGGCGGGAGGCAGGTGAGGGGGGCTTTCCGTCCTGGCGGGCGACCCTGCGCGCGGGACGGACGTGCCGCTTGTCCCGGGGGGGTGCGGCGCCGCACAATGCGGGGATGGCTGCCCCCCTTTCCCTCGCGCCGGCCGAGGCCGATCCGAGCTTCGCCGAGCTCATCGCCGCCCGCCCGCATCTCTCCGCGCACGCGCTCGACGGGCTGACCGTCGAGGAGGTCCCGCTCGCCCGCATCGCCGCCGAAGTCGGCACCCCGACCTGGGTCTATTCCGCCGGCAGCCTGCGCCGCCGCGCCCGGGCGCTGCGGGCGGCGCTCGACGGCGCCGGGCTGCGCGCCTCCATCCACTACGCGGTCAAGGCCAATGCCAGCCGTGCCGTGCTGCGGGTGCTGGCCGCGGAGGGGCTCGGCGCCGATGTCGTCTCGGAGGGCGAGCTGCGCGCCGCCCGCGCCGCCGGCATCCCCGCCTCGGCCATCGTCTTCTCCGGGGTCGGCAAGACCGAGCGGGAGCTGCGCCTCGCCCTCGCGGAGGATATCTCCCAGATCAACCTCGAAAGCGCCGAGGAGGCGGCGATGCTCTCCGCCCTCGCCGCGGCGATGGGCCGCACCGCACGGGTGGCGCTGCGGGTCAATCCGGATGTCGATGCCCGCACCCATGCCAAGATCACCACCGGCCTGTCGGAGAACAAGTTCGGCATCGCCATCGTCGAGGCGCCTGCCCTTTACGCCCGGATCGCCGCCCTGCCGGGGCTCGAGCCGGTCGGCGTCGCCACCCATATCGGCAGCCAGATCACCGCCGGCATGGCCGCCTACCGCGCCGCCTATGCCCGGCTCGCCGAGCTGGTGCGGGAGCTTCGCGCCGCCGGCCTGCCGGTGCGGCATGTTGATTGCGGCGGCGGCCTCGGCATCCCCTATCGCGACGAGCCGGCGCCGCTGCCGGAGGCGCTGGCCGGGGCGATCAAATCCACCCTCGGCCCGCTCGGACTGCCGGTGATGCTGGAGCCGGGGCGCTGGATCGCCGGCCCGCCCGGCCTGCTGCTCGCCTCGGTCATCCTGCAGAAGCAGGGCGCGGGCCGCCGCTTCCTGGTGCTGGACGCCGCCATGAACGATCTCGTCCGCCCGGCGATGTACGAGGCTTGGCACGGCATCCTGCCGGTCGGCGCGCGCGACCTGGTGGCGCCGCTCTCGCCGGCCGAGGTGGTCGGCCCGGTCTGCGAGACCGGCGACACCTTTGCCCGCGGCCGGGCGTTGCCATCTCTGTCCCCGGGGGCGCTGGTCGCCTTCCTGGATGCGGGAGCCTATGGCGCCGTGATGAGCAGCACCTACAACATGCGGCCCCTGGCCGCCGAGGTGATGGTGGACGGGGCGCGCTTCGCGGTGACGCGGGAGCGCCAGGGCCATGAGGCGCTGCTCGCTGGCGAGCGGCTGCCGCCCTGGCTGCCGGAGGCCGGGCCCTGAGCCCGGCCGGACCGCCCCCCCGTTCCAGGCCCCCGGCGGACGATCCCGCGGCGGGGGGCATGGGGCGTCTCGCCGCGATGCTGCGGCGCCGGCGGCGGCTGGCCCGGCTCGCCCAGTTCTGGGAGGCCGCCTGGCCGCGCGCCTGGCCGGTGCTCGGCCTGCTCGGCCTCTATCTCGTCGCCGCCCTGCTCGACCTGCCGCAGCGCCTGCCGCCCTGGCTGCACATCCTGCTGCTGATCGCCGCCCTCGGCCTGCTCGGCTGGACCGGCTGGCGAGCCTTCCGCGGCTTCCGCCTGCCCGACGAGGCCGGGGCCGAGCGCCGACTGGAGCGCAATGCCGGGCTGCGCCACCGGCCGCTGGCGACGCTCTCCGACCGGCCGGCCGGCAATGACCCGGCGGCGCTGGCGCTCTGGCGGGTGCATCAGGCGCGCGCCGCGGCGCAGATCCGGCGGTTGCAGGTCGGCCTGCCGCGGCCCGGCCTGGCGGCGCGCGATCCGCGCGGGCTGCGGGCGGCCGTCGGGCTCGCCGTCCTGGCGGCGCTGGTCGTGGCCGGGGACGAGGTGCCCGAGCGGCTGCGGCGCGCGGTCACGCCAGCCTTCGCCGGGCCCGCCCCGACGCCGGCGCAGAAGCTCGAGGCCTGGGTGACGCCGCCCGCCTATACCGGCGCCGCGCCGATCTTCCTCGACCCGGCCGGCGGCACTGCCACCGTGCCGGCCGGCAGCAAGCTGCAGGTCTCCCTCTCGGGTGGCCATGGCGCGGTGCCGGATCTCGTCATGGATGCCGAGGCGACGCCCTTCCGCGCGCTCGACAATGCCAGCTTCGCCGCCGAGACGGTGCTGGAGCGCGGCGGCCGCCTCGCCGTCCGGCGCGGCGGCGAGGAGCTTGCGCGCTGGGCGCTGACGGTGCAGGCCGATGCGCCGCCACGCGTCGCCTTCGCCGAGCCGCCCGGCCGGGCGGCACGCGGGCTTGGCACCCGGCTGCCCTGGAAGGCCGAGGATGACTGGGGCCTCGCCGCGGTGCAGGCCGAGCTGCGGTTGCAGGCACGGCCGGAGGCACCGCCGATGCGGCTTGAGCTGCCGCTGCCGGGCCTGAACCCGAAGCAGGCGAAGGGCGCCGCCAATCCCGATCTCTCCGCGCATCCCTGGGCCGGGCTCGAGGTTGTGGCGCAGCTTCTGGCGAAGGACGGGGCAGGCCAGGAGGGGCGCTCGGAGACGGCGGTGCTCACCCTGCCGGAGCGGAGCTTCAACCATCCCGTGGCGCGCCGGCTGATCGCACTGCGCAAGGCGCTCTCGCTGGAGCCGGAGCGCCGGGCCCCGGTGCGGCGCGAGCTGGAGGCGGTCGCCGCGGCGCCCGAGGGGTTCGAGCACGATACCGCCACCTATCTCGCGCTCCGCGTCGCCCGCACCCGCCTGATCGTCGATCGTCGGCCGGAGGCGGTGCCGGAGGTGCAGGAGATCCTGTGGCAGGTGGCCCTCGCCCTCGAGGAGGGGCGCGACGGCCGCACCCTGCGCGCGCTGCAGCAGGCGCGCGAAGCGCTGCGCGAGGCGCTCGACAAGGCGGAGCAGCAGCAGAAGGCGCCGGACCAGGACAGCGAGAAGGCCGAGCAGCAGCGGGCCGAGCTCGAACGCCGCATCCAGGAGCTGCGCGACGCGATCCGTCAGCATCTTGAGGCACTGGCCGAGAAGCTGCAGCGCGAGAATGCGGAAGCGATGCCCTTCGATCCGCAGTCGCGGCTGATGGACCAGAAGGAGATGGACCGCCGCACCCGCCGCATGGAGCAGGCGGCGCGCGAGGGCCGGACGGAGGATGCGAAGAAGGAGCTCGCCGAGCTCGAGGAGATGCTGAAGGCGCTCGAGGAAGGCCGGGCGCAACGCGCCGAGAGCCCGGAGCGCCAGCAGCGGCGCGAGAAGGGCCAGCAGCAGCGGGGCGTCGTGCAGGACATGGTGAAGCGCCAGTCCGAGATGCTCGACCGCAGCCATCAGCGGGCCGATGAGGATGACCGCGGCCGCAGTGCGCGGGAGCGGCAGCAGCGGCTGAACCAGCAGAATTCCCGCTGGCCGCCCGAAGCGCCGCAATCGCCGCAGCAGGGGAGCCGCGGCGAGCAAGGGCAGCAAGGGCAGCAGCAGCAGGCGGAGCGTGACCAGGATGGCCGCCGGCAGCGCGCGCTGCGCCGCGCGCTCGGCGAGCTGATGCAGCAATTCGGCGACCTTACCGGGGAGGTGCCCGAGGCGCTCGGTCGCGCCGACCAGGCGATGCGCGAGGCGCAGGAGCAGCTGAGCCGCGGCGGCGACGCCCGCGATGCCCAGCAGCGCGCCCTGCAGGCGTTGCAGGAAGGCGGCCGGCAGATGGCCCAGTCCATGCAGCGCCAGTTCGGCATGACCCAGGAGGGCGACGAGGAAGGCGACCCGCAGGAGATGACGGGCGAGAACCAGCCCGGCGGCAATGGCCAGGATCAGGCGCAGGGACAGGGCGAGGGCCGCGACCCGCTCGGCCGCCGCTCGCGCGACGTGAACGGCAATGCCGATAACGGCGCCGATACGCGGGTGCCGGACGAGGCGGAGGTGCTGCGGACGCGGCGGCTGCAGGAGGAATTGCGGCGGCGTGGCGCGGAGCGGGAACGCCCGGTCGAGGAGCTCGACTATATCGACCGGTTGCTGAAGCAGTTCTGAGCGGCGCCCGCCGGAGAAGATCCGGGTGCTGCCACCGGATTGACCCGAAACCTTGCCGCTGATGACCGGTTGTGTCGGCTGGCCTGCGGGAGGGGTGCGTCATGTCCTGGTTGCATGACATCCTGAACCAGTCGCCGGAGGTCGCTCTCTTCCTGTCACTGGCCATAGGCTACGCCATCGGTCAGATCCAGTTCGGAAAGTTCCAGCTCGGCGGCGTCGCCGGCTCTCTGCTCACGGCCGTCGTCATCAGCCAAGTCGGCGTGCATATCGACAACGGCGTGAAGTCGATCCTCTTCGCGCTGTTCATCTACGCCGTGGGCTTCGAGAGCGGGCCGCAATTCTTCCGCTCGCTCGGCCTGCAATCGATCCGCGAGATCGTCATGGCGGCGGTGCTGGCGCTGAGCGGGCTGGCGACGGTGGTGATCCTGGCGCGGCTCTTCGGGCTCGACAAAGGGCTCGCCGCCGGCATCGCCGCGGGCGGGCTGACGCAATCGGCGATCATCGGCACGGCGGGCGCTGCCATCGCCAAGCTCGGCCTGCCGCTCGACGAGGTGCAGCGCCTGCAGGGCAATGTCGCCGTAGGTTATGCTGTCACCTACATCTTCGGCTCCTTCGGCGCGATCATCGTCTGCGTCAACATCCTGTCCTGGTTCACCGGCCGCAGCATCGCGACGATGCGCTGAAGGCCGAGGCGAAGCTGCTGGCCGGCGCGCATGTCTATGCGCAGGGCGAGCAGCCGGCGGCGCCTGACCTGGTGGGGCGGATCTTCCGGGTCGAGCAGGCGGCGGGCCGGAGCGTGGCGGAGCTTGAGGCGCGGGCGGGCGCGCCGGTCTCGGTCGAGCGGATCAAGCATGCGGGCCGGCTGGTCGGCGTCGAGCCCTCGGTGCGGCTGGAGCGCGACGACGTCGTGCTCCTCGTCGGCCGGCGCGCCGGCCTGGTTGGCCTCGCCGGGCAGATCGGCACCGAGTTGCAATCCTCGGAAGGGATGGACGTCGTCACCCTGAGCCGCGACGTCGCAGTCACCAACCCGGCCTATGTCGGGCGCGGCCTGGCCGAGATCATCGTCGCCACGGCGCCCGAGATGAAGCACGGCGTCTTCGTCGCCAGCCTGCATCGCGCCGGGCAGCCCGTGCCGCTGACGCCGGAAACGCGGATCGAGAATGCGGATGTCGCCACGCTCTACGGGACGGAGAGCGACGTGAAGCGGGTCGCGGCCTCAGCCGGCACGGTGATCGTGCCCTCCGACAAGACGGATTTCATCTTCCATGGCCTTGGCCTCGCGGTCGGGCTGCTGATCGGGTTGCTCGTGGTGCGCATCGGCGAGGTGCCGCTGACGCTCGGCAGCGGCGGCGGCGCGCTGCTCTCCGGCCTGCTCTTCGGCTGGTATCGCGGTCGCAACCTCGCCGTCGGCAACATGCCGATCGGCACCTCGACCCTGCTGCGCGACCTCGGCCTGGCGGGCTTCGTCGCGGCGGTCGGGCTGCAATCGGGGCAGCAGGCGGTGACGACCGTGCTGCAACAGGGGCTGTCGATCTTCCTCATCGGCGTGGTGGTCACGCTGCTGCCGCTGCTGATCACCATGGCGGTCGGCCGCTACATCCTACGCTACGACAACACCGCGATCTTCGCCGGCGCGCTGTCCGGCTCCCGCTCCGCCAATCCCGCCTTCGGCGAGGTGCTGGACAAGGCGGGCAATTCCATCCCGACCACGCCCTTCGCCATCACCTACGCGCTGGCCAATGTCTTCCTCACGCTGCTCGGGCCGCTGGTCGTGGCGCTCGCGTGACGCATCGGCAGGAGGCCGACCCATGGAACCCCGCAAGGACGACTACGCGCAATACGCCAAGCTGAGCCCCTTCGAGCTGAAGGACGAGCTGATCAAGCTCGCTTCGAGCAAGACGAACCGGCTGATGCTGAATGCCGGGCGCGGCAACCCGAATTTCATGGCGACGCTGCCGCGCCGGGCCTTCCTCCGCCTCGGCCTCTTCGCGGTGGCGGAATCCGAGCTGTCCTATTCCTACATGCCGAACGGCGTCGGCGGCCTGCCGCGCATCGACGGCATCGAGGGCCGCTTCGAGCGCTACGTCGCCGAGCACCGCGACCAGGAGGGCGTGGCCTTCCTCGGCCGGGCGCTGAGCTATGTGCGCGACCAGCTCGGCCTCTCCGCCTCCGCCTTCCTGCACGAGATGGTGGAGGGCATCCTCGGCGGCACCTATCCCGAGCCGCCGCGCATGCTGCATGTGAGCGAGGAGATCGTGCGGCAGTATCTCGTGAAGGAGATGATCGGCGGCTATCTCCCCGGCGGCGACATCGACCTCTTCGCGCTCGAGGGCGGCACCGCCGCCATGACCTACATCTTCGACAGCATGCAGAAGAACCGCCTCGTCGCGAAGGGCGACAAGGTGGCGATCGGCCTGCCGGTCTTCACGCCCTATATCGAGATCCCGCAGCTCGACAATCACGGGCTCGAGGAGGTGCAGATCCATGCCGATCCGGAGCAGGATTGGCAGTATCCGGATGCCGAGCTCGACAAGCTGAAGGACCCGGCAATCAAGGTGTTCTTCTGCGTCAACCCGAGCAATCCGCCCTCGGTCAAGATGGACGACCGCAGCCTCGAGCGCGTCGCCGCCATCGTGAAGGAGAGCCGCCCGGACCTGATCATCCTCACCGACGACGTCTACGGCACCTTCGCCGACGATTTCCGCTCGCTCTTCGCGGTATGCCCGCGGAACACCATCCTGGTCTATTCCTTCTCGAAGTATTTCGGCGCCACCGGCTGGCGCCTCGGCGTGGTGGCGACGCATCGCGACAACGCCATGGACCGCGCCATCGCCGCGCTGCCGGAGGAGGCCAAGGCGGCGCTCGACCGTCGCTACGGCTCGCTGCTGCCGGATGTGCGGACGCTGCGCTTCATCGACCGCCTGGTCGCCGACAGCCGCACCGTGGCGCTGAACCACACGGCCGGCCTGTCCACGCCGCAGCAGGTGCAGATGGTGATGTTCGCCCTCTTCGCCATGATGGACGAGAACGACAGCTACAAGGCCGAGCTGAAGAATCTTGTGCGGCGGCGCGAGGCGGCGCTGTACCGCGAGCTTGGCCTGCCGCCGGAATCCGGGCCGAATGCCGTTGACTACTACACGCTGCTCGATCTCGAGCGCATCGCCGAGAGACTCTACGGCAAGGAGTTCGCCGCCTGGATCACCGAGCGCTCCTCCTCCGGCGACCTGCTGTTCCGCATCGCCGACGAGACCGGAATCGTGCTGCTCCCCGGGCGTGGCTTCGGCACCCAGCGCCCGGCGGCGCGCGCCTCCCTCGCCAATCTCAACGAGTACGAATATGCGCGCATCGGCCGCGCCCTGAAGCAGATGGCGGAGGAGTTCCACGCCGTATTCCGCAAGGAGCATCCGGCGAAGGAATAGCGATGCCTCGCGGGCTGGGCGTCTTCACCCTTCCTCAAGCCCAAGGTCGCTAACCCGGCCTGGCCCGCGCCCGCCCTCGGTCGCGGGTACGGAGGTTAGGGCGGCGGGTATGGCGGTACTGGGCGGCGGCGGTGCGGATGACCTGTTGCAGGGCGGTGCCGGCGCGGACTCGCTCACCGGCGGCATGGGGGCGGATACGCTGCTCGGTGGCGGCGGGGCAGACAGCCTGCGCGGCGGCGGCGGTGCCGATCTCTTCCTCCTGCAAGGCGTCGCCGGCGTCGCCTCCACCCTGGGCGCCATGCAGCGCATCCTCGACTTCTCCCTCGCCCAGGGCGACCTGCTGGGGCTCCGCGCCCAACCCGTCGCGGGCGAGCTGTGGCCCATCGCCACCGGCAATTGGACCCTGCCCGGGGAGGCGCCGCTGCCGATCGGCTGGGGCGGCAGCCTGGCGCCGGCCGCGGCGCCGCTCGCCGGCCTCGCCTTGCCCGACCCGACCGGCGGCGCCGGCTTCCTGCTGCGCTGGCTGCCCGATACCGGCTCGGGCGGCTGGCTGATCCTCGATGCCGACCGCGACGGCGTGCTGGATGCCGGCGACCTGGTCGTGCGCTTCGATCTGCCCGCCGGCCAGGTGATCGGGCCGGAGGCCTTCCTCCCCGGCAGCCTGGCCCTGCTCGGCAGCACGGGCGCCGACACCCTCTCCGGCAGCGTCGCGGATGACCGGCTGCACGGCTTCGGCGGCAATGACCGCCTCCTCGGCGGTGACGGCAGCGACACGCTGCTCGGCAGCGCCGGGCAGGACACGCTGCTCGGCGGCGAGGGCGTCGACAGCCTCGAGGGCGGCGACGGGGCTGATTCGCTCGATGGCGGCGCCGCGACCGATATCCTGCTCGGCGGTGCCGGCAACGACACGCTGCTCGGCGGCGCCGGCGACGACCTGTTGCAGGGCGGCGCCGACCGCGACGTGCTGCGGGGCGGAGATGGCGATGACAGCCTGGAAGGTGGGCCCGGCGCCGATACGCTGGAGGGCGGCGCCGGGGCGGACACCATCCTGTTGCAGGCGATGGGCGAGGTGGCCTGGTCGACCCTGGCCGGGATGGACCTGCTGGTGGGCTTCAATGCCGCCGAGGGCGACCGCCTGCGCCTCTCCGATGCCTGGACCGGGAATGCCGACGGCACCGCTGCCGATGCCGGCACCTATGTCGGGACAGATGGCATCGCCCGTGCCCTGCTCTGGGGCGGCGTCACCCGCGCCCTCGCCAGCCTGCCGGCCGGCACGGCGCTGCCCGCGGTGCCGACGGGCGCGACAGAGGCTTATGCCGTCTACTGGGTGCCGGCGCTCGCCGGCGGCACGGTGCCGGCCGGCGGCTGGCTGGTCCTCGACCTCGACCGCAACGGCCGCGTCGATGCCACGGATGCGGTCTGGCGCATCGGCTCCACCGCCGATCCGGTGAGCATCGGGCCCGGAGATTTCGTCGCGGGCACCTTTCTCTCGGTGCTGCGCGGCGGGGTGCAGCGGGCCGGCACGGCCGGCGATGACAGCCTCGTCGGCGGCAGCCTCACCGAGGCCTTTCTCGGCAGCACCGGCAATGACGTCGTCCGGGGCGGCGCCGGCGCGGCGAATGCGCTGAGCTATGCCGGGCTTGGCGGCGGCATCACGCTCACTCTGGCGGCGGATGGCAGCGCCAGCGTGACCAAGGCACAGGGCGGCACCGACAGCGTCGCCTGCGTCCAGGCCTTCACGGGCAGCGATGCGGCGGACCGGCTGGATGCCGGCGCCGCGCCGGCCGGGCTCTTCGTCATCAGCCTCGAGGGGCGGGCGGGGGATGACACGCTGATCGGCGGCGCCGGCGTGCAGACGAGCTATGCCGCCAGCCCGGCAGCGGCGCGCATCGACCTCGCCGCCGGCACCGCCCAGGATGGCTGGGGCGGCACCGACCGGCTGAGCGGCATCCGCCGCATCGCCGTCACCTCCGCCTGGGCCGATACCGTGCTCGGCAGCGCCGCCGACGAGCTGTTCCTCTCGGGCGCCTCCGGCAGCAAAGTCTTCGATGGCCGCGGCGGCACCGATGAATGGCGCTATGCCGGCAGCGGCGCCGTCACCATCGACCTCGCCGCGGGGCTGGTCGAGAAGCCGGGCGGCGTCGATCGCCTGACCGGCATCGAGGCGGCGAGCGGCGGCGCCGGCCATGACAGCCTCCGCGGCTCGGCGGGCAATGACCGGCTGGCGGGTGCGGCGGGGGACGACACCATTGATGGCGGGGCCGGCAAGGACATCCTCGCCTATGACGTGATCGCGCCGGGCAGCGACCTGCCGCTGCGGGGCGTGGTGGTCGATCTCTCGGCCGGCCGGGCGACGGATCCCTGGGGCGGGCAGGACGTGCTGCGCAATGTCGAGGGCGCCTGGGGCACGCGGCTCGGGGACGACCTGACCGGGATCGCCCTGGCCGGCGTCTATGTCACCCTGCGCGGCCTCGCCGGCGACGACACGCTGCGCGGGCCGCAGCCGCGCAGCCTGGTGCTGGCGGATTACGCCGGCGACCCGGCCGCGGTCACGGTCGATCTCACCGCCGGCACCGCGCGCGACGGCTGGGGCGGCACGGACCGGCTGGTGCTGATCGACCATGCCCGCGGCAGCGACTTCGCCGACCGCCTGACCGGCAACGGCAATGCGAACATGCTGATGGGCGGCGCGGGCGCCGACACGCTGATCGGCGGCGCCGGTGCCGATACGCTGCAACCCGGCCCCGGCGCTGATCTGGTGCAGGGCGGCGATGGCGACGACGCCATCACGCCGGAGGCTGATGGGCGCTTCACCGGCACGCTGCTGCTCGATCTCGGCGACGGCACCACGCGCCGGCTCGTCTTCGCCAATGCCGCCACCTTCGCCGACCGCCTCGATGGCGGCGCCGGGACAGATCGCTGGGTGGCGCCGGCCGGCACCAACCTGCTCGACCTGCGCAGTGCCCCGCCGCTCGGCCTGGAGCGGTACGAGGGCAATGCCGGCGCCGATGCGCTGCTGCTGCCGGCGGGCCTCGCCGGAGCGGTGACGCTGCTCGGCGGGGCCGGCAACGACACGCTCTCGGCCGGCGCCGGCAAGGACGTGCTGGACGGCGGCACCGGGGACGACCTGCTGCTGGGCGGGGCGGGGAACGACACGCTGCGCGGCGGCGCCGGCAACGACACGCTGCTGGGCGGCGACGGCAACGATGCGATGGACGGCAATGCCGGGCGCGACAGCGTGCTGGGCGGCGCCGGCAACGACACCATCATCGCCTCGAGCTGGGCGATGCTGCTCGATGGCGGGGCGGGGCAGGACCGGCTCACCTTCAACCTCGGCGCCGCGGTCGGCGCGCTGCGGCTGGCGAACGACGCGGCCGGGCAGGTGATGACGGGCGGCGGCAACACGGTGCTGCTGCGCGGCTTCGAGACGGAATCGATCATCGGTGGCGCCGGCAACGACAGTTTCCGTGGCCTGGCCGGCGCCGACACGCTGCGCGGCGGGGCGGGCAACGACGTGCTGGAAGGCGTCGCCGGCAACGACCTGCTGGATGGCGGCTTGGGCAACGACACGCTGCGCGGCGGCGCCGGCGCCGACACGCTGCTGGGCGGCGAGGGCAACGACGCCATGGACGGCAATGGCGGCGCCGACAGTCTGCTCGGCGGCGCCGGCAACGACACGCTCGTCGCCCTGACCTGGGCCACGCTGCTCGATGGCGGAGCGGGGCAGGACCGGCTCACCTTCAGCTTGGCGAATGCCGTCGGCGCGCTGCGGCTCGAGAGCGACGCGGCCGGTCAGGTGCTGACGGGCGGCGGCCATACCATGCTGCTGCGCGGCTTCGAGACGGAGTCGATCACCGGCGGCGCCGGCAATGACTGGTTCCGCGGCCTCGCCGGCGCCGACACGCTGCGCGGCGGGGCGGGCCACGACACGCTGATCGGCGGCGCCGGCGACGACCTGCTGGATGGCGGCACGGGAACCGATGTCGCCGTCATCGCCGGCAAGGCGGCGAGCACCCTCCTGACCCGCCAGGCGGACGGGTCCTGGCTCGCCACCGGGCCGGACGGCATGGACCGGCTCGTCTCCATCGAGCGGGTGCATTTCACCGACCGCGACGTGCTGCTGTACTGAGCGGCGGTCCTACCGCGCCGGCACCAGCCGCAGGATGCGCCCCTCCGCCTCGTCGGTGAGCAGGTAGAGCGCGCCCTCCGGCCCCTGCACCACCTGCCGCAGGCGGGGCCCGTCGGTCAGCAGCCGCTCCTCCCCCGTCACCCGGTCGCCCTCGGTCGAGAGCCGCACCAGCCCCGGCGGGTTCAGCGCCGCGACGAAGAGGCTGCCGCGCCAGGCGGGAAAGGCGCTGCCGGTGTAGAAGGCGATGCCCGAGGGGCTGATCGAGGGCAGCCAGACATGGATCGCCTCCTCCATGTCCGGCCGCGAGGCGCCCTCGCCGATCGGCGTGCCGTCATAGTCGCGACCATGGGTGACGACGGGCCAGCCGTAGTTCCGGCCGGGGCGGAGGAGGTTGATCTCGTCGCCGCCGAGCGGGCCGAACTCCGCCTCCCACAGGCTGCCGGTCCAGGGATTGATGGCGAGGCCCTGCGGGTTGCGGTGGCCATAGGTGAAGATCTCGGCCCGCGCCCCGGCGCGGCCGGCGAAGGGATTGTCCCGCAGCGGCGCGCCGTTGCGCCCGAGCCGCAGCACCTTGCCGCCGAGATCCGAGAGCCGCTGCGCCCGCAGCTTGGTCTCATTGCGCTCGCCGGTCGAGAGGAAGAGGGCGCCGTCGCGGCCGAAGGCGATACGGCAGCCATAGTGGTTGCGCCCGTTCGCCTGCGGCGGCGTCGCGTCGAGGATGGGCCGCAGCCGTTGCAGCGCCCGGGCGTCGCGCGAGAGCCGGGCGCGCACCAGCCGGGTCAGGACGCCGCCCGGCACCTGCGCGGCCTGGCAGAGATAGAGTTCCCGCGTGCGGGCGAAATCCGGGGCGAGGGCGATGTCGAGCAGCCCGCCCTGGCCCGCCGCCTCCACTTGCGGCACCCCGGCCAGCGGCGGCGAGAGGCGGCCGTCGCGCCCGACCAGCCGCAGCCGGCCAGGGCGCTCCGTCACCAGCATCCGGCCATCCGGCAGGACGGCGGCGCCCCAGGGATTCTCCAGCCCGGAGGCGAAGGTCTCCACACGAAACGCCGCCGGCTGCGCCCGGGCGCCGGCGGCGAGGATCAGGGACAGGAAGGCGAGGAGGAAGGGCCGCATGCGCCGGAAGATGGGACGGCGCCCGGCCGCCGCCATCCCCGGTGCCGCCCCGTCTCAGCCGATGTTGCTGTCGATCCAGCCCTTGAGCTGGCCCTTGGGCGAGGCGCCGACCTTGGTGTCCACCAGCTTGCCGTCCTTGAAGAGCAGCATGGTCGGGATGCCGCGGACGGCGTATTCGTTCGGCGTCATCGGGTTCTCGTCGATGTTCACCTTGGCGACGGTCAGCTTGCCCTCATACTCCTTGGCCAGATCATCGAGGATCGGGCCGACCATCCGGCAGGGGCCGCACCACTCCGCCCAGAAATCCACCAGCACGGCGCCGGGGGCCTCCAGCACGTCCTGCTTGAAGGTGTCGTCGGTGACGGCCTTGGTCAGTTCGCTCATGGATTGCATGCCTTGTCTCGGACCCGCCTGGCCAGGGGCCGGGCGAGGGGGCGGAGTGCCCCGAAGCTGCCGCAAAGGTCGGGCGCCGTCGCGGCCGGGTCAAGGAGGCGTGCGCTCACGCCCGGCATGCGTGCGGCGCGGGCGCCTGGCGACTCGGCCTGCGCCCCTCAGCGGTCCTCGGCCGGCAAGGGCGCGTGCTCGTTCAGCAGGCTGCCGGGCAGCGGCATCAGCCGGGCGCCATAGGTCCAGACCAGGGCGCAATCCACTTGCCGCCCCGGAAAGGCCTGCCGCAGCACGGCGCGATAGGCCGCCATCTGCCGCAGATAGAGCGGCGGCACCGCCTCGGCCGAGGCGGGCGGCGGGCGGTTGGTCTTGTAGTCGAGCACCAGCACCCGCTCCGGCGTCACCACCAGCCGGTCCACCTGGCCGGTGACCAGCCGGCCACCGATCCGCCCGGCGATCGGCGCCTCGGCCAGGCTGCCCGGGGCGAAGGCCGCGGCGATGGCCGGGGAGGTCAGCAGCGCCAGCACCTCCGCCGCCGTCTCTGCCTGCTCCTCGGGCGTCAGCCCATGCCCGGGCCGCGCCAGGAAGCGCGCCGCCGCTGCCGCCCGCTCAGCCTCCGGCCGTTCCGGCAGATGCTGCAACAGGGCATGCACGACGCGGCCGCGGCGGAAGCGCCGCCCGCCCGGGTCGCTCATGCCATGCGGCGCGGCGGCGGGCGTCTCGGTCTCGCCCGGCAGGGCGGAGGGGGAGATGGCCGTCTCGGGCGCCTCGGGCGGGGCCGGCCGCGAGGCCCAGCCGGGCAGCGCGCCCGGCGCCGCCGCGCTCGCCATGCGCTCGGGGACCGGCGGCACCGTCTGCGGGCAGGCGGCCTGCCACAGCACCGCCTCGCCGAAGTCGCAGGCGGCGGGCGCGCCGAAGGCGCGGTGGTCGAAGGCCGCCTCGGCGGCGCCGTCCAACCGCCGGAAGCCGGCGGCGACCTGCGCGTACCACGCGCCCGGCTCCTTGCCCCAGCCACAGACCAGCAGCCGGTCCTCGGCCCGGGTCAGCGCCACGTAGAGCAGGCGGTTCTCCTCCCCCTGCCGCCTGGCCTCGTCGGCGGCCTTGGCGGCGAGGAAGGCGGGGGCGTGGAAGCTCTTGTTCGGCGCCCAGAGCGGCAGGCTGAGCCCCTCGCCATCGAGCCAGCGGATCGTCTCCGTCCCGGTGCCGCTGCCGACATCGGCGAGGATGACGATCGGCGCCTGCAGCCCCTTGGCGTTGTGCACCGTCATGATGCGCACGGCGTCGCCCGTGCCCTCGGCCTCGCGCTTCACCTCGGCGCCGCCCTGGCGCAGCCAGTGCAGGAAGCCCTGCAGGCTCGGCGGGTGCTTGCGCTCATAGGTCAGCGCCGCGTTCAGCAACTCGTCCAGCAGGTCGGCCGCCTCCATGCCGAGCCGCGCCAGCAGCCGCGCCCGGCCGGTGCGGCCGTCCCCAGCGCCTGGTCCCGTCTCGCCCAGCACCTCGGCCAGCAGCGCATGCGGCGAGACGAAATCGGCCCGCGCCGCCAGCCGCGCCAGCCAGGCGGCGGCGCGTGCCTCCGGCCCGGCCGCCGATTCGTCGCGCCGCGCCATCAGCGCCCCCCAGAGCGGCCCGGTGCGGCCATGCGCGAGCGCCAGCAGCGCCTCCTCGGAGAGGCCGACCAGCGGGCTCTTCAGCACCGCCGCGAGCTGCAGGTCGTCCTCGGGCAGCAGCAGCACGTCGCAGAGCGCGAGCAGGTCCATGACCGCGATATGCTCGACGAGTTTCACCCGGGTGACGCCAGCGACCGGCACCTGCCGCGCCTTCAGGGCCCGGACCAGCAGCGGCACCAGCGCGACATTGGCCTGCTTGCGCAGCAGCACCAGCACGTCGCCGGCCCGCACCGGCCGGTCGCGGCTCTCCAGCCGCTCCTGCCGGATCATGTGGTCGATGCGCGCTGCCAGCGCCTCGGCCATCAGCGCCTCGGCGCTCGCCACCCGTGCCGGCTCCTCCGGCACCTGCCAGGGCTCGGGCGGCGGCGTCTCGGCCGGGCGCAGCAGCGGCCAGAGCTCGACCCGCCCGGCATGGCCGAGCCGGTCCGGCAGGTGGCGCAGCACGCCATCCCCCTCCACCACGCCCTGCCGGGACGCGCCATCCTCGAAGACCGCGTCCACCAGCGCCAGCACCGGCGCGGTGGAGCGGAAGGAGACGTCGAGATCGACCGGCCGGAAGGCGCCGCCGC
Organism: Roseicella sp. DB1501; assembly: GCF_013112485.1. Classification (GTDB taxonomy): domain Bacteria; phylum Pseudomonadota; class Alphaproteobacteria; order Acetobacterales; family Acetobacteraceae; genus Paracraurococcus. The sequence continues at coordinate 282,443 of NZ_JABFHG010000004.1, forward strand.
CCGCCTCGACCTGCTGCCGGTAATGCCTCTGCCAGCGGGCGAAGCCGGCGGAGTCGGCGCCCTGGAAGCCGTAGATCGCCTGCTTGATGTCGCCCACCGCGAAGACGGTGCGGGGCGGCGCGGCCTGCTCCACCGCCGCCGCCGAGAGGCTGCGGGCGAGGCTCCGGCGCTGGCCCCGGGCCGCTCCCTCGCCGGCGAAGAACTCCGCGGTCAGCGCCGCGGCGATGCCCCATTGCGCCGGGTTGCTGTCCTGCGCCTCGTCCAGCAGCACGTGGTCGATGCCGCCATCGAGCTTGTAGAGCACCCAGGCGCTGCCGGGGTCCTCCAGGATGCGGCGGACATGGTCGATCAGGTCGCCATAGCCGAGCATGCCGGCATTGCGCTGCCGCGCCCGGTAGCGGTCGAGCACCGGCGCGGCGAGGGCGAGCAGCGCGGCGGTCGCGGCGCCGAGCCGGCAGGCGGCGCGCTGCCCGGCGATGCCGAGCAGCCGCTCGCCCTCGGCGGTCAGCACCTCCAGCACCTCCGCCTGCCGGGCGCCGACGCCCTTGGTCGCCAGGGAGCGCGCGGCGCGCACGGCGCCCTCCTTGGTGAGGAAGATGTCGCACCAGTCGGCGAAGCGGGCGGCGCGCTCCTCCGGCCCGGCGGCGAGCCAGGCGGCGATGCGGTCGGCGCGGCCGAGGTCGCTCTCCGTCTTGCTCGCGCCCAGCAGGCTTGCCGCCATGCGCAGCGGCGCCTCCTCGACGGCGCAGGCTTCGGCCAACACCTCGGCCTCGTCCAGGCTGTCCGGCGCGCCGAGCGCGGCGGCGAGGCGCAGCCGCAGCCCGGCGACGCCGTTGTAGCCCTCGAGGCAGCGGCCCAGCCGCTCCCGCGCCGTGTCCTGCAGCAGGGCGCGGGTGACGTCGGAGAAGGTGTCGGCCGAGGCGATGCCGGCGAGCAGCGCCAGCTCGCCGGCCACCATGTCGGTCCGCGCCAGCACCGCCTCGCGCGCCTCGGCCAGCATCAGCGCCGCATCCTGTTCCTCCAGCACCGCGAATTGCGGCGGCAGGTCAGCCTCCAGCGGGAAGCTGCGCAGCAGCGACTGGCAGAAGGCGTGGATGGTCGAGATGCGCATGCCGCCCGGCATCTCCAGCACCTCGACCAGCAGCCGGCGGGCGCGGTCAATGCCACGCGCATCCGGCGCCTCGCCGGTCAGCCGGGTGATCTCGGCCGCCAGGCGCGCCTCCTCCCACACCGTCCAGTCGCCGAGCCGGCGGCGCAGGCGCGACTGCATCTCCGCCGCCGCGGCGCGGGTGAAGGTGAGGCAGAGGATGCGGCCGGGCACCTGCCCGGGATCGAGCAGCAACCGCAGCACGCGGTCGATCAGCACCTTGGTCTTGCCCGAGCCGGCCGAGGCGCCCACCCAGGCGGAGACGGCCGGGTCGGAGGCGGCGCGCTGCTGCAGCTCGGCGCGGGCGCGGGCGGACTCGCTCATGCCGGCCCCCGCGCATCCTCGGCCCCGGCCCATTCGGCGAGGCGCGAGAGGTGGTCGTAGTCGTTGCCCGCCGGGGCGCGCTTCGGATGCGGCCGGGCGGTGAAGGCGCGGTCGCCGAGCAGGAAATCGCCGACCAGGCCGGCGAGGGCGGTGACCGCCTCCTCCGCCAGCAGCCGCACCACGGCCGGGTCCTGCGCCACCAGCTTCTCCTCGCCCGGCATCGGGCCGCCGGAGAGGCGCCAGTAGAGCAGCCCGGCGCCATCCCCCGCCGGCACCCCGGCGAAGCCGCCCGCCGCGGCGATCGCCGCTTCCAGGGTGAGCTGCGGCTTGCGGCCGTCCCGCACCTCCTCGCCGCTCGGCGGCTGGCCGGTCTTGTAGTCGAGCAGCCGCAGGCCCTGCGGCAGGATGTCGATGCGGTCCGCCTTGGCCTGCAGCAGCACCTCGCCGCCGGCGAGGCGGAGCGGCAACTCGCCCTTCACCTCCACCAGGCTGCGGATCGGCCCGGTGCCGCGGCGCAGCGCCGCCTCCCGCTCCAGCACGAAGCCGCCGATGCGGGCGAGCCGCGGCGTCCAGAAGGCGGCGAGGCCGGGGCGCGGCGCCGCCTCGTCCAGCGCCGCCGCCGCCGCCTCCTCCCAGAGGGCGCGGGCCGCATCCTCGCCCGGCCAGGGCTGGTTGGAGAGGCGGCGGATGAAATGCGCCATCGCCGCATGCACGAGGTTGCCGTAGTCGAGCACTCCGGCTTCGGCATCCAGCGGATCGAGCGGATGGAGGCGCAGCACCTGCCGTGCATAGAAGGCGTAGGGGTCGGCGATCAGCGTCTCGACCTGCGTCACGGAGAGGCGCGTCGGCCGCTGCGCCCGGGCAGGGCGCGGCGCCGGGCGGGCGCAGGGGGTGACCTCGGCCGGGCGGTCGAGCAGCCCGGCCCAGCCGAGCGCCGGGCTCTGCGGCAGGGCCAGCCCCTCCTGGCCCTGCAGGAAGGTCTCGATCCGGGTCAGCCAGCGCGCCGGCACGGTGGGCGCGCCGCCGCGCCGCGTGGCGCGGGAGAGCACCGCCTCGGGCGCGCTGCAGGCGGCGAGCAGGAAATCGGCGCAGACCCGGCCGATGCGCGCCTCGGGCTCCGGCAGGCCGAATTGCTGGCGCATTGGCCGGCTCATCCAGGGGCCGGGATCGGTCGCCAGCGGCCAGACCGTCTCGTCCAGCGCCCCGAGCACCACGCGGTCGAAGGTCAGCAGCCGGGCTTCCAGCAGGCCGAGGATTTCGACGCGCGGATGCGCGTTGCCGTCACGCCCGCGGGTCGCCCGCAGCGAGGGCGCCGGGGCGCCATCCATCGCGGCATCGAACAGCGCCGGCCAGGACGCGGCGGCGATCGGCGGCATGGCGGCCATGGCGGGTTCCAGCGCCGCCAGATGCGCGGCGAGGGATTCGCCCTCCTCGCCGGCATAGAGGCGGAGGCCGCCCGGCATCTCGTCGGTGCCGGCCAGCGCCTCGGCGGCGGCGAGATGCGCCGCCAGCAGGTCGCGCGGCGGTCGCGCCTCGCCCTCGGGCAGGGCCGCGAAATCGCCGAGCGCGGCCTCCAGCACCTCCAGCAGCGCCGTGACCTCGGCCAGCGCCTCCGCCCGCTCCTCCCGCGCCAGCCCGGCCCGCGCCGCCGCGCGCAGCCCGGCGAGGCCCGGCGCCGGCCGGGCGCCGCGCAGCGCCGCGCGCTCCAGCCGCCGCACCGCGCCGAGCCAGCGCGTCCGCGGCCAGCCGCCGGCGCAGAGCGGGTGCTTGAGGGCGGCGAGCAGCGGCACCGGCGCCAGCGCCACCGCGGCCATGCGGGCCAGCAGGCGGAGGAAGGCGCCGGCCGGCGTCTCGCCCAGCGGCTCGCCGGCGGAATCATCGGCGGTGACGCCGTGCCGGGCGAGCTCGGCCGAGACCCGGCGCGCCAGGTCGCGGTCCGGCGTCACCAGGGCGACGCGCGCCTTGGGGTCTTCCAGGGTCTCGCGCAGGGTGAGGGCGATCGCCGCCGCCTCGGCCTGCGCATCCGGCGCGGTGAGCTGGGTGAGGCCGGCCAGCGCCGGGCGCCATTTCGAGGGCTGCCGCGACTGCCAGGCGGGCAGGCCCTCGGCCGGGCGCAGGGCCATGCCGAGCAGGGCCGGCCGGTCGGCGGGCGCGGCGAGGTCCACCGCCTCCTCCGGCGTGCAGCCCGGCCAGCGGCGGATATCCTCCTTCTGCGCGCCGAGCCGGTGCAGCAGGCGCTGCTGGCCGCAAAAGGGATGCGTCGGCGCCTCGCGGATCGCCTCCCAGACCCGCTCCTCGGCGCTGCCGGGATCGAGCCCGTGCAGCACCACGCAGCCTTGCCGCAGCTCGGTGGCGACGACGCGCAGCAGCTCCTCGGCAGCCGGGATGGTGCCGCCGACGCCGATGCCGGCGGCGATCACCGGATGCTCAGGCGGGCTGCGCTGCCAGGCGCGGGTCTGTTCCCACAGCGCCTTGACCCGGCGCATGCCGATATCGAGCAGCTCCTCCCCCGCCAGCCAGTGCTGCCAGGCGGCGAGGACGCCGCGCAGGAAGGTGAGGGTGATCTGCCAGTGCGCCGCATGCGCCTCCGGCACCAGCCCCTCCAGCCGCTCCAGCCAGTGCTCGTTCAGCGCCTCGGGCAGGCTGCGCGCCAGCAGGTCGAGGTCCTTCTCCTCCAGCGCGATCTCGTCCAGCAGCGTCGCCAGCGCCCCGGCCAGGGACCAGGCCTGTTCCGGCGTCGCCGGGCCGCCGCGCTCCTTCGGCAGGCGGGTGATGAAGCCGGCCAGCACCGCCTGCCGCCGCAGCGGCTCGACCGCCGGCGGCAGGTCGAGCAGCGCCGGCAGGGCCAGCTCGTCGGCATCCTCGGTGGAGAGGCCGGCCAGCGCCCGCATCCGCGGCAGCAGCAGGGCCTGGCCCGTATCATCCCCGCGCGCCGCCGGCGCGACAGCCGCCCGCAGGAAGGCGACGCGCAGCGCCCGGGCCGAGCGGCGGGTCGGCAGCAGGATGGTGACGCGCGAGAGGCTCTCCGGCGACTCGGCCGGCACGCTGCGCAGCACGCCGGCGGCAAGGCAGTCCAGGAAGGGCAGATGCGCCGGGATGTCGAAGAGGTTCATGCCGGTGCCGCGGCCGGTGGCCGCGACGTCCTCAGCTCAGAACAGGGCGCGGACCAGGCCCGCCTGCATCGCGGCCTCCGCCCGTTCCAGATCCGGCGGCGTCGAGAGATGGAACCAGATCCCGTCATGCACCAGCGCGAAGAGACGCCCCGATTCGATGGCCCGATCATACAGGAGGTTGAGGCTGAAGGGGCCGTCCGGGATATCCCGGAACAGCTCCGGCCGCAGGATCTGCACCCCGGCGAAGACATAGGGGGCGAGCTCGCGCTCCTTCGGCCGCCGCACCCGGCCAAGCGGGTCGAGCAGGAAGTCGCCGCGGCCGATCTCGCCCTCGACCTGGGCGCTGCGCACCACCAGCAGCAGCCCGTCCATGGCGGCCGGGTCGAAGGCGGCGGCCATGCGGGCGAGGGCCTGGCGAGGCCCGTCCAGCCACATGGCGTCGCCATTGACCACCGCGAAAGGACCCTCGCCGAGATGCGGCAAGGCGCGGGCGACGCCGCCGCCGGTCTCCAGCACCGGGTCCTCGCGCTGCAGGATCACCCGCGGCGCGGTGCGGTCCGCGACCGCCGCGGCGACCTTGTCGGCATGCCAATGGGCGTTCACCACCGCCTGCTGCACTCCGGCGGCGGCGAGCCGGTCGAGCGCATGGTCGAGCAGCGATTTCCCGTCGAGCGGCAGCAGCGGCTTGGCCGTCGTCTCGGTGAGCGGCCGCATGCGCAGGCCGAGGCCGGCGGCGAGGACCATGCCATGGGTGAGCGTGATCACGCTTCGGCGCTCCGGCGGCTGGGGATCATGGCGTCTCCCTACTCCGTGAGGCCCCTGGCTGGAAACACCCGCCGCGCATCACATCCGCATCGAAGGCCGGGCGCGGCGCCGCGGGCACAGGACGGGCGCGCGCCTACCGGTCCGGGTTGCGCCGCATCTCCTCGGGCACATGGCGGTCGAGGACGTCGCGCAGCGGCGCGCAGGCCGGCTGCGACAGGGCGCGCGCCAGCAGCGCCCAGCAGCGCGGGCCGTGGCGAAGGTAGTGAGGCTTGCCGTCGCGCCGGTCCAGCCGCACCCAGAGGGCGGCGACGCGCAGATGCCGCTGCGCCCCGCAGGCGGCGAGCGCGCCGAGGAAGCCGGCGCGATCGAGTCCCGGCCGCGCTGCCAGATAGGTGGCGAGCGCCGCCCGCCGGACCTCCGGCGCCACGTCGCGCCGCGCATCCTCGACCAGGGAGACGAGGTCGTAGGCGGGATGGCCAAGCGCGCCGTCCTGGAAGTCGAGGATGCCGGTGCGACGGGCGCCCGTGCGGCCCTCGATGCGCATGAGGTTGGCCGGGAAGTAGTCGCGATGGACGAAGCCCTGCGCCCCGGCGAAGGGGGCGAGCATGGCCTGGATCGCCGCGTCCAGTTCCTCCCGGATGCCGGGGGCAGGCGGGGCGCCGAAGGCCGCCGGCCACCACCAGTCGAGGAAGGTGGCGGCCGTCGCCCGCGCCATCGCCGCCGCGTCCCAGGCCGGCAGGCCGGGCGGCACCGGTGCGGCATGCAGCGCCGCCAGCGCCTCGGCCGCCTCGACATAGAGCGGCACCGGATCGGCGCCGGCATCGAGCAGCGCGGCATGGGTCGCGTCGCCGAAATCCTCGATCAGCAGGAAGCCGGCCTCCGCATCCTCGGCGATGATCTCCGGCAGGGAGAGGCCGGCAGCGCCGAAATGCCGGGCGAGGGCGGCGAAGGGCCGCACATCCTCGGGCGGCGGCGCGTCCATCAGCAGCGCCGGGCGCGGCCCGCCGCGCAGCCGGACATAGCGGCGGAAGCTGGCATCGGCGGCGAGGGGCTGGCGCTCCGCCGCGCCGTAGCCATGCGCGGCGAGGAAGGGGTCTGGGTATCGCATGCTGCTCCGCGGCGCTCAGGCCGTGATCTGCTCGAGCCGGCCGGGCCAGCCGGAGAGGATGGCGCGGCGCTCCTCCTCGCCCGCCCCGGGGGAGAGCTCGGGGGCGAGGGTGAGGAGCAGCGCATCCGCCGGCCACTCGGCGCCGAGGCGCTCGGGCCACTCGACGATGACGATGCCGCGCCGCGCCTCGTCCCAGCCGAGCTCCGTCAGGTCGCCGGGGCCGGCGAGGCGGTAGAGGTCGTAATGATGCGCCTCGGTCCCGTCCGGCAGCGCGTAGCTCTGCACCAGGGTGAAGCTGGGCGAGGGCACTTCCAGGCCGGGATCGCCCGTCAGGGCGCGCAGCAGGGCGCGGGCGAAGGCGCTCTTGCCGGCCCCGAGAGGCCCCTGCAGCAGCAGCGCGTCGCCCGGCCGCAGCAGCGGCGCCAGCCGGGCGGCGAGGCGGCCGGTGGCGGCAAGGTCGGGCAGCGTCAGGGCGATCGGGCCTGGCATGGGCCTCCGGGCAGGGAGAGTCGGGCGGTGCCGCCTATCTGCCCGGCCGTCCCGCCCCACCGCAAGCATCCGATGGCCAAGGGGGCGCTGTGCGGGAGCGCTGTGCGGGAGCGCTGTACGGGGGCGCTGTACGGGGCGCATCTGGGCGCCGGAGGTTCCAGCCATCCCCTGTGCAGGCTATGACCCCCGCTTTCGGCAGGCGGGACGCCGGGCATGGCGGGAGCGGATGACATGCTGACCTCTGGGCGGACCTCTGGCGTGACGGTCGAGACCGATGTCGCGGTGATCGGCGCGGGGCCGGTCGGCCTCTTCGCGGTCTTCGAATGCGGCATGCTGCGCATGCGCTGCGTGGTGGTCGATGCGCTGGACGCGATCGGCGGCCAGTGCAGCGCGCTCTATCCGGAGAAGCCGATCTTCGACATCCCGGCGCATCCGCAGATCGACGGCGCGGCGCTGATCGAGAAGCTGGAGGCGCAGGCCGCCCCCTTCACCCCGCTCTACCTGCTCGGCCGGCGGGTGGAGCGGCTGCGCGGGCTGGAGGGCGAGTGGGAGCTCGGCACCAGCGCCGGCGACGTGATCAAGGCCAAGGCGGTGATCCTCGCCGCCGGGGCTGGCGCCTTCGGGCCGAACCGGCCGCCGCTCGAGGGGCTGCCGGGCTACGAGGCCTCGGGCGCGGTGCGCTACCTGGTGGCGCGGCGGGAGGATTTCCGCGGCAAGCGGGTGGTGATCGCCGGCGGCGGCGATTCGGCGGTGGATTGGGCACTGTCGCTGAAGGAGGTGGCGGCGAAGGTCACGGTGGTGCATCGCCGGTCGAAATTCCGCGCCGCGCCCGAGAGCGCCGCCCGGCTGGATGCCGCCGCGGCGCGCGGCGAGGTGGAGATGGCCATCCCCTACCAGCTGCACGGGCTGGAGGGCGACGGCACGCGGCTGCAGGGGGTAGTGCTCTCGACCTTGAAGGGCGAGACGAAGACGGTGCCGGCCGACCACCTGCTGCCCTTCTACGGGCTGTCGATGGAGCTCGGCCCGATCGCCGAATGGGGGCTCGGGCTGGAGCGGAGCCATGTGACGGTGCAGCCCGCCACCTGCGAGACCAACCTGCCTGGCATCCACGCCATCGGCGACATCGCCACCTATCCCGGCAAGCTCAAGCTGATCCTACAAGGCTTCGCGGAGGCGGCGATGGCGGCGCACGCCATCCATCCGCGGGTCTTCCCCGGCGAGGCGCTGCATTTCGAGTACAGCACCAGCAAGGGCGTGCCGGCTTAGCGCCCCGCGGCGTCCAGGGGGTGTCCTGCTTCGCCTGGGGTCGAACAGGCATCACGGCCTGCCGCGGCAAAACGGCGGCAGGGCAACGGCCGTCAGGGCTGTCGTCAGGCCTCCATACCACCATGCTTGCGGAGGAGGCCGCCGATGCGGTCGCGATCGGCGCGCGGGACTTCCAGCCGCATCGTCACCCGGTCGTCATCGAGGTCGATGGTGGCGCAGCGCCGGTCGATCGGGCCCTCGCGCACCGCGGCTTCCAGCGCCAGCTTCGCCGCCTCGCTGTCGGGGAAGCGCAGCGACAGGGTGGTGTCGTCATGCCCCGGCGTCCTGGCGCCCGTGGCCGGCATCATCTCCTCCAGCGGGACGGCGCGCGAACCCTGAGAAGCCGTGCTGGACACCGGATCGCTTGCCGGGAAGGTCTGCTCGACGCCGCTCTCGACATTGGCGTCGGAGGTCTGCTCGGGGTGTTCCTTGCCCTTCGGGCTACTGGTCGTCATGGCCATGGTTGAGGTTTCCCTCTCCTCTTGGCTCCATCGAACGCCGGGAGGCGGGTCGGGTTCAGTGCCGGCAGCGTCGGCGGCAACGACGCGCCGGCTCAATCCACCGCGACCGGTCCGCCCTCTTGGCGCCTCAGCCCAGCAGCCGGGCGATGGTGACGCGCCGGCTGTCGCGGTCCTCGAGCTCGCGCGTTACCGGGACGTCGAAGCGCGCCATCGCCGCGAGCCCCTCCCGCGGCACGTAGGCGCGGCCGGGATCGGCCAGCCAGACCTCGGCGCCGGCCGCCGCCATGGCGCGCAGCCAGGGCAGGATATGGCCGGTCATCGGCGCCTCGTAGCAGACATCGCCGGCGAGGATCAGGTCCCAGCGGCCGGTCCGGGGGGAGACGCTGCCGACCAGATCCGCCACCAGCGCCGTGACCGCGACGCCGTTCAGCGCCGCGTTCAGCCGGGTCGCGGCGACGGCGAGCGGATCGATCTCCGCCGCCTCCACCAGGGCCGCCCCGGCGCGGGCGGCGGCGATGGCGGCGAGGCCGCAGCCGGCGGCGAAGTCCAGCACGCGCCGCCCGGCGACCCGCGCCGGATCGTCGAGGATCAGCCGCGCCATGGCCTGGCTGCCCGGCCAGGCGAAGGCCCAGAAGGGCGGCTCGATCCCCACCTCGCCCAGCCAGGCCTCGGTGGCCTGCCAGATCGGGGTGATCTCGGTGGCGAGGTGCAGGGCGATCTCGGGCACCAGGGGCGGCCGGGCGATGGCCGTCACGGCGCGGATGAAGGCCGCCGGGTCGCGCCGCGGACCCTCCGTCACAGCCGGCCCAGCAGGAAGGCGGCGGCGATGGCCAGCCCGACCTCGCGATTCGCCTTGAACAGCCGCAGGCAGCCGGCCGGGTCGTGGATGTCGAGGCGGATCACCTGCCGCGCCAGCAGCGCCGCCGGCAGCAGCAGTCCCGGCAGGTAGAACCAGGCGAGCCCGGCCGCCCAGCCCGCCAGGGCCAGCAGGGCGAGGGTCGCGCCGTAGCAGGCGGCGAGGAAGGGCCGGGTCCGCTCGCCGAAGCGCAGCGCCGTGCTGCCGATGCCGACCGCGGCATCGTCCTCCCGGTCCTGATGCGCGTAGATCGTGTCGTAGCCGAGGATCCAGCAGAAGCCGGCGGCCCAGAGCAGCAGGGCGGCGGCATCCAGCCGGCCGGTCGCCGCGGCGATGCCCTCCGGCCCCGCCCAGGAGAAGGTGAGGCCGAGCATCGCCTGCGGCCAGTGCGTGACGCGCTTGGCCAGCGGGTAGAGCAGGATCGGCAGCAGGGCGCAGAGGCCGAAGAGGATCGCGGTACGGTTCAGCTGCAGCAGCACCGCCAGCCCGACCAGGCAAAGCCCGGCCAGGAAGGCCAGCGCCTGCCGCGGCGTGACGGTGCCGGCGGCGAGCGGCCGGCCGCGGGTGCGCTCCACCTTCCGGTCGATGTCGCGGTCCCAGAGGTCGTTCACCACGCAGCCGGCGCCGCGCATGGCCACGGCGCCGATGCCGAAGAGCAAGGTGAGCCGCAGCCCCTCGGCCCAGGAGGGGGCGGCGATGGCGAAGGCCCAGAGCCCGGGCAGGAAGAGCAGCCAGGAGCCGATCGGCCGGTCGAAGCGGGCGAGCAGCGCATAGGGCCGCCAGCCCGCGGGCAGCCGGGCGACGAGCCCCTGGGTGCGGATATCGGTGTAGCCCTGCATCGCCCTGGCCTTACACCCCTGGCCTTGTACGCGGCCTCTCTTCCAGCGAAAGACCCGCATGTCCATCCCGCGTCTCTATCTCGACCAGCCGCTGGAGGCCGGGCGGGAGGTCCCCGCCAGCCCGGGCCAGGCGCATTACCTCGGCGGGGTGCTGCGCCGGGCGGCCGGCGACCCGGTGCTGCTGTTCAACGGCGCCGACGGCGAATGGGCCGGGCGCATCGCGCATCTGCGCAAGGACCGCTGCGCCCTGCTGCCGGAACGCCGGACCCGGGCGCAGGAGCCGGCGCCGGCCTGCCGCCTGCTGGTGGCGGCGGTGAAGCGTGACGCCATGGATTGGATGGTGGAGAAGGCGACCGAGCTCGGCATCGGCGCCATCCAGCCGGTGCTGACCCGGCGCAGCATCACCGACCGGGTGAACCTCGCCCGGCTCGGCACCATCGCCCAGGAGGCGGCGGAGCAGTGCGAGCGGCTGACGGTCCCGCGCCTCGCCCCGGCCGCCCCCTTGCATGCCCTCCTCGATGCATGGGATGGCACGCCGCTGCTGGTCGGCGACGAGCGGGGCGAGGCGCCGCCGCTCGCCGCCCTGGCGCGGGGGCTGCCGCGGGGCGGCGCCTGGGCCTGGCTGGTCGGGCCGGAAGGGGGCTTCGAACGGGCGGAGCTTGACGATCTCCGCCGCCGTGCCTTTGTTTCGACAGGCTCCCTCGGGCCCCGCATCCTGCGGGCCGAGACGGCCGCGGTGGCGGGGCTGGCGGTGCTGCAGGCGCTTGCCGGCGATTGGTAGAGACTCTCATCGTGCGCCGGGCGTCCTGCCCAGGCCCCGACGACATGGAAGGGCAGGATGTCGAATCCCGGCGAGGCAGACCTCACGCCGATCACCTCCGTGCGGCAACTCGCCGAATGGTTCGCCGCCGGCGGCAAGCCGCGGGTGGAATGGGGCGTCGGCACGGAACACGAGAAATTCGGCTTCTTCCGCAACGGCCAGGCGACCCCGGCCTATGAGGGCGCGGCCGGCATCCGCAGCATCCTCGGCGGGCTGGAAGGCCAGGGCTGGTCGCCGATCCTCGATGCCGGCAACCCGATCGGGCTGAAACGCGGCGCCGCCTCGATCAGCCTCGAGCCGGCCGGGCAGCTTGAGCTCTCGGGCGCCGTGCTGCCGGACCTGCACGCGACCTGGCGCGAGCTGCGCGGGCATCTGCGCGAGGTGCACGAGGTGGCCGGGCCGCTCGGCATCGGCTTCGCGTCGCTCGGCTTCCACCCGCTGCACAGCCGCGAGCAGATGCCCTGGATGCCGAAGGGCCGCTACGCGATCATGCGGCGCTACATGCCGAAGGTCGGCAGCCTCGGCCTCGACATGATGCTGCGCACCTGCACGGTGCAGGCCAATCTCGACTACGGCGACGAGGCCGACATGGTCGAGAAGCTGCGCGTCTCGCTGGCGCTGCAGCCGGTGGCGACCGCGCTCTTCGCCAACTCCCCCTTCACCGAGGGGCGGCCGAACGGCTTCCGCAGCATGCGGGCGCAGGTCTGGACCGACACCGATCGGGACCGCACCGGCATCCCCGCCGTGGTCTTCGAGCCCGGCTTCGGCTTCGAGCGCTTCGCCGAATGGCTGCTCGAGGTGCCGATGTACTTCGTCATGCGCGACGGCAAGTGGCTGGATGCGTCAGGCCGGAGCTTCCGCGCCTTCCTCGACGGCCGGCTCGACATCCTGCCGGGCGAGCGCGCGACGATCGGCGACTTCGCCGACCATGTGACCACCGCCTTCACCGATGTGCGGCTCAAGCGCTTCCTTGAGATGCGCGGCTCGGATGCCGGCAGCCCGGCGATGCTGGTGGCGCAGCCGGCGCTCTGGGTCGGGCTGCTCTATGACGCCGCGGCGCAGGCGGCGGCGGCGGCGCTGGTGCGCGACTGGACGGTGGAGGAGATGCAGGCGCTGCGCCTCGCCGTGCCGCGGCAGGCGCTGGCGGCCGAGATCCGCGGCCGGCGGGTGCAGGCGGTGGCGCGCGACGTGCTGGCCATCGCCCGCGACGGGCTACGCGCCCGGGGCCTTGGCGAGGAGGTCTATCTCGCGCCGCTCGAGGAGATCGCCGAGAGCGGCCTGACCCAGGCGGACCGGCTGCTGCAACTCTACGAGCGCGCCTGGGGCGGCAATGCGGCGGAGGCGCTGCTGCACGCCGAGGTGTAGGAGGGGCCGGAGCGGCCGGTGGCCTTCAGCCGAGCCGCTTCGCCATGAACACCCGCGCGAAGCCCTTCTCCTGCCCCCGCCCGGTCTCGGCATAGCCGCGCTTCGCATAGAGCGCGATGTTCCGCTCCATCAGCACGTTGGTGTAGAGCCGCACCTCCGGCAGGGTGCGGCGCCGCGCCTCGGCCTCGACGAAGTCGAGCAGCACGCGGCCGTCGCCATGGCCCTGCCGCGCCGGCTCGATGGCGATGTTATCGAGCATCAGGTGGTCGGGATGCGTCTCGATGACGACAAGGCCGCGGATTTCCCCCTCCGTCTCCAGCACAAAGGCCTCGCCGGCGGCGATGCGGGCGGCGTAGTCGTCATCCATCGGGAAGGGGCGGCGGCCGACCACCGGCACCCAGGGGCCGTAGGCGCGCTCGACGATCGCCGCCAGCAGCGGCGCCTCCTCCGGCCGCGCCGGGCGGATCATACCGCCGTGCCGCCGATCGTCAGCCCCGCCAGCTTCAGCGTCGGCTGGCCGACGCCGACCGGCACGCCCTGGCCCTGCTTGCCGCATGTGCCGATGCCGGGATCGAGCGCCATGTCGTTGCCGATCATCGCCACCTTGGTGAGGCTGTCCGGCCCGTTGCCGATCAGCGTCGCGCCCTTCACCGGCGCGCCCAGCCGGCCATCCTCGATCAGATAGGCCTCGGAGGCGGAGAAGACGAACTTGCCCGAGGTGATGTCGACCTGCCCGCCGCCGAAATTCACCGCATAGAGGCCGCGCTTCACGCTGCGCAGGATCTCCTCCGGGGCATGCGCGCCGCCGAGCATCACGGTGTTCGTCATGCGCGGCATCGGGATATGGGCGTAGCTCTGCCGCCGGCCGTTGCCGGTCGGCGCCACGCCCATCAGCCGGGCGTTCTGCCGGTCCTGCAGGAAGCCGACCAGCACGCCGTCCTCGATCAGCACGGTGCGATTGGTCGGCGTGCCCTCGTCATCCACGGTCAGGCTGCCGCGGCGGTCCGGGATGGTGCCGTCATCGATCACCGTGACGCCCGGCGAGGCGATGCGCTGGCCGAGCAGGCCGGCGAAGGCCGAGGTCTTCTTGCGGTTGAAGTCGCCTTCCAGCCCATGCCCGATCGCCTCATGCAGCAGGATGCCGGGCCAGCCCGGGCCGAGCACCACCTCCATCTCGCCGGCCGGGGCGGGGACGCTGTCGAGGTTCAGCAGCGCCTGGCGCAGCGCCTCCTCCACCGCCCCCTGCCAGACCGGCTCGGCGACGATGCGGGCATAGTCGAAGCGGCCGCCCATGCCGTGGCTGCCGGTCTCGCGCCGGCCGCCCTGCTCCACCACCACGGCGACGTTGAGCCGCACCAGCGGGCGGATATCGGCGACGCGGCTGCCGTCGGGGCGCAGGATCTGCACCGCCTGCCACTCGCCGGCGAGGCTCGCCATCACCTGCGCGACGCGCGGGTCGCGGCCGCGGGCATAGGCGTCGATCTCGCCGAGCAGCCGCGTCTTGGCCGCGAAGTCGAGCAGCGCCAGCGGGTTCGCATCCTCGTACAGCCGGGCGTTGGTCGCGCGCGGCGCGAGGTCGAGCGTGCCGGAATGGCCCTGCCGCACCGCGCCGACCGTCTCCGCTGCCCGCCGCAGCGCCGGCTCCGACAGCTCGCCGGCATGCGCGTAGCCCGCCGCCTCGCCGGCGACGGCGCGCAGCCCGAAGCCGCGCGACGCGTCGAAGCTCGCCGAGCGGATGCGGCCGTCATCGAGCGAGATCATCTCGCTCTCGCGATATTCGAGGAAGAGCTCGCCGTCATCGGCGCCGTCCAGCGCCTGGCGCAGGATGCGTCCGGCCCCGTCGCGGTCGAGCCCGGCCGGCCCGCCGGTGGCGAAGAACAGGCGATCGGTGACGGAGAGCGGCGTGTCGAGCGGCATGGCGGTCTTCCTTCTGGCGGGCCGCTCAGGCGGCGACGGAGGTCAGCAGGCGGGATTTCGGGAAGCGCAGCACGGCCGTGGTGCCGATGCCGGGGGTGCTCTCGAGCGTCAGCGCCGCGCCCTGCGCCTCGGCCAGGGCCCGCGAGAGATATAGGCCAAGGCCGGAGCCGGGGAAGCGGCGGGCGAGGGAGGAATCGAGCTGGCTGAAGGGCTCGAAGACCCGCGGGATGTCCTCCGGCCGCATGCCGATGCCGCTGTCGGCCACCCGGATCACCAGCCCTTCCTCCTCGACCATGGCCGAGAGGGTGACGGAGCCGCCGCGCGGGGTGAACTTCACGGCGTTCGAGGCGAGGTTGAGCAGCACCTGCCGCAGCCGCAGCTCGTCGCCCTGCAGCAGCGGTAGCGCGGGCGGCAGCGCCGCCTGCAGGCTCACCCCGGCCGCGGCGGCAGCGCCCTGCATGACCCGGACCGCGCTCTCGATGAGCGGGATCACCGCCACCTCGCCCTCGATGATGGCGAAGCCCGTCGTCTCCGCCCGCGTCACGTCGAGGATGTTGTCGATGAGAGAGAGCAGGTGCCGCCCCGCCTCGTGGATCGACCGGACGTAATCCGGGCCGCGCACCGGATGCGGATCGGCGGCGAAGGCCTCTGCGAAGCCGATGACCGCGTTCAGCGGCGTCCGCAGCTCGTGCGTCATGGTGGCGAGGAAGCGCGACTTGGCGCGGCTCGCCGCCTCCGCCGCGTTCTTGGCGCCCTCGAGCTCGGCGCGGATGCGGCGGTCCTCGGTGACGTCGGTCAGCGCCAGCACCCAGCCGCCATCCGGCACCGGGTCGGAGGCGACCTCGAGCACCACGCCGTTGGGTCGGGTGCGGGAATTGCGGTGCGGCAGGCGGCGGTCGAGCGTCTTCAACCGCGCCGCCGCGGCCCGGCCCGCCTCGCCGGGGCCGTAGTCGCCGCGGGCCTCCAGGTACTCGATGAACTCCGTGAAACTGCCGCCGGAGGCCATCACCGATGCCGGCAGATCGAGCAGGGCGAGGAAGACGGGGTTCACCGCCTGGATCCGCCCCTCCCGGTCGAACAGCGCGATGCCGTGGCGGATGTTGTCGAGCATGACCTGCAGCAGGCCGGCCCGGTGCTGCGCCTCCGCCTCGGCGCGGGCGAGGGGGCTGATATCGGTCAGGGTGACGACGAAGCCGCCATCCGGCGTCGGGTCGGAGGTGACCTCGATGACCCGGCCCTGCACGTCGGGGCGGACGTAGCGGGTCGGGCGGCTGCGGTCGAGCCGGAGCGCCATCTCGGCCGTGCTCCGCGCATCCCCGCCGACGGTGCCGTGCCGGAGCTGGGCCGCGATCAGGTCGTCGAGCAGCGTGCCGACCAGCGGCTGATCGAGCGTATAGCCGCCGAGTTCGGCGACCAGGGCGTTGGCGGCGATCACCCGCCGGTCCGGCCCGTAGTAGCAGATGCCGTGCCGCATGTTGTCGAGCATCACCTGCAGCACGGCGGCCCGCCGGCTCGCCTCCGCTTCGGCGCGGATCAGCGCGGTGACATCGCTGTAGGTGGCGACGAACCCGCCATCCGGCGTCGGATCGACGGCGATCTCGATGACGCGGCCATCGGTATGGGGGCGCATGCGCCGCAGCGGCCGGCTGTAATCCTCCCGCAGCCCGGCCTGCCGCTCCTCCTCCGTCACCAGGCCGGCGCGGACTGCGGCGAGGGCGAGCTCCCCCGCATGTACGCCCGGGCGCAGCATCGCCGGGTCGATGCCGTTCAGCTCGGCGGCGAGCCGGTTCGCCGTCACCAGCCGCTTGTCGCGGTCGAATTGCGCGATGCCATGCCGCATGGTCTCGAGCATGAGCTGCAGCGTCGCCGCCCGCTCCAGCGCCTCGGCCTGGGCGCGCGCCAGGTCGGTCACGTCGGTATGGGTGATGACGAAGCCGCCATCGGGCGTGGGATCGGAGCCGACCTCGATCACCTTGCCGTCCGGCTGCCGCCGGCGATAGCGGAGCGGGCGGCTACGATCCTCGGCGAGGATCCTGTCGCGGTCCGCCTCGGCCGCGGCGCCGGTGCCGAGGCGCCCGGCCTCCAGCTGCTCCTGCACCATCGCCTCGAAGGTGATCCCGGCACGGTCCTGCAAGGGGGGCAGGTGGAAATCCGGCCCGGCCAGCCGGTTGGCGGTCAGCAGCCGGCGATCCGGGCCGAAGAGCACCAGCGCGTGGCGCATGCTGTCGAGCGCGTCGCGCAGCATGGCGGCGCGCCGCTTGGCCTCCGCCTCGGCCTCGGCCCGGGCGGTGACGTCGGTGAAGCTGATGACGAAGCCGCCATCCGGCGTGGGATCGGTGCAGACCTCGATCTGCCGCCCGTCCGGCTGCCGCCGCAGCCGCCGGCCGCGCCGCGTGCGGTCCGCCTCCAGGATGCGCTGCATGATGGCGGTGGCCTCGGGCTCCGGGCCGAAATGCCCGTCGGCATGCTGGCGGCGGATCAGGTCGTCGAGCCGGGTGCCGGGCCGCATGTCCTCCGGCCCCAGATCCGACAGCTCGGCGGCGAGGCTGTTGGCCGCGAGGAGCCGGCGGTCGCGGTCGAAGATCAGCAGCCCGTGACGCATGTTGTCGAGCGCCGTCTGCAGGATCCCGGCCCGGGAGGCGGCCGCCTCCTCCGCCGCCGCCAGGGCCGAGACATCCGAGAAGGTGACGGCGAAGCCGCCATCCGGCGTCGGGTCCGAGACCACCTCGATCAGCCGGCCATCCGTGCTCCGGCGCCGCGCGACATAGGGCTGGCCGCGATCGATGGTCAGCAGCCGCTGCACCATCGCCTCGCCTTCCGGCTCCGGTCCGAAGACCCCGGCCGCCTGCTGCAGCCGCAGCACCTGCTCGAGCGCGATGCCGGGTTGCAGGTGCTCCGCCGGGGCGCCGCTCAGCACTGCGCCGAGCCGGTTGGCGGCCACCAGCCGGCGGTCCGGCCCGAAGAGATGGATGCCGTGCCGGATGACGTCGAGCATCACCGCCTGGGTGGCGGCGCGCTGCTTCGCCTCCGCCTCCGCCCGCGCCAGGGGCGTGATGTCGTTGAGCGTGACGACGAAGCCGCCATCCGGCAGGGGGTCGGAGAAGACCTCCAGCATCCGGCCGTCGCGCGTCGGCCGCACATGCTGCTGTGGGCGCGAGCGGTCGGCGGCGAGGGCCTTCGCGGTCATGCTGTCGTCGATCCGCGGGTCGCCGCTGACGGCGTGGCGGCGCTGCGCCGTCGCCAGCGTCTCGAAGCTGGTGCCGGGCGCGATCGGCTCCGGCAGCCCGGCCAGGGTGCTGGCCAGGCGGTTGCCGGCGCGGTAGCGGTGATCCGGGCCGAAGAGCGCGACGCCGATGCGCATGGTGTCGAGCATGGCCTGCAGCACCGCCGCGTGCTCCGCCACCGCGGCCTCCGCCTCGACGCGCGCCGTCACGTCGGTCCAGGTGACGACGAAGCCGCCATCCGGTGTCGGATCGGAGATGCTGTCGATCAGCCGCCCGTCGCGCATGCGCCGGCGCAGCGGATGGATGAGGCTGCGGTCGCGCGCCACGACGGCCCGCGCCTCGGCCTCCGCCGCCGCCCCCTCGCCGAAGACGCCCTGGCGCAGTTGCAACTGCGCGATCTCCTCGATCGTCAGGCCCGGCCGCAGCGTCTCGTCCGGCACGCCGAGCAGGCATGCGGCGAGGCGGTTGGCGATGCTCAGCCGCCGGTCGGGGCCGAACAGGGCGATGCCGTGCCGCATCCCGTCCTGCATGGCCTGGAGCTGCGCCGCCCGCTCGCGCGCCACGTCCTGTGCCCGCACGAGATCGGTGACGTCGGTATGGGTGACGACGAAGCCGCCATCCGCGGTCGGGGCCGAATGCACGTCGAGGGTGCGGCCATCCGGCGTGGTCCGGCGGTAGGTGTGCCGCTGCCGGCGGTCGAGCGCGAGCAGCGCCCGCATCTGCGCCGTCGCCGCGGGCTCCGGCCCGAAGGCGCCGGCCTGGCGCTGCAGCTCGAGCATATGGGCGAGCGGCCGGCCGGGGAGCATGTCGGCCGGGCCGAGGCTGCTGTAGCTGGCGCCGAGCGCGTTCGCGGCGACGAGGCGCGCCTCGGCATCGTAGAGGACGACGCCGTGCCGCATGGCCTCCAGCGCGTGCAGCCGCTCGGTCGCCGCCTCGGTGGTGGCGGGGGTCCAGATGAGGAGGAAGCCGCCGGCGGGCAGCGGCAGGACCGACTGGTCGAGGCTGCCGCCATCGGCGCGGCGGATGCGCTGCTGGCCGGGCCGGCTGGGATCGAGGTCGTGCTGCGCCGCGGCGAGGGCATCCGGGTCGCCCTCGCCGTAGAAGCCGTGTCCGGCGAGCGTCCGGACCAGGGTGGCGTAGGGGGTGCCGGGCGGCAGCGCCGCCACCGCGGCGCCGGCCATTGCCCGGGCCGCGGCATTGGCCAGGCGGAGCCGGTGATCCGGGCCGAAGACCCAGACCGCTTGCGGCAGCGCCGCGAGCGCGGCGAGAGCCGCTTCGGCGGCCCCGGGATCTGTCATGTCGGTCTCCGGGGCGCGCCCGGGGACGGGGCTCGCAGGGCGTGCAGCGCGAGGAGGGCGGCGGTCAGGACCAGCACGGCGCAGGCCTGGTGCAGCGTGCCGAGCCAGGCCGGCACCACCAGCAGCAGGGTGGCGATGCCGAGGGCGTATTGCAGACAGGTCGCGGCACCGAGGCCGAGGCAGGCGCGGCGCGCCGGGCCGGCGGGCAGGCGCCGCCAGGCGGCGAGGGCGGCGCCGATGGCGGCCAGGGCCGCGAGCGTCGCCAGCAGGCGATGGTTGAACTGCACCGCCGGGATATTGGCGGTGAGGTTCCGCCAGGCCGGCTCCAGCCGCCAGTAGCCCTCCGGCACCAGGCGCCCGTCCATCAGCGGGAAGGTATTGTAGTCGAGGCCGGCCTTGATGCCGGCGACGAAGCCGCCCGCCAGCATGGCCGCCGCCACCAGCCAGGCCGCCGCCTTGACCTGCCGGCGCAGGGAGCCGAAGGCCGGATGCGGCTCGCCCGGCCGCCGCAGCAGCGAGAGGCCGGTCCAGAGCAGCGCGGCATAGAGGCCGAGCGCCAGGCCGAGATGCACGACGAGGCGGTAGGGCGAGACGGCGGTGCGGTCCGCCTCGAAGCCCGAGGCGACCATGAACCAGCCGACCGCCCCCTGCAGCCCGCCGAGCAGCAGCAGCAGCAGCAGGCGCCTCTTGTACCCGGCGGGGATCTGGCCGCGCAGCCAGAACCAGGCGAGCGGCAGCGCGAAGGCGAGGCCGATCAGCCGCCCCCAGAGCCGATGCGTCCATTCCAGCCAGAAGATGCTCTTGAACCCCGCCAGGCCGAAGCCCTGGTTGACCAGCGCATATTGCGGAATGGTCTGGTAGAGCGCGTAGAGCCGGTTCCATTCCGCCTCGGAGAGCGGCGGCAGGGCGCCCGAGAGCGGCGCCCATTCCATGATCGACAGGCCCGAGCCGGTCAGCCGGGTGGCGCCGCCGAGCGCCACCATGATCCAGACCATGCCGGCGACGGTGAGCAGCCAGAGCGCGACGGGCCGCGGATCGGGCGAGGTGCGGCGGGCCGAGGAGGCGGTGGTCTGGGCGTCGAAGGGCATCGCGCGAGTATAAGGCGAGCCAGGGATTGATGCATCGTCAGGCGGAGCGGCTTGCAGGGGGGGGGCCTGTGCTGCTACCCGCGCGCCCATGCCCTCCGCCGAGAAGATGGCGCCGGCCGCCGCAGCCCAGGCGCCGCCGGGCGCCGGGCCGGCGGCCCAGCCCGATGCCCTGCCCCTGTCCGTCGTCATCCCGGTCCGCAACGAGGCGCCGAACGTCGCGCCGCTGGTGGCCGAGATCGAGGCGGCGCTGGCCGGCCTGCCGCACGAGATCATCTATGTCGATGACGGCTCCACCGACGAGACCGGCGCGGCGCTGCGCGTGGCCGCAGCCACGGCGCCGGTGCGCATCCTCCGGCACCGCAGCAGCTGCGGCCAGTCGGCGGCGGTGGTCACCGGGGTGAAGGCGGCGCGCGGCCGCTGGATCGCCACCCTCGACGGCGACGGGCAGAACGACCCGGCCGACATCCCTCGCCTGCTCGCCCGCGCCGAGGCGGAGGCCAGGGAGGGCGCGGCGGGCGGCATCCTGGTCGCCGGGCATCGGGTGACGCGGCGGGATTCCTGGGTGAAGCGCCGCTCCAGCCGAATCGCCAACGCCGTGCGCGCCTGGCTGCTGCGCGACGACACGCCGGATAGCGGCTGCGGGCTGAAGCTCTTCCCGCGCGCCCTCTTCCTCGACCTGCCGCATTTCGATCACATGCACCGCTTCCTGCCGGCGCTGGTGCTGCGCCAGGGCGGGCGGGTGGTGAGCGAGCCGGTGAACCATCGCCCGCGAACCCGCGGCGCCTCGAATTACGGCACGCTGGATCGGCTGGCGGTCAGCCTCTTCGACCTGATCGGCGTCGCCTGGCTGCAGCGGCGTTGGAAGCGCCCGGTGGTGGACGCCGCCGAATGAGCGGCGAGGCCGCGTCCGGTGGGCCCCAGGATGACGGGGCGCGGGGCGGCGGGACGCGGCTGCGCGCCATCGGCAAGCTGCTGCTGCTGGCGGCCGGGCTGGCGCTGGGCGGGCTGCTGCTGCGGGCGCTCGGCGCCGCGCCCGGCACGGAATGGGTGGACCGCTACATCCGCGACCGCGGCCTGCTGGGGGAGACGCTGTTCCTGCTGGTCGGCGCCGCGGCCTGCGCCGTCGGCCTGCCGCGGCAGGGCGTCGCCTTCCTCGGCGGCTATGCCTTCGGCGCGGTGATCGGCGGCGGGCTCGGGCTGGTGGCGCAATTGCTCGGCTGCGCGCTGTCCTTCGCCTGGGCGCGGCTGGTCGGGCGGGCCTGGGCGGAGCGGCGGCTGGCCGGGCGCTTCGGCCGGCGCCTGCGGGCGCTGCGCGACACGCTGGCCGCGAGCCCCTTCGACACCACCCTGGCGCTCCGGCTGCTGCCGGTCGGCAACAATCTGGCGTTGAACCTGCTGGCCGGGATGGCCGGGATCGCGGCCATGCCCTTCCTCGCCGCCTCGGCGCTCGGCTACCTGCCGCAGACCGTGGTCTTCGCCCTGCTCGGCAAGGGCGTGCGGGTGGATGGGGCTTGGCAGATTGCCTTGGCGGCGGCGATGCTGGCGGGCTCGGTCTGGCTCGGCCTGCGGCTGCTGCGCCGGCACCGCGCCGGGCAGGCGATGGCGGAGGAGGGCGGCTAGACCCTCCTCGCCATCAGCCCTTCGGCACCACCACCGCCTCCGTCACCCCCGAGGCGCCGAGCGGCTGGCCGGCGGCGAAGCGGTTGACGTTGTCGATCGTGGTCGCGGCGATCGCCGCCAGCGCCTCGCGGGTGAAGAAGGCCTGGTGGCCGGTGACGAGGACGTTGGGAAAGGTCAGCAGCCGCGCCAGCACGTCGTCAGGCAGGATCTCGTTCGAGAGGTCCTCGAAGAAGAGGTCGGCCTCCTGCTCGTAAACATCGATGGCGAGGCCGCCGAGGCGGCCGGATTTCAGCGCCTCGATCGCCGCTTCGGCATCGATCAGCCCGCCGCGGCTGGTATTGACCAGCACCAGGCCGGGCCGCGCCAGGGCCAGCGTCTCGGCGCGGACGAGATGCGCAGTCTCCGGCGTCAGCGGGCAGTGCAGCGTCAGGATGTCGGCCTCGGCCATGATCTCGGGCAGGCCGGCATAGGTGACACCGATCGCCTGCAGCGCCGGGTCGGACGTCACATCCTGGGCCAGCACGCGGCAGCCGAAGCCGGCGGCGAAGGCGCGGGCCACCAGGGCGCCGATCCGGCCGGTGCCGACGACGCCAATGGTGCGGCCGTGCAGGTCGAAGCCGAGCAGCCCGTCGAGGGCGAAATTGCCGTCGCGGGTGCGCTGATAGGCGCGGTGGATGCCGCGGATGAGCGAGAGCAGCAGGCCGAGGGTGAACTCGGCCACCGCATGCGGCGAATAGGCCGGTACCCGGGCGACGGCGAGGCCGAGCCGGTGCGCGGCCTTGAGGTCGACATTGTTGAAGCCGGCGCTGCGCAGCGCGACCAGCCGCGTCCCGCCCGCCGCCAGCGTCTCCAGCACCGGGGCGGAAAGCTCGTCGTTGACGAAGGGGCAGACCGCCTCGGCGCCCTGGGCGAGCAGGGCGGTCTCGGCGGTCAGGCGCGGTTCGAGGAAAAGGAATTCATGCCCCGACGGATTGGCGGCCGCCAGGAAGGAGCGCCGGTCGTAGGGCTTGGTGCTGTACATCGCGATGCGCATCGGTCCCTCCTTCGGCGGCGGCCCGCGGAGGGGCCGCGTCCCGGTGAAGGCCCGAGCAGGGCAGGTTTCGCCCCTGGCCGCAAGGCGGCGCTTGGCGGTCTGTCCGCCCGTCACCCCCCTGTCCTCCCGAGGCTTTGCCTCGGGAGGCTGTGACGCCCCTCGGGCCAGGAGGGGGACCTACCGGGGCCCCTGCGACGGCGCGCGGCGACGGCGTGGGGATTAACTAGTGCAGCCGGAACTGCCCGTCGGCATAGCGCAGCTCGGCCGGCCGGATGAGCGCGGCCGAGGCGACGCGGACGGAATGCAGCGGCCCTTCGATCTCACGGGTCCAGAATTGCAGGAAGCGGGTCAGCTCGGGGAAAACCGGGGCCCTGTCGAGCTTCTGCCAGAGAAAGCTCTGCAGCACGCCCGGATGGTCGGGCAGGTGGTAGAGGATCTCGGCAGTGGTGAGCCGCCAGTCGGGCACGTTGAGTTCGGGCACGCGAACGAAGCTCTCGATCTCCTGCAGCACGCCTCTTCATCCTTATCCTGGGCCTTGATCGTGTGGCCTTGATCCTGGCCTTGGCGGTCCAACCTTGCGGACCGGCGCATCCTCCTCGTGTATGGATGAAAGCCTGCCACAGAGGCGGGGGTTTCCCGCAACAAAAAACCTTTTGATTCAGGCCATTAGCACTCGCACTCGATGAGTGCTGCAATCTCTTGACGAGGCCGGCGGGTTCGCTTAGGTCTCTGGCACTCCTCCGGGGGGAGTGCTAGCGGTGCCGTAGACGGGCCCTGGCCAGACCTGCCGGTCGAGGAAACGCAAGGATTGGCATCAGGAGTGGACCGTATGAGCTTCCGGCCCCTGCATGACCGCGTTCTCGTTCGCCGCGTGACGGCCGAAGAGAAGACCGCGGGCGGCATCATCATCCCCGACACCGCCAAGGAGAAGCCGCAGGAAGGCGAGATCGTCGCCGTCGGCTCCGGCACGCTGAACGACAAGGGCGAGCTCCGCCCGCTGGACGTGAAGGCCGGCGACCGCATCCTGTTCGGCAAGTGGTCGGGCACCGAGGTGAAGCTCAATGGTGAGGAGCTCCTGATCATGAAGGAGTCCGACATCATGGGCATCCTCGAAGGCGCCGCCGCCTCGAAGAAGGCTGCCTGAGGCTAAGCCTCGAACCGTATTTTCCATTCCTGCGCTCCGCTGAGCGCCCGGGGCCGCTGCCCGAGGCGAAGACCGTGAGCGCGAGCAAGAGAGGACACGCACTATGGCAGCGAAGGACGTCAAGTTCGGCGCCGGTGCCCGCGAGCGGATGCTGCGCGGCGTCGACATCCTGGCCGATGCGGTGAAGGTGACGCTGGGCCCCAAGGGCCGCAACGTCGTGCTCGACAAGAGCTTCGGCGCGCCGCGGATCACCAAGGACGGCGTGACCGTCGCCAAGGAGATCGAGCTGGCCGACAAGTTCGAGAACATGGGCGCGCAGATGGTGCGCGAAGTGGCCTCGAAGACCAACGACCTGGCCGGTGACGGCACCACCACCGCGACCGTGCTGGCCCAGGCCATCGTCCGCGAGGGTGCCAAGGCCGTCGCCGCCGGCATGAACCCGATGGACCTGAAGCGCGGCATCGACAAGGCCGTG
Organism: Roseicella sp. DB1501; assembly: GCF_013112485.1. GTDB lineage: Bacteria > Pseudomonadota > Alphaproteobacteria > Acetobacterales > Acetobacteraceae > Paracraurococcus. The sequence goes on from NZ_JABFHG010000004.1 coordinate 306,834, forward strand.
GCGCAGGTGGTCTCCGAGCTCGAGGCCAAGACCCGCAAGATCACCACCTCCGCCGAGGTGGCGCAGGTCGGCACCCTCTCCGCCAATGGCGAGGCCGAGATCGGCGAGATGATCGCCAAGGCCATGGAGAAGGTCGGCAACGAGGGCGTCATCACGGTCGAGGAAGCCAAGAGCATCCAGACCGAGCTCGACGTCGTCGAGGGCATGCAGTTCGACCGCGGCTACGTCTCCCCGTACTTCATCACGAATGCGGAGAAGATGATCGCCGAGCTCGAGAACCCCTACCTGCTGATCTTCGAGAAGAAGCTCAGCCAGCTGCAGCCGATGCTGCCGCTGCTCGAGGCGGTGGTGCAGAGCGGCCGTCCGCTGGTGATCGTCGCCGAGGACGTCGAGGGCGAGGCGCTGGCCACCCTGGTGGTCAACAAGCTGCGCGGCGGCCTCAAGATCGCTGCCGTGAAGGCTCCGGGCTTCGGTGACCGCCGCAAGGCGATGCTCGAGGACATCGCGATCCTGACCGGTGGCCAGGTGATCAGCGAGGATCTCGGCATCAAGCTCGAGAACGTCACGCTGAACATGCTCGGCCGCGCCAAGACGGTGCGGATCGAGAAGGAGAACACCACCATCGTCGACGGCGCGGGCGAGAAGTCCGAGATCAACGGCCGTTGCGAGCAGATCAAGGCGCAGATCGAGGAGACCACCTCGGACTACGACCGCGAGAAGCTGCAGGAGCGGCTGGCGAAGCTCGCCGGCGGCGTCGCCGTGATCCGCGTCGGCGGCTCGACCGAGGTCGAGGTGAAGGAGCGCAAGGACCGCGTCGACGACGCGCTGCATGCGACCCGCGCCGCGGTGCAGGAAGGCATCGTGCCGGGCGGCGGCGTGGCGCTGCTGCGCGCCTCCGAGAACCTCTCTTCGCTGAAGGGCACCAATAACGACGAGCAGGTCGGCATCGAGATCGTCCGTCGCGCCATCCAGGCGCCGGCGAAGCAGATCGCCGAGAATGCCGGCAAGGACGGTGCCGTGGTCGCCGGCGAGGTGCTGCGCAAGTCCGACTACACCTTCGGCTACGACGCCCAGAAGGACGAGTACAAGGACCTGGTCGGCGCCGGCATCATCGACCCGACCAAGGTCGTGCGCACGGCGCTCCAGGATGCGGCCTCGGTCGCGGCGCTGCTGATCACCACCGAGGCGATGGTGGCCGAGCGTCCGGAGAAGAAGTCTGCGCCGGCTGGCGGCCCCGACATGGGCGGCATGGGCGGCATGGACTTCTGATCCAGGGCGGATCGAAGTTACGGAGGGGCGGGATCGCAGGATCCCGCCCTTTTTTCTTTGTGTGACGTCAGCGTCATTTTGCGACGGCCGCTCCCGCTATTCACTAAATCGCGTATCTGCGATCGTTGACTTCGCCCGATCGGAACGTGTTGACTGGCATGGCCAACCGCTCTTGGCCGACTTGCCGTGCCTTCCCGGGCTGCAACTCCCGGGTGCCTTCAAGCGATCCAGCCCGGTGGGTTTCCCGCGCGGGCGGTCCTCGTCCGTGCCAAAGGACATGGAGGTTGCAGCGCATGGCGATCGGTACCGTGAAGTGGTTCAACGCAACCAAGGGGTTTGGCTTCATCGTGCCGCAGGATGGTGGCAAGGATGTCTTCGTGCACATCACCGCGGTGCAGAAGGCTGGCCTGCAGGGACTGAACGAGAACCAGAAGGTCAGCTACGACGTGGTGATGGAGCGCGGCAAGGCGGCAGCGGCCAATCTGAAGCCGATGTAGCGACCGCCGGGCATCGCCGGTACCATGATGCAGCGAAGCGGCGCCCGGGCCCGGGCGCCGCTTTTTTGTCTCCAGAGTCAGGCCATCGGCGCGTGCTGTACCCAGACGCGCTTCGCCCCTGCCTGCCGCAGGTAGGTCTCCGCCTGCTGCTGCAACTCGGGCGTGCCGGCGCGGATGCCGAGCGCCGGGCCCTCGGTGCGTACCGGCTCCCGCGATGCGGCGACCTCCGAGGCGGCATTGCCCGCCGTCTCCGTCGCCGCGGCCGCGACGGCGCCTGCAGCGGCGGCGGCGGCCACCGCCGGCAGGGCCGTGCCGCCCGAGGCGATGACGATGCCCGCGGCCGCCATGGAACTCGCCGCCGTGCCGATGCCGACGAAATTCTGCCGCAGGTTCCGCCGGTCAGCGCCCTTCGGGTCCTCGTCCGGCTTGTCCACCTGATCCTCGTTGTCGGCCGGGCGCTGCTCCTCCGGCACGCTGCGATCCGCGAAGGCTTCGCGGAACCAGGCTTCACCCTGCAACCGTTCCGCCGCGCGGTCGAGCGCCGCTTGCTCGGCAAACTCGCCCCAGACCATGGGGCCTGCGGCAGTATCGTCCTGCTCGCCGGTCCACTGGCTGCTGTCCACCACGATAGGCATGCGGACTCCTCTTGCTTGCTGTGAGCGCCGGCCGAAGAGTCCGGCATGACGGCCCTGCCCGATGGCTCACGACCTGCGTCGCCCGCGCCTTCGCCTGCCGGGGACACCTGCCGGAGCGGGACGGGCCGAGCCGTTGCAGGGCCAACGCCCGCCACCCATCGCCGTTCCGGAGGCCCGCTTGTTCGATCTGCCCACCCTCGAAGCCGCCGCCGCGCTGGTCCACCGTGCTTTCCCGCCGACGCCGCAGATCGCCTGGCCGCTGCTCGCCGCCCGCAGCGGCGCCGAGGCCTGGGTGAAGCACGAGAACCACACGCCGACCGGCGCCTTCAAGCTGCGCGGCGGCCTGGTCTACATGGAGCGGCTGCGGCGCGAGCGGCCGGCGGTGCGCGGCGTGGTCAGCGCCACCCGCGGCAACCATGGCCAGAGCCTGGCCTATGCCGGGGCGCGCCATGGCGTGCCCGTGACCATCGTCGTCCCCGAGGGCAACAGCCGCGAGAAGAACGCCGCCATGCAGGCGCTGGGCGCGCGGCTGGTCGAGCACGGCGCGGATTTCGACGCGGCGCGGCAGCATGCGACGGCGCTCGCCCTGGCCGAGGGGCTGGAATTCGCCCCCTCCTTCGCGCCCGACCTGGTGCTGGGCGTGGCGACCTATGCGCTCGAACTCTTCCGCGGCGCCCCGCCGCTCGATGCGCTCTATGTGGCGATCGGCCTCGGCTCCGGCATCTGCGGCTGCATCCTGGCGCGCGACCTGCTCGGCCTCCCGACCGAGATCATCGGCGTGCAGAGCACCGAGGCGCCGGCCTACGCGCTGTCCTATGCCGCGGGGCGGGTGGTGACGACGGAGAGCGCGGCGACGCTGGCCGACGGCATGGCGGTGCGCATCCCCGATCCGGCGGCGCTGGCGCTGATCCGCCGCGGCGCGGCGCGTATCGTCACCGTCTCGGACGCAGCGGTCGCGGCCGCGATCCGCGCCTACTGGCAGGACACCCACAACCTCGCCGAGGGGGCGGGCGCGGCGCCGCTCGCGGCGCTGCTGCAGGAGCGTGGGCGGATGGCCGGCAAGCGGGTTGGCCTGGTGCTCGGCGGCGGCAATATCGACCTCGCCCTGTTCCGCGACTGGGTGCTGGCGCCGGGCGGCCAGGACGTCCCACCCGGCTGAAAGCCGGCCCCGAAAGCGGTTCCAAGGGGCCGCTGCAACCCCGCGCCGCCGCGCCCCGTTCCCCCGGCGGGAGCAAGGGAGCCGCCGATGCGCATCCACCATCTCGATTGCGGGCCGGCGCGGCCGGTGGGCGGCGCCCTGATGGACGGGGCGAGCCCCGGCGCCTTCGGCCGGCTCACCTGCCATTGCCTGGCGATCGAGACGGAGCGGCACGGCGTGGTGCTGGTCGATACCGGACTCGGCCTGCGCGACATGCTCCGCCCCGCCGGGCGGCTGCCCTGGGTGAACAGCGCCCTGCTGCGCTTCCGCCGCGACCCGGACCGGACGATGCTGCGGCACATCAAGCGCCTCGGCCTGCATCCGGGCGATGTGCGGCACATCGTCATGACGCATCTGGACTTCGACCATGCCGGCGGCCTGGTGGATTTCCCGCAGGCGCGGGTGCATCTCATGGAGGCCGAGGCGCGCGCCGCGCGGGCGCGGGACGGGATGCTCGGCCGGATGCGGTACCGGCCGGTGCAATGGGGCGATACCGAGCGTTGGATCACCTATCCGGACCGCGCCGGCGGCCGCTGGTTCGGCTTCGACGCGGTGACGGAGCTCGAGGGCTTGCCGCCGGAGATCCTGCTCGTCCCGCTGCCCGGTCATTCGCCGGGCCATGCCGGCGTCGCCATCGAGGGGCCGCGCGGCTGGGTCCTGCATGCCGGCGACAGCTACTTCAACCGCGCCGAGATCTTCGCCGAGCCACCGCACTGCCCGCCCGGCAGCGCCGCCTATGAGGCCGCGATGGCCTGGAACGGCCCGCTGGCGCGGGCGCAGCGGCAGCGTGTCCGCAGCCTGGCGCGGGATCCGGAGGCGCCCTTGGCGGTGTTCTGCACGCATGACCCGGTGGAGTATGTGGCGATGACCATCTGGTCGGAGCGCCAGCGGTCGCCGGCGGACGGGGCTGCCGCGGCCTGACGGGTTCGACAGCCCGGGCCGCCCGGGGCAAGATCGCCACCCTGCAGGAAGGGGGTTTTCATGGCCGCATGGCATCGCGTCGCCGCCGAGGACGATCTTGCCGAGAACATGCCGCTCGCCATCCGCATCGGCGAGCTGCAGATCGCCGTCGTCCGGCTCGAGGACGGCATCTTCGCGGTGAACGACGTCTGCACGCATGAATATGCGCTGCTCTCGGACGGCTATTGCGAGGACGGCAAGCTGGAATGCCCGCTGCACCAGGCCTGCTTCGACATCCGCACCGGCGCGGCGCTGAACGAGCCCGCCGAGGTGCCGGTCGACACCTACAAGGTGAAGGTCGAGGGCGGCGAGGTCTTCGTCGAGGCCTGATCAGTCCGGCCGGATGCCGGCCGCCCTGACCACCTCGGCCCAGCGCGCCGTCTCGGCGGCGAGTTGCGCCTGGAACGCCTCCGGGCCGGTCTCCAGCGGGTCGAGCCCGGCGGCGGTGATCCGCTCCCGCATCACGGGCTGGCGCAGCGCGGCGAGCAGGTCGTGGTGGAGCCGCGCCCGCAGCGCCGGCGGCAGGCCGGCCGGCGCCAGGATGCCGTACCAGGAGACGGCCTCGGCCCCGGGGAAGCCGCATTCGGCGAGCGTCGGCAGGTCGGGCAGCTCGCGCCAGCGCCGCGCATCGGCGGTGGCGAGGCCGCGCAGCGCGCCGCTGCGGAATTGCGGCACGGCGACCGTGGAGTTGAGGAAGGCGCCCTGCACCTGCCCGGCCAGCAGCGCGGTCTGCGCCGGGGCGGCGCCGTTGAAGGGCACATGCGTCAGCGGGATGCTGGCCACCGAGGCGAAGAGCGCCATGGCGAGGTGGCTGGCATTGCCGATGCCGGCCGAGCCCATGGTCAGCCCGCCCGGCTGCGCCCGCGCCGCCGCCAGGAAGCCCGGCACATCGGCGATGCCGGTGCCCGGATGCACCACCAGCACCATCGGATGGAAGGCGCAGTTGAGGATGGCGGCGAAGTCGCGCACCGGATCGAAGGACAGGTGCGGCATCAGCGCCGGGTTCATCACATGCGCGGTCGCCGCCAGCAGCAGCGTGGTGCCGTCCGGCGCCGCGCGCGCCACCACCTCGGTGCCGATGGCGCTGCCGGCGCCGGGTCGGTTCTCCACCACCACGCCCGGCCGCCAGCGCTCGGTCAGCGCCGCCGCCAGGGCGCGGGCCAGCAGGTCGGTCGGCCCGCCCGGCGCATAGGGCACGACGATCCGCACCGCCCGCTCCGGCCAAGCTTGGGCGCCGGCCGCCCAGGGCAGGGGAAGGGCGAGCCCGCCGGCGAGCAGCGCCCGGCGCCTCATCCGTGCAGCCGCGGCGTGCCCCGCCGCCGCCAGGCGCTCATCTGCTCGGCCGAGGTGTGGACATGCACCACCACCGGCCGGTCCCGCACCGCGAAGGCGCGGGCGATGCCGGCCTCCACCTCGCTCTCGGCCGCGATGGTGATGCCCTCCGCTCCGAAGACCCGGCCCCAGGCGGCGAAATCCGGATTGGTCAGGCGCACCGCGGCCTCATAGGGCCGGTTCGGGTAGCGCACCTCGTGATGCATGCCGATGGTGCCGTAGCGCTTGTTGTCGGAGACGATGATGATCGGCGCCGCGCCGTACTGCATGGCGGTGGCGATCTCGTTGCCGCTCATCAGCGCGCCGCCGTCGCCGACGAAGGCGACGGCCTGCTTCCCCGGCCGGCGGATGGCGGCGGCGACCGCCATCGGCACGCCCGCCCCCATGGCGCCGACGACGGAGGAGAGGAAATTCTGCCCCGGCCGGAAGCCGATATAGCGGTGGATGAAGGAGGAGAAATTGCCGGCATCCGAAGTGACGGCGGCATCCGGCGCCAGGTGCTTGGCCACCTCCACGCAGATGGCGGCGAAGTTCACCCCGTCCGTCATGCTCTCCCAGACCGGCTCCATCAGCCGCTGGTGGATGCCGTTCAGCCCGGCCACCCAGCCCGCGCGCCGCGCCGCGCCCGCCGGCGCCCCGCGCCGCAACAGCGCCTCGATCACCGCCTCCGGCTCGGCGGCGATGCCGAGATCGGGGCGGAAGACGCGGCCGATCTCGTTGGCATCCGGCCAGACCTGCACCAGCGGCAGCTGCGGATCGGGCGCATTGGGGAAGCTGTAGGACTGGCTGACGGAATCGGTGATGCGCTCGCCGAGCGCCAGCAGCAGATCGGCCCGCTTCATCTCCTCGACGAGCTGCTTCGGCACGCGGATGCCCATGTAGCCGCCGTAATTCGGATGCGCGCTGTCGAAGAGCTGCGGCCGGCGATGCGTCGGGCAGACCGGCAGGACCCATTGCTCGGCCAGCTCGCGCAGCGCCGCCAGCGCCTCGGGCGCCGCATTGGCCAGCGCGCCGCCGACCCAGACCAGCGGCCGCTCGGCGTGGGCCAGCATCTCGGCGAGGCGGTCGAGGTCCTGCGCCCGGGCGCCGCCATGCACGCGCGGCCGCGGCTTCGCCAGGGGCGCCTCGCAGGGTTCGTCGAAGATATCCTCGGGCAGGATGACGGCGACCGGGCCGGGCGTGCCGCTCTCGGCGAGGTGGAAGGCGCGGGCGATCGCCTCGCTCGCCTGCACCGTCTCGTTCACCTCGATCACGTCCTTGGTGATGTCGGCGAGCAGCTTGGCGTAATTCTGCTCCTGCAGGGCGAGCCGGCCGAAATCCTTGCGCTCCACCTGGCCGCAGAGCACGACCAGCGGCGTCGCGTCATGATGCGCGGTGTGCAGCGACACCATGGCGTTGGAGAGGCCGGGGCCGCGCGAGACCAGCAGCACGCCGGCGCGGCCGCCCTGCATGCGGCCATCCGCCACGGCCATGAAGCCGGCTCCGCCCTCGTGCCGGCAGACGATGAGGCGGACCTCCGGCGTTTCGGTCAGCGCGTCGGTGAGGCCGAGGAAGCTCTCGCCCGGCACCATCCAGATGGTGTCGACGCCATGCGCGATCAGGCTTTCGGCCAGGATGCGGCCCACACTGCGGTTCATTCGCCCGTTTCCTTCCCCATATCCCTTTGGCTCGGTGTCCGTGTGGATCGGTCTCACGTCCCGCGGATGCCGGCCTCCGTCACCACGCGCTGCCAGGTCGGCACCTCCGTCTCCAGCAGCCGCGCCAGCGCCGCCGGCCCGGTCAGGCGCGGCGTGGTGCCGGCGGCGGCGAAGCGCGCCTGCAGCTCCGGCAGGTCGCGCAGCGCGGCGAGCGTGGATGAGAGCCGGTCGAGGATCGGCGCCGGCAGGCCGTGCGGCGCCGCCATGGCGTACCAGTTCAGCGCGACATAGCCCGGCACCGTTTCGGCGATCGCCCGCGTCTCGGGCAGGCTCGGCACGCGCTGCGCGGTGGTGACGCCGAGCAGCCGGGCGCGGCCGGCCTGCACATGCGGCAAGGTCTCCACCGTCGAGGCGAAGACCATGTCGATCTCGCCGCCGAGCAGCGCCACCATCGCCGGCGCGGCGCCGCGATAGGAGACATGCTCCAGCCGCAGCCGGGCGGCCGAGGCGAAGAGGGCGCCGGCGAGATGGTTCGAGGAGCCGACGCCGCCGCTGCCATAGGTGAGCCGCCCCGGCTGCGCCCGCGCCGCCGCGACCAGCGCCGGCACGCTCCGCCAGGGCGCCTCGGCGCGCACCACCAGCGCGGTCGGGATGTCGGCGACGAGGCTGACGGGCGTGAGGGCCTCCCGCGGGTCGAGGCCCTGATCGGGATAGAGCGCCGGGACCGAGGCGAGGGAGGCACTGGTCAGCAGCAGCATCGAGCCGTCGGGCGGCGCCTGCACCACGGCGCGGATGCCGATGCTGCCGCCGGCGCCGGGGCGGTTGTCGATCAGGAAGGGCTGGCCGAGGCGCTCGCGCAGCGGCTCGGCCAGCAGCCGGCCGACGGCATCGATCGGGCCGCCGGCACCGAAGGGGATGACGATGCGCACCGGCCGGCTCGGCCAAGCCTCCTCTGCCCGCGCCCCGCATGCGCCGGATGCCAGCAGCAGCGACGGCAGCGGCAGCAGGCGGCGGCGCGGGGTGGCGGGCAGCATGCCTTCAATCGCGCCAGGACGGGTCCGCGAGGTCGAGCTTGCGCATCAGCCCCGGCCATTCCAGCAGCCCGTAGCGCCGGGAATTCGGCGGGTCGTACATGGCGCAGGATTTCGCCACCACCTCGTCCGGGGGCAGGTTCAGCTCGGTGTTGCAGGCCATGGCCTGGAGCTGCGCCTGGCAGGCCCGCTCCATGCCCCACATGGCGATGAAGGTCTCCGGCACGCTCTCGCCGAGGGTGAGCAGGCCGTGGTTGCGCAGGATGCAGTAGTTCCGCGCGCCGATGCTCTGCGCCAGCAGGTCGCGCTCCCCTGGATCGCGCTCGGGCCCGCGGAAATCGTGGTAGGCGATGCGGCCGTAGAAGCGCGTCGCGGTCTGGGTCAGCGGCAGCAGCCCGCATTTCAGCGCCGAGACCGCCATGCCGGCGATGGTATGGGTGTGCATCGCCGCCATGGCATCAGGCCGGGCGCGGTAGATGGCGCTGTGGATGGTGAAGCCCGCCGGATGCAACCCATAGGGCAGGTCGGGCCGGTAGAGCACCTCACCCTCGAGAGTCACCTTCAGCAGCGAGGAGGCGGTGATCTCGCTGAACAGCATGCCGTTCGGGTTGATGAGGAAATGCCCACCCTCCCCCCGGGGACTGTCCGGCACCCGGGCGGTGATATGGGTGTAGACCATGTCGGACATGCCGTACTGGTCGCAGAGCCGGTAGCAGGCGGCGAGGTCGAGCCGGGCCTGCCATTCGGCCTCCGAGACGGAGGCGCGGACCGGGGCGATCCGCAGCGCGGCCTGCGACGTCATTCTCGGACCCTCCAAGCTCTGGCTTGCCGCCATTCAACCAGCCTTCCCGGATGCTGCGAAGAGGGGCGCCGCGAGAAGGGGGCCGCGGGTTGCGCGGGGCGGGGAAGGGGCGGAAGCTGCCGCCAGAGGAACGCATGCCATGACCGAACTCCTTCCCGTCACCGATGCCAGCGCTTGGCGCGGCGCGGAGATCGCCGGCGATCCCGGCTGGATCGACAGCCTGACCGCCGCCGAGGTCGAGGAGCTGGCGGCGGCGCAGCGCGGCGTGCAGGCGCGCGGCCTCGCCACCACCGCCATCACCCGGGCCGACTTCCCGCTGCCGCGACTGGCCCCGCGCCTCGCCGCCTGGCTGCGCGAGGCGCAGACCGGGCGCGGCTTCTTCCTGCTGCGCGGCCTGCCGGCGGAGCGCTTCACCGAGGCGGAGCGGGAGGCGATCTTCTGGGGCCTCGGCACGCATCTCGGCACCGCTGTCTCGCAGAACTCGCATGGCGAGATGCTCGGCCATGTCTTCGACCAGGGCCGCACCTACGGCGCGGCCAATACCCGCGGCTACCAGACCAAGGCGCGGCTCGACTTCCACACCGACCGTTGCGACCTGGTCGGGCTGCTCTGCCAGCGGCGGGCGAGGTCGGGCGGCCTCTCCTCGGTGGTCAGCACCATGGCGGTGCACAACGAGATCCTGCGCACCCGACCGGACCTGCTGCCCATCCTCTATCGCGGCTTCCACTACGCGGAGCGCGAGGCGGCGGACAATCCCTCGGGCGTCACGCCGCAACCGATCCCGGTCTTCAGCCGGCACCAGGGCGTGCTCTCCTGCCGCTTCATCCGCAACCCGATCGAGACTGGGGCGCAGCGCCGCGGCGTGCCGCTGACCGAGGCGGAGCAGGGGGCGCTGGAGATGATGTCGGAGCTCTCGGCGCGGCCGGACATGCGGCTCGACATGATGCTCGAGCCGGGCGAGATGCAGTTCTGCAACAACTACGTCACCACCCATGCCCGCACCGAATTCGAGGACTGGGCCGAGCCGGAGCGGCGGCGGCTGATGGTGCGGCTCTGGCTCACCGTCACGCCGCGCCGGCCGCTGGCGCCCGATTTCGGCGAGCATGACGGCATCCCGGCGCGGCTGGCGCCGGAGACGGCGCCGATGCCGGTTTGACCTGTCCGTGACGCCATCCGTTGCGGCGGGTGATTATCAACAGGAAAGTCCGGCGCCGCACGGCGCGGGCCTTGGGCGCCGGAATCGTTGCTCCTAGCCTGACGGGCCGAAGGCTGGGGGAGGGGCGGCATGACGGGCCGGGAGGAGGAGGTCCGCGACGATGGCTTGGCATCGCCCGAGCAGCCCAAGCCCTATGTCAGCCCCAGGGACATCTTCGAGCGGGAATACCGCGCGGCGCTCGGCTATTTCGAGATCGTGCCGCCCTTCTGCATCCGGGCGGAGGATGACGGCAGCTACACGCTGCATCGCAAATCCTTCCACTTCACCGCCCATGGCGGCGCCGCGGCGGCCACCTGCTGGATGCTGGTCTCGCGCCATCCCGACCTGGAGGAGGCCGAGCGGCGACTGCGGCATGTCTGCGGGCCGAAGCTCTATTACGACGGCCGGGGCCGCATCACCGGCGCGCCGCCGAGCTTCGAGGAATGGCGCGAGATGCTGCGCTAGAGCGTGATCGCTTGAGGTGGACGCACCGAAAAGCGTGAATCACGCGCTCAAACAACGTCCTGGACCATGGTCCAGGTCGCAGCCTCACACCGAGCGCCCGAACGGACGCCGCGGCTTATGCCGCGAAGCCAAGCCGCGCGGATGCGTGGTGCCCGGCAATTGAGGGACACGAAGGTGCAACCTTCGTGCGGCGGGCCTCAACGCGGCTTCGGCAGCGGCGCGCCGAGCGCGGCATTCGCCTCGCCGAGGGCCGGCGCGCCCTGCCGCACCGGCGGCCGCTCGCCATCGAAGGAGACCGGCAGGCCCACCCCCTCCAGCCCATAGCCCGGCATGGGCTGCATGATGCCGAGCGCCGCCGTCTGCGGATGCGCCGTGACGGCGGCGAGGTCGTGGATCGGCGAGCAGGGGATGCCGGCTGCCTCCAGTGCCGCGCTCCACGCCTCGCTGCCGCGGGTCCGCATCGCCGCCTCCAGCAGCGGCAGCAGGATGTCGCGATGGGCGATGCGGTCGGCATTGGTGCGGAAGCGCGGGTCGCTGCCCCAGCCCGGATGCCCGAGCACCGCGGCGAATTTGGCGAAGAGCCGGTCATTCGCCGCCGCCACGACGATCTCGCCATCCGCCGTGTCGAAGGCCTGGAAGACGATGAGCTTCGGGTTGCCGGTGCGGTGGCGCGGCGGCTGCCGGCCGCTCTCGTTGAAGCCGGCGACATGCTGCGCCATCCAGCCGAGGCCGGTCTCGAAGAGCGAGGTGTCGACCGTGCAGCCCTCGCCCGTATGGTGCCGGCGCTGCAGCGCGGCGAGGCAGCCAAGCGCCGCCCAGACGCCGGTGCCGAGATCGAGCACCTGCATGCCGACCCGGGCCGGCGGCGCCTCCGCCAGGCCGTTGACGCTGAACATGCCGGCGAAGGCCTGCACGATCGGCTCGTAGCCCGGCTTCAGCGCCATCGGCCCCTTGGCGCCGAAGGCGTGCAGCGAGCAGTAGATCAGCCGTGGGTTCAGCGCCCGCACCGCCTCGGCACCGAGACCGAAGGCCTCGAGCGAGCCGGGGCGCATGTTCTGGACGAAGATGTCCTGGCCGCGCAGGAACTCCCGCAGCCAGGCCTGCGCCGCCTTGTCCTTCAGGTCGAGGGCGATGCTGCGCTTGTTGCGGTTCACCGCATGGAAGCTGCAGGCGATGCCGGCATGGAAGGGCGGGCCCCAGCCCCGGGCGTCGTCGCCCTCGGGCCGCTCGATCTTCACCACTTCGGCGCCGAGCATGCCGAGGATCTCGCTCGCATAGGGGCCGGCCAGGTTCTGGCCGATCTCGAGCACCTTCACGCCCTGCAGCGGCAGCATGCCCGCCCGTCCCCCCGAAGCACCGCCGGCAGGCTCGTCCGGCCGGCGGCCGGGGTCAAGGCGCCGCGCCGGCCCCGGCCGGTGATCGGCGCCGGCATTCGTGGCATAGGGGGTCGATCTGGCCACGGCACGGCACCCTCTCGCCGGCCCGGGCCCGGCACGGAGGACCCCGCATGCCCGACAGCCTGTCCGATCGCTGCGCCTTCGACCGGGTGGCGCTCGTCCTGCAGGGGGGCGGCGCGCTCGGCTCCTACCAGGCGGGGGTCTATCAGGCGATGCACGAGGCCGGGCTGGAGCCGGACTGGCTGGCCGGGGTCTCGATCGGGGCGATCAATGCCACGATCATCGCCGGCAACCGCCGGGAGGACCGGCTGCCGCGGCTGCGGGAGTTCTGGGACCGGATCACCCGCCGGCGCCTGCTGCCCTCGGTCTCCGAGGGAGACGACCTGCGGCGGCTGCGCAGCGTGCAGAGCGCCCTCACCACCCTTGCCCTCGGCACGCCCGGCTTCTTCCGCCCGAACCCGATCAACCCCTGGCTGGCGCCGCGCGGCGCGCCGGAGGCAACCGCCTTCTACGACACGGCGCCGCTGCGCGAGACCCTGGAGGAACTGGTGGACTGGACTCTGCTGGCCGAGCCGGGCGGGCATCCGCGGCTGGCGGTCGGGGCCGTGAACATCCTGCGCGGCAATTTCCAGTATTTCGACAGCGCCCGGACGGCGCTGCGGCCGGAGCATGTGATGGCCTCTGGCGCCCTGCCGCCGGGTCTGCCGCCGGTGAAGATCGGCAGCGACTGGTTCTGGGATGGCGGTCTCGTCTCCAACACGCCGCTGCAATACCTGCTCGAGGACGAGATGGACTGCCGCAACACGGTGGTCTTCCAGGTGGATCTCTTTCCCGCCCGCGGCCCTCTGCCGCGCGACATGGAGGAGGTGCTGGGGCGGGAGAAGGACATCCGCTACTCCTCCCGCACCCGCATGAACACCGACGCCTATACCCGGCTGCGGCGCTGGCAGATCCAGCTCAAGCGCGCCCTCGAGCGGGTGCCGGAGGCGAGCCTGACCGAGGAAGACCGCGCCATGCGGGCCCGCCTGGAACGGCTGCCGCGGCTGTCGATCCTACAGATGATCTACCAGGCCAAGGCCTATGAGGGGCAGGCGAAGGATTACGAGTTCGGCCAGGACACGATGCGCGACCACTGGCAGAGCGGCTACGAGGACACGCAGCGCAGCTTCGCCCATCGCGACTGGTTCGACCTGCCGGAGGAGGATCCGGGCATCGTCACCCACGACGTGCACCGGGACGAGGCGCCGTGATTGCGGAAGGGGGCTTCCTTTGAGCGGCAGGGCAGGCTAGGAAGCGCCTCAACGGACCCGTAGCTCAGCTGGATAGAGCGTTGCCCTCCGAAGGCAAAGCTAAGTCAAGTGGGTTGTGTGTGCGGATTAGAAAAAGCGAGGGAAACCAAGCGATTGGCGAACCTCGAAGGAACCAGGAAAACCGCTTCCGTGGTCGCGGAAGCACCACGGAAGCAAACGAAAGGAGACCAGAGGCGGCAAACGACGACAAAAGGACTGGTGTGTCACCGAGTCCTAATGACGTTCGAGCCGAGGAAGGGAAGCGGGTTTGAAGTTGACCTCGTTTTGGGTCACGCTTTATCGCCTGCACACGATGCACCCGTAGCTCAGTTGGATAGAGCGTCGGCCTCCGAAGCCGAAGGTCAGAGGTTCGAGTCCTCTCGGGTGCGCCATTTCAGAGAACTTTGAACACAGACTTCGACCGATTTCCGCGGGAGGCGGCGACCATGCCATGTCGGTGTGGGGCGGGTCGATTCCCAGCTTCCTTCTCGTCTTCGATCCGCGCGGCGACGCTACGATAGCTGGATCGACGGCATGGCGCGGCCATGAGTTTCACCAAGTGGATCGTTGCGCATATAGGCGAGAAGATCAGCCTTTCCGAACCCACGTTGGGCACTCTCTCGAAGATTCCACGCTTCTGAAAGCCTGCGGGCGAGCCTGATAATCACGCTTGGCGGCCCGCCTTGAAATGCATCGCGTCAGCAGTATCCGGCGAAAACCGGGCGGCGCGCAATTCCAAGTTCTTTACGCCGCCCTTACGCGCGGACGTAAAAACTCAGCACTACCCTTACATGCGACACAGTAAATGCTTGCCGGCAACCAGAATGGAGCCGGTTTATATGTCGCGCGATCAGTTTCCTCGTAACGCCAAGCCGCAACCCTGCCGATCCGCCACAGACGAGCGCGCGTCGGAGCCTCAACCGTGACCGCCGTCGCGATGACCTGGCTGGCCGGCCTCTGCGCAGTCGGCCTCTTCGTCTATCTGTTCTACGCCCTCGTGAAGCCTGAGCGCTTCTAAGAGCAGAACAGCGTTCTGCAACAATAAGGTCAGGTGGCAATTATGGGCGACCTCATATTCGTAGCGGTGACGCTCGTCTTCTTCCTAGTGACAGCGGGGTTCATTGTAGCCCTGGACCGGATTTGAGGACGCGCACATGGAACACGACCTCACCCAATTCGCTCTCATCCTCGCGATCATGGCCGGGCTGGTTTTCGTGCTCGGCAAATGGATGACGCACCTCTTCGTCAGCCCCGCCCACAACATCATTGAGCGCGGCACCTATCGGCTGCTCGGCGTCGATCCAGCCGAGAAAATGTCCTGGAAGCGCTATGGCATGGTGCTGCTTCTCAGCAACGCCGCGATGATGCTGCTCGGTTATCTGCTCCTGCGCGTGCAGCAGTATATTCCGGGCGATGCGCTTGAGCGTGCGTCGCAGTCGCCGCACCTGGCTTTCAATACCGCCGCCTCGTTCATCACCAACACGAACTGGCAATCCTATTCGGGCGAGACGAGTCTTTCCAACTTTTCGCAGATGGCCGTCATCACCTTCCTCATGACGGTGAGCGCCGCGACCGGCGTTGCGGCGGCAGGAGGCTTTATCCGGGGGTTAAGCCGGAAGAGCGCGGCCGATATCGGCAATTATTGGGTGGACTTCACCCGCGTCATTTTTCGCCTCCTCCTGCCGATCTGCTTCGTCCTGGCCCTCGTCTATGTCTGGCAGGGGATACCGCAAACGCTGAATGCCGAGGCTATCGCAAATACTCTCGAAGGAGCGAGACAACAGCTCATCGTTGGGCCGGTCGCGAGCTTGGAGACCATCAAGCACATCGGCACCAACGGCGGTGGCTTCTTTGCCATGAACTCGGCACATCCATTCGAGAACCCGACGCCCCTGACGAACACGCTGCACATCCTCAGCATGTTGTTGATCCCCTCGGCGCTGACTTACACGTTCGGCTCGATGATCGCGCGGCGGCGCCAGGGCTGGGCCTTCTTCGCCGCGTTTCTGGTCATGTTCCTTGGTTTCCTTGCCTTGGTTTATAGCGCCGAGCGTGCCGGCAACCCCATGTTCGCCTCGGCCGGCGTCGATCAGGCGCAGACGCAGCTTCAGGCCGGCGGCAACATGGAAGGCAAGGAGCTGCGCTTCGGCATCGCTCAGACCAGCCTGTTCGTAACCACCACGACGGCAGCGACGACCGGCTCGGTCGATGCCATGCACTCGTCGCTTACGCCATTGGGCGGCCTGGTGCCGATCGCCGAGATGATGCTGAACAACGTGTTCGGCGGCGATGGTGTCGGCCTCATCAATCTCGTCACCTACGCGATCCTGACCGTGTTCCTGGTCGGCATGATGATCGGGCGAACGCCCGAGTTCTTGGGCAAGAAGGTCGAGGCGCGCGAGATGAAATTTGTGATGCTCGCGGTGCTGGCGCATCCGTTCAGCATCTTGGGTTTCACAGCGCTCGCCTGCCTCACGCCATCAACGCTCGCCAGCCTTGCCAATATGGGTCCGCATGGCTTCAGCGAGGTGCTTTACGCCTACACCTCGGGCACGGCCAACAATGGTTCGGCGTTTGCCGGCCTTAACGCCAACACACCGTTCTTCAACACGACGATTGGCCTGGCGATGCTGATCGGACGCTATCTGACGCTATTGCCGATGTTAGCCGTGGCGGGGGTGATGGCAGCCAAAACGACCGTCCCGGAAGGCCCCGGAACGCTGTCGACGTCGACTCCGCTGTTCACCGGCTTGCTCGTCTTTGTGGTCATCATCGTCGGCGGTTTGACGTTCCTGCCAGCCTTGGCGCTCGGCCCGATTGTCGAGCACCTGTTGATGCTGTCCGGCACGACCTTCTGAGGAAGAACGCTCATGTCCGATGTTTCCAATACGACTGAAAATGGCATCCTCTCACTGACCAAGGGCATCGCGCGTCCGGCGCTCGTGTCGGCCGTCTTCTTCATGGTGGTGGCGGGCATTGCCTATCCGTTGGTGACCACCGGCGTCGCCAATATTCTTTTCCCCGATCAGGCTCAGGGCAGCCTCATCGTAAGAGACGGGCAGACCGTTGGCTCCCGCTTGATCGGGCAGTATTTCGCGCGACCTGAATATTTTCATGGTCGGCCGAGTGTGACGGCAGGCGCTGATCCCAACGATCCCTCGAAAAGCATCGACCAGCCCTATAATGCCGGCGCCAGTGCGGCGAGCAACCAGGGTGCGACCAGCAAGAAACTGCTTGATGCGGTGAACGAACGCGCGAGGGCATATCGCGAAGAGAACGGGCTTGCGCCCGACGCTCCAGTTCCAGTCGACGCTGTTACGGCCTCCGGTTCTGGCCTCGACCCCCACATTTCCGTTGCGAACGCCAGACTGCAAGCAGCGCGCGTTGCTCGGGTGCGCGGCCTGCCGCCAGCCACAGTGCTGGCGCTCGTGAACGATCACACGAGCGGCCCCCAAATCGGCGCTCTCGGCGATCCGAGAGTGAATGTCCTTGAACTCAATCTCGCACTGGACGCGGCCACGACGGCGCGTCCTGCCGCACAATAAGAAGGCGGTGCCATCATGTCACAAGTCGACGCAACGGCGCCGCTCGGCGCAAGTTCCGGTGGAAGTCCCAAGCCCGTAAAGTGGGCCTCCGTGATCGGGGAGGCGTTCAAGAAGCTGTCGCCACGGGTTCAATCGAAAAACCCCGTGATGTTCGTCGTCTATCTCGGCAGCATCGTCACAACGCTGCTCTGGGTCCAGGCGCTTTCCGGTAAAGGCGAGGCGTCGGGCGCATTCATCTTCGCGGTCGCGATTTCGCTGTGGTTCACGGTGCTTTTCGCAAATGCCGCCGAGGCGTTAGCGGAGGGGCGTGGCAAAGCACAAGCTGATGCGCTACGCGCGACGCGCCAGCGCGTGGTCGCTCGAATGCTCAAGGAGCCGCGCCGTGACAGCGAGTCTTGGCCGCAGCCAAGTGACGAGCTTGACGTGGGCGCCTACCTCTTGGTCGAAGCTGGCGAGATAATCCCAACCGATGGCGAAGTCATTGAGGGCGCAGCTTCAGTCGACGAGTCGGCGATCACCGGCGAATCCGCTCCGGTCATCCGCGAGGCGGGCGGCGACTTCTGCTCCGTGACCGGCGGCACTCGCGTCCTATCCGACTGGATCGTGATCCGCGTGACAGCCAAGCCTGGCGAAG
The DNA here is from genome assembly GCF_013112485.1 of Roseicella sp. DB1501. Taxonomy (GTDB): domain Bacteria; phylum Pseudomonadota; class Alphaproteobacteria; order Acetobacterales; family Acetobacteraceae; genus Paracraurococcus. Next base: position 324,720 of record NZ_JABFHG010000004.1, read on the forward strand.
CCTTTCTCGACCGCATGATCGCTATGGTCGAGGGGGCCAAGCGGGGAAAGACGCCAAACGAGATCGCCCTGACGATCCTGCTTGTAGCTCTCACGCTTATCTTCCTTCTGGTGTGCGCAACGCTCCTGCCCTTTTCGCTGTTCAGCACGGTCCTCAACGGCTCCGGCTCGGTGGTGACGATCACCGTGCTCATTGCGCTCCTGGTTTGCCTGATTCCCACCACCATCGGCGCATTGCTCTCCGCAATCGGCATCGCCGGCATGAGCCGGATGATAAAGGCCAATGTGCTTGCTACCTCGGGGCGTGCCATCGAGGCGGCCGGAGATGTCGATGTCCTGCTGCTCGACAAGACCGGCACGATTACCCTCGGCAATCGTGAGGCCGCCAAGTTCCATCCCGCCCCTCGAATGGATGAGCGCACGCTGGCAGACGCCGCCCAGCTCGCGTCATTGGCCGATGAAACGCCGGAGGGCCGTTCGATCGTCGTGTTGGCCAAGAACACCTTCAACATCCGTGGGCGTGAACTGCATGGGGCCGAGACCATCGCGTTCAGCGCACACACACGGATGAGCGGCATCAATCTCGACGGCCGCCAGATCCGCAAGGGAGCCGCGAGCGCAATTCGCGCGCATGTCGAGGCGATGGGCGGCGTATTCCCGCAGGAGATCACCAAGATCGTCGAGGATGTCGCGCGGCGCGGTAGCACGCCGCTCGTCGTCAGCGATGACATCCATGTGCTCGGCGTTGTCGAACTCAAGGACATCATCAAAGGCGGGATCAAGGAGCGCTTCGCCGAACTGCGCGGCATGGGCATCAAGACCGTGATGATTACCGGCGACAATCATCTCACGGCCGCGGCGATCGCGGCCGAGGCCGGAGTGGACGACTATCTGGCCGAAGCCACGCCCGAGGACAAACTCCAGCTCATCCGCAAGTATCAGGCAGAGGGGCGGCTCGTCGCCATGACCGGCGACGGGACCAACGACGCGCCCGCGCTCGCGCAAGCTGACGTTGCTCTGGCGATGAACAGTGGCACTCAGGCGGCCAAAGAGGCCGGCAACATGGTCGATCTGGACAGCAACCCGACCAAACTGCTGCGCGTTGTCGAGGTCGGCAAACAGATGATCATGACTCGTGGCTCGTTGACCACATTCAGCGTCGCCAACGACTTGGCGAAATATTTCGCGATCATTCCGGCTGCGTTTGTCGCGACCTATCCTCCGCTGGCCGTCCTCAATGTCATGGGCCTCCACAGCCCCGCATCGGCCATCTTATCGGCGGTAATCTTCAATGCGCTCATCATCGTAGCCTTGATCCCGCTGGCCCTTCGAGGAGTGCAGTATAGAGCCGAGCCAGCGGCCCGGCTCCTTGGCCGGAACCTCCTGATCTATGGATTGGGCGGGATCATCGCGCCGTTTATTGGTATAAAGCTGATCGACATCCTGCTGACGCCTTTCTTCTAGCGGAGGGTCTTCAAAAAGAGGCGAACGCCGTTGTGAGGTTGGACGGTAAATGATGACGGATCAGCGGCCAGATCCCGACGATCTTCTGGAGGTCGTGAAAGGTGAGGACCATCGCTCCAAACGCGGGCAACTGAAGATATTCTTCGGCGCGTGCGCAGGGGTGGGCAAGACCTTCGCGATGCTCCAGGCGGCGCGCCAGCTCCACGCCGAGGGGGCCGCAGTCGGGATCGGGGTCGTCGAAACCCACGGTCGCAAAGATACGCAGGAACTCTTAGAAGGGCTTCCTGTTCTGCCGCGCAAGACGGTGGGCGGCAACGGCCGAGCGGCAACCGAGTTTGATCTCGATGGCGCGCTCGCATCGCCATACAAAATTCTGGTTGTCGATGAACTAGCCCACACCAACGTCGCCGGCAGCCGACATGCCAAACGCTGGCAGGATGTCGAGGAGCTGCTCGATGCCGGCATCGACGTCTATACGGCGCTTAACGTCCAGCATCTCGACAGCCTCAACGATATCGTTGGCGGCATCATAGGCACCCGTGTGCGGGAGACGGTTCCTGACCGCATCTTCGACGCCGCCACCGACGTTGTATTGGTGGACATACCGCCCGACGATCTGCTGGCCAGGTTGAACGCCGGAAAGGTCTATTTGCCGGTCGCGGTCGAGCGTGCTCGTCAGAATTTCTTCCGTCGCGGCAATTTGATAGCGCTCCGCGAACTGGCGCTTCGCCGCGTCGCCGATCGTGTGAACGCGGATGTGCGGAGCTATCGAGTCTCTCACGCGATCAAGTCGGTCTGGCCCACTCAGGAAATGCTCATGGTCTGCGTGAGCGCCGACCGATCGCAAGAGCGGTTGGTTCGCGAGGGCGCGCGGCTCGCGCAGCGGCTACAGGCCAAATGGATCGTCGTCCATATCGACCAACCCTACAAAGGCGACGACACGAGATCCCGCGAAACATTGCTGACGATCGCCACCACCGCGCAGGCAGCGGGGGCGGAGTTTGCAAATATTCCCGGACAGGATATCGCCGAGACCCTGTTGGATTACGCGCGCAAGCGCAATGTTACGAAGCTCATTGTCGGTAATCCACCCCGCTGGAAATTCAAGCTCTTCCGATCACGGCTTCAGGAAAGAATCGCGCGCGCTGGCCCGGAAATGGGACTGATCCTGCTCAGCGTCGATGATGTTCGGCCGACGGTCAAACGCAAAGTCACGGATGAACCCCGAGGCTATGCTGCGGCGCTCTCCATTGCGACACTCGCTTGCGGCGCAACCACGGCGCTAGCGGCATGGCTGCTGCGGGTCTTCGACCCATCCAACGTCATCATGCTGTTCTTGATGACGGTCGTGTTCGTCGCGATGCATCTCGGCCGCGTCGCCGGCGCTTGGGCCGCGTTTTTGTCGGTGGTGTGCTTCGATCTATTTTTCATCGAGCCAACGCTCTCATTCACCGCCACTGACACCCAATATTTCTTCACCTTTGCGCTCATGTTGGTCGTGGCGCTTGTCATCAGCCAGCTCGCTGCGCGTATGCGCTCCGAAGCCAGGGTCGCTCGCGCCGGCGAGCGCCGGGCTTCCACTCTGGCCCGCATCGCGCGCGATCTCTCCAGCGCCATAAAGATCGAACAGATAGTCTCGATGTGCCGGGACGCGATCACCCCCCTGATCGGGGCTCAGGTGGTTCTTCTCATCCCGGACCAGAAGGAGCGCCTCGTCGCGACCCAGAATGCCGGCTTCGTCGACCTCTCGGTCGCCCAATGGACTTTCGACCATGCGCAGGAAGCGGGACTCGGAACACAGACCTTGAGCGCCGCCAATGCGCTCTATCTTCCGCTTAAGGCGTCAATGGCAACCAGAGGCGTGCTGGCCATCCTGCCGTCCGGCTCGACGATACTGAACGATCCAGACGATCGCCGCTTGCTCGATGCCTGTTGCTCGACCATCGGATTGGCGCTCGAGCGTATCCATTTCGTGGAGGTTGCCCAGGACACGCTGGTCCGCATGGAAGGCGAGAAACTTCGCAATGCTCTTCTTTCTGCGGTGTCTCACGATCTCAAAACACCGCTGACAGCGATCCGCGGCTTGGCGGAGACCCTCGAGGACTCGCCTAACCTGCGCGTCAACGACCGCACCGATCTTGCTCGTTCCATCAAGATGCAAGCCGACGAACTCAAGCGCCTCGTGAGCAATCTTCTCGACTTGGCGCGAATGCAAAGCGACGGGGTGCATCTCCACAAAGAATGGCACACGCTCAGCGAGATCGTCGGCAGCGCCCTCGCGCAATCAACCACGCTTCTAAAGCCACGGACGGTCCAAACGCGCCTTCCGGCCACCCTGCCGCTCGTCGAGGTTGATGCGGCCCTCATTGAGCGTGTTCTCATCAACCTCTTCGACAACGCGGCAAAATATACGCCGCCTGAGACAACCGTTACGATCCGAGCCGGAGCTTCAGGGGATTCCGTCTATCTGGTCGTCGAGGACGACGGTCCCGGCTTGCCAGCGACTGACCCCGATGGGCTTTTTGAGCCGTTCGCCAGGGGGCAGAAGGAATCGTCAATCGCTGGGGTCGGTCTGGGCCTGGCGTTGTGTCGCAGCATCGTTTCCGCGCATGGCGGCACGATCCGGGCGCGGGCGCGCAAGCCACATGGCGCAGCCTTCGAGATCCGGCTGCCGCTAGGTGCGCCGCCTGAAGTCGAGAGTGAGACAGCCGATGATCAAACCGCGCATCCTGATCGTTGAGGACGAAGCCGACATTCGTCGCTTTGTCCGAATGGCGCTTGAAAAGGAAGGCATGAACGTCTTCGAGACGGCTACGGCCGAGGAGGCGCGCCTCAACGTGGGCAGCCGGAAACCCGATCTCATGATCGTCGACCTTGGTTTGCCTGACGGAGACGGAAAGATGCTGATCCGCGACGTCCGTAGTTGGGTCTCCGCTCCGATCGTCGTGCTGTCGGCGCGTGAACAGGAAACCGAGAAGGTCGAAGCGCTGGACGCCGGCGCCGACGATTACCTGGTCAAGCCATTCGGTGTGCCGGAGTTGCTGGCGCGTGTGCGTGCGCAACTGCGTCGCTCAAGCACGGTGTCAAACGGTGCAGGCGCCTCGCCGATCGTGAGATTTGGAAATGTCTCAATCAACCTCGCCACCCACGAGATCGCGCGGGGCGATGAGCCGGTGCATCTGACACCAAACGAGTTTCGTCTGCTCACGGCGCTGATCCGCGGGCACGGTAAGGTGCTCACCCATCGACAGCTCCTCATGGAAGTTTGGGGGCCAGGCTACGCGGAGCGCTCGCATTACATTCGCATCTATATGGCTCAGCTTCGGCAAAAACTTGAGGATGACCCGTCGCAGCCCGTGCATTTGATCACGGAATTGCAGGTTGGTTATCGACTCTCTGGGCTCGAGATTTCAGAAGCAAGTTAGGTTTACGCCAACGATAGTGTCATCCGCCCGTGGCTGCTCGCAGCATAGTCTTTGGCGTGATCTGGAAAGTGAGGTGGCGATCATGATCGCCAAGGTCTTGATTCAATCACTCTTGGGCTTGCTAGTCCTTGGCCTTCTGCTGTTTGCGCCTGCCGGCACGCTGTCATGGCCGGAAGGCTGGGCATATCTCCTGCTCTTCATGGTTTGCAGCCTCGCGATGACGCTCTGGATGCTGAAGGCTGATCCCGCACTACTGGCCGCGCGGATGCAGTCGCCACTCAAGGCTGAGCAGAAGCCGCGCGATCGCATCATCGTTTCGCTGCTTCTGATTTTCTTCTGCGCGTGGATGGCGTTCATTGCGCTCGATGCCGAGCGCTTTGAATGGTCCGATGGCCCCGTCTGGCTCGAGGTGGTCGGCGCGGTGCTGGTGGCATGGTCGTTCTGGGGCTTCTACACGGTCCTGCGCGCCAACAGCTTTGCCGCGACGACGATTGGCGTCCAAAAGGAACGCGGTCAAAGCGTGATTTCGTCCGGCCCCTACGCCGTCATTCGCCATCCAATGTATGCCTATCTGTTTCCGTTCGCGATCGGCACGACACTGATGCTCGGATCGTTATGGGGTTTGCTCGGACTTATCCCAATGGCGATCATTCTTGCCGCGCGGATATTTGGGGAGGAAGCGGTCTTGGCCGACGAGCTTCCGGGCTATCGAAACTATGTTAGCCGCGTGCGCTACCGCCTGCTGCCCGGTGTTTGGTGAAAACCTCAGTCCCGCCCCCGGTCGTTATGGCGCACGGGAAGGGAAAGTTTGCTTTGCGCGTCGACGCAAATTCTGCCGGAAAAACCGCACCACCTCGCGATTGAAGGCGACATGAAAGCCAGCGCGGTCAAATCCGGGTGGCGAGGTGCTGGGGGTCGCGGGATTGGTCTTGGGAAGTTGACAGTCGAAGAGAGCGGGCAAGACTCGGCAATGCCAAGAAATTGCCGCTGCATCCGTCATCGTTCCGGCGGCCGCCAGCACCGTGAAGCCGCCCGAGGAAAAGCCGAAGGCGCCCACCCGCGCCGGGTCTAAGCGCGCACGATGAGACCATTGCTCCAGCATGTAGCTGACCAGCACCGAGGAACTGCCGCGGCAGGCGTGCGCATCCTTACAGCACTTTTATGCCAACGGATAAAAACTTTATCCCACCCTTACATTCGATCGCTTAAGCCTCGGTCGATCCTTCGGAGACAAGCGATTGAAAATCGTCTGATCTTGGACGGCGAGCGGGGGTGAACGGGGATCTTCCTATGATTACTTCATCCTAGCTGCTGGTTAACCAATCGTGCCCATACCGAAATGCACCATCGAGGTTCGGCACCTTCGCTACGTTGTTGTGGCCGCAGAACAGGGGAGCTTCCGAAAAGCCTCCGCCAGGCTTGGAGTGCGCGAGTCAACGATCAGCCGACAGATCCGTGATTTGGAAGATGCCCTCGGCTCTAGTCTTTTTCTCCGCACCCGAGCGGGCGTCGCTCTTACCCAAGCCGGCGAGAGCTTTGTTCAGAGAGCGCGATGTGCTCTTACGCAGATTGATTTCGCGATCCGCGATGTTGGAGCGATTGGACGCGGCAGCCGCGGGGTCATTCGCATCGGACTTTTTTCCTCCCTTGCAACCGGATTCGTCGCGAGCCTGATTGGGCAATTTATGGCTGATCACAAGGAGGTGCAGCTCGAATTCCTCGAAGGCGATCACCTTGAACTCATCCCTGCCGTGCGCCGCCATCAACTCGACATTGCGTTCATGACCGAGCCTCATGAGATCGAGGATTTCAGCTCGATACGTTTGTGGACCGAGCAGGTCTATGTGGTTTTGTCGAAAGCGGACGCTCTCGCATCTCGATCGGAGATAGCCTGGAGTGATATACGTCGCCGTCGGTTCATCGTCACAGAGATCGCGCCTGGACGGGATATTGAGGCTCTCCTCTTTCGGCATTTGTCTTCACTGGGTCATCGGCCGGACATCCAGCGCAATCGCGTATCCCGCCAGACCCTGATGCAACTCGTTGCTTGTGGTCAAGGCATCACGCTCGCGAGCGAGTCGATCACCGAAACGCCGTTCGCTGGCGTCGCGTATCGGAGATTAGTTGGGTGTCGGCTGCCGTTCTGTGGCATTTGGTCCGATGAAAACGACAATCCCGCATTTCGGCGCCTGCTGAGCATGGCGAACCTCCTGTCGAGGGTCGAGAGCAACGCAGTCGTCCGTAGGCCCCATACTCATTAGAGTGTATAATTATTGGGTGGGGCAGCGGCGTGCCGCGATTTTTACTCCGTCCTTACGATTCTGAGCAAGATAAGACGCCGATTTTACGCGCCCGCTCTTACGTCTCGTGTGCATCGACCTTTCAGGCAGAGGGATGCACGCATGACAACTCCGTCTCCGTTTTCCTATTCGGTGGCCACCTCGAGGCGATGCGGCTCTCGCTCGTCTGGTGTGCGCGCCGCCCGTTACGCCTTCCTGCTCGTTGCCTGTAGCGCCTTCTTCGGGATCGAGGCGGCTCACGCCGATCCGTTGCCGGCGCCGAGCTTTTCCGGCCCACTCGCGCCTAATCCTCATCCTCTGTCGGTGGACGCGGGGCCATTTGGCTCGATCTCGCTCTCCGGTCAGCTCAGCGGCATTGGCGTGTTGCAAAGCGCCGCCACGCACGCGGGCGGCATAGGAAACGAGGACGGATTCGCAGACCTCAGCAATGCGCAGATCGAGATCCAGACGGACGGACGCTTGCAGTTTTATGTCCAGGCCGGCGCCTATTCGCTACCGTCGCTGGGCACGGCCTATCTGCGTGCAACGAAAGCGACCGACCAACTCTATGGTCCCATTCCTGTCGCCTATGCCAAGGCCATGATAACACCGGAGCTGTCAATCAGCGGCGGTCTCCTGCCGACTATGGTCGGCGCGGAGGCGACGTTCACGTTTCAGAACGTCAACATCGAGCGCGGGCTGCTATGGAATCAAGAGCCTGCGATCAGCCGCGGCGTTCAAGTCAACTATGCGCGCGGGCCGCTCTCCGCAGCGATCTCGCTCAACGACGGCTATTTTTCCGGCAAGTTGAATTGGCTTTCGGGCACACTAGGTTATGCGATCGACTCGTCGAATTCGATCAGCATTGTCGGCGCCGGCAGCCTGTCGCGGAGCGACAAGTCGTCAGTCGCGACCCCCCTCGCGCAGAACAACAGCAGTATCTTCAATCTCATCTACACCCATACCAGCGGCCCACTGACGCTCACGCCCTATCTGCAATATAGCCACGTCGGCCGTGATGACCAACTCGGCATCAATCGCTCGGCTGATACCTATGGCGGTGCGCTGCTCGTCAAATACGCGCTCAACAGCGAATGGTCGCTTGGCGCGCGCGCCGAATATCTGAAGACGACCGGCGGAACGTGCGGGACGGACCCCAACTGCACGCCGACCAATCTGCTCTACGGCGCAAAGAGCAACGCCTGGTCGCTCACCATCACTCCGACCTACCAAAAGGGCGTGTTCTTCGCGCGTGGCGAACTGTCTTACACCAGGATCGGCAATCTTCAGTCGGGGCTCGGCTTCGGCCGTGACTTGAACCAGCGCGATCAGGTCCGCGCCCTACTGGAGACCGGCATCCTCTTCTGACGGGGCAGCGCGGGGCGCAGGTTTGAAGGGTCGTTCCGCCTAGCCAAAACAGCACGAGCACTGGCCGGCACTCGCAGCCTGTTGCTCGGAGATCAGGGGCACCGGAGCTCGAGGCGGTCGTCACCGGCTCTGATATGACGTCAGTCGCGGCGGTATGTGTGCATTTACGCCAACACTCTGAGGAAAACCGAGCTGATCAGCATCAAAAGGAGCATGGCGAACCCGTGATCCCAGACGCACAGGCTGTTGGGAGGAATTGGATCGCGCTTCCAGAGTGCGGCACCGAATACGAGCAGCGCCGAAAATCCGAACATGAGATGTATCAGGGATAGGAAGAGTATCGGTCTATGCTGATCAATGGCCAGAGTAGGAGAACTGAACAGAACGATAAAGCCGACCTGGCCTCCCAACAGTCGCAAATGCTTACGCGAGCGCTCATCGGGATCGCGTAGCACCCCGAGCCAACGACCTGGACTCCACTCGTGCCGCATGAGCGGACGGCTAACATAGCCGATGTCAGGGCAGCACAATGTTTGGCGCGTCTCTGTAAGAACTGTATAGGGATGGCTTCACCGACCAGCCGAAGCTCTCCCGGCGGGCGGCGTAAAAATTTGATGCTGTCTTTATTCGAGGCCCGATAGACAGCGAAAAACGCTTGCAATCGACCGGCCAAATCATGTTTTCCCGCCTCAATACCGGGTCGCGCCTGGCTATTCGCCGCTTTTGCACGAAGCTCGCGATATCGGCCGTGATCGGCACCTATGGCAAGGCCGGGTATCTCACGGCCGTCTCTTTTTGGATCGGCCTTTATGCCGCGTTTTGTGTGACGTTCGCTCTGATGCTTAAAGAACGCTTTTGGCAGCGGGACGGCTTCAACCATTGGGATGAAGCATTGTGGCTAGGGTTCGTGGCGTTCGGGCTGCATATCGGCGGTAATTTTGCACATTAACGACACGGCGAAGTTTCACCGCAATCAGGCCGATGGCATTAGCTATCGACCTTCGCGGCCCCAATGGAACGTCGCGTCTTTGCAAAACCTCGATCTGTGGCGATGAAGCGTTGCAGCATGGGCACGATTAAACGCACAGGATCAGCCGGCGGTTGATTGGTCTCCCGGCCAAGAATTTCGGCATAGACCGCAAGGTCGCTATGAAGGCTGGCGGGTAACTCCAGCGTGACTTTTACGGGCTTTTCGTCGGCGATTGGGCCGAGCTTCAACTTGGTCATGTCAGCTCCCGTAGGGTTCGAGGGTGATGTCGCGCGTAACGATGACGCGAACGGGAAAGCCGGGCCTGATTGTGAGCGTGGGCGCGATGTTGAGCTGGCGCCGGACGATCTGCTGGCCAGTCTGGTTGATGCTGTCGGATGCGCCTTGGCGCAAAGCACGCACGATGTCGCTTTCCTCCCCTGAAACTCCGGCCTGGGCGCCGACGCTCAGGATGGTGGAAAGGGCCGCAGCCTTGAACAGCTCACCCCAATGGTAGTCCACGCCATCCTCAAGGCCCGCATAACCTTCGACGTCCGCGCCAGGCTGCCGCTCCAGAACGATGGAGCGGCCATTAGGGAAAATCAGCCTATTCCATACGAGCAAGACGCGGCGCTGCCCGAAGCCGATTCCACTGTCGTATTGCCCGATGACGCGCGTGCCCTGCGGGATCAGAAGAATCCGTCCTGTCGGGCTGTCATAGACATTCTCCGTGACTTGGGCCGTGATTTGACCGGGGAGATCGGCGCGGATGCCTGTGATGAGGGCAGCCGGAATGATCGCGCCCGCCTGAAGCACATTGGGGGAGGTCGGCGCAGCAACACGATCGGGCGAAGCTGTGCGCCGATCGGGCGGTTGGTTGAGGAACGCGAGTTGGCGATCCTGGGCTGAAGGCGTAGCAGGCTGCGGCGCGAGGCCGAGACCGGCAAGATCGGGCTGCGGTGCTGCAGGGGGCGTTGGCGAGGCCGTAGCGGGCGTGTTCGTGCGCGTCTCCGTGGCAGCAAATAAGCGAGCGGTCCTCGCTGCCTCGAGTTCCTGAAGCCGACGCTGTTCCTCCGGGCTGACTCGGGGATTGGATGCGCCGGGTGGTGTTGGCATCGGCTGGCCGGCGCCTTGTGCGCCGATCATCGGGCGCCCGAGATCTCCCGGCAGCGGCGGGCCAAGAATCGGGCCGGTATAATCCCGTGGTAGGGTGTTGAGACCGTCCGGGGTCGTGCGATTGTCTGTCGCGTAAAGCTCCTGGGTTTGCTTCCCCTCGTTCTGTGTTTGGAGGGCATAGAGGAGCGCGCCGCCAATTCCGACGCCAGCCACCAGGCCAAGCCCCGCTAATACCTTACGCGACAGTCGCGTTACGCGCGGCGGCTCCGGCCGCAACCGCATGTCGCCGACTGGCTCTCCGGTCAGCGGCCGGGCGTCATCCTCCTGCGTCTGTTCGGCCGGGGATGTCGCAGCCCGCGTTTCCCCTTCCTCCCTCGCGGGGTCCAGCGGATTGGTCACGACGCCGGCCTCCCGTCGGTGCGGGTAATACGAACGCGCTTCTGGTTCTTGTCGCTACCAAGCCGCAGCTCGGCGGCGGCGAAGAGCCGGTCCACGATCATGTAGTTGTCGCGCACCCGGTAATTCACGAGTTCTGAGGTATCGCCTTCGGGTCCAACGATGAAAAGCGGCGGCATTTCTCCCTGACCAATACCGCGTGGAAACTCGATAAAGACCTGCCGTCCATCGTCGAAGGCGCGTAGCGGGCGCCACGGGGCGCGATCCCCTGTCACTTCATAACGGAAGTTGACACGCGAAAGATCGACGCCGTTCGCAACGGGTTGGGCGGTCTGCGCCTGCTCGTTGCGGCGTCGTAGAGCAATGAGTTGATCTTGCGGATACTGCCACGACACGGATGCCATATAGGTCGAGGTCGTGGAGCGCAGCTCCATGTAGTAGGTGCGCAGGTTGGTATTGATGACGAGATTGGTCATCAGGTCCGGCCGTGTTGGCTTGACGAGAATATGTAATTGACGGGCGGCGCCTGCCCCGCTCTCGGTATCGCCAATGATCCAGCGCACCGTGTCTCCTGCGGCGACCGGACCCGAGCCAACGAATTGTTCGCCAGGTTGGAGTGCGATGTCGGTAATCTGCCCGACAGCCGTATAAACCTGATAGAGCGCTCCTGCCGTAAATGGATAGACTTGCATCGCGTTGATGAAGCCATCGCGCACAGGCTGGACGCGGGCTTGAGCGTTGGCCTGCTTCACACGCGCCGCCGGATCGGTCGGTTCGGGCGTCCTGCGGGAAGCCTGCACCGGCTTTAACTGACCGGGCAACGGCAGAGGACGCGGCAGTTCGACCACCTTGACCGGCGCAGGGGGATCGACGGTCAGCACCGCCGGCGCCGCGTTATCGTAGGAGATTTCCGGTGGCCTCTGCGTCGTAGCGCAGCCGGCAAGTGCGGCCGTCGCCAGCAGCAAAGCCGCGACCGAGAAGTTACGGAAAGCCGGCCTTCCGGCTTTGCGGAAGGTGGGCGTCATTGTCCAAGCTCCTTCGACCAGTTGATAGCGTTGACGTAGATGCCGAGCGGATTGGCCCGGAGCTTTTCGGCGTCGCGTGGCGTCTGCACGACGATGGTGAGGATCGCGCTCCAGCGCTCCGTGGCGGCGAGCGCGCCGTCCTGATAACGACGCTCGATCCAAGCGACGCGGAACGAGTTGGGTGATGCCCGGATGACGCTGGAGACCTCCACAGCAATTTGCTGCTTGCCAACCTTCGCAAAGGGGTCGTTTGCGCGTGCATAGTCGTTAAGCGCGAGCGCCCCGGCCTGCGTGGTGAAGTCGTAGGCTCTGAGCCAGTTTTGCCGCACGATGATCGGATCAGCCGGGATCGAGCGGACTTGTTCGATGAAGCGGGCGAGATGGAAGGCGATTTGGGGATCGGCCGGCTGATAATCGGCGACCGCTGGCGCTACGGCCTGGGCTTGGCCGAGCTTGTCGACTTGCACCACCCAGGGGACGATCGAACCATTCGCCGACTGCCAAACGAGCGCGGCCGCCAAGCCGGCTGATAGCGCAAGTGAGCCGAAGGCCATCAGCCGCCAGTTTCGCGCCTGAACGCGGGCGGAGCCTATACGATCGTCCCAGACCTGCGCGGCGCGCTGATAGGGCGTCTCGGGCTGGGGTGTTTTGCCGTAATGGGTAGAGGATCGTTTGAACATCAGCGGTCGCCTTCAGAGAGATTGATAGAGGAGCCGCCGCCGTGGCTGTCGCCGGAGCGCACGGCGTGGGCGGCGACCTGGACACCGTGGGACATTTGCTGCGAGCGCTTCATCCGCTTCGCCCAACCGGGAGGGCCATCCTTGGGCGAAGATGCTTCGGTGGCGGCTGTCGCGGTCGTTTCGCCGCCGATCGTGCCGGCAGTCGACGACCCGCCTGTCAGCTCGAAAGCGGCACGCGCACCGGCTTGGTAGTTGGACTTCAGGCTATCGGCCGCGCGCGACGCCGCGCGCTTCAATGGCGAGGCGGCAGCCTGCGCGCCGGTGTTCGCCACGTTGCCGAGGCCGGCGGCCACGGCAGAGGCGCCGGAATGACCGGCTGCACCGAGGCTATAGGCAGTTGAGGCCCCGCCAGCGAGTGTCGCTCCGCCACGGGCCGCCGCGGCGGTGCCGCCAGCCAGTGCTGCGCCGCCGGAAACGGCTGCTCCGGCCGTTGCGGCCCCGGCGACAACCAGACCACCTGCGGCAAGGCCGGTTCCGACAGCGGAGCCAGCGCCGAGCTGCGGGCCGCCGGAAACGAGTCCGTTTGCGATGCCCGGCCCGAAGATGCCGAGGCCCAATAGCGACAAGGCGGCCAAGACGATTGCCATCGCATCGTCAATGCTCGGCGTAACCCCGCCGAAGCCGGCGGTGAATTCGGAGAAGAGCGTCGAGCCGATCCCGATGATGACGGCGAGAACGAGAACCTTGATGCCGGAGGAAATGACGTTGCCGAGCACGCGCTCCGCCATAAACGCCGATTTTCCAAACAGGCCGAAGGGAATGAGGACGAAGCCGGCCAGCGTTGTCAGCTTGAATTCAATCAAGGTGACAAACAGTTGGACGGCCAAAATGAAGAAGGCGAGCAGGATGAGCGCCCAGGCGAACAGCAAACACGCGATCTGGATGAAGTTCTCGAAGAAGGAGACCCATCCCATCAGGTCCGAGATGGAGTCGAGCAACGGTCGGCCCGCGTCGAGGCCGGTCTGGGCCACCTTGCCGGGCCGCAGAAGATCGGCGACGGTGAAACCTGTGCCGCTCGCTTTCAAGCCCAAGCCGGCGAAGCTCTCGAAGACGATGCGGGCGAGATTGTTCCAGTTGCCGATGATATAGGCGAACACGCCGACGAAGAGCGTCTTCTTGATAAGGCGCGCGAGAATGTCGTCGTTGGCGCCCCAGGACCAGAACAGGGCCGCCAGCGTCACGTCGATGACGATCAGCGTCGTAGCGATGAAAGCAACTTCACCCGTCAGCAGACCGAAGCCGGAGTCGATGTAGCGGGTGAAGACCTCGAGAAAATGGTCGATGACGCCGGTGTTGCCCATTCCTCACCGAGCCTCCGGTTGAGCAGGTTCAGGCGGCACGAGCATGTCGCCTGCGGGCGCACGTTCCTCGTGGACGGGATCTCCGGCGGGCGCCGTTGGGGCGGATGGCGCTCGTCTTGATGGCTCACGTTGGCCGAGGAAGCGGTCTCGATTTTCTGCCCAGACGCGGAGGCAGACGGGATCGCGCATGGCGGTCTCGCCCATGTCCCGGCACTGTCGGAGCATGGCGCGCAACGGATTAACGCTGGTGCTCGGCAGAACGGCTGTGGTTATCGCCGGCGTCTCATCTTTCCGCGTCAGCTCGATGATCGTGGCGGTGATGGCGATGGCGACGAACACGACAGCGCCAATGCGAGCGAGCGTCTTGCCCTCCATGACGCAATCCTTTCCGCTCAGTTGCCGTGGAACATTTTCGCGTTGCCGGGCTGGTAGCCCGTGCCTGGCGTCAGGAAGCGGCGGCGTTGCTCCCGGCCCTGCTCGGCGGCGGCCGCCCGTTCGGCGTCACTTAGCGCTTGCGCCCGGCCGTTGGCGGCGACGACGGCTGTAAGATCAGCAAGCTGCTGGGCCTGAAGCGCCAGGAGTTGGTTGCCAGCCTGTGTCGCCTGAAGCGCGCCGGTGGCCGACTGGCTCGCGCCCACCAGAGCGGACATCTGCGTGCGGTTGGTGTCGATATTGCCGACGACGCCGGCTTGCACGCGCATGGCGTCTTGCAGACCGCCAACAGTGTTTTGCCAGCGAGAGCGAGCGTCGGCGACGAGCTGCGCATCCGAGGCCGACATCGAGATGTTGGCATATTTTTGCTGGAAGATTTGGTCGATCTGCTGAACGTCGTAGGCGATGTTCTGCGCCTGATGGAGAAGCTGCTGCGTCCTCTGAACGGACTGCTGGAGCTGTTGCAGCGAGGAATACGGCAGGTTCGCCAGATTCCGGGCTTGGTTGATGAGCATCTGCGCTTCGTTTTGAAGCGAGGTTATCTGGTTGGTGATTTGCTGAAGCGACCTAGCCGCCGTCAGCACGTTCTGGGCATAGTTCGATGGATCGAACACGACGCCGCCAAACTGCGCGTAGGCAGGCGCAACCATAAGCGGGCTGGTAACGACAGTGGCGGCAAGCAAAGCGGCGGCAAAGCGCGCCGCGCGCGAATGACGCGGAATCATAAAGACGTCTCCTTGTTGGTGAGGTTGGGAACGAGGTCCGCTGCCCATCCGAGATCGCGGTATCGCAGCCACGCCGCGAGAAAATCGTCGCAACCGTGTTCGGCGACGATGTTGGTGATGGCCGTTTGATCGGTCTTGGCGGACGCCGCGCACAGCGCGAGGGCCACTTCGGACAGTCCGAGTTCAAACAGGCGATTGCCGCGCCGCGACTGGCAATAGTAGTCACGCTTCGGTATCGCCCGCGCGAGGATTTCGATCTGCCGGTCGTTAAGCCCGAAGCGACGGTAGATGGCGGTAATTTGCGGCTCGACGGCGCGTTCGTTAGGAAGAAGAAGTCGCGTCTGACAGCTTTCGATAATGGCCGGCGCAATGGCGCTGCCGTCGATGTCCGAGAGCGACTGCGTGGCGAAAATTACACTCGCGTTCTTCTTCCTGAGCGTCTTCAGCCATTCGCGAAGCTGATCGGCAAACCCCTCGTCGTCGAGCGCCAGCCAGCCTTCGTCGATGATGATGAGTGTCGGAGATCCGTCGAGACGATGACCGATACGGTGAAAGAGATAGGCGAGCACGGCTGCTGCGGCGCCGGTCCCTATCAGGCCCTCGGTCTCAAACGCCTGCACCGTGGCAGCACCGAGATACTCGTTCTCCGCGTCGAGCAGGCGACCGTAAGGGCCGCCGACGCAATAGGGCTGGAGCGCCTGTTTGAGATTGTTCGACTGGAGCAGAACGGTCAGGCCGGTGATGGTCCGCTCTTCGATGGGAGCGGAGCCGAGCGAAGTCAGCGCTGACCACAGGTGTTCTTTGACCTCCGGGGTGATGATGACACCTTCACGGCCGAGGATTGCGACGATCCAGTCAACCGCCCAGGCGCGCTCGGGCACATCGTCGACACGAGCGAGCGGCTGGAGCGAAACTGTTTCGCTGGAACCTTCCGTCAGTCCGCCGCCGAGATCGTGCCAGTCGCCGTGCATGGCGAGCGCCGCGGCGCGGATCGAGCCACCGAAATCGAACGCGAAGACTTGGGATCGCGGATAACGTCGAAACTGGAGCGCCATAAGGGCGAGCAACACGCTCTTGCCAGCGCCCGTCGGACCAACGACGAGCGTATGTCCAACATCGCCGACATGAAGGGAAAACCGGAACGGGGTGCTTCCCTCGGTCTTGCCATAAAGCAAGGGGGGCAACCCGAAGTGCTCATCCCGTTCCGGCCCTGCCCACACGGCGCTCAAGGGGATCATGTGGGCGAGGTTCAAGGTGCTGATGGGGGGTTGCCGGACGTTGGCATAGACATGCCCCGGCAAGCTGCCGAGCCAGGCGTCCACCGCGTTGATGGTTTCGGCCATCGCCGTAAAGTCGCGCCCCTGAACAACTTTTTCCACAAGCCGCAGCTTGTCGTCGGCTATGCGAGGGTCGGCATCCCACACCGAGACGGTGGCCGTCACATAGGCCATGCCGGCATAGTCAGCACCCAACTCCTGCAAAGCGAGGTCGGCATCGGCCGCCTTGTTGGCAGCGTCCGTGTCAACCAGCACCGACGCCTCGTTGGTCAGCACCTCCTTGAGGATGGCCGCGATCGACTTGCGCTTGGCGAACCATTGCCGCCGAATCTTGGTCAGCAACTTGGTCGCATCGGTCTTGTCGAGCAGGATCGCGCGCGTCGACCAGCGATAGGGAAAGGCCAGCCGATTCAGCTCATCGAGCAATCCTGGAGTGGTTGCCGTCGGAAAGCCGACGATCGTGAGAACGCGCAAATGCGCCGACCCGAGACGCGGCTCAAGCCCGCCTGTAAGTGGCTGGTCGGCCAGCAGCGCATCAAGGTGCATCGGCGTTTCTGGAACGCGGACGCGATGACGTTTGATCGAAACGCAGCTATGAAGATAGGTGAGCGTCTCGCCGTCATCGAGCCAAGCGCACTCCGGCATGAAGGCTTCGACGAGACGGAGCAGGCGATCGGTGCGGTCGATGAAGGCGTGGACGATTTCGTGCGGATCTAAGCCGCTTTTCTCGCGGCCTTCATAAAGCCAGCTTTCGGCGCGGGCTGCGTCCTCGATCGGCGGCAGATAGGTGAAGGTGAGAAAATAACTGGATTCGTAATGTGTTCCGGCTTCCTCGAAGTCGGCTTTGCGTTCTGCATCAACGAGGGCGGACGCAGCGTCGGGAAACCGGCTATCGGGATAGCGGTTGGACGAATGCCGCTGCGCCTCCACGAAGATCGCCCAGCCGGAGCCGAGACGGCGGAAAGCGTTATTCAGCCGGCCGGCGACCGCGATCAATTCAGCCGGCACCGCAGAATCCAGATCGGGGCCGCGAAAGCGCGCCGTGCGTTGGAAGCTGCCGTCCTTGTTCAGGACGACGCCTTCGCTGAGCAGCGCGGCCCAGGGGAGGAAATCGGCGAGGCGCGTATTGCGATTGCGATATTCGGCCAAGTTCATCATCGCGTCATCCCACTCAGACCGTGAGATGCGCGGGAACGCGCAGGTGCCTGCGCACGACGTCGGCGAACATCGGATCGCGTTTGGCGGCCCATACCGCGGCGATATGGCCGACCGCCCAGAGTGCGAGACCGACCAGCCAAAGGCGCAGACCTAGACCGAGTGCGGCGGCGAGCGTCCCGTTGAGGATAGCGATAGAGCGGGGAGCACCGCCGAGCAGGATCGGCTCCGTCAAAGCCCGATGGACCGGGACCATATAGCCCAGCACATCGAAGGCGGTGTCGGCCTGGTCCGCCATCACACAAGCGCTCCGCCGCCGAACGAGAAGAACGTCAAGAAGAAGCTCGATGCCGCGAACGCGATCGACAGACCGAACACGATCTGGATGAGCCGCCGGAAACCGCCGCTCGTGTCACCGAACGCGAGAGTGAGGCCGGTGATGATGATAATGATTACGGCGATGATTTTCGCGACCGGCCCCTCAATGGATTCCAGGATGGATTGAAGGGGCGCCTCCCACGGCATCGACGAGCCGGCCGCATAGGCGGGTGATGCGAGCAGGGGAGACAGGAGAATCGGGCCAGCGACGGCGAACACGGCCGTCTCCAGCTTGTCGAATATGGCGGGGGGCAGCTTGCGCTTCAGCGTCATGGTTGATCTCCCATTTCTGCGAGTGGCAGGGGTGTGAGCCGGTAGTCGCCGTTGGCTCCGAGCCCCTCGACGCCGGCCAGTTCGGCGAGCCGCCGCGAGGAACCGCGGCCGGCGAGCACGGCAACGAGGTCGATCGTCTCGGCGATCAGCGCGCGCGGGACGGTGATGACGGCTTCCTGGATGAGCTGCTCGAGCCGGCGCAGCGCGCCGATGGCGCTACCGGCATGGATGGTGCCGATCCCGCCTGGGTGACCCGTCCCCCACGCCTTCAGGAGGTCGAGCGCCTCAGCGCCGCGCACCTCGCCAATGGGAATGCGATCGGGGCGCAGCCGGAGCGAGGAGCGCACAAGATCGGACAGCGACGCCACGCCGTCTTTGGTGCGCATTGCGACAAGGTTCTCCGCTCTGCATTGCAGCTCGCGGGTGTCCTCGATGATGACGACGCGATCCGAAGTCTTCGCGACTTCCGCCAACAGCGCGTTGGTCAGCGTGGTTTTGCCGGTGCTGGTGCCGCCTGCCACGAGGATGTTGGCGCGCGATACGACGCCCTTCTGGAGCGCTTCGGCCTGCTGCGCCGTCATGATCCCGGCGGCGACGTAATCGGCCAGGGTGAACACCGCGACGGCGGGTTTGCGAATCGCAAAGGTCGGTGCCGACACGACTGGAGGGAGCAGGCCCTCGAAGCGCTCGCCTGTTTCCGGCAGCTCGGCCGACACGCGCGGAGAGCCGGCGTGAACCTCGACGCCGACATGGTGTGCGACCAGGCGGACGATCCGTTCACCGTCGGCGGGCGGGAGCACCTCGCCCGTGTCGGAAAGACCCTCAGACAGCCGGTCGATCCACAACCGGCCGTCCGGGTTCAGCATCACCTCGACGATGGCCGAGTCTTCGAGAAAACGAGTGATGGCGGGGCCGAGCGCGGTGCGCAGCATCCGCGCGCCTCGCGCCAGACCTTCAGAATTGTGGTGAGAAGCCGCCATCTGTTCCCCGTTTTCGCGGGGGCTTGAACAGACGGTCCCCGGATAGGGGTGATTAAAAGAGCCCGATTTTGGGCGGCTTCAACAAGTATATCGTGTCGTAGTAGCGTAGCGTGCAAATACAGGAGAACGGCGGCGCTATTGTTATCTCGGACCCGAGCGAGCGACGACTAATTTTCTTCTGCGTCTGACTGAAATGCGGACGCCTCGCTCGAATCGCCGATATCTTCGGAGATCTCCTGCCGGAGCTTCGGTCCCTTGGCGAGACGCCGCCCCAGCGTGGTGACAAACGTGTCGTAGCGCTCTCCGGCCTTGGCGCGAGCGGCCTGGGCGGCCGGTTCGGGAAGCGCCGGCGTCGTCACCAACCAAAAGCGGATGAATACCGCCAAGGTTTCGACCGCGATCCCGACGTCGCGCTCTAACCGCGTCATGCGGCGATCGAGCTGGTCGAGACGTTTGGCGAGCACTGCCTCACGCCGTTCGGCCGTATCCGGCGAAAGGAACGAGACCAGGGCCGCCTCCGTGATCAGCGAGAGTGACTGGTCTCGGCGGGCAGCATAATCGACGAGCGATGCCATCACCTCGGGATCGAGGTAGGCCGATAGCTGGACCTTCTTCTTGCGAGCGGACATGGCGACTAAAGCTCCATACCGTCGCCAGGATCGAGCGATACCTGTCGCGCCACGTTCTGCATCACGCGGCTCATGCGACTGTTGCGGGCCGCGTCGTCATCGGCATCGTCCGCCGGCTCGATTTCAAACTCATTCGGGATCGGCGCGTTCTTCTCGACCGGCTTCACACGGCTGAGTTCAGGTTGCCGACGACGCTCGGACTCGGTCGTATCTTCTTCGGCTGCCTCGGTCGGTGGGTCGTCGACGCTCGCTTCCGGGCGCGGCGGCAACGGGAGGGCCGTCCAGTCGTCGGGCCGTTTGTGCTTCGGCGTGGACAATGCCGGTGGCGCGAGGATGCGTTCCTTGAAGCGTGTATCCTCGTAGTAGCGCGCCTTTTTCGCCCGTATCGGAGGCGTGCCGGCGACCATGACGATTTCATCGGTCGGCGGTAGCTGCATCACTTCCCCCGGCGTCAGCAAAGGTCGAGCCGTCTCGGAGCGCGACACCATCAGGTGTCCGAGCCAGGGGCTCAATCTGTGCCCGGCGTAGTTCCGCATCGCGCGCATCTCGGTCGCGGTGCCGAGGGCGTCACTGACCCTTTTCGCCGTCCTTTCGTCGTTTGTGGCGAAGCTGACGCGGACATGGCAGTTGTCCAAGATCGAGTTGTTCGGTCCATACGCCTTTTCGATCTGGTTCAGGCTCTGGGCGATCAGGAAGGATTTCAGGCCGTATCCCGCCATGAAGGCTAAGGCGGACTCGAAAAAGTCGAGTCTGCCGAGGGCGGGAAACTCATCGAGCATGAGCAGCAGCCGGTGCCGGTGGCTTTTCGCCTGTAGATCCTCGGTGAGCCGCCGCCCCACCTGATTGAGGATCAGGCGAATGAGCGGCTTCGTCCGATTGATGTCCGAGGGCGGCACGACGAGATAGAGCGTCGTCGGGCTCTTGCCCCCCACGATGTCGGTGATGCGCCAGTCGCACCGACGCGTCACCTCGGCAACGACAGGATCGCGGTAGAGGCCGAGGAATGACATGGCGGTGCTGAGCACGCCGCTTCGCTCGTTATCCGATTTGTTGAGCAGCTCGCGAGCGGCACTGGCCACGACTGGATGCGGGCCGGCCTCGCCGAGATGAGCCGTCCTCATCATGGCGGCGAGCGTCGACTCGATCGGGCGCTTGGGATCGGAGAGGAACGCGGCGACGCCGGCGAGGGTCTTATCCTCCCCGGCGTAGAGGACATGAAGGATTGCGCCGACGAGCAGCGCGTGGCTGGTTTTCTCCCAATGGTTCCGCTTCTCGAGACTGCCCTCGGGGTCGACCAGGATGTCCGCCACGTTCTGAACATCCCTGACTTCCCATTCGCCGCGGCGCACCTCGAGGAGCGGATTGTAAGCTGCCGACTTCGGATTGGTCGGATCGAACAGCAGCACGCGGCCGTGCTTGGCGCGAAAGCCGGCGGTGAGCTGCCAGTTCTCCCCCTTAATATCGTGGACGATCGCCGAGCCCGGCCAGGTCAGGAGAGACGGCACGACCAAGCCCACGCCTTTCCCGCTCCGAGTTGGCGCGAAGCACAAGACATGCTCGGGTCCATCGTGGCGAAGGTAGTCATGATGAAATCGGCCGAGCACCACTCCGTCGGGACGCAGCAGGCCGGCCGCCCGCACCTCTCCCTTCTCGGCCCACCGCGCTGAGCCATAGGTTACGATCTTCTTCGCCTCGCGCGCGCGCCAGACCGACATCGCGATTGCGACGGCGATCGAGATGAAACCGCCCGAGGCGGCGACGAAGGCGCCGCGCACGAAGACGTCAGGTGCATAGGCGTCGTAGAAATACCACCACCAATAAAAGGCAGGCGGATGATAGATCGGCCAGCCCGCGACCCGAAACCAAGGGGCGCCCAACTGCGCCTGAAATCCGAGCTGCCACGCGACATATTCGGTGGCGCCCCAAGTGGTCAGGAGGACAATGAGGGAGACGACGAGAATCTGGCCCCAGAGGATTTTTGTCGCGGACATGACGAGCGTCCTTTCTTGAATGGAGTTAGAGACCCAGCCCCCGCTTGCGGCCGAAGCTCCAGTCGATGCCGCCGTCATTGCGGGCGATGCCGGAGACGTGGCGGCCGAGTTGCTTTTCGAGGGATGGCGTCCAGGGCACGAGCTGGAAGCCGAGGCCGTCGTCGATCATGGCGAAGCGGCCGGTGGCGAGCGCAAAGCGTTGGCGGTAAGTGCCGGCGAGATATTCGCCGCTGCCGGCGCGGTTATAGGGCCGCCCACTTTCGGCGGCGAGCTTCTCGCCCAGCGCGTCGAGTTCGCGGCGACGCAACGAGTCGATGAGATTGCGATTGAAGACGACCCGCCGTCCTTGCCGCTCGGCGAAGCCCTCTTCGATCAGATGCTCGGCGCGGCGCTCCATCGCATTGCGCACTTCCACACCAAAGCCGCCATCGGAGAGCGCGGCGGGATCGCGGGCGATGGCCTGCCGGTCGAGCCAGGTCGCGCCCGAAGCCGTCACCTGTCGCTCGATGTCGAGATCGGAGCGGACAGCGAGCGCGACGCGCCGCTGTCCTTGCGCGTCGTCGAACGTGCGTAGCTCGACGATCGAGCCTGGTGCGCTGTCCCCGGCCGCGTCGAGGTTGGACAGCTTGATATGATGGGTGCGGCCATCCACGCCGTCGACCATGGCATAGGCCGTGCCCTTCAGCTCATCGTCGAGGCCGCGGTCGATGAGCCGGCCGATGACAGGCGTGTCCAAGCTCTCGGCCGCCAGCACATAGCTCGCCGATCCGCGTTCGATACCGCGCTCGGTCAGGGCGCGGTGCATCCGCTTGATGATGTCGCCCCGCTCGCCAAGCTCGCGCAAGGTCGCTTCGGCCTTGCCGTCGATCACCCATTGTCCGGGACCGATCTGATCGGCCAAGCCGAGGGTCTCCAGCTTGCGAAGGCGGCCAACCTTCATCGCATGGAATTCGTCGGGCTGCCGATCGGCATGGGGCGCGAGGTCGATGACGCCGCCGCCGCGTCCGTCGTGGGCGAGCTGCCGGTCGAGCTGAGTCCAACGCTCGGCTTCGACCTGGCGCTCGAGATGGCGGCGGATGTCAAGATCGGTGCGCGGCCCCAGCTCCTCGGTGACGAGGTTCCGGGCGGTGTCCCGCATTCCTTCCTTAATGTAGTCGCGCGAGATGACGAGATCTTGCCCGTCGTCCTGGCGGCCGCGCAGGATGATGTGGAAGTGGGGATTGTCGGTGTTCCAGTGATCGACGCCAACCCAATCCAGTTTCGTGCCCAGATCCTTCTCCATCTGTCCCATCAGGTCGCGGGCGAAGGACTTGAGGTCCGCCATGTCCACGGCGTCTTCCGGCGAGACGATGAAGCGGAAGTGGTGGCGGTCATCCTCGCACCGCTCGGCAAAGGCCCTCCCGTCCGCGTCTTCGGTTTCCGGGCCGAACAGGCGAGCCTTCTCCCCGTCGCGGGTCACGCCTTCGCGCCGCAGGTAGGTGAGATGGGCGGAGAGCGGTGCCGCCCGCGCGGTGTGACGGACCACGCGGGTCTTGATGACGACGAAGCGCGAGCGGCTGGTTAGCAGGCGGTTGGCCCGGACGCTGGCCGTTCGGCCGCGCCCGAAGTGCGAGCGGTTGCCGGCACTGATCCGTCCCGAGCGCGAGACCCGGCCGCCGGCTTTCTGGGCAGCGGCGAGCGCCTGCGCGATGAAGGGCCGCGCTCGCTGCGTGCTGGTCGAGCGGATGCGGCCCGGCCGGATGCGAAATTCTCGCTCATCGGCCATCACCGACTCCGACAATGTGCGAAAGCGGGAAGAAAATCAGGCTCTTGCGTATCGAGCGCACATTGCGGCCTAGGCCGGCACATTGCGCGACAGGCTGAAAAGCCCAACGAAAACAAACAACCGACCGAAGCGCACCTTGCGCCCTTTTATCTCGCCATCGGTCGGTTGTGTGTCTGCACTCCCGCCTCCCGACTCGCCTGGATACGCGGTAGCCCGATAGGATGCGACAAGGCGCGCTCGCCGTCATCGCGGCTCTCCCGAGCTGGATCGCACGACGAACAGCCCGGCCGATTCCGGTTCGAGGGCGGACACGTCGCGCACGGGAGTTGCGGTTGGAGTGTCGGCCGATTGCGGCTGATCCGGGACGGGATCGGCGGCGGTCGTGCGGTTCGGCTGCACGACGAACAGTGGCGCGCGAGTCCAGGCGAGCGGATTGGCGACCGCCACGACGATCGGCTCGAGCGAAGCGCCGCCGTCGATCAGGGGAGCAAGGACGGCGACATAGGCCCGCGTTGCCGAAGGTAGAGGACGGCCTTCAAGATATTCTTCGTAGCGACCAGGGCCGGCATTATAGGCTGCAAGAAAGCCGGGGGAGCCGTAGCGGTCATGCAGCTCCCGCAGATAGGCCGCGCCCGCCAGAATGTTGTCGCGCGGATCGTAAGGATCGCGCCCGAGGCCAAACCGGACGCGCAGATAAGTCCAAGTGTCGGGCATGATCTGCATGAGGCCCATCGCGCCCTTGGCGGAAAGGGCGTGCGGATCGTTCGCACTCTCCACGCGCATGACGGCTCTGATCCAAGCCGCCGGGACGCCGAAGCGCTGTGAAGCCTCGGCGACAGGCGCAGCATAGGGATCGGCCGGCGTCGGACGTGAAACCGGCACGGTCTGCGCGAAGACAGGCCGCGCCGGCATCGCTGCGAGCGGCAAGCCGGAAAGGAGAAGAAGGACGAAGCGGCGACATGCCGATCGCATGGCATCAATCCTTTCCGCTGCGCTTGGTGGGACGGTTCCAGTGCAGCGACCAGGACGTTCCATCGTCGTCGTCACGGAACATATTGGCCCGGATCGGATGCGAGAGCGCCGGATCGTCGATGACGAGCGAGATGTAGTCGCCCGCTCGCTCGCCGGTGCGCTTCCAGCCGGCGCCGATCTCCGGGCCTTCGCCGTTGCCCCGATGGATGCGATAGTCAGGTGCGTTTTCGGCGTCGGACGGCTCCGCCGGAACGAGGGCGAGGTCGCGGCAGACCGTGAGCGTATGAATGCGTCCGACGAAGCCTGTGGACTCGCGCGTGAATTGGCCAATTTGCGGCATGAAAGCCTCCTGTTGCTGGGGGTGGAAGGAAAGGTGTCGCGTCGTGCATCTGCTGTTTTCCGATCAGTCAGCGTGTCGGTGCGCGCCACACGAAGCGGCCTTCGCCGTCCTCGTCGGTGTAGAGCGGCGTCGCGCGGCCAATGACGTTGCGCGCCGCGATCGGGCCGAAGTAGCGGCCGTCAAAACTGTCAGGGACGCCGGAGTTCATGAGAAACACGTCGCCGTCGGCAAGGCGCCGACAGCCCCGCCAAACCGGCAGTTCGCGGCCCATCCGGTCGCGGTGGAGTGCGTCGCCCAAGACCACGCCGTCGACCGCGATGCTGCGGCCGGTGCGGCAGACTTCTTGCCCTGGCAGCGCCATGACGCGCTTCAACAGCGGCACGCCTCGGCCGATATAGCCGCGGCCGACGATGAAGTCGGCTAGGCGCTTCGGCGGCGTTACCGCCACCAAGTCAGCGATCGCGAGATGGCGGACGTGCTCGATCTCGTAGAGACCAATGGGGGCGCTGGCCGAGAGATTCCAGATCAGGCGGATCGGGAAGGAAAAGAAGGACGCGACGACGATGGTCAGCGTCACGAGATACGTCAGCATGACGTAGCTGAAGCGGGTCATCGTTCGATCTCCCGCCGCTTGAGCCACGCCTGA
This sequence comes from Roseicella sp. DB1501, assembly GCF_013112485.1. Taxonomy (GTDB): domain Bacteria; phylum Pseudomonadota; class Alphaproteobacteria; order Acetobacterales; family Acetobacteraceae; genus Paracraurococcus. Next base: position 350,363 of record NZ_JABFHG010000004.1, read on the forward strand.
TGGCGTTCCGCGGTGTAAGGGCGCGGCTCGTTGCCGACGCTCATCTGGTTGTGGACATGTCGCCAGTGATCAGGCGCGACGTCGCAGGCGTCGACGCCGATGGTCTCCACTGCGTCGATGTGCCGGAGCACGCGCTCGACCTTCGGCCACCCTTCGATCTTCAGCAGAATCTCGCCGCCGGGACGCACGAAAGGCAGCGTCTGATAGGCTTCGCCTAGCTCCACCGCACGCACGATGTCGATGCGCGAGATGATGGTGCCGAAGTCGTTGGCAGCCCAACGGACGAAGGCGAAGATGCTGCCGGAATGGAAGGAGAGCACGCGTCGTCTGCGGTCGAGTATCTGTTCGTGCGCTTCGCGACCGAACCTGATCCAGTTCTCGATGCGCTTCTCGATCCACGTCAACTCGACATGGACGAGACCGTCGGTTGTTTGCGCAGCCGGCACGAGGCCGCCGCGCACGCGTGGGGCCGCGGCGCCGGTCATGACGGGTCTCCTTCGGTGGCGGGGAATTCGCGCGCGAGGAGGTCGCGCAGCATGTCGGCGACGGTGACGCCGCGCCGGAACGCGGCGATCTTGATGCTGGCGCGCTGGCCGGGCGTCACGTCGATCGTGAGGCGCGCGGTGAAACCGGCGCGCGATGGATCGTCAGCGGCCTTGATCCAGTGTTCTGGATCGGCGGGCCGGGCGGCGAAGGTGCGACGGGTCGGACGTTCGCTCATAGAGCGGCCCTCCCGTCGAAAGGCAGCACCGCAGCGATCCGGGCGCGGGCCTTTTCCGCCATGTCGGCGTCGATCTCGCAGCCGAGATAACGTCTGCCGGTGAGCCGACAGGCTTCACCGGCCGCGCCGGAGCCGGCGAACCAATCCGCGACCAGCCCGCCTTCGGGGCAGCTCGTGCGGATGAGGATCTCGAGCAGCGCGGACGGCTTTTCGGTCGGGTGGATGGCGCGGTTGTGAGCGTTTCGCGCGAAAATGACGGAGCGCATCAGGCGCGGGCCACCGTCCTGGCTCAGATAGTAGCCGGCCTCGATATGCCCCGTGTGCGTCGGGCGGCGCTTGCGGCGCACGGTGCGCGCGGTGGCGTCGGGCGTCGTTTGCACGGCGTTGTAAACCACGCTCCACGCCGCGTCGGCGCGATAGAACTGCGCGACCAGCTCATGCACGCGCTTGAAGCGATCGGCATGGAAGCTGGAGCCGTTCTGCTTTTCCCAGACGATTTCCTGCGCGTAGCGGAAGCCTGCTTCCCGAAGCTCCGCCGCTATCGTCATGAATGCGCGGAGTGAGCCGAACAGCCACATGGAGCCGGTTGGCCGGAGCGCTTGACAGGCGAGCGGCAGCCAGCCCGTGAGGCGCCGATCCCAAGCCAGCGATGTGTCGCCATAGGGCGGATCGGCGAGGATCAAATCGAACGGACCGAAGGCGGGCATCAACGTGCGGCAATCGCCTGTCAGCACGGTCGGCGTGGAGATCGTCATGGGACGATCCCCTTGACGGTGAGTCGGTCTATCTCGGTCGCCAAGGCCGCGATCTCGCGCGCGGCGAGCGTATCGCCCTCCAACTCGCCGACCAGATGCCCGGATTGCGCGGCCGTGGCGAAGGCGATGCGCTGCCCGATCGTCGTCGCCAACACCGGCGGGTCATGGTCGGCGAGCGTCTCGGCCGTCTCGCGGGCGAGCACGGTGCGGGCGCCGCAGCGGTTGAGGACGAAGCGGGCGACCAGACCAGGGCGATAGATGCGCGCTTCGCGGAGAAGCGCGAGCATCTCGGCCGAGGCCCAGCCGTCAAACGGAGATGGCTGGACCGGGAGCAACACCAGATCCGCCGCCAACAGCGCCGAGCGCATGAGACTGGCGATGCGCGGCGGGCCGTCGATGACGACGTGATCGGCGTTGCGGGCCAGCTCGGGCGCTTCCCGATGGAGCGTGTCGCGCGCCAGGCCAACGACGCCGAACAGCCGCGGGATACCCTCCCTGGCGCGCTGCTGCGACCAGTCGAGCGCCGAGCCTTGGGGATCGGCGTCGACGAGCGTGACGCGTCTTCCCCTCCCGGCCCATTCTCCGGCCAGGTTAAGCGCCAGCGTCGTCTTGCCGGCGCCACCCTTCTGGTTAAGGAACGCCACGATCATCGCGTTCCTCCCGAGGAATCGAGAGGACGATGTGGCGTGGCGGAAGCATTGTGGACCGTAGGTCCGTTCTTGCGAAGCGGAGCTACCTTTGCGGAGTCTGCCGATTTGCCGGACGCGAACTCATCCGCGACGTTTTCCACATCGCGCGCGCGCTCTTCAAAGTTAGATTCTTCGTTAGACTCTAAGTTAAGAGCGCAATTTCTGCTTTTCTCGTCGTGGGTTAAAGCAGATTTGGGTTCCCGATGGCACGATACTCGGGTTCCTGATGGCACGACATGGCCGGTTCCCGATAGCACGACGCGGTTCACAGCTTGTCCACACGACGCCGCCGGCTCGAACGCGAGCAGCGTCCGGCCGCCGATCTCAACCTCGATGAACAGCGTGTAGCCGGGCAGCGGCTGGCGGCGGATGATGTCCCGCAGCTCAAAGGCGAAGCGCTTGAATGGCGATAGGCTGCCGGATTTCAGATGAAGATGGCGGAAGTCGAAGCGCCAGCCGTTGCGCTGGCGGCCGCCGTGTTTGCGCACCAGCCGGTAGAGCCAGCGGTCAAGCCCGCCGGTCAAACGGAAGTAGGCGCGGTCGATGGTCAGCACGAGGGCGTCATCGAGGACGGCGCGGTAGAACCAGTCCGGCACGATCAGTTCTATGCCGTCGGGCCTGCCGTTCTGATCCGTGCGCTCTTGCCACTCGTTGATCCAGGAGAAGCGATGACGTCGGCCCTCGGCGGACTGTCGGATCGAGGTGGTGACGGTGGTCGATTGTAAGCGGTCGAGCGCGGCCTTGAGGCGCTGGTAGTCGCGAAGAGACGTGCCGCGGCCAATGAAGGTAAGGATTTCGTAGGGCGTCGCGGCCATCAGCCGCGAGGTGCGAAAGCCGGCGTCGCGCGCTTCCACGATCTGGCTCGCCGCCCAGATCAGGATGTCGGCGTCCCAAATTGTGGCCATGCCATGATCGGGCACTGCTTCTACGCGGATCGCGATGTTGCCCGTGGCGAAGTCGATGGGCGCGACGCGATGCGTCTTTGCGAGGGAGAAAAAGGGATAGGCCATGAGATCCTGCGCATCTCGTGGCGCGAAGTCGCCGGGGATCGCCCGGAACAGATCAAGCTGCCCGCGCTCCGACGGATGCCGATGTCGCGCCACCATTTGGAAAGCTGTCCGGGATCAGCGTGTGGCGCGGCCGGGCTGCACGAGAGCAGACGGCGCGTGACGCTTCGCCGGCAGCACCTGTCCACGCGGATCGGAGGTCGAAGTGACGACGCCGCGTGCGGCCCAAGTTTCGAGATCGTCGACGGAATAAACGACGCGGCCGCCGAGCTTGCGATAAGCCGGTCCGGTCCCATAGGTCCGGTGCTTCTCGAGCGTCCGGGCGGAAAGACTGAGAAACTCGGCGGCTTCCTTGGTGCGCAGAAAGCGCGGCGGCAGAACGGCGGTATCGGGTCGCATGGATCGGGCCTCCGTGGGGGTGCGGGCGGCCGCTGCTTGGGAGCGGCCAACGACGGCCACGATGGCGGAGCGAAACCGGCGAGTTGCCGTGCGGACTTGGGGGTGTCAGAAATCCCACGCTGCGGCGAAGCGACGACGATCAGCGTTTGGACCGATGGCGATGACGAAGCAGATCGCGATAGCCGCCTGCGATCATGGCGCGAGCATCACGCAATAGGGACATGACGGCGTAGCGCGACGAGGAGACTTGCCACTCGTCACGGGTAATTCGGCCGATACGGAAGATGACTTCGGCGATCTCTTGTTGGGTAGCGCCGTCGCGTGCGCCATCGAAGGCTTGCAGCATCCGACGCGCCCGCGCTCGCTGCTGACGAGTTAGGCGTTTATCCGATGGAACGACGCGGCCCTGGAGTGCCGCCAGCAGGCGCTCGATGGCCTGCAGACGATCAAACCCTGTGACTCCAAGTGGCACGAGCGCGGCGAGCGGAGCGTCGGCCGGCGCGATGTCGAGACGCAGAACTTGCAAAGTTTGAGAATTGCCGAGGTCGTAAAGGCCGTGCGCGCCTTCTGCGTCGATATGCGAACTAATGCTTGGAAGGGTTGAACGATCGTCCCCGTCGCTTAACAGAACCTCCGGTGCGGATGCCAGGATAACGACACTCGTATCCTCTTGTGGCGACCAGAGAACGGGTGCGTCTGGCGGAGCTTGCAGAGGATCGACCGGGAAATCGCAAACCCCATCGCTGACGAATAGTGTCTGCAAAGGCGCGCGGGTCGACGTCGCCTCGCGTCACCGCCTCGAAGTCCTGATCATAGGACTCGTTACGGCGAAGCCATTCCCAGGCGAGGTGGGAGGCGGTCAAATCCTCGACGTGATCGTAACTTGTCGAGGCGCGCCATTGGGATGCATCTGGCGTCAAGCTCTCCTCCCATGAGTCTCGATCTAGCGACTTGTGGGGGAATTAGACTTCCCGGCTGGGTTGTCTTTGGGAAGACCAGCTATCTGCAACGGGTGATGCCTCGGAGACATCACCTTGACTAAGGACGCTGGCTTTCGCGCACCAGCTCCCGATAGCCGTGCTCGGTCATCCAATTTGCGCGCGCTAAGTGAGCCTGGTGGATGCGCTTGCATCGCGCGGGTTCGTGCTCAGGGTCCAGCCCGAACAGGATCTGAACTGCCTCGCGCCAATCGGCGCCGTCACGCGCCGAGTCGAGCAGCCGCAGGTAAAGGACCATGTGTTGGCGATCATAGGGAGTCAGCGTCTGACTCGAAGGCGGCTCGTCCAGGAATTGCGCAGGCGATTGTCCCATCTCGGCACCGTATCCGTTTTGTTAACTACCTTGATCCCTGTCATTGCGTCGCAGCATGACGGGAACGAAAATAGTTGGGCGGATTTCGCTGCCTCAGAGAGACGCTATCGGCTTGATCGCTCGGTTCGCTCATTGAGGAGAAGCACACCTTCGCCCTTGTCCGTGGACAACAGGACGATTCCGGCGGCCTCAAGCGCCCTACGGATTTGATCGCGTGTGGACTCATACACGTCCAACCCGCTTTCGGATTCGAGACGTTTGAGCGCGGTCAGTGATACCCGGGCCTCATCGGCAAGCGTTTCCTGTGTCCAACCCAGCAAGGCTCGCGCGGCCCGCGATTGTCGGGCGGTGATCATGCATGATCACCTCCCACACCGACCTGCGCGCACGCCAAAACTACGACTATAATAGTCGGACTTAGCCGTGCTGACCACCTATAACTAGGCAATCGAGGTCTGGGCAAGTCTTTCGTGGAGTGCCTGATTCGGCGTCATGACGCGGAAATGGGGCGAAGGCCCCCGGCCGGTCGGGCCGGGGGCCTCGGGGCGTCAGTCGCTCCGCCGCCCGTTGGGGCGGGACCAGATCAGCGAGTAGCCCTCGCCATCCTCGTCGTTGAAGAGATTGGCGTAGATCGGGGCGTTGAAGCTCGGATCGTCGAGCTTGAGGCCCAGATAGTCGCGGCCCTCGTTGGAGCGCTTCGACCAGGCGGCACCGATCTCGGCGCGACCGACCAGCACGCGGTGGCTGGGGGCGTTCTCGCCGGTGGCGCGGGTGTCGGGGACGATCCGCACGCCCTTGGCCTGGACGCTGAGGGTGACGATTTCGCCGGTGAAGCCCGCTTAGGTCAGCCGTCGACTGTCATTCAGAGCGTAAGCTGTTGATCCGGCTTCGTCATTCGCTGAAGGACACTTTCGGGGTGTCCTTTTGCCGGATCGCGGCGCCCCGAGGTGGAGCGCCGCGTCCGATGACTGGCCGCCTCAGCGCGACCAGATGAGGGCGTATCCGTCCTCGTTCTCGACGAGGCTCGCATAGATCGGAGCGGGGAAGCTCGGATCGTCGAGCTTGACGGAGTGATACTCCCGACCGGTCTCCTTGGCGGTCTTCTTCCAGCCGGCGCCGATCTCAATGGTGCCTGCCAGGGCGCGAAGGTCGGGCGACTTCTCGCTTTCCTTCTCGGCGACGACGAGGCGGGCCTTGATGTTGAGGTTGAGCGTCTTGATCACTCCGGCGAAAGAGCCGTCTTCGTTGCGGGTGAAGGTGCCGATCTGAGCCATTTGTCTTCTCCTTTGCTGTATCAGGTCGCGACCATCGCGGCCTTGATGGCGATCGGAGAACACCGGGCGACCGGCCCGCACCCGAAGGGCCGAAATGGAATGGAGGGCGGCGCGGGGCCGGGCTTCTTGGTTAGCGCGAGGAAGCCGCGCGCAGGCGTCAGCCGAGCACGGCGGGGAAGAAGGTCGGCATCGCGCTGTTGCGGGATCGAGGTCGGACTGCTTCGCAGGCGAACCCGGTGTGAGATACGCCAGCAAGAAAGGCCGCAATGGACGCACCTCAGGCAGCCTGATGGAGGAGAAGGCCCTGGCTCATGACGCCGCAATCCGGACGATGATGACATGCCGAGATCAGGCGCCGCGTTGCATCATGTCCCAGCCGCTCACTGCGGCGATAAGAAAGGCGAGCCTCGCCACCTTGCTCCTGGGGGATCAGCTTATCGGCGCATCGCTATGGGCCGCGTGGCATAGGTGGGAGTGTCACGGTATCAGCGTCGCGCGTATCACCATCTGGCGATCGCAGCAGCGTCGGGCGGCGGAGAGTGTCGACCTCCTTCGTCAACTGCGCGCTGCGGCGTTCGGCCCTGTCGGCGCGACGTTCCGCCTCGATGGCACGCCGCATGAGTCCGGCATTCTCGGTCGCGAGCTGTCGAATCTGCTGCTGCATATCTTCGATCACGCTACGCTGTTCGGTGATCTTGTCTTCGATGGTGATGATCCGGTCGGGCACGCGCTGCTGCTGGCGGGCTCGGATGAGCTCGTCGAGGATACCGCGGTGATTGGCGTAGATGGCATTGCGGCCGACGCCCGCCTCGCGGGCCAGTGCTGCGACGGTCAGGCGCGCGATAGCTGTGTTGGAGCACTGCCCGTCCCCTCGGACCAAGCGATCGAGCGCGGCGCGTAGCTTCTCGGATGTCGCCTCCATACGCCTGTCATGTGGGTTTGCGGTCGGCGGCTTGGCCATGGGGTTCCTCTGTGGTGGAAAGATCGGACAAGATGCGCTCGCACTCGGCGATACGCGTTTTGGCGAGAACAAGGCTCGCCTCGTCGAGTCGCTGGTCAGCAATCAGAGTGAGATTGCGCTCGAGGCGAGCCCGCCAGACGGGCCGGTGACGCTCAGTGACAGCGAAGTTCGCGCAGCTCACGCAGGTGCTCTCGGTGCGCCATAGCGGGTTCGGGCCGCGTTCGTCGCCCATACAGGCGGCGGTCTCGTGGCGATAGACGCAGTAGCCCCAATCGCAGACGCCGAGCCGCATGCCACTGTCCTCGATAAGGAAATCGACATAGGCGGCAAGTTCGCCATCGCGGGTACGGCCCCGGAAGCGCGACCGCGATGACAACAGGCGTCCGGCCTTGCCGCCGAGGCGCGAGGTAGTGAGCAGTTCCTCGAGAGCGGATCGTGTCTCTTCGAGGGTTTGGGCATCCACGAGCTCGCCCAGATCGAAATCCGTGCCGACATAGGCGCTGTCGGTCATGATCCGGGTCACGTGCCCGAAATGATGCTGGAGGGCGTGAAGGCCGGTGCGGTCACGTTTACCAACAAAGCGGGCGAAGGTCTTGCGGCCCTGATGCGTGGTCAGGTGCCAGGGCGAGCCGTCCTCCTTGCGGGGCAGATCGATGAAGGGAGCGAACCGCTCGTTCAGGCGGACGATGAGGGAACTGGCGGTTATGACCTCCGGGGCACGGCAGTCGACGATGCCGCTGCCGGCAAGGGAGAGCCAGAGTTCCGATCGCCCGGTCTCGGCGCGAAAAGGCTCCGACAGCCGATGCAGAATCTCGATGGCGCGCAGGACGGGTGGCGGCGCCGGCCACAGATGCGGGGTTCCGGCTTCATTGGCGGCGGTCTTGAATATCCGTCCACGGAGATAGGCAAAGACTTCGCTACCATCGGCGGATGAGTGCTCTTCGATGCAGTTTGCCTCAAGCGTCAGAATCTCCGAGACCCGCGCGCCAACCAGATAAGCGATGGTGATGAAGCAAGCCTCATGGATCCGGTTGATCAGCAGACGCAAATCCTTCGTCCGGGTCAGCGGTGCATGCCAGGGGGCCGCCTCGCCATCGATGGTAGAAAAGCGAAACGATGCGACGAGATTGCGAACGGCCTGCCGGTGGGTGAAGAAGGAGCGGCCCTGATCATGCATACGGAACGGAACAGCCTGGTCGCGCAGCGCAATGACGTCATCGGCCGGCTGACCGATCAACCGGATTGCCGCCGAGACGAGTGGAACGGCGATGGCGTCCGGCGTGAAGGGCAAGCGGCGAACGGTGTGGGCGCTGAATCCGGAAAACCGGCTGGCACGCTCATCGCCAAAGGGATGCTCGGGCGGCGGGAACGCGAGCTTGGACCTCTGCTGATAGAGGGCGAGCAGAAGATTGGCGTAGTCATGTCTGGTGCCGGGCCTGATTGGCGCGCCCGCATGCGTTCGTCGTGCGGCGACGTGATGCATGAAGCGCTCGGCAGCATCGCGATCCAGTTCGTCGAAACCGTGCGTGGTCTGTTCGGTCATCCATCGGATCAGGACGCGAAGCTTGACCGCTGCCGTGACAAGCGACCGTGGCCGCGCCTGCCGACGGCCCGGCGGCGGATCGACGTGAAGCGACCATATGAAGGCGCGGGCGTCCTGCAGCCAACGGTCCCATCTCTGGTCGGTGAAACGGCTGCCATCCGGGAGTTCGAAAGCCCAATCGATGAGAAGTTGATGGGATCTTAGATCGGGTCTCGCACTGTCGAAATACCATTGAGGGTCGGTCCAAACCGACCGCGAAGACACGCCTTGTGGGGGATCGCAACGGCTCAGGTTCTTCGTGCGTGCTGGCATGATCATTCCAGTTCCGGCAGGGCTGGCATGCTGGTGGCGAGGACACACGCCGCCTCATGCATATCCGTAGGGAAATCCGGCAGGATGTCCTGGGTGAGAATGCGCCATGACGGCGCGTATAGGAGGTTCCAGCGCCGCGGATCGAGCCGGTTGCGGGCCTGTTCGAACCGATCGACGGCGGCAAGAATGCGGGCCAGATGCTCCGTGTCGACCGGGATGACCAGGCCGGGGCAAGCGAGGCATCCGCCGAAACGCGGGCACAGGCGCTCGGCACCGTCACGGCCGGGAGCGACAGGGGCGAGACAATCGTGGCCGAAGGGAACGGCGGCACGGGTCTCGCGGGATACTGGCGCCGGCTCGTTCCGGTCAGGCCCGCGCACCCAGGTGATCATCAGGTCTTGTAGGCGAGCAATCGTCTGACGCTGGAGGCGCGTGGTCTCCTCGCTCTTGAGATAGGTCTCGGTCGTTGCGGCACTGGCGTGGTTCAGAATTGATTGCGCCGCAAGAACGTCGCCTCCGGACGCACGGTAATGCTCGGTCGCGACGGTTCCACGAAACAGCGCGGGAGCAAAGCTCGCGATCGGCTCACGTGGCTTGTCGGAATAGGCGGCGTTCCACTCTTCGGTGCGGCGGTTGGCGCGATCCGTGAACCTCAGGATGGCCCGCCTGAGGACGGAATGTTCTATGACCTCGGTACGGCTGCGCAGCGAGCGGCGGACGGGTTCCTTATAGACGCTGCGCGTCAGGAAGAGTCGATCCTGCTCGCCGGGCGGCGCCGTGGCCACGATCGGTTCGGTCAAGGCCAGCATCATCTCGATCAGGTTCGGCGCGGCGTACCGCCGGCGCCGATCGAATGACCGTCGCTGCGCCTTCTGGAGCCGGGCACCGGTCTTGGCCTTGTTCCATTCGACAATCGTGCGATGTTCGTCGAGCGGGTGCGGAACGAGGCAGTTGCGGCGGATGTGGCGCAGCGGTTCCGGATTAGCGGCAGTCTGGATGGCGATCGCCAGGAAAAACGGAACGAGCGTGTCGGTGGTGATATGGAAATACTGCGCCATGGTGCGGTAGCCGCCCCAGAACCTCACGAGCGTGCTGGACCTGATCCCGTGTTCTTCGAGAGCGGCTCTGTCGGGCATGAGGCCGCCTTCGATCCGGCTGATCCGCCATATCCATCGGTCGAGCCCTTGGCCGCGCAACGTCTTGGGCGGGAGCTCGGGACGCCGGATGACCTCCTGCCCATGTTGAAACCGCGCCCAGATCTCATCGATCTCCTCATAGCAGGCGTGCAGGATCGCCTTGATCTGATCCGGAGGAAGCCGGCGCCGCGGTTGCTGGTGGGTCCTCCTGCCGGGAAACGGGTTCCAGGGAATCTCCAGGTCGCGCGCGAGCGCACCCGGTCGATTGCGCTGGCACCACATGAGCAAGGGTCGAAGGACATCGAAGGCGACGGCGTGCGCGCCGCGTGGCGCGCGAGATGCCCCTTCCTTCTTGAGCCAAAGCACATAACGGCCGAGGGCCGCTGTATCGAGATCGCCGGCCATCTCGATCATCCCGTCGCCAGCAACAAAGCGGACAAAGCGGCGGATCGCTCCCCAAGTCGTTCGGCGCGTGGCCGGTCTCTGGCCTGCGCCATACTCGCGGAAAGCGTCGACGAGAAGGCGGCGCAGATCGGCAGGCAGGCCGGATAACTGGTCGGGATCGAAACGCTGAGCGGCCTTGCCCCACCCGTCCGTGAAAATGATCGTGTCGCTGGGCAACGCAGATACCGAGGTCTCCGGCTGCATAGACGCAACCGGAAGCCGGCGGTCTACCGAACTCCTCCTACGGCCGGCCATGGGGCACCAGTTCGCCGTAGAGATAGGCGAGGCTCTCGGCGAGTGTGTCGGCATGAAACTCGACACAGCGCAGATAGATGGCCGTCGACTGGATCGAGGCGTGACCGAGCAGGACCTGCACGATCTTCAGCGGGTTGAGGTCCGGCGTTGTCGCCGCTTGCTTCTGCAGGCGCACGAGCATCGTCATTGCAAAGGTGTGGCGCAGCCAATGCCCCGTTCCCGAAAGCCCTGCTGCCCGGAATGCCGCGGCGAATGCGGCGGAAAGCCTCGCTCGTGAAACGGGATCGCCCTTGCTGTTGAGGAAGAGCGCGGTTGATACTCGGTAGCCAGGTTCGGATTTGCGCCGTCGCTTCACCAGTGCTGCGCGTTCCTCTCCCACATACCAGTGGGTGCGGTCGATTAATCGTAGCGGTGGATATACGGTCCGCAGCCGGTCACCCTTGGTGACGATCAGCGGGATACCGACAAGCGGATCTTCCTCAATATCGAGATGGGCGACTTCCGGTACCTGATGAAGCTGCAAACCGCAAAGTTCCTTGCGGCGCATGCCGGTTGCCAATGCCCACTCGGCGATCAAGCCATAGGGCGGATCGAGGTGCTGGAACAGGGATTGGAGTTGATCGACGCGAAGCGGTCGCGGTAGTCGTTCGGCTTCCGAAATCGTCAGGACGTTCGCCATCACAACTGGCGGGCGATTACCCAGATGCGCCAGCATGCCCTGACGGCGCGCCGACCGAAGTGACACATCGACATAGTCGAACGGCAGCGCGTCAATCAGGCCGCGCCGATGCGCCCATGAATAGAAACGGTAAACGGTGCGGACGCGGTCGTTCACGGTGGAGCGGGCATAGGGCCGTCCGGTATAGGGACTCGGCGCCGACAGCATTCGGTTGCGGTAGGCAGCGATGGTTCCTTCGTCGGCGAAGCGCCATTCCAGCCCGCTCTGCTCCAGCGTGTCGAACCAGTCATGCAGGTGCTCGCTGTAGGTCCGCAGCGTCTCCATCGCATGAGAGCGGCCGGGAATCGTGGAAAGCTCAAGCAAATAGCTGAAGGCCGGCTCGATGATCGACATCCGCACGTCGAGCAGAATGGGAAATCCGACCGGAATCCCTTGAACGCCGGCGATCGCCCGCACGATCGAAACCATCCTGCTCTCCGGAGACAAAGGCACCCGGAGGCGCATAAGGACATCGACACTGCCAAATGCCTACACTGTCGGTGAAACCGACAGATGACAGCATCTGAACAAAAGATAAGCGGAGCGCCTACGGCGCGAGTCTTCCTTTAGATGCGAGGGGTTCCCCTCGCGCTCTCCCGTTCGCCACGTGGCAGGGGTGCAGGACTTATCCTGCACCCCATGGAAAAGCTTGAGGTGCCGCCGCCACGTCAAGCGTTGTCCTCGCTACGCTGCGGGAACGCTTGACCCGGACGTCTGCGTGCCAGGATCGCAAACCATCGTCGCTAAAAGACACTTCCGAGGACGTGACCTAACTCGTTCGAGCCGGTCTTCTTGAAGTTGCCAATGGTCGCCATTGTAAGTCTCCATTTCCGTTTTCGAGCCCGCACCATTGCGGCCTCGATGGCGATCGGTTGGCCGGAGGCGATCGACGACGCACCCCGAAGGGGCCTGACAGCTAAGGAGGACTTTCTTGTTTCGCGAGGAATGGCGGCGCAGCCGGCAGGGGAAGAAAGTTTGACGCGGCTGTTGCGTCATAGGCGGTCGAGGCGCAGCCGTCCTTCGGCCAGATCAGGCCATTGAAGAGGCCATGTGGTGCGGTCTGGAGGCTGGATAACGGAGATGGTGGCGCCCGGTCGGCAATTGAAAGCAGGCTGATTCGATGCTCACTGGCTTCGTGACCATCTTGACTAACTGAGGAAGAGCGTTGTCTCGTCCTGACAACACCGGCGAGAACGGGCCTGGACTTTTGCGATCGCGTCACGCGCCGAATGGGGCTGCTGATTCAGAATCCGACCAAGGAGCGCCTGAGCACCGGGGCCTCTCCGAAATCCAAGCTACGCCAGTCTTGCCGATCGAACGATGAGGTTATGGCGGGATCGTGGCTCTGGTTCCTCCGCCGAGGGCCGCGCGATCAGGCTCGCGCAGGACTCCCGCCGGATCGGTCGGGGGCCTTCGCCATGCCGGCAACCCGGATGAACGCTGTGACGCCGACTGCAACACCACCAATGACGGAAAACACGAGCTGCCATGTCTCCGATGGCATCGTGTGTTTTACGATGCCGTGCGTGGCGTGATAGCCGGCGATGGCGGCGGGCGCGACAAAGACGAGCGCAATAAGCAGTCGCGCCCATGTTGGGCGAACCACTACGAGCAGGACTTGCCCGATGCCGAGTGTCAGGCCCGCGCCGACGATCCCGACTATGATCGCACCAAGCCATCCTGCGCCGCTGCTATAGGCCCAGGTGCCGGCGATGACACCCGCGAAGAATGGCAGCGCGAAGACGGCGAGCGTGAACAACAGCCAGCAGAAAAAGCCGATCGCTGCGATCGAGAGAAGAATGCCGAGAAACATCATGGTGGCGTCTCCGTTAGAAAGCTCTGACGGTTGCGCCTTCCACCACCACCACGGCGCAACGTGAAGTATAGCAAAGATCGAACACCAACGGGAGCGGAAACCCACTGGGTTCCCGCCCGCTGGCGAGGGGCCTTCGCCCCATTACAGGGCGAAAGGGTCGACCTCATGGACGATCTGCGAGATGTCGCCGTCATATTCGGCGGTGGGCACGACCGAAAGGCTACCGTCGCCAGCGCGGAAGATGACGATGGCAACCATCAGAGTGGTGGCGAGGCTGAAGGCGAAGGCGTGGGCGTCGCGTTGTGACATTGATCCGGCTCCTGTTTGAGCGGGGGACCACCCCCGCCGACAGGCGCCCGACGTGTCAGGCTGAACGCAGCAATCACCGCAAAGGCGAAGCCGCCGCGGCGGCACGCTATGCGTAGCCGACCCTTTACGGGTTGATGGCATCAGGCGATCAGTCTGACCAAGGATCAGCGCTGAGAAGGGGATGGTGCTCTGCGATCGGAGCCGGTTCGATTGCGCTCGCCCGCGATGGTAGCAAGAGCCGCGCGATCTCGACCCTCGTGCCGGTAATCACACCGGAAGGGGGCGTGACCTCGTGACAGGTGCCAATCGGCCGTAGCGCCCGGACGCAAGTCCCCGGATGGGAACCCGCGTTAGCTTGGGGATGAAAGCTTCATAAGAACGAGGCCGCTGACAATCAGGACGGCGGCACCGATCCGCATTGCCGTTGCCTGCTCGCCAAGCACGACGATGCCGACCAGGAACGCTCCCACCGCCCCAATGCCCGTCCAGATCGTATATGCTGTTCCCAGAGGAAGGGACTTCATTGAGAGGGAGAGCAATGCAAAACTGGCAATCATCGTCACGATCGTAACGATGGATGGCACGAGTTTTGAGAAGCCGAGCGATTGCTTCATCGCAAAAGCCCAGATGATTTCAAGAATACCGGCGACGGTAAGGTAAATCCAAGCCACGACAGCCTCCAAGACACGAGCTGCCGGGCCGTCCCGGACCTGATACCTGAATCGGCGAGGACGTGGCCTCCCCGGATAATCTAGTAAGTGGATTTGTCAAAATCAACGCTTACCGGGAGCCTGATGCGGCCTGTGCAACTAGCCGAAGGAGGTTCGAGGAGAAGATAGCGGCGCTCACGCGCCGCCGTGCTTCCAGACCTGGATGCCGAGCTTCCGAGCTTTGTCCGCGAGGTTGTCGTTGATGCCATTGCCGGGGAAGTGCATCACGCCCTTCGGCACGATTTCGAGCATCACGTCGTTGCGTTTGAACGGTGCGGCCCGTCCGTGCTTGGCCCAATCGGGCGCGAAGCCGATTTGCGGCACGTTGCGGTTCTTGGCCCAGAGCGAAGCGATCTTCTCGGCGCCCTTCGGCGACTTGCCGTGGACCAGGACCATATCGGGATATTTCTCGTGGACCTGATCGAGCTTGCTCCAGATCAATGGGTGGTCGTTGAAGTCGAGGCCGCCGGTGACGACGATCTTCGGGCCGGGAGGGAGCAGAACGGTCTGTTCGGCGCGCTTCTTGGCCATGATGAAGTCGCGGCTGTCGATCATGGTCGCGGTGAGATCGCGATGGTTGACTCGTGAGCCCGTGCGAGGGAGCCAGACTTTGCCGACGTGGCGCTCGTAGTGTTCGGCGGCTTGATCGCGCATCAGCTCGAAGGTGGTTTGGCGTTCCACCAGGGTCTTGCCTTCGGCGATCAGGCGTTCCAGTTCGACCGACTTAACCTCGCTGCCATCCTGTTCCCGCTGCGCGCGTTTCTGCGCTTGCTCGTTGTCGTCGAGTTCACGGTCGATCCGGCCGGTGGCGCGGTGAAAGACGTTGACGGTCGACCAGAGGAGATCGTCGAGGTCCGGCTCAAGGCGGGTGTCCTCCAGCGTCACGATCAGCGCGTCGAAGATGTCGGCGATTGCACCTGCCACCTGGTTGCCGTCAGGCAGCAGCCGTTGGTCGGGCTCGTCTTGGAAGGGACGCCAGCCGTAAAGCTGAAGCTCTTGGATGAGGTAGTCGGTTTGGGATGAGGTGTGGTCAGGTTCGTGGTCGTCATGCCCGCTCATGGGATGCTCCGTCGG
The DNA here is from genome assembly GCF_013112485.1 of Roseicella sp. DB1501. GTDB lineage: Bacteria > Pseudomonadota > Alphaproteobacteria > Acetobacterales > Acetobacteraceae > Paracraurococcus. The sequence goes on from NZ_JABFHG010000004.1 coordinate 365,797, forward strand.
TTGGACCGCGACCGTCGCGGCCTTCATGGCGACGAAGCCCACGGGCGGGGCGGGCTGGCAGCCCGAGCGAAGCGAGGGCCTTGATGGCTAAGGCCGGCTATTTTGTCTCGCGATGGAAAGGCGGGCCTTGGCCCGCCGCCGGAAAATAGTCGGCCGCCGCCATTGCCGGACTGGCCCGCTTGTGGGCCGATCGCCCTCTGGAAGGCCGAGGCGCGGTCCTCTCCGATGGTGAGACGCATCCGGGCGAGCTTGACGGCCGCGCGGCGCTGCCAGCCTTTCCCTCCCGGCTATGGCGCTAGAGCCAGGAAGCGGGCGACGTCCTGCGGAGCGAGCTGGATACGGACGCCTGCTCGAAGTGCGCCGATGCCGAGCCTGCGGAGATCCTCGTTGAAGTCGCCAAGCGCCGGGGACAACGGAACAGCCTCGATCCCCTCGGCGTTCGCCCGTTCGACCAAGCTGTCCCGCGCTCCGTCACCGGCTGGGTCGTTGTCGCGGACGATATAGAGTCGACGAAGCGTGGGCGGGAACAGGATGGCGGCGAGATGTGCGGCTGAGAGTGCTGGGGCCATCGCCATGTCGGGCAAAACCTGTCGGAGTGACAGCATCGTCTCGATGCCTTCGCCAGCCGCCATCACGTCGCCGGGGATGCCGAAGCGAACCGCGTGGCCGAGCAGGTCGCCCATCGCCTTGCGCTGCGTGTCGATCGGCGCTTTGCCAAGCGTTGCCTCGGTGAGGCCGTGCGGATCGAGCCAAGTGCGATGTGCGCCGGTGAGCTGTCCGCTGAGATCGGTGACGGCGGCGATCATCGCTGGCCAGGTTTCGGTCGGACTGTGCTCGTCGGGCCGATAATAGCAGCGAGGATGGAATCGAAGGCTCGCCGTTTCGTGCAGAAGCGTAATGCCGCGATTGCGGAGATACGTCTCTACGAGCGTGCCTGCGATGGGATGCGACATGGCGAACAATCGTCGCGCGGCCTCGGCGGAGCCCGATGGCGCCGGAGTCGTATGTCGCTTCTGCGCGGACGATTCGGGATCGTGACGCGGTAGGCTGAGGAAGCTCCGCGCCTCCTCGGCAACGTCGGCGAAGTCCAATAGGCCGAGCGCCTCGCGGATCACGTCGAGCAGATCGCCATGCTCGCCCGTGGCGGCGTCGGTCCATTTGCCCGCCGGTCCTTTCGGGGAATCCCGCAGCCGGACGAACATGGATCGCCCGGCTACATTGCGAACATCGCCGACTTGCCAGTAGTTGCCTTGGCGCCGGCCGTTCGAGAGATAGCGGCGGCACACCGCCTCGGCCTGCTGGCCGAGACGATGTGCGAGATCGGAAGCGTCGTGAAGAGCCATCACGCGGCCTCCCGTTCGGAGATGCGCGCCACCGGATAGGTGTCGATCAGCTTGCTGAGGATGGTGGGACCGGAAGTCTCCACGGGGACGAAGAAGCGGAGCTTCCAACTGATGATCTCGCTGAACAGACCATAGGCGCGCAGGCGTTCGCGCATCGCCTCGGTGAAGCCGGTCAGCTCGATGCGGTTGGCGCCCATGACGCGCACGCGGCGAAGCTGAAGCCCCTCGGCAAGGTCGAGGATTGTCTGGCCTTCCGTCAGCGCGGCATAGGCGCTTTCAGCCGTGAGCGTGGTCGCGCCGGCCTGCGTGGCGTTCGCCGCCCAGGCTGGAGAGACACGACGGCCGATGATGCGCTCGCCGTTATCCGCCTGAAGGCGGTAAACCCGCGTCGACTCGTCCGGCAGCCGCTTCCACACCGGCAGCAACCGACCGGCGACAATATGAAGCGTGCTGTCGGCGAACGTCGGCACCTCGGAGACCTCGCGGTTCCAGGCCGCGGCGAAGGAATCGCGGTCGGCCCGTTGCCAGTGGCTGTCCGCCATCATCTTGTGCGAGGCGTAATGGTGCTCCATCGGCCGAACCAGCCGCACGCGGCGCTCGATTTCGCCATCGTCGAGCATGATGCTCGGCGCGGGGATCTGGACGGCCGCGCGACCCGAGCGTTCGTTCACCAGCAGGACCGCGCCCGGATCGGAGAGATAAGCGAGCGCTTCGGTGAGGGTGACTGGCCGATTGCGTCGGCGCTCGGTGATGGTCAGCAGCCGGCTTTCCGCGCCAGTAGCGGGGTGGGTGTAGATGGTGCGTCGGTCGGTGACGACGAAGCTCTCCGCGGTCAGCGTCTCCAGCCCCATGTCATAGATGCCGCTAGCGATGGCGCCCGCGATCTTCGCCTCGAGAAGCTGCTCGAAGGCGGTGAACAGGATGCCCTGCAATTCGATGGTCAGCGCTAGCAGCCGGTTGAGGAAGGTCGTGATCGGCGGCAGTTCGTCCTTGATGCCGTTAGAGTCCGTGAGCGAAAGCCCGGTGGCGGACTCGAAGCGGTCGAGCGAGCAATCCTCGATCTTGCCTCGCACAAGCAGGAGATAGAGCTGGCGCAGCGCGTCGCGGGCATACGGCGATTCCAGATTGTCCTCGGGCCGGAACAGCCCTTGGCCGCCCGTCTGACGCTGGCCCCGCGTGATCGCGCCCAGCGTGTCGAGACGCCGGGCGATCGTGCTGAGGAAGCGCTTCTCGGCCTTCACGTCCGTCGCGATCGGACGGAAGAGCGGCGGTTGCGCCTGATTGGTCCGGTTGGTGCGGCCGAGGCCCTGAATGGCCGCATCGGCCTTCCATCCCGGCTCAAGCAAGTAGTGAACGCGCAGGCGTTGGTTCCGAGCCGAAAGCTCGGCATGGTAGCTCCGGCCGGTGCCGCCGGCGTCCGAGAACACCAGCACGCGCTTCACATCGTCCATGAAGGCGGCCGTCTCGGCGAGATTGGCCGAGGGCGCGCGGTTCTCGACGACGAAGCGATCGCCCTTGCGAACGATGCGGCGCGAGCGTCCGGTCACTTCCGCCACCATGTCCGTGCCGAAGCGCTGGACGATCTGGTCGAGCGCACCAGGCACAGGCGGGAGCGAGGCGAGCCGTTCGATCAGCTCATCGCGCCGGGCGACAGCTTCGCGGCTCTCGACGGGCTGGCCGTCCCGATAGACCGGCCGCGAGGAAAGATTGCCTTCGCTGTCGGTGAAAGGCTCATAGAGTTGCACCGGGAAGGAATGGGCGAGATAGTCCAGCACATATTCCCGCGACGTGATGTCGACACGGACATCGTTCCATTCCTCGGTCGGGATCTCGGCCAGACGGCGCTCCATCAGCGCTTCGCCAGTGGACACGATCTGCACTACAGCGGCGTGGCCATCATCGAGATCGCGCTCGATCGAGCGGATCAGGGTCGGCGTCTTCATCGACGTCAACAGATGCCCGAAGAAGCGCTGCTTGGCGGCCTCGAACGCCGAGCGTGCGGCGGCCTTGGCCTGGCGGTTCAGCGTGCCGTCGGAGCCGGTAATGTTGGCGGCCTCCATCGCGGCGTCGAGATGGTTGTGAATGACGCTGAAGGCTCCGGCATAGGCGTCGTAGATGCGCCGCTGCTCGTCGGTGAGCGGGTGCTCGACCAGCTCATATTCCACGCCGTCATAGGAAAGCGAGCGTGCGGTATAGAGACCGAGCGAGCGCAGATCGCGCGCCAGAACCTCCATCGCCGCCACGCCGCCGTCGTCTATGGCGGTGACGAACTCGGCGCGCGTAGCGAATGGGAAATCCTCGCCACCCCAGAGACCGAGCCGCTGTGCGTAAGCCAGGTTGTGAACAGTTGTGGCGCCTGTGGCGGAGACATAGACAATGCGTGCGTTCGCGAGCGCGTGCTGAAGGCGCAGACCCGCGCGTCCCTGCTGTGAGGGAGCGACGTCGCCCCGCTCTCCCTTGCCGCCGCCGGCGTTCTGCATCGCGTGGCTCTCGTCGAAGATGAGCACTCCATCCCAATCTGAGCCCAACCATTCGACGATCTGCCGGACACGCGAAACCTTCTCGCCACGATCGTCGGAGCGTAGCGTGGCATAGGTCGTAAATAGGACGCCTTCCGCCAGGCTGATGGGCTTGCCCTGCGGGTAGCGGGACAGTGGCGTGATGAGCAGACGCTCCATGCCGAGGGCCGACCAATCACGCTGGGCGTCCTCCAGCAGCTTGTCGGACTTGCTGATCCAGACCGCCTTGCGGCGACCGCGCAGCCAGTTGTCGAGGATGATACCAGCGGCTTGGCGGCCCTTGCCCGCGCCGGTGCCATCGCCGAGCATGAAGCCGCGCCGGAAGCGGACGGTCCCCTCCGTGTCTTCGACGGCGGCGGAAACGAGGTCGAAAGTCTCGTCCACCGTCCACGATCCGGCGAGGTAGTCGTCATGGGCCTCGCCGGCATAGATAACCGTTTCGAGCTGGGCGTCGGAGAGCAGACCATCTAGGACGATGTTCGCCGGCAGCATGGGCCGGTAGCTGGGCTTGGGCGGCGCGACGCTCGCCATCGACGCCGACTGCACCAGCTTGGTCGGGTGCGACTGCGCGCCAGGGATGCGGATCGACTGAAGCGTATATTCTTCGTAGATCGCGTCTGTCAGTCGCGCGTCTTCCGGCGGCATCCAGTCCACCGTCTCATAGGCGAGTTCGACGCCTTCGGGCTCGATCGAAGCCAGCGCCGCCGGTCGGGTTGCGGCGCTGCGCGCAAGGTATCCGCGCACGGTGCGGGGAGTCGAAGACCCGGCTGAGACGACAGCCGTCTGCCGTGGTGCCGCCAAGCGGGCCGGCGCGTGCGCTTCGATCCAGCCAAGCAGCGTGGCGACGTCCGGCGCGATACCCGCCGATGTTGGAAACACAGCCGCGTCGGCGGCGGGGCGCTTGTCGACCACAATGAGCCGTGTGTCGATGGTCGTGCCGTGCTTGGCATAGACCGAGCCGTCGATAGTCGCGGTGAATACGATCGTGCCGCGTTCCTGAAGTCGGACGAAGGCGTCCCGCCAAGCCGGCAGGTCCGGCCCGAAATTGGCGCCGGTGATCGCCACCAGCCGTCCGCCATCAGCGAGCCGCGCCAGCGCCGAGGCGATATGCCGATAAGCCGTGTCGGCGACGCGGCCGGAGACGTTCGCCATCGCCGAGAAAGGCGGGTTCATCAGCACGACGCTGGGGATCGCCACCGGAGGGAGGTGATCGTCGATCTGGGCCGCGTCGAAGCGCGCGACGGTGACGGCCGGAAAGAGGGAGGCGAGCAGGTCGGCGCGGGTGTCGGCCAGCTCGTTGAGGAGGAGCGTGCCGCCAGTGATATCGGCCAGGATGGCGAGCAGGCCGGTGCCGGCGGAGGGCTCCAGCACGATGTCAGTCGGCATGATGGCTGCCGCCGTCACCGCGGCGAGGCCGAGCGGAACGGGTGTCGAGAATTGCTGGAACGCCTGGCTCTCTTCGGAGCGACGGGTATGCGTCGGCAGGAGACCAGTGATCTTCGACAAGGCGGAAAGCCGTGCAGACGGAGACGCGGCTTTACGGAAAAGCGCACGTCCGAATTTGCGAAGGAACAGAACGGTCGCGGCTTCGCAGGCGTCATAGGCAGCTTTCCAGTCCCAGGCGCCGGAGGCGTCAGAGGCGCCGAACGCGGTCTCCATTGCGGTGCGCAGGATCGTGGCGTCGACGCGCTGGCCGCGTTCGAGATGGCCGAGCAGGTGATGGGCGGCTGCGAGGATGGCCGGCGCAGGGGCAGCGGGCGCGACCGGAGCGGTCACGGGCGACATGATGTTCATGAGCGGGACTTTCAGGAGAGCGGGAACGGGAAAGCCCGGACGGCGCTCTCTCTCGACCGCCCGGACTCATTCCGTCCCGGCGGACCTCTCACTCTCAGGGCACGGCGGTAGCCTGCAAAAAAAGGCGCTCAGCCGTAGGGCGAGCGCTCCAGTATCAACCGATCGAATCCTGGGACGGGCTATCGCGCCCGACCCAGATCCACATGCGATACTCTCGATAATAGGTGACTGCGGTAGCGGACTGCGGCGGTGAGTTGTGAACAGCCGTGCGGGACAGGCACTATTGCATCAATAGTTGAGTGAGCATGGGCGTGCTGCCCATCGGGCCTGTCGGTGCTCATCGAATTTCGCGTCAATCACACGGCAGAGTCGGTCGCCTTCTTGCCGCACCGATGAGTCGATGCCTGCAATACGCAGGGCGACCGCAAGGCCCTCGCAATACTTGTCGACAAGCAATGCGGCGAGATCAGGCGTGTCGGCTCCGCGCTCGACATCATTCTGCTTCGACTGCGCGTAGGAGCGCAGATCGGACAACACGTTTACTTCAATGGCCTCAAGAAGGTGTGGCCAGATCGTTCCCGGCGGTAGATCCTTAAGAATCTGCATGTGCCCTCCTGTTGGTCATGTAGGTGGTTCCCGCAAATCGCGGCCTGGAAAGTGCAAATTGAATCACCGCTGATGCGGGCTCTCAATGGTGAAGGCGCAGATGATCGGCTCCTGACGCGAGACCGCTCGGCGCGCGGCTGGCTTGAGGTCAGTAGCCGAACTGCCATGACGGCCACGGCTGACCGTCATCGGCGGCGGCGACCGCTTCCGTCAGGTAAGCCGCATCGCCTTCGACGACGTTCGGATCGCGCACCGGCGTTTCGTCGATGACAACTACACGGCTAACCAAGCCGTCTTCGACCTCGACGTGAACGGGCACGAGATATTGGAAGACGACGCGGCGAGAGGTGGAGGGGTTCTCATCGAACATGGAATGTCTCCTTGAGAAAGGGGGAGCGACTTGCGCCGCTCCCTCTGTGCCCACTATTCGGCCGCGATCACCGCCAGCTCGCCGTCCTCGTCTTCGAGCGAGGTTTCTTCCTCGCCATCCTCGGTGAGGAAGTCCGGCAGCGCGGCATCGTCGCCGGGTTCGGCATCCGCCTGAGTCTCCACGGCCTGGCCGTCGAGGTCCACGAGCCGCAGCGGCTCGGGCAGCCAGCCGGTGTCGGCGAGGAGGCGTTCGGCTTCCTTAGCCATGTCGCCCTTCTTGAGGTGGTCAATGAGCTGGGCGGCTCGTTCACCGGCGCCTTCGCGGACGGCTTCGAGGATGCGTGCCTTGCTGACACGGTTGAGGTAGTTGCCGAAGGTCGGCCGCCAGCCCACCTCGACCATATCGAGCCCGGTCGCGCGCGCGAGGCGATCGGCCTGCGCGAGGCGGACATTGAGGCCATGCTCGCTGACGCCGCTCGCGCTAAGGGGATTCGGCCGCTCGTAGAGGGCGCTCACCCCGTAGCTCACGCAATGCGCAAGCAGGGCCAGGCGGCTGGTGTCGTCGAGCATCGTCAGCCAATTCCAGAGCGCGTCGTCGTTGGCCGGAATGTCCTGCTTCCAGGCTTCCTCGCGCTCGGCGACGTTCTTCGCCGAGAGGCTGTCCTTCAGATCGTCAGCCTGCGCTGGGAAGAAGACGTGCCGCACATTGGCGTGCAGGCAGCCCGGCGTGGAGTTGTGCAGGATGGTCTCGGAGACGAGCTTGTGGAGCAGCATCGTCATGGCAACATGCGGATTTTGCGCCACGGCGTCGCGCAACGCGAGGGTGCGGTGCGCGGTCAGCTCGATGACGAGACGCTCGGGCAGCGGCTTGATGCCATCGTCCTCATCCTCTTCCGTCTCAGTGGGCTGGCCACCGATGGTGATGACGGCGCGCTGAACGGTCGGAGCCGCCGGATCGCTGTCGTCTGCGACCGGGGCCTCACCGCGTTCGGTCTCGACCGGAAGCTCGTCCTCGGGGCGGACATAGCCGCGATCCACCACGAGCGAACCTTCGCTGTCGATGCTGACGAAGGCGCCGCCGATGGCGATGTCGGCCGGATCGTAGATCACCGGGCGCTGCTCGAAGGCATCGAGCGCCTGCTCGATTTCCCCCAGCCGCTGGTCGATCTCGTCGGGCAGCTCGTCGGCTTCCGCATATTCGGATTCGAGACGATCATATTCGTCACGAAGCGCCTCGCGGGCGGCGCGCTCGTCGTCGGTCATATCGACCGTGACGCCGGTCAGCTCACGCAGGCCGTAATCGTGACCGTAGGGGAAGCCGACCGCCACCTCGATCCACTTCCAGCCCTCGCTGGCGATTTCTTCGGCCGCGGCCTTCAGCTTCTCGGCGACCAGGTGATCGAGCAGCGCGGGATCTTGCAGCCATCCGCCGTCGTCATCCTGAAAGAGGTCGCGCAGAATGCTGCCGCCGGCGGCCTCATAGACATCTAGCCCGACGAACACCGCCCGCTTGTCGGATGCGCGCACGGTGGTCTCCGTCAACATACGCTTGATCTGATGGGGCTCCTTCGACCACGAATTGCGGACGTTCTCCCAGACCTGTTCCTGACGCGCGTGATCGTCCGTCACGGTGAACGCCATGAGCTGTTCCAGCGTCATGCCGTCGTCGGCATAGACATCGAGCAACGTCGGCGACACCGAAGCGAGCCGCAGACGCTGTTTGACCACCTGCACCGGCACGAAGAAGGCCGCCGCGATGGCTTCCTCGGTCATGCCCTTTTCGCGCATGGTCTGGAAGGCGCGGAACTGATCGAGGGGATGGAGCGGCGCGCGCTCGATGTTTTCGGCCAGCGAAAGCTCGTCGATGAGGATGTCACTGTCCGCACGCGACACGACGCACGGCACCGGCGCGGTCTTGGCCAGGCGCTTCTGCTTTACTAGCAGCTCGAGCGCGCGATAGCGCCGCCCGCCCGCCGGCACCTCGAACATGCCGGTTTCCTGACCGTCGGCGTCGAGCACCGGCCGAACATGGAGGCTCTGGATGAGGCCGCGACGCGCGATCGAGGCCGCCAGGTCTTCGATCGAGACGCCGGACTTCACGCGCCGGACGTTCGCCTGGCTCAGCACCAGCTTGTTGAAGGGGATGTCGCGTGACGACGACAGGGTGATCTTTTGAACGGCAGTAGCCATCGGGATTTACTCCGCGACGGGCGGCCGAGAGCCTCTCTCTCGACCTCCGACCCGTCACGAAATCCCGGCCCTCCTCTCCCTCTTTCTGGTCCCTCCGAAGCGCCATTCCGACAAAGCACGCCGGTTGAGACGCGCGCTGTTCGCTGAAGGTTGTGCTTGATATGGACCCCGCTCCCCGGAATGGGAGCGGACCTGAGAACCCGCCGGTCGGGGCGGACCAGCTACAAGTGTGTCGGGGAGTCGTCACCCAGATGGTGGCGAATGCGCTCGGCAACGAAGGAACGAATATAGGGTTTGGCGATCGGGCCGTCGTCACACAACGCGCGCAACTCATTGGCAGCGTTGATAACACCTGACGTCAAAATCAACTTGATGTCGGGTCGATGCTCGCGCATCCATTTCGCGAGACCTATGCCGTCCATGCTGCCCGGCATTTGGATGTCGGAAAATACGAGATGGATAATGTGGCCCGACATGATCCTCTCGATGGCTCCATCCGCGCTGTTCGCAATTAGAACCTCGAATCCGGATTCGGCCAGGTAAGTGGCTATGTCGGTCGCGATAAAATAGTCGTCCTCGACAACCAGGATCGTGTGCGATGCTGCTTCGGCGAATGCCATGCTCCCCCCGCACGCGATTGGTTGGGAACCTCTTCAATGGTCCATAAGAAGGGTAAATGCCCTTTTACGCTCATGGTTCCCAGAAGTCAGGCAAGATTGGTGTTGTGGGAACGGCACCGTGAATTGACTGGCTAGGCAATCGGTCGCGACTATAATAGCTGCCGATGCGGATGCCCCCGTCTGCTGCAGCGCGTCAGACGCCGCACATACCCTCGCATTCGTTCGGCCAGAGATCGAGCTGGCCGCGATCGGTGTCGGTCGTAAGATCTGCCTGATCGAGTGGCACGGCGGAGCGGTGAAGATAGACCTCGCCACGGATGCCTCGAAACCCGGTGCGTATGGCATGATCGACCGACACCGCATCGGCCCAGGCGTTGGCGTCGTGGTCGCGCATGTGCCGCCAATGATCGTCGGAGTGGAATGGACAGCCGATGCAGGCGCTCTTGGGCGGGAGCGGATATTCGTGCCGTTCCAGCCAGCGCACGCAATCTCGCCGGGTCATTCCATGCTCGATCAGGGGCCAGCGATTGACCTGCCAGTCCTCGAACGAGGGCTTCATGCGAAGGGCCTCGTCGAGCGAGATGCCGATCCACTGTTCGGCGACTGGCGATTTGGGCGAGCGTCGGCCAGCGATGCCGAGCAGCTCGCGCACCTTTCGTCGTATCGGCACGATTTTGTAGTCGCCGGTGCATTGCCGGCGGATCATGCCGACGCCGACGCGATCGGTCTTCAGGATGCGCGAGCCCACGACGATGAGGTCGCCATTATCGTCCTCGTCATAGACGGGCAGTTCGGTGCCCGTCGGCGTGACATTGCGGGTGAAAGCCGGAATCGACGCCCAGCGCTTGCCCTGCGCTCCCGCGAGCAGATCGGTGCGCAGATCGCCCGCCGAGACGATATGGACGGGGAATGGCAGGACGTTCGGCGATCTCAACCAGGCCAGATGCTCATAGACGGCTTGTGGCTCCCAGCCGGTATCCGCGAAGACGGCGCAATCCGGCATAGGGCTGACCTCGCCGCGTGCGGCCATCAAGGCGAGCGTTGTCGATTGAACCCCAGCACCCAGGCTGAGAATACGCAGGCGGATTCCTTCGGACGGCTCCGTGAACATCGCGATTTACTCCGCGATGGGCGCCGGGGGCTGTCCCCCGGCCTTCAACCCATCACGAAGCGAGGCGCGGCCCTCGCATTCGGAGAGGACCGCGCCGTAGCGAAGCGGAAACGGAGAAGCGAAGGCGCAAAGCCGGAGATGCTGAAAATCGTATCCCCGGCGTTACGGAAGTCAGGCGGCTCGATCCATGAGCTTCTTCGCCTTGGCCTCCATATCGAGGCGAACGTCCTGGTGGGGTTTGTCGCGCGCAACAGCGGTGATACCGGCCACAAAATCGAAGATGCTCTCGGGAGGCCGCCCTTCTTCAGCCAGCACCGTGTCGATGATCTTGCCGGTCTCCGCCTTGGAGAACCCCCGGCGGCGCAGAAACTCGATGCGATCCTCGTCGCTCTTCGCCACGATCCGCTCACGGGCGGCCTTGATGCCGTTGACGAAGGGCATTGGCGAGGAGTTGGCGAAGTTGAGCAGCGCCGGCGCCGCCTCGTGCGCAAACCGATTGGCGGCGTATTTCGAGTGGCGGATGGTAATCTCCTCGAAATCCTCCACGCCCCAGAGGTTTCGATTCTGGCAGACCGCGCGGAGATAGAAGCTCGCCATGCCGAGCGTCCTGGCGCCGACTTCTGAATTCCAGACGTAGAAGCCCCGGAAGTAAAGGTCCGGCGAGCCGTCGGGCAGCCGGCCGGCCTCGATGGGATTCAGGTCATCGACCAGGAACAGGAAGACATCCCGGTCGGAGGCGTAGAGGGTGGTGGTGTCCTTGGAGATGTCGACGCGCGGATTGTAGATTCCCGTCGACCAGTCGAGCACGCCCGGCACCTTCCACCGCGTATCGCCGGTGCCGTTGCCGGCGATACGCTGCACCGCCTCGACCAACTCATAGTCGAAGATCCGCCCATAGTCGGGTCCGGTGACGGCGCGCAGCTCGACACGGCCATCGTCGGTCTCCAGCGTCTTGATCTGTTCGGCACGGTTGGAGGTCAGGCCGTATTGCAGGTTGATGCCCGCGAGCGCCGCCGGAAGCTGCCGCAGATAGGCGGCGGGAGCGCCGACCTGGCTCGCGAGTTGGCCGAAGCTCCAGTGCGTCGGCGCAACCGGCGTGTCGGCGCCGGGCAGCATCAACGCCAGTCGTTCGGGATTGTCGCGGCTCGCCTCGACGTGGATGAGCGCGCTTTCGACCACCCGCGTCCGGCTGCGCTCGGCGCGGTTCCGCACCGAGCGGGCCAGCTCGTTCAGGGACAGATAACGCTGATCGGCGGGCCGGGAAAACCACTCCGACGAAACGCGGCCGATGCGCTCACCGCGGCTGACATCCACCTTATAGCCACCGCTCGGATCGCGGTGGGCGTCAAGAACCTGCATATTCATGGGATCAATCTCCATGACGGGCGCCGGAGACCTCTTCTCCAGCCTTAAACCCGTCATGGGAAATCGGTCCGCACTCTCACTCTCAGGGGGCGTTGCGGGGCAGGCTGTGCAGAAACTCAGCGAGGACTCGATGCGGCCGCGATGACGCAAACCGAATAGAGCGGGGTTCTCAGCCCCGCGACATCAGCGCTCCGGTTCCGAAGGCGTTCGAAGCGCGGATAATGTTGAATGCCAGGACCGAGAGGGCAGCTTCGGCTTTCACCCGCCGCAAACCGCGGGTCAGGAAGCGACCTCCGCCAGACATTCGCTTGATGGTGCCGAAGGGATGCTCGACCGTGCAGCGCCGGATCGTCATAAGATCAGGTTTCTCCTGAACCCGACGTTCCATCCGATCGAGCGCGCCCTGATCCACGAGCCTGTGAATGGTGCGCTGATATCCCGGCGTACACTGCTGTTTGATCTGGCAAGTCTGGCAGGCGGGCGTTCTGTAACGGATCGCCCGATTTCGGGTATGCTTGCCCTTGGGATACATGGTTTCACCAGCAGGGCAGCGGATCGTGTCGGTCTGCTCGTCATGGACGAATTGCACGGGGCGGAAGTATTGCGCGCTCATGGCCCCGCGCTTGATCGGCGCTGCCACGCGGACACCGTCCTGTTCGCAACGCGCGACTTCCTGCGCGTTCGAGTAGCCTCCGTCCGCCAGCACTTCGAGCTGGTCGACGTCGAGCACTTCTTTTGCCGCTATCGCCATTGGATGCAGCAACTGGCTGTCGTTGGCTTCGTTGGCGACATCGTTGTGAATGATCAGCCCGCTTTCGATATCGACGACACTCTGGAGATTATAGGCCGGGAACTTCGGCGCCCGACCATATCCCATTGGTCGTGCATCCGGCTCTCCGAAGACCACGACGTTGGTATCATGCTCAGCAAGTTCGGCCTGCCGCTTTTCCAAGCGCTGCTTACGGCGTTCGAGTGACGCGATCGCGCTGGCAAACGCCGCGCGATTGACCGTCTGATCGCGCGCGCCCGCCGAGTGTTGATCTGCTATGTTGAGGCGGTCGAGATAGTAGGCGATTTCTGTTTCGGTATGAGCGATGTCGCGTGCCAGACGATCCGCTCCTGCAATATTCTTCGCGCTGGCAACCGCCCGCATCTTTGTTCCGTCCAGCGCCACCTTGCCAGGAGTGACCAAGCCGTTCTCGCGACAGAAGCTGATGAATGCGGCCCCCGTGCGGATGATCGCTTCGGGGTTGTCGTGCCGGAACGCCGCAATGGTCCGATAGTCCGGGGTCATGCGCCGCATCAGCCAGATGGCCTCCAGATCGCGCTGGCAGGCGCGCTCCAATTGTCGCGATGAACGCAACTGGTTCAGGTAGCCCCAGATGTAGAGCCGCAGCATGTCGCCGGGGTGATAGCCAGGTCGTCCTGTCGGGGCAGAGACGGTGCGCTCGAAGCCGAGCGCCGTGAGATCGAGGGTTTCGACGAAGGCATCAATGACGCGGACGAGAGAGTCCTGCGACACGTAATCTTCAACACAGGCGGGCAGCAGTAACGGCTGGCTCCGGTCATATCCCTCAATAAAGCGTCCCATCGTGCCCCCGTCCCGCAAATAATTAAGTGTACCATCCGCAGGTGAATAACCCCAGTAAATGCTTGGCAATACGAGCAATATCTACTGAGCGCGCTTGGGCTTCCCGTCCTCACTGTTCGGCGGCGCTGTCCAGCTACCCGACCAGGTGGAAACTTCGGATCGTCCCTGCCTAGACTCTCGCCAATATGTCGATTAGTCTCGACATATGGAATCAGATAATGCCATCCTCGCTTTCGCCGCGCTCGCGCAACCGACCCGACTCGACGTGTTCCGTCTACTGATGGAGCATGAGCCGGACGGGTTGCCCGCAGGCGAGATCGCCCGCAGGTTAGATGTCCCCCACAATACGATGTCCACACATCTGGCGACGCTGACGCGCGCCAGCCTGATAGAGGCGGAGCGGCATAGCCGGTCGATCATTTATCGGGCAAGGCTCGACGCCGTTCGCGCGCTTGCCAGCTTTCTCGTCAAGGATTGCTGCGGCGGCCGACCCGAGATCTGCGCGCCGCTGATCGCCGATTTTTCCCCTTGCTGCTCACCGCAAACCCTCACCGCAAAGGAGGCCACTCATGACTGACCGCATCTTCAACGTCCTGTTCCTCTGCACCGGCAATTCGGCGCGCTCAATCCTCGCGGAAAGCATCCTGAACAAGGATGGCGAAGGCCGATTTCGTGCCTTCTCTGCCGGGTCGCAACCCAAGGGGGCGGTCAATCCCTTCGCGCTGAAGGTGCTGAAGAGCTTCGACTACCCCTCTGAAGGCTTCCGCTCGAAGGGTTGGGAAGAGTTTGCTGGGCCTGATGCGCCTGTTATGGATTTCGTGTTCACCGTCTGCGACAACGCCGCCGGCGAAACCTGCCCTGTCTGGCCTGGCCAGCCGATGACAGCTCATTGGGGCATCGAAGACCCTGCCGCCGTCGATGGGCCGGATATCCAGAAGGAAGCCGCCTTCGTTGCGGCCTTCCGCTACATGAAGAACCGCATCTCGGCGTTCACGTCCCTGCCGGTTGCTAGTCTCGACAAGGCGTCGCTGCGCACGAAGCTGACAGAGATCGGCCAATCAGATGGCGCGTCGTCTCCCAGAAGCAGCGCGGCGTGAGGCAAGCCATGGATGTCATCATCTATCACAACCCGGATTGCGGGACTTCGCGCAACACCTTGGCGATGATCCGCAATGCGGGCGTCGAGCCGCATGTCATCGAATATCTGAAGACGCCGCCATCTCGGGACATGCTGACTCGGCTTATCGCGCGCATGGGTATATCTGCGCGAGAGCTGCTCCGTGAGAAAGGCACGCCTTATGCCGAACTTGGCCTTGGCGACCCGGCTCTGAGCGAGGCGCAATTGCTCGATGCCATGATGGCGCATCCTATCCTGATCAACCGACCCATCGTCGTCAGCCCTAAGGGCGTCCGGCTCTGCCGACCGTCCGAGGACGTGCTCGACCTGCTGCCGCCGCAACGCGGCGCGTTCGTCAAGGAAGACGGCGAGCGCGTGATCGACGAACACGGCCAGCGTGTCGCAACGGCCTGAGGGAATTGCATGTCCACCTTTGAACGCTACCTGACCCTCTGGGTCGCGCTGTGCATTGTCGTCGGCATCGCGCTCGGCCATTTTCTGCCGGGCGCATTTCATGCCATCGGCGCGATGGAAATTGCCAAGGTCAACCTGCCGGTGGCGGTGCTGATCTGGCTGATGGTCATCCCTATGCTGCTCAAGATCGACTTCGCTGCGCTTGGTGAGGTCGGCCGCCACTGGCGCGGCATCGGCGTAACGCTGTTCATCAACTGGGCGGTAAAACCGTTCTCGATGGCGCTACTGGGCTGGTTGTTCATCGGCTGGCTGTTCCGGCCCTATCTACCTGCCGACCAGATCGACAGTTACATTGCCGGCCTCATCATCCTTGCAGCCGCGCCATGCACGGCCATGGTGTTTGTCTGGTCGAACCTGACCAAGGGTGAACCGCATTTCACATTGAGCCAGGTCGCCCTCAACGACGCGATCATGGTCGTCGCCTTTGCGCCGATTGTCGGCCTGCTGCTGGGCCTGTCAGCCATCACCGTGCCGTGGGGCACGCTGGTCCTGTCGGTCGTCCTCTATATCGTCATTCCCGTCATCATCGCGCAGATCATCCGTCGCCGGATGCTGACAAGTGGCGGGCAGGCAGCGCTTGACCGGCTGCTTGCAAAGCTCGGCCCGGCTTCTCTCGTCGCTTTGCTGGCGACGCTTGTTTTGCTGTTCGGATTTCAGGGCGAGCAGATCATCGCGCAGCCGGCCATCATCGGCCTGCTGGCAGTGCCGATCCTGATTCAGGTCTATTTCAACTCCGGCCTTGCCTATCTGCTCAACCGGCTTGCCGGCGAACAACATTGCGTTGCCGGTCCCTCGGCGCTGATCGGCGCGTCAAATTTCTTCGAACTGGCGGTTGCCGCCGCCATCAGCCTGTTCGGTTTTCACTCGGGTGCGGCGCTCGCCACCGTTGTCGGGGTGCTGATCGAAGTGCCGGTGATGCTCTCGGTCGTCTGGATCGTGAACCGCTCCAAAGGCTGGTATGAGCGTGGCGGCAAGGTGTCCGAACTCGCGAAAGAGCAGCGTTGATGCCGGACGATCTTCCCAATCTTGATGCCGGCTGCGTTGATACTCCCAGCCTTGGTCGGCTGCGCGTAACCGACCCTTCTACCCATCCGCCGCGTATCCTGCTGCTTTATGGCTCGCTCCGCGAGCGATCCTACAGCCGTTTCCTGACATTCGAGGCCGAGCGCCTGCTGAAACACTTTGGCGCGGAAACACGCATCTTCGATCCGCATGGCCTGCCATTGCCGGACGGCGCCGAGGTCAGGCATCCGAAAGTGCAGGAACTGCGAGAGCTCTCGCTCTGGTCGGAAGGCCAGGTCTGGACCAGCCCGGAGCGGCACGGCGCAATGAGCGCGGTGATGAAGGCGCAGATCGACTGGATTCCCCTTTCGGTCGGCGCGGTAAGGCCAACGCAGGGCCGGACACTCGCGGTGATGCAGGTCTCCGGCGGCTCGCAGAGCTTCAACGCCGTCAACCAGATGCGTGTGCTCGGCCGCTGGATGCGCATGGTGACGATCCCCAACCAGTCCTCCGTCGCCAAGGCCTTTCAGGAGTTCGACGATGCGGGCCGGATGAAACCGTCCTCCTATTATGATCGAGTGGTCGACGTAATGGAGGAACTGATGAAGTTTACGCTTCTGACGCGCGACGTCTCACCCTACCTGACCGACCGCTATTCCGAGCGCAAGGAGAGCGGCGAGGCCCTGATGCAGCGGGTCAATCTGACGGCTGCAACCTGAGAATCTATCCCGCGCCGATCGCACGTCATCGCTCGCAAGAATGCCCCAACCAACGAGGTCCCTTGAATGGATCATAGCCCGCAACAGTCGCAAGGAAGCGTCTCCGAGGTATTCCGCGCATTCCTGAAGCTGGGGCTCACCTCCTTCGGTGGACCGATCGCACATCTGGGCTATTTCCGGGACGAGCTGGTGACGCGGCGAAAATGGCTGAGCGAAAGCGCATATGCCGATTTGGTGGCACTGTGCCAGTTCCTGCCCGGTCCGGCTTCCAGCCAGGTCGGCTTTGCTCTTGGTCTGACGCGGGCGGGATGGCTCGGCGCGTTCGCAGCTTTCCTCGCCTTCACCCTGCCATCGGCCATGATCCTTCTTGCGCTTGCCATGACGGCTACGCGGCTGGAAAGCCCGTTAGCGCTTGGCGTCCTACATGGTCTCAAGATCGTCGCCGTCGCCATCGTGGCGCAAGCCGTGTGGGGCATGGCAAAAAACCTGTGCCCCGATAAGGAGCGCGCCACGATCGCGGTCGTGGCCGTGCTTCTGCTTGCCTGGGCGCCGGGAGCGATCGGGATGATGGCGGCCATACTGCTGGGCGCACTTGCCGGGCTGGCTCTTGGCAAAGGACGGGTCACGATTGGCGAGCATCTGCCTGTGCCGGTTTCACGCAAAGCCGGACTGATGGCCTTCGCGCTGTTCGTCGCCCTACTGATTGGCCTGCCGGTCCTAGCGGGGCAAGCGCAAGGATGGGCGCTGGCGGACAGCTTCTTTCGTGCCGGCTCGCTTGTCTTTGGTGGCGGACATGTCGTGTTGCCGCTGTTACAGGCTGAAACGGTCACGCCAGGATGGGTGTCCGATGATGCCTTCCTTGCGGGTTATGGCGCAGCGCAGGCGGTCCCCGGACCGCTCTTTACCTTTGCCGCCTGGCTCGGAGCGGTCATGGGACCGGCGCCGAACGGCGTGGCCGGCGCGACGATCGCTCTTGTCGCACTTTTCCTGCCGGGCTTCCTGATCCTGATCGGGGCGTTGCCCTTCTGGGATCAACTGCGCCGTAAGACGTGGGCGCAGTCGGCCATGCAGGGCGCCAATGCCGCAGTCGTCGGAATCCTCGGCGCTGCGCTTTATTCGCCTGTCTTCACCAGCGCGATCGGAGGCATGCCGGATTTCGCACTGGCCTTGATTTGTTTCGTGGCGCTGATGGCCTGGAAAGCTCCGCCATGGGTCGTCGTGTTGCTGGCGGCCGTGGGTGGAGCTGCGCTTAGCCTGTTGATGTAAGGCGGTTTCGAAAGCTATCGGGCTCACTCTGTCAAACCCGAGGTAGCACGATGCTGAATTGTGTCGCGCCACGCCAACGCTAGCCGGCGAGATCCAAGCCCAGCGACATCAGGGAGAGTTTTTGCACAGCCTGGGGGTCTCCCCGCAGAAGGGGTCGGCCGAGACGCGAGGCTCGGCCGCAGGGGAAGACTTTCCCCTCACGGCAATCCCAAGTCAGGCACAATTAAGCGGCAATTTACCAATCTAGGAAACGGAGCTTTCACACGAAAGCGACCAGAATAGTCGCAGACCAATAGGGTCATGGGTAGGATGGCCCTTGGTGACTTGCTCGAACTCGAAAACCATATCCTTCGGATGATTGCGCGTGGCGCGCCGTTGGTCGATACGGCGCGGCATATTTGCAAAGCGATGGAAGCATGTCTTCCGGGGGTGCTCTGCGAGATAGAGATCATAGATGCCGATGGTCAGCTCCGGCCGCTGGCGCTGGGCGATCCCCGCGATGAGGCTTCCCTATCCGTTGCCAGGCCGACCGCCGAAGGCTCCGTTCCTTCCTTTTCGGCGTCAAACTGGTCGTCTCTCATCACCGGCGAAACGGGCACTCCGATTGGACGGTTGACGCTTCTTTCGGAAGCACCCGGTGGCGCTGTCGAGATTCCAGAGAACCTGGCGGCAACCTGCGTGGAATGGTGTGAACTGGCCTTCCGCCGCCACGAACACGCTGTCTCCCGAGATCGTAGGGCGACGCTGGATGTTCTCACTGGCTTGCTCAATCGCGCCGCTTTCGATGCCGAACTGGCGAACCTGTCGTGCGAAGAGCCGGGTTCTTGGGCCGTGTTGATGATCGACCTCGACAATCTGAAGGTCGTGAACGACGTCTTCGGTCACGCGGCCGGTGACGCTTTGATCCGTGTTGCCGCCAGCCGGATTGCGGCAGCTATGTCGCCAAACGTCACGTTTCGGTTCGGCGGCGACGAGTTTGCGGTGATCGTCCGAGAGCCTGCGACTTTAGCCAATATCGAGGGAGGAGCAGGACGGATCTTCGATGCCTTGGAGGAGTTGGCCGACTGTGCAGGCAACATGGTGGCGCCGGCGGCAACGATCGGCGGCGCCGTGCTGGCGGCGGGTGACATTGACGGGTCGAGTGTCTGCCAGAACGCCGACTTCGCTCTTTACCATGCGAAAGAGACTGGCCGCGGCGGCTTTGTCCGCTACTGGCCGGGGATTGATACGCGCATCACCCATCGAATTGGAGCAATCCACTCCGTTTCCGCCGCGATCGCCGATGACAGGATCAGCGCCTACTATCAGCCGATCGTCCAACTCGACAATTTCGAGATTATCGGTGTCGAAGCGCTCTGCCGGCTGAAGAGGCATGACGGTGAGATTCTGTCCGCCTATGCTTTCCGCGAAGCAACATCTGATGTCCGGGTGGCGACGGCGCTGACGGATCGGATGTTGTCAATCGCTGCCGGTGACGTTCGGCGATGGTTGGACGAGGACATACCTCTTCGGTTTGTCAGCGTGAATGTCTCGGCGGCCGATTTCTATGCTGGCGACCTGCTGCATAAGCTGGATGGTAGTTTCGGCCGAGCGCGGGTGCCGCTCGATCATCTCATCGTGGAGGTGAACGAAGATGTCTGGATGGGGCGAAACGATAGGATTGTCGCGCGGGAGGTAAAGCGGCTGCGCGAAAACGGTGTGCGCGTCGCGCTCGACAATTTTGGAAGCGGTCAGGCGCCTCTAACCCATCTGATGAACGTGCCGGTCGATGCCATCAAGATCGACCGATCGTTGATTGCCGAACTGTGGCCTAACGAACCTAGCACGGCGATCGTAAAAGGTGTGATCGAGATCGCACATGAACTTGGCATTCAAGTTATAGCTGAAGGCATCGAGGCCGAGGTCGAGGCCAGCCAACTCTGGACGATGGGCTGCGAATTCGGCCAGGGATTTGTGTTTTCGCGGCCGATGGGCGCTGCCGAGATGGCGGCGCTGCTCCGCCGCCACTTGAATGGCATCATAGGCGCCGTTCCTCTTCGACTTCAGACAGGGACAGGATTTCAGGGCTTCGCCCAGGACGAGCGGCGAACCGGAACAATCTGACTCGGTTGCCACGACCGATGGTTCATCAGAGGTCGCCGATATGCCCACGTAGCCGGTCATGAAGTTGCCTCAGCTTCTGGCCACGCAGCATGTCGTGGAACGCGGCGGCCGACATGGCGGACTTTGAGAGGTTGCGGCGGGCGTTGGCGAGAGATCCAAGGATCAGTTGGGGCGACAGGTCATAGAGGTCGGTCAAAAAGGTGTCTGGAGTCTGGCGAACGAGGCCGTGCTTCTTCAGAGCCATGATCGGGAAATCGCGCAAATTCCAGGTCAGGATATGGGACGCCTCGGCCTCGATTGCGACCGCGACGACGTGGCGGTCATCAGGATCGGGCAAGGTGACGGCAGGAATATGCTTCTCATATTCCGTAATCGTCGCCGCCGGTAGAGCGGTATTCATGAGCCGTTTCGCTGTGTCGAGGTGATCGGCCGAGAGACCCGGCACATTGGCCACGAGATTGCTCAGCCACTCATCATGGATTTGTTCGGACCAACGCGCGTGAAACAGGCGGTCGACTGCGGTCTGGACTATGATGTTCCTTAAATGGAACGGATAGAGGATGCAGGCATCGCAGACCGCGATTACGGGGCTAAATGCCATATTGAAGGTGAAGATTCTCGGCGTCGGCAGCCAAGTCTTCCATTGCCTTGCGCTGGACGTCGAGCTTCGCCTTCAGTGCCAGCACGTTCTTGAGCGACGCGCGGCGATGCTTGCCCACATAGCGGAACGGCAGATCGCCGATATCCATGCGATGGACCACGAGCGGGCGCGATATGCCAAGGATGGCGGAAGCCTCGGTTGGGCTCAGCTCTTGGTCTTCCGTAAGGACTGCTACACGCTCACCACTAAGCAGGCGGTCAATTAGCGTCTCGACGACACTAGCGGCTGCCGGCGGCAGAGCCACGGTCTCGTCCCCCCCGCTTCGGCGTCGGACGCGCAGCTCGATGCGGTCGCCCTCGGCCAGCTTGGGCAGGGGCGATACCTTCTTTCGGTCTCGATCCGAGAGACCGGCGAATTTGACGACTTGGCTGGCCATGACGGGTTCTCCTGACCAGCCAATATAGTCGCGCGGGGCCATAACTGCAATAACTGAAAGGCCCCGTATGGGATGGTTAAGCGGCAAGTGGCAGCTCCTCCCGCTCCGTCTCCTCGTCGCCGGCGGCCTTCTGAAGGAAGCGCGCCAGCGCCGCCTTCCGGGAATCCCGGTCGAGGGCATAGGCGGTCTGCTTGAACGCCTTCCCGTCGAGGAGGCCCTGGATGTAGCCGGAGATCGTATCCGCCGCCATGATGAGCGCCGTGTCGAGGGTGTGGATGTATTTGCTCGTGACCGAGCCCTTCGCATGGCCGACCAGCGCGGCAATCGTAACCTCGGTGAAGCCGAGATCGTTGGCGATGCTGGCGAAGCTGTGGCGCAGAACGTGCGGCGTGACGTCGGCCAGCGGCGAGTCCTTGAAAATCTGTTTCCAATGGTTCGGGAAGCCGCCAAATGCGGCGTCCTCCGCGCGTGGACCGGGGAAGACATAGCTTCCCGTCTGCGTCTTACGTCGTTCCTCGAGATACTCGACGACGGGAAGCCCGATAGGACGGATGGACGCTCCCTCCTTGCTGTCGGCGAGGCGGAGGCAACTGGCGCCCGTATCCGCCTCGGTCCACATGAGGCCGATCATCTCGCTTCGCCGGCAGCCGGTCAGCGCGATCTGGCGGATGATGTCGACGGTCATCTCATATTTCTCGGTCGCGGCGGCCGTGCGCAGCATCTCGCCCAAGGTGCGATACTCGGCTTCCGTGAGGCGACGGCCGCGCACATTGTCCTTGGGCTTGCGAACGCCGTGGGCCGGGTTCGCCGTGATGATGCCGGCTTCCATCGCGTAGGTGAGTATCCCGCCGAGTAGTCCGACGGTTCGGGTCGCGGTGCCTGCGCCGCCGCGAACGATTGCCTTGCCACGCAGCTTTTTCGTCTTGACCGACACGGCCGTCTTCCCGGCCATGATGTCCTTCAACACCTTGGCGATGTCGGCTTTGGCGAGATCCTTGACCCGCCGGTTGCCGATGAGCGGGACGATGTGCCGATGAATCCGGCCGATGTCGCTGGCGATTGTGCCGGCCTTCTTCGGTCGGCCGCCCTTCCCGAGAATGAGGCCAGCGTCCAGATCCTTGAGATAGAGTTCGCAGAGTTCCTTGACGGTGATCGCCTGGTGGTCGAGCTGGCGCTCCTCGGCGGGATTGTCGCCCTTGGCGATACGACCGAGTTGCACCTTCGCTTCCTGCCGGGCCGTCTCCGGTGTCCACACGCCATGCATACCGATGGTGTAGCGCCGCGTCCGTCCGGCGGCGCGATATTGGATGAGGTAGCTGCGCTTGCCCGAAGCGAAGATGCGCAGGCCGAAGCCCGGCAACTCGTCGTCCCAGAGGAAGTAGTCCTTTTCTCGAGCGCTGGCCGCATCTACAATGCGCTTGGTCAGCTTTGCCATGTGACGTCTCCTCCGTTGAGGAGGGGCTGTTTCCGCGGAAGCACCACGGAAGCAGCCGGATGAATATCAGAGCGAATTTTCGGATAGACAGTTCGGCACAACAGGCCGGATAGTCTAGGGGTTTCAAGCGGTTGGCGCATCGTAGCGTGTCCTAGCGTGCATAAAGGATGGCTAGGTCAAATTGCTCCGAAGGCAAAGGTCGTACGTTCGAATCGTATCGGGTCCGCCAATCTTCTCAATGCGTTAGGCTGATTCGGCCAGCAAGTTGCCTGCCTTTTGCCGGCAGGCGCGCTGGCTTGCGTTGCGATCTGCCCGCCTCGCGGCTGCCGATGACGCCCCCGCTTCCTGCAAGCCCGACGCGCTGACGCGCCAACGCTCAACTCCGCCGCTCTCGCCGGTGCCTGCGCCAGCAACGGACCAGGCTCGCCCGGCGCGAAACTTAGTTGAGAATCATTCGCAATTTCTCTAAGCCGAGCGGCGGGATGAATCCCCGCAGCGGAGGAGAGGCGATCCATGACCGGCACGGCAGGACCGATTCAGGATGATGCGGCCGCCGCCATGACCGCCATCGACACCGTCGCCGCGCTGGAAAGCGTCCTCGGCAAGACGCCGCCGCCGATGCACCTGAAGGTCATCGACCATCTCGACGAGGGCGCCCGGCGCTGGATCGCCGCATCGCCGCTGCTCTTCGCCGGCTTCGGCGATGCCGCCACGCTCGCCATCACGCTCGGCGGTGGCGCGCCGGGCTTCGCCGGCACCGAGGCGCGGATGCTGCGCCTGCCCCCCGCGGCGCTCGATGAGCCGGCGCTGGCGCGGCCAGGGGCCGGCTTCGGCGCGCTCTTCCTCGCGCCGGACCTCGGCGAGACTCTGCGCGTCAACGGCCGCGTCGCCGGGATCGAAGGCGACGAGGCCCGGATCGCGGTCGAGGAATGCTACGTCCATTGCGCCAAGGCGCTGATCCGCTCGGCCTTCTGGTCCGCGCCGCAGCTCGACGCGGCGCCCGAGGAGGCTGCTGCCTTCGCCGCCGCCAGCCGGTTCATGGCGCTGGCGACGAGCGATCCCGGCGGCCATGCCGATCTCAGCCCGAAGGGCGATCCGGCCATGCGGCTGGCGCGGCTGGAGGGCGACGCGCTGTGGTTCCCGGACCGACCCGGCAACCGGCGCACCGACAGCTTCCGCAACATCATCGCCCAGCCGCGCATCGCGGCCGCGCTGCTCCTCCCCGGCACCGACCATGTCCTGATCCTCGGCGGCCGGGCGCGGCTGACCACGGAGGAGACGGCGCGGGAAGGCTTCGCCGTGGAGGGCAAGGTGCCGCCGCTCGTCACCCGCGTCGAACTCGCCAGCCTGGCCCTGCGCCGGAGCGCCGCGCTCGGGCGCGCCGCCCTCTGGCCGGTCGCGGCACCGGTCGAGGGGATCGACCCCGTCGCGATGTTCACCGCACATGTGCGACTCAACCGGGACAAGGGCCTGTCTGCCCGGCTTGCCGGCGCCGTCGTCTCCATCCCCGGCCTGATGCGCAGGGGCTGGAGAAGGACTACAAATCCAACCTCTACTGAGCGCCCGCCATGGCCTCAGCCTTCCGGCGCCACCGCGACGGACCGGTACTCCGCCTCCTCCACCGGCTCCAGCCAGGTGGTGTTGTCGGGGCCGTCGGTCTCGACGAAGGAGATATGCGCGAAGAGCTGGCCCGCGATGGCGCCGTGCCAGTGCACGATCCCCGGCGGCACCACGGCGACGTCGCCGGCCCGCAGCCACTGCGGCGGCTTGCCCTTCACCTGCACCATGCCCGTGCCATGCGTCGCCACCAGCACCTGCCGGGTCTTATGCGTATGCCAGTTGGTGCGCGCCCCGGGGGTGAAGGTCACCAGGGTAGCGCTGGTCCGCGACGGCGCCTCGGGCGTCGCCAGGGAATCCTGCAGGACCGTCCCGGTGAAGCTGGCGGCCGGGGCGGGTTTCGTCGTCCGGCCCGCGGCCGGGCGTACCGTCACATCGTTCATGGCGTCTCTCCCTTTGGGGTCTCGCGGCTTCAGGGCGGAGGCCCTGGCTGTCGTGCCACATTGGCCAGGAAAACAAAGATGTGTGCCGTCAGCGGCTTGATGCGAATGCATCTCAATCGCATAGACGCCTATCCAAATCGAGATCAGACTGCCTCCGATCCCTGGCGAACCGGGACGTGGGGCGCCGGGAGCTGACCATGCGCCACATCCGAGCCGGGGCACGGCTTGTCCTGCCTGCCATCGCCGTGCTCGCCACCGGCCTGCCCGCCGGTGCCCAGGATGCGGCCGCGCCCGGTGCCAGCCCCGGCGCCGCGCCCAGCATCACCCTGCCGACGCTCGATGTGCAGGAGCGCGCGGAAACCGCCACCGGACTGGTGCGGGGCTTCGTCGCACGGCAGAACCTCAGCGGCACCAAGACCGATACCCCCCTGCTCGAGACCCCGCAAGCCGTCTCAGTCATCACCCGCGACCAGATGGATGCAAGGGCGGTGCAGGACACCCAGCAGGCCCTGCGCTACGCGCCCGGCGTCTTCGCCGAGCCCTATGGCAGCGACATCCGCTACGGCTGGAGCACGGTGCGCGGCTATTCGCTGCAGGGCGCGCAGTTCCTCGACGGCATGCGGCTGCCCTTCGGCACCTATGCCATCCCGCAGGTCGAGCCCTGGGGCCTCGAGCGGCTCGAACTGCTGCGCGGCCCGGCCTCGGTGCTCTACGGCCAGATCCCGCCGGGCGGCATGCTGAACATGATCAGCCGCCGGCCGACCGATGTCCCGACGCATGAGGTGCAGCTGCAGACTGGCAGCTTCGGCCGGCTGCAGGGGGCCTTCGACCTCGGCGGCCCGATCGATCAGGAGGGAAAGTTCCTCTACCGCTTCACCGGTCTGGCGCGCGATTCCGACAGCCAGACGGACGATGTGCGCGACCGCCGGCTCTTCCTCGCGCCGAGCCTGACCTGGCGGCTCAGCCCCGATACCAGCCTGACCCTGCTCTCCTACTGGCAGCGCGACGATTCCGGCGTGCAGCAATTCCTGCCCGTCCAGGGCACGCTGCGCTCCAACCCCTACGGCACCATCCCGATCAACCGCTTCGTCGGCGAGAAGAACGCCAACAACTTCGACCGCGACCAGTGGGGCGTCGGCTACGCCTTCTCGCACCGGATCGACGACCGCTTCACCATCCGGCAGAACCTGCGCTACTCGCGCACCAATTTCGACATGAACGTGGTGCGCGGCCTCGGGCTGCAGGCGGACCTGCAGACGCTGAACCGCACCGCCGTCGTCATCCGCGACCATGTTGACGCCTTCACCATGGACAACCAGGGCGAGGCGCATCTGCAAACCGGCCCGGTCAGCCACACGATCCTCGCCGGCCTCGATTTCCGCCATGCCTCCACCGATTACGGCTTCGGCCGCGGCGCGGCGCCGACGATCAACGTCTTCAACCCGGTCTATGGCCGTGCCTTCACCCTGCCGACCAGCTACAACTCGGTCCGCACCTTCAGCACGCAGGACCAGGTCGGCCTCTACGCCCAGGACCAGGCGCGCCTCGGCCGCTGGCTGCTGACGGTGAGCGGCCGGCAGGACTGGGTGGACAGCAACACCGACAACCGCCTGACCAACCGGCAGACGCCGCAGAGCGACAGCGCCACCACCGGCCGCGTCGGGCTCAACTACCTCTTCGATTTCGGCCTCGCGCCCTATGTCTCCTGGTCGCAGTCCTTCCAGCCGCAGATCGGCGTGGATGCCTCCGGCACCCCCTTCCGGCCGACGCGGGGCGAGCAGTGGGAGGTCGGGCTGCGCTACCAGCCACCAGGCGTGAACGCCTCCGTCAGCCTCGCCGCCTACACCGGCACGCTGGAGAACATCCTGACGACGAACCCGGCGAACACCCTGTTTCAGGTGCAGACCGGCGAGGCGCGGGTGCGCGGCGTTGAGCTCGAGGGCGTCGCCGGCCTGGCGCGCGGGCTGAGCGCCATCGCCAGCTACACCTATACCGACAGCAAGGTGACCAGGACGACGGTCGCCGCCAACCAGGACAAGCGGCTGCCTCTGACGCCCGAGCACACCGCCGCGCTCTGGCTCGACTACACCTTCCCCGACGGGCCACTCGCCGGACTCGGCATCGCCGGCGGTGCGCGCTATGTCAGCGGCGCCTATGGCGACACGGCCAACCTCTATGAGACGCCGACCGCGACCCTGTTCGATGCCGCCATCCGCTACGATCTCGGCCGGCTGGCGCCTGGGCTCGAGGGCACGCGCCTCGCGGTCAACGCCTCCAACCTCGGCGACAAGCGGCTGGTGACCTGCGCCTCCAACACGGACTGCTTCTTCGCCGCGCGCCGGACCATCCTGGCGACGCTGAGCCACCGGTGGTAGGCGGCATGGCGAGGCCGATCGACATCATCGGGCGCGTCCTCGCCGCCCTGCTCGGCGGCTATGCGCTCTCTTATGCCATCTCGGGGGCGCTGGCGCTGCTGCTGCCGGTGCCGCGGCCGGATGCGGTCTACATCTCCGGCATGCTGGCCTATCTGCCGATGACCTTCGCCGTGCTCTGGGCCTTCGCCGCGCGCACGGCGCTGCGGGCCTGGGCCTGGCTGCTCGCCCTCGCCGCGCCGCCGGCGGCCGTCCTCCTGCTCGGCTGGCCGCGGCCATGAAGGCGGGCTTCCGGCAGTCCATGTCCTGGCTGCACACCTGGGCCGGCCTGTTCTTCGGCTGGCTGCTCTTCGCCATCTTCCTGACCGGCACGCTCTCGGTCTTCGCGCATGAGATCACCGACTGGATGCAGCCGGAGCTGCGGCGGGTGGGCAGCGCTCCCCGGGCCGAGGCCATCGCCCGCGCCCAGGCCACGCTCGAGCGGGAGGCGCCGCAGTCGCGGCTCTGGCAGATCGCCCTGCCGCATGCGGAGGATGAGCCGATCGAGATCCGCTGGCGGCACGGCAGCACGCGCGAGGCCCGCTTCCTCGACCCCGCGACCGGCGGGATCGTGCCGGTGCGCGAGACCGAGGGCGGCGAGTTCTTCGTGGACTTCCACTACAGCCTGATGTCGAGGCCGGCCGGCATCTGGATCATCGCCGCGGTCAGCATCGGGATGCTGGCCCTGCTGCTCAGCGGCATCATCATCCACAAGCGGATCTTCCGCGACTTCTTCACCTTCCGCCCCGGCGCCCGGGCTCCACACCGCGCCTGGCTCGACGCGCACAATGTCTGCGGCGTCCTCGCTTTGCCCTTCCACCTGATGATCACCTATACCGGCCTGGCGATCATGTTCAGCGTGACCATGCCGGTCGGGGTGCAGCTGCATTACGGCGGCTCCTTGGCCAGGCTGCGGGCCGATGTCGTGACGCCCTTCGAGCGCCCCGCCGCGCGGCAGCCGGCGCCGCTGCTGCCGCTGGCGCCGATGGTGGAACAGGCCGAGGGCATCCTCGGGCCGGAGACGGCGGAGCTGGTGACGGTCTACAACCCCGGCGATGCCAATGCGGTGGTGGACGTCTTCCGCCGCACCGACGACCGCATCGCCGCCATCGCCGACCATGCCGCCTTCGAGGGCACGACCGGCCGGCATGTCGGCACCCAGGTGGCGTGGAATCCCTCGGCCTATGTCTGGCGCGCCATGGTCGGGCTGCACCTGGCGCAGTTCGGCGGCGCGGCGATGCGCTGGCTCTACTTCCTCTCCGGCCTCGCCGGCTCCGCCATGATCGCCACCGGGCTGGTGATGTTCACCGTCAAGCGGATGGCGCGCCACGGCGCTGCCTCCCGCTTCGACCGGGCGGTGGCGCGGATCAATGTCGCGGCCGTGGCTGGGGTGGTCATCGCCTGCATCGCTTATCTCTGGCTCAACCGCCTGCTGCCGGCCGGCATGGCCGGGCGGGCGGGCTGGGAGATGGGCCTGCTGCTGCCGGTCTGGCTCGCCACGCTGCTGCATGCGGCGCTGCGGCCGCCGGCGCAGGGCTGGCGGGAGCAGTTCGGCCTCGCCGCCCTCCTCTGCCTCGCCTTGCCGCTGCTCGACCTCGCCACCGGGGGCAGGCCGTTCGCGGCCGGCCTCGCGGCGCTCGGTCCGGTCGAGGCGGTCGACCTCACCGCCTTCGGCTGCGGGCTCGGCCTCGCCAGGCTGGCCTGGTATCTGGCGCGGCAGCGCGCGGCCCCGGCCCCGCGGGCCCCGCTCGCGCGGCCGGCGGCGCTGCCGGGCCAGGCGCGGTGATCCAGGCCATGCTGCTCGCCATGCTGCTCTGGGCCTTCGCCGGCTTCGCGGCGCTCAGCTTCGCCATGGACCGGCATCACCAGCAATTGCGCGGGCGGATGCCCTCGCCGGGCCTGCGGCTGGCGCTGCGGCTGCTGGGCTACGCCGGCCTCCTCCTCGCCCTGCTCGCCGCCGCCGCGCATTGGGGCTGGGGCATGGGCTTCGTCGCCTGGTTCGGCGCCCTCTCGATGGGCGGCTTCCTCGTGGTGCTGCTGCTGCCCTACGCGCCGCGCGGCCTGGCCGTGCTCGGCCTGATCGCCCTGCTCGCGCCGGTCGTGGCGGGATTGCTGAGCTAGCGGGCATGCCGGACCGCCCTTTCCTGGCGCGGCCATGACCGGCCGCTCACTTGCAACCGCGGGCCATTCGCACCTAGATGCCCGCCCGCCCCCGAGGACCCGGATGACCGACACTGCCGCGCTCGCCGCCGCGCCTGCCGACCAGGAGGAGGGGACCGCCTGCCTCGGCACCGCGGCCGTCGGCTATCGCGGGATCATCCGCGGCATCCGCGTGCCCGGCGACGCGCAATTGCCGCGGGCCGAGCTGGAGCGGCGCCTGCTGGAGCTCGGCTTCATCGAGGGGGCGCGGGTCGAGATCCTGCACCAGGGCTTGTTCGGCCGCGATCCGATCGCGGTGCGGGTGAACGGCATGACGATCGCCCTGCGGCGGCGCGAGGCCGTGGCCATCCTGGTCGACGCCAGCCTGTGAAGTAGCGGCCCATGAATCAGGTCACCCAGATCCAGCAGCCGCTCCGGGTCGCGCTGGTGGGCAATCCCAACAGCGGCAAGACCGCGCTGTTCAACGCCCTGACCGGCAGCCGTCAGCGCGTGGCGAATTATGCCGGCGTCACCGTCGAGCGGAAGGAGGGCAGCTTCGCCACCCCGGAAGGGCGACGGATCAGCCTGCTCGACCTGCCCGGCACCTATTCGCTGCGCGCCCGCAGCCCGGACGAGGTGGTGACCCGCGACACCATCCTCGGCACCCAGCTCGGCGAGCGCATGCCCGACCTGCTGATCTGCGTGCTGGATGCGACCAATCCCCGCCTCTCGCTGCGGCTGGTGCTGGAGCTGAAGCGGACCGGGCGGCCGATCCTGCTCGCGCTCAACATGTTCGACATCGCCCGCCATCGCGGCATCGACATCGATGTCGAGGGCCTCTCGGCGGCGCTCGGCCTGCCGGTGGTGACCTCGGTCGCGGTGCGGCGCGCCGGCACCGAGGCGCTGCTGGCGAAGCTCGACACCCTCGCCGCCGCGGCCGCCCCCGCCGCCGCCGAGGCGACGCACCAGGCCTGGACGCCGCCGGATGCGGCCGAGCTGCGGGAGCTGCAGCGCGAGGCGGATCGCATCATGGCCGCGACGGTGCGGACGCCGCGCCGGCCGGACACGCTGACCAACCGGCTGGACGCGGTGCTGCTGCATCCGGTGGCCGGGCTGCTGATCCTGCTGGCCGTCCTGTTCCTGATGTTCCAGGCGGTGTTCAGCTGGGCCGAGCCGGCGATGGACCTGATCGAGGCCGCCTTCGATGCGCTCGGCAGCGCGACCGATGCGCTGCTGCCGGATGCCGGCGCCCTCGGCCTGCTGCGCAGCTTCCTGCATGACGGGCTGATCTCGGGCGTCGGCAGCGTGCTGGTCTTCCTGCCGCAGATCCTGATCCTGTTCCTCTTCATCCTCCTGCTGGAGGATTTCGGCTACATGGCGCGGGCCGCCTTCCTGATGGACCGCATCATGGGCGGCGCCGGGCTGCATGGCCGCGCCTTCATCCCGCTGCTCTCCTCCTTCGCCTGCGCCATCCCCGGCATCATGGCGACGCGCGTCATCGACAGCCGGCGCGACCGGCTGGCGACGATCCTGGTCGCGCCGCTGATGACCTGTTCGGCGCGTATCCCGGTCTATACGCTGATCATCGGCGCCTTCATCCCGAACCAGGCGGTGGGGGAGGGGGCGCTCGGCTGGATCGGGCTGCAGGGGCTGGTCATGTTCGGCCTCTACGCCGCCGGCATCGCCAGCGCGCTAGCCATGTCCTTCGTCTTCCGCCGGCTGCTCTGGCGGCGCACGCCGACCGAGCCCTTCATGCTGGAGCTGCCCGACTACAAGCTGCCGCGGCTGCGCAATGTCGGCCTCGGCCTCTGGCAGCGGGCGGTCGCCTTCCTCCGCCGCGCCGGCACCATCATCCTGGCGATGATGATCGTGGTCTGGTTCCTCGCCTCCATGCCGCCGGCGCCCGAGGATGCGACCGATCCGGCGATCGACTACAGCTTCGCCGCCATGATCGGCCGCACGGTCGAGCCGATCTTCGCGCCGATCGGCTTCAACTGGCAGATCAGCATGGCGCTGATCCCCGGCATGGCGGCGCGCGAGGTGGCCGTCGCCTCGCTCGGGACGGTCTATGCGGTGGCCGATGCCGAGGAGGAGCCGACGCAGCTCAGCGAGGCGCTTTCCTCGCGCTGGAGCCTTGCCACCGCGCTCGCCTTCCTCGCCTGGTACGTCTTCGCCCCGCAATGCGTGGCAACCCTCGGCGTGATCCGGCGCGAGACCAACAGCCGCGCCTGGATGTGTTTCAGCTTCGGCTACATGGTGGTGCTCGCCTATGTCGCCGCCTTCGTCACCTATCAGGGGGCGCGGCTGCTCGGCCTCGGCTGAGCCGCCCGCGCCGAGGGCCTGCCGCGGGCCACTGCCAGGATCGTGAGGGCGGCTCCCGTCTTGCAAGCGCGAATCACTCGCAATAACCATGGTGGTGCCGCCAGCACCAGGTGGCTGCGGGAGAGTGCCGAGCCGTGTCAGACCCGATCCCAAGCGCCTTCCGCCCGGTCCCGCCGGCCTCGGTGGCCGCCCCCGGGGCAGCCCCCATGGCCGAGGCGCCGCCCCGGCGCGCCGGGGCAGCCCGCAACAGCCTTCGGACCTGGTCGCGGATCCACACCTGGTCGAGCCTGATCTGCACCCTGTTCCTGCTGCTGCTCTGCCTGACCGGCCTGCCGCTGATCTTCCACGAGGAGATCAACCACCTGACCGGCGCCGAGGTGGAGGCGCCGCCGATGCCGCCCGGCACGCCGCGCGCCGATCTCGATGCCGTGGTCGCGGCGGCGATGGCGCGGCGGCCGGGGGAGGTGGTGCAGTACCTGATCTGGGAGGAGGATCCCGACATCCTCCGCCTCAGCATGGCGCCGAGTCCGACCGCGCCGGCGGATCAGCTCACCGGCGTGCTGGTGGATGCGCGCACCGCCCAGGTGCTGGCCGAGCCGCGCGACCGCGAGGGCTTCATCTACTGGATGTTCCGCCTGCATGCCGACCTGTTCCTCGGCATCCCCGGCAAGCTCTTCCTCGGCGCGATGGGCATCCTCTTCGTCCTGGCCATCGTCTCCGGCATCATGCTCTACGCGCCCTTCGCCCGGCATGGCCGCTTCGGCACGGTGCGCAGCGGCCGCAGCGCCCGGCTCCGCTGGCTCGACCTGCACAACATCCTCGGCGTGGTGACGCTGAGCTGGGCGCTGGTGGTGGGCGCGACCGGCGTGGTGAACACGCTGGCCGAGCAGGTGATCGCGCTGTGGCGCTTCGACCAGCTCGCCGAGATGGTCGCCCCCTGGAAGGGCCAGCCACCGACCGAGGCGCCGGGCTCGGTGCAGACGGCCGTCCGCGCGGCGACAGCGGCGGCGCCCGGACGGGAGCCCTTCTTCGTCGCCTGGCCGCAGACGCCGCTTTCCAGCGCGCATCACTACGCGGTCTTCCTGCGCGGCGACCGGCCAGCGACGCATCGCCTGCTGACTCCGGCGCTGGTCGATGCCGCCACGGGCCAGCTCACCGCGATGCGGGCGCCACCCTGGTACGTGCAGGTGCTGCTGCTGTCGCAGCCGCTGCATTTCGGGGATTACGGCGGGCTGCCGCTGAAGATCGCCTGGGGCGTGCTCGACCTGGTGACCATCATCGTGCTCGGCAGCGGGCTGTGGCTCTGGCTGCGGCGCCGGCGGGAGGCGAGGGCATGAAGGCGCGGGTCTGGCGGGCGCCGGCGATCCTCGCCTTGCTGTCGGGGGCCGCGCTGGTCGCGGGGCTGCTCGGCGACGGCCTGTGGGATGTGATGGCCAGCCTTGGCCTGCTGCTGCCGCTGCTCGCCGCCTGGTGGTCCGGGCGGCGCGGCGTGCGAACCTCCTGACGCCGCGCTCGCGGCCGGCCGCCGCCTCGACGAATCGCGCCTGCCGGACCCGGCCTCGCATCGTCGCAGGATGCGGGCGAGTGGCGATTCGCCTCCCGGCCGTCTCCCCTGGACCATGATCCGCCCGCACAGGGTCGCGGATCATGGTCCAGGCCGTTGTCTGATCGCGTGAGTCACGCTTTCTGGTGAGTCCGCCTCAAGCGATCACGCTCTGGCGGGTACCCAACCAGCTCCGTTTAAGGTGATAGCGGTCGCGAAGGGCCGTGCCACCGCATCCGCGCGGGCGTGGCGGCCGATGCCGCCGGCGATCCGGCTAAAATGCAGTTGCGACGCATTCTCAATTGACTTAGCACAGCGAGGTCCCCGACGGAGACCAAGCATGGGCCATGTCACCTCCTTCGCGCCACGCGTCCTTCGCGGCTACCCGACCATGGTGGCGGCGCTCGACGAGCCGGAGGCTCTGGTGCTGCGCTGCATCCGTTCCTGGGTCGCCGAGCTGCGGCGCGCCGCCGAGCCGCTGCCGCGCCTGCACCGGATGCTGAGCGCTGCCGGCGCCCCGGACGCCGCCGCCTCCATCGACATGCTGATGCATGTGGTCGCGCGCACCGCCTGCCGCCCGGTCGGCATCGGCTGTCCCTGCTGCGCCGGCCTGGCGCCCGACGAGCAGCGGCTGCTGCACGCCGCCCGCCTGGCCCAGGGCTGGGAGGCGCGCCTCGCCGAGGAGGTCCTGCGCGACGGCCTGCTCACCGCCGAGGGCGCCGCCTTCGCCCAAGGGCCGCTGGTCGGCCTCGGCCGGGTCCTCGGCCGCGCCGGCCTGCGGCTGCGCGCCCGCTCCCTGACCGGGCTGGCCGAGGCGATCGAGCTCGGCGGCGCCAGCGCCTGGACGCCGCCCAACCCCGTCACGCTGCACTAGGGCGGATCGCCCGAAGGTGTGGATCTGCCCCGAAAACAACGAAGCGACGCATTCGCCGTGAGCACACATCAACGGAAGGGTCCAAGCATGCTGTGTCACCGCTCCCTTGGCACTGCCACCCTGGTCACGCTCATGGCGGTCGGCCGATCCGACGCGCCCGTCCCGGCCGGCTGCATCGAGGCGCTCGACGAATGCGAGGCCTGGAGCTGGCAGGCCGTGCGGTCGGATGGCGCCACGCCCCGCCGTGCCGCCGCGCGCCGCCGCGCCGCGCCGACCCCATCGGGGGCGGCGGAGACCGCCCCGGGCCGCGAGCGCCTCGGCACCTGACCGCAGGGCCCGCGCCCCGCCATCGCCCCGAAGCGAGAGACCGCCATGTCCCAGACCCTGCATCTCGGCATCCGTCAGGAGCGCGCCCTGGGCGAGCTCGTCCAGGAGGAGCGCTTCGTCGTCGCCGCCCTGCGCGCCTGGTCGGCCGGCCGGCATCCCGCCGGGCTGCCGCTCTCCGAAGCGGGCATGTCCGATTGGCGGTCGCTCTTCGGCAAGGCCGGGATCGCCCCGGTGGGCGCCTATGGCTTCGACCAGCTTCTCTCCGTGCTGATGCGCCGCAGCCCGCACCCGCCGGAGATCAAGGCCTGCCGCTGCCAGGAGCTGAGCGCCGATGAGGAGACGCTGCTGGCGCTGGTCGGCACCCTGCAATGCGGCGATGTCTTCGGCTCGGTCGGCGCGCTCTGCACCTGGCTGCCAGAGACGACGCTCTCCCTTGCCCTGCGCGGCGGTCAGAGCTTCGCCGAGCAACTGCTCGCCGCCGACATCGTGCTGCCGGGCGGACCGGTCGGCGCGCCGGAGGCCGGGGAGGGGCCAGGCATGCTTCTCGGCTGAGAGCATTCCGCCTCGCTGTTATGCGAATGAGAATAAACTGCAAATCAAGTCCGAAACCATTCTGATGTCCGGCGTCGTGGCACGCCCGACCAAGCTGGAGACGAAGCATGTCTGGCAGGATCCCGGAAACTGAGCTGCGTCGCACCCCCATGCCGGGCGCGGGACCGACGGGGGTGGGACCGACGGGCGCGCGCCCGCCGCGCTGGGCGGCGAGCGGCCCGGCCGTGGCGCAGGCGCCCGCCGTCAGGAGCACCGACCTGCTGCATGGCGGCCGCGAGCTCGTCATCTGGCATGGCAGCGAGGCCTATCTGCTGCGCGTCACCGCCAACAACAAGCTGCTCCTGACCAAGTAGCGCGGCGGCCGAGCCAGCCCTGCCGGAAGCAACCCGGCGACGCGCCAGCCAAGGCCCTGCGATCTTCCGGATGTGCCTTGGCATGCTGCGACCGCCCCGATCCCCGCTTCCCCATGCCGCGCTGCTCGGTGGTGCCCTGGCGCTCGCCTGCAGCGCCGGCGCCCGGCAGGCCGCCGCGCAGGCGGCGAGCCAGGCCGCACCTCCTGACGTCGCCGAGGCCGGCGATGCGGCCATCGCCTTGCCGCCGATCTCGGTCACCGCCACGCGCGGGCCGCGCCCGGTGGACGAGGTTCCGGCCACCGTCACCATCATCGAGTCCGAGCAGCTCGAGCGGCAGAACGCCAACCGGCCGCAGGACATCATCCGCTACGAGCCGGGGATTTCCTTCGGCAACCAGCCGGGTCGCACCGGCGGCACCAATTTCGTCATCCGCGGCATCGGCGAGAACCGCGTCCGCGTGCAGGTGGACGGCATCCGGGTGCCGGACTTCCCCGGCAGCAATGCTGGCGCCGGCACCTTCACCCGCGACTTCGTCGATCTCGAGAGCGTCAAGCGCATCGAGATCCTGCGCGGGCCGGCCTCGGCGCTCTACGGCTCGGACGCGCTCGGCGGCGTTGTCGCCTACACGCTGAAGGATCCGCGCGACTACCTCGCCGAGACCAACGCCAACACCTTCCTCAGCGGCCGCTCGGCTACAATGGCGCCGACCGCAGCGTCACCTCGACCCTGACCGGCGCCGCCCGCGCCGGCAATGTCGAGGCGCTGCTGCTCTACACCCGGCGCGACGGGCATGAGCTGACGCCGAACGGCTCGCTGAAGCCGAACCCGCAGGACTACTACGTCAACAACATCCTCGGCCGGCTGATCTGGCGCGGCCAGAGCGAGGACGCGCTGCGCCTGACCGGCGAGTTCTTCGAGCGCATCACCGATACCAACGTGCTGACCGATCGCGGCGTGACGCCGGGCGCGGGCGGCGGCCCGTCCACCGCTGTGCTCGACAGCCGTGGCGACGACCGCTCCTTCCGCGGCCGCCTCAGCCTCGACTACGTGCGCGAGCTGCCCCTCGGCTTCCTCGACCGGCTGGAGACGCGCGCCTGGTGGACGCGGCTGGAGCGGACCGAGGAGACGGTGCAGCAGCGCAGCAGCTTCTTCGGCACCGTGCCGCTGGCCCTGCCGAACCGCCTGCGCTGGTCGGATTTCCGCTTCGAGGAGGAGATCGTCGGCGGCGAGGTGCAGGCCAGCTCGCGCCTCGCCCTGCTCGGCCTCGAGCACCGGCTGACCTATGGCGCGACGATGGAGCACATCTCGGTCAGTCGGCCGCGCGACCGCACCGAGACCAACCTGACGACCGGCGCCGTCACCGCGACCGTCGCCGGCGAGACCTTCCCCAACAAGAACTTCCCCGATACCGACATCCTGCAGGGCGGCGTCTACCTGCAGGACGAGATGGCGATCGGCCGCGTCTCCGTGGTGCCGGCGGTGCGGCTCGACTACTACCAGCTCCGGCCGTATCCGGATGCGGATTTCGCCCGCTCCGCCGCCTCCACCGTGGCGGAGCAGGTGCGCAACCTCGACCGCCTCGCCGTCTCGCCCAAGCTCGGCGCCGTCTGGCGGCTCGACCAGGTGCTCTCCGTCTTCGGCCAGTACGCCCATGGCTTCCGGGCGCCGCCCTATGACAACGCCAATTTCGGCTTCACCAACCGCGTCTTCGGCTACCAGATCCTGCCGGCCACCAACCTGAAGCCGGAGACCAGCGACGGCGTCGAGGCCGGGCTGCGCGGCCGCTGGGCGGATGGCAGCTTCTTCCAGGTCTCGGGCTTCTGGAACCAGTACAGCAACTTCATCGACACCGCGGTCGTGGGGCGCGCGGGCGGGTTGATCCAGTACCAGTACCGCAATCTCTCCTCGGTCACGATCTGGGGCTTCGAGGCGGGCGGGCTCTGGCAGTTCGCGCCGCGCTGGGCGCTGCGCGGCAGCGCCGCCTTCGCCCAGGGCGAGAACAACGATACCGGCCGGCCGATCGACAGCGTCGATCCGGCGCGCTTTGTCACCGGCCTCGCCTGGCAGCATCCGAACGGGCTCGGCGCCGAGGCCATCGCCACCTATGCGCTGCGCCACAGCCGGGTCAGCGACGGCAGCTTCTACAAGGCGCCGGGCTATGCCGTGCTCGACCTCGCGGCGCATTACGACCTCCGGCCGCATCTCACCATCAATGCCGGGCTCTTCAACGTCTTCGACCAGAAATACTTCAACACCCAGGACGTGATCGGCCTGGCCGCCAACAACCCGAACCGCGACCTCTACGCCCAGCCCGGCCGCTACGCCGCGGTGAACCTGATCCTGCGCTGGTGACCCCGCCCGAAGGGAGACGTGCATGACCGTCCTGGCCGAACGCTACGCTGCCCTCTGCGCTGATCTGGCCCGCGAGGGCCGGCCGCCCCGGGCGTGCGACGCCGCGCGCCGGCTCGGCACCACCGAGGCGGCGCTGGTCGCTTGCGGCGCCATCGGGCCGGTGGTGCCGCTGCGGCCCGACTGGCCGGCGTTGATCGGCGCCCTGCCGCGGCTCGGCTGGGTGATGGCGCTGACCCGCAACGAGCATGCGGTGCATGAGCGGCATGGTGCCTATCGCGGCGTCTCCGCCGGTCCCGGGCACATCCTGGTGCTGGGGCCGGAGATCGACCTGCGGCTGTTTCCCGGCCGCTGGGCGCATGCCTTCGCGCTCGCCGGCGAGCGGCCCTCGATCCAGGTCTTCGACCGCGACGGCGAGGCGGCGCACAAGGTCTATGCGGTCGCCGGCGAGACCGACATGGCGGCCTGGGGCGCGCTGGTCGCCGCCTTCACCGCCAGCGGCCTCGCCGCGCCGCGGCTGCAGGCGCCACCCGTTCCGCCCCCCGCCACCGAGACGCTGGTCGATGCCGTGGCGCTGCGCGCCGACTGGCTGGCGCTGCGCGACACGCACGACTTCATCCGCCTGCTGCGCGCTCACCGGGCGACGCGGCGGCAGGCGCTGGCGCTCGCCGGCGAGGACCTGGCGCTGCGGCTCGATCCCGGCGCGGCGGCCATCGCCTTGCGGCTTGCGGCCGAGCGCGAGGTGCCGATCATGCTCTTCGTCAGCAACCGCTCGGCCATCCAGATCCATACCGGCCCGGTGCGGCGGCTGCTTCCCTCGCCGGGAGGCTGGTTCAACGTGCTCGACCCGGCCTTCAACCTGCACCTGCGCGAGAGCGCCGTCGCCGCGGCCTGGCGCGTGGTGAAGCCGACGGAGGATGGCGCAGTGACCAGCATCGAGCTGTTCGACGCCGAGGGCGGGCTGATCCTGCAGCTCTTCGGCGCCCGCAAGCCCGGCCAGCCGGAGCAGCCGGCCTGGCGCGAGATCGCCGCCCTGGTCGCCGGGCAGGGCGCGCTGCGGGAAGCGGCCGCGTGATCCGCCATGTGATCCACCGTCGGGCGCTGCTGCCGCTCGCCGCCGCGCTGGCGCCGCCCTGGACAGCGGGCGCGGTGCAGGCCGGCGGCCTGGGCCGCATCGCCTGCGCCGGCAGCGCGCTCACCGAGACGGTCTGCGCCCTCGGCCAGGGTGGCCGCCTCGTCGCGGTGGACAGTTCCTCCGGCTTCCCGGCGGCGCAGACGGCGGCGCTGCCGCGCATCGGCTACTACCGCGCCCTGCCGACCGAGGGGCTGGTCTCGCTGGCGCCCGACCTCGTGCTGCTCTCGAGCGATGCCGGGCCGCCCGGCGTGCTGGTGGTGCTGCGCGAGGCGGGGCTACCGATCCAGGTGATCGCGGATGGGGTAGGGCCGGGCGCGGCGGAGGCCAAGGCCCGCGCGGTGGCGGCGGCGATCGGCGTCAGCGGGGAGACGCTCGCCGCCGCCATTGCCGCCGACTGGGCGGCGTTGGATGCGCCGCTCGCCGCGCTGCCGCCGGTGCGGGTGCTGTTCGTGCTCTCCCTCGCCCGCGGCGCGCCGCTGGTCGGCGGCCGGGAC
The DNA here is from genome assembly GCF_013112485.1 of Roseicella sp. DB1501. Lineage (GTDB taxonomy): Bacteria > Pseudomonadota > Alphaproteobacteria > Acetobacterales > Acetobacteraceae > Paracraurococcus. The sequence continues at coordinate 404,957 of NZ_JABFHG010000004.1, forward strand.
ACCCATGCGGATGCCGCCATCGCCGCGGCCGGCGGCGTCAATTGCGCGCAGGCCGCCTGGTCCGGCTACCGCCCGCTCTCGGCCGAGGGGGCGGCGGGGCTCGCCCCGGATGCGGTGCTGATGATGCAGCAATCCCTCGACGAGGCGGGCGGCCCGGCCGAGGTCGCCGCCACGCCGGCGATCGCGGTGACGCCGGCCGGGCAGGCCGGGCGGATCATCGGCATGGACGGGCCCTACCTGCTGAATTTCGGCCCCCGCGCGGCGCATAGCCGGCGCGACCTGGTGCTGCGCCTGCATCCGGGGGCGGCGCTGCCGCCACTGCCGGCGCGGCCCTGGACGGCGGGGTGAGCGCGCCCGCCCTCGACCTGCCGGTGCCGCGTCCGGCCGATGCGCTGCCGCGGGCGCTGCTCGGCGGCGCCGCGCTGCTGCTCGCGGCGCTGCTCGCCGGCCTGCTGCTCGGCCCGGCCGCGGTCACGCCCGCCGGGTTGCTGGCGACCCTGCTCGATCGGCTCGGCCTGGCGCCGCTGCCGGCGGAATACGCGCGGGAGGCGGCGGTGCTGATGGTGGTGCGGGCGCCGCGGGTGCTGCTCGCGGCGCTGCTCGGCGGCGGCCTCGCCAGCGCCGGGGCGGTGATGCAGGGGCTGTTCCGCAACCCGCTGGCCGATCCGGGGCTGATCGGCGTCTCCTCCGGCGCCGCGCTCGCGGTGGTCGCCGCCCTTATCCTCGGGCCGACGCTGTTCGGCGCCGCGGCGGGCCGGCTCGGCCTCTGGCTGCAGCCGGTCGCCGCCTTCTGCGGCGGGCTGCTGGCGGTCGCGGCCGTCGCCCGGCTCGGCACCCGGCAGGGGGTGGTCGGCGTCGCCACCCTGCTGCTCGCTGGCGTCGCCGTCGCCGCGCTCTGCAACGCCCTGCTCGGCATGCTGATCTTCGGCGCCGACGACCGGCAGGTGCGGGACGTGAATTTCTGGCTGCTCGGCAGCCTGGCCGGGGCGCGCTGGCAGCAACTGCCGGTGGTCGCGCTGCTGGTGCTGGTGCCGGCCCTCGGGCTGCTGACCCTGGCGCGGCCGCTCGACGCGCTGGCGCTCGGCGAGCGGGAGGCCTTCCATCTCGGCGTGCCGGTCGAGGCGGTGAAGCGGCTGGCCATCGTGCTGGCTGCCGTCGCCGCCTCGGGCGGGGTCGCCTTCTCCGGGCTGATCGGCTTCGTCGGGCTCGTCGTGCCGCATCTGGTGCGGCTCGCCCTTGGGGCGGGGCACCGGGTGGTGCTGCCGGGCAGCGCCCTGCTGGGCGCGACAGTGCTGGTGCTGGCCGATCTCGCGGCGCGCAGCCTCGCTGCCCCGGCCGAGCTGCCGGTCGGCGTGGTCACCGCCCTGCTCGGCGCCCCCTTCTTCCTGTGGCTGCTGCGCCGCCGGGCGGTGGCGGGGGAGGGCGCATGATCGAGGCAGAGGATCTGACGGTGCATGCCCCTGGTCGCTCCCTGGGCGGCCGGGTGCTGCTGCGGGAGGTGACGCTCGGCGTCGCGGCCGGCGAGGTGCTGGCGGTGGTCGGACCGAACGGCGCCGGCAAGTCCACCCTGCTGCGCGTCCTCGCTGGCGAGCTGCGCCCCGCCGCCGGTCGCGCCGCCTTCGCCGGCCAGGCGCTGCAGGACTGGCCGGCACGGGCCCTGGCGCAGCGGCGCGCCGTGGTCAGCCAGCGCGTCGCGCTCGCCTTTCCGCTTACCGTCGTCGAGGTGGTGGCGATCGGCCGGCTGCCCTGGCTCGGCACGCCGGAGGCGGCGCGGGACGAGGCGGCGATCGCCTCGGCGCTGCGGCGGGCCGGCGTCGCGGCGCTGGCCGGGCGCAGCTATGCGACGCTCTCGGGCGGCGAGCAGCAGCGGGTGCAGCTCGCCCGCGCCCTGGCCCAGCTCGACGGCGCGGCGGCGCCGGCGGCGCTGCTGCTCGACGAGCCCACGGCGAGCCTCGATGCCGGCCATCGCGGCGCGCTGCTCGGCCTGCTGCGCGATCTGGCGGGTGCCGGGACCGCGGTGCTGGTCGTGCTGCACGACCTGAACGAAGCAAGCTTCGTCGCCGACCGGGCCGCCATCCTGCAGGCCGGCGGCTGCGTCGGGCTTGGCCCGCCGGCCGAGGCGCTCGAGCCCGGGCTGTTGCGGCGGGTCTATGGCCTGCCCTTCCGGCAATCGCTGGATGGCGCGCTGCTGCCGGATTTCGCCGCGGCGCGCAGCGCTGTCCCATGAGGCCGACCCGTGATAGGGGAGGCCGCCGCCTGCCGCGTCTCTCGTTCCGACCACCGCGGCGGCCCATCGCGGCGGCCGGGTCGCGCTTCGAGTCGATGTGTCACGTGTTGCAATGCAGCGCGCCAGGCTGTGATCGCTGGATTGCGATCCCGGCGTTGCCGGCAGGGCAGTGCTGGCGCAGTGTTCGCATGAAATTGCAAATCATTCGCGTAATTCTGGAGCGTTCGGCCCCGATGTCCCTGCCTTCCGTCCGTCGCCTCTGCGGGTTCGCGGCCCTGGCGGCCCTCCTGGTCCTGCCGGGCCTGCGCCCCGCGGCGGCGCGGCCCGACGCGGCCCCGCCCCTGCGCCTTGAGCTCAACCGCCTCGAGGCGCGGGACAATGGGGCCTGCCGGATCTGGATGGTGCTCAACAACAGCGAGGGCGAGGCGCTCGACCCGGTGCGGCTCGACCTCGTGCTGTTCGGCCGCGACGGCGTGGTGGCGCGCCGGCTCGCCGTCGATGTCGGCCCGCTGCCGGTGGGACGGACCGTGGTGCGCATCTTCGACCTGGCCGGCCAGGCCTGCGACGGCATCGGCCAGGTGCTGCTGAACGACGTATTGGCCTGCGGCGGCGCCGAGGCCGGGCGCAACGCCTGCATCGACCGCGCGGTCCTCGCCTCGCGCGTCGACGGCGTGGCCTTCCAGAAATAGGGCCCGAGCCGATGGATCCGAACGCCGCCCCGCCCGTCCTGCCGGACCTGCCCCCGGTCCACGACCTCTCGCCGCTGGCGCTGTTCCTGCAGGCGGACCCGGTGGTGAAGGGTGTGATGGTGCTGCTGGCGCTGCTGGCGCTGGCCTCCATCGCCTGCTGGACCATCATCATCGAGAAGCTGATCGCGCTGATGCGGCTGCGGCGCGAAGCCCGGGCGCTGGCCGCCCTGTCCGACGGCGACCGGCTGCCCGCGAACCCCACCGGCCGGGCCGATCTCGGCGCCGCGGCGCTGCATGCCGGCCTGCCGGAATGGCGGCAGGGCCAGGGCGCGAAGGAGACCGATGGCGAGTTCCGCGCCCGCATCGACTTCGCCATGCGCAAGGCGGTCGGGCGCATGCTGTCGCGCTCCGAGGCCGGGCTGCAGATGCTGGCGACCACCGGCGCCGTCGCGCCCTTCGTCGGGCTGTTCGGCACCGTCTGGGGCATTATGAACAGCTTCTCGGGCATCGCCGCGAGCAACGACACCAGCCTCGCGGTCGTCGCCCCCGGCATCGCCGAGGCGCTGTTCGCCACCGCCATGGGCCTGGTCGCCGCCATCCCCGCGGTCATCGCCTACAACCGCCTCTCCGCCGCGCTGGCCAATATCCGGTCCGAGGCGCTGAGCGCGGCCACCGACCTCGCCTTCCGGCTCTGCCGCGGCGAGCCGGGCGAGTCGCGGGCGCGGCTGCGGCCGGCGGAGTAGCCGCGGTGGCGATGCAGATCGACAGCGGCGCCGGCGAGGAGGGGACCGCCCGGCCCATGTCGGACATCAACGTCACACCGCTGGTCGACGTGATGCTGGTGCTGCTGATCGTCTTCATGGTGGCGGCGCCGATGATGATGGTGGGCGTGCCGGTGCAGTTGCCCAAGACCTCCGCCGCCCGCGTGGCGCAGACCGCGCCGCCCATCGTGGTGACCGTCGCGCGCGAGGGCCATGTCTTCCTCCGCCAGGAGGAGGTGCCCGAGGGCGAGCTGGTCGAGCGCCTGAAGGCGATGCGCGAGGCGGCGCCGGCCGAGGCGCCGGTCTATGTCCGCGGCGACCGCAGCGTGCCCTATGGCGACGTGATGCGGGTGATGGGCCGGGTGACCCAGGCGGGCATCTCCAAGGTCTCCCTGATCGCCGAGGCCGAGGCCGGCGCCCCGGCCGTTCGCGCCCGCTGAGAGCCTTGCCGGAAGCGCCCTTCCAGAGCGTCCCGACGCTCACCACCCCGATGCCGGAGCCGCCGCGCGCGACGCCGCGCTGGCTGGCCGCCGTCGGCCTCGCGCTCGCGCTGCATGTCGGCGCCTTCGCCGCCCTGGTCTGGGTCATGCCGCCGCCCGAGACGCCGGCGGTCATGGTCGAGGGGCTCGAGGTGACGCCGATGCCCGAGCCAGTGGCCGAGCAGCCGGAGGAGACGCCGGAGCCGCCCGCCGAGCCGGTGCAGGCGGCCGAGCCGCCGCCGCCGGAGCAGGTCGCCGCCGCCCCGCCGCCGGACGCCACCCCGCCACCGCCGCCCGAGACGGTGCAGGCCGAGCGCCCGCCCGAGCCGCAGCAACCGCCGCCGCCGGAGCCGCTCGCGGCCATGGAGCCGGAGCCGCAGCCCACCGAGCCGCCGCCGCCCGAGATGGTGGAAGCGGCCGAGCCCGAGCCGATGGTCGCCGAGGCGCCCCCGCCCCCGCCACCGCCGCCACCCCCGCCGCGGCCGCGGCCGGCGCAGGTGGAGCCGCGGCCGCATCCGGCGCCGCCGAGCCCACCGGTCACGGCTGCGCCGTCCCCCGCGCCCGCGCCACCCCAGGCCGCCGCGCCGGCCCGCCCCGCCGGCCCGCCGCCGAGCTATATCGGCGCGCTGCTCGCCGCGCTGAACCGGCACAAGCAGTATCCGGCCGCCGCCCGCCTGCGGCGCGAGGAGGGGGTGGTGATGCTGCGCTTCGCCATGCGCCGCGACGGGACGGTGATGCGCTGGCGGGTGGAGCGCAGCTCCGGCCATCCGGATCTGGACCAGGCGGTGGGCGTGATGGTCAACGCCGCCTCGCCGCTGCCGGCGCCGCCGCCGGAGCTGGCGGGCGATCCGGTGGAGCTGGTGGTGCCGGTGCGCTTCTCGCTGCGCTGAGGGGCTCCAAGGGCGGCCGTCCTGACGGCCGCCGCACCAGCCGCTTCCCGCTGTCCTGCCGCGGCAGGCTGTGACGTAGCCTGGATCAGAAGCGAATCCCGGGACCCCCACGGCGGCGCGCAGCGACGTCGTGGGGAATCTAGACCATGATCCGCTCACGCAGGGTCGCGGATCATGGTCCAGGCCGTTGTTGATCGCGCGATGCACGCTTTTCGGTGTTTCCACCTCAAGCGATCACGCTCTAGCAGGCTGCTGAAATTCCCCCTCGCGACCGGCCCCGGATCGTGATTCGCTCGTCTCCATCGGAGGGGGTGAGGTTGGGATGCGTGGCAAGGACGAGGTCCGGGGCTCACTGTTTAGCTATGTTGATCTGGAGCGGCGGATCCGCCCCGACCACCCGCTGCGGACGATCCGGAGCATCGCGAACGCGGCGCTGGCCGAGATGTCGGCCGGGTTCGACGCGCTCTACCCGCCGACTGGCCGGGATTCGATCCCGCCGGAGCGGCTGCTGCGGGCGCTGCTGCTGCAGGCCTTCTACTCCATCCGCTCGGAACGCCAGTTGGTCGAGCGGATCGACTTCGACCTGCTGTTCCGCTGGTTCGTCGGCCTCGGCGTGGACGACCCGGTCTGGGACGCCACCAGCTTCACCAAGAACCGCGACCGGCTGCTGGGGGGCGAGGTGGCGGCCCGCTTTCTCGCCACGGTGCTGGCCCAGCCTGGGGTCCGTGCCCTGCTCTCGAGCGAGCACTTCTCAGTGGACGGCACGCTGCTGGAGGCCTGGGCCAGCACCAAGAGCTTCAGGCCGAAGGACGGCTCCGACCCGCCACCGGATGCAGGCCGCAATGCCGAGCAGGACTTCCGTGGCCAGAAGCGCAGCAACGAGACGCATGCCTCGACGACCGACCCGGATGCCAGGCTGTTCCGCAAAGGCCCGGGCAAGGAGGCCAGGCTCTGCTTCATGGGCCACGCGCTCATGGAGAACCGGAACGGCCTGATCGTCGGCGCCGTCGCCACCCGTGCCTCGGGCCACGCAGAGCGGCTGGCCGCGCTGCACCTGATCGCGCCGCACGCCGACCGCCCGAACCCGGTCACCCTCGGCGCCGACAAGGGCTTCGACGCCCGCGATTTCGTCGCCGAACTGCGCGAGGTCAACGTCACCCCGCACCTGGCGCAGAACACCAGCGGACGACGCTCGGCGATCGACGGCCGCACCACGCGCCATCCCGGCTACGCCGTCAGCCAGCGCATCAGGAAGCGGATCGAGGAGGCGTTCGGCTGGGCCAAGACGGTGGCCGGGCTGCGCAAGGCCCGCCACCGCGGCCTGCCCAAGGTCGGTTGGCAGTTCACCCTCGCCATGGCCGCCTACAACCTGGTCCGCCTGCCGAAGCTGCTCGGCGCAGCAGCGTGACACCCGAAGACCGCCCGCACGACACCCTCCGAGGGGACGGAGCAGCGCACCCGCCGCGCCATCACCGCCTCAGCCGCCCATCCAAACCAAAAAAGCAACCCACACCCGCGCAGCAGACAGGCTTTTCAGCAGCCTGCTAGAGGCGGTAGAAGCGCCGCGCCGTGCCGCTGAACAGCGACTCCTTCTCGGCAGCCGAGGCGCCGGCCGCCAGCTTCTTGCAGGCATTCCAGAAGACGCCGTAGCCGTAGCTGCCCTTGTCCACCGGGAAGTTGCTCTCGAACATGCAGCGCCCGGCGCCGAAGAGGTCGATCGTGGTGTCGATCCACGGCTTCCAGGCGGCCGCCAGCGTGTCGGAGGAGGGCGGCTCGGCCGCCTCCTCGAAGCCGAAGCCGTTGATGCGCATGCCAAGGCCGCCGAGCTTCACGCAGACATTCGGACAGGTGGCGAGCTCGGCCATCGCCGCGCGCCAGGCGCGGAACACCTCCTCCTTCTGCCCGGCATAGCCGCGGATGCCGAGCGGCCCGCCGACATGGTCGAGCACGATCGGCGTCTCCGGGAAGGCGCGGGCCAGCGCCGTCAGGTCGGGGATCTGCGGATGGTAGAGCCAGGCATCGAAGGAGAGGCCGAGCGGCGCGAGCTGGGCGAAGCCGGCGCGGAAATCCTCGCGGAAGAGGATGTCCTTCGGCGGCGTATAGGCCGGGTTCATGATCACCGGATCGGGGTCCCAGGCGGTGATGTGGCGGATGCCGCGGAAGCGGTCGCCGCCGGCGCGGATATGCGCCTCCAGCACCTCGCGCGCCGCGGTGCCGATCTGCAGGTTCACATGGCCGACGATGCCCTCGCAGACGCGGGTCGCGCCGTAGCCGCCCGAGGCGCTCATCGCCGCGACGCCGTTGACGAACTCCGTCTCGCCGACCGGCTTCATCGCCTCCGGCCCCTCGGCGCGGTGCATGGCGCGGCACTGCACGAAGACGGTGCCGGCGATGCTGTGGCCCTGGTTGGTGTCGGCCAGCAGGTCGGGCAGCAGGTAGCGCCAGTCCGGCCGGTCCCAGAGATGGTGGTGCGGGTCGATGATCGGCAGCGAGGGATCGAGCGCCGGCTCGGTGCGGCGGGCGAGCCAGTCCTCGCGGACCGGGATGTAATGGGTGAAGGCGTTGCTGCTCATTGGCGCGGTCCCTGGACGTTCCCGGCGCCAGCTTACGCCCCCGGCGGCGCGGCGCCAGAAGGGGGGTGGCTTCGCCCGGCGCCGATCCGGTCTATCCTGGTCGGAGCAGAATGGAGGAGACGATGGGGCTTCCCCTGGACGGCGTGCGCGTGATCGAGGTCGGGCAGGCGCTCGCCGGGCCGCTCGCCGGTGTGATCCTGGCCGATATGGGCGCCGAGGTGATCAAGATCGAGAAGCCGGATGGCGGCGACGATGCCCGCATCTGGGGCCCGCCCTTCGGGCCGGATGGCGAGACCAGCCTCTACTTCCACAGCCAGAACCGCAACAAGCGCAGCGTGGTGCTGGACCTGAAGGCGCCGGCCGATATCGAGGCGCTGCACCGGCTCTGCGAGAGCGCCGACATCCTGATCCAGAACCTGCGGCCCGGCGTGGTGGACGAGATCGGCATCGGGCCGGAGGCGATGCTCGAGCGGCATCCGCGGCTCATCTACTGCTCGATCTGGGCCTTCGGCTACCAGGGCCCGATGCGGTTGAAGCCGGGCTTCGACCCGCTGCTGCAGGCCTATGGCGGCATGATGAGCATGACCGGCCGGCCGGAGGACCCGCCGACCTTCTGCGGCGCCTCGATCAACGACAAGGCGACCGGCCTGTTCTGCACCATCGGCGCGCTGGCGGCGCTGCGGCAGCGCGACCGCACCGGGCGCGGCTGCCTCGTCGACACCTCGCTCTTCGAGACGGCGGTGTTCTGGGTGGAGGGGCAGGTGAACCAGCACCTGGCGACGGGCGACGTGCCGAAGCGCCACGGCACCGGCGCGGCGGTGATCGTGCCCTACCAGGTCTTCGAGACCGCCGACCGGCCGGTCTGCCTCGCCGCCGGCAACGACCGGCTCTGGGCGCGCTGCGCCAGGGTGCTCGGCCATCCCGAATGGGCGGAGGACGAGCGCTTCGCGCGCAGCCGCAACCGCGTGAAGCATCGCGCCATGCTGGTGCCGATGATCGCCGAGGTGCTGCGGGGCCGCGACCGCGCGCACTGGATCGCGGGGCTGGAGGCGGCAGGCGTGCCCTGCGCGCCGGTGAACGATATCGGCGAGGTGGCGGCCAGCGCGCAATTCGAGGCGGTCGACATCATGCAGACCCTGCCGGAGAGCGGCGTGCGCGTCGTTGGCCTGCCGGTGAATTTCGACCGCAAGCGCCCGCTCTCGGCGCGCCCGGCGCCGAAGCTTGGCGAGCATACCGAGGAGGTTCTCGGCAAGCGCTGAGACCGCCGGATCGGGTACCGGCGCAGGGCCCGGTCGGGCGGAACCGCCTGACCGGGCGACGCTGCCTTGAAGCGTCTATCAGAACCGTCGCTGCCCGTTGTCGTGCTGCGGCTTGGCCGCGACGGCTGTGACGCCCCTCGGGCAGGAGGGATTCCACGGAGACCCGCAAAGCCGCGAAGCGGTTTTTGGAGGGAGTTCCAGTCTGCTGCCCGCATTGCCAACGCAGATTCCAACCGCCACCCGATCGAATACTGCCCAGGTAGCGTTAGAGCCTGTACGCGAATACATCCCCTATTGCGGCTAGGTTTGGGCGACAAGCCGGTGCGAGAGGATGGAGATCATTGCAATCCGGATGTGCCCGGCAAAGAGATCCGTGGCGCGGTCGTACACGATGTTGAGCCGGCGGTAGCGGCTGAGCCAGACGAACAATCTTGCGGCCGCGGCTATGCAGGCCGACCTGCTCGCGGTCCATGGCTTCCAGTTCCGCCTCGACCGCGAAGACTCCGATGTCGGCCAGGGCGTTCCAGCCGTCGCCACGGCTGGGCCGGGGAACACGGAGAGCCGAAGGTGGAGGCAGGTCGACACTGCTGCATAGGCCAATGCGAGACATCGGCACAACATGGTGAGGCTCAGCCGGCGCACTGCCCAACGCATCGAAGCCGACTCATTTCGTGTTTAGACTCCTAGCCAAGGACGTCGAGTCAGGCCCTGCGCTGCTCTATTATGTATGATGTGCAGTGTCGCCATACTTGATATCAACCTGCGGCATATGGACAGAGGAAGTAAGACAGTGAGCAAGCCGGACCACCAGCTCTCGTTCAGCACATACTGGAACCGTGTAAACGAGGCGTTGCGTACCGCCGGGGAACCGATTGCGGGCCGCGAAGAGGCCGAAATGCTTTACGAAACCAGCCAGCCGGTCGAAGACGTAGCCAGCGTCATCATCGATCAGCGACGGCACAACGCGGCTGAAGAAGATCGCGCCGATCGGGTTTACTGGGAACGTAACTAGACACCTTAATCGAGTTGGCTGGTAGCGCGAGCGAGCTGCCATGACCGGTTATGCTTTCGCGAGGGGCCGTCTGGGTACCAGCTGAGAGAGGAACCGCGATGACCCACTGTGCCGGAGTCGACGTCTTGATGGAGACGAGCAGTATCTGCATCGACGGCGGGCTCTGGGACCGTGCTGCGGAAGCTGACGGCCGAAAGCGAACCCACCTCGCAGACCCACCTTGATTGAGTCGAGCCAGTCTTCCCAGCAAACTGCATCCGCTCGGCAGGCCGCCTGCGGCTATCCTTGTTCATGGCGTGGTCTCGGCCAAAGCGCCAATGCCGACCATAGCTTTTTCGACGTGTCGGAAGTTACATCACCTCGATTTTCTACCTGGGCCGCAACGACATCTTGGTCGGTGTAAGCAACAGTGCAGGCGCAGTAGCGTTGTCTGCAACTCCTCCTTCAACCGTGGACGCTGACCGTTGCCAGAAGTCCAGTTCGTCTCGAGCGTCATCGTCGCGTTAGGCGTGCTACTGGCGCTGGCGCGGCTCACGGGTCTACCGCCATCGGCAGTCGTATTCGCTGGGGGTCTCGCCTCCGTTCTGCTTCCCGTGCCACTGCTGCCGTTGCGCACCAATCCGGAGGTGCTACTCGGGCTGCTTCTACCGCCGCTGTTATACGCCAGTGTTGCCTCGCTCTCGGTCGATCTCCTCCGGCATGCGCTGATACGCGGGGTGATGGCAGGCGCTGTGCTGATCATTGCCATCACGCTGACGATAGCGCTGGCGGCGCATGCACTGTAAGCGCGGCGACGAGGCCCATCTTCCGAGGTGAGGCCTGAATGTGCTGGGTCGGCCTGGAGCGAGGAGCTTCAGGTCGACGTTATGGATAGCGTTAACGACGACGCGAAGGGTGTCGGGTATCGC
>NZ_JABFHG010000040.1 GCF_013112485.1 Roseicella sp. DB1501
AGCTTGCAGGTTTCGACCAAGGAGGCGACCGCGGCCCAGCGACGGCCGCCATCGTCGCCCGAGGCGAACAGGGCATTCTTGCGACTGAGGCAGAGGGGCCGGATGGCACGCTCCACGGTGTTGGTGTCGGGCTCGATCCGCCCGTCCTCGAGGAACCTGACCAGACCATCGTGGTGGTTCAGCGCGTAGCGGATCGCTTTCGCGGTCGGGCTGCCGCCCGGCAGGCGGGCGAGCTGTGCCGTGAGCCAGGTGAACAGGCCCTCGACCAGCGGCCGGCTCTTCGCCTGCCGGACGGCACGGCGGATCTCGGGTGGCTGACCGCGTATCCCGGCCTCGACGGCGTAGAGCGCGGCGATCCGCTGCAGGACCTCGGTGGCGATCGGCGCGGTCTTGCCCTTGGCCAGTTCGATGAACTCGCGGCGGACATGGCTCCAGCAGAATACCAGGGTGATGGCGTCATTGGCTGCGGCCAGGGTCTTGTAGGCCGCGTAGCCGTCGCACTGCAGGATGCCCTGGTAGCCGGCCAGCAGCGCCTTCGGATGCCTGGCGCCGCGGCCCGGCGCGTAGTGGAACACCACCGCCGGCGGGTCCGCGCCGCCCCAGGGCCGGTCGTCGCGCGCGATCGCCCAGGCAAAGCCCTTCTTGGTCTGGCCGCGGCCGGGATCGAGCACCGGCATCGTGGTTTCGTCCGCGAACAGCCGCGGCGAGGCCAGCAGGATCTCGTGCATCCGGCGCACCACCGGCATGACCTCGAGCGCCGCCATGCCGGTCCAGTCGGCCAGGATCTCGCGGCCGATCTCGATGCCCTGCCGGGCCAGGATCTGCGACTGACGATAGAGCGGCAGGTGGTCGGCGTAGCGGGAGACCAGGACATGCGCGACCGTCGCCTCGGTCGGCATGCCGCCCTCGACCAGGCGAGGCGGCGCAGGCGCCTGCAGGACGACGCCGGGACAGGCCCGGCAGGCCAGCTTCGGGCGCCTGGTCACGATCACCCGGAACTGGGCCGGGATCACGTCGAGGCGTTCCGAGGTGTCGGCGCCGATCTCGACCAGCGGGCCCTGGCAGCAGGGGCAGGCCGTCGCCTCGGGTGCCAGCACCTGCTCGACCCGTGGCAAATGCGCCGGCAGGCGGCCGCGGCCTGCCCGGCGGCGCTTGGCCTGCTGGTCCCGCAGCGCCGGCGACTTCTTGCCCGCCTCGGCCGCGTTCTCGGCCAGCGTCGCCTCGATCTCCTCGAAAGCGAACAGCAGCTGGTCTTCCGGCAGTTGCTCGGACTTCCGCCCGAACTGCCGGCGCTTCAGCTTCAGCAGCAGGTGCTGCAGTTGCTCGTTCCGGGAGGCCAGGGCGTCGCGCTCGGCCGTGACATCGTCGCATCTGCACGCCAGCGCATCCCGTTCCGCCCAGGCTGCCAGCAACAGCGCACTCAGCGCCGCAGGATCCTCCGGCAGTGTCGGCGTGTCGTCACCCGCGGCGCGCATCGTGCCGCCGAGTCCACGCGGGCGCGCTCGGCGTGGGAATCTCCCGCGCCGCCTGCACCCGCCGCCAGTCGATCCCGTCGAACAGCGCGGCGAACTCCACCGCGCTCAGCCGCAGTACGCCATCCACCATCGGCGGCCACCGGAAGGTGTTGCCCTCCAGCTGCTTCCAGATCAGGCACAGGCCACTGCCGTCCCAGACCAGGATCTTGATCCGATCCGCTCGCCTGGAACGGAACACCAGCACCACGCCCGAGAACGGCTTCTCCCCCAGCACCTCGGCCGCGAGCGCCGCCAGGCCATGCGCCCCCTTGCGGAAATCCACCGGCTTGGTCGCCAGCAGGATCCGCGTGCCAGCAGGCAAGGTGATCATGTCGCCGACGCCCGGATCGCCCGCAATACCGCCGTCAGCAGCTCCATGTCGGTGCCCGGTGCGACGCGCAGCACAGCACCGGCCAGCTTGACCTCGATCGGCGCCGTGGCGCGCGCCGGTGCCGTGGGACCCACAGGCTCCGGCGCAGCCACCGACGGCTCCGGCACGATCGGCACGAAATCGGGCACCGCAGGCACGCCCTCCTTCGCCGCGCCAATACGCGCCTGCCGCCGCCAGTCGAACACCTGCTGCGGCGAGATCTGCCAGCGGCGCGCCACCTCGGTCACCACCGCGCCCGGCGCCAGGGTTTCCGCGACGACCCGAGCCTTGTCGTCGTCCGACCACTTCCGCCGCCGCCCAGGCCCCGTCAGAACCTCGATCCGGCGATACCCGACACCCTTCGCGTCGTCGTTAACGCTATCCATAACGTCGACCTGAAGCTCCTCGCTCCAGGCCGACCCAGCACATTCAGGCCTCACCTCGGAAGATGGGCCTCGTCGCCGCGCTTAC
>NZ_JABFHG010000041.1 GCF_013112485.1 Roseicella sp. DB1501
GTATGCGTCAGCCCACGCTGGTGGGTTGACGGCTTGGCCTGAAGTTCCAGGGTAGCAGCTCGTCGATACGGGTGATGGGGTGGCCATTTGCGAGGCGGTCGAGCACGGCTGCGATGTAGGCTTCCGGGTCGAGGCCGTTCAGCTTCGCGGTTTCGGCGATGGTGTAGATGATCGCGGCCCGCTGCCCGCCGGCATCGCTGCCAACGAATAGATAGTTCTTGCGCGTGACAGCTATACCCCTGAGCTGCCGCTCGGCGAGGTTGTTGTCGATCGACAGCCTGCCGTCCTCGATGTAGCGCGCCAGCGCGTCCCATCGGTTCAGCGCATACTGCAGCGCCTTGGCCAGTGTGGATTTACCGGGCAGCCGGCGTCGCTGCTGCAGCATCCAGGCGTGCAGGGCATCGAGCAGCGGCTTGCTCTGGGCCTGGCGCACCGCGCGGCGGTGCTCGGGCTCCTGGCCGTTGATCGCCGCCTCGATTGCGTAGAGCTCGCCAATGCGGCGCAAGGCCTCCTCGGCGATCGGCGACTTGGTGCTGTCGTAGACCTTGAACAGCTCGCGCCGGGCATGGGCCATGCAGGCGACATGCGTGATCGCTGGCGCCTTGCCGCCCTTCGGCGCGGTCAGCGCATCGTAGCCCGCATAGGCATCGGCGTGCAGCCAGCCGGCATAGCCGGCCAGGTGTTCCCGCGGCCGCTCGCCCTTGCGGTCTGGCGAGTAGTGGTAGATCGCCGCCGGCGGGCCGGTGCCGCCCCAAGGCCTGGGGTCGAAGGCATAGACCCAGAACCGGCCGATGCGGGTCCGGCCGCGCCCCGGGGCGAGCACGCGGATGGTGGTGTCGTCGGTCCAGATCACGCCCTGCGCCAGGGCGTACCTGCCGATCGCCTCGGCCAGCGGCCGCAGCCACCAGGCGCCGTGGCCCACCCAGTCGGCCAGGGTTTGGCGCTCGATCTCGACCCCCTCGCGCGCCAGGATGCCCGAGAGCCGGAACAGCGGCAGGCCGTCGAGGTACTTGGAGACCAGCACATGCGCCACCAGGCCCGGCCCGGGCCGGCCCCGCTCGATGGGCAGAGCCGGGGCGGGCGCCTGCAGCATGGCCTCGCAGGCCCGGCAGGCGTAGCGCGACCGGACGTGCCGGATGACCTTCAGCCTGGCCGGGATCTTCTCCAACACCTCGGTGATACTCTCGCCGAGCCGCGTCAGGCGGGCGGGATCGGTGCAGCCACAGCGGCAGGCGAGGACGGGCTCGTGCACCACCGTCTCGCGCGGCAGGTGCTCGGGCAGTGGCCGGCGCGTGGCGGGCTTGCGTTGGTTGCCGGACTTGCCCTTGCCCTGGCGTTCCCTCTCCGCCGCCGCGGCCTCACGCTCGGCCTGGTCCTCCTCGAGGTCGCCGATCAGCATCTCGAGCTGGTCGGCCTCGGCCGCGAGCTTCTCGGAGGAGCGGCCGTAGCGGTCACGCCGCAGCGTCGCCAGCTGGACCTTCAGCTTCTCGATCTCGTAGCCCGCGTTGCGCAACTCGGCATCGCGTTCGGCCAGCGCCGCGTCTCGCTCGGCAATCAGCGCATCGCGCTGCGCCAGCATGGCGCGCAGCGTCTCCACGTCGTCCGGGAATGCCGCGGTGTCGAGCTCGGGGGACACGCGTGAAGCGTCGCCGGCCTCACCGCGTCGCGCCAAATGAGGATGGCGTTACCCGACCACCTCGGGCCGAGCCGTCCAGGCTGGCATGCGCCAGTCAATCCCTTCCAACAGCATCGAGAGCATCGCTGGGGTCAGAGAAACAACACCGCTCGTCGCCTGCGGCCACACGAAGCGACCCTTCTCCAACCTCTTGGCCACGAGAACCAGGCCCTGACCGTCCCAGACCAAAATCTTCAGCAGGTCACCCCGACGGCCACGAAAGCAAAAGACCGCGCCGCTGTACGGATCCTGCGAGAGCACGGTCTGCACCTGCGCGGCCAAGCCGTCGAAGCCCTTGCGCATGTCCGTCGCGCCGCAAGCGAGGTAGACACGCGTGCCAGGCGGCGGGCCGAACATCACCGACCACCAAGTTCGGCCAGCACGCCCCGCAGCACCGCCATATCCACTCGGCCGCTGGCACGCACTGTCGCACCCGAGGGCAGACCGATCTCGATCACCCCGGCCGCGTCAACCACACCCTCCCGCGCCGGCCGCGGTCCTTCGACACGCGGCACCTCCGGCACCACCGCCACCGGCACGAACCCCGACACCGCCGCCGCCAGCATCTCCTTGCGCCAGGTGTAGATCTGTCCCGTGCTCGCCCCGTTCCGGTCGGCTACCGTCTGAACCACCGCACC
>NZ_JABFHG010000042.1 GCF_013112485.1 Roseicella sp. DB1501
TGTTGAATGCCAGTGAGAGCTGACCCGGGATTGCCATGAGGAATTGACCCGGGTTGTGGATGGAGGAGCGGGGTTTTCGGTCTGGTCAGGTGAGTTGTGGCTTCCTTTCGTGCTTGGCTTGGGTGGCGGAGCTATTCCTGAAGCGGAAGCTGTCGTTGCCGGTCTCCAGGATGTGGCAGTGGTGGGTGAGCCGGTCGAGGAGCGCGGTGGTCATTTTGGCATCTCCGAAGATTGCCGCCCACTCACTGAAACTGAGGTTGGTGGTGATGATGACGCTGGTCTGCTCGTACAGCTTGCTCAGCAGATGAAACAGCAGGGCGCCGCCTGAGGCGCTGAACGGCAGGTAGCCCAGCTCGTCGAGGATCAGCAGGTCGGCGTGGAGCAGGCGAGCGGCGATCTGCCCGGCTTTCCCGGCGGCTTTCTCCTGCTCAAGGGCGTTGACCAGTTCTACCGTGGAGAAGAACCGCACGCGCTTTCGGTGATGCTCGACGGCCTGGACGCCGAGCGCAGTGGCGACGTGGGTCTTGCCGGTGCCCGGCCCGCCGACCAGCACGACGTTGTCGGCTTTCTCCATGAAGGCGCCGGCGTGAAGCTGGCGCACCAAGGCTTCGTTGAGCTGGCTGCCGGCGAAGTCAAAGCCGGTGAGGTCCTTGTAGGTCGGGAACCGTGCTGCCTTGAGCTGGTAGGCAATGGAGCGGACCTCCCGTTCAGCGAGCTCTGCCTTGAGCAGCTGCGACAGGATGGGAACCGCGTTCTGGAAGGCAGGCGCGCTCTGTTCGGTCAGCTCGGCCGCGGCCTGTGCCATGCCGTGCATCTTGAGGCTGCGCAGCATGATGGTGATGGCGGCAGCCGCCGGATCATGACGCATGACGCCCTCCCTGCCGCGAGCGCAAGCTGTCGTAGCGGGCGACGTTCGCCTCGGGCTCCTGCGCCAGCACCAGCGCCTGGGGCGCCTCGATCGGTGGCACCTGGGAGGCCGTGCCATCGGTCAGCCGATGCAGCAGGTTCAGGATGTGGGTCTTGGTGGAGACCCCGGCCTGCAGCGCCATCTCCACGGCGACCAGCACGGCCTGCTCATCGTGCTGGAGCACCAGGGAGAGGATCTCCACCATCTCCCGATCGCCGCCAGCCCTGCCGTGCAGCTGACGCTGCAACTCCCGGAATGCCTCCGGCAGTTCGGCGAAGGGTGCGCCATTGCGCAGGGCACCGGGCTTGCGCTGGACCACAGCCACAGCCAGGTAGTGACGCCAGTCGTAAACTGTCCGGCCCTGCCCGTGCGATCGCTCGATGATCCGCTGGTGCTCGCAGATCACCGCCCCCTCCGCCACCACCACGATGCGGTCGGGATAGATCCGCAGGCTGACCGGGCGGTTGGCGAAGGAGGCGGGCACGCTGTAGCGGTTGCGGTCGAAGTGCACGAGGCAAGTCGGCGACACCCGTTTGGTCTCATCCACGAAGCCGTCGAAGACTCGTCTGACCGGCATCAGGCAGTCCACCTCCTGCCGCCAGACCGCGGCGACGCTGCCGGGCTCAACCCCGTGCGGGATCTCCTCCCACAAGGCGAAGCACCGCTGCTCCAGCCAGGCGTTCAGCGCCTCCAGGCTGGCGACTTGGGGCATGGGCTGCCACAGCCGGTGCCGGGCATCCTGGACGTTTTTCTCGACCTGACCTTTCTCCCAGCCCGACGCCGGATTGCAGAACTCAGGCTCGAACAGGTAGTGGCTCGCCATGGCCAGGAAGCGGGCATTGACCTGCCGCTCGCGGCTCGGGCCGATGCGGTCCACCGCGGTGCGCATGTTGTCGTAGATGCCGCGCCGCGGTACGCCACCCAGCACGCAAAACCCGTGGTTGTGGGCGTCGAACAGCATTTCGTGCGTCTGCAGAAGGTAGGCCCGCACCAGGAATGCACGGCTATGGCAGAGCTTGAGGTGGGCAACCTGTAACTTGGTGCGCTCGCCGCTGATGACGGCATGCTCCTCGCTCCAGTCGAACTGGAACGCCTCGCCCGGGCCGAAGGCCAACGGCACGAAAACACCGCGGCCGGAGGTCTGCTGTTGGCGCAGCCAGTCATCCTGCCAAGCGCGCACAAAGGCAGCGACCCGCCGGTACGAGCCGTCATAGCCGAGCCCGGCCAGTTCCGCGTGGAAC
>NZ_JABFHG010000043.1 GCF_013112485.1 Roseicella sp. DB1501
CACCCCCCTCACCTTCGAGCTGCCCCACCCGCCAGGCTCCGGCGCCCTCAGCCAGGCCTCCGTCGCCGCCTACGAGACGCTGGTCGACAACACGACCCTCGAGGCCGGCTTCCACGTCGTCTACACCGACGGCACCCAGGTCCTGATGCAGCGCTACATGGTCTCCGCCCCCAACACCGGCGGGCTGGAGAACCAGGTCACCGCCATCGGCGCCCCGACGCTGATCTCCAGCCATGGCAGCCACGGCTCCATCGTCTCGCTGCACGACGGCCAGCTCGCCGTCGCCTACGAGGAGGCCGGCGCCTACAAGCTGCAGGTCTTCAAGCCCTCCGACCCGGATGCCGAGGGCAACACCACCTACGCCCTGCTCAACGACCCGACCCGCGACGGAACCCCCGCCGGCACCCCCGCCACCGTCGACATCCTCCTCCCCGCCGCCACCCAGGCCAGCCAGCCGGTGCTGGTCTCCCTCACCACCGGCTTCATGGCCATCTACGCCGTCGGCGACGAGATCCACGCCAGGAGCTTCCTCGGCACCGCCGGCCAGGATGGCTGGACCGGCGTCGGCGAGCAGGTGCTCTCCACCACCGGCGGCCTCGGCGGCTTCCACGCCGCCGCGCTCGACAGCGAGGGCAGCGGCGTCGTCGTCACCTGGAAGGCCGGCGGCAACCTCATCGGCCAGGTCTTCGGGCCCGGCGGCGCCCCGCTCGGCGACAGCCAGGCCTTCGGCGCCGCGCTCGGCAGCGGCGAGCATGCCAGCTCGGTCGTCGGCCTCGACAGCGGCCTGCTCGGCGTCGTCACCGCAACCGGCACCGGCATCAGCGCCCAGCTCTTCGACACCCGCGCCCCGGGCGCCCTCCTCGAGGGCGTGCGCACCGGCGGCCAGCGCGAGACCCTCGTCGGCACCGCCGGCAACGACACCTTCGACGGCAAGGCCCGCGAGGACCAGCTGCATGGCGGCCCCGGCTACGACACCGCCGTCTATTCCGGCACCCACGGCCAGTACGGCCTCATCTTCAACACCGACGGCTCCGTCTCCATCATCAACGGCCCCGATGCCGGCACCGCCGCCAAGCCGGAGATCCTGACCGGCATCGAGTTCCTCCGCTTCAGCGACGGCACCTACCAGCTCGCCAAGCCGCCCGCCGCCGCCATCGGCCAGACCGTCTCCGCCAACCTCCTCAGCCCCGCCAGCCTGCCAGCCACCGTCTCCATCGCCACCCCGCTCGTCCAGATGGCCGAGGGCCGGGAGGGCGAGAGCCGCGCCTTCACCTTCTTCGCCATCCGCGACCCGGGCTCGCCCAGCACCGCCGAGGTCACGCTGCACTGGACCGTCACACCCGACCAGGCCAGCGCCGCCGAGTTCGAGGCCCTCGAGGGCGACGTCACCATCGCCCGCGGCCAGACCACCGCCGCCATCAGGGTCATGGTCAAGGGCGACAATCTCGCCGAGACCAACGAGCACTTCACCATCACCCTCTCCCCAAGCCCCCACTCCGCCAACCCCGTCACACTCGGAACCACCAAATCCGCCGAAGGCATCATCACCGACGATGAC
>NZ_JABFHG010000044.1 GCF_013112485.1 Roseicella sp. DB1501
TGTTCTCCCTGCTGGGCGTGGCCTGCACCGCTTTGCCAATCCTGGCCGGTTCCTGCGGCTGGCGGGGCGGTTGCAGCCCTGGCTGACGGGGGCGGCGCTGCTGGTGCTGGCGGTTGGGCTGCCCTGGGCGCTGCTGCTCTCGCCGCCCGACTGGCAGCAGGGCGAGACGGTGCGCATCCTCTACGTCCACGTGCCGATGGCCTGGCTGGCCATGGGCGGCTATGCCGGCCTCGCCCTCGCCTCGGCCGTCGCCCTGGTCTGGCGCCACCCGCTGGCCGACCTCGCCTGCCGCGAGCTCTCGCCGGTCGGCGCCGCCGTCACCGCGCTCTGCCTCGCCACCGGCAGCCTCTGGGGCAAGCCGATGTGGGGCACCTGGTGGGTCTGGGATGCCCGGCTGACCAGCGTGCTGGTGCTGTTCTTCCTCTGGCTCGGCCATGCCGCGCTGGTGCGCGCCTTCGACGATGCCGAGCGCGGGGCGCGCATGGGGGCGATCCTCGCCCTGGTCGGCGCGGTGAACCTGCCGGTCGTGAAGTTCTCGGTCGAGTGGTGGAACACCCTGCACCAGCCGGCCAGCCTGACCAGGATCAATGCGCCCTCCCTGCATGTCGATATCCTCCACCCGCTGCTGGTCTGCGCCCTCGGCTTCAGCCTCGCCTTCGCGGCGCTGGTGCTGGCGCGGCTGCGGGCGGCGGTGATGGAGCGGCGCATCCGGGCGCTGCAGCTGGCGGCCGCGCGGCGGGCCGAGCAGGAGCGATCGGCATGACGCTGCACTGGGCGCACGTGACGGCGAGCTACGGCCTCGTCCTCGGCGGCTTCCTGGCGCTCGGGATCGCCGCGGCGCTGCGCCTCGGCGCCGCCCGGCGGCGGCTGCAGGCGCTGGACCCGCGGCCGGGACGGCGCCAGGACGTGCGCCAGGAAGGGCGGACAGCATGACGAAGAAGCACCGGCGGCTCTGGCTGCTGCTGCTCTGCGGCCTCGGCCTCGGCAGCGCCACCGCCCTCACCCTCGCCGCCGTCCAGGACAACCTGGTCTTCTTCCGCTCGCCCTCCGACATCGCCCGCCAGGCGCCGCCCCCCGGCCGCGCCTTCCGCCTCGGCGGCCTGGTCGAGGCCGGCAGCGTGAGCCGGCAGACCGGCCCGGACGGCCAGCCCGACATCCGCTTCACGGTGACCGACGGGCCGCACGCGGTCGCCGTCGCCTATGCCGGGGTGCTGCCCGACCTGTTCCGCGAGGGCCAGGGCGTGGTCACCCTCGGCAAGCTCGGCCCGGACGGCGTGTTCCGCGCCTCCGAGGTGCTGGCGCGGCACGACGAAACCTACATGCCCCCCGAGGTCGCCGAGGCGCTGAAGCGGAGCGGCCACTGGAACCCAGCCGAGGGACCACCCCCCGCCGCCGCCACCTGGAACACCCTCGAGGTCAACCAGCCCAATGCCGCGCCAGCACCACGGAGCGGCTCGTGA
>NZ_JABFHG010000045.1 GCF_013112485.1 Roseicella sp. DB1501
CACTACCTGGGCAGTATTCGATCTGGTGGCGGTCGGAACCGGCGTCGGCAATGCGGACAGCAGATCGGTGGGACAAGCTCAGCGAGCAGCCGCGCCATAATGGCGCGGCGCACGGCCGGCAGGCTCGGCGATGGTGGCGGTCCCGGAATACAGGCCCGCATTTTTCCCCGACCTCGCCGGGCGTTGCCCAGCAAGGCGACGGTGCTGCAGCCAGGCAAAGGCCATGCAGGTCATCAGCGCGTGCCGGTGCAGGCCGGTCCAGGACCGACCCTCGAAGTGGCCGAGACCGAGTTCCTGCTTGAGCTGCTGATGCCCTTGCTCGCAAACCCAGCGCGCCTTGATCGCGGCGGCAAGCGCCCGCAGCGAGGTCCGCGGCGGCAGGTTTGATAGGTAGTATTTGCGCTCGCCACTCGAGCGCCACTCGCCCACCAGCCAGACCTCGTCGCCCGGCAGGTGGCGGTTGTTCGCCCAGGTCTTGCCGTCACCGACCCGGATGCGGGTTGCCGCAAACCGCGCGGCCAGTGGGCCCTTGGTGCCGTGCCGCCAGGTCACCCGGCGCCAGGGCAGGTCCGCCAGCACCGCCCCGGCCTCTCGGGGCTCTTGGTCGGGTGCTGGGCGCCGCTTGCGGCCGGTGGGCGGGACCAGTTGGACGTCGGCGCCATAGACCTTCTGGTTGCGCGGGATGCCCACCGCCCAGGTCAGGCCACGCTCGCTCAGCCCGTGGCGGAAAGCCGCACTCGCGCCGTAGCCGGCATCGGCCAGCACGACGCTGAACCGCACGCCGGCAGCGATGAGCCGGTCCAACTCGGCCAGCGCGATCGCGCCCTTGGCTCGGGCCATCACCTCGTCCTTCGGCACGCCGGCGGCTGCGCAGCGCTCCGGATCGCGGCTCCACTCCTCGGGCAGGAACAGCCGCAGCCCAACAGGGACGGGCACCTCCCGCCCAGCCAGCGTCAGCGAGACCAGCGCCTGACAGTTCGCCCGCTTGCCGAGCTGGCCGCAGTACTGCCGCGCCACGCCCACCGAAAGCGTGCCCTTCTTCGGCAGCGCCGTGTCGTCGATCACCAGCACCGCCTCCGGCCCGCCCACCAGCCGGTCGGCCTGCTCGGCCAGCACCCGCCATAGCGGCGCGTCGTCCCAGGCCGGGCTGGCGATGAAGTGCTGCAACTGGTCATGGCCCGACAGCCCCAGGCTCGTCGCCATCGGCTGCAGGCTCTTGCGCTCACTCGGGCCCAGCAGGCCGCGCAGGTACAGCGGTGCCCAGAGCCGCCGCTTCTTGTGCCCGAGCGCCGCGAGAAACGGCTCCAGCCAGCGATCGAGATCGCCGCCGACGCCGCCCAATCCTGCCATCTCCACCTCTCACAACGTCCGTCAGCGACCAGATGGAGGTGGCAAGGCCTGACTTGAAGTGCCCAGGTAGTG
>NZ_JABFHG010000046.1 GCF_013112485.1 Roseicella sp. DB1501
TGACCAGCCCCCATCGAGTGATCCGGGTTAGATTTTAGTGGATAACCCGTCCGGCGATCTGCGCGGCGCCGCCTGAGCCGGAGCCGCTGGGCCTGGGCACGTGGTCTGCCCTCAGTACTTCCGGCGCGGGCGGCCTGTAGCCCAGGGAGGAGTGCGGGCGCTCCTCGTTGTAGTGACGGCGCCATTGCTCGATCAGGATCTGTGCTTCGCGCAGCGTGCTGAATTCCTCCATGTTCAGCAGCTCGTCGCGCAGCTTGCCGTTGAAGGACTCCACATAGCCGTTCTCCCACGGGCTGGCCTTTTCGATAAACGCCGTCTTCGCCCCGACGCCGGTTATCCAGCCCTTCACTGCTTCGGCGATGAACTCCGGTCCCTGGTCCGAGCGCATGTGACCCGGTGCGCCGCGGGCAATGAACAGATCGGCCAGGACGTCGATCACGTCCGCTGAGCCGAGCTTCCGCGCCACCCGGATCGCCAGAGCCTCGCGCGTGAACTCGTCGACCACGCACAGCATGCGGAACTTCCGTCCATCACGTGTCCGGTCCTCGACGAAGTCATAGGCCCAGACATGGTTCGGTCGCTCCGGCCGCAGCCGAATGCAGGAGCCGTCGTTCAGCCACAGCCTGCCCCTCTTGGGCTGGCGCTGCGGCACCTTCAGCCCTTCCCGACGCCAGATCCGCTCGACCCGCTTGCGGTTCACAGCCCAGCCCGCATCCCGCAGCAGCGCGGTGATCCGCCGGTATCCGTACCGGCCGTAGCGCTTCGCCAGTTCCATGATGTCCGCCGTCAGCGCCGCTTCGTCCGCCGCCGCCCGCGGCGCCTTCCGCTGCGTCGATCTGTGCTGCCCCAGCACCGCGCAGGCCTTGCGCTCCGACACGCCGAGCTCGCGTACCACATGTTCGACGCAGGCCCGCCGACGGGTGGGGCTCACCACTTTCCCGAGGCGGCTTCCTTTAAAATGACCTTCTCGAGCGTCAGATCCGACACCGCCTTCCTCAGCCGCGCGTTCTCCCGCTCCAACTCTTTCAGCCGCTTGACCTGGTCCAGCTTCAGCCCGCCAAACTCAGTCCGCCACCTGTAGTAGGTCGGCTCCGTAACCCCAATCGTCCGGACCGCCTCCGCCACCGACTTCCCCTGCGCCACCAGAACCTCAACCTGGCGCAGCTTCGCCACAATCTCCTCGGGCGTGTGGGCCTTCTTCCTCGCCATCCCCGAACCTCCCCCCGCAGTCGCCAGGCTACATCACCGGCGGACCACTTCTACGGGGGCAGGCCA
>NZ_JABFHG010000047.1 GCF_013112485.1 Roseicella sp. DB1501
CTGAGTGTGGTTCACCGTCTCCATTGGAGGGAGGCGGTGATGGCGCGGGCATACTCGGACGATCTTCGGGCCAGGGTTATCGATGTTGCCGGCTCGGGCGCGTCAGCCCGTGCGTCGGCGGCGCGCTTCGGGGTTGGCGTATCGACGGCGATCGTGTGGATCCGGCGCGCGCGTCAGGATGGCGAACGTGCGGCCCGGCGTCAGGGCAAGCCGCGTGGCTCGCGCCTCGACCCGCACGAGGCCTTCATTGTGGCCATGATCAAGGAGGTCAAGGACATCACGCTCAACGAGATGGCCGCCAAGCTGCGGGCGGAACGAAGCCTGGAGATCGGCCGCAGCGCGCTGAGCGCCTGGCTGAGCGGACGCAGCTGGACGTTTAAAAAAAGTCCGCACATGCACTGGAGCAGGAACGCCCGGACATCCTGAAGCGACGTCGGGACTGGTTCGAGGGCCAGCCCGACCTCGATCCGCAACGACTGGTCTTCATCGACGAGACCGGCCTGTCCACCAAGATGGCCCGCCTGCGAGGTCGGGCGCTCCGCGGCGAACGCTGCCGCGCCGGCGTGCCGCATGGACATTGGAAAACCACGACCTTCACCGGCGCGCTGCGCTTCACCGGCATGACAGCGCCCTTCGTCTACGACGGTGCCATGAACGGCACGGTATTCCGGGCCTATGTGGAGCAGGTCCTGGCGCCCACCCTGATCCCGGGTGAGGTCGTGATCATGGACAACCTGCCAGCCCACAAGGCAGCCGGCATCCGCGAGATCATCGAACAGGCCGGAGCAGAACTACTGTTCCTCCCGCCCTACAGCCCAGACCTCAACCCCATCGAGAACGCCTTCGCCAAGCTCAAGACGCTCCTGCGCGCCAGGGCCGAGCGCACCATCGACGCCCTCTGGGACGCCCTCGCGTCACTCCTCAGCGCCTTCACGCCAACCGAATGCGCCAACTACTTCGCCGCCGCAGGCTATGAACCGAATTAAGGCAGACGCGCTCTAG
>NZ_JABFHG010000005.1:0-351925 GCF_013112485.1 Roseicella sp. DB1501
CCGGAAGCCTACATCGCAGCCGTGCTCGACCGCCTCGCAAATGGCCACCCCATCACCCGTATCGACGAGCTGCTACCCTGGAACTTCAGGCCAAGCCGTCAACCCACCAGCGTGGGCTGACGCATACGCGATCGGCATCGAGCGGCCCGGAAAAGTCGAAGGTGCCCCGGGCATGCTCGAAATTGCCGAATTGGAGGCCGATCTGGCGCAGCGGCTCGAGCGTCGGCCGCTTGCTCTCCTGGTTGAGCAAGCCGCCCGCCGCGGCCTGCCCGTAGAGCACGGAGACGGGGCCGCGCAGGACCTCGATGCGCTCCATGAGGAAGGGATCGAGTTGCGGTATGCCGTACCAACCGTTGCCGGGCAGCTTCATGCCATTCCAGTAGGTGTCGGCATCGAAGCCGCGCACCTTCAGCTGGTCGTAGCGGGTGGCGATGCCGCCGCGCGTCTCCGGCGTCACGCCCGGCGTGTAGCGCACCGCCCCGTTCAGGGTCTGGACGTTCTGCTGGTCCATCTGGTCGCGGGTGATGACCGAGAGGGATTGCGGCGTCTCCAGCAGCGGCGTGTCGGTCTTGGTGCCGGCGGTACTGAGGCGGGCCACGTAGCCCGAGACCGGGCCGCGGCCCGTCTCGGCCTCGCCGGTGACGTTCAGCTCCGGCAGGCGGACATCCGAGGCGGCGACGCCCTGAGGCGCGGCACCGGTTCCGCCGCTGGTCTGAGCGAGGCTGGGCCCACAGAGGACGAGGCCGGACAGAGCGATCGCGCCTCGCAGTACCCCGAACGGCTGGGCGTGGGGGCGGACCCACTGGGGCATCGTAAGCTCCGGAGATCTACTTGAGAGCGGGTCCGCCGCTTATCGCAATTGAGACTGATTTGCAATTACGGGGCGGCTCGGAAGACACGCCTTGTGTCGCCGATGCCGCGTTCGCCCGGTGCAGCTGTGCGCGCGGTGCGGTCTGGCCGGCGATGCGCGGCCCATCCGGGCGCCCCGGCAGCCCGATCGAGGCCGGGCCTATCGCCCGGGCAAAAAAAAGCGGCGCCGAACGGGCGCCGCGGAGTTGAGGGAGGAAACGTCCAAAGCAGAGCGCCGGTCGGCGCGGCTGCTGCGACGCACAACGGTGGCATTCGGCGGGCGTTCCGAGGCGCCTCGCCGACCTACCGCACTATTAGGTGAGCAAGTTCGCTGAGCGATACCGGCTCCCGGCGGTCCGAAGCGCCAAGCTTCACCCTGGCATCATCCAAGATGAGGAAAGAGCGCACCCTCGCCCGGCCGGTCACGGACGGCCCCTCGAACCGTAGGACCGGCGCGACGCGAAAAGGCTCGGTCCAGCCCTCCGCGTCACACCGCCATCCCATCCCGATCGATACGGCCGGCCGCGCCGGCGAGGCTCGAACGGGCCGGTGGTCAGATCGCTTCCTTGGCTTCCTTCGCGGCCGTGAAGGCCAGCTTCTTGCTCTCGGCGATCTGGATCTCGGCGCCCGTTGCCGGGTTGCGCCCGGTGCGCGCCGCGCGCTTCTTGACCTGCAGAATGCCGAGGCCGGTGAGGCGGACCTTCTCGCCGGCCTGCAGGCGCTTCATCACCTCGGAGACGAGACCGTTCAGCACGGCCTCGACCGTCTTCTTCGGCAGGTCGTTGCTCTCGGCGAGGCCGACGGCCATCTGCTTCAGCGTCGTCGTGGTGGTCGCCTTGGCGGCGGGCTTGGCGGTGGTGGTGCTTGACATGGGTCCCCCTGTCGCGTGGCGGTGCCCTAGGGATCACGGGCGTTCGGCTGTTGCAAGGCAATAAGCCCAGCCGGTGCGGCGTTCGGCGCTGCCAAAGCTTGGTCCGGCAGCGGGCTCAGGCGCGGCTTGGGCGTCGCCAAGGTGCGCCGTGCCCCTGGCTATTCGCCTGTAAGCTGTTGGGCAAGGGGACATTTTTCGCCCTGACAGCCCCCTCCCCGGCCGACTTTGCGGCAAGCGACACGGTTTTCATTTTTTATTCGCACCAATAAGCTGGATCGCTCCGCGCCTGCCTTGCAGGGGCCCCGCACGCTGCCGTCCACCCGCCTGCATCGGAGTCGAGCCCCTGATCGGACCTGCCCGACCGACCAGGCAGTTGCGACAGAGAGACGATCTTAATCATCCGGCAATCGCAGTCGGGATGATGTCGGGACGAATGGATGGACCAGCAACATGATGATCGATCGGAACCGGCGCGATCAGGGGGATGCATTGACCGGCACGGTGACGATGCCGGCGATGCGCCGCTTCGTGGAGGCTGCGCTCGACCTATCCGAGCCACAGGGACCTGGCGTCGCGCTGCTTGCGATCGGCATCGACGGTCTCGGCGCCCTCGCCGCGCAACGCGGCCGGCACATGTCGGAGGCGGCGCTCCTCGGCGTCGCCGACCGGCTGCGGAGCGGGTTGCGGGCGCATGACCTGGTTGGCCGGCTTCCAGACGGCTTCTGCATCTGCATCGCCGAGGCGCTGAGCTCCCATGCCCGCAGCACTGCCGAGCGGCTGCGGCAGCTGCTCGAGGCGACGCCGATGGAATCCCCTGAGGGGCCGCTGCCGCTCTGCTTCAGCCTTGGCCTGGCCATGGGCCGCGGCCCCGGCAGCTCGGCCGAAGCCCTGATCGAGCGGGCCTGCGCGGCGCTGGCCGAGGCGCAGAAGGCCGGCGGCAGCCAGGTCGTTACCGCGCCCTGACAGCCCGATCCTGGGCTGCGCCGGCAGCGGCAGCACCCGATCTGCCGGCCTCCTCGCCGGAAGGCGATGCGCGGCCCCGGCAGCGGGCGTTCCCGCCCGTCCGCGCCTTGTTCTAGGATGGCGTCGTGAACATCCTGGCCCCGCCCCGTACCCGCCTGCCGATCGAGGTGGTCTTCGATCTGGTCTGCCCCTGGTGCTGCCTCGGCATCCGGCGGTTGCAGCGCATGCTCCGCAGCCGGCCGGACGTGGCGGCCGAGCTGGTCTGGCGCCCCTTCCTGCTCAACCCGGACCTCGCGCCGCAGGGGGTGCCGCGGCAGGAATACCTGGTGCGGAAGTTCGGCGGCGAGGAGCGCGCGCGGCGGCTGCACGGCACGATCGCCGAGCTCGGCCGGGCCGAGGGGCTGGAATTCCGCTTCGACCGGATCCGCCGCGTGCCGCACTCGCTGGACGCGCATCGCCTGGTCCGCTGGTCCGGCCGCTTCGGCATGGCGGATGCGATGGTCGATATCCTGTTCGAGGCCTATTTCACCGAGGGCGCCGATATCGGCGATGCGGCCGTGCTGGCCGGCATCGCCGGCCGCCTCGGCCTCGACACCCCGGCGGCGAGGCGCTTCCTGGCAACGGCGGCGGAGGTCGAGGCGGTGCATTCGGACAACCTGCGGGCGCACCGCCTCGGCATCAACGGCGTGCCCTGCTTCGTCGTGGCCGGGCGCCACGCCATCGCCGGGGCGCAGGAGCCGGAGGTGCTGGAACGCCTGCTCGACGTGGCGCTGGTCGAGGGCTGAGGCGGACCGGTCGCTTAACCGGTCCGAGGCCCGCGACTTGTATCGCAAAGCCAGGCAAACCGGAGGTTTACGCCCAGCGCCTGGACCATGATCCGCTCACACAGGTTCGCGGATCATGGTCCAGGCCGTTGCTTTCAGAGCATCTTTACCCGTTTGAGTGTTTCCACTCAAACGGGTAAAGATGCTCTGAGGGCCAGTGGCATCAGGCCGCCTTCGCCTGCCCCGCCACCTTGGCGAGCGCCACCAGCAAGTCCTTGGCCACTCGCACCCGCTGCGGCAGCTCCATCTCCCGCAGCAGGGCCAGCTTGTGGTCCGGGCGCAGCTTCACCAGCCCCTTCTGGGCCGAGACCCAGCTCACCAGCCCGCCGGGATTGCGGAACTGGTTGCGGAAGAAGCCGAGCACCACGCCCTTCGGCCCGGCATCCACCTTTTCCACCCCCGCCTCGCGGCAGAGCGCCTTGATCGCCACCACCTGCAGCAGGTTCTCCACCTCCGGCGGCAGCGGCCCGAAGCGGTCCGCGAGCTCGGCCGCCATGGCCTCGATCTCCGCCTCCGTCGCCAGCGAGCCGATGCGGCGATAGAGGCCGAGGCGCACCGGCAGATCGCGGACGTAATCCTCCGGGATCAGCACCGGCAGGCCGAGATTGATGTTCGGCGTCCAGGCCCCGGCATAGTCCAGCTCGGACTTCCGCCGCCCCTGGCCCGATTTCAGCTCCGCCACCGCCTCCTCCAGCATCTGCTGGTAGAGCTCGATGCCGACCTCCCGGATATGGCCGGACTGCTCGTCCCCCAGCAGGTTGCCGGCGCCGCGGATGTCGAGGTCGTGCGAGGCCAGGGTGAAGCCGGCGCCGAGATTGTCCAGCGTCTGCATCACCTCCAGCCGCTTCTGCGCCGCCGCCGAGAGGCGGTGCGTCGCCGGCCAGGTGAGATAGGCATAGCCGCGCTGCTTGCCCCGCCCGACCCGGCCGCGGAGCTGGTAGAGCTGCGCCAGGCCGAACATGTCGGCGCGGTGGATGATCAGCGTGTTGACCGCCGGCATGTCGAGCCCGCTCTCGACGATGTTGGTGGCGAGCAGGATGTCGTGCTTGCCGTCGCCGAACTCGGTCATGACCTTCTCGAGATGGGTCGGCGGCATCTGCCCATGCGCCTCCACCACCCTGGCATCCGGCACGATCTCGCGCAGCCGGGCCGAGACCTTCTCCATGTCCTCGAGCCTGGGCACGACGCAGAAGATCTGCCCGCCCCGGAAGCGCTCGCGCTGGATCGCCTCGCGCAGCACCACCCCGTCCCAGGGCATGATGAAGGTCCGCACCGCCAGCCGGTCCACCGGCGGGGTGGCGATCAGGCTCATCTCCCGCACCCCGGTCAGGGCGAGTTGCAGGGTGCGGGGAATCGGCGTCGCGGTCAGGGTCAGCACATGGACGTCGGTCTTCAGCGCCTTCAGACGCTCCTTGTGGGCGACGCCGAAATGCTGCTCCTCATCGACGACGACCATGCCAAGATCGGCGAACTCGACGCTCTTCGCCAGCAGGGCATGGGTGCCGATGACGATGTTGACCGTGCCATCCTTCAGCCCCTCCCGCACCCGGGCAGCCTCCTTCGCCGTCACCATGCGGGAGAGCTGGGCGATGGTGACGGGGAAGCCGGCGAAGCGGGCGGCGAAGGTGCGGGCGTGCTGGCGCGCCAGCAGGGTTGTCGGCACCACCACCGCGACCTGGGCGCCCGACATGGCGACGACGAAGGCGGCGCGCAACGCCACCTCGGTCTTGCCGAAGCCGACATCGCCGCAGACCAGGCGGTCCATCGGCCGGCCGGAGGCGAGATCCTCCAGCACATCGGCGATGGCGCGCTGCTGGTCCTCGGTCTCGGCGAAGGGGAAGCGGCTGCAGAACTCGTCCCACACGCCCTCTGGCGGGATCGCCAGCGTGCCCTCCCGCGTCGCCCGCTCGGCGGCGATGCGGATGAGCTGCCCGGCCATGTCCTGGATGCGCTGCTTGGCCCGCGCCTTGCGCGACTGCCAGCTCGACCCGCCGAGCTTGTCGAGCGCGACCCCCTGCGTCTCCGAGCCGAAGCGCGACAGCACCTCGATGTTCTCGACCGGCAGGAAGAGCTTGTCGCCGCCGTCATAGAGCAGCCGCAGGCAGTCATGCGGCGCGCCGCTGACCTGCAGCGTCTCCAGCCCGTCATAGCGGCCGATGCCGTGGTCCTGATGCACCACGAGGTCGCCCTGCTCGATCCCCGTCGCATCGGCGATGAACTGGTCGGCCCGCCGGCGCCGCCGCGGCGGCCGGGCGATGCGCTCGCCGAGTAGGTCCTGCTCGCCGACGACCGAGAGGCCGAAGCCGGTCCCGGTGGCGCTGGCCGGGCAGAGGAAGCCGCGCTCCAGCCCCAGCACGGCGAGGCCGGCCACGCCCTGCGGCAGCCGGCCGAGCGCGGCGAAATCCTCGACCGCCTGCGCTGCCACCCGGTTCTCGCGCAGCAGGTTGCCGAGCCGGTCGCGCGAGCCGCGGGTCCAGGCGGCGACCACCGGCCGCCGCCCCTGCTCCAGCATCGCCCGGGCATGCTCGGCATAGGCGGTGAAGACGTTCTGGCCGGCGGCCCGCACCTCGGTGAAGAGCCGCCCCGGCCGGCCGCCCGCCTCCACCCCCTCGGCCCCGTCCGGCCGGGCGAAGGGCGAGAAGCGGAGCAACGGCCCGGTGGCGAGCATGCGGTCCCAGCCGGCCCGGCTGAGA
Source organism: Roseicella sp. DB1501 (assembly GCF_013112485.1). Classification (GTDB taxonomy): domain Bacteria; phylum Pseudomonadota; class Alphaproteobacteria; order Acetobacterales; family Acetobacteraceae; genus Paracraurococcus. The sequence continues at coordinate 6,201 of NZ_JABFHG010000005.1, forward strand.
TAGAGGCTGTCGGGCGGCGCCGGCCGGTAGGGTACCTCGCTCTCGGCGCTCCGCACCGGCTGCCGCCGGGCCTGGTAGTGGTCCTCGATCATCTCGAGCCGCGCCGTGAGGACATCCTCGGCCTGGTGGTCGAGGCTGACCGAGGCCGGCGCGCCCGCGGCCTGCAGGTAGTCGAGCAGCGTCTCCATCCGGTCGTGGAACAGCCCGGCCCAGTGCTCCATGCCGGGATGCCGCCGCCCGGCGCTGACCGAGACATAGAGCGGGTCCTCGGCCGCGGCATTGCCGAAGAGCTCGCGCCAGGCGGTGCGGAAGCGGCCGATCGAGGCCTCGTCGAGGAAGACCTCGCCCACCGGCCGCAGCCAGAGCGCCGGCACGTCCCGGCCGCTGCGCTGGGTACCGGTGTCGAAATGCCGGAGGCTCTCGATCTCGTCGCCGAACAGGTCGAGCCGCACCGGATCGGCCTCGCCGGCCGGGAAGAGGTCGATGATGCCACCGCGGACCGCGTATTCGCCCGGCTCCATCACCGTGCCGGTGCGGCCGTAGCCATTGGCCTCGAGGAAGGCGGTAAGCTTTTCCGGCGCGATCCGCCCACCCTTCTTCAACTGCAGCGTGGCGCCCTGGAAGACCTCGCGCGGCGGCACCCGCTGCACCAGCGCATTCACCGTGGTCACCAGGATGCGCGGCCGGTCGCCGGGCTCCAGCAGCCGGGTCAGGGTGGCGACGCGCTCGGCGACGATCTCGGGATTGGGGGAGACCCGGTCATAGGGCAGGCAGTCCCAGGCCGGGAAGCGCAGCACCTCGACCTCGGGGGCGAAGAAGCCAAGCGCCTCGACCAGCCGGGAGGTGCGGGCGTCGTCGCGGCAGACATGCAGCACCGCCCCCACCGTCTCGGCGCGCCGCCGCGCCAGAAGCAGCGCGTCGAATCCCTCCGGCGCCCCGTGCACGGTGAGCCCGTGGCCGCTGCGTCCCTCTGGCCGCCCCTCTGGCCGCCCCTCTGGCTGTCCCCCCTGCGGCCCCTCGCTCATCGCGGGCGGAGATCCGCGGGCAGGCCAGCGCCGCTGCCGGCGCATTCCACTGCCATCCGGTCCAGCATCGGGCTGCGGCATTCCGGCGGGACCGGCCGTCGGCCGGAGAGCCAGTCGGCGAGGTCCACATCCGGGTATTCCAGCACCGCCTCCAGCGCATCGAGCTCCGCCTCCGAGAAGCCGGCGATATGCGTCGCCACGAAGCGGCCGATCATCAGATCGGCCTCCTTGGTGCCGCGATGATGGGCGCGGAACAGCAGGCGGCGTCGGCGGGGATCGAGGAAGATGGTTTCGGTCGGCATGTCGTCACGCGGCTGGGCCGCTGGCATATAGGGGGCGATGGGAATCCTGTCAGCCCGACGCGCCAGGACCGGGAGAAGTTGCGCATGAGCGCGGCGCCCGATCCGGCCGATCCCTTGCTGCCGCTCCTCGCGGCGCTCGCCGCCCTGCCCGGCATCGGGCCGGCGATCGCCCGCCGGCTGAAGGAGGCCGTGGGCGGCGATCGCATCCTCGACCTGCTCTTCCACCTGCCCGAGCGCTATGCTGAGCGGCTGCGCATCGACAGCCCGGTCGAGGCGCCGATCGAGACGGAGGTGATCCTGCCGGCGTTGGTCGTCTCGCTGCGCGCCGCGCGGTCCAAACAAGATAAGCCGTACATCGAAGTAAAAACTAAATCCGCTGGTGAGATAGTAACAATACGTTATATTGGTCGTCCATTTGATCAGATTATGCGGAATTTACCTTCAGGAGCTATTCGGGTTTTTGCAGGAAAAGTAAAGCCTGAGGGTAAAAATTGGTCGATGATCAACCCTCGCTCGGCCACTGGCCCGGAGGGGCTGTTGGAACTGGAGCCAGTCTGGTCGCTAGTGAAAGGTCTGCGGCCGTGGCAGGTGGCGAAGGCGATGGCGGCGGCGCTGGAGCGGCTGCCGGAATTGCCGGAATGGCAGGACGCCGCCCTGCTGCGGCGCGAGGGCTGGCCCGGCTTCGCCGCGGCGCTGCGCCAGGTGCAGCAGCCGGAGCGGGTGCCGCCGCCGCCGGTGCGCACCCGCCTCGCCTATGACGAGGCGCTGGCCGGCCAGATCGCCCTCGCCCTGGTGCGCCGGCGGGTGCGGCACCGCGCCGGGCGGGCGCTGGAGGGCGACGGCGCGCTGCGGGCCCGGGCGCTTGCCGCCTTCGGCCATCCCCTCACTCCCTCCCAGGCGCATGCCCTGGCCGAGATCGATGCCGATCTCGCCGCGCCGCACCGCATGCTGCGGCTGCTGCAGGGCGATGTCGGCGCCGGCAAGACGCTGGTCGCGGCCCTGGCGATGCTGCGCGCGGTCGAATCCGGCGCCCAGGCGGCGCTGATGGCGCCGACCGAGCTGCTGGCGCGCCAGCATCTCCGTACCCTCGACCGGCTCTGCACCGCTGCCGGGGTGCGGATCGAGCTGCTGGCCGGCAGCGTGAAGGGGGCGCAGCGCCGGCGCGTGCTGGGGGGCCTGGCCAGCGGCGCGGTGCAGATCGTGGTCGGCACCCATGCGCTGTTCCAGGAGGGCGTGCAGTTCCGCGACCTCGGCCTCGCCGTGGTGGACGAGCAGCACCGCTTCGGCGTCGCGCAGCGGCTGATGCTGGCCGAGAAGGGCGAGGCGGCGGACATGCTGGTGATGACCGCGACGCCGATCCCGCGCACCCTGCTGCTGACGCAATGGGGCGAGATGGCGGTCAGCCGGCTGTCGGGCAAGCCGGCCGGGCGGCAGCCCATCACCACCACGCTGCACGGGCTGCGGCAGCTCGACCAGGTGGCGGCGGGCATCGCCCGCGCCATCGAGCGCGGCGCCCGCGTCTACTGGGTCTGCCCGCATGTCGCCGAGAGCGACGCGATCGACATCGCCGCCGCCGAGACCCGCTTCGCCGAGCTCTCCGCCCGCTTCCCCGGCCAGGTCGGGCTGGCGCATGGCCGGCTGGACCCGGCGCTGCGCGAGCAGGCGCTGCGCGCCTTCGCCGCCGGCGAGACGCGGCTGCTGGTGGCGACCACCGTCATCGAGGTCGGCGTCGACGTGCCGGAGGCGACGGTGATGGTGGTCGAGCATGCCGACCGCTTCGGCCTCGCCCAGCTGCACCAGCTGCGCGGACGGGTCGGGCGCGGCGCCGCCGCCAGCTACTGCATGCTGCTCTATGACGAGGCGCTCGGCCTCGCCTCGCGCGAGCGGCTGCTGACCCTGCGCGACACGGAGGACGGCTTCGCCATCGCCGATGCGGATTTCCGCCTGCGCGGCGGCGGCGAGGCGCTGGGCACGCGGCAATCCGGCGCGCCGGTCTTCCGCCTCGGCCTCACGGAGGCCGAGGCGCAGGAGGGGCTGATCATCATGGCCAACCGCGACGCCGCCCTGCTGCTGGAGAAGGACCCGCTGCTGCAGGGGCCGCGCGGCCAAGCGGCGCGGCTGCTGCTGCGCCTGTTCGGCCGGGCGGAGGCGATGGCGACGCTCGGCGCCGGCTGAGGCCGGCCGGCGGGGCCGCGTCACACTCGGTTGCAACCGGCGGCTGCCGCTCCCCTTGCCAAGCTTTGCCAGCAGGGTACATCGGCCGACCGGCGGCCGGGGCCGGCGCGCCAGGGATCCAGGCGGAACGGGGGGACCGGATTTGGCCGCGCTGATCGAAATCGAGCGCCTGACCAAGCGCTTCGGGGGCTTCACCGCCGTCGACGACGTTTCCTTCACGGTGGATCGCGGCGAGGTGCTGGGCTTCCTCGGGCCGAACGGCGCCGGCAAGTCGACGACGATGCGCATGCTGGCCGGCTTCATGCCGCCGAGCGCCGGCACGGCGCGGATCTGCGGCGCCGATGTCGTGGCGCAGCCTGTCCTCGCCAAGCGGCATCTCGGCTTCCTGCCGGAAGGGGCGCCGACCTATCCCGAAATGACGGTCGAGGGCTTCCTCGGCTTCGCCGGCCGCATCCGCGGCTTCCGCGGCGGCGCGCTGCGCGAGCGGGTGGCGCATGCCATGCACCTCACCCAGATCGAAGGCGTGAGGCTGCAGCCGATCGAGACCCTGTCCAAGGGTTTCAAGCGCCGCGTCGGCCTGGCCCAGGCGCTGCTGCACGACCCGCCGGTGCTGGTACTGGACGAGCCGACGGACGGGCTCGACCCCAACCAGAAGCACGAGGTGCGCGAGCTGATCCGCCGCATGGCCCCCGAGAAGGCGATCGTCATCTCGACGCATATCCTCGAGGAGGTGGGTGCCGTCTGCAGCCGCGCCATCATCATCGCCGCCGGGCGGGTGGTGGTGGATGCGCCGCCCTCGGTGCTCGAGCGGGAGGGGCAGAGCCTGGAGGAGGTGTTCCGCAGCCTCACCCTCGGCGCGGCCGCGCCGCGGCGGGAGGCCGCCTGATGCGCAGCACGCTGACCGTCGCGCGGCGCGAGCTGGCCGGCTATTTCGCGACCCCCGTCGCCTATGTCTTCATCGTCATCTTCCTGGTGATGGCCGGCGCCCTCACCTTCACGATGGGCAATTTCTTCGATCGCGGCCAGGCGGACCTGCAGCCCTTCTTCACCTTCGTCCCCTGGCTGTTCCTGTTCCTCGTGCCGGCGCTGACCATGCGGCTCTGGGCCGAGGAGCGTCGGCTCGGCACCATCGAGCTGCTGCTCACCCTGCCGCTGGCGCAGTGGCAGGCGGTGCTCGGGAAGTTCCTCGCCGCCTGGGTGTTCTGCGCCATCGCGCTCGCCCTCACCGTCCCGATCTGGATCACCGTCAATGTGCTCGGCGACCCGGACAACGGAGTCATCCTCGCCGGCTATCTCGGCTGCCTGCTGGTCGCCGGAGCCTATCTCGCCCTCGGCGCGGCGGTCTCGGCGCTGACCAAGAACCAGGTCGTCGCCTTCGTCCTCGCGGTCGCCCTCTGCTTCGTCTTCGCCGCCGCCGGCAGCCCGGTGGTGACCGAGTTCCTGACCCAGCGCCTGCCGGTGCTGGCCGACATCGCACGCGGCCTCTCCATCTCCGACCGCTTCACCGGCTTCACCCGCGGCGTCGTCGGCGCCCGGGACCTCGTCTACTTCGCCTCATTCATCGGCTTCTTCCTCTTCGTCAACGCGGTGGTGCTCGACCACCGGAAGGCGGATTGACGCATGAGCGCCTCCACCTCGCAGGCCGGCCGGCCCGCCCCCGCCCCGGCCCCGGCGACCTCCGGCGCGCGCCGGCTCTGGTCCTCGGCCCTCGGGCTGCTCGCCGCCGCCGGTCTCGCGGTCGGCATCAACCTGCTGGCCGACCGGCTGCTGGCGCGGGCGCGCCTCGACCTGACGGAGCAGCATCTCTACACGCTGTCGGAGGGCACGCGGCAGGTGCTCGCCGGGTTGAAGGACCCGGTCACCCTGCGGCTCTTCTATTCGCGCCGGCTCGGCGCGGCGATCCCGCTCTACGGCGCCTATGCCGACCGGGTGCGGGAGATGCTGCAGGAATACGTCGCCCTCTCGAACGGCAAGGTCCGGCTCGAGCTCTACGACCCCGAGCCCTTCTCCGAGCTCGAGGACCGCGCCATGGCGCTCGGCCTGCAGGGCGTGCCGGTCGACCAGTCCGGCGAGCAGGTCTATTTCGGCCTCGCCGGCAGCAACCTCGTCGATGACGAGCGGGCCATCCCCTTCCTGCAGCCGGACCGCGAGCGCTTCCTGGAATACGACCTGACGCGGCTGGTCTACGACCTGTCCAACCCGGCGCGGCCTGTGGTCGGCGTGATGACGCCGCTGCCGCTGAACGGCGACCCGCGGGCGATGATGCTGCGCGACCCGCAGCTCGGCCGGCCGCAGGTGGTGATGACGCAGCTCCGGCAGTTCTTCGCGGTGAAGGACGTGCCGCTGGATGCACAGGTGATCGAGCCGGACATCCAGGTGCTGCTGGTCGCGCATCCGCAGCACCTGCCGGAGGCGACGCAATACGCCATCGACCAGTTCGTCATGCGCGGCGGCAAGCTCTTCCTTCTGGTCGATCCGCATAGCGAGAGCCAGGCGAGCCGGCCTGGCCCGAACGGCCAGCCACCGGCCGACACCGTCTCCTCCCTCGACCGGCTGCTCCATGCCTGGGGGGTGGAGGCGCCCTCCGACAAGGTGGTGCTCGACCTGCGCGGCGCCTGGCGGGTGCGCGCCGGGCCGGGCGACCGGGTGCAGGCGGTGGACTACCTCGCCTGGTACAACCTGCAGGGCGACAGCCTGAACCGCGACGACGTCGCCCTCGCCCAGCTCGACCAGGTGACCGTCGCCTCGGCTGGCGAGCTGCGCAAGCGCCTGGGCGCGACCATCGAGTTCACGCCGCTGCTGACCTCCTCGCCTGAGAGCGAGGTGGTGGATGCGGAGAAGGTGCGGCAGCAGCCGAACCCGGTGCGGCTGCTGGCCGATTTCCACAGCGGCGGCGAGCGGCACGTCATCGCCGCCCGGCTGCGCGGCGAGCTCGCCTCGGCCTTCCCGGACGGCCCGCCCGCTCCGCCGCAAGGTCAGGAGCGGCCGAAGGACCTCCCCGCCTTCCTTCCCCGCAGTGCCGGTCCCGCCAATATCGTCGTCGTCAACGACACCGACATCCTGGAGGACCGCTTCTGGGTCCGGGTGCAGGATTTCTTCGGCCAGCCGGTGGCGACGCCCTTCAGCGGCAACGGGCCGCTGATCGGCAACCTCGTCGACACGCTCGCCGGCTCGGACGCGCTGATCTCGCTCCGCTCCCGCGGCGAGAGCCTCCGGCCCTTCACCCTGGTCGAGGACATCCGCCGCAACGCCGATGCCGAGTACCGGCAGACCGAGCAGCAGCTGACGAAGAAGCTCGAGGCGACCGAACAGCGCCTGCGCGAGTTGCGCCAGGGGACTCCTTCCGGCACGGGAGGCGAGCGCGGCCAGAGCGTGATCACGCCCGAGCAGCGGCAGGAGATCGACCAGGCGCGGGAGGAGATCATCGCCACGCGCCGGCAGCTCCGTGCCGTGCAGCTTGAGCTGCGCCGCGACATCGAGGGGCTCGAGACCTGGCTGCGCCTGGTCAATATCGCGCTGGTCCCGGCGCTGCTGACGCTCTTCGCCATCGGCCTCGCCGTGGTGCGGGCGCGGCGCCGGGCGGCGGCGCGGAGCTGAGGAGGCCGGGATGAAGCGTCGAACCCTGCTCCTGCTGGGCGGCGGCGCCGCCGCCACGCTCGGCGCCGCCCTGCTGCTGACCCCGCGCCAGGCCGAGCGCCGGGACATGGCCGAGGGCGGCCTCGTCTTCCCTGGCCTCGCCGATCGGTTGCAGCACGCGACCCGCATCGAGATCCGCAAGGCCGATGCGACGCTCACCCTGGCGCGCCAGGGCGATGTCTGGGTGCTGCCGCAGAAGGGCAACTACCCGGCGCGGCCGGAGAAGCTGCGGGAGATGCTGATTGGGCTGACCGAGCTGCGCCTGGCCGAGCCGCGCACCGGCGACCCGGCGCAATACGACCGGCTCGGCGTGGAGGAGCCGGACAAGCCCGGCAGCACGGCCCTGCTGCTCCGCATCCTCGATGATGCCGGCCAGCCGATCGCCGCGCTGATCCTCGGCCGGCGCCGCGTCCGTACCCAGGGCAACGTCCCCGAAAGCATCTATGTCCGCCGGCCGGGCGAGGCGCAGGCTTGGCTGGCGGAGGGGCGGCTGGCGGCGGATGCCGATCCGCAGCTCTGGCTCGACCGCGACATCGCCAACCTGCCGCAGGACCGGGTGCGCCGCGTCACCATCCGCCGGGACGGGGAGCCGGCGCTGGTCGTCGCCCGCGGCGAGGGGCCTGAGGCCAAGCTGCAGGTCGAGCAGCCCGCCGGGACGCCGGCCGACGAAACGGTGCTGGACGAGATCGCCCGCGCCTTCGAGATGCTCACCTTCCTCGATGTGAGGCCCGCGGCGGAGGCGCCGGGCGAGCCGGTCGCCGAGAGCCGGTTCGAGCTGTCGGACGGGCTCGCCGTGACGGTGCTGCCGCATCTCGACCAGGGCGATGTCTGGATCCGGCTGCGCGCCGAGGGCGGCGAGGAGGGCGCGCGGCTCGCCGCCCGCTGGCAGCCTTGGGTCTATCAGGTGGGGGTCTGGAAGCTGAAGGTCTTCGCCCCGCGCCCCGAGGAGCTGAAACCCCCGGCGACCCCAGCCGCCGCGCCGGCCGCGCCCACGGATTCGCCGGCGCGATGAGCCGGGAATATCCCGACCGGCCCTGGGTTGGCATCGGCGTGGTCGCCTTCACCGGCGAGCGCGGCGCCGAGCAGGTGCTTCTGGTCCGCCGCGGCAAGCCGCCGCGCGAGGGCAGCTGGTCGCTCCCCGGCGGCGCGCAGCATGTCGGCGAGCGGGCCGAGGCGGCGGCGCGGCGGGAGCTGATGGAGGAGACCGGCATCGAGGTGGGGCCGCTCGAGCTCGCCGCCGTCTTCGATTCCATCAGCCGCGACGAGGCAGGCACGGTGCGCTGGCACTACACCATCATCGATTACTGCGGCCGCTGGTCGGCCGGCGAGGCGCGGCCGGGGGACGACGTCGCCGCCGTGGCCTGGGCGGCGCCGGAGGACCTGCCGCTCTACGACCTTACCCCGGATGCGCTCCGGGTCATCTCCGAGGCGCGGGAACGGCTGTTCCCGGGCTGAGGAAGCGGCAGCGGCCATCGACGTGCGGGCGATCGGGATGCGCTTTGGGGGCTTCTGGTCAGACGACCGACAGGACTAGCATCGGTCGGGCCACCAGGAAGGACGTCCCGCCATGCCGCTCGAAACCCATGCCGCCCCCGACCTCGCCATCGCCGACCAGCGGCGCCAGGCGCGCATCGACCTTGCCGCCGCGCACCGCCTGGCGGTGATGCACGGCTTCCACGAGGGCATCTTCAACCACTTCACCCTGCGCGTGCCGGGTGCCGAGGACCGCTACTACCAGATCCCCTTCGGCCTGCACTGGTCGGAGGTGACCGCCTCCTGCTTCATGGAGGTCGGCTATGACGGCAGCCTGCTCGCCGGCGAGGGCCATGTCGAGCGCAGCGCCTATTGCATCCACGCGCCGATGCACCGGCTGCTGCCGAATGCCGCCGCGGTCTTCCACACGCACATGCCCTATGCGAGCGCCCTCGCCCGGCTCGAGGATCCGCAGATCCTGCCGATCGGCCAGACCGAGCTCGGGACGAGCATGAACACTGCCTATGACGACATCTATACCGGCCCGGCCTTCGACCCGGCGGAGGGCGAGCGCCTCGCCGGCGTGGTGGGCAACAAGACGGTGCTGATGATGGCCAATCATGGCATCGCCACGGTCGGGCGCAGCGTCGCCGAGGCCTATGACCGACTCTACTACGCCGAGCGCGTGGCGCAGGTGCAGCTCTACGCCATGTGGACCAACCGGCCGCTGAAGATGCTGCCGAAGGAGGTCGTGGATCACACGATCAGCACCTATCGCAAGACCGCGCCGCGCTATGGCGACCGCTCGAATGCCGAATGGCATTTCGATGCGCTGAAGCGGATCCTCGACCGCAAGGAGGCGGATTACCGCGACTGACCGGATACGGGCCGGGACGGGGCGCGCCCTTCCTGTCCCGGCCGTTGCCCGCGGCCCGCCCCGGGCGTCCGACGCCACCCGGGCAGGTCAGAACGATACCGGAAGGGGCAAAAATTGCTCTTTCTAATCAATGGGTTGAACACGAATTCCCGAAGCTTTCCTCAGACTTGCCCCGAAGCCTGTGGGTAAGCGCCGCGGCCGCGACGGAGGGGCGCGGCGGGCGCAGCGACGATTTTTTCCGCCTCCATCCTCGCCACCGCCACGGCGGCGCCGGCAAGCCGCTGATCTCACGCGCCGCGACGCCGCTCGCGCCATCCCTGCCGGGCAGGGGCTGTGGCTTCCATGCCGCGGTCCAGCGGGAAGGTGGCCCTGCCCGGCGACCGCCGCGAACGCCAGAAGAACGCGCCTTGCAAACCAATGGCTTGCAATCCGTTTCTCACAACTTGTCCTCAGGCTTGTCCCGATTCCTGGGGAAAACTGCGGTGCAGCGATGCGGGATGGGCGGGGCTTGCCTGCCGCGGCGGGCTGCGTCCAGAACATCCCGTCCCATGTCCCGCCGCAAGCTACCGCCCCCGCTCATCCTGCAGCCGCCCGTCGCCGCGCGCCCGGCGGGTCCGGCGCCGCGCCCGCCCAGCCTGCCGCTCGGCGGCACCCATGGCGTGCGTCTCGTCCTTGAGGCCGCGGACGCCGCCGCGGTGGAAGCCGCCGCCGCGGCGCTGAAGGCGCGCTTCGGCGCCCGCTTCGCGGTCACCGGCCGGCGCCGCGCCTCATCCGGCCTGCGGATGACAGCGAGCCTGCAGGTGACCGCCGACGAGGCGCTCGATGCCGGGGCGCCGCCGCAGGAGGGATAGGAACGCCCCGCAAAACCGCTTCGCGGCTTTGCGGCGACCCCTTGGAATCCCTCTTGCCCAAGATGCGTCACAGCCTGCCGCGGCAAAGCCGCGACAGGGCAACGGGCGGCGACGGTTCTGATGGGCGCTTCAAGGCAGGTCGCGGGAGAGCGTGACGAGTCACACCGGCAGCAGCACCAGCTCCGAATAGAGCTTGTCCACCGCGCTGGCATCGAGCGAGGCGGAGCGGAAGACCGCGTGGTTCGACATCCCGAGGCCGCGTGGTGGCGCTGCCCAGAGTCGGGCATCGACCACCAGGCCGAGCGTCCGCTGCCGCGTCAGCACCGTCAGCTTGATCCGCTCGAGATGCCGCGCCAGCACGGAAGGCGCGCTGCAATAGAGCAGCTCGGAATAGGGCAGCAGGACGGGCAGCCGTCCCAGCCGTCCCGGCAGCGGCTGCCGGCGGCGCTTGAAGACGAGATAGGCCTGCTCGGCCGCGTCCCGCGCCACCATCTGCAGGCAGCCGAAGGGCGCGTGGTCGTCGAAGACCTGCCGGGCGGCGGGGTCGAGCAGGCTCCGCACCACCTCCGGCGCGCAGTCGATCCGCAGCCCGCGCGCTGCCAGCGTCCCAGGATGCGCGAGCGGCGGCAGGAATAGGCGGCCGGTATCGAGCCGGCGGAAATCGAGTGCCGCAAAGGCCTGCTGCGACAGGGTGGAGGGGGTGAAGCTGGTCCAGCTGCGGTCCTCCTCGCCGAGCGCGGCGACGAGGAGCGCGATACCCCAGCCGCGGTAATCCGGATGCACGTACCAGGAGGACAGGTTGCAGAGCCGCGCCCCGCCGCGCAGCGGATGGCGCGCCCGCACCGTGCCGATAAAGCCGACGATCGTCTCGCCGGCGAGCAGGAGCATGCCCCCGCTTTCCGACCCGTCCGACCAGCCATGCTCGAACAACCGGCGCCAGCGCTCCGGTGGCATGTCGGCGCGGCCGAAGCCCTCGGCGAGGAAGCGGCAGAGCGGCTCGACATCGGCGGCGGTGGCCGGGCGGATGCGGGGCGCGTTCGGCGCGGCGAGGGCCGGCGCGGGCGGTCGGTCCTGCAGCTGCGCCAGCAGGCCGGCGATGGTCGGGGCGGCGGCGAGGGCCGACATCGACAGGCTAAGGCCGAAGCTCTGCTCCACCGCGAGCAGAAGCGAGAGCATCCGCAGCGAATCGGCGCCCAGCTCCAGCAGGTTGTCCGTCGGCGCGAGCTCCGGCAGGTCGAGAATCCGCTCGCAGAGCGCGGTCAGCCGCGCCGCCATGGAGGCCGCCGGAAGCGGCGCCACGGTCCCGCCGGAGGCCTGGGCGGGACGGGTGGCCCGCCGCGCGGCGGCGGCGATGGGCGCGAGGCATTCGGGATTGCGTAGGGCGTCGCGGTTGCGCACCGGCCGGTTGTTGACGGCGTCGCGCGCCGCCGCTTCGGAGCGCTTGCCGCTCAGGGTCAGCGGCAGGGCCCCGACCTGCAATATGCGGCCCGGCACCAGATGCGCCGCGCCGCGGCGGGCGAGCTCGGCGCGGATGCGCTTGTCGAGCGCCTGGTCGAGCCGCAGGCCGGGCTGCAGGACGACGAGCAGCACCAGGCGCTGACCGCCCGGCTCCTCCTCGTCCTCCTGCGCCACGGCCATCGCCTCGGCGATCTCCACGATGGATTCGAGGATGGCGTAGATCTCGCCTGGCCCCACCCGGATGCCGCGGATCTTGAGCAGGCTGTCGCTGCGGCCGAGCACTTTCCAGCCGCCTTGCGCCGTGTGCTCGACCAGGTCGCCATGCGTCCAGAAGCCGGGATTGGCGGCATAGTAGCTCTCGTGGAACCGCACGCCGTCCGGCTCGCCGAAGAAGCCGAGCGGCCGGGAGGGAAAGGGATTGGCGCAGACGAGCTCGCCGCTGCGCCGGTCCGCCGCCCCGGGCTCCGGCAGGGCCCGCACGTCGAGGCCAAGGCTGCGGCAGGGCGACTCGCCGGCATGCACCGGCAGCAGCGGGTTGCCGAGGACGAAGCAGCCGATGATGTCGGTGCCGCCCGAGATGGAATGCAGCGGAACGGGCTTCACCGCCCGGCGCACCCAGTCGTACTGCCGCGGCCGCAGCACCGAGCCGGTCGAGAGCATGAGGCGAAGCCCGGCGAGGTCGTGGCTGCGCCCCGGCTCCAGGCCGCTCGCCTCGCAATGCTGCAGGTAGGCCGGGTTGGTGCCGAAGACGGTGACGCGATGCGAGGCGACGATCTCCCAGAAGCGCGCGGGCGATTCCAGAGGGCCGTCATGGACCAGGATTTCGGCGCCGGCGGCGAGCGCGCTGAGCTGCCAGTTCCACATCATCCAGCCGCAGCTCGTCTGGAAGAACAGCCGGTCGCCGGGACCGAGGTCGCAATGCAGCCGGTGCTCCTTCAGGTGCTCGATCAAGGTGCCGCCGGCGCCGTGCTGAATGCATTTCGGCCGGCCCGTGGTGCCCGAGGAGAAGAGGATGCAGAGCGGGTGGTTGAAGGGCAGCCGCGGCCAGTCGTGCCACGCCTCGGCGTCCTCCTGCATCAGGGTTGCGAGACGGTGCAGCGGGATGCCGGTCCGGTCCGGCAGCGCGCCGTCATCGAGCGCGACGAGGGCCTCGACGCCCGGCAGCCCGGCGAGCAGATCGGCGACGCGCTCCGCCATCGGCTCGCAGCGATCCCAGGTCATGGGCTGGAGATTGGCGAAGACCAACCGCGGGGCGAGCGGCGCGAGCCGCTCCTGCATGGCGAAGGCGCCCATCTCCGGCGTGCAGTTCGCCAGCACCGCGCCCACCGCCGCCGCGGCGAGGGCGACGACGATCACCTCGGCATTGTTGCGGGCGATGGCCGCCACCCGGTCCCCGGGCTGGATGCCAAAGCGGCGCAATGCGGCGGCGAGGCGCGCGACGCGGGCCCGCAGCTCGCCGCGCGTCAGGCTGCTGCCCGTCGCCGGATCCGAGCTGTGACAGGCTGTCAGCACCGGTTGATCCGGTGGCCCCCGGAGCAGGCATTCCGCGTAATTCAACCGAAGATCAGGAAAGAAGACCGCATTCTCGCAATCCTCGCCCTGGCAGACGGGATGCGACGCCCCGTCGCAGGGCAGCATCGACCAGTCCAGGAAACAAGACCAGAACAGTCGGTATTCCTGGGCGCAGAATTTGTCGAAGTCCCAATAGCTGGCGAAGTCACGCCCGGCAACGAAACACAGCCGTCTCTGAAAATCGCGCATCTGAGATGAAACTAGAACGTCAAATGCTTTAGAATGCATTTTCGTCTCGGATGCGGCTGGCAGCTGCACAACAAAGTCCCACAGTTATATTAAGTTTTTACATTACTCGTTTTTCATATTTTGGAAGCCCGTTTCTATGTCATTTGAACGTGAGGTCAGTCGGCATCGCAGTTGCCGCTGACAACGTCCCCTGGGCTCGCATGAATGGCGAGCCCGCTGGTGCCGCTGGCGAACCTCATTGTGACCGCGACAGGTTGACCCACCCCTCTACCGCACCGCAGCATCGTCGCGCCACGCCGCCGGAAGGGACAGACCATGCGACGACGCAGTCTTCTTGCCTCCATGGGGGCTGGCCTGGGCGCGACCTTCGCCGCACCGCATCTCGCCGCTGCCCAGAACGCGCCGGGCCGCCGCGTGCTGCGCTTCGTCCCGCAGGCCGATCTCGCCCTGCTCGACCCGATCCACTCCGTCGCCTTCGTCACCCGCAACCATGCGCTGCTGGTCTACGACACGCTCTACGGCTGGGATGCCGCGCTGCGCGCGCAGCCGCAGATGGCAGACGGCCCGCCCGTCTTCGAGGAGAACGGCAGGCGCGCCGCCATCACGTTGCGGGACGGGCTGCGCTTCCATGACGGCGAGCCGGTGCGGGCGAAGGACTGTGTCGCCTCGATCCGCCGCTGGGCGACGCGCGACGCCTTCGGCCAGGCGCTCTGGGCGGCGACCGAGGAGCTCGCCGCCGCCGATGACCGCCGCCTCGTCTTCCGCCTGAAGAAGCCCTTCCCCCTACTGGCGGATGCGCTCGCCAAGGTCGGCACGCATCTCTGCGTCATGATGCCGGAGCGCCATGCCCTGCTCCCCTCCTCGCAGGCGGTGCCGGAGATCATCGGCAGCGGCCCCTTCCGCTACGTCGCCGCCGAGCGCGTCCCGGGCAGCCGCAACGTCTATGAGCGGAACCCCGACTACCTGCCGCGCGCCGAGCCGGCAAGCTATCTCAGCGGCGGCAAGCAGGTCTTCTTCGACCGCGTGGAATGGCTGACCATCCCCGACGGCGCGACCGCCAGCGCCGCCCTGCAGCGCGGCGAGGTGGATTGGTGGGAGCAGCCGGCGATCGACCTCGTCGGCGCGCTCAAGCGCTCGCGCGGGCTGAAGATCGACATCCTCGACCCGCATGGCTCGGTTGGATTCCTGCGCTTCAACTGCCTGCTGCCGCCCTTCGACAACCCGGCCATCCGCCGCGCCATCCTGCGCGGCACCAACCAGGTCGATGCGATGACCGCCGCGGCAGGCGACGACAAGGCCTACTGGCACGTGCCCTATGGCTTCTTCGCCCCTGGCTCCGTCATGGCGAGCGATGTCGGCCTCGACGCGCTTCGCCACCCGCTCGACTCCGCCGGCATGCAGCGCGCCCTCGCCGAGGCGGGCTACAAGGACGAGAGGGTGAACCTGCTGGCCGCGACCGACTTCCCGGTCATCAACGCCATGAGCGAGGTCTGCGGCGATGTCCTTCGCCGCGGCGGCGTGAACCTCGACTACGTCGCCACCGACTGGGGCACGGTGACGCAGCGGATCCTGAAGCAGGATCCGGTCGCGCAGGGCGGCTGGAACATGATGGTCAGCTATACCGCCGGCAGCGCCCAGGTGAATCCGGCGGCGAACAACCTGATCCGCGGCCATGGCCGCGCGGCGCTGTTCGGCTGGCCCACCATTCCGCGGCTGGAGGAGCTGCGCAACGCCTGGTTCGACGCGCCCCACGACGCGACGCGCGCCGGGATCGGGCGGGAGATGCAGCAGGTGGCCTTCGACCAGGTGCCCTATGTGCCGCTCGGCCAGTTCTTCTCGCCGACCGCCCTGCGCTCCGACCTGCAGGGCATGCTGAAGGGCGTCGCCCTTTTCTACGGCATCCAGCGCGCCTGAACAGGAGGGACGGGCCGGCGTTCACCCCTGGGCGCCGCCCCGCCCCGAACAGTGATAGCGAGGCCTAACCAATGGTCGATACACCGCCCGTCAGCGACCCCGCCAGCGACGAGGACAAGCTCACCCGGCTCGTCCGCCGCGCCGCCGCGGCAGGCCCGCCCATGCCCTGCGCCGTGGTCCATCCGGTCGATGCCACGAGCCTCTCCGGCGCGCTCGATGCGGCGGCGGCCGCGCTGATCGCGCCGATCCTGGTCGGCCCCGCGGCACGGATCCGGGCCGCTGCGGACGATGCCGGGCTCGATCTCGCCGGCATCGCGATCGAGGATGTCCCACACAGCCATGCCGCCGCCGAGCGCGCCGTCGCCCTGGTGCATGCCGGCCGTACCGACGCGCTGCTGAAGGGCAGCCTGCACACCGACGAGCTGATGGCGGCCGTCGTCTCGCGCGAGGCGGGGCTGCGCACCGAGCGGCGGATCAGCCACTGCTTCATCCTCGACGTGCCCCGCTACCACAAGCCGCTGGTGGTCACCGACGCCGCCATCAACATCGAGCCGGATCTGGAAACCAAGGCGGATATCGCGCGCAACGCCATCGACCTCTGCCGCGCCCTCGGCATCGTCCGGCCGAAGCTCGCCGTGCTCGCCGCCGTCGAGGTGGTGACGCCGAAGCAGCCGGCGACGCTCGACGCCGCGGCGCTGTCGAAGATGGCGGATCGCGGCCAGATCGAGGGCGGGATCGTCGACGGGCCTCTCGCCTTCGACAATGCCATCAGCGCCGAGGCGGCGCAGACCAAGCATCTGGAGAGCCCCGTCGCCGGCGATCCGGACATCCTGCTGGTGCCGGACCTGACGGCGGGAAACATGCTGGCCAAGCAGCTGCAATACCTCGCCGGCGCCGAGAGCGCGGGCGTCGTCGTCGGCGCCCGTGTGCCGATCGCCCTCACCAGCCGGGCGGAAGGGCCGCGGGCGCGGCTGGCCTCCTGCGCGGTAATGCGGCTCGCGGTCGGGATGCGGCTGACCCGGCACGGCAATGATTAGCGCGGAGCGGGCGGCGTTTCCGGCCGCCGGCCTTCTGGTCTAGCCTGGGCGGGATGGGAGGAACTCAGATGGGCAATATCCGCGTCGCCACCTTCGCCGGGCCCGGCGCCAGCCCTGAGATCCGCGAGGTGCCCTGGCCGAAGGTCGGCCGCAAGGCGGCGCTGATCCAGATCGGCGCCTGCGGCGTCTGCGGCACCGACCTGCACATCCTGAAGGGCCACTGGCCGAGGCCCCTGCCCTGGCCCTTCACCCTCGGCCACGAGATGACCGGCATCGTGCGGGAGATCGGGCCCGAGCTGAAGACCGACTGGATGGACCTGCCGATCACGGTGGGATCCAAGATCATGATCCCGCCCTTCATGCCCTGCGGGTCCTGCTATTACTGCAAGCACTATCCGGAGAACGCCAACCGCTGCCAGACGCCGGTCTATTACGGGCGCTATCTCGGCTTCGACAAGCCGCCGCATCTCTGGGGCGGCTGGGCGGAATACGTCTATGTCGATCTCGAGGACCTGCCGGGCACCAAGATCTACCGGCTGCCGGACGACATGCCGCTCCGTCTCGGGGCGCTCTCCGAGCCGCTGACCTCCTGCATCCGCGGCTTCGCCCGGGCGCAGCGCACGGGCGGCTTCAAATGGGGCGACACGGTCGTCATCCAGGGCACCGGGCCGATCGGCATCCTCGCCATCGCCGCGGCGCGCGAGATGGGCGCCGGCCGGGTGATAGCGGTCGGCGCGCCGGAGACGCCGCGCCTGGCGCTGGCTCGTCGCTTCGGCGCCGAGGCGACGGTGAACATCGAGGACTACCCGAGCGCCGAGGCGCGCATCGCCCGGGTGCGGGAGATCGTCGGCGGCTATGGCGCCGACCTCATCATGGACTGCACCGGCCATCCCACGGCGGGGCCGGAGGGCATCGAGATGCTGCGCGACAGCGGCTTCTACATTGAGATGGGGCAGTTCACCGATGCCGGCGCCATCATGACCAACTGGCACCGCTTCGTCGCCAAGGACATCACCATCCTCGGCTCCTGGGCCTTCACCGCGAACGACCTGGCACTCGGCGTGCAGATGCTGAGCCATGCGCGGGACCGCTATCCCTGGTACGAGATGCAGACCCTCTACCCCTTCGATGCCGACGGGGTCTCGCGCGCCGTCGCCGACGCCATGGCGATGCGCACGGTGAAGAGCATCATCGTCCCCTTTCCCGAGCTGCTCGAGACCTGATCCGGGCCCCGACCCACGGCGCCGGCCGCGCCCCGTCACGGCGCGGCCGGGCCGCTTTTCCTTTTGCACCGCAGCAGGATGTCGCTAGCCTTGCCCAGCATGTCGCGCCGCATCGTCACGCTCACGCCGAACCCGACCGTCGATGTCGCCTCCGAGGCGGAGATGGTGCGCGCGGTCCGCAAGACGCGCACGCGCAACGAGCGCTTCGATCCGGGCGGTGGCGGCGTCAACGTCTCCCGCGTGGTGAGCGAGCTCGGCGGCGAGACGCTGGCGGTCATCCTGGCCGGCGGCCTGGCCGGCGCGCTCCTCGAGCAGCTGCTCGAGGAGCAGGGCCTGCCGCGCCGGACCATCCCGATCGCCGGCCGCACCCGCATGAGCCTGACCGTCAACGACCTTTCGACGCGGCACGAATACCGCTTCGTCCCCGAAGGGCCGGAGGTGTCCGAGGCGGAATGGCGCGCCGCGCTCAAGGCGGTGGAGGAGGAGCCGGGCGACTGGATCGTCGGCAGCGGCAGCCTGCCGCGCGGCATCCCGGACGATTTCTACGTCGAGCTCGCCGCGATCGCCCGGCGGCAGGGGCGCCGCATCGTGCTCGACACCAGCGGCGCGCCGCTGCGCGCGGCGCTCGGCCATGGGCTGGCGCTGATCAAGCCGAGCCGCGGCGAGTTCGAGACGCTGGTCGGCCGGCCGCTGAACACGCCGCGGGCGCTGAACGAGGCGGCGCTCCGCCTGGTGCGGGAGGGTGCGGCGGATCTCATCGCCGTCTCGCTCGGGCATGAGGGCGCGCTGCTGGCCGAGAAGGACGGCGTGCTGCGCCTGCGCGCCCTCGACGTGCCGGCGCTCGGCGCGGTCGGTGCTGGCGACAGCTTCCTCGCCGCCATGGTGCTGAAGCTGTCCCAGGGGGAGAGCCCGCGCGAGGCCTTCGCCTGGGGCATGGCGGCCGGCGCCGCGGCGGTGATGCGCCCCGGCACGGCGCAGCCGCGGCGCGCCGATGTGGAGGCGCTGCGGCGGCAGATCGGCGAGGTGTGAGGCCGGGCGTGCCGTCAGGCCTCGGCGCATTCCCGCTGGAAGGGCCGCTCCTCGGCCGCGACCAGGCAGCGGGCGCAGTAGATGCAGGGGTCCAGGCGATGATCGCCCGGGCGGCGCAGGAAGCCCCGCGTCACGCCAAGCAATTCGCGGCCCTGGCCGCGCACGGCATCCTTCCGCCAGAACCCGGTCCCGCTGGCGCCGCAGCCCGGGCAGGCGATCCTGGCGCAGATGTCGAGGTCGTCCACCATCCTTCCCTCGCGCTTGCCGGCCGGGGCGGCCCGAAGTCCGGGCCTTCCCGCCGACGATCTGACGCCTGGAAGATTGCTGAAATATTTCAAGAAGGCCAGCCTGTTCGGCTTGTGACCCCGGGGCAGATCCCGAACAGGCGGACTCGCCTGATCGGGTGAAGATGCTCCGAAGCAACAGGCCGGGGCGGCCCTAGCCGCGGCGCGCCAGGGCCAGCCGGCGGGCCTGCCCGCCGCTGCCGCGCGCCGCGAAGCGGGCCAGCACATCCTCCGGCCAGGTCGTCACCCGCCGCCGGCCGAGATCGACGCAGAGATAGAGCACCTCGTTCTCCGCCGCGAGCCAGCCCTCGGTCGCATGGTACATGCGGTGCACCGCCAGCAGTCGCTTGCCGTCATGGCCGAGCACCTCGCTGGTGCAGGCGAGCGGCATGCCCTCATGCACCTCCCGCACGTAGTTCACCCAGGCCTCCGCAGCGAAGGTGCCGAGGCCGCGCGCACGGAACGGCGCGCCGAGGCCGAGCTCGGGCCAGAGCTGATCGGTCGCCATGTCGAAGACGACCATGTAGAAGCCCATGTTCATATGGCCGTTGTTGTCCACCCAGTCGGAGCGGACCTCGGCGAGCGGTGGCGGCAGCGTGGTCGGGTCGGTCATCGGCTCCTCGGCTAGAGCGGGATCGCGGGAGGGCGTGAAGGCCCGGATGCGTGACTCCGCTCTGAAAACAACAGGCTGCAGCGGAGCAGCGTGCAATCTTGAACGCAATCCGCTTTAGCCGCAGGCCGGATAGGCCAGCCAGCCCAGGATGCGGCCGTCCGGGGCGGCGATGCGCCGCGCATCGACGCAGCGGCGCTCCAGGAAGAAGGCCGGCGCGGCGGCATCGGGCGGCGGCGCCGCGGCCAGGACGGTGCGGGATGCGACGCGGCCGGCGATGACGATGCAGTCCTCGGTCGCCGCGCCATGGCGGAGCCGGACCCGAACCTGGCCCGCTTCCAGCGCCGCCGCCCCGAGGGCGAAGGCGTCGGGCAGCCCGGCCAGACAGGCTTGCAGCGCCGGCTCGAATGCCTCCAGCCGCGTCGTCCAGTCGGCCGCAGCCGATGGAAGTGGGGCACCGAGCAGCAGGGCGATCACCCACGCTGCCCGGCCGGGCCGCGCCGTCAGTGGATCTCGTCCGCCCGCGACAGCGCCTGCTTCAGCGTCTCGATGTTGAAGTCGTCGCGCTTGGCCATGTCGAGGATCACCGCTTCGCGCCGCGCGATCAGGTCGATCGCCGCCGGCAGCTGCCGTACGGCATCGGCCGGGATGACCACCGCCCCGTGCCGGTCGGCATGCACCACGTCGTCATGCATCACTGGCATGCCGTGCACGATCACGTCGCGGCCGAAATCCACCATGTGCACATGCGCATGGCTCGGATTCACCATGCCGCCGATGATCTGGAAGCCCGGCGCCAGCATGTCGAGATCGCGGAAGGAGCCGCTGGTCACGCAGCCGAGGCAGCCGAGTCCCTTGTGGACGTTGCTGTTCACCTCGCCCCAGAAGGCGCCGAAACCCGGCGTCTCGTCGAGATCCTCGATGACGACGATGGTCGGCAGGTCGGCATCGGCGACGTATTCGTACCAGCCGATGCGGGCCGCGCGGTCCTGCTCCTTGCTGCGGCCGGAGGGGGCAGCGGCGCGGATCTGGCCGGTCCGGGCCAGGCCGCAGATCGGCGGCAGGGAGGTGTCGGCGCAGACGAAGGGCTGCAGGGTGAAGCCGCGGCCGCGCCGGGCCGGCATGACGATTTCCATCGCGTTGCAGATGGTGGGCGTGTCCCAGCGCCGCAGGAGCTCCAGATCCGCGCGGGTGAAGGGGCGATCGGCCATCATGTGCATCCTCCCGGAATGGGCGAAGCATCGGGGAGGCCGGGCCGCCGGTCAAACCCCGCGGACGCGCCGCCGGCATGCGTCCGTCTGGCGGCTCGTGACGGTTCCGTGACACGGGCGGCGGGCGGGTTGCGGCCCCCGGCTCCGGCCCTTTAACAGCGGCAGCGGCGGGACGGGCATGGCATGCGAGCAGCGTGGTGGAAGGGCTGCCTGGCGGCGGCCGGACTGGTTGTGGCGCTTCTGGCGCCGACCGGCGCCCGGGCGCAGCGTGGCATCGCGGGGCCGATCTACCAACCCAACATCGATGCGCTGATCGATGGCGGCGAGGCCTGGCTGGAGCGGCTCGAGGCGCAGGGCTGGTTCCTGCGCGGCCAGTTCACCGGCATCGTCCAGGCGCATCCCAGCTTCCGCTCGCCCTATCGCGGCGAGGCGAGCCTCAACCCAAAGGATGAGACGCGGAACACCCAGTCCATCGACCTCGTCCTCGGCCGGCGGCTCTGGGACAATGCCGAGATCGTCGCCGTGCCGACCCTGACCCGCGGCTACGGCCTCAGCGATTCGGTCGGCATCGCCAGCTTCCCGAATGGCGAGGCCTTCCGGCTCGGCTCGCGCGACCCGACGCTCTGGCTGTCGCGGCTGTTCCTGCGCCAGACGATCGACCTCTCCGGCGACCGCGTTCTCGGTACCGATCCGGACCCGATGCGCTTCACAGGGCCGCTGGCGCGCGAGCGCATCACCCTCACCATCGGCCGCGTCTCGGTCTGGGACTTCTTTGACGACAACCGCTATGCCCATGACGCGCGGACGCAGTTCATGTCCTGGGGCCTGGTCGGCACCGGCGCCTTCGACTTCGCCGCCGATGCCCGCGGCTTCACCGACGGGGTCGTCGCGGAATGGGAGGATGGCCGCTCGGCGGTGCGGATGGGCGCCTTCCGGGTCGCCCGCGACGTCAACTCCCTGGCGCTGGAGCCGCGCTTCTTCGCGGGCTGGCAGGCCCTGCTGCAGCTGGAGCGGGGCTGGTCGCTGAACGGGCGGCCGGGGATGGTGCGGCTGCTCGGCGGCCTGTCGCGCACCCGCTCGGTGCGCTGGGACCAGCTCACGGCGGCGCAGCTCGCCGGGGAGACCGACACCTCCGGCCTGCGGGCCTTCCGCACCAAGGAGATGGCCGGCCTCAACCTCGAGCAGGAGCTGACGGACACGCTCGGCGCCTTCGCCCGCATCGGCTGGAACAACGGCCGCGAGCAGAACTGGATGTTCACCGAGATGGACTGGTCCGTCTCGGCCGGCCTCTCCCTCACCGGGCAGGGCTGGGAGCGGCCGGGGGATACGGTCGGCCTCGCCTTCAATCTCGGCGGCCTTTCCCCGGGCCATCGCCGCTTCCTCGAGGCCGGCGGCATCGGCTTCATCACCGGCGACGGGCGGCTGAACTACGCGCCGGAGACGGCGATCGAGACTTATTACGACCTGCGCCTGGCGCCGGGGCTGAACCTCGCGCTCGATGCGCAGCTCGTCGTCAACCCGGCCTACAATGCCGATCGCGGCCCGGTGCCGGTCCTCGCCCTGCGGCTGCACGCGGCCTTCTGAGAACGATGCCCTCATGCGCGACCGCATGAGGGCTCCCATTCAGTGTCCCTTTGGCGCCGGGCGCAAACCTCCGGTTTGCCTGGGCCTTCGGCGTGACGTGCGAACAGCACGCCTTCGGCGTGACGCGCCGCGAGGCGCGCCTTGCGGTGCGACCGACAGGCCCCGTTCGGAGCTTCGGACCGGCCAAGCGACCGGTCCGCCGGCATGAGCCGGGCTCCCTGACGGATGGTTGAGCGCCGGGTGCGCCAACGCAATCTGCTATAGGGATGGTGCCACCATTGAGGTGGCGCGGCAGGGGGTGGATGGCATGGCGAGCTGGCGGCCGGAGGAGGACAGGGCGATCCAGGCCGGCGAGGTGGCGAATCCCGCTCCCGGCCTCGAAGGCCAGCCGCGCCTCGACATGGGGCTGATCGAGGCGGCGATGCCGAAGCTGATCGACCATGCGGTGGGAGGGCCGGTGGTGCTCACCCGCCACGGCGCCGAGGCCTACGTACTGCTGCCGCTGGATATCTGGCGGCGGGTCTGGACCGCCATCCCCCGCGCCCCGGTCGTCGATATGGAGCGGCCCGGCCGGAAACCAGACGGGGAGGCTTGACGCGCCGCCGCCGCGGCCCCCCTCTGCCGCGGCATGGCGCCGCCCCTTCTCATCCTCCAGGACATCCATCTGCATCTCGGCACCACGCCGCTGCTCACCGGGGCCGATCTCGCTGTCGGCGCCGGGGATCGCCTGGCGCTGGTCGGCCGCAATGGCTCCGGCAAGTCCACCCTGCTGCGCATCGCGGCCGGAATGGTGCAGCCTGAATCCGGCAGCCGCTTCCTGCAACCGGGCGCCACCCTGCGGACGCTGCCGCAGGAGCCGGATCTCGGCACGGCGGCATCGGTGTGGGATTATGTCGAGGCCGGGCTCGGCCCGGCCGATGATCCCTACCGTGCCCGCTGGCTGCTCGGCGAGCTTGGCCTGACGGGCGAGGAGGCGCCGGCGCGGCTCTCGGGCGGCGAGGCGCGGCGGGCGGCGCTGGCGCGCGTCCTCGCCCCCTCCCCCGACATCCTGCTGCTGGACGAGCCGACCAACCACCTGGACCTGCCGGCCATCGCCTGGCTCGAGGCCGAGCTGGCGCAGTTCCGCGGCGCGCTGGTGCTCATCAGCCATGATCGGCGCTTCCTCGAGCGCCTGTCGCGCGCCATGGTCTGGCTCGACCGTGGCACCACCCGGCGGCTGGAACAGGGCTTCGCCGGTTTCGAGGCCTGGCGCGACCAGGTGCTGGAGGAGGAGGAGCGCGAGGCCCACAAGCTCGACCGGAAGATCGTCCGCGAGGAGCACTGGATGCGCTACGGCGTCACCGCCCGCCGCAAGCGCAACATGCGCCGGGTCGGCGAGCTGGCGGCTCTGCGGCAGCGCCGGCGGGAGGCGCTGAAGGCGACCGGCACGGTGCGCATGGCGGCGAGCGAGGCGGAGGGCGGCGGCACGCTGGTGGCCCAGGCGGAGGGCGTCACCAAGGGCTACGGCGGCGCGCCGGTGGTGCGGGAGTTCAGCACCCGGATCCTGCGGCGCGACCGCGTCGGCATCGTCGGGCCGAACGGCGCCGGCAAGACCACGCTGCTGAACCTGCTGACCGGCGCCCTGGCGCCGGATGCCGGCACGGTCAGGCTCGGCAGCGGGCTGCAGATGGTCACCCTGGACCAGAAGCGCGAGAGCCTCGACCCCACGTCCAGCCTGCAGGCGGCGCTCACCGGCGACAATGGCGACCAGGTGGAGGTCGGCGGCCAGCGGCGGCACGTGATCGGCTACATGAAGGACTTCCTCTTCCTCCCCGACCAGGCGCGCACCGCGGTCGGCGTGCTCTCGGGCGGCGAGCGCGGCCGGCTGATGCTGGCCCGAGCCCTCGCCCGCCCCTCCAACCTGCTGGTCCTCGACGAGCCGACCAACGACCTTGACCTTGAGACGCTCGACCTGCTGGAGGAACTGCTGGCCGACTATCAGGGCACGGTGCTGGTGGTAAGCCATGACCGCGACTTCCTCGACCGGGTCTGCACCAGCGTGATCGTCGCCGAAGGCGAGGGACGCTGGCAGGAATATGCCGGCGGCTATACCGACATGGTGGCGCAGCGCGGCCGCGGGGTGGAGGCACGGCCCGCGACCGTACCTGTTCCCGTACCTGCCCGGGCGCCGGAGCGCGCGGCGCCGCAGCCGCAGGAGCCGGCGCCACCGGCCGCGGCACCGAAGCGCAAGCTGAGCTTCAAGCAGCAGCACGCGCTCGAGGCCCTGCCCGGCCGCATGGCGGCACTCGAGAAGGAGATCGCCACCTTGCGCACGGCCCTGGCCGCGCCCGATCTCTACGCCCGCGATCGCGCCCGCTTCGAGCGCTTCACCGTGGCGCTCGGCGAGAAGGAAGCCGCGTTGGCCGCGGCGGAGGAGGAGTGGCTCGAACTTGAGCTGCTGCGCGAGGAGATCGAGGCCGGCTGAGATCGCGCCTGTTCCCGCCGCGCCGTTCCGGTCTAGCCTTGCCCGGTCCGGAATACCGGGGGAGGAAACAATGCAGGCAACCCGCCGCGGCCTCATGGCCGCCACCACCGCCGCCAGCCTTGGCGGCGCCCTCCCTCGAGCCCGCGCGCAGGGGCGGCCGAAAATCAAGATCGGGGTGCTGAACGACCAGTCCGGCCCCTATCGCGACACCTCCGGCCTCACCTCCATCGCCTGCGTCGAGCAGGCGGTGCAGGATTTCGGCGATCGCGGCTTCGACATCGAGGTGCTGCGCGCCGACCACCAGAACAAGCCCGATATCGGCGCGACCCTGGCGCGCCAGTGGATCGACCGCGACGGCGTCGACGTCATCGCCGACGTGCCGACCTCCTCGGTGGCGCTGGCCGTCGCCGAGGTGTGCCGGCAGAAGGATCGCGTCCACCTCAATGCCAGCGCCACCTCCGTGGCGCTGACCGGCGAGCAGTGCAGCCCGAACACCATCGTCTGGAGCTTCGACACCTACATGATGGCCGCCTCCTCGGGCGGCGCGACGGTGAAGGCGGGCGGCGACAGCTGGTTCTTCATCACCGCCGACTACGCCTTCGGCCACAGCCTGGAGCAGCAGACGACGCTGAAGGTGAAAGCGGCGGGCGGCACGGTGAAGGGCGCGGCGCGCTACCCCTTCCCCGACACCTCGGATTTCTCCGGCTTCATCACGCGCGCGATGAGCAGCGGCGCCAAGGTGATCGGCCTGGCCAATGCCGGGCTCGACACGGTGAACAGCGTCAAGCAGTGCTACGAATTCGGCGCCATGCAGCGCGGCGTGACGGTGGCGCCGCTGCTGATGTTCCTCTCCGACGTCAAGGCGCTCGGCCTCGACATGGCGCAGGGGCTGGTGCTGACCGAGAGCTTCTACTGGGACCTCAACGACCGCACGCGCCGCTTCGCCAAGAAGATCGCGGCGCGCACGCCGAACAACTGGCCGGCGCAGTCGCATGCCAGCGCCTATGGCGGCGCGCTGCACTACCTGAAGGCGGTGGCCGATATGGGGCCGGCGGAAGCCAAGCGGAGCGGCGCCGCGACGGTCGCGCGCATGAAGGCGATGCCGACCGACGACGACGCCTTCGGCCCGGGCCGGATCCGCGAGGATGGGCGGGGCCTGTTCCCTGCCTATCTCTTCCGGGTGAAGAAGCCGTCCGAGAGCAAGTCGCCCTGGGATCTCTATACCCTGCTCTCGACCCTGCCGGCCGAGGAAGCAGCGCGGCCCCTCGCCGATTCGGGCTGCAAGATGACCCGCGGCTAGACCATGATCCGCTCGCACAGGTTCACGGATCATGGTCTAGCATGTTGTTTGGTCGCGTGATTCACGCCTTTCGGTGAGTCCATCTCAGGCGATCACGCTCTGGCGTTCCGCTTGCGACATTCGTGGGACGCCCCGCGAATGCCGCCGGTCCGCACCCTGCCGGAGGGACCGGCGCCTGGATCAATCCGGGCAAACATCGTACATCCTATGCATGGGTCATCGCTCGGACCCTCCGATGCGCGCCGGCGCAAGTGGCGGAAGGCGTCGATCGTTCCTGGCGATTGCAGGCTGGTTCGCCGCGGCGGACCTGTCCTCGATGCGGAGATGCGGATGCGGCGGCTTGCGATCCTTGGTGCTCTCACCCTGCTGGCCGGATGTGGCCTGAACGACGCCCTGGACCGGATGGATCGGGAGGCGGATCAGAAGCGTTGCGACGGCTTCGGCTTCCAACGCGGGACCGAAGCCTATGCCAATTGCCTGATGCAGCAGGCCGCGCAGCGCGAGGCGGAGAGTCAGCAGGCGCTCGACCGCGCGGCGCTCGAGCGGGCAGCGCGCAAGCGCTGAACACCGCAGGAACCCTCAGCCCGTCGCGTCCAGGCTCCAGCGGCCGCGCTCGACGGTCGAGAGGAAGGCCGCGACCTCCCGGTTGAAGGCGGCCGGTTCCTCCAGGTTGATGGCATGGCCGGTACGCGGGCACATCCAGAGCCCGGCATTCGGCAGCACGCTCTTCAGCCAGATATTGGTCTCGATGCAGGGCCCGTCTTCGTCGCCGACCGCGAGCAGGGTCGGCACCTGCATGCGGCGCAGCTCAGCCTCCCAGTCGAAGATGGAATCGCGCTCGCCCTGGTAGTGCTTCATGGTCAGGCCGGTGCCCTGGCCGGAATGCTCGGCCAGCCGCTCCATATAGGCGGCCCAGCCGCGCGGATCCTTCTTGCGGAGCTGGATGCGCGTCGGCCCGTTGCCCGTCTCCTCCGCCAGCTCGCCCGGCCAGCCCTGCGCGATGAGCTTGTCGCCGCGCGCCTGGCAGGCGGCGCGGAACTCCGCCTGCTCCTGCCGTGGCGAGCCGGAGCCGGCGCCGGCCGGCACCAGCGACACCGCCATCCCGGGATGGCGGATGCCGAAGAGCAGCGCCGCGAAGCCACCCATCGACAGGCCGACGATATGCGCCCGCGGGATGCCGAGATGCCGCAGCACCGCGACCGCATCCTTCACCGCGTAGTCCTGGCCGTAGAGGCGCGGATCGGTCGGCACGTCGGAGGGCGGATAGCCGCGCGCGGCATAGGTGACGCAGCGGTACTCGCGGGAGAAGGAGCGGACCTGGTCCTCCCATTCCCGGTGGTCGGCGCCGAATTCATGGATGAACAGGATCGGGTGACCGGTCCCGGTCTCCTCGTACCAGAGGCGCGCGCCTTCGGCGGGAGCATAGGGCATGGCTCGTTCCTCCTGCTGTCTTGGCCGGCATCCTGCACCTGAATGCCGGGCCTGCCAGCCCCTCGCCGCCCCATCTGGGCGCCGCCATGCCGGTACCGTTATGCTGGCGGCCAAATCGAAGGGGAGGATGGGATGACCCTGCAGCGGAGATCCATGCTGCTCACCGCCGCTGCCGCCGGCGCGGCGATGGCGCAACGCGCGGCGGCGCAGGCCTCCTGGCCGAACCGGCCGATGCGCATGATCATCCCCTGGCCGCCCGGCCAGTCCACTGACCTGCAGGGCCGGATCGTGGCGCAGCTGCTGACGGAGCGGCTGGGCCAGAACGTGGTGCCGGAGAACCGCTCCGGCGCCGGCGGCCAGATCGGCACCGACTACGTGGCGAAATCGGCGCCTGACGGCAACACGCTGCTCGCCGCCTCGATCGGGCCGATCACCTTCAGCCCGCTGGTGCAGCGCACGCCCTATGTCGTCGCGCGCGACTTCATCCCGATCGCCTGCTACGGCATCTCGCCCTACATGCTGCTGGTGCGACCGGATTTTCCGGCGAAGGATGCAAGGGCCTTCGTCGCCGCCCTGCGCGCGGCGCCGGGGAAGTACAGCTACGCCTCCTCGGGCATCGGCGGGGCGCAGCATCTGCTGACCGCGGTGTTCAACGCCCAGGCCGGCATCGATGCGCTGCACGTCCCCTTCCAGGGCAGCGGCCCGGCCATGGCAGCCTTCCTCGGCGGCCAGGTGGATTATGCGATCGAGACCTTCGCCGCCGCCGGGCCGCTGGTGCGGCAGGGGGCGCTGCGGCCGCTTGGCATCACCACGGCCAAGCCCAGCGCTTTGCTCGCCGGCGTTCCGCCGCTCGCCGTCGCCGCCGACCTGCCGCAATACGACATTGGCGGCTGGAACGGGCTGATGGTGCCGACCGGGACGCCGCAGCCGATCCTCGACCGGCTGCTGGCCGAGGTGCTGGCCGGCTTCGCCACCACCGAGATCAAGGAGCGCTTCCTCGGCATCGGCGTCGAGCTGGCGCCGATCGGGCCCGAGGGCTTCCGCAAGCTGCTGGCCGCCGAGGCGGCGCTGTTCGGGCCGGTGATCCGCCAGCTCGGCATCCGCGCCGAATAGGGTGCGGCGGGCCGCGGCCCTGCCGATCGCGACTTGGCAGGGCCGGCCCGGCTGCGCGACAAGCACGCTCGGAACGAAGGAAAACGCCAGGATGCAACGCCGGACCCTCCTGCTCGCCACGGCGGGCCTCGCCCTGCCTGCCCTCCTCCGGGCGCCCCTCGCCCGGGCCCAGGGCAACTATCCCGACCGCCCGGTGCGCATGGTGGTGCCCTGGCCGCCCGGCCAGGCGACGGACCTCATGGCCCGCGTCGCGGCGCAGCAGATCGCGGCGCAATGGGGCCAGCCGATGGTGCCGGAGAACCGCGCCGGCGCGGGCGGCATGATCGGCACCGATGCCGTGGCGAAGGCGGCGCCGGACGGCTACACCATCCTCGCCGCCTCGACCGGGCCCATCACCACCGCGCCGCTGGTGCAGCGCACGCCCTATGATCCGGAGAAGGATTTCGCGCCGGTCGCGATGATCGGCATCTCGCCCTATGTGCTCAGCGTGAACCCGAACTTCCCGGCCAGGACCGCAGCGGAGTTCGTGGCGAAGGTGCGGGCCGAGCCGGGCAAGTACACCTATGCCTCCTCCGGAACCGGCGCGGCGGCGCATCTCATCACCCTGATGTTCCTCTCGGCGGCGAAGCTCGACACCGTGCACGTGCCCTTCCAGGGCAGCGGGCCGGCGCTCACCGCCGTCATGGCCGGGCAGGTGGATTTCGCCGTCGACACGTTGGCCGCGACCGGGCCGCTGGTGAAGCAGGGCGGGCTGCGCGCGCTCGGCATCTCGCTCGCCGCGGGCAGCGAGCTGGCGCCCGACATCCCGCCGCTCGAGAAGGCGGCCGGGCTGCAGCGCTTCGATGTCGGCGCCTTCGGTGGCTATATGGCGCCGGCCGGCACCCCGGCCCCGATCCTGCAGCGTCTGGCGGAGGAGACGAAGCGCGCCCTCGCCGTCGCCGAGGTGCGGCAGCGCTTCGCCAGCATCGGCTTCCAGCCGCTGCACCGCGACACGGCGGATTTCGTGGCCTTCCTCAAGACCCATCGCGAGGAGTTCCGCAAGGTCATCGCGGAGAACAAGATCCAGGTGGATTGAGCCTCGGGGGCCGGTCCGGGCCGGGCTGCCCGGCGCCGGACCGGGTCTCCCATCGGTCGGCGCTGCACCGCAATTCCTTCGGGCGGCTGCCGCGATGTGCTAGGAGTCCCTGGCCGGGCCGGGACTCCCACCAGGGAAGCACGCCATGCCCATTCGTGCCTTGAAAGCGTCCACCGCCTCGGCCGGCGCTCACGTGAAGGCCAATCTCCGCGTCTGGACCAGCCTGCTCTTCGGCCTGTGCATCCTCATGGCCGCGCTGCGATGGAGCGACCTGCTCGGTCTGGGCGGCGTCTGGAGCGACATCCTGGTGCTCTGCGCCATGGCGCTCGGGGTGCTGCTTATCATGATCAGCCATGAGGGGTATGACGAGGAGGCCGGCCTGGCCGAAGGCGTGCCCCCCGCCGTCTGACGGTCCGCCGCGCCGCCCGACCGCCGGAGGGCAGCCGGGACGGGTCCGCTGGCGGCGATTTTCAGCCGCAGCCCCGGCCGTTCGCGGGAACCCCGATTGTCGCCGTCGATTTGGGCAAGACGACAATCTGGGAGGCGGACATGCCCCGCGGAGACAAGTCGAAGTACACGGACAAGCAGAAGCGCCAGGCCGAGCACATCGCCGAAGGCTATGAGCATCGCGGCGTGCCCGATGCGGAGGCCGAGCGGCGCGCCTGGGCCACCGTCAACAAGGAGACGGGCGGCGGCAACAAGAGCGGCTCGGGACGCGACGTCGCGGACACGCATGCCTCCTCCGAGAAGGGCGGTAAGCTCGGCGGCAAGGCCTCGGCGGCACGATCTGCGGCAGCCCGGTCGGCTTCGGCGCGGAAGGCCGCAGCCACGCGCAAGCGGAATGCCGAGACCTAGAGCGTGATCCGCTCACACGAATTCGCGGATCATGGTCCAGGCCGTTGTTTGATCGCGTGCTTCACGCTTTTCGGTGAGTCCGCCTCAAGCGATCACGCTCTGGACAGGTCCCGTTCGAGTGGAAACGCTCGAACAGGTGAAGATGCTCTGAAAGCAACGGGCTGGAGCATCTGCCGCGAACGCAGGTGAGCGGAAGAAGCTCTATCCGTTCAGCAGCGCAGCGCGACCGGCGCAGGTGAACCGGCCCGTGCGATACCAGGCGTCACGCCAGGCATTCCCTTCGGGCGGCTATTCCGCCGCTGCGCGGGCCTGGTCCCACCAGGCGCATTCGCCGGGCATCAGCCGGTGGTTGCCGGGCAGCACCTGCACCGGTGCGCGCTCGCCATCGGCCGCTGCCTGCAGCCGCAGGCGCCGTGCCTCGGCGCGCATCGCCTCGCTGCCCCATTGCCGCTCATGCCCCCAGAGGCTGGGGCCGGAGCGCATCTCCACCGCCTGCCAGCTGGCGGGATCCACCTGCCGTCCGCCCCAGCCATATTCGATCATGAAGCCGCCCGGGGTGCGGGCGTAGAAGCTGGTCATCAGGTCGTTGGTATGGCGGCCTAGGCTGGTCGCCACCCGCCCCTCTGCCAGCATCGCCAGGTCGTAGCCCTGACCGACATCGTCGAGCTGGAACAGCTCCACCATCAGGTGGTGCAGCCCGGCCTGGCCGGTCTCGATCAATGCCAGGGAATGGTGCCGCGGGTTCACGTGCAGGAAATAGGCATGGAAGGGGTTGGTCACGTAGTCGGAGACGCGGAAGCCGAGCAGGTCGCGGTAGAAGCCCAGCGCCTCCGCCATGCGCGGCACCGTCAGCACCGCATGCCCCATGCCGAGCGCGCCGGTGCGGAAGCCGCTGATGCAGCGCCCGGGCCGGAAGGGCTCCGGCGTGCTCTCGGCGCCATGGACGATCTCGAGGCGGTTGCCGAGCGGGTCCGCCGTGACCACCAGCCCGGCCACCCGGCGCTGCGCCGCGAGCGCCGCATCGCCGCGGGCGACCGGCAGGCCCGCCGCCTCCAGCCGCGCCACCAACGCGTCGAGCGCCGCGCCATCCGCCACCTCCCAGCCGAAGAAGCGTGCCCGGTCCCGCGCACCGGGCGTCACGACCAGACGCTGCCGGCGGTCGTCCATGCGGAAGACGAGCTGCGCGGCGCTGCGCTCGGCGAGCTGCAGGCCGAGGAAGCCGGTGCCGTAGCCGGCCCAGTCCTCTGGGCAGCGCGCCTCGATCCCGACATAGCCGAGCGCCTGGATGCTCATGCCCCTCTCCTCCCTGCCCCGGCGCCGAGGCGCCCAGGAAAGCTTGGTCCAAAGCCTGGTCTGAGGAGCCTACAGCCACTTGCCCCGCCCCGGCAGCTCAATGTGCGAGCGACATCTCCGGGATGCTCTCGCTCGCCAGCCAGAAGCGGTTGAGGCTGTCGGCATGTGCCGCCCGCGCCGCCGCATCCGCCTCGGCCCGCGGCGCCGGCTCCAGGTCGAAATGCCCGTACCGGTCCTCGCCGCGAACCAACGTCGCCGAGAGCCGCGTCGTCCCAACATGCCGCACCCGCGTCGGGATGTAGCTGATGCCGAGGCCGATGCGGTCCTCCGCCGCCCGGTTTGGCGCCGAGGTGTGCAGCACCAGCGTGTCGTGCAACGAGAACTCGCCGGGCGCGAGCGGGATCGGCACCGCCTGCGCGGCCTCCGGCGCCACGGCCACGGTCTGGCCGCGCGAGAGCATCACCCGCGGGTCCTTGCGGTCGGCATGCGGCAGCTGGCCGTGCCGGTGGCTGCCGGGCAGGACGGTGACGCAGCCGCTCTCCTCCGTGCTCGGCGTCAGCGCCAGCCAGGCGGTGACATGCTCATGCGGCATCAGGCCGAAATAGGTGGCGTCCTGGTGCCAGGGGACGAAGCCCTCGCTCCGCGCCGGCTTCCACCAGAGCGTGGTGTGGAAGACCAGGATATCCGGGCCGATGACGTCCTCGACGGCATCGAGGATGGCCGGGTGCCGCACCAGCGCCGCCGCCCAGGGAAAGAGCAGGTAGGGCTTCACCCGGCTCGAGGGCTGCCGCAGCCCGGCCGAGGATTCCGGCCGCGCCGCCTCGCCGCAGCAGCGGCGCACATCATCCAGCCAGCGCCCGGCCTGTTCGGCATCGACGGCGCGCAGCGGCGCCACATAGCCTTCCCGCCGATAGACGGCGACCTGCTCCTCCGACATCCGCTTGCCCATCCCGGCCTCCTGTCCTGCGAGCTTAGCAATCACCCTGCCAATCACCCTGCCACCGGGGCCGGCACCACCCAGGTGGCGCGGGCGAGGCCGCGCAGCCCGCCATCCTCGCCGAAGAGCGCCGTGCCCGCCTGCAGCTTCCGCCCCTCGCGGCCGATCTGCCAGCCGAGCACCGTCACCGCCTCGCCGGGCAGGATGCGGCCCTCCAGCCGCCCGGTGATGCGGCCGAGCAGCATGGATTGCGGCGCGGCATTGACCGTGAAGGCGAAGGACCCGGCGCAGTCGAGCGCCGACCAGAGGAATTCAAGGGCGATGGCGCCATCCGGCCCGGCGAAACCAACATCCGGCCGCCAAGCCCCGGCGGCGATGTCCGGCCGCCCCTCGACCCGGCCGGTGAAGACCCGCAGCCCGGTTCCCTCGGGCCAGGCCGAGCCGCAGACGAAGCAGAGACCGGTCGAATGGGTGAAGGGGCTGGCGAGGAACCAGCGCGTCGCCGCCGCCGCCTCCGCCGGCGTCGGCGGGCTTGGCGGGACGAGGTCGAGCGCCGCCTCCCGCGCCTCGGCGATGACCGTGCCCGCCGCGTCCCGCGCCACGACGCCGCCCTCGGATGCGGTGATGTCGAGCGGCACCTCCAGCGGCCAGCCGCGGCGGAGCGTCACCTCGGCCGGCTGGCTGCCGAGCCGCGCCGCCATGAGGCCGGCGACATAGCCGCCATTGCCGATGCCGGCGGGGCCGCGGAACCGGGCGGGAATGCGAAGCGAAGTCACTGCGCCTCCGCGGGCGTCGCGGTCGCCGGACCCTCGCCGACGATCAGCAGGACTGCCGGCTCGTCCTTGGCGCCGTCGTAATGCACGCCCTTCGCGGCATGGGTGACGAAGCTGCCGGCCGGCGCGGCGACCGTCGCCTCGGACTCGAAGCGCGGGCCGGTGCCCATCCACCATGTCCCGGAGAGGACGGTGATGAAGCGGTCATGTGGATGGAAATGCGGCCGCGACATATGGCCCGGGAGCCACTTCACCATCACGGCGTAGAAGCCGGGCTTCGCCGGGTCGCCGACCAGCACCGCCTGCTGGTTCCCGGCTGCCGTGACCGGGCCCCAGGGGATCTGATCGGGCAGCCGCACCATGATCGCGCGCGGGTCGAGCTCGGCCGCGGCGGCTGGCAGGGCCAGCAGCGCCAGGGCGAGCAGCAGACGCTTGGTCATGAATTGGTTCCTCCCTCCCGCCCGCGGCGTCACAGCAACGCCTTGGACGCCTTCTCGAAGCTGCCCTTCGACAGATTCGGCGTGTCCAGCACCCGCTGCAGCTCCCGCCGCATCAGCGCGCCGCGTGACGGCGCCTGCCGCCGCCACTGGCCGAGCGGGCCGATCAGCCGCGCCGCGATCGAGCCGTTGATCGGATCGAGCGCGATCACCGCATCGGCAAGGAAGCGATAGCCCTCCCCCGACTCCGCATGGAATTGCCCGGGATTGCCGGCAGCGAAGGCGCCGATCAGCGAGCGGGCCCGGTTGGGGTTCCGCAGGTCGAAATCCGGATGCGCGTAGAGTTGCCGCACCGCCTCGATCGCATCCGGCCGGTCGGCCATGGCCTGGATGGAGAACCACTTGTCGAGCACCAACTCGTCGCCGCGCCAGCGGGCATGGAAGGCGGCCAGCGCCTCGTCGCGCGCCGGCATCTCGGTGCCGGCGAGCACGCCGAGCGCCGCCAAGCTGTCGGTCATGTTGGTGGCGGCGTCGAACTGCGCCTTGGCCAGCGCGACATCGCCGGCCGCTGCGAGATAGCCGAGGCAGATGTTGCGCAGGGCGCGCCTTCCGATGCTGCGCCCGTCGATCCGGTAGGGCCCGGTCTCGGCCAGCGCGTCATAGGTCGCGCGCAGGGCCGGCCCGCAGCGTCGGCCGATCTCCTCCCGCAGCCCCTTCCGCACGCGATGGATGGTGACCGGGTCAGCGACCGCCATCTGGTCGGCGAGGAAGCCCTCGCCCGGCAGGGCCAGCGCCTCGGCAGCGAAGGCCGGATCCGCCTCGGCCCCGGCCAGCGTGTTCGCCACCGCCTCCGCCAGCGCCGGGTCGAAGCCAGGCGTCTCGCCCCGCTGCGCCGCCGCGACCATCTCCAGCATCACCGAGCTCGCGTATTGCTGGCCGCTCTCCCAGCGCACGAAGGGGTCGCTGTCATGCACGGCGAGGAAGCGGAGCTGCTCGCGCGGCACGCCCTGCAGCCGCACCGGCGCCGAGAAGCCGCGCAGCAGTGAGGGCACCGGTCGCGCCGGCACCTCCTCGAAGGTGAAGGACTGCTCGGCGCCCTCCAGCAGCAGCGTGCGGGTGCCGGATTGCGCCGCATTCTCGCCGGCGAGCCGCGTTGGCAGCTCGCCGCCGTCCGGGCCGAGCAGGCCCATCGCCACCGGGATGGGCAGCGGGTGTTTCTCCGGCTGGCCAGGCGTCGGCGGCGTATGCTGGCGGAGGGTGAGGGTGTAGCGGCGCGCCGCCGGGTCGTACCGCTCCTCGGCGGTGAGCTCTGGCGTGCCGGCCTGGTCGTACCAGCCCATGAAGGCCGAGAGGTCGATGCCGGAGGCATCCTGCATGGCGGCCACGAAATCCTCGATCGTCACCGCCTGGTTGTCGTTGCGGGCGATGTAGAGATCCATGCCGCGCCGGAA
Source organism: Roseicella sp. DB1501 (assembly GCF_013112485.1). Taxonomy (GTDB): domain Bacteria; phylum Pseudomonadota; class Alphaproteobacteria; order Acetobacterales; family Acetobacteraceae; genus Paracraurococcus. Next base: position 41,780 of record NZ_JABFHG010000005.1, read on the forward strand.
GGCGTCGGGGCCGATGCGCGTATGGATCAGCCGCACCACCTCGGCCCCCTTCTGGTAGACCGTCGGCGTGTAGAAATTATCGATCTCGATATAGCTGTCCGGCCGCACGGGATGCGCCATCGGCCCGGCATCCTCGGGGAATTGCGCCGCCCGCAGCCCGCGCACGTCGCCGATCCGCTTCACCGCGCGGCTGCCCATATCGGCCGAGAATTCCTGGTCGCGGAAGACGGTCAGCCCCTCCTTCAGGGAGAGCTGGAACCAGTCGCGGCAGGTGACGCGGTTGCCCGTCCAATTGTGGAAATATTCGTGCGCGATGACCGTCTCGATGCCCTGCCAGTCGCCATCGGTCGCCGTCTCCGGGCTGGCGAGGACGTATTTCGTGTTGAAGACGTTGAGCCCCTTGTTCTCCATCGCGCCCATGTTGAAATCGGAGACGGCGGCGATGTTGAAGACGTCGAGGTCGTATTCCAGCCCGAAGACCTGCTCATCCCAGGCCATGGAGCGCTTCAGGCTGTCCATGGCATGGAAGCAGCGATCCTCGTCGCCGCGGCGGACCCAGATGTTGAGCGCCACATCGCGGCCCGATCTGGTGGTGAAGCGGTCGGCGACATTCACCAGGTCGCCGGCGACGAGGGCGAAGAGGTAGCTCGGCTTCGGATGCGGATCGACCCATCGGGCCCAATGGGCGTTGCCCTCCCCCTGGCCCGTCCCCGCCGGATTGCCGTTCGAGAGCAGCACCGGGCAGAGCGTCCGGTCGGCGGTGATCGTCACCTCGTAGCGCGACATCACGTCCGGCCGGTCCGGGAAGAAGGTGATGCGGCGGAAGCCCTCGGCCTCGCATTGCGTGTAGTAGTTGCCGCCCGAGGTATAGAGGCCGGACAGCGCCGTGTTGCGCTCCGGCGCGATGCGCACCAGCGTCTCCAGCAGCCCGGCAGCCGGCGGGTCCGCGATGCTGAGCGAGCCGTCCTCGCCGAGCCGGCAGCGTTCCGGCGGCAGCACGGCGCCATCCAGCCGCGCCTCCAGCAGTTCCAGCCCCTCCCCATCCAGGCGCAGCGGCGCGTCCGGCGCCGCCAGCGGGTTCCGCCGCAGGGCCAGCCGCGCCCGCACCAGCGTCGCGGCCGGGTCAAGGGTGAAATCCAGCGCGACCGTATCGACCAGATAGGCGGGCGGGGCGTAGTCGCCGCGGCGGATGGTGACGGGGGTGTCGGTTCTCATGCGGTCACGCCTGGAAGCGGGTTAGAACATTCTCCAGCATACGCGAGATCGGGTTCGCGTAATCCGCATGCGAGAGGCTGCCACAGAAGGTGATGGAGCCGGTCGAGAAGACGGCGCCGCCCTTGCGGGTCTCGAAATAGACGATCTCGGCGCGGATCAGCGCCTCCGGCGTCTCGCCTGTGACGGTGGTGAGATGCGTCAGCAGCTCCTCCGGCACCGTCACGAAATGCTCCTGATGCCCTTCGGAGCGCGCCAGGATGACGGCGTTCGGCGGCGTGCCGAGCAGCGGATCAGCCCGGTCCAGCTCGAAGCCGGCGGCGCCGCCGCCCGAGAGGCCGAAACCGCCGAAGGCATCGCCCGGGACGATGCCGGTGCCCTCCAGGATCCAGGCCGCGCGCGGGTCGGTGGCGCCGGGCATGGCGCGATAGTGGCTGCCCTCGAACTTGCCCTGGCCGCTGAAGCCGACGCCGCAGAGGAGCTGCGGCGGCCGGCCATTGCGGCGCCACAGCCCGCCCAACGTGCCGTCGAGCTGGTTGTAGTACTCGCCGGTCTCCGCCGCCCAGGCGCGAATGCCGCCTTCGGCGCGGCGGATCTCCAGCAGATGCGGCCGGTCACGGCGGCGAGCCACCTTCCAGTAGAAGCCGTTGCCCCCGAGATAGACCAGCCGCCCGCCTTCCGAGACGAATTCCTGCAGCGCGTCCAGCGTGCCGGGCGTGTGGTATTCCGGATGCGAGCCGGTGACGACGCATTTGTAGCGCGACAGCAGCGCAACGCCCTCATCGTCGAGATCCTCGTCGGTAATGACGTCGAAAGCGAAGCCCTTCTCCTCCATCCAGTCGGTCAGGTGGCTGTCCGCCGGCAGGTGGCGCAGGCCGGAGCCCACCGGGTCCGGCACGGCGACGAAGCCCGGCCGCATGTTGAGGATCGGCCGCAGGCGCGAGGAGAAGTGGATGCCGCTGCCATCGACATGCGTGTTGTAGGTGGAGAGCCCGTATTCGGTGACGAGGTTGCCGCACCAGTCGAAGGCGCCCCAGGATTGCCGCTTGCGGCGATGCTCCTCGGGGAATTCGGGGCGGCGGTAATTGGCATAGACTTGGCAGGTGAAGCTGTTGGCCAGATAGGCGATCGGCGCCCGCGCCACCCCCTTCGGCGGCAGCACGAAGAAGGGGATCATGTCCCAGTGTTCGCCGCAGGTCAGCCGCACCGCATAGACGCCGCTCGGCATGTCCTCCGGGATCGGCACGGTGAAATCCGTGGCCCAGCGGCAATCCTCGAGATCGTCCTCATGGAAATGGATCGCCGCATAGTGCCGCGGCGCGTGGCGCCAGGCATGCTCCGTGCCGGTCCAGCGGCTGCCCTTCACGGCCCGGGCCGGCATGTTCACCAGGCCGCCATGCAGCGCGGCGGGGCCGCGGTCGAGGATGGCCTCGCCTTCCATGCGCTCGGAAAAGTCCCACCAGGCGGCAAGGCGGCCGGAGGTCAGCAGGGCTTCGGGATCATCCAGGGTGACGCGCGGCGTGCCGCGCAGCAGCAGCGGATCCTCGATCCGCCCGTTGAAATGCGCGGTCGCATCGGGCGAGGCGGCGAAGGTGATGGCCGTCTCGCCCGACCAGTCTCCCGACCGGTCGCCTTTGGGCAGCGCCGCCTCCGCCGCGCCGGCGTCGCGCGCGCCCCAGACGCGTTGCAGCGGGCGCTGCGACAGGGTCAGCCGGCCCTCGCCGATGGTGACGGCGATCTCGTACCAGCTGCGCGGATGCGGCGGCGCCGCCGTGGCGCAGCGCGCCGTCCGGTCGCCATGGCTGGCCTCGACGGCGAAGCCCGCATCGGTGACGCTGAGGGTGAGCGCGCAGCCGGACCCGCGCAGCGCCAGCAGCGTCTGCGGCGCCGATCGCGGCAGCCAGGGCGCGACGCGCAGCAGCAGGGTGAAGGCCTCGCCGAGGGCGAGCCTGCCGGCGACGCGGCCGAGCGAGCCGTTGGGGACCGGCTTGGCGATACCGGGATAGTCGCCCGCCCAGTCGGCGGGCACCGGGATCAGCCGCATGCCCGGGCCGGCCGGATTGGGATCGGCGTGCCGCACCCGCACCAGCTCGGCCCGGTAGGGCGCGCCGAGCTGGGAGGATACCTTGACCTCCAGCCGCTCGCCCGGCCGGGCGGAGAAACGGTCGAGATATCCGATCAGCGGCACCAGCATCGCGCGTCCCCGGGTGGTCACGCCCGACAGCGTGGCCAGGGAGGCGCGGGCGCGCAACCCTCAGCGATAACCCGGATCGGCGAGGTTGGTCAGCGGGAAAGCGCTGTGGACATGCGGCATGACGACCGGGGGCGCCGCGTGCAGGTAGCTGCCGTCGAGATCGCCGAAGCCGGTCGCGCCGAGCAGGCCGAGCACCTCGTGGATCTCGGTCTCCAGCAACTCGAACATCCGGGTGACGCCCTCCTGGCCCGCCGCGGCGAGGGCGTAACAGTAGAGCCGGCCGAGGCCGACCAACTCGGCGCCCATGGCGACCGCCTTGACGATGTCGGAGCCGCGCGAGAAGCCGCCATCGATCCAGACCTTGGCGCGGCTGCCGACCGCCTGCACCACCTCGGGCAGCACGTCGAGCGCGCCGCGGCCATGGTCGAGCTGCCGGCCGCCATGGTTCGAGACATAGACCACCTCGACGCCGTGCTCGCAGGCGATGGCGGTATCCTCGGCGGTGGCGATGCCCTTCAGCACCAGCGGCGTCCGCGGGAAGCGGTCCTTCCAGCGCTTCACGTCGTCCCAGTTCAGCGCCGCCTGGAAATGCATGCCGGTGGCGCGCTGCCGCCAGGGCTTGACGAAGCGCTTGGCGATGTCACGCTCGCGCCGGCTGTAGATGGCGGTGTCCACCGTCATGCAGAAGGCGTCGTAGCCGGCATCGACCGCCTGCCGGGTGATGTCGGCGATCCAGTCGAAATCGCCGCGGACATAGAGCTGGAAGACCTTGAGGCCGCCCTGCGTCGCCTCGGCCATCGGCTGCAGGCCGGGCATGGAGACGGAGGAGACCATGATCGGCACGCCATAGGCGGTCGCCGCCCGGCCAGCCGGGGCGCCGCCATCGGGATCGAAATTCTCCAGCCCGCCGACCGGCGCCAGCATGACCGGCAGCGTGATCTTACGGCCGAGGAAGCGGCCGGAGAGGTCGATCGAGGAGACGTCGCGCAGCACGCGCGGCCGGAAGGCGACGCTGTCGAGCGCCATCCGGTTGCGCATCATCGTCGTCTCGGTCTCGGTCGCGCCGACCAGGTAGTCCCAATTGCCGGGGCTGAGGCGGCCCTTCGCTTCCTTGACGAATTCGTGCAGCGTCAGGAAGGCGCCCTCGGTCTGGCTCACCATGTCCGTTGTTCCTCCGTCTCAGGCGCCGCCCAGGAAATCCCGGGTCCAGCGTCCGTAATCCGCCTCACGCGTCGCCCGCGCCATGAGGTCGCCCTGCGGCAGGCCCTGCAACTGCTTCGGCGGCACGCCCTCGCGCAGCGCCTTCAACGTCTCGAAGACGGCGCGCTGCGCCGCCTGGATCGGCTGATGGCCCTGCAAGGCGATGCGCACGCCCCGCGCCGCCAGATAGGCGCGGTCGCTGAGCTCCTTCCCCTCCGCCCCGCCGAGGATGATCGGCAGCGTCGCCACCGCGGCGATGGCATCGAGCTCGGCCGGCGTCCGGATGCCGGTGTAGAAGAGCGCATCGGCGCCGCTCGCCGTATAGGCGCGGGTCCGCTCCAGCGCATCCGTGAGGCCGGTGACGGAGACCGCGCCGGTCCGCGCCACGATGCCGAAGCCCGGATCGTCCCGCGCCGCCAGCGCCGCCCGGATCTTGCCGAGCCCTTCCTCGAGGCTGAGCAGCGCGACCCTTCCATCGCCATGGGGGCGCGGCAGGACGGTGTCCTCCAGCGTCATGGCGGCGATGCCGGCGGTCTCCACCTCCTCCACCGTCCGCATGGCGTTCAGCGCGTTGCCGTAGCCATGATCGGCATCGACCAGCACCGGCAGGCGCTTCACCGCGCGGCAGATGCGCCGGCACTGCTCGGCGAATTCCGTCAGGGTGATGGTGATGTTGTCCGGCGCGCCAAGGATGGTGAGCGAGGCGGTGGAGCCGGCGAACATGCCGAGCTCGAAGCCGAGATCCTCGGCGATCCGCGCCGACATCGGGTCGTAGACCGAGCCGGGATGGATGCAGGCCTCGCCGGCGAGGATGGCGCGGAAGGCGGCGCGCCGCTCGGTGACGCTGCTCATCGGCCGGCCGCCGCGCGGCGCTGCTGCCGGGCTTCGCCGAGACGGCGCTTGCTCATGGACCTTGTCCCTCCGACCTTCTTCCGTTGGGGCTTCCGCTACGGCCTGTGTAGCACCACCGGCTGGCGCGTGAAGCTGCGGCGGCCGGCTTTCCAGCCGGCCAGCACCGGGGCGACCTCGCGGATCGCCGCCACCGGGTCCGGCGCATCGACCAGGACGAGGTCGGCAGGGTTGCCCGCGGCGATGCCGTAATCGCCGCGCCGCATCAGCCTGGCGGATTGGCTGGTGAACATCGCCCAGGTGTCGCGCAGATCGTCCGGCATGGCGTGCTGCACCACATTGGCATAGAGATTCGCCTGCCGGATGAGCTGGCCGTCGCCCATCGGCGTGAAGGCGTTGAGGATGTTGTTCGAGGAGAGGGAGCAGGTGACGCCCAGCCGGTGCAGCCGGTTGGCATCGGCGACGCTCCGCTCGATCCGGTGGTCCTTGTCCCGCCCGCCGAGATAAAGGTCGGTCGCCGGCAGCACGGTGAGCGCGACGCCGGCATCAGCCATGCACCGGGCCATGGCGTCGAGCTCGGGCAGCGGCATGACGGAGAGCTTGGTCAGATGGCCGCAGGCGACGCGGCCGCCCCAGCCATATTGCTCGGTCAGCTCGCAGACCAGGCGGGTGTCGAGATGCTCGGCCGAGGAGCCGCTGTCGACATGCATGTCGATATCGGCATCGTACTCCCGCGCCAGCTCGAAGACGCGACGGATCTGCCCGGCCGGGTCGCTGTCATAGGAAGGCGCGGCGCCGACCACGCGGGCGCCGTTGCGCAGCGCCGCGACCATCAACTCTTCGGTGCCCGGATTGTTGAGCAGCCCCTCCTGCGGCATGACGCAGATCTCGATGTCGATCGCCCAGCGATATCGCTCGACCAGCGCCTTCACGCCCTCGAAGCCGCGCAGCCCGACCTTGGGATCGACCTCGGCATGGGTGCGCATCAGCACCGTGCCGTGGGAGATGCATTTCTCGAGGCTGCGCCGCGCCCGGTCGGTGACGTCCTCCACGGTGAATGTGTGCTTGATGTCGCTCACCCGTTGCATGGCGCCATGCGGGAAGCGGGCGGTCTCGCAGGCGCAGCGGTCGATGGTGCAGGTCTTGTCGAGATGGATATGGGTCTCGACGAAGCCCGGCGAGACCAGGCGGCCGCCGCAATCGACCACCTCCCCGGCCTCACCCTCCAGACCGGCGCCGACCGCCGCGATCCGCCCCGCCCGCACGCCGATATCGACGGCGGCGCCATCGGCCAGCCTCGCCTCGCGGAGCAACAGGTCGAAGCCCATCAGGCCTTCTCCGCCGCCGCGGCATAGGGGATGTTGCGGCCGCCATAGCGGCGCACCCGGACATTCGCCTGCTCGGCATGACCGGCGAAGCCCTCGAGCATGCAGAGGCGCGAGCAGGCCTCGCCGATCATGGCGCTGGCCTGGTCGGTCAGCACCCGTTGATAGGTGACGGTCTTGAGGAATTTCCCAACCCAGAGCCCGCCTGTGTAGCGCGCCGCCTTCTGCGTCGGCAGCGTGTGGTTGGTGCCGATGACCTTGTCGCCATAGGCGACATTGGTCCGCGGCCCGAGGAAGAGCGCGCCGAAATTGGTCATGTGCCGCAGGAAGTAATCGTCATCCCGGGTCATGACCTGCACATGCTCGGAGGCGATGCGGTCAGCCTCCCGCACCATCTCCTCAAGCCCGTCGCAGACAATGACCTCGCCATAATCCTGCCAGGACTGCCGGGCGATGGCCGCCGTCGGCAGGATGCCGAGCAGCCGCTCGATCTCGGCCATGGTCTCGCGGGCGAGCGTCTCGGAGTCGGTCAGCAGGATCGCCGGGCTGGTCGGGCCATGCTCCGCCTGGCCGAGCAGGTCGGTGGCGCAGATCTCGCCATCCACCGTCTCGTCGGCGATGACCAGCGTCTCGGTCGGCCCGGCGAAGAGGTCGATCCCGACCCGGCCGTAGAGCTGCCGCTTCGCCTCGGCGACGAAGGCATTGCCCGGCCCGACCAGCATGTCGACCGGCGTGATGCTCTCCGTCCCGAGCGCCATGGCGCCCACCGCCTGCACGCCGCCGAGGCAGTAGATGACATCCGCCCCCGCCAGATGCTGCGCCGCGACGATGGCCGGTGCCGGCCGGCCCTCGAAGGGCGGGGCACAGGTGACGATGCGCGGCACGCCGGCGACCTTCGCCGTCACCACCGACATATGCGCCGAGGCGAGCAGCGGGTACTTGCCGCCCGGCACGTAGCAGCCGACCGAGTTGACCGGGATGTTCTTATGGCCGAGCACCACGCCCGGCAGGGTCTCGACCTCGATGTCCCGCAGCGCTTCCTTCTGGGCTTGCGCGAAGTTCCGCACCTGCTCCTGGGCGAAGCGGATATCCTCGAGATCCTGGCCGCGAAGCTGGCCGAGGCAGTCCTTGATCTCGGCATCCGTCAGCCGGTAGTCCCTGCGGTCCCATCTGTCGAACTTCACCGACATCTCGCGCACCGCGGCGTCGCCACGCGCGGCGATGTCGCCGAGCAGCCCCTCGACCACCGTCCGCACCTTGGCATCGGCCTCCGCCTTGTCGGCCGCCGAGATGCTCGTCTTCAGCCAGCGCGCCATGCGCTTCCTCCTCAAGATGTCGTCGGGCCGGGGCCTATTCGGCCGTCCAGCCGCCATCGACCAGCATGGCCGAGCCGGTCATCAGAGCCGAGGCGTCGGAGGCGAGGAAGACGACCGCGCCCATCAGGTCCTGCACCTGCCCGAGCCGCCCGAGCTTGATCTTCGACAGCACCCAGTCCCTGAACTCCGGCTTCTCGAAGAAGGGCTTCGTCAGCGGCGTTTCGACGAAGGTGGGGCCGATCGTGTTGGCGCGGATGCCGAAGGCGGCGAGGTCGATCGCCATCGCCTTGGTCCAGCCCTCCATCGCCCATTTGCTGGCGCAGTAGACGCCCCGATTCGGGCCGCCGACATGCCCCATCTGCGAGGAGATGTTGATGATGGAGCCCCGCACCCCCTCTGCCATCATCCGCTGCGCGACGGCCTGGGCCGCGAAGAAGCAGCCGCGCAGGTTGAGCGCCATGACGGAGTCGAACTCCTCCGGCGTCACCTGGTCGAAGCGCGCCGGGCGGTTGGTGCCGGCATTGTTCACGAAGGCATGGAAGGCCGGGCGGGCGGCGATGGCCGCCTGCAGCGCCGGCACATCCGCCACGTCCAGCGCCAGCGCCTCGGCCGCGCCGCCGGCGGCACGGATGGCCGCGGCGGCCGCCTCGATCTCGGCCGTGCTGCGGGCGGCGAGCGTCACCGCCGCGCCGGCCCCGGCCAGCGCCGCCGCGGCGGCGAGGCCGATCCCCCGCCCCGCCCCCGTGACCAGGGCGCGGCGCCCGTCGAGGCGGAAGCTCGGCGTCTCGGGGAGCGTGGTCATCGGGATGGGCCAGGTCGCATGGCCGGCAGGCTACACCGCTGGGCAGCGCGGTCCAGGGCTTGCGGCACGAGGCGGGGGCGGGGAAACTGACCGGAACGAAAGCCCTTGGGAGCGCACGTCATGATCCGCCTCGCCCTGGCGGCCCTGCTGGCCGCCTGCCTTGCCCTGCCCGCCGCCGCGCAGACGCGCTGGGTCGCCGCCTCCCCCTATGCGGAGACGAACTTCCACACCCGCAACCTGCGTGCCTTCCTGCAGGACATCGCCGAGGCCAGCGGCGGCGCGCTGGTGGTCTAGGGCCACCACAACGCCTCGCTGCTGCCCATGGCGCAGATCAAGCGCGGCGTGCAGACCGGCCAGGTGCAGCTCGGCGAGATCCTGCTCTCGGCCTATGGCAACGAGGACCCCTTCTTCGAGGTCGACAGCGTGCCCTTCCTGGCCGACACCTGGCCCGCCTCGGTCGCGCTGCACGAGGCGACGGAGCCCTTCATCCGGACCCGCCTCGAGCGCCAGGGGCTGACCCTGCTCTATATGGTCCATTGGAACAGCCAGGGCTTCTACACCCGGGCGCCGCTCATCTGGCTCGAGCAATTGCGGGGCACGCGGCTGCGGGCCTTCAACACCCTGACCTTCCGCTTCGCGGAGCTGCTCGGGGCGCAGCCCGTGACGGTCCAGGTGCCGGACATCCCGCAGGCTTTCGCCACCAACCTGGTGAACGTCCTCTTCACCTCGGCCCAGACCGGCGTCGATGCCAGCGCCTGGGACTTCGCCGGGCATTTCACCGATGTCGGCGGGATGCGGCCGCGCAACGCCGTCTTCGCCAACAGCCGGGCGCTGGCCGCCCTCGACCCCGCGGCGCGCAAGGCGGTGCTCGATGCCGCGGCGCGGGCCGCGGCGCGCGGCGCCGAGATGAGCCGCGAGGCGGAGGGCGCGATGCTCGACCGGCTGCGCCGCCAGGGCATGCAGGTCACGGCGGCACCACCGGCGATGCAGGCGGCGCTGCGCGAGATCGGCACGAGGCAGACGCAGGATTGGCTGCAGCGCGCCGGCCCGGATGGCGGCCAGATGCTGGAGCGCTATCGCGCCCTCGTCACCCACTGACATCCCCTGCCGCCTCGTCGCATAATGCGCCGCAGCAAGGCCAGGGAGATGGGGCATGGCGGCGCAAGTGGTGCTGGTGACCGGCGCGCAGCAGGGCATCGGGCGATGCTGCGCCCTCGCCTTCGCGGCGGCAGGCTATGACGTGGCGGTGAACTGGCTCGATGACGAGGCCGCCGCTGCGGCCGTGGCGGCGGAGGTGCGCGCCGCCGGCCGCCGCGCCGCGCTGGTCCAGGGCGATGTCGGCCGTGTCGCCGAATGCGGCCGCATCGTCGAGGCGGCGATCGCCGCGCTCGGCCAGCTCGACGTGCTGGTGAACAATGCCGGCATCTTCCCGCGCGCGCCCTTCCTCAAGATGACCGAGGCGGAGTGGGACCGCGTGCTCGCCGTCAACCTGAAGGGCAGCGCCTTCACCGCCCAGGCCGCGGCACGGGCGATGGTGGCCGCCGGCCATGGCGGGGCGATCGTCAACCTCTCCTCCCAGGCGGTGCGCGGCGCACCGGTCGGGGTGCATTACAGCGCCACCAAGAACGGCGTCCTCGGCATCACCCGCTCGATGGCCCTGGCCCTCGCGCCGCACCGCATCCGGGTGAATGCCATCGCCCCCGGCACCACGGACACGGCGCAGCCCCGCTACGGCAATACCGAGGCGGAGCTGCAGGAGATGGGGCGGGCTTTGCCCCTCGGCCGGCTCGGCCGGCCGGAGGAGATCGCCGACCTCGCCGTCTACCTGGCCTCCGAGAAGGCGGCCTGGGTGACCGGGCAGGTCTGGCACATCAATGGCGGCAGCTACATGCCATGAGCGAATCGCCTGGCGCGGCAGGCTGGACCAGGGCCGGGGCCTGGGCTTCGCTCCCGGCATGACCTTCTCCCTCCTCGCCCTCTGTCCCCGCACCGGGCAGGTCGGGGCGGCCGTCGCCACCTCCTCCATCGCGGTCGGCAGTCGGGTTCCCTTCTGCGCCGCCGGCCTCGGCGGGGTGCTGACCCAGCACCGCACCGATCCGGCCCTCGGGCCGCGCGGCCTGGCGCTGCTACGGAGCGGCTGCACGGCAGCGGAAGCGCTGGCCGCGCTGGTGGCCTCGACGCCGTACGCCGCCTGGCGACAGCTCGCGGTGCTGGACGCCGTGGGCCGCAGCGCGGTGCATCACGGCGCGCGGGTGAAGCCGGAACACGGCGCGGCCGTGGCGCCGGGCGTCGTCGCCCTGGGCAACATCCTCGCCTCCCCGGCCGTGCCGGCCGCGATGCTGGCGGGCTTCCAGGCCTCTGCCGAGGCGCCCGCTCGCCGAGCGGTTGCTGCGCGGGCTCGAGGCCGGCGAGGCGGCCGGGGGCGAGCACGGTGCCGTGACCTCCGCGAGCCTGCTGGTGATGTGGCGGCAGCCCTTTCCCTATATCGACCTCCGCATCGACAAGGCGGCGGCGCCGCTGCCGGCGCTGCCGGCGCTGCGAGCGTTACTGGACGAATACGCGCCCTTGGCCGACATCTTCCTCCAGCGGGCCGAGGCGCCCGATGACGCTCCGGTGATCTGATCCCAGGAGCGAACCGGGCCAGGGTAGTTTCGTTGGATTTTCCATCCGACCAGCCCCGGAGGAGCATCGATGAGCGTTTTCGGCAACATCCTGTCCAAGATCTTCGGCCACAGCCAGGCCTCGGCCCAGACGAGCCCCGGCGCGGCGACCGGTGCCGGCACCTCGGCCGGCGCTGCCCCGCCGCCGGGTGCGCCTGACGACGCGGCCGCCGGCAAGGCGCCCTCCATCTCCGATGTCGATGTCGCGGCCATCCTCGACGGGCTGGCGGCCAAGGCGCCGCAGAAGCTCGACTGGAAGCATTCGATCGTCGACCTGATGAAGCTGCTTGGCCTCGACAGCAGCCTCGACGCGCGGAAGGAGTTGGCGCAGGAGCTGCATTACGACGGCAGCACCTCGGATTCCGCCGCCATGAACATCTGGCTGCACCGCCAGGTGATGCAGAAGCTGGCGGAGAATGGCGGCAAGGTGCCGGAAGAGCTGCGCCGCTGAGGCTGTGCCGCGGCGCGCCGGTCGCGCCGCGGCCCCCTTCGCCCGGCCGCCTCAGCCGCGCTGCGGCATCCCGGACGGGATCACCGTCTTCACCAGCGTCGCGTCCAGCGACTCGTAGTCATGATAGCCGATGGTAGCGTAGAGTTCGGCGCGGGTCTGCATGCGGTCGACCATCTTGTGCGTGCCGCCATTCTCGCGGATCGAGGCATAGAGTTCCTCCACCGCCCTGGCCGCGACTCGCAGATGCGAGACCGGCCAGATCACCATGGCATAACCCATCTCCTGAAATTCGGCGGCGGTGAAGAAGGGCGTGCGGCCGAACTCGGTCATGTTCGCCAGCAGCTTCACGCCCGGCATCCGTCGGGCGAATTCGGTGAACATCTCCCGCGTGTTCAGCGCCTCGGGGAAGATCGCATCCGCCCCGGCCTCGAGATAGAGCTTGGCGCGCGCCACCGCCCCGTCCATCCCCTCGCTCGCCGCGGCATCGGTCCGGGCGATGATGTAGAGGTGCTTGCGGGCCTTGCGGGCCGCGGCGACCTTGGCCGCCATGTCATGCGCGTCGGCGAGCTTCTTGTCGTTGAGGTGGCCGCATTTCTTCGGCAGGAGCTGGTCCTCGAGATGCACCGCCCCGGCGCCGGCCTCCTCGAAGGCACGCACCATGTGCATGACGTTCAGCGCCTCGCCATAGCCGGTATCGCCATCGACGAGCATCGGCAGGCCGGCGGCCCGGTTGACCTGGCGGATCCAGAAGCAGACCTCGTCCACCGTGATCATGCCGAGATCCGGCAGGCCCATGGTCGCGGTCATGGCGGCGCCGGAGAGGTAGAGCGCCTCGAACCCCGCCTTCTTCGCCAGCAGCGCCGCCATGCCGAAATGGGCGCCCGGCATCTGCAGGATCTCCGGCCGCTCGAGCAGGCGGCGGAAGCGCAGGCCGGCCGGCTCGTCCGGGACATCGGCACCGATCACATAGGGCATGGCGGGTCTCCTACTGGCGTGCCGGGAGAAGGCGGCCAGAGGCCGGTGCTGTCAATTCCGGAGGTCGGAAGCCAGCGATAGCCGGGATGGATCGCAACCCCGCCGACCAGGGCATGGCCCGTTCATCCGCCTTCCTGGAGAATGCTCCAGCCTTCTGTTTTCAGGGCATCTTCACCCGATCAGGTGCTTCCACCCGATCGGGATCAGCTCCAGCCCCCACCCCGCCGAGGGCCCGAAGCAGCCCCTCCCCCCGCGGTCGCCTGCCCGCCGCCGGCGCGGCTCGATGCGGGTGGCGAACCGGGGGCCCGCCCCAGGGGTTTCCCTCCCGCGGACCCACGCCTAAGGTCCGGGCCAAACGCGGGAGCAGAGCATGGAAATGACCGGCGAGCGGCGCATCCCCGCGCCGCGGCAGCAAGTCTGGGAAGCGCTGAACGATCCGGAGGCGCTGCGCGCCTCCATTCCGGGCTGCGAGTCCGTCGAGCGGACCGCCGATGACCAGTTCCAGGCCCGCGTCGGCGTCAAGCTTGGCCCGATGTCGGCGAAATTCGGCGGCAAGGTGAAGCTCGAGAACATCAACCCACCCGCCAGCTACACCATCACCGGCGAGGGCAATGGCGGGGCGATGGGCTTTGCCAAGGGCGGCGCCGATGTCGCGCTGGAGGAGCTCGGCCCGGCCGAGACGCTGCTGAAGTACAACGTCAAGGCGCAGGTCGGCGGCAAGATGGCGCAGCTTGGCGCCCGGCTGATCGACAGCACTGCGAAGCAGATGGCTGACCAGTTCTTCGACCGCTTCGCCGCGCGGCTGACGCCGGAGGCTCCCGCTCAGGCGGCCCCGGCTGCCGAGCCGGCGCCGGCCATGGCCGCGGCGACCGTGGCCGCCGCGCCGGAGGCGGCCGCCAATGCCGCGGCCGGCGCCGCGAAGGCGAGCCCGGCCAATCGCGCCGCGACCGATACCCGCGTCGAGGCCGCGGCGCATGGCGCCCCGGCCGCCAATACCGATACCGAATACCTGCGCGACCTCGGCGCCCCCGGCCCCCTCACCCAGCACGGGGCGGAGGGGCCGAGCGCGGGCGGCGGCAAGCCCGTCTACCGACCGAATCCGCGGCCCGTCGATACCGATGCCATCAAGCCGCTGCGCCTGCTGATGGAGATCGAGCCCTTCGGCCTGCCGCTGCAATTCTGGATCGGCTGCGTCCTGATGCTGGTCATCCTGGCGCTGATGTTCCTGTGAGCGACCCTGTCGCCCCGGGCCCGGCGACGGCCGCGCCGGACCTTCCGGCAAGCGTCGAGGCGACGCAGGCGCTCCTCGCCCGCGGCGGCTACGTCGCCGACAAGGGGCTGGCGACGACGGTCCACCTGGCGCTGCGGATGGGCCGGCCGCTCTTCCTCGAGGGCGAGCCCGGCACCGGCAAGACCGAGATCGCCAAGGTGCTGGCGCGGGAGCTGCCGCGGCGGCTGGTCCGGCTGCAGTGCTATGACGGGCTCGACCTCTCGGCCGCGGCCTATGAGTGGAACCATGCCCGCCAGCTCATGGCCATCCGCCTCGCCGAGGCGAGCGGCCAAGCGGCGGACCGGGTGGCGCTGGAGCGCGGCATCTATGCCCGCGAATTCCTGCAGGAGCGGCCGCTGCTGCAGGCCCTCTCGCCGGAGGGCGGTCCGGCGGTGCTGCTGATCGACGAGCTCGACCGCGCCGACGAGCCCTTCGAGGCCTTCCTGCTGGAGATCCTGGCGGATTTCCAGCTCAGCGTGCCGGAACTCGGGACCATCCGGGCGGCGGTGCCGCCGATCGTCATCATCACCTCGAACCGCACCCGCGAGGTGCATGACGCGATCCGCCGGCGCTGCCTCTACCAGTGGGTGGACTATCCGGACGCGGCACGCGAGCGGGCGATCCTGCGCATCCGTGCTCCCGGCGTGCCGGAGCGGCTCTCGGCCCAGGTCGTCGCCTTCGTGCAGCGGCTGCGCGGCGGCGACTACTTCAAGCTGCCGGGCGTCGCCGAGACCATCGACTGGGCGGCAGCGCTCTCCGCGCTCGATGCCCGGGAGCTGGAGCCGGCGGCGGTGGACGACACGCTCGGCGTCCTGCTGAAATACCAGGACGACATCGCCAAGGTCCGCGGCGCCGAGGTCGCCCGGCTGGTCGCCGAGGCGAAGCAGGCGGCGGCGTGAGGCCGACGGCGCGGCGCGCCGGCCGCGCCGAACCGATCGAGCGAGGCACAAGCGGATGAGCGAGTTCGCCGCCATGCCGGCCCTGATCAAGCCCTCGGGGACGGCGATCGCCTTCAACCTGCTGGCCTTCGGGCGCCTGCTGCGCCGGGCCGGGCTGCCGGTCGGACCTACCGAGAGCCTCGCCGCGGCCGAGGCGCTGACCCTGGTCGATATCGGCGACCGGCGGCAGGTGCATGCCGCCCTGCGCGCCGCCATGGTGCGCCGGCGCGAGCAGTTCGACGTCTTCGACCAGGCCTTCCTGCTGTTCTGGCGCGACCCCGAGGCGGGCCGCAACGCCGCCGCCATGGCGATGCTGGACGGGTTCAAGGAGCGGCAGAAGCCGCCCCCCTCCAGCCGCCGGGTGGCTGAGGCCATGACCCCGCCCCGCCAGCCGCCGCAGCCGCCGCCGGAGGCCGAGGAGCGGCCGCCGCTCGAGGTGGCGATGACGGTCAGCGAGCGCGAGCGGCTGCAAAGCATGGATTTCGAGGCCATGTCGGCCACCGAGATCACCGAGGCGAAGCGCGAGATCCGCCGCCTCGTCCTGCCGCTCGAGGACCGGCCGACCCGCCGCTTCCGCCCCGACCCGGAGGGACCGAGCGTCGATCTCCGCGCCACCATCCGCGCCAGCCTGCACATGGGGGGCGAGATCCTGACCCTTGCCCGCCGCCGCAAGGTGGTGCGGCCGCCGCCGCTGGTCGCGCTCTGCGACATCTCCGGCAGCATGGCCCGCTATGCGCAGATCCTGCTGCATTTCCTGCATGCGGTGACCAATGACCGCGACCGGGTGCACAGCTTTCTCTTCGGCACGCGGCTGACCAATGTCACCCGCCAGCTCCGGCACCGCGACCCGGAGGTGGCCTTCGAGCTGGTCTCGCATATCGTGCCCGACTGGTCGGGCGGCACGCGGATCGGCGAGGCGCTGGAGCTGTTCAACCGGCAATGGGCGCGGCGCGTGCTCGGCCAGGGCGCGGTGGTGCTGCTGATCACCGACGGGCTGGACCGCGACGGCGCCAAGGGCCTGGCCGAGGCGACCGACCGGCTGCGCCGCTCCTGCCGCCGCCTGGTCTGGCTGAACCCCCTGTTGCGATACGAGGGCTTCCAGCCCAGATCCCAGGGGATCCGGGCGATGCTGCCGCATGTGGACGAGTTCCGTACGGTGCATAATCTGCACAGCCTGCGGGCGCTGGTCGACAGCCTGAGCGGGGCGCGGCCCGGGAGGAGAATCGCGGCATGAGTGATTCCGAGGATGTGCTGGCGACCGCCGCCAGCTGGCGCGCCGCCGGCGAGACCGTGGCGCTCGCCACGGTGGTGGAGACCTGGGGCTCCTCGCCCCGGCCGGCCGGCTCGCGCCTGGCGGTGAGCGCCTCCGGCAGGCTGGCGGGCAGCGTCTCCGGCGGCTGCATCGAGGGCGCGGTCGCCGATGCGGCGAAGCAGACCATGCAGACCGGCGCGCCGCAGCTGCTCGATTTCGGCATCTCCGACGAGCGCGCCTGGGAGGTGGGGCTGGCCTGCGGCGGCAAGCTGAAGGTCTTCGTGGAGAAACTGGCATGACGCCCGACCTCCTCGCCGCGCTGCAGGCGGCGCAGGTGGCCAAGCGGCCGGTGGCGCTGCTCACCCGGCTCTCGGATGGCCAGCAATGCCTCTGGCCGGAGACGGCGCTGCCGGGAGCGCTGGCCGAGGCGGCGGAGCGGGCGCTGCGCGAGGACGCGGCGGCCAATGTCACGCTGGATGGCGAGGCCTGGTTCGTGCATCCGCACAACCCGCCGCTCCGCCTCATCGTGGTCGGCGCCGTGCACATCGCCCAGGCGCTGGTGCCGATGGCGCAGACCATCGGCTTCGCGGTGACCGTCGTCGATCCGCGCCGCGCCTGGGCGACGGCCGACCGCTTCCCGGGCATCACGCTGATCCATGAATGGACCGATGACGCGATGCTGGCGCTGGCGCCCGATGCGCGGACGGCGGTGGTGACGCTGACCCACGACCCGAAGCTCGACGATCCCGCGCTCGACATCGCGCTCCGCTCGGAGGCCTTCTACATCGGCGCGCTCGGCAGCCGGCGGACCCATGCCAAGCGCGTCGCGCGGCTGGCCGAGGCCGGGCATGGCGAGGCGGCGATGGCGCGCATCCATGCGCCGGTCGGCCTCGACATCGCCGCCGTCACCGCGCCCGAGATCGCGCTCTCGATCCTGGCCGAGATCGTCGCCGCCCGCCGCGGCGCGGCGCTGGCCCGGCGCGCCGCCCCCCATGCCACTTCGGCCGCCGCGGCATGATCTTCGGGCCGACACCGCTCGACGAGGCGCGCGGCGCGATCCTCGCCCATACCATCCGCCTGCCGGGCCGTGTCCTGAAGAAGGGCACGGTGCTCGACCAGGCGGCCCTGGCGGCCTTGCAGCAGGGCGGCCATGGCAGCGTCATCGCGGCCAGGCTGGAGCCGGGCGACGTGCCGGAGGACGAGGCCGCAGACC
Organism: Roseicella sp. DB1501; assembly: GCF_013112485.1. Taxonomy (GTDB): domain Bacteria; phylum Pseudomonadota; class Alphaproteobacteria; order Acetobacterales; family Acetobacteraceae; genus Paracraurococcus. The sequence goes on from NZ_JABFHG010000005.1 coordinate 59,437, forward strand.
GGCTGGCCGATGCGTTGGTCGGGCCTTTGCTGGCGCGCTCGCGGGCCTCGACCGGGCGTGTGAACCTCTTCGCCGAGACGCCGGGCCTGCTGGTCATCGATACGGCGCTGGTCAATCGGCTGAACGCGCTCGACGAGTCGCTGACCCTCGCCACCCTCGGCTCGCACCAGCCGGTGGCGGCGAAGGAGATGCTGGCGACCATCAAGGTCATCCCCTTCGCCGTGCCCGGCCCGGTGCTGCAGGTAGCGGAGACCATGGTGCGCCAGGGTCCCGCTCCACTGGCGCTGCATCCCTTCCGCCCGCTGAAGGTGGGCCTTGTGCTGAGCGAGCTGCCGGGGGTGAAGGAGAGCGTGATGGAGGGCGCGGTCGAGGCGACCCGCGACCGGGTGGAGGCGCTCTGCGGCACCCTGCTGCCGCCCGAGCGCTGCCGGCACGAGACGACGCCGATCGCCGATGCGCTGAACCGCCTGCGCCGGCATGGCGCCCAGCTCCTGCTCGTCGCCGGCGCCTCGGCGGTGGTGGACCGGCGCGATGTCGGCCCTGCCGCCATCGTGCGGGCCGGCGGCGCGATCGACCATTTCGGCATGCCGGTCGATCCCGGCAACCTCATCTGCCTCGGCCATATCGACGACATCCCGGCGCTGGTCCTGCCGGGCTGCGCCAAGTCGCCGAAGCTGAACGGCATCGACTGGGTGCTGCAACGCCTCTTCGCCGGCCTCGCGGTGACGCGGCAGGATGTCATGCGCATGGGCGTCGGAGGGCTGCTGAAGGAGATCGAGGCACGGCCCCTGCCGCGCGCCGAGGCGGCGAATGCCGCCGCCTTCGCCCGCGCCCCGCGCCGGCCGCGGCAGGTGGCGGCGCTGGTGCTGGCCGCCGGCCGCAGCCGCCGCATGGCGCCGCTCAACAAGTTGTTGGTCGCCGACGACAAGGGCGTGCCGATGGTGGCGCGGGTGGTGGACAACGTCCTCGCCTCGCGTGCCCGGCCGGTGGTCGTCGTCACCGGCTACGAGCGCGCCCGGGTGGAGGAGGCGCTGGCCGGCCGGCCGGTCCGCTTCGCCCATGCCGAGGATTATGCCGAAGGCCTCTCCGCCAGCCTGCGCGCCGGCCTCTCCGCCTTGCCGGAGGATGTCGAGGGGGTGGTGATCTGCCTCGGCGACATGCCGCTGGTCGGCGGCGGGATGATCGACCGGCTGATGGCCGCCTTCGACCCGGAGGAAGGCCGCGCCATCGTCATGCCCACCTTCCGCGGCAAGCAGGGCAACCCCATGCTCTGGGCCCGGGAATTTCTGCCGGAGATGATGACCATCAGCGGCGATGTCGGCGCCCGGCATCTGGTCGGCCAGCATGCCGACCGCGTCGCCGAGGTGGAGATGGCCGACGACGCGGTGCTGCGCGACTTCGACACCACCGATGCGCTGAAGCAGGCGCCGGGCTTCGCCGGCGTCCGCTGAGCCGTCCTAGAGCCTTTTGTTTCCAGTGGCCTGCTGGTCCGCGAGGGCCGTGGGTGAACCCACGAACTTCGCGGGCAGGACACTAGCCCGCCGCCTGCCGGATCCACTCCGCCCAGGCGAGCGCCGCGGCATCCTGGCCAAAGCCGGCGACGACCTGCACCCCGAGCGGCAGCCCCTGCGGGCCGGTGCCGACCGGGACGGTCACGCAGGGAAGGTGCAGCAGGGTCCAGAGCGAGTTGAAGGCGGGGTCGCCGGTCCAGCCGAGCCCGGCCGGGGCCTCGCCGGGCGCGCTCGGGGTCAGGATGGCATCGACCTCCCCGGCCAGGTCGCGGAAGGCGGCGCGCGCCGTGGCGAAGGCGGCCTGCGCCGCGGCGAGCGCCGCCGCGCCCTGCCCCCGCCCCCAGGCCAACCGCTCGCGCAGCCCTTCCGAGAGCAGCGGCGCGACATGGTCGAGCTCCCAGGCCAGCGCCGCCGCCGATTCGCCGTTCATCACCAGCGCATGCGCCTGCAGTCCCGCCACCACCGCCGGCGGCATCTCGAACGGGCGGATCTGCGCCCCGGCGCGGCCAGCGGCGGCGGCGACGCGCTCCAGCAGTGCCCGGGTCTCCGGCGCCGCCTGGTCCGCCGTCGGCCCCCAGCAGAGGCCGAGGCGCGGCGCCGTGCCGGGCCGCGCCTCCGGCCTGCCATGGTCGCGGCCGGTGAGGCCTCCCATGACCAGCGCCGCATCGCCGACGCTGCGGGTGATGACGCCGATGGTGTCGAGCGACTCGCTCATCACCTTCATGCCTGCCCGGTGCAGCGTGCCGTAGCTCGGCTTGAAGCCGACGGTGCCGCAGAAGGCGGCGGGGCGGATGATGCTGCCGGCGGTCTGGGTGCCGAAGCCGGCATGGAAGAAGCCCGCCGCCGCGCCCGCCGCCGAGCCGGAGGAACTGCCGCCCGGCGTATGCGCCGGATTGGCCGGATTGGCGGTCGGGCCGGGATGGCGGGTGGCGAATTCGGTCGTCACCGTCTTGCCGAGGATCACCGCGCCGGCCCGGCGGCCGAGCGCCACGCAGGCGGCATCGCTGCGCGGCCGGTGCCCGGCCCAGGCCGGCGAGCCGTATTGCGAGGGCTGGTCGGCGGTATCGAGCACGTCCTTCACGCCGAGCGCCAGGCCGTGCAGCGGCCCCACGCCCCGCCCGGCGCGGCGGGCGGCATCGAGCGCCCGCGCCTGCCGCAGGGCCAGGGCCGGGTCGAGCCAGGCGAAGGCCCGCAGGACCGGCTCGCGGGCGGCGATGCGGGCGAGCAACGCCTCCGTCAACGCGACGGCGGAGAGGCTGCCGTCGGTGAGGCGGGGGAGAAGCCGGGTGGCAGGGAGATCGGCAAGGTCGGTCATGGCATGGTCCAGGCAAGCGGCGTGCCGAAGTTGAGCGCGGTTGCCGGGATCCGGAAACCCGCCCTGGCCCCTGGCCCTGGTCCGATAAGAAACCGGTCGGAATTTCGTGTCATGCGTGGCGGCGCGCAGCCTTCGCGGGGAGTCCGATGCAGCGAGCGATCATCCTGCTGACCGCCGGCCTTGGGCTCGGCATCGCCAGCCTGGCCGGCGGCGCGGCCGAGCCGCCGAAGCCCGGGGCGATCGCGTCGCTGGCGCCGCCCAGCCCGAACGCGCCGCCACCGCCGGGCCCCGGCCGCTGCACCTGGGAGCGGCCCTGCCGCAGCGCCCTCAACGAACCCTTCGTCTACACGCCCTCCGGCGACCGGCGCTATCTCGGCGGGCGCTGACAGGACAGGCTGCCCGGGCGGATCTGCCTGATCGGGCGGCGAAGTCCTGGAACAGCGGGCGCCGCCGGGCCGGGCGGGATGGGAGGGGATCGCCCTTTCCCCCGGCGATTCCGGTCCCCACTCTCTGATGATGCCTGGTCCCATCCGCATCCTCCGCACGCCCGCTGGGGCCCTTGCCTATGCCATCCCTGTGCCGCCCGAGCGCCTGCCCGTGGTGGCGCCAGCCGCCCTGCTCTCCGCCTGGTCGCTCGCCCGCCAGGCCGCGACGCGGCATCTCTGGGGCGCGCCGCGGCTGCTGCGCTTCGCCCGGCCCGGCGGCGAGTCGACCGAGATCGCCATCACCGATGCCGATGCCGGCTGCTGGGCGGAGGCGATCGACGCGGCTGTCGGGCTCGACACGCTGCCCGGCCTGGCGCTGTGCCTGCGCCTGCTCGCCCTTGTTGAGGTGCTCGGCCGGGTGCCGGCCCTCGCGCCGCTCTTCGACGTGACGCCGGAAGGCATCGACCTGCATCCGGCGCTGCTCGACGCCGCCGCCTCCATGCCGCTCGATCCGGGGGCGAGGTTCGACGAGGCGGGACTTCGGCGGCTATTGTCGGACCGTCTGCCGCCAGGCGCCGAGCAGCGCCGCATTGCATGAGATGATTCGCATGATCCGCCCCCTGCCCTGCCCGTCCCGCCGCGCGTCGCCCTTCCTCCGCGGCGTGCTGCCGGGCCTCGCGCTGGCCGGCCTCGCCGCCTGCGCCGGGGGCGGCCGCGACCCGGCCATCGCCCCCATCAGCTTCGCTCCGCCGCCGCCGCGCGAGGGCCCGCCGCCGGTGATCCCGAGCAATCCGGGCGGGGTCTATGTCGCGCCGCCGCCGGGCCGGGCGGTGCAGGACCAGGCGGCGGTGGCCGCCGCCTGCCGCCGCGACGCCGACCGCATCATCGTCACCCGCGACCGCGGCCAGCTCATGCGCGAGGACGAGCGCGATTCCCGCGTCGGCTCGCAGGCCAGCATCTATTCGCAGCGCACCGAGACCGACCGGCTGGGGCGCCTCTTCGAGCGCGACCGCCTCGCCGACCAATGCGTCCAGGAGAACACCCGCACCCCGCCGCAGCGCTGAGGATGCGGCGCCTCCAGGCTCGCGCCCCGCGCCGTCGACGGCGCGGGGCCTAGCGGCATGGCCGGCTTCGGCGCCCTCGGGCGCGCCCTGTCCCATCGCGACGCGCGCCTTTTCTTCGCCGCCTCGCTGGTCTCCTGGACCGGGCTCTGGGTGCACCGGATCGCCGTCTCCTGGCTCGCCTGGGAGATGACGCGCAGCGCCTTCTGGGTCGGCATGGTCGCCTTCTCCGACCTCGCGCCGGCCGTCATCTTCAGCCCGATCGCCGGGGCGATCGCCGACCGCATGGACCGGGTGCGGCTGACCATGCTCTCCCAGGCGGTCATCGCCTGCGAGGCGGCGCTGGTCGCCACCATGGTGGCGACGGGCGAGATCAGCATCGGCATCCTGCTGGCGCTCGAGGCGCTGAGCGGCACCGCGGCCAGCTTCTCGCAGCCGGCGCGGCAGAGCCTGATGCCCGGCCTGGTGCCGCGTGCCGACCTGCCGGCGGCGGTCGCCTGCAACTCGCTCTGCTTCAACGTCGCCCGCTTCATCGGCCCCGCCATCGCCGGGCCCTTGATCGCGACGGGCAGCGTGGTGCCGGCGGTGCTGTTCAACTGCGGCGCCTATGTCATCGCCTGCGCCACCATGCCGCTGCTGCGGGTGGAGCCGGGACAGCGCCGCGGACATGCACCGGAGGGCAGCGTCTGGGCCGAGACGGCGGCCGGCTTCCGCTATGCCGGGCGGCATCCGGGCATCGGGCCGCTGCTGGTCTTCGCCGCGATCTGCGCCGTGTTGATGCGCGGCGTGCAGGAGATCCTGCCGCCCTATGTCGAGCGGCTGTTCCATCGCGGGCCGGACGGGCTGGCGATGCTGACGGCGAGCATCGGCATCGGCGCGCTGATTTCCGGCCTCTGGGTCGCCAACCGGGGCCGCATGCAGGGCACGACGCGCATCGCCATCGGCGCCGTCGGCGTGCAGGCGCTCTGCACCGTCGGCTTCGTCGCCACCGGCTTCTTCCCCTTCGCCCTGCTCTGCGCGGCGGCCATGGGCGCGGCGGGCTCGGCGCATGGCATCACCACCCAGACCCTGGTGCAGAACGCCGCCGATGCCGCGATGCGCGGCCGCGTGCTCAGCCTCTGGGGGCTGATCACCCGCGCCTGCCCGGCGCTCGGCGCGCTGCTGCTCGGCATCCTCGGCGAGCTGTTCGGGCTGCGGCTGCCGACCATCCTGGCGATGCTGCTCGCCCTCGGCGTGCTCGCCTGGGGCTGGCGGCGCCTGCCCGGCATGGTCGCGGCGCTCGAGGACCGGCAGGAGGCAAGGGTCGCGGCGCGATGACGCGAGGCCAGGCTCAATGCCCGGCCAGACGCGCCGCGATATGGTCGCCGACCCGCAGCGCGTTGGCGATGATGGTGAGCGTCGGGTTCACCGCGCCGATCGAGGGGAAGAAGCTCGCATCGGTGACATAGAGGTTGTCGAGCTCATGCGCCCGGCAATCGAGGTCGAGCACCGCGCTGGCGGGGTCGGGTCCGAAGCGGAGCGTGCCCGCCTGGTGCGCGGTGCCGCCGATCGGGATGTCGCGGCCGAGATAGAGCCGGCGGTCGAGCAGATGCGGGTGGATGTCGAGCCCGTCGCAGAGCAGGCGCAGCTTCTCCCGCAGCCGGCGATGCGCCTCCATATTGGTCTCGGTCAGGTCGAGATGCACCTGGCCGTCGCGATAGTGGATGCGGTTCTGCGGCAGCGGCAGATCCTCGGAGGTGATCCAGAAATCCACCGAGTGCTGGGCGACCCAGTCGAAGGGCTGGGCGGGCAGCCATTGCAGGAAGCCCGGCAGCCCCTCGGCCTCGATCTGCACCCCGTCCGATTTGCCGAGCATCTGGATATGGCCGAGCGGGTAGTCCCAGTCCGGCGTCCCCAGGTAAAAGTCGTTCAGCCCGATCGTCTTCTGGAAGCGTGTCGGGTTCGGCCGGCGGGAGACGGCCATCACCGCCGCATTGTTGTGCCGCATGTAGTTGCGGCCGACGAGGCCGGAACCGTTGGCCAGGCCGTTTGGATGCGCGTCGCTCGCCGAGCGGAGCATCAGCAGCGCCGAGGAGAGCGCGCCGCAGGCGACGACGACGCAATCCGCGGCGAAGCGCAGCCTCTCCTCGCCGCGGACCGCCTCCACTTCGGTCACGGTGCGGCCCGCCGGATCGGTGTGCAGCCGCTCGACCAGGGTGCCGGTCATCAGGGTGAGATTGGGATGCGCCCGCAGCGCCGGATCGACGCAGATCACCTGCGCATCCGCCTTGCCGTTCACCAGGCAGGGAAAGCCGTCGAAGGTGGAGCAGCGGATGCAGGGCGAATGCGGTACCGGCTCGCCGTCCCGCTCGTCGAGCAGGATGCCGACCGGCAGGTGGAAGGGATGATGGCCCACGCGCTTCAGATCGTCGAAGAGCTCCTGCATGCGCGGCTCGTGCGAGACGGGAGGATAGGCATAGGGCTTTACGGCGGGCGGCTCGGTCGGATCCTCCCCGCGCAGCCCGTGCACGTGGTAGAGCTCCTCCGCCGCCTGGTAATAGGGCTCGAAGACGTCGTAGCCGACCGGCCAGGCGGGCGAGATGCCGTCCGGATGACGGATCTCGCCGAAATCCTCCAGCCGCAGCCGGAACAGCACCGAGCCGTAGACCTTGCTGTTGCCGCCGACGAAATAGTGCAGGCCGGGATGGAAGGTCTCGCCGGCGGCGTTGGTCCAGGTCTCCGCCGCCTGGTAGCGGCCGTCGAGGAAGACGGCGCGGCTGTCCCAATTCTCCTTCTCGCGCCGGAGATACTCGCCGCGCTCGAGCAGCAGGATCCGCTTGCCCGTCTGTGCCAGGCGCCAAGCCATGGTCCCGCCGCCGGGGCCGGAGCCGATGATGATCACGTCGTAGCGTTCTGCAGCCATGGAAAGCCCCGTTCCTCGGCCCGGTGCGACGGCCAACGCGAGGCGGTCGCCGGGCGTTCCGCGGCGGGGGGCGGAACCACCGCCATACGCTGGCGATAGGGCAGCGACGGTACGGGCCGGCCCGCCCGATGGCGGCGCCTGGCGGAGGGCGACATGGCATCTGACGTCGTGGTGACGCTTGCGGTCCGGCTGTTGCTGGTCATCCTGTTCCTGCCCTTCAGCGCACTCGACAAAATCCTGAATTTCCAGGGCGCCGTCGGCCAGGCCCGCGAGATCGCGCCAAGCCCTGCGCTCGCGCGGCTGCTGATCCTGTCCGGGCTCGGCGTCGAGATCCTGATGCCGCTTGGCATCCTCACCGGCACCGCCGACCGCCTCGCCGCGCTCGTCCTCGCCGGCTACTGCATGGTGACGGCGCTGCTCTGGAAGCGGTTCTGGCAGCCCGGGGATTTCTGGCAGGCGGGCGAGAGCCGGGGGCGCACCCTGTTCTGGGATTTCCTGAAGAATTTCTCCCTCGCAGGCGGCTTCCTGCTGCTGGCCTTCGGCAGCGGCGGCAGCGCGCTCGGCGCCTTCCTCGCCGATCCCTTCGCCTCGACGCACCCCTATGCCGCCTGGATGACCGGAGGCTGAGATGAGCGACGCATCGCCACGCATTCCCTATTGGCATCTCTGGACCGACGCGGAGGGCGTCAGCCGCCAGCGGCGCTGCACCATGACGGAGTTCGCGCTGCATTCGATGAACCCGCCCGCGGCTCCGCAATGGCAGGGCAGGAAGACGCATGGCGGCATGACGGTGATGGTGACGGTGCAGCCGGTGGGCTGGGTCGGCGACTGGCACGAGAACCCGCAGCCGCAATGGATCATTCCCCTCTCCGGCCGCTGGTTCGTCGAATCCATGGACGGGCAGCGCGTCGAGATGGGGCCGGGCGAGATCTCCTTCGGCGAGGATCAGGGCACGCGCGAGCGGGGCGGCCGCAAGGGCCATCTCTCCGGCACGGTCGGCGAGGAACCGGCGGTGCTGATGGTGGTGCAGATGGACGACCCGCCGCAGCCCGACGCGCCCTGCCGGTTCCGGTAGCGGCCATGGAGGGCTTCGAGGTCCATGACCGGCGCTTCGCGCATTACGTGCTCGGCAATGCGCCGCTCGAGCTACTGGCCTCCGGCTTCCGCTGGGTCGAGGGGCCGGTCTGGATGGGCGATGCGGATTGCCTGCTCTTTCAGGACCTGCCGCGCAACCGCACCATGCGCTGGACCGAGGAGGCGGGTGTCAGCATCTACCGCGCCCCCTCGGATTACGCGAACGGACAGACGCGCGACCGGCAGGGACGGCTGATCGCCTGCTCGCATCGCGGCCGCTGCCTCTACCGCACGGAGCTCGACGGCAGGGTGACGCGGCTGGTCGCGCAGCATGCCGGCAAGCGACTCAACGCGCCGAACGACGTGGTGGTGCGGTCGGACGGGACGATCTGGTTCACCGATCCGCTCTACGGCATCCAGAACGACTACGAGGGCGGGCGGCAGGAATCGGAGCAGCCGCCGGCGCTCTATCGCTTCGCGCCGGAGAGCGGCGAGATCCGCGTCATGGCCGGGGATTTCGACGGGCCGAACGGGTTGGCCTTCTCCCCCGACGAGCGCCGTCTCTACGTCGCCGAGACCGGCGACCAGACTGGCGACGCGCCGCGGCAGTTCATCCGCGTCTTCGATGTCTCGCCCGATGGCGAGCGGCTGTCCGGCGGCGGCTTCTTCCACGCCGTCTCGCCGGGCTACTGCGACGGCATGCGGGTAGACGAGGACGGCAACATCTGGTCCAGCGCCGCGGATGGCGTGCATTGCATCAGCCCCGAAGGCCAGCTGCTCGGCAAGGTGCTGGTGCCGCATCGGGTGTCCAACCTCGCCTTCGGCGGGGTGATGAAGAACCGGCTGTTCATCGCTGCCTCGCACAGCCTCTACGCCATCTTCCTCAACCGCCGCGGCGCGCACTGGCCGTGACGGCGGGCTGGCGCATCGCGGCGGTCAGCCTCAGCACCGCCGATACCGGGCGGCTCGCCGCCTTCTACGAGGCGGCTTTCGGCTTCCGGGCGGTGGGGCCGGCGCTGGCCGGCGCGGCGGTCGCGTGCCTCATCGGCCAGGACGGCGCCGGCGGCGAGGTGCTGCGGCTGCAACTCGGCGCGCAGGCGATCGAGCTCTGGGCCGCCGATCCGCCCGGCCGCCCCTATCCGGCGGACAGCCGCAGCTGCGACCTCTGGTTCCAGCACATGGCGATCGTCACCGCCGATATGCGCGCCGCCTATGCACATCTCCTGTTGCAGCCGGGCTGGACGCCGATCACGACCGATGGGCCGCAGCGCCTGCCCGAACGGTCGGGCGGCGTCACCGCCTTCAAATTCCGCGATCCCGAAGGACATCCGCTGGAGCTGCTGGAATTCCCGCCCGGGCGCCGCCCCCCGGCCTGGCAGGCGGCGCCGGGCGGGCCCTGTCTCGGCATCGACCATTCGGCCATCGCCGTCGCGGACAGCGCGGCGAGCATCGCCTTCTATGCCGGGCTCGGCTTCGCGCCGGCCGGCGGCAGCGACAATGAAGGACCGGAGCAGGCGCGGCTCGACGGGCTTCCCGGCGCCCGGGTGCAGGTGACCGCCCTGCGTCCGGCCGCGGCGCCGCCGCATCTCGAACTGCTCGGCTATGCCGCGGCCCTGCAGTCGCGACCACGGCCGGCGGGGCTGCGCGAGGCGGATCTGGCGGCGACGCGGTTGCGGCTCATTCCCGTCGCGTCGCCGGACGGAGCCGACGAAACGCGCCTGCTGCACGACCCGGACGGGCATGGGCTGGTCCTGGACGGCCGCCCCCTGGCTGACGGGCCGAAGTTTCCGGTCTAGAACCGCCTCTCCTGCAACGGAGAGGCCCGTCGATGTCCAAGATCACCCGCCAGGGCAGCAACGCCATCCTGTCGACCTCGGTCGAGTACCACAACTTCGTCTTCCTCGCCGGCATCACTGCCGATGACCTGTCGAAGGACATTACCGGCCAGACCCAGGAAGTCGTCGCCAAGATCGACCAGGCGCTGGAGAATAACGGCACTGACAAGACGCGGCTGCTGACGGCGCAGATCTGGGTGAAGAAGATCAGCGACCGCGACGCCATGAACAAGGTCTGGGTGTCCTGGCTGGGTGAGGCCGGCCGGCCGGCGCGGGCCTGCGTGGAGGCCAACATGGCGGACCCGCGGCACCTGGTGGAGATCATGGTCACCGCCTGCCGCTGACCCTGCCCGCGGCGTTCGCGGGCACGTCGCGTGAGCGCCGCGCACTGGCCCCTGCCCGCCCCGACAAGCATTGCTGCGACGCGGTAGGCGGCGAGGTGACGGAAGCATCGTATTGCGACGCGGCATGGCCGGGCTGCATGCAATCATTGGCCCGTCCGGCTTCACCTTCCAGGCAGGATTGCCTGGAAGGACTCTGAGTCGGCTGGATATTCTTCATCCGATCCAGTCGCCGGAACTGTGGCAATCCTGCTGCCACACTGTTGTGTCAGCTTTGATTATTCGCATTTTTAGGACACAAGTCCGTTCACGCGCCCGCTAGCGGTGTCCGATCCAACAAATCAAACGCCGTTGCGATGTGTTTCGCCGCCGCGGATTGCCCCCGCTGTAACGGCTTGTTAGCCAAATCGCGACGATGGCTCCGTGAGGCGTGAAGCAAGGCCTTGCCGCGGCGCTCCGCTCTTCGTGGCGCCATCGCAACAGGGGCAATAACGGGGGCAGGCAATATGCGCGTCGCGGGTACGACCCTGGCATTGTGCGTGGCATTTAATTATGGTTTCGTAACAAATAACGCTGAGGCCGCAAATCCGGGCCAGCCGGCCGGCCATGCCGCGAAACGCCAGACGGGTGCCCACGCCTCCTCCACCGCGCGCCGGCATGTCCGCACGGCCTATCGCGCGGCCGGCCGGACCGCCGGCATCTCCTGCGTTCCCTATGCGCGCGACGTCACCGGCATGCAGATCCGTGGCAATGGCGGCGACTGGTGGGCGAATGCGGCCGGCCGCTACGACCGCGGCGAGCGTCCGGAGCCGGGCTCGATCATGGCCTTCCGCGCCACCGCCGGCATGCGCCTCGGCCATGTCGCCGTGGTGAGCCGCGTGCTCGGCCCGCGCCATGTGCTGATCGACCATGCCAACTGGGGCGGGACCGGCATCCGCAAGGGCACGATCATGCACAACATCAACGTGGTCGATGTCTCCGAGGCGAATGACTGGTCGGAGGTCCGGGTGCAGCTCGCCTACGACACGACCAGCTTCGGCAAGGTCTATCCGACCTACGGCTTCATCTACAACCGCCCGGACGACGTGCCGGCGACGCGCTTCGCCGCCGACACCTCGATGCAGCGCAGCATGCGCTTCGAGCAGCTGGCCGAGATGCCGGTCGGCGCCCGCTCCGCCTCCTTCGAGACGCTGGCCGCCATGACGGTCGGCCAGGCGAAGGCGACGCCGCAGCGCTGAGACGGCACACCGCGCCTCAGCCGGCGTAGACCGCCCGCTCCATCGCCGCGAAGGCTTCCAGCACCGCGGCATCGGCGAAGGGCAGGATCTGGGTGGCGATCACCCCGGCCCGGTCACGCCGCGGGTCGATCCAGTAATAGGTGTTGGCCAGCCCCGCCCAGGCGAGGCTGCCGGCGGCGCGGCCTTGCGGCACGTCCTCGATGTTGATCAGGAAGGACAGCCCCCACCCCTTCCGCATGCCGGGGAAGAGCTCGAGGTCGTTGGTCGAGGCGGGGATCGCCGAGCGCAGCGGCGGCACCTCGAGCGGCGCGATCTGGTCGCGCATCGCCTCCCGCACCGTCTCGGGCGCCAGGATGCGGGCGCCGTCGAGCGTGCCGCCGTTCAGCCACATGCGGCAGAAGCGCAGATAGTCGAGCACCGTGCCGTAGAGGCCGCCGCCGCCCATGTGGAATTCCGGCTCCTGCGGCACCTCGAAGGGGATGACCGAGAGTGTCCCGTCCGGCGCCTTGGCATGCATCGAGGCGAGCCGCGCCCGCTGCGTCGCGCCCAGCCGGAAGCCGGTATCCCGCATGCCGAGCGGGTCGAGCACCCGTTCGCGCAGCACCGCATCCAGCCGCTGCCCGGTGACCGCCTCGACCGCCAGCCCCGCATAATCGATGCCGATGCCGTATTCCCAGCGCTCCCCCGGCTCGGCGAGCAGCGGCGTGGCGAGGGCGGCGCGCTCGCAGCTGATGACGCCCGGCACGCCGCGCGCCGCCATGAAGGCGCCGATCTCGGCATTGAAGAAGTCGTAGCCGAAGCCCGCCGTGTGGCTCAGCAGGTGGCGCAGGGTGAGCGGCCGGCGGGCGGGCCGCAGCATCGGCTCGCCGCCCTCGGGTGCGAAGCCGGTCAGCACCTGCGGCTGCGCCAGATCCGGCAGCACCTCGGCGATCGGCCCGTCCAGGGAGAGGCGCCCCGCCTCCACCTGCTGCAGCGCCGCCACCGTGGTGATCGCCTTGGTCATGGAGGCGATCCAGACCACCGTATCCGGCGTCATCGCCGCCTCCTGGTCGAGGCCGCGGCGGCCGAAGCCGCCCTCGTAGAGCAGCCCCCCGGCATGGCCGGCGGCGGCGGCGATGCCGGGCACCGCGCCGCTCTCCACGGCGCGGCGCAGCGCGGCGTCGATCTCGTTTTTCATGGGCGTCCCCTCCTGTCAGGCAGGGAAGCCTAGGCGCGTTGCCGCCGCTCCGTGCAGCCGGAATCGGCGATCGCCCCAGCCTCGCCTCAGCCGGGCTGGCCGAGCTTATGCGTCATGAGGGCCATCAACCGCCGGTCACGCCAGGCGCTCCGTGCCTCGATCTCCTCGAGCGGCAGCGCGGCGCGCCGCTCGGCCGCGACGCGCCCGACCGTCGCGGCGTCGTAGTCATAGGGCGTCTGCTCCTCGGTGATGCCGCCCATCAACGGCCCGAAGCGGGCGACGTAATCCGCGACGCCACCGGGCGCATTCAGGTCGATCGTCTCGAAGGGCCCCATGAAGGACCAGCGCAGGCCCAGCCCGTCCTTCACGCAGGCATCGACATCCTCGGCCGACATCACCCCGTCCCGCACCATGCGGAAGGCCTCGGCCATCAGCGCCGCCTGCAAACGGTTCAGGACGAAGCCGCGCGTCTCCTTCAAGGCGGTGACCGGCACCTGCCCGACCCGCTGCATCAGCGCCCGGCACCGCGCCACCGCAGCCGGATCGGTCCAGGGCGCGCCGACCAGCTCGACCAGCGGGATGAGATAGGGCGGGTTCACCGGATGCGCGACCAGGCAGCGGCCGCGCCCGGGCAGGTTGCCGGTGAACTCGCTGGCCGGGATGCCGGAGGTCGAGCTTGCCAGCACCACATCGGGCGGGCAGAGCCGGTCGAGCTCGGTGAAGAGCTCCTGCTTCGGGCCGAGCCGCTCCGGCCCGTTCTCCTGCACATGCACCGCGCCGGCGACGCATTCGGCGAGCGTCGCGGCGGGGGCGATGCGGGCGATGATCGCCGTCGGCGCCTCCTGCACCAGCCCGGCGGCATGGAGATCGGCGAGGCTCGTGGCGATCAGCCCCATCGCCCGGCCGGCGACGCCGTCCATCTTGTCCCAGAGCGAGACGGAGAGCCCGGCGCGCGCGAAGACCATCGCCCAGGCGCGGCCGATGAGCCCCGCCCCCACCACGGCCACCTTGTCCATGCTGCGCTCCCGCCTGTCATGTATCGTTACAGGGGCGCCGCTTGATACGCCGCCCTCCCGGCGCGATGTAACGCCGCGCAATGGACACGCGCAACGCGCCTCCGCCGACCATGCCCACCCCCCAGGCTGCGCCTGGCGCCGGGCCGTGGCGGCAGCCCGTGGAGGCTTCCCCGCCGCCGGCGCTGCACACCCCGCTCGTCTGGGCCTGGGGCGGTGCGCTGCTGACCGTCACGCTCTGGCTGACCGGCATGATCGCGCTGTTCCGCGGCATCGGCAGCCTGTTCGACTGATGCTGCGCGACCTGCTCGGCGGCTGGATCGGGCTGCGCACCCGCTTCCGCGGCTACGCCCTGCCGATCTTCGCCTCCCCCCTGCTGGCCGCGGCGCTGTTCGCGGCGCTGGGCGGCGACAACCGGATCGTCACCGGCTCGCTGCTCGGCTTCGGCGCCAGCCTGCTGGCGACGCGAGTGCTGCGGCGCGGCCGGCTTGGCGATGCCAACCGCGCCGCCTGGCTCATGGCGGTCGGCACCGGCCTGGCGGCGCATATGGCGGCCGACATGGGCTCGATCTTTCCCTTCGTCATGGCTGCCGGCGCGCTCTACGGCACGCGACTCACCTACACCGCCCTACCCGAGACCGCGCCGCCCCCGCCGCCGCCCGAGCCGGTGCCGGAGCCCGAGCCGCCCGCCGCGCCGCCGGCGCTGGTGGAGGAGAGCCGCGGCCGCCTCGCCCGCATCGAGACGGTGGCGCAGCGCCGCGGCGACTGGCGGCTGCAGGGGGTGGCGGCGGCGATGGGCGGGGTGCTGGACGACCTGACGGCGCGGCCGGACCGGCTGCCCATGGCGCGCCGCTTCCTCACCGTGCAGCTCGACGGGCTCGACCGCATCGTGCAGCGTCTGGAGGCCGGGGCGGCGCCGCCCGAGACCCTGCCGGGCCTGCTCGACGAGCTGACCCGGACGGCGGGCGAGCTGCGGCAGCGCCTCTCGCGCGAGGAGAGCGAGGCGCTGGAGATCCAGGTGAAGGTCCTGTCGGACCGCTTGCGCGAGGAAGGCTATCGATGAGCGGCAGCAAGACGAGGACGGCGCAATCGCAGTTGCGCGACATCACGCCCGAGGCGCTGGAGGCTGCGCTCGAGAAGGTGCCCGAGGCGGTGCCCGAGATGGCGCGGGACGGGCGCGAGGCGGAGGTGCAGGCGCTCGCCGCACGCATCGACATCGCCGATCCCGGTAGCATCCTGCGCTTCGGCCAGGATGCGCAGAACCGCGCGACCTTGGCCGCCGATGCCATGCTGGAGGGCGCCCGCAACCGCGAGGCCGGCGAGGCCGGCGTCACCCTCTCCACCCTGCTCGGCACGCTGCGCGGCTTCGACATGCGCGGCCTCGCCGAGAAGCCCGGCTTCTTCGCGCGCATCTTCAACAAGGCCGGCGCCGAGACAGCGAAGGTCGTGCAGCGCTACGAGACCATCAAGGGCCAGGTGGAGGAGGTCGGGGACCGGCTCGACAGCCATCGCACCCGGCTGCTCGAGGATGTGGAGAAGCTGGAGCGGCTCTACCGCGCGACGCTCGACTGGTTCCACGCGCTTGGCGACCACATCGCCGCCGGCGAGTCGGTATTGCGGCGCGTCGACGAGGAGGCGGTGCCCGCCATGGCGCGGGAGGTGGAGAACGGCGACAGCGTCGCGGCGCAGCGGCTGCGCGACCTGCGCAGCGCCCGCGACGAGCTGGAGCGCCGGGTGCACGACCTGCGGCTGACGCGGCAGGTGGCGATGCAGGCCCTGCCCTCCATCCGGCTGATCCAGGAGAACGACAAGGCGCTCGCCGCCAAGATCCAGAGCGTCATCGCCAATACCGTGCCGCTCTGGCGGCAGCAGCTTGCCCAGGCGCTCGCCATCCAGACCATGCGCGAGGCCGGCCGGACGCTGAAGGAGGCAACCGACCTCACCAATGACCTGCTGGTCGGCAATGCCGAGCGGCTGCGCCAGGGCAATGCAGAGGCGCGGGTGCAGCTCGAGCGCGGTGTCTTCGACATCGAGGCGGTGAAGAAGGCGAATGCCTCGCTGGTCGCCACCATCGAGGACAGCCTGCGCATTGCCCAGGACGCCCAGGCGCAGCGCGCCAGCGCGACCAAGGAGCTGGAGAAGGCCGAGGCGGAGATCCGCCGCGCCCTTCTGGCGGCGCGCGCCTCGGGCGGCAGCGGATCGGGCGCCCGCGCCGGCTGAGGCGCGCCGCCATTTCGCATCGGCAGGCGGCGAACTAGGATGGCGGGCCCGGCGAGGGGTCTCGGCCGGGTCCGGGATTCCCGCATGCAGCGTCGCAGCCTCCTCCTCGCAGCCCCGGCCTTCGCCGCCGCGCCGGCCCGGGCGCCGGCTTGGGCGCAGGCCTGGCCCGCCGGCCCGATCCGGCTGATCGCCCCCTTCCCGCCCGGCGGCAGCGTCGACACCATCCTGCGGCTGCTCGCGCCCTCGCTGCAGGCGGGCCTCGGCGTGCCGGTGGTGGTCGAGAACCGCTCGGGCGCCGCGGGGGCGCTCGGCACCGCGGCGGCGGCGCGCGCCGCGCCGGATGGCCAGAGCTGGGTCCTGGTCTTCGACAGCCACGCCACCGCAAATGCGCTGAACCCGCAGCTCGGCTTCGATGCGCGGCGCGACTTCGTGCCGGTGATGCTGGTGGCCACCGCGCCGATGCTGCTGACGACACCGCTCGGCCGGCCCTGGACCAGCCTCGCCGCGGTCGCCGCGGCGGCGCGCGCGAAGCCCGACAGCGTCACCTACGGCACCGTCGGCGCCGGCAGCCTGGCGCATCTCACCATGGAGGTCTGGCAGCAGAATACCGGGCTGCGGCTGGTGCACGTGCCCTATCGCGGCGGCGGCCCGCTGGCCGCGGCCGCAGCGGCGGGGGAGGTCGATCTCGCCATCGCCTCGCGCGTCGGGCTCGGCGGGCAGGTCGGCACGCGGCTGCGGGCGCTGGTGCAGAGCGGGCCGCGTCGCTCGGCCGCCCTGCCGGATCTGCCGACCTTCGCGGAAGCCGGCTTCCCGGGTGTCGTGGCGGAGGCCTTCTGGGGCATGCTCGGCCCGGCAGGCATCCCGGCGCCCGTCACCGCCCGCTTCCATGCGGCGCTGGCCGCCGCCCTCGCCGAGCCGGAGCTGCGGCGCAAGCTCGAGGAGGGCCAGGGCGTGGACGTCGTCGCCTCGACGCCGAAGGCCTTCGCCGCCTTCCTCGACCAGCAGATCGCCGAATGGGGGAAGGTGGTGCGGGACCGTGGCATCACCGTGGATTAGCGCACCCCTTGGAAGCGCCCCTTTGGGGCAACGCCCCCTTTGGCGCACGCCTTGACCGCGCGGGCGCGCAGTTGTCCCATGCGCCACCATTCCTTTCGGGAGAGAACGCCATGCGTGCCTGGGCTGTCGTCGAAACCGGCAAGCCGCTGCAGGAGATCGAGATGCCGACGCCGGAGCCGAAGGGCGCCGAGGTCCTGCTCGAGGTCACCCATGCCGGCGTCTGCCATTCCGACCTGCATATCTGGGAGGGCGAGTACGATCTCGGCTCGCGCGGCAAGATGCGCCTGACCGATCGCGGCGTGGTGCTGCCGCTGGCGATGGGCCACGAGATCGTTGGGCGCGTGGTCAAGCTCGGGCCGGAGGCGGAGGGCCAGGGCACCAAGGTCGGCGATCTCCGCGTCGTCTATCCCTGGGTCGGCTGCGGCAAATGCGCCGTCTGCCAGAAGGACGAGGAGAATATGTGCCTGACGCCGCGCAGCCTCGGCGTCTACCAGAATGGCGGCTATGCGACGCATGTGCTGGCGACGCATGTGAAGCACCTGGTCGATATCGAGGGCGTGGATCCGGCGCTGGCCGCGACCTATGCCTGCTCCGGCATCACCGTCTATTCGGCGATCAACAAGCTGATGCCGATCGACCCGAACGAGCCGATCGTGCTGGTCGGCGCCGGCGGCCTCGGCCTGAACGCCATCGCCATCCTGAAGGCGCTCGGCCACAAGCGCATCTGCGCCGTGGATGTCGACCAGAAGAAGCTGGATGCGGCGAAGGAGCAGGGCGCGACCGAGACCGTGCTGGCGAGCAACGAGGGCACGACGCAGCGGATCGTCGAGGCCTGCGGCGGGCCGGTCGCCGGCGTCATCGACCTGGTGAACGGCACCCAGACGTCGCGCTTCGCCTTCGACGCGTTGCGCAAGGGCGGCAAGCTGGTGCAGGTGGGCCTCTTCGGCGGCGAGATGCAGATCCCGCTGCCGCTGATGCCGATCCGCGCCATCACCATCCAGGGCAGCTATGTAGGCAACGTGAAGGAGCTGCGGGCGCTGATCGACATCGCCAAGAAGGGCCAGATCCCGGCGATCCCGGTCGAGACGCAGCCGCAGAAGAATGCCGATGCGGTGCTCAACCGGCTGAAGAACGGCCAGATCACCGGCCGCGTCGTGCTGGTCGGCGCGGCGGCCTGACCGGGCGGGCCGGGGCCCTGCCCCGGCCTACTCGCCTTTGGCGGCCTCCCAGGGCCTGCCCCAGTCGTCGAGATAGGTGATCTCGGCGAGGGGCCCGCGGCCGACTGGGCCGAATCTCCCCATCGGCCAGCCGATCGGCAGGATGGCGTAGCTATGCGCGCCGGGCGGCAGGCCGAGCGCCGCCTCCGCTTCCGCCTCGAAGAGCAGATGGCGCGTCGTGAGCGTCGAGCCGAGGCCGAGGGCGCGCGCCGCGAGCAGCATGTTCTGCACCGCCGGATAGATCGAGGCGCCGGACCAGCGCGTCGGCTTGTCCTCCAGCAAGCAGGCGACGATCCAGACCGGCGCCTCGTGGAAATGCTCGGTCAGGTATTCGACGGCGGCGTGCTGGCGCGCGTATTTCGCCGCATCCGCCCCCGGCGGCGGCGGGCTGCTCGCATAGCGGGGGCCGATCACCTCGTCATAGGCCTTCTTGTACCAGGCCTGCACGGCGCGCTTGCGAGCCGGGTCCTTCAGCACCAGGAAGCGCCAACGCTGGGTGTTGCCGCCATTCGCCGCCGCCGTGCCGGCGCGGAGGATCCGCAGGATGAGCGCGTCCGGCACCGGATCGGGCTTCAGCCGCCGCATCGCCCGGGTGCCGTGCAGGATCTCGAAGAGATCGGTCATGGCGCTGCCTCCTTCGCCCTCCAGCCTCCCATAGCGGGCCCCATCCAACCAGAGGGGAGACCGGGCAGCCTCCCCTATCGGGCTTCCAGCGCCCGAAGCGCGGTCTGCAGCGAGGCGCTCGAGAGATGCATCAGCCCGTCGAAGGGCCGGTCGAGCTCGATGATGAGGAACAGCGCGCTGGCCACCGCGAGCGCGCCGAGCAGCATCGCCACGACAACGGTGGCATTGGGCCGGGTCATCAGGCCGAAGCCGAGGAACAGCACCGCCAGCCAGAACATGAGGACACCGAGGAAGGGGATCGGCAGCGTGCTCTCCTGCTGCGCCGCCATCAGCATCCGGGTGCGCGTGATGCCCTCGGCCAGGTCCAGGGCGAGGTCGAGGTCGTGGCGCTGCGCCTCCGTCCCGGGGCGCAGCCGCTGCAGCGCCTCGTTCAGGGGCTCGAGCAGGTTCAGCCGCGCTTCCGGCAGCATCCTCCGCGCCATGACGCCCTCCTCCGTCATGACGGTGGCGAACTCGGCGCGGACGTCCCGGCGGAGCACCAGGCGCACCTCCTCCGCCGGCGAGCCGTAGCGGAGCAGCACCCGGTCGAGGCTGACGACGTCGGCGGCGAGGGAGAGGAGGTTCTCGCCCTGGCTGCGATAGACGGTCTGCGCCGTGCTGACGAGCAGGCCGAGCACCAGCGCCGCCATGCTGGCGACCAACGCCAGGACAAGCTGCATGGCGTCGCGCGAGTCGGGCTCGAGATGGTGCGCCGGCAGGATGGAGCGCAGCCAGAGCCCGAGGGAGGCGGCGGCGACGCCGAGCGCGAAGGCGAGGAGGGCGATGCCGAGCGCGCTCATCCCGCGCCGTGCCCTGCCCACTGGTGACCGACGGCGACGCGCGGCATCCCTCTCCCCTGCCGCGCCTCCCTGCCGGGCAGGCCGGCGCCCCCGTTGCTCGTTGTTTCTAAGGCAGATCGGGCCGGTCGCCCAGCCATGGATGGCGGGGCCTGCAGTCCCGCTACAGAGGCCAGGCGCCGCCGCGCACCGGCTCGCAGGCCGGATCGGGAAGCTGGGTGATCTGCGGCACCGCCTTCGCATGCTCCCCGGGCCGGCCGCGATACTCGGTCGGCGACTGTCCCGGCGGATAGGCGCCGACCACCAGGAGGTCGGGGCTGGCGCCCAGGTTGCGGTGGCCCGTCCCGGCCGGCAGCACCACGACATCGCCGGCCGTCAGGTCGAGTGCCTGCCCCGCCTCGCCCCCAAGCATCACCCGGACGTCGCCGCGGACGATCGCCAGCGCCTCATGCGCATCCGGGTGGTAGTGGTGGTAATCGTAGATGCCGTTCCGCCAGGCGGGTGGCCAGCCATGCCGGGCGAACAGGGCTTCCGCCGCCTCCGGCTCCCCGGGCGGCAGCGCGGCGCGGAACAGCAGCGCCGGCAGCCGCGGGTTGTTCGGGATCGTGCCATCATCGGCCAGGAAAAGACGTTCGGGATCTTCGCTCATCTTGCGCCTCCGCAGGCAGGGCAACACCCTGGGTGGGCCGGGGTTCGCCGTGGCAAGGGAGCATCACGATGGTGGGGAACGTCCGACTGCGCAGCTTCATCTAGGACATGACCCGGCTGTTGGAGGCCGGCGGTGGCGAGGCGGCCTGCCTGACGGAGGGGGCCGCCCTGCTCCGCCGCCTGGTGGCGACGGATGACTGGTTGCCGGCGACCTGCGCCGAGGCGGGGCCGCGCTACCGGCAATACCTGCTGCATTGCGATCCGCTGGAGCGCTTCAGCCTGGTCAGCTTCGTCTGGGGGCCGGGGCAACGGACGCCGATCCATGACCATCTGGTATGGGGCTTGGTCGGCCAGCTCCGCGGCTCGGAACTCTCCACCGAATATAGGCTGGGGCCGGCCGGCACGCCGCCGCAGCCCGGCTTGCGGGAAAGGCTGCAGCCGGGCGAGGTGGCGGCCGTCGGCCAGGCCACCTACGACATCCACGCGGTCGAGAACGCGACGCCGGAGGTCAGCATCAGCATCCACTGCTACGGCGGCAATATCGGGGCGGTGCGGCGACACAGCTTCGATCCCGTGACCGGCGCGGCGCAGGAATTCGTGTCCGGCTATGCGAACACCTCCCTGCCGAATATCTGGGAGGGCTGCCCGGCCGCGTGACGGGCGCGGCCGGGCCGACCGGCCGGAACCAATCGATCAGGAGGAGACAATGTCCACGCTTCCGCCCCTCGAGGAGGGCGTGCTGCCGCCCGGTATCCGTGCCCGGATCATCCCGGGCATCAACGGGCTGTCCATGCACCTGCTGGAGGCCGGGACTCCCGGCCAGCCCTGCCTGCTGCTGCTGCACGGCTTCCCGGAACTCGCCTGGTCCTGGCGGCGGGTCATGCCGGCGCTGGCCGCGGCCGGATATCATGTCGTCGCGCCGGATCAGCGCGGCTATGGCCGCACCACGGGATGCGACACCCGCTACGAGGCCGATCTGGCGCCCTTCCGCATGCTGAACCTCGTCCGCGACCAACTCGGCCTCGTCGCGGCGCTCGGCTACGGACATGTGGAGGCGGTCATCGGCCATGACTTCGGCTCGCCGGTGGCCGCCTGGTGCGCGCTGATCCGGCCGGACATCTTCCGTCGCGTGGCGCTGATGAGCGCCCCTTTCGCGGGGCCGCCGGCGCTGCCGGAGGAGACGCCGCAGCGCGGCCCGGCGCCCGACATCCATGCCGCGCTGGCGGCCCTGCCGCGGCCGCGCCGCCACTACCAGTGGTACTATTCGGAGCCCGGCGCCAATGACGAGATGTGGCATTGCCCGGAGGGGGTGCATGCCTTCCTGCGCACCTATTACCACATGAAGAGCGCCGACTGGCCGGGCAACCGGCCCTTCCCCCTCGCCGGCTGGAGCGCCGAGGCGCTGGCGCAGATGCCGACCTATTACATCATGGATCTCGGCCGCGGCATGGCCGAGACGGTGCGGCCGGAACGCCCCGATGCCGCGGCGATCGCCGCCTGCCGCTGGCTGCCCGAAAGCGATCTCGCCGTCTATGCCGGGGAGTATGGGCGCACCGGCTTCCAGGGCGGGCTGAACTGGTATCGCTGCCGCACCACGGGGCGTTTCGAGGCGGAGGCCCAGGTCTTCGCCGGGCGGACCATCGACATCCCCTCGATCTTCATCGCCGGCGCCAGCGACTGGGGGATCGAGCAGGTACCGGGCGCGCTGCGGCGGATGCGCGAGATCGCCTGCACGCGGATGAGCGGGGTGCATCTGGTCGAAGGCGCCGGGCATTGGGTGCAGCAGGAGCAGCCCCGGCAGGTGGTCGAGCTGCTGCTGCGCTGGCTGGGCTGAGGATGGGATTGCCCTCCCGAGGCCCCTGCCTCGGGAGGATGCCGCAAGGCCGCAGGACGGCCTCGCGGAGGGTGTTTAAAGCTTCACCTTGAGCAGCGCCGCCAGCTCGCCGATCAGGCCGCGGCGGAAGGCGAGCACGCAGGCCACGAAGATGACGCCCTGGATCACCGTGACCCAGGCGCCCATCTCGGCCAGGTAGTTCTGCATCGTCACGATCACCGCCGCGCCGACGACCGGCCCGAAGATCGTGCCGAGGCCACCGACCAGCGTCATCAGCACCACCTCTCCCGACATGGACCAGTGGACGTCGGTCAGGGTGGCGATGCCGAAGACGATCGACTTCGTCGCCCCGGCGACGCCGGCGAGCGTGGCCGAGAGGATGAAGGCCAGCAGCTTGTAGTCATCCGTGCGGTAGCCGAGCGAGGTCGCCCGCGGCTCGTTCTCGCGGATCGACTTCAGCACCTGGCCATAGGGCGAATGGATGATGCGGTGGACGAGCAGGAAGCCGGCGAGGAAGACCGCCGCGACCACCCAGTACATCGACAGGTCGCGGTCGAGCGGGATCACCCCGAACAGGTTGCCGCGCGGGATGGCCTGGATGCCGTCCTCGCCGCCGGTGAAGGGCGCCTGCACGCAGAAGAAATAAACCATCTGCGCCAGGGCCAAGGTGATCATGGCGAAGTAGATGCCCTGCCGGCGGATGGCGATCCATCCTGCCAACACGCCGAGCAGGCCGGCGGTCACGCCGCCGATGATGATGGAGAGCTCCGGCGTCAGCCCCCAGACCTTCGCCGCATGGCCGGCGAGATAGCCGCCCATGCCGAAATAGGCGGCATGGCCGAAGCTGAGCAGGCCGACATAGCCGATCAGCAGGTTGAAGGCGCAGGCGAAGAGGGCGAAGCAGTAGAGCTTCATCAGGAAGACGGGGTAGAGCACGAAGGGCGCCACCACGAGGAAGACGAGCAGGATCCCGAGCCCGACGAGCTGCGCCCGGGAGAAGCCCCAGACGCCGCCCGCTTCCTGCGCGACATCCGGGATCGCCGCGGCGGTGATGGAGGTGGTGTCGGCCATGCTCATTTCCTCCCGAAGAGGCCGGCAGGACGTGCGAGCAGCACGATTGCCATGATGACGAAGATGACGGTGGCGGAGGCCTCGGGCCAGAAGACCTTCGTCAGGCCCTCGACGATGCCGAGCGCGAAGCCGGTGAGGATGGAGCCGAGGATGGAGCCCATGCCGCCGATCACCACCACCGCGAAGACGACGATGATCAGGTTGGAGCCCATCTGCGGGTTCACCGAGTAGATCGGGGCCGCGAGCACGCCGCCGACCGCCGCCAGCGCGACGCCCGCGCCATAGGTCAGCGTGACCATCCGCGGCACGTTCACGCCGAAGGCCTGCACCAGTGCGGCATTCTCCGTCGCCGCCCGGAGATAGGCGCCGAGGCGCGTCTTCTCGATCAGCAGCCAGGTGGTGATGCAGAGGACCAGCGCCGCCACCACGACCCAGCCGCGGTAGACCGGCATGAACATGAAGCCGAGGTCCCAGGCGCCGCTGAGCTCGGGCGGGATGCGGTAGGGCAGGCCCGAGGAGCCGAACTCGTTGCGAAACACGCCTTCGATGATCAGCGCCAGGCCGAAGGTCAGCAGCAGCCCGTAGAGGTGGTCCAGCTTGTAGAGTCGACTGATGAACAGTTTTTCGAGGATCACGCCGGTGATGCCGACGATGATCGGCGCCAGCAGCAGCGCCCACCAATAGCCGATGCCGCCCCAGGCGAGCAGCATCCAGGCGGCGAAGGCGCCCATCATGAACTGCGCGCCATGCGCCATGTTGACGATGTTGAGCAGGCCGAAGATCACCGCCAGGCCCAGCGACAGCATCGCGTAGAAGGCGCCGTTGATCAGGCCAAGCAATAGCTGCCCGAACAGCAGCGGCGCGGGAATGCCGAATATCTCGTCCATGGCGGGTCGTCTCGGTCCTCAGCTCGTGATGATTGCACCCTCTCCCGCGGCGGCGCGGCCCGATGCGGGCGCGGCCAGGGGGGAGGCCAGCCGGATCCGCCGGGCGGCGGCTCCGCCCGGTCGGCAAGAAGGACGGGATGCCATCCTCCGGCGGGTCGTCAGGGCCGGCACGGGCGCGCGCTCAGCTCCGCACCAGCGGGCAGCCGCCCTCGGCGAGGGGACGGAAGGCCTCCTCCGCCGCGGTGGTGGCCCCCAGCGTGTAGAGATCCCACGGACCGCGGGATTCGGCGGGCGTCTTGACCTGGAACAGGTAGCTCGGATGGATCTTGCGGCCATCGGCCCGGATGCTGCCGGGGCCGAAGGCGTCGTCGTCCGTCGGCATGGCCTTCATCCGCGCCACCGCCTCGGCGCCGCTGGCCTTGGCCGCCGCCACGCCCATATCGGCCACCGCCTTCAGGTAGTGCAGCACCATGCCGTAGCAGCCGGCCGGCTCCATGGCCGGCGGGCGGTTCTGGTTCTTCGCCTGCACCCGCTGGGTCAGCGCCCGGGTCCGGTCGTTCAGGTCCCAGTAGAAGGGTTCGGTCAGCAGCAGCCCCTGCCCGCTCTCGAGGCCGAGCGACTTCACATCCGGGAGGCCCATCAGCAGGGCGGCGATCTTCATGCGGCGCTGCAGGCCGAATTCCCGCGCCCCCTTGATGGCGTTGACCGTGTCGGTCGAGGCGCTGGCGAGACCGAGCACCTTGGCCCCGCTCGCCTGCGCCTGCAGCAGGAAGGCGGAGAAATCCGTCGTCGCCGGGAAGGGATAGCGGGCGCCACCGACCACGCTGCCGCCCTGCGCCCGAACGAAATTGCCGGTGTCACGCTCGAGCGCATGGCCGAAGGCGTAATCGGCAGTGATGAAGAACCAGGAGGTCCCGCCGGACTTGACGATGGCGGCGCCGGTCGACTTCGCCAGCATGTAAGTGTCGTAGGTCCAGTGCACCGTGTTCGGGCTGCATTGCGGGCCGGTCAGGTCGCTGGTGGCGGCGCCGGAATTCAGATGAACCTTGTTCTTCTCGCGCGCGATCTGGTTCACCGCCAGGGCCACGGAGGAGGTCGGCAGGTCCGCCACGACATCCACGCCCTGGTCGAACCATTGCCGCGCGATGCTGGCACCGAGATCGGGCTTGTTCTGGTGGTCGGCCTGCAGCACCTCGACGGCGAAGCCGCGGCTGCCGAAATCCTGCACCGCCTGCTGGGTCAGCGCCACGCTGCCCGGCCCCGCAGCATCCCGGTAGGGACCGGACATGTCGTTCATGACGCCGATGCGGATCGTCTGGCTGCCCTGGGCGCGCGCCGCCGGCAGGCCGCCCATCGTCATGGCGGCGCCGGCCGCCAGCACTCCGCGTCGGTTCATCGACATGCCCGGTTCCTCCCTTCTCGTTGCCTATGCCTTGACGAGGCTGCAGCCACCCTCCTTCAGCGGCCGGAAAGCTTCATCGGCCGGCGTCGTCTGCAGCAGCTTGTAGTAATCCCAGGGCGCCTTGCTCTCGGCCGGCGTCTTCACCTCGAACAGGTAGGAGGGGCAGAGCTTGCGCCCGTCCTCGCGGATCTTGCCGGGGCCGAAGGCATCGTCGTCGGTCGGCATCGCCTTCATGCGGTTGACGACATCGACGCCGGAGCCCTTGGCCGCCACCACGCCCATATCCGCGACGGCCTTGAGGTAGTGCAGCGTGCAGGAGTAGTTGGCGATGGAGGCCATGTTCGGCTTCACATCCTTCAGCCGCGGCTTCAGGCGCTCGGTCACGGCACGGGTGCGGTCGTTCAGGTCCCAGTAGAAGCTTTCCGTCAGGACCAGCCCCTGCGCCGTCTCGAGTCCGAGCGCGTGCACGTCGGGGAGGAACATGAGCAGCGCGGCGAGCTTTGTGCCGCTCTTCATGAGGCCGAACTCGGCCGCCTGCTTGATGCTGTTGATGGTGTCGGCGCCCGCATTGGCCAGACCGATCACCTTCGGCCGCGAGGAGCGCGCCTGGAGCAGGAAGGAGGAGAAATCGGTGGTGGAGGGGAAGGGGTACTTGACGCTGCCCAGCACCTTGCCGCCGGCCGCCTTGACGAAATTGGTGGTGTCCCGCTCCAGCGCATGGCCGAAGGCGTAATCGGCGGTGATGAAGAACCAGCTATCCCCGCCCGCCTTCACCATCGCGCCGCCGGTGGACTTCGCCAGCATGTAGGTGTCGTACATCCAATGGACGGTCACCGGCGTGCATTGCGCGCCGGTGAGGTCAGAGGTGGCGGAGCCGGTGTTGATGTAGGGCTTGTTCTTCTCCTTCGCCACGTTGTTCACGGCGAGGCCGACCGAGCTGGTGGGAACGTCGATGATCAGGTCAACGCCCTGGTCGTACCACTGCCGGGCAATGTTGGCGCCGACATCCGGCTTGTTCTGGTGGTCCGCGGTGACGACCTCGACATTGAAGCCTTTGTTGCCGAACTCCTGCACCGCCTGCTGCGTGCACTGAATGCCGTAGGGGCCGCTGATGTCGCGATAGGAACCGGACTGGTCGTTCAGCACGCCGATCCGGATGGTATTGGCCGCCTGCGCGCGCGAGAGTCGCGGCAGGGCGGGCATCAGGGTGGTACCGACCGAAGCGGCGACGAAGCCGCGGCGGGTAAGCGTCATGCGAACCTCTCCCTACCATGCCGCATCTGGGCGCGCTTGCCCGGCTGCGGCCATCTCCCGAAGCTAGCTCCTGACGAGCGGGCACTTTCCCTCGTTCAGCGGCCGGAAGGCCTCCTCGGCCGGCGTCGTCTGCAGCAGCTTGTAGTAGTCCCAGGGACCCTTGCTCTCGCCGGGCGCCTTCACCTCGAACAGGTAGGAGGGGCAGAGCTTGCGCCCGTCCTCGCGGACCTTGCCGGGGCCGAAGGCGTCGTCCTCGGTCGGCATCGCCTTCATGCGCGCGACGATATCGGCGCCGGACGCCTTGGCCGCCGGCACGCCCATCTCGGCGACGGCCTTCAGGAAGTGCAGCGTCGCCGAATAGCAGCCGGCATGGATGGTGTTGGGATGGAGGTTCGGCATCTTCGGCAGCACGCGCCTAGTGAAGGCGCGCGTGCGCTCGTTGAGATCCCAGTAGAAGGTCTCGGAGCAGACGAGCCCCTCGCCCGTCTGCAGGCCAATGCTGTGCACATCGGTGATAAAGAGCAGCAGGGAGGCGAGCTTGATCCCGCGCCGCGTGAGGCCGAACTCCGCCGCCTGCTTCACGCAGTTGATCGTATCCAGCCCGGCATTGGCGAGGCCGATCACCTTCGGCTTGGTCGATTGCGCCTGGACCAGGAAGGAGGAGAAGTCGGTCGTCGCCGGGAAAGGCGTGCGCACCGTGCCGAGCACCTTGCCGCCGGCGGCCTTGACGAAATTGGTCGCGTCACGCTCCAGGGCATGGCCGAAGGCGTAGTCGGCGGTGATGAAGAACCAGCTATCGCCGCCCGCCTTCACCGTCGCGCCGCCGGTCGAGCGGGCGAGCTGATAGGTGTCGTAGGCCCAGTGGATGCCGGTCGGGCTGCATTGCGCCCCGGTGAGGTCGGAGGTCGCCGAGCCGACATTGAGCGCGATCTTGTTCTTCTCGCGCGCCACGTTCTGCACGGCGAGGCCGACCGAACTGGTCGGGATGTCGAGGATCATGTCGACACCCTGGTCGTACCACTGCCGCGCCAGGTTGACGCCGATATCGGGCTTGTTCTGGTGGTCGGCGACGAGCACCTCCACCGCGAAGCCCCGGCTGCCAAACTCCGCGACCGCCTGCTGCGCGCAGGCGACCGAGCCCGGACCGGTGTTGTCGCGGTAGGTGCCGGACATGTCGGTCATGACGCCGATGCGAATCGTGTTCGCCGCCTGCGCCCGCGACAGCCGCGGCAGCGCGGTCACGGCGCCGGCGGCAGCCCCGGTCGCAAGCAGCCTTCTGCGTCCCAGTTCCATCCCGTCGTCTCCCTCCGTCCCTGATGTGCCGCCGGGTTCGTCCCGGCGTGCCCTCTTCCGCGGATGCGCCCCGCGGCCGGCGTGGTCGCTTCGCTCAGCTCTTGACCAGCGGGCAGCCGCCCTCGGCGAGCGGCCGGAAGGCCTCCTCCGCCGGCGTCGTCTGCAGCAGCTTGTAGTAGTCCCAGGGGGCTTTGCTCTCGGTCGGGGTCTTCACCTCGAAGAGGTAGGAGGGATGGATCTTGCGCCCATCCGCGCGGATGCTGCCGGCGCCGAAGCAGTCGTCATCGGTCGGCATCGCCTTCATGCGCGCCACCGCCTCGGCGCCGGAGGCCTTGGCCTGCGCCACCCCCATATCGCCGGCAGCCTTCAGGTAGTGCAGGACCGCGGCGTAGCAGCCGGCATGCGACATGGCCGGCATGTTGCCGGCCAGATGCGGCTTCACCTTGGCCGTGAAGGCGCGCGTGTGGTCGTTGAGATCCCAGTAGAAGGTCTCGGTGCAGACCAGGCCCTGCGCCGCCTGCAGCCCGAGCCCATGCACGTCGTTGATGAACATCAGCAGCACGGCGAGCTTCGTCCCGCGCCGGGTGAGGCCGAATTCCGCCGCCTGCTTGACCGCGTTCACCGTGTCGGTACCGGCATTGGCGAGGCCGATGACCTTGGCGCGGGAGGCCTGGGCCTGCACGAGGAAGGAAGAGAAATCCGTGCTGCTCAGCGGATGCCGCACCGCCCCCACCACGCGGCCGTTCTGCGCCTTGATGAAGGCGGTGGTGTCGCGCTCCAGCGCATGGCCGAAGGCGTAGTCGGCGGTGAGGAAGAACCAGCTGTCGCCGCCCGCCTTCACCATGGCGCCGCCGGTCGAGCGCGCCAGCATCCAGGTGTCGTAGGTCCAGTGCACCGTGTTCGGCGAGCATTGCGGGCCGGTGAGGTCGGCGGTCGCCGCCGTGCTGTTCAGGTAGACCTTGTTCTTCTCGCGCACCACGCCGTTCACGGCGAGCGCCACCGCGCTGTTCGGCACGTCGACGATCACGTCGACGCCGTCGCGGTCGATCCATTGCCGCGCGATGTTCGAGCCGACATCCGGCTTGTTCTGGTGATCGGCGCTGAGCACCTCCACCTGGAAGCCGCGGCTACCGGCATCCTGCACCGCCTGCCGGACGCAGGCGACGGAGGTGGGCCCGGAGATGTCGCGATACACCCCCGACTGGTCGTTCAGCACGCCGATCTTCAATGTGGCGCCCTGCTGCGCCCTGGCCCCGCGGCCGAGCAGCGGCGAGACACCCAGGGCAGCGGCACCGGCCAGCAGGCCACGGCGGTCAGTCAGCATCGTCCGGTCTTCTCCATGCGGCTGGCGAGCGCCGCCGCCTCCTGTCGTCAGACGCCCAGATACTCGTGCAGCCGGTCCATCGAGGCGGCGAGATCGGCATTCGCCACCGTGTCGACGACACGGCCATGCTCCATGACGTAGTGGCGGTCGGCCACGGTCTGGGCGAAGCGGAAATTCTGCTCGACCAGCAGCACCGTGAAACCGCGCTGCTTCAGCTCGCGGATGGTGCGGCCGATCTGCTGCACGATGACCGGCGCCAGCCCCTCCGAGGGCTCGTCGAGCAGCAGCAGCTTGGCGCCGGTGCGCAGGATGCGCGCGATCGCCAGCATCTGCTGCTCGCCACCCGACAGCTTGGTGCCGGGGCTGTTCGCCCGCTCCTTGAGGTTGGGGAAGAGCGCGTAGATCGTGTCCAGCTCGAGCCCGCCCGGCTGCACGACCGGCGGCAGCAGCAAATTCTCGGTGACCGTCAGGCTGGCGAAGATCCCGCGTTCCTCCGGGCAGTAGCCGATGCCGGCGCGCGCGATGCGGTCGGAGCGGTCGTTGATCGTCTCCCGGCCGTTGAAGCGGATGCTGCCCGAGCGTCGGCCGACCAGCCCCATGATGGCGCGGAGCGTGGTCGTCTTGCCCGCGCCATTGCGGCCGAGCAGCGTCACCACCTCGCCCGCGCGGATCTCGAGTCCGACGCCGTGCAGGATGTGGCTCTCGCCATACCAAGCCTCGAGCCCCTTCACCTCGAGCATCGCCTGGCCCGCGGCGGCGCCGGAACGGGCGGCTTCCAGGGTCGCCGACATCAGACGGGCACTCCTTCGGTCACGGTATGCGCCTCGGTGCCAAGATAGGCAGCGATGACCTCCGGGTTCTTGGCAACGCTCTGGTAGTCGCCCTCGGCGAGGACCCGGCCGCGCGTCAGCACGGTGATGCGGTCGCAGAGGCCGGAGACCACCTTCAGATTGTGCTCGACCAGCAGCACCGTGCGGCCGGCGGCAACGCGCTTCACCAGCGCCACAGTGCGGTCCACATCCTCATGCGTCATGCCGGCCGTTGGCTCGTCGAGCAGCATCATCTGCGGCTCCATCGCCAAGGTCGTGGCGATCTCGAGCGCCCGCTTGCGCCCGTAGGGCAGCTCGCCCGCCGGCAGGGTCTCGTAGCCGGTGAGGCCGACATCGGCGAGCAGCGCCCGGGCGCGGTCGTCATACCGCTTCAGCAGGCCGTCGGAGCGCCAGAAGTCGAAGCTGCCGCCACGCTCCCGCTGCAGGGCGACGCGGACATTCTCGAGCACCGTCAGATGCGGGAAGACCGCCGAGATCTGGAAGCTGCGCACCAGGCCGAGCCGCGCCACCTCGGCCGGCTTCATGCCGGTGATGTCGCGCCCGTCATACTGGATGCGGCCGCGCGTCGGCTGCAGGAACTTGGTTAGAAGGTTGAAGCAAGTCGTCTTGCCGGCACCGTTCGGGCCGATCAGGCCATGGATGCCGCCGCGCCGGACCTTCAGGGACACATCGCCCACGGCGACGAATCCCATGAATTCCTTGGTCAGCCCCTCGGTTTCCAGGATGGTGTCGGACACCCGGATCGTTCTCCCCGTTTCGGCAGGTCTGGACAGTCCGGGGCTGCGGCGCCGTTCGGTGCAGAGCTCCGGAATGCGGTTGGGCGGTTTCTGGCGCGTCCCGTCACCCCGGCACCATTCCGGCGCGGCAGCAGGTTCGGGACACCGTCCGTCGTTGCGGCAAGGTATGGCTGTCCGGTGCCGGAAATGCAAGGGAGTGCAGGGGCTTCAGCCCGGTCCACGGCCCCCCCGCCTCGACGCAACCCTGCGAGCGGCGCGGCGCTCGCGCCTGGTTCGCGCGACCCGCGTGGGAGTGCCGGTCAGCGCAACCCGTCGCGCCCCTCGATTTCGGTCTTGGCTAGGCCGCCGATCCGCGGCCAGGGCCGCCCGCCATCGGTCAGCGCCAGGCAGAGCAGGATCTCCGCCGCCCGCGGCGCATCCGGCACCCGCGCCTCGATGGCGTCGAAATGGCTGCGGACGAAGGCGGCGTCCTTGTGCCCGAGCGGCACGTCGATCGCGGTGCCTGGTCCGCCCGACTTCTTGGCCGAGGGGATGAGCGCCGGCCCCTTGCCGAGCGCCGCCCGGACCGGCGCGCCCATCTTCGGATGCAGCAAGGCCGCGGCATGCTCGAGCTCGCCCGCCTCGCCGACGATCGCGGCCTTGCCGAAGCTCTCCACCTGCTCGCCCGGTATGCCGAGGGCGGCGATGGCCCGCGCCGCGAGCAACGCCCCGAGCTCCGCCCCCTGCTCGACCAGCACCGAGAGGTCCTCCTCGTAGCGGCCGGCGAAGGGGTTCTCGATCACCGCGCAGGCGACGGCGCGGCGCACCGGCCGCGCGAGGTCGCGCCGCATCTCCCGCCGCGTCTCATCGAGGATGGTGACCAGCTTGCGGATGATGGCGGGCATCCCGGGCGTCTCCGATCGCTCAGCCCGCGCCGGCCAGCCGCGCCAGTCGGCTGCCATGGCCGATCACGGCGCCGACCGAACCGGCATTGCGCCGGTCGGCGAGCGCTACGAGGGCCTTGAAGGGCCGCCCCTCGCGCATCCGCGCGAAGGCGTCACCGATCGCCACCGGGAAGTGCAGCATGATGCTGGCATCGCGGTAGCAGTCGGTGGTGCAGGCCTGGCAGCCATCCCGCACCATCTTCTCCGGCGTGAAGTCCCAGACCGAGGAGAGCGGCGTCGCCCAGTCCTCGCAGCGCCAGAGGTCGTAATTCCAGTCCATGTAGAAATATTTGTAGCCGGCATGGCAGACGAAGCGCTCGCCCTGCCCCGAGAGCCGCCGCCGCATGTCGGCGATGCCGGCGCGCGGGTTGTGCACCGGAATGATGGCGCGCGCCGCCTCGGCGCCGTCGAAGGCGGCCAGCAGCTCCTCCTTCGACATGTCGACGAGGTCGCTGTCCTCCGACCAGACCAGCGAGTTGGAGCCGAGCGCCGCCTTGCGCGGATAGGAAAAGGTGATGGCCGAGAAGCCGAGCGACTTCACGAAGCGCGCCAGCGCGTCGTAATCGGTGACCAGCCGCGTCATGGCGACCGAGGCGATCACCGTCACACCGCGCGCCTGTAGCGTGCCGGTCGCCTCCCGGATGCGCTTGCAGACGCCCTTCAGGCCGCGATTCTTCTCGTGCACCTCGGCCTCCGCCGCGTCGATCGAGATGAACAGCGTGGTGATGCCGGCATCGGCCAGTGCCTCCGCCTTCGGCGGCAGCAGCCAGCCATTGGTCACCAGCGTCGGCTGCACCCCCATGGCCGTCGCCGTGCGGGCCATGTCGAGGATCTTCGGATGCAGCAGCGGCTCGCCGCCCATGAAGGTGACGAAGCGCACCCCGGCCTGCTCGCGCAGCCGTCCCAGCGCTTCCTCGAAGCGGGCGGCGTCGAGGAAGCGGCGATGCGTCACGAAGCCCTTGTCATGGGCGAAATTGCAGAAGTCGCAGGTGGCGTTGCACAGATTCGTCACGGAAACGTTACAGATCGCCGGCCCCCCGCGCGGCGCGAGCCGCAGCAGGTCCATGAAACCAGAGCGCGCGCTCCCCATACTTGCAATCCCTCAATCGGGGGCCCCGCCCCCGGATGTCCGCATCGGTTGCGCCCGCACTGGCACGCTCTCCGCCCGCTGCCAAGCAAGAAGTCCCGGCAGGCTGAGCATCACCTCCCGGGCGCGGCGGGTAAGCGCCACCGCCAGCGCCAGCGCCGGTGGCACCCCGACCAGGGCGGCGGCGCCGATGATCGCCCCTTCCTGCACCGCCAGGGCGCCGGGCAGCATGAAGCCGGCATTGCGCAGCGCCTGGGCCAGGCTCTCGATCACCAGCGCCTCGGCCAGCGTCACCGGATGGCCGAGCAGCCAGAGCACGCCGGCGATCTCCACCGCCCCCAGCAGCCAGGCGCCGCTGTGCCAGAGCGTGGCGACGACGAGCCGCGGCCAGTCGGCATGCAAGGCGAGGATCGCCGCCTGCAGCTCGCGGATCCATTCCGGGCGCAGCGCCGGCCAGCGGCGGGAAAGCCGCGCCAGCCCGCGCTCGAGCAGCCGCAGCGGTAGGCGGCGCTGCACCAGGATCATCGCCGCCGCGCCGCCGAGGGCGATGCCAAAGCCGGCCGCGGCGAAGCGGAACAGCCCGTCGCCATCCCCGCCCGCCAGCAGCAGGAAGACGCCGGCCAGGGTGAAGAAGAGCTGCGAGACCGCCTCCAGCGTCAGGTCGACCGTCGCCGTGGCGCCGGCCATCTCGCCGGGGATGCCGCGCCGGGCGAGCAGCCGCGCCGCCGCCGCCTGGCCGACCAGCGCGCCGGCCGGCAGCAGGGCATTGGCCGATTCGCGGTACCAGCGGAGCAGCGCCATGGCCGGGACCGGCGGCCGCCGGGCCGGCGGCAGCAGCGCCCGCCAGGCGAGCGAGGTCAGCAGGATCTGCGGCAGATGCACCGCGACCGAGATCGCCACTGCGAAGGGGGCGTCGGCGAGGCTGCGGCGCAGCGCCGGCAGGTCGTCGTAATTGAGGGCCACCGCGGCGACCAGCACCAGCGCGCCGAGCAGCAGCCCGTTGCGGATGCCGCGCCGCCAGCCGGGCGAGCGCCCGGGCGCGGCGACCTCCTCGGTCGCGCTCAGTGGCCGAGCACCTCGGGCAGGCGCTCGGCCGGCGGCGTGTTGCGGCTGCGGCCGCAGCGCATGGCGCCGTCGATCATCACGCCGCCGATCCCCGGGATGTCCCCGAGCTCGATGCTGTGCAGCAGGTCCCGGCCGGCGCTGTGCTGCGCCCGGTCGAGGAAGACCAGGTCGGCGGCCCGACCCGGCTCCAGCAGCCCGGCATCGAGGGCCCGGATGCGCGCGGTGTTGCCGGTGGCCAGCGCGATGGCCGCACCCGCCGGGATGCCGCCGAGCGAGGAGAGCAGCGAGACCAGCCGCAGGATGCCGAGCGGCTGCACGCCCGAGCCGGCCGGGCTGTCGGTGCCGAGGATGACCCGGTGCAGCTGCCCCAGGTCGCGCGCCGCCTGCACCGCCGCGATCGCCACGCGCTCGTTGCCGTTGTGGACGATCTCGATGGCGCGGCTCGAGCGTTCGCAGAGCTCGCAGACATGCGCCTCGGGCAGGCTGGTATGGCCGCCATTGATATGGCCGATGATGTCGGCATCGGCCTCCAGCACCGTGTCCCGGTCGATCAGCCCGCTGCCGGGGATCGAGGGCCCGCCGGTATGGATGGTGCTCTGGATGCCGTGGCGGCGGGCCCAGGCGACCATCTCGCGCGCCTCGTAGCCGGCCTTGACCGAGCCCAGCCCGACCTCGCCGAGCAGGGTGACGCCGGCCGCCGCCAGCTCGGCGAAATCGCTCTCGACCATGCCCTTCTCGAGCACCGGGGCCCCGGCGAGCACCTTCACCCCGGCCGGCCGGGCATTCTCGAAGGCCCGCTGCGCGGTGATCGCCAGCGCCTTGAGGCCGAGGATGTCCTTCGGGCGGCCCGGCAGATGCACCTCGCCGGCCGAGATCATGGTGGTCACGCCGCCGTTCAGGCAGCTCTCCACCCAGCCGATCTGGTTCTGCCGCGGCGTCCAGTCGCCGATCACCGGATGCACATGGCTGTCAACCAGGCCGGGACAGACGGCGCAGCCATGCGCATCGATCGTGGCATCAACCGGGCCGCGGGCGGCGAGTTCGCCCTGCCGGCCGACCGCCGCGATGCGCCCGTCCTCGATCAGGATGGCATCCGCCTCCAGCAGCGGCCGGGCAAGGTCGCCGGAGAGCAGCAGGCCGATATTCCGCACCAGGCTCCGCCCCTTCGCCGGTCCTCCCGCCTGCTCGACCGCCATCGCCTCCGCCTCCTGCGCCGGGCCGGAGCCTAGAGCAGATCGCGGACGGGCGCGAAGGCCCGGAGGGATGATTCCGCCCGGCGCATGGCACGGCCCTGGAGGATTGCGATTGACTCGCAATTCGCACCGGCTAGGTTACGAACCGTCCATCTGAACGGGAGAAGCAAGGTCGCATGCCCAAGCAAGCTGGCGCCGCCATCGCGGCCCTTCTCCTGCTGCTCGGCGCCGCAGCCGCGCGCGCCGCCGAGGTCAATCTCTACACGACCCGCGAGCCGGCGCTGATCCGGCCCTTGCTCGACCGCTTCACGCAGCAGACCGGCGTCACGGTGAACACCGTCTTCGTCCAGGGCGGCCTGGCCGAGCGCATCGCGGCCGAGGGAATCCGCTCCGCCGCCGATATCGCCATGGTCGTCGATATCGGCAACCTGATGGAGCTGGTGGACCGGGACCTCGCCCAGCCCGTGCAGTCGGCCGCGCTCGAGGCCGCGATCCCGCCGGCCCTGCGAGGGGCCGATGGCCGCTGGTTCGCCCTCTCCCTCCGGGCCCGCGCCATCTATGCCTCGCGCGAGCGCGTCGCCGAGCCCGATGCCGCCCGCCTCACCTACGAGGCGCTGGCCGAGCCGCGCTTCCGCGGCCGCGTCTGCATCCGCTCCGGCCAGCATCCCTACAACACCGCCCTGTTCTCCACCCTGCTCGTGCAGCATGGCGAGTCCTGGTTGCGGGACTACCTGACCCGGCTGAAGGCGAACCTCGCCCGCCGCGCCGCCGGCGGCGACCGCGAGGTGGCGCGCGACATCATGGCCGGGCTCTGCGATGTCGGCCTGGCCAACACCTATTATGTCGGCCTCATGCTGTCGGGCCGCGGCGGCGAGGAGCAGCGCCGCTGGGGCGAGGCGGTGCGCGTCGTCCTGCCGGCGCAGGGCACGGCGGTGAACGTCTCCGGCGCCGTCCTGGCGCGCCATGCCCCGAACCGCGCGGAGGCGGTCAGGCTGCTGGAATTCCTCGCCTCCGAGGAGGCGCAATCCCTCTATGCGAAGCTGAATTTCGAGATGCCGGTGCGGCTCGACGCGCCGCTCGACCCGATCGTCGCGAGCTTCGGCCAGATGCGGATCGGCGCCGTGCCGCTGCCCGAGATCGCCGCCCAGCGCAGCCGCGCCAGCCGCATCGTCGACGAGGTCGGCTTCGACCGCTGACTGCCCAAGGCGCGTGATGCCAGGGCGCGTGATGCCAGGGCGCGTGATGCGGCGATGTGGCTGCGGCTGATCGCCGGCGCCGCGGTGGCGCTCGTGATGCTGCCGGTCCTGGCGCTCGCCGGCGCCGCGGCGGCCGGTTCGGACGGGTTGTGGCCGCATCTGCTGCGCCATGTCCTGCCGGCGGCGCTGCGCGAGACCGTGCTGCTGCTGGCAGGCGTCGGCCTGGTGGTGGTGGCGGTCGGCACCGGCACGGCCTGGCTGGTCACCTGCTACCGCTTTCCCGGCCACCGTCTGCTGGCCGGCGCCCTGGTGCTGCCCATGGCGCTACCCGGCTATGTCGCCGCCTATGCCTGGCTGGATGTGCTGCATCCGGCCGGCCCGGTGCAGATGGCGCTGCGGCGGAGCATGGGGCTGACGGACCCGCGCGCGATCCCCCTGCCGGAGATCCGCTCCCTCGGCGGCTGCGTGCTGGTGCTGGGGATGGTGCTCTTCCCCTATGTCTATCTCGCCGCCCACGCCGCCTTCCGCAGCCAGGGCCCCGGCCTGCTGCGCGCCGGCCGCGCCGCCGGGGCAACGGGCTGGCTGCTGTTCCGCCGCATCGGCCTGCCAATGGCGCGCCCGGCCATCGCCGCCGGCGCGGCGCTGGCGCTGCTGGAGACCCTGAACGATGTCGGCGCCGCCGATATCCTCGGCGTGCGCAGCCTGACGGTCGCGGTCTACGTCACCTGGATCACCCGCTCCTCGCTGCCGGGCGCGGCGCAGGTCGCCCTGGCGCTGCTGCTGCTGGTGGCGGCCGTGATGACGCTGGAGCGCTGGGGGCGCCGGCAGGCGCCCGGCGGCGCCGACCAGTCGGTCCCGCTCGAGCCGCGCCCCCTCGCCGGCGCCGCCGGGCTGCTCGCCATGCTGGCCTGCGCGCTGCCGGTGCTGCTCGGCTTCCTCCTGCCCGTCGCCTATCTCGCCTGGGCGGCTGGCCAGCGCGTCGCCGGCTTCGGGCTGCCGCCGGACCTCGCCCGCTGGCTCGCCCATAGCGGGATGTTCAGCGGCCTGGCGACACTGCTGGCCCTGCTGCTGGCGCTGCCCCTGGCCTTTGGCGCGCGGCGCGAGCTGCGGCCCGATGCCCGAGTCGGAGCCAGGGCCGGTATCGGGGCGCTGCTGCTGCGGGCGGGCATGCTCGGCTATGCCCTGCCGGGCGGCGTGGCGGCGGTCGGCCTGACCATCGCCTTCGGCCGGCTGGACGATCTCGCCGCGGCCTGGGCGCCGATGGCGCTGTCCGGCAGCATGGCCGCCGTGGTCGCGGCCTACGTCATCCGCTTCCTCGCCATCCCGGCCGGCGGGCTGGATGCCGGCTATGCCCGCCTCCGCAGGGAGATGGACTGGTCCGCCCGCTCCATGGGGGCGTCGGAGACGCAGCTGCTGCGGCGCGTCCACCTGCCGCTGCTGACGCCGGCCCTCTCGGCCGCCGCGCTGCTGACCTTCCTCGACGCCATGAAGGAACTGCCGGCGACCCTGCTGCTGCGGCCCCTGAACCGCGAGACCCTGGCGACCGCGCTCTATGCCGAGGCCGCGCGGGGCACCTATGAGGAAGGCGCCGTCGCCGCCCTCGCTTTGGTCGCGGTCGGCCTCGTCTCGGTCGCCCTGTTCATGGCCCGCCGGCCCGGCGGGTAGCGGCCGCACCCTCCTTTTGCTTGCGCCCACGGCGGCGCCGGGTTGGGATTGGCCCGATCAGGCCATCCGGAGGGGCATGCCCGCCTATCATCGACCGACCTGCCTGCGGGAGGCGCTCGACCTGCTGGCGGCGGCGCCCGCGATGCAGCCGCTCGCGGGCGGCACCGACATCTACCCCGCCCGCGCCGCCGCCGAGGCCTGGCTGCAGCCGCGGGACCAGCCGCTGCTCGATCTCTCGGCGCTCCCCGACATGGCCGGCATCGCCGAGCACCCCGACCACCACCGCATCGGCGCCGGCACGCGCTGGGCGGCGATCCGCGATGCCGGATTGCCGCCCTGGTTCGACGGGCTGCGCGGGGCGGCGGCGCGGATCGGCGGCCGGCAGGTGCAGAGCCGGGCGACGCTCGGCGGCAATCTCTGCAACGCCTCGCCCGCCGCCGATGGCGCGCCGCCCCTGCTGGCCCTGGATGCCGCGCTGGAGCTGGCGCATCGGGAGGGCCGGCGGCGCCTGCCGCTGCGGGACTTCCTCCTGGGCAACCGCCGGACCGCCCTCGCCCCCGGCGAGATCGTCACGGCGGTGATCGTGCCGAAGCCGCGCCACGCCGCCACGGCCCGCTTCGACAAGCTCGGCAGCCGCGCCTTCCTGGTGATCTCCCTGGTCTCGGTGGCCGTGACGATCGAGGCCGAGGTCGGCCGCATCGCCCGCGCCCGCATCGCCATCGGTGCCTGCTCGGCGGTGCCGCAGCGCCTGCCGGGGCTGGAAGCGGCGCTCGCCGGCCAGCCCCTGGCCATGGCCGCCGCGGTGCCGGAGCCGGCGCATCTGGCCCCCCTCGCTCCGATCGACGATGTCCGGGCAAGCGCCGACTATCGCCGCCATGCCGCGCTGGTGCTGCTGCGGCGCGCCCTCGCCCCGCCGATGGCGAGCGCGGCGACATGACCAGCCCGGCCCTGCTGCTGCTGGTCAATGGCGAGACCCGCCGCGTCCTGGCGCCCGGCCAGACCCGGCTCAGCACCATCCTGCGCGACGAGCTCGGCCTGACCGGGACCAAGATTGGCTGCGATGCCGGAGATTGCGGCGCCTGCACGGTGCGAATCGATGGCGCCCAGGCCTGCGCCTGCCTCGTGCCGGTGGCGCAGGCGGCGGGCCATGCCGTCGCCACGGTCGAGGGGCTGGCCGCGTCGCCCATGGGCGACGCGCTGCAACGTGCCTTCCTGCATCACGGCGCGGCGCAATGCGGCATCTGCACGCCCGGGATGCTGATGGCGGCGAGCGAGCTGCTCGCGGGCGAGGCCCGGCCGGACGAGGCGGCGGTGGCGGCGGCGCTCGGCGGCGTGCTCTGCCGCTGCACCGGCTACCGCAAGATCGTCGAGGCGGTCCGCGACGCGCATCGCTTCCTCGCCGGCGGGCCGGCACCGGTCGCGCCCGCGGCCGGCTGCGCCGTGGGCGAACGCCTGGCGCGCGCCGACGGCCTCGCCAAGGTCGGCGGCACGGACCGCTTCGGCGCCGATGCGGCGCCCGACGGCGCCCTCTGGCTGCGGGCGGTGCGCAGCCCCCATCCCCGCGCCCGCTTCGCCTTCGGCGACTGGGCGCCGCTGCTGGCGCGCCATCCCGGCCTGGTGCGGGTGCTGACCGCCGCCGACGTGCCGGGCCGCAACGGCTTCGGCATCTATCCCGACATCAAGGACCAGCCGGTCTTCGCCCCGGGCGAGGTGCGCTATCGCGGCGACTGCCTCTGCGCCCTGGTCGGCGACCGCGCCGCGCTGGAGGCGATTCGGACCGAGGAGCTGCCCATCGCCTGGACGCCGCTCGCCCCGGTCACGCTTGACGACGCACTCGGCGGCGAGCCGGTGCAGGCGCGCTGGCCCGACAACGTGCTGACCACCGGCCGCGTGGTCTCAGGCGATGCCGAGGCGGCGCTGCGGGCGAGCCGGCACAGCGCCGCGATCGAGATCGAGACCGGCTTCGTCGAGCATGCCTATATCGAGCCCGAGGCGGGCTGGGCGCAGCGGGTGGGCGACCGGATCGAGGTCTTCGCCTGCACCCAGGCCCCCTATATGGATCTGGAGGAAGTGGCCGGCGTGCTCGGCCTGCCACAGGCGGCGGTGCGCATCATCCCCTCGGCCTGCGGCGGCGGCTTCGGCGGCAAGCTCGACGTCTCCATCCAGCCCATGCTCGCCATCGCCGCCTGGCTGCTGCGCCGTCCGGTGCGGGCCGTGCTGCCGCGCGGCGAGAGCATGGCGAGCAGCACCAAGCGGCATCCGGCGCGCATCGCGGCGCGGGCGGGCTGCGACGCCGCCGGGCGCCTCACCGGCTTCGCCTTCGAGGGGCGCTACGAGACCGGCGCCTATGCGAGCTGGGGCCCGACCGTCGCCGGCCGGGTGCCGGTGCATGCCATGGGCCCCTACCGCGTGCCGGCGGTCGCCGCCCGGGCGCGCGCCATCTTCACCAACAACCCGCCGGCCGGCGCCTTCCGCGGCTTCGGCGTGCCGCAGGCGGCCATCGCCCAGGAGGCGCTCTGGGACCGGCTGGCCGATGCGGCGGGACTCGACCGGCTGGAATTCCGCGCTTTGAACGCGCTGCGGGCGGGCGACGTGACGGCGACCGGGCAGCGGCTCGCGCATTCCGTCGGGCTGATGGCGTGCCTCGACGCGCTGCGGCCGCGCTGGCGTGCGCTGCGCGCCACGGCGGCGGCGGCCAACGCCCTGGCCGATGCGGGGGGCGGCCGGCAGCGCCACGGCGTCGGCATCGGCTGCATGTGGTACGGCATCGGCAATACCGGCATGTCGAACCCCTCGACCATGCGCATCACCCTCGGGCCGGAGGGGCTCGTCTTCCACAACGGCGCCGTCGATATCGGCCAGGGCAGCACCACGGCGCTGCTGCAGATCGCCGCCGACGCGCTGGGCCTGCCCACGGATGCCTTCCGCCTCGTGCTCGGCGATACCGACCTCACCGAGGATGCCGGCAAGACCAGCGCCTCCCGCCAGACCTTCGTCAGCGGCCGTGCCGCCGCCGAGGCCGGCCGAGCGCTGCGCGAGGCCATCCTGCTGCGGGCCAATGCCGGGCCGGAGGCGCGACTGGCCTTGCGGGACGGCGCACTGCTGGTCGATGGGCGGCCCGTCGGGCTGGAGTCCACGCTCGAGGGCATCGGCCGCTTCGACCCGCCGACCCGGCCGCTCGATGCCGATGGTCAGGGCATTCCCTATGCGACCTATGGCTTCGCGGCGCAGCTCGCCGCCCTCTCGGTGGATCTCGATCTCGGCACCGTGCATCTGCAACGCATCGTCGCGGCGCATGATGTCGGCCGGGCGATCAACCCGACCCTGGTCGAGGGGCAGATCCATGGCGGCATCGCCCAGGGCATCGGCCTCGCCCTGATGGAGGAATACCTGCCCGGCCACACCGAGAACCTGCACGACTACCTGATCCCGACCATCGGCGACGTGCCGGAGATCGAGTGCCTGCTGATCGAGGCGCCGGAGCCGCTCGGCCCCTATGGCGCCAAGGGCATCGGCGAGCCGGCGCTGGTGGCGACCGCGCCGGCGATCCTCTCGGCGATCCGCGACGCGACGGGGGCGACCCTGACCCGCATCCCCGCCCTGCCCCACCGTATCCTGGAGGCGCTCCGCCGATGAGCCAGGACCGCACCGCCCTGTTCGGCGCGCGCGAGGGCAATGAGGGCATCGTCCGCTGCGATGCCTGCCCGGTGCTCTGCCGCATCCGCCCCGGCCGGGCCGGCGCCTGCAGCCGCTACGCCAACCGGGATGGCGCGCTGGTCCGCACCGACCCGCTGGTGCTGATGACCCGGACCCGCGAGGCGGGCGGCGAGACCGTGCCCTTCCTCGACGCCGCCGAGGACTGGGATGGCGGCATCGCGCCGGCGCCCGGGACCTTTGTCAGCTCGACCTTCGTCACCGCCATCGGCGCCGGCACCACCTATCCGGATTACAAGCCGGCGCCCTTCATCGTCGCCTCGGCGCATGCGGGCGTCGACACCGTCACCGTGGTGACCGAGGGAATCTTCAGCTATTGCGGGTTGAAGGTGAAGATCGACACCGACCGGCATCTCGGCCCGGAGACGGCGGCGGTGCGGGTCGATGGCGAGCCGATCGGCCATGTCACCACGGCCGAATATGGCAGCCAGATGCTCAGCCTCGGCGGCGTCCGCCACCTGACCGGCGGCAGCAAGAAGGAGGGCACCGTCACCTGCGCCGCCATGCTCGCCCTCTGCGGCAAGCAGCCGGTCGAGGTCAGCATCGATGGCGGCGCCCGGCTGGTGCTGCAGGCGGGCCAGGCGCCGATCGTGAACGGCGTGCCGGAGCGGCGCATGCGCGTCGGCTGCGGCAGCGCCGCCATCGGCATCTTCGCCCAGCAATGGCACGGCCATGTCGATGAGGTGATCGTGGTGGACGACCACATCACCGGCCTGCTGTCCGAGCACCAGGCCGGCAAATGCCTCGGCATCCCGCCGAGCGGCATCCGCCTGCGCGGCCGCCGCTCGACGCCGGGCCGCTACTTCCAGGTGGCGCATCCCGGCACCGGCTGGGGCGGCACCGACATCACTGACCCGCTCGCCGTCATCGAGCGGATCGACCCGAAACAGGCCTGGCCCGGGCTGCGGCTGCTGCTGACCAGCACCACCGGCGAGGATCATCTCTATGTCGAGCTCGACGAGACGCTGCGACCGGTGCCGGCGCGGACGCCGCCCGCGGTGCTGCAGACGGTCGAGCGCATCGGCGAGAATTGCGAGCAGGCCCTCACCTCCATCCTCTTCATGGCCGGCGCCGGCGGCAGCCTGCGCGCCGGGGTGACGGAGAATCCGGTGCGGCTGACGCGCGAGGTGCAGAACAGCCTGGTACGGGTGACGATCGGCGGCGCACCCTGCACGCTCTGGCCCGGCGGCGGCATCACCATCATGGCGGACGTCCTGCGGGTGCCGGACGGCGCCTTCGGCGCGGTTCCGACGCCCGCCCTGGTGGCGCCGATCGAGTTCACCCTGCGCGCCGATCTCTATGCCCGGCTCGGCGGCCATGTTGGGCATGCGATCCCGCTGGAGCGGCTGCTCGCCGAGCATGGCGAGGCGGCGCGGCACGAGGCCTGGATGGCGCGGAACCCATGGCCGGCGCCGTGATCGCCGCGCTGCCGGACGGGCGGCTGCACCTGCAGGAGGGGCCGATCGACCTGGTGATCGGGCTCGACGGCACGCGCGCCGCCATGGCGGAGGCGGCGCGCCGGGCCGCGGCGACCTTCGAGGGACTGCTCGCCGGGCTGGCCGCGGAGCTGCCGCTGCTGCGCCAGCCGGTCGGGGTCGATCCGCCGCCGCTGCGGGGCCCGGTGGCGCAGCGCATGGCGGCGGCGGTCTGGCCCTTCCGCCGCGGCTTCGTCACGCCCATGGCCGCGGTCGCCGGCGCCGTGGCGGACGAGGTGTGCGAGGCCATCGCCGGCACGCCCGGCCTGCTCAGCGCGCATGTCAACAATGGCGGCGACATCGCGCTCTTCCTCGCGCCCGGCCAGGCGCTCCGGGTCGGCCTGGTACGCAGCCTGCGGGAGACGGCGCCGGAGGGGCTGGTGCGGCTGACCGCCGCCGATCCGGTGCGCGGCGTCGCCACCTCCGGCTGGCCGGGCCGCAGCTTCTCCCTCGGCATCGCCGATGCCGTCACCGTGCTGGCCGCGACCGCGGCGGCGGCCGATGCGGCGGCCACGATCATCGGCAATGCGGTCGATGCCGAGCATCCGGCGATCCGGCGGGCGCCGGCGGAGTCGCTCGATCCGGACAGCGATCTCGGCGGGCGTCTCGTCACCACGGATGTCGGGCCGCTGCCGGCGACGGCGATCGCCGCGGCGCTCGATGCCGGCGAGGCGGTGGCGGAGGGGCTGCTGCAACGCGGCCTGATCCAGGCGGCCCTGCTCTCGCTGCAGGAGGGGCTGCGGGTGGTTGGCGATCCGGCGCTGCTGCCGGGCTGCGGCTAAACCGAGAGATACTGCTCCCGCACCGCCGCATCCTGCATCAGCGCCGCCATGCCGCCCTCCCAGCGGATGCGGCCCTTCTCGATGATGGTCGCGCGGTCGCCGACGGCGCGGGCGAAATGCAGGTTCTGCTCGGAGAGCAGGATCGACAGCCCCTCGGCCTTGAGAGCCAGGATCGCCTCGGCCATGCGCTCCACCACCACCGGGGCCAGCCCCTCGCTCGGCTCGTCGAGCAGGACCAGGCGCGGATTTCCCATCAGGGTGCGGGCGATGGTCAGCATCTGCTGCTCGCCGCCGCTCATGCGGCCGCCCGGTCGGCCGCGCATGGCGCCGAGGCTCGGGAAGAGCGCGAAGAGCCGCTCCGGCGTCCAGGCCCGCAGGCCGGGCGGCGCCGGGCGGCGGCCGACCTCGAGATTCTCCATCACCGTCAGCTCGGAGAAGATGCGCCGCTCCTCCGGCACGTAGCCGAGGCCGAGCCGGGCGATCTCGAAGGGCGCGCGGCCGGCGATCTCCTGCCCGCGGAAGCGCACCCGCCCGGCGCACGGCGGCACCAGCCCCATGATCGCCTTCATGGTGGTGCTCTTGCCCGCGCCGTTGCGGCCGAGCAGCACCACTACTTCGCCGGCGCCGACCGTGAG
This sequence comes from Roseicella sp. DB1501, assembly GCF_013112485.1. Classification (GTDB taxonomy): domain Bacteria; phylum Pseudomonadota; class Alphaproteobacteria; order Acetobacterales; family Acetobacteraceae; genus Paracraurococcus. The sequence goes on from NZ_JABFHG010000005.1 coordinate 104,297, forward strand.
GCCGACATCCTCCAGGATCCGGGCGCGCCCGTACTGCGCCGCGAGGCCGGAGACCTGCAGCATCAATGCCCGCCCTGCGTCGCGCCGGAGCCGAGATAGACCTCGCGCACGCGCGGATCGGCCCGCACCGCGGCCGGCGGCCCCTCGGCGATCGGCGCGCCGCGGTCGAGCACCAGGATGCGGTCGGCATGCACGAAGACGACATCCATGTCGTGCTCGGTGAAGAGCACGGCGATCCGCCGCTCGCGGGCGATGCCGGCGGTCAGCGCCATCAGCGCGACGCGTTCCTGCGGCGCCATGCCGGCGGTCGGCTCGTCCATCAGCAGCAGGGCGGGATCGTTGGCCAGGGCGATGGCGAGTTCCACCCGCTTCAGGTCGCCATAGGCGAGGATGCCGCAGGGCCGCCCAGCCTGCGCCGCGATGCCGAGCCGCTCGAGCAGCGCCAGGGCCGGCGCCCGGTCCATGGCGGCGACCGGCCGCCAGAGCTGACCGAGCCGGCGGTGATGCGACAGCAGCGCCATCTGCACGTTCTCGAGCACCGTCATCGAGCCGAAGGTGGCGGTGACCTGGAAAGTGCGGCCGACGCCGAGGCGCCAGACCTTGCGCGGCGTCAGGCCGGTGATGTCCTGCCCGCGCAGACGGACGCGGCCGGCATCGGGGCGGAGCTGGCCGTTCAGCATGTTGAAGCAGGTGGACTTGCCGGCCCCGTTGGGCCCGATCAGCGCCAGCATCTCGCCTGGCGCGACGGCGAAGGAGACGTCCCGCACCGCCTGGACGCCGCCGAAGCTCTTGCGCAGCCCCTCGGCCTCAAGCGTCGCCATGCCGCCCCTCCCAGCGCGCCCGGGCGGCGCCCGCCAGCCCCTGCGGGAAGAACAGCACCAGCAGGACGATGGTGGTGCCGAGGAGCAGCCGCCAGACATCGGTCAGGCGCATGAGCTGCTCCTGCAGCCCGGTATAGGCGATGGCGCCGAGGATCGGCCCGCTGAGCGTCTGCACGCCACCGAGCAGCACCATGAGCAGCGCATCGACGCTGCGCGAGATGCCGAGGAAGGTCGGGAACACGCTGCCCTTGGCATAGGCGAAGAGGCCGCCGGCGAGCCCGGCCATGGTGGCGGCGAGGGCGAAGGCCCGCCAGCGTATGGCGAAGGCGTCGATGCCGATCGTCTCCGCCCTGAGGGCGCTGTCGCGCTGCGCCCGCACCGCATAGCCGAAGGGCGCGCGGATCACCCGCCGCAGGAACAGCGTGGCCAGCAGGCAGAGGGCGAGGGTCAGGTAGTAGTAGACCAGCCGCGGCGCCGCCCAGCGATCCGGCCAGACGCCGAGGATGCCGTTGTCGCCGCCCGTCAGCTCGACCCATTGGAAGGCCACGGACCAGGCGATCTGGGCGAAGGCGAGCGTCAGCATGGCGGCATAGACGCCGGAGAGCCGGACGCAGAACCAGCCGAAGAGCAGGCCGCCGAGCCCCGCCGCGACGGGCGCCAAAGCGAGGCCGATCGCCATCGGCGCCAGCAGCCATTTGGCGGCGAGCGCCGCGCCATAGGCGCCGAGGCCGAAATAGGCGGCATGGCCGAAGCTCGCCATGCCGCCCGGCCCCATGATGAGGTGCAGGCTGGCGGCGAAGAGCACCAGGATGGCGATCTCGGTCAGCACCGAGAGGGCGTAGTCCCCGGCGAAGGGCGGCAGCGCGATGGCGGCGAGCAGCGCCGCGAGGCCGAGCCATATCAGGGGCCGCGGCGTCGGGCCGATGACCGGTTCGGCCGCCTGTCCGGCCGCGGCCGGCGCCTGCGGCCGGCCGAGCAGCCCGTGCGGCCGCAGGATGAGCACCACGGCCATCACCAGGAAGACCAGCACCAGGGTGATCTTCGGCAGGATGAGGATGCCGAGGGCGTGCAGCTCGCCGATCAGCAGGGCGGCGAGCGCCGCGCCCGTCAGGCTGCCCAGCCCGCCCACCACCACCACGACGAAGGCCTCGGCGATGATGGTGAGGTCCATGCCGAGATTGACGCTCTCCCGAGGCAGTTGCAGCGCGCCGCCGAGCCCGGCGAGGCAGGAGCCGAGGAAGAAGACGGTGGTGAAGAGCATGCGCTGGTTGACGCCGAGCGCGCCGACCATCTCGCGGTCCTGCGTCGCGGCCCGCACCAGCGTGCCCCAGCGGGTGCGGTGAAACAGCAGGTGCAGCAGGAAGAGGACCACCGGCCCCACCGCGATCAGGAACAGCTCGTAATCCGGGAAGCGCAGGCCGAGGATCATCGTGCCGCCGCGCAGCCCTGGCGCCCGCGGCCCGAGCAGGTCCTGCGGCCCCCAGAGGAGCAGCGCGAGGTCCTGGACGATGAGCACGACGCCGAAGGTCGCCAGCAACTGGAACAGCTCCGGCGCCCGGTAGATGCGGCGGAGCAGCAGCATCTCGACCGCGGCGCCCATCAGCCCGACGCAGAGCGCCGCCGCCAGGATGCCGCCCCAGAAGCCGAGATGGCCGCGCGGCAGGCTGGTGACGAGGCTCCAGGCGAGATAGGCGCCGAGCATGTAGAAGGAGCCATGCGCGAAGTTGACGATGCGGCTGACGCCGAAGATGACCGTCAGCCCGCTCGCCACCAGGAAGAGCGACGAGGCGCTGGCCAGGCCGCTGAGCGCCTGGAGGGCCAGGGTCTCCAAGGCGCCGGGATCAGCTCTGCGGCCGGAGCGTGCGGACCGTCTCGTCCGGCGGCAGGAAGTCCTTGCCGTCGGCATAGTGCCAGTCGGCCATGGTGCCCCTGCCGTTCTTCAGCACGGTGCGGCCGACGAAGGCGCCCATGGTCGATTGGTGGTCGATGGCCCGGAACTCCACCGGCCCGAAGACGGAGCCGAAGCGCAGGCCGGCCATGGCATCCACCATTGCCTCGGATTCCACCGCTGGCGCCTTGCGCAGCATGGCGGCGATCGCCATGACCGTGTCGTGCCCGACGACGCTGCCGAGGCGCGGATGGTCGTTCCAGCGCTTCCGGTAGGCGTCGCGGAAGGCGGCATGCTCCGGCGTGTTCACCTGGTCCCAGGGATAGCCGGTGACGATCCAGTTCTCCGGCGCCTCGTCCTGCAGCGGGTCGAGATACTCCGGTTCGCCGGTCAGCAGCGAAACGACGCGCCGCCCCTCGAACAGCCCGCGGGTCAGGCCCTGGCGGACGAAATTGGTGAGATCGGCGCCGAAGGTGACGTTGAAGATCGCCTCCGGATTCGCCGCGGCGAGCGCCTGCACGGTCGCGCCGGCATCGATGCGGCCGAGCGCCGGGAACTGCTCGGCGACGAAGGCGACCTCCGGCCGGGCGCGCGTCAGCAGCTCCTTGAACCAGCGCACCGCCGACTGGCCGTATTCGTAATTCGGCGCGACGCAAGCCCAGCGCTTCGCCGGCAGCTTCGCCGCCTGCTCCACCAGCATGGCGGACTGCATGTAGGTGCTGGCGCGCAGCCGGAAGGTGTAGCGGTTGCCCCGCGACCAGACGAGCGCATCCGTCAGCGGCTCGGAGGCCAGGTAGAGCATGCGGTTTTGGTTGGCATAGTCCGAGATGGCGAGGCCGACATTCGACAGGAAGCCGCCGGCGAGCAGCGCGACCTTCTCGGCATTCGCCAGCTCGCCCGCCAGGCGCACCGCATCCTCCGGCTTGCCGCCATCGTCGCGATGCACCGTCTCCAGCCGTCGGCCGTTGATGCCGCCGGCGGCGTTCACCTGCTCCAGCGCCAGGGTCCAGCCGTTGCGGTAGGGCAGCAGGAAGGCCGGCTGCGCGGTGTAGCTGTTGATCTCGCCGATCCGGATCGGGCCGGCCTGGGCCCGGCCGAGCGCCGGCGCCCCCAATGCCATGCCGGCACCTGCCAGGATCTGGCGGCGCCCGAACCACCGAACCGTCATATCGCCCCCGGTCGCGTCACATGCTGCGATGCGGGCATGCAACCGCAACGCCCCCGGCGGCGCAAGACCCTGGGGGCCGTTACTTCACCTCAACGTAACGCAAATAGGGCTTCTTCGCCTCCCAACCCTGGGGGAACAGCGCCTTCGCCTGCTCGTCCGGGATGGAGGGCGGGATGATGCCGCGCTCGCCCGGCCGCCAGTTCACCGGCGTCGCCACCTTGGCGCGGTCAGTGAGCTGCAGGCTGTCGATGACCCGCAGGATCTCGTCGAAATTCCGCCCGGTGCTCGGCGGATAGACCATGAAGAGCCGCACCTTCTTCTGCGGATCGATGACGAAGACAGTGCGCACGGTGATGCTGGGATCGGCCTGCGGATGCACCATGCCGTAGAGGTTCGAGACCGTCCTCTCCGGGTCCGCGATCATCGGGAAATTCACCGCATGGCCCTGGGTCTCGGCGATATCCGCCTCCCAGCCGGCATGGCTCTCGACCGGATCGACCGAGAGGCCGATGACCTTGACGCCGCGCCGGTCGAATTCCGGCTTCAGCCGCGCCGTCTCGCCAAGCTCGGTCGTGCAGACCGGCGTGTAGTCCTTCGGGTGGCTGAACAATACGCCCCAGGCGCCGCCGAGCCAGTCATGGAAGCGGATGCGGCCCTGGGTGGTGTCGGCCTCGAAATCGGGTGCGGTCTGGCCGAGTTGGATCATGGATCGGGTTTTCCCTCCTGCCTGGGCGGCCGCCGGCCGCTCCCCGCGTCACCTTGGAAGGCCAGCCGGCCATCGCAAGGTGCCGCGGGGCCGGCGGGATCACGCGGCGGCGACCAGCCCGCCGGTGTCGGAGAGGAAGCGGACCCAGTAATCCGCATCGCCGAAGGTGCCGTCATTCACTGTCAGCCGCTTGAAGTAATGCCCCACGGCATACTCCATCGTCATGGCGATGCCGCCATGCAACTGGATCGACTGCTGCCCGACGAAGCGCGCCGAGCGGCCGATCTGCACCTTGACCGAGGCCATGTTCTTGCGCCGCTCGGCCGGGTCCCGCTCCTCCACGCCCATGGCGGCGAAGTAGGACATGCTGCGCGCCTGCTCGAGCTGAACGAGCATGTCGGCGGCGCGGTGCTGCAGCGCCTGGAAGCTGCCGATCGGGCGGTCGAACTGCTTGCGGGTCTTCATGTAGTCGATCGTCATGTCATGCGCGACCTGCATGCAGCCGACCGCCTCCGCGGCCAGCGCCACAATGGTCTCGTCCACCACCTGATCGACCAGCGGCAGCCCGTCCTCGGGGTTGCCGAGCACCGCCTCGGCCTGGGCGTTGGAGAGTTCCACTTCGGCGGCGCGCTGCCCGTCCACGGTGCGATAGGCGCGGCGGGTAACACCTGGCCCCGCGGCATCGACGAGGAAGACGCCGATACCCCGGCGGTCGCGCTGGCCGCCCGCGGTGCGGGCGGTGACGATCAGCTTCCCGGCGCTGTCGCCATGGACGACCATGCCCTTGCGGCCGTTCAGCACCCAGGACGAGCCGTCCCGCTTCGCCGTCGTCGCCACGTCGTTCAGGTCGTAGCGGGACTGCCGCTCGGTATGCGCGAAGGCGAGGCGCAGCTCGCCGCCGGCGATCTGCGGCACCAGCGTGCCGCGCAGCTCGGCCGTCGCGCCGTGGCGGAGGAAGCCGCCGCCGGTGACGACGGTCGGGATCCAGGGCTCGAGCGCGATCGCCTTGCCGAGCTGCTCGGCCACGAGCATCGTCTCGACATGGCTGCCGCCGAAGCCGCCCTCATCCTCGGCGAAGGGCAGGCCGAGCAGGCCGAGCTCGGCATACTGCGCCCAGATCTCCTTGCTCCAGCCCTCCGGCGACGCCATGAAGGCCTTGCGCTGCTCGAAGCCGTACCGGTCGGTCAGCAGCCGGGCCACGCTGTCCTGGAGGAGGCGCTGCTCCTCGGTCAGATCGAAATCCATGTGCGTCAGAGTCCCAGGAAGGCCTTGGCCATGATGTTGCGCTGGATCTCGTTGGATCCGCCGTAGATCGACTGCTTGCGCCAGTTGAAGTAGACGCCCGCGAGGCCGAAGGCCCAGTCCGGCGCCACGTCGATGTCGTTGCTGCCCTCCGCCTCCGGATCGCCATCGACCCAGGCATAGGGGCCGGCCGCCTTCATCAGCAGCTCGGAGCACATCTGCTGGATCTCGGTGCCCTTGATCTTCAGCACGGAGGTCGCAGGATCGGGCTTCTTGTCCTTGCGCTTGGACTCGGAAGCGATGACGCGCATCACCGTCATCTCCAGCGCCTTCAGCTCGACCTCGATCTCCGTCACCTTCCGCGCGAAATCCGGGTCCTCCATCAGGGGCCGGCCGCCATCGAGGCTCTCGGTTGAGGCAATGGTCTTCAGGCGGCGGATGCGCTCGCGGCTGGCACCGACGCGGGCCTGGCCGAAGCGCTCATTCCCGAGCAGGAACTTGGCGCAGTCCCAGCCCTTGTTCTCCTCGCCGACCAGGTTCTCCACCGGCACCTTCACGTCGTCGAGGAAGACCTCGTTTACCTCATGTCCACCCTCGATGGTGATGATGGGGCGGACGGTGATGCCCGGCGTCTTCATGTCGCAGAGCAGGAAGGAGATGCCCTCCTGCTTCTTCGCCGCCGGGTCGGTGCGGACCAGCAGGAAGATCCAGTCGGCATGCTGGGCCAGCGTCGTCCAGGTCTTCTGGCCGTTGACGACGTAATGGTCCCCCTGCCGCACCGCGCGGGTCTTCAGCCCGGCGAGGTCGGAGCCGGCGCCGGGCTCGGAAAAGCCCTGGCACCACCAGTCATCCAGGTTGGCCATGCGCGGCAGGAAGCGACGCTTCTGCTCCTCGGTGCCGAACTCGGCGATGACCGGGCCGCACATATTGGTGTTGAAGGCGAGCGGCTGCGGCGCCGGCGCCTGCTGCAGCTCCTCGCGGAAGATGTAGCGCTGGCCGAGGGTCCAGTCCGGCCCGCCCCATTCGCGCGGCCATTCCGGCGTCGCCCAGCCCTTGGCGTTCAGCTTGCGCTGCCAGTCCACCACCATCTGCTTGGTCGGCGACTTGCCGGCGAGCATCCGCTCGCGCGTCTCCTGCGGCAACTCCTTTGCGATGAACTCCCGGACTTCCTTCCGGAAGGCCTGCTCGGCCTCGCTGAAGCGCAACTCCATGGCTCTCTCCCCGTGACTCTGTCTCTCAACCGGCGGCGCCGCGGCGCCGCTCCTCCTCGATCAGCTCAAGCTTCGCCAGCTTGCCGACCGGCGTGCGCGGCAGCGTCTCCCGGATTTCGAGCGCCGCGGGCAGTTCGTGCCGGCCGAGCCGGTCGGCCAGGAAGAGCCGGAGCCCCTCCAGCGTGAAGGGCACGGCGCCGGGCCGCAGCGTGACGAAGGCCTTGGCCGCTTGCCCGCGATAGGCATCGGCGATCCCGATCACGGCGCATTCGGCCACGTCCGGATGGGCGTGGATCGCTTCCTCGATCAGCCGCGGATAGACGTTGAAGCCGCCGCAGAGGATCATCTCCTTCTTCCGGTCCGTCAGGACGAAGACGCCGTCGCGCTCCATATGCCCGATATCGCCGGTGAGGAAGAAGCCGTCACGGAAGGCCTGGGCCGTCGCCTCGGGCTGCCGCCAGTAGCCGGCGAAGAGGTTGGGGCCTCGGATCGCGATCTCGCCCGTCTCGCCCGGCGGCAGCACCCGCCCCGGATCGTCGAGGGCCACGATGCGCATCTCGATCCCCGGCAGCGGCACGCCGACCGTGCCGGGGCGGGGCGGCGCGCCCTCCCAGTTCGGCTGGCTCGTGCCGGCCGGCGCCGTCTCGGTCATGCCCCAGCCGGCGCCGATGCGCTTGCCGGTGATGCGCTCGAACCGCGCCGCCACCTCCGCCGGCAGGGCGGCGCCGCCCGAGGCCGCGCCCTTCAGCGAGGAAAGGTCGGCCCGGTCGATCCGCGGATGGTTGGCGAGCGCGATCCACATGGTCGGCACGCCGCACATGTCGCTCGCCCGCCGCTCCTCGATGTCGCGCAGCACGGCATCGGCGTCGAAGCGGGCATGCAGCAGCATCTCGTCGCCGCGGCGCAGCGAGGTCAGCAGATCGACGGTGAAGGCGTAGATGTGAAACAGCGGCAGCACGCAGATGACGCGCCGCTGCCGCCGCTCCGCCTCCGGCCCGCGGCCGCCATTCCAGAGCCCGTATTGCGCGCAGGCGGCGGTCAGGTTGCCATGGGTCAGCATGGCGCCCTTGGGCAGGCCGGTGGTGCCGCCGGTATATTGCAGCAGCATGACGTCGCCGGGCGCGACGGCTGGCAGTGATGCCGGCTCGGGCGCGCGCAGCCAGTCCTCGAGCCGCAGCGCCCCGGGCGGCACCGGCGCCGAGGCCGGCCCCTCGCCCCAACGGGCGTCGTCGCCGACCGCCAGCGCCTCCACCAGCCCCTCGGCCTGCAGCAGGCCGGCGAGCCGCAACAGCCCCTCCTGCGCCAGCGTCACCAGCAGCCGCGCGCCGCTGTCCTGCAGCTTGTGGCGGATGGTGCGCGGCGCATCGAGGGGCGAGAGCTGCGTCACCCGGAGCCCGGCGAGCGCCGCGCCGAAGACCACCGCCGGATGGAAGGCGGTGTTGCCGAGCAGCAGCGCGATGCCGTTGCGCGCCGCGGGCAGCGCGAGCAGCGCTCCGGCGACGCGCCGCGCCATCGCCTGCAACTCCGCATAGGTGATCGCGGCGTCGCGGTAGCGCAGCGCGACGCGCGGCCCGTGCTCGGCCGCGCTCCGCGCCAGCAATTGCCCGAGCGTCCCGGTCTCGATGGGGGCGCCCCAATCGAGGCCGGGCGGATAGGCCGCCTCCCAGGGGAAGGGGCGCCCTTGCGTCATCAGCCCTTCGCGGCGCCCTTCAGCGTGGCAAAGCTGCCGCCCTCCTTCGCCAGCCGCTCGATCAGCGCCGCCGGCTTCAGGTTCGGGTCGTTGGTGGTCTCGGCATAATGCGCCAGCTTGTCGCGCACCGCCTTCAGCCCGAGCCGATCGGCGAAGAACATCGGTCCGCCGCGAAAGGCCGGCCAGCCGAAGCCGTTGACGAAGATGACGTCGATGTCGATGGGGCGATAGGCGATCCCCTCCTCCAGGATGCGGGCGCCCTCGTTGACCATCGGCAGCAGCACCCGCTCGAGGATCTCGCCATCCTCGATCTTGCGGCGCCGCACCTGCATCTTCTCGGCCAGGTCGAGGATGATCCGCTCGACCTCCTTCGAAGGGATGCGCTTGCGGTTCTCGTCGTAGTCGTAATAGCCCTTGCCGGTCTTCTGGCCGAGCCGCCCGGCCGCGACCACCGCATCGGCCACGGGTGCGACCGTGCCGCGCGCCTTGCGCACCGCCGCGCCGATATCCAGCCCGGCCAGGTCGCCGGTGGCGAGCGGGCCCATGGCCATGCCATAGCCCTCCATCACCCGGTCGATATCCTGCGGCAGGCAGCCTTCCAGCAGCAGCTTCTCGATCTGCGGGCCGCGCTTGCCGGTCATGCGGTTGCCGACGAAGCCGTCGCAATTGCCGACCAGCACCGGCAGCTTGCCGATCCGCTTGCCGACCTCGGTGGCCGTGGCGATGGTCGCCGGGCTGGAGGCCTTGCCCTTCACGTTCTCCAGCAGCCGCATGACATTGGCCGGGCTGAAGAAATGCATCCCGATGACAAGCTCTGGCCGCTTCGTCGCCGAGGCGATCTCGTCGATGTCGAGGGTCGAGGTGTTGGAGGCGAGCACCACGCCCGGCCGCGCCGCCTTGTCGAGCCGGGCGAAGACCTCCTTCTTCACCGCCATGTTCTCGAACACCGCCTCGATGACGAGATCGGCCTCGCCGACCGCCTTCTCGAACTCGGTGGTGCCGGAGAGCAGGGCGCGGCGCTTCTCGTACTCGGCCTGGGAAAGGCGGCCGGACTTCACGGTACGCTCCCAATTCGCCTCGCAGCGCTTGAGGCCCTTCTGCAGCGCCTCCTCCGAGGTCTCGACGATCGTCACCGGCAGGCCGAAATTCGCCGCCGACATGGCGATGCCGCCGCCCATGGTACCGCCGCCGATGACGACGAGCCGGTTCACCGGCAGGGGCTTCGCCTCCGCCGGCAGGTCGGGGATGCGCTGCGCCTCGCGCTCGCCGAAGAAGATGTGCCGCAGCGCCTGGCTCTGCTCGCCCTGCACCAGGCGGGTGAACTGCTCGCGCTCGACGTTCAGCCCGTCCTCGAAGGGCATGGTGAAGGCGGCGCGCACCGCCGCGACGCAGCCGAGCGGGCTCTCCTGGCCACGGCTGCGGGCGGTGAGCTTCTTGGCGGCCTCGTCGAATTGCGCGGCGTCATAGCCGGCGATCCTGTCCGTCCGGTTGCGGGCCAGGGTGAAGGACGTCCCGGCATTCTCCCGCGCCCAGGCGATGGCGGCGTGCTCCAGCTCGCCGCTCAGCACGGCATCGACGAAGCCGAGCCGCTCGGCCTCCTCCGGTGTCACCGGCTCGCCGGAGACGATGAGGCGCAGCGCTTCCATCCCGATCAGCCGCGGCAGGCGCTGCGTGCCGCCCGCGCCCGGAACGAAGCCGCGCTTCACCTCCGGCAGGCCGAGCTGCGCCCCTGGCGCGGCGACGCGCGCATGGCAGGCCAGCGCCAGCTCCAGCCCGCCGCCCAGCGCATTGCCGTGGATGGCGGCGATCACCGGCACCTTCGACTGCTCGATGGCGTCGAACACCTCCGGCAGGGAGGGCGGCTTCCGCGGCTTGCCGAACTCCGTCATCTCGGCGCCGGCCGAGAAATTGCGGTTCGACCCCATCAGCACGATGGCCCGCGCGCCCTCGCGCGTCGCCGCCTGGATGCCGTCCAGCAGGCCGGCGCGGACCTCGGTCCGCAGCGTGTTCACCGGCGGATTGGCGATGCGGAGGACATGGATGTCGCCGTCCCGCGCATGCTCGACGAATTGCGGCTCTCCGGCCATGGCTCCCCTCCGTAAGTTCTTGATTTCGGGTGTGTGCTCGGGCCGCAGTCTCGTGCCCCGTCCCGTCCGCGTCAACCGCCGCCGATCGCCCCGAGCTGTTGCAGCATCGCGTAGAACAGCCCCGCCGCCAGCAACACCCAGTAGGGGCTGACCCCGCGCAGCAGGGCCCAGGCGCTGACGCCGAGCGTCGCCAGCTCCAGCCAGCCGGCGCCGTCGGCGCGCAGCAGGGTCAGCACCCCGGCGAAGATCAGGCCGACGGCGAGCGGCGCCAGCCCGCGCTCGATCACCCGCCGCAACGGCCCGTCGCCGCGCCGGTGCCACCAATGCCCGATGGCGAGCAGCAGCAGGGAGGAGGGCAGGTAGAGGGCGAGCGCCGCGACCAGCGCGCCAAGGAACCCCGCCGCCTGCCAGCCGACCAGCGCGCCGATCAGCGAGCCGGGGCCGGGCGCGGCGCGCGAGATGGCGAAGAGATCGGTGAACATCCCCGCCGGCATCCAGCGATGCACCTCGACCGCCTGGCGCTGCATCTCGGCGAAGATCGAGGGCCCGCCGCCGAGCGAGACGAGCGAGAGCGGCGCGAAGACCAGGATCAGCGCGAGCAGGCGCTCAGGCATGCCGGCCGAACCGCGCCGCGAGGCCGATGCTGACCGGGCCGAGGACCAGCATCACCGGGACCATCGGCAGGCGCAGCACGCCGACCGCGAGGAAGGTCGCCAGCACCACCGCCCAGGACCACAGCCCCCGCATCCGCCGCGCCGTGCGCAGGCCGACGGTGAGCGAGTTGGCAAGCCCCGCCGCGGCGACGCCGGAGAGCACCACGCCCAGCCCGGCCATGCCGCCGAGCCGGCCGTAGAGCAGGGCGAGGCCGAGGATGAACAGGAAGGGCGGCCCGAGGATGCCGAGGAAGGCCATGGCGGCGCCGGCCCAGCCGCGCAGCTGCTGGCCGATATAGAGGGCGAGGTTGACGCTGTTCGGCCCCGGCAGCACCTGGCCGAGCGCGATGCCGGCCAGGAAGCGCTCCTCGGCCATCCAGCCGCGCTTCTCGACGATCTCCCGATGCATCCAGCCTGGCAGCCCGCCGCCGAAGCTGGCCATGCCGATGGCGCCGAAGACGCGCAGGATCTCGAGGAGCGGCGCCTGCGGGCGCTGGGAGTTCGACACGGCCGGTCCGCCTGGCTGGGGGTCTCCGCTTCTCCCCCGGCGGCGGCGGGCTGTCGAGCCGACTCGCCTGCCCCGGCCTCTCTGCCTTGGCCTCGCCACCTTCGCGCCGCCGGAAGGCCGCGGGCGGGCGGCAGGCTGGGCGCATGACCGGCTTCCGCCCCATTGGTGCTGCCCTCCTCGTCCTCACCCTGGGCGGCTGCGTCTATGTCCAGGAGCCCGCCTATCCGCCCTATGGCTATGCGCCGTCGCTGGGCCCGAATGCCGGGGCGGGCGCCACGGCGGGCGCCCTGGCCGGCGGGCTGATCGGCGGCGTCGCCGCCGGCCCGCATGACCGCGGCCTCGGCGTGCTCGGAGGCGCCGCTGCCGGGGCGCTGCTCGGCGGGGTGGTCGGCAACGGGCTCGACCGCGAGCAGGCGGCCGCGGCGGCCTATCCCCCAGCGCCCTATGCCGCGCCCGAACCCCCGCCGCCCAACCCCTATACCGACCCCTACCCGGCCTTCGACCCCTACGCGCTGCCCCTCGACTGAGGCCGCCGCCCCTGGCCGCATCGCGGCCCGGCGGGCAGCATGCGTCGCGGAACGAGGGGAGGAAGGGAATGCGACGACGTGTGCTGCTCGGCGCCCTGCCGGCGCTGCCACTGGGCCAGGCCCGGGCCCAGGATGCGGCGGCGACCGGCTGGCTCGCACGCCCCATCCGCGCCATCGTCCCCTACCCGCCCGGCGGGCCGAACGACATCATCGCCCGGCTCTACGCCCCGGCGCTGACCGCCGCCCTCGGCCAGACCGTGCTGGTCGAGAACCGCGCCGGCGGCTCCGGCGTGGTCGGGACCGACGCGGTCCTGAAGTCGCCGCCGGATGGCAGCCTCTTCGGCATCGTCGATGGCGGCTCGCTGGTGATCGCGCCGCACACCCAGCCCAGCATGCCCTATCGGGTGCCGGAGGATGTCACGCTGCTCAGCGTGGTGGCGACGGTGCCGGAGGCGCTGGTCGCGCATCCCGGCCTCGGCGTGACCAGCCTGCCGGCGCTGCTGGAACTGGCGCGGCGCCGCCCCGGCACGCTCAACATCGGCACCGCCGGCGCGGCCGGCATCAGCCACCTGACGGCGCACCGCTTCCGGGCGCAGACCGGCATCCAGGCGGAGATCGTGCCCTATCGCGGCGCCGCCCCGGCGGTGACGGATCTAGTGGCCGGGCAGATCCAGCTTCTCTTCGCCGACCTGCCGGTGATCCTGCCGCACATCAAGGCGCGCGCCATCACCGCCCTCGCCCTCGCCGCGCGGCAGCACAGCCCCTCGCTGCCCGAGCTGCGCACCACCGGCGAGGAGGGCTATCCGCAGCTTCTCGCCGAGAACTGGTATTGCGCCGTCGCGCCGCGCGGCCTGCCGGCACCGATCGCCGCCCAGCTCTCCGCCGCGCTGCGGACGGCGAGCGCCGACGCCACCCTGCGCCAGGGGCTGAGCACGCAGGGCGCCGAGGCGGCCTGGACCTCGCCGCAGGATTTCGCCGCGCTGGTGCGCGCGGACTCCGCGACCTGGCGGGAGGCGGTAGCGGCCGCCGGCGTGAAGGCCGAATAGGTCGCCGGAATAGACCAACGGGCCGGTCCTTTGACCGGTCCGAGGCCCCGAACGGGGCCCGCGACCCATGCCGCGTAGCCAGGCAAGCCGGAGGTTCGCGCCCGGCGCTTGAGGGCCATTGATATCAGCCGCGCCGGCGATGCAGCAGCAGCATCGCCCCGCCGCCCAGCAACCCCCAGAAGGCGCCGCTGATGCCGAGGATGGTGAGGCCGGAGGCGGTGACGAGGAAGGTGATGACCGCCGCCTCCCGCGTCTCGGGCACGGCGAGCGCCGTCTGCAGCGCGCCGGCGAAGGCGCCGAGCAGGGCGAGGCCGGCCACGGCCTGGATCAGGATCGGCGGCGCGGCGCCGACGAAGCGGGTCGCCATGCCGGCGAGCAGGCCGAAGGCGACATAGACCAGCCCCGCCACCACCGCGGCCTGCCAGCGGCGGCGCGGATCGGGATCGGCCTCGGGGCTGGCGCAGAGCGCGGCGGTGATGGCGGCGAGGTTCACCGCATGGCCGCCGAAGGGCGCGGCGGCGAGGGTGAACAGGCCGGTGGCGGCGAAGAGCGGCCCGGGCGCCGGCCGGTAGCCGTTCACCGTCAGCACCGCCATGCCGGGAATGTTCTGCGACGCCATGGTGACGAGGAAGAGCGGCAGGGCGATGCCGATCAGGGCGGCGAGGGAGAAGCGCGGCATCACCAGCACCGGCGCCGGCCCCGCCGCGGCCAGCAGGCCGGAGGGCAGCGTCACCGTCATGGCGATGGCAACGACCGCGATCAGCACCGCCGCCGGCACGGCGAGCAGCCGGTTGACCCGCGCCACCAGCGCCCAGCCGAGCAGGATGGCGAGGCCCGGCAGCGGCGCCTCCGCCAGCGCCCGCACCGGCGCCAGGCAGAGGCCGAGCAGCACGCCCGCGAGCATGGCATTGGCCAGCGGCGGCGGGATGGCGGCGACCGCCCGGCCGAGCGGCCGCCACAGCCCGGCCAGCAGGATCAGCGCGCCGGCGATGAGGAAGGCGCCGACCGCCTCGGCGAAGCCGCCCGCCGGCAGGGCCGAGGCGGCGAGCAGCGCCCCGCCCGGCGTCGACCAGGCGACACTGATCGGCATCCGCCGCCACAGGCTGAGCACGATGCCGCACAGCCCCATGGCGATGGAGAGCGCCATCAGGCCGGACGCCGCCTGGGCCGGGCTCGCGCCCATGGCCGAGAGCCCCTGCAGCACCACGGCGAAGGAGGAGGCGAAGCCGACGAAGCCGGCGAGCAGCCCCGCGGCGAGCGCCGGGGCCGAGAGCGATCCGATCATGCGGCGGCGTTTAGAACGGATCGGCCAGCGGTGGAAAACCCGGTGGCGGCGCGCTCAGCCCGCGCCGGCGAGCAGCGCCGGATCAATCTCGAGCCCGAGCCCCGGTCCCTGCGGCACGGCGACATAGCCGTCGCGCGGGATCAGCGCCGGATAGGGCGGCGCGGCGAGGTCAGCGAAATAGTATTCCAGCGGCTCCTCCACCTCGGCGCAGGCGAGAACATGCAGGCTCGCCAGCAGCCCAGGGCCGTAATAGGGGCAGTGCGGCACCAGCGCCGCGCCATGCCGGGCCGCGAGGTCGCGCACCGCCAGCATGGCCGAGACGCCGCCGACCTTGGTCACGCTCGGCTGCACCACATCGACGGCGCCGGCCGCCAGCATGGTGCCGATGCTCTCCGGGCTGCCGAGGCACTCCCCCGCCGCGATACCGGTGCCGCCCGCCCGGCGCACCGCGGCGATGGCGGCGAAATCCTCCGGCGGCCAGACCGGCTCCTCCACCCAGCGGACATTCATCCCCTGCACCGCCCGGCAGAAGCCGACCGCCTGCTCCACGCTGTCCCAGGCGCAGTTGATGTCGAGCATCAGCGGCACCTCCGCCGGCGCCGCCTCGCGCGCCGCGCGGATGCAGCCGAGATCGACCTCGTGCAGCTTGATGCGGCGATAGCCGCGGCGGATCGCCTCCGCCGTGTTGCGCGCGACATGGCCGGCATCGCCGTAGCGCAGCAGGCTGGCATAGGCCGGCACCCGCTCCCGCCGGGCGCCGCCGAGCAGCGCGTGCAGCGGCTTGCCGGCCGCCTTGGCGGCGATGTCCCAGAGCGCGATGTCGAGGCCGGAAAGCGCGAAGGTGACGGCACCGTTGCGGCCGAAATTGTGGAAGCGCCGCTGCAGCCGGCGCATCAGCCCGGCGATGTCGCCCGCCGCCTCGCCCTGGCAGACCGGCGCGATGAGCTCGGTCAGCGCCTGCCGCGTGGTGCGGACCAGGTTGAAGCCGAAGGCCTCGCCCCAGCCGGTGATGCCGGCATCCGTCTCGACGCGCACCAGCAGCGTGTCGATGTCGCGCAGATGCAGGTTGCCGCCCGGCCCGGCCGGGCCGCCATAGGTGAAGGGGCTGCTGAGGATATGGCCGGTGACGGCGGTGATGCGCATGGACGCGGTCCTGTTCCCTCTCGCTGGGCCGCCGGCCCTCGCCGGGGCCGGCGGCCGGGGGCCATACTCGCAGCCCGCCGAGGGCCATGAAAGCCCCGGCCAGGATCTGGGGAGGAACCATGCGCTTCCACCGCCGCGCCGTGCTGGCGCTGCCCGCCCTCGCCGCCGCGCCGGCCCTGGCGGCACCCTTCCCCGACCGGCCGGTCCGGCTGATCGTCCCCTTCGCCACCGGGGGGCCGAGCGACATCATCGCCCGGCTGCTGGTGCCGCGGATGTCGGCCGAGCTCGGCCAGCCGGTGGTGGTGGAGGCACGGCCGGGCGCCGGCGGCGTCACCGGCCTCGACGCGGTGGCGAAGGCGCCGCCGGACGGGCATGTCATCGGCATGGGCAGCGCCGGCGGGCTGGTCATCTCGCCCTCGCTGCAGCCGGCCATGCCCTATGACGCGGCGCGGGACTTCGCGCCGATCAGCCTCGCGGTCATCGTGCACGAGCCGCTGACGGTGCCGGCGGCGCAGCCCTGGCGCAGCGTCGAGGCGCTGGTCGCGGCGGCGAAGGCGAGGCCGGGCGAGCTGAACTACGGCTCGACCGGGCCGGGCGGCATGCCGCATCTGGCGGGCGAGCTGTTGCAGCTCGCCGCCGGCATCCGGCTGACGCACGTTCCCTACAAGGGCGGCGCCCCGCTCGCCCTGGCGCTGGTCGCGCGCGAGGTCGAGCTCGGCTTCGCCGACCTGCCGATCCTGCTGCCGCATGTCCGCGTCGGCGCGCTGCGGGCGCTCGCCATCGGCGGCAAGGCGCGCGACCCGCTGCTGCCGGAGGTGCCGACCATGGCCGAGATCGGCCTGCCCTCGGTGATGACCGACAATTGGCACGGGTTGCTGGCGCCGGCCGGGACCCCGCCCGAGGCCCTGGCGCGGCTGCACCGGGCCGCGACCGCCGCGCTGACCGATGCCGAGGTGCTGCGGCTGCTGCGCGAGCAGGGCGCGGTGCCGGCCGGCAACCAGCCGGCCGACTTCGCCGCCTTTCTCGGCGAGGAGCGGGCGCGCTGGGCGGCGGTGATCCGGCAGGCGGGGGTGAAGCTGGAATAGCGGGTGCCGGGCTTGCCGGGCTCCCTCCTCCCCGCCCGGAGCAGATCGCCGCAGGGCGGAACCGCCCGGAGGCGTGAATCTGCTCTGCAAGTAACGTGGATGGAGCGCATTCCGTCTTTCCAGTCAGAGTGAATGCGCTCTAGCCTGCCCGCAACGAAGCCGTACCGAACGGCCGAGGGAGGAGATCCGCATGCGTCGCAGAACCCTGCTCGGCACCGCCGCCGCGCTGCCCTTCGTCCACATTCTGCCCGGGCGCGCCCAAAGCCAAGTCTCCGACGGCGTGGTGAAGATCGGTGTGCTGAACGACATGACCGGCGTCTTCGCTGACCAGCAAGGCATGGGCGAGGTGGTGGCCGCCCGGCTGGCGATCGAGGATATGGGCGGCAAGGTGCTCGGCGCCCCGATCGAGCTGGTGCACGGCGACCTGCTGAACCGCGCCGATATCGGCATGGGCATCGCCCGTCGCTGGTTCGACCAAGAGAAGGTCGACATCATCACCGGCCTCGGCAATTCCGCCGTCGCCCTCGCCGTGCAGACGCTGTCGAAGGAGAAGCAGCGGATCGTCGTGCCGATGTCGGCCGGCACCACCGACCTCACGGGCAAGGATTGCGGCCCCTGGACGGCGCATTGGGTCTACGACAATTACTCGGCGGCCAAGGGGCCGGTCACGGCGCTGGTGCGCGGCGGCAAGACGAAGTGGTTCTTCATCACCTCCGACTACGCCTTCGGCCACTCGCTGGAGGCGAATGCCGGCGCGATCCTGAAGGGTCTGGGCGGCGAGGTGGTGGGCAGCGTGCGCGCCCCGCTCGGCGAGAGCGACTATTCCTCCTACCTCGTGCGCGCCGCCGCCTCCGGCGCCCAGGCGGTCGGCATCTGCGCCGGCGGCACGGACATGATCAACATCGCCAAGCAGATGGGCGAGTTCGGCCTGATCCGCCGCGGCATCGTCCCCGCGGCGCTGAACTGCTCGCTGACCAATATCCGCTCCATCGGCCTCGAGACCGGCCAGGGGATGGTCTATGCGGCGAGCTACTACTGGGACCAGACCGACGCCGCCCGCGCCTTCGCCGCGCGCTTCGCCAAGGCGCATGGCAGGCCGCCCACCGCCTTCCAGGCCGGCTCCTACGGCGCCGTCATGCACTACCTGAAGGCGGTGCAGGCGGCCGGCACGGATGCGACCGCGCCGGTGATGGCGAAGATGCGCGAGATGCCGATCAACGACTTCATGACCAAGGACGGCGTGCTGCGCGCCGACGGGCGCGTGGTGCGCGACGTCTACCTGCTGCGGGTGAAGCAGCCGCGGCAGTCGCGCGGCGAATGGGACCTGCTGGAGGTGGCGGAGACCATCCGCGGCGAGGAGGCCTTCCGGCCGCTCGCCGAGGGTGGCTGCCCGCTGGTCAAGGCCTGACCCCGCGGCGCGGCGAAGCCGAGCCACCGGAGGTGGCGCCGGCGACCGAGGTCACGTCATCAGGACAGCGCCTCGCCCTCCAGGGTGATGCGGTGCATCAGCCGCCGCTCGCCCTGGTAGTCGTTCGCCGCATAGTGCCAGGTGGCGCGGTTGTCCCAGAAGGCGATCGAGCCTTCCTGCCAGCGGAAGCGACACTGGAATTCCGGCCGTGCCGCATGACGGTAGAGATAGTCGAGCAGCGGCCGGCTCTCCTCATCGGTCCAGCCCTCGAAGCGCAGGGTGAAGCCGGGATTGACGTAGAGCGCCTGCCGGCCGTTGCCGGGATGGCGGATCACCACCGGATGCGCGGCATCCTGCACGGCGAGGTCGGCATTGCGCAGCCGCCCGTCCTGCTGCTGCTCGCGCTGCACCGAGGCGCCGAAGACATGCCGGCTGGAATGCACGGCGCGCAGCCCCGCGAGCGTCGCCTTCAGCCCGTCCGACAGCGCATCATAGGCCGCGTACATGCTGGCGAAGAGCGTGTCGCCGCCGGTCGGCGGCAGCTCGCGCGCCAACAGGATGGAGCCCATGGCGGGCACCTGGTCATAGCTGTGGTCGGTGTGCCAGCCGCCGCCAATATTCTTCGTCTGGCCCGGCTCCTTCCGCACCTCCGCGATCTCGGGATAGCCCTCGGCATGGCGGAAGAAGCGGTTGACGTTGATCGGCGCGAAGCGGGTGGCGAAGGCGATGTGCTGCTCCGGCGTCAGCGTCTGGTCGCGGAAGAAGACGACGCCGCGGTCGAACAGCGTCTCGCGGATCATCGCCACCTCCGCCTCGCCGATCGGGACGGCGAGGTCGAGGCCATGGATCTCGGCACCGACTGCGCCGACAACGGGTTCCACGCGAATGGCATTGGCGCGCATGGGCGGTCCTCCTACCTGATTTAGGGCCAGCATGGCGGCGGCCGGCGCCTCGCCGCAAGGGATGGCGCTTGCCGCCTCCCGCGCCTCGGGCCACTCCATCCGGGGGAAGCGAAGGAGGACAGCATGGCGGACGGGCTGCTCGCGGGCGATGCCGCGCTGGTGACCGGCGCGGCGAACGGCATCGGGCGGGCGATCGCCGCCGCCCTAGCCGCCGAGGGCGCGCGCCTGCTCCTGGCCGACCGGGATGCCGCCGGCGGCGAGGCCGCGGCTGCGGCGATCCGCGCGGCCGGCGGAGCGGCGGAGGCCGTCGCGGCCGATCTCGCCCGCCCCGACGGCGCCGCCCTGCTGTTCGAGGCCGCGCGCGAGCGGCTCGGCCGCGTCAGCCTCCTGGTCCACAGCGCCAGCCCGAAGCGGCAGGAAGGCGAGACGGCGCTTGCCGTGTCGCCGGAGGCCTGGCGGCAGATGGTCGCGGTCAATCTCGAGGCCGGCTTCCAGCTCGGCCAGCTGGCGGGGCGGCACATGCGGGACACGGCGGCGGGCGGGCCGCGCGGGCGGATGCTCTACGTCACCTCGCTGCATGCCGGCTCGCCGCGCAACCTGCCGCATTACAGCGCCAGCAAGGCCGGGCTGACCATGGTGATGCAGGAGCTGGCGCGCGCCCTTGGCCCCCATGGCATCCGGGTGAACGCCATCGCGCCCGGCGCCATCGCCGGCGGCGGCTTCCAGGCCGATCCGGCGCTCGCCGCGCGGATCGCGCTCGGCCGGCTCGGCCAGGCGGAGGATGTCGCGCGCATGGCCGTCGCCCTGCTCGCCGACCGCTTTTCGGCCTATGTCACCGGCACGACGGTGGTGGTGGATGGCGGCCTTGCCCTGTCCAATTGGATCCCGACGCGGGAATGAGGCGCCTCGTCCCCGGCCGGCGCCTCCTGCTCGGCCTCTCGCCGCTGCTGCTCGCCGCCGGCGGCGAGCCGGCGATCCGGCTGCTGAGCGCCGGCGCGGTCGAGCCGGGCATCGCCGCGGCCGTCGCCGCCTTCCGGGCGCAGACCGGCCGGGCGGTGCAGATCGCCTATGCCACGGCGCCGCAGCTGCGGGAGCGGATGCTCGCCGGCGAGCGGCCGGATCTCCTGGTCGCGCCGGCGGCGCTGCTCGACAGCCTCGGCGACCGCTTGGCGGGGCCCGCCTTGCCGCTCGGGCGGGTCGGGATCGGGGTGGTGGTGCGCCGGGGCGCGCCGGCCCCGGCGATCCGCGACGCGGCGACCCTGCGCGCAGCCGTCGAGTCGGCCGATGCGGTGGTGTTCAACCGCGCCTCGACCGGCCTGGCGATGGAGCGGCTCTTCGCGCGGCTCGGCCTCGCCGCGCTGCTGGCGGAAAAGGCACGGCGCTATGCGACCGGGGCGGAGGTGATGCAGCACCTGCTGCAGGGGGACGGCGCCGAGCTCGGCTTCGGCGCCACGACCGAGATCGCCCAGGTGCCGGCATTGCAGGCGCTCGGCCCGCTGCCTGACGCGTTGCAGAGCTACACCGCCTATGGCGCGGCGGCGCTGCCGGACGGCGCGGGCGAGGCGCTGCTGCAATTCCTCGCCGGCTCCGAGGCCCGGCGCGCCTTCACGGCGTCCGGCATCGAGCCATGATGCACGGCGCGTCCGGGCCTTGCCGCCCTGCGCCGCAACCATTGCTGCCCGTTGCCGTGCCGCGGCGAAGCCGCGGCAGGCTGTGACGTCTCTGGGATCAGAAGCGCCTCACGGGGCCCCCATGACGCCGCACCGCGGTGTCATGGGGAGATGATCAGAGGCCCGCCTGGCTGACGAACTTCGTGTTCAGATAGGCCTCGATCGCCTCGAGCCCACCCTCCGAGCCATAGCCGCTGTCCTTGATGCCGCCGAAGGGCACCTCGGGCAGAGCCAGGCCGAGATGGTTGATCGTCATCATCCCGCTCTCGACCTTGGAGGCGATGGCGTTGGCGGTCTTGGCGCTGCGGGTGAAGGCGTAGCTGGCGAGGCCGTAGGGCAGCCGGTTCGCCTCGGCCACCACCTCCTCGAACTCCTTGAAGGGCGCGATCATGGCGACCGGCGCGAAGGGCTCCTCGTTCATCATCCGCGCCTCCTTGGAGAGGCCGGTGACGACGGTCGGCTGGTAGAAATAGCCCTTGTTGCCGATGCGCTCGCCGCCGGTGCGCACCTCGCCGCCCTTCTGCCGCGCATCGGCCATCAGCCCGTCGACCCAGGGGATGCGCCGCTCATGCACGAGCGGGCCCATCTGGGTGCCCTCCTCGAGCCCGTTGCCGACCTTCACCGCCTTGGCCGCGGCGACGAACTTCTCGACGAAGGGCTCGTAGAGCGCCTCCTGCACCAGGAAGCGGGTCGGGCTGACGCAGACCTGGCCGGCATTGCGGAACTTGGCCGCGGCCAGCGTCCTCGCCGCCAGGTCGAGATCGGCATCGTCGAAGACGATCGCCGGCGCATGCCCGCCGAGCTCCATCGTCACCCGCTTCATGTGCTGGCCGGCCAGGGCGGCGAGCTGCTTGCCGACCGGGGTCGAGCCGGTGAAGGTCACCTTGCGGATGACGGGGTGCGGGATCAGGTACTCGCTGATCTCGGCCGGGCTGCCATAGACGAGGTTCATCACCCCGGCCGGGAGTCCGGCATCGGCATAGGCGCGGATGAGCTCGGCCGGCGAGGCTGGGGTATCCTCGGGCGCCTTGACGATGATCGAGCAGCCGGTGGCGACGGCGGCCGAGAGCTTGCGGACCACCTGGTTGATCGGAAAGTTCCAGGGCGTGAAGGCGGCGACGGGGCCGACCGGCTCCTTCACCACGAGCTGATAGACGCCCTCGGCGCGGGCCGGGATGACGCGGCCATAGGCGCGGCGGGCCTCCTCGGCGAACCAGTCGATGACGTCGGCGCCCGCCATCACCTCCATCTTCGCCTCGGGCAGCGGCTTGCCCTGCTCCAGGGTCATGATGCGCGCGATGGCGTCGGCGCGGCTGCGCAGGATGTCGGCGGCCTTGCGCATCACCTTGGACCGGTCGAAGGCCGAGACCTTCTTCCACTGGGCGAAGCCCTTCTCCGCGGCGTCGAGCGCCTCGTCCAGGTCCTCCTTGCCGGCATAGGCGTAGGTGCCGATCACCTCCTCGGTCGCCGGGTTGATGACCTCGCCCGTCCGGCCGGACCGGGCATTGCGCCATTCGCCATTGATGTAGAGCTGGACGTTCGGATAGGCCATCGGCGGTTCTCCTCCAGCCCCGACCTTGCGCCGGGGCGCCTTGGCCGCGCACTTTGACCGCGGCGGCGGCGGGGGGCAATCCCGGCCCCCCCGCGGCCCATGACCCGCGGCCCGCCGATCGGGGCGCGGCGCTCAGGCGAGGGCGTGCAGCCGTGCCGCCAGCGCATCGAGCTGCAGCGCGAGATCGGCGGCATAGCCGAGCGCCATTAGCCGCGAGGCCCGCGCCAGCCCATCGCGGAAGGCGGGGCTGGCGCGCCATTCCCGCATCAGCGCAACCATCTCCGCGATATCCGCCGCGGCATGGCCCGGATGCTCGGCCGGCAGCCCGGCGAAGGCGTGCCGCGTGCCGAGAATCGGCCGGCCATGCGCCAGCGCCTCCACGGTCTTGATCTTCAGCCCGGTGCCCGGGACCATCGGGTTCAGCACGCAATCGACGGCGTCGTAGAAGATCGCCGGGTCCGCCACCTCGCCCAGCCGCTGCGGGTGGCTGGCCAGGACCAGGTCGTGCCGCTGCAGGATCCGCCCGGCGAGCAGCCAGGGCATGCCGCCCGCCTCCGCCAGCGCCGCGTCCAGCGCCCGTACCGAGGCAATGTTCCAGGGATTGGCGCTGCCGAGATAGCCGAAGGGCGAGCGGGGCGGCCCCGCCGGCATGCTGTCGAGGAAGCGCAGCGGCGGCATGTGGCCGATGGTCGTCACCGGCGTCGCGGACCGCCGCCGCAACTCCTCCGACTCCTCCTCCTGGATGCCGATGACGAGGTCGGCGCGCGCCAAGCCCCGTCCCTCCTCGGCGATGGTGGTGAAGAACCAGGAGGGGTCGATGCCGGCGGCCAGCGCGACGAGATGCCGGTCGCCGAAGAGGTCATGGGTGTCGATGATGCGGAAGGCGTCCGGCACCGCCTCCAGCACCCGTGACATCCAGACATAGTTCACCAGCACCGCATCGTAGCGCGCCTGCCTCTGCAAGGCGGCGACATGCTCGACGAGCGAGGCGTCGCACCAGTCGTCCAGCCCCCAGACGCCGGGTAAGCGCATGGCGCCCGTCGGCACCGGCGGCACGAGATGCAGCGCCCGCCAGAAGCCCGCCATGGCGTCGCGCTGCGCCGGGCTGCAGCCCTCGGTGGCGTAGTAGAGGAAGTCGCAGGCCACGCCGCGGGCCATCAGCCCGGCGCCGAGCCCCTGGATGCGGGCGGAATTGCCCTGGTCGGTGGGATGCGAGGGCGCCGGCGAGACCACCAGCAGGCGCGGGCTGCGCGTCATGCGGCGAATTCCAGCGAGAGCAGGACCGCGCCCGCCGGTGCCTCGGCGGGCAGAGCGAGGCCGACGAGGCTGGCTTGGCCGGCCTGCATCCGCGCCGGCGCCTCGATCACCACGCTCCCCTCGTCATCGGCGCGCCATTGCGTCTGCAGCCGCAGGCCATCGAGGAACAGGGCCGGCATCCGCGTCGGCGACAGCCCGCGCAGCCGCAGCCGCAGCCAAGCCTGGCGGGCGGGCATGCCGCCGAGCAGCAGCCGGACCTGCCGCGCCGCGCCGAGGCGCAGCCCCTCCCCCGCCTCTATCCCCGCCGCCGGCGCGGCGGGCAGGTCGTGCCACAGCGTCGCGCCCGGCAAGCGCAGCGACGGCGCCCGTTCGGCGCCGATGGCGAGCATCCCGAGGCTGGCGAGGCCACCCGTCACCAGCCGCCCGCCGACCTGCCAGGCGCGGCCGCCGCCGAGCTGGGCGGCGAGGCCATGCGCCGCATCCTGCAGCCGGGTGAAGACCGGCGCCACCGCATCGGGCGGCAGCAGCAGGTCCCAGCGCTCGATCCGCGCCAGCGTGCCGACGAGCAGCATGATGCGGCCGCGCTCCGGCCCGGGCGGCGGCGGCAGGCCCTCGGTCCGGCCGTGCCGTAGCAGCAGCGCCCCGGCCTCCAGCAGCCGTGCCAGGGCCGGCGGGGGGACGCCGTCGAGCGCCAGCAGCAGAGCCGCCTCGCTCTCCAGCGTGGCGAGGAGCGCCGCATCCGCCGCCGGGTCGAGCCCGAAGATCGGCATGCCCTGCGGTCCCCCCCATGCCCCCCCATGCGCTCCTTGCCGGAAGCGCCCGAGCAGCGCCGCCTCGGCCGGTGCCAGCCGCGCCGGATCGGCGATGCCGCAGAGCGCCCCCGGCCACCAGCCGAGCAGCGGCGCCGCGGGCAGGCCGAGATCGAGCAGGCGCAGCGCCGGCAGGGCCTCGCGCAGCAGGCAGGCGAGGACACCGCCGCCGCTCATGCCGGCCAGCCGAGTTGGAGGTCGAGCAACAGGCCGGGCCGAGGCGTGCGCTGGACCCGCATCGCCAGCAGGTCGGCCGAGGCCGGCAGCAGGCCGCGCAGCAGCGCGGGGCGGTCCAGCGTCAGCGCGGCCAAGCCGGGCAGGTCAGGCATGGCGAGCAGCAGCCGGCAGCGGCCCTGCCGCCCGGCGAGCATCGCCGCGACCTGCGCCGGCCGCAGCCCCGCCCCGGCCTCGAGCACCAGCAGCGGCGGCGGGTCCGGCAGGGCCGTGCCGGCAACCGGCCGGTCGAGCGACTCCTCGATCACCTCGCGGTAGCGCGCCGCGACGGCCGGGAGGGCCATCTCGGCGAGGGCGAATCGCCGGCCCAGGGCGCCGATCCCGGCGGCGCGGTCGGGGGCCGCCGCCAGCGCCCGCAGCGTCTCGCCCAGGATGCGCGGCGTGCCGGTCAGCGGCAGCTGCAGCACCGCGTCGCGCGGCAGCTCGGCATAGGCGCCGGTCTCGGACACGATGCAGCAGGTGCCGGCGGCGAAGGCGCGCGCCAGCGAGCCCGAGCTCTCGCCGCTCGAGGGGAAGCGCAGGTTCACCAGCACATCCGCCGCCGCGATGTGGTCATCGAGCACGGTCTCCTCGCAGTAGCCGGTCACCCGGGCGATGGCGGCGACCGCCGGCCGCTCGGCGATGGCGGCGCCGAGGGCGTATTCCTCCGCCCGCTCGGCGCCGGCATGGATCCAGCGCAGCCGCGCGCCGTGGGCGAGCGCCATGTCGAGCGCCGCGATCAGCCAGTCGAAGCGCTTGGCCGCGGTGGCGAAGCCCGCCGTGAGCACCAGGAATTCCCCTTGCTCAAGGCCGAGCCGGGCGCGCGCCGCGCCGCGTGAGGGCATCTGCCCCGGCGGCATGAAATGCGGGATCACCGCCACATGCGCGGTCGCCGCGGGTCCGTGCGCCAGGCGCAGGCGGTTGCGGGCGAAGCGGGAATGCACGACGACCGCCCGCGACCGCGCCAGGACCTCGCCGGCGAGGTCGAAGAGGAGGTGGTTGGCCCGGCTCTGCAGCCCCTCCTCCCGCCGGTGCCGGCCATAGACCGCCGCCAGCCCCGGCAAGGCGGCCGCCATGCCGGCATCGATCGCGGCGGCCGGCTCGCCGGTGGTCTCATAGAGGTACAGCAGGCCCGGATCGTGCAGCGTGGTCACGCCCGGCATGCGGCGCAGGCCGCGCAAGACGAAGCCATGCCCCGGATTGTTGCCGATCTGGTGCAGCACGCGCGGCCCCGCCCCGCGATGGGCGAGCGCCGGATCGACCAGCGCCACCCCCTCCGGCGCCCGGGCCAGCCAGTCGTCGCAGGCCGCCCGGCAGTCGTAATGCCCGTCCAGCCCGCCGAGCAGTCCATGGGCATAGTCGGCAATGCCGTTGCGCTCGGGCGGCAAGGGCGTCCAGACGGTCAAGGTGTCTCGCGCGGCGGTCATGATCCGGTCGGTTCAGGCCGTTCGACCCTGAACGGCGGTTCGTGAACCAATGGTTGATTATCTTTTGTATTGTTCTCTTGTAACTTGGCATTACGTCATGGTAACCGCCGAGGTCATGGACGGCTTCCAGGCGATCTTCTGCCCTCTCATTCCGCTCGGTCTCGGGCCCGATGGGCTGAGCCTGCGGGCCCTGCGCCCCTTCCATGAGGCGGAGACCTTGCTGCTGCATTGCCGCGGCATCGAAGTGGGGCGTCTCCACCTGCCGGCCGGGCTGCAGCAGGGCGAACTCTGCGCCATCCCCATCACACGGTTGCCGCGGGTGCCGCTGCCGACGGAGCTGCGCATCGCCGCCACGCGCGACGGCCGCGACCTCGCCACCCCCTGGCGCATCGACAGCGCCGACGCGGCCCTTTCGCTGCTCGGGCCGCCGGAGATCCGGATCGAGGATCTCCGCATGGATCACGGCGTGCTGCGCGGCACGGCGCGCGAGGCGCGCAACGGTCTGCTCGAGCCGGTGCTTTATGCCCGGATCAACGGCGCCGGGGCGCGCATCGTCAGCATCGAATCGCCGGTCGGCCTGCCGGAGGGCGGCTGCGCCTTCCGCTTCGCGCTGCCGATCCATCCGGCCGACCTGACGGAGGCGGGGCTGTCCGTCTCGCTGCTGCTCATCGGCCAGGAGACGCCGGTCGCGCATTTCGCCTGGACCCGACACGGCGCCGGCGCGGCGGAGCGACGACTGGCCGAGCTCGATGGCCGGCTGCGGCAGATCGAGGAGGACGCGGCCACGGCGCAGCAGGGGCTGCAATCGGCGCTCGAGCGCCGGCTCGCCCTGCAGCAGGAGCGGATCGACGCCTTCATCGCCGCGGCCTCGACCCTGCTCTTCGACCGCCTCGCCGGCGCGCCGGCCGCTTGCGCCGATGCGCTGCGCGGCCTGCTGGCGAGCGGCGGCGCCGTGGCGGCCGGCGAGCCGATGCTCGACCGCCTGGCGGAGCGGCTGGAATTGCCGCTCGATTCGGGGCTGTTCGGCGCCGGCTGGCACCGCGAGGAGGTCTATCCGCACGGCTCCTTCCGCTGGATGGGGCCGCGCGGCTTGCTGCTGAACCCGGTCGCCGAGCGCGCGCTCGGCGCGGTCACGCTCGAGGTCACCGGCCTCTATCGCGCCGCCGCGCCGGCCCTCGTGGCGCAGTTCGACGACGCCGCAGCCGAGGTGAGCGTGACGGCCAGGGAGGGCGGCACCTTCTCGGTGCGGCTGGTGCATCCGCAGGGCCCGCAGCCGGTCCGCCTGCTCCGCCTGGCAAGCCAGACCGGCGGCTGCCCCGCCGACGAGGGCGAGAGCGGCGACCGCCGCATGCTCGCCATCGCCGTCTCCCGCGTGGTCTTCGAATACACCGCCGGCGCCGAGCCTGATCCGGTGAGCCCGGAGGAATACGCCGTCGCGCTCTGAGGCGCCGCGCGCCGCGTTGACCGGGTGCGTTGACCGGGTGCGTTGACCGGGTGCGTTGACCGGCCGCCGCTTTGGCGGGAGCCTCGGTGCCCGGCGCCGCGGGCGCCGACCGGCACGGCAGCGAGGGGCGCGACATGGAATTGCAGGGCATCTCGGCACTCGTCACCGGCGGCGGGTCGGGCCTCGGCGCGGCGACGGCGGAGGCCCTCGCCGCCGCCGGCGCGAAGCCCGTCCTTCTCGACATGCGCGCCGAGGCGGCCGAGGCGGTCGCGGCCCGCATCGGCGGCACCGCCGTTGCGGGCGACGTCGCCGATCCGGCCGCGGTGGAGGCGGCGCTCGACGCCGCGGCCGGTCTCGGCCCGCTCCGCCTCGTCGTCTCCTGCGCCGGCATCGCGCCGCCGGCCCGGGTGGTCGGGCGCGACGGGCCACACGACCTCGCCCTCTTCGAGCGGGTGATCCGGGTGAACCTGATCGGCACCTTCAACGTGCTGCGCCTCGCCGCCGCGCGCATGCAGGCGCTCGATCCCGTCGGGCCGGATGGCGAGCGCGGGCTGATCGTCAACACCGCCTCCATCGCCGCCTATGAGGGGCAGTTCGGCCAGTGCGCCTATGCCTCCAGCAAGGCCGGCGTCGTCGGGCTGGCGCTGCCGGCGGCGCGCGAGCTGGCGCGCAGCGGCATCCGGGTGATGACCATCGCGCCCGGGCTGATGGAGACGCCGATGCTGGCTGGCCTGCCCGATCCGGCGCGGGAGGCGCTCATGAAATTGCCGCTTTTCCCGAAGCGCCTCGGCGAGGATCGCGACTTCGCCCGCCTGGTGCTGGCGATCGCGGACAACCCGATGCTGAACGGCGAGACGATCCGGCTCGACGGCGCGCTCCGGCTGCCGCCGCAGTAGCGGCCGCGCCGCGGCCTTGGCGAGGCGAAGCGGGGCCGGGCGGGGCGACCCGGCGGCGGGCTGGCTCGGCGGTCTCACGGCCGCGCTGCTGGCGACGACGGCGGCGCAGGCCCTGGCGACGCTCACCGTCTTCGCCCTGCCGGTGCTGGCGCCGATCGTGGCGCCCGATCTCGGCGTGGCGCCGCACTGGATCGGCTGGCAGGTGGCTGCGGTTTACCTCGCTGCCAGCGCCACCTCCATGCTCTCGGCCGGGGCGCTGCGCCGCCATGGCTCGGCGCGCTGCACGCAACTCGCCCTCGCCGCCGCGGCGCTGGCCTGCCTGCTGGTGCCGCTCGCCGGGCTGCCCGGCACGCTGATCGGCGCGGCGCTGACCGGCTTCGGCTACGGCCTGACCAATCCGGCCGCGACGGAGGTGCTGGCACGGCTCGCCCCGGCCCGGCGGCGCAACATGGTCTTCGCGGTGAAGCAGACCGGCGTGCCGATCGGCGGCGCCCTGGCCGGGCTGCTGCTGCCCTCGCTCGCCGAGGCGCTGGGCTGGCGCGGCGCCCTGCTCGCCCTGGCCGCGCTGCTGCTTCTCGCCGCCCTTGCCGCCGGCCTGTTCCATCACCCCTGGGCAGCGGAACGCGAGGCCGGGGCGGCGCTGCCGCGCGGCGCCGGCGGCGGCTGGCGGGCGCTGCGGGAGCAGCCGGGCATGGCCGGGCTCGCCGCCATCTCCGGCCTCTATTCCGGCTTCCAGCTCGCCCTCGGCTCGATGACCGTGGCGATGTTGGTCGAGGAGGCAGGCTGGAGCCCGGTCGCCGCCGGGCTGGTCGCAGCGGTGACCCAGGCGGTGGGCGCCGCGGCGCGGCTGTTCTGGGGCGCCGTCGCCGATCGCTGGCGGGACGGGATGCGCACGCTCGCGGTGATCGGCACCATCACCCTGGCCGGGGGTGTGCTGCTGCCCTTCATCCCGAGCTGGCCGCCGGCGGCGGTGATCGCCCTCTTCGTGCTGCTCGGCGGCAGCGCCACCGGCTGGAACGGCGTGCTGATGGCCGAGGCGGCCCGGCTGGCCGCGCCCGGCCGCGCCGGCGAGGCGACCGGCGGCGTGCTCGCCGTCGCCTTCGCCGGCGTCGTCGTCGGCCCCTCGCTGCTCGGGTTGTTGGTGGGCGCGGTCGGCTCCTATGCCCTCGCCTTCGCGGCGTTGGCCGGGCTGCCGGCGCTCGGCGCGCTGATCGCTTGGCGCGGGCGGGCGCAGCGCCGGCCGCCGGATCGCTGACCGGCCCGGCGCAGGCGGCGCGATTCACCGCCCGGCAACCACTCCGTGCGCCACCGCACAGTCGAAGCCCCCCTGTTCGGCTATGTCCTCATCGAGGACCGACCGGGCAGGCCCGCACCGATCCCAATGGAGACGCGTATGGCCGATCGCAGCCTGCCCGACGCCGAAGCGCCTCGCCGCCCGCGCCGCCGCGCCCCGTCGCGCCTCTACGCCATCGCCCGCGAGCTGCCCGTGCCCTGGCTGCAGCTGCGGCGGCTGGAGGCGGCGGACCGCGCCGCCCTCGCCGCGCATCTGCGCCGGGTCGCCGCCGCGGAGCCCTGGCAGCCGCCGCTCTGCGACCCGGAAAGCCTCGCGGCCGCCGGCGCGGCGATCGATTGCTCGCGCCTGGTCGTGCTCGGCGCCATCTGCGGCCGGCGGGTCGTCGCCGCGGTCTATGCGGTGCCGGGGCATCGCGGCTGGCTGACGGCGACGAGCGAGGACCGGCGGCTGCGCGGCCGCGGGCTTGGCCCGCTGCTGCTCTCGCAGCTCGGCGAGGAGACGGTGTCCGCCCTGCCGCGCGCGGCGGAGCGGCACCTGCTGCGGCGGCTGCGCGCCCTGACCCGCTTCGCCGCGACCGCCGGACGGCTGGCGGCGACGGGCTGATTCCAACGGTCCTCGGGCGCCGGGCGCAATCCTCCGGTTTGCCCGGGCCGTCGCGTCGCGCCGCTACGCGTGCCCCGTCCTGAGCCTCCGACCGGTCCGCCGGTACGAGCCCGCCCGCGCCGCCCGCTCAGGGATCGGCCGGCGGGACCGGGGCGGCGACCACGCCGGCGGCCGAGAGGGCGGTGATCTCCGCCGCGGCATAGCCCGCCTCGGCCAGCACCTCGGCATTGTGCTCGCCCATCCGCGGCGGCTGCCGGCGCAGCGCCACCCGCTCCCGGCCGGCGCCGAATTCCAGCGGCAGTGCCGGCAGCCCGACCTCGGCGCCGCCGCCGAGCGCCGAGATCGCCGTCTGCAGCAGCCCGCCGCCGGCCAGCAGATGCGGATCCTGGAAGAGATCGGCCGGCTGGCCGACCGGCGCCCAGGAGATCCCCGCCGCCTCGCAGCGCCGCGACACCTCGGCCTGCGGCAGGGTCTCGATCACCTCCTGCAGCGCCGGCAGCAGCCAGGACCGCTCCCGCGCCCGCTGCGCGTTGGTGGCGAGGCGGGCATCGGCGGCGAGCGCCGGGAGGTCGAAGGCGGCGGTGAAGCGGGCCCATTGCTGGTCGCTGGTGACGCCGATGAAGAGCTGGCCGTCGGCGGTGCGGAAGGTGTCGTAGATGCCCCAGGCGCCGCGGCGCGCCGGCATCGGCGGCGGCGCCTCGCCGGTCGCGGCGAGGCCGGCCATGTGGCTGCCCATCAGGAAGACCGCGCTCTCGAAGAGCGAGGAGCAGACGCGCTGTCCTTCCCCGGTCCGGTCCCGCTCGCGCAGCGCGGCGAGCGTGGCGGTGACGCCGAAGACGGCGCCGAGGATGTCGATGATTGAGGCGCCGGCGCGCAGCGGCCGGCCCGGCGGCCCGGTCATGTAGGCCAGGCCGGACTGGAACTGCACCACCTCGTCGAGCGCCGGCCGGTGCTCGTAGGGGCCGGCGAGGAAGCCCTTCAGCGCCAGGTAGACCAGCCGCGGATTGACGGCGCGGAGCTGCTCCCAGCCGCAGCCGAGCCGCTCCATCGTGCCCGGCCCGTAATTCTCCAGCACGATATCGGCCGCGGCGACGAGGCGATGCGCCACCGCCAGCCCCTCCGGCCGCTTCAGGTCGAGGGCGAGGCTGCGCTTGTTGCGGTTGAAGGTGGCGAAGAAGCCGGAGGCGAAGCCCGGCAGTCGGCGGGTGTGGTCGCCCTGCGGCGCCGGCTCGACCTTGATCACGTCGGCGCCGAGATCGGCGAGCAGCAGGCCGGCGCAGGGCCCCATGATGGTATGGCTGAACTCGAGCACCCGCAGCCCGCGCAGCGGCTGCGGCCCGGCCGCGGCCTCGCTCATGCCGCCTGCCGGCGGAAGGCGTCGAGGCTGCCGGCGCGCAGCAGCTCGGAGGGGAGCTGGTGGCCGACGATGCGCTCGGCCATGCGCCCGACCTCGATCAGCGCATCGAGGTCGATGCCCGTGTCGATGCCCATTTCCTCGCAGAGCAGCGCCAGCTCCTCGGTGGCGATGTTGCCGGCCGCGCCCTTCTGGCCGGCGAAGGGGCAACCGCCCAGGCCCCCCGCCGTGCTGTCGAACCGCGTGACGCCGAGCCGCAGCCCGGCATGGGCATTGGCAACGGCGAGGCCGCGCGTGTCGTGCAGGTGCAGGCCGATGCGGAGATCGGGCCAGCGCTCGCGCACCGCGCCGATGCCGCGCTCGATGCGGATCGGCGTCGCCCAGCCCATGGTGTCGGCCAGCGAGACATCGGTGATGGTCTCGCCCGCCTCGGCGGCGAGGGCGAGGCCGTCGGCGACGGTGCGGACGACCTGCTCCGGAGAGATATCGCCCTGGTAGTTGCAGCCGAAGGCGGCCATCACCCCGATCCGGGTGACCTTGATGCCGTGCTTCCGGTGCACCGCGGTCTGCTTGCGCATCGCCTCCAGATTCTCGGCATGCGGCCGGTTCAGGTTCTTGATGGAGAAGGCGTCGGAGGCGGCGAGCGAGATGGAGCCGCCGAGGCTCAGCCGGTCGGCGAAGGCCAGTGCCCGGTTGAGGCCGTTCTCGTTGAACCAGAGCGCGGTGTAGTGGACGCCCGGCTCCGGCCGGAAGCCGCCCGCCACCGCCTCGGCATCCGCCCAGCCGGGCACCAGACGGGGGTTCACGAAGGAGCAGATCTGGATGTGGCGCAGCCCGGTCCGGGCCAGCGCCTCGATGAGGGCGATCTTCTCCGCGGTCGGGATCGGGCCGGGCTCGATCTGGAAGCCCTCGCGCGGACCCTCCTCATGGATCTCGACGGTCCGGGGAAGATCGGACATGGCGCCCTCCGCTGGCAGATTTCGCCCGAGAGTGGCGCGCGCCGGCGGCCAGCGCCAGGGGTAGGACCAGGGGCAGGACCAAGGGCAAGGCCAGGGCTAGGTGGAATCCGCCGCCCCCACCCTTGCCCGCCCCGCCCGCCGCCGGCACAAGGCAGGGAGCCAGGAGGAGACAGCCGCGATGAGCGCCGCCGCGAAGACCCGGGACGAGGGCAGCCTGCCCACCCTCGAGATCACCGGCAGCCGTGCGACGCTGCGGCTCAACCGGCCGGCCGTGATGAACCGGGTGCAGCCGGAGGACATCGCCGAGATCCTGCGCCTGGTCGCCGCGGCGGAGCAGGACCCGGCGGTGCGCGTGCTGGTCATCGCCTCCTCCGGCAAGGCCTTCTCGGCCGGCGCGCATCTCGGCGACATGGCGCGCCAGGCCGAGGCCGGCGGCATCCGCGAGACCGGCGGCGCCGGCTTCGAGGACATGATCAACCGGATCGAGATGCTGACCGTGCCGACCATCGCCCGGCTGCATGGCGGGGTCTATGGCGGCAGCACCGACCTCGCCCTCGCCTGCGACTTCCGCGTCGGCACCAGCCCGGGGACGGTGATGTTCATGCCGGCGGCCAGGATCGGCGTGCATTACTACGAGAGCGGGTTGCGCCGCTACGTCTCCCGGCTCGGCCTCAACCACGCCAAGCGGCTCTTCATGTTGGCCGAGGAGCAGAGCCCGGAGGAGTTGCTGCACATCGGCTACCTGACGGATCTGGTCGCCCCCGCCGAGCTCGATGCGCGGATCGACGCCATCGCCGCCCGGCTCGGCGAGCTGGCGCCGCTCGCCGTCCAGGGGGCCAAGCGGGCGATCAACGAGATCGGCCACGGGGCGCTGGACGTGCCGGCGCTGGAGGCCCGGATGAAGGCCGCCAAGGAGAGCGAGGACATCCGCGAGGGGCTCGCCGCCTTCAAGGAGAAGCGCAAGCCGGTCTTCCGCGGACGCTGACGCCGCAGGCGACGGGACGAGGACAGGATGGACGAAGTCGATTGCATCGTGGTCGGCGCCGGCGTGGTCGGGCTGGCGGTGGCGCGGGCCCTGGCGCTGTCCGGCCGCGAGGTGCTGGTGCTGGATGCGGCGGAGGGGATCGGCACCGAGACCTCCTCGCGCAATTCCGAGGTCATCCATGCCGGGATCTACTACCCGGCGGGCAGCCTGATGGCGCGGACCTGCGTCGCCGGCAAGCACCAGCTCTACGCCTATTGCCAGGAGCGCGGCATCCCGCATGCCAATTGCGGCAAGCTGATCGTCGCCACCGACGAGGCCGAGGCGGAGCGGCTGGCCTCGATCCAGGCGCGCGCCGCGGCCAACGGCGTGCCCGACCTGACGCCGCTGACGCGCGAGGAGGCGCTGGCCCTCGAGCCGGAACTGCACTGCACCGCCGCCCTGCTCTCGCCCTCGACCGGCATCATCGACAGCCACGCCTATATGCTGAGCCTGCAGGGCGATGCCGAGAATGCCGGCGCCGGCTTCGTCTTCCATGCCCCGGTGCTGGGCGGGCGGGCGGTGCCGGAGGGGATCGTCGTCGAGGTGGGCGGCGTCGAGCCGATGGCGCTCCGCTGCCGGGTGCTGGTGAACTCCGCCGGGCTGCACGCGCCGAAACTCGCCCGCGGCATCGCCGGCATGCCGAGCCAGCTCGTCCCCACCGCCTATTACGCCAAGGGCAACTACTTCACCCTCACCGGAAGGAATCCCTTCTCCCGCCTGATCTACCCGGTGCCGGTGCCGGGCGGCCTGGGGACGCATCTGACGATCGATCTCGGTGGCCAGGCGCGCTTCGGCCCGGATGTCGAATGGGTGCGGGGCCTCGATTACGAGGTCGATCCGCGGCGCGGCGACAGCTTCTACGCCGCCATCCGCCGCTACTGGCCCGGGCTGCACGACGGGGCGCTGGCGCCGGGCTATAGCGGCATCCGCCCGAAGATCGTGCCGCCCGGCGCGCCCGGGCAGGACTTCACCCCGATGGGGCCGGAGGTGCATGGTGTCCCCGGCCTGCTGCACCTGTTCGGGATCGAGAGCCCGGGGCTGACCGCCTCGCTCGCCCTCGGGGCGCTGGCGGCGGAGATGGTGGCATCCTGGGACCGGTGACGGGCGGCCCAAGGCTCCGCAATAGTGCGATCTGACATGGCGCTGAAACCTTGACGCCTTATAAACTGTAAGGCGAAATTCTACTCGTATTTGTCATGGACGCGTGCGAGAACCCGACCTGCCCGGCCGATATTGAAGCTCGGCCCAGAGACAGGACAGTACGCGTGCCGGACCGCTTCGACCTCTTGACCTATCTGAGCGGGGAACCTGGCCCCGACGTGGCGCATCCCCGGGTCGGCGATCCGGTCGAGCTTCGCATCCTGCAGGATGGCCGCAGCATCGAAGCCTATTCGGCCGCGGGGCAGCGCCTCGGCCGGCTGCCGCCGGCGGAGCGCGAGGCGATCGCCGGCCTGCTGCCCCCCGGCCTCGCCTCCCTCGTCGGTCAGATCGCGGCCCTGGTGCCGCGGCCGCAACTGCAGGGCGCCGGACGCATCCATATCCGGGTCAGCGCCGACTGACGGCAGCACGACGGGTCGTCCGCTGCCCGAGGGATGGCGGCACCCGATCCATTCCGCCCCACCTCCTTCAAGCGGGGCCGCCGGCGCCTACCACAGCGCCCTGAGCGTCAGCGCGAGGCCGACCCAGAGCACCGAGGAGAGCATCAGCGCCAGGCCGATGCCGCGGATGGCTTCGACCGGATAGGCGAGTTGGGCGTCCTCCTCCTGATCCGCTCCTTTTGAATACATGGCGTCCTCCCGCATCGATCCAGGCCGTCAGGCCGGGTGCAACCCGTTCTTTCTCGTTACAAGCATTGCTCACACATCCTAATTCAACCGTAAATCCCTAGGCGAGGTTTGGATGCCTTACTAAGGCCGGATCGCGGAGTTGTGCGCCGCCACAATCCGGCCGCAACCACGTCGCATTCCGGCGATGCTGCCGGGTCATACCCTCGACATCGGGTTGTTCGGCTTCCGAGCCGGGAGGCCCGGCGGATGGATCATCCCGGCGGCGCCCCGATGCGCTCCGGAGCGAGGAAGGACCGGCCCGCCATGCTTGGCGTCGAGCTCTGCGAACCCCTGGCCGCCGAGGCCGCGCTGGCGGCCCTGGCCGGCTCCGCCGCGACCCCGGCGCGTCCGGCCCGGCGCCATCGGCTGCGGGCCGCGGCGAAGCGGGCGATCGACCTCATCGGTGCTGGCTCGCTGCTGCTGCTGACGGCGCCGGCCTTCTTCGCGCTGGCGCTGCTGATCCGCGCCGATGGGGGCCCGGTCTTCTTCGCGCATCAGCGCATCGGCCGGCGCGGCCGCCGCTTCGGCTGCCTCAAGTTCCGCTCGATGGTGGTGGATTCCGGCGCCCGCCTCTCCGCCCTGCTCGAGTCGGACCCGGCCGCCCGCGCCGAGTGGGAGGCGACCCGCAAGCTGAAGGACGATCCGCGGGTCACCCGCATCGGCCGCTTCCTGCGCGCCTCGAGCCTCGATGAGCTGCCGCAGCTCCTCAATGTGCTGCGCGGCGAGATGAGCCTCGTCGGCCCCCGCCCGGTCGTGGCGAGCGAGCTGGCCGAGCATTACGGCGAGGCGGCTCGCGACTATCTCGCCCTCCGTCCCGGCGTCACCGGCCTGTGGCAGATCAGCGGCCGCAGCGACACGAGCTACGCGACCCGCGTCGCGCTCGACAGCCACTACGCCCGCTCGCCCTCGCTGCGGACCGATCTCGCCATCCTGCTGCGGACGCCGTTCGTGGTGCTGCTGCGCCGTGGCGCCTACTGACCTGTCGCCCTTGACCCAAGCGGGCCCGGCTGGCACCCCCCGCCGCCCGGGCGTGCCCGGCCCTGCCGCCGGATGAAGGTTTTCATGGACCATCCCGAAACCCGCACCCGGGCGCGCATGATGGTTGCCGGGATTGCCTGGAACGCTGCCGGGCGCGGCCTGCCGCTGCTGCTCGCCCTGCTGCTGACGCCGATCCTGGTGCACCAGCTCGGCCTCGACCGCTGGGGCCTCTTCACCCTGGCGCTGGCCATGGTGGGCGTCTTCGGCGTCTTCGACCTCGGCGTCGGCCAGGCCCTGACCCGCGCGCTGTCGGAGCGCATCGGCGCCGGGCGCGAGGAGGAGGCCGCTGGCCTGGTCGGGGCCGCCCTCGCGGTGCTCGCCGCAATCAGCCTGGTGATGGCGCTCGGCCTCTGGCTCGGCATCCCCTGGCTGGTCGAGCGCGGGCTCCGGGTGCCGCCGGCGCTGCAGCCGCAGGCCGTGGCCGGACTGCGCGTGCTCGCCGCCGCGGCGCCGCTGATCGTGCTGAACGCCGCGCTCTGGGGCGTGCTGGCGGCCTATCAACGCTTCCGCGCCGCCAATCTGGTGACCATCCCGGTCAACCTCTTCTACTATCTTGGCCCGGTTCTCGTCCTGCTGGTCTGGGATAGCCTGGCGGCGGTGATGCTGGCGCTGGTCGCGGTGCGGCTGGCCAACACCCTCTCCTACCTGCTGCTGCTGCGCCGGCTGGTCCGGCAGGTGCTGACGACGCCGCTGCGGCTCCGGCTGGTGCTGCCGCTGCTGCGGATCGGCGGCTGGATGACCTTCTCCGGCCTGCTGACCCAGGCGCTGCTCTATGCCGACCGCTTCCTGATCGGCGCGCTGCTCTCGCTCACCGCGGTCGCCTACTACGCCACGCCGCTCGACCTCGTCATGCGGGTCTGGATGCTGCCGGTGGCGGTGGCGCAGACCCTGCTGCCGGCCTTCGCCTCGGCCTATGCCACCATGCCGCGGCAGACCGCCTCGCTGCTCCGCCGCGGCGGGCTGATGGTGATGGGCCTGGTGCTGCCGGTCGGGCTGCTGCTGGCGGGCGGCGGGCAGCAGGTGCTCGGCCTCTGGCTCGGGGCGGAGTTCGCCGCCGGTGGCGGCCAGGTGCTGCGCATCCTCGGCGTCGGCATCTTCTTCTCCTGCCTCGCCTTCGTGCCGGCGGCGCTGATCGACGCGATCGGCCGGCCGGATGCGACGGCGCGCTTCGCCCTGCTGCAGGCGCTCCTCTACCTGCCGCTCGCCGCGCTGCTGCTGCTCTGGCTCGGCATCGAGGGCGCGGCCATCGCCTGGACGGTCCGCTGCGCCGTGGACGCGCTCGGCAAGCTCTGGCTCGCCGGGCGGCTCTATCCGGCGGTGCAGGAGGCGGCGGCCCGGCTGCTGCCGCCGCTCGCCCTGGCAGCCGGCGCGCTCGCCCTGCTGCCGGCCGTGCCAGGCCTCGCGCCGGCGGCGCTGCTCGGCCTCGCCGGCCTCGCGGGCTTCGGGCTGCTGGCGCTGCGGAGCCTGGAGCCGGAGGAGAAGGCCCGGCTGCGCGGCCTGCTGCGACATCCGGGCGGGGCGCTGCGCGCCGGGAGCGGCGTCTGATGCCCATCGCCATCAATGGCCGCTTCCTCGGCCAGCGGGTGACCGGCGTGCAGCGCTTCGCCAGCGAGATCACCCGCGCCCTGGATGCGCTGGCCGGCGAGTTCCGGCTGCCCGATGCGCGGCTGTTGCGCCCCGCCGGGACCGGCGCCTCGCCCTTCCGGGCGCTGCGCGACGGCGCCGCGGCGCTGCTCCGCGGCCAGGGCTGGGAGCAGTTCGAGCTGCCGCTGCGCGCCCGCGGCTGCACCCTGGTCAGTCTCGGCAACACCGCGCCTCTCGCCATGGGCCGCAACCAGCTCGTCGTCATCCACGACGCCGGTGCCTTCGACACGCCGGAGAGCTACTCCACCGCC
Source organism: Roseicella sp. DB1501 (assembly GCF_013112485.1). Taxonomy (GTDB): domain Bacteria; phylum Pseudomonadota; class Alphaproteobacteria; order Acetobacterales; family Acetobacteraceae; genus Paracraurococcus. Next base: position 142,928 of record NZ_JABFHG010000005.1, read on the forward strand.
TTCCGCAGCTGGTACCGGGCGCTGCATCTCGCGCTGGCGCGGGCCGGCGCGCGCATCGTCACCGTCTCGGAATTCTCCCGCGGCCGGATCGCGCATCATCTCCGGCTCGATCCGGCCCGCATCGGCGTGCTACCGGAAGGGGCGGAACACATCCACCGGGCGCCGGCCGCGGCCGAGGTTCTGGCGCGCCACGGCCTGCAGCCGGGCCGCTACGCGCTCGTCGTCGGCAACCCCGCGGCGCACAAGAACCTGGCGGCGCTGGCCGATTGCGCCGGGCTGCTGGCCCGGCATGGCTGCCTCCTCGCCGTCGCCGGCGCCGCCGATCCCGCAGTCTACCGCCAGGGCGGCGGGGTGGATGCCGGCGCCGCGGCGGTGCGGGCGCTCGGCCGGGTCAGCGATGCCGAGCTGCGCGCGCTCTACGAATCGGCGCTGTGCCTGCTCTTTCCCTCCCGCTACGAAGGCTTCGGCCTGCCGCCGCTCGAGGCCATGGCCTGCGGCTGCCCGGTTGTCGCCGCCGCCTCCGGCGCGGTGCCCGAGGTCTGCGGCGCGGCCGCGCTCTGGTTCGATCCGGCGGCCGAGAATGCCCTGCCAGCCGCCCTCGCGCGGCTGCTGCAGGAGGAAGGCCTGGCGGCCAGCCTGCGCGAGCAGGGCCTGGCCCGGGCTGCGGGTTTCACCTGGCGTGCCGCCGCGGAACGGCTGCTCGCCCTGCTGCCAGGGGAGCGCGGGTGGTGAGGGTCGCGATCATCCACGAATGGCTGGAGAGCTATTCCGGCTCGGAACGCGTCGTCGAGCAGATGCTCGATCTCTGGCCGCATGCCGATCTCTTCGCGGTCTGCGACATGCTGCCCGAGAACGAGCGCGGCTTCCTGCGCGGGCGGGAGGTGCGGACCAGCTTCATCCAGGACCTGCCCTTCGCGCGGCGGCATTTCCGCAAGTATCTCGGCCTGATGCCGCTGGCGGTCGAGCAGTTCGATCTCTCCGGCTACGACCTCGTCCTCTCCTCGAACCATGCCGTCGCCAAGGGCGTCATCACCGGGCCGGGCCAGCTGCATGTGAGCTACGTGCACAGCCCGATGCGCTACGCCTGGGACTTGCAGCACCAGTATCTCCGCCAGACCGGGCTCGAGCGCGGGCCGATGTCGCTCTACACGCGCTGGCTGCTGCACCGGCTGCGGCTCTGGGACCGGGCCTCGGCGGCGGGGGTCGATTCCATCGTCGCCAACAGCACCTATATCGCCGACCGCATCGCCAAGACCTGGCGCCGCAACGCCACGGTGATCCATCCGCCGGTCGATGTAGACCATTTCGCGCTCAGCGAATCGCGGGAGGACCACTACCTGATCGCCGCCCGCATGGTGCCCTACAAGCGCGTCGAGCTGGTGGCCGAGGCCTTCCGCGCCATGCCGGAGCGGCGCCTTGTCATCTGCGGCGACGGGCCGGGCCTCGCCCAGGTGCGCGCCGCCGCGGCCGGCGCGCCGAACATCGAGCTGCGCGGCCGGGTGCCGCAGACCGAGCTGATCGCCCTCACCCGCAGCGCCCGCGCCTTCGTCTACGCCGCCGAGGAGGATTTCGGCATCGGCATGGTGGAGGCGCAGGCCTGCGGCACGCCGCTGATCGCCTTTGGCCGCGGCGGGGCGCGGGACATCGTCCGCCCCGGCACCGGGCTGCTCTTCGGCGAGCAGAGCGCGGAGTCGATCGCCGCCGCGGTGCGCCGCTTCGAGACGCTGGCGCCGGCCATGGACCCGCGAAGCTGCCGGGCGAATGCCATGCGCTTCTCGGTCTCGGCCTTCCGGGCCCGCTTCCGCTCGCATGTCGAGGGGTTGATGGAGGAGCGGAAGGCGGCGGCGGCATGAAGCTCAGCCTCATCGTCGCCACGCGGGGCCGCGACCGCGAGCTCGGCGCACTCTTCGAGAGCCTCGCCGCGCAGGCGGAGCCGGCGCTCGAGGTCATCCTGGTCGACCAGAATGCCGATGACCGGCTGGCGCCCATCGTCGCCGCCTGGCGCGACCGGCTGGCGATCACCTGGCGGCGCAGCGCGCGGGCGCATGCCAATCACGCGCGCAACCTGGGCCTGGCGCTGGCGCGCGGCGGGATCGTCGGCTTTCCCGATGACGACTGCCTGTTCCCGCCCGGCCTGGTCGCCCGCGTCCTCGCCGGCTTCGCCGCCGATCCGGGCCTGGCGATCCTCACCGGCCCCGCCGCCTCGCCGGCGGGCGGGCTCGGCTCCGGCCGCTGGCGCTCCGAGGCCGGCGCCATCGACGCGACGAATGTCTGGACCAGCGTGATCGAGTTCAACCTCTTCCTCCGCCGCGCCGTTGCCCTCGCCATGGGCGGCTTCGACGAGCGCCTCGGCCCGGGCACGCCGCTCGGCTCGACCGAGGGCAACGACCTGGTGCTGCGCGCCATCCGCGCCGGCCATGCGGCGCGCTACGACCCGGCGCAGCGCGTCCTGCATCCGGACAAGCGGCTGACGCCGGTCGCGGTGCAGCGCGCCGCGCTCTATGGCCGCGGCATGGGCTTCGTGCTGCGGCGGCATGCGGTGCCGGCGGGCACCTGGCTGCCCTTCCTGATGCGCCCGCTCGGCGGCGCGCTGCTCGCCGCGGCGCGCGGCCAGGGGCTGGCAGCGCGCTACTACGCCGCGACGCTGCGCGGCCGGATCGCCGGCTTCCTGACGCCGGATGCCGCCTCCGGCCTGCCCCTGCCGGCCCTGCCCGACGCCGCCCCCTCGGGCGCAGCCCCTTCTGGCACGGCCCCCTCCAGCGCAACCCTGCCCGCCCCGACCCTGCCGGCGCCGACCGGAGCCTGAGCATGCGGATCGCCATCGGCATCGCCACGCGCGGCCGGGCCGCCATCCTGGCCGAGACCCTGCGCGAGCTGGCGCGGCAGACCCGGCCGCCCGAGCGCATCATCGTCAGCCATGCCGCGCCGGCCGATATCGGGCCGCCGCATCCGGGCGTTGAGTACCTGCAGGGCGCCGCCGGCCTGCCGCGGCAGCGCAACGCCATCCTGGACGCCGCCGGGGATTGCGACCTGGTGCTGTTCCTCGACGACGACTTCCTGCCGGCGCCCGACTACCTGCAGGTGACCGCCGAGGTCTTCGCCAGCCTGCCCGATTGCGTGGTCACCACCGGCACCGTGCTGGCCGACGGCGCCAACGGCCCCGGCTTCACCCCGGCCGAGGGCCGCGCCATCCTCGCCCGGGACGGCCAGGCCGGCGATCCGCTCGCCGTCGCGCCGCATTTCAACGGCTATGGCTGCAACATGGCGGTCCGCATGGCGGTCGTGCGGCGGCACGGCATCCGCGTCGACGAGGCGCTGCCGCTCTATGCCTGGTACGAGGACATCGACTTCACCCGGCAGCTCGGCCGGCATGGCCGCATTCTCCGCCTCGCCGGGGCGCGCGGCGTGCATCTCGGCACCAAGCTCGGCCGGACCCCGGGGCGGCGGCTCGGCTATTCGCAGGTGGCGAACTCGGTCTACCTCGCCCGCAAGGGCACCTATCCCTGGTCGCATGCCCTGCCGAGCTTGCTGCGGCATACGCTGAAGAACGCGCTCCGCGCCCCCTGGCCGGAACCCTGGGCGGATCGCTGGGGGCGGTTCCGCGGCAACCTGATCGCCCTCGCCGACTGGGCGCGGGGCCGCGTGACGCCGGGCCGGATCCTGGAGCTCTAGCCGGTGCAGGATGTCGCCTTCTTCGCCTCCAAGCTGCTCTGGTGGCCGGTGCGGCCCGGCACCGCCGCCATCCTGCTCGCCATCATCGGCCTCGCATTGCTGTGGCGCGGCCGGCGCGCCGGGCGCTGGCCGGCGCTGTTTGGCATCGGCTTCTTCGCCCTCCTCGCCCTGCTGCCCCTCGACCAGCCGGTGCTGCGGCCGCTGGAGAACCGCTTCCCCCGCCCGGCGCAGGAGCCGGCGCATGTCGACGGCATCGTCGTGCTCGGCGGCGCGGTGGAGCAGCACCTGACCAAGGCGCACGGCATCCCGGCGCTGAACGGCGCCGCCGAGCGGATGACCGAGCCGGTCGCGCTCATGCGCCGGCATCCGGAGGCGCGGCTGGTCTTCACCGGCGGCTCCGCCAGCCTCGCCCCCGACGGCAGCACCGAGGCCGATGTGGCGCGACGGCTCTGGCTCGATCTCGGCGTGCCGCCCGATCGCATGGACTTCGAGACCCGGTCGCGCAACACCTTCGAGAATGCCGCTTTCACCCTGCGCATGGTCGGGCCGAAGCCGGGCGAGACCTGGCTGCTGATCACCTCGGCCAGCCACATGCCGCGCAGCATGGGCGTGTTCCGCCGGGTGGGCTGGGCGGGCATCATCGCCTGGCCGGTGAACTACCGCACGAGCCTCGACCCGCAGGTCTGGCTCGACGGGACCCTGCCGGCCCGGCTGCGGGATTTCGAATGGGGCACGCGGGAGTGGGTCGGGCTGGCCGCCTATTGGCTCATGGGCCGCACGGACGCGCTTTTCCCTGCTCCATGACCGGGCCGGGGCGGCGCCCGGCCAGGATCGCGGGGCGCGCCGCGTGGGTTGGGCGGGCGGCGCGCGTACCATGCCGCAACCGCCGATGCCGATCCCGCTCGCCCAATCCCCCGACGCCGCCGAGGCCCTGCTGCGCCGGGCCGACCTCCTCGCCGCCCTGCCCCGGGCGGCTGCCCCGCCCGTGCGGCCGACCGGGCTGATGCCGCGGGAGGCGGCGGAGGACGACACGCTCATGGCCTGGGCGGCAGCCGGCGACCGCGCCGCCTTCGGCGTGCTGGTGGCCCGACATGGCGAGCGGGCGCTGCGCATCGCGCTGCGCGTCCTCGGCAATGCCGAGGAGGCGGAGGAGGTGGCGCAGGAGGCTTTCCTGCGCGCCTGGCAGGCCGCCGCCAGCTTCGATCCCGCCCGCGCCCGCTTCACCACCTGGCTGCACCGGATCACCCTCAACCTGGCGATCGACCGCAGCCGGCGGCGCGGCAAGGCCGTCAATGCCGACGAGGAGGCCCTGGCCCGACTCGCCGATCCGGCGCCGGGACCGGAGGCCGCAGCCGTCGCGGCCGAGGATCGCGCCGCCCTGGCCGATGCGCTGGCGCGGCTGCCCGCCCGGCAGCGCGCCGCCATCGCCCTCGCCTATGAGGAGGGGCTGAGCGGCGCCGAGGCGGCCGCGCTGCTGGATGTCTCGGAGCGGGCGCTGGAGGGCCTGCTGCGCCGCGCCCGCCTGATGCTGCGGAGGCTGATGACGTCATGACCCCGTCCCGCTTCGCCCGCCTGCTCGATACCCATGGCGCCCGGCCCGAGGCTTGGCCGACGGCCCGCCGCGCCGAGGCCGAGGCGCTGCTCGGCCGCTCGGCCGAGGCACGGCGGCAGCTCGCCGCGGCGCAGCGCCTCGATGCGGCGCTGGAGCGGGCGCTGCCGCAGCCCTCGCCGGCGGCGCTGGCCCGGCTGCAGGCGCGGGTGGCGCGGGAGATCGCCCGCTCGCCCCTGCCGGCGCCGCCCCACCCCTGGGCCCACGCCTGGGCCCGGCTCGGCCTTGCGCTGCGACCGGCCGCGCCTGCGGGCTATGGCGCGCTGGCGGCGATGGCCACCTGCGCGCTCTGGCTCAGCCTCGCCCCCTCGCCGGCGGTCAGCGACCCGATCGGGGACCCGCTGGCGCCGTTGCAGACCCTGCCTCTCGCGGAGGATCCGCTCTGATCCGCTGGCCATCCGGCCGGTCGCTGCTCGTCGCGGCGCTCGGCGCATCCCTTGCCGTCAACCTGGTGCTCGGCGCCTTCCTGGTCTTCTCCGGCGGCCCGCACGAGCGTCGCGGCCGCGGCCTCGATCGCCTGGTGAGCCGGATCGAGGCGGCGCTGCCGGCCGAGGACCGGCCGAAATTCCGCGCCGTGCTCGATGCCGAGCGCGACCGCTACGCCCCGCAGCTCGCCGCGCTGCGCGCCGCGAGCGGCAAGGTGGACGAGGCCACGGCGCGCGAGCCCTTCGATGCCGCCGCCCTGCATGCGGCGCTCGATGCCTGGACGGAGCGCTGGGCGGCCTTCAACGCCGCCTTCAACGGCACCATGGTGCATGCCATGCAGGCCGTCTCGCCGACAGGGCGGGCGCAGATCGCCGCCGCGCGCCGGCAGGGGCGCTAGGCCGATGGCGCCGTTCCTGCCCGGCCGCCGGGCCGCCCTGCTCGCGGCCGCATCGCTGCTGTCGGGCTGCGCCTGGCTGACCCCGCCGGCGACCTCCTCCGGCGTGACCCTGCCCGGCCGGCTCGTGGCGACCGATCCGGCGGCCGCCGCCCTCTGGCCCGATCCGCACTGGTGGCGCGGCTTCGGCTCTGCCGAGCTCGACACGCTGATGGCCGAGGCCATGGCGGCGAATACCGACATCGCCGGCGCCGTCGCCCGGGTGCGGCAGGCGGATGCGCAGGTGCGGATCGCCGGCGCGGCGCTGCTGCCGACGGTCGACGGCAGCGGCCAGGCGACCCGGTCGCAGACCGGCAGCGTCAACACCGCGAGCATCACCGGCGTGACCAGCCGCCGGGTCCGCGTCACCGCCAGCAACCGGGCGCTGCTCTCGGCCAGCTACGAGATCGACTTCTGGGGCAAGAACCGCGCCGCGACCGAGGCGGCGCAGCAATCCGCCTCGGCCAGCCGCTTCGATGTCGGGACGGTGACGCTGACCACCCAGGCCTCGGTCGCCAACACCTATTTCGCCATGCTCGGCGCGCAGGAGCAGCTGGCGATCCAGCAGGACAACCTCGCCACCGCGCAGCGCGTGCTGCGGGTGATCCGCGACCGGGTCTCGGTCGGCACCGGCACCGGCCTCGACCTGGCGCAGCAGGAGACGGTGGCGGCGCAGCAGCAGGCGCTGATCCCGCCCCTGGTCGAGCAGGTCGAGACCAACCGCAACTCGCTCGGCACGCTGATCGGCCGCCCGCCACAGGAGATCCAGCTGCGCGGCGGCACCTTCAACCGCCTGGACGTCCCGCCGGTGCGGCCGGGCCTGCCGGCCGAGGTCCTGGCGCGGCGGCCGGACGTGCTGAATGCCGAGGCGACGCTCGCCGCGGCGAATGCGAATATCGTGGTGGCGCGGGCGCAGCTTCTGCCCTCGGTCACCCTCACCGGCTCGGGCGGCTGGACCAGCCTCGCCCTCGAGACGCTGACCCGGCCGGAGAGCCTGATCTTCAACCTCACCGCCGGGCTGACCCAGCCGATCTTCCATGGCGGCGCGCTGCGCGGCCAGGTGCAGCTGACCGAGGCGCAGGCGGAGGAGCTGCTCTCCACCTACCGCTTCGCCATCCTCAACGCCCTGGTCGATACCGAGAACGCCCTCGTGACGCTGCGCCAGACCACCGAGCAGGAGACCCTGCAGGCCAATGCCGTGCGCATGGCCGAGCGCGCCTATGCCATCTCCGAGGCCCAGCTCCGCGCCGGGACCATCGACCTCGTGACCCTGCTGAACACGCAGCAGACCCTATTCTCGGCGCGCAATACGCTGGCCCAGGCGCGGCTGGCGCGGCTGCAGGCGGCTGTCGGCCTGTTCCGCGCCCTCGGCGGCGGCTGGGGAACGCCGGCGTGAGCGCGCCCCTCCGGCGCCGGGCCATGGGATTCGGCCCCGCAAGGCGTATGTGAAGCACCGAGCCTCGAGGTCCCCATCCTGTCCATGCGTCGTCCGTTCCTCATCCTCCTCGGCCTTGCGGTCCTCGCCGGCGCCGGCGCCTGGGTCTGGCACCAGCGCCAGGCCGCCCCGACCGCGCAGGAGGGCGGCCGGCCCGGCTTCCGCGGCGCCGGCGCCCCGGTGCCGGTGACCGCCGCCGCGGCGAAGGTGCAGGACGTGCCGATCAGCCTGGACGCGATCGGCACCGTCCAGGCCTTCAACACCATCACCGTCCGGCCGCAGGTGGACGGGCAGCTGGTGGAGATCGCCTTCCAGGAAGGCCAGATGGTGAAGCAGGGCGACCTGCTCGCCCGCATCGACCCGCGCAGCTACCAGGCGGCGCTCGACCAGGCCGTGGCCAAGAAGGCGCAGGACGAGGCGCTGCTGGCCAATGCCCGGCTCGACCTGCAGCGCTACACCAGCCTGGCGCAGAACCAGGGCATCTCGCGGCAGCAGCAGGACACGCAGCGGGCCCTGGTCGCGCAGTACGAGGCGCAGGTGGCCGCCGACCAGGGGGCGATCGACGCGGCGCGCACCCAGCTCTCCTTCACCACCATCCGCTCGCCGATCAACGGCCGGGTCGGCCTCCGGCTCGTGGACCAGGGCAATGTGGTGCATTCCGGCGACGCCACGGGCATCGTCACCGTCTCGCAGCTGCAGCCGATCGCCGTCGTCTTCACCCTGCCGCAGCAGGAGCTCGGCCGGGTGCAGGCGGCGATGCAGCGCGGCAAGGTGCCGGTGCAGGTGGTGCGCTCCGGCCCCAGCCTCGGCGCCGCGGCGGGCACCCTGCCGCCGCCGCGCGACGCGACGGTGCAGGCCGAGGGCGAGCTGCTGACCATCGACAACGCGGTCGATGCGCAGACCGGCACGATCAAGCTGAAAGCCTCCTTCGCCAACGAGGATTTCCGGCTCTGGCCCGGCGCCTTCGTCAATGTCCGGCTCGAGGTCGAGCGCCTGCCGGGCGTGACCACCGTGCCGCTGGTCGCCGTGCAGCGCGGCCCGGACGGGGCCTTCGCCTTCGTCCTCGGCGCCGACCATACGGTGGAGCAGCGGCCGCTCCGCCTCGGCGCCCTGACCAATACCGAGGCGGTGGTGCAGCAGGGGCTGCGGGCGGGCGAGCAGGTGGTGACCTCGGGCGCGCTGCGCCTCAGCCCCGGCACGACCGTGATGGTGAACGATTCGGGCGGCAACGGCCCTGGCCCGGCCCCGCCCCCTGGCGAGCCGCGCCGGCGGCCGCGCCAAGCCGCGGATGCGCGGCCGTGAGCCCGGCGGCGGATGGCGGCGCCGGAAGGCCCGGCTCGGGCTCGGGCTCGGGGCCGGGGGCGGCCGGGCGCTTCCGCGGCGTCTCCGCCCCCTTCATCGCCCGGCCCATCGCCACCACGCTGCTCGCCATCGCGGTGCTGCTGACCGGGCTGCTCGGCTATCTGCGCCTGCCCGTCTCGGCCCTGCCGGAGGTGGATTTTCCGACCATCGAGGTGACGACGACCCTGCCCGGCGCCTCGCCGGAGACGGTGGCGCTGCTGGTGACCGCCTCGCTCGAGCGGCAGCTGGCGCAGATCGCCGGGCTCACCGACATCGTCTCGACCAGCGGCCCCGGCACTTCGCGCATCACCCTGCAGTTCAACCTCGGGCGCGACATCGACGACGCGGCGCAGGACGTGCAGGCGGCGATCAATGCCGCCAAGGGCACGCTGCCGAGCACCCTGCCCTACCCGCCGACCTATGCGAAGGTGAACCCGGCCGACCCGCCGATCATCACCCTGGCGCTCACCAGCGGGACGCTGCCGATCTGGCGGCTCTCGGATGCCGCCGACACGCTGCTGGCGCAGCGCCTCAGCCAGGTGAGCGGCGTCGGCCGCGTCATCGTCCAGGGCACGATGCGGCCGGCGGTGCGGATCCAGGCCGATCCGGTGCGGCTCGCCGCCTATGGCCTCTCGCTCGAGGATGTGCGGACCGCGATCGCCGCGGCCAATGTCAACACGCCGAAGGGCAGCGTCGACGGGCCGCGCCAGGCCTCCTCGATCATGGCGAACGACCAGATCCGCTCGCCGGAGGATTTCGCGCGGCTGATCATCGCCTGGCGCAACGGCGCCCCGGTGCGCCTCTCCGATGTGGGTGAGGCGGTGCAGGATCTCGAGAACACCCTGAACGGCGCCTGGTACAATGGCGGCCCCGCGGTGCTGATCGACGTGCAGCGCCAGCCCGGGGCGAACATCGTGGCCACCGTCGAGGATGTGCGGGCGCAGCTCGGCATGCTTGAGCGGGCTCTGCCGCAGGGGGCGAAGCTCTCCATCGTCTCCGACCGCACCGCGACCATCCGCGCCTCGGTGCACGACGTGCAGTTCACCCTGGTGCTCGCGGTGGCCCTGGTCGTCGCGGTGATCTTCGTCTTCCTGCGCAGCGGCCGGGCGACGCTGATCCCGGGCATCGCCCTGCCGCTCTCGATCATCGGCACCTTCGGGGTGATGGCGCTCTGCGGCTTCTCGCTCGACAACCTCTCGCTCATGGCGCTGACCATCGCCACTGGCTTCGTGGTCGACGACGCGATCGTCATGATCGAGAACATCGTCCGGCTGATCGAGGAGGGGAAGCACCCGCTCGCCGCCGCCTATGAGGGCGCGGCGCAGATCGGCTTCACCGTCGTCTCCCTCACCGTCTCGCTGGTCGCCGTCTTCATCCCGCTGCTCTTCATGCCGGGGGTGGTCGGGCGGCTGTTCCAGGAATTCGCCCTGGTGCTCACCATCAGCGTCGTCGTCTCGATGCTGGTCTCGCTGACGCTGACCCCGATGATGTGCGGCCGGCTGCTGCGCCCGGCCGGGGCCGAGCGGCCCGGCCGCCTCTCCCGCCTGACCGAGCGGAGCCTCGACGGGATGCGGGACGCCTATGCCCGCAGCCTGCGCTGGGCGCTGCGGCGGGAGGGGCTGATGCTGCTGCTGGCGACGCTGACCGTCGCCGGCACCGTCGCGCTCTACGTGATGATGCCGAAAGGCTTCCTGCCCTCGCAGGATACCGGCCTGATCGTCGCCACCATCGAGGGGCCGGAGGACGCCTCCTTCAGCCGCATGGCCGGGCTGCAGCACGGCGCGGCGGATGTGCTGCTGGCCGATCCGGACGTCGTCTCCGTGACCTCGGTGATCGGCGCGGGCATCGTCAACCCGGCGCAGAACACCGGCCGCCTGACCGCGGTGCTGCGGCCGCGGGAGGAGCGCGCGGCAGATGCCGCGGCGATCATCGCCCGGCTGCAGCCACGGCTCGACGCGCTGCCCGGCCTCTCGGTGCATCTCGCGCCGGTGCAGGATATCCAGATCGGCGCCCGGCCGGGCAGCACCGCCTATCAGTACACGCTAATGGACCCCGATGCGGCGGAGCTCAGCCGCTGGGCCCCGGTGCTGGAGCGGCGGCTGCGCGAGCTGCCGGTGCTGCGCGACGTCTCCTCCGATCGCCGCGACGGCGGGCTGCGAGTGACGGTCGATGTCGACCGCGACAAGGCCGGCCGGCTCGGCGTCACCATGCAGGGCATCGACGACACGCTCTACGACGCCTTCGGCCAGCGCCAGATCAGCACCATCTACACCCAGAACAACCAGTACCGGGTGGTGCTGGAGGCGACGCCGGCGCTGCGCGACGACCCGTCCATGATCGGCCTGCTGCGGGTTCCGGCGACCGCCGGCCAGGCGGCGACGGCGCAGGGCACGCCGGTGCAGTCCGCGGCCGGGACGGCGCAGGTGCCGCTCTCGGAATTCGCCCGCATCGACCGCACCGCCGGGCCGCTGACCGTGACCAAGCAGGGCCAGTTCCCGGCCGTCACCCTCGGCTTCGACCTCGCCCCCGGCGCCTCGCTCAGCGATGCGGTGGCGGCGATCCGCACGGCGGAGGCGGAGATCGGCCTGCCCGACACCATCGCGGGCAGCTTCGCCGGCGATGCCGCCGAGTTCCAGCGCTCGCTGCGGGGCGAGCCCTGGCTGATCCTGGCCGCCATCGTCGTCATCTACATCGTTCTCGGCGTGCTCTACGAGAGCCTGATCCACCCGATCACCATCCTCTCCACCCTGCCCTCCGCCGGCATCGGCGCCCTGCTGGCGCTGCGGCTGTTCGGGCTCGACCTTTCCGTGGTCGGGCTGATCGGCATCGTGCTGCTGATGGGCATCGTGAAGAAGAACGCCATCATGATGATCGACTTCGCGCTGGAGGCGCAGCGCGACCACGGCAAGACGCCGCGGGAAGCGATCGAGGAGGCCTGCCTGCTGCGCTTCCGCCCAATCATGATGACCACCCTCGCGGCCCTGCTCGGGGCGCTGCCGCTCGTGCTTGAGAATGGCACCGGCTCGGAGCTGCGGCTGCCGCTCGGCGTCTCGGTGGTCGGCGGCCTGCTGCTGTCGCAGGTGATCACCCTCTACACCACGCCCGTCATCTATCTCGGCATGGAGCGCCTGCGCGAGCGCGTGCAGCGCCTGCACCGCCCGCGCATCCCCGTCCCGGCGGAATAGCGTGTCCTTCAGCACCCCCTTCATCCTGCGGCCGATCGGCACCGGCCTGCTCGCTGTCGGGGTCGCGCTGCTCGGCCTGCTCGCCTATGCCCTGCTGCCGATCGCGCCGCTGCCGCGCACCGACCTGCCGACGGTCGCGGTCGGCGGCGTGCTGCCGGGCGCCGATCCGGAGACCATCGCCGCCTCCGTCGTCGCGCCGCTCGAGCGGCGGATCGGCGCCATCGCCGGGGTCAGCGAGATGACCTCCTGGTCCTCGCTCGGCGCCTTCTACATCGTCACGCAATTCGAGCTCGGCCGGGATTCGGACGGGGCGGCCCGCGACGTGCACGCGGCGGTCAACGCCGCCGGCACCGACATGGCGCCCCTGCCCTCGCCCCCCTGGGTCGGCAAGTTCAACCCGGGCGACGCGCCGGTCCTGATCATGTCGCTGACCTCCTCGACGCTGACGCCGGGCGCGATCTACGATCTCGCGGACAGCATCGTGGTGCCCCGCATCGCCCAGGTGCCGGGCGTGGCGCGGGTGCAGCTGCAGGGCGCCGAGCAGCCGGCCATCCGCATCGCCATCGACCCCGCCGCGGCCAAGGCGGCCGGCATCAGCATGGAGCGGGTGCGCCAGGCGATCAACGAGAACAACGTCACCCAGCCGACCGGCATCGCCGATGGCCGGGAGCAATTCGCCCCTCTCTCGGTGAACGACCGGCTCACCGAGCCCGAGGACTATGCCCGCATGATCGTCAAGCGGGAGGGCCAGTCCGTCGTCCGGGTCGGCGCCATCGGCCAGGTCGGGGTGGAGGCGCGCGACCGCCGCCAGGGCGCGACGCTCGACGGCCAGCGGGCGGTGCTGCTGACCATCTTCAAGCAGGCCGATGCCAATGTCATCGAGGTGTTCGATGGCATCCAGGCCCTGGTCCCGCAATTCGAGCGCTGGCTGCCGGGCGGGGTGCGGATCGAGAATGTCCGCGACCGGTCGGACATGATCCGCGCCAGCGTGCACGACGTGCAGCGCACGCTGCTGGTCTCGATCCTGCTCGTCGTGCTGGTGGTGGCGGTGTTCCTGCGCCGGGTCTCGGCGATCATGGCGACCGGCATCGCGGTGCCGCTCTCGCTTTTCGCGACCCTGGCGGTGATGTGGCTGGCGGGCTTCTCGCTCGACAACCTCTCGCTCATGGCGCTCACCATCTCGGTCGGCTTCGTGGTCGACGACGCCATCGTCATGATCGAGAACATCGCCCGGCTGCGGGAGCGCGGCATGGGCCCGCTCGCCGCGGCGCTGGAAGGCGCGCGGCAGATCGGCTTCACCGTCATCTCGATCACCGTCTCGCTGATCGCCGTCTTCATCCCGTTGCTCTTCATGGACGGCGTCGTCGGCCGACTGTTCCGGGAATTCTCGCTCACTCTCGCCATCGCGGTCGCCGCCTCCGGCCTCGTCTCCCTCACCGTCACCCCGGCCATGGCGGCGCATCTGGCGCGCCAGGCCGCGCCGCCGCCGGGACGGCTCGGCCGCGCCATCGAGCGGGGCCTCGCCGGTCTGACCGCCGCCTATGTGCGCAGCCTCGGCCGCGCCCTCCGGCACCAGCGGCTGATGCTGCTCGGGACAATCGGCCTGATCGGGACGACGGTCTGGCTCTATCTCGCCGCGCCGAAGAGCTTCTTCCCGGACCAGGATACCGGCTTCATCTCCGGCACGACCCGCGCCGCACCCGATACCTCCTACGGGGCGATGGTGCGGCTGCAGGACAAGGTCGTCGCCGCCATCCGGGAGGATCCGGCTGTCGCCCGCGTCGCCTCCATCACCGGCGTCGGCAACAGCAACGGCTCCGTCACCTCGGGGCGGGTGCTGCTGAGCCTGAAGCCGCTGGCGGAGCGGCCGGGGGTCTCGGCCGGCGATGTCGTCGAGCGGCTGCGGGCACCGCTGGCGACGATCCCGGGCATCGAGACCTCGCTGCGGGCGGTGCCGGAGATCAATATCGGCGGCCGCAGCGACGGCGCGGCCTTCCAGTTCGTCCTTCTCGCCCCCGACACCGCCGCCCTGGCGACCTGGTCCGAGCGGTTGGTGCGGCGCCTGCGCAGCGTGCCGGGCATCAACGACGTTTCCTCCGACCAGCAGCATCCCGGGCCGATCACCCGCCTCGCCATCGACCGGGACGCCGCGGCCCGGCTCGGCATCAGCGTGCAGGCGATCGCCCAGGCGCTGAACAGCGCCTTCGCACAGCGCCAGGTCTCGATCATCTACCGCGCGCGCAACCAGTACCGGGTGGTGCTGGAGGTCGAGCCGGGACGGCAGCAGGCGCCCGAGCAGGTGGACGATATCTGGCTGACCGGCCGCGACGGCAGGCCGGTGCCGCTCTCGGCCCTCGTCACTCTCGACCGCGGCACCGCGGCGACCTTCGTCACCCATCGCGGCCAGTTCCCGGCCTCGACCATCACCTTCAACCTCGGTCCCGGCGTCTCGCTCGGCGACGCGACCGCCGCGGTGGAGCGCGCCGCCGCCGAGATCGGCCTGCCGGACACGATGCGCACCGAGTTCGCCGGCAATGCCCGCGCCTTCCAGTCCTTCGCCCGCAGCCAGCCGCTGCTGATCCTGGCGGCGATCCTGACCATCTACATCGTGCTCGGCATGCTCTACGAACACGTCCTGCACCCGATCACCATCCTCTCCACCCTGCCCACCGCCGGCATCGGCGCCCTGCTGGCGCTCCGCCTCTTCGGCTTCGACTTCTCGGTCATCGCGCTGGTCGGGGTGATCCTGCTGATGGGAATCGTGAAGAAGAACGCCATCATGATGGTGGATTTCGCCCTGGAGCACGAGCGCACCGAGCGCCGGGGCGCCGAGGCGGCGATCCTCGAGGCCTGCCGCGAGCGCTTCCGGCCGATCCTGATGACGACGGTCGCCGCCGTCTTCGGCGCGCTGCCGCTGGCGGTCGAGACCGGCGCCGGCTCCGAGCTCCGCCAGCCGCTCGGCATCGCCGTCATCGGCGGGCTGCTGCTCTGCCAGGTGATCACCCTCTACACCACCCCGGCGATCTACCTCGCCATGGAGCGGCTGCAACAGCGGCTGCGGCGCCCGCGCCGCTGCGGCGCGACGGTGCCGGCCGAGTAGGCAACATGTCGATCAGCGAACCCTTCATCCGTCGTCCCATCGGCACCGCCCTGCTGGCGATCGGCGTCGCCCTGGCCGGCATCGTCGCCTATTTCGGCCTGCCGGTGGCGCCGCTGCCGCGGGCCGACATCCCGACCATCGTCGTCACCGCGACCCAGCCCGGCGCCGATCCGGCGACCATGGCCTCCTCCGTCGCGGCGCCGCTCGAGCGCCGGCTCGGCGCCATTGCCGGCGTCACCGAGCTGACCTCGACCTCCTCGCTCGGCAGCGTCGCCGTCGTCGTGCAATTCGACCTCTCGCGCGACATCAACGGCGCGGCGCGGGACGTGCAGGCGGCGATCAACGCCGCCGGCAGCGACCTGCCCTCGGGCCTGCCCTCGCCGCCGACCATGCGCAAATTCAACCCCGGCGACGCGCCGGTGCTGATCATGGCCCTGTCCTCGGAGACCGCCTCGCCCGGCGCGGTCTACGACGCGGCGGACAGCGTGGTGGCGCCGCGGCTCGCCCAGGTTCCCGGCGTCTCGCAGGTGCAGATCCAGGGCTCGGAGCAGCCTGCCATCCGGGTCACCGTCGATCCCGCGGCAGCCAAGGCGGCGGGCATCAGCATGGAGACGGTGCGGCAGGCGATCAGCACCAACAACGTCACCCAGGCGATCGGCCTGATCGACGGCACCGACCAGACGGCCGCGCTCAGCGTCAACGACCGGTTGAACACGCCCGAGGACTACAACAGCATCATCGTCAAGCAGCAGGATGGCGCGGTGGTCCGCCTGTCCTCCATCGGCCGCGCCACCCTCGACGTGCGGGACCGCCGCCAGGGCGGGTCGGTGGACGGTCGCCCGGCGGTGATGATGATCATCTTCAAGCAGGCCGACGCCAATGTGCTCGAGGTGGTGAACGGCATCCAGGCCGTCCTGCCGCAGCTTGAGCGATGGCTGCCGGGCGGCGTGGTGATCCACACCATCCGCGACCGGTCGGAGACGATCCGCGCCAGCGTGCGCGACGTGCAGCATGCCCTGCTGATCTCGATCCTTCTCGTGATCATGGTGGTGGCCGTCTTCCTCCGCCGCGTCTCCGCCGTGGCCGCGACCGCGACCGCCGTGCCGCTCTCGCTGCTCGGCACGCTGGCGGTGATGTGGCTGGCCGGCTTCTCGCTCGACAACCTCTCGCTCATGGCGCTCACCATCTCGGTCGGCTTCGTGGTCGACGACGCCATCGTCATGATCGAGAACATGTCGCGCCTGCGCGAGCGCGGCCTCGGCCCCTTCGAGGCGGCGCTGGAAGGCGCGCGGCAGATCGGCTTCACGGTGGTCTCCATCACCGTCTCGCTGATTGCCGTCTTCATCCCGCTGCTCTTCATGGGCGGCGTCGTCGGCCGGCTGTTCCGGGAATTCTCCCTGGTCCTCGCCCTCGCCGTGGCGATATCGGGCATCGTCTCCCTCAGCCTGACGCCGATGATGGCGGCGCATTCGGCGCGCAGCCTGCCGCCGCCCCCGGGCCGGTTCGGCCGCGCCTTCGATCGCGCGATGGCGGCGCTGACCGCAGGCTACATGCGCAGCCTCGCCGCCCTGCTGCGCTGGCGGCGCACGATGCTGGCCCTCACCCTCGGCCTCATCGGCCTCACCGTCTGGCTCTATGTGATCGTGCCGAAGGGCTTCTTCCCGGACCAGGATACGGGACTGATCATGGGCACGACGCGCGCCGCGCCCGACACCTCCTACGCCACCATGATGCGGCTGCAGGAACGGGTGGTCGAGGCGCTGCGCAAGGATCCGGCGATCGCCAGCATCGCCTCGGCGGTCGGCAGCGGCAGCGGCAATGCCTCGGTCAGCCAGGGGCGCCTCTTCATCAGCCTCAAGCCGATCGGCGAGCGGCCCGGCGTCAGCGCCAATGACGTCATCAACCGCACGCGCCGGGCGCTCGGCAGCATTCCCGGCATCCAGACCTTCATGCGGGCGGTGCAGGATATCGGCATCGGCGGCCGGGCGGGCAATGCCGCGATCCAGTTCGTCCTCCTCTCGCCCGATCTGGAGGGGATGGAGATCTGGTCGGAAAAGCTGGTGGCGAAGCTGCGGACCGTGCCGGGCATCCAGGACGTCTCCTCCGACCAGCAGCGCGCCGGGCCGGTCTCGCGGCTGGTGATCGACCGCGAGGCGGCGGCGCGGCTCGGCGTCAGCGTCTCGGCCATCACCGCCGCGCTGAACAGCGCCTTCGCGCAGCGCCAGGTCTCGGTGATCTACCGCTCCCGCAACCAGTACCGGGTGGTGCTGGAGGTCGAGCCGAAGCTGCAGCAGTATCCCGGGCAGATCGAGGATATCTGGCTCAGCAGCAGCAACGGCGTGCAGGTGCCCCTCGCCTCCCTGGTGACGCTCGAAGCCGGCTCGGCGCCGCTCTCCGTCACGCATCAGGGCCAGTTCCCGGCCTCGACCATCACCTTCAACCTCGGTCCCGGCGTCTCGCTCGGCGACGCGACCGCCGCGGTGGAGCGCGCCGCCGCCGAGATCGGCCTGCCGGACACGATGCGCACCGAGTTCGCCGGCAATGCCCGTGCCTTCCAGTCCTTCGCCCGTGGCCAGCCGCTGCTGATCCTGGCGGCGCTGGCGACCATCTACATCGTGCTCGGCATGCTCTACGAGCACGTCCTGCACCCGATCACCATCCTCTCCACCCTGCCCACGGCCGGCATCGGCGCCCTGCTGGCGCTGCTGCTGACCGGCACGCCCTTCACCGTCATCGCCCTCATCGGCATCATCCTGCTGATGGGAATCGTGAAGAAGAACGCCATCATGATGGTGGACTTCGCCCTGGAGCATGAGCGCGAGCACGGCCTCGGCGGCGAGGCGGCGATCCTCGAAGCCTGCCGCGAGCGCTTCCGGCCGATCCTGATGACCACGCTGGCCGCGGTCTTCGGCGCGATCCCACTCGCCCTGGCGAACGGTGCCGGCGCCGAACTGCGGCAGCCGCTCGGGATCACCATCATCGGCGGCTTGCTGCTGTCGCAGCTGCTGACGCTCTACACGACGCCGGTGGTGTACCTGGCTCTGGACGGCATCGGTCGACGCCGCCCCACCCCTGCTTTGCTGCCGGCCGAGTAGGCCGGCGGCACGACACGCGCATCCCGTCCCGCTCCCGGTCGTTCTGCCGTGACGCGACGACTGCCCAGTGGAGGACCAGCATGCCGCCTGTCTCCGAACAACGCCTGTCCGAGGCGTTGCGGACCATCTCCCACGCCTTCGCCGATGGCGGGATACCCGACCGTCCCGGCGACCATCCGGATGCCGGGGAGGACCCGGGCCTCGCCGGCATGGATGACGAGCTGCGCGCAGGGCTTGGCGAGGCTGCCCTGGCGGTGGCCTTCGGCGCCTTCGCCTCGCGGGCTGGCGATGGCGGCCCGCTGCATCTGCTGATCGCCAGCATGGGGTTGCTGGCGCTCCAGGCCGGCGAGGAGCCCGACCCGCCGGCGGAGATCCTCGCCATCGCCGCCGAGGATGCGCGGGTCGAGGCCGAGATCGACCGCGCCGGCGAGGCGATTGATGCCGAGTTCGGCCGCGAGGCGCGATGCGAGGCGGTGACGGCGGCGCTCGAGGCGCGGCTGCTCGGCACCGCCATCACCCTGGCGGGCTGCACCATGCCCGAGGGCATCGAGCGTCAGGAGGCGGTGCGGCTGCGCGCTGCCCGGATCCTGGTGCGCCTCGCCGCGGGGCTCGTTGCGATGAATGCCGCGGCGCCGGCGGCCGCAGGCTTCGCCGCGCCGCAGCCCTCACCGTAAACTCGGTTCGCGGCAGGCCCGCCGATCCGCGGCATCCGCGGGATCTCCCGCGAATGCCGCGACCCGAGGGTCAGCGCCGGTCGGGACCGCCGCCGAGGCTGCCGAAGACGTTCTGCAGCAGGTCGTCGATGCCGCTGCCGCCGCTCGCCTGATGCTGCTGCTGGGGCTGCTGCACCTGGCCGCCGGGCGTCATCCGGTCGATCATCTGCGGCAGCAGGGTGCTGAGCTCCTGCAGCAGCGTGCCGCGATCGGTGCCGGCCCGCTGCGCCGCCTCGTCAAGCTCTCGCGGGTCGAAGTTCTGCTCCAGATCCTGAGGCGAGACGGGTTCATTCTGGCCGGTGCCCACCCAGGAATCGACCTGCCGGCCCAGCCCCTGGTCACGCAGACCGGATAGCAGCCCACCGAGGCCACCGAGCGCCCCAGCCCCGGCCGCGCCGCCAAGCAGCCCGCCAAGCAGGCCGCCCAGGCCGCCAAGCCCGCCGCCGGCATTGGCCGGCTGGCCGCCACCGCCCCATGGGCCTTGCGCCGCGCCGCCCTGCTGGCCCCAGGGACCGGCAGAGGTGCCGGACGCCGGCGTGGCGTCGCCAGCCTGGCGGCCCCAGGCGCCGGACGGCGCCGGGCCCTGTGGCGCCGAGGAGCCGGTGTCGTTCCCGCCGAAGATGGTGCCGAGCAGCCCGCCGAGGCCGCCACCTGCCGAGCCGCCCTGCGGCGGCGCCTGGCTTGGGGCTGGCGCCGGAGCCTGGCTGCTCCGCGAGTTCTTCATCAGCATGTGAATCAGCAGCGCCACCGCCGCCATCTTCACCCCGGTCGGCAAGCCGCCCGCCAGTCCGCCGCCCGAACGGCCGAACAAGGATTCGCCCATGGCCCTAACTCCCTCCGCTGGCTTTGATGGCCCCACCCGGTCATCCACCGGGATCCCTGGCACCGCACCCTTCGAGGACCATGGCCGGCTTGCGGCACATGCCCTCCCTCGCGAACGCCGTTCCGGGGAATCTGTGCCCGAATGCGCTTGCGCACAGGCCCGTGACGACTAAGCTCCGCGCCATGATGTTCCGCCGGGAGAAGCAGAGCCCCGACGGTGAGCCAGGCGGCGCGACGCCGGTCACGGCGTCGCGCCGCCCAGGGGGCCATGCGCCGCCGCATCATCCGGGGCGCCATGCGCCCACGCATCTGCTGCTGCTCGGTTTCTCGGTGCTCCTGCCCCTCGGCCTCTTCGTCTGGACGGCCTGGAGCGAACGCCGCCAGGCGCTCGAGGATGCCGAGCACGCCGCCCGGCGCACCATCGCGGTGCTGCACGAGCACGCCGCCCGGGTCTTCGACACGAGCGAGCTGGTCCTCTCGGAAGTCGGCCGGCAGACCGAGGGGCTGGGCTGGGACGACATCGCCCGCGACATCCGCCTCTGGAACTACCTGCAACGCGTCGCCGGCGATCTCGGCCAGCAGATCGATATCACCCTGGCGGATGGCGAAGGCCGGGTGCGGATGACCACCATCCGCTTCCCGGCCGCCCGCGGCGACAGCCTGCTGGGGAGCGAGGAGTTCGAGGCGTTGCGCGCCCGGCAGAGCCTGCCCTTCGTCGGCCTGCAGCCGGAGACGCCTCTGGCGCCGCGCCAGATCACCCTCAGCCGCCGCCGGATCAACGCCGACGGGCGCTTCGACGGCATCCTCCGTGTCAGCATCCCGGTCGCCCAGTTCACCACCTTCTGGGCCCGCTACGCCCCGACCATCCGCTATCTCGTCACCCTGGCCCGCAGCGACGGCCGGGTGATCACACGCGGGCCGGCCGACCGCGAGGTGGAGCGGCTCTCGCCCACCGGCCCCTTCCTCGGTCGCGCCGTGGCGCAGCGGGAGGGCAGCTACAGCGGCGCCTCGCCGATCGACGGCGTGCAGCGGCTGACCGCCTTCTCGCAGGTCCGCGACTATCCGCTGCACCTGGCCTTCTCCGTCGAGACCGCGGCGGCGCTCGATGGCTGGCGCGACCGCGTGGCGCTGCTCGGCCTCTACACCGCCCTCGCCGTCGCCGCGCTGCTCGGCATGGCGCTGATGGTGATGCGGCAGTACCGCGAGCAGCGGCGCGACTCCCGGCGCTGGCGCGACATGGCGGAGCAGCTCGCGGCCGAGATCGCGCGGCGCGAGCAGGCCGAGGCGGCGCTGCGGCGGGCGCAGACGCTCGACGCCGTCGGCCAGCTCACCGCCGGGGTGGCGCACGACTTCAACAACCTGTTGCAGGCGATCCGCAGCGGCCTCTTCCTGCTCGCCCCGAAGGTGCCGGACAGCGCCCGCAAGGTGCTGGATGCCAGCCTGCAGGCGGTCGATCGCGGCGCCAAGCTGGTGCGGCAGCTGATGGTCTTCGCGCGGCGCGAGGCGTTGCAGCCGCGGCCGGTGGATCCGCGCGCCCTGGTGGCGGGAGTCGGCGAGCTGCTGCCGAAGGCGGTCGGCGTGCCGGTCGTCATCGAGACGGCGATCGAGCCCAACATCGCCCCCGTGTTGGTCGACCCGACCCAGGCCGAGCTGGCGGTGCTCAACCTGGCGATCAATGCGCGCGACGCCATGCCGGAGGGCGGCACGCTCACCATCGGCGCCCGCAACGCGCCGCTGGGCTCGGCGGAAGGGCCTCCGGGAGCAGGCGACTATGTCGTCCTCACCATCTCCGACACCGGCATCGGCATGACCCCCGAGGTGCTCGAGCGGGTGTTGGAGCCCTTCTACACCACCAAGCCGGTCGGCAAAGGCACCGGACTCGGCCTTTCCATGGTGCATGGCTTCGTCACCCAGTCGGGCGGCACGATGCGCATCGAGAGCCGACCCGGCCGGGGCACGCGCGTCAGCCTGTGGCTGCCGCAGGCGCCGGCGATGCCCGAGGCGACCGAGCCGCCGCCCGGGCCCGCCCAGGCTGCGGACGGCCAGGCCGGCGCCCGGATCCTGCTGGTGGACGACGATGCGCTGGCCCGGCTGGCGACCGCCGCCGCCCTGCGGGAGATGGGGCACGAGGTTGTGGAGGCCCGCGACGGCGCCGAGGCGCTGATCGTCCTCGACCAGCGGCCCGAACTGCAGGTCGTCGTCACCGACTATGCCATGCCGCAGATGACCGGCGCCGAGCTGGCGCTGGCGATCCGCGCGCGGCGGTCAGGGCTCACGGTGATCATGATCACCGGTTATGCCGCCGGCCTGCCGGGCGGGAAGCCGGAGGCGGTGCGGACGCTGCTCCGCAAGCCCTTCCGCATGGAGGAGCTCGACGCTCTGCTGCGCGCGGCGGTCGGCGAGGAGGTCGTGGCGGGGTGATGCGCCGGACCGGCAGCGACCCGCGCCCGGTCAGCCCGGGATGTTCGGATCGGTCAGCCGGCGATGCTCCTCGAGCGCGTAGCGGTCGGTCATGCCGGCGATGTAGTCGCAGACCACCCGCGCCGCCTGCGGCGAGCCCGGCTCGCCGGCCCTCTCGCGCCACTCGTCCGGCAGCATCTGGGGCCCGCCATGCAGGAGCTGGAAGACCATCTGGCTGGCCCGCTTCGACTTCTGCATGGCGCGGTTCACCCGCCAGTGGCGGTACATGCGGTGGAACAGGAAATCCCGGATCAGCAGGTTCGCCTCCTGCATCGGCGCCGAGAAGGCGACGACCGGCTCCGGCGCGGCGCGGATGTCGTCGGCGCTGCGCGGCGCGATCGCGGCGATGCGGCGCGCCGTCTCGCGCACCACGTCCTGCACCATGGCGTTGATGACCCGGCGCACCGTCTCGGTGGTCAGGCGCTCGCGCGCCGCCGTCGGGTGGTTGGCCCGCGCCTCCTGATAGGCATCGCCGATCAGCGGCAGGGCCGCCGCCTCCTCCAGGGTGAAGAAGCGGGCGCGGATCCCGTCATCCAGGTCGTGATTGTTGTAGGCGATGTCGTCGGCCAGCGCCGCGACCTGCGCCTCGGCCGAGGCATGGCTGGTGAGGTCGAGCGGGTGGCGAGCGTCGTATTCCGCGACATAGGTGGCCGGGCGCCGCACCGGGCCGTTGTGCTTGGCCAGCCCCTCCAGCGTCTCCCAGCAGAGGTTCAGTCCGTCGAAGGCGGCGTAGCGCGCCTCCAGCAGAGTCACGACCTTGAGCGACTGGGCATTGTGGTCGAAGCCGCCATAGGGGCGCATCTGGCCGTCCAGCGCCTCCTCCCCGGCATGGCCGAAGGGCGGGTGGCCGAGGTCGTGCGCCAGCGCCAGCGCCTCCGCCAAGTCCTCGTCCAGCCGCAGCCGGCGGGCGATGGCGCGGGCGATCTGTGCCACCTCGATGGAATGGGTCAGGCGGGTGCGGAAGTAGTCGCCTTCATGGAAGACGAAGACCTGGGTCTTGTACTGCAGCCGGCGGAAGGCGCCGGTATGGATGATGCGGTCGCGGTCCCGCTGGAAGGGCGAGCGCGGGTCGCCGGCCGGCTCCGCATGCAGCCGGCCGCGGGAGGTCTCGGGCCGGACGGCCCAAGGGGCGAGCGGCTCGCCGAGGGGCTGGACAGTCGGCTCGGCGCGGGCCTCGTGCGTCATGCCGGTTGCCTAACAGGCCGGCCAGGGGCCCGCAACAGCGCCGCCGGTTGGAATTCCGGTGCCCTGCCCCCTATCTTCACGGGCAAAGATGACGGCGGCCCGGCGTAGCGGGGCCGCCAGGAGAGATCGATGCCCGATGGTTCCGACCTGCCCTCCTTCCGCGTGACGCCCCGCGCGGCCGCCCAGGTGGCGGAGATCGCCCGCCGCGAGGGCCGCCCGGCGGCCGGGCTCCGCGTC
The DNA here is from genome assembly GCF_013112485.1 of Roseicella sp. DB1501. GTDB lineage: Bacteria > Pseudomonadota > Alphaproteobacteria > Acetobacterales > Acetobacteraceae > Paracraurococcus. The sequence continues at coordinate 166,641 of NZ_JABFHG010000005.1, forward strand.
TCTGTCAGCGCCGGCGGCTGCTCCGGCTTCCAGTATGGCTTCGCCCTGGAGGACCAGGCGGCGCCGGACGATCTCGTCGTCGCGGCCGGCGAGACCCGCGTCTTCGTCGATCCGGTCTCGCTCGACCTGCTGGCCGGAGCCGAACTCGACTGGAACGAGGCGCTGATCGGCGCCCATTTCACCATCCGGAATCCGCAGGCGGTCTCCGGCTGCGGCTGCGGGGTGAGCTTCGCCGTCGCCTGACGGCTTATCAAACGGGGCGGCAGCGGCGATGCTGGGCGCATGACCCGCCTCGCTACCTTCAACGTCAACTCCATCCGCCGGCGCGTCCCGCACCTGCAGCGCTTCCTGGCCCGGCACAGCCCGGACCTTGTCTTCCTGCAGGAGCTGAAATGCCGCACGGAGGAGGTTCCGGCGGCCCTGGCGGCGGAGGGTTACAGGCTGCACGCCGTTGGCCAGACGGGCGGGCGCAACGGCGTCGCGGTGCTCGGCCGCATTCCCTTCGAGGTGACGGCGGAGGCCTTGCCGGGCGATGACGGCGATGCCCAGGCACGCTTCATCGCGGTGCGCACGGAGGCGATGGAGATCGCCGGCCTCTATCTGCCCAACGGCAATTCCGGCGGTGCCGAGGGCTTCGCCTACAAGCTGCGCTGGATGGAGCGTCTCTCCGACTGGGCGCAGGCGCGGCTCGACGCCTTCCAGCCCCTCGCCCTGCTCGGCGACTTCAATGTCTGCCCGACCGAGGCCGATCTGGCGCCGGGCGCCCTGCCGCCAACCGATGCGCTGGTGCGGCTGGAGAGCCGGGCCCGGTTCCGCATCCTGCTGCATGCCGGCATGACCGATGCGCTGCGGGCGCTGCATCCGCAGGACGCGCCCTATACCTACTGGGATTACGGCCCGGCCTTCGAATCCAATCGAGGTCTGCGGATCGACCACATCCTGCTCAGCCCGGAACTGGCCGAGCGGCTCACCAAATGCGGCGTCGATGTCGCCGCGCGGGCCGAGGAGCAGCCGAGCGACCACGCCCCGGTCTGGTGCGAGCTCCGCTAGAGCAGATCCCGTTCGAGCGGAAACACTCGAGCGGGTGAAGATACCCTGAAAACAATAGGCTAAAGCATCTGCCGTGAACGCAGGCGAACGGAAGATGCGCTGGACCATGATCCGCTCGCACAGGGTCGCGGATCATGGTCCAGGCCGTTGTTTGATCGCGTGATGCACGCTTTTCGGTGAGTCCGCCTCAAGCGATCACGCTCTAGCCCGGCAGCTGCCGCCGGCGCGGCGCCGCCGCTACCAGCGGCGATAGCCCCAGCCATAGGGCCGGCCCCAGCCGTAATAGGGGCGGGCGTAATAGGCGGGCGGTGGCGGCGGCGCGGCATAGGGCCGCCCGTAATAGGGGGCGGGATAGACGGCGCAGCCGCCGAGCCCCGCAAGCAACGGGATCAGCAGAAGCGATCGCAAGAGACGCATCGGCGGTACTCCTCCTGCCCGCGATCAGACACCGCGCTTGCGGCGAAACGCGGGCAGCCGCCGAAAGGCGCCGCTTACAACCGCGTCACCGGCCCGCCCCGATGCGCCGGCCTATTGATCGGCATAAACATGCGTCTCCGCCTTCGCGCCGGGATGCGTCACGGCGCCGAGATGCGCCGGCCCGACGAGCTGCGCGTATTTCCAGAGGGCACCGGCATTGTAATCCGTCCGCCGCGGCTGCCAGGCGGCGCGGCGGCGGGCGATCTCCGCCTCTTCCACCAGCATGTCGATCGTGCCCTTCTCGGCATCGATGACGATGCGGTCGCCATCCTGCAGCAGCGCGATGGGCCCGCCCACCGCCGCCTCCGGCCCGACATGGCCGATGCAGAAGCCGCGCGTCGCGCCGCTGAAGCGCCCATCGGTGATGAGCGCCACCTGCTCGCCCATGCCCTGGCCGTAGATCGCGGCGGTGGTCGAGAGCATCTCCCGCATGCCGGGCCCGCCCTTCGGACCCTCATAGCGGATGATGAGGACGTCGCCCGCCTTGTAGGCGCGCTGGTCGACCGCCTGGAAGGCTGCCTCCTCGCTGTCGAAGCAGAGCGCCCGCCCTTCGAAGCGCAGCGTCTTCATGCCGGCGATCTTCACGATCGCGCCGTCCGGCGCCAGGTTGCCCTTCAGCCCGACCACGCCGCCGGTCGGCGACAGCGCCTTGCTCACCGGATAGATCACGTCCTGGTCGGTCGGGAAGACCACATCCGCATGGTTCTCGGCCAGCGTCTTCCCGGTGACGGTGATGCAGTCGCCATGCAGCAGCCCGGCATCGAGCAGCGCCTTGATGATCACCGGGATGCCGCCGATCTTGTAGACGTCGTAGGCGACGTATTTCCCGCCCGGCTTCAGGTCGCCGATATAGGGCGTGCGGCGCATGATGTTCACGACATCATCCATCGTGAAGTCGATGCCCGCCTCATGCGCCATGGCGGGCAGGTGCAGCCCGGCATTGGTCGAGCCGCCGGTGGCGCCCACCACCACCGCGGCATTCTCCAGCGCCTTGCGGGTGACGATGTCGCGCGGGCGCAGGTTGCGCCGCACCAAGTCCATCACCGCCTTGCCGGATTCGAGCGCCCAGCGGTCGCGCTCCTCATAGGGCGCGGGCGTGCCGGCGGAGCCCGGCAGGGCCAGGCCGATCGCCTCGCTCACCGTCGCCATGGTGTTGGCGGTGAACTGGCCGCCGCAGGAGCCGCTGGAGGGGCAGGCGACGCATTCCAGGGCGTGCAGCTCGGCATCCGACATGTTGCCCGCGGCATGCTGGCCGACCGCCTCGAACACGTCGACCACGGTGACGTCGCGCCCCTGGTACTTCCCGGGCAGGATGGAGCCGCCATACATGAAGACGCTCGGGACGTTGAGGCGCAGCATCGCCATCATCATCCCCGGCAGCGACTTGTCGCAGCCCGCGAGGCAGACCATGGCATCGTAGCAGTGGCCGCGCATGGTCAGCTCGACCGTATCGGCGATGGCTTCGCGCGAGGCGAGCGAGGACTTCATCCCTTGATGCCCCATGGCGATGCCATCCGTCACCGTGATGGTGGTGAATTCGCGCGGCGTGCCGCCCGCCTCCTTCACCCCGACCTTCACGCTCTGCGCCTGGCGCGCGAGGTCGATGTTGCAGGGGGCCGCCTCGTTCCAGCAGGTGGCGACGCCGACGAAGGGCTGCTCGATCTCCGCCTCGGTCAGGCCCATGGCGTAGTAGTAGCTGCGATGCGGCGCGCGGTCGGGCCCCACGGTGGTGTGGCGGCTCGGCAGCCTGGACTTGTCCCACTTGGTCATCGGGCGTTTCCCTGGGGTAAGGCGTTCCGCCATCTTCCCTTCCTGCCGGCCGGGCGCAAGGCGTCCCGTGGCGGCCAGGCACCAAGCCGCGGCCACGGCGCGAGGCCGCAACGAATGCATCCCGATCCGGCCCCGATCCGCGATAGGATGGCGGCGAGAGAATCCAGACAGGAGATCGAGGCATGCAGGCGAGACTGGTGGCGACGCTCGGCATCGCGCTGCTCGTGGCCGGCCCCGCCGGGGCCCAGCTCACCCTTCCGGACAGGCTCGCCCTGCCGGACAGCCTGACCAATCCGGACACGGCGCCGCTGCCGCAGCCGCCGCCCGAGCCGGAGCGCTGGGAGCCGGACAGCACCACCGCCCGGGCGATCACCGGCCAGGTCAGCTTCACGCCCGAGCGGATCACCTTCGGCAGCCGCGCCTCCCTGGCCCTCGAGCCGGCCGGCGAGGCCGCCGACTTCATGGTGGACGGCCAGCGCGTCAGCGCGACCTTCTACAAGGTGACGGTGCCGGGCAATCCGGTGCTGCTGCGCGGCAGCCGGCTCTGCGGCAACGGCCGGCCGGTGCGCCTCATCGCCGTCTGGACGCCGCGGCCGATCGGCGAGCGGGCCCCGGCGACGGGCCGCGCCTTCGCCGCCTTCTCCAGCCAGGCGATCCCGAAATCCGCCGATGAGGGCGAGCTCTGCGGCACCTTCTATTACGAGCGGCAGCAGGCGCCGGCGGCGGCGCAGGGATCGCGGCGCGGCCGCTGAGCGACCTGGGGCAGCGGCCGGCCAGCCGTTTCCACTGGCCTGCCGGCCCGCTGGCGCCGCAGACTGCTCCGCGAACGGCCGCAGAGCCGCCCGGAGGAGACGCCATGACGCCGCCCGTAACGACCCGCCGCCGCGCGCTCGCCCTCGCTTTGGGCGCGCCGGCCCTCGCCGCGCCGCGCCTTGCCCGCGGCCAGGGCACCGACTGGCCCAGCCAGGTGGTGCGCTACATCAACCTCTACGCCCCGGGCGGCGCCAACGACATCCTCTCGCGCGCCTGGTGCCAGGCGATGACCGAGCTGACCGGCCAGCAATTCGTGGTCGAGAACCGCACCGGCGCCGGCGGCACCGTCGGCAGCGACGCCATCGCGAAATCTCGCGCCGATGGCTATACGGTCGGGCTGGGCGGCGTCGCCAACCTCGCCATCGCGCCCTCGCTCTTCCCCAACCTGCCCTACGACCCGGCGCGGGACTACAGCTTCATCTCCGGCCTCTATCGCCAGTCCAACATCCTCATCATCAACAACGCGGTCCCGGCGCGCAGCGTGCCGGAGTTGATCGCGCTGCTGAAGGCCAATCCCGGCCGCTACAACTACGCGACCGGCGGCGCCGGCACGACGCCGCACCTGACGGCCGAGCTGTTCAAGACGCGCACCGGCACCGAGATGCCCTTCGTGCAGTATCGCGGCGGCGCCCCGGCCCTGATCGACCTGATGGCCGGGCAGGTGCAGGTGCTGGTCGACAACATCGCCGGCCCGATCGGCGCGGTGCGCGACGGCAAGGTGCGGGCGCTGGCCGTCGCCAGCCTGGAGCGCAGCCCGATGCTGCCCGATCTGCCGACCCTGGCCGAATTCCTGCCCGGCTTCGATCTGTCGAGCTGGAACGGGCTGATCGCCCCGGCCGGCCTGCCGCCGGCCCAGGTGCAGCGCATCGCGGAGCTGTCGCTGAAGGCCCTCGCCAACCCGACGCTGGTGAAGGTCTATACCGAGAACGGCGCCTCCCCCTGGCGGGTGGGGCCGGAGGAGTTCGCCACCTATGTCCGGGCGCAGGAGCCGCGGATGCGCGAGCTGGTGAAGCTCAGCGGCGCGGCGGCGGGATAGCGCGGATCGCGGGAGGGCGTGCGCCCTATCCGGCGATCCGCGCCAGCGCCGCGTCGAGCCGCGCCATCTCGGCCCGCGCCGCCTGCAGCCGCTCGCGGTTCTCCTCCACCACCTCCTCGGGGGCGCGAGCGATGAAATCGGCATTGCCGAGCTTCGCCTCGACCTTGCGCGCCTCGCCCTCGGCCTTGCCGCGCTCCTTCGCCAGGCGGGCGCGCTCGGCGGCGAAGTCGATGACGCCGGCAAGCGGCAGCATCACCGTCGCCTCACCCACCACCACCTGCGCCACACCCTTGGGCGGCTCGCCGGTGAGCGGCGTCACCTCGGTCACGCGACCGAGGCGGCGGATCGCCTCGCTCCAGCGCTCGATGCGCGCCAGGCTCTCCGGCGCCGCATCGCGCAGCAGCAGCGGCGTGGTGACGGAGGGCGGGACGTTCACCTCGGAGCGCACGGCGCGCACCTCGCCGACCAGCCGCACCACCCAGTCCAGCTCCTCGCGCGCCGCCTCGGCTCCCTCGACCGCGACCGGCACCGGCCAGGCGGCGCGGATCAGGCTGCACTCCGGCCCGTAGCCGAAGCGGTCCCAGAGCTCCTCGGTGACGAAGGGGATGGCCGGATGCAGCAGCCGCAGCACCGTGCCGAGCACATGCTGCGCCGCGCCGCGGATCTCGTCCTTCTCGGCGCCATCCGGGCCGTTCAGCACCGGCTTGGCGAATTCGATGAACCAGTCGCAGAAGCTGTTCCAGACGAAGCGGTAGCAGGCGCCGGCATACTCGTCGAAGCGATAGGCCTCGAGCGCCGCCGTCGCCTCCGCCACCGCGCGGTTGGCGGCATCGAGGATCCAGCGCGCCAGCGGCCCCCGCGCCGCCGCCGTGTCGAAGCCGGGCTCCGGCCGCACGCCGTTCATCTCGAGGAAGCGGGCCGCGTTCCACAGCTTGGTGACGAAGCCGCGATAGTCCTCGACCCGCTTGCGGCCGAGCTTCACGTCGCGGCCGGGGCCGGTGAGCGCGCAGATGGTGAAGCGGAGCGCATCGGCGCCATAGGCGTCGATCAGCTCCAGGGGATCCATGACGTTCCCCTTCGACTTCGACATCTTCTGGCCCTTCTCGTCGCGGACCAGGCCGTGGATGTAGATGTCGCGGAAGGGCACATCCCCCATGAAATGCATGCCCATCATCATCATCCGGGCGACCCAGAAGAAGATGATGTCGAAGCCCGTGACCAGCACGTCGCCGGGATAGTAGCGCGCGACCTCCGCGGTCTTCTCCGGCCAGCCGAGGGTGCTGAAGGGCCAGAGAGCGGAGGAGAACCAGGTGTCGAGCACGTCCGGGTCGCGGGTCAGCGCCACCTCGGCGCCGAATTTCGCCCGTGCCGCGGCCCTCGCCTCCTCCTCGGTCCTCTCGACGAAGATGCTGCCATCCGGCGCGTACCAGGCCGGGATCTGGTGCCCCCACCAGAGCTGGCGGGAGACGCACCAGGGCTGGATGTCGCGCATCCAGGCGAAGAAGGTGTTCTCCCACTGCTTCGGCACGAAGCGCATGCGGCCATCCTCGACCGCCGCGACGCAGGGCTTCGCCAGGGTCGCGGCGTCGCAATACCACTGCCAGGTGAGACGCGGCTCGATCGGCACGCCGCCGCGGTCGCCATGCGGCACCTGGTTGGTGTGCGGCTCGATCCTTTCCAGGAGCCCAAGCTCTTCGAGCCTGGCGACGATGGCCTTCCGCGCGGCGAAGCGGTCCTGACCGGCGAGGGAGCGGACGAAGTCCGGCTCGGCCACGCCCTCGACCTCGCGCAGATCGCCGGCGATCTCGTCGAGGCAGATACGCGCCTCGGCATCCAGCACGCTCGGCATCGGCAGGTCGTGGCGCCGGCCGACCTCGAAATCGTTGAAGTCGTGCGCCGGCGTGATCTTCACCGCGCCGGTGCCCTTCTCCGGGTCGGAATAGCTGTCGGCGACCACCGGGATGGCGCGGCCGACCAGCGGCAGGATCACCCGCCGGCCAATGAGACGGGCGAAGCGCGGATCCTCCGGGTGCACCGCGACGGCGGTGTCGCCGAGCATGGTCTCCGGCCGGGTGGTCGCGACGGTGATGACCTCGCCCGGCGCGCCCTCCACCGGGTAGCGCAGATACCAGAGACTCCCCTTCATCTCCCGGCTCTCGACCTCGAGGTCGGAGATCGCGGTCTGCAGCTTCGGGTCCCAGTTCACCAAGCGGCGGTCGCGGTAGATCAGCCCCTGTCGGTGCAGGGTGACGAAGACCTCCCGCACCGCGGCCGAGAGGCCCGCATCCATGGTGAAGCGCTCGCGCGGCCAGTCGAGGCTGGCGCCGAGCCGGCGGAGCTGGCGGGTGATGGTGCCGCCGCTCTCCGCCTTCCACTGCCAGACCCGCTCGACGAACCCCTCACGGCCCAGGCTGCGGCGGTCCTGGTTGCCCTCGCTGGCCAGCAGCCGCTCCACCACCATCTGGGTGGCGATGCCGGCATGGTCCGTCCCCGGCTGCCAGAGCGCGTCGCGGCCCTGCATCCGGCGCCAGCGGATCAGCGCGTCCTGGATGGTGAAGGTCAGCGCATGACCCATATGCAGGCTGCCCGTGACATTGGGCGGCGGGATCATGATGGTGAAGGGGGCGGCGCTGCTCGTCGGGTCGCAGGCGAAGGCGCCCGAGCGCTCCCAGCCCTCGTAGAGGCGGGTCTCGAAGCTGCCCGGGGTCAGGGTCTTGTCCAGCATGGGCGCATCCGTGTTCCGCGCCCCGGCCCCCGTCAAGGGGGCATACCAACGGCCGTCGATGTTGACACATCAACGGCCCCCATCGCTGCCCCTGGGCGCCGGGCGGTTTGCTCCGCGCCCCCTGGCTGCGCGGCACGAGCCGCGGCGCCCGGTGGATTCGCTCCGGCAGCGCTCAGGACAGCGCTTGGCCCACCACCCGCTCGATCTCGGCGCGGACCAGCCGCTCGACCATCGGCGGCAGGTGCCGGTCGAGCCAATCCTTCAGCAACGGGCGGATCTCCTCCCGCACCACATCCTCGATGCTCGGCCCGCCGCGGCTGACCGGGCTGGAGCGGTCGCTGGCCACGGCCCGCAGCAGGGCGCCAACCGAGGCGGCGGCCGCGGCGGCAGCGGCCGGCGCCAAGAGGCTCGGGTCCGAGGCGCCCGCTGCCAGCGCGGCTGGCACCGAGCCAGGCCGTTGCGCGGCGGTCGAGGATGCAGGCCGCTCCGCGGCGGCTGAGGGTGCAGGCCGCTCCGCGGCGGGGGCCGATGCAGGCCGCTCCGCGGTTGGGGATTCTTCCGGCACGGCAGGGTCCGGCAGCCGGGGCGCGGGCTTGGGAGCCGCGGCGACCTGTGCCGGCCTGGCCATGGCGGGTGGCGTCGGAGGTGGTGCTGGCGGTGGCGCGGCGCGCGCGCCGGCAGGCGGGTCGGCCGGGGACGGCGCGGCGGGGGCCACGAGCATGTCCTCGGTGAGGTCGAGCGGCTCGTCGGCCGGGTCGGCCCCGACATCCGGGACGCTGCCCAGGACAGGCTCGGCAAGGGCGGGCTCGGCAAGGGCGCCTGGCGCGGGCGGAACCACATCGTCGCTCAGGATCCGCCGGATCGAGGCGAGGATGTCCTCCATGCTGGGCTCCCCGGCCCCCCCCGAGGGAGGCGCCGCGGCAGGTCCGGCCCGCTCATCCGCCATCAGCGAGTCTCCGCTACGCCCGAGTAATCCCCGAGCCCAAACCAACGGTTGCGCACGGCGTTATAATACGCGCGCATATCGTAGGGGTCGACCTGCAATCCGAGGTCCTGCGCGGTCAGCCGCCCGACCGTGCCGGCCAGGGTGTAGGATTGCGCCACCACCGTCGCCAGGGCCTGGACGAGGTTGGTCCGGTTCTGCAGCAGCTCCTGCTCGGCATTCAGCACCTCGAGCGTGGTGCGGCTGCCGACGATGGCCTCGCGCTGCACGCCGTCGAGGGCGATTTCCGAGGCGCGGATGGCGGCGCGCTGCGAATCGACCTGCGCCCGGGAGCTGACAAGTTGCTCCCAGGCCTGGGTCGCCGCCTGGGTCACGCTGCGGCGCTGGTCCTCGACCTGCTGGCGCGCCTGCTGCGCCGCCTGCCGGGCCTGCCGGACGGCCGAGTATTCCGAGCCGCCCTGGTAGATCGGCACGGTAAGCTGGGCGACGACCTGGGCGCCGGTCGTCCGGGTATGCGTGCCGAGCGAGTTGTCCTGGCGGAAGGCGGAGCCCTGCACCGAGACCTGCGGCATCAGGTTCGACACCTGGACCGAGACCGCATCCCGCGCCGCCGCCTCGTCGAACAGCAGCGCCACCACCGCCGGGTTGTTGTTGGCGGCGGCGTCGCCCGCCTCCTGGGCGCTCATCACCGGCGGACGCAGCGGCTGCGGCGCCACCAGCCGCGCCGGGACCGAGCCGACGGTGCGCTGATAGCTGGCGCGGCTGATCTGCAGGCTCCCCTCCGCGCCGGAGCGGCTGGCACGGGCGGCGGCGAGGCGGCTCTCCGCCTGGGCGACGTCGGTGCGGGTGATCTCGCCGACGCGGAAGCGCTCATTCGTCGCGCGCAGCTGCTCGGTCAGCACCTGCTCGTTGTTGATGTTGAGCCGCAGCAATTCCTGGTCGCGGATCACCGCCACGAACGCGTTCACCGTGTCCGACATCACCTGCTGCTCCTGCGCGAGCAGCCGGGCGCGCTGGCCGAGCACCTGGTTCTCCGCCCGCCGCGTGCTGGCGACGGTGCGGCCGCCGCGGAAGATCGGCTGGGTGACGGTGACCTGGCTGGTGAAGAGCTGCCGGTCGACATGCGTGGTCGTGCCGCGCCGGATCGTGCCGAAGGGATTGTCGGGGTCCTGGAAGGCCGCCAGCGACCGCGCCCGGCCATCGACATAACCGCCGGTGACCGCCACGCTGACGCTCGGCCGCCAGCCGGCCAGGGCCTGCGGCACGTTCTCGTCCACCGACCGAAGCTGCGCCCGCGCCGCGAGGAGGGAGGGGTTGTTGGCGTAGGATTGCGCCATCGCCTCCGGCAGCGTCTGCGCCGCGGCCCCGGGGACGCCGAGGGGCAGACCTGCCGGCGCCAGGAGCGCGGTGGCCAGCGCCAGGGCGGGGCGATTCACTCTCATCGTAGCCATGTCCTTCCGTCCCAACGGGCCATCCAGGCGGGGCCCCGAAGCCTGCGCCTGGACGGGCCGTGCCCGACCGCCATACCGCAATGCACGGATGGAGCAAGTGCGGCAAGCTTTGCAACAACCCGTTGCAAGGCGGCCCGCTGGCGGCCGCAACGGGCCCGCCCGCCGGGCCGCGGCCAGCTCTCCTTCCTCGGCCCGCTCGCCCCCGCGCCTGCGGGGGCATGCGTCAGGTGACGAAGCCCGTCAGAAGACGAAGCCGGGCGCCGGCGCGAATTCCGCCAGAGCGATGGTTGCACAATCGAAGGCCGGGGTCACGCTCACCGCGCCGCCGAGCTTGCGGGCGAGCACGGCGACGCCGCTGCGACGGCCGCCGCCGAGCACGGTCACCAGCCGGCCGCCCTCCGCGAGTTGCGCAGCGATCGCCGGCGGCACCTCGGGGATCTCGCCCTCGATCAGGATGACGTCATAGGGTGCGCCCGCCGGATGCCCCTCGACCGGCTTGCCGGGTTCGTAGCGCACCGCCCCCGCCGGCAGGCAGGCGGCAAGCGCCGAGGCCGCGAGGCCGGCGAGCTGCGCATCCGACTCGACCGCCGTCACCTGCGCGCCGCAGCGCGCCAGCACCGCCGCACCATAGCCGGTGCCGGCGCAGAGAACGAGCGCCCGGTCGGCCGGCCGCACCGCGGCGAGCTGGACGAGACGGGCGATCACCATGGGCTCGATCAGCGCGCGGCCGCCGGGCAGCGGCACGTCCTCGTCGGCATAGGCGCGCATGCGCAGATCGGCCGGCACGAAGCTCTCCCGCGGCAGCTCCCGCATCGCGTCGAGCACGCGCGGATCGGTCACCTTGTTCGGCCGCAGCTGCCCATCCACCATGCGTTTGCGCGCGTCGGCAAAGTCCATGAAGCCGTTACCTTACATGAGGCCGCGGGTTTATAGGGGCCGCGGCGCGGCCTCGCCAAGCGTCCTTCTGCCGCCCCTGCTTGACCTTGGCCGATCGCGGCGCCAAAGAGGGCCCGCGCCCGGAGCGGTTTCTCCGTCCCGGCGGTCCGGTGGCCGAGTGGTCAGGCACAGGTCTGCAAAACCTGCTACGGCGGTTCAATTCCGCCCCGGACCTCCAGGCGGATCCTGCCCGGTCGGGCAGGATGAAAACGGCTTCAGGGGGCTTACAGGGCGCGGCATGAGTGCTATACGGCCGCTCCCTTGGCTGATCCGGCGTGGCGCAGCGGTAGCGCAGCGGACTGTTAATCCGTTGGTCGTTGGTTCGAATCCAACCGCCGGAGCCATCTTCCCTCCCCATATCCGCCATCGCGCCGCCGCGACGCGGCGTTGTCCTGCATCCGGGACCGGACGGGACGGGAGCCGGGCGTGAGGGGCGACCGAGCCATGGCGCGGCTGCTGGCCGCGATGCTTTGCGGCGCGCTCTGCCTCGCCTTCTTCTTCCGCTACCAGCTCGGCAACGGCTTCACCCTGTTGCTCGGCGACCGCCATGACGGCGTGATCGCCCTCTCGATCATCGAGCACTGGTACAACGTCCTGCGCGGCCTCGCGCCCTGGGACCGCACCGCCTATTTCTTCCCGGTGCCGGCGACGCTCGGCTACAATGACGGCTATCTGCTCTTCGGCCTGATCCATGCGGTCTTCCGCAGCCTCGGCGCCGATCCCTTCCTCTCGGGCGAGCTGGTCAACGTCACCATCCGCGCCATCGGCTTCGCCGCCAGCCTGGCGCTGACGCGGCGCCTCGGCCTCGGCTTCGGCTGGGCGCTGCTCGGTGCGGCACTCTTCACCGTCAGCAACAACCTCTTCATCCGCGGCAGCCACGTCCAGCTCTTCAGCGTCTCCTTCGTGCCGGTGCTCGGCCTGCTCGCCGAGCGCGGCCTCGCGGCGCTGCTCGCCGGGCGGCGCGCCGCCCTGCTCGGCTGGGGCGCGGGCTTCTGCCTGTTCTTCGCCGCCTGCCTGCTGACCGGCTTCTACATGGCCTGGTACAGCGCCTTCCTCGGCCTGGCGCTGCTGCCGGCCTGGCTGCTCGTCGCCGGCCCGGCGCAGCGCCGCGACCTCTTCCGCGCGGTGCAGGCGCAGGCGCTGCCCCTTGCCGGGTTGCTCGGCCTCGCGGTCCTGGTGAACCTGCCCTTCCTCGCCCTCTACCTGCCCAAGGCGGCCGAGACCGGCATGCATCCCTGGGCGGATGTGGTGCGCAACGCGCCGGAGCCGATCGACGTCATCAATGTCGGGCCGGACAACCTGCTCTGGGGCTGGCTCGTCCAGGCGCTGAACGAGGCCCTCCGCCCGGGCTTCCCGGCCTGGAGCGAGCGGATGACCGGGCTGCCGCCGCTGCTGCTGCTGCTCTACCTCGCCTCACTCGCTTGGCTCGCCCGCGGCCCGGCCCTGCCGCCGGGGCGGCTCGCCCTTTGGCGCGCGCTCGGCCTGGCGAGCCTCGTAACCTGGCTGCTGACGGTGCAGGTCGGCGGCGTCACCGCCTGGTCGCTGGTCTATGCCGCGGTGCCGGGCGCGAAGGTGCCGCGGGTGGTGGCGCGCTACCAGATCTTCATCACCCTCGCGGTGGTGCTGCTGGCCGTCGCCTTCCTCTCCTCCCGCCGCTGGCCGGTGCTGCCGCGGCTGGCGCTGGTCGCGCTGCTGCTGCTCGAGCAGGCGAATTCCTATGCGCCGCTCTTCCTCGACCGGACGCTGGAGGCCGGCCGCCTCGCCGCGGTGCCGCCGCCGCCCGCCGGCTGCCGCGCCTTCTGGGTCTCCGCCGCCCGGCAGGAGAGCCGCTTCGGCGAGGCGGTGACCGACCCCTACAACCATAATTCGGAGGCGATGATCGTCGCCGCCGTCCGGCACATCCCGACGGTGAACGGCATCTCCACCTTCAACCCGCCGCACTGGCCGGCCGGCATCCCGAGCGACCCGGCCTATCCCGCCGCCGTCGCCGCCTATGCCAAGGCCTGGGGCATCACCGGCCTCTGCGCCCTCGACCTGCAGCGGATGCGCTGGAGCGGGCCGGCAGGGCCGTAGCGAGCGCGGCGCCCCTCGCCTATCCTGGCCGCCTCGGTTCGGCACGGGGCGGTGGACGATGACGGAGAGCGCGGCGCGCGGCGATTTCCAGGGCAGCACCTGTCCGCATGACTGCCCCTCGACCTGCGCCCTCGAGATCGAGGTGACGCGCGACGCCGAGGGGGTCGGGCGCGGCATCGGCGCGGTCCGCGGCGCGGCGGCCAACAGCTACACGGCGGGCGTCATCTGCGCCAAGGTCTCGCGCTATGCCGAGCGGGTGCACCACCCGGACCGCCTGCTGCGCCCGCTGCTGCGCACCGGCCCGAAGGGCAGCGGCCAGTTCCGCGAGATCGGCTGGGCCGAGGCGCTCGACCGCACCGCCGAGGCCTTCGCCGAGCGCACCGCCCGATATGGCAGCGAGACGGTCTGGCCCTATTACTACGCTGGCACCATGGGCCTGGTGCAGCGCGACGGCATCCACCGGCTGCGCCATGTCATGCGCTATTCCGGGCAGAAGAACACCATCTGCACCGCGCTCTGCGAGAGCGGCTGGCAGGCGGGCGTCGGGCATTTCGGCGGTCCCGATCCGCGCGAGATGGCGGAGTCCGACCTCATCGTCATCTGGGGCGGCAACCCGGTGGCGACCCAGGTGAACGTGATGACGCATGTCAGCCGCGCCCGGAAGCAGCGTGGCGCCAGGCTCGTCGTCATCGACCCCTACCGCACCGGCACCGCCGCCGCGGCCGACCTGCACCTGGCGCTGCGGCCGGGGACGGATGCGGCGCTGGCTTGCGCGGTGATGCACATCGCCTTCCGCGACGGCCATGCCGACCGCGACTACATCGCCCGCCGCTCCGACGCGCCGGCCGGGCTGGAGGCGCATCTCGCCGCCCGCGGGCCCGCCTGGGCGAGCGCCGTCACGGGCCTCTCCATTGCCGAGATCGAGGCATTCGCCCGGCTCTACAACACCACCGACCGCGCCTATATCCGCTGCGGCTACGGCTTCTCGCGCAGCCGCAACGGCGCCGCGGCGCTGCATGCCGTCACCTGCCTGCCGACCGTGACCGGCAAGTGGCGCCACCTCGGCGGCGGCGCCTTCTGGAGCAACCGCGCCATCTATCACTGGGACAAGACCCTGATCGAGGGGCTGGACGCGCGCGACCCCGGCATCCGCCTGCTCGACCAGAGCCGCATCGGCGCGGTGCTGACCGGCGACCGCCGCGACCTCGGCGAGGGCCCGCCGGTGACGGCGCTGCTGATCCAGAACACCAACCCCGCCGTGGTGGCGCCGGCCAGCGGCAAGGTGCGGCGCGGCTTCCTGCGCGAGGACCTCTTCACCTGCGTGCACGAGCAATTCCTGACTGACACCGCGAAGCTCGCCGACATCGTCCTGCCGGCGACGATGTTCGTCGAGCATGACGACCTCTACCAGTCGGGCGGCCACACCCATATCCAGCTCGGCCCGAAGATCGTCGAGCCGCCGGGCGAGTGCCGGTCCAACCACGAGGTGCTGCAGGGCCTCGCCTCCCGCCTCGGCGCCGAGCATCCGGGCTTCCGCATGACGGCGCGCGAGATCGCCGATGCGACGCTGCGCGCCTCCGGCTGGCCGGGCTGGGAGGAGGTCGCGGCGGCGCGCTGGGTGGATGCCGCGCCCGATTTCGCCGCGGCGCATTACGAGCGGGGCTTCGGCCATCCCGACGGGCGGTTCCGCTTCGCCCCGGACTGGGCGGCGATCGGCGCCGACCATGCGGGCATGCCGGCCCTGCCGGACCAGATGGAGGCGATCGACGGCGCCGATGCCGAGCGCCCCTTCCGTCTGGTGACGGCGCCGGCGCGGCAATTCCTCAACACCACCTTCACCGAGACGCCCGGCGCCCGGCGGCGCGAGCAGCGGCCGACCGCGCTGCTGCATCCGCGCGACGCCGAGGCGCTCGGCGTCGCCGAGGGCGGCGCGGTGCGGCTCGGCAATGCCCAGGGCGAGGTGGTGGTGACCGCGAAGCTCGCCGAGGGACAGCAGGAGGGCGTCGTCATCGTCGAGAGCGTCTGGCCGAACGGCGATTTCGCCGGCGGCATGGGCATCAACCTGCTGACCAGCGACGATGCCGGCCCGCCGAAGGGCGGCGCCGTATTCCACGACACCGCGGTCTGGGTGCGTCCGGCGGCGGCGGAGCGGCTGGCGGCCGAGTAGCCGGCCGCGATCCACGCTATCCGAGCCGCGCCGCCCCGGCGGCGGTCAGATGCGCCAGCCGCCCGGCGCAGAACACCGCCACCGCCTCCGGCCCGGCCGGGTCGACCAGCACCACGTCGCCGCGCAGCCCCGGCCGCAGCGCGCCGCGATCTGCGAGGCCGGCCGCCGCGGCCGGATTGCCCGAGACCAACGCCCAGGCCGCCGGCAGGTCCATCCGGCCGCGCCGGACCATGGCGAAGGGGGCGGCGAGCAGCGCCGGCCAGTGGTAGTCGCTCGCCAGCACGGTGACGAGGCCGCGCTCGGCGAGCGGCGCCGCGCTCGCCCAGCCGAGATGGCTGCCGCCGCGCACCACGTTCGGCGCGCCCATCACCACCGCCTCGCCATGCGCCCGCGCATCGTCGGCCACCGCCTCGGCCATGGGAAATTCGCAGATCCGGGCGCCAAGCGCGCGCTAGAGCGCGCGGTCGGCGAGCGTCGCATCGTCATGGCTCAGCATCGGCAGCCCGGCCTTCGCCGCCGCGGCGGCGAGGCGCGCCCGCGCCTCCGGCACCGCGTCGCGCCGGGCGGCGACGCGCCCGATCAGCGCGCGGAAATCCTCGGCCGAGAGCCCGGCGCGGCCGGCATATTTCGCCACCTGCTTCGGGTCGTCCATGCGCGCCAGGATGGGCGGCGTGTGGTCGTTGAAGCCGAGCAGATGCACTCGCCCCGTGGCGATGTCCGACAGCGCATCGTCCAGCGCATCGAGATTGTCGGCCTCGAAGCGCAGATGCACCCGGAGATCGAGGGCCAGCTCCGGCCGCGCCGCCTCCAGCGCCGCCATCAGCGCCCGCCAGGACTCGAGCGAGCGCAGCCCCGGCTCCCAGGAGAGGGTGACGCCGAGGAAGGCCGTGGTGATGCCGGAGGCGAGAAGCTGCGCCGCCGTGTCCCGCACCGCCATCGCCGCCGGGAAGCCGATGCCCGGGCGCGGCTGCAACCCGCGCTCATGCGCGTCGCCATGCAGGTCGACGAGGCCGGGCAGCACCAGCAGGCCGCGCGCGTCGATCCGGCGCGCGCCGGGCGATGGCGTTGCGGCGACGGTGCCCGCCGCCAGGGCGATATCGGCCGGCCGCAACGCCCCTTCCAGCAGCGCGGTGCCGCCGGTGATCTGCCAGGGTCTCTGGTCCATGCTCAGCTTTCCACCAGGATCTGCACGCGGCCCGCGGCGTAACAGGCGATGCTCAGCTCGACCGGCTCGCCCGCCGCATCGACGTTCAGCGCCTCGGAGACCAGCACCGGCCGGCTGCGCGCCTGGTCCAGCAGCGCCGCCTCCTCCGCGGTCGGCATGCGGGCGGTGATGCGCGTCGAATGCCGGCGGTAGTCCGGCACGCCGAGCCGGGCCAGCGCCCGGGTGATCGAGGGGTCCTCGGCGAGCAGCCCGGCCATGGCGGGGAAGCGGGCCACGGAGAAATAGTGCCGGCCGACCACCACCGGCCGGCCATCGGCGAGGCCCTGCCGCTCGGCCATCACCACCGGCTTGCCGCGCCGGATCCGCAGCGCCTCGGCCACGATCGCATCGGCGTCGATCTCCTCGAGGCGGAGGATGCGGCCCTGTGGCTCGCGGTTCTGCCGCCGGATGGTCTCGGAGAAGCGGGTGCGGGGACCGAGCGGGTAGTCCAGCACGTCCTCGGCGACGAAGCTGCCACGGCCCTGCTCGATCCGCACCAGGCCGCGCGCCTCGAGGTCCTCCATGGCGCGCCGCACCGTGTGGCGGTTCACCGCGAAGCGCTGGGTGAGCTCGGCCTCGGTCGGCAGCCGGCTGCCCGGAACCAGCCTGCCGCCGGTGATGTCCCGCTCCAGGCTGGCGACGATCTGCCGCCACAGCGCGACGCCGCGGCCGCGGGCCAGGGTCGCCTCGGCGCCGGAGGCGGCGGCATCTGTCATCGAAACTTCAACCACGCCGGCACTCCGACAGGGCACATCTGGGCCTAGTTATCCGGCTAGACAACCAGATGTCTAGACCTTTAGGAAGGCCGCATGAGCGAAGCCACAGGAACCGGTCCCGGCGGGGACGGGCAGCAGGGGCTGGCCGGGGATCCGGCCCGCCGCCGCTGGATGGGGGTGCTGGCGCGGGCCAGCGCGGCCGAGATCGCGGCGCGGCTGGACGGGCTGCCGCCGCTGCCGGCGCATCGGCGCCTGCGCGCGCCGGAGACCGGCCTCGTCATGCTGCGCGGCCGCCAGGGCGGCGACGGCCAGCCCTTCAATCTCGGCGAGATGACCGTGACGCGCTGCAGCGTCACCCTGCCCGACGGCGCGACCGGCCATGCCTATGTCGCCGGCCGGGACCGCCGGCAGGCCGAGCTCGCCGCGGTGCTGGACGCCCTGCTGCAGGACCCGGCCCGGCGCCCCGCCTTGCTCGCGGCGGTGATCGAGCCGCTGGCCGAGGCCCAGGCGGCGCGCGCGGCGCGGCAGGCGGCGCGGGCGGCGGCAACAAGGGTGCAGTTCTTCACCATGGCGACGATGCGATGACCCGGCCGATGCGCATGCCCCTCGCCGCCGGCTTCGCCGATCCGGTGCTCGATGCCCAGTGCTGCTTCCGGGCGGCGCTGGAGGCGATGGCGCGGCCGGGCCGCGTCCAGCGGGTCGCCGCGCCGCCCGAGGCCCCGCCCCCGCTCGGCGGCGCGGCGGCGGCGCTGCTGCTGACCCTTGCCGATGCCGGGACTCCCGTCTGGCTCGATGCCGGGCCGGCGGCCGAGGCTTGGCTACGCTTCCATGCCGGCTGCCCGATCGCCGCCATGCCGGGCGAGGCGGCCTTCCTGCTGGCGACCGGCGCGCCGCCGCCGCTTGCCCGGCTCGCCGCCGGCAGCGAGGAGGAGCCGCACCGCTCGGCGACGCTGATCCTGCAGGTCGCCTCGCTGGCCGAGGGCGATGGCTGGCGCCTCAGCGGCCCGGGCATCGAGCGCGAGCACCGGCTGCGGGTCGAGGGCTCGCCGCCCGGCTTCGCCGCCGAATGGGCCGCCAACCATGCCCGCATCCCGCAGGGCGTCGATCTCTTCCTCTGCGCCGGCGACCGCCTCGCGGCCCTGCCGCGCAGCACCACCCTCATCCCAGGCTGAGCGCCCGGACCCGGAGGCACGCATCATGGCCTATGTGGCAGTCAAGGGCGGCGAGCGCGCGATCGAGGCGGCGCATGCCTGGCTCGCCGAGGCGCGGCGCGGCGAGCCCGCGGTGCCGGAACTCGGCGTCGATCAGGTGGAGGAGCAGCTTGGCCTCGCGGTCGACCGGGTCATGGCGGAGGGCGCCTGCTACGACCGCGGCCTCGCGGCGCTCGCGATCAAGCAGGCGCGCGGCGACCTGATCGAGGCCGCCTTCCTGCTGCGCGCCTATCGCACCACCCTGCCCCGCTTCGTCGCCGGCGCGCCGCTCGATACCGGGGCGATGCGCATCCGGCGGCGGATCAGCGCCACCTACAAGGACCTGCCGGGCGGCCAGGTGCTCGGCCCGACCTTCGACTACACCCACCGGCTGCTCGACTTCGCCCTCGCCGCCGAGGGCGAGGCGCCACCTCCGCCGCCGGAGGCGCCGGCCGAGGCCGAGCGCATGCCGCGCGTCACCGGCATCCTGGCGCAGGAGGGGCTGATGCAGCCCGAGGCTCGGGGGGAGGCGCCCGCCGAGGCGGAGCCGCCGGACCTGACACGCGAGCCGCTCGCCTTCCCCGCCGCGCGGCCGCTGCGGCTGCAATCCCTCGCCCGCGGCGACGAGGGCTTCCTGCTCGCCCTCGGCTACTCCACCCAGCGCGGCTACGGCAACGCGCATCCCTTCGTCGGCGAGATCCGCATGGGCGAGGTGGCGGTGGAGATCACCCCGCCCGAGCTCGGCTTCCCGATCGAGATCGGCGAGGTCACGCTGACGGAGTGCCAGATGGTGAACCAGTTCGCCGGCTCGAAGACCGAGCCGCCGCAATTCACCCGCGGCTACGGCCTTACCTTCGGCCATGCCGAGCGCAAGGCGATGGCCATGGCGCTGGTCGACCGGGCGCTGCGGGCGCGGGAGCTCGGCGAGGAGGCCACGGCGCCGGCCGAGAGCGAGGAATTCGTGCTCTATCACTGCGACAATGTCGAGGCGACCGGCTTCGTCGAGCACCTGAAGCTGCCGCATTACGTCGACTTCCAGAGCGAGCTCGAGAAGATCCGGCAGCTGCGCGCGACCGCCCTGCGGGAGGCCGCGGAATGAGCGCCACGACGGGCTATAATTTCGGCTATCTCGACGAGGACACCAAGCGGATGATCCGCCGCGCCCTGCTGAAGGCGGTGGCCATCCCCGGTCATCAGGTGCCCTTCGGCTCGCGCGAGATGCCGCTGCCCTATGGCTGGGGCACCGGCGGCATCCAGGTGACGGCGAGTGTCATCGGCCCCGCCGACCGGCTGAAGGTGATCGACCAGGGGGCCGACGACACCACCAACGCCGTCTCCATCCGCCGCTTCTTCGCCCGTGTCGCCGGCGTCGAGACGACGGAGCGCACCGCCGAGGCCAGCATCATCCAGACCCGCCACCGCATCCCCGAGACGCCGCTGCGCGAGGGGCAGATCCTGGTCTACCAGGTGCCGATGCCCGAGCCGCTGTTTCGCCTCGAGCCGCGCGTCGCCGAGACGAAGCGCATGCATGCGCTCGCCGATTACGGGCTGATGCATGTGAAGCTCTATGAGGACATTGCCCGGCACGGCCATGTGGCGATCAGCTACAACTACCCCGTGATGGTTAACGGCCGCTACCTGATGTCGCCCTCGCCTATCCCCGCCTTCGACAATCCGAAGATGCACCGCAATCCGGCCCTGCAATTGTTCGGCGCCGGGCGGGAGAAGCGGATCTACGCCGTGCCGCCCTATACCGAGGTCCGCAGCCTCGATTTCGAGGACCATCCCTTCGAGCCGGTGCGCGCCAGGGCCGGCTGCGCGCTCTGCGGCAGCCGCGAGAGCTATCTCGACGAGGTGGTGACGGACGATGCCGGCGGACGGATCTTCGTCTGCTCCGACACGGATTACTGCCAGAGCCGCCAGGCGCGGCAGGAGGCGGCGGAATGAGCGCGCCCGGGATGAATGCTCCCCTGCTCGAGGCCAGCGACCTGGCGCTCCGCTACGGCGCCGTGCCGGCGCTCGACGGCGTCTCGCTCGCCATCTGGCCGGGCGAGGTCGTGGCGATCGTCGGCGAATCCGGCTCCGGCAAGACCACCCTGCTGCGGGTGCTCTCCGGCCTGCTGCCGCCGGATGCCGGCAGCGTCCTCTACCGCGACCCGGAAGGGACGGCGCAGCGGCTGGAGGCGATGGGCGAGGCGGCGCTGCGCCGCCTGCACCGCACCGATTGGGGCTTCGTGCACCAGAACCCGCGCGACGGGCTGCGCCTCGGCGTCTCCGCCGGCGGCAATATCGGGGAACGGCTGATGGCGACCGGCGCCCGGCATTACGGCTCGATCCGCGAGGCGGCGACCGCCTGGCTGCGGCGCGTCGAGATCGACCCGGCGCGGATCGACGCCCTGCCCCGCACCTTCTCGGGTGGCATGCAGCAGCGGCTGCAGATCGCCCGCACCCTGGTGACGCATCCCCGCCTCGTCTTCATGGACGAGCCGACCGGCGGGCTCGACGTCTCGGTGCAGGCGCGGCTGCTCGACCTGATCCGCGCCCTGGTCGCCGATCTCGGCCTCGCCGTGCTGCTGGTGACGCATGACATCGCCGCGGCGCGGCTGCTGGCGCACCGCATCCTGGTGATGCGGCACGGCAGGGTGGTGGAAGAGGGGCTGACCGACCGGGTGCTGGACGACCCGCAGCACGCCTACACCCAGCTCCTCGTCGCCTCGGTGCTCGCGGCATGAGCTGGGCGCTCCGCACCGAGGGCCTCGGCAAGGCCTTCACCCTGCATCTCCAGGGCGGCACCCATATCCCGGTGCTGCACGGGGTCGAGCTCAGCGTCGCGCCCGGCGAATGCGTGGCCCTCGCCGGCCCCTCCGGCGCCGGGAAATCCACGCTGATGCGCTGCCTCTACGGCAATTACGGCGCCGGCGAGGGACGCATCCTGCTGCGCCACCAGGGCGCCGAGATCGACCTGGCCAGCGCCGATCCGCGACTGGTGCGAGAGGTCCGGCGCGAGACGCTGGGCTATGTCAGCCAGTTCCTCCGCGTCATCCCGCGCGTCCCGACGCTCGAGATCGTCGCCGAGCCGATGCTGGCGCGCGGCCTGGCGCGGGCGGCGGCGCTGGCCCGGGCCGCCGAGCTGCTCGCCCGGCTGAACCTGCCCGCCGCGCTGCACGGGTTGCCGCCCGCCACCTTCTCGGGCGGCGAGCAGCAGCGGGTGAACCTCGCTCGCGGCTTCGGCCCGCGCTACCCGGTGCTGCTGCTCGACGAGCCGACCGCGAGCCTTGACTCCGGCAACCGCGCCGTGGTGATCGGCCTGATCGAGCAGGCGAAACGCGAGGGCGCGGCCATCATCGGCATCTTTCACGACACGGAGGTCCGCGACCGGGTCGCCGACCGGCTGTTCGCCGTCGAGCCGGTGCGGCGGGCGGCATGAGGGAGACCATCCTCACCAATGCCCGGCTGGTCCTGCCTGGGCAGGTCGTCACCGGCACGGTGGTGCTGCGCGACGGGCGGATCGCCGATGTCCAGGCCGGCCGCAGCGGCCTCGCCGCCGCCGAGGACCTGGAGGGCGACCACCTCATCCCCGGCGTGGTCGACCTGCACACCGACAACCTGGAGCGCCAGGTGTTGCCGCGCGCCAATGCCCGTTGGCCGAGCCGCTCGGCCATGCTGGCGCACGACGCGCAGTGCGCCGCCGCCGGCGTCACCACGGTGCTGGACGCGCTCTGCCTCGGCGATCTCGGCTTCGATCCCGGGCGCGGCCAGACCTTCCGCGACGGCGTGCGGGACCTCGACGCCCTGGCCGCGACCGGGCTGCTGAAGAGCGAGCATTTCCTGCATCTCCGCTGCGAGCTGCCGGCGCCGGACATGCCGGCGGCGCTGGAGAGCGTCGCCGAGCATCCGCGGGTGGTGATGGCGAGCCTGATGGACCACTCCCCGGGCGTCGGGCAGTACCGCGACATCCCGCGCTACCGCGCCATGCGGCAGCGGCAGATGCAGATGTCCGAGGCCGAGGTGACGCGGCGGATCGAGGCGCTGCTGGAGCAGCGGGCGCGGCTGCGCGAGCCGCAGCGCTGCTGGCTGCTGGACCGTCTGGCGCATCGCGCCCTGCCGCTCGCCTCGCATGACGATGACGGCGCCGGGGTGGTGGCGGAGAATGCCGAGGCCGGCATCCGCATCAGCGAATTCCCGGTGGTGATGGAGGCGGCGGCGGCGGCGCGGGACCTCGGCGTCGCGGTGATCGCCGGCGCGCCGAACGTGGTCCGCGGCGGCAGCCATTCCGGCAATGTCGCGGCGGCGGAGATGATCCGTGCCGGGGTGGTGGATGCGCTGGCCAGCGACTACGTGCCGGCGGCGCTGGTCGAGGCGGCCTGGCGCGCCGCGGCCGAGACCGGCATCGCCCTGCCGCAGGCCGTCGCCATGATCACCGATGCACCGGCCCGGCTGGCGCGGCTCGAGGATCGCGGCCGCATCGAGGCCGGGCTGCGGGCCGACCTGGCGCGGGTCGCGGTGGCCGGCGAGGTGCCCTTCGTCCGCCAGGTCTGGCGCGCCGGCGAGCGGGTGGCGTGATGCGCCTCGCCCTCTACTGGGCGCCCGATCCGGCGGACCCTCTGCACGCCCGCGGCTCGGCCTGGCTGGGGCGGGATGCCGAGACCGGGGCGGCGCTGGCGCAGCCCGCCCTGCCGGGCCTCGACATCGCCGCCCTCACCGCCGATGCGCGTGGCTACGGGCTGCACGCCACGCTGAAGCCGCCCTTCCGGCTGCGCGGCGGCTGGGAGGAGGCGCTGGAAGCGGCGCGGGCGCTGGCGGCGCGGCTCGCCCCCTTCGACCTGCCGCCGCTGGCCGTGCAGGACCTCGACGGCTTCCTGGCGCTGCGCGAGACCGCCCCCTGCCCCTCCCTGCGGGTGCTGGCCGATGCCTGCGTCGAGGCGCTCGATCCCTGGCGCGCGCCGCCCGGGGAGGACGAGCTGGCGCGGCGGCGGCGAGCCGGGCTCGGCCCGCGGCAGGAGGCGCTGCTCGCCCGCTGGGGCTATCCCCATGTCTTCGAGGAATGGCGCTTCCACGTCACCCTGACGCGGCGCCTGAGCCCGGCGGAGAAACCCGTGGTGCTGCCGGCGGTGACGGCGTTCCTCGGCGATGCGCCGGCGCAGCCGCGACGGGTCGAGGCCATCAGCCTCTTCACCCAGGCGGCGCCGGGCGCGCCCTTCCTGATCGCGCAGCGGCTGCCGCTCTCAGGCTGAGCGGAGCAGCGCGAGCATGGCGGCAATGCCGGCCTCCGGCGCGCCGTCATTGACCACCCGCGTCACCGCGAGCCCGGCCGGCAGGGGCGCCGCCCGCGCCAGCCGGGCCGCGACATCCGCCGCATCCTCCCGCCCCCGCGCCGCCAGCCGCTGCGCCAGCACGGCGGCCGGTGCGGTGACTTCCAGCACCCGGAGCGGCAGGCGCGCCGCCGCGGTCGCCAGCACGGTGCGGGAGAGATTCGCCACCACCACCCGCCCCGCCGCCAGGTCGCCGGTGATATCGGCCGGGATGCCGTAGTGCAGCCCATGCGCCTGCCAGGTGAGGGCGAAGCCGCCGGCCGCCGCCCGCGCGGCGAATTCCTCGGGGCCCAGCGCCTCGTGCTCCTCGCCCCCGGCGGTGGCCGGGCGGCTGATGCAGCGGCGGACGAAGCGGTAGCGCGGATGGCCCGCCAGCGCGGCGCGGGCGCCGGCCAGCAGCGTGTCCTTCCCCGCCCCCGAGGGCCCGACCACCGCCACAAGTACGCCCCTGGCCACGCCCTGCTCCACGCCGGCCCTCGCCCGAGAATTGACCGCGCCCTCTCTGCCTGCCCCTATCCGCCCAGTCCAGCAGATGAGGCCGCCAGATGTTCACCACCCGCCCGGAAATCGCCGCCACCTTCGGCGCCGTCGCCTCGACCCACTGGATCGCCTCGCAGGTGGGCATGGCGGTGCTGGAGCGCGGCGGCAACGCCTTCGACGCCGCCGCCGCCGCCGGCTTCACCCTGCAGATCGTCGAGCCGCACCTGAATGGGCCGGGCGGCGACTGCCCGATCATCCTGCACAGCGCGAAGCTCAAGGCGCAGCAGGTGATCTGCGGCCAGGGGCCGGCGCCGCGGGCGATGACGGTGGGCAAGCTGAAGGACGAGCTCGGCCTCGACATCATCCCCGGCACCGGCTTCCTCTGCGCTCCGATTCCCGGCGCCTTCGATGCCTGGGCGCTGATGCTGCGCGACCACGGGACCTGGACGATCCGCGACGTGCTGGACTACGCCATCGGCTATGCCAGCCGCGGCGCGCATGTGGTGCCG
This sequence comes from Roseicella sp. DB1501, assembly GCF_013112485.1. Lineage (GTDB taxonomy): Bacteria > Pseudomonadota > Alphaproteobacteria > Acetobacterales > Acetobacteraceae > Paracraurococcus. Next base: position 191,493 of record NZ_JABFHG010000005.1, read on the forward strand.
CGCATCTGCGCGACGCTCGAGACGGTGCGGCCGCTCTTCGAGAGCGCCTGGCCCACCAGCGCCGCCCTCTGGCTGCGCGATGGCGGCCCCAGGCCGGGACAGCTCTACACCAACCCCGAGCTGGCCGAGACCTACAGCCGGGTGGTGCGCGAGGCCGAGGCGGCCGGCCCCGACCGCGAGACCCAGATCGAGGCGGCGCGGCGCGCCTGGTATGGCGGCTTCGTCGCCGAGGCGATCGACCGCTTCGGCCGCAGCTTCGCGGCGCTCGATACCTCCGGCCGCCGGCACACCGCGCTGCTGACCGGCGAGGACATGGCCGGCTGGCACGCCACGGTGGAGGCGCCGGTCACCCATGATTATCGCGGCCACACCGTCCTCAAATGCGGTCCCTGGAGCCAGGGCCCGACCATGCTGCAGACCCTGGCGCTGCTGGAGGGGTTCGACATCGCCGGCATGGATCCGGTCGGCGCCGAATTCGCCCATACCGTCATCGAGGCGATGAAGCTCGCCTATGCCGACCGCGAGGCCTTCTACGGCGACCCGGACTTCGTCGATGTCCCGATGACGGCGCTGCTCGCCCCCGGCTACACCGCCGAGCGGCGGCGGCTGATCGGGCGCGGGGCCAACAACGACTGGCGCCCCGGCTCGCCCGGCGGGATCGCACCGCGCACCGACTATCCCGGCGCGCTGCGGCGGGCGCGGGAGATGGCGGCGGCGGCCGGCACCGGCGAGCCCACCGTCTCGCGCCTCGGCGCCTCGGGCGGCGATACCTGCCATATCGACGTCATCGACCGCTGGGGCAACATGGTGAGCGCGACGCCCTCGGCCGGCTGGCTGCAGAGCTCGCCCGCCATCCCCGGCCTCGGCTTCTGCCTCGGCAGCCGCTGCCAGATGTTCTGGCTGGACCCGTCCCTGCCGAACGGGCTGCAGCCGGGCAAGCGGCCGCGCACCACCCTCTCGCCCAGCCTGGTGTTGCGCGACGGCACGCCCTGGATGAGCTTCGGCACGCCGGGCGGCGAGCAGCAGGACCAGTGGCAGGCAATCATGCTGATGCGCATGGTGGACCATCGGCTGACCATCCAGCAGGCGATCGACCTGCCGAGCTTCCATTCCGAGCACTGGATCAGCAGCTTCTGGCCGCGCGGGGCCCGGCCGGGCCGGGCGGTGATCGAGGGCCGCTACGCGCCGGAGGTGCTGGCCGACCTCCAGGCCCGCGGCCATGCCGTGGAGATGGGCGGCGAGTGGTCTGAGGGACGGCTCACCGGGGCGCGGCTGGAGCCGGACGGGCAGATCTTCGCCGGCGCCAATCCGCGCGGCATGCAGGGCTATGCGGTCGGCCGGTGAGGCGGCGAGACCTGGGCTGGATGGCCCCCTGGGCAGTTCTGGCCGCCTTGGCCGGCTGCGCGCCCGATCCGCGGCCGGGGCCGGTGCGGGCCATGGCGCCGCGGCCAAATCCGCCGGTGCGGCCGAAGGCGGCAGCGCCGCGCCTCGACTGGGCCGGACGCTTCTGGGAGGAACTCAGCCCGGCGCAGCAGCGGCTGGTGCAGGCTCGGCTGCCGGCGCCCGCCGGCGAGGCGGCGGCGCGCTGGGACGTGATGGGGCTGTCCGAGCGCGAGGCGCTGCTGCGCGGCCGCGCCGTGCCGGCGGCGCAGCTCACCGCCCGGCAGGACGACACGGCGCCGGCGACGCCGTGACCGAGTGCCGTCCCGGGATATCGGGGCCGCTACCGGGGCGCCGGCGACGGCCCCGACGCGTCACGTCCGCGGCGAGGGCTTGGTCTGGGCCCGCAGCTCGGCGATGGTCGAGCGGTTGGTCACCTGCTCCGGATTGGTCCGCACCTCGATCAGCGCCGGCTTGCCGCTGGCCACCGCGCGCTGGAAGGCCGGCACGAGCTGGTCGGTCGCCTCCACCACCTCGCCATGGCCGCCGAAGCTCTCGATCAGGCGGGCGAAGTCGGGGTTGGTCAGCTCGGTGCCGGAGACGCGCGCCGGGTAGTGCCGCTCCTGGTGCATGCGGATCGTGCCGTACATGCCGTTGTTGAAGACCATGATGATCGGCGCGACCCCGTGGTGGAAGGCGGTCGCGATCTCCTGCCCCGTCATCAGCATGCCGCCATCGCCGACGAAGGAGATCACCATCCGCTCGGGATGCACCACCTTGGCGCCGATCGCCGCCGGCACCGAATAGCCCATGGCGCCGTTGGTCGGGCCGAGGAAGTCCTGGCCGGCGCCGACATGCATGAAGCGCTGCGGCCAGGTGGCGAAATTGCCGGCATCCGTGGTGAAGATCGTATCCGGCGGCAGCACCGTCTCGAGCGCCTGCAGCGCCACGGCGAGGTTGAGCGGCCCGGCATAGTCCGGCGCCCTGGCCTGCGCCTCGCGCGCCGCCCGCAGCTCCGCCCGCCAGCCGGACCAGACGGGCTTCGCCACCGGCTGCGCCGCCTTGGCCGCCGCGGCGAAGGCGTTGAGGTCGGAGGTGATGCCGAGCGCCGGGCGGTAGACGCGGCCGATCTCGGCCTGCTCGGGATAGACATGCACGATCGGCGTGCCGCCGGCCATGTCGAAGAGGGTGTAGCCCTGGCTCACCGTCTCGCCGATCCGGGTGCCGATGGCGAGGAAGAGGTCGCACTCCTTCGCCTTCTTCACCAGCGTCGCATCGGCGCCGACCCCGAGATCGCCGACATAGTTGGGCGAGGTGCCGTCGAACAGCCCCATCCGGCGGAAGGAGACCGCGACCGGCAGGTCGTTGGCGAGGAGGAAGTCGCGGATATCCGCCTTGCCCTGCGCCGACCAGCCGGCGCCGCCGCCGAGCACCACCAGCGGCCGCTGCGCCTTGCCGAGCATCGCCATCATCTCGGCGACCGCTTCCGGCGCCGGATGCGGCGGCAGGACGCGGGCGGGCGGCAGGTCCGGCACGCTCGCCATGCTGCGTTGCATCTCCTCCGAGATCGCCACCACCACCGGGCCCGGACGGCCGGAGGTGGCGACGTCGAAGGCATGCGCCATCAGCTCGGGGATGCGCGCCGCGTCGTCGATCTGCGTCACCCACTTGGCGAGCGGGGCGAACATCTTGCGGTAGTCCACCTCCTGGAAGGATTCGCGGTCCGTCTCCTCGAAGGGGATCTGGCCGACGATCAGCACCAGCGGGGTGCTGTCCTGGAAGGCGACATGCACGCCGATCGCGGCATGGCAGGCGCCGGGGCCACGGGTGACCAGCGCCACGCCCGGCCGGCCGGTCAGCTTGCCGTAGGCCTCGGCCATATGGACCGCCCCGGCCTCGAAGCGGCAGGTCACCAGCTCGATGCGGTTGCGGCGGGCATAGAGCCCGTCGAGCAGGTCGAGATAGCTCTCGCCCGGGACGCAGAAGGCATGGGTCACGCCCTGCGCCACCAGCGCATCGGCCAGGATATGCCCCCCGAGCCGTGCCTCGCCCGTCGCCTTTGTCATGCCGTCCGCTCCCGCCCCGACCATTGCAAGCCCAACCATTGCAAGATGGGGCGGACCATAGCCGCCGGCCCGCGCAGCGTCACCCCAGGGACCGGATGGCCCGCCAGCCCCGCCTCATCCCAGCGCGCCGCTCGCCGTGCCGGCATAAAGCTGCCGCAGCTCGCGCTTCAGCAGCTTGCCGGCGGTGTTCTTCGGCAGGCTCTCGGCCAGGATGATGCGCTTCGGCACCTTGTAGGGGGCGAGGTTGGCCCGGGCATGGGCGAGCAGCGCCGCCTCGACATCCGCCGGCGCCTCCGGCCGCAGCACCACGACGGCCGCCACCGCCTCGATCCATTTCGGGTCGGGCACCGCGATGACGGCGACCTCGGCCACCGCCGGATGGGTGAAGAGCGCCTCCTCGACCTCCCGGCTCGCCACCAGCACGCCGCCGGTGTTGATCAGGTCCTTGGTGCGGTCGACGATCGCCAGATAGCCCTCGGCATCGATGGTAGCGACGTCGCCGCTGTGGAACCAGCCGCCCTCGAAGGCCCGCGCCGTCTCCTCCGGCATGTTCCAGTAGCCGAGGCAGAGCTGCGGCGAGCGGTGCACCACCTCGCCGCGCTCGCCGGGCGCCACGTCCCGCATCTCCGGATCGACGACGCGGGTCTCGACATTCAGCACGGCGCGGCCGACCGAGCCGGGGCGGGCGTCGTGCTCTTCCGGCCGCAGCACGGTGGCGAGCGGGGCGATCTCGCTCTGGCCATAGCAGTTGAAGGGCCGCGCCCCGGGCAGGCGCTGGCGCAGCTCCTGCAGCACGGGGACCGGCATGATCGAGGCGCCGTAATAGATGTTGCGCAGCGCCGAGAGGTCACGGCGGCCGAAATCCGGGTGCTGCAGCAGGGTGATCCAGACCGTCGGCGGCGCGAAGAAGCTGGTGATGCGCTCCCGCTCGATCAGCGCCAGCACCTCGGCCGGGTTCGGCGCCTCGATCAGCAGGGTGAAGGCGCCGTTCAGCAGCTGCGGCATGGTGAAGCAGTGCATCTGCGCCGTGTGGTAGAGCGGCAGGGCGGCCAGCGCCCGGTCGTCGCGGCGCATCTCCAGTTCGACGGTGACGCTGCCGTATTCGGCGAGGATGGCGCGGTGCGTCATCATCGCGCCCTTGGGCTGACCGGTGGTGCCGGAGGTGTATTGCAGCTGGACGAGATCCTCGTCGCGCACCCCCTCCCCCACCTCCGGATCGCCCGGCTGCCCCCAGCGCGGGTCGCCGGCGGCGGAGAGGATGTCGTGCCGGCCATCCCCGGTATCGAGCGTGCCGCGCAGCAGCCCGGGCAGGCCGGTCCCGGCCGCCTCGGCCACCGCCTGCAGGGCCGGTTGGACGAAGAGGGCGGAGGCGCCGCACTGGCGGAGGATGTAGTCGAGCTCCGTCGTCGTCAGCGCGTAATTGGCCGGCACATGCACCAGCCCGGCCCGGGCGCAGCCGAGCCAGAGCAGCAGATAGGCATCCGAATTGCGGCCGAAGGCGACGACGCGCTGGCCGGGCGCGAGCCCGCTGTCGAGCAGCATGCGGGCGATGCGGTCGGCCGCGAGGTCGAGCCGGGCGAAGCTCCAGTCCCGCTCGGCGAAGCGCAGCGCCGGCCGGTCGCGGAACCGCCCCGCCGCCCGCCGCAGCGCATCGCCGATCGTGTTGCGCCGGGCGCGCGCGCCAGTCTCCATCATCCCTTCCTCCCTGTCGCTGCCGCCAGCCTATCGCGGAACGAGGCGGGCTGGCACTGGCAAGAAGGACAGCGGGAGGAGGGCCCCCGCCCTATGCGCCGCCGGCGACGTGCACGCAGCGCGCCATGCGGCCCGGCACCGGCCGGCGGGGCCGCGGCCCGACCTCGACCGTGCAGGCCGGCTCGACCTCCGGGCAGCGCGGGGCGAAGGGACAGGTGGTCGGCGCCAGGTCGAGGCTCGGCGGCGCGCCGGGGATGGTGGTCAGGCGCTTGCCGCGCATGCCGGGCTGCACCGTGGCGCCGAGCAGCCCGCGCGGATAGGGGTGCAGCGGCCCGCGCATCAAGGCCTGGACCGGCCCCTCCTCCACCACCTTGCCGGCATACATGACGGCGACGCGGTCGGCGATCTCGCCGGCAACGCCGAGATCGTGGGTGACGAAGATCACCCCCATGCCCATCTGCTCCTGCAACCGGCGCAGCAGCAGCAGCACCTGGATCTGCACCGTGGCGTCGAGCGCCGTGGTCGGCTCGTCGGCCAGCAGCAGCTTCGGCCGGCAGGCGAGCGCGACGGCGATCATCGCCCGCTGCCGCAGCCCGCCGGAGAGCTCGTGCGGATAGGCGGCGAGGCGGCGCTTGGCCGAGGGGATCTGCACCAGCTCCAGCAGCTCGAGCGCCCGCGCATCGGCGGCCGCGCGCGAGAGCCCCTCATGCCGCTGCACCGTCTCGGCGATCTGCCGGCCGATGGTGAAGACCGGGTCGAGCGCGGTCATCGGCTCCTGGAAGATCATCGCGACGTCGCCGCCGCGGAAATCCTGCAGCGCGCCCTCGCCCATCGCCACCACGTCGCGGCCGGCCACCTCGATGCTGCCGGTGACCCGGGCGAATTTCGGCAGCAGCCGCATCAGCGCCCGCATCGTCACCGACTTGCCCGAGCCGGACTCGCCGAGGATGCAGAGCACCTCGCCGGCGGCGAGGTCGAGATCGACGCCGTTCACCGCATGCACGGTGCGGTCGCGGGTGGCGAAGCGGACATTCACGTCGCGCATGCGCACCAGCGGCACGGTCGCGGCCTTCTCCGTCATCGGACGATCGAGCACCTCGCTCATGCCGCGAGCCTCCCCGCCTGGCTGTGACCGCTGCCCGGCAGCGCCATGTGGCAGGCGGCGAGATGGCCGCCGCCCAGCTCCGCCGCCGCCGGCTTGCGCTCGGCGCAGATTGGCTCGGCATGCGGGCAGCGGGTGCGGAAGCGGCAGCCGGAGGGCGGGTTGATCGGGTTGGGCGGGTCGCCGGTCAGCGGCGGCTCCTCCCGCCGCTTGCCTGGGTCCATGGCCGGCCGGCTGGCCAGCAGGGCCTGGGTGTAGGGATGCGCCGGCCGGTCGTAGATCGCGTCCACCGGCCCCATCTCGGCCACCTCGCCGAGATACATCACCATCACCCGGTCGGAGATGTACTGCACCACGTTCAGGTCGTGGCTGATGAAGATGTAGGTGAGGCCGAATTTCTCCTTCAGGTCCACCAGCAGGTTCAGCACCTGCGCCTCCACCGACTTGTCGAGGGCGGAGACCGGCTCGTCCAGCAGCACCAGCCGCGGCTGCAGGGCCAGCGCCCGGGCGATGTTCACCCGCTGCCGCTGGCCGCCCGAAAGCTCGTGCGGGTAGCGCCGGGCGAAGCTGGCCGGGGCGAGGCCGACGGCAGCCAGCAGCTCCCGCGCCCGGCCGCGCGCCTCGGCATCGCGCACGCCATGCACCTTGGGGGCGAAGGCGATGCTGTCCTCGATCGGCAGGCGGGGGTTGAGGGAGGCGTAGCTGTCCTGGAAGACCATCTGCACCTGCCGGCGGTATTCCTTCAGCGGCAGGCCGCCGGTCTGGGCGTTCTGCCCGACTCCCTCGCCGTCGAAGATCAGGCTGCCGGAATCCGGGTCCATCAGCCGCATGACCAGCCGCGCGGTGGTCGACTTGCCGCAGCCGCTCTCGCCGACGATGCCGAGCGTCTCCCCCTTCAGCACGCTGAAGGAGACGCCGTCGACGGCGCGCACCGTGGCGACGGTGGCGCCGAACAGGCCGCCGCGGATGGGGAAATGCTTCTTCAGGTCCTGGACCAGCAGCAGCGGCTGCGCCGGGCCGCCGCGATCCGCCGAAGGGGTGTGGGCGATGCTCATGCGTCGCCATGCAGCAAGCGACGTGCCAGGGGACATACCAGGGAACGACTCGCCGGGTCCGAACCGGGCGCGCATGAACTGCCTGCAATTCATGCAGCCCGGCCCGGGCCGCCCGGCCTTCAGGCGGTGGGGATGATGGCGCCGCCGAAGCTGCCCTCGACGAAGGCCTTCACCTCCGGCCGGGCATAGCCGGCGGCCAGCGCCTTGGCCCAGGGCGCCTCGGCATTGGCGCGGTGGACGACGACCAGCACCGAGTAGACGCTGTCCACCCCCTCGGCCACCAGCCCGTCCTTCAGCGGGTTCAGCCCGGCGGGCACGGCGTAATTGCCGGTGATGGCGCCGGCATCGACATCCTCGAGGCTGCGGGCGATCTGCGCCGCCTCCAGCTCCAGGATGCGGATGCGCTTCGGATTGCTGGTGATGTCGGCGATGCTGGCGCGGTAGTCGAGGCCAGGCCGCAGCCCGATGACGCCGCCCTTGGCCAGCAGCAGCAGCGCCCGGCCGCCATTGGTCGGGTCGTTCGGGATGGCGATGCGGGCGCCCTGCGGCAGCGCGTCGAGCGACGTGTGCTTCTTCGAGAAGACCGCGAGCAGGGTCAGCACGGTGCGGCCGACCGGCACGAAGTCGTAGCCCCGCTGCTGCTTCTGCGCCTCGAGGAAGGGCAGGTGCTGATAGGTGTTGGCGTCGAGCTCGCCGGCCGCCAGCGCCGCGTTCGGCTGGATGAAGTCGCCGAACTCGGTGATCTTCAGCACCAGCCCGTCCCGGGCCAGCACCTCCTGCACCTTCTCCAGCACCTGGGCATGCACGCCGCTCGTCACCCCGACCCGCAGCGGCCGGGCGGCGGTGCCGATGGGGGCCTGGGCCCTGGCGCCGGCGAAGGGAATGACGAGGGCCGTGGCAAGGCCGGCGCGACGGGTCAATCGGATCATGCGGGTGTCTCCCGGAATGTCAGCGGCGCGAGAGGCGCCGCACCAGCCAGTCGCCCAGGGATTGCAGGCCCTGGACGAAGAGGATGAGGATCAGCACGACGGTCGCCATCACCTCGGGCATGAAGCGCTGGTAGCCGAAGCGGATGCCGAGATCGCCGAGCCCGCCGCCGCCGACCGCGCCGGCCATGGCGGAATAGCCGACCAGCGAGACCAGGGTGACGGTGACGGCGGCGAGCAGCCCCGGCAGCGCCTCCGGCACCAGCACCTTGGCGATGATCTGCAGCCGCGTCGCGCCCATGGCGCGCGCCGCCTCGACGACGCCGCGATCCACCTCGCGCAGCGCATTCTCGAACAAGCGGACGATGAAGGCGGTGGCGGCCAGGGCCAGCGGCACCACCGCCGCGCCGGTGCCGATGGAGGTGCCGGCGACCAGCCGGGTGAAGGGCACGATCGCCACCATCAGGATGATGAAGGGCACCGAGCGCACCGCGTTCACGACGAGGCCGAGCGGCCGGTTCACCGCCGGGCTGGGAGCGAGGCCGCCCGGCGCCGTCGCCTGCAGCAGCAGCGCCAGCGGCAGGCCGAGCAGCACGGCGATCCCGGCCGCGGCCCCGACCATGAACAGGGTCTGCCAGGCGGCCTCGACCAGCAGGTCCTGCAGCATGGGCGACAACCAGGGCAGCATGGCTCAGCCCTCCCCCTCGGGCAGCGGCTCGACCGTGAGGCCGAGGCCCTGCATCCAGCCGGTCGCCGCCGTCACCGCCGCCGGCGCGCCATAGGCGGCGAGCGCCATGATGCCGAAGGGCTCGGCGCCGATGGCGTCGATCCGGCCCGCCAGGATGTTGAGGTCGAGGCCGAAGCGGCGCGAGGCCTCGCTGATCACCGCCCGCGTGCTGTGCGGCCCGGCGAAGAGCACGCGCAGCAGCCGGCGCACCTCCCCGGGCCCGGGCGGCGGCAGCGCGGCCAGCGTCCCGGGCGGCACCGCATTGCCGATCACCTCGGCGACGAAGCGCCGCGTGGTCGGGGCCTGCGGCCGGGTGAAGACCTCGAAGACGCGGCCCTGCTCGATCACACGCCCCGCCTCCAGCACCGCCACGCGGTCGCAGAGCGCCTTCACCACCGCCATCTCGTGGGTGATGAGCAGCACGGTCAGCCGCAGCCGTGCCCGCAGCTCGCGCAGCAGGCCGAGGATCTCGGCCGTCGTCTCGGGGTCGAGCGCCGAGGTCGCCTCATCGCAGAGCAGGATGGCGGGACGCGAGGCCAGGGCGCGGGCGATGCCGACGCGCTGCTTCTGGCCGCCCGAGAGCTGCGCCGGATAGGCGTCACGCTTCGCCTGCAGCCCGACCAGCGGCAGCAACTCGGCCACCCGCGCTTCCCGCTCCGCCCGCGGCAGGCCCGCGACCTCAAGCGGGAAGGCGATGTTGCCGGCGACGCTGCGCGAGGCGAGCAGGTTGAAATGCTGGAAGACCATGCCGATGCCGCGCCGGGCGGCGCGCAGCCCAGCCTCGTCCACGGCGGTCAGGTCGCGGCCGAGCACCTCGACCCGGCCGGCATCGGGACGCTCGAGCAGGTTCACGCAGCGGATCAGGGTGGACTTGCCGGCCCCTGACCGGCCGACGATGCCGAAGACCTCGCCCGCCGCCACTTCCAGCGAAACGCCGTCGAGGGCCGGCGCCGGCGCGCCGGGGAAGCGGCGGCGCAGCCCGGTCAGGCGGATGGCGGGATCGGTCGCAACGGCGGCCGGCGCCTCGGTGGCGGGGTGATCGAACATCATGCGGAACCCGGAAACCATGATGCGGCGGCCGGTTCCGGCTCTGCCGCATCTGCTGCCGGGCGAATTGCACGCAAGCGAACCGCGAAACAGCGGTAAATCTGCCGATCAGACGTGCAATAGACGAGGGGCAGCGGGGCGCTTCCCCGCCGGCGCGTCCCGGTGCAGGCTCGCCAGCCCTGAACCCGGTACGGGAGCACGGCGCATGCGCGCGATATTCGTGATGATCAAATGCGACATGGGCCAGGCCTATCGCGTGGCGCGCGAGATGGCCGATACGGTCGAGGCGCTGTCGGAAATGCATTCCATCTCGGGCCAGTATGACCTGATGGGGAAATTCTACCTCGAGGCGGATCAGGATATCGGCCTCTTCGTGGTCGAGACGCTGCAGACCATCCCCGGCGTGAAGGACACCTACACCCTGCAGACCTTCAACGCCTTCTCCGGCGGCCGCGGCTGACCGCGGCGCGACGGGGCCCGTCCGAGGTGTCCGGATGGCGGCCGGACCACCGCCTGGGCATGCCATCCTTCCGCCGCGCCTGCCCCGGTCCCGCCGCATCCTCGCCCAGGCCCTGCCCCCCGGCGCGTTCAGGATCCTCCCGAGAGGAGACCCTGCCCATGCCGACCCGCCTGCTGGGGGCCACGGCCCTGTCCATCGCCCTGCTGCTGGGCGCCTGCCAGAACCCCGACGGCTCGACCAATTGGGGGAACACGCTGCTGCTCGGTGCCGGCGTCGGCACCGCTGCGGCGCTGATCGCCGGCGCCGCCTCGGACAACCCGCGCCCGCGCTCCTATCGCGGGCCGGGCGGCTACCGCACCGGCTATTACGGCGGCGCGCCGCGCGGCCATTACGGAAGTCCCGGCTATTACGGAAGTCCAGGCTATTACGGTAGCCCCGGCTATTACCGGGGCTGGTGAGGCGCCTCAGTCGAAGCCGAGGAACCCGTCCCGGGTGCTGATCGGCGGCGCCGCGCGCAGCGCCGCCAGGTCCGGCACCGGCCGGGCCAGCGCCGGATCGGTGGCGAAGGCCTCCTCCAGCGCCGCGGCGACGCCGAGCACGAAGGCATCGCCGCCGCGCGGCCCGACGATCTGCAGCCCGAAGGGCAGGCCCTTGGCGTCGCGCCCGACCGGCAGGCAGACCGCCGGATGCCCGGTCAGCGTCACGTAATAGGCGAGCGCCAGCCAGTGCACGTAGCTGCGCGTCGGCTGGCCGTCGATCTCGGCCGGGTAGAGTTCGCGCCAGTCGCGCGGGCTGACGGTGATGGCCGGGGTGATCAGCACGTCGTGCCGGGCGAAGAAGTCCTGGAAGCCGCGATAGATCCGCGTCTGCGCCGAGGCGGCGCGGGCATGGTCCTCGAGGCTGTAGCCCAGCCCTTCCTCGACATTGACGCGGACATTCGGCCCGACATCCGCCGGCCGGGTCCGCACCTTCTCGAGATGCGCGCCGAGGAAGACGCCGGCCCGCAGCACCTGGAAGGCCTCGTCGGCGCCGCGGCAATCCGGATGCGCCGCGACAGCCTCGCGGAACAGCCCCGCGGCGGCGGGGACGACGCGCCGGAAGGCCTCGCGCACCACGCCCTCGACCGGCGCCTCGCCGAAATCCTCCGACCAGGCGAGACGGAGCGAGGCGAGGTCGATCTGCCGCACCGGATGGAACAGCGCCGGCTCGCCGCGCACCGGCCGGGCATGCAGCGTGTAGGCGAGCGGGTCGCTCGCATCGTCCGAGGCCATGGCGGCGAGCATCAGCGCCGCATCCGGCACGTTGCGCGCCATCGGGCCGAGCACGCCGAGATTGGACCAGCCATGCGGCCGCTTCTCGGCAGGCACCAGCCCGGCGCTCGGGCGGAAGCCGAGGATGCCGCAGAAGGCCGCCGGGTTGCGCAGCGAGCCGCCCATGTCGGAGCCGGAGCAGAGCGGCGCCATGCCGGTCGCCAGCGCCACGGCCGAGCCGCCGGAGGAGCCGGCGGCCGAGAGCCGGGGGTCGAAGGGATTGCCGGTCGCGCCATGCACCGCGTTGCGGGTATTGGCGCCGGCGCCGAATTCCGGCGTGTTGGTCTTGCCGATGACGACGGCCCCGGCGCGACGCAGATTGGCCACCATGCCGCAATCCCGCGCCGGCACCTGATCGGCGAAGATCGGGCTGCCATAGGTGGTGCGCAGCCCGGCCGTTTCCTCCAGGTCCTTGATCCCGACCGGCAGCCCGTGCAGCAGGCCGAGATCCTCGCCCCGCATCACCGCCTCCTCGGCCTCCCGCGCCGCTGTCCGCGCCACCGGGACGTCCATCGCCACCATGGCGTTCACCGCCGGGTTCACCGCCTCGATCCGCGCCAGGCAGCTCTCCAGCAGCTCGACCGGGGAGAGCGCCTTGCGCCCGATCAGGCGGCGCGCCGCGATGGCGCTGAGATCGCAGGCCTCGGTCATGCCGCGAGTTCCTTGTCGTAGAGGGAGAGGGTCGCCGCGTCGAAGCAGGCGAAGGTGACATCCGCCTCGCCGTGGCGGGCGAGCTCCTCCCGCACCGTGGCGACGGCGATGCCGGCGGCGCGGTCGGGCGGGAAGCGGTAGACGCCGGTCGAGATGGCCGGGAAGGCGATGGACCGCCCGCCCGCCTCGCGCAGCAGGGCGAGGGCCGCGCGGTAGCAGCCGGCGAGCAGCGCCGGCTCTCCCGCCCCACCGCCCTGCCAGACCGGTCCGACCGCATGGATCACCCAGCGGGCCGGCAGGCGGAAGGCAGGGGTGAGGCGCGCCTCGCCGGTCGGGCAGCCGCCGAGGGCGCGGCAGGCGGCGAGCAGCTCGGGCCCGGCGGCGCGATGGATCGCGCCATCCACCCCGCCGCCGCCGCGCAGCCCGGCATTGGCGGCGTTGACGATGGCATCCACCGCGAGGCTGGTGATGTCGGCCCGGATCGCCCGCAGCGGCATGGCGGCCTCAGAAGCCGAGGGCGCAGCCATCCTTGCGCGGATCGCTGCCGCCGATCAGCACCCCCGCCTTGCGGTCGATCAGGATCGCCTGGCCGCCGCCATGCGGCTTCTCCACCAGTTGCACCGGATGGCCGAGCCGCGCGAGCCGGTCGATCACCGCGCCCGGCACGCCACGCTCCACCTCGACCGGGCCGGCGCCGGGGGCGGGGAAGAGGCGCGGGCAGTCCAGCGCCTCCTGCACGTCGAGGCCGAACTCGAAATGGTTGGCGAGGAAGAGGGTCTGGCCCATGGGCTGGAAATGCCCGCCCATCACGCCATAGGGCATGATCGCCTCGCCATTCTTCATCACCATGCCGGGGATGATGGTGTGCATCGGCCGCTTGTTGGGGGCGATGCAGTTTGGGTGCCCCTCCTGCAGCCGGAAGCCGAAGCCGCGATTGTGCAGCATCACCCCCGAGCCCTCGGCCAGGATGCCGGAGCCGAAGCTCTGGAACAGGCTGTTGATGAAGGAGCAGGCATTGCCCTCCCCGTCCACCACGCAGAGATAGACCGTGTCCTTGTGCCGGGCCCAGTCGGACTCGCCGGCCGGCGGCATCTCCGGCATCGCCCGGTCGTCGCGGATCAGGCCGCGCAGCCGCGCCAGGTAGGCCGGGTCGGTCAGCCGCGCCACCGGCACATCGACCTGCGCCGGATCGGCGAGGAAGGCGTCGCGGTCGCGGTAGACGAGGCGCGCCGCCTCGATATGCCGGTGGTAGCGCTCGGCGCTGAGCGGCCCCTGCTCCGGCGTCTCCATCCCGCCGAGGATGCCGAGGATCTGCAGCACGTGCAGGCCGCTGCCGTTCGGCGGGCACTGATAGACCTCCAGGCCGCGCCAGGAGGCCTTGATCGGCTCGACGAATTCGGCGCCGGTCAGGCCGCGGTGGAAATCCTCCTCGGTGTGCAACCCGCCGAGGGCCCGCAGGCTCGCCACCATGTCGGCCGCGATCTCGCCCTCGTAGAAGGCGCGCGCGCCCTTCGCCGCGATGGCGCGGAGCGTCCGGCCGAGCGCCGGCTGCCGGAAGCGGTGGCCGATGCCGGGCGCCTCGCCATCGACCAGGAAATGCCGGGCCGAGGCCGGGTTGCCGCGCAGCTTGCCGGCGGCGTCGCGCCAGTCGAGCGCGACGCGGGCATGCACCGGCCAGCCCTCCTCGGCGCAGCGGATCGCCGGCTGCAGCAGCTCGCCGAGCGGCTTGCGGCCATGGGTGCGGTTCAGCAGCTCCCAGGCCGAGACGGCGCCGGGGATGGTCACCACATGCGGCGAGGTGTTGACCAGCCGGTCGGTGCCCGCCGCCCGCAGCGCCTCGGGCGTCGCGGCGGCCGGCGCCCGGCCGCTGCCGTTGATGGCGACGACCTTGCCGCTGCCGGCCGGGGCATAGAGGCAGAAGCAGTCGCCGCCGATGCCGGTGCTCTGCGGCTCCACCACCGCCAGCACGGCGGCGGCGGCGATGGCGGCGTCGAGCGCGTTGCCGCCGCCCCGCAGCACCTCGAGCGCGGTGAAGGTCGCGATCGGCATGGAGGTCGCGGCCATGCCGGCGGTGCCGTAGACGGCGCTGCGGCCGGGGGCGTGGAAATCGCGCTTCATCGGATCGTCCATTCGCTGCGCCCGGGGACCCCGGTGCACTGGGTCCCGGCGCCGGGAGGCCGCGACGGCCGCCCTGCCGGGCGCAATCCTCTCGCACGCACCCGCGCCGCCGGCAACCCGACCTCTGGCGCCGAGGCCCTTCCCTGGACGGGGCCGAAGGTCTATGCCGCCATCATGGCGGACACGATCGGCATTGACGCCTTCGAGCAGGTCGAGATCCGGGTCGGCACCATCGTCGATGCCCGGCCCTTCCCCGAGGCGCGCAAGCCCGCCTACCAGCTCTGGGTGGATTTCGGCGCGCCGCTCGGCGTGAAGCAGTCCTCGGCCCAGATCACCGTGCACTATGCCTGCGACCGGCTCATCGGCCGGCAGGTGCTCGGCGTGGTGAACCTGCCGCCGCGCCGGATCGGGTCCTTCCTCAGCGAGGTGCTGGTGCTCGGCCTGCCGGACGAGAACGGCGCGGTGGTGCTCATCCGCCCCGACCTCAAGGTCCCCGACGGCGGCAGGATGTTCTAGGATGGCCGAGCGCTACTACACGGTGAGCTGGGACCAGCTGCACCGCGACAGCAAGGCGCTGGCCTGGCGGCTGATCGAGCGCGGCCCCTTCCGCGGCATCGTCGCCATCACCCGCGGCGGGCTGATCCCGGCGGCGATCGTCGCCCGCGAGCTGGAGGCGCGGCTGATCGAGACGGTCTCGGTCGTCACCTACAACGAGGAGCAGCGCGGCCAGCCGGCGGTGGTGAAGCCGCCGGCCGCGGCCATCGCCGAGGCCGGCGAGGGCTGGCTGATCGTGGACGACCTGGTCGATACCGGCACCACGGCGCGGGTGGTGCGGGCGCTGCTGCCCAAGGCGCATTTCGCCACGGTCTATGCCAAGCCGAAGGGCCGGCCGCTGGTCGACACCTTCATCACCGAGGTGAGCCAGGACACCTGGATCCTCTTCCCCTGGGACACCGAGGCGCAGTTCGTCGCGCCCATCGCCCGCAGCGGGCAGCGGTAGAGCGCGATCCTGAGGCGGACTCACCGAAGGCGTGGATCGCGCGATCAAACAACGACTTCGGGATCGGCCGCGGCTCAGGCGACGGGCGCCGCCTCGTCGCGGCTGGCCAGGACCTTGTCCACCCGGCGGCCATCCATGTCGAGGATCTCGAAGCGCCAGCCCGCCCAGACGATCCGGTCGCCCTCCCGCGGCACCCGCCGCAGCAGCGCCAGCATCAGCCCCGCCACCGTGTGATAGGTGCCGTGATAGGGCAGCTCCGGCAGGTCGAGCTGCGCCCGGAGCTCGTCGCTCGGCATCATGCCGTCGAGCAGCAGGCTGCCATCGGCGCGCGTCACCGTCTCGCCCGGCTGCACCGGCTCCTCCTGCGGGCCGAGCTCGCCGACGATCGCCTCCAGCAGGTCGGCGGTGGTCACCACCCCCTCGAAGCTGCCGTATTCGTCGAGCACCAGCGCGATGCCGACCGGGTCGTGCCGCATGCGCTCCAGCGCGTCGATCGCCGGCAGGCTGTCGGGCAGCACCAGGGCCTGGCGCTGCGCCCGGGCGATGGAGAGCGGCGCGCCGTCCAGCGTCTGGTCCAGCAGGTCCTTCGCCGCCACCACGCCGACCACGTTGTCGATCCGCCGGTCGGCGACGACGAAGCGGTTCACGTCCTGCGTCCGCAGCGCCGCGCGGATATCCTCGGGCGAGGCGTGGCGGTCGATCCAGGCGACGTCGTTGCGCGGGGTCATCAGCGCCCGCACCGGCTTGTCGGCCAGCCGCAGCACCCGCTCGATCATGTGGCGCTCCTCATGCTCAAGGGCGCCCGCCTCGGCGCCCTCGGCGACGACGGCCTTGACCTCCTCCTCGGTCACCGACTGCTCCTGCGGCCGGTGCGCGCCGAACAGGCGGAGGACCAGCGCGGAGGACCGCGAGAGCACCCAGACGATCGGCCCGGTGACGCGGGCGAGGAAGGCCATCGGCCGCGCCACGGCGACGGCGTAGCGCTCCGGGTCGCGGAGCGCGAGCTGCTTCGGCACCAGCTCGCCGAGGATCAGGTTGGCATAGGCGATGGCGACCACCACCAGGGCGAAGCCGGCCTCGTTGGCGAAGGGGGCGATGCCCGGGATTTCCCGCAGCGCCTCGCCGAGCGGCCCGGCGAGCTGCGCGCCGCCGAAGACGCCGGCGAGGATGCCGACCAGGCTGATGCCGATCTGCACCGTCGGCAGGAAGCGCTGCGGGTCCTCGGCCAAGGCGAGGGCCGCCGCGGCGCCCGGGCTGCCACGGCGCTGCATCGCGATCAGCCGCACCCGGCGGGCCGAGACGATCGCCAGCTCGCTCAGCGCGAAGGCGCCGTTCAGCACGACCAGCAGCAGGATGATCCCGATCTCGAACCAGACGCCCATCGATGCCCCGCTTCCGCCCGGCTTCTACGCCGCCCCTCCCCGGGGCGATAGAGCAGATCGTCGGAGGGCCGGGAGGCCCGGAGGCGTGAATCTGCTCCGAAATCAAGAAGCTACAGCGCGTCTCCGTCCCGACCGGACTGCGATGCGCTGTCGCCGCGGC
The DNA here is from genome assembly GCF_013112485.1 of Roseicella sp. DB1501. Lineage (GTDB taxonomy): Bacteria > Pseudomonadota > Alphaproteobacteria > Acetobacterales > Acetobacteraceae > Paracraurococcus. The sequence continues at coordinate 208,569 of NZ_JABFHG010000005.1, forward strand.
GGCCGGCGCGCGCATCCGCTTGATCGGCCGGCAGGGCCGGCTGACGGGCTTGTGGCTTCGGCATCGGCCCAAGATCGTTATGACATTCGTCATGGTTTTTGAGACAGTCCCGGAAGGAGCCGCCGCATGACCGAGGCCCGCATGACCGAGGCCTGCATCCTGGCCTTCCCGGCCCGGGCGGAGGACCGCCTGCGACTCGCCCTGCGCTCGCTCGAGGCGGCGCTGCAGACGCAGGATGCCGAGATCGCCGCCTGGCGCGCCGCGCTGCGGGACGTCGCCGGCAGCATCGATGGGCTCGACCAGTCGGTCGGCCGCTACCGCTCCGAGCTGGCCGCCGCCGCCGGGGCGGCCGAGGCGGCCGGCGCCGAGGCGCGCCAGCTCGAGCGCCAGGCGACGGCCTGGCTCGGCGGCCCGGCGGGCTGAGCCGCCCGTCGCGGGCGGTGCCGGCGGCCCCCCCTGGCTCCGCACCGCGCTTGGCCGCAGGATGGACGGCAGGGAGGCACGCCATGACCCATCCGCTGATCCCCGACCTGCGCCGGGCCCGCGTGGTGCCCGTGATCCGCACCTCGACGGCGCAGCTCGCCGCGACCGCCTGCGCCTGGCTGCGCGAGGCGGGGATGTCGATCCTCGAGATCACCCTGACCATCCCCGACGCCCTGCCGCTGATCCGCGAGATGGCGGCCGAACCCGGCCTGCTGGTCGGCGCCGGCACCGTGCCGGATGCCCGGGCGGCCGAGGCCTGCCTGCAGGCCGGGGCGCGCTTCCTCGTCACCCCCTGGACCGATCCGGCGGTGATCGCCATCGCCCGCGCCGGCGGCGCCTGCGCCATGCCCGGCGCGATGACGCCGACAGAGATCCGCGCCGCGCTCGCCGCCGGCGCCGATGTGGTGAAGATCTTCCCGGCGAGCTCGGCCGGCGGGCCGGGGCACGTGAAGGCGCTGCGCGCGGTCTTCCCGCAGGCGGTGTTCTGCCCGACCGGCGGCGTCGATGCCCGGAACGCGCCGGACTATCTCGCGGCCGGCGCCGCCTTCGTCGGCATCGGCGGCAAGCTGGTGGACGAGGCGCGCATCGCCGCCGGAGACAAGGCGGCGATCCAGCGGGCGGCGCGCGAGGCGCTCGGCCTGATGCAGGCCTGACCGCCATGCCGGACCTGCTCTGCATGGGCGAGCCCATGCTGGAACTCAACGCCCAGCCGCCCGGGCCGGACGGCCGGGTGCTCTATCTCGAGGGGCATGGCGGCGACACCAGCAATGCCGCGATCTGCGCCGCCCGGCAGGGGGCCAGCGTCGGCTATGTCACGGCCATCGGCCAGGACCGGCCGGGCGAGAGCTTCGAGCGGCTCTGGGCGGCCGAGGGCGTGGATGCCGCGACCGTCCGCCGCGATCCGGAGGCGCCGACCGGCCTCTATGTCGTGACGCACGATGCGCGCGGCCACGCCTTCACCTTCTACCGCAGCAACAGCGCCGCCAGCCGCTACGCCCCGCGCGACGTGCCGGAGGCGGCGATCCGCCAGGCCCGCATCCTGCACGTCTCCGGCATCAGCCAGGCGATCTCAACCAGCGCCTGCGACGCCGTCTTCCACGCCATCGCCGTCGCCAAATCGGCCGGGGTGAAGCTCTCCTACGACACCAACCTGCGCGCCTCGCTCTGGCCCGCGGCGCGCGCCGCGGCGGTGATCCACGCCGCCATCGCCCAGGCCGACATCGCCCTGCCCTCGCTCGACGACGCCACGGCGCTGACCGGGCTGACCGAGCCGGAGGCGATCGCCGATTTCTATCTCGGCCTCGGCTGCCCGTTGGTGCTGCTGAAGCTGGGCAAGGAGGGGGTCCTGCTCGCGCGCCCGGGGGCGGAGCGCATCCGCATCCCGCCGCACCGGGTGGCGGCGGTGGATGCGACCGGCGCCGGGGACGCCTTCGCCGGCGCCTTGCTGGCCCGGCTGCTGGCCGGCGACGACGCCCTCGCCGCGGCGCGCTATGCCAATGCCTGCGCGGCGCTGGCCACGACCGGCTATGGCGCGGTGGCGCCGCTGCCGCGACCGGAGGCGGTGCGGGCCCTCATGGCGAAGGCGGCGACGGCGGCATGATGCATCGGCACCCCGATCCGCAGCCCGGCCGCCGCCGCCGCCGCTGGCTGCCCGCCGCCGCCCTGCCGCTGCTCGCCGCCTGCGCCGGGTTCGGCCTGCCGGCGGCACCCGAGCCGGATGCCGAGGCCTTCACGGCGCGCGCCTCGGGCATCGGCATGCTGGTCCGCGCGGCGCATCTCTGCAGCGTCCCGCTCTCCCAGACGGCGCAGGACCGCGCGGCGCGGATCGAGGTGGCGGCGATCGCCTGGAAGCAGTCGCAGGGCGGCACCACGGCCCGCGACGCCTTCCTCCGCGGCATGGCGCCGCCACGCTTCGACAACCGCACCCGCAAGACCGAGCGGGAGGAGTGGTGCGATGCGCGGCGCGGCACGGTGCGCGAACTCGACGGCCGCCTCACCGGCCCCGAGGGCGATACGCTGATCGGCCAGGCCGAGGCGGTGCAGCGGCGCGCCGGCTAGACCATGATCCGCTCACACAGGGTCGCGGATCATGGTCCAGGCCGTTGCTTGATCGCGTGAGTCACGCTGTTCGGTGAGTCCGCCTCAAGCGATCACGCTCTACACCTCCCCACGAAGCCGCGTCGCGGCATTGCGGGGGCCCTGAAGGCCCCCCCTGTCCAAGAACCGTCACCGCCTGCCGCGGCGAAGCCGCGGCAGGGCAGCGGGCAGCGACGGTTCTGACAGGCGCTTCAGGGGTCAGGCAGCCTCAGCGATTGGCGCCCGGCCGCAGCCGCAGACCGGGACGCAGCCGGGTGAAGGGCAGCACGGCGGGATCGGCCACCACCGGGCCGGGCGCCGCCACCACGATCACCTGCTCGGCGATCGGCTGGAAATGCGCCCGGAAATGCACGCTCGACTTCAGCGCGACGATCTTCTGCGCCGCCGGCTCGATGCCGATATGGGTGAAGAGCGCTTGGTCGAGCGCCTGCGTCTTCCGCGTCACCACGATCACCCGCACCCCCGGCGCGACGCGGATCAGAGCCGTCGGGCCGAGATCGGCCGGATTGCCGCGCGACATCGGCCCGGTCGCGGTGAAGCGCCCGTCGGTCAGCGCCTCCACTACCGCCGTCACCGCGAGCGGCGCGCCGTCGCTCCGGCCGCCGAGCGAGAGCGGCAGGGTGGCGCCCAGCCCCGCCGCATGGCAGGCGGCGGCGCTCTCGGCATCGTTGATCAGCCCGAGCACGGCGCCCTCGGCCCCCTGGCGGATCAGCTCGGCCAGCAGGCCGGTGGTGTCGCCATGGCCGCCGCCGCCGGGATTGTCCTGCGTGTCGGCGAGGACCACGGGCCGCGTCGCGCCGCGCGAGAGGCGGATCGCCTCTGCGACGCCAGCCTCGGCCGTCGCCACGCCGCCGGCGAAATCCGGCTCATGCGCGGCGAACCAGTCGCGCAGGCCGGCGACCGCGGCCTCGGCCGCCTCGGCGCTGTCGGCATAAGCCGCGATGGCCGCGCCGCAGCCGGGGAAATCGGCATAGGGAAAGCCGAAGCAGAAGGCGAGCTCGGCGATGCCGGGCCGCGCCGCCAGCCGCTCCCGCTCAGCGAAGGCGGTCGCCATCGGCGGTACCAGGGTGCATTGCGCGGTGAGCGGGATCAGGTAGTCGATCTCGGCGAAGGCCCGCGCCCAGGGCCGGCCGCGGCGGATGCGCTCGAGCAGCAGCCGCGCCGCCTGCGCCCCGGCCGGCTTCATGTCCACATGCGGGTAGGTGCGGTAGGGCACCAGCGTATCGGCGAGCGCCACCATCTCCCGCGTCATGTTGGCATGCGGGTCGAGGCTCACCGTCACCGGCAGCTCCGGCCCGACCACGGCGCGCAGGCGCCGCAGCAGCTCGCCCTCGGCATCGTCGTAGCCGACCGCCACCATGGCGCCGTGCAGCTCGAGATAGACGCCATCCAGCGGCCCTGCCTCCAGCGCATCGGAGAGCGCGGCGAGCAGCAGCGCCGCGATGCGCTCGAAGGCCTCGGCGCTGACCGGCCCGGCCGGGTTGGCGAAGCACCAGGTGAGCGGCACCAGCTCGGCCCCGGACGCCTCCAGCGCCTCCATGGCGCCGGCGCAGGGCACCGAGGTCGGGCGCAGCGTCTCGATCAGGGTCGCCGGGCGCTGCAGGCCGGGAAAGCCGCCCGGCCGCAGGAACTCGCCCCAGCCGGTCGGCAGCGGCGCGAAGGAATGGCTCTCATGCTGGAAACCGCCGATGGCGATGCGCATCCTGTCTGTCCCTGGCTGGGCGCGCCGCGATGGCCCGCTCCGCCTGCCGGCGGGGGGGGGCACGCCTTCTGTCTCGATCACGCTCCCGGCCGGCGCTGCATGGCCGGCGCCGGGGTCAGCGGCGGACGAGGCCCGCTGTGGCCAGCGCCGCATCCGCCAGCACCTGCATGCCGGCCGTCGCCCAATCCGGCGTGATGCTCTCCGCCTCGTTGTGGCTGAGCCCGCCATGGCAGGGGCAGAAGACCATCACCGTCGGCACCTTGCGCGCCATGTAGACCGCGTCGTGGCCGATCGCGGTCGGCATCTCCTGCCAGGCGAGGCCGCGGGCGATGGCGGCCTCGCGCGCCCGCGCCACCAGCGCCGGGTCGAAGGGCGTGTGCGGCGAGTACCAGAAGGGCGTGACGGTGGCCGTGACCTTGCGCGCCAGGGCGATCTCCGCCGCGCGCGCTGTCAGCGCCTCGCCCATCCGGGCCAGCGCCTCGGGGTCGCTGTGGCGGAAATCGACGCTGAAGAAGACGCGGCCCGGCGCGACGTTGCGCGAGGAGGGATGCACCTCGACCACGCCGACCGTGCCGCGGCCGGGCTCGCCGGCGGGCGAAACCGTGGCGAGCGCGATCTCCTCCACCGCGGCGATCAGCGGCGCCGCCGCCATCATCGCGTCCCGCCGCCCGGCCATGGGCGAGCCACCATGCGCATCCTCCCCCTCGACCACCACCTCGAACCAGTGCTGCGCCAGCGCATGGGTGACGATGCCGACATCGAGGCCCGCATCCTCGAGCAGCCGGCCCTGCTCGATATGCAGCTCAAGATAGGCGCCGACCTGCTGCAGCGCGGCGGGATCGGCGCTACCCTGCCAGCCGATGCGGCGCAGCTCCTCGCCGAAGACGGCGCCGTCCTGCGCGCGCTTCGCCAGCACCTCCGCCTCGGTGAAGAGGCCCATGGCGGCGCCGCTGCCCAGCATCGGCGGGGAGAAGCGGGCGCCCTCCTCATTGGTCCAGTTGACGAGCAGCAGCGGCGCCTCGGTCTCCGCGCCCGCCTCGTGCAGCGCCCGCATCAGCTCGAGTCCGGCCAGGACGCCGAGCACGCCGTCGAACTTGCCGCCCGTCGGCTGGGTGTCGAGATGGCTGCCGATGGCGACCGGCGGGCGCGAGGGATCGCGCCCCTCGCGCCGGAAGACCATGTTGCCGAGCCGGTCGACGGTGAGCGTCAGCCCGCAGGCCTCGCCCCAGCATTGCAGCAGGGCGCGGCCCTCGGCATCGGCATCGGTCAGGGTCTGGCGGTTGTTGCCGCCCTTCGGCGTGGCGCCGATCCTCGCCATCTGCATCAGGCTGTCCCAGAGCCTCTCGCCCGAGAGCGGCAGGTTGTGCGCGACGGGCCCGGTCATCCGACCTTCCCCAGCCGGGTGATGCAGTCGCCGAGCGCCTGGTCGAGGCCCTGCGCCGCCGCCTCGGGCACCGGCCCGGTCCGGGCGAGCAGCAGGTGCCAGGCCATCGGCGCCCGCGGCCGCTGCTCGATCACGAGCGCGTAGTCCGGCGGGCCGGCGGGAGCCGCGGCGCCGGGCACCGGCTGCACCATGGCGCCGTCGCGCCGCAGCACCACCTCGGTCAGAGGCACCTGCTGCGAGACGCAGCCGGCGAGATGCGCCGGGTCCGGCAACAGGATCTCGCCGTCGCGGCGCTGCACCGCGGCGATCGGATCGGGCTCGGCGGCGGGCGGCGCGATGCTGCAGCCGATCAGCGGCAGCAGGGCGAGCGGGACGAGGACGGGATGGCGGCGCGGCGCGCGCGGTCCGGCCGAGGCCGGGGGCGCGCAGCGGGCGCCGGGATCGGGTGGCAGGATCATGCCGGCTCCGTGTTGGCAGGCGGGACTCCACTCCAGAGCCCGGCGGCTGTCCAGCCATGCGGGAGGCCGGTCGGCGCATGGACATGCCTGCGCGCGCTGCTAGCCTCCCCGCCATGCGCGCCTTCCATCATCCCGACCAGGCCCGGCACACGCCGCGCTTCTTCCTCATGCGCGGCACGGTCCGCCCGAATTTTGAGGTGCCCGAGCGCGCGGCCTCGCTGCTCGCCGGGCTGCAGGCGCTCGGCATCGCGCCCGAGATCGCCGCCCCGCCCGAGCCGGCCGCGCTCGCCGCCGTCCACACGCCGGACTATATCGAGTTCCTGGCGACCGCCGCCGCCGCCTGGGCCGGGCTGCCGGAGGCCGGGCCGGAGGTGGTGGCGAATGCGCATCCCTCGCCCGAGATGCTCGCCAACGGCGCCCGGGCCGGCGGCCATGTGATCGGCGATGCCGGCTGGTACACCGCCGACACCGCCTGCCCGATCGGCCCCGGCACCTGGGAGGCCTGCCTCTCGGCCGCAGGCGTCGCCCTCGCCGCCGCCGCCGAGGCGGCCGCGGGGCGCAGCGCCTATGCGCTCTGCCGACCGCCCGGCCACCATGCCTATGCCGCGCGCGCCGGCGGGCATTGCTACGTCAACAACGCCGCCCTCGCGGTCGAGGCGCTGCTGAAGGCCGGCGCCCGCCGCGTCGCCACCCTCGACATCGACAGCCATCATGGCAACGGCACCCAGGGCATCTTCTGGGAGCGCGGCGAGGTGCTCACCGTCTCGGTGCATGGCGACCCCTCGCGCTACTATCCCTGGTATGTCGGCCATGCCGGCGAGCGGGGCGCCGGCCCTGGCGAGGGGCGCAACCTCAACATGCCGCTGGCCATCGGCGGCGGCGACGGGCCCTGGCTGGAGGCGGTGGCGCGCGGCGTGCAGGCGGCGCGCGACTTCGGCGCCGAGGCGCTGGTCGTCTCGCTCGGCTTCGATGCCAGCGAGCACGAGCCGCTGAACGCCCTCTCGGTCACCGCCGACGGCTTCGCCCGGGCCGGCGCGGCGATCGGCGGGCTCGGCCTGCCCTCCGCCATCATCCAGGAGGGCGGCTACAACGTCGATCTGCTCGGCAGCCTGCTGCAACGTTTCCTTACAGGCTGGAGCGAGCGGTGAGCGAGGAGGCCGCGGCGATCCATGCCGCCACGCTCTGCCTCGACACCCATGTCGACATCCGCTGGCCGGAGCCGCCCGATCCGCTGGCCGAGGGCACGATGCGCGTCGATTTCCCGAAGATGGCGCGCGGCGGGCTGAACGCGGTCGTCTTCATCGCCTATGTGCCGCAGGGCAAGCGCGACGCGGCGGGCCACGCCGCGGCGGCGGAGCGGGCGGAGGCGATGCTGCGGCACATCCGCGACCGGGCCGATGGCGCGGCGCGGCGCTTCTGCGCGACCGCCGCCGAGCTGGAAGCCTGCTTCGCCGCCGGGGCGCAGGCGGTGCTCTCGGCGGTCGAGAACGGCTATGCGATGGGCCATGACCTCGGCGCCATCCGGCGCTGGAAGGCGCTCGGCGCCTGCTACCTGACGCTAACCCATGACGGTCACAACGATCTCGCCGACAGCGCCCGGCCGCGCCAGCCGCTCGGCGACGCGCCGGAGGAGCATGGCGGCCTCTCGCCGCTCGGGCGCGAGGCCGTCTCGGCGCTGAACGCGGCCGGCATGCTGGTCGATGTCAGCCATGTCTCGAAGCGCGGCATGATGCAGGCGGCGGAGCTCTCGGCGACCCCGATCGTCGCCACCCACACCGCCTGCCGGGCGCTCTGCGACCATCCGCGCGGCATCGACGACGAACAGCTCGACATGCTGCGGCGGGTCGGCGGCCTGGCCCAGATCACCGCCGTCCCCGCCTTCCTGCAGCGGGTACCGGAGGGGGTGAAGAACCCGGCCGGCGTCGAGGCGATGGCCGATCATGTCGACCATGCGGTGACGCGGATCGGCATCGAGCATGTCGGCCTGTCCTCCGACTTCGATGGCGGCGGCGGCGTCGAGGGCTGGCAGAACGCCGCCGAGAGCCCGGGGCTGAGCGCGGCGCTGCTCCGGCGCGGCTATGGCCGGCGCGAGCTCGGCCTGCTCTGGTCGGGCAACTTCCTGCGGCTGCTGCGCCAGGCGGAGGCGGTGGCACGCTAAGGAGCTGGCCCGGCGCGCTTCGCGTCAGGGTTGCTTGATCGCTTGCCATTGATCGCGTTCATCGTCATGTTCCGCTGTCATGACGATTGCGCGCGTCGCCAGTTTCGCCTTCGCCGGCATCGAGGCCATGCCGGTCGAGGTGCAGGTGCAGATCGCCACCGGGCTGCCGGCCTTCCTGGTGGTGGGCCTGGCCGACAAGGCGGTGGCCGAGAGCCGGGAGCGGGTGCGCGCCGCCCTGGCCGGGCTCGGCCTCTCCCTGCCGCCGAAGCGGGTGCTGGTGAACCTGGCGCCGGCCGATATCGCCAAGGAGGGCAGCCATCTCGACCTGCCCATCGCGCTGGCCGTCCTCGCCGCCATGGACGTGCTGCCGCGCGAGGAGCTGGCGGGCTATGCCGCCCTCGGCGAGCTGGCGCTGGATGGCGGCATCAACCCGGTGGCCGGCGTGCTGCCGGCGGCGCTCGGCGCCTCCGCCCGCGAGCTCGGCCTGATCTGCCCGGCGCCGCAGGGCGGCGAGGCGGCCTGGGCCGGGCGGATCGAGGTGCTGGCGGCGCCCGACCTGCTGGCGCTGATGAACCATTTCCGCGGCGCCCAGGTGCTGACCCCGCCCGAGCCGCCGCGCGCCGATGCCACGCCCTGGCAGGGGCCCTGCCTCTCCGAGGTGAAGGGGCAGGAAAGCGCCAAGCGGGCGCTCGAGATCGCCGCCGCGGGCGGGCACAACCTGCTGATGATCGGCCCACCCGGCGCCGGCAAGTCGATGCTGGCGGCGCGGCTGCCAGGGTTGCTCCCGGATCTCAGCCCGGCCGAGGCGCTGGAGGTCAGCCTCGTCCACTCCATCGCCGGGATGCTGCGGGAGGGAAGGCTGGTCACCCGCCCGCCCTTCCGCGAGCCGCATCACAGCGCCAGCCAGGCGGCGCTCATCGGCGGCGGCAACCGGGCGCGGCCGGGCGAGATCAGCCTGGCGCATCACGGCGTGCTGTTCCTCGACGAATGGCCGGAATTCCCCCGTCCGGCGCTGGAAGCCCTGCGCCAGCCGATGGAGACGGGGCGCGCCACGATCAGCCGCGCCAACCATCACGTCACCTATCCGGCGCGCTTCCAATGCATCGCGGCGATGAATCCCTGCCGCTGCGGCTATCTCGGCGATGCGCCGCGCGAATGCGGCCGCGCCCCGCGCTGCGGCGAGGACTACCAGCAGCGCCTCTCCGGCCCGCTGCTCGACCGGATGGACCTGGCGATCGAGGTGGTGCCGGTGCCGCCGGCCGAGCTCTCCCGCGCCTCGCCCGGCGAGACGACCTCCGTGGTGGCGGCGCGGATCGCCGCGGCGCGGGAGCGCCAGCGCGCCCGCTACGGCGCCGAGGGGCCGCGCTGCAACGCCGCCGCGGAGGGCAGCGCGCTGGAGCACGGCCTGCAGGCCGAGGCCCCGGCCCGCCTGCTCGCCGAGCAGGCGGCGGAGCGGCTGCGGCTCTCGGCGCGCGGCTTCACCCGCACGCTGCGGGTGGCCCGCACCATCGCCGATCTCGCCGGCAGCGCGACGGTGCAGCGGGCGCATGTGGCCGAGGCCCTCGCCTTCCGGCACCGCGGCGGGGCGCGGGTGACGGCCGGCGCGGGCGAGACGCGGCGCCGCGCCGAGGGCTGATGGCCTGAGGCCCCGCCGCCATCTGGCCAGGCCCGGCGCGGGATGCTCTACAGCAGGATCCGCCCATCCGCCCGGCCGCCGAGGGAAGCGCGATGATCCGCCTGGTCCTGCTCGCGCTCCTCGCCCTGCTCGCCGCTGCGCCTGCCCGGGCGCAGCGGCAGATGGTGGCGGCGGCGCATCCGCTGGCCGCCGAGGCCGGGATGGCGATGCTGCGCGCCGGCGGCACGGCGCTCGACGCCGCCATCGCCGCCCAGGCCATGCTGGCGGTGGCCGAGCCGCAGGCCTCGGGTCTCGGCGGCGGCGCGCTGCTGCTGCACTGGGATGCCGGCCGGCGCCACCTCTCCGCCTGGGACGGGCGGGAGACCGCGCCCGCCGCGGCGGGCCCCGACCTCTTCCTCCGCGACGGCCGGCCGATGGGCTTCCACGAGGCGGCGCTGGGCGGCCGCGCCGTCGGCGTGCCCGGCGCCATGCGCATGCTGGAGGCGGCGCATCGCGCCCTCGGACGCCTGCCCTGGCCGCAGCTCTTCGCCCCGGCCATCGCGGCGGCCGAGGCCGGGGTGCCGGTCTCGCCGCGCCTCGCTGGCCTGATCGCCGCCGAGGCCGGGCGTCTGGAGCGCGATCCGGCGGCGCGCGCGGTCTTCCTGCCGGAGGGCCGGCCGCTCGCCGAGGGCGCGGCGCTGCGCAACCCGGACCTGGCCGCGACCCTGCGGGCGGTGGCCGATGCAGGGGCGGATGCCCTGCATCGCGGCCCGATCGCGGAGGACATCGCCGCCGCGGTGCAGGCCGAGCCCAATCCCGGGCTGATGACGGTCGCCGATCTTGAGGGCTATGCGCCGCGGGAGCGCAGCCCGGTCTGCGGCCCCTATCGCATCTGGACCATCTGCGGCTTTCCGCCGCCCTCCTCGGGCGGCGTCACGGTGCTGCAGGCGATGACCATCCTGGCGCATCAGGACATGGCCTCGTTGGCGCCGGGGCGCGCCGATTCGCCGATTCGCGCGCTGGATGCGGCGCATCTGCTCGGCGAGGCCGGCCGCATCGCCTTCGCCGACCGCAACCTCTACCTCGCCGATGCCGACCAGGTGCCGGTGCCGCTGCGCGGGCTGCTCGACCCGGCCTATCTGCTGCTACGGGCGCAGCTCCTCGACCGCGACCGCGCCGGCCTGCCGAAGCCGGGCAACCCGCCCTGGGGCGGCGGCGCGCCGCTCGCCAGCCAGCCGCCGCAGCCGGAGCACGGCACCAGCCATCTCTCCATCCTCGACGCGGCGGGCAATGCCGTGGCGATGACGACGACGATCGAGGATGTCTTCGGCGCCCGCCGCATGGCGCGCGGCATGCTGCTCAACAACGAGCTGACGGATTTCTCCTTCCTGCCGGAGCAGGACGGGCGGCCGGTCGCCAACCGTGTCGGGCCGGGGAAGCGGCCGCGCTCCTCCATGTCGCCGACCATCGTCTTCGACCGGGCGGGCGAGCCGGTCGCGGTGCTCGGCTCGGCGGGCGGGACGCGGATCATCGGCCATGTGGTGCAGGCCTTGGTCGCGATGCTGGACTGGGACATGGCGCCGCAGGAGGCGGTGGCCCTGCCGCGCATCGGCGCCGCCAATGCGACGCTCGAACTTGAAGCGGAGACGGCGGCGGCCGAGCTCGCCCCGGCGCTGCAGGCGCGTGGCTTCCCCATTGCGATCCGCTCGATGACGAGCGGCCTGCACGCCATCCGCATCCGGCGCGGCGCGGCGGGCGTCACGCTCGAGGGCGGCGCCGATCCGCGGCGCGACGGGGCGGTGCTGGCGGAATAGGCACGAAGCGTGCCCTTCGGGAGATTTCCCGCCCACCTGCTTGAACGGAGCGGGCGCTGGCGCTTTTCCCGTTGCCGGGCACGCGGCCGGGGCGCCGCGCGCTGCACCGACCCTGGAGGATCTCGATGACCACTCGCCGCCATTCGGCCGCGCGCGCCGCGCGCCTCGCCCCTCGCCTCACCCTGGCCGCCACCCTGCTGCTCGGCAGCGCCATGGCGGCGCGGGCGCAGGAGACCAAGGAGATCGGCCATGTGAACACGGCGCTGACCAATCTCGGCCTCACCCGCAGCCACCAGATCGTCATCGAGCGCTTCGACGACCCGAAGGTCGCCGGCATCTCCTGCTACATCGCCCAGGCCCGGACCGGCGGCGTCAAGGGCATGGTCGGCCTGGCCGAGGACCCGGCGCGCTTCGCCCTCTCCTGCACCCCGACCGGCCCGGTGGTGCTGAGCGAGGCGGCGCGCCGGAGCGAGAAGGGCGAGCGGGTCTACGAAAGCTCGACCAGCCTCTTCTTCAAGGAGACGCGGGTGCACCGCTTCCTCGACGAGGAGCGCAACGTCGTCGTCTACATGGCCTGGTCGACCAAGCTGGTCGACGGCTCGCCCTACAATGCCGTGGCGGTCGTGCCGATCCGCTGATCGCCGCCGGCGGGGGCCGGGGGCGGGTCCCGCCCCTCCTCGACGGCATGGCAGGCCACCACCGTGCCCACCTGGCTGCGCGGCGGCAGCAGCAGCGGCATCTCCCGCCGGCAACGATCCGCGACCAGCGGGCAGCGGGGATGGAAGGGGCAGCCGGGGGGCGGGTCGATCGGGCTTGGCACCTCGCCGCCGACCGGGATGCGCTGGCGCCCGGTCATCTCCAGGTCCGGGATCGCCTCCATCAGGGCGCGGGTATAGGGGTGGCGCGGCGCGGTGAAGAGCGTCTCGGCCTCCGCCAGTTCGACCAGCCGGCCGAGATACATCACGCCGATCTGGTCGGAGACCTGCCGCACCACGGCGAGGTTGTGGCTGATGAAGAGATAGGTCAGGCCGAGCCGCGCCTGCAGGTCCTTCATCAGGTTCAGGATCTGCGCCTGAACCGAGACGTCGAGGGCGCTGGTCGGCTCGTCGCAGACCAGGAATTCGGGATGCGAGGACAGGGCGCGGGCGATGGAGATGCGCTGGCGCTGGCCGCCGCTGAACTCGTGCGGGAATTTCTCGCCATCCAGCGGCGAGAGGCCGACCTGGGTCAGCAGCTCCGCCACCCGCGCCCGCTGCGCCGCCGCCCCGGAGACCAGGCCGAAGGCGCGGATCGGCTCGGCGATGATGTCGAGCACCCGCCAGCGCGGGTTGAGCGAGGCATAGGGGTCCTGGAAGATCATCTGCATCCGGCGCCGCTGCGCCGCATCGGCGCGCGCCTGCTCGAGCGGCAGGCCGTCGAAGCGGATGCCGCCGCGCGAGGGCGGGTAGAGGCCGACCACCAGCCGGGCGACGGTGGACTTGCCGCAGCCGCTCTCGCCGACGAGGGAGAGGGTGGTGCCGCGCGGGATCTCGAAGGAGACGCCGTCGACCGCCTTCAGGCTGCGCCGCCCCTCCCCGGCCAGCAGCCGCTGCAGCAGCGGCCGGGAGACGTCGAAATGCCGCGCCAGGTCCTCGACCGCGAGCATGACCGTTGCCGCGGGGCGCGGCGCCTCCCTGCCCTCAGCCATGCCGCAGCAGCTCCGGCGCCTGCTTCTCCGAGGCGGGATCGTAGAGCCAGCAGGCGGCGCGCGTGCTGCCGGTCTCGATCAGCTCCGGGCGCTCATGACGGCAGCGGTCGAAGACATGCGGGCAGCGCGGGTTGAAGGCGCAGCCCGGCGGGATGGCCGAGAGCCGCGGCATGGCGCCCTCGATGCCCGAGAGATGCGCCACCTTGCGATCGAGCGGCGGGATGGAGGCCATCAGCCCGGCCGAATAGGGGTGCTTCGGCGCCTTCACCACCGCCCGCACCGGGCCGATCTCGGCGACGCGCCCGGCATACATCACCGCGACCCGGTCGGCCGTCTCGGCGATGACGCCCATGTCGTGCGTGACCAGCATCATCGCCGTGCCCTTCTCCCGCGCCAGCCGCTTCAGCAGCGCGATGATCTGCGCCTGAATGGAGACGTCGAGCGCCGTGGTCGGCTCGTCGGCGACGACCAGGATCGGCTCGGCGCAGAGCGCGAGCGAGATGACCACGCGCTGGCGCATGCCGCCCGAGAATTCATGTGGATAGCTGTCCACCCGCTGCGCCGCCGCCGGGATGCCGACCATCTCGAGCCAGCCGATCGCCCGCTGCCGCGCCTCGCGGTCCGAGAGGCCGAGATGCGCCTGCATGGTCTCGATGAGCTGCCGGCCGACGGTGTAGAGCGGGTTCAGCGTGGTCAGCGGGTCCTGGAAGATGGCGCCGATCTGCCGGCCGCGGATGCGCCGCAGGCGGTCCTGGGGCAGGGTGTCGATCCGCTCCCCCTGCAGCCGGATCTCGCCGCCCGCGATGCGGCCGGGCGGCTCGAGCAAGCCGATGATGGCGGCGCCGGTCATCGACTTGCCGGCGCCGGATTCGCCGACCACGCCGAGCACCTCGCCCGGCGCGATGTCGAAGGAGACGCCATCGAGCGCCGTCAGCACGCCGCGCCGGGTCGGGAACTGCACCCGCAGGTCGCGGACGGAGAGCACCGGCCCGGTGATGGGGGCGGCGGCCGGCATCAGCGGAGCCTCGGGTTCAGCGCGTCGCGCAGCCAGTCGCCGAGCAGGTTCACCGAGAGCACCATCGCGATCAGCGCGGCGCCGGGGAAGATGGTGATCCACCACTCGCCGCTGAAGAGGAAGTCGTTGCCGATTCTGATAAGGGTGCCGAGCGAGGGCTGGGTCGGCGGCACGCCGACGCCGAGGAAGGAGAGCGTCGCCTCGGTGATGATGGCGCTGCTGAGGCCGAGCGTTGCGATCACCAGCACCGGCCCCACCACGTTCGGCAGCACGTGGGTCAGCATGATGCGAAGCTGCGAGATGCCGATGACGCGGGCGGCGAGGACGTATTCCTTGTTGCGCTCCACCAGGGTCGAGCCGCGCACGGTGCGGGCGAATTGCGGCCAGGCGCTGATGCCGATGGCGAAGATGACGACGAAGAGGGCGATGCGGTCGTGCAGCTCCCGCGGCAGGGCGGCGCGCACCACGCCATCGACCAGCAGCGCGATGAGGATGGAGGGGAAGGTGAGCTGGATGTCGGCGATGCGCATCAGCACGCCATCCGTCACGCCGCCGAGATAGCCGGCGAGCAGGCCGATTCCGACGCCGACCAGGATCGAGAAGACCACCGCCGAGACGCCGACCAGCAGCGAGATGCGGGCGCCGTACATGATGGCCGAGAGCATGTCGCGGCCCTGGTCGTCGGTGCCGAGCGGGTAGAGCAGGTCGCCCTCGGCCGACCAGGATGGCGGCTTGAAGGCGTCGCCGAGGTTGAGCGTCGCCAGGTCGAAGGGATCGTGCGGCGCCAGCCAGGGCGAGAGCGCCGCGCCGAGGATGCAGACCAGCGCCACCACGGCCGAGAGGATGGTGACGGGCGAGCGCCGGAAGGACCACCAGAGGTCGCTGTCGAGGGCGCGCGAGAGGGCGGCGGCGACGGCCATCTCAGTGCCCCCCCGCCGCGCCGCGGCCGATCCGCAGCCGCGGGTCCACCAGGTAGTAGAGCAGGTCCACCACGAGGTTGATGGTGACGAAGACGAGGGCGATGAGCAGCAGATAGGCCGCCATCACCGGGATGTCGGCGGCGCCGACCGACTGGATGAAGAGCAGGCCCATCCCCGGCCACTGGAACACCGTCTCGGTGACGATGGCGAAGGCGATGATGCCGCCGAGCTGCAGCCCGGCGATGGTGATCACCGGCACCAGCGTGTTCTTCAGCGCATGGCCGAAATTGATGGCGCGGTTGGAGAGGCCGCGGGCGCGGGCGAACTTGATGTAGTCGGTCCGCAGCACCTCCAGCATCTCCGCCCGTACCAGGCGCATGATGAGGGTGAGCTGGAACATGCCGAGGGTGATGGAAGGCAGGATCAGCGCCTTGAGGCCGGAGAGGGTGAGCAGCCCGGTGCTCCACCAGCCGAGTTGCACCACGTCGCCGCGGCCGAAGCTCGGCAGCCAGCCGAGCCAGACCGAGAAGACCAGGATCAGCAGGATGCCGATGAGGAAGGTCGGCAGCGAGACGCCGATCAGGCTGAAGGTGAGGAAGGCGCGGCTGAGCCAGGAATTGCGGTAGAGGCCGGTATAGACGCCCATCGGCACCCCGACGAGCAGCGCCACCAGCGCGGCGCAGAAGGCAAGCTCGAGCGTCGCCGGGGCGCGTTCGGCGATCAGCTCCGCCACCGGCCGCGACAGGCGGTAGGACAGGCCGAAATCGCCCTGCAGCGCATGCCCGACGAAGGTGGCGAATTGCACGAAGAAGGGCTGGTCGAGGCCGAGATCGTGCACCAGCTGCACCCGCTGCGCCTCGGTGAAGTCCTGGCCGAGCATGATCGCCACCGGGTCGCCGACATAGGCGAACATGGCGAAGCTGAACAGCGCGACGACCAGCATGACCGGGATGGCCTGCAGGATGCGCGAGAGGATGAAGGCGGCCATCTAGCCGCGGCCCCCTGCCGGCCCGCTGGCCACCTGCCGCCGCGTGCCGGCCGCCGCCGGAGCCTCGGCCCGCGGGATCGCCCCTGCCCGTCTCCACATCGTCCCGTCTCCCGCCGCGGCCCGGCGTTCCGGCTTCCGCCTCGTCAAGTCTCCCGTTGAATCTATAGGCTCCGGCGACGCCGCGCGGAAAGGCCTCACCCGGTGCCGCCGGCGGGGGGCGCGGGTTCCCCCGCCCAGTCCTTCAGCAGGTTGAACCCGACCGCGAGCAGAACCGGGCCGAGAAACAGGCCGAGGAAGCCGAAGGCGAAGACGCCGCCGAGCGCGCCGAGCAGCGTCAGCAGCAGCGGCAGGTCGGCGCCGCGGGCGATCAGCCAGGGGCGGATCACGTTGTCGGCGCTGCTGATGCCGAAGGTGCCGTAGAGGCCGAGGAAGATCGCCCAGCCGGTCCGGCCGTCGGCGAGCAGCCAGAGCGTCGCCGGGATCCAGACCAGCGGCGCGCCGACCGGGAAGATGGAGATGCCGCCCGCGACGACGCCGAGCAGCGCCGGCCGCGGCACGCCGGCGAGCCAGAGGCCGAACCAGGTCATCACCCCTTGCGCGACGGCGGTGCCGAGCAGCCCGTAGACCACGCCGCGGGTGACGTCACCGGTGAGCTGCACCAGGTGCCGCGTGCGCTCGCCGGCCAGCCGCGCCAGCGCCGCCTCGCTCCGCTGCGCGATGGCCGGCCCGTCGCGGTAGAAGAAGAAGGCGAGGAAGATGGCGACGAGGACCTCGGCGATGCCGGAGAGCAGGGCGAGCAGCAGGCCGAGCATCGCCTGGGCGAGGCTGCCGGCATAGGGCGCGATCAGCCCGGCGAGGCCGGACAGGCCGAGATCGACGCCCGCGAGGTAGTCCTGCAGCCAGGGGCCGACCAGCGGCAGGCGGCTCAGCCAGTCGCCGATGCCGGGCAGGCCCTCGGTCAGGAAGCGCTCCACCGCGCCGCGGATGCCCTCGATATCCTCGCGCGAGGTCGGGGTGGCGTAGACCAAGGGCAGGCCGATGAGCAGGAATTCCACCACCACCATCACCAGGGCGGCGGCGCCGGGCGAGAGGCCCAGCTTCTCGCGCAGCAGCCGGAAGGCGGGCCAGGTCGAGTAGACCAGGATCGCTGCCCAGAGCAGCGAGGAGAGGAAGGGCCGCAGCACCAGCAGGCAGCCGGCCGCGAGCAGGAGCGCGCCCAACAGCCCGAGAAGGCGCACCGGATCGGACTGGCCAGCCTGCATCATCCCCTCCCTGCGCCTCGCCCCTGCGCCTCGCCCCTGCGCCTCGCCGCGGCATCCCGACCGGCCGCCGCAGGATATCGTGCCGTGACGGCAACGGCATCCCCGGCCGTGGCCGGCCCCGCCGCAGTAGCCAGTCCGGCACGGCACGGCTAGCTTCCGCAGCCCAACGGGGGGAGTTCTGGCGCCATGCCGCGTTTCGCCGCCAACCTGTCGATGATGTTCAACGAGGTCCCCTTCCTCGACCGCTTCGCCCGCGCCCGCGCGGCCGGCTTCGCGGCGGTGGAGTTCCTCTTCCCCTATGAGCATCCGGCCGCCGAGATCGCGCAGCGCCTGAAGGATCACGGGCTGCAGCAGGTCCTGTTCAACGCCCCGCCCGGCGACTGGGGCAAGGGCGAGCGGGGCATCGCCGCCCTGCCCGGCCGGCAGCAGGAATTCCGCGAGGGGGTGAAGCGGGGCCTCGACTACGCCGCCGCCCTTTCCTGCCCACGTCTGCACCTCATGGCCGGCCTCGCCCCGGCCGGCGTGCCGCGCGACACGCTGCTCGCCACCTATGCCGCCAACCTCGCCTGGGCGGCGGAGGAGTGCGGCAAGGCCGGGGTGAAGCCCGTGATCGAGCCCATCAATCACCGCGACATCCCCGGCTTCTTCCTCAACACCATGGCGGAAGGGGCGGCGATCATCGAGGCGATCGGGCCGGAGCGACTCGGCCTGCAATTCGACCTCTATCACTGCCAGATTACCGAGGGCGACATCGTCAAGCGGGTGGAGAAGCACCTGCCGCTGATCGCCCATATGCAGGTGGCCGACAATCCGGGCCGCAACGAGCCGGGCACCGGCGAGGTGAACTGGCCCTTCGTCTTCCGCCGCATCGACGAGCTCGGCTTCCGCGGCTGGATCGGCTGCGAATACCGCCCGGCCGGCGAGACCGAGGCCGGCCTCGGCTGGTTCGCCCCCTATCGGCAGGCCTGAGCCCGGCCCGCCCCACCCGCCCGCAGCGCAAGGATTATACGTAATGAAGATCGGCTTCATCGGCCTCGGCATCATGGGCAAGCCTATGGCCGGCCATCTCAAGGAAGCGGGGCATGAGATCATTGTGCCCGAGCGTAAGAGTCTCGGCGCCGACGAGCGCGGCGCCTTCACCGTCGTCCCGGATTCCAAATCCGTGGCCGCCGCCGCCGAGGTCATCATCCTGATGGTCCCCGACACCCCGGATGTCGAGGCGGTGCTGTTCGGCGCCGAGGGCGTGGCGGCCGGCCTCTCCAAGGGCAAGCTGGTGATCGACATGAGCTCGATCAGCCCGACCGCGACCAAGGGCTTCGCCGAGCGGATCAACGCCCTGGGCTGCGACTACCTGGATGCCCCGGTCTCCGGCGGCGAGGTCGGGGCCAAGCAGGCCAGCCTGACCATCATGGTCGGCGGGCCGGAGGCGGCCTTCGAGCGCGCCCGGCCGCTCTTCGACAAGATGGGCAAGAACGTCACCCTGGTGGGCCCGAACGGCGCCGGGCAGACCACCAAGGTCGCCAACCAGATCATCGTCGCCTTGACCATCGAGGCGGTGGGCGAGGCGCTGGTCTTCGCCAGCAAGGCGGGCGCCGACCCGGCCAAGGTGCGGCAGGCGCTGATGGGCGGCCTCGCCACCTCCCGCATCCTCGAGCTGCACGGCGAGCGGATGATCAAGCGGACCTTCAATCCGGGCTTCCGCATCGTCCTGCACCAGAAGGACCTGAACCTGGCCCTGCAATCGGCCAAGGAGCTCGGCGTCGCCCTGCCCAACACCGCCTCGACGCAGCAGCTCTTCTCCGCCTCGGTTGCCGCCGGCAATGGCGGGCTCGACCATTCGGGCCTGGTGAAGGCGCTGGAGACGCTCGCCGCGCATCCGGTTGTGGCGGATCCGAAGTCCTGACGTTTCACGCGAGCACGACGCCCGATTGCGCGTCGGTGCTCGCGGACTTCGCGCAATGCTTGCAATGATCGCGGAAAGCGTGCAGATTTTTTGGACCAGTGCCGGGTGGGCGAGGATATCCATATAAGACCACCCATCCCGGCTTCGTTTGCTAGCCGGAGATGGGCATGCGTTTCGCAGATATCGGGCAGCAATTGCGCGCCTACCGGCTCGAATCGGGCCTCCGGGCGGAGGAGATCGCCGCGAGACTCGGCGTCTCGCGAGCGGCGCTCTACCGCTACGAAAAAGGCGAGGTGATCAAGCTCGATACGATTCGCCGCCTCGCCGAGTTGCTGAAGATCTCTCCCCTCTCTCTGCTGGGCATCGGGATCGACTATTTCTCCCGCCCCCTCGCCTTCCTCGAACGGTTGCGGCAGATCGAGGAGGAGGCCGACCAGATCCTGATCTTCGGCGGCGGCACCTGCTTCCAGGTGGCCTCCGACGCCTATGAGGCGGCGCTGAACGATGCCTGGGCGGAGTCGGTGGACGCCGCGCCCGATCCGCTGCAGGGCCGCAGCCAGGCGGAACAGGCTCTGTCCACCCTGCTGGCGCGGCGAAAACTCTACCAGCAGCGCCGGCCGAGCATCATTGCCATCCTGTCCGAGGCCTCGCTGCGACGAATGCTGCAGGAAGGTGTGGCGCCCGGCCTCGCCGTGTCCGAGCGCGGGCGAGCCCGCTGCCGGGCGGCGGCCATCGCGGAGGTGGAGAGCCTGGCCAATCTGATGGAATCGGTCCCGATCGGGCTGCAGATCGGCCTGAAGGAGGGACCGGAGCCGACGGGGAGCTTCATCGTGTTGCGCGGCCGGGAGCGGGCGCATGTGGTGACGAGCCCCTTCCCGCCTGATAGCGGCCCGGCGGTCGGCGCCGGCGTGGCGATGATCACCGCAGCCGACGAGGCGGTGGGGCTGCACCAGCGCGTGGCCGAGGCCGCCTGGCGCGATGCGCTGAAGGGCACGGCGGCGGCGAACCGGGTCCGCTACCTGCTGCGGGAGTTGCGGGCCACCGAAGCGGCGGCCTGAGGCAAAACTTCGGGAAAGGCCCTCAATACACTGTTTTTCAGGAACTGTCCGGTGGCCGACGGGCGAGAGCTGGTGGGCCCTCTGCTGCCGACCGGGCTGGATGCATGCTCTGTTGCCGCGTCGCGGATGACGGTCCCGGCCCACATCCCTCCTTTGGCGCCGCGTCCTAGAATTGCTTTAGAAACAATACTTTGTCTCTCGATCCGCATGCGCTGCTTCAAGCTTGCCATCTCGACCATAGCATCGGTAGAGAACGGTGCCGGCCGAGCCGCACGGAACCCCTTCCGTCTCGCATGGTTCGCGGGAAGCCGTTGCAACTCCCTGTTCCTGCAGTATTCCTGCACGCGCTAGAGCGTGATCGTTTGAGGTGGACTCACCGAAAAACATGAATCACGCGATCAAACAACGGTCTAGCCCGCGAGCAACCGGTCGATTTCGGCCTGGGCGAGGTCCGGCGTCCCCGCCGACGCCGCCGACACGGTTTGCGGCAGGGCCCGCACCTGGACTTGCCCCGTCTCCGGAGCCGGCGCCGCCGCGCGCCCGGGCATCAGTCCCTGCAGCAGCGTCTCGACCTGTTGCAGATGCTGTATCGCCCGGCGGATCCGCTGCCCGGTAATGTCCTGAAAGCCGCAGGCCTCGAAGATCGCGTTGACGCGGGCCGAGAGCGCCTGCAGCGCCGCGCTGTCCCGGGCCCCGTCCTCGATCCAGGCCTGGATCGCCTCCGCCGCCTCCAGGATGGTGTTCGCCGCCGCCTCGGTCGCCTGCACCACGGCTTCCAGTTCGATGCCGCTGTTGCGGGTATCGGCCGCCGGGATCGCCACCAACCCGCCGATCTGCTCCTGGATCCGGGCGAGCTGCCCGCCCAGGGCAGCCTCGCTGCAATCCATGAGCTGCACCGTCGCCCCGAGCTCGGCGCTGAGCTCGGCGATCCGGCGGTCGATAAAGCGCCGCAACTCGGCGAACTGCGCGGCGATCTCGGCGGAGGTCGGGAGGGTCATGCCCCTCCCTAGCTGGCCGCGCCTTTCCTGCCGGTGAATCGCGGCGCCCATCGCGGCCTCCTGGCCCCGTCCCGCTTTCCCCCCGGTCGCGCGCAGGCTAGACCAGGGGCCGGCCGGCGGGGCATGCCTCCGGGAGCGGCCTGGAGCGGATCGCGGAAGGGCGTGAACGCCAGGACGCGTGAATCTGCTCTGGAAACAACAGGCTACGGCGGAGCGGCGTTCAATCCTGAACGCAATCCGTCGTCGTCACGGCCGCGCCTCCGCGCGGCGCAGTCCGCCGGGCGGGACCACCCTCGGCGCTTCCAGGGACGGGATGGCGGTCAGCATCGATCTCGGGCACAGGGATAACGGCCAGCCGGCGCTGCTCGACCTTGAGGAGCTGCTGGCGACCCGGCTCCTGGTGCAGGGCAATTCCGGCTGCGGCAAGTCGCATCTCCTGCGGCGGCTGCTGGAACGCAGCGCGCCCTTCGTGCAGCAGGCGGTGATCGACCCGGAGGGGGATTTCGTCTCCCTGGCCGATCGCTACGGCCATCTCGTCATCGACGCCGCGGAGCAGACCGAGCAGGGGCTGGCGCTGGCGGCCGAGCGGGTGCGGCAGCACCGCGTCTCGGTGGTGCTGAATCTCGAAGGCGTCGAGATCGAGGGCCAGCTCCGCCGCGCCGCCGCCTTCCTCGACGGTCTCTTCGCCGCCGACCGGCCCTTCTGGACCCCGCTGCTGGTCGTGGTCGACGAGGCGCAGCTCTTCGCCCCCGCGGGCGGCGTCGATGTCGCCGAGGAGGCGAGGCGCGCCTCGCTCGGCGCCATGACCGACCTGATGTGCCGCGGCCGCAAGCGCGGGCTCGCCGGCGTCATCGCCACCCAGCGTCTGGCGAAGCTGGCCAAGAACGTTGCGGCGGAAGCCTCCAACTTCCTGATGGGCCGCACCTTCCTCGATATCGACATGGCCCGCGCCGCCGACCTGCTGGGGATGGAGAAGCGCCAGGCGGAGATGTTCCGCGACCTCGAGCGCGGCCGCTTCATGGCGCTCGGCCCGGCCCTCGCCCGCCGGCCGCTGGCGGTCAGGGTCGGCGCGGTCGAGACCGAAAGCCGCGGCGCCGGCCCAGGCCTGATGCCGCTGCCCGAGACCCCGGTCGAGGAGGCGCGGGCCCTGGTCCTCGCCGCCCCGGCGGCCGAGCCGCCGCGCCTCCGCCGGGCGCCTGTCGCGCCGTCACCCGACATCCTGGCGCAGCTCGCTGCCACGCGGCCGACCACCCCGGCCAGCCTGCCGCTGCCAACCGCCGAGGAGGCGGCGGAGCGGCACCGGGCGCAGCTCGCCATCCTGCGGACGATCATGGCGGATCCGGGCGCCGCCTTCCGGCCGGCGCAGGCGCTGCTGCAGGATTTCCAGCTCCGCTGCCGGATCGAGATGCTGCCCGGCCGCCCGCTCGACCTCGCCGGCTTCCGGCCGCTGCTGGCGCTGGTCCTCGCCGGGGTGAGCGAGGCGCTGGAGGCACGGCCGGAATGGCAGGAGGCGCTGGCCCTCGCCGGCACGCTGCCGGAGGACCGCCAGGGCGCCTATCTGCTGCTGGCACGGGCGGCGCTGGAGGCGGCGCCCTGCCCCTCCGACCTCGCCATCGCCCGGGTGCTCGGCAGCGTCTCGCGCGGCCGCGGCCGCTCGGCGCTCGACTTCCTCGAGAAGCAGGGCGTCATCGCCTGCCGGCCCGATCCGGCCGGGCGACGGGTCGTCACCCTGATCGGCCCCGGCTGGGAAACCGCCCCCGGCGACCCGGAAGCCGCGGCCGCCTGAGCGCGGCCGGCACGATGCGGGAACGTCAATAGGGCGTGCGGTCGGGCTTGGCGGCCCAGGCCGTGAAGGGACGCTGGCCCTCCTCCGGCAGCAGCCGGCTGGCCGGTACGCTGCGCCGCTCCGGCGGCAGCGCCACTTCCTGATAGAGCAGCGCATCGTCGAAGCCAGCGGCCGCCGCCGCCTCCCGGCTGCCGGCGAAGCGCACCGCATCCAGCCGCGCCCAGTGGATGGCGGCGAGGCACATCGGGCAGGGCTCGCAGCTCGAATAGAGGGTCAGGCCGCGCAGCTCGAAGCGCCCGAGCGCGGCGCAGGCGCGGCGGATGGCGGTGATCTCGGCATGCGCCGTCGGGTCGAGCTCCGGCGTCACGCGGTTGGTGCCCTCGGCGACGACCTCATCGCCGTGGGCGATCACCGCGCCGAAGGGCCCGCCCCCGGCGGCGACGGAGTCGCAGGCCAGGGCCAGGGCGCGCCGCATGTGGCGGCTGGCGACGGGATCGGCATCGGTCATGCGGCAGCCTCCGGGATGCCCGCCCGGAAGCACGGCCGGGCGAATGCCCATTCTAGACCATGATCCGTTCACACAGGGTCGCGGATCACGGTCCAGGCCGTTGTTTGATCACGTGATCCAGGCGTTTCAGCGCTTCCACCTCAAGCGATCACGCTCTGGCGCATGGCCCGGCCGGCGTCAGGGCGTCCCGGCTTCCTCGCGCATCTCGCGAAACAGCTCGCGCGCCACCAGCAGCCCCTCGCGCACCGAGGGCAGGCCGACATAGCCGCCCATATGCAGCAGCGCCTCGCTCAGCTCCTCCTCGGTCCAACCCATGTTGCGCGCCATGCGCAGATGGATCTTCAGCTCCGGCCAGGCATGGGTCGCTGTGTCGGAGACGACGCAGATCAGCGCCCGGGTCTTGAGGTCGAGGCCCGGCCGGCCCCAGAGCATGCCGAAGACGGCCTCCGAGGCGTAGTCGCCGAACTTGTTCATCATCGGATCGTCGTAGACGGTCTGCGCCATCTGTTCGACGGCGCGGTCGCCGAGCAGCTTGCGCCGGATCTCCCGGCCCTTCGCGTAATGCGGTCCCTTTTCCATGCTCCGTCTCCTCCTGCCCCGCCAGCATAGGCGCCCCCGCGGCGGGGCATAGCCACCCCGGCTTCACGCGACGCCCCGGCGGGGCTACGGTTAGCCACCTACCCAATCCGTGGAAGAGGAAACGCCATCATGGGCATGTTGGACGGTAAGGTCGCGGTCGTCACCGGATCGGGCGGCGGCATCGGGCGCGAGATCGCGCTGCACATGGCGCAGGCCGGCGCCAAGGTCATCATCAACGACATCGGCGCCTCGCTGACCGGCGAGGGGCAGTCCGCCACCCCGGCGCAGCAGACCAAGCAGATCATCGAGCAGCGCGGCGGCCAGGCCGAGATCAACACCGACAGCGTCTCCTCCTGGGAGAGCGCCGGCAAGATCGTCCAGTCCGCGCTCGACCATTTCGGTCGCATCGACATCGTCGTGAACAATGCCGGCATCCTGCGCGACCAGATCTTCCACCGCATGACGGCGGAGGAATGGGACGCGGTGATCGGCGTCCACCTCAACGGCTCCTTCTACATGTCGCGGCACGCGGCGACGCATTTCCGCAAGCAGGAGAGCGGCGCCTTCGTCCACATCACCTCGACCTCCGGCCTGATCGGCAATTTCGGCCAGGCGAACTACTCGGCGGCGAAGCTGGGCATCTGCGCCCTGTCGAAGTCGATCGCGCTCGACATGAAGCGCTACAACGTCCGCTCCAACTGCCTCGCGCCCTTCGCCTGGAGCCGCATGACCAGCTCCATCCCGGCCGAGACGCCGGAGCAGAAGGCGCGCGTCGAGAAGATCATGCGCATGGGGCCGGAGAAGAACGCGCCGCTCGCCGTCTTCCTCGCCTCCGACGCCGCCAAGGAGGTCAACGGCCAGATCTTCGGCCCGCGCATGAACGAGCTGTTCCTGTTCAGCCAGAACCGGCCGATCCGCGGCATCCACAGCAGCGAAGGCTGGACGCCGGAGAGCCTGGCCGAGCACGCGCTGCCGGCGCTGAAGAGCTTCTTCATCCCGCTCGAGCGCTCGGGCGAGGTGTTCTCCTGGGATCCCCTCTAAATCCCCACGACGTCGCTTCGCGCCGTCGCGGGGGCCCCGCGATTCGCAAGGGGCCCAGGAGGCGTCACAGCCTGCCGCGGCAAAGCCGCGGCAGGACAACGGGCAGCGACGGCTTCAGGCGCCGTCCTGCCGGCATCATCCGCCGACAGCCCGACAGGGGGTAGGGTTGCCCATTGGTCCGGGCCGGCCAAGGGAACCTCCCGGGGAAACGCCATGAACCCGCTCCACCGCGCGCTCTTCCAGCCGCGCCGCATCGCCCTCATCGGCGCCTCCTCCGATCCGAAGCGGCTGACCGCGCGGGCGCAGCTCTATCTCCGCAAGCACGGCTATGCCGGCGAGGTGCTGCCGGTGCATCCGCGCGAGGCCGAGGTGCTGGGCGTGAAGGCCTATCCGAGCGTCACCGACATTCCGGGCGAGGTGGATTTCGCCTATATCCTGCTGAACACGCCGCATGTCGAAGGCGTGGTGCAGGCGGTCGCCGCCAAGGGCATCGCCGCCGCCGGCGTGCTGGCCGACGGCTTCGCCGAATCCGGGCCGGAAGGCGCCGCGCTGCAGGCGCGGCTGGTCGAGACCGCCCGCCGCGCCGGGCTGCGCATCCTTGGCCCCAATTCCATGGGCGTGGTCAACCTCAACGACCGCATCGCCTGCTCGGTGAACGCGGCGCTGGAGGCGGAGACGCTGCCGGCCGGCCGCATCGCCCTGGTCAGCCAGTCCGGCTCCATGATGGGCGCCATCATGTCGCGCGGCGCCGCCCGTGGCATCGGCTTCTCGCACATCGTCGGCACCGGCAACGAGGCCGATCTCTCGGCCGGCGAGATCGCCGGGCTGCTGGTCGACGACCCGCAGGTGGACGCCATCCTGCTGTTCCTCGAGGCGATCCGGCAGCCGGAGCACTACGCCGCCCTCGCCCGCCGCGCCCATGCCGCCGGCAAGCCGGTCATCGCCTACAAGCTCGGCCGCTCGCCCTACGGCGCCGAGCTCGCCACCAGCCATACCGGGGCGCTGGCCGGCTCCGATGCCGCGGCCGAGGCCTTCTTCCGCGCCCATGGCATCGCCCGGGTGACGACGCTCGAGGCGCTGATCGAGCTGCCGCCGCTGCTCATCGGCCGGGCGCCCCCGCCGCGCATCCACCGCGCGGTCGGCGTGACGACGACGACGGGCGGCGGCGGCGCCATGGTGGTGGACTGCCTCGGCGTCGCCGGGATCGAGGCGCGGGCGCCGGATGCGGCGGCGGCAGCGAGGCTCGACGCCGCCGGCATCGCGCATCACGGCCGGCTGCTCGACCTCACCCTGGCCGGGGCGCGGCCGGAGCGGGTGGCGGCCGCGATCGGCGCGCTGCAGGCGGCGGGCGACACGGATCTCGTCCTCTCGGTCATCGGCTCCTCGGCGCAGTTCAAGCCGCAGGACGCGGTCGCCGGCATCCTGCGGGCGCGGGAAGCGGGCGGCGGCAAGCCGATCGCCGCCTTCCTGGTGCCGCAGGCCGATGCCTCGCTGCGGCTGCTGGCCGAGGCCGGCATCCCCGCCTTTCGCACCCCGGAATCGGCGGCGGATGCGATCCGCGCCTGGTGCGACTGGCGGGCGCCGCAGCCCGAGCCGGCGCGGCCGGCCATCGACCACGCCCTGCCGGCGCGGCCGGACGAGGCCGAGGCGCGCCGGCTCTTCGCCGCGCTCGGCCTCGACAGCCCCTTCGCCGTCCTGCGCGGCCCGGAGGACGCCGCGCGCGACCTCGCTTTCCCGGTGGCGCTGAAGATCCTCTCACCCGACCTCGCCCACAAGACCGAGCTCGGCGGCGTCCGGCTCAACATCCCCGATGCCGCGACCCTGCGGCAGGAGGCGGCGGCGATGCAGGGCCGCGTCGCCCGGATGGCGCCCGCGGCGCGGCTGACGGGCTTCCTGCTGCAGCCGATGGCGAAGGGGCTGGGCGAGGCGATCCTCGGCTTCCGCCGTGACCCCGAGGTCGGGCCGGTGGTGCTGCTCGGCACTGGCGGAATCGCCGCCGAACTGTTCCGTGACGTCACCCTCCGCCTCGCCCCGGTCGACGAGGCGGAGGCCATGGCGATGATCGCCGAGGTGCGCGGGCTGCAGCCCCTGGCCGGCTGGCGTGGCCTGCCGCCCGGCGACCTGCCGGCGCTGGCGCGGGCGGTGGCGGCGGTCTCTCGCCTCGCCGCCCGGCCGGATATCCGCGAGGCGGAGATCAACCCGCTGATCATCCATGCGGAGAATCGGGGCGTGACGGTCGCGGATGCGTGGGTGGTGTGCACGGAATAGGCTATGGAAGGGCGCGCACCCTTTGCGCCACCTTGCCTGCCACAGGAATTGCAGCCCATGCCCGCCACCATCATCCCCACCCTGCCCTACCGCGACGCGGCGGCGGCGGTGGACTGGCTCTGCCGCGCCTTCGGCTTCACCCGGCATGCGGTCTACCAGGACGAGGATGGCGGCATCGCGCATGCCCAGCTCATCTTCGGCAGCGGCATGATCATGCTCGGCACGGCGCGGGAGGAGGGCAGCGGCTCCATCCAGTACCCGCCGGCCGGCCATGTGACGCAGAGCGCCTATATCGTGGTGAAGGACGCCGATGCGCACCATGCCCGGGCGGTGCGCGAGGGAGCAGAGGTGGTGGCGCCGCTGAAGGACGAGGCCTATGGCGGACGCAGCTATTCCTGCCGCGATCCGGAGGGGCATCTCTGGCATTTCGGCACCTACGACCCCTGGACGAAGCGCTGACGGCCTTGGCCCTCAGGCGCCGGGCGCGAACCTCCGGTCCGCTTGGCTTCGCGGCATAAGCCGCAGGGCCCGTTCGGGGCCTCCGACCGGCCGGGCGACGGGTCCGTTGGTCTGCGATCGGGTGGCCGCGGGGGCTCGCCCCCGCCGGCATCCCCTGCCATGCTGCCGGCACGATGTCCGAGAACGATCCGGAGCGGCTGATCCGCGGCCGCTATGGCCTGGCGCCCGAGGCGCCCCTGCCCTTCACCCCGCCGCCGGAGGTGCCGCCTGGCCTCGCCGCCCTGCTCGACCGGCGTGTCACGCGCCGCTACGCGCCCGACCCGGTGCCCGAGCCGCTGCTGCAGGCCGTGCTCGCCGGCGCGCAATCGGCGCCAAGCAAGTCGGACCTGCAGCAATACGCCATCATCGTCCTCCGCGACGCGGCGCGCATCGCGCGCATCGCCGACTGGATCACCGGCATGGACTGGATCAAGCAGGCGCCGGTCTTCCTGCTCTTCTGCGGCGATGTCCGGCGCGGCCGGTGGCTGTGCGAGCGCCATGGCCGCGCGCATGCCAACGACAATGTCGACACCTTCCTCAACGCCACCGCCGATGCGGCGCTCGCCCTCGGCTTCGCGGTGATGGCGGCCGAGGCGGCGGGGCTCGGCACCTGCCCGATCTCCTATGTGCGCAACCATGTCGAGAAGATCGGCCCGCTCTGCTCCCTGCCGGAGGGCGTCTTCCCGGTGGCGGGCCTGACCCTCGGCGTGCCGGCCGGGCCGCGGAACTGGCTCTCGCCACGCCTGCCGCAGAGTGTCGTCGTGCATGCCGAACGCTACGACGAGAGCGGGCTGGACGCGGCGCTGCCCGCCTACGACGCCGCGCGGCCGCCGGCGAAGCCGCGCTATCCGGAGATCCACGGCCCGAAGCCCGAGGGCTGCGCCTGGTCGGAGAATGCCGCGCGGCAGCTCTCCGTGCCGGAGCGGTTCGGGCTCCGCGCCTGGCTGAAGCTGCGGGGGCTCTCCCTTGACTGACGACGCCCCGCACCGCGTGTCGCCGACCGAGGACAATCCCGGCGGCCCGGCCGAGAGCCGCCCCGCCGCGCCGAGCCGCTCCGTCACGCCGAAGCATGCGGCGAGCCTCATCCTCTGGCGCGAAGGGCCGCAGGGGCCGGAGGTGCTGATGGGGTTGCGGCATGCGCGCCACCGCTTCATGCCGAATGTCCTGGTCTTCCCAGGCGGCCGCGTCGATCGCGCCGATCACCGCGCCCCGGCGATGAGCGAGCTGCCGGACTTCACCCGCGCCTGCCTGGAGCGGCAGGCGCCGCCCTCCCTCGCCCGCGCGATCGGCATTGCCGCGGCGCGCGAGCTGCACGAGGAGACCGGCCTGGTCCTCGGCCGGATGGATGGCCACCGGCTGCTGCCGGATCTCGCCGCCATCGAGTATCTCTGCCGCGCGGTGACGCCGCCCAACCGCGTCGCCCGCTTCAATGCCCGCTTCCTGATCGCGCCCGGCGAGGCGGCGCATGGGCCGCTGCGCGGCTCGGGCGAGCTGGAGGAGCTGCGCTATTTCGGCTTCGAGGAGGCCTTCCGGCACAAGATCGCCAGCATCACGGCGAAGGTGCTGGCGGAGTTCCGCGCCTGGCTGGCGATGACGCCGGCCGAACGCGAAACCCGCGAGCTGATCTGTTTTCGAGGAATGGATAACCGGCTCAGCGACAGGTGAGCCGGCCGTCGCGGACCTCGGTTCCGTCTTGTCAGGTGAGGGCGAGCGTCCAGTCTGTTCTGCCCTCGCCGCCATCGGTGCTCAGCGTGACGTTCTGGCCCCAGCTCGCCACATAGGTCCAGTCGGTGTCCTCGATCCAATTCAAGGTATCGAAGCTTGTTGCCCGCAACCTGATGAAGCGGACGTAGAGATCAACCCTGTCCTTGATCCAGAGGTCGTCGCCGTTGATGTGCAGCCTGATGCCGAGATGGCCATTCAGCCCGCGCGAGAACTCGAAGCCGTAGCCCGGATAAGGACTTGGAATCTGCCCGACCCCATCGGGCAATTCCGGCGTCCGGTCGTTGCGCCGGGGCAGCTTCGTTGGGCCGCTGTAATCGTAGACGCGGAATGACCCGGGCTCCAGATCATCCTCGGCGGGATAGTCCAGGTTGAGAACTCTGAGCTCGGTTCCGTCCCGACGGATCACCGCCTGCACCAGGTTGTCCGTGCCGGCGTAGGAAGGCCTTGCCGCTGTCTGGACCGACAGTCGGATTGCGCCAATCCACATGGCTATCACCTTCTGCTTTGCCCCCGTGCGGGACCTGCCTGCACGGGGGCAAAGCATGCCAAGGCTTGCGCCAAGGGTCTGTGCGCTGGAATGCGTTACCAGGGGCCCGGCATTGGGCACCATCCACCCCGCCATGGTCCCGAACGGCAGCCGTCAGCCGAGGTGGTGCCAGCCATCCCCCTCGCCGCGCGCCACCCGCCCCTCCTGCTCCAGCTTGATCAGGTGGCTCAGCAGGCTGCGCCCGGCCGGGCCGACGAGGCGCGGGTCGAGCGGCCCGTAGACCGGCCCGACCAGCGCGGCCGCCGTCGCGCTGCCGGCCTGGCGCAGCGCCTCCAGCACCCGCGCCTCGCGCTCTTCCCGATGCGCCCGGAGCCCGGCGAGGAAGGGCTTTGGGTCGCGCAGCGGCGCGCCGTGGCCGGGCAGCAGGACCGCATCCTCGCGCGCCATGACCCGGTCGAGGCTCCGCATGTAGTCCGCCATGTCGCCATCCGGCGGGCTGACCACGCTGGTCGACCAGCTCATCACATGGTCGGCGCTGAACAGCACGCCGTTTCCTTCCATGGCGAAGCAAAGATGGTTGGCGCAATGCCCGGGCGTGTGCAGCGCGGTCAGTCGCCAACCCTCGCCGGCCACGACCGCGCCGTCGGCCAGGCGGTGCTGCGGCTGGAAGCCGTGGTCGCCGCCCTCGCCACCGGCCTCGGGCGGCGTCACATGCGGGCCGAAGCCCCAGGTCTCGGCGCCGGTCGCGGCGACCAGCGGCGCAGCCCCCGGCGAGTGGTCGCGATGGGTGTGGCTGACGATCACATGCGTCACCGTCTCGCCCGCCGTCGCGGCGAGGATGGCGGCCAGATGCGCCTCGTTCTCCGGCCCGGGATCGAGCACCGCCACCCGGCCGCGGCCGATGATGTAGGTGTTGGTGCCGCGGAAGGTAAAGGCGGAGGGGTTGTTGCAGACGATCCGCCGCACGCCCGGCGCCGTCTCCTCCACCGCGCCATGCGGCAGCGGATCCTGCCGCAGGAAGGGTATCGCCATCCATTCCTCCCACCTGGCGGCGCCTCAGCCCGGTCGCGCCGTCTCCTTGCGGCCCTTGCGGACCAGCTCGCGGTGCAGGATGTACAGGCCGGCGGCGACGATCAAGCCGGCGCCGCCGAGCATCGCCAGCCCGGGCAGCTCGCCGAAGACCAGCCAGCCGAGCAGGATCGACCAGAGCAGCGCCGAATAGGAATAGGGCGCGACCGCCGAGACCTGCGCGCTCGCCCAGGCCTCGGTCAGCAGCCATTGCGCCGAGCCGCCGACGAGGCCGACCAGGATCAGCAGGCCGAGATCCCCCCAGCCCGGCGTCACCCAGACGAAGGGCAGCAGCACCGCGGCATAGGCGCCCATCAGCAGCGACTGCCAGAGGGTGATGGTGGTCGAGCTCTCGGTGGCCGAGAGCTGGCGCACCAGCAGGGTCGTCACCGCCGAGAACAGGCCCTGCGCCACCCCGGCCAGGGTGCCGAGCGCCAGGCCCGGCGGCAGCTCGCCGGCGCCCAATCCCCCAACACCAAGACCTTGCCCGGCGGCGATCAGCAGCACGCCGCAGAAGCCGATCACCACCGCGCTCCAGCGATGCAGGCCCACCATCTCGCCGAGGAAGGGGATGGCGAGGATGGTGACGAAGAGCGGCTGGGTGTAGCCGAGCGCCACCTGCTCGGCGAGCGGCAGGATGCCGAGGGCGTAGAAGCCGAGGGTCTGCGCCGCGATGCCGGTGCAGGCGCGCAGCGCATGGCCGCCGAAGCGCCGGGTCCGCAGCGTGACGCCGCCGGCGCGCAGGCAGATCGCCAGCACCACGGGCAGGGCGAAGACGCTGCGGAAGAACATCAGCTCGATGACCGGCACATGGTCGGCCAGGTGCTTCACGATGGCGCCCATGCCGGTGAAGAGCGCATGCGCGCCCAGCATGCAGAGCGCGCCGCGGCGGATGTCGTGGCGCAACGCCATCAGCCGCCCGCCCGCAGCCGCGCCGCGCGCTCCTCGGCGCGCCGCACCCGCTCGCGATGGACGTTGTAGAGGCCGGCGGCGACGACCACCGCAGCGCCGCCGAGCGTGGTCCAGGCCGGCACCTCGCCCCAGAGCAGGAAGCCGAGGCCGATGCCCCAGAGCAGCGGCGTGTATTCGAAGGGCGCGATGGCCGAGACCGGCGCCAGCGCGTAGCCGCGGCCGAACAGGATCTGCGCCAGGGCGTTCAGCAGGGCGAAGCCGGCCAGCATCGCCAGCGCCCAGAGCGGTGGCAGCAGCCCGCCCGCCGCGCCGGTGGCGGCCGGCAGCCCCATCGCCGGCCAGGCGAGCAGGGCGAGGCCGACCGGCGCCTGCGCCGCCAGCACCCAGAAGGCCATGCTGTCCGGCGTGTCGGTGCGGGTCAGCATCCGGGTCCAGATCCGGGTCAGCGCCATCACCGCCGTCGCGGCCAGCAGCAGCGCTGATTCCCAGCGCCAGAGCTCACCCCCCGGCTGCAGCATGAACAACACGCCGGCGCAGCCGACCGCGGTGCTGCACCAGCGCCGCCAGCCGACCCGCTCCCCGAGCAGCGGGATGGCGAGCAGGGTCATCAGCAGCGGCGAGGCGGCGGCGACGGCATAGCTGTCGGCGAGGCTGACGCCGAGCGACCAGGCGAGGTACCAGGCGGCGGAGACGCCGGCCGAGAGCAGGCTGCGGGCCAGCAGCAGCGGGCGGTTCACCGCCCGGAGCGCCCGGCCGCGCGAGAGCAGCAGCACCGCGAGGCCGCCGAAGAGCCCGCGCCAGACCATGGCGACGGCCGGGCCGGTCAGCGGCATCACCCATTTCACCGTGGCATCGGCGAGCGAGATCACCGCATAGCCGAGCGCCACGATGGCGAGGCCGCGAACCGCCTCCTCGCCCGTCGGCATCGCGAGCGGGGTGCCGCCCGGCCAGGCCCGCGGCGCCGCCGCACCGATTCCCCCCTGCCTCATCATTCCCCGGCCTTGCCCCAGTCTTCCCCCGGGCCTTCCGTCCCTGGAGGGCGGTAGCGCCGCCACGTCGCGGCAGGAAGCAGGTGCGGCGGAAAACATGGCCGGAATGCGGATGAAACGGCCCCGCATCGCTCCCCCTCCGCCGGCGCCTGGACCCCGCCGCTTGTTCTCGCCGCCGGCCGCGTGCCAGAACCGGCGCGTGGAACCCGCGCAATACCAGCTCATGGACGCGGCCGAGGACGGCATGTGGTGGTACCGCGCCTTGCATGCCGAGGTGCTCGACGCCCTCGCCGCCGGCCAGCCAGGCCCAGGGCCGCTGCTCGATGCCGGCTGCGGCACCGGCGGCTTCCTGGCGCGGCTGCGCCGTGCGCGACCCGACCTCGCCGCCGTCGGGGTGGAGTACCATCTGCCGACGGCGATGCGGGCGGCGGCGAAGTCGGGCCATCCGGTGCTGCGCGGCACGGTGCATGCGCTGCCCTTCGCCGAGGGCAGCTTCGCCGCCGTGGTGAGCCTCGACGTGCTCTGCCACGCTGCGGTCGATCCGGCCCGGGCGCTGCCGGAGCTGCGCCGGGTGCTGCGGCCGGGCGGGCTGCTGGTGCTGAACCTGCCGGCCTTCGACTGGCTGCGCTCCGGCCACGACCTGCGGGTGCAGAACGCCCGGCGCTTCACCGCGCGGCGCGTGGCCGGCCTGCTGGCCGCGGTCGGGCTGGCCGGCGTGCGGCTGCGCTACTGGAACAGCCTGCTGCTGCCGCTGATGGTGGCGCGGCGCAAGCTCGCCCCGCGCGCCGCGCTGGCGCAGTCGGATGTCGCGGCCTATCCGGCCTGGCTCGATCGCGGCCTGTACGCCGTGACGCGGCTGGAGCGTCGCCTGCGGATGCTCGGCATCCCCTTCCCGGCCGGCGGCTCGGTGCTCGCCACCGCCCGCCGCCCCTGATGCCAACGGCATGAATGATCCATTCATGCCGGGCGTCCGAATGGGCGCCGCGGGCCGCGCCATGAGGCGCGCCTCGCGGCGCGACGCCGCGCAGCCAAGGTTCGCGGAGCGAACCGCCCGGCGAGTGAGGGGCCATTGATGTGTCAACATCAACGGCCGTTGCTATGACCCGAGCCCGGAGACCCACCATGCCCCCGAGCTTCCCCGATTTCGACGCGCGCCCCGCGGGGCTGAGCATCGTCGTCCCGGTCTATCGCGGCGCCACGACGGTCGGCCGGCTGGTCGAGGCGCTCTCGGCGCTGCGCCCCGAGGGCGGGCTCGAGATCGTCCTGGTCAACGATGGCAGCCCGGACAACTCCGCCGAGGTCTGCCGCGAGTTGCAGGCGCGCGCCACGGTGCCCGTCACCTATCTCGAGCATGCGCGCAATTTCGGCGAGCACAACGCGGTCATGACCGGGCTGCGGCATGCCCGCGGCGCCTATGTCATCACCATGGACGACGACCTGCAGAACCCGCCGGAGGAGGTGCTGAAGCTCTACGACCACGCCCGGCTCGGCGGCTGGGACGTCGTCTACACCCGCTATGCCGAGAAGCAGCACGAGGGCTGGCGCAACCTCGGCAGCCGCTTCGCCAACCGGGTGGCGGATACGCTGCTCGACAAGCCGAAGGGGCTCTATCTCTCCTCCTTCCGCTGCATGAGCGCGCTGGTGGTGCGCGAGGTGGCGAAGTATCGCGGCCCCTACCCCTATGTGGACGGGCTGATCATGCAGGTGACGCAGCGGATCAGCTCGATCGAGGTGCTGCACCTGGCGCGCGCCGAGGGCCGCTCGAACTACACGCTGAAGCGGCTGATCCGGCTCTGGCTCAACCTTGCCACCAATTTCTCCGTCCTGCCGCTGCGCCTC
This sequence comes from Roseicella sp. DB1501, assembly GCF_013112485.1. Taxonomy (GTDB): domain Bacteria; phylum Pseudomonadota; class Alphaproteobacteria; order Acetobacterales; family Acetobacteraceae; genus Paracraurococcus. Next base: position 243,811 of record NZ_JABFHG010000005.1, read on the forward strand.
GCCATCTTCGCCGGGATCGCCATGGGCATCCTCGGCTTCCTGCTCGCCCTGTTGGTGGTGGCGGAGGCGATGATGAGCGGCACGCCCTCCGGCTGGGCCTCGAGCATGACCACCATGCTGCTGCTCGCCGGGGTGCAGTTCCTCATCCTCGGCGTGCTCGGCGAGTATGTCGGCCGCGCCTTCCTCTCGGCCAACGGCAAGCCGCAGGGCGTGGTGCGGGAGATCATCGCCCCGCGGCCCGAGGCCACCCCGGCGCGCCAGCCGGAGGACGCGCTGCGATGACGCTCTACTGGCTGGCGCTGGCCGCCGCGATCCTCACTTCGCTGCTCGGCCAGGTGCTGCTGAAGGCCGGCGCGGTGGCCGAGGGCGGCTTCCTCGCCCAGCTCTTCCGCCCGAGCACCCTGCTCGGCCTCGCTGCCTATGCCGGCGCCGCCTTCCTCTACATCATCGCGCTGCGCCGCATCCCGATGAGCATCGCCCTGCCCTGCACGGCGGCGAGCTATGTCGCGGTGGCGCTGCTCGGGCACTTCCTCTTCGGCGAGCGCCTCTCGCTGCAGAAGCTGGCGGCAATCGCGCTCATCTGCGGCGGCGTGCTGATGCTCGCCGGGGCCTGAAGCGCTTTCCGGTCTACAGCGCGAGCCGCGCCTCCATCACGTCCTCCTCCTCCGGCGAGCGCCGGATGGCGAAGCCGAGCGCCCGGACGAAGGCGAGCATCGGCGCGTTGTCGGCCAGCACCTGGCCGATCACCTCGCGCACGCCGTTGTCGCGGCCCCATTCGAAGAGCCGCTCCATCAGGTGCCGCCCGAGCCCCTGCCCCTTCATGGCCGGCGAGACGGCGACGGCGAACTCCGCCCGCAGCGGATCGCCCGGGTCGCGGATCAGCCGCGACACGCCGAGCGTCTCCTCGCCGCCCTCCGGCCGCCGGCGGGAGGCGATGAAGGCGATCTCGCGGTCGTAGTCGATCTGGGTCAACCGCGCCGTCATGCTCGGGGAGAGCTCCTTCAGCGGCGAGAAGAAGCGCCAGCGGACATCTTCGGGCGGGAGGGTGTGGAAGAAGGCGCCATGCGCCTCGGCATCCTCGGGCCGCACCGGGCGCACCGTCAGCGCCTCGCCCGCGCGGCTGCGCCAGGGGCGCGACAGGGCGGCCGGATAGGGCGGGATGGCGAGCTCGCCGCGCGTCCCCTCCGGCCGCAGCGCCAGATGCGCATCCAGCGCCAGCACCCCTTGCGCATCGGCGAAGAGCGGGTTGATGGCGAGCGATTCGATCTCGGGGAAGTCGACCGCGATCTGCGAGAGGCGGACCAGCACATCGGCGACCGCGGCCTGGTTCGCCGGCGGATGGTCGCGGAAGCCGGCCATCAGCCGGGCGGTGCGCGAGCGGGAGATGAGCTGGCCGGCCAGCGCCAGGTTCAGCGGCGGCAGGTCATAGGCCTCGTCCTCCAGGATGTCGGCCGCCGTGCCGCCCTGGCCGAAGCCGATCCAGGGGCCGAACATCGGGTCGTCGCCGAGCCGCAGGCGCAGCTCGAGCGCCCGCGCCGCCTGGCGCTGCACCAGGAAGCCCTCGATCCGCGCCGCCGGCAGCCGGGCCCGCACCCGGGCCAGCATCGCCTCCGCCTCCGCCCGCACCGCCCCCGGCGTGGCGAGGCCGAGGGTGACGCCGCCCACCTCGCTCTTGTGGCGGAGATCGGGGCTCAGCACCTTCAGCACCACCGGGAAGCCGAGCATGGCCGCGGCATCCGCGGCATCCTGCGGCGCGCTGGCCCGCCGGCCCGGGATGGTCGGCACGCCATAGGCGGCGCAGAGATCGAGCGCCTCCTCCTCGGTCAGCACGCGCCGGCCGGCGGCGCGGGCCGCCTGCAGCAGGCGCCGGGCGAAGTGGCGGTCGGGCGCCAGCTCCAGCACCTCAGCCGGCGGCAGCTCCGCCGCGGCGGCGCGGTTGCGGCGGTCCCGGGCGAGGTGCAGCGCGCCGCGCACCGCGGCTTCCGGGGTGGCGAAGACGGCGAGCCCGGCCTCGGCCATGGCGCGGCGCTGCCGGCCCGCCGTCGCCTGGCCGGCCCAGCCGACCAGCACCGGCGCCGCGCGGCGCCCGCCGGCGCGGGCAGCGGCGATCATTGCCTCGGCGGCGACGTCCCCGGCCTCCTCCGGCGCCGGCGCATGCAGCGCCACCACCGCATCCACCTCCGGCAGGGCGGCGAGCATGGTCGCCGCCTCGGCCAGGCGCGGCCCGCTGCCGGGGCCGAGGGAGAGCGGGTTGCCCGCCTGCCAGCCCTCCGGCAGCAGCGCGGCGAAGGCGGCGAGCGTCTCGGGCGCCAGCACGGCGAGGCGCCCGCCGCCCTCGATCACCGCATCGGCCGCGAGATGGCCGAGGCCGATGCCGTTGGTGACGACGGCGACGCGGTCGCCGCGCTGCGCCTCCGCACCGCCGCCGAGGCGCGGCCGCACCCGCGCCAAGGTCTCAACCGCCGAGAGCAGGTCCTCGAGCCCGGTGACGCGCAGCACGCCGGCGCGGCGCAGCGCCGCCTCCATCACCTGGTCGGTGATGCCGGCGCCGTCCATCGCCAGCCCGCCGGCCCGCAGCGCGACGACCGGGCGGGTGCGGGCCACGGCGCGGGCGGCGGAGACGAAGGCGCGGCGGTTGCGGATGCGCCGCAGGTCGAGCAGCACCGCGCCGGTCTGGGCGTCGCGCGCCAGCCAGTCGAGCGCCATGGCGAAGCCGGTATTGGCATTGCCGCCGATGCCGATGATCTGGCTGAAGCCGACCGCCTCGGCCGCGGCCCAGTCGAGCACCGCCCGCACCAGGGCGGCGGACTGGCTAACCAGCGCCAGCTTGCCCGGCTGCGGCGGGATGTGGGCGAGCGAGGCGTTGAGGCCGATCGCCGGCACGCAGAGCCCGAAGCTGCCCTGGCCGAGGGCGCGCATGCCGGTGCGGGCGCAGATGCCGCCGAGATCGGGCGCCGGGCCCGGCACCACCGCGGCGAAGCAGCCGCGGGCGGCGAGCGCGGCCATGGCGGGTTCGAGCGCCCCAGGGGCGAGGCAGAGGATGGCGAGGTCGGGCGGCTCGGGCAGCGCCTCGATGCTCGTGGCCGGATCCAGCCCCTCCACCGCCATGCCGATGACGTGGCAGGTTCCGTGGAAGCGGCCAGCGGCCAGGTTGCGGGCGAGGATCGCCGCCTCGGCCTGGGCGGGATCGGCGAGCAGCAGGACGCTGCGCGGCCGGAACATGGCCGCGGCCCGGAGGCCGGCGGCGCCCCGGACGGAAAGGGTGCTCGACATGATGCGGCGCAAGATGCGGCGGGCCGGCCGGGCTCGGCAAGCCGCCGGCCCCCCTTGCCCTCGCCGGCGGCGGCGCCTCCACTCGGTGCCGGCGCTGGCGGCAAGGGGGCGATGAGCGAGATGGCGGATCCACGGCTGGACCCGGAGATGGCGGGTTTCAACGCGATGATGGAGGCGCGCGCCGCCGGCCTGCCGCCGATTCGCCTGGCCCTGCCCTTCGATGCGCCGCGCGCCCTGACCGAGGCGCTGAACCTGCCGCTCTCCGAGGGCGGCCCGACCATGGCCGAGAGCGGCGACCGCTGGCTGCCGGCGCGCGGCCGGCGGATCCAGTGCCGGGTCCATCGACCCGCCGGCGAAGGTGCGCTGCCGGTGCTGCTCTACCTGCATGGCGGCGGCTGGGTGTGGAACAGCATCGACACGCATGACCGGCTGATGCGCGAATACGCCGAGGCCGCCGGCTGCATCGTGGTCGGGCCGGATTACGCGCTGAGCCCGGAAGCGGTCTTCCCGCAGGCGCTCGAGGAATGCGCGGCGGTGCTGCGCTGGATCGCGGCCGAGGGCGCGGCCTGGGGCATCGACCCGGCGCGGATCGTGCTCGGCGGCGATTCCGCCGGCGCCAACCTCGCCGCCGGGCTGGCGCTGTGGCAGCGCGCCGAGGGATCGCCGGTGCCGCTGCGCGGGCTGCTGCTCAACTACGGGGTCTTCGACTCCCGCCTCGACAGGCCGAGCTACGAGGAATTCGCCACCGGCTACGGCCTGACCCGGGAGCGGATGGCCTTCTACTGGGGCGCCTATGCGCCGCGCCCGGCCGACCGGGTGAACCCGCTGGCGGCGCCGCTGCGCGGCAGCCTCGCCGGCCTGCCGCCCTGCCTGCTGCACATCGCCGAGCTCGACGTGCTGGCCAGCGAGAACCACGCGATGGCGGCGGCGCTCGAGGCCGCCGGCGTGCCGGTGGAGACGCGGCTCTTCCCCGGCACGGTGCATGGCTTCCTGCGCGCCGTCGGCCATGTCGGCCAGGCGCGCGAGGCGGTGGCGGCGGCCGGCGCCTGGCTGCGCGGGCGCCTCGCCTGAGCGTCAGCCCTCCCGCACCATGAACCGCGCCTCCGCCCCATAGCTCGCCAGCGCCGCGGCCGGCCGGGCCGGCGCCTCGGCGAAGCCCTGCGCCGCCCAGTAGGGGCCGGTGCCGGAGACCGCCACCAGCGTCGCCCGCGGCCAAGGCGAGGCGGCGAGCAGTGCCCGCAGCACCGCCACCGCATGGCCCCCGCCGCGCAGCCGGGGGTCGAGCGCGACGTCGTGGATGTGCAGGGCGCCGGGCTGCACGGGCAGCGCGCCGAGCAGCGTGTCGAGCGCCGGCGGCCCCGCCCCGGTCCAGGGATGGCTCACCGCATAGCCGCCGATCCCCACCGCATCGGCCAGCACCCGGCAGCCGGCCGGCGCCAGGGCGAGGCGCTCGGCGAAGACGGCGGGGGATTCCGGATGGTGCGGGTGCAGGCGGTCGGCGAGCGCCAGCACCGCCGGCAGGTCGGCCGCCGCCATCGGGCGCCAGGCTGGGGTCATCGCTCCTCCTCCGGCATGCATCCGGATGGCGCCCGGCGCCGCCCCGTGCGAGCCTCGGCGGCATGGACCTGCAGCCCGGCCCCCGCAACCGCATCACCGATGTCGAGGGCATCCTCGTCGGCAATGCCGAGGACCACCGCATCCGCACCGGCGTCAGCGTGATCTATCCAACCGAACGCTGCCCCGCCATCGCCGATATCCGCGGCGGCGCCCCCGGCACGCAGAACATCCAGGCGATGGAGCCGGCAAGCCTGCGCAACGAGGTCGATGCCATCGTGCTCTCGGGCGGCTCGATGTACGGGCTGGACGCCGCCGGCGGGGTGGTGGCGGCGCTCGGCGCGCGCGGCCGCGGCATCGCCTTCGGGGGCGCCGTCATCCCGGTGGTGCCGGCGGCGATCCTCTTCGACCTGGCGAATGGCGGCGACAAGGCCTGGGGCGAGGCGCCGCCCTATGCCGCGCTCGGCCGCGCCGCGCTCGATGCCGTCGGGCCGGACTTCGCCTTCGGCAATGCCGGGGCCGGGCTCGGCGCCCGGGCCGGGGCGCTGAAGGGCGGGCTCGGCAGCGCCAGCACGGTGACGGCGGACGGGCTGCAGATCGGCGCGCTGGTGGCGGTGAACAGCTTCGGCAGCGCCGTGATGCCGGGCACCGACCGGTTCTGGGCCGGGCCGCTGGAGATGGGCGAGGAGTTCGGCGGCCTCGGCCCGCCGCCGGCGGCGTGGCGGGGCGAGGCGGAGATGCCGCTGCCGCCCGGCTTCGCGCTCAACCCGATGGCGAACACCACCATTGCCGTCATCGCGGTGAACGCGGCGCTCGGCAAGGGCGAGTTGCAGCGCCTGGCGATCATGGCGCAGGACGGGCTGGCGCGGGCGATCCGGCCGATCCACACGCCCTTCGACGGCGACAGCGTCTTCGCCCTGGCGACCGGCCGGGTGCCGCTCACCGGCCCGGCGATGCTGGCGCGGCTCGGGCATCTGGCGGCGGACACGCTGGCACGGGCCGTGGCGCGCGGGGTGTATCACGCGGAGAGCCTGGGCGACCGGCCCGGCTGGCGCAGCCGGTACGGGCGGGGCTAGAGCATTTTCACCCGTTCGGGTGTTTCCACTCGAACGGGATCTGCTCTGGGGCGTGATCGCTTGAGGTGGACTCACCGAGAAGCGTGACTCACGCGATCGAACAATGGCCTGGACCATGATCCCCGCCCTTGTGTGAGCGGATCATGGTCCAGGCCGGCGGGCGCCGTTTACCCCGTGGCGAGCGCCCGCTTCGCGACCGCGGCGAGGAAGCCGCTTGCCACCGGCAGGATCGCATCGTTGAAATCGTAGCGCGGGTTGTGCAGCTCGCAGCCGCCGGTGCCGTTCCGGTCCGTGGGCCCGTTGCCGATCCAGACGAAGGCGCCCGGCACCTCGTGCAGGAACCAGGAGAAATCCTCGCCCGTCATCGCCGGCAGCATGTCGCGCCGCACCGCGGTCACGCTGCCCGCGGCGGCGGCGGCTATGTCGCGCTCGCCGGGATGGTTCGCCGTCACCTGCACGCCGACGCGGAACTCCACCGTCGCCCGGAGGCCGAAGGCGGCGGCGATGCCTTCGGCGACGCGGCGCAGCCCGGCCTCGATCGCCTCGCCCGTCGCGTCGGCGAGCCAGCGCGCGGTGCCCTTCAGCACGGCGCGGTCGGCGATCTGGTTCTGCGCCTCGCCGGCCTCGGCGACGGTCACGCTGACGACGCCGGCCTGCAGCGGATCGAGGTTGCGCGCGACGATGCTCTGCAGCGCGACGATGCAATGCCCGGCGCCGAGCATCGGGTCGCGCGTCAGGTGCGGCAGGGCGGCATGGCCGGCATGGCCCTCGAAGGCGATCTCGAAGCGGGCGCCGGCCGCCATCACCGCGCTGTCATGCACCGCGACGGTCCCCGCCGCCAGGCCCGGCCAGTTGTGCCAGCCGAAGATGCGCTCCATCGGGAAGCGCCGGAACAGACCATCCGAGATCATCGCCCGGGCGCCGCCGCCGCCCTCCTCCGCCGGCTGGATGACGAGATGCACGGTGCCCGACCAGTCGGGGTCCTGCAGCAGCAGCGCCGCGGCGCCGAGCAGTGCGGTGGTGTGCCCGTCATGGCCGCAGGCATGCATCACGCCGGGGATGGTGGAGCGGTGGGGCAGCGCCTCGTTCAGCTCTTGGATCGGCAGCGCATCCATGTCGCCGCGTAGCCCGACGCTGCGGTTGCCGCCGGCGCCGCCGCCTCGGCGGATGGTGCCGACGATGCCATGCCCGCCGACGCCCTCGGTGACCTCCACCCCCAGCTCGCGCAGCCGTGCCGCCACGAAGGCCGCGGTCTCGCCTTCATGCAAGGTCAGCCCGGGATGGGCATGCAGGTGGCGGCGCCAGGCGGTCAGCCGTTGGGCGAGAGGGTCTTCCATGGCAGTGTCCTAACTCGCGCCCCGGGGCAGTTCCATCCCCGGGGGGAACCAAGCCAGAAGAAAATGCTTCCGCAACCGTGACTGCCCGCTTCCGCCCCTTCCTCGCCTCGCTGCTGCTCTGCGCGACCCTCGCTCTCGCCCAGGAGCCACAAGGGCAGCAGCCGCCGCAGCCCCCGGCTATGGCGGCCGAGCCGGACCCCGAGAACCTGCCCTATACGGTGGAGATCGAGCCGACCGGCGATGATGCGCTCGACGCCGCGCTGAAGGCGGTCTCGCAGCTCGTCACGCTGCAGGAGTCCTCGCCGACCACGGCCGGCGGCGTCCTCGCCCGGGCGAATGGCGACCGCGAGCGGCTGCAGCGGGCGCTGCAATCCGAGGGCTACTGGGCAGGCACGACGAAGATCGAGATGCTGGGCGGCACGGTCGGCGAGCCGGGCATGCTCGAGCGGCTGGAGGCGACGCGCGAGAAGCCGCTCAAGATCCGCATCACCGCCGACAAGCGCGAGCCCTATCACATCGCGCATATCCGGCTGCGCGCCGATACGGCGGCGGAGCAGGCCGCGGTCGACGAGGCGGGGGCGAAGCCCTACGACCTGAAGGTTGGCGACGTCGCGCGCGCTGCGCCGGTGCTCGCCGCCGAGAAGACCCTGCTCGACCGGCTGCTGGAGCAGGGTCATCCGCTGGCGTCGGTGGCGAAGCGCGAGACGACGGTCGATCACGACCGCCACACCATGGACGTGGCCTGGACCTTCGCCCCCGGCCCGGTCGCCCGCTTCGCCGCGCCGGATGTCGAGGGCATGACGCGGATCGATGCGAGCTTCCTGCGGGAGGAAGCGTCGCAGATCGAGGGCGAGCGCTACAGCCCGGAGCGGCTGGAGCGGCAGCGGCAGGAGCTGATGGCGCTCGGCGCCTTCGGCTCGGTGCAGGCACGGGCGGCGAAGCGGCTGGACGAGGCGGGGCGCCTGCCGGTGACCTTCGTCGTCGCCGAACGGGCCCGCCGCGCCATCGGCATCAACCTCGCCTACGAGACCAATTACGGCCCGACCGTGCGGGTCTACTGGGAACACCGCAACCTCTTCGGCCATGCCGAGCAATTGCGGCTGGAGGCCGAGATCGCCCGGCTCGGCACGAATGGCGGGCTCGAGAATTCCACCTACCGGATCGGCGGCACCTATCGCGACCCGCATGTCTTCGGCCTCGGCTTCGGCCCGCAATGGAACTTCATCGGCAGCATCTGGTACCTGCGCGAGCGGCTCGAGGCCTATGACCGCGACGCGATCACCCTCTCCGCCCTGCTGGAGCGCCGCTATTCCCGGCGCCTCAGCTTCAATTTCGGCCCGGTGCTGGATTTCGGCAGCAGCGGCCCGCCGGGCGGCACGCTGGTCCCCTACCAGATCGCCGGCGTGCAATTCGGCGGCCGCTACGACGGCACCGACAGCCTGCTCGATCCGGCGCGCGGCTGGCGGGTGAACGGCACCCTCACGCCGTCCTGGTCCTTCCGGGAATCGACGCCCTTCGCGCCGCTGCGCGTCACCGCCAGCACCTATTGGGATGTGTTCGGCGAGCGACGGACCATCCTCGCGGTGCGCGGCACCTTCGGCTCGCTGCTCGGCGCCGACCTGCCCAACGTGCCGCGGCACCAGCGCTTCTACGGCGGCGGCGGCGGCTCGGTGCGCGGCTACGACTACCAGTCGATCGGCCCGCGCGACGCCCTGAACCGCCCCTCCGGCGGCTCCAGCCTGCTCGAGACCAGCCTCGAGCTGCGGCAACGGATCTGGGGCAACATTGGCGGCGTTGCCTTCGTCGATGCCGGCTCGGTCGGCACCAGCTCGGCGCCCGACACCTCGAACCTCCGGGTCGGGGCCGGCGTCGGGCTCCGCTACTTCACGGCGATCGGGCCGATCCGGGCCGATATCGCCGTCCCGCTGGTGAAGCAGCAGGGCAATTCGGCCTTCGGCCTCTATGTCGGGATCGGTCAGTCCTTCTGATGCGTCGTGTCACGAAATGGCTTCTGGGGATCCTGCTGGTCCTCGTCGGCCTGCCCATCCTGCTCATCGGCGGCGCCCTGGTCTGGGTGAATACCGAGGGCGGACGGTCCACGGTCGCGCGGCTGGCGGGCGAGCAGGTGCCGGGGCTGACCATCGAGGGGCTCACCGGGCCGATCCCCGGCCGCCTCGGCGCGGCGCGCATCACCATGGCCGACAAGGACGGAGTCTGGCTGACGGTCGAGGAGGCGCTGATCGACCTCGACCTGATGGCGCTCGCCACCCGTACCTTCCGCATCGAGGCGCTGCAGGCCGCGCGCATCGCCGTGCCGCGCCTGCCCGCCGCGGGCGAGCCGGCGGCGCCGCCCGAGCCCTCGCCGCCTTCCGATACCGTGCTGCCGCAGCTTCCCTCGCTGCCGGTCACGGTCCGGCTCGACCGTCTCGGCATCGGGCGGCTGGAGCTCGGCGCGCCAGTCGTGAAGCAGGAGGCCGTCTTCTCGGTCGACGGCAATGCCGCGCTGGAAGCCGGGGCGCTGCGGGCCGCCTTCGCCATGAAGCGGCTGGATGCCGAGGGCCATGTGGACCTGACCCTCGCCCTCGCCCCGGCCGAGGACCGGCTCTCGGCCAAGCTCTCGGTGCATGAGGCGCCGGGCGGCATCGGCCCGACCCTCGCCGGGCTGAAGGACCAGCCCCTCGCCCTCGACCTGACGCTGGACGGGCCGGCCAGCGGCGCGGCGCTCGACCTGACCGCGGCGCTCGGGCCCGAGATCGGCGCCAAGGCCGCGGGCACGGTCCGCGCCCGGCCGGATGGCGCGCTCGGCGCGACGCTCAAGGGCGAGGCGCGCGGCGGGCGGCTGCTGCCACCGCAGGCGCGGCCGGTCGGCGAGCCGGCGCAATTCGCCCTCGATGCCGATCTCGGCGCCGATCGCCGCCTGGCGCTGCGCGACCTCAGCCTCGAGGTGCCGGCGGGCCAGCTCGGCGTGACCGGCAGCGCCGATCTCGGCAGCGAGGCGCTCGACCTCGCGGCCAAGCTCACCCTCGCCCCCTCCGAGCGCTTCGGCGCCCTGCTGCCGGCCGGGCTCGGCTGGCAGGCGGTGCAGGCCGATGCGACGATCGGCGGCACCATCGGCAAGCCGAAGCTCGACCTCACCCTGGTGCCGGAAGCGCTGCGCACCGGCGTCGCCCAGGCCGATGCGGTGCTCGGCCCGCGGCCGCGGCTGGCGGTGAAGGCGGCCATGCCCGGTCCGGCGTTGGATGCACGGCTCGACGGCGCCGAGGGGCGGCTGACCGTGGCCGGCAGCCTCGTCGAGCCGATCGACATGGATGCCCGGCTCTCCCTGCCCCGCCTCGCCGTGCTCGGCGGCGGCTCGGAGGGAGCGCTGGAGGCGCGGGTGCAGGCGAGCGGCAAGCTCGCCGATCCCGATCTCGTCGTCACCGCGGAATCGGGCCGCATCGCCGCCGCCGGCCATGTGCTGGAGGCGCTGGCGCTGAACGCCAGGATCGCCACCCCGGCCTCGGCGCCGCGCGGCACCGCCAATCTCGATGGCCGGCTGGACGGGATGCCGCTCGCCCTCGCCTTCCGCGGCCAGCCCGAGGGCAGCCTCGTCCAGATCGAGCAGGGCGAGGCGCGGCTGGGTCCCGCGCATCTCGACGTGACGGGCCGGCTCGACCCGGCGGCGAAGCTCTTCGACGGCACGGCGAAGCTGACCGCGAGCGACCTGGCGCCGCTCGGCCGGCTCGGCGGCGTCCAGGACCTCGGCGGGCGGCTGGCACTCGATGCCAAGCTGGCGCCGCAGGACGGGCTGCAGGGCTTCGAGGCGAAACTCGATGCGCCGCACCTCGCCTTCAATGGCCAGGAGGGCAGCCTGCAGGCCAGCGCCGCCGGCACGCCCGCCGCCCTCGACTGGACCCTGCAGGGCCGCGCCACCCAGGGCGCCGTCTCCGGCCGCGGCCATGTCGCGCAGCAGAATGGCGGCTACCGGCTCGATCTCGCGGCGCTGGAGGCGCAGGCGAAGGGCGAATCCCTCCGCCTCGCCGCGCCGACGCGGGTGACGCTCGGCGGCGATGGCGGCGTCGAGATCGCGCCCACCAGCATCGCCGTCAGCCGCGGCGGCCGGATCGAGGCGCGCGGCCGCTGGGGCCCGGAGCGGGCCGACCTGACCGCCAGCATCGCCTCCCTGCCCCTCGCCCTGGCCGAGCCCTTCGCGCCCGACATCAAGCCGCAGGGCACGCTCAGCGCCGATCTGCGGGCGACCGGGCCGGTGGCGAAGCCCGAGATCCGCGTCGTGGTGAACGGCACCGGCCTCGGCGCCGGCGCCGACTGGGCGCAAGGCCTGCCGCCGGCGACGCTCCGGGCCGAGGGCAGCCTCGCCGGCGAGGCGGCGCAGCTCCGCGCCGATCTCGAGGCGGGGCCGGCCGGGCGGATCACCGCCCAGGCGCGGCTGCCGCAGGGCTTCGGCCCAGCCAACCCGCTCGCCGCGACGCTCGACGGCACTCTCAACCTCGCCCCGCTCGCCAGCCCCTTCCTCGCCGCCGGGGCGGACCGCGTCACCGGCCGGCTGGCCCTGGCGCTGCGGGCGGACGGAACGCTCGGCACGCCCCGCCTCGGCGGACGCGCCACCCTCTCCAACACCGAATACCGCAACACCCAGTACGGCGTGCGGATCTTCGACGTGAACGGCACGGTGAGCGGCGAGGGCACGCGGCTGCTCATCGACGGCATCAACGCCCGCACCGCCGGCAATGGCACGATCAATGTCAGGGGCAGCATCGATGCCGGCCAGCCGGGCTTCCCGGCCGACATCACCATCACCGCGCGCAACGCCCGGCCCGTGGTCTCCGACCTGGTGACCGCGAGCCTCGGGACCAACCTGCGGCTGCAGGGCCCGGTGACCGGCGGCGGCACGCTCTCGGGCGAGGTGCGGATCAACGAGGCCGAGATCCGCATCCCGCAGAACCTGCCCGCCAGTGTGCCGACGCTGACCAATGTCCGCCAGACGGGTACGTTGCCGCCGGGCGTGATCCCGCCGAAGCCGCCGCCCAAGCCCTCGCCGCCGGCGCCGCCCTTCAACCTCGACGTGCTGGTCAACGCGCCGCAGAGCATCTTCATCCGCGGCCGCGGCATCGATGTCGAGCTCGGCGGCCGCATCAGGGTCGGCGGCACCACCGCCGCGCCCTCGCCGGATGGCGCGCTCAACCTGCGGCGCGGCGATCTCGACCTGCTAGGCCGGCGGGTGACCTTCCGGCGCGGCACGATCGGCTTCGCGCCCGGCTCGCTGATGCCGACGCTCGACCTCACCGCTCAGTCCCAGGCGAGCAACACCACCATCACCATCAATGTCGCCGGTTCGCCAGCCGATCCGAAGGTGACCTTCACCTCCACGCCGGAACTGCCGCAGGACGAGGTGCTGGCCCGGCTGCTCTTCGACCGGCCGACCAGCCGGCTCTCGCCGCTCGAGATCGCGCAGATCGCCGCGGCGGTGGCGCAGATGAGCGGCGTCGGCGGCGGCGCGGCCAACCCGCTCGACCGGGTGCGCAGCCTGCTCGGCCTCGACCGGCTCGGCGTCTCGGGCGGCGGCGAGCAATCGGGATCGAGCGCCGAGAGCGCCCAGAAGGGACCGACGGTCGAGGCCGGCCGCTATGTCGCGCCCGGCGTCTTCCTCGGCGTGCGGCAGGGCACCCAGGGTGGGCAGACCGGCGTCGGCGTGCAGGTGGAGATCACGCCCCGCCTGAAGCTCGACGGGCAGACGGCGACCGGGCCGGCCGGCGACCGGCTCGGCCTCTCCTACGAGCTGGAATACTGATTTCCCCCACGACGTCGGTTCGCACCGCCGCGGGGGTTCCTGATGTCCTGCCCGCGAGGGTCGTGGGTTTACCCACGGACCTCGCGGACCAGCGGGCCACTGGACCATGATCCGCTCACACAGGGTCGCGGATCACGGTCCAGGCCGTTGCTTGATCACGTGAGTCACGCTCCAGGGCCGGCATGGCCGCGTTTTCACCGCCACGCCACCCCGCCGAAGGCCGCGCCGCCAGGTTCCAGCCTATCCTCTCCCCGCCATGCCGAAGACCGACATCGTTCAGGCGCTCGACGCTTATGACGCCTGGCTCGGCCGCCATTGCGCGGTGATCCCCGAGGCGCTCGCCCGCAAGCGCCAGCGCATGGCCGCCGATCCCTTCGCCTTCCTGCGCGGCACCGCTTTCCGCTTCGCCGCGCAATTCGCCGCCCTGCTGCCGAAGCTCGCCGCGACCCGGCGCGTGCCCTCCTGCGGCGATGCGCATCTGGAGAATTTCGGCACCTGGCGGGATGCCGAGGGCCGGCTGGTCTGGGGCGTGAACGATCTCGACGAGGCGGCCGCCCTGCCCTTCGCCGCCGATCTCGTGCGGCTCGCCACCAGCGCGCTGCTCGCCCGGCGCGATGGCGGGCCGGGCGGGCGGGAGATCGCCGAGACGCTCCTCCGCGGCTATGCCGCGCATCTCGCCGCGCCGCGTGCCTTCGTGCTGGACGAGGAGCATGCCGCGCTGCGCGCCCTGGTCCTGCCCGACCCGCCGGCGCGCGCCGCCTTCTGGGCCAAGCTGGCCGCGCTGCCCGCCGCGGCGCCGCCGCCCGACTGGCGGCAGGCCCTGACCGCGGCGTTGCCGCCAGGCGCCGCCGCACCGCATTTCGCCGCCCGCGAGGCCGGGCTCGGCAGCCTCGGGCGCCCGCGGCTGGTCGCGATCGCCACCTGGCGCGGCGGCCAGGTGGTGCGCGAGGCCAAGGCACGGGTGCCCTCCGCCTGGCGGCAGGCCGGCTTTCCCGGCGCGGCGGAGATCGATGTCGCGGCGCTGGCGAACAGCCCGAACCGGGCGGCCGATCCCTGGTACGCCCTGCCGCCGGGCCTCGTCATCCGCCGCCTGGCGCCGGACAGCCGGAAGCTGGAGGTGCCGGCGGGCGGCGACGGGGCCGGCCCGCTGCTCTCCCTGCTCGAGGCCATGGGGGGCGAGATCGGCAACCTGCATGCCGATGCCGGTCCCGGTACTGGTGCCCCTGCGGGCGCGGGCGCGGGCGCCGCGATCCTCGGCGACTTGGAGCAGATGCCGCCGGACTGGCTGCGCGATGCGGCGCGCGTGATGGCGGATGCGGTGCGCGCCGACCAGGCGGCGCTGGCCGCGGCGAGTGGCAGCGGCAAGAACACAAAATTGTGAAATTTGATGACTCGAAGCTAATTCACCTGCTGTTGGGCATATCATAACGCTGCTTATATTCAGCCGCCTGAGCACCTCTCCACCGATGCCCGACCTGCAAGACCCCAACCTCCTGATCCTGCTGCACGACGTCGCCCGGCTCATGCGGACCCTGGCGGACCGTCGAGCCCGCGCGCATGGCATGACCCGGGCGCAGTGGATGATCCTGGTTCGGCTGCGCCGCTGCGGCGGCATGACCCAGCGGGAGCTGGCCGAGATCCTGGAGGTCGAGCCGATCACGGTGGGCCGCCTGGTGGACCGCCTCACCGCCCGCGGCCTGGTGGAGCGCCGCGCCGATCCGGCCGACCGGCGGGTCTGGCGCCTGCACCTCACCCCCGAGGCCGCCCCGGTGCTGGCCGAGATCGACGAGATGCGGATCGCCTTCGATGCCGAGGTCACCTCCGGCCTCTCGCCGGAGCGGCGACGGCAGGTGATCGAGGCCCTGCTGCTGATGAAGAACAACCTGCTGGCTGCCGGCGAAGCCGGCGAGGCCGCCTGAGGAAGTGACATAGTCCATGCCCGAAGGTTCCATCCGCGCCGACCGCAGCGCCCGGGACGCGGCGCCCGACCAGGCGACGACGAGGAAGCCCGCGCGCCCTCGCCGCCGCTGGCTGCGTCCTGTCCTGATGCTCGGCGGCGTCCTGGTGGTGGCGCTCGGCGCCGGCGAGGTCTGGCTTCGCGGCGGGCGCTATGCCGGCACCGACGACGCCTATGTGCAGGCCGACAAGCTGCTGCTCGCCACCGATGTCTCCGGCATCGTCCAGCGCATCGCGGTGCACGAGGGCGAGGCGGTGCGGACCGGCCAGGTCCTGGTCCAGCTCGACCCCGCGCCCTTCCGGTACGCCGTGCAGCAGGCCGAGGCGCAGCTCCTGCAGACGAAGCTGAACCTCGAGGCGATGCAGGCCGATTACCGCCGCATCCTGCGCGACGTCGCGGCGCAGGAGGCGGCGGTGCAGCTCGCCCAGGCGACCAACAACCGCGCGGCGCAGATCGTCAACAGCGGCGCGGTGACGCGGGCGGCCTATGACCAGGCCCGCTTCGGCCTTGCCCAGGCGCAGCAGCAGCTCGAATCGCTGAAGGTGCAGGCGCAGGTGCAGCTCGCCAAGCTCGGCGGCTCGGCCGATGCGCCGATCGACCAGCACCCGGATACCCGCGCCGCCCAGGCCCGTCTCGACGAGGCGCGGCGGCAGCTCGACCACGCGACGATCCGCGCCCCCTTCGCCGGCGTCGTCACCCAGGTTTCCTCGCTGCAGCCCGGCCAGTATCTCGGCGCCTCCACCCCGGCCTTCGCCCTGGTCTCGACCGACCATGTCTGGGTGGATGCGCTGCCGAAGGAGACCGACCTGACGCATGTGAAGGCCGGTGATCCGGTGACGGTAACGATCGACACCTATCCGGGCATCACCTGGAACGGCGCGGTGGCCAGCATCAGCCCTGCCTCGGGTTCCACCTTCAGCGTGCTGCCGGCGCAGAACGCCTCGGGCAACTGGGTGAAGGTGGTGCAGCGCATCCCGGTGCGCATCCGCGTCGAGCAGCCCGCTGACGCGCCGCAGCTCCGTGCCGGCATGAGCGCGGTCGTCTCCATCGACACCGGGCACGAGCGGCATCTGAGCGACCTGATCGGAGGCTGAGATGTCCGGCTCCGCCGCGGAGGAGGTGGTGCCGCACCGCGCCCTCATCACCATCTGCGCCATGGTGGCGACGCTGATGCAGGCGCTGGACGGCACCATCGCCAACGTCGCCCTGCCCTACATGCAGGGCGGGCTGGCCGCGACCTCCGACCAGATCACCTGGGTGCTGACCAGCTACATCACCGCGGCCGCCATCCTGACCGCGCCGGTCGGCTTCCTGGTCGCCCGCTTCGGCCGGCGCAGCGTGTTCCTGCTTTCGGTCGGCGGCTTCACCCTGGCCTCCGTGCTCTGCGGCGCGGCGCAGACGCTCGAGCAGATGGTGGTCTTCCGCCTGCTGCAGGGCGCTTTCGGCGCGGCGCTGGTGCCGCTCAGCCAGTCCACCATGCTCGATATCTACCCGCCGGCGCAGCGCGGCTCGGCCATGGCGATCTGGGGCATGGGCGTGATGGTCGGGCCGATCCTCGGGCCGACGCTGGGCGGCTACCTCACCGAGAACCTGAACTGGCGCTGGGTCTTCTACGTCAACCTGCCCTTCGGCCTGCTCGCCTTCCTCGGCCTGCTGCTGTTCCTGCCGCGCGGCGGCGCCCAGCCCGGCCGGCGCTTCGACTGGACCGGCTTCGGCGCGCTCGCCCTCGGCGTCGGCGCGCTGCAGATCATGCTGGACCGCGGCGAGCTGAAGAACTGGTTCGGCTCGACCGAGATCCTGATCGAGGCGACGCTGGCCGGGCTCGGCCTCTACCTGTTCCTGGTGCACATGGCGCTGGCGGAGAAGCCCTTCATCCCGCCGCGCATCTTCCGCGACCGCAATTTCGTCGCCGGGCTCGGCATCATGTTCGTGGTCGGCGTCATCCTCTTCGCCACCTCCGCCCTGCTCGCGCCCTATCTGCAGACGCTGGCCGACTATCCGGTCTTCACCGCCGGCCTCGCCATGGCGCCGCGTGGCATCGGCACCATGGCAGCGATGTTCGTCGCCGGCCGGCTGGCCGCGCGCGTCGACCCGCGCCAGATCATGGCCTTCGGCATCCTGATCCTGTCCTGGACGCTCTGGGACATGACCTACTGGACGCCGGACATCCCGATGCACTGGTTGATGCTGGTGACGGTAGTGCAGGGCATGGGGCTCGGCTTCGTCTTCATCCCGCTCAACCTCGTCGCCTTCGCCACGCTGGACCCGGCGCTGCGCACCGACGGCACCTCGCTCATCAGCCTGCTGCGCAACCTCGGCTCGGCGATCGGCATCTCGGCGCTGGCGGCGCTGCTGACGCGCAACACCCAGATCATGCACGCCTCGCTGGCCGAGCACGTCACGCCGCTGAACCGGCTGTTCGAGCTGCCGGCCATCCGGCAGTTCTGGGATTTCCGTACCGCCGAGGGCGCGGCGGCGCTGAATGCCGAGGTGACGCGGCAATCGAGCATCATCGCCTATGGCAACGACTTCCACCTGCTGATGGTGCTCGCGCTCGGCATGCTGTTCCTGCTGCCGCTGATGCGGCGCCCGCCGCGGGCCGTCGCCGCCGATCCGGCGCATGCGGCGATGGATTGAACTCCCCACGACGTCGCTGCGCGCCGCCGCAGGGGCCCCGGAATTTCCCCACGATGTCGCTTCGCGCCATCGTGGGGACCCCGGGATTCGCTCCTGGCCCTGAGCGCGTCACAGCCCTCCGAGGCGAAGCCTCGGAGGGACAACGGGGCAGCGACTGCGGGGCCGTCGCCGCCTCGGGACTACTCCGCGGCGGCGTCGAGGAGCTTTTCCCAGGCGGGGTTGACCAGGGGGCTGCGGGCGCCGAGGCGGGCGCGGGCGGCGGCGTATTCGCGCCGCAGCCGCTCGACCAGCGCCGCCGCCGGCACCACCTCCCGCACCGTGCCGATCCCCTGGCCCGAGCCCCAGATATCCTTCCATCGCCGCTTGCGCTCGCTGCCGAAGCTCATCGCGCTCGGATCGCTGGTCGGCAGGTTGTCCGGGTCCAGCCCGGCCTTCCGCAGGGAGGGCTTCAGGTAGTTGCCGTGCACGCCGGTGATGAGGTTGGTGTAGACGATGTCCTCGGCGCCGCTCTCGACGATCATCTGCCGCTGCTCGGGCTGCGAGCGCGCCTCCTCGGTGGCGATGAAGGCGCTGCCGATATAGGCGAAGTCGGCGCCCATCGCCTCGGCGGCCAGGATGCTGCGGCCATGCGCGATGGCGCCTGACAGGGCGATCGGCCCGTCGAACCAGGCGCGCGTCTCCTGCAGGAAGCCGAAGGGCGAGAGGGCGCCGGCATGGCCGCCCGCTCCCGCCGCCACCAGCACCAGGCCGTCGGCGCCCTTGTCGATGGCGCTGTGGGCGAAGCGCTGGTTGATGACGTCGTGCAGCACATAGCCGCCATAGCCGTGCACCGCCTGGTTCACCTCCGGCCGGGCGCCGAGCGAGGTGATGATCAGCGGCACCTTGTGCTTCACCACGATGGCAAGGTCGTGCTCCAGCCGGTCGTTCGACTTGTGCACGATGAGGTTGATGGCGAAGGGCGCCGCCTTGCGGTCCGGATGCCGCGCGTCATGCGCGGCGAGGCGCTCCTTGATCGCCACCACCCAGTCCTCGAACTGCTCGGCCGGCCGGGCATTGAGCGAGGGCATGGAGCCGACCACGCCGGCGGTGCACTGCGCCACCACGAGGTCGGGGACGGAAATGATGAAGAGCGGCGAGCCGATGACGGGCAGCGACAGCCGCCCCTTCATCATGTCCAGCAGCGACATACGAATATCCTTCCGGTCAGCGCCTGGGCTTCAGCACATTGGCCATGATGGCCTGGGTCTCGGGCGCGCGCAGCCGCTCGGCGATCAGCACGCGCTCCTCCTCCATGCGCGCGAGCAGCGGCGGCATCTCCGGCCGCAGCAGCCGCTTGGTCTGGCGCATCGCCTCCACCGGCTTCTGCGCCAGGGCACGCGCCGTCGCCGTGGCGTTGGGCAACAGCTCGGCGCGGTCGAGGATGCGGTTGACGAAGCCCATGCGCTCGGCCGCCGCGGCGTCGAAGAACTCGCCGAGCATCATGAGCTCGGCCGCCTTGTGCTTGCCGACCAGCCAGGGCACCAGCATGGAGGCGCCGAGCTCCGGCACCAGGCCGAGATCGACGAAGGGCAGGCGGAAGCGCGCCTCCGGCGCGGCATAGACGATGTCGGCATGCAGCAGCATGGTGCAGCCGATGCCGATCGCAAGGCCGGGCACCGCGGCGACCAGCGGCTTCTCGAAATTCGCCAGGCCGAAATAGAAGCGCCGGCTCGGCGTCGGGACGGCGGGGTCCTCGGCCGGGCGCGGGGCGCGGAAATCGGCGATGTCGTTGCCGGCGCAGAAGACCTCCTCCGTGCCGGTCAGCAGCAGGCAGCGGATCTCCGGATCGGCGGCGCTGCGCTCGATGGCATCGGCCAGCCCCGCATACATGTCGCGGGTCAGCGCGTTCTTCTTCTCGGGCCGGTGCATCGCCACGGTGCAGACGCCGTCCGCCACCGAGACGCGGATATACTCGGACATCGCTTCGCTCCTCCTGCCGCCATAGCAGGGCGCGGCGCGGCCGGCGTCAAGCGCGCGGCCATTTCCGGCGTCGCTCCCGCATGGCACCCTGCGCCGAACCACCGGGAGGACCCTATGACCGTCACGATGCCGGGGCGCCGCCCCTTCCTCGCCGCCGCCGCGGCGGCGCTGGCAGGTCCCGTATTGGCAAGCCCCGCACTGGCCCAGGCGCGGCCCTTCACCCTGGTCGTCCCCTTCCCGCCCGGCGGCTCGACCGACGTGATGGCGCGACTGCTCGCCGAGCGGATGCAAGCGGCGCTCGACGCGCCGGTGCTGGTGGACAACCGCCCGGGCGCCGCCACCGTGGTCGGCGCGGAATCCGTCGCCCGCGCCGCGCCGGACGGCTACACCCTGCTGGTCAACTCGGGCACGACGCTGACGCTGAACCCGCTGCTGATTCGCCGCCTCTCCTACAAGGCCGAGGATTTCGCCCCCGCCTCGCTGCTCTCGGTCCTGCCCTTCGCCTTCCTGCTGCGGATGGACATGCCGCAGACCATCCCGGATTTCGTCGCCCTGGCGAAGGCGAAGTCGGGGCAGCTCAATTACGGCACCAACGGTCCCTCCAGCTTCAACAACATCGCCGCGGTGCTGGTGGCGGAGAAGCTCGGCATCCGCATGCAGGACGTGACCTACAAGGGCGATGCGCAGCAGCTCAACGACTTCCTCGCCGGCACGCTGGACCTGCTGGTGGTCGGCGGGGCGAGCGCCATCCAGCCGCACCGCAACCACCAGGGCCGCATCCTGGCCTGGACCGGCGACCGCCGGATGCCGGCGACGCCGGACCGCCCGATCTTCGAGGAATTCGTGCCCGGCACCGTGGCGCAGACCTATTTCGGCCTGGTCGCGCCGGCCCGGACGCCGCAGCCGATGATCGAGCGCGTCTCGCAGGCCGCGGCCGCCGCCCTGCGGGATCCTGGCCTGCGCGACCGGCTGCTCGGCGAGGGGCAGTTCGCCCTCGGCACCGGGCCGGAGGAATTCGCCCGCTTCCTCCGCCAGGAGGCCGAGCGCTGGGCGCCGGTGCTGCAGCGGATGAACCTGCAGATCGACTGACGCCCCAGGGCGACAAAAGGAGCGACAAGGGAGGCGACAAGGGGGGACATGTGAACCCCGTTAAGAAACCGCCAACCGGATTGCATACGATAATGCCCCCGGAACCACCCGGGCCCGGCTGCGACCGGCCTTGCCCGGCCAGGACCGGGCGAGGAGGCGCTCCGGCTCCCGGTGGACGAGATGGCTGCACCCGTGCTGCGCGCCCTCCGGCCGTGAAGGGCGCGCGCTGACGAGCCCCGCGGCTCGTCGGTCGGCACATGGTCCGATCTCCGGCCGTCCGGAGCCAGCCCATGCGTCCTGTCCTGTTGCTCATGCCCATCGCCCTCCTCGGCTGCAAGGCCGAGAGCGCCACGCAACCCGCCGCCGAGCAGCCGCGGCCGGTGCAGGTGGCCGAGGTGCATCTCGCCCCGGCCGCCGAGGCCCGCGCCCTCACCGGCGTGGTCCGGGCCCGGCACGAGGCCGACATCGCCTTTCGCGCCGGCGGCCGGATCACCGCGCGCCTCGTCGAGGTCGGGCAGAAGGTGGCGGCCGGCCAGCCCATGGCGCGCATCGAGGAGGCGGACCTGTCCCTCGCCGCCCGGGCGGCCGAGGCCGAGCTCTCGGCCGCCGAGGCCCAGTCGCGGCAGGCCGCGGCGGAGGCGGCGCGGTCGCGCGCGCTGCGCGCCGCCGGCCATGTCTCCATCGCCTATGACGACCAGCGCGTGGCCGCCGCCCGCAGCGCCGCCGAGCGCGCCGCCGCCGCCCGCGCCGCGCTCGACCTGGCCCGCCGCCGGCTCGACTACGCCCTGCTGCGGGCCCCGGGCAATGGCGTCGTCACCGCCCTGCTGGCCGAGGCCGGGCAGGTGGTGGCCGAGGGGCAGCCGGTCTTCCGCCTGGCCAATCCCGAGGAGCGCGAGCTGGTGGTGCAGGTGCCGGAAGCCGCCGTCACCGGCCTCGCCGAGGCCCGGGTCGCGGCGCAGTTCTGGGCGCGCCCCGGCCTCTCCCTGCCGGCCCGCCTGCGCGAGCTGGCGCCGCAGGCGGAAAGCCTGCTCCGCACCTACACCGCCCGCTTCTCGCTGCCCGAGGCGCCGGACTGGATCACGCTCGGCATGACCGGCACGGTGCTCACCGAGGCGCCGGGCGAGACGCTCGCCACCCTGCCCCTCTCCGCCCTGCACGACCGCGGCGCCGGGCCGATGGTCTGGCGCGTGGCCGGGGGCCGCGTCGCCGCGGTCCCGGTCGAGGTAGTCTCGCTCGGCGAGGTGGCGGCCGTGCTGCGCGGCCCGCTCGCCGAGGGCGACCAGGTGGTGGCGCTCGGCCCGCAACTGCTCGAGCCGGCGAGCCGGGTCCGCATCGCCGGCCTGCGCCCGGCGGCGACGCTGCGCTAGGGCGGCCCGGAATGCGGTTCAACCTGTCGGAATGGGGCGTGCGCAACACCACGCTCACCCTCTTCCTTCTCCTGCTGCTCGCCCTGGCCGGCACCGCCGCCTATCTGCGCCTCGGCCGCGCCGAGGATCCCGGCTTCACGATCAAGCTGATGGTGGTCTCGGCGCAGTGGCCAGGCGCGACGGCCGAGGAGATGCAGGACCAGGTCGCCGACCGCATCGAGAGCAAGCTGCAGGACCTGCCCTGGCTCGACCACCTGCAGACCTTCACCCGCCCGGGCTCGGCCATCACCACCGTCGTGCTGCAGGACGCCACGCCGCCGGGCGAGGTGCCGGGCCTCTGGTACCAGGTGCGCAAGAAGGTCGCCGACATCCGCCCGGGCCTGCCCGCCGGGCTGCAGGGCCCGGTCTTTGACGACGAGTATTCCGATGTCTATGCCGTCCTCGTCGCGCTGACCGGCGCCGACAATGCCGAGCTCACGCGCCAGGCCGAGGCGATCCGGTTGCGGCTGCTGCCGCTGCCCGGCGCCGGCAAGGTGGCGATCTTCGGCGAGGAGGCGCAGCGCGTCTTCGTCGATGTCTCGCATCGCCGCCTCGCCACCCTGGCCATCCCCCCCGCGGCGATCGTCGAGGCGCTGGCGCGGCACAACGCCGTCCTGCCCGCCGGCGTGGCCGAGACGTCCTCCTCGCGCATCCATCTCCGCGGCGCCGCGGCTCTCGACGGGCTCGCCGCGATCCGCGCCGTGCCGGTGGCGAGCGGCGAGCGGACGCTGCGCCTCGGCGACATCGCCAGCGTCAGCCGCGGCCTGGCCGATCCGCCGAGCGCGCAGATCCGCCACCAGGGCCGGCCCGCCGTGCTGATCGGCATCGCCAAGCGCCCCGGCGCCGACGTGCTCGCCCTCGGCCGCGAGGTGGAGGAGGTGCTCGGCCGCCTGCGCGCCGAGCTGCCGCTGGGCCTGGCGCTCGAGGTGATCGCCGACCAGCCCCGGGTGGTGGCCGAGAGCGTCGGCGAGTTCCTGTTGAAATTCGCCGCCGCCCTCGCCGTGGTGATGGTGGTCTCCTTCCTCTCCCTCGGCCTGCGCGCCGGCATCGTCGTCGCCCTCGCCGTGCCGCTGACGCTCGCCATCGTCTTCCTGGTGATGCTGGCCTGGGGGATGGAGCTGGAGCGGATCAGCCTCGGCGCGCTGATCCTCTCCCTCGGCCTACTCGTCGACGACGCCATCATCAGCATCGAGGCGATGGTGGTGAAGCTCGAGGAGGGCTGGGACCGGCTGCGGGCGGCGAGCTTCGCCTGGAGCTCCACCGCCTTTCCCATGCTCTCCGGCACGCTGGTCACCGTCGCCGGCTTCCTGCCGGTCGGCTTCGCCGCCTCGACCGCGGGCGAGTATGCCGGCGGCATCTTCTGGGTGGTGGGCACGGCGCTCGCCGCCTCCTGGCTTGTCGCCGTGCTCTTCGTCCCCACGCTCGGCCTGCTCCTGCTGCCGGCAGCGCGGGCCAAGGGGGTGGGCAAGGCGGCCGCCGGGGGGGCACACGGCGCGGGCTATCACGGCCGCGCCTACCGCCTGCTGCGCCGGCTGGTCGGCTGGTGCGTGGACCATCGCCTGCCGGTCCTCGGCATCGCCGTGCTCGTCCTCGGCGCCGGCATCGCCGGGCTGGCGGCGACGCGGCAGCAATTCTTCCCCAGCTCGGCGCGGCTCGAGCTGCTGGTCGACATTACGCTGCGCCAGGGCGCCGGCCTGCCGGCGACGCGCGCCGCCGCCGAGCGGATCGAGGCGGCGCTGCGGGGCGACCCGGATGCGCGGAGCGTCACCACCTATCTCGGCTCTGGCGCGCCGCGCTTCTTCCTCGCCCTCAACCCGGACCTGCCGAACGAGGCCATCGCCAAGCTGGTCATCCTCACCCCCGACCTGGCGGCGCGCGAGCGGCTTCTGGCCCGACTGCGCCGGCTGGCCGAGGACGGCACGGTGCCGGAGGCGCGGCTGCGCGTCTCGCGGCTGGAATTCGGCCCGCCGGTCGGCTTCCCCGTGCAGTTCCGCGTGCAGGGCCCGGATGTCAACGGGCTGCGCCGGGTCGCCGGCGAGGTCGCCGCGGCGCTGCGGGCGACGCCTGGCACGCGCGACGTGCAGCTCGCCTGGGGCGAGCGGGCGCCGGGCCTGCGCATCGCGCTCGAGCAGGAGCGGCTGGCGCAGCTCGGCCTCTCCCCGGCGACGGTCGCCCAGGCGCTGCAGGGGCTGCTCTCGGGCACCGTCGCGACGCAGCTGCGCGAGGGGCACCGGCTGGTCGATGTGGTGGTGCGCGCCCCGGCGGCGGAGCGCCTCTCGCTCGCCGCCCTCGCCGACCTCACCATCCCGACGCCGGCCGGCGCGGTGCCGCTCGCCCAGCTCGCCCGGCTGGAGCCGGTAATGGAGGAGCCGATCCTCTGGCGCCGCAACCGCGAGCTCTTCCTCACCGTCCGCGCCGATGTGGCGGAGGGGCTGCAGGGGCCCGACGTCACGGCGGCGGCGATGCCGCGGATCGAGGCGCTGCGGGCCCGGCTGCCGGCCGGGATGCGGATCGTCACCGGCGGCGCGACGGAGGAGAGCGCCAAGGCCAATGCCGCGCTCTACGCCCTGTTCCCGGTGATGATCGGCGCCATGCTGCTGCTGCTGATGTGGCAGCTCCGGCATGTCGGCCGCACCCTGCTGGTGCTGGCGACGGCGCCGCTCGGCCTGCCGGGCGCCGCCGCCGCCCTGCTGCTGACCGACAGCCCCTTCGGCTTCGTCGCCCTGCTCGGCGTCATCGCGCTGGCCGGGATGATCATGCGCAACAGCATCATCCTGGTCGATCAGGTGCGGCAGGACCTCGCCGCCGGCAGCGAGCTGCGGCGCGCCATCATCGAGAGCACGGTTCGCCGCGCCCGGCCGGTGCTGCTGACGGCGCTCGCCGCGGTGCTCGCCTTCGTGCCGCTGGCGCATTCGGTCTTCTGGGGGCCGATGGCGATCGCCATGATCGGCGGGCTGACGCTCGGCACCGTGGCGACGCTGCTGGTGGTGCCGGCCCTTTACGGGCTGGCGCTGCGGATGCGGCGGCAGGTCCTGCCGGCCGGCCTGACCCTGGCGGCGGAATGAGAACGCCCCACAAAACCGCTTCGCGGCATTGTGGGGGCTCCATGGAGGCCCCTCCCGCCCAGACCCGTCACAGCCTGCCGCGCCGAAGCCGCAGCAGGGCAGTGGGGAGCGACGGTTCTGACAGGCGCTTGAAGGCGGCGCCGCTCTACCGCGCCAGCCCTTCCAGCGCCTGCCAGGCCGAGAGCACCGCCCCCTCCTGCCAGCCCGGTAGCCAGGAGAGGTACTCGCCGGCGAAGTGGTAGGGCCCCTCCGGCGCTCGCAGCAGCGGATAGTCCCGGGCGCGCTGCGCCGCGCTCCATTCCGCCCAGGCGCCGCCGGCCAGCGGCATGCGCGCCCAGGCGACCGAGACCGGCGCACCGACCTCGCGCGCATAGCCGGGATGCAGCGCCTCGCCATCCGCCGCCATCGCCGCCCCGCGCGCCGCCGGATCCAGGGCGGCGAAGCGCCGCGCCACGTCGTCGTCCCAGATATAGGCGCCGAGCAGCACGCCGCCGGCGGCGTGGAAGCCCTGGCTCGGATACCAGATCTGAGTGGCGTCGCGCGCCGTCCAGGAGATGCCGCCATAGATCGCGGCATCCTCCTCCCAGAAGCGGCGGCGGGCGAGGAAGGCCAGCTTCGCCGCCTCGGAATAGCGCAGCCCGGCCAGCGCCGCCTTCCGCCCCTCCGACAGGTCGGTGTCGAGCCGCGCCAGCAGCGGCGCCGGCAGGGTGAGCAGCATGGCCGGCGCCACCTCCTCGTGCCGCCTGCCATCCTCCTCCCGCCAGGCGAGGCGGGCGCCGCCCTCCACCCGGCGCAGCGAGAGCAGCTCGGCCCCCGTCACCACCGCATCGCCGAGCGCCTGGCCGAGCGCCAGGGCGATGCGGTCCATGCCGC
This sequence comes from Roseicella sp. DB1501, assembly GCF_013112485.1. GTDB lineage: Bacteria > Pseudomonadota > Alphaproteobacteria > Acetobacterales > Acetobacteraceae > Paracraurococcus. The sequence goes on from NZ_JABFHG010000005.1 coordinate 269,825, forward strand.
CCACCGGCTGCAGCATGGTCGCCTGGTAGTCGATGCCCTCGGCGAAGCCCGCGGCCAGCCACAGCTCGGGCCGCAGCAGCAGGCGCGGATCGAGCGGTTCCAGCGGGCGCGGCGGGTCGGGGCCGGCGCCGGGCGGCAGCGCCCAGCCGGAGCGCGGGCTGCCGCGATAGCGCAGGTCGGCATCCAGCGCGCCCCAGAAGCGCAGCGCCCGCCGCAGCCCCTCCAGCTCGGCCGCCGAGAGCGGCCCGGCCAGGGCCTCGGCGCCGAGACCCTTCACCGCCAGCTCCGCCACCAGCCCGCGCAGATCGGCCTGCACCCGGCGCAGCGGCAGCGGCCCGCCCGCCCCCTCCACCGGCGCGGCGCGGTTCTCGTTCACCAGCACCTCGAGCAGCACGCCGAGCGCCCGGCAATAGCCGAGGATGCCGCGGTGATGGTGCGGGATGCGGGCGGCGCCGGCATTGAAGTAAAGATGCGGCGCCGGGTCCCAGGCGACGCGCTGCGCCGGCCCGCCGGCTTCCAGGACCGCGTCGCCGGCGCGGAGCGTCAGGCAGCGGCCGCCGAGGCGCGGCGCCGCCTCCAGCAGCCGCACCGACCAGCCGGCGCGGCGCATCTCGAAGGCGGCGACCAGCCCGGCGATGCCGCCGCCGACCACCACCACCCGCCGCCCGTCGCGCGGCAGCGCCGGCGGCGCGGCGCGGGCCGGGGTCGCGGGCAGGCCGCCGAGCGCGGCGAGGGTGGCGATGACGGCGCGCGCCCCGCCCGCACCGGCGACGCCCTCGAGCAGGGCGCGCCGGCTGATCATCCGCCGCTGCGGCTGCCTATGTGATCGGCGACCGCCCGCGCCACCGCCGCGGTGCCGTCGCCGCCGCCGATATCGGCGGTGCGCAGCCCGGCGCCGAAGGCGGCATCCACCGCGCCTTCCAGCTCCGTCGCGGCATCGGCATAGCCCTGCCCGGCGCCGCGCGCCGCCAGCCAGTCCAGCATCATCGCCGCCGAGAGCAGCGTCGCGGTGGGGTTGGCGATGCCCTTGCCGGCGATGTCGGGCGCGGTGCCATGCGCCGGCTGGAACACCGCATACGTGTCGCCGATATCGGCCGAGGGCGAGAAGCCCATGCCGCCGACCAGACCGGCGCCGAGATCGGAGAGGATGTCGCCGAACATGTTCTCGGTCGGCAGCACGTCGAAGGCCCAGGGGCGCCGGACGAGGTCGAGCGCCATGGCATCCACGTAGTGGTGGCCGCTGCCGATGCCGGGGAATTCCTTGGCCACGCCGTCGAAGACGCCACGCATGAAGGCGAAGGCGCGGAACACGTTCGCCTTGTCCACCAGCGTCACCTGGCCCTTCCGGCCGCGCTGCGCCGCGCGCCGTTCGGCGAGGCGGAAGGAGAAGCGCGCCAGCTTCTCGGTGGTCGCGCGGGTGATGCGCAGCGTCTCCTCGGCGAGCTCCTCCGTCACCAGCCCCTTGCCGCGCGAGTGAAACAGGCCCTCCGTGCTCTCCCGGATGAGCACGAGGTCGATGTCCCGTGCCCGTGGATCGGCGAGCGCCACCGGCACGCCGGGAATGGCGCGCACCGGCCGGACGCCGGCATAGAGGCCGAGGCGGAATCGGAGATCGAGTTGCGGCGCGATCTCGGTGCCGTCGGCATAGCGGATGCCGGGCCAGCCCATGGCGCCGAGCAGGATGGCATCGGCGGCCTCGGCGGCGCGGAAGCTGCTCTCCGGGAAGGCCTCGCCGGTCTCCCGGTAGTGGAAGGCGCCGGCGGGCAGCATCTCGGTGGCGATGCCGATGCCGTGCCGCCGCGCCAGCGGCTCCAGCACCGAGAGCGTCGCCTCCGTCACCTCGGTGCCGATGCCGTCGCCCGGCAGCACCGCCACCCGCACCGAATTCGCCCGCGCCATGGCCCGCTTCCCCCTTGCCTCGCCTCCCCCCTATCCTGCGGCAAAGGCTCCGGGAGGGACAGGGATGGCATGGACCAGACGCGGCGCGCTGCTCGCCGCGGCGACGTTGCCGACATGGGCGGCAGCAGGACGGACGGCCTCGGCGCAGACCGCGCCGGGCGCCCCGGCGGACCGGTCGGCGGATTGGCCGGAGAAGCCGGTGCGCATCATCGTCCCCTTCCCGCCCGGGCAGGCGGCCGACATCTTCACCCGGCTCTATGCCGATGAGCTCTCCCGCCGCTGGCCGCAGCGGGTGGTGGTGGAGAATCGCGGCGGCGGCGCCGGCGCCCCGGCACTGGAGGCTGGCGCCCGGGCTGCGCCGGATGGCTACACGCTGACCGCTGGCACCTCCGGCACGCTCGGGGTCAACCCCTCGGTGTTGCCGCGCCTGCCCTACGACGCCGAGCGGGACTTCGCCTTCATCGGCAATGTCGTGGTGCTGCCGCTGCTGATCGTGGCGCATCCCGCCTTCGCCGAGCGCACGGCGCCGGCGCTGGTCGCGGCGGCCAAGGCGCGGCCGGGGGCCATCGACCTCGCCACCGCCGGGCCGGCCACCAGCCAGCACATGTCGGCCGAGCTCTTCGCGCACCGCACCGGCACCCGCTTCAACATGGTGCATTACCGCGGCAGCGGCCCGGCCATGGCCGACCTGCTCGCCGGCAACGTGCCGCTGATGTTCGACAGCGTCGCCTCGGCCCTGCCGCACATCCAATCCGGCAAGGTCGTCCCGATCGCGGTGACGACGCCCGAGCGGGCGCCGCAGCTCCCGGCGGTGCCGACCATCGCCGAGACGGTCGCGCCCGGCTACGGCGCCTATGGCTGGACCGGGCTCTGCGGGCCGGCGGGGATGCCGGAGCCGATCCTCCGCCGGGTGAATGCCGATCTCAACGCCGTGCTGCGCGAGCCGGCGATGCAGGCGCGCTTCATCGAGCTCGGCGGCACCACGGCGCCCGGCACGCCGGAGGCCTTCGGCGATTTCGTCCGCCGCGAGATCGCGCAGTGGCGCGAGGTGGCGAAGATCGCCAATGTCCGGCTGGAGGGCTGACCCGGTGCGCCGCCGCGGGCTGCTCGCCGCCGCGCTGCTGCCGGCCGCAGCCCTCCGCGGCCGCGCGGAGAGCTTTCCCGCCCGGCCGGTGCGCATCATCGTGCCCTATGGGCCGGGCGGCAGCAGCGACATCGTCGCCCGCATCCTGGCGCAGCACGCGACCGAGGCCTCCGGCCAAAGTTTCCTGGTCGAGAACCGCGGCGGCGGCGCGACGGTGCCGGGCACCCAGGCGGTGGCGACCGCGGCGCCCGACGGCTACACGATCGGCACCAACGACAATGCGCTGGTGCTGAACCCGACGCTGCTGCAGGGAAAGCTGCCCTACGAGACCGAGCGCGATCTCGGCTTCCTCGGCCTCGCCGTCACCTCGCCGGCGCTGCTGTTGGCGCATCCGGGGGCCGCAGCCCGCAGCCTCGCCGATGTGCTGGCCGAGGCCGCCGCCCGGCCGGGCCTCGGCCTCTCGCATGGCGGCATCGGCGCGCCGACGCATCTCGCCGTGGTGCAGCTGCAGCTGGCGACGGGGCGCGAGATCACCCCGATCGGCTATCGCGGCGGCGGACCGCAGCTCGCCGCGCTGGTCGCGGGCGAGACGCCCTATGGCTTCGCCGCCCTCTCCTCCTCGCTCGGCCATGTGCAGGGCGACAGGCTGCGCGCCCTCGCCGTCACCGGCGCGGCCCGCACGCCGCTGCTGCCGGAGGTGCCGAGCATGGTGGAGGCGGGGCTGCCGGAGGTCGACGTGCTCGGCGAATGGGGCTTCATCATGCCGGCCGGTCTGCCTGCCCCGGTGGTCGAGCGGTTGCACGCGCTGCTCCTCGCCCCGGCGCGCGAGCCGGCACTGCGTGCGCGGCTGGAGAGCCAGAGCTACAGCGTGGTGGCCAGCAGCCCCGCCGACTATGCGGCGCAGGTGCGGCGGGAGATCGTCTACTGGCGCGGCGTGGCGGAGAAGGCCGGCATCAAGGCGGAGTAAGGGGCGACACGAGGCACGCCCAGAAGCGTCCTTCGCAACCATCGCCGCCCGTTGCCCTGCCGCGGCTTCGCCGCAGCAGGCTGTGACGCCGCCTGGACGCAGGGCGAATCACGGGGTCCCCGCAAGGCCGCGCAGCGGTCTTGTGGGGAATTCACCCCGGCGGCACCACGCGGCAGGCTTCGGCGGCGACCTTGGCGAGGCGCAGCATCCGCCGCGCCGCCACCGCGCCGGCCGCCGCCTCGCCGGCGAATTGCTCGAGCAACCGATTGGAGAGCAGCGCTCGCGCCGCGGCATCGACCGCGACATCGGTGGCCGCGACCGTCGCCGCATCCAGCAGCGTGCGCCGCAGCAGCGACAGCGTGCCGGCGAGACCCGGCCGCAGCCCGTGCAGCGCCGCCACCTGCCGCACCAGCCGCACCCCCCGCCAGGCGAAGATCAGCGCATCCAGCCCCGGCGAGGGGCTGATGGCGGTGACGGCGAAGGATTGCACCGCAGCGTTGCGGCCGAGCAGCGCGGCCCGCGCCTCCAGCGTCGCCAGCGCCGGCTGCAACAGGGCGCGCAATTCCTCGATGCTGGCGGCGTTGCGGATCGCCGGCTGCAGCGGCGCCGCCTCCTGCACCGAGCCGGCCCAGCGGAGCGCCTCGGCCTTCGCCGTCGCGAGATCGCCGCGCAGGAAGGCGCTGCGGGCGCGGTCGACGGCGCGGATGCTGGCCAGGCCGCGCAGTTCCCGCCAAGCGCCGCCGCCGAGCAAGGCAAGGCCGCTGGCGACGACGCCGAGCGTCGCCCAGCCCTGCAGCGGGCCGCGGGCGAACTGGTCGGCGACGAAATTCGCCGCATCCAGCGCCGCCAGCCCGCCGCCCAGCAGCGCCAGCCCGCCGAAGAGCCGGCCGATGCCGGACCAGCGCACCGAGGGCCGCGGCGCCGCGACCGGCACCACCGCCTGCTCCCATTCGAAGTCGAGCCGCGGCGGCGGGCTGCGCGTCTCCTCCTCGAGGATCACCCGCGGGCCAACGGGAGGAGAGGCGGGAGGAGAGGAAGGCGGGGGCCGGTCGCTCACAGCACGTCTCCGATCAGCGCCGCCAGCAGCGTGTCGAGGCCGAGATGCGGCACGCCCGAGCCGCCGGCGGGATCGAGCTTCGGCGGCTGGAATTCCGGCATCTCGAAGAAGCCATGGTCCCAGAAGCCCGGATCCGGCGGCCGCAGCGGGATCTCGCCGGGATAGACCTTGGCGCTGCGGCCGTTCTCGAGCAGCAGGCCGCGCACCGCGGCTACCGGGCGGCCATCCAGCGTCGCCACGTCATCCTCGGTGCAGCGGATGGAGGCCAGCGCATGCACGCTGGTGGTGACGCCGGCGCCCGTCGCGCGCCCCTGCGGCGCCGCCACGAGATGCCCGAGCAGCGCGGCGAGCGCATCGCGCTGCCGCGCCGGCACGTGATCCGCCTTGGTGGCGACGAAGGCGACGCGGTCGACCCCGGTGCCCGTCAGCCAGTCCAGCCAGCCGCCGCCATAGCGCAGCGCCGCGGCGATCGCTGCCAGCGCCTCGGCCGTGTCCTCGAAGGCGTCGCGCCCGGCATGCAGCGCGCCGAGCACATCGACCAGCACCGCCTGGCGCTCGAAGCGGCGGAAATAGGGCTCGAAGAAGTCGCGCCGCTGCGCCTCGACATAGGCGTGGTGCCGCTCGGCGAGCAGCGTGGCGAGGCCGCCGCGGGCCGGCTGCGGCAGCGGGAAGAACCAGAGCAGCGGCGTCTCGCCGCGCGGGCCGGGATTGAGCAGCCGGCCGGGCTGCAGGAAGCGGAAGCCGAGCCGGTCGCGGCAGGCGCGCAGCGTGTCTCGGTAGAGCGCGAAGCCGCGTCGCGCCAAGCTGTCCTCGGCCGGCGCGCCGGGTGGCAGGGCATCGACGAAGGCGAGGAACTCGGCCGCCGCCTCGGCCCGCCGGCCGCGTCGCAGCCGCTCCAGCGTCGCTGCCGACCAGCGGGCATAGTCGTCGCCGAGCATCGGTAGGTCGAGCAGCCATTCGCCGGGATAGTCGAGCAGCTCCAGCGTGACGGTGCGGGTGCCGAGCAGCCCGCCGAGCATGCTCTGCCGGTCGAGCTCCAGCACCAGCTCGAGGGTCGAGAGATCCTCGGTCCGCGCCGGCCAGGCGGGCGGATCGGCGGCGAGGGCCGCGAGATGCGCGGCGACGTCGAAGCGCGGCAGCCCCTCCACGCCCGCCGGCGCCGGGCGCACCGCGCGCAGCCGCTTGCCTGCCAGTTCCTCGAGCGCCGGCAGGGTGCGGCGTCCCCGCCCCGCCGCCAGCAGGTTGGCCAGCAGCGAGGTGAGGAAGACGGTCTTGCCGGCGCGCGTCAGGCCGGTGACGGCGAGGCGGATGCGCTCCTGGCCGATGAGGGAGCGGCCGAACCGCTCCGCCCCCCAGGCGGCGTCGCGCAGCAGGCCGAAGGGATCGAGCAGGCCCGACATGCGTGCCGCGCCGGCAGGCTCAGCGCTGGATCAGCTCGATCTTGTAGCCGTCGGGGTCTTCCACGAAGGCGATGATGGTGGTGCCGAACTTCACCGGTCCCGCCTCGCGCGTCACCTTGCCGCCGCCGGCACGGACCTTCTCGCAGGTCGCCGCCACGTCCGGCACGCCGACCGCGAGATGGCCGAAGGCGTTGCCCTGTTCATACTTCTCGGTGCCGTAATTGTAGGTGAGCTCTATCTCGCCCTGGCCCTCGGCATTGCCCTCGCCATAGCCGAGGAAGGCGAGCGTGTACTTGCCGTCCGGCACGTCGCGGCGGCGCAGCTCCTTCATGCCGAGCAGCTCGGTGTAGAATTTCACGCTGCGATCGAGGTTGCCGACCCGGATCATGGTGTGCAGGAACTTGCTCATGGCGTCCTCTCCGTTGTCGTGAAACGCTCGGGATCGATGGCGATGACGAACAGCCCGGCCGCCTCCGCCGCCGCGAGCGTGCCGGCCCGATCCACGAGGATGGTGCCGCCCGCCTCGATGGCGATGCCGGCAAGCCCGGCCGCCGCGGCGCCCCGGATGGTCTCGGGCCCGACCGTCGGCAGGTCGAGGCGGCGATCCTGCCCGGGCTTCACCAGCTTGACCAGCACGCCGTCCCGCCGCCCCGCCGGGCCTTCCCGCTTCAGCCCGGCGCAACGCGCGAGCAACGCATCGGTGCCCTCGATCGCCTCGACGCCGAGGACCAGCCCCTGCTGGATCACCGCGCCCTGGCCGACATCGACCGCGCCGAGGGCGCGCACCACGGCGATGCCGCGCGCGATATCGGCGCAGGCCGACGCATCCGGCGCCGTCCGGGTCAGCAGCCCCGCGGCGGGCAGGATGTCCCGCAGCACGGCCTGCGCCGGAAGGATCTCGAACCCCTCGTCCTCCAGCACGCGCGCCACCGCGCGCAGCAGCCCGTCATCGCCGGCGAAGAAGGCGCGGCCGATGCGGGCGAGCAGGCGGGCGCCGGTGGCATCCGGCCGCAGCGAGAGGAAGGAGGGGCGCTGCGCGCGCCCGGTCAGCACGAGCTGCCGCACGCCCTGGGCGCGCAGATGGCCGAGGATGCGGCCGGCGGCGCCGGCACGCTCGTGCAGCACCGGGAAGCCGTCCCATTCCTGGTCGGCCCAGCCCTCCAGCGCGACGACATGCACGGGCCGCCCGGCGGCGCGGGCGGTGCGGGCGACCTGCAGCGGCACATGGCCGCCACCGGCGAGGATGCCGAGGGGTTCGGGGCTCACACCCCCTCCCCGTTCTCCTCATCGATGCCGCCGAGCTCGGGCGCCGTCATGCGGCCCGGGCGCACGAGCTGGCGCCGCCGCGTGGTGTCGCGCACGAAGGCGATCACCTCCTGCACCAACGCCTCCCCCGGCCAGCGCGCCGCAGCCTGGTCGAGCTTGGCGGCGAACTCGCCCGGCTCCTTGAACAGCAGGTTGTTGGCCTGGCGCAGGGTGCGCAGCTGATCGCGGGAGATGCCGCGGCGCAGCAGCCCGATCTTGTTGAAGCCGACGAGGCGCGCCGGCAGGCCGAAGACGTAGCCGAAGGGCGGGATGTCGTTGGTGACGCCGGCGAGACCGCTCACCATGGCGAGCCGGCCGATGCGCACCGTCTGGTGCACCGCCGCGCCGCCGCCGATGAAGGCGCCATCACCGACCAGCACATGGCCGCCGAGCATGACGTTGTTGGCGAGGATGACGCCATCGCCGAGGAGGCAGTCATGCCCGACATGCGCCTGGGCCATCAGCATGCAGCCGGCGCCGATGCGGGTCAGCCCGGCGCCGCCGACGCTGGCGCGGTGGATGGTCGCGCCCTCGCGGATCAGGCAGCCGGCGCCGATCTCGCAGCGCGTCGGCTCGTTCTTGTACTTCAGGTCCTGCGGCGGCGTGCCGATCGAGGCGAAGGGCAGGATGCGGCTGCGGGCGCCGATGCGCGTCGCCCCGTCGATCACCACATGCGAGACGAGCTCGACGCCCTCCTCGAGGACCACCTCGGGGCCGAGGGTGCAGAAGGGGCCGATGCGGCAGCCGGCGCCGATGATCGCGCCCTCCGCGACGCTGGCGCCGGGCGCGATCCGGGCCGTCGGGTCGATCTGTCCCAAGGTGCTCAACGGTCCAGGATCATCGCCGCATAGGTGGCCTCGGCGACCACCTTGTCATCGACCTTCGCCTCGGCTGTGAACTTCCAGATATTGGCGCGCTGCTTCTCCTTCACCACGTGCACGCGCATCTGGTCGCCGGGGACGACGGGCTTGCGGAATTTCGCGTTCTCCACGGTCATGAAATAGACCAGCTTGCCCCGCGCCTCCGGCCCCAGCGTCTCGACCACCAGCACGGCCGCGGTCTGGGCCATGCACTCGATGATCAGCACGCCTGGCATCACGGGGTGTTCCGGGAAATGTCCCTGGAAGAAATTCTCGTTGATGGTGACGTTCTTGATGCCGATGGCGGAGGCGTTCTTGTGCACCTCCACCACGCGGTCCACCATCAGGAAGGGGTAGCGGTGCGGGATCGCGCGCATGATCTGCGCGATATCGAAAGCCTCCACCGTGGCTGGGCCTGCGGTCTCCGCCGCCTGCGCCTCGCTCGCGTCCATGGTCCTTGCCTGCCTTCCCTCAACCCTCGCGCCCGGCGCCGAGCTTCTTGAGCTTCGCCATGGCGCGCCAGAATTCCCGCACGGGCATGGAAGGGCTGCCGATCACGTCGGTCTTGGCCGGAACATCGTTCATGACGCCGGCCTGGGCGCCGATCCGCGCCTGGGTGCCGATACGGAGGTGTCCCGTCAGCCCCGCCTGCGCCGCAACGGTCACGTGGTCCTCTAGCGTCGTGGAGCCCGAAATGCCCGCCTGCCCAACGACCACGCAGCCGCGCCCGGTCTGGACGTTGTGCCCGATCTGGACGAGGTTGTCGAGGCGCGTCCCGGGACCGATCACCGTGTCGCCCTGGCTGCCGCGATCGATACAGGAATTCGCCCCCACCTCGGCAAAGTCGCCGAGCAGCACGCGTCCGAGTTGCGGCATCGTTTCGAAGCCGCCCTCCGGCGTCGGGGCGAAGCCGAAGCCTTCCTGGCCGATCCGCGCCCCGGGATGCAGCACCACCCCGCGTCCGAGGATGGCATGGCTGACGCTGCACTGCGCGTGCAGCCGGCAGTCATCGCCGATCTCGACCGCCGGCCCGATCGTCGCATGCGCGTGGATGATGCAATTCGCCCCGATCCGCGCGCCGCTGCCGATCACGGCATAGGGGCCGATCTCCGTGCCCACGCCGATCGACGCATCCGCGGCGACCACGGCGGTGGGATGCACCCCCGGCACCGGTGCCGGCGCCGGATGCAGCAGCCGGGCAACGCGGGCGAAGCCGAGATAGGGCTGCGGCGTCACCAGCGCGACGGCGCCCTCCGGCACCTGCGCCGCGAAGGCCGGGGCGAGCACGACGGCGCCTGCCCTAGTCCCCGCGAGCAGCCCGGCATAGCGGCGGTTGTCGAGGAAGCTGACATCCTCCGGGCCGGCCGATTGCAGCGGCGCGACCCCGGTGAAGAGGCGCTCCGGATCCCCGGTGAAGCTCGCCCCGGCCGCGGCCGCGAGGTCCTGCAGGCGCTGCGCGCCGCTGGTCGGGAAGAAGCGCGGATCCGCCACGCCGCCGCTCCGATCAGCGCTTCTGCTGCGCCGGCGGCGAGGCCGGGCGCGCCGGCGCGTTGGCCGCGGCGGGCGCCTCGGTCCCGCTCGACTCCGGCGGCATGTTCACGCTTTTCAGCACCTTGTTGAACTGCTGCGCGACATCCTCCGTGAGGTCGAAGGGCGGGTCGTTGAAGATGACGAGCGGCCGCGGCAGCACCAGGTTGACCTTGCGGCTGGCCGCGACCTGCCGGATGACGCCGCCGAGCCCCTGCTCGATCTCGGCCAACGCCTGCTGCGCCGCCTGCTCGATGGCCCGGCTGCGCTCGCGAAAGATGCGCTGGCTGTCGGTGATGCGGTCCTGCAGCGCCCGCTCCCGCTCGCGGAGCTGATCCTGCGGCATGGCGTTGCGCTGGTTGGCGAGCTGCTGCTGCTGCTCGCGCCAGTTGTTCTGCTCGCGCTGCAGATCGTCGTTCAGCCGCTGGCGCCGCCGCTCGATCTCGTCGCGCACCTGGGTGAAGGCGGTCGAGACCCGCTGGATCTCGGGCACGTCCACGATGCCGATGACCGCGGTCGGCGGCTGCTGGCCCGGCGGCAGCGGCGCCGGGGCCTGGGTCGCCGCAGCCTGGGGCTGCTGCCGCGCCTGGTTCTGCTGGGCCGGGCGCTGCTGGCGCTGCTGCGGCTGCTGCTGTCCCTGGTTGGGCACGAACCATTCCTGCTGCTGCTGCGCCGTGGCAGGCAGGGCGGTCGCCAGGAGGGCGGGGGCGGCCATGGCCAGCAGGCGGATGGCTGGCCGGACCGAAGCGAGGGTGAGGCACATGGGCTGGGGAATTCCCGTGGTCAGAAGCGGGTGCCGAAGCCGAAGCGGAAGACCTGTGTCTCGTCGTAGGACTTCTTCACCACGGCCTGGGCCAAGTCGATGTTGATCAGGCCGAAGGGACTCCGCCAGGAGATGCCGACGCCGGCACCGACCCGCGGCGAGCCGTCATCGGCGATCCGCACGCCCGCCAGCCCTGGCGAGCTCTTGTCCAGTTGCGACAGCGCACCGACATCCACGAAAGCCCGGCCCACCAGCCCGAGTTCGGCCGGCAGGGGCAGCGGGTAGCGCATCTCCGTGCTCTGGGTCCAGATAAAGCGGCCGCCGAGGCTGTCGCGGGTATCGAGGTCGCGGGGCCCGGCGCCGGCGATGCGGAAGCCGCGCAGGTTCTCGCCGCCGAGGAAGAAGCGGTCGATGATGCGCTCGTCCTTGCCGAAGAGCGGCTCGAGATAGCCGACGCCGGCGGAGATGGAGAGCACGTAATCCGGATCGCCGAGATACTGCTCGAAGGGGATGTAGTAGCTGCCGTCCAGCCGGGCGCGGATATAGGCGACGTCGCCGCCGAGGCCGGCAAAGTCGGTGCCGACGCGCACCACGCCGCCGCGCCGCGGGTCGATGATGGAATCGCGGAAGTCGTAGGTCAGCGTCTGGCCGAGCTGCGACAGCAGCGTCTCGCCCTTCTGCTCCTGGATGTAGCGCGAGGCGTTCTGCGCGATGTCGTAGACCTCGCGGTCCGTCAGGGTGTAGGCCCAGGTCTGCCGCAGCCGGTCGTTGAAGGCGTAGCCGGCGCGCAGCGCGAAGCCGGCGCGCCGCTCGCGGTAGGCGGAGATGCTGAGCAGGTTGCGCTGGACGAAGAAGATGTCGACGCCGGCCGCGAGGTTGCGGTCGAGGAAGTAGGGATCGGTGACCGAGAGGTCGAGCTGGCTGCGGCGCTGCGCCAGGGTGCCGTTGATGCGCCCGTCGATGCCGGTGCCGAGCAGGTTGCGCTCGCGCAGGCCGACATCGGCGAGGGCGCCGGCATCGGTCGAGTAGCCGCCGCCGATCGAGACCTCGCCCGTCGCCCGCTCGGCCACCTGGGTCGTCAGCACCGCGCGGTCGGGCGCCGAGCCGGGCGCCGAGCTCACCTGCACGTCCGAGAAGTAGCCGAGGTCGCGGATGCGCTGGCGCGAGCGCCGGATCTGCGCCGCGTTGAAGGCGTCGCCCTCGGCGATGCGGAATTCGCGGCGGATCACCCGGTCCTGGGTGCGCGTGTTGCCGTTGATGTCGATGCGCTCGACATAGACGCGCGGCGCCTCGTTGATCTCGAAGGTGAGGTCGACGCGCCGCGCCTCGCGGTCGCGCTGGATGCGCGGCTGCACGTCGACGAAGGGATAGCCGCGCAGGTTGACCGCATCCTGCAGCGACTGCGCCACCCGCTCGACGCTGTCGCCGTCATACCAGTCGTCGGTGTCGATATCGACGAGGCGCCGGACGCTGGTGGCGTCGAGGTTGCGCAGGTTCGAGATGACGTCGACCTTGCCGACCTTGTAGCGCGGGCCTTCGTCCAGCGTGTAGGTGATGAAGAAGCCGCTGCGGTCCGGCGCCAGCTCGGCGGTTGCGTTGGTGATCTGGATGTCCGCATAGCCGTTGCGGAGATAGAAGCGTCGCAGCAATTCCCGGTCGAAGGACAACCGCTCCGGATCGAACTGGTCCGAGGAGGAGAAGATCCGATACCAGGCCTGCTCCTTCGTCGCCACGATCTCACGCAGCTTGCTGTCGCTGTATTCGTGGTTGCCGACGAAGTTGATGCGGGCGACCAGCGCCGCATCGCCTTCCTGGATCTCGTAGATCACGTCGACGCGGTTCTGGTCGAGCTCGATCAGCTTCGGCTCGACCACCGCGGCGAAGCGGCCGCGGCGGGCGTAGAGCTCCTGGATGCGCTGCCGGTCCGCCTGCACCGCCTGCGGCGTGAAGACGGCGCGGGCGCGCATCTGCACCTCGTTGCGCAGCACGTCGTCCGAGATCTTGCGGTTGCCCTCGAAGGCGACGCGATTGACGATCGGGTTCTCCTGCACCTCGACCACCACGCGGTTGCCCTCGTGCCGCACCTGCACATCCTTGAAGAGGCCGGTGGCAAAGAGCGACTTCAGGCTGCGGTCCAGACGGTCGGCGTCGAAGACGTCGCCGGGCTGCAACAGCATGTAGGAGCGGATGGTGTCCGCCTCGATGCGCTGGTTGCCGCGGATATCGATGGCCTGGACGATGCCGTCGGCCGCGGCGCGCTGCGGCGCGGCATGGGCGGGAGGCCTGGCGCGCGACTGCGCATCCGCCGCGATGGGCAGCAGGGCCGGCGTCAGGCAGGCGGTGGCGAGCAGGAGGACGCGAGGCGAGAGGGACAAGTTCGGACCCGTGCGGCTGGGGATCGCTGGCGGCGCGGAGAATAGCCGCAGCACCCCCGCCCCGCCACCCCACCCGCTGCAGCCCCGATCCGGGATGCCGCCGGCGTGGCCCGGCGGCATCCCATCGGCCGTGGGGCCCCGCCCGCGCTCAACCGAAAAGGCGCGCGACGAAGCGGCCGACGCCGCCCTCGACGATGTCGTTCCTCGAGGCAAAGAGGAACAAGGCGATCAGCAGCGCGAAGCCGGCCCGGAAGCCGTATTCCTGCACCCGCGGCGGCAGGGGACGGCCGCGGATCGCCTCGGCGGCATAGAACATCAGGTGACCGCCATCGAGGACGGGAATCGGGAAGAGGTTGAGCAGGCCGAGGCTGACCGAGAGCACGGCCATGAGGTTGACCAGCGCGCCGAAGCCGAGCGAGGCGGCCTCGCCGCTGATCTCGGCGATGCGGATCGGGCCGCCGAGCTCCTTGGCGCTGCGCTTGCCGACGATCATCTCGCCGATTCCGGCCAGGGTCTGCCAGGTGATGTCGGCGGTCTGCACCACGCCGGCCGCGACGGCCGAGACGGGATCGAGCCGCTCGAAGCGCACCGCGCCGCCCTGCACGCCGAGGACGCCGACCGCGCCGCCCGCGCCGCCCGCGCCTTCGCGCGACTCCGGCACCGCGGTGAGCGTGGTCTCCTCGCCGTCGCGGCGGACCAGCATCGCGATCGACTGGCCAGGGCGCTGCTGCACGTAGCGCTGCACCTGCTCGAACCGCGTCACCCGATGGTCGTCGAGCGCCAGGATCTCGTCGCCGGCGCGCAGCCCAGCGCGCGCCGCGGCCGAGGACTCGACCACGGCGGCGAGGCTGGTGTTGCTCACCGGCCGGCCGGAGGTCATGAACAGCCCGGCAAACAGCGCCATGGCCAGCAGGAAATTGGCGATCGGCCCGGCAGCGACCACGATCGCCCGGCTGCCCACCGACTTGCCGTGGAAGGTGCGGCCCTCCTGCCAGGTGGCGCGCACCTCGGGCGGCACGTCCTCCGGCGTCTCCTGGCCATGCATCTTCACGTAGCCGCCGAGCGGGATCCAGCCGAGGCGCCATTCCGTCCCATGGCGGTCCCGCCCCCGCAGCACGGGCCGGCCGAAGCCGATGGAGAAGGCCTCGACATGCACGCCGCGCCAGCGCGCCGCGAGGTAATGGCCGAGCTCGTGCACGAAGACCAGCACGCCGAGTACGACGGCAAAGGCGATGAGCGTGCGCGGCAGGGCCGGCAACGCGTTCCACAGACTACCCAGAAGCTCCAAGGCCCAGCCCTCCAGCCGGCGCTGCCCAGCGTCGGAAATCACCCGGTCGGAAAATCACTCGGTCGGACGCGTCCCGCCTCAGGCCGCGGCGCGGCGGGCGGCGATCCGGCCGGCCTCGGCCCGGGCGGCGTCGTCGAGCGCCAGCACCGCATCGAGGCCGGGGATGCCCGGCGCGCCGAGGCGCTCGAGCGTCTCCTCCACCACCGCCGCGATGTCGAGGAAGCCCAGGCGGCGGGCCAGGAAGAGCGCGACCGCCACCTCGTTCGCGGCATTCAGGATAGTGGGGGCGCCGGCCCCCGCCTGCAACGCCTCCCGCGCCAGGCGCAGCGCCGGGAAGCGGACCGGGTCGGGGGCGAAGAACTCCAGCCGCCCGAGCGTCGCAAGGTCGAGCCGCGGCAGGCTGACCGGCATGCGCTCCGGCCAGGCCAGGCAATGCGCGATCGGGGTGCGCATGTCCGGCGTGCCGAGCTGGGCGAGGATCGAGCCATCGGCATATTGCACCATGCCGTGCACGGTGGATTGCGGATGCACCAGCACCTCGATCCGCGCCTCGGGCACCGGGAAGAGCCGCGCCGCCTCGATCAGCTCGAGGCCCTTGTTCATCATGGTGGCAGAGTCGATCGAGATCTTCGCCCCCATCGACCAGATCGGATGCCGCACCGCCTGCTCCGGCGTCGCGGCCCGCATGGCGGCGGGCTCGGCCGTCCGGAAGGGCCCGCCCGAGGCGGTCAGCACGATCTTCTCGATCATCGCCGGGTCGCGGGCGTCGAGGGCCTGGAAGATGGCGTTGTGCTCGGAATCGACCGGCAGCAGCCGGGCGCCTGTCCGCGTTGCCTCGGCCAGCACCACCTCGCCGGCGCAGACCAGCGTCTCCTTGTTGGCCAGCGCCAGGGTGCCGCCGCGGCGCAGCACGGCGAGGGCGGAATGCAGCCCGGCGCTGCCGACGATCGCCGCCATGGTCCAGTCGACCGGCCGGGCCGCCGCCTCCACCACGGCAGCCGGGCCGGCGGCGGTCTCGATGCCGGTGCCCGCCAGGGCCTCGCGCAGCGCGGCATGCGCGCCCGGATCGGCGACGACGGCGAGACGCGGCCGCAGCCGTTGCGCCTGGGCGGCCAGAGCCGCCACGTCGCGGCCGGCGACCAGCGCCTCGATCGCATAGGCGCCGGGCGCCGCCGCCTCCACCAGGGCCAGGGTGCTGCGCCCGACCGAGCCGGTGCTGCCGAGGATGGTGAGGCGCTTCATGGAACCAGCCATCCGGGACCGTGCCCCGCCATGCAGCCTTCAGACCCCCTTCGCATCGCCCCACTACCCTTGCTTGCCAGGCGCTTCGTCATCCTCGGTCCGGCCGGCGCCGGAGCCCTGCCCCGCGGGGAGAGCGGAGCGGCAGGCCACCGACATCAATCCCTACAAGACACTAGGCCGGAAGGGGCCCCTCATGGCAGGCCTGGGCCGGCCTGCGCAAGCGGTCAGACCTCATGCCTGTGGCCCTATCGCCACAGGGCCGCCCCCGGCCCCAATAGCGCGCCGAGCAGCGCCGCGACCGGCGCCGCGGCCAGCACCGCATCGAGCCGGTCGAGCAAGCCGCCATGGCCGGGAATGAGGGCGGAGCTGTCCTTCACCTGGAAGCGCCGCTTGATCCAGCTCTCGAACAGGTCGCCGATCTGGGCCACCACGCCGATCAGGCCGGCGAGCAGCGCGACGCGCCCGAAGGGTGGCGTCGCCCCCTCCACCGCCGCGATGACGAGCAGGGCGACGAGGATGGCCGAGACCAGCCCGCCGGCGGCGCCGGACCAGGTCTTGTTGGGCGAGATGGCCGGCGCCAGCTTCGGCCCGCCGAAGCGCCGCCCGGCGACATAGGCGCCGATATCGCTCGCCCAGACCACGAGGAAGAGGAGCAGCACGTTCCAGCGCCCCACCGCGGCATCGCCGCGCAGATGGATCAGGGCGACGCCGGCGAGGCCGATATAGAGGATGCCGAAGGCCAGCCAGAAGCCGGAGCGGGCGTGCCCCCCCTGCCCCGGTCTCCGCCCGGATGTCCTCCCGAATGCTCCTCCATACACCCACAAGCCGAGGAAGCCGCCGGCGAGCAGGGCGAGCGCCCAGCTCCATGCCGCCTCGACCGCAAGGGTGCCGGCGCCGAGCACCAGAAGCGGCACGGCGAGGCCGGGCAGCCGGCGCGTGGAGAAGCCGCAGAGCCGCACCCATTCCCAGGCGAGCAGCGCCACCGCCGCCGCCATCAGCGCCGCCCAGGCCTCGGCCCCGAGCCAGATGCAGAGCAGCGCGGCCGGGCCGAGCAGCATGGCGGAGAGGACCCGCTTGCGCAGATCCGGCCAGCGGCTGACGAGGCCGCCGCCGCGAGAGGGAGGTTCAGCCAGTGCGGGCACCGTAGCGGCGCTCCCGGCGGCCGAATTCGCGGATGGCCTGGCCGAGGAAATCGGCGCCGTAATCCGGCCAGAGCACGTCCTGGAAGACGAACTCGGCATAGGCGGCCTGCCAGAGCAGGAAATTCGACAGCCGCTGCTCGCCCGAGGTGCGGATGATCAGGTCCGGATCCGGCATGCCGGCGGTGAAGAGCCGGCCGCCGAAGCTCGCCTCGTCCAGGCTGGCGGGGTCGAGCCGGCCATCCCGCACCGCCTCCGCCACCGCCCGCGCCGCGGCGACGATCTCGCCGCGCCCGCCATAGGACAGGGCGACGGTCAGGTTCAGCCGCGTGCCCTGCGCCGTCTGCGCCTCGGCCCGCTCGATCTCATGCATGGTCTCCCGGCCGAAGCGGGCGCGGTCGCCGATCACCCGCAGCCGGATGCCCTCCTTGGCCAGCGTCGCCACCTCGGCCCGCAGGTAGAGCCGCAGCAGGCCGGTGAGCGCCCGCACCTCCTCGATCGGCCGCAGCCAGTTCTCCGAGGAGAAGGCGAAGAGGGTGAGCCAGCCGATGCCTTCCTGGATGCAGGCCTCGATGGTGCGCCGCACCGCCTCCGCCCCGGCCTTGTGGCCGAGCGGGATGGGCAGGCCGCGCGCCTCGGCCCAGCGGCGGTTGCCGTCCATGATGATGGCGACATGCGCGGGCGGCCCGGACTGGCCGGGGCGGCGGGGCGCCGCCTCGGCGGCGAGCGGCGCGAGGCTCAGCTTGGGAAGACCGGACACCGCGGCTCAGACCTGCCTGATGTCCTTTTCCTTGTCGGCCAGCACCTGATCGACCTGCTTGATGTACTGGTCGGTCAGCTTCTGCACCTCGTCGGACCAGTGCTTGGCGTCGTCCTGGCTGATCGGCGCCTTCTTGTCCTTCTCCTGCGCCTTGACCTGCTCCATGCCGTCGCGCCGCACGCCGCGGATGGCGACCTTGGCGCTCTCGGCGTATTTCGCCGCCGTCCGCACCAGCTCGTTGCGGCGCTCCTGGGTCAGCGGCGGCAGCGGCACGCGGATCACCTGGCCCTCGCTCTGCGGGTTGAGGCCGAGGCCGGAATCGCGGATGGCGATCTCGACCGCCTTCACCACCGACTTGTCCCAGACCTGCACCGACAGCAGGCTCGGCCCAGCGACCGAGACATTGGCCACCTGGTTGAGCGGCTGGTTGTTGCCATAGGCCTCGACCCGCACGGGCTCGAGCAGCGCCGGACTGGCCCGGCCGGTGCGCAGGCCGGTGAATTCCTTCTTGAGCAGCTCGATCGCGCCATCCATGCGGCGCGTCAGGTCCTGCTTCAACGTCTTGAGGTCGGCCGGCATGGCCCCTGCACTCCCGTTCCTCGATCCGCCCGGCCCGGCATGACCGGGCGCCTGCCCGGATGGCCGCCAGGCGGGCCGGCCCGGCGCCGCCGCGACTCGATGCGGCAGGGCGCCCGGCCCCTGTTTCCGTCTACCTACCCCCGGCCGGGCCGCCCGCCCAGGGGCGGGATGCGGGCGAGCCGCCCGATCGGCATGTGCCCTACTGTCCTGATCTCGAAGTCCTCAGGACCCTAGCTCTCCACGACCGTGGTGAAGTTGCCCTCGCCCTGCATCACCGCGGTGAAGGCGCCCGGCTCGTGGATGTTGAAGACGATGATCGGCAGCTTGTTCTCGCGGCAGAGCGAGATCGCCGCCGCATCCATCACCGCCAAGTCGCGCGCCAGCATGTCCAGATAGGTGAGCGTCACGTAGCGCTCGGCCTGGGCGTTCTTGCGCGGGTCCGCCGAATAGACGCCGTCCACCTGGGTGCCCTTCAGCAGCGCGTCGCACTGCATCTCGGCGGCCCGCAGCGCCGCGGCGGTGTCGGTGGTGAAGAAGGGATTGCCCGTGCCGGCGGCGAAGATGACGACCCGGCCCTTCTCCATGTGCCGGATCGCCCGGCGCCGGATATAGGGCTCGCAGACCGACTGCATGGCGATGGCGCTCTGCACCCGGGTCGGCACGCCGACCTTCTCGAGCGCCGACTGCATGGCGAGGGCGTTCATCACAGTCGCCAGCATGCCCATATAGTCGGCCTGGGCGCGGTCCATGCCGGTGGCGGCGCCCGCGATGCCGCGGAAGATGTTGCCGCCGCCGATGACCAGGCAAACCTCGACGCCGAGCTCGACGACGCCCCTCACATCCTCCGCTATCCGGCGGCAGGTGTTGGTGTCGAGGCCATAGTCGCCCTGCCCCATCAGTGCCTCGCCGGACACCTTGAGCATGACACGCTTGTAGCTGGTCTGTTGGCTCATTTTGGGTCCGTCACGGCAAGCGGGTGAAGTTAGGCACCCGACTAACCCTGGACAAGCTCGGGAATCAACAAGGGGATGCGATGTGGCTGCCGTCTATCGCACGGCAGCCGCATCGCCCTCCGCTCCCGGGCTGTCCCCTCAGGCGGGGCCGGTGCCGGCCGCCGCCGCGACCTCGGTGGCGAAGTCGGGGCCGACCGGCTTGTCGATGCCCTCGCCGAGCTGGAAGCGGGCGAAGCCGGTGAGGTTGCCGCCGGCCTTGCGGACGATCTCCTTCACCCGGCTCTCGCCGTCATGCACCCAGACCTGCTCCAGCAGCACCACTTCCTCGTAGTATTTCCGGATCCGGCCCTCGACCATCTTGCCGATGATCGCCTCCGGCTTGCCCGAGGCGCGGGCCTGCTCGGAGAGCACCGCCTTCTCGCGCTCGAGCGCGGAGGGATCGACGCAGCCGACCTCGAGCGCCTCCGGCCGGGCGGCGGCGACATGCATGCCGATCTGGCGGCCGAGCGTCTCGAGCGCCTCGATCTCGGAATTGCCCTCGAGCGCGACCAGCACGCCGATCTTGCCGAGGCCCGGCCGCACGGCGTTGTGCGTGTAGGTGGCGACGACGCCCTTCTCCACCTCGAGGCGCTTGGCGCGGCGGATGTTCATGTTCTCGCCGATGGTGGCGATGAGGCGCGTCAGCTCCTCGGCCACCGAATGCCGCGTGCCCGGATAGGGGGCCGCCTTCAGCCGCTCCAGATCGTCGCCGACCGAGAGCACCAGCCCCGCCACCTCGGCGACGAAGCCCTGGAATTGTTCGTTCCGCGCGACGAAATCGGTCTCGGCATTCACCTCGACCATGGCGCCGACCTGCGGCCCGGTGGCGACGCCGACCAGCCCCTCGGCCGCGACGCGGCCGGACTTCTTGGCGGCGGCGGACAAGCCCTTCTTGCGCAGCCAGTCGATCGCGGCCTCCATGTCGCCATTCGCTTCGACCAGCGCCTTCTTGCAGTCCATCATGCCGGCGCCGGTCTTGTCGCGGAGGTCGCGCACCAGCGCGGCGGTGATCTCGGCCATGGGTGTCTCCCGTGTCCTGCCTAATCGAGAGGAGCGGGTCGCGGACGCCGCGGTCCGGGCGCGCGGCCCTGCTCCTGGGAACAATGAGAAGCGGCGGGCCGACCTTCCCCGAAGGCCAGCCCGCCATCAAGACGTCCTTGCCGGCCCGGCGACGGCGCCGCCCGGCCGCAACATCCGGTCATGCCCTGGACGGGCCCCGCCGCCAGGCGGCGCGGCCCAACCGGGGCGGGCCTCAGCCGGCCCGGTTGCCGTCGTCCTCGTTGGCCTGGACCATCGTCTCCAGGCTCTCGGTGTCGAGGCCGGCGGTCGGGCTGGACTGCGCATCGGCGAGCGCCGGCTCGCCCTCGGTCAGCTCTGGCGCCAGTTCGGGCGCCAGCTCGGCCGCGACATCGGCGGTCAGCTCGGGCTCGGCGGGCAGCTCCTCGGTGGCGCCGAGATCGACGCCGCTGGCCTGCAGCTCGGCGGAGATGCCGTCGAAGACCGCGCCCGCGACCATGTCGCAATAGAGGTTGATGGCGCGGATCGCGTCGTCATTGCCCGGGATCGGGAAGGCGACGCCCTGCGGATCGGCGTTCGAATCGACCACGGCGACGACCGGGATGCCGAGCTTGTTGGCCTCCTCGATCGCCAGCTTCTCCTTCACCACGTCGATGACGAAGATGATGTCCGGCAGGCCGCCCATCTCCTTGATGCCGCCGAGGGCGCGGTCGAGCTTCTCCTTCTCGCGCGTCAGCATCAGGACCTCCTTCTTGGTGAGGCCCTGGACGTTGCCGGAGAGCTGGTCCTCCATCTGCTTCAGGCGCTTGATGGAGCCGGTGATCGTCTTCCAGTTGGTCAGCATGCCGCCGAGCCAGCGGTGGTTGACGTAGTACTGGCCGCAGCGGGTCGCCGCCTCGGCCACATACTCGGCCGCCGCCTTCTTGGTGCCGACGAAAAGCACGCGGCCGCCGGCGGCGACGACGTCGCGCACGGCGCGCAGGGCCCGGTCCATCATCGGAACGGTCTGCTGCAGGTCCAGGATGTGGACCTGGTTGCGCACGCCGAAGATGTAGGGGGCCATGCGCGGGTTCCAGCGCCGCGTATGGTGGCCGAAATGCACACCCGCCTCGAGCAGGGCGCGCAGGGTGACCTGGGGCATCGCCATCGGCGAAATCCTTCCAATCAGTCCGGTTGAGCCTCCGCGGCGCCTTCCTGGATGTCTCCCAGGACCGGACCCGACCGATGAGGAAGGGTGCGCCGCGTGCGGATTTGCCGCCGCGGGCTTCCCCACGGCGGCGGCGGGGATATGGCATGCGGCCGACCCCGGGGCAAGACGGCCGCGGCGCCGGCTGAACGATCAGCGCGATTCCGGACCAGTCATTGCGCCGTCAATATCAGCCTGCCGCTGCCTGTTGCCCTGCCGCGGCTTCGCCGTGGCAGGCTGTGACGGATCTTGGGTGGAAGGCAAGCAATCCGGGGTCCCCGCGGCGACGCGCAGCGGCGTCGTGGGGAATGCTAGACCGCCTCCACCTCGGCGATGCCGGGCACCACGCGCATCTGCTGGATCAGGCGGGGCGAGACGTTGAAGCCGCCCGGCAGAGCCAGCTCCACCTCCTGCCCCTGGCCGGTGCGCGCCACCACCACCACCCGGCCGCGGCCGCGGCCCTCCTTCGCCAGCAGGTCGCGGATCGCCGGCACCCCGGCCTCGCCCTCCAGCCAGAGCCGGATCCCCTGCCCCACCTGCTGCGCCGCCTTCTCCAGCCCCTCGAAATCCTGCGCCGTGAGCCGCAGCATCTCGCCGTCCAGCCGCGCCTCGGCGGTGCAGAGCACGGCCGTGCCCTCGGCGAGCAGCTCGCGCGAGCGGGAGAGGACCTCGGAGAAGAGCGTCACCTCGTAGCTGCCGGCGGCATCGGATAGAGTGACCCAGGCCATGCGGCTGCCGGTGCGGGTCGGGCGCTCCTTGCTCGCCACCACCGTGCCGGCCAGCTTCAGCCGCGCCGCGCCGGCCCTGGCCCGCTCGGCGATCCGCGCCGAGGGGATGACGCCGAGCCGTTGCAGCACCGATTTGTAGGTGTCGAGCGGATGCGCCGAGAGGTGGAAGCCCACCGCCTCGGCCTCGAAGGCAAGCTTCTCGAGCTGCGGCCAGTCCGGCACCTCCGGGATGCGCAGCGGCTCGGGGCGGGAATCGGCGCCGCCGAAGAGGGCGATCTGGGCGCTCACCCGCGCCTCCGCCGCCGCCTGGGCGCGGCGCAGGATCACCTCGGCCCCGGCCACCAGCCGGGCACGGTTGGGCTCGAGCTGGTCGAAGGCGCCGGCCTTGGCCAGGTTCTCGATCTGCATCTTGTTCAGCAGCTTCGGATCGACCCGGTGGGCGAATTCGGCGATGGAGCCGAAGGGCCCCCTGGCGTCGCGCGCCCGCACCAGGTCCTGCATGGCCTGGGCGCCGACGCGCTTGACCGCGGCGAGGGCGAAGCGGATGGCCTGCTTGCCCTCCTCCGTCGTCTCCACCAGGAATTCGGCGCCCGAGCGGTTCACGTCGGGCGGCAGGACCGGGATGCCGAGCCGGCTCGCCTCCTGCATGTGGTTCGCCAGCTTCTCGGTCTTGTCGAGATCGAGCGTCATCGAGGCGGCGAGGAAGGCGACGGCGTGGTTCGCCTTCAGCCAGGCCGTCTGGTAGCTGACGAGGGCGTATGCGGCAGCGTGCGACTTGTTGAAGCCATATTCCGCGAACTTCGCCATCATGTCGAAGATCTCGGTCGCCTTCTCCGGCGAGATGCCGTTCCTCACGGCGCCCTCGGTGAAGATGGCCCGCTGCTGCTCCATCTCCTTGGCGATCTTCTTGCCCATGGCGCGGCGCAGCAGGTCGGCGCCGCCGAGCGAGTAGCCCGCCAGCTCCTGGCTGATCTGCATCACCTGCTCCTGGTAGACCATGATGCCGAAGGTCTCCTCAAGGATGGGATGGATCTTCGGATGCGGGCTCTCCCAGGGCTCGCCATGCTTGCGCTGGCAATAGGCGGGGATGTTCGCCATAGGGCCGGGACGGTAGAGCGAGACGGCGGCGATCAGGTCCTCGAAGCGGTCGACGCGCATCTGCCGCAGGCAGTCCCGCATGCCCGCGCCTTCGAACTGGAACACCCCGGCGGCGTCGCCGCGGCGCAGCATCTCGTAGGTCTTGCGGTCGTCGAGCGGGATGGCGTTGATGTCGACCTCGATCCCCTGCCCCTTCAGGATCTCGAGCGCCTTCTGGATCACCGTCAGCGTCTTCAGGCCGAGGAAGTCGAACTTCACCAGGCTCGCCTGCTCGACATACTTCATCGAGTACTGGGTGATCAGCATCTCCGAGCGCGGATCGCGGTAGAGCGGCACGATCTCGATCAGCGGCTTGCGGCCGATGACGACGCCGGCGGCATGCGTGCTGGCGTTGCGGTAGAGCCCTTCGAGCTGGTTGGCGATCTCGAGCAGCCGCGCCACCTGCTCGTCGGCGTCGCGCATCTGCTGCAGCCGCGGCTCCTCCGCGATCGCCTGGGCGAGGCTGATGGGCTTGGCGGGGTTGAACGGGATCAGCGAGGCGATGCGGTCCACCTGCCCATAGGGCATGCCGAGCACGCGGCCGACATCGCGCACCGCCGCCTTGGCCTGCAGCTTGCCGAAGGTGATGATCTGCGCCACCCGGTCGGCGCCGTATTCGCGGCGGACGTAATTGATCACCTCGTCGCGCCGGTCCTGGCAGAAGTCGATGTCGAAATCCGGCATCGAGACGCGCTCGGGGTTGAGGAAGCGCTCGAACAGCAGGCCGAAGCGCATCGGGTCGAGATCGGTGATGGTCAGCGCCCAGGCGGCGACCGAGCCGGCGCCGGAGCCGCGGCCGGGCCCGACCGGGATGTCGTGCCGCTTCGCCCATTGGATGAAGTCGGCGACGATGAGGAAATAGCCTGAGAAGCCCATCTGCTCGATGACGCCGAGCTCATAGGCCAGCCGCTCGCGATAGGGCGCCCGCGCCGCCTCGGGCATCTGCGCCGCGTCGAGCCGCGCCTCGAGGCCGCGCACCGCCATGTCGCGCACCGTCTCGGCCTCGGTCATGCCCGGCTGCACCTTGGGGCAGACCGGCAATTCGGGCTTCTTCGTCTCCACCATCACCGCGCAGCGGCGGGCGATGGCGAGGGTGTTGTCGCAGGCCTCCGGCAGGTCGGCGAAGGCCGCCCGCATGGCATCCGCCGGCTTGAACCAATGCTCGGCGGTGACGCGGCGCCGGTCCTCCTCGGCCAAGGTGCGGCCCTCGGCGATGCAGAGCAGCGCGTCATGCGCCTCGTGCATCTCCGGCGCGGCGAAATAGACGTCGTTGGCGGCGGCGATCGGCAAGGCGAGCTCGTCCGCCAGGGCCAGCATCGCCGGCTCGATCGCCTTCTCCACCGGCAAACCGTGGCGGTTCAGCTCCACCGCCAGCCGGTCCGGGAAGGCGGCGGCGAGGCGGCGCAGCAGCGCCTCGGCCGGGGCGCGCCGCCCCTCCGCCAGCAGCCGGCCGATCGGGCCGAAGGTGCCGCCGGTCAGCAGGAACAGCCCCTCGGCATGCTCCTCCAGCGTCGTCAGGCGAAGGCAGGGGCGGCCGGAGGCATCGCCCGCGAGATAGCCGCGGGAGGAGAGACGCTGCAGGTTGTCGAGCCCCCGCGCATCCATGGCCAGCGCCACGATCGGATCCGGCGGCTGCCGCTCCGCCTCCGGCCGCTCGTCGCTCGCCGTCCGGCTGAGGAAGAGCTGGCAGCCCATGATCGGCTGCACGCCCTTGCCGGCGCAGGCCTGGGAGAATTCCAGCCCGCCGAAAAGGTTGGCGCTGTCGGTCAGCGCCACGGCGGGCATGCCGGCCGCCCTGGCCAGGGCGGCGAGCTTCTCCGCCTTGATGGCGCCTTCCGAGAGCGAATAGCTGGAATGGGCGTGGAGATGGACGAAGGAACCGCCGGCCGAGTCGCTCATGCCGGGCAGGGTAGCATGCCGGTCCGTCTCCCGGCACACTCGCCCGCATGCCGGAAGACCAGCGCCGCGGGGATCGCCGCACCATCGCCGCCGGCGTGCTCGCCATGGTGCTGTTCAGCGGCAATTTCGCCTCGACCCGGCACGGCCTGGCGCATGGCCTCTCGCTCGCCGACCTGGTGCTGCTGCGCTCGACCACCGCTGGCCTGCTGATGAGCCTGCTGCTCTGGCGCATCGGCCTCGGCGGGCTGTCGCTGGCGCGGGCGGCGGTGCTCGCGCTGCTCGCCGGCGCGCCCTACTACCTGCTGACCGTCGCGGCGCTGCAATTCGCGCCGGCGACCCATGCCTCCATCCTCAATCCCGGCGCGACCGTCCTCTTCGCGCCCCTCCTCGGCTGGTGGGTGCTGCGGCAGGCGCCGGAGACGGGGGTGCGGGCCGGCCTCGGCATCCTCGGCGCCGGGCTGCTGCTGATCGGCGGCGCCTCCCTCGCCGAGGGCGGCGGCCGGGCCTGGATCGGCGACCTGCTGCTGCTGGCGAGCGGCTTCACCTGGGCGCTCTTCGGCGTGCTGATGCGGCGCTGGCAGGTGCCGGGCACGCGCGCCGCGGCGGCGGCCGGGGCACTCTCCCTCGCCTGGGTGCCGCTGCACCTGCTGCTGCTCGGCCCCGGCGGGGTGCCGGCGCATCCGGGCGAGGCGCTGCTGCAGGCGGTCTATCAGGGACTGATCGCCGGCGGCATCGCCGTCGTGCTCTACAGCCGGGCGGTGGCGCTGCTCGGCCCGGCCCGCGGCGCGCTGCTGCCGCCGCTGGTCCCGGCGCTCGGCGTCTTCTGGGCCTGGCTGCTGCTCGGCGAGCAGGTGAGCCCGGTGCAGCTCGCGGGCATGGCGCTCGTCGTCCTCGGCATGCTCTGCGGCGCGCTGTGGCGGCCGGGCACCGTGCGCCGGCGCACGGACGCGGAATCCAGGCCTGCCTAAACCGCGGCCTCCCGCTGCGAGGACCTGCCCATGCCGCGCCTGCCCCTGCTCTTCGTCACCACCGCCGCCGCCTGCCTCGTCCTCGGCACCGGCCTGGGCATCGCCATGGGGATGGCGCATGACTTCCAGCTCGCGCCGGTGCATGCGCATCTCAACCTGCTCGGCTGGACCTCGCTGGCGCTGATGGGCCTCACCTACCGGGCCTGGCCGGCGCTGGCAGCGCCGCGCGGCATGGCGATCGCGCAATACCTGCTCTCGGCCGGCGCCGCCCTCGCCTTTCCCTGCGGGATCTATCTCTCCATCGCGCAGGGGCAGCCGGGCCTCGCCATCGCCGCCGCCCTAGTCTGGTTGGGGGGCGCGCTGCTCTTCCTGGCGCGGCTCATGCTGCTGCTGCTTCGCCACCCGGCGGCGGCGCCGGTCGCGGCGATGCCGCTGCCGGCCGAATAGGGCCTCAACCCGCCACCACCCGGCCCTCACGCAGCGTCACCACCCGGTCCATCCGCGCCGCCAGCTCCGGGTTGTGCGTCGCGATCAGCGCCGCGAGCCCCTGCCCGCGCACCGCCTGCAGCAGCTCCTCGAAGACCCGGTTCGCCGTGCCGAGATCGAGATTGCCGGTCGGCTCGTCGGCCAGCAGCACCTGCGGCGCATTGGCCAGCGCCCGGGCGATCGCCACCCGCTGCTGCTCGCCGCCTGAGAGGCGGCCCGGCCGGTGCTGCTCGCGCCCCGCGAGCCCGAAGCTCGCCAGCAAGCCGCGCGCCCGCTCCCGCGCCGCCCGGCGCGGCGTGCCGGCGGCGAGCTGCGGCAGCACCACATTCTCTTCCGCCGTGAATTCCGGCAGCAGGTGGTGGAACTGGTAGACGAAGCCGATGGCGGTTCGCCGGATCGCCGTCCGCGCATCGTCCGACAGCGTGCCCGCCGCCCGGCCGGCGACGACGACCTCGCCGGCATCCGGCCGTTCCAGCAGGCCGGCGAGGTGCAGCAGGGTCGATTTGCCGGTGCCGGAGGGCGCGACCAGCGCCACGATCTCGCCGGCGGCGAGCGCGAGGTCGGCGCCCCGCAGCACCGGCAGCTCGCCCGCCTCGGTGCGGAAGCGCCGCTCCACCGCCGCGAGGCGCAGCGCCGGGGCCCCGCTTTCCCCCGTCTCATTCATCGCGCAGCGCCTCCACGGGATCGAGCCGCGCCGCCCGCCAGCTCGGCGGCAGGGTGGCGAGCAGCGACAGCAGCAGCCCGAGCCCGACCACCTGGGCGACCTCGAACGGGTCCACCACGGCCGGGATGCGGGTCAGGAAATAGACGTTCGGGTCGAAGACGGTGGTGCCGGTCAGCCGCATCAGCCATTGCCGGATCGCCTCGATATTGGCGCAGAAGAGCAGGCCGAGCCCGAGCCCGGCGAGCGTCCCAGCCCCGCCGATCGCCGCGCCGCAGAGCAGGAAGATGCGCAGGATGGCGCCCCGCCGCGCCCCCATGGTGCGCAGGATGGCGATGTCCCGCCCCTTGTCCTTCACCAGCATGGTCAGCGAGGAGACGATGTTGAAGGCGGCGACCAGGATGATGAGGGTGAGGATCAGGAACATGACGTTCCGCTGCACCTGCACGAGCTGGAAGAAGCCGCCATTGGCATCCTGCCAGTCGGCGATGCGGACCGGCTCGCCGGCGAGCGCCACGCGGATGGCGCCGGCCGCCTCGGCCGAGCGGTCGGCCTGCTTCAGATAGACCTCGATCTGGCTGACGGCATGCGGCATCTGGAAGAAAAGCTGCGCCGCGGCCAGCGGCAGGAAGACGAAGCCGCTGTCGTATTCCTCCATGCCCACCTCGAACAGCGCCACCACCCGATAGGCCCGGAGCCGCGGCACGGTGCCGAAGACCGTCACCCGCCCCTGCGGCGAGACCAGGGTGACGCGGTCGCCGAGGCCGATATCGAGCCGCCGCGCCAGGCCGGTGCCGATGACGATGGCATCCTCCCCCTGGAAGCGCGCCAGGTCGCCGGCCTTGATGTTGTCGGCGATGATCCGCTTCGCCCGCAGGTCCTCCGGCGCGATGCCGCGCACCAGCCCGCCCGCCGAGGCACCGGCATCGGTGGTCAGCAGCACCTGCCCCTCGACCACCGCGGCGGCCTGCGCAACCTCCGGCAGGGCACGGAGGCGGGCGACCAAAGCGGGGTCGTCGGGCAGCGTCCCCTGCGCCGCGCTGATGCCGAGCTGCCCGTTCAGGCCGAGGATGCGGCCGAGCAGCTCCTGCCGGAAGCCGCCCATGACCGAGAGCACGACGATCAGCGTGGCGACGCCGAGCGCGATGCCGACGAGGGAGAAGCCGGCGATGACCGAGACGAAACGCTCCCCCTTGCGGGCGAGCAGGTAGCGCGCCGCGACAGCGCGCTCGAAGCCGCCGAAGGGTCCGGCCTCAGCCATGGCGCAGCGCCTCGATGGGATCGATCCGCGCCGCCCGCCAGCTCGGATAGAGCGTCGCCAGCAGCGAGAGGCCGAGCCCCATGGCGAGGACGGAGGCGACCTCGCGCGGATCGACCGCAGCGGGAAGCTGGGTGAGGAAGAGCAGCTCCGGCCGGAACAGGGGCGTGCCCTCCAGCGACAGCAGCCAGGCGCGCAGGCTGTCGAAATTGGTGGCGATGCCGAGGCCGAGCAGGAAGCCGATCAGCGTGCCGCCGCAGCCCACACTCGCGCCGCAGAGCAGGAAGATGCGCAGGATCGCCCCCCGCCCGGCCCCCATGGTGCGCAGGATGGCGATATCTCGTCCCTTGTCCTTCACCAGCATGGTCAGCGAGGAGATGATGTTGAAGGCGGCGATGAGGATGATCAGGGTGAGGATGAGGAACATCACGTTCCGCTCCACCACCACCGCCGCATAGATGCTGCTGTTCGCGCCCTGCCAGTCGGTGATGCGGTAGGGCCCGCCGGCGAGCATCGCCCGCACCGCCTCGGTCACCGGGGCCACCCGGTCGGGATCGCCGACGAAGAGCTCCACCTGGCTCGCGGCGTGGTCCAGACCGAAGAAGGATTGCGCCGCCCGCAGCGGGATGAAGACCTCGCGTCCGTCATATTCCGGCATGCCGATATCGAAGAGGGCGACGATGCGAAAGGCGCGCTGCTTCGGCGCGACGCTGAAATCCGCGCCGCGGGCCTGCGGCAGGACGAGCGTGACCTGGTCGCCGAGGCGCAGCCCCATGCGCGCGGCGAGGCGGAGCCCGATCACCGCCGTGTCCTCGTCGCCGAAAGCCTCGAGGCTGCCGAGGCGGATGCCGCGGGCGATGACGCCGCGCGCCCGCAGCGCCTCCGGCGCGATGCCGCGCACCATGCCGCCCGCCGCCCCGCCGCGCTCGCCCGTGAGCAGCACCTGGCCGTCGACGGTCGGCGCCGCCTGCTCCACCCCCGGCAAGGCGCGGAGCCGCGCGGCGAGGGCCTCGTAATCCGGCAGGCTGCGGCCGCTCGCCGGATGCACCGTCAGATGCCCGTTCAGCCCGATGATCCGGGTGATCAGCTCCTGCCGGAAGCCGTTCATCACCGCCATGACGATGATGAGCGCGGCGACGCCGAGGGCGATGCCGAGCAGCGAGAAGGCGGCGGTGACGGAGACGAAGCGCTCGCCCTTGCGGGCGCGCAGGTAGCGCCAGGCCACCATGCGCTCGAACGGACCGAACATCGGGCCGGCCTCAGCCGCCCCGGATGCGCGCGACGGCGTCCTCCAGCGAGAGCTCGGCCCGCTCGCCCGTCGCCCGGCGCTTCAGCTCGATGCGGCCGGCGGCGGCGCCGCGGGGCCCGATGATGGCCTGCCAGGGATAGCCCATGAGATCGGCATCGGCGAATTTCACGCCCGCCCGCTCGTCGCGGTCGTCATAGACGGCATCCGGATCGAAGCCGGCATAGAGCCGCTCGGCCAGGGCGTCGGTGCCGGCATCGCCGGGCTTCAGGTTCAGCACCGCGAGGCGGAAGGGCGCCACCGGCTCCGGCCAGCGGATGCCGGTCTCGTCGTGATTTGCCTCGATGATGGCGCCGACGAGGCGGGAGACGCCGATGCCGTAGCTGCCCATCTCGGGTGTGACCATCTTGCCGTCCGGGCCGCTCACCTGCAGCCCCATCGGCGCGCTGTACTTGGTGCCGAAATAGAAGATGTGGCCGATCTCGATCCCCCGCGCGGAGACGCGGTCGGCCTCCGGCACCGTCGCCCAGACGGCCTCGTCATGCTTCTCGTCGGTCGCGGCGTAG
Organism: Roseicella sp. DB1501; assembly: GCF_013112485.1. Taxonomy (GTDB): domain Bacteria; phylum Pseudomonadota; class Alphaproteobacteria; order Acetobacterales; family Acetobacteraceae; genus Paracraurococcus. The sequence goes on from NZ_JABFHG010000005.1 coordinate 300,214, forward strand.
CGGCTGGTCCAGAAATCGACGATGGGCGAGAGGTCGCCGTCATAGTCGATGCCCTGCGAGAGCACGTCGAAGTCGAGCAGGTCCTTGTGCAGGTAGACCTGGCTCTCGCCGGTCTCGGCCAGGATGAGGAATTCATGGCTGAGATCGCCGCCGATCGGGCCGGTATCGGCCTGCATCGGGATCGCCTTCAGCCCCATGCGGGCGAAGGTGCGGAGATAGGCGACGAACATGCGCTGGTAGCTGCGCCGCGCCCCGGCATAGTCGAGATCGAAGGAATAGGCGTCCTTCATCAGGAATTCGCGGCCGCGCATGACGCCGAAGCGCGGGCGGATCTCGTCGCGGAACTTCCACTGGATGTGGTAGAGGTTGCGCGGCAGGTCGCGGTAGCTCTTCGCATAGGTGCGGAAGATGTCGGTGACCATCTCCTCGTTGGTCGGGCCGTAGAGCATCTCTCGCTCGTGCCGGTCCTTGAGGCGCAGCATCTCCGGGCCGTAGGCGTCGTGCCGGCCGGACTGCTTCCAGAGATCGGCCGGCTGGATGGTCGGCATCAGGATCTCCTGCGCGCCGGCGGCATCCTGCTCCTCGCGGACGATCTGCTCGACCTTCTGCAGCACCCGCCAGCCGAGCGGCAGCCAGGCATAGATGCCGGCGCTGGTCTGCCGGACCATGCCGGCGCGCAGCATGAGCCGGTGCGAGGCGATCTGCGCCTCGGCCGGGGTTTCCTTCAGCGTCGGCAGGAAGGCGCGGGACAGGCGCAAGGCGAACTCCTGGGATCGGCGGTCTCGGGCACTCCTTTAGACCGGAATCGCGCGGGCGGGGATGGGGTCGGCGCGCGCCCGGCCGCCCTTTGGCGCCGCTTTCGCACGGCGCAACTTTGTTGCGTGAGGGCGGGGACCCGCGCATGAAGGGCGACGATTTTCTGCCCCACACCGCAGTTTCCGTCTTGGCGCTGGCGTGGTCAGCGCGCTAGACGAAAAAAGGGCCGCGCCCGAAGGCACGGCCCGAGTTTAGGGAGGAAACGCCAGTCACACGGCAGAGAGAGGACCAACCCCCTCTCTGACGACCATGGTGGCGCGGAAGGCCAACGCCGGACAACGGCAAAGGCTGCCGAAAAAGCGGAAAAAGCAGGCTCCTAAACGAGAGCCGCACAATTCGCCATCACAAAGCGGCGCAGGCCGGCGTTATCGCCTAATCATTGGGCATGGCCCACCAGCCCGACCGGAAGCTCATCCAATCGCTCTCAACCAGGGCGAAGATGGCCAGCCAGAGAATTGCCGAAACAAGAGTGGTGATAACCACCTTGCGCAGTAGCTGCGGCCGTTGCGGCACGCCGCGCCAGCCGGTCTGGTCGTCGCCTTCCGGATTCGGCTGGGCGCCGATGGGCAGCACGGCGAAAAGCGCGACCCACCAGATCAACAGATAGACGACGACGCCGGTGAACCAGGTCATGAAGCCCTCCGGTCGGATTGGATCGGGAATGGTGCGGAGCGGGCAGCGCCGGCGACGCGGCGCGCCCCGAAGGGCGGCGCCCCGTGCCCTGCCGTCCTCGGCCTTGCCGCAGTCCGGTCGCTAGAGCGCGATCGCTTGAGGTGGACTCACCGAAAAGCGTGCCTCACGTGATCAAACAACGGCCTGGACCATGATCCGCCACCCTGTGTGAGCGGATCATGGTCTAGACCCGCAGCAGATGCACCTCGACATTCGGCCGCTTGCGCAGCCGGCGTCCGACGGATTTCCGCAGCACCGCCCGCGCCGCCTCGCGCAGCGCGTCATCCTCCCGCCGCAGAGCGCTCGGCAGCTCGCCGAGGGCCCGCGAGAGCTCGGAGGCGAGCTGCGCCCCGATCCCCTCCTCGCCGTCGAGCAGCCCGGGCGCCGAGACCTGCGGCGTGCCCAGCACCCGCCCCGCCTCGTCGACCGCGAGCGAGGCCATGACGACGCCGTTGAAGAGCATCCGCTTGCGCGCGGCGAGAACACCGCCGCTGATCGGCAGCAGCCTTCCGTTGTCGACGGCCAGACGCCCGGTCGGCACGCCTTCCACCACGTCGGGACGGCCCGGCGAGAGGCGTAGCACGTCGCCATCCTCGACCAGCACCGGCGTCGCCTGCAGCGACTTCGCCAGCGCCGCGTGTTCCGAGAGGTGGCGCCACTCGCCATGCACCGGCACGGCGAATTGCGGCTTCACCAGCTGGTAGAGCCGCCGCAACTCGTCCCGCGCCGGATGGCCGGAGACATGCACCACGTGGTCGTCGGCGGTCATCACCCGGCAGCCACGGCGGGCGAGCTGGTCCTGCAGCAGCAGGATGCCGCGCTCATTGCCGGGAATCATGCGCGAGGAGAAGATCACGGTATCTCCCTCGCCGAGCGCGATGTTGGGATGCGTGTCGGCCGCGATCTTGGACAGCGCCGAGCGCGGCTCGCCCTGGCTGCCGGTGCAGATGATGAGGAGGTTGTCGTCCGGGATGTAGCCCGCCTCCTCCTCCGGCACATAGGGCGGGATGTCCTTGAGATAGCCGCATTCCCGCGCCGCCGCCTCGGCATTGCGCAGCGAGCGGCCGAAGAGCGCCACCTGCCGGCCGGCGGCCATGGCGGCGCGGGTGATGCTCTCGACGCGCGCCACATTGGTGGCGAAGCAGCTCACCGCCACCCGGCCGGTGAGGCCGCGGATGATGGCGGTAAGATTGCGCCGGACCTCGGACTCGGAGCCGGAATGGCCCTCGACCAGGGCATTGGTCGAATCGCAGACCATGGCGAGGACGCCCTCGGCGCCGATCCGGGCGAAGGCGGCCTCGTCGGTCGGCTGGCCGATCAGCGGGTCGGGATCGAGCTTCCAGTCGCCGGTATGCAGCACGATGCCGTGCCGGGTACGGATGGCGACCGCCTGCGCCTCGGGCACCGAATGCGCCACCCGGAGGAATTCGAGGTCGAAGGGGCCGAGCGCCAGCCGCGCCCCGAGCGGCAGGGTGTTGATCCGCGCCTCGCCCAGCAGCCCCGCCTCGCCGAGCTTCCGCCGCAGCACGGCCGAGACGAAGGGCCCGGCATAGATCGGGCAGCGGAGCTGCGGCCAGAGATGCGCGACGGCGCCGACATGGTCTTCATGGGCATGGGTGATCACCAGCCCGACCAGCCTCTCCCGCCGCGCGGCCAGCCAGGCCGGATCGGGCACCATGACGTCGATCTCGGGGTTTTCCGGGCCGCCGAACCCGATGCCGCAATCGATGGCGAGCAACGCGCCATCGCAACGGTAGATGTTCAGGTTCATGCCGATCTCGCCGGTACCGCCGAGCGGAATGAACGCCAAATCACCGGCCGGATCGGGTCCGGCCGTCGTTACATGATCATCCATGTCGTACCAGGGCTGCGCCGGCCCCGCCGAGGCCGGCCTCACCCTTCCTTTGCCATTGCAAGCGCGATGCGGGTCCGGGCCAGACCCGTGCGGGGGCCAGGAGCCGGATCGCGCTCAGAGCGAGTCGCGGTAGGTCGTCTTTTGCAATTTGGGGACCGGATTGCGTTCCGCCAACAGGCGGAGCCCCTCCAGGGTGATGTCGGGGTCGATCTTCTCAATGATGGTGGTCCCCTCGGCGAAGAGCGGCGCCAGCCCGCCGGTCGCCACCACCTTCAGATGCGTCTCCTGCTCGGCCTGGATCCGACCGACGATGCCCTCGATCAGCCCGACATAGCCCCAGAAGATGCCCGATTGCATGGCAGCAATGGTGTCGCGGCCGATCACCGCCTGCGGCCGGCCGATGCCGATCCGGGGCAGCCGGGCGGCGGCCTTGTGCAGCGCCTCGAGCGAGAGGTTGATCCCCGGGGCGATCACGCCGCCGAGATAGGCGCCATCGGCATCCACCACGTCGAAGGTCGTCGCGGTTCCGAAATCAATGACGATAAGCGGGCCGCGATAGTGGTGGTGCGAGGCGAGCGCGTTCAGCAGGCGGTCGGCGCCGACCTCCTGCGGCCGCTCGACGCGGATGGCGAAGCCCCAATCCACCGCCGCGCGGGCGATCAGCGGCTCGACATTGAACCATTCGCGGGCCAGCCGGCGGAGATTGTAGAGCGCAGCCGGCACCACGGTGCCGATGACGCAGCGGTCGATCTCGGCGACCTTCAGCCCACTGTGCTGCAGCAGCGCCATCAGCCAGACGGCATATTCGTCCGAGGTGCGATCGGCGCGGGTCGCGATGCGCCACCGGCCGCGCCATTCCGTGCCGTCATGCACGGCGAAGACGACATTGGTGTTTCCGGCATCGATGGCGAGCAGCATGGTCTAGGCGCCCCGCTTGTCGTTCCCTTGGGAGAGGATCTCGCCGGCGGGAATCGCCCGGCGCCGGCCCCCGATGTCGAGCAGCAGGCTGCCATCCTCCGCGAGGCCCGCGAAGCCCCCCTTCTCCGGCAGGCCGCGCACCGCGATCGCCTCGCCCGGGTCAGGCCCGAAGCGGGACCAGGCTGTCCGCACCGGTGCGAAGCCCGCCTGCCGCTGCACCCCTACCCAATGGCCGAGCCGCGCCAGCAACCGGGCCGCGAAGCGCTCGGGCCTCTCGGCGCCGCCGAGCGTCGCGGTTGGCCGGTCGGGCAGCGCCGGAGCATGCAGCAGGTTGACGCCGAAGCCGAGCCCCAGCCAGGCGATGCCGCCCGTCGCGCTCAGCACGCTCTCGACCAGGATGCCGGCGGCCTTGCCGCCGCCGACCAGCAGGTCGTTCGGCCATTTCAGCCGCACCGCGCCCGGATCGGCGACCAGAGCGGAGGCCGCCTCGGCGAGCGCGACAGCCGCCAGCAGGCTCCATTGCGGCGCCTCCCGCGCCGGTCCGGCCGGACGAAGCAGCACCGAGAGATAGAGATTGCCCGGCGGCGAGGTCCAGCCGCGCCCGGCCCGGCCGCGCCCCGCCAACTGCTCATCGGCCAGGATCGCCAGGCCCTCGGCCTCGCCGGCCTCGGCCCGGGCATTGAGCAGATCGGCCGTGCTGGGCAGCGCGGCGTAACGCTCGAGCCGCCATGCGACAGGCGGAGCCGGCCCCCGCCCCTCGCCCGGTCCGCTCACCCCAGCAGGGCCGCGGCCGCCGCCTGCGCCGCCGCCAGCATCGGCGCCGGCCAGAGGGCGAAGAGGACGGTGAAGAGGCCCGTCCCCGCCATCACCAGGGTGAGGCTCGACGGCGCCCGGTCAAGCGACCCGGCCGGCGCGTCGAAATACATCACCTTGACGATGCGCAGGTAGTAGTAGGCCGAGACCACGCTGGTCAGCACGCCGACGACGGCGAGCGTCCAGTAGCCCGCCTGCACGGCGGCGAGGAAGACGTAGAGCTTGCCGAAGAAGCCGGCGAGCGGCGGGATGCCGGCCATGGAGAACATGAACACCGCCATCCACATGGCGGTCACCGGATCGGTGCGGCCGAGGCCGGCGAGGTCGTCGACGCCCTCCACCGCCCGGCCCTGGCGCCGCATGGAGACGAGCACCGCGAAGGTGCCGAGATTCATGAAGACGTAGATCGCCATGTAGACCAGCAGGCCGCGCAGCCCGATATCGGTGCCGACGGCGAGGCCCATCAGCGCGTAGCCGACATGGCCGATGGAAGAATAGGCCATCAGCCGCTTCAGGTTGCGCTGACCGATCGCGGCAAAGCCGCCGAGGATCATCGAGCCGAGCGAGATCAGGGTGATGACCTGCGACCACTGCCCGACGAGGTCGCCGAAGGGGCCGAGCAGCACGCGGGCGAGCAGCGCGATGGCCGCGACCTTCGGCGCCGAGGCGAAGAAGGCGGTCACCGGCGTCGGCGCGCCCTCGTACACGTCGGGCGTCCACATGTGGAAGGGCACGGCCGAGACCTTGAAGGCGAGGCCGGTGATGACGAAGACCACGCCGACCACGACGCCGGGCGAGACGCCCTCCAGCGCCGAGAAGGCCTCGCCCAGCCGGTCGAAATTCGTCGTTCCGGCGAAGCCGTAGACCAGCGTGGTGCCGTAGAGCAGCAGGCCGGAAGCGAGGGCGCCGAGGACGAAATACTTCAGTCCGGCTTCAGCCGAGCGGCCGCTGTCGCGGTTGAAGGCGGCGATGACGTAGAGCGGCAGGGAGAGCAGCTCCAGCCCGATATAGAGCGAGAGCAGGTCGTTGGCCGAGATCATGACCATCATGCCGAGCGTGGCGAAGAGCATGAGGATCGGGAATTCGAAGCGCGCCAACCCTTCCTTCTCGTTGTAGTCGAGCGAGAGCAGGATGCCGACGGCCGCGGCGGCGAGCGCCAGGAACTTCATGTAGCCGGAGAAGGCGTCCGAGACGTAGTGCCCGGAGAGCGCGGTCCCGTCACCCTGGCCGAGCACCAGCACCGCCGTCAGCAGCAGCGCGCCGACGCAGGCCATGGAGACCGGGAAGAAGGTGTCACGCTTCGGGATGACGCCCGCGGCGAGGATGACGAGGCCGGAGACGGCCAGCACCAGTTCCGGCAGGGCGAGGGTCCAGATCATCGGCTTACATCCCGGCGAGGCGGGCGGCGCCGAGCGCCGCCTCATGGCGCTGCAGCAGGGCGGCGACCGAGACCTCGAAGAAGGACAGGAAGGACTGCGGATAGACGCCCATCCAGAGCGTCAGCAGGATGAGCGGCGCGAAGACCGTGTATTCACGCGGGCTGAGATCGAGCAGCGCGCGGAGGTCCTCGCGGGTGATCCGCCCGAAGCTGACGCGGCGATAGAGGTAGAGCATGTAGCCCGCGCCCAGCACCATGCCGAGCGCCGCGCCGAAGGCGACCCAGGGATTGACCGCCCAGGCGCCGATGATGACCAGGAACTCGCCGACGAAATTCGCCAGGCCCGGCAAGCCGATCGAGGCCATGGTGAAGAGCATGAACACCATGGCGTAGGACGGCATGATCTGCGCGACGCCGCCGTAGCGCAGGATCTCGCGGCTATGGACGCGGTCGTAGAGCACGCCGACGCAGAGGAAGAGCGCGCCGGAAACCACGCCATGCGCCAGCATGGTGAAGAGCGCGCCGGAAAGGCCCTGCTGGTTGAAGGTGAAGATGCCGATCGTGACGATGCCCATATGGGCCACCGAGGAATAGGCGATCAGCTTCTTCATGTCCTCCTGCGCCAGCGCGACAAGCGAGGTGTAGACCACGGCGACGACCGAGAGGACGAAGATCAGCGGCGCGAACTCGGCCGAGGCCTCGGGCAGCAGCGGCAGGCTGAAGCGCAGGAAGCCATAGGCCCCCATCTTCAGCAGCACGCCGGCCAGGATCACCGAGCCCGCGGTCGGCGCCTCGACATGCGCGTCCGGCAGCCAGGTATGCACCGGCCACATCGGCACCTTCACCGCGAAGGAGGCGAGGAAGGCGAAGAAGATCCAGGTCTGCGCCGCGCGCGGCACCGCCTGCTCGAACAGCTCCGGGATGTCGGTCGTGCCGGCATTGTACCAGAGATACAGGATCGCCAGCAGCATCAGCACGCTGCCGAGCAGGGTGTAGAGGAAGAACTTGAAGGCGGCATAGACCCGCCGCGGCCCGCCCCAGACCCCGATGATGAGGAACATCGGGATCAGCACCGCCTCGAAGAAGACGTAGAAGATGATGAAGTCGAGGGCGCAGAACATGCCCACCATCATCGTCTCGAGGATCAGGAAGGAGATCATGTACTCGCGGACGCGGGTCTCGATCGCCTCCCAAGAGGCGAGGATGCAGAGCGGCGTCAGCGCGGTCGAGAGCAGGACGAAGAGCACCGAGATGCCGTCCACGCCCATATGGTAGCCGACGCCAAACTCGGGCAGCCAAGCGAGCCGCTCCTCAAACTGGAAGGCGGCGGTGCTGGGGTCGAACCGGACCCAGAGGATCAGGCTGAGCAGCAGGACGATGAGACTGGTCCAGAGCGCGATCCAGCGCGCGTTCCGGGCGATGACCGCATCCTCACCCCGCACGGACATGATGATGCCCGCGCCCACCAGCGGCAGGAAGGTGATGAGCGAGAGCAGCGGGAAGCCGACGGCGTTCATTCTCAGCCCACGAACAGGAAGAGGGAGACAAAGACGACGAGGCCGATGATCATGGCGAAGGCGTAGTTCGCCACGCGCCCCGTCTGCAGGCGCACCGCGCCGCGCGAGGCCTCGACCGCGAGGCTGCCGGCGCCGTTCGGCATGCCGTCGATGATCTGCGCGTCGCCGACCTTCCAGAAGACATTCGCCAGCCGGCGCGCCGGCCGCACGAAAATGGCGTCGTACAGCTCGTCGAAATACCACTTCTTCAGCAGGAAGCCGTAGAGGCCGCCCGGATTGGGCTCGGTCTGCTGCTCGGCACCCTCGGCCGGGATAAGCGGCAGGTTGCGCACCATCTCCGGCCGCGCGCTGAACATCCGGGCGAGCCGCGCCGGCAGCGCCGGCATGGCCATGTACATCACATAGGCCAGCGCGATGCCGGCGACGCCCATCACCGTTGGGGCCAGCGGCACCCAGTGCGGCACCTCATGCATCTCGTGCAGGATGTGGTTGTGCGGGCCGTTGAAGATCGCCTCGTGCCAGAACTCGTGCGCGTGCTCGCCGATGAAGAGCGGCGCGAAGAGGTAGCCGGTCAGCACCGCGCCGGCGGCCAGTACGATCAGCGGGATGAGCATGACGAGCGGACTCTCATGCACATGCTCCATTACGTGATGATCCGCCCGCGGCTCGCCATGGAAGGTGAGGATCAGCAGCCGCCAGGAATAGAAGGCGGTGAGGAAGGCCGCGGCCATGCCGAGCACCCAGGCATAGGCGGCGGCCCCGCCCCCGGCGGCGTAGGCCGCTTCGAGGATCGCGTCCTTCGAGTAGTAGCCGGCGAAGAAGGGAATGCCGGCGAGCGCGAGATTGCCGATCCACATCACCGCATAGGTGACCGGGATCTTGGTCCAGATGCCGCCCATGCGGCGGATGTCCTGCTCGTCCGACATGGCGTGGATCACGCTGCCGGCGCCGAGGAAGAGCAGCGCCTTGAAGAAGGCATGGGTGAAGAGGTGGAACATCGCCACCTGATAGGCGCCGACGCCGGCGGCGAAGAACATGTAGCCGAGCTGCGAGCAGGTGGAGTAGGCGATCACCCGCTTGATGTCGTTCTGCACGCAGCCGATCGTCGCGGCGAAGAAGGCGGTGCTGGCGCCGACGACCGTGACGACGGTCAACGCCACCGGCGCATATTCCATCAGCGGCGACATGCGGCAGACGAGGAAGACGCCGGCCGTCACCATGGTCGCGGCATGGATCAGCGCCGAGACCGGGGTCGGCCCCTCCATCGCGTCCGGCAGCCAGGTGTGCAGGCCGAGCTGCGCCGACTTGCCGCAGGCGCCGAGGAAGAGCAGCACGCCGATCAGCTCGATCGCCGGAATGCCGAGGAAGCGGTCTGCGGCATGCGCCTCGACCGCCGGGAAGATGGTGGCGAATTCGATGCTGCCGAAGATGTAGAAGGTCAGCGCCAGGCCGAGCATGAAGAACACGTCGCCGACGCGGTTGACGATGAAAGCCTTCATCGCCGCGCGGTTCGCGCTCTCGCGGTCGTACCAGTAGCCGATCAGCAGGTAGCTCGCCAGGCCGACGCCTTCCCAGCCGAAGAAGAGCTGCGCCAGGTTGTCCGCCGTCACCAGCATCAGCATCATGAAGGTGAAGAGCGAGAGATAGGCGAAGAAGCGGGCCGGCGTCGCATCATGCGACATGTAGCCGACCGAGTAGAGGTGGATCAGCGTCGAGATGAAGGTGACCATCGCCACCATGACGACCGAGAGCGTGTCGTAGCGGAGCGCCCAGGAGACCTCGAGCCCGCCGACATCCATCCAGGTCCAGATCAGCTGCACCAGCGGATGCCCACCGAGCGCGACCTGGCCGAAGGCGGCCGAGCCGCAGATGGCGGCGAGCACCATGCAGGCCACGGTCGACCACTGCGCGGCCCTGTCGCCGATCCAGCGGCCGAGGAAGCCGCTGATGCAGGCCCCCAGCAGGGGGAAGAAGATGGCACCGACAAACATGGGCTCAGCCCCTCAGGGTCGAGATATCCTCGACCTCGATGCTGCCGCGGTTGCGGAAGTAGATGACGACGATGGCGAGGCCGATCGCGGCCTCCGCGGCGGCAACGGTGAGGACGAACATGGCGAAGACCTGCCCGGCGAGGTCGTCGAGCCAAGCGGAGAACGCCACGAAGTTCAGGTTCACCGAGAGCAGGATGAGCTCGATGCTCATCAGGATGACGATGACGTTCTTCCGGTTCACGAAGATGCCGAAGATGCCGAGCACGAGCAGGATCGCACCGACCGTCAGGTAGTGGGCGAGGCCGATCTCCATCTCAGTGATGCCCCCCATGGCCATGATGGCCGGCGTCATGCGCGACCTTCGGCGCCTCCGCCTCGGGCTCCGGCGGCCGGCGGATGCCGAGCTCCTTCACCCCGGCGCCGACCGGCACCTTCTCGAGGCTGATCGTGCCGGTGCGGGCGACCTGGGCGCCGATGTTCTGGCGCCGCGTGCCCGGCCGATCGCGGTGGGTGAGGACGATGGCGCCGATCATGGCGACGAGCAGGACGAGGCCCGCCGCCTGGAAGAGATAGACATAGTCCGTATAGATGATCCGGCCGATCGCCTCGGCATTGGTCAGGCCGCCGCCCGGATTGGGCGAGAGGCGCAGATCGTCGGCCTGGTCGGCGAAGGACCAGGCGCCGAGCACCAGTACCAGTTCGAGGAAGAGGATGCCGCCGACCACCGCCCCGATCGGCGCGTAGCGCTGGAAGCCCTCCCGCAGCCGCGCGAAGTCGATGTCGAGCATCATCACGACGAAGAGGAAGAGCACCGCGACGGCGCCGACATAGACGATGACCAGGATCATCGCCAGGAATTCGGCGCCGGCGATGAGGAACAGCGCCGCCGCGTTGAAGAAGGCGAGGATGAGGAACAGGACGCTGTGGACGGGGTTGCGCGCCGTCACCACCATCACGGCGGAGGCGATCAGGATGGCGGCGAAGAGATAGAAGGCGAGCGCGGTGATCATCGCGTCCCTCCAGGCCGTTGCAGCGTCATGGCATCGTCCGGTCCGTGGCGCCGCCTGCGGCGCGTGAATCAGAAGGCGGGCCGCTTGCGGCGGCCCGGGGAAATTCAGCGGTAGGGAGCATCCAGCTCGAGGCGCTTGGCGATCTCCGCCTCCCAGCGGTCGCCGTTCGAGAGCAGCTTCTCCTTGTCGTAGAGCAGCTCCTCGCGCGTCTCGGTGGTGAACTCCAGATTCGGCCCCTCGACGATGGCGTCGACCGGGCAGGCCTCCTCGCACATCCCGCAATAGATGCACTTCACCATGTCGATGTCGTAGCGCGTCGTCCGCCGGCTGCCATCGGCCCGCGGCTCGGCCTCGATGGTGATGGCCTGGGCCGGGCAGACCGCCTCGCAGAGCTTGCAGGCGATGCAGCGTTCCTCGCCGTTCGGGTAGCGGCGCAGCGCGTGCTCACCCTTGAAGCGGGGCGAGATCGGGCCCTTCTCATAAGGGTAGTTGAGGGTGACCTTCGGCTTGAAGAAATACTTCAGCGTCAGGGCCATGCCGGCGACGAGCTCGGACAGCAGCAAGCTCCGGGCGGCGCGATCGAGGGTAGCCATCGTCGTCGATCCTTATGCCGGCAGCCAGCCGGTGAGCTTGAGCACCGCCGCCGTCAGCACCAGCCAGACCAGGCTGAAGGGCAGGAACACCTTCCAGCCCAGCCGCATGAGCTGGTCGTAGCGGTAGCGGGGGAAGGTCGCGCGGACCCAGATGAAGGTGAAGAGGCAGAGGCAGATCTTCAGGGCGAACCAGACCGGCCCCGGAATCCAGATGAAGGGCTCCACCGCCAGCGGCGGCAGCCAGCCCCCGAGAAAGAGGATGGTGGTCAGCGCGGACATGAGGATCATGTTCGCGTATTCGCCGAGGAAGAAGAGGGCGAATGACATCGAGGAGTACTCGACGAAGAAGCCCGCGACCAGCTCGCTCTCGCCCTCGGGCAGGTCGAAGGGCGCCCGGTTCGTCTCCGCCAGCGTGCTGATGAAGAAGATGACGAACATCGGGAAGAGCGGCAGGAAGAACCAGACCGTCTCCTGCGCCTTGACGATGGCCGTCAGGTTCAGCGAGCCGACGCACATCAGCACGGTCACGATGACGAAGCCCATCGAGACCTCGTAGCTGACCATCTGCGCCGCCGAGCGCAGCGCCCCGAGGAAGGCGTATTTCGAATTCGAGGCCCAGCCGGCGATGATGATGCCGTAGACGCCGAGCGAGCTGATGGCGAAGAGATAGAGGATGCCGACATTGATATCGGCGATCGCCCATCCCTCGTTCACTGGGATCACCGCCCAGGCCAGCATGGCGAGCAGAAAGGTGAGCATCGGCGCGAAGAGGAAGAGGTAGCGATTCGCGCCCGAAGGCACGATCGTCTCCTTCATCAGCATCTTCAGCGCATCGGCGAAGGGCTGCAGCAGGCCGAAGGGCCCGACCACGTTCGGCCCCTTGCGGAGCTGCATCGCGGCCAGGACCTTGCGCTCGGCATAAGTCAGGTAGGCGACCGCGATCAGCACCGGCACCAGCAGCGCCAGGGTCTGCGCCAGGGTGATCGCCAGGATGCCGACCGGCGTGGCGAGGAAGCCGTCCATCGCCCCTACTCCGCCGCCAGCTGGACCTGCGCCGCGCCATAGACGCGCGCGCATTCGGCCATGGTGTCGGAGGCGCGGCTGATCGGCTCCGCCTGCCAGTAATTCGTCGCGGCCGGCGCGAAGCCCGCCTCGGTCAGCGCGCCGACATCGCCCGTCGGTCCCGTCATATCCGTGCAGCCATGCGCCGCGAAGCCGCGCCCGGCGAAGACCGGATTGGCCTCGGCGAGCCGGGCCCGCACCGCATCCAGCGAATCATAGGGCAGCCGCTTGCCGAGCAGTTCGGAGGCGGCGCGGATGATCTTCCAGTCCTCGCGCGCCTCGCCCGGCGGATAGACCGCCAGCCGCCCATGCTGCACGCGCCCCTCGGTGTTCACCCAGGTCGCGTCCTTCTCGGTATAGGCGGCGCCGGGCAGGATCACGTCGGCCCGCGCCGCCACCGCCTCACCGTGATGGCCCTGATAGATGACGAAGGCACCGGCCGGGATCGCCGCCGGATCGACCTCGGCGCCGAGCAGCCACAACGCCTCCGTCGCCGGCGAGACCGCCGCGCCGTCCGCGGGCGGGACGAAGCCGAGATCGAGCGCCGCCACCTGGCCGCCGAACTGGTGCAGCAGGTTGAAGCCGTGCCAGTCGGCCTGCAGCATGTTGTTCTCGGCCGCGATCTTCCAGGCCGCCGCCAGGATCGCCGCGCCATCCGGCCGGGTCAGCGCGCCGCGGCCGAGGATCAGCATCGGCCGCTTCGCCGCGCGCAGCACCTCGTTGAAGCGATGCCCGCCCTCGGCGAGGATGCGGAGCGTCCGCCCCCCCTCCCCCAGCCAGTCCTGCGCATAGGTCAGGTCGAGCCCGCGCGGTCCGATGAAGCCGACCGGGAAGCCGCCGGCCACCACCCGCTTGCGGATGCGGGCATTCATCACCGGCGCCTCGAGCCGCGGATTGGCGCCGATGATCAGCAGCGCATCCGCCTCCTCGATGCCGGCGATGCCGGTGTTGAAGGTGTAGAAGTCGCGCCGCGAGGCATCGATCGCCGCGCCGTCGGAGCGGCATTCCAGGTTGCGGCTGCCGAGCGCGCCCATCAGGTCCTTCAGCGCGACGATCGCCTCGGCATCGGCGAGGCCGCCCGCCACCGCGCCGATCCGCTCGCCTGGCAGGCCCTTCAGCCGCGCCGCGACGGCGCCGAGCGCCTCGCTCCAGCTCGCCGGCCGCAGCCGGCCATCGACCTTGATCCAGGGCCGGTCGAGCCGGCGCCGCTTCAGCCCGTCGAAGGAGAAGCGGCCGCGATCGGCCATCCACTCCTCGTTCACGTCGTCATTGGTGCGCGGCAGGATGCGCAGCACCTCGCCGGCGCGGGTGTCGATGCGGATATTGGTGCCGGTCGCGTCCAACACGTCGATGCTGTCTGTCTTGCGCAGCTCCCAGGGCCGCGAGACGAAGGCATAGGGGCGCGAGGTGAGCGCGCCGACCGGGCAGATATCGATCAGGTTGCCGGAGAGCTCGGTGGTCAGCGCCTTCTCGACATAGGTGCCGATTTCCATGTTCTCGCCGCGATTGGTCGCGCCGAGCTCCGGCACGCCCGCAACCTCGGTCGCGAAGCGCACGCAGCGCGTGCACTGGATGCAGCGGGTCATGATCGTCTTGACCAGCGGCCCCATGTACTTGTCCTTGACCGCGCGCTTCTCCTCGAGATAGCGGCTCTTGTCGAGGCCGTAGGCCATGGCCTGGTCCTGCAGGTCGCACTCGCCGCCCTGGTCGCAGATCGGGCAATCCAGCGGGTGGTTGATCAGCAGGAATTCCATGACGCCGCGACGCGCCCGGCGCACCATCTCGCTATCGGTAAAGACCTTCATGCCGTCGGCGACCGGATAGGCGCAGGAGGCGATGGGCTTCGGCGCCTTCTCCACCTCGACCAGGCACATGCGGCAATTGCCGGCGACCGAGAGACGCTCGTGGTAGCAGAAGCGCGGGATCTCCTTGCCGGCCGCCTCGCAGGCCTGCAGCACGGAGACGCCGTTCGGCACCTCCACCTCGATCCCGTCGACCGTGACCTTCGCCATCGGGGCTTACTCCGCCGCCATCGGCAGCGTGGGCTGCGGCGAGCCCTTCGCGGCCTTGTAGGCGGCAATGCGTTCTTCCATCAGCGGCCGGAAATGCCGGATCAGCCCCTGCACCGGCCAGACGCCGCCATCGGCCAGGGCGCAGATCGTGTGCCCCTCGATCTGCCGCGTCACCTGCTCGAGCACGTCGATCTCCGCCACCTCGGCCCGGCCCTCGACCATGCGGTCCATCATCCGCTTCACCCAGCCCATGCCCTCGCGGCAGGGGGTGCACTGGCCGCAGCTCTCATGCTTGTAGAAGGCGGAGAGCCGGGCGATCGCCTTGATCAGGTCGGTGGACTTGTCCATGACGATGACGCCCGCGGTGCCGAGGCCGGTCTTGTGCTCGCGCAGCGCGTCGAAATCCATCAGCACGTCGTCGCAGACCGGCTTCGGGATCAGCGGCGTGGAGGAGCCGCCGGGGATCACCGCCAGCAGGTTGTCCCAGCCGCCGCGCACACCGCCGGCATGCCGCTCGATCAGCTCGCGCAGCGGGATCGACATCTCCTCCTCCACATTGCAGGGCTTGTTCACATGGCCCTGGATGCAGAAGATCTTGGTGCCCGAATTCTTCGGCCGGCCGAAGCCGGCGAACCAGGCGCCGCCGCGGCGCAGGATGGTCGGCACCACCGCGATGGTCTCGACATTGTTCACCGTCGAGGGGCAGCCATAGAGCCCGACCGCCGCCGGGAAGGGCGGCTTCAGCCGCGGCATCCCCTTCTTGCCCTCGAGGCTCTCGATCAGCGCCGTCTCTTCGCCGCAGATATAGGCGCCGGCGCCGCGATGCACGTAGAGATCGAAGTCCCAGCCGCTGCCGCAGGCATTCGGGCCGAGCAGCCCGGCATCATAGGCTTCGTCGATCGCCGCCTGCAGCACCAGATGCTCGTTATAATACTCGCCGCGCACATAGATGTAGCCGGCATGCGCGCCCATGGCGACGCCGGCGAACAGGCAGCCCTCGATCAGCGTGTGCGGATCGTGCCGCAGGATGTCGCGGTCCTTGCAGGTGCCGGGCTCGGACTCGTCCGAGTTCACCACCAGGTAGTGCGGCCTTCCGTCCGACTGCTTCGGCATGAAGGACCATTTCAGCCCGGTCGGGAAGCCCGCGCCGCCGCGGCCGCGCAGGCCGGAATTCTTCACCTCCTCGATGATCCAGTCGCGCCCCTTGGCGATCAGCGCGCCGGTCCCGTCCCACTGCCCGCGCCGCCGAGCGGCCGGCAGCCGCCAGTCATGCAGGCCATAGAGATTGGTGAAGATGCGGTCCTTGTCGCTCAGTGCCATCGCATCACTCTCCCGGCACGTCCAGCAGCGTCTGCGGCCCGCCCTCCGGCGCGCTGGTCTGCCGCCCGATCGTCGAGCCGGGCGCCGGCCGCTCGCCGCGCCGCAGCGCCTCGATCAGCTGCACCGTGCGCTCGTAATCCATGTCCTCGTAGTAGTCATCGTCCACCTGCAGGATCGGCGCGTTCACGCAGCCGCCGAGGCACTCGACCTCGCTCAGCGTGAACATCCCATCCTCGCTGGTCTGGCCGTAGCCGGCGACATGCGCCGCATCCTTGCAGGCGTGGAAGACCTCGTCCGAGCCGCGCAGCCAGCAGGGCGTGGTGCCGCAGACCTGCAGGTGGAAGCGCCCGATCGGCTTGGTGTTGAACATGAAGTAGAAGCTGGCGACCTCGTAGACCCGGATCGGCGCCATGCCGAGCCGCGCCGCGACCGCATCCATGCCCTTCAGCGGCACCCAGGCGCTGTCGGTCTGCCGCTTCATCTGCCGCTGCACCACATAGAGCAGCGGGATGACGGCGCTGGCCTGCCGCCCCGGCGGGTAGCGCTTCAGGATGGTCTCGATCGCCGCATTGCTCTCGGCGTCGAACTCGAAGCTCGCCGGCTGCGCAACCTCATGGGCGGTGGATATGTCGACCATCAGCGATCGATCTCCCCGAAGACGATGTCGAGCGAGCCGATGATCGCCACGGCATCCGCGAGCATATGCCCCTTGGACAGCGCCTCCATGGCCTGCAGATGCGCGAAGCCGGGCGCCCGAATCTTGCACCGATAGGGCCGGTTGGTGCCGTCGGCGACCATGTAGACGCCGAACTCGCCCTTCGGCGCCTCGGTCACCGTATAGGTCGCGCCCTCCGGCACGTGGTAGCCCTCGGTGTAGAGCTTGAAGTGGTGGATGAGCGCCTCCATCGAGCGCTTCATCTCCGCCCGCTTCGGCGGCGTGATCTTGTTGTCCGGGATCTTGACCGGCCCCGGCTTGAGGCGCGCCAGGCACTGCTCGACGATGCGAAGCGACTGCCGCATCTCCCAGATCCGCACCAGATAGCGGTCGTAGCAGTCGCCATGGCGGCCAACCGGGATGTCGAAGTCGAGATCGGCGTAGATCTCGTAGGGCTGCGCCTTGCGCAGGTCCCAGGGCACGCCGGAGGCACGGATGCAAGGGCCGGAGAAGCCCCATTCCATCGCCTGCTCGGCGCTCATGACGCCGATATCGACGGTGCGCTGCTTGAAGATGCGGTTGCCCGAGAGCAGCCCCTCGAGATCCTCGAGGAATTTCGGGAAGCTCCGGCACCAGTTCGCGATGCGCTCCTCGAGCGCGGGCGGGATGTCCTTCGCCACGCCGCCCGGCCGGAAGTAGTTCACGTGGTAATGGCTGCCGCCCGCCGCCTCGTAGAATTCCAGCAGGTGCTCGCGCTGCTCGAAGCCCCAGAGCGAAGGGGTGATGGCGCCGCAGTCGAGCGCATAGGTGGTGACGTTCAGCAGGTGGTTCAGGATGCGCGTCAGCTCGGCGAACATAGTGCGGATCACCCGCGCCCGCTCCGGCACCTGGTCCTCGACACGCAGCAGCCGCTCCACCGCCAGGGCGAAGCTGTGCTCCATGCACATGGGCGAGACGTAGTCCAGGCGGTCCATATAGGGCAGCGCCTGGAGGTAGGTCTTGTACTCGATCAGCTTCTCGGTGCCGCGATGCAGCAGGCCGATATGCGGATCGGCGCGTTCCACCACCTCGCCCTTCATCTCGAGGATGAGGCGCAGCACGCCATGCGCCGCCGGATGCTGCGGGCCGAAATTGATCGTGTGGCTGTCGACCTCGATGGTCCGGCGCTCGGCGGAGATGCCGGTCGCCGACGACAGGCTGGCGGGATCGGCGGCCGCGCTCAGCGGCCCTGCCTCGGACGCCATCGCGGAACTGCCGCTCATGGGATCGACCCTTCCGGCTTCGGCCCTTCGATTCGGTTCAGATGCACCTTCTCGTCGCCCGGCAGCGTGGTCATCCCTTCCCAGGGGGAAAGGAAATCGAAATTGCGGAAATCCTGGGTGAGCTTCACCGGCTCGTAGACGACCTGCTTGCGCTCCTCGTCGTAGCGCACCTCGACATAACCGGTGAGCGGGAAGTCCTTACGCAGCGGATGCCCCTCGAAGCCGTAATCGGTCAGCAGACGGCGCAGGTCGGTCTGGCCGGCAAAGACGATGCCGTACATGTCCCAGGCCTCGCGCTCGTACCAGGTGGCGACGGGCCAGATGGCGGTGACGGAGGGCACCGGCGTCGCCGCATCGGTCGAGACGATGACGCGGATGCGCTGGTTCAGGCTCAGGCTGAGCAGGTTGTAGACCACCTCGAAGCGCTCCGGCTTCTCCGGCCAGTCCGTGCCGCAGATGTCCATGCACTGCTCGAAGGCGAATTGCCCGCCGTCGCGCAGCAGCATCATGGTCTCGATCAGCCCCTCGCGGCGGACGCGCAGCACCAGCTCCTGGCCGCGCTCCACCTCGAGCGATTCGACGGTCCCGTGCGGCAACGCCATGCGCACGGCCTCGCCCAGCGCCTGCAGCGCGGCGCGCTTGTCGCTTGCCTCAGCCACGCAGGATGGTCCCCGTCCGGCGGATCTTCTTCTGCAGCTGCAGGATGCCGTAGACCAGCCCCTCTGCGGTCGGCGGGCAGCCCGGCACGTAGACATCGACCGGCACGATGCGGTCGCAGCCGCGCACCACGCTGTAGGAATAATGGTAGTAGCCGCCGCCATTGGCGCAGCTGCCCATGGAGATCACCCAGCGCGGCTCGCTCATCTGGTCGTAGACCTTGCGCAGCGCCGGGGCCATCTTGTTGGTCAGCGTGCCGGCCACGATCATCACATCCGATTGCCGCGGCGAGCCGCGCGGAATGATGCCGAAGCGGTCGAGATCGTAGCGCGCCATATAGGCGTGGATCATCGGCACCGCGCAGCAGGCCAGGCCGAAGGTCATCGGCCAGAGGCTCCCCGTCCGCGCCCAGTTCACGACCTTGTCGAGATTGGCGACGACGAAGCCCTTCTCCTCGATCTCACCGGTGATGCCGCGCACCACCGCTTCCTGGGCCGGGCCGGGCACTAGGTGCTCGCGGTTCCAGGCCACCGTATCGATCGCGCCCGGCGAGGTGGCGCTCTCCGTGTTCCCGCTCATGCTCTTCTCCGGTTGGGGGCGGCTCGCGCCGTCACTCCCAGTCCCCGTCACTCCCAGTCCAGGGCGCCCTTGCGCCATTCGTAGATAAAACCGACCGTCAGGACGCCAAGGAAGGCGATCATCGAGAAGAAGCCGAACCACCCGATATCGCCGAGCGCGACCGCCCAGGGAAAGAGGAAGGCCACCTCGAGATCGAAGATGATGAAGAGGATGGCCACGAGGTAGAAGCGCACGTCGAAGCGCCGGCGCGTGTCGTCGAAGGGCTCGAAGCCGCATTCATAGGCCGACAGCTTCTCGGGATTCGGCTTCTGCCGTGCCAGCAGCATGCTGCCCCCCACCATCGCCGCGGCGATCCCGCCGGCGATGACGAGGAAGACAAGAATCGGGAAATATTCGGCCAGCAGCGGCTGGTTCATCGTAACTCCGCCCCTCGTGGCGCCATGACCGCCATGGGGGGTGCCCGGCGAGGCACCCTGGCGGGCCGTGCCCCGGCCGTTGCCGCAGCGCAGCGTGGGCGGACATTAGCCACGCGCCGAGCATTTCGCATAGGGGGCAGGACAGCTTTCTCAGGCACAGGGTCGTGTTTTTCGCCAGGCCAAAATCGGGCTTGGCAGGACAACCCTGGACACGACAACGGCGCCTCCGCCCGATGGCGAAAGGCGCCGTTCTGCGTCGCGTGGCGCGAGTGACGGGGCTCGAACCCGCGACCTCCGGCGTGACAGGCCGGCGCTCTAACCAACTGAGCTACACCCGCTTGCGACGTGGCCGCGGTGTATGCCGCGGACGGTGGGGTGTCAACAGCCCAGCGCTAATACACCGCCACGAAGCGTGGCGGCCCGATCGTCAGCAGCGGCCAGTAGGTCAGGCCCCACCAATAGCTGCGCGTCGCCGCCGCCTGCAGCGCGTAGCTGCGCTGCGCCACCTGCCAGGCGGCCCGCTCGGCCTGCGCCGCCTGCGTCACCCCGGGCAGCAGCCGCCGCGCCTCGGCATTGCCTGCCGCCGCGGCGCGGGACAGCCAGGACTGCGCCTCCTGCATGTCCTGGCCCTGCTCCTCGAGCCCGGTCATGTAGAGCCGCCCGAGCGCGAGCTGCGCCGGCACCACGCCCTGATCGCCCGCGCGGCGCATCCACTGGATCGCCTGATAGGGCTGGCGCGCCGTGCCCTCGCCGCGGAAATACATCAGCGCCAGGTTGTATTGGCTCTCCGGCACGCCGCCCTCCGCCGCCTGGGCGAACCAGCGAAAGGCCTCGCCGGGATCGCGCGGCAGGCCGCGGCCATCGAGGGCGCGCACGCCGAGCTGATGCGCCGCCTGGGCGACGCCGCCCTCGGCGGCGCTGCGCTCGAGCGCGATCGCCCGCCCCTGCCCGCCTGGCGCCTGCCCCTGCTCGGTCAGCCGCGCCAGGCGGAAGGCGGCGAAGGGCATGCCGGCCTCCGCAGCCTGGGCGTAGAGCCGCGCCGCCTGAGCGGGCTGGCGCCCCAGGCCGCCGGCGCCGGCCTCATAGGCCTGGCCGAGCCGATAGGCGGCGCCGGCATCGCCGGCAGCGGCCGCCGCCCGCAGCGCGGCGACATCCTCGCCGCGATAGGCATCCGGGTCCTGCTGCCGGCTCGTGCGCGGATCCTCGCCCACCGCCTGCACGAGCGCCGCCTTCGGCTGGTCGCGGCAGCCGGCCTCGTCGCAGACCCGCACCATCGGGCCGAAGCCGCTGCCGCCGCGCTGGCCAGCGCAGCCGGCCAGCAGCGCGAGAGGCAGGGCCAGGGCCGCGAGCGTGCGGCCCCGCCCCTCAGCGGACCTGCAGCCGCCCACCGGTGCCGAGCCCGCCGCGGACATCCTGCGCCCGGTAGCCGCGCACCGCGACAACCAGCTTGTTGTAGGCGTCGACGAAGGCGGCGACGGTCGCCTGGCCGGCCGGCGTCCGCTGGTAGCCGCCGAGCGCGCCGCCCGCGCCGACGCCGAAGCCGGCGAGCAGCGCCCCGGCATTGGTGGCGGTCGAGGAGCCCTCCGAGGCGGCCACCTGCACGCCGCTGCGCATGTCGAAGAGCGACATCGTCACCGAGGTCGAGGATTGCGACAGCGCCGCGCCGGCCGCGCCGATGGCGAGCCCCGCCCAGCCGCCGATGCCGCCGCCGAGCCCGCTGGTGTTGACGTTGGAGAAGAGCACCGCCGGCTCGAGGAAGTAGTCGGCGGCGACGCGCTGGCCGCGCTGCATGCGCGAGCCGGCGCGGTACTCGCCGCTGTTGCGCATGTCCTCGACCATGCCGCGCATGCGGCCCTCGAGCCGGCTGTTGCCCATGGAGGTGATGACGAAGCAGTTGGACTGCTGCACCACCAGCCGCACCATCGGCTCGATGGTGGTGATCTGGGTCCGTGCCGTGAAGGGCCCCCACCAGGCCTGCTCGCGTCCATCGTCCACCGCGAGGGTGCCGAGGGATTCGCTGCAGCGCTCGAGATTGGCATCCGCCCCGACGCTGGTCGCGCCGCCGGTGGCGCCGGTCACCGGCCCGCCGCCGGTGCCCTGCTGCACGCAGCCTGCCAGTCCGAAAGCGGCGAGCGCCGCCATGCCGACCCGCCTACCCGTAACGCGTAAGCCCGCCATCTTGTCCTGTCTCCCCCTGGGGTGGTCCGATGCGGGGATGATCATGCCTTCGGCATGAATCGCGCTCGTCACAAACCAGAGAGATAGGCAACCATTCTGCGCTTATCGACTGCGGGTGTCGGAACCCGGGCGCCATGGGCGCTGAGGGATTCGAACCCCCGGCATCTTCGGTGTAAACGAAGCGCTCTACCGCTGAGCTAAGCGCCCCTGGGCGGCCGCAGCATGCCCCGGCGGAAGGCAAAACTGAAGGCCCTTCGGCGCGGGCCCGCGGCCGCGCGGGGGGTGTGCCGCAACGAAGAAGGGCGGGCCTTGCGGGCCCGCCCCATCCTCGATCTCAGTGCGGCAGGACCGGCTTCGCCCCGTCGCCATCCGCCGGCCGCGGCGTCGGCGGCTCCGGCGGCTCCTCCCAGTCGATCGCCTCCGGCTTGCGGACCAGCGCGCTGGCGATCACTTCGTCCACATGCGAGACGGGGTGGATGGTCAGCCCCTTCTTCACGTTGTCGGGGATGTCCGCAAGATCCTTCTCGTTCTCCTTCGGGATGAAGACCGTGGTGACGCCGGCCCGCAGCGACGCCAGCAGCTTCTCCTTCAGCCCGCCGATCGGCAGCACCCGGCCGCGCAGCGTGATCTCGCCGGTCATCGCCACGTCCCGGCGAACCGGGATGCCGGTGAGGACGGAGACGATGCTCGTCGCCATGGCGATGCCGGCAGACGGGCCGTCCTTCGGCGTCGCCCCTTCCGGCACGTGCACATGGATGTCGCGCCGGTCGAACAGCGTCGGCTTCAGCCCGAAGCTGGTCGCCCGGCTGCGGACATAGGACATCGCCGCCGAGACGCTCTCCTGCATGACGTCGCCGAGCTTGCCGGTGTGCTGGATCTTGCCCTTGCCCGGCACGGTGACGCTCTCGATCGTCAGGATCTCGCCGCCGACCTCGGTCCAGGCCAAGCCGGTCACCACGCCGACCATGTCCTCCGCCTCGGCCTCGCCGTAGCGGAACTTCCGCACGCCGGCGAATTTGTCGAGGTTCTTGACGGTGATCTGAACCTTCTTCGCCTTCTTCGAGACGATCTCGCGCACCGCCTTGCGGGCCAGGCCGCCGATCTCGCGCTCGAGGTTCCGCACGCCGGCCTCGCGCGTGTAGTAGCGCACGAGGTCGCGCAGGGCGTCCTCGCTCACCGACCACTCGCCCTCCTTCAGCCCGTTCGCCTCGGACTGCTTCGGCATCAGGTGGCGCTTGGCGATCTCCACCTTCTCATCCTCGGTGTAGCCGGGGATGCGGATGATCTCCATGCGGTCGAGCAGCGGCTGCGGCATGCGGAGCGAGTTCGCCGTGGTGACGAACATCACGTCCGACAGGTCGTAATCCACCTCGAGATAGTGGTCGGCGAAGGTGGCGTTCTGCTCCGGATCCAGCACCTCGAGCAGCGCCGAGGACGGGTCGCCGCGCCAGTCGGCGCCGAGCTTGTCGATCTCGTCGAGCAGGAAGAGCGGGTTGGAGGTCTTCGCCTTCTTCATGCCCTGGATGACCTTGCCGGGCATGGAGCCGATATAGGTCCGCCGGTGGCCGCGCACCTCGGCCTCGTCCCGCACGCCGCCGAGCGACATGCGGACGAAATTGCGCCCCGTCGCCTTGGCGATGGACTTGCCGAGCGAGGTCTTGCCGACGCCGGGCGGGCCGACGAGGCAGAGGATCGGGCCGCGGATCTTCGGCGAGCGCGACTGCACCGCCAGGTACTCGATGATCCGCTCCTTGACCTTCTCGAGGCCGTAGTGGTCGGCGTCGAGCACCTTCTCCGCCTCGACGACGTCGTTGCGGACCTTGCTGCGCTTCTTCCAGGGAATGGAGAGCATCCAGTCGAGGTAGTTGCGCACCACCGTCGCCTCGGCGCTCATCGGGCTCATGGTCCGCAGCTTCTTCAGCTCGGCCATCGCCTTCTCGCGCGCGTCCTTGGAAAGCTTGGTGGCCTTGATCTTGGCCTCGAGCTCGGCGGCCTCGTCCTTGCCGTCCTCGCCCTCGCCCAGCTCCTTCTGGATCGCCTTGAGCTGCTCGTTCAGGTAGTACTCGCGCTGCGTCTTCTCCATCTGCCGCTTCACGCGGTTGCGGATGCGCTTCTCCACCTGCAGGACGCCGATCTCGCTCTCCATATGGGCGAAGACCCGCTCCAGCCGCGCGGCGGTGCCGGCGGTCTCCAGCAGCTCCTGCTTCTCGGGGATCTTCAGCGAGAGATGCGCCGCGACGGTGTCGGCGAGCTTGTTCGGATCGTCGATCTGGTTGATCGAGACCAGCACCTCGGGCGCGATCTTCTTGTTGAGCTTGATGTATTGCTCGAACTGCCCGACCACGGTGCGCGCCAGGGCCTCGGTCTCCGGCGCGGTGCCCGCGGGCTCGTCGAGCGGCGCCGCAAAGGCCTCGAAATGCGTCTGGGTTTCCTTGTAGCCGGCGATCCGCGCGCGCTTGCCGCCCTCCACCAGCACCTTCACGGTGCCGTCCGGCAGCTTCAGCAGCTGCAGCACGGTGGAGACGGTGCCAACCTCGTACAGGTCGTCGGCGCCGGGATCGTCCTGGGCGGCATTCTTCTGGGCGACGAGCAGGATCTGCTTGTCGTCGCGCATCACCGCTTCCAGGGCCCGCACCGATTTCTCGCGGCCGACGAAGAGCGGCACGATCATGTGGGGGAAGACGACGATGTCGCGGAGCGGCAGGACGGGAAGCAATTCGCCGCGGAGAGTTTCGGGCTTGTCCGCCATTGTGGACCTCGCTGAAGGACAGTCGATGCCGGAGCCACCCGCAAGCGGCATGGTTCCGGGCATCACGGGACTGCGAATTAGATGGGACTCCGGCGTCCCCTCGCAATCCCTTGAATTTCCGGCGGCCCTGTCAGCAGGGCCGGCGCGCCGCCCGGATCAGGCCGAGCTCTGCTCGGCGGCGCGCTCGCCATAGATGAAGAGCGGCGTGGCCCGGCCCTCGGCCACTTCGCGGTTCACCACAACCTCGTCCACGTCGTCGAGCCCGGGCAGGTCGAACATGGTGGAGAGCAGGATCGCCTCCATGATGGAGCGGAGGCCACGGGCGCCGGTCTTGCGCTGGATGGCGCGGGTGGCGACCGAGCGCAGCGCGTCCTCGGTGAAGGTGAGCTTCGTCCCCTCCATCTCGAACAGGCGCTGGTACTGCTTGACGAGGGCGTTCTTCGGCTTGGTCAGGATCTCGACCAACGCCTTCTCGTCCAGGTCCTCGAGGGTCGCGACCACCGGCAGGCGGCCGATGAATTCGGGGATCAGGCCGAATTTCAGCAGGTCCTCCGGCTCCACCTCGCGCAGCACGGCGCCGGCGCGGCGCTCGTCCGGCGAGCGCACCTCGGCGCCGAAGCCGATGCCCGAACCCTTGCCGCGCGAGCCGATGATGCGCTCGAGGCCGGCGAAGGCGCCGCCGCAGATGAAGAGGATGTTGGCGGTGTCGACCTGCAGGAATTCCTGCTGCGGGTGCTTGCGGCCACCCTGCGGCGGGACCGAGGCGACCGTGCCCTCCATGATCTTCAGCAGCGCCTGCTGCACGCCCTCCCCGCTCACGTCGCGGGTGATGGAGGGGTTGTCCGACTTGCGGCTGATCTTGTCGACCTCGTCGATATAGACGATGCCGCGCTGCGCCCGCTCGACATTGTAGTCGGCGGCCTGCAGCAGCTTCAGGATGATGTTCTCGACATCCTCGCCGACATAGCCCGCCTCGGTCAGCGTCGTCGCATCCGCCATGGTGAAGGGCACGTCGAGGATGCGGGCAAGCGTCTGGGCGAGCAGCGTCTTGCCCGAGCCCGTCGGGCCGAGCAGCAGGATGTTCGACTTGGCGATCTCGACGTCGTTGTTCTTCGCGCCGTGCGCCAGCCGCTTGTAGTGGTTGTGGACCGCCACGGAGAGGACACGCTTCGCATGGTCCTGGCCGATCACGTAGTCATCGAGGACCTTGCAGATCTCCTTCGGAGTCGGCACACCGTCCCGCGACTTCACGAGATGCGTCTTGTGCTCCTCGCGGATGATGTCCATGCACAGCTCGACGCATTCGTCGCAGATGAACACGGTGGGTCCGGCGATGAGCTTGCGGACCTCGTGCTGCGACTTGCCGCAGAACGAGCAGTAGAGGGTATTCTTCGAGTCGCCGGACTTGCTCATGGGCACTCCGCCTGGATGGGCCGGCCAGGGCTGCCGGCGCCTTCTCCTCGGGGAAGGCGCGGACCGCCCGGGCCCTGCCCCCCGTCGCCGAGGGGGGGCCTGGGGTGGGACTGTAGCCCCCCTGTCATCGGGGGGGAAGCATGACAGAGGCCGGTTGGGGGGCCACGCACCAACCGGTGCGACAACATCCTGTCAGAATGTCACCGCCGGCGGAACAGGATCGCGGCCAAACCCAATGTCTCAGGATTGCGACATCCCGAGGGCTCAGGACTTCGGCGCTTCCAGGCCGGGCGCGGGAGGACGCTCCTCGACCACCTGGTCGATCAGCCCGAAATCCCGGGCCTCCTCGGCCGACATATAGGTATCGCGCTCCAGCTTCCGCTCGATCGCCTCGATGGGCTGGCCCGTGTGCTTCACATAGATCTCGTTCAGCCGCTGCCGCAGCTTCAGGATCTCGCGGGCCTGGATCTCGATGTCGGTCGCCTGGCCCTGCGCCCCGCCGGAGGGCTGGTGCACCATGATCCGGCTGTTCGGCAAAGCGAAGCGCTTGTCCTTGGCGCCGGCGGTCAGCAGCAGCGAGCCCATGGAGGCCGCCTGGCCGATGCAGACCGTGCTCACCGGGGAGCGGATGTACTGCATCGTGTCGTACATCGCGAGGCCCGAGGAGACCACGCCGCCCGGGCTGTTGATGTAGAAGGCGATGTCCTTGTTGGGATTCTCGCTCTCGAGGAAGAGGAGCTGGGCGCAGATCAGCGAGGAAACCTGGTCGAAGACCGGCCCGGTCAGGAAGATGATCCGCTCCTTCAGCAGGCGCGAATAGATATCGAAGGCCCGCTCGCCCCGCGCCGTCTGCTCGACGACCATCGGAACCAGGGTGTTGTTGTAGACCTCGACCGGATCACGGTCCCGCATGGTGCAACCTTTCCCTCTCCCGGCCCGCCGGCCCGGCCGTGGGGCCGGGCTGGCCAGGACGGCGATCCGGCGCGGCGGCCGGACCTCTCCTTGGCAATGTGGGGCAAGCCAGGGCCGGCCGGAAGTCCCCGCCGGATGGCGGGGTTGCCGGCGGCGATCCGGCCGGCAAGGCGGCGGCCCGACGGGGCCGGTCCGTCACCCCGCGCTCGGGCATCAGGCTGTGGCGGGCGCGGTCAGGTCCTCGGGCGAGACCTGCCGCTCGGTCACCTGGGCGAGTTCCAGCATGAAGTCCACCACCTTCTCCTCGAAGATGGGGCTGCGCAGGTTGTCGGCCGCCTGCGGGTTCTTGCGGAAGAACTCCATCACCTGCTGCTCCTGCCCCGGGTAGCGGGAGGCTTCTTGCCGC
Source organism: Roseicella sp. DB1501 (assembly GCF_013112485.1). Classification (GTDB taxonomy): domain Bacteria; phylum Pseudomonadota; class Alphaproteobacteria; order Acetobacterales; family Acetobacteraceae; genus Paracraurococcus. The sequence continues at coordinate 327,398 of NZ_JABFHG010000005.1, forward strand.
ATCGCCCTTGCCAATTCGTCACCGCTGACGCTGATGTTGTTGGTCCGGCCGATCTCGGAGAGCAGCAGGCCGAGCCGGATGCGCCGCTCGGCGATGCCGCGATACTCGGCCTTCAGCGCCGCCTCGTTCTTGCCCTTGTCGTCCTCGTCGAGGTTGCCGGCCTTCATGTCGGCCTCGACCCGCTGCCAGATCTGGGCGAACTCGGATTCGATCATCCCCTCCGGCACCGGGAAGTCGGCCCGCTCTGCCAGCGCATCGAGCAGCGCCCGCTTCACCTTCAGCCGGGACAGGTTGTCGTATTCCTGGGCGAGGCTGCCGCGGACCGCCTCCTTCAGCGCGTCCAGCGTCTCGAAGCCGATCGACTTCGCCATCTCCTCGTCGACCGGCGGCGTCACCGAGCGCTTCAGGCCCTTGGCCGTCACCGTGAAGGTCGCCTTCTTCCCCGCCAGCTCCTTCGAGCCGTATTCCTCGGGGAAGGTCACCTTCACCTCGCGCACCTCGCCCGGACGCATGCCGGTGAGCTGCTCGGTGAAGCCGGGGATGAAGCCGGGGCCGTCCACCTCGACCGGCATGTCGTTGGCGGTGCCGCCCGGGAAGGGCTCGCCCGGCCCCTCCTCGCCCTCGGCCGGGTCGAGCCGGCCGACGAAGTCGCAGACCAGGACCTCGCCCTTCTCGGCCGCCTTCTCGGTGATGTCCTCGAGCTTGCGGTTGCGCGAGGCGATGGTCTCGAGCGCCTTCTCGACCTGCTCCTCCGAGGGCTCGGCCTTCAGCCGCTCCACCGCGATGCCGGAGAAGTCGGGCATGGGGATCTCGGGCAGCACCTCGAGCTCGACCTTGAACTCCAGATCGGCCTCGGGGGCGAAGTTCACCAGCTCGATCTTCGGCTGCAGCGCCGGGCGCAGGCCGCGATCGGTCACCACCTGGTCGGTGGCCTTGTTGACCGACTGCTCAAGCACCTCGCCCATCACGGCCTGGCCGTAGCGCTGCGCCACCACCTTGGCCGGCACCTTACCGGGGCGGAAGCCAGGCAGGCGCAGGTCGCGGCCGAGCTCCGCCAGGCGCTTCTGGCGTTCGGCGGCGATGTCGCCCGCGGGGACCACCACCGTATAGGCCCGCTTCAGCCCCTCGTTCGCGACCTCGGTCACCTGCATCGTACTGTCCACCCTGGAGAAAGGTCCTGCCAGCCGGCCGGGGTCTCCTGCCCCGGCGGGCGATGATGGGCCATTGGCGAGGCGGTGGTGCGGGCGGAGGGACTTGAACCCCCACGGCTTGCGCCACTGGAACCTAAATCCAGCGTGTCTACCAATTCCACCACGCCCGCCCCGGGCCCCGGAAGGGGCGCTGTCTAGCGCAGGGGAAGGGGCTTTCCAAGGATGCCTGGGGCGACGAGGCCGCTGCCTCTCCCATGGCGCTGCCCACCGCCTCTCCCACGGCGCCCGGTGCCAGCCGCAGCACAACGCCAGGTTGCCTTCCCAGCGTCGCACCATCGTTACATTCCGTGGCCTGGAACACAGAACCGGCGCGCCGCGACGCCTAGCCTTCCTCGCCGGCCCGATCCGCAGACCGGGCCCGCTGGAGGTACAGCATGGCCTTCCCCCTGATCGCCCTCGCCGCCACGGTGCTGCCCGAACTCGTCCGCCTCGTCGCCGGCGACCGCGCCGGCACCGTCGCCACCGCCGTCGAGCAGGCGGTGCAGGCGACGACCGGCACCGCCGATCCGGTCGATGCCAAGCAACGGCTCGACCAGGACCCCGCCGCCGCCGCCGCGCTGCGCACCCGCCTCGCCGAGATCGCGGTCGAGCAGGAGCGGCTGCAGCTGGAAGCCGCCGAGAAGCAGCGCGCCGTCGAGTTCGCCACGTTGCAGGCCCGGATCGCCGACACCCAGGGCGCCCGGGCGGCGATGCTCCAGCTCTCCGGCAACCGGGACCCGATGCGCTGGGGCGCGCCGGTCGTCTCGGTGACCGTGACCCTGATGTTCGTCCTGGCGCTGTTCATCTTCACCTCGTCGGAATCCTTCATCGCCCAGGGGAACCGCGAGATGGTGAACATCATCCTCGGCGCCCTGGTCGCCGCCTTCACCGCGGTGATCAATTTCTGGATCGGCTCCTCCCAGGGCTCGCGCGAGAAGGATGCGACGGTGCGCGTCCTACAGGCCACCCAGGCCGAGCAGGCGAGCACGGCGCTCAATGCCCAGAGCCAGCAGGCGAGCGCCGCCATGGCCAGCCAGACCCAGCAGGCCAAGGACGCCATCACCTCGCTGCGGAGCGTGGCCGAGGCCGCCCGCTCGCCGGCCGCCCCCGCTGCCGCCGGCCAGCCGCGCAACCAGGCCTTCGAGCGGGCGGTCGCCCTGATCCTCGAGAATGAGGGCGGCTTCAGCAACGACCCGCGCGACCGCGGCGGCATGACCAATTTCGGCATCACCGCCCGCACCTATGCCGATTTCCACGGCCTCGCCCTGGAGAGCGTGGGCGAGGCCACGATGCGGGCGCTGACGCGGGAGCAGGCGATCGAGATCTACCGCTCGAATTACTGGAACGCCGCCTGCTGCGACCGCCTGCCGCCGGGGCTTGATCTCTGCGTCTTCGATTTCGGCGTCAATGCCGGGGTGCGGCGGGCGATCCTGCTGCTGCAGGAGCTGGTCGGCGTCACCCAGGACGGCTCGGTCGGCGCCATCACCCTGGCCGCCGCCGCCGCCTGCGACCCGGCCGAGCTGATCGAGCGCTATGCCGAGCGGCGGCTCGCCTATTACCGTTCGCTGGAGAATTTCGACGCCTTCGGCCGCGGCTGGACCCTGCGCACGACGCGGATGCGCGACGCGGCGATGCAGATGGCGCGGGCGCGGCAGCCGGCGATGGCGTAGTTCCCCACGACGGCGCGGAGCGACGCCGTGGGGAATTTCCTAGAGCAGATCCCGTTCGAGTGGAAACACTCGAACGGGTGAAGATGCTTTGAAAACAACAGGATAGAGCATTTGCCGTGAACGCAGGTGAACGGAAAATGCTCTATCCCAGCATCGCCTGGGCGCAGGCGTCGAGGATGGCGTCGGTGTCCAGCCCATATTCCCGGTACAGGTCCGGAATGTCGCCGCCCTGACCGAAGCGGTCGACGCCGAGCGGCATCACCCGCTGGCCGCGCACCGCGCCGAGCCAGGCATGCGCCGCCGGGTGCCCGTCCAGCACCGTCACCAGCGCCGCATCGGGGGCGAGCGGCGCCAGCAGCTCCTCCACCCAGGACGGGCCGCCGAAGCCCGCCCGCGCCTTCCGCCGCGCCGCCAGCCACCCGGCATGCAGCCGGTCGGGCGAGGTGATGGCGAGCAGCCCCGCCCCCGGCTCGTCCTCCCGCAGCGCCTCGAAGGCGGCGATCGCCTCCGGCGCCACCGCGCCCTGATAGGCGAGCGCGATCCGCGTGCCCGGCGCCGGCGGCACCATCCAATGCGCCCCCGCCACCACCGCCGCCGGGTCGAGCCGCCGCTGCGGCTGCTCCAGCCCGCGGGTCGAGAGCCGCAGCCAGACGGCGCTGCCCTCGGGCTTCTGCATGTGCTCGAACCCCCAGCGCATCAGGATCGCCAGCTCGTCGGCGAAGGCCGGCTCGAAGCTCGCCAGCCGGTCCTGCGCCATGCCGATCAACGGCGTGTTGACCGACTGGTGCTGCCCGCCCTCCGGCGCCAGCGTCAGGCCGGAGGGCGTGCTGACCAGCATGAAGCGGGCATCCTGGTAGCAGGCATAGATCAGCGCATCGAGGCCGCGATTGACGAAGGGGTCGTAGACCGTCCCCACCGGCAGCAGCCGGGCGCCGTAGAGGTCGTGCGCCAGGCCGAGCGCCGAGAGCAGCAGGAACAGGTTCTGCTCGGCGATGCCCAGCTCGATATGCTGCCCCTCCGGGCTCATCCCCCAGCGCTGCGCGCTGGCCAGCTTGGCGTCGCGGAACACGTCGTTCTTCAGGTGCCGGTCGAAGATGCCGCGCCGGTTCACCCAGGGGCCGAGATTGGTCGAGACGGTGACGTCCGGGCTGGTGGTGACGATCCGCTTCGCGATCGCCGCCGCCTCGCCCTGGCCGCGGCCGAGCTCGGCCAGCACCTCGCCGAAGGCCGCCTGGGTGGAGAGCTTGCGGCCGGGCGCGACCTTCGGCTGCGGGAAGCTCGCCCCCGGCACCGGCACCGCCGCGGCCTGCAGCCGCCGGCCCTCCGGGGCGATGGGGGTGGCGAAGGGCACGCCCTCGATGAAGGCCCGCAGCTCGGCCTCCGGGATGTCGAGCCCCTCGAAGCGGTCCCATTCATGGCCGTCGCGGATGCGCATCTCGGCCTTGAAGGTGGCCATCTGCTCCTTCGTCATCAGCCCGGCATGGTTGTCCTTGTGCCCGGCGAAGGGCAGGCCCATGCCCTTGATGGTGTAGGCGATGAAGCAGGTGGGCTGGTCGCCGGCGGCGTCCTGGGCGCGGAAGGCCTCGAGCAGCGTCGCCGTGTCCTGGCCGCCGAGATTGGTCATCAGCGCGCCCAGCTCCTCGTCGGAAAGCGGGTCGATGATCGCCCGCGCCCCCGGCTCGCGGCCGAGCTCGGCGAGCAGCGCCGCGCGCCAGGCGGCGCCGCCCTGGAAGGTCAGCGCCGAGTAGAGGCTGTTCGGGCAGTCGTCGATCCAGCGGCGCAGTGCCTCGCCGCCCTCGCGGGCGAAGGCCGCCTCCAGCCTGCGGCCGTATTTCAGGATGACGACGTTCCAGCCCATGTCGCGGAACAGGCCCTCGATCCGGCCGAAGAGCCGGTCCTGCACCACCGAATCGAGGCTCTGGCGGTTGTAGTCGATCACCCACCAGACATTGCGGACATCGTGCTTCCAGCCCTCCAGCAGGGCCTCGTAGATATTGCCCTCGTCGAGCTCGGCATCGCCGACGATGGCGACATGCCGCCCGGCCGGCACCTCCTCCCGGCCAAGTCCGTGCAGCCGCACATAGTCCTGCACCAGGCTGCCGAAGCTGGTCAGCGCCACGCCGAGCCCGACCGAGCCGGTGGAGAAATCCACCTCCGGCCCGTCCTTCACCCGGCTCGGATAGGGCTGGATGCCGCCGAACTGCCGCAGCGTCCCGAGCGTCTCCCGCGCCTGCCGGCCAAAGAGGTAGTTGATGGCGTGGAAGACCGGCCCGGCATGCGGCTTCACCGCCAGCCGGTCCTGCGGCCGCAGGATCTCGAAATACAGCGCCGTCATGATCGAGATCACCGAGGCCGAGGAGGCCTGGTGGCCGCCCACCTTCAGCCCGTCGCGATTCGGCCGAACATGGTTGGCGTGGTGGATCATCCAGGCCGAGAGCCAGAGCAGCTTGCGCTCGATGGCGTGCAGCAGCTCCAGCCGGCGCGTCGAGTCCTCGGCGAGGGGAGCGATGCGGCCCTGGACGGTCATGGCGGGACTCCCTCCGGGCCGGCCTGGCGAGCGAGCGCGGCCGGCCATTCTTGCGCCGCGCCTGGCCGCGACCGGGCGAGCATAAGGCCGGAGGCCTGTGCTTGATATCCCCGCGGCACGGCCCCGCCGAGGAAGCAGGCGCCGCCAGCCCCCTGGACCATGATCCGTTCACTTCGGTTCACGGACCATGGTCCAGGTCGCTGCTTGATCGCGTGAGCCTCGCCTTCGGTGAGTCCACCTCGGGCGATCATGCTCTACCCGCTGCGCCCCAGCTTGCGCAGCGCCGCCGAGGCCGGGCGCTTGCCCTCGCCCACATACTCCTCGTGGTAGTCCTCGATCCGGGCCGGGTCGTAGAGGTAGTTCACCATCAACCCGAGGCTCTCCTTCAGCCCCTTCTCGCTGACATCGCCCTTCCAGTTCAGCCGCTCGATCCGGGCGCCGTTGGAGAGGTGGAAATGCGCCACCGGGTCGCGCGCCCGCTTCGCCCGCCCCTTGGCGGATTCCTGCAGCAGGTAGCGGGCGCAGGCGCGCAGCAGCAGCGGCTCGAGGATGCGCGCCACCGCCTCCTCGCGCTGCCAGCCGCGGCGGGCGAGCACCCGGGCGAGCGTCTGCACCGGCGTCTCGGCGAGGACCGTCGCCGTGCCCTCTCCCTCGGTCTGCCTCTGCGCGTCGTCAGGCGCCGGCAAGGCGAGGCTCGGCGGCACGAGCTGCCGCAGCGCCGCCGCCTGCTCCGCATCGATCAGCGCCGCATCGCCATCGGCGAGCTGCGCCGTCAGCCAGCGGCCGAAGCCCGGGATGGGCGAGAGGGTGGCGAAGTGGCGGATGTTCCTCAGCTCCTCCTGCAGCAGCGAGACGACGCGCTTGATGAGGAAATTGCCGAAGGAGATGCCGTCCAGCCCGCGCTGGCAGTTGTTGATGGAGTAGAAGATGGCGGTATCCGCCTGCGCCGGGTCGAGCACCGGCGCCTTCTCGTCCAGCAGCCGCTGCACGCTGTCCGCCATGCCCTTGACCAGCGCCACCTCGACGAAGATCAGCGGCTCCTCCGGCATGCGCGGATGGAAGAAGGCGTAGCACCGGCGGTCGCTGTCCAGCCGGTTCTTCAGGTCGCGCCAGGTGCGGATGCGGTGCACCGCCTCGTAGCGCACCAGCTTCTCCAGCAGCGCCGCCGGCGAGTGCCAGTCGATGCGCCGCAGCTCGAGGAAGCCGACATCGAACCAGCTCGCCAGCAGCCCCTTCAGATCGGTCTCGAGCGCCTGCAGCAGCGCGTCCTTGCCCGTCGCCTGCAGCAGCTCGGCGCGCAGCTCGACGAGGAATTTCATGCCGTCCGGGATGGCGGTGAACTGGGTCAGCAGCCGGCTGCGCGGCGTCTCCAGCGCCCGGCGCAGCCGGGTCTTGGCCGCCGCCCGCTCCTCCGGGTCGCGCGCCCGGGCGAGGCGGTCGATGGCGAAGTCGAGCCCGGCCTCGTCGCTGTCGAAGCCGGCGAGGTCGCGCAGGAAGCCGACCCGCCCCTCGGCATCGAGCGCCAGATAGGCGCGGGCCAGCTTGGCCGCGCGATTGCGGGCGGAGACCTCGCCGCCGCGGCCGTCGAGGCAGGCGCGCATCTGCTCGGCGATGGTCTCGGCCTCGCCGCCCACCACCCGCTCCGCCATATCGCGCCAGAGGCTGGTGACGCGCCGCAGCGCGCGGTCCAGCAGGCCGGTTTCGAGGGCTAAGTCGGACATGCGTCACTCTCTCCGGGCAGCACCGGTAACATGGTGAAACCTGCCGCGATTGTGGAGCCGCCCTTCAGTTGATGCGAGCCGATTCCAGCGCGCTTGGCAGGAGCGTGATGAGGTCCTCGGCGACCAGGCCGGGCCCGCATCGCCGCGCCGCCTTGCCCTGTGCCCAGGCGCCGCAGCAGGCCGCCTCGAAGCCCGGCATCCCCTGCGCCAGCAGCGCCGCGATGGTGCCGGCCAGCACGTCGCCGGTGCCGCCCGTCGCCAGGCTCGGCGGCGCGTTGTCGTTGATGGCGAGCCGGCCGTCCGGCGCGGCGATGACGGTGTCCGCCCCCTTCAGCAGCAGCACCGCCCCGGTCGCCGCGGCGGCGGCGCGGGCGGCTTCCGGCTTGTCCGCGCCGACCGGGCCGAAGACGCGGGCGAACTCGCCGGCATGCGGCGTCAGCACCGCGGCGCCGGCGAGAGCGCCGGGATCGCCGGCGCAGGCGGTGAGCGCGCCGGCATCCGCCACCACCTGCCGCCCCGCCGCGACCAGCCGCCGCAGCGCCGCGCGCGTCGCCGCATCGCCCGGCAGGCCGGGCCCGATCAGCCAGGCGCGCCGCCGCTCATCCGCGAGCAGCGCCTCGAGCCCGGCCTCGCTGACGATCGTGCCGGGATCGCCGGCGCGGTAGAGCGCGGCGCTGGCGGCATCGGGGGCGAGGATCGTCACCAGCCCCGCCCCGGCGCGATGCGCGGCGCCGGCGGCGAGGCGGGCGGCGCCGGTCATCTCGCCGCCGGCGAGGATGGTGAGGTGGCCGCGGCTGTATTTGTGCGCCTCGGCGCCGAAGCCGGGCGGGCGCCAGGGGCCGGGGGCGTTGCGGATGGCGCGCGGCGCGACCTCGGCCAGCACCGACTCCGGCAGGCCGATATCGGCCAGCAGCGTCTCGCCACAGAGCGCCCGTCCTGGCAGCAGCAGGTGGCCGGGTTTCAGGCGGAAAAAGGTGACGGTCAGCGCCGCCCGCGGCGCGAAGCCCAGCACCTGGCCGGTGGCGCCGTCGAGTCCCGAGGGGACGTCCACCGCCAGCAGCGGCGCCCGCACCGCCCGCAGCACCTCGGCGACCTGTCCCTCGACGGGTCGCGCCAGGCCGGCGCCGAAGACCGCGTCGATGACCAGGCCGGCGCGCGCCGCCTCGGCCGGAGCGAACGCCGCGCGCGGGCCGTGCCAGGCCGCGGCGGCGAGCGCCGCGTCGCTGCCCGGCCTTGGCGGCGCGAGGGGCGCGACGGCGACCGGCCAGCCTGCCTGCTGCAGCAGCCGCGCCACGACATAGCCGTCGCCGCCGTTGTTGCCGGGCCCGGCCAGCACCAGGGTGCGGCAGGGCCGGAGGCGGCGCATCGCCGCCCGCGCCACCGCCCGCCCGGCCGCCGCCATGAGCTGCGGGCCGGGGATGCCCGAGGCGATCGCCAGCGCATCGGCGCGACCCATCTCCTCGGGCGTCAGCAACTCAAGGCGCGGCGGCAGCGGCATGGCGGTCCTCCTCGGCTCGGCCCCGGGCGGGAAGCGAGGCCGCCGCGCCGCGGTTGCGGGCGGCATGCGCGGCCTCCGGCTGTTCGCGGCCCGGTGCTGCGCCCGCCGGCGTTTCCGCCCCGCGGCGATCTGCTTTAGCGTCACCCGCGGCAGGGGTGGGAGTCGGGGCGATGGCCTTCGTGGTGGCGGTGGCGCAGCAGAAGGGCGGCGCCGGGAAATCGACCGTGGCGGCCAATCTCGCGGCGGCGCTGGCCGAGGAGGGGCACCGCGTCGCCCTCCTCGACATCGATCCGCAGGCCTCCCTCGCCCGTTGGCACGCCGCCCGCGCGCAGCGCGGCGAGCGGGCGCGCCGGCTGGATTTCGACACCGCCGCGGGCTGGCGCGTGCCGGCGACGCTCGACCGGCTGCGGCCGACGCATGACTACGTCATCCTCGACACCCCGCCGCATGCCGATACCGAGGCCAAGCTCGCCATCCGCACCGCCGATCTGGTGCTGATGCCGCTGCAGCCCTCGCCGGCCGATCTCTGGGCCTCGGAGGCGACGCTGAAGCTGGCGAGGGAGGAGCGGCGCCGCGTCGCCGCGGTGCTGAACCGCGCCCCGGCGCAGGGCAAGCTGAAGAGCCAGATCCTCGCCGCGCTCGGCGAGCAGGGCGTCGCCGTCCTCGGCCCCTGCCTCGGCAACCGGGTGCAATTCGCCAATGCCTTCCTCGACGGGCTGGCGGTGACCGAGGCGGCGCCGCGCAGCCCGGCCGCGGCCGAGATCCGCGCCGTCGCCGCCGAGATCATCGCCCTCGGCAAGCGGGGCTGATCATCGATGCTCGGCAAGCTGCTCTATGTCCTGCACCTGCTCGGCGCCGTCCTCTGGGTGGGCGGCATGGGCTTCGCCCTGCTGGCGCTCCGCCCGGCCCTCGCCGCGCTGGAGCCGCCGCAGCGCCTCGCCCTGCACGAGGGCGCGCTGCGGCGCTTCTTCCTCATCGTCTGGCATGCCATGCCGGCGCTGCTGCTCACCGGCTATGCGCTGCTCTTCGGCTGGTATGGCGGCTTCGTCGGCGCCGGCTGGCACATCCACGCCATGCACATGCTGGCCCTGGTGATGGCCGGCATCTTCCTCGCCCTCGTCACCGGGCCCTGGCGGGAGTTCCGCGCCGCCCGCGCGCGCGCCGACCTGCCCGCCGCGGCGGCGGCGACGGACCGCATCCGCCAGCTCGTCACCCTCAATTTCGCACTCGGCCTGCTGACCGTGGCGATCGCCGGCTGGGGCCGCTTCGGCGGCTGACGCCACCGGGGGAAACCAGCCGATCTGGCGGCCGGCGCGACAGGAACGCAACATCCGGGGCGCGCCAGGCGTTCGGCCTGCGACACCGGATCGGGACATCCAGGGCTCCATGGGCATCGACGGCATCGAGATCAGCGAGGACGACTACCCGGAGATGGAGGCGGTGGCCGCGATCCAGCGCGGGCTGCACGCCTTCAACCAGGAAATGGGCGGCCCCTATGACCGCGAGCCGGTGACCGTCCTCGCCCGCGACGCGGCGGAGACGGTGCGCGGCGGACTGCTCGGCCTGACCTACTGGCATTGGCTGTTCATCGACTGGCTCTGGCTCGCCCGCGAGTCCCGCGGCCAGGGCCTGGGCTCGGAGCTGCTGCGCCGGGCGGAGGACATCGCCCGGCAGCGCGGCTGCACCGATGCCTATACCGACACCTTCAGCTTCCAGGCGCCCGGCTTCTGGGAGCGCAACGGCTATGAGGAATTCGGCCGGCTCGACCACATGCCGCGCGGCCATTCCCGGATCTGGTTCCGCAAGACGCTTTAGCCTTTCCCCACGACGTCGCTGCGCGACGCCGCCGGGGGCTCCGGCTTCGCTCCTGGCCTCAGATGCGTCAAAGCCTGCCGTGGCGAAGCCGCGGCAGGGCACCTCCCATCCCTCCCCCACTGGCCGGCGGGGCGGTTCTGCGGTCCACTCGGCGCGATCGAGCCAGGGGGAAGATCGCCATGAAGGCCGCCATCGTCACCGCATCCGGCCTCGCCGTGCAGGAGGTGCCGGAGCCGAAGCCGGGGCCGCAGGAGGTGCTGGTGCGCATCCGCGCCGCCGGGCTGAACCGCGCCGACCTCGGCGTCGCCGCCGGCCAAGCGCATGGCCGCATCGGCGGCGCCGGCACCATCGTCGGCATGGAGTTTGCCGGCGAGGTCGCCGCGGTCGGCGCCGAGGTGCCCGACCATATCCGCCCCGGCCTGCGGGTGATGGCGAGCGGCGCCGGCGGCTATGCCGAATACGGCCTCGCCGATTGGGGCCGCTGCGCGCCGCTGCCCGACAGCAACATGGGCTGGGTGGAGGCGGCGACGCTGCCGGTCGCGCTGCAGACCATGCACGATGCCGTCGTCACCAATGGCGGGCTGCAGCGCGGCGAGAGCATCCTGATCCAGGGCGCCAGCTCCGGCGTCGGGCTGATGGCGATGCAAATCGCCAAGCTCATGGGCGCGCGGCAGGTGCTCGGCAGCTCGACCAATGCCGCGCGGCGGGCGCGCCTCGCCGAGTTCGGCTGCGACCTCGCCATCGACACCACCGACCCCGCCTGGCCCGACCGGGTGCTGGAGGCGACCGACGGCAAGGGCGTGGAGGTGATCGTCGACCAAGTCTCGGGCGATCTCGTCAACGGCAATCTCCGCGCCTGCGCCATCCTCGGGCGCATCGTCAATGTCGGGCGGCTGGGCGGCGCGCGCGGCGAGTTCGACTTCGACCTGCACGCGCTGCGCCGCATCCGCTATGTCGGCGTCACCTTCCGCACCCGCTCCGTCGAGGAGGTGCGGGAGATCAACCGCCGCATGCGCGCCGATCTCTGGCCGGCGCTGGAGGCGGGCAAGCTGCGCCTGCCGATCGACCGCGTCTTCCCGCTTGCCGAGGCGCCGGCGGCGCTGGCCCATATGAAGTCCAACGCGCATTTCGGGAAGATCGTGCTGGAGTGCTGATGTTCCCCACAAAGTATTTCCCATGAAACCGCTCCGCGGCTTCATGGGGGCCCCGTGATTCGCCTCTGGTCGAAGATCCGTCACAGCCTGCCGCGGCGGAGCCGCGGCAGGGCAACGGGAGACGGTGGATGAGGCACGCGTTCCAGGGGTCTGTCAGCCGACCTGCTTCAGCTCATCGAGCCGCACCGTGCCCTGCTGGCTGCTGAAGGCGAGCGAGGCCGAGCCGCCCTGCTGCTGCTGCACGCCGCCGATGCGGTGCTCGCCGGTATCGTAGAGCGTGACCTTGCCGTCGCACCGCACCGCGAGGCGCCGCGCCTCGGGGAAGACGGCGTAGCGCAGGTCGTCCTGCCCGCCGCTGGTCGCGGGCTGGCCGAGCTCCTGCGGCCACCAGGGCGGGCCGGCATCCATGGGCGTCATCGGCTCCATGGGTTTCATGGGCTGCATCGGCTTCATCGGTTCCATCGGCTGGGTCTCCTCGCCGCCTCGGACAGGTGCGGGCCAACGCGCCGCCCGCCGCGGGGTTCGCCGCCCTATCTCCGCGCCGCCAGCAGCACGCCGCCCAGCGTCAGCACCAGCGCCGCCGCATGCCGCAGCCCGAGCGGCTCGCCGAGCAGCAGCCCGCTCGACACCACGCCGATCACCGGCACCAGCAGGCTGCCGATCGCCGCCGTCCCCGCCGGCAGCAGCCGCAGCGCCCGGAACCAGGCGAGATAGGCGACGCATTGCGCCACCACCGCCACATAGATCAGGCAGCCCCAGCCCACCCAGGTGACGCGGCCGAGATCGAGATGCTCGAAGCCCAGCGCGATCGCCCAGGCCGGCGAGGTGCCGATCACGACCTGCCAGGCGACCAGCGGCACCGGCGCCATCTGCACCGGCCAGCGCTTGGTAAAGACCGCGCCGCCGGCGAACATCAGCGCCGTGCAAAGGATCGCCGCCGCCCCCGGCAGCTTCGCCTGGAAGGCCGCCAGCCCGGCCCCGGCCAGCGTGCCGCCGAGCAGCAGCGTCACCCCCGCCAGCCCAAGCGCCAGCCCGGCGATGCGCGGCGCCGTCGGCCGCTCGCCCAGCACCGGCCAGGCCAGCACCGTTGCCCAGACCGGCATGGTGTAGCCGATGATCGCCGCCTCGGCGGCATCCAGCCAGAACAGCGAGAGCGGCGCCACCACGCTCCAGGCCGAGACGTTCAGCACCGCCGAGACGACCAGCCGCCCCCACTGGTCGCGGCGCGGCCAGAGGCGGTCGCGCTGCGCCCGGGCGATGAGCATGAGCAGCAGGAAGGCGCCGAGCCCGGCGAAGATGCGGAAGGCATAGGGCGGCCAGTCCCGCATCAGCAGCTTCATCACCGGCCAGTTCAGCCCTCAGGCGAAGGCCGTGACCGAGAGATAGCCGATGCCGCGCAGCGGCAGCCCGCCCGCCACCTCCGCCGCCGGGCCCGGCGCCGCCTCGCGCGCCGCGACGCTCATGCCAGCAGGGCGTCGATCCGGGCGAGCGCCTCCGGCGGCAGCGGGCCGCGCTCCACCGCGGCGATCGCGGCCTCGAGCTGCTCCAGCGAGGCGGTGCCGATGAGCGCGCAGCCCATCCCCGGCAGGAAGGCGGCGTAGCGGATGGCCAGCTCGGCCAGCGAGCCGGCGACGCCCTCCGCGACCAGCGGCCGCAGCCGCCGCGCCGCCGCCAGATCCGCGGCGTAGTCGGGACCGGAGGCGATCGGCGCCACCTCGGGCATCGCCACCGGATGCCGTTCCTCCTCGCCCGAGAGCGCCCCGCCGGCCAGGATGCGGATGCCGATCAGCCCGATGCCGGCCCCCACCGCCACCGCGCCGAGCCCGGTGAAGTCCTGCCCCGGCAGGCCGGGCCGGCGCGGCGCCAGCCAGCTCGGATTCAGTAGGTTGCAGGGGATCTGCGCCGTGTCGAAGGCGCCGCTCTGCAGCACCGCCCGCAGCGCCCCGGCCTCGCCGAGCGCGGTGATGCCGAGCCGCCGGCATTTCCCCTCGGCCTGCAGCCGCCGCAGCGCCGGCACCGCCTCCTCCATCACCTGCGCCAGGCTGAGCCCCGCTGGCGTCCCGATCGGGTCGTGCAGCTGGAGCAGATCGACGCTGTCATGGCCGAGCCGGGCGAGGCTCGCCTCCAGCGAGCGGGCGATGGCGCCGGCGATGTCGCCACGGCTCTCCGGCGGCAGCCGGACCTTGGTGCCGAGCAGCGGGCGCGCCCCGAGCGCCTTCAGCGCCCGGCCGAGATTGCGCTCGGACTCGCCGTCGCCATAGAGGGCGGCGGTGTCGACATAGGTGATGCCGGCCGCGAAGGCGCGGGCGAGCGAGCGTTCCTGCTCCGCCGCGCTGCCGCGCACCATCAGCCCGCCGACCGCCCCCGCCCCGTAGCCGAGCGCGGAGACCTCGAACCCGCCCTGCCCCAGCCTGCGCTGTTCCATCCTCGCCTTCCTCCCGGCCTGGTGGCCCCGCTGCGCGGCGCGCCCTGGCACGATGGGCCAGCAGCCGTTCCAGGCACGACCCTGCCGCAGCCCGCGGCGGCAGGCCATCCCCGCCCCTTCGGCGGGCCCCGTTCCGTGCCGGACCCCGACCATCGGCGTTTCCGCCGCGCCGCGTTCGGCTCTATGAACCCTGCCCCCACCGGCCCCTCCCGGCTCCCCCCATCGGACCCGCATGATCCGCCTCACCGAGCTCCGCCTGCCCCTCTCGCATCCCGAGGCGGCCCTCCGCGCCGCCATCCTGCAGCGTCTCGGCCTCCCTGATGCGGCGCTCGAGGCGGTGCAGGTGGTCCGCCGCGGCTACGATGCGCGCAACCCGCGCACCATCATGCTGGTCTATACGCTCGACCTGGCGGTGCGGGACGAGGCGGCCCTGCTGCGGCGCTTCGCCGGGGACCCGCGGCTCGGCCCGGCGCCCGACACGCGCTACCGCTTCGTCGCCCGGGCGCCCGAGGAAGCGTCCGGGGGGATGCCGCGCCCCATCGTCATCGGCACCGGCCCCTGTGGGCTGATGGCGGCGCTCGTGCTGGCGCAGATGGGCTTCCGGCCGATCATCCTCGAGCGCGGCAAGCCGGTGCGGGAGCGGACCAAGGACACCTGGGCGCTCTGGCGCCGCGGCGTGCTGACGCCGGAGAGCAACGTGCAGTTCGGCGAGGGCGGCGCCGGCACCTTCTCCGACGGCAAGCTCTATTCCGGCATCAAGGACCCGCGGCATTACGGCCGCAAGCTGCTGCAGGAATTCGTCAAGGCCGGCGCGCCGGAGGAAATTCTCTACGTCTCCAAGCCGCATATCGGCACCTTCCGCCTGGTGACGATGGTCGAGAGCATCCGCGCCGAGATCGAGGCCCTCGGCGGCGAGTACCGCTTCGGCAGCAAGGTGGTGGACCTGCTGATCGCGCCCGACGCGGCCGGGCAGCGGCGCCTGCGCGGCGTGGTGCTGGAGGGCGGCGAGACGCTGCGCGCCGAGCATGTCGTGCTCGCCATCGGCCACAGCGCCCGCGACAGCTTCGCCATGCTGCGCGAGCGCGGCGTCTTCCTGGAGGCGAAGCCCTTCAGCATCGGCGTCCGCATCGAGCATCCGCAGGGCCTGATCGACCGCGCCCGCTTCGGGCCGAATGCCGGCAACCGGCTGCTCGGCGCCGCCGACTACAAGCTGGTGCACCATGGCAGCCAGGGCCGCAGCGTCTACAGCTTCTGCATGTGCCCGGGCGGGCGCGTGGTCGCCGCCACCAGCGAGCCGGGCCGCGTCGTCACCAACGGCATGAGCCAGTACAGCCGCGCCGAGTTCAATGCCAATGCCGGCCTCGTCGTCGGCATCGACCCGGCCGATTATCCGGGCGAGGTGCTGGCCGGCGTCGCCTTCCAGCGCCATTGGGAAAGCCTCGCCTACGAGGCCGGCGGCGGCGACTACCGGGCGCCGGGGCAGTTGGTCGGCGACCTCCTCGCCGGCCGCGCCAGCACGACGCTCGGCGATGTCCTGCCGAGCTACCGCCCCGGCGTGACGCCGACCGACCTCTCGCGCTGCCTGCCGGATTTCGTTGTCGCCGCGATCCGCGAGGCGCTGCCCGCCTTCGATCGGCAGATCCCCGGCTTCGCCCGGCCGGATGCGGTGATGACCGGCGTCGAGACCCGCACCAGCAGCCCGATCCGCATCCGCCGCGGCCTCGACCTGCAGAGCGTGAACACCGCTGGCCTGTTCCCCGCCGGCGAGGGCGCGGGCTATGCCGGTGGCATCCTCTCGGCGGGGGTCGACGGCATCCGCATCGCCGAGGCGCTGGCCCTCGCCGCGACCGGCCAGCCCGTGCCGCGCGAGCTCAGCCGCGGCACGGAGACGCCGGTCAGCTACGGCTGAGGCGGCGCCGCCTCAGGCGAAGAGCACATCGTGCAGCGCCGGATGCGCGGGCGCGAGGGCGGCGAGATGCGCGAGGTCGCCCGCCGCATCGGCGCCGTGATCGGCGAGCGCGGTGGCCGCATCCGGCGCGGGATGCGCCGGATCGGCCGATGTGCCGAGCAGGACCGGCGCCGTCTCCGCGCTGGCCGAGGTGACGACCGCATGGGCGGCATCGGCGCCGGGCAGGGTCGCGGCCTTCAGGTCGCTCGAGAAGCTGAGCGTCGTCAACGCGACGGCATCCGCGGTGTCATGCAGCGCGACCGTGGTCGGGATGGCCGCCGCGTGCTGATCCCCGGCGGCGGTGCCCGTGCCATGCGCGGCGCTGTCGGTGCCCTGGCCAGCGGCGGCGGCGAGCGGAGCACCCGTGTTCGAGGTCACGGCGCTATGGGATGCGGGCGCGTCGGTCGCGGCAGGCTGGGTGCTGCCGCTCGCGGCCTGCACCATCGTCGTATCCGTGCCATGCGCCACGCTGTCGCCGCTCTGTCCAGTGGCCGTCGCCAGCGCCGTGCCGGGCGCGCCAGCCGCGCCCGATGCCGGGGCGGCGTGCGAGGCAGACGCCGCGGACCCGGTGGTGCCGCTCGCGGCCTGCGCCGCGATGGTGTCCGCGCCATGCGCCGCGCTGTTGCCGCCCTGTCCGGTGGCCGTCGCCAGCGCCGTGCCGAGCGCGTCGGTCGCGCCCGATGCCGGGGTGGCGTGCGAGGCAGCCGCATCGGTCGCGGTGGTGCCGCTCGCGGCCTGTGCCGCGATGGTGTCCGTGCCATGCGCCGCGCTATTGCCGCCCTGTCCAGTGGCCGTCGCCAGCGCCGTGCCGAGCGCATCGGCCGCACCCGATGCCGGTGTGGCGTGCGAGGCAGCCGCATCGGTCGCGGTGGTGCCGCTCGCGGACTGCGCCGTGATGGTGTCCGCGCCATGCGCCGCGCTATTGCCGCCCTGCCCGGTGACCGTCGCCAGCGCCGTGCCGAGCGCATCGGCCGCACCCGATGCCGTGGTGGCATGCGAGGCAGACGCCGCGGATCCGGTGGTGCCGCTCGCGGCCTGCGCCGCGATGGTGTTCGTGCCATGCGCCGCGCTGTCGCCGCTCTGTCCGGTGGCCGTCGCCAGCGCCGTGCCGAGCGCGCCGGCCGCGCCCGATGCCGCGGCGGCATTCGAGGCAGACGCCGCGGATCCGGTGGTGCCACTCGTGGCCTGCGCTGCCGCCGCATCCGTACCATGCGCAACGCCGTTGCCGCTCTGGTCCGTGCCGCTCTGGCCTGTCACCGTTGCCAGCACTGTGCCGAGCGCGCCGGCCGCGCCCGATGCCGTGGCGGCGTGGGACGCCGACGCATCGGTCGCAGCCTGGGCTGTCGTTCCGCTCGTCGCATGCGCCGCGCCGTCGCTCGCCGCCAGGCCGGTGCCGAGGGAGGTTGCCGCGCCGCCGAGCGCATCCGTCGCCGCCGTCACGGCGCCGGCGAGGCCCGTGGTGCCCGCGGCATGCGCCGTCCCGCCCGTCGTCGTCGCGGCGGTGCCAGTGGTGGTGCCAGTGGTGGTGGTGGCGGTCTGGTCCGTCGTGGCCGTGCTGCCATGCGCGGCGGCCTCCGTCGCGCCGGCGATGGCCGTACCGCCGACGAGCGTCGCATCCGCATGGATGGCGGCATCGGAGGCGGTGGTGCCGCCATGCGCGATCGTGCCGGCCGTCTTCGTCGCGGCCGTGCCGCTCGCCGTGCCCGTCACCGTCGCGACCGCGCTGCCGGTCGCGGCATGGCTCGCATCGCCCGTGCCGCCGGTCTGGCCGCTCACTGCATCCGCGGCGGTCTTCGCCGTGGTCGTCGACGTGCCGGTGGTCGTCGACGTGCCGGTGGTCGCCGGGCCGGTGGTCGTCGTGCCGGTCGAGGCATGGCCCGTATCGCTCGTGCCGCCGGCCAGGCTGCTCGCCGCATCCGCGGCGGTCTTCGCCGTGCCGCCGGTCAGTGCGGCGAGCTTGCCCGTCGCCGTATCGGCGAGGCTGGTGGCGGTCGTCTTCGTGCGGCCGGCCGCGCTGCCCGTATCCTGATCGGTCGATGCCGTCTGCGTCCCGGTGCCGACCTGGCTGGCCTTGGCCGTGCCTGTCGCGTTGCCGCTCGTGCCTGAGGTCGCGGCGGCGGTGGTCGCCGCGCTGTCGCTCGTCACCGCGGCCAGGCTGGTCGAGGCATGGCTGTCCGGCAGCGTGTTCGCGACCCACGCGCTGGCCTTGCCGAGCGTGCCGGACGTCGTCGCGCCCGACACCGTCTGCGAGGCCGTCGTGGCGTCACTGCTCACGCTCTCCGTCACCGCCTGCGCCGCGCCGTTCGGGCTGGCGCTGGCCGTGGCGGCCGCGGCCGTCGTCACGGTTGCAGCCTGGGCCGCCTTCTGGCTGGCATCCGCCTGCACCAGCTTGGTGCTCAGCGCCGCCGCCTGATTCGCCTCGGTGGTCGCGGCAGCGGCCTCCTTGGCCGTCGCTGCGGCCGTCGTCGCGCGCTGGCCAGCGGTCGCCGCCTCGGGCAGCTGCACCGCCGGCAGGTCGAGCGCCGCCGCCTCCGCCCCGCCGGCATCGCCGAGCAGCGCCTTCAGCCCGGCGCCGGCCGCCGCCTCCGCCGCGGCGAATTGCACCGCCGCCGGGGCGAGCGGCTGCAGCGTGGCGGCGAAGAGCGAGCTCGCGCCGTGCAGGCCGGGCGGCAGGCCGAGCGCGCCCGCGCCGCCCCCGGCGACGGCCGCGATTACCGCCGCATCGCCCGCCCCGGCCGGCGCCTCGGCCGCGGCCAGATGCACCGCCGGGTCGATCGGGGCATGGCCGGCGAGCGGCACGGGCCCGGCCCCCGGCGGCGTCACGCCATCCGCCGGCCCGTCCGGCACGTGCCGGCCGAGCAGCATCAGCAGCAGGGCGCCGTAGAGGCCGAGGCCGGTCGCCTCGGTCCAGCTCACCGCGCCGCGGAATTTCTGGTGCAGCCGGGCGCGCGCCCAGGCGGCATGGCTGGCCGCCTCCTCGGCCGGGGTGATGCTGGCGGCCGGCCTGCCGGGCTTCGGCCGGCGCAGCGGCCGCAGCTCGGCCTCGGTGAGGAAGGACTCGTCGCGCCCACGGGCCAGGCTGGAGGCAAGGCTGATGCGGAACCGGATCCGGCCTGGCCGATGATGCACCATGGTCGCTCTCCCCCTCGCGCGGCGCGGCAAAACTATCGTGCGGAATAGTATACGACCTGCCCCGCTCCACCACCCGGCGTGGCACACGAAGCCGTGGGGTGCGGCAGGCGCGGCCCAGACGTGGCATCGGTGCCGTGGCATCCGTGCCGTGGCATCCTGGCCACGCATCGCAGCAGGGCGGCGGCCTTGCCGGGCGCCCGCGGCCTTGCGAGGCTCGCCGCAGCGAAACATCCAGGGGAGAGAAACGCCATGCGCGTCGCCAACAAGGTCGCCCTCGTCACCGGCGCCGCCTCCGGCATGGGGGCGGCGACGGCCAGGCTGCTGGCGCGGGAGGGCGCCAAGGTCGCCGTCGCCGACATGCTCGAGGCCGAGGGCCAGTCCGTCGTCGCCGAGATCGAGAAGGCGGGCGGCACCACCCGCTTCCTCCGCCTCGACGTCGCCGAGGAGGATCAGTGGGAGGCCGCGGTCGCCGAGGTCACCGGCGCCTGGGGGCGGCTCGACATCCTGGTGAACAATGCCGGCATCTCCGGCAGCAACACCAACAACCTCTACGACACCGCCCTCTGGGACCGCATCATGGCGGTGAATGCCCGCGGCGTCTTCCTCGGCGTGAAGCACGGCGTCGCCGCCATGCGCCAGGGCGGCGGCGGCTCCATCATCAACCTGTCTTCCATCTCCGGCGTGGTCGGGCAGCAGCGCATCCATTGCGCCTACAACGCCTCCAAGGCGGCGGTGCGGCTGCTGACGAAATCCATCGCCGTGCAGGAGGGCGCGGCGGGCATTCGGGTGAACAGCGTGCATCCCGGGCTGATGCCGCCGATGCGCACCAGCGGCGCCACCGCCGATCCGGTCTTCCGCGCCAAGATGCTGAACCACGTGCCGCTCCGCCGCACCGGCGAGGTGGACGAGGTCGCCTATGCCATCCTCTTCCTCGCCTCCGACGAGAGCGCCTACATGACGGGCACGGAGCTGCACGTGGATGGCGGCTACCTCGCCTGCTGAGGCGATCCGGGCCCGTCCCAGGGCGGCACGGGCCCGTCAGCCCTCAGCGCGGCACCGAGGCCACGGCGACGAAATTCGCCATCGAATCCTCGGCGACGCGGAACCACTGGCTCTGCTCGACCCGGTGGCGGTTCCAGTGCTCCCACACCTTGCGGAAGCGTGGATTCTGCTCGCCGAGCTCGCCGTACAGCTCCTGTGAGGCCTTGTAGGCGGCGCCCATGATCTCCCGCGAATAGGGCCGGAGCTGCGTCCCGCTGGCGAGGAGGCGGCGCATCGCCGGCGGCGCCAGCTCGTCGAAGCGGGCCATGGACCAGTGCCAGCACTCGGCGCCGGCCGTCTCCATCACCTGCTTGTACTGCGCCGGCAGCGTGTCCCAGGCCTTGGCATTGACCATGATGTCGGCGGAGGGCGCCCATTCCCACCAGCCGGGATAGTAGTAGTACTTGGCGATGCGGTTGAAGCCGAGCTTCTCGTCATCATAGGGGCCGATGTATTCGGCGGCGTCGATGACTCCGCGCTCCAGCGCCGGATAGATGTCGCCGGGCGCGAGCTGCTGGGCGATGACGCCGAGCTTGCCCATCACCAGCCCCGCCAGGCCGGCGATCCGCATCTTGATGCCCTTCATGTCCTCCGGCGTGCGGACCTCGCGGCGGAACCAGCCGCCCATCTGCGCGCCGGTGTTGTTCGCCGGGATCGCATGCACGCCCTGGTCGCGGTAGACGTCGCGCATGATCTCGCGCCCGCCGCCCTCATACAGCCAGGACCAGGTCTGCCGGCTGCTCAGCCCGAAGGGGACGGCGGTGCCGAAGGCGAGCGTCGGGTCCTTGCCGTAGTAGAAGGTGGCCGGGGTGAAGCCGCATTCGACCGAACCCTGGCCGATCGCATCCATCACCTGCAGCCCCGGCACGATCTCGCCCGGGCCGAAGGGGGTGAGCTGGAAGGCGCCATCCGTCAGCTCGCCGACGCGGCGGCAGAACAGCTCGTGGCAGGCCCATTGCGTGTCCACGGATTTCGGATAGCTGCCCGGGCAGCGCCAGCGGAGGCGCGGTTGCGCGGATGCCAGGCTGGGTGCGCCCAGCGCAGCCGCGCCAAACGCTCCGCCAGCCATCAAATGGCGTCGGTCCATGGCCTGTTTGCCTCCCCGCGTGCTGTGACGCTTGCGGGCAGCTTGCCCATGCGGCCAGGCCATCTGCAATAAAAATAGGATCAAACCGAAAGGCCGGGCGCCGGCCGGCCCGACGATCGGCTCTGGACCATGATCCGCTCACACAGGTCCGCGGATCATGGCCCAGGCCGTTGCTTGATCGCGCCATGCACGCTTTTCGGTGAGTCCACCTCAAGCGATCACGCTCTACGCCTTCGCGCCGTCGATCACCTCGCCGAAGCGCACCCACATCCGCCCGTCCCAGCGCACGAGCTGGAGCTGCTGCAGCGGCCGGTAGTCCTTCGGCCCCGTATCGACGAGGATGCCGGGCAACAGCGTCGGCAGCGCCAGCCCGCGCAGGTTGGCCGCCTCCCGCATGATCCGCTCGCGCGTGAACTCGCCCTCGCACTGCCGCAGGATCTGCAGCAGCGCCAGCCCCACCGTGTAGCCATAGGTGTAGTAGATATCGCCGATATCGGCATCCGGCAGGTATTGCGCCATGAAGGCGCGGAAGCCGTCCATGCCGGCATCGCCCGCCCAGGCGGGGTCGTTCGGATCCTTCAGATAGGCCGAGGTGATGGTGCCCACGGCCCGCTCCGCCCCGGCCGGCTGGATGACGCCGGCGACCGAGCTGGCGCCGCTCGGGATGTAGTGGGTCATCCGCGCGCCGAGCTCGTGCAGGCGGCGGATCGCCATGGCGGCGAATTTCGCGGTGACGCCGGAGACCAGCACGTCGGCGCCCTGCAGCGCGATGAGCTGGCTGTCCACCGTCGGGTCTGTCACTTCGTAGGAGGCGGCGCGGACGCGCGAATCGTAGTCCGCGCCGAGCACGTCCCGGAGGCCGGTGATGTAGTCCCGACCGAAATCGTCGTTCTGGTAGAGCAGCGCGAAGCGCGCATCCGGCTTCTGCGCCAGCGCGTGCCGGGCGAAGACCTGCGCCTCGGTCCGCGCCGAGGGGGCGAAGCCCATGGTCCAGGGATGCGCCTCGTAATCGCCCCACTTGTCGCCGTTCACGGAGAGGAACAGGTGCGGCACCTTGCGCTGGTTGACGTAGCGCACGACGGCATTGTTCGGCGCCGTGCCGAGCATGTTGAAGAGGAAGGCGACGCGGTCCTGCTCCACCAGCCGCCGCACCTGCTCGAGCGTCTTCGGCGGGCTGAAGCCGTCGTCGTAGAGGATGTAGGTGAGCTCGCGGCCGGCGATGCCGCCCTGCGCGTTCGCCATCCGGCAGACGCCCTCCACCGCGCGGCATTGCACGCCGAGCGCCGAGACAGGGCCGGAGAGCGCCGTGGTGCCGCCGAAGCGGATCTCGGTGGCGCTGACGCCCGGCATCGCCTCGGCCCGCGCCGGGCGCGGCGCCGTCACGGCCCCCGCGGCCAGGCCGCCGAGCCCCGCCCCCAGCAGGCTGCGTCGCTGCATGTCCTTCCTTCTCTCCCTTTTGCCGTGCCGGATTATCTCCCCGGATCGACCA
Organism: Roseicella sp. DB1501; assembly: GCF_013112485.1. Taxonomy (GTDB): domain Bacteria; phylum Pseudomonadota; class Alphaproteobacteria; order Acetobacterales; family Acetobacteraceae; genus Paracraurococcus. The sequence continues at coordinate 350,095 of NZ_JABFHG010000005.1, forward strand.
GCACCTTCACCTGCTGCCCCGGCCGGCGCAGCGCCTCGAAGGCGCCGGGCAGCGCATCGAGCCCGATGACATCGGTGACGAAATCCGCGGCGCGGATCTCCCCCGCCGCGACATGGCCGAGCACGCGGGCGAAATCGGCGCGGTCATAGGCGAGGACGAAGCGCAGGGTCAGCTCCTTGCGGATCGCCATGCGCGGCCGCAGCCGGTCCTCCTCCATGCAGACGCCGACCACGGTGATCCGGCCGCGCGGCGGCGCCAGCTCGATCATCCGTTGCAGCATGCCGGGGATGCCGACGCATTCGAAGATGAGGTCGGGCGGCCCGCCCGCCACCGCGCGGAAGGCCTCGGCCAGCGGCGCGGCGGCGGGGTCGAGCACCGCCGTCGCGCCCAGCCGCGCCGCCCTCTCCCGCCGCGCCGCGCCGGGCTCGCTCACCACCACCGCGCCGGCGCCGCCGAGCCGCGCCAGCAGCGCGACGGCGAGGCCGATCGGCCCCGCCCCGGTCACCAGCACCCGGGCGCCGGCCGGCATCGCCGACATGGCGACGGCATGCGCGCCGACCGCCAGCGGCTCCAGCAGCGCGCCCTCGGCGAAGCCGATGCCCTCGGGCAGGCGCAGCGCCTGGCTGGCGCGGATGCGCACCCGCTCGGCATAGCCGCCCGGCACCAGCGGCGAGAAGCCGAGGCCGGTGATGCCGGGGCAGGTCGCGGCCAGCCCCTTTCCGCATTCGCCGAGCGGCTCGCACTCCGCGCAGGGGGCGAAGGGGATGCAGGCGACGCGCTCGCCGGGCCGGAAGCCGGGATCGCCCGAGGCAAGGACGGTGCCGGCGAATTCATGGCCGAGCACGGTGCCCGGCTGCAGGCGATAGTCCGGCACCTCGCTCGCATGCAGGTCGCTGCCGCAGATGCCGCAGAGCGCGACCTGCAGCAGCAGGTCGCCCGGCCCGGCGACCGGCTCGGGCTGCGCGCGCAGCGCGAGCGGCTGGCCGATGCCCTCAAAGACCGCGGCGCGCATGGCGTTTCCCTCCCGCTTTTGCCAGTAGCGGATCGCGGATGGGCCGGCGCGTCAATCCGGGCATGGCAAATGAACCGGGCGTGGCGCCCGTCAGGGACGGCGCGCGGCCGGTCGATCCGGCGCCGCATCGGCGAGGGCGGCGATCGCCGCATCGAACCAGGCGAGGTCCCGTCGCCATCCGGCATGGTCGGGCGCGATCCGCACGATCGCGGCCAGCAGGCTGTGGCCATGCCGGAAGGCGGCCAGCGCGCCGGTAACATCGCCGCTGCGCCGCAAACTGAGTCCCAGCTTCGCATGGGAGACGGCAAGGTCGCGCTGCCACTTGGCATTGCCGGGATCGGCCTGCGCCAGACGCTCGGCGATCGCCAGCCCGTCGCGGTAGGCTTGCAGCGCCGCCGTCAGGTTGCCCTGCGCCACCAGCACATCGCCGACCCGATCGTAGGACACCGACAGGTCGCGCTGCCAGCCGGCATTGCCGGGATCGGCCTGCGCCAGACGTTCCCGGATCGTCAGCCCGTCGCGGTAGGCCTGCAGCGCCGCCGGCAGGTTGCCCTGCGCCACCAGCACATCGCCGACCCGATCGTAGGACACCGACAGGTCGCGCTGCCAGCCGGCATTGCCGGGATCGGCCTGCGCCAGACGCTCGGCGATCGCCAGCCCGTCGCGGTAGGCTTGCAGCGCCGCCGGCAGGTTGCCCTGCGCCACCAGCACATCGCCGATCTTGTTCCGTGACACCGACAGGTCGCGCTGCCAGCCGGCATTGCCGGGATCGGCCTTCGCCAGACGTTCCCGGATCGCCAGCCCGTCGCGGTAGGCTTG
>NZ_JABFHG010000005.1:352024-399771 GCF_013112485.1 Roseicella sp. DB1501
GCAGCGCCGCCGGCAGGCTGCCCTGCGCCACCAGCACATCGCCGATCTTGTTCCGTGACACCGACAGGTCGCGCTGCCACTCGGCAGTGCCGGGATCGGCCTTCGCCAGACGCTCCCGAATCGCCAGACTGTCATGGTAGGCTTGCAGCGCCGCCGGCAGGCTGCCCTGCGCCACCAGCACATCGCCGATCTTGTTCCGTGACACCGACAGGTCGCGCTGCCAGCCGGCATTGCCGGGATCGGCCCGCGCCAGACGCTCGGCGATCGCCAGCCCGTCGCGGTAGGCTTGCAGCGCCGCCGGCAGGCTGCCCTGCGCCACCAGCACATCGCCGATCTTGTTCCGTGACACCGACAGGTCGCGCTGCCACTCGGCAGTGCCGGGATCGGCCTTCGCCAGACGCTCCCGAATCGCCAGTCCGTCGCGGTAGGCTTGCAGCGCCGCCGTCAGGTTGCCCTGCGCCACCAGCACATCGCCGACCCGATCGTAGGACACCGACAGGTCGCGCTGCCAGCCGGCATTGCCGGGATCGGCCTGCGCCAGACGCTCGGCGATCGCCAGCCCGTCGCGGTAGGCTTGCAGCGCCGCCGGCAGGTTGCCCTGCGCCACCAGCACATCGCCGATCTTGTTCCGTGACACCGACAGGTCGCGCTGCCAGCCGGCATTGCCGGGATCGGCCTGTACCAGACGCTCGGCGATCACAGCCGCCTGTCGGTATTCCCCCATGGCAGCGGAGAGGTCGCCGCGCGCGCGTTTCACATCGCCGAGGCCCAGCCTCGCCCAATATTCGTACCAGTCCTGACCGTTGGCACCGGCAAGGCGCAGCACCGTCCGAAGGCGGGCCTCGGCCTCTCCCAGATCGCCCCGCTCCAGCGACAGCCAGCCGGTCCAGTAGATGCTCTCGATATCCTCCGGATCGAGCTCGGCCGCTTGCCGGTAAGCCTCCAGCGCCCGCTTCGGATCGCGGAGCCCGGCGATGGCGCCGAGATTGCGGAAGGCCGCCGCAGCATCCCTCCGGTCCTGCCGGATGCGCTCCGCCTTCTCGGTCGCGACCGCCTGGAACAGGGCTTCCGCCTCGGCCACCCGGTTCGCCTTCAGCAGGTCGAGCGCCGTCTGCAAGCGCGCATCGCCGCGCGCCGCGCCCTCGGCCGCCGCCGCCACCGCCTCGCCCACCGCACGCTCGGCGCCGGGCGCGGGCGGCGTCGTGCGGTTGGCCAGCAACTGCCGGATGAGGTCGCCCTGCTCCGCGAGTTGCCGCTCGATCCGGCCTGTATCCACCGGTGGAGGTGGCGCGATGAGGGCCTGCACGCCCTTGAACCCGATCGCGGCCAGCAGCAGCAGCAACCCGATGCGGATCAGCTTCGGGATGAGGTTCCAGGGCTGCTCGAAGTCCAGCCTCGGCAGCGCATGCACGGAGAGCGCCGTCCCCTGGCCCTCCCCCGCTGGCTGTTCCGCGATGAAGTCGCGCGTGCGCGCATAGAGCAGCGCATTTCGATCCGCCGGCTTGGCGATGCCGATATGGTCCGCGTCGATCGGGATCGGTGGCCGGCCGGGCAGGCCGGGATCGCTGCTGGCCTCGTCCACGATGCGGCCAGCCGCCGTATCCCGGGTCTCGACGAAGATCAGATGCCGCAGCCGATCGCCCCGCGCCTGCGCCAGCCCCCGATAGGCGATGTTGATGGCCCGCAGGCTCGGATCATTGGCCACCAGCCCCCGGGCGATCGGCGTCGGCCAGGCGAGGAAGCGCAGCCGGTCGAGCAGGCTGCCCTGGCGGGAGCCGGTATGCGGCGTGGCGATGAAGACCACCCGCGCCACCCGTGCCAGCAGGCTCGCCGCCTCCGGCCGCTGCCCCTTCTGCCGGTCGAGGTCGAGCAGGATCTGCTTGACCAGCAGCCCGCCGAGGCTGTGGCAGACGAAGACCACCGGCCCCGTGGCAAGGCCGGGCGTGCCGAGCAGCGTTTCCAGCAGGTTCACCGCCCGGTCCTGCAACGCCATGGCGGTGCCGAGCCAGTTCGTGGCCGGCGCCTCATAGGCCAGCGTATGGACGCTCAGCCCCGGGACATCCTCGGCCAGCCAGAGCGGCCAGAGGGTGCCGTCCGCCTCCCCGCGCCGCCAGGTGCCATAGGCATGGCCGCCCAGCCCGTGGACGAAGACGATGCTCGCCCGCGGCTGTCCACCCCACTCCGCGACCGTGACGCATCTCGACATCTCGAGAAACGCTAATCGACCGGCAGGCGGGACGGGATCACGGAAGCGCGTTCACGCTCGGGTCCGTGCCCGATCGCACTCTTGACTTTTTTCCTATTTCATGCCTTCATTCTCCTCCCGATGCGTCGCGGAGGACCCCCATACCCCGCTTCTTCCGCCGCCCCGCCAGCCGCATCCCGCCCGAGATCCTGCCGCCGGATTTCCTGACCCGGCACGGCCTCGCCCGCCGCCTCTATCTCGAGCCGCTGACCGGCCTCACCCCCGCCCATCCCTGGGCGCCGCTCACCGATGCGGAATGGGAGGCCCTCGCCCCGCATCTCGCCGCCACCGGCTGCGGGCTGCGCGCCGCCGGCCGGGCCGGCCGGCCGCTCGCCGATCCGCGCGCCCGGCTGGACGCCATCTTCCGCGCCGTCACCCTGAAGCGCAGCAATTGCGAGGGCGGCGGCCGCGCCCCCTGGCGGGCCCTGCCGGAGGGCTTCGGCAAGGCGGGCACCGTCTCGCGCTGCCATCGCCGCTGGGCGCATGCCGGGCTGTGGGGCCGGCTGCTGCAGGCGGTCGCGGCGGCGGATTGCCCGGCGGCGCTGGCCGCCCTCACCTGGCGCATCTGCTGCGCCTTCCGCCGGGCGGTGCGCGTTCTCGGCCTCGCCGCCATCGTCCTCGCCCGGCGGCTGCGGCTGCACAGCGCCCTGCCGGCGCCCTCGCAATACCTGCCGGATCCGGAGCTGGCCGAGATCACCATGCCGGTCTGCCTGCGCGCCGCGCGCTACATGCTGGCGCATCCCCGCTGGCGGCCGCCGCGCGGCCTGCTGCGGCTATTGCAGGACTTCCACCGCTTCGCCGGCGGCCTGGTCCGGGTGCCCGGCGCGCTGGAGCCGCCCTGATGGCCGCCACACCTGCTGCGTTATCAATATTCGATAAATTGAAACCCGGGAGATGGTGCGGCGATGCGTGACGTGGCGTTCGGAACATGGCATGAGCGCCGCTGCCGGCAGGCGGAACGCCGTTGTGCCAGGGCCCGGGCCGCGCCCCGCCCGCTGGCGGCGCCGCCGGGGCAGGGTTTCGGATCAGCCGTCCAGTGATTATGTTGCAGCGCAGTATGGGCGTCCCGGCTGGTGCCGCGCCCGCACGGCGCATCATCGGAGAACCCCATGCGTATCGACGCCATCCCCATCGGCAAGAACCCGCCCGAGGACGTCAACGTCATCGTCGAGGTCGCCATCGGGGGCGAGCCCATCAAGTACGAGATGGACAAGGAGGCCGGCACGCTGATCGTCGACCGCTTCCTCTACACGCCGATGCGCTATCCCGGGAATTACGGCTTCGTCCCGCACACGCTGAGCGAGGATGGCGACCCGATCGACGTGCTGATCGCCAATACCCGCCCGATCGTGCCCGGCGCGGTCATCGCGGTGCGCCCGGTCGGCGTGCTGCGCATGGAGGATGACGGCGGCGGCGACGAGAAGATCATCGCCGTGCCGGTGCCGAAGCTGACCCGGCGCTACGAGAAGGTGCACAACTACTCCGACCTGCCGGCGATCACCCTCGATCAGATTCAGCACTTCTTCGAGCACTACAAGGATCTTGAGCCGGGCAAGTGGGTGAAGGTCGCCGGCTGGGGCGATGCCGCCGAGGCGAAGCGCATGATCGTCGAGGCGATCGAGCGGGCGAAGAAGGCAGGGTGAGACGGCCGCGGCCCGGCCTCGCGCCGGGCTCTCGCCGCCGCCCCCTCGCCTCCCCATCTGCGCCGGCGATGACCTCGCTTCCCCCTCCCGCCGGCGCGACGCGCCACGCCAGGCTGCCGGACCCGGAGGCGCCGCTGCGCCGGGCCCTCGCCCGCCATCGCGCCATCGCCACCGGCCTGCTGCTCGGCATGGCCGGGCTGATGCTGCTCGCCTACCGCCTGCCGCCCAGCTACTGGACCGAGCTGCTGCAGGCCGCCGCCAAGGCCGGCGTGGTCGGCGGCCTCGCCGACTGGTTCGCGGTGACGGCGCTGTTCCGCCGCCCGCTCGGCCTGCCCATCCCGCACACCGCCATCATCCCGCGCCAGAAGGAGCGGCTCGGTCAGGGGCTCGGCCGCTTCGTCGCCAACCATGTCTTCACCGAGGCCGAGGTGGCGCGGCTGCTCGGCCGGCTCGACCTCGCCGGCATCCTGCGCAGCTTCATGGCCGATCCGGCCACGGCGCGGCCGGCGGCGGAGGCGATCGCCGCCTCCCTCCCCCGCCTGCTGGCAAGCCTCGAGGACGGACGCGCCCGGCGGCTGCTCGGCCGGCTGCTGCCGCGCCTGGCCAGCGGCCCGGCCGGCTCGCGCATCGTCGTCCGCGCCCTGCGCAGCCTGGTCGAGGGCGGCCGGCACCAGGAGGTCTTCGACCTGGCGATCACCGAGCTGCGCCGCCTGCTGGTCGAGAAGGAGGACCAGCTCCGCACCGCCATCGAGAGCAAGGTGCGGGAGGAGGGCGGCCGCCTGGTCGGCTGGGCGCTCGGCGCGACGGTCGCCCGCCGGGCGCTGGCCGCGGTCACCGCCGAGCTGGCGCGCATGGAGGCCGCCGACAGCGACCTCCGCAAGGCCTTCGAGCTCTGGATCCGCACCGAGGTCGACCGGCTGGAGACCGATCCGGAGCGCGCCGCCGCCCTCGGCCGCGCCATGCGCAAGGCCGTGGCGCATCCGACCGTCGCCGCCTGGCTCGGCGATGTCTGGGCCCGGCTGCGCTCGGCGCTGGCCGCCGATGCCGCCAATCCCGAGGGCCGCACCGTGGCGCTGCTGGAGGGCGCCTTCAGCAATGCCGGCACCCTGCTCGCCGAGGATCCGGCGGCGCGCGAGCGGCTGACGCTGGCGGTGCAGCGGGTGCTGGTGCGGCTGATGCCGGCCGCGCGCGCCCAGCTCGCCGATTTCATCGCCAAGGTCGTCGCCGGCTGGGACACCGCGCAGGTGACGGAGAAGATCGAGCTGCGCGTCGGCCGCGACCTGCAATATGTCCGAATGAACGGCACCCTGGTCGGCTTCCTCGTCGGCGGCGCGCTCTTCGCGTTGCTGACCGCGATCTTCGGGCGGGTAGCCTATTGAATCCCCCCACGGCGTCGCTTCCCGCCGCCATCGGAACCCCGGTTTCGCCTCGGGTCCGAGTTGCGTCACAGCCTGCCGCGGCAAAGCCGCGGCAGGGCAACGGGCGTCGCGGGATGCGTTGGGCGGGCCCGGCGACGTGCGGGCGCAGGACGGCCGTGACCAGGCATTCTAGCCCGGCAACGGTTTCGATGCAATATCAAACCGGTCGGCGCCCCTCACGCGCGGCGGCGATCCGGTCTAGCCTCGCGGCATGACCCTCCGCCTCGCCATCCTCGACCAGTCGACCATCGCCTCTGGCCGCGGCGCCGACGAGGCGATCCGCGAGACCCTTGCCCTGGCGCGGATGGCGGACGGGCTCGGCTATGCCCGCTACTGGCTGGCCGAGCACCACAACAGCGGCGCCCATGCCGGGGCGGCGCCGGAGATGCTGGTCTCGGCCATCGCCGCCACCACGCGGCGGATCCGCGTCGGCACCGCCGGGGTGATGCTGCCGCATTACGCGGCACTGAAGGTAGCGGAGCAGTTCAAGGTCGCCGAGGCCATCGCCCCGGGGCGGATAGATCTCGGCCTCGGCCGGGCGCCGGGCAGCGACGGGCGCACCGCCTTCGCCCTCAACCCGCAGGCCCGCGAGGCGGCCGAGCGCTTCCCGAACCAGGTGATGGACCTGCTCGGCTGGCTCGGCGACGGGCTGCCGGAGGGGCACCCGTTCCGCGAGGTCGTCGCCAACCCGCAGGGGCCGACCCGGCCGGAGGTGTGGATCCTCGGCAGCAGCGATTACGGCGCCCAGGTCGCCGCCTATTTCGGCCTACCCTACTGCTTCGCGCATTTCATTGGCGAGCAGGGATCGGAGCAGGTCATGGCGCTCTACCGCGAGGGCTTCCGGCCGCATCCCGGCCAGCCCGGCCGCCTCGCCGCGCCGCATGCCGCGCTCGGCGTCTTCGCCCTGACGGCCGAGACCGAGGCCGAGGCCTGGCGGCTCTACAGGTCGCGCGAGCTCTGGCGGCTGTTCCGCGACCAGGGCCGCTTCCCGCCCCTGCCGAGCGTCGAGGAGGCTGAGGCCTATCCCTTCTCCGCCGCCGAGCGGGCGCATCTCGACCGGCTGCGGCCACGCGCCATCGTCGGCGCGCCGGAGCAGGTGAAGGCAAGGCTGGAAGCGCTCGCCGCGTCGCATGGCGCGGCGGAGGTGGCAGTACTCACCCCCTGCCACGACCCCGAGGCGCGGCGGCGAAGCTACCGTCTGCTGGCCGAAGCCTTCGGCCTCGCGGAACGATCGCACTCCTGAGCACGCTCGCCGCAACGGCGGCCTCCCGTTGCCCTGCCGCGGCTTCGCCGCGACAGGCTGGGACTCGTCCAGGTTCCCGTGCGCTTCACGGGGCCCCACGGCGGCGCGCAGCGACGTCGTGGGGAAGTCTAGTCCCGGGGGAAGCTCTCCGGCCGGCGGTGGTGCCGGCGACGATGCGGCCGGCGGTGCCGCCACCAGTCGAGCACCGGCCCCACGCCGAGGATCGGCGTCACCGCCAGAGTCGCCAGGGCGAGGCCCGCCGCCAGCAGCCGGGCATTGAAGGCGAAGGCGAGGACCGTCAGCGCGGCGAGGCCGCCGACCAGCAGGCTGCCGAGCGCCGCCCAGCCGAGCAGCCGCCGGTGCCGCGCATCCAGCCAGGCCGGCGGCTGCGCCTCATCCGTGCGCGGCCTGCCGTCGCGGCCGACGTCATACAGGCGCCTCGGATCGATTTCGAAAGGCTGGGGCAGGCGGCACCTCCGCCGGCCGGACGGAAGGACCCCGGTGGCCGGCGCGCGGCCGCCCCGGGGCGAGCGGCAGGATCAGCGGCGCATGACGACGAAGCGGATCGGCGGCGCCGTGCCGTCGCGCTGCGCCCGGCGCATGCGCCACCAGAGCGAGATGAAGGCCACCAGCCCGGCACCGACCGCGACCGGCAGCAGCAGGCCGATGAAGAAGATGGCGACCGCAACCAGCAGCAACCCGCCGACGGCGAGCGTCAGCAGCAGCGCCAGCCCGCCGAGGCGGGCGAGGACGCGGTCGAGCATGCTGCGCGGCGGCGGCAGCGGGTCGCGGAACTCGCCCTCCGGCGTCATGTCGAGGACGGGTGGAGTCGGGTCCCGGTAAGGCGATCCGGGGCGCCGGTGCGTTTCCATGCGCCAGATGTTGCCCGCCTCCGCGGCCGGTTCAAGGCCTTGCCGCAGCCGGGCGGTCGGCCATGGCGCATGGCCATGTCGCGCGTTCATCGAATCTCATGTAGCACGCCCCGAACGATGCCCGGCCAGCCCCGGGACTCGCTCGTATCGCCGCGGCCCCGCCTGGTCGCGGCACCGGCTGCGGCGGCCTGCCCGATCGCCAAGGCTGCCGCAGCCGGCCATCCGGGACCGTGGCGATGCCGGGATGCGCCCGCCCAGCCGGCGGCACCTTCCGGCGGCAGACCGGTCCCGGACCGCAACCGGCCCGCCGCAAGCGCAAGGAGGCGCAGCACCCGCCCATGGACACCTGGAACCAGCTCTACGATCCGCTCGGATCGATCCTGCTCTCCGCCCTCGTCGCCGCGCTGCCGGTGGCGACGATGCTGATCGCCCTCGCCTTCCTGCATATCGCGGCGCATATCGCCGCCATCGCCGCGCTGGTGGTGGCGCTGGTGGTGGCGATCATCGTCTTCGGCATGCCGACGGCGATAGCCGCCAAGGCGGCCGGACTCGGCATCGCCTCCGGCCTGTTCCCGATCGGCTGGATCGTGCTGAACATCATCTTCCTCTACCGCCTCACCGTGGCGAACGGCTCCTTCGCGCGGCTGCAGGACACCATCGCCGCCGTCACCCCGGACCGGCGGCTGCAGCTGCTGTTGATCGCCTTCGCCTTCGGCGCCTTCTTCGAGGGCGCGGCCGGCTTCGGCACGCCGGTCGCGGTGACCGGCGCGGTGCTGATCGGCCTCGGCTTCTCGCCGCTCGCCGCCTCCGGCCTCTCGCTTATCGCCAATACCGCGCCCGTCGCCTATGGCGCGCTGGGGACGCCGGTGATCGCGCTGGCCGGCGTGACCGGGCTCGACCTGATGGACCTCTCGGCGATGATCGGCCGGCAGCTTCCCTTCTTCTCGCTGCTGGTGCCCTTCTGGCTGATCTGGGCCTTCGCCGGCTTCCGCGGGATGCTGCAGATCTGGCCCGCCATCCTGGTGACCGGCGTCTCCTTCGCCGTGCCGCAATTCATCGTCTCGAACTACATGGGCCCCTATCTGGTCGACGTCATCGCGGCCCTGGTTTCGCTCGCCTGCCTCACCCTGTTCCTGCGCGTCTGGCAGCCGCGCGAGATCTGGACCAGCACCAAGCTCGGCGGCCGCGCCGCGGCGGTCGAGGAGCTGACGGCGCGCGGCACCGGCCGCTCGCCCGCGGGCGGCGCCGGCGGCGCGGCGGCGGTGACCTTCCAGGGCAACACGCTGCTCGCCTGGATGCCCTGGCTGATCCTCACCGTCTTCGTCTTCCTCTGGGGGCTCGGCGGGGTGAAGGCGATGCTGAACGGCGTCTACAACCTCTCGGTGCCGATTGAGGGGCTGCATCGCGCCGTCATCAAGGTGCCGCCGGTGGTCGCCGCGCCGACGCCGGAGGCCGCGGTCTTCGCCTTCAACATCCTCTCCATGACCGGCACCGGCATCCTGCTGGCGGCGGTGCTCGGCGGCTTCGCCATGGGCTTCGGCCCGCTGGCGCTGCTCCGCGAATACGGGCGGACGCTCTGGGTGGTGCGCTACTCGTTGCTGACCATCGCGGCGATGCTCGGCCTTGGCTACCTGACGCGCTATTCCGGGCTGGATGCCACCATGGGCCTCGCCTTCGCCGCGACGGGCGTGTTCTACCCCTTCTTCGGCACGCTGCTCGGCTGGCTCGGCGTGGCGCTGACCGGCTCCGACACCGCCTCCAACGTGCTGTTCGGGGGGCTGCAGAAGATCACCGCGCAGCAGATCGGCCTGTCGCCGGTGCTGATGGCCGCCGCCAATTCCTCGGGCGGCGTCATGGGCAAGATGATCGACGCGCAGAGCATCGTCGTCGCCTCGACCGCGACCAACTGGTTCGGGCATGAGGGCGAGATCCTGCGCTACGTCTTCTTCCACAGCATCGCCCTCGCCTGTCTCGTCGGGTTGCTGGTGACGCTGCAGGCCTATGTCTCGCCCTTCACCGCGATGGTGATCGGCGGTTGATCCCGAAGGCCCTCATGCCGGGTGGCATGAGGGCCGCCCCGGAAGGCCGGGCAACCCCGCGGGTGGCCCGGCGTTCGCCCTTCCCCGATGGAAGGGGAGGACCGATGAGCGGCAAGGATTCGGGCAAGGCCGGGCGCGGCCCGGCGCCAACGGAGGCCGGACAGGATGCGGAGGCCGATGCCCCCGCCACCGGCACTATCGACTCGCCGGCGCCGCCGGGCGAGCCGCAGCCGGGCGATCTCGCCGAGCAGGCGGCCAACCGCAGTGGCCCCGTCGACATCTCTCCGGCGCATCCGCGGAGGACGCGGCCCTGAGCCCGATGGGAAGGCGCTCGGGTCACCGATTTCCCTCGTGCCGAAAAGGGATCTAACGACAGGGCGGCACCGCCCCCGGCCTCGTCCCTTGGGGCGGCGCTTCCCATTCGCTTCGCCATGCAGGATGCGCCGCATGTCACGCCCTCTCCTCCCCGCCCTCGGCCTGCTTCTTGCCTGGCCCGCCCTGGCCGCTGCCCAGGGCGGCACGCCCGGCTGGTCGCCCTGGGGCGGTCCGGACAGCCCCGGCGGCATGTTCGGCGGCGACCCCTCGGAGGTGATCCGCGACCCGGCGCGCGGCGTGTCGCATGACGAGGTCTGGACCTGGCTGCGCCGCCGCTTCGATCTCGCCGACCGCGACCAGAGCGGCAGCATCGAGCAGGGCGAGGTGCTGACCCGCGCCGAGGCGCTGGCGCTGTTCCGCGCCGCGGATGCCAACCGCGACGGCAAGGTCACGCCGGAGGAGCTGAAGCCCTTCTCCGAGCAGTGGTTCCGCGCGCATGACAGCAACAATGACGGCGTGCTGACGCGGCGCGAGGCGACGCAGCGCTGAGGCGCCTGGGTGGGGCACCTGGGCGGGCGTGGCTGCTTCAGGGAATCGGCCGCACGATCAGCGTGACGCCCTCCACCGCCTCCACCCGCACGCGCTGCGGCGCCTCGGGCACCTGCAGGTCGCGCGGAAGCCGGGCTGGCCATTCGCTGTCGCCGATCCGCACCCGGAGCGTGGCGCCCTCCATCGGCAGCAGCATGCCGTGCCGCCCGACCAGCCCGGCCGCAGGGCTGTTCACCCGCTGCGGCGGGCGCCGCCGCTTCAGCCAGAGGGCGCAGCCGATGCTGCCGGCGAGGCAGGCGAGGAAGGTGGCGACGACGCCCTCGAAGGGCGGCAGCACGGTCAGCACCACGATGCCGGTGCCGATCGCGGCGAGCCCGGTCCAGAGCAGGTAGATGCCGGGCAGCACCAGCTCGGCGGCGAGCAGCAGCAGCCCGCCGAGGATCCAGATCAGCCCTGGTTCCACGGATTGCCTCCGGCCCCGGGAGCGGGCGTGGTGGTGGCAGTCGGTGGCGCGGGGCGCAGCAGCTCCAGCGCCTGGGCGACGCCGCCGGCGAGCGCCGCCGCCTCCATTGGCACCACCACCAGCTTGTGGGCCGGGTTGGTGCCGAGCGCCTCGAAGGCCTTCACGTAGCGATCGGCGATGAAGTAGCGCAGCGCCTGCTCGCCGGCGCCGGTCGCGGCCTCGCTGACCATGCGCGTCGCCTCGGCCTCCGCCTGCGCCAGCCGCTCGCGCGCCTCGGCATCGCGCATCGCCGCCTCGCGCCTGCCCTCGGCGGCGAGGATCAGCGCCGCCTTCTCGCCCTCGGCGCGGACGACCGTGGCGCGGCGCTCGCGTTCGGCGGTCATCTGCAGGTTCATGGCGCGCACCAGATTCTCCGGCGGCTCGACCTTGCGCAGCTCGACGCGGCTGACCTTGACGCCCCAGGGATCGGTGGCGCCGTCGAGGATGGTGAGCAGGGAGGAGTTGATGCGCTCCCGCCCGCTCAGCGTCGCGTCCAGGTCCATCTCGCCGATGACGCTGCGGATGTTGGTCATGGCGAGCGCGGTCAGCGCCTGCTGCAGGTTCTGCACCGCATAGGCCGCCTTGGCCGGTTCCATGACGCGGTAATAGACGATGCCGTCCACCGCGACCGAGGCGTTGTCGCGGGTGATGACGGACTGCTCGGGGATGTCGAGCACCACCTCCTGCACGTTCATCCGCCGGCCGACGGCATCGACGAAGGGGATGATGAGGTTCAGCCCCGGCTGCAGCAGGCGGGTGAAGGCGCCGAAGCGCTCGACCGTCCAGACCTCGCCCTGCGGCACGGTGCGGATGCCGCGGGCGGCGGTGGCGACCGCCAGCAGCAGCAGGACGAGCAGGACGATCTCGATGCCGGTCATTCCGGACCTTTCCCCAGGACCCCTGCCTCTCCCGGTAGCACGGCGGCAGGCCGAAGTCGCGCTTGCGCCCGGCCCGCCGCCGCCTACCATCGCAAGACTCGGGGGGAGGGTGAGCGCATGCTGGGCAATACGCGGCCGCTGACGGTGCAGCTCGGAGGGTTACGGGTGGCGATCACCGCCGGCGCGGGCGGCATCGGCCGCGCCATGGCGGATGGCTTCGCCGCCTGCGGCGCGAAGGTGTTCCTCTGCGACGTCGATGCCGAGGCGCTCGCCGCCTGCCCGCATCCCGCCATGACGGCCGATATGGAGACGGTCGAGGGTTGCGAGACTTTCGTCGACGAGGCGATCCGCCGGCTCGGCGGGCTCGACGTGCTGGTGAACAATGCCGGCATCGCCGGGCCGACCGCGCCGATCGAGGAGGTGATGCCGGAGGCCTTGTCGCGCACCCTGAAGATCGACCTCGAGGCGATGTTCCACTGCGCCCGCCGCGCCGTGCCGGCGCTGCGCGAGGCGGGCGGCGGCTCCATCGTCAACCTCTCCTCCGCCGCCGGGCGCTTCGGCTTCCCGCTGCGCAGCCCCTATGCGGCGGCGAAGTGGGGCGTGGTCGGCTTCACCAAGTCGCTCGCCATCGAGCTCGGCCGGCACCGCATCCGGGTGAACGCCATCCTGCCCGGCCTGGTCGCGGGCGACCGCATCCGCCGCGTCATCGAGGCCAAGGCGCAGGCCAACGGCCGCAGCTTCGCCGAGCAGGAGGCGAAGGCGCTGCAGCCGGTCTCGCTGCGCTGCTACGTGACGCCGCAGGACATCGCCAACATGGCGCTGTACCTCTGCAGCCCCTATGGCGCGACCGTCAGCGGCCAGGCCCTGGCCGTCGACGGCGACATGCAGTCCCTCGTCTGAGGCGCCGCATGGTCACGCCGCTCCGCAGCCTCGACGAGCTCGCCGTCGGGCAGAGCTTCGATTTCGGCAGCTTCCGCATGGAGCTCGACGAGATCCTCGACTTCGCGCGCCGCTACGACCCGCAGCCCTTCCATGTGGACGAGGCGGCGGCGAAGGCCGGGCCCTTCGGCGGCCTCATCGCCAGCGGGCTGCACACCCAGGCGGCGGCCTTCGGCCACATCATCCGCACCGGCTGGGTGAAGGACGTCTCGCTCGGCGGCACCGAGCAGGTGGTGCGCTGGCCGGCGCCGGTGCGGCCGGGCGACGAGATCGCACTCACCGCGCAGGTGGAGGCGGTCATCCCCTCGCGCAGCAAGCCGGATCGCGGCGTGGCGAAGATCCGCTACCTCGGCCGGCGCTTGGCGGACGGCGTGACGGTGCTCGAGATCCTCGGCACGCATTTCCTCAAGCGCTAGAGCGTGACCGCTTGAGGTGGAAACACCGAAAAGCGTGGATCAAGCGATCAAACAAAGACCTGGACCATGATCCGTGAACCAAAGCGAACGGATCATGGTCCAGGCTTGCCGCCGAGGCGGGTGACGAGGCCGGTGGTGGAGCGGCCGGGGAGCAACTCGATCAGCGCCACCTCGCCGCCCGCCGCCTGCACCAGATCGGCGCCCACCACCTGGTCGATGCGGTAGTCGGCGCCCTTGATCAGCACCTCCGGCCGCAGCAGCCGGATCAGCTCGAGCGGCGTGTCCTCCTCGAAGGCGACGACCGCATCCACGGCGGCGAGCGCGGCGATCACCGCGGCGCGGTCGGCCAGCGGGTTGACCGGCCGCGTCGGTCCCTTCAGCCGGGCGGTGCTGGCATCGGTGTTGAGCGCGACCACCAGCCGGTCGCAACGGCGCCGCGCCGCGCCGAGCAGCGCCACATGCCCGGCATGCAGGATGTCGAAGCAGCCATTGGCGAAGCCGACGCGCAAGCCGTGCGCCTGCCAGTCGCGCACCTGCCGCAGCGCCGCCGCATGGTCGAGCAGCGCCACCGGATCGGGCGCGCCGCCGCCAGCGCGCAGCGCATGCGCCAGCTCGTCGGCCGAGACCGTCGCCGTGCCGAGCTTGCCGACGACGATGCCCGCCGCGGCATTGGCGAGCCGCATCGCCTCGCCGAGCGAGCGGCCGGCGGCATGCGCCAGGGCCAGGGTGGCGATGACGGTGTCGCCGGCGCCGGAGACGTCGAAGACCTCGCGCGCCTCGGCCGGCACGCTCTCCACCGCGCCATCGGCCCGCACCAGGGTCATGCCCTTCTCGGCCCGGGTGCAGAGCAGCGCCGGCAGGCCGGCCGCCGCCATCACCTTCCGCGCCGCCGCCGCGACCTCCGCCTCGGTACCGACCGGCAGGCGGGCGGCGCGGCCGAGCTCGCGGGCATTCGGCGTCAGGCAGTCGGCGCCGCGATAGAGCGCGAAATCCTCGCTCTTCGGATCGGCCAGCACCGGGATGCCCTGCCGCTTCGCCGCGGCGATGGCGGCGGCGATGACGGCGGGGGCGAGCACGCCCTTGGCGTAGTCGGAGAGGATGAGCGCCTGGCAGCCCGGCAGCGCCGCCTCGACCACGCCGGTCAGCGCGGCCTGCTCGGCGGCATCGGCGGGGGCCGAGACCTCGTCATCCAGCCGCACCACCTGCTGGTTGCCGGCGATGACGCGCATCTTGCAGATGGTTGGCCGCCCCTCGCCCTCGACCAGGGCATCGACCAGGCGCGGATCGGCGGCGAGGAGGGAGCGGAATTCCGCCGCCGCGGCGTCGCGGCCGACCAGCCCGACCAGCACCGCCTGGCCGCCGAGGGCGGAGATGTTGCGCGCCACGTTGCCGGCGCCGCCCGGCATGGCGAGCGTCCGGCCAAGCCGCACCACCGGCACCGGCGCCTCGGGCGAGATGCGCTCCACCGCCCCGTAGAGGAAGCGGTCGAGCATGACGTCGCCGAGGACCAGGATGCGGAGCGCGGAGAAGTCGACCATGGCGGGGGATTAGCTCTCGGGAGCCCGGAATGGCAAACGGCGCGGGGGATGCCCCCCGCGCCGCTGCCGAAGCTAGGCAGGGAAGCCGGCGGTCAGGCCGACTTCGTCATGATCTCGTCCGCGATGTTGCGCGGCACCGGATCGTAGTGGTGGAACTGCATCGAGAAGGAGGCGCGGCCCTTGGTCATGCCCCGCAGGTTGGAGATGTAGCCGAACATCTCCTTCAGCGGCACATGCGCCCGGACGATGACCGAGGTGCCGGCCATGTCCTGGCTCTGGATCACGCCGCGGCGGCGGTTCAGGTCGCCGACCACGTCGCCGACATGGTCCTGCGGCGTGGTGATCTCGACATCCATGATCGGCTCCAGGATCACCGGGCCGGCCTTCTTCATGCCCTCGCGGAAGCAGGCCTTGGCGGCGATCTCGAAGGCCAGCGCCGAAGAGTCGACGTCGTGGTACTTGCCGTCCACCAGGGAGTACTTGAAGTCCACCGTCGGGAAGCCGGCCAGCACGCCCGTCTCGGCCTGCACCTTGATGCCCTTGTCGACCGCCGGGATGTACTCCTTCGGCACGGAGCCGCCGACGACCGCGTTGACGAACTCGATGCCCGCGTTCCGCTCCAGCGGCTCGAAGGTGATCTTCACCTCGGCGTACTGGCCCGAGCCGCCCGACTGCTTCTTGTGGGTGTAGGTCTCGGTATGGGACTTGGTGATCGTCTCGCGATAGGCCACCTGCGGCGCGCCGATATTGGCGTCGACGCCGTATTCGCGGCGCAGGCGGTCGATGATGATCTCGAGATGCAGCTCGCCCATGCCGGAGAGGATGGTCTGGCCGGTCTCCTGATCCGTGCGCAGGCGCAGCGAGGGATCCTCGCCGGCCAGCTTCTGCAGGCCGAGGGTCATCTTCTCGATGCCCTCCTTGGTCTTCGGCTCGACGGAGATGTCGATGACCGGGACCGGGAAGGCCATGCGCTCGAGCACCACCGGATCCTCCGGCGAGGCCAGCGTGTCGCCCGTGCCGGTGTCCTTCAGCCCGACGAAGGCGGCGATGTCGCCGGCGAAGACCTCCTTGATCTCCTCGCGCTTGTCGGCGTGCATCTGGAACATGCGGCCGACGCGCTCCTTGCCCTCCTTGGTGGTGTTCAGCACCGTGTCGCCGGAGCGCAGCACGCCGCGATAGACGCGGACGAAGGTGAGGTTGCCGTACTTGTCGTTGATGATCTTGAAGGCGAGGCCGGCGAAGGGCCCGTCCTCGGTCGCCGGGATGACCCGGCGCTCGGTTTCCTCGTCCTCGCCCTCCTCGGGGGCGACCTTGATGCCCTCGACATCCACCGGGCTCGGCAGGTAGTCGATGACGGCGTCGAGCAGCGGCTGCACGCCCTTGTTCTTGAAGGAGGAGCCGCAGACCACCGGGCGGAACTCGCCGGAGATGGTGCCCTTCTTGATGGCGCGCTTCAGCAGCGGGACCGGCAGGTCGCCATCCTCGAGGTACTTCTCCATCGCCTCGTCATCGGCGGTGACGACGGTCTCGAGCAGCTTCTCGCGGTACTCGGCGGCCTTGTCCTTCAGGTCGTCCGGGATCGGCGCGTCGTGATAGGCGGCGCCAAGCTCGTCGCCCTCCCAGATGATCGCCTTCATCTCGACCAGGTCGATCACGCCCTTCAGCGTGTCCTCGACGCCGATCGGCAGCTGCAGCGCCACCCAGTTGATGCCGAGCTTCTCGGTCAGCGTCTCGGCGGCGCGGTAGAAGTCGGCGCCGGTGCGGTCGAGCTTGTTGATGTAGATGAGGCGCGGGACGTTGTAGCGGTCCGCCAGGCGCCAGTTGGTCTCGGACTGCGGCTGCACGCCGGCCACGCCCTCGATGATGAAGACCGCGCCGTCGAGCACGCGCAGCGAGCGGTTCACCTCGATGTTGAAATCGATGTGGCCGGGCGTGTCGATGATGTTGATGCGGTGGTCGTTCCACACGGCGGTGACGGCGGCCGAGGTGATGGTGATCCCCCGCTCGCGCTCCTGCGCCATGTAATCGGTGGTGGTGTTGCCGTCATGCACCTCACCGATGCGGTGCGATTTGCCGGTGTAGTACAGGATCCGCTCGGTCGTCGTCGTCTTGCCGGCGTCGATATGCGCCGTGATGCCGATGTTGCGGATCTTGTCGAGCGGGGTGCGCGCCACTTGGGCCTCCATAGGCGAAAGCGGGCCCGGCCTCGAGGCGTTCCCTCGTGCCGCCCGCCGAACGGTCAGACTCGTCGGAGTGCTATCGCGGGGGAGATGCCCCCTCCGGCCCGGATTTGCAAGCGCGTTTCACCGCCCGAGCCCCGGCCTGGATGCGGGGCGGCCCCCCGCGCCGTGCGGGCGCCGCCACCGATGCCGCCTCAGCCGAAGAGCTTCCGCGTCACCTCGGCCACGTGCCGCCCCTGGAAGCGGGCGAGGTCGAGCTCGTTCGCGCTCGGCTGCCGCTCGCCCTTACCGCCGGCGATGGTGGTGGCGCCATAGGGCGAGCCGCCGCTCACCTCGTCGAGCCGGGTGAGGCCGGCCGCGCTGTAGGGCAGGCCGACCAGCACCATGCCGTGGTGGAACATCATGGTGTGCATGGCCATCAGCGTCGTCTCCTGCCCACCATGCTGGCTGGCGGTGGAGCTGAAGGCGCTGCCGACCTTGCCGATCAGCGCCCCGCGCGCCCAGAGCCCGCCGGTCTGGTCCCAGAACTGCGCCATCTGCGCCGCCATGCGGCCGTAGCGCGTCGGGCAGCCGATGATGATGGCGTCGTACTGGTCGAGCTCCTGCGGATCGGCCTCGGGCGCCGGCTGGTCGAGCTTGGCATGCGCCTTCTCGGCGACCTCGCGCGGCATCAGCTCCGCCACACGCTTGATGCTGACCTCGGCGCCGGCGCCGCGCGCGCCCTCTGCCACCGCCCCGGCCATGGTCTCGACATGGCCGTACATGGAATAATACAGCACCAGGATGCGCGCCATCGCTCTCGCCCTCCGTCCTTGGCGGCCAAGACGCGGACAGGCGGCAGCGGTTGCCGGCGCGGCCGGCTCAGGAGCCGCGATAGGTAGTGTAGCTCCAGGGGGCGCAGAGCAGCGGCACGTGGTAGTGCCCCTGCCCTGCCGCGAGCGTCACCCGCACCGGCACCACGTCGAGATAGGGCGGGTCGGCCGCCAGCCCGGCCGCCGCGAAATAGGCGCCGATATGGAAGCGCAGCTCGTAGCGGCCGGGGACGAAGCCCGCCTCCGGCAGCAGCGGCTCGGCGGCGCGGCCGTCCCGGTCCGTGGTGGTGGTGACGAGATGCGCCGGCTCCGGATCGAGCCGCCAGAGCTCCACCGTCACGCCGGCGCCGGGGCGGCCGCGGGCGGTGTCGAGGATATGGGTGCTGAGATAGCTGTCATGCGCCATGGCGCCGCTCCCGGGGCTTCCCCGTGCCATCCGCGGCCCGGGCGCCGGCGATGATGCGCGGGCCGCCCGCGCCGCGCCAAGGCCGCTTGACGCCAACGCGGCCGCCGCGCTGTAGCGGGAGGGGCGAGCAGGACGAGGCGGGGATGAGCGGGACGGTGGCGCCGAATGCCGTGGCGGCGGTGAGCGAGCGGCGGCAATGGGACCGGCTGATGGCCATGGCGCGGCTCGGCGCCATCGCCGGGGCGGATGGCGCCCCGGGCGTGAACCGCCCCTGCCTCTGCCCGCTGGACCGCGAGGCGCGGCGGCTGCTGATCGGCTGGGGCGAGGCGATCGGCCTCAAACCCTCGGTCGATGCGCTCGGCAACCTCTTCCTGCGGCATGAAGGGACGGAGCTTGGCCTGCCGCCGGTCGTCAGCGGCAGCCATATGGACAGCCAGCCGGCCGGCGGCCGGTTCGACGGCATCTGGGGCGTGATCGCCGCGCTCGAGGCGGTGCAGGCGCTGCGCGAGGCCGGGATCGCCACCCGCCACCCGATCGAGATCGTCGCCTGGACCAACGAGGAGGGCGGCCGCTTCGCCCCGGGCTGCATGGGCAGCATGGCCTATGCCGGCCATCGCCCGCCCGATGCCTGGGATGCGGTGACGGATGGCGAGGGCATCCGCTTCGGCGATGCGCTGCGCGAGCAGCTCGCGCTGGAGGCGGACATCCCGCGCCGCCCCCTCGGCGTGGTCGAGGGGGTGCGCCCGCATGCCTATGTCGAGGCGCATATCGAGCAGGGGCCGGTGCTGGAGGCGGAGGGGCTCGATATCGGCATCGTCACCGGCATCCAGGGCAGCCGCTGGTTCCTGGTCGAGCTGACGGGCGAGAGCGCGCATGCCGGCACCGCCCCCCTCTCCACCCGGCGCGACGCGGTGCAGGACATGGTCCGCGCCATCACCGCCCTGAACCGGCTGATGGAGGATCCGAGCGACGTGCTGCGCTTCACCGTCGCCCGCATCGAGGTGGCGCCGAACAGCTCGAACAGCGTCGCCGAGACGGTGCGCTTCACCATCGACTTCCGCCATCCCGACGCCGCCGTGCTGACCGGGCGCGGCGACGCCATCGAGGCGACGATCCGCGGGGCGGTGCGGCATTGCGCCGTGGCGGTGACGGAACGCTTCCACGCCCTGCCGGTGGAGTTCGCGCCGGCGGTGGTGGAGGCGGTGGCCCGCGCCGCGGCGGCGCAGGGGCTGAGGGCGAAGCGCATGCCCTCCGGCGCCTTCCACGACGCGCAGTTCATGGTGCCGCTCTGCCCGAGCGGCATGATCTTCGTCCCCAGCCGCAAGGGGATCAGCCACAACCCGGCGGAGTATTCCTCGCCGGCGCAGCTGGCCAAGGGCGCAGGCGTGCTGGCGCAGGTGCTGGCCGAGCTGGCAGCCTGAGCGGCGACGCCGGCCTGTTCAGGCGGTACCGTCCCATTTGCCAACGGGCCGGTCGCCTCACCGGTCCGAGGCCCCGAACGGGGCCCGCCGGTCGCACTGCGAGGCGAGCCTGACGGTGCGGC
Source organism: Roseicella sp. DB1501 (assembly GCF_013112485.1). GTDB lineage: Bacteria > Pseudomonadota > Alphaproteobacteria > Acetobacterales > Acetobacteraceae > Paracraurococcus. The sequence goes on from NZ_JABFHG010000005.1 coordinate 371,563, forward strand.
GCGGCGAAGCCAAGCGAACCGGCGGTTGGCGCCCGGCGCTTGAGGGCTCCCTGACCCTGCTGAGGTTCAGGGGCATCAATCCATCTCAAACATCCCCTCGACCTCCACCGCCGCATCGCCCGGCAGGGAGGGCACGCCGATGGTGCTGCGGGCATGCCGCCCGGCCTCGCCGAAGACCTCGACGGCGAGGTCGGAGGCGCCGTTCATCACCACGGCATGCTGGGTGAACTCGCCCGGCGCGGCGATGAAGCCGCCGAGCCGCACCACGCGGCGCACCCGGTCCAGGTCGCCCTCGCAGGCGGCCTTCACCTGCGCCACGAGGTTGATGAAGCAGAGCCGCGCCGCCGCCTGGCCCTGCTCGACCGAGACGCCGGCGCCGAGCTTGCCGGTATAGGCGATCTTGCCGTCGCGCAGCGGGATCTGGCCGGAGACGACGACGAGATTGCCGATGCGGTTGAAGGGGATGTAGTTGGCGACGGGCGCCGCCGGCGCGGGCAGCGTGATGCCGAGCTCCTTGAGCCGCGCCTCGATCCTGCCTGACATGCTCCGCTCCTTCTCGCTACGGCTCGCCGCGCCGGGGCCGGGCTCCCGCGCCACGCGCCCGGGATCGCTGCCGGCGAGGAGCGAGACATGCGCCGAGACGACCTTCCAGCCAAGCCCCGGCAGCCGCGCCATGATCTTGGTCTCGCGGCCGATCAGGCCGCTGTCGGTGCGCTGGTATTCCAGATGCGTGCAGGCGAAGTCCCGCCCGAAGCCGGTGATGTGGACGCGCCGGGTCGCGCGCGGCGCATAGCGCGCGACGCTCGCCCGGAAGGCGCGGATCGCCTCGATGCCGTAGAGGATCTCGGTGGTGCCGAAGCGGACGGTGCGCGGATCGGCCCAGAAGCTGTCGTCGAGCACGCCGGCGTCGTTGCCGGCGATCGCGCTCTCATAGCGATCGAAGACGGCGCGCACCTCGGCGAGCACCGCCGGATCGTCGATCTGCATCGCTCATGCCCCCTGCCTGATGCGGCACGATGCCATCCCGGGCCCGGGATGGCCAAGCCAGGCCAGGGGGGGATGGTCAGGCGCGCGAGCGGATGAGGGCCATGAGCTCGCGCCGCGTGTTCGGATCGTCGCGGAAGGCGCCGAGCATCCGGCTGGTCACCATGCTGGCGCCGTGCTGGTGCACGCCGCGGGTGGTCATGCACTGGTGCTCGCTCTCGATGATCACCGCGACGCCGCGCGGCTGCAGCACCGCCTCGATCGTATTGGCGATCTGCGCCGTCAGCTTCTCCTGGATCTGCAGCCGCTTGGCATAGGCATGCACCACCCGGGCAAGCTTGCTGATGCCGACCACCCGGTTGGCCGGGAGATAGGCGACATGCGCGATGCCGATGATCGGCACCATGTGGTGCTCGCAATAGCTCTCGAGCCGGATGTCCTTCAGCAGGACGATCTCGTCATAGCCCTCGGTCTCGGCGAAGGTCCGCTCCAGCAGCGCCACAGGGTCGATCTCGTAGCCGGCGAAGAACTCCTCGTAGGAGCGGACGACGCGGGCCGGCGTGTCGAGCAGCCCCTCGCGCGACGGATCGTCGCCGGCCCAGCGCAGCAGGGTGCGGACCGCGGATTCGGCTTCGCTGCGGCTCGGGCGGTCCTGCTCCGCGGGCTGGTCGGCGATCGGCTTGGCGGACATCGGCACCTTTCCTCCTGGCTGGCGGCATCCCGGTGCCCGGGCAACGCGCGACGCATGTTGCGTGTTCGCGCAGATCGCGGCGTCGCGACGATGCCGGCGGCGCCGGGGCGCGGATGCCGCGCCCCAGCCTGCAGGACAGTGCTTGTAGAGCAGTTGCCGCGCCCCGAACATCCGGGCGCGGCCGGCCTGGGGCGGCGGGCCGGCTCAACGGCCCGCGATGGCGTGCAGCTCCTCGGCCAACTCCTCGAGCTCCTCCAGCACCGCCCGCAGGCTGCCCGGCGGCGCCTCGAGCTCGGGCTGCGGCGCCTCGGCCTCGCCTTCGGCCAGCCCGCCCTCGCGCAGCAGTCGCTGCACGCCCTTGATCGTATAGCCCTGGGTGTAGAGCAGGTCGGAGACGCGCCGCAGCAGGGCGATGTCCTCCGGCCGGTAGTAGCGCCGCCCGCCGCCGCGCTTCAGCGGCTTGAGCTGGGGGAATTTCGTCTCCCAGAAGCGGAGGACATGCTGCGGGATGTGCAGGTCGTCGGCGACCTCGGAGATCGTGCGGAAGGCGGTCGGCGCCTTGCGGGCGCGCAGCCGGCCCGACTCGGTCGGGTCCTCGCTCATCCAGCCCCCATGGCGTTACCCATGGTCTCTGCCCGGCCCGCCCTCACGCGTCCTCGGTCCCGCTCGGCAGCGGCTGGCCGTTGATCCGGGCCTTCAGCACCTGCGATGGCCGGAAGGAGAGCACCTTCCGCGGCAGGATCGGCACCTCGACGCCGGTCTTCGGGTTGCGGCCGACCCGCTGGCCCTTCTGGCGCACCATGAAGGTGCCGAAGGCGGAGATCTTCACCGCCTCCCCAGCCTCGAGCGCCGCGGCCATGTGCTCGAGCACCGCCTCGAGCAGGGCGGCGGATTCGTTCCGTGACAATCCGACCTGGCTGTAGATCGCCTCGGCGAGGCTCGCACGCGTGAGCGTGTTCATGCCACAACTGGTTCCCGCAAGCCCTTGTGCCGCCTAGGAAACCTGCATCGACAGCGGTGGTCAAGCGAAGCTTGCCGCCAGCGCATCGAAGGCGGCGCGGCGTGGCTTCGCGGTTGCGGTCGCCTCCTGCCCGAGCCGGGCGGCGCCGGCGCCGGCTCAGAAGCGCGCCAGGGCGGCGCCCCAGGTGAGCCCGCCGCCGATGCCCTCGAGCACCATGAGGTCGCCGCGCTCGATCAGCCCCTTGCCCGCCGCTTCGGCCAAGGCCAGCGGGATGGAGGCGGCCGAGGTGTTGGCGTGCCGGTCGACGGTCACGATCACCCGCTCCTTCGGCAGGCCGAGCTTCTTGCCCATGGCGTCGATGATACGGAGATTCGCCTGGTGCGGGATCAGCCAGCGCACGTCGGACTGCGCCAGGCCATTCGCCGCCAGCGCCTCGTCCACCACCGAGGCGAGCTTGGAGACGGCGTGCCGGAACACCTCCTTGCCCGCCATGCGCAGCTTGCCGCATTCGCCGTTCGAGCCGGGGCCGCCATCGACCAGCAGGATGTCGCCGTAGCGGCCATCGGAATGCAGATGGGTGGAGAGGATGCCGCGATCGGTCGCATCACCCCGCCCCTCGCCGGCGACCAGCACCACCGCGCCGGCGCCGTCGCCGAAGAGCACGCAGGTGCCGCGATCGGTCCAGTCGAGGATGCGGGAGAAGACCTCCGTCCCGACCACCACGGCGCAGCGCACCTGGCCGGTGCGGATCAGGGAATCCGCGAGGCCGAGCGCGTAGACGAAGCCGGTGCAGGCGGCCGAGACGTCGAAGGCGAAGCCCTGCTGCGAGCCGAGTCCCGCCTGGATGCGGACGGCGGTAGCGGGGAAGGCGCTGTCCGGCGTCGCGGTGGCGACGATGACGCAATCGACCGCCGTGCCGTCGATGCCGGCGCGCTCCAGCGCCTGCCGCGCCGCGGCGAGGCCCATGGAGGAGGCGGTCTCCTCCGGCGCCGCGACATGGCGCTGGCGGATGCCGGTGCGCTCGGTGATCCAGGCATCCGAGGTCTCGATGCCGAAGGCCTCGCCGAGCGCGTCATTGGCGACGACCCGCTGCGGCAGGTAGCCGCCACAGCCGACGATGATGGCGCGGGTCACCATGGCAGGTCAGATCCTCAAGGCCGTGCGGAGGCGAGCGGCTCCGCCGCGGGCATGGAAAGCCGGGAGAGTCCCTCCCGGATGCGGTCGTTGAAGTGGTGCGTCACCATGTCCATCGCGACATCGACCGCATGCGCGAAGCCGAGCGCGTCGGTGCCGCCATGGCTCTTCACCACCACGCCGTTGAGGCCGAGCAGGATGGCGCCGTTGTAGCGGCGCGGATCCATCCACTCGCGCAGGCGATCGAGCGCGGGCCGGGCCAGGAGGTAACCCAGCCTGGCCGGGACGCTGCTGGTGAAAACCTGCCGCAGCAGGTCGCGCATCAGCTTAAGCGCGCCCTCGCCGGTCTTCAGCGCGATGTTGCCGGTGAAGCCATCGGTCACGATCACATCGACCGTGCCGGCGGTGATGTCGTGCCCCTCGACGAAGCCGTGGAAGGTCGGGCCGATGTGGCTCTCCTTCAGCACATCGGCCGCCGCGCGCACCCGCTCGTCGCCCTTCAATTCCTCGGAGCCGACATTCAGCAGCCCGTAGCTCGGCGCCGAGAGGCCGAGCACGGCGCGCGCGAAGGTCTCGCCCATCACCGCGAACTCGACCAGGTTGCGCGTGTCGCACTGCACGTTGGCGCCGAGATCGAGCATCACCACGTCGCCGCGCGCCGAGGGCATGATGGCGGCGAGCGCCGGCCGGTCGATCTCCGGCAGGGTCTTGATGACGATCTTCGCCAGCGCCATCAGCGCGCCGGTATTGCCGGCCGAGACGACGCCGGCCGCCTCGCCGGCGGCGACGCTGTCGATGGCGACGCGCATGGAGCTCTGGCGCCCCTGGCGCAGCGCCGCGGTCGGCTTCATCTCCGCGGAGATCATGTCCGGGGCATGGCGCAGCATGCAGAGCTTCGCCGCCTTCGGACGGCGCGCCAGCATGCTGCCGATGCGGGTCTCGTCCCCGACCAGGAGGAACCGGGCCTCGGGATGCCGCTCGGCGGCGAGCTCCAGCCCGTCCAGCACGATGTCGGGTGCGTTGTCACCTCCCATGGCGTCGATGGCCAGGGAGAAGGGCTTCGACACGATCTGCGTTTCCTTGCCGGCCGGTCGCGGCGGCTCAGGTGCGGACCACGCCCTTCACGGCGTCGGCGGCGATGACCTCACGGCCATCGTAATGGCCGCAGGAGCCGCAGACATGGTGCGGGCGCTTCAGCTCGCCGCAATTCGCGCATTCATGCCGCGCCTGGGTAGATAGCGCCTCGTGACTCCGACGCATGCCGCGGCGGGAGGGCGAAACCTTCTTCTTCGGAACGGCCATGGCGCCGAGCCTTTCTTCAACACGTACAGCAGGATTCTGCGGGAGCGCGCGGCTGTAGCACCCTGCCCCCCCTGACGCAAGCTTCGCGCCCGGCCTCGACCAACCGGAACAGTTGCCGCCAGGCGGGGTTCCGTGCGGTGGTCACTGCGTTTGGCGCCGGCGCAGGGCGGCGAGGGCCGCGAAGGCGCCCTCGGCCTCCGATTGCAACTCGGCCGGCAGCTCGGCGCCCGGCGCCCGCGGATACGGGTCGATCGCCAGGGCGAGCTGCTCCGCCGCCACCTCGCCGAGATCCGCCACGTCCTGCTCGGTCTCGATCTCGTCGAGATCCTCCGGCCCGTACGCGGCGGCGCGGCCGGCGGGCAGCAGCCGCAGGACGAACTCGTCGACCACGCGCTGCGGCACCGGCTCGAGCGTCACCACGCATTCCTGCACCAGCGACGCCTCGAGATGGCCGGCGGCGCGAATCGCCCCGTCCGCCTCGGGCTCCAGCCGGAAGCGCACCTCCAGCGCGTCGATGCCGAGGATGCCGAAGCGCCGCGCCAGCGCCTGGCGCTCGGCCGGGCTGGCGGTCAGCGTCTCGCTCCGGCCCTCGGGGCCGACCAGGCCGAGCGGCAGCGGGCGGGAGAACTCGGCCCCGCCTGGCCCGGCCTGGCCCGGCCCTGTCGCATCAGGCGGCATCGGCGGCCTCCCGCGGCGCGGGGAAGCGGACCTCGCCGCGGAGCAGCGGCGCCAGGGGCTGCGCCGCCAGCGCCCCGGCCGTCTCGGCGGCATGCGCGGCCAGGCGCCGCGCCGCCTCCGGCACCTCACCCTCCCCGCGCCACACATTGCGCTGCAGCGCCGCGGCGAGGGCCTCGGCATCGGCCGCGTCCAGTGCCGCCTCATAGGCCTGGGCCCGGCCGTGGAAGGCCTCCCACATGCGCCGGACTCGCTTGCCGACGGAGAGGTCCCCGACTCCCATCTCCCGCAGGTTGAGGTCCATATCCGCGAACATGGCGTCGAACACCGCCTGGGCCAGCGCCGCGCCGCGCACATCCGGGTCCCGCCTCAGCCGGTGGATCAGCAACGCCGCATGCAGCCCGACCAGGTCGAAGCGGCCGTCGAGGGAATCCGGCACGCCGAGCCGGTCGAAGAAGAAGGGGGTGCGCGCCGCCGCCACGGCGGCGCCATAGAGTTCGAAGCCTGCCCGTTCATGTGGCTTGCGGCGGAACAGGGCGGAGAGGCCCATCGCGGCGGGGTCCTTCAGGCTGCGGGCCGCGATCCGGTTGACCCTGGCGCGGCGAGGTGGCATTCGGCCGCAGACATGGATCGCCATTCCCGCCCGGTCAACGCGCTGCCGCGCCGCAGGTCCCGCCTGCCCGGCCGCGCCATGGCCCTCGCCCTGCTCGCCGCCCTGCCCCTGCCGATGGCCGGCTGCAGCTTCTTCGAAGCGCCGATCGTCCAGCGCGGCCACCGCGTGCCGCAGGACCAGTTGAGCGAGATCGTGCCGGGCGTGCAGACCAAGCAGGACGTGCAGGCGCTGCTCGGCTCGCCGACCCAGACCGGCACCTTCAGCGACAACATCTGGTACTACATCAGCAGCAAGACCCGGCAGCGCCCCGGCCGCGCCCTGGCGGTGTCGGACCAGGAGACGGTCGCCATCACCTTCGACAACCAGAACGTGGTGCAGGAGGTGAAGCGGATCGGCGAGGATCAGGGCCGGCGGGTCGAGATGGTCTCGCGCGAGACGCCCGTCCCCGGCAATGACCGCACCCTGCTGCAGGCGCTGTTCGGGAATATCGGCAGCTTCGGGCCGGGCGCGGGCACCCTGCCGAACAGCGCGCAGCAGACACCGGGGCCGGGGACGCTCCGGTAGTTCCCCACGACGTCGCCGCGCGCCGCCGCGGGGCTCCGGGAGTCGCTCCTGAGGAGAGAGGCGCCAGGTCCTTTTTCAGAAATGGCTCCAGCCGGCCTGGGGCAGTGCCAGCTCGGCGCCGGCGGCGTCCAGCACGCGGACCCGGGCCGGGCCGGCGGTGAAGCGCCCGATGCGGGTGACCGGCGTGCCGGCCGCGGCGGCGCGGGCCCGGATCTCGGCCTCGGCCCCGGGCGGCGCGGCGAAGAGCAGCTCGTAATCGTCGCCGCCGCCGAGCAGGGTGGCGAGCAGCCCCGGATCGGCCGCGAGCGCCGCCCGCGCCGCCGGCGAGAGCGGCAGCGCCGCCGCCTCGATCCCAGCGCCGCAGCCGCCGGCGCGGCAGAGATGGCCGCAATCCTGGACCAGCCCGTCCGAGACATCCATCGCCGCCCGCGCCAGCCCGGCCAGCCCCTGCCCCAGCGCCAGCCGCGGCTGCGGCAGCCGGTAGCGGCGGGCAAGATGCCCCGCCGCATCGCCGGCGAGCCGCCCCTGCAGCACCCGCAGCCCGAGCGCGCCGTCGCCGATGGTCCCGGAGACCCAGAGTTCGTCGCCCGGTCGCGCCCCGGCCCGCCGCAGCGCCGCGCCGGGCGCGACATGGCCGAGGATAGTGAGCGAGAGCGCCGCCGGCCCCGGCGTCGAGACCGTGTCGCCGCCGAGCACGGCCAGGCCGTATTCCGCCTGGTCCACCGCCAGCCCGTCGACGAAGCGGCCGAGCCAGTCCGGCGGCAGGTCCTTCGGCAGGGCGGTGGTCATCAGGTAGCCGAGCGGCGCCGCCCCCATGGCGGCGAGGTCGGAGAGGTTCACCCGCAGCAGCTTGCGGCCGACCTCCTCCGGCGGGTCGTCGGGCAGGAAATGCACGCCCGCCACCATGGCATCGGCGGCCAGCACCAGCTCCCGCCCGGCGGGCGGCGCCAGCACCGCGGCATCGTCCTGCAGGTCGAGCGCACCGGGCCCGGCGAGGCGGCGGAAATGCCGGCCGATGAGCGCGAACTCGCCCGGCAGCGGCGCCTCAGCCACCGCGGCGGCGCGGCTGACCGGCGAACTCCTCGGCCCGCAGCGAGCGAGCCATGGCGTCCAGCACGCCATTGGCGAAGCGCGCCTCCTCGGCGCCGAAGAAGCCGTGCGCGACGTCGAGATACTCGTTGATCACCACCCGCGCCGGCGGCTCGCTGGTGCCGCGCAGCTCGCCGCAGGCGGCGCGCAGCAGCGCCCGCAGCACCGGGTCGAGCCGGGCCAGCGGCCAGTCGCGCGCGAGGTGGCGGGCCAGCTCCTGGTCCAGCGCCTCGGGATCGCGGGCGACGCGCATGACGATCTCGGCGAAGAGCGGCGCGTCGGCATCCGGCACCCGCCCCTCCTCGAAGCCGCCCTCGCCGGGCTGGGTGCCAAGGCGGTGCCGGCGGAACTGGCTGATCACGGCCTCGGCCGGCTCGCCGGTCTGCTCGCTCTGGAACAGCGCCTGCACCGCGGCGAGGCGGGCGCCGGTGCGCGGCCGGCCGCGGCCCCGGGCGGCGGCCTTCGGCGCGGCACCCTTGCCTCGGCCCGCGCCGCCGGCCGCTGGCGCCGCGGCGGGCGGCGCGTTCTCCGCCGGCGCCGCGGCCTGCTCGGCCTCGAATTCGGCGCGCAGCCGGTCGAGCTCGCCGGTCGCCGACTTCGGTCCCGGCATCAGAGGCTCCAGCGGCGGCGCAGCGCCACCTGGCCGAGCAGCGCATGCGCCGCCTCGGCCCCCTTGTTGTGGCGATCGTCGCCGGCGCGCGCCACGGCCTGCGGCAGGGTATCGACGGTGAGCAGGCCGAAGCCGATCGCCGCCCCCGTCTCCGCCGCGATCTGCATCACGCCGTGGCAGATGGCGTCGCAGATGAAGGTGTAGTGGTCGGTCTCGCCGCGCACCACGCAGCCGAGCAGCAGGTAGCCGTCATACCCCGCGCCGGTCTGCGACAGGGCCATGCGCAGCGCCGCCGGCAGCTCGTAGCCGCCGGCGACATCGACCACCTCATGCGTCGCGCCGGCCTCGTCGAAGACGCGCTCGGCGCCGCGGCGCATGCCGCCGACCACCTGCTCGTAATAGGGCGCCTGGATCACCAGCAGCCGCGGCGCCGGCCCCGGCAAGGGCTGCGCCACGCGCTGCGGCGCGTCGATGGTGCTCATTCGGTGTCCTTCCTGCGGGTCAGCGGCCGGGTCTCCACCACCCGCAGCCCATACCCCTCGAGGCCGACGATGGGCCGGGGGTTGTTGGACAGCCGCACCATGTCCCTGACGCCGAGATCCGTCAGAATCTGGGCGCCGATGCCATAGTCGCGGATCTCGGGCGGCGTCACCCGGCGGTTCTTGCTGAGCCGAATCTGCTCGCTCATGTTGTTGGGGCGCCAGTCGCGGATGATGACGACGACGCCGCGCCCCGCCGCGTCGATTATGCGCATGGCGTCGTGCAGGTCGGCGGTGCCGATGCCGGCGACGATGTCGTGCAGCAGGTTGGCGGCGTGCATGCGCACATGCACCGGGCCAGGGGCGGCGACGTCGCCCTTCACCAGCGCCAGGTGCTCGCCGTATTCGAGCGTGTTGGTGAAGACGACGAGGCGCCAGTCGCCGCCGACCTGGTGCTCGATCTGCCCCTCGGTCACCCGCCGCACCAGCCGCTCGGTGCGGCGCCGGTGCGCGATGAGGTCGGCGATGGTGCCGAGCTTCAGCCCGTGATGCTGGGCGAAGGCGACGAGGTCCGGCATCCGCGCCATGGTGCCGTCCTCGTTCATGATCTCGCAGATCACGCCCGAGGGGTTGAGGCCGGCGAGCCGGGCGATGTCGACCGAGGCCTCGGTATGGCCGGCGCGGACCAGCGTGCCGCCGTCGCGCGCCAGCAGCGGGAAGACATGGCCGGGGGTGACGATGTGCTCGCGGCCGAGCTCGGGGTTGATGGCGGTGGCGACGGTATGCGCCCGGTCGGCGGCCGAGATGCCGGTGGTGACGCCCTCCTTCGCCTCGATCGAGACGGTGAAGGCGGTGCTGTGCCGGGTGCCGTTGGCGGCGGCCATGAGCGGCAGGCCGAGCTGCTCCACCCGGTGCCGCGTCATCGCCAGGCAGATCAGGCCGCGGGCGTGCTTGGCCATGAAGTTGATGGCGTCGGGGGTCGCGAATTGCGCCGGGATGACGAGATCGCCCTCGTTCTCGCGGTCCTCGTCATCGACCAGGATGAACATCCGGCCGCGGCGCGCCTCCTCGATCAGCTCCTCGGTCGGGCTGATGAACTCGGCGAAATTGACGCGGTGCGGCGCGGCGGCGGCAGTCATGCGCGGATCCCCGGAAGGGCGGCCCCAGGCATGACGGTCCCGGGCGCGCCCTGATGTGCCGACACCAGCCGGGCGACGTAGCGCGCCAGGGTGTCGATCTCGATATTGACCCGGCCGCCCGGCTGCAGCGTCCCGAAGGTCGTCACGGCGGCGGTGTGCGGGATGATGTTGACGCCGAACACGTCGCCGTCAACTGCATTGACCGTCAGCGAGACGCCGTCGATGGCGACCGACCCCTTCTCGGCGACGAAGCGGGCGAGGCCCGGCGGCAGGCGGAAGCGCCAGCGCACCGAGGCGTTCTCCGGATCGGCCGAGAGCACCTCGGCGACGCCGTCGACATGGCCGGAGACGAGATGCCCGCCCAGCTCGTCGCCGAGCCGCAGGCTCCGCTCGAGATTGATCCGGCTGCCCGCCCGCAGCCCGCCCAGCGTGGTCTTCGACAGCGTCTCGGCCGAGGCGTCGGCGGCAAACCAGTCGCCGCCGAGCTGCACCGCGGTCAGGCAGACGCCCGAGCAGCAGATGGAGGCGCCGATGGCGGCCGGCGCCGGCTGCGCCAGGAAGGCCGGCGAGGTGCCGATGACGAGGCGCATGTCGTTGCCCCCGCCGATCGGCTGGACCTCCCGCACCGTGCCGAGGTCGGTCACGATCCCGGTGAACATGCTTCCTCGCTCTCCTCGCGGACCAGCTCCGTGAACCAGTCGGCCCCTACCGCCCGGCTGGCGACACGGCGGTATCTGGGCATGGCGGAAAGCGCGGCCAGCGGCAAGGGCTGCACCGCCGGCAGCCCGTCCCCGCCCATGATGCCCGGCGCGTGGAACCAGGCGATGCGGTCGACCAGGCCGCCGCGCAGCAGGGCCGCGGCCAGGCCGGCGCCGCCCTCGGCCATCACCCGGGTGACGCCGCGCTGCGCCAGCGCCCCGAGCAGGGCGGCGAGGTCGAGCCCAGGCCGCGCCCGCGGCACCGGCAGGATCTGCACCCCGGCCTCGAGATAGGGGGCGAGCACCCCGGGGCGTTGGCCAGTGCGGGTGGCGATCCAGGTCGGCACCTGCGCCGCCGTCCGCACCAGCCGGCTGTCGAGCGGGGTGCGCAGCCGGCTGTCGGCCACCACCCGGGCGAGCGGCACCCGCGCCGTGCCGGGCAGGCGCGGCGTCAGCTCCGGATCGTCCGCCAGCACCGTGCCGCTGCCGACCAGGATGGCGTCGTGCCGGGCGCGCAGCGCATGCGCCTCGCGCCGCGCCTCGGGGCCGGTGATCCAGCGGCTCTCGCCGCCGGCCGTGGCGATGCGGCCGTCGAGCGTCGTCGCCAGTTTCAGGGTGACGAGCGGCAATCCCCGGGTGATGCGCCGGGCGAAGCCGGCATTGATGGCGCGTGCCGCCGGCCCGCCGAGGCCCAGCTCGACGATCACCCCGGCCTCGCGCAGCCGCTGCAGGCCGCGCCCGTCCACCCGCGGGTCCGGGTCGCCGGTCGCCACCACCACGCGGCGGATGCCGGCCTGGATGAGGGCGTCGCAGCAGGGCGGGGTGCGGCCCCAATGCGAGCAGGGCTCGAGCGTGACATAGGCGGTCGCGCCCCGCGCCGCCGCGCCGGCGCGGGCCAGCGCCACCGCCTCGGCATGCGGCCGCCCGCCCGGCTGGGTCCAGCCGCGGCCGACCACATGGCCATCCTTGACCAGCACGCAGCCGACCGCCGGATTCGGCCAGGTATTGCCGAGGCCGCGCCGGGCGATGGCCAGCGCGGCGGCCATGTGGTCGCGATCGGTCTCGCGGTCGGTCATCGGCGGGCCGGCACCCGGCACGGGCGCCCGCCCGCCCGGGCAAGGGAGGCTGTCATGCGCGCAAGGTGGCGCGGCGTCGGGACGCGGAAAAGAGGGGTCCGGCGCGGGGCTGCCCTACGGCGCCTGGATGCCGGTCTCTCCGACCAGCGCCATGAATGCTTCATTCATGCCGAGCGCCCGAATGGGCGCCGCGGCTTGTGCCGCGTGGCCAAGGGTCGCGGAGCAACCCGCCCGGCGATTGAGGAGGCCGTCGACGGGTCGCCAGCAACGGCCGCCAGTCTCAAGGCATCTCGATGCCGGCCTCGCGGATCAGCGCGGCGTTGCGGGCGATGTCGGCGGCGACGCGCTCACGGAAGGCCTCGGGCGGCAGCACCATCACCTCGCCCTGGCTGAGCAGCAGCCGGCGCGTCTCCGGCGCCTCGCTCGCCGCCTGCATCAGGCCGACCAGCCGGTCGCGGATCGGCGGCGGCAGGCCGGCAGGCGCCACCAGCCCGTTCCAGAAGGTGAGCACCAGGCCGGGCAGGCCCGCCTCGGCCAGGGTCGGCACCTCGGGCAGGTCACGCCAGCGCGTCGCGCCGGTGACGGCGACGGCGTCGATCGCCCGGTCGCGGATGAGCGGCACCGCCGAGGGCGTCTCCAGCAGCAGGTCGACATCGCCGGCGACCAGCGCGTTCTCCGCCGGCGCGGCGCCGCGGAAGGGCACGTGCAGCAGCCGGATGCCGGCCTTGCGGGCCAGCAGCTCCATGTTGAGGTGCTGCAGATTGCCGATGCCGCCCGAGCCGTAGGTGAGCCCCTCCGGCCGGCTGCGCGCGAGCTCGACGATGGCGGCGAGGCTCCGCATCCGCGCCCGCTGCCGGCTCTTGCCGCTGACCGAGAGGATGAAGGGGCTCAGCGTGATGGTCGAGACCGGCAGCAGGTCGCGCAGCGGGTCGTAGCGGATGTCGCGGTAGAGCAGGTGGTTCGCGGTCATGGTGCTGGTGTTGCTGACCAGCAGCGTATGGCCGTCCGGCTCGGCCTCGGCGACGAAAGCCGCGCCGAGCGAGCCATTGGCGCCGGGCCGGTTCTCGACGATCACCGGCTGCGGCAGGCGGCGGCGCATGTCCTCGGCGAGGATGCGGGCGCAGAGATCGGTGGAGGCGCCGGCGGGATAGCCGACGATGAGGCGGACCGGGCGGCTCGGCCAGTCCCGGGCGGCCTCCGGCCCGGCGGCGAGGGCGGGGCTGGCGAGCAGCGTGCCGAGCAGGGCGCGCCGACGGAGCGGCAGCATGGCGTGGTTCCTCCCCTTTCCGGGGAGCACATCAGAGGCGGCGGGCGAGGTCCAGCCGCCGCGAGCGCGCCCGGTCAGCCGGCGTCCATTTTGCCGAGGAATTCGCGGAAATCCTTCGCCTCGCCGAAATTGCGGTAGACGCTGGCGAAGCGGACATAGGCGACCTGGTCCACCTCCTTCAGCGATTCCATGACGATCTCGCCGATCTGGCGGGAGGTGACCTCGGATTCCGCCTCTGTCTCCAGCTTGCGCTGGATGCTGTTGACGATGCGCTCGATGCGGTCCTCGTCCACCGGCCGCTTGCGCAGGGCGACGCGGATCGAGCGGGCGAGCTTCTCCCGGTCGAAGGGCACGCGCCGCCCATCCGTCTTGAGGACGGTGATCTCGCGCAGCTGGACCCGCTCGAAGGTGGTGAAGCGGCTGCCGCAGGCGGGACAGGAGCGGCGCCGGCGGATGGCGGCATTGTCCTCGGCCGGCCGGCTGTCCTTCACCTGGGTGTCCTCGCTCCCGCAAAAGGGGCAGCGCATGTCAGGGGATCCTTTCATCGCCCGCTTGGCACCAGATACAGTGGCAGTCCGCTTCAAGGAGCGCCAGGGTTTGGGCATGCGGATCGCGGGCGAGGCCATCACGGTGCGGCCGGCGCGGCCGACGGATGCGGCCGCCGCCAGCGCGGTGCTGCGCCGCTCCATCCAGCATCTCTGCCGGGCGGATCATGGGGACGACCCGGCCGTGCTGGCCGCCTGGCTCGGCAACAAGACGCCGGCGCAGGTGGCGGGCTGGATCGCCGCGCCGGAGGGTTGCGTCCTGGTCGCGGAGGTCGACGGCATGGTCTGCGGCGTCGGCTCGATCGGCGGCGATGGCCGGATCGGGCTGAACTACGTGGCGCCGGAGGCGCGCTTCCGCGGCGTCAGCACCGCGCTGCTAGACCATGATCCGCTCACACAGGGTCGCGGATCATGGTCTAGGCCGTTGTTTGATCGCGTGATTCACGCTTTTCGGTGAGTCCACCTCAAGCGATCCCGCTCTAGCGGCGCAGGAAGCCTGGGCGGGGGCCCGCGGCCTCGCCCGTTGCCGGCTGGAGAGCACGACGACCGCCCGCCGCTTCTACCTGGCGCGCGGCTATGCCGAGGCCGGCCCGCCGCGGCGCCAGATGGGGGCCGTCGGCTACCCGATGGCCAAGGCCCTGCCGGCCTGCAAGACGCCTGACCCGTAGCCGGCCGAGCGCCCGGACGGGCGCCGCGCCCATTGGCGCGAAGCCAGGCTCCCAGGGGCATGGCCAGCGCGTCGGGGCATTGATGCGGCACCATCAATGCATACCGGCATCACTGGGTCAGTAGATGGGGAAGCGCTGGCACAGCGCGAGGACGCGGGCCTTCACGCTCTCCTCCACCGCCGAATTCGCCGCCGCGTCATTGGCGCGGGCCAGGCCGTCCAGCACCTCGCCGATCAGCCGCCCCACCTCGCGGAACTCCGCCTCGCCGAAGCCCCGCGTCGTGCCGGCCGGGGTGCCGAGCCGCACGCCGGAGGTGACCATCGGCTTCTCCGGGTCGAAGGGGATGGCGTTCTTGTTGCAGGTCAGGTGGGCGCGGTTCAGCGCCGCCTCCGAGGCCTTGCCGGTGAGGCGCTTCGGCCGCAGATCGACCAGCAGCAGGTGGTTGTCGGTGCCGCCGGTGACGAGGTCGAGCCCCTGCGCCTGCAGCTCGGCCGCCAGCGCCACGGCATTGGCGACCACGGCCCGGGCATAGGCACGGAATTCCGGCTTCAGCGCCTCGCCGAAGGCCACCGCCTTGGCGGCGATCACATGCATCAGCGGCCCGCCCTGCAGGCCGGGGAAGACCGCGCTGTTGAACTTCTTCGCCAGCGCCTCATCGTTGGTGAGGATCATGCCGCCGCGTGGCCCGCGCAGCGTCTTGTGCGTGGTGGTGGTGGCGACATGCGCATGCGGGAAGGGCGAGGGATGCGCGCCGCCGGCGACGAGGCCGGCGAAATGCGCCATGTCGACCATGAAGAGGGCGCCCACCTCGTCGGCGATGGCGCGGAAGCCGGCGAAATCCCAATGCCGGGCATAGGCGGAGCCGCCGGCGATGATCAGCTTCGGCCGGTTCTCAAGCGCGATGCGCCGGACCTCGGCCATGTCGATCCGCTGGTCCTCGCGGCGCACCGTATAGGGCACGGGGCGGAACCACTTGCCGGAGAGGTTGGCCGGCGCGCCATGCGTCAGATGGCCGCCGGCGGCGAGGTCGAGGCCCATGAAGGCGTCGCCCGGCTGGAGTAGCGCCAGGAAGACCGCCTGGTTGGCCTGGGCGCCGCTATGCGGCTGCACATTGGCGAAGCCGCAGCCGAAGAGCTTCGTCGCCCGCTCGATCGCCAGGGTCTCGGCGACATCCACGTACTCGCAGCCGCCATAGTAGCGCCGGCCGGGATAGCCCTCGGCGTACTTGTTGGTCAGGACCGAGCCCTGCGCCTCCAGCACCGCGCGGGAGACGATGTTCTCCGAGGCGATCAGCTCGATGCCGTCCTGCTGCCGGCCGAGCTCCTTGCCGATGGCGGCGGCGAGCTCGGGATCGGCCTCGGCCAGGCGGGCGGCGAAGAAGCGCTCGGGGATGCGGTAGGCGGTGGTCTCGTTCATCGGTCGGCCCGCATATGGCTGGTCAGGAAAGGTCGGATCAGGAAAGGTCGGCCCGGGCGGCCGGCAGCTCGATCTTGGCGAGGCGGCGGGCATGCCGGCCGCCCTCGAATGCCGTGCCGAGGAAGGCGCGCAGCGCGTCGAGGGCCACCTCGGCCCCGGTGGTCCGGGCGCCGAAGCAGGCGATGTTGGCATCGTTGTGCGACCGGGTCAGCCGCGCCTCGGTGGTGTCGTGCAGCACGGCGGCGCGGATGCCGGAATGGCGGTTGGCGGCGATCTGCACGCCGATCCCGGTGCCGCAGACCAGCACGCCGAAGGCGGCGCGCCCGCCCTCCACCGCCGCCGCGACCTGATGCGCGAAATCCGGGTAATCGACGCTCTCGGCGGAATTCGTTCCGAAATCGACCAGGCGATGCCCCGCCTCGGCCAGCGCCTCCTGCAGCACGGCCTTCAGCGGCAGGCCGGCATGGTCGCCGCCGATGGCGATGGTGAGGGGGGCAGTCGTCATGGCGCAGACCTATCACGCGCTAGGAGTGGGGGCGATGGGGAACCCCCAGAGATGGTAGGGGAAATGGCATCGCCGGGCTGGAATGACCATGGGTGCCCGGTGCGGGGCCGCCATGCGGCGGGGGCCACACCACTTGATTGACGACAGCCGCCGGTCATTCGCCCAGGTCGCCGGCCCCGCCCACGTCGCGCCGCCCCTTCCCGCTGCCCCTTCCGCCCGGCGAAGGGAAGTGGCAGGACTGCGCCCTCAGAGCCGCCCACGGAGAAGCGCCATGTCCAAGCCCGTCTGGACCAGCCCGGAGACCCTGGCCCTGCATGGCGGCAGCCATCGGGCCGATCCGACGACCGGCTCGGTCGCCGTGCCGATCCACCAGACCACCAGCTTCCAGTTCCAGGATACCGGCCATGCCGCCCGGCTTTTCGGGCTGCAGGAGCTCGGCAACATCTACACCCGCATCATGAACCCGACGCAGGATGCGTTCGAGACGCGGATCGCCGCGCTCGAGGGCGGCGTCGCGGCGCTCGCCGTCGCCTCCGGCCAGGCGGCCACCACCTTCTCGGTGCTGAACCTGACGACGCCGGGCGACAACATCGTCTCCTCCACCGACCTCTATGGCGGCACCTGGAACCTCTTCGCCAACACGCTGAAGAACATGGGCGTCGAGGTGCGCTTCGTGAACCCGGAGGACCCTGAGGCCTTCGCCCGCGCCACCGATGCCCGCACCCGCGCCTATTACGCCGAGGTGCTGCCCAATCCGAAGCTGCAGGTCTTCCCGATCGGCGAGGTGGCGGCGATCGGCCGCAAGCTCGGCGTGCCGCTCATCATGGACAACACCGCCGCCCCCATCCTCTGCCGGCCCTTCGAGCACGGCGCGGCGGTGGTGATGCACTCGACCACCAAATTCATCGGCGGCCACGGCACCAGCATCGGCGGCATCGTCATCGATGGCGGCAATTTCGACTGGGAGGCGCATGCCGAGCGCTTCCCGACGCTGAACACGCCGGACCCCAGCTATCATGGCGCGGTCTGGACCCAGGCGGTGAAGCCGCTCGGCCCGATCGCCTATATCCTGCGCATGCGCACCTGCCTGCTGCGCGACCTCGGCGCCGCGACGACGCCGCTCAACGCCTTCCTGCATCTGCAGGGGCTGGAGACGCTGCCGCTGCGCATGGAGCGGCACTGCGCCAACGCGCTGCGCGTCGCCGCCTGGCTGGCGGAGCAGCCCTCGGTCGCCAGGGTGATCCATCCGAGCCTGCAGACCGGCGAGGCGAAGCGCCGCGCCGATGCCCATCTGCGCGGCGGCTATGGCAGCCTGATGGGCTTCGAGCTGAAGGGCGGCGCCGAGGCCGGCGCGAAGTTCATCAATGCGCTGAAGATGTTCTACCACGTTGCCAATATCGGCGATGCGCGCTCGCTGGCGATCCATCCGGCGACCACCACCCATTCCCAGCTTTCGGAGGACGAGCAGCGCTCGACCGGCGTGACGCCGGGCTATGTCCGCCTGTCCATCGGCATCGAGCATATCGACGACATCCTCGCCGATCTCGACCAGGCGCTGAAGGCCGCGGCATGAGCATCGGCACGCCCGCGGGGCGCTTCCCCAACACCCGCATGCGCCGCAACCGGCGCGACGCCTGGACGCGCCGGCTGGTGGCGGAGACTGCGCTCTCCGTCGACGACCTCATCTGGCCGATCTTCATCCGCGAGGGCGAGCGGCAGGTCACCGAGGTCGCCTCCATGCCGGGCGTCGTGCGCGTCTCGCTCGACCGGCTGGCCGGGCATGTGGAGCAGGCGGCGGCGCTCGGCATCCCGGCCCTAGCCCTGTTCCCGATGACGCCGCCCGAGGCGAAGGACGCCGAGGGCAAGGAGGCGTTGAACCCGGAGAACCTGATCTGCCGCGCCGCCCGGCTGCTGAAGCGGGAATTCCCGCAGATGGGCCTGGTCGGCGACGTCGCGCTCGATCCCTATACCGATCACGGGCATGACGGCGTGATCCGGGAGACGCGGACGGGCGACTACGTCCACAACGACGACAGCCTCGCCATCCTGGTGCAGCAGGCGGTGAACCAGGCCGAGGCCGGCATCGACGTCATCGCGCCGTCGGACATGATGGACGGCCGCATCGGCGCCATCCGCGAGGCGCTCGACGCGCGCGGGCTGATCGACACGCGCATCATGTCCTACGCCGCCAAATACGCCTCCGCCTTCTACGGCCCGTTCCGCGACGCGGTCGGCAGCGGCAAGGCGCTGCGCGGCGACAAGAAGACCTACCAGATGGACCCGGCGAACACCGACGAGGCGCTGCGCGAGGTGGCGCTCGACCTCGACGAGGGCGCCGACATGGTGATGGTCAAGCCGGGCATGCCCTATCTCGACATCATCCGCCGCGTGAAGGACCGGTTCGGCGTGCCGACCTTCGCCTATCAGGTCAGCGGCGAATACGCGATGATCATGGCGGCCGTGCGCAACGGCTGGCTGGAGCATGAGCGCGCGATGCTCGAGAGCCTGCTCGGCTTCAAGCGCGCCGGGGCCAATGGCGTGCTCACCTACTTCGCCGTGGAGGCCGCGCAACGCCTGCGCGCCGGCTGAGCGTCATCGCGCACAGCATCTTGACCTCACCGGTTCCGGCGCGTCTGATCGCGCCGGGAGAGGGGGAGATCAGGACATGAACACAGATTGGTTGGGACTTGGGGAGAAGATCGCGGTCGTCACCGGCGCCGCCGGCGGCATGGGTCGCGCCATCTCGACGAGCTTCGTGGAAGCGGGCTGCGCCGTCGCGCTGCTCGACCGCGACCTCGATGCGCTGAAGTCGCTCGAGCGGCAGCTGCAGGATATCGGTGGGCGCGTCACCGCGATCCTCTGCGACACCGGCAGCGAGGGCAGCATCGCCGATGCGGCGCTCGCCAGCGCCGACCGGCTCGGCCCGGCCAACATCCTGGTGAACAATGCCGGCATCCTGCGGCCGGGCGCGCTGGCCAGCCTCTCGCTCGAGGAATGGAACACGCTGCTCAACGTGAACCTGACCGGCTACCTGCTCTGCGCCCAGGCCTTCCGCCACCAGATGATCGGGCGCGGCGGCGCGATGGTGCACATCGCCTCCATCGCCGCGAGCAACCCGCAGCCGCGCAGCGGCGCCTACAGCGCCTCGAAGGCGGCCGCCGTCATGCTGTCGCGCCAGCTCGCCCTGGAATGGGGGCCGGACAACATCCGCAGCAACATCGTCAGCCCCGGCTTCATCCGCACGCCGATGTCGGAAAGCTTCTACCAGCAGCCGGAGGTGAAGGAGCGGCGCGAGCAGATGCTGCCCTCGCGCCGCATCGGCACGCCGCAGGACATCGCCGATGCGGTGATCTTCCTGGCCAGCCCGCGCAGTGCCTATGTCAACGGCGCCGAGATCCTGGTCGATGGCGGGCTTGACCAGGTGATGATGGAGCTGACGCCGCGCCCCGGCTTCTGACGAGGCGACCGGGCTCAGGCCGCCGCGTCGAGCGCGGCGGCGGCGGGCGCCTCCGCGGCGCCCTCGGCCAGGCCGCGGAAGAGCGCCGCCATGGCGCGGATCGACAGCGCCTCGGCCCGCCGGTCGTAGAAGCCGCAATGGCCGCCGCCCGCGGTGCGCAGCGGCAGGATGGCGGGGCAGTCGGCCCAGACGGTGCCCGCCATCGAGGCGGCGGGGATGAAGGGATCGTCCGACGCGATGAGCAGCAGCGTCGGCACCCGGATCCGCGGCAGCGCCGCGGCGGGCCGGTTCACCTCGCAGAAGACGGCATAGGACGGGTAGCCGAAGCGCGGCGCGGTCACCCGCGCCTCGAATTCCTGCAGCGAGCGCGCGTCCAGCGCCGCCTGGCGCAAGTCCGGCGGCAGGTCGCTCGCCGGCACGGCCAGGACCTCGCGCCGATAGGCCGCCAGCAGGGCGCGGCCGAAGGCAGGATGCGCATCGATCGCCGCATGCGAGAGGTCCGGCTGCAAGACCGGGCTGATGGCGGCGGCGCCGAGGATGCGCGGCAGGCCCGGCATCGCCGCCTGCCGCCCGAGCAGCAGCAGCATCAGCGCCGCGCCGAAGGACCAGCCGGCGAGCAGCAGGCCGTCCCGCGTCAGCGCCGGCGGCAGGGCGGCGAGCGCGGCGGCGAGATCCTCCGGCCGGCCGAGATGCCCATGGCTGGTGCTGCGGGCGAGGCTCGCGGCGCTGCCGCGCAGGTTGAGCCGCAGGACGGGGAAGCGACGGCGCAGCAGGGCCCGCGCCGCCTCGCGCAGACAGGGATCGTCCTCGCCGCCGGCGAGGCCGGGCAGCAGCACGGCCAGCGGCCTGTCGGGGCCTGGCCCCGGCGGAAGGTGCAGCATCGCCGCCAGGGCGTCGCCATCGGGCAGCGGCAGCCAGAGCCGGTGGCCTTCGGGCAGGCTGGCAGGCAGTGGCCAGCGCAGGGCGCGCAGGGTCTGCAGGCGCCCGGTCAGCCAGGGCGGTCGGGGATGGAAGGGGACCATGCCGCCGCCAACGCCGCAGGCGGGGGACCGGTCGCATGACCGGTCCGGGGCCCGCGCCTCATGCCGCGAAGCCGGGCAAGCCGGTGGCCTGCGCCCGGCGCCTGAGGCACGGCGGTATCAGGTGATGCCCTTCGCCTTCAGCCCGGCAATCTCCGCCTCGGTCATGCCGAGCAACTCGCCGAGCACCTCCCCGGTATGCTGGCCGAGCACCGGCGGCGGGCTGCGATAGCTCGGCGGCGTCGCCGAGAGCTTCACCGGGTTGGCGATCACCTTCACCGGCTCGCCCGTCGGGTGCTGCATCTCGACGACCATGTCGCGGGCATGCACATGCGGGTCGGCGAAGACCTGCTCGAGCGTGTTGATCGGGCCACAGCCGATCTTCAGCGCCTCCAGCGCCTCGATCCATTCCGCCGTGGTCCGGCCCTGCATCACCGGGGTCAGCGTGTCGGTCACCAGCTGGCGGTTCTGCACGCGGGTGGCATTGGTGGCGAAGCGCGGGTCGGAGAGCAGCTGCTCCTGCCCGAAGGCCTTGCAGAAGCGCTCGAAGGTCGGGTCGTTGCCGACGGCGAGGATGATGTAGCCGTCCTTGGTGGGGAATTCCTGGTAGGGCGCGATGTTCGGATGCTGGTTGCCGAGCCGCGGCGGGTTCTCGCCGGTCGCCAGGTAGTTCATGCCCTGGTTGGCCAGCCAGGCGACATGGGTGTCGAGCATGCCGATATCGATCTGCTGCCCCTCCCCCGTCGCGTTGCGGTGGTTGAGCGCGGCGAGGATGCCGATGCAGCCATAGAGGCCGGCGAAGAGGTCGGCGACCGGCACGCCCACCTTCTGCGGCGAGCCGCCCGGTTCCCCGGTGAGGGACATGACGCCGCCCATGGCCTGGATCAGCGCGTCATAGCCCGGCCGCGGGGCATAGGGGCCGGTCTGGCCGAAGCCGGTGATGGAGCAGTAGATCAGCCGCGGGAAGCGGGCCTTGAGCTGCTCGTAGCCGAGCCCGTACTTGGCCAGCGCGCCGACCTTGAAATTCTCCGCCAGGATGTCGCACTGCTCGAGCAGCCGCAGGATCAGCGCCTGGCCTTCCGGCTTGGCGATGTCGACCGTGACCGACTTCTTGTTGCGGTTCACGCCGACGAAATAGGCGCTCTCCCGCGTGTTCGGGATGAAGGGCGGGGCGAAGCCGCGGGTGTCGTCGCCGGCCTCGGGCCGCTCGATCTTGATGATCTCGGCGCCGAGATCGCCGAGCATCTGGGTGCAGGTCGGGCCGGCCAGCACCCGGGTAAGGTCGAGGACGCGGATGCCCCGGAGGGGTCCCGCGGCGCCCGTCGGGACACTGGTGGCGAAGTCGCTGCCTGGGAAGTCGCTGCCGGGGCCGCTGGCGTTCTGCATGGGTCTTTCCTCTCCGGGTCGGATGGCGTGGGAATGGGCTCTACCGCGAACCGGGCCCGGATTCGACCGCCGATCCGCCGTGAAGCGGCGGTTCTACATCCAGCCCGGCACGATGAAGATCAGCCAGGCCAGCGGCGGCCCGGCCAGAACCACCAGGATGCTGTAGATCAGGAAGCGGCGGTAGACGCTCTCGCGCTCCTCCGGCTGGGCATTGGCGACCACCAGGGCGCCGTTGGTCGAGAAGGGCGAGACATCGACCACGGTCGAGGAAACGGCCAGCGCCGCGATCATCCCGGCGGTGCCGATCTGCCCCTGCAGCAGGAAGGGCACGGCCAGCGGGATGATGGCGCCGAGCACGCCGACCGAGGAGGCGAAGGCCGAGACCACGCCGCCGATATAGCAGAGCAGCAGCGCCGCCAGCAGCGGCGCCCCCATCCCGGACACCCCCTGCCCGACGCTGTCGATGGCGCCCGACTTCTGCAGCACGCCGACATAGGTAATGACGCCGCCGACCAGCAGGATGGTGGACCAGCCGATCTTGTCGACCGCGCCCTTCTGCTCGGCGGGCGCCAGCAGGGTCAGCACCACCGCGACCGTCACCGCCACCAGCCCGACATTGAGGTTGAAGACCAGCGCGCCGATGGCGAGCGCGGCCAGGCCGATCAGCGTCGCCACCTGCTGCAGGTCGAGCCGCGCCGCGGCCGGATGCGCCGGCGGGGCGAGGCTGGCATCGGCCGAGGTGCCGTGCCCGGACATGGCGATGCCGGCGGGCCCGTGCTCGTCGCCGGTCACGCCATCCGCCGCGCTGCGCCGGCTGAGCAGCTGCCGGCCGCCGAAGACGAAGAAGACACCGACCGCGCAGAGCAGGTTGTAGCCGAGGCTCGCCAGGAAGAGCGAGGTGTCGGAGACCGGCAGGCCGGAACGGGCGACGATCTGGTTGGTGATGCCGCCATAGATGCTGATCGGCGAGAAGCCGCCACCCTGCGCGCCGTGGATGACGAGCAGGCCCATCATCAGCGGGCTGATGCCGTAGGCCCGGGCGAATTGCAGCGCGACCGGCGCCAGGATGGCGCAGGCGGCCGGCGAGACCGCGCCCACCGCCGTCAGCGCCGCGGCGACCGCGAACATGATCCAGGGGATAGCGGCGATCCGGCCGCGCACCGCCCGCACCGCCTGGTGCACCAGCCAGTCGATGGTGCCGTTCTTCTGCGCGATGGCGAAGAGATAGGTGATGCCGACCAGGGTGACGAAGAGGTCGCCGGGGAAGCCGCCGATGATCGCCGTCGAGGACATCCCGACGAAGAGCGTCCCGATCAGGAAGGCCATGGCGAGGGCGAGCGCGCCCATGTTGATGGGCAGGGCGGTCGCGACGATGAACATCACGACCAGCCCCAGGATGGAGGCGGTCTGCGGCGACATGCTTGTAGGTTTCCTTCCCCGATAGTCCTTGTCGGCCCCCCGGCGGACGTTACCCGAGGGGCCGGATCATCAGCCCTGCGGCTTGCCGCCCGCCTTCTCCTCGCCGCCCAGCAGGCGCGACAGGCCGTAGCGCGACCCGGCCTGGGGTGCCGTCCGCGGCAGCTGCAGCAGCCCGTCGACGCCGGCCGAGCGCACCACCTGGCCGGAATGCACGAAGGCCTCGTGGTTCGCCTCGATCGCGTCCGGATCGTAGAGGTAGTTCACCATCACCCCGTAGCTCTCGCGCATGCCGCGGGCGCTGGTATTGCCGAGCCAGTTGATGCGCTCCAGCCGGGCGCCGTTGCCGAGATGAAAGCGGGCGACCGGGTCGATCGACGCGCCGCCGCTGTTGGGGCGGGTGAGATAGGTGGCGGCGAGCCGCAGCAGCGGCCGGCGCAGCGCCTCGGCGCGCGACGCGTCCTGCCACCACTCGCCCTCGGCCATCGCCTTGAAGCCCTGCACGAGGTCATCGCCGCCGAGCGCCGCCGCCTCCTCGGCATTGAACAGGCCGCCCTCCGGCGGGCTGGCGAGCTGGCGGTCGAGCCAGCGGCGGAAGCCCGGCACCGGCGAGAGGGTGGCGAAGCGGCTGAGCTGCGGCAGCTCGCCCTTCAGCTCCTCGACCACCTGCTTGATGAGGAAATTGCCGAAGGAGATGCCGCGCAGCCCCTCCTGGCAGTTCGAGATGGAGTAGAAGATCGCGGTATCCGCCGCCTTCGGGCTGGCCGGCTGCTTGCCGCGCGCCAGCAGCGGCTGCACCGCCTCGGCCATGCCGGCGACCAGCGCTACCTCGACGAAGATCAGCGGCTCGCCCGGCAGGGCGGGATGGAAGAAGGCGAAGCAGCGCCGGTCCGCCTCCAGCCGGCGGCGCAGGTCGTCCCAGCCCTGGATCTCGTGCACCGCCTCGTAGCGGATCAGCTTCTCGAGCACCGCCGCCGGCGTCTGCCAGTCGATCCGGCGCAGCTCGAGGAAGCCGCGGTTGAACCAGGAGGCGAAAAGATGACGCAGGTCATTGTCCAGCACCTTCAGCGCCGGCTCGCTGCGGATGAGGCCGGTCAGCTCCTCGCGCAGCTTGACCAGCGCCGCCGTGCCGCCCGGCGCCATGTTCATCCGCCGCAGCAGCTCCTGGCGCGGCGGCTCGGCGGCATCGGCGAGGCGCGCCGCCGTCTCCACCCCCGGCTCGGCCAGCCAGGCCTCGGCCGCCTGGCGCAGCCTGCCGGCCTCCGGGGCGAATTCCTCGGAGAGGAAGCGGAAGAAGGCCAGCCGGTCCTCGCCCGCGAGGGCGGCGAGGCTGTCGTGCAGCTCGCGCGCCACCGCGGCGCCGGAGGCCTCGCCGCGCTCGGAGAGGATGGCGCGGGCAAGGCGGCGGGCGCGCTCCAGCGGCGGCAGCCCGGCGGCGGGGACATTGGCATAGGGGCGGCCGCGATCGGCGATGCTCGACCAGAGGCGTTCGAGCCAGTTCCGGGTCCCGGAGGGCGGCGAGACCGGCGTCGCGGTGTCCTGCATGGGCTCTCCCCGGGGGGCCTGGACCCCCGTTGTGATATTCACAAACTGTGTTTCACAGTATTTCTGTATGCACAATCCTCCGAACTGGGCATGAATGCATATTCATCGGGCGCCGCGGCGCGGAGGAGGCATGCGCATGCCGCGTAACCAACCCCTGATGGCGCCGGCGCCGGGGTCGTCCGCGCCCGCGGCGACCACCACGGCGACGACCTTGGCCGAGGCGATCCGCATCGCCCTCGCCGAGGACATCATCGCCGGCCGCCTGCCGCCCGGCAGCGAGATCGAGGAGCATCAGGCGGCCGAGCGCTTCGGCGCCTCCCGCACCCCGGTGCGCGAGGCCCTGCGGGAACTGGCCGCCGCCGGACTGGTCGAGATCGAGCCGCGGCGGGGCGTGCGCGTCGCCCGGCTGACGCTGGAGCGGCTCGGGGAGATGTTCGAGGTGATGGCCGAGACGGAGGCGATGTGCGCCCGCCTCGCCACCCACCGGATGAGCGCGCCGGAACGCTTCGCCCTGCAATCGGTGCATGAGCGCTCCGCCGCCGCCGTCGCCGACGGCGACGTGCCGGCCTATGACGCGCTCAACCGCGAATTCCATTCGGCGCTCTATCGTTGCACGCATAACGGCTTCCTCGCCGAGCATGTGCAGGCGCTCCGGCTGCGCCTCGCCCCCTTCCGCCGGGCGCAGTTCCACCACGCCGACCGGCTGCGCGACTCCTTCGCCGAGCATGCCGCCCTGCTGCGGGCGGTGCTGCGCGGCGATGGCGAGGCGGCGGCGCGGGAGATGCGGGCGCATATGCTCGCCGCCGGCAGCAGCCTCGCCAGCACGCTGCGCCCGGCGGGCTGAGGGGCGCCCCGCCTTGCCCTGGCCTGGCCCCGGCGTCATGGTCCGCCCGATTCCGGAGGCCCGCCATGCTCGATCGCCCGCACCCGACACCCGCCGATCCCTGCCTCGATCCCTTCGCGCTGGCGAAGGCGCTGTCGGGCTTCCACTTCATCGATGGCGGCTACGTGCCCGCCCGGAGCGGCCGCAGCTTCGCGGTGGTGAACCCGGCGACCGGCGAGGAGGTGGCCCGCGCCGCCGAGGGCGATGCCGAGGACGTGGAGGCCGCGGTGCAGGGCGCGGCCCGGGCGCAGAAGGCCTGGGCGAAGCTGCCGGCGCGCAAGCGCGGCGCGCTGGTGCATCAATGCGCCGCGCTGCTGCGCGAGCACCAGGAGGAGCTGGCGCGGCTCATCGCCCTCGAATCCGGCAAGGCGCTGCGGACGGAGAGCCGGGTCGAGGCCGGCACCGTCGCCGATATCCTGGAGTTCTTCGGCGGCCTCGGCTCCGAGCTGAAGGGCGAGAGCGTGCCCTTCGCGCCGAACGTCCTCAGCGTGACGGTGCGCGAGCCGCTAGGCGTGGTCGGCGCCATCATCCCCTGGAACGTGCCGATGCTGCTGATGGCGCTGAAGGTGGCGCCGGCGCTGGTCGCGGGGAACAGCGTGGTGGTGAAGAGCGCCGAGGAGGCGCCGCTCGCCGTGCTGCGCATCTGCGAGCTGATGAACCGCGTGCTGCCGCCGGGCTGCTTCAACATGCTCTCCGGCTTCGGGCCGGACTGCGGCGCGCCGCTGGTCGAACACCCGAAGGTGCGCAAGGTCACCTTCACCGGCTCGGTCGAGACGGGGAAGATCGTGGCGAAGGCGGCAGCCGAGAAGCTGGTGCCGGTGACGCTCGAGCTCGGCGGCAAGTCGCCGATGATCGTCTTCCAGGATTGCGACTTCGAGAAGACGGTGAGCGGCGCCCTCACCTCCATGCGCTTCACCCGCCAGGGCCAGAGCTGCACCGCCGCCTCGCGCATCTATGTCGAGCGGCCGATCTTCGACCGCTTCGTCGCGGCGATGAAGGCCGCCGTGGACGGCATGGTGATGGGCGACCCGCTCGACGAGAAGACCGATATCGGCACCATCGTCTCCGAGGGCCAGCTCGAGAAGGTCCGGGCCTTCATCGAGGAGGGGCGCAGCACGCCGGGCGCCGTCGCGCATGTCTGCAGCGCCATGCCGAAGGATCAGGGATTGCGGAAGGGGCTGTTCATCCAGCCCGTCATCTTCACCGGCCTGCCGAAGGACAGCCGGCTGGTGCGTGAGGAGATCTTCGGCCCGGTCACCGTCATCGCCCCCTTCGACGATGCCGAGGCGGTGCTGGCCGAGGCGAATGACAGCGAATACGGCCTCGCTGCCAGCCTCTGGACCAACAACCTGAAGGTCGGGCTGGACCTGGCGCATCGGCTCGAGGCCGGGCTGGTACAGATCAACCAGAACCTCGTGGTGCAGGCCAACCTGTCCTATGGCGGGGTGAAGAGCAGCGGCCTCGGCAAGGAGGCCTCGCTCGAGGCGATGCTCGAGCACTTCACGCATAAGAAGACCATCATGGTGAACATGGGCTGAGGCGGCGCGGCCTCAGCCCAGCCACCGCGGCGGGAGCGCTTCAGCGGCGCATCCCGCTGCCCCGGCGCAGCGGCTCAAGCCGCCGCTCCGGCTCGCGGCCGAGCCGGACGCAATCCGCGGCGGTCACCGGCGTGAGCTGCGGCTGGCGTTGCCGCAGCGGTGCGGCGCGGCGGCGGGCCGCGGCCTCGGCCTGCGTCCAGCCCATGCGCCGTCGAAGGTCGCTGCCATCCATGATCATGCCTCCCTCTGGCTGCAAGTGGTCCCGAAAGACCAGGGCGGCTCCAACGCGCGAGCCGCCCCTTGGCTCCCCGTTCGTCCGCCAGACCATGATCCGCTCACATAGATTCGCGGATCATGGTCTGGCCTATTGTTTGATCGCGTGATTCACGCCTTTCGGTGAGTCCATCTTAGACGATCACGCTCTAGAGCGCGTCTGCCTTAATTCGGTTCATAGCCTGCGGCGGCGAAGTAGTTGGCGCATTCGGTTGGCGTGAAGGCGCTGAGGAGTGACGCGAGGGCGTCCCAGAGGGCGTCGATGGTGCGCTCGGC
>NZ_JABFHG010000006.1 GCF_013112485.1 Roseicella sp. DB1501
CGGAAGCCTACATCGCAGCCGTGCTCGACCGCCTCGCAAATGGCCACCCCATCACCCGTATCGACGAGCTGCTACCCTGGAACTTCAGGCCAAGCCGTCAACCCACCAGCGTGGGCTGACGCATACGGATGCCAGTCGATGGCGTCGCGCAGTGTCAGTGTTTGCATCGTTATTGTCAGCGGTGCAGTCGCTTGGGACGTACCGCCAAGATCCTTGGATTCAGTGAGTGTTGGGAATACTGCTTCAATCGACCGCGGCGCACAGCCGCACCATGGTGCGGCGCGCTGATCGATCAGACCCTTATCGGACCGCGTGGAACTAGAGCAGATCGCGTTCGGATGCGATCATCAGAACGTGTGAAGATGCCCTGAAAGCAACAAGCTGGAACATTTGCCGTGAACCTGAATGAACGGGAAATGCTCTAGTCCGGGCGCAAGGCAGGTGGGCGCGCGAGCACCCACCCGTGGTATTGGCCGGTCAGCCAAAGGTCAGTCGAGGCGCAGGTTGCAAGCAGACATCTTGCCCTGCTGGCCGCGCTGGACGTCATAGGTGATCTTGTCACCCTCATTCAGGGTGGAGATGCCGGCACGCTGCACATCGGAGATGTGGACGAACACGTCATTACTGCCGTCTTCCGGCTGAATGAAGCCATAACCCTTGGTCGCGTTGAACCACTTGATAGTGCCGTTGGACATAGAGAATTCCGCTTACGTATGGCGTGCCACCACGCGCAATCGCATGGTGGATCAATCTTCTGTAGGGGGCGGGCAGCGGGCTCGGCGCTCGATCACGAGCTTGGAGAGCAGGCCGAACCAAACGAGGCTGACCAGAGTGATATAAACCATCGCGGAGCGATTACAAGGAGTTTCGGTTGCCCCACGCTCTGCGCCCACCTGCGCCGCGGAATGGGTGCGAGCGTTCTCGGCGCAGGGGATCGGCGCCGCCACTGGCACGGTGGTGACCTGCAGATTACGCTGCAGAATTATAACGGCACGTGCGGTACAGTGACGCGGCTCAGGCCGCGGCCAGCGCTTCCTCCGCGGCGTCCCGCGTGGCGGTGAGGGCCGCCAGCATGTGCCGCGCCTGCTTCACCGCGCCTGCATCGCTTGCATCCACGTCGGACATGGCTTCCTCGGCCGCAGCGACGCCGGCCACCAGTTGCTCGCGCAGCTCGTCCATCTGCTCCTTGAGATCGGTGCCGTCCTCGCCCTCTACACCCCGCCGCCACTCAGCGGCGATGGCGTCCACCTCGCGGGCCATGCGGTTCGGAGACACGCCGCGGCCGGCGAGCGCCAGCAGGCGTTGCAAGCCGGTGTCGACGGGACGCGCCGCCCGGGGTTTCCGTGCAGCCATGGGGAAAGCTCCTGGGATTGGCGGCCAATGCAGCAGGTTCTCATTTTGTCCTAATAATGCAGCTCCGTCCAGGGCCGGGCTGCCCTATCACTACCCGGGCAGTCTGAAATCAGGCGATGGCCCGAGCTTGTGCCTGCAGTGCGGGCATCGGTTGGGCGTGACGAGGTCGACGAACGGCCGGATCATGATGACGTGGCGCAGGGCGGGCAGGCTCGGCGGTGGTGGCGATCCCGGAACCTGATCCGGCATTAGGAACAAGAAAGAATGCTATCCAACTCGCCGCCCAAACCAGGGTTATGTCCCCAGTTCTCCATCGGCCAAGTCCCAAGGTTTAGGGAGAATCCGCCATCCGGAGAGCGGCTTCCGGCCCGCCCTGGCCTCGGCGAGGTCTTTTCGCTGGCCCTGGCGAAACCTGCCGTTCCGCGCGCCAGCGGCCCAAACGAAGAGTGGTCGTAAAAAGTAGATGGTGTGGCGAGAGTAACCGGGAGCGAACACTCTCTGAACCGGCAGCCTGCGTGCGGGTCGTTAGTCACTCCGATGGCGGTTGATCGGCCAGAGCGGTCCCTGCGCGGGGATGAAGCGGATTGCCGCCTGCAAACCGGCCGGTTTGAAGTGCAGCTCGACGCTGCTGCCGGGTCCGAGGTCCATTGCGAGGCCGCGCTCCAGCAGCCGGGTGCCAAAGCCCCGCCGATCCGGCGGCCTTGCCACCGGCGGGCCCTCCGCCTCTGCCCCATGGATCGTCATAGCTCCGTCCGCTCCCGCCTCGCACTGGATCTCGACCTGCCCCTCGGAAACGGAGAGCGCACCGTACTTGGTGGCGTTGGTGGCCAGCTCGTGAAAGGCGAGTACCAGCGCCTGCGCCTGCCGCGGCGATACCGTCACGCCGAGGCAACCGCCCGAGATGTTGAGCTGAACGGCCCGGCCGGTCCCCAGCCACGGCGCCAGCGCATTCCGCGCGGTGTCCTCGATGCCGGCCGGCTCCCAGCCGCGCGCCGCCAGCATGTCGTGCGCCCGCGCCAAGGTGCGCAGCCGCGCTCCGAAGTGCTGGGCGAAACGCCGAGGATCACCACCGACTCCCTTTAACGTCTGCGCGGCAAGCCCCTGCACAGTGGCAAGGATATTCTTTACGCGGTGGTTCAGCTCGGCCAACAGCAGGTCCCGACGCCGCTCGCTCTCCGCCAGTTCGGCGTTAGCTCGGCGGAGCTCCGCGTTCAGCGCCTCGGAACTGGCGAGATCAATGTGCGCGCCGATGAGCTCGTGCGTTCCCACCTCGGCGTTCTTTGCAGCACGGCTCTCAGCGGCGGCAAGATCAGTCCGCAGACGCGCGTTCTCCGCTTCCAGCTCTGCCTCGTGCCGGCTTGATCGCGCGGTCATGCCAGCTCAAGGCCCTGGGGATTGACGTCGGCACGGAACCTCATCCCGGCCCGCTATGAAGGCGCGGTTCCCCGGCGGCCCGCACGGACGGGATGGTACTCGGCGTCGCCGAGTCAGTGCACATGCGAGTGCGACTGGCCCTGTTCGGGATGCGCTCAATCCAAAGCGGTCCGGTCAACGCGTCTTCCCTGGTCATCAATAACAGGCGCACCATTTTCCTTGCGGAAGGCGCCCTCTTGTGGAGCGGGCAGGATGTTCAAGACCGTTTCCGATGGCCGGCACAGCCGCACGCCAAGCGGACTGACCACGATCGGGCGGTTCATCAGAACGGGGTGCTGCAGCATCAGGTCGATCAGTGCGTCGTCAGCCCACTTGGCGTCATCGAGACCGAACTCCTCGTATGATGGCACTTCCTGACGCAGCAGGTCGCGCACGGGAATGTCCATGCGCCGGAGCAAGCCAACGAGCGTCTCGCGCGAGGGCGGCGCCTTCAGGTACTCGATGGTCTCCGGCTCCTCGCCACTGTTGTGAATGAGCGCCAGGACGTCGCGTGACGTGGCGCAGTTCGGGTCATGGTATATTGTGATCGTCACGATGTTCCCCCGATCCGGACTGCATCTTTGCAAGGACCCTGGCCCCACCGAGGGCCATCTCGCGCCCGGTGTTACGTCGCGCTGTTCCCATCGGTCACGCAGGTCTGCCTCAGAGCTGTTGGTGCGTCCGGCAGGGCGGCGCGGGCCTCGCCCAGGGCTAGGCGGCGTCGGAACCGGCCAGCGTGAGGGGCCGCCGACGAGGCTACGCTTCGGTTGAGCAAGCTTGGCCCGCCGCGAAGACCATCAAGCCCATCATTGGGCAGCGCCTCCTCGGCCTCCTTGAAGGTCACCATGCGGCCGGCCTCCTCGTCCCACAGCAGGTGGTCGAGCGCCGAGAAAGTCTCACGCAGCGTGACCACCCGCGCAGTGTCGAAGGCGGGGTGCGCGTCGTGGCAGGCCTCCAGCAGGTAATTCGGAATGCGCGGCGCGAGGTGGTGCACGTGATGGAAGCCGAGGCTCGCCGTCAACCACCGCAAAACCGCCGGCAATCGCAGGTAGGAGCTGCCCGCGAGCGACGCGGCCACCCGATCCCAGGCCGCGTGGCGAGCCCAATGCACCCCGTCAAAGCGGTGCTGCACCGAGAAGAGCCAGACGCCGGCGATGCTGGCCGGCATCATCACGGCGAGGACGCCGGCAGTCACCGGCCAGATGCCGAGCAGCGCCGAGAAGCCACCGTAAGAGGCGAGCAACGAAAGGTTCGTCAGGTGCACGCTGCGGTGCTCTCGGCCCCAGCCGACCGGTGCGTCATACGGGACACGGTAGAGCACGAGGAACACCAGGGGCGGGAATACCAGAAGCATGAGCAGCGGATGACGCAGGATGCGGTAGGCACGGCGGCGCCCGCGACCCATGGCCCGGTACTCGGCAACAGTCTCGCAGGTCGAGTAGATGTCGGTGCCGCGGTCGCGGCGGTCGAGGTCGTTCCAGACCGCGTGGTGCCCGGCGTGCTGCCGCCGCCAGTGCCCGTAGGGTGTGAAGGTAAACAGCGAGCAGATCCGCCCGACCAGGTCGTTCACACGCTGCGTGCGGAACAGCGAGCCATGCCCGCAGTCGTGCTGCAGGGCGAAGACGCGCACCGTCAACCCTGCCGCCGGCAGACCTAGTACCAGCGCCCACCACCAGCCTAGGGCAAGGCCAGCCTGCATCGCCGCGAGCAGCGCCAGCAAGGGCAGGAAGGTGGTGACGAGCTGCCACGCAGCGGTGCGCGGCACCGCCGTCTGGAAGCGCTGGGTTACGGTTCTCAGCTCCCGCAAGCCGACGGAGGGGAGTGGGGCCTCTCGCGCGCTGCCCGCCAGGGCGGCGGCACTAATTGTTTGAAGCATGGGGTCGACAACTCTCGATCAGGACGGGCGGCGCGACCGTTCCGGACCGGCGCCGTGGTCCAGGGCGGTGCGGGCGTGGGCTGGTGGAGAGGGGGCGGCACCAAATGACACCGCCCCCTTCCTACCCGGCCGCGGCCAACCTCATCGGTCAGCGACGCGACGCGGGATCCAGGCGACCCGACGATGATGCCGGCGCCGTGGCATTGCCCTTGGCATCGCTCACGCGGGTGTCATTCACCTCGACCTCGGTGCGCCGGACGGTGTCATGCACCGTCTCGACCCGCTCCTTCACGTCCTTCCGCACGATCACCTCCTCGGTGACGCGAGCGTCCTTAGCGATGACCGCTTCCTCGCCGGTCTCGGTCGCCTCAATCACGCGCTCAGCAAACAGTGCGTCATCGGCCGCGGTCGGGGCCCGGTCCATCGGCCGACGCTCGATCCCGATTTGCTCCTCGCGCAGGGATACCTGTTCCTCGACCGGGGTCTCGACCACGTAGGTGCGGACGCGCACCCGGCCACCCCCGACCTCCCGCTTGCCGACACGAAGCCTCTCCTCGACGAGTTCAATTTTCTCGTCGCCGGTCTCAGATGGACGATTCGCTGCGGGTGCCGAAGCGGCCGCCGTTGGGGGTATCGGCTGCGATACGGCCGGTGCGGCCGCGACCACGGTGCCATCGGCCAGGGTTGCCGCCGCGCCGGTGGACTGCTGACCGTTCATTTCCTCCATGCGCCAGGATTGTTGGCGATCGTCGATATCGACCGCCCCGTGCTCCTCCAAGATGTCTATGGCCCGCTCGGTGCTGCCCTGCCAGGCCCGCGCGGTCAGCAGGAAGCCGCCGCGGCGGACTGCCTCGGCATAGGTGTCACGGTCCTGGTCCGACACGAACAGGGATTTCAGGGAGGCTAGGAAGCCGCCCTCCTCTGCCGCGCCCGCGTCCTGTGTCGTCACGGTGATGTCGGACCGGGCAAGCCCGGCCTCCGTCATCAGCCGCTCGGCCGCGGTGTCGGCATCGCCACGCATATCATAGAGGGCGGTCAGGGTCGTCTGGGTCATGCTGGATCTCCGGTGCCGTCCTCGGGACGGGCTTGAGCATCGGGGCTGCGTGAGGCAGCCCCGGACAGGCGTTCCACGCTCGCCACCTGGCGGCGCAGCGGGACGGTCTCCTCGACAGTCTCGATCGTGGTAATGCGGCGGATCCGGAGCTCCTCCTTGAGGACGAGGCGGCGTTCCACCACCAGGATCTCCTCCAGCACGGGCACGACGAGGACCGCGCCGTCTTCCTCCTCCCGCACAGCCGGTGCAGTAGCGACCTCGTGACCGAGGGCGATGCGCTCAACCTCCAAGCGCTCGCCGCGCAGCGTCTCCCGCACCAGCGCGTCCTTGGTGGCGGTCGAGAGATGGACGCGGACATGCCCGGTCTCGACCAAGCGTCGCGCGATGGCCAGGTGCTCCTCGACCAGCGGGACCACCACCTCGGCATCGGCCTTCGCGTCATCTGCCACGCTGGGACATCTCCGGTTCCGGCACGGAGCCCGCGGCCTGGCCGGAGGGGCCGGATGGGCTGCTGGTCCAGCATCTGCCTCCCAAGGTGGTGGCTGGCAGGTGCCGCGGGCAGGCGGCAAAGGCGGTTAGTGCCTATGCGGAAATGCAACACCCCGCCCTCGGGCCGGGCAACGTTGGGTCGCTGAGCAGTTCATCCCTGAAAGGCACACCCATGCCATCCGACACGACCAGCACGGTCCGAGCCGCCGCCATCCTGCCCGAAGGCGGGCCGGCCCTGCCATCACGCATCTCCTGGGGCGCAGTCATCGCCGGCAGCCTCATCGCCGCCGTGATCGCGGCCATGCTCAACGTCCTCGGCGCCGCCATCGGCGCCACCACGGTGGACGCCGTCGCCCAGGCCACGCCGGGCGCGGCCCGGATGGGCATCGGCGCCGCAATCTGGCTCGTCATAGCGAACACCCTCGCCCTCGCAGCGGGTGGCTACACCGCGGCGCGGCTGTCCGGGACGGCCGACGACACGGATGGGATTCTGCACGGCCTTGCAGTCTGGGCCGTGGCCTTCCTGGTCTCCGCCGTGCTGATCGGCAACCTGCTCGCGGGCCTGGCCTCCACTGCTTCGACGGCGGTCGGCAGCGTGGCCGGGGGCGCCGGTTCGGCGATCTCCGGCATGGCCAGCCAGGCGGTGCCGGGCGTCTCGCCATCGGCCCTGGTCGATCGTGCGCGGGACACACTCCGTGGCACCGGCGGCGATCCGCAGGCGATGACCACCGAGCAGCGCAGCGCGGAGATCACCTCCCTGCTCGGGCGCCGCATCGCGCGCGGCGGTTTCGCCGACGAGGAACGTGCCCGGCTGGACGCGCTGGTCGCGGCCGAGTTTGGCATCGCGGCGGAGGAAGCTTCACGCCGAGTCCAGGCGATGGAGGCCGAGGCGCAGCGCACCGCGACGGAGGCCGCGACTCGCGCACGCCAAGCTGCCGACGCCACGGCGCGGGCCGCCTCGATCGGTGCCTTCGGGACTGTCGCGGCTCTGCTGCTCGGAGCGATTGCGGCGGTGCTCGGCGCCCGCCGTGGCACCCGCGACCGGATTGCCCTGCAGGCGCCTGATCTCGTCCGGCGCCCGGTCTGACCCCTGCGCGGCCGTGGTCTCCTTCACGGGGCCATGGCCGATGCAGCCTATACGCCCCCGAACCGAAGCATAGAGAGTCACCAATGAACCCCAATAATCAGGACGGGGCACTGGTTGCGCGGTTGGCATCCCGGCTGCAGGCCCTGCACGAGGCAAATGGCGGCGACTGGTCAGGCATCACACGGGACGCACTAGCCCTGATGCGAGAGACCCACAGGATTGAACCGCATGAGCTCCGGCGCCGGCCATTCTGACACCCCCGGACACCCCGCGCGAGGACGACTGAGCCCGCCCTCTCGAACCCGGTAACGCCTCCGCCCGTTACCTCCCTGTCCTGCCGATACACGGCAGATAGGGATGCATGAGCGAGCCTTGCTGGACTGGGATGACCTTCGCTTCTTCCTGGCCATCGTCCGGACCGGCAGCCTCTCCGCTGCCGCCCGGGATCTGCGTGTTACGCAGTCAACCGTTGGCCGCCGCCTCGCCTCGCTCGAGAGCGGCCTCGGGGCCCGGCTGCTGCACCGCACGCCGGAAGGCTACGTCCCGACGCTGGCGGGCGAGGCAATACTTGGTCAGGCGGAACGTGTCGAGGTGGAAGCGCTCGCGGTGGAGCGGACGGTCGGTGGCCGCGACGCCTTACTGGATGGGGTGGTGCGGGTCACGGCGATCGAGACGCTCGCCAGCCACGTCCTGGTGCCCGCCTTCTGCGCGCTGCAACTCGGCAACCCGGAGATCGGGATCGAGCTGCTGGCCAATGTGCGACATTTGAGCCTGGCCATGCGGGAGGCGGACATCGCGGTGCGCCTCACGCGCTTCGAGCAGCATGACCTCGTCGCGCGGCGGATCGGCACCATGGCGCACGGACTCTATGCCAGCCCTGGCTACCTGGAGCGCCATGGCGCACCGGACTTCGCGGCCGGCTGCCCGGGCCACCGGCTGGTGACCGGGTTGGACGGCGCGGAGGTGCCGCAGGTCGCCCACTGGCTCGCCGAGGTCGCTCCCCGTGCCACCGCGGCCTTGCGCACCGACAGCCCGGAGGCCCAGTTGCAGGCCACCGTGTGTGGCCAGGGCATGGCGTGCCTGCCGCGACTGCGAGGGGATGCCTTGCCGGACGGGCTGCGGCGCCTGCGGCCGCCCCGGGATCGAGTTCTGGTCGAGATCTGGGTCGCCGTGCACAAGGACAACCGCAAGATCCCGCGGATCCGCTTGGTACTGGACGCAGTGGCTGCCGCTGCCCGCGACCATGCCGGCCAGTTGGACCCGCCGGAACATCAGGACGCCAGGCAGCCCCGCGCCTAGCTGCCGTGCGCTGCGGACAAGCCGACGTTCAGTTCGGTCCCGTCGTGCAGCGTGTTGGCGACTGGTGACCGCAAGGTCGCCCGTGCCACCAGCGCGGCCAGTGCCTCCCGCGGAGCATCGGCCTCAATATGGACCGTGACACGCACTGCCTCGAGCCCGAGTGGTGCCGGCTGCCCCATGTCCATCGGGGCGGCGGCGATGTCCGCCTCCAGATCGAGCGCCAGGCGCGAGAGCGCGATGCCGCGGGCCATCGCGCCGACACGGATGCCGATGGTGAGATCGGAGCCGAGCGCGGCGAGCAGAACCTCCAGCGGCTCCGGCGCCGGCTCGGCATCGGCAATACCGCTCGGCTCATCCACGATCAGGGCCGGCAGGTCGCGGATCTGCGTGAATTGGCGGAAGCGGCTGCCCGCCACGGTCCGGGATCGAAGGGTCCGCAGCGCGCTCATGCCGGCATGCCGCGAGATCTCGGGGTCAGGATGCGCACCGCCGGCCTCCTCGTGTCGGCCGATCACCCTGGTGAGACAAGGGTCGGCATGTAGCTGCCATATGGCGCGCTCAGGGGTCTATGGCAGCCGTGCAAAGCCGCCGACCGGGTGTGCGCGGATGCGCGAGGGCCGCTACAACGCGAGCGCGTCCACCTCCCAGCCGCCGCGGACGAAGTCGCTGACCTCGAAGGTGCCATCGTCGGACCAGAGCATACTCAGCACCTTCGCGCCGGCGCGCCACACGTCGAGCCCGTAGGGCAGGTCGGGCGCGGTGTGCTGCCGCTGCAAGGCGTGGCGGTATCCGGGAGAGGAGGCCTCTCCCGGCATGAGGTCATTGAACGGAGTCCAGTGCTCGATGACCCACCCATCGGTCCTGAGCGCGATCAATCGGACCGCGTCGCGTTGGACTTCCAGGGTGCCGCGCTCCTGGACCAGCGGCAGGAGATGGTCGCGGATCTCCAGTGCCGGACTGTCGCCGGACGAGACCAGCCGAAGTGCCATGCGATTCTCCACCGGGTCGTAGCGCCGATCTCAACGCAGGGAAGGCTGTGTCGCTTCTTCTGCCCCGGGAGGGTGAGTCATTTCCCTCAGGACCGGTCCAGGAGCGCCCGGGACAAGCGTTGGCGCCCTCGTCAACCGAGCACCTTCCGGCGAGAGCATGCGACGGCGGCGCCTTGCGGCGTGCCATGTCACGCAGCGCCGGACGTCCACACGCTGTTATGTGATGATGGATCTCGGCCTCTCGTCTCCATATCGACGATGCAAACAGCCAGACGGCCCAGGTTGTCGCTTCGCCGTTGCATCCTCCTCCGTGGGAGGTCTTCCGCGATCCCAAGGGCGGGCTGCTCACGAACCCGGCCATCTCGGCAATCGGAGCGGCGCAGGCCTCGACGCAGGAGCGCCATCATGCCTACCCGCACCCACACCAGCACCCTCGTGTTCCGGCGCCCCTTCTCCCTGAAGAGCGTTCGGGAGCCGCTGCCGGCCGGCACCTACACGGTCGAGACCGAGGAGGAGTTGCTGGAAGGCCTTTCCTTCCCGGCGTACCGACGTGTTTCGACCACGATCACGCGCCAGGAAAACAGGGCCGGATCTCTTGTCCAGGTGCTTACCGTCGATCCGCAGGATCTGGCCAAGGCGCAGGCGGCAGACCTCGCCTGAGGCACATTCCGGGGTGGCCGGTCAGGATGGCGGTTGACCTGAGCCAAATGCCGCCCAGCAGTCTTCCGATGCGAGAGGAACTCCAGAGCATGGCTGGTTTGGGCACGAAGCCGATCGCCATGCACCCGCGAGGCGAGGGCAAGCGCGTGCTGTTTGAGATTGTGGACAGCGGACACCACGTCGTCCGCACCATCTCCACGATGGCTCTGGAGGATCTGAGGCACCGCCGGTGCTGCTACAAGCCAGCTGACCAGCTCAACTCCTCTGCCTTGGCGCGCCGGCAGATCGAGACCATCGCACTCGGCAAGATCGGGAGGCAGGTCCAGGATGCATCCGGCTTGCTGAGCATCCGGTCCAACGATGTCGATGATCTACTGTCGACGTCTCAGCGGTCCATCGCCGGGCGGCGGGCGAAAGGGTGCGGCTGAACTGCGTTGACCGAAACATCGGCATCGGAACATCATCGACGCCGGACTAACCAGCGGCCCTCCACCGGGCAGCCGCTCGCGTTACAGATCCCATCCGCAGAAGTTGGGTGAACTGGAGACTGCACGGCCTGCGACGACACCGCGATCTGTACCCTCATGGGGCCCATTCGGCTAGGGAGGCTGGCGCTGACGCTCGATCAGGTTCTCGTCTTTGCCATCCTGGCCGGGATGGTGGCGCTGTTCATCTGGGGCAGGTTCCGCTACGACCTCGTGGCGCTGCTCGCCTTGCTCGCCGCGATGATGTGCGGGGTCGTGCCTGTCGAGAAGGCCTTCGCAGGCTTCGGCGATCAGGTTGTGGTCATCATCGCCTCCGCCCTGGTGCTCAGCGCCGCAGTCAGCAAATCCAGCCTGATCGGGCGTTCGATCCGCCATGTCGAGCCACGGCTACGAACGACCAGCGCCCGGGTGGCAGCACTGACGACGGGCGTGACGGTTCTGTCGGCCGTCATGAAGAATATCGGGGCGCTGGCCATCTTCCTGCCGATCGCCGTCCAGGTGGCGCGGCGTAGCGGCACCTCCCCCTCCATGTTGCTGATGCCCATGTCCTTCGGTTCACTGGTTGGCGGCCTCGTGACCCTGGTCGGCACCTCGCCCAATATCCTCGTCTCGCGTGTGCGGGCGGAGCTGATCGGCCAGCCCTTTGCGATGTTCGACTTCGCGCCGGTTGGACTTGGGATCGCCGGCGCCGCGCTGGCCTTCCTGGCGTTCGGTTGGCGGTTGCTACCAGGCGGGCACGGCGCCCAGGCAGCCCGCTCAGCCATCTTCGAAGTTGAGCCCTACCTGTCCGAGGCGCGCCTGCCAGAGGGTTCGCCGCTCGTTGGCAAGAGCGTCGCGGAGCTCGAGGCACGCAGCGAAGGTGAGGTGACGGTAATGGCGATCCTTCGCGAGGGCGACCACCGCTACGTCCCGGCCGGGCACTGGACACTCTACGCCGGTGATCTACTGGTGCTCCGGAGCAATCCGCATGCGTTGCAGAGGATCGTCGCGCAGACGGGCCTGCGGCTGGGCGATGCAGGCAGCGGCCCGGTGAAGACAGTCTCCGGCAGCGACATCGGTGTGGTCGAGGCCGTGGTCATGCCAGGCTCCGCCCTGGTCGGATGCTCGCCAGCGCAGTTGCGCCTGCGCGAGGTGCATGGCGTGAGTTTGCTAGCCATCGCGCGACGCGGGCAGGCGATCGCGACACGGTTGCGGCAGCTCAGTTTCCAGGCCGGCGATGTCCTGGTGCTGCAGGGAGGCAGCGGGGCGATGCCGGACGCTCTCCGGACGCTCGGCTGCCTGCCACTGGTGGACCGCGCCACGGGATTGGGCGAGCGACGACACAATGTGCTGCCGCTGCTCCTGCTTGGCATGACCATGGCCGTGGTTTCGCTGGAGCTCGCTCCGGTGGCAGGCGCATTCTTCGGCGCCGCCGTGCTGGCCGTGCTGTCCGGCATCGTCACGCTGCGGGAGGCCTACGAGGCCCTCGACCTGCCGATCCTGGTGCTGCTGGCCTGTCTGATCCCGATCAGTGATGCGGTTGCCGGCACGGGCGGTGCCGGGATGATCGCCGGGGGACTCGCCGTCGTGGCCGGCGGACTGCCGCCGATCGGGGCGGTGGCACTCGTGCTGCTGGCCGCGATGGCGTTGACGCCGTTCCTGAACAACGCAGCGACGGCGCTGATCATGGCGCCGATCGCGGCGAGCCTCGCCACGAAGCTTGGCCTCAATCCCGACCCCCTTTTGATGGCCGTGGCGATAGGCTGCGCCTGCGACTTCCTGACCCCCATCGGCCACCAATGCAACACGCTCGTCATGGGACCCGGCGGCTATCGCTTCGGCGATTACTGGAGGCTCGGCCTGCCGCTCTCCATCACCGTCATCGTGGTCGCGACCACGTTGATTCCGATCTTCTGGCCGCTGCGGTAGCGAAATTCCCGGATTGACCGATCCGCTACCAGCACCGCTTGTCTCATCAGACCCATGCCCCTGCGACCGCCAACTTCTGTGATTCTTGATGAGTTGCTCGGCAACCTGCCCTCGGAGCAAGTGACCCTCGACTGGCTCATGGGCAGGCTCGGCAATCGGTCCTTCGGCATCGTCCTTCTTCTCCTCGCGCTTCTTGGCCTGCTTCCAGGAGTATCGGCCATCGCCGGCCTGCTGCTCACCCTGCCCGCGTCACAGATGGTCCTGGCGCGCCCCGGCCCGGTGTTCCCCCGCCGCGTCGCCGCGCGACGCTTCGAGGCACGGCGGCTGACCCCCGCATGGTCCGCCGGATCGTGCCGGCACTGCGATGGCTCGAGCGATTCATCCGCCCGCGCTGGGTCACGCCCTCCGAGACGACGAAGCGCGTGGTCGGCACCGTCGCCCTGCTGCTGGGTGGTGCCCTTCTTGCCCCGGTGCCGCTGAGCAATGTTCCTCCGGCTTTGGCCATCGCGCTGATTGCCTTCGCCTATCTGGAGGAGGACGGAGTCCTGCTCTGCGCCGGGCTGGCGGCGGCCGTTGCCATGCTCGTGGTGGCCGCGGCCGCCGTATGGGAGACCCTGAGCACGACCGGCATGGTGCCAGGTCTTCTGTAGGCGCCCACCAAGAGGTGCTCTTGGAACCGATCGTGCGGCAGGACCTTCAACCGGTGTCGCCGGCGACGTGCTGCCGGAAGCAGGAGTTGCGTCGTGACCATCATCGTCTCCGTGAAGATCAACGACGGCGTCGTCATGGCGGCCGACAGCGCCGGCACCATGGGCAGCGGGCAGATCTACGCCCATGCGAACAAGATCACGAACCTCTACCAGGGCCTGCCCATCGGGACGATGTCCACCGGCGCGGGCGGTATCGGTAGCGAATCCGTCGAGACCCTGCTGAAGGACCTGCGACAACGTTTCGACGGGCGTGACCCGATACATCCCGAGTGGCGGCTGGACCCGGCGGGCTACACCATGGAGCAGGTGGCCGCCCGGCTCCGCACCTTCCTGTTCGAGGAGAAGGCCGCGCCATGCTCGGAGCCGACCAACCTCCAGCTCCGGCTCTGCGGCTACTCCGCCGGCCGGCCGCTCGCCGAGGTCTGGGAGGTGAACATGACCGGGCAGGACTGCCCACCGCCGCGCCGGATCATGGAGGAGACCAGCTTCGGGGTGATGTGGGACGGGCAGTACGAGGCACTCAACCGGCTGATTCTCGGCCTCGGCTTCGACATCGGCGACGTCCTGGTGAAGCACGGCATGCCGCCACAGGAGGCCAGCCGGCTGCAGCAGGAGTTGGTCCGCGACCTCTATGCGACGCTGTCGGTTCCCGCCATGCCGATCCAGGACGCGATCGACCTCGCGCGCTTCCTGGTCGAGACCACGATCGGCTTCGTCCGCTTCGCCGTCTTCCTGCCGAAGAGCGTCGGCGGCGCGGTCGAGATCGCCGCTATCACCAAGCACGAGGGCTTCCGTTGGGTGCAGCGGAAGAGCTTTTACCCGGCCGGGGTCCCCCAGGACGACTGACGCAGGCGGCAGGGGGCGGGAGCGGGTGCGCTGCTTTCCACAGGCGCCTGTGCGCCACATGTGTGGGACGCGGCCGGCTGCGGCGGTCCCGATGCGGAGGCCCGATGCTCGATCTCGCCCTCGTCCTGGTCCTGGTGTTGCTGAATGGCGTCTTCGCGCTCTCGGAACTCGCCGTCGTCTCCGCCCGGCGGAGCCGCCTGCGCGCCATGGCCGAGGCGGGCCACTCCGGCGCGGCCGCAGCGCTGGCGCTTGCCGAGGATCCTGGGCGCTTCCTTTCGACGGTCCAGATTGGCATCACGCTGATTGGCATCCTCGCCGGCGCCTTCTCCGGTGCGGCCCTCGGCGGCCGGCTCGCCACTTGGCTGACGGGCCTCGGCGTGCCAACTGGGGTGGCGGAGCCGCTCGGCTTCGGCCTCGTCGTCGCGCTCGTCACCTATCTCTCGATCGTGGTGGGCGAGCTGGCGCCCAAGCGCCTGGCGCTCCGCCATGCCGAGGCGCTGGCCAGCGCCGTCGCCCCGACCATGACGATCATTTCGCGCATCGCAGCGCCCGCCAGCTGGTTGCTCGACGCTTCGACCGACCTGGTGTTCCGTCTGCTCGGCCGCGCGGAGGCGCCGGAGGAGAGGGTCACGGAGGACGATGTGCGCGCGCTTGTCGCCGAGGCCGAGCGGACCGGTTCGATAGAGACCGTCGAGCGGCGGATGATCGCGGGAGTCCTCAGGCTCGGCAACCGACCGGTACGCGGCGTGATGACACCGCGCGGCGAGGTGGACTGGCTGGACGCAACCGCCGGCGAGGCGGCGGCGCGCACTGTGTTGATGCGGACCGCGCATTCCCGCCTGCCAGTCGGCGAGGGCTCGACCGAGGCTATGCTGGGCGTCGTGCAGTCACGCGAACTGCTCGCGGCACTGCTGGCTGGGAATCCATTCGATTTGCGGGTGGCGGCCCGGCGGGCACCCGTGGTGCCGGACACGACGGACGCGCTCGATGTGCTCGCCACCCTACGGGCGGCCGAGGTGCCGATGGCGCTCTTGCACGACGAGCATGGCCATTTCGAGGGTATCGTGACGCCGACTGATCTGACCGAAGCGATCATCGGGGCTCTCCGCTCGGACGCCGAGCCGGACGAGGAACTGGCCGCGGTGCGCCGCGAGGACGGCTCCTGGATTCTGGCCGGATGGATGCCGGCGGACGAGATGGCCGAGACGCTCGGGATCGCCCTGTCGGAGGAGCGTGGCTACCACACCGCCGCCGGCTTCGTGCTAGCCGCCACAGGCCACCTGCCGCCGATCGGCGAGGCGGTGGAAGCGCAGGGCTGGCGGTTCGAGGTGATGGACCTCGATGGCCAGCGGATCGACAAGCTACTGGCGACGCCGGTGCGCGCCGCGGTCGCCCCTGCCACGAGGCGACCTGGCAGCGGCCCACCGGCCGGGTGACGCGCAGCCGCGCGGAGCCGGCCTTTTGCCGGCAGCTAAGCGGTGCC
This sequence comes from Roseicella sp. DB1501, assembly GCF_013112485.1. Taxonomy (GTDB): domain Bacteria; phylum Pseudomonadota; class Alphaproteobacteria; order Acetobacterales; family Acetobacteraceae; genus Paracraurococcus. Next base: position 15,653 of record NZ_JABFHG010000006.1, read on the forward strand.
TTTCAGGTTCGTGTTGTGCTTCGAGCGGAAAGGCAGGCCGGCCCCGGCGTTGCCATGCAAGGACCCATAGCCGGGCGAGGCGGCCCACAGTTGGTGCCGAGGCAAGGCCGCCAATGGCGGGAGCGAGGCACCGTGCTTCAGGCAGCGAACATCACCGAGGCGGAACCAGGACCTGTGGATAGCGGGAGGGCGCCATCCTGAGTCAGGGCGCCCTCGACACTGCCGCCTTTCGGGCCGCGGTGGACATGACGCGCACGCCGATGGTGCTGGCGGATCCCAGCTTCACGGACTGTCCCATCGTCTACTGCAACGACGCCTTCTGCGCGATGACGGGCTATGAGCGGGCGGAGGTCCTGGGACGCAATTGCCGCTTCCTGCAGGGACCCGATACCGACCGAGTAGCGGTGCGGCGGATCGCCGAGGCTCTGGCCGGACATCGGCACGTCGAGGAGGAGATTTACAACTACCGCAAGGATGGGCGGGGAGTCTGGCTCGCCGTCCACATCAGCCCGGTTTTCGACGCGCAGGGCGCCCTGCGCTACTTCTTCGGCAGCCAACTCGACGTCACCCGGCGGCGGGGAGCCGAACGTCTCCAGGCTAGGCATATTGAGAGCATCGGTGCGCTGTGCACGGGCGTCGCGCACGAGTTCAACAATCTGATGACCACCGTCGTTGGCAGCGTCGCGCAAGCGCTGAAGCAGGCAGTTGACCCACGTCAGCGCCAACGTCTGGAACGGGCCGCCTGGGCCGCGCAGCGGGCGGGTGAACAGGCATCCCGGTTGCTCGACCTGGCCCAACGGCAGACCGCAGCGGGCGAGCCGGTTGACCTGAACTTCGCAGTTCAGGCGCTGCAGGGCACGATTGCGCGAGTGATTGGTCCTGAGGCGCGGATCGTGCTCGAGCTCGCGGCTCACCCGCTTGTCGCCAATCTCGACCACGGGCAGCTGGAGCGCGTCCTGCTCAGCCTCGTTCGCAATGCCGCCGAGGCGATGCCGGAGGGCGGAGCGGTGACGATTGCAACCTCGGCCACCGGTACTCCCGGCGTCGCGGCTACGGCCCAGATCGCGGTGTCGGATACGGGCTGTGGCATGCCACCGGAGGTCGTCGGGCGGGCGACCGAGGCCTTCTTCACGACCAAGGACGCCTGCACATCCGCTGGAATGGGTCTGTTCCTGGCCCTGGGCTTCGTAGAACAGGCGGGTGGCAGGCTCGCGATCGACACCCAGCCTGCGTGCGGCACCACGGTGAGGCTCTTTATTCCGTGCGACCTGAATGCGGCGTGAGTCGGGTTGGCACGCCGCTTCGCACCCCGACCAGCAAATTCACCGCTTCGGCGGGGGCTTCTCTCACCCCTGATGCCTTCCGGGCCGCGCGTCCTGCCCCGCCAAGGCCCTTTGGCCGCGTCGTGCTCAGGCGGTGCCGGAGCTCCTGGGCGCCCCCGGCGCCGTGCTACCCGGCCATCTCCTGGTCGGAGGCCGCATCGGCCGCCGCGGCTTCCTGCACCGTCTCCCTGCGTCGGCCGATCGCATGACCTTCATATCAAGCAGGCGTAACGATCGAGAAGGGCGTCGTTCGTGGCGGACCGCGTCCCCGTTCAGTGACGCACCAGCGCTGACGATCGACCCTGAGGTGCCCACGTCCGAGGAGCTGGATCGGCTCGGTTGCTCTGAGCTGCAGTGGTGGGCCGGCGTAGTCTGGGCCACAAGGTTCGTCACTGATGAGGTGCCGAGGCCTCCGAGCACGCGCTGCTGATCCGGCGCGGACGTGTCAATCAATGAGTTGAAGCTCCCCCCTCGATTCGGCTGGCCGCGGCTAAAGGGCGCCTCTAGACACAGGAGTGGAGGAACATCGGAAAGGGAGGTCGACCATGCCCCAAGACCCACGCGCCCTGACGCTGCGGATCCTGCAGGACATCTGGAACGCCAAGGACCCGAGCCTGATTGAGGAGGCGTACGCCGACGATTGCGTCATCCACACGCCGGATGGCGAGGTGCGCGGCGTCGAGGGAGCCAGGCGACTCTACGAGGCCTACACCTCGTCGTTCCCCGATGTTAGATTCGAGATCCGACAGATCGTCGCTGAGGGCGACACTGCGTCGGCGCAGCTGGTGTTCACCGGGACGCACGAGGGGCCGCTGGGTGCCGTGCCGGCCTCGGGGAACCGCGTGAGAGTTGCCAATAACTGCTTCTTTCGTTTTGTTAGTGGTAGATTGGTCGAACAGGAAGGAGTTTGGGATAGCTTGAGCCTGATGCGCCAGATCGGCGCCGACCTAGCCTGACGTGACGGTGGCGCCCCGACCCGCCGTCGACCCGTGAGCAGAGTGCGGACCTCGCGGCCGGGCGCCTCGGACTCAACGCCAAGGGCGCCGAGTTGGTGAAGCGCCCTCGGCGCTGACAGGCTCCCGTAACCTGTCCCGGCCTTGAGCCACGCCGTTAATTTTTGCCGGCAGCGGCAAGAACCAAGCGATCGCTTGCAAATTCAGGCGTCGAGCATGTGGTCGCTGCCGATGGAGACCCTCCTTCAGAGGGCCGATTTGGGCAAAGGGAATTCTCGTCAGCTTCACGTCAGCGCGGCACAGAGCGGAAGGTCGATCACGCGCCGTGATGGACGCCGGTGCGCTGCACCGACCGGCTTCTCCGGCGGGGCTATGGACGGTAGCACCCGGCGGGTCGGGTGCCGCATCATAAGCCAGAAATGGCCATCTCCGACACCGCGCTCCGCATCCTCACCGAGGCCCGCCAGCATCCCCTTCGGCTGGCGACGCCACCCATGCACCTTCCCGCCACTGCCTGCAACGCTGTGCTCTACAATCTCGTCGAGAGTGGCTACGTCGAGGAAGACCTCGCACCCTTCGAGAACATCAACCTCGGTGAGCGCCAGCAGCACGGCGCCTGCGCCGCGCTGCGAGTGTGCGGGTCAGGGGAACCGCCGCTTCGTCACCGCCAAGGACAATGCGGCAGTTGCGAGATCGAATGTCGCTCCTGGCGAAATGTTCCGCGCCATAATCCGGATGTTGTTGGTGGTCGAGGCCATCGCATCAAGCTCGATGAAGCGGGTCGATCAAGCTAGCGCGGCATCGGCCAAGTCGCCGACCCGGTAGTTGGACACCGTCAAGTTGAGTAGGCTGGTGACGCCTGGTCCCAGCGATGTCAGAGCCCAGGACACCTCAGCCAGAAGTTCCCGCGTGCCGATCGGCAGCGCTGGGGGTACCGCAGAGCAGCACCGGTGCCTCCCTCGGCAGGGCGTAAAGCCCGAGGGCCTCGAGCTTGATCATTCTATCAAACCGCAGATGCAAGCGCGATTTGTTCCCCCGCCGGGTTGCGCCAGACCGAGGCGGTCCGAAGCGAGATCTAAACAGTGATTGTCTTGCGTCGGGCCAACGGAAGAACGTAGTCCGCTAGCATCGAACCCGGCCCATGCGCCACGCTTTGCCCGACACCGCTCCGACGGCATCTGATTGCACCATGGCCCGGCAACAAGCATCCACTTCGAAAATGGCGAGTTGAATCTCCCGAATACGCGGGCGTAGTCTCGTAGAAAGGGGAGGACAATCCGATGCAATTAAGCGCATTACGCGCCGGACTTCTGGCGCTTTTGGTTGTGGCCCTCGGTCCTACCCCGCTCCGCGCGCAGCAGGTGAATGTCATCACCACCAGCTTCGGACCTGCCGCTGCTTCGGATCTCATCTCGCGGCTGCTTGCCACCGAATTCAGCCAGCAGTTCAACGAGAACTGGGTGGTGAAGAACATCGTCGGGGCTGCCGGCACGATTGCGGCCAATGAGGTGGTTCGCGCCAAGCCAGATGGCAGCAATCTGCTGCTCTCGCCGATAGGGCCGATCACCGTGCAGCCTTACTTCATGCGCAATGCCGGCTATCGTACCGAGGATTTGCTGCCGATCTGCATGACCACGCGCTCTCCGCTGGTGCTGATGGCGCACAAATCGTCCGGCCTGACGACAATGGCCGAGGTGATCTCACGCGCCCGCGGAAGCAGTGACCCAATGAACTTCGGCAGTACCGGACCCGGCACTCTACCGCACCTGTCGATGGTGACCTTCAGCCGCATGGCGGGCGTGCCATTGGTGCACATCGCCTACAAGGGGCCGTCAGAGGTGCAACTAGCGCTCGAGCAGGGCGGCGTACAACTCTACGCAGACCTACCTAACCTGGTGCTGAATGACCCGGCCTTTCGGGCCATCGCGGTCATGGCGCCGGCACGTCTCGAGCGTTACCCGGACCTGCCAACCTTCCGCGAAGCCGGCTACGAGATTGATTTCTCGATCTGGCTCGGCCTTTTTGCGCCGCGCGGCACGCCGCCGGCGATTGTCGCGCGCTACGAGGGCGCTTGCGAGCGGGCAACGCGGCAGGCCGCGGTGATCCTGGGGCATGAGCGCCTGCAGATGCCCATCACCTATCGCAACGCGAAGACATTCGCTGCCATCGTGCAAGCAGATGCCGAGCGAAACCGCAGCATCGTCGAGGAAGGCAACCTGCGCCAGGCGGAGTGATTCCGCCGGTGCCCTGGGCCGCGCATTCGGGCAAGCCAAGGACGATCTGCGCGACGATAATCGAAATTAATGGAAGGCGAGTAACGGTGCAGCTAACGGCGGAAGAACAGAGAATGTTGGCAGGTGCCGAGGGCGAGGCGGTGCAACGCGCGGTGGCCTACCAGATCGAGGTCGGGCGGTTCTTCGGCGCCGAGCGACTAGTGCCCGTCACCAACGCCCACATGATGGGCGATATTGAGGTGTTAGGTGACACCGGTCTTGCCTTCCTTCAGGAGATGCAAGCGCTCGGCGCCCGAGCTCGCATTCCCATCACCACCAACGCCCGCTGCATCGATTTTGCCTGGGCAAACAAGCTGGGCCAGGATCCCGGCGAATGCGCCAAGGAAAAGCAGGTTATCGGCGCCCTACAGGGAATGAACGTCCTGACTACGGACACCTGCATCAACTATCAGACGCTCTATCAGCCGCATCTCGGCGAACGAGTGGCCTGGGGCGACACCGGCACCTGCATCTACGCCAATGGCGTGTTCGGTGCACGCACCAACTTCGAGAGCGGGCCAGCGGCCCTGGCCTCGGCGATCACCGGCCGTACCCCGGCCTACGGCTTCCATCTGGACGAACACCGTCGCGGCAGTTTCGTCGTCGATCTCTCCGGCGCCACGTTGGCGGACCTGGCGGACTGGGGTGCCGTTGGCAAACTCGTCGGCGAGAGCCACCAAAGCTATTACGCGGTGCCTGTCTTCACCGGGTTTCGCCGGACGCCGTTGGCGGACGAGCTGAAGCAGTTGGGCTGCGCGCTCGCCTCCTACGGTTCGATGGGCATGTTCCACATGGTCGGCGTGACGCCCGAAGCACGCACCTTAGAGGACGCTCTCTGCGGCTCAGTGGCCACCGCGGTGGAGCGCGTGGCGGTGGACGATGCCGCTATCGACACGGTGTATCGTGGCTACTCGCTCGGCGCGGGTGATGCAAGGTTGGTGGTGTTCTCGGGCCCGCAACTCTCGCTCTTTGAGATGAAGCAACTTTCCCTGCTGTTTGCAGGACGAACCGTGGCGCGGGGCACATCGTGCTTCGTCACGGCCAGCAATGGCGTCATCAGCGCCTCCCGCAAGCTTGGCTATCTCGCACCGCTCGAAGCGGCGGGCGTGATCGTGCTTGAGGGCGTGTGCTTCTACATCCTGCAGAATCTGTCAGTCATGCGGGAGAAGAATGGCTGGCAGAACATGGTCAGCAACAGCGCCAAGATCGTGAACATTATCGGCGCACACCGGTTCAATACCATCCTGCGACGCAGCGCGGACTGCGTCGAGATCGCCTGCACAGGGAGGCTGACATGAGCGACACCGTGCTCGCGAGCGTCTCCTTGGCGCGCGCCTTCGGGCCGATGGTCGAGGGCGAGGCCGTACTGTCCGAGGAAGGCTTCTCCCCGCGCTACGATCTCGACCGCTGGACCGGCTACATCACCAAGCCGGGCCACAAGCTGGAAGGCACCAACATCAAGGACAAGATCTGCTTCTTCCCCACTGCGAAGGGCGGCATTGCCGCCGGCTGGGCCTTCAACGACATCAAGGGCAAGGGCATCGCGCCGAAAGCTTTCCTGTTCGGCGTCACCAACCCCGTGATGGTGCAAGGTGCTGTGCTGGCGAACATTGTGATTTCCGAAGGTTGGTCGCAGGACCCGCGCCAGGTGTTCCGCACGGGCGACTGGGTGCGAGTCGACCCCGCGCGCCGTGTGGTGGAACTGCTGCGCCGCACCGGGTGATGCATCGACGTCCACTGCTCGCCGGGCTGCTGGTCCCCAGCTTGGCGCGGGCCGACGGCTGGCAGCCCGATCGCCCGTTGCGCCTTGTGGTCCCCTTCCCGCCGGGCGGGCCGACCGACCTAGTCGCCCGCCCGCTGGCGCAGCGGCTCGGTGAAGCCCTGGGGCGGCCCGTGGTGGTGGACAACCGCGGCGGTGCAGGCGGCAACCTGGGTGCCGAGGCGGTGGCGCGGGCAACCCCCGACGGCATCACGCTGCTGCTGTCGAATGTCGGCGTGCTGGCGGTGAATACGACGCTGTACCGCAGCTTGCCCTTCGATCCCGTGGGCGACTTCGTGCCCATTGCGCTGATCGCCGGTGCCCCGGTTGCGCTGGTGGTGCGCGCCGACTTGCCCACGCCGACACTGCGCGACTTCGTCGCCTGGACCCGATCGACGCCGCAGCCCGTCCCCTATGGTTCTGCTGGCGCCGGGTCGCCGGGGCACCTGGTCGGTGAGGTGTTCCGCAGCGTCGCTGGCGCAGCGCTGGTCCACGTACCGTATCGCGGTAGCGCGCCAGCGCTGCAGGACCTGCTTGCCGGCAACATCCCGGCGGTATTCGATCCCGTACAGTCACCGCTGGCACAGGTGCAGGCGGGGCGGCTGCGGGCCCTCGCGGTGGCCGCCGCCGCCCGAAGCTCGGCACTGCCGGAGGTTCCCACCATGGCGGAGGTCGGCGTGGCGGGTATCGAAATGACGGCCTGGTGGGCGGTAGTAGCGCCTGCCGCAACGCCAGCTCCAGTGATCACCCGGCTGGCCGACGAGTTCGCCCGCATCGACGCCAGCCCCGGATGGCGCTACGACCTCGGACGACAGGGTATTACCCCAATGTACCGCGGCCCATCCGAGATGCCAGCTTTCCTGAGTGAGGAGAGGCGCCGTTGGGGTGCCGCCGTCCGCGCTTCCGGCGCAGTGCTGGAGTGATCGAGTGGAGCTGCCCCGGTGTGCCACCGCGATCCTCTTTTGATATCACGCCCTATGCGGGCAGGCCGTGTTAACGGCCGATGGAGATGCCCTTCCTCCTACAGCCGAGTGGCGAGTCCGCTTTCGGGATGGGGTGCCGAGTCGTTTATCAAATCAAGAGCTTGGCGAAGAGTAGAGCAGATAGGGCATGGTCAACGAGTTGGGGCGAATTAAAGGTGGTCACGCCTCACCCTGTGGCCAATGCGGCGCTCAAAGAATGTAATTAGATGGCCGACTATCCGCTTCACGTCAGCTGGACACAGAGCGAATGGTCAGACGCGCGCCACGGCGAACGCCGGCGCGCCGCCCTGACCGGCTCCCCGGTGGGGCTCGGGCTCGTAGCACCCGGCTCGTCGGGTGCCGCCCCCAGGAGCCCCGACCATGGCCATTTCCGACACCGCCCTCCGCGTCCTCGCCGATGCCGGCCATCATGCCCTGCGGCTGGTCACGCCGCCCAAGCACCTCCCAGCCGCTGCCTGTAGTTCGGTGCTCCGCAGTCTGCTCAGAGGCGGCTATGTCGAGGAATGCCCTGCGCCCTTCGAGTACATCGGCCTCAGCTGGCGCCAGCAGGACGGCGCCTGGACCGCGCTGCGCGTGACCAACGCCGGGCTGCTAGCCATCGGCGCCGCTCTCCCGGCAGTGCCAGCAGAGGCCTACAGCGCGTCGCCCACGGCATCGGCTGACCTGGAAGGGCAGCAAGCGCCAGACGCCGCGGACCCCGCACCTGACGCCGCTACGGTGGCGCCGGCACCAACCACCCAAGCCAGCCTCCGCAATGCTGCCTGGCGCGTGGTCAGTGCCTGGGACGGCGAGGCCAGCCAGCGCGCCGACCTGCCCGACGCCATCGCCGGCCTCCGCGCCATCGTGGTGAAAGCCGCACCGGCATCCCGCGCCACCGGTCCCCGCAAGCCGCGCGAGGGCACCAAACAGCACCAGGTTTTGGCGCTGCTCCGCCGGTCGGAGGGCGCCACCGTCGCCCAGGTGGCCGACGCTACCGGCTGGGCCAACCACACGGTCCGCGGCTTCTTCGCAGGCTTGAAGAAGCGCGGGCTCGAGGTCAGCGTGCTGGAGCGGGTCCGCAAGGTCGGACCGGGCAAGGAGGGCGCCAAGGGCAGCTACACCGTCTATCGCATCGCCGAGGCGGGCTGATGCGGCCGGCGCTGCCCCACGGCGTCGCCCGGCTGGCGGTCGGGTACCTGCGGGTCTCGACCGCCGAGCAGGGCCAGAGCGGCCTCGGACTGGAGGCGCAACAGGCGAGCGTCCGGTCCTTCGTCGCGGCGCAGGGCTGGACGCTGGTGGCCGAGCATCAGGACGTGGCCAGCGGCAAGGACGACCGCCGGCCGGGGTTTCAGGCAGCATTGGCCCGCAGCCGCCAGCTCGGGGCGGTGCTGGTCGCGGCGAGGCTCGACCGGATCACCCGGCGTGCCCACACCCTCTCCGGCCTGCTCGAGGAGGGCTACCAGATCCGGGCCGCCGACATGCCCGGCGCCGATGACCTGATGATGCGGATCTACGCCGCCATGGCGCAGAAGGAGCGTGAGCTGATCAGCGAGCGGACCCGCGCCGCGCTGAGAGCCGCCAAGGCACGTGGGGCGGTGCTGGGTGGCGACCGGGGCTACCGACCGGCCGAGGGCCCGAGCGCCGCGGCAGCGGCCAAGGCGCGGCGGGTGGCGGCGGAGCGGGCGGCGCACCGGCTGGCGCTGGAGGTGGAGCGGCTGCGGGCGGAGGGTATCACCGGCCAGGCGGCGATCGCGCGGGCGCTGACTGAGCGCGGGGTGCCGACGCCGCGGGGTGGGGCGGCCTGGACGCACACGACGGTGACAAGGGTGATGGCGCGGGCTGCAGCGGGCCAATAGCGCTCTTTGCGCCTGCAATGACCACCGTTTTGCCACGGCCAGATGGTGGACGAAGGGTCAATCGAGGTCCGACAGGATTCAGCTACGCAACCAGGGAGCCAACCCCATCCGTTACCTTCTCCCAGTCGTCGACATTTCGGTCCTGAGGCGCCACCAGAAGATGCTCGACGCCGATTGCAGCGTAGTCATCGACTAACGCCCGCAGGACGCCACGATCCTGACCGTCCCACTGCACCCTCATGGAGATCGTGAATTCCGACTCTGGGCGCGCCGCTCGCAATCGCCGCACAATCGGGGCCGCCTCATCCGCCGACAGCGCGCTGCCATGCCAGCCGTCCCCAATCCTGATGGTCCGCCGCAAGGCTGGCTCTGAGCTACCGCCGAACCAAAGCGGGATCCGACTGACCGGCATCGGGGTCATGGTCATCTCTTTGATCTCGGCCGAGATGTAGCGGCTCTCGAACGTCACCGGATCCTCGGACCAGACGGCCCGCATCATGGCGATGCCCTCGTCGAGCCGCCGGCCCCGTTCCTCGAAGGGTACACCGAGCGCCGCGAACTCCTCCTTCAACCAGCCAGAGCCGGCGCCTAAAATCAGCCGTCCCTCGGAAAAGTTGTGCAGCGTTGCAAGCTCCTTCGCCAACGGCAAGGGATGGCGCATCGGCAGCACCAGCACCGATGTCCCCAGCTTGACCCGCTTGGTTACCGCGGCGGCCCAGGAGAGGGACAGGACAGGGTCGAAAAACAATGGCGAGCGTGGAAATTTGTCGCGCGGAACGATGATGTGCTCGCTAACCCACACATCCTCGATGCCTAAATCCTCCGCGCGCTCGGCATGCTGCCGAATGAGCGCCGGCACCGCCTGCTCGCCGGCGTGGGGCAGATGGATGCCGTATTTCATTGCGGTTCTAATGCCTTCCTGGCCACGGCAGCATGTTCAGCCCTTCCCTGCGAGGGCGCAATCCCTCGATCGGAGCCGGCAGGTCTAGTTGCCCGCTGCGGAAGTGGATCCTGGGCGGAAGCTGCAATCTTGAAGTCAAGCCGCGTCTCGGTCCACGGCTTGCGTGTCGCATGTTCACCACCGAGCAACGGTCGTTGGTCCGTGGTGAACAGGCTCACGTCAGTCGGGCTCACCATCCTCGTGAGCGATGAGACCACCCGCTCCCTCATCTGCTTCTACGAGCGTGGTGTTCGAGGCGGGCGTATCGGTAACCGGATCACCGCCGATCGACAGATGGATCACTGCCGCCGGCAGCACAGCCGTCCCGTCGGCTCCCGTGTGCTCGACGCTAACCTTCTCCCGCCAGCCGGCGCGAGCCTTCAGCCAGAAGATGGCCGCCGAGACATTCTTGTCGACGGTGGCCAAGTGGAACAGCGACTGAGCCACCTTGGCATTCGCCTCGATCACGCCACGGTCCAGCTCCTCGCGGAAATGCCGGCGCAGAGTTTTCGGATCTATCCCGAGATGAATGGCGATGTCGTCCTGACGGATGCCAAAGCCTGCCAGGGCCCGCACGGTCCGGCGGTGCTCGTCGCTGGGCTCAAACGCCTGCATCAGCTTCACCCTCCTGCCGCGTTCGGATATTCGCCGTGGCCTGGAAGCTCTGCCCGCTCCCTTCCAGCACGGCTTCCCGGCCGGTGAAGGCCTTCCAGCGCTGGACAGCGACATCGACATAGGCGGGCGAGAGCTCGACGGCATGGCATATGCGGCCGGTCATCTCGGCGGCGATCAGGGTGGTCCCAGAGCCAGAGAATGGCTCGTAGACGGCCTGGCCAGGGCTGGAGTTGTTCTCGATCGGGCGCCGCATGCACTCGACCGGCTTCTGGGTGCCGTGCACCGTCTCAGCATCCTGGCCGCGGCTGGCGATCTGCCACAGGGTGGTTTGCTTGCGGTCGCCGGTCCAATGCCCAGTGCCGCGAACAGCGTACCAGCAGGGCTCGTGCTGCCAGTGGTAGTGGCCGCGCCCGAGGACCAGGCGGTCCTTCGCCCAGACGATCTGCGCCCTGATGCCAAAGCCGCAGGCAACCAGGCTCTCGGCCACTGTGGTCGCGTGCAACGCGCCGTGCCAGACATAGGCCACCTCGCCCGGGAATAAGGCCCAGGCCTCGCGCCAATCGGCCCTGTGGTCATTCTTCACCGCCCCGGTGCGGCGGGTGGTGCTGAGGCCGGCCCGGTTCCGCCAGGCGGGGTCGTATTCGACGCCATAGGGCGGGTCGGCGACCATGAGGAGCGGCCGCACGCCACCCAGCACCTGCCCCACCACGCCCGGGTCGGTGCTGTCACCGCAGATCAGCCGGTGATGGCCCAGGAGCCAGAGGTCGCCGGGGCGGCTGACCGGCTCAGCCGGAGGCTCCGGCACGTGGTCAGGATCGGTCAGACCTCCAGTGCTGGCCGCCAGCAGACGCTCGACCTCGCCCAGGTCGAAGCCCGTCAGGCCGAGATCGAAGCCCTCATCGCGGAGCTCAGCCAACTCCAGCCGGAGCAGCTCATCGTCCCAGCCGGCGTTCAGGGCGAGCTTGTTGTCGGCCAGCACGTAGGCGTGGCGCTGCGCCGGCGTGAGATGGCTCAGCTCGATGGTGGGCACCTCGGTGAGGCCGAGCTTGCGGGCGGCGAGCAACCGGCCATGACCGGCGATGATGCCGCGCTCACCGTCGACCAGGATGGGGTTGGTGAAGCCGAACTCACGGATGGAGGCCGCGATCTGGGCAATCTGCGCGTCGGAATGCGTGCGGGCATTGCGGACGTATGGGACCAGCTCATCGATACGCGCCGCCCTGTAGGGCGGGAAGGATGAACTGGCGTGCACAGCAGTCATTCACCAAACCCTCGCCGCCGCGGATGGCTGTCGGCTGTGCAGGATACCGCGACGCATATCGGGGCAACAACCGACCGCAAATGCGACCCGATGCGCTTGCCTACCACAATCGGCAGGAACATGAGAAAATCGTGCTGGCTTCGAGCGGCTTTGTAGTGCGGGACGATGCCGCCTCACGGCCATCGGTGTGACGCACGTGACGCATATGACGGACCGCTCTATATAATCCCTAATAACAAAACCACTTCATAACCACTCAGTATAGGAATGCGTCACTGTGCGTCATGCGTCACCTCTGGCGCGCGCACCCAGTACCTCGCCTTCCCGGTCCTTGCTCCGCGGCACCAGCCGAGCCGCTGAAGGATCTTTGCGATGCGTCGCTGATCGGGAGTGCCGATGCTCGGGGTTTGAATCTTCAGGCCGTTCTTGGCGACCTGCAGGATTGTCACCCTAGTCTCACCCTCGACAAACTCAGCGATTTGCTCCTGCCAGACATCCTCCTCGTAACGCGCCTCCTGCTGGGGCACGATGTGCAATGCCTCGAACTGCGCGTCGGGCCACCAAGGCTCCCCCCGACGGTAGAGTGCGACGGCCTCGGCAAACAGCTGATCGCGGTCCCGCTTGAGGGCCTCGAGGTCGATCCGGCCGACGCGCACCGGCCAGAACCGCCGTCCGCCGGTCTCATCGCGCAGATACGTCTCTTGGTTGGTCGTTCCGATGAGGATGCATTGCCGCGGCTGCACGACCTCGTGCCGGCCATAGCTCGGTCGATATTGCTCGATCGGACGGGTGATGAACGCCTTCAACGCCGCAGTCTCACTCCGATCCAGGGCCGCGAGTTCGGCCACCTCGATCAGCCATTTGCCGTTCAGGTGCTGCGAGACGTCTTTCCCTGCTCGGCCGAGATCCGGCAGGGCATCGGAGAACCACTTCCCGGCGAGGATGGCGCAGGCGCTGGACTTTCCGACGCCCTGCGGCCCTTCCAGGATCACCATGTAGTCGGCCTTACAGCCGGGCTCGAAGATCCGAGCCACCATCGCCAGGATAAACATCTGGCCGATGCCGGAGGCATAGTCGCTCGCGGTGACACCGAGATAGGTGGACAGCCACCCCTCTAGCCGAGGTTTGCCATCCCACCGGAGCCCGTCGAGGTAGTTTCGGACCGGGTGGAAGGCCGCCTCCCGCGCCCGCGCGTCGACTGCCTGATGGGCGACGTCTTTCGACAGACCCGGTAGGCCGGTAAGCTGCAGGTATTCCTGGATGGCCGTGACATCGATATCGCGGATCGGCCGCGGGTAGGGCCCGTCGGAGCCTGCCGGGCCGGGGACCTTCCGCCGAATCAGGGCGCAGCGCTGCATCTCGTCATAGGCCAGGAGGTCCCTCAACGCGGGGTCTTCGCGCAGGCCGAGCAGCGCGTTTGCCAAGTTGGCCCTCGGCTCGCCTCTCGCGGACTTCTGGCATCTGTTCAGCCAGTCGGCTTGATCGCCGACATTGGCCTGTTTGGCCAGGTGCTTGCTGTAGATATCCTGGACGCACCTCGGAATATCTTGGCGGCGCTCAGCCCACCGTTCATCTCGAAGGGCCTCGGGCACGGCCTCCATCGCCAGGGTCAGCCTGCTGATGGCCGTGTCGGCCGGCATTCCTTCTGCTGCCCAATAACCAGCGAGACGAACCATCGGTTCGTGAAAACTCTCGCCCTGGCGGATGGCGCGCAACGCCGCTTCGCAGTCGAGGCGGCCGCGTTTCGACTTCTGATCCGGAGTGGCAGGCAACGTCGCTCCAGCTGTTCCGGGCTTTCCCAGCCAGCCCTTGTCGAGCCCCTCCAGCTGATCGATCGGACGACCCTGCACGAGAATGACTCGGTGGGCAGGGTTCGCGTTCACCGCGCCGTAGTAGTAGCTCTGCGACTTGCTCCAGCTTTCGGGACTGAAGATGCCCCCGAACAAGCCGTTGAGGCGCCCCATCAGGTGGTCTCGTTGATCGGGCGCCAACTCAGCGGAGGTCGGACAGAGGATACGCCAGCGAGGCGCCTGCTCGGTATGGCCCGGGGAGGTGTAAGCCAGGGCCAGCAGACCCGCCTCCGTGAGGATAGCGGCCGCTCGCTCGATGGCCATTTCGCCACCGTCGTAGTCGGCCTCGATCCCTGTGATGATGTGGAGATTGGCATCGTGCCGCAAACTCCCCCGGCGGCTGCGGAAGTCACCGAAGCGGGCGAGCTTTAGCCAGGGCAACGCGCCCTTCTCCGGCCCGCTAGTCTGCTCGATCAGCTGCGCGAGCGTCCGGAGGCTGTGCGACTCCTCCTGCCTGGCTGATGCTGCGGCATTCACAAAGAAAGTGACGCAGAAGGGGCGATCCAGCCCCTCAGCCTCGCTCGCCTCGACCATTGGACTTGGATCGAGGGTTTCCGGCGCGCTCACGGACACGCTCCTGGCACGAAGGAGCCCTTCCCCCAGGAGCGCTCACGCAGCGTCAGCTGGCCTGTCGGTGGCAGCGCATCCCTGCCCCAGGCGGTGGCGGCCATCAGCGCCTCCCCTGGAGATGCGTGGCTTCGAAGTGCTCCACCTCCTCCAGCGGATAGACGACGCGCCCACCCAGCTTCAGGTGCCGCGGCCCGCGCCGGCCCTGGCGCCATTTCTCCAGCGTCCTGGTGCTGAGGCGCCAGCGCTCGGCCAGCTCACTCTGCGTGAGATGGGTATGGCCAAGGTTGGTCCCCCCGGCCTGTGTGTGGGTCGGGCGTGGCAAAACGTAGGGCATGGTCGCGGCTCGGCGCAGTGGATCGGGCTGGAGGAAGCCGCCGCTCCGAGGACGCGATCCAGACCCGATATTCAGGGATTCGATTTTTGAATCTCGGCCGTGGATCGCTGTTTTAGCGCTTTGTACTCGTTACCCAACGTTTTCTCGATCGTCTTCGCAGTGGGGAACTGATGCAGCGTAACCTTCGACCTGATCCAGGCTTCCAAAGCGCTCGCTTCAGCCGCGAGGGTAGTGCAAAGCTCCCCATTCTCGGCCCGCGCGCGCATCTTCCCCTTAACAATGGGCAACAGCGAGATTTTGCCGGGAGCGATCAGCTTCGCATCAGGACCGGCAATCACCCGCTTAGCATGCTCCTCCAGCAGGAGCAGGATCTCGTCATCGGTCAGGTCTCCGACATTTTCTACGGTAATCCGGGATCCAAGAGGGGGGAGCTTCTCGCCATCGAGGCGATGGGAGCTGACCCTCACCGCGGTGAACCGATGTCCATGGCCACTAACCGCGCCCACGGCGACGTCGACAGTGAGATCAAAGATCCAGACGCTCGGAACTTCCACCCTTTCGGTTTCCGGGTTGGGTTGAGTTCGGACTCCAGAGAGATAGATCTGGCCATCGCGGACACGGCCGCGGAAGTCATCGAGCAAATCGGTCCACACGTCTTTCGCTTCAGTCCAGCAATCTTCGAACTCGCCTTCGGTAAGCTCAGCGTTCTTCTCGGGCTTCGAACCTCCCGCCAGCCGGATCTGTTTGAGCTGGCGAAGCTGTCCGTTCGACAGGTTGGCCTGCACCTGCCGAACAGCGTCCTGCAGCGCCGAATCGCACCAATGGCTCAGCGCATCAGCAAGAGATATCCCCTGGCTGCCCGTGCTGTCGATCATCCCCCAAGGCTTCCTTCCGGTAACGGTGCTGCAGCATTCGGCAAAGGCATTGGCCAGGACAGGACGCAGCCCACCCGAAGCGGGATCGGCTCATGATTCCGCTAACCGATCCGAGAATGAACCACCTTCCGCCACATCTCCGCGAGGTTTGCATCCTGCTAGCCAAAGGGTTGGTGCGGCTTCGGCGCCGCACAGCCGAGGAGGCTGCCCGAGAGGCGGAGAAGGTTGGGCCAGGGGGAGAGAACGTCCTACACTTCACCGCCGACCAGAGCGTGCATGCGGTCCCCTTGGAGAGGACTTCCGCATGAAACGACGCCAAGCAGATGATCCAACCCAGCTCAGCCCGGGTCCAGTCATCACCACCATTCCACCGGCACAGGTACTATCCCGCCTTGCCGCCCTTCCAATGGCGCCAATCGCGGACCTGAAGCAGCAGTGGCGCGAGCTCTGCGGCACCGAGCCACCGTCATATAATCGCAAGTTCTTGGAGAGCCGCCTCGCCTACCGGATTCAGGAGGCCGCCTATGGCGGGCTGAAGGCGGAGACCGTCGCCCGGCTGGAAGCGCTCGGCGAACAGCTGGACGGCGGCAACGTCGTCCTCCGCCGCATCCGCGCCGGCGACGACCGACCCATCGCCGGCACCCGGCTGGTCCGGGAGTACCAGGGCGTCCAGCACACCGTCACCGTGCTGCAGGACGGCTTCGACTATGAGGGCCGGCCCTACCGTTCCCTCTCTGCTATCGCACGGCACATCACCGGCACGCGCTGGAACGGTTGGAGCTTCTTCGGCCTGAAGAGCCAGCGGGGGCAGGCATGAAGCGCAGGGCCACTGTAACAGCCGAAGCCCCCATGCCGGCTACGGTGAAGAAGCTCCGCTGCGCCGTCTACACCCGGAAGTCGACCGAGGAGGGGCTGGAGAAGGAGTTCAACAGCCTCGACGCCCAGCGCGACGCCTGCGAGGCCTTCGTCGCCAGCCAGCGCGCCGAAGGCTGGGTGCTGGTGCCGGACCACTACGATGACGGCGGTGTCTCCGGGGGCACCCTGGAGCGGCCGGCCCTGCAGCGTCTGCTGCGCGACATCCAGGCCGATCGGGTCGACGTGGTGGTGGTCTACAAGATCGACCGGCTGTCTCGATCGCTCATGCACTTCGCCAAGCTGGTAGAAGTGTTCGACGCCCACAACGTCACCTTCGTCTCGGTGACGCAGAGTTTCAACACTACGACGAGCATGGGCCGGCTGACGCTCAACATCCTGCTCAGCTTCGCCCAGTTCGAGCGTGAGGTCATTAGGGAGCGGGTGCAGGACAAGATTGCTGCCTCGAAGGCCCGCGGCATGTGGATGGGCGGCCCGGTGCCGCTCGGCTACGAGGTCCACGACCGCAAGCTGGTGGTGAACGAGGACGAGGCGGCGCGGGCGCGGCGGGCGTTCGAGCTCTTCGCTGCAACCGGCTCCGGCGTGGAGGCTGTCCGGCAGTTGCGCGCGGAGGACGTGCTGACCAAGACCGGTCGGCCCTTCGACAAGGGGACGCTGTACCGGCTGTTGAATAACCCGACCTACCTCGGCGAGGTGGCGCACAAGGGCAAGCTCTACCCGGGCGAGCACCGGGCCATCGTGCCGCGCGAGCTGTGGGACCGGGTCCATGCCATCCTACAGG
Organism: Roseicella sp. DB1501; assembly: GCF_013112485.1. Classification (GTDB taxonomy): domain Bacteria; phylum Pseudomonadota; class Alphaproteobacteria; order Acetobacterales; family Acetobacteraceae; genus Paracraurococcus. The sequence goes on from NZ_JABFHG010000006.1 coordinate 32,877, forward strand.
AGAGCCCGCGAGTGCGGGCTAACCAGAACCGCCGGCAGACCCCGGCGCTGCTGCGCGGCCTGATCTTCGGGCCGGACCGGCGGGCGATGTCGCCCACCCACACCCGCCGACGCGGGCGGCTCTACCGCTACTACGTCAGCCAAGCCGTGCTGAAGGGTGAGACCAGCGACTGCCCGGTTCGGCGGCTGCCCGCGGCCGAGATCGAGGCCGCGGTCATCGATCAGGTCCGGGCGCTGCTGCGGCAGCCGGAGGTGGTGGTCGGGACCTGGCGAGCTGCGCGCGCCGAGGCGCCGGACCTGACCGAGGCCGAGACCCTTGCCACCCTGGAGCGGCTGGACCCACTCTGGGACGAGCTGTTCCCGGCCGAGCAGGCGCGCATCGTCCGGCTGCTCGTAGAGCGGGTGGAGGTCAATCCCGCCGGCGCCGAGATCCGGCTGCGGCTGGAGGGGCTGGCCAGCCTGGTGCGGGACCTCGGCGGCATCGGGGCCGAGACCCGGAGGGCAGCGTGACGGCGGCCACCAGCATCACGGTCCGCGTCCCACTGGCGATTCGCCGCCGCGGCGGGCGGAAATTGGTCATCGCCCCGGACGGCGGCGCGCTTGGCGCCGCGCCGGCGCGCACGCGGGCCGAACCGGCCCTGGTGAAGGCGCTGGCTCGGGCGCATCGGTGGAAGCGGCTGCTGGAAAGCGGCCGCTACGGCTCCCTTGGCGAGCTGGCCGCCGCCGAGAAGATCGACCGCTCCTACCTCGGCAAGATGCTACGGCTGACGCTGCTGGCCCCGGATATTGTCGAGGCTGTTCTGGACGGGAAGCAGGCAGAGACGATCGCCTTACCAACACTTCTGGGGGCAGGCTGGGCAGACTGGAGCGACCAACGCAGGCTCCTTGCATGCGGCCCCGCCTGCGTTCAGTGAGGGCAAGTATGCTCCGATCCGACGCTCGTAAGTTTCACGGCACAATATTTTCTTGACAGCGTCTTTCTTCCTGCTTTCAGCCATTCGTTGCGCAATGCTCCATATTCACGCAACCCGATCAGGGCGATAGTCTCGCTCCAAAGTAGCAGCTTGGGGCCAGCTTGGATGAGTGGTGGGTTTTTCGCGCATCCGATCCTGAATTCGCCCTACGACCCGCCATTTCGGCATTGGGAGCTCGATCCGGACGGGCAACCGACGTCGCGTATCCTCGAAAGCCGGCGCCGCTCCGATCTGATCACGCCCGTGCCCAAGCCGAAGAAGCGACGGGCCGGTCGCGGCCAGTCCCAGATGATCTTCGACGGTGGTGACGGGCTCTCCTCCGAGGCTCAGGAGTACAATCCTACGCCCATCATCAACGAAGTGCGCGGCTTCGTTGAGGCCTGGCGAAACCTGCCGAACCCGGACCAGTGGCTGGTTTCGCCGGAGACCGCCCGCCTGCTGCAGCACTGGCGGCATCACCCCTTCCAGGGCGTCCGCCCCTTCTTCTGCCAGGTCGAGGCGGTCGAGACCGCGATCTGGCTCGCCGAAGTCGCCCCCAAGCTCGGCACCCGCGCGGCGAAGTTTGCGGCCCACCTGAAGGGCGCCAACGCCCAGGCGAACCCGGAGCTGATGCGCCTCGCGCTCAAGCTCGCCACCGGCGCCGGCAAGACGACGGTCATGGCCATGCTGATCGCCTGGCAGATGGTCAACGCCGCCCGCCATCCGAACAGCAAGCAGTTCTCCCGAGGCTTCCTCATCGTGGCGCCGGGCATCACCATCCGGGATCGGCTCCGCGTGCTCCTGCCGAACGACCCGGACAGCTACTACCGGCACCGGGAGATCGTGCCCCCGGACATGCTGCCCGACATCGACCGGGCGAAGATCGTCATCACCAACTACCACGCCTTCAAGCTGCGGGAGCGCATCGACATCGCCAAGGGCACCCGCTCGGCCCTGGAAGGCTGGCGGGGAGAGAAGCTCGAGACGCTGGAAACCGAGGGCCAGATGCTCCAGCGGGTCATGCCGGGGCTGATGGGCCTGAAGAACATCGTCGTCCTGAACGACGAGGCGCATCACTGCTATCGCGAGCGTGTCGCTGATGACAGCATAGAGGATCTCAAGGGCGACGAGAAGGAAGAAGCCAAGGAAAACAACGAAGCCGCCCGCATGTGGATCAGCGGGTTGGAGGCGGTGAAGCGCAAGCTCGGCATCGCCACTGTCTACGACCTCTCCGCGACGCCCTTCTTCCTGCGCGGCTCCGGCTATGTCGAAGGGACGCTGTTCCCCTGGACCATGAGCGACTTCTCCCTCATGGACGCGATCGAATGCGGCATCGTGAAGTTGCCGCGCGTGCCGGTGGCCGACAACGTCCCGGGCGGCGACACGCCGCGCTTCCGCAACCTGTGGGAGCACATCGGCAAGGAGATGCCGAAGAAGGGTCGCGGGGCGGCCGGCGCCCTCGATCCGCTGAAGCTGCCGACCGAGCTGCTGACGGCGCTCGACGCGCTCTACGGCCACTACCGCAAGACCTTCGATCTCTGGCAGGAGAACGGCCTCGGCGTGCCGCCGGTCTTCATCGTGGTGTGCAACAACACCGCGACCTCGGAGCTGGTCTACAAATACATCTCCGGCTTCCACCGCCAGAACGAGGACGAGAGCGAGAGCTTCGAAAACGGAAGGCTGGAGCTGTTCCGCAACCACGACGAGTACGGCAACCGCCTGGCCCGCCCCAACACCATCCTGGTGGACAGCGCGCAGCTCGAATCCGGCGAGTCCCTGGACAAGAACTTCCGGGACATGGCCGCCGACGAGATCGAGCGCTTCCGGCGCGAGATGGTGGAACGCACCGGCGACGCCCGCGCCGGCGAGACCATGGACGACGCCACCCTGCTGCGCGAGGTGATGAACACCGTCGGCAAGAAGGGGCGCCTCGGCGAGCAGGTGCGCTGCGTCGTCTCCGTCTCCATGCTGACCGAGGGCTGGGACGCCAACACCGTCACCCACATCCTCGGAGTGCGCGCCTTCGGCACCCAGCTCCTCTGCGAGCAGGTGGTGGGCCGCGGGCTACGCCGGCAGTCTTATGATCTGAACGAGGAGGGGCTGTTCAACGTCGAGTACGCCGACGTGCTCGGCATCCCCTTCGACTTCGCCGCCAAGCCCGTCATCGCCCCGCCGGCCAAGCCGCGGGAGACGGTGCGCGCCCACGCCGTCCGTCCCGAGCGCGACGCGCTGGAGATCACCTTCCCCCGCGTGGAGGGCTACCGCGTCGAGCTGCCGGACGAGCGGCTGGAGGCGAAGTTCGGCCCGGATTCGGTGCTGGAGCTCACGCCGACGCTGGTCGGCCCCTCCGTCACGCAGAACCAGGGCATCATCGGCGAGGCGGTGGACCTGACGATCCAGCACCTGGAGGATGTCCGCGCCTCGACCATCCTGTTCAACCTGGCACGGCACCTCATCTACCACACCTACCGCGACCCGGGCGCGGAGCCGAAGCTGCACCTGTTCGGTCAGATGAAGCGGATCGTCCGTCAATGGCTGGATGGCGGCTATCTGCGCTGCACCGGCGGCACCTTCCCGGCGTAGCTGCTCTACCGTGAACTGGCGGACATGGCGGCGGCGCGCATCAAGGCGGCCATCACCGAGACCCTGGCCGGCGAGCGACCGGTGAAGGCCATCCTGGACGCCTACAACCCCACCGGCTCCACCAGCCATGTGAACTTCACCACCTCGAAGGCGCTGCGCTGGCAGACGGCGCCGAACCGCAGCCACGTCAACTGGGTGGTCTGCGACAGCGATTGGGAGGCGGAGTTCTGCCGCGTCGCCGAGGCGCATCCGCGCGTGCTGGCCTATGTGAAGAACCAGGGGCTGGGCTTCGAGGTGCCCTATCTGCTCGGCTCCACCCCGCGCCGCTACCGCCCGGACTTCCTGCTGCGCATCGATGACGGCGGGACGGAGCCGCTGAACCTGGTCGTCGAGATCAAGGGCTATCGCGGCGAGGACGCGGTGGAGAAGGCCAACACCATGCGCGCCTACTGGGTGCCGGGCGTCAACAACCTGCAATCCTTCGGCCGCTGGGCCTTCGCAGAGTTCACCGAGGTGTTCGAGATCGAGGCCGAGTTCGGCCGTCTGATGGACCAGTTCAGCGCGGCCCAGCCCGCGGCGGCCGAGTAAGGGGGCGGGTCGTATGGCTTACGAGGCACAACAGGATCGCTTCCTCGCCGCGCTGCGCGAGCGCGGCGGCTCGGCCGGCAATGGCGCGCTGCGGGAGGCGCTGGGCTGGGCCGACAGCACCTATGACCGGGTGAAGCAGGCACTGCTGGACGCCGGCGCGATCCTGCCCGGGCGCGGCCGCGGCGGCTCCGTGCGGCTGGCGGACGCGGAGGCGGTCACGCCCGACCTGCCCCTGCCGTCGCCGGCGGCCGCGCCGCGCGCCGCCGCCATGGCCCAGGCGCCCCGCACCCGCACCGCGGCCGCGCCACGCGCGGCCCCCGCCGCCGGCCCCGGCCGCCCGGTGCAGAGCTACCGGCACGATGACGCCACGCGGAAGAACATCCCCACCGCCGAGTTCGAATCCGTGATGCGGGCAGAGGACAAGACGCCCATCCAGCTTGCCTATGAGCGGCGCAGCCGCGACCTGGACCCGCAACTCGTCTGGCGCGGCAAGGACGAGCAGGATTGGTCCGACCTGATCGTGCAGGCACCGCCGCTCTACATTCAGGAGAAGGTGCACCCGCAGGTCCTGATCGAGGATCTGAAGCGCCAGAGCCGGCAGCGCACGCAGGAGGCACCGGGCGCGATGCCCGACCTCTTCGCCGACTTCAATGGGCTGCTGGACAGCGCGGCGGCGACGGAATTCTACCGGCACGACCAGCACTGGTCGAACCGCATGATCCTGGGGGACTCGCTCTCCGTCATGGCCAGCCTGGCAGAGCGGGAAGGGCTGCGCGGGCAGGTGCAGTGCATCTATTTCGACCCGCCCTACGGCATCAAGTTCAACTCCAACTTCCAGTGGAGCACGACGAGCAAAGACGTGAAGGATGGTGACCGCGATCATGTGACGCGGGAGCCTGAGCAAGTGCGCGCGTTCCGCGACACTTGGCGCGACGGCATCCATTCATATCTGACCTACCTGCGAGATCGGCTGACGGTGGCGCGCGACCTGCTCCATGAGAGCGGCAGCATCTTCGTGCAGATCGGTGATGAGAACGTCCATCGCGTGCGGGCGCTGATGGATGAGATTTTTGGCGAGACCAACATCGTAAGCGAAATTGTAGTTCAGAAGACATACGGGTTTTCTAGCGATGCGATCTCAAATGTTTCGGACTACGTTCTTTGGTACTCTAAGAAAAGACCATCTCTTAAGAGCCGCCCCCTTTATCGAGAAAAGCCGTATGAACTTGGAAAAGGGAATGCTACTTGGCTCATGGCGGCAGATTTCTCTTATCGAGGCGTGACTGCCGCTGAAAGGGAGGGGCGTGCGCCTATCCCAGCGGGGGCTAAGCCATACAACCCGGATAATCTAATTTCGCAGGGTCGAGCAGCTGATCCCCAACCTTTTGAATATCGCGGGGTTGGGCAAGATCCATACGGTAGAAATTCTCATTGGAAGCCTAATTATCCAGCCGGTATGCAGCGTCTCGTGAGATCCGAACGCGTTCACGTTGCAGAGAATAGCTTTCGCTATCGACGCTATCATTCTGACTTTTCTGCGCTACCATATTCAAATATTTGGACAGACACGGGAACGGGCAATTTCACCGACGAAAAAATATATGTCGTCCAGACTGGCGCAAAGATTGTTGAGCGCTGCCTTCTCATGGCTACTGACCCTGGCGACCTCGTGCTCGATCCTACTTGTGGTTCGGGAACTACTGCTTACGTCGCTGAGCAATGGGGCCGTCGCTGGATTACCATCGACACCTCCCGTGTCTCCCTGGCGCTGGCCCGTTCGCGCCTGATGGGCGCGCGCTATCCCTATTACCTGCTGGCCGACAGCCCCGAGGGTCAGCGCAAGGAAGCCGAGGTCACCCGCGCCCCGCCCAAGACCACGCCGACGCAGAACCGCCTGCGCCAGGGCTTCGTCTATGAGCGTTTGCCGCACATTACCCTCGGCGACATTGCCCGCAATGTCGAGATCGACGTGATCTGGGAGCAAGCGCAGACGATCCTGGAACCGCTCCACGCTACGCTCAACCAGGTCCTCGGAAAGGCCTGGCAGGAATGGGAAATCCCGCGCGAGGCCGGGCTCGACTGGCCTGCTAAGGCGAAGGAGGTCCATGCTGCCTGGTGGCAGGCGCGCATCGCCCGGCAGAAGGAGATCGACGCCTCCATCGCCGCCAAGGCCGATGTCGAATACCTCTACGACAAGCCTTATGAGGACCGCTCGCGCACCCGCGTCGCCGGCCCCTTCACGGTGGAGAGCCTCTCGCCGCACCGGACGCTCGCGGTGGATTGGGATGACGAGCTGATCGACACCCTCGCCGCCGCCGAGGGCCGCCGCGCCGCGCCAGACCGGGACACGGCGGTGCGCGACTTCGCCTCCATGATCCTGGAGAACCTGCGCACCGCCGGCGTGCAGCAGGCTGACAAGGCCGACCGCATCAGCTTCACCAGCCTCACCGGCTGGCCCGGCAGCTTCATCGCCGCCGAGGGCCGCTTCATCGAGGGTGGGCAGGAACGCCGCGCCGGCATCTTCATCGGCCCTGAATTCGGCACCGTTGCCCGCCCCGATCTGGTGGCCGCGGCGCGTGAGGCCGGCGATGCTGGCTTCGACCTGCTGATCGCCTGCGCCTTCGCCTACGACGCCCACTCGGCCGAGTTCGACCGCCTCGGCCGGGTGCGGGTGCTGAAGGCGCGCATGAACCCCGACCTGCACATGGCGAGGGACCTGAAGGCCACCGGCGCCGGCAATCTCTTCGTCGTCTTCGGCGAGCCCGACATCCGCATCGACACCCTGCCGGACGGCATGGTGCAGGTGACGATCGAGGGCGTGGACGTGTTCAAACCGCAGACCGGCGAGGTGGTCTCCGAGGGCAAGGAGGGCATTGCGCTGTGGATGATCGACACCGACTACAACGAGGAGAGCTTCTTCATCCGACACGCCTACTTCCTTGGCGCCAACGACCCCTACAAGGCGCTGAAGACGACACTGCGGGCGGAGATCGACGAGGAGGCGTGGGCCAGCCTGAACAGCGACGTCTCCCGCCCCTTCCCGAAGCCGGCATCGGGGCGGATCGCGGTGAAGGTGATCAACCACCTCGGCGACGAGGTGATGAAGGTGTTCAGCGTGGCATGACGGAATTCCGCATCGCCGACACCTTCACCAGCAGCCTGGCCCGCTTGACGGCGCAGGAGCAGAAGGCGGTGAAGACCACCGCCTTCGACCTGCAGATGGACCCGTCCTCGCCGGGCCTGTCCTTCCACAAGCTGGATCGGGCGCAGGACAAGAACTTCTGGTCGGTGCGGGTGAACGCCGACATCCGCCTGATCGTCCACCGCACGCCGTCCAGCCTGCTGCTGGTGCATGTGGACCACCACGACAAGGCCTATCGCTGGGCCGAGCGCCGGCGCATCGAGCGCCACCCCACCACCGGGGCGATGCAGCTGGTGGAGGTGCGGGAGCGGGTCGAGGAACTGCCTGCCGCCGCGCCATCGCCCGCGGCGGCTCCGGGCCTGAAGCTGTTCGCCGGGCTCCGCAAGCTGGAGCTGATGAGCTTCGGCGTGCCGGAGGACTGGGTCGAGGATGTGCGCGCCGCCACCGAGGCGTCGCTCTTCGAGCTGCTGCCCCATCTGCCGCAGGAAGCGCAGGAGGCGCTGCTGCGCCTGGCGGTGGGCGAGAAGCCCGAGGCTCCGAAGCCCGCCCCTGCCGAAACCGACCCCTTCGCCCATCCCGACGCCCAGCGCCGCTTCCGGGTGCTGCAGGACGTGGAGGAGCTGCGGCGCGCGCTGGATTTCCCCTGGGATCGCTGGGCCGTCTTCCTACACCCCGCGCAGCGCGAGCTGGTGGAGCGGCGCTATTCCGGCCCGGCCCGCGTGACCGGCTCTGCCGGCACAGGCAAGACCATCGTCGCGCTGCATCGGGCGGCGCATCTGGCGCGGCGGAATCCGCAGGCGCGGGTGCTGCTGACCACCTTTTCGAAGCCCCTGGCCAAGGCGCTGGCCATGCGGCTGGCGAGCCTCGTGGAGGGGGAGGCGGGGATCACCGGCCGGATCGAGGCCCAGTCCCTGACCGGCGCCGCCTACGAGCTGTACGGCAAGCTCTTCGGCCAACCCAACATCGCTTCGGGCGGCGTCGTCCAGGGGCTGCTGCGGAAGGCCGCGGCCAAGGCGGAGGGTGCCAAGTTCCCGCTCCCATTCCTCGTGAACGAATGGACCGAGGTGGTGGACGCCCAGCAATTGATGTCCTGGGACACCTATCGGGAGGCGCTGCGCTTGGGCCGTAAGACCCGCCTCGGAGAGAAGCAGCGACGCGCGCTGTGGTCGGTCTTCGAGGAGGTGCAGGCCGGGTTGCGGGCGCAGAAGCTGGTGACCTGGGCGCAGGTCTTCGGCCGCCTTGCCAACCTGGCTGGCTCGGGCAAGGCGCTGGGCTACGACTTCGTGGTGGTGGACGAGGCGCAGGACCTCAGCATGGCCGAGGCCCGCTTCCTGGCAGCCATGGCGGGCGGCAAACCCGATGGGCTGTTCTTCACGGGCGACCTCGGCCAGCGCATCTTCCAGCAGCCCTTCTCGTGGAAGGCCATGGGCATCGATGTGCGCGGCCGCTCGCACGGCCTGAAGATCAACTACCGCACGTCGCATCAGATCCGCACCCAGGCGGACCGGCTGCTGCCCGGCATGGTATCGGACGTGGACGGCACCCGGGAGAGCCGCCGCGGCACCGTCTCGCTGTTCGACGGCCCGGCGCCGGTGATCGGGCTGTTCCAGGATGAGGCGGATGAAGCAGCCGCCGTCGGCACCTGGATCGCCGAGAGGCTGCGGGAGGGATGCGCCCCGGAGGAGGTCGGCATCCTGGTCCGCTCGCAAGGCGAGGTCGCCCGCGCCCTGGCTGCGGTCAAGGCGGCCGGCGCGAAGGGCACGGAGTTCGACGAGAAGGTGGAGGTGGTGCCCGGCGCTGTCTCGATCAGCCAGATGCACTTGGCGAAGGGGCTAGAGTTCCGCGCGGTGGCCGTCATGGCCTGTGACGACGAGGTGCTGCCCCTCCAGGAGCGCGTCGAGAGCGTGACGGACGAAGCGGACCTCGAGGAGGTCTACGAGACGGAACGGCACCTGCTCTATGTCGCCTGCACCCGGGCACGGGATAATTTGTGGGTGTCGGGCGTGGGACCGGGATCGGAGTTCCTGCGCGACGTCACTGGCTGACTGAGGAGCATCGGGGCGCAGAAGGCCGGCAATGGAGATCGAGCTGGGGGCAGTCTCGCACCAACCTCCCAACCGAGATTCGAAACGTCCGGCCCGGTCTGCCCTGGTAGGCCTCTGTTCTGCATAGCTTTTGAAGCTTGGGACTAAATCGGCCAAGTCCCAAGGTCTGGAGAGAATCCGCCGTCCGGAGAGAGATTCGGGCTCTCGTTGCGGCGCCGCACTCCCAAGGTCCCTTCGCCAACCCTGGCGCAACCTGCGGTTCCAGATGCCGGCCGGCCAACCGGAGAGCGAGTTTGTGGAAGGAAATGGTGTCCCCGGCGGGATTCGAACCCACGGCCCCCAGATTAGGAATCTGGTGCTCTATCCGGCTGAGCTACGGAGACGCGGCATCCTGCTTAGCATGCCGGGCCGGGCGCTTGAAGCGCCTGCCCGATCCGCTGGCCTGTCCGCCGGCGCAAGCAACCGCCCTGGCCCCTTGCCCGTTGGCGCGGATAGCATCATCAGGACAAGTTCGAACATGGCCAGTTCCATCCAGGACATCTACCTCACCGGCCTGCGCAACGCGCACGCCCTGGAAGCGCAGGCGGATCAGCTGCTCTCCCGCCAGGTGGAGCGGATCGAGAATTACCCGGCCATGCGCCAGCGCCTGCAGCAGCATATCGAGGAGACGCGCCGCCAGTCGCAGCGGCTCGAGCAGATTCTGCAGGCGCACGGCACCAGCGAGAGCACGCTGAAGGACCTCGCCACCGGCTTCATGGGCAACATGGCGGCCCTCGCCCATGTCCCGATGCAGGACGAGATCCTGAAGAACAGCTTCGCCAACTACGCCTTCGAGCATTTCGAGATCGCCTCCTACAAGGCGCTGATCGAGATGGCGCGCATGGCGGGCGACGCGCAGGCCGAGCCGCTGCTGCAGGAATCGCTGAAGGAGGAGGAGGCGATGGCCGAATGGGCCGGCCAGGCCTTGCCCGAGGTGGTGCGCACCTATGTGCAGCGCGAGACCGAGGGCAAGACCTCGGGGATCTGACAGGGGGAGCCAAACGGGCGGGCGCGGCGGCCCGTCCCCTCTACCCCCGCCGCCGGAACCGCTCGACGGCGCTCACCAGCGCCGTGCGTACCCCGGGCTCGAGTGCCGAATGCCCGGCATCCGGCACCACCGTCAGCCGCGCCCGCGGCCAGGCCGCCACCAGGTCGAAGGCGGTCTCGGCCGGGCAGACCATGTCGTAACGGCCCTGCACCACCTCGGCCGGAATATGCGCGATGCGGTCCATATGCGCGAGCAGTCCGCCTTCCGGCAGGAAGAGGTCGTGCGCGAAATAATGCGCCTCGATCCGCGCCAGGCCGAGCGCGGTGCGGTCCTGCGCGAAACTTGCCACGGTGTCGGGGCTTGGCAGCAGGGTGCTGCAGCTTCCCTCGTACTGGCTCCAGGCGCGGGCCGCCGGCAGGTGCAGCAGCGGGTCGGGGTCGCAGAGCCGGCGCAGATAGGCGCCGAGGATGTCGCCCCGCTCCTCCGCCGGCAGGTGCTCGACGAAGGCGGCCCAGGCATCGGGGAAGACCCGGCGCAGCCCGGTCAGGAACCACTCCACCTCGGCGCGGCGGCCGAGGAAGACGCCGCGCAGCACGCAGCCGGTGACCCGCTCGGGATGCGCCTGGGCATAGGCGAGGGCGAGCGTCGAGCCCCAGGAACCGCCGAAGAGCAGCCAGCGCTCGATGCCGAGGGAGCGGCGCAGCGCCTCGATATCGGCGACGAGATGCGGCGTCGTGTTCTCCCGCAATTCGCCGAGCGGGCGCGAGCGGCCGGCGCCGCGCTGGTCGAAGATCACGACGCGCCAGTGGCCGGGGTCGAAGAAGCGCCGATGCACCGCCCCGGCCCCGGCGCCGGGGCCGCCGTGCAGGAACAGCGCCGGCTGGCCGCGGGGATTGCCCACCTGCTCCCAGTACATGACATGGCCGCCGGACAGCGGCAGCAGTCCGGTCTCATAGGGTGCGATATCGGGGAACAGGTCGCCGCGCGGCATGCCGGCAATATCCCCGGCGCACGGCCCGCCGGCAACAGCGGCGTCACCGGAAAGACGCCGCCCGGGCATGCCGTCCCGGCCATGCCGCCGGTATCCGCCCGCGGGGGCGCCCCGCCGGTCTCCCCTGCGCCCCTTGCGGGACACGCCGCCGGGGAATCGTCAGCGGGCCGCCCGCCGCCCCTTCGGTTTTCCCCCGGCCATGCCTACCTTCGTGCAAATGCCGGCCCCGTCCTCCGCATCGTCCCGGCCCTCCGCGGCCGAAGCCCTGCCGCGCTGCGCCGTTTGCGGCACCGGCAGCCGCCAGCCGCCCTTCCGCCCGAACCCGCCGGAGCAGGCGCCGGACCTTGACCTGCGACCGGGCGAGCCGGTGCGCTCCACCATGGCGCGCTGGCTGCAGCAATGCCCCTCCTGCGGCTATGCCGCGCCGAACATCACCAAGGCGCATCCGGCGGCGGCGCAGGCCGTGGCCGCCGCCCCCTTCCGCGCCCTGCTGGCCGAGACGAGCTACCCGCCGCTGGCCCGCCGCTTCCTCGCCTGGGCGCATGTGCTGGAGGAGACGGGGGCGCTGCACGCGGCGGCCGAGGCCACCCTGCAGGCCGCCTGGGTGGCGGATGACCTCGAGCGGGACGAGTTGGCCCGCCACTGGCGGCTGGAGGCGGTGGCGCTCTGGCGTGGCGGCCCGCCGCTCGATTCCGAGCAAACCGTGCGCGTCATCGATGCGCTGCGCCGCGCCGGGGCCTGGGCAGATGCGGCGGCGACCGCCGAGGCGCTCGGCCTGTCCGACCCGCCCGAGGCGGTAGCACAGGTGGTCGGGCTGGAGCTGCGGCTGATCGCCGCGCATGACGCCGAGCGCCACACCGTGGCGAGCGCCCTGCCGCCGCCGGCGCGGCGGCCGCATGTCGCGCACCAGAAGCTGGCGCCGCGCGGCGAGGGGCTGATGGGCCGGCTGCGCCGCTGGTTCGGCCGCGGTTAACGCCCCACAAAACCGGTTCGCGGCTTTGCGGGGCCCCAGGCGTCCCCTCGGCCCCAAGCCGCGGCAGGGCAACGGGAGGCGCCTGCGGATGGCGGGCGCCTCCCACGCTCCCCGATCTGGCGGGCGATCGGGCAATGCAATATTATAACATCATGCCAGCCCCTCTCCCCCGACGTGCCCTGCTGCCGCTCGCCGCCGCCGGCCTCCTTCCCGTCCGCGTCCGGGCGCAGGCCGGGCCACGCGTCATCGCCTCCTTCTCCATCCTCGGCGACATGGCGCGCCAGCTCGGCGGTGCGGCGCTGCCGCTGCAGGTGCTGGCCGGGCCGGGGGCCGACCCGCATCTCTTCCAGCCCCGCCCCTCGGAGGCGGAGGCGATCCGCGGCGCCGGCCTCGTCATCCGCAACGGCCTCGGCTTCGAGCCCTGGCTGGACCGGCTGCTCGCCGCCACGCGCTATGCCGGACCGCTGGTCACCGCGACCGAGGGCATCACGCCGCGCCGCGCCGCGCCCGATGCGCACGGGCATGCGCATGGGGCGGAGGCGCCCGATCCGCATGCCTGGCAGGATGTGCGCCTCGCCCAGTCCTATGCGCGGGCCATCGCCGCCGGGCTGCGCCAGGCCGATCCGGCGCGTGGCGAGGCGATCGGCGCCGCCGAGACCGCCTATCTCGACCGCCTCGCCGGCCTCGATGCCTGGGTGCGCGAGACGCTCGGCGGCATCCCGCCGGCGCGGCGGGTGATGCTCACCAGCCATGCCGCCTTCGGCTATTTCGCCGCGGCCTACGGGGTGCGGATGCTCTCGCCGCAGGGCCTCTCGCCCGAGGCGCAGCCCTCGGCGGCACAGGTGGCGGCGCTGATCCGCCAGGTGCGGGCCGAGGGCATCACCGCCGTCTTCCTGGAGGGCCAGGGCAGCCAGGCGGTGATCGAGCGCCTGGCCGCCGATGCCGGGGTGCGGGTACGCGGCCGGCTCTACGCCGACACCCTCTCGCCGCCGGACGGCCCGGCGCCGAGCTACGAGGCGATGATGCGGCACAATGTCGGGCTGATGGCGGCGGCGATGCGGGGGTAATACCAAGCGCACGACGTTCCGACCTGCGGCCCATAGCGCCGAGCGCCCGAATGGGCGCTGCCGGGATCGCCGGAAATTGCGCGCGGCCGGGCCGCCGCCCGCGCCATGCTGCCGCCGCCAGCCGCCGGGACCCACCCTGCCCCTGGAGCATCCGCCGTTCACCCAGGTTCACGGCAAATGCTCTAGCCTGTTGTTTCCAGAGCAGAGTCACGCGTCCGGGCGTTCGCGCCCTCCCGCGATCTGCTCCAGCGGGAGGCCCGACGATGCTTGGCCTGATGCAGCAGCATCCGCTGCTCCTCTCCTCGATCATCACCCATGCGGCGCGCCACCATGGCCGGACCGAGGTGGTCTCGGCGCTGGCCGATGGCGGCACGCACCGCATCGGTATGCCGCGCTCGAACGGCGCGCGCGGCAACTCGCCGGGGCGCTGCGGCGGCTCGGCCTGGAGCCGGGCGACCGGGTCGCCACCCTGGCCTGGAACGACCACCGGCATCTCGAGCTCTACTACGCCGTCTCCGGCATGGGCGCGGTCTGCCACACGGTGAATCCGCGGCTGTCGGAGGAGGACATCGCCTTCATCCTGAACGATGCGGCGGATGCGGTGCTCTTCGCCGACCCCGGCTTCGCGCCGCTCGTCGCCGCCCTCGCGCCGCGCGTGCCGGCCTTGCGCGCCGTGGTGTTGCTCGGCGAGGGGGCGCCGCCGCCCCTGCCGCCCGGCATCGCGCTGCACGACTACGAGACGCTGCTCGCCGCCGAGGCCGGGGAGCAGGCTTGGCCGGTCTTCGGCGAGAACACCGCCAGCGCCCTCTGCTACACCTCGGGCACCACCGGGCGGCCGAAGGGCGTGCTCTACAGCTACCGCTCCGCCATGCTGCACGCCTATGCGGCCAACACCGCCGATGCCTTTGCCTTCCGCGCCACCGACCGGGTGCTGGTCGGGGCGGGCATGTTCCACGCCACCGGCTGGGCCATGCCCTATTGCGCGCCGATGGCCGGGGCGGCGCTGGTGCTGCCGGGCCGGCATCTCGACGGCGCCTCGCTGGTGCGGTTGCTGAATGCCGAGCGCGTCACCTTCGCCTCCGCCGTGCCGACCATCTGGCTCGACGTGCTGCAGGCGCTGGAGCGCAGCGGCGCGCGGCTGGAGACGCTCCGGCGCGTCGCCAGCGGCGGCTCCGCCGTGCCGCGGGCGATGATCGAGGGGCTCGGCCGCCATGGCGTCGCGGTGCAGCAGGCCTGGGGCATGACCGAGACCAGCCCGACGGTGACGATCAACGCGCCGCTGGCCGCCCATGCCGAACTGGACGCCGAGGCGGCGATGCGGGTGCGGCTGAAGCAGGGCCGCGTCCTCTGCGGCGCCGATATCCGCATCACCGATGCCGAGGGCGCCGAGCTGCCCTGGGACGGCATCGCCTTCGGCGATCTCGAGGCGCGTGGCCACTGGGTCTGCCAGGCCTATCTCAACCGCGGCGAGGAGGGCGCCGCCGATGCCGATGGCTGGTTCCGCACCGGCGACGTCGCCAGCATCGACGCGGAGGGCTATGCCGAGATGGTCGATCGCTCCAAGGACGTCATCAAGTCGGGCGGCGAGTGGATCAGCTCCATCCAGCTCGAGAACATCGCCGTCTCCCACCCCGACGTGCTGGAGGCGGCGGTGATCGCCGCGCATCACCCGCGCTGGCAGGAGCGGCCGCTGCTGCTGGTGGTGCCGAAGCCGGGGCGGGCGCTGGCGCCGGACTCGGTCGCCGCGCTCTACGAGGATGGCCGCGTTGCCCGCTGGTGGCGGCCGGATGCGGTGCTGCTGGTGGAGGCGTTGCCGCATACCGCGACGGGCAAGCTGAACAAGCGGGCGCTGCGCCAGGACTACCAGGACTACCTGCTGCGGCAGCCGCCCGGCTGAACGGAACCTGTCCCGCTTCGCCGGGTTCGCCCTGGACGAGCCGGACAGGGAGGATGCGGCGGAGATGGAGCAGGCCGGCACGGATCTTCGCGCCCCCGGCATCCCGCCGGACTGGCTCCTGCCGCCCGACCTCGCCGCCGCGAAGGCGGCGCAGATCGAGCTCGCGGCGCGGGTGGTGCCACGGGACGCGCATCCGCCGGTGCGGCTGCTGGGCGGCGTCGACATCAGCACCACCCGCTTCGACCCCGAGGGCTGGGTGCATGCCGCGGTGGTGGTGCTGGACTGGCCCGGGCTGCAGGTGGTGGCGCGGGCCGGCGCCTCGATGCGCGCCAGCATCCCCTACATCCCCGGCTATCTCGGCTTCCGCGAGGTGCCGGCGCTGCTCGCCGCCTGGGCGCGGCTGGAGCCGAAGCCCGACCTGGTGATGGTCGACGGGCATGGCGTGGCGCATCCGCGCGGCCTCGGCATCGCCGCGCATCTCGGCGTGGTGCTCGACATCCCGAGCATCGGCGTCGCCAAGTCGCCGCTGGTGGGCCGCCTCGAGGCGCCGCTCGGCGAGGAGCCGGGCGCGGTGCAGCCGCTGCTCTGGAAAGGCCGCCGGCTCGGCACGGTGCTGCGCAGTCGGCGACGGGCCAACCCGCTCTGGATCTCGGTCGGCCACCGGGTCTCGCCGGAGGGGGCGGTGGACTGGGTGCGGCGCTGCCTCACCGGCTACCGCCTGCCGGAGCCGACGCGGCAGGCGCATCTGGCGGCGAATGCGGTGCGGCGGGCGGCGCTGGCCGGGGCGGCCGAGCCCGAGGCATCAGGGTAAGGGCCCGTCGCGCCCCCGCCCAATCCGCTCTACATATCCCCGCCGCCCCCGCCCAACCGCTCCTGTCCCGGAATGCCCGAAGCCCCTCCCATGCACCGTCTCTGGCTCGCCCTCGGCGCCCTGTTCGGCCTTGCCACCGTCGCCCTCTCCGCCTGGGCCGCGCATGCCGCGCCGGCCCGGCTCGACGCGCATGGGCTGACGGCGTTGCAGAGCGGCCTCACCATGCAGGGCTGGCACGCCCTGGCGCTGGTCGGCGCCGCGCTCTGGGCGGAGCGGCGCGGCGGCGCGCTGCCGAACCTGGCGGCGGCCGGCTTCGCCCTCGGCCTGCTGCTCTTCTGCGGCGGCGTCTATGCCAGCGCCCTCGGCGGCGTCTCGCTCGGCCCGATGGCGCCGATCGGCGGCACGCTGCTGATGGTCGCCTGGGGGCTGCTCGCCGCCTCGGCCGTGATCCGTGTCTGAGTCGGTGTCCGAGTTGGGGCCCGAGCCGGCGCCGCCGGCGGGCGGGATCGGCGCCGCCTATCTCGCCGCCGAGGGCTTCGAGGCGCCGCTGGCCGAGGAGTTGCGCCGCGCCGGCCGCAGCATCGTCGCCTGGCATGGCCGCCTCGCCCTCTCGCCGGAACCGCCCGCCGCCGCCGCCTGGGCGCTCGACACCTGGACCGCCCCGCGCGAGCTGCCCGCCCCCTCGGTGAAGGCCGCGGCCGATGCGCTGCGGGGGATGCAGCGCAACTGGGCGCTCTACGCCGCCGGGCAGCACCGCCGCGCGGCGCTGATCGCCGAGCGCCTGCCGCCCGTGAAAGCCCGCCCCCTCGCCTTCCCCGAGCCGGCGCCCGCCGGGCATCTCGGCGCCTGGACCCTGCTGGCGCCGGACCGGCTGCTGGCCAGCCCGACCAAGACCAGCCCCTTCGTCAATGGCGAGGTCCGCTTCCTGGAGGACCGCGAGGGCCCGCCCTCCCGCGCCTATCTCAAGCTGTGGGAGGCGCTGACCCGGGTCGGGCGCTGGCCGCTGCCGGGCGAGACCTGCCTCGATCTCGGCGCCGCGCCCGGCGGCTGGAGCTGGGCGCTGGCCCGGCTCGGCGCCCGGGTGACGGCGGTGGACAAGGCCCCGCTCGACCCGGCCATCGCCGCCCTGCCGCATGTCGAGACGCGGCAGGAGAGCGCCTTCGGCCTCGACCCGCTGAGCCTGCCGCCGGTGGACTGGCTGTTCAGCGACGTCATCTGCTACCCGGCGCGGCTGCTGGCGCTGGCGCGGCGCTGGCTGGAAGCGGGGCGGGCGCGGCACCTGGTCTGCACGGTGAAGTTCCAGGGCGAGACGGACCACGACATCGCCGCCGAATTCGCCGCCATCCCCGGCGCCCTGCTGTTCCACGGCGCGCACAACCGGCACGAGCTGATGTTCGTCCGGCTGGGGCCGGGCTGAGGCGGGCCTGGGCCGGCCAGCGGGCCAGAGCTCTGCAACCCCGATGCCACAGTGTCGTTCCCCAGCAGGCACAACGCCGCACCGGGGCGATCAACCCTCCATTCGCTCCAGCGCGGAGGAAGGAGCATCAGCCGATGTGGAAGATCGTCGCCCTCGCCTTCATGCCGGTCGCCGCCGTCTGCTTCGGCGCGCTGGCCCTGCCGCTGGCCGTGATCCCGGGACTGCGCGAGCAATTCGGCCTCGCCGCCAGCCTCTATTACGGCGCCGCGGCCCTCAGCCTGCTGATCGCCCTGCCGATCTCCTGGCTGGTGGCGCGGCGGATGCTGACGCGGCGCGAGCGGCGGCTGCTGGATGCGAATGCGGGCGGCGCGGGCATGGGCGCGGCGGCCCGGACACGCGGATCGGCCCTCTCGCAAGGCTAGGGCGTGATCGCTTGCGGTGGCCTCACCGAAAAGCGTGACTCACGCGACCAAACAACGGCCTGGATCCTGATCCGCGACTCTGTGTGAGCGGATCATGGTCCAGGGCGCCGCCCTTCCGACCCTCGACCCCGCACCGGCGATCCGGCAGCATCCTCGCCAACAGGCCGAGGAGACGCCGCCATCACCCCGTCGCTGACCATCCGCAGCCTCACCGCGCGCGCGGTCGATGCGCCGCTCGACCCGCCGCTGCGCAACAGCCTCAACACCATCCCGCGCGCGCCGCTGGTCATCGCCGAGGTGCAGACGGCGGAAGGGCCGGCGGGCTGCGCCTATGTCTTCCCCTACACCCCGGCCGCGCTCGGCCCGACCGCGGCGCTGGTGCGCAACATCGGCGCCGGGCTCGCCGACCGGCCGCTGGCGCCGGCGACGCTCTGGGCCGAGCTGCATGACGGGTTGCGCATCCTCGGCACGGAGGGGCTGGTGCAGATCGCCCTCTCGGCCATCGACATGGCGCTGTGGGACGCGCTCGGCCAGGCGGCCGGCCAGCCGCTCTGCCGGCTGCTCGGCGCCGCGCCGCGGCCGCTGCCGATCTACGCCTCGCTGCGCGGCTGGGGCGCGGCGATGCTGGCCGAGGAGGCGGGCCGCGCCGTCGCCACGCTCGGCGCCCGGGCGGTGAAGTTCAAGCTCGGCCAGGCACGGCTGGAAGATGACCTGGAGACGGTGCGGGCGGTGCGCGGCGCGGTCGGCGACGGGGTCGACATCCTGGTCGACTACAACCAGGCGCTCAGCCGGCCGGAGGCGGAGCGGCGCGGCCGTGCGCTGCAGGCGCTCGATGTCCGCTGGCTGGAGGAGCCGCTGCCGGTCGATGACGATGCCGGGCTGGCGGCGCTGCGCGGGGCGCTGCACCTGCCGGTGCAGGGCGGCGAGAATTGGTGGGGGCCACGGGGCATGGCGCGGGCGCTGGCGGCGGGCGCCGTCGATCTCTGCATGCCGGATGCGATGAAGATCGGCGGCGTCACCGGCTGGCAGCAGGCGGCGGCGCTGGCCGCGGCGCATCGCGTGCCGATGTCCTCCCACATCTTCATCGAGGCGAGCGCGCAGTTGCTGCCGGCGACGCCGACCGCGCATCTGCTGGAGCATCTCGACATCGCCGGGCCGCTGCTGCGCAGCCCGCTGGTGGTGCGGGAGGGCATGGCGCAGGTGCCGGAGCGGCCGGGGCTTGGCCTGGAGTGGGACGAGGCGGCGCTGGCGCGGTGGCGGGCCGAGGTTTGATCCCCACGACGTCGCTGCGCGCCGCCGCGGAGGGCCCGTGAGTCGTCTCTGGTCGAAGATCCGTCACAGCCTGCCGTGGCGAAGCCGCGGCAGGGCAACGGAAGGCGGCTGGGTGGGCGGCAGGGCTTTCGTCCTGCCGGCCTTGTTGCTCGGCCTCGCGGGTTGCGGGCCGGTCGTCGGGCTGCGGCTGCCGGGCGGGCCGATGCGGGGCAGCATGACCTATGACGAGGCGATCGGGGCGCGGGACGGCCTCACCTCGGTGGACCGGCTGCCCAGCACCGAGGGGCGGCGCTGAGCCCCCCATCGGTGCCGCGGACTGGACCGGCCCGGCCGCGCCGCTACCATGCCCGCACCGAACCGGGGGAACAGGCTGCCATGCGCGCACTCTTCGTCGATGCCAACCCGTCGCTGGCGGCGGTGACCGAGCGGCTGCTGCGCCCCGGTGACCCCGAGGTGGCGATCCACCGCGACCCGGACACGCGGCCGGAGGCGCTGCCCAACCTGCTCAAGGGCCATGCGATCGCCATCGACGACCACACCCCCTTCCCCACCGACATCGTGCGGCAGTGCCCCGACCTGAAGCACATCGTCTTCCTCGGCACCGGCGCGCGCAGCTACATGAACCCGGACGAGCTGGCCGAGCTCGGCGTCACCGTCCACATCATCAAGGGCTATGGCGACACCGCCGTCGCCGAGATGGCCTTCGCCCTGATGTGGGACGCGGCGCGGCAGACGGCGATGATGGATGCCGCCATCCGCGGCGGCGACTGGCCGCGCGTGGTCGGCACGCAGCTCACCGGCAAGACGGTCGGCCTTGTCGGCACGGGCGGCATCGGCGCCGAGATGGCGCGGCTCTGCGCCGGCATCGGCATGCGGGTGCTGGCCTGGAACCGCTCGCCGAAATCCCTGCCCGGCGTCGAGTTCGTCGCGCTGGACCGGCTGCTGGCCGAGAGCGACGTCGTCTCCATCCACCTGCTGCTGAGCGACGAGACGCGCGGCTTCCTCTCGGCCGGGCACCTGGCCCGCATGAAACCGGGCGCCATCCTGGTGAACACGGCACGCGGCGCCATCGTGGACGAGGCGGCGATGATCGCGGCGCTGCAGGAGGGGCGGCTCGGCCATGCCGCGCTCGATGTCTTCGTGGAGGAGCCGCTGCCGGCCGGCCATCCGCTGACCCGGCTGCGCAACGCGACGCTGACCTCGCACGCCGCCTTCCGCACGCCAGAGGCGAGCGACAACCTGATCGGCGCCGCGCTGGAGCATTGCCGGCGCATCGTGCGGGCGGGCAAGTAGGCCCGGCACCATCAGGCCCGCCTGGCGGAATGGTAGACGCAGCGGACTTAAAATCCGCAATCCGCAAGGATGTGGGGGTTCGAGTCCCCCGGCGGGCAGTCCCTCGCCGATCCCACCACCCGGGAGAGCCACCATGGAACCCCGCTGGCTCGCCCTCGCGGTCCTCACCCTGGCGCGGACCAGCATGGGGTTCCAGTTCCAGTCGCTCGCCTCGGCCGGGGCGCCGCTGGTCGCCGATCTCGGCCTCTCCTATGCCGATCTCGGCGCGCTGATCGGCCTCTACTTCCTGCCCGGCCTCGCCCTCGCCTTGCCCGGCGGGTTGCTCGGCCGCCGCTTTGGCGACAAGCGCATCGTCGTCCTCGGCCTGGCGCTGATGACGATCGGCGGCGCCGTCACCGCGCTCGCCGGCGGCCAGGCCAGCCTCGCCGCCGGCCGGCTGCTCTCCGGCCTCGGCGCGGTGCTGCTGAACGTGCTCATGGCGAAGATGGTTACCGACTGGTTCGCCGGGCGCGAGATCACCCTCGCCATGACGGTCTTCGTCAACTCCTTCCCCATCGGCCTCGGCCTGGCGTTGCTGGTGCAGGGCGGGCTGGCGGCAAGCCAGGGCTGGCGCGTCGCCCTCGGCGCAACGGCGCTCGCCGCCGCCGCGGCGCTGCTCCTGGTGCTGCTCGGCTATCGGAGGCATCCGAATGATCGCGGGGCGGCGGGGCCGGGCGGCTGGCGCATCCCGTGGCGGGAGGCGGTGCCGGTCTCCCTCGCCGGCGCCATGTGGGGCATCGTCAACGGCGCCTTCACCATCACCGCCGCCTTCCTGCCGCTGCTGCTGATCGGCGCCGGCCGCACGCCGGCGGCGGCCGGCTCGCTGGTCGGGCTGATCACCTGGATCAGCGTCGCCGCCGGACAGGTCGGCGGCATCCTGGCGCAGCGCCCGGGCTGGCGGCCGGCGCTGCTGGTCGGCAGCTATGCCGGCTGGGCGGCCTGCCTGCTGCTGCTGCCCCTGCTCCCGCCCGAGGCGCCGCCGCTGCCGGTCCTGCTCCTGCTCGGCCTGGTGCAGGGGCTGCCGGTCGGGGTGATCATGGCCATGCCCGCCGAGACGCTGCGGCCGGAGAGCCGGGCCACCGGCATGGGGCTGTTCTACACCTGGCTCTATCTCGGCCATGCCGGCCTGCCGCCCATCGCCGGCTGGTGGCAGGACCGCCTCGGCGGCCCGGCGGCGGCGCTCGCCTTCGCGGCGGCGCTGCTGCTCGCCTGCCTGCCGCTTTATGTCGCCTACCGCGTGCTGCGGCGCCGCCCGGCGGCGGCCTGAAGCCGCGTGCCGCCCACGATCCACTGGGCATCACCACGCCCATCGAAACCGTCGCTATCCGTTGCCCTGCCGCGGCTTGGCCGCGGCAGGCTGTGACGCGCTCAGGGCCTGCGGCGAAGCACGGCGCCCCCGCAACGCCGCGCAGCGGTGTTGCGGGATCTACGCATCCCCTGACCCCCGCTGCGGCCCGGTCTCGGCCAGTGCCGCGGTCAGCGTCACCAGCGGCTCGGCGCCGGGATGGCCGGGCAGCAGCGCGGCAAGCGCGGGCGGCACGGCGAGCAGCAGCGCCTCCGTCGCCGCCCGCACCGGCGGGTCGGCGGCGAGCCGGCCGGTCGCGTCGCGCCGGGCGCGCAGCACCGAGCCGGCGCCGAGCGAGGGCTCCTCCTCCTGTCCCACCTCCGCGAGGAAGCGGGCGCGCCGCGCCGGGTCCTCGATCTCCCGCGCCACCTGCCGCCGCAGCGCCGCCAGATCCGGCGCCGCGGCGGCGAGGCGGTGCACGGCATGCTCGGCGAAGGGGCCGATATGCTGCGCCAGGGCATCGGCGGTCCGGCGCAGCGTCGCGGCGCGGCCGAGGCGCTGGATGGCCAGCGGCGGCACCGCCGCCGCCCCGGCGAGCAGCCCGCCCGTCCCCGCCTCGGGCCGCAGCCTCCCGGCGAGCAGCAGCAGCGCCCAGCCCTCGCAGGCGGCGGGCAGGATCAGCCGCTCATCCGGCGCGTAGAGCAGCGGCCGGCCGCCCTCCGCCAGGCGCTGCGCCGCCGTGCCGGGCAGCAGCGCCGCCACCGCCGCCGCCAGCCCGCCGGGCGCCTCCGGCACGGGCTGCCGCGCCTCCGGCAGGGCGAGGCGGGAGGCCGGCAGCGGGATGCCCTCGCGGCGGAAGGCGTAGAGGATGCGCCGCAGCACCTCGCTGTTCATCTCCGGCCGGTCCCAGAGCTGGCGGACCCAGTAGCGGGCGCGGTAGCGGATGGCGGCGTGCTCGGGCTCCTGCCCGTCCACCATCACCATCACCGCCATCGCCGCATCCACCTGCGGGAAATCGGCGATCAGGTCGGTGACGAGGTCGGTGACGCGCTGCGCCGGCAGGCCGGCGGGCGCGTGGAAGAGCACGTCGCTGCGGATCGGCCGGCCGCCCTGGTGGATCACCAGCGTCTCGTTGCTGATCCGCGCGTTCGGGATCACCAGCAGCGCGCCGTCGCGCCGCCGCCCGACCGCGGTGCGCCAGTCGAGCCGCACGATCTCGATCAGGTCGCCATCCAGCACCACCGCATCGCCGACGCGCAGCACCCGGTCCATGTGCAGGGCGAGGCCGGAGATCAGGCTGCCGAGCGTCGGCTGCATCGCCAGCCCGACCGCGGCGGTGAGGATGGCCGAGGTGGTCAGCACCGCTGTGATGTCGAGGCCGAAGGAGGCGAGCACGGCGGCCGAGGCGGCGAAGGTCAGCAGCGCATAGGCGATGGCGCGCTGCAGCCCGGTCGGCTCGACGCCGAGCGTCGCCGAGAGGCCGAGGCCGAGCACGAGACGTCCGCCCGCCAGCACGGCGAGCAGCGCCGTCGCCAGCACCGCGGCGATGCGCAGGCCGAGCTGCACCGGGCCATGCCCGAGCACGGCATCGCCGCCGATTCCCCACCAGGCGAGCCAGAGCCCGCCGGCGAGCAGCGCCAGCAGGGCCAGCGGCCAGGCGGCGGGCAGGCGCGGCGCCAGGCCGCTCATGTGGAGCGCAGGACGGATTCACCGTCCCGCCCCTCGAACGCCGGGCGCTGCCAGCGGCAGCCTGGCCTCGCCGCACCGGTGGCGGCGCCCGTTCGGTCGCTTGGCTCTGCGGGCCGCGGGTCGGAATGTCGTGCGTCCGGCGTCATTCAGCGGGCTCCGCCGGAATGGGCTGGCCTGGGGCCGCCGCGCGCCGCGCCGGGGAGCGCGGTCCCGCCTCCTCCGCCCGCAACTCCGCCATCGCCTTGCCGAGCGAGGTGCGCAGCCGCTCGATCGCCTCGGCGAGCGCGCGCAGCTCGCCGGCGCCGGCGCGCGGCAAGGGCTGCCTCAGGTCGCCGCCATGGCTCGCCGCCGCCGCGGCGCGGGCCAGCGCCTGCAGCGGCCGCACCACCATGCCGTCCAGCGACAGGGCGAGCGCCAGATAGGCGGCGGCGAAAACCAGGGCTAGGCCGAGGCCGAGGATGCCGACCAGTTCCAGCGAGCCCTTCATCGCCTCGGTCACCGGCACGGTCAGCACCTGCGCGCCCACCACCTCGTCGAGCTGCCAGCCGAAGCCGGCGGTCGGCCCGTAGCGTGCGACCATGGCCGGCGGCGCGCGCTCGGGCGTGCTGTGGCAGGCGAGACAGCCTTCCTTGGTGATGCGGATCGGGCGGGCGAGGTAGAAGAGCCGGTCGGCCTCGGCGGCGCGCACGCCGCTCAGCTCCTCGAGCCCGCGATCGGCGCGGAAGCGCTGGATCAGCTCCACCTCGAAGGGCGTGGCGCGATCGGCCGGCGCGGTCGGGTTCAGCGCCGGCTCGCGGTAGGTATAGGCGTGGTAGCTGCGGGCGACGGTGCGGAAGACCGTCTGCGCCGCGAAGGAGGGCACGGTCTCCTCGTGGAACTCGCCGGCCGGCAGGCGGGAGAGCTTGGGAAAGATGTTCTCGGCGGTGTAGCCGCGGATCGCCAGGGCCGAGGTCAGCAGGATCCGCGCCTCGGCGGCCGCCTGACGCAGGGCGCGGTCCTGCAGGAGGAGGTAGAAGCCGCCGACGCCGGCGACCAGGGAGACGAGGAAGACCGAGAGAAGAATGCGGCGGACCGTCCGCCTCACGCCGGGGACCTGCAAGGCGGCCGAGCTCCGAAAGTCCAGTCGGCCGCATTCTCGGCGATCGGCCAGTCCTTGCGCAAGCCCAAGGACCAGCCCGCGAGACCCGCCGCCTACTTCTCCAGCACGTAGGTGCCGGGCGCATCGGCCAGCGGCGGATGCGCCGCATTGCCGAGCGATGGCGGCTTCACCTTGCGCCCCGAGCGCTGCGCCAGCCAGGCCGCCCAGTCGCCCCACCAGCTGCCGTCATGCCTGGTGGCGCCGCGGCGCCAGTTCTCGGCGGTCTTCGCCTCCTCCTCCGAGGTCCAGTAGCTGCCCTTGCCGCCGGGCGGGTTGATGATGCCGGCGATATGGCCGGAGGAGCCGAGGATGTAGCGCACCTTGCCGCCGAACAGCCGGGTCGCCTGCCAGGCGGCGTCCCAGGGCACGATGTGGTCCTTCTCGGCGCCGACGGCGTAGATGTCCTGCCTGATGGCGCCGAGGTCGAGCGGCCTGCCCTTCAGCACCACGCGGCCCGGCGTGATCAGGTTGTTGTCGACATAGGTGTTGCGCAGGTACCAGGCATGCGCGGCGCGGCACATGCGGGTGCCGTCGCTGTTCCAGTAGAGCAGGTCGAAGGCCGGCGGCTTCTCGCCGAGCAGGTAGTTGTTCACCACGTTCGCCCAGATCAGGTCGTTCGAGCGCAGCAGGTTGAACATGTTCGACATCTCGCGGCTGTCGAGATAGCCGCGCTGCATCATCTGCGCCTCGATGGAATCGATCGCCCCCTCGCCGAGGAACACCGCCGTGTCGCCGACGCGGGAGAAATCCTGCAGCGAGACCATGAAGGTCGCCGAGGTGAAGCGCTTGTCGCCCTCGGCCGCGAGCCAGGCCAGCACCATCGCCAGCAGCGTGCCGCCAATGCAGTAGCCCATGACGTTCAGCGTGTCGCTGCCGGTGATGTCGCGCACCACGTCGCTGGTCTCGAGCACGCCGAGATCCATGTAGTCCTCGATGCTGGTCTCCTCCATCGAGGCGTCCGGGTTCTTCCAGGACACGACGAAGACGGTGAAGCCCTGCTTCACCAGGAAGCCGATGAGGCTGTTCTTCGGCTGCATGTCCATGATGTAGAACTTGTTGATCCAGGGCGGCAGGATCAGCAGCGGGCGGGCATGCACCGTCTCGGTCTGCGGCGCGTACTGGATCAGCTCGACCAGCTTGTTCCGGTGCACCACCTTGCCCGGCGTCATCGCCAGGTTGCGCCCCGGCGCGAAGGCCTTGGCATCGACCATGGACAGGCGGCCGGCCTGCACGTCCTCGAGCAGGTTGCGCGCGCCGCTGGCGAGGCTGGCGCCGCCTGTCTCCATCGCCCGCTTCAGCGCCACGGGGTTGCTCGCCAGCAGCAGGGTCGGGCTCATCGCATCGACGAATTGCCGCAGGTGGAATTCCAGCCGCTGCCGCTCCGCCGGATCGAGGCCGGCGCTCGCCTTGCCCCGCTGCAGCAGCCATTCCGAGGCCTGCAGATAGGCCTCCTTCAGCGTGCGGAAGATCGGGTTGGCCTGCCATTCCGGCGCGGCGAAGCGCTTGTCGGCACCGGCGCGGCCCTCGGCCGGCTTGCCATCCTGCGCGACGTCGCCGAGCCAGCGCTGCCCGGCCTCGGTCCAGGCATCGAGCGCGGCGCGCCAGACATTGGCGCCGAGCGCGGTGGCCGAGGTGAAGGTCGAGGCCGGGTCGGAGAGCGACTGCATCCAGACGAGGCGCAGCGCCCGCGCCACCTCGCCCCAATCGACCGGGATCACCTCCCGCAATGGGTTGGCGTTCCACATGGAATCGACCGAGCGCAGCAGCGGGTCGCGGTCGACCAGCGCCTTGGCCTGGCGCAGCCCCTCGGCGAGGGTGGCGTCGCTCAACGCCCCCGCGGCCGCGGCCTGCGGCATGGCGGCGGTCCAGGAGGCGAGCGAGGCCAGCATCGCCTCCGCCCCCGGGATCGTCCCGAACCCCGCCGCGCTCTTGCTCCCGCCGGTTTCCTGGTCGGCCATGGCTTCGTCCTCCCTGCCCCGCATCCGCCCTGTCGCGTCACCGCGTCTCGTTATTGGCCGCTTCGTCGCGCCGCCCTGGCGCGGGCCGCCACGGCATGGTGCCCGGACGCCATCGGGCCGGAAACCCATATCCGTGTCCCCCGACGCGCCCAGCGGCAGCGCCGCGTCCCAGCGCCCTGCCGCGGCTTCGTCGGGCGTTCAGAGCACCCCGTCCCGGGTCGGGTTCACCGGCTTGTCCTCGCGCAGCTCCCGCTTGCGGCGGCGGAGCTGCTTCGCCACCCGCTCCAGCGCCAGGGCGAAGGCGGCCGGTGCCGCCTCGTGCTCGGCCTCGCCCTCGAAATGCAGGCCCTTGCCGCTCTGCATTCGGATGGCGCAGCCGAAGCCGCCCTTGCCGGTGCGGGAGAAGGTACAGGCGATGCCCTCCGCATGGCCGAAATACTTGCGGGACAGCTCATCGAGCGCCTCCGTCGCATGGTCGCGCAGCGCCTCGCCGACAGCGACCTGATGACCGGAGACGATGATGCGGGACGCGGTGTCATCGGCGTCCTGGCGAGGTTCCATGCGGCATCTCTCCCCGGTGGCCCGGCCGTGCGGCCCGTGGGACCGCGATGCCGGCGCCACCATCCTTCCTGTGCGGTGGTCAGCGGATCCCGGCCTCCGCGCGCAAGGCCCGCGGAACCAGGCCCGGGACCTCGACGGTCCCTGGCCTCGAACGCGCCCCCGCCAGTGCCGTTGCAGCCGGAACGGGCCGGCGCCGCGGGATCAGCCCGCCTCGATGGCGAGGACAAGCCCCTCATGCGGCCGCAGCCGGCCCGCGACGGGCGGCGCGCCATGGGTCGAGAGCAGCGGCGTGCCGCACCGGTCCAGCCCCTGCTCCGCGCCGCCGAGGTTGAGCAGGACCAGCAGGCGCCGGCCGGTCGCCGCATCCAGCCGCTCGTAGCGCAGCACCTCGCCCTCGGCCGCGACCGCGGCGATGGTGCCGAGGGCGAGGGCCGGCTCCCGCCGCCGCAGCGCCAGCAGGGCGCGGTAGAGCGCGAGCATCGAGCCGGGATCGCCCGCTTGCGCCGCGACGCTGGCGGCGCGGTGGTCCTGGCCGAGCGGCAGCCAGGGCGTGCCGGTGGTGAAGCCGCCCTCCGGCCCGGCCTCCCAGGGCATCGGCGTGCGCACCGGGTCGCGGCCGAGGCCGAGGCCGGGCACGCGCTTCTCCCAGGGGTCCTGCACCCGGTCGGGCGGGATCGGCACGTCGGTGAGGCCGAGTTCCTCGCCCTGGTAGATCGTTGGCGTGCCGCGCAGGGTCAGCAGCAGCATGGCGGCGGTGCGCGCCTGCGCCGCGCCGATGCGGCTGGCGACGCGGCTGCGGTCGTGGTTGCCGAGCACCCAGTTCGGCCAGGCGCCCTCCGGCAGCGCCGCCTCGTAGCGGCGGATCAGCGCCGCGATCGGCTCCGCCTGCCAGGGCGTCGAGAGCAGGTGGAAGTTGAAGGGCAGGTGGAAGCCGCCCAGCGCCTCGCCGTAATAGGCCATGAGCCGGTCGATCGGCAGATAGGCCTCGCCGATCAGCAGCCGCTGGCCGGGATAGGCATTGCTGACGCGGCGCATGGCGGCGATCGCCGATTGCACCTCGGGCTGGTCCATGGTGCGGGTGCGCAGCAGCCGGCGCGCCGGCGACTGGCCCGGCACCCAATCCGGATTGGGCGGGTTGTCGCGCAGGCAGGCATCCTCGACCAGGTGGTGGATGGCATCCACCCGGAAGCCGTCCACGCCGCGGTCGAGCCAGAAGCGCAGCACCGCCAGCATGGCGTCCTGCACCTCCGGGTTGCGCCAATTGAGGTCGGGCTGCTGCGGCAGGTAGGCGTGGTAGAAATACTGGCCGGTGACGGGATCGAAGGTCCAGGCGGGACCGCCGAACTCGCTGAGCCAGTTGGTCGGCGGCCCGCCATCCGGGGCGGGATCGCGCCAGACATACCAGTCGCGCTTCGGCCCGCTGCGCGAGGCGCGGCTGGCCTGGAACCAGGGATGCGTGTCGGCGGTGTGGTTCGGCACATAGTCGAGGATCACCCGCAGCTCGCGCGCATGCGCCGCGGCGATCAGCGCATCGAAATCCGCGAGGCGGCCGAAGACCGGGTCGACATCGCAGTGATCGGCGACGTCATAGCCGAAATCCGCCATCGGCGAAGGGTAGAAGGGCGAGATCCAGACCGCGTCGACGCCGAGCGCGACGAGGTGGTCGAGACGCGCAACGATGCCCGGCAGGTCGCCCACCCCGTCGCCGTCGCTGTCCTGGAAGGAGCGCGGATAAACCTGGTAGATCACCGCGCCCTGCCACCATGGCGGCATGCCGTTCAGGCCTGGCCCGAGGGCGATGCGGCGCGGCGCGCGGGGCCTCGTGCGGCCCTTGATGACAAGAAGAACCTCGTCACGGATCAACCTCCGGCAGCAGGCAGGCGCAACCTTCCAGCTTTGCGCGGGTTCCCACAATGGTTTTCCACCAACCCCCGCCGCGCCGCCGAACCGGGGCCCTGCCCGGCCGTTCTGGCCGCCAGCGGCGGCGTGACACGCGAGCCCCGTCCCGGAACGCCGCGTCCCGGAACGCCGCCCTCCCTGGAGAAGGACCTGCCTCATGATGGATCGACGCGTCATCCTGCTCGGCTCCGCCGGCCTCGCCGCCCTCTCGCTCACGCCGCACCTCGCCGCGGCGCAGGTCGCCACCGTGCCGCGCGTCTCGCCGAGCGAGTATCTGAGCCGCACGCTGATGGGCGGCACGCTCTCGAAACAGACCAGCGAGCTCGCGCTGCAACGCGCGCAGCACCGGCAGGTGAAGCAGTTCGCCGGCTTCGAGGTCGCCGAGCAGACCGTGCTGGCGCAGGTGCTGACGAATTCCGACAATCCGCCGCCGGTGAAGCTCGACGCCGATCATGAGGCGGTGCTGAAGACGTTGCAGGCGCAGCAGGGCGCCGCCTTCGACCGCGCCTACGTGCTCGGCCAGATCCAGCAGCACCAGGCGCTGCTCCTGGTGCAGCAGGGCTATCTGGAGAACACCAACCGCAGCGAGGACACGCAGCACATCGCCGCCCTCGCCCGCGTCTCCATCCAGCAGCATCTCGTCATGCTGCAGGACCTGACGCAGATGCTCGGCTGATAGCAACGGCCGTTGATGGCCCCCATCAACGGCCGCCATTCAGCGCCCCCTTGGCGCCGGGCGCAAACCTCCGGTTCGCCTGGGCCTTCGCCGCACGCGCGGCGGCGCGCTCATCCCCGCAGCAGGCCGCCGACGAAGTCGGCCAGCCAGGGCTGGCGGGTGCGGTGGCTGCGCGCGGCGTGCAGCACCGCGCGGACCGCGGCGACGGTCGCCAGGAAGTCGTCGTTCACCAGCACGTGGTCGAACTCGTCCCAGTGCTCCATCTCGGTGCGCGCCGCCTGCATGCGCCGGGCGATCTCCTCCTCGGCGTCCTGGCCACGGCCGCGCATGCGGCGCTCCAGCTCGGCGAGGCTCGGCGGCAGCAGGAAGACGCCGACGACATCCGCCGGCATCGCGGCCTTGAGCTGGCGGTGTCCCTGCCACTCGATGTCGAAGAGCACGTCGCGCCCGGCCGCCAGCGCCCGCTCCACCGGCGCGCGCGGCGTGCCGTAGGAGCGGCCGAGGAAGCTCGCATACTCGAGGAACTCGCCGGCTGCGACGCCGGCGGCGAAATGCTCGGGCGTGCGGAAGTAGTAGTGCGTCCCCTCCTGCTCGCCCGGCCGCGGGGCCCGCGTGGTGGCGCTGACCGAGAGCGAAAGCTCCGGCTCGGTCTCGAGCAGGGCGCGCGAGACGCTGGTCTTGCCGCCGCCCGGCGCGGCGGCGAGCACGAGGCACAGGCCCCGGCGCGACGGCGCGCGCCCCCCACCGGCCTCTGCATCGGTCCCCATATTGGGCGGCGTCACGCGGCGCGGCCCCGGGCTGTGATCGCCTCGCCGCTATTCCACATTCGCCGCCTGCTCCCGCAGCCGCTCGATGGCCGCCTTGAGGTCGAGGCCGATGCGCGTCAGCGGCACCGTCGCGGATTTGGAGCAGAGGGTATTGGCCTCGCGCACGAATTCCTGCGTCAGGAAATCGAGCTTGCGCCCCGCCCCCTCGCCCGCCGCGAGCAGCGCCCGCGCCGCCTCGATATGCGCGGCGAGGCGGTCCAGTTCCTCCCGCACGTCGGATTTCTGCGCCAGCAGCGCCACCTCCTGCGCCAGGCGCTCCGGCGGCATGCGGGCGATCCCGCCCTCGCCGAGCAGCGCCGCAACCTGCTCCACCAGCCGGGCGCGCTGCGCCTCGGGCTGGCCGGCCGCCTCGGTCGCCGCAGCCTCGCGCAGCGCGGCGATCTCGTCCAGCAGGCCGGCGAGGATGGCGCGCAGCTTGCCGCCCTCGGCCTCGCGGGCGGCGAGGAGGCCGGCCAGCGCCGCCTCGTAGCCGGCGGCCAGGATGCCGCGCCGCGCGCCTTCCTGCGCCTCGTCGGGCTCCGCCTGCTCGCTGCGCAGCACGCCGGGCAGGGCCAGCAGCGCCTCCGGCCGCGGCGGCGCGGCGCCGGGGATGCGGGCGGCGAGGTCGAGGGCGATCCGCAGCGCCTGGTCGAGCGCCGCCGGATCGACCGCCAGCCGCGGCCGCTCCTCCCGCTTCAGGGTGAGGGTCGCCGAGACATTGCCGCGCTTCAGGCGGCGGGTGGTCGCCTCGCGCAGCGCCGGCTCCAGCGCGTCCTGGCCGCCCGGCAGGCGCAGGCGAAGATCGAGGCCGCGGCCGTTCACGCTGCGGATCTCCCAGGCGAAGGCGGTGCCGTCCGGAAGCTGCCCGCTCTCGCGCGCGAAGCCGGTCATGCTCATAAGGGTTCCCATTGGGCGGTTTCTCCCGCCTCGGGGGATCGGATGCAAGCGATGCGGCAGCAGCAGGCGACGGGCGGGGCGACGCGGCCGGACCACCCCTGGCGGCACGTGCTGCTGACCGGCGCCTCCTCCGGCATCGGCCAGGCCCTGGCGCTCGCCTGCGCCAGGCCGGGCGCGGTGCTGCATCTCGGCGGCCGGGACGCGGCGCGGCTCGAGGCGACCGCCGAGGCCTGCCGCGCCGCCGGCGCCACCGCCCTGCCGCAGGCCGTCGACGTGCGCGACGCCGCGGCGATGCGGGGCTGGGTGGCCGCGGCGGGGCGGCTCGACCTCGTCATCGCCAATGCCGGCATCTCCGCCGGCACCGGCGGCGCGACCGAGCCGCCGGAACAGGCGCGGGCGATCTTCGAGACCAACCTGACCGGGGCGCTGAACACCGCGCTGCCGGCGCTCGAGGCCATGGCCGCCCAGGCGCTGGGGCCGGGCGGGCTGCGCGGGCGGGTCGCCGTCATCGCCTCCATCGCCGCCTTCATCGCGGTGCCCGGGGCGCCGGCCTATTGCGCCAGCAAGGCGGCGGTGCAGCGCTGGGCGGAGGCGCTGGACGCCACCGAGCGCCGGCGCGGCATCCGGCTGCACGCCGTCTGCCCCGGCTATATCCGCACCCCGATGACGGCGGCCAACCGCTTCCCCATGCCGCTGCTGATGGAGCCGGAGGAGGCGGCGCGGCGGGCGCTGGCCGGCATCGCCGCCGGTCGGCTGCGGATCGCCTTCCCCTGGCCGGTCTACCTCGCGGCGCGGCTGGGCGGGGCGCTGCCGCCCGGGCTGCGCGCCGCGCTCTTCGCCATGGCGCCGGCCAAGGGGATGCTGCCGGGGGTGGGGTGACGGCGCGTGGAACCGGGGAAGTGCGCGGACCGGGCAAAGGCGCCCGGAGGGGTGACGATGTCCCGAAGGGTTTATGACCTGCCTCAGGTTGCGCTTATGCAATCACGGCTTGGCCCGTGCCGACTTCACAACCATTCCTCCATGTTCTTCCGTGATCCTTTACCCGGCAGGTGAGGGACCCATGATCGGATCGACACAGAGCAGCCAGGCTGCCGATATCACCAGCCTCGCCGTCAGGGTCGGCAATCTGAAGGCCGGCATCCAGGCGTCGGCGGGCATGGCCGGGACCAACGAGACGAAGCGGGACCGCGACGATGCCGTCCTCGTCAGCGAGAGAACGGGCCAACTCGCGGAAGCCGTCGCGCAGCAGCAGAACGCCAGCGATACGGCTGACGACAGCGGCACGTCAGGCGGGCAACGGACCCGCTCGGCGGCGCGTCAGGAGATGCTTGCTTCGGCTTCCACACATTACTCTGGAATGGTCCTAAATCGTTCCTTTCTGCATGACGCCATGCGCCTGTATTCGGAAACAGGAAAAGTATAAAGCGCACAGCCCAACGGAAACTATAAGGTGAGCGCGCAAACGCTGGAGGCATGGGGCGGTGCCGGAGGCTATATGGCATCCCTGCAAAAAGATGCTGATAATATTATGAAATTTCTTGAAGACACAGAAACCTTGATCGCGGAGCTGTAGAGAACGCCCCCGACACGCCATCCATACTGCCCGTTGCGCCGAACTGAAGCGACCGCACACCGTACGGCCCGCCGTTGCGGGCCAGTGCATCCCGACCCTCATCGGGGCACGGGCGAGGCCTCGATGCTTTTCCAGGGCACGGCCCGGGCGTGGCGGTGCCGACGCCCGCCGTGGCGAGACGCAACACCTCCGGCACCCGTGCAGACCTCCGCCTTCGGCCGAGCGCCGGAGCTGCGCAGGCGCCCCTATCGCGGCGCCTCGCCCGGCGTGGCTTCCGCCACCACCGTCTTCGCCGGCGCCTTGGGGGGCTCACCGGCGCGCCGGCCGCGCCCGGCCCGCTTGGCCAGCAGGTTCAGCCCCTCCACCGCCGCGGCGAAGGCCATGGCGACGTAGACGAAGCCCTTCGGCACGTGGAAGCCGAGCCCCTCCGCCACCAGCACCATGCCGATCATCACCAGGAAGGCCAGCGCCAGCATCACCACCGTTGGGTTGCGCTCCATGAAGCGCGAGAGCGCGTCCATCGAGAGCAGCATGGCCAGCACCGAGACGACGATGGCGGTCGCGATCACCCAGTACTCGCGGGTCAGCGCCACCGCGGCGAGGATGGAATCGACCGAGAAGACCATGTCGAGCAGCAGGATCTGGAAGACGGTGGGCCAGAACAGCGCGACCGCCGCATTCGCCACCGTCGTCGCCTCCTGGCTGGCGGGATCGACCCGGTGGTGGATCTCGATGGTCGCCTTGCCGATCAGGAACAGCCCGCCGGACAGCAGGATGAGGTCCTTGCCCGAGATCGCCATGCCGGAGACCTCGAAGAGCGGCCGGGTCAGGCTCAGCAGCCAACCGGTGCCGGCAAGCATGGCGAAGCGCATCAGCACGGCGAGGCCGAGGCCGATGCGCCGCGCCTTGACCCGCTGGTGCTCGGGCAGGCGGTTCGAGAGGATGGCGATGAAGACGAGGTTGTCGATGCCCAGCACCACCTCCATGCCGATCAGGGCGATGAGGGCAACGACGATCTCACTGTCCATTCTGCTTGTGTCCCAGATTACAGCCGCGTAACGCGACTCGGGCGCCTGTGTTGCCGACCTTGGATCATCGGGCAAGAGACTTATACTGTTAGCCCGCATGTGGGCCCCTCGGACGCCGGGCGCAAACCTCCCCTTCGCCTGGCTTCGCCGCCTGTGCGGCGGGCCCTGTTCGGAGCCTCGGACCGGTCAAGGGACTGAGCCGTTGGTGCTCAAGTGGGTACGCAATCGCCTCGCCGGGCAACGGCCCACCGGCCTCCCTCCCCGCCCTATGGAGTGACCCCGCTTGGGCCCCCTCGGCCAGCTTCGCCTCGCTCTCCGCCTCGCCCGCCGCGAATTGCGCGGCGGCATCCGCTCGCTGCGGATCGTCCTCGCCTGCCTCGCCCTCGGCGTCGCGGCCATCGCCGCCGTCGGCACCCTGCACGCCGCCATCGAGGCCGGGCTGGCGGCGGATGGCGCCCGGCTGCTCGGCGGCGATGTCGAGCTGCGCAGCGGCAGCCGCCCCGCCCCGCCCGAGGCCCGCGCCTGGATCGAGGCGCGCGGCGGCCGGGTCTCCGAGGCGGTGACGCTCCGCTCCATGCTCGTCGCCCCCTCGGGCGAGCGCCTGCTGGTCGAGCTGAAGGCGGTGGATGCCGCCTATCCGCTCTATGGCGACCTGGTGCTGGACCCACCCGGCCCCCTCGCCTCGGCGCAGGAGTTGAACGCCGTGCCGATCCTGCAGGGCGGGCCGGAGGCGGAGGCCGCGATGAACGCCCCGCGCGTCGCCCTCGACCCGCTGGTGGCGGAGCGGCTCGGCCTCGCGCCCGGCGACAGGGTGCAGATCGGCGAGGCCGCCTTCCGCTTCGCCGCCCGCATTCGCGCCGAGCCCGACAAGGCGACCAGCCCGGCGCTGTTCGGGCCGCGCGCCCTGATCACCACGGCGATGCTGGAGCGGACCCGGCTGCTGCAGCCGGGCGCGCTGGTGCAGCACGACCTGCGCATCCGCCTGCCCGAGGGCGCCTCCCGCGCCCGCTTCGCCGCCGCGCTGCGCGCCGCCTTCCCCGGCGAGGGCTGGCGCATCCGCACCGCCGACCAGGCCGAGCCGGGGGTGAACCGCTTCCTCGACCGTTCGGCCGCCTTCCTGACCCTGGCCGGCCTCACCGCGCTGCTGGTGGGCGGCATCGGCGTCGCCACCGGCGTGCAGGGCTGGCTGCAGGCGCGGGCGCGCTCCATCGCCACGCTGCGCTGCCTCGGCGCCTCCGCCCCGCTCGTCTTCCTCACCTATCTGATCCAGGTGCTGGCGCTGGCCGGCATCGGCATCCTGATCGGGCTGCTGGCCGGCTACGGGCTGACCTGGGCGGCGGCGACGGCGCTGGCGGGGAGCCTGCCGGTGCCGCCGCGCCTCGCCCCCTATCCGGCGCCGCTCGCCCTCGCCGCCCTCTACGGCCTGCTGACCGCGCTGGCCTTCGCCCTCTGGCCGCTCGGCCGGGCCGCCCGCATCCCCGGCGCCGCGCTGTTCCGCGACCTGGTACAGCCGGCCGGGGCCTGGCCCGGGCGCGGCGTGCTGGCGCTGAGCCTCGCCGCCGGCGCGGCGCTGGTCGGGCTGGTCGTCCTCACCGCCGAGGATCGGCCCTTCGCCCTCGGCTTCTGTGCCGCGGCGCTCGCCGCGCTGGCGCTGTTCCGCGCCGGCGCCTGGGGGCTGGCGGCGCTGGCCCGGCGGCTCGGCCATCTGCGCCGGCCGGCCTGGCGGCTCGGCCTCGCCAACCTGCACCGGCCGGGGGCGCCGACGGCGCTGCTGGTCGTCTCGCTCGGCATCGGGCTGACGACGCTCGCCGCCATCGCCCAGATCGAGGGCAATCTCCGCCGCCAGCTCGCCGCCGAGATGCCGGCGCGGGCGCCGAATTTCTTCTTCATCGACATCCAGCCCGACCAGGCCGCGCGCTTCGCCGAGCTGGCGCAGGGCCTGCCGGGCGTGACGGAGGTGCGGCAGGTGCCGAGCCTTCGCGCCCGCATCGTGGCCCTGAAGGGCGTGCCGGTGGAGCGCGCCCAGGTCTCCGAGGAGACCGCCTGGGCGCTGCGCGGCGATCGCGGCCTCACCTATGCCGCGACCCCGCCCGAGGGCACGCGGCTGGTGGAGGGCCAATGGTGGGCGCCGGACTACCGCGGGCCGCCGCTGCTCTCGCTCGATGCCGGGCTCGCCCGCGGCTGGGGGGTGGGGATCGGCGACAGCGTCACGGTGAATGTGCTCGGGCGGGACATCCCGCTGCAGGTGGCCAATCTCCGCGCTGTCGACTGGCGCGGGCTCGGCATGAATTTCACCCTGGTCGGCTCGCCCGGGCTGCTGGAGGCGGCGCCGCACACGAACATCGCCACGCTGCGCGGCGACCCCGCGCGGGATGCGGCGGTGCTGCGGGCGCTGACGGATGCCTTCCCCAACATCTCCGGCATCCGGGTGCGGGATGCGCTGGAGGCCGTGGCGGCGCTGGTGGCGCGGATCGGCACGGCGCTCTCGGCGACCGGCGGCGTCACCCTGCTGGCCGGGGCGCTGGTGCTGGCCGGGGCCGTCGCCGCGGGGCAGCGGCAGCGGGTGCGGGATGCGGTGGTGCTGAAGACGCTCGGCGCGACGCGGGCGCAGATCCGCGCCGCCTGGCTGGTGGAATATGCGCTGATCGGGCTGGTAGCCGGGCTGCTCGCGGCGCTGGCCGGCAGCGCCGCCGCCTGGGCGGTGGTGACGCAGGTGATGCGCGCGGACTGGGTGCTGCTGCCCGGCACGCTGGCGGCGACGGTGCTGGGCTGCGCCCTGCTCACCCTGGCCTGTGGGCAGATCGGCACGATCCTCGCCTTGCGCGCGAAGCCGGGCCCGCTGTTACGGAACGAATAGAGAATCTTCACGCTTTGCGACATACAGGATGCCGGTGGTGTGCCTACACTGAATGGGCCGGCGGCCCGCAGGCCGGCTCCGGGGAGTGGCGATGGATCACGCCGAATCCCATTGAAACGGGTTACAACCTCTCCATAATATAAGCTCTGCGGGAAACCCCCCTTGGGAGGCTTGATACACCTATGGCCCTTCAACCCGACTATCGATACCAGACGGGTGCGCCTGGCTGGGGTCGCATGGCGACCGCCGACGCGGCCGCCGTCGATGCCGGGCTCCGGGCGTACATGCTCCGGGTCTACAATTGGATGGCCTCGGGGCTGCTGCTCACCGGAATCGTCGCCCTCGCGGTGGTGAGCGTCCCGGCGATCCAGGAGCTGTTCTACACCATCGGCCGGACGCCCTCCGGACGGCTCGTGGTGCAGCCGACGCTGCTCTTCTGGGTTGCCGCCCTCTCGCCGCTCGCCTTCACGCTGGTCCTGAGCTTCGGCTACAACCGGCTGAGCAAGACCACGGCGCAGGCCCTGTTCTGGGCCTTCTGCGTCTGCATGGGCGCGAGCCTGAGCAACCTCGCCTGGCGCTACACCGGCGCCTCCATCGCCAGCACCTTCTTCATCGCGGCGGCGATGTACGCGGCGGTGAGCCTCTACGGCTACACCACCAAGGCCGACCTGACGAAGATGGGCAGCCTCATGCTCATGGGCCTGGTCGGCATCATCATTGCCGGGCTGGTCAACATGTTCATGCAGAGCTCGGCGCTGCAATTCGCCATCAGCGTGATCGGCGTGGTCGTGTTCCTCGGCCTCACCGCCTATGACACGCAGCGGATCAAGGCCGATTACATCGAACACTCCTACGCCGCTGGCACGGAGGAGGCGGGCAAGCGCAGCGTGATGGACGCGCTCGGCCTGTACCTGAACTTCATCAACCTCTTCACGATGCTGCTGCAGCTCGTGGGCGTGCGGCAGAGCGACAGCTGACGCGTCCGCGCCTCTGCGACGCATGGCCCCGGGGGGAAACCTCCGGGGCTTTTCTTTTGCGGGCTTTGCGTTGAAGCATGCCCAGGCCGGCGGCGCGGCGGGCCGACGGCTCCTCCCCGGGCGGAAGCCGGACCATGAGAGCCAATCCGAGGCAGGCGATGGGCCAGGATCACCCACAGCACGACCATGCCGGACACGACCATTCGGGGCATGGCCATTCGGGGCATGACCACGCCCACCACGGCCATGGGCACGGCGCCGGGCATGCCCATCAGCACGGGCCGCGGCCGGAGGAGCGGGGCTTCGCCCTCGCCGTCTCGCTCAATCTCGGCTTCGTGCTGCTGGAGGCCGCGGCCGGCCTCTTCGCCGGCTCCATGGCGCTGCTCGCCGATGCCGGGCACAACCTTTCCGACGTGCTCGGCCTGGTGCTCGCCTGGATCGCGGCGCGGCTGACCCGGCGCCTGCCGAGCCAGCGGCGGACCTATGGCTTCCATCGCGGCACCATCCTGGCCGCGCTCGCCAATGCCATGCTGCTGCTGGTCGCGGTCGGGGCGATCGCCCTCGAATCCGTCCAGCGCCTGCTGCAGCCGGAGCCGCTGGCGACCGGCTTCATGCTCTGGGTCGCCGCCGCCGGGATCCTGGTGAATGCCGGCACGGCGCTGCTCTTCGCCCGCGGCCGGGAGGCGGATCTCAACCGCCGCGGCGCCTATCTGCACATGGTGGCGGATGCCGGCGTCTCCGCCGGGGTGGTGCTCGGCGCCCTGGTGATCCGCGCCACGGGCTGGTTCTGGGTCGATCCCCTGCTCGGCCTCGCCATCGCCGGGGTCATCCTCTGGGGGAGCTGGGGGCTGCTGCGGGAATCCGTCGACCTCGCCATGGATGCGGTGCCGGCCGGGATCGATCCCGAAGCGGTCGGCGCCTTCCTGCGGACGCAGCCCGGCGTGCGCGAGGTGCACGACCTGCATATCTGGGCGCTCTCGACCACCGAGACGGCGCTGACCGCGCATCTCGTCCGCCCTGGCCTGGCGGTGGACGATGCCTTCCTCGCCGGGCTGGGCGCGGCGCTGAAGGCGCGCTTCGGCATCGGCCACGCCACGCTGCAGGTGGAGACGGGCGACCCGGCGCATCCCTGCATCCTGGCGCCGGCGGAGACACTGTGATTCGTTGCGCCGCTGCCGTTTAACCCGCCCGCCTCAGCCGCGTTCGGCACGGAACGCCCGGGGCGCGGCTCGCGGGCCGGCAGGAGAGAATGACGATGCGGGCACTGGTCTGGCACGGCAAGCACGATATCCGATGCGACAGCGTCCCCGATCCGCGGATCGAGCAGCCGCGGGACGCCATCATCCGCGTCACAAGCTGTGCCATCTGCGGTTCCGACCTGCATCTCTACGACAACGTCATCCCCGGCATGGAACGGGGCGACATCATGGGCCACGAGACCATGGGCGTGGTCGAGGAGGTGGGGCCGGAGTGTCATGGGCTGAAGCGGGGCGACCGGGTGGTGATCCCCTTCACTATCACCTGCGGCGAGTGCGAGCAGTGCCGGCGCGGCAATTTCAGCGTCTGCGAGCGCAGCAACCGCAACAAGAGCCTCGCCGACAAGGCCTTCGGCCACACCACCGCCGGCCTGTTCGGCTACACCCATCTGACCGGCGGCTATCCCGGCGGCCAGGCGGAGTATCTCCGCGTGCCCTTCGCCGACCGCACCCATATCAAGGTGCCGGAGAGCCTGACCGACGAGCAGGTGCTGTTCCTCTCCGACATCTTCCCGACCGGCTGGCAGGCCGCGGTGCAATGCGACATCCAGCCGGAGGACACGGTGGCGATCTGGGGTTGCGGCCCGGTCGGCCAGATGGCGATCCGCAGCGCCGTGCTGCTCGGCGCGCGGCAGGTCATCGCCATCGACCGCATGCCGGAGCGGCTCTCCATGGCCCAGGCCGGCGGCGCCATCCCGATCGACTTCTCGGCCGAGAGCGTGGTCGAGCGGCTGAACGAGCTGACCCATGGCAAGGGGCCGGAGAAGTGCATCGACGCCGTCGGCATGGAGGCGCATGCGACGGCGACGCTCGATTCGATCTATGACGCGGTGAAGCAGACGGCGATGCTGGAGACCGACCGGCCGCATGTGCTGCGGGAGATGATGTATGTCTGCCGCCCGGCCGGCGTGCTCTCGGTGCCCGGCGTCTATGGCGGGGTGCTGGACAAGATCCCCTTCGGCATGGCGATGAACAAGGGCCTGACCATCCGCACCGGCCAGACCCATGTGCAGCGCTGGACCGACGACCTGCTGCGGCGGATCGAGCAGGGCCAGATCGACCCCTCCTTCGTCATCACCCATCGCATCGGGCTGGAGGAGGGGCCGGGCATGTACAAGACCTTCCGCGACAAGCAGGACAGCTGCATCAAGGTGGTGATCCGGCCATGAGCGGGCGGCGGGATGCCGGCGGGCGCGACACGACGCTCGCCGTGGTGCGGGGCCTCGGCTGGTTCAGCGTCGGCCTCGGCCTGGCGGAGCTGTTGGCGCCGCATGCCTTCACCCGCAATTTCGGGTTGCGGGGCCATGAGCGGCTGATCGAGAGCTACGGCGCGCGGGAGCTCGCGGCCGGCATCGGCATCCTCGCCAGCCGCGACCCGACGCCCTGGCTCTGGGGCCGGGTCGCCGGCGATGCGCTGGATCTCGGCACCCTCGCCACTGGCCTCGCCGGCCATAACCGTCCGCGCAGCCGGATCGGCATCGCCCTCGCGGCGGTGGCCGGGGTCACGCTGCTGGACGTGCTGTGCAGCCGGGCGATGGGCGCGCGGCGGCAGCGGGCGAAGCGGCTGGCGCGGCGCGACTACAGCGATCGCCGCGGCATGCCGCGGCCGGCGGCGCAGATGCGCGGCGCGGCGCGGGATTTCGAGGTGCCGCAGGACTTCCGCATCCCGGAACCCCTGCGCCCCTGGACCAACGCGACCCAGACTGGCGCGCCCCAGACTGACGCGCCCCAGACTGGCGCGACCTGAACCGGCCGCGCCGTCAGATCACCTGGTAGCGCGCCTTGGCCGCGCGCTCGATCGCCCCGGCGATCAGCCGGTCGAGGTCGAGGGCGATGCGGAGATCCTGCAGGAATTGCAGCTCGCCCTGCGAGGCCTCGCCATCGGCGGCGGCGACCTCGCAGGCGAGCAGATAGGCGGTTTCGCGCAGCCGCGACGGCAGGGCGTCGCAAATCAGGGTCATGGCGCGGTCGAGCCCGTCCTCGCGGTTCAGCAGGCCAAGGCAGGTCTCCGTCACGCTGGCGATGTTCGAGGGATGGAAGTCGCTGAAGACCGGCAGCTCCTGCACCAGCCGGGACATCGCCCCCACCTCGGCATCGGTCATGTTCCGGTCCGAGGCCGCCATGAGCACCATGGCGCAGACCAGCGCCTCCTGCGGGTTGAAACGGGTATTGGGCATGCGACCTCCCTTTCGGGGGCGGGCCACGGCGCCAGCGGCCCACCCGCCGCTGCTCCTCGCGCGGGACGCAGGATGCGTCAACCAAAGCTCTCGTCAGGCGGTCAGGGCGAGGCCAGGAAAGCGCGCGTCTCGGCCACCGCCTCGGCGAGGCCGATGCGCCGCACCGGCACGCCCTCCGGCAGCCCGGCCAGCAGGCGGGTGGGGCAGGAGCGGTCGAGCAGGACGAAGACGCCCCGATCATCGGCGCGGCGGATCAGCCGCCCGAAGGCCTGGCGCAGCCGGTGCCGCGCCAGCGCGTCGTCATAGGCCTTGGGCTCGCCGCCGGAGAGGTGGATGCGCCTCTCCCGGTGCAGGATGGAGGGGCGCGGCCAGGGCACCCGGTCGAAGACCAGCAGCCGCAGCGAGCGCCCGGGCACGTCGACGCCGTCCCGCATGGCATCGGTCCCCAGCAGGCAGGCATCCTCCTCGGCGCGGAAGACATCGACCAGCGTCGCGTTGTCCATGGCGTCCACATGCTGGGCGTAGAGCGGGATGCCGCGCGCCTCGAGCGCCGGGGCCATGCGGTGGAAGCTCTCGCGCAGCCGGCGGATGGCGGTGAAGAGGCCGAGCGCGCCGCCACCGGCGGCCAGGAACAGCGCCTGCATCGCCGCCGCCACCTGGCCGGAGCGGGCCTTGTCGACATCGGTGACGACGAAGGCGCGGGTGCGGGCGGCATAGTCGAAGGGCGAGGGCACGGCGGCGCGGATCGCCGGCGCCGGCAGGTGGCTCGCCCCGGTGCGCGCCTCGGCCGCCGCCCAGGCCGCCTCCGGCGACTCGGCGAGGCCGGCATCGCGCAGCGTCGCCGAGGTGACGAGCATGCCATGCGCCGGCGCCGCGACGGTCAGCGCGAAGGGCATGGTGGGGTCGAGCCAGTGG
The DNA here is from genome assembly GCF_013112485.1 of Roseicella sp. DB1501. Taxonomy (GTDB): domain Bacteria; phylum Pseudomonadota; class Alphaproteobacteria; order Acetobacterales; family Acetobacteraceae; genus Paracraurococcus. Next base: position 75,088 of record NZ_JABFHG010000006.1, read on the forward strand.
CGGTGCATGCCGGCATCCACCTCCCGCCCCTCCCGCCGGGTCAGGGCCAGCCAGTCGACGAAGGTGCGGCGCTCGCCCGGGGCCGGCGGCGGCTCGCGCAGGCTGCGCAGCATGGCCTGCCAGGCGCGCAGCGGAATCAGGGCGCGGCGCTCGATGCCCCTTGCCGCGGTCTCGATGCGGATGCGGTCGCCGGTCTCGAGCTCCTCCACCTCGTCCTCGAGCCGCGCGGCGAGCCGGTCGCGCAGCAGGACCAGCGGCTCCTCGATCCGCTTCAGCGCCCGCTCCAGCGCCTCGGCCGCGCCGGGGATGTCCTCGCCGAGTGGGTGGAGGTCGCATTCGGCATCGTAGAGCCCCTCCTCCGCCGCCGCCCGCGCCAGCACCTGCCGGCGGACGGCGCGGAGGAACTGCTCGGCGGGGTTGGCCGGCCGCTCCCGCGCCAGGGCGGGCGCCGCCTCGGCCATGTCCTCCGCGGCAACCGGCGCTGGGTCGCGCGGCGCCTCGGCGAGGCGCGCGACCCAGCCGAGGCCGGGCAGCGCCCGCGCCGCCTGCAGCGCGGCCTCCATCGGCGCCGTCAGCTCGGGGATGTCGCCGGCCAGCTCCTCGATCCGCCGCCGCAGCCCGCGCGCCCGGCTGCGCCCGCCCTCGGCGCCGAGCAGCCAGCGGCGCAGCTCGGCCGTCTCGGCGCCGGTGATGGCGGCGCTGAAGGCGGCGTCCGCGGCGTCGAACAGGTGGTGCCCCTCGTCGAAGACGTAGCGCAGCGGCCGCAGGTCCTCCCCGCCCTGGCCTTGACCCTGGCCCTGACCCTGGCTCGCCTTCTGGTCGCCGCCGCCGAGCGCCGCCTGCACCATCACCAGCGCATGGTTGGCGACGACAAGGCTGGCGGTGCGGGCGCGGCGGATGGAATGCTCGACATAGCACTGCTTGTAGCGGGAGCAGGCGGAGCGGATGCACTCGCCGCGCCGGTCGGCGAGCGGCCAGATCGCCGCCGGCCCGTGCAGCTCGGTGATCCAGCCCGGGAAGTCGCCGCCCATGAGGTCGCCGTCGCGCGTCGCCAGGGCCCAGCGGGCGACCAGGCCGAGGGGCACCGCCATGTCGGGATGCGTGGCCTGGCCCAGCATCTCCTCCATGTTGAGCAGGCAGAGATAGTTCTCCCGCCCCTTCCGCACGACGACGCGGCGGCGGCGCTCCTCCGGCTCGGGATAGAGGCGGCCGAGCTCCTGGTCGATCTGGCGCTGCAGGTTGCGGGTATAGGTGGAGATCCAGACCGGGGCGCCGTTGCGCTCGGCCCAGAGGCTCGCCGGCGCGATGTAGCCGAGCGTCTTACCGGTGCCGGTGCCGGCCTCGGCCAGCACCACATGCGGCGCGCCGCGCGCCTCCCGCGGGGCGAAGGCGCCGGCGGCGGCGGAGGCGTAGTCGCCCTGGCTCGGCCGCTGCTCCGCCCCCTCGCCGAGGATGGCGCCGAGCCGGGCGCGGGCCTCGGCGGGGGTGACGTCGAAGCTCGCGGGCGGCTGCGCCGGGCCGGGATCCTCCCAGTCCGGCAGGCGGCGCCAGACCTTGTAGGGGTCGAGCGAGGGCGCCTCATCGGGCTGGCCCAGCGCCGCCAGCACCGCCTCCGCCCAGGGCCAGCCGGCGGCCTGGCGCAGATGCGCGGCGAGGATCGCCGCGTCGCGGTTCAGCGGCAGGCCGCGGCCGGCGGCGAGGCGGCGGAGCAGCAGGGTCGCCATCTCCGGCAGCAGGGCGGCGGCCGCGGCGTCGCTCGCCGGCGCCTCGAGGTCGAGGGCCAGGGCCAGGCCGCGCGCGGTCGGCGCCGCCGGGCGTGCCGGCAGGCAGAAGGCGAAGAGCTCCAGCAGGTCGAAGCTCGCATCGAAGCGCGGCAGGTCGAGGCGGCGGGCGGTGGCGGGGCCATGCACCAGCAGGGGCGGCGCCATGCCCTGCAATGCGCGCCGCAGCTCGGCCGATGGCAGTTCGAGCAGCTCGCCATCCGGCGTCAGCAGGGTGCCGCGGCCATGCGCCGCGACCAGGGCCGGGGCGTCGGGCAGGAGCAGGCGGGGCGGTTGGGGCATCCCGCCCAGATGTAGCGGAAAAGCCGCGCCGGGTCGCCGGGCTGCGCGGCCCCGGCCGCGCCGCCCGCCGACATCGGCTTCACGGCATCAGCCACACTTGTAGCACCAGACGATGCCCTGGTCGGCGGTGCAGCTATAGGTCGTGCCATCGCTGCAGGTCTCGGTCGCGGTCTGGAAGCAGACCGGCGGGTTGGTGCTGGAGCAATGGTTGGAGATGTTCGATTGCGGGCAGCCGGGATCGCCGACCGGACCGCCGGTCTCGTTGCAGCTCGGGCCGAAGCCGGGCGGCGGCTGGCTCGAGCAGCCGAGCGTCACGACGATGTTCTCCGCGCTGAGGCACCAGTTGGTGAAGGTGGCGTCGAACTTGTTCGGCGTCGTCTCGGGGAAGACGTTCTCGATGGCGGAGAAGCAGCTGTTGTCCCAGGTGAAGTCGCCCGGATAGCTGGAGCTGAGGCCCCAGAAATAGGGATGGTCGCCGGTGCAGTAATAGGCCCAGCCCTGGGTCTCCAGGATGCCGTACGGGACCGGCGCCTGCTGCTGCGGCTCGCAATCGGGGATGTTGCCGGTGGTATAGGGGCCGCAGGGGCCGGCCATGGCGCCGGCCGGCGCCAGGAGGGCGGCGAGCAGCAGCGCGCCGAGCAGGCGCCGGGCCCGCAGGAGCATGGATCTCATCGGCTGCCTCCGCTGAAGCCGGCATGGTTCGAGGGGACGCCGCTGCGCTGCTTCATGACGGCGGTGACGCGCGGCGGGCTGGCGACGCAGCCGAGGAGGAGGGTCACCCGGCCCTGCGTCTCGCCGTTGTTGGTCGCGGCGACCTCGATCCGACCGGATGTGGCGACCGGGGCATCGGGATCGGCGCCGCGCCGCGGCTTCGGCGGCAGCGCGGTGGTGACGAGATGCTCGTGCTGCTCGGTGTCCCAGCCCGCGACATAGGGGTGGCCGGCCGGGCAGCGGGCCTGGAGGATCGTGGATTCGCCCTTGGCGATGCGGGCCTGGCGGGATTCGACGGTGACGCAATCGGCCTGGCCGAGGCAGGCCGTGCCGCGCCTCTCGAGCACGCGGCCCTCGTCATAGAGCCCCTGCGGCGAGGCCAGGGCCGGCGCGGCGGCCGCCAGGACGAGGCCGAGTGGGGCGAGGCCGCGCCATCCGCGCCAGCCTCGGGTGATGTCCGATCGGGGTCGCGTCATGGCCGCCCGTCCCTCCTTCGCTGTTCTCGTCTCGATTCCTGGGGGCCGCTCCTTGGCGGCCCTATCGCTGGCCTTGCCGGGCGGCCACCGTGGCGCCCGCCGCCTCGCCCTGGCGCTGCGCGGCGATCAGCTGGCGCAGCGTCGCCGGCTCCGCCGCGCCCGGCACCAGCGTCTCGCCGATGACGAAGGAGGGGGTCCCGTTGATGCCGAGGGCCTTGGCGAGCGCCGCGTTGCGCGCCAGCGCCGCCTCGATCTCGGGCGCGGCCATGTCGCGGACCAGCCGCACCCGGTCGAGCCCGAGGCGCTCGGCGGTGGCGAGGACGACCTCGTTGGTCAGCGGTCCCGCCGCCGCCATCAGCGCCGCGTGCAGCGACAGGTAGCGGTCCTGCCGTTGCGCGGCGAGCGCCGCCCGCGCGGCGAAGACGGAGTCCGGCCCGAGGACCGGAAGCTGCTTGTGCACGAGGCGCAGCCCGCGATCCTCGGCGAGCAGCGCCTCCACCCCGGGGCTGACCTTCTTGCAGTAGGCGCAGCGGTAGTCGAAGAACTCGACCAGGGTCACGTCGCCCTGCGGGTTGCCGGCGACCGGCGCCGCCGCATCGGCGACGAGCTCCTCCCGGCGCTCGCCCAGCATGCGCCGCGCCGCGGCCTGGGCCTGGCTCCGCATCGCCGCCTGCGCCCGCTGCATCGCCTCGACCAGCGCCTCGGGATGGTCGAGGAAATAGGTCTGGATCAGCGCCTGGACCGCCTGGGTCTGCGCCGCGGTGAGCGGCGGCGGCTCGGCGGCGAGGCCGGTCGGCAGCAGGGCGAGGCCGAGCAGCAGCGCGGCGCCGCGCCCGGCCCGGCCTGTCGGGTGGTTCTGGCGGCGGGCGATGGGCATGGCGGCTTGCCTCCGGTCCTCGGGCATGGCGGCGGGACGTGGTTCTCGCGACATGGGCCCGCGGCCCGATTGAGCGCGGCCGGTCGCCTCGGGGACAAGCCGCGGCGGCTGGAATTCCAGGAGCTTCCAAGCGTGGCGGCGGGAAAGAATTCGGCGGGACGATTCCGTACTTATCGACAATACTCAGGCGTGGTAGCGTGTACTTCGCTGATTCGGCTTGATTTTATTTTCTTTATTCAACTCGCAAGCAACAGCGCAGGTATTGCTCAGGGAGAATCATGCCGAGGACTATACCTCCAGGGCCCAGGGACATCGCGGCGAAGCTGCGCCTGACCGCCGCCCTGCTCGGCCATGCCAGCCAGAAGGAGCTCTGCGCCGCCTTCCGGCGCGTGAACCCGCGCACCGCCTTCGACCTCGACCGCTCCTACAAATGGATCCAGGGCCGCTCGCTGCCGCGCAGCCCGGCGGTCTACGAGGATTGGGCGCAGCTCCTCGGCCTCGACCGCTCCGGCAGCTGGATCGCCGCCGCGCCGCTCGAGGCCTTCCTCGACCTCCTCTGCCGCGACGGGCGCGCGAACCAACCAGAGCTGCTGCGTCGCGCCGGGCTGGAGCTGCGGCCGACCGGACAGGCGGGCGGGGCGGCGACGGCGGAGCACCTGCTCTGCGCCGCCTATGCCGGCTATTCCCCGGCGCAGTCGCCCTATTACCGCGGCCGGCTGATCCGCAGCACCCTGGCGATCGAGGCCGGCCCGCCGGCGGGCGGCAGGCTGGTCGCGCGGTATTCCCAGGCGCTGCCGCATGGCCAGGGATCGGTCGCCGGGCCGGTGCTGGCGGCCGGGCAGGCGCTGGCCCTGCATCTGGCCGGGGGCCAGGCCGGGGAGCCGCCGGTCAGCTTCCACCTGCACCGGCCAGCGCCGCCGGCGAGCCTGCTGGCGGGCATCATGTGCAGCTGCGTGATGCTGCATCCCGGCGGGCAGCCGCCCTATGCGACCCGCGTCGCGCTGATCCGCGTGCCGCGGCCGGCGGCGCTGGTCGAGGCCTCGAACCGCTACATGGAGCCCGGGCCGATGGCCGTCGCCGGCGACCTCGCCGCGCTCGGCCTGGCGGTGGCGGAGCCGGAGGCGCTGGAAGCGCGGCTCGCGCGCTTCCTTCGCCCGGAAGGCGCGGGCTGGGCCGGCGCGGACCAGGTGCCGATGGCGGACCACATCGCCCTCGGCACCATCTGCGACCGCATCTGGCTCGACACGCTGCAGGCGAAGCCGGCGGCCGCCGAGTAGCGCCGCCGGCCAGCCAGGGTCAGTGGTAGACGAATTCCGCGCCGTCGAGGTCGATCGCCGGGAACTCGTCCTTCTCCTGCCAGTAATCCTGGGTGTGCTGCCATTCCCGCTTCTCGCCGCGCTTCGGCAGCAGGTGCATCCCCCGCATCAGGTAGCCCGGATTGAAATTCTCCGGGTCGATCCAGGGCAGGATCGCCATGTCGCGGTCCTCGGGCCGGAGTGCCACCTCGACGCGCCGGGCGCCCTTCTCCTTCATGTGCTTCAGCAGGCGGCAGACGAAGTCGCCGACCAGATCCGCCCGCAAGGTCCAGCTCGCCCGGAAATAGCCGAAGACCCAGCAGAGGTTCGGCACGCCGGTGAACATCATGCCGCGATAGGTGACGGTGTCGTGGAAGGCGAGCGGCTTGCCGTCGATGGCGAAGTCGATGTCGCCGAGGACGTTGAGGTTGAAGCCCGTGGCGGTGACGATGAGGTCCGCCTCGAGATGCCTGCCGGATTTGAGCTGGATGCCGGTCTCGTCGAAATGCTCGATCTCGTCGGTGACGACGGAGGCGTTCCCCTTGGCCACCGCCTGGAACAGGTCGGCATCCGGGACGAAGGCGATGCGCTGCCGCCAGGGCCGGTAGCTCGGGGTGAAATGGGTGTCGAGGTCGTAGTCGGGGCCGAGGATGCTGCGCAGGTTCGCCAGCATCTCCTCCTTCACCCGCTCCGGTTCGGCGAAGCAGCGATCAGTGAACTTCGCCTGCTCCAACAGGATCTTGCGACGGACGATCTCGTGGATCCAGGTCTCGTCCACCTGCAGGGCGCGCAGCTCCTCGGCGATCTCGATGGCGTTGCGGCCGGTGCGGAAATAGGTCGGCGAGCGCTGCAGCATGGTGACATGCGCCGCTTCCGGCATGTTCGGCACGATGGTCGCGGCCGTCGCGCCCGAGCCGATGACGATGACGCGCTTGCCGGCATAGTCCAGCCCCTCGGGCCAGGCCTCGGGATGGACGATGGTGCCGCGGAAGCGGTCCATGCCGGCCCATTGCGGCGTGTAGCCCTCGGAATGACGGTAGTAGCCCTGGCACATCCAGAGGAAATTGGCGCTGATGACCACCGGCGCGCCGGTATCGGTGCGCGTCGCCTCGATGGTCCAGCGGTTCTCGGCGCTCGACCAGCTCGCGCTGCTGATGCGGTGGTTGTAGCGGATGTGGCGGCCGAGGTCGTTCTCCTCGATCACCTCGCCCATGTACTTGCGGATCTCCTCGGCGGTCGCGATCGGCGTGCCGGTCCAGGGCTTGAAGCGGTAGCCGAAGGTGTGCAGGTCGCTGTCGGAGCGGATGCCGGGATATTTGTGCGTCCACCAGGTGCCGCCATAGGTGGGCTCGGCCTCGAGCACCACGAAGCTGGTCTCCGGCGATTGGGTGGCCAGGTGGTAGGCCCCACCCACCCCGGAGATGCCGGCCCCGACGATCAGCACGTCGACATGCTCGGCCTGGCCGGGGTCGGACCTGCTGAGGGTTGCTGCCTCGGACATGGATTATCGTCTCCTGGACATTCTCGTCGCGGCCGCCGGCCGCCGGCCCGGCAGTTTGCACCGTGCTGCGGCGCGACGGAATATCGGAGAGGCGGCCTGCCCCTGGGCGAAGGAGGGCCGGCGCGGCGGCAGGGGGAGGAGAGGGCGATGGAGCGGCGCGGCATCCTGATCCTGGCGGCCGGGCTGGGCCTCGCCCCTGGTCTCGCCCCTGGCGCGGGCGCGCAGACGGCGGCGCTCCGCGGCAGCGCCACCTATCTCGAGCGGATGGCGCTGCCCCCCGGGGCGGTGCTGGAGGTGGCGCTGCTCGACATCTCCCGCGCCGATGCCGCGGCCGAGGCCATCGCCACCGTGCGGATCCCGATCACCGGCTCGGTGCCGGTCGGCTTTGTCCTGCCCTATGACCCGGCCCGCATCCTGCCGCGCCACCGCTACGCGCTGCGGGCCACCATCAGCCTGGAGGGACAGACCCTGTTCCGGACCGGGGGGACCCAGGCGGTGACGCTGCCGGGCCCGGACGCGCCGGTGGAGCTGCGCCTGCGCCGGGCCGCCGGCGGCGAGGCGGCGCCCGGCCTCGTCGGCCCGGACTGGGTGGTGGCGGAGATCGAGGGCCGGCCGGTGCCGCCGCAGCCCGCTGCCCGGCTGCACTTCACCGCCGAGGGCCGGGTGGCCGGGATCGCCGGCTGCAACCGGATCGCCGGCGGCTACCGGCTGGCGGGGCAGTCGATCACCTTCGATGGCCTCGCCTCCACCATGATGGCCTGCCTGCCGCCCCTCGGTGAGCAGGAGGAGCGCTTCAAGCACGCCCTCGGCGCGGTGCGGCGCTGGCGGCCTGACCCGGCGGGGCCGCTGCTGCTGGATGCCGGGAACCGGGTGCTGATCCGCCTGGCCAGGCCATAGGGGCCGGCCCCCAAGGGCGGTCAGCGGTTCGATCAGCGCGCCGTCTCGGCCGGCAGGTTGAAGGCCTCCGGATAGCCGAAGAGGCCGGCCTGGCCGCCGGTATGGAGGAAGACGACATTCTCCTCCTTGCCGAACCGCCCCTTGCGGATCAGGTCGATCAGCCCGGCCATGCCCTTCCCGGAATAGACCGGGTCGAGCAGGATGCCCTCCTGCTCGGCGACCAGCCGCAGCGCCGCGACCATGCCCTCGGTCGGGATGCCGTAGCCCTGGCCGACATAGTCGCAATTGGCGACCACATGCTCCGGCCGCAGCAGCGCCGGCAGGCCGAGATGCGCCAGGGTCCGCTCGGCGAGCGCCAGGACATTCGCCTCCTGCTTCGCCTTCGGGGCGCGGACGCCGATGCCGAGCACCGGGATGCCGCTGTTCAGCGCCACGAGGCCGGCCACCAGCCCGGCCTGGGTGCCGGCGCTGCCGGTGGCATGCACCACATGGTCGATCCGCAGCCCCATGTCGGAGGCCTGGGTCACCAGCTCCTGCGCCGCGTTGACATAGCCGAGGGCGCCGATGGGGTTGGAGCCGCCGCCCGGGATGACATAGGGGCGGCGCCCCTCGGCCCGCATCGCCTCGGCCACCGCCTCCATCTCCGCCTGCATGTCGGCGCCGCCGGGGCGGCGGGAGACGCTGGCGCCGTGCAGCTTGTCCATCAGCACGTTGCCGGAGGCGCTGTAGGCGGCATCGGCATAGCCGGTGCGGTCCTCGAGCAGGATGTGGCAGGCGAGGCCGAGCCTGGCCGCCGCCGCCGCCGTCTGCCGGGCGTGGTTCGACTGCGTCGCGCCCTGGGTGATGACGGTGTCGGCGCCCTGGGCGAGCGCGTCGGCCATCAGGAATTCCAGCTTGCGGGTCTTGTTGCCGCCGGTGGAGAGGCCGGTGCAGTCGTCCCGCTTGATCCAGAGCCTGGGTCCGCCCTTGGGTCCGCCGAGATGGCGCGAGAGGCGCTCCATGGGCTCGAGCGGCGTCGGCAGGTGGCCGAGGCGGATGCGCGGGAAGCGGGCGAGGTTCATGGCGGCGTGGTCCCCCGTGGCCGTTGGACGGCGGCGGAGGCTACAGCGGATCCCGCCCAGGGGAAATCACCCCCTTCGGGCGAAGTTGCTCTGAAAACAACAGGCTATCAGCCAGGCACGCGGCCGGCCGGGCTCCCCGCGAAGACACGGCGCCTCTCCGCGGAGAGGCGGAATCAGCCGATCTTCATCCGCTCGGCGATCTGCACGGCGTTCAGCGCCGCGCCCTTCAGCAGCTGGTCGCCGCAGAGGAAGAGGTCGAGGCCATGGTCGCCGAAGACCGGGTTGGCGCGGATGCGGCCGGCCTCGACATCGTCCTGGCCGGTCGCGGTCAGCGGCATCGGGTAGCGCTGCTGCGCCGGGTCGTCCACGACCTTCACGCCGGCGGCCCGGGCCAGCACCGCGCGCGCCGCCTCCGACGTCACCGGCCGCTCGGTCTCGATCGTCACCGCCTCGGCATGCACCCGGAAGGTCGGGATGCGGACCGCGGTGCAGGAGACGGGAAGATCGGGCAGGCCCATGATCTTCCGGCTCTCCCAGGCGACCTTCATCTCCTCGCGCGTGTAGCCATTGGGCTGGAAGCTGTCGATCTGCGGGATGACGTTGAAGGGCAGCGGATGGGCGAAGACCGCGTGGCCCGGCTTGCCGCCCTCGAGCAGCACGCGGCGGCTCTCCTGCTCCAGCTCGGCCATGCCCTCGGCGCCGGCGCCGCTCGCCGCCTGGTAGGTGGAGACGATCACCCGCTTCAGGCCGAAGGCCTGGCGCAGCGGCTCCAGCGCGACGACCAGGATGGCCGTGGTGCAGTTCGGGTTGGCGATCAGCTTGTGGCCGCCGATCGCCGCCGCGTTCACCTCCGGCACCACCAGGGGCACGTCGGGCTCGAGCCGGAGGGCGGAGGAGTTGTCCACCACCGCCACGCCCTCGGCGGCGAGCGCCCGGGCATGCGCCTTGGCGAAGTCGCCCGAGACGGCGAGCAAAGCGAGGTCCAGCCCCTTCGCCGCGGCCGGGGTGAATTCCTCGATCGCCACCTCGCCCCAGGGGGTCTGCTGCCTGGTGCCGGCGCTGCGGGCGGAAGCGAACAGCTTCAGGGTGGTGACCGGGAAGCGCCGCTTGCCCAGAACCTCCACCAGTTCCTTCCCGACCGCGCCCGTGGCACCGATCACGCCGACCCGCATGGCACCCTTTCCTTCATGGGGGAGCAGGGCGTGTAGCGCGATGCGGCCCTCCCCGCCACCGCCGCGATGCGATGGCTGCCCCGACCTGGCGGTTGGCCTGCCCTGGCCGGAACGGCGTCGCCGGCGGCCGGCGGCGCGACCAACCGGACGCAACCGCGTTGACCCCGCCGCCTGCCCCTGCCATCTGCCCCGGCATGACCGCCGATCCATCCCTCCGCAGCGTCAAGGCCTGGCCCTTCGAGGAGGCCGCCAAGGTTGCCGACCGCCTGGCCGCCTCGCCCAAGGCCGGGGGAGACCAGGGGGGCGCCCAAGGGGGTGCGCTGTTCGAGACCGGCTATGGCCCCTCGGGCCTGCCGCATATCGGCACCTTCGGCGAGGTGGCGCGCACCACCTGGGTGCGCCGCGCCTTCGAGCGGATGACCGGCCTGCCCTCGCGGCTGATCGCCTTCTCGGACGACATGGACGGGCTGCGGAAGGTCCCGGACAACGTGCCGAACAAGGCGATGCTGGCGCAGCACCTGGGCAAGCCGCTCACCGCCGTCCCCGATCCCTTCGGGACGCATGACAGCTTCGGCGCCCACAACAACGCAAGGTTGCAGGCCTTCCTCGACACCTTCGGGTTCGAGTATGAATTCGCCTCCTCCACCGATTATTATCGGGACGGCCGCTTCGATGCGGCGCTGCTGCGCATGGCGGAGCGGCACGAGGCGGTGCGGAAGGTGATCCTGCCGACCCTCGGCCCGGAACGCCGGGCCACCTACTCGCCTTTCCTGCCCATCCATCCGGAGACGGGCGTGGTCATGCAGGTGCCGATGGAAGAGGTGCGGCCGGCGGAGGACCTGCTGGTCTGGACCGATCCGGCCACGGGGCGGCGGCACGGCACGCGCATCACCGGCGGCCATTGCAAGGCGCAGTGGAAGGCCGACTGGGCGCTGCGCTGGACCGCGCTCGGCGTCGATTACGAGATGTCGGGCAAGGACCTGATCGATTCCGTCCGGCTCTCCGGCCAGATCTGCCGCATCCTCGGCGGCACCCCGCCGGTCGGCTTCACCTACGAGCTCTTCCTCGACGAGCACGGGCAGAAGATCAGCAAGTCCAAGGGCAACGGGCTGACCATCGAGGAATGGCTGCGCTACGCCCCACCCGAGAGCCTGGCGCAGTTCATGTACCAGGCGCCGCAGCGGGCGAAGCGGCTGTTCTTCGACGTCATCCCCCGCGCCGTCGACGAGTACCTGGCGAATCTCGAGAAGCTGCGGGCGCAGCCCGAGCCGACCAACCCGGCCTTCCACATCCACAACGGCAGCAGCAACGATCCCGGCTCGCCCATCTCCTTCGCCATGCTGCTCAACCTCGCCAGCGTGGTGAATGCCGAGGGACCGGAGATCCTCTGGGGCTTCATCCGCCGCTACGCCCCGGGGGTGACGCCGGAGAGCCACCCGATGCTGGCGCGCATGGCGGAATATGCCGTCGCCTATTACCGCGATTTCGTCGCCCCGGCGAAGACCTTCCGCGCCCCGAGTGAGACCGAGCGGGCGGCGCTTGAGGACCTGCTGCAGGTGCTGCGCAGCCTGCCCGCCGACAGCGATGCCGAGGCGATCCAGGCGCTGCTCTACGAGGTCGGCAAGCGGCATCCCTTCGCCAGCCTGCGCGACTGGTTCTCCTGCCTCTACCAGCTGCTGCTCGGGCAGCAGGAGGGGCCGCGCTTCGGCGGCTTCGTCGCGCTCTACGGCATCCCCGGCACCGTCGGGCTGATCGAAAGCGCGCTGGGCCGCGAGGCCTCGGCGGCGTGAGCCTCCTACGGACAGCCATGGCCGCCCGGCGCGGCGCGGGCAGGGCATGAGCCCGCGCCTCGCCTGGCTGCGGCGCAACGGCCCCGCCGTCTTCGGCGTGCTGCTGCTGATCGGCGCCATCTATGTCGTGCAGCGTGAGTTCCGCACGCTCTCGGTCGCCGATATCCGCCAGGCCATGGCGGCCATCCCGCCGATCACGCTGTGGAAGGCGGCGGGCTGGACGGTGCTCGCCTATCTCGTGCTGGCCGTCTACGACAAGCTCGGCTCGCTCTATGCCGGGCGGCCGGTCTCCTGGCCGAAGAGCTTCCTCGCCTCCTTCTGCGGCTACAGCCTGGCGCACAATCTCGGCTTCGCCGCCGTCTCCGGCGCCGCAGTGCGCTACCGGCTGTATTCCGCCTGGGGGCTGACGCCGCTCGAGATCGCCAAGGTGGTCGGCTTCACCAGCCTCACCTTCGGCCTCGGCGGCATGGCGCTCGGCGGGCTGGTGCTGGTGCTGGAGCCGGAGGTGGTGCCCTGGCTCGGCAGCCACATGCCGCGCTGGGCGCTGCAGGCCATCGCCGTGCCGCTCTGGCTCATCGTCGGCACCTATGTCGTGCTGAGCCGCTTCAAGCAGCATATCCGCCTCTTCGGGCACCAGCTCGACCTGCCGGGCCCGCGCATGGCGCTGATGCAGACGGCGCTCGCCACCGTCGATGTCGCGGTGACGGCGGCGATCTTCTACACGCTGCTGCCGGCGGCGGAGGGGCTGACCTTCCTCCGCTTCGTCGGCATCTACCTCGCCGCCTACGCCGCCGGCATCGCCGCGCATGTGCCGGGCGGGCTCGGCGTCTTCGACGGCGCCATCCTGATCGGGCTGCAGCCCTATATGCCGGCGCCCGAGGTGATCGGCGCGCTGCTGGTCTTCCGGCTCTACTACTACATCATCCCGCTCTTCATCTCCGGCACGCTCTTCGTCGGCTTCGAGTTCGGCCAGCGGCGGGCGGTGCTGGACCGGGTGACGGCGCTCGGCCGCGGCAGCGAGACGCTGGAGGTGCCGGCCATCGCCTCCCTCGTCGCCCTGGCCGGGGCGCTGCTGATCTTCCTCGGGGCGCTGCCGACCAAGGGCACGATCATCGAGGAATGGGCCGGGCATGCGGCGGCGCTGGCCTCGCATTTCGCCGCCTCGGTGGTCGGCTCGCTGCTGCTGGTGATGGCCTATGGGCTGCTGCGGCGGCTGACCATCGCCTGGGGCTTCACCCTCTTCCTGCTGGCGAACGGCGCGGCCATCGCCTGGGTGCGGGGCGAGGCCTGGTGGCTCTGGGGCGCCTTCCTGCTGCTCGGGGTGCTGGTCGCCAGCCTGCGCGCCGCCTTCTACCGCGACAGCCGGCTGGTGCGGGAGCCGCTCTCCTCCGAGGCGCTGGTGCCGCTCATGGCGGTCGCGGCCTGCGGCATCACCCTGGCGCTGGTCGCCTATGGCGGGCGGGTCTCCGAAGCCTCCTGGTGGGGGGTGGTGTTCAGCGAGCTGGCGCCGGACAGCCTGCGCTTCACCGTCGGCCTCACCGGCGTGCTGCTGCTGGTCGGCATGGTGCGGCTGCTGCGGCCGGCGCGGCTGCAGCCCCTGCCCTGGGACGCGGCGATCCGGGCCCGGCTGACGGCGCTGGGCGCCCTGGCGCCGAGCGAGGCGGATGGCGCCATCCTCGGCGAGAATGAGCGAGCCGGCTTCGCCTTCCTCCGGCGCGAGGGCGTCTGGCTGGCGCTCGGCGACCCGGGCGGGGAGCGGCGGGACGCCATCTCGGCCATCTGGCGCTTCCGCGACATGTGCGAGCGCGCCGGGGTCGATCCGGCCTTCTGGCGGGTGGGGCGGGAGTACCTGCGCGTCTATGCCGATATCGGCCTGCATGCGGTGCCGCTGCAGCCGCGCGAGGGCGAGGCCGCCTGCTACCTGGCGTTGCGGGCGGAGCGGGATCTCGAGAGCTTGCGGCCGCTGCTGCCGCCGGAGATGCGGCGGGCGACGGAGGCGGAGCTGGCGCGCAGCCGGGCGGCCTGAGCTTTCCCCACGACGTCGCTGCGCGCCGCCGTGGGGGCCCCGGGATTCGCCTCGGGCCCAAGATGCGTCACAGCCTGCCGCGGCAAAGCCGCGACAGGGCAACGGGCAGCGCCAGCGGCGCCGAGCAGTCCTCCGCTACTGCGTCGCCCAGACGATCCGGTGCATCCAGGCGAGCTCGGACAGCTCGAAGCTGTAATCCGGATGCGCCGGGTTCAGGCTGCGCAGCTCGATGCGCCGGGCCGATTGCCGCTTGAGCTCCTTGGCCATCACCTCGCCCTTCAGCGTCCGCACCACCACGCGGTCGCCACGGCGCACCGGCGCGGCGGGGGAGACGATGACGACATCGCCGTCGCGGAAGACCGGCTCCATGCTCTCGCCCGAGATCTCGAGCGCATAGGCGTTGGGATCGCCGACCTCGGGCACCGAGATCTCGTCCCAGCCGCCGCCGACCGGATAGCCGCCGTCGTCGAAATAGCCGTCGCCGCCGGCCTGGGCGAGGCCGATGAGCGGGATGCGCCGGCCCATGCTCCGGCCGCTGCGCGGCAGGGCGGCGGCGCCGGTCACCAGCGCCGCGAAGTCCGAGAAGCCGGCGCCGGTCGCGGCCAGGACCTTGGCGACGCTCTCGGTCGAGGGCCAACGCGCCCGGCCATCCGAGCCGATGCGTTTTGACGGGTTGAAGGCGGTGGCGTCCAGCCCGGCCTTGCGCGCCAGGCCGGAGGCGGACAGGCCGTTCTCCGCTGCCAGCGCATCGAGCGCCCGCCAGATATCGTCATGCGTCACGGCATGGCCCCAAGGGCTTGAGCCCGCTCACAGGCAGATCGCTTCATGGGCATAACATCCTAGGGATGGAGTCGGAGATCAATAGGCGAATTTTCCTTTATTTTCCCTTGCGGACGCACGGCTTCGTGAATACGTTTTCGTTATGTTCCAGTTTAGCGATGAAGGAAGAAGCCGATGACCAACGCTCCCCGCCCCGGCCAGGTCCCCGCCCCGCGCCTGCACTCCCAGACGCAGCCTTTCCGCACCGTGGAGGAGGCCTGGTTCTGGACCATGGCAGCCCTCGTCGCCCGCCGCGACGGCGCCCGCATCGTCTCCGGCGCCGGCCTCGTCTCCCGCCCCTGCGAGCCGGACGACGTGGTGAAATGCCTCGACCGCCTTTACCGCCAGCGGCGGATCGAGCTGCTGCACGTCCGCATCCTGCGCATCTGGGGCGAGCGGCAGCAGGTGCCGGACCCGCGCTACCCGCGCGAGAAGGCGGATTGGCGGCTGTGGCGCGAGGCGATGTCGCGGCTCGACTGGCCGCTGCGGCTGAAGGGCATCGTCGACGGCCCGGCGCTGCCGACCCCCGAGGGCGCCGAGATCCTGGCCTTCCCGGGCGCCATCCCGGGCGGCCTGCCGGAGCAGCCGCGATGATGGCCACGATGAGCGCCACGGGGCGCGCCACTGGGCGCGCCCGGCCGCGCCCGGCGCATCGCCGCGCCGCGCAGGCCGGCCAGCGCGCCTTCATCGTCTTCGGCGGGACGGCGGACCAGCCCTGGCTCCGCCTGCTGCGCCCGGGCTACCGCCACTGCTTCGCCGCCATTGCCGATGCCAGCGGCTGGACGGTGCTCGACCCACTCTCCGGCCGGCTGGTGATGGCGCGGCTCGACCTCTCCCCCGCCTTCGACCTGCCCGGCTTCTATCGTCGCGCCGGCTTCGCCGTCGCCGGCCCCTTCGCCCCGGGGCCGGCGCGCTGGCGCCTGCTACCGCCGCTCTCGCCCTTCACCTGCGTCGCGCTCTGCCGGGCCGTTCTCGGCGCCGACGCGCCTTTCGCGCTGACGCCCTGGGGCCTGTTCCGGAAACTTGCGGGACATAGGAAAAATGTCCTAATTATCCGGTTGACGCCACAAGATCAAAATCTAGTCGCCAGAGGGCTCGGGCATGACTGACCTTGAGCCTCAGATGATGAAAGCGATCGCCGAGACCATGGCACGTCTTGTGACGCGCAATGATGATGTTGATCAGATTGAAGCAAGCGCCTTCCGCGATCTCGTTACAAAAGTGGCGACATCAATCGTCATGCCTCCAGATACGGTTCGCATCGCAACCGAGGTTGATTGGATAGATGATTATCGATTTGAGTTTGGGGTTAGCGAGGAAAGATTTGCCGTCGAGCTAAAGGAATTGCTTGTTGCTTTATTGATATCCGCTTTCAAGTCGCCCGCGACAAGTGCTCGGAAAACTGAATAATCCACCTCTCAATGTATTCCTGAAGCTCGGTCGCATTTGGACCAAGACCGGGATCGTGAGTGATAGGATGTCGTGTTTTTGTGCGTTTGATTTTTATGACGACGCCTCGTCCATCTTTATTAGTGACATGCGCCGACCATAGCAATTCTTGTTTATATCGTTCTGGATGAATTATTAGGTGGTTTCTTACGTGGTTAAAATTCTTTGGCTCTACTATTTGCAAGTTTGCATTGCACTTAGTTTGCAAGATTCTTGTTATATCAAACAGTCTAAACCCAAAAAGATAAAATGCCTCGGCAGCGTCGGTAGCGTCATCAATTGCTTGTTGAAGAGTAGGTTTTGACGAGGAAAATTTTTCCCTGTCTGCTTCTGCCAATTGTTGAACAGCAACGGCACGATTAACGCACATCCAAGCTTCCGAGTAAAACCTATCAAGTTGTCTCAGCCGGCGCACACCCTCCGACACCAAGCCGAGAAGCAGGCCATCCGGGTCATCGGGCAATGAGCATCCGAGCAGATAAAGCGGGTCCTCGTATCGCCGGAACATACCTCTATCGGTGTCAATACCGAACAGCGGGTTGCTCATGATGTCTGCCGTGCCTCAGCGTGGTAGTGGCGTTGCCCGCTGCATATGTGCTAGCGCAACCGAACTGGTCGCGAGGCGCGTATGCAACCACCGAGCAACAAACCGGCTAAGGCGGATGGTGCCCCGGCCGAGGACACTTGCGACGACGAGGCCACGCAACGCCGCTTTGAGAAGCTGGTGCAGACGGCGCTCAACACACCGCCTAAGCCGATGAAGGACAAGCCGCGACCGAAGCGTAAGTTGAAGCCAACTCAGCCAATAGAGCGTTGAAGATCTCGATCTGCTTTATGCCTTTGGCTTTCGCGGACGCTTTTGTGGCGGTGGAGCAGGTTCCCGCCCGGCTTCAGCTGCCCTGATCTCATCCCGTTTTCGGTCAGTCACCTTGAAGCCGATATTTTCGAGCAGGCTTAGGCCGGCCACGTTCATTGCGAGCGAGCCCTGATTTTGCTTTTCGGGATGCGGGATGTAGTCCGCGAGGCCCAGGTGGACGATGTTGTTGCCCTTAGTGCGGTTAGAGACAAGGTTGCGGACCTTCTGGGAAAAACGGGTCTGCCCGTCAACGACTTCAGCATCTTTGCCCGTCACATTGAACATCCGCTCTAATCGCTCTCTGATCTCCGCTGTTCGCATCTGAAAATTGGGGGCGGCAACAAGCAACATCAGAGCCGGAACAATTAGAGCCTGTTCCGGAACCCTCCCTTCTTCGTTCGACATGGTCGCTCATCGATTGAACGTGAAGCGTTACAGCCTCTACGCATGCCTGACGATTGGCCAACCAAAACAATGTCACCACTTACCCCTAGACAGTTTTGAATTCGTTCAATTAAATGCCGATTCGCGGCCGTGGGTCGCGGCGAGGGGGACCGATCGAATGGACGGGCATCTGCCAACTGCGGCGACTGGATCATGGGCGGCATTAGAGGCATCGGGACCGTTCGATGTAGTGGTTGCGGATCCGCCCTGGAACCACTGGGGCTCGCCGGACAAATGGGCTGCTGCAGGCAAGTTCTACGATCTCATGACAGATGGGGAGCTAGCGGCACTTCCAGTGCGGCGCATCCTTGCGCGCAAAGCGGTTGTGTTCATGTGGTGCACCTCATCGTCTCTGGCGCGCGCGGTGGACCTTCTCCGTGTTTGGGGTCTGCACTATCGGGGTGTCGCGTTCGTCTGGTGTAAGACATCGCAGAGCGGCCGCCCCATAGGCGCGCAAGGCGTTCGCCCAAGCATCACGAAGCCTCTTACAGAGTTTGTAATCGCAGGCTCAACCCAACCACGTGGGCGCCCGCTCCCGCTGGCTAGCGAGGCGATCAAACAGACTGTGTTCGCGCCCCGAGGCCGCCATAGCGAAAAGCCTGATGACGTGCAGGACGCCATTGACCAAATGTATCCTGGTCTATCCAAAGCCGAGTTGTTCGCACGGCGATGCAGGAAGGGTTGGATTTGTTGGGGCAATGAAGCGCCTGATCTGACCAGCGCGGCGGCTGCGGAGCAGTCGGAAAGCCGGCTATAACGTCATCAAAGACGATTGCCCTTACAATGCGGGCAATCGTCCACTGCACCAGCGAGTGCGTCTCGGATTTCCTGCAATAAGCGCATTGGGTCACCGCCGGCGGCTTCTACAAGCTCGACCGCCATCGTTCTCGCTCGCCAAACAGCAAGCGTCGTGCCCTGGATGAGCAAAACGTCATAGTGGTTCGGGCACCGGTCAACAGCTCCCGTTTCAAGCAAAATGTCCTCAGCTTCCGATCTTAGCTCTAGGTTAGTTTGCCGCTTTTTTTCTGACACTTTCGCAGCCATCGCAGGAAGCGTTTCAGAGCGAAGCTGTAATCTGGCTCAGTGAGGTTGCCGGTAGGTCAGCCGCTTGCCTTCCGCACCCTTCACGGCCATGCGCGTCCGGGCAAGATCATCAAAGCCAAGCTTCACGCGATGATTGTACCGGAAGTCATATTCGGCCAGATAGCGATGCAGGTGCTTCTCCTTGCAGTGCTGATAGATGCCCTTCATCCCGCGCTTGAAGATCGAGAAGAAGCCCTCGGCTGAGTTGGTGTGGATGCGGACAGTCCCGCCGGGGCGGCGGTCGTACCGCACATACTCATCCGCGCTGTGCTTGACCCGCTCGTGAGACGCGACGTGCGAGACAGCGCCGCCATAGAGCCGGCTTTCGTCAGTATGTAATTCGGCTTCGCGCGACACATTCTCGGTGACGATCTTCTGCACGGTCGCCTTGTCGGCCACTGCGACATGGAATGAACGGACGGAACCGCCGCGCTCCACTAGGGAGACGATGGCGCGCTTGCCGGCAGGGCCTGACTTGCCGCCCTTGGTTGGCGGGCCGAGGCGCTTGCGGCGCGGGCGCTGTACCTCGACCTTGCCGTAGTAAGTCTCGTCAGCCTCAACGATCCCGCCCTCGCCACCCATCGGGGGCAGGAGACCGCCTTCGCGCATGGCTTCCCGGATGCGATGAGCCATGAACCACGCGGCCTCATAGCCAATCTCTAGCGTCCGGTGGAGCTGGTGCGCCGAGACGCCTTTCTTGCTCGACGCCATGAGGTAGAAGCCGGTCAGCCACTTATGCAACGGGATATGGCTCCGCTCCATGACGGTGCCGACCATGACCGTGAAGTCCTTCCGGCACTTCGCCTCGGCGCAGCGGTACACGCCGGGCTTCTTGGTCGCGTAGGAGCGCCCGACCGTGCCGCAGCGGGGGCAAACCCGACCCTCAGGCCAACGCTGCGCCTCAAACCACTCGCGGGCGGCTTCGGCGTTCTGGAAATGCGGCTCGGAGAGCTTGCTCATGCCCTCATTCTAAATCTTGATCTTGTGGTGTCAACCTGATAATTAGGAAAAATGTCTTGACTGATCGTTGCGATATCGGTAAATCTCTCCTTGCCAACGGGCGAACTGCGCCCTGAGGCATCCTCCCGATCCTCCCCCCCGACCTGCCGCAGGCCCGCCTCCCTCACCGGGGGCGGGCCCGCGGGCTTTTCGGGGCCGGATCGGCTGCCGCTTCCCGAACCTGACGAGGTGACGCGCATGGGTGGCCTGTTCAGCGCCCCGAAGCCGGTCGTCGTGCAGACGCAGCCCGCGACCGAGGCGGTCACGACCTCCGCCTCGCCCGAGCAGCAGGGCGATACGGCGCGCGCCGCTGCCCGGACCCGCGCCCGCCGCGGCCTCGAGGGCACCATCGCCACCTCGGCGCGCGGCGTCCTCGACGCGCTGCCGAGCCTGCCCCGCAAATCCCTGCTCGGGGAATGAGCCGCATGCAGCCCGACGACATCCTGGCCCGCTTCGGCCGCGCGCTGGAGCAGCGGCGGCCGCTCGAGCCGCTCTGGCAGGCCTGCTACGACCATGTCCTGCCGGCCGCGACCGGCGGTCCGGCGCTGTTCGACGCGACCGCCGCCGATGCCGCCGAGCAGCTCGCCGCCTCGCTGCTGGCCGAGCTGACGCCGCCCTGGTCCCGCTGGTTCGGCCTCGCCCCGGCGAAGCCGGTCGAGGACCGCGCGGCGGCCGAGGCGCTCGAGGATGCCGCGACGGTGCTGCAGGGGCATTTCGACCGTTCGAATTTCGCCGTCGAGATGCACCAGGCCTTCCTCGACCTGGTCGTCGCCGGCACCGCGCTGCTGCTGGTCGAGGAAGCGCCGCTCGGCGAGGCCTCGGCCTTCCGCTTCACCGCCGTCCCGGCCCGGGCCGCGGTGCTGGAGGAGGGGCCGGATGGCCGCCTCTCCACCGTCTACCGCCAGGCACGCCTGACCGCGGCCGCGCTTCACGCCCGCTTCCCGGATGCGGCCTTGCCGCCGGAGCTGCTGCGTGCCGCGGCTGCGGCGGACCCGACGCAGCACCCGGTGCTGGAGGTGGTCTGGCCGGAGCGCGGCGGCGCCCGCTATGCCGCGCTGCTCGCCGACCCGACGCGCCCCCTGCCGCTCGCCGAGGGCCGCTTCGCCGAGAGCCCGGCCATCGCCTTCCGCTGGCTGAAGGCGCCGGGCGAGACCTATGGCCGCAGCCCGGTGATGAAGGCGCTGCCGGATATCCGCACCGCCAACAAGGTGGTGGAGCTGGTCCTGAAGAACGCCTCCATCGCCGTCACCGGCATCTGGCAGGCCGAGGATGACGGCGTGCTGAACCCGGATACGGTGAAGCTTATCCCCGGCGCCATCATCCCGAAGGCGCCGGGCAGCGCCGGCCTCACGCCGCTCGCGGCGCCCGGCAATTTCGACGTCTCGCAGCTCGTGTTGCAGGACCTGCGGAGCCGCATCCGCGGCGCCCTCCTCGCCGACCGCATCGGCCCGCTGCAGGGCGCGGCGATGACCGCGACCGAGGTGCTGGAGCGCTCGGCCCAGGCGGCGCGGCTGCTCGGCGCCACCTATGGCCGGCTGCAGGCGGAGCTGCTGACGCCGCTCGTCACCCGCTGCCTCGCCATCCTGCGCCGGCGCGGCGAGATCCCGGCGATCCTGCTCGACGGCCGCGAGGTCGCGCTGCGCTACGAGAGCCCGCTGGCGCGGCTGCAGGGCCGCGCCGATGCGGCGAACACGCTGCTCTTCCTGCAGGCGGTCGGCGCGCTCGGCGGCAGCGCCGCGGCGCAGCTCGATGCCGTGGCGGCGACGCGCTGGCTGGCGCGGACACTGGGCGCGCCGGCCGAGGTGCTGGTGCCCGCCGGCGCCGCGCCCCTTCCAACCCCCATCCGGGAGTGATCCGCATGCCCGAGGATTTGCTGCAGCCGCCGGCCGAGACCGCGACGCCGGAGGCCGCCACGCCAGCCACCCGCCCGCCCGAGGTGCCGGAGAAATTCTGGGATGCCGCGAGCGGCACGCTCCGCACCGAGGCGCTGCTGAAATCCTATCTCGAGCTCGAGCGCCGCATGTCGCAGCGCACCGGCCGGCCGGGCCCGGACGCCGCGCCGGAGGAACTGCAGCGCTTCCGCCAGGCCATGGGCATCCCGGAGACGCCCGAGGACTACAGCATCACGGCGCCGCACGACCTCTGCTGCGCCGATCCGGAGGTGAACGGCAAGCTGCACGCGGCGCATTTCAGCCATGAGCAGGCGCAGCTCGTCTACGACCTCGCAGCGCAGAAGCTGCTGCCGCTGATCGCCGAGGCGGCGGCGGAATACGAGGCCGACCGGCAGCGTGCCGCGCTCGTCGCGCATTTCGGCGGCGAGGAGGCCTATCGCCGCATCGCCGGCCAGCTCGCGGCCTGGGGCCGGGCGAAGCTGCCGCCGACCGTCTATGCCGCGCTCGCCTCGACCGCCGAGGGCGTGATGGCGCTCGAGCAGATGATGCGCGGGCAGGAGCCCGGCCTCGCCCGCGAGAGCGCCCCGCCCGGCGCCGAGAGCGAGAGCGAGCTGCGCGCCCTGATGCGCGACCCGCGCTACTGGCGCAGCCGCGACCCGCAGTTCATCCAGCGCGTGACCGACGGCTTCCGCCGCCTGGTCGGCAATGCGGGGTGATACCGGGCGCCGCGCCTCCGCGCGGCTCGGCATGAACTAGGCGGGGCTCGAGCCTTCCGTCGCGGAGGCTCGCCCCGTCCTCCGGGGGCGGGCGAGGCGATCGGCCATGGGCCGCGATCGCCTCCCCGCCCCTTCCCCCGACACGGCCGCGCCCAACCCGCCCCGGCGGGCGCGCGGCCCTGCGCGCCGCGATGGCCCGGCTCCGCCGGCCAACCGGATCGGCGTGTTCCACTCCGCCACCAACAGAAGGACGGCACCATGTCCGCGTCCATCGATCAGGCCTTCATCAAGCAGTACGAGGCCGAGGTGCAGGAGGCCTATCAGCGCCAGGGCTCCAAGCTGCGCCCGACCGTGCGCAGCAAGACCGAGGTGCGCGGCGCCTCCACCGTCTTCCACAAGGTCGGCACCGGCACCGCGGCCGCCAAGGCGCGCAACGGCGTCGTCCCGGTCATGAACATCGACCACACCACGGTCGAGTGCTTCCTGCAGGACTACTATGCGGGCGACTGGGTGGACCGTCTCGACGAGCTGAAGACCAATATCGACGAGCGCGCCGTCGCGGCGAATGCCGGCGCCTACGCGCTCGGCCGTAAGACCGACGAGCTGATCATCGCGGCGATGGACAGCAGCACGCGCGAGGCGATCGGCACCGGCTCGGGCGAGACCGACACCGATGGCCTGACCCGGGCCAAGGTGCTGCTCGCCTTCCAGATGCTCGGCAATGCCGACGTGCCGGATGACGGCCAGCGCTACGCGGTGGTCGGCTGGAAGCAGTGGAGCGAGCTGCTCACCATCCAGGAATTCGCCAATGCCCAGTATGTCGGCGATGGCGACCTGCCCTGGAAGGGCACGCAGGCGAAGCGCTGGCTCGGCGCCACCTGGATCCCGCATAGCGGCCTGAGCAAGAATGGCGCGCTGCGCTACTGCTACTTCTACCACAAGACGGCGATCGGCCATGCCGCCGGCATGGAGATCACCACCGACATCACCTGGCACGGCGACCGCGCCGCGCATTTCGTCAACACCATGATGAGCCAGGGCGCGGTGCTGGTGAACGAGACCGGCGTCGTCCGGATGCGCTGCAAGGAATAGCCCCTGCCGCACGGCCCCACCCCGCCGCGGGTGGGGCCATCCCGCTTCCCGTCCTGCCGGAGTTCCTCTCGATGGCCCTCTCCGCCCTCGCGCTCTGCGCGCGCGCGCTGCTGAAGATCGGCGCGCAGCCCATCGCCTCGCTCGACGAAGGCACCGCCGAGGCCGAGGTCGCGGCCAACCTCTATCCCGGCCTGCGCGACGCGCTGCTGGCCGCGCATCCCTGGAGCTTCGCCACCGGCCAGGAGACGCTGCCGCGCCTGGCGGCGCAGCCGCAGGCGGATTTCCTGCACGCCTTCCAACTGCCCGCCGGCTTCCTGCGCGCGCTTTCCGCCGGCATGCCGAATCGCGGCCGCGGCCTCGCCTATCGCATCCTCGAGAACCGGCTGCACTGCAATGCGGAGCAGGTGGTGCTGTCCTACATCTTCCGCCCCGAGGAGAGCGCCTTCCCGCCGCATTTCGCCGCCGCCCTCGTTGCACGCCTCGCCGCCGAGTTCTGCATCCCGCTGACCGAGAACACCAGCCGGGCGCAGCTCCTCGCCTCCCAGGCCGAGGCGGAGTTCCGCGCCGCGCGCCGCGCCGACAGCCAGCAGGCGACGCCGCGCGCCATCGAGGACTTCCCGCTGGTCAGCGTGCGGGGCTGAGCCATGGTGCAAGCCCGCAGCCTGAAGACGAATTTCACCGCCGGCGAGCTGGCCTCGGCCCTGCTTGGCCGCCCCGACCTGCGCGCCTATGCCAATGGCGCGCGGCGGCTGCGCAACGTCTTCATCCAGCCGACCGGCGGCGTGACGCGCCGGCCCGGCCTGCGCCATGTGGCGATGCTGCCCGGTGCCGCCAGGCTCATCGCCTTCGAGTTCAACACCGAGCAGACCTACCTGTTGGTGCTGACCGAGGGGGCGCTGCAGGTCTTCATCGGCGATGCGCCGGTCGCGACCGTCGCCGGCCCCTGGACGGCGGCGATGCTGCCGCAGCTCGCCTACACGCAGAATGCCGATACGCTGCTGCTCTGCCATCCGGAGATGGTGCCGCAGCGCATCACCCGGACCAGCCACACGGTCTGGACCGTCACGCCCTGGAGTTTCCTGAGCGAGCCCTTCTTCCGCTTCGCCGATCCGGCGATCACCCTCGCCGCCTCGGCGACCACCGGTTCGGTGACGCTGACCGCCTCGGCCGCGGCCTTCCAGCCCGGCCATGTCGGCACGCGCCTGCGCATTGCCGGCTGCCGCCTGCTGGTCACGGCGGTGGCGAGCGGCACCGCGGCGAGCGCGGTGGTGGAGGAGACGCTCGCCGGCACCGATGCCACGGCCGATTGGGAGGAGGCCGCCTTCTCCCCGGCGCGCGGCTGGCCGGCGACGCTGTGCTTCCACCAGGACCGCTTGGTGATCGGCGGTTCGCGCGACCTGCCGAACCGGCTCTGGCTGTCGCGGACCGGCGACCTGTTCAATTTCGACCTCGGCACCGGCCTCGACGACCAGGCGATCGAGTTCGGCCTGGTCTCCGACCAGGTGAACGCCATCCGCGCCGTCTTCTCGGGCCAGCACCTGCAGGTCTTCACCTCGGGCGCCGAGTGGATGGTCAGCGGCACGCCGCTGACGCCCGGCAACATCCAGCTCGACCGGCAGACGCGGGTCGGCTCGCCGGTGGCGCGGCTGGTGCAGCCGGTCGATGTCGATGGCTCGACCCTCTTCGCCGCCCGCAGCGGCAAGGGGATCTACGAGTTCACCTATACCGATGTACAGCAGCTCTACCAGGCAAACGACCTCGCCCTGGTCTCGCAGCACCTGGTGCAGGACCCGGTCGCCATGGCCTATGACCAGCGCCGCCGACTGCTGCATGTCGCCATGGCCGATGGCGGCCTGGCGACGCTCACCCTCTACCGCGCCGAGCAGGTGACCGCCTGGTGCGCGCAGGAGACGGACGGCGCCGTGCGCTCCCTCGCCGAGATCGAGGGCACGGTCTGGGCGGTGGTGGAGCGCGCCGGCACGCAGCGGCTGGAGCGCTTCGACGACGCGCTGGCACTGGATGCCGCGCTCACCGGCAGCAGCGCGGCCGAGCAGGACCGCTGGAGCGGCCTCGGCCATCTGGAGGGCCGCACCGTCGGCGTCGTCGCCGATGGCGCGCCCTGTGGCGAGGCGCGCGTCACGGGCGGCGCGGTCATGCTCGATCCGCCGGCGCGGGAGGTGCAGGTCGGCCTGCCCTTCACGCATGTGGTCGAACCGCTGCCGCCCGATCTCAGCGCCGGCGGCGGCACCGGCGCGGCGCCGCTGCGCCTCGTCGCGGTGACCTTCCGGTTGCTCGAGACCCGGGCGCTCGCCGTCGATCTCGGCCGTGGGCCGCAGCCGGTGCCCTTCCGCCGGCTCGACGCGACCACCCTCGGCTCGGCGCCGCCGAGCTTCACCGGCGATGTCCGGCTGCGGGCCCTGGGCTGGCGGCGCGACGCGCTGGCGCCGCTCTGGCGCATCGCCGACGACACGCCGCTGCCCATGACGCTGCTCTCCGTCACCACGGATACGAGGATCTCGGACTGATGGCCGCACTCGCCTCCATCGCCACCCTGGTCGGGACCGGCGCCTCCGTCTACGGCAACATCCGGCAGGCGCAGCAGCAGACCGCGCTCAACAAGGCGCAGGTGCAGATCGCGCAGCAGCAGGAATCGGCGCGGCAGCAGGCGCTGCTGGCGCAGCAATCCGCCGATGCCCAGGCGCGGCAGCTCACCCTGGCGAAGACCATAGCCACCACGCGGGCGCGGCTGGCAGCCTCGGGCCTCGCCGCGGATGGCGGCTCGGGCGCGGCGCTGACCGCCGGCCTCGCCCAGGAAGCGGCGGCCGAGCAGAATGCCGATGCCGCCACGCTGAGCGCGCGTCTCGCCCAGGGCCGCGTCAGCCTGCTGAACCCGGACGGCACCTTCAACGCCATGCTGCAGAGCGGCCGCACCTTCGGCTTCGCGGCGAAGAGCCTGCTCGATTAGCCCGTTGTTTGGTCGCGGACTCACGCCTTCGGTGGGTCCACCTCAGGCGATCACGCTCAGCCCCACAAGGTCATCCGCCGCCGCGCCCTGCCGCGGGCACGGCCGAAGGGGGGACCGGTTCCCCCCACACCCCCTTCCAGGAGCCAGTTCGCCCGATGGACGAGCACATCAGGATCGGCGACGTCTCGCCGCGCGTGCAGTATCTGGCCGATGGCCACCAGGCCAGCTTCACCTACCCCTTCCCGATCTTCCATGCCGACGACATCGAGGTCCGGGTCGATGGCCTCGTGCTCGCGGGCGGCTATCAGGTCGCCGGTGCCGGGGCGTCGGAGGGTGGCGTCGTGGCCTTCGACACGCCGCCGGCCGCCGGCCGCCGCGTCACCATCCGCCGCAACCTCCCCGTCGCTCGGACCAGCGACTTCCAGGCCAACGGGATCCTGCGCGCCCGCGTCCTGAATGACGAGCTGGACTACCAGGTCGCCGTGCTGCAGGAGGTCAAGGACGGCCTTTCCGGCGCGCTCCGCCTCGACCTCTCGGAGCCGGGCACCGGCACGGTGCTGCCGCTGCGCGAGGCCCGCGCCAACCGCCTGCTGGGCTTCGACAGCACGGGCGCCGTCACGGTGGTCGATCGCGGCGAGGGCACGATGACCGTGCCCTTCCCGGGCGGCGTGCCGCGCACGGTCGAGGACAAGCTGGCCGAGACCCTGTCGGCCCGCGACTTCGGCGCGGTCGGCGACGGCGAGGCGGATGACGGCCCGGCGCTGCAATCGGCGATGTACGCCGCCGCGGCCAGCGGCAAGGTGCTCGAGGTCGGCGAGGGGCTGTTCCGCACCAGCATGCCGCTGCTGCTGCCGGGCGCGGCCGCCGGCCTGTCCATGCGGGGGACCCTCCTCTATGCCGGCTCGCCCGGCCAGGCGGCGCTGACCCTCGGCGATGGCGGCGCCGTCAACAACCAGCGCAAGGCCTATCTCGGCCTCGGCGTGCTGCGCGCCATCCAGAGCGACTGGATCGACGAGGCCGATGTCGGCATCCGCATCTTCAACATCGATGCCAGCCGCGTCGAGATCCGCCGGGCCGAGCGCTTCACCATCGGCGTGCAGCTCGTCGGCGACGGCCGCGGCTGCGAGGACAGCGACATCCATTACGGCCGCATCGCCGACAACCGCATCGGCCTCGACCTGCGGACCTTGACGGCCAACGGTTGGATGAACTCGCTGCGCCACCATGGCGGGCATTTCGCCTGCGCCTCGGCGACCAATCCGGGCATCGGCCGCTTCGGCATCCGGCTCTCGGCAGCGCCCGGCGCCTACCGGCTGCACAATGCGCATCTCTTCCTCGGGCCGGGCTTCGAGCTGCAGCGCCAGGGCACGCCCGGCACGGTGGATGCCATTCCCTTCCTCGTCGAGGTCGATGGCCGCGGGCTGATCGCCGAGGGCGTGCGAATGGAGGCCTGCTCGCCCTATGTCGCCCGCCATACCGGCGGCTTCAGCGATGCGCTCTACCGCGTCGCCTATGTCGGGACCTACGGCTTCACCGGCTGCGGGGTGCAGTATTCCGGCGCCACCCGTGCCGGCGGCACGGTGCTGCCGCTGCACCAGGCGGCGGCGGCGCAGGGCACGCCGCGGCTGGTGGCCGAGGCCGGCAATGTCCGCGCCCGCGCCTTCCGCTGGGATGCGAGCGCAATCGGCTTCGAGGGGATGGCGGCGCTCTCCGGCAATCCCTCCGGCCCGCCCTCGACGCTGAACGGCTTCTGCTTCGCCGGCCTCGACTCCTTCGGCCTGAACGCCGAGACGGTGACGCTGCCGACCAGCCGGGCGCTCGCCTTCGTCGTCGACTGCAGCACCTGCAAGGAGTTCTTCCTCGCCGCCGAGGGCAGCGGATTGCGGCCCATGGCGATGCAGTTCACCGCCGCCGAGGCGGTGATGGACGGCAGCGCGCCGGTGCTGTGGTCGAACATGAACGCCGTCTGGCAGGGCGCGCCCTCCTACTGGTGGGAGGGCAATGCCGATCTCGACAGCCTGGTCGGCGGCCTGGCGCTGAACCGTCTGCAACGGGTGACGCTGGCGCCGAACGCCGCCTTCGCGGTGATCGGCGTGCGCGGCGGCAATGCCAATGCGCTGCTGAAGTCGCTCCGGCTCTTCGCGCCGGCGACGGAGGCGCCGCAGGTGCTGGCCGGCGCCGGCCGGGCCTGGGGCACGCGGGAGCTCACCGCCTCGCTGGCCTATACGCTGCCGAGCCTTGCCGGCAACGCCTCGACCTTCCAGCCGGTGCCGCTGCTCAATGTGCAGTCGGGCGATTACGTCCAGGCGAGCTTCGGCGGCCAGGCCTCTGCCTATCTCGAATGGACGGCGGCGGTGGCCCAGACCGGCGCGCAGGGATCGGTCGCCGCGCGCGTGACCAACCGGCACGCCTCGACCCCGATCCCCACGGCCAGCACGACCGGCACGCTCTTCTTGCGCGCCGTCAAGCCGAGGCTCTGACGGCCATGGCCCTGAAGCGCAGGCTGCCGGTCGAGATCGACGTCGCCGCCGTGGCGCGGCTCGTCCTCGACAGCTATGTCGACTTCCTCGGCCGGCCGATGCCCGAGGCCGAGCGCGGCGACAGCAAGGCCTTCGCCGCCCGCCATGCCGCGGCCCGCTCGGCGCTCGCGCATCTCGACCATCTCGAGAAGCTCACCGAGGGCGAGGGCGACACGGCGCAGCAGGACGCGCTGGGCAGCATCCTGGCCGAGGCCCGCCGGCAGCTCGCCGCCACCCCACAGGACGCGATGGAGGAGGCCGATGACGACGCGGGGGGAGACGCCTGACTTCCTCGAATTCGTCCTGATCTGGAATATCCTCCAGTCGCAGCCGACGCCGCTGCCGCATCGCCGCATCGCGCACTGGATGCAGGCGCGGCGCGATGCCGGCGACCAGCGGCTGGTGCTGATGGCCTTCCGTGGCTGCGGCAAGTCCACCCTGGTAGGGCTGTTCTGCGCCTGGCGGCTGCTCTGCGCGCCGGACACCCGCATCCTGGTGCTCGCCGCCGACCAGTCGCTGGCGGTGAAGATGGTCGCCCAGGTGCGCCGCATCCTGGAACGCCACCCGCTCTGCCGGCCGCTGCTGCCCGCCGGGCCGGGCGACTGGGCGATGGACCGCTTCACCGTCGCCCGGCAGGCGGTGCTGCGCGATCCCTCGATGCTGGCGCAGGGGCTCGGCGGCAACATCACCGGCACCCGGGCGGAGCTGATCATCTGCGACGATGTCGAGGTCGCCGGCAATTGCGACACGCCCGCGAAGCGGGAGGAGCTGCGCACGCGGCTGGCGGAATGCGAGTTCATCCTGGTGCCCGGCGGCACGCTGCTCTTCGTCGGCACACCGCATTGCGCCGAGACGATCTACGCGCCGCCGACGACGGAGGGCGCCTTCCTGCGCGGCTACCGGAGGATGACGCTGCCGCTGCTCGACGGCGCCGGCCGCAGCGCCTGGCCGGAGCGCTTCACGCCGGAGGGGATCGCGGCGCTGCGCAGCCGGGTCGGGCCGCTCGCCTTCGCCCGGCAGATGCTGCTGCAGCCGGTGGCGGAAGCGGCGCTGCGGCTCGATCCGGCGCTGATCATCCGCTACGCGGAGGAGCCGGATTACCGCGAGGCCGGGGGCCGGGCGCAGCTCTCGCTGCTCGGCCGGCGGCTGCTCTCGGGCGGCGCCTTCTGGGACCCGGCCTATGGGAAGCCAGGCCAGGGCGATGCCAGCGTCCTCGCCGCCACCTATGTCGATGGCGAGGCGAACCACTACCTGCACCGCCTCGCCTACATCACGCACGACCCGGACGGTCCGCTCGACGCGGCGACGCAGCAATGCCGCGCCGTCGCGGGCATCGCGCGCGAGCTGCTGCT
Source organism: Roseicella sp. DB1501 (assembly GCF_013112485.1). Taxonomy (GTDB): domain Bacteria; phylum Pseudomonadota; class Alphaproteobacteria; order Acetobacterales; family Acetobacteraceae; genus Paracraurococcus. The sequence goes on from NZ_JABFHG010000006.1 coordinate 105,143, forward strand.
GCCGGCGGTGCGGGTCGAGACCAATGGCCTCGGCCGCTTCCTGCCGTCGCTGCTGCGGCGCGAGCTGGCCCGCGCCGGAGCGCCCTGCGCCGTCATCGAGCACAACAGCCGCCGCGCTAAGGCGGAGCGCATCCTCGCGGCCTTCGACCCGGCCCTCGCCGGGCGGCGGCTGCATGCGCATGAGGCCGTCTTCCGCACGCCCTTTCCGGCGGAGATGGCGGCCTGGCGCCCGGATGCCGCGGCGGCGCGCGACGATGCGCTGGATGCGGTCGCGGGCTGCCTGCTGACCGAGCCGGTGCGGCTGCCGCAGGTCACGCCGGCGGCGCGCGGCCCGTCCTGGCGCGGCGGTTGAGGCCACACCGCCCTCAGGCGCGCCGCTTCAGCACCTCGCGCGCATGCCGCGCGAGCCCCTCCGCCGTCGCCTCGTAGCGCCCGTCCTCGCGCTGCCGGGCCAGGCCCATCCCGCGCAGCCGCGCGAGGCACGGGCCGTCCTTCAGCCCGTCCGGGCGGCCATGCCCCCCCACCAGCGTCAGCCGGTGCAGGGCGGAGCGGCAGCAGGTCTCGAGATAGGGCTCGTTCCACTGTGTCACGGAGTTCGTCAATCCCGTCGCGTCCGCCGCAGGGTGGCCGCGACGGCCCCATGCTTCAAGGAGAGCCGCCATGCAGATCGAGCCGACCTGGTGGATCACCGCCGTGGAGGCGCCCATCGTCGTCGCCCTCTTCACCATGCTCCACGGCCTGCGCCGCGACCTGCAGGACCGCATCGAGCGCGGCGACCAGCGGGAGAGCGACGTCGTCACCCGCACCCGCGACGACCTCGCGGCCTTCAAGCTCGAGGTGGCGCGCGCCTATGTGCCGCTCTCGCTCATCCGCGACGTCGACCGGCGGCTGTCGCAGCACCTGCTCCGCATCGAGGAGAAGCTGGAGGAAGTGAAGCGCTGCAGCGCCCCGGCCGGGCGCTCGCGCGGCGTGGTCGGGGAGGACGTGTCGTGACGGCGCCGGAGCTCCTCGCCCTCACCCTCCGCGCCGAGGCCGGCCATCGGCCGGTGCGGGCGATCGAGGCGCTGGCCGCGCTGGTGGTGAACCGGGCGCGGCTCGCCATGGCCGGGCCAACGGAGCGGGAGCGCTTCGCCCCCGGCGCGGCGCCCGGCCTCGCCTGGCCGGCGCTGCTGGCCCGGGCGCTGCGGGCGCCCTTCCTCTTCGGCTGCTGGATGCCGCGGCAGCCGCGCTGGGCGGCGCTGCTGGAGGCGGCGGACCGGCAGGACCCGGCGCTCGCCATCTGCCGCCGCATCGCGGCGCGGGCCGCGGCCGGAGCCCTGCCCGACCCGACCGGCGGCGCGACGCACTGGCACGCGGCGGAGGTGCTGCCGGGCTGGGCGCTCGGCCAGGTGCCGGTGGCCGAGATCGGCGGGCTGGTCTTCTATCGCCTCGCCACCGCCACGGCGCCCGCCCGCGCCGCCTGATGCCCAGCGCACGAAGGTTCCACCTTCGTGCCCCTCAGGCCCCGGGCGCGAACCTCCGGTTCGCTTGGCTTCGCCGCACTCGCGGCGGCGCCCATCCGGGCGGTCGGCCCGCGGGCCGCGGCTCGGAACCTCGTGAGCCCAGCGCGAGAGTCGAGGATCAGGCCCGGCCGCGCTACATCCTGGGCATGGAGAGCATCATCTACACCATGGTCCGGGAGGCCGACTGGCGCGAGGCGGAGCGCCTCGGCGCCTATCGCGGCAGCGTCGACGACCGCCGCGACGGCTTCCTGCATTTCTCGACCGCGGCGCAGCTCCGCGCCAGCGCGGCGAAGCATCGCGCCGGCGAGGCGGGGCTGCTGCTGGTCGCGGTCGAGGCGGCGGCGCTCGGCGCGGCCCTGGCCTGGGAGCCGGCGCGGAGCGGCCGGCCGGGTCTCTTCCCGCATCTCCACGCCGCGCTGCCCCTCGCCGCGGTGCGCGGCGTGACGCCGCTGTCGCTCGGCCCGGACGGGCTGCACCGCTTCCCGCCGGACATTCCCTGACCCATCCCCGCGCCGGGCGCGGGCCGCCGCGTCGCCGGCGGGCGGGGCGCCCTCAGCCGTAGAGGAAGCGCCCGAGCTCCGAGAGTCGCGCCGGCCGGCCGAGATGGTAGCCCTGCGCCTCGGCGCAGCCGGCGCCGCGCACCATGGCCAGATGCTCGGCGCCTTCCACGCCCTCTGCGGTCGCGGTCATGCCGAGCTCGGCCGCGAGGCCCGCCACCGAGCGGACGATCGCCAGGCAATCCGGCCGCCGCACCGCATCCCGCACGAAGGACTGGTCGATCTTGATCTTGTCGAAGCGGAAGACGCGCAGATAGGTCAAGGACGCATAGCCGGTGCCGAAATCGTCGAGCGCCAGCCGCACGCCCATGGCCCGCAGCTCGCGCAGCGTCGCCAGCACCGTCTCGCTGTGCTGCAGCAGCACGGATTCCGTGATCTCGAGCTCCAGCCGCTCGGGCGGCAGCCCGGCCGCGGCCAGGGCCTCGCGCACGAGACGCGGCACCTCGCCGCCGATCACCTGCACCGGCGAGAGGTTGACCGCCACCTTCATCCCCGCCGGCCAGGTCGCCGCATCGGCGCAGGCGCGCCGCAGCACCCATTCGCCGAGCGGCAGGATCAGCCCGGATTCCTCGGCCACCGGCACGAATTCGGCCGGCGGGATGGGACCGCGATAGGGGTGGTTCCAGCGCAGCAGCGCCTCGAAACCGGTCGCCCGGTTGCTCCGCAGGTCGATGATCGGCTGGTAGGCCACCGCCACCCCGTCGCCGCTCAGCGCCTCGCGCAGATCGGCCTGCAACAGCAGGCGGTTCTCCCGCTCCGTCGCCATCGGCGGGGTGAAGCAGCGGATGCCGCCGCGCTCCTCCGCCCGGGCGCGGAACAGCGCCAGATCGGCATGGCGCAGCAGCGCCTCGGTCTGCGGCGCCGGCCCCTCGCCGAGGGCGATGCCGATCGTCACCCCGATGCTGGCACGATACTCGCCGAGGGCGAAGGGCGCAGTCAGCGCCGCGCGGATCCGCCGGGCCAGCGCCATCGCCCGCGCCTGCACCGCCTCGCCGGTCAGCAGCAGGGCGAACTCATCCCCATCCAGGCGCGCCGCCATGTCGACCGGGTCGAGGCAGCGGGTGATCCGCGCCGCCGCCTCGCGCAGCAGCAGGTCGCCGACCGCGTGGCCGAGCGCATCGTTGACGCCGCGGAAGCCATCGAGGTCGAGGGCCAGCACCGCCACCGGCGCCTCCCCCCGGCCCGCCTGCAGCAGCCGGTCCTGGAAGGCGGCGCGGTTCGGCAGGCCGGTCAGCGGGTCGTGCAGCGCCAGGAAGCGGATGCGCGCCTCGGCCTCGCGTCGCTCGGTGATGTCCTCGAAGGCGACGGCCAGGCCATCGCCGAGCCGGGTGGCGTGGATGCGCAGCCAGACCATGTCGCGGCCGCGCCTATGGCATTCCTCGGCGCGCAGCGCCTCGCCACGGGCGAGGACATCGGCGAAGGCCCGGATCAGCGCCTCGCCGCGCGGATGCGGGGCCAGCAGCCGCTCCAGCGGCCCTCCCTGGATCGCGTCACGCCGCGCCGCGAAGAGCGCCGCCGCCGCCGGGTTCAGGTAGTCGATGGTGAAGCCAGGCTTCGCCCCGGCCTCTCCCCCGGCTTCTCCCTCGGCCTCTCCCCTGGCCCCATCGGGACGCAACACCATGAACCCGTCCGGCGAGGCGTCCTGCGCCGCGCGGAACTGCGCCTCCACCGTGGCGCGCGCCGCCTCCGCGGCATGCAGGCCGGAGAGGTCGACCATGACGGTCACCGCCCCCACCACCTGCCCCGCCAGGTCGCGCAGCAGGCTCGGGAAGGCGGCGAAGGGAATCCGGCTGCCATCCGGGCGCTCGGCATAGGCCCAGGCGCCGGGCGGCGGCGGTTGGCCACGGAGGCAGAGCGCCGCCGCCGACTGCTCCGGCGGCAGGGGCATGCCGTCCGGGGCGAGGAGCCGCCAGGCGCCGCACCAGTGCCGCTCCAGCAGCGGCGGCGACCATCCCCAGAGCCCGGCCGCGGCGGCGTTGTAGAAGGTGAGGCGGCCGTCGGCATCGACGGTGCAGACCGCGATGCCGAGCGCCTCGATCAGCACCCGCTCGCGCCAGCGCAGCAGGTCGCAGGCCTCGCCGGGGCAGGGCAGGCCGCTGGCCTCGATCGCCGCGAGCAGCGCCGCGGGCAGCGCCGAGCCGGGCGGGACCGTGCCCGCCGCTGCGGCGGCAGGCGCTTGCGGCGCGCTGCCGCCCTCCGGGGATGGGTCGGCGGCCCGGCCGCGGGAGAGCGTCAGGCCAGGTCCGGGGGGTCGACGCATGGCAGGGCATTAATCACTGATGGGATATGTAATGCAATCGAATCTGAATGGGGGCCGGTCATAGGTGGGACACCCTTGCCAGGCCCGGGAGGTTAGCGAATGGCTGCGCCTCAGGGCGGCGTCGCCAGCGGCGCGCCGGCCCGCCGCGCCAGCCCGGCCTGGCGTGCCCGCTCGCTCATCACGCAGGCGAAGACCACGACCGCCCCGCCGGCCAGCATCGCCGGATCCGGCCAGAGCCCCCAGACGGCAAGGTCGAGCGCCACCGAGACCGGCAGCGCGACGAAGCCATAGGGGCCGAGCCGGGCCGCATCGGCATGGCGATAGGCGGCGGCGGTCAGCACCACGGCGCCGCCGGCGATCACCCCGTTGAGGCCGAGCCGCAGCCAATCGGCCGCCGAGGGCGCCACCCAGTCCCGCGCCGCCAGCGCCCCGAACAGCGCCAGCCCGGCGAGGCCCGGCCAGAGCAGCACGCCCGCCAGCCCAGGCTCGTCCCGCAGCCGCCGGTTCACCGTCTGGGTGACGGCGAAGGCCAGGGTGCCGATGCCGACCGCCAGATAGCCGGCGAGCGGCGCCGCCTCCGTCCCGGCGAGGCGCGGCGCGATGGCGAGCAGCACCCCGGCGAAGCCCAGGCCGCACCAGGCCCAGGCGCGCCGCGGCACCGGCTCGCGCAGCAGCAGCGCCGCCAGGGCCAGGGTGAGGAGCGGCGCGGTGAAGAAGACCAGGTAGCCCACGGCCAGCGGCAATTGCCGGAAGGCGAGGAAGAAGCTGGCGGCCGAGAGCAGCATCGCCGCCACCCGCACCGCATGCAGGCCCGGCCGGCGCGTGCGGAGCGGGCCGCCGAAGCCGGGCCAGAGGGCGCGGGCCAGCAGGAAGGCCGGGACCAGCACGGCGTGGCGCAGAAAGATCACCTGCCCGACGCCGTACTGGCCGGAGAGCAACTTGCTGTTCGCATCCAGCAGGCTGAACAGCACGATGCCGGCCAGCAGCAGCGCCGGCCCCTTCACAGCCGCCCCTTCACGGCATGCCCTTCCCCGTTCCCGCATCGCTTCTCGGCGCCGGCAGGCCGATGGTCAACCGCCCGCCCTCCCGCCTGGCGCCGGCGCGGGCTTCCCTTGGCGGCACGGCTCGGGCATTCACCCCGGCGATGACCCCGCGCCTCGCTTCCGCCCTGCTGCCGCTGCTGCGGCGCCTCGATGCCGAGACGGCGCATGGCCTGGCGCTGCGCGCCCTCGGCGCCGGCCTCGCCGGGCGGGATGCCGCGGCGGATGATCCGCGCCTCGCCACCGAGGCCTTCGGGCTGCGCTTCCGCAACCCGATCGGCCTCGCCGCCGGCTTCGACAAGAATGCCGAGGCGGTGCTGCCGCTGATGCGCCTCGGCTTCGGCTTCGTCGAGGCGGGCACCGTCACGCCGCGGCCGCAGCCGGGCAATCCGCGGCCGCGGCTGTTCCGGCTGGAGGAGGACCGGGCGGTCATCAACCGCATGGGCTTCAACAATGCCGGGATCGAGGCGTATCGCGCCCGCCTCGCCGTGCTGGCGCGGCCGCTGCCCGCGGTGCTCGGCGGCAATATCGGCGTCAACAAGGAGGGCGCCGAGCCGCGGCGCGACTATCCGGCGCTCTATGCCGCCCTCGCGCCGCTGACCGATTACGTCACGGTCAACGTCTCCTCGCCCAACACGCCCGGCCTGCGGGACCTGCAGGGCGAGGAGCGGCTGGCGGAGATCCTCGACGCCATCGCCGCGGTGCGGCGGCCGGGCGACCCGCCCCTGCTGGTGAAGATCGCGCCCGACCTGGCCGAGGCGGCGCTGCCGCCGATCGTCGCCGCCTGCGCCGCGCGCGGCGTCGCGGGGCTGATCGTCTCCAACACCACCATCGCGCGGCCCGACAGCCTGCGCTCAGCGTTCAAGGGCGAGGCGGGGGGCCTCTCCGGCGCGCCGCTCTTCGCCCGCTCGACGGAGATGCTGCGCGCCTGCCACCGCGCCGCCCGCGGCACCGGCCTCGCCCTGATCGGCGTCGGCGGCATCGCCTCGGGTGCCGAGGCCTATGCGAAGATCCGCGCCGGCGCGGCGCTGGTGCAGCTCTATACCGGCTTCGCCCTGGCCGGGCCGGCGCTGCTGCCGCGGATCAAGCGCGAGCTGGCGGCGCTGCTGGCGCGCGACGGCTTCGCGCAGGTCGGCGAGGCGGTCGGCCGGGATGCCTGATGTCCCCATGAAGCCGCTGCGCGTCTTCGCGGGGCCCCATGGAGTCCCCTCCTGCCCAAAAGACGTCACGGCCTTCCGAGGCAAAGCCTCGGAAGGGCACCGGGTAGCGATGGTTTCAGCGGGCGGCGCCCGCCTCACCTCCTCGACAGGATGTCCCGATGCAGATTCTCGACGGCATCGCCTCCCTCGCCGATCGCTACGACGGCTACGTGCTGGATCTCTGGGGCGTCGTGCATGACGGCAAGCGGCCCTATCCGGGGGTGCCAGAAGCGCTCGGCGAACTCAAGCGCGCGGGCAAGCGCATCGTCTTCCTGACCAATGCGCCGCGCCGGTCCTGGTTCATCGCCGGCATGCTGGACCGCATGGGGCTCGACCGGGCGTTGTATGACGGCATCATCTCCTCGGGCGAGATCGCCTGGCGGATGCTGAAGCGGCGCGACCATCCCTGGTTCGCCCGGCTCGGCCCGCGCGCCGTCCATATCGGCCCCGAGCGCGACCTCTCGGTGGTGGAGGACGGGGTGGCCGAGCTGGTGGCGGACCCGGCATCGGCCGATTTCCTGCTGAACACCGGCCCCGATCCGGAGCGCGGCTCGCAGGATGCCAGCGCCTACCTGCCGGCGCTCGAGGCGGCGGCGCGGCACCGGCTGCCGATGCTCTGCGTCAATCCGGACCGGCATGTGATGGTGGGCACGGAGCGGCTGATCTGCGCCGGGGCGCTGGCCGATCTCTACAAGCCGATCTGCGGCGACATCTTCGAGGTCGGCAAGCCCGACCCGGCGGTCTACGACCCGGTGCTCGAGCGTCTCGGCATCGCCGACCGGCGCCGCGTGGTCGCCATCGGCGACACGCCGCATACCGATCTCGCCGGGGCGCAGGCGGCGGGGCTGGATGCGCTCTGGGCGCTGACCGGCCTCGCCCAGCACGCGCTCGGCGACAGCCCGACGGCGGAGACGCTGCGCCAGGTGGCGCTGCGCGAGGGCGTCGACCCGATCGCGGCGATCCGCGCGCTGCGCTGGTAGGGCAAGTCGGCCGTCGAGGGGCTCCCACCGACGGCCGCCGGCATCAGGCGGCGGGCTCGGTCTCGTCCGGCCGCGGCGTGCCGCGCTGGCTGATGACGATCAGGCAGGCCGCGGAGATCATGAAGGCAACCGCGGCGATGTCGCCCAGGTGATACCCGGCGCCGAGCTCCTCGCGCCCGAAGATGGAAAGGCCACCGATGACGGCCATCGCAATGGTCCAGGGCCAGATATACTGGCCGATATGAGACATGAGGCGCTTCGACATTCGCCGGACGTTCCCCGTTCTGGGTTGCAGTGGCGCGTTGTCTAGCAGCCCAAGACTGTATCTGGGACGTTACATGCCTCAACTCGATGGGAGCGACGGCGGGCCGCGCCTCAGGGCGTCGCGTGATCCGGCCGGAAAGGCTGCGCCTCCAGGAAGCCGGCGGCGGCGCGCAGCACCAGGCTATCGGCCAGCCGCGGCCCGGCGAGTTGCAGGCCGATCGGCAGCCCGGCCTCGGTGCGGCCGCAGGGCAGCGAGATCGCCGGCCCGTGCGAGAGGTTGAACGGGTAGGAGAACTCCGCCCAGACCAGCCAGTCCCAGGGATGCGGCTCCCAGTGCGGCGGCCGCTGCAGGCCGACCGGGAAGGCGGCGACCGAGGCGGCGGGCGTCGCCAGCAGGTCGAAGCCGGCCGCCTCGAACCAGGAATTCACCGCCGCCGCATAGGCGAAGCGCCGGCCCTGCGCGGCATGGCCCTGCATGAAGGTGAAATCGCGATAGGCCTCGGTGCAGGCGACGAGGCCAGGATCGGTCGCCTCCCGCTCCGCCGCGTCCTTCGGCAGGAAGGGGCGCATGGCGGTGCCCCAAATGTCGCGCTCCAGCGCCGGGCCCTCGGGGCCCCAGGGCGGCGTCACCTGCTCCACCCGCGCGCCGGCGCTCTCCAGGACCTTCACCGCCGCGGCGACCAGCGCCGCCACCTCGGGATCGACGCGGGCATGGCCGAGATCCGGGCTGTAGGCGATGCGCAGCCCGTGCAGCCCGCCCGGCGGCACCTCCGGCGCGAAGCGCTCGCCGAGCGTGGTGTGGTCCAGCGGATGCGGCCCGGCCATGACCGAGAACATCAGCGCCGCATCGGCGACGCTGCGGGTGATCGGCCCGGCATGCGAGAGGGCGCCGTTGTTCGGCACCGGCGCATAGGGCACGCGGCCATAGCTGGGCTTGAAGCCGACCGCGCCGCAGAAATGCGCCGGCAGGCGGATGGAGCCGGCGCCGTCGGTGCCGAGATGCAGCGGGCCGCAGCCCGCCCCGGCCAGCGCCGCGGCGCCGGAGGAGGAGCCGCCCGAGGTCATGCCATGCTGCCAGGGATTGTGCGTCGCGCCGGTCAGCGGATTGTGGCTGACGGCGGTCCAGCCATTCTCGGTCGAGGTGGTCTTGCCAAGCACGATGGCGCCGGCGGCGCGCAGCCGGGCGACCAGCGGCGCATCGGCCGTGGCCGGCGTCGCATCGGTGAGGCGGGAGCCGCGCCGCGTCGGCAGTCCCTCGACCGCCTGGATGTCCTTGATCGTCACCGGCACGCCGTGCAGCAAGCCAACCGCCTCGCCGCGCGCGAGCTGCGCCTCGGCCGCCCGCGCCGCGGCGCGGGCGCCTTCGGCATCCAGCGCGACGAAAGCGTTCAACCGCGGCTCGCAGGCCGCGATGCGCGCCAGCACCGCTTCCGTCACCTCGACCGGCGAGGCGCGCTTCCCGCGCACCATCGCCGCCAGATCGACCGCCGAGGCGGTCGCAAGATCAGTCGCCATAGAGCCTATGCTGGCCCTCGGTCATGATCTCGTCCAGCCGCCGCCCCTCGGTGAAGCCGGCCAGGCCCTCCGGGTAGGCGACGCCTTCGGGCATGCGCGGGCAGGGCTCGGCGGCGCCGATCACCTGCCGCACCGGGAAGCGCGCGGCATAGATCGGCAGGGCGTAGTCCTCCTCCTCGTCGGCCACGCCCTTGCTGCGGATCTTGCCCGAGGCCTGCTCGATCCGCATGCCGATGACGGTGGTGGCCTTCAGCTCCTGCACCGAGCTCGGCCGCAGCGTCGTCGCGCGGTCGGGGTAGAAGCGGTTGATCATGACGTCGAGGGCGCGCGCCTTCTCCGCCGGATCCTCGACGAAATAGGCGTCGCCGAAGCACATGGCCGAGCGGTAGTCGACCGAATGGTTGAAGCCGCAGCGGGCGAGCACGAGGCTGTCGAGATGCGTCACTGTCAGGCAGACCGGGATGCCGGCCTTCTGCTTGCGCAGCATCCGGCTGGCCGAGGAGCCGTGCCAGTAGAGATGCTCGTCCTCGCGCCAGAAGGCGGTCGGGGTGCAGTAGGGCTGGCCGTCGATGATGTAGGCGATGTGGCAGATCATCGCCGCGTCGAGGATGGCATGCACCGAGTCATGGTCGTAGCGCCCCCGCTCGTGCAGGCGGCGGACCTTGTTGCGCTCGGTGACGGGATAGGCCTCGGGCGGGCTCACGGTATCTGGCATCTGGCTGACCTGGAGCGGGTTGCGTCGGGACCATTCAAGCGCCAGGATTGGACCGGCGCGAGGGCCAATCGACATCGAATGCAGTGGTCCAATCCGCGGGAAACACGATGTCCCACGATACCGGCCTGATCCTGCCGGCCCCCGAGCGGGGCAGCGCCGTGCCGGTGCTGCGGCAGCTCTACCTCGCCCTGCGCGGCGCCATCCTGGCCGGACGCCTGCCGCCCGGGGCGCGGCTGCCGGCGACGCGGGCGCTGGCGGCGCAACTCGGCCTCGCCCGCAACACCGTGGTCGCGGCCTATGACCAGCTCCTCGCCGAGGGCTTCATCGAGGGGCGGGTCGGCGCCGGCAGCTTCGTCTCGCGCGACCTGCCGGAGGCGCCGGAACTGCTGCCCCGGCGCCGCGATGACGCCTCCGCGACGGTCCCGCCTCCCGCGGCGCCGGTCCCTTCAGCGGCCCCGTCGAAGGTCCTGTCGGCGGCCGAGGCGCTGGCGGAGGGCGGCGTGCCCGAGGCGCTCGCCGCCCTGCCCTTCAACACCGGTCGCACCGGCTGGGACGGCCGCTCGCAGCGGGTCTGGCGCGCCCTCTCCATCCGCCGCCTCGCCGCCCCGGACCCGGCGATGTTCGGCTATGGCGACCCGCGCGGCAGCCGGGCGCTGCGCGAGGCCATCGCCCGCTACCTCCGCGCCGCCCGCGCCGTGCGCTGCGACCCGGACCAGGTGATGGTGACGGCCGGGGCGCAGCAGGCGATCGACCTGGTGCTGCGCGTGCTGCTCGCGCCCGGCGACCCGGTCTGGGTGGAGGATCCCTGCTACCCGGCGCTGCGCGGCGCCCTCGCCGCGGCCGGGGCGCGGCTGGTGCCGGTGCCGGTGGATACGCAGGGACTCGATGTCGCCGCCGGCATCGCCGCGGCGCCGGCGGCGCGGCTCGCCTATGTCACCCCCTCGGCACAGTATCCGCTCGGCGTCGTGCTCTCCATGGCGCGGCGGCTGGAGCTGCTGGCCTGGGCCCGCCGCGCGGAGGCTTGGCTGATCGAGGACGATTACGACAGCGAGTTCCGCTATGCCGGCCGCCCCCTCGCCTCGCTGCAGGGCATCGATGAGGCGGGGCGGGTGATCTATGTCGGCACCTTCAGCAAGGTGCTCTTCCCTGGCCTCAGGCTCGGCTATGCGGTGCTGCCGCCGGCCCTGCTCGGCCCGGTGCAGGCGGCGCGGCTGCGCAGCGACTGGCACCCGCCGGCGCCGGCCGAGGGGGTGGTGACGGATTTCCTCGCCGAGGGGCATTTCGCCCAGCATCTCCGCCGCATGCGGCTGCAATACCGCACGGCGCGGGACGTTCTGGTGGCGGCGCTGCGCGAGGCGCTGCCCGGCCGCATCGCCGTCGAGCCGCCGGAGCAGGGGCTGAAGCTGCTGGCGCGGCTCGGCGGCGAGGATGACGATGTCGCGGTGGCCGCCGCCGCGGCGCGGCGCGGCGTGGTGGCGCGGCCGGTCGGGCCGATGTACCTCGCCGCGCCGCCGCTGCGGGCGCTGATGCTCGGCTTCTCCGGCTATGAGCCGGCGGCGCTGCGGCGGGCGGCGCGCGGCCTGGCGGCGGCCTTCGGGGATCGTACCGGCTTGCACAGATCCTGACCCGCAGCCGGCTGAGCGCCCGAACGGGCGCCGCCGCTGGTGCGGCGCAGCCAAGCCACCGGAGGTGGCGCCGTCGACCGAGGGAAGTGGTGTGTCAACATCAATGCATGCCGGTATCAGTCCCCGCGCGCCTGAAGCCGCGCCACCGCGGCGAAGCCCGGCTCGGATGCCCGCAGCACCGCGTCGATATCCGCCTCGGTATGCGCCGCGCAGAGGAACATGTTGTGGCGCGGGTGCAGATAGGCGCCGGCCGCGAGCGCGGCGCTGCAGAAGGCGCGGCCGAGGCGGAACTCGCTGTCGCCGTCGAAGAGGAAGAGCGGCATCGAGACCGGCCCGCTCTGCCGCAGCCCGACGCCCGCGGTTCGCGCGCGCTCGGCGAGGCCGGCGCGCAGCCGCTCGCCGAGCCTGGCCAGATGCGCCGGCACCTCGCGCCGCTCCAGCTCATCGAGCGTCGCCAGCGCCGCGGCCATCGGCACCGCCGCGCACCAGAAGGAACCGGTGACGAAGACCCGCGCCGCCGCCTCGCGCAACGCGTCGCAGCCGGTGACGGCGGCGATGGCGTGGCCGTTGCCGAGTGCCTTGCTGAAGGCCGAGAGGTCAGGCCGCACGCCGTATCCCTCCCAGCTCCCGCCCGGATGCAGGCGGAAGCCGGCGCGCACGTCGTCGAGGATCAGCGCCGCGCCGCGCCGGTCGCAGAGCGCCCGCAGCCCGCGCAGGAAGTCGGGATCGGGCATCTCCTGGTCCACGACATTGTCGTGGCGGAAGGCGGTGAGGATGACGCCGGCGAGGTCCTCCCCCGCCGCATCCGCCGCCGCCTCCAGGCTCGCCGGGTCGTTGTAGCGAAAGCGATGCTGGTGCGCGCGGTCCTCCGCCGTGGTGCCGGCGGGCACCGGCGTGCACCAGGGCAGCGCGCCGTGATAGGAGCCCTCGGCCACCAGGATGCCGCGGCGGCCGGTGGCGGCGCGGGCGATGGTGACGCAGGCGGTCGTCGCATCCGTGCCGTTCTTGGCGAAGATCGCCCAATCGGCATGGGCGATGCGCTCCACCAGCCGCTCGGCGAGCTCGACCATCACCGGCGCCGGACCGTTCATCGCATCGCCGAGCGCCGCCTGGCGCGCCGCCGCCCGCTCCACCGCCGGGTCGCGATGGCCGAGCACGATCGGCCCCCAGGCGCACATCAGGTCGACATAGCGCCGGCCATCGGCATCCCAGACATGGCCGGCCTCGGCACGGGCGAAGAATTGCGGATAGCCCTCGGGCATGCGGGCGGCATGCATGTGCCCCCACATGCCGCCCGGCACGACGCGCGCCGCCCGGGCGCGCAGCGCCGCATCGGCGCCTGGACCCTCCTGCGTCACAGCCGCGCCTCCCAGAACATCGGATAGGCGGCGCGCGGCACCTCCTTCAGCCGGTCGCGGATGCCGGCGGGGATGGTGAACTGGCCCCACATCACCGCCGGCACGTGCCGCGCCTCCACCGCCTGGATCGCCTCGGCCAATCGCTTGCGTTCCGCGGCATCGCCGGCCTGGGCGAAGTCGCGCAGCAGCGCCTCCACCTCGCGACTGCAATCCCAGCCGGGATAGTCGGCGCAGGTGTTGGAGACGTAGAAATGCGTCGGCGGCGAGAACATGTCGGTGCCGTTGGCATAGACCGCGAAGAGGTGCCACCCCTCGCGCTTGCCGCGCCGGGCGAGCAGCGTGCCCCAGTCCATGAGCTGCTCCTCCACCTCGAAGCCGGCCTGCTGCATGGCCTGGATCATCACCTGCGCCGCGGTCTGGCTGATGCCGCCGGCGGTGGTCATGAAGGCGAGCTTCTCGCCGCGGTATTGCGTCGCCGCCAGCATGCGCTTCGCCTCGGCCGGGTCGAATGCCATCTCCGCCGCCCCGGCCCGGCTCTCGAGCGGCGCGTCGCAGAGGAAGAAGGCCGGGCAGGCCGGGGCGCGGTAGCGTTCCGGCACGCCGATGGCGGTGAGGATCGCCGCCTGGTCGGCGCAGCGCCACAGCACGCGGCGGATCGCCGGGTCGTCCATCGGCGCCGCCGCGTGGTTGATGCGGAAATTGCCCTGGAACATGTGGATGCCGCCGAGCCCGACCAGCCGCACGCCGCGCGCCTTCTCGAGCCGCGGCAGCAGGTCGAAGGGCAGGTACTGCATGTAGTCCACCTCGCCCGCCATCAGCGCGGTGGCGCCGGTCGCCTGGTCCGGCATGACGCGCAGCGCGATGGCCGGCAGGTGCACGCGCTTGCCGCCGGCGAGGAAATCCGCCGGCTCCTCGCGCGGCAGGTAGCCCTCGAAGCGCTCCAGCACCATGACGTCGCCGGGCCGCCACTCGCCCGGGCGGAAGCGGAAGGGGCCGCTGCCGATCGGCTCGCGGATGCGCTGCTCCACCGGGACGCGCGCCAGGCGCTCGGGCAGCATCACCGGCAGGGGCGCGTTCGGCTTGCCGAGCACGTCGAGCACCATCGGGAAGGGGCGCGACAGCACCAAGCGGAAGCTCCGCGCATCGGTCGCGGCGAGGGTCGCCTTGGCCGCCCAGAGCATGCGGCCGAGGCTGTCGCGCGGCGCCCAGCGCTCGAGGCTCGCCACGCAATCCTGCGCCGTCACCGTCCCGCCGTCATGCCAGCGCAGGCCAGGGCGCAGGCGGAACTCCCAGGTCAGGCCATCGGCGCTGCGCTCCCAGGACTCGACCATCTGCGGCCGGATCATCCCCTGGCCGTCCATGCTGAACAGCGTGTCGAAGACATGCGTGGCGAAGGTGCGGGTGATGGCCGCGGTGGTCGCATGCGGGTCGAGGATGACCACCTCGCTCTCCAGCACCACATTGACCGGCGCCGCCTGCGCCCGCGCGGCGGGGATTGCCCCCGGGATGAAGGGCAGGGTCAGCCCGGCGCCGAGCGCCGCCCGACGCGTGATCGGATGTTCCTGCATCGCCCTGTCTCCCTTCGGCGGCAGCGAGGCTAGACGTACATGGCCCATTGGCAAGCGCCGGCCCGGCTTGGCGGCGAGGGTCGCGCCGGCCATCCTGGCGACGAGAGCGGGAGGGGCGCATGGCGGAACAGGACTGGCGCGAGGCGGCACGGCAGGCGATCCCGCCGCTCGAGGGCGCGCTGCGCCTCCCCGGCCTCGGCGGCCCCGTCACCCTGCTGCGCGATGCCGAGGGCGTGCCGCATCTCCGCGCCGCCAGCGCCCATGACGCCTTCCTCGCCCAGGGCTTCGCGCATGCCCAGGACCGGCTGTTCCAGATGGAGCTGAACCGCCGCCGCGCCCTCGGGCGGTCGGCGGAATGGCTCGGCCCCGCCGCCTTCGCCGCCGATGCGCTGGCGCGGCGCCTCGGCATGGAGGCGGCCTGCCGGCGCGACGTCGCGGCACTCGGCGCCGAGGCGCGGGCGATGCTCGCGGCCTATGTCGCCGGGGTGAACGCCTTCCTCGGCTCCGGCGCGCCATGGCCCGTGGAGTACGCGTTGCTCAAGGCGGCGCCGGAGCCCTGGGAGGACTGGCACTGCCTGGCGGTGATGCGGCGGCTCGGGCTGCTGATGGGCTCGGTCTGGTTCAAGCTCTGGCGCGCCGCCGCCCTGCCCGTCGCCGGGGAGGCGGTGACGCTGCTGCGCTACGACGATGGCGGGACGGATCTCGTCATCGCCCCGGCCGGGGCGGAGGCGGAACGCTGGCGCGCCGGCCTCGCCGATCTCGCCCCCGCCGCGGCGGCGCTGCTGGCGGCGGCGGCGCCGGACGGCACGGGCGGCGGCAGCAACAACTGGGTGGTCTCCGGCGCGCTGAGCGAGACCGGCCGGCCGGTGCTGGCGGGCGATCCGCACCGGGTCTTCGAGGTGCCGGGCATGTATGCCCAAGGGCACATCGCCTGCCCGGATTTCGACGTCATCGGCCTGACCGTGCCCGGCGTGCCGGGCTTCCCGCATTTCGCGCAGAATGGCGGCGTCGCCTGGTGCGTCACCCACACCTTCGCCGATATCCACGACCTCTACCTGGAACGCTTCGACGACGGCGCGCGGCATGCGCTGTTCCGCGACAGGTGGGAGCCGGTCGAGCGGCGCCGAGAGAGCATCGCCATCCGCGGCGAGGCGGCGCGCGAGGTGGAGGTGGTGGCGACGCGCCACGGGCCGGTCATCTGCGGCGATCCGGCGCGCGGCACGGCGCTGGCGCTGAAGAGCGTGCAATTCGCCGAGACCGACCTCTCCTTCGATTGCCTGCCGCGCATGCTGCGCGCCCGGAGCGTCGAGGCGCTGTTCGAGGCGACGCGCGGCTGGGGGCTGATCGACCACAACCTGCTCGCCGCCGACATCGCCGGCCGCACCGGCTGGCTGCTGCGGGCGCGGGTGCCGCGGCGCGGCCGGGAGAACGGCTGGCTGCCGGTGCCGGGCTGGACCGGCGAACATGAATGGCAGGGCTGGATCCCGCACGAGGCCATGCCGCGGCTGCTCGACCCGGCGCCGGGCCTGCTGGCGACCGCCAACAACCGGCCGGTGCCGGACACGCATCCTGATTATCTCTGCACCGATTGCCACCCGCCCTACCGCGCCCGGCGCGTCACCGACCTGCTGGCCGATCCGGCGCTGCGCGGCATCGACGGCGCGGCGCGCATCCATGCCGATACGCTCTCGGTGCCGGCGCGGGAGATGCAGGGCCATCTGGCGCGGCTGCAGGGGCTGCCGCCGGAGGCCGAGGCGCTGCGCCAGGAATTGCTCGCCTGGGACGGGCGGATGGAGGCGGGCTCGCAGGCGGCGGCGCGCTACATCGCGCTGCGCCTCGTTTTGGTGCGGCGGCTCGGCGCGGCGAGCGGCCTCGCCGATCTCGCGGGGCAAGACTGGCTCTCGCCGCCGCCGGGCGTCGCGCCGCTGACGCAGCTCTGGTAGGCGCTGCCCGCCCTGCTGCGAGCCGATGACGTCAGCCTGCTGCGCGGCGAGAGCTGGGAGGCGCTGCTGCGCGCGGCGCTGGCGGAGGTGGCCGCCGCGCCGCCGGCCGAGCCCTGGGGCGCGATGCACCAGCCGCGCTTCCAGCACCCGCTCTCGGCGCTGTTCCCGGAGGCGGCGGCGCTCCTCGACCCGCCCTCCCTGCCGGTTGGCGGCGATGGCGACACGGTGCAGGCGAACGGGCTGGTGGCGCCGCTCGGGCCGCGCGCCGCCTATGGCGCCATCGCCCGCTACGCCTTCGATGTCGGCGCCTTCGAGAACAGCCGCTGGTGCGTCTTCCTCGGCGCCTCCGGGCATCCGGCGAGCCCGCATTACGCCGACCAGAACCCCGCCTGGTCGCGCTGCGAGATGCTGCCGATGCGGGCGGACTGGCCGGGGCTGGAGGCCGGGGCGGCGCTGCGCCAGAGGCTGGTGCCGGATTGATCGCTCCCCACGAAACCGCTGCGCGGCTTCGCGGGGGCCCCATGAGTCCCCTCCTGCCCAAGGTTCGCCACGGCAGGGCAACGGGCAGCGCCGGTTCCGATGGACGCCTTAAACCTTTGCCGCGCGGCCTCGGCGGTCTGTCAGAGCGCCGGCGCCAGGGCCGGGCGGGTCGGCGGTGGGCGGATCAGCGGGTCGGCGGCCAGCAGCCGCGCCGCGCCGAGCAGCAGGAAAGCGGCCTCCCGCGAGGGATGCGGCCGGGCCAGGGCCTGCAGCCGCTGCGCCTGGCGCAGCGCGTGCAGCGCCAGGTCGCGGTCGCCCGCCGCGCTGAAATCCAGGTGGAAGTCGCAAGGGAAGCGCGGCGCCGGCAGCCCGTGCAGCCGCGCCAGCCTGCGCCCCAGCTCGACCGCCGCGCCCTCGAGCAGATCGCCCTCCACCTGCTCGACATCCCGCAGGGTGGCGACCAGCACCATGGGCGGGAGCCCCCGGTCCGGGTGCTCCGCGAGGATCCGGGCAACGAAGGCGCCCATCGCGGACAGGGTCTCGGCGGCCGTCGCACTGGCGATCATGGCGAGGAACATAATAGGAACCAAGCCGGCCCCGCCAGTCCCAATCGCGCCAGTGG
The DNA here is from genome assembly GCF_013112485.1 of Roseicella sp. DB1501. Lineage (GTDB taxonomy): Bacteria > Pseudomonadota > Alphaproteobacteria > Acetobacterales > Acetobacteraceae > Paracraurococcus. The sequence continues at coordinate 122,771 of NZ_JABFHG010000006.1, forward strand.
CCCGTCAAAGTCCCGTCCGGCTCAGGCGGGCGCATCGGCCGCACCGCGCATGCGACCTGCGCAACCGCCCCCGGGCCGTCGCGGCGGGCCTGCAGGCGTCCCGTGCGCAGGGGGTGGCGAGTCGCAGCGGCAGGATGCGCCGGACCTCCTCGATGGCCGCGGGGTTGGCCCGCACGGAATGGCTGGACCGCACCACCATCTCGGACCCCGCGCCCGCCAGATGGGCGCTGGCCTAGCGCACCACCCCGTCGCTGCGCTCGGCCAACGGGCCATCGCCGAGCGTCGGGACGATGGGATGGACATGGACGCCCGGCGCGACCGGCAGCGGCGCCGTGCAGCCCCCAAGCACGACCAGCGCCGCCAGCAACCAGGCATGGCGAGCGGCCTTCCGACGAGGCCAGCATCCGGCCGGGCCCATCCGGTCCCTGGTTCGGGGACGGCGACCTGTCTGGCCCGTTCGGCGGTCCTGGCACCATGCTCCCTTTCGTCGACGCCACCGGCCTGGGTCATGGGGCAGTCCCGCCTTCGGTCAGGGGCCGTCATCATGGCGATCAGGCAGCGCGGATGCCGGCCTCCCGCACCAGCGCGCCCCATTCCGCATGCTCGCGCCGGACGCGGGCGGCGAAGGCCTCCACCGTGCCACCGCCGATTTCGTCGCCGCGTTCGGCCAGGCGCTGGCGCGGCACCGGATCCCGGCAGGCCTCGTTCAGCGCGGCATTCGCCCGCTGCACGATCTCCGGCGGCAGGCCGCGCGGACCGAACAGGCCCACCCAGGCCGCCACGTGAAAGCCGGGCAGCCCGGCTTCCTCGGCGGTCGGAACATCCGGAAAAGCCGGGTTGCGGTTGGGCGAGGTGACGAAGATCGGCCGCAGCCGCCCCTCCTGCACGAAGCCATGGACCAGCGACGGCGCCTCGAACTGCGTCTGGTAGCGGCCGCCGATGAAGTCCTGCAGGGCCGGCCCGCTGCCGCGGTAATGGATCATGTTGAAGACCGGATTGCCGCCGAGGCGCGCCCGCAGCTTCTCCGCCGTCGCATGGCCGATGCCGCCGGCGCTGGTCGTCCCGAAATCGATCCCGGCCGGCTGCTGGCTCTGCATCCAGGCCACCCATTCGGGAAAGGTGCGGACAGGGATGCCGCTATGCACCATCAGCAGCAGCGGCGATTGCAGCATCAGCCCGATCGGCACGAGGTCGAGCGGGTCGAAGGTCATCCCCGGCATGGTGTGCGGGTTCAGCACGAAGGTGCCGACATTGCCCACGGACAGGGTGTAGCCGTCCGGGCGGGCGCGCAGCACCTGCTCGACCGCGATGTTGCCGCCGGCGCCGGCACGGTTGTCGATGGGCGCCGGCTGGCCGAGCGCGGATTGCAATGAGGTCTGCAGCACCCGGGCGGCGAGGTCGGTCTGCCCGCCGGGCGGGAAGCCCACGATCAGGCTGACCGGTCGCTCCGGCCAGGTGCCGGGACCGCGCGGACCTTGAGCGTGGACGAGACCAGGCGCCGCGAGCCCCGCCCCGGCGAGCATCAGGGCCCGGCGATGCAGCAGGCGCGAAGGCCGGGCGCTTCGGTCGATCATGCCGTCGATTCCTCCCTGTCGGCGGTCTTTGGCCGCCCGGGCAGGACGTTACGCAGACTGCCCTGCCCGATCCAGCGCTTTGCGAAGCGGCCGGGCCGCGGCCCGCGCCCTGCCATGGCCGGCGCGGCGATGCGGCCCCTCCGCCGCGGCCTGTCGTTTCCGCAGCGGAGTCACGCCTCCGGGCGTTCGCGCCCTCCCACAATCTGCTCTAGAATGACGGCGTGACCCCGCGCGACCTCCCGGACGGCGAATCCTCCCTCGCCCCAGCCCAGGCCGCGCCCGCGGCCCGGCCGAAGCCCTCCACCCTGCTGCTCGTGGCGATGACGGGCCTCGGCCCCTTCACCATGCAGATCCTCATCCCGAGCCTGCCGGTGCTCGCGGCGACGCTCGCCGTGCCCTATGCGACCATCCAGCTCACGCTCACCCTCTACCTGGTCGGCGTCGCCCTGGCGCAGCTCGTCTACGGCCCGCTCTCCGACCGCTATGGCCGCAAGCCGCTGCTGCTCGGCGGGCTGGTGCTCTACCTCGCCGGCAGCGTCGCCGCGGCGCTCGCGCCCACGGCCGCCTGGCTGATCGCCGCGCGCGTCGCCCAGGCGGTCGGCGGCTGCGCCGGCCTGGTCCTCGGCCGCGCCATGATCCGCGACAGCTATCCGCGCGAACGGGCGGCGGTGGTGCTCGGCTATGTCAGCACCGCCATGGCGGTGGCACCGATGCTCTCGCCCATCATCGGCAGCCTGCTGCACCAGTATCTCGGCTGGCGCGCCACCATGCTGGCCTGCCTGCTCTTCGGCCTGCCGCTGCTGCTGGCGGTGCGGGCGCGGCTGCCGGAGACCCTGGCGCAGCCGGCGCCGCTGCCGGGGCTCGGCGGCATGCTCGGCGCCTATATCCAGCTGCTGCGCATCCCGGTCTTCCGCGGCTACTGCGCCATCACCGCCTGCGCCACCTCGATGTTCTTCTCCTTCGCCGCCGGCGGCCCGATGGTGGTGGTGCAGGGGCTCGGCCATGTGCCGACCACCTACGCGCTGGCGATGATGCTGGTCTCGCTCGGCTGGAGCAGCGGCACCTTCACCGCCGCCCGGCTGGTGTCGCGGCTCGGCACGGCGCGGATGCTGCGGATCGGCTCGCTCGTCACCACCGCCGGCGGGCTGGTGGCACTCGGCCTGCCGATGCTGGCGACGCCGAGCCTGCTCGCCTTCTTCCTGCCCATGGTGCTGGTCGCGCTCGGCAACGGCATGACCCAGCCGAGCGCCATCGCCGCCGCGGTCAGCGTCCGGCCGATGTTGGCCGGCACCGCCTCGGGGCTGATCGGGGCCCTGCAGATGGGCGCCGGGGCGCTGGCGACGGTGCTCGCCGGGGTGACGGAGGGCGGCGCCGGCATCGCCACCGGTGCCTGGATGCTGGCCGGGGCGCTCGGGGCGCAGCTCGGGCTGCTGCTGGTGCGCCGCGCTGGCGGCTGAGGACCCTTCCTGCGGCCACGCAGGAGGTCCGTGCGCATCACGCGTGGCCGGCGGCGCCCGAGAGGAGCAGCGGGTCGACCTTCAGCTTCGCCAGGGCCTGGAACCACTTGCGGTCGCCCTCGGTGCCGAAGAGCAGCTCCTCGTCCGGCGGCACGGAGAGCCAGGCATTGGCCTGGATCTCCTCCTCGAGCTGGCCCGGCCCCCAGCCGGCATAGCCGAGCGCGAGCAGCCCCTGGCGCGGCCCGCCGCCGCCGGCGATGGCCGTGAGGATGTCGACGCTCGCGGTCAGCGCCAGATCCTCCGTCACATGCAGGGACTGGTCGCTGGACCAGTCAAGCGTGTGCAGCACGAAGCCGCGGCCGCCCTCGACCGGGCCGCCCTGGAAGAGCCGGATGCGCCGCTGCGGCGGCACCGGCTCCAGGCCGAGCTGCTTCAGCAGCTCGTCGAAGGAAAGGCCCTCCAGCGGCTTGTTCAGCACGATGCCCATCGCACCGTCCGGCGAATGGGCACAAAGGCAGATGACGGAGCGGGCGAAGCGCGGATCCTGCATGCTGGGCATGGCGATCAGCACCTGGCCGCCGAGATACCCTTCCTGATACCCCGCCCGATGGTCTCTCAGGGAGGCGGCGCCGGACTCCGATCTGGGACGAGCACGTCTGACCATGCGGGAAAAGATGGCCGCGCCGGGGCCGGGGCGCAAGCGCGACGCAGCGCGGTGACAGCACTGCCCGGAGCCGTTACACCCGGAGCGGGTCCAGCATCAGGGAGGGACCACCCCATGACGATCCAGGTCGGAGACAACATTCCCGCCGCCAGGCTCACCGAGGCGACGGCGGATGGCCCGAAGGAGATCGGCACCGACGAGCTGTTCGGCGGCAAGACCGTCGTGCTGTTCGGCGTGCCCGGCGCCTTCACCCCCACATGCTCGGCCAAGCACCTGCCGGGCTTCGTCGAGCAGTACCAGGCCCTGAAGGCCAAGGGCGCGGATGTCGTCGCCTGCATGGCGGTGAACGACGCCTTCGTCATGCGCGCCTGGGGCAAGGACCAGGGCGTCGCCGACAAGGTGGTCATGATCGCCGATGGCAGCGCCGACTTCACCCGGAAGCTCGGCCTCGAGCTCGACCTGACGGCGCGCGGCCTCGGCCTCCGTTGCCAGCGCTTCGCGCTGATCGCCAAGAACGGCAAGGTGGCGCATATCGGCGTCGAGGCGCCGGGCGCCTTCGAGGTCAGCAAGGCCGAGGCGGTTCTCGAGGCGCTCTGACCGCGATCCCGTCCGCCGCGCTCCCCGCGAGCGCGGCGGACCGACGGTCCTGTTGGGCGCACGCCCCCTGGAGGAACCGAGCCACGCGCCCGTGGCATGGCCCCCTGGCGCACGCCTCCGGCGCGATGTCGCTCGCGCTCCCCGCCTCGGCGCCTATACTGGGCCCTGCGCGGCTTCCCCGCACGGTCCGGTCCTCCGCGCGAGGCCTCCTGGGCCGGCCCGGCCGCCGCTGGTCCAGACGGAGCATGCCGGCCTTGAATCCCTTCGCCGTCGCCAATCCCTTCGCCACCGCGACCCTCGCCTGGCAGACCGCCTTCGTCTTCACCCTGCGCAGCATGCGGCTCTGGACCGAGCCGGCGGCGGCGCAGGCGCGGCTCGCCGCCTATGCGCTCGAGAAGCAGAAGGCCTTCGCGGCCGGCGCCATGGCGGCGGGCCAGGCCGCGCTCGCCGGCGCGGCCGCCCCGGCGGTGATCGAGGCGGCGCTCGCCCCGGCGCATCGCCGGGTCCGGGCGAATGCCCGCAAGCTCATGCAGGGCTGAGTCGCCCGCGCCTGGACCATGATCCGCTCACACAGGTCCGCGGATCATGGTCCAGGCCGTTGTTTGATCGCGTGTTTCACGCCGTTCGGTGAGTCCACCTCAAGCGATCACGCTCTAGTTCCGCGCCGGCACGGCCTGGCCGGGCCAGCGCCATTCCGGCAGCACGCCGAGCCGCAGCCGGGCGGCGCTCAGGACCCGCCCCTCCAATGCCAGAGGCAGGTCGAGCACCGGCGGCCCGCCCTCGGCCGGCCTGCGGCCCAGCAGGCCGATCAGGGCCTGCCCGGCCAGCGCCGCCTGCTGCGTCAACAGCCCGGCCCCCGCCGCCGCCCGCAGCAGGGCATCGGCCCCCGTCACCTGCAGCGCCGCCTCGCCCCTCGGCTGCAAGGCCCGGTCGAGCCCGAGCCGCGCCGAGCCCTGCGCCGTCAGCGGCCCCCAGCGCAGCGCGAGGTCATGCGCCTCCAGCGCGCCGCCCGCCTCCCGCCAGGCCGCGGCTCGCGCCGCCAGGGTGCCGGCCATCGGCAAGGGCCCGCTCAGCGCCAGGTCGAGATGCAGCGCCTGCATCGTGCGGCCGAGCACCTCGGTGGCCTGGCCCAGGCCCGGCGGCAATTGCAGGCCGCTGACGGCGAGGCCGAGCCGCGCCCCGGTCTCGCCGGCCGGGCCCGGCGGCAGGTCGAGATGCAGCCCCAGCCGCTCCGCCTCGACAAGGCCGGCCGGGCTGCGCAGCCGCAGCCGCCGGGCCGCGAGCGGCAGTTCCCGCAGCGAGTCCCCGGCCGCGAGCGGCAGTTCCGCGGTGAACCGGTCGGCCGTGACATGCAGGTCGAAGCTCTCGCCGAAGACCCGCTGCCAGCCGAGCAGCTCGAGCGTCAGGCGACGCGGCTGCAGCGGCGAGAGACGCAGCCGCACGCCCTCGGCCTGCCACTCGACGCCGCCGGGCACGAGATCCTCGGCGCCGCCGAGCCGAGTCCAGGGCAGGAACAAGGTCGCGGCGAAGGGCCAGCCGCCGCGCTCCGGCGCGTCATAGGTTACCAGCCAGCCCTCGCTGCGCCGCTGCGCCGCCCAGGCCTCGAACTGCGTCTCGAGCTCGCCGACCGCCCAGCGCCAGACCAGGGCATGCAGCAGGGCCAGCACCAGCGCGACGCGGAGGAGGCCGCGCAGGAGGCGCGCCGGCAGGCTGCCAGAGCGCCGCGGCCGGCGATCGGACAGGAACGGCTTGAGGGACATTTCGCAGAGCGATATACGCCCTCGCCACGCTTCCGGCGAGCGTCGCGGCGTTCGTCGGCGCCTGACCGCGCCGGGTTGCCCAGCCTGGACCCATGGTCCAGGTCATCGTTCGATCGCATGATTCCGCTTTTCGGTGACACCGCCTTCAAGCGATCACGCTCCAGGACCCGCATGCCCAGCCTGCCCAGCGCGACCGCCCCGCTCGATCCCGACGGCAATCTCTACGTCTTCGCCTATGGCTCGCTGATCTGGCGCCCCGGCTTCGCCCATGCCGCGATGCATCCGGCGCTGCTCCGGGGCTTCCACCGCCGCTTCTGCATCTGGAGCCGCTACTATCGCGGCTCGCCGGAGGCGCCGGGGCTAGTCCTTGGCCTCGATCGCGGCGGCGCCTGCCGCGGCGCGGCCTTCCGCGTGCCCGGGGCGGAGGCCGCGGCGGTGCTCGACTACCTCGATGCGCGGGAGAACATCGGCGACGAGATCGTCTATAGGCGCCGGTTGCTGCCGGTGCGGCTGCTCGATGCGGGCCGCTTGGTGCGGGCCGTCACTTATGTGGTCGATCGCGGCACGGCGCAGTATTGCCGCCCGGCGGCTGAGGAGGCGGCGCGGGCCATCGCGCTCGGCATGGGCCAGGCGGGCGCCAACCGCGACTACCTGCTGAACACGCTCTCGCATCTACGGGCCATGGGCGTGCGGGATGCCGGGCTGGACCGGATCGCCGCCCTGCTGCCGCCGCGGCTGCCCGAGCCGGGCTGATCGCATCCGGCCCGGCCGAAAGGCGTCGTTTCGATCGCAACGGCCGGCCGTGAGGGCGGTCCGCCGCGCCTGCCGAACGGATTGTCCACAAGCCGCGGCGCAGCATCCTGGAGCTTCACCAACAGGTTGTGAAATCCTGGGAAGGATGCCTGGGCGCGGCATGGGTTTCCCTGAATTTTCGTTGTTTTCCAGTGCATTGCCGTGATCGGCCACTGTGGAGAACCCCCGCCATTGTTCTGCTGGGTTGCAGAAAACCGGCCCTTTGCAGCGACTTGCGACTATTGATTAGAATCAAGGGCGAAGCGTCGCCGCAGCACTTTCCACTGACTTATCCACAGGAACCACGGCCTGGGGTTGATTCGGATCCAACTCGATCAGGAAAGCCAATTCACGGGTCAGGGCTGCCCGCGGGCGCCCGGCCGGGATCGGCGGCCGCACCGCGATGGTGATGGTCCCCGGCATCTTGCGGAAGGCGCGCCGGCCCCAGTGCCGGCCGCTATCGGTGGCGACCGGCACCACCGGCAGGCCCGTGGCGCTGGCCAGCGCCGCGATCCCCGGCTGGATCGGGCGCCGCTGGCCGAGGGCGGCGCGGGTGCCCTCGGGGAAGATCACCACCTGCCGCCCCGCCTCGGCGGCCTCGCGCCCGGCCTTCACCAGGTGGCGCAGCGCGCTCGCCCCGGCCGTCCGGTCCACCGCGATCTGCCGCGTCTTCCAGGAATACCACCCATAGACCGGGAGCCAGAGCAGCTCCTTCTTCAGCACGTAGACCGCATCCGGCAGCAGGGCGAACCAGACGAAGGTGTCGAAGGCCGACTGGTGCTTGGCGGCGATGAGGGCCGGGCCGCCACGCGGCAGGTTCTCGCGCCCCTCCACCCGCAGATGGATGCCGCAGAGCCAGCGGAGCAGCGCCAGCACCGCCAGCGCGTGCCAGCGCATCGGCGGCACCAGCCAGCGCCGCGGCGCCAGCAGCAGCGGCAGGGCGAGCAGCCCCATCGCCACCGTCACGCTCCAGAAGGCGATGTTGAACAGCAGGGAGCGCAGCCAGATCATGATCGAGCATCCAGGGGCCGTGACGCCGGCCCGGTGACGCCGGCCCGGACGGCGAGGTATTTCAGGTATTCGCGTCCGAGCAGCGACCAGGTGTGCAGCCGCCCCGCCGCGCCGGCCTCGCGCAGCGGCGCCGGCAGCATCGGATAGGGCAGCAGCGCCACCTCGGGCAGGGCGCGGCGCAGTTCGAGCAGCGCGCGCGGCATGTGATAGCCGGCAGTGACGATCCGAAGCGAGGCGAGATGCTCGGACCGCGCCCAGGCCGCGATCTCCGTTGCGTTGCCGCGGGTGGTGGTCGCCGCGCGCCCCAGCGTCACCCGGTCCGCGAGCGTCTCGGGCGGCAGGGCGGCGAGCCGCGCCAGGTCGCCGAGCGTGACCCGCGGATGCACGCCCGAGACCAGCAGGACCCGCCCGCGCCCCTCCCGCAGCAGGCGCAGCCCGGTCTCCACCCGCTCGGCGCCGCCGGTCAGCACCGCGATGCCGTCGGTCGGCCGTTCCGGCGTCTCCGGCCAGGCGGCGGCGAGCGAGAGGAAGCGGACGAAGCCGGCGCCGAGCAGCAGCAGCGGCAGCACCGGCAGGAGCAGCAGCAACAGCCGGCGCCGCAGCAACCGACGCCGCAGCCCGCGACGCGGCGGGAGGGCGGGGTCGGCATCGCGCATCGGGGCACTCGCCGGAATGCTCATGGCAGGCGCCGCAGCCAGCGCCGCAGGGTGAGCTGCGCCGTCAGCCAGCCGATCAGGGCAGCCGCCGGCGGCAGCAGGGCGAGATCCGCCCAGGGCAGCACCGACCAGGGCAGGTCGAGCAGCCCGGACCCGGCGCGGCCGCCGAGCAGCGGCGCCGCGAGATCGGCGAAGCCCGCCAGCACCGGCGCCGCGACCAGCGTCCCGCCCAGCGCGCCAAGCCCGACCAGCAGCGCGACGCGGCGGGCGAAGCGGGCGGCGATGTCGCCATCCGTCGCCCCGAGCGCGTGCAGGATGGCGATCGCCTCGCGCCGCGCCGCGATGCCGGCCCGGACGGCGACGGCCACCACGGCGGTGGCGATGCCGGCGACGAGCAGCAGCGCCGAGAGCGCGATGGCCTCGAGGCTGCGCGCCAGGGCGAGCAGCCGCGCGACCCAGACGCCATGCGCCTCCACCGTCGCGCCGGGCACCGCGGCGGCGATGCGGGCGGCGAGCGCCGCGGCATCCGGCGGCAGCCGGGCGAGGCGGAGCTCGATGATGGTCGGCAGCGGGATGGCCGGCACCTCGCCGAGCCAGGGGCGCAGCAGCGCCTTCAGCCGCGCCGGATCGGCCGGCCGCGCCTCGGAGATCTCCGGCATGGCGTCGAGCGCCGCCAGCGCCCGCTCGGTGCCCGCGCCCTGCGGCAGTTGTAAGGTGAGCGCCGTGGCGGCGCCGCCCTCCCAGCGCGCGACAAGGCCGCCGGCGCCGCGGGCCCCGGCCAGGGTGAGGGCGGCGAGGAGCGCCATCGCCGCGACCAGCGCCGGCAGCAGCCGGTCGGAGAGGACGCGGCGCAGGCCGAGCGGGTCGCGGCCGCGCGCGCGGCGCAGCCTCACCACGGCGCGCCGCCGGCCACCGGTCGCTGCCCGGCCTTCCGCCTTCCGATCCCGCCTCCCGGCCCCATCCGTCGCCCAGCCACGCGCCCCCCGACCATGCGCCCCCTTACAGCATCCATCCGCTCTTGTTGCCCCCAGAGCCGCCCCATGCGCCGTCCCTCGCGTCGCCCTTCGCCCGCGGCACCGCGCGACGGGCCCGCGGGGCATTCTCAGCCATGCGCGACGAGCCGGCCCTCCGCCAGCCGCAGCGCCGGGGCCGGATACTCCGCGATCAGCGTCTCGGCATGCGTCGCCACCACCACCGTGGTGCCGAGCCGATGCATCTCGTGCAGCAGCGAGAGCACGCGGCGGGCCTGCGGGACATCCAGGTTGCCGGTCGGCTCGTCGGCCACCAGCAGGGCCGGCCGCATCACCACGGCCCGCGCGATCGCCACCCGCTGCTGCTCGCCGCCCGAGAGCGCGGCGGGATGCGACCCGGCCTTCGCCGCCAGCCCGACCCAGCGCAACATCTCCGTCACATCGGCCCGCACCTGCGGCTCCGCCCGGCCGGCCACGCGCAGCGGCAGGGCGACGTTGTCGAAGACCGGCAAATAGGGCAGCAGGCGGAAATCCTGATAGACCACGCCGATCCGCCGCCGCAGCGCCGGCAGCGCCGAGCGGCGCGCGCCCGACAGGGCGACGCCGAGCACCTCGACCTCGCCGCGACTCGGGCGGGCCGAGAGCTGCATCAGCCGCAGCAGGGAGGATTTGCCGGCGCCCGAGGCGCCGAGCAGCCAATGGAAGCTGCCACCTTCCAGGACGAAGGACAGGTCGCGCAGCACCTCCGGCCCTGCCCCGCCATACCGCAACCCGACTTCCGCGAAGCGCACCATGCGGCGGACAATGCCGATGGCAGGGCATAGCGCCAAGTACCGTTACCAATGCTTGCGGTGGACGACACGCAACCGCACATTGCGCCCGCGATGCGGATCCATTGTCCGGCCTGCCAGGCCACCTACGAGGTTCCCGATCACCTGATCGGCCCCGGGCGCAGCCTGCGCTGCCGCACTTGCGGCCATGCCTGGCGCGTGGCCCCGGAGCCGATCCTGTCCGAGCCTGCGGCGCCGGCCGAGCCCGCGGCGCCGGCCGAGCCCGCGGCGCCGGCCGAGCCCGCGGCGCTGGACGAGTCCCCGGTGCGGGTCGAGCCCGCGGCGCCGGCCGGGGCCGGGGCCGAGGCGCTGCCGCCACCGCCCGAGGCGCGCCCCCGGCCGCTCCCGGCCCCGCCCGGGCCGCCGCCGCCCGCCCCGCCGGAGGCCGCATCGCGCATGGGCGAGCCGCTCGCAGCCGAGGCACCGGCGGCCGAGACGGAGGAGGCGGCCGAAACGCGGGCCGAGCGGGCGACGCCCCCGCTGCTGGCGGCGCTGCGGCGCCAGGCGAAGGCCATCGAACCGCCGCTTGCCCAGCCGCCCCCGGCCGAGGTCGATACCGCGCTGCGCCTGGCCTGGGCCGGCTCCCTGCTGCTCCTGCTGCTGCTCGGCCTCGCCGTCGGGCTGTTCCGCGACGAGATCGTCGCCGCCTGGCCGCCGGCCGCCCGGCTCTACCTGATGTTCGGCGGGACGCCCGGCTGATCCGCGGGGGAGCGGGCCGTCGGGCGGGTGCGCATGACGGAAGGGCCGGGACGTCGCCGCCCCGGCCTCTGCCCTCAGGCCGCCGCCGATCTCCGCCGTGGCGGTTGGATCAGATCACGATCCACTCGTTGCCGACATAGGAGATCAGGTCGTCGCTGGTGACGGCCCGGCCGTTCGTGGTCCAGAGCCGCAGCTCGGTATGGCCCTGGCCGGCGACCGGGTCCTGCCGCCACAGCACGTCGGCGCGGCCATTCCCGTCGTAGTCGCCGATGGCCGCCACCTGCCAGCCCGCGCTTTCGGTATCGAGCGTCGCGGCGGAGAGGATGGTGGTGCCATCCATGCGCCAGGCCTCGACCTTGCCCGTGCCGTCCTGCAGCAGGATGTCCGAGCGGCCGTCACCGTCGAAGTCGCCGGTCCCGACCACCGACCAGCCGGCGCCCGGCGTCGCGACGGTGCCGCCGCCGAGATACCGGGTGCCGTCCATGCGCCAGACCGAGACGGCGCTGTCGGCATTCTGCCACAGGATGTCGGCGCGGCCGTCGCCATCGAAATCGCCCGTGCCGGCGACCGACCAGCTCGCATCGACCGTGGCGACGACGCCGCCGCCGATGCCAGCCAGGCCGTCCATCTCCCAGAGCGAGAGGGTGACGTAGTCGTGCCCCTGCCAGGTGACCTGCTTGCTGAACAGGATGTCCGACCGGCCGTCGCCATTGAAGTCGTTGACGCCGGCGATGTCGAAGGTGGTGCCGGCGGCCGGGGCGTAGATGGTCGCGCCGCCGACATAGCCCGTGCCGTCCATCATCCAGATGGAGGCGGTGCCGTTCGCCTGGTGCCAGAGCAGGTCGGCCTTGCCGTCGCCGTTGAAGTCGCCGGTATGGACGACGGCCCAGCTCTGGTCGACATAGGTGAAGGTCCCGCCCGATTCATAGGCGGCGCCGTTCACCTGCCACTGCGCCATGGCGCAGTAGCCGGGCGCATCCGGCAGGTTCTCGGCCTCGAACAGGATCTCGCTCCTGCCGTTGCCGTCGAAGTCGTGGGCGACGCCGCGGAGCTGCACGAGGCTGTCGGTGAACTGCACTGCCTCGACATTCCGCAGCAGCTCGGTGCCGTGCGGCCCGACCACCGTCCAGCTGCCATCCGCGTTGCGGCTGATGCTCGCCTCCGCGGCCAGGCCGTCGAGGACGACGGTGTCGTGCCCGCCCCCGCCCTCGACGGTCGCGTTGCCCGCGCCGAGGACGATGCGGTCGTTGCCCGCGCCGCCATCGAGGCTGTCGGCGCCGCCGCCGCCGGCGATGGTGTCGTCGCCGGCACCGCCCCAGAGCGTCTCCGCCGCGCCGGTCCCGGCGATCGCATCGGCATGGTCGGAGCCACGCAGCTGGACGATGCCCGTCAGCCGGTCGGCGCTCGGCGCGGCATAGGCTTCGAGCACCGTGCCGGCGCCGAGATCGGCCTGGATCGCCGCGCCGCCCCGGTAGTCGGCCACAAGCAGGCTGCTGCCGCCGCCATCGATCGAATCGCTGCCCGCTCCGCCGAACACGTAGGTCGCCTGGGCGATCGCCGCATGGCCGGTGACGCTGTCGGCGAAGCTGGTGCCGATGACGTGGTCGATCCCGGAGAAGGCGTCGGTCTTGCCGGTGCCGGGCTTGGCGACGGTCCCCGCATCGGCGCCGGTCCAGCCCAGGACGATGCCCGAGGCGAGGCCCGCCTGGCCGTAATCCAGCGTATCGTGGCCGCCGCCGCCGATGACCGTGTCATTGCCGCCGGAGCCGATGAAGCGCTCATCCGCCGCGCTGCCGGTGACGCGGTCGCCCTGCGCGGTGCCGCGGATCGCCACGACCCCGACCAGCCGGTCGACCTCGCCGCCGGCGAGCGAGGCCGTGCCGCTGGCGCCGAGCACCGCCGTGAGCGCCGCCGTCCGCGCCGAGTAGTCGGCGACGTTCTCATCGAGGCCGAAGCCGCGGATCGTGTCGTTGCCGCTGCCGCCATCGATGAAGAGGGTGCTGCCGAGCGTGGCGGCATGGCCGCCGAGATCATCCGCCACCCGGCCGCCGATCAGGGCATCGATGCCGGTGAAGCTGTCGGTGCCGGCCGCCCCGGCATTGCCCTTGACCGCGGTGCCGGTGCCGGCGGCGTCGAAGCTGGCGACGATCTTGAGGCCGTCGGTCCGCGAGTAGTTCAGCGTGTCGGCGGCACTGGCCCCGGTGTAGCGGTCGCTGCCAGTGGTGCCGTAGAAGAGGGTGGCCGCGGTGCCGCCGATGATCGTGTCGTCGTGGCGCGAGCCCTGCACCGCGACGACGTTCAGCAGGCGGTCGGACGCGCCGGCGCCATCGGCGGCGGTACCGTTGGCGAGGTTGGCCGCGGCGCCGCCGGCGCTCTGGCTGTAATCGAGGACGTTCAGCGCGTTGCCGGCGCCGTCGATGGTGTCGACGCCACCGAGGCCGCGCAGCAGCGTCAGGCTGGTGGCGCCGGCGCTGCCGATGATCCGGTCGTTGCCGCTCGTTCCCTGCAGCGCGCCGATGCCGGAGAAGCTGTCGGTGCCGCCGCCATTGCTCTTGACCGCCGTGCCGGTGCCGCCCGCGGTCATCGTGATGACGACGCTGCGGCCCGAGAGGCCGGAATAGCTCAGCCTGTCAGTGCCGCCACCACCGACATAGCTGTCATTGCCGAGGCTGGCGTCGAAGATCTCGCTCTTGCTGCTGCCCTGGATGGTGTCGGCGAAGTCCGAGCCGCGGACCCGCACCACCTCCTGCAGCGTATCGGTGACGCCCGAGCCGTCGCGCGCCGTCCCGGCAGCGAGGTTGATCGAGACGCCGGCAGCGTCGAGCCCGTAATCGACGAGGTTCAGCGCCGAATCCGCGCCGTCGATGGTGTCCGCGCCATCCATGCCCCGCGCCACCTGCAGGCTGGCGCCGTCCTTGGCCATCTCGATCCGGTCGGCGCCGGTGCCGGCATTGACCGTCTGGAAGGCGTTGAAGGTGTCGGTGCCGCCGCCGCTCTTCTCGGCGGTGCCGGTGCCGTCCTTGTTCAGCGTGATCCTGACCGTGGTGCCCGCCGGGGCGACCATGCGCGAATAGTCGAGCGTGTCGGAGCCGGCGCCGCCGGCCAGCGTGTCGCTGCCGAGGCTGCCGGTGATGGTGTCGTTGCCGGCGCCGCCGCTGATGCGATCGGACTGGTTCGAGCCGCGGATGCGGTGGAGGTCGACCAGCGTGTCGGTGCCGCCGTCGCCATCCAGCGCCTGGCCGATCTGATGGCCGTCGGCATCGATCTGCGTCTGCAGGTTGACGATGACCGCGCCGGCGGCACCGCTGTAATCCGCCTCGACCCCGCCGCGCCCGGTTGCCTTGATCGTGTCGTCCCCGGCGCCACCGGCGACCTCCGTCACCGCCGCAGCGGTGGTCGATGTGCCATAGGCGGCAGTGAAGTCGAACAGGTCGCGGCCGGCGCCGCCCTGGATGGCGGCGATGCCGGTGACGCTGTCCGTCCCGACCACCGTGCCGCCCGGGCCGGCCTTGACGATGGTTGCGCTGCCGGGAGCATGGAACGTGGCCGTAAGGCCGTAATCCGAGGTCAATGTGGCATAGGTCAGCAGGTCGATGCCGCCGCCGCCTTCGATCGAATCCGTGCCGAGACCGCCGGAAAGCGTGTCATCCGCCGTGGTGCCGAGCTTGCGCATGCCTAACCATTCCGAAAGCAATACAGCACGGCTTAGCCATATGCGCGAATGTGATCCAGGAAATAATTTCAGATGGTTGCCGATCGAACCACATCAGTGACGTGAACAGGTGGGTCGATCTTCACTTCAGGGTGATTTCCCTGCCAGAATCACGGCCGAAGGGCATGGCTGGCGAGGAGGTCCGCCTCCCGGGTTTTGCTGAAAAAGAATAGGATTTTCAGGCATTCGTTAGAATTCTGCAATCGATCACCTCCGATCCACGGGGATGAAGAGGCGCCGGCCGAATATTCATTACGGTCAATTTAATATCACCCCGCCGTTATGCCGAGCTGGCTGCAGGCGGCGCTTCGCCATCGGCCTTCAGCACCTCGCCCGCGAGATAGAGGCTGCCGCAGATCAGCACCCGCGCCGGGCCGGCCTGGCGCGGCAGGGCGGCGAGCGCCTCCGCCACCCGCGGTCCCACCTGGGCGCGGCCGCCGCTCGCGGCGAGGATGCGCTCGACCGGCACCGCCTGGTGCTGCCCCGGCTCCGCCACCGCCCAGAGCGTCGTCGCATGCGGCAGCAACGACTGCAGGAACTCCTCCACCGCCTTGCTGCCCTTCATCCCGACGAGGAGGTGCAGCGGCCGGTCGGCCCAGCGCGCCATCTGCTGCGCCAGGGCGGCCCCGCCCCCGGCATTGTGGCCGCCATCCAGCCAGAGTTCCCAGTCCGCGGGCAGGCTCTGCGCCAGCGCGCCGCGAAGGCGCTGCAGCCGTGCCGGCCATTCTGCCGCCGCGATGCCCGCACCGATGGCGGCATCGGTCAGCCAGGACGGCGCCCAGGCGCGCAGGGCGGCGATGGCGATGCCGGCATTGTCGGCCTGATGCGCGCCGAGCAGCCCGGGCGGCGGCAGGTCGAGCGTCCCGGCGGCATCGGCGTAGCGCAGCCCGCCCTCCCGCTCCGTGATTTGCCAGTCGCGGTCGCGGGCCAGCAGCGGCGCGCCGACCGCCGCCGCCTCGGCGGCGAGCACCGCCTGCACCTCCGGCACCTGCGCCCCGGTCGCGCAGGGCCGGCCCGGCTTTATGATGCCGGCCTTCTCGGCGGCGATGCCCGTCAGGCGGTCGCCGAGGAATTCCATATGGTCCATGGAGATGCTGGTGACGGCGGTGGCGGCGGGGCGGTCGATCACGTTGGTCGCGTCGAACCGGCCGCCGAGCCCGACCTCGAGCACCAGCAGGTCGGCGGGGACGCGGCTGAACAGCAGCAGGGCGGTCGCGGTGATCACCTCGAAGACGGTGATCGGCGCGCCGGCATTGCACGCCTCCACCTCCTCGAGCGCGGCGGCCAGCGCCGCCTCCCCGACCAACGCGCCGGCCAGGCGGATGCGCTCGTGGAAGCGCACGAGATGCGGCGAGGTGTAGACATGCACCCGCTGCCCCGCCGCCTCGGCGATGGCGCGGAGAAAGGCGCAGGTCGAGCCCTTGCCGTTGGTCCCCGCCACATGGATCACCGGCGGCAGGGCCCGCTCGGGATGGCCGAGCGCGGCGAGCAGGCGCTGGATCCGCCCGAGGCTGAGATCGATCAGCTTCGGATGCAACCCGTGCAGGCGATCGATGATCGCCTCGAACCGGCCGGCGTTCGAGCCCCAGCCGCCGTCGCCCGCGGCGGTCACGGCGCCGGCCCGGCCCCCTCCGGCTCCGCGGGGGCCGGCACGGGCGGCGGGGCGGCGTCTTCCCCGCTCAACCGCTCCGGCAGCCGCAGCAGGCCGATCAGCCGGGCCAGCATCGGGCGCATCTCGGCGCGCGGCACCACCATGTCGAGGATGCCGTGCTCGAGCAGGTATTCGGCGCGCTGGAAGCCCTCGGGCAGCTTCTCGCGTACCGTCTGCTCGATGACGCGGGCGCCGGCGAAGCCGATCAGGGCGCCGGGCTCGGCGATCTGGATGTCGCCGAGCATGGCGAAGCTCGCCGTGACGCCGCCCGTGGTGGGGTCGGCGAGGACGACGATGAAGGGCAGCCCCGCCTCCTTCACCATGCGGGTGGCGATGACGGTGCGCGGCATCTGCATCAGGCTGATCGCGCCTTCCTGCATGCGGGCGCCGCCGGAGGCGGTGAAGACGATCAGCGGGCTGTCCTGCAGCACGGCGAGACGGGCGGCGGTGACGATCGCCTCTCCCACCCCGGCGCCCATGGAGCCGCCCATGAAGCTGAACTCGAAGGCGGCGACGACCACGCGGTTGCCCTCGATGGCGCCGTGCGCCACCACCACCGCATCCTCCTGGCCGCCCTTGGCCTGGGCCTCGCGCAGCCGGTCGCCGTAGCGGCGCTGGTCGCGGAAGCGCAGCGGGTCGGCCGGCGCCTTCGGCAGCTCGATCCGCTGCCAGCCCTCATCCAGCGTGTAGTCCAGCCGCTGCCGGGCGCCGATGCGCAGATGGTGCGCGCAGTGCGGGCAGACATGCAGGTTCCGCTCGAGGTCCCGGTGGAAGATCATCTGCTCGCAGGCCGGGCATTTGTGCCAGAGATTCTCCGGCACCTCGCGCGGCGCGCCGAAGAGCGTCTTGATCTTCGGCAGCGCCCATTCGCTGATCCAGTTCATCGGGTCCTCATGGCCATCCGGCGCCTCAACCCTCGCCGCGGATCGCCTCGGCCAGGCCGCGCACCTGGTCGAGCACCTGGCGCACCGTCTCCGGCCGCGCCCGCCCCTGCTCATCGAGCGAGGCGGCCAGCGTATCGACCAGCGCCGTGCCGACCACCGCGCCATCGGCCAGCCGCGCCGCCTCGGCGGCCTGCTGCGGCGTGCGGATGCCGAAGCCGATGCAGACCGGCAGGTCAGTATGCCGGCGGATGCGCGGGATCGCCTCGGCGAGGCTGGCGCTGCTGGCGCTCCGCGTTCCGGTGATGCCGGCGATGGAGACGTAGTAGACGAAGCCCGAGGTGGCGGCGAGGACGCGCGGCAGCCGCGCCTCGTCGGTGGTCGGCGCCACCAGGCGGATCAGGTCGAGGCCATGCGCCTTCGCCTGCGGCTCCACCTCGTCCGCCTCCTCCGGCGGGACGTCGACGATGATGAGGCCATCGACGCCCGAGCCGGCGGCATCGGTGCAGAAGCGCTCGATCCCGTAGGCGAGGATGGGGTTGTAGTAGCCCATCAGCACCACCGGCGTCGCCTCGTTGCTGCGGCGGAAGTCGCGCACCATGGCGAGCACCCGCGACAGCGTCCCGCCCGCCTTCAGCGCCCGCAGCGCCGCCCGCTGGATCGAGGGGCCGTCTGCCATCGGGTCGGTGAAGGGCACGCCGATCTCGACGACATCGGCGCCGGCGCCGGGCAGGCCGCGCAGCAGCGCGAGCGAGGTGGCCGGATCGGGGTCGTAGGCCTGCAGGTAGGTGACGAGGGCGCCTCGGCCCTCGCGCTTCAGCGCCGCGAAGCGATCGGCGATGCGGCTCACAGCTGCACGCCCAGATGATGCGCCACGGTGAAGATGTCCTTGTCGCCGCGGCCGCTGAGGTTGAGCACGATGAGGCTGTCCCGCGGCATGGTCGGCGCCCGCTTGATCACCTCGGCCAGCCCATGCGCGGATTCGAGCGCCGGGATGATGCCCTCCAGCCGGGAGCAGAGCTGGAAAGCCTCCAGCGCCTCGGTATCGGTCGCGGTCACGTAGTGCACCCGGCCGGTCTCATGCAGCCAGGCATGCTCCGGCCCGATGCCGGGATAGTCGAGGCCGGCGCTGATCGAATGCGCCTCCTGGATCTGCCCGTCGCCATCCTGCAGCAGATAGGTGCGGTTGCCGTGCAGCACGCCCGGCCGGCCGCGGGTGAGCGAGGCGGCATGCTCCTCGGTATCGACGCCGCGCCCCGCCGCTTCCACGCCGTACATCGCCACCGAGGCATCGTCGAGGAAGGGATGGAACAGCCCCATGGCGGAGGAGCCGCCGCCGACGGCGCAGACCAGCGCATCCGGCAGCCGCCCCTCGGCGGCGAGGATCTGCTCGCGCGTCTCGACGCCGATCACGTTCTGGAAGTCGCGCACCATGGCCGGATAGGGATGCGGGCCGGCGACGGTGCCGATGCAGTAATAGGTGTCGTGCACATGCGCGACCCAGTGGCGCAGCGCCTCGTTCATCGCATCCTTGAGCGTCGCCGCGCCGGAGGTGACGGGCACCACCTCGGCGCCGAGCAGCTTCATGCGGAAGACGTTGGGCTGCTGCCGCTCGACATCGGTCGCGCCCATGAAGACGGTGCAGGGCAGGTTGAACAGCGCGCAGGCCGTCGCCGTCGCCACGCCGTGCTGGCCGGCGCCGGTCTCGGCGATGATGCGGGTCTTGCCCATGCGCTTCGCCAGCAGGATCTGGCCGAGCACGGCGTTGATCTTGTGCGCGCCGGTGTGGTTCAGCTCCTCGCGCTTGAAGTAGACCCGGGCACCCCTCACCGGCTCCGCCGCCTGGCGCAGGTGCTCGGTCAGCCGGGCGGCGTGCCAGAGTGGGCTCGGGCGGCCGACGTAATGCGTCAGCAGGTGCCGCCATTCCGCGTCGAAGGCGGGGTCGCGCTTCGCCGACTCATAGGCCTGCTCGACCTCGAGGACGAGCGGCATCAGCGTCTCGGCGACGAAGCGGCCGCCGAAGGGGCCGAAGCGGCCGCGGCTGTCAGGGCTCTGGCGGAAGGTGTTGGGCAGAGGCTTGTTCACGTGCGTTCCCCGGGGATCCCGCATCCCTCGCGCCTCATAGCGCCATGGCCCCCCTGACGGAACCCGGGGTGGCGGCCATCGCCCTAGCCGCGCCGCGCCGCGTCATCCCCTCCGCGCCGCGCCGCGGCGACGAACCGGGCGATCAGCGCCGGGTCCTTGACCCCCCGGGCGCGTTCCACGCCGGAGGAGACATCGACGCCCGGCGCGCCGGACTGGCGGAGCGCCTCCGCCACCGTCTCCGGCGTCAGCCCGCCGGCGAGCAGCCAGGGCCGCGGGATGGGCTGCCCCACCACGAGCCGCCAGTCGAAGGCGGCGGCATTGCCGCCCGGCAGGCTGGCCCCGGGCGGCGGCTTGGCATCGAGCAGGAAGCGGTCCACGGCCGGGGCGTAGTCGGCCAGCCGCGCCAGGTCGGCCGGGGCAGCGATGCCGAGCGCCTTCATCACCGGCCGGCCGAAGCGGGCCCGGATGGCGGCGGCCCGGTCCGGGCTCTCCTCGCCATGAAGCTGGATGAGGTCGAGCGGCAGGGCGGCCAGCACCGCCGCGAGCAGCGCATCCTCCGGATCGACGAACAGCCCGACGCGCAGCGGCCCGCCCTCGGCCCGGCGGGAGAGCGCCGCCGCCGCCTCCGGCGCCACGGCCCGCGGCGAGGGCGGGTAGAAGACGAAGCCGATCATATCCGCGCCGGCGGCGAGGGCGGCATCGAAGCCGGCCGCGTCCTTCACCCCGCAGATCTTCACCAGCGTCATGGGGCGAGACCGGGCGCGAGGCTGGCGGCGATCGCCCGCGCCGCCGCCGCCGGGTCGGCCGCCCCGGTGATCGGCCGGCCGACCACGATCCAGTCGGCCCCGGCGGCGACCGCCTCGGCCGGGGTCGCGGTGCGCGCCTGGTCGCCGGCGGCGCTGCCCTCCGGCCGCACGCCCGGCACCACCAGCAGCGGCAGGGTGCCGAAGGCGTCGCGGATCGGCGCCACCTCGCGCGGCGAGCAGACCAGCCCATCCGCCCCCGCCTCCAGGGCGAGGCGGGCCAGCCGCAGCACCTGCTGCACCGGGCCGCCGGCGACGCCCGTCATCGCCAGGGATGCGGCATCGAGGCTGGTGAGCACCGTCACCGCCAGCAGGATCGGCCGCGCGGGCCCGGCCTTCTCCGCCGCCTCGCGGGCGGCCGCCAGCATCGCCGGCCCGCCGCCGGCATGCAGGGTCAACATGGCCGGGCGCAGCGGCAGCAGGGACCGCACCGCGCCCGCGACCGTGTTCGGGATGTCGTGCAGCTTGAGGTCGAGAAAGACCGAAGCCTCCGGCGCCACGGCCCGCACCGCCGACGGCCCCTCGGCCGCGAAGAGCTCGAGGCCGAGTTTCAGGGCACCGCAGCAGGGCGCCAGCGCCGCGGCCAGGGCGGCGGCGCGGGCCGGATCGGCGGTGTCGATCGCCGGGATCAGCCGCGCCGCGGGGCTGGCAGGACGGGCGAGCATCGGCGCGCCCGTCAGGCCGCCGGCCGCTGCAGCGCGACCAGGCTGGAACCGCCGCTCGGGGGCACCGGGCCGACCTGCCGGGCGGCGGCGGCACGGAAATCGGCGAGTTCCGCCTCCATCGCCCGCGCCGCATCCTCCATGCGCCGGGCGCGGCGGCGATGCGGCAGGCTGGCCATCCAGGCGACGAGGGCGCCGAAGAGGAAGCAGACGGCGCCGATCAGCAGGACCGCGACCGAGAGGGGCGTCACCCAGGCGAGGTCGAAGGGCCAGAGGCGCAGCGCGACCTCCTCGCGGTTCGACAGGCCGAACAGCACCAGCAGGATGAGCAGCGGAAGCAGGAGGATCCAGCGCATCGGGGCCTTCCGTGGGACGGGGATCGGACGGCATGCCTACAACCCGGGGCGCTGCATGGGAATGGCCGCCCGCGGGGGGCAGCCATCGCGGCATCGGCGGCCCGTCCCGTTCCCTCGGCAAGGGCCGCGGCGGTGCTCAGCCCTGCTTCAGCTTGCCGATGGTGGCGTCGGAGGCCCCGGCGATGTTGTTCCGCAGCAGGTAGCGCGGGTTCGAGGCGATCCAGCGGTCGAGGTCGATCTCCTCGAACTTGCCGTTGCCCCAGGTCTGGACGATCTCGAGATCCTCGCGGCCGGTGTCGCGGATGGCATGGCCGAAGCCCATCGGGATGCAGGCGACGTCGTCAGGGCCGAACTCCGCCACCTGGCCCCGGCCGCGCAGGTCGTAGTGCCACTCACTGGCGTTGACGTTCCAGTGCAGCTTCCGCATCCCGCTGGGCTTCAGGATCATCACGCCGCCGGCATGAGCCGTCCTGGCCGGGCTTGCCATGGCCGCCCGCGCCCAGCGCGGCGGCCCCGAGGAGATTGCGCCGTCGGGATGCCATGTCCGTCATGCCTGCGCCCCTCCGGGCCGCGCTAGCATGCGAGGATGCGGGAGCGGGCGGCAGGATTGCTCTGCGGTCAGGACGTTCGGGGGTAGGAGCCGGGGGGCAGGAAACCCGGCACGCCGCCGGGATGGAGACCGGGGGGAAGGCCTCAGGCCTCGACCTTCGCCCGCGCCGCGGCCTGCGGCTCGCCGCCGTTCACCCGCTCGCGCAGCTCCTTGCCGGGCTTGAAATAGGGCACGGCCTTGCCGGCCACCGGCACGGCGGCGCCGGTGCGCGGGTTGCGGCCGGTGCGGGCATCGCGCTTCTTGGCCGAGAAGGCGCCGAAGCCGCGGAGCTCGACGCGATCCCCCCGCGCCAGGGCCGTGGTGATCTCGTCGAAGATCGTCGCCACGATCAGTTCGATATCCGGCTGGCGGAGATGCGGGTTCTCCGCGGCCAGATGCGCGATCAGCTCGCTCTTGGTCATTGCTGCCAGTCCCGCAAGGTGCCCGAGCCCGGCATGGCCGGGATCAGCGGAAAACCTGCCAGAGCGGCGCCGGCCCGTCAACGCCAAGCCATTCTGAAACCACGATTTTCACCGCACCACTCCAGGCCGCCCGCAGCAGCCGCTCGGCCGTGCTGCGCGGCTGCAGGTCGCGCGCCGGCAAATTCTCCGGCACGCCCTTCTCGGCCGCCAGCCAGGCCCGCGCCTCCCGCTCGCCGCCGATCGCGTCCACCAGCCCGGCGGCGAGGGCCTGCCGGCCGGACAGCACGCGTCCATCGGCGAGCGGCCGCACGCGCTCTTCCGGCAGCTTGCGGCCGGCGACGACCATGGCCAGGAACTGCTCGTACATATCGCTGACCACGCCCTGCAGCGCCGCCCGCCCGTCGCTCGAGAGCGGATGCAGCGGGCTCGGCTGGTCCTTCAGCGGGCCGGAGGTGATGGCCTCCGTCCGCACCCCGAGCCGGGCCAGCAATTCCGAGCCGTCGAAGGTCTGCAGCAGCACGCCGATCGAGCCGGTGATGGTCGATTCCCGGGCGAAGATCCGCTCGGCGGCGACGGCGGTCATGTAGCCGGCCGAGGCGGCGGTGCCGCGCATCACGGCGACCACGGGCCGCGTCTCGCGCAGGCGCAGCAGGGCGTCGTGCAGCATCTCGCCGCCGCCGACGCTGCCGCCGGGGCTGTCGATCGAGACGATCACCGCCTTCGCCGCGCTGTCCTTGCCCAGGCGGTCGAGCGCCTCGGCCAGGCGGCGGTCATCGGTGATGATGCCCTCGATCGGCAGGCGGACGACATGGTCGCGGTTGAAGAGCGGCCGCGTCCGGTCGATGAAAAAGGCCAGTATGCCGGCCAGCAGGAGCAGCACGGCGCCAGCCCGCCACAGGGCGAGGCGCCGCTTCAGCCGCCGGCGATCGATGAGGAGGTCGGTCTCGAGGGCCATGCTGTGCTCCGGACGGGGGTCCGCCTTGCGGCCATCGGCTCCTACCGCAGACTCGCCCCGCTGCGCAGGCATCTTCCCCCGCAATTCATCCCATCCGCACGCCCTACCGTGGTGTCCGCGCCACAGCGTGGCCGCCACGCCGGAGGGCAATGTCGCAATAAGATTGACCGGGCATTCCGGCACCGTCCCCTATGGGGCCGTGCTTACCTTGGAGAGGAAATCGTCCATGCATCGCACGCGCGTTCTCGGGGGGCTGCTGCTCGCCTCCCTGGCCCTTGCGGCCTGCGAGCCGAGCAAGACCAGCGGTCCGTTGAGCAGCCAGCCGACGGGCACGACCGAATCCCTGCTGCGCCAGCAGCAGCTCCGGAACATGCAGGCGGATCCGAGCCGCGGCATGCAGAATCCGACGGTGACCAATGTCAACCCGGGCGCGGCAGGCATCGAGCGGTCGACGACAGGGGGCGCCGGCGGCACCGGCGCGGGCGCGCCGATCGCGGTCAACCCCGGCGCCGCCGGCATCACCCGTGGCAGCGGCGTCGGCGCCCCGGCGCAGTGAGCCTGGCGGGATGGTGGCAATCCCGCCACCGTCCCGGCGGCGTCCCGAAGGACGGCCCATAAAAAGGGCGGCTGTCGCAATGCCGCGGCAGCCGCCCTTCGCATGTCCGGCCCATGGCGCCGGAGCGCCATGGGGATCGGTCGGCTTACTCCTCGCCGGCCATCTCGCGGCGGCGGCGGATCGCCGCGCCGAGGATGTCGCCGAGGGAGGCGCCGCTGTCGGTGGAGCCATACTCCTTCATCGCCTCGCGCTCCTCCTCGATCTCCTTGCCCTTGATGGTCAGAGAGAGGCGGCGGGCGGCGCGGTCCACGGCGACGACCTTGGCATCGACCTTCTCGCCGACAGCGAACTTGTCGGGGCGCTGGTCGCCACGGTCACGCGCGAGCTCGGCGCGGCGGATGAAGCCGGTCAGCACGTCCTCGACCTTCACCTCGATGCCGTTGGCCTGCACCTGGGTGACGATGCAGGTGACGACGTCGCCCTTGCGCACCTTGTCCAGCACCTCGGCGGCCGGGTCGGCCTGGAGCTGCTTGATGCCGAGCGAGATGCGCTCCTTCTCGACATCGACGTCGAGCACCTTCGCCTTGACGATGTCGCCCTTGTTGTAATGCGACATCGCCTGCTCGCCGGCCTCGTCCCAGGAGATGTCGGACATGTGGACCATGCCGTCGATATCCGGGCCGATGCCGATGAAGAGGCCGAACTCGGTGATGTTGCGGATCTCGCCCTCGACCTCGGAGCCCGGCGGGTGCGCCTCGAGGAACAGGTCCCACGGATTGCCCTGGGCCTGCTTCAGGCCGAGCGAGATGCGGCGCTTCGGCTCGTCCACGTCGAGGATCATGACGTCGACCTCCTGCGAGGTGGCGACGATCTTGCCCGGATGGACGTTCTTCTTGGTCCAGCTCATCTCGGAGACATGGACCAGACCCTCGACCCCCGGCTCCAGCTCCACGAAGGCGCCGTAGTCAGTGATGTTGGTGACGCGACCGGAGAACTTCGCGCCCACCGGGTACTTCAGGGCGACGCCGTCCCACGGATCGGCCATCAGCTGCTTCATGCCGAGGCTGATGCGCTGGGTCTCGCTGTTGAAGCGGATGACCTGCACCTTCACCGGCTGGCCGATGGTCAGCGCCTCGGACGGGTGGTTGATGCGGCGCCAGGCGATGTCGGTGACGTGCAGCAGCCCGTCCACGCCGCCCAGGTCCACGAAGGCGCCGTAGTCGGTGATGTTCTTCACCACGCCGTCGAGGACCATGCCCTCCTTCAGGCCCTGGATGAGCTCGCTGCGCTGCTCGGCGCGCGTCTCCTCCAGCACCGCGCGGCGGCTGACCACGATGTTGCCGCGGGCGCGGTCCATCTTGAGGATCTGGAAGGGCTGCGGCGAGCCCATCAGCGGGCCGACGTCGCGCACCGGGCGGATGTCCACCTGGCTGCCGGGAAGGAAGGCCACGGCGCCACCGAGATCGACGGTGAAGCCGCCCTTGACGCGACCGAAGATCACGCCGTTGACGCGCTGCTGCGCCTGATAGGCCTTCTCGAGATTGGTCCAGGCCTCCTCGCGCCGCGCCTTCTCGCGCGACAGGACGATGGAGCCGTCCCGGTCCTCGTAGCGCTCGACGAAGAGCTCGACGACGTCGCCGGGCTGCACCTCGGGCTTCTGGCCCTGCGGCGCGAATTCCTTGAGGGGCACGCGCCCCTCGCTCTTCAGCCCCACATCCACGATGGCGTAGTCGTCATCGATGCGCAGCACGCGGCCGGAAACGACCGAGCCGGCGAAGCCGGTATCGGCGCCGAGCGTGGCATCGAGCAGTGCGGCGAAGTCCTCGGACCCCGCATCCTGATGAGCGAGGCTGGTGGCAGTTGCCATGTAGCGGTGTGTTCCTGGGAAGCCTGCGGAATGCAGGCAAGCGCCCTGCGCCCCCGCCATGGTCCCGGATCGGTGCCGGAGACTGACGGACACGGCTTGGCCCGGGGCCAGCCCTCCCCGTTGGGGAGCGGCGATGGCGCGGCAGACCCGTGTGCAGGGGCGGCGTATCGGCCCGCCCGTTACCGGTCCGTCTAGCGAGGGATGCTGGCAGGCCAGCTCCTCGGAACACGAACACCGCGGCCCCCCTAGGCACGCGGTTGGATGGTGTGGCTAAGCCCTTGTGGAATGGGCGTCAAGTGGAATCGTGCGGTATCGCCCGCAGGGCTGGAGCGTGCTCGCCTGAGGTGGCCTCACCGAAGGCGAGACTCACGCGATCAAACAAGGACCTGGACCATGATCCGTGAGCCAAAGTGAACGGATCATGGTCTAGGCATCAGGCGGGAGTTCGCCCAGGCGTTCCCGGACCAGGGTTAGCGCGGCGGCGAAGGCGGCCTCGGCATCCAGCGCCGTGGTGTCGAGCAGCCGGGCATCCGCGGCCGGCCGGAGCGGCGCCACGGCGCGGCCGGCATCGCGGGCGTCGCGCTCGCGCAGCTCGGCCTCGACCGCGGCCGGATCGGCGGCGACGCCGCGCCCCTGCAGCTCCAGCCAGCGCCGGCGCGCCCGCTCCTCGACGCTCGCGGTGACGAAGAGCTTCACCGGCGCCTCGGGGAAGACGACGGTGCCGATGTCGCGCCCGTCCAGCACGGCGCCGTTGCGGCGGCCGAAGTCGCGCTGCCAGTCGAGCAGCACGGCGCGCACGCCGGGGATGGCGGCGACGGCGCTGGCCGCCCGGTCGGCCTCCGGGCCGCGCAGGTCGCCGCGGTCCAGATCGGCCGGCGCCAGCGCCCGCGCCGCGGCCTCGGCCGCCGCGGCCTCCCGCGGATCGGCGCCGAGATCCAGCAGGCGGCGGCCGACCGCCCGGTAGAGCAGGCCGGTATCGAGATAGGCCAGGCCGAGCGCGGCGGCGAGGCGGCGCGCCAGCGTCCCCTTCCCCGCTGCGGCCGGCCCGTCCACGGCGATCACCAGCCCCGCCAAGCCCCGGTTCATGCCGGCCCGATCGCCGGCCCGCCGGCCGCCCGGTTCACCAGCGCGGCGAAGCCCGGGAAACTGGTCTCGATGAAGGCGGCATCGTCGACCGCGACCGGGTGGCGGGCGGCGAGGCCCATGACCAGGGCGCTCATCGCCAGGCGGTGGTCCATATGGGTGGCGACGAGGCCGCCACCCGGGATGGCGCCGCCGGTGCCCTGCACCAGCAGGTCGTCGCCCTCGATCCGCGCCGCGACGCCATTCGCCGCCAGCAGCGCCGCGGTCGCCGCCAGCCGGTCGCTCTCCTTCACCCGCAGCTCGGCGAGGCCGCGCATCCGCGTCTCCCCCTCCGCCGCCGCGCCGGCGACGGCGAGCACCGGGTACTCGTCGATCATCGCGGGCGCCCGGCCCGGCGGCACCTCCACCGCGCGCAGCGGCCCGTGTTCGGCGGTGACGTCGCCCACCGGCTCGCCGCCGGCGATGCGGGCATTCTCCACCGTGAGCCGTGCGCCCATCTCGCGCAGCGTGGTGAGCAGGCCGGTGCGGAGCGGGTTCAGCCCGACATTCTCCACCGTGACGCGCGAGCCCGGCACCAGCAGCGCCGCCACCAGCAGGAAGGCGGCGGAGGAGGGATCGCCCGGCACCAGGATCGGCGCCGCCATGAGCTCCGGCTGGCCCTCCAGCTCGATCAGCCGGCCCTCCGGCAGGTCCTCCACCCGCACCGTGGCGCCGAAATGCCGCAGCATGTTCTCGGTGTGGTCGCGGGTCCGCTCCGGCTCGATCACCCGCGTGGTGCCGCGGGCGCAGAGCCCGGCCAGCAGGCAGGCCGATTTCACCTGGGCCGAGGCGACGGGCAGGGTGTAGTCGAGCGGCAGCGCATCCACCGCCCCCTGCACCGCCAGCGGCAGCCGGCCGCCCTCACGGGACCAGAAGCGGGCGCCGCTCGCGGCGAGCGGCTCGGTGACGCGGCGCATCGGCCGCTTCCGAAGCGAGGCGTCGCCGGTCATGACCGCGAAGATGGGATGGCCGGCCAGCAGCCCGCAGAGCAGCCGGGCGGCGGTGCCGGAATTGCCCATGTCGAGCACATCCGCCGGCTCGGCCAAGCCGCCGACGCCGCGGCCGGCGACCCGCCAGGCGCCGGGGCCCCGCTGCTCCACTTCGGCCCCGAGGGCGCGCATGGCGCCGGCGGTGCGCAGCACGTCCTCGCCCTCGAGCAGGCCGGTGATCTCGGTGGTGCCGACGGCCAGCGCGCCGAACATCAGGGCGCGGTGGCTGATCGACTTGTCGCCGGGGACGGCGTGGCGGCCGGCGAGGCCACGGCCCGGCGCCGCGGCGCGCAGGGGTTGCAGGGCGTCGGACTGAGCCATGCGGCGCGTTTGACATGGGCGGTGGCGCGTGGCAATGCGCCAGACCCTTTTTTGGCCGTCCGCAGCCCGCCCCGGCCGGGGCGCCGCGGATGGTCGCGCCGTTCCCACGGTCCCGGTCCCCGGCCGGGCGCCGCCGGCGGATGGCCCGAGCTGCGAGGCGTCTCCCCCATGGCCAAGCCCGAACTGGGCCTCAAGCGTGTCTGCGTTGCCTGCAGCACGAAATTCTACGATCTCATGCGGGCGCCGGCGGTCTGCCCGAAATGCGGCACCGAGCAGCCGGCGGAGCAGCCGCGCCTGCGCCGCACCGCCGGGTCGCTGCCGGCCGAGGACAAGCTGAAGAAGCGTGCCGTCGCGCCGGAGGCGGATGGCGACGAGGTGGAGC
This sequence comes from Roseicella sp. DB1501, assembly GCF_013112485.1. Lineage (GTDB taxonomy): Bacteria > Pseudomonadota > Alphaproteobacteria > Acetobacterales > Acetobacteraceae > Paracraurococcus. The sequence continues at coordinate 151,135 of NZ_JABFHG010000006.1, forward strand.
TCGAGGATGTCGAGGGCGACGAGGCGGTCGAGGACGCCGAGGAGCTCGAGGACGATGCGGAAGCGATCGGCGACGAGCTCGAGGTCGAGAACGACCGCGACGAGGAGGGCTGAGGTCGTCCCGGGCGCGGTGCGCTGATGGCGCCGGCGTCCGCTTTGCTCCTCACCCGGCTGATGCTGCAGGACTTCCGCAGCTGGCCGTCGCTCACCGTCCCGTTCAGCGGCCGGATCGTCCTGGTGACCGGCCCGAACGGCGCGGGCAAGACCAACCTGCTTGAGGCGATCAGCCTGCTCGGGCCCGGCCGCGGGCTGCGCGGGGCACGGACCGCCGAGCTCGGCCGCCAAGTGGGTGGGGCAACGGGCGGGGTAGCGCTGCCCTGGGCCGCAGCCGGCCGCTTCCGCGACCCCTTCGGCCAGGAATTCGACCTCGGCACCGGTACGCCCGAGGACGGACCGCCGGAGCGCCGCATCCTCCGCCTCGACGGCGCCCCGGTGCGTGCCCAGTCCCTGCTGGCCGAGCGGGTGGCCGCGGTCTGGCTGACGCCGCAGATGGACCGGCTGTTCCAGGACGGGGCGGGCGACCGGCGCCGCTTCCTCGACCGGCTGGTCTGGGCGCTGGAGCCGCACCATGCGCGCGAGGTCGCGGCCTATGACCAGGCCATGGCGCAGCGCAACCGCCTGCTGGCGCAGGAGCGGCGCGAGGGGATGCGGGCCGACGCCGCCTGGCTGGCCGGGCTGGAGGATGCCATGGCCCGGCACGGCGCCGCCCTCGCCGCCGCCCGGCGCGGGCTGGTGGCTCGCCTCAACGCCCTGATGGCCGAGGGGGTGACCGGCGCCTTCCCCTCGGCCCGGCTGACGCTGCAATGCCCGGTCGCCGCGGCGCTGGCCGAGGCGCCGGCACTGGCGGTGGAGGAGCGGCTGCGGGCCGATTGGGCGGCCAGCCGCGGGCGCGACGCGGCGGCCGGGGCGACCTTGATCGGGCCGCATCGGGCCGACTTGGTCTTCACCCATGCGCCAAAGGACCTGCCCGCGGCGCTCTGCTCCACCGGCGAGCAGAAGGCGCTGCTGGTCGCGGTGGTGCTGGCGCATGCCGGGCTGATCGCCGCCGCACGCGGCTTCGCGCCGCTGCTGCTGCTCGACGAGGTGGCGGCGCATCTCGACGCCACGCGGCGCGAGGCGCTCTTCGCGGCCCTGGCCGAGCTGCCGGCCCAGGCCTTCCTCACCGGCACCGATGCCGGCATCTTCGCGCCGCTGCGCGGCCTGGCCGAGGCGTTCCGCGCCAGCCCTGGGGCAAGCCCCGGGCAACTCGTTGCCGATATGGATTTTGTCGTGCCTGACGCTCTCTGAATCCCTATATTGAGGCGTGTTTCCTGTCCCCGAAATCCTGAGGAGTTTGCCGCCGGCATGAGCGATGCAGCCGCGCGCGCCGAACCGTCCCCGCCTGACCGCAATGGGGACGATTATAACAGCGCGTCCATCACCGTCCTGCGGGGCCTCGAGGCCGTGCGGAAGCGGCCCGGCATGTATATCGGCGATACCGATGACGGGTCGGGCCTGCACCACATGGCCTTCGAGATCATCGACAACGCCGTCGACGAGGCGCAGGCCGGCTTCGCCACGCGGGTGGAGGTGACGCTGAACGGCGACGGCTCCGTCACCGTGCGCGACGACGGCCGCGGCATCCCGGTCGACATCCATGAGGAGGAGGGGATCTCCGCCGCCGAGGTGGTGCTCACCCGGCTGCATGCCGGCGGCAAGTTCAACCAGAACTCCTATAAGGTCTCCGGCGGCCTGCACGGCGTCGGCGCGGCGGTGGTGAACGCGCTGTCCGAATGGATGCATGTGCGGATCTGGCGCAACGGGGTCGAGCACCTAGTCCGCTTCGAGCATGGCGAGACGGTGCAGCCGCTGACCATCCTCGGCCCCTCCGAGGAGCGGAGCGGCACGGAGGTCACCTTCAAGCCCTCCTCCGGCACCTTCACCAAGGTCGAGTATGATTTCGCGGTGCTGGAGCGGCGGCTGCGGGAGCTCGCCTTCCTCAATTCCGGCCTCGCCATCGCGCTGAAGGACGACCGCCACGTCCCGGCGCAGGAAGTGCTGTTCGACTTCAAGGGCGGCCTCGTCGCCTTCGTCGAATGGCTGGACCAGGGCAAGGAGCCGCTCTTCCGGCCACCGATCAACGTGACCTCGAAGGACCAGGAGGGCATCCGGGTCGAGCTGGCGATGTGGTGGAACAACACCCCGCGCGAAGTGACGCTGTGCTTCACCAACAACATCCCGCAGCGCGACGGCGGCACCCACCAGGCCGGCTTCCGCCAGGCGCTGACCCGGGTGGTGGCGAAATACGCCGACGACCTGGCGAAGAAGGAGAAGGTGGAGCTCGCCGGCGAGGACATGCGCGAGGGGCTGACCTGCGTCCTCTCGGTCAAGGTGCCGGACCCCAAGTTCAGTAGCCAGACCAAGGACAAGCTGGTCAGCTCCGAGGTGCAGCCGGTGGTGCAGGCGGCGGTCGCCGACGCCCTCTCCCACTGGTTCGAGACGCATCCGAAGGAAGCCAGGACCGTCCTCGAGCAGGTGGTGCTGGCCGCCGCGGCGCGGAAGGCGGCGCAGCTCGCGCGCGAGAAGGTCGGGCGCAAGAACGCCCTCGACATCTCGACCCTGCCCGGCAAGCTCGCCGATTGCCAGGAGAAGGACCCGAGCAAGTGCGAACTCTTCCTGGTCGAGGGCGACAGCGCGGGCGGCTCCGCCAAGCAGGGGCGCAACCGCGCCTTCCAGGCCATCCTGCCGCTCAAGGGCAAGATCCTGAACGTCGAGCGGGCGCGCATCGACAAGATGCTGTCCTCGGCCGAGATCGGCACGCTGATCACCGCGCTCGGCACCGGCATCGGCCCGGGCGAGCCGGCCAAGGGCGGCTTCGACGCCAACAAGCTGCGCTACCACCGCATCGTCATCATGACCGACGCGGATGTGGACGGCAGCCATATCCGCACCCTGCTGCTCACCTTCTTCTTCCGGCAGATGCCGGAGCTGATCGAGCGCGGGCATCTCTACATCGCCCAGCCGCCGCTCTACCGCGCCAAGCGCGGCAATGACGAGCGCTACCTGAAGGACGACCGCGCGCTCGAGGACTACCTGCTCGAGAAGGCGCTCTCCGGCGCGACGCTCTCGCTCGGCGACGGCCGCGCGCTATCGGGCGAGGCGCTGCGGGCGGAGGCGGAGGCGCTGCGGCAGGTCGCGGCCCGCATCCGCCGCCTGGCCGCGCATGTGCCGGCCGAGATCGTCGAGCAGGCCGCGGTCACCGGCGCGCTCACCCTCGACCCGGAGCGGGCGACCGCGGCCGCGGCGGCGCTGGTCGCGCGGCTGAACGCCCTCGCCCTGCCGGCGGAGCGGCACTGGAACGCCACGCATGGCGAGGCGGGGCTGCAACTCTGGCGTACGGTGCGCGGGGTGACGGAACGGCATGCGCTGACCCCGACCGCGCTGCGCAGCGCCGAGGCGCGCTGGCTGGACGAGCGGCGCGAGGCGCTGGAGCGGCAGTTCGACGAGGGCGCGGTGTTGGCGCTCGACGGCGCCGAGACCCCGGTGCAGGGCCCGGCCATGGCGCTGGAGCGGCTGCTGGCGCAAGGCCGCAAGGGTCTGACCATCCAGCGCTTCAAAGGCCTGGGCGAGATGAACCCGGAGCAGCTCTGGAAGACCACGCTGGACCCGGCGGTGCGCACCCAGCTCAAGGTCAAGGTCGAGGATGTAGAGGCGGCGGAGAACGTCTTCTCCACGCTGATGGGCGACGTCGTGGAGCCGCGGCGGGAGTTCATCGTCGACAACGCGCTGAAGGTGGCGAATCTCGACGTGTGAGGGAAGGCCCGCCCCGTCGCACTGACGCGACGGGCGGCCTTCAGGCCTGCCCAGTCGAGCGCCAGATGATGTAGAAGGCGACGACGAAGACGATGCCGGCGAAGATGCGGTTCAGCGTGCCGCGACCGCCGGCGAGGTGGCAGGCCGCCCGCATGCCGAGCCAGCCACCGGCGATCCCCCCCGCGATGAACTCGGCCGCGACTGACCAGGCGACGAGGCCCGAGGCCGCGTAGTTCAGCGCCGTCGCCAGGCCGAAGACGCCGACCGCGAGTAGCGAGGTCCCGACGGCGCTGATCATCGACATGCCGGTGGCGAGGATCAGGCCCGGCACGATCAGGAAGCCGCCGCCGATGCCGAAGAAACCTGAGAGCAGGCCGACGCCGAGCCCGACGCCGGCGACGCGCAGCACGACAGGGGCCGTCAGGGCGATCGGCCCGTCGGTGCCGCCGCCCCGCCGCGGCCGCAGCATGGCGGCGCCGATGACGATCATCATCAGCGCGAAAAGCAGGATCAGCCGCTGCCCGTCGACCATCTTGCCGAGGGTGGAGCCGCAGAGCGCGCCAAGCACGCCCGCGAGCGAGAAGATGCCGGCGACGCCCCAGCGGACATTGCCGGCCCGCGCATGGCCGGCGAAATTGACGAAGGCATTGGCGGAGACGGCGAGCGCGCCGGTGCCGAGCGCCACATGCGGCGGCAGGCCGACGGCGTAGAGCAACAGCGGTGTGGCGACGATTGACCCGCCGCCGCCGATGAGGCCGAGCACGAAGCCGACCAGCCCGCCGGAGCCGAGCGCGAGCAGGGTCTGCAGCATCATTCCCTTCCCCACCCTCCCGCCGGCCGCGGCGACAGATGCCAGCCCGCCAGGGCGAAGTGGCCGGCCTCGCCGGAGGTCGGGGCCGTGGCAGGCAGGAGGATCGCCGGCGCGGGGGAGGCCGGCTCCGCCTGGCGACGAGGCGACGGCGGCGCGGCGGCAGCGGCCGGCGCGGCGCGGTCCGGGAAGACCAGGCGCAGCGCCGCCAGCATCGGGCGGATGCGGTCGTCGGCGAGGCGATAGACCACCGATTTCGCCTCGCGCCGCGTCGCCACCAGCCCGGCCTCGCGCAGCGCGGCGAGCTGCTGCGACAGGTTGGGCTGCTTCAGGCCGAGCTCGCTCTCGAAGCCGGCGACCGCCAGCTCTCCCTGCAGCAGGCGGCCCAGGATGCGCAGCCGCATCGGATGCGCCAGCGCCCGCAGGAAGGCGGCCGCGGCCTCCGGGTCGCAGGCTGGCGGCCCGGCGGCCACGCTCATCGCTTCCCTGCCTGCGGCATGTAGTACCAGGCCGGCGCCCCGGCGGCGGAGCGGGAAGCGGCCTCCTCGACCGTCTGGGGCGGCGGCAGCACCCCCTCCTCGCCCGGCTGCCAGTCGGCCGGGGTGGAGAGGCCGGAGGCGTCGCTCTCCTGCAGCGCCGCGAGGGTGCGCAGCAGCTCCTCGACGCTGCGGCCGGTGGTCATCGGGTAATAGGCGAGCATCCGGATGATGCCGGCGGGATCGATGAGGAAGCTGCCGCGCACCGTCGCCGTGCTGGTATCGGCCGGGTGCAGCATGCCGTAGGCCCGCGCCAGGGACATCGAGATGTCCTCGGCGATGGGAAAGGGGATCTCGACGCCGAAGGCGCTCTCGATGCCGCGGATCCAGGCGAGATGCGCGAAGAGGCTGTCGACCGAAATCCCGAGCAGATCGCAGCCAAGCGCCTGGAAGCGCGCATGCGCCCGGGCGAAGGCGACGAATTCCGAGGTGCAGACCGGGGTGAAATCCGCCGGGTGCGAGAACAGCAGCAGCCAGCGGCCACGATAATCCGCCAGGCTGCGCTCGCCGCGGGTGGTGCGCAGGCGGAAGGGCATGGCCGGCTCGCCGAGGCGCGGCACCCAGCTGGCGGCGGAGCCTTCGGACGCGGCGGGGCTCGCCTCGCCCAAGGGCGGTACGGCAGGCGGTGGTGTCCGGTGGTTCGGCATGGCGTCCGGGGTCTGACTGCCTGAACTACATCTTAGTATTTTGTATAATGTCAAGCGAGGCGGTGCCCTAGACCATGATCCGCTCACACAGGTTCAGGGATCATGGTCCAGGCCGTTGTTCGATCGCGTGAGTCACGCTTTTCGGTGAGTCCACCTCAAGCGATCACGCTCTAGGAGGAGCGGCCGCGGCAGGTCCGGGGCGTCAGCCGCGCCGATAGGGGTAGCAATGCGCCCGGTCGAGGGTGACGCCGAAATGCCGCCCCAGGCAGTCGATGGCATCGCCATGCTGCGGATAGGGGTCGCTGTTGCCAGGCCCGACCACCACCGCCCGGAAGGCCAGGTCCGATTGCACCCGCGGCGGCAGCATGGCCGTGACCAGCGCCTTCCCCTCGTCGTCCCGCAGCGTCAGGAAAACCGGCATCGCGCGCTGGATATGCGTGGCGCGACGGATGCCCTGCTCGATATAGGGCACGCCGGACGGGTCGTAGCTGTCCGCCGCGGCCTCATAGGCGCGCCGGTAGTGCTTCTCGACCGCATGCCGCATGAGCTCGGATTCCTGCGCCGCCTCAGCCTCGGTCTCGATCCGGAACCAGGTTCGCCGGCCCGGCGCATCGCACACGAATTGCATGGTGACGTCTCTCCCGATGGATCGTGCCCAGATGGACCGTGCCCGGACGGACCGTGTCGGAGGCACCGGCGGGATGCCCGCGGCCCCGATCGCCAGGGCCGTCCCGCCGAGGACGCGCCGGGACGGACCGCCACCCGTCCGGGTCGCGCTCCATGCCGGCTCGGGAGGAGAGATAGGGCGCTAGGGGGCGCGTTGAAGGCTTGCAGGATCGGGACCTGCGCCCCATGGCCCGGTGGCGGCGCCTCAACCCCAGACGAGGTCGTCGGTGCCATGGTTGTCGGCGCGGACCACCTCGATGCCGACGAGGTTCGACACGTACCGCCCGCCCGCCCCGTCCTCCGGCACCACCAGCCGGGCGAACCCCTCCTTGCCACCGGGCCCGAGCTGCCCGGCCGTGTCGTCATAGGCGACGAGCACCTGGCCATCGCCGAAGCGCGGATCGAGTTCGCCCATGGAGAAGAGCGCGTGATAGCCGTCGCTGCCGGTGGCGACGACGTAGAAATCCAGCAGATCGTTTTTGACCGCCGGATCGGTCGTGACCCCGGCTTCCTGCAGCAGGGTCCAGAGCGGCACGCCCGTATAGGTGTCGCTAACCGCGCCGGCGCCCGAGCTATAGGAGGCGGTGAGCGTGACGCTCGCCAGCGCCGCTAGATCCGCCGCGTCGAAGCTCGCCGGATGCGCCACCGCGCCGCCGAGATCGAAGGAGCTCGAGACGCCGCCGGCGCCGGCGCCGGCGACGAAATCCGGCCCGCTGCCGAGCGAGAGGTTGACGAGGTGCGAGACGTAGCGCCCGCCTGCCGCGTCGCCTGGCACCACCATGCGCAACCAGCCATCCTCGCCGCCGGGGCCGAGTTGCCCGGACTGGTCGGCATAGGCGACCATGACAGGCTCATCGCCGAACTTCTGCTCCAGTTCGCCGAGCGAGAAGACGGCATGGTAGCCGTCGCTTCCCGTCGCCACGACATAATGGTTCAGGATGTCGTTCTTCACCCCGGCATCGGTGACGACGCCGCCGGCATGCGCCAGCAGGTCGCGCAGTAGCACGCCAGCATAGGTGTCGGTGACCGGCTGACCTCCCGAGAGATAGGCGACCGTCTGGGTTTCCGCCGCCAGCCCCCGCAGCTCGGCCACCGAGGCGAGGCCGGGATCGGCGATCTCGCCGCCGAGGCGTAGCAGGCCGAGCGCATCGAGGAATGCGGCGGGCAACGGGACCCATGAGGGCAGGTGTCCAGCACATGCTCCGCCAGGCCGCCCAGCCGGGCCAGCGAATCCGCCTCGTGACGATCGGTCATACGCCCCTCCCCTGCTCCGCCAATACGGGACATCCGCTGCCCGATGCCGCGGCGTCATGTCGTGAGGCCGGGCGGAGGCGGCGCCCCCGCCCGGCTTGCCTCCCCGCAGCGCTCAGTCGGCCCGGATCCAGACCGACTTCACGTTGAGATATTCCTCGACATGCTGCTTGCCGCTCTCGCGGCCATAGCCGCTCATCTTGTAGCCGCCGAAGGGAACCGCCGGATCCATCGCCTGGTAGCAGTTGATCCAGACCGAGCCGGCGCGGATGGCGCGCGCCAGCTTGTGCGCCTTGCTCACGTCGCGGGTCCAGAGGCCGCTGCCGAGGCCGAAGCTGGTGGCGTTCGCGCGGGTGATGACCTCCTCGATGTCGTCGAAGGGGATCGCCGAGATGACCGGGCCGAAGATCTCCTCCTGCGCGATGCGCATCTCGTCGCGCACATCGGCGAAGACGGTCGGCGGCACGAAGAAACCCTTCGCCATCGCGCCCTCGGTCAGCCGCTCGCCGCCCGAGAGCGGCCGTGCACCCTCCTGCCGGCCGATCGCCAGATAACCCGTCACGCGGTCGAGCTGCTCGGCCGAGACCAGCGGCCCGACCTGCGTCTCCGGGTCGGCGCCGTCGCCGACGCGCAGCGACTTGCCATAGGCGGCGACGCGGGCGGAGAATTCCTCGTAGATCTTCCGCTCGACGAAGAGCCGCGTGCCGGCGCTGCAGATCTGCCCCGAATTGGCGAAGACCGCCATGCCGGCGCCGGGGACCGCGGCATCGAGATCGGCATCGGCGAAGACCACGTCCGGCGACTTGCCGCCGAGCTCGAGCGAGACGCGCTTGAGGTTGCCGGCCGAGGCCTGGATGATCTTCTGCCCGGTGAGGTGCGAGCCGGTGAAGGCCACCTTGTCGACATCCCGGTGCGCCGCCAGCGCAGCGCCCGCCGTCTCGCCGAAGCCCGGCACCACATTAACCACGCCCGGCGGCACGCCCGCCTCCTGGCACAGCTCGGCGAGGCGGAGCGAGGTCAGCGGCGCCTCCTCGGCCGGCTTCAGCACCACGGTGCAGCCGGTGGCGAGCGCCGGGCCGATCTTCCAGATCGTCGCGGTGAGCGGGCCGTTCCACGGGATGATGGCGCCGACGACGCCGACCGGCTCCTTCAGCGTGAAGGACATGATCTCGCCCGGCAGCGAGTTCTCGATCGTCTCGCCCAGGATCGAGACGGCCTGCCCGGCATAGTAGCGCAGCATGCCGAGGGCACGGAGCCGGTTGCCGCGGGTGCGGCTGATCGGCGCGCCCATGTCGAGCGTGTCGAGCATCGCCAGCTCGTCGAAATGCGCCTCGACCAGAGCGGCCAGCTTCAGCAGCAGGGCCTGGCGCTCGAAGGGCTTGAACTTCGACCAGGGACCGGTGAAGGCGCGCCGGGCGGCGGCGACGGCGCGGTCGATATCCTCGGCATCGCCCTCGGCGACGCGCGCCAGCACCTCGCCGGTCGCCGGGTTGGTGGTCTCGAAGGTCTTGCCGGAGGCCGCCTCAAGCCACTTGCCGTCGATCAGCATGCGCTTCGGCTTGCCATCGAGGAAGGGATGCCGCGCGGCGGTCCTGGTGATCTCGTTCATGGCGGTGTCCTGGTGATGATGGGATCAGGCAGGCCGCGGATGCGGCCGCGCCCCGGCGCCGCGGGCGGTGCGGCCGGGGCCGCACCGCCGCCGCCTCACAACTTGGCGGCGACCGCCTTGGTCTCGGTGTAGAGCTCGATCGCCTCGTGGCCCATCTCGCGGCCCCAGCCGGACTGCTTGTAGCCGCCGAAGGGCAGGGCGACGTCGTTGAAGTTGTGCACGTTGATCCAGACCGAGCCGGCCTTCAGCTTGCGCGCCAGCTTGTGCGCGATGCCGATGTCGCGGGTCCAGATCGAGGCGGCGAGGCCGTAATCGGTGGCGTTGCCTTCCCTGGCGATGCGGTCGAGATCGTCGTCGCCGTAGCGGATGGCGCAGACCACCGGGCCGAAGATCTCCTCGCGCACCACCTTCATCTCCGGCGTGGTGCGGGTGAGGATGGTCGGCTGCACGAAATAGCCCTGGTTGCCGTGCCGGTTGCCGCCGGTGACCACCTCGGCGCCCTGCTGCCGACCGCTCTCGAGATAGCCGGTGACGCGCTGCAGCTGCTCCTCCGAGACCAGCGGCCCAATGCGCGTATCCGGCTCGAGGCCCGGCCCGATCTTCAGCTTCGCCGCCTCGTCCGAGAGGCCGGTCATCATCCGGTCGAAGATCTTCTCGTGTACGAAAAGCCGCGACCCGGCGGTGCAGCACTGGCCCATGTTGAAGAAGATGCCGTTCGCCGCGCCGGGGATGGCGACCGAGAGATCGGCATCGGGGAAGACGATGGCCGGCGACTTGCCGCCGAGCTCGAGGCTGACCTTCTTCAGGTTGCCCGCCGCCGCCTGGACGATCATCTTGCCGACCTCGGTCGAGCCGGTGAAGGCCACCTTGTCGACATCCGGATGCGCCGCCAGCGCCGCGCCGGGCGTGCCGTCGCCGGTGACGATGTTCACCACGCCCGGCGGGAAGCCGGCTTCCATGATCAGCTCGCCGAGCCGGATCGCCGAGAGCGGCGTCTGCTCGGCCGGCTTCAGCACGATGGTGCAGCCGGCGGCGAGCGCCGGGGCGATCTTCCACACCGCCATCAGCAGCGGGAAATTCCAGGGAATGATCTGGCCGACCACGCCGACCGGCTCGCGCATGGAATAGGCGTGCCACTCGCCGGGCGCCGAGATCGGGATGTGCTGGCCGGTGATCTTGGTGGACCAGCCGCCCATGTAGCGCAGCAGCTCGCAGCCGAAGGGCACGTCGACCGCGCGGGCGTCGCTGATCGGCTTGCCGTTGTCGAGCGCCTCGAGCTCGGCGAGCTCCTCCGCATGCGCCTCGAGCACGTCGCCGAGGCGCCAGACCAGCCTGCCCCGCTCGGTCGGCTTCAGCCGGCTCCACGGCCCGTCCTCGAAGGCGCGGCGCGCCGCGGCGACGGCGAGATCGATGTCCTCGGCGCCGCCCTCGGCGACCTGGGCGATCTGCTGGCCGGTCGCCGGATCATGGACGGCGAAGGTCTTGCCGGATCGCGCCTCCACCCATTGGCCGTCGATGAGCAGGCGGTGCCTGCGCGCGACGAAGTCGCGATTGGCCGCGCCGAGCCGGCCATGCGTCGTGGCAAGGTCCATGGATCTCCTCCTTCGTTATAGTCAAAAATATATATCGACTATTGCGGCCCGGCGTCGAGGGGCAACCGCTGCCCGAAACGACCGCGGGGCGCGCACCGCGGGCCCGCGGTGCGGCGCAGGACCAACCCTTGAATCCGCCGCCAGCCGCTATGCCGTTCACTCGGGATTGACCGATCGCCCGGCGCGGCGCCGCCGCCCTGCCCCGCCATCGGCGCCCCGGCCGCCGAAACCCCCTTGCGACCTCCGCCACGTTATACTCACACTGATACAGCGAACGGCAAGGCGGAGCGGCGCAGATGGCAGGCATCGATCATCCGTCCTGGGCAGCCTCGACCGCCCTTGCCAGGCCGAAGACGTCCTGGTGCCCCTGCGAGCCGCGCCCGGTGCCGGCGCCGCCCGCGACGGCCCTGTCGGCTGCTGCGGTTGGACCGGTGCGGCGCACGCGGATCTGGGACCTCTCGCCGAGCCTGCATTGCTCGATCATCGGCACCTGTCTCACGACGCACGACCTGCGGCGGCTGCTGCGCAAGCTTGGCCTCGGCGCGCCGGATGCGACCGACCATGCGCTGCACGGCATCGGCGTCGGCCTCGCCTCACGCCAGGACAATGGCGGCCGGCTGCTGCACAAGACCTTGGACGAGCGCCACCGCATCGCCCTCCGCCGCTTCGCCGCGGCGAGGGACCGCGCCGCCTTGCAGGCCGCCTGGCGCGAGGCGGTGGAGGCGGGCGAGATCCCGGGCGCCTACTGGGCCGTCCTCACCCATCCGGCGGCCGACAAGGCGATGATCGCGGACGCCTTCGGCGAGGTGCACATGCTCTCGCACCTCGTCGGCGCCGCGAACCGCGCCGATATCCGCCGCCTCACTTTGCAGGAGCGCGAGATCACGGCGCTGCGGGAGACGGTGACGCGGCAGCAGGCGCGGCTGCAATCCGACCTCACCGCGCGCGATGCCCGCATCCGCACCTTGCAGGCCCTGCTGGCCGGGCGCGCCGCGACGCCGGTGGTCGAGACGCCGGCCGAGGTGCTGGAGCTCGGCCGCCTCGTCGCCGGGCTGCGCCTGCAACTGGACCGCGAGGCGCGGCGTCGGGAGGCGCTGGAGCGGCGCGCCGCGGCAGCGGAGGTGGCGCTCCGCGAGGAGCGCGCGCGCGGCGAGGCGCGCGCGCGGGATCTCGCCGCGGCGCTGCAGGATCTCGCCGCCGCCGAGGCGGCGCTGCCGGTCGAGGAGGACGGGACCGAGGCGGAGGCGCCCGCCCCGTCCCGCGGCACGGTGCTCTATGTCGGCGGGCGGTCCGGCCAGACCGCCCTGCTGCGCCGCGCCGCCGCGCGCCGGGGCGCGGCGCTGCTGCATCACGATGCCGAGCAGGGCGCCGCGCTGCTGCCGGGTCTGGTCGGTCGCGCCGATCTCGTCGTCTTTCCCGTCGATTGCGTCAGCCACGACGCCGCGCTGGCGGTGAAACGCCTCTGCCGGCAATGCGGCCGCCCCTACCACGCGCTCCGATCGACAGGCGTCGCCAGCCTGCTGCAGGCGCTCGAACGCTGCCGGCCTGTCGCGGGATGATGGACGGTCCGCGCCATGGCGGTTATGCCCGCTCGCCTGCCGCCCCCAGGCCATCTCAGCCCCGCCGGGAGATCCCGCATGCCGCCCCTGCATCGCCGCGCCCTGCTCGCCGCCGCATCCGGCCTCCTCCTCGCGCCGACGGCCCGGGCGCAGGAGGCCATCACCGTCTTCGCCGCCGCCAGCCTCACGGATGCCCTGCGCGCGCTGGCGCAGGCCTGGCAGTCGCAGGGCCATCCGGCGCCGCGCCTCTCCTTCGCCGCCTCCTCGGCGCTGGCGCGGCAGATGGAGCAGGGCGCGCCGGCCGATCTCTTCATGTCGGCCGACGAGCCCTGGATGGACTATGTCCAGAAGCGCGGCCTCATCGTGCCGGAGACGCGCGTCAGCCCCATCGGCAACACGCTGGTGCTGGTCGCCCCGGCCGATGCCGCGAAGCCGGTCGCCCTGGCGCGCGAGACCGATCTCCTCGCCCGGCTCGGCCCGCAGGGGCGGATCGCCACCGGTGATCCCGCGCATGTGCCGGTCGGCAAGTATGCCGAGGCGGCGCTGCGCTGGATGGGGCAATGGGATGCGGTCTCGCCGCGCCTCGCCCGCGCCGACAACGTCCGCTCGGCGCTGCTGCTGGTCGAGCGCGGCGAGGCGCCCTACGGCATCGTCTATGCGACCGATGCGGCGGTGAGCAGTGCGGTCAAGGTGGTCGGCACCTTCCCGGCGGCGAGCCATCCGCCCATCACCTACCCCTTCGCCCTGGCGACGCGCGCCGCCGGCAATGCCGAGGCCCGCGCGCTGCTCGCCTTCCTCGCGGGGCCGCAGGCCATGCCGGTCTGGCAGCGCTTCGGCTTCGGCCTCGCCCGCTGAGGCCAGGATGGGCCTCGGGCTCGGGCCGGAGGAGTGGCAGGCGGTCCGGCTCAGCCTGATCGTCGCGACGCGCTCGGTGCTGGTCTCGCTGCTGCCGGCGATCGGCGTCGCGCTGCTGCTGGCGCGCGGGCGCTTCCCCGGGCGCGCCCTGCTCGACGCGCTGGTCCACCTGCCGCTCGTCGTGCCGCCGGTGGTCGTCGGCTGGGGGCTGCTGATGCTCTTCGGCATCCGCGGTCCGATCGGCGCCCTGCTGAACGACTGGTTCGGGATCCGCCTCGTCTTCACCACCGGCGGCGCGGCGCTGGCGACGGCGGTGATGTCCTTCCCGCTCATCGTGCGCGCGGTGCGGCTCGGCCTCGAAGCAGTGGATCCGGGGCTGGAGGCGGCGGCGCGGAGCCTTGGCGCCGGGCCTCTGGACCGCTTCCTCACCGTCACCCTGCCGCTGATGTCGCCCGGCATCCTGGCCGGCGCGGTGACCGCCTTCGCCGCCGGCCTCGGCGAGTTCGGCGCCGTCATCACCTTCGCCTCCAACATCCCGGGCGAGACCCAGACCCTGCCGCTCGCCATCTATGCCGCCACCCAGACGCCCGGCGGCGAGGCCATGGCGGCGCGGCTCGCCGGCATCTCCTTCGCGCTGGCCGTGACCGGCCTGCTGCTGGCCGAGTTGGCGGCGCGGCGCATGGGCCGGCTGCTGGGGCGCGGCTGAGGCCTGTCGGCCGGCGTTGCGACGGGTGACGCCGGCGCCGAATGCGACGATACTGCAGGTCCCGATGAAACCGCCCAGCCGCAAGACCGAAGCCCCGCCCGGCGCCCTCAGCCTGCGCATCGACCTGGCGCAGGGTCGCATCGGCCCCGGCAAGATCCACCTGCTCGAGGCCATCGACCGCGAGGGCTCGATCTCCGCCGCGGGTCGCGCGCTCGGCATGAGCTACAAGCGGGCCTGGGATCTCGTGGATGCGGTGAACCAGGTGCTCGGCACGCCGGTCGTGGATGCCAGCCCGGGCGGCTATCGGGGCGGCGGCGCGGTGCTGACCGATGCCGGCCGCAACCTCGTCGCCGATTACCGGGCGATCGAGCGGGCGGCGCAGCGCGCCGCGGAGCCCCGCCTCAACGCCCTGGTCCGCCGCACCAAGAGCTGATCTGCCGCCTCGCCACCGGACGATGCCGCGCGGTCGTCCGGTGGCGGCGCGCGGCCCGGCATGGCATGGCGAGGTCGCGCAGGAGACAGGCATGGCCAGGATCGAGACGATCGAGGCGCTGGACGCGCTCTACGGCCCGGTGGCGGAGGCCGCGACGGCCAAGGTCGCGCACCGGGTCACGCCCGAATACCGCGCGATGATCGAGGCGGCGCCCTTCGCCGCCCTGGCGACGGTGGGGCCGGAGGGGCTCGACTGCTCGCCGCGCGGCGACCTGGCGGGCTTCGTGCGCATCGCCGACGAGCGCACCCTGCTGCTGCCCGACCGGCGCGGCAACAACCGGGTCGACAGCCTGCGCAACATCATCCGCGACCCGCGCGTGGCGCTGATGTTCCTCATCCCCGGCTGGGGCAATGCGCTGCGGGTGAACGGCCGCGCGCATCTCGAGACCGACGCCGCGCTGCTCGGCAGCTTCGCCGTCGAGGGCAAGGCGCCGCGCTGCGTCGTGGTGATCGAGATCGGCGAGCTCTACTTCCAGTGCGCGCGGGCAGTGATCCGCGCCGGGTTGTGGGACCCGGCCCGGCATGTCGATCCCGGCCGCCTGCCGACGCCCGGCCGCATCCTCGCGGCGATGAGCGGGGCGCGGGTGGGCGGCGAGGCCTATGACCGCGACTGGGCAGGCCGCGCCGCCGCAACGATGTGGTAGGGGCGGCGGCTGCTCTCCCCCGTCCCGTTGGCTCTGTCCTGCCGGCACCGCATGGCGGGGATGCGGCAGGCCATGGCGACAGGCCGACCCCGCCCGCACTAGCGTCGGCCCGGCGCGAGGGGGCCGCGACGGGCCCCGGCGCATCGGCCTGCCCCGCCGCGACGGCAAGCAGGCCCGCGACCTGGAGCATTTTCCGTTCGCCTCGGTTCACGGCAAATGCTCTGGCTTCTTGTTTTCGGAGCGTCTTCACCCGATCAGGCAGGCCCGCCTGATCGGGATCCGCTCCAGCACACCGGAACCGGCCCGAAGGACGCCTGAGCGACGCCATGCCCTTCCTCCTCTCCGATGCGCGCCTCGAAGCCTTGCTGCGCGAGGACGCGCCCTATGGCGACATGACGACGCTCGGCCTCGGCATCGGCACCAGACCGGGGCTGGCGATGCTGCGGGCCGGCGCGCCCATGACGGTCTGCGGCGTCGAGGAGGCGGAGCGGCTGTTCCTGCTCGCCGGCTGCGAGACGGTGCGGCGCTTCGCCTCCTCCGGCTGCCAGCTCGAGCAGGGGGCGGAGATCCTGCACGCCGAGGGCCCGGCGGCGGCGCTGCACATCGCCCACCGCACCGCGCAGGTCCTGCTCGAGGTCAGCTCCGCCGTCGCCACGCGGGCCCGGCGCATCCTTCTCGCCGCCCGCCAGGGCCGGCACGAGATCGCGGTGGCCTGCACGCGCAAGCACCTGCCGGGGGCCAAGGACATCATGCTCAAGGCCGTGCTCGCCGCCGGCTGCACGGCGCATCGCTACGGCCTCTCGGAGAGCATCCTCGTCTTCGCCCAGCACCGCGCCTTCCTCGGCCGCGTGCCGCCGCGCGAATGGATCGCCCGGCTGCGGGCGGCGCAGCCGGAGCGGCGCATCGTCGTCGAGGCGGAGAATGTCGACGAGGCGGTGCTGCTGGCCAATTCCGGGGTGGATTGCGTGCAGCTCGATCACATGGCGCCGGAGCAGGTGGCCGAGGCGGTGCGCGCCATCGCCGCGCTCGGGCGGCCGGTGGCCGTCGCCGTGACCGGCGGCATCCATGAGGGCAATGCCGCGGCCTATGCGGCGGCGGGGGCGCAGCTTCTCGTCACCTCCGCGCCCTATGCGGCGCCGCCGCTCGACGTGAAGGTGGTGGTGACGGATGCGCCGGCCGCGCTGCAGAAGGCGCGCGCCTGAGGCGAGCCCGGCCACGCTGGTGGTGTAGCGACCAGCGCGGCATCGCGGCCACACCATGACAGCGGATCATTTTGTGCGGCGCATTATCACCATTATGTAAGATGCAATTCCGAGGGCTTAGCCGAATTCATTCCCTTGCGAGTTGAGAGACGGGGGGTCTCGCAACTGCAGGGGATAGATTGATGCAGGTCCTGGTCGTCGAGGATGAACTCCTCATCCGCATGCTCGTCTGCAACCTGCTGGAGGAGGCGGGCCATGACTGCGTCGAGGCCGCCTGCGCCTCCCAGGCCCTGGCGCTGATCGAGGGCGGGATCTGCCGGCCGGACATCCTCGTCTCCGACTTCAATCTCGGGCCCGGGCCGAACGGCCAGGACCTCGCACGGCTCGCGCAGCACCGCCTGCCCGGCCTCGGCACCGTCTTCATGACCGGCAATCCCGAGGCCTTCGACCACTACGCCTTCCGCCCGGCGGAACGCCTGCTGGCGAAGCCCTTCTCGGGCGCGGCCCTCATCGCTGCCGTGCAGGCGGTCGGCGGCCGCGCCGGCGCCGGGCGTGCCGGCCACCAGGCCGAACGCAGCCGCGCCGCCCTGGAACACGCCTGATCTGACGCTCGCACGGCCCATGGCTTGCTACGCCGGCGACCGGGTCGGATGCTTCCGGTCCGGCGATGGCGGAGGCATGGCATGGGCCAATCGGTTCTGGTGCTGGGGGCCGGCATGGTGGGCGTCTCGGTGGCGCTGCACCTGCAGCGGCGCGGACGGTCGGTGGTGCTGCTCGACCGCCAGGGACCGGGCGAAGGCGCCTCCTTCGGCAATGGCGGCCTGATCCAGCGCGAGGCTGTCTTCCCGCACCCCTTCCCCCGCAGCCTCGGCGAGCTGCGCCGGATCGCCGGCAACCGCGCCATCGACGTCGCCTATCATCCGCTCGCCCTGCCCGGCTTCGCCTCGCCGCTGCTCCGCTACTGGTGGCATTCCGAGCCGCGGCGCTACCTCCGCGCCCAGGAGGCGCATGCGCGGCTGATCGAGACCTGCATCGACGAGCATCTGGCGCTGGCCCGCGGCACCGAGGCGGAGGCGCTGCTGCGGCCGATCGGCTGGATGCGGCTCTACAGCGACCCGCAGATGCTGGAGGCGGCGGCGGCGCAGGCGGAGATCGCGGCGCGGGAGCACGGCGTCGGCTACGCCCTGCTCGATGGCGAGGGGCTGGCGGCGGCCGAGCCGCATCTGCTGGCCCGGCGGGCGGGCGCCATCCACTGGACCGACCCGCTCTCGGTGAGCGACCCGCATGCGCTGACCATGGCCTATGCCCGGCTTTTCGAGGCAGCGGGCGGCCGCTTCGCCCTCGGCGACGCCACCACGCTCCGCCGCGCCGGCGCCGGCTGGCAGGCGCAGGGCAAGGATGGCCCCCTGGAGGCCGAGGAGGTGGTCATCGCCCTCGGCGCTGCCGCCGCGCGGGTGACGCGGCCGCTCGGCTACGCGCCGCCGCTCTTCGGCAAGCGCGGCTACCACATGCATTACGGGCTGCAGGGCAATGCCGTGCTGCACCGGCCGCTGCTCGACACGGAGAGCGCCTTCCTGCTCGCCCCGATGCGCGCCGGCATCCGCCTGACCACCGGCGCCGAATTCGCCGGCCCGGACGCGCCGCCGACGCCGGTGCAGCTCGAGCGCGCCGAGCCGGTGGCGCGCCGCCTGCTGCCGCTCGCCGGGCGCGTGGAATCCGTGCCCTGGATGGGCGTGCGCCCCTGCATGCCGGACATGCTGCCGGTGATCGGCCGGCTGCCCGGTCAGCCCGGCGCCTGGTGCGCCTTCGGCCATGCGCATCAGGGCCTCACGCTCGGCCCCACCACCGGGCGGCTGCTGGCCGAGATGATGACCGGCGAGGCGCCCTTCCTGCCGCCCGAACCCTATCGCGCCGAGCGGTTTTGACGTCGGCGCCCTATTCCGGCGTGATCCCGGCCTTGCGCATCAGCTCGGCATTGAGCGCCAGGTCGTGGCGGATGCGCTCGCGCAGCGGCGCCGCGCCGAGGGGCAGCGGCAGCAGGCCGAATTCCTCGGTCAGGCGCTGCGCCGTCGGCCGCGCCAGGGCCTGGGCCACCGCCGGCTCGAGCGCCGCGACCAGTGGCGCCGGCAGCCCGGCCGGGCCGGTCAGGCACCACCAGGCGCTGACGACGAGGCCCGGCAGGCCGAGCTCCCCCATGGTCGGCACCGCCGGCATCGCCGCGAGACGCTGCTCGTGCGGCGTGCCGAGGGCCCGCAGCCTGCCCTCCTGCACATGCACGCGCGAGGGTCCGTAGGTGGAGAACATCATGTCGACCCGGCCGGCCAGGATCTCCGTCAGGGCGGGCGCCGGGCCGGCGAAGGGAACGTGCAGCATCTCCACCCCGCTCCGCCCGAGCATGTCGAGCATCAGCAGATGCGCGGTGGAGCCGACCCCCCAGCTGCCATAGGTCAGGGTGCCGGGCTTGCGCCTCGCCGCCGCCACCACCTCCTCGAAGCTGCCCCAGCGGGGATGCGCGACCAGCAGATAGGCCGAGGCGTAGAGCAGGCTGATCGGGGTGAAATCCGTCTGCGGATCGTAGCCGAGGTTGCGGAAGGCATAGGGCGCCTGGGCCAGGGCGGAATTGCTGCCGACCAGCAGCGTCATGCCGTCGGGCTTCGCCCGCGCCGCGTAGCGGGTGCCGAGCGTGGTGGAGGCGCCGGGCTTGTGGTCCATGACGAAGCTGCCGCCGAAGCGCTCGGTGAAGCCCTCCTGCAGGATGCGGGCGACGACATCCGTCGCGCCGCCCGGCGGGAAGGGGATGACGAGGCTGACGGCGCGGCCCTGCGGCCAGCCATCCGGCCCGCCCGCTTGCCCAGTTGCCTGGCCTCCTGCCTGGCCTTGGGCGCGCGCCAGGGCGGGCAGCGCCAGCGCGGCGGCGAGGCCGGGCAAGGCCCGGCGGCGGAGCGACGCGGCCCTTGGCGCGCCTGGCGCCGTCTCGCGGTGAGCGATCATCTGGCTTTTCCCCCGTTGCGTCCCGCGATGCCGCGACGCTCATTCTGCTTGCGGCGATCCTATAGCGGATCGCCTGCGGAGACGAAGGGGCCGGGGCGGGCCGCCAGGAAGGCTGCGACGCTGGACGCGACCGGCGCGCCGCCGCCAAGCTCGCGCCGCGGCGGGACCGGCGACGCGCGGCGCCCGCCGCCAGTGGGAGGACGCTCAGCGTGAAATTCGCCCTGCATTTCGGTAACAACACCTTCCCCGACGCGGCCGGCGCATCCCGGCTGGCGCGGCTGGCCGAGGCGGCGGGGTTCGATTCCGTCTTCGCGGTCGACCATGTCGTGCTGCCGGACGCCTATGAGAGCGTCTATCCCTATGCCGCCGGCGGGCGCCTGCCGGGGACCCAGTTCACCGCCATGCCGGACCCGCTGATCTGGATGGCCTTCGCCGCCGCGGCGACGACCCGGCTGCGCCTCATGACCGGCGTCATCATCCTGCCGCTGCGCAACCCGCTGGTCCTGGCGAAGCAGGTGGCGACGCTGGATGCGATGAGCGGCGGCCGGATCGAGCTCGGCATCGGCGTCGGCTGGCTGCGCGAGGAGTTCGATGCCCTCGGCGTGCCCTTCGCCGAGCGCGGGCGCCGCGCCGACGAGCATGTCGCCGCCATGCGCGCCCTGTGGCGCGAGGACAGCGCCCGCTTCGCCGGCCGCTTCGTCGCCTTCGAGGGCGTGACCTGCAACCCGAAGCCGGTGGCCGGGCGCGTCCCCATCATCGTCGGCGGCCATTCCGAGGCGGCGGCGCGCCGCGCCGGGCGGCTCGGCGATGGCTTCTTCCCCTCGATCGGCGCGCAGGTCGACACCATGCCGCTGCTCGAGCTGGTGCGGCGCAGCGCCGAGGCGGCCGGCCGAGACCCGGCGGCGATCGAGATGCTCACCGGCTGCCCGGGCGCGCTGCCCGGCTCCGGCCAGGACCCGCTGGCGGCGGTGGAGGAGCGGCGGCGGCGCGGCATCGGGCGACTGGTGCTGCCGGTGCATGCCTTCATGCCCGATCTGGAGGAGAGCCTGCCGCGCTTCGGCGAGCGGGTGATCCGCGCCTTCGCCTGACGGCCAAAGGGGGGCCAAAGGGCGGCGCCGGGGCTCTTGGCGCCGCCGCCGGGGCGGCCAATGATGCCGGCCCGCCGCTGCGCCGCCTTCAACCAGCCGCCCTGCGCAGCGTTCTGGCGGCAGATCGGGCCGGGCCTCCGGCCGCTTCGCTCGGGAGGTCGACCATTCGGACTTTGCCCGTCCTTGGACGTTGGGTTGAATCGCTCAAACCATACAAATCCGTATGGCGGGGGGCGGCGGCACATCCCCTGGATCACCCGCGCGCCCATCTTATCTATGGGCCCGGACATCATCGTCCCGCCCGATCAACGGATCCAGGTCCTCCCGTGCCCAGTTCCCGCCTCTCCCGTCCCGGCGCCAAGCCGCGCCCGGCCCATGGCCGCCGTGCCCCTGCAACCGAGCCGGTGCAGCCCGCGCGCGCGACAGAGGCCGTCGCGGCAGAGGCCGTCGCGGCGGGGACGGAGCTCACCGTCGCCTCCTACAACGTGCACAAATGCGTCGGCACCGACGGGCAGTTCGATCCGGGACGGGTGGTCGCGGTGCTGGCCGAGCTCGGCGCCGACCTGGTCGCGCTGCAGGAGGTGGACCGCCGCTTCGGCCGGCGCACTGCCCTGCTCGACCCGGCGCGGCTGTCGCAGGCCACCGGCCTGGAGCCCCTGCCCGTCTCCGACCTGCCGGACGGCATGGGCTGGCACGGCAATGCGCTGCTGGTGCGGCCGGGCACGCGCTGGCGGCTGCAGCGCATCGACCTGCCGGGCGCCGAGCCGCGCGGCGCGGTGATCGCGGAGCTCGCTTTGCCCGGCCGCGCCGACCGGCTGCGGGTCGTGGCGGCGCATTTCGGCCTGCTGCGCCGCTGCCGCACGCGGCAGGTGGAGGCCGTGCTGGCGGCGATCAATGGCGGGACGGGCATGCCGACCCTGCTGCTCGGCGACCTGAACGAATGGCGCCTCAACCGCGCCCGCAACGCGCTGCGGGGGCTGGAGCCGGTCTTCGGCGGCGTCACCGGCGGCCCGCCGAGCTTCCCCTCGCGCCGGCCCTTCCTGCGGCTCGACCGTATCCTCGGTTGCGCCCAGGCGCAGGTCATGGCGATCGAGGCGCATGACACACCGCTGGCGCGCCTCGCCTCGGATCACCTGCCGCTGAAGGCGCGCGTGCGGCTGACGGCGCAGCCGGCCGGGACGGATCTGGCCGCGGCAGCGTGATGCGCCCCCGGGGCTGGGGCGCGGCTGCGGGCCAAACCCGCGCCTGCCTCGGCCGTTGAGTCCGCGTCCCGGATGCGGAAAGGTTGCGGAGGAGTTGGGTGCTGATTCGCCATGGATCGGAGGCGCATCCCTCGACCACCGCCCTGAAGAGTCCCTCCGCCCCGGAAGGACGCGGCACCACCACGCTCGACCGGGCCGTGGATGCGGTGACCGCCCGCATCGGCGCCGCGACCGGCGTGGCGCTGCTGGTGCAAGGCACCGAGGCCTTTGCCGTGCGTGCCGCGGCGGCGCGGGCGGCAGGCCGCAGCCTCGATCTGCAATACTATCTCTGGCACGGCGACCTGACCGGCGGCCTGCTGGCGCAGGAGGTGCTGCAGGCTGCTGATCGCGGCGTGCGGGTGCGCATGCTGCTTGACGATGTCTTCGCCCTTGGCCAGGAGCGCGCGATCGCGGCGCTCGACGCGCATCCGCAGATCGAGGTGCGGCTGTTCAACGGCACGCGCTGGCGCGCCTTCGGCTGGCTCGGCTATGCGCTCGAGATGTTGCTGGGCGGCTGGCACCTCAACCGCCGCATGCACAACAAGGCCTGGATCGCCGATGGCCGCGTCGCCATTGCCGGCGGCCGCAACCTGGCGGACGAGTATTTCGACGCCGCCGAGGAGTTCAATTTCCGTGACCTCGACATGCTGCTGGCCGGCCGCGCGGTGACGCAGGCGACGGCAGTGTTCGAGCGCTACTGGCGCAGCCCCTTCGCCCGCCCCGCCCGCGATCTGAGTCCCGCCGGCAATGCCCGCGGCGGGCTGGCGGCGCTGCGGCGGCGCCTCCTCGCCGCGGCCGATGCGCCGGCGGCCCGGCGCTTCCTCGCCCGCTCGCCGGAGGGCAGCCGCCTCTCCACCTGTCTCGACAAGCGTCTCGTCGCCGTGCCGGAGGGCGCGATCCGCGTCGTCGCCGATCCGCCGGAGAAGGCGAAGCGCGGCCTCGGGGCCCGGCGGCGGGCGCGCGCCGCCGGCGGCATCGGTCCGGAGGCGGCCGATGCGCTGCGGCTGGCGCAACGCGAGGCGCTGCTCGTCTCGCCCTATTTCGTGCCGGGCGCGGCCGGGCTGGAATTGCTGGCCGCGCTGGTGCGGCGCGGCGTGCGTGTGTCGGTCGTCACCAACTCCCTCGCCGCCACCGACGTGGTCGCGGTGCATGGCGGCTATGCCGGCTACCGGCGGACCCTGCTCGAGGCCGGCATCGAGCTGTTCGAGCTGAAGCGCAGCGGCGACGAGGCGACGAGCCTGTTCGGCTCGCGCGGCGCCAGCCTGCACACCAAGGCCTTCGTGGTGGACGAGGCGCGGGTCTGCGTCGGCTCCTTCAACCTCGATCCCCGCTCGGCGGCGCTCAATACGGAGATGGGAATCTTCGCCGACAGCCCCGAGCTGGCGCGCGAGCTGAAGGCGGAGCATGAGCGCCTGGCGCATCCGGCGCGGAGCTGGCGGGTGTCGCTGGCCGATGGCCGGCTCTGCTGGTCGGCGCAGGACGCGCTCGGGCGCCCCGCGACGAGCTGGCACGAGCCCGATGCCTCGCTCTCGCGCCGCGTGCTGGCCGGGCTGATCCACCTGCTGCCGGTGGAGGCCCAGCTATAGCATTCCCCACGACACCGCTTCGCGGCTTCGCAGGAGTCCCAGGAGTCCCCTCCTGCCCAAAACCCGTCACAGCCTGCCGCCGCGAAGCCGCGGCAGGACAACGCATCAACCCGCCGTGCCGGCCCGGTTCCAGCCGCGGCCGGCATCGCCGAGCGGCTGGCAGCCCGTCTCGGTCACCACGATCGTGTCCTCGAGCTTGATGAAGCCGCGCTTCGGATGCAGCAGCGTCGTCTCCACCGAGAGCACCATATTGGCCTCGAGCCCGCGCTCGGCATCATGCGCGGCATAGGGGATCGGGCCATGCGCCGTCAGCCAGGGCGCCTCGTGCTGCACCAGCCCCATGCCATGCGCCAGGAACTCCAGCTGCTTGGCGAGCGGCGAGGCCGCGGCCGCCGCCTCGCCGGCCGCCTGCACCTCGCCGCCGGGCACGCCGGCGCGGACCTTGCCGCGCGCCGTCTCCTGGATCGCCTCGACCGCGCCGAGCAGGTCCTCCAGCTCGCTATCCGGCTCGCCCAGGATGCCCATGCGGCAGAGATCGCCGATATAGCCGCGGTAACGGCCGCCGGAATCGAGGGAGAGGATGTCGCCGGGGCGGAATTCCTGCGTCGAGGCGGCGCGGTTCAGGCTGCTGCCCGCGGTGATGAGGCAATATTCGAAGGTGAGGTCGCGCCCCTCCTCCTCCCGCTGCAGCCGCTCGGCCACCGCGGCCTTGGTCATGCCCGGCCGGCAGGCGGCGAAACTCGCCAGCATCGACTCCACCACGCGCTCCGAGGCCTCGCGCAGCAGGGCGATCTCGGCCGGGCTCTTGCGGGCGCGCAGGCGTTCGAGCGGCTGGGCCACATCGACCAGCGCGCAGTTCGGCAGCCCGTCGCGCAGCAGCGCCGCGGCGTCCGAGGGCAGGAAGGCCGGCTCGATGCCGACGCGCCGCAGCGGCAGGCCGAGGTCGCGCAGATAGGCGATGGCGTTCTCGGTGGCATCGGTGGTGGTGCCGGAGACGGTCTTCACCACCGGCGTCCAGAAGCGGCCGAGCTGGTGCTCGTGCTTCTCCAGCCGGTGCGCGATATAGGCGGTGAGATCGGGCCGGCCGCGCACATAGACGACGACCGGCATGTAGCGGCTGAGGCCGATGGCGTCGCGGTGGTCGAAGAAGGGGAAGCTGTAGCCGCCGAGCAGGTATTGCGCCGCCTGCCGCGAAGTGGTGACGACGGCGTCGACATCGGCGGCGCCGAGCAGCTCATCGAGCCGCTGCGTGTCGAAGGGCGCGGTGCCCTGGATCACCTGCCCGCTGCCGGGCTGCGGCGCGGCCTGGCCAGCGGGCGGGGTCGCGGTGGTGCTGGACATGCTTCGCCTCCCATATGGTGCCCGCCTCCCGGCCGGCCTCGCGC
Source organism: Roseicella sp. DB1501 (assembly GCF_013112485.1). Classification (GTDB taxonomy): domain Bacteria; phylum Pseudomonadota; class Alphaproteobacteria; order Acetobacterales; family Acetobacteraceae; genus Paracraurococcus. The sequence goes on from NZ_JABFHG010000006.1 coordinate 175,844, forward strand.
GCGGCGACCGGGCCGGCGGGGCGGGTGACGTCGGACAGCCTAACGCGGCCATCGGGCGGAGGACACCGCCGATGCGGTGCCGTGCTGGGCCATGCGGCCTCCGCATGCGCTCACATGGCTTGGAATCGCTGCCGCTGCCGCTCGCGCTGCATCAGCAGCAGGTCCAGCGAGGGCGGCTCGGCGATGCCGAGGCGGGTGAGGATCGCATGCGCCTGCCCGCGGTGATGGGTCTGGTGATTGAAAAGATGCGACAGCACCTCCCAGCGCGGCTGGCGCTGCGGCGTGCCGCTCGTGGTCGCATAGGTGAAGCTCGCCGCCAGATCCTCGGCCGTAAGGCCGGCAACGTAATCCTCAAGCCGCGCATCCTCCGCCTCGCGTGCCTGCCACAGCGCGGGAAGCGTCGCATGCAGGATGGCATCCAGCCGCTCCGGCGCGTCGCCGGTGCCGATGAGGCGGCGCAGCCAGATCCGGTCGGCGACCAGGAGATGGTTCAGCGTGCCGTGCAGGCTGCCGAAGAAGGCGCCCGCCGGCTGCCAGTAGAGCGCATCCGGCAGCGCGGCGGCGGCATCGTAGAGCCGCCGGTTCGCCCAGGCATTGTAGGCCGCCATGGTCCGCAGATGCGTCGGCAGATCGGTCATGGTGCGGTCCTCCGAAGATCGTGGCATCCTGAGCTTGGCTCAGCCTTGGCGGCCTGCGCAGCTTCGCCGGCGGCTGCGGCATATTGGGCCGCCATTGGCACCGATCGCTCGACACTAGTGCGACGGTCCCAGCGCCGGTAGTGAGGAGTTCTGGTCCTCCATTGAGGATTCCTCATGCCACCTCGGGCCTCGCCGCACGCCCTCCGGGCCTTCGTCGAAGTGGCGCGCCACGGAGGCGTCGCACCTGCCGCCCGTGTGCTCGGCACCTCGCCCTCGGCGGTCTCGCATCTGCTGCGCGAGCTGGAGACGGCACTCGCCGTGGTGCTGTTCCAGCCGGCGTCGCGCCGCACCGTCCTGACCGAGGCCGGCGAGCGGCTGCGCGCCGGCCTCGGCGATGCCTTCGACATCATCGACCGCGCCGTCGCGGAGCTGCACCGCAGCAGCGGCGAGGTGCGGGTCTCGACATTGTCGAGCTTCGCCACCCTCTGGCTGGTGCCGCGGCTGGCGAAGCTGCAGGCAAGCCATCCGGGCCTGCGGGTGCTGATCGCCACCGGCACCCGCGTGGTGGACCTTGCCGCCGAGCCCTTCGACTGCGCGATCCGCTGGGGCCGCGGCGGCTGGCCCGGGCTGATGGAGCTGCCGCTGCTGCGCGAGCGGCTGATCGCGGTCTGCGGCCCGATGCTGCTCGCGGGCCGCCTGCCAGTTGCCACCGAGGCCGAATTCCTCGCCCTGCCGCGCCTCGCCGCGCGATCACGGCCGCAGGACTGGCCGCGACTGCTGGCGGCGGCGGGGTGGGAGCCGAGGCGCGCCGCCGCGCCTGCCCTGGTCTTCGAGACCCGGGCCCTCGCCGTCCGCGCCGCCATCGCCGGGCTCGGCATCGCGGTGGTGGATCGCAGCCTGGTGCGCGACGCATTGCGCGACGGGCACCTCGTCCAGGCCCTGCCCGTCTCCGTCGCGCGCCCTGAGGCGCATATCCTCGTCGCCCGCCGCAAGCGCTGCGCGACCGCAGCCTGCGCGCCTTCCGTGACTGGCTGGCCGCCGAGGCCGCGGCGGAAGAAAGCGAGGATGCACCCCCCTGACCGGCCGCCTCAGCCCGGCCGGCGGCCGATCCAGAGCGTCCAGCGATCGGCCTCCGCCACCGGCGCCGCCGGCAGTTGCGCAAGGATGTGCTCGATGAGGCCGCCGAGCTCGGCATCGGACAGGTCGTGCAGGATGGAGCGGCCGGTGCGGCCGCTGAGGTCGGCGGCGAGCGCCTCGCGGTCGGGGTAATGCCGGCGCGTCTCCCAGAGCGGCTCGCTCCGCAGCGCGGCGAAGCCGGCGGCCCGCATGGCCCCTTCCACCGCCGCGCGCGACGGCCGTCGCCCGGCCTCGATCGCGGCGAGGCGCGGGAAGCACTCGAAGAAATAGCCTCGGATATGCGCTGTGCTGCCGGGCAGCGCGACATCCTCTGGCCTGCGGTCCTGCAGGATGCAAACCCCGCCCGGCCGGGCTAGGCGGAAGGCCTCGCGGCAGAAGGCGCCGAGATCGGGCAGGTGGTGGATCAGGGCCCGCGCGAAGACGATGTCGAAGGCGGCATCGGGCAGGCCGGTGCGGCAGGCATCGCCCTGGCGGATGCGGATATTGCCCCGGCCGGCCGTGGCGGCCGTCGCATCGGCGACCATCTGCGCCGAGAAGTCGATGCCGGTCACGCCCGCCGCGCCGAGCCCGGCCCAGGCCGCCGTGTAGATGCCGCCGCCGCAGCCGATATCCACCACCTGCCGCCCGGCCGGATCGAGGATCGTCCGCATCGCCGCTTGCCAGTCGGGCTGCGCCTCCCGCCCGGCATAGGTGTTGCGGTTTGCCGCCGCGTGGAAGTCGATGGCCATGGCAGGCCCTCCCCTATCGGCCGGGCTCCCGCCGCGGCGCGAGATCCGCCGCCTGCCGCAGCGCCTCGACCAGGCTGCCCTCATCGGCGGTCCCCTTGCCGGCGATGTCGAAGGCGGTGCCGTGATCGACCGAGGTGCGGATCACCGGCAGGCCGACCGTGATGTTCACCCCGGCCTCCAGCCCCATCACCTTCACCGGGGCATGGCCCTGGTCGTGATACATCGCCACCACCAGGTCGAAATCGCCGCGCGCGGCGCGGAAGAACAGCGTATCGGCCGGCAGCGGCCCCTCCACCTGCCAGCCCCGCGCCTGGCAGCGCTCGACGGCGGGGATGATCTTCACCTCCTCCTCGCCCTGGCCGAAGAGCCCGTTCTCCCCGGCATGCGGGTTGATGCCGCAGACGCCGATGCGCGGGCGGCCGATGCCGGCCTTCACCAGCACCGCATGGCCGCGGGCGATCACCCGCTCGACCAGATCCGGCTCGATCCGGCGGATGGCGTCCATCAGGCCGATATGCGTGGTGACATGGATCACCCGCAGCTTCGGCGCCACCAGCATCATCGAGACCTCCGGCGTGCCGGTCAGATGCGCCAGCAGCTCGGTATGGCCGGGATATTTGTGCCCGGCCGCGTGCAGCGCCTCCTTCGACAGCGGCGCGGTGCAGATGGCATCCGCCGCGCCGGCCTCGACGAGGCGGGTGGCGCGCTCGATGTAGCGATAGGCGGCCTCGCCCGAGAGCGGGGAGAGCCGCCCCCAGGGATGCCCCGGCGGAATCAGGCCGAGATCGATGCAGTCCACCATGCCGGGCGCATAGCGGGCCTCGTCCGGCGCGGCGCGGGCGGCGACCGCGAGATCGCTGCCGAGGATCGTCCCCGCCTCGCGCAGCCGGCCGGCATCGCCGATCACCAGCGGCCGGCAGCGCGCCCGCACATCGGCGCGGGCCAGCGCCTTCATGATGATCTCGGGCCCGACGCCGGAGGCATCGCCCATGGTGATGGCGATGATCGGACGGCTCTCCGGACTCGCGGTCATGCGGGATCTCCTGCTCGCAGGGCGCGCAGCCGGTCGAGGCTGCGGGCGATGGTCGCGGCCGAGCCGAAGGCGCCGGCCTTGGTGACGACGGGAATGGCGAGGCCGCCCGGCCGGACCGGCAAGGCGAGGCCGAGCGGCACGCCCGGCTCGACCTCCTCGATCAGGCGGATGCCGGCGATGCCGAGGCGGTCCAGCAGGGCGCGGGCGGTCTCGCCGCCGGTGGCGAAGAGGCCGCCGAGATGCGGCGCGGCAAGCGCGAGCAGCGCGGCGAGCTGCCCGGCCAGCGCCGCCCCCTGGCTGAGATCCGCCCCCGCCTCCGCCGCGACCTCGACCAGCACCGTCTCCCCGGCGGCGAGCGCGGCATGGATGGCGGCGCCCTCCGCCGCGGCCCCGTCGCGCAGCCGGGCCGGCGCCAGGGCGAAGCGGCGGACCGTGCCGCCGGCGGCAAGCTGCGCCGCGGCGGCGCGCGAGGCCTCGGCCAGGCTGCCCACCACGGCGAGCAGGCCACGGCCCGCCGGCGGCAGGCGGGGGCGGGACGGCGCGCCCGGCGGTCCAACATCGGCATCAGTATCGCCATCGGCATCGGCGAGCGCCGCGGCGATGCCGCCGGAGCCGGTCCAGACCAGCCGGGGCGCGACGCCGAGGCCGGCGCGGGCGAGGATCGCCAGATCCTCCGGCCGCTCGGCATCGCAGACCAGCGCCTCGATGCCCGCGGCCAGCGCCGCACCGATCGCGCCCGCCGCATCCTCGCGCAGCGCCGCCAGCGGCAGCAGCCGCGCCCGCAGCCCCTCCGCCGCCAGCACGGCGCCGAGATCGGCGCTCGGATAGCGATGCTCGCGCGCCCAGAGCGGCGTCGCCTCCAGCGGCTGGCCGTGCAGATGAATGCGCCCGCCCCGCACGGTGCGGCCGGTGGCGGGGAAGGCCGGGGCGACGAGGGCCAGCACCGGCCCCTGGTCGTTTTCCTCCCGCAGCGCCGCGAGGGTCTCCCGCAGCTCCGCCGCCGGCTGGCCGCGCAGGGTGCTGTCGATCTTCTTGATGAGCCGCATGCCGGGCGCGAGATGCCGCCGGAGCAGGGCGCGATGCCGGGCGACCGCCTCGGCCGGGCCGAGGCCGCGGCTATCGGCATCGATGGCGAGCACCGCGGCCGATGGCGGCGCCTCCGCCTGCCAGCTCACCACCGCCTCCCGGCCCCGGCGCGCGAAGGCGATGCCGCAATCGGCGGCGCCGGTCAGGTCATCCGCCAGGATCAGCCAGCGCGGTGGCATGGCGGGCGCCGCGCCCCGAGGCGCGCAGGGTCGCATGCAGGGCGGTTCGGCTTCGGCATCGACGCTCCCGGACGGGTCTGGCGCATCCGCCGCAGGTGCGCCCGTGGGACAGCCGGGTCAAGCAGCCCATTCCCCGCGCCGCGGCGAATCGGATCGAAGCCGCATCGCCTCCTTGCCCGCCCGGCCGCCTGCGCCATCGACGCACCGGGCATTGGCCTGTTGGTTCCAGAGCGGATTCCGCGTCCGGGCGTTCGCGCCCTCCCGCGATCCGCTCTTGAGCCCATGCCATTCATCCGGCTTCACGGCACATGCTCCAATGTGTTGTTCTCGGAGCATCTTCACCCGATCAGGTGGTTCCACCCGATCGGGACCTGCTCCATGGGAGAGACGATTTGGGCGAGGCGACCGACAGCAGGGCGGAAAGCGCGGCCTGGTTCGTGGTGATCGCCAACGGCACCGATCCGAAGGCCAGCGTCGTCGCCGGCCTCGACGGGGTGCGGGAGGCGCTGATCCCCCTCGTGCTCGCCGGCCGGGCCGATCTCTCGCCGGACAGCCTGGCCGGCATGCTCGCCAGCCTTGAGGATCCAGCGCTCTGGGCGCCGCATGGCGCGGGCGACGGACGGCCCTACTGGCATCTCTGGGTGCCGCTGGAAGCCGGCTCGGTCTCCATCCAGCGGCTCACCGCCGCGCCGCCGCAGCTCGCGGCCGAGGCGGCGCAACGGGAGGCGGCGATCCTGCGCCGCTCGCTGCTCGAGGTGCATGAGGCGCTGCAGGCGCTGTCGCGCGACCTGAAGAACCAGCGCCTCACCTTCTGACCGGCCGGCCGGCGCCACCCGTCGCACTTCGTCACCCTTCGCGCGGTATCGACGCCGCGCTGCGGGGTGCTATGCCGCGACGCAACGCCAACGGCATGGGATGCCGACCTTGCGAGTCCCCTTCATCGCCCTCGCCCTCCTCGTCGCACCCCTGATGGCCCCGCTGGCATCGGCCAGGGCCGAGACCTGCAGCACCTCTACCCTCGTCTCGCCGACCTATGCCTTCGCCCGCTGGTGCGGCGAGTCGCCGGCCGAGGGCAGGCTGCGGCTCGGCCGGCGCGACGGCCGGCAGACGGAGTACGAGACGGTGCCGCTGGACGTCTTCCGCGAGGTCGTCCGCGTGCGGCATGTGGACCGCTACGTGGCGACGGAGATCCAGCCGCGCTTCGCGGCGCATGCCGCGGCGGGGGCGGCAACCCACCGGGCGCCCGCGGCTTGGCCGCACGCCGCCGCCCGCGGCCAGGATGCCCCGATGCCGCCTGGCTGAGCGGCGGCTGCGCGGTCAAGCGGAGAGTTTTCCCCAGCCTCGTGGACATCCCGGTGGATATCTGGCGGACAACCGGCGCGAGCCACTGCCTGACCTGGGATTGTTAGAGCCTTCATCCTTTGTTCTCCTGCCCGCCCGTGACCCCGCCGGTGTGGCCGCGCCACCACAGGAGCGAGCATGGGTGCGAGCACGGGGGGAGGCGGTCAGCCCGGCGGCAGGATGCGCGCGGCGCGATAGCCGGCGACCTGGGCGAGGAACATCTCCCGGCTGTCGACGAAGCCGGTGAAGCCCGCCCGCCGCGCCGCGCTCATCGAGAGCATCACGTCGTAATCGAGGCCGAGGAAGAAGTCCGCGAAGTCCCAGCTCGCCACCTGGTCGAGCGGCAAAGCGAGCCCGTGCCGCGCCCGGATGCGCTCCCAGACCGGCGCCTTGTCGGCCATCCAGCGCGCCATCGGCAGCAGCCGCGGCCGGCCGGCCGGCAGGCCGAATTGCTCGGCCAGGACGGGCCAGAGATCGCACCAGCGGAAGCTGTCGCCATTCACCAGGTTGAAGGCGCGGTTGGCGCAGCGCGGCTCGTCCAGCATCCACAGCACGCCCTCGGCCAGCAGCGCCGCATCCGTCACCTCGAGCAGCGCGGTCCAGGCGCCGGGCTTGCCGGGGAAGTCGAAGGGCGCGCCGAGCTCGCGGCAGATCGCGGCATAGGCGCCGAGGGTCGAGACCATGTTGCGCGCGCGGCCGGGCGCGACGTCGCAGACGAAATTCGGCCGGCTCGTGCTCCAGCTCCAGCCGCGCCCCGCTTGGCGCGCCGCCAGCAGGTCCTGCTGGTCGTAGTAGAAATTCGGCGGCATGTGCCGCGGGTCGTCCTCGCGCGCCGGCGTGCGGAAGGGGCCGAGATGCATGCCGTACCACTTGCCGCCCTGGATGACGTGGATATGCCGGAAGCGCGGCAGCGAAGCCTCGGCCGCGTCGAGCAGGTTGCGCAGCATGGCGAGGTTCGCCGGCACGTCTTCGACCCCCGTCTCGGCATGCGGCGCGCGCGAGGCATAGACGATGGCCGTGATGTCGGGCCGCGCGGCGAGGGCCGCGCGCAGCGCCGCCGCATCGGTCAGGTCGGCGGCCAGCCAGTCCGTTTCCCCCGCCGTCCCTCCCATTGGGCGCCGGCGCGACAGGCCGGTCACGGCGAGATCCGGCCGCGCCCTGGCCCGGTCCAGCAGCCGCGTCGCCGCCGCGCCGGTCGCGCCGGCGACCAGCAGGCCCTGCCTGTTGTCCATGACGTCATCCTCCCCTGGTTTCAGCCTTCCTCAGACCCGGCGGCGCCGAGGAGATGCAGCACGAGCTCGCGCCGGTGCGGGCGGATGCGGTGCTCGTACAGGTAGATCCCCTGCCAGGTGCCCAGCACCGGCCGCCCGCCGGCGACGGGGATGGAGAGCTGGGTCTGGGTCAGCGCCGCCCGGAGTTGCGCCGGCATGTCGTCCGGCCCCTCATCGGCATGCCGGTAGCGCGCCGCGCCGCCATCCGGGACCAGGCGGGCGAGGAAGGCCTCGAGATCGGCCTGCACCTCGGGCGAGGCATTTTCCTGCACCAGCAGCGAGGCGGAGGTGTGCCGGCACCAGATGGTCAGCAGCCCGGTCGCGAGGTCCTGTGCCGCGCACCATCCGCAGACCTCGGCGCTGACATCGATCAGTCCGCGCCCGGCCGTGCCGACCACGATCCGGTGCAGCCGCTGTTCCACCCGCACCTCCTCCGGCATGGTGCCGGCATGGGCCGCCCGATCGCCGAGTCGCGCCAGCTTCGACGGCCCTCGCCGCGGGGGCAAGCGGCGGCGGGGGGTCCGTTGCCGATCCTCATCGCTGACGGGGCTTTGGCAGGTTGGGCCGTCGCCTGTCATGCTGGCGAGGCCGGAGCCGTCGCCAGCCGCCATTCCTCCCGGAGGACCAGATGCACGCCGCAGAGACAGGGCTGCCGCCTTCGCCGTGGCACGGGGCCCTGCCGCCGTCCCGCCCATCCTGGCCAGGCCCCGCGCCAGCCCCTCGGCTCGCTTTGCGCTGCCTCCTGGCCTGCCTGCCCTTATGCCTCCCCTTGGGCCTCCCCCTTTGGGCCGGCGCCGCCCGGGCGCAGGAGAAGCCGGCCGCGGAGAAGCCGGCGCCGCCCCCGGCCCAGCCGGAGCGGATCGAGAAGGGCGCGGTGCTGCGCCTGCTCGGGCGGGAGGTGAAGGGCACCGATGGCGAGACCGTCGCGCAGATCGTCAATGTCGTGATCGACCCGTCCTCGGGCGAGCCGCGCGCCGTCATCCTCGACTTCGGCGGCTTCCTCGGGGTCGGCAAGCGGCGCATCGCCGTGGCCTGGCGGGCGCTGAGCTTCGCCCCCGGCAGTGGCCAGGGCACCATCACCCTCACCCTCGACCGCGACCAGCTGAAGAACTTCCCGGACTACAAGCCGGACGGGCCGGTGATCGTCGCCACGCCGCCGCAGGACAGCCTCGGCCAGCCCGCCGGCGCGGCCCCGGCCTCCTCCGCGCCCTCCCCTGGAACCTCCCCGGCGCCGGCCGCCGGGGCCCCGCCCACGACACCGCCGGGCCAGGCGACGCCCGACGCGACGGCGCCGGCATCGCCCGCCGGCGCGCCCAGCCCGGCGCCGGAGCCGGCCGCTCCCGCCGCGCCGCCGCCCGCCGCCCCGCCGCCCGCCGCCCCGCCGCCTGCCGTCCCGGTACCGGCCGCGCCCGATGCCGCGCCGGGCCCGGCTGCCACGCCGCCGACCACCCAGGCGCCGAGCACCCAGGCACCGGCGCCCGGCCCGGCGGCCCAGCCGCCCGCGGCCGCTGCGCCTTCCTCGCCCTCGGCGCCGCCCCTGCCCGGCGCGGCGCCGCACCCGCTGCCCGCCCCCGCGACGCCCGGCACCGGCCACGCCCCTGCGACGCCGGATCCGGCTGCATCGCCGCCTGCCCGCTCGGCGCCGAACTAGGCGTGGGCATGCGGGGCAGGCGCAGCGCGCGCGCGCTGGACTGGCTGAACTTCTTCCTGGCCGAGGTCCAGACGGGCTTCGGGCCCTTCGTCGCCGTCTATCTCACCTCGCAGGAATGGACCGAGTTCGAGATCGGCCTTGCGCTGAGCGTCGGCACCCTCACCGCCATGCTGAGCCAGGTGCCGGCCGGGGCGCTGGTCGACGCCACCCGGCGCAAGCGGCTCGTCGCCTTCTCCGCCCTGCTCTCGCTGGCCCTCAGCGCCCTGATCTTCGCCGCCTGGCCCGATACCCTGCCCGTGCTCGGCGCCGAGGTGCTGCACGGCTTCGCCAGCTGCATCCTCAACCCGGCCGTGGCGGCGATCAGCCTCGCTTTGGTCGGCCAGGCGGCGCTCGGCGAGCGGCTGGGGCGCAACGCCCGCTACCGGGCCATCGGCAACGGCATCACCGCCGGGCTGATGGGGCTGGTCGGGACCTATCTCTCCGGCGCCGCGGTCTTCTGGCTCACCGCCATCCTCACCCTGCCGGCGATGTTCGCGCTGACCCGGATCCGCGCCGCCGACCTCGCGCCGCGCGAGGAGGAGATGCAGCACGCCGCCGCCGAATCCGGCTGGAAGGGGTTGCGCAACCTGGTGACCGATCGCGGCGTGCTCGTCTTCTCGGCCTGCTGCGCCCTCTTCGCCCTCTCCAACGCCGCCATGCTGCCGCTCGCCGGGGCCGAGGCGACGGCACGGGCCGGCCGGATGGCGAACCTCATCATCGCCGCCTGCATCGTCGTGCCGCAGCTCGTCACGGCGCTGATCTCGCCCTGGTTCGGGCGGCTCGCGGCGCAGCGCGGCCGCCGGCTGGTGCTGCTGCTCGGCCTCGGCGCGCTGCCGCTGCGCGGCCTGCTGCTGGCGCTGGTGGAGCACCCCTTCGCCCTGGTGCTGGTGCAGGCGCTGGACGGCATCAGCGCGACGGCCTTCGGCATCCTGCTGCCGCTGCTCGCCGCCGACCTGACGCGCGGCAGCAGGCTCTTCAACACCGGCATGGGCGTCTTCGGCCTGGCGAGCGGCATCGGCGCCACCGCCAGCACCACCGTCGCCGGCGCCCTCGCCGCGCATTACGGCACCGGCATCGCCTTCGCCGCCCTGGCCGGGGCGGGGCTGCTCGCCTTCGCCCTCGCCCTCCTCGCCATGCCCGAGACCCGGCCGGAGCTGCCGGAGGAGGCGCCCGAGATGCGCGACGGGGAGGCCGCTGCCGGGACGACGCCGGACGCCGCCCCGCCGGAGGACGACGCGGCGGCATGGCCGCGCCGGCCGGCCGCGCGCGGCAGGACCGTCGAGCCGGGCAGCGTCGGGCCGCAGGAGCCGGGCGACAGGGCGTGACCCATCCCTTCCGGCGGCGCAGCCCGCCCATCGCGCCGCCGACGGCCCGGCCGCGCTACCTGCTGCTCTTCGTCCTGCTCTTCCTCGGCTGGGGCGTCCTCAGCCCGCTGCTGCCGGTGGTGCTGGTCGAGCAGGGCGCCGCGCCCTCGCAGGTCGCGCTGCTGCTCGGCCTCGGCGTCGGCCTGCGGCTGGTGGTGATGCCGCTGGCCGGCGTGCTGGCCGACCGGCTCGGCGCGCCGCGGCAGGTGCTCGCCGCCGCCCTGCTCGGCGCGGCGCTCAGCGTGCTCGGCTATGCCTTCGCCTGTGGGCTGGGGCCGCTGCTGCTCGTCGGCGTCGCGCATGCCCTCGCCACGGCCCCGGTCGGGCCGCTGCCCGATGCGCTGGCGGTGCGGGAAGCGGCGAGGATCGAGGCGGGCCGGCCGCGGCTCAATTACGGCATGGTGCGCGGCGCCGGCGCGGCCGCCTTCATCCTGGCCAATCTCGGCGCCGGCAAGGCGGCCGAGCTGGCCGGCACGCCGGGCATCGTGCTCTGGCTGAACGCCCTGTTCTTCGGCCTCGCCGCCTTCGCCGCGCTGGGCCTGCCGCGCCCCGCCGCAGCCACCCCCTTGGCCGAAGCCTCCCCAGCGCTGTCCGGGCGGGGCCGCCGCGCCATCGCCGCGGTGCTCGCCCTGCCGGGCTTCCGGCCGCTGCTGCTCGTCTCGGCGCTGATCCAGGGCAGCCACGCCTTCTACATCAGCTATGCGGCGCTGAGCTGGCAGGCCGCCGGCCTCGGCCCCTTCGCCGTCAACGCCCTGTGGTCCCTCTCGGTCGTCGCCGAGGTGGCGGTGTTCTTCCTGTTCGGCCGCTGGCTGCTCGCCGGGCTGGGGCCCGGCGGCGTCTGCGCCCTCGCCGCCCTGGCCGGGGTGCTGCGCTGGTCGGTGCTCGCGCTCGACGGGCCGCTGCCGGCGATCGCCTTCTCCCAGCTCCTGCACGGGCTGACCTTCGCCGCGCAGCATCTGGCGGCGATGGCGATCCTGACACGGCTGGTGCCGGATCGGCTGGCGGCGACGGCGCAGTCGCTGCTGGCCTCGCTCGGCAACGGCCTCGCCACCGCGCTGCTGCTGCTCGTCTCCGGCCCGCTGCATGACTGGCTCGGGATCGGCGGCTTCTGGGCGATGGCGGCGCTCTGCGCCATCGCCCTGCCGCTCTGCTTCGGCCTCGGCGGCGCGGCGCGGGACCGGTCGCCGTGACCGATGCGCGGCACCTGCTGCTGGTCGGCGGCGGCCATGCGCATCTCGGCCTGCTGCATGGCCTCGCCCTGCGGCCCGAGCCGCGGCTGCGCGTCACCCTGCTGGCGGCGGAGACGGCGCCCCTCTATTCCGGCCGGCTGCCGGCGCTGCTCGCCGGCCTCTATCCGCCCGAGGCCTGCCGCATCGACCTGCGCCGCCTCGCCGCCGCGGCGGGGGCGCGGCTGCTGCCGGGGCGCGCCGTCAGCCTCGATGCCGGGATGCGCCGCCTGCTCTGCGCCGACGGGGCGATCCTGTCCTACGACCTGCTCTCGCTCGATATCGGCTCGGTCGCGCGGCCGCCGCCGCCCGGCGGCGGCGAGGTGCTGCCGGTGCGGCCGATCGGCAGCCTGCCGGCGCGGCTGGGCGCGGCCCTGGCCGGCCTGCCGCCCGGGCCGGCGCGGCTGGCGGTGATCGGCGGCGGGGCGGCGGGCATCGAGCTGGCCTTCGCGCTGCGCCGCCGCCTTCGCCGCGCCGGCCCGGCGCCGGAGGTGCTGCTGCTGCCCGGCGCGGCGCTGCTGCCCGAGGCGGGCGGCCAGGCGCGCCGGCTGGTCGCCCGCGCCCTGGCGGCGCGCGGCATCGCGGTGATCGCCGGGGCCGAGGTGATCGCCAGCGGGTTCGACGGCCTGCTGCTCGCCGATGGCCGGCGAATCCCGGCCAGCCTGGCATTGCTGGCGACCGGGGCGGCGGCGCCGGCCTGGCTGGGCGGCAGCGGGCTTGCCCTCGACCCGCAGGGCTTCGTCGCCGTGGATGCGGCGCTGCGCTCGGTCTCGCATCCGGAGGTCTTCGCGGCCGGCGACATCGCCGCGGTGCTGCCGCATCCCCGGCCGAAGGCCGGCGTCTTCGCCGTCCGCCAGGGGGCGCCGCTGCTCGCCAATCTCCGCCGCGTGGCGCGGGGCGCGGCGCCGCGGCCCTTCCATCCGCAGCGGCGCGCCCTGGCGCTGATCGGCACCTATGACGGCGTGGCGATCGCGCTGCGCGGCCGCCTCGCCATCGAGGGCCGCTGGCTGTGGTGGCTGAAGCACTGGCTCGACGGGCGCTGGATCGCCCGCTTCCGGGCGCTGCCGGCCGGGCTGCCCCGCGCGACCGGATAGGGCGGCGTTCCCCAGGGGCCGGCAACCCCGCGGCCGCATCGGGTGTTCGGGGCCAGGACAGGCAAGGGTTCCGGCCATGGCGTCCCGCATCCACCACCGCACCGCCCCCGGCGCGGTTGTCATCACCGGCGCCTCGGCCGGCGTCGGGCGGGCGACGGCGCGCGCCTTCGCGCGGCGCGGCGCCAACCTGGCGCTGATCGCCCGCAGCACCGAGGGGCTGGAGGCCGCGCGGCGCGAGGCCGAGGCCGCGGGGGTCCGCGCCATCGCCCTGCCGACCGACACCGCGGATGCCGAGGGCGTCTTCGCCGCCGCCGACCGCGCCGCCGCGCATTTCGGCGGCATCGGCACCTGGGTGAACGCCGCCATGGCGACGACCTTCGCCCCGGTGCACGCCACCTCGCCCGAGGAATACCGGCGGGTCACCGAGGTGACCTATCTCGGCTATGTGCACGGCACGCTGGCGGCGCTGCGGCACATGCGGCCGCGCGATGCCGGGACCATCGTGCAGGTGGGCTCGGCCCTGGCCTATCGGGCGATCCCGCTGCAATCCGCCTATTGCGCGGCGAAATTCGCCATCCGCGGCTTCACCGATTCCCTGCGCTCCGAGCTGCGGCACGAGGGCAGCGGGATCCGCCTCACCATGGTGCAGCTGCCGGCGGTGAACACGCCGCAATTCAACTGGGCGCGCAGCCACATGCCGCGCCGGGCGCAGCCCGTGCCGCCGATCCACCAGCCCGAGCCGGTGGCGGAGCGGATCGTCCAGGCGGCGCTGGCGGCGCCGCGCGAGCTCTGGGTGGGCGGCGCGACGGTGAAGGCGATCCTCGGCACCATGGTGGCGCCGGGACTGGTCGACCGCATCCTCGCCCGCCAGGGCTATGACGGGCAGATGACGCAGGAGCCGGAGCCGCCGGACCGGCCCGACAACCTGATGACGCCCTGGCCCGGCGACCAGGGGGCGCATGGCCGCTTCGATGCCCGGGCGCGGCGCCACGCCGCCGCGATCGATCCGGGCTGGCTGCGCGCCACGGCGGGTCTGGCGATCGGCCTGCTGCTGCCGCTGGCTTGGCGCGGGCTCACCGCGCCCGACGAGCCGGGGGCCAGGCCACGGATGAGGTAGGACGGCTGCCGCAGCGAAGGAGAACCGGCATCATGGCGACCACCCCGAGCATCAAGGTCTTCGGCCTCTGCGGCAGCCTGCGCCGCGGCTCGCTGAACGCCGCCGCCCTGCGCGCGGCCCGCGAGCTGGCGCCGCCCGGCATGGAGATCGCCATCTTCGAGGGGCTGCGCGAGATCCCGCCCTATGACGACGATCTCCGCCAGCAGGGCTATCCGCCGCCGGTGCAGGCGCTGCGCGACGCCATCAAGGCCGCGGATGCGGTGCTGATCGCCACGCCGGAATACAATTACTCGGTGCCGGGCGTGCTGAAGAACGCCATCGACTGGGCCTCCCGCCCGCCGGAGCAGCCCTTCGACGGCAAGCCGGTGGCCATCATGGGGGCGAGCCCCGGCGCCATCGGCACGGCGCGGGCGCAGTACCACCTGCGCCAGAGCTTCGTCTTCCTCAACGCCTTCGTGCTGAACCGCCCCGAGGTGATGATCGGTCAGGCGACCAGCCGCTTCGATGCCGAGGGCCGCCTGACCGACGAGAAGACGCGCGACTTCGTGCAGTCGCAGCTGGTCGCGCTGAAGGACTGGACCGAGCGGCTGCGGGGGTGATCCGCGGCGACCAGCCCCCCCGACGCTCAGTGCCCCGACCTCAGCCTACCGGCGCTCAGCCCGCGGCAAGGTCCGGCGTCGGGCCGCGCAGCACGCCCTCGATCCGCTCCAGCGCCCAATCCGCCTGGTCCCGCGTCAGGATCAGCGGCGGCGAGACGCGGATGGTATGGCCATGCGTGTCCTTGCAGAGCAGCCCGGCGCGGCGCAGCGCCTCGCACCAGCGGCGGGCGCCGCCGGCCTCGGGGTGCAGCTCGACCGCCAGCATCAGGCCGCGGCCGCGCGCCTCCCGCACCGGGCCGCCGATGCCGCGCAGGCCCGCCAGCAGATGCGCGCCGATCCGCGCCGCATTGCCCGGCATGTCCTCCTCGACCAGCACGCGCAGCGCGGCGCGCGCCACGGCGCAGGCGAGCGGGTTGCCGCCGAAGGTGCTGCCATGCTGCCCCGGCTGCAGCACGCCGAGCACCTCGCCGTTCGAGAGCACGGCGGAGACCGGGTAGAAGCCGCCCGACAGCGCCTTGCCGACCAGCGTCACATCCGCCTCGATCCCCTCATGCTCCTCCGCCAGCAGCCGGCCGGTGCGGCCGAGGCCGGTCTGGATCTCGTCCAGGATCAGCGTCACCCCATGCCGCGTGCAGAGCGCGCGCACCGCCGGCAGGTAGCCGGGCGGCGGGATGATGACGCCGGCCTCGCCCTGGATCGGCTCGATCAGCACGCCGACCGTGTTGGGCGTGATCGCGGCTTCCAGCGCCGCGGCGTCGCCGAAGGGCACGGCGCGGAAGCCGGGCGCGAAGGGGCCGAAGCCGCCCCGCGCCTCCGGATCGCTGCTGAAGCCGATGACGGCGGTGGTGCGGCCGTGGAAATTCCCGGTGCAGACGATGATCTCGGCCGCGCCCTCCGGGATGCCGCGCCGCTCGTAGCCCCATTTGCGCACCGCCTTGATGGCGGTCTCCACCGCCTCGGCGCCGGTGTTCATCGGCAGCACGAGATGCGAGCGGGTCAGCGCGCAGAGCTCCTCGAAATAGGGCGCGAGCTGGTCGTTGCGGAAGGCCCGCGAGGTGAGGGTGAGCCGGCCGGACTGCGCGACCAGCGCCTCGCGGATGCGCGGATGGCAATGCCCCTGGTTCACCGCCGAATAGCCGGCGAGGCAATCGAGATAGCGGTTGCCCTCCACGTCCCAGACCCAGACGCCCTCGCCGCGGGTGAGGACGACGTCGAGCGGGTGGTAGTTGTGCGCGCCGAGACGCTCCTCGACGCCGATATGGTCGTAGCGGAAGCTGGGCATGATGCTGTCGGGCATGGTGTCGTTTCCAGGGATTGGGGGCGCGGCGGGTTCAGCCCGCCGGCAGGGTGGCGAGCGCCTGCGGCGGCAGCGCCGGGGCGGTGCTGCGGTCGAGCCGCAGCGTCATGCAGAAGGCGGCGCCGCCGGAGAGGATGAAGGGCGCGAGGTCGAGCTCGGCCAGGCGGTAGCCACGCTCGGCGAGCACCGCCCGCAGCCGCGGCGAGGTGCGCGCCATCACCAGGTCGCGGCCGAGGGCGACGGCGTTGAGGCAGAGCAGCCCGGCCTCCTCCGCATCCGCCGCGATGCGCTGCGCCGGCGGGATACGCTCATGGATCGCGGCGAGGGAGGCCGGGGCGAAGGCGCCGGGATGATAGAGCAGCTCGCCGCCCGGCAACGGGCAGAAGCAGACATCGAGGTGGTAGAAGCGCGGCGAGACCAGCTCGAGCGGCACGACCTCCTGGCCGAAGAAGGCCGCGAGATGCGGGATGGCGGCGCGCAGCGAGCGCTGGCCATGGCCGGCCCAGAAATGCCCGCGCCCGGCATCCCAGAGGCAGTCGCCGGCGCCCTCCTGGTAGAGCCCCTCCGGCAGCTCGGCGACCTCGTCTAGCAGGCCACGCGCCTGCAGGCCGCGGAAGCCGGCGCGGAACCGCGCCTCCTCCGGCCGGCGCTCGGCGCAGGCGAAGCGGGCGAGCAGCGCCCGGCGGTCGAGCACCACGGCGGCGTTGGCGGGAAAGACCATGTCCGGCAGGCCGGGCGCGCCCGGCAGCACCTCCAGCCGGGCGCCGGCCGCGCGCAGCGCCGCGGCAAGGCCGGTCCAGGCGGCGCGGGCGGCGGCACGGTTCGCCACCGCGTCGCGGTGCCAATCCTCCGGCCGCATCCAGGGGTTGATAACATAATCGACCTCGAAATGCGCCGGGTCGGTCATGAGGATCGTCGGGGCCATGCGCTCTCCTGGCCCCAAGGGTCGGAAACGGGATCCGAAGCGGGCCGTCAGGCGACTATCCTGGCAAGCGGGAGCGCCAGCATTCCGCTCGACAATTGGCAATCCGCCGCCTCGAATCGGGCAGAATGCCAGGCCGGGCCGGCACTTCGCCAGGATGGAGGGGCATGGAGCTCGACGACACCGACCGCCGGTTGATCGCCCTGCTGCGCGACGATGCGCGCCGGCCGGCTTCCAGCCTGGCGGCGATGCTCGGCGTCTCCCGCGGCACGGTGCAGAACCGCATCGCCCGGCTGCTGCGGGGCGGCGTGATCCAAGGCTTCACGCTGCGGCTCGGCGCCGAGGCGGAGCGGGTGGGCGGCGGGGTGCGGGCCATCACCGCCATCGAGATCCGCGGCCGCAGCACGGCGGGGGTGCTGCGGGCGCTGCGCGGCTTCCCGGAGGTGCGGGCGCTGCACATGACCAATGGCCGCTGGGACGTGATCGCCGAGCTCGGCGCGGAGGGCCTGGAGGCGTTGGACGGGGCGCTCAACCGCATCCGGATGCTGGAAGGCGTGGCCAATACCGAGACCAGCATCCTGCTCTCGACCCAGAAAGGCTAAGCGCGCCGCCCACCCCGTCGAGGGCTCGCCGAAGCAGGCGGTCCCCAGGACGCCGCGAGCCGGCGTCCTGGGGAATGGGTCAGCCTTCGAGCTTCTCCAGCACCCGCGGCGGCGACATCGGCAGGGCGTAGAAGCGCTTGCCGAGCGCGTCGTAAACGGCGTTGGCGACCGCGGCGAGGGGCGGCACCAGCGGCACCTCGCCGACGCCGCGCACGCCCTGCGGGTGCTTCGGGTTGGGCACCTCGATCATCACCGTGTCCAGCATCGGCAGGTCGGAGCAGACCGGCATCCGGTAGTCGAGGAAGCCGGCATTCTCCACCCGGCCCTGCCGGTCGTAGATGTACTCCTCGTTCAGCGCCCAGCCGATGCCCTGCGCCGCGCCGCCCTGCATCTGGCCTTCCACGTAGCTCGGATGCACCGCCCGGCCGACATCCTGGAAGGAGGTGTAGCGCAGCACCCGGACGATCCCGAGATCGACATCCACCTCGACATCGCAGAGATGGGTGGCGAAGCCGCCTTCCGCGCCGGTGGTATTGAGCTGCACGCCCGCGCCGATCGGACCGCCCGTCTCGGTCGCCCGCGCGGCGAGCTCGGCCAGGCTGAGCGGCGGGAAGCGGCCGGCATTGTCGCTGACCGGCCGCGCCTCGCCATCCTCCCAGGCGACCGCCTCGGGGTCGATCTTCCAGATCTTCGCCGCCCGCTCCCTCAGGCTGGCGATGACCTTCTCGGTCGACTGCGTCACCACCATGGCCGAGGCGAAGAGCACGCGGCTGCCGCCCGTCAGGTTGCTGTAGCCGATCGTCGCCGTGTCGCCGATCAGCACCGAGATGCGCTTGTAGTCGATGCCCAGCAGCTCGGCGGTGATGTTGGCGATGGATGCGCGGGAGCCGCCGATATCCGGATGGCCGGTGGTGACGACGACGTTGCCGTCCTCGGTGATGTTCACCTGGGCGCTGCTCTCGCCGCCGGCATTGAACCAGAAGCCGCTGGCGACGCCGCGGCCGCGCCGCTTGCCGGGCGGCGCCTCGCCGAGCGGGGTCTTGTAGTGCGGATGCGCCAGCGCCGCCTCGATCGTCTCCATGAAGCCGATGCGGGGATAGACCGGGCCATGCGCCGCCTTGGTGCCCTGGCGCGCGGCGTTCTTCAGCCGCAGCTCCAGCGGGTCCATGCCCAGCGCCTCGGCGACCTCGTCGATCACGCACTCCACCGCATAGGCGCCGATCGGCGCGCCGGGGGCGCGGTAGGCCGCGACCTTGGAGCGGTTGCTGACCACGTCGAAGCCGGTCGAGACCACGTTCGGGATGGTGTAGGGCGCGAAGCCGCAGCCGGCGGCGCCGCGGATCGGCGAGCCGGGCAGCGCGCCTGCCTGCAGCCAGAAGGTGCCCTGCGCCGCGACCAGCCGGCCATCCTTCGTCGCGCCGATCTTCACCGTGCTCTTCGAGCCGGAGGTCGGGCCGGAGGCGCGCATCACCTCCTCGCGCGACATCACCATCTTCACCGGCCGGCCGGACTTCTTCGACAGGACCGTCGCTAGCGGCTCGAGATAGATGATGGTCTTGCCGCCGAAGCCGCCGCCGATCTCGGCCGGGATGGCGCGGATGTCGCTCTGCGGGATGCCCGTCAGCAGCGAGGTCATGGCGCGGACCATGAACTGGCCCTGGGAGGAGGACCAGATGGTGGTCTTGCCGTCGGCCGCGACGCTGACCAGGCAGGCATGCGGCTCGATATAGCCCTGATGCACCGGGCGGGTGGTGAAGCTGCGCTCGATGACGACGTCCGCCTCGGCGAAGCCGGCCTCGATGTCGCCCAGCCTGTGCTCCAGCTTGCCGGCGATGTTCGAGGGCTTGCCCTCGAAGCTGAGGAAGTCGTGCAGGATCGGCGCGTCGGGCTTCAGCGCGTCATCGATCTCGATGACATGCGGCAGCACCTCATACTCCACCTCGATCAGCCGCAGCGCCTCGGCGGCGATGGTCTCCGAGGTCGCCGCGACGGCCGCGATCGGGTGGCCGTGGAACAGCGCCTTCTCCCGCGCCATCACGTTGCGGCACATCCAGCGCATGTCCTGGATGCCGAGCATGACCGACTTGTCGAGCGGGAACTCGACGAGGTCCCTGTGCGTCACCACCGCCTTCACGCCCGGCAGCGCCTCGGCCTTCGCGGTGTCGATCGAGCGGATGACGGCATGGGCGTGCGGGCTGCGCAGCACCTTGCCCCAGATCATCCCGGGCATGGTGGTGTCGGCGGCATAGGCGGCGCGGCCGGTGACCTTCTCGGCGCCGTCGGGGCGGATCGTGCGCTGGCCGATCCACTTGTTCGTCATGTCGTTCATCGCACGGCCTCCGGCATCTCCGCTTTCGCCCCGCGCATCTCCGCCGCCGTCTCCAGCACCGCGCGGACGATCTTGTCGTAACCGGTGCAGCGGCAGAGGTTGCCGGCCAGGCCGAAGCGCACCTCGGTCTCGGTCGGGTCGGGGTTCTTGTCGAGCAGCGCCTTGGCGGCGACCAGCACGCCGGGCGTGCAGATGCCGCATTGCAGCGCCGCCATCTCGAGGAATTTCTGCTGCAGCGGGTGCAGCCCGTCGCCGCTCGCCATGCCCTCGATGGTGCCGATCTCGTGCCCCTCGGCCTCCACGGCCAGCATCAGGCAGGAGCAGACGAGGCGGCCGTCCAGCGTGATGCTGCAGGCGCCGCAATCGCCGGAGCCGCAGCCCTCCTTGCTGCCGGTGAGGCCGAGCGGGCCACGCAGCACGTCGAGCATGCTCTGCTGCGGCTCGCACAGGAACTCGACCGGCTCGCCGTTGACGGTGGTGGTGACGTGGATCTTCGCCATGGCTCAGGCCCTCCCGGCGCGTTCGGCGGCGATGGCGGCGGTGCGCCTGAGCAGCACGCCCGCCACCTTGGTGCGATAGGCGATGGTGCCGCGCTTGTCGTCGATCGGGCGGCAGGCGGCGCTGCAGGCGGCGGCGGCGGCGGCGAGCGCCTCCTCCTCCAGCCGGCTGCCGATCAGCGCCTCGGCGGCGGGCCCGACCAGCAGCGGCGTCGGCGCGACGGCGCCGAGGCCGACCCGGGCCGCCGTGACCTTGCCCCCCTCCAGCGTCAGGCTGACGCCGCAGCCAACCACCGCGATGTCCATCTCGGTCCGCGGGATCATGCGGAGATAGGCGTCGCCCGAGCCCGCCGGTCGCGGCGGCAGGGTGAAGCTCACCAGGATCTCGCCCGGCGTCAGGTTGGTCCGCCCCGGCCCGGCCGGCACCGCCTCGACCGGCATCTGCCGCCGCCCGTGCGGGCCCTGGACGGTCACCACCGCGCCGGCCGCGATCATCGCCGGCACGCTGTCCCCGGCCGGGGAGGCGTTGCAGAGGTTGCCGCCCGGCGAGGCGCGGCCCTGCACCTGCTTCGAGCCGATGAGGTTCACCGCCTCCAGCACGCCCGGCCAGGCCTTGCCGAAGCGGGGATGCTCGGCCAGCCGCGCGCCGGAGACGGCGGCGCCGATGCGGAAGCCGCCCTCCGGCGTCTCCTCGATCGTGGTCATCTCGGCGATCTTCTTGATGTCGACGATCACGCCGGGCCGCACCACGCCGGCGCGCATCTGCACGAGCAAATCGGTGCCGCCGGCCAGGATGCGGGCCGCCCCCGCAGCGGCGGCGAAGGCGTTCACCGCCTCGTCCAGCGTGCCCGGCGCCAGATATCGTATGTCCGTCATGCCTGCTTCCGTGATCGTTTCCATTGCGCCCTGTGGCCCGGCGGCAGGGCGTGGCGCGCCCGGCGGCGCCGAGGGGTCGTGACGGCAGGCTACGCCGGCCGGCCGGATGGGCAAAGCCCCCTTGGTCGGACGTCCGGCTGCCAGCCCCCTTTGGCCTAGCGTCCGGAATGAGACGCGGCGACTCGATCCGCTGCGATAGGCTCCGGCATCTGGCCAGGAGGCGACGGGCTGGCCCATCCTGCCGCCCGGCGGCCCTCCCGGCCGCTGAGCGGGAGCGCGCCATGGCCGAGCGGATACCCCTGTCGCTGCACGTGCCGGAGCCGGCGGTCCGACCCGGCGGCCGGCCGGATTTCCAGTATCTGAGCATCCCCCAGGCCGGCGCCGTCCGCCGCCCGCCGGTCGACGTGCCGGCGCATGAGATCCACGACCTCGCCTATTCCATCATCCGCGTCCTCAACCGGGAGGGCGAGGCGGTCGGCCCCTGGGATCCCGGCCTCGATGCCGAGGCGGTGAAGGCCGGGCTGCGCGCCATGCTGAAGACCCGTGCCTTCGACGCCCGCATGATGATGGCGCAGCGCCAGGGCAAGACCTCCTTCTACATGCCCTCGACCGGCGAGGAGGCGGTGGCCTGCGGCTTCCAGACGGCGCTCGAGAAGGGCGACATGAATTTCCCGACCTATCGCCAGCAGGGGCTGCTGATCGCCCAGGACTGGCCGTTGGTCGACATGATGTGCCAGGTCTTCTCCAACGAGCGGGACCGGCTGATGGGGCGGCAGCTGCCGGTGCTCTATTCGGCGAAGGAGGCCGGCTTCTTCTCCGTCTCCGGCAACCTCACCACGCAATTCGTCCAGGCCGTCGGCTGGGCCATGGCCTCGGCGATCAGCGGCGACACCCGCATCGCCGCCGCCTGGGTCGGCGAGGGCTCGACGGCCGAGAGCGACTTCCACGCGGCGCTGGTCTTCGCCTCGGTCTACCGGCCGCCGGTGATCCTGAACGTGGTGAACAACCAATGGGCCATCTCGGCCTTCCAGGGCATCGCCGGCGGCGAGAGCGCGACCTTCGCGGCCCGGGCGCATGGCTACGGCATCCCCTCGCTGCGGGTGGACGGCAACGACTTCCTCGCCGTGCACGCCGCCTCCTCCTGGGCGGCGGAGCGGGCGCGGCGCAACCTCGGCGCCACGCTGATCGAATGGGTGACCTACCGCGCCGGGGCGCATTCCACCTCGGACGACCCCTCGCGCTACCGGCCGAAGGAGGAATCCGATGCCTGGCCGCTCGGCGACCCGATCGAGCGGCTGAAGAACCACCTCATCGCCCTCGGCGCCTGGAGCGAGGAGCGCCACACCCAGCTCCGCGCCGAGATCGAGGACGAGGTGCTGGCGGCGGCGCGCGAAGCGGAGGGCTACGGCACCCTGCATGACGGCCCGAAGCCGAGCAGCGCCGCCATGTTCGAGGGGGTCTACAAGGAGATGCCGCGGCATCTGCGCGAACAGCGCCAGGAGCTGGGGGTCTAGCCATGCCGCGCCGCACCATGGTGGAGGCCATCCGCGACGCGCTCGACGTGATGATGGCGCGCGATCCCCGCGTCGTCGTCTTCGGCGAGGATGTCGGCTATTTCGGCGGCGTCTTCCGCTGCACCGAGGGGCTGCAGCGGAAATACGGCGCCTCGCGCTGCTTCGACGCGCCGATCTCGGAGACCGGAATCATCGGCGTCGCCGTCGGCATGGGCGCCTATGGGCTGCGCCCGGTCGCCGAGATCCAGTTCGCCGACTACATGTATCCCGGCTACGACCAGATCGTCTCCGAGGCGGCGCGGCTGCGCTACCGCTCGGCCGGCGAGTTCACCGCCCCGATGGTGGTGCGCATGCCCTGCGGCGGCGGCATCTTCGGCGGCCAGACCCACAGCCAAAGCCCGGAGGCGCTCTTCACCCATGTCGCCGGGCTGAAGACCGTCATCCCCTCCAACCCCTACGACGCCAAGGGGCTGCTGATCGCCGCGATCGAGGACGACGACCCGGTCATCTTCCTCGAGCCGAAGCGGGTCTACAACGGCCCCTTCAACGGCCATCACGACCAGCCCATCGTGCCCTGGGCGCGCCACCCGCTCGGCGAGACGCCGGACGGCCACTACGCCATCCCGCTCGGCCAAGCGGCGGTGCGGCGGGAGGGCGCGGCGGTGACGGTGCTCGCCTACGGCACCATGGTGCATGTCGCCGAGGCGGCGGCGGAGGAGACGGGCGTGGATGCCGAGATCATCGACCTGCGCAGCCTGGTGCCGCTCGATGTCGAGACCATCGTGCGGTCGGTGATGAAGACCGGCCGCTGCGTCATCCTGCACGAGGCAACGCGCACCTCGGGCTTCGGCGCCGAGCTCTCGGCGCAGGTGCAGGAACGCTGCTTCCACCATCTGGAGGCGCCGATCCTGCGCGTCACCGGCTGGGACACGCCCTATCCGCACGCCCAGGAATGGGACTACTTCCCGGGCCCGGACCGCGTCGGCCGGGCGCTCCGCGCCGTGCTGGAGGAGTGAGATGGGCACGCGCGTGGTCAAGATGCCGGATATCGGCGAGGGCGTGGCCGAGGCCGAGCTGGTCGGCTGGCACGTCAAGGTGGGCGACGTGGTGCAGGAGGAGCAGCCGCTCGCCGAGGTGATGACCGACAAGGCGACGGTCGAGATCCCCTCGCCGGTCGGCGGCACCGTCCTCGCCCTCGGCGGCGAGGTCGGCAGCCGGCTCGCGGTCGGCGGCGAGCTGCTGCGGATCGAGGTGCCGGGGGCGCCGGACAGTGCCGCCCCGGCGCCCGCCCAGGCGCCCCCCGAACGCCCCCGGGAGCCCCCTCGGGAGCGCCCCCAGGAACCCAGGACCGAGAGCCCCGCGAAGTCCCCCGAGGCGACGCCGGCCCGGCCGGCCGCGCCCGAGCCGCGTCCCGCGGCGCCGCCGTCCCCGCCGCGCCGGCCCGCCCCGGCGCCCCGCCCCGCCGGCCCGCCGCGGCCGCCGGGCGAGCGGCCCATCGCCTCGCCCGCCGTGCGGCAGCGGGCGCGGGAGGCGGGCATCGACCTGCGCCAGCTCCGCGGCAGCGGCCCGGCCGGGCGCATCCTGCACGAGGATATCGAGGCCTGGCTGCGCGACGGCGGCGCCGGCCCGGCGCCGGCCGGCCGCGCCGCCGATACCCGCATCGAGGAGATCCGCGTCACCGGCCTGCGCCGCCGCATCGCCGAGCGCATGGCCGAGGCGAAGCGCCGCGTCGCGCATTTCTCCTATGTCGAGGAGATCGACCTGACGGCGCTGGAGACGCTGCGGGCCTCGCTCAATGCCGAGGCCGGGGAGCGGCCGAAGCTCACCCTGCTGCCCTTCCTGATCCAGGCCCTGGTGCGCGCCGTCGGCGAGTTCCCGCAGATGAACGCGCATTACGACGACGAGGCGGAGGTGATCCGGCGGCATGGCGGCGTGCATGTCGGCATCGCCACGCAGACGCCGGGTGGCCTCGTCGTGCCGGTGCTGCGGCATGCCGAGGCGCGCGACCTCTGGGATTGCGCGGCGGAGCTGAAGCGGCTGGCCGATGCGGCGCGCGCCGGCCTCGCGGCACGGGAGGAGCTGAGCGGCTCGACCATCACCGTCACCAGCCTCGGCGCGCTGGGCGGCATCGTCAGCACGCCGGTGGTGAACCGGCCGGAGGTGGCGATCATCGGCGTCAACCGCATGGCCGTGCGACCGATGTGGATGGGCAACGCCGTGGTGCCGCGCACCATGATGAATCTCTCCTCCTCCTTCGATCACCGCGTCGTCGACGGCTATGACGCGGCGGTCTTCATCCAGCGCATCAAGGGGCTGCTCGAGATGCCCGCGCGCATCTTCATCGGGGGCTGAGATGGGCGACCTGACCGCGAAGCTCCTCGTCCTCGGCGGCGGGCCGGGCGGCTACACCGCCGCCGTGCGCGCCGGGCAACTTGGCGTGGACACCATCCTGGTCGAGCAGGGCAGCCTCGGCGGCACCTGCCTCAACATCGGCTGCATCCCGTCGAAGGCGCTGATCCATGTCGCGGCGGAATACGCCGCAGCGGCGGAGGCGGCGAAGGCCTCGCCCTTCGGGCTGCGCCTCGGCGCGCCGAGCCTCGACCTCGACGCGACCATGGCCTGGAAGGATGGCATCGTCGGCCGGCTGAATGCCGGCGTCGCCACCCTGCTGAAGGGCGCCGGCGTGCGCAGCCTGCAGGGGCGCGGCCGCATGCTCGACGGCAAGACCTGCCGGGTCGAGACCGATACCGGGCCGCAGACCATCCGCGCCGAGCACGTGCTGCTGGCCACCGGCTCGGAGCCGGTGGAGCTGCCCGCCCTGCCCTTCGGCGGCCGCGTCCTCTCCTCGACCGGGGCGCTCTCCCTCGCCGCGCTGCCGGAGCGCCTCGCCGTGGTCGGCGCCGGCTATATCGGCCTCGAGCTCGGCATGGCCTTCGCCCGGCTCGGCGTCCAGGTGACGATGGTGGAGGCGGCCGACCGTATCCTGCCCGGCTGGGATGCCGAGCTCACCCGGCCGGTGCTGCGCGCCATGGACCGGCTCGGCATGGCGCTGCTGACCGGCGCCGCGGCGCGCGGCCTCACCCCGGACGGCACGGCGCTGCGCGTCGCCACGGGCGATGGCGGCGAGCAGGTTGTGCCGACGGAGCTCGTGCTGGTCGCGGTCGGGCGGCGACCGCGGACGCAGGGTTTCGGTCTGGAGGGGCTGGACCTGACGATGGACGGCGCCTTCCTCCGCATCGATGCCCGCTGCGCCACCTCCATGCGCAATGTCTGGGCGGTGGGCGACATCACGCCCGGGCCGATGCTGGCGCATCGCGCCATGGCGCAGGGACATATGGTCGCCGAGATCGTCGCCGGGGCGCGCCGCGCCTTCGACGCGGTGGCGATCCCAGCCATCTGCTTCACCGGCCCGGAGGTGGTCTCGGTCGGCCTCGCCCCGGCCGAGGCGCGGCGGGCGGTGCCGGAGGTCCGGATCGGGCAGTACCCCTTCTCCGCCAATGGCCGGGCGCTGACGGAGGCGGAGGAGGAGGGCTTCGTCCGCGTCGTGGCGCGCGCCGACAGCCATCTGGTGCTCGGCATCCAGGCGGTCGGGGCCGGCGTCTCGGAGCTCGCCGCCGGCTTCGCCCTGGCGCTTGAGATGGGGGCGCGGCTGGAGGACATCGCCGCCACGGTGCATGCGCATCCGACGCGCGGCGAGGCGCTGCAGGAGGCGGCGCTGCGAGCGCTCGGCCAGTCGGCGCACGGCGTCTAGTAATCCCCACGAAGCCGCTGCGCGTCTTCGCGGGGGCCCCGCTCATTCGCTTCTGATCCCGGGCGCGTCACAGCCTGCCGCGGCGAAGCCGCGACAGGGCAACGAGCAGCGACGGCTTCGATGGGCGTTCCTGGCGCGGATCGCCCGGCGGTGTCCCATACCGGGCCGCCTTCCGGCCCGCTCCCCTCCCGCCGCCACGATTTGCGAATCATTCGCAACAAGTCTAGGTTGTCACCGGGCTGGGCGCGGGGCGCGCCGGCGTGCCGCCTGGGAGGACTTCGCTTGGGGGAGAAGGATAAGCTGTCGCTCCTCCAATACCTGGCCCGACGCCATGCGGCGCTGCTGGATCGCCTCAGCCGCCGCCTCGGCTCCACGGCGCGCGCCGCGGATGCCCTGCAGGATACCTGGCTGCGCGTCGGCCAGGTCGCCACCCTGCCGGAGGTGCGCGACCCGGATGCCTTCCTGCTCCAGGTCGCGGCCAATGTCGCGGCCGACCAGAGTCGGCGCGAGCAGCGCCGCCGGCTGGAGCCGCTGGAGATCGAAGCCCTGCTGGCCATCCCGGACGCGACCCCGGCGCCGGATGCGGTGCTGGAGGGCCGGGCCGAGCTGGCGCGGCTGCAGGAGGCGCTGGCGGCGATGCCGGCCCGGCGGCGCAGGATCCTGACGGCGGCCCGGCTCGAGGGCCTGCCGCATGCGGAGATCGCCGCCCGCCTCGGCATCTCGGTGCGCACCGTGGCCTATGAGATCGAGCGGGCCCTCGATCACTGTTCCGTGTATCTGGAGCGAAAGCCACGCTGAATTTGCAGTCCGCTTCGTGTCGCCGCGTCTTCCCGGTATGAGGCGGGTGGAACAGCAATCACCTTCGGGCTGCAGCATCTGGTTGTCCAGCCATGACTGACATGCCCGCATCGCCGGACGAGCTTCGCCGCGTGGCCCAGGCCTGGGTCGCCCGGCTCGCCTCCGGCGAGGCGACGGATGCCGATGCCTGGCAGGTCGCGGCCTGGCGGGCGCGCAGCCCGGCGCATGAGGCCGCCTTCCAGGAGGCGGCGCGGCTCTGGTCGCGCTTGGCCCCGGCGCTGCGGACGGGCGGCGCCCCGGCCCCCTTGCCGCTGCGGCGCAGCCTGGCGAACCGGCGCGGCCTCGTCATCGGCGCCAGCCTCGCCGCCTCGGTCGGCGGCAGCCTGGTGGTGGGGCGGCGGCAGGGCTGGCTGCCGGGCCTCGAGGAGCTGGACGCGGATCATCGCACCGGCACCGGGGAACGGCGGGTCCTCGCCTTGCCGGATGGCAGCCGGGTGGCGATGAACACCCGCACCAGCCTCTCCCTGCGCTTCACCGCGGAGGAGCGGCGGGTGCTGCTGCTCGGCGGCGAGGCGAGCTTCGCGGTGACGGCCGATCCGGGGCGGCCCTTCGTCGTCGCCTCCGCGGGGGGCGAGACGCAGGTCCTCGGCACGGTCTTCAACATCCTCATGGAGCCCGGCGCCGTCTCGGTGACCGATCTGGAAGGCCGGGTCGAGGTCCGCTCCTCGGGCGGTATGCAGCTCGGCCCGGGAGAGCAGGTCAGCTACGACGCGGCTGGCCTCGGGCCGCGGCGGCGGGTGGATCCGGTGGCCGTGTCCGGCTGGCAGCAGGGCCTGCTGGTCTTCCGCGACCGCAGCATCCGGTCGGTGGTGGCCGAGATCAACCGCTACCGGCCCGGCCATATCCTGCTGCTGAACGAGGCGGCGGCGGAGCGCCAGGTCAGCGGCGTGTTCCATCTCGACCGGCTCGACCAGGTGGTGACGCATCTGCTGCAGACGGCCGGGCTGAAGGCGCGCGCCCTGCCGGGCGACATCCTGATCCTGCGATAGTGTCCTGAGTGTCCTGCCCGCGAAGGTCGTGGGATGACCCACGACCGCGGCGGACCAGCAGGCCAATGAACACAGAGGCAAGCACCCCGCGAAAATCTTTCCCGACGGCTTGCAGTCCGGCTCAGCGGGAAACGTCCCCCCAATGGAAGGGTGCCGCTTCCACTCCGCAGCTTGGGACGGGTCGAGGGCTGAACTGTCGTGCCGATACGAATGATGCAAGGACGCTGCCGCCTGATGGCGGCATTGCTGGGCGGGATGGCGTGGTGCGCGCAGCACGGCGCCACGGCGCAGCCCGCCGCACCGGCCGCCGAACAGGGCGCGCAGATCCGCTTCAGCATCCCGGCCGGGCCCTTGGATCAAGCATTGACCGGCTTCGCCGCGGCAAGCGGCATCCAGCTCCTCTACGACAGCAGCCTGACGCATGGCCGCCAGAGCCCCGGCGCCTCGGGCGCGCTGCCGCCGCGCGAGGCGCTGCGGCGCCTGCTCGCCGGCTCCGGGCTGGAAGGGCAGTTCACCTCGCCGCAGGCGGTGATGCTGCGGCCGGTGCCGCAGCAGGGCTCGGCCGCGGACGGGTCCGTCATCCTGCCGGAGGTCAACGTCACGGCGGGGCTGCAGCAGCGCGCCTGGCAGCCAGTTCGCGGCTATGTGGCGGATGTCGCCGCCACCGCCACCAAGACCGACACGCCGATCCTGGAGACGCCGCAATCCATCTCCGTCGTGACGCGCGACCAGATGGACGACCAGCAGGTGCAGAATGTCGGCCAGGCGCTGCGCTACTCGGCGGGGCTCGAGGGCGAGTATCTCGGCGCCTATGGCAGCAATGACGAGGCCTATAGCCGCGGCTTCGCCATGGACTACTACCTGGACGGCATGCGCGTGCTGCACAATGCCGGGCCGGGCGCGGGCACCCAGATCGAGTCCTTCAACCTCGAGCGGATCGAAGTGCTGCGGGGGCCGTCCTCGGTGCTCTACGGCGCCGGCTCGCCCGCCGGCATCATCAACCTGGTGAGCCGGCGGCCCTCCGACCAGGCGGGCGGCGAGGTGCGGCTGCAGGCCGGCAGCCATGACCGGCTGCTCGGCGGCTTCACCTCGACGGGCCCGCTGAACGCCGACAAGACGCTGCTCTACCGCATGACCGGGGTCGGCTGGCAGGGCGGGACGCAGGTGGATGGGTCCCGGCAGCAGCGCCTCTCGATCTCGCCGGCCCTCACCTGGAGGCCGGACGACCGGACGAGCTGGACCATCATCGGCCAGTATGCCTACGACCCGGAAGGCGGCCTCTACAGCTACATCCCGGCGAGCGGCACCATCCTGCCGAACCCGAACGGCACGCTCGACCTGCGCCGCAACTACGGCGACCAGAACAGCTACAACAACACCCGCCGGCAATACGGCATCACCTCGCTGTTCGAGCACCAGTTCAACGACACCTGGACGGTCCGGCAGAATTTCCGGTACTACCACACGCGCAGCGTGCTGGACGGATATTACCCGCAGTTCTTCGCCGCCAACCAACGCAATCTACTGGGCGTCTACACGCGTCGGGGCATGGAGTATGACGGCTACACGGCCGACACGCATGCCCAGGCTCGCTTCCGCACCGGGCCGGTCAACCACACGGTGGTGGGCGGCTTCGATTACCAGGGCGCGAGTGGCGAGAACACCTGGTATTCCGACCGGACCCTCTATTCCTGCGACGTCTTCACCTACAATCCCTGCCCGCCGACGGGCGGCCCGCGCTACGGCAACCCCGTGCTGCGCAACACCCAGTCGCTGAATCGCTACGGCCTCTACCTGCAGGACCAGATCGCCTGGGGCGGCTGGCGGCTGCTGCTCGGCGGCCGGCAGGACTGGGCCGATTCGACGACGCGCAACCTGCTGAACAACGCCACGACCAAGATGGACGACAGCGCCTTCACCGGTCGTGTCGGCCTGCTCTACGCCTTCGATGTCGGCCTCTCGCCCTATGTCAGCTACGCGGAATCCTTCAATCCGCAGAGCGGCACCGATGCCGGCGGCAGCCCGTTCAAGCCGACGACCGGCCGGCAATACGAGCTCGGCGTCAAGTACCAGCCGCCGGGCTGGAACATGCTGCTCACCGCGGCGGTCTATGACCTGCGGCAACAGAACGTGCTGACGCCCGATCCCAACAACACGCTGTTCAGCGTGCAGACCGGCGAGATCCGCTCGCGCGGCGTCGACCTGGAGGCCAAGGCCAGCCTCAACCGCAACATCAACCTGCTGGCCTCCTACAGCTATCTCGACAACACGGTCACCCGCGCCAACGACGCGACGCAGGGCAAGCATCCGGTCTTGTTCTCGGCCCACCGCGCCTCGGCCTGGCTCGACTACGGCTTCCTGGAGGGCCCGGCGGAAGGGCTGCGGCTCGGTGCCGGCATGCGCTATCTGGGCCCGAGCTGGGGCGACACGGCGAACACGCTGCGCGTGCCCTCGGCCACGCTGTTCGATGCCCGGATCTCCTACGATCTCGGCGCATTGGGGCCGAGCCTGCAGGGGCTGACGGCGGTGGTGAACGCCACCAACCTGGCCGACAAGCAGTATATCCGCGGCTGCTACACCGAGGGGCAGTGCTTCGTCGGCCTCGGCCGCACCATCATCGGCACGCTGAGCTACCGCTGGTGACGCCGCCGCGCCCGGGGCCGGCAGCCCCGGGCGCCTGGCCGCTACTCCGCCTTGCCGGAGCGGTCCTCATGCACCTCCACGACATTGCCCTCGGGGTCGTGGAAGAAGATCTGCGCCCAGCCATTCATTGCCCAGGCCCCGTAATCCGAGAACTGGATGCCCTGCTGCCGCAGATGCGCCTTGAAGGCCTCGATGTCGTCGGTGCGAAAGGCGATGTGGCCGCGCTCGAGCGGGTTGATGACATGGCCGGTGCGGAAGCCGACATCGAGGTCGCGCTCCGCGAGATGCAGCTGCGTCGTGCCGTCGGTGACGAAGGCGACCTTGCCGGCATAGCCCTCCTGCGTCACCCGCGAGGCCTGCAGGCTGGGCTCCGTCTCCAGGCCGAGCACGGAGCGGTAGAAGGCGTCCATCTCGGCGACGCGTGTCGAGCAGAAATTCACGTGGTGCAGCTTGAGCTTCATGTCCTGGCGCTCCTCTCCCCCGGTGCCCGCGCCGGGCTGGCGCGGCTGCGGGAGGCAGTAGAGCGGATCGCCGCCGCGCATGCACGCCGGCTTACGGCGCGCCCTTGCCGCCCGCCGCCAGCGCCGCGTCGAAGAAGGGCGTGCCCTGCAATTCCGGCTCGGCGAAGGCCTCCAGCCGGGCGCGCATCACCGCGATGTCCTCGGCGAAGAGCCGCGCCGCGATGCGGTGCGCCAGCCGCTCCGCACCGACCGACACCCCCGGGATGTCGGAGGCGATGGCGCCGAGGCTGGCGAAGGCGGCATGGCTGAAGAGGTGGATGCGCGCGAGCGGCGCGGCATCGATCGGCTCGCGCGCCGTCAGCTCGAAGCCCTCGCCCAGCCAGGGGAAGGCCGCGAGATCGGGCCGCTCCAGCCCCGGCGGCGGCCGGTAGCGATCGCTCCAGCGGGCGATGCGCGGCGCCAGCGCCGCGATCTCCGGCATGGCGCCGGGATCGACCGCATAGCCGGTGCCGAGGATGAGGAAATCCGCCTCAGCCGCCCATCCCTCGCCGAGATCGAGCCGCACCGCGGCGCCGTCGCGCCGCGCCCCCAGCACCGGCGTGCCGAGATGGATGGCGAAGCCCGGCAGCCGCAGGGCGCGATGCACTGATTCATGCGGCGGCGGCGCCTGCAGGTCCTGCATATAGGCGAGGATCCGCCACTTCTCCTCAGGCGGCAGGCCGGCCCAGCCCTCGAAGAAGCCGGGATGCGCCGAGCCGCGCCCCTTGTTGACCTGCGGCAGCACCTTGCGGCGGACATACATGTCCACCCGCGCGGCTCCCTGCTCCAGCGCCGTCGCGGCATGGTCCCAGGCCGTGGGGCCGCCGCCGATCACCGCGATCCGCCGGCCGCGCAGGGCGGCGACATCGATCGGCGCGCCGCCATCCGCGGCGAGGTCGGGCCAGAGCGCGGGGTCCATCCCGGCCGGCCGGGCCGGGCCGCCGGTGCCGGCGCGGCCGGTGGCCAGCACGAGATGCCGGCAGAGCTGCACGCGCTCGGCGCCGCCCTCCTCGAGCACCGCCGCCAGCAGCCCCTCGCGCGGCTCGACGCGGCGCAGCGCGACCCCGTTCGCCGCCGGCAGGCGCAGCACGGCGCGGAGCCAGAGCAGGTAGTCCTGCCAGTCGGCATTCGGGATCTTGTACAGCCGCTCCCAGGCCGCCGTGCCGGAACGCGCCTCGTACCAGGCGCGGAAGGTGAGCGAGGGGATGCCGAGCGCGACGCCCGGCAGGTGCTTGGGCGAGCGCAGCGTCTGCATGCGCGCCGTCGTCACCCAGGGTCCCTCCTGCCCCGCCGGGGCGCGGTCCAGCATCCGGATGTTGCGCACGCCCTTGAAGGAGAGCGCGGCGGTGGCGGCGAGGCCGTACATGCCGGCGCCGATGACGAGCACGTCGAGCACCGGCTCGCCGGCGGGGCCGGTCAGCGTGGCGGGCCAATTGGCCGGCGGCAGGCCCAACAGGTTGAGGTCGCGGGCGACACACGCCGCATGCGCCGCGAGCCCCTCGGCATGGTCCGGCATGGTCAGCTCCCCGCGGCACGTCCGGTCCGCAGCATCGGCCGGATCGACAGGGGCGCAAGGGCCGCGTCGTCAAAAGCGCCCATCAGAACCGTCTCCGCCCGTTGCCCTGCCACGGCAGGCTGTGACCGGCCCTGGGCAGGAGGGGACTCCACGGCCCCCCGCAATGCCGCGAAGCGGTTTTGTGGGGAATGCTAAATCGGGCAGACGCCCGCGGCGCATTGCAGATGCGCGAGGTCGATCGCCTCGTGCAGCGCCGGGTCGCGCACACCCTCGACCAGGGCGGCGAAGCGGCCGGGCGAGACCTCCTCCTCCGGCAGGTACTCGTAGCCCAGCGCATGGTCCGGCCGGCTGGGCAGGATGGCGCAGCAGCGGATGCGCGGCTGGTGCTCCAACAGCATGGCGCGGAAGGCCTCGAGGTCGTGCCGGTCGGTATAGAGCTTCAGCGTGTAGGAGACCTGGTTGCCGCGCTCGGCGCCGATCCAGTGCCGCTCGAGCAGGGCCAGCCAGCGATACTGGTCCTCCGGCGCGGCCTCCGGCGCCGTCACCAGCCGCTTGCCGAGGCCGAGGCGCTGGATCAGCGGCAGGGTCGGGAAGCCCACCACCGCCATGCCGGGGAAGCTCTGCAGGCCGCGCACCGGATAGCCGCGCGCCTCGTACTCGGTCAGCAGCGGATCGCTGTCGGCGGCCCAGCCACCGCCCTCGCGGCTGCCCTTGAACTGCACCCAGCGGAGATATTGTCGCCGCGCCGGCAGATGCGCGCCCTCGGTCAGGCCGAAGAGCTTGCTGGTGGTGCCGGCCGGCTTCACCGTGGTGACGGTGGCCGGGGCGGCGAGGCCAAGCTCCTCGGCATAGGCCATCGCCTCCGCCTTGGCCGCCTCGGACAGGCGCCCGAGCATGGCCCAGAAGGGCGCTGAGCGCGCCTCGTCCAGCAGCTCGGCGAAGCCGAGGCCCCAGCGCATCCAGGCCCATTCATGCAGCCCGGTCGGACCGATGCCCATGCGGTTGGTTCGACGGACCTCCTCGGCATAGAGCGCGTCCATCAGGTTCGCCCGCATCAGGAAGCGGACGCCGAGGCGGATGCTGTCCTCCACCCGCGCATCCCAGACGGCGGCGAGATCCGGCGGCACCTGGCCGGGCGTGACCTCGGCGAGATCGACCGGGCAGGCCAGCAGCGGCGCGACATCGGCGATGACGCAATAGCCGCCGGTGACGTGCAGGGTGATCTCGCCGCAGGGATTGGTCGTCGCCGGGAACTGCGCGCCCTGCGCGCGGCGGGAGAGCTCGGCGAGCAACGGCACGGCATGGTCCGCCTGGTAGCGGGCGGAACGGACGTCGCGCCCGTCCTCGTGCACCGGCTTGGCCCAGGCGCTGCCGGTGCGATGGTCTTCCAGCCGGTCGCCATTGATGAAGCCGGGCTCGCCGTTGATGAAGGCGCAGCGCGTCGCCTCCTCGAAGACGGTGAGGGCGTGGCGGTGCAGCGGCGCCTCGCTGCCGGCGCGGGCGGCGCGCACGCCCTCCCAGAAGGCGGCATCGACCATGACGGAGTTGTTCGCCGTCCACAGCCCGCCCTCGGCCTTGGCGCGGATGAAGCGGAGGATGCCCGGGTCGCGCCAGGATTTGGTCGCCATGCGCGCCGCCCGCCGGGCGCCCCCCACCTGCACCTCGACCGAGAGGTAATGGTCGACCAGCAGCGCCTGCTCCCAGGGCGCCAGCGCCGCATCCCCCGCCGCGCCGCGCCGCGCCGGCTCGATCACCTGCCGCCGCAGATTGGCGAAGCCGCGGATCAGCGAGAGGGGCCCCGAGGCCGGCCGCCCCTGCATGCCGCCGATCGGCGCGCCGCGCGGCCGGATGGCGCCGAAGTCGAGCAGCAGGGTGCGGTCGGCGGCGCCGGCGAAGGCAAGGCTCTCCAGCAGCTCGACCGCCTTGCCCCAGCCCTCGCGGCTGTCCTCGATCCGGTGCCGGATCGCATCCGGCGGCAGCGCAGCGCCGCTCCAGAACTCGCGCGCGATCCAGGACCGAACATCCGCCTCCTGATCGGCGGTGAACTCTTCCAGTCGGCTGCCCCAGGGCAGCAGCGCGAATTCCAGGCCGAGGCGGTGCAGCGCGGCGCGGTCCCGTGGCCAGTCGGGATGCGCGGGGTCGAGATGCAGCAGCAGCCGCGGTGCCCGGCCCCAATCGACGGCGATCAGCTCGTCGTCATAGGCGCGGCCAACGCCGCTGCCGTTCAGCAGCAGGTAGAAGAGCGTGAAGGAGGCATTGGCCGTGGCGCAATTGGTGAAGACCTCCATGTTCCGCCCCGGCTGCGTGGCATCGCCGTGCTGCAGGTGCCGGCCAGAGGTCAGCAGGGCGCCGGTGGCGATGGCGTTGCGCAGCCGCGCCCGCTCCACCGGATCGGCCGCCTCGCCCAGCAGCGCCATGTTGCCCGCCGCCACCCGATCCGCGACGCGGCCGAAATCCTCGCCATCCCCGGGGCGGAAGACGGTGCGGCGCGCCACGGCGAGGCCCATGCCGGGATCGAGCGCGCGCGCCGGCAGCGGCGCCGTGCCGAAGCTGGCGCCGGGGGCCGGGGCGTGGCGGGCCCGCAAGGGGCCGGGCAGGGAACCATCCATCATCGCGCCTTCCAGGTGGCCGGCGGCAGGTCCGGCCCAGGGACACCATATATAGGGTTTCCCGGCTGGCCAAACCACCAGATACGGAAAATTCCAAGGCCATCCAGGCCGCCCGGGTGAATAGGTATTTTCAATACCATTTCACTGCGCTACATCCTCGCCTGGAGATCCCGCCATGCCTCCCATCCCCGAAACCGCCGAACGCCGCGCCGCCCTCTCCCACGCCATCACCGAGGAGACCGGGCTCGACACGGCGGCGATCGAGGACTTCCTGCGGGCCTTCTACGGCGCCGCGCGGGAGGACCCTCTGCTCGGCCCGGCCTTCGCCGGGGTCGCGGATTGGGAGGCGCATATCGCCACCCTCGCCCGCTTCTGGGGCTCGGTCGCACTGATGCAGGGCGGCTATCACGGCCAGCCGATGCAGGCCCATGCCCGGCTCGGCCTGACCCCGGCGCATTTCGCCCGCTGGCTGGCGCTGTTCGAGGCGGTGGCGCGGGCCCGGCTGAACCCGGCCGGGGCGGCGCATATGCTGGAACGGGCGCGGCGCATCGCCCGCAGCCTGGAGATGGGGCTAATCCCCCTCCCCCTGCCGCCACGGCCGGAAGCCCGCCCCGTTCCCGCCGGCTGAGGCCCCCGAAGCCTACCCCCCGTGGCGGATGTTGCCGCTCTGGGCCGGGATGCCGGTCTGCTCGAAGCAGACCCGGGCGAAGGCGGCGACGCCCTCGCGGATCTGCTCCTTGGAGGGCAGGGCGAAGCAGAGGCGGAGCTGGGAAGCCGCCGCATCCGGCACTACCGCCCATTCCGGCCCGGGGTTGAAGGCGATCCCCGCATCCGCCGCCGGCTTCACCAGCTTGCGGACATCCACCTGCTCCGGCAGGCGCAGCCAGAGGAAGATGCCGCCCTTCGGCACGAAGCATTCGGCGGCGCTGCCGAACTCCCGCGCCACCGCCTCCAGCATGACGTCGAGCTTCTCCTTCAGCACGCCGGAGAGCGCCTCGACATGCTCGTCGAAATGCCGGGAGAAATACTCGGCCACCAGCATCTGCTCGAGCGAGGCGCTGCCGGCATCGGTCTTCAGCGCCACCAGCCGCGACAGGATCGGCCAGGGCGCGACAGCATAGGCCGAGCGCAGCGCCGGCGCGAGGGTCTTGGAGAAGCTGCCGATATGGATCACCTGCTCCGGGTCGAGCCCGTAGAGCGCCGGCGGCGACTGCGTGCCGGCCCAGACCAGGTCGGCATAGCACTCGTCCTCGAAGACCGGCACGCCATGCGCCCGGGCCAGCCGCAGCAGCGCCTCCCGCCGCTCCAGCGGCATGATGGAGCCGGTCGGGTTCTGCACCGTCGGGATGGTGTAGATGTATTTCGGCCGGACGCCCTTGGCCTTCAGCCCGTCGAGCGCGTTGCCGAGCGCGTCGGTGCGGATGCCATCGGCATCCAGCGGCATCGGCTCCACGCTGACGCCGAGGGTCCGCAGGCGGGTGATCGCGCCGCCATAGGAGAGTTCCTCGACCAGCACCGTGTCGCCGCGCTCGAGCAGCAGGCTGTTCACCAGGTCGAGCCCCTGCAGCGAGCCGGAGGTGAGCAGCACGTCCTCCGGCGTCACCGAGATGCCGCGGTGGCGCTTCAGCTTGTCCGCCACCAGCTCGCGCAGCCCGCGATGGCCGAGCGGCCCCTGGCCGAGGTTGTAGAGGGCGAGCTTCGCCCCGTCGCGCCGCAGCAGCTCGGCGGTGCAGTCCGCCAGCCGCTCGGCGGGGATGCGCGTCGGGTCGTTGTGGCCGCCGATGAAGTTGTATTTCGGCAGGCCGGTGAAGCGCGCCGCGGCCGCGGGCACGTCCTTGCGGAAGAGCGGAGTGAAGTCGGTCGCTGTCGTGGACATGGGCGTCTGCGGTCCCTCAGGCTCGGTTCTTCTTGGGGGCGCCGCCCCT
The DNA here is from genome assembly GCF_013112485.1 of Roseicella sp. DB1501. Classification (GTDB taxonomy): domain Bacteria; phylum Pseudomonadota; class Alphaproteobacteria; order Acetobacterales; family Acetobacteraceae; genus Paracraurococcus. Next base: position 213,175 of record NZ_JABFHG010000006.1, read on the forward strand.
CCGCCCCACTCTGCCGAGGCGCGGGCGCGCGGGCAATCCGGGGCCCCGCCTCGCCCGCATCCCACCCCTCGCGCGCCCCACTGGGGCAGCGTTGACAACCCGGGCCTTCCCCGCAGGATAGGCGGGCACGGCGCCGCAGGAGCCGCGGCCCGAAGGGCCCGCCCGGTCCGGTCTCGGCCAGGCCGGGTGCGATGGCCGGTCCCCGCCCCAGCGAGAGCGATGCCCCGAGGCCGCGGCCGGCGGCCCGAGGGAGCGCCCCGGCGCCGTGCCAGGAAGAATGTGGCGGGCCCCGTCCAAAGCGGGGCCCGCGCCAGGAGGAACGAGATGTCCAGGATGATCACGCGCCGGGGCTTCGCCCTCGGCGGCACCGGGCTGGCCGCCGCATCGGGCCTCGGCCTCGCCGCGCCCGCCCTCGCCCAGTCCGAGCCGATCCGCATCGGCTGGCTCGCCGCCCTGACCGGGCCGAGCTCGGCGCCGGCCATCGGCTTCAACCGAGGCGTCGTCTGGGCGGCCGAGACGATCAATGCCGCGGGCGGCATCAAGGGGCGCAAGGTGGAGATCGTCACCCGCGACACCCAGGGCGACCCGACCAAGGCGGTGAACGCGACGCAGGAGATGATCAGCCAGCTCAAGGTGCACGCCATCTGGGGGCCGACGAATTCGGGCGAGAGCCTGGCCACCACCGCCATAATGGCGCGCGGCAAGATGCCGAACATCCATCCCTGCGTGGTCAACAGCCTGATCGACCCGAAGAAGTACCCGAACGCCTTCCGCATCGCGCCGAGCAACACCCAGTGGGACGACGCGGTGCGCAACTACACGACCAAGGTCGCCAAGGCGAAGAAGGTCGCGGTCATCGGCGACACCACCGGCTACGGCGTGACGGCGGCCAATGACAGCGCCGCCGGCTTCCAGAAGGACGGCGCCGAGGTGGTCTACAAGGCCAATATCGACGCTACCCAGCCGGACATGACGCCCGACATGCTGCGCGCCCGCAATGCCGGGGCGGAGGCGATCGTGATCTGGTCGGTCTCCACCGGCATGATCGCGCGGATGCTGAACACCCGCGCCAAGATGGGCTGGGACGTGCCCTTCATCGGCCATCCCTCGCTCTCCTCCGGCGAGGTGGGGCAGCTCATCGACCGGCCGGAGAACTGGAAGAAGGTCTATGCGATCGGCTACCGGAGCTGCAGCTACGGCGCCGACGGCAAGCTGCCGCCGCGCAGCGAGGAGCTGGTGCAGAAGCTGCAGGGCAAGGTGAACCTGCAGGACACGCTGTTCTGGTGGATCGCCTGCGCGATCGACGCGGTGAACCTCGTCGCCGACGCGGTGAAGGAGACGGGCAGCACGGCGAACGACGCCATCATCAAGCGCTGGAACGGGCTGCAGGCCTGGCCCGGCTACTACGGCGACTACAGCTACAGCGCCGAGGACCACAACGGCTATCCCGGCCAGGACGTGGTGATGTCGGATGCCAGCTCCGGCCGCAACGGCACCTTCGCCCTCGCCCCGGGCTACGGCTGATCCGGGCGCGCGGGAGGATCGCCGATGCTCGCTTCCATCCTGGCCTCGGGCCTCGCCGTCGGCGCGATCTACGCGCTGATCGGCATCACCTACAACACGATGTTCGCGACCTCCCGCGTCATGAGCTTCACCGCCGGGCAGCTCGGCATGCTCGGCGGGGTGCTGGGCTCGTTCTTCGCGCTCCGCCTCGGCCTGCCCATCCTGCTGGCCCTGCCGCTGACGCTGGCCGCCTGCGCCCTGGTCGGCGTGATCACCGAATACGTCGCGGTGCGGCCGGTGCTGAAGAGCCTCGACCAGCATCTCTACGTGCTCTCCACCCTGGCGCTAGCGCTGATGATCCAGCAGGTCACGGCGCTCACCTGGAGCACCGAGCCGCAGCCCTTCCCGCGCCTGCTCGGGATCGGCGAAGGGGTGTGGGACGAGAAATACTGGCTGCCGGTGCTGGCCTGCGCCGTGACCATCATCGGCCTCGAATGGCTCTATCGCCACACGCTGGTCGGCCGCGCCTTCCTCGCCGTCGCCGAGGATAATTTCGCCGCCCGCGCGCTCGGCCTGCCGGAGCGGAACCTGCGCATCGCCAGCTACGCCCTGGCCGGGGCGATCGGCGCCCTGGCGGGCTTCGCCGGCGGGCAGCTGCTGCTCGCCTTCTTCGCCAACGGGCCGCTGCTGAACTTCTACGGCTTCGTGCCGGTCGCGCTCGGCGGCCTCGGCAACAACCGCGGCGCGGTCATCGGCGGCATCCTGCTCGGCCTGTTCCAGCAGGCGGCGAATTTCATGGTGGGCGGCATCTTCTCCTCGGTCGCGGTCTTCGCCCTCTTCATCATCGTCCTGCTGGCGGCGCCGCAGGGCATGTTCGGCGCCCCCGCGGCGCGGAGGGTGTGATGGCGGCGATCCACGAGGCCGCACCGACGGCGGCCGCCGGCGCGATGCCGGCACGGCCGGGACTGCTCCCGCAGCTCTGGCCCTTCGCCGCGCTGCTCGCCCTCGCCCTGCTGCTGCCGCTGACCGGCAACGAGTACTGGGCGCTGATCGCGACCCGGGCCTGCATCTACTGGGTGCTGGTCTCCGGCCTCAACCTCATCGTCGGCTTTGCCGGGCAGCTCGCCATCGGCTATGTCTCGCTGCTGACGGTGGGCGCCTACACCGCCAGCGTGCTCGCGGCCGGCAACCTGCTGGAGCCGCTGCATCCGGCGCTCGCCCTGGCCGCGGCGGCGGCGCTCGGCGCCGTCTTCGGCGTGGTGGTCGGCCTGCCGGCGCTGCGGCTGCGCACCTTCTACTTCGCCATGACGACGCTCGGCTTCGCCACCATCGTCACCCAGGTGGCACTGGCCTGGCAGGACGTGACCGGCGGCGGCATCGGCATCACCGGCCCCAGCCTGCCCGCCCCCTTCGACACCGCCTGGGGCTTCTACTACCTGTGCCTGGCGCTCGCCGCGCTCTGCACCTGGATCACCGGCAACGTCGCGCGCAGCCGCTTCGGTCGCGCCCTGGTCACCACGCGGGATGCCGAGGTGGCGGCGGAGGCGAGCGGCATCGCCAAGCCGCGGCTGCTGATCCTCGTCTTCCTCCTGGCCGGGGCGCTGGCGGGCTTCGCCGGCGGGCTCTTCGCCACGCTGCAGACCTACATCACGCCCGACGCCTTCACCTTCGACCTCTCGCTGCTCTTCTTCATCGCGGTGCTGATCGGCGGCCGCGGCTCCATCCTCGGGCCGCTGCTCGGCACCCTGCTGCTGACCCTGCTGCCGGAGGTGGCGGCACCGCTCGCCGCCTGGTCGACCTTCCTCTATGCGGCGCTGCTGCTGGTGATCGTGCTGGCCATCCCGGGCGGCATCGCCTCGCTCATCGATGCGCGCAACCGGCGCAAGCTGCCGGAGAACCGGGCGGTGATCCCCCGGCCGGAGCTGCTGCCCGCCCTGCTCGGGCAGCAGCCCAAGCATGCCGGCCTCACGCTCCGCGACATCGTGCTGTCCTTCGGCGGCGTCCGCGCCATCGACGGTCTCGACCTCGATCTCCGCCCCGGCGAGGTGCACGGGCTGATCGGGCCGAACGGCAGCGGCAAGACGACGACGCTCAACGTCATCTCCGGCTACTACCGGCCGGAGACCGGCGCCATGACCTGCGATGGCGGTCCGCTGCCCGCCGGCGACGCGGTCGGCCGCGCCGCGCGCGGCATCGCCCGCACCTTCCAGACGCCGCGGGTGGTCGGCGAGGCCTCGGTGATCGAGAACGTCATGGTCGGCGCCACCATCGAGGGCCGCACCGGCTTCCTCGAGGCGCTGCTCTCCCTGCCGCGGCAGCGGCGGGAGGAGCGGATGCTCGAGGACCGGGCCCGGCAGGCGCTGCAGGCCGTCGGCCTCGGGGCGCTGGCCGATATCCGCGCCGACCGGCTGCAGCACAGCGAGCTCCGCTTCATGGAGATCGCCCGCGCCCTGATGCTGCGCCCGGCCTTCCTGATGCTGGACGAGCCGGCCGCCGGCCTCTCGACCGACGAGATCAAGCGGCTCGACCAGCTCATCCGCGGCGTCAGCCGCCAGGGCATCGGCGTGCTGCTGGTCGAGCACCATGCCGACCTGATCTTCGAGATCTGCGACCGGATCACCGTGCTCAACCTGGGCAAGGTGCTGGCCGCCGGCACCCCGGAGGAAATCCGCAGCCACAAGGAGGTGGTCAGTGCCTATCTCGGCGGCTGAACCGGCGATGCGGGCGGGCGCCAGGCCCGGCGCGGCGCCGCTGCTGGAGGTGGCCGGCCTCGCGGCCGGCTACGGCAAGATCGCCGTGCTGCACGAGGTCTCGCTCCGCATCATGCCCGGCGAGGTGGTGGCGCTGCTCGGCCCCAACGGCGCCGGCAAGACCACGCTGCTGCGCGCCGTCTCCGGCCTGCTGCCGCTGAGCGCGGGCGAGGTGCGCTTCGCCGGGCAGGACATGCGGGGCGCCGGCCCGCGCGAGGCGGCTCGCGCCGGCCTCGTGCATGTCATCGAGGGGCACCGGGTCTTCACCCAGATCTCGGTCGCCGACAACCTGCTGCTGGCCGGCTACGACCTGCCGCGGGCGGAGCGGGCGCAGCGGATCGAGGAGGCGCTGGCCTACTTCCCCGAGATCGCGGCCAAGCGCCAGGACCGCGGCGGCGCCCTCAGCGGCGGCCAGCAGCAGATGCTGGTGGTGGCGCAGGGGCTGGTGCGGCGGCCCCGGCTGATGATGCTGGACGAGCCCTCGGCCGGCCTCTCGCCGGTGCTGGTCGACCGCGTCCTTGGCGTCGTCGCGGCGCTGCGGGAGAAGGGCACCTCGGTGCTGCTGGTCGAGCAGCTGATCGAGAAGGCGCTGGCGGTCTCGGACCGGGTCTATGCCATGGTGCAGGGCAGGATCGCGCTGGAGGCGGCGGCCGGCGAGCCGGACCTGCCGCACCGGCTCGAACGCACCTATTTCGGCGGCGAGTCACCCCTGCATCTGCATGGGTGATACGGCGCCGGCTACCAGCAGACCAGCAACTGGTAGCCGGCGCCGTCCCGCACCACGCGGCCGGCGCTCGGCCCCGCGAAATGCGTGCCGACCACCAGCACCGGCCGCCCCGCCAGCCCGCCGAAGATGGCGTGGCGCGTCGCCTCGGCCTGGCGCGGGTCGCTGTCGGCGGTCGAACTCCACTCCGGCCGGGCGAGCTGGCAGGGATGGTGCGCGATGTCGCCGGTGATCAGCGCCTCCTCCCCGGCGGACTGGATCAGCACGCTGACATGCCCCGGCGTGTGGCCGAAGCTCGGCACCAGCCGCACCTCCTCGCAGAGGCGGTGATCCGCCTCTACCAGCTCGGCGAGGCCGGCATCGAGGATGGGCTGCACGGAATCCGCGAAGACGGCGCGCTGGCTGTCATCCCCCGCCTCCGGCCGCGACCAGTGCTCGAATTCCCGCCGGCCGAAGATGTAGCGCGCCCGCGGGAAGCTCGGCACCCAGCGCCCGTCCAGCAGCCGCGTGTTCCACCCCACATGGTCCACGTGCAGATGGGTGCAGAGCACGGTGTCGATGCTCTCCACCGGATAGCCGGCCTCGACCAGGTCGGCGAGGAAGCGTCCCTGCCGGCCGTTCCAGTGCGGGATCCTGCGGCCCTGCTTGTCGTTGCCGAGGCAGGTATCGACCAGGATGCGCCGGCCCGCCGGCGTCTCGATGATGAGGGCATGGATGCTGAGGCGCAGCCGCCCCGCCTCGTCGGCGAAATGCGGCGCCAGCCAGGGGATGCCGCGCACCGCCTCCGGCGTCGCCTGCGGCAGCAGGAAGCGGCTGCCGCCGGCCATTTCCAGCTCCACGACCTTGGTGATCGTGACCCCGCCTATCGTCCAGCGCATGCCGCTCAATCCACGATCGCCGCATAGACCATGTCGCGCATCAGGCCGCGGTAGTATTCCCGCTGACCCGGCCCCTGCATCATGAAGACGGCGAAGAGCCGCTCCGCCGGATCGACCCAGAAGGTCGTGCCGGCCAGCCCGCTCCAGTAATAGAGGCCGACCGAGCCGGGCGTCACCGCCAGGCCGCGGTCGCGCCGCACGGCGAAGCCGAGGCCGAAGCCGAAGCCCGGCGGCAGCAGGTCGGGGTTGCCCGGGATGGCGCCGAGATGGTCGGCGGTCATCAGCTCGATGGTCTTGCGGGACAGCAGCCGCCCGCCCTCGGCCGCGCCGCCGGCCGCCAGCATCTGCAGGAAGCGGGCATAGTCGGCGCTGGTCGAGACCATGCCGCCGCCTCCGGATTCGAATTGCGGCGCCTCGCGCACCTCGAGCAGGGCGACCTCGGCGCCGCTTTCCGGGTCGCGCGCGAAGCCGCCGGCGAGGCGGTCCTGCTTGCCCGTCGGCACATGGAAGCCGGTATCGACCATGCCGAGCGGCGCGCAGATGCGCTCGGTCAGGAAGGCGCCGAGGGATTGCCCGGCCACCACCTCGATCAGCCGGCCGAGCACATCGGTCGAGCGGCTGTACTCCCAGCGCGTGCCGGGCTGATGCAGCAGGGGCAGGGTGGCGAGCGTCGCCACTTGGTCGGCATTGCTCTGCGCCCGGCGGGCGACCCGCGCCGCCGCATAGGCCTGATGGACCGGCCCGGTGCCGAGGAATTCGTAGGTGAGGCCGGAGGTGTGGCGCAGCAGGTCCTGGATGGTGACCGGCGCCGCGGCCGGCACCGTGCCGCCGCCGGGCGCCGCCACGCGCAGCCCGGCGAGATCGGGCAGGTAGCGGCTGACCGGCTCGCCGAGCTGCAGCCGTCCCTCCTCCATCAGCATCATGACGCCGACCGAGACCAGCGGCTTGGTCATGGAATAGATGCGGAAGATCGCATCCGTCCGCATCGGGTCCTCCGCGGCCGGGTCCCGCCGGCCATGGGCCCGGTGCCAGGCGATACGGCCCTGCCGCCCGACCAGCACCACCGCGCCCGGCAGGTGGCCGGCAGCGACGCGCTCCTCCAGCACCGCGCCCAGCCGCTCCAGCCGGGCCGTCGAGAGGCCGACCTCCTCCGGCCGTGCCGTCGGCAGCGGGTTCATTCCGCCGCCGCCCGCACCGCATTCGGCCCGAAGCGCTCGCGGAAGGGCTCGGTGTCGATCTCCTCCAACTCGATCTCGCCCGCCAGCACCCGGCGCTTCCAGTCCTGGTGCGCCGGCTCGCGGGCATGGAATTCCGGCATCACCTCGCGGGCGAAGAGCTCCAGGCTTTCGCTAATATGCTCATGCGTGTTCTTGCCGGCCTGATTGAGCAGGATCACCTGGTCGATGTTCGAGGCCTCGAATTTCCTGAGCTTGCGCCGCAGCGTCTCGGGCGAGCCGATCAGCCCGCCCGAGAGGGCACGTTGCAGCGCCTCGGGGTTGGCGCGCTTCCAGGCCTCGTACTCCTCCCAGAGGCTGACCGTGCCGGGCCTCGCCCGCTCCCGCCCCTTGGCGGCGTTGTAGTAGCGCAGCGCGAACTGGAAGAAGGTGACGCCATCGGCGCGGCGCCGCGCCTCCTCATCCGTCTCGGCGCACATGAAGTAGCTGACGATGGCGATGTTCGGGTTGGTCTCGTATTCCGCCAGCTTCTCCTGCCGCTTGACGAAGCTGTTGTAGTAGGCGTGCACCCAGGCATGCGCCGCATCGGCCGAGAGGAACTGGAAGCCGAGCGCCCCCATGCCGCGGCGGCCCGCCATCTCGATCGTCTCGAGCTGCGAGCAGGCGACCCAGAGCGGCGGGTGCGGCCGCTGCAGCGGCTTGGGCAGCACGTTGCGCAGCGGGAACTTGAAATAGGGGCCGTCGTATTCCCAGCCCTCCTGCGTGAACATCGGCAGGACGCAGCGCACCGCATCCTCCCAGACCGCGCGCTTCTCCTCCATGCTGCGGTCGAAGGGGCCGAGCTCGGTGATGCTGGCGCCCTCGCCGAGGCCGAGTTCGACCCGGCCGTCGCTCAGCAGGTCGAGGCAGGCGACGCGCTCGGCGACCCGGGCGGGATGGTTGGTGGTGAGCTGGATGATGCCATGGCCGAGGCGGATCCGCTTGGTCCGCTGGCTGGCGGCGCCGAGGAAGACCTCCGGCGCCGGGGAGTGCGAATACTCCTCGAGGAAATGGTGCTCCACCTCCCAGGCGTAGTCGTAGCCGAGCCGGTCCGCCAGCTCGAGCTGCGACAGCGCGTCGTGGTACAGGTCTCGCTCGCTGCGCGGCCCCCAGGGCTTGGGCAGTTGCAGCTCGTAGAAGACGCCGAATTTCATGCGCGTTCCCTCCAGGGCGGACAGCCCTTGCCGGGCCCTTCCCGGCAAGGCTGGTCCCGCCCGGCCCGCAGCGTCAAGCCGCATGGACCTGCCGCCCTGCTTGGCGTCACCGGGGGCGCCCTCCCCGCAGCGGGGAAATCCGCGTAAAGGAGAGGGGCAGGAGGGTCCCATGGGCTTCGCGCAGGCGGTCGGCGGCACGCGCTACCTCTTCCCCGATCTCCGCACCCTGCTGGCGCGGGCGACGCCGCTGCGCTCCGGCGACGTGCTCGCCGGCCTCGCCGCCGGCAGCGCGCAGGAGCGGGTGGCGGCGCAGCGGGCGCTGGCCGACCTGCCGCTGCGGCATTTCCTCGACGAGGCGGTCATCCCCTATGAGGAGGACGAGGTCACCCGCCTCATCCTCGACCGGCACGATGCCGGCGCCTTCGCCCCGGTCGCGCCTCTGACGGTGGGTGGCTTCCGCGACTGGCTGCTCTCCGAGGCCGCCTCCCCCGCCGTGCTGGCCGCGCTGCGCCCCGGCCTGACGCCGGAGATGGTGGCCGCCGTCAGCAAGATCTGCCGGCTGCAGGACCTGGTGGCGATCGCCGCGAAATGCCGCGTCACCACGCGCTTCCGCAACACGCTCGGCCTCCCGGGCTGCCTCTCCATCCGCCTGCAGCCCAACGACCCGGTGGACGACCCGCGCGGCGTCGCCGCCGCCATCCTGGACGGGCTGCTGCTCGGGGCCGGCGATGCCGTCATCGGCGTCAACCCGGCGACCGACAGCATCGAGACCACCATCCGCCTCATCGAGCTGCTGGATGCGGTGCGGGACCGCTACGCCATCCCGACCCAGAGCTGCGTGCTGGCGCATGTCACCACCACCCTGCTCGCCATCGAGCGCGGCGCGCCGGTCGATCTCGTCTTCCAGTCGATCGGCGGCACCGAGGCGGCGAATCGCAGCTTCGGCGTCAGCCTCGCCCTGCTGCGCGAGGCGCGGGAAGCGGCGCTGGGCCTCCGCCGCGGCAGCCTCGGCAACGACCTGATGTATTTCGAGACCGGCCAGGGCAGCGCCCTCTCGGCCGAGGCGCATCACGGCTGCGACCAGCAGACGGTGGAGGCCCGGGCCTATGCCGTCGCGCGGGAATTCTCGCCCCTGCTGGTGAACTCGGTCGTCGGCTTCATCGGCCCGGAATACCTGTTCGACGGCAAGCAGATCACCCGCGCCGGGCTGGAGGACCATTGCTGCGGCAAGCTGCTCGGCCTGCCGATGGGGGTGGATGTCTGCTACACCAACCATGCCGAGGCCGATCAGGACGACGTGGACGCGCTGCTCACCCTGCTCGGCGTCGCCGGCGTTACCTACATCATGGGCGTGCCCGGCGCGGATGACGTGATGCTCGCCTACCAGTCCAGCTCCTTCCATGACGGCCGCTATCTCCGCGCCGCGCTCGGCAAGCGGCCGGCGCCGGAATTCGCCGCCTGGATGGAGCGGATGGGGCTGGAGGCGGCGAGCGGCGCCGGCGAGCTGCCGCCGCGCCTCGCCCCGGCGCTGGCGGGGCTGGCATGAGTGCCGCCGATCCGCCGGTGACGCCGGCACGATGGAGCGAGCTGCGCCGCTTCACCGCGGCGCGCGTCGCCCTCGGCCGCGCCGGCAACGGGTTGCCCACCGCGGCGCATCTCGATTTCCAGGAGGCGCATGCGCGGGCGCGGGACGCGGTGCATTCCGCCCTCGACCCGGCGGCGCTGGAAGCCGCGTTGGCGCCGCTCGGCCTGCCGGTGCTGCGCGTCGCCAGCCAGGCACCGGACCGGCGCAGCTACCTGCTGCGCCCCGATCTCGGCCGCAGGCTGCGCGCGGGCGATCGCGCCCTGCTGCCTGCGGCGCCGGGCAGCCTGCTCTTCGTCATCGCCGACGGGCTCTGCGCCAGCGGCGTGCAGGCCCAGGCCCCGGCGGTGATCGGCCATGCCCTGCCGCCTCTCCGCCAGGCCGGCATCCCGGTGGCGCCCATCGTGCTGGCCGAGCAGGCACGGGTCGCGCTCGGGGACGAGATCGGCGGCGCCATGGGGGCGCGGCTGGTTGCCATGCTGATCGGCGAGCGGCCGGGGCTGACGGCGCTCGACTCGCTCGGCCTCTACCTCACCTATGCGCCGCGGCCGGGCCGCAGCGATGCCGAGCGGAATTGCATCTCCAACATCCGCCCCGGCGGGCTCTCCCCCGGGCAGGGCGCCGGCAAGCTGGTCTGGCTGGTGCGGGCGGCGCTCGGCCAGGGAATGACCGGCGTCGCGCTCAAGGACGAGCAGCCGCTGCCCGGGCGATTGCCGCCATGATCCGCGTCACCAACCGCATCAGCCTCGATGAGTCTGAATTGCAGGAGGAGTTCCTGCGCGCCTCCGGCGCCGGCGGGCAGAACATCCAGAAGGTGGAGACGGCGGTGCAGCTCCGCTTCGATGTCCTCCGCAGCCCCTCCCTGCCCGAGCCGGTGCGGCAGCGCCTGCTGCGGCTCGGCGGGCGGCGCGTCACCGGCGAGGGCGTGCTGGTCATCACCGCGCAGCGGCACCGCACGCAGCTCCGCAACCGCGAGGACGCGCGCGAGCGCCTGCTCGCCCTGATCCGCGAGGCGGCGACGCCGCCCCCGCCGCCGCGCCGGCCGACCAGGCCGACGCTCGGCGCGAAGACGCGCCGGCTGGAGGGCAAGGCGAAGCGGGGCGACGTCAAGCGGCTGCGCGGCCGCCCGGATGCCGAGTGAGTCGCGGCGCGCGGGCTCACAGCTTGCCCTGCACGCCCTCCAGGAACCAGTTCATCGACAGGATCTCGGGATCCGTCAGCGCCTTGCCCTCCGGCACCTTCACCGCGCCGGACTGGTCCCGGAGCGGGCCGGCGAAGACCACCAGCCGGCCGGACTTGATCGCCTCGGTCTTCGCCGCGACCTCCTCGAGCAGCGGCGCCGGCAGGGCCGGGTTGACGCGGGAGAGCCGCACCATGCCGCTCGCCAGGCCGCCCCAGACATCGCCGCTGGTCCAGCTGCCGTCGATCGCCTTGCGCACCCGCTCGATGTAGTAGTCGTCCCAGTGCATCTCGACCGCGGTGGTGTGGGTCTTCGGGGCGTATTTCAGCATGTCGCTGTCATAGCCGCTGCACCAGACGCCCTTCTCCTCGGCCGCCTGCACCACGGCGGTGCTGTCCGTGTGCTGCGTCAGGTAGTCGGCGCCCTGCGCCACCAGCGTGTCCGCCGCCGCGCGCTCCTTGCCCGGATCGAACCAGGAGCTGGTGAAGATCACGCGGATGACGGCCTGCGGATTGACGCTGCGGGCGCCGAGCAGCATGGCGTTGATCCCCTGGATCACCTCGGGGATCGGGAAGGCGGCGACATAGCCGATGGTGCCGGATTTCGAGAGCCGGCCGGCGATGAGGCCGGTGAGATAGCGCGGCTCGTAGTAGCGGCCGGAATAGGTGGCGAGGTTGACGGCGCGCTTGTAGCCCGTCGCATGCTCGAACTTCGCCTTGGGAAAGGCACGCGCCACCTTCTCCACCGGGTTCATGTAGCCGAAGGAGGTGGCGAAGACGAGCTGGTTGCCGTCCTGCGCCAGGCGGCGGATGACGCGCTCGGCATCGGCTCCCTCCGGCACGTTCTCGACATAGGCGGTCTTCACCGCCGGGCCGAGCGCCGCCTCCACCGCCCGCCGGCCAAGCTCGTGCTGGAAGGTCCAGCCGGCATCGCCGATCGGCGAGACATAGACGAAGCCGACCCGGAAGGGATCGGCGGCGCTGGCCGGGCGCAGCGCGGCGGCGCCGAGCAGCGCGGGCAGGGCGAGGAGCGGGCGGCGGTGCAGGCTCATGCGGCGCGGTATCCCATCGTGGTGCGGCGGTATCAACCGGCGGCGGTGAAAGGCTTGCCCAGGGCGGCGGGCGCGTTGAGCTTCCGCCGCGTCTCGTCACGCGAGATCAGCACCAGGACGACCACGGTGGCGAGGTAGGGCAGCATCGAGAGGAGATGCGGCGACACCTCCAGCCCGAAGGCCCCGGCCTGGAATTGCGCGATGGTGACGAAGCCGAAGAAGAGCGCGCCGAGGGCGAGCCAGCCCGGCTTCCAGGCGGAGAAGACCACCAGGGCCAGCGCGATCCAGCCGCGGCCGGCGACCATGTTCTCCGTCCACATCGGCGTGTAGACCAGGGAGAGATAGGCCCCGCCCAGCCCGGCCATGGCGCCGCCGAACAGCACCGCCGCATAGCGCACGCGCAGCACGCCGTAGCCGAGCGCATGCGCTGCCTCGTGGCTCTCGCCCACCGCCCGCAGGATCAGGCCGGCGCGGCTGCGGTAGAGGAAGGCGCCCACCAGCGCCGGCAGCAGCAGGGCCAGCCAGAGCACCGGGTCGAGCAGCATGAGCTGCTGCGCCACCGGCCCGGCGGCATCGAGCCCGGGCCAGATCACGCTGGCCAGGCCGGCGATCGGCGTGCCCTGCCAGGGCAGCCCGATCAGCGCCGAGAGGCCGATGCCGAAGATGGTCAGCGCCAAGCCGCAGGCGACCTGGTTGGCGCCGAGCGTCAGGGTCAGCAGGCCGAAGAGCAGCGCCATCAGCATCCCCGCCAGCGCCGCGACCAGCAGGCCGAGCAGCGGCTGGCCGGTGGCGGCGGTGGCGATGAAGCCGGCGGCGGCGCCCACCAGCATCATCCCCTCGACGCCGAGGTTCAGCACGCCCGAGCGCTCCGCCACCAGCTCCCCGAAGCCGGCGAGCAGCAGCGGCGTCGCGGCCCTCAGCGTGGCGACGAGAAGAGCGAGGAGGACGAAGGCGTCAGGCATGCCGGCGCGCCACCCGGACCAGCCGCCGGTCGATGAAGACGTCGCTGGCGAGCAGGAAGAACAGCAGCATGCCCTGGATGGTCCCGGTCGCGGCGATCGGCAGCTGCATCGAGACCTGCAGTTGCTCGCCGCCGAGATAGATCAGCGCCATCAGCAGCGCCGCGAGCAGGATGCCGAAGGGCTGCAGCCGGCCGAGGAAGGCGACGATGATGGCGGCGAAGCCGTAGCCGGGCGACATCAGCGGCTGCAGCTGCCCGACCGGTCCCGCCGCCTCGCAGAGGCCGGCGAGCCCGGCCAGGGCGCCGGCGAGGCAGAGGCCGAGCCAGGTGCCGCGCGCGGCGGAGAAGCCGGCATAGCGCGCGGCGCGCGGCGCCAGGCCGATGGTGCGCAGCCGGTAGCCGGCGACGGTGCGGGCGAGCAGCGCCCAGGCGAGCGGCACGGCCAGCAGCGCCAGCAGCACGCCGGCATGCAGCCGCGTGCCCTCGACCAGCACCGGCAGCAGCGCATCCGCCTCGAACATCCGGCTCTGCGGGAAATTGAATCCCTCCGGGTCGATCCAGGGGCCATGCACCAGCCAGCCGAGGAACTGCACCGCGACATAGCTCAGCATCAGCGTGGTCAGGATCTCATGCGCGTGGAAGCGCGTCTTCAGCAGCGCCGGGATCGCCGCCCAGGCGGCGCCGCCCGCGGCCCCCGCCAGCAGCATCGCCGGCAGGATCCACCAATGTCCCTCGCCGCCGAAGGCCAGCGCGATGCCGCCGCCGGCGATCGCCCCCATGGTGAGCTGCCCCTCGGCGCCGATGTTCCAGAGGCCGGCCTGCACCGCGACGGCGATGCCGATGGCGCAGAGCAGCAGCGGCGTCGCCTTCAGGCCGAGCTCGGTCAGCCCATCGAGCGTCGAGAGCGGGTCGAGGAAGAGGGTCCGCAGCGCCACCAGCGGATCGTAGCCCAGGGCGGCGAAGACCAGGCCACCGCCCGCCGCGGCCAGGACCGCCGCCAGCACCGGCGACAGCCAGAGCATGGCGCGCGAGGGCTCCGGCCGCGCCTCAAGCCGCAGCGGCATCGGCCATCCTCTGGGCATCCCCGGGGGCACTGCCCATCAGCAGGCCGATCGCCTCGGCGCCGGTTTCCGCCACCGGCACGGGCGGGGAGAGGCGGCCGCCGGCCAGCACCGCGATGCGGTCGGCGAGGCCGAGCAGCTCGTCCAGATCCTCGCTCACCACCAGGATGCCGGCCCCGGCCGCCGCCAGGTCTAGCAGCGCCTGATGGATGGCGACCGCCGCGCCGATATCGACGCCCCAGGTCGGATGCGCCGCCAGCAGCACGCGCGGGCCGGCATCGATCTCCCGCCCGACGATGAACTTCTGCATGTTGCCGCCCGAGAGGCTGCGGCCGCGGGCCGCGATGCCGGCGGCCCGCACGCCGAAGCGCGCGATCAGCCGCGTCGCCAGCGCCCTGACCGCGCCGGGATCGAGCAGGCCGCGCGGCGCCGTGCGGGCATCGAGCCGCGTCAGCAGCGCATTCTCGGCCAGGCTGTAATCGGCGATGGCGCCGCGGCCGAGGCGTTCCTCCGGGATGAAGGCGAGGCCGCGCGCCCGCCGCGCCGCCGGGCCGAGATGGCCGACCGGCCGCCCGTCGAGCGCGATGCGCGCCGCCGCGCTGCGGCGCTCGCCGGCCAGCGCGGCCAGTAGCTCCGCCTGGCCGTTGCCGGCAACCCCGGCGATGCCGAGGATCTCGCCGGCGCGCAGCTCGAGCGCGATGTCGCGCAGCGTCGTGCCGAAGGGCTCCTCCGGCGCCAGGGTCAGCCGATCGACCACCAGGCAGGGCGGGCCGGGCTGCCGGGCGGCGCGCGTGGTGCGGACGACGCGGCCGCCGATCATCATCTCGGCGAGGGATTCCGCCGTCTCGGCGCGCGGGTCGCAGCGCGCCGCCACGCGCCCGGCCCGCAGCACGGTGGCGGCGCTGCACAGCGCCCGGATCTCCTCCAGCTTGTGGCTGATGTAGAGGACCGAGCAGCCCTCCGCCGCCAGCCGCCGCAGCATGGCGAAGAGGCCTTCCACCTCCTGCGGCGTCAGCACGCTGGTCGGCTCGTCCAGGATCAGCAGCCGGGGCTGCTGCAGCAGGCAGCGCAGGATCTCGATCCGCTGCCGCTCGCCGACCGAGAGGTGGTGCACATGCCGTCCGGGATCGACCGCGAGGCCGTAGCGCGCCGCGACCTGCCGGATCTCCGCCGCGAGCGCCTCCAGGGGCCGCGTGCTGCCGAGGCCAAGGGCGATGTTCTCCGCGACGGTCAGGGTCTCAAAGAGCGAGAAATGCTGGAACACCATGCCGATGCCGAGGCGCCGCGCGGCATTCGGATCGGCGATGGCGACCGGGCGGCCGTCCCAGGCGATCTCCCCCGCATCGGGGGCGACGACGCCGTAGACGATCTTCATCAGCGTGGACTTGCCGGCGCCATTCTCGCCGAGAAGGGCGTGGATCTCGCCCGGCGCGACGCTCAGCGCGACCTCGTCATTCGCCAGCGTGGCGCCGTAGCGCTTGACGATGCCGGTCAGGGCCAGACGCGGCGGCGTCGGGCTCATGCCGGGCGCCGCCCTGCCGATGGCATGGACTCCTGCAATGGCCTGCCTCTTCCCTGTCCGTCCGCGCCACGCGCGATATCGGCCCCGAGCGACTCCGGACGGAAAGAGACCACTGCCGGGGCGGTCCCGGCAATGCTCAGCGAATGACCGCCCCGGTGCGGGCATTGACCCGCACCTCCACCGGCGTGTCGCCCTGGCGGGCGCGGAGATGGATCACCTCGCCCTCCCGGCTGGCCTCCTCGACACCGGTATAGCCGCGTTCCTGCAGCAGGCTGCGGGCCTGGCTTTCGGTGAGCAGCGGGGCGTCGCGCGGCGCGCCGGTCAGCGCATCGATGCGCAGCTCCGGCACCTTCTCGCCATAGCGGGTCGCATCCAAGACCTTGTAGGTGTCGCCTTCGCGCTCCACCTCGCCGATCTCGTTGTAGCCGCGCGCCCGCAGCACGGTGCGCACCTGATCGACGGTCAGCCAGGCGGGATTGACCTGCTGCGGCTGCGGATCCTGCGCCGAGGCCGGGCAGGTCGCCGCGGCCAGGGCGAGGAGAACGGACAGGATTGGGGCAACAGAGTGCCGCACGGGCATGGCGCTGGCTCCGACATGGCCCGTCCCCGGGCAGAATTGCCGGACTAACCGCGCCGGCCGGAGAAGGTTCATGCGGCCGAAGCTAGCGCCTCGCCTCCCGCTCGTGAACCTCCCGGCCTTGCCGGGATGCCATCGCGGGCGCGCGCCATGACCGGCGCTTGCACTCGAAGTCGAATTGCAGCGCGGATTGTTCGAGGCTTGGGGCAAGGCCCTGACGCGGCGGGCCGCCATTCCTCGCCGGCGCTCCCGCGATCCGCTCCCAGGCGCCGATCGAAACCGCCGCTGCCCGTTGTCCTGCTGCGGCTTCGCGGGGAGTTCTAATCCGCATAGGCACCGGCCGCCTGGATGACCGGCCGCCAGCGCTTCACCTCATCCGCGAGGAATTGGCGATGGAAGGCAATCGTCTGGCGCTCCGGCGCGGGGATGTCGGTCAGTAGCTCGGCATAGCGTTGGCGCAGCTTCGGCTCCTGCAAGGCGGCGCGCATGGCGGCGGAGATCTTCTCCTGGATCGGCTCCGGCGTGCCGGCCGGCGCATAGAGGCCGTGCCAGGTGCTCATCGCGATGCCGCCGAAGCCGGCCTCCGCCGTCGTCGGCACCTTGGGCAGGCCGGGCAGCCGCTCCGGGCTGCTGACGCCCCAGGCCCGCACGCGGTCGTCGCGGATATAGGGGATGGTGTTGGTCGCCTGGTCGCAGAGCAGGTCGATGCGGCCCGCCATCAGCTCGGCGATTGCCGGCGCCGTGCCGCGGAAGACGACGATGGTGGCGCGGTTGCCGGCCGATTGCTGCACCAGCAGGGCGCAGAGATTGGCCGCCGAGCCGAGGCCCGCGGTCGCCATGTTCAGCGCGTCGCCGCGCTGCGTCAGCGCGCCCATCACCCCAGCCAGGTCCTTCGCCTCGAAATTCGGGCGGGTGACGATGGTCATCGCGGCGTCCGAGACCAGGCCGAGCGGCGCGAAGCTGCCCGGCACGTCATAAGGCAGGGAGCGGTAGAGCGTGGCGCTCGCCGCCATGCCGATGTTGTTGATCAGCAGCGTGTAGCCGTCGGGCTTCGACTGCACCATGCGCTGCGGCCCGACGATCGAGCCGCCGATGCTCTCGACCACCACCGGCTGGCCCATATGCCGGCCCATGCTGTCGGCGACGATGCGGGTGACGGTGTCGGTCGGGCCGCCCGCCGCGCCGGCGGCGATGATGGTGACGGGGCGGCTCGGGTAATCGGTCTCCTGCGCCCGCGCCGCGGCGCCGGCGAGGACGAGCGGGGCGGCGAGCAGGCCGCGTCGCGTCGGGTGCATCCTGGATCTCCCTGGTGGGGCGGCGGGCCTCGGACCGGTCAGACGACCGGTCCGTCAGCATCAATTCAGCCGCAGCGCCTTGATGTGCTGCGGGTCGGGCTGCAGCTCGCCCTTCTCGACCCGCTTCACGACTTCGGTCAGCGCCGCATTGGCCGGCGTGGCGAGGCCGATCTCCTGCGCCCGGTCGGTGATGAAGCCGTTCAGGAACTCGATCTCGGTGCGGCGCCCCTTCACCATGTCCTGGCCCATGGAGGGCCGGTGCGCGCCGCCGCCAGGCTTGTTCGCCTCCTTGATGCGGTGCTCGTCATAGGCGCGGCGCGCCTCGGCATCGCCCTCGCCGGCCCGGGCGATGATCTCGGGGTCGAGGTGGTGCACCTCCTCGAGCGAGTAGCCAAGCGCCTGGCCGACCCGGATCGCCTCGCTGCCGAGGCGGGCGGTGAACTGCCGCAGCGTGTCGTCGAGCAGGATGTCGCGGCTGATGAGGCCGGTGCAGGCGGACATGCCGTTGGCCATGGCGTTGGTGACCAGCTTCGACCAGCGCTCGCCCCAGAGATTGGCGGTGACCACGCAGCTGTCCGAGAGGGCGCAGAGCCGGCCGATCTCCTTCGCCCGGTCGGTGATGCGGCCATGCACCTCGCCGACCCGGAAGACGGTATGCGCCGCCCCGCCCTTGCCGGAGGCGCGCCGCACATGCCCGGGCTCGCAGAGCTCGACGGTGATGGAGGAGGCGATGGCGCCGAGGGTGCGGCCCCAGCCGACGATGCCGGCGATGGTCTCCTCGTTCATGCAGTTCTGCAGCGAGACGCAGAAGCCGCCTGGCGCCAGGTACTGCTTCACCATCATGGTGGCCCAGGCCGTGTCGTAGGACTTCACGCAGATGAAGGCGATGTCGAAGGGCCGCTGCTTGGAGACCTGCTGCAACTCCGTCAGGTGCAGCGCCTGCACGGGCACGGTGAACTCCGGCACATCGCGGATATGGGTGATTCGCAGCCCGTCCCGCCGCATCGTCTCGACATGCTCCGGCCACATGTCGACGAAGGTGACGTCCTCGCCCGCCTGGACCATATGCGCCCCGGCATAGCCCCCGACCGCGCCGGCGCCGATGATGGCGATGCGATTGCCCATGAAGGTTTCCTTCCCGAACTCCCGGCGATGATGCCCGGCACCCGCGGGCGCCGCAATCTGCGGGCCGGCCGGCGGCGATGGGCCGGGCGGGGCTTGCCATGCGGCCAAAAAAGAACATATAGTGAACAAATAGCGGGGCCGGCCGCTGCGGGCCGGATCGATCCATGGAATTGCGCCGCAAGCTCGAGATCCTCGCCG
Source organism: Roseicella sp. DB1501 (assembly GCF_013112485.1). Lineage (GTDB taxonomy): Bacteria > Pseudomonadota > Alphaproteobacteria > Acetobacterales > Acetobacteraceae > Paracraurococcus. The sequence goes on from NZ_JABFHG010000006.1 coordinate 231,950, forward strand.
ACGCCGCGAAATACGACGCCTCCTGCGCCTCCTCGGGCACCGAGACGCGCGACAGCCGCCAGGGCGGGATCGGCAGCACCGAGGGCATGGGCATCTGCCATGCCTATGCGCCGGACGGGCGCTGCATCTCCCTGCTCAAGGTGCTGCTGACCAATGCCTGCCAGTTCGACTGCGCCTATTGCATCAACCGCGCCTCCTCGCAGGTGCCGCGCGCCCGCTTCACGGTGCGCGAGCTGGTGACGCTGGTCCTGCACTTCTACCGCCGCAATTACATCGAGGGGCTGTTCCTCTCCTCCGGCATCATCCGCTCGCCCGACTACACGATGGAGCAGATCACCGAGGTCGCGCGGCAGCTGCGGGAGGAGCATGGCTTCCGCGGCTACATCCACCTCAAGACCATCCCGGATGCGGCGCCGGAGCTGCTGGCCCGCGCCGGGCAGCTCGCCGACCGGCTCTCGATCAACATCGAGCTGCCGCAGGATGCCAGCCTGCGGCAGCTCGCGCCCGAGAAGGACGGTCCCGGCATCCGCCGCGCCATGGCCGGGCTGCGACTCAGGATCGACGAGGCGCGCGAGGCCGGCCGCGGCGCCGGCCGCGCCGCGCCGCCACGCTTCGCCCCCGCCGGGCAGAGCACGCAGATGATGGTCGGCGCCGATGCCGCCGACGACCGGGCCGTGCTCGGCACCAGCGCCGGCCTCTACGCCGCCTATGGTCTGCGCCGCGTCTACTACTCGGCCTATTCGCCGATCCCCGACGCCTCCCGCCGGCTGCCGCCGCAGGCCCCGCCCCTCCTGCGCGAGCACCGGCTCTACCAGGCCGACTGGCTGCTGCGCTTCTACGATTTCGAGCTGGACGAGATCCTGGCGGGTGGCGAGGGCGGCATGCTCGATCTCGCCCTCGACCCGAAGCTGGCCTGGGCGCTGAAGCATCGCGGGCGGTTCCCCGTGGACGTCAACCGCGCGCCGCGCGAGATGCTGCTGCGCGTCCCTGGCCTCGGCGCCCGCACGGTGGACCGGCTGCTCTCGACCCGGCGGCAGCGGGCGATCCGCACCGACGACCTGGCGCGGCTGCGGCTGCCGCTGGCGAAGCTGCTGCCCTTCCTCGTCACCGCCGATCGGCATCCGCGCGCCGGCCTGCTCGACCGCACCGATCTGCGGCAGATGCTGGCGCCGCGGGCCGGCCTGGCCGCGGCGGCGCGGCCGCGCCAGATGGTGCTGCTGTGACCGGCGTTTCCGTCACCGGCGAGATCGACGCGCCGCTGCCGGGACCGGCCGACTTCGCCGCCTGGCGGGGACAGGCACGCCGCTTCCTCGCCGCCGGCCTGCCGCCGGCGCTCGTGTCCTGGCGGGTCGCCGGCGAGGCGCCGGGCCTCTTCGCCTCGGCCGCCCCGCCGGAGACGGTGGCGCCCCTCTCGGCCAGCGTCCCGGCCAGCGTGCCCCGCAGCTTTCTCGAGGCGGCCGAGACCGCCATCCGGCACCGCGACCCGCAGCGCTTCGCCCTGCTCTACCGGCTGCTCTGGCGGCTGGCGCATGACGAGCCGGGTCTGATGCAGGTGGCGACCGATCCGGATGTCCTGCGCCTCCACGCCATGGCCAAATCCGTGCGGCGCGACGCCCACAAGATGCACGCCTTTGTCCGATTCCGCTGCGTCGAGATGGCGGACGCGCCGGACGAGGACAGCGGCGCCGATCCGGTCGGCGCGCACTACGTTGCCTGGTTCGAGCCGGAGCATCATATCCTGGAAGCCGAGGCCGGCTTCTTCATTCGGCGCTTCGCCGGGCTGCGCTGGTCCATCCTGACGCCGGAGGCGAGCGCGCACTGGGACGGCGCCACCCTCCGCATGGGGCCCGGCGGCACGCGGCGCGAGGCGCCGGCCGAGGATGCGCATGAGGCGCTCTGGCGCGCCTATTACCGCAGCGTCTTCAACCCCGCCCGCCTGAAGCCGGCGGCGATGCGGGCGGAGATGCCGGTGAAGTACTGGCGCAACCTGCCGGAGGCGCGCGAGATCCGCGGCCTGATCGCCGATGCGCCGCGGCGCACGGCCGAGATGCTGGCCCGCGGCGTCTCCGCGCCGATTCTCCGGCGCCAGCGCCCGCCGCCGGCGGCGGTGCAGCCAACCGCCCTCCCGGACGTTGCGGAGACCATGCCAGCCGATCTCTTCTCCCGCGTCGAAGACCCGGCCGCCGCGCTCGCCGCGCTCCGGGCCGGTCTCATGGGACGCAACGACCTGCCCCCCTGGACGGCGGCCAGCACGCAGCCGGTCTTCGGCGAGGGGCCGCTCGGCGCGCCGCTGATGTTCGTCGGCGAGCAGCCGGGTGACGAGGAGGATCTCGCCGGCCGGCCCTTCGTCGGCCCTGCCGGCCGTCTCTTCGACCGCGCGGCCGCGGAGGCGGGGATCGACCGCAGCGCCACCTACGTCACCAATGCGGTGAAGCATTTCAAGTTCAAGCCGACCGGCCGGCGCCGCCTGCACCAGTCGCCCGATGCCGGCGACATCACCTACTACCGCCCCTTCCTGAAGCGGGAGATCGAGTTGGTTACGCCGGGCCTCGTCGTCTCGCTCGGCGCCACGGCGCTGCGGGCGCTGACCGGCAAGCCGCTGCCGATCACCCGGGTGCGCGGCGAGATGATCGAGGCGCCGGAAGGCTTCCGCATCTTCCCGACCGTGCATCCCTCCTACCTGCTGCGCCTGCCCGACCCGGCCAGCAAGGAGCGCGAATACGCCCGCTTCGTCGCCGACCTGGTCGCGGCGCGGGAGGCGGCGGATCGTCTCGGCAGCTAGGGCGGACCATGCGCCGGCCTTTCCCCGGCATTGCCGGCGCATGACGGAAGGGTGCGGCGCGAGGCTTCCCGGAGTCGGTGTCGTGCGAGGTGCTTGCGCGGCGCCGAGCCGGCATGGTCTCGTGAAACAAGCGGCACCGGTACGGTGACGTGCAAAGAACGGGGGACCGTCCATGTCCGGCACATCATTGCGGAAACGGGGAATCGCCTTCGCCGCGATCGCCGCGGCGGGCCTGGCGCTCGGCGCCGGCCCGGCCGCCGCGCAGCTCAAGAGCTACGACAGCAGCAAGCCCAGCTTCTGGAAGAACCCGCCGCCCGACTGGTTCCTCGGCGACGAGACCGAGGCGCAGAAGGGCCTGGCGCCGCCGGTCGGCCCGGCCCTGCCGACGCCGCTCTCGGAGCTGCAGGACAACCTGAAGAAGATCAAGCTGCCGCCGGGCTTCAAGATCGAGGTCTATGCCTCCGGCCTGCCCGAGGCGCGGCAGATGGCCTGGGGCGACAAGGGCACGCTCTTCGTCGGCTCCTTCGGCGCGGGCAATGTCTATGCGGTCACCGAATCGGGCGGCAAGCGCGAGGTCAAGACGATCCTGAAGGGGCTGAACATGCCCACCGGCGTCGCCTTCCGCGACGGCGCGCTCTACGTCGTGGCCATCGACAAGCTACTCCGCTACGACAACGCCGAAGCGAAGCTCGGCGCCATGCCGGAGCCGGCGGTGGTCTATGACGACATGCCGCCCTTCGTGGCGCATGGCTGGAAGTACATCGTCATGGACAAGGAGGGCGCGATGTACCTGCCCTTCGGCCCGCCCTTCAACATCGGCATCCCGCCGACCAGCCTGTCGCAGATCCGCCGCGTGCATCCGAACGGCCTGGCCGAGCTCGTCGCGCTCGGCGTGCGCAACAGCGTCGGCGGCGACATCGATCCGCGCACCGGGCAGTACTGGTTCACCGAGAACGCCCGGGACTGGGTGAGCGACGACATGCCGAGCGACAAGCTGAACCGCATCAGCCGGCTCGGCGAGCATTTCGGCTATCCCTACTGCCACCAGGGCGACATGCCGGATCCGAAATTCGCCATGGGCCATAAATGCGACGAGTTCACCCCGCCGGTGCTGAACCTCGGCGCCCATGTCGCGCCGCTCGGGATGAAGTTCTACACCGGCAGCCAATTCCCGGCCGAGTACCGCAACAACATCTTCATCGCCGAGCACGGCTCCTGGAACCGGCACAAGTATCAGGGCGGCCGGATCATGCGCGTCACCGTCGACCCCGACGGCAAGAACGCCAAGCAGGAGGTCTTCGCCGAGGGCTGGCTGACCGGGGCGCAGGAATATTCCGGCCGTCCGGCCGATGTTGTCATCGCCCAGGACGGCTCGCTGCTGGTCGCGGATGACTGGGCCGGCGCCGTCTACCGCATCAGCTATTCCCGCTGAGGCGACGCAACCGCCCGGCCCTCCCGGCCGGGCGGCACATCTGCAGACCTGGACGAAACCGCGCATGCGTCCCTTCCTCGCCGCCGTCGCGGCCGCCGCCTGCCTCGCCCTCCCTGCCGCCGAGGCCGCCGATATCGAGGCCGGACGCGCCCGCGCCGAGCCCTGCATGGCCTGCCACGGCACGGACGGCATCACCGCCGACCGCTCCATCCCCTCCCTCGCCGGGCAGAAGGAGCGCTACCTGCAATGGCAGCTCGTCTTCTTCCGCTCCGGCCGACGGCAGAGCGAGATCATGCAGCCGCAGGCGGCGGAGCTCTCGGATGAGGAGCTGCGCAATCTCGGCGCCTATTTCGCCTCCCTCCCCCGCATCGTCCTGCCGCCCGGGCCGCCCGATCCGGCGTTGCACGAGAAGGGCAAGCTGGCCGCGGCGCGGCACCGCTGCGCCTCCTGCCACATGGACAACTACGCCGGCAGCCAGGCGGCGCCGGCGATCGCGCATCAGACGCGTGAATACACCACCAAGGCGCTGGAGGATTACCGCAACAACGCCCGCCCGAGCGTCGGCGTCGCGGCGATGAACGAGGTCGCCGGCGGGCTGACGGACGAGGACATCGCCGCCATCGCGCTCTACATGGAAAACCCGGAATGAGGCGTCTGCCGCTGCTCGCCGCCGCGCTGCTGCTCGTCGCCGCCGGCCCGGCGCAGGAGGCGCCGTTGCAGGATACGGAAGCCTTCGAGCGCGGCTTCGCCATCTCGCTCTACCAGTTCGATGCCTGCGGCGACCCGCTGGCCGGGCGCATGTTCCGCAGGGCCCTTACCGACCGCTTCGACCATTGCCCCTTCTCGCCCGAGGCCAGGAGCCGCTACCGCGACCGCACGCGCGCCGAACTCGCCCGCGTGCGGGAGCGGATGCAGCGTCTGGTCGAGGAGAATGGCGGCCTGCCGCGCGAGCTGGCCGGCATGTCCACCACCTGCCATGCGCAGCAGGCCAGCGCGCCCTACCGGGAGTTCCGCGCCCTGCTCGAGCGCTATGCCGGGGGCATGGTGCCGGCGGAGGCGGTGATCCCCGCCTCCTGCGACGCAGCCGACATCATGCCCTGAGACCGGCCGCCGCCCGGCCTCGAGACCTGCCTATTTCGGCTGCGCCACCGCGATCGCCCGGAAAGGCGGCGGCGTCTGCGATTTCAGCTTGGGGTCGAAGAGGTATTTCAGCGACACGTCGAGCACGTAAATGGTGTCGCCGTGCCGGGCGAGCGAGACCGGGGACTGGAAGCCGTCGCGGATCGTCCGGACCTCCGCCGCCTCGCCGCGGATGGTGATCAGGTCGAGCGTGCCGCGGCCCTCGCCCTCGACCATCAGCAGCGTGTTGGGCCCCGCCGGCCGCAGCCCGTCGGCATGGACGAGCGGGCGGGATGTCTTCAGCTTGGTCACCGCGCCGGCGCTGCCATCGGGCTGCATCGCCACCCGGAACAGTCCGTCGCCCTCGAAGAAATTCACGTAGACCGCGCCGTCGCCGATGGCGATGCCGTCGAGCCGGGGCCCCTTGCCCTCCCATTGCGGATCGCGCGCCCAGACCTCGAGCGCCGCGGCACCCGGGCGCAGCCGGAGGATCCGCGCGGAGAGCGTGTCGGTCGCATAGGCCGTGCCATCCTCCGCGACCGCGATGTCGTTGCAGAAGGGCGACTGCCCGGCGATCGTCCCGGGCGGGAAGGGGAAGCGCCCCTTCGGCGCCCCCGTCTTCAGGTCGAACAGCACCAGCGCGGTCGGCGTGTTGCCGCTCGGCACGCGCACGCCCGCACCCGTCATGTCGGAGGAGCAGGCGTAGAGCGTCCCGGATCGCTCGTCGGCGAGCAGGCCGACCACCGAGGAGAGGCCGTTCGTCCCCGCGGGGATCCACTCCTTCGCCTCCGCGGCGCCGGGCGCGGCGCGGAGGATCCGCCCGCCGGCCATGCTGCTGAAATAGAGCGTGCCGTCGGCGGTGGCGTGCAGGCTCTCGGGGAAGTCGGCATGGCCGGGGACCAGGACATCGTCCCGCGCGGCGGCCGGCGCCGCGGCGAGGGCCGGCAGGCCGGCCGCCAGGACGGCGCAGCGCAGCCCGTGCAGGGCGCGTCGGATCTTCCTTCGCATGGTGTCCTCCCGTTCCGGGGCGGATCGCGCCGGATGCCCCTCTATATTCCATTAAATATAGCGAAGCGGCCTGCCGCAACCGCGATCGCAGCGGCAGCGCCACAGCCCGGCAGGGTAGTCCTTCTCCACCGGCCCATCGAGTGCCGCCTGGCGCGAAGCCCGGTCGCGGCTTCGCCAGGCCTGGTCAGGCCTGCCGGCGCTCGATCAGCCCGCGGCGGATGCGGCGGCCGCGGCGGATGCGGTCCTCGATGAACTCCGCCTGCCCCCAGCGCACGGCGCGGGCCAGGGCATGGCTGTCCTCGGTGAAGCGGGCCAGCATCTCGAGCAGCGCGTCGCGGTTGTTGAGGAAGATATCGCGCCACATGTCGACGTCGCTGGCCGCGATGCGGGTGAAGTCGCGGAAGCCGGAGGCGGCGAATTTCAGCACCGCCTCGCGCGTTTCCTCGGCCAGGTCGTCCGCGGTGCCGCAGATGGTGAAGGCGATGAGGTGCGGCAGGTGCGAGACGATCGCCACCACCTTGTCATGCGTCTCGGCATCCATCCGCTCGACCATGGAGCCGCAGCGGCGCCACAGCTCCGCCACCCGCTCCGTCGCCGCCGGGTCGCCCTCGCGCAGCGGCGTCAGGATGCAGTAGCGCCCCTCGAAGAGCTCGGCGAAGCCGGCATCCGGACCGCTATGCTCGGTGCCCGCCATCGGATGCGCCGGCACCAGATGCACGCCCGGCGGCAACAGCGGCCGCAGGTCGCGGATCACGCTGCCCTTGGTCGAGCCAACATCGGAGAGGACGCAGCCCGGCGCCAGATGCGGCGCGATCTCGCGCATCACCCCGGCATAGGCGCCGACCGGCACGCAGAGGATGACGCCATCCGCCCCCGCCACGGCCCGCCCGGCCTCCGCCTCCACCGTATCGGCGAAGCCGAGGGCGCGGATGCGGTCCAGCGTCTCCGACCGGCGGCTATGGACGACGATGCTGCGCGCGATGCCGCCCTTGGCTCGCGCCGCGCGGGCGATGGAGCCGCCGATCAACCCGGCGCCAATCAGGCAGAGCCGGTCGAAGAGCGGCGCCGCCTGCGTCCGCACCTGCTCCGGCGTCGCCGCGCCGCGCCCGAAGAACTGCTCAGCCATTCGCGCCGCGCATGAAGCCCGTCAGCGCGTCCAGCACCATGTTGCATTCCTCGGCCGTGCCGATGGTGATGCGCAGCGCCTGCGGCAGGGCATAGGCGCCCATCATGCGCACGATCAGGCCGCGCTGCTTCAGCGCCGCATCCGCCGCCTTGGCCCGCTCCGCCGTGCCGAAATCGGCCAGGATGAAATTGCCCTCGCTCGGATGCACCACGATGCCGGCGGCGCGCAGCCCGTCCGACAGCCGCCCCCGCCACTCCGTGTTGTGCGCGACCGAGCTCTCGACCCAGCCCGGCTCGGCCAGCGCCGCGACGCCGGCGGCCATGGCGGGGGCGTTCACGTTGAAGGGGCCGCGGACACGGTTGAGGATGTCCGCCACATGCGCCGGGGCGTAGCACCAGCCGAGGCGCACGCCGCCGAGCCCGAAGATCTTGCTGAAGGTCCGCGTCATCACCGTGTTGGTGCCGGCCTCGACCAGCGCCGTGCCAGGGTCGTAATCCGGCCGGGTGACATATTCGGCATAGGCGCTGTCCAGCACCAGCAGCACGTCCTCGCGCAGCCCGGCGCGCAGCCGCGCCACCTCGGCGGCCGGCAGCATGGAGCCGGTCGGGTTGTTCGGGTTGGCGAGGAAGACCAGCCGCGTGCGCGGGCCGACCGCGGCCAGCATGGCATCGACATCGGCGGTGAGGTCGCGCTCCGGCACCTTGATCACCCGGCAGCCGGCATAGCGGCCGGCGATGTCGTACATGACGAAGCCATGCGCGCTCATCACCAGCTCGGTGCCCTCGCCGCCATAGGCGAGGATCAGCGCGCCGATCAGCTCGTCCGAGCCGTTGCCGCAGACGATCCGCGCCGGGTCGAGGCCGAAGCGGGCGCCGATCGCCTCGCGCAGCGCCGTGGCGCCGCCATCGGGGTAGCGGTGCAGCTCGGCGGCGAGCTTCGCATAGGCGGCCTGGGCGCCCGGCGGCACCCCGAAGGCGCCCTCGTTGGAGGACAGCTTCACGATGCGGTTGACGCCCGGGATCTTCGACTCGCCGCCCACATAGGGCTCGATCGAGAGGATGGAGGGGCGGGGCAGCAGGGTCGGCATCAGCCAAGGTCTCCACTCGCCGGCACGGCATGGAAGCCGAGCGGCAGCACATGGGCAAAGGGCAGCTGGGCCAGGCGCGGATCGCCGGCCTCGACCACCCCCTCGATCTCGGCGAGGGCCAGGGCATGGCCGGCCTCGCGGCGCAGCAGCAGGCTCAGCGCCGGCAGGCCGGCGGCCTCGAGCCCGGCGAGCAGCGCCGCCCGCCCGGCCTCGGCGGCGGCCTCGATCCGCAGCAGCGAGCGGTCCGCGCCGCTCGGGTCCGGCGCGCCGAGGATGACCACCAGGGCCTCCGGCCCCGCATAGCCGGCCGGCCGCCAGAAGGGCAGCCGTGCCGCCACCTGCAGCCGCGGCGCATCGAGCGCCGTCCACCAGGCGCGCTCGGGGGCCTCGCCCTCCTCGGGCAGCGGCAGCACCGCCACCTGCGCCTCGCCGGCCGAGAGGGCCGAGAGCGCCGCCGCCAGGCTCGGCAGCGGGCGGAGCGTGATGGCGCCGCCGAAATGGTCGCGGGCCAGCAGCAGGCCGGCCTCGTCGCGCGCATGCAGGGCGACGGTGTAGCCCCCCTGCAGGCCGCTGCTGGCGCTGATGATCTCGTGCCAGATCTGCACCACCGCGCCGGCCGGCAGCGGACCGCCATGCCGGGCGAGCAGCCGGCGCAGGATCATCGCCTCCCGCCCCGGGCGCAGCGGCCCGGTCCCGCGCTTGATGCGGCTGCTGGCGAGGGTGGCGACCACCTCGGCACGGCGCTGCAGCAGGTCGTGGATGGCATCGTCCAGCCGGTCGATCTCGTCGCGCAGCGCGGCGAGCGCGGCGTCCGGCGAGCCAGTCGTCGAGAGGGGGGCGGGTTCGGCGGCTGCGGTCATCGTCCGGTGTCTTCCCGCCCTAAGTTCGAGCGCCTGTCACAAGGAGCGCCTGCCATAACCCGCCGCCACCCTGCCCTGGCAGGCCCGGCGCCCGGAGACGACGCGCCGGGACCGATGGGCGGCTCCCTCGGGCCCGGCCTCGTCGCGCGGCGGTTATGGGGGCGTTCTTAGACGCCACCGGCCCCGACGCCAAGCCGATCGCCCAGACCAAGCCCCAGGGCCAAATAGGAGGCCGGTCGCGCGCCGGCGGTTCCGGTGGCGGGCGATCTGCTCTATGCAGGCCAGCCTGAGAAAGCCCCCGAGCATGTCAGCCCCCGTCGCCCCCTTCCCGCAGGTCGACCACCAGCGCGCGGTCTTCGCCGATGGCCTGGCGCTCGACTGCGGCATGGCGATCGCGCCGCTGGCGGTGGCCTACCGCACCTATGGGCAGCTCAACGCGGCGCGGAGCAATGCCGTGCTGGTCTGCCACGCCCTGACCGGCGACCAGTACGTGGCCGAGCCGCATCCGCTGACCGGCAAGCCGGGCTGGTGGGAGAGCATCGTCGGCCCGGGCAAGCCGCTCGACACCGACCGCTACTTCCTGGTCTGCGCCAACGTCCTCGGCGGCTGCATGGGCAGCACGGGGCCGCAGGAGGAGATGACGGATGCGGCGGGGCGCGGCCTCGGCCGGCCCTGGGGAACGGATTTCCCCAACATCACCATCCGCGACATGGTCCGCGCCCAGAAGCGCCTGGTCGAGCATCTCGGCATCGGCCGGCTGCTCGCCGTGGTCGGCGGCTCGATGGGCGGCATGCAGGCGCTGGAATGGGCGGCGACCTTCCCCGATGCGGTCTTCGCCGCCGCCCCCATCGCCACCGCCGCCTATCACAGCGCCCAGAACATCGCCTTCCACGAGGTCGGCCGCGCCGCCATCCATTCCGACCCCGCCTGGCGGGGCGGCCGCTACTGGGAGGAGGGACGGGTACCGGCGCAGGGCCTCTCGGTCGCCCGCATGGTGGCGCACATCACCTATCTCTCGGAGCAGGCGCTGACGCGGAAATTCGGCCGCCGGCTGCGCGGCGCCCCCACCCTCACCTTCCTCGAGGATGTCTTCGAGGTGGAGAGCTACCTGCGCCACCAGGGCAGCACCTTCGTCCGCCGCTTCGACGCGAATTCCTACCTCACCATCACCCGGGCGATGGACTATTTCGACCTCGCCGCCGAGCATGACGGCGACCTCGCCGCCGCCTTCCGCGGCACGGCGACGCGCTTCTTCATCGCCTCCTTCAGCAGCGACTGGCTGTTCCCGACGGCGGAGAGCCGCGCCATCGTGCGCGCCCTCAACGCGGCGGCGGCCAATGTCTCCTTCGTCGAGATCACCTCGGACAAGGGACACGACGCCTTCCTGCTGGACGAGCCGGATTTCCACCGCGCCCTCGGCGGCTTCCTCGCCGGCTGCGCCGACCGGCTGGGAGTGTGAGCATGCCGGAGGCCCCGACCGACCGCCATCACGACGACGGCCACCCCAATGGGCGCCCCAACGGACGCCCGGGCGGGCGCCCCGCGCCGCGCGGCGGCGAGATCAAATACGTCGCCAAGAACATGCGGCTCGACCTCCGCCTGATCGCGGAGATGATCCCGTCCGGTGCGACGGTGCTCGATATCGGCTGCGGCGACGGCGCGCTGCTCGCGCATCTCACCGCCGAGAAGGGCGCCGATGCGCGCGGCATCGAGATCGACATGGCGCAGGCGACGCAGGCAGTGGCCGCGGGTCTCGCCGTGATCCAGGGCGATGCCGATCACGACCTCGCCTTCTATCCGGACGGCGCCTTCGACTATGTCGTGCTCTCGCGCACCCTGCAGGCGGTGGAGCGGCCGCGCGAGGTGCTGCGGCAGATGCTGCGCATCGGCCGGCATGCCGTCGTCTCCTTCCCGAATTTCGGCCATTGGCTGCTGCGCTGGCAACTGCTCAGCAAGGGCCGGATGCCGGTGACCGAGACCTGGCACCGGGAGTGGTACGAGACGCCGAACATCCACCCCTGCACCATCCGGGACTTCTTCGACCTCTGCCGACTCGACGGCTACGAGGTGGTGCGCTGGCTGGCGGTGGATGATCGCGGGATGCGGGCGCCCTGGACCCGGGCGCCAAGGCTCGCCAACCTCTTCGGAGAGCAGGCCCTGTTCCTGCTGCGCCGGGGCTGAGGCCGGCCCGGATCGCCGGCGATGCCCTCGCTGGCGCCTGGGCGTGGACGATGCGGCAGAGGGCCCCGCGGGCCAGGCCTCAGTGCAGCCGGGCGCCGCGCGGCCGGCGCGCCGTCGTCGCCACGGCCGTGACACCCGCATTGCGCGGCTGTTCCGGCATGAGGGAGGCGGCGAGCGCCGCATGCCGGGCCGCATCCGTCGCCCCCATGCGCAGGCACTCGGCCTCGACATAGGACAGCATCAGCCGCAAAGCGGAATGGTCCGCCGTCTCACTCTCGGTCTCGGCAACCAGAGGCGTGGCACGCATAAGCGGCTCCGGTAATTGTGATCGTCCACAGGACACATACAAGTGACCCGTTAACGCGGCAAGCCGGAAGTCGTTTCTGGTACCGGTCAATTTTGCACAAACCCCTTGAAAACAATGGGATTCACCATGTTAAAGTTGTCAAACCAAGGCATTTCTACTTGACGTTTCCGAGACGGTGTCGGCCTGTCCAATCAGCCTCCGAGGGTCAAACTCCCGTGACTTTCGGCCGCGCCGCCCTCAGAACCGCTCCACCCAGGGCCGGATCTCGATCTCCCAGCTCCAGGCGCTCCGCGGCTGCCGGATCAGCGCCAGATAGGTCTCGGCGATCGCATCCGGGTCGAGCAGCGTATCCTCCCCCTGCTCTGGCCGCCGAGCGCTGCGGATGCCGCCATCGATGACGACATGCCCGATATGGATGCCCTTCGGGTGCAGCTCCCGCGCTGCCGACTGCGCCAAGCCGCGCAGCGCGAATTTGCCCATCGCGAAGGCCGCGCTCTGCGCATAGCCCTTCACCCCGGCCGAGGCGCCGGTCAGCAGGATGGTGCCCTGGCCCCGCGGCAGCATCCGCCGCGCCGCCTCCCGCAGGGCGAGGAAGCCGCCGAAGGCGCAGACCTGCAGGCTCTTCTGCACCTCCGCCGGATCGAGCTCGGCCACCGGCCCACGGGTCCGGTAGCTCGGATTGTAGACCACCACCTCCGCCTCGCCGGCCGCCTCGAACAGCGCGGCCATCTGGGCCGGATCGGCGGCGTCGCAGGCATGGGTGCGGGCGCCCGTCTCGGCGGCGAGCGCGGCGAGCTTGGCGGTGTTCCGGGCCGCCAGGGCGACGCCATAGCCCTGCCGCGCCAGCAGCCGGGTGAGCGAGGCGGACAGGCCATCGCCCGCGCCGATGATGAGAGCCTGGGGCATGCGGTCACCTCCGTTTCGGCGGAGGCTAGCATGCGGCCCGAGGCGGCAGCCCCGCCCCCTGCGCAGGGCGGACGCTGGTGGCCCCGCTCATTCGGCAGGGCGCCTGCCGGCCCTATCGCGGTAGGAACAGCCAGGTCGGGTCGCGGTTGAAGCAGGCCTCCGGGCGATAGCCGAGGGGGCGGAGGATCGCGTCCACCGCCGCGAAATCGCCCTCGGTTAGCGTCTCGACATACAGCGCCGGGCGGTGACGGGCGAGAATGCCGCGCGCCCCCTCCAGCACCGCCGGCTCCATGCCCTCGACATCCAGCTTGATGACCGCCGGCGCCTCCTGCAGCACGTCGTCGAGCCGCACCACCGGCACCGCGCCGGCATCGGCCGACCCCTCCATCGCCAGCCGCGTCCGCCCGGCATTGTGCCCGGGCCCCGGACAGAGGCGGGCCAGGCCCGGCGCCGCCCCGGCACCCTCGGCCCGCAGGCTGAGCCGCGCCGCCAGGCCGTTCGCCTCAAGCGTCGCCTGGCAATGCGCGGCCAGCGCCGGCGCCGGTTCGAAGGCCAGCACCCGGGCGCCGCAGACCCCGGCGGCGAAGAGGCTGTGATTGCCGATATTGGCGCCGATATCGACGAAGAGCGCCCCCGGCGGCAGCCGCCGGCGGAGATCCTCCAGCATCTCCGCCTCGTAGAAGGCGCCGGTGGAGAGGATGGCGTGCTGGATGTGGTCGGCCGGCTCGCGCAGCGGGAACACGCCGCGCCAGGCGCCGTGCGAGAGCGGCATCAGGCGCTCCCGCAGCGCGGGCGGCCGGCGGTCGGCCAGCATCGCCAGCACGCCGGCCACCTGTCGCTCGAGCCCGAAGCGCGCCTCGGCCAGGCCGCGCCAGCGTTTGGGCCGGGCGGCGCAGATCAGCCGCACTGCCTCGTCCACCGTCCCGAAGCGCACCGCCTCGGGCCAGAATTCCTCCGAGCCGCGATGGTCGAGCACGGCGAGGTCGCAGCCCGCCGCGGCCGCCTCGGCGATGGCATAGCCGAAGCTCTCATGCAGGCTGGTCGAGAGCAGCACGGCGTTGCGGGCATGCCAGTCGGGCATGGCCGCGGCCGGCAGCGTGCCGTCGAAGCGCACCGCCCCGCCGAGGCCCATGCGCGGCACCAGCCGCAGCACCGCCTCCTCCACCATCCGCTCCCCGGGCGAGGCGGTGATGTGCAGCCGCCAGCGCGCATCCTCCTCCAGCAGCCGAGCCAGCACCTCGAGCGCCAGGGTCGGGTTCTTGCGCGCGGCCATGCTGCCGCACCAGCCGATGCGGAAGGGATCGGCCGGCGCCGTGGCCGGCACGAAGCGGGCGAGGTCGAGGCCATTGTGGATCACGTGCAGCCGCGTCGTCCGCTCCAGCCACGGCGCCGCCTGCAGCACGATGCGCGCCATGTCCTCGCTGACGGTGACGAGGTCGTCCACCTTCGGCCAGGGGCCTTGCGCCACGTGCAGCGTCTCATAGGCCTCGACGCGGTGGACCCGCAGGATCACCCGCCGGCCGCCGAACTCGGTGCGCGCGATCAGCTCGGGGAAGGGCGGCCAGCAGAACTCGAACCACAGCGCGTCGCGCGCCGGGTCGTCCGTCCAGTGCAGGGCCTCGGCCAGCACGGCGGGGCCGGTCACGGTGAAGACACGCACCTCCACCGCGCCGGAGGCGGCGAGGCCGGCCACGAGATCCGGCAGGAAATGCTCGAGCCCGCGCAGCTGCAGCACGGCGAGCCTCGGCGGCCTGCTCTCCCGGAATGCGCCCTGCATGCGGCCCCCCTTCTGGCTGGCCCTCGCAGGCTGCGGCCGGGCGGGTGAAAGCGCGGTTAAGGCGCCCCGGCCGCGGCGCCGGCCATCGCATCCTGCCAGGCGAAGAGCGGGCGGAGCTGCCGGGCCGGGCGGTCCCCCATGTAGTAGGAATATTCCGCAGCCCGCCGGTAGAAGGCCTCCTCCTCCGGCGGCAGGCCGGTCTCGCGGTACCAGGGCAGGTGCCGCGCGGTGAAGCGGCCGCCGACGCGGATCCCGCGGAAGGGCTGCGCCGGGTCGAAATGCTCCTGGTCGTAGAGCGCGAAGATGGTGTCGATCTCGGCCCGGTAGAGCGGCTCGGCGAAGCCCGGCATGGTCAGCCGCTCCTGCCAGTGCGCCGCTTCGGACTCCCAGATCCGCTTCCAGCCTTCGGCATGCCGGAAGGCGGTGTCCACCATCAGGTGCCGGTCGGCGAGGCTGAGGGCGAAGCCGGCCTTCCCGCTGCGGAACTGCGCCGCGACCCGGGCGAGCTGCGCTGGGAAATCCGCCGGCAGCGCCGGGTTCAGCTCGAGGTCCGGATCGGTCAGGCAGAAATGCCGCGGCAGGCGGCGCAGGAAGCCCGCATCCTGCCAGACCGCGCGCGGGCCGAGATTCTGCCCGAGCAGCAGCACCAGCACCCGCCCCGGCGCCAGCCCCTGCGCCGCCCAGCGCCGGTAGAGCGCGAGCGCCGGCGGGTAGGTCGAGCCGTTGTCCAGCACCACCGGCCGCAGCCCAGGGAAGCGCAGGAGCTGGCCGACCATGCCGGCGACATAGGTGGGGTTGTTGAAGGCGGGGATGAGGACGGGCATCTGCCCCGCCGCCGCGATATCCGTGCCTGCCGCCATGTCCGGCCCCCTCCTGCGGGCGCCAGCCTGCCCCGGCATCCCCTTCCAGGCGGTGAAGACCCCGCGCCCGGCGGCGCGGCGCGGGGATGCCGGAACGTTGACAGTCGGATGACCGACCGTTACCCCGCGCGCCCATCGCTCGGCCACGCCACCAAGGGAAACGCCATCATGGCCCTCGCCTTCGTCTTCCCCGGCCAGGGGAGCCAGGCCCCCGGCATGGGCCGGGATCTCGCCGCCGCCTTCCCCGTCGCCCGCGAGGTCTTCCAGGAGGTGGACGAGGCGCTGAAGCAGAGCCTCTCGCGCCTGATGTTCGAGGGCCCGGCGGAGGAGCTGACCCTCACCGCCAATGCCCAGCCGGCGCTGATGGCGCATTCCGTCGCCGTGCTGCGGGTGCTGGAGAAGGAGGGCGGCTTCGACCTGCCGGCGCGCGTCGCCCTGGTCGCCGGCCATTCCCTCGGCGAGTACAGCGCGCTGACCGCCGCCCGGGCCTTCGATCTCGCCACCGCCGCCCGCCTGCTGCGGCTGCGCGGCGAGGCGATGCAGAAGGCGACGCCCGCCGGCATCGGCGCCATGGCGGCGCTGCTCGGCGCCGAGCTGGAGCAGGCTCAGGCGCTCTGCGAGGCCGCCCGGACCGATCCGGAGACCGGCAAGGCCGAGGTGGCGGAGATCGCCAACGACAATGGCGGCGGCCAGGTGGTGATCTCCGGCCATAAGGGCGCGATCGACCGCGCCGTCGCCGCCGCGCCCGGCGCCGGCATCAAGCGCGCCATGCCGCTGCCGGTCTCGGCGCCCTTCCATTGCTCGCTGATGGCGCCCGCCGCCGAGGCGATGGGTGAGGCGCTGGAGCGGGCCGCGATCGCCGCCCCCGTCGTCCCCGTCGTCGCCAATGTCTCGGCCGCGAAGGCCACGGACCCGGCCGAGATCCGCGACCTGCTGGTCCGGCAGGTGACCGGCACGGTGCGCTGGCGCGAATGCGTCGCCGCCATGGCCGCGATGGGCTGCGACCGCTTCGCCGAGCTCGGCGCCGGCAAGGTGCTGACCGGCCTGATGAAGCGCAACGCGCCCGGCGCCACGGCCGTCGCGCTGGGCGCGCCGGGCGATATCGAAGCCTTCCTGAAGAGCCTCTGAGGAGCCCGCGCCATGTTCAGGCTGGATGGCAAGGTCGCGCTGGTCACCGGCGCGACGGGCGGCATCGGCGCCGCGACGGCGCGGGCGCTGCACGCCCAGGGCGCCCAGGTGGCGCTGACCGGCCGCCGCGCGGCGGAGCTGGAGGCGCTGGCCGCCGAGCTCGGCGAGCGCGTGCTGGTGGCGCCGGCCGACCTCGCCGAGGCGGCGGCGCCGGCGGCGCTGGTCGAGCAGGTGGAGGGCAAGCTCGGCGGGCTCGACATCCTGGTGAACAATGCCGGCTTCACCCGCGACATGCTGGCGTTGCGCATGGGCGATGCCGACTGGGCCGCGGTGCTCGAGGTCGACCTGACCGCCCCCTTCCGCCTGGCCCGGGCGGCGCTGCGTGGCATGATGAAGAAGCGGCATGGCCGCATCGTCTCCATCGCCTCCATCGTCGGCGTCACCGGCAATGCGGGCCAGGCGAATTACGCCGCGGCCAAGGCCGGACTGATCGGCATGAGCAAGTCGCTGGCGCAGGAGGTCGCGACGCGCGGCGTGACGGTGAACGTCGTCGCCCCGGGTTTCGTGAAGACGGCGATGACGGACGCCCTGCCCGAGGCGGCGCGCGGCAAGCTGCTGGAGCGCATCCCGGCGGCGCGCATGGGCCTGCCGGAGGATATCGCCGGCGCGGTGGTCTACCTCGCCAGCGCCGAGGCGGGCTGGGTCACCGGCCAGACCCTGCACGTGAATGGCGGGATGGCGATGATCTGATCCACTGGCCCTCAGGCACCGGGCGCCAATCTCCGGTTCGCCTGGCTGCGCGACATGGGTCGCGGGCCCCGTTCGGGACCTCGGACAGGTCATAAGACCGGTCCGTTCGCATCAAGTGGCTGGCCGCCCGCCGGCCTGCCCCTTTTGCTACAGGTCGAGCCGGATGCCGGTCTCCGAGAGGAGGAAGCCGGCCAGCCGCGCATCCGCCCCCGGCGCGCCGAAGAGCAGCGCCCCGACCGGCATCCCGCTCGCCTCGTCCAGCCCGGCGCGCAGCGTGGCGACCGGCCCGCCGAGCGCCGTGGTCGGGATGACGAAGGACGGATCGCCGGTGGTGCCGTCGGCCGGCGCCACATCCGGGGCCGCGGGCAGCAGCAGCAGCTCCTCGGTGCCGAATTCCGCCCAGAAGCGGCGGCGGATGCCGGCCAGCCGGTGCAGCGCGTTGAGATACTTCGCCTCGGGCACCGCCAGCCCGGCCTCGATATCGGCGGCCAGGCGCGGAGCCAGGCGCTCCCGCGGCAGCCGGGCATGGGTGCGGCCGAGCTCGGCGAGCAGCACGATACGATGGGTGGCGAGGATCTCCTCGAGCCCGACCGGCGTCGCGGCGCAGCGGATCGCCAGCCCGGCCACCGCCAGCCGCTCGGCCAGCGCCGTGATACCGGCGGCGATGCCCGGCGCGACGCGGCGCGCCACCAGCGGGTCCTCCAGCACCATCAGCCGGGGCGGCGGCGCCTGGTGGTGCCAGGGGGCGCCGAGCCGCAGATGGTCGGCCGCATAGCCGCCGGCGAGCAGGGCGGCGTCCCGGGCCGAGGCGCCGAAGGCGCCGACCGTGTCGAAGCTCGGCGCCAGCGGCACCACCCCGGCGCCGCCGATGGCCAGGGTCGAGGGCTTGAAGGCGCCGGCGCCAGTATAGGCCGCCGGCCGGTTGACGCTGCCTGCCGTCTGGGTGCCGAGGGCGAGCGGCACCGTGCCGCAGGCGATCGCCGCGCCCGAGCCGGCGGAGGAGCCGCCCGGCGTCCGCGCCAGGTCCCAGGGATTTCGCGTCGGCGGGCGGGATTCGTAATAGGCGTATTCGGTGGTGTGCAGCTTGCCCAGGATGATGGCGCCCGCCGCCCGCAGATGCGCCACCACCGTGGCATCGGCCGTCGCCGGGGCGATCCCGTCGCGCGAGGCGCTGTTCGCCCGGGTCGGCAGGCCGGCAACGTCGATCACGTCCTTCACCCCGACCGGGATGCCGTGCAGCGGGCCGCGCACCGCCCCCGCCGCCCGCTCGGCATCGAGGGCGCGGGCAGCGGCCAGCGCCTCCTCGGCCAGCACATGCACCCAGGCCCGCACCGCGCCGTCCACGGCCGCGATGCGGTCGAGGCAGCGGCAAACCAGCGCCGTCGCGGTCAGCGAGCCGGCCGCCATGGCCGCCGCGAGGTCCTGCACCCGGCCGGGATCCTGGACCAGCGCCTCCGCAACGGCGGGCTCCGGCGCGAGCGGGACCGGGTTGGAGCCGCTCATCGGCCGCCCACCCGGCGGCGCGTCACGGGCCATGGCGGCGGGGCGGCGGCACGGCCGGTGGAAGCAACCATGCTGCGAAACGCCATCTGCTGTCTCCGCGTCAGCCGAGGCCAGGATGCCCGGCGACGGGTTTAGCAAGCACCATGCCGGTAGCAACAGCCCGGCCGGTCGCGGCCGGCGCTGCCCTCCCATGCGCCGCGCCGTCTTGGATTGGTCGCCCGCCCACGGCATATCTGCGCCCGCCATGGTCCCCTTCCGGAAGATGCACGGCCTGGGCAACGACTTCGTCGTCCTCGATGCCCGCCAGGCCCTGCCGCCCATCACGCCCGTCCGGGCCGCCGCCCTCGCGGACCGGCGCTTCGGCGTGGGCTGCGACCAGCTCATCCTGCTCGAGCCCGGGGGTGAGGGGGCGGATGTCTTCATGCGCATCCGCAACCCCGACGGGTCGGAGGCCGGGGCCTGCGGCAATGCCACGCGCTGCGTCGCCGCCCTCCTCGCAGGGGAGCGGGACAGCGACCGGGTGGTGGTGCGGACCATCGCCGGCGACCTGCCGGTGGAGCGGCTGCGGGACGGGGCCGGACGCGATCTCTGGCGCGCCGATATGGGCGAGGCGCGGCTCGACTGGCGGGCGGTGCCGCTGGCATCGGCGATGGACACGCTGCACCTGCCGCTCGCGGCCGGCGGCGTCGCCGATCCGGCCGCCTGCTCCATGGGCAACCCGCACGCCACCTTCTTCGTCCCCGCGCTCGACGCGCTGGAGCTGGCGACGATCGGCCCGGCGCTGGAGCACGACCCGATCTTTCCCGAACGCGCCAATATCGGCTTCGCCCAGGTGCTGGACCGCGCCCATCTCCGCCTCGCGGTCTGGGAACGCGGCGCCGGGCTGACGCTGGCCTGCGGCTCCGGCGCCTGCGCGGCGCTGGTGAATGCGGCGCGGCGCGGCCTGACCGACCGGCGCGCCACCGTCTCCCTGCCCGGCGGCGACCTGCTGATCGAATGGCGGGAGGACGGGCATGTGCTGATGACCGGCCCGGCGGCCACCGCCTTCACCGGCACGCTCGACCTCGAGGCCTATCCGCGGTGAGCGTCGAGGTCCTCACCTTCGGTTGCCGGCTCAACACCTATGAGTCCGAGGCGATGCGGTCGTTGGCGACCGAGGCCGGGCATGCCGGGACCATCGTCGTGAACACCTGCGCCGTCACCGCCGAGGCGGAGCGGCAGGCACGGCAGGCGATCCGCCGCGCGGCGCGCGACAATCCGGGGGCCCGCATCGTCGTCACCGGCTGCGCCGCGCAGATCGCGCCCGAACGCTGGGCCGGCCTGCCCGGCGTCGCCCGGGTGATCGGCAATGCCGACAAGCTGAAGCCGGAGAGCTGGGCGCTCGGCGCGCCGCCCGCCCCGGTCAGCGACATCATGGCGGCGACCGAGACGGCGGCGCATCTGGTGACGGAGTTCGCCGGCCGCGCCCGCGCCTTCGTGCAGGTGCAGCAGGGCTGCGACCACCGCTGCACCTTCTGCGTCATCCCCTTCGGCCGCGGCCCCTCCCGCTCCGTCCCGATCGGCGCCATCGTCGAGCAGGTGCGGGCGCTGGTCGCGCATGGCTACCGCGAGGTGGTGCTGACCGGCGTCGATATCACCTCCTACGGCCCGGACCTGCCGGGCGCGCCGAGCCTCGGCCAGATGGTGCGCCGGCTGCTCGCCCTGGTGCCGGAGCTGCCGCGGCTGCGCCTCTCCTCGCTCGACCCGGTGGAGGTGGACGAGGATCTCTGGCGGCTGATCGCCGGCGAGCCGCGGCTGCTGCCGCATCTGCATCTCTCGCTGCAGCATGGCGCCGACCTGATCCTGAAGCGGATGAAGCGCCGGCACCTCCGGGCCGATGCCCTGGCCTTCGCCCGGCGGGCGCGGGCGCTGCGCCCGGACATGGCCTTCGGCGCCGATTTGATCGCCGGCTTCCCGACCGAGACCGAGGCGCAGTTCCGCGCCACGCTCGATCTCGTCGAGGAGATGGAACTGAGCTTCCTGCACGTCTTTCCCTATTCCGAGCGGCCGGGCACGCCGGCGGCGCGCATGCCGCAGCTGCCGGTGCCGCTGCGCAAGGAGCGGGCGGCGCGGCTGCGCGAGGCCGGCCGGCAGGCCGCGACGCGCTTCTATGCCGCGCGGCTGGGCGCGGCGCGGCTGGGGGAGGAGGAGCAGGTGCTGTTCGAGCGCGAGGATCGCGGCCATACGGCGCATTTCGCCCCCCTGCGCCTGATCGGCGGCGCCGCCGCGCCGGGCGAGCTGCGCCGGGTGCGGGTGACCGGCACGGCGGCGGACGGCCTGCTGGCCCGGGCGGCCTGAGCCATGGCGCTCCGCGACTGGATCACCCGGCTGCGCAGCCGGGGCGAGACGCCGCCGGCCGAGACGCCGGCCACCGAACCGCCGCCGCCCGCGGCGATCCCCGATCTCGCACCGCCGGCACCGCCCGCCGCGCCCCCCGCAGGGCCCGTTCCCGCGCCGCCGCCCCCTGCCCCGGCCGCACCCGACCTTGCGCCGCCACCGCCGGCGCCCTCCCCGGCGCCCCATCCCGAGCCTGAGCGCCCTGCACCGCCCGAGCCCGCGAGGCAGGACCAGGACGGCGCGGCGGCCGCACCGCCGCCACCCCCGGCCGCGGATGCCGATCTCGCGCCGCCGCCGGCGCCACCGCCCACCATCCCGGCGCCCGAGCCGGTCCCGGCCCCGGTTGCCGCGCCGCCACCGGCCTCGGTCGTCGTGTCGCCACCCGCGCCGCCGCCCGTCCCGGCGCCTGCCGAGGAGCCGGCCACCGGGCGTCCGGGCTGGTTCTCCCGCCTCAAGGCCGGGCTGTCGCGCTCCACCGCCAAGCTCACCGAGAGCGTCACCACCCTCTTCCGCAAGCGCCGCCTCGACGACGAGGCGCTGGAGGAGCTGGAGGAGACGCTGATCACCGCCGATCTCGGCGTCGCCGCCTCCCGCCGCATCGTCGAGGGCTTCCGCAAGACCCGCTTCGGCAAGGAAGTGACGGATGAGGAGGTGAAGACGGCGCTGGCCGAGGCGATCGCCGAGATCCTCGGCCCCGTCGCGCGGCCGATGCCGATCGAGCCGGCGCATGCGCCGCATGTTGTGCTGGTGGTGGGGGTGAACGGCACCGGCAAGACCACCACCATCGCCAAGCTCGGCCAGCAATACCGCGAGCAGGGCCTGGCCTGCGCCTTCGTCGCCGGCGACACCTTCCGCGCCGCGGCGGTCGAGCAGCTGCAGATCTGGGGCGACCGCACCGGCTGCCGGGTGCACGTGCCGGCCAAGGAGGGGGCGGATGCCGCCGGCCTTGCCTTCGACGCGCTGAAGGCGGCGAAGGCGGATGGCACGGAGGTGCTGCTGGTCGATACCGCCGGGCGGCTGCACAACAAGTCCGCCCTGATGGAGGAGCTGCGGAAGATCGTCCGCGTCATCCGCCGGGTGGACGAGACGGCGCCGCATTCGGTGCTGCTGGTGCTGGATGCCACCACCGGCCAGAACGCCATCCAGCAGGCCAAGGTGTTCAAGGAGATGGTCTCGGTCAGTGGCCTCGCCGTGACCAAGCTGGACGGCTCGGCCAAGGGCGGCGTGGTGGTGGCGCTGGCGCAGGAATTCGGCCTGCCGGTGCATTTCGTCGGCGTCGGCGAGAAGGCGGCCGACCTGCGGCCCTTCGCGGCGCGCGACTTCGCCCGCGGGCTGATGGGGCTGGACTGAACGGCCCGGCGGCGTAGGGTCGCGGCGCAGAAGGACCAAGCAGGGCAGGGCCGGCAATGGCCCCCGCCCGGAGGAGACCCGCCATGGCCCAGCCCGCCGTCAGCCGCTTCCCCGTCCCGCGCCTCGCGGACATGCCCGAGGACATCCGCGCGCGGATCGAGAAGGTGCAGGAGAAGTCGGGCTTCATCCCGAACGTCTTCCTGATGCTCGCCTACCGGCCGGAGGAATTCCGCGCCTTCATGGCCTATCACGACACGCTCATGGACAAGCCCGGCGGCCTCTCCAAGGCCGAGCGGGAGATGATCGTGGTCGCCGTCTCCTCCTACAACCAGTGCCAGTACTGCGTCGTCGCGCATGGCGCGATCCTCCGCATCCGCGCCAAGAACCCGCTGATCGCCGACCAGATTGCCGCCAATTTCCGCAAGGCCGACATCACGCCGAAGCAGCGGGCGATGCTGGAATTCGCCCTCAAGGTCACGCAGCGGGCCAACGAGGTGGAGGAGGCCGACAGCGCCGCCCTGCGCGACCACGGCTTCACCGATGACGACATCTGGGACATCGCCGCCATCGCCGCCTTCTTCGGCATGTCCAACCGCATGGCCAATGTCACCTCGCTGCGGCCGAACGAGGAATTCTACGCCCTGGGCCGGGGCTGAGCCGGATGCCGGAAATCCGCTGGGAGCGCATGACCGGGCCGGAGTTGAAGGCGCTCGCGGCCCGGGATGCGCTGGCGGTGCTGCCCATCGGCAGCTTGGAGCAGCACGGCCCGCACCTGCCGGTCTGGACCGACAGTCTCTGCGCGCATGAGATCGCGCTGCGCGGCGCCGCGGCGGCCGGCATCCCGGTCGCGGTGCTGCCGCCGATGTGGATGGGGCTGTCGGAGCATCACCTGCCCTTCGGCGGCACCGTCACCCTCGACCACGCCACCTTCCATGCGGTGCTGCGCTGCGTGGTGCGGTCGCTGCTCGCCGACGGCTTCCGCAAGCTGCTGATCGTCAACGGCCACGGCGGCAATATCGACCCGCTGGCGGTCAGCACGCGGGAGCTGGCGGTGGAATTCGGCATCCCGGTCGTCGTCACCACCTGGCCGAACCTGGCGCCGAAGGAGATCGCGGCACAGCTCACCACCCAGCCGGGCATCCAGCATGCCTGCGAGGGGGAGACCAGCCTCTGGCTCGCCCTCGACGCGACGCAGGTGCGGCGGGAGAAGCTGGCCGAGACGATCTCCAACCCGCCGCCCAATCCGCCCCCGGGCATGGTGCGCTTCTGGTCCTTCGAGGAACGGGCGCCCCGCACCGGCGTCCGCGGCGACCCGCGCGCCGCGACGGCGGAGAAGGGCGAGGCGATCCTCGCCGTGGTGACGGCGGCGCTGGCGGCGGCGATGCGCGATCCTGCGCTGTGGAGCACGCCCGACGATGTCTGGACTCCGGGCCGGTCGCAGCGCTGAGGCGCGGAGCGCCTGCACCAACGGACCGGTCCCTTGACCGGTTCGAGGCCCTGAACGGGGCCCGCCGCAGGTGCGGCGAAGCCAAGCAAGCCGGAGGCTTGCGCCCCGCGCCTGAGGGGGGCCTTCATGCGGTCACGCATGAGGGCTCCTGGACTCAATAGGAAAAAGGCACGTTGATCCGCGCGCCCGGCGCCGGCTTGAACAGCTTGTCCTCCAACACCTCGCGCTCCCCCTGATCGACCGCCCCCCGACCGGGGAGCGGCCGGTTGATGATGCTGGGGTCGATCCGGGCGCGGTCCGGCTCGATGACGCGCGGGGCTTCGCGGGTGCGGTCGGGGACCGGCGCGATGCTGGAATTCGCCGGCAGGCCGGATTTCTGCGGCAGCGGGACGGAAGGCTGCTTCGGCAGGTCGAGCGGCGGCGGCTTGCCGGCGCCAGCCTGGGCCCGGGCGGTGCCAGCGGCCAGTGCGAGCATGAGGATCAGGCAGGGCAGGCTGCGTCGGCGCATCACAGCGCACTCCCGGCGGGCTGGGCCAAGGGGAGGGGCAGGGGCCTGGTGCCCCGCGGATCTTCCGGCGGATTGGTGGCCGGCGCCGCCAGCGGCCGGTCGCGCATGTCGTGCCAGCGGCGCAGCGCCCAATGGACCGAAGGGAAGGCGATGTCCTGCCAGGGGATCTCGTCCCAGCCGAAGAAGCCGACCTCCTGGCTCTCCGGACCGGCCGCGATGCCGGGCTCGGCCAGCCCGGCGCGGAAGATGACCTGCACCTGTCCGATCCGCGCGATCGAATAGACGGCGAGCACGCCCTCGATGGCGATGCGGGCGCCCGCCTCCTCCCAGGCCTCGCGCCGCGCGCCCTCCTCCACCGTCTCGGCCATCTCCATGTAGCCGGCGGGCAGGGTCCAGTAGCCGCGGCGCGGCTCGATGGCGCGCCGGCAGAGCAGGATGCGGCCCCCTTCGGCGACGACGCTGCCCACGACGATCTTCGGGTTCTCATAGGCGACGAAGCCGCAATCGGGGCAGGTCAGCCGCTCGCGGTCATCGCCGGGCGGAACGGTGCGGACGAAATCCGGCATGGCTGGACGATGCGCGGGGCGCGGCCGCCATGCAAGGGCGGCCGGGCACCGTTACGCGCCTCGCTCCCGACCGTGAGCAGGGTCGGGACGACAGCGGATTGCGTTCAAGATTGAACGCCGCTCCGCTGTCGCCTGTTGTTCCCAGAGCAGCGTCACGCCTCCGGGCGGTCTCGCCCTCCCGCGATCTGCTCTAGCGGTGGCGGCCCGACCCCGGGCTCAAACCCGCAGGTCGAGCAGCGAGCCGCGCGGCAGGATCTGGCCGGGCTTGTTTGGCACGCTCTCGAGGCTGCGCTGCGCCGCGCCGGCCTCTTCCTGCGTGCGGACCGGCGCGGCGGGCGAGATGCCCCGGACCTGTTGCACATCCCCGGCCCGCCCGACCGAGGGGGTGAAGGCGCTGAAGGACTGGCTGGCGATCATGCGCAGGATCATGCGGCCGAGATCCGAATCGGCGGTTAAGGCGGCCCGCCGGATCGGGCTGGCCCGGCGGTCGGGGAAGAAGGGGCCGGCGATGCGCATGGCCTCAGGCTGCGCATCGCCGCTTTCATCGTCCAGTAACCTATGATTGGGTTACCGGAATGAGATCATGCCTCGAGCGCGGCGACCCCCGGCAGCGTCTTCCCCTCCAGCCACTCCAGGAAGGCCCCGCCGGCCGCCGAGACATAGGTGAGGCGGTCGGCGATGCCGGCATGCTTGAGGGCGGCCACCGTATCGCCGCCGCCGGTGATGGATTTCAGCCCCGCCGACTGCGTCAGCGCCGCGACGGACTGGGCGATGGCCACCGTCGCCGTGTCGAAGGGCGGCACTTCGAAGGCGCCGACAGGGCCGTTCCAGACCAGGGTGGAGGCCTTCCGCAGCCGGTCCTCGATGGCGGTGATCGTCTCCGGCCCGACATCGAGCGCCATCATGTCGGCGGGCACACCGTCGATGCCGACCGTCCGGGTCGGGACGTTCGGGGCGAAGCTGCCGGCGACGA
The DNA here is from genome assembly GCF_013112485.1 of Roseicella sp. DB1501. GTDB lineage: Bacteria > Pseudomonadota > Alphaproteobacteria > Acetobacterales > Acetobacteraceae > Paracraurococcus. Next base: position 257,996 of record NZ_JABFHG010000006.1, read on the forward strand.
CCAGATCGAGCGGCAGCAGGATCTCGCAGCCATTGCCCTTCGCCTCGGCCAGGATTTGCCGGGCGGTGTCGTGCATCTCGGCCTCCTGCAGCGACTTGCCGAGGGCATGGCCCTGGGCGGCGAGGAAGGTGTTGGCCATGGCGCCGCCGATGACCAGGACATTGACCTTCTTCGTCAGGTTGCCCAGCAGGTCGAGCTTGGTGCTGACCTTGGCACCGCCGACGATGGCGACCACCGGCCGGGCGGGGTTGCCGAGGGCGGCGTCGAGCGCCTCGAGCTCCGCCTGCATCAGCCGGCCGGCATAGGCGGGCAGCAGCCGCGCCACGCCCTCCGTCGAGGCATGCGCCCGGTGGGCGGCCGAGAAGGCGTCGTTCACATAGACATCCGCGAGCTTCGCCAAGCCCTTGGCGAGCTCGGGGTCGTTCTTCTCCTCGCCGGCATGGTAGCGGGTGTTCTCGAGCAGGATCACCTGGCCATCCTGCATCGCGGCCGCCGCCGCCTCCGCCGTCGGGCCGACGCAGTCATCGACGAAGCCGACCGGCTTGCCGAGCGCCTCGCCGAGCGCCTCCGCCATCGGCTGCAACGACATCTCCGGCACGCGCTTGCCCTTGGGGCGGTCGAAATGGCTGCAGACGATGACCCGGCCGCCCTTCTCCGCCAGCTCGCGGATGGTCGGTGTCAGCCGCTCGATGCGGGTGCGGTCGGTGATGCGGCCGTCCTTCATCGGGACGTTCAGGTCGGCGCGGAGCAGGACGCGCTTGCCGCGGGGGTCGAGCGCATCGAGGGTGCGGAACTTGGCCATGGAGGGTCCTTCGGGCGGCGTGCCTGCAGGGCCGCCGCGCCCGGAGGCGCGACCCCGCCCTGCGGCACCGGCATCGGGTCGCGGCGCGGGCCGGCCTGTCGGCGGCGCCGCGCCACGGCGGAAGGGAGGCTGCCCCGGCTTGCCGGGGATGCGGCGGGGCCGGTGGCCCCGCCCGATCAGCGAAGGTTCAGCGCGCGATCAGAGCTTGCCGAAGAGCGCCATGGTGTCGCTCATGCGGTTCGAGAAGCCCCACTCGTTGTCGTACCAGGACAGAACGCGCACCAGCCCGCCATCGACCACCTGGGTCTGGGTGGCGTCGAAGGTGCTGCTGTGCGGGTCGTGGTTGAAGTCGACGCTGACCAGCGGCGCGGTGTTGTAGCCGAGGATGCCCTTCAGCTCGCCCTCGGCGGCCGCCTTCATCGCCGCGTTCACCGCCTCCTTCGTCACGCCTTCCTTCTTCGGCACGAAGTCGAGCGAGACGAGCGAGACGTTCGGCGTCGGGATGCGGATGGCGGTGCCGTCCAGCTTGCCCTTCAGCTCCGGCAGCACCAGGCCGACCGCCTTGGCCGCGCCGGTGCTGGTCGGGATGGCGGAGACCGCCGCGGCACGCGCCCGGTGCAGGTCCTTGTGCAGCGTGTCGACCGTGTTCTGGTCGCCGGTATAGGCGTGGATGGTCACCATGTAGCCGCGCAGGATGCCGAAATTGTCGTGCAGCACCTTGGCGACCGGGGCGAGGCAGTTGGTGGTGCAGGAGGCGTTGGAGATGACGGTCATCTCCTTGGTGAGGATCTTCTCGTTCACGCCGTAGACGATGGTCGCGTCGGCATTCTCGCCCGGTGCCGAGATCACCACCTTGCGGGCGCCGGCCTGCAGCAGGGCCGAGGCCTTCTCCTTGCTGGTGAAGATGCCCGTGCACTCGGCGGCGACGTCGATGCCCTTGAAGGGCACCTTGGTCGGGTCGCGCTCGGCGCTGACCGTGATCGGCGCGTAGCTGCGGCCATTCGCCTTGATGTGCAGCGTGTTGCCCTCGACCCCGATCTCGCCGGGGAAGCGGCCATGGACGCTGTCGTAGCGCAGCAGATGCGCATTGGCCTCGACCGAGCCGAGGTCGTTGATGGCGACGATCTCGACATCGTCCCGCCCGCTCTCGATGGCGGCGCGCAGCACCAGGCGCCCGATCCGCCCGAATCCGTTGATGGCGACCTTCACGGCCATGATCCGTCGTCCTTCTTCCGGTCTTGTCTCTCTATATAGCCTATCAGCCGAGGCGTTTCTTCACCGCATTGGCAACGGCTTCCGCCGTGATGCCGAAATGGCGGAACAGGTCCTCGGCCGGCGCCGAGGCACCGAAGCCATGCATGCCGACGAACAACCCCTCCGGCCCCAGCCAGCGCTCCCAGCCGAAGGGGATCGCCGCCTCGATGCCGACGCGCAGCGCCTCGCCGAGCACCTGCGCCTGGTAGCTTGCGTCCTGGGCGGCAAAGAGTTCCCAGGAGGGCAGCGAGACAACCGCGACGGGGATGCCCTCCGCCTCCAGCGCCGCCCGGGCGGCGAGCGCGGTGCCGACCTCAGAGCCGGTGGCGATCAGGGTGGCGCGGCGCGGCCCGGAGGCCTCCTCGACGACGTAACCGCCACGAGCACAACGATTCTCGCCGGCATCGCTGCGGAAGGCGGCGAGGTTCTGCCGCGACAGCGCCAGCACCGTCGGCCCGTCCGCCCGCTTCACCGCGAGTTCCCAGCACTCCGCTGTCTCCATCGCGTCGCCGGGGCGGAAGACCACGAGGTTCGGGATGGCGCGCAGGCTGGCCAGGGTCTCGACCGGCTGGTGGGTCGGCCCGTCCTCGCCGAGGCCGATGCTGTCATGCGTCAGCACATGGATCACCCGCTGGCGCATCAGCGCGGCGAGGCGGATGGCCGGGCGCATGTAGTCGGCGAAGACCAGGAAGGTGCCGGAATAGGGGATGATGCCGCCATGCAGGGCCATGCCGTTCATGGCCGCGGCCATGCCGTGCTCCCGTACGCCATAATGGACATAACGCCCGGCGAAATTCCCGCGCGCGATGGAGGGCACGCCCTTCACATTGGTGTTGTTCGAGCCGGTGAGGTCGGCTGAGCCGCCGATCATCTCCGGCACCGCCGGCACCAGCGCCTCCAGCGCCTTCTGCGAGGCGACGCGGGTCGCCAGCTTCGGCCTGTCGACCGCGTGCTTCTGCCGCAGCTCGGCCAGCGGCTCGTGCCAGGCCTCGGGCAGGCGGCCCGCGACGGCGCGCTCGAACTCCGCCTGCATCGGGTGCTTGGCGAGACGCTTCAGCCAGGCTCGGCGGGTGCCGGCGCCGCGGCGCCCGGCCTCCTCCCAGCGGGCGCGGATGCCGTCCGGCACCTCGAAGGGCGGGTAATTCCAGCCCAGCGCGCTCTTCGCCGCCGCCGCCTCGTTGGGGCCGAGCGGGCTGCCATGGCTGCCCGCGGTGCCGGCCTTGGTCGGCGCCGAGAAGCCGATGATGGTGCGGCAGGCGAGCAGCACCGGCCGGCGGCTGCGCATCGCCCAGGCGAGCGCCGCCTCCACCGCCGCCGCGTCATGCCCGTCGACGCGCCGCACCGCCCAGCCATAGGCCTGGAAGCGCTTCAGCGTGTCGTCGGTGAAGGAGAGGTCGGTGCCGCCATCAATGGTGACGCTGTTGTCGTCGTAGAGGACGCAGAGCTTCTCGAGCTGCAGATGCCCCGCGAGGGAGGCCGCCTCGTGGCTGATCCCCTCCTGCATGCAGCCATCGCCGGCGATGACCCAGGTGCGGTGGTCGACCAGCGACTTGCCGAAGCGCGCCGCCAGGATGCGCTCGGCGAGCGCCATGCCGACGGCATTGGCGAGGCCCTGGCCGAGCGGCCCGGTCGTCGTCTCGATGCCCGGATGCTCGCCGTATTCCGGATGCCCGGCGGCCGGCGAGTGGAGCTGGCGGAAGCGCTGCAGCTCCTCGATGCCCATGCCGGCATGGCCGGTCAGGTGCAGCAGGGCGTAGAGCAGCATCGAGCCATGGCCGGCCGAGAGGACGAAGCGGTCCCGGTCGGGCCAGCGCGGGTCGGAGGCGTCGAATTTCAGGAAGCGGGTGAAGAGGACGGTCGCCACATCCGCCATGCCCATCGGCATGCCGGGATGGCCGGACTTCGCCTTCTCGACCGCATCGATCGCCAGGGCCCGGATCGCATCCGCCATCCGCCGCTCCTCGGTCGCCGGCCGGGCCAGGATGGCGGCCTGGGCGTCCAGGGCGGGGTTGGGGGCGTCGGGGCTCGGGGCAAGGCTGGCCAAGGCGCGGGTCTCCGGAACGCCCGGCCCTATACGGCGATGGGCGGGAGCGGGCAACCGCACCCCGGCCTGCCCGCCCGGCGCGCGTCGCCGAGGGAGCGACCACCGGCACCGGTCCGCCATGGCGGACGGGATCGGCCGGGCGATATAGGGCGTCATGGATCCCGCTGCGCTCCCGGCCGCCTCCGACGGCTTGCCGCCACCGCCGCCCGGGCCGCCCGAGCAGCATTTCACCGGCTCGGAGACGGTGCGGGACCTCGTCATCGGCATGGCCGACGGCCTCACCGTGCCCTTCGCCCTGGCCGCCGGCCTCTCGGGCGCCGTCGCCGCCAACCCGCTGATCGTCACCGCTGGCCTCGCCGAGATCGCCGCGGGCTGCGTCGCCATGGGGCTCGGCGGCTACCTCGCCGCCCGCACCGACGCGCAGCACTACGTCGCCGAGCGGCGCCGCGAGGAGGCGGAGACGCAGGACTTCCCCGACCGCGAGCGATGGGAGGTGGCGGCGATCCTGCATCGCTACGGGCTGCGCGGCGCGGTGCTGCAGCAGGCGACCGAGGCGGTGGCGAGCGACCGCCGGCGCTGGGTCGATTTCATGATGCGCTTCGAGCTGGAGCTCGCCGAGCCGGGCGCGGGGCGGGCGCTGCGCTCGGCGGCGACCATCGGCGGCGCCTATGTGGTGGGCGGGCTGATCCCGCTCTCCCCCTACATGCTGCTGGACGAGAGTCGCCCGGCGCTGGTCGCCTCCTGCGCCCTGACCGGCGCGGCGCTGCTCGCCTTCGGTTGGCTGAAGGCGCGGGCGACCGACCTGCCGGCGCTGCGCGGGGCGCTGCAGACGCTCGGCATCGGCGGGCTGGCGGCGGCGGCGGCCTTTGCGGTGGCGCGGATGGTCGGCGGCTAGAGCGTGATCGCTTGGGGTGGACGCACCGAAAGGCGTGCCTCACGCGATCACACAACGGCCTGGACCATGATCCGCGACCCTGTGTGAGCGGATCATGGTCCAGAGCATTTTCCGTTCACCTGCGTTCACGGACCGGTCCGAGGCTTCGAACGGGACCCGCCGGCCGGACTGCGTCAGCGCTTCAGGATCGAGCCGAGCACGCCGCGCAGCACGGCATTGCCGATCTGCCGGCCGACCGAGCTGCCGACGCTGCGGGCCACCGACTTGGTCATCGCCTCGAGCGGGCTCTGCCGCCGACCGCCGCCGCCCGTCAGGACCTGGCCGATCACCTCGCCCCAGCCACCGCCACTGCCACCGCCACCGGCCGCACCGCCGCCGCCACGCTGCTGCGGCGGCTGCGGCGCCGGGCCGGACCAGGGGCCCGACCAGGGGCCGGGCGCATCACGGCGTCCTCCCTGCGGCAGGCTGTCCGGCCCGGAGCGCACCGGCACCACCACGCCGCCCCAGGGATTGTCGTCGCGCACCGGCGCCGGGCCGGTCGGCCGGGGCCCGGCGGCCGGTTCCCCGGTGGCGCGGCCGACCAGCCGCTCATAGGCGCTCTCGCGGTCGACCGCCGTGTCGTAATGCCCGGCGAGCGGGCTCTTCTGCATCAGCGCCGCCCGCTCCTCCGGCGTCACCGGCCCGATGCGGCCACGCGGCGGCACCACCCGCGCCCGCTCGACGATGGAGGGCGTGCCATCCGCCTGCAGGGTCGAGACCAGCGCCTCACCCACCGCCAAGTGCGAGATCGCCTCCTCCGTGTTCAGGCGCGGATTCGGCCGGAAGGTCTCGGCCGCGGCGCGCACCGCCTTCTGCTCGGCGGGCGTGAAGGCGCGCAGCGCGTGCTGCACCCGGTTGCCGAGCTGGCCCAGCACCGTCCCCGGCAGGTCCAGCGGGTTCTGGGTGACGAAATAGATGCCGATCCCCTTCGAGCGGATCAGCCGCACCACCTGCTCCACCTTCTCGACCAGCGCCTTCGGGGCGTCGCGGAAGAGCAGATGCGCCTCATCGAAGAAGAAGACGAGCTTCGGCTTGTCGAGGTCGCCCACCTCCGGCAGCTCCTCGAACAGCTCGCTGAGCAGCCAGAGCAGGAAGGTGGCGTAGAGGCGCGGACTCTGCACCAGCTTGTCGGCCGCCAGGATGTTCACCGAGCCGCGGCCGGCCGGCGTGACCAGCATCAGGTCCTGCAGCGACAGGGCCGGCTCGCCGAAGAACTGCTCGCCGCCGGCCTGCTCCAGCACCAGCAGCCGGCGCTGGATGGTGCCGATGGTGGTCTTGCTCACCTGGCCGTAATGGTCCCGCAGCTCCGCGGCGCGGTCCGCGACATGCGCCAGGATCGCCCGCAGGTCCTTGAAATCGAGCAGCAGCAGCCCCTCGTCGTCGGCGACCTTGAAGGCGATGTTGAGCACACCTTCCTGGGTGTCGTTCAGCTCCAGCATGCGCGAGAGCAGCAGCGGCCCCATCTCGGCGACGGTCGCGCGCAGCGAATGGCCCTGCTGGCCGAAGACGTCCCAGAACACCACCGGGGCGGCCTCATAGGCGTAGTCCGCCTCGCCGAGCTCATGGGCGCGGGCCTCGAATTTCGGGTTGGGCCTGCCAGGGAGGGCGATGCCCGAGAGGTCGCCCTTGATGTCGGCGGCGAAGACCGGGACGCCGGCGCGGGAGAAGCCCTCGGCCATGACCTGCAGGGTCACGGTCTTGCCGGTGCCGGTGGCGCCGGCGACCAGCCCGTGGCGGTTGGCGCGGGAGAGCAGGAGCTCGCAGGGTTTCTCGCCCCGGCCGATCAGGATGCTCTCCGCCATCGCAACTCCCTCCTTCTTCGGGCGCCACCGGCCCCGGGCACGGCACCACCGGCATGGATGCCCGGATAGCCGGGCATGATGCTCAACGCCCGGCAGCCCTGCGCTGGGTTTCTTCCAATTCCAACGCCCGGTCCGCCGTCAGCCGGGCGACGCAATCCGCCGCGGCGATGCGCGACAGGGTGCCGCCCTCGGCGGCGAGTTCTCCCTGCGCCGCGCAGGAGCGATCGCGATAGGCGATCCAGGCCCGCTGCGCGTCCCGCAACAGCGCCTTGGTCTCCGCGTTCCAGCCGGGGTCGCGCATGATGCCGCCATAGGCGGCGTTGAGGCGCCGGTCCCAGCGGCCGGCCTCTTCGTTACTGCATTGCACCATCGCCGGCGTGACTCCCCCGGCGCGGTCGAGGCAGGCGGCATAGGCGGGTGTTGCCCGCTCGGGCGTCGCGGCCGCCTGGCCATGCGCCGCCGCGCCCGGAAGCAAGAGGAGTGCGGCGGCGGTCAGGCGGTGCATCGACGGCATGTCCGGTCGTTCCCCTGGCAGCTATACGCCGCGCCTGCCCGGCGCAAGGGCGATCCCGCTTGCATCCCCCACCCACCATCGCTATACGCCGCCCTCCCCGCGCGCCGGTGCTTGTCTGGGCATGCCCGGCCGCGTTCCCGCGTCCCCGTCCCGGGACGCCTCCCGACCGCAGGAGGTCCGAAATGCCCAAGATGAAGACGAAGTCTTCGGTGAAGAAGCGCTTCAAGACCACGGCCACCGGCAAGGTGCTGGCCGGCCCGGGCAAGAAGCGGCACATGCTGCGCAACCGCTCCTCCAAGGTGAAGCGGCAGAACACCGGCACCCAGGTTCTGCGCCACCAGGACGGGCTGACCGTCCTGCAATGGGCCCCCTACGGGCTGGTCCGGTAAGAAGGAGCGCACGCCATGGCACGTGTGAAGCGCGGCGTCACCGCCCACGCCCGTCACAAGAAGGTCCTCCGGCTGGCCAAGGGCTATGTCGGCCGGTCCTCGACCAACTACCGCCCCGCCCTGCAGCGGGTCGAGAAGGCGCTGCAATACGCCTATCGCGACCGCCGCAACAAGAAGCGCGACTTCCGGGGCCTGTGGATCCAGCGGATCAACGCCGCGGTGCGCGAGCACGGGCTGACCTATTCCCAGTTCATCGCCGGCGTGAAGGCGGCGGGGATCGAGCTGGACCGGAAGGTGATGGCGGCCATCGCCTTCGACGATCCGTCGAGCTTCGCGGCGCTGGTCGAGAAGGCCCGCGCTGCACGGTCTGCCCCCTTGGCTGCGGCCAAGCCGGCCGCCTGACACTTCCCGCTTCGGAAGTCTGACGCAGAGAGGGGCCGCTCCCGGCAGGGTGCGGCCTTTTTCGTTCGCGGCCGGCGGAGGCCCCCTGCCGCACCGGTCCGCCCCCAAGATTTCGGGACGCTGAGAGATGAGCGAGACGACCAAGCCGGGCGACGACCTCGCCGCCCTCGAGGCCGAGACGGCGGCGGCGCTGGACGCGGCCGGCGACCTGCGCGCCTGGGACGCGGTGCGCGTCGGCCTGCTGGGCAAGAGCGGCCGCCTGACCGCGCTGCTGAAGGGCCTCGGCCAGGTGCCGGCCGAGCAGCGGCGGGAGCGCGGCGCGGCGCTCAACCGGCTGAAGACGGCGCTGGAAGGCCGGATCGAGGCCCGCCGCACGGCGCTTGAGGCGGCGGCGCTGGAGGCCCGCCTCGCCGCCGAGCGCATGGACGTCACCCTGCCGCCGCGGCCGCACCCGCCGGGCGGCGCCGAGGTGGGCGGCATCCACCCGATCAGCCGCACCGTCGAGGAGCTGGTCGCCCTCTTCGGCGCCCAGGGCTTCTCGGTCGCCGAAGGGCCGGACATCGAGAGCGACTGGCACAATTTCGGCGCCCTCAACATCCCCGAGCACCATCCGGCGCGGCAGGACCACGACACGTTCTATCTGCCGGCCCTGCCGGGCGGGAATGGCCGCCGGCCGGTGCTGCGCACCCACACCTCGCCGGTGCAGATCCGCACCATGGTGGCGCAGGAGCCGCCGATCCGCGTCATCGTCCCCGGCCGCACCTGGCGCGCCGACCACGATGCGACACACAGCCCGATGTTCCATCAGGTGGAAGGGCTGGTGATCGATCGCGGCATCACCCTCGGCCACCTGAAGGGCTGCCTGATCGACTTCCTGCGCGGCTTCTTCGGCATCGCCGACCTGCCGGTGCGTTTCCGCGCTTCCTACTTCCCCTTCACCGAGCCCTCGATGGAGGTGGATATCGGCTGGGACCGGAAGTCCGGCGAGCTCGGCAAGGGCACGGACTGGCTGGAGATCCTCGGCAGCGGCATGGTGCATCCGCGCGTGCTGGCCAATTGCGGCATCGACCCGCGGGAGTGGCAGGGCTTCGCCTTCGGCATGGGCATCGAGCGCATCACCATGCTGAAGCACGGCATGCCCGACCTCCGCCCCTTCTACGAGAGCGATCTGCGCTGGCTGCGCCACTACGCGGCCGACCCGCTCTCGCCCCCCTCCCTGGCGGAGGGCGTGTGAGATGAAATTCCCGCTTTCCTGGCTGCGCCGGCACCTCGACACCGCCGCCCCGCTCGCCGAGATCATCGCGACGCTCAACCGCATCGGCCTCGAGGTCGAAGGGGTGGAGGATCGCGGCGCGGCGCTGGCCGGCTTCCGCATCGCGCATGTGGTCGAGGCCGCGCCGCACCCGAATGCCGACCGGCTGCGGGCGCTGAAGGTCGATCCCGGTGATGGCCGGCTGCTCTCCGTCGTCTGCGGCGCGCCAAATGCGCGGGCCGGAATGAAGGGGGTGCTGGCCCTGCCCGGCGCCTTCATCCCCGGCACCGGCATCACGCTCAAGAAGGGCGAGATCCGCGGCGTCGCCTCCGAGGCGATGATGCTCTCGGCGCGCGAGATGGGCCTGGGCGACGACCATAGCGGCATCGTCGACCTGCCCGCAGAGGCGCCGCTCGGCGAGAGCTACGTCGCCTGGGCCGGGCTGGACGACCCGGTGATCGAGATCAGCGTCACCCCGAACCGCGGCGACGCGCTCGCCATCCGCGGCGTGGCGCGCGACCTCGCGGCGGCCGGGCTCGGCACCTTGAAGCCGCTGCCCGAGCCGAAGATCGTGCCCGCCTATCCCGCGCCGCTGCGCTGGGAGATCGCCGATCCGCGCGCCTGCGACCATGTCCTCGGCCGCGGCATCCGGGGCTTGCGCAACGGGCCGAGCCCGCGCTGGCTGCGGGACTGGCTGGTCGCCATCGGGCTGCGGCCGATCAATGCCCTGGTCGACGTGACCAACCTCTTCACCTACGGCCTCGGCCGGCCGCTGCACGTCTTCGACGTGGCCAAGGTGCAGGGCGGCACGCTGACCATGCGCATGGCGCGCGAGGGCGAGAGCCTGGTCGCGCTGAACGGCAAGACCTACGCGCTGACGCCGGAGGACGGCATCATCGCCGATGCCGCCGGGCCGGAGGCGCTCGGCGGCATCATCGGCGGCGAGCCCTCGGGCTGCGACGAGGGCACCACCGAGTGCTTCATCGAATGCGCCCTCTTCGACCCGGTGCGCATCGCGCTCTCCGGCCGCCGGCACGACATCCGCACCGATGCACGGGCGCGTTTCGAGCGCGGCGTCGACCCGGCCCTGCCGCCGCTCGCCCTCGACCTCGCCACGGCGCTGATGCTCGAGCTCTGCGGCGGCGAGGCGAGCGAGGTGGCCGCGGCCGGCGCGCCGCCGGCCTGGCAGCGCAGCGCGACGCTCCGCTTCGAGCGGCTGGCCGGGCTCGGCGGCGCCGCGGTGCCGCCCGAGGAGGCGGTCGCCATCCTGGAGCGCCTCGGCTTCGCCGTGCAGCAGCGCGATGCGGCGCAGGTGACCGTCGCCGTGCCCTCCTGGCGCAACGACATCGCCCAGGCCGGCACCGTCGATGCGGTGCTCGACCAGGCCGCGACGCTGCCCGCCGACCGGGCCCGCGCCGCGGCCGAGGGCTGCGCCGTGGTGGAGCCGGAGGCGGATCTGGTGGAGGAGGTGCTGCGCATCCGTGGCCTCGACACCATCCCGCCGGTCTCGCTGCCCGTCGCCGGCATCGTGCCGCCGCCGGCGCTGACGCCGAAGCAGGCGCGCGCCGGCCTGGCCCGCCGGGTGCTCGCCGCGCGCGGCATGCTGGATTGCGTCAGCTTCGGCTTCCTCGAGCGCAAGACGGCGGCGTTGTTCGGCGAGACGCCGGACGCCCTGCGACTGGAGAACCCGATCGCCGCCGATCTCGACCAGATGCGCCCGACGCCGCTCGCCAGCCTGCTGCTCGCCGCCGGGCGCAACGCCGCCCGCGGCTTTCCGGACGTGGCGCTGGCCGAGCTCGGGGCGAGCTACCTCGATCCCTCGCCGGAGGGGCAGCGCCAGGTCATCGCCGGCCTTCGCGCCGGCCATACGTCGCGGCACTGGGCCGAGGCCGCCCGCCCGGTCGATGCCATGGATGCGAAGGGCGATGCGCTCGCCCTGCTCGCCGCGCTCGGCCTGCCGATGGCGGCGGTGACGGTCACCACCGATGCGCCGGGCTTCTACCATCCCGGCCGCAGCGGCGTGCTGCGGCAGGGGCCGAAGACGGTGCTGGCACGGTTCGGCGAGATCCATCCGAAGGTCCGCGCGGCGCTCGACCTGGCCGGGCCGGCGGTCGGCTTCGAGGTCTTCCTCGACGCCATCCCCGAGCCGAAGCGGCGCCGGAAGGGCACGCCCGACCTGCCGGCCTTCCAGCCGCTGCGGCGCGACTTCGCCTTCCTCCTCGATGAGGGCGTCGCCGCCGAGCAGGTGCTGCGCGCGGCGCGCGGCGCCGACCGGCAGCTCGTCGCCGATGTCGCCGTCTTCGACCGCTATGCCGGCGACAAGCTGCCGGCGGGCAAGGTGAGCCTCGCCATCCAGGTCACCCTGCAGCCGCGCGAGGCGACGCTGACGGATGCGCAGATCGAGGCGGTGGCGGACCGCATCGTGGCGGCGGTCGTCAAGGCGACCGGGGCGGTGCTGCGGGCCTGAGGGGCGGCGCCGCCATCGGGGGATCGGGGCTTGGACCAGCGCGGCGGCTTCACGCGGGGCGGGGTGGTGCGGGGGCTGAAGGCGGCGCTCGCCATCACCCTCGGCCTCTCCCCCTTCGGCCTGGTGGTCGGGATGACGGCGGATGGCGTCGGCCTGTCGCTGGCCGAGACGCTGCTGATGAGCGGCCTGGTCTTCGCCGGCACGGCGCAGCTCGTCGCGCTGCAGCTCTGGTCAGACCCGGCGCCGATCCTCGCCGCCAGCCTTGCCTGCCTGGTGATCAACCTCCGCCTGGCGCCGATGGGCGCGGCGCTCGCCCCGATGCTGGACCGCACCCGCGGCCTCCGGCTCTGGGGCACGCTCGCCCTGCTGGTGGACAACGCCTTCGCCCTCGCCATCGCGGATATGCGGGCTGGGCGGCGCGATGCCGGCTTCCTGCTCGGCGCCGCCTTCGGCATGTGGCTGAACTGGATGGCGATGGTCGCGCTCGGCCATGTCTTCGGCGCGGCGCTGCGCCTGCCGGCCGGGCACCCGGTCTTCTTCGCCTCCTCCGCCGCGGTGCTGGCCCTGCTGGTGCAGCTCTGGCGCGGCCGCGGCGACCTGCAGCCCTGGATCGCCGCCGGCGGGATCGCCCTCGCCGCCCAGGGCCTCGGCCTCGGCGCGCCCTGGCCGGTGCTGGCCGGGGCCTTCGCCGGCGCCGCGCTCGGCGCCTGGCAGGATCGGCGGCGACGCGCATGACGCTCCGCCCCGACGTGCTGGCGGCCATCCTCGGCATGGCGCTGGCGAGCTATCTCTGCCGCGCCGGCGGCTATGCGATCCTGCGCGTCATCCGGCCGCCGCCCTTCGTGCAGGCCATGCTGCAGCACCTGCCGGGCTGCATCTTCGTCGCCTTCCTCGCCCCCGCCCTGGCCGGCATGGGCTGGCCGGCCGTCGCCGCGGGCGCGGCGGTGCTGCTGGTGCAGGTCCGGTTCGGCCGGCTGGTGCTCTCCATCCTCGCCGGCGTCGGCGCGCTCTGGCTGCTGCGCCTCGCCGGCCTCGGCTGAGCGGCGGCCCGTTATCCCCTATTGCGCCGCCTGCGCCGCATCCGGGCCGGCGGGGCGCGGCTCCGGCGGCCGCTCGACCAGCACCATGGGCTGCGGCCGGGGGATCTGGATGCCGAGTTCCTCGAAGCGCTGCTTGATGCGCCGGTTGAACTCCCGCGCCACCGGCCAGCGGGAGGCCGGCTCGGTCTTCACCCGGGCGCGGATCGTCACCCCCGAATCCGCCAGCTTGTCGACGCCCCAGACATCGATGTCGTCGCGGATGAGGGCCTTCCACTTCGCCTCGGCGCGGATCTCCTGGCCGATGTCCCGCAGCGCCTGCACCACGCGGTCCGTGTCCTCGGAATAGGCGACCGTGACGTCCAGCACCGCGAAGGCGAAGTCGCGCGTCATGTTGGTCACCGTGGTCACCGCGCTGAAGGGCACGATGTGCACGCTGCCATCCGTCGCCCGCAGCCGGATGGAGCGGATCGAGAGATGCTCCACCACGCCCGTCAGGCCGCCGAGCTGCACCGTGTCGCCGACCGCGACCGCATCCTCCAGCAGCAGGAAGACGCCGGTGATGACGTCCCGCACCAGGGTCTGCGAGCCGAAGCCGATGGCGAGGCCGACCACGCCGGCGCCAGCCAGCAGCGGCGCGACGTTGACGCCGAGCTGCGCCAGGGCGTTGAGCACCACGAAGACCAGGATCACCACGCCGAGCACTGTGCGCAGCATCGGCAGCAGGGTGCGCACCCGGGCGCTGCGCGCCGCCTGGCTGTCGCGCGAGAGCCGCGTCAGCCGCCGCTGGATGGCGGAGTTCGCCGCCTCCCACACCACCAGTGCCAGCACCAGCGTCATGGCGATGGAGAGCAGCGTGCCGAGCAGCCGGCGGCCCAGCGTCCCCTCCTCGAACCAGGCGAGGCTGCGGAGGCCCCAGGTCTCGAACAGCAGGATGAGGGCGCCGGCCCCGATCAGCGCGGAAGCCACGCCCTTCAGCAGCGGCACGTATTGCGCCGCCCGCGCCGCCAGGCCCGGGAAGCGCCGTGCCATCTCGGGCCCGGGATGCAGCACCCGGTCCATGGACCAGCCGACCGCCTCGTCCAGCGCCTTGGCCAGGCCGAGGACGAGGAGGGTCAGCAGCGTGCCGGTCAGCAGCCGGTGGAAGCCGTTCTCGAGCGCCAGCGCCCAGACCGTCCAGGAGGCCACCAGCCAGAGGATGACAATGACGTGCCAGATCTCCGCCAGCCGGTCGCGCGCGCCGCGCAGCAGGCGGCGCGTGCCCGTCGCCTCCTCGCCCGGCTCGAGCGGGCTGGCCTGCAGCCATTGCGCCACCGCCTCGCGGTGCCGCAGCACGATCCGCGCCAGCAGCAGCGAGATCACCAGCAGGGTCAGGTTCACCACGGCGTCGTAGGCCGACCAGGGCAGGCCGAGCAGCAGCCCTGCCTCGGCCAGGGTGTAGCCGCTGACGCCGATGAGCATCAGCCGCCGCAGGCCGCTCATGGCGGCGGCGGCGGTGGCGTCCGAGCAGGGGATCAGCCGCAGGTGGCTCGAGGCGGGCGAGAGCAGCATGCGGGCGCAGGCGAAGGCGGCGCGCGCCGCCACATAGGCATTCGCCATCATCAGCCCGATCAGCCGCGTCGTGGGCAACGGGCTCACCAAGCCGAACAGGCCGTAGACGGCGAGGCCGAAGGCGCTGATCGGCAGCAGGTCGAGCAGCAGCCGCGCCAGGACGAGCGGCACCCGCTTCAGCCAGGTCCAGGGCGTGCCCTGCGCCCGCGGCGCCGCCGCGTCGAGCCAGCGGCGCGCCGGGGTCACGGCGCGCACCACCAGCCATTCGGCGGCCAGCCCGATCGCCGCCAGCAGCAGCAGCTTCCAGGCGGCATCCATGATGCGCGTCTGGGAGACCGGGTCCCGCGCCATGCCGGCCGCCGCGCTCCAGAGGCCGGGCAGGTCGGCGATCGAGCGGATGCCGGTCAGGACGGTCTCCGACAGGGCGCCGATGCGGTCCGACAGCCCGGCGATGAGCTGTGCCCCGACCGTGTTCGGGGCGATCAGCGCCTCCTGCGCCGCCTGTCCGGCGGGGGCGGGAGCGGCGGCCGGCGCGCCGGGGGCCGGGGTCGCGGCGGCCGGTCCTGCCTCGCCGGCCTCCCCGGCCGGCGGCGCGCCCGGCTGGCCCGGGCCACCCGCCGGCGAGGCGGCCTGCGGCGCGGTCCGGCTCGCGGCCGCGAGGGCTTCGAGCGTGCGCAGGAATTCCTGCCGCCGGGCGCCGTCGCGCAGCAGCGCGGTGACGCTGTCGAGATCGGCCTGGCTCAGGCCGGGCGCCGCCGGTGGCTGGGCCTGCGCGGGGCCGGCCAGGAGGAGGACGAGAAGGAGACTCCAGAGGCTGGAGCGGAACGGACGGAATGGGGTCATGAGCGCCGCCAGCAACCTCATTGCGCCCCTGCGGGTCAAGCGCCGCGACGCGCGCGGGGCATCGGGCGCCGCCATTGCGCTTTCCCGCGGTCATTTTAGATGAAACCCATGAAGACGCTCCTCACCATCCTCACCGGCATGGGCATGCTGGCCACCCTCGGGGTAATGCTGGCCGGGATGCTCGGCCTCATCCGGGCGGACGGGAATGCGAGTCGGTCCAACACGCTGATGCGCTGGCGGGTGATCCTGCAGGGGATCACGCTGGCCCTCTTCGCCCTGCTGCTGCTCGTCTCCCGGCACTGACCGGCCGGCCCCCGCTGGTGCCCGGGCAGGCGGACCCGGCGGCGGGTGGCCGCGTTTTGACAGCGCGCGGCGCCCAGCCCTATTTTGCCCCGGGTTTTGCGCGGGGCGGGCAGCCGTCCCTCGGGCGCCGCCGCGCCATGCGCAGGGAGACCAGCCTGCGGCCTGCCGGCGGGCCGCGGGAGACACCTTAACAACGCTCAGGGAAACGGCAGAGGCGATGAAGCTCCTCGTCCCGGTCAAGCGGGTTGTCGACTACAACGTGAAGGTCCGCGTCAAGGCGGATGGCACGGGCGTCGAGACCGCGAACGTCAAGATGTCGATGAACCCCTTCGACGAGATCGCGGTCGAGGAAGCGGTGCGCCTGAAGGAGAAAGGCGTGGCGACCGAGATCGTCGCGGTCTCTGCCGGGCCTGCCGCCTGCCAGGAGCAGATCCGTACCGCGCTCGCCATGGGCGCCGACCGCGGCATCCTGATCGAGCATGACGGCGGACTCGAGCCGCTCGCGGTCGCCAAGCTGCTGAAGGCGGTGGTCGAGAAGGAACAGCCCCAGCTCGTCATCCTCGGCAAGCAGGCGATCGACGACGACATGAACGCCACCGGCCAGATGCTGGCGGCGCTGCTCGGCTGGCCGCAGGGCACCTACATCTCGAAGGTCGAGCCGGCGGATGGTGGGCTGAAGATCACCCGCGAGGTGGATGGCGGCCTCGAGACGCTGCAGCTCAAGCTGCCGGCGATCGTCACCACCGACCTGCGCCTGAACGAGCCGCGCTATGCCTCGCTGCCCAACATCATGAAGGCCCGCAAGAAACCGATCGAGACGCTGAAGCCGGCCGATCTCGGCGTCGATGTCGCGCCGCGCCTGACGGTGGTGAAGGTGGAGGAGCCGCCGAAGCGCCAGGCCGGCAAGAAGGTCGGCTCGGTGCAGGAGCTGGTCGAGAAGCTGCGCAACGAAGCGAAGGTGATCTGATCATGGCTGTTCTGGTTCTGGTCGACCACGACGGCGCCGCCGTGACGCAGCCGACGCGCAGCACGGTGGCCGCGGCGGAGAAGCTCGGCGAGGTGCACGCCCTCGTCCTTGGCCCGAAGGCGGTGGCCGAGGCGGCGGCGAAGATGGCGGGCGTCGCCAAGGTGCTGCATTCGGATGCCGAGCAGTATGCGCATGGCCTCGCCGAGCCGATCGCGGCACTGCTGGTCGCGCTCGCGCCCAACTACTCGCACCTGCTGGCGCCGGCCTCGGCCGCGGGCAAGAACGTCATGCCGCGCGCCGCGGCGCTGCTCGACGTGCAGGTGATCTCGGACATCGCCGGCGTGGTCGATGCCGACACCTTCGTCCGGCCGATCTATGCCGGCAACGCGCTGGCGACGGTGAAGTCGGCCGATCCGAAGAAGGTCATCACCGTCCGCGCCGCGAGCTTCGACCCGGTCGCCGCCGAGGGCGGCAGCGCCGCGATCGAGGCGGCGCCCGCGGCCGATGACCCGGGCGTCTCCAAGTTCCTCGGCGCCGAGATCGTGAAGTCGGAGCGTCCGGAGCTGACCGCAGCGCGCATCGTCATCTCCGGCGGGCGCGCCATGGGCTCGGCCGAGAATTTCCACATCATCGAGAGCGTGGCCGACAAGCTCGGCGCCGCGGTCGGCGCCTCCCGCGCCGCGGTCGATGCCGGCTATGCGCCGAACGACCATCAGGTCGGCCAGACCGGCAAGATCGTCGCCCCCGACCTCTACATCGCGGTCGGCATCTCGGGCGCCATCCAGCACCTGGCCGGCATGAAGGACAGCAAGGTCATCGTCGCCATCAACAAGGACGAGGAGGCGCCGATCTTCTCGGTCGCCGATTACGGCCTGGTCGGCGACCTGTTCAAGGTGATGCCCGAGTTCGAGGCCGAGCTCGGCAAGAAGTAGGCGCTCGCGCCAAGCCAGGGCCGCCCGACGCCAGCCGCGTCCGGCGGCCCTTTTTCGTTGTGGCGCTTTCATTAGACGAGGTGGAGATCATGGCGGAGGTGAAGAAGCTCGGCGTCATCGGTGCTGGCCTGATGGGCAACGGCATCGCCCATGTGGCGGCCCTGTCGGGCGTTCCGGTGGCGCTGGTCGATATCAACCAGGCGGCGCTCGACAAGGCGCTCGCCACCATCGGGAAGAATCTGGACCGGCAGGCGAGCAAGGGCAGCATCCCCGCCGGGGCGAAGGACGAGGCGCTAGGCCGCATCACCGCCGGCACCAACTACAAGCTCTTCGCCGAGTGCGACCTGGTGATCGAGGCGGCGACCGAGAACGAGGAGATCAAGAAGAAGATCTTTGCGAGCCTCTGCCCGCAGCTCTCGCCGGAAGCGCTGATCGCCTCCAATACCTCCTCCATACCCATCACCCGCCTCGGCGCCGCGACCGACCGGCCGGGGCGCTTCGTCGGCATGCACTTCTTCAATCCCGTGCCGATGATGAAGCTGGTCGAGGTGATCCGCGGCCTGGCGACCGAGGACGCGACCGTCGCCACGGTGACGGCGCTGGCCGAGCGGATGGGCAAGACGGTGGTGGCGGCGGCCGACTACCCGGCCTTCGTCGTCAACCGCATCCTCTGCCCGATGCTGAACGAGGCGATCTTCGCGCTCATGGAAGGTGTCGGCGATGTCCGCGCCATCGATGCCGGGATGAAGCTCGGCGCCAACCATCCGATGGGGCCGCTCGAACTCTCGGACTTCGTCGGCCTCGATACGCTCTACAGCGTGCTCAAGGTGCTGCATGAGGGGCTGGGCGATCCGAAGTACCGGCCCTGCCCGCTGCTGGCGAAATATGTCGAGGCCGGCTGGCTCGGGCGGAAGTCCGGCAAGGGCTTCTACGACTACAGCACCACCCCGCCGACGCCGACGCGCTGAGGCGCGGCAGGCGGGTGATCCATCGGGTGGGGGCGATACGGCGCCCACCCGCCGATCGTTCAGCCGGCGCGCTTGGTGAAGTCCACCTTGTCGTTCTCACCGGGATGCGGCGGCTCCCCCGTGGTCACGGCCTTCAGGTAGCCATAGGCGTGCACCAGCGTGCTGGAGGGCGAATCCCAGTATTCGGCGCCCTCGCACTCGACCTTGATCAGGGTGATGCGCGGATCCTCCGGCCCACCCGGGAACCAGACGCGCATCGGCTCGGCCCAGAGCTGCTTCTGCCGCTCCGGATCGCGCAGCGTCTCGGCCTTGCCGAAGACCGAGACGTAACTCTGCGAATCGGGATCGGCATAGGCGAGCAGGACGCGGTCGTCCTTCGCTGCCTCGTCGCTGACATTGCCGTCGATGGCGGCGAAGAACCACAGCACGCCATCGAACTCCCGATTGGCGGCGCGCATCGGCCGGGCGCGGAAGCGGCCCTGGCCATCCTGGGTCACCATCATGGCAACCGCGATATCCTTGATCATGGCCCAGACCTTGCGCTTGGCCTCGGCATCGCTGCGGGTATCCGTCACGGCGGAAATCCTCTCACGGTAGGGCGCGGTCCCGTGGCCAACGGCCGGGCGGCGGGCTGGTTCCGGTCCCGCCTTGCCCCCATCTGGCCTCGGCAGTAAGGCGCTGTCATACCGACAGACCGGTCGCTGGACCGGTCCGAGGCCCCGAACGGGGCCCGCGACGTATGTCGCGAAGCCAAGCAAACCGGAGGTTTGCGCCCGGCGTCTGAGGGCCATGCTGTCAGTCGAGGAGTGTCCTTCCATGCCGCATCCCCGCCCCGTCATGCTGGTCATCCTGGACGGCTGGGGCTGGCGCGAGGATCAGGCGGACAATGCCGTTCGCCAGGCCCGTACGCCGCATTTCGACGCGCTCTGGCAGGCCGGGCCGCGCGCCTTCCTGCACACCTCCGGCCATGATGTCGGCCTGCCGGACGGGCAGATGGGCAATTCCGAGGTTGGGCACCTCAATCTCGGCGCCGGCCGCGTCGTGATGCAGGAATTGCCGCGCATCGACGCCACAGTGAAGGACGGCTCGATCGCCCGGCTACCGGCGCTGACCGCGCTGATCGACACGCTCAAGGCCTCGGGCGGCACCTGCCACCTGATGGGCCTTGTCTCGCCGGGCGGCGTGCACAGCCACCAGGCGCATGCCGCGGCGCTGGCGAAGGCGCTGGCGGCGGCCGGGGTGAAGGTGGCGATCCACTGCTTCACCGATGGCCGCGACACGCCGCCGCGGGCGGCGCCGGACTATCTCCGCCGCCTGCTCGGCGATATCGAGGGCCTCGCCGGCGTGCGCGTCGCCACCGTCACCGGCCGCTACTACGCCATGGACCGCGACCATCGCTGGGAGCGCGTCTCGCAGGCCTATGACGTGATGGTCTCGGCCGCGGGGGCGCGGGCGCCGGACCCGGTCGCGGCGGTCGAGGCGGCGCATGCCAGGGACGTCACCGACGAGTTCGTGCCCGCCACCGCCATCGGCGACTACCAGGGCATGCAGGATGGCGACGGCGTGCTCTGCTTCAACTTCCGCGCCGACCGGGTGCGGGAGATCCTGTCCGCCCTGCTCGATCCCGCCTTCAAGGGCTTCGACCGCAAGCGCGTGGTCCGCTTCGCCGCCGCCGCCGGGATGACGGAGTATTCGACCGAGCTCGCGGCCTTCCTCGGCACCCTCTTCCCGCCGGAACGGTTGGGCGACATCCTGGGCGAGGTCGTCGCCCGCGCCGGCCGGACCCAGCTCCGCATGGCCGAGACCGAGAAGTACCCGCACGTCACCTACTTCCTGAACGGCGGCGAGGAAAAGCCCTATCCCGGCGAGGACCGCATCATGGTCCCCTCCCCCAAGGTCGCCACCTACGACCTGCAGCCGGAGATGTCGGCGCCAGAGCTGACCGAGAAGGCGGTCGCGGCGATCGGCTCCGGCAAGTATGATCTGATCGTGCTGAACTTCGCCAACCCCGACATGGTCGGCCATACCGGCAGCCTGCCGGCCGCGATCAAGGCGGTCGAGACGGTGGATGCCGGGCTCGGCCGCATCGCCGATGCCGTGAAGGCCCAGGGCGGGGCGCTGCTGGTCACCGCCGATCACGGCAATTGCGAGTTGATGAAGGATCCCGCCACCGGCGGGCCGCACACCGCCCATACCACCAACCCGGTGCCCGTCTTCGTCATGGGCGCGCCCGCCGGGGCGAAGCTGCATGAGGGCCGGCTGGCGGATGTCGCGCCGACGCTGCTGCACCTCATGGGATTGCCGCAGCCGGAAGCGATGACCGGCCGGTCGCTGCTCGAGTGATACCGGCCTGCAGAACGACTGACCTGCAGCCGGCGCAGCCGGCTGAGCGCCCGAACGGGCGCCGCCGCGAGTGCGGCGAAGCCAAGCTGCCACAGGCGGCGCCGGTGCCTGAGGTCATTGATGGGTCACCATCAATGCGCGCTGGTATGACGCCACGGTGAGCGCTGCCCGGCCGACGCCTCGTGCGCCGGCCGGATGCGGCGGACCCCGCCGCCCGGCCCGGCCCGGCCACGCCCCATGGCCCGGCGCCGCCCCCTGCACCGGGCCGGCCGCCGGGCCGCGCCCAAGCTGGCCTGCCGGCCTCGGCCTCCTGCTCATCCTGGCCTCCCTGGCCCAGCCGGCCATCGCGCAGCCGACGCCGGACGCGGTCCGGGCGGCGCAGCGCGCCGCCGCCGCCGAGCAGGAGGCCGCCGAGGCCGCCGCCCGCGCCGCCGAGGCTGCCGCCGCCGAGGAACGCCGCCTTGCCGAACGCCGGGTGACCTCGGCCCGCCGGGTCCAGGCGGCCGAGCAGCGCCTGGCCGAGGCGGAGGGACGGGCCCGCGCCGCCGCCGCCGCCGCGGCCGGGGCCCGTTCGCAGCTCGAGCAGCGGGCCGCGGCGCTGGCGCCGGCGCTGCCGGTCATGCTCCGGCTGGCGCTCTGGCCGGCGGAATCGCTGCTCGCCATTCCCGGCCCGCCGGAGGACACGCTGCGGGGCCTGCTGGTGCTGCAGGGCGTCTCGCGCGGGCTGAGTCGGGAGGCGGCCGAGCTGCGCGCCAGCGTCGCCGAGGCCGCTCGCCGGGCCGCCGCCGTGAGTGCGGAGGCGGAAGCGCTGCGCGCTGCCGGGGTCGAGGCCCGCGAGGCGACGGTGGCGCTGGAGGCGGAGCTTGAGGAGGCGCGGCAGCGCCGCAGCGCCGCCCGCGACGCCGAGGATGCCGCGGCCCGCCGGGCGCAGGACAGCGCCGCCCGGGCCAGCAGCCTCGAGGGCGCCCTGGCCCAGTTGCAGCGGGAGGAGGCGCGCCGCGCCGCGGCGGAGAAAGCGCGCGAGGCGGCGCTGGAACGCGCCCGCAAGGCGGCGGAGACCCGGGCGGCGGCGGCGGCCCGGGCGCGCGACGCCGTCCGCGAGGCCGCGGCCCTCGAAGCCGCGGCCAAGGCGCGGGCGCAGGAGGCCGCCGCCCGGGCCGTGGCGCCCCCGCCGGCCGGCCGCGGCGCCCGCCCGATGCCCGTCGCGGGCCAGGTGAGCCGGGAGTTCGGCGCCGGTGGCGAGGGCGATCGGTCCCGTGGCATGACACTCGCCGCGCTGCCGGGCGCTCGCGTGGTCAGCCCCTGCGGTGGCAAGGTGGTCTTCGGCTCCTCCTTCCGCAGCTACGGGCTGCTGTTGATTGTGGATTGCGGGGACGGCTACCATTTTGTCCTGGCAGGGCTCGACCGGTTGGACGTCGCCCCGGGGCAGCGGGTGCTGGCCGGGGAGCCGGTCGGGCGGCTGGGGAGCGGCGCCAGCGCCGGGGATGGGGGCGGCCGGGTGCCCCTCTACCTCGAGCTGCGCCGCAAAGGGCAGCCCGTCGATCCCCGGAATTGGTTTGCCGCGAAAGGATGAGGCGGCAAGCATCACCGCAAGGACGGTCTAGGCTACAACGCTCTACAGGGGCCCGCCGGGCCGGAACGCAAGGACATAGGTTGGCCGCATGAAGCGCAGGGTTCGGACGGTGGCGGCGATGGCGGGAGCCTTCGCGGCCGGGGTCGTGGTCGGCCCCATGGTGGCGGCCATGGCGCAGGACGGCGGCAGGGCGGACACCTACCGCCTGCTCAACCTCTTCGGCGACGTCTTCGAGCGCGTCCGGGCCGAGTATGTGGAGCCGATCAACGACCGCGAGGCGATCGAGAATGCCATCAACGGCATGCTCACCGGCCTCGACCCGCACAGCTCCTACCTGAACCAGCGCTCCTACCGCGACATGCAGGTGCAGACGCGGGGCGAGTTCGGCGGGCTCGGCATCGAGGTCACGCAGGAGAACGGCTACATCAAGGTCATCTCGCCGATCGACGACACCCCGGCCTTCCGCGCCGGCGTCAAGGCGGGGGACCTGATCACCAATCTGAACGGCAATTCCGTGCAGGGCCTCACCCTGCAGGAGGCGGTCGAGCAGATGCGGGGCGAGCGTGGCACGCCGATCAAGATCACCATCCGGCGTGAGGGCGCCGACCGGCCGATCGAGCTGTCCCTGACCCGCGAGGTGATCCGGCCGCAGGTGGTCCGCTCCCGCCTCGAAGGGAACGACGTCGCCTATATCCGGCTGACCTCCTTCAACGAGCAGACCGACGTGAATCTGCGCCGCGCCCTGCAGACGCTGCGCCAGCAGGCGCCAAACGGGCTGAAGGGGCTGGTGCTCGACCTCCGCAACAACCCGGGCGGGCTGCTCGACCAAGCGGTGCAGGTCTCCGACGAGTTCCTCGACAAGGGCGAGATCGTTTCCACCCGGGCCCGCCGCCCGGAGGATGCGCAGCGCTGGAACGCCAAGCCCGGCGACATCGCGCAGGACCTGCCCATCGTCGTGCTGATCAACGGCGGCTCCGCCTCCGCTTCCGAGATCGTCGCCGGCGCGCTGCAGGACCACCGCCGCGCGGTGGTGCTCGGCGTGAAGAGCTTCGGCAAGGGCAGCGTGCAGACCGTCATGCTCATCCCGGGCAACGGCGCCATCCGCCTGACGACGGCGCGCTACTACACGCCCTCCGGCCGCTCGATCCAGGCCACCGGCATCGAGCCGGATATCGAGGTGCTGGCGCAGCGCGAGCAGGCGACGGCCGGCATCCCGCGCGAGCGCGAGGCCGATCTGCGCCGGGCGCTGCGCAACGAGGGCGGGGTGCAGCAGCCCGCCGGCGCCGCCATTCCCAAGCTCGACCTGCCGGCGGGCGTCATCGAGAAGGTCTCCCGCCTGCCGCCCGAGGGCGCGCCGGCCTTCGACCCGACGAAGCCCGAGACCGACTTCCAGCTGCAGCAGGCCACGCAGTTCCTGCGTAACCTGGCGTCGGCGCAGCAGACCTCCCGCCGCGCCGCGCGCTGAGGCCAGGCCAAGGGTCTCAGCCGGTGGACCGCAAGCAGGTGATGGAGCAGGCGCAGGCGATGGGCCGTCGCCTGCGCCAGGAGAGCCTGCCCCGCGCGTTTCTCGCGCTGCGGCAGGCCTTGGCCGGCTGACGCGGCCTGGGCCTGTTCTGGGCGGTCGTGCTCGGGCTGCTCGTCGGCGGCATCGGCATGCTCGCCTGGCTCGGCCCGCTGCCGGGCCACGGCCCCGCGGCCGCGTCGGAGGCGCCGGCGCTGCCAGGACCGGCGCAGGCGGCGGCGGCCCCAAGTGCGCCCCCGGGCGCCGAGCCGGTCCTCGACGCCGCCTTCCGCGGCCCGGTGCCGGGCCGGCCGATCCCCGCCGCCGATCCGGCCCTGCTGGAGAACGGCCCCTATGGCCGGCTGCCGCGCATCGGGCCGGAGGGGCGCTCCTCGATCCGCACCTATGGCCGCGGCTTTGATCGGCAGGACCAGCGGCCGCGCATTGGCCTCGTCGTCGGCGGGCTCGGCCTGAACGCCGCGGTGTCGGAGGAGGCGATCCGCCGCCTGCCCGGCGCCGTCGCCCTCGCCTTCAGCCCCTATGCGCCGCGGGTCGAGCTGCTGCTCGACCAGGCGCGGGCCAAGGGCATGGAGATCCTGGTCGCCCTGCCGCTCGAGCCGAGTGGCTACCCGCTCAACAATCCCGGCGACCGAGCCCTGCTGACCGGGCTTTCCGCGAATGAGAACAGTGACCGGCTGCTCTGGGTGCTGTCGCGCTTCACCGGCTATGTCGGCGCCGTCGGCGCCCTCGGCCCGATGCGCGGCGAGCGCTTCGCCCAGCTCGCGGACTCGCTGGCCGCGTTGCAGGCCAACCTGACCGGCCGCGGCCTGCTCTACATCGATCCGCGGCCCGGCGCAGTGCGGGCGCCGGCGCGGGCCTGGGGCCGCGGCGTCGACCTGGTGGTGGACGAGCCAGCGACGCGCAGCGAGATCGAGCGCAAGCTGGCGCGGCTCGAGGCGCTGGCCCGGGAGGGCGGCTCGGCCCTCGGCTATGCCGGGGAGGCCTCGCCGGTGCTGGTCGACCGCATCGCCGCCTGGGCCGGCGGCATCGAGGAGCGCGGCCTGGTGCTGGCCCCGGTGACGGCCATGCTGCGGCGGCCGGAACAGGCGGCCTCGCGCTCGCCCTGATACCCATGGCCCTGATGCGTGACCGCATCAGGGCCCACTCAGTGTTCCTTTGGCGCCGGGCGCAAACCTCCGGTTTGCCTGGGCCTTCGCCACACTTGTGGCGGACCCCGTTCGGGACCTCGGACCGGTCGGGCGACCGGTCCGCTGGTACGAGGCCAAGCGGGACGCTCACGCCCGCCGGCGATCCGGTCTATAGGCCGCCGGCGCTTCGGAGGCTGCCCATGGACCTGCCCTATCGCCGCTGCGTCGGCGCCGTGCTGTTCAACCCGGATGGCCGCGTGCTGGTGGCGCGGCGCGCCGACCTGCCGAATGCCGAGGGTGCCCCGGGCGGCTGGCAGCTGCCACAGGGCGGCATTGATGCCGGAGAGAACCCGGCGGTCGCCATCTTCCGCGAG
The DNA here is from genome assembly GCF_013112485.1 of Roseicella sp. DB1501. Taxonomy (GTDB): domain Bacteria; phylum Pseudomonadota; class Alphaproteobacteria; order Acetobacterales; family Acetobacteraceae; genus Paracraurococcus. The sequence continues at coordinate 283,396 of NZ_JABFHG010000006.1, forward strand.
CTGGCCGAGGAGATCGGCACCGCGAAGGCCGAGATCCTGGCCGAGCATCCCGACTGGCTGAATTACGACCTGCCGCCGGAGCTGCTCGGCAAGGCGCTGGGCGGTCGCTTCCGCGGCCAGACCCAGCGCTGGTTCGCGCTGCGCTTCCTCGGCACGGAGGCGGAGATCCGGCTCGACCTCGACCCGCATCCGGAATTCGATGCCTGGCGCTGGGCCCGGCTGGACGAGCTGCCGGCGCTCGCGGTCGGCTTCAAGCGGGCGATCTACGAGACCCTGGCGCGCGACTTCGCCCGCTTCGCCGGACCGTAGCGCGGGGCGCCGCACTCAGAACAGGGCCGCGAAGGGCAGCACCCGCACCGCATCGCCCGGCCGGACCGCCACCACCTCCTCCGGCAGCTCGGCGAAGGCGTCGCTCGCGGCCAGGGAGGAAAGCAGCGCCGCGCCCTCGCGCTCGATGCGCTCGGCGACGGGCAGCAGGCCGGAGGGGCGCAGACGGACGCGGAGATACTCCCGCCGTCCCGGCTTCTTCCGCGCCTCGAACCCCGCCTCGGCGCTGAAGCGCGGCAGCGGCTCCGGCGCCGCGCCGGCCAGGCGCAGCACCAGCGGCCGCGCCAGGTGCAGGAAGGTCACCACCGCCGCCACCGGATTGCCCGGCAGGCCGAGCACCGGCGTCCCGCCCACCACCCCGAGCGCCGCCGGCCGTCCCGGTTTCACCGCCAGCCGCCAGAAGACCAGCCTTCCGCCCTGCTCGATGGCGCTGCGGATATGGTCCTCCTCCCCGGCGGAGACGCCGCCCGAGGTCAGCAGCAGGTCGTGGCTTGCCGAGGCCGCGCGTAGCGCCGCCGCGCTCTCCGCCGCCCGGTCCGGCAGGATGCCGAGATCGACCGCCTCCACCGGCAGCCCGGCCAGCAGCGCCAGCAGGGTGAAGCGGTTGCTGTCATAGGTCTGCGCCGGGCCGAGCGGCTGGCCCGGCGCGGCCAGCTCGTCCCCGGTCGAGAAGACGCCCACCCGGATGCGCTGCACGACGGCGAGGCTGCCGCAGCCGAGCGCCGCCGCCAGCCCGATCTCGGGCGCCCGCAGCCGGCGCCCGGCCGGCAAGGCGACCGCGCCCTGCTGGACATCCTCGCCGGCCGGGCGGGCATTCGCCCCGCGCCGCAGCCCGGGCGGGACCAGCACGCCCTCCGGCCGCAGCGCCGCATCCTCCTGCATCAGCACGGTATCGGCCCCGGGCGGCATGGGGGCGCCGGTGAAGATGCGCGCGGCCGCCCCCGGCGGCAGCGGCGCAGCATCCTGCCCGGCGGCGACCCGCCCGGTCAGCCGCAGCGCCGTCAGCCCCTCGCCGAGATCGGCATGGCGGAAGGCATAGCCATCGACCGCGCTGTTGCAGAAGGGCGGCAGCGGCAGCCCGGCCCGCAGCTCCCGTGCTAGCACCCGGCCGAGGGCGGCGGCGAGCGGCACCGTCTCCTCCCCCGTCACCGGCGGCACCCGCTCGGCGATCAGCGCCTGCGCCGCCTCCACCGAAAGCAGCGGGTCCCCGAGGGCGAAGCAATCATCCGAAAGCTGCGCCACCGCGCCCTACCCCCCTCCAGGCCGCGGCATCCGCGGCGAAGCGCTGCACCAGATCGGCAGCCGCCTCCACATCGTCCAGGGGGACCCAGGGCAGATCGCCGGGCGGCGGCACGTCGCTGGCGATGGCGGCGATCTGCGGGTCCTCCGGATGCAGCCAGGGCTTGCCGTTCGCCGCGCGGTGGACCTCGATCTTCGGATGGGTGTCGCGCTTGAACCCCTCGACGATGACGAGATCGACCGGCGAGAGGCGCGAGAGGAGGAAGCGCAGATCCGGCTCCGGCGCGCCGCGATGCTCGGTCAGCAGCGCCCAGCGCGCCTCCGAGGCGACGAGCACCTGCCGCGCCCCGGCTTCCCGGTGCTTCCAGGAATCCTTGCCGGGCGTGTCGACATCGAAGCGGTGATGCGCGTGCTTGAGGGTGGAGACCGCGACGCCCCGGCGGCCGAGGCAGGGGATCAGCCGGGTGAGGAGCGTGGTCTTGCCGGCCCCGCTCCAGCCGGCGAGGCCGATGAGCTTCATGCTGGTAATCTAGAGCAGATCGCGGGAGGGCGTGAACGCCCGGCACGGCGCGCCGGGCGCGGAGGCAGGCCACGCCTGCCTCCCCCTTCGCGCGGCGAGGCGAAGGATCAGCGCCCGCCTATTCCGGCACCATCTCGCCGGAGCCGCCGAACTCCGCCGGGAAGTCCTTCAGCTTCGGCAGCCCGTCCTTGATGCGGAGCACCGCCTCGCCGTAGTTGACATGCACCGCCGGCTCGAAGGGCATGTCCGGGATGGTGGCGGAGAAGACGTCCACCATGTTGAGCGGCGGATGGCGCGCCATGAGGTGGCCGCCGCAGAGCTTGCAGTACTGCCGGTGGCTCATCTCGGTCTTGGAGAAGGTGGCGACATGCTCCTCGCCCTTCGTCACCTTTACCGCCTCGGGCGGCCAGAGGCTGAACGCATTCACCGGGCCGCCCGACCAGGATCGGCAGGACCGGCAATGGCAATAGCCCATGGCGTTGGGGGCGCCGCTCACCGTGATCTCGACGGCGCCGCAGAAACAGGCGCCGTTATAGCTTCCGCTCATGCTTGGTCTTCCTCCCTTGCTCGCCCCGGCGGGGGCAGCCTAGGCCACCCCGCCGCGATGGACCATGCCGCCATGGCATGATGCGCTCCGTGGCTCAGCCGCCGCGCGCTTCCTGGAAGGCGACGCCCTGGCCGCGCGGCGCGCCGATCACCTCATCCTCGCGCATCGCCACCTTGCCGCGCAGGATGGCCATCACCGGCCAGCCGGTGCAGCGATGCCCGGCGAAGGGCGTCCAGCCGCAGGGCGAGACGATCCAGCTCTCCTCGATGACCCGCTGCTTCTTCATGTCGACCAGCGTGAAATCGGCGTCGTAGCCGGCGGCGAGCCGCCCCTTGCCGGTCACGCCATAGACCCGCGCCGGCCCGGCGCACATCAGGTCGGCGAGGCGGGAGAGGGAGAGTCGCCCGGCGCTGACATGGTCGAGCATCAGCGGCACGATGGTCTGCACGCCGGTCAGCCCCGCCGCGCAATCCGGCCAGGGCCGCTCCTTCGCCGCGCGGCTGTGCGGCGCGTGGTCGGAGCCCACCACATCCACCGTGCCGTCGGCGACCGCCGCCCAGGCCGCCTTCAGGTGCCGCTCGTCGCGGATCGGCGGGTTCATCACGGCATAGCCGCCGAGCCGGTCATAGGCCTCGTCGGTCTGGGTGAGGTGGTTGAGCAGCACCTCGACGGTCGCGACGTCGCGGAACTCCTTGAGGTAGTCGAGCTCCTCCGCGGTGCTGACGTGCAGGATATGCGCCGGGCGGCCGGTGCGCCGCGCCAGCGCCATCAGCCGCCGCGTGCCGAGGAAGGCGCATTCCACGTCGCGCCAGACCATGTGGTTGCGGTGCGGCATGCCGGAGGTGAATTGCGGCTTGCGCTCCTGCAGCCGGTATTCGTCCTCGGAATGGTAGCAGATGCGCCGCCGGCCGCCGCGCATCACCCGCTCCAGGCTCGCATCATCCTCGACCAGCAGGTCGCCGGTGCTGCTGCCGGCGAAGACCTTCACCGCGCAGACATTCGGCTGCAGCTCGAGCGCGGCGAGCTCCGCGATGTTCTTCTTGCTGGCGCCGACATAGAGGCCGACATCGACCCAGGCGCGCCCTTCCAGATAGCCGCGCTTCCAGTCCAGCCGCTCGCGGTCGGTGATGCTGGGCGCGGTGTTCGGCATGTCGAAGACCGCGGTGAGGCCGCCGAGCAGCGCCCCCTTGGTGCCGTGCGAGAGATCCTCAACCGCCGGGTCGCCCGGATCGCGCAGATGCACATGCGCGTCGATCAGGCCCGGCAGCACGTGCAGGCCGCGGCAATCCACCTCATTGGCCGCCTTGTCCAGGCGCAGGTCGCCGAGGGCCGCGATCCGCCCCTCCCGCACGCCGACATCGGTGGTCTCGACGCCCCAGGGCAGCACGCAGGCGCCGCCGCGCAGGATGAGATCGTAGCTGGTCATGGGGCGGGGATCCTCCTTGGGGCCGGGTGCGGCAGCACCTATACTCCGCCTCGCCATGCCCGACGATTCCGGCCTCCGCGACCGCGATTGATATGCCTGGACCCAGGACCAGTCCGCCCGGTTGCGCGCCTGGCCGGAGCTGCTTCGCCCCAACGGCCTGGACGTGAAGGAGATCGCGGAGGAGATAGAGAGCGCGAGGACGTCCGATCGCCGGGCGATCATCTCCTACCTTCGGCTGATCATCCTCCATGCCTTGAAGATCGAATTCCACCCGGCCGCAGCCTCCCGCCTGCACTGGATGGTTGAGATCGGAGGCTTCCGCGCGGAGCTGGGCCGGCTCTTCGAGGACAGCCCCAGCCTCTTCGCCCAGCGGGACGCGCTGTTCCTCAAGGCGTGGCAGGATGCGCGCCGCGAGCTTGGCCGGGCGCTGGCGCTGGAGGCGCCCGAGGCCGCCCGCCACTTCGCCGCCGCGATCGGCCCCGATGCCCCACCCCGCTACGAGCTGGACCGCCAGATCCTGAACGAGGACTGGCTTCCTGCCCCGCCGGCGCCCTGACCGCGCCGGGCGCAGCCCTCAGCGCGCCGCCAGCACCTCGAACACGTCGCCTTCCGGTCGCCGCCCCTCGATGTGCCGGCGATGCCAGAGCGCGTAGAACAGCAGGTGCCAGGCGGCGAAGCCGCGATGCTTCTCGCCGCCGGCATGGCGGAAGAGCGAGGCCACGCGATCCGGCCGGGCGATCTCGGCGACGCCCGGCTGCGCCGCGACCAGCGGCCCCAGCCGGTCGCCGACCCGCTCGATCCAGGCGCCGACCGGCACGGTGAAGCCCTGCTTCGGCTTGAAGGGCTCGGCCGCCGGCAGATGCCTGGCCAGCCACTGCCGCAGCAGCCACTTGCCGGTATGGCCCTGCACCTTCAGCGCATCCGGCAGGCGGAAGGCGGCCGCGGCGATGCCAGTATCGAGCAACGGCGTCCGCCCCTCGACGCCATGCGCCATCAGGCAGCGGTCGAGCTTGATGAGAAGATCGTTCGGCAGCCAGTCCGCCACGTCCAGCGCCTGCGCCGCCTGCAGCCGGGTGCGGCCCGCGCTCGCCGCCGCCGCCTCGGCCGCCACGATGCCGTCGCGCCAGCCGGTCGGGGCGGCGCGCAGGACATCGACGCGGTCGAAGCAGCCATGGGCGCGCGGCGCCTTGCCGCCCAGCCACCAGGGCTTCATGGCGGCGCGGTAGCGGCCATAGCCGCCGAAGAGCTCGTCGCCGCCCTCGCCCGAGAGCACCACCTTCACCTCCTCCCGCGCCCGCCGCGCCAGGAACCAGGTGGGGATGATGGCGTAATCGGCCGCCGGGTCGTCCATGGCGGCGACGATCTCCGGCAGGTGGCGCCAGACATCCTGCTCGGTGACCGCGACGGTGACGTGCCGCGCCCCCGTCGCCCGCGCCAGCGCCGCCGCCTGCGCCCGCTCGTCCGCTGCGCCGGGCACGTCGAAGCCGGCGGTGAAGGCGAGCACCGGGGAGGTTCCCCCCTTGGCATTCAGCCGCGCCATCATCGCCAGCACCGTGGCGCTGTCGATGCCGCCCGAGAGGAACATGCCATAGGGCACGTCGCTGCGCTGGTGCAGCGCCACGCTTTCCTCCAGCGCCATGTCGAGCCGCGCCAGCGCCGCCTCGCCGCTGATGACCTCCGGCCCGCCTTCCGGCAGCGCCGGGCGCAGGCGGCGCTCGGCGACGGCGCCATCGGCGATCACCACCGTCTCGCCGGGCAGGATGCGCGAGATCCCCTCGAAGATCGTCTCCGCGCCGGTGGTGAATTGCAGCTGCAGCAGCTCGGCCCGCGCCGCCGCGCGCACCCGGGGCGGCACCAGGCCGGCGGCGATCAGCGCCTGTGGCTCGGAGGCGAAGGCGATGCCGCCCGGCACCTCCGCCACGTAGAGCGGCTTGATGCCGAAGGGGTCGCGCGCCAGCACCACCTGCCGGGCGGCGCGATCGGCCAGGGCGATGGCGTACATGCCGCGCAGCTTGTCGGCGAAGGCGATGCCGTCGCGCCGCCAGAGATGCAGCGGCGGCTCGCAATCGCTGCCGGTGGCGCAGCGGAGCTGGTTGGCCTCGCGCAGCTCGCGGTAATTGTAGACCTCGCCATTGCCGACCAGCGCCGCCGGCCCGGCGAAGAGCGGCTGGTCGCCGGTGACGAGATCGATGATGGCGAGCCGCGTATGCGCCAGCGCCACGGGGCCGACCACGTGATGCCCGGCACCGTCCGGCCCGCGATGCGCCAGCGCCCGCGTCAGCGCGTCCAGCGTCGCGCCGTCGGGCGTCAGCCCCTGTCGCAGCGCGAGGCCCGCCAGGCCGCACATCAGCCGCGCCCTCCGGCGAGAACGCCCGCCGGGGCGACCTCGCGCAGGAAGGCGTGCCAGCGCGCCAGCACCGGCGCCTCGGCATGCGCCCGCTCGAATTCCACGCGCCCGGCCGCGGCGAGCTGCGCGGCGCGGCCGGGATCGGCCAGCAGCCCGGCAATGGCGACGGCGAGCGGCGCCGGCTCCTCCTTCGGGACCAGCAGCCCGGTCTCGCCTTCGCGGATCAGCTCCACCGGCCCCTGCGCCGCGGCGGCGACCACCGGTCGCGCCGCCGACCAGGCTTCCAGCACCACATTGCCCAGCGGCTCGTGCCGCGAAGGGCAGACGAAGACATCGCAGGCGGCGAGCAGCGCACCGGTATCCTGCCGCCAGCCGAGGAAGGCGGTGCGGTCGGCGACGCCGAGCTCGCGCGCCAGCCGCTCCAGCGCCGCGCGCTCCGGCCCCTCGCCGGCCAACGAGAGATGCACGCCCGGCAGCAGCGCCAGCGCGCGCAGCAGCACGTCGAAGCCCTTGTTCACATGCAGCCGGCCGAGCGCCAGCAGCCGCGGCATGCCAGCCGGCGCGGGCAGCGCCGCCGGCGCCAGCCCGGCGAAGTCATGCGCGAAATTCGGCACGACATGCGCCCGCTCCGCCGGCCAGCCCTGACGGATGAACCAGTCGCGGAGATCGCGGGTATTGCCGACCAGATGATCGCATCCCCGATAGTATTTCAGGTCGTAATAGCCGCCGAGCCGCCCCACCAGGGTCCAGGGCGCGCCGCCGCGCTTGATGCGGCCGGCGAAGCGGCTGGCACGGCTCGCCCAGGACACCACCACCTCCGGGCCGAAGCCGGCCAGCAAGGCGCGCAGCCGCGGCCCGGTCCGCAGGTCGAAATAGCCGCCGAATTCCAACTCCTCCGGCGGCAATCCACCGGCGCGCAGCCGGGCGGCGCGGCCCGGCTCCTGGCGGATCACCGCCAGCACCTCCTCGCCCGCCGCATGTTGCGCCAGGGTCAGCCGCTCGTAGAAGGCCTCGGCGCCGCCCATGGCGGCGCCGCCCATCACATGCGCGAGGCGCAGCGGCCGGTCGGCCAGGCGCGCCGGCGCCGCTGCCGGCAGGTCAAGGCTCATGCCAGCGCCTCGAACCGGGCGGCGACCTCGTCCCAGGAGGGGCCGGGGCCGCCGGCCAGGGCGGCGCGGTGCATGGCGGACCAGGCGGCATCCTCGGTGAGGAGACGGATGGCGGCCGCGGCAAAACCCGCGTCGTCGCGGGCCACCAGGCCGGTCTCGCCATCCCGGATGCGCTCCGCCACGGCGCCGAGCGGCGTGACGACGGCCGGCAGGCCCATCGCCTGCGCCTCGGCCAGCGCCAGGCAGAAGGTCTCGCCGGTATCGCCGCGATAGAGCATGAGCCGGGCCTCGCGGAAGCGCGCCGCCAGAGCAGGGCGCGGAAGGGGGTCGAAGATCCGCACGCCAGCATCGGCCAGCGCGGCGGCACGGGCCAGCACCGGCGCGGCACGGGCCGCGAGGCGGGCGTCGCCGCCATAGGTGGCGGCGCCGGTATAGAGGTGCAACTCCGCCTCCGGCACGGCGGGGCGAATCCGTGCCGCCCAGAGATCGAGCAGCCAATTGAGGCCACGCCGGGGATTGGAGGCGAAGATAGCGATGGGCGGCCCGGGCGGCCGGGGCGCCGCGCCGGCATCGAAGGGTGGCGCCAGGGCGAGCGGGATCTCCACCGGGCGCAGCGGGGGCCAATGGCCGAGGCTGGCGGAATGGCTGGGCCCGAGCGTCACCACCCGCGGCCAGTGGGCGAGCAGGGGCAGGATGTTGCGCAGCTTGCGCAGATAGCCCGCCGGATTGTGCAGCCAAAGCACCCGGCGGCCGCGCGGCAGCCAGCGGAACAGCCGCGGCGAGCGGTTGGCGATGACCAGCGCCGCCGGCGCGCCGCCGCGCGCGAGGGGCGACCAGGCGAGGCCGCCTTGGCAGGCCGCCGGCTCATGCCCGGCGCGCAGCTCGAGTTGGTGGCCGCGCCGGCGGAAGGCCTCGGCGAGCAGGGCGAAGGCGGTCTCGACGCCGCCGACCGGACGCTCGGCCAGAACCGCGGGCCCGAGGCGCGGCCCGTCCGTCGCCATGACGATGCGCATCAGCGCGGCGCCGCCGGGTGGTGCCGCTCCGGCTCCAGCCGCGCCTTGAGATGCGAGAGCAGCGGAAAGAGCCCGGCGCAGAGCGCGATCAGCAGCCCCCAGCCGCCCTCCCGATAGCCCTTGCGCCGGACATAGCAGAGGAAGATGCGCGACAGGCAGCGCCGGACATTGTCCGGCAGGGAGCCGATCCTCCCCGCCGCCAGCAGGTCGGCCGCCTTCGCCGAGGAATAGCGGTCGAGCCGCCGCAGCATGTCGGAGATGTCGCGGTCCACCTCGTGCCGGATGCCATGGGCGGTGAGGCGCTCGCCCTCGGTCCCATTCCAGTCGAGGCCGGGATGCACCCGCTGGCCGCGCCAGCGCTTGGCGCCCTTGCGGAACAGGATGGGCTTCAGCGTGGTGCCGAAGCTGCCGCCCCAGCCATGCAGGATCAGCCGGTCGCCCACATAGTTGTCGATCCGCACCCGGTGAAAGCCATGCGCCGAGCGGGTGATCAGGGCGCGGATATCGGCCCAGAGCTCGGGCGGCACCCGCTCATCGGCATCGACCTCGAGGATCCAGTCGCCGCTGCAGGCCGCGATGCCGGCATTGCGGCGCTCGCCCTCCAGCTCCCAGCCGCCCTCCAGCACCCGCGCGCCATGGGCGCGGGCGATTTCGGCGCTGCCGTCACTGCTGCGGTCGAGCACCACGACGATCTCATCCGCCGGGCGCAGCGTCGCCAGGCAGGCTGGCAGCCGCGCCGCCTCGTTCCGGGCGACCACCAGGGCCGAGAGCCGCGGCGGGCTCATGCCGGCACCTGGGCGGAGAGCAGGCGCTCGGCGGCGACCAGCGCCGCCTCCAGCGTCAGGCCCGGCATGCTGTCGAGGCCCGGGCTGTCCGGCGCCACCGCGGTTGCGACATGCCGGCCGGCCGGAGCGTATTCCTCGACGCGCGAGGGGCCGAAGAGGCCGAGCGTCGGCGTGCCGGTGGCGGCCGAGAGATGCATCAGCCCGCTATCGTTGCCGACGAAGAGGGCGCAGCGCGCCAGCACCGCCGCCACCTCCGGCAGGGAGAGGGAGCCGACCAGATCCACCGCGCGGTCGCCGAGCGCCGCCAGCACCGGCGCCGCCATGGCGCGCTCCTGCGGCCCCGGCCCGCCGAGGATGGCGGCGCGGGCGCCGGCCAGGGGCGCGCCGGGCGCCGTCAGCGCCCGGAAGAGGGCGGTGAAGCGCTCTGCCGGCCAGACCTTGCGGTCCCAGTTGGCGGTGGGCCCGAGGGCAATCCAGCGGCCTTCCCCCGGCAGCAGCGTCGCCGCCCGCGCCCGGTCCGCGGCATTGAACCAGGCGACCGGCAGGGGCGGCGGATCCAGCCTGAGCAGGGCGCCGAGATGCGCCAGCCGATGGCCCGGCTGCCGCCCGCCGCGCAGCACGTAACGGCGGCGGGCCCGCACGGTCCAGGCGAAGGCGGAGCCCCGCAGATCGACCAGGATGTCCCAGCGCTGGCCCGCCACGGCGCGCCACAGCTCCAGCCAGTGCAGGCGGTACCGGCGCTTGGTCAGCACGATGGTCCAGGCCCGGTTGGGCATGCGCGCGAAGACCCCCTCGGCCACCGGGCCGCAGGCCACGACCAGCTTGGCCTGCGGATAGGTCCGGATCAGGTGGTCCAGCAGCCCGGTCGAGAGGACCGCGTCGCCGATCCGGGTGGAGGAGATGAAGAGGATTCGCACGGCACGGCGGCTGTAGCACGTCCCGGCGGGAAGGGCGCCTCCCGCTGCCCGGCCGATGGCGGGCGGCTACAGCGGATTGCGTTCACGCCCTCCCGCGATCCGCCTTGCGAAAATTCGCCCCGCGAGCGCGGCGGGGCAATCCCAGGGGGGCGGGACGCGGCGCGGACGGTTGCAGCGGCGCATCCTCCGGCCCACCTTCTTCGCATGCCGATTGCAGTCCTGCCCGAGCGGGGCGTGGTGGAGGTGGCCGGCGAGGATCGCGTCGCCTTCCTCCAGGGCCTCGTCTCCAACGATGTCGCCGACGCCGTTCCCGGCACCGCCGTCTTCGCCGCCCTGCTCTCGCCGCAGGGCAAGTGGCTGGCCGATTTCTTCATCCTCGCCGCCGATGACCGGCTGCTGCTCGATTGCGAGCGCACCCAGGCGCCGATGCTGGCGCAGAAGCTCTCCCGCTTCCGCCTGCGGTCGCGGGTGACGGTGCGCGATGCCTCGGAGGCCTTTGCGGTGCATGTTGGCTGGGGCGGCGCGCCGCTGCCCACGGGCCCGGGCGTGATCGCCGCACCCGATCCCCGCCTGCCGGAAGCCGGCTGGCGGGCGCTGGCCCCGGCGCCGCTGGCCGGGGCGGAAGCCAGGCCGGAGGACTGGGACCGCCACCGGCTGGCGCTCGGCCTGCCGGAGGGCAGCCGCGATCTGGTCACCGAGCAGACCGTGCTGCTGGAGGCCGGCTTCGACGAGCTGCACGGCGTCTCCTGGACCAAGGGCTGCTACATGGGCCAGGAGCTGACGGCCCGCACCCGCTACCGCGGCCTGCTGAAGCGGCGGCTCGTCCCGGTCCGGATAACAGGCCCCCTGCCCGCGCCCGGCACGCCGGTGACGGCGGGAGCGGCGGCGGGCGGGGCCGAGCTCGGCGAGATGCGGTCGGGCCGCGACGGGCTGGGGATCGCGCAGCTGCGGCTCGAGGCGCTGGACGGCCGACCCCTGCAGTGCGGCGAGGCCCGGCTGGAGCCCTGCATCCCGGCCTGGATGGCGCTGCCGGAGCGCGCTGCGGCCGGCTGATCCGGCCCATCGAAGAGCAGCGTCGCACGTCCGGGCGTTCACGCCCTCCCGCGATCCGCTCCAGGGGCGCTATCCTGGCACGTGCCCGCCATCACCTCGACGCTCCGGGCCTGGGCCCGGTCGCTGGCCACCGCTCTCGCGGCGAGCCTGCTGCTAGCCCTTCTCTTCGCCGCCCTGTCCTGGCAGGCCGCCGGCCTGGCCCCCGAACGGGCGCTCACCCTGCTGCGGCCCCTGGTCGGCAGCGGGGCGTTGTTCGAGACGCACCGGATGCCGCTCGGCGTGGTGCGGATCCCGCGCTGGTACGGCAATAACTGCCTGGTCTTCGCCATGCTGGTCCTGCCGCATGACGAGGGCCGGGCGCGGGAAGCCTTCTCGCCCAACCTCGCCGTCTCGCCGCTGCTGCCGCTCGCCATGGCCGATCCGGCCGGCGGCGAGACGGCGCCGCCCTGCCTGCGCCTAGCGGAGCTGCTGGCGCCGGGCGCGGAGCGGCTGCCGGCGAAGCGCTACCACCGCTACCTGCATGGCCAGCGGGTCGCGACCGCGCTTCTCCTGCCGCTGCTCGGACCGGTCGGCCTGCAGGATGCGGTCTTCCTCGCGCTGAACGGCGCGCTGGGCGGCCTGTTCCTCCTCGCCGGCCTCCGCGCCGCCCGGCGGCGACGGCAAGGCGATGCGGGTTGGCGGCGCGATGCCGGCTTTGCCGGCATCGGCCTCCTGCTCTTCACGAGCTACGGGCTGCCGGCGCTTGGCTTCTGGGTCAGCCACGCCCTGTCGGATTTGGTGCTGGCGGCCTTCCTCTGGGCCCTATGGCTGCTGCCGGGGCGCGAGGACGCCGGGCCGGCCTGGCTGCTCGGTGCCTTCGGCTGTGGCGTCGCCCTGTTCGAATTCCTCACCGGCGGCCTGCCCCTCGGCGGCGGCCTCGTGCTGCTCATGGCGGCCCTGGCGGACCGCCCGGGCGGCGCGCTCCGCTCGCTCGCCGCCTTCCTCGCCGGCGCCGCCCTGCCCTTCCTGCTGAAGGCCGCGATCGCCGCCCTGGTTTTTCCGGATACGCTGCAGAGCGCCGACGCGGCCGCCTTCGAGCATCGTCTCTTCGGCCCGATCGCGCCCGAGGTTCCCACGCAGCTTCTCACCGCCTGGTCGCCGATGGCGGGCTTCGACCTGCATCGCGTCGACGAGAGCCTGCTCTTCCGCCTGCGCTACCTGCTCTTTCGCCTGCAGGGCTATTATTGGCAGATGGGCTTCGGCCTGGGCGAGGCCGGGCGGGTCCTGATCCGCGGCAGCCTGATCGGGCTGGTGCTGCTCGCCATTCCCGCCCTGCGGCGCAATGCCGCGCGGGCCGGGCCGGCGCTGGGCGCGGCCCTGCTGCTGATCGCCTGGTACATCGTCTTCCTGAACCACAGCGCGCTGCATGCGGTCTGGATGGCGCGCTGCATGGTGATCTTCCCGGCCGCCCTCTGGGTTCTGGCGCTGCCGCTGCTGCCGGGCCCGCGGGAGGCGGCGGCGATCAGGCGTTGACCACCGACCCGCCATTCGGATGCAGGGTCTGGCCGTTGAAGTAGCTGCTGTCCGCCTCGCTGGCGAGGAAGATGTAGCTCGGCGCCACCTCGTCCGGCTCCCCAGCGCGTTCCATCGGCGCGCTCTCGCCATGCTCCGCGGTGCGCTCCTCGTCGAAGCTCGCCGGGATCAGCGGCGTCCAGATGGGCCCCGGTGCCACCGCGTTAACCCGAATCTTGCGCTGCTTGTAGAGCGCCTGCGAGAGGCTGCGCGTGAAAGCGAGGATCGCGCCCTTGGTGCTGGCATAGTCGACCAGCTGCGGGCTGCCGCGGAAGGCGGTGACGGAAGTGGAGTTGATGATCGCGCCGCCCGTCGGCATGTGCCGCAGCACGGCCCGCGTCACCCAGAACATGCCGAGGATGTTGGTGCGGAAGGTCCGCTCCACCTGGGCTTCCGGGATCTCGGCGAAATCCTCGCAGACATGCTGCTCGGCGGCGTTGTTGACGAGGATGTCGATATGGCCGCCGAGCGCCCCGGCCGCCTCGTCCACCGCCTTCCGCACGAAGCCGGCATCGCCGACATCGCCGGGGAGCAGGATGCAACGGCGCCCCGCCGCCTCCACATGCCGCTGCGTCTCCTCGGCATCCGCATGCTCATCGAGATAGAGGATCGCGACATCGGCGCCCTCCTTGGCGAAGCCGATCGCCACGGCCCGGCCGATGCCGCTGTCGCCGCCGGTGACGAGGGCGGTGCGGCCCTGCAGCTTGCCGCTCGGCTTCCAGTGCTCCATGCGGTCGCGCGGCTGCGGCCGCATCTCCGCCTCGATGCCCGGCTGCCGGTCCTGATGCTGCCGCGGCTGTGGGGTGTCCTGCTCCGCCATGAGGGTCTCCCGTCTCCTGCAGGGAGAACGGGAGGTGCCGCAGGGCGGTTGCGCATGGCCGGCGGAACGGCCGGCCATGCGCCCTCCGGCTCAGGCCGTGCGGTCGACGCCGCCCGAGAGCGCCGCCTGCGCCGCCGCCAGCCGCGCGACGGGCACGCGGTAGGGCGAGCAGGAGACGTAATCGAGCCCCGCCTCCTCGCAGAAGGCGATGGAGAAGGGATCGCCGCCATGCTCGCCGCAGATGCCGAGCTTGAGGTCCGGCTTCACCGCCCGTCCCTTCTCGCGCGCGATCTTCACCAGCGCGCCGACGCCGTCCGGATCGATGGAGACGAAGGGGTCCTTCGGCAGGATGCCCTTCTCGACATAGAGCGGCAGGAACTTGCCGGCGTCGTCGCGCGACAAGCCGAAGGTGGTCTGGGTGAGGTCGTTGGTGCCGAAGCTGAAGAAGTCGCCCACCTCGGCGATCCGGTCGGCGACGAGCGCCGCCCGCGGCAGCTCGATCATGGTGCCGACGAGGTATTCGATGGGGCTGCCGCTCTCGCCGAAGACCTCCTTCGCCACCTTGTCGACCTGCGCCTTGGTGATCTCGAGCTCGCGCCGCGTCGCGACGAGCGGGATCATGATCTCGGGCACCGGCGCCTTGCCGGTCTCCTTGGCGATCTCCACCGCCGCCTCGAAGATGGCGCGGGCCTGCATCTCGTAGATCTCGGGATAGGAGATGCCGAGGCGGCAGCCGCGATGCCCAAGCATCGGGTTGGCTTCCGAGAGATCCTGCGCCCGGCGCTGCATCGCCGCGACATCGGCGCCGAGCGAGGCGGCCACCTCGGCGATCTCCGCCTCGCCATGCGGCAGGAATTCGTGCAGCGGCGGGTCGAGCAGGCGGATCGTCACCGGCAGCCCCGCCATGATGCGGAACAGCTCGATGAAATCCTGGCGCTGGAAGGGCAGCAGCCGGGACAGCGCCTCGCGGCGACCGTTCTCGGTTTCGGACATGATCATCTGCCGCACCGCGCCGATGCGCTGCGGGTCGAAGAACATGTGCTCGGTGCGGCAGAGCCCGATGCCCTCGGCGCCGAATTTGCGCGCCGTATCGGCGTCGAGCGGCGTCTCGGCATTGGTGCGCACCTTCAGGCGGCGGACCCCGTCGGCCCATTCCATCAGGGTGGCGAAGTCGCCCGAGAGCTGCGGCTCCACCATGGGCACGCTGCCGATGAAGATCTCGCCGGTCGCGCCGTCGAGGGTGATGGTCTCGCCGGCATTCACCACTTGGCCGCCGGCCTGCAGCGCCTGGGCGCCGTAATCCACCGTCACGCCGCCGGCGCCGGCGACGCAGGGCCGCCCCATGCCGCGGGCAACCACCGCGGCATGGCTGGTCATGCCGCCGCGCGTCGTCAGGATGCCCTTGGCGGCATGCATGCCGTGGATGTCCTCGGGGCTGGTCTCGATGCGCACGAGGATGACATTCTCGCCCTTCTGCGCCCGGGCCTCGGCCTCGTCCGCGCTGAAGACCACGGCGCCGCAGGCCGCGCCGGGGGAGGCGGGCAGGCCTTTGGAAAGCAGCTTGCGCGGCGCCTTCGGATCGAGCGTCGGGTGCAGGAGTTGGTCTAGCGCCGCCGGGTTGACGCGCTTGATCGCCTCCGCCTGGTCGATCAGCCCCTCGCGCGCCATGTCGACGGCGATCTTCAGGCTGGCGGCGGCGGTGCGCTTGCCGTTGCGGGTCTGCAGCATGTACAGCTTGTTCTGCTGCACGGTGAACTCGATGTCCTGCATGTCCGTGTAGTGCTTCTCGAGCGTCGCACGGACCTTCACCAATTCCTGGTAGGCGTCGGGCATGGCCTTCTCCATGCTCCGCTCGCCCGGCTTGGCGCGGGCCTCGGACATCGGCTGCGGCGTGCGGATGCCGGCGACGACGTCCTCGCCCTGGGCGTTGATCAGATACTCGCCGTAGAAGATGTTCTCGCCGGTCGAGGGATCGCGGGTGAAGCAGACGCCGGTCGCGCAGTCCTCGCCCATGTTGCCGAAGACCATCGCCTGGACGTTCACCGCCGTGCCCCAATCGGCCGGGATGTCGTGCAGGCGGCGATAGGTGTTGGCGCGCGGGTTCATCCAGGAGCCGAAGACCGCGCCGATGGCGCCCCAGAGCTGCGCCGCCGGGTCCTGCGGGAAGGGTTCGCCCTTCACCTCGGCCACCATCTCCTTGTAGCCGTCCACCACGCGCCGCCAGTCCTCGGCGGTGAGCTGCGTGTCCTCGACCACCCCGCGGTCGAGCTTCACGTGCTCGATGATCTCCTCGAAGCGGTGATGGTCGATGCCGAGCACCACGCTGCCATACATCTGGATGAAGCGGCGGTAGCTGTCCCAGGCGAAGCGCGGATCGCCGGAGGCGGCGGTGAGCCCCTCCACCGTCTTGTCGTTCAGGCCGAGGTTGAGGACGGTGTCCATCATGCCCGGCATGGAGACCCGGGCGCCGGAGCGGACGGAGACGAGCAGCGGCGTCCGGTCGTCGCCGAAGCGGGCCCCGACCGCCTCCTCCACCTGCTTGAGAGCGGTGCCGACCTGGTCCTTGAGCTCCGGCGGGTACTGCTTGGCGTGGTCGTAGTAGTAGGTGCAGACCTCGGTCGTGATGGTGAAGCCGGGGGGGACAGGCAGGCCGATGCTGGCCATCTCGGCCAAGTTCGCCCCCTTGCCGCCCAGCAGGTTGCGCATCTCGGCCTTGCCCTCGTTATGGCCGGCGCCGAAGCTGTAGACCCACTTGCTCATCGGCACTGTTCCCCTTGCGATCCGGATGGCCGCCGTTCGGCACAGGAAGTTATGAACGGCGCGTTACCACACCGAGTCAGTTTCAACCTTCGATTTTTGAGACATCCGCCACCGCATCCATGGCGGCGCAGAGCGAGTGCAGCAAACGCAAGCGGTTCCGGCGGAGTTCCGGGTCCGCATCGTTCACCACGACCCCGTCGAAGAAGGCATCGACCGGGGCGCGGAGGGTAGCGAGGCGTTCCATGGCACCGAGGAAATCCTCGGCCGCCAGGGCCGTGGCGACGGCCTCGCGCGTCGCCGCGACCGCCGCCGCCAGGGCCTTTTCCGGCCCGGCGACGAGCCGCCCGGCCTCCACGGGGCCGTCATGCGGCCCGTCCTTGCGGCTCTCGATCCGCAGGATGTTGGCGGCCCGCTTGTAGGCGGCGAGCAGGTTGGCGCCGTCCGGCGTCGCCAGCATGCGGGCGAGCGCGTCGGAGCGGGCGAGGAGGCGGACCAGGTCGTCATCCGGCGCGGCGCCGAAGACCGCGGCGACGATGTCGTGCCGGGCGCCCTCGGCACGGAGCTGGACGCGAAGGCGCTCGGCGAGGAAGTCGAGCAGGCCGGCGGCGAAGGCAGCGACCATGGGCGGCTGGGCTGAGCCGGCGGGCGGAGTCCAGCCCGACCGCATCGTCTCGGTCGCCAGCGTCATGCCGAATTCCGGGCTGGCGGCGCCGGCGGTCGCCTGCGGATAGCCGAAGAAGGCCTCGGCGATCATCTCCGCCAGGCCGAGCCGCAGCCCGTTCTCGCGGATGATGCGGATGACGCCGAGCGCGGCGCGGCGCAGCGCATAGGGGTCGCCCGAGCCGGTCGGCCGCTCGTCCACGGCGAAGAAGCCGGTGAGCTGGTCCAGCTTGTCGGCCAGCGCCACGGCCACGGCCACCGGCTCCGACGGCACTGCATCGCCCGGCCCGAGCGGCCGGTAATGCGCGCCGATCGCCTCGGCCACCCGCTGGTCCTCGCCGCCATGCAGCGCATAGTAGCGCCCCATCACCCCCTGCAATTCGGGAAATTCGCCGACCATGCCGCTGGCGAGGTCGGCCTTGGCCAGCCGTGCCGCCCGGCCTGCCAGCGCCGGATCGGCGCCGACCGCCGGCGCGATCAGCCCGGCCAGGCGTTCCAGCCGCCGCACCCGCTCGCCCTGGGTGCCGAGCTTCGCATGGAACACCACGCTGTCGAGCTTCGGCAGGAAGCTCTCGAGCGGCTGCTTGCGGTCGAGGTCCCAGAAGAAGCGGGCATCCGAGAGCCGCGCCCGCAGCACGCGCTCATTGCCGGCGACGATCGCCGCGCCGCCATCCTGCGGCACGATGTTGCTGACGATGGCGAAGCGCGGCGCGGCCCGCCCGTCCGGATGCCGCAGCGCGAAGTAGCGCTGGTTCACCCGCATGGTGGTGCGCATCAGCTCGGGGGGGAGGTCCATGAAGGCATCGTCGATGCGGCCGAGCAGCGGCACCGGCCATTCGACGAGGCCCGCCACCTCGGCCAGCAGCCCGCGATCGGGCACCACCTCCAGCCCTTCGGCGGCCGCCAGCCGGTCGATCCCCTCGGCGATGATCCGCTCGCGCTCGGCGGCATCGGCGATGACGAAGCGCTCGCGCAGCCCCGCCGCATAATCGGCGACGCCCCGGACCGCGAAAGGCTCGGTGCCGGCCAGCACCCGGTGGCCCTCGGTCAGGTCGGCGGCGGCCAGGCCATGCACGGCATCCTCGCCCTGGGCGAGGGCGAAGGGCACCGGCCGGCCATCCAGCAGGCAGAGGATGCGCTGCAGCGGCCGCACCCAGGCGAATTCGCTGGTGCCCCAGCGCATGCTCTTCGGCCAGGGGAAGCCGCGCAGCAGCGGCGGCAGCGCCGCAGCGATCAGGCCGGCGGCCTCGATCACCTGCCCGGGCTTCTGCAGCACCCAGAAGGCGCCCTCCTGCACCAGCGCCTCGCGCGGCGCGCCATGCTTGCGGAGGAAGCCCTCGATCGCCGCATCGGGGGCGCCGATGCGCGGCCCGCGCTCCTCCTTGCCCGGGGTCTCCGCCCGCGCCGCCATCTCGCCGAAGGCCGCGATGCGGCGCGGCCCGAAGAGCGGGCGCGGCGCCGCGGTCATCAGCGGGGCGAGGGCCTTCTGCAGCAGGGCGCAGAAATCCTCCGCCGCATGGGCCTGCATGCGCGCCGGGATCTCCTCGGAGAAGAGTTCGATCAGGAGCTCAGGCATGGGACGTCAGGGCGACCTTCGGATCGGTTCGGGCTGGATGTCGCCCGGGAATGAGGGCGACCTCGCCGGAAGGGGTGGGATCGCCGGGGCATGGCCGGCGCAGGAGTGGGCCCGGCTCCCCGGCCCCAGCATGGCATGATTGGCGCCGGAGGGCACGATGCCGGCCCGGACACCACCCCGGGCACCACGGCGCGGGCTCAGCCACCGCCGGCCAGCCAGGCCTCGCAGCAGCCCTTCGCCAGGGCCCGCACCCGGCCGATATAGGCGGCGCGCTCGGTCACGCTGATGGCGCCCCGCGCATCGAGCAGGTTGAAGCGATGGCTCGCCTTGATGCACTGGTCGTAGGCCGGCAGGGCGAGGCCTTGCTGCAGCAGCGCCGCGCATTCCTCCTCGGCATCCTGGAAATGCCGGAACAGCTTCGCCGTGTCGGCATACTCGAAATTATGCGCGCTGAACTCGACCTCGGCGCGGTGGAACACCTCGCCATAGCTGACGCCCTGGCCATTGAAATCCAGGTCGTAGACGTTCTCGACGCCCTGGATGTACATCGCCAGCCGCTCCAGCCCGTAGGTGAGCTCGCAGCTCGGCACCTCGCAGGGAATGCCGCCGACCTGCTGGAAATAGGTGAATTGCGTCACCTCCATCCCGTCGCACCAGACCTCCCAGCCAAGGCCCCAGGCGCCAAGGGTCGGGCTCTCCCAGTCATCCTCGACGA
This sequence comes from Roseicella sp. DB1501, assembly GCF_013112485.1. Lineage (GTDB taxonomy): Bacteria > Pseudomonadota > Alphaproteobacteria > Acetobacterales > Acetobacteraceae > Paracraurococcus. The sequence goes on from NZ_JABFHG010000006.1 coordinate 302,761, forward strand.
AGCGGACATCGTGCACCCGCGGGTCGAGCCCGATCGCGCGGTAGCTGCCGATCAGCATGCTCTGCGGGTCGGCCGGCGAGGGCTTCAGGATCACCTGGTACTGATAGTAGTGCTGCAGCCGGTTCGGGTTCTCGCCATACCGGCCATCGGCCGGCCGGCGGCTCGGCTGCACATAGGCCGCTTTCCAGGGCTTCCGGCCGAGCGCCCGCAGCGTCGTCGCCGGATGGAAGGTGCCGGCGCCGACCTCCATGTCGTAGGGCTGCAGGATGACGCAGCCCTGGGCCGACCAGTAGGCGTGCAGCCGCAGGATCAGCTCCTGGAAGCTGGGCGGCTTGCTGCGGGCGGGGGCGTCGCCGGCAGGCGCGGCGGTGACGGCGGTCTGCATGCGGCGGCTTTTGCCATGCCGACGCGCCCGAACATAGTGGGCGAAGGGGAAGCCTGCCCTGTCCAAGCCCCCATACTCACGGGAAGGAGAGCCACATGACCGAGACCGAAGGCCTGATTCGCGCCTATTATGCCGCCTTCGATGGCGGCGACCGCGAGGGAATGCTGGCGCTGCTCGCGGATGACGTTATCCATGACGTGAACCAGGGACCACGCGAGACGGGCAAGGCGGCCTTCCGCGCCTTCCTCGGCAAGATGGACCGCGCCTATCGGGAGTCGATCCGCGACCTCGTCGTCATGGTCGATGCCACCGGCCGGCGGGCAGCGGCCGAGTTCATTGTCGAAGGAGAATACCTGGCCACCGATCCCGGCCTGCCCGAGGCGAAGGGCCAGCGCTACAGCCTGCCCGCCGGCGCCTTCCTCGAAGTGTCCGAGCGCCGCATCCGGCGGGTGACGACCTATTACAACCTGCCCGACTGGATCCGGCAGGTGGGTGGCTGACCGCCTACAAGCCGAGGCGCGCCCAGGCCGCGCGCTCCTCGAGCGCCTCGATCATCGCCTGCGCCGAGAGCCCCGGCAGCAGCCGCCGCAGCAGCGGGGGGCGCGGTCCGCCGACCGGGATGAGGCGCGCCTTCTCGCCGAAGCGGCGCCTCGCCTCCTCCGCGGCATCGCCGAGGCGGTCCGCCAGGCCAAGGTCAACGGCCTTCCGGCCCGGCCAGAAGCGGCCGGTGAAGAGTTGGTCCGGCGGTGCCCGCAGCCGGCTGCCGCGGCGGCTGGTGACCCAGGCGGCGAATTCGCCATGCAGGTCCTCCAGCAGCGTCTCCAGCCGCGCCGCATCCTCCGGCCGCTCCGGCCGGAAGGGGTCCCAGAAGCTCTTCTCGGTTCCGGCGGTGCGCAGGCGTCGCTCCACGCCGAGCCGCTCCATCGCGTCCTGGAAGCCGAAGCCGGCGGCGATCACCCCGATGGAGCCGAGGATGGAGGCCGGGTCGGCGACGATCTCATCGGCCGCGCAGGCGATCCAGTAGCCGCCGGAGGCGGCGGCATCCTCGACGCAGGCGATGACGGGCACTTTCTTCTCCTCGGCGAGGCGCCGGATCCGTGCCGCCACCAGGCTCGACTGCACCGCCGAGCCGCCCGGGGAATTGATCGAGAGGAAGACGGCCGAGAGCCGCTTCAGGCCGAAGGCCCGGTCGAGCACCGGGCCGCTCGTCGCCAGGCTGATGCCGCCGCCGAAGCCCGGGCGGGGGGTGATGGCGCCCTGCAGGCGGACATGCGCGATGCGCGGGCGGCGGTCGAGGATGGAGGGGAGCATGTTGCGAAGAGAGATGCCGCTTCGTGGCGCCGCATCAAGCCATGCGCCCTGCCGGCCAGAGCGTGATCGCCTGGGGTGGACCCACCGAAGGCGAGACGCACGCGATCCAACAACGATCTGCACCCTGGTCCGCGAACCCGGGTGAACGGATCATGGTCCAGAGTGAATGCGGGAGGGTGGGGCGCCTCAGCGGATGCCGCGCGGCTCCGACGCCGTGCCGCCCGGGGCGTTCGGATCGCTGCCCGTGTGGTAATTCAGGTTGATCCCTCCCGGCCCGGCGCCGGCCTGGCTCAGGGAAGGACGGCCGGTGCTCGCATCGGTGCCGATCGGCGTCGGGCCGACGCTGCGGCTGGGCGGCTGGTTGCCACAGGCGGCGAGGCACAGCAGGGCCATCGCAAGGGGAATGCGGCACGCTGGCATCATGGCTCTCCGCCTGCCGCAACAGCGGAGGACCCGCCGGGTTGCTGCCGCCTCAGCCCCGGCGCGGCGGGTCGCGACTCAGCCCCTTGGCCGCCAGGGCCGCCTCATAGGCCGCCCAGCGCGTGGCCTGCTCGCGGCCGAGCTGGTGCAGATAGTCCCAGGAATAGATGCCGGTGTCGTGCAGATCATCGAAGATGATCCGGATGGCATAGTGGCCCACCGGCTCCAGCCGCAGGATGCCGACCTCCCGGCGGCCGGCCAGCGTCACCTTCTCGCCCGGCCCATGGCCCTGCACCTCCGCCGAGGGGCTTTCCACCCGCAGGTATTCGGCAGGCAGGGCGAAGCGGCTGCCATCGTCGAAGGCAACCTCCAGCAGGCGCTCCGCGCGCTTCAGGCGGATCTCGACGGGTTGTGTCATCGGGCCTCGCCCCCCTCAGGCGTCCAGCGGGCGCGCCTCGTCGGGCAGCATGATCGGGATGCCGTCCCGGATCGGATAGGCCAGCCGCGCCTGCTCGCTGATCAGCTCGCCGCGCGCCCGGTCGTAGCGCAGGGGGCCCTTGGTCACGGGGCAGACCAGGACTTCCAGCAGGGTGGGATCGACCTCGCCACCGGGGCTCGGGGGGGTCGGGGCTTGCGTGTCGCTCATGCGGGCCGTTCCTACAGCGGATGGCGCGCCGCGCCGAACCTGCTTTGAGGCAAGAGAGGTGGCGCAGGCGCCTGCGGCAGACCCCTAGAGCCGATCGTCGTGGGGCGGAAGCGGCCGGATGGGGCGAATCACCGCCCGATCCTCCGCGCAGGCCGGAAGGGGTCGCTCCCGATCGTCTCAGCTCGGCCGGCGATCGGCGGGCGCATCGGCGGCGCCGGGCTCGGGATGCGCCCCGATCTGCAGCAAGGCGACGAGCATGGCGGCCCGGTCCTCCGGCGCCGCCGCCTCGAGGAGCGCCTGCTTCTCGCGCGGCTCGAAGGGGCAGATCATGGCCAGCGTCAGGACCAGGAGGAAGTCGGAGGTCTGCTCGATCGCCTCCCAATTGGCCTGAATGCCGCGCGCCCGGAAGAAGGGCCGCAGCGCCCCGAGCAGCGCCGCGCGATCGACACCGGCCGGCCGTTCCGTGAGATCGAGATCGATCTCGAACCCCGTGTAATCCGCCCGCACCCGCCGATAGCCCCGCCGCATCGGCAGTTCGGCGACCGCCCGGAAGCGGATCACACCGCTGAGCGTGATCAGCAGCCGCCCGTCATCGGTCTCGGCGAAGGAGGAGAGGCGCCCGAGGCAGCCGATGCGGTACAGCCCGGGCCCGGTCGCGCCGTCCGCAGCGCCCGGCTCGGGCTGGATCATGCCGAACATCCGCCCCTCGGCGAGGCTGTCGAGCGTCATCGCCAGGTAGCGCGGCTCGAAGATGTTCAGCGGCAGGCGGCCGCCCGGAAGCAGCAGCGCGCCGGGGAGCGGAAAGACCGAGATCTCCGCCGGCAGATCCGCCAGGCTCGGGTGGAAGGCGGCCACCGTGCCGGGTCTACCGAAACAGCAGGGAGGAGAGCTTGCGCCGCCCGGCCAGCGTCGCCGGATCGTCGAAGCCCCAGGCCTCGAAGAATTTCAGCAGCTGCTTGCGGGCCGCCTCCTCGTTCCAGGCCTGGTCGCGCCGGATCGCCTCGATCAGCGCCGCCACGGCACCCGCCCGGTCGCCGGCCGCGTTCAGCGCCACGGCGAGGTCGATGCGCGCCGCATGGTCGTTCGGGTCGGCGGCCAGGCGCTGCTCGAACTCGGTCAGCTTCTCCCGCGCCTTCCGGCCCTCCGCGGCGAGCTCGAGGGCGCTGCGGACGGAAGCGATCTCGGCATGGTCACGGAGCTTGGCCGGGACGCCGCCGAGGACCTGCAGGGCCTGCTCCTCCTCGCCGAGCGCCATGAGCGCGCGGGCGACGCCAGCATAGGCCTCGGCATTCTCCGGCTCCTGCTGCGCCAGGGCGCCGAAGAGCTGCAGCGCCCCCTGGTGGTCGCCCTCCTCGGCGGCCAGCTTCGCCTCGGCCAGCAGGTCGGCGGTCGGCATCTGGCCGCCGGCGGCCTTCAGCAGGCCCTCGACGAACTTCTTCACCTCGCTCTCGGGCAGGGCGCCCTGGAAGAGGTCGAGGATCTGGCCCTGCCAGAAGGCGGCGACGGTCGGCACGCTCTGCAATGGCAGGCCGAGCTGGGTGAGCTGCTGCACCAGGGCACGGTTCTGATCGATGTCGATCTTGACCAGGCGCACCCGTCCGCCGGCGGCGCGCACCACCTTCTCGAGCGTCGGGGTCAGCGTCTTGCAGGGCCCGCACCAGGTCGCCCAGAAATCCACCAGCACCGGGACCTCCCGGCTGGCGTTGACGACATCCTGCATGAAGCTCTTCTGGTCGCCGTCCTTGATCGGATCGGCGCCACCGCCGGCGGCAGCCGCGCCGGGGCCCTGACGGTTCGGGTCGAAGATGACGTCCATGGCAGCACTTCCTTGGTCTTGCGGTCTTAAATGCCCTCGCCAGGCGCGGGCACAATGGGGGGCGGGCCATCCGGCGGGGCCGGGGCATTCGCCGCAGGGATAGCAGGCCCGGCCGGGTCGGGACATGCATCCCAGTCGGGGAACGGGGGTGGCGGGATTGCGACGGGCGATCCGCCCGGCGCCCTGGACCGCATCGCGCCGCGGCGCTACCCGGCGGCCGGCGGCACCGCCAGCAGCTCCGGCCGGTGTCCGAGCACTTCGAGGAAGCGCAGCAGGTCGGCCGGGCGGATGGCGGTGGTCATGCTGTTCACGAGAGGGTGGAAATGCACCCATTCGTGGCGCCGCATGAATTCCTCGTCCAGCACGATGCGCACCTGCCCCGGCGGGGCATTAACCATCCCGAAGGGCGTGACGGAGCCCGGCTCGATCCCGAGCAGCGCCCGCAAATCCTCGGCCGGGGCCATCTCGACCCGGCCGGTGCCGGCGGCGCGCGCCAGCGCGTTGACCGAGACCTTCCGGTCCTCCTCCAGCACGGCGAGCAGATGCGGCCCCGGCCCCGCCTTGGCCGGACGCAGGAAGAGGTTCTTGCTATGCCCGCCCGGCAGGCTGCCGCGCAGCGACCGGCTCTCGGCGACGGTGAAGACGGGCGGATGGCGCGTGGTGCGGGTCTCGAGGCCGAGCGCCGTAAGGCGGGCGAGGAGGGTGTCCGGGGTTTCGGGCATGCCGCTGTCCTGCTGTGGCGCGCGCTGTTTCGGGCGGCGGGCCCGGCCCGCGCAAGCCGGCGGCGGAGCCCGTGGCGCGAGTCCGTCGCTTTTGACGGCCGGATCGGCCGGATGCGCCAGCTCTGCCTCGACGCCGCAACGGCCGCGTAATACATCGACGCGGCAAGGGTGCCGGACCATGTCTCCGGCCCCCGCACGACCGCTGCCGGAGAATGCCCATGCACCGCCGTACCCTGCTCGGCGCCGCCGTCGCCAGCCTCGCTGCCCCGCTCGCGCCGCTCCATGCCCAACCCGCCGCGGATGCCTCGGGCTGGCCGAGCCAGCCGCTGCGGATCGTGGTGCCCTTCGCCGCCGGTGGCCCGACCGACATCCCCGCCCGGCTGCTGGCCGAGGAGCTCGGCAAGGAGCTGCCGCAGCGCCCGGTGGTGGAGAACCGCACCGGCGCGGGCGTGGTGGTCGGCACCGATGCGGTGGCGAAATCGGCCAAGGACGGCAACACGGTCCTCTACACCACCGTCGCCCATTCGGCCCTGCGCGCCATGTTCGCGCGCCTGCCCTTCGATCCGCTGGCCGACCTGCAGCCGGTCGCGCTGGTCGGGGTGATCCCGATGGTGCTGATGGCGAACAAGGACCTGCCGGTGAACTCGCTGCAGGAGCTCATCGCCCTCTACAAGGCCAATCCCGGCAAGTACGACTACGGCAGCGCCGGCAACGGCTCCGCCCTGCACCTCGCCGCCGAGCTGTTCCTGCGCGAGGCGGGCGGGCTGAAGGTGAACCATGTGCCCTATCGCGGCTCCGCGGCGGCCATGCCGGACCTGCTGGCCGGCACCACCTCCATGATGCTGGACGTGGCGAACAACACCCTTCCCTACGTCCAGCGCGGCGACGTGAAGGGCCTCGCCGTCAGCTCGCCGAAGCGCATCCCGCAGCTGCCGGACGTGCCGACCTTCGCCGAGGGCGGGCTGCCGAAATACGAGGCCTATACCTGGCACATGATCATGGTGCCGGCCGGCACGCCGGAGCCGATCCAGTTGGCGATCAACCGCACCGTCAACCGCGTCCTCGCCAAGCCGGATGTCCAGCAGCGGCTGGGCGAGCTGGCGCTGCAGGTCCGCACCGACAGCACGCCGGCCAGCGCCACCCAATGGCTGCAGTCGGAAACCGCCAAGTGGGAGCCGATCATCCGCGCCGCGGGCATCAAGCCGGATTGAGCGACCGGGGCCCGCCCGCGTCCCGAATCCACGGCGGTCGCGGGCCCCTCTCCATGGTCTGATCGCCGCTGGCGTTGCAGCCCGGCCGGACCGGCCCATGTCTTGCTCATGGTCCGCGTCCGCTTGCCCGCCGCGTCGCTGCCTGCCGCCATTGCGAGCCGGGCGGAGTATGCGGCGGATGCCGCCGTCCATGCGGTCGGGCTGCTGGCCGGGGGCCTGGCCTGTCTCGGCCTCGCCCTGGCCCTGCCGGATGCCGCGGGGCGGCGATCGGCGGCCGCCTTCGGCCTCTATGCCGCCGGGCTGCTGGCGATGCTCGGCTGCTCCGCCCTCTACAACCTCGCCCGGCCGGGCCAGTGGCGACGCATCCTGCAGCGCTTCGACCACGCCGCCATCTTCCTGATGATCGCCGGCACCTACACGCCGGTTGCCCTGCTGGCGATCGGCGGCGGCTGGGGCTGGGCGCTCTTCGCCACGGTCTGGGCCGGCGCGCTGAGCGGCGCCCTGCTGAAGCTGCTGGCGCCGGCGCGGATCGAGCGGGCGGCGATCCTGCTCTACCTGCTGCTCGGCTGGGTCGGCCTGCTGGCGATCGGGCCGCTGCTGCAATCCCTGCCGGTTGCCGACCTGCTGCTCCTGCTGCTCGGCGGCATGCTCTACAGCCTCGGCGTGCGGGTGCATCTGGCGACCGCGCTCCGCTTCCACACCGCGATCTGGCACGGCCTCGTCCTCGCCGCCGCCGCCTGCCATTACGCCGTCGTCCTGCATCTCGCCTCGGCCGACTGAGACCGGCGCGCATCGATGGTGACCTGTCGATGCCCTCGAGCACCGGCGCTGCCTACGGCAGCTTGGCTTCGCCACAGGCGTGGCGGCGCCCGTTCGGGCGCTCAACCGGCTGCGCGGCTACATGTCATTTTCGATATCGGAACGAAATGACAACCGCCGGATCCGGGGCCGCCCTGGACCACAAGATCGTGATCAGGCCGCCCTGCCAAGAAGCCGCCAGACCGCGCCTTTTTGTCGTCGGATTTTCCGGCTTCCTAGCGTTCAGGCAGACGATGCCCCGGATACGCCTTCGCATGCGGCACCCTTCGCCGCTCGGGAGAAATCGATACGATGAGAATCGCGCAGATTGCGCCTTTGGCTGAAGCCGTGCCGCCGAAGCTGTATGGCGGGACGGAGCGCGTTGTCTCCTACCTGACGGAGGAGCTCGTCGCGCTCGGCCATGACGTCACCCTGTTCGCCAGCGGGGATTCGGTCACGACGGCGACGCTCGCCCCGATGTCGCCGCAGGCGCTCCGCCTCGACAAGACCATCGGCGACCCGAACGCCCCGGTCTTCCTGATGCTCGAGCGGGTTCTCAGGCGCGCCCATGAGTTCGACATCCTGCACTTCCATCTCGACTACATGCCCTTCTCCCTCTTCACCCGGCAGCCGACGTCGCATGTGACGACCTTGCATGGCCGGCTCGACCTGAAGGAGATCTGGGGGCATTACGAGTTGCACCGCGACGTGCCGCTGATCTCGATCTCCGACAGCCAGCGCCGGCCGATGGCCTGGGCGAACTGGGCGCGGACGATCCATCACGGCCTGCCGCAGAACCTGTTCCGGCCGACGCCGGGGGCGAAGCCGTCCTACCTCGCCTTCCTCGGCCGCATCTCGCCGGAGAAGCGGGTGGACCGCGCCATCGAGATCGCCGGCCGCGCCGGGATGAAGCTCAAGATCGCGGCCAAGGTGGACCGCGCCGACCGCGACTACTTCGAGCAGACGATCGAGCCGCTGCTCGCCCAGCCGCATGTCGAGTTCATCGGCGAGATCGGCGACCACCAGAAGGCCGAGTTCCTCTCGAACGCGCAGGCCCTGCTCTTCCCGATCAACTGGCCGGAGCCCTTCGGCCTGGTGATGATCGAGGCGATGGCCTGCGGCACGCCGGTCATCGCCTACAACCACGGCTCGGTGCCGGAGGTGATGCAGGACGGGCTGACCGGCTTCATCGTCGATGGCGAGGATGCCGCGGTCGAGGCGGTCGGCCGGTTGCCGCTGCTGTCGCGCGAGGCGATCCGGGCGGAGTTCGACAAGCGCTTCACCGCCCGCCGCATGGCGGAGGAGCATGTCGCGCTCTACGAGGAGCTGGTGCGCGCCAAGCTGCCGCCGGTCCGCATCGCCGCGGAGTGACGGGGCGCGCCTCCCCCTCTCAGCCGGGGGAGGCCATCCACGGGGCGCGGTCCTGCCGCGCCCCGGCTACTCGGCCGCCAGGCGGTCGAAATCGATGGGCGCGCGGGTGATCTCGCTCATCCGCCGACGCACCGCGAAGACGCGGACCGAGACCTCGGACAGGTCGGGATTGTTGCGCATCCGCGCGACGATCGGCCCCCGCGCATAGGCCTCGGCGCTGGCGCGGTCGGCGAAGAGGTAGATGCCGCCGGCGAGGCGCTCCGCATCCCCGTCCAGCCAGATCTTCCAGAGCAGTCCCGGCACCTCGAGGAAAGGCCTGGCGCGCTCATCGGTGTAGCGCGCTTCCCATTCCGCCTTCGGCATGTCGGGGCGCCGGTAGTTGATCTGGACGATATGCATGGACCTTCCTCCTTCGTGCAGTCCCCCCTGGCCGGCCCCTGTCCGACCGGGCCGCGCGGGAATGGCGCGCTTGCCGCAGGTCGGCCGCGGATCAGGCGAGCCTGCGTTCCAGCAGCTCGATGGTGATGTTCTCGGGGCCGCGGATGAAGCAAATTCGCACGCCCGGCCGGGCCTGCCGCGGCTCGATCGTGAAGGTGACACCCTTGGCCTTCAGTTCCGCCACCGCCGCGTCCAGATCGTCCACCGCCAGTCCGAAATGGTCGATGCCGTTATAGGGGGAGGTCGGCGGCGCGGCGACGCGGTTGTCGGATTGCGAGATGAAGAGGTTGAGGCCGCCGAGCACCATGTCGATGCGGGGCGCCTCGCCCGATACCCGCCGCGCCACCTCGGCGCCGAGCGTCTCCTGGAACCAGGCCGCGGTCGCCTCGAGATCCGGGCTGCGCAGATGCACGTGGTCGAAGCCGTAGCGGGCCATGGGTCGCTCCCTTGTCGTGCCGCCAAGCCTATGCCGATGCCGGGCGACTGGACAGCAGCGCGGGCAAGCCGGCCGCATGGCGGAGCTTGACCGGCCCCGCCCGGCCCCGGCAGGACAGCCGCATGGATCAGCAGACCGAGCTCGCCAAGGTGAAGGCGCGCATCCGCGCCCTCAGCGCCCGCACCGTGGAACGCGGCTGCTCCGAGGCCGAGGCCCTGGCCGCCGCCGCCAAGGTCGGCGAGCTGCTCGAGGTCTATGGCCTCTCCATGTCCGAGGTGTCGCTCCGCGAGGAGGCCTGCCAGCAGCGCCGCGTCACCATCGCCGGGCCGCAGCGCCTGGCGCTGCGCTGGCTCTACCCGCCCCTGCTGCGCTTCTGCGAATGCCGCGGCTGGACCGACGGGCGCGCCGATTTCGTGCTCTTCGGGCTCGAGCCGGACGTGCAGATGGCGGAGTACCTGCTGCGCATCGCCGACAGCGCCCTCGCCTTCGAGGAATCGCGTTATCGCGCCAGCCCGGACTGGCACCGCAGCCGCGCCACGCCGCAGACCCGGCTGCGGAGCTTCCGCTACGGCTTCGCCGACCGTCTCGGCCAGCGGCTGGAGGCGATGACGGCGGAGCGCGAGGCCGCGGCCGAGCAGCGCCGCGCCGCGGCCGCGCCCGCCGCGGCGAGCGCCTCCACCGCCCTGGTGCTGGCCAAGGAGAAGAAGGTCGAGGAGGGCTTCCGCACGCTCGGCCTGCGGCTGAAGACGGTCTACTCGACCGCGACGGTGCGCGACCGCGGCGCCTATGGGAAGGGGCAGGCGGCCGGGGGCCGGGTCGGGCTGGAACGCCCGGTCGGGGCCTCCCCCGCGGCGGGGCGGCTGCCGCGACGATGAGCCGCGGGGATGCCGCGGCGCGGCGCCTCTATGCCTGGGAGGACCGCGAGGTGGCGCCGCGCGACCTGTCCCGCGTGCCTTTCGCGCAGCTGCAGGCACTCGCCGACCATGTCTGGGCGGCCGAGGGCCTGCGCTGGCCGCCGCGGCTGCGGCCGCTGCCGCCGCAGGCGCGGGCGACCGTCGCGCGGGCGACGCGCCTCGCCATCGAGGCCCCGCCGGTGCTGCCGAGCTGGGTGCTGCTGCACGAGCTGGCCCATGCCATGACCAGCACGGCCGAGGGCGCGAATGACGGCCATGGGCCGCGCTTCGTCGGGCTCTACCTGCGGCTGCTCGTGCGGCACGCGCGCATGCCGGAGGACGCGCTCGTCGCCTCGCTGCGACAGACCGGCATCCCCTTCGAGCCGGAGGCGCGGCCCATCTTCCTGGCCTGATGCGTCCGGGCCCGCATCTTCCTCGCCTGGGCCCGCGCGCGTACCGTCGCGGCGAGCAGGGAGGAATGGAAGATGCGTCCGAGGATCGCCTTCATCGGGGCCGGCGCGGTCGGCGGCTATCTCGGCGGGCATCTCGCCCGGCTCGGCCACGACGTCACGCTGATCGATGCCTGGCCGGCGCATGTCGAGGCGATCCGCGCGCAGGGGCTGCGGCTCACCGGCATCGAGGAGTCGCAGAACGTCACCGTGCCGGTCCCGGCCCTGCATCTCAGCGACGTGCAATCCCTCTCGAAGCAGCGGCCGATCGACATCGCCTTCGTCTCGGTCAAGTCCTACGACACGGTCTGGGCGACGCAGCTGATCGTGCCGCATCTGGCCCCCGGCGGCTTCGTCGCCAGCCTGCAGAACTGCATCAACGAGCCGGCCATCGCCTCCGTCGTCGGCTGGGGCCGCATCCTTGGGGTGATCGCCGGCACCTATTCCGGCGAGTTGCACGCGCCGGGCGAGATCCGCCGCACCGTGCCGCTCGGCGGCACCCAGCGTGTCGTCTATGCAGTGGGCGAGCCGCATGGCCGCATCACCGCGCGCGTCGAGCAGATCCGCGCCATGATCGCCGAGATCGACAGTGTGCATGCGACGACCAATCTCTGGGGCGAGCGCTGGTCGAAGCTCTGCGTCAACGTCATGCGCAACGGGGTCAGCGCCGCCTCCGGCCTCTCGGGCAATGAGTGCGACCGCGACGACCGGATCCGGCGCTTCTCGCTTCGCCTCGGCGCCGAGGCGGTGCGGATCGGCCAGGCGCTCGGCTATGCGCTGGAGCCGATCCAGAAGATCGCGCCCGAGCTTCTCGCCCGCGCCGGCTCCGGCGACGCGGCGGCGCTCGAGCAGGCCGAGGCGGTGATCCTCGGCACGCTCGCCGCCGGCCAGCGCAGCGCCCTGCAGCGTCCCTCCATGGGCCAGGACATGCTGAAGGGCCGGCAGACCGAGATCGACCAGATCAACGGCCATGTCGTCGCCGAGGGGGCGAAAGCCGGCCTCGCCGCCCCGGCCAATGCGGCCCTGACGGCGGTGGTGAAGCGGGTGGAGCGCGGCGAGATCGAGGCGCGCCCGGAGAACATCGCCGGCATCAACGCTTGAGGCCGCGCCCCCCGGGCGGTCTCAGCTCCAGGGGTTGCGCCGGCCACCCCCCCAGGGAGAGCCGGGCGGGTAGCTGACGACCGGCGGCGCCCGCCGCGGCAGCGCGCCCCCGCGCGGCGCCATGGCCAGCAGCCGGCGGATGCGCTCCTCGGTCGGCGGGTGGGTGGTGAAGAGGCTGTCCATGCGCAGCCCCGAGAGCGGGTTGATGATAAACATGTGGGCGCTCGCCGGATTGGCCTCGGCCACCTGGTTGACACGGCCCTGCTTGTACTGCTCGAGCTTCTGCAGCCCGCTCGCCAGCCAGCGCGGATCGCCGGCGATCTCGGCGCCGAGCCGGTCCGCCTCGTATTCCCGGGACCGACTGATCGCCATCTGCACCAGCATGGCGGCGAGCGGCCCGACGATGAGCAGCACCATGGCGCCGATCGGGCCGAAGGGGTTGCGCCGGCCATCCTGGCTGTGGCCGCCGAAGAGGAAGCCGAATTGCGCCAGCATGCCGACCGCGCCGGCGAGCGTCGCGGTCAGGGTCATGATCAGCGTGTCGCGGTGCTTGATATGCGCGAGCTCGTGCGCGACGACCCCGGCCACCTCCTGCTCGTTCATCAGGTCGAGCAGGCCGGTATTCACCGCGACGGCGGCATTCTGCGGGTTGCGCCCCGTGGCAAAGGCATTGGGCTGGTCCTCATGGATCACGTAGAGCGCCGGCATGGGCAGGCCGGCCCGCTGCGCCAGCTGCTGCACCATGGCGAAGAGGCGCGGCGCCTCGGCCGGCGTGATCGGCTGGGCGTTGTACATGGACAGGACCATGCGGTCGCTGTTCCACCAGGCCCAGAGATTGGTGCCACAGGCGAGGAGGAAGGCGAGGACCATGCCCTGCTGGCCGCCGAGGAGGTAGCCGATGCCGATGAAGAGCGCCGTGAGGGCGGCGAGCAGCATCGCGGTGCGCATATAGCCTTGCATGTGCCTACCCCTCCCGACACCGATCTGAATTTTCCCCCGAAGTTGGGGGTGGCAGGATTCCAACCCGAAACCCCACATGGTGAGCATGACAGAATCCAGACAAGGGGTGGTGACGACAGCGCCGACCCGGCCCCAGGCGGCGATGCGCGCGCAGGTTCCGATCTCGCCGGACCTGCCGCCGCAACCGGTGCCGCCCGTGCCCCCGCCGCCGCCCGGCCCGGACCTGCCGGAGCCGCCGGTCGAGGATCCGCCGGGGCAGGAGAGGCCGGTGCCCGGCGATCCGGACCAGCCGCCGGCCGGCGACCCGCCGGGCGAGCCGCCGATGCGGATGAAGGAGATCGGCGGCCCTGCCGGGCCCGAACCCACGCGTTACGGCGATTGGGAGCGGAAGGGACGCGTCAGCGACTTCTGACGCCGACCACCTGGCCGGGGCCCTCCGTTGTCCATGCTCGGGTCAGGGCGTGGGACGTGGGCCCGGATCGGCCCGGCCTGTATGTCACCCGGTTGCGACTCGGGCGGCGTGAGTGAGCCCGGCCGGATCGAAGCATGAACTTGTTAGCGGCACCGGGCGCCATCCTCCTACCAGGGCTGGTATGGCCCCGGTCTGCGGGCCGGCCCGTCCGGTGTCAGCGATTCGTTCGCGCGACTCGGGACAACCAGTTGATTCGGTTTCTTACCAGATGCTGTGCGGGGAAGCCCGTTTCGTGTTCCGTTCCAGAATGCCGGGTCATGCACTGCCGGTGGCTGCGAGGCGCCCGGAACGCCCCCGCACCTAGCAAGCCGGCATGTCGCGCTTTGTGGTCAGCAACGCATATCCATGACACGGCATAACTTGAAATTCAAATCTTTATGCATGAAATACAACCAGTGGTTACTTCAGTTAAAACAGCCCTCCATGGCCTGAATCGAGTGCCGTTCGCGCGGGCCGGCACCCGATGCGGCATGGTTGCCGACGGGCCGCGCAGCGATCTCACGCCCGCGCCGTGTCGTTGAGCGGGGCCCGCCAGGCGGTGCCCTCGCCGGCATCCGGCCCCAGGCCCCGATCCTCCAGCCGCGGCATGGTGACATGCCCCGGGGCGGCGACGCCGATCCCGCGCAGCAGCAGCCAGAGGCAGCGCAGCACGATCGCCAGATCCGCACCCAGCCGCGGCGGGGTCAGGGCATAGCGAACATCGAGGGCGAGCCGCCTCGGCCAGGGCACGGCATTCCGCCCCGCCGCCTGGGCCAGCCCGCAAAGGCCCGGGCGGACGCGCAGCCGCTCTGCCTCGGCCAGCGTGTAGAGCGCACCGTATTCCGGCAGCAGAGGACGCGGGCCGACCAGGCTCATCTCGCCGCGCAGCACGTTCACCAGCTGCGGCAGCTCGTCGATCGCGCTGGCGCGCAGGACCCGGCCGAACCGGCCCAGGCGGGCCGCATCCTCGCCCGGCCCCTCCCGCAGGCTGCGGAATTTCAGGAGCAGGAAGCGCCGGCCGTCCCGGCCCGTCCGCCATTGCCGGAACAGCACCGGCCGGCCGAGCGCGAGGAACACGGCGAGGGCGGCGAGCGCCAGCAAGGGCGCGGCGGCGAGCAGCAACAGCCCCGCGCCGAGGATGTCGACGGCACGCTTGCCCCAACGCTCATACATGCTTCCCCTCCGTCTTGTTGTTTGCAGGGCAGGGTCACGCCTCCCGACACGGAGGCCCTTGCGGCATCCTCGGCCGCGCCTCCATGGCGAGCGACAGCAGCAGGCCGAGGCCGAACCAGACCATGCGGTTGCCGAGATCGGTCGAGACCATCGCGGTCAGCGCCACCGGCAGGGTCAGCGCTGCGATGCGTGCCGCCCGCCCTGGCGCCACCTGCCAGGCACGCCGCGCCGCCAGGACCGCGCCGCCGCCGAAGGCGAGCAGCCAGAGCAGCAGCCCCGGCCAGCCGCCCTCGACCAGCGCCTCGAGCGCATGGTTGTGCGGATGCAGGCTGCGGTCATCGCCGCTGCCGGAGGCCAGGGTGAAGCCGCCGGTGCCGAGCCCCCAGGGCGTCGCCTCGGCGGCCCAACGCAAGGCCTCCCGCCACAGGATCAGCCGGGCCGGGGTCGCCGTGGCAGGGTCACCGAGCAGCCGCTCGAGCGTCCGCAGGCCGAGATCGACCCCCGGCAGGGCCAGCAGCACCGTCAGGCCGCCGAGCCCGAAGCCGAGGATCAGGCCGAGCCAGCCCAGCGCCGCGACCCAGCGCCCGGAGAGGCAGAGCAGCAGCGCCGGCGCCCCCGCCGCGCCGAGCAGCAGGCCGAGCAGCGCCGCCCGCCCGCCCGGCACCAGCACCGCGAGGGCGAGGAGCAGCAGGATCGCCACCCAGCCGGCGCGCCGCGCCCCCTGCGCCTCCATCGCCCGCAGGGCCGCGAGGCCGGCGGCGCAGGCGATGGCGAGGCCGGCGAGCTGGTACTGGACCCGCAGCTTCTGCGGGTCCTGGCCGAGCGCCCCGCCGAGGATCACAGTGCCGCTGACGACGCCCCAGGCGGTCGCGGCGCCGACCAGCAGGCCGATGACGACCACGGTGCCGCAGAGCCGCCGGAGGCTCGCCGCATCCGCGCCGACCAGCAGCCCGGCGAGGAGCATCGCCGGCCCCAGCAGGACGAGCTGCGGCAGCTTCTCGGCGAGCACCAGGCGCGAGCTGCTCCAGCTCCCGGCGAGGGTCAGCCAGAGCAGCAGCAGGGCCGCGGCGAGCAGGGGCACCGCCAGGATCGGCCGGATCTCCCAGGCCCGGTCCAGCAGCAGCAGCGCCAGGGCCGGCAGCAATGGCAGCGCCAGGAGCAGGGTCAGGTCCAGCGGCAGCGCGGCGAGGCCCGGCAGGGATTTCAGGGCGCCAGCGAATTGCAGCGCGGCCGCGAGCAGCCCGCTGGCGGCCGCGAGCCGCGCCGGCTCGGCGCGCGCGGCGACCATCACTCGGCGCCCATCACTCGGCGCCCAGGGCCGGGACCGCATGGCCCGGCACCGATGCCGCGGCGAGGCGGTGGCGCAGCAGGACAATGGCCAAGGTGCCGGTCAGCGACACCAGCGGGGCGAGCAGGAGGAAGAGGAGCAGCAGCAGCGTCCGGTTCGGCAGCGAGGGGCGCAGCTCCACCATCGGGGCCGAGACGATCCGCGCCGCCACCGCCTCGTCGGCGGCGACCACCAGGGCGCTGCGCTGCTGCTGGCCCAGCAGGTCATAGAGCGCGTTGCGCAGGTAGAGATCGCTCTCGGTGGCGAGCCTCGCCTCGATCGCCGCGATGCGGCGGCGGGCGAGCGCGCCGAGATCCTCGCGCACCTTGGCCTCGGCCAGGGCATGCAGCCGCTGCAGGGCGTCGAGCGCCGCCGCCCGGTCGCGATGCGCCAGGGTCAGCGTGAAGGTGACGGTGGCGATGTTCTGCGTGGCGGCGAAATTCTGCTCCAGCCAGGCGAGCGCGTCGTCGAGGTCGGCCTCGACCCGCAGGCCGAGCGCCCGGCGCAGCGGCCCGAGCGGCCAGGCGGCGCGCAGCGCATCCAGGTGCTGCAGCAGGCCGGTGTCGCGGGCGAGCATCGCCGCGGCCTCGGGCGAGCGAAGGGCATCGAGATAGACGGCGAAATTGCCGCTCGGCCGGTCATCGAGCAGGCCGCCGCCCAGCAGCGGCATCGGGGAGAGCAGGGTGGAGGTGGCGATGCTGGTCGTCTCGGCCGGCGCGATGACGGCCTGGGCCACGTAGCGCTGCGGCATCCGGAGCAGGATCGCGACCAGAACGGCGAAGAGCAGGAGCGCGGCCAGCGCGGCCTGCCGGCGACGCTGCCACAGGCCGCGCAAAAGCAGATCCAGTGCCATCGCCGTTCCCCCGGGCCTCGCGCCGCCGACCCACCTTCACAAAATATTGTGGCGATATCGCAAAAACTTCAATGCGGAATCGGAATCAGCTCGATCCGCGTCGCCAGCCGGCGCGTCTCGCCGCCGAAGCGCGCCGCCAGCACCGGCGCCGGGCGCACGCGGCCGTAATCTGGGCTCTCCCAGCCGGGCTCCAGCCCGCAGCGCAGCGGGCCATCCGCGGCGATCCTGAGGCGCGCCCGCTCGCCCTCGACCCCATCGGGCCGGAGGCGCCACTCGCCGGGCGCGAGGCGCCAGCGCAGCACCGCCTCGCGGTAGGGGCCGCCCAGCCGGTCCTCCACCACCCAGCCGCGGCCCTCGGCGCGGATGCGGCGCTCATGCCGGCGGCCCCGCCAGTCGCGCAGCCAGGCGCCGTCCGGCAGCAGGCCGGTCCGCGGCCAGCGCGCGAAGAGGAAGCGGGAGAGCCGCGGCATCTGGTCCTCGCCATCGAAGGCGATGGTGTTGTGCGCCGCCGTCCCGGAGAAATAGGCGTGCCACCAGGCGGACTCGGGTGGCGGGTTGTAGGCGCCGGTGCCGCCGTCCGGCAGCAGCGGCAGCGCGCCCACCCAGACCTCGCAATGCAGCAGGTCGGCCTGGCCCGGCCGGAAGCGCAGCGGCCCGGTGCGCAGCAGGCAGCGCGTCCCGCTGGCCTGCCATCCCCGCAACCCTTCCACCACCCAGCGGGCCGGCGGCGCGGCGAGGGCCGGGCCTGCCGCGAGGCCGAGCCAGGCGCAGCCCGGCTCCGCGGCGAAGCCGGCCGAGCCGCCGCCGAAGAGCCGCGCCGCCCGCTCCAGGCTCGGCCGCGCATCCGCCGGCCCGGCCAGGGCGAGATCGGCGAAGGCGGAGCCATCCTGATGCCCGAGACGCGGCATGGCGCCGGTCGCCGGGTCCACCAGGCGGTGCAGCCAGCCCGTCGCCGCCGCGGCGCGCCCGGCGGCCCGGGCGCCGAGCGGCGGCCCGCCGAGCCGGCGGCGCAGCCATTCGGTCACGGCGAGCACGTCCAGCAGCAGCCGGTGATAGCCGGTCGAGCACTGGGCGAAGGCCCCGTCCGGCGAGACCAGGCGGCCAAGCGCCGCCTCCAGCCCGGCCGCCCCCCGCCGCGTCCAGCCGGCCTCGCCGAGGAGCAGGCCGCAGACCAGCAGCCCGGCGGGCTCGGAAACGGTGTGGTTGTTGTCCTGCGCCAGCGCATAGGCGCCGGTCGCGGCGATGCGGCGGCCATGCAGCGCCAGCACCGCCCGCAGGCTGGGCGAGAGCCGGGTCTCGGTGCCGAGCAGGGCGAGGCCCAGGGCCAGGTGCAGCACACGCAGCGCCGCCTCCTGGCCGCAGGCCCAGTTCGGGCCGCGGAAGGGCGGGTTGCGCCTGGCCCAGTCGCGCAGCAGCGCCTCCAGCCGCGCGGGATGGCCGGCGCCGGGCGCGAGCCGCGCCGCCTGGGCGAGAAGCGGCAGCTCGGCCCAGCGATTCCGCTCCCAGACCGGGCGGATGTCGCCATGGCGGAAGAGGTCGAGGGCAAGGGCCGGCGCCTCGGCGGGAAACGGTCCGTGCCAATCGCCAGCCACCACGTCGCCGGCGCGGTCGAGCAGCCGCGCCCAATGGGCGGCCGGCAGGCCGGCGGGCGGCGGCAGGGCCGGTCGCGGCCCGGGCAGGAGGCCATCGGCCGGCATCGCGGCATCGGCGAGCCGCCAGGCGGCCAGCCTTCGCCCGGCATGGCGATGCCAGCCCGCCAGCAGCACCGGCCGCAGGCCCAGGCGCCGCGCCGCGTCCAGCCGGCCAAGCAGGACCTCGCAACATTCCATTAGACGCACGACTAGCGATGATTTAATACGACTTCAACCTTTAGTGATTGTGTCGGCCTGCATCCGACAGGGGGAACAGACTGGAACGCCGCCTTCGCCACCGCCTGCTGCGGGCGGCCCTGTCGGTCGCAGTGGCGATGCAGTCCGCCCCACCGGCCGTACCGCCGGCGGCGGCGCAGACGGTCACGCCGGGCGCCTTCCTCTCCCCCCCATCGCTCCCCTCCGCCCTGCCGGGCGGCCTGCCGCTGCCCAACCTGCCGCAGGCGACGCAGCAGGACATCCTGCAGCGGCTCCTCGATGCCGGCGCCGGCCGGCCGGTGACGGCGGCCATCCCCGCCCCGGCGATCCCACTGGCCACGGCTATGCCAGTAGCGCCGGCACCACCGCCGGACGAGCCCGCCTCCCCCGCCGAGACCTTCTTCGCCGCGCGCGGCGTCGGCCAGGCCTGCCAGGCGGCGCCCTGCCCGGCCGCGCCGCTGCGGCAATTCGGCTATGACAGCCTGCGCGGCATGCCGGCGGGCCAGCCGATGGGCCTCGGCTTCGGCGCCCTGCCGGCCGACTACCTGCTCGGCCGCGACGACGAGGTGGTGCTCGCCTTCCGCGGCCGGGCGCGACAGACCATGAGCCTGCGCGTCGGACGCGACGGCATGCTGCTGGTGCCGGACCTCGCCCCGGTGCCGGCGGCGGGCCGGACGCTGCGCGAATTGCGCGCCGATCTCGAGGCGCGGTCGCTGCGCGAGCTGGGCGGGTCGGAGGTCTTCGTCTCGATCGGCCAGGTGCGGCAGATCGCCATCTTCGTCGGCGGCGAGGTGGCGCGGCCGGGGCTGCAGCCCCTCACCTCCATGGCCTCGGTGCTGGATGCGCTGGTCGCCGCCGGCGGCGTCCGCCGCACCGGCTCGCTGCGGGCCATCCGGATCGAGGGCGCCAACACCCGCCGGACCATCGACCTCTATCCGGTCATCGCCGGCGAGGGCACGCCGCCCGACCTGCGGCTGCAGGAGGGCGAGCGCATCCTGGTCCCGCCGCTCGGCGGGGTGGTGGCGATCAGCGGCGAGGTGACGCGGCCCGGCATCTACGAGCTTCCCGCCGGGCTCGGCCAGGCGCCGCTCGCCACGGTGCTGCGGCTGGCGGGCGAGCCGCTGCGGCCCTCCGGCAACCGCTTCCTGCTGCAGACCACCGATGCCGAGGGGCGGCGCAGCCTGCGCGAGATCGGGCCGCGCGACGCGCTGCGCCGCGGCGATTCGCTGCGGGTCGAGCCGGGCTCGGACGTCCTCGCCCAGGATCTGCGGCTGGCCGGCCATGTGGTGGCGCCGGTGCTGCGCTCCGCCGGCGGGCGGGCGCAGACCCTGCGCGGACTGCTCGCCGATCCCCGGCTGGTGCGGGCCGATCCCTATGCCCGGCTCGGCGTGATCTGGCGCACCGACCAGCGCAACCGGACGCGGCGCTTCCTCACCTTCGATCTCGGCCGCGTGCTGCAGGGCCAGGCCGACATGCCGCTCGCCGAGGGCGATGAGGTGATCCTGCTCGGCTTGGCGGACGTGCTCTTCCTCGCCAGCCCCGGCGTGCAGCAGGCGATCCGCGGCGATGCGCCGGATGCGGGCCAGGCGGTGCAGCCGGGCCAGCTCGCCGGCCCCGCGCCGGGCGTCGCGGCCGGCCCGATCGCCGGCCAGCCGCTGGCCGCCGCCTCCGGCATGCCGGGCGGGACGCTGGCCGGGGCGGGAGCGGCCAATCCGGCGGGCGCCGCGCCGCAGCCGGCGCCGGTGACCTGCGCCGCGCTGGTCCAGCTCGCCGTCGCGGCGCAATCCTCCTCCCAGCGCTTCGCGCATGCGCGGGCCGCCGGCTTCCCGGATCTCGGCCTGCTGCCCTGCCCGCAGGTCTATCTCGACTATCCGACGCTGCTGCCCTTCCTGCTCGACCAGAGCGTGCTGCTGACCGGCGAGGTCCGGCAGCCCGGCCTCTACCCCATCCTCGACGACACTGGCCTCGACGCCGTGCTCGCGGCGGCCGGCGGCGCGACCGACACCGCCGACCTGGCCGGCCTTGTGGATCAACGACACCACACGGCTTTGGCATCGTCTTTTGGTTGGGGTTGGTGACGTGATGCGCGCGCTAGTTTTGGCTGGGCGGCGGATCGTCGGCAGGGCAGTCGTCATCCTCGCAGTTGTGGCTTCTGCATTCGTAGAAGTCGGCAGCGGGGCGGCGCGTGAAGTTGCGGTCGATGTAGTCGAGGTTCTGGAGCGTAGTGCAGAACTCGATCCGGTGGGTTTGCTCGGGATTGAGCGTGTCGGCATAGCGGGCTCGGCCGAACACGGCGAACCCGCCCTTTTTGTATCGGCCATCGCGTATCTGCGTGAAACTGATCCACTGCGACAGGTTGATGCGGCAGGCGATGATGGCGAGACGTTCCTTCGGCGCCAGCCTGATCGCAATCTGGCCGTTCTGCGCCAGGACGGTCTTGTTGAAGGGGTCGGCGGGCTCGTCGAGGAAGGGCGAGCATCCCATCGAGTAGACGAGGCGACGCGTGGCCGTGCCGCCGTCATTTATCAGCGGCACCCGAACAATGACCCGCTCATTTCCGTCCCCGGCGAGGTCCAAGACGAACTCGGGCCTGCCGGCTTGGACGGAGGCCGAGACGGTAGCCGCCAGGGCGTTGGAGCTGATCCTGTTGGCTTCTTCGGCGGCTTTCACCTGGTTGCGGGCTTCGGTGAGGCTGCTCATAGCCGCGTCGTAGGCCCACCAAGCGAACAGGGCGGCTGCACCAGTGGCAGCGGTTGCCAGGGAGGCCGTAACGCCGCTCGCCCACCAGTAGATATACTCTCGCTTCCTATGACGTTCCTCGCTGGCGTCCTTTGCCTTGGCGGCTTGGCGATCGCGGGCCTCACGTTTCACTTCATAGGCCCTGTTTGGCTGGTGCTTTTGGGGTGGGTGATCGGCGTGAGTGGTGGCGCCGCGACGTTGGTGGGCATCATACCTCGATTAGCTGGAGCGGCTCCCATGTGAGCAGCGACCCGCCATGCAAACGAACACGCGGGCAACGGCCACGAGGGCAGGTGGCAATGGCCGCACGTCAATACGCCCTCCTTATGTGGCGCGACGGAATGGTATACGCTTGATTTGGAATCTTCTTCTAATCTGCCTCATTGCCTTCAGCGGACAAGGGCATGCTTCGCCCGGTCACGGGCGCAGAGTTGTTGATCGTCTCATGTCTGAAAATGACGTTTCGCTCGACGTCGAATACATCCCAATATTGAATTCTTCCAAAGCAATAAGTTTTTTGGAAATTCGAGCTAATGTTTTCAAGTTCAGTTTTGGTCAGCGTATCGTCTTTTTTACTTTCAATGGTAATCTTTGCGGTGGGCTGCAATGTCTGTCGAGGGCTTTCTTTTGTGTCGTTGACCAGAAAGTTGACTTCGTTGAATGCCAGCACCTCAATTTCCGTCCAAGCTGTGAGGCGTCGCGCTGGTGTCTGGCCAAAGTTCGTAATCTCGATTTCGACGGTCGGTTGCCTCCCTGCTACGACATTGTAGATTGTGATCCGCTCTATGCCGACATAGGCCCGAAGTTGCTTCTCGGCCGTACGATCTGCGGCTTGCACAGCCGCAGCAGCGGCGTCGGCGCTTCTACCAGCCTCTTTCACCGAGCGGCGGGTCAACAGGAGCGTCCAGAACAACGCGACGGTGCCTACGCCGGCAAGGACCGTCTGTACCCAAGCGATGTTGACCTGATCATTGGCCGCATCAGCAGCACGCTCTGCGGCAATAGCCGCCCGTTGCTGGGCCACGAGATCGTCGGCCTCATGTTGCTCGGTGCGCTGTGCGCGTTCTTCGGCGCGCTCGGCCTCTACAGGATCTTCGATGATCCGAACCGGGAGCGAAAGCGATCTGGCTGGCTGCTCGCTTTGGTGGGCATCCCGCTCACCTTCACGTTCTACGGGTGGGCGCGATTGGGTTTCCCCGGCTCGTTCTGGGGATTGTGCGGATGAGATTGGAGAGAGCGCCGCAGCAATAATGGCAACGGCCGTGGCGGTGGCGAGGCTCCGCATCAGTCCAGCCTCACCTCCTTCGCCCCCACTGCCACCATCACCTGCAACAAGAACACAGCGGTAAACCCGCCCCTGGCGATCTTGTTGCGGATATTCGGCTCGGTCTCCTTCACGCCGATGGCGGCCAGGCGCTCCACGAGCTGGGCATAGGTGACGTTCCGCCGCTTCAGCTCGGCCTTCAGCAGCCCCTTCGCCCGCGCCTGCCACTCGGCGGTGTCGGCCGTCTCCGTCTCTGCCAAATCCACATCCCTCACGATGGCGTATGCCATCATATCCGGTGCGTTTGTCGTTGTCAGCAAGGCGCATTGCCATCATAATCGGTGCATAGGCATTGGATACGATGGCAATGGCCCAACACTTCCTGCTTTCCGCCAAGGCCCGCACCCTCTCCCTCACGGCCATCTGCCGCATGAGCGACGACGAGGCGCACGCGGCCTTCGTGGCGATCCGGTGGGCTGCGACGGGTGGCGAGCCGGTTTGCCCGCGCTGCGGCTGCATGGCGGTCTATGCCTACACGGTGCGCCGCATCTGGAAGTGCAAGGCGTGCAATCACCAGTTCTCGGTGACGAGCGGGACCATCTTCGCCAGCCGCAAGATGCCGATCCGCCAGTACCTCGTTGCCATCGCCATCTTCGTGAACGCGGCCAAGGGGCTGTCCGCCCTCCAGCTCGGCCGTGATCTGGACGTGCAATACAAGACCGCCTTCGTGCTGGCCCATAAGCTGCGCGAGGCCATCGGCTCGGGCCAGGCCGACACCACCCTCTCGGGTCATGTCGAGGTGGATGGCGCGTACTTCGGCGGCACGGTGCGGCAGGAGAACCGGAAGGAGGACCGCAAGGACCGCCGGCTGGCCGAGAACCAGACCGGCAAGCGCCAGGTCGTGGTGGTGATGCGTGAGCGCGGCGGCCGGACGCTGCCCTTCGTGTTCCGCTCGGAGGACCAAGCCATCCCGACGATCCGGGAGCGTGTTGCCCCTGGCAGCACCGTCTATGCCGACGAGGCCGGTTCCTGGGATGCGCTGCACGCCCGGTTCGAGACCAAGCGCATTAACCACCAACTCGCCTTCTCGGACGACGGCGCCTGCACGAACCAAGCGGAAAGCTACTTCTCCCGCCTGCGCCGGGCCGAGTGGGGCCAGCACCACCACATCAGCGGCAAGTACCTCGGCGCCTATGCCCGCGAGATGGCGTGGCGGGAGGATACCCGCCGCCGCTCGAACGGGACGCTGCACAGCCTCGCGGCGGCTGCGGCGCTCGGGCATCCGGTGTCGCGGGTGTGGGCCGGGTACTGGCAGCGCGGTCGGGCCTAGTCGCAGGAAGATTACCGGCCCACGACCTTAGCCATAGGATTCAATTGGGCGAATCAGGAAGCAACCCCTAATTGTGTCTCGACGCGACCCACACCCTGACGGCGGCAGGCGGAGCCTAGCGCCGGGGCCAAGCCGGCCCTGAAAGGGGGTGATGTTGTTGTCCAACAAGAAGATTCAGATCGGCCGGAGTGCAAAGTCCGGCCGGTTCATGACCGTGAAGGCCGCCACGGCGCGGAAAGCTACCGCGACCGTGGAGACCATCCGGAAGCCGAAGAAGGGCAAGTGATCGTGCCGGTCACCCCATCTTCGAACTAGGGCGGCGGGCGAAAGCCCGCCGCTCACCTTTCTGATTCTGACTTAGCCCTACTCTTGCGACAAGTGCGCTTTATCGCCCCGGTATCCCCGGAAACGATCCGCCGTGCGGCTTGAGCCAGAACCGCTTCCGCTCGCCGGTAAGCGCCTCGGCCAGCTTGTCGATCGCATCCATCACCTCGCCGGCGGCCTTGTAAGCCGGGCCGCCGATCGGCGCCTCGGTTAGCACCTGCACGCAGAGCTTGCGGCACTCCCCGGCTGCCTCCATCGCGGCGTCGATGGTGGTAGGCGGGAGGATGCGGCGGGAGCGGGGCATGCCGTTAAGGCTGGCAGACCATCCGAACAAAGCAAGAACATTTTGCCCGTCCCGGTAAATGCTCGGCCACCTTCCCATGCGAGTTGATCCCGTCCGGCAGGGTAGATCCAATGGCCTCAATAGCAGAACGCAAGTTCTTTGGTTACGTCAGGGTTGAGGTTGTATCGCATCACCCAAGGCGATGGATTTGGTCCGTATGCCGAGACGACACTCACACCCCGGTCATGTCAGCTCAAACGCCCCTCTTCTGCGCCGAGAGTGCGTGGGAAGCCGGGAGGAACGCACTGGCAGCTTTGGAGAAGGGCGAGGCAGGCATAAAGGCGGCCTAGGTCGGCAGATGCCGGCCGCCCTACACACCTCCGGTTAGGCCGCTTGGCTAAGCTCGCTGGCCTGTTTGAGCGAAGCGCCCTGCTCCAACGCGCGCAGCACCTTCCGCCCGGCCTGCCAGGCATCGTCAGGGTGCCGGTATGCCCTGGTAGCGGTGATGATGGTCGTATCGCCCACATCTCGGCAAACGGTCCACGCCCATTGCCGCTGCTTGCGGGCGACGATCTCGACCTTCACGTATCCAAAAAACTGACACCGCGAGACCGCCGGCATCTGCAATCCCTCTCGTTTATGATCCTTTGTCGTAATTAAGCTATAGATTATGTTTCGTAAAGGCAAAGTTCGCCTCTTGACACCTAGGCTACGCGCCGACGCCCGGCCCGCGTCGCTCGCGGCAACCTACCGCACACGAATCATTGCTATTACGAACCCTCATTTCCGTGATACCCACACCCTGAGGTGGAAAACGGGGATAAAATGAAGGTGTATTTAGACGAATTCGGCGAGAAGCGCCTGATCGGCCGAGCGGACGTGCCCGCCGATGTAGGGCCGGTTTTCACAGTGCCGCTGTTCGGCCCGAAGTCCATCATCACCGATGCCTACACGATCGGCACCGTGACCCGCTTCCCGTCCGGCGGCGCGCCCGTCGTCGAGCGCGCCGTGATCGTCTCGTCTGTCCAGTACCCCGAGTTTCTACCGGGGTGGCAGCCACTGGCCTCGTAGCGCGATCGGACTTGTCGAGTTGGCGATGGGCTGGCGGGTGTTTCGCCGGTCCAGGGCCGGGAGTTCCCGCGCCGCTCGGTCCATCACGGCGCGCGCGACGTCTGGCAGCTCCGCATAGCCGAACGGCTTTTCCAGCCGCGCGATCGGGCCACCAAGGCCACGCAGGTCAGCCTGCGGCGCCTCCCCGGGAAAACCCGTGATGACGACGATCGGCAGAGCGGGGCGCATCTCCCGCAGAGCGCGGATGACCCGTTGCCCCGCCAGGCTGCCGTTCAGCCAAAGCTCCACGATCGCCACGTCGATCGGCGCCATGGATGCGCGGTGCAGCGCCTCGGCCTCGCCGGCCGCATAGAGGGTGTCGAAGCCAGCCTCACTTAGGAGATCGCCGGCCATCAGGCCGAGCAGAGCTTCATCATCAACGACCAACGCAAGCGGACGTGCGGCCTGGCTCATGACATGCAACCTAATTAGTGCTTAATCACAATGATATCATGATGTTCTCGAAACGCAATTGGTTGATGCGGCATGGATGCGGCGAGCCTAGGGCTGCGATGCCACCGCTTCCTAGGGCGTGGTTGGCATGAGGCATCACCAGGCCACCGTATCTGGAAAAACGCCTTGATCGGACCTGGGTCTGCCAAAAACGAGTCCTATCAATGGCTTACAAGCCATTGAAATTGCTTCCAGAATTCGCTATACATTCTCAGGTGGGCGTCTCCGGAGCCACCCGCGTTGCCCGCTAGGGCAGCACCTGAACTGACGGTTGCCCCCATGAGGTAACCTACCAAGCGGTTTGGGCTTTAAGGGGCCGGGATGCCCGCCGCCTTTCTCGGGCGTTGGGCACCGTAAAACTCAAAGATGGAGCGCTGTTCGTCGCTGATGCGGTGAAGCCCATCTACTGGCCACAGGAACACACCACGTCCGAAGTGCTTGCCGTTTGGACCTTCGGCGATGCGGGGCTTAAGCACTTGTGCGTATGACGGTCGGCCTACCCTCACCTGTTGTCCGATTATGGGCGTCTCTGGCAACGCTTGATAGAAGGCACTAGCAACGACATCCGCAAGCTGAAGTCCCGGCCGGTTTGCATGTGGGAAGCTTACGATTTGAGAGAGATCCACCATATCCCAGGCAAGATCGCCAGCTTTCAGATGTAGGCGGTTGTTGGCGCTTTGGAGTTGAATGCGGGCGAGGTAATCCAAGGTCCGCGAGTAGCGATGCCCACCGCGAGTTGAGAACTCGACCCGAACCGTTCTTGGTTCACCATACTTCCGCATGGCATGCCCACGGCAATATTTTGTAACCTGTTCCAAGAGCAGACGCGCCATCCAGTTATAAAACCAATTTTGCTTGGCAATTCGTTCTGCGCGCTCGTTGCGATAGCCTCGAAGGCTTGGCTTATGCGAAATCCCAACAAAGTAACGGGCGGGCAAGCCGGACATGAAATCGGAAACCGCTTGCCGTCTTTCCGGGGAAAGCTCGGCAAAATGCAAGTCTTTCCGTTGCTTTGCTCGCATATCAGTTAAAATACGGCTAAGCCACTCTCGAGGCTGAGAGTTAACCTGCGCCTCCACTACGAAGGCACCAATGGTGAACCATTCGGTTCCACCGACCGGATCGAGGGGACGCACGCGCTTTACGCCATCGTCTCCCGCTTCATCGATATATGCCACATACCCAACTGGAGGTGCCATCGAATGGATCGTAGGCGCGAGGCGTCCAAGCCGGAAAGTGCATCCCGGATGGAACGCTTCCAACGACGCCTCCTGCGACCTTGGCCGTGACGAGAACGAAGCGCGGTTCAATGAGAAGCCGACGTGCAGCAGTTTCTGGCACCTACTCCGCCACCTCCCACAGCCTCGCCCGCCCCTGCTTGCCGTTCTGCCGGATCACGCCTCGGTCCCGCTGATGCCGAATAGCCCTGCCGATGCTCTCCACCACCGCCGACCGCAACGCCGGGCTGGCCGCGTCCAGCGCCCGTTCCTCCATCACCTGATCCGCCAGGGCCGCAATCGTCATCGGCCCGCCGGCCTCGCGCAGCATCCCCAGCACCGACCGGCTCATGTCCTTCAGCACGCCCAGCATCGGCGAGCGCGCCTGCCGCATCTGGATATCGTCCACCGGATAGGCCGGGTCCAACTGCCGGATCACCGCGTCCACCGCCGCCAAGTCGGCATAGAGCCGGTCCAGCCGTGCCCGCGCCGTCTCCAGCTCGCCGGCCAGCATCGCCCGGCGCTCCACCAGGCCGGGTAGGACGAACTCGTTCATCGTAGGCGCTCCCGCAAAACGGGAGCGATTATAAGGGGTTAGCGGCCAATCCGCCCGAGGGCGTGAGGTGTGGTTGATACCTAAAGCCGGACCTGGCCTCGGTCGAGCTGGCGCGGGAGCCGGCCGAGCAGGCCGCCACCCTGCCGCTCTCGCGCACCCTCATCGACCTGCGCTCGCGCAATTTCGCCGCCGTTCGCCTCTCGCCGCGCGACGCGGTGCGGCTGCCGCGCGGCTTCGGCGACCGCGATACGGGGCCGGTGACGCTGGTCGGGGAGTTCGTCCGCCCCGGCGTCTACGACATCCGCCGTGGCGAGCGGCTGTCCGAGGTCATCGCCCGGGCCGGCGGGCTGACCGCCCAGGCCTATCCCTACGGCGCCGTCTTCAGCCGCGAGAGCGTCCGCCAGCGCCAGCAGGAGGGATTCCAGCGCACCGCCCGCGAGCTCGAGCAGGGGTTGATGCAGGTCGCCGCCGGCCAGGCCGTCGCCGGGATGCGCGGCTCGACCGACCTCTCCGGCGCGATCCAGGCGGGCCAGGCCCTGGCGACCTCGCTGCGGCAGACGCGCGCGGCCGGGCGGATGGTGGTGGAGGCGAATCCCGTCGTCCTGGCCGGCCGTCCCGACCTCGACGTGCTGATGGAGCCGGGCGACCTGGTGGCGATGCCGAAGCGGCCGAACGAGGTGACGGTGGTCGGCGCGGTGCTGAACCCGGGCAGCCTGCAATTCGCCACGGGCTGGAAGGCCGGCGACTATGTCCGCGGCGCGGGCGGCGAGCAGCGCTTCGCCGATGGCGACCGCGCCTTCGTCGTGCTGCCGAACGGCCAGTCCGCCCCGGCGGGGCTGGGCGGCTGGCTGTCGGGCGGGCCGCCGATCCCGCCCGGCAGCACGGTGGTGGTGCCGCAGGACCCCTCCCCCTACGAGACCTGGGGATTCCTGCGGGACGTGACGCAGGTGCTGTCGCAGGTGGCGCTGTCCTCGGCGGCGCTGGCGGTGATCGTCCGGTCGGGATCGAAATAGTCCCCATGCGCGGCGGCACGGGACGGCGATGACGCATCGCAGGCAGCGATGGCGCCGCCGCATGCTGGCCGCGCTGCTGGCCTGCGCCTGGGCCCGCCCGGCCCCGGCGCAGGAGGTGCCGGCGGCGGGCAGCGACCTCGGCGGCGTCGGGCTGATCGAGATGCGCAACGCCCGCTTCCGGCCCGATGGCACGCTCGAGGCCGGGGCGGCGCTGCGGCATCAGCGGCAATACTGGTTCCTCGGCTTCCAGACCCTGCCCTTCCTCGAGACCACCTTCCGCCTGACCGACCGCCTCGATGCCACGCGAGGCCGCGGCATGACGAACGACCGGGCCTTCGATCTCAAGCTGCAGCTCTGGACGGAGAATGCCTGGCGCCCGGCCCTCGCGGTCGGGCTGCAGGACGCGATCGGCACCGGCCTCTATGGCGGGGAGTACCTCGTCGCCTCGAAGCGCTTCGGCCCGGTCGATGTCAGCCTCGGCATGGGCTGGGGCCGGCTCGGCACGGGCAAGGACATGCCCAACCCCTTCCGCCTCCTCTCCGGCCGCTACAAGACCCGCTCGCGCGATGTCGGCGAGGGCGGGACGCCGGCCTATGGGACCTGGTTCCGGGGCGAGGAGGTGGCGCTCTTCGGCGGCCTCGAATGGTCCCTGCCCGAGATCCCGACCCCCTATGGCGCGGTCGAGGGGCTGCGGGCGAAGATCGAGTGGTCGGGTGACGCGCTGCGCGACGAGCGCGGCGACTATCCGGCCCGGACCGACACCCTGCGCGGCGAGGCCCGGTCGCGCCTCAATTTCGGCCTGCAATGGCAGCCCAATCCCTGGCTCGATGCCGGGCTGCATTTCGTCCATGGCACGGACCTGCTGGTCCGTCTCTCGCTCCGCCTCGATCCGGCGCGGCCGCCGGAGGCGCCGCGCCCGCCGCCGCCCGCCCTGGCGCCGCGCCCGGCGCAGGGCGATGCGGGGGCGATCGCGCCGGCCCTGCGGGCGGCGGGGTTCCGGCCGCTCGGCATCGAGCTCGACGGGGCGGAGGCGAGGATCGCGGTGGAGGGCGGCCGCTTCCCCACCCTGGCCCAGACGGCGGGGCGCGTGGTCCGCGCCGTCCAGCCCAACCTGCCGCCGGAGGTCGAGCGGATCGAGGTGCTCTGGCACCGCGCCGGCGCGCCGGTGGCCCGCCTGGTCGTGCTGCGGGAGGCGATCGAGGCCGGCGCGACGGGCCGCGGCAGCGCCGAGGAGGTCCTGGCCACGGCCAGCCTGCATCCGGCAACGGACCGGTCCTTCCCGGGCAGCCTGGGCGCGCCGGGCCTGTCCTGGGCGATCGAGCCGCGGCTGGCGCTGCAGCTCGGCGATCCCGGCCAGGCGGTCCGCTGGCAGGCCGGGCTGGTGGCCGGCGCCCGCTACGGGCTCGGCGAGGGCGTCGCGCTGGCCGGCAGCCTGGCCCAGGCGGTGCTCGGCAATCTCGACGACGGCAAGCCCTCGAACAGCGAGCTGCCGCATGTCCGCAGCGACATCGCCCGCTACGCGCGGGAGGGCAAGACCTCGATCCCCACCCTCTATGCCGAGCGGATCTGGACCCTGGCGCCCGACTGGTTCGCCCGCATCACCGGCGGGCTGCTGGAGCCGATGTACCAGGGCGTCTCCGGCGAGGTGCTGTGGCGGCCCATGGACCGGCCGATCGCCATCGGCCTCGACCTCGCCTGGGTGGCGCAGCGGGAATACCGGCAGCGCTTCGCCGCGCTCGGCTACACGGTGGCGACCGGCCATGCCTCGCTCTACGCCGACCTGCCGCTGTGGAACCTCTACGCCGTGCTGCGAGCCGGGCGCTACCTGGCCGGGGACTGGGGCGGCACGATCGAGCTCGGCCGGCGCTTCGACAGCGGCATCGAGGTCGGCGCCTTCGCCACCTTCACCACCGTGCCCTTCAGCCAGTTCGGCGAGGGCAGCTTCGACAAGGGCATCTACCTGCGCTTCCCGCTGCAATTGTTCGGGCCTGATACGGCGGCGCGCGCCGGCGCGGTGATCCGGCCGGTCGTCCGCGACGGCGGGCAGCGGCTGGTGGTCGACAACCCGCTCTGGGAGGTGACGCGGGACGGGCGGGCGGATGCGCTGGCGCGGGGCTATCTCGGCTTCCTGCACTGAGCTTGCAGCCGGGCCGGGCATCGGCCACACCCCGGCCCGCCATGACGTCAGCCGCCCTTTTCCAGCATCTGGTCTTCGCCTGCGGGCTGGCCCTGCTCTCCGCCGCCACGGTGCGGCTGATGATCGCCTTTCCGATCCTCGACCACCCGAACCATCGGAGCGCGCATGTCCGGCCGACGCCGCGCGGCGGCGGGGTCGGCGTCGTGCTCGCCTTCATCGCCGGCATGCTGGTGCTCTACCGGGTCGCCGACCAGGCGCGCATCGCCGAACGGCCCTTCCTCGGCGTCATCCTGGCCGCGGTGGCCATCGCCGCCGTGGCGCTGGTCGACGACATGCGCGGCCTCTCCGCCCGGCTGCGCTTCGGCGCGCAGCTCGCGGCGGCCCTGGTCGCGGTGGCGAGCGGGCTCGCCGTCAGCCGCCTCGCCATCCCCTATGTCGGCCCGGTCGAGCTCGGGCTGGCCGGCACGCTGCTGACGATCTTCTGGATCCTCGGCTGCACCAATGCGGTGAACTTCATGGACGGGCTGGACGGGCTGGTCGGCGGCACGCTGCTGATCGCCTGCGCCGCGCTGACCGCGATCGCCGCGCTGCAGGGCGGCGGCTTCGTCTATGCCGCCGCGCTCTTCCTGACTGCCGGGCTGCTCGGCTTCCTGCCCTTCAACCTGCATCCTGCCCGCATCTTCATGGGCGATGTGGGCAGCCAGTTCGCCGGCTTCATGCTCGCGGTCCTGGCCATCGCGGCGAGCCGCTTCGACGTGACGCAGCTCAGCTTCCTCATCGTGCCGCTGCTGCTCTTCGCGCTGCTTTTCGACACCGCCTTCACCCTGCTGCGGCGGGCCGCGATGGGCGACAAGGTCGGCGCGCCGCACCGTTCGCATCTCTACCAGATGGCGCAGCGGGCGGGCATGGACACGCGCCTCGTCGCCGCCACGCATTGGGGCTTCGCCGCCTTCCACGCGGCGCTCGCGCTGCTGTTCCTGCGGCTGCCGCCGAACGGCAAGCCGCTCGTCGTGCTGCCGGCGCTGCTGGTTCAGCTCCTGTGGCTGGCGCTGGTCGCCAGGCGGGTGCGGCGGGCGGGGCTGAGCTGGCGCGATGACGCCGTTGCGCCGTCAGGGTCCGGCGGATGATCCCGCCGGCGCGCCGCCCGCAAGCCGCGGCAGCGGGAATTCCACCGTCAGCATCGGTGCCTCGGGACCGACCCATTGCGTCGCCTGCAGCACGGCGCCGCTCTCGGCAGACACCCAGAACAGATTGGTGAACCGGCCGGCCCCTTCGGCCCGGCAGCGCTCCGTCACCAGCAGCACCGCGGCATCCTCGGTCGGCTCGGCCCGCAGCCGGCACTCGATCTGGATCCCGAAGCGCATGCCCTCCGGCTTCCGGTTCGAGCGCATCAGATCGACCATGCGCCGGGCGGCGGCGGAATGCGTGAGCAGCGCCGCCGGGTCGGCGAGCGGGTCCGGCCCGTCGAAGCGGGTCGCGGCCAGCATCTCGGGAAAGCCCGCGGTGGCGACGATGCGGCCGCCATCGGTCTCGACCACCTGGTTGCCGGCGGTCCGCCAGAGGCGACGGTCCCCGGTCTCCTGCACCAGGGCGGCGTCGCTGGCGCGACCGCGGCGGATGAGGCGCAGCGTGCTGCCGGAGGGCTCGGCCTCGAATTCGGTGCTCGGCTGCGGCAGCAGTTCGCCCCAGAGCGTATCGCCGCAGCCGGACAGCAGCAGGCACCAGACGAGGAGAGCCGGGACGGCGCGCATCACCGAGATGTTAACATCACTTGCGGAACGAGGCGAGCGCTACCTCATGCGGTGATGGCGGCCGGACCGCCGCAGGGCGCGAACTCCCGCAACCGCCATGAGTTGCGCTGGCGCAAGGCAGCGGCAGCGGACGTGGCGCAGCCTTGCGATGCCCGCCGAGGAGGATGCCATGACGCCACTCACCGCTCTCGACCTCATGACCGCCGATGTCGTCACCGTGCCGCCGGCGACGCCCGTGATCGCGGTGGCCCGCCTGCTCGCCGAGCGCGGCATCTCCGCCGTGCCGGTGGTGGACAAGGGCGGCAAGGTGGTCGGCGTGGTGACCGAGGCCGACCTCATCCGCCGGCTCGCCGGCGAGGAGGACCAGCCGCAGGGCTGGCTGCGCAGCCTCTTCTCCGACCCGGGCGAGCAGGCCGAGCGCTATGCGCGGACGCATGGCAGCACGGCCGAGGAGATCATGACCACGGACCTGGTCTCGGTCAGCGGCTCGGACACCGCCGCGCATATCGCGCATCTCATGGAGGAGAAGGGCATCCGCCGCGTGCTGGTGCTGGAGGATGGCCGGCTGCGCGGCATCGTCTCCCGCGCCGACCTGCTGCGCGCCCTGGTCGCGCCGCCGAAAAACGAGGCGGGCGGCGAGCTCTCGGATGAGCGCATCCGGCAGGCGGTGCTGGCCGCCATGCGCAAGCAGCCCTGGATCGACAGCTTCTACACCCTGGTCGAGGTGAAGGATGGCATCGTGGAGTTCCACGGCTTCATGACCACCGATCAGGTCAAGCGCGGCCTGAAGGTGCTGGCCGAGCAGGTGCCGGGGGTGAGGGGCGTGGTCGACAGCACCCAGCCGATGCCGCCCTATCTCTACGGCGGGATGTAGGGTGCCGGGGCGCTCAGCTCAGCCCCGCCTCGGCTCCCGCACGCCGGCGAGCAGGGCCGCCCCCGCCGCCAGGAAGACCGGCACCGTCGCCATCCCGGCGCGCTGGCTGGCGGTGGCCGCCGTGACCGCCGCCAGGGCCCAGGGACCGATGAAGCCGGTGATGCGCCCGCTGAGGGCGAAGAGGCCGAAATGCGCCGTGACTTCCTCGGGCGGCGCCAGCCGGGCCATGAGCGTCCGGCTCGCCGCCTGGGACGGGCCGAGGAACAGGCCGAGCACCAGGGCCAGCCCCCAGAAGACTCCCTTGTCCTGCGCCAGGACAAGGCCGGCGCCGAGCAGCATCAGCGCCGCCAGCGAGACCAGGATCGTGCGCTTCGACCCGAAGCGGTCCTCGACCAGCCCGAAGCCGGCCGCCCCCAGCCCCGCCGTGACGTTGAGCGCGATGCCGAAGAGGAGGATCTCCTCCAACCCCATGCCGAAGACGCCGGCCGCGTAGATGGCGCCGAAGACGAAGAGCGTGTTCAGCCCATCCGTGTAGAACAGCCGCGCCAACAGGAAGCGCAGGAGCGCGGGGCGGCGCGGCAGGCGGCGCAGCAGGGCGGCTATTTCCGCCAGCCCCTGCACCATGGCGGCGCGCAGCCCCGGCCGGGCGCCGGGCGGGTCCGGCAGCAGCACCAGCACCGGCCAAGCGAAGAGCGCGATCCAGCCGGCGGTCAGCAGCGCCGTCGCCCGGACATGCTCCGCCGCGCTCCGGTCGAGGCCGAAGGGCGAGGGATCCGGCCGCACCAGCAGCAGCAGGGCCAGGCCGAGGCAGGCCAGCCCGCCGGCATAGCCGAGGCCCCAGGCCAGGCCGGAGACGCGGCCGATCGCCGCCGGCCGCGCCACCTGCGGCAGCATCGCGTTGTAGAAGACCATGCCGAGTTCGAAGGCGATCGTCGCCAGCCCGACGCAGGCCAGGGCGAGCAAGGTCGATCCGGGACCCGGCCGGGCGAACCAGAGCGCGCCCGTGGCGGCCACCATCACCAGGGTGGAGAGGGCGAGCATCCGCCGCCGCCGGCCGCCGGCATCCGCGACCGCGCCCAGCAGCGGCGAGAGCAGCGCGATGACGAGCCCCGCCACCGTTTGCATCCAGCCCCACTGTGCCTGGCCGGTCGCCGGGTCCGGGGCGATGCCCTGGGCGAAATAGGTGGCGAAGACGAAGGTCGAGATCATGGTCGGGAAGGCGCTGTTCGCCCAGTCGTAGAGGGCCCAGGCCCAGGCCTGCCGCGTCATGCCGGGCGGGTCCGCAACAGGGCCGCGAGCGCCTGCCAGGGCGCCGGGTCCCAGGCGCCGCAGGCGCGGCCGGAGGGCGAGGGCAGCACGAAGAGCGGCGGCAGCACGGCGGGGCCCGGCGCCGGGCCGAGCGGCGGCCTGCGGCATCCGAGGACCCGCGCGGCCGGGCCCTTGCCGACAAAGGCGAGCAGGCCGGGCCGGCAGCGCCGCATCTTCGCCGTCAGCGCCGCCACGTCGAAGGCGGCCGGGGGAATCTCGCTATCAGCCCCGGCGGCCGTGGTGCAGAGATCGGTCAGGCCGATCCCGAGGTCGAGGAGCAGCGGGAATTCCGGTGGCGCCAGCCGGCGCGGCGTGATGCCGGTGCGGTGCAGGATGTCCCAGAATTTGTTCCCGGGCCCGGCGTAATAGGCACCGCGCGCCGCCGAGGCGCGGCCCGGCGCGCTGCCGCAGAAGACGAGGCGCAGCCCTGGACGCAGCAGGTCCGGCAGGATGCCGCTCGCCGCCGGCCCGGGCGCGGCCGGGCGCAGCGGGCTCAGCCCAGCCCCCGCAGCGCCCGGGCCGCGACGCCGATCGCCGCCAGGTCGGCATCCATCAGCGCCTCCTGGGCAAGCTGCGCGACCGGCGCGGGATCCGGCATCGCGTCCCGCAGCAGGGCCGCGGCCAGCCGCGCCTGCACCGCGGTCAGGTCCTCCAGCAGCGCCGCCCGGGCGCGCGGCCCGAAGCTGCCGGGCGCGGGCGCCGTCGCCGCGGCCTGGCGCAGCGCCTCGATCCGGAAGGCCGCCCCCACCTCGTCCCAGGCCGCGGCTGCCCGCTCGGCCGGCGCGCCGGTCTCGGCGGCGAGGGTCAGGATCCTCGGCGCCGCGGCGAGCCGCGGGGCCGAGGCCGCCAGGGCGATGGCCGGCTCCGGCAGGCCGGCGGCGCGCCAGGCCTCGGCTTCCGGGCCGTCCGGCGTCGTCGCGGCCAGCAGCGCCGCGAGGCCGGGCCGCAGGGACTCGAGGCTGGGGCCGATGGGGCCGGCATCGCCGAGGAGATTCTGCGCCGCGGCCTCCTGCAGCCGGCGCAGCGCGAGCAGCAGGTCGAGCTTCGGCCCGGCCGGGGCCGGAGCCGCATCGGCGGCATCGGCGGCGGCGGGCAGGCCGAACCCCTCCCCGGCCAGCCAGGCGGCGCGCGTCGCCGCGACGGGCCCGGCCTCGGCGGCGAGCCGCGCCAGCCCGGCACAGCCGATGCGGTTCGCCACCTCGTTGGTGATCGCGGTCGCCACCAACTCCCGCCGCAGCCGGTGCCGGGCGATGAGATCGGGGAAGCGCTCGCGCAGCGGGCGCGGGAAATAGGCAAGCAGCACCGGCGCGAAGACCGGGTCCTCCGCCAGGCCGCTCTCCTCGATCGCCTCGGTCAGCCAGAGCTTGGCGAGCGGCAGCAGGGCGCAGATGGCCGGCCGGGTCAGCGCCTCGCCGGCGGCGATGCGGGCGCGCAGCGTCGCGGCATCCGGCAGGCCGGCGACCGCGCGGTCGAGCACCCCGGCCGCTTCCAGCCGGAGCATCAGCAGCGCCTGGGCCGGCAGCGCCTCGGCCCCGGCCCGCTCCTCGAGGCTCACCGCCAGGTGCTGCTGCGCGTTGTCGCGCAGGACGAGCTGGCCGACCTCCTCCGTCATCTCCCGCAGCAGCGCGTCGCGCTGCATCCGGGTCAGCCGCCCCTCGCGCTCGGCATCGGCGAGCAGGATCTTGATGTTGACCTCGTGGTCGCTGGTGGAGACGCCGGCGGCGTTGTCCAGCGCATCGGTGTCGATCCGGCCGCCGGCCCGGGCGTATTCGACGCGCCCGGCCTGGGTCACGGCGAGGTTGGCGCCCTCGCCGACGACGCGGGCGCGCAGCTCGCCGCCATTCACCCGGATCGCGTCGTTGGCGCGGTCGCCGGCCTCGGCCTGGCTTTCCTCGCCGGCCTTCACATAGGTGCCGATGCCGCCGAAATAGAGCAGGTCGATCGGGGCCCGCAGGATCGCCTGCATCACCAGGGCCGGCTCGGCACGGTCGGCCTCGATGCCGAGCAGGGCCCGCATCTGCGGCGACAGCGGGATGCTCCGCAGGTTGCGCGGGAAGACGCCGCCGCCGGGCGAGATCAGCGCCGGGTCGTAATCCGCCCAGGAGGAGCGCGGCAGCGCGAAGAGGCGGGCGCGCTCGGCGTAGCTGGCCGCGGGGTCCGGATCCGGGTCGATGAAGATGTGGCGATGGTCGAAGGCGGCGACGAGCCTGGTCTTCCGGCTGATCAGCAGCCCGTTGCCGAAGACGTCGCCCGACATGTCGCCGACGCCGGCGCAGGTGAAGGGCTCGGCGAAGATGTCGTGGCCGAGCTCGGCGAAATGCCGGGCGATCATCACCCAGGCGCCGCGCGCGGTGATGCCCATGCCCTTGTGGTCGTAGCCCGCCGAGCCGCCGCTGGCGAAGGCATCGTCCATCCAGAAGCCGTATTCGGCGGCGAGGGCATTGGCGATGTCGGAGAAGGTGGCGGTGCCCTTGTCCGCGGCGACGACGAGATAGGGATCGTCGCCGTCGCGGCGGACCACCTGCGGCGGCGGCACGATCCGGCCCTCGACGAGGGTGTCGGTGATATCGAGCATGCCGCGCACCAGGGTGCGGTAGCAGGCGATGCCCTCGGCCATGAAGGCCTCGCGGTCAGCGGCCAGCGGCGGATGCTTCAGGATGAAACCGCCCTTCGCGCCGGTCGGCACGATGACGACGTTCTTCACCCGCTGCGCCTTCATCAGGCCGAGGATCTCGGTGCGGAAATCCTCCCGCCGGTCGGACCAGCGGATGCCGCCGCGCGCCACCGGCCCGGCCCGCAGATGCGTGCCCTCCATCCGCGGCGAATGCACGAAGATCTCCCGCCAGGGACGCGGCGCCGGCATCTCGCCGGCCGCGGCGCTGTCGATCTTCAGCGACAGCCAGGGCCGGTCGAGATGATAGTTGGTGCGCAACACCGCATCGAGCAGGCCGCGCAGGCGCGAGAGGATGCGGTCCTCGTCGGGGCTCTGCACCGCGTCCAGCAGTTCCGACCAGCCCTGCTGCAGCGCCGCCTCATCCCGGCCACCCCCCGATGTCGCAACCTCCGGGTCGAAGCGCGCATGGAAGAGGTCGAGCAGCAGCCGCGCCGCCCGCGGCTGGTCGGCGAGCGCCGCCTCCACCGCCTGCTGCGAGAAGCCGAAGCCGACCTGCTTCAGCCAACGGTACATCGCCCGCAGCAGCCAGCATTCGCGCCAGTTGAGACCGGCGCGCAGGACCAGCCGGTTGAAACCGTCCGCCTCCGCCCGTCCGGCGAGCAGCGCATCCAGCGCATCGAGCAACGCAGGGAACCGGCCCGGCTCGGCCGGCGTCGCCGGGGCGAGGCCGAAGACATGCAGCACCACGGCCGCGCCGTCGGCGGCGACGAGGCGGTGCGGCACCTCCTCGACGGCGCGGAGATCGAGGCTCTCAAACAGCGGCAGCGCCTCGGCCAGCGGCAGGGGGCCGCCCGGATTGGCCAGGCGCAGCACCAGCCCCTCCGTCCCCGGCGGGCGGCCGAGGGCTGCGGCCGGCCGGCCCTCCGCCAGGGCGCGCTCGGCCAGGGCGAGATCGGCGACGCCCTGCTCGCCGGTCGCGGCCTCGCGGTAGGCGGCGGGAAAGGCGTCCCGCCAGCGCGCCAGCGCCTCGGCCGCACCGCCCTCGCCACGCTCGGCGGTCAGCGCCTCGGCCAGGCGATCGGGGAAGCTGCGTGCCGCCTGGGTGATCGCCGCCTCGAGCACCGCCGTATCGACGGCCGGGACGCGCCCTGGCGTGGTACCGATGATGTAGTGGATGCGGGCGAGCGGCGCGTCGCCCATGGCGATGTGGAAGGCGCTGAGATGCCCGCCATAGGCCCGCGCCAGCATGGCCCCGACGCGCTCGCGCAGCCGCGTGTCGAAGGTGTCGCGCGGCAGCCAGACGATGGCCGAGACGAAGCGGCCGAAGGGATCGGGCCGCAGCACCAGCGCCGGGCGGGGCCGGATCTGCAGGTCGAGGGCATGGCGGGCGCCGGCCAGGATCGCCGCCTCGGGCGCCTGGAACAGCTCGTCGCGCGGCCAGGTGTCGAGGATGTTGCGCAGCGCCCGTCCGTCATGCCCCTCCGGGTCGAGGCCCGCGGCGGCGAGGATGCGGCCGACCTTCTCGGCCAGCATCGGGATGCTGCGCGGGTTGCGGTTGTAGGCCGCCGCGGCGAAGAGGCCGAGGAAGAGCCGGCCGCCGGTGACGCGCCCGTCCGGGCCGAAGATGCGCGTCGCCACCACATCGGCATGCTGCGGCCGGTGCACGGTGCTGCGCATGTTCGCCTTGGCGACGCTGACCGGCGTCGGCTCGGCGAGCGCGGCCAGCACCGCCGGCGGCAGATGCGCCGGGTCGCGCAGCACGTCGAAGACCGGGATCCGCGGATCGCGCAGCAGGCCGAGATTCTCGGCGGCGACGATGGCCAGGCCTCCCTCGAGGGAAAGGGCGTAGCGGCGATGGCCGAGCAGGACGTAATTGTCCTCTGCCAGCCAGTGCAGGAAGGCCGGGCCGCCGGGCTCGGCGCCCATGGGGGCGGCCGCGACCTCCTGCCCCGCCCGCCGCAGCGCCGCCGCCATGCCCGGGAAATCCGTCACCGCCAGCCGGACATCGGCCATGGCCTGGGCCAGCGCCGCCTCCAGCCCCTGCCAGTCATCGGTGCCGGCATGCGCCTGGCCGGGCAGCAGGGCCGCCGACAGGGCGCCAAGGGCGATGCGCATCATGCTCTCCGCGCCGCCCTCCGGCGCATCGAGGGCCAGGAGTTCTCCCGCGGCATCCCGCCGCACCCGCAGCACGGGATGCAGCAGCTGCCGGACGACGCGCCCGTGGCGGGCGAGCGCGCCCAGGGCGCTGTCGACCAGGAAGGGCATGTCGTCGGTGACGATCTCGGCCACCGCATGCGGCCCGCGGCCCGGCCCGGGCGGCAGCACCCGGACCCGTGCCGTCCCCGGCGGCCGGCTGCGCGCCAGGGCGAAGAGGCTGGCGGCAGCGGCGGCCATCGCCTCGGCCGGCAGGGCCGCCAGCTCGGCGGTGGGCACGCCGGCATAGAGATGGTGCAGGAGTTGCAGGGCCGCCGGCGGCAGGTCCGGCGCCAGTCGCCCGAGCGCCTCCTCGGCGACGCGAAGCAATTCCTGGCGCGCGGGATCGCCCGCGGCGGCGATGTCCGTCATGGCGGCTTTCCTCCCTGCTCGACCGGCGCGCCCGGCCCCCGTCGCGCCCGGCCGCCCCGTGGCGGCGGCTGACGCATGAGGAATGACCCGGGGGCCGCGAATCGGCTAGTGTCATCCGCCATGAGCATGACCTTCGCCGAGCTGCTGGCGCCCGTGACGCCCGAGCAGTTCTTTGCCGAGTACCACGACCGCAAGCCACTGCACATTCGCGGCGCGGCGGCGAAATTCGCCCATGTCCTGTCCTGGCGGCAGATCAACCGGCTGCTGGACATGACCCACATCTGGTCCGGCCAGTCGCTCAAGCTGGTCATGGACGGCACGCCCGTGCCCGCCGAGCAGTATTGCAGCCGCGCCACCAGCCGGGACAACGACCCGGTGCAGCAGCCCGTGGCCGCGCGGGTGCGGGACTGGGTGGCGCGCGGCGCGAGCCTGGTGCTGAACGACGTCGACAGCCTGACCCCCGGCCTCGCCGCCGTCAGCGGCGCGCTGGAAGCCGCCGGGCTCGGCAAGGCGCAGGCGAATGTCTACATCTCCTGGCAAAGCCACAAGGCCTTCCCGGCGCATTACGACACGCATGACGTCTGGGCGGTGCAGGTCGAGGGCGAGAAGACCTGGAATGTCTGGGAAGGCCGCGCCGAATGGCCGATCGCCCATCCCGCCTTCCGCACCGAGAGCCAGGCGCAGCACGAGCAGCAGAAGGGCCGGCTGCGGGAGAAGGTGCTGCTGAAGGCCGGCGACCTGCTCTACCTGCCGCGCGGCTGGTACCATGACGCGCTGGCCGAGGCGCCGGCCTCGGTGCATGTCGCCTTCGGGCTGCACGCGCCGCTTGGGATGGACCTGCTCAACATCCTGCATGAGCGCGCCCTCTACGATGCCGAGTTCCGCAAGCCGCTGCCGCGGCAGGACGGCTCGGCGGCCGCGCGCTTCGCGCTCACGACCCGGGCCGGGCAGCTCGCCCAGCGGCTGGCGGAGCTGGCGCGCGACCCGAAGGTGATGGCGGCGCTGGAGCGCTTCGTCGCCGAGTATCATTTCGTCCGCGGCGGCAACGACCTGCTGGCGGCGCGCGGCCTGGCGGAACCGGAGACGGCGACGGCCGATGCGGAGGTGCCGGCCTGGAAGGTCCTGGCGCCCGGCGCGAAGCCGGTGCGGCGGGGAGCGGAATGGGTCCTGAAGACCGCGCAGGGCATCCTGCCCCTCGCGCCGCCCGAAGCCGAGGCGGCGGGCTGGCTGCTAGCCCGGCCGGACATCGCCGAGCCGGAACTCCGGGCCGCGCATCCGCAGGTGGATGCCCCTTCCCTGCTCGCGCGGCTGCGCGAGGCCGGCCTGCTGGCCGCCGCCTGATGCTCCCGGCCATCCTGCTGCTGGCGGCCCTGCTGCCCGGCGCCGCCCTCGCCCAGTCACGCTCCTTCAACTGCGTCGGCGCCGACCAGCTCGAGGACGATGTCTTCGCCATTCCCTTCGCCCGCGGCGCCGCCGCCCCGGGCGAGGCGGCCCGCACCAACCTCGCCGCCGTCGCGGAGCGGGCGAAGAGAGAGCCGGGGCGGCCGCTCTGCGTGCTCGGCCATGCCGGCCCGCAGGAAGGCGGCGCCCAGAGCGGCACCCAGCTCGCCGCCAAGCGCGCCGGCCAGGTGGCGGTGGCGCTCGCCAAGCTCGGGGTCGCGCCGGAGCGCATCCGTGCCGAGGCCCGCCGCGCCGCCTTCGCGCGCGGCGCCGTGCCGGAGGAGCGGAGCGTGACGGTGGTGCTGCTGCCGGCGACCGCCGGCGCCGCCGCGCCCGAGGCGCCGGCCCGCGCGCAAACGCCGGCGCCGACGCCGCCCGCCAGGCCGGCCGATGACGTCGCCCCGACCCCGGCCGAGGGCGCGAAGCCCGCCCCGGCGGAGGCCCCGCCCGCGGCCGGGCCGCCCGCCGCCAAGCCCTGACGCGCCCCGGCGCCGGGGCGCGGGCGGCGTCTTGCCGCGGCGAGCCGGGCCGGCGATGAGAGCCCGCGCATGGGCCGCCAGGGTCGGCCCCCAGGTCGCCCCCAGGTCGCCCGAGGATGTCACCATGAGCCTGTCCCGCCGCCCTCTCCTCGTCGCGCCTGGCCTGCTGCTCGCCGCGCCGGCCCTGGCGCAACCCGCCTGGCCGGAGCGGCCGGTGCGCTTCATCCTGCCCTTCCCGCCGGGCTCGACGCCGGACATCACCGGCCGGGCGGTCGCCAGCCATTTCACCCAGGCCTTCGGCCAGCCCTTCGTGGTGGAGAACCGCGCCGGGGCGGGCGGCAATATCGGCACCGACCTCGT
The DNA here is from genome assembly GCF_013112485.1 of Roseicella sp. DB1501. Taxonomy (GTDB): domain Bacteria; phylum Pseudomonadota; class Alphaproteobacteria; order Acetobacterales; family Acetobacteraceae; genus Paracraurococcus. Next base: position 345,186 of record NZ_JABFHG010000006.1, read on the forward strand.
GGCCAAGGCGAGCGACGGCCATGTCATCGGGCTGACCATCAACGGCCCGCTCAGCACCGCCAAGGCGCTCTATCCCGACCTGCCCTACGACCCGGCCCGCGACCTGGCCGTCGTCTCCCTGCTGGTCCGCGCGGCGCAGGTGCTGGTGGTGCATCCCGCCATCCCGGCCACCAACCTGGCCGGGTTCATCGCCCATGTCCGGGCCAATCCCGGCAAGCTGTCCTTCGGCTCGGTCGGCTCCGGCTCCGGCGGGCATCTCGCCATGGCCGACCTGATGGCGCGGGCCGGGCTCGACATGGTGCATGTGCCCTATCGCGGCTTCCCACAGGCGGTGCTCGACCTGGTGGCCGGCCGGATCGAGGCGATGATCCTGGTCTCGGCCGGCATCCTGCCGCAGATGCGCGAAGGCCAGGTGCGCGCCCTCGCCGTCACCGCCGAGCGGCGGATCCCGCAGGCGCCGGAGGTGCCGACCCTGGCCGAGAGCGGCATGGCGGATGCCGCGAGCTATGCCTGGAACGCCCTCATCGCCCCGGCCTCGATGCCGGCCGGGCGCGTTGCCCGCCTGGCCCGCGAGGCCGGGGTGGCGCTGGCCGAGCCGCAGGCCCGGCGGGCGCTGGAAGCGGGCGGCTTCGAGGTGGTGGCCAGCGGGCCCGAGGCGGCGAGCCGCTTCGTCGCGGCCGAGACGGCGCGCTGGGGCGCCCTGATCCACCGCCTCGGCATCAAGGCCGAGGCCTGACGCCGCGGCCGGCCGTGGCGATGCCCTTGGGAATGCGGGGACGAGATGCGGGCCGGACGGCCCTCATTCCACCGCATGGTTCGGCCTAGCGGAGCCTTTTCCGGTTGTCTGGGGACGGCCGCCGAACCATCTGCGTGTTTGCGCCGCCAGGGGCGGCGCACTAGTGTCCGCGGCAATGCCGGGATGGGTCGCGGAACGGCCGCGACCGCCGGCAAGGGCCAGGCAGGGCCATCCTTCGTTGCCGGATCCATCCTTGTCGGACCGGGCGGCGCGGGGTGCGACAACAGACAGGGTCATCGGGGCGTCACATGGGTTCCTTCAGCATCTGGCACTGGCTCATCGTGCTGCTGGTCGTCCTGCTGCTCTTCGGCAGCGGCAAGATCAGCACGCTGATGGGAGACCTCGCCACAGGCATCAAGTCCTTCAAGAAGAACATGAAGGAGGACGAGCCCGATGCCTCGCTCGCCGAGAGCGCGCCGCCCGCCGCCACCAAGCCGGCCGGCAGCATCGGCGGCCCGGGGCAGCCGGCCGAAACCACCCACGGCACGACCACGACGAGCCGCCCCGCCGCCTGAGGCAGCGGGCCCCGGCGGGTGAGGCCGATCCCGCCGCGAAACCTTGACCTGATCGGGCGCCCTCCGGCCGGAGGGCGCCCCTCCCCAGCGAATGGCGTTCAGCATCGAGCGCCGTTCCGCTGTAGCCCGTCATTTTCCGAGCCGGTTCACGCGTCCGGGCATCCACGCCCGCCCGCGATCCGCTCCAGCCCTTATCCGCGATGCCAATGCCGGACGACGCTTTCGCCGCCGCAACCGCCGCCATCATCGCGGCCGGCCGGCGCATGGACCATTTCGGCTGGGTGCCGGCGACGGCGGGGAACATCTCCGTCCGGTTGCCCGATGGCAGCCTGGCCATCACCCGATCCGGCGGTCACAAGGGATTCCTCGCAGCCGAGGGCGTGATCCGGGTCGACCTGGACGGCCGGCCGCTGCATCCGGGCGACCGGCCTTCGGCGGAAACCGGGCTGCATTGCGGCATCTACCGCCGCTTCCCCGAAGCCGGGGCGGTGCTGCACGGGCATTCGGTGCCGGTCACGGTTCTCTCCCGGGCCGGGGCCGATGCCATCCGGCTGGAGGGCTACGAATTGCTGAAGGCTTTCCCAGGGTTGCCGACGCATGCCGCCTCGGTGACGGTGCCGATCCTCGACAACGAGCAGGACATCCCGCGCCTGCAATCCGAGGTGGAGCGGCGCTGGGACGCCATGGCGGAGGTCCCGCCGGGCTATCTGATCCGGGGCCATGGGATCTATGTATGGGGCGCCGACATGCCGGCCGCGCTGATGCGGCTGGAGGCGCTGGAATTCATGCTCGCCTGCGAGATGGAAACACGGAGGGCGCTGAGATGAGCCGACTGACGGTGTGGGAGGCCGAGACCGGCCGCACGGTGCTGCAGACCGAGGATGCCGAGGAGATCGCCCGGGCCCTGGGCGGGATCGGCGTGCGCTTCGAGCGCTGGGAGGGCGTCGCGGTGCCGGAGGGCGCCAGCAACGAGCAGGTGCTGGAAGCCTACCGCCCCCATCTCGACAGGCTGATGGGCGAGACCGGCGCGGGCAGCGCCGACGTCATCAGCCTGACGCCGGACCATCCGCAGGCCGCCGCGATGCGGCAGAAATTCCTCTCCGAGCATGTGCACACCGAGGACGAGGTGCGCTTCTTCGTCCGCGGCAGCGGCGATTTCGTCATGCATGTCGATGGCAAGGTCTGGGATGCGCACTGCGTGCAGGGCGACCTGATCAGCGTGCCGGCCAATACCCGGCACTGGTTCGACGCCGGCGAGGCGCCGCGCTTCACCGCGCTGCGCATCTTCACCGACCAGTCGGGCTGGGTGGCGCATTTCACCGGCAGCGACATCGCCGGGCGCTTCCCGGTCGCCGCCTGAGATGCCGCGCCCGGCCGCCATCCTCACCGATATCGAGGGGACGACCACCAGCATCGCCTTCGTGAAGGACCGGCTCTTCCCCTTCGCGGCCGCGTCGCTCGAGGACTTCCTCGCCACCCAGGGCGAGACCCCGGCGGTGCGCGAGATCCTGGCAGCGGTCCGGGCAGCGGCGCCGGGGCAGGAGCCGGTGGCGGCGCTGCGGGGCTGGATGGCGGCGGATGCCAAGGTGACGCCGCTGAAGGCCCTGCAGGGGCTGATCTGGCACCGGGGCTATGCCGATGGCCGGCTGCGGGGGCATCTCTGGCCCGATGTGCCCGGCTGCCTGCGGGCCTGGGCCGCGGCCGGGCTGCGCCTCGCCATCTATTCCTCGGGCTCGGAGGAGGCGCAGCGCGACCTCTTCGGCCATAGCGAGGCGGGCGACCTGACGCCGCTCTTCGCCGGCTTCTTCGACACGCGGATGGGCGCCAAGCGGGAGGCGGCGAGCTACCGGGCGATCGCCGCCGCGCTCGGCCTGCCGGCCGCCGACATCCTCTTCCTCTCCGATGTCGCGGAGGAACTGGACGCGGCGGCGGCGGCCGGGATGCCGGTCTGCCAGCTCGTCCGCGCGGCCGACGGGACGGTCGCCTCCGGCCGGCATCCGGCGGAGAGCGACTTCCCCGGCGTCGCCCGGCGCTTCGGGCTGCCCGTGGCGTGACGCGGGAGGATTTCCTCACCTGCTTCGGCCCTGTCTTCGAGAACCGTCCCGACCTCGCCGAGGCGGTCTGGGCCGGCGGGCCCGATTGCCGCTCGGCCGAGGCACTGCAGGCCGGCTTCGTCGCGGTGCTCCGCAGCCTGCGGGACGAGGCGCTGACCGCCTTCCTGAACGGCCATCCCGATCTCGCCGGCGCGCTGCTCGCGCGCGGGGCGGTGACGGCGGACAGCGCGAAGGAGCAGGGCTCGGCCGGGCTCGACGCGCTGGATGCCGCCGGCCGGGCGCGTTTCCTGGCGCTGAACGCGGCCTATCGCGCGCGCTTCGGCTTTCCCTTCATCATGGCGGTGCGCGGCCGCGGCGCGGCCGAGATCCTCGCCAGCTTCGAGGCCCGGCTGGGCCGGGACGCCGCCACCGAGCGTGCCGAGGCGGTGCGCCAGATCGAGCGGATCCTGCTGCTGCGGCTGCAGGACCGCTTCGGGGCCGCCTGAACGCCCGGAGGGACCTGCTCAGGCGGGATACGCCCGCAGATGCTCCAGCAGCAGCGCGTTCACCCGCTCCGGCACCTGGTCCGGCGCGTAATGGCCGACCCCCGGCAGGATCTCGAAGCGATAGGGCGCCTCGATGAACGCGCCCGTGCCCTCGGCCGCCATGCGCCCCACCGTGTCGTCGGCATCGCCCCAGAGGAACAGGGTCGGCACCCGGATCTTCGGGATGGGCCGGTGCACCGTGCCGCGGGCCCGATACCAGGCGAGGGCCGCCGCCATCGCCGGCTCGCTGCCCAGCACCGCGAGATGCTTCGCCGTCTGCGCCGGCGGGATGCCCTGCGCGGCGTGCCGGCGCCGCAGCCAGGCGCAGTCCTCGGCCAGGAGCCTGGGCACCGCATCCGGCTCGAGGAAGGCCTTGTGGTGGCGGGAGCGCTGCGGCTGCTCCGGATCCTCGGCCAGCGCCCGGGCGAAGGCGCCGGGATGCGGGCGGGAGAGCATGGTGAGCGAGGCCAGCCGCTCCGGCCAATGCGCCGCGATCTCCCAGGCGAGGCTGCCGCCCCAGTCATGCCCGACGAGATGGAAGCGCCGCCCCTCCTCGCCCCGGGGCCCGCCGAGGGCGTCGGCGAGGTCGAGGGCGTCGCGGATCAGCAGCTCGATGTCGTATTGCGCCACATCCGCCGGGTCGGGTCGCGCCCCGGCCGAGTAGCCGCGCTGGTTGGGCGCCGCGGCGAAACAGCCCGCCGCGGCCAGCGCGGGCAGTTGCGCATCGTAGAGATGGCGGGAGACGGCGAAGCCGTGCAGCAGCAGCACGAGCGGCGCGGCCGGATCGCCGGCCACCGAGACATCGAAGACGAGGCCGGGCCCCGTCTCCACCTGGCGTGTCTGCATCGGGCGGCCCCTCCCTTTCGGGGCAGGACAGCACCGCCCCCGGCGGCGATCAAGACGGCGCGGCGGCCCAGCCCTCCAGCACCGTGATCGCCTCGGCGACCAGCGCCTGCCGCGCCGGCATGCGTCCCTGGCCGATCGGCGCCCCGGCCTCCCGGCGCAGCGCCGCCACATCGCCGCGCCGCCGCAGCCCGGCCGGCACGGCGGCGAGGACCCGGGCGCTGTCGGCGAGGGAGGCGGCATAGACGACGCGGGCGATGCCGGCGATCTCCATCGCCGCGACGCAGAGGGCGCAGGGCTCGCAGGAGGAGAACAGCACGCAGCCGGAGAGGTCGAGCGTGCCGAGCCGGGCGCAGGCGTCGCGGATCGCCTCGGTCTCGCCATGCGAGGTGGGGTCGAGCCGGCCGCGCGAGCGGTTGAACCCCTCGCCCACCACCTGCCCGTCGCGCACCACCACGGCGCCGAAGGGCTCGCTGCCCGGCCTCGCCGCGGCCTCGGCCGAGAGGGCGATGGCGCGGCGCAGGACGTCGTCCTCCTCCATGGTCCCTCCTTGCGGCGTCGCGGCGGCCGGCGCCGCGGTCAGTCGTTGCGGATGCCCATGGCCTTCACCATGCCGCCCACGCTGTCGATCTGCTCGCCGACGAAGCGGGTGAACGCCACCTGGCTCATCTCGCCCGGGACGATGCCGACTGTCGCCAGCCTGTCACGGATGGCGGGCTGCTGCATCGCCGCCGTCAGCTCGGCATGCAGGCGCTCGGTGACCGGCACCGGGAGATGCGCCGGCGCGGAGAGGCCGAGCCAGTTCTGCGCCAGCAGGCCGGGCAGCCCCGCCTCGCTTACCGTCGGCACCTCGGGCACGCTCGGCACCCGCGCGGGCGCCGTCACGGCATAGGCGCGCAGCCGGCCGCCGCGGATAGTCTCGACATTCTCCGGCAGCGTGTCGAAGGAAAGGAGGATGGAGCCGCCCAGGAGATCGGCCTGCATGGGCTGCGAGCCGCGATAGGGCGCGTGGTTCAGCGGGATCCCCGTCTGCTGCGAGACCATGGTGCCGACCACATGCCCGACCGAGCCGGCGCCGGAGGTGCCGTAGGTCACTGGGACGGGCTGCGCCTTCATCCAGGCCAGCAGCCCCCGTAGGTCCTGCGCCGGGACCGCGAGGTTGCTGACCACCACTATCGGCGTCGCGCCGATATAGGCGATATGGGTGAAGGAGGCCTGCGGATCGTAGCCCGGCCGGCTGTAGAGCGGCGGCGAGGTGACGATCGGCGCCGTGTTGCTCAGCATAAGCGTGTAGCCGTCGGGGGGCTGCTGCGCGACATGCAGCGCCGCCAGCGTGCCGCCCGCTCCGGGCTTGTTGTCCACCACCACGCGCTGGCCGAGCTTCGGCCCCAAGGCCTCCGCGAGGACCCGGGCCGCGATGTCGGAGGCGCCGCCGGGCGGGAAGACGACGACGATGCGGATCGGGCGCGCCGGCCAGCGTCCCGCCGCGGCAGGCCCCATCTGGGCGAGGGCGAGGCAGAGGATTGCCGCAAAAAGCGGCAAGAGACGTCGCATCCCTGGTTACCTCTCGGCCGGAGGGGGTGATCGGCCGGGATGGGAGCAAGCGCCAGGCCAGGGGTGACTTGCCCCAGGGTGACTTGCCCCAGGGGTGACTTGTCTGGCCGCTGCGGCTAGAGCACATCGCAGACGGCCGGAGAGGCCGGAAGGCGAGACTCTGCTCCGAAAACAGCGATCTGGCGCAGGCCGCGATGCCGAGGGCATGGCGGGCGGTGCCGGATGCGCCAGACCCGTTCCGACCCGGGGGACTGCCGGATGCTGACCACCTACACCGTCGAGAACGGCCATCTCCTGGTGCGCGAGGGACCGCAGGAGCCGGAGGCGCTCCGCCGGGCGGTCTGGATCGACCTGCTCACCCCGACGCCGGAGGAGGAGCGGCAGGTGCAGGAGGCGCTGCGCCTCGAGATCCCGACGCGCGAGGAGATGCAGGAGATCGAGAGCTCCTCCCGCCTCTACCGCGAGGACGACGCCCTCTTCCTCACCGCGCCCTTCCTCTACGGGATCGAGGGCGGGGAGATGGGCTCGACCGCCATCACCTTCGTGCTGGCGAACAGCGCGCTGATCACCGTGCGCTACGCGACGCCGCGGGCGGTGGCGGTCTTCGCCGCGCGCTGCCACCGCACCCCGGTCGCCCTGCTGAACTCGCCGGACGGGGTGATGCTGCATCTGTTCGAGCAGATCGTCGACCGCCTGGCCGATATCCTCGAGCGCATCGCCTCCGACATGGACCGCGCCAGCCAGGCCGCCTTCCGCTCGGCCCGCGCCAAGGTGAAGGCAACGACCAAGGATGCCGACCTGAAGGACGCGCTGATCACCCTCGGCCAGGTCGGCGAGGTCACCACGCGGGCGAGCGAGACGCTGCTCGGCCTCTCGCGCATCCTGACCTTTCTGACGGCCGAGAAGGCGACCGCGGTGCGCAAGGAGAATCAGGGGCTGATCAAGACCCTGGTGCGCGACGTGCGCTCCCTCGTCGAGCACGCGAATTTCCTCAACAGCAAGGCCAATTTCCTGCTCGATGCCGTCCTCGGCATCATCAATGTCGAGCAGAACGCCATCATCAAGACCTTCACCGTGGCGAGCGTCGCGCTGATGCCGCCGACGCTGATCGCCAGCATCTACGGCATGAATTTCGAGACGATGCCGGAACTGCATTGGGAGTTCGGCTACCCCCTGGTCGTGGGGCTGATGATCGGTTCCGCCGTGCTGCCGATCGTCTACTTCAAGCGCAAGGGTTGGCTGTAATACGCCCCACGAAACCGCCGCGCGGCCCGGTGGCAGCCCCTCTGGGCCCGGAGGATGCGGGCGCTGTCCGACAAGCCCCCTTGCCTCTCCGGCACGGGCTTGGCTCCATGCGGAACCATCCGAGCCGGGGGAGCCGCATGCCCGCGACGCATCGCATCGAGCCGACCATCGCCAATGTCCGCTGGGGCGCCTTCGACGCCTCCTTCGCCCCGGTGCAGGAGGTGGCGCCGGGCGATCTCGTCATCCTGGAATGCGTCTCCGGCGCGAAGGAGGTGATGCCGCCGCCCGGCAGCGGCATGGCGATCCCGGAGCGGCTGGCTGCCATTCATGCCGGCGGCGTGCCGCGGCTCGGGCCACATATCCTCACCGGACCGGTCGCGGTGAAGGGCGCCGAGCCGGGCGACGTGCTGCGCGTGGATATCGAGCGGATCGACCTCGGCGCCGACTGGGGCTTCTGCGGCTTCCGGCCGCTCTTCGGCACGCTGCCCGAGGACTTCCCCTATGCCCGCGTGCTGCACATCCCGGTCGACCGGGAGGCGATGACCTGCAAGGTGCCGGTCGGCCCCGGCATCACCCTGCCGCTCTCGCCCTTCTTCGGGGTCATGGGCGTGGCGCCGCCGCCGGAATGGGGCGCGATCAGCACCAAGGAGCCGCGGGCGCATGGCGGCAACCTCGACAACAAGGAGATCGGCGCCGGCGCCACGCTCTTCCTGCCGGTCTTCGTGGAGGGGGCGAATTTCTCGGCCGGCGACGGGCATGGCGTGCAGGGCGATGGCGAGGTCTGCATCAACGCGCTCGAGATGTGCCTCACCGGGCATTTCCGCCTCAGCCTGGAGAAGGGCGGCGGCGCCAAGGACCCGCTGCTGGCATATCCGCGTGCCGAGACGCCGACGCATTACATCAGCATGGGCATGCACGAGGATCTCGACCTCGCCATGAAGCAGGCGCTGCGCGAGATGATCGCCTTCATCGTCAGCCGCGCCAACCTCTCGGCGGCCGATGCCTACCAGCTTTGCAGCCTCGCGGTGGATTTCCACGTGACGCAGACGGTGAACGGCGAGAAGGGCGTGCACGGCCTGCTGAAGAAGGGACTGCTGTTCTGAACGCGGCGCCGGCCGGCCCCGGTTTGGGGCCGGCCGGCAGGCGCGGTCATCCCCGCTCGATCGGCAGGGAGGGGTCCTTCGCCCATTCGCTCATCGAGGCGTCGTAGACCGCGAGGTTGCGATAGCCGAGCTGGTGCAGCAGGAAGGCATCGAGCGTCGCCGCGATGCCGCCGCCGCAATAGAGCAGGATGCGCTTCCCCGGGTCGGCGCCCACGGCGGCGAAGCGCTCGGCCACCTCGGCGGGCGGCTTCAAGGTCAGCCGCCCCGGCTCGAGCAGCTCGGCGACCGGCACGTTGACGCTGCCGGGGATGCGGCCCGGCCGGCCGTAGCGGTCATTCTCGCCACGGTGCAGATCGGGGGAGAGGGCGTTGATGGTGCAGGTGCCGGCATCGCCGATCGCCGCCTTCACCGCCTCCTTGCCGACGAAGAGGCCCGGCCGTGGCCGCGCCGTCAGGCTGACGGCCGGGTAGCGGCTCTCGCCGGATTCGGTGGGCCGCCCCTCGGCGCTCCAGGCATCGAAGCCGCCGTCGAGGATCGCCGCCTCGTCGAAGCCGATGGCGCGCAGCATCCACCAGACCCGCGTGGCCCATTGCGGGCTCTTGCGCGCGTAGAGGATGACGCGCTTGCCCTCGCCGATGCCGCGGGCGGCGAAGCGGGCGGCGAGATCCTCGGGCGCGGGCATGGTGAAGTTGAACGGGCTCGCCGTGTCGGAGAGCTCGCCCTGCAGGTCGAGGAAGGCCGAGCCAGGGATATGCGCCGCCTCGTAATCGGCGCGGCCCGCCTCGGCGCGATAGGGCCGGCCGGTGCCGCTCTCATAGTGCAGATAGGTCGTGCAGTCGAAGATGCGGAGCGCGGGATCGCGCAGGTGCTCCGCGAGCCAGGCGGTCGAGACGATGGCCTCGGGATGGGCGAAGCCCGGCTTGGCTGGCATGGGGTCCTCCGCGATTTGGCCGGGACGGCGTCCGGCCGCCCGACCCTGCCCGCAGCCGCCGCCCGCCGCAAGCCGGGGATCCACAGCGGATTGCGTTCAAAAGTGAACGCTGCTCCGCTGCAGCCTGTTGTTTTCAGGGCAGAGTCACGCGTCTGGGCGATCTCGCCCTCCCGTGATCTGCTCTAGAAGAGACCCGTTCGCCGCCGGCGGGGAAGCGGCATTCGCCCGGCGCCGGCGCGGCGGGCGGCGCCGGCACTGGCGCCGATGGCCAGGGCGCCGAGCCCGGCCAGCACCGCCGCCGTCATCCCCGGATGAAGCTGCGCCTCGAGGAACAGGCTGGTCTTGCGCACCGGCGCCACCGGCCGCGTCAGGCTCTTCTCGGTCCCGTCCCCGCGCGGCGCGTAGAGATTGTCCGCCCGCTCCTGCCGCGGCGCCTTGCGGCTGACCTGGGCGGGGTAGCCGACCGCCTCCATCACCAGGTCGGTCGCGCGCGGGAAGAGGCTGCCCATCAGCGAGATCGCATGGCCGCCGAAGCCGACCACGATCTCCCGCTTGCGGTGCTCGCAGGCATGCAGGATGGCCCGCGCCACCAGCTGCGGCTCATAGGCCGGCGGCGGCACGCGGATGCCCTGAGCGCCCAGCAGGTTGCGGCCATGCTCCTGGAAGGCCGTCTCGATGCCCGATGGCTTGATCAGGGTCACGCTGACCGGCGCGCCGTCGCGCTCCAGCTCCATGCGCAGCGCCTCGGTGAAGGCGCGCACCGCATGCTTGGTGGCGCTGTAGGTGCCCTGCAGCATCATGGCCCGGTCGGACAGCACGCTGCCGACATTCACCAGCGCGCCGCCATGGCGGCGCAATTCCTTCGCCGCGATCAGCGAGCCATGCACCACGCCCCAGTAATTCGTGTCGAAGAGCCGGCGCTGGTCCTCGAGCGGCGTCTTCTCGAGCTCGCCATAGATCGAGGTTCCGGCATCGTTCACCCAGGAATCGAAGCCGCCGAAGACCTGCCGGGCCTTTTCCGCCGCCGCCTCCAGCGCCGCCTGGTCGCCGACATCGGCCACGGCGAAGTCCGCCTGTCCGCCGCGGCCGCGCAATTCTTCGACGATCCGCCGCAGCGCCTCCTCGTTGCGGGAGACGAGGAAGACGCGGGCCCCGGCCTGGGCGGCCCGCCTGGCGGTGGCGAGGCCGATGCCGGAGCTGGCGCCGGTGATGACGATGGTCTGCTGCGGCAACGGCTTCAGCCGGATCTGCGGCATCGGGGCACCTCGGCTTCGGGGGAGCGGCCTCAACCCGCCGCTCCCCGGCCGGTTCCCCGGCGGCCCGCCGCTACACCTTCAGCGTGCCGGCCTTCGCCGCGGCATAGCGCTGCGCCACCGCTTCCCAGTTCACCACGTTCCACCAGGCGCGGGTGTATTCCGGCCGGCGGTTCTGGTAGCGCAGGTAATAGGCGTGCTCCCAGACATCGTTGCCGAGCAGCACGCGGCCGCCCTCCATCAGCGGCGTGTCCTGGTTCGGCTTCTGCGCCACCGCGAGCTTGCCGTCGCGGGTGACGGTGACGAAGGCCCAGCCGGAGCCGAACTGCGTGTTCGCCGCCCGCTCGAAATTGCCGCGGAAGGCGTCCCAGCCGCCGAGGTCGCGGGTGATGGCCTGCATCAGCTCGCCCGTCGGCTGGCCGCCCTTGCCGCCCATGATGCCCCAGAACATCGTGTGGTTGGCATGGCCGCCGCCATTGTTGCGCACGGCGGTGCGGATGCCCTCGGGCAATTCCGGCAGCTTCGCCAGCATCGCCTCGATCGGCATGGCGTGCAGGGCGCTGTGATCCTTCACCGCCGCATTGAGGTTGTTCACATAGGCCGCATGGTGCAGGTCGTGGTGGATCTGCATGGTGCGGGCGTCGATCGCCGCCTCGTTCGCCTCTAGCGCATAAGGCAGCGGCGGCAGGCTGAAGGGACCGGTCGGCGCCGCGGGCGTGGCGGGCTGGGCGAAGACGCGGTGCGGCATGGCAAGGAGCGCGGCGCCACCGAGCAGCAGGTGGCGACGACGGGCGGTCACGGACATGGCTCTCTCCCTCGGGGTGAGAGGCAGATTAGGGCGCGAGGGCCCCTGGCCAAGTGATCCCCTTCACAAAGCCCGATAGGCGAAGGCCGCATAGGGGTCCCAGGCGACCGAGGCCGGGCCGCCGATGCGCGGTACCCGGCTGCCGGGCGGCCGCTTCGCCACCAGCGCGCCGCCGCGCCCGACCTCCAGCAGCAGCCGCAGATGGTCGCCGAGGAAGATCACGTCCTGCAGCGCCGCCGGCAGCGCGCCCTCGCCCATCTCCTCGGCCCGCATCGCGGCCACCGCCACCCGCTCCGGCCGCACCGCGACGATGCAGCGACTGCCCGGCCCGGCGGCGTCGCCGCGCCGCGCCCAGAGCTCCGGGCCGCAATCGAGCCGCACCTGGCAGTCCTCGCCGTCGAAGGCGAGCACCGTTCCGGACAGGCGGTTGTTGTCGCCGAGCAGGAAGGCGACGAAGGCCGAGACCGGCTCCTCATAGACCGATTGCGGCGTGCCCTCCTGCACCACCTCGCCGGCATCGAGCACGGCGAGATGGTCGGCGAGCAGCATCGCCTCGCCGGGCTCGCGCGTCGCCACCACCACCGTCAGGCCGAGGCGGCGGAACAACCCCCGCCATTCCAGGGCCAGCCGGTGCCGCAGCCCCTGGTCGAGACCCTCGAAGGGATCGTCCAGCAGCAGGACCGCCGGTTGCGGCGCCAGGGCCCGCGCCAGGGCCAGCCGCCGGAGCTGCACCGGGTTGAGCTGGCCGAGCCGCGTCGCCTCCTGGCCGTCGAGGCCGAGCTGGGTCATCGCCCGCGCCACCTGCGCCGCGCGCTGCGCCGCCGGCAGGGCGAGCACCAGGTCGGTCACCACCTGCTCGACGCGGCGCCCCCGCGCCTGCGCCTCCACCGGCTGGAAAAGGCCGAAGCCGCGCCAGCCCGGCGGCGGGCGATCGAGCAGCGCGTCCTCAAGCCATATCCGTCCGGCATCCGGCGAGGCCAGGCCGGCCAGCAGGCGCAGCAGGCCGGTCTTGCCGGCGCCCTGCGGGCCGAGCAGCACCGTGCAGCCGCCGCGCGGCACCGCGAGGTCGATGCCGTGCAGCCCGAGCGCCGGCCGGCGCACACCTTCGAAGCGCAGCAGAGGCACGTCCATGCGAATCCCCAACCCGCGTCCTTCGCGGGGCGTTCTTACACCGCCCCCTGACCGTCCGACGCAAGGTGGAACCAGTCGCATCGCGGCGGCGTTCCCTGGGCAAGTTACCCCTGCGGAAGGAGCACGCCATGAGCGCCGCGAATGATTTCTCCAATGACGCCCGCAACCTGAAGGACCAGGCCCAGGCCTCCGCGCAGCGCGTCAACGATGACGCGAAGGAAGAGCTGGCGAAGCTGCGCGCGCAGGTCGAGCGGCTGATGCAGGATCGCGTCACCCCGGCCCTGGCCGGCGCCGCCGATCAGGTGCAGGGCTATGCCAACCGCGCCCGCGAGACCATCGAGGACCAGGCGGACGCCATCTCCGAGACGGTGCGCGAGCGGCCGCTCACTGCCGTCGTCATCGCCGCGGCGGCGGGCTACCTCATCGGCAGGCTGATGGGCGGCAATACCTACGTCTACCCGCGCGAGCGCCACTGACCCGGGAGGCGGCCGCGGATGCGCATGTTTCAACTGCTCCGCCTGGCTGCCCAGGCGGAGGCGCTGCGCTGGAAGCGGACCGGCCGGGGCTATGCCATCCAGGCTGGCCTCGGCGCGGCCGCGGCCGTCTTCGCCGTGATGCTGGTGATCATGCTGCACATCGCAGGGCTGATCTGGCTGGCGCGTGGGCGGGATCCGGCGATCGCCGCACTGATCGTGGGCGGGGTCGATCTGGTGCTCGCTGCCATCCTCGGCTGGCTCGCGGCACGGCATGCCCAGGATCCGGTGGCCCTCGAGGCGCTGCGGGTGCGCGATGACGCGTTGCGCCAGGTCGGCGACACCACGGCGCGCGCCGCCATGGTGATGCCGCTGCTGCGCAGCCAGTCGGCGAAGAAGGGCTTGGTCGGGGCGGCCCTGACTGCCATCGCGGTCGGGCTCTTCGCCCGGCGATAGCGATACCCTCCGGGCCCTCGCGGGACCAGCCGGTGCGGGGCGCCGGCTGGTTGCCGGCCCGAGGGCAAGAGGCTAGAGCAGGCACCGGGCGGGCGCGGGTGCCGGGATCTAGTCCCGCTCCAGCCAGGACGCGCCACGGTGGAAGCTTCTCCGGATTCCTTCGCTCCGCCGCTGGCGATGTCGCGGGACGATATCCAAGGAGCGCCGCGTGAGCGAGACCACCGAGCCGACCATCCTGGCCCGCCGCGAGGGCGCCGCCGGCACCCTCCTGATGAACCGGCCGAAGACCCTCAACGCCCTCGACTTGGCGATGATCCGCGGCTTCCAGAGCGCGATCGATGCCTGGAAGGACGACGCGGCCGTGCGCCTCGTGGTGCTCGAGGGCGCGGGCGGCAAGGCCTTCTGCGCCGGCGGCGACGTGCGGCGCATCCGGCAGCTCGCCATTGAGGGCGACACCGCGGCGATCGAATCCTTCTTCGCCGAGGAATATGCCGTAAATCGCGGCATCGCCACCTTCGGCAAGCCCTGGGTGTCGCTGATCGACGGCGTCTGCATGGGCGGCGGCATCGGCGTCTCGGCGCATGGCAGGCCCATTGTCGTCACTGAGAGCGCGTTGCTCGCCATGCCGGAGACGGCGATCGCCCTCTTCCCCGATGTCGGCTCCTCCTACATCCTGCCACGCCTGCCGGGCGCGGTCGGCACTTGGCTGGCCCTGACCGGCGCGCGCCTGCGCGGCGCGGATGCGGTGCATGCCGGTCTCGCCACGCATTACGTGCCGAAGGCGAAGCTGCCGACGCTGCGCGAGGCGCTGTTGGCCGGCGACGCCGCAGTGGTCGAGCGCTTCGCCGAGGCGCCGCCCGCGGCGAGCTTCGCGCCGCATCGCGACGCCATCGACCGCTGCTTCGGCCGCGACAGCGTGCCGGAGATCCTCGCGGCGCTGGAGGCCGAGGGCACCGACTGGGCGCGCGAGCAGGTGGCGATCCTGCGCCGGATGTCGCCGACCTCGCTCTGCGTCTCGCTCGATCTCATCCGCCGCGGCGCCGATGCGACACTTGACGAGTGCCTGGAGATGGAGCTGGCGCTGACGCGCAGCGTGGTGAACCGGCATCCCGATTTCCGCGAGGGCGTGCGCAGCGTGCTGGTCGACAAGGACGGCAAGCCGAGCTGGTCGCCGGCGACGGTCGAGGCGGTGGATCCGGCCGCGATCAAGGCGCTCTTCGCCGGATGAGCGCCGCGGCCGGCAGCGAGAGGCCTACCGGGGCTCCTACCGAGGCTTTGGGCCCGCACGGGAAGCTCGAGATCCGCACCCTCGCCATGCCAGCCGACACCAACCCCGCCGGAGACATCTTCGGCGGCTGGATCATGGCGCAGATGGACATCGCCGGCGGCATCGCGGCCTCGGCCCGGGCGGGTGGCCGCGTGGTCACCGTCACCGCCACCGACATGACCTTCCTCAAGCCGGTCAAGGTCGGCGACATCGTCTGCTGCTACTGCGACCTGAAGCGCGTCGGCCGCACCTCGCTCACCCTGCATGTCGAGGCCTGGGTGCTGCGCCACGGCCAGGGCGAGCGGATCAAGGTGACCTCGGCCGACATCACCTATGTCGCGCTCGACGAAGCCGGGCGGCCGCGGCCGGTCGATCCGCCGCGGGGCTGAGGCGGCCGCCGTCCCAGGCGGCGCGCTACAGCGGATTGCGTTCAAGAATAGGCGCTGTTCCGCTGTCGTTCCTTGTTTTCAGCGCGGATTCACGCGTCCGGGCGTTCACGCCCTGCCGCGATCCGCTCTACCGCGCCGCCTCGATGGCGCGCTCGGCGCCGGCGGTCGCGCGCACCGCCGCCTGGAACTGTCCGCCATGCAGGTCGCGCTGCGCGACGATGAGGTGCCGCATCGCCGAGGCCGGCATGGCATCGCCGGCCGCGCTCGCATTCTGCAGGGCGGTCCGCGCCTGTTGCAGGTCGAGGCTCGCCTGCTGCCGGTCGCGCGCGGCGATCTCGCCCTCGGCGTGACGCAGCAGCTGCTCCGCGTCCTGCAACACCGCATGCCGCGTATCGACCGGCACCATGGGCGCGGCGGGCGTGGACGAGGCAGCCGAGGCGGGCGCCGGCACCTGGGCCGATGCCGGCTGCGCCTGCATGTAGGGCTTCATCTCGGGATTGTCGGCCTCCGACCGCTGCCATTGCGGCCCAGTGCGCCCGAGGCCGGGTATGGCGGTATCATCGGCGAAGGCGGGGCCGGCGGCGAGCAGCAGGACGGTGGCGATCGTCAACCTCGGGATGCGCATGGGTCGATCCTCCTCGACGGAGCGGCAGCGGCGACGGATGGGAGGCCGCGTTGCCGGCACCATTCATGCGCGCCTTGATCTGGCGACGGCACGGAGACGTCATGAAGGATCAGCCAGGATGCGACACGCGGCCGCAACACCGGGCGCCCGCGCTTCACGCGCCAGGCTACCGCCCGAGCAGCACCAGGACGACGCCCAGCATCACCACGACGACGCCGAGGATCTCGGCCGCGGCGGGTCGCTCCTTCAGGTAGAAGCGGCCGAAGAGCAGCGTGAAGACGATCTCCACCTGCCCGACCGCGCGCACCATCGCCACCGGCGCCAGCGCGAAGGCGGTGAACCAGCAGGCCGAGCCGCAGGCGGAGAGTGCGCCGACCTGGGCGCTGCTGCGCCAGGTGGTGAAGACGGCCCGCGCCTGATCCGGTTCCCGCGCCAGCAGCCAGCCGCCCTGCATGATGGTCTGCAGGATATTCGCCGTCACCAATGTCACCAGCGCGCGCAGGATCGGGTCCTCGCCCGGCAGCGCCTGGTTCGCCGCCTTGATGAGCACGCTGGTGAGCGCGAAGAAGAAGCCGGAGGAAAGGCCGCAGAGCGCCGCGGGCTGCACCGTCGCCCGCAGCACCTCGCCGAAGTTGCGCCCCTTGCCGGCGAGGGAGAGCCACAGCACGCCAGCGACCCCGACGCCGATGCCGCACCAGGCGAGCGGCGAGATGCGCTCGCCGAGCAGCAGCAGCGCCAGGATCGCGCCCTGCACCGCCTCGGTCTTCGCATAGGCGGTGCCGACGGCGAAGCCGCGGAAGCCGAAGGACATGATGAGCAGGTTGGTGCCGAGGATCTGGCCGAGCCCGCCGGCCGCGGCGAGCAGCAGGAAGATGCCGGAGACCGGCGGCAGCGCGCCGCCGAAGGCGAGCAGATAGAGCAGCAGCAGCAGGGCGCCGACCGGCACGCCGTAGAGGTAGCGCACCACCGCCGCGGCATTGACCGAAAGCTGACCGCGCAGCTTCTGCTGCATGGCGGTGCGCCAGGTCTGGAACAGCGCGGCGGCCAGGGTCACCGGCAGCCAGAGAGGCGAGAGGATCATCCGACCGACAGGCTGCGGGGCGCCCGGCGCCCCGTCAATGCCGGGCCGTCAGGCGACGAAGCTCGCATACCGTGGATCATCCAAGATCGAGCTGCAGCCCCTCGGCGCGGATCACGCCGCGCCATTTCTCCGTCTCGCTGCGGACCCAGGTGGCGAACTCCTCCGGCGAGAGGCGCAGCGGCACGCCGCCGAGCTGGGCGAAGCGCTGCTGCATCTCCGGCTCCTCGAGCATGGCGTTGATCTCGCCGTTCACAGCCTGCACGATCGCGGGCGGCAGGCCGGCCGGCGCGAACAGCCCGAACCAGGTGTTCACCTCGAACCGGGCCAGCTCCGGCATCGTCTCCCGCACCGCCGGCACATCCGGAAGCTGCGCATTGCGCTCGGCGCTGGTCACCGCGAGCGCCCGCACCCGGCCGCTGCGGATATGCTCGATCACGCCGGTGAGGTTGTCGACCAGGAAGCCGATATTGCCGGCCAGCAGCTCGGTCTGCGCCGGCGCCGAGCCGCGGAAGGGCACATGGATCGCCTGCGCCTTCAGCAGCTGCAGCAGCCAGACCGGCGTCAGATGCGTCGATTGCCCGACGCCGGTGGAGGCGTAGCTGACGCGGCCCGGCTCGGCCCGCAGCCAGGCGGCGAACTCGGCCATGTTGCGCACCGGCCTGTCGGCATTCACCACCAGCACGTTCGGCCCGCGGATCTGCCCGGCGACCGGCAGCAGCTGCTCGGGCCTGTAGGGCAGATCGCGGAACAGCGAATAGGCGATGGCCTGCGGCCCGATATTGCCCGAGAGCAGCGTGGTGCCGTCCGGCTTCGACCGCACCGCCTCGAGCGTGCCGATGGTGCCGCCCGCGCCGGCGCGGTTCTCCACCACCACGGGCAGGCCCCAGCGCGCCTGCAGGTGCTGTGCGCAGAACCGCCCCATGATGTCCGTGGTGCCGCCGGCCGCCGCCGGCACGATGATCCGCACCTGCTGCGCCGGTCGCCAGCCCTGCGCCCGCGCCGGCGCGGCGAGCAGCAGCGCCGGCGCGGCAAGCGAGAGGCGGCGGCGCATCATCCGACCTCCAGCTGCAGCCCCTCCTTGCGGATCACCACGCCCCATTTCTCGATCTCGCCGTTGACGAAGGCGGCGAACTGGTCGGTGGTGCCGTAGAGCGAGACGCCGCCCATCTCGCGCCAGCGCGCCTTCACCTCCTCGGTTTCGTGCCAGCTCTTCATCGCGGCGTTCAGGCTCTCCGCCACCGGTCGCGGCGTCGCCGCCGGCAGGAAGATGCCGAACCAGGTGTTGACGTCGAAGCTCGCCAGCTCCGGCATCGTCTCCCGCGCCGCGGGGATGTCGGGAAGCTGGTGGTTGCGGTCGGCGCTGCTCACCGCCAGCGCGCGGACCCGGCCGGCGCGGATCTGGGTGATGCCGCTGGTCAGGTTGTCCCACATGTACTGGATGTTGCCGGCGACCAGCTCCATCGCCGCCGGGCCGGCGCCACGGAAGGGCACGTGGATCGCCTCCGTCCCCGTCGCCTGGTTGAACCAGACGCCGGTGAGATGCGGGCTCTGCCCGACGCCGGGCGAGCCGTAGCTCAGCTTGCCGGGATTCTTCCGCAGATGGGCGACAAGCTCCGGCAGGGTATTGGCCGGAATCGAGGGATGCACGACGAGCACGTTCGGCCCGCGCACGGTGCCGCAGACCGGCAGCAGCGCGTCGCGCCCATAGGGCAGGTTGCGGAAGAGCGAGAGGCCGATCGCCTGCGGCCCGATATTGCCAAGCAGCAGGGTCAGCCCGTCGGGCGCCGCCCGCACCACCTCGGCGGTGCCGATCACGCCGCCGGCGCCGGAGCGGTTCTCGACCACGCAGTTCTGCCCGTAATGCGCCTGCAGATAGGGTGCGAGCAGCCGGGCGCTGATATCGGCGGTGCCGCCGGGCGCCGCCGGCACGACGATGCGGATGGGCTGGCTCGGCCGCCAGTCCTGCGCCCGGGCGGCGCCGGGCGCGAGGAAGGGCAGAGCGAGCGGCGAGAGCAGCGCGGCACGGCGCGGCAGGCGAAGCATGGACGGTTTCCCTCATCTTTCGACAGGCCGGGCCGGCTGGGATCCGGCCGGCCCGGGACCGGCCATCTCGGGCCGGCATCATCGGCGCACCATGCCGGTCCCGGGGCGCGCAGGAAAGAGTGCCCGTCCCGGCCCCGCAACAGGCCACGCCCTGGCGCGGCCCGCCGCCGCGCGGACCTGTCCCCGTCGCGGCCCTCTATTGCGGCAGGATCTCGATGCGCCGCCGCGGCCCGTCCGACGTCGCGGCGGGTTGCGTCGCGCCGGGGCCGGTGACCGCGATCTCCTCGCGCCCGACCCCCAGGCGCTCGAGCTCGGTGCAGACCGCCTCGAGCCGCTGCCGCATCAGGCGCTCCCGCGCCTCCGGCGTCGCCGCCCGGTCCGCGCTGCCCCGCACCGCGATGCGGGCGAGGCGATAGGGGCCGCCCTGCCGCGCCGCCTCGGCCAGGATGCGGCGGCTGCGGTCGCTGAGCTCGCTGCGGTCCCAGTCGAAATGCACCAGGTAGAGCCGCACCGGCTCCGGCGCGGTCGCCGCCTCCTGCGGCCCGGCCGCCTCGGCCGCCGACCGGCCGAAGGCGTAGCGCAGGCCGATCAGCAGCGTGTGGTTGCGGTTGGCGAACTGACCCGTGCCCTGGCTGAGCAGCTGGCCGCCGGCCCCCTCGGCCCGGCCCTCGATCCGCGCGTCGCCGGCCGTGCCGAGGAAGCGGTATTCGGTGGCCAGGGCGAGGCCGGGCAGGGCCAGGATCGGCAGGGCCATGCCGGCGATCGCCTGGAAGGCCAGGCGGCCATCGACATCGTCGAAGACGCGCCGGCCCGGCCCTGGCCCGAGCGGGGTCACGGCGGCGCCGACCTGATGGAACTCCGTCCAGGCGATGCCGAGCCCGGCGCCGAGATAGGGCTGCAGCGGCTGGCCGCCGAGGGCACGCTCCGTGCCGATATAGAGATTGGCCATGCCGCCATAGGTCGAGACCGTGCCGCTGGCGGGCCGGGCGATGCCGTTCTCCCGGTAGCTGCCCTCGACCTCCAGCCGGAGGCCGTTGCCGGACCCCCAGCCAAGGCTGAGCAGGCCGGCCGGGCCGGTCTCCGTGTGCAGCCGCATCGCCTGCGGCCCGGCGCTTTCATGGAAATTGGCGGCGATCCCGGCGCCGAGATAGAGGCCCTCGACCGGCTGCGCCGTGGCCGCGCCGGCGCCGAGCGCCACCACCGCCATCGCCATCCCTCTGCTGCATCCCGACACGGAGCCTCTCCCGGCTGGCCGCGGCACGACCAGCGGATGTTCCTATCACGGAACGGAGACGGGCTCCCGCATTTTCATTCTGAGTTCGACCTGAATGGTCCCGCCTGTTGCATGCCCGTAACAGGACGGGACTAGGCTCAGGCGGTGACCAGCCCGAGCCCGTTCAGCCCGCCCAGCGTTTCCGGCCAGCGGCGCGCCTCGGCCGATTGCAGCAGGATCCGCGCCCAGGCCACCCAGCCGGACCAGGCGATGCGCTTGTCCCAGGCGACGCCCCAATCCTGCAGCAGGACGAGCCCGGCCCGGGCATGGCCTTCCGCCATGTCCCAATCCCCGGCGAGCAGGCCGAGCTGCGCCAGCATCAGCCGCGGCTCGCCGACATGCGGGTTGTGCTGGATGCAGGCCGAGAGCGCCCGGTGGGTCGGGCCGAGCCCGGCCATGGGCAGTCCGCGCGTCACCGCCTGCCAGTAGAGGGTGACGGCCGCCATCTCCTCCTCCGGCTCCAGCACCGCCGTGCAGCGGGCGAAGACCGGCGGCACCGGCAATCCCCAGTCCTCGGGCAGGTCGGAAAGCAGGCGAGCGAGACGCGAAAGCAGCGAAAGCGCCGTCGCGGTCGGCTTCAGGGGCCCCGGCCAGAGCGAGGCCGCCCAATTCTCCCGGATCGGCCGCGGCTTCGCCGCGGGAAAGCCGGCGAAGATCTCGTCCTGCCAGGAATGCCACTGCTCGGCGATATCGGCGATCGTGGCGATGGCGAAGACCGCGACGTCGCGCCCGGAGAGGATGACCGGCGGCGCCCCGTCGCGCTCCAGCGCCATCCCCTCCTCCGGCAGCGCCTCGGCCGCGAGCAGCCGCCGGGTGAAGAGGCTGCGGGGCATGGTGCAGAACAGGTGGATCAGTCGCTCCGCCTCCGCGCCGAGCGCCTCAGCCAGCTCGGCACGGTTGCCGGCGCCGTCGAAGAGCTTCAGGTCGACGTATTCGTTGGAATAGACGCTGTGGAACAGGCCGAGCAGCCGCACCTCGCG
Source organism: Roseicella sp. DB1501 (assembly GCF_013112485.1). GTDB lineage: Bacteria > Pseudomonadota > Alphaproteobacteria > Acetobacterales > Acetobacteraceae > Paracraurococcus. The sequence goes on from NZ_JABFHG010000006.1 coordinate 366,527, forward strand.
CGGCTGGTCCCAGAGCGTCAGCGTGCGGCAGACGCCGAGCAGATGGTCCTTGAAGGTGCCGGCCTTGTGCCAGTCCTCGCCGGCGCTGCGACTGAAGAGCAGGTGCAGCAGCCCGGGCAGCTCCGGATCGACGGCGGCCCAGTCATCGGCGAGCAACGCCCGCAGCCTGGGATGCAGGGGCTCAGCCATGGCGCCGCGCCTCCGATGGAATGCAGCCGGCGGGGCCGACGATGCGCATCAGTCCGTCTCCTCGGCCCGATCGCGCCGTTCGGCATCGGGACCGCCGGAGCATGCGCGTGCCAGGACTGGCCGGCAATTCCCGGCGCCCCGCGCGCCCGCCGCAGTGCTGGATTGCAATCGTTTCATCGGCTTCAGGTCGGAAACGGCGCTTCGCCGCGGCCGGCGGAGTGCTACACACCGCCCCGCCATGCAGACCCGTGCCGCCCTCCTTGCCCATTGCCGCGACAGGCTCGGCGCCATGCGCCGGGAAGGCCGCTACCGCGAATTCGCCCAGCTCGAGAAGCTTTCGGGCCGCTTCCCGGTCTATCGCTGGCACAGCGCGCAGGGGCCGCGCGAGGTGACGGTCTGGTCCTCCAACGATTATCTCGGCATGGGCAACCACCCGGCGGTGCGCGAGGCGGCGTCCCGCGCCGCCGCCGAGCACGGCGCCGGCGCCGGCGGCACCCGCAACATCTCCGGCACCTCGCCGCTGCATGCGGCGCTGGAGGCCGAGCTCGCCGCGCTGCACGGCAAGTCCGGCGCCCTGCTCTTCGGCTCCGGCTACATCGCCAACGACGCCGCGATCTCGGCGGTGCTGGAGGCGCTGCCCGGCTTCTGGGTCTTCTCCGACGCTAAGAACCACGCCTCGATGATCGCCGGCATGCGCCACGCCAAGGGCGCGACCCGCGTCATCTGGCAGCACAACGACCTCGCCGATCTGGAAGCCAAGCTCGCCGCCGCGCCGGCCGGGGTGCCGAAGCTCGTCGCCTTCGAGAGCGTCTATTCCATGGATGGCGACATCGCCCCGATCGGCGCCATCTGCGACCTCGCCGAGCGCCACGGCGCCATCACCTATCTGGACGAGGTGCATGCCGTCGGCCTCTACGGCGCCGGCGGCGGCGGCATCAGCGAGCGCGACGGCGTCGCGGCGCGGGTCGACCTGATCGAGGGCACGCTGGCCAAGGGCTTCGGCGTCTTCGGCGGCTATGTCGCGGGCGAGGCCGAGCTGGTCGACTTCATCCGCAGCGTCGCCGGCGGGCTGATCTTCACCACCGCCCTGCCGCCGGCCGTCGCCGCCGCCGCGCTGGCCAGCGTCCGCACGCTGCGGAGCGACCCCGCCCGGCGCGCGGCCCTGGCCGAGCGCGCCGCGGCGCTGAAGGCGGCGCTCGACGCCGCCGGCCTGCCGCGCATCCCGGGGCCGAGCCATATCGTCCCGGTCATGGTGGGCGAGGCGGCACTCTGCCGCGAGGTGGCACGCCGGCTGCTGGAGGAGCACGGACTCTACGCCACGCCGATCAACTATCCAACCGTGCCGCGCGGCACCGAGCGCCTGCGGCTCTGCGCCACGCCCTTCCACACCGACGCCATGATCGCCGAGCTGGTGCAGGCCCTGCGGGCCGTGCTGCCGCAGCGCCTGCCCGCTGCCGCGGCCTAGAGCAGGTCCCGTTCGAGTGTTTCCACTCGAAAAAGCGGCTTTGCGGGGATCCCGGCGCCCCTTGGCCCGAGGACCGTCGCATCCTGCCGTGGCAGGGCGGTGAAGGCGGCGGCGCGGCATCCGCCCCGGACGCCGCCTATTCCGCCTGCATGGCCCCGTCGCTCACCGTGACGCGGGAGATGCGGCAGGCCGCGAGGTCATGCATCTCGATCGCCCGGCCATCCATCCAGACGACGCGCAGGCCGAAGCGGCCCTCGCCGGTGAAGCGCACCGGCAGGCTGGCGCCGGGGGCGAGGGTGGCCGGGGCGAGCTGGTCCGGACCCCAGCCAGGAGCGCCCATCGGCGCCAGGTAGAATTGTTCGATCGCCTGGCTCGAGGCGTTGGCCAGCCGCGCCGTGCAGCCGCCACCGCTGCCGCAACCGGCCAGCAGCGGCAGCAGGGTCAGGACGAAGGCGAGTCGCCGGCCTGCGGATTTGCCCGCCGCCGCGCGGCCGCAGGCCAAGGCGGCGAATTCCGTCGCCGGAATGCGCCGGGATTTGGTCATGACGAGGACCTTGCCTGTGCTAGGGGCCTGTGTTCCGGGCATGGTCAGGCGGACCGGCCAGAGGGTCAATCGGCCAGCATGGATCATATCGGGCCGACGAGGCCGGTCCGCGCGGGATCAACGGGTGGGCGCGATCCGCCGGATCGCCTACCCCATCCCTCAGCCGCCGAGGCTGTCGGGCTCCGGCATCTCGCGGTTCGCCCGCACCTCGCCCGCGGCATCGGCGGTCTCGGCCCAGGTATCGGTGATCATCTCGCCGGTCGGCGGGATATCCGGGCCGTCCGCTGGCGGCCGGGCCGAGGCCGCCGACATCGAGGACGGCGCTGCGGCCGGTTGAGGCAGGCTCGGCGTCTGGTGCGGATCAGGCATCGGCACCTCCCGTTCGTGGTGTCCCATTGCAGGAAACGCCACACACCGGCGGTTGTTGCCCGCCGCGCGTCACGCCGCCGGCGAAGGCACCGGGCCGTTTCCCACAGCCGGTGGCTGCCGAGCCCTATCCGGCCGCCCCGCCGCGGCGGGCGGTGGAGCCGCGCAGCACGCAACACCCGCTCAGCATCACCTTGCGGACCGGCGCCCCGGGCGTGCGCAGCCGCTCGAAGAGCAGCGCCATCGCCATCCGCCCGATCTCGGCCAGGGGCTGCTCGATGACCGTCAGGCTGGGCTCCACCAGCCCGGTCCAGTCCTCGTTGTCGAAGCCGGCCAGGGCCAGGTCGGCCGGGATGCGCAGCCCCGCCGCGCGGGTCGCGCGCAGCACGCCCATCAGCAGCAGGGAATTGCTGACCATCACCGCCTCCGGCAACGGCCCCTCCTCCCGCAGTGCGGCGAAGCCCTGCTCGGCCGCCGCCACCTGCGGCAGCACGAAGCGCTCCCGCACCGGCAGGCCATGCCGCGCCATGGCGGCCCGGTAGCCCTCGGCGCGCTCGATGCCGGTGCCGCTGGTCCGGCCGAACAGGCCGGCGATGCGGCGATAGCCCTGCGCCACCAGATGGTCGACCAGCATGGCGCTGGCGGCGTGGTTGTCGAGCAGCACGCTGTCGAAGAGCCCGGGCGGCCCGGCGCGGTCGATCAGCACCACCGGCACCTCCGGCCGCTCCGTCGCCAGCCGCTCGGCAGTGACGCGGGTCGGCGCCAGGATCACGCCGGTGACCCGCTCCTCCTGCATCAGGCGGAGATAGATCGCCTCGCGCGCCGGGTCCTCGCCGGTGTTGCAGAGGATGACGCGCAGCCCGGCCTGGTAGGCGGCCTCCTCCACCGCCCGGGCGAGGCCAGTGAAAAAGGGGTTGCCGATATCGGCGACGACCAAGCCGATGGTGCCGCTCTCCTGCGAGCGCAGCCGGCGGGCGGCGAGATTCGGCCGGTAGCCGGTGGCGCGCACCGCCTCCAGCACCTGGGCCCGCAGCGCCGCGCTGACCGGCCCCTTGCCGAGGGCGCGCGAGACGGTGGCCGGGGAGACGCCGGCGGCGCGGGCGACATCCTTGATGCTCGCCGTCACGCGGCGCGTCCCCGCGCGTTGCCCCCCGTAACGGGGCGCGGCGGACTGCGGAACCGCCGGCGGGACGGAAGGGGCTGTGAGATCGGTTTCACCATCTGATCCCTAGATAACCCCAGCCTTTTCTTGGCCTCAAGCCCGTTCCCAACTATGACCAGCGAAATTCTTTGACAAGATGACTGAGAACGTTTTCATTGGCTGCAACAAGCCAGGCAGGAACGTCCCCATGGCCTCAGCCGCCTCCATGCCGATCGCCCGCGAGCTCGTCCGGCTCAATGCCCGTCCGGCCGACAAATCCGCCGCCATCGCGGAGGCGGGGCAGCTCCTCGCCGCCGCCGGCTGCGTCGACCCTGCCTATGCCGCCAGCATGGCGCGGCGCGAGCAGGCGGCGAACACCTTCCTCGGCCATGGCGTCGCCATCCCGCACGGCCTGGGCGAGGACCGCGGCCTGGTCCGCCGCAACGGCCTCGCCATCCTGCAGATCCGCGACGGCATCGCATGGAATCCCGGACAGGTGGCGCATCTCGTCATCGGCATCGCCGCCGCCTCGGACGAGCACATCGCCATCCTCCGCCGCCTAACCCGCCTGCTGAACGACCCGGCGGCGCTGCAATCCCTTTTCACCACCGACGACCCGGAGGCGATCATCGCCGCCCTCGGCACCGAGCCGGCCGCGGCGCCGCAGGCCGCCCCGGCCCGGGACCTCGCCGAGCGCTTCGACTGGGTGGTGGACTACCCGGCCGGGCTGCATGCCCGCCCCGCCACCCGCTGGGTCGAGGCGGCGCGCGCCACCGGCTGCCGCGTGCAGGTGCGGCATGGCGAGCAGGCGGCGGAGGCGACGGCGCTGGTCGGGCTGCTGCAGCTTGGCCTCCGGCCCGGCGACCGCATCACCGTCTCGGCCGAAGGGCGCGACGCCGCCGCCGCGCTGGCCCGGCTGCGCGCCACCATCACCGGCCTCAGCGCGCAGGAGAAGGCGGATGCGGCGCTCGCCGCCCAGCGCGCCGCCGCGCCGGCGCGCGGCTGGGAGCCGGCCGGCCAGCTCCTCGCCCTGGCCGGCATCGGCGCCAGCCCCGGCCTCGCCATCGGCCGCGTGCACGTGCTGACCCAGGCCGAGGCGGCGATCCCCGACACGCCGTTGCCGCTGGCCGAGGGCGGCGCCCGGCTGGAGGCGGCGATCCGCGCCACGCGCGCCCAGCTCAAGGCGCTGGAGGACGACACCGCCCGTCGCCTCGGTCCCGGCGAGGCGGCCATCTTCCGCGCCCATGCCGGGCTGCTGGACGACCCCGACCTGATCACCCGCACCTGCCAGCTCATGGTGGAAGGCCATGGCCTCGCCTGGTCCTGGCACCAGGCGGTGGAGCGGGTGGCGGGCAGCCTCGCCGCGCTCGGCAATCCGGTGCTGGCCGGCCGCGCCGCCGATCTGCGCGATGTCGGCCGCCGGGTGCTGGCGCAGATCGACCCGACCCTGACTGGCGGCTCCCTGGCCTCCCTGCCGGAGGGGCCGGTGATCCTCGTCGCCGAGGATCTGGCGCCCTCCGACACCGCCGGGCTCGACCCGAAGCGGGTGGTCGGCCTGGCGACGGCGGCGGGCGGCCCGACCTCGCACACCGCGATCCTCGCCCGCACCCTCGGCCTGCCGGCCATGGTGGCGGGCGGCGCCGCGCTGCTCGATCTGCCGCCGGGCACCGAGGCGGTGCTGGATGGCGGCGCCGGGCGGCTGCACCTCTCGCCCGGCGAGGCGGATCTCGCCTCGGCCCGCGCCCTCCTCGCGGCGCAGGCGGAGCAGAGGGCGCGCGAGGCGGCGCTGCGGGCCGAGCCGGCGGTGACGCGCGACGGCCACCGCACCGAAATCGCGGCCAATATCAACACGCCGGACCAGGCCGGCTTCGCCCTCGCCCAGGGGGCCGAGGGCGTCGGGCTGATGCGGACCGAGTTCCTCTTCCTCGAGCGCGGCGACACGCCGGACGAGGCGGACCAGTACGCCATCTACCGCGCCATGCTGGAGGCGCTGCAGGGCCGGCCGCTGATCGTCCGCGCCCTCGATATCGGCGGCGACAAGCAGGTGCCGCATCTGCGCCTGCCGGTGGAGGCGAACCCCTTCCTCGGCGTCCGCGGCGCCCGGCTGCTGCTGCGCCGCCCCGACCTGATGGAGCCGCAGCTCCGCGCCCTCTACCGCGCCGCCGCGGCGGGCGGGCCGCTCTCCATCATGTTCCCCATGGTGACCTCGGTGCCGGAGGTGATCGCGCTGCGCGCCGCCTGCGAGCGCGTCCGCGCCGAGCTCGGCGCGCCCGAGGTGCCGCTCGGCATCATGGTCGAGGTACCGGCCGCGGCGGTGCAGGCCGATGCGCTGGCCCGGCATGTCGACTTCTTCTCCGTCGGCACCAACGACCTGACGCAGTACACCCTGGCGATCGACCGGCAGAATCCCGACCTCGCCGCCGAGGCGGACAGCCTGCATCCCGCGGTGCTGCGGCTGATCGGCCAGACGGTCGAGGCGGCGACGCGGCACGGGCGCTGGGTCGGCGTCTGCGGCGGCCTCGCCGGCGAGCCCTTCGGCGCCGCCCTGCTGGCCGGGCTGGGCGTCGCCGAGCTGTCGATGACGCCGCGCGACATCCCGGCGGTGAAGGCGGCGCTGCGCGGCGCCGCCATCGCCGGGCTGCGCGAGCTCGCCGCCCGCGCCCTCGCCTGCGGCACCGCCGAGGAGGTGCGGGCGCTGGAACCGGCGCTGCGCGCCATGACGCAGCCCGCCTCGCAGGCGGCCGCCTGATGGCCGCGCCCTTCGTCACCCTCTCCCTGAACCCGGCGATCGACCAGACCGTGGTGCTGGAGGCGCTCAGGCCCGGCGCGGTGAACCTCGCCCGCGACAGCCTGCGCCATGCCGGCGGCAAGGGCATCAACGTCGCCGCCTGCCTCGCCGACTGGGGCGCGTTCGTCACCGCCACCGGCTTGCTGGGCGAGGCGAATGACGCGCCCTTCCGCGCCCTCTTCGCCGCCCGCGGCATCGCCGATTGCTGCATCCGCATCCCCGGCGAGACGCGCACCAACATCAAGCTGCTGGACGAGGCGAAGGGCGACACCACGGACATCAACCTCCCCGGCAGCCCGCCCTCGCCCGAGGCGCTCGACCAGGCCCTGGCCGCGCTGCATGCGGCGACCGGCCCGGGCACCACCGCGGTGCTCTCCGGCAGCCTGCCGCCGGGCCTCGCCGCCGAGACCTATGCCGACCTCACCGGCCTGCTCGTCGAGCAGGGCGCGCGCGTCGTGGTCGATGCCAGCGGCGCGGCGCTGTCCGCCGTGCTGGCCGGCCCGGTGATGCCGCATGCGGTGAAGCCGAACCGGCACGAGCTGGAGGGCTGGGCCGGGCATGCGCTGTCCGACCGCGCCGCGCTGTTGGCCGTCGCCCGCGCCCTCATCGCGCGCGGCATCGGCCTCGTCACCGTCTCGCTCGGCGCCGAGGGCGCGCTCTTCGTCACCGTCGAGGCCGCGGTGCTGGTCCACCCGCCGGAGATCGCCGTCGCCAGCAGCGTCGGCGCCGGGGATGCGATGGTGGCCGGCCTCGCCGCCGGCCTGGCCGAGACGCTGCCGCTGCCGGCGCTCGCCTGCCGCGCCACCGCCTTCGCCGCCGCCAAGCTGCAGCGCCCCGGTGCGCAGCTCCCCGGCCGCGCCGCGGTGGAGGCGATCGCCGCCGGGCTGCGGGCCGAGCCGCTCGATTGATGGCGATCCGCAGCAATGCTTGCGCATCGCTGCAGCCTCAATCGCCGGCGCTGCCCTTGGCAGCCTGGCTTCGCGGCGTCGCGCCCTTTGGCGCGCCAAAGGGTGCGACCCGCGGCGCCCATCCGGGCGCTCAGCCGGCGGCGCCGGCGGCATGAAGGTCGAACGTCATCTGGGCCGGTGTGGCCGCCGCCCCAGGATCCAGGGAGGAACGGATGTCCGGAGTGATCGCGGTGGTCGAGGCGGGCGACAGCCCGGTCCAGGCCATGCTGGCGGCCGAGGCGCTGCGCCAGGCGGCGCGGCGCGGCGGCAGGGAGTTCGCCGTCGAGGTGCGGATCGGGCATGGCGTGCTCTCGCCGCTGCCGGCCAGCCCCGAGGCGGAGGCGCTGCTGCTGGTCGGTGAGGCGGCGCAGGCGCCGGCCGGGCTCGACCGGCTGGGCGCGGTGCGGGCGCGCATCGAGGAGGTGCTGGCCGATGCCGGCGCCGTCCTCGCCCGCGCCCTGCCGGCGGCCCCCGGCGCGGCAGCCCCCGCCACCGGGACGGAGGCCGCGCCGGCGGCCGGCCGCCGCATCGTCGCCATCACCTCCTGCCCCACCGGCATCGCCCACACCTTCATGGCCGCCGAGGGGCTGGAGGGGGCGGCGAAGGCGCTCGGGCATTCCATCCGGGTCGAGACCCAGGGCTCGGTCGGCGCGCAGAACGCACTGACGCCGGCCGAGATCGCCGCCGCCGATCTGGTGCTGATCGCCGCCGACACCCAGGTCGACCTGTCGCGCTTCGCCGGCAAGAAGGTGTTCCTCAGCGGCACCAAGCCGGCGATCAATGACGGCCAGGCGCTGATCGCCCGCGCCTTCGCCGAGGCGAAGCCGCAAGGGGCGGCCGGGGGCGGCGCCGGCGAGGCGGCCGCGGCGGGGAGCGCCGCGCCGGGCAAGACGCCGCTCAGCGGCCCCTACAAGCATCTGATGACCGGCGTTTCCTACATGCTGCCCTTCACCGTCGCCGGCGGGCTGCTCATCGCCCTCGCCTTCGCCCTGGGCGGCATCTACGTCTATGACGACGCGCATCGCGACACGCTGGGCGGCGCGCTGTTCCAGATCGGCGGTCGCGCCGCGCTGGCGCTGATGGTGCCGGCGCTGGCCGGCTACATCGCCTATTCCATCGCCGACCGGCCGGGCATTGCACCCGGGATGATCGGCGGCATGATCGCGGCGCAGCTCAATGCCGGCTTCCTCGGCGGCATCGTCGCCGGCTTCGTCGCCGGCTATTCGGTCGCCTGGCTGAACCGCGCGCTGCGGCTGCCGCGGACGCTGGAGGGGCTGAAGCCGGTGCTGATCCTGCCGGTGCTCGGGGCGCTGATCACCGGCCTGCTGATGATCTATGTCGCGGGCGGGCCGGTCGCGGCGGCGCTCGCCTGGCTGACCGAGTTCCTGCGCGGCATGCAGGGCAGCGCCGCCATCCTGCTCGGCCTGCTGATCGGCGCGATGATGGCCTTCGACATGGGCGGGCCGGTGAACAAGGCGGCCTATGCCTTCTCGACCGGGCTGCTGGCGAGTTCCGTCTACAGCCCGATGGCGGCCGCCATGGTCGCCGGCATGACCCCGCCGCTCGGCCTGGCGCTCGCCGCCTTCCTCTTCCGCGACCGCTTCAGCCTCGAGGAGCGGGAGGCGGCGCCGGCGGCAGGGGTGCTCGGCCTCGCCTTCATCTCCGAGGGCGCGATCCCCTTTGCCGCCAAGGACCCGTTGCGGGTGATCCCGGCGCTGGTCCTCGGCTCGGCCGTCGCGGGCGCCATCTCCATGGCGGTCGGCGCCGAGCTCCGGGTGCCGCATGGCGGCGTCTTCGTGCTGCCGATCCCGAATGCGGTGTCGCATCTCGGCGGCTATGTGGTGGCGCTGCTGGCCGGCACGGTGGTGACGGCGCTGGCGGTGCGGCTGTTCAAGCGCCCTGCCGCGGCACCGGCCTGATTGCGCGCATCGACGTCGCACCCTGTCGCTGCCCTGCCGTGGCTTCGCCACGGCAGGCTGTGACGCCCCTCGCAGCCCGAGGGACTCGATGGGGCCCCACTGACGGCGCGCAGCGACGTCGTGGAGATCAGCCCTCCTCCTCGATCGCCGCCTGTACGATCGGCACCGCCCCGCCATTCATCTGCGCCGCCAGCGCATGGCCGAGCGCGACGCCGGCGACGCAGAGCGCCACCGAGGCCAGGATGTTCACGCCCGCCCGCAGCACCGCGCCGCTGCGCAGCAGGTCGAGCGTCTGCAGGCTGAAGGAAGAGAAGGTCGTATAGCCGCCGCAGAAGCCGATCATGACGAAGAGCCGCAGGTTCTCCGAGACCGGGTAGCGGCCATGGGCCAGCGTCAGCGTGCCGAAGAGCCCGATGAGGAAGGAGCCAGTGACGTTGATGATGATCGTGCCCCAGGGCAGCTCGCGGCTGATGGGCAGGGCCAGCACCGAGACGGCATAGCGGGCCAGGGTGCCGAACGCGCCCCCGAGCATGACGATGAGGCAGGTGGCGAAGGACATGCGCGCTCCGTGACATCGGGCGGGCATGGAAAAGCCCGCCGGGCGGCGGGCTGCTGCGGACGCACCCCTACCGCCTGGTTGCGGTAGGAGTCATCAGCCCGGACGGGGGTGTCCCGCAGGGGGCGGTTTCGGGGAACTCCATCCCCATCGCGGCGAGGCTAGCGCCCGCCGGGCAGGGCGGCAAGCAGGTGCCCCAGAGCATTTTCCGTTCACCTGCGTTCACGGCAAATGCTCTATCCTGTTGTTTTCATAGCATCTTCACCCGTTCGAGTGTTTCCACTCGAACGGGATCTGCTCTAAGGCGCCTATCAGAGCCGTCGCTTCCCGTTGCCCTGGCGCGGCTTTGCCGCGGCAGGCTGTGACGGCTCCTGGGCAGGAGGGGACGCCATGGGGCCCCCGCAAAGCCGCGAAGCGGTTTTGTGGGGAGTTCAGCCGCGCGGCCAGCCCGGGCGGCCGCGGAAGGGCCGCATGTCGGGATAGCCGGTCACCGCCCAGGCGCCGTCCACCAGCAGGCTGGCGCCGGAGACGTAGCGGGCCTCCTCGCTGGCCAGGAACAGCGCCGGGCCGGCGATATACTCGGGCTGCGCCGCGCGGCCCATCGGGATGCGGGCGAGGAAAGCTTCCAGCGCCGCCTGGTTGTCGAAATGATGCCGGGTCAGCGGCGTCTGCACCAGGCCCGGCAGCACCGCATTCACCCGCACGCCGTCCGGCGTCATCTCCAGCGCGCCGTTCTTCGTCAGCATCTCGACCCCCGCCTTGGCCGAGGCATAGGCGGCGCCGGCATGCATCGGCACATGGGCGTTGAGCGAGGCGATGTTCACGATGGCGCCGCCGCGGCCGAGCATGTGCCGCGCCGCATGCTTCATGCCGAGGAACACGCCCTTCAGGCAGAGATCGACGGTGAAGTCCCAATCCTCCTCCGACAGGTCGACGATGTAGCCGGGGCGCGAGGCGCCGGCGACGTTGAAGACGCAATCCAGCGCACCGAAGCGCTCAACGGCGAGCGCCATCAGCGCCGCGACCTCCGCCTCCCGCGTCACGTCGGTGCGCAGCGTGGCGAGGCCGTCCTCCGCCAGCCGCGCGACCTCGCCCAGGCGTTCCTCGCTGACATCGCCGCAGACCACGCGCGCGCCCTCGCGCCGCAGCCCCTGCAGGATGGCGAGGCCGATGCCCGAGGCGCCGCCTGCCACCACCGCCACCTTGCCGGCGAACCGTCCCATGCCCTGGCTCATGCTTCTTCCTCCCCTATGCGAATGGCCCGCCCTCGATCCAGGCCGCCGCGCGCTGCAGGCATTCGATGGCGGTCTGGTGCAGCGTCTCGCCCGTCTCGCGCGGCGCCTTGCCGGCGAAGGCGCGGGCATGGCTGCCCTCGAGCAGGATGCCGAGCTTGTAGCTCGCCAGCACCGCATGCCAGCGGAGCGGCGCGAGATCGCGGCCGGTGCGCGCCGCGTAATGCGCGATCATCTCCGGCATGTCGGGCAAGCCGTCATGCGGCGCGATGCGGTAGCCGCCCGGTGGCGGCGCCCCGCCCTCCGGCCACTGCGCCAGCAGCCGCCCGAGATCGAGCAGCGGGTCGCCGAGCGTCGCCAATTCCCAATCGACGATGGCGGCTAGCGCCGGGCCGTCGGGGGCGAACATCACATTGCCGATGTGGTAGTCGCCATGCATCAGCCCGGGCCGGAACGCCGCCGGCAGATGCGCGTCGAGCCAGGCGCCGACCGCCTCCACCTCGGGCAGCGCCTGCGGCCCCGGCCAGCCCATGTATTGCCGGTAGCCCTCGAGCTGCGACCGCCAGCGACCGGCCTGCCGGGCGAGGAATCCCTCCAGCCGGCCGAAATCGCCGAGCCCCACCGCCACGGGATCGACCGCGGCGAGGCTGGCGATGCCATCGACCAGCGCCAGGCTCATGGCGTGCCGCACTGCCGGATCGCCGGCATGCAGCGGCGGCAGGCCGGTGGTGGCGTTGAAGCCGCGCACCACCTCCATGAGGTAGAAGACGCCGCCGAGCAAAGCCGGGTCGTCGCAGAGCGCGACCAGCCGCGGATGCGGCACATCCGTCCCGGCCAGCGCCGCCAGCAGCCGCGCCTCGCGGCGCATGGTGCGGTTGCCGTCCAGCACCGGGCTCGGCGGCGATTGCCGCAGGACGAATTCCCGCCCGCCTCGGCGCAGGCGCAGCATCAGGTTCTGCGTGCCGCCGGGCAGCCGCTCCAACACCGTGACCGGCCCCGCCTCCAGCCCCGCCGCATCCATCCAGCGCGCCAGCGCCGCGAGGTCGACGGGCGCGGTCGTGGTCGTGGTCGTGGTCTCCAGGCTGCCAGGCGCCATGCCTCCTCCCCCCTGCAAGCCTTGCCGACCAGCCTGCGCGCCGACCGGGGGGAGTCAAGCCGCGCGACAACCGGCGGGGCGGCTCCGGCGTTGCCTGCGGCATGAAGGCCGCCCCGACCGATCCCTTCGACCTCGCCCGCTTCGTCACCGCCCAGGACCCGGTGCTCGCCGAGGTCCGGGCCGAGCTCGCCGCCGGCCGGAAGCGCAGCCACTGGATGTGGTTCGTCTTCCCGCAGCTCCGCGGCCTTGGCCAGAGCGCCATGGCGCGGCATTACGGCCTTTCCGGGCTGGCGGAGGCAGTCGCCTATCTGGCGCATCCGCAGCTCGGGCCGCGGCTGCTGGACTGCACCGGCCTCGTCAACCGCATCGAGGGCGCCTCGGCGCATGCCATCTTCGGCAGCCCGGACGACATGAAATTCCGCTCCTGCATGACGCTCTTCGCCGCCGCGCAGCCAGGCGAGCCCGCCTTCCGGGAGGCGCTGCGGCGCTACTACGGCGATCAGGGGGACCCCCGCACCCTGGCGCTGCTGCGCGAGGATGCGGCGCATCGCTGAGCCGCCGCGCCGGCCGCGCATGGACCGGTGCGGCGACGGTGGTTATCTCCCACGGGACAGGCCCTTCCCGGAGTAGCCGCATGCGCCGCCCGTCCCGCCGCGCCGCCTGATGCTCGAGGTCGCGCTGCGCCACCGCTTCGGCCCGCCGCCCGATCGCGGCCCACCCGATCAGGACAGGACGGCGCCTGCCGGCTTCTCGCTCGACATCGCCTTCGCCACGCCGGAGCGCGGCGTCACCGCCCTGTTCGGCCCCTCGGGCTGCGGCAAGAGCACCGTGCTTGCCGCCGTCGCCGGGCTGCTGCGGCCGCAGGAGGGGCGCATCCGGCTCGGCGATGCGACGCTGCTCGACACGGCGCGCGGCATCGCCGTGCCGGCCGAGCGCCGGCGCTGCGGCATGGTGTTCCAGGACGCGCGGCTCTTCCCGCATCTCAGCGTCGAGACCAACCTGCGCTACGGGCTGCGCCGCGCCCCCGCTGGCGCCGTGGGTCCGGGCTTCGAGGAGGTTGTGGCGCTGCTCGGCATCGACCCGCTGCTCGGCCGCCGTCCCGGGCGCCTCTCGGGCGGCGAGCGGCAGCGCGTGGCGCTCGGCCGCGCCCTGCTGGCCCGGCCGCGGCTGCTGCTGATGGACGAGCCGCTCGCCGCGCTCGATGCCGGCCGCCGGGCCGAGGTGCTGCCCTTCCTGGCGCGGCTGCGGCAGGGCGCGGGGCCGCCGATCCTCTACGTCACCCATGCGCTCGAGGAGGTGGATGCGCTGGCCGACCGGCTGGTGCTGCTGCAGGCGGGCCGGATGCTGGCCGAGGGCACGGTGGAGGCGCTGTCGCTGCGCACCGACCTGCCGCTCGCCCTCCGGCGGGATGCCGGCGCGCTGCTGCCCTGCCGGGTGCTGGCGCATGAGCCGGGGCGCGGCCTGACGCGGCTTGCCTTCGCCGGCGGCGAGCTCACCCTGCCGCTGCGCGAGGACCCGGTCGGCACACCGGCGCGGGTCCGGCTCCGCGCGCGCGACGTCGCGGTGGCGACCGAGGCGCCGCATGGCCTCTCCACCCAGAACATCCTGCTGGCGACCTTGCTGGATATAGGCCCGGCCCCCTCCGCGCATGAGGCATTCCTGCGGCTGCGGGTGGGCGAGGCGGAGCTGCTCTCGCGCGTCACCCGCGACAGCGTCGCGCGGCTGCAGCTCGCACCTGGCCGGGCGGTCTGGGCGGTGATCAAAGCGGTGACCTTCGACCGCGCCGGCGGCGCCCCGACCGCCGCGGATTGATCGCGCACTCGCGGACCGGTCCCTTGACCGGTCCGAGGCCCCGGACGGCGCTCACGGGTCGCGCCGTCAGGCGAACCGGAGATTTGCGCCCGGCATCTAAGGGGACCGTTGACGGCACGCCATCAACGGCCATTGAAACCTATCCCGGCAGTTCGAGGACGTTCTTGCTCAGGATGTTGCGCTGGATCTCGTTCGAGCCGCCATAGATCGTCGCCGGCCGCGCCTGGATGTAGAGGCCGCCGATGTTGAGGTCGCGATTGCCGTCCAGCGGCTCCAGCAGCCCGGCATTCTCGCCGGCGATCTCCAGCATGGTGTCGGTGATCTTCTGGAAGAGTTCCGTCTGGATGATCTTCAGCATGGAGACATCGGGACCGAGGGACTGGCCGCGCTTCAGCCGGTCGACGAAGGTGCCGTAGAGCGCCTTCAGATCCTCGAATTCCAGCCGCAGCCGCGCATACTGGTCCTGGAAGCTGGCCTCCTCCCAGACGCCCATGCGCTCGGCCAGGATCTTCAGCCGCGACAGCGCATAGCCCGACTGTCGCGGCGAGCCGAGGAAGATGCGCTCGAAGCCGAGCAATGCCTTGGCCATGTCCCAGCCCTTGTTGAGCTGGCCGACCAGATTCTCCTTCGGCACCCGGACATTGTCGAAGAAGGTCTCGCAGAACTCGTCATGCATCTCGAGGTTGATGATCGGCCGCACGGTGATGCCGGGCGTCTTCATGTCCACGAGAAGGAAGGAGATGCCTTCCTGCTTCTTCGCGTTCTTGTCGGTGCGGACCAGCAGGAAGATCCAGTTGGCGTCCATCGCCAGGGTGGTCCAGATCTTCTGGCCGTTGACCACGTAGTGGTCGCCGTCCAGCACCGCCTCGGTGCGCAGCGCCGCGAGGTCGGAGCCGGCATTCGGCTCGGAATAGCCCTGGCACCAGATATGCTCGCCGGTCAGGATCTTCGGCAGGAAGCGCCGCTTCTGCTCCTCGGTGCCGTATTTGATCACCAGCGGCCCGAGCATGACGATGCCGTGGTCGTTGGTGCGGGCGACGCCGTGGCGCTCGTATTCCTCGGTGAGGATGATCTGCTTCGCCGGCGAGAGGCCGAGGCCGCCATGCTCTTTGGGCCAGCCGGGGCAGAGCCAGCCCTTCTCGGCCAGCGTCATGTACCAGACCTTGTTCTCGGCCCAGTGCAGGCGCTTCGGCGGGTTGCGCAGTTCCTCCGGGTAGTTCTCGTGCAGGAAGGCGCGAACCACCTGGCGGAAATGCTCGTCCTCCAGCCCGTCGAGCTCGGCGGGCGGCGGGATGCGGATGGCGTCCATCTCAGGCTCCCTTGAACTGCGGGGCACGCTTGCCGAGGAAGGCGGCGCGGCCTTCCTTGAAATCCTCGGTCAGGAACAGCGTCGACTGGAAATGCCGCTCCTGCTCCAGGGCGCGGTCCAGCCCCTCGCCCAGCATCTGCTTGGTCAGCGCCATCGGCGCCGGCGCCTGCTCGGCGAGGAAGCGCGCCTTCTCCACCGCTGTCGCCAGCGCGTGGCCCTTGGGCACGATGTGGTCCACGATGCCGATGCGCTCCGCCTCGGGCGCGCTCATCTGGCCATGGTAGAACAGGATCTGCCGCGCCCTCCCCTGGCCGACGCGCAGCGGCAGGGTGTGCGGCAGGCCGAGATCGGCCATCAGCCCGATCCGGCCGAAGCCGGCGGCGAAGCGCGCATCCTCGGCCGCCACCACGGTATCGGAGGCGCAGGCGAGCGACAGGCCGGCGCCGACGCAATAGCCCTCGACCGCCGCCACCACTGGCAGGCTGCCGAGTACCATCAGGCGGATCAACTGGTGCGAGAGCCGCATGCGCTCCCGCCCTGCCAGCGCGCTCTCCACGTCCATGCCCGAGATGTCGCCGCCCGAGCAGAAATGCCCGCCCGCGCCGGTGACGACGACGGCGCGGATGCCGGCCCCGGACTGCGCCCGCTCCAGCGCCGAGACCATGGCGGTGCGGATCGGCATGGCGAGGGCGTTGCGCCGCGCCGGCTGGTCGATGGTGAGGATGAGGACGGCGCCGTCCCGTTCCTCGATCAGGCGCATGGCGGAAGGCTCGCTCATTCCTCGACCTCCGGGCTGACGGTCATGAAGCGGCGTCGGTGCAGGCTGGCGCTGCCGAACTGGTTGGCCATGACCATGGCCTTCCGCAGGTAGAGGCCGACATCGTAATCATCGGTGTAGCCGATGCCGCCATGCAGCTGGATGCTCTGCCGCGTCACCAACAGGCTCGCCTCCGCCGCCCGCGCCTTGGCGCGCGAGACCACGGCGCGGCGGGCATCGCCGCTGGCGCCGGCATCGAGTGCGGCGGCGGCGGCCTCGATGCTGGCGCGGGTCAGCGCCACCTGCATCTTCAGGTCGGCGGCGCGGTGCTGCAGCGCCTGGAAGGTGCCGATGATGCGGCCGAATTGCTGGCGCGTGCGGAGATAGTCGAGCGTCATGGCGAAGGCCCGCTCCATGCCGCCGAGCAGGTAGGCGGCGGTGACCAGCGCCGCCTCGTCGAGCGCATCGGCGAGCGCCGTGCCGATATCCTCGGCGACCGGCCTGCCGAGGTCGCGCGGCGGCGTGACCGTGCCGAAATGCCCGCCATCCTGCGTCGGCTCGGTCGCCACCCGCAGCGCCGCGGCGGGCAGCTCATACAGGGAGAGCCGGCTGCCCACGCGCACCGGCAGCAGGAAACCCGCCGCACCGCCGGCCATGGGCAGGAAGCGCCGCGGCGCTTCCGGCGTGCCGGGCGCCTCCAGCGTATCGGCCCGCTCCTGCCAGGCGGTCAGCAGCAGCGTCTCGCCGGCCAGCAGCTTCGGCAGCGAGCCCTTGCCGCCGGCTGTGGCGAGGAGCTGCGCCGAGAGCGCGGCGCCGATCAGCGGCTCCGGCGCCAGGCCGCGGCCGAGTTCCTCGGCCAGGGCGCACATCTCGCCGAGGCCGAGGCCGGCGCCGCCCATCGCCTCCGGCACCCGCAGCCCGATCCAGCCCATCTCGCCCATCTGGCGCAGCATGGCGGGGTCGAAGCCCGGCGCCTGGAAGCGCAGCGCCCGCACCCGCTTGAGATCGCCATCGGGCGGGACCACCGCCGCGGCGCTGTCGCGGATCATGCGGATGGATTCGGCGCGGTCGTCCGCTTCGGCGGCACTCATGTCACTCTCCCAACACCCTGGGCCCAAAACCCCGGGGCACGACGTCCTCATGCCGGTCCGCATGCGGTTGGCCTGTAGCCGGCAGAGCCGGCTGAGCGCCCGAACGGGCGCCGCCAGTCGTACCCATTGGCGCGCCTCGCGGCGCGACGTGGCGAAGCCAAGCCGCCAGTGGCGGCGCCGGCGATCGAGACCGCGGACATGCGCCAGCATGTCTGCGGGACAGCATCAATTCGCGTGGATCGTCGCACCGCTCTTCGCGCGCACCTCGTCCAGCGTCACGCCGGGCGCGAGGTCGACTAGCATGAAGCCCTTCTCGGGCAGCACGTCGATCACCGCGAGGTTGGTATAGACGCGGCGCACGCAGGCGAGGCCGGTCAGCGGATAGCCGCAACGCTCCACCAGCTTCGGCCGGCCATCCTTGGTGGTGTGCTCCATCACCACCCAGAGCCGCTTGGCGCCGGCCGCGAGATCCATGGCGCCGCCGACCGCCGGCGCGGTGTCGTTCTCGCTCGTCGCCCAGTTCGCCAGGTCGCCATTTTCCGCCACCTCGAAGGCGCCGAGGACGCAGAGGTCGATATGGCCGCCGCGGATCATGGCGAAGCTGTCGGCATGGCCGACGAAGCTCGCGCCCCGGGATAGGGTGATGAGCTGCTTGCCGGCATTGATCAGCCAGGGATCCTCATGGCCCTTCGCCGGCGCCGGCCCCATGCCGATGACGCCGTTCTCGGACTGGAAGATCACCTCCTTGCCCTGCACATGGTTCGCCACCATGGTCGGGATGCCGATGCCGAGGTTGACGCACCACCCCTCCGGCACGTCGGCGGCGAGGCGGGCGGCCATCTGGTCGCGGGTGAAGGGCATGGGCTTCCTCTCCTCCTCTGCTCGCTCGGCCCGGTCAGGCCTGCTCGGGCTTCACCCAGTCGCCGCCGCGATCCACCTGGACCACGCGGTTCACGTAGACGCCCGGCGTCATGATCATGTGCGGATGCAGCTCGCCGAGCTCGCGGATGTGCTGCACCTGGGCGATCGTCAGGGTCGCCGCCATGGCCATCACCGGATTGAAATTCGCGCCGGAGCCCCGGTAGACGAGGTTGCCCCAGCGATCCGCCTCCCAGGCCTCGATCAGCGCGACATCGCCGGGCAGGGCGCGCTCCATGACGTAGCGCTTGCCGTCGAACTCGCGCACCTCCTTGCCCTGCTCCAGCAGCGTGCCCGCCGCGGTCGCGGTGTAGAAGGCCGGGATGCCGGCGCCGGCGGCGCGGATGCGCTCGGCCAGCGTGCCCTGCGGCGTGATCTCGAGCTCGATCCGGCCCTCGCGGTAGAGGGTCTCGAACACCACCGGGTCGGAGGAGCGGGGGAAGGAGCAGATGATCTTGCGGACCCGGCCGAGCTCCATCAGCCGCGCCACGCCGACGCGCCCGACCCCGGCATTGTTCAGCACGGCGACGAGGTCCTTCGCGCCCTGCTCGATCAGCCCCTCGATCAGCACGTCCGGCTGCCCGACGCTGCCGAAGCCGCCGATCAGGACCGTCGAGCCATCCTTCACGCCGGCCAGCGCCTCGGCCACCGACTGCACGATCTTGTTGATCATCAACCCCTCCCGGATCGGGGGATCAGGTAAACCGCGGCGTCCGGGTGGTCCAGCCCCCCGGACCAGCCCCCAGGGTCTGGTCAGCCCGGCGGCCGCATCTGGCCGTTCACCGCCGCATGCGCCGGGATGGCGGCCAGCCGCGGCAGGTCCCCGGCGATCAGGGCCTGGCCCATCTCCAGCGCCGCGCCATAGGCGGCCCGCGCCAGCGCCCCGCCGACGCTGACCCGCCGCACCCCCGCCGCCGCCAGCTCGGCCATCGGCAGCAGCCCGGCACGCGGGCCGATCAGCACGTTCACCGGCTTCGGCGCAACGGCGGAGACGACCCGGCGGATGGTCTCGAGATCGGGCAGCGCCGGCGCATAGAGGCAATCCGCCCCGGCCTCGGCGAAGGCGATGAGGCGGCGGATCGTGTCCTCCAGGTCCGGACGGCCATGCAGGTAGTTCTCGGTCCGCGCCGTCAGGACGAAGGGCCGGCCGAGGCCCCGGGCCGCCGCCACCGCCGCGTGCACCCGCGCCAGCGCGGCCTCGAAATCATGGATCGGCGCCGCCGGGTCGCGGGTCGTGTCCTCGATGGTGCAGCCGGCGAGCCCGGCCTCGGCCGCCGCCCGCACGGTGGCGGCGCAATCCTCGGGCGCGGGGCCGTAGCCGTCCTCGAGATCGGCCGAGACCGGCAGGCTGGTCTCGGCGAGGATCGCCGCGGCATTGGCGATCGCCTCGGCGCGGCTGAGCGCGCCGTCCTGCCGCCCGAAGGTCCAGGCGGCGCCGGCCGAGGTGCTGGCCAGCGCCGCCGGGCCGAGCGAGGCGAGCAGCCGGGCGCTGCCGGCATCCCAGGCATTGGGCAGGGCGAAGCAGCCCGATCGGTGCAGGGCGACGAAGCGCTCGGCGCGCGCGGCGGCATCCGCGGGGGCGGTCATGCGGCGATCTCCTCCGACAGGCCCTCTGCGGGGCCGTTGGTGATGCCGTGCAGGCGCATCGGCACCGGCGGCAGCGCGTGCAGGGCGCGCAGCACCTGCGCCGCCAGCCAGGCATCCTCGAGCGCGCCATGCAGGCTGCCCTCGCGCGCCAAGCCGCAGACGGCGGCGGCCTGGGCAAGGCCGGCGCGCTGGCCGGGATGCGTCCGGCGCCAGAGCTTCAGGGTGCAATGCGCCGCGCCCCAGGGCAGGGACAGGCCGAGCCGGGCGAACTCGCCGCCCAGCATGCGCTGGTCGAAGGGCATGTTGTGCGCCGCCGCGGCGCAGCCGGCGAAGAAGGTCGCGATCTCCGCGGCATGCGCGGCGAAGGGCGGGTGCCGGGCGAGGAAGGCGTCCGACATGCCATGCACGCGGATCGCGCCCCAATGGCAGCGGATGCCGGGAGCGAAGGCGAGGTGCAGCGTCGCCTCCGGCTCCAGCGCCGCGTCCAGCCGGACGGCGCCGAGCGAGACGACGCGGTCGTCCATCCCCGCCCCGGTGGTCTCGGTATCGAAGACGACGACCGGCCCACCATTCCACATGCGCCCGTCCTTCCGCCCGCAGCTGCTGTCGCCACCCGTTGTCCCGGCGCGGCTTCGCCGCGCTAGGCTGTGGCGCGCCCCGGGCCCGAGGGACCCACCGGGGCCCCCACGACGGCGCGCAGCAACGTCGTGGGGATGAAGATCATGCGTAGCGGAACAGCCCGTTGCTGACCACCACCTTGTCGCGCTCGACAACCCGGGCGCGGAAGGCGGCGCCGCCATCCTCCTTCCAGATCTCGGTGCGGATCGTCTCGCCCGGGAAGACCGGCGAGGAGAAGCGGAGATCCATCCGCCCGAAGCGCGCCGTGTCGTAGTCGCAGAGGCTGCGCAGCAGGGCGTGGCAGACGGTGCCGAAGGTGCAGAGCCCGTGCAGGATCGGCTGCGGAAAGCCGGCCTGCTTCGCCACGGCGGGGTCGATATGCAGCGGGTTCAGGTCGGCGTTCAGCCGGTAGACCAGCGCCTGTTCCGGCCGCGTCGCCAGGTCGAGCGTGACGTCCGGCGCCCGCTCCGGCTCGGGATGCGGCTTCTTCACCGGGCCGCTCGGCCCGCCGAAGCCGCCATTGCCGCGCATGAAGCTGGTGGAGGTGCTGGTCGCCAGCACCTCGCCGGTCTTCGCATCGACGATCTCGCGCTCGGAATACATCAGCGCGCCCTTGCCCTCGCCGCGATCGACCAGGCCGGTGATGCGCGAGCGGCCGATCACCTCGCCCTCGGTCGGCAGCGGCTTGTGCAGGATCAGACCCTGCTCGCCATGCAGGATCTGCTGCCAGACGATGCCGGTATCCGGGTTGCGCGACCAGAAGCCAGGCGAGGCAAGCACCACCGGCATGGAGGGCATCACCTTCAGCCGCGGCTCGTACAGGAAGTCGAGCTGCTTCTCGTCCATCGGGTCCTGGCCGAGGCCGATGGAGAAATTATACAGCGCCACGTCCTGCCAGCGCAGCGCCTGCCGCACCTCCGGGATCGGGTAGTTCAGCAGCTTCTCGTAGACGATGGCCATCTCAGTGGCTCCCCCCTTCCAATTCGATGACGGCGTCGGCGGCGTAGCAGCCCTCGCCCGCCGGCAGCACCAGCAACGGGTTGACGTCGATGCCGGCGAGGCGCGGCCCGGCCGCCGCGGCGAAGGCGGAAAGGGCCGACAGGGCGCTGGCCAGCGCCGGCAGGTCCGCCTTCGGCCGCCCGCGCGCGCCGTCGAGCAGCGGGAAGCCCTTCAGCGAGCGGATCATCCGCTCCGCCTCGGCCGGATCGAAGGGGCAGCGGCGGAAGGAGACGTCCTTCAGCACCTCGATGAAGATGCCGCCCAGGCCGACCATCGCCACCGGGCCGAAGACCGGGTCGCGGAACATGCCGAGCGCCATCTCCACCGCGCCCTTGATCTGCTTCGCCACCAGCACGCCCTCGATGCGCGCCTTCGGGGCGTGCTGCCGGGCGCGCTCCAGCAGCGTGGCGAAGCCCTGCCGCACCGCGCCGGCATCGGCGATATCGAGCAGCACGCCGCCGATCTCGCTCTTGTGGAGGATGTCGGGCGAGAGGATCTTAAGCACCACCGGATAGCCGAAGCGCTCCGCCGCGGCGACCGCCACCTCGGCATCCGGGCAGGCCGCCTCCGGCACCGCCGGCACACCCGCCGCGGCGAGCAGCGCCTTGGCCGCCGCCTCGGAGGGCGTGGTCTCCGGCAGCGTCACCTGCGGCAGCGGAACCTCCGGCCGCGCCTGCTCGGCGGCGGCGAAGGCGGCGCCGTAATGCCCCATGGCGGCGATGGCGTTCACCGCCCGCGACGGATCCTCGAAGCAGACCCAGCCATCCGCCTCGTAGTCGCGCACCTTGTCGGGCGCGAGCATGGACATCACCCAGAGCCGGTCCGGATGCGCCTCGCGCACCGCGCGCATCTGCTGCTGCAGGCTGGGGCCGACGCTGCGCCCGGCTGCGGTCTGCGACCAGAAGGAGAGGATGGAGGTATAGCCGCCATCCGTCGCCACGCTCTCGGCGAACTGGCCGATCAACGGCAGGTTGTTGGTCACCTGCGCGGTGCAGTCGACCGGGTTGCGCGGGGCGCAGAAGGGCACCAGGCCGCGCAGCCGCTCCTGCGCCGCCTCCGGCATCGGCGGCATCTCGAGCCCCACCTGCTCGGCGGCATCCGAGATCAGCACGCCGGCGCCGCCCGAGACGGTGAGCACGCCGAGCGTGTTGCGCGCCGGATAGATGCGCTTCGCCGCGGCATAGGCGATGTCGAGCATCTCCTCCGTCGTCCGCGCCCGCACCACGCCGAACTCGTCGAGCACCGCCTGGGTGACGGTGTCGTCGCCGGCGATGGAGGCGGTGTGCGACTTCGCCGCGGCGCCGCCGAGCTGGCTGCGGCCGACCTTCATCATCACGATCGGCTTGCGGTTGCGCCGCGCCAGCTCCAGCGCCGCGATGAAGCGCTCGCTCTCGCGGATGCCCTCGGCATAGGCGCAGATCACGTCCACCTCGGGCGCCTGCGCCATCCAGCCGAGCGCATCGCCGAGCGCGACCTCGGCCTCGTTGCCGGTGGTGATGCAGACCTGCATGCCGAGGCCGCGGTCGAGCGCCGCCGAGAAGACATGCGTGCCATAGGCGCCGGATTGCGAGACGACGCCGATCCGGCCAGGGATCGGCCAGCCCTTCTCGAAGCTCGCGGTGAAGGTGCCGTAGAAGCGGATGCTGTCGTTGAAGACGCCGAGGCAGTTGGGGCCGAGCAGGCGGATGCCGTGCTCGCGCGCGACGGCGGTCAGCTTCTCCTGCGCCGCGGCGCCGGCCTCGTCCATCTCGGCGAAGCCGGCGGAGAAGACGATGACGGCGCGGCATCCCTTGCGGCCGAGCGAATCGAGGGTGGGGATGGCGTGCTCGGCCGGCACGGCGATGATGGCGACGTCCGGCGCCGCGGGCAGCGCCTCGACCGAGGCGAAGGCCGGCAGGCCCTGCACGGTCTGCCGCTTCGGGTTCACCGGCCAGAGTTCGCCGGCGAAGCCGCGCTCCTTCATATAGGCGATCGGGCGACCGCCGATCCGGGCTGGCTCATCGGACGCGCCGATGATGGCGACCGAACGGGGCCGCACCAGCGCATCGAGGGATGCGAAACCGGCGGTGGCCGGCGCGGCGACGGCAGTCATGGACCTCTCCCTTAGCTTGCTATGCGTCGCGCACCCTGAGGGAGAGGCGGCGCGACAGCAAGGGGGGAGCGGCGCGCCGTCGGGGCGCGCTAGGCGGGGCGCGGCGCCCTAATCGTCATCTTCCTCGTCATCCTCGTCCGCATCCTCGTCGTCGTCATCCTCGAGGTCGTCGTCAGCCTCCTCGCCCTCGTCGAAGTCGTCGTCCTCGTCGAACTCGTCGTCCTCCTCGTCGAACTCATCCTCATCCTCGTCATCCTCCCCCTCGCCGCCCAGGGCGAGAGGCGGGCACGGGCGGAGCATCGGGACGAGATCCGGGCAGGCGGGATCAGGCTCCAGGGTGGGGACGGACATGCTTGCTCCTCCGATCCGTTCAGGCACGCGCCATGGCCGAAGGCGGGCCGGCCGGGCGGGCCTGCCCCGGGGCCACCGGGACAGGACCCGATCCACGACCAGCCCGCTGCCGGTCGGGGCCGGCGGTAGGCCTGCGTGGCATGGCTGTCCATCCATCCGCAAGCGCATCGCCGGCGGCTCCATCCGGCACCGGTCAGGGCCGGAGGACAACGCCCAGGCAGGCGAATCGGCGCGGCGGTCATGCAGATGCGGCGGGCATGGCGGCGGGTGGCGTCGCGGCCTGGTGGGAATGGCCAGCGGGGATGGCCGGCGGCCGCGCCGCCGGCCGGCGTCTCACCCCTGCGAATCGGGCGAGATCACCATGCAGCCGCCCTTGCGGCGCAGCCGGTCGCAGGCCGCCTGGGCCTCGGACTGGGACAGGCCGGTCACCCGGGCCCGGTAGAGCGTCGACTTGCCGGCGGCGACCGGCTGGACCATCGGGCGACCGCCGGCGGTGCTCTTCGCTGCGGTCGCGGCGCCGCGCGCCTGGGCCTGGTTGGCATAGGCGCCGACCTGGACGGCCCAGTTGCCGGCCGCCACCGGGGCGCGGCTGACCACCGGCCGGGCGGCGTTCGGCAGGGTCGCCGCCTGCGCCGCACTCATCAGGCCGAAGCCGCGCGAGGGGCCGGGCGGCGCCGGCCGGGCGACGGGCGCGGCGAGCGTGGCCAGCTGGGTGCGGGCCGGGGCCGGCCGGGCCGCCGGGGCGCTCGGCCGCGGCGCGCTGTCCGCGGCGTTGCGGCGCGCGGCCGGCTCGGGCGTCGGCTCCGGCGGGTTGGGGATCGGCTCCATCCGCACCACCGCGCCCTGCGGCGGGCTGGACCGATAGGTGCTGCCGTCCGGAATCGGATCCATCCGCACCACCTCGCCCTGGCCGGCTGGCAGGCCGGAGCGGTAGGTGCTGCCATCCGGGATCGGATCCATGCGCACCACCGGGCCGCCCACGGGGCCGAGCGAGGCGACCTGGACCGGCCGCTCGGTGCTGCCATCCGGGATCGGGTCCATGCGCACCACCGGGCCGGCCGGCAGCTGCGCCACCTGGATGCCGGGCTGCTGCGCGTCGCGCTGCTCCTTGAGGGCGAGCATGGTGCCGGCATCCATGCGCCGCGGCCCGGCCGGGATGTTCAGCGGGATCTCGCCGGCGAGCTGGATCTCCGGCGCGATCCGGCGCTGCGGATGGTGGCCGACGATGTTGGGGCCGATGCGGCGGACGTAGTTACGGGTCTCGGCCGGCAGGCCGCGACTGTTCCAGAGATAGTCCTCGAGCCGCCGCGGGCCGGCATTGTAGGCCGCCAGGAAGGCCGGCGTGCCGTAGAGGTCGTACATCTCCCGGATATAGGCCGCCCCCGCCATGATGCTGTCATAGGGGTGGTAGGGGTCGTCGCCGAGGCCGTAGCGCGCGGCCACCTCACGGTAGGTGCCGGGCATGACCTGCATCAGGCCCATGGCGCCGACCGGGCTGGTGGCGCCCACGCGGCCGCCAGATTCCTGGCGCATGACCTCGCGGATCCAGCGCTCCGGCACGTCGAATCGGCGCGCGGCGTCGCGGATCCAGGGCCCCCAGGGATCGCCGGGCGGGCCAGGCGGATCATAGCTGCTCGGGCGGTTGTAGTGGCCATACACCGCGGCGGCATGCTTGCCGCCGGATGTCTGGGTGGATTGGCCGCAGGCGGCCAGCAATGCGAGGATCGACAAGGCGATGGCAGGGCGCATCAGACGGGCGCCAGGCGCCCGCACTGTCCGGCCAGCCTCGATCGTCGTCCGCTTCCCCTGGGGCATCCCCTTGGCTCCGTCGGGTTTTGGACCACCGGGTTCCGAAGCCTGCCCCCCCGAGACCCGCACCGTCCCCACGATGCGTGTCTCCAGGCTTGCCCCGAAGACCTGGCGGACGGCGTGCGTCCTTAAGATTGTCAGGCCTACACGTTTATGGGCGTGTTCGGCAAGACCGAGTCTTCATCGCAATACTTTGCATGCGTCATTTCTTGCCTGTGTCCTAATGGCGACGCAGCAGGCGGCCCCCGGCCGCGCATCGCGCTGGAAGCCATGGCCGGACCGGTCTATAGGCCGGCCCATGCTGGATGCGACCCTGCCGCGGCCCGATCAGGGCCCGCTCTATCTCTGCGATGCGGCACGGCCGCGCCGCCGCGCGGCGGCGCTCGAGGATCTGGCAACCGGCCTCAGGCGCTGGCGGCTGCCCGCCGCCCTGGCCCGACTCGACATCCGCAACCGCTACCGCGGCTCGGTGCTCGGCCCCTTCTGGCTGACGCTCTCGACCGCCGTCATGGTGGTCGGGCTCGGCATCCTCTACTCCTCGCTCTTCAAGCTGGAGGTGCGGAACTACCTGCCCTTCGTCGCGGTCAGCCTGATCGTCTGGACCATGATCAACCAGACGGTCACGGATGCCTGCACCAGCCTGACCAGCGCCGAGGGCATCATCCGGCAGATGCCCCTGCCCTTCACGGTGCATGTGCTGCGCTCGGTCTTCCGCAACGCGCTGATCACCGCCCACAGCCTGCCGCTGGTCTTCCTGGTCTTCCTCGCCACCGGGACCATGCCGGGCTGGGAGGTGCTGCTGCTCATCCCCGGCCTGCTGCTCGTCGTGGCGAACGCCTTCTTCGTCTCGCTGCTGCTCGGCATGGTCTGCGCCCGGTTCCGCGACATCGCGCCAATCGTCAACAGCTTCATGCAGCTCGCCTTCTACATGTCGCCGGTGCTCTGGAAGCCGGAGCTGCTGGGGGACACCGCGCGCTGGCTGCCGCTCAATCCCTTCTACTCGGTGATGGAGACGGTCCGCGGGCCGCTGGTCGAGGGCGGGGTGGCGCCGCTGGTCTGGCTCTCGGCGGTGCTCTACACGGGCCTCGTTGCCGTGGTGGCCCTCGCCTTCTTCGTCCGCTTCCGCGGCCGCATCGCCTTCTGGGTCTAGCCATGCCCCATATCATCGCCGAGAGCCTGGCCATCGACTTCCCGCTCTACCATATGGGCGCGCGGTCGTTGAAGAAGCGCATCCTCTCCAAGGCGCCGCTGCGCCTGCGGGAGGATGCTTCGCACCGCGTCGTCGTCTCCGCCCTGCGCGACCTCAGCTTCCGGATCGGCCGCGGCGAGCGGGTGGCGCTGATCGGGCATAACGGCGCCGGCAAGACGACGCTGCTGCGCACCCTCGCCGGGGTCTACGAGCCGGTGGCCGGGCGGCTCGAAGTGGCGGGGCTGATCGGCTCGCTCATCGATCCCTCGGCCGGCATGGACCAGGAATCGACGGGGCGGGAGAACATCGTGCTGCGCGGCCTGTTCCGCGGCCTCTCCGAGGCCGAGAGCACCGCCATGGCGGATGAGGTCGGCGCCTTCTCCGGCCTCGGCGAGTTCCTCGACGTGCCGGTCCGCACCTATTCGGCGGGCATGCAGGTGCGCCTCTCCTTCGCCATGGCGACGGTCATGGAGCCGGAGGTGCTGCTGATGGACGAGTGGTTCCTCGCCGGCGACGCCGCCTTCATGGCCAAGGCGCGGGAGAAGCTCACCCGGTTGGTCACGGATGCCGAGATCCTGGTGCTGGCGACGCATGACATGGAGGTGGTCCGGGAATGGTGCACCCGGGCGATCCGCCTCGATGCCGGGCGGATCGTCGCCGACGGCCCGGTGGCCGAGGTGCTGGAACTGGCCTGAGGCGGCGCCCCGGCCCCCTTCCGGTAAATGCTCTAGCAGCCTGTTGGGTTTGGGCCAGCTGGCAGCGGGATAGCTGAGTTGTGGATTAGGTGGCCAGCCGCGGGCGGTGAAGCCTTCGGCAGTTGTAGGCGAGCGCGATCAGGTTCCACTCGGCGGTGACCTTGGCGAGGCCGCGGAGGTGGAAGCGGGTGAAGCCAAGCGCGGACTTGATGATCCCAAAGACGGGTTCGACGGTCTGCTTGCGGCGGGCGTAGCGGGTCTTGGCGTCGGGGGTTTCGAGCTTGGCCTGCATGGCGAGGCGCCAGGGCTCGGTGATGCGGCGTGCGGTCTTCGGCTTGGGCAGCGGGCGGAAGTCGTAAGCGCGATGCGGCTGGGTACGGCCGATGGCGACGAGTGGCTCGATACCCCGAGCCTGGAGGGCGGAAACGGCCGGGCCTGAGGCGAAGCCGGTGTCGGCAAGAACGGTCCTCGGCAGGCCGATGCCCTGCTCCATGCCGAGGATGGTTGAGACAAAGCTTGGCGCATCGGCGGTGGTGGTGACGACGCCGGTGGCGAGGATCATTTGCGTGCCCTCGGCGCAGACCACGGCCTGGGCGTTGTAGGCCTGGCGGTACTCGTGAGCGTCGGAGCGGCGCATCAGTGCGCTGTCGGGGTCGGTGAGGTTGGACTGCCGCTCGGGTGGCGGATCGTCCTCGGGCGGCTTGGGCGGGCGGCCGCGTCGGCCGGTCTTGGCGTCGTAGGCGGCGCGCTTGGCCTCTTACTCTGGCCGGGCCGCCTCGGCTTCGGCGCGGGCCTGTTCCTCAAGCCGGGCGCAGGCGACATCGAGCTTGGCCTTCAGCGCCTCGTGCCTTGCGATCTCGGCAGGCAGGGCCTGCGGGTCGGGCTGCGCCTCGGCATCGGCGGCCTCGGCGCGGGTGGTCAGCGCGGCGATGTCGGCGGCGAGCTTGGCGCGCAGTTCCTTGGCCCGGTCGTAGCGCACCGAGCGGATCTTGGAGGCGTTGGCGTCGAGCTTGGTGCCGTCGATCGCCACCATCCCAAGCCACAGAAGCCCGCTCTCACGCGCCAGCAGCAGCACCTGCAGGAAGGCCGCCTCGAAGGCGGTGCGGTTGGCCCGGCGGAAGGTCGCGATGGTGTCATGGTCGGGATGCAGGTTCGCGGCCACGTAGCGGAGTATGCGTCAGCCCACGCTGGTGGGTTGACGGCTTGGCCTGAAGTTCCAGGGTAGCAGCTCGTCGATACGGGTGATGGGGTGGCCATTTGCGAGGCGGTCGAGCACGGCTGCGATGTAGGCTTCCGG
>NZ_JABFHG010000007.1 GCF_013112485.1 Roseicella sp. DB1501
CGAGCCTGCCGGCCGTGCGCCGCGCCATTATGGCGCGGCTGCTCGCTGAGCTTGTCCCACCGATCTGCTGTCCGCATTGCCGACGCCGGTTCCGACCGCCACCAGATCGAATACTGCCCAGGTAGTGCTATCGCGACCTCATGGGCGCGAAGCATCCGGGCGGGCTCGGCCAGCCGACCCGGGACTGCTGGCCGGAGGTCTGGCACATCAACGAGCCGATCTACGACCGGGTCTGGGCCGGCCGGACGGTCACCATCGAGGACGGGCTCTACCCGCTCTGCCGCGGCGGCGCGGTCGAGGATCTCTGGCTCACCCTGACCTACAGCCCGCTGCGCGACGCGACGGGCGCCGTCGCCGGCATCCTCGTCACCATCTTCGAGACGACGCAGCGGGTCCTCGCCGTGCGGCGGCACGAGCTCGCCGTCGCCAGGCTGCGCGAGAGCGAGGCGCGGTTCCGCCACATGGCCGACAGCGCGCCGGTGCTGATCTGGATGACCGACCCGGCCGGCCAGCTCATCTTCGCCAACATGCATTACGACCACATGTTCGGCCGCCCGGCCGCGGACATGCTGGGCGATGGCTGGATGACGATCGTGCAGGAGGACGACCTCTCCCGCTTCCATGCCGCCTTCCAGGAGGCGCTGCAGGCCCGGCAGACCTTCCGTGCCGAGGTCCGGGTCCGCGACGCCGCGGGCGCGATCCGCTGGCTGCGCTGCGAGGGCGTGCCGCGGCTCGACGATGCCGGCCGCTTCCTCGGCTATACCGGCTGCGGGATCGACATCACCGAGGCGCGGCTGGCGGCCGACGAGCTCGAGCGTCGGGTCGCGGAGCGCACCGCCGAGCTCATGGCGGCGGAGGAGACGCTGCGCCAGGCCCAGAAGATGGAGGCGCTCGGCCAGCTCACGGGCGGCATCGCGCATGACTTCAACAACATGCTGCAAGGCGTGGTCGGCGGCCTGGCGATGGCGCGCCGCCAGATCAGCGCCGGGCATCCGGAGCGGACGAGCCGCTACCTGGATGCCGCCCATGGCGCGGCGGAGCGGGCCGCCTCGCTGACCAAGCGGCTGCTGGCCTTCGCCCGGAACCAGCGCCTGGATCCGAAGCCGGTGGAGGCGAGCGCGCTGATCGCCGGGCTGGCGGAGATGCTTCGCCGCACGATGGGGCCGGGAATCGAGGTGGATCTCAGGCTGCGCAACGGCAACGTGCTGTGCGACCCGCACGAGCTGGAGAACGCGTTGCTGAACCTCTGCATCAATGCCCGCGACGCCATGCCGGAGGGCGGCCGCCTCACCGTCGCCACCGCGCATGCCGATCTGTCGGCGGCGGAGCTGCAGGACAGCCAGGCGCCACCCGGGCGCTACGTGGCGATCGTCGTGACCGACACCGGAACGGGGATGCCGCCGGAGGTGCTGAAGCGGGTCTTCGACCCCTTCTTCACCACCAAGCCGGTGGGCCAGGGCACCGGCCTGGGCCTAAGCCAGGTCTACGGCTTCGTGCGTCAGTCGGGCGGCATCGTGCAGGTCGAGAGCATGCCGGGCCAGGGCACGACCTTCCGGCTCCTGCTGCCCTTCCATGGCGGCACGGCCGCCACGGCGGTCCCGCCGGCGGCGGTACGGGCGCTGCCGGCCTCGGCGGAGGCCAGGGCGAAGGTCCTGCTGGTGGATGACGAGGCGGCGGCGCGCCGGCCGATGGCCGACCGGCTCCGCGAGCTGGGCTATGACGTGTTCGAGGCGGTGGACGGCCCAGGGGCGCTGCGCATCCTGGCCTCCGTGCAACCGGACCTGCTGGTGACCGATGTCGGCCTGCCGGGCGGCATGAACGGGCGGCAGGTGGCCGAGGCGGTGCGCGAGCGCTTTCCCGGCCTGCCGGTCCTGTTCATCAGTGGCTATTCCGGCGCGGCCCTGCCGGCCGGGGTCGAGGTGATCGGCAAGCCCTTCGATCTCGACATGCTGGCGCTGCGCATCGGCGCCCTGCTGGCGGCTGGCCACGGTGCGCCTGGCCGGGAGCCGGGGGCGTAGCGGGATGGGTTCGGGGGGCGATGGCGGGCCGCGACCGATAGTGATGATCACTACGTTTGCGCTATCTCCACCCAAGGTACTCTTTAGGTCATCAACCCATAAAACTGTAGCGCCGACGCGGCGTTGGCTGATTCAAGGTAGCCGGAGGTGCTGCCATGAAGCCACGTCGCTACGAGATCACGGACTTCGAGTGGTCGATCATCGCGCCGCTGTTGCCGAACAAGCCGCGGGGTGTGGCGCGTGTCGATGACCGCAGGGTGCTCAATGGGATTTTCTGGCGGCTGCGCACCGGCTCTCCCTGGGCCGACATCCCTGAGCGCTACGGGCCGTGTACGACCTGCTACAACCGCTTTGTGCGCTGGCGGAAGGCCGGTGTCTGGGATCGGCTGTTCGCGGCTGTCTCGCGGGCCTATGATGGCGACCTGCAGATGATCGACAGTTCGTCGATCCGCGTTCATCAGCACGCGGCCAACGTCAAAAAGGGGGTGCGGCGGAAGCCGTCGCTGGGGACGTCACTCCTGCCCGATGCATGGGGCGCTCGCGCGGCGGACTGACCACCAAGATCCACGCCGTGGTGGACGCCAACGGCAACCCCATCGCGCTCAAGCTGACTGAAGGCCAGGCGCATGATGGTCGCAGTGCTGCTGATCTGCTGGACAGCCTCGGCGCAAACCAGATCCTGCTCGCCGACCGAGGCTATGACAGTGACGCCCTGCGAGTGGAAATGGCCGAGCGCGGCGCCTGGGCCAACATCAAACCCATGCCGAACCGGGTAAACATCCCGGCCTTCAGCCCCTGGCTCTACCGCTACCGCAACCTGGTCGAACGCTTCTTCAACAAGCTCAAGCATTTCAGGGCCGTCGCCACACGCTTCGAAAAGCACGACGACAACTACCTCGCTCTCGTCAAACTCGCCTCAATCCGCATCTGGTTGCGACATAATGAGTCGGTGACCTAGCGCGCCCCAGGTACCCAGCCCCCCATCTGGCGCGAGGTTCCCTGTCATGGAGATATCAACGATCATCATCTGGCGCAGGTGATCCGCCTGGTGGAGGCGGGATGATCGGCCCCGGCGGGGCGACCCAGTGTATTTGGCCTGTGGGACGGACCGACACTTTGGAAAATACCGCCGCTCCCGGCGCCACGAACGACGAGACTTCGTGCAAGGCATAAGGCATATGTTCGGCTCTGCATCGCTGCGCCATGCGACCAAGCACTACTTTGGCAGTTTCATCGATGGCTCCCTCGAAACCTTATGCGGCAGTGCGGACATCGCTCTGGCGGCGGCTTTGGTAGGAGAGCCGCGATGACGGCGCGTCTGACGGCCGGCAGGCTCGGTTGAGGCGGTCCGCGATGGACTCTTTTTTCCCGCCTGGCTTGGGCCAGGCGCCGGTGCTGGAAGAAGGCATAGGCGATCATGGTCATCAGCGCATGTCGGTGGAGCCCTTGCCGCCCTCGATGTGGTCGAGACCGAGTTCCTCCTTCATTTGCTGATGTGCCTGCTCGCACACCCAACGCGCCTTGATGGAGGCCGCAAGCGTCTTCAGCTCGGTGTCGCCTGGCAGGTTGGACAGATAGTACTTGCGCTCGCCGGACGATCTCAACTCACCGATCAGCCACGCTTCCTCGCCGGGCATGTGCTGCTGCCCCTTGACGAGGATGCGCTGCGGCTCGCCGTCGGCGACCCGGATGCGCGTGGCGGCAAAGGCGGCCTCCAGCGGCCCCTTCGTCCCGATGCGCCAACTCAAGCTCGTCCAGGACGCATCGGCCAACATTGTCTCGGCTGGGATCGACAGCGTGTCGGGGATCGGGTTTTTGCGCGGGCGACCATGGCCGGCTACCGGAAAGATCAGAGAGACATCGATCGGATAGACCTTCTGGTGCCTGGGAATGCCGACGGTCCAGAGAAGTTTGCGTGCGCTGAGCCCCTGACGGAACGGCGCAGAGAGGCCATAGCCGGCATCGGCAAGCACGGTTCCAAACCGCACGCCCACTGCCGTCAGCCGATCGATCTCTTCGAGCGCCATCTCAGGCTTCGTGCGTGCCTTGCGCCAGATCTCCGGCACGCCGGCATGCTCCATAAACGGTGGAAATCGCACGATGAGCATCATTTCCGAAGTCGCTAAGGAACTGCTCGGGATGTTTCTCGCCGATGCCAGCCTGACCACGACGACTCTGGTGCTTGTCGCAATCGTAGCCGGCCTCTTCCTTACGCTGCGCGTCGAGCCATTGCTGGGTGAGGGCGTGCTTCTCCGTGGCTGCCTCGCGACCCTGGTCGAGGCAGTAGCGCGCGAGGCAAGACGTCGGCGTCACTCGTGACCTCACTCGTTCGATCAATACCGGCGCGGCTTCGCATCTGCGGTCGATGCGGCTGTTTCGACATCGGCCGCTGATCCACTGGCCCTGTCAGAAGCTCGGCGATGGAAGTAACCTCTGCAGGCTGCTATGATTGAGAACCGTTCACGGGTTCAGTCCGGCTTTATCGGCGCAGAGACGACATGGTGAACAGCGATTGCTTCGACGCATTGAACAGCACCTGTTGAAGAATTGGAGCCTCCTTTGGGGCTATGCCCTGCGCCTGACGGGCGACCGGGAATCCGCTTCAGATTTGGTGCAGACGTGTGCAGTGAAAGCGCTTGCAAGCGCCTCGCCCCCCTGCGACGAAATTGCCGCCCGTATATATCTGTTCAAGGTTATTCGAAACGCCTGGATTGATGATTTCCGCCGCGCCAAAGTGCGGTGTGACGATTCTGCAGTCAAACCATTGGACGGAACCGTTTGGAATTACGATGACAGGTTGATCGCTGAAATTACCGTGCGGCAGGCTGTTGCACAGATCGAGCCGGTCTATCGCGAAATCATCGAGATCGTTGATCTTGCCGGCTTCCGCTATGTGGAGGCCGCGGAAATACTCGATATTCCCCTCGGGACTGTGATGAGCCGCTTGAGCCGTGCGCGGGCGGCGCTGCTCGACCGGATTACGGCCGACAACATTCGCCCCATTGCGACAGACAGACGCCATGCCAGATGAAAAGCCGATATCCGAGAGTCTCCCAGACACCATGACCTGGGAGATTCTGAACGCTTATGTCGATCAGGAGCTTGATCCCCGACGAGCGGCCCTCGTCGCTGACGCTGTGGCCCGCGATCATGGCCTGGCGGCGCGCGTCGCCACATTGAGCAAGCTCAGGGCGACGGCGAGAGAAATGCCCCCTGCATCGCATGCGCCACCGCCGCTTGCGCTCCGGACATTTGCCGGATTTTGGTCCCTGCGCGTCATGGCTGTAGCAGCGTCTATTCTGCTCGCCGTCGTCCTTGGCAGCACTCTCCTTTGGCGTGGGCCTGCGGGGGAAAATGCATCCAGAGACGCGGCCGATGCTATCCATCTCGAATGGCTTTCCGATCAGTCCCTCCCTCCGAAAGACGCTCCTATCGAGTTCGCTTTGGCTTCGCGATTTATGGGAACATTGCCCGACTTGTCCGCCGCGAACCTCAGATTGGTGTTTTTGTCGGCGGAACCAGTGGTGGAGGGCCATGGGGTCTTTGGCGGTTACGTTGGCCCTCACGGATGCCGGCTCGGTCTATCGATCACGCCGTCGCGCGGGGGCGACACGACTATCCGGGAGGGCCGGGAGCCGGGCGGCATGCTCATTCGCGCCTGGCGGTCTGACGGGGCGGAGTACGCGATCATGAGCCACAGCATGGATCCGGACAGGCTCGACCGCCTGGCGCTGATTGTCGCTGAACTGGTGCGGCAGCGTGGTCCGACGACGGACGAGCAGGAGATTGCCTTGCGCGCGACGGAGACCGTCGGAAAGGCGTGCGCGGTTTAGGATGGTGTGTCGAGGCGAGGGAATAAAAGTCCGGGGCTGTCCGTCTCTACTGATGAAACAAGGAATGTCTCTTAGGGAGGAGCGCGATGTTGAACAGACGGCAGATGCTGAAATCTGCGGGCGGTACGGCCTTAGGAATCGGTGCGGGGCTTGCCGTGGGGGCACGACTCACGGCGTTCGCCGCGGAAACCGTGACTCTGCCCTTCGCCAACGGCGACCGTGAGCTCGTCGCCTATCCGGGCAAGCGGCCTCTGATCAGGCTGACGACCCGGCCGCCTCAGCTCGAGACGCCCTTCAGCGTCTACAATGACGGCTTGATCACGCCAAACGATGCCTTCTTCGTGCGCTACCATCTTGCGGATATCCCGACCGAAATCGATCCGGAGAGCTTCCGTGTCGAGGTCAAGGGCAAGGTCGATAAGCCGCTGTCCTTGTCGCTGATGGACCTCAAATCCCGCTTTGACGCGGTCGAGCTGGTCGCTGTCCACCAATGCTCGGGCAACAGCCGCGGGTTCTTCGAGCCCCGCGTTGGCGGCGGACAAGCCGGCAACGGGCTGATGGGAAATGCGCGATGGAAGGGGGTACCTCTCAAGGCCGTGCTGGACAAGGCCGGCGTGCAAGCGGGCGCGGTTCAGGTTTCGTTCGGCGGTCTCGATGGTCCCGTCGTGCCGGATACGCCGGATTTCGCGAAGGCGCTCGATATCGACCACGCGCGGGATGGCGAGGTCATGCTCGCCTATGAGATGAACGGCGCCGAATTGCCTTGGCTCAACGGCTATCCCCTGCGCCTCGTGGTGCCCGGTTTCTATGGCACCTACTGGGTGAAGCACCTCAACGAAATCACGGTGCTCGACAAGCCGTTCCAAAGCTTCTGGATGGACACCGCCTATCGCATCCCCGCGAATGCATGCGCCTGTACGGAGCCCGGCAAGGCACCCACTGCGACAGTCCCGATCAATCGCTTCGACGTGCGCAGCTTCATCACGAGCGTTCAGGACGGGGCGAAATTGAAGGCGGGCGAGCTTGCTTTGCGCGGAATCGCTTTCGATGGCGGCTACGGCGTCAGCGACGTCGAGGTCTCGGCAGACGGTGGAAAATCCTGGCAGGCCGCGTCGCTCGGCGAAGACCTCGGCAAGTACTCCTTCCGTGAGTGGAAAATGACGATACCTCTCCAAAAGGGCGCTCACACTCTGATGGTCCGCGCGGTCAACCGGATCGGCCAGTCGCAACCGATGGAGCCGCTATGGAATCCGGCAGGCTACATGCGCAACGTCGTCGAACACACACGCATCGTTGCAGCATAGGGAGGAAACCATGAGACACAAAGTTAAAATCGTTTCGGTGAGCTTCCTTGCAGTAGCCTTGGCCGGTGCGGCGCTGGCTGCGCCGAAGACCTATCAGCTCCCGGACGAGACAGCCACGTTCAGGCCCGGATCTGGCCCCGGTTTCGAGGCTGCCCAGAACAACTGCGCAGCCTGCCATTCGGCCGACTACATCAATTACCAGCCTCCGAAGAAGGGCAAAGCGTTTTGGGAAGCGGAGGTTCACAAGATGATCAAGGTCTACAAGGCTCCGATCGAAGAAAACGACGCCAAAGCCATTATAGAATATCTCTCAAATACATATTGAGAATGCTGTCCTGCGCGGCTTGCCGCGCAAGGCAACATCGAGGACGCTTAAATAAGGATGCTTTTGTGAAAACGATCTTGCTCGTGCTTGCTGTGGCCGGTGTCGCGTCCGATGCTTACGCCCAGGATGCGGCCTCAGGTGAGAAAGTCTTCGCGCAATGCCGCGCGTGTCATCAAGTTGGACCGAATGCCAAGAACGCCGTCGGTCCTGTGCTCAACGGCCTCATGGGTCGGAAGGCGGGGACTTACGAAGGGTACACCTACAGCCAGGCTATGAAGGATTCAGGGATCACCTGGACCGACGACAGCTTCTCTACCTACATCATGAACCCGAGGTCAAAAGTTCCTGGCACGAAGATGGCGTTTGCAGGCGTGAAGGATCCTGGCAAGGTGGCTGACCTGTTAGCCTACTTGAAGCGGTTCGACGCGAACGGCAACAAGGTGCCCTGATGCTCTCGCCGCGTGGGGCTTGTTGGCTCGACGGCGCCGCAACAAGAGAAAAAAGTCCGAGGCGTCTCTATCCACCTTGATCCAATGCGAAGAGTCTCAACTCACAAGGGCGCGGACGGCCTCGCGTTCCTCAATCAGCTCTGCAACGGTTCGATCCAGCATCACGCGAGCATATCCACGGATCTTCAAGTCTGCCACGCGGGCATATTGCCCCTCGGCGCAAATGGCTGGACTGCCGCAAAAGAGACCTTCGGGAATTCCGTAAGAGCCGTCCGAGCATAGTCCCATCGAGACCCAGTCGCCGCCGCTGCCATTGATCCAGTCGCGCATGTGATCGATAGCGGCATTCGCCGCCGACGCCGCGGAGGAGGCGCCGCGCGCTTCGATGACGGCCGTCCCACGGCGGGCGACCTGTGGGATCAGTGTCTTGTGATACCAGTCATGGTCAGCGACGATGTCGGCAAGCGGTCGGCCGGCGACTGTCGCATGAGACCAATCCACGAACATGGTCGGTGAGTGATTGCCCCATACGACCAGTCCTTTGATCTCCTCCAGCCCGACCAGCGCTTTTCGCGCGAGCTGGGCCAGCGCGCGGTTATGATCGAGGCGGATCATCGATGTGATATTCTCGGAAGGAAATTCAGGCGCGTGCTCGCTCAGGATCATTGCATTGGTGTTTGCCGGATTGCCAACCACCAGCACCTTCGCGTCCAGTTTGGCGACGTCGTTCAGGGCCCGCCCTTGCAGTCTGAAGATCTCGGCGTTGGTGGCAAGCAGGTCGCGCCTTTCCATCCCCTTGGACCGCGGACGCGAACCCACCAGAATCGCAGCATCGATGTCGCGGAACGCAAGTCTCGCATCGTCGGTCACGGCGACGTCCGCAAGCAGGGGAAACGCGCCGTCCTCAAGTTCCATCACGACGCCGCGAAGCGCCGGCTGAACCTGGGGAAGGTCGAGCAGCCGCAGAGATATGGGCTGGCGCGGGCCGTAGAGCTCTCCCCTGGCAATGCGGAATAGCAGGGAATAACAGATCTGTCCCGCAGCTCCTGTCACGGCGATCTGTTTTACGTGCCCGGTCATCAGTTTACTCCTTCCCATGGTCAGGTCTGGTCTCAAATTCCCGCCCAAACGGCGCACAGGATGATGGCAGTGCCGCCGATTGCGAGCGCCACCGGCATCATGGCGATCTGCATCATGGCCTCGCGGCCGGTTATCCGTCCGGTGGCAATCTCAACCTCGCCGTCAAGAAACTCTCGAACGCTGCGATCCTGCTGGCGTTCGGGGGTCATGTTTCGCCCCATGACGGCGCCGCCGACGAGCAGCCCGAAATACATCACGCTGAGCACGAAAATGACCGCGAGGATCAGGGATGTCTCGCCGCCGGCAAAAGCAAGCCACGCGGCAACACCCAGCCAGGCATAGGCAAGAAGCGGGATCGCGATCGCGATGGGATGGACGCGCGTCGCCGGTAGCAGATAGGGGGTCGGATCCGTCTTTGCATATTCGGGGGTCCCGACCGATGCGGTTCGTGGTGTTTCAGCCGGGAAAGTTGTTGTCGTTCGAAGTGCAATGGTAGCCATGATCGGTCTCCTTCCGAGGGCAGCGGCTCTCGCGAGCCGCTGCGTTTCGTTCTTGGGAGAAGATGGATGAGTCCGATCAATCGATCCAACGCATTAGTTTCGTCGTTCCGTTCGGCAAAAGCGAACGATTAGCAACTATTGGAGTTTCTGAACTTGCACAATTGCGCCCGGCTTGGCGCCCGCGCCCTCCGCAATCACAAGATATCGCCGCGCAGAGGCATCGCCGGTCTCGACAGACGTGCGCAGCGGGCCAACCGCATTGACGATCGCCGCGCCGGCGGGATTGCTCATGAAATTGGCGAGCGGCTCAAGAGCGCCCTGTCCCTCGGCGTCACGCGAAAGGGCCAGAACATAGGGCTTCTTCGGCTCCAGGCCGGTCGCCGCCGCCTGGAGAACCTGAACGAGCCCCTGGTCAAACAGCGAAACCTGGGTCACACCCTTTCCATTGATCCCGGTCAAGACCAGTTGCGTCGGCTTGTTGGCTGCGGCGAGCGGCTGGAGGTTGGCGCGGCCATCGCCCTTCTCGACCGCGTTGGGAACATAGGCGACGCCCTGCGGCGCCTGACCTATCGGGATCGTGGCGATCACTTTGTTGGTCGCCGTATCGATGACTGTGGCAGCGTCGGCATTCTCGAGACCAACATAGACGCGGCTGCCATCCCCCGACGGCCACAAGCCGTGTGGCAGCGACCCGACCGGGATGGTCGCAACCTGCTTGTAGTCCGAGGTGTCGAATACCTTGATTTCGTTCAGGCCGCCAATCGTGACATAGGCGAATTGGCCCTTGGGATTGCGAACAATGTTGACATGATTGGTGATCGGTCCCGTATCGATGACCTTGAACACGGAGAACGGAGGCTTGGCGTCAAACACCATGACCTTGCCGACATCCTTCAGGGTCAGCCAAACTTGGCGCCCGTCGGGCGTGGCTGCGATGTCCGGGCAAAACGGACTTTCCTGCTTGACCCGTCCGACGATCTCCTTGGTCGCCGTGTCGATGACGACCGTTTCAGGGCTGAAACTCGAGCAGACATAGCCATAGCGTCCGTCAGGAGAAAAGATCGTCATGCCCGGACCGTTCGGAACCGTGATCCGGCCGGTTTCGGTGAAGCTCTGTCCGTCGAGAACCGAGATATAGTTTTCCCCGCGAACGCTCACCCAGACTTCCTTGCCGTCCGGGCGGAAGAACGCTTCGTGCGGCGAGCGCCCAACATAGGTCACGTGTTTGACCGCAT
Source organism: Roseicella sp. DB1501 (assembly GCF_013112485.1). Classification (GTDB taxonomy): domain Bacteria; phylum Pseudomonadota; class Alphaproteobacteria; order Acetobacterales; family Acetobacteraceae; genus Paracraurococcus. The sequence goes on from NZ_JABFHG010000007.1 coordinate 10,745, forward strand.
TCGACTCGGTATCGATAAAGCTGACCGAATTGGAGCCGATCGAGATGACGGCGAGGGTCTTGTGATCGGGGGAGAAGCCCATGCCGTGGACGAGGAGTTGCCCGCGATAAAGCGGGCTCAAATTGGCCGGGGTCTGCTCGCCCAGCTTGATCACACCGAGAACCTCGTTGGTGGAGGGATCGACAACCGAGACGGTGTTGGAGAATTGGTCGGAGGTGTAGAACCGGTCGCGGCTGCTGACCGCGATGTCGGGCGCTTCGGCGGATCCGGGCGCCTGACCGGCAAAGGCCGGGATCGCGGTCGACGCCAGAATGGCAAGTGTGAGAAGTGACTTCATGACCGTTTCCTTCGTTTTAGGATTGAGTTTTGGGAATGGTGCGATCAGGGCTTTGCGGTCGATGCTGAGGTCGGCTCGCTGAGGATCTTCCGCATCACCGCAATTTCTTGACGCTGTTCGACGATGATTCCCTGCGCCAGCCGACGCAGCCGTTCATCCGTACCGAAGCGGAGCTCGATCTCGGCCATATCGATCGCGCCCTGATGATGAGGAATCATCATCGCCGCGAAATCGCGGTCCGGATTGCCCGTCGGTTTTACGGCCATCATGGCGTCGTGCATTCTCGCCATCGCGGCATCCATTACGGCGCTGAAGGTTGTTTCGTCTGCATGTGAGGTCGCGCCATGCTGGTGTAAGTCGGCAGCAGCAGCCCCGGCAATGGCGCTCGCCGCGACAAGGCCGAGGAGAAATGTTCGAATTGGTTTCATGCCAGTGTCTCCTTTGAACGAGAGGGAGACAGTGCCGGCACGCGATTATTCCCTCGCGCGCAATCTTCGTGAACACGAGACCGTGAGCGGGAAGGAGATTTTTTGCTCGGTCATGGAATATGCCGGCGGCGGAGCTGTCTCTAGAGCGTCAACCCCGTTCAAGGAGAACTCTTCATGCGCCTACCCACTCTCGCCGTTGCGGCCGCAGCCCTGGCAATCGCCGCATCCCCGGCCTTTGCCGGTCCCGCTGAAGACATGGCCAAGGCCCGAATCGCCAGCATCGCCAAGGGCGACGTCGCGGCGGTCGTCGGCGCCTATGCGCCGTCCGCCACCCTTCACTGGGTCGGCGGACCTCTCGACGGGACATACGCGAGCCCCGACAAGCTCAAGGAGGTCTGGACGAAGTTTGCCGGAGCGCAGGGCGATCAGAAAACCACGATTGCGGCGCTCAGTGAGGCGGCGAATCCCAAAGGAGCCACCGTGACCGCCGATGTGGTCTTTACGGGCAAGAATACCGTGAAGGTGCGGTATATTCTTCTTTACAGGGACGGGAAACTCGCTGACGAGATCTGGCAGGTCAATCCGAACGCGAGCTACTGACCCCGATTCACGATGATCTGTTCGGCGAGGTATGCCGTGCCGGCGTCCTCGCCGAATGGATGAGGAGCTCAAGGGTTGGACGAGATCGCCAAGCTGATCGAACCGCAGATTCCTGCCTTGCGCAGGTACGCCTACGCGCTCGTCCGTGACCATGACGCCGCCGACGACCTGGTGCAGGACTGTCTTGAGCGGGCCGTGTCGCGCTGGTATCTGCGCCGCGACGACGGTCACCTGCGGGCCTGGCTGTTCACGATGCTTCGAAATCTCTACATCAATTCCTATCATCGACAGAAGCGTCGGGGCACTCGCGTTCGTCTCGACGAGTCGATAATGCCGAGCGTGGCACCAAACCAGACCGATCAGCTGGAGATGAACGACGTTCTATCGGCGCTCGAAAGGCTGCCCGAGGATCATAAGTCGATCCTTCTGCTGATCGGGGTCGAGGACCTGTCCTATGAGGAGACGGCGAGAGTGCTTTCGGTGCCGGTCGGCACCGTCATGTCTCGCCTGTCTCGTGCGCGACAAGGACTGCGCGCATTGCTGAGCGGTTCGCGCGTAACCCCGCTTCGGAGGGTCAAATGACGAATACGCCCCTTCCGATCGGCGAAGACGATCTGCAGGCCTATGTCGACGACCGCCAGAGCGAGGTCCGGCGATCAGAAGTCGATGCCTACCTTGCGGATCATCCGGAACTCGCGGCCCGGCTGGCGGAGGACCGTGATCAGCGCGAGACGCTGCGCCGTCAGCTTGCAGGCAAATTTACCGAGCCAATCCCGTCCCGCTTGAGGGTCGCTAATATCCGCCTTTCGCGTCGGCACAAACGCGGCGTTTGGCTGCGAAACGGTATCGCGGCCGCCTTCTTACTGACCCTGGGTGGCGGGGCGGGATGGATTGCGCGGGGCACGGCGCCCGTTGAGATGCCACCGACGGTCGCCGTTACCCGCGACGCCGTTGCCGCCTACCGCACCTTTGTCGTCGAGGTGAACCATCCCGTCGAGGTGCGTGCGTCGGACGAAGCTCACCTCGTCCAATGGTTGTCAAAGCGGCTGGGGCGGCCGCTTCGTGTTCCGGATCTTTCAAGGTTCGGCTTTCGTCTGATGGGCGGCCGGGTCCTCCCGGCGGCGAGCGAAGCTGCGGCGATGCTGATGTATGACGATGACAACGGCACGCGTCTGACCGTTTATGTGCGCGCCGCGGCGACTGGGGAGACCGCTTTCCGGTTCTGGAAAGAAGGCGACGTTTCTACCTTCGCCTGGCTTGACCAGGGCTACGGATTTGCGGTTTCGGCAGCTTCGGATCGCGACCGTTTGTTCCCGATCGCCGAGGCGGTTTATAAGACCCTCGATGGTGGGGTCTCTGTTCCGCGGCGAGACGGGTGATGGCCAATCGTTCGACACAGGCGAACAAAACGACAAAAACAATGCGTTGGATCGATTGATCCGCTCGTGTGATTGCTCCCGGGCCATTAGGGGACAACACAATGACCGCACTCGCTCGACAGCAATATGAAGACCAACCGGAACTGCTGCCACCGGGCCGCCTTCATCCTCACAGGATCGAAGGTAAGCCGCCGCGCGCAGCCTCGGTCTGGCCGGGGCTTTTCTTGACCGCCGCGGTCGCCGGAGCCGCGTTCGCTCTTCGGCAGGTGCCAGGCGTTGCCGCTTTCAGCCCGATGATCCTGGCGATCCTGATCGGGATCTTCTTTAACAATGTCGTCGGCACGCCGGTGCGCGCGAAAAGCGGAGTGACCTTCTCGCTGCGCAAGATCCTGCGTCTCGCCATCATCCTGCTCGGGCTCCAGTTGACCGCAACGCAGGTGGCGGAAGTCGGCTCGACCGGCATCGCTGTCATTGTGCTGACTCTGATTGCAACCTTTGTCTTCACGACGTGGCTTGGCCGGCTAATCGGGGTGGAGCGCAAGCTCGCGCAGCTGATCGCGGCCGGCACGTCTATCTGCGGCGCGTCGGCGGTTATTGCCACCAATACGGTCACTCAGGCTCATGACGAGGACGTTGCCTACGCCGTCGCCTGCGTCACGGTTTTTGGTTCGATCGCGATGTTTGTCTATCCGCTGTTGCCGGCGCTGCTCCATCTCAACCCACACGGCTACGGTCTGTGGGCGGGCGCGTCGATACACGAGATCGCGCAAGTCGTCGCCGCGGCATTCCAGGACGGCAAGCAGGCCGGTGATTTCGGCACGATCGCCAAATTGTCGCGCGTCATGATGCTGGCGCCGGTGGTTATCGCCTTGGGTTTATTGGCGGCGCGTAGGGCAGAACAGCATGGCCATGGCTACGTGCGCGCCAAGCCGCCGATGCCCTGGTTCGTTCTCGGCTTCATCGCGCTCGTTGGTGTCAATAGCGTGGTGACCGTTCCCGTAGAGGCAAAGACGATCATTGTGATGGTGACGACCTTCCTGCTCTCGATGGCGCTCGCCGCCATGGGTTTGGAGACTGACCTTCGCAAGCTGCGTGCTAAAGGCGTTCGGCCCTTCCTGCTCGGTCTTGCATCCTTCCTGTTCATCGCGAGCTTCAGCTTGATGCTTGTGAAGATGACGAGTTGAGAGCCTTCCGATGACCCTCGAACAACTGCGGATCTTCGTCGCCGTCGCCGAGCGGGAGCACGTCACGCAGGGCGCGCGCGATCTGAACTTAACGCAATCGGCCACGAGCGCGGCGATCGCCGCGCTCGAGGCTCGTTATGCAACCAAGCTTTTCGATCGCGTTGGACGCCGCATCGTTCTGACCGAGGCCGGGCGACTGTTTCTCAGCGAAGCGAAGGCGGTGCTCGCCCGTGTCCATGCTGCCGAGAAGGTCCTGACGGATCTTGCCGATCTGACCCGCGGCTCGCTCGTCATCGCAGCCAGTCAGACCATTGCGAATTACTGGCTTCCGCCGTTCATCAAACGCTTTCGGTCGCAGTTTCCTGGCGTGGCCATCACTCTCACCATCGACAATACCGATGGCGTCGCCCGACGGATCAATGAAGGCTTGGCTGATTTAGGGCTGGTCGAGGGCGAGATCGACGACCCGTCTGTCTCGGTCGCGCCATTCGCCGAGGATGAGCTGGTTCTCGTCGTGCCGCCGGATCACGCGTGGGCCCATGATCCCCGGCGACAGCCGGCCGAGCTCGGTGTCGGCCCCTGGGTTCTGCGCGAGCATGGCTCCGGCACGCGCGCCATCTTCGAAACCACCTTGTCACAATTCGGACTAGCACCACGAGACCTCGCGATATCTCTCGAACTGCCCTCCAATGAAGCCGTCCGCTCCGCCGTCGAGGCCGGCGCTGGCGTCACCGTCGTGTCCGGCCTGGTGGTCAGCAACGCACTGAAGGCAGGAAGCCTCGTGCAGGTGAAGCTCGATTTGCCCAAACGGCGCTTCTTTGCCTTGCGCCACAAGGAATTCTCCATGACGCGCGCCCAGCGCGCCTTCCTGGATTTGATCGCGCCCAAGCCATCTTTGACGCAACGTCATGTGCCAGTTCCGTCAAGAGGGCGAAATGACCAGCTATCTTGATCCGGTAATTCTCGCTCGCGCGCAATTCGCGTTTCCGGTGTCGTTCCATTTCATCTTCCCTGCCTTTTCGATCGGCCTGGCGAGCTATCTGATGGTCCTGGAAGCCTTGTGGCTGACGACCGGACGGGGAGTATATGCCAATCTCTATCGTTACTGGATCAAGATCTTTGCGGTCGTGTTCGGCGCCCGCAAGCTTCGGGCGCTGGAAGATGAGAACGTCAAGCTGAAGAAGCTGTTGGGCGAGGCGATGCTCGACAACGCGATCCTGAAGGATGTTGCCGCAAAAAATGTATGACCCGCCCCATCCTTGCAAGAGCCTTTAAGCCGATGTCGAACAGTTTGCATAAATGTATCCGGCCTCTCGCGAGTGGGCCGCTGTTGCGGCCAGGCCATGATGAGATGCGCACGCCGTTCCCGAATAACTGGCTTCGGGCTGGAGGCCCGTTTTTTTGCCCAGGGCTTACGGTGCGCCGATCAACTGTCTCGTCATCAATTTCCCGAACCTCGCAATTGGTCGAGGACGGTCGTCAGGCCGAGGCCGGCGCCCGCCGCTCGTAGATTGTGCCCGGCTTGGTGATCACCACCCAGGCGACTCGGGCCATCTTGGCGGCAAGCGCCACGACGGCCTTGTTGTTGTGCATTCGCTTCTGCAACCCGTCGAGCCAGCCGCCGAGGCGGTCCCGGGTGCGGTCGAGATGAAGCAGGCATGATCTCGCACCATGAACGAAGAGGCGACGCAGATACGAGCTGCCCCGCTTGCTGATCCCCAGCATCGTCGTTTTCCCGCCGGTGGAGTACTCACGAGGTACAAGCCCGAGCCAGGCGGCCATGTGGCGCCCTTTGCGGAACTGCGTTCCCTTGCCGGCCGCCGCGAGAAGCCCTGTGGCCGCAAGAGGGCCGATGCCCGGGATTGTCATCAGGCGCCTTGCGGTGTCGTCCGTGGCCGCGACGTCCTCTATCTCACGCGTCACCTCGGCGATGCGGGCTTCGAGCCCCCTGACATCCTCGAACAGGCTTGCCAGCAGACGCCGCATCGCTGGCGTCAGGTCGTTGCTCTCGTCCGCCAGCACGGCGGGAAAGTCAGACTTGAACCGGCCAGCACCCTGATGCATCGCGATCCCGTACTCGAGGCAGAAGGCCCGCATCTGGCAGATCACGCGGGTCCGTTGCGCGACAAGACGGTCACGGACCCGGTGGAGGGCCTGGAGGTCGACCTGCTCGGGTGATTTCACCTCGACGAAGCGCATCGTCGGACGCGAAACCGCCTCAGCGATAGCCTCGGCATCGATCTGATCGTTCTTGTTGCTCTTGATGTAGGGCTTCACGAACTTCGCCGGCACGATGCGAACCGTGTGCCCAATCGCCTGGAGCTTACGCGCCAGCCATTGCGAACCGGGGCACGCCTCCATCCCGACGACGGTTGGAGCTGCGCGCTCGAAAAATTGCACGAGCGTCTCGCGCCGGAAGGTTGCTCGCTGGACTGGTGTGCCGGCGGCGTCGAGGCCGCAGTCGTGAAAGAGGTTCTTGCCCAGATCGATGCCGAACACAGCGGCATCGTGTGGCTTGTTGCGGATGGCCATTTGCTGCTCCCTTCTATCGGACTCTGCCTCATCAGAATGAGGCGGGGAGACGGGGCGGACCATCCCATTAATGCTGACGCCCGCCGCGAAGCGGGAGGCCGTGGCGCATGCCTGCACGGAGCACGGTGTGAGCCAGCGGCGGGCGTGTGAAGTCCTTGCGGTGGACCGCTCGAGCGTGCGCTACAGGTCCGTTCGCTCTGACGACGCCAGTCTGCGGGAAGCGATGAAGATGATGGCGTCGGAACGCCGCCGCTTCGGCTACAGGCGCATCCATGTGATGCTCCAGCGCCAGGGTATCTCGATGAACCTCAAGAAGCTCAGACGGCTCTATCGTGGGCTTTGGCGCCGCGACTTAATCGCGGAAGCGGACGCCGCGCTGATCAAGGCGAGGACGCTTGGCCCATCGGTTTCGCGCATTTTGCCGGCCCAGTTGTAGCGCACCTGGTGCTCGCGGCGGGGTCTGAAGGAACCGCCGCCCTGGGCAGCCGTTCTGTCGCTACGATCAGCTTCTGGAACTGCGCGACGACCTGATCGTGCGGCTGAACCGAGCGGTCGACCGGCCGAGATCGTAAGCGCCGCTGCCGCACTGTGCGAAGTCGAATCGCTCGCGTCACAATCTCTTGAAAACTTTCTTCCCTATCACGCGGTACGGGCCGATCTTTTCGCCCGCACTGGCCGAACTGACGCGGCGCTGGTCGCATACCGCAAAGCCCTTGCGCTCGAGCCGAGCGTCGCCGAAGCGCGCTGGCTTGAACGCAAGGCGCCAGCGCTCAAGAGGATTTAAGGAAAGGCTATTGTGTCGTCCATCACATCGCCACAAGACTTGAAAACATCACCCTCATCGTCGTCAGTCTACGATTTGAATTTTCGGTCCAAATCTCGGTTTGAGAACAGTGACTGATGTGTGTTCGGCGCTGATGCCCCCCATCGGTCATGCCCGACCATGGTGCCCTTGCGCGACGGTGGGCGTCTCTTCTTTCCGTTGCGCTGCGAACGCTTCTTTCCCCTTTTCGGCCCAGAGCATGCGGGCCTGTTCGCCATGATCGCTTTGCAGCTTGTCGGCCATCCAGAGCAGCGCGCCGTAGATCATGGCGCGGTCGTTGCCTGTCAGGTCGACGATCCCGGCCTTGACGACGAGGCCGCCGAGTTCGATCAGATGTCGCGTGCGCTTTCGGCGCTCCACCTGCCAGGCGCGCATGTCATGCCGCGCCCGCGCCGCCAGATGCCGGTTGCGCGCGGCCCGGTTGCGGTTGAGCGCTGCCCGCGTCGCGGTCAGACGCTGATGCAGCTCGCCGCGACCGGCCCTGAAAGAACGCGGCGCCACGCTTGGCCCATGCCTCCCTCTTTCCGGCGTCTTTGGTTTCGGCCAGCACGATCAGCGCGCCCGCCAGTTCGTCGGCGCTGAGGGCGTCGGCGCCGGTCGAGATGACCAGTTCGCCAAGCTGCTGCACCTTGCGGGCTTTCAGGTCTCGCGCCTTGTCTTCAAGCGACTTCAGTTCCGCGTCGAAGTCCCGTGGCTTGCGCATCATGTCCTCCATAAGCTGTTGATGGAGCGATGATAGTTGAGGGCCTGCCAGAATGCTGTAAGGTTGCCGGGACGGGCTGGAACGGCGCGAGCAGTCCCGAGAAATTAGTTTCGAGGGCGCGCTTATACGTCGTTCCGACGTGCGCTTCGCCGTGGTGATGTTCGGATCGCAATGGCGATCTTTCATCTTCACGTCAAGGTCATCGGCCGCAAGTCCGGCTCCAGCGCGGTGGCCTCCGCCGCCTACCGCTCGGCCTCGCGGTTGCGCGACGACCGGCTTGAGCGAAGCCATGACTTCTCCAACAAGCGCGGCGTCATCCATTCCGAGGTCATGCTGCCGGAAGATGCGCCCGAACAATGGCGCGACCGCGAGCGGCTTTGGAACGATGTCGAGGCGTTCGAGGTCAGGAAGGACGCCCAGCTTGCCCGCGAGGTGGAGTTCGCCTTGCCACGCGAGATGACGCAAGCACAGGGCATCGAACTGGCCCGCGACTTCGTGCAGTCCGAATTTGTCGATCAGGGCATGATCGCCGACCTCAATGTGCATTGGGACATGGCCGAGGATGGGACGGCCAAGCCTCACGCCCATGTCATGCTGAACATGCGATCCGTGGACGAGGACGGCTTCGGCCCGAAGGTGCGGGAGTGGAACCGCACCGAGATGGTCGAGCGTTGGCGCGAACGCTGGGCCGAACTGGCCAACGAGCGGCTGGCCGAACTCGACATCGACGCGCGCATCGACCATCGCAGCCTTGAGGCGCAGGGCATCGCGCTGGAGCCGCAAAGCCAGATCGGCGCGCCCGCGCAACGGATCGAAGGCGAAGGGATCGAGGCCGCCGACCGCGCGGAAATGCACCGCGAGATCGCGCACAACAACGGCGCCCGCATCATCGCCGATCCTTCCATCGCGCTGGACGCCATCACGCACCAGCAATCCACCTTCACGCGGCGCGACATGGCGATGTTCGCGCACCGGCACAGTGACGGGATCGACCAGTTCAACGAGGTCATGGGCGCGATGCGTGGCGCTCCCGATCTGGTCGAACTTGGCAGGGACGAACGGGGCGAGGACCGCTTCACCACCCGCGACATGATCGAGACCGAACAGCGCCTGCACCGCGCCGCCGAAGTCATGGCGGAGAAGGAGCGCCATGAGGTCGGCGACAGAGACCGCGAAACGGCGCTGGCGCGTGCGGAAGCGCGCGGCCTTGTCCTTTCGGGAGAGCAGGCCGAGGCGCTGGCGCATATCACGGACGGGCGCGATCTGGGCGTTGTGGTCGGTTATGCCGGGACGGGGAAGAGCGCGATGCTGGGCGTGGCGCGCGAAGCCTGGGAAGCGGCTGGCTATGAAGTCCGGGGCGTGGCGCTGTCCGGCATCGCCGCCGAGAATCTGGAAAGCGGATCGGGCATCGCATCACGCACCATCGCCAGCTTGGAACATGGTTGGGGACAGGGCCGCGACGTGCTCACTTCCCGCGATGTGCTTGTCATCGACGAGGCGGGCATGGTCGGCACGCGCCAGTTGGAGCGCGTGCTGTCCCATGCCGCCGAGGCTGGCGCCAAGGTGGTGCTGGTCGGCGATCCCCAGCAGTTGCAATCCATCGAGGCCGGCGCGGCGTTCCGCTCGATCTTCGAGCGCCACGGCGGGGCGGAGATCGGCGAGGTGCGCCGCCAGCGGGAGGACTGGCAGCGCGACGCCACGCGCGATCTGGCGACCGGCCGAACCGGCGATGCGATCCATGCCTATGACAGTCACGGCATGTTGCATGAGGCCGCGTCACGCGAACGGGCGCGCGATGATCTGATCGACCGCTGGGATCGCGACCGGCAGGCGTCGCCTGACCGCAGCCGCATCATACTCACCCACACCAACGACGAGGTTCGCGCCCTCAACGAGGCCGCGCGCGAACGGATGCGGGAAGCCGGCGATCTCGGCGATGACGTGCGCTTGGTGGTCGAACGCGGTGAGCGCGGCTTCGCCAGCGGAGATCGCGTCATGTTCCTTCAGAACGAGCGCGGCCTTGGCGTCAAGAACGGCACGCTCGGCACCATCGAACAGGTCAGCACGCAGAGCATAACCGTGCTCACCGATGATGGCCGTTCCGTTGGCTTCGACCTCAAGGATTACGACCGCATCGACCACGGCTATGCCGCGACCATCCACAAGGCGCAGGGCATGACCGTGGACCGCACGCATGTTCTGGCGACACCGGGCCTGGATGCTCACGGCAGCTATGTCGCCCTGTCGCGCCATCGCGACAGCATGGACCTGCACTATGGCCGCGATGACTTCGCTGACGAGAATAGGCTTGTCCGCACCCTGTCGCGCGACCGCGCCAAGGACATGGCGTCAGATTACGAGCCGGCACAGAGCTACGCCGAGCGGCGCGGCATCACCTTCCGCGGGCGCGTGGAGCGGGTGGTCGAGATCGTCAAGCAGGTTCCCAAGAAGGTGCGCGGCATGTTCGATGGCCTGCGCCTGCCTGCCGATGGCGGGCAGGAGCCGGAACGGGCGGCGCTGGAAAGGGAGAATGCGGCAGACCCGGAGAAGGCTTTGCGCCGCGCCCGGACCAAGGCGCTCATCCGCCATGCCCGCGCCGTGGATGCGATCTTCGAGGTGCAGGAGCGGGGCGGCAATGCCAGCCCGGAGCAGGTGAAGGAATTGCAAGAAGCCCGCAAGGTCTTCGAGGAGGTGCGGCCCCATGGCTCGCACGATGCCGAGGCCGCCTACAAGAAGAGCCCGGAACTTGCCTCGGAAGCGGCCACGGGACGCACCGCCCGCGCGATCCGCGCCCTACAGCTCGAGACCGAGCTGCGCACCGATCCGCAGCGCCGCGCCGACCGCTTCGTGGAGCGTTGGCGGAGCCTCGACCGCGCCAGCCAGCACCAGTACCAAGCGGGCGACATGTCCGGCTACAAGGCCACGCGGTCGGCGATGGGCGACATGGCAAAGAGTCTCGAACGCGATCCGCAGCTTGAATCCATCCTCGAAGGCCGCAAGAGAGACCTCGGCATCGGGATCGACTCGGGCCGCAGCCTTGGTCGGGAACTCGCCTTCAGCCACGGCATCGACCTCGGCATAGGCCGGGGCATCGGACTCTAACACCGCCTATTTTCCGCCGCCTATACCCCACAGCCCTACGACGCCTAAATCACTCTTGCACAACAAGAAATCCTTGGTCTGTCTGGTCTCTGCAATCGTCAGTAAAACCCGGCAGGAGGCAGCGAAGCCATGCCCGCACCAGACCGTATCGTCCGCATGAAAACCATTCTCGCCCGCACCGGCCTGTCCCGGTCCACCATCTACCGCAAGATCGCCGAGGGCACGTTCCCGCCCCGGATTAAGATCAGCATCAACGGCGCCGGCTGGAGGGAATCCGACATCGACCGCTGGGTCGCCGATCCCGTGGCGTGGCGACCGCGAAGCGGGTCTGACTTCAATGACTGATCGGGCAGACACCGCGCCGCATCGCAGAGGCGCCAAGCCGCCGACAGCATCGGAGCAGCTTGAAGCGCTGTTAGGCTATCCGTGGCCGTTCCCCGGCAGGCCGCCCAAACACGACCTCTCCACATGGACCGTCACCGACGATTGGCCCGATCCCGTTCCGGTGACGGAAGCCGAGATCGAGGTCTTCGAGCGATGGTTCGGCGATTTGTTCGACGAACTGTTTGGGCCGGACGCTTGAACATCCCCTATTGCGGAATGAGTTATAGTGTGGTACATACTCCCATCGTTGGAGTGAGCCTGTGATCGTAGGCTTTCGGGATGACTGGTTGCGGGCCTTCTTTGTGGATGATGTCCGCTCCCGCAACATCCCGGCCGATCTCGAAGCCCGGTTGTTCAGAAAGCTCCAGATGATCGACGACGCCGTGACCGATCAGGACTTGCGCGTACCGCCCAGCAATCACTTCGAGAAGCTGCGCGGCAATCTGGCGGGGTTGCATTCGATCCGCGTCAACCAGCAATGGCGGTTGATCTTCCGCTGGGATGGCGTGCGCGGCGAGGCGGACGGAATTTATCTGGACGATCACAGCTACCGATGAAAGCGAGGCAAAGATGCTGACCACCAAGCGCAAGCCGGCGACTGTCGGCGAAATCCTCACCGAAGAGTTCATGCAGCCGATGGGGTTGACGCAGGGTGCGCTCGCCGAGGCGATGGGCGTTCAGCGCAAGCATGTCAACGAACTGTGCGGCAACCGCAGAAACGTGACGGCGGCGACGGCCCTGATCCTGGCCCGTGTGTTCGGCAACAGCCCCGACTTCTGGCTCAACGTGCAGCGGCGCAGCGATCTTTGGGAGGTGATGAACACGCCGAAGGAGCGCGAGCGGATCAAGCGCGCACGCCCGTTGCAGAGCGCGGCCTGAGTCATGCGACCTCACCGCTCGGGCCGGAACAACAGTTGAGAAGGAGGCATTGCCCATGACCGTACCGCAGCGCGCCGCTCTCTATCTGCGCGTCTCGACGGCGCGGCAGGCCGAGCATGATGTCTCCATCCCCGATCAGAAGCGCCAGGGCGAAGCCTATTGCGCCTCGCGCGGCTATCAGCTCGTCGAAACCTATGTGGAGCCGGGCGCATCGGCGACCAACGACCGTCGCCCCGAGTTCCAGCGTATGATCGAGGCGGGCACGTCGAAGCCCGCGCCCTTCGATGTGGTCGTGGTGCACTCGTTCAGCCGTTTCTTCCGCGACCATTTCGAGCTGGAGTTCTATGTCAGGAAGCTGGCGAAGAACGGGGTGAAGCTCGTCTCGATCACGCAGGAGATGGGCGACGATCCGATGCACGTCATGATGCGGCAGATCATGGCGCTGTTCGACGAATATCAGTCGAAGGAAAACGCCAAGCACGTCATCCGCGCCTTGAAGGAGAATGCACGGCAAGGTTTCTGGAACGGTTCGCTGCCGCCCATCGGCTACCGCGTCGTCGCGGCCGAGCAGCGCGGCGCGAAGACCAAGAAGAAGCTGGAGATCGACCCGCTCCACGCGGAGACGGTGCGGCTTATCTACCGGCTTGCGCTCCACGGCGATGGCGACCACGGCCAGATGGGCGTGAAGAACATCGTCAGCCATCTGAACCGCAACCGCATCTTCACCCGCGACGGCGGGCGCTGGGGCATCGGCCAAGTCCACCGCATCCTGACCCGCCGCACCTACATGGGCGAGCACGAGTTCAACAAACGGTCCAAGAGCAAGGAATTGAAACCCATCAGCGAGATCGTCGTCGTGCCGGTGCCGCCAATCATCGACCGAGAGACCTTTGACGCGGTGCAGGCGCTGCTCAAGGCCCGCCATCCCGCAGTGACGCCATCCGCCGTCATCAGCGGCCCAACCCTTCTTACCGGCCTGATCCACTGCGCCAAGTGCGGTGGGGCCATGACCATCCGCACCGGCAAGGGCGGGCGCTATCGGTATTACGCCTGCTCCATGAAAGCCCGGCAGGGGCCGACCGCTTGCGAGGGCATGGCGGTGCCGATGGACAAGCTGGACGATCTGGTCGCCAGCCATCTCGAAGACCGTCTGCTCCAGCCCGAGCGGCTGGAAACGATCCTCGCCGCCGTGCTCGACCGGAGGCAGGAGCGCAGCGAGCGTCAGCGCGAGCACATTGCCGAACTGAACAAGCGAGCGGCAGAGTCCGAAGCGCGCCTCAAGCGGCTCTACGACGCTATCGAGGCGGGCGTCGCCGACCTGGACGACCCGGCGCTCAAGGACCGCATCGACGGCCTCAAGGCCATCCGCGATCAGGCGAAGGCCGATGCCGAGCGCGCCCAGGCCATGCTCCAGAACTCAGGGAGCAAGGCGGTCACGCCGCAGATGCTCAGCAAGTTTGCCCGCGCCGCGCGCCAGCGCATCCGGCTTGAAGGCGGCGGCTACCGCCGCGACCATCTCCGCGCGCTCGCCCAGCGCGTCGAGGTCGCCGATGGCGAGGTCCGCATCATGGGATCGAAGTCTCGGCTGCTTCAGGCGCTTGTGGCGAACGGTAGCGTAAACTCAGTGCCCATTCAGGGACTGAAGTGGCGGAGAGGGTGGGATTCGAACCCACGGTAGGCTTGCACCTACTTCGGTTTTCGAGACCGACGCGATCGACCACTCTGCCACCTCTCCGCAGGCGGGTCGCGCGGCCCTATAAGCGGTGGCGCCGGCCGGCGCAACGCCCTTGCGGCCGGCAGCTCCCAGGGCCGCCCCCCTGCCCGGCGTTGACGTCACCGCGCCGCCGCCGCTATAAGCCCCGCCTCCCGGCGGCGCCCCTGCGCCGACGGCGGCCGCTCGCGGCCGGACATTCCATAGAACTTTCCGGGGCGGTGTCGCCTCGGCACGCAATCCTGGCCCGGCCAGGAGGGGCCGCACGATGACCTTCGCAGTGATCCGCACCGGCGGAAAGCAGTACCGGGTGACGCCGAACGCCGTGCTCACGGTTGAGAAGCTGGAGGCCGAGCCCGGCGCCAGCATCACCTTCCACGACGTGCTGGCGCTCGGCACCGAGGGCGGCCTGACCCTCGGCGCGCCGACCGTCCCCGGGGCGAGCGTGACCGCCACCGTGGTCGAGCAGACCCGCGGCCCGAAGGTCATCATCCTCAAGAAGAAGCGCCGCCAGAACTACCGGCGCAAGCGCGGCCACCGGCAGGACCTGACCGTGCTGCGCATCGCCGAGATCGCGGCGGCCTAAGGAGACAGGACGATGGCACATAAGAAGGCCGGCGGTTCCTCCCGCAACGGGCGCGACAGCGCCGGCAAGCGTCTCGGCGTGAAGCTCTTCGGCGGCCAGGCCGTGCGCGCCGGCAACATCATCGTGACCCAGCGCGGCACGAAGATGATGCCGGGCCGCCATGTCTATGTCGGCCGCACCCATTCGCTGCACGCCGCCATCGATGGCCGCGTGAAGTTCGAGCGCAAGGCCGAGGGCCGCGTCGCCGTCTCGGTCGAGGCCCTGCCCCAGGCGGCGGAATAGCTCGCCGCATCACGTCAGCCCGCGACCGCGTGCTGGAACGGGGGCCTCCTGGCCCCCGTTCGCGTTTTCAGGACCCTGTTCCGCCATGAAATTCCTGGACGAAGCCAAGGTCTGGGTGAAGGCCGGCGATGGCGGCGACGGCGTCGTCGCCTTCCGCCGCGAGAAGTACATCGAATTCGGCGGCCCGGATGGCGGCAATGGCGGCAAGGGCGGCGATGTGATCGTCGAGGCGGTGGAGGGGCTGAACACCCTCATCGACTACCGCTACGCGCAGCATTTCCGGGCCCGCAAGGGCGGCAATGGCGCCGGCTCCGACCGCACCGGCGCCGGTTCGGACGACGTGGTGCTGAAGGTGCCGGTCGGCACCCAGATCCTCGCCGAGGACAAGGAAACGCTGCTCGCCGATCTCGACGCGCCGGGCAAGCGCGTGGTCATCGCCCATGGCGGCGATGGCGGCTACGGCAACGCGCATTACAAGACCAGCACCAACCGCGCCCCGCGCCGCGCCGACAAGGGCTGGCCGGGCGAGGAGCACTGGATCTGGCTGCGCCTGAAGCTGATCGCCGATGCCGGGCTGGTCGGGCTGCCGAATGCCGGCAAGTCCACCTTCCTCGCCGCCGTCTCGGCGGCGCGGCCGAAGATCGCCGACTACCCCTTCACCACCCTGCATCCGCAATTGGGGGTGGTGCGGCTGAACGCCTCCGAGGAGTTCGTCCTCGCCGATATCCCCGGCCTGATCGAGGGGGCGCATGAGGGGGTGGGGCTCGGTGACCGCTTCCTCGGTCATGTCGAGCGCTGCGCCGTGCTGCTGCACCTCATCGATGGCAGCCAACCGGACCCCGTCCGCGCCTGGCGCACGGTGCGCGGGGAACTCGAGCAGTACGGCCATGGCCTAGCCGAGAAGCCGGAGGTCCTGGCCCTCAACAAGCTGGATGCGATGACGCCGCAGGCCCGGGCGAGCCGTCGCCAAGCGCTGGAGCGCGCCGCCGGCCGGCCGGTGCTTCTGCTCTCCGGCGCCACCGGCGAGGGCGTGGCGGAGGCGCTACGGGCCCTGGCCGGACCGGTCGCTGCGGCACGCGCCACCCGGCAGGAGGCGGTGCCGCCTGCCGCCTCGTCTCTGTCGGCCGGCGGCTGAGCCTTCGTTCGCGCCTTGCCGCCGGCTTCCCCGCGACGCCATGCACCGGCGTCGCGGGCCTCCGTCAGACGCCGCGGACCAGGCCGAAGATCAGCGAGATCACGAACAGCACCAGGAAGATGGTGAACAGCACCTTGGCGATGCCGGCGGAGGCGGAGGCGATGCCACCGAAGCCGAACAGGCCGGCCACGAGGGCGATGACCAGGAAGATCAGGGTCCAGTAGAGCATGCGCGCGTCCTCCGCAGCGTTGGCCGCGGATGAACGCCAGCCTCCCGCCGCGGTTGCCGATGCTCAACGATCCGGCAGGAACATCCTGGTGCGGGCCCGGCCTCTCCGCCCCGCCCGGCGCGGCGACGGGCCGCCGGCCCGGCCACATTCCGGCGCATGGTGGCCCCGCGCAGGGCCTCAGACCGGCCGCACCCCGCGCGTCACCGCCTGGAAGGTCGCCACCGCCAGGGTCGTCGGGTCGAAGGGCTTGGTGATGACGAAGGCCGGCTCCAGGGCCTCGCCGGTCAGCAGCCGCTCGGGATAGGCGGTGACGAAGATCACCGGCGCCGTCAGGTGCTTCAGGATGCGCGCCACGGCATGCGCCCCGTCGCCCCCCGCGCCGAGATTGATGTCGGCCAGCACCAAGCCGGGCCGCTCCGCCTCGGCCAGCGCCACCGCCTCCGCCTCGGTCGCGGCGATGCCGACGACGCTGTGGCCGCAGCGCTCCACCAACTCCTGGATGTCGAGGGCGATGATCGGCTCGTCCTCGATGATCAGCACCCGGGTGGCGACCCCGGTGCGCAGGCTGTCCCGCGCCAGCCGCAGCTCAAGCTCGGCCGTCGCCGGCACGATCCGGCAGGCGGCCGCGGCGGCCGTCAGCGGCTGTTCCTCGAGCGCCGTCAGCAGCAGCAGCATGCGCTGCAGCAGCGACATCTCCCCCTCCGCCGCGCCGCCCTCGGGCGCCGGCTCGGCCGCCCTCACCCGGTCGCCGATCGCGCCATAGAGGGCGATTCGCGCCTCGGCATCGGCGGAGAGCCCCGCCGCCGAGCTGCCGAGCACCTGCCGCAGCGCCTCCGCCACCACCTCGTCGCCGCGTTGCTGGCTCCCGGTCAGGGCCCGGGCATAGCGCCGCGCATAGGGAAGCGCACGGATCAACGTGCCGCGATCCATTACTGTCATGTCGCTCGCGCCTCGACCGCTCCTCGGGTTGTCATCTGGCGCACAAGCCCGACGTCCTCGCTGCCATGGATGCCATACGAGACGGTTGATATTGAGCG
Source organism: Roseicella sp. DB1501 (assembly GCF_013112485.1). GTDB lineage: Bacteria > Pseudomonadota > Alphaproteobacteria > Acetobacterales > Acetobacteraceae > Paracraurococcus. The sequence continues at coordinate 28,076 of NZ_JABFHG010000007.1, forward strand.
TCCGGTGACCGAACAAGCCACGGATAGGGGACTGCGCGCCGCCCTCGCGGGATTGTTGCCCGAGTTGCGCGCCTTTGCCCGATTCCTCTGCGGCTCCCGCACCGAGGCGGACGACCTCGTGCAGGAAGCCCTCGCCCGCACCCTGCGCAGCCTGGACGACCGGACCGAGCCGGTGGAGGACCTCCGCGCCTGGTGCCTCGCCGTCATCCGCAACGTTTTCCACGAGCAGCTCCGGGCCCGTAAGCGCGAGGCGAACCGGCTGCGCGACGCCGTCCCGGAGGAGCCCCGCGCGCCGCCGCAGGAGACGCCCGGCCAGATGCGCGACCTCGCCCGGGCGCTCGCCACCCTGCCGCCCCTGCTGCGCGAGGCCGTGATCCTGGTCGGCGCCCAGGGCCTGTCGCATGCCGAGGCGGCGGCGGTCTGCGGCGTGCCGGTCGGCACCATCAAGGCCCGCGTGTCGCGCGGGCGGAAACTGCTCGCCGAAACTCTCGGTTCTGTTACCTGCTAACGGTTCCGCGATGCAACCCCGGCCCGCTGGCGATCATTGGTCAGCATCAGAAAGCAAGGGGACGCATCGATGGACGGCATGACCAATATCCAGCCGAAGACCACCGAGACGAAGCCGCGGCGCGGCACCCCGGCCAGCGCCGAGTTCCACAATCAGCTGGTTGCGCTTCTCCCCAAGCTTCGCGTTCAGGCCCTGGCGCTGACCCGGAATCGCGCCGCGGCGGAAGATCTGGTCCAGGATGCCGTGGCGAATGCTTTGGCGGCGCAGGAGAGCTTCACGCCGGGCACCAATTTCGCCGCCTGGATGCATCGCATCCTGCGCAACCGCTTCATCTCCACCCTGCGCAAGCAGCGCGAGACCACGGATATCGAGGACCTGCCGATGTCGGCCTTCGCGGTCGGCGCCGCGCATGAGGATCGCATGGTGCTGAAGGAGCTCTCGCGTGCCCTTGGTCGCCTGCCGAGCGACCAGCGCGAGGCGCTGTTCATGGTGGTGCTGCAGGGTCTCTCCTATGAGGAGGTGGCGCAGGCCACCGGCTGCGCCGTCGGCACCGCCAAGAGCCGCGTCTTCCGGGCCCGCCGCCAGCTGCAGACCTGGCTGACCGGCGAGGAGCGGTCGGAGCGGCAGGTGTCGAGGACCGAGCGTTCCGACATCGTTCGGATTGGCGAAATCCGCGCCGGAGTCTAAACTGCTATGATGCGGAGTGCGGCGGCGGTCCTGTCACGGACCGCTGCCAGCCCGTCCTTCTCGGCGGCTGTGATGGGCAAGACGGATCAGAAGAGACCGAACAATCCGGCCATGGCCGAGGCTGATCAGGAGGGCGAGGCGGTGGATAACGCCTTCGACCTGTGGCTGCGTCGTGGGTTGCACCAGCTTTACGACACGGTCGCAAAGGAGCCGATCCCCGAGGATCTGCTACGGATGATTGAGGAAGATCGCAACTCCGAGCAGGAGTAAGCGAGTGGTGGGCGCGCGGCGGCATCCGGTGAGAGGATGGGCACGGATCCGGGAGAGGCTTTGTCCTGGCCTCGCCACAGGCAATCCATGCCGCCCGCGGATCATGAGCATCTTCTAATATTTGATAGATTATCGATATTTTAAACCGGCAGCGGCTCATACTACAAAGGTCAGCGAAGCTGCCAAAAGGCAGCGCTCGAGGAGCTTCCGAGGAAGTTCGGCATTCTCAAGACGCTGAGGTGGCCCTTGGGAAAGCTTGAGCTTATCGGCCTGTCGGACATTTCGATGGAACAATTGTTCTCGAAGATTACGAAAACGGAGGCGCTGCTGCACGCCTTGAAGCACGAACTCGTGCGCCGCTGCCGGCCGGAGCTGGAGAACCCGATCCTGCACCGGCATAGCCTGAGCCAGCGAAGCATCCCCAGGAAGGCCCGACCGGTCGGATCTCGGCCGCCACTCTCCAAAAGCGCGGACTGGCGGGACTGAACCACCGCGGCCGGGGTCGCTGACGCGCAGTGCGTCAAGGAATTCGACTGGACATTGCCTGTTCTGGCCGTCCCGCGGATCCATTGCCCCCATCGCCGCTGCAGGCAGCATGGCGCCAGTGATGTAACGGAAATTATAGCAAGCGGAGAATGTCAGAATATCCGCGCCATGCTGCGCCTCACCGTGCGTCGTCCCGAAGAGCCATCATGCCGACATCGCGAGTTTCCTGCCCGATGCCTGGGGCCCGAAGGTCAGCATCGACGGGAGCGCCATCATGCGGATCCGCACCGGGCCCAACGAGATCCGATGCCGAACCCCGGCACACCTGGTCCTGATCCGGTTCGCGCCGCAATCCCGGCGCGAGATCATGCTGAACGGCGCCCAGCGATCGGTCTTGCGGGCTGCCGCCGGTTCGATGGAGATCATGCCGGCCTCCTCCGATCTTTTCGCCCGCTGGACCACACCCAAGGATTCCCTGCTGCTGGCCCTCGATCACGACCCGCTCGCCCGGCTCGCTGGCATCGAGCCGGGGACGGATGATTTCGAGTTCCATCCCCCGCAACCTGGCACGATCGACGAGAAGGCGACGTTCATCGCGGCCATGATCAAGGACGAGATGGACCACGGCATTTATATGAACACGGCGTATTTCAACGCCCTGATCACCGTCCTGAAGATTCACCTCCTCAGGGGCTATTCATCCCTCGTCCCGAGCGGCCCTTCCCCGGACCGTGGCGGGCTTCCGCCGCATTCCTGGCGGAAGGTGACGGACTACATCCAGGCCAACCTGGCGGCGGACCTGTCCATCCCGCATCTGGCCGGGCTGCTGGGCCTGTCGCCCAGCCACTTCCTGCGCTGCTTCCGCCAGTCCTGCGGCCGGGCCCCCCACCAATACGTCCTGGAGCAGCGGCTGGCGCTGGCCGAGCACCTCGCCAGGACGACCCGCACGCCCCTGGCTAAGGTCGCCGAGATGGCCGGCTTCTCCAGCGCCAGCCATATGACGGCGATGATGCGGCGGTTGCGGAACGCCACGCCGGGCGCCTTGCGCCGCGAGGCGCGGCAGCAGCACCCGTAAGGCGGGGCCACCGCCGCGCGGCCCATGCGGCGCGCGCCCTCAGGCCGAGAGCGCCGTCTGCATCTCGGGCGGCGCCGTCCGCGCCCGCTTGGCCAGCAGCTTGTTCAGCGCATGCACATAGGCGCGGGCCGAAGCGACAATGGTGTCGGTATCCGAGCCCTGCCCGTCCACCAGCTTGCCGTTCTCCTCCAGCCGCACCGTCACGCGGGCCTGGGCATCGGTGCCGCCGGTCACGCTCTGCACCGCGTAGAGCTTCAGCCCGACCTCGTGCGGGAAGGCCTGGCGGATGGCGATGAAGGTGGCATCCACCGCGCCGTCGCCGCTCGCCATGCCGTCATGCCGCTGGCCGTCGATCTCGAGCGTCACCGAGGCCATGGGCTTGGTGCCGAGGCCGGTCGAGACGTTCAGCCCGGTCAGCTTCACCCGGTCGTTGCCGCGCACCACCTCGTCATCGACCAGGGCGGCGACGTCCTCGTCATAGACCACCTTCTTGCGGTCGGCGATGTCCTTGAAGCGGCGGAAGGCGTCGTTCAGCGCGTTGTCGCCGAGCTCGCCATAGCCCAGCGCCTTCAGCTTGTCGCGGAAGGCGGCGCGGCCGGAATGCTTGCCGAGCACCAGGGAGTTGGTCGACCAGCCGACGCTCTCCGGCGTCATGATCTCGTAGGTCGAGGCGTCCTTCAGCACGCCGTCCTGGTGGATGCCGCTCTCATGCGCGAAGGCGTTGCGGCCGACGATCGCCTTGTTCGGCTGCACGTCGAAGCCGGTGATGGTCGCCAGCAGCCGGCTGGTCTTCAGGATGCGCTCGGAGGTGATGCCGGTGCGGAAGGGCAGCGCGTCGTGCCGCGTGCGCAGCGCCATCGCCACCTCCTCGAGGCTGGCATTGCCCGCCCGCTCGCCGATGCCGTTGATCGTGCTCTCGATCTGCCGCACGCCGGCCTGGATGGCGGCGACGGTGTTGGCCACCGCCATGCCGAGGTCGTTGTGGTTGTGCGCCGAGAGCACGACCTTCTCGATGCCCGGCACCCGGTTGCGCAGGTCGCGGAAGATCCGCGCCATGTCCTCGGGCAGCGAGTAGCCGACCGTGTCGGGGATGTTGATGGTGGTGGCGCCCGCCTTGATCGCGGTTTCGACGCAGCGGCAGAGGAAGTCGGGATCGGTGCGGCTGCCGTCCTCGGCGGACCATTCCACGTCGTCGGAATGGCTGCGGCCGAGGGTGACGCTGCGCTCGATCGCCTCCAGCACCTCCTCGCGGCTCATGCGCAGCTTCACCCGCATGTGCAGGTCGCTGGTCGCCAGCACGATATGGACGCGCTTGCGGGCGGCGGGCTTCAGCGCCTCGCCCGAGGCGTTGATGTCGGCGGCGTTGGCGCGCGACAGGCTGGCCACCACCGGGCCGTCCTTGGCGAATTTACGGGCGATCGACTGCACGCTCTCGAAATCGCCGGGCGAGGCGATGGCGAAGCCCGCCTCCATGACGTCGACGCCGAGCTCGGCCAGCGCCTCGGCCATGCGCAGCTTCTCCTCGAGGTTCATCGAGAAGCCGGGCGACTGCTCGCCGTCGCGCAGGGTCGTGTCGAAGAAGATGATGCGGTTGTCGTCCAGCGTGCCGAAGCTGGGATGGGTGATGGCCATGGGTGTGATCCTTCGGAGCGGTGTCGTCAGCCAGGCGGGCGCGCAGGCGGCGCCTCAGGTCCCCTGAGCGGTGGCGGCCGGTCAGCCGCGCGTCACGCCCAGGGGCGGCTAAGTCGAAGGAGGAGAAGGCCGAGGGGCAGGCGCGCGCGGCCGGCGGCGGGAAGGCCGCGGATCAGGCCATTGAGAGGGCCCAGCTTGCGCGCATGCGATGCCATCGTGGCGGGCACCCTAGCCAGGGCGGCCGTGGTCGTCCAGTCCGGAAATCGGCGGGCGGATTGCGCCGCGCCGCCCCATCCCCTATAGGCCGCAGCTTCCCGCGGCCGGTCGGTATCGGCTGCGCCAAGCTGCATGAGCGCGCCATGAAGTCCGACATCCATCCCGATTATCACGAGATCACCATCGTCATGACCGATGGGACGACCTTCAAGACCCGGTCCTGCATGGGCAAGGAAGGCGACACGCTGCGGCTCGACATCGACCCGAAGTCGCACCCGGCCTGGACCGGCGTGCAGCGCGTGATCGACACCGGCGGGCAGGTGGCGAAGTTCAACAAGCGCTTCGCCAGCATCGGCACGCGGAAGAAGTAGTCTCTCAACCCTCAGGCGCCGGGCGCGAGCCTCACGGTTTGCTTGGCTTCACCGCGATTGCGGCGGGCCCGTTCGGGGCCTCGGACTGGTCAAAGGACCGGTCCGTTTGCCTAAGCCATTCGTCTCGCCTGATAATTTTCGGCAGCGCCGCCCCCTTGAACCGGGGGGCGGCGCTTTCCATGTGGGGGTGGCACGAGGCGCCCTGATGGGGTCTCGGGCGTGGTTCCCGCCTTTCGCGGTGCCCGGATCGGGGCCGCTGCGGTCGGGGACCGCTGGCGATGATCGACCTTGCTTCCCTAAGGAGGTTCGACTGTGAACACCCTCGACTTCTCCCCCCTCTTCCGCACCGCCATCGGCTTCGACCGGCTCGCCCGGCAGCTCGAGAGCGCGCGCAGCCTTGGCGACGCCCAGGGCTACCCCCCCTACAACATCGAGAAGACCGGCGAGGACACCTATGTCCTGACCATGGCCGTCGCCGGCTTCGGCCCGGGCGACATCGATGTGGTGGCGCGAGAGAACGTGCTGACCGTCGCTGGCCGCGCCCCGCAGCCCGAGGAAGGCCGCAGCTTCCTGCATCGCGGCATCGCCGGCCGTGCCTTCGAGCGCCGCTTCGTGCTTGCCGACCATATCGTGGTCGAGGGCGCGACGCTGGAGAACGGGCTGCTGCAGCTCGGCCTCAAGCGCGTGGTGCCCGAGGCGCTGAAGCCGCGGCAGATCCCGGTGCAGGCCGGCAAGCCGCCGGTGCAGCCGCAGATCACCACGGCCAATGAGCAGGATGGCCAGGCCCAGGCGGCCTGAGCCTCGGCCGACCGAGCCTGTGAAGAAGGGACGGCGGGGGTTTCCCCGCCGGCTTTTTCATGACCTCCGAGGTCATGGATTCGCTGCGCCCGGCGCGGCAGGCTGCGCCGCATGTCCGGCCTCCAGACCACCGCCCCGCACGCCGCCCCCGCGCCCGCCACGGCCGGGGCGCTGCTCGCCCGCGCCCGCCGCGCGCGCCGCCTCAGCCAGATGGACCTGGCGCTGGAGACGGGTATCTCCACCCGCCACCTCAGCTTCGTCGAGACCGGCCGCTCGCGGCCGAGCCCGGGCCTGGTGCTGCGGCTCTGCGAGGCGCTCGGCGTGCCGCCGCGCGAGGCGGATGGCGTGCTGCTCGCCGCCGGCCACGCCCCGGCGCATCGCGAGACGCCGCTCGAGGCCCCGGCCATGGCCGAGGTGCTGACGGCGCTGCGGCTGATCCTGGCGCGGCACGACCCGCTGCCGGCGGTGGCCTTCGACGCCGCCTGGGACATCGTCATGGTGAACGAGGCCTATGGCGCGGCGCTCGACGCGCTGCTGGCCGGCGGCGCCGAGCCGGCGCTCGGCGGCGCCGCGCCGCCCCACCTCGCCCTGCTGCCGGCGCCGCGGCCGAACCTGCTGCGGCTGCTCTGCCACCCCGCCGGCGCCCGGCGGCTCCTTGCCAACTGGCCCGAGGTGGCGCGCGCCCTGATCGAGCGCATCCAGCGCGAGGCGCGGCTGCCGAGCGCCGATCCCGACCGCCAGCCGCCGCTCGCGGAGGCGCTGGCGCAGCCAGGCGTCGCGGCGCTGCTGCGCCACCGCCCGGCCGGGCCCGCCGTGCCGCTGCTGGTGCCGGTCGAGATGCCGCGGCCGGAGGGAGGCACCCAGCGCTTCCTGACCACCATCGCCACCCTCGGCACGGCGCAGGACCTGACGCTGCGGGAGTTGCGGATCGAAACCTATCACCCCGCGTGATCGGGTCGCCTCAGCCGCCCGGCTTGCGGAAGAAGGCGTCGGCGGCGCCGCGATGCGCCTCCTGGCGCGCGATCGCCGCCTCGGCGCGGGCGATCTCGGCCTGCAGGGTGGCGATGTAGCGCCGCAGCTCGTCGATGTCCCAGCGCTCCAGCATCGCCGGGGTGAAGCCGGCGACCGGGCGTGGACGCTCCTCCTCCATCATCGCGTATCTCCTTTGCCCCACGCCCCCGGGCGGGCTTTGACCCTGCCGAGGGCCCCCTCTATATGCCAGCCGATGCCGCGTCGGGGATGCCCGGCCCTCCCCGGCTCGCCCCCGAAAAGGTTCGTCCCCATGACCCAACCCCTGATGCCGAAGGCCACCGCCGTGTGGCTGATCGAGAAGACGTCCCTGACCTTCGAGCAGGTCGCGGAGTTCGTCGGCATGCATCCGCTGGAGGTGCAGGCGATCGCGGATGGCGAGGTGGCGCAGGGCATCATCGGCTACGACCCGGTGCTGAACGGCCAGCTCAGCCGCGAGGAGATCCTGCGCTGCGAGGCCGACCCGACGGCCCGGCTGCAGATCTCCGCCTCCTCCCTGCCGGTGCCGAAGCCGCGCGGCAAGGGTGCCCGCTACACCCCCGTCTCGAAGAGGAACGACCGGCCGGACGCGATCGCCTGGGTGCTGCGCCACTACCCGCACCTCACCGACCAGGCGGTCGGCAAGCTGCTCGGTACCACCAAGGAGACGATCGCCAAGGTGCGGGACCGCACGCACTGGAACAGCGCCAACATCAAGCCGCGCGACCCGGTGATCCTCGGCCTCTGCACCCAGTCCGACCTGAATGCCGCCGTCGCCGCCGCCGGCGAGCGCCCGCCGGGCCTGCCGGTGCCGCCGCTACACGATGCGGAGGAAAGCCTGGCCTGAGCGGCCAGGCGCGGCCGCGGCAGGGAGGGGTTCTCATACCAGTGGCCCTCATGCGTGACCGCATGAGGGCTCCTCGGACGCTGGCGCAAACCTCCGGTTTGCTCGGGCCTTCGCCGCGTCGTGCGAACAGCACGCCTTCGGCATGACGTGCCGTGAGGCGCGCCAAAGGGCGCGACCGGCGGGCTCCGTTCGGGGCCTCGGACCGGACGGGTGACCGGTCCGTTGGTATCAAGCCTCCCGCCGGAGCCTTTCCATCTCCTCCTTCAGTCGCAGCTTCTCCCGTTTCATGCGGGTGAGTTCAGCCTCGTCGGGCCGTGGGCGCGCATCCTCGTCGTCGATCTGCCGGTCAAGGGCCGCATGCCGCTCCTCGAGGGAACGGAGCCTCGGCGCAACGTTCATTCGGCATTCTCCCTGCGCTGTGTGATGCGCGGACGCGGCCGGCACGGCCGTGCTGTTGCGCCCGCGCGGGGGCATGGTAATGGCGGCGCGGGGGGCATTGCACGTCTCCTTTCATTGCCGAGTGCCCGATCCGATGCTGGATGATCGCGAATCCCTGCTGCGCCGGCTGCACGAGATGCGGAGCGAGCATCGCGACCTCGACACGGTCATCGCCCGGCTCTCGGACAGCCTCACCGACCAGCTCCAGGTGCAGCGGCTGAAGAAGCGCAAGCTGAAGCTGAAGGACGAGATCACCTGGCTGGAAAGCCGGCTGCTGCCCGACATCATCGCCTGACGCGGCGGCCCGGCGGAGGCCGCGCCCCGGCGCAACGGAGAGCCCCGAGACCACCATGACCCCCGAGGAATCGCCTCCCGAGGAAGCAGCTCCCCTGGCCCCGGCGCCGCTGGTCGGCATCATCATGGGCAGCCGCTCCGACTGGGAGACGATGCGCCACGCCGCCGAGACCCTGGCCGCGCTTGGCGTGCCGCACGAGACGCGGGTGGTCTCCGCCCACCGCACGCCGGACCGGCTCTACGACTATGCCCGGGCGGCGCGCGGCCGCGGCCTCCGGGTGATCATCGCCGGCGCCGGCGGCGCGGCGCATCTGCCCGGCATGGCGGCGGCGATGACGCCGCTGCCGGTGCTCGGCGTGCCGGTGGAAAGCCACGCGCTGAAGGGCATGGACAGCCTGCTCTCCATCGTCCAGATGCCGGGCGGCATCCCGGTCGGGACGCTCGCCATCGGCCGCGCCGGGGCAATCAATGCCGGGCTGCTCGCCGCCGCCATCCTGGCGCTGGCCGATCCCGCCCTGGCGGGGCGGCTGGAGGCCTGGCGCGCGGCCCAGAGCGCCGGCGTGCCGGAGTCCCCGACGTGAACGCTGCCGGCATGAGCGATCCCGCCGCGCGCGACCCCTTCGCCGCCCGCTTCCCGCTGCCGCCCGGCGCCACCATCGGCATCCTCGGCGGCGGCCAGCTCGGCCGCATGTCGGCCCTCGCCGCGGCACGGCTCGGCTATCGCTGCCACATCTACTCGCCCGAGCCGGACGGGCCGGGCATGCAGGTGGCCGCCGCCGCGACGGTCGCGCCCTATGAGGATGCCGAGGCGCTGCAGGAATTCGCCGACGCCGTCGAGGTGGTGACCTTCGAGTTCGAGAACGTCCCGGCCGCCGCCCTCGCCGCGCTCGAGCCGCTGGTGCCCTGCCGGCCCGGCGTCGCGGTGCTGCGGGTCTGCCAGGACCGGCTGCAGGAGAAGACCTTCCTCGAGCGCGCCGGCGTGCCGGTCGCGCCCTGGCGGGCGGTGCATGACGAGGCCGGACTCGCCGCCGCCATCGCCGAGATCGGCCTGCCGGCGGTGCTGAAGACCACCCGGCTCGGCTATGACGGCCACGGCCAGGCGGTGCTGCGGCGGCCCGAGGAGGCCGCGCCCGCCTTCGCCCGCCTGGCGCCGAAGCCGCTGATCCTCGAGGCCTTCGTGCCCTTCGCCGCCGAGCTCTCGGCGATCGCCGCCCGCACCGCCGACGGCGCCGAGGCGGTCTACGACGCGGTGGAGAATCGCCACCGCGACCATATCCTCGACCTCAGCTTCGCCCCGGCGCGGCTGCCGTCCGAGGTCGCCGAGCGCGCCCGGCGGCACGCCGCGGCGGTGGCGGCGGCGCTCGACCTGGTCGGGGTGCTGGCGCTCGAGCTGTTCCTGCTGCCGGACGGCCGGCTGCTCGGCAACGAGATCGCGCCGCGGCCGCATAATTCCGGCCACTGGACCATGGATGGCTGCGCCGCCAGCCAGTTCGAGCAGCATATCCGCGCCGTCGCCGGCCTGCCGCTGGCCGCTGCCGGCCGCCACCACGACGTCGTCATGCGCAACCTGGTCGGGCCGGAGGGAATCGCCCGCTGGCCAGCCCTGCTGCGCGCCCCCGGCGTGGTGCCGCATCTCTACGGCAAGGCCGAGGCCCGGCCGGGCCGCAAGCTCGGCCATGCCAACAAGCTGCTGCCCCGCGGCGCCCTGGCTCGCCTCGACGATTCGGAGGCCCTGTCCGGGCTGTGACATCCTGGCCGGATGGGGACTCGAAGCCCCATCCGCAGCAGCCCGAGGGGGGCGACGCGGCGCGTGACACCACGCCCCGGGGGCCCGCACCCCCTCCCCGACACGCGCCACCAGGCCTGCGGCATGCACCAATGCGGGCCGAGAGAAGCCTTCCCGATCAAAGCCTTGGTCAACTGTGATGAATTTGCCATTCCGTGCTGTGGCAGCGCCGCCACATTGATGCGGAAATGGTCCATCCGCTCTGCCATTGCCCCGCCCCCGATGGTAACTTCCGGTCACGCATCGTCGCGTCCGTATTCAGGGGGACCGGCAGCGTGACGGATCGCTTCTTGGGGATCGAGGAGAGACAAGGATGACGCTCAGGAAGGCCCTTCTGGCCGCGACGGTGCTGGCGCTGCCGGTGGCGGCGCAGGCCCAGCCGGTATCCGGGCTCTATGTCGGCGCCGGGGTCGGCGCGAACTGGAAGTTCGACAGCGAGGGCAGCTACAGCCGCTCGCGGATCTCGACGCTCGGCGCGCCGACGGCCACTGTGGCCGGCCAGGGCCGCATCAACACCGAGACCGGCTGGGCCGCGCTCGGCAGCCTCGGCTGGGGCTTCGGCAACGGGCTGCGCGTCGAGGTCGAGGGCAACTACCGGACCAACGACATCCGGCGCCTGAAGATCACCGGCGTCCCGAGTTCGCCGGGCGGCGGTTACTACGAAAACTTCGGCCCGATGGTGAACGTCCTCTACGACTTCCGCTTCGGCGGGCCGATCGTTCCCTATGTCGGCGCCGGCGTCGGCTACACCTGGAACCAGGTCCGCAAGGGCGGCGGGCTCGGCTTCCACAGCACCCAGACCGAGGGCGCGCTCGCCTATCAGGGCATCCTCGGCGTGGCCTATGAGATGGGCCCGTCGGTGCCGGGCCTCGCCTTCACCCTTGAGGGCCGCTACTTCGGCAGCCAGTCGCCGAAGTTCGACGACAGCTTCCGCGTCTCGCCGACCGTGTCGCAGCACACCACCTGGAAGCCGGACAACAACAACGTCTCGGTCCTGCTCGGCGTGCGCTACGCCTTCAACGCCGCGCCGCCGCCGCCGCCGGTCGTCGCGCCCGTGGCCCCGGCCCCGGCCGTCGCCCGCACCTACCTGGTCTTCTTCGACTGGGACAAGGCGACGCTGACCGAGCGCGCCCGGCAGATCATCGCCGAGGCCGCCGGCGCCTCCCGCCGCGTGCAGTCGACCCGCATCGAGGTGGCCGGCCATGCCGACCGCTCCGGCTCGGCCGCCTACAACCAGCGCCTGTCGCAGCGCCGCGCCGATGCGGTCGCGGCCGAGCTGGTCCGCCAGGGCGTGTCGCGCAGCGAGATCGCCGTCTCCGCCTACGGCGAGACGCGGCCGCTGGTCCCGACCGCGGATGGCGTGCGCGAGCCGCAGAACCGCCGCGTCGAGATCGTCCTCAAGTAATCGGACGTTCCCGCACGGAGAGTTGGGAAAGGGCGCCGCAAGGCGCCCTTTTCTTTTGGCGCTGCTCGACAAGGGTGATCGTCGAGGCCGGGATTTGGATGAACCACCTCAAGGCCGGTCATGAGGCTGATGAATCAGCGGACTGCAGCGTGGCGATTCAGCTACTACCTGGCCGGTGTCCTTGGCTGGCAGCGGGCCATGCCAGGATAGGGTTCAATGGGCGGCTGCGGCTGGACCGGGCCTTGATGACAGGATGGCGAAGGAGGTGCGCCCCGATGCTGACGCTCTATCTTGCCCCCGGATCAAGCTCGATGGCACCGCATATCGCGCTGCGCGAGATCGACACGCCGTTCGAGATACGCGCCTTGTCCTTCGCAAGGCGTGAGAACCGCAACCCCGCCTATCTGGCGATCAACCCCGAGGGCAAGGTGCCGACGCTTCTCGTCGAGACCCGCCCGCTGACCGAGGTCGCCGGAATCCTGTTCTACCTCGCGCGACGCTTCCCGGATGCTGGCCTTCTGCCGGACAACGATGTCGAGTCGGAAGCAAAGGTTGTCTCCTGGATGTCGTTCCTTGCTGCAACGGTCCACCCTGCGCGGCGGCAAGGGGTCGAGGCCGCTCGCGCCGTCTACGGGTTTGTCGAGCGGCGGCTGGACGGCCGCAAGTGGGTGGTCGGTGAACGCATGTCGATCGCCGACATCCACCTGTTCCGCCTCTTCTGGCGCTTCCGCAACGCGGCGCGCTCGGCAACGGAGGAGTTCCCAAGCCTACTGGCCCACCATGACCGGATGCTGGCTCGGCCTGCGGTGAGGACGACGTGCGAAGTGGAGGCGGCAATCGGCTACGAACTGCCAGCCTGAACAGCATCTTCCGACATTCCCCACACCTGGGTGGAACAACGCAATTTCTTACGGTCCTCCCCTGCCGCCTTGGTGCCGGGCGCGCAGGGCCCTGAGCGCCGCCGCATCATCCACGTCCCGCAGCCGCCGCAGCAGCGCGACGGGATGGCCGCCGCAATTCCGCAGCGTATCAGCCAGCGCATGCTCGCTCGACCAGCGTACCCCGGCGAAGGGCGCGGGCGGCCGGCGCGGCCCGAAGCCGACCAGCCAGTAGCCGCCATCCTCGGCCGGGCCGAACACCGCTCGCGCCCGCCCGAGCGCGCGGAAGGCCGCGGCGATGTCGGCCGGCCCAAGCTCCGGGATGTCGCAGCCGACCAGCACCGCCCGCCGGTGCCGCGCCAGTGCCCGGCCCATGCGCTGGCCGAGATCGCCGCGCCCCTGCGGGTGGCAGGGCAGGCCGGCCCGCAGCCCTGCCGGCCAGCGTGCCCGGTCCGGCGTCACGGCCAGCTCGCAGCGCCAGCGCCGGTCTCGCCCGAGCGCGCGGACCAGCCGCTGCAGCTCGCCGCGATGGAAGCGCAGCGCCGCCAGCGCGCCGACCTCCCGCGCCAGCCGCCGCTTCACCGTGCCGTGCCGCGGGGCGCGGGCGAAGAGGATGAGGGTGTCGCCCCGCATCGCCGCGCTCAGAGCGGATCGCGTTCGGATGGAACCATCTGAACACGTGACGATGCCCGCAAGACAACAGGATGGAGCATGCTGCGCGAACCCCTGTGAACCTAACCGTAGAGCCGCTGGATCAGCCGCGGCGGCAGGCCGAGGAAGAAGAGGGAGAGGCAGAGCAGGTTGCGGGCGGAGCGGCGGCGCCAGCCCTCCCGCCGCCAGCGCGCCGCCGAGGTGAGGGCGGCGACCGGCAGCCCGACCAAGCGGCGCCGGCCGATGCGGCGGACGAGATCGACATCCTCCATCAACGGGATCGGCCGGACGCCGCCGAGCGCATCGTGGAAGGCGCGGGAGAGCAGCAGCCCCTGATCGCCATAGGGCAGGCCGAGCCGGCGGCAGCGCCAGGCGACCAGCCGTTCCAGCCGCCGCGCCGCCGGCGCCGGATCGTCGAGGGCGAAGGCGAAATACCCGGCCCGGCCGGCATTCCCGGGCGCCGCCATGAAGCCGCGGGCGATGCCGGACCAGCCGGGGGCGGGGCGGGTATCGGCATGCAGGAAGAGCAGCCAGTCCCCATTTGCCGCCCGGGCGCCGGCGGCGAGTTGCGGCCCGCGGCCGCGCGGCGCCTCGATGACGCGGCAGCCGGCGGCGCGGGCGACGGCCACGGTGCCGTCGCGGCTGCCGCCATCGACGAGGATGATCTCGGCCACGGCCTCGGCCCGCGCCTTGGCACAGGCGGCCAGCACCGGGCCGAGCGTGGCCGCGGCGTTCAGGGTCGGGATGACAATGCTCAGGCTGCGGTCCGGAACGGGCGGGCGGGCATTAACCATTCGTTCTCACGATGTTCTTGACAGCCCCTGATCCATGCCGGCAAGGTGTGAACGAACAGAAAGGGAACGCTGGCATGCCGGACGGTCTCTCCCCCATGGCCGGGCTGCTGGCGCCGCGCAAGGGCCGCGGCGCCGTCTCCAACCCCGCGGTGCGCTTCGAGAGCACGGCGCGGGAGGCCTTCGACGATGGCTGGGGCAGCCTGGCCGATTTGTCCGATCTGCCGCCTCTGCCGACCACCCTGCTGAAGGAACGGTCGCGCAGCGCGCTGACCTACAACGACAGCCCGGATATCGGCTTCGATCGCTCGCTCAATCCCTATCGCGGCTGCGAGCATGGCTGCATCTACTGCTATGCCCGGCCGAGCCATGCCTATCTCGGCTACTCGCCCGGCCTCGATTTCGAGACCCGGCTGCTGTTCAAGCCCGAGCTGCCGGCGCTGCTGGAGAAGGAGCTCAGCCGCCCGGGCTATGTGCCGCGGCCGGTCGCGCTCGGCGCCAATACCGATCCCTACCAGCCGGTGGAGCGCAGCCTGCGCCTCACCCGGCAGGTGCTGGAGGTGCTGGAGCGCTTCGGGCATCCGGTGACCATCGTCACCAAATCCGCCGGCGTGCTGCGCGACCTCGACATCCTGACCCGGATGGCGCGGCGCAACCTGGTGCATGTCTGCCTCTCCGTCACCACGCTTGACCCGAGCCTGGCGCGGCGGATGGAGCCGCGGGCGGCCGCGCCGCTGCGCCGGCTGCAGGCGATCCGCGCCCTGGCCGAGGTGGGGGTGCCGGCGGGCGTGCTGGCGGCGCCGATGATCCCCGGGCTGAACGACGCCGAGCTGGAGAGGATTTTGTCCGAAAGCGCCGCGGCCGGCGCCACCCGCGCCGGCTATGTTCTGCTGCGCCTGCCGCTCGAGATCGCGCCGCTCTTCGAGGAGTGGCTGCGGACGCATGTCCCGGACCGTGCCGCGCGGGTGCTGGCCCTGGTGCGGGAGACGCGCGGCGGCCGGACCTATGACAGCCGCTGGGGTCTGCGGCAGACCGGCATCGGCGCCCATGCCGACATGCTGGCGCGGCGCTTCCGGCTGGCGGCGACGCGGCTCGGCCTGCTCGGCACCAATGCGCGCAGCCAGCCGCTCGATTGCAGCCAGTTCACGCCGCCGCGGGCGGAGGCGCGGCAGCTGGCGCTGCTCTAGAGCGTGATCGCCTGAGGTGGACTCACCGAAAGGCGTGACTCACGCGGTCAAACAACGGCCTGGACACTGAATACAAAGGCTGGTGGCCTGAGAGTGACGTCCGAAGGACTTTTCGATCAGGACACTAGGGTCCGGCTTGACGATGCACGGGCGCCGGATCTCCCGCTCCATCCTGGCCGGCGGCCTTTCCCCGGGTCCCGCCGGCCGGCCCGCCCCTCTCGCATCCCCCCGATGCGCGGCCGGGCGGGGTGCACGGCACTGGCATCCCCCCCCGCCGGTGCCGTGCATGATGGAAGGCCGTACCCCCCTGCCTCATGCAGGCGGCGTCAGCCTTTCTCCTCGGTGAAGAAGGGGCGGCCATCGGCGAAGATGTTGGGCCGGAGGAAGATGCCGAGGATCGTCGCCCCCTCCTTCCCGGCCCAGGCGACATGGGTGTTGCCCTCCGGCCGCCAGACGAACTGGCCGGGCAGGCACTCGCCCTCCTCGTCGACGAAATGCCCCTCCAGCACATAGGTCTGCTCGATCGCCGTGTGCTCATGCAGCGGCACCACGGCACCGGGCTCGAGCCGCATGAGCAGCGTCGCCATGCCGCTGCCATCGGTGTAGAGCGTCTTGCAGCGGATGCCCGGGAACTTGGTCTCCTCCCAGGGCATGTTGGGCACGTCGAGGAAGACCGAGCGCGGCGAGGGCTCGTTGGCGGTCAGCCGCCGGCGCATCGGTGTCTGGGCCCCGTCGGGCATGGACGCATCCCTTTTGTTCTCGTTGGCGCGGGAAGCGTACCGCGCGCCGGCCGGCGCGGCCAAGCCGCTTGCGCGGCGGCGGGGGCGCGGCATAGCGTGACGGCATCGAAACACCCGGAGAGGTCAGCCATCATGGCGATGCGTCGCGGATTCCTCGCCTGCGCCATCTGCAGCGCAGCGGGCCTGGTGGCCACGGCGGTCGCCGGTCCCGCCCTCGCCCAGGGACAAGGTCAGGCGCAGCCAGGCGCCGCGCCGCCGGCCGGCGGCATCAGCCGCAAGACGCTCAGCACCATCGACTATCCGGGCGACGGCAAGATCTCGATCCTGGTGCTGCTCGAGGCCCCGGCCGGCGCGGTGATCCCGCGCCACACCCATCCGGGCATCGAATCCTCGGTGGTGATGTCGGGCGAGCTCGAGCTCGAGATGCAGGGCCAGCCGACCAAGCGCTTCGCCGCCGGCGAGGGCTTCCAGGTGCCGCCCGGCCTGCCGCATAGCGGCCGCACGCTCTCGGCGGTGCGGCTCGGCATCACCTATGTGGTGGAGAAGGACAAGCCGCTCTCCTCGCCGGCCTGACGGCCCGCGGCATGGGGGTGTAGAATGCGGCGATGCCGAGCTTCGATCTGGAGCGGGAGGCGGGCGGTCGCGTGGCCGGGCTGGACGAGGCCGGCGTCGGCCCGCTCGCCGGGCCCGTCCTCGCCGCCGCCGTTGTCTTTCCGCAGGGCGTGCCCGCGACGCTCGCCGCGCTGCTCGACGACAGCAAGCGCCTGACCGTTGCGGCACGGCTCCTCGCCTTCGCCGCGCTGCGCGAGGCGGCGCGACGGGGCGAGGCGGATTGCGCCGTCGCCGCCGCCTCGGCCGCCGAGATCGGACGGCTGAACATCCTGCACGCCACGCAGCTCGCCATGGCCCGCGCCCTGGCCCGCCTCGCGGCGCCGCCGCGGCTCGCTTTGGTCGATGGCAACCGGCCGCCGCCCCTGCCCTGCCCGGTGCGCTGCGTCGTCGGCGGCGACGGGCTCAGCCTGTCGATCGCCGCCGCCTCCATCCTCGCCAAGGTCACGCGCGACCGGGCGATGGCGCGGCTCGATGCCCGCTGGCCGGCCTATGGCTTCGCCAGGCATGCCGGCTACCCGACCGCGCGGCACCGGGCGGCACTGGCCGCGCACGGCCCCTGCCCGCATCACCGCCGCGGCTACGGGCCGGTGGATGCGGCCTGGGACCAGGCCCGCCTCGCCCTCGGCGCTTGAGTCCGCCCGGCCACACCCGCGCCGGCCCGTGCCGCCGGCGTCCAGGCTTCGGTTGACCCACCGACTCGGCGCGGCGATGGTGGCGGCTCTTCGGGAGTCGCGCCCGCTCGCACCGATCCGGGCGATCCCGGCACGACGGAGGCCGGCGCGCAGCAATGGAATGAGGGACAGCGTGGGGACCGGGCTCGATCTGCCGCTCGACCGGATCATGGTCGGGGACTGCATCGAACTGATGCGCAGGCTGCCGCCGGCCTCCGTGCACGCCATCTTCGCCGACCCGCCCTACAACCTGCAGCTCAAGGGCGACCTGCGGCGGCCGGATGACAGCCTGGTCGACGGGGTGGACGAGGAGTGGGACCGCTTCGACGGCCTGCCCGCCTATGACGCCTTCACCCGCGCCTGGCTCGCCGAGGCGCGGCGGGTGCTGCGCAAGGACGGCACGATCTGGGTGATCGGCAGCTACCACAATGTCTTCCGCCTCGGCGCGGCGCTGCAGGATCTCGGCTTCTGGGTGCTGAACGACATCATCTGGCGCAAGGCGAACCCGATGCCGAATTTCCGGGGCCGCCGCTTCACCAACGCGCATGAGACGCTGATCTGGGCGGCGCGCGGGCCGGAGAGCCGCTACCGCTTCAACTACGCCGCCATGAAGGCGCTGAACGACGACCTGCAGATGCGCAGCGACTGGTTCATCCCGCTCTGCACCGGGACCGAGCGGCTGCGTGACGAGAAGGGCACCAAGCTGCACCCGACGCAGAAGCCGGAGGCGCTGCTGCACCGGGTGATCCTCGCCTGCACCCTGCCGGGCGAGGTGATCCTCGATCCCTTCCACGGCACCGGCACCACCGGCGCGGTCGCCCGGCGGCTCGGCCGGCGCTTCATCGGCATCGAGCGCGACCCGGCCTATGCCGCGGCGGCGGAGGCGCGCATCGCGGCGATCGAGCCGGTCCCGGAGAGCGCGGCGCTGGTCACCGCCGGCAAGCGCGAGCAGCCGCGCCTGCCCTTCGGCGCGCTGGTCGAGCGCGGCGTGATCCCGGCCGGCAGCATCCTCACCGACCGCGCCCGGCGCTGGAGCGCGACCGTCGCCGCCGATGGCTCGATCCGCTGCGGCCGGGCGCAGGGCTCGATCCACCAGGTCGGGGCGGCGGTGCAGGAGGCGCCGTCCTGCAACGGCTGGGCCTTCTGGCATGTCGAGCAGCCGGGCGGGACGCTCCGCCTGCTCGACGAGTACCGGGCGGAGATGCTCGGCCGGCGCTCCTGACGCGCCGGCCCGCCGCGTTCGCAAGGGAACGCGGCGGGCCGCATGCCAGGACAATGGGACGCGGACGGGCGTGAATGCCCGGCCGCCTCTCTGCCTCGCCGGTCGCTCAGGGCACCACGTCGATGCTGATGCCCTCGACGATGGTCACCTGCACCCGGTCGCCGGGCCGCAGCCGCCGGGCGAAGTCGCGCATCTTCTGGTCGTGCAGCGTCACGGTCTGGGCCTGCCCCTGCGGCCCGGTCACGGTGACACTGTTGCTGCTCCGGTCGACCGCGTTCACCGTGACCGGCAGGCGCAGGCTCCGCACATAGGTGGCGCCGGGCAGGCTCCCCGGCGGCGCGACCGCCGCGCCCTCGCCCGCCACGGGCGGCGTGCCCGGCGCATCGGCCGGCGTCATGGCGACCGCCACCGCCTGGGTGACACGCGTCACCACCCGGTCGCCGGCCTTCACCTGCGGCAGGTTGCGGACATGCTTGCCGAGGAAGAGCGTGGTGAGCGTGCCGTCCTCGCTGCGGAGGATGACCGACCGCTCGCGCTGGTCCACCGCCTCGATCACCGAGACGGCCTCGGCGGACCGCGACACGGCGGCCGGCGGCGGCGGCCGCTGCGCCATGGCCGGTCCCATCAGCACCGGTAGGGCAAGCGCGGCCACAGCGAGGGGCAGACGCTGGATCGACATGGCTTTCCTCCTTGGTTCGGTCCGGCCCCGCCGCGGATCTGGCAGCACCGGCAGGCAATCTGGCAGCCTGCCAGCGGCGGCACCAGATCGTTCCCTCCCGCCGGCCGGCTTGACCCGCCGGCCCGCGGCGGCCAAGCCTCGCCGGCTCCCCGCAAGGCCTCGCCCATGCCCCGGCGCATCCTCGTCCTGCTTGCCCATCCCGCGCATCGCCGCTCCCGCGCCAATGCGGCCCTCCGGCGCGCCGCGGGCGAGGTGGAGGGCGCGACGCTGCACGACCTCTACGAGACCTATCCCGACTTCCTGATCGACGTGGACCGCGAGCAGGCGCTGCTGCGCGAGCACGAGGTCATCGTGCTGCAGCACCCGGTCTACTGGTATTCCTGCCCCGCCATCCTGAAGGAATGGCTCGACCTCGTCCTCGAGCACGGCTTCGCCTATGGCCGCGCCGGCACCGCGCTCGCCGGCAAGGCGCTGCTCTCGGCGGTCACCGCGGGCGGGACGGAGACGGCCTATGACGCGGCCGGGCTGAACCGCTACAGCCTTGCGGAATTCCTCCGCCCCTTCGAGGCGACGGCGCATCTCTGCCGCATGCGCTGGCTGCCGCCCTTCATTGTGCACGGCACGCATCTGCTGGACGCCGAGGCCCTGGCCGGACAGGCGGAGGCCTATCGCGCGTTGCTGCAAAGGCTGCGCGAGGCGCCGGCCGAGCCGCTGCCAGGGGCGCTGCCAGGGGCGCTACCAGAGCCGCGCGACGCGCTGCACGGGAGGCCCTGAGCATGGCAGGCGGCTTGCTGGTCCAGGCCTTCGTCTATCTCTGCGCCGCCGTGCTGGCGGTGCCGATCGCCAAGCGCCTCGGCCTCGGCGCCGTGCTCGGCTACCTGCTCGCCGGCGTCATCATCGGCCCCTTCGGCCTGCGGCTGGCCGGCGATGCGGCGGCGGCGCTGCATTTCGCCGAGTTCGGCGTGGTGATGATGCTCTTCCTCGTCGGGCTCGAGTTGCAGCCCTCGCGGCTCTGGGCGATGCGCGGGCCGGTGCTCGGCGCCGGCGGGCTGCAGGTGGGGCTGACGACGCTCGTCATCGCCGGCATCGGCTTCGCCCTCGGCGCGGAATGGCGCATGGCGCTCGCGGCGGGGCTGATCCTGGCGATGTCCTCGACCGCCATCGCGCTGCAGATCCTCGCTGAGCGCGGGCTGCTGCGCACGGCGGGCGGCGAGACCACCTTCGCGGTGCTGCTCTTCCAGGACGTCTCGGTCATCCCGATCCTCAGCCTGCTGCCGCTGCTGGCCACGGTGCCGGCGGCAGCGGGCACGGCGCATCACGATGCGAGCTGGATCGAGACCCTGCCGGCCTGGGGCCAGGCGCTCGCCGTGCTCGGCGCCGTCGCCCTCGTCATCGGCGGCGGCCGGCTGCTGACGCGCCCGGCCTTCCGGCTGATCGCCGAGACGCGGCTGCGCGAGATCTTCACCGCCTCCGCCCTGCTGCTGGTGATCGGCATCGCGCTGCTGATGGAGGCGGTTGGCCTGTCCCCGGCGCTCGGCGCCTTCCTCGCCGGCGTGGTGCTGGCGGACAGCGAGTTCCGGCACGAGCTCGAGGGCGACATCGAGCCCTTCAAGGGGTTGCTGCTCGGCCTGTTCTTCCTCTCGGTCGGCGCCGGCATCGACTTCGCCCAGGTCGCCGCGGCGCCCTTCGCCGTCGCCGGGCTGGTGCTGCTGCTGGTGCTTGCCAAGGCGGCGGTGCTGGCCGGCATGGGACTGGTCGCCGGCCGGCCGCGGCCGGAGGTGCTGCTGGTGACGCTGCTGCTCGCCCAGGGCGGCGAGTTCGCCTTCGTGCTGCTGGCCTTCGCGGTGCAGAACGGCGTGCTGCCCGAGGCGGAGGCGGGCCTGCTGGTCGCGGTGGTCGCCCTCTCCATGCCGGTGACGCCGCTGCTGATGCTGGCCTATGGCCGGCTCGCCGACCGGCTGGCGGTGCGGGACCTGCCGCCGGAGCCGGATGCGATCGAGCCGCAGGGCAGCGTGGTCATCGCCGGCTTCGGGCGCTTCGGCCAGATCGTCGGGCGGCTGCTGCTCGCGCACGGGCATCCGGTGACGGTGCTCGATCACGACATGGACACGATCGAGCAGCTCCGGCGCTTCGGCTTCCGCGTCTTCTACGGCGACGCCACGCGGCTCGACCTGCTGCAGGCGGCGGGTGCCGCGGAGGCGGCGGTGATCGTGGCGGCGACCGATGCGCGCGAGACGACGAATGCGATCGTCGAGACGGCGCTGCGGCACTTCCCGCGGGCGCAGGTGCTGGCCCGCGCCGTCGATCGCGGCCATGCCTACGAGCTGATGGAGGCCGGGGCGCATCTGGTGGTGCGGGAGACCTTCGCCGCCGCGCTCGAGACCGGCGTCGAGGCGCTGCGCCGCCTCGGCATGCCGGCCTACGAGGCCGAGCGCGCCGGCCGGCTCTTCCGCCGTCACGACAGGCGGGCGATGGAGCGGCTGGCGCCGATCCGCGACGATGCGACGCGCTACGGCCTGGCGGTGCGCGAGGCCTCGCAGCGCCTGCTGGAGGTGCTGGAGCGCGACCGCGACCGCGGCCGGGCGGTGATGGATGATGGCTGGGACACCACCGCCCTGCGGGAGGAAGCCCAGGCGCGGAGGACGGAGCGGGATGCGGCGGCCTCGGGCTGACGGCCGGCGCGGGAGAATCGACTCGCGCCGGCACTTTCATGACCTTGAATGGTTTTGCACCCTGCCTGAATCTGCGGGATGAGAACGCCAGCAGGGATGTCCGGCATGCAGGCCTTGCCCATCGCGGGCCCCATCGCGAGCTTGACACGAGACGACGAGGTCGGGAGGCCCATGACTGAGGCCGATGCCACGCGACTGGCCGCCCTGCACCGCTACCGTCTCCTCGATACGCCGGAGGAGGGAGAGTTCCACCGCCTGGCCGGGCTGGCCTGCGACCTGCTGCAAACCGAGATCGCGGTGATCGCCGTGCTCGAGGCCGAGCGGCAATGGCCGGTCGCCCGCATCGGCCTGCGGGGCAAGGCCCCGCCCTGGCCGGCGGCGGCCTGGGCCGCGGCGCTGGCGGCGGCGCCGGGCCAGGTGGCGGTCGTGCCGGATGCCGGCCGGGACCCGCGCTTCGCCGAGGCGGTGCCGGCCGGGGCGGCGATCCGCTTCCTCGCCGGCGCGCCGCTGCGCCTGGCCGACGGCAAGGCCCATGGCAGCCTCTGCATCGCCTCCGCCGAGCCGCGGCCGGGCGGCCTCGACGAGAGGGACCGGCGGCGGCTGCTGACCCTGGCCGCCCTGGCGGCGGATGCGCTCGAGCTGCGGCTGCAGGCCCGGCGGGCGCAGGAGCTGGCGGAGTCCGAGGCGCGGCTGCGCCAAGCGCAGGAGGCGGCCGGGGTGGTCGCCTTCGAGGCGACCTCCGGCAGCAGCCCGGCGCATGCCCCGCTCGGCGCGCTGCGGCGGCTGCTCGGCCTCGCCGAGACGGCGCCGCTGACGCTGCGCGGCCTGGCGGTCTCCGCGCATCCCGAGGAACGGCCGCGGCTCGAGATGGTGGCCGCCCGGCTCGCCGCCGAGGGCGGCACGCTGCTCGAGGAATTCCGGGTGACGACGCGCGAGGGCGACGTCCTCTGGGCGCAGGTGCAGGGCGAGACGCATTTCGGCGCGCAGGAAGACCCGGCCGCCTGGCGGCTCTCCGGCCTGCTGCGCGACGTGACCGAGCGGCGCCGGGCCGATGAGCGGCAACTCTTCATGACGCGCGAGCTGGACCACCGCGCGAAGAACGCGCTCGCCGTCGTGCTGGCGGCGCTGCGGCTGACCCCGGCGGCCGATCCCCGCAGCTATGCCGCGGCGGTCGAGGGCCGGGTCGCGGCCCTGGCGCGGGCGCATACCCTGCTGACCGAGAAGCGCTGGGCCGGCGTCGAGCTGCGCGACCTGGTCGCCGGCGAGCTGCGGAACTTCCTCGGCGCGGCCGAGGCGGTGCCGCCGCCGCGGGCGAGCCTCGACGGCCCGCCGGTGCTGCTGCTGCCGCAGGCGGCGCAGCCCCTCTCCATGGCGCTGCACGAGCTGGCGACGAATGCGGTGAAGCACGGCGCGCTCTCGGCGCCGGGCGGCCGCATCGCCGTGGGCTGGGCGCTGGAGCCGGGGCGCATCGGGCTGCGGCTGCTCTGGGTCGAGACCGGCGGCCCGCCGCTGGCCGGCCCGCCGCCGCGGCCGCGCTTCGGCTCGCGCGTCATGCGGGGCACGGTGGTGGACCAGCTCGGCGGGCAGTTGCTGCTGCGCTGGCCGCAGAGCGGCCTCGTCTGCGAGATCGTGCTGCCGGCCGGGCGCGCCCTGGCCGATCCCGGCGCCGTCGGGCGGATCGGGCCCTGACACCGCCGCTCAGAGCGGGATGTCGACCTCGAGCAGCGGCGCGTGCTGCTGCGCGCCGTAGACATCCGTGTCGCCGATCTCGCCCGCCGGCACCAGCCGCGGCAGCGTCGCCTTGAAGGCGCGGCCGGCGGGATAGGGGGTGAACAGCACATCCGCCTCGGCGACGCCGTAGAGCCGGGCGAAGAGCGCCGGGCCGAGCACGCCGCTCGCCCGCACCCGCTCGAAGGTCGCGTCATCGGCGAAGACCACGTCGATGGTCAGCTCGAAGGGACCGGCATTCTTGCTCTTGCAGACCTGGGCGATGTCGCGGATCAGCGCCATGGCATTCCTCCCGCCTAAACCCGCTCATGCTCGATCGGAAACAGCGCGCAGGGGTCTGCGGTCTCCATCACATGCGCCATGCTGAAGCGGTAGACCTCGCCGGCCATGAGGTCGCTCGGCGAGAAGGGGATGGCCATGTTGCCCTCCTTGCAGAGCCTGCCGGGGAAATCGCAATGCAGCATCGAGGTGCGGGCGAGCGCGATGACGGCGGCGGCGATCTCGGCATCCTCGCCGACCACGTCGATCAGGAAGCCGATCTCGTGGCCGGGCGCCCCGCGCAGCGGCTCGCGCGCGCCCATCACCCCGTCCAGGCCGTAGCGATGAATGGTCAGGCGATAGGCCTCGGGCCCGATCTCGAGATCCCGCGCCTTCTCCGCCACCAGCGACCGTACCCGGTCGAGGAAGCCGGGAAGCTGGCCGATCAGCCCGGGGTCGCGCGTGCCGGCGAAGCTGACGGCGCGGTGGCCGAGCCGCTCCGCCGCCTCGAGCTTCACCGTGTAGGTCCCGGCCGGGTGCCAGCGCATGCCGGTGACGAGCGTCGCCTTCGGCGAGACCGCCTCGAAGCGGCATTCGCTGGTGTCGAGCACGCCGCCCGGCTCGACATGGCGGATCGGCGAGGCGTTCTCGTGCAGCGAATGGTTGGCGACCGAGAGCGGCGTGCAGGCGCGCTCGCCCATCGGCTCGCAGACCACGCCATCCTCGCGCACCGTCACCAGCAGGCAGTCCGGCCCCTTCGGCAGGGCCGGTGCGGCGCCGCATTCCAGCATCTTGCCGGCATACCAGGCCTGGGCCGGGGGAAGCTGCGCCCGCAGCGCATGCGCGGCGAAGGGCGCCGGGTCGGAGCTGCGGCCGCCGAGCACCACCTGCGCTCCCTCGTCGAGCGCCCGCATATAGGGCTCGGGCCCGCAAAGGCCGACGATGCGGGTGGCGCGCTCGATGGTCTCCTCGGCGAGCGGCGGCATGCGGCCGAGCGGATGGACGCGGCCCTCGCGCAGGCCCTCCTGGACGCGCGCCTTCGGCTGCTCGCTGTGGATGAGCGCCATCGGGAAGTGCAGCCCCTCCTCGCGCGCGATGTCGCGGACCATCTGCGCGACGAGCTGCAGATGCGGCTCGCCGCCGGCGCCGCCGCAGGTGCCGATCAGCATGGGCAGCCGGTGCGCCACGGCGGCGCGCAGCATCAGCCGCAGGTCGCGCTTCATGGCGCGGAGCGAGACGAAGGGCTTGCCGCTGCCGAGATAGTAGGGACCGGGATCGCTGCTGCCGCCATCGCAGCCGAGCATGTCGACGCCGCGCGCGAGCGCCGCCTGCAGCGCCGCCTCCGGATAGCCGTAGCCCAGGATGCCGCTGACCGAGACCATGCGGGTTTCGCGCATCGCCGCGTCTCCTTCCCCTCCCGGCCCGCGGGCCGGGGCGTCAGCATGCGTCGCCTGGGGGGCGAGGAATAGCCCCACCATTTACTAGCTTCCTCATTATTCTCACACCTTCTAGACTCGCCGCATGCGGGACGGGACCACCCTCGCCCATGCCCAGTGGCGGCTCGGCATTCTCATTGCGCAGATCGCGCGGCGATGGCGCGCGAGGCTCGACCAGCGGATTGCGGAATTCGGGCTGACCGAGGCGCGTTGGCTGGCCCTGCTGGCCATCTCCCGCGACGGCGAGGGAATGACCCAGAAGGACCTGGCCGGCCGGCTGCTGATCGAGGGCCCGACCCTGGTCCGCACCCTCGACTGGCTGGAGGGCGAGAGCCTGGTCGAGCGGCGGGAGGCGCCGCATGACCGCCGCGCCAAGACCCTCCACCTCACCGCCCAGGCACGGCCGCTGATCCACCGGATCGAGGCGGCGGCGACGGGGGTACGGGCGGAGATCCTGTCCGGCATCCCGGAGGCGGACCTCGCCGCCTGCCTGCAGGTGTTGGAGCGGGTGGCGCAGGGCCTCGCCATCGCCAGCCCACCGCCGCCGCCGGAAGCCGTGCCGGGCAGCCGAACGGCCTGACACCATCCGATGACCGTGGCACGGCTGCGACAATGGTGGGCGGACCTGCTCGCCGCCTTCTGGGTGCGGCCGGCGGCGATGACGCTCGCCGCCGTGCTGCTGGCCGGGCTGCTGGTCCAGGCCGAGGGGGTGGCGCTGCCCGGCTGGGTGGAGGGCTGGGTCTATGCCGGCGGCGCCTCCGGGGCGCGCGACATGCTCGGCACGGTGGCCGCGGCGATGATCGGCGTCGCCGGCACGGTCTTCTCCATCACCGTCGCGGCGCTGACCCTCGCCTCCAACCAGATGGGGCCGCGGCTGCTGCGCAATTTCACCCGCGATGCGGGCAACCAGTATGCCCTCGGCGCCCTGCTCGCCACCTTCGCCTATGCCCTGGTCGTCCTGCGCTCGGTGCGGGATGCGGCGGAGGGGGCCTTCGTGCCGCAACTCGCCGTCTCCGGGGCGCTGCTGCTCGCCTTCCTCTGCATCGGGGTGCTGATCTGGTTCCTCCACCACCTCGCCACCTCGATCAATGTCGAGCATGTGGTGGCGCTGGTGCAGGCCGACCTGTCGCGGGCGCTGGCGCGGCTGCCGCGGCGCGAGGCGGACGAGCCCTGCCAGGAGGAGGAGCCGGCGCCGCCGTCCCCGGCGGAGGCGGCGGTGCTGCTCGCCCCGGCCGGCGGCTATCTCCGGGTCTTCGACGACGCCGCGCTCGCCGCCTGGGCGGCGGAGCGGGATGCGGTGCTGCACCTGCGCCTGCGCGCCGGCGACTTCGTCTTCCCCGGCAGCGCCGTCGGCCGGGTCGCGCCGCCGGCGCTGCGGGAGGCGGCGCAGGAGGCGCTCGACGGCGCGCTGTCCCTCGGGAACCGTCGCAGCACGGAGCAGGACCTAGAATTCGTCGTCCGGCAGCTGGTCGAGATCGGGCTGCGCGCCCTCTCCCCCGGCATCAACGACCCCTTCACCGCCATTGCCGTCCTCGACCGGCTGGGCGCGGCGCTCTGCCAGCTCGCCGGCTACCGCCTGCCCTCCGGCTGCATCCGGCATGACGGGCAGCCCCGGCTCTGGCGCCGCGCGACCGACTATGCCGGGTTGCTCGACGCCATGTTCCACCCGATCCGGCAGGACGGCGCCGGGGCGGCGCCGGTGATGATCCGCCTGCTCGAGGTGCTCGCCGAGGTCGCCGCCGTCGAGGCGGATCCGGCGCGCCGGGCGGCGCTCCGCCGGCATGTCGGGCTGGCGCATGATGCGGCGACCGCCGGGACGCCGGATGCGGCGGCCCGGGCGACGATCGAGGATCGCCACCGCGCGGCCCTCGCCGCCCTCGCGGCGCCGGCCGAGGGCCGGCCGGAGGCGCCCGGCTGAGGCGCCGCCCCTGACGGCGCCCTTGACGCCGCCGCGCCGCCGGGCCGATTTGGCGGCGCAAGCCGGACCCTGCCATGACCGCCGACGAGACCACCGCCCGCCTCATCGCCCATCCCCGCTTCCGCGAGGCGGTCGCCACCCTGGCGCGCGAGCACGACCGGATGGTCGAGGACATCGTCACCCTGACCGAGATCCCCTCGCCGCCCTTCGGCGAGGCCGCGCGCGCCGCCGCCTATCTGGAGATGCTGCAGGCGCATGGGCTCGAGGAAGTGGAGCAGGATGCGGTCGGCAACGTCATGGGCCGCCGGCGCGGCACCGGCAATGGCGGGACGGTGGTGGTCGCGGCGCATCTCGACACCGTCTTCCCGGCCGGCACCGATGTGCGGGTGCGGCGGGAGGGCACGCGGCTCTTCGCGCCGGGCGTCGGGGACGACACGCGCAGCCTCGCCGTCATCCTCGCCTTCCTGCGCGCCATGGACGCCGCCGGCCTGCGGACCCGCGCCGACCTGCTCATCCTCGGCGATGTCGGCGAGGAGGGGGCGGGCGACCTGCGCGGCGTGCGGCATTTCTTCACCGAGGGCCGGCATCGCGGCCGGGTGGAGGCCTTCTTCACCGTCGACAGCCCGGAGGTCGACCGCATCGTCACCGGCGGCATCGGCAGCAAGCGCTGGCGCATCGCCTTCCGCGGCCCGGGCGGGCACAGCTTCGGCGCCTTCGGCCTGGTGAACCCGGCCTATGCCCTGGCCCGCGCGACGCTGACCCTGGCCGGGCTGCCGGCGCCGGCCGATACCCATACCACCCATTGCGTCAGCCGGATCGGCGGCGGCACCTCCGTCAACGCCATCCCCGACGAGGTCTGGATGGAGGTCGACCTGCGCAGCCGCTCGCCCGAGGTGCTGGCGCGGCTGGAAAGCGGCTTCCTTGCCGGGGTCGAGGCGGCGGCCGCGGCCGAGAACGACGCCCGCTCGGTCCGCGAGGGCGGCATCACGGTCGAGCGGATCCCGATCGGCGACCGCCCGGCCGGCCATACCCCGCCCGATGCCGCGATCGTCCGCCTCGCCACCGCCGCCGTGGCCGCGCAGGGCTTCACCCCGCGGCACGAATATTCCTCGACCGATGCCAATATCCCGATGAGCCTCGGCATCCCGGCGATCAAGATCGGCTCGGGTGGGCGCGGCGGCCGGGCGCATTCGCTCGAGGAATGGATCGATGTCGAACCGGGCGAGAGCCTGCGCGGCATGGCGGCGAGCCTCGCCGCGATCCTGGCGGTGGCCGGGATCGAGGAGGGCTGACGCCAACGCCTCGGTCCCCTGGCCGGTCCGAGGCCCGAACGGCGCGCCATGCGGTCATGCATGGAGGCCTTTGGTACAAGCGAAGCGATCCTGCCATCTTCCGGCCATGCCGGCGCGGCACATCCTCGCCGCCCCGATCCGGACCGCCCCCGCACAGTCGAGGAGTAGACCGCTTGGCCCCGGCCAGCCTGGACCCGCCGATTGCCCGCCGCCCCACCTCAAGCTCCTGGGCCGCGCTCGTCATCGCCATCCTGGCCTCCCAGGCCGGCCAGGTGCTGCTGAAGCTCGGCGCCCTCGACCTGCCGCCGCTCGAGGCCTCGCCGCTGGCCAGCCTGCTGGCGCAGCTGCTGCGGCCGCAGACCATCCTCGGCCTCGGCTGCTACGGCTGCGGCACGCTGTTCTACGTGGTGGCGCTCCGCCGCATCCCGATGTCAGTCGCCGCCCCCTGCACCGCCATCTCCTATGTCTCGGCGACGCTGTTCGGCGTGCTGCTGTTCCATGAGGCGCTGTCGCCGATGAAGCTCGGCGGCCTGGCGCTGGTCTGCCTCGGCGTCGTGCTGCTCGCCGATTTCGCCGTCCGCCGGCCGGAGCTCAGCGGGCCAGAGCCAGCAATCTCCGCATCGCGGTAGGCAGGGCGGCATCAGCCTCGGCGAGCGGCCGCATCTCGGCCCCGTCCGGCGGGGCGACCCGCGGCACGGTGGCGGCGAGCAGCGCCATCTCCAGCTCGAAATGCGTGAAGCCGTGCCGGGCGAGGCCGGGCAGGCGGCGCCAGGCGAGGCCCGGCAGCGGCGCGAAGGGCAGCGCCTCCGCCTCCGTCCAGGGCGCGTCGCGCCAGGGGGTGCCGGGGATCTCCAGCATCCCGCCGAGCAGCCCGCGCGGCGGCCGCCGCCGCAGCAGGATCCGCCCCGCCGCATCGGCGAGCAGGAAATGCACCCCCTGCCGCAAGGGCCGCGCCCGCTTCGGCGCCTTGCGCGGCAGCGTCTCCTGGATGCCCCGGCGCTGCGCCGCGCAATCCTCGCGCCAGGGGCAGAGGGCACAGGCCGGGCTGCGCGGCGTGCAGAGCGTGGCGCCGAGATCGAACAGCGCCTGGGCGAAGTCGCCGGGCCGCGCCCGCGCCGCGGCATCCGCCATGAACCCCTCGGCGAGCGCGGCGAGGCGGGGCCTGGCCGCCGGCAGCGGCGCCTCCTCGGCGGCCAGCCGCGCCACCACCCGCTCGACATTGCCATCGACCGGCACCACCGGCTGGTCGAAGGCGATGGCGGCGACGGCGGCCGCGGTATAGGCGCCGATCCCCGGCAGCTCGCGCAGCGCCGCCGCCTCCCGCGGGAAGCCGCCGCGCGCCGCGACGATCCGGGCGCAGGCATGCAGGTTGCGCGCCCGGGCGTAGTAGCCGAGCCCGGCCCATTCCTCCATCACCGCCGCCTCGGGCGCCGCGGCCAGCGCCTCGACGCTGGGGAAGCGGGCGAGGAAGCGGGCGAAGCGCGGCCCGACCGCGGCGACGGTGGTCTGCTGCAGCATCACTTCCGACAGCCAGACCTGATAGGGTTCGGGCCGGCCGCCCTCCGGCGTGCGGAAGGGCAGCAGGCGGCGATGGCGGTCGTACCAGGCGAGCAGCGGCGCGGCGGGCGCCAAGGAGCCGGCCAGGGGAGCGGCGGGGGATGCGGGCATATGGGGCAGGATAGAGCGGATCGCCGGAGGGCGGGCACGTCCGGAGGCGTGAATCCGCTCGCAACAGGGGACAAGGCGGATCGCCGGAGGGTGGGCACGCCCGGAGGCGTGAATCCGCTCGCAGAAGGGAACAAGGCGGAGCGCCGGAAGGCCAACGGCGAGGCGGCCGGCGCGGGACGCAGCCCGCCCGGACCCGCCCCCGCCCCGTCTCCTCGGCGCGACGGCTTCACCCCCGCCCGCTCGCCCTATGGGCCGCGTCCGCTCGGCGCCCTGATCCCGGCGCTGACCCGCCCGGCCTTCCGCAAGCGCAGCCCGGCGGCGGCGCAGCTCATGGCCGACTGGACCGAGGCGGTGGGCCCGGCGCTCGCGGCGGTCACCACCCCGCGTCGCTTCACCGCCGGCACGCTGACCATCGCCTGCGCCGGGCCGGTCGCCATGGAGCTGACGCATCTCGCGCCGCAGCTCGTGGACCGGATCAACGCGCATCTCGGCCGGATGCTGGTCGAGCGCCTGCGCTTCGTGCAGCAGCAGCCGGCGGCGGGCCCGCCCGCCCGCCGGGGACCGGCCGCCGCGCCGCTGCCCGAGGCGGTGGAGCGGGCCGTCTCGGCGGTCCCGGGCGAGGAGTTGCGCGCGGCGCTGGCAAAGCTCGGCCGGGGCGTCTATCGAAATCGTCCCTGACCGCGCCTGCGGCCGGAGTCGACGCCGCATCGGGGCATGCTTCGCCCGGACCGGGTCCGGCGCATGCCCCAGGGCATTGTTGGATCGCGTGCTGCGCGCCTCGCGGTGATCCCGCCGCAGGCGGCCACGCCCTGGAACGGAGGCCGCATGCGCCTGCCCCGCCGAAGCCTGCTGGCCGCCACGGCCTTCGTCCCGCTCGCCGCCCGAGCCCAGGCACAGAGCCCGGGAAGCGACCCGCGCCTCGCCGAGCGCGGCGCCGGCAAGCCGGATGCCCCGGTGAAGGTGATCGAGTTCTTCTCCCTCACCTGCAGCCATTGCGCCGCCTTCAGCCGCGAGACCTTCCCGCGCGTGCAGAAGGAGCTGATCGATACCGGCCTGGTGCGCATGATCTGGCGCGACTTCCCGCTCGACCAGCTCGCCCTGGCCGCCGCCGCCGTCGCCCGCTCCCTGCCGCCGGAGCGCTATGAGGGCTTCGTCAACGCCCTCTTCGCCACCCAGGACCGCTGGGCCTTCACCCGCGGCGATCCGCTGGCCGAGCTGGCGAAGATGGCCGCGCTCGCCGGCATGCCGAAATCCCAGTTCGACCAGGCGGTGCAGGACGACCGACTGAAGCGGGCGATCATGGAGGAGCGCGCCAGGGCGGAGAAGGAGTTCAACGTCCAGGCCACGCCGAGCTTCTCCTTCCAGGGCAGGCGCACGATCAACCAGTCCGGCGCCATGGGCTTCGAGCGCTTCCAGGAGCTGGTGCAGGAGGTGAAGCCGGCGTGAGCGGCGAGAGCGGCGGCCCCTCCCGGGACGGCGTGCCGGGGGACGATGCGGCGGCGCCCGAGATGGAGACCGGCGCGGATACCGCCGAGCGGGCGGCGCTGCGCGCGACCCTTGCCCGGCTGCGCATCGCCGGCTTCAAGAGCTTCGCCGAGCCCACCACGGTCGAGGTGCTGCCGGGGCTGACCGGCATCGTCGGGCCGAATGGCTGCGGCAAGTCGAACGTGGTCGAGGCGCTGCGCTGGGCGATGGGCGAGACCTCGGCCCGCTCGATGCGCGGCGGCGAGATGGAGGACGTCATCTTCGCCGGCACCGCGACCCGGCCGGGCCGCAACCTCGCCGAGGTGACGCTGTACCTGGAGGAGGCGACCGGCCTCGCCCCGCCGCCGAATGCCGAGGCCGAGGATCTCGAGATCATCCGCCGCATCGCCCGCGGCGAGGGCAGCTCCTTCCGGGTGAACGGCCGCGAGGTCCGGGCGCGCGATGTCCAGACCATGTTCGCCGATATCGGCTCCGGCGCCCGCGCCTCGGCCATGGTCAGCCAGGGCAAGGTCGCCGCCATGATCGGCGCCAAGCCGGAGGAACGCCGGCAGGTGCTGGAGGAGGCGGCCGGCATCAGCGGGCTGCGCGCCCGCCGGCACGAGGCGGAGCTGAAGCTGCGCCAGGCCGAGGCCAACCTCACCCGCGCCGAGGATCTGCTCGGCCAGCTCGAGGTGCAGCGCAACGGGCTGCAGCGCCAGGCGCGGCAGGCCAACCGCTACCGCAACCTCTCCGGCCTGGTGCGCCAGGCCGAGGCGGAATGGCTGGCGCTGCTGACCGCCCGCGCCGAGGCGGCGCTGGCGCATGCCCAGGCCGGCTTCGAGACCGCCGCCGCGACCACCCGCCGCGCCGAGGCCGAGGCCGAGGCGGCGGCGATCCGCAGCTTCGAGGCGGAGAAGGCGCTGCCGGCGCCGCGCGAGGCCGAGGCGCTGGCGCGCACCGTGCTGGAGCGGCGCCGGGTCGAGAGCGAGGGGCTGGAGGCGGAGGAGCGCCGCGCCCGCGCCGCGCTGGAGGCGGCCGCGGCGCGGCTCGCCCAGATCGAGCGCGACCTGGCGCATGCCCGGGGCGTCGAGGCGGATGCCGCCTCCGCCGAGGCGCGGCTCGCGGCCGAGCGGGCGTCGCTCGACGAAGCGGCCCGCACCCTGCCCAACCGGCTCGCCGCGGCGGAAGCGGCCTTGCAGGAGGCCGCCGAGGCCGCCCGCGCCGCCGAGCGCAGCGCCAACCTCGCCACCGAGGAGGCGGCGGCGCTGGCCGCTCGGGTGAATGCCGCCGCCGCCGCCCTGGACACGGCCGGGCAGCGCGCCCGGCGCCTCGGCGGCCAGCGCGAGGCGATCGCCGCCGAGCATGCCGCGGCGCTGGCCGCGCGGGTGGCCCCGGAGCGCCTCGCCGCCGCCCAGGCCGCGGTCACGGGCGCCGAGCAGGGCTTCGCCGCGGCGCGCGCGGCGCTGGCCGAGGCCGAGGCGGCGCGGGCCGCGGCGCAGGAGGCGCATGCCGCCGCCCGGCGCGAGGCGGGCGTCGCCGAGGCTGAGGCCGGCCGGGCCCATGCCGCCCTCGCCGAGGCCGAGCAGCGGGCCAGTCGCATCGCGGCGCAGCACGCCGCCATCGCCCGCGACCATGCGGCGGCCGAGGCGGCGCTGGTCCCCGGCAGCCGGTTGCAGGCGGCCGAGGCGGCCGCCGTGGCGGCCGAGGCCGAGCTCGAGACCCGCCGCGCCGCGCTGGAAGCGGCCGAGGCCGCCCGCGCCGCGGCGCAGGAGGCGCATGCCGCCGCCCGCCGCCGCATCGCCGATGCCGAGGCGCTGCGCGAGCGCGCCGCCGCCGAGGCCGCCACCACGGCGCAGCGCGCCGCCCAGCTGCGCGAGCAGCATGCCCGCCTCGCCGAGCAACGCGAGGCCGCGCGGGCCGCCGGCCTCCCGGCCGGGCGGGTCGCGGCGGCGCAGCAGGAGGCGCAGGCGGCCGAGGCGGCGCTTGCCGCCGCCCTGCAGGCGGTGACCGAGGCCGAGGCCGGCCGCGCCGCCGCCGCCGAGGCGCATGGCGCGGCCCGCGCCGCCGCCGCCGAGGCGGAAGGGGCCGAGGCGCGGGCGCTGGCCGAGGCGCAGGCGCTCGGCGAGACGCTGGCCGCCAATGCCGCCGCCGGCAGCACCGCGCCGCCGGTGCTCGATGCCATCCGCGTGCCGCCCGGGCTGGAAGCGGCGCTCGGCGCCGCGCTGGGCGAGGCGCTCGACAGCCCGCTCGATCCGGACGCCGCCCGGCACTGGCGCGCCCTCCCCCCCTTCGCCGCGCCGCCCGCCCTGCCGGCGGCGGTGCAGCCCCTCGCCGCGATGGTCGAGGCGCCGCCGGCCCTGGCGCGGGCCCTGTCGCAGATCGGCCTGCTGCCGGAGGGTGCCGAGGGGGCGGCGCTGCAATCCGCCCTCGCCCCCGGCCAGGCGCTGGTCGCGCGCGACGGCGCGGTCTGGCGCTGGGACGGGCATACCGCCCGGGCCGATGCGCCGAATCCCGGCGCGACGCGCCTCGCCCTGCGCAACCGCCTGCACGCCGCCGAGGCCCGGCTGGCGGGCAGCCGCGCCGCCACCGAGGCCGCCCGCGCCGCCCGGCAGCGGGCCGAGCGGGAGGAGGCCGAGGCCATCGCCGCCGAGGCCGCGCAGCGGGAGACGCGCCGCGCCGCCGAAGCGCGCCTCGCCGCCGCGCGCGCCGAGGCGAGCCGGCTGGCCGCCGCCGCCGCCGAGGCGGAGAGCCGGCTCTCGGCGCTGGAGCCGCAGCTCGCCCGGCTGGCCGGGGAGCATGCCGAGGCCGAGGCCGCCGCCGAGGTGGCCGCCGCCGCGCTGCAAGCCCTGCCCGCCCCCGAGGCGGCGATCGCCGAATACGACGCGGCGGCCCGCGCCGAGACCGCCGCCGCCGCCGCCGAGGCCGAGGCGCGCGACGCTCGGGCCGAGGCGGAGATGGGGTTGCAGCGCGCCCGCAGCGCCGCCGCCGCCCTCGCCGCCAGCGCCGCCCAGGCGGAAAGCCGGCGCGGCGCCCTGGCGCCGCAGCTCGAGCGGCTCGGCACCGAGGCTGCCGAGGCCGAGGCGGCGTTCCAGGCGGCCCGCGAGGCCCTCGCCGGCCTGCCCGAGCTCGCCGCGCTGCGTGCCGCCGCCGCCGCGACCGAGGCCGAGGATGCCGCGGCCGTCGCCGCCGAGGCCGCGGCGCGCGAGGCCCGCACCCGCGCCGAGGCGGCGCTGGAGACGGCGCGCGAGGCGGCGGCGCGGCTCGCGGCCGAGGCCGCCCAGGCGGAAAGCCGCGTCGAGGCGCTGGCGCCGCAGCTCGCCCGCATCGCCGCCGAGGCCGAGGAGGCCGAGGCGGCGCGGGCCGAGGCGGCGGCGAGCCAGGCCGCGCTGCCGGCGCTGGAGGCGATCCGCGCCGGGGTGGAGACGGCCCGCGGCGCGCTCTCCGCCGCCCGGGCCGGCGAGGTCGGCGCGCTCGAGGCGGTGGCCGGGCTGCGGGCGGAGCGCGACCGGATCGCCGCCCGCCGCACCGCCGCCGAGGCCGAGCAGGCGGGCTGGACCACCCGGCGCGAGGATGCCGCCGCCCGGCGCGCGGCGCTGGAGGCGCGCGCCGCCGAGGCGCGGGCCGAGCATGACGGCCTCGCCGCGCTACCCGAGGCCGCCGCCGCCCGGCATCGGCAGGCCGGAACGGCGCTGGCCGAGGTGGAGGCGGCGCATGTCGCCGCCGCGGCGGCGCTGACGGCGGCCGAGACCGAGCGGCGCGAGGCGGCCGAGGCGCGGCGCGCGGCGGATGCCGCCTTCGCCGCGGCGCGCGAGGCGCAGCTCCGCGCCGAGGGCGCCGCCGAGCAGGCTGCCACCGCCGCCGAGGCGGTGCGCGGGCGGGTGGTGGAGCGGCTCGGCGAGGATGCCGCCCTGCCGGAGCCCGGCGAGCTCTCCGACGCCGCCGAGGACCGGGCGCGCCGCAAGCTGGAGCGCCTGGCGAAGGAGCGGGAGGAGATGGGCCCGGTCAATCTCCGCGCCGATGTCGAGATGGGCGAGATCGAGGGGCGGATCGCCGAGATCACCCGCGAGCGCGAGGAGATCGGCGCTGCCATCGCCAAGCTGCGCGGCTCGATCGGGCATATCAACCGTGAGGGCCGCGAGCGGCTGCGGACCATCTTCGACCGGGTGAACCGGGAGTTCATCGACCTCTTCACCCGGCTCTTCGGCGGCGGACGGGCGCATCTCGCCCTGGTCGGCTCGGAGGACCCGCTGGAGGCGGGGCTCGAGATCTATGCCGAGCCGCCGGGCAAGCGGCTCGCCGCCCTCTCCCTGCTCTCGGGCGGCGAGCAGGCGCTGACCGCCCTCTCCCTCATCTTCGCCGTCTTCCGCTGCCATCCGGCGCCGGTCTGCGTGCTGGACGAGGTGGACGCGCCGCTCGACGACGCCAATGTCGAGCGGCTCTGCGACCTGCTCGATGCCATGGCGATCGAGAGCGGCACCCGCTTCCTGGTGGTGACGCACCATCCGCTGACCATGGCGCGCATGCACCGGCTCTACGGCGTGACGATGCAGGAGCGCGGGGTGAGCCGGCTGCTGAGCGTCGATCTCGGCCGGGCGGTGGAGATGGTGGACGGGGGCGCGCCGGGCGGGACGGTGCAGGCGGCGGAATAGGCGCCCGCCGCGGCGAGGTTCATAATTTGTTCTTGAACTCCCCCACCCTTCTCGGCGCAGACTGCCGGGAAGAGGAGGCCATCCCATGCCCGTCGCCCCCATCCCGCCCGGCTATCCGACCGTGATCCCCTATCTCGCCATCGACGGCGCCGCCCGCGCCCTCGCCTGGTATGCCGAGGCCCTCGGCGCCACCGAGCGCATGCGGCTCGAGGCGCCGGGCGGCCGGATCGGACATGCCGAGATCGCCATCGGCGACAGCCTGGTCATGCTGGCCGATCCCTGGCCGGAGGGCGACTTCATCGCCCCGGCGGGCGAGACGGCCTCGGTCGGCCTGCATCTCTATGTCGAGGATGCCGATGCCCTCTTCGCCCGGGCGGTCGGTGCCGGGGCGGAGGCGCTGCGGCCGATGGAGACGCAGTTCTACGGCGACCGGATCGGCACGCTGCGCGATCCCTTCGGGCATCGCTGGTTCATCGCCACGCATGTCGAGAACGTGCCGCCGGAGGAGATCGCCCGCCGGGCCAGGGCGATGTTCGGCGGGTGATGCCGGGCACCCGCTGGCCCAACCTGCGGCCCGCAGGGCCGGGCGCCCGACCGGGCGCCGCGCCGAGTGGCGGGAAGCCAGGCCGTGCGAAGGCACGGCGCCCGGCGACTGAGGCGCAGGGCGGCTTCACCGTCCTGCGCGCGGTATCGGTCGCCGCCGTCGCGGCATCGTCACCGCGCGCCGCTTGATCCCGCGAGCCGCCGGACGATTGCTGCCCTATGCCATTCCGCCGGCCCTTCCGAGTCTTCGAACGCCTGGTCGACCCCGTCGCCCCGCCCGGCAGCCCGGCCGGGCGGCTGCTCGGCACGCCGGTCCCCGAGACGGCGCCGCCGCACCGGCTGCTCGGCTTCTACTGGCACTTCCTGCGGCAGACCCGGGCGCTGTTCCTCGCCCTCTTCGGCGCGGGGATGCTGGTGGCGCTGCTCGACGCCGCCATCCCGGCCATGATCGGCAGGCTGGTCGGGCTGCTGGGCACGCATGCGCGGGACCAGCTCTGGGCCGAGGCCTGGCCGCTGCTGCTCGGCATGGGCGCCGTCATGCTGCTCGGCCGGCCGGTGGCGCTGTTGCTACAGAACCTGATCACCCAACAGGGCATCAACGGCAACGTCACCAGCATGATCCGCTGGCAGAGCCACTGGCAGGTGGTGCGCCAGGGCTTGCCCTTCTTCCAGGAGGATTTCGCCGGGCGCATCGCCAACCGCGTCATGCAGGCCGGGCCGGCGCTGCGCGAGAGCGTGGTGCAGGTGATCAACGCCGTCTGGTACATCCTGGTCTACGGCACCGCGGCGCTGCTGCTGCTCGCCGGCACCGACTGGCGCCTCGCCCTGCCGATCGCCGCCTGGTTCCCGCTCTACGCCCTGCTGCTGCGCTTCCTGGTGCCGCGGATGCGCGAGCGCTCGCGCCGCGCCGCGGAGCAGCGCAGCCTGCTCACCGGGCGCATCGTCGACAGCTACACCAACATCCAGACGGTGAAGCTGTTCGCCCGGGCGCGGGAGGAGGATGCCTTCATCCGCGACGGGGTGCTCGGCCTGACCGAAGCCTTCCAGCGGCAGATGCGCCTCGTCACCTTCAACGGCTTCGCCCTCGCCACGCTGAACGCCGCCATGATCACCGCCATGGCGGCGATCGCGGTCTGGCTCTGGACCCGCGGGGCGATCGAGGTGGCGGCCGTCGCCACCGCCCTGCCGATGGCCTGGCAGATCGCCAACATCTCCGGCTGGGTGGCCTTCAACGTCACCGCCATCTTCGAGAATCTCGGCGTGGTGCAGGAGAGCATGGGCTCCATCGCCGTGCCGCCGACCGCGCCTGACCCGCCGGGGGCGGTGCCGCTCCGCGTCCCGCGCGGCGAGGTGCGCTTCGAGCGGGTGCGCTTCGGCTACGGACGGGAGACCGGGGTGATCCAGGACCTCGACCTCCGCATCGCACCGGGCGAGCGGGTCGGGCTGGTCGGGCATTCCGGCGCCGGCAAGTCGACGCTGGTGAACCTGCTGCTCGGCTTCTTCCGGCCGGAGGAGGGGCGCATCCTGGTGGACGGCCAGGACATCGCCGGGGTCACGCTGGAGAGCCTGCGGGCGGCGATCGGGGTGGTGACGCAGGACACCGCGCTGCTGCACCGCTCGATCCGCGACAACATCCGCTACGGCCGGCCGGAGGCGACGATGGCCGAGGTGGAGGCCGCCGCGGCGCGGTCGCATGCCGATGCCTTCATCCGCGACCTGCAGGACTGGCGCGGCCGTACCGGCTACGAGGCGCAGGTCGGCGAGCGCGGGGTGAAGCTCTCGGGCGGCCAGCGGCAGCGCATCGCCATCGCCCGGGTGCTGCTGAAGGATGCGCCGATCCTGGTGCTGGACGAGGCGACGAGCGCCCTCGACTCCGAGGTGGAGGCGGCAATCCAGGAGCAGCTCGGCACGCTGATGCAGGGCAAGACCGTGCTCGCCATCGCGCACCGGCTCTCCACCCTCTCGCGCATGGACCGGCTGGTGGTGCTGCAGCACGGGCGGATCGTCGAGGAGGGCACCCATGCGGCGCTGCTGCGGCGGGACGGCACCTATGCCCGGCTCTGGCGGCAGCAGAGCGGGGCCTTCGCGGGAGTCTAGGCGGGGTCCTCCCATCGGGGCATTCCCCGCTGCCGGCGGGGCGCCACCGCCGGCCGCGCGCGTTGCGCGGGCCAGCCGTTCCGCGCATTCTGCTGCGGCAACGACCTTCGGGAGCAATCTCCAGGATGAATCGCCGCCGCCTGCTCGCAAGCGGCGCCGCTGGTGCCGCCGGCGCCGCGACGCTCGCCACGCCCAACCTCGCCTCGGCGCAGCCGCGCCTCCGCTGGCGCTGCCCGGGCAGCTTCCCGAAATCCCTCGACACCCTTTACGGCACCCAGGAATACATCGCCCGGCGCGTTTCGGAGATGACCGACGGCGCCTTCCAGATCCAGGTCTTCGGCCCGGGCGAGCTGGTGCCCGCCTTGCAGGTGCTGGACGCGGTCGGCGCCGGCACTGTCGAGTGCGGCTTCACCAGCGGCTACTACTACCTGGGCAAGGACCCCTCCCTCGCCATCGTCACCTGTATCCCCTTCGGCCTCTCCTCCCGCCAGCACTGGGCCTGGCTGACCCATGGCGGGGCGCGGGAGCTCTATGCCGAGGTCTATCGCGACCAGGGCGTGGTCGGCATCCCGGCCGGCAACACCGCGGCGCAGATGGGCGGCTGGTTCAGGAAGGAGATCAAGTCGGTCGAGGACCTGAAGGGGCTGAAATTCCGCATCGCCGGCTATGGCGGCAACGTGCTCGGCAAGCTCGGCGTGGTGACGCAACAGATCGGCGGCCCGGACATCTACCCGGCGCTGGAGCGCGGGGTGATCGACGGCGCCGAATGGGTCGGGCCCTATGACGACGAGAAGCTCGGCTTCAACCGCGTCGCCCAGTTCTATTACTACCCCGGCTGGTGGGAGTACTCGCCCTCCATCGACATGATGGTGAACGCCAAGGCCTATGAGGAGCTGCCGGCGCAGTACAAGGCCGTGCTGAACGCCGCCTGCACCGAGAGCTGGCATTGGATGGCGGCGCGCTACGACGTGCTGAACCCGGCGGCGCTGCGGCGGCTGCTCGCCTCCGGCACCCAGCTCCGCGGCTTCCCGCGCGACGTGCTGCAGGCCTGCTACAAGGCGACGCAGGAGCTCTATGCCGAGCTCGGCGAGCAGAACCCGCGCTTCAAGCGGCTGCATGCGAAGTGGGACGCCTTCCGCATCGAGCAGACGCAGTGGCTGCGCGTGGCGGAGGACAGCCTCGGGAACTTCCTCGCGGTGCAGACGGCGCAACGCTGAGCAGCCTGGCGGACCGGTGGCGATCCTTGCGCTCGCCGCACGGTTCGTGATCGACTCGGGCAGGCCGCCGAGGCAGGGCGGCCCCGCCGAAGCCAGGGAGAGAACATTGTCCATGAACCGCCGCGGCCTGCTGGCCGCGGGCGCCGCCGGCACTGCGCTGGCCGCCCCGAACCTCGCCGCCGCCCAGGCCCAGGTCATGTGGCGCTGCGCCGGCAGCTTCCCGAAATCCACCGATGTCCTCTGGGGCGTGCAGGAGATGATCGCCCGCCGGGTCGGCGAGCTGACCGGCGGCGCCTTCCAAATCCGTCCCTTCGCGGCCGGCGAGCTGGTGCCGGCGCTGCAGGTGATGGACGCCGTCGGCGCCGGCACCATCGAGTGCGGCTACACCGCCGCCTACTACTACATCGGCAAGGACCCGACGCTCGGCTTCGGCTCGGTCATGCCCTTCGGCATGAACACCCGCCAGCATCTGGCCTGGATCCACCAGGGCGGCGGCCGCGAGCTGATGGAGGAGGTCTACCGCGACCAGGGCGTGGTCCCCCTGCCCTGCAGCAACACCGGCGCGCAGATGGGCGGCTGGCTGCGCAAGGAGATCAAGTCGGTTGAGGACCTGAAAGGGCTGAAATTCCGCATCGCCGGCCTCGCCGGCACGGTGCTGACCAAGCTCGGCGTCGTCGCGCAGCAGCTCGGCGCAGCCGATATCTATCCGGCGCTCGAGCGCGGCGTGGTGGACGGGGCCGAATGGGTCGGGCCGCATGACGACGAGAAGCTCGGCCTCCATCGCATCGCGCCCTACTACTACTATCCCGGCTGGTGGGAGCCCTGCTCCGAGGGCGAAATCATGGTCAATGCCCGGGCCTGGGAAGCGCTGCCGAAGCAATACCAGCAGGCGCTGGAGGTGGCGACGGGCGAAAGCCAGGTCTGGAGCACCTCGCGCTACGACATGCTGAACGTGCAGGCGCTGCGCCGGATGGTGGGCGGCGGCACCCAGCTCCGCGCCTATCCGCGGGACGTGCTGCAGGTCTGCTACAAGGCGACGCAGGACACCTATGCCGAGATGGGTGAGCGCAACCCGCGCTTCCGCAAGGTGCATGCCGGCTGGGACCGCTTCCGCCGCGACACCCAGGCCTGGTTCCGCGTCGCCGAGGACAGCAGCGCCAATTTCCTGGCGCTGGTCGAGCGGGGCTGAGCCACGCGGCGCGGGCCCTGATGCGGGGACGCATCAGGGCCACCGGCCCTACTTATCCTTCAGCCGCACGTGCCGCAGCGCAAAGTAGTTGTCCGGCGTCTGCACCACCTCGGCCGTGTTGCGCGCCGCCCAGACGATCTGCTGCTGGTGCAGCGGGATGTAGAGCGCCTCGTCGCGCACGATGCGGCCGACCTCGTTGATCATGCCCTGGCGCTTCGCGGCATCGGTCTCGACCGCGATGAGATCGGTCA
This sequence comes from Roseicella sp. DB1501, assembly GCF_013112485.1. Taxonomy (GTDB): domain Bacteria; phylum Pseudomonadota; class Alphaproteobacteria; order Acetobacterales; family Acetobacteraceae; genus Paracraurococcus. The sequence continues at coordinate 69,710 of NZ_JABFHG010000007.1, forward strand.
GTTCGTCGATGCGGGCGTTGGCGATGCCGCCGTTGTTGAAGTTGCCGCGCGCCTTGCCGTCGCGAGAGGCGATGAGGTTGAAGATGGCGTTGTGCGCATCGCCCGTCGCCGGGGTCCAGCCCAGCAGGTAGAAGCTGGTGTTGTAGCGCGGCGCGTTGATCTCGGCGAAGTAGCGGGCGCGGGTCTGGGCGTTCAGCGTCACCTTCATGCCGATGCGCGCCAGCATGGAGACGATGGCGGTGCAGATCGCCTCGTCATTCACGTAGCGGTCGTTCGGGCAGTCCATGGTCACGCCGAAGCCGTCCGGATAGCCCGCCTCGGCCAGCAGCTTCTTCGCGCCGGCGGCATCGAGCGGCAGGCGCTTGTCCTCCGCCTCGACATAGCCGTTGACGCCCGGCCCCCACATCAGCCCGGTCGGGTGCGACTGGCCGCGCATGACGGTGCGGTGGATGGCGTTGATGTCGATCGCCTGGTACAGGGCGCGCCGGACGCGGGCATCCTTGAAGGGATTCTTGCCCTTCACGTCGCTCTTCAGCAGCTCCGGCCGCAGCTGGTCCATGCCGAGATAGATGGTCCGCAGCTCCGGCCCCTGGATGATGCGCACGCCCTGGCTGTTGCCGATGCGCGTCACGTCCTGCGGCGGCACGGTGTAGACGAAATCCACCTCGCCCGAGAGCAGCGCCGCGACGCGCGTCGCGTCGTTGGCGATGATGTTGAGCTCGGCCCGCTCGATGTTGTGGGTCGGCTTGTCCCACCAGCCGGGGTTGCGCTCCAGCACCGTTTTGCGGTCGGGCTCGCGGCTGACCAGGCGGAAGGGTCCGGTGCCCATGGCGTTGCGGGTGGCGAAATTCTCCTCCCGGCTCGTCAGGTCGGCGGGCTTGGTGGCGTTGTTCTTCTCCGCCCAGGCCTTCGACATGATCGCCCAGGTGGTGATCTCCTGCAGCAGGATCGGGTCGGGGGCGAGGGTCTCGATCTCGACCGTGTGGTCGTTGACCTTGCGCACCTCCTTCACCGAGGAGAGCACGGCGGCGAGGTTCGAGCCCGTGGCGCGCACGCGCTCGGCGCTGAAGACCACGTCCTCGGCGGTGAAGGGCGTGCCGTCGGAGAATTTCACGCCCTGGCGCAGGTGGAAGCGCCAGATGGTGGGCGAGGGCTGCTCCCAGCGCTCGGCCAGCGCCGGCTCGATCCCCATCTCCTTGTTCCGCCGCACCAGCGGCTCGTAGATATTGGCGTTGAAGGAGAGCAGGAAGGTTTCGTTGCGCCCGTAGGGGTCCATCGAATTGACGTCGCCGTCATTGGCCCAGCGGAAGACCAGGGCGCCGGCCGGCGCGGGGATGGCGAGGGCGGTGCCGCAGAGCAGCGCGGCGGCGAGGGCGAGGCGACGCATGTCTTCTGGTTCTCCCAGCGCGGTCGAGGCGCGGGACGGTATCGCGACCGCCGCGAACCGGCAACGTCCGGTGGAGAACTCCGTTTGCCGTCAAGGCCATGGACGCGAAAAGGGGGCCTTGCGGCCCCCGATCCACCGGCTCAGATCCGCAACCGGGCCACAAGCTTGGCCCAGCGACCAACCCTCAGGCGCGCAGTGCCCGCGGCAGGTCGGCAACGGCGCTGTCGATCAGCCTGGCATCGGCCTCGGCCGTCACGCGGTCGGCGATGACCCGGCGCGCCGCGGCGGTGGCGATCTCGGCCGCCGCCTCGCGGACCTCGGCCACCGCGCCGGCCTCGGCCGCCGCGATGCGGTCCATCGCCATGCGCTCGCGCCGCTTGGCCGACGCCTCGGCCTCGGCGGCCGCGCTCTCGGCGACCCGCTCCGCCTCGGCCCGCGCCCGGGCCAGCAGCGCCTCGGCCTCCTTCAGCGCCGCGGCGCGATCGGCCTCGGCCTGCTTCAGCATGGCCTCCGCCTCCTCGCGCAGCCGCGCCGCCTCGGAGAGCTCGGCGCGCACCTTCTCGGCCCGCGCGTCGAGCGAGGCGGTGAGCTGCGCCCAGGCCTTCCGGCCGACCAGCAGCACGAAGATGATGAAGCTGACCGCCACCCAGAAGCGCGGGTCGAGCCAGAAATGCTCCGCGTGATGCATCAGGCCCGCCCTCGCGCTGCCAGTTCGGCCCCGACCGCCTGGTCGACTGCCGCGCGGTCGGCGCCGCCGGTCAGCCGCTTGACGAGGGCTTCGGCCGTGTCGGCGGCGACGCTGCGCAGCGCCGCCATCGCCGAATCGCGCGACGCCGCGATGCGCTGCTCGGCTTCCTCGATCTGGGCGTTCAGCCGGGCATTGAGCGCCTCGGCCTTCTCGGCTGCCTCGGCCTGGGCATGCTGCGTCGCGCTGGTCACGGCGGCCTGCGCCTCGGCGCGCGCCCTCGCCGTCGCGGCCTCATGCTCCGCCAGGGCGGCGTCGGCCCGCTGCTTGGCGGCCTGCGCCTGCTCGAGGTCGCCCTCGATACGGGCGCGCCGCGTCTCCAGCACCTGCGCCACGCCCGGCAGCGCATAGGTTGCCATGACGTAGTAGAGGATGCCGAAGATGATGAAGAGCCAGACGATGCTGGCGATCAGGAAACGGCCCTGCTCGGGGTGCCCGAAGGCCAGCTGAGGCATGCCGGGGACCGGCTCGGCCAAATGCGGTTCGGCCGCCAGGGCAAGGCATGGCACGAAGGCCAGCACCGCCGCGGCGAGCAGGAGCCAAGGCTTCAGGGCCCGAGGCTTCACGGGAAATCTCCTCACCTGGATGGACGCGGATGCGCGCCCGCCATGAGCGGCGGACGCGCCGGGCGACCTCAGGTGAACAGGATGAGGAAGGCGATCAGCAGGGCGAAGAGCGCAACCGCCTCGGTCAGCGCGAAGCCCAGGATGCCGATCGGGAAGACCGCGTCGCGGGCGCCCGGGTTGCGGGCGACGGAGGAGACCATCGCCGAGAAGATGTTGCCGATGCCAACGCCGACGCCGGCGAGAGCAATGACGGCGAGGCCGGCCCCGAGGGCCTTCGCGGCGAGAACGTCCATGGGGTCTTTCCTTGTCCTTGGTGGGATAGAGAGGGTGGTGAAGATAACCCGCCGGCGGCGGCGCGCCTGCCTTAGTGCAGGTGCACCGCGTCGTGCAGGTAGATGCTGGTGAGGATGGCGAAGACATAGGCCTGCAGGAAGGCCACCAGCAATTCGAAGCCGACCAGCGCGACGTTCACCGCGAGCGGCAGGGTGGCGCCGAGGATGCCGAGCACCCCGGCGGCGCCGCCGATCATCACCACGAAGGCGGCGAAGACCTCGAGCATGACGTGGCCGGCGACCATGTTGGCGAAGAGACGGACCGAGAGGCTGACCGGCCGCGAGAGATAGGAGATGATCTCGATCGGGATGATCAGCGGCGCCAGCGCCTTGGGCGCCCCTTCGGGGAAGAAGTAGCTGAAGAAGTGCAGCCCGTGGATCGACAGCGCCACGATGGTGACGATGACGAAGACCAGCGCCGCCAGCCCGAAGGTCACCGCGATATGGCTGGTGAAGGCGAAGCCGTAGGGCAGCAGGCCGAGCAAGTTGCCCAGCAGGATGAACATGAAGAGCGAGAAGATGAAGGGGAAGTAGCGCTTCCCCTCATCGCCGATCTGCCCGACCGCGAGGTCGTGGACGAATTCATAGGCGCTCTCGGCCATGGCCTGCAGCCGGCCGGGCACGATGGCGCGGCGCGACATGCCCCACATCATCAGCAGGGTCACCACGCCGACGGCCAGCAGCATGTGCGCGGTGGACTGGGTGAAGCCCACGGAGTTGCCGACCGCGCCCAGCACGGGAGTCAGCGAGAACTGGCTGAGCGCGTCGATCGAATTGCCTTCGGCGGCCACTGTCGGCTCCCAAGCCCCGTTATGCCCTGCGCACGGGGTCAGGCCCCGGACACGGCGTTCATCGACCGGCACCGCGGCGCGGGTTGAACAGGCGATAGACGTTCAGGACCCCGGCGGCGCCGCCCAGGACGAAGAACAGCAGGAAGAGCCACGGCCAGGTCCCGAGCCAGCGATCCAGCATGATGCCCAGGAAGACGCCGACCCCGAGGGCCGCCACCACCTCGACACCGGCCCGGAAACCGACGCCCCAGGGTCCCGAGGGAGGCGCGCCTCGGCCAGGTCGCGGCGTGTCCAGGCCTCGTCGGGCTCTGGCCTCGCGCAACCGCTCCTCGAACCCGTCTCGCTCGTTCACCGCGCTCCTCCGTCGGCTCCCCGTCGGAAGGCAGGTGGCTGCTACGGCACCCCCCGCTGGCTGTCAAGCAAGCGCGGGCCGCAACGACAGGCCTTCCGACACGCATGTGGCAGCAATGCCGGCCGGGGCGAAAGCGTTCCGCGCACCTTCCCTGGCAGGCTCGGCAAGGCCGTTGACCTTCCCCCTCCGAGCGGCGAAGTCTCCTCGCATGGCGAAGGATCCCGGCCCTCCCCGCAAGCCGCCGCCGGAGCGGCCGGCCGCGGCGGCATCGAAGGCCGAGCGCGAGGCGCGGCTGGCCGCGGCGCTGCGCGCCAATCTCCGCCGCCGCAAGGCGCAGGCTCGCGCGCGGGAGGCGCTGCCCGCGAAGCCGGACCCCGAGGGCTGAGCAGCCTGGGTCAGCGGACCCGGGCGGCGCCGGTTGCCGCTGCCCGGAGGCTGGGCTAAGGGGCCGCCCTTGCCCGGGGCGGCCGCGACCTCGGCGGCCCGGCTGGGCCCGGCGCCGCGGCCCGCCATCCCCTTCATGCCGACCGGAAGGCGCGCCATGACCATCATGCCCGATCACTGGATCCGCCGCATGGCGGCCGAGCAGGGCATGATCGAGCCCTTCGTCGAGGCGCAGCGGCGCGAGGGCACCATCTCCTTCGGCCTGTCCTCCTACGGCTACGACGCCCGCGTCGCCGACGAGTTCAAGGTCTTCACCAATGTCGACAACGCGCTGGTCGACCCGAAGCACTTCGCCGAGGACAGCTTCGTCACCCGCCGCGGCGCCACCTGCATCATCCCGCCCAACAGCTTCGCCCTTGCCCATACGGTCGAGTATTTCCGCATCCCGCGCGACGTTCTGGTCATATGCCTCGGCAAGAGTACCTATGCGCGGTGCGGCCTCATCGTGAACGTCACCCCGCTCGAGCCGGAATGGGAAGGCCAGGTGACCATCGAGATCAGCAACACCACCCCTCTCCCCGCCCGCATCTACGCGAATGAGGGGATCTGCCAGTTCCTCTTCCTGCAGGGTGCCAGCGCGCCCGATGTCAGCTATGCCGACCGGGCCGGGAAATACATGCACCAGCGCGGCGTCGCGCTGCCCCGGCTCTAGGCCGGGATCGGGGGAACGCGCGATGGACCGCATCCGCATCCGCGGCGGCAGGCCGCTCGAGGGCCGCATCCCGGTCAGCGGCGCCAAGAACGCCGCCCTGCCGCTCATGGCCGCCGCCCTGCTGACCGACGGGCCGCTCCGGCTGCTGAACGCCCCGGACCTGGCCGACATCGCCACCATGGCCGGGCTGCTCCGCCAGCACGGGCTCTCGGTCGAGCATGACCGGCAGGCGCGCAGCATCACCCTCTCCGGCGCGGCGCGGAACCTCGAGGCGCCCTACGACCTGGTGCGCAAGATGCGCGCCTCGGTCCTGGTGCTCGGGCCCCTGCTCGCCCGCTTCGGCGAGGCCAAGGTCTCCCTGCCCGGCGGCTGCGCCATCGGCACGCGCCCGATCGACCTCCATCTTAAAGGGCTGGAGCAGATGGGGGCGGAGATCGAGATCGAGGCCGGCTACGTCCTCGCCCGCGCCCCGCATGGCCTGAAGGGCGCCCGCATCCTCTTCCCGCAGGTCTCGGTCGGCGCCACCGAGAACCTGCTGATGGCCGCCTGCCTGGCCGAGGGCGAGACCGAGCTGGTCAATGCCGCGCGCGAGCCGGAGATCTCCGACCTCGCCGAATGCCTGATGCGCATGGGCGCGCGAATCGAGGGCATCGGCACCGACCGGCTGCGGGTCGAGGGCACGGGCAGCCTCACCGGCGCCACCCATCGCGTGGTGCCGGACCGGATCGAGGCCGGCACCTATGCCATCGCGGCTGCCATCACCGGCGGGAAGGTGCTGCTGGAGGGGGCGCGGCTCGACCATCTCGGCGCCACCGCCCGCATCCTGCGCGAGGCCGGCGTCGAGGTCGCGGAGCGGCCGGAGGGGCTGCGCGTCTCGCGCATGAACGGGCTCTCGGGCGTCGACGTGATGACCGAGCCCTTCCCCGGCTTCGCCACCGACATGCAGGCGCAGTTCATGGCCCTGATGTGCGTCGCCGAGGGCGCCTCGATGATCACCGAGACGATCTTCGAGAACCGCTTCATGCATGTGCCCGAGCTCATGCGCATGGGCGCGCGGATCAACTACCACGGCCATTCCGCCATCGTCCGCGGGGTGCCGAAGCTCTCCGGCGCGCCGGTGATGGCGACCGACCTCCGGGCCTCGGTCTCGCTCATCCTCGCCGGGTTGGCGGCGGAGGGGGAGACCATCGTGAACCGGGTCTACCATCTCGACCGGGGCTATGAGCGGGTGGAGGCGAAGCTCGCCGCCGTCGGCGCCGATATCGAGCGGGTGGCCGGCTGAGATGCCCCGGCGCGCCTTGCCCCCATCCCTGCCCTCGCCTGACATGAAATCGTCTCGCCTCCGGACCCCCGCCAGGTGCTAGTCTCTTCCATGGACCTGCCGATCACTGAACCCGTCGCGGCGGCCACGGCGGATGCCGGGCCGCTGATCCTCGCGGTCCCCAAGGGCCGCATCCTCACCGAGCTCGGCCCCGTCTTCGCCCGCGCCGGCGTCACCCCGGCGCAGGACCTGGTCGACGAGGACAGCCGCCGCCTGCGCTTCGAGAGCTCCGATCCCGGCCTCGACATGGTCCGGGTGCGGCCCTTCGACGTCGCCACCTTCGTCGCCTTCGGCGCCGCCCATATCGGCATCTGCGGCGCCGACGTGCTGATGGAGTTCGACTACGACCAGATCTACGCCCCGCTCGACCTCGGCATCGCCCGCTGCCGGGTCTCGGTGGCCGAGCCGGCGGCAACCGCCGGCTCGGACGACCCGAGCCGCTGGTCGCGCATCACCGTGGCGACCAAATACCCGAACATCACCCGCCGGCATTTCGCCGCTCGCGGCGTGCAGGCGGAGATCGTCTCCCTCTCCGGGGCGATGGAGCTGGCCCCCTCGCTCGGCCTGTCGCGGGTGATCGTGGACTTGGTCGCCACCGGCAGCACGCTGAAGGCGAACGGGCTGGTCGAGACCGAGGTGATCGCGCCGGTGACATCGCGGCTGATCGTCAACCGCACCGCCCTCAAGACCCAGCCGGAGCGGATCGGCGCTTGGATCGCCCGCTTCCGCGCCGCGCTCGAGCCCGCCGCGTGATCCGGCTCGACACGCGCGCCGCCGGCTTCGCCGCGGCCTTCGACGCGCTGCTCGACACCGCGCGGGAGACCACCGCCCGGGTGGACGCCGCCGTCGCCGGCATCATCGGCGAGGTCAGGGCCGAGGGCGATGCCGCCCTGCTGCGCCTCACCGCCCGCTTCGATGGCTGGCAGCCTGGCAGCGCCGCGGCGCTGCGGGTGACGCCGGCGGAGATCGAGGCGGCGGTCGCCGGCATCGCGCCGGACCTGCTGCAGGCGCTCGACCTCGCCGCCGAGCGGATCGAGCGCTTCCACGCGGCGCAGAAGCCGCAGGACCTGGAGCTGCCGGACCCGGCAGGGCTGACGCTCGGCATGCGCTGGACGCCGCTGGATGCGGTCGGGCTCTACGTCCCGGGCGGCAAGGCGGCCTATCCTTCCTCGGTGCTGATGAATGCCCTGCCGGCGCGGGTCGCCGGCGTCGGGCGCATCGCCATGGCGGTGCCGGCCCCGGGCGGGCAGCTCAACCCGTTGGTCCTCGCCGCTGCGCGGCGCGCCGGCGTCGCCGAGGTCTACCGCATCGGCGGCGCCCAGGCCGTCGCAGCCCTGGCCTGGGGCACGGAGACGATCGCGCCGGTCGATCGCATCGTCGGCCCCGGCAATGCCTATGTCGCCGAGGCCAAGCGCCAGGTCTTCGGCCGGGTCGGCATCGATTCCATCGCTGGGCCGTCCGAGGTGGTGGTGATCGCCGATGCCACGAACGATCCCCGCCATGTCGCGGTGGACCTGCTGGCCCAGGCCGAGCATGACGAGGCGGCGCAGGCGATCCTGATCACCGATGATGCCGGCTTCGCCGATGCGGTCGCGGCGGCGGTGGAGGCGGAGCTGCGCAGCCTGCCGCGCGGCGCCATCGCCGGCGAGAGCTGGCGGCGGCACGGCGCCATCATCCTGGTGCGGGACTGGGAGGAGGCCTTCAGACTGGCCAGCCGCCTCGCCCCGGAGCACCTGCAGCTCATGCTGCCCGAACCGCGCGCCGCCATGGCCCGGGTGCGGCATGCCGGCGCCGCCTTCCTCGGCCGCCACTGCCCGGAGGCGATCGGCGATTACGTCGCGGGGCCGAACCATGTGCTGCCGACCGGCCGCACCGCCCGCTTCGCCTCGGGCCTCTCGGTCTTCGACTTCCTCAAGCGGACCACCTGGGTGGAGGCGAGCGAGGCCGGCCTCGCCGCCATCGGCCCGGCCGCCGTGGCGCTCGCCGAGGCCGAGGGGCTGCAGGCGCACGGCCGGAGCGTGGCGCTCAGGCTGCGATAAATCCCCACGACGTTGCTGCGCGCCGCCGCGGGGGCCCCGATGAGATGTCCCACGAAGCCGCTTCGCGTCTTGGCGGGGCCCCATTATTCGCTTTTGGTCCGAGGGGCGTTACAGCCTTCCGTGGCAACGCCACGGAAGGGCAACGGGTAGCGGCTGGGGGAACAGGCTGCCAGGGGTGCCGAAGCTGGGGGGCGTGGGATCCGGGCCGCGTCGCCGCATGGCCGGGTTGCCTTGACCGGCCCTCCCCCCGCCATCATGTTGCCGCCCGCCCTTCCATTCCCCGGGGCGCGTCCCGCCGGCCTCCCTCCGCGCTGCGAGCGGCGCTGCAGGTCGACGCGGCGGGCCACGTCGCGCGCAGATAAGGTTTCGGATGTCAAAAGAGGATATGATCGAGTTCAGCGGCACCGTGGTGGAGCTGCTGCCCAACGCGATGTTCCGCGTCAAGCTCGACAACGAGCACATGGTGCTGGCCCATACCAGCGGGAAGATGCGCAAGAACCGCATCCGCGTCCTCGCCGGCGACCGGGTGAATGTCGAGATGACGCCCTACGACCTCACCAAGGGCCGCATCACCTTCCGCTTCAAGTAGGCAGCCTTGCCTGCCGAGCGGCCGCCCCTGGTGCTGGCCTCGGCCAGTCCGCGGCGGCGCGACCTGCTGTCCCGGATCGGCATCGTCCCGGACCGCATCCTGCCCACCGAGACCGACGAGACGCCCCGCAAGGCCGAGCTGCCGCGGCAACTCGCCGCGCGCCTGGCCGAGGCGAAGGCCGCCGCCGCCGCCGCGCAGGCGCCCGGAGCGTTGGTGCTGGCCGCCGACACCGTGGTCGGCGTCGGCCGCCGCATCCTGCCCAAGGCCGAGACCGAGGCGGAGGCGCGGCGCTGCCTGGAGCTGCTCTCCGGGCGCCGGCACCATGTCTATAGCGGCGTCGTGCTGCGTCGGCCGGATGGCGGACGCGCCGCCCGGCTGGTCGATACCGTCGTCGCCTTCCAGCGCCTGACCGAGGCGCAGATCGCCGCCTATCTCGCCGGCGGCGAATGGCAGGGCAAGGCGGGCGGCTACGCCATCCAGGGCGGGGCGGAGATGTTCGTGCGCTTCCTCTCGGGCTCGCATTCCAACGTCATCGGCCTGCCGCTCTTCGAGACGGCGCAGTTGCTGCGGGGCGCCGGCTGGCTGCGGCCCTAGGCCAGGCGCCCCAGGAGTGGCCGTGACGCTGATCCTGCTTTCCGCCTCGCCGGGCGAATGGCGCACCGCGCTGCTCGATGCCGAGGAGCGGCTCGTCGCCTACCATCTCGAGCGGCCCGGCCGGCCCGATGGTGTCGGCGACCTGCACCGGGCGCGCGTCTCGGCCCTCGCCCCGGCCATGGCCGGGGCCTTCCTCGCCATGGCCGGTGGCGAGACCGGCTTCCTGCCGGAATCGGCCGTCGGCGCCGCGAAGCAGCCGATAGCCCGGTCGGTCAACGAAGGACAGCTTCTTGGCGTTCGCGTCACCCGCGCCGCGCAGGGTGGCAAGGGGCCGCGCCTGACCGCCCGGCTGACCCCGGCCGAGGCGGCGCGCATCGAGGCGGCGCCGGCGGGCGGCCCGGCCCTCATCGCCCGCGGGCCGGTGGCGGCGCTGCGGCTGGCCCGCGCCCATCCGGAGGCCGTGCTTCGCACCGACAGCGCCCCGCTCGCCGCCCGGTTGCGGGCGGTGCTCGGCCCGGCGCGCGTGGCGCTGAGCCATGCGCCGGTCTTCGACGAGACGATCGAGGCTGAGCTCGACCTGCTCGCCGGGCCGGAGGTGCCGCTGCCCGGCGGCGGCCGGCTGCTGATCCACCCGACACCGGCGCTCACCGCCATCGATGTCGATGCCGGCAGCGCGGCCGGCACCCGCGACCCGCAGGCGCAGCGTCGCCTCAACGAGGCGGCGGTCGCCGAGGCGGCGCGGCAGATCCGGCTGCGCAACCTGGCCGGGGCGATCCTGCTCGACCTTGCCGGGCTGACGGTGAAGCGGCGCGCGGCGCTGGCAGGGCCGCTCGCCGCGGCGCTCGCGCCCGACCTGCTGGCGCGGCTGCTTGGCCTCGGCCCGCTTGGCCTGTTCGAGATCCAGCGTCAGCGCGTCCATCCGCCGCTGCACGAGTTGCTCGGCTGGCCAGTCTCGCCGCTCACCCAGGGCCTGACCGCGCTGCGCTGCGCGGTGCGCGAGGCGGCCACGCGCCCCGGACGGCGCTGGGCGCTGCGGGCGGCGCCGGCCGTCCTCGCGGCGCTCGAAGCGCTGCCGGGGGCGCTGGCCGAGGCCGAGGCGGCGCTGGGGACGCCCTTGCAGCGCCTGACCGATCCGGGGCGTTCGGAGCCCGAGATCGAGGAGGTCCCGCATGGCTGAGTCTGCCGCCCCGCCGCAACGCCCCGCCCGCCCCTACCCCCGCCCTTGCCCGGTCTGCAGCAAGCCGGTGGCGCCGGACCAGCGCTTCCGCCCCTTCTGCTCGGCGCGTTGCCGGCAGATCGATCTCGGCCGCTGGCTGGCGGGCGATTACGCGATTCCGGGCGAGCCGCCGGAGAGCGGCCCGGACGAGGGCGAGTGAGGCGAGACGCGCGCAATTTCGCCCTGGCCTGGGTGGACAGCCCCCGGGGCTTCCGCTATCTCCCGCCTCCTCTGCCGGCGGCCCCCAGACAGGGCCGGATGCTTGGGCCCAGGTAGCTCAGTTGGTAGAGCATGCGACTGAAAATCGCAGTGTCGGTGGTTCGATTCCGCCCCTGGGCACCATCTCTTTTTCGGTCATGTTGAGGCTCTCCAGGAGCTTGAAGGGCGCCGAGATTGCGGCGGCCCGATCAGTCTCGCCGGCACTCGCGCGCGGATTGCCGCTGAAGCACGTGCGCCCTGCATCGACGCCTTCTGCGTCTCCAATTCCCTGGTCCATTGTTCATGGGCCGCGATCACCGAGGCGCTGGCCGCGTTCACGATGCGGTCGAGGGGCCACGGCGCGCCCTGAGTCCGCGCGCGGGCAAGCGTCGCGTCCCAGAGATCGCGGAGCATCTGGCAGGCCGGATCGAACGGGCCTTCCGAGGTCCGCAGGTTATGGGAACTCGCCTTCGATCACCTCGCTGCGGATCGAGCGGGTGGCCATTGTCATGGAAGCGACAGCCGTACTGGCAATTTTGCGGCCGCGCCATGGCTGGTGCGGAGCCAGACGACCGTCAGCGATACCGCCTTGTCGAGGATCTTGATCGCAAGCCATCAGCCACTGCCGTACCAGCCCTCCGACCATACCCCGCGCGCTGCGCCACACCGCCAACAGCACGACAGGATCATCCCATGAATTGGACGAACATGTTTTTTCAAAATTGGGAAGGGATCGTGCGCACCCTCATAGTCGGCGCACTGGCCTATACCATATTAATTCTGTTCCTTCGCATTTCGGGCAAACGTACGCTTGCCAAACTGAACGCCTTTGATCTTGTCGTCACAGTTGCGCTTGGTTCCACGCTGTCCGCCATCTTGCTGCAGGAATCCGTTGCCTTGGCTGAAGGGATGATTGCCCTTGCCCTGCTAATCCTTCTGCAGTTTGTCGTTGCCTATACCTCCGTCCGCTTCCCCGCCTTCGCAAAGGCAGTCCGATCGGAACCAAGCCTGCTTGCGCGCGACGGTGAGTATTGTGAAGCAGCCATGAGGCGCGAAAGGATTACCCATGGCGAGGCATTGAGCGCCGTGCGCTCCGCGGGCGGGCGAGACATTGAAGACGTCGCATTTCTTATCCTGGAAAGCGACGGCACCCTCAGCGCGGGTCTAAAATCGAAGTGAATACCGGGCGCTTGGCCAAGCTGCAGGAAGCGCTTCGCGGCTCGCCTGCCTTGCCGCCGCCCTACTTGACGGCGAAGTCTGCCCGGCTCTTGCCCTCCGCTTCCAACGCCTGGAGCCATTTGGGCATCCTGCCGCGCCCGCTCCAGGTTTCGCCGTTCGGACCGCGGAACTTCACCGGCACAGGCTCGCCGGCGTCCCTGCGCGTTCGCCGGGAAGACCCCGCTGGCGACTGCGCTACCTTCGGGAACACGGATTCGAACGACAGGCCAAGCTGCTCGATTTCCGCTCTGGCACGCTCGATGACAGCGGTCTTGGCATCCTCCAGCTTCTCCAGCCGCTTCGCCTCCGCGGCATCGCGAAGCGCCGTAAGCTCGGCAACGGTCATCCCGTCCAGGTCGAAGCTGCGCCGGAGGCTGTTGCTATTCGCCATCTTGATTACCTTTAGCTCTTTCCACGAGCTGTAGCAGAGCCGAGGCGAAACGAGAAACCCACCGCTACCGCAGTCTCCACGACAAATGTTGTAAAATATGACGCCGTTCGGCGTGATCAGGGTTTTGGTTACGGCGTGTTGGAGTTGGCGCTATCGCCCAGGACATTTGGGCATTGCACGCCTTTCAGCAGAGGTGGAAGGGCGGCATCGACTTCTCGAAGGCCGAAGCTAACCCGGTCCTGGAAGGATTCGAGCCTTCCGGGATGGCCAAGGGATGATGGCCGATGACCGATCAAGACGATTATGTCCGTGCCGTCTCAGCCGCTTTCGGGATAGGCGGCATGGCGATATACTGGAAAATCGCTTTATGCAGGCGCGGCCGCCTTACTGGCTGAGATGCAGCATTCCGATTGCCAGGGCGCCGGAGGGCGAGAGCGGCGCGGACCGCCCTCGCCCCGGCACGCCCTGGCCCTCCCGTCCCGCCCCCGTCTAGGATCGACCCCGCATTCAAACGAAGCAGGCGCCGCAACGACGCCGCCGGGGGAAACGAGCCATGGACATGACGAGACGATCGCTGCTGCAAGCCGGCGCCACGGCGGCCGCGGCCGGGATGCCCTGGCACAGGGCCCGCGCCCAGGCGGCCGGCCCCATCCGCATCGGCGTGCTGACCGACATGGCCGGCCCCTATCGCGACATCAACGGCCCCGTCTCCGTCGCCTGCACCCGCCTCGCGGCGCAGGAGGCGACCCGGCTCGGCCTGCAGGTCGAGGTGCTGGTGGCGGACAACCAGAACCGCCCTGACGTCGCGCTGAACATCACGCGGCAATGGTATGACCGCGACGGCGTCGATGCCGTCGTCAACATCACCTCCTCTGCCGCCGCCCTCGCCGTCGCCGAGCTGTCGCGGGAGAAGAACAAGGTGATGCTCGCCACCTCCCCCGCCACCTCCGACCTCACCGGCCGCGCCTGCACGCCGAACACCGTGCAATGGGTCTACGACACCTACATGCTGGCCGCCTCCACCGGCGGCGCGACGGTGAAAGCGGGCGGCACGAGCTGGTTCTTCCTCACCGCCGACTACGCCTTCGGCCATTCGCTGGAGCGCGACACGGCGCGCTTCGTGCAGGCGAATGGCGGCAAGGTGCTGGGCGCGGTGCGCACGCCCTTCCCGGGCACGACGGACTTCTCCTCCTTCCTGCTGCAGGCCCAGGCCTCGGGCGCGAAGGTGATCGGCCTCGCCAATGCCGGCACGGATACGGTGAACTGCATCAAGCAGGCGGCGGAGTTCGGCATGACCCGGCGCGGCATCAAGGTCGCGTCGCTGCTGATGTTCCTGCCGGATGTGCATGCGCTCGGCCTGCAGGTGGCGCAGGGGCTGGTCTGCACCGAGACCTTCTACTGGGATCTGAACGACCGCACCCGCGCCTTCGCGCAGCGCGCCCGCGCGCTCGCCGGCCAGGTCCCGATCAGCATGATCCAGGCCGGCGAGTATTCGGCGACGCTGCATTACCTGAAGGCGGTCGCCGATCTCGGCGTGGCGGCGGCCAAGGCCGATGGCGCGGCGACGGTCGCGCGCATGAAGGCGATGCCCTGCGACGACGACGCCTTCGGCCCTGGCCGCATCCGCGAGGACGGGCGGAAGCTCCACCCGGCCTATCTCTTCGAGGTGAAGAAGCCGGAGGAGAGCCGCGGCCTCTTCGACTACTACAAGCTGCTGCAGACTACCGAGGCCGAGCAGGCCTTCCGCCCCCTCGGCGAGGGCGGCTGCCCCCTCATCCGCGCCTGACGCGGCGAGACGCCTATTCCCCCGGCGCCGGCACCATTGTCGCGCGCCGGCGCGCGACGCGCGAACGCGCAGACTGCTTGCGCCACCAGATCAGCACGCCCGTCGCGCTGACCACGGCGACGACGACGCCCATGACGGAGATGAGGATGCGTCCCGGCAGGCCCAGGATGCGCCCCGAATGCAGCGGGAACTGCGCCTGGACGAAGATGTCGGCCGCCGTGCCGACCCAGGGCTCCTGCCGCCCGAGGATGCGGCCGTCCTGGCCGTCCACATAGAGCAGCGGCGGCCCGACCCCGGCTGCGCCATGGTCGTCGCCCGGCTGGAAGAAGCGGATGCCGTAGATGCCGAAGTGGCCGGCATAGAAGACGCTGCCGGCTGGATCGGTCCAGCCGCGGCGCTCCGCCTCGGCCTGGCCGACCGCCACCGCCTCCTCGCGGCTGATGCCCGGCGGGATCGGGGCGTGCAACGGCGCGGGGCTGCGCTCCATGAAGGGCGTCGGCGTGACCTGCGAGACCTGCGACATCAGCGGCAGGAAGACCTCGCGGTAGAGGTTGAGCGAGAAGCCGGTGAAGGCCAGCGTCAGCAGCAGCACCCAGGTCCAGAGGCTGACCGCGCGGTGGATGTCGAAGGTGATCCGGTAGCTGCTGCCCGAGCGCTTGATCATCCAGGCGGGCTTCCACCGCGCCCAGACCCCGCGGGAGAGTTGCCGCGCCACCACCGCCGGGCGGTCGCTCCGGGGCGCCGGCCGCGGCGGCAGGGTGAGGTAGAAGCCGACGAAGCAATCGATCGTCCAGAGGACGGCGATGCCGCCGAGCAGCCAGACCCCCCAGCGGTCGATGCCCCAGAATTCCGGCATGTGCAGGCTGAAATGCAGCTTGTAGAGGAAGGAGACCAGCGTCTCCCGGCTGATCGGCCAGGCCTGTCCCCATTCGCGGCGGCCGAGCTCCTCGCCGGTGGCGGGGTCGAGGAAGACCTGGTTGTAGCCCGGCTCGAAGAGCCGGCCGGTCGCCGGATCGACCACCGGCTGCACGAAGATCGCCAGGGATTCGCCGGGCTCGACGGCGAGCGGGACGAAGGTGGCGCGCACCCGCGGGTCGCGCCCCTCGACGGCCCGCGCCAGTTCGAGCGGCGGCAGGGCCGGGCCCGGGCTGCGCGCCTCGGTGAGGTGCGGGTTGAACCAGTCGTCCAGCTCATGGTCCCAGGAGATGACCGCGCCGGTGAGGCCGGTGACGATCAGGAAGCCGGCGATGAACAGCCCAACCCAGCGATGCAGCAACCCGGCGGCGTGGCGCATGATTCGGCGTCGTTCCCTGTCGCGGCGGCAAAGCTGCGGCTGCTGGCATGGCTGCCTTCATTGGGCGCCGGGGCTGCGTCGCAGCCGGCACGGCCGACCAAGAGCCGGCCCCCGGCCCCTGCCCCCCGGCCCCTGCCCCCCGGCCCCTGCCATGGTGGCGGCATGGTAACCGAGCCTGGTCGGCTTGAGTATGCCTGACCGTGAGATTACCGGATGTCCATGATGGATGCGTTCCGCGCTGGCCATCGGCGGCGCGGACAGCATCCCACCCTGTGATCGAAGGGCGACGAAGAATGGGGAGGCTGGTGCCGACACCCAGGATTGAACTGGGGACCTACTGATTACGAATCAGTTGCTCTACCGCTGAGCTATGTCGGCGTTCCAGGCGGCGGGGAGATACACGGACCAGGTGCGAAGGGCAACGCCCCTCGCGCATTTCTTCCGCCCCCAATGGAGAGGGCGGCGCCCGGCCTCAGGCCCCAGACCTCAGGCCGCCGTCGCCGCCGTCGCCGCCGTCGGCATCGCGGGGCGCACCGGCGCCGTCCAGCCGATCTGCCCGACCGTGCCGCAGCTCGTGCAGACCGGCATCCAGCGCGGCTGCTCCGTGCTGCAATGGGCGCAGCGCCAACGCGGCTCGGGCGCGGCGGAGGCGGCTTGGCGAAGCCAGCGGGACTGCGCCGCGCGGGCCTCGGCGGTCTCGCCATGCTCGGCCTCCTCGAGCTCGGCAAGCAGCAGATAGGCCCGGCGGTCCGCCTCGCCCGAGGCGACCAGCGCCTCCAGCGCCGTCCGGGCGCGGCCGGTGAGCCCGGCGGCCAGCGCCGTGCGGGCGAGCAGCAACCGGCTCTCGGCCGCCTCCGGATTGCGCCGGATGAGCTGCTCCACCGCCTTCACCCGCATGAGGATGTCCGGCTCGTCCACCAGATAGGCCTCGGCCAGGTCGGGATGCGGCGCAGCGGCCCAGGCCTCCTCCAGCACCGCGCGGGCGCGGCGCGGGCTGCCGCCCTCGCGCAGCCGCGCCGCATGCGCGATCGCCGCCGGCGCGAATCCCTTGTCGAGCTGGAAGGCCTGCCGCTCCAGCTCCGCGGCCTTGGTCGGGTCCGGCTCCTGCGCCGCGGCGGCCAGGGCAAGGACCGGCTTCGGCGTCTCGGGCGCCGATAGGGCCAGGGCCTCGCGCCAGTCATGGGTGTGGAGAGCGAGCTGCGCCCGCTCCTCGCGCAGCCAGGCGGCGCCGGGCTGGATCGCCTCGGCCTCGCGCGCCAGGGCCTGCGCCGCCTCCCAGTCGCCCTTCTGCATCGCCTGTCGCAGCAGTCCGCGCAGGCCGAGGAAGCGCGCATCCTCGCGTTCCGCCAGGCTGCGGAAAGCCTCGGCGGCGGCCTCCTCGCGGCCGGAGAGGCGTTCCGCCTCGGCGGCCAGCAGCAGGGTCTGCGGCGTGTCGCCGAGATAGCCCCGCGCCCGGCGCACCTCGAGCCGCGCCGCCTCGGCGGTGCCGGCGGCCAGCGCGATCAGCGCCCGCGTCACCGCGGCATCGCCATCCGCCCGGCGCCGCATCGCGCGCTTCTCGCGCAGCCGGCGCGGCAGGCGCCGCAGCGCGCCGATGCCGACCAGCAGCCCGTGCAGCACCAGGAAAGCCAGGGCGAGCAGCAGCAATGCGATGGGGAAGCTGGTGCCGATCCAGGCATCGCCCACCTGGATCTGCACGGTGCCGCCGAGCTCGGCCAGGTACATCGCCCCGGCGACGCCGATGACCAGCAGCAGCAGGACTGCGATCGCAGCGCGCATCGGCTCAGCCCGCCGCCAGCTGGCGCAGCGCGGCGCGCGCCGCGAGCAGCGACCGCGCCTGGTCGGCCCAGCCCTGCATGGCCTGCCGCGCGGGCGGCGGCAGCCGGTCGATATGCTGCAGGCTCATCTCGATATCCCCGGCCTCGAGTGCCCGGCGGGCGCGCTCGATCTCCGCCTCCGCCGCGTCGCCCCAGACCACCTGGTCGCCGCGGCGGATGGTGACGAGGCCGCCGAGCCGTGCCATCGCGCTGTCCATCACGCCCGCCTTGCTGCCGTCCGGCTGCATCGCCGCGTCGGAGGCGGCGCGCGCCGCCTTGGCCGCGTCCTCGAAGGAGAGGCGGAGCGCCGCCTCGGTCGGTGGCGCTGCCTGGGCGAAGCGGGCCAGCGCCTGCGGCGGCTGGTCGATGCGAGCGAGCGCCTCGCCGAGCGGCTGGCCAGCGCCGAGCGCGCCGCGCAGCCGGTCCACCGCCGCGAGCCGCGCGGTGCGGCTCTCGAGCGCCTGCATCTGCTTCTGCGCCTGCTCGAGCGCCGCGACCCGCTGGCCGAGCGCGGAATCGAGCGCAGCGAGCTTCTGCTGCACCGTCTGCTCCAGCGCCTGCAGGCGCTGCGTCATCTGCTGCTGCGCCGCCTGCTCGCGCTGCTCATCGACGCGCGCCGCATCCTGCAGCTTCTGCGTCAGCGCCTGCTGCGCCGCCTGCTCGCGCTGCTCGTCGGCGCGCTGCGCCTCCTGCAGCTTCTGCGTCAGCGCCTGCTGCGCCGCCTGCTCGCGCTGCTCGTCGGCGCGCTGCGCCTCCTGCAGGCGCCGGGTGAGATCGGCATCGAGCTGCTGCAGACGCGTCGCCTGCGCCTCCACCCGCGTGCCCAGCGCATCGAAGGCGACGCGCGGCGCGACGGCGGCGGGATCAAAGGTCGGCTTCGCTTCCAGGGCCTGCAGCCGGCGCTCGTTGGCGGCGACACGGTCGGTCGCCTGCGCCGTGCTCCGCTCGGCGACCGCAGTGCGCTCGGCAAGGGCGGCGACCTGGCTTTCCAGCGGCCGCAGGTCCGGCATCTGCGGCGCCGGCTTGTTCTCGAGCGCCTGCACGCGCCCCTCAAGCGGCGCCAGCGCCTGCAGCCGGCCGCCAAGCGTGCCGAGCTCGCCGCGCACGCCTTCCAGCGCGCCGAGCCGCTGCTCGAGCTGCGCCACGCGCGCCGGGTCGACGCTCGCCTCGTTCGTCGAACGCGGCGTCTTCAGCAGCCACCACACGGCGAGCAGCAGCACGACGCCGCCGACACCGATCATCACCGCCGCCGGGTCGAGACGCTTCGGGGCGGGCGGGTCCAGCGGCGAGTTGCGGGGCGTCGGCGCCGGGGCACTGGCAGGGGCGCCGGCGGGTGTCTCGGGAGTCTCGCTCATACGTGCAGCCTACCTGGGACCGAGCATAGCCAACAATGCGTCCTGGTCGGGCCGACCGGCGACTCGCACCGCGCGCCAAGCCAGGGGTGCGAGGGCCCGGACCACCGCCTCGGCGACTCTCGGGCTGATGACCAACGCCTCCATCGATGCCGCGGTTGCGGCATGACCGGAGGCCTTGAGGAGGGAGATGGCACGCCGCGCCGAGCGCGGCGAGAAGAACAGGGCGGCAACTACCTCACCATCCCGTTGCAGCGCCGCCAGCGCCGGCTCGGGCAGGGTGGCCGCCGGCCGGGCCGCATAGGCAACCCGTCGCAACACGCGGAAGCCCTGCGCCCGCAGCCGCGCCGCGAGCTCGGCCCCATAGCCCTCGCCCACGGCGAGCAGCAGCGGCCCGGCCGCCGGGTCGAGGCTCCGCGCCGCCTCCGCTGCCAGCGCCGCCGCATCGCCGGCCGCGGCCGTGACCCGCCGGAAGCCGCGCGCCCGCGCCTCGGCCGCCGTCGCCTCGCCCACCGCCAGCACCGGCAGGTCGCCCGACGGGTCATCCGGCGCCAGGGCGCGTGCCGCGGCGCGGCTGGTCAGCAGCAAGGCCTGGGCCGGCGGCAGGGCGAAGGGGCGCGGGGCAAGGACCAGGGCAGGGGCAAGGACAGGGTGCCAGCCGAGCCCCGCCAGCCGGCGCGCCGTCTCCGCCCCGCCCGGCTCGGGCCGGGTGACCAGCACGCCGGCGGGCGTCGCGGAGGACGCCATGGCCTCAAGCGAAGAGGTCGGAGGGGCTGTCCGCGCGCAGGCTGCGGCCCAGCTCGGCGCCGAGCTCCCGCGCCTGCTTCACCGGCCCGGTCAGGGCGCGCTTGAGCAGGAAGGAGCCGTCCGGCCGCGCCACCAGCCCGGTCAGGTGGAGCTGGCCGTCCGGCAGCAGCCTGGCATGGCCGCCGATCGGCGTGCGGCAGGAGCCGTCGAGGGCGCCGAGGAAGGCGCGCTCCGCCCGGCTGACGGCGGCCGCCTCCCGGTCCTCGATGGCCGAGAGCAGCTCGCACAGCTCCTCGTTCGACTCGCGGACGGTGATGCCGACGATCCCCTGCCCCGCGGCCGGCACCATCGCCTCCGGGTCGAGGACGATCGCCGCCTCCTCCGCCAGGCCGAGCCGCTTCAGCCCGGCCAGCGCCAGCAGGCTGGCGGTGAACTCGCCGCTCCGCACGCGGCCGAGCCGGGTCTGCACATTGCCGCGGATGACGCCGCAGCGGAGATCCGGACGGGCGAAGAGGATCTGGCTCTGGCGGCGCACCGAGGCGGTGCCGATGAGGGCGCCGGCCGGCAGGCAGGCATAGGGATCGGCCGCATCCGGCGCGCCGCAGCCCTCGCCCAGCACGATGGCGTCCCGCGCATCCTCCCGCTTCATGGTGCAGGCGAGGACGATGCCGGGCGGCATCTCCGTCTCCAGATCCTTCAGGCTGTGGACCGCGAAATCGATCCGGCGGTCGAGCAGCGCCTCGTGGATCTCCTTGGCGAAGAGGCCCTTGCCGCCAATATCCGCGAGGCGGCGGTCGAGGATCCGGTCGCCGGAGGTGGCGATCACATGCTCCTCGAAGGCCTGCGCCTCGCGCAGGACCGGACAGAGATCGCTGATGATGGCCAGGAAGTGCCGGGTCTGCCATAGCGCGAGCGGCGAGCCGCGCGTGCCGACGCGTAGCGGCAAGGCGCTGCCGTGGCGTGGAACATCGGACATGGAATGGCCGGCGGACATGGGCGCCCTCATAGAACCGCGGCCCTGGATGGGAAAGGTGGGATGGACGACCGCGCGGCGGTGCTGGGGCTGGAATCGAGCTGCGACGAGACCGCGGCGGCGATCCTCCGGGCGGATGGCAGCATCCTGGCCGAGGCGGTGCTGAGCCAGCAGGCCGAGCACGCCCCCTATGGCGGCGTGGTGCCAGAAATCGCGGCGCGGGCGCATCTGGACCACCTGCCGCGGCTGATCGAGGAGGTGATGCGCGAGGCCGGGCTCGATTATGCCGGGCTCGCCGGCGTCGCCGCCACCTCCGGCCCGGGGCTGATCGGCGGCCTGATCGTCGGCGCGACGCTCGGCAAGGGCATCGCCCTGGCGCATGGCCTGCCCTTCGTCGCGGTGAACCACCTTGAGGCGCATGCCCTGACCGCGACCCTGCCCGGCATCACGCCGGAACCGGTGCGCTTTCCCTATCTGCTGCTGTTGCTCTCGGGCGGCCATTGCCAATGCGTCGAGGTCGCCGGCATCGGCCGCTACCGGCGGCTCGGCACCACGCTCGACGATGCGGTGGGCGAAGCCTTCGACAAGGCGGCCAAGCTGCTCGGCCTGCCCTGGCCGGGCGGGCCGGCGCTGGAGCGCCTGGCGGCCGGGGGCGACCCGGCGCGCATCCCGCTGCCGCGGCCGCTGCTCGGCCGGCCGGGCTGCGACTTCTCCTGGTCCGGGCTGAAGACCGCCGTCGCGCATGCGCTGGCCCGGCTGCCGGGCGTGGCGACGGAGCGCGACCGGGCGGATATCGCCGCGGCCTTCCAGGCGGCGGTGGCCGCGGTGCTGGCCGACCGGGCGCGCAACGCCCTCGCCCTGATGCCGGCGGCGACCGCGCTGGTGGCGGCGGGCGGCGTCGCCGCCAATGCGGCGGTGCGGGCGGCCCTGGCCGGCGCGGCCGAGGCGCGCGGCCTGCCGCTGGTCGCGCCGCCGATCCGGCTCTGCACCGACAATGCCGTGATGGTCGCCTGGGCCGGGCTGCAGCGGCTGCGCCTCGGCCTGGTGGACGAACTCGGCCATGCGCCGCGCCCGCGCTGGCCGCTCGACGGGATGGCGGCTTAGCCGCGCCGATTTCCCTCGCCTGCTATAACCGAATGGTTACAGTCTCTCCATCCCGGGCGCTCAAGACCCGGAAGAATGGGAGAGTTCCATGGATCGATCGAGGGATGGCGCCGCGCTGGCGCTGCTGTTCGGCGGGGTGGGGCTGGCGGTGATCGCCGCCTTCTTCCTGCCGGTGCTGCATTTCCGGGGCACCGACCGCACGCTGCTCGGCCTTTCCGCCTGGCAGGCGGTGCCGTTGATGACCCTGCTGAAGCTCGCGGTGCTGGCGCTCGCGGTCGCTGCCGCCCTGCTGCCCTCGCTGCGCGCGCTTCGCCTGCCGATCGCGGCCGCCGCAGCCATCATGATCTTCGCCCCGGCCATCGGCGCGCTGCTGGCGGCGGTCACCCAGGCGAGCGGGGTGCGGACCGCCATCGAGGCGATGAGCGGCTCGCCGCAGACCTGGATCGATCCCGGCTGGGGCCTCGTCGCCCTGCTCGCCGCCGCGCTGATGCTGATCGCAGCGCTCCGCCGCATCGACCGGGCCGAGGCCGGCTCGGCCTGACGCGGCCGGCGCCCCCTGTTGCCCTGCCGCGGCCCTGCCGCGGCAGGCTGTGACGCATCTCTCGCCCGGCGCGAATCACGGAGCCCTCGCGGCGGCGCGCAGCGACGTCGTGGGGAATTCCCTGGACCATGATCCGCTCACACAGGGTCGCGGATCATGGTCCAGGCCGTTGCTTGATCGCGTGACTCACGCTGTTCGGTGAGTCCGCCTCAAGCGGTCACGCTCTAGGCGGTGATGCCGCCATCCACATGCAGCACCTGCCCGGTGATGTAGCCGGCCGCCGGCGAGGCCAGGAAGGCAATTGCCGCCGCCACATCCTCCGGCGCGCCCAGGCGGCGCAGCGGGATGCGGGCGATCCGCTCCTCGAAGGCCTTGGGGTCGAGCGCGGCATGCGCGCCGGGGTCCTTGCGGGTGAAGCCGGGCGCCACCGCATTCACCGTGATGCCGGGCGCCCATTCGATGGCCAGCGCCCGGACCAGCGCCTCCAGCCCCGCCTTGGCGGCGGCCGAGGCCGGGAAGAGCGGCTGCTCCAGCCGGAAAACATGCGCGACGAAGGAGGAGACGGCAACGAGGCGCGGCTGCTCGCCGGCCGCCAGATGCGGCTGCGCCGCGCGGGCGAGGCGGAGCAGGGCCAGGGTGATGGCGTCGTGGCTGGCGGTGAAGGCGGCGTCGCTGAGCGCCGCGACCGGTGTGCGGTCGGCGAAACCGGCATTGGCGACCACCACGTCGAGCCCGCCGAGCGCCGCGGCCGCCTCCGCCACCGCCCGCTCCGGCGCCCCGGCCTCGGCGAGATCGCCGAGCAGCGGCTGTGCCCGGCCGCCCGCCTGCCGCACCGCCTCGGCCACCGCCTCGAGGCCGGCGCGGTTCTTGCGGGTGTGCAGGGCGATCGCCACGCCGGGGCCGGCGAGCAGCCGGCAGAGGGCGGCGCCGATGCCGCTCGCCGCGCCGGTGACCAGGTATCTGCGCTCCGCCATCGTCGCCTCCGCTTGCCCCGCGATCATGCGGCGCGGCGACGATCCGCGGAAGCACCCCGCTTGCCGCCGGCGGCACCCGCCCGCATCCTCACCCGCCTGATTGATTCATGGGGGGATGCGCGTGACGCTGACGGTGCTCGAGCCCGAGGGGCTCTATCCCGATACCAGGCTCGAGCAGGAGATCCTCGGCCCGGGCGTGCGCATCCTGCAGGGCCATGCCAAGGCGAGCCTCGCCGAGCTGCCGGATGCGCTGCTCGCCGAGGTGGACGGGCTGATGACGCTGCGCATGGCGGTGCCGGCCGAGCAGATCGCCCGCTTCCCGCGCCTCAAGGTCGTCGTCCGCATGGGCGTCGGCTATGACCGCGTCGACCGCGCCGCCTGCGCCGCGCGCGGCATCCTCGTCGCCAACCTGCCGGATTACGGCACGATGGAGGTCGCCGAGTTCGCCGTGCTGCTCGCCCTCTCGCTGCGCCGCGGGCTGCTGCTCTATCACGACACCCAGCGCGGGGAGCAGCCGGCCCCTTGGGCGGTCATGCCCTCGCCGCTGCACCGGCGGCAGGAGGTGCAGCGCTTCGGCATCCTCGGCCTCGGGCGCATCGGCAGCGCCGCGGCGCTGCGGGCCAGGGCGCTCGGCTACCAGGTGGTGTTCCACGATCCCTACCAGCCGAATGGCTGGGACCGGGCGCTCGGCATCGCCCGCGCCCGCACGCTGGACGAGCTGCTGGCGCAATCCGACGTGCTCTCCATCCATTGCCCGCTGACGCGCACCACGCGCGGGTTGATCGGCGAACGCGAGCTGCGGCTGCTGCCGCGGAACGCCGTGGTGGTGAACACGGCGCGCGGCCCGATCCTCGATATCGACGCGCTGGAGCGCTGCCTGCGGGACGGCCACATCGCCGGGGCCGGGCTCGACGTGATCCCGGAGGAACCGCCGCGCGAGCCGCTGCCCTCGCTGCTGCGCGCCTACCGGGCGCGGGAGCCCTGGCTGACGGGACGGCTGGCGATCACGCCGCACATCGCCTTCCACACGCCGGAGGCCTGGGACGACATCCGCCGCAAGGGCATCGAGACCATGCGCGACGTGCTGGTGGACGGGCTGCGCAGCAATGTCATCCCGCCGGAGAGTGATTAGGCAATCCCCACGACGTCGCTACGCGCCGTCATGGGTACCCCGGTGTGCCCTCAGGTCCGAGGCGCGTCACAGCCTGCCGCGGCGAAGCCGCGGCAGGGCAACGGGTGGCGCCGTTTTCGAGGGGCGTCCGTCGCGGCAGGGGCGCGCGTCGGCCTCAGTTGGTGCAGACCGGCATGGGGTTGCGGCCGTAATGCACGCAGTTCGTCCCGACCGGGCTCGGCTTCACCTGGTCGCAGGCGGTCAGCAGGCCGAGCAGCAACAGGGCGGCGAATCGCATGGTCGGGTCCCTCGATGGCTGGCCGGCTATGCCCGGGCGTCGGCCGTCCGGTCGAGTGAAGCCTCGGACAGGCGGCGCCAGCGCCGCAGCATGAGCAGCGCGACGCAGGCGAGGCCGGCGGCAAGGCCGATCCAGAGTCCGACCGGGCCGAGGCCGAGGCGCGCCGCCAGCAGCAGCCCGACCGGCATGCCGAGCCCCCAATAGCCGAGCCCCGCCAGCAGCATCGGCACCCGGGTATGCTTCAGCCCGCGCAGCGCTCCGGCGGCGACCGCCTGCACGCCGTCCGCGAGCTGGAAGACGCCCGCCACCGTCAGCAGCACCGCGCCGAGCGCCGCCGCCTCCGTCGCCGCGGGATCGCCGGCCCCGAGGAAGCCGCGGGCGATCGGCCCGGCCAGCGCCAGCAGCAGCAGCGCCATCGCCGCCATGAAGCCGGCCCCGAGGGCGATCGCCACCCAGCCGGCCCGCCGCGCCGCCCCGGCCGCGCCGGCGCCGATGCAGAGCCCGACCCGCGCCGTCGCCGCCTGGCCGATGCCCATCGGCACCATGAAGGTGGTGGCCGCGACCTGCAGCGCCACGGCATGGGCGGCGACGGCGACCGCGCCGAACCAGCCCATCGCCAGGGCCGCGGCGCTGAAGACGCCGATCTCGAGCAGCATGCTGCCGCTGATCGGCAGGCCGATGCGCAGCACCTCGCGCAGCCGGGCCGGATCGGGCCGCCAGAACCGCCCGAGCAGGCGGAAGCGGCCGAGCTGCCGGTCGCGCGCGATGAGGCCGAGCAGGCCGAGCAGCATCGCCGCGTTCACCAGCGTGCTGGCCAGGCCGGCGCCGAGGATGCCGAGGCCAGGCCAGTCGCCGGCGCCGAAGACCAGCAGCCAGCCAAGCCCGGCATTCACCAGGATGCCGGCCAGGGCGATCCAGAGCGCCGGGCCGGGCCGCTCCATGGCGGCGAGGAAGCCGCGCAGCACGATGAAGCCGCAGAAGGGCAGCAGCCCCCACATCAGCGCCCGCACATAGGTCCCGGCCAGGGATGCCAAGCCGGGCTCCTGCCCGAGACGCAGCAGCAGTGGCTCGGCGAACCACAGCACCAGCAGGGCCGGCAGCAGCAGGGCGAGCGAGGCCCAGAGGGCGCTGCGAGCATCGCGACGCATCTGCCGCACCCAGCCACGGCCGGCCCCGCCCGGCCGCTGCCCCGTGCCGCGCGCCTGGGCGAGCATCGGCGTCGCCGCGAGGGCGGTGCCGAGCGGCGCCGCCATCACCGCCCAGTAGAGGTTGGCGCCGAGCGTCGCCGCCGCCAGCGCCTCGGTCGAGAGCCGGCCGAGGATGAGCGCATCGGTCACCGCCAGCACATGCTGGCTGAGATTGGTGAGGGCGAGGGGCCAGGCGAGGCGCAGGATCGCCCAGGCCTCGGCCCGCCAGCCGGCCGGGGCGGCGGGACCGGGACCGGCCAAGGGACGGACCGGGGGGTGGGCGGGGGCGCCGGCATCCATGCCACCCTCCTAGCCCGGATGCGCCCTTCCGTCCCCCGATGCGGCCGCATGGCGGGCCTGCGGCCTTAACCCCATGCTGCCGGCGGCCTTTCCCGACCTGCCGCGTTCTGTTCTAGGCTTGCCGTCAAGCAATTCCGGAGAGACGTCCATGCATCGGCGCGCCCTGCTCTCGGCCCCGCTCGCCACCCCCTTGCTGCTGCCGGTCGCGGCGGAGGCCCAGGCGCCGACCCTGACGACCGAGGAGATCATGGTGCCGACGAAGGATGCCGGCATCGAGCTCTTCCTCCGCAACAAGCGGCCGGAGAAGGCCGAGCCCGCGCGCCCCGACCGGACCCTGCTCTTCGTCCATGGCGCCACCTATCCGGCCAGCACCACCTTCGACCTGCCGCTCGGCGGCCTGTCCTGGATGGATTACATCGCCGGCCGCGGCTTCGACGTGTGGTGCCTCGACCTGCGCGGCTATGGCCGCAGCAGCCGGCCGCCGGAGATGGCGAAGCCGGCGGCGGAAAGCCCGCCGATCGAGCGCGGCGAGCAGGCGGTGGCCGATATCGCCACCGCCGCCGAGTTCATCCGGCAGCGGCGCGGCCTGCCGAAGATCACCGTCATGGGCTGGTCCTGGGGCACCTCGCTGATGGCGCGCTACGCCGCCGACAACCCGGCCCTGGTCGAGCGCGTGGTGCTCTACGCCCCGCTCTGGACCCTGCAGGGACCGCCGCCGATCGGGCCGAACGGCGGCACGCTCGGCGCCTATCGCACGGTGACGCAGGCGGCGGCGAAGCAGCGCTGGCTGAACGGCGTGCCGGCGGAGAAGGCGGCAGCGCTGATCCCGCCCGGCTGGTTCGAGCACTGGGCGGGCGTCACCTGGGCGACCGATCCCGAGGGGCAGCGGCAGAGCCCGCCGGTGCTGCGGGCGCCGAACGGCGTGCTGCAGGACCTCGCGGATTACTGGGCGCCGGGCAAGGAACCCTTCTACGACCCGGCCAAGATCCGCGCGCCGGTGCTGCTGGTGGTGGCGGAGTGGGACCGCGACACGCCGCCCGCCATGGCGACGACGATCTTCCCGCTGCTGACCGCGAGCCCGGGCAAGCGGCTGGTGATGCTGGCCGAGGGCACCCACAGCATCGCCATGGAGCGCAACCGGGGCGCCCTGTTCCAGGCGGTGCAGGTCTTTCTCGAGGAGGCGATGGGCTGAGCCGCAGACGCCACCGGCGCCGGGGTGTTCCACCCTGGCGCGCCAGGGGCTAGCTTCGCGCCCTTCCGGAGAGATCGCCATGGCGGGTTCCGACCAGACCAAGAAGCCCTTCAAGCTGCGCAGCCAGCGCTGGTTCGATGACCCGGAGGATCCGGGCATGACGGCGCTCTACACCGAGCGCTACCTCAATTTCGGCCTGACGCGGGGCGAGCTGCAATCCGGCAAGCCGATCATCGGCATCGCCCAGACCGGCAGCGACCTCGCTCCCTGCAACCGCCACCATCTCGACCTGGCGAAGCGGGTGCGCGACGGCATCATCGCCGCCGGCGGCATCCCGCTGGAGTTTCCCATCCACCCGATCCAGGAAACGGGCAAGCGGCCGACCGCGGCGCTCGACCGCAACCTCGCCTATCTCTCCCTGGTCGAGGTGCTGCACGGCTATCCGCTGGACGGCGTGGTGCTGACCACCGGCTGCGACAAGACGACGCCCGCCTGCCTGATGGGCGCGGCGACGGTGAACATCCCGGCCATCGTGCTCTCCGGCGGGCCGATGCTGGACGGGCATTTCCGCGGCCAGCTCACCGGCTCGGGCACCATCGTCTGGGCGGCGCGCAAGCAGCTCGCGGCCGGCGAGATCGATTACGAGCGCTTCATGGAGCTCGTGGCCTCCAGCGCGACCAGCGTCGGCCACTGCAACACCATGGGCACGGCGCTGTCGATGAACTCGCTGGCCGAGGCGCTGGGGATGTCCCTCCCCGGCTGCGCCGCCATCCCCGGCCCCTACCGGGAGCGCGGGCAGATGGCCTATGCCACCGGGCGCCGCATCGTCGAGATGGTGCACGAGAACCTGCGTCCCTCGGACATCCTGACGCGCCAGGCCTTCGAGAACGCCATCGTCGCCGCCTCGGCCATCGGCGCCTCCACCAACTGCCCGCCGCACATCATCGCCATCGCCCGGCACATGGGCGTCGAGCTGAAGATCGAGGACTGGGACCGCATCGGCCACGACATCCCGCTGCTGGTGGACTGCCAGCCCGCCGGCCGCTTCCTCGGCGAGGCCTTCCACCGCGCCGGCGGCGTGCCGGCGGTGATGCGAGAGCTGCTGCAGGCCGGCAAGATCCATGGCGACGCCATGACCGTGACCGGCCGCAGCTACGCCTCCAACCTCGAGAGGCTGGAGGAGCCGGACCGCGAGGTGATCCGCGCCTATGGCACGCCGATGAAGCAGCATGCCGGCTTCGCCATCCTCTCGGGCAACGTCTTCGACAATGCGGTGATGAAGATCTCGGTCATCGACGAGAGCTTCCGCCGCCGCTTCCTCTCCGACCCGCCGAATGTCTTCGAGGGCAAGGTCGTGGTCTTCGAGGGGCCGGAGGACTACCACGACCGGATCGAGGACCCCTCGCTCGGCATCGACGAGCGCACCGTGCTGGTGATCCGCAATTGCGGCCCGGTCGGCTATCCGGGCAGTGCCGAGGTCGTGAACATGCAGCCGCCGGCGTCGCTGATCAAAGCCGGCATCGACACCCTGCCCACCATGGGAGACGGGCGGCAGAGCGGCACCTCCGGCAGCCCCTCCATCCTCAACGTCTCGCCCGAGGCGGCAGTCGGCGGCGGCCTCGCCCTGATGAAGTCCGGCGATCCGATCCGCATCGACCTCAATACCCGCAAGGTCGACCTGCTGATCCCCGAGGCCGAGCTCGCCGCCCGGCGCGCCGCCTGGCAGCCGCCGAAGCTACCGAACAAGACGCCTTGGGAGGAGATCCAGCGCAGCATGGTCGGGCAGCTCGGCACCGGGGCCTGCCTGGAGCCGGCGACGCTCTATCTCAACATCTTGGAGAGCAGGGGCGAGAGTCGCCACAACCACTGATCTCCAAACCGGGAGCGATTTGCGCGACGAATGGGTCTCATCGACACTTCGCATTGGCAGACGGGCGCAATCCATCCAAATCTAGCGCCAATGGGCCGGCGACAGCGCCGTCCCCTTCCATACGAGGTCGATGACCATGCCGCGCATTTCGCTTGCCGCCGCCCTGCTGCTCGGCCTGGGCGCGGCACCCGCCTTCGCCCAGAGCGGCGACGCCACGCCGGACTCGCCGTCGCGCACCCTGCTGCAGAACCAGCGCGCCTTCATCCCGGACCCGCCGACCACGCAGATGGCGCAGGACGCCAAGCCGGCGCCCGTGGCGAAGGATCGCCAGGCGCAAACGGGGCCGACCGCCCGCCCTGGGCGGCGCGTGGTCCTCGCCGACCGCACGGCCCGGTAGCTCCACGCGATCGATCCCCTCGCTGACGCCGCGACCCTGACGGGCCGCGGCGTTCTGCTGCCCGCCCCTGGCTTCCCCTGGCGGCCCCATTGACGCCGCAGACGCCGCCGCGATGATGGCGCCGGTACTGGGGCGGGGACGCGCAACATGGCGGGCAGGCTGCAAGGCAGGCGGTGCTTCGTGACGGCCGCGGGCCAGGGGATCGGCCGGGCCGCGGCCCTCGCCTATGCCGCCGAGGGCGCCAGCGTGGTCGCCACCGACCGCGATGCCGGCAAGCTCGCCGGCCTCGAGGCCGAGGGCATCGAGACCCGCGCGCTCGACGTGCTCGACGATGCCGCGGTGGCCGCCGCCCTCGCCGCCGCCGGCCCGCTCGACGTGCTGTTCAACTGCGCTGGCTTCGTGCACCAGAACACGGTCGAGAGCTGCACCGATGGCGACTGGGACTTCGCCTTCGCGCTCAATGTGCGGGCGATGTGGCAGACGATCCGCGCCGCCCTGCCCGGCATGCTCGGGAAGGGCGGCGGCGCCATCGTCAACATGGCCTCCGCCTGCTCCTCGGTGAAGGGCGCGCCGAACCGCTTCCTCTACGGCACCACCAAGGCCGCCGTGATCGGGCTGACCAAGTCGGTGGCGACCGACTATGTCGCCCGGGGCATCCGCTGCAACGCCGTCTGCCCCGGCACGGTGGACACGCCGAGCCTCGGCGAGCGGATCGCCGCCAACGCCGCGGCGGCCGGCGGGCTGGAGCAGGCGCGCGGCGCCTTCGTCGCCCGCCAGGCCATGGGGCGGCTCGCCACGGCCGAGGAGATCGCGGCGCTCGTCCTCTACCTCTCCGCCCCCGAGAGCACCTTCGTCACCGGCCAGGCCATCGTCATCGACGGCGGCTGGACGCTTTAGTTTGCGCGCCGGCGGCGAAGCCGCCACACCAACCCTTTGCGCCGGCGCGAGACATCGCAAGGAGACTTCCATGAAACTGCTGCGCTACGGCCCCGCCGGCCAGGAGAAGCCGGGCCTGCTCGACGCCTCGGGCACCATCCGCGACCTCTCGGGCAGCATCCCCGACCTCGCCGGGGATGCGCTGTCGCCGGCCGGGCTGCAGAAGCTCGCCGCGCTCGACCCCGCCTCGCTGCCCGCCGTGCCGGGCACGCCGCGCCTCGGCCCGCCGGTTGCGGGAATGAAGAACCTGGTCTGCATCGGGCTGAACTATGCCGACCACGCCGCCGAGACCGGCGCGCCGGTGCCGAAGGAGCCGATCGTCTTCCTGAAGTCGCTCGGCGCCCTCTGCGGGCCGAATGACGACGTCATCATCCCGAAGAACAGCGTGAAGACCGACTGGGAGGTCGAGCTCTGCATCGTCATCGGCAGCCGCGCGAAATGCGTCTCCGAGGCAGAGGCGCTGGAGCATGTCGCGGGCTACGCCGTCGGCAACGACGTCTCCGAGCGCGAGTGGCAGATCGAGCGCGGCGGCTCCTGGGACAAGGGCAAGGGCTGCGACACCTTCGGCCCGGTCGGCCCCTGGCTGGTGACGAAGGACGAGGTGCCGGACCCGCAGAACCTGTCGATGTTCCTCGAGATCGACGGCAAGCGGATGCAGAACGGCTCGACGCGGACGATGATCTTCGGCGTGAAGACCATCGTCAGCTACGTCTCGCACATGATCACCCTGCATCCGGGCGACGTCATCTTCACCGGCACGCCGCCCGGCGTCGGCCTCGGCCTGAAGCCGCCGGTCTTCCTGAAGGCAGGGCAGACCATGAAGCTCGGCATCGAGGGGCTCGGCGAGCAGACGCAGAAGACGGTCGCCTACCAGGGCTGACCGGCGCGGTCGTCTCGACCCTCGCCTCCCGTTGCCCTGCCGGGGCTTCGCCTCGGCAGGCTGTGACGCCCCTCGGGCTAGAGCGTGATCGCCTGAGGTGGAAACACCGGAAAGCGTGACTCACGTGATCAAACAACGGCCTGGACCATGATCCGCGACCCTGTGTGAGCGGATCATGGTCTAGAAGGGACTCACGGGATCCCCACGAAGCCGCGCAGCGGTTTCGTGGGGATCAATTACATGGTCGCGCCGAGCATCCAGGGCGCGAATTCGGCGGCGCCGAAATCGAAGCTCTCGCTCTTGCTGCGCTTCCCGCTCGCGGTCTCCAGCATCAGCCGGAAGATCCGCTCGCCCACCTGCTGCACCGTCTCCTCGCCGGTGACGATGGTGCCGCAATTGACGTCCATGTCCTCCTCCATCCGCTCGTACATCGGCGTGTTGGTCGCCAGCTTGATGGAGGGGGTAGGCTTGCAGCCGAAGACGCTGCCGCGGCCGGTGGTGAAGCAGAGCAGGTTGGCCCCGCCCGCCACCTGGCCGGTGGCGCCGACCGGGTCGTAGCCGGGCGTGTCCATGAAGACGAAGCCCTTCTTCGTCACAGGCTCGGCATAGCGCACGACATCGACGAGGTTGGTGCTGCCCGCCTTGGCCATGGCGCCGAGCGACTTCTCGAGGATGGTGGTCAACCCGCCGAGCTTGTTGCCGGGCGAGGGGTTGGCGTCCATCTCGGCGCCCTCGCGCCGCGTGTACTCCTCCCACCAGTGCATGACGTCGACCAGCTTCTGCCCCACCTCCGGGGAGACGGCGCGCCGGGTGAGGAGATGCTCGGCGCCGTAGGTCTCGGGCGATTCGCTCAGGATCACCGTGCCGCCATGGCGCACGACGAGGTCGGAGGCGGCGCCGAGGGCGGGGTTGGCGGTGATGCCGGAATAGCCGTCGGAGCCGCCGCATTGCAGGGCGACGCAGAGTTCGCTCGCCGGCACCGTCTCGCGCCGCACCGCATTGGCCTCGCCGAGCACCTCGCGGACGAAGTCGATCCCCGCCTGCACGGTCTTGCGGGTACCGCCCATCTCCTGGATCGCCATGTTGCGCAGCCGCCCGGCGAGCTTCTGCTCCTCCAGCAGCCCGCCGATCTGGTTCACCTCGCAGCCGAGGCCGATGGCGATGACATGGCTGAAATTGGCGTGCCGGGCGAAGCCGCCCAGGGTGCGGCGCAGCAGCGCCAGGGGCTCGCCCTGGGTCATGCCGCAGCCGGTCTTGTGGGTGAGCGCCACCACCCCGTCCACGTTCGGCCAGGCCGCCAGTGGATCCTCGCCGGTGAGCGGATTGCGGCGGAAGGCGAGCGCGATCAACTCCGCCGCATGCGCCGAGCAGTTCACGCTGGTGATGATGCCGATGTAGTTGCGCGTCGCCACCCGCCCATCGGCGCGGCGGATGCCCTGGAAGTTGGCGGGCACCGGCACCGGCTCGGTCGACCGGGCATCCTGGCCGAAGGCGTAGTCGCGGGCGAAGTCGCCCATGGCGAGGTTGTGGGTATGGACCCACTGGCCGGGCGCGATCGCCTCGGTGGCGAAGCCGATGATCTGGCCGTAGCGACGGACCGGCTCGCCCTTGGCATGCGGCCGCACCGCGATCTTGTGCCCGGCCGGGATGCGCACCGCGGTCGCGACGCCGGCGCCAACCGGCGTGCCCGGCGGCAGGACCTGGCGGGCGATGACGACGCCATCCTCCGGGTTAAGTCGGATGACCGGCGGCTGGGTAACAGCGTCCATGGCGGGCTCTCCCTTGCGGGCGCCATTCTAGAGCAGATCCCGATCAGGTGGACCCACCTGATCGGGTGAAGATGCTCTGAAAACAACCGGCTAGAGCTTTTACCGTGAACGCAGGTGAACGGGAAGTGCTCTAGGTCCAGCCGCCCGCCTGCGGAATACCTGCCCGTTGGCGGGCCAGCGCCGTCTCACGCGCCCTCCGGCACCTCCCCCTCGGCCAGGGCCGCATCGCCGGCCAGCCGGCTCGACAGCAGCTCGCCACGCCGCTCCAGCAGCGGATGCGCGACCAGGGCGAAATGCGCCCCGACGCGGCGCAGGTCGCGCACCGCGTCCAGCAGCAGCCCGGCGGCGCTGCCCTCGCCCTCGGCCAGGCGCCGCGCCGCCTCCCGCTCCGCCTCGCGCAGCCCCTCCTTGCCGCGCACCAGGGCGCGCGCCGCCTCGGCATCCTCCAGCATGAAGACCGCGATCGCCAGGCGGAGCTGCTCCTGCAAGGTCGCGTGCAGCGCCAGCACCTCCTGCAGCGCCTCGCCATCCAGCGCGCCGTCGCGCCGCTGCCGCTTGGCGGCGTGCCGCAGCAGGTCACGCTCGATCACGTCGGCGGCGTGCTCAAGGGCGATGGCGAAGGCCTGCACCTCCTGCAGCCGCCGCGCCTCCTCCTCGCCCAGCGTCTCGCGCGGGATGCGGCCGAGATAGGCATGCACCGCGCGGTGCAGCCGGTCGATCACGTCATCCAGCCGCGCTGCCGCCTTGGCCACGTCGCGGTCGGTGTCGCGGAAGGCCTCCGACGAGCCGCGCAGCATCGCCTCCACCTGATCGGCCATCCGCAGCACCTCGCGCGCCGCATTGGCCAGCGCCACCGAGGGGGTGCCGAGCGCCGCCTCGTCCAGGTAGCGCGGCGCCGCCGGATCGGCGGCGGTGCGGTCGGGCAACAGGCGCCGCAGCAGTCGCGCCAGCGCCGGCAGCAGCGGCAAGGTCAGCAGGGCGGTCAGCAGGTTGAAGCCGAGATGCGCATTGGCCACCAGCCGCGCCGGCGCCGGGTCCAGCGCCTGCAGCGCCGTCACCGCCTGCGGCAGCAGAGCGAGGCCGATCGCCACGCCGCCCAGCCGGTTCAGCAGGTTGCCGAGCGGCACGCGCAGCCGGCCTGGATCCTCGCGGTCGCCGCCCGCCTCCAGCAGCGGGTTCAGGGCGCTGCCGAGATTGGCGCCGAGCACCATCGCCACCGCCGCCTCGGGCGAGGCGACGCCGCTGCCGGCGAGGGAAGCGACGAAGAGCACGCCGGCGACGCTGGAATGCGCCGCCCAGGAGATCGCCGCCGCCAGCAGCAGGTTGGGCAGCGGCTGGTCGGCCAGGGCGGTGAGCAGCATGCGCAGGGTCGGCGAGGCCTCGACCGGCGCCATGCTGGCCAGCATCAGGCGCAGCGAGAGCAGCATCAGCCCGAGGCCGATGGCGACCCGGCCGAGATCGCGCGTCCGGGTGCGCTGGCCGCGGCGGAAGGCGACCACGCCGACCAGCACCAGCGCCGGGAAGACCGCCGAGACATCGAAGGAGAGAAGCTGGACGATCAGCGCCGTGCCGACATTGGCGCCGAGCATCGCCGCCAGCGCCGGCGCCAGCGCCACCGCCCCGGCGGCGGCGAAGGAGCCCACCATCAGGGCCGTGGCGGTGCTGCTCTGCAACACGGCGGTGACGCCCAGGCCGGCGAGGAAGGCGCGCAGCGGGTTGCCGAGCGCCAGGCCGAGGGCGTGACGCAGCCGGCTGCCGAAGGCGCGCTGCACGCCGCTCTGCACCATGTGCAGGCCCCAGAGCAGCAGCGCCGCCTCGCCCGCCAATTCCACGAGCAGCCTGGCCTCGTGCATCGCCCCCCGTCACCTCCCGCCGCAAGACCCTCCATCCTAGCGGTTGTGCGGCCGGCGTCGCCTCAAGGCTTCCGGCGCCGGCTCAGACCGCCCCGGCCACGGTGGTCCGGAACATCAGCCGCTGGTAGCGGGTGTGGTCGAAGAGGCTGGCGGTGTGCAGCGTCGCCAGATTGTCCCAGATCACCAGGTCGCCCACCTGCCAGCGATGCCGGTAGACGTAGCGCTCCTGCGCCGCGTGCCGCATCAAGGCCGCGATCAGCGCCTCGCCCTCGGCCGGCGACAGCCCCTCGACATGGCTGATGACCGCCGGGCAGAGAAACAGGGAACGGCGGCCGGTCACCGGATGCACCCGCACCAGCGGCTGCGAGACCGGCGGGAAGCGCCGCCGCGTCTCCGCCGACAGCGGCGGCTTGCCCGGGGTGTGCCGGCGGTTCCATTCCGCGAGGGTGTTGAGGTCATGCACCGCCCGCAGCCCCTCGATCCGCGCCTGCATCGCCGCCGGCAGTTCCTCATAGGCGGTGCCGGCGTCGAGCAGCCAGGTCTCGCCGCCCTCGGGCGGCACGATGGCGGCGTAGAAGAGCGAGGCCCGGCTCGGCACGGCGCGGTAGCTGCTGTCGGCATGCCATTGCTCGACGCCGGTGGCGAAATTCGCCCTGAGCCCGCCCGGCTCCTCGACATTGCCGACGCAGAAGATCTCCGGATGCTCGGGATGGGTATGGGCGGAGGCGGAATGCAGCTCCAGCGCGCCGAGACGCCGGCTGAAGGCCACCTGCGCCGCCGGGTCCCGCGGCAGGTTGCGCAGCAGCAGCACGCCATGGCGGTGCAGGGCGTCGAGGAAGGCGTCGATCTCCGCCTGCGGCAGGTCGCCGGCGATGCGGACATCGGTGAGCTCGGCGCCGAAGGTGGCGCCGAGCGGGCGCGCCGCGAGCGGAGGGGCGAGGTCGAGAAGCGGGCCGGCGCTCATGGGGCGGGTCTCCGTGCTGGATTGAGCGGGCCGGTGACGGGCGTTGCTTGGGCGCTCTCGCGCCGGGGGCGACGATGACTCCATGGGACGGATCAGGCCAGGGGGGCCGTTGACGCGGCGGGCCGCGCAGCCTCCGCTGCGCTGTCGGATTCGGGTCGGCCGGTCCGCCTTGGGGGGAGACTATCGTGGGACTGCATCGCCGCTCGCTGCTGGCCACTGCCTTGGCGCCGGCCCTGGCTGGCCCCGCTCTCGCCGAGGGCGGCCGCGCGCGGGTGCTGCGCTTCATGCCGCAGGCGGCGCCGGCGGTGTTGGACCCGATCTTCAACCCCACCACCATAGCCACCACGCATGGCTACTGCATCTTCGACACACTCTATGGCTGCGATTCGCGCTTCCGGCCGCAGCGGCAGATGGCCGAGGGCGAGGAGGTCTCGGCCGACCGGCTGACCTGGCGCATCCGCCTGCGCGAGAGGCTGCGCTTCCATGATGGCAGCCCGGTACGGGCGGCGGATTGCATCGCCTCGCTGCAGCGCTGGGCGGTGCGGGACGGCTTCGGCCAGGTGCTGGCGCGGGCGGTCGCGGCCTGGGAGGCGCCGGCCGAGCGGGAGCTGGTGATCCGCCTGCACCGCCCCTTCCCCGCCCTGCTCGATGCCCTGGCCAAGCCCGCCGCCAGCCCCGCCTTCATCATGCCGGAAGCCCTGGCCCGGCATCCGGCCGACCGGCCGATCGGCGTCGCCGAGATGATCGGCAGCGGCCCCTGGCGCTTCCTGCCCGGCGAGTTCGTCCAGGGCAGCCGCGCCACCTATGCCCGCAACGAGGCCTACCAGCCACGCAAGGAGCCGGCCGAGGCCGCGTCCGGCGGCAAGCGGGTGCATTTCGACCGGCTGGAGCTGGTCTGGATCCCGGATGGCGGCACCGCCGCGGCGGCGCTGCAGACCGGCGAGATCGACTGGATCGAGTACCCACTGCCCGATCTCGTGCCGGTGCTCGACCGCGACCGGGCGCTGCGCACCCAGATCTACGACCCCAACGGCTTCCTCGGCTTCCTGCGCTTCAACCAGCTGCACCCGCCCTTCAACGATGTCGCGGTGCGCCGCGCCATCCGCGATGCGCTGGTGCAGTCGGACTACATGGCCGCCGTCGCCCTGCCGGGGGACTGGCAGGAATGCCACGCCGTCTTTCCCTGCGGCCTGCCGGGGGTAACCGAAGTTCCGGCCGCGCCCGGCGGCGAGCAGGCAATGCAGCGCGCCCGCGAGGCGCTGCGGGCGGCGGGGTACCGGGGCGAGCGGGTGGTGCTGATCAATCCCAGTGACTTCCCCGCCGTCACCCAGCAGGGTCGGGTCAGCGCCGAGCTGATGCGCCATCTCGGCGTCAACATCGAGCTGGTTGAGAGCGACTGGGCGACCATCATCGCCCGCCGGGCCAACAAGGCGCCGCCGGCGCAGGGCGGCTGGAACCTGCACAACACGAATTTCCCGGCCGCCGCCGTCGCCAACCCGGCAGTCAGCCCGATCATCCGGGGCCATGGCGAGCGCGCCTGGTTCGGTTGGCCGAGCGACCCGGCCAGCGAGGCGGCGGTGGAGGCCTGGATCGAGGCACCCGATGCCGCCGGCCAGGCTCGCGCCATGGCGACGCTGCAGGAGGCGGCCTGGGCCAGCGTGCCCTTCGCGCCGACCGGCCTGTTCCGCCTGCGCACCGCCTTCCGCGCCGACCTTACCGGCGTGCTGCAGGGGCCGAACCCCTTCCTGTGGAACCTGCGGCGCGGCTAAGGGTCAGAGCATGATCGCCTGAGGTGAAAACACTGAAAAGCGTGACTCACGCGATCAAACAACGGCCTGGACCATGATCCGCGAACCTGTGTGAGCGGATCACGGTCTAGCCGGCGCCGATCACCTTGATCCGGCGGCCATCGACGCCGAGCGCCAGCCGGCCGGATTTCAGCGCCAGCGCCGCCTCGCCGAAGACCTCGCGCCGCCAGCCATGCAGGGCGGGCAGGTCCGGCTGCGCCTCGGCCGCCAGCCGGTCGAGATCCTCCGAGCTGGCGAGCAGCTTCGGCGCCACGTGGTGCTCCTCCGACTTGGCGGCGAGCAGCACCTTCAGCAGCGCCACCAGGGCCGGCGAGGGCGAGGGGCCGTGCCGGTCCTTCGGCGGCTCCGGCAGGGCGCTCTCCGGCAGGGAGCGCGCCTCCTTGATGGCGGCGAGCAGCCCGGTGCCGCTGCGGCCCTTGGCGAAGCCTTCCGAGATGCCGCGCGCCCGGGCCAGCTCGGCCGGGCTGTCCGGCGTGGTGGCGGCGAGCTCGAGCAGCGTCTCGTCCTTCACCAGGCGCTGACGGGGGATGTTGATCCGCTGCGCCTCCCGCTCGCGCCAGGCGGCGATCGCCCGCAGCATGCCGAGGAAGCGGCGGTTGGTGGTGCGGGGCTTCAGCCGCTCCCAGGCATTCTCCGGCTCGGTGCGGTAGGTGGCGGGCTCGGCGAGCACCGCCATCTCCTCCGCCACCCAGTCGAGCCGCCCTTCCCGCTCCAGCCGCTCCTTCAGCGCCACGTAGATGCGGCGCAGATGCGTGACATCGGCCGCGGCATAGGCGATCTGCGAGGCCGAGAGCGGCCGGGCCGACCAGTCGGAGAAGCGGTGCGCCTTGTCGATCTGCGCCCCGGCCAGCGCCCGCGCCAGCCCGTCATAGCTCACCTGGTCGCCGAAGCCGGCCACCATGGCGGCGACCTGGGTATCGAAGAGCGGGGTCGGCACGGCGCCGAATTTCAGCAGGAAGATCTCCACATCCTGCCGCGCGGCATGGAAGACCTTGACGATCTCGGGATTGGCCAGAAGGGCGCCAAGCGGGGCGAGGTCGATCCCCTCCGCCAGCGCATCCACCACCGCGACCTCCCCGGCCCCGCCGAGTTGGACCACGCAGAGCTCGGGCCAGTAGGTCCGCTCCCGCATGAACTCGGTATCGACCGTAACGAAGGCCTCTCCACTGAGCCGCTCGCAGAGGGCGGCAAGGTCGGCGCTGGTGGTGATCAGGGCCGGGATTTCGGCGGGCGGACGGCGGCTCATGGCATGGCTTCTACCGCCGCGGGAGGCGGCGGGAAAGCCATGCGGCTTGACAGGACCGCCCCCGGTCCCCTCTTACCCGCGACTTCCAGCAAGGCCAGGTCGATCGCCCCATGCACGCCTACCGCACCCATGACTGCGGCGCGCTCCGCGCCACCGATGCCGGCAGCACGGCGCGCCTCTCGGGCTGGGTGCATCGGAAGCGGGACCATGGCGGGCTGCTGTTCATCGACCTGCGCGATCATTACGGTATCACGCAATGCGTCGTCGCGCAGGGCTCGCCGGTCTTCGCCGCCGCCGACCGGCTGCGGCCGGAGAGCGTCGTCACCCTGACCGGCGAGGTGGTGCCGCGCGAGCCCGGCACCGTGAACCCGCGCCTGCCGACCGGCGAGATCGAGCTGCGGGTGCGCGAGCTCGCGGTGCAGTCCGAGGCCGGGGTGCTGCCGATCCAGGTGGCGGGCGAGGCGGAATTCCCCGAGGACCTGCGGCTGCGCTACCGCTTCCTCGACCTGCGGCGGGAGAAGCAGCACCGCAACATCCTGCTGCGCAGCCGGGTCATCACCTCGATCCGGCGGCGGATGATCGAGCAGGGCTTCACCGAGTTCCAGACGCCGATCCTGACGGCCTCCAGTCCGGAAGGCGCCCGCGACTACCTGGTGCCGTCCCGCCTGCATCCCGGCACCTTCTACGCCCTGCCGCAGGCGCCGCAGCAGTTCAAGCAACTCGCCATGGTGGCGGGCTTCGACCGCTACTTCCAGATCGCCCCCTGCTTCCGCGACGAGGCTTCCCGCGCCGACCGCTCGCCCGGAGAGTTCTATCAGCTCGACTTCGAGATGAGCTTCGTCACGCAGGAGGACGTCTTCGCCGCCATCGAACCGGTGCTGGCCGGCGTCTTCGAGGAATTCGCCGATTTCACCGGCACCCGGCGGGCGGTGACGCCGGCCCCCTTCCCGCGCATCCCCTTCGACACGGCGATGCTGGAATTCGGCTCCGACAAGCCGGACCTGCGCAACCCGCTGCGCATCCGCGACGTGACCGAGCAGTTCCGCGGTGGCGCCTTCGGCCTGTTCGCCCGCAACATCGAGAAGGGCGCGGTGGTGCGCGCCATCCCGGCGCCGGGCGCCGGCGGCAACCCGCGCAGCTTCTTCGACAAGCTGAACGAATGGGCGCGCGAGAGCGGCGCCGGGGGTCTCGGCTACATCACCTTCGCGAATGGCGAGCCGCAGGGCCCGATCGCCCGCAACCTCGAGCGCGAGCGGGCGATCGCCATCCGCGACGCGATAGGCCTGAAGGATGGCGACGCGGTCTTCTTCGCCTGCGACAAGGAAGCGGCGGCGGCCAAGTTCGCCGGCCAGGTCCGCACCCGGCTCGGCAACGAGCTCGGCTTGATCGAGAAGGACGCCTACCGCTTCTGCTGGGTCACCGACTTCCCGATGTACGAGCTGAACGAGGAGACCGGGCAGATCGACTTCAGCCACAATCCCTTCTCCATGCCGCAGGGGGAGCTGGAGGCGCTGAACAGCCAGGACCCGCTGACCATCAAGGCCTATCAGTACGACATCGTCTGCAACGGCATCGAGCTCTCCTCGGGCGCCATCCGTAACCACAGGCCGGACATCATGATCCGCGCCTTCGAGATCGCCGGCTACTCGGCGGAGGTGGTGGAGCAGCGTTTCGGCGGCATGCTGAACGCCTTCCGCTACGGCGCGCCGCCGCATGGCGGCTCGGCGCCGGGCATCGACCGCATTGTCATGCTGCTGGCCGACGAGCCGAACATCCGCGAGGTCATCCTCTTCCCGATGAACCAGCAGGCCGAGGACCTGATGATGGGCGCCCCGGCGCCGGTCGAGCCGGCCCGGCTGAAGGAGCTGCACATCCGCCTCGACCTGCCGCCGGCGAAGGGCCCCGGCGAAAAGGGTTCTGGCGAAAAAGGTTCCGGCGAGAAGGGTGCCGCGCCGGCCAAAGCCTCCTAGATCGATCCCTGGCTGTCCCTCGACAGCCCGGGCATGCTCCCGGAAGGTGATGACGGAGCCGCAGGCGTCCCGAGGGCCGATCCGCCCCGCGGCGCCCGGCTTCGGCTGCGATCGATGAACCGAAGGATCCACCCGATGCCGCTGCGTCGCTTCCTGATCGCCGCGTTGACCGTCCCCCTGGTCGCGCTCGGCGCGGCGGTCGCCCTGCCCGGCCGGGCGGCGGAGCCGGGCGTGGAGGCCATGGTCGGCCACCGCGCCGCCTATCGCCTCACCCTCGACAAGGTGCGCGACAATTCCGACATCGCCCGCGCCGAGGGCGTGATGCTCTACGAGGTGGTCGATTCCTGCGATGGCTGGGCGACGCGGCAACGCTTCCAGCTTCGCCTGACGGATCGCGACGGGCAGGATGTGGAGACCGCTTCCGACTATTCGACCTTCGAGACGAAGGACGGAAAGAAGATCCGATTCAGCCTCACCCAGACCAGCCAGGGCGCCGTTTCCCAGCGCGTCGCCGGCGAGGCGGAGGTGACGCCGGATGGCGGCACCGTCACCTATACCGAGCCGGAGCAGAAGGAGGAGGCGCTGCCCAAGGGCACGCTGCTGCCGATGCTCCACACCATCCGCAGCCTCGCCGCCGCGCGCGCCGGGACGCGCATGATGGTGGTGCCGCTCTTCGACGGCACCAGCCCGGACGGCGCGCAGGACACGACGACGGTGATCTCCGCCTGGACCCCGCCGCAGCCGAATGCCCGTTTCCCCGACCTGGCGAAGCTCGGCAGCGCGCGGATGCGCGTCGCCTTCTTCGACCGCAAGGATGATGGCTCGGGCGGCGGCGCCAGCGCGCCGGATTACGAGGTGGGGCTGCGTTACTACGAGAACGGCGTCGCCGACGAGATGTCGATGGATTTCGGCGAGTTCAGCGTGAACGGCGCCCTGCAGGAGCTGGCGATCCTGCCCAATCCCTGCTGAGGCCGGCACCGGCCACGCAGATCCCAGGCATCCCCGATGAAGCCCCGGCCCCGCGCCGGGGCTTTTTCGTTGCGTCGCCGGCCGGGGAATGCGGCGGGGCGGTTTGACGCATCGCAGCACGGCGTGATTACCTGCCTGTCAGGAACGCCTCCGCCACACGGTTCGAACAATCATACCCATACCCGTGCAGGAGACCCGCCATGGCCGCGGCAGCCGCAAACGCGTCCACCATTCCCGTCCTCGATCTCGGTCCCTACCTGGCCGGGGCGCCGGGCGCACTCGAGGCCACCGCCGCGCAGCTTCGCCATATCTGCGAGACCATCGGCTTCCTCTTCGTCGTGAACCACGGCGTGCCGGCCGGCCTGGTCGCCGAGACCTTCGAGGCGGCGGCGCGTTTCCACGCCCTGCCGCTGGAGGAGAAGCTGGCGGTGAAGGTGAACCCCGTGCTGCAGGGCTACATGCCGCTGCGCGGCAGCACCACCCGCACCTCCAGCCTCAGCACCGGCAACAAGCCGAACGAGAACGAGGCCTTCTTCATCAAGCGCAGCGGCGGCGATGCCGGTCCGGAGGACCGCTGGCCCGCCAGCCTGCCAGCATTCCGCGAGACGGCGCTGCGCTACTACGATGCGATGGACGGGCTGGCGCAGCGGATGCTGCCGCTCTACGCCACCGCGCTCGACCTGCCCGCCGACT
Source organism: Roseicella sp. DB1501 (assembly GCF_013112485.1). Classification (GTDB taxonomy): domain Bacteria; phylum Pseudomonadota; class Alphaproteobacteria; order Acetobacterales; family Acetobacteraceae; genus Paracraurococcus. The sequence continues at coordinate 112,576 of NZ_JABFHG010000007.1, forward strand.
ATTTCGCGCCGCTCTGCGACACGCCGCTGACCGGCCTGCGGCTGACCCATTACCCGCCCGCCGCCTATGGCGCGAACGAGTACGGCATCGCCCCACACTCCGATTCCAGCTTCATCACCCTGCTGGCGCAGAACAAGGTGCCGGGGCTGCAGGTGCGCACGCCGGAGGGCGAATGGATCGACGCGCCGGTGGTGCCGGACAGCTTCGTCGTCAATACCGGCGACATCCTGCATCGCTGGAGCAACGGCCGCTTCATCTCCACGCCGCACCGCGCCTTCAACACCTCCGGCGGGCCGCGCTACGCCATCCCCTACTTCTTCCACCCCAATCCCGACACGCTGATCGACTGCCTGCCGAGCTGCGCCGTCTTCGGCGAGGCGCCGCGCTACGAGGCGATGACGACGGACCAATACATGGCCTGGTTCCGCGGGCAGAATTACGACCATGTCCGCAAGGCGAACGCGGCCTGAGGCGAGGCGCCCCGCCATGCGCCGCATGCGCCCGCTCCTCCTCGCCGTCGCGCTCGCCCTGCTGCCCTGCTTCGCTGGCGCGCAGGAGAAGACGCTCCGCGTCTCCCTGAACACCGAGCTGCAGGTGCTCGACCCGATTGTCACGACCATCAACGCGACGCGCGTCTTCGCCTACATGGTCTATGACACGCTGGTCGGCATCGACAGCGCCGGCCGCTACCATCCGCAGATGCTGGAAGGCTGGGAGGTGAGCGAGGACCGCCTCACCTGGCGCTTCCGCCTGCGCGAGGGACTGGAATTCTCCGACGGCACGCCGGTGACGGCGGAGGATTGCGTCGCCTCGATCCGCCGCTGGGCGAAGCGCGAGGCGCTCGGCCGCCTGATGCTCACCGGCGCCCGGGGCTTCGAGGTGGTGGATGCGCGCAGCTTCGTGCTGACCCTGAACCGGCCTTTCGCCTTCGTCATCGAGGCGCTCGGCAAGCCGGGCCACACCATTCCCGTCATCATGCCGGCACGGCTGGCCAACCTGCCGGCCGACAAGGCGGTCCCCGAGGTTGTCGGCTCCGGCCCGCTGCTGTTCCGCCAGGCGAGCTGGCGCCCGGGCGACCGCGCCGTCTTCGAGCGTAACCCGCGCTACCGCCCGCGCGCCGAGCCGCCGGACGGGCTGGCCGGCGGCAAGGCGATGAAGCTCGACCGCGTGGAGCTCATCAGCATGCCCGACCAGGCGACGCGCGTGGCGGCGCTGCAGGCGGGCGAGCTCGATATGCTCGAGATCGTGCCCTTCCACTTCATCCCCATGTTGCAGCGGAACCGCGGCATCACCATCGCCAGCCAGCGCGGCGTGGAGCAGATGGTCTCCATCCTCAACGTCAACCACGCCCAGCCGCCCTTCAACGACATCAAGGTCCGCCGCGCCCTGCAGGCGGCGATCGAGCAGCCGGACGTCATGGCCTCGCTCGGCCTGCCCGCCGGCATGTCGATGGAGTGCCACTCGATCTACATGTGCGACGCGCCCCTCACCAGCGATGCCGGCACCGGGGTGTACAAGGGCGCGGGCATCGAGCGCGCCAGGGCGCTGCTGAAGGAGAGCGGCTACAAGGGCGAGCCGGTCGTCTTCCTGCATGCGGAGAGCTCGGCGCTGCTCAACCCGATCGGGCTGGTCATGGCCGACCAATTGCAACGGGCGGGCTTCAACGTCGATCTGCGCACCTCGGACTATGCGACGGTGGCGCAGCGGCGGCTGAGCCGCGCGCCGGCGGAGGCCGGGGGCTGGAGCGTGGCGCCGATCGTCTGGAACGGCATCGACCTCATCAACCCGCTCGCCAATCCGGCGGTGTCCTATGACTGCTCGGAGTACAATCCGGGCTGGTATTGCGACGAGGAGACCAAGGGGCTGCTGGCGCAGGTGGCCGAAACCGCCGATCCGGCGGCGCAGAAGGCGATCGCGGCGAAGCTTCAGGCCGCCTTCCACCGCAACGTCAACTACGTGCTCGGGGGCCAATTCTCGGCGCCCGTCGCCTACCGCTCGGACCTCGCCGGCGTCGTGCCCTTCGCCTTCCCGGTCTTCTGGAACATCGCGCGGAAATAGCACCGATCGCGGTGGATGCGCGACCGGTGCATCCACCGCGATCGGGCCGCCCCTCGCAGCCTTAACCGTCCTCGACCACCACCACCGCCTCGAGCCCCAGCGCGGCGCCGAGCGCCTCCACCCGGCGCAGCACGCTGTCGCCGGCAAAGACGCCGCCGCCCTCGGCGAGGCGCAGCACCAGCCGGCCACCGTCCCGCCGCAACGAGACGCCGGCGAGCAGCGCCGGCGTGCCGCCGCAGAGCGTATAGGCAAGGCGCAGCGCCGCCGCGAGCGCCTCGGCCCGGCGGATCGCCGGGATGTCCAGCAGCACCCGGGTCGGCGCCATGAAGGGCGCGTTCGGCTCGGCCTCGTAGCGCAGCGCGGCGACCAGGGCGAGGAAGGCGCGGGCATGGTGGTCGAGCCCGACGCCGTTCTGCCGCAGCACCCGCAGGAAGGCCTGTTCGGCGCGGTATTCCGGATGGTCGTGGCTGCCGATATCGGAGAGCCAGCAGGCCGCCTCCCGCAGCTTGCGCGAGGCGCTGTCCTGCTCGGCGAAGACCGGATCGACCCAGGCGAGCAGCGCCGGCGGCAGGCCAGGATCGCGCCCCCAACGCAGCGCCAGCTCCCGCGCCGCCGCCAGCAACGGGTCCTCCGCCCGCGTCTCGGGCGGCAGCAGCCTGGCATACCAGCCCTCGCGCAGCCCATTGGCCGAGAAGACCACGCGCCCCGCCCCGGTCGCGCGCAACAGCCGCCGCAGCGCCACCGCCGCGAAGGGGAGGTCGCCGAGCCGCTTCTGCGGCGCGCCCGGCATGCGCTCGAGCGTCCGGCGCGAGGCGGCCATGACGACGCCGGCGAGATCGCGCGCCTCCTCCCGCCGCAGCACGTAGTGGTGGACGATGGCGAGCGGGTAGCCGGTCTGGGCGATGTGCATCCGCGCCAGCGCCCGCCACGCACCGCCGACGAGGTAGAGATCGCGCCCGGCGCCCTCCGCGAGCCAGGGCACGCCGCCGAGCTCCTTCTCGGCCACCGCCCGTGCCCGCACCACGTCGCCGCCCGCCCGCTCGGCGAGGCGGATGACGCCGAGCGGCAGCGAGGCGGCCCGGGTCGCGCGCCCCGTCTCCAGCCGCACCACCTCGAGGCTGCCGCCGCCGATATCGCCGAGAATGCCGTCGGCATCGGGAAAGCCGAGCAGCACGCCCTCGGCCGAGAGGGCGGCCTCCTGCTCGCCGGGCAGGATGCGGATCGGCACGCCGGGCAGCCGCTTCTGCAAGGCGGCGACGAAGCCCGGCCCGTTGCTCGCATCGCGCACCGCCGCCGTCGCCAGCACTTCCAGCGGTTCGGCATGCATGGCCCGTGCCACGGCCTGGTAGCGCGCGAGTACGGTGAGGGCCTGGCCGATCGCATCCTCGTTCAGGCGGCCGCTCGCCTGCAGCCCGCGGCCAAGGCCGAGAACGGCCTTCTCGTTGAAGATGGCGAGCGGGTTGCGCCCGGTGCCCTCGAAGATGACGAGGCGCACGGAATTCGAGCCGAGATCGACGACGCCGCTGCGGCCGGGGCTGCCGGCGGCGGGCCTGCTACCCGGATGGGAAGGAACCATGGTGTCCAAGCGGATCAGTCCTGTGCCACGCGATCCTGCCGGGCGCGGCGGCTGCCCTGCGTGGTCGTCCGCCGCAAGGCGCTGCCGCGGCCCGACAGCGAGGGGTTGGTCATGAAATACTCGTGCGCCGAGACCGGGTTCGCGCCGGGATCGACGCGCACCCATTCGCCGCCCGGCTGCAGCTGCCAGCTCTGCGCCGTGTCCTTCAGGTTCACCACCATGATCTGGTCGAGCACCTGTGCATGCACCGTGGGATTCTCCACCGGCACCAGCGTCTCGACGCGCCAGTCCATGTTCCGGGCCATCCAGTCGGCCGAGGAGATATAGACCCGGGCGCGCCGCGAGGGGAGGCGGTGGCCGTTGCCGAAGGCGATGATGCGCGAATGTTCCAGGAAACGCCCGACGATCGACTTCACCCGGATGGTCTCGGACAGGCCGGGGACGCCCGGCCGCAGGCAGCAGATGCCGCGCACCACGCAATCCACCTTCACCCCGGCCTGGCTCGCCCGGTAGAGCGCGTCGATGAGCTGGGTGTCGACCAGGCTGTTCATCTTCAGCCAGATGCCGGCCGGCTTGCCCTCGCGCGCGAAGCGGATCTCCTGCTCGATCAGGCCGAGCAGCGTCGGCCGCGTCGTCAGCGGCGAGAAGGCGAGCGCCTCCATCGTCTCCGGCCTTGCATAGCCGGTCATGTAGTTGAACAGCTTCTGCGCGTCCCGCGTCAGCGCCGGATCGGCGGTGAAGAAGGAAAGGTCGGTATAGATGCGCGCGGTCACCGGATGATAATTGCCGGTGCCGAAATGCGCGTAGGAGCGCAGCGCCACGCCCTCGCGGCGCACGACGAGGCTGACCTTGGCATGGGTCTTCAGCTCGACGAAGCCGAAGACCACCTGCACCCCGGCCGCCTCCAGCTCACGCGCGAGGGCGATGTTGCGCTCCTCGTCGAAGCGGGCCTTCAGCTCGACCATGGCGGTCACGCTCTTGCCGGATTCCGAGGCCTCGATCAGCGCCCGGGCGATCGGGCTGTCGCGGCTGGTGCGGTAGAGCGTCTGCTTGATGGCGACGACGTTCGGATCGCGCGCCGCCTGCCGCAGGAACTGCACCACCACGTCGAAGCTCTCATACGGATGGTGGACGATGATGTCCTTGGCGCGGATCGCCGCGAAGCAGTCGCCGCCGAAATCGAGGATCCGCTCCGGGAAGCGCGGGGTGTAGGGCGTGAAGAGCAGGTCGGGCCGGTCGTCGACGATGAGCTGCTTCAGGTCGGCGATGCCGAGCAGCCCGTCGACCACCACGACGCTGCCGGGCGAGGCGTCGAGCTCCTCGACGACGAACTCGACCATGTCGGCCGGCGTCGCGGCGGTGACGGTGAGGTGGATCGGCCGGCCGCGGCGGCGCCGCTTCAGCGCCGTCTCGTAGGACCGCACCAGGTCCTCCGCCTCCTCCTCGAACTCCACGTCGGTGTCGCGGATCAGCCGGAACAGCCCGTGCTCGGCCGGGATGAAGCCGGGGAAGAGCCGGCCGAGGGAGAGGGTGATCGCATCCTCGAGCAGCAGGAAGCGGATCACCTTCTCGCCCTCCGTCGCGGGCAGGCGGATGAAGCGGTCGATCTGCGGCGGCAGCGGCAGCAGCGCCCGCATGGTGCCGCCATCCTCCTCGCGCACCAGCTTCAGCACCATGCAAAGCGCGAGGTTGGTGATGAAAGGGAAGGGATGCGCCGGATCGACTGCGAGCGGCGTGAGCACCGGGAAGACCCGCTCCATGAACCAGTTCGAGAGCCAGTCCCGGTCGGCCTCGCTCAGCGCCTCGGGGGTCGCCAGCACCAGCCCGGCCGAGGCGAGCAGGCCGCGCAGCTCCCGCCACTCGCGCTGCTGGTCATCGATCAGCTCCTTCGCCCGCGCCAGGATCTCGGCCAGTTGCTGCGAGGGCGTACGGCCGTCCGGCGACAGGGTGGCGATGCCCGCCCGCTCCTGCCCGATCAGCCCGGCGACGCGGACGGAATAGAACTCGTCGAGGTTGGACGCCGAGATCGCCACGAAGCGCAGCCGCTCCAGCAGCGGGTGAGTCGCGTTCGCCGCCTCCTCCAGCACCCGGGTGTTGAAGTCGAGCCAGGAGAGCTCGCGGTTGATGAAGCGCGCCGGTTGATCAAGGGCGACCGCCGGCTCGGCCTCGGCGGATGGCAGCACTTCGGCGAGCGACATGGGATGGAGCCTCCGGCGTCGATGCCGCCGACCCTACAGCAGGGTCGGGGTCGACGGCCAATCGGCTTCCCTGACTGCCATCGAATCGTCATCCGCGATTGTTTCGGCAAGTTCCGGCCATTCCGCCAGCACCGCCCGCGCCAGGGCCCGGGTGACGCGGCCGCCGGCGGCGAGCGCGGCGCGGTCGAGCCGGGCCGCGGCCTCGGCCATGGCCGCCGCCTCGCGCGGCAGGCGGGCGAGCAGCCAGTCCTGTACGCCGCGCTCGACGCGGAGTTGGCGCAGCCGGAAATGCCGCCGCAGCAGGGCGGCGAGCAGCGCATCGCTTGGCGGATGCAGCGCCACGGCCCCCATGGCGCGCAGTCGGCTGCGCAGGTCGGGCAGCCCGACGCGCCAGCGGGCCGGCGCCTCCCGCCCCGCGAGCAGCAGGCGCTGGCCACGCTCGGCGCAGAGGTTGAGCAGGTGCAGCAGCGCCTCCTCCTCCGGCGCGCAATCCGCATCGTCGAGGACGAGGCCGGCGCCGGCCGGCACCTCGGGCAGGCCGCGCAGCGCGAGGCCGTCCATCGCCGGCCAGCGCCGCGCCGCGGCGAGGCCGCGCAGCATGTGCGTCTTGCCGGTCGCCGCCGGCCCGTAGAGGCCGAGCCGCCCGCCGGGCCAGCGATCCGGCCGCTGCAGCCAGGCGAGCGCCTCGGCATTGGAGCCGTCCTCCAGCACCTCCTCCTCCGCCCAGGTCGCGGCGATGGGCAGGGGCAAGGCGAGCTGCCGCGGCGGGATGGGCGGGCGGTCCTCCGGTGGCATCAAAGCCCCGTGCGTGGCGGGTCGAGATAGAGCGGGCTCTCGAGGTAGCGCCGCAGCCAGTAGCGGGCGATGACGCCGGCCACCGCCGCGATCGGCACGGCGAGCAGCACGCCGAGGAAGCCGAAGGCGACGCCGCCGGCGAAGAGGGCGAAGATCACCCAGACCGCGTGCAGCTCCACCCGGTCGCCGAGCAGGCGTGGATAGATGATGTAGCCCTCGACCACCTGCCCGGTGAGGAAGATGGCGAGCACCGTCAGCACCCCGTTCCAGGTGCCGAATTGCGCCAGCGCCAGGCCGAGCGCCGTCAGCAGCCCGGTGATGGAGCCGATATAGGGGATGAAGGACAGGATGCCGGAAAGCAGCCCGACGGTCAGGCCAAGCTCGAGCCCGATCGCCGAGAGCGCGGCGGCGTAGTAGACGGCGAGCAGCGCGCAGCAAAGAAGCTGCCCGCGCAGCCAGGCCGAGAGCAGGCGGTCGGTGTCGCGGGCGAGCTGGCGCAGCGTCGAGGCGGAGCGCCGCGGCAGCCAGGCATCCACGCGCAGCACCATGCGCGGCCAGTCGCGCAGCAGGTAGAAGGCGACGACCGGCGTCACCGTGACCAGGGTGAAGACGTTGAACAGCGCGACGCCGCCGCCGAGCAGCCGCGCGACCGAGGTGCCGAGCCAGGAGATGATCGCCCCGGCCTGGCCCACCGCGAGGTCCTGCAGCCGCGTGTCGAAGACATCCGGGCCGAGCCGGGCGGAGAGCAGGATCAGCGCGTCCCGCACCGCCTGGCCGACGCCGATCACGTAGCTCGGCAGGCGTTGCAGCAGCACCGTCACCTGCGAGATCAGCAGCGGGTAGAGCAGCAGCAGGCCGAGCAGCGCCACCGCCACCATGCCGAGCACCAGCAGCAACGCGGCCAGGCCGCGCGGCAGGCCGATGCGGCTCAGCCGGGCCGCCACCGGGTCGAGGAAATAGGCGATCACCGCCGCCAGCACGAAGGGCGTCAGGATCTGCGAGAACAGCCAGAGGGCGAGCAGCAGGGCGGCCCCGAGCCCGGCGAAGAGCGCGATGCGCTGGCCGCGGGTGGAGACGCGCGCCGCCCCGGCCGGCCGCGCCGGCTCCGGCCGGGGCCGCAACGGCGGCGGCGGCGCATCAGCGGGCATGCCGCCCGCCGGGGGTCGCGCCACGCCGCGCTCGGCGGGCAGCCGCGTCATCGCCGCCTCACGGCGCATCCGGCGTCGCGCGCGGACGCCGCAGGGTCGCGGCGACGTAGAGGGCGCCCGAGGCGAAGGTGGAGAGCGCGACGGCCCAGATCATCAGCCTCAGCAGGCCGCTCGCGGAGAGGCCGAAGCCCGCCAGCAGCAGGGCGAGCGCGGCGAGGGCGATCTGCAGCGCAGTGTTCACCTTGGAGACGATGAGCGGGCGGATCGCCGGCGGCTGGCCCAGCACCCAGAGCACGAGCACGCCGCCGACGATCAGCAGGTCGCGGAAGACGACCAGGATCGCCAGCCAGTCCGGCAGCACGCCGATGGCGGCGAGGGTGACATAGACCGAGACCAGCAGCGCCTTGTCCGCCACCGGGTCGAGCAGGGCGCCAAGCGCGCTGCGGGCGTTCCGCGCCCGCGCCAGCCAGCCATCGACGGCGTCCGAGATGCCGGCGCCGACGAAGAGCAGGAAAGCGAGGTCGAGCCGGTGCTGCAGGATCAGCCAGACGGTTGCCGGCACGGCGCAGAGCCGCGCCAGGGTGATGAGGTTGGGCAGGGTGACGAGCACGGCGGGCGCCGCACCCTCCGGCTCCCCACCCTCCCGCCCGGGCTCAAGGCCCGCTGGCAAGGACCAGACGCCAGGCTTCGCCCGGCCGCGGCCCGGCGGCGGGGGCGAGTTGGATGCCGAGCCCGGCGAGGTCGCCGGCCGCGACCTCCGTCGGCACCCGCAGCCCGAGCCGCACCCGGGCCGCATCCACCGCGATGGCGCGGAGCTCGACCGAGGCCACCGGGCCCGCGCCCTTCAGCCGCCGCAGCAATTCCAGCCACTCGCCCATGGAATGATAGATGGCGACGGCATCCACCCAATTCGAGGCCGGCCCGCCGGGCGAGGCTCCGCCTGCCACCGGGGCCGGCGCGGGCGGCGCCAGCCCCGGCACCCGGCCGGCCAGCGCGCTCCGCACCCGGTTGCCGTTGAAATTCACGGTGATCCGGCCGGCATAGCGGGTCGGGGAGGTGCGCTCCTGCTCGATGACGATCGAGTTCACCATGTTGTCTATCTGCGAATCGGAGAGGTTCGGCGCCGTGGTCCCCGCCTCGGTGGCGAGCTTCTCCCAGGCGGCGCGGCGGCCGGCGGCCAGCGCGCGCTCCTTCGCCAGCACGCCGTTCTCGGCGCTCGCCTCGGCCGGGATGCCGCGTTGGGTGAGGTTCAGCGTCGGGCCGGCCGATTCGGGCGGCGTGACCAGCCCAACAGATGGTGCGGTGGCCGGCTCGGCGGGAAGCTGCGCCGCGGCGGGGAATGCGGCCCCGAATGCGACCGCCAGCGCTCCTGCCAACACGACCGCCAGGCGGCCTGCCCTGCCGCGCGCCATGCCTGCCGCCCCAACCCTGCGGATCCCCGCCATCGGCCCTCTCCTGCCCCGGGATCGCCCCCGGCCGCAACCTTGTCCGCGCCGTGGGCCCCGCCTCGCGCCGGGACCGCCGATGCGGTTCGACTGGACCGTGAGCGACCGGCGCGGCCAAGCTGGCCGCAGCCGGCGGATGCCGGTCTGGACACGGCCTGCATCCGAGGCCAGCGAGTCTCTGGACTCCGGCGCGCGGCGCGCGTAGGGCGCGGCGACCACGGCCGTGACGCCGCCTTGAATCCCATAGCCGATCGGAGGCCGCCCTGACCAGTTCCCCTGATGTCACGTCCGGTACGAATGCCGGCGGCAGCCTGACCTATCGCGAGGCCGGGGTGGATATCGAGGCCGGCGATGCGCTGGTCGAGGCGATCAAGCCCCTGGCGAAGTCGACCGACCGCCGCGGCACGATGGGCGGGCTGGGCGGTTTCGGCGCGCTGTTCGACCTGAAGGCCGCGGGCTTCGCCGATCCGGTCCTCGTCTCCTCGACCGATGGCGTCGGCACCAAGCTGCGCCTGGCGATCGAGGCCGGGCGGCATGCGACGGTCGGCATCGACCTGGTGGCGATGTGCGTCAACGACCTCGTGGTGCAGGGGGCGGAGCCGCTCTTCTTCCTCGACTACTTCGCCACCGGCCGGCTGCAGCCGGACCAGGCGCGCGACGTCATCGCCGGCATCGCCGCCGGCTGCCGCGAGGCCGGCTGCGCCCTGGTCGGCGGCGAGACGGCGGAGATGCCGGGCATGTATGCCGCGGGCGATTACGACCTCGCGGGCTTCGCCGTCGGCGCGGCGGAGCGCGGGGCGCTGCTGCCGAAGCCGGTCGGGCCGGGCGACGTGCTGCTCGGCCTCGCCAGCAGCGGCGTGCATTCCAACGGCTTCTCCCTGGTGCGGCGGGTGGTCGCGGCCGGCGGGGCGGCGCTCGACGCCGCCGCCCCCTTCGCCCCCGGCCAGACCCTGGCCGAGGCGCTGCTGGCGCCGACGCGCCTCTATGTGCGGCCGCTGCTCGCCTTGCACCGCGCCGGGCTGCTGAAGGCGGCGGCGCACATCACCGGCGGCGGCCTGCCGGGCAACCTGCCGCGGGTGCTGCCCAAGGGCGTCACCGCGGTGATCGACGCCACCGCCTGGCCGGTGCCGCCGGTCTTCGCCTGGCTCGCCCGTACCGGCAATGTCGCGGCGGATGAGATGCTGCGGGTCTTCAACTGCGGCATCGGCATGGTCGCCGTGGTCGCGGCGGCCGAGGCCGAGGCGGCGATGCGGCAGCTCACCAAGGCGGGCGAGCGCGTCTTCCGCATCGGCGCGCTGGAGGCCGGCGCCGGGCCGGCCGGGCTGCGCATCGAGAAGCTGCCCGCCGCCTGGCCGCGCTGAGATGCCGCGCCTGCGCACCGCCATCCTGATCTCCGGCCGCGGCTCCAACATGGCGGCGCTGTTGGCCGCCGCGCGTGACCCGGCCTATCCGGCCGAGATCGCCCTGGTGCTGTCGAACCGCGCCGAGGCGGCCGGTCTCGCCCGCGCCGCCGAGGCCGGCGTGCCGACCGCCGTGATCGAGAGCCGGGCGCATCGCGGCGACCGCGCCGGCTTCGAGGCGGCGATGCAGGCGGTGCTGGAGCGGCACGGCATCGGGCTGATCGCGCTCGCCGGCTTCATGCGCGTCCTCACCCCAGGCTTCGTCGAGCGCTGGGCTGGCCGGCTGGTGAACATCCACCCCTCGCTGCTGCCCGCCTTCCCCGGGCTCGAGACGCATGAGCGGGCGCTCGCCGCCGGCGTGCGGCTGCATGGCTGCACCGTGCACCTCGTCAGCGCCGGGGTGGATGAGGGGCCGATCCTCGTGCAGGCCGCGGTGCCGGTGCTGCCGGCGGACACGCCCGACTCGCTCGCCGCCCGGGTGCTGGCGGAGGAGCACCGGATCTATCCGGCGGCGCTGGCCTGGCTGGCGGCGGGCCGGGTGCGGGTGGAGGCGGGCCGCGTCACCGTGGCCGATGCCCCGGCGCCGCAGGCCGCGCTCGTCAACCCCTTGCCGGAACCCGCGCCGCTTCCTACACCCTCGCACCGGATCGGATGAGGGAAGCGGCCGTGGCCCAGCAGGAGAGCTACGATTTTTCGGCGGTCGAGGCGAAGGACATCATCGCCGACCGCGAGCGCGGCTGGGTGGGCTTCACCAAATTCCTCACCTGGGCGATCATCATCACCGCCGTGGTGCTGCTCGGCCTGCTGATCTTCGTCGCCTGAGCCGGCGCGGCTGGCCCAAGGGCTGGCCGCCGCCTTGCGTCCCGAACACTGTCGTTCGCGGGGTTGAGCCGTGCCTTCAGCGCGCTTCTGGCCTAGTTGCGTCTATCAGAACCGTCGCTGCCCGTTGCCCTGCCGCGGCAGGCTGTGGCGTGCTCAGGGCATGAGGCGAATCACGCCCCCCCGCAAAGCCGCGAAGCGGTTTTGCGGGGAATCCTAATCGACATAGGCCTCGGCGGCCCGGACCACCTCGCCCCAGGCCAACCGCTCGCGCCGGCCGAACGCCGCCAGTTCCTCACGGCGTCGAGGGCTGCGGCACCGCCCCCTGCTGCCGCACCACCTCGATGAAGGCCGGCGCCCGCATCGCCTCCCGCACCGCCTCGTTCAGCCGGTCGAGGACCGGCCGCGGCGTCCGCGCCGGGGCATAGATCGCCTTCCACAGGCCCGAGGTAAGATCGATCCCGAAGCCGGTGACCGGCGGCGCGCCGGGCAGGATGGCAAGCGGCCCTTCGGCGACCACTGCGACCGCGCGCGTCCGGCCGTCCCGCGTCAGGCTCTCCGCCCCGCCGGCCGGCAACGCCATGCAATCCACCTGCCCGGCCATGATCGCCTGCATCGCCGGCGACTGGCTGGTGAAGGGGACGTGCAGCATCTCCACCCCCTTGGCGCGCAGGATGCGCTCCATCGCCAGGTGCGAGGTGCTGGCAACGCCCCAGGAGGCGAAGGTGAGCTGACCGGGCGCCCTCTCCCCGGCGGCGAGCAGCGCCGGGAAGTCGCGCAGGCCAGGCTGCGAGGGCCCGACCACGACGGCGAAGGGGAAATGCGCGACCAGGCTGATCGGCGCGAAGTCGCGCTCCGGATCATAGTGCAGCGCGCGGTAGGAGCTCGGGTTGATCGCCTGGGTGTCGACGATCCCCATCCAGAGCGTGCTGCCATCCGGCGCCGCCCGCGCCGCCGCGGCAGCGCCGACGCCCCCTCCGGCCCCGGGGCGGTTCTCCACCACCACCGGCTGGCCGAGCACCGGGCTGAGCGCCTGCGCCATGGCGCGGCTGACGATGTCGTTCAGCCCGCCCGGCGCGAAGCCCGAGAGGATGCGGACGGGCCGGTCGACCATGGCGGCCCGGGCAGGGCTGCCGATCGCGGCGGCGATGAGGACGGGGGCAACCAGCGGCAGGCCGAGGCCGGCGCCGAGCAGGGCACGGCGGGGGGTGGGAGGGGACATGGGGTCTCCAGCATCAGGGCCGAGACCGGCATTTCCATTTCCCCACGCCCGGCAGGGTGCCGCGCCACCCCTCCCCGATCAAGGGCCTGATCGGAAGGCGATGGCGCGGCGGCGCGGCTCAGCCGACGATCTCGATGCCCGAGAAGAAGAAGGCCACCTCGGTCGCGGCATTCTCGGCGCTGTCGGAGCCGTGCACGCTGTTCGCCTCGATGCTCTCGGCGAATTCCTTGCGGATGGTCCCCGGCGCGGCATTGGCCGGGTTGGTCGCGCCCATAATCTCGCGGTTCTTCGCGACGGCGTTCTCGCCCTCCAGCACCTGCACCACCACCGGGCCGGAGGTCATGAAGGCGACCAGGTCCTTGTAGAAGGGCCGCTCCTTGTGGACGGCGTAGAAGGCGCCGGCCTGGGCCTCGGACAGGTGCAGCCGCTTCTGGGCGACGATGCGCAGGCCCGCCTCCTCGAACTTGGCGTTGATCTTGCCGGTCAGGTTCCGGCGCGTCGCGTCCGGCTTCAGGATGGAGAGGGTGCGCTCGACGGTCATGGGATGTTCCTTCGGGGTTCCGGGGAGTCGGGCCGCCGGATAGGCGGGGTTCCCGATGGATGCAAGCCCAACCCGACGCGGCCCGGCGCGTTGAGGCGGCATGAGCGACGACCGGCGCACCCAGGACCCGAAGCCCCGCCAGGGCTATATTCCCCGCCCGCCAAGCCAGGCCGATCTCGACCTGGTCAGCGGCCAGCAGGGCATGATCGAGGATGAGTGGAGCGGCGAGCCGCCGAAGCCGGCCGCCCAGCCGGTGACGAAGACCGAGCCGCCGCCCGGCTGACCGGCCCCTCGCGGCCTGGCCATCGGTGGCCATAGCGGCGTCACGAGCCCTGGTGCGACAACGCAAAACGCGGCGCATGATCCGCCAGTGGCTGGGATCATCATGGGCTGCGTGGTAAGCGGCTGACCCTCCGCTGCGGAACCGGGCCAGGGCCATTCGCGTGCCGCCGCCGAGCGAGAGGCCAGCATCGCCGGTTGGAATGCTGCTCACCTTCCGCCGCGATCCGCTGTAGAAGCGCCGGCCATGACCATCCTCGCCATCCGTGACCTCACGCTCCGCATCGCCGGCCGTGCCCTGCTGGAGGGCGCCGATCTCGGCGTGGATCCCGGCCGCAAGATCGGGCTCGTCGGACGGAACGGCGCCGGCAAGTCCACCCTGCTGCGCGCCATCATCGGCGAGATCCAGCCCGATGGCGGCGAGATCCGCCTCGCCGCCCGCGCCCGGCTCGGCCATGTGGCGCAGGAGGCGCCGGGCGGCCCGGCCAACCTGCTGGAGACGGTGCTGGCCGCCGATGCCGAACGGGCGGCGCTGCTGGCCGAGGCCGAGGGTCAACCAGAGCCGCACCGGCTGGGCGAGATCCACGAGCGGCTGATCGCCATCGGCGCCGAGAGCGCTCCGGCCCGCGCCGCTACCATCCTCGCCGGGCTCGGCTTCGACGCCGCGGCGCAGGCGCGGCCGATCGCCGAGTTCTCCGGCGGCTGGCGCATGCGCGTGGCGCTCGCCCGCGCCCTCTTCCTCGAGCCTGACCTGCTGCTGCTGGACGAGCCGACCAACCATCTCGACCTTGAGGCGACGCTCTGGCTGGAGGGCTGGCTGCAGCGCTTCCCCGGCGCGGCGATCGTCGTCAGCCACGACCGCGGGCTGCTCGACCGCTGCGTCGACGCCATCGCGCATCTCGATCGCGGCCGGATCACCTTCTATCCGGGCGGCTTCGAGAATTTCGTCCGCGTCCGCGCCGAGCGGCAGGCGCAGCAACTAGCGCAGAACGAGAAGCTCATCGCCGAGCGGGCCCGCATCCAGACCTTCGTCGACCGCTTCCGCGCCAAGGCCACAAAGGCGCGGCAGGCGCAGTCCCGCCTGAAGGCGCTGGAGCGCATGCCGGCGATCGAGGCGGTGGTCGAGGATACGGTGACGCGCTTCGCCTTCCCCGAGCCGACCGCCCTGCCGCCGCCAGTGCTCTCCATCAGCCGCGGCAGCGCCGGCTATGATGGGCGCATCGTGCTGCAGGGGCTGAACCTGCGGCTCGACCAGGAGGACCGCATCGCCCTGCTCGGCGCCAATGGCAACGGCAAGTCCACCCTGGCGAAGCTGCTGGCCGGGCGGCTCGACCTCATGGCCGGGGAGATGCACCGGGCGCCGAAGCTCCGCGTCGGCTATTTCGCGCAGCACCAGTCGGAGGAGCTGGATCCGCGCGGCACGCCGCTCTCCCACATGCAGGCGGCGCTGCCGCGGGCGACGGAGACGCAGTGCCGCAGCCAGCTCGCCCGCTTCGGCCTGGATGCCGACCGCGCCGAGACGCTGATCGGCGCCTGCTCGGGCGGCGAGAAGGCGCGGCTGCTGCTCGCCCTCTGCACGCGCGAGGCGCCGCACCTGCTCATCCTGGACGAGCCGACCAACCATCTCGACATCGACGCGCGCGAGGCGCTGGTCAAGGCGCTCGCCGAATATGGCGGCGCCGTCGTGCTCATCACCCACGACCCGCATCTGGTCGAGCTGGCAGCGGACCGGCTCTGGCTGGTCGCCGACGGCACGGTGCGGAGCTTCGAGGGCGATCTCGACGAGTACCGCGCGCTGCTCGCCGAGCGCGCCCGCGGGCCGGCGAAGCTCGAGGCCGCGCCGACGCGGCGCGACGAGCGGCGCGAGCGGGCCGAGGCGCGCACCGCCCTCGCCCCGCTGCGCGAGCGGCTGAAGCGCGTCGAGGCGCAGCTCGGCAAGCTGCAGGCGGAGGCGGCGACCATCGACGGCGCGCTGAACGACCCGCGGCTTTACGCCAACAACAATGCCGAACTCGTCACCCGCGCCACGGCGCGGCGCGCCGTCATCGCGCGCGAGGTCGAGGCGCTGGAGACGGAGTGGCTGGAGCTGCAGGAGAAGCTCGAGCTCGCCTGAGCAAAGCAGAACTTGTAGTGCCTTTCGCGACCCGCTGCCTGTTGCCCTGCCGCGGCTTCGCCACGATAGGCTGTGACGCCCCTTGGGCCCGGGGGACTCCATGGGGCCCCGCAAAGCCGCGAAGCGGTTTGTGGGGCGTTCCTACAGGCGCTCCACGGCCGTCAGCAGGCAGCCCGGCCGGGCGGTGTGGATGTTGATCCAGCGCGCCCGCGCATCCGCCAGCGCGCGTTCGAGCGCCGGCGCGACCGAGGCGCCCTCACTCACCGCCCCCAGCGCGTAGAGGCACAGCCCCGCCGCATCATAGGCGCGGACCGAGACGAGGCCATTGGCCAGCACGATCGGCGCGATCTCGTCGCGCGCGGTGAAGCGGGTGCAATCGCGCGCATGCAGGAAGATCGGGCTCGGCGTCCAATAGACGCCCTGCGGGTTCGGCAGGTGGTAGCTGCCGAGCAGCATCGCCTCGCCCGCCTCGCCCAATTGCAGGCAATGCCGGCAGGGGAAGCCGGGCCCGTCGACGAGGCGGCGATGCAGCGCCAGGCCGCGGTCGTCATGGCCGGTGGCGCGCCAGCGTGTCGCGGTCTCGGTCGGGATGGGGAGGCAACGGAAACCGGGCATGGCGGGGTGCTCCTTCGGTGCGGCATTCCCGCTCGGCCGGGCCGATGCCGCCATCCGCCGGTTGCGTCGCTGCGTACGGGTGGTCGCAACGTCTCCCTGGTGGCTCCCACAGGCGCGATCCGGTGTCGGAACCAAACGCCCATTGCTTCCTCTGCATGCAGCGCACGCCTGCCATGTCATCAGCCTGGCAAATCATCGGCATCCACGATCAGCATTGGGATGATGGGGGAATAAGGCGCATCTCAACTGGCGAAAGGGCGGCACGAACGCCCTGACACACCAAAGGACGTTTTCATTATGTTTCGCACCATGCTTCTCGCTTCCTCCCTCGCGCTGGGCCTGACGGGCGCCGCGCTGGCCCAGGGCGGACCGCGGATGGTTGGTGGCGGCCCGGATGCCCAGGTGGTCTACGACGCGCCGGTGGACAACGTGGTCGGCGGCGGCACCGCCACCATCGTCGGCGGCGCCAATGACCAGCGCCTCGTCTATGGCGGTGGCCTGACCACGATCGCGCCGAACGGCATGGTCGCCGAGATCGTCGGCGAGGCCGGCAACCGGCACGTGATCTACCATCCGGCCGCCCAGGCCAATAACGCCGGCCTCTATGCCAGCAGCGTGCGCGGTCAGCGCGGCTGAGGGCCCGGTCGCGTCGGAGCCGGCGCGATCCTGACCAGGACCTGCCCCAAGGATCCTCATCGGAGCAGCCCCTGCCGCGTCGCGGCAGGGGCTGGTG
The DNA here is from genome assembly GCF_013112485.1 of Roseicella sp. DB1501. GTDB lineage: Bacteria > Pseudomonadota > Alphaproteobacteria > Acetobacterales > Acetobacteraceae > Paracraurococcus. The sequence continues at coordinate 129,518 of NZ_JABFHG010000007.1, forward strand.
CCGTTCCGGCTCCACAAGCCAGCGGGCAGGTCACATTCCTCCATCCGGTTGGGGGGAATGTGCCCTAAAGCGTGATCGCTTGAGGTGGACTCACCGAAAAGCGTGCGTCACGCGATCAAACAACGGCCTGGACCACGATCCGCGACCCTGTGTGAGCGGATCATGGTCTAGCGCGATCCGTGTCGGTGGATTGCCTCCCGATACGGTCACGCACCGGGCCTGGAAGCCTCAGTTCAGTTTCAGCCCCAGCTTCTCGATCATCGCCCGGTCCTCGGCGACCTGCTGGCGGACGAAGGCGGCGTATTCCTCAGGGCCCTTGTACATCACCGGCATGTCGAAGCGCTCCAGCACCGCCAGATGCGCCGGATCCTCCAGCGCCGGGCGGAAGACATCGTGCACCGCCCGCACCAGACCGGGATCCATGTTTTTCGGCCCGGCGATGCCGTAGGGCGAGGCGCTGACGATGTCGATGCCGACCTCGCGCAGGGTCGGCGTCTCCGGGAAGCGCTTCGCCCGCTGGTCGCCCCAGGTGACCAGCAGCCGCGCCCGGCCGTCCTCGACCAGTTGCGCCCAGCCGCTGCTGTCGGCCAGCGCGTCGATCTGGCCGCCGAGCAGGGCATTCATGTTCTCGGCAAAGCCGCGGAAGGGGACATGCGTCCAGTCGATCCCCCGCTCGGCGGCGATGCGCTCCATCGTCAGGTGCAGCGAGGTGCCGATGCCGGGCGAGCCGTAATTCAGCTTGCCGGGATTGGCCTTCGCGTAGTCGAGGAATTCCGGGAAGGTCTTCCAGGGGGCGTCGGTGCGGACGACGACGCCGAAGAGATAGCCGCAGAGATGGATGATGTAGGTGAAGTCGTTCACCGGATCGTACATCGGCCGGGTCGACATCAGCGGCGTGCGCCAGACCGTGACCGGCATCTGGCCGAGCGTGTAGCCGTCCGGCTTCTCGTTCAGCATCGCCTGCGCGCCGAGGATGCCGCCAGCGCCCGACTTGTTCTCGACCACCACCGGCTGGCCGATGCGGCGGGAGGCGGCGTCGCAGAGGGCGCGCATCTGTACGTCGGTCGTGCCGCCCGGTGCCCAGGGCACGAACATCCGCAGCGGGCGGCTCGGGAAGGCAGGTTGGCCGAGGGCGGGCGCGGTAAGGGCGGCGGCGCCGAGCGCCAGCGTGGCGCGACGGCCGAAGAGGGGAAGCATGGCTGTCGTCTCCCGGTGGGACGGCGTCGGGACGCGTGGCGCCGCGACGGATTGGCGTTCGGGGCAGAACGCCGGGGGGCTGTAGAACAGGCCCCCTCCCGGGGCAATGCCCTGGGCGCGGACGGGCCCCGCTCAGGCGGCGGAACGCGCCGCCAGGCCGCCCGCCTGCGCCGGCAGGCGCTGCAAATGCACCCCGGCCTGCCGCGCCGCCAGGGCGGCGATATGGTCGTGATGGGTGAAGAGGATCACCTGGGTCCTCGCGCCGAGTTGTGCCAGCAAATCGAGCGCCGCGGCGGCCCGGGCATCATCGAAATGCACCAGGAGATCGTCGGCGACGAAGGGCAGCGGCGCGGCATGCGCGGCATGGTGCTCGATCCAGGCGACGCGCAGCGCCAAGTAGAGTTGGTCGCGCGTGCCCTCGCTGAGCGCCTCGACGGCGCAGTCGCTGCCATCGCTGCGCACCGCCCGCAGCAGCACCCGCCCCTTCTCGTCCTCCTCGGCGGCGAGCCGGGCATAGCGGCCGCCGGTCAGCAGGGCGAAATGCCCGCCGGCCGCCCGCAGCAGCGGCGTCTGCTGCTCGTTGCGGAAGCGGTCGATGCCGGCCTGCAGCAGGCGCCGCGCCAGGTGCAGCCGGCCGTAGCGCTCGGCGGCGCCGCGGGCCTCGGCAAGGGCCTGCTCAGCGGCCTGGGCATGCGCCGCGGCGTCGCGGCCGCGCTGCATCCCGGCCAGCCGCTCCTCCACCGTCGCCTGCTCGCCGCCGAGCCGGCGCAGCCCCTCGGCGAGCGCCACCTGCTCACCCTCGATGGCGGCGAGCCGCGCCTGGGCGGCATCGGCATCGAGGCTCGCCGCCTCGGCCCGCAACTCTGCCTCGGCGAGGCCATCCCCCTGCTCGGCCAGGAGCCGTTCGAGCGCAGCGAGTTCGGCCTCCAGCCCGTCGCGGCGCCGCGCCTCGCCGATCGCGGCCTCCAGCGCGGCCTCGTCGGCGAGGCCGGCCGCCGCCTGCAAGGCCGCGATCTCGGCGCCGGCTGCCGCGCCGCGCCGCTCGGCCGCTGCCGCCGCCGCGGCATGGGCGGCGGTCTCCGCGTCGAGCCGCGCCGCCTCCTCCGCCGTCTTCCGCGCGGCCTCCAGGCGCCGGGACAGGCCCTGCGCCAGCACCGCGGGCGTCGCCTCTGCCGCGGCCTCCGGCAGGCGCGCCAGCACCGCGCGCAGCCCCGTCTCGAAGCCGGCGATGACCTCCTCCAGCGCGGCGATGCGCTGCTCGGCCGCGCGCCAGGCCTGCGCCGCCTCGGCGATGCGCGCCCAGGCGGCGAGCGCCGCCTCGACCCTGTCGGTCTCCGCCATGGGCGGCAGGCCGAGCGAGGCCAGCGCCTCGGCCCAGCCCGCTTCCAGCGCCGCCACGGCGCGCGCCGCCTCCGCCGCCGCCTCGCGCCGGCCGGGCAGCCGCGCCTCCTCCGCGGCCAGGGCCTCGGCGCGGGCGCGATGCGCCAGCAGCGCCGCTTCCGCCTCGCGGCAGGCCTCGTCCGCCGCCGCCAGCAGCGGGGCGAGCGCCGCGCCCTCCGGCGCCGGGGCGAAAAGACTGGCCAGGGCGCCCCGGGCGGCCTCGCGCCGGGCGGCGAGCTCGGCACAGGCCTGCCGCGCCTCGCGCTCGGTGGCGGCGCGGGCCAGCACCCCCTCGCGCGCCCGCCGCCATTCCGTCATCGCCTCCGGCGCGGCGGGGCGCAGGCCGGCAGCGGCCCAGAGCGCCTCCCAGCCGGCCCGGGCCTCGGCGAGCCCGGCCTCGGCCGCCTGCCGCGCCGCCGCCGCCGCATCCCGCCGGCGCTGCGCCTGCACCAGCCGCGCCTGCCGCAGCGCGTAGTCGGCGACCCGCTGCGCCTCCTCCGCCCGCCGGTCGGCGAGACGGTCGGCGGCATCGCCCAGGGCCTCGAATTCCGCCGTCGCGGCCGGCCCGGCCGCCACACCGTCTTCCAGCCCGCGCCGCAGCCGCCGCCAGGCGGCATCGCGCGCCGTCCGCGCCGCCGCCACCGCCTCGCGCGTCGGCACCGCGCCATCGGCGGCAAGGCTGGCGGCGAGCGCCGCCTGCTCGGCCTCGAGCGCCTCGATTTCGGCGGCCAGCCCGGCCTCCTCCTCCCGCGCCCGCTCCCGCCCCTGCTCCGCGGCGGCGAGGCGGCCGGCGGCGGCGGCCTCCTCGGCCAGCAGTGGCAGCGGGCAGGCGGCGAGCGCCGCGGCATCGCCCTGCCAGAGCGGCAGCGCGGCCAGGGCGGCCCTCGCCTCCTCCGCCGCCCGGTCCAGGGCGTGCCGGGCGCGCTCCAGCTCGCGGTCCAGCGGGCCCTCGCCGCGCGCCGCCTCGATCGCCCGGCGCAGGGGCCTGGAGGGTGGCGGCGCCGGCAGGGCGGCGAGCGCGGCGGATGCGGCATCGCGCTGCCGCTCGGCCTCGCGCAGGTCGCGCAGGACATGCGCCTGCCGGGCCTGGCACGTCGCCCGCTCGGTCAGCAGGGCCTGGGCGCGGCGTCGGTCCGACTCGGGCGGCAGCCGCTCGCGCAGGGATTCGACCGGCTCGGCGGCGCCCAGCTCGCGCGCCGCCGCCTCGGCCGCGGCGCGGTAGTCGGCGCGTTCCGCCCGCAGCCGGGGCAGCTCGGCCTCGGCCTGCAGCAGCAGCGGGCGCTGCGCCGCCAGGGTGTCGATGCCGTCCTGCACCGCGAGGACGGCCGGGTCCTCGGCCAGGGCGGCCCGGGCCACGGCGAGGCGCCTCGCCACCTCGGCCTCCCGCGCCGCATCCTGCGCCGCCGCGCGCCGGGCCTCGGCGGCCTGGCGCAGCCGTTCCTCGGTGCCGGCGGGCAGGCGGGGCGCTGCGGCGACCGCGGCCAGCGCCTCCCGCACCCGGTCGAGCTCGGCGAGGCGCGGCCGCACCCGGCGGATGCGCTGCAGCCGGCTGGCCTCGGCGACCAGGGCCTGGTTCTCCGCCCTGGCCCGCGCCACTGCCTGCAGGATGGCCTCTCGCGCCGCGACCGCCTCCTCCCAGTCGCGCGGGCGGATGGCCGCCTCCTCGGCCTCGCGGCGCGCCTGCTGCCAGGCCTCGAGCGCCGCAGCGAAGCGGCGGGCGGTGCGGCGGTCGCCGACCAGCGACTTCGCTTCCTCCTCCAGCCGGCCGAGCGCCTTGTGGAGCTGCGGCATCCCCATGCCGGCGAGCAGGCTCTCGCCCGCCTCGCCGCCGCTTTCGAGCAGGCTGCGGCCGCCGCGGCGCAGCCGCTCGCCATCCAGGCCGAAGCCGCGCTCGAAGAGCTCGCGGCTGGCGCCGCCGAGGAAGCGGCGCAGCGCCTCCTCCGGCAGGGGGTTCTCCGCGGCGTCGAGCAGCGTGCCCTGGCGGCCCTTGCGGCGTTGGAATCCGGCCTGCCGGCCCTCCTCATCGGCCAGGGTGAAGCCGATGCGGAGCGCCTTCGCCTCGTGCAGGAAGTCGCGGCTGGTCTGATGGCGGAAGCCGAACAGCGCGTCGGCGATCGCCTCCAGCGCGGTGGACTTCCCCGCCTCGTTGGCCCCCTGCACCACGTGCAGCGTCGCGCCGGCCGGAAAATCGAGCGTCAGGTCGGTGAGATGGCCGTAGCGCAGCAGGTCGAGGCGCAGCAGCCTCATGATGCCTCCGCTGCCTCCAGGGCGCGGGCGACCTCGGCCCAGGCATCCTCGGCCAGCGCCCGCAGGGCGGCGGCATCGCCGGGCAGGTCGAGCCCCTCGCGCGCCGCGGCGGGCAGCTTCTGCCGCAGCGATTCGAAATGTGCCAGCAGCTCGCCGAGCAGGGCCTGATCCTCGAGCCCCGCCGCGAAGGCCTCCCGCAGCGGCTGCCACGCCCCCTCGGCCTCGGCGCGAACGGGCCGGGTGCGCAGCTTCACCGATTCCACCCAGAGCGTGCCGCCGGCCTGGATGGCGGCGTTGCGGCATTCGGCGGCCAACGATTCGGTGTCGCCGAGCAGCGCGGCATGCAGCGGCGTGGCGCCGCGCAGCGTGATGCGGGCCAGCATCGGCCGGTCCTCGGCGCCGGCGAGCGCCGCCCGCACCGCCTCACCCATCCGCGCCTGCAGGGCAAGGATATCCGCCCCCTCGGCATCCACCTCCACCGCCGCCCAGCGCAGCGTGTCGACCGCCCGGTGCTCCACCGCGACCACGCGGCCATCCTCGACCGTGACGATGCTGCAGCCCTTGGCGCCGGTCTCCTTCGGGTGCCGGCCCTGGATGTTGCCGGGGAAGACCACCCAGGGCTGCTCGCAGAGCACGCGGCGGGCATGGATATGGCCGAGCGCCCAGTAGTCGTAGCCCTTCAGCCGCAGGGCGCCGAGCTGGCAGGGGGCATAGGTCTCGTGCTCGCCCGGCTCCTCGCCCGAGGTGTGCAGCACGCCGATATTGACGAGGCCGGGCAGCGGCGCCCGGTAGCCGGCCGAGAGGTCCTCCGGCACCGCCCGGTTCGGGAAGGAATGCCCGTGCAGGACGATGCCGAGCTCGGGCAGCGGGAAGCTCTCGCAGGTGCGGGAGGAGAATTCCCGGACATTCTCCGGCGCCTTCAGCGCCCGGGTGATGACCGAGCGGGCATCGTGGTTGCCGCGCAGCAGGAAGCAGGGGCGCCGCAGCCGCGCCATCTGCTCGGCGAAGAAAAGGCCGGTCGAGAAATCCTTCCAGTCGCCGTCATAGAGATCGCCGGCGATGACGACGAAGGCGACATCCTCGGCGATCGCCAGGTCGATCAGGGCGGCGAAGGCGCGCCGCGTGACGTCGCGCAGCAGCGCGGCCGGCAGGTCCGCCCGCGCCTGCAGCCCGGCGAGCGGGCTGTCGAGATGGATATCGGCGGCGTGCAGGAACTTCATGACGGGGACGCCGCCCCCCTCCTCGGGGAATCAGTACATGGCGAAGATCCGGGCAATCTCTGCCGGATCGCGCGTCACCGTCAAGGCAAGCGCGAGGAGGATGCGGGCTTTTTGCGGGTTAAGGTTGTCGGCGGGAAGGAAGCCGGCCTCGGCCAGCTTGCTGGTGGGGAAGACCCGGCCGCTGCCGGCCCGGGTGGACTGCACCACGATCACCCCCCTGGCGCGCGCCTCCCGCAGCGCCTCGGCATCGCCCGGGGTGACGAAGCCGGGCGCGAAGCCGGCGGCGACGATGCCCTCGGCGCCGGCGGCGAGGAAGGCCCGCACGGCGGTGCCGTCGGCCCCGGCATGGCTGTAGGCGATATCGACCCGCGGCAGCGCCGCCAGCCGGCGGATGTCGAACTCGGTCTCTGGCGCCAGCCGCCGCAGCGGCCGGCGGTACCAGGCCAGCCCGTCGCCATCGGCATGGCCGAGCACGCCGACATCCGGGCTGCGGAAGGTCTGCATGCGGCCGGTCGAGGTCTTGGTCACCTCCCGCGCCGCCTGGATCTCGTCGTTCAGCAGCACCAGCGCGCCGAGGCCGCGCGCCTCCTCGCTCGCCGCGACCCGCACCGCGTTGACGAGGTTCAGCCCGGCATCGGTGGACAGCGCCGAGGCCGGGCGCTGCGAGCCCACCACCACCACGGGCACCGGCACCTTCAACGCGAGGGAGAGGAAATAGGCCGTCTCCTCCAGCGAGGCGGTGCCATGGCCGATGACGATGCCGGCGAGGCCGGGCGTCTCGGCCACCACCCGGTCGCAGAGCAGGACCAGCTCCTTCCACTCGGTCCAGCCGATCTGCGGCGAGGGCACGTTGCGGTAGGGCACCGCGAAGACCTCGGCGACCTGCTGCACCTCGGGGAAGCGGTCGAGGATGCCGTCCGCCTGCAGCATGACGCCGTTGGCGCCGTAGTTGACGGTGTCCAGCGGCCCCTTGCCGATCGAGGCGATGGTCCCGCCGGTGCCGATGAAGGCGATCTTCCTCATGCCGCGTCCCTGGCAAGGGTGGTGGTGAACCCGGCGATGCATTCATCCACCGTCAGCACGTCGCCGAATTGCAGGTAGAAGGCGATCAGGCTCGCCGCATGCTCGGCATCCGTCACCGCGGCGCAGCCATCGCTGACCATCACGGTGCGGAAGTTCAGCATCATGGCGTCGCGGGCGCTGCTCTCGCAGCAGACATTGGTCACCGTGCCGGTGATCAGCACCGTGTCGATCCCCCGCGCGCGCAGCCGCGCCGGCAGGTCGGAGCCGCCCTGGATGAAGGCGCTGTAGCGGTATTTCCGCACCACCTCGTCGCCCGGCCGCACATCGAGCCCCGGCCAGAGCGCGTTGCCCTCCGTCCCCTCGCTCATCGCCGCGGCGCGGCGGGCGCGGGCGGCCGGCGTCGCCATGTCCTGCATGACGGACCATTCGGTCTCGCAGCGGGCGTCGAAGGTGTTCTGGATCCAGTAGACGGCGCCGCCGGCCGCCCGCAGCGCCGCCGCGAGCTGGTTCACCTTGGGCACGACATGCTCGGCCATCGGGCACCAGGCATGCGCCAGGTCCTCGCGCATGAAGCCGTTCTGCAGATCGACCACGACGAGGGCGGTCCGGCCGGCCTCGAGCCGGGCGAAGGGGTGCGGCGTGCCGCAACGGGCGGCGACCCGGGCCTGGATGCTCTCGGGCAGGGTGAAGGGGTGCATGCTGACGCTCCCGGCATAGACAGGGCCGGCGCGGCGATCCTCGGCCGGCTCTGGCGGCCGGTGCCGCAGCCTAGCCCGGCCAGGCCGAGGCGGAAACTCCCCGCCCGTTCCCCGGCAGGCCCGATTCCTGCTAGGCCAAAGTGAGCTAGGCCAAGCCGAGCCCCCCGCTGCCCGGAGCCCCCGCATGCCCGCCTTCGTCCCGCCCGGCGTCATTGGCCACAACCGCAGTCTCTTCGCGCGCAACTACGCCCTCCTGCCGCCGGAGGGCATGTTCCCCAGCCTGCTCCCTGGGCTGCGCGACGCCCAGGTCTACTACCAGGCGACGCCGCGCATGGGCGCCCGCTTCGCCCAGGGGACGCTGGAGGTCTTCCCGGGCGGCGGCACGCGGGAACCGCGGGAGGACGGGCTGGAGCATTTCGTCTACGTGCTGTCCGGCACGCTCGCCGTCGCGGCGGGGCGGGAGAGCGCCTCCCTCGCCCCGGGCGGCTTCGCCTATATCCCGGCCGGCACCGGCTTCTCCTTCCGCAACCGGGGCGAGGCGACGGTGCGCGCAGTCTGGATCAAGCGGCGCTATGTGGCGGCGCCGGGCTACGGCGCGCCGGCGCTCCGCTTCGGTAGCCGCGAGACGGTGCCGCGCACCACCGTCGATGACAGCGGCCGCTGGCGGCAATACCTGCTCGGCACCGCCGACATGACCATGGATTTCGAGATGAACGTCATGGGCTTCGCGCCCGGGACGCATTTCCACTGCGTCGAGACCCATGTCTTCGAGCATGGGCTGGTGATGCTGGAGGGCCAGGGGCTGCAATTGCTCGACCGCGACTGGCACGAGCTCTGGGCCGGCGATTTCGTCTGGATGGCCAGCTTCGTGCCGCAGCAATTCTATTGCACGGGCTGGGAGGGCGCTGCCTACCTCCTCTACAAGGACGTCAACCGCGACGTAGAGTTGTGAGCAGGGGAGCTGTGAGCATGAGCGCTGCGACGATGGAGGCCCCTGGCGCGGGTGCGATGAAGACCCTCGCCACGCGCTCGGATGCGGCGGGGCTGCGGCACCTGGCGATCCATGTGGCGCTGCTGCTGGCGACAGGCGCGCTGGTGGCGCTGGCGCCGGGCTGGTGGGCGGTGCCGGCGATGCTGCTGCTTGGCCTGGTGCAGGCGGCGCTCTTCGCGCCCTTCCACGAGACCTCGCACTACACCGCCTTCGCCAGCCGCCGCCTGAACGCCGTGGTCGGCTGGCTGTCCGGCCTGCCGGCGCTGTACAATTGGCATTTCTACCAGCTCTACCACACCGCGCATCACCGCTTCACCCAGGACCCCGAGCGCGACCCGGAGCTGTCCACGCCGCCGCCGGAGACGCGCGGCGGCTACCTGCTGCGCGTGCTTTCCCTGCCCTATTGGCGCTTCCGCCTCGCCGTGCTGCGGGACGGGCTGCGCGGCGACCTTTCGGCCTATCCCTATATCGGCGCGGCGGCGGCGCCGCGGGTGATCCGCAGCATCCGCGCCGAGGTGGCGGTGCTGGCCGGCGGCGCGCTCCTCGCCGGCCTCGTCTTCGGCTGGCAGGCGCCGCTGCTCTTCTGGGTGGGGCCGCAGCTCCTCGCCCAGCCCTTCCTGCGGCTCTACCTGCTGGCCGAGCACACCGGCTGCAGCACCGACCGCAACGGGCTGACCAACACGCGGACCGTGCTCACCACCCCGGTGCTGCGGCTGCTGATGTGGAACATGCCCTACCACGCCGAGCACCACCTCTATCCCTTCATCCCCTTCCATCGCCTGGCCGAGGCGCATGCGGTGCTGAAGGCGCAGCTCGCGCATCTGCAGCCCGGCTATGCCCGCTTCCATGCCGATCTGGTGCGGAGCCTGCGGCCGTGAGCTGGGCGCAGGAGGAGGGCGTCTTCCGCCTTGGCGACCTGCCCCTGCACTGCGGCGGCACGCTGCCGGAGGCGCGGATCGTCTGGAAGACGCATGGCAGGCTCTCGCCGGCGCGCGACAACGTCGTGCTCTACCCGACCAGCTACGGTGCGCAGCACCCGGACCTCGAATGGCTGATCGGGCCGGAGGGCATCCTCGACCCGACGCGCTGGTTCATCGTCATCCCCAACATGTTCACGGGCGGCCTCTCCTCCTCGCCCTCGAACACGCCCGACTGGCCGGGGCTGGTCACGGCCTGGGACAATGTCGCGGCGCAGCGCCGGCTGCTGCGCGAGACCTGGGGCATCGAGCGCCTGCACGCCGTCTATGGCTGGTCGATGGGGGCGCAGCAGGCCTATCACTGGGCCGCCGCGCATCCGGCCGAGGTGGCGCGCATCGTGGTCAATTGCGGCAGCGCCCGCACCGCGGTGCACAACCGCGTCTTCCTCGCCGGGCTGATGGCGACGCTGGAGGCCGCGCCAGAATTTGACGGCGCGGTGCGGTTCCGCGCACAGCCGCGAAAGGCGCTGCGGGCCTTCGGGCGGATCTATGCAGGCTGGGCGCTGAGCCAGGATTTCTATCGCGCCGGGCTGCATCTCTCGGCCCTCGGCGCACCGGATTTGGACACCTTCCTGGTGCGGGACTGGGAGCAGCGCTTCGCCCGCCGCGACGCCGCCGACCTGCTGGCGCAGCTCCGCACCTGGGAGGCCGGCGACATCGCCGACCATCCGCGCTACGGCGGCGAGCTGGCGCGGGCGCTGGCCGCGATCGAGGCCCGGGTGCTGCTGATGCCGGGCGAGACCGACCTCTACTTCCGGGTCGCCGACAATGCGGCCGAGCTGCCGCATCTCCGGCATGGCAGGCTGCTGCCGATCCCGAGCATCTGGGGCCATCGCGCCGGCAACCCGCAGCCGAACCCGCCGGATGCCGATTTCATCCGCAACGCGGTGCGCGCGCTGCTGGAGAGCTGAGCGCTGCGAGCCGGCTGCCCGGCGCGACGCGTTGGGGATCACTCCAGGTCCCGCGCCGCCGCCGCCAGCGCCGCCATGACCTCAGCCGGGTCCTCGGCGAGGTTGGCGAGCGCCAGGCTCAGCTTGGCGAGGAAAAGCGGGCGGCGTTCTTCCGGCAGGGCGTCCAGCGTCTCCGCCAGCCGGTCATAGACCTCCTCCAGGCCGGCGGCGCTCAGGCGTTTCGGCAGCATGGCGGGTCTCTCCGGCGGGGCGTCAGGCGGCATGAAGGTCGAGCCCCGCCGCGCGCCGCAGCGCGGCGGCGAGCGCGGCCGCATCCGGCCGTCGCCAGCGGGCGCAGACATGCATGTCGGGCCGGATGAGATAGGCACTGCCCGGCGCGGCGGCATAGCGCGCGGCGGCGCGGCCCTCGGGATCGGGTAGCGGCGTGCCGGCCCCGCCGGATGCCTCCCCCGCCCCGATCAGCAGCACCCGCACCGGGACCGGCAGGCCTGGGACGGCGGCGAGCAGGGCGGCGAGGCCGGCATCCGGCCCCTCGGGCCCGATGAAGGCGAGCAGGGTGAAATCGGTGCCGAGGTGGTCGTAGAGATGGCCCGCGCCCAGCCGTGCATCCACCGCCGCCGCCCCTGGTGCCGGCCCTGTCGTCGGCCCCTTGGCGAAGTCCCCGACATCCGGCGTGGTCAGCGGCGAGGCGGCGTAGTCGTGCGGCCGCGCGGTGCGCCAGTGCAGCAGCTCCTTGCAGAACCCCTCGCTGAGCGTGAAGGAGAGCACGGCGTCGCGCAGCAGCCGGAAGCCCTCGCTCGGCGGCGTCATGAAGCGGGTGCTGCGTCCCGCCTCCTCGCAGATCTCGCGCGCCGCGGCGACGCGTTCGGCGGAATAGCTGCGGAGCAGCGCCGCCGGCGCCTGGCCGAGGGCGACGCGGGCCAGCCGCCAAGCCAGCGCATCGGCATCCTGGATGCCGGTATTGGCGCCGCGCACGCCGAAGATCGGCAGCAGATGCGCCGCGTCGCCGGCGAAGCAGACCCGGCCGTGCAGGTAATCGGCCAGCGTCAGCGTGCTCGCCGAATAGACCGCGGCCCAGTCGATCTTCCAGGGCACCGGGCGGCCGATCATGCCGAGGATCGCCTCGATCCGCCCGGCGAGCCGCGCCGGGTCCAGCGCCGTCTCCGCCGTCTCGCCCTCGGGCAGGCGGAAGTCGAGACGCCAGATCCCCTCCGGCTCGCGGTGGACCAGCACGTTGTTGCCGGGATTCCAATCCGGGTCGAAGAAGCAGAGCCGCTCGGTCGGCAGGCCGAGATCGGCGCGGATGTCGGCGATGACGAAGCTGCCGGCATAGGCCCGCCCCTCCATGCGCAGGCCGAGCATCCGGCGCAGTGCCGAGCGGCCGCCATCGGCCGCCACCACCCAGCCGGCGCGCAGGTCGTACTCGCCCTCCGGCGTGTCGACCCGCAGCACCGCCCCCGCCGCATCCTGGGCGAGGCCGACGACCCGGCTGCCCCAGCGCAGCTCGACCCGCGGCTCCCGCGCGATGGCCGCGACGAGATACTCCTCGATATACTGCTGCTGGATGTTCAGCCCCGGGAGGAAGCGCTCATCGGCATCGTGCGGCATCTCCATCCGGTAGACCTCCCGGCCGCGATAGAAGGAGCGGCCGCTCGACCAGGGCAGGCCCTTGGCGAGGAAGGGGCCGGCGAGCCCGGCCGCCTGCAGGATCTGCTGGCTGCGGCGGGTCAGCACGATGGCGCGGCTGCCGAGCGAGACCTGCCGCTCGGATTCCAGCAGCACGCAGCGGCAGCCCTGCCGGGCGAGGAGCAGCGCGGTCAACAACCCGACCGGCCCGCCGCCGACCACAGCGACCGGCACCGCCTCGCCGCCGCCGTCGAGCTCCGGCGGGCGGCGGAAGGGATGGACCTGGTAGCGGTACCAGATCGAGGGGCGGGGCTGGCTCTCCGGCTGGTGCATGGGCGCGTCCTCCTCGCGGCGCGGGATGCATAGGCCGGCGGGAGGGGCGGCGTCTGTCCCTTCGGCGGGGGACAGCGCCACCGGGGAGGCGCCGGCCAGGGCGCCCGCGATGCTGCGGCCGGCGCCGCTGGCCGAGGAGCTGGCGCGGGTGGTGGCGGCGCTCGGCCGGCCCGGCTTCCTCGGCGCCTTCACCGGGGCCTGCGACGCGCTCTTCGCCGCCGACCAGGTCACCGCCTTCGCCGTGGCGCCCGAGGGCGTGCGCTGCCTCGTCGCGCATCGCCCGCGCGGCCAGCGCCTGGTCGAGGCGCTGTGCCGCGACTACGCCGCCGCCTGGCACCGGCGGGACCCGCTGCTGCGGGCGGCGGGGTCCGCGACGCCGTCCCCAGGGCTGTCCATGCAGGCCGTGGCGGCGGCGGCGATCCCGGATGCCGACTACCGTGCCCGGCTCTTCGCCACGGTCGGCCTGGGCGGCAAGATCGCCGTGGTGCTGCAGGGGCCGGCCGGGGCGCCGCGGCGGGTGCTGACCTGGAACCTCTATTTCCGCAGCCGCGCCGGCAATGCCATGGCGCGGGCGGCGGCGCGGCTCGCCGAGGCGGGGCCGGTGCTGGCCGCGGCGCTCGAGCGGCACGACGCGCTGACCGGGGCCGGCGAGGGGCAACTCGGCGGCAGGCTGCGGGAGCTCTGCCCCGGCCTCTCGCCGCGCGAGCTCGAGGTGGCGGTGCGCATCGCCGCCGGGCAGGGCGTGGCGGAGATCGCCGCCGCGCTCGGCCTCGGCCCGCAGACGGTGATCACCTTCCGCCGCCGCGCCTATGCCAAGCTCGGCGTGGCCAGCCGCGCCGGGCTCTTCGCGCGCTGCCTCGGCCTGATGCCGGGCTGAGACACGCCGCCGCTTGGTCCACCTTCAGGGCGCCGCGCCATGCCTGTGGCCGGCATGCGGATCGGCGCCGCCATGCTGCATGCCCTCCATGCCATGCACCATGCCGGGTGGCACCGCGACCGCCGTGGCATCCCCGGGATAGGCGGCGATGATGCGGCGCATCAGCGCGATCTCCTGGGTCTGGTCGGTGACGATGTCGGTGTTCATCAGGCCGAGGAAGCCGTTGCGCGCCTGCGGATCAGCGAGATAGCCGCGCGCCATCTCGACCGCTGCCTGGTGGTGGACGATCATCGCCTTGGCGAACTGCACGTCCCGCGTCGTGACCGGGCCGACCGCCGCGGTCAGCGGTCCCGGCATGGGCGAGCGGAGGAAGCGTTGCATCTGCGCCATCCCCTCGGTCGCGACAGGCTGCAGCTGGAGCTGTACCAGGCCGAGATCGAGTTGCAGCGGCGGCCGGTCGAGGTTGCGCGCGACCTCGTCGAGCAGGCCGATCTCGAATTCCTGGTTGCGGATGATGCCGCACGCCAGGGCCCGCAGCATCGGGCTGCCGGCGCCGGCATCGGCGAGGTAGTCACGGCTCATCGACAGCGCCCCGGCATGGTGCGGCCGCATGCCGGCGACATAGGCCTGGTCGGCCTGGCGCGCAGCCGGATCGACCGGCGCGTACCAGGTGCTCGGCACCGGCGCGGCGGCGGGGTCGTAGCCATCCTCGATGGCGGCCCGGGCAGATGGGGCCAGGATAGGCGCGGCGGCGAGCAGCAGCGCGGCTAGGGCAGCGCGGCTGGGATGCGGCAGGCGGGTCATGCGTCTGATCCTCTTGGGACGGGCGGCATGCGGGGCAGGCGCGTGCGGGCCCGTCCTCCGTCGTAGCGGCAGCGGAAGCGGGGCTAGGGCTGGTTTGGGATCAGCCGAGACGCGGCGGCTTCCGCGCGGGCGGCACGGCGCGGCCGGGTGGGACCAGCGGCGGGGTGGCGGGCCGTGCCGCGGCGGCCAGGAGTGGTCCGGGCAGGGCGAGCAGCGGCGGCGCGCCTTGCAGCCCGGCGCAGCCCGCGGCGGCGCAGCAGCCGGCCGGCGGTCCGCCATCCTCGTGATGGCAGGGCGGCGCGGCATGATGCGTCGTCTGGGCCGGGATGGCATGCGCCGCGGCATGGCCCGGACAGGGCGCGGCCATCGGCTCGTCAGGGGATGGGAGCGCCTCGGTCTGGACAGGGGTCGCGGCGGGGGTCACGGCGGGGGCTGCGGCGGCCATCCCGTGTCGCGCCGCCCCGGCGGGCAGGATCAGCAGGACGAGGGCGAGCAGGGCCGTGACGACCCGCCGCATCCCGCCTCCCCATCCCCTGCCCCGCATGACCCGCTCCTCCGGCACGCAGCGCTCCCGCGTCTGCAGCGGCAGGATGCGGCTTCCCATCATGGGAAGGTCAAGACCGCTCGCTGCCACCGGGCGCCTTGCACGTTACAGTCGGACCCCGTCGCAGGATTCTCGCCTTGCTCTACCATCTCTTCGAGGCTCAGGAGGCCTGGCTGGCCCGGTTGCGGCCCGCCGCCCGCCAGGCCGCGGGACTGCTGCGCGGCTCACCCAGCCGGCCGCCGCTGCGGCATGCCGCGGCGCTGCTCGAGCTCGCCCAGAACCTCGGCACCACCCATCGCAAGCCCGAATTCGGCCTCGATCGCCTCGCCATCGACGGCGCTGAGCTGGTGGTGCGGGAGGAGACGGTGCGGACCGCGCCCTTCGGCCGGCTGCTCCGCTTCGTGAAGGAGGGCGTCGCACCGGGTCCGAAGCTGCTGGTCGTCGCGCCGCTGTCCGGACATTTCGCCACGCGGCTGCGCGATACCGTGGCGGCCTTGGTGCCGGCGCATGACGTGCACGTGACGGACTGGACGGATGCCCGCTGCGTGCCGCTCGCCGAGGGACCCTTCGGGCTGGACGCGCTGGTGGCGCAGCTCCTCGCCTGGCTCGAGGCGCTGGGGCCGGGGACGCATCTGCTCGCCGTCTCGCAGCCGGCCGTGGCGGCGCTGGCGGTGACCGCGCTGATGGCCGAGGCCGGGCATCCGTCCCGGCCGCGCAGCCTGACGCTGATCGGCGGCCCCATCGACCCGCGCATCGACCCGACGCCGGAGGCGGCGCTGGCGCGGGCGCTGCCGATCACCTGGTTCGAGGCGGCCGAGGTCGCCCGCGTGCCGGCGCCCCATCCCGGATGCGGCCGGCTGGTGCGGCCCGGGGCGCAGCAGATGGCCGCCTCGGTGCTGGCCGACCTGCCGCTGCACCTGCTGGCGCAGCTCGCCCAGTGGCAGAACCTCGCCCTCGGGCAGACGGCGGCGGCGGCGGCGCACCGGCAGCGCTACGACGAGCTGCGGGCGGTGATGGACGTGCCGGCCGAGCTCTATCTCGACACCATCCGCCGCATCTTCCAGACGGCGGAGCTGGCCGAGGGGCGGATGCGCTGGGGCGGCGGGCCGGTGCGGCCGGCGGCGATCCGCGACACCGCCCTGCTGGTGATCGAGGGCGAGCGGGATGCGAGCTGCCCGCCCGGCCAGGGCAGCGCCGCCCTCGCCCTCTGCAGCGGCCTGCCGGCGGGGCTGCGGCAGCACCACCTGCAGCCCGGCGCCGGGCATGACACGCTGTTCGAGGGCCCGGCCTGGCGGGCCGAGATCTGCCCCCTGGTCGCCGCACTGATCCGCTGCCGCGGCTGAGCGCGCCCGCTTCCGGCGGCTGCGGCCGGGGGTGTCACCGGCCTGTGACGGCCGCCAGGGGCAAGGCAGGGCTGCAACCGGTGCAAGGGCCATCGGGCTGCCACGACCGACGGACGCGCTATCCTCTGCGCCGGCGCCATCCAACCTCCCGCCATCCCTCTCCCAGGTGCTCGCCCGCTGGCATGGCGGCATCCCGCACCGGCGGTTGCATCCGCCAGCGGATCGACCCATCTCCGCAGCGAGGGGCGCCAGGGGCCGGCGGATCGGCTGGCCCGAAAGACGCCCGAGACGAGCCGAGGATCAGCATCGTGAACATCCACCGTCCCCAGCGCGCCGACATCGCCCCGGTCGAGACCTCGCCGGAGCGGCGCCCGAGCCGGGCGGAGGCGGAGGCGGCGGTGCGCACCCTGCTGCGCTGGGCCGGCGACAACCCGGGGCGCGAGGGGCTGCGCGACACGCCGGCGCGGGTGGCCCGGGCCTATGGGGAGTTCTTCGCCGGCTACGGGCTCGATCCGGTGGAGGTGCTCGCCCGCTCCTTCGAGGAGACCGAGGGCTATGACGAGATGGTCGTGCTGCGCGACATCCGCGTCGAGAGCCATTGCGAGCACCACCTCGTGCCGATCATCGGCCGGGCGCACATCGCCTATCTTCCGGCCGGCCGCGTGGTCGGCATCAGCAAGCTCGCCCGCGTGCTGGAGATCTATGCCAAGCGGCTGCAGATCCAGGAGAAGCTCACCGCCCAGGTGGCGAATTGCATCGACGAGGTCCTGCGGCCGCGCGGCGTCGCCGTGGTGATCGAGGCCTCGCACCAGTGCATGGCGACGCGCGGCGTCCACCAGCCGGGCGTCTCCATGGTGACCAGCCGCATGCTCGGCGCCTTCCGCGACGATGCCGCAACGCGGCGCGAATTCCTGGCGATCATCACCGCGCGCCGTGCCGAGGCGGTGGGGTGACGCCCTGGCCGGCGCGGCCCGCCCTGCATCCTCCCCCTTCGTCCGGGGCCGTGATCAATCGGACGCCTCGGCCTCCACCTCGACCAGGAAGCGTGGATCCGCCAGCCCAGCGACGATGAGCAGCGTGCTGGCCGAGCGGTGCTCGCCCATCCAGGCGCCGCGCTTCGTCCGCCAAGGGACGATCAGCGCCGGATCGGTGAGGAACACCGTCATCTTCACGAGATTGGCCGGCGTCATGCCATGCGCGTCCAGGATGGCGCCGAGATTGGCCAGCGCCTGGTCGATCTGTGCCTCGCCGCCCTCGGCGATGCGGCCATCCGGCGCGGTGCCAACCTGGCCGGAGATGACGAGGCGGCGGGTCGCGTCGCGCACCAGCACGGCATGGGAATAGCTGCCCGGCTTGTGCACCGTCGGCGGGTTGGACATCTCGAGCGGCACCGACTTTTCCTCCCTGTGGCCTGTTGCTTCCGGATGCCGAGGATAGGCGGGATCGCGGCGGGATGCGATGCATCCCGCCGAACGGCATCTCGCCGGGATGCGGCAGGGTGGGCGCCGGCACGGCCCACCCCCACGGCCTCAGCCCGACTTGCCACCCGCGCGGCGCTTGTCCTCCGCCCCTGCGGCGCCCTGCAAGGCCTTGATCGCGGCGGGATTGATCTCGCTCTCGCCCAGCTCGGTGAGGAGCGTATCGGTCTTCTTCTCCTCCTGCAGCGTCTCCGCCAGGAGATCGGCCAGCTCCGTCTGCCCGGCGGCCTTCGCCAGCGCGGTCAGGGTGCCGTAGGAGGCGATCTCGTAATGCTCGACCTTCTGGATCGCGGCGGTCAGGAGCATGTCGTAGAGGGGGCCCTTCTCCTCATCCTCCAGCTCGTGCTGCGCCTCCTCGACAATGCCGCGCATCGCCTCGCAGAGCTTCCGACCAGGCCTGCCGCCGAGCATCTCGAGCGCCTTCTCGAGGCGCTCGACCTGGCCTTCGGTCTCCTCGGCATGCGCCTGCAACGCGTCCTTCAGCGAGGGGCTGCTCACCTTCTTCGCCAGGCGGGACATCGCGCGCAGCCCCTGGCGCTCCGCGCTGTAGGCGTCACGTAGTTGCTCGACCATCAGCTTGTTCAAATTGTCCATGGACGGGGATGCCCTTCTTGCGGCGTGGGATGGATGACGAGCGGGCCGGACGGGATCGCGCCGCCGGGGGAGCGAGCACTGAAGCGGCCGGTGCGATCGACGGGATCGACCATGACTGCGTCTCCGAATGCGTCCGTGGGCGGGCCGTGCAGCCGCATCCCAGCAACGCGACTGACCACGGCAGCGACGAAGACGGCGAGACGTCACAAGTCAGATAGCAGCGATGCGGAATAAAAATCGAACCATATGTAGAATTTCTACATGCAACCATTGTCCCGGCAAGAACTCGCGCCGGATTGCACCCCCCACTTTGTTGAAACAATTCCTGGCACATCGACACGCAGGGCGGTGCTGACGCGCCTGTTCCCTGGCTGACCTTGCTCGCCGCGCCATCCTGCGTGGAACCGGCAAGCCGGTGCGCTGTTCCTTGCGCCGCACCATGCTGCCCCATCATGCTGCCCGAAGGGGGAGGGGCAGCGCTCAACCAGCCCCGGCGAGGCTGGCCCTTCGCTTCAGCCCGGAGCGGCCGGGCTCGGCACGGCCGGGGCCACCGCACCGCCCGGCCCCGCGCATGACGGATGCGCAAGACAGGATACCGGTATTGAACTCCTTTCTCTCCCTCAGGCCAGGCGCGACCGGCCGCACCGCCCTCATCGGCGCCGCCCTTCTCAGCGCGCTGGCCGTCGTGAACCATGCCGCCGCGCGCCGGGCGGAACGCCGGCACCCGCCCCGGGGCCGCTTCATCGAGGTGGACGGGGTGCGGCTGCACTACACCGATCGCGGCGCCGGCAGGCCCGTCGTCCTGCTGCACGGCAATGCCGTGACGGGCGATGACTACGACACCAGCGGCTTGGCCGGGCGACTGCTCGAGAGCCATCGGGTCATCATCTTCGACCGTCCCGGCTTCGGCCACAGCCAGCGTCCGCACGGTCGCCTGTGGACGGCGATGGAGCAGGCCGAGTTGCTGCATCGCGCCTTGCGGCAGCTTGGGGTGGAGCGGCCGGTCGTGGTCGGCCATTCCTGGGGTGCCATCGTCGCGCTCTCGCTGGCGGCGCGGCATCCGGCCGATATGGCGGGCCTCGTCCTGCTGTCGGGCTATTATTTCTGGACCCTGCGGCCGGACGTGCTGCTGGTCCTGCCGGGGGCGATTCCCATCCTCGGGGACGTCCTGCGCCACACCGTCTCGCCCTGGCTGGGTCGCCTCCTGATGCCGCTGCTGAAGCGCGCCATGTTCTCGCCGCGGCCGATCCCGGCGCGGTTCCGGGCGGAATACTCGGATGCGATGGCGCTGCGCCCCTCGCAGATCCGGGCGACCTCGGTCGATGGCGCGTTGATGATCCCGGGCGCGCTGATGAACCGCGAGTCCTACGATGAGCTCTCCATGCCCGTGGTCATCATGGCCGGGGATGGCGACAAGGTGGTCTTCCCGCGCAGCGCCAGGCGGCTGCAGGCCCGCATCCCGGGCAGCCACCTGCAGATCGTCGAAGGGGTGGGGCACATGATCCACCATGCCGTGCCCGGACGGGTGGCGGAGATGGTCGAACGCGTCCTCGGCGCCTCCGGCGGCTCCGCTGGCGAGCGGCCCCGGCCGGTCCTGGAGACGATGGGCCGGGCCGCCTGATGCCGTGGCGGCCCTGCCTCAGCGCGTCGCCGCGGTCAGCCCGCCATCCACCACCAGCTCGGTGCCGGTGATGTACTTGGCCTCGTCCGAGGCGAGGAAGAGCGCGGCATGCGCCACGTCCCAGCCCTCGCCCATATGGCCGATCGGCACCTGCCCGTTGCGCCGGGCGATGAAGCCCTCAAGGTCGCCGCCGGCGAACTCCTCCGCCAGCTTCGTCACCAGCGGCGTGTGCATCAGCCCGGGCAGCACGCAGTTCAGCCGGATGCCGCGCGGCGCATAGGTGATGGCGGTGGTCTTGCTGAAATGGATCAGCCCGGCCTTGGCGGCGCAATAGGCCGCCTGCGGCTTGCCGGTGTAGCGGATGCCGGCTGTGGAGGCGATGCTGACCACCGCGCCCTTCCCCTGCCGCTCCATCACCGGCAGCACCGCGCGGCAGCAGAGAAAGGCGCTGCGCAGGTTCACCGCCATCTGCCGGTCCCAGAGCCCGACCTCCATCTCGCCGGCGGTGGCGGGCTCGGACTTGCCGACATTGTTGACCAGGATGTCGATGCGGCCGAAGCGCTCGAGGCAGGCGGCGACCAGCGCCTCCACCTCGCGCTCCTCGGTGACGTCGCCGCGGGCGATGACGCAGGCGCCGCCCTCGCCCTCGATGATTGCCTGGGTCTCGCGCGCCGCCGCCTCGTTGCGGTCGACGCCGAAGATCCGCGCGCCCTGTCGGGCGAAGAGCACGGCGATGGACTTGCCGTTGCCCCATCCCGGCCCGACCGAGCCGCAGCCGGTCAGGAACACCACCTTGTCGGTCAGGCTGAGCATGCATCCTCCCTCGTGCCGGATTGCCGGTGGCCAGACTGCGCCAGCGGGAGCGATGGCGCGAGACCGTGTCCGCCGGGCCCGGCAACAGCGCCGGCCCTGCCACGTTGTCCCCGGCACCTCTCGCACCGTCCACTGAAAGGCCCTCGATGCCGCAGGCTGCCTGCCCTGTGCCGCTCCGCTACGACCCTGGCTTCGAACGCCCCGAGCCCGGGGAGGCGGACACCACCGAGGGGCTGGTCGAGACGATGCGCGGCATCGCCGAGACGACCTTCGCCGATGGCGGCGCGCCGTTGCGCAGCGTGCATGCGAAGAGCCACGGGCTGCTGCAGGGCGAGATGACCGTGGCGGAAGGGCTGCCCGCCATCCTGGCGCAGGGGCTCTTCGCGAAGCCCGGCACCTATCGCGTGGTGCTGCGCTTCTCGACCAATCCCGGCGACATCCTGGACGACAGCGTCTCCGTCCCGCGCGGCCTCGCCGTGAAGGTGGTGGGGGTGGCGGGGGAGCGGCTGCCCGGCTCGGAAGGCGAGGCGACGCAGGATTTCGTCCTGGTCAACAGCCCCGCCTTCGCCGCGGCCAGTGCGAAGCAGTTCCTCGGCAATGCCAGGCTGCTGGCCAGGACCACCGACCGGGCGCCGGGCGCGAAGAAGGTGCTCTCCGCGGTGCTGCGCGGCACCGAGGCGGCGCTGGAGGCGGTGGGCGGGAAGAGCGCCATGCTCACCCAGCTCGGCGGCCATCCCAACACGCATATCCTCGGCGAGACCTTCCACAGCCAGACGCCCTATCTCCACGGTCCCTATATGGCGAAGTTCTCAATCGCCCCCGTCTCGCCGGCCCTGCGGGCGCTGACCGGCAAGCCGATCGAGGTCGCCGGCCGGCCCAATGCGCTGCGCGAGGAGGTGGCCGCCTATTTCGCCGTGAAGGAAGCCTGCTGGGAGCTGCGCGTGCAGCTCTGCACCGACTGCGAGACCATGCCGATCGAGGACCCGTCGGTGCCCTGGCCGGAGAAGGCCAACCCGCATTTGCCGGTCGCGCGCATCACCGTGCCGCCGCAACCCTCCTGGGACGAGGCGCGATCCCGCGCCGTCGATCTCGGCATGGCCTTCAGCCCCTGGCACGGGCTGGCGGCGCACCGGCCGCTCGGCGCCGTCAACCGCGCCCGCAAGCCGGCCTACGAGATGTCCGCCGGCTTCCGCGCCGCCCATGGCGGCTGCCCGATGCAGGAGCCGCGGAACGCCGCCGAGGTGCCGATCTGACCCCCTTTTCCTCTCCGGCCGCCACCTGCCGGGACAACAGGGTTCCGAGATGACAGACAAGGCAAGGATCGCCGCTTATTCGGGGCCGGCAGGCGGCTGGGGTTCGCTGCGCTCGGTCGAGGAGCGGCTTCTCGAGGAGCACCGCCTGGCCAGCGGCAATGCGGTGCTGCTGCGGCAGAACAAGCCGGAGGGCTATTCCTGCGTCTCCTGTTCCTGGGCGAAGCCGGCCAAGCCGCGCGCCTTCGAATACTGCGAGAACGGCGCCAAGGCCACGGCCTGGGAGATCACCCGCAAGCGGGTGCCGCGCGACTTCTTCGCGCAGCACAGCATCGCCGAGCTGCGCCGCTGGTCGGACCATGACCTGGAAGCGGCGGGCCGGCTGCTGCATCCGATGCGGCTCGACCATGCTGCCGGCCATTGGGTGCCGGTGGCCTGGGAGGATGCCTTCCGCGAGATCGGCCGCGAGCTGCGCGCCCTCGACCCGCGCAGCACCGTCTTCTACGCCTCCGGCCGGGCCTCGCTGGAGACCTCCTACATGTGGGGCCTCTTCGCCCGGCTCTACGGGCACAACAACCTGCCCGACAGCTCCAACATGTGCCACGAGAGCACCTCGGTCGGGCTGCCGGAATCGATTGGCGCGCCGGTCGGCACCGTCACCCTCGAGGATTTCGCCGCGACGGACTGCATCCTCGCCTTCGGCCAGAATGTCGGCAGCAACAGCCCGCGCATGCTGCACCCGCTGCAGGAAGCGGTGCGGCGCGGCGTGCCGATCCTCACCTTCAACCCGCTGCGGGAGCGGGGCTGGGAACGCTTTACCAACCCGCAATCGCCCCGCGAGATGCTGACCGGGGCGGAGACGCGCATCTCCGCGCGCTACCACCAGCTGCGGGCGGGCGGCGATTCTGCGGCCATCCTCGGCCTCTGCAAGGCGCTGCTGGAGGGCGATGCAAAGGCCCGCGCGGCCGGCAAGCCGGCCTGGATCGACCATGCTTTCATCGCCGAGCATACCGAGGGCTTCGACGCCTTCGCCGCCGCGGCGATGGGTACGCCCTGGGAGGTGTTGGAGGCGCATTCCGGCCTCGCCCGCACGGCGCTGGCCGGGACGGCAGCCATCTATGCCCGCTCCCGCGCCGCGATCGGCCTCTACGGCATGGGGCTGACGCAGCACCGCAAGGGCGTCGAGAACGTGCGGATGCTGGTGAACCTGCTGCTGATGCGTGGCAATATCGGCAAGCCGGGCGCCGGCGTGCTGCCGGTGCGAGGCCATTCCAACGTGCAGGGCCAGCGCACGGTCGGCATCACCGAGAAGCCGAAGCTGGTGCCGCTCGACACCCTGGCGAAGCAATACGGCTTCACGCCGCCGCAGGAGACCGGCATGAACACCGTCGAGGCCTGCGAGGGCATCATCGACGGCCGCGTCCGCGCCTTCCTCGGCCTCGGCGGCAATTTCCTGCGCGCGGTGCCGGAGACCGCGGCGATGGAGGCGGCCTGGCCGCGGCTGCGGCTGACGGTGCAGGTGGCGACCAAGCTCAATCGCGGGCACCTCTTCAACGGCGAGGTCGCCTTCCTGCTGCCCTGCCTCGGCCGGATCGAGCGCGACGAGCAGGCGAGCGGACCGCAATTCGTCACCTGCGAGGACACGATGACGAAGATCCATCCGAGCCATGGCCAGGTGCCGCCGGCCGGATCGCGCCTGCGCTCGGAGCCGGCGATCGTCGCCGGCATCGCCCAGGCGACGCTGCCGCCCAACCCGCGCCTGCCCTGGGCGGAATGGGTCGGCGATTACAGCCGCGTGCGGGACGCCATCGCTGCGACCTATCCCGAGGCCTTCCACGACTTCAACGCCCGCATCACCCGCGAGCGCGGCTTCCACCGCCCCCTGCCGGCGCGGCAGCGGGTCTGGAAGACGAAGAGCGGCAAGGCGAGCTTCCTCACCCCGTCGACGCTGGAGGAGGACCCCGACACGGCGACGACGGCGCCGGAGGTGCTGCAGCTCGTCACGCTGCGCTCCAACGACCAGTTCAACACCACGATCTACGGCCATGGCGACCGCTTCCGCGGCGTGCATGGCACGCGCATGGTGCTGTTCGTCAACCGCGCGGATGCGGCGCGCCTCGGCCTCGCCGAGGGCGCGACGGTGGCGTTGGAGACGGCGGTGGAGGATGGCATCTGTCGCCGGGTCGAGGGCTTCCGCGTCACCGCCTATGACATCCCGCCGGGCTGCTGCGCCGCCTACTACCCCGAATGCAACCCACTGATCCCGCTCTGGCACCATGCCGAGGGGAGCAAGGTGCCGGCCGCGAAATCGGTGCCGGTGCGCATCCGGCCCATGTCGACCTGATGTTGGGCGCACGAACGTCCGGCTTGCGGCCCGCAGGGCCGAGTGCCCGAATGGGCGCCGCCGCAAGTGCGGCGAAGCCAAGCCGCTGGAAGCGGCGCCCGGCGTTTGAGGGACACGAAGGTGAAACCTTCGGGGGCGCGGCATAAGCCAACCTCAGGCGGCGGCGTCCTCCAGGATCATCGCCGCCGCCTTCTCGCCGATCATGATCGAGGGCGCGTTGGTGTTGCCGGCGACCACCGCCGGCATGATGGAGGCATCGGCCACCCGCAGCCCGCCCACGCCGTGCACGCGCAGCCGCGGATCGACGACGCTGTTGCTGCCGGTGCCCATGGCGCAGCTGCCGGCCGGGTGGTGGTTGGTCACGCCGGACTCCCGGACATAGCGTTCGAGATCGGCCTCGGTGACATAGCCGGGGCCGGGGAAGATCTCCTCCGCCACATAGGGCGCGAGGGCGGGCTGCTGCACCAGGCGGCGGGCGAGCTGAGCGCCGGCCACCATCGCCCGCATGTCGTAGTCGGAGCCGAGGAAGCCGAAGGTGATCGCCGGCGCGGCCAGTGGATCGGGGCTGGCCAGCCGCACCGTGCCGCGGCCATCGGGCGAGAGATGCACCGGGCCGAGGGTGAAGCCCGGAAAGGGATGCGCCACCACGCGGGTGCCGGAGCGCTCCAGCGTGCTCCATTCCAGCAGGTTGATCTGCAGGTCCGGCCGCTCCAGCCGCGGATCGGTGCGGGTGAAGAGGCCGGCGCGGATGCCGTTCACCGCCATCGGCCCGCCGCGGCCGAGGCCGTAGCGCATCGCCGCGGCGATCTTGCGCGGCCAGCTCCGCTCCAGGTCGTTGAAGGTGATGGGCCGGGTGCAGCGCCACTGCATGTAGAGCGCGAAATGGTCGTGCAGGTTGGCGCCGACCGCCGGCATGTCGCGCGCCACCGCGACGCCCAAGGCCTGCAGGTGGTCCGCCGGGCCGAGGCCCGAGAGCTGCAGGAGCTGCGGCGAGCCATAGGCGCCGCCGGAGACGATCACCTCCCGCCGCGCCCGCGCCGTGCGGCGCCCGGCCGGCGACTGGTACTCGATGCCGCAGGCCCGGCCCTGCTCCAGCAGCACCCGCGTCGCCTGGCACATTGTGCGGATGATGAGGTTCGGGCGGCCGCGGGCGGGGCGCAGATAGGCGCGGGCGGTGCTGAAGCGGCGCCGGCCCCCGGTGGTGCACTGGTAGTAGCCGGCGCCTTCCTGCCGGGCGCCGTTGAAATCCGGGTTGCGCGGGATGCCGGCCTGCTCGGCGGCGGCGATCATCGCCTCGGCGAGCTCGGACCGCTCGGCCTGGTTGGAGACGGTGAGCGGGCCGCCGGTGCCGTGGAACTCGCAGGTGCCGCGCTCCTGGTTTTCCGCCTTGCGGAAATAGGGCAGCACCGAATCCCAGTCCCAGCCGGTGCAGCCGCGCTGCCGCCAGCCGTCGTAGTCGCGCGGATGGCCGCGCATGTAGACCATGCCGTTGATCGAGCTGGTGCCGCCTAGCGTCTTGCCGCGCGGGACGTACATGCGCCGGCCGCCGAGCCGCTCATGCGGCGCGCTCTCGAATTTCCAGTTCACCTTCGGGTTCACATAGGTACGGGCGAAGCCGAGGGGGATGTGGATCCAGGGGTTGCGGTCCGGCGGCCCGGCCTCGAGCAGCAGCACGCGGTGCCGGCCATCCTCGGAGAGCCGGGCGGCGACCACGGCGCCCGCCGAGCCCGCCCCGGTGACGATGAAGTCGAATTCCTCCGCCGCGTCGGCCATGCGCTTCCCACCCTTGTTCGTTGTCTTGGCGGGAAGCCTATCAGCGGTGGCCGCGGCAGCGGAAGCCGGCCGGCCTTGATCCTGCATCTCAATCCTTCACCGGGTAGTCCGCCAGCTCCGGCCGCATCGCCTCGATGACGAAATCGACGAAAGCCTCGGGCAGGTCGAGCCAGAATTCGCGGTCGGAATAGGCGCCGATCTCGGCCGCCAGCCCCCGCCCCCGGGCCCATTCGGCGAGGCGTTCCAGCGCCGCCCGTGGCGCCTCGTCGAGGAAGGAGACCTGCGAGCGCAGCTTGTCGGCATCCCGGCCCGGCGTCTCGCTACGGCTGAACTGCAGGTCGACATTGGCGCCGGGCTGGCGCAGCCAGACGGCGCGGGCGGTGCGGCGCAGCTCGACGAAGCCGAGCTCGCCGCGCAGCATCTCCACCACCGTGTCGAAATGCCGGGCATCGAGCCGGTTGGCGGCGTGGTTCAGGCGCATCAGTAGCCGACCGAGCGGTTCACCAGCTGCAGCAGCGGCCGGTCGTCCAGGAAGCGCCCGAGATTGTCGACGAAGAGCCGGGCCACCGCCCGGTCGCGCTCCGGATGCAGCCCGCCCATATGCGGCACCACCAGGATGCCCGGCGTGGTCCAGAAGGGGTGGCTCTCCGGCAGCGGCTCCTCGCGGAAGACGTCGAGCACCGCGCCGGCGATGCGCTTCTCCGTCACCGCCGCGATCAGGTCGGCGTCGCGGATGGCGCTGCCGCGGCCGAAATTCAGCAGCCAGGCGCCGGGCTTCATGCGGGCGAGGCGCTCGGCCTGGATGAAATCCTCGGTCTCCGGCGTCGCCGGCAGGAGCAGCAGCAGGAAATCCGCCCGCTCCACCACCTGGTCGGCCTGCGCCGGCGGCAGCACCTCGATGCCGGGCAGCGGCGCCGGGTTGCGGCGGGTGCCGATGACCTGCATGCGGAAGGCGGCGGCGAGGCGCGCCACCTCCTGCCCGATGGCGCCGAGGCCGAGGATGCCGAGTACCTTGCCGCTCAGCGGCATCGCCACCTGCCGGGTCCAGCGGCGCTGCTTCTGCGCCTCGGCGATGGCGGCATAAGGCTTGGCGATGTGCAGGATGGCGCCGAGGATGTTCTCCGGCATGGACTCGCCATGGGTGCCGCGGGCGCAGGTGAGCGCCAGGCCGGGCGGCAGGTCGGGCAGCGCCAGCCAGCCCTCGACGCCGGCGGTGAGCGATTGCGCCCAGCGCAGCTTCGGCATCCGCGGCAGCAGGCCGGGCGGCATGCCCCAGGCGAGCAGCGCCTCCGTCGCCGCGAGCTGCGCCTCGCTCGGCCGTTCCTTGCGCGGCAGGCTCTCGACGTCGAGGCGCGGGCCGAGGCCGGCAGCGGCGATGGCCTCGAGATAGGGGCCGGGATTGTCGTGCCAGATCAGCAGGCGGGTGGGGTTCGGCATCGGACGCTCCGTCATTCTCGCCCCGAAGCCTATCCCCGCCCCGCGGGGTCAACCAGCCCGCGCCCTTGGCGGACTCACACAGCCCGCGCCCTTGGCGGGCGACGCAGCATGTAGAAAGCCAGCGAGCCAAGCGCATAGGCGAGGATGGAGCCGATGAAGGCGACGCGGTAGCTGCCCGAGACGTCGAAGATGAAGCCCGCCGCCCAGGAGCCGATGGCGGCGCCGAGGCCGGAGCCGATGGTGATGACGCCGAGGATGGTGCCGAGCCGCGGCCCGGGGAAGAGATCGGCGGTCTTGGCGGTGATGGCCGGGCCGCGCGCGCCCCAGGTCAGGCCGAAGAAGCAGGCATGCAGCCAGAGCAGCAGGTGGTCGCCCGGCCCGGTGATGGCGAGGGCGCAGAACACCCCGACGATGGAGATGCCATAGGCCAGCAGCGCCGAGTATTCCCGGCCGATATAGTCGGAGAGGGTGCCGGTCGCCACCACGCCGGGCATGGCGAGGAAGCTACCCATGCCGAGCACGCCCGCGGCGTAGAGCGGGTCGAAGCCGACATCGACCGCGAAGGCGATCTGGTGCAGCGAGACCAGGAAGCTGCCGATGCTGGTCAGCATGTAGACCAGGAAGAGCAGCCAGAATTGCGGCGTGCGGATCGCCTCGGCGAGGGTCCAGGGCCGCTCGACCGCGCCGAGGCCCGGCCCGCCCGCGGTTGGCGCCGCGCCGGCGCGGCGGTTGCCGAAGACGAAGGCGAGCGGCAACAGCACCGCTCCGGCGACCGCCGCCGCGGCCAAATAGGCGCCGCGCCAGCCGAGGCTCTCGATCGTCGCCTGGCTCGCCGGCGCCGAGGCGGCGCGGCCGGAGGCATTGGCCGATTGCAGAACCGAGATCGCCATGCCGCGCCGCCGGGGAAAGAGCCGCGAGACCAGCGGCACGAAGACCAGCAGCCCGATGCAATTCGCCCCGAAGGTGATCACCACGCCGTAGAGGAACACCATCTGCCACAGCGCATGGGCATGGGCGCTGCCGATGAGGCCGAGCACCAGCAGCCCCCCGCCGAGCAGCACCATCCGGCGGGCGCCGAGCCGGTCCACCATGCCGCCGACCAGCGGCGAGCTGAGGCCGCCGACCAGCTGCCCGACCGAATAGGCGACCGAGCTCTCCGCCCGCGACCAGCCGAAATCGGCGACGAAGGCGAGCAGGAAGACGGTGTAGGAGTGCATCACGCTGGCGCCGACCATGAAGGCCAGGAAGGCGGCGCCGAGGATCAGCCAGGCCCGGTCCCTGACGGGCGGCGGCGGGGACTCGGGCGGTGCGGGCATGCCGGCATGGTAGGTGCGGGCTGCGCGGCAAGTCCAACCCGCCTCCCGCCGCCATGTCGCCCCCGGTGGTTTGCAGGGCCGGGCGGCCAGGGTCTACTCTTGCTACCGGACCGGCCGGGAGGGCCGGCGCCGGGGAGAGAACGCCAGCAGAGGCGCCGTGCCGCACCGCACCGGCGGCCCCATGCGGCTCCCCATGCGTCCCCCGGCCCCATTGCTGCATGGAGGAACGTCGCACCATGTCCGCCACCCTCGAAGCAACCGCCCCGGCGGCCGCCCAGGCGCTCGACTTCGATGCCATCATCATCGGGGCGGGCATGTCGGGCCTGTATCAGCTTCTCCGCCTGCGCCAGCTCGGCCTGCGCGTCCGGGTCTTCGAGGCCGGCACCGGCGTCGGCGGCACCTGGTACTGGAACCGCTATCCCGGCGCCCGCTTCGATTCCGAGAGCTATTCCTACGGCTATTCCTTTTCGAAGGAGCTGCTCGAGGAATGGAGCTGGTCGGAGCATTTCGCGCCGCAGCCGGAGACGCAGCGCTACCTCAATTTCGTCGCCGACAAGTTCGACCTCCACCGCGACATCCAGTTCAAGGCCCGCGTCGCCTCGGCGCACTGGCAGGGGGCGGAAGGGCAGGAGCAGGGCCGCCACTGGGCGGTGAC
Source organism: Roseicella sp. DB1501 (assembly GCF_013112485.1). GTDB lineage: Bacteria > Pseudomonadota > Alphaproteobacteria > Acetobacterales > Acetobacteraceae > Paracraurococcus. The sequence continues at coordinate 158,970 of NZ_JABFHG010000007.1, forward strand.
GCTCGAGGATGGCAGCCGCCACACCGCGCGCCACCTCATCACCGCGATCGGCGTGCTCTCGGCCCCGACCCTGCCGCGCTTCGAGGGCATCGACACCTTCCAGGGCCAGTCCTTCCACACCGCCCGCTGGCCGCATGAGCCGGTGGATTTCCGCGGCAAGCGCGTCGCGGTGATCGGCACCGGGGCGACGGGTGTGCAGACCATCCAGGAGGTGGCGAAGACCGCCGGGCACCTCACGGTGTTCCAACGCACGCCCAATTGGTGCGCGCCGCTGCACAACCGGCCGATCACCGAGGAGGAGCAGCGGGAGATCAAGGCCGGCTATCCGGAGATCTTCCGGCGCTGCCAGGAGACCTTCTCCTGCTTCATGCACACGCCCGACCCGCGCGGCACCTTCGAGGTCTCGAAGGAGGAGCGCGAGGCTTTCTACGAGACGCTCTACGCCTCCCCCGGCTTCGGCATCTGGGTCGGCAATTTCCGCGACATGCTGACCGACCGGGCGGCGAACAAGGAGATCTCCGACTTCGTCGCCAACAAGATCCGCCAGCGGGTGAAGGACCCGAAGGTGGCGGAGATGCTGATCCCGAAGAATCACGGCTTCGGCACCCGCCGCGTGCCGCTCGAGACCCGCTACTACGAGGTCTACAACCAGCCCAACGTCCTGCTGGTGGACAGCAAGGCGACGCCGATCGAGCGCATCACCCCGACCGGCATCAAGACCAGCGAGGCCGAGTATCCCTTCGACATCATCATCTACGCCACCGGCTTCGACGCCATCACCGGCGCCTTCGACCGCATCGACATCCGGGGCTGCGACGGGAAGCGGCTGAAGGATCGCTGGGCGCATGGGCCGGAGACCTTCATGGGCATGATGGTCGAGGGCTTCCCCAACATGCTCATGCTGATGGGCCCGCATACCGCGCTCGGCAACATCCCGCGCAGCATCGAGTACAACGTGGACTGGGTGACGCGGCTGCTGCGCTTCATGCAGGAGAAGGGCCTCACCTTCGCCGAGGCACGGCCGGAGGCGGTGCAGGCCTGGACGGACCATGTGAAGCTGGTCGGCGCCGGGCTGCTCTCGACCGAGGTGGATAGCTGGATGACCGGCATCAACAGCAATGTCGAGGGCAAGCAGACCCGCATCATCGCCCGCTACAGCGGCAGCGCCCCGGAATACCGCGCCTGGTGCGACGCGGTGGCCGACAAGGGCTATCCTGACCTCGTCCTCGCCTGAGGCGGCGCCGATGACCACGACCGCCGCGATCGATCAGGTGCTGCGCCAGGCGGTGGAGAGCGGCGCGGTGCCGGGTGTCGTCGCCCTCGCCGCCGACCGTGACGGCCCGATCTACGAGGGCGCCTTCGGCCGCCGCAGTCTCGCCGGCCCGACGCCGATGACGCCGGACACGGTGTTCTGGGTCGCCTCCATGACCAAGGCGGTGACCTCGGTCGCCGCCATGCAGCTCGTCGAGGAGGGGCGGCTCTCGCTCGATGCCCCGCTCGGCCCGCTGCTGCCCGGCCTCGCCGCGCCGCAGGTGCTGGAGGGCTTCGCCCCTGACGGCACGCCGTGCCTGCGGCCGGCGCGCCGGCCGATCACGCTGCGCCATCTCCTCACCCACACCGCCGGCTTCGCCTACAACACCTGGAACGCCGATATCGGCCGCTACATGGAGGCGACCGGCCTGCCGGCGCCGCGCAGCGGCAGGTTGGTCTCGCTGGAGGCGCCTCTGGTGCGCGAGCCGGGGGAGCGCTGGGAATACAGCATCGCCACCGACTGGGTCGGCCGCGCGGTGGAGGCGGCGAGCGGTGAGCGGCTGGAACGCTACGTCTTCGCCCGCATCCTGGAGCCTCTCGGCATGCAGGACAGCGGCTTCGTCCCCGGACCAGCCCAGCGCGCCCGCCGCGCCGGGACGCATCAGCGCGGCGAGGATGGCCGGCTCACGCCGATCGACTTCGCCCTGCCGGAGGCGCCGGAGTTCTTCGGCGGCGGCGGCGGGCTGCTCTCCACCGGACCGGACTATCTCCGCTTCCTGCGCATGCTGCTCGGCGGCGGCCGGCTGGACGGCGCGCAGGTGCTGCGGCCGGAGACGGTGGCCGAGATGGGCCGCAACCAGATCGGCACCCTCGCCTTCCAGCCGCTGCGCAGCGTGCTGCCGGCGATCTCCCGCGACTGCGATCCCTTCCCCGGCACGGTCTGCCGCTGGGGGCTCGGCTTCCTCATCAACGAGACCGACATCCCCGGCCGCCGCGCCGCCGGCGGCCTGGCCTGGGCCGGGCTCGGCAATACCTGGTTCTGGCTCGATCCGCGGCGCGGCCTCGCCGGGCTGCTGCTGACGCAGATCCTGCCCTTCGCCGACCCTGCGGTGCTCGACCTCTTCGCCGGCTTCGAGACCGCCCTTTACGCCTCGCGGGCCGGCTGATGGCCGGGCCGCTGGCGCCGCGCTGAAGGATCCACGCTCGGGAGGAGACCGCCATGCCCGGGACCACGCGTCGTCGCCTGCTCGCCGTCCCTGCCCTGCTGGCCGGCGCCGCCCGGGCCGATCCCGGCTTCCCGGCCCGCCCGCTCACCTGGATCGTCCCTTTCGCCGCCGGCGGAATCACCGATACCAGCGCCCGGATGCTGGCGCAGCGCATGGGCGACCATCTCGGCCAACCGGTGGTGGTGGAGAACCGGCCCGGCGCCGGCGGTACCATCGGCGCCGAGGCCGTGGCGCGCAGCGCGCCGGATGGCCACACCCTGCTCTATGGCAGCCAGGGGCCGATCGCCGCGGCGCCGGCCATGCTGCGCAACCTTCGTTACGACCCGCTGCGTGACCTGGCTCCGGTGCACGGCATCGCCGCCTCGCCGCATCTCATCGTCACCGGGCCGCAGCAGCCCTGGCGCAACCTGGCCGAGCTGGTGGCGGCGGCGCGGGCGCGGCCGGAGGGGCTGACCTATGCCTCGCCCGGCGTTGGCACCTCGCCGCATCTCGCGGCGGAGGGGCTGATGCAGGCGACCGGCACCCGGCTGGTGCACGCCCCCTATGCCAATGGCACCCAGGCGCTGAACGACGTCATCAGCGGCCGGGTGGAGGTCATGTGGGACTATCCGCTGACCAGCATGGCGCATGTGCGGGAGGGACGGCTGCGGGCCCTGGCGGTGACCGACGCGCAGAGGGTGCGGCTGGCGCCCGAGGTGCCGACCGTCGCCGAGGCCGGGCTGCCTGGGGCCGAGGCGCTGCCCTGGGCGGCGCTCTTCGTCGCTGGCCGCAGCCCGGAGCCTGCCATTGCCCGCCTCGCCGCGGCACTGCGGGCGGCGATGGCCGAGCCGCGGGTGCAGGAATTCTTCGACGGCACCGCCACCGTGCTCTGGCCGCAGATGGATGCGCCGGCGCTGCGCGGCTTCCTGGCCGAAGAGCTGCCGCGCGTCGCCGGGCTGATCGCCCGATCCGGGGCGAAGCCAGGCTAAGAAATCCCCACGACACCGCTGCGCGGCGTCGCGGGGGCCCCGGGATGCGCTCCTGGTCGAAGATTCGCCACAGCCTGCCGCGGCGAAGCCGCGGCAGGGCAACGGGAGGCGACTGGATCGGCGCGGCGGTGCCGCTACAGGACATCCGCCACGGCGTCGCGGAATTGGCGCATCGCCGCCAGGTGCTCGGCGGCGCTGCGGCCGGGGATACGGCGGTGGTGGCGGCGGTTGAAGGTGGTGGTCAGCGTCAGATGCGTCGCGCCGAGGCGCTTCCAGTAGCGCGCCTCCTCGCGCCAGGCGGCCGCGTCGCCGCTGCCGGGCGAGATCCAGACCTCGAGCCCGACCGCGGCCGGGTCGCGCCCTGCCGCCTCCGTCAGGCCGCGCAGCCGGGCGAGTTCTCCCTCGATCGCGGCGCCGGGCGGGTAGACATTCATGATCCATCCGTCGCCGAGCCGGGCGATGCGCTCCAGCGTCTGCTCGACATGGCCGCCGAACCAGACCGGGATGCGGCGATGCACCGGCAGCGGGTTGATGCCCGCATCCTCGATGCGGTGCCAGCGCCCGGCGAAGCTGACATGCGGCTCCGCCCAGAGGCGCTGCATCACCTCCACCTGCTCGGCCGAGCGGCGGCCGCGATTGGCGAAATTCTCGTTCAGCCCGGTGAACTCGACAGGATTCCACCCGACGCCGACACCGAGGCGGAACCGCCCGCCGCAGAGCACGTCGAGGCTCGCCGCCTGCTTGGCGACCAGCACCGCCTGGCGCTGCGCCAGGATCAGCACCTGGGTCGAGAATTCGGTCTCCGGCCGGCAGAACCCGGCGAGGAAGCCGAAGCAGACGAAGGGGTCGTGGAACAGGTCGGCCGAGGTGTTGCGGTCGCCCCAATCGGGCCGCGAGGCGGCATTCACCCCGAGCACATGGTCCGGCAGGCCGAGATTGCTGTAGCCGAATTCCTCCGTCGCCCCGGCGAGGTCGCGGACCGCATTGGGCTCGCCGCCGATATCGACCAGCGGCAGCATGACACCGAGACGCATGCGACCCTCCCCCCTTCGATGCAGGATGCAGGCTGGGCCGTCCCGGCGCCGCGGTCCAGCGTCTATAGGGAGCGCAGCCGGGTCAGCAGGCGGTCCACTTCCGCCTCGGTGTGATAGAGGCCGAAGCCGAAGCGCAGGCGGCGGCCGCGCCGGTCGGTGACGATCCCGGCGGCGGCGAGCCGTGCCTGCCAGGCCTCGGCTTCCTCCAGGTCGAAGGCGAGGAAATTGCCGCGTCGGCGCTCGGCGAGCGGCACCACCAGCCGCGCCGGATCGAGCCCGGTGCCGGGCAGACCGGCGACGAAGCGCGCCTGCAAGGCATGGCTATGGGCATGGATGGCGCCGGCATCGAGGCCGAGCCCGGCCAGCCAGTCCATGGCCGCATTCAGCCGGTACAGGCCGGAAGGGTCGAAGGTGGCGCCCATGAAGCGCCAGCCATCCGCCGCATAGCCAACGCCATCGCCGCCCCCGGCCAGGGCGCCGAAGCCGGCGAACCAGCCGGTGACGCGCGGCCGCGGCAGCCAGCCGGGCGGGGCGTGCAGGAAGCAGGCGCCCTCGCCCGCCATGGCGTATTTGTAGCCGCCGGCGAGGTAGAAGGCGCGGTCGGCGAGGCTGGCGAGATCGACCGGCTTCGCCAGGAAGGCGTGGTAGCCATCGATCACCAGCACCGCCTCGCCCGCCGCCGCGGCCAGCGCCGCGAACCCCTCCTGGGCATAGCCGCTGTGGAAGAAGACCTCGCTGCTCCAGATCAGGTCGAAGCCCTGCGGCGCCGTCTCGACCAGGCGCGGCAGGCAGTCCGGGCCGGGCTCGCTCGGGATGCGGGTGACGGTGACCAGCCCCTCCTCCTCCAGCCGCGCGAGCTGGCGGGCGAGGCTGTGGAACTCGCCATCCGTGGTCAGCAGGCGCGGCGGGCGACGCGCCGGCAGGGAGGAGAGCAGGCGCAGCACGAATTCATGCGTATTGGGCGCAAAGGCGATGGTCGTCGGATCGGACAGCGCCAGGTGCCGCGCGATATGCCGCTGCGCCGCCTGCCAGATCGGGCCGAGCACATGCTCCCACTTATCGTCCTGCAAGCGGGCCGCATCGTCCCAGGCGGCGAGCTGCGCTTCACGCGTTACGTCGGGCCAGGGATGGTGGCTGTGCGCGGCGACATGCAGCCGCTCCGGTTCGGCGCCGAGGAAGCGGGAAAAATGCGCGCGCAGGTCCAGCATGGTTTTCCCCTCGCCTGTTCGTTTAAGCTTGAACCATAGACCCGCAAGGAGGGTTGCCGTGGTCGAAGGCGTCGAGACCGATTTCAGCCGCCGCATGAGCTATGGTGACTACCTGCAGCTCGACCGGCTGCTCTCCGCCCAGGCGCCGCTCTCCGGCCGGCATGACGAGACGCTGTTCATCATCATCCACCAGGTGCAGGAGCTATGGATGAAGCTCTTCGGCCATGAGCTGGCGCTGGTGATGGACTGCCTGCGGCAGGACGCGCTGCGCCCGGCCTTCAAGGCCTTCGCCCGCATCGCCCGGGTGCAGGCGCAGCTCATCGGCGCCTGGGACGTGCTGACCACCATGACGCCGCATGACTACTTGGCCTTCCGCGACAGCCTCGGCAGCTCCTCCGGCTTCCAGTCCTGGCAGTACCGGCTGCTGGAGCTGCAACTCGGCGCGCGCGATCCCTTCATGCTGCAGCCGCATCGCCACCGGCCGGAGCTGCTGGCGCCGCTCGAGGCCGCGCTGCGGGCCCCTTCCCTCTATGACGAGGCGCTGCGGCTGCTGGCCCGCCGCGGCCTGCCGGTGCCGCAGGCGGTGCTGGCGCGCGACGTGGCGCAGCCGCATGCGCCCGATGCCGGCGTCGCCGCCGCCTGGGCCGAGGTCTACGAACAGGCGGCTGCGCATTTCGACCTCTACGAGCTGGCCGAGGAGCTGGTCGATCTCGACGACGCCTTCCAGACCTGGCGCTTCCGCCACCGGCAGGTGGTGGAGCGCATCATCGGCCGCCGTCCCGGCACCGGCGGGTCGAGCGGCGTCGCCTATCTGCAGGCGGCGCTGGAGCGTCGCTTCTTCCCCGAGCTCTGGTCCGTGCGCACGCAGATCAAAGCTCCGCGCTGAAGCGGTTCAATCCGGCAGGATCGCCGTCGCCTCGATCTCGACCCGCGCCTCCGGCTCGACCAGCGCCGCCACCTGCACCAGCGTCATGGCGGGGAAATGCCGGCCCATCACGCCGCGATAGGCGGGGCCGAGAGCGGCGAGGCTGTCGCGGTACTCGGCGATGTCCGTCACGTACCAGGTGAGGCGGCCGATATGCTCCGCCCGCCCGCCCGCCTCGGCCAGCACGGCGAGGATGTTGCGCAGCGCCTGCTCCACCTGGGCGACGAGGCCGGTTGGGAAGCGTCCCTCCGCATCCCATCCCACCTGGCCGCCGACCAGCACCACGCGGCCCTGCCCCTCCATGCCGTTGGCATAGCCCTTCGGCACGGGCCAGTCCGGCGGTTGCAACCGACGGAGGGTCACGCCGCACCTTCCATCGCCGCCTGGGCGCGCAGGGCGAAGCGCTGCAGCTTACCGGTGCCGGTGCGCGGCAGGGCGGCGACGAATTCCACGGCGCGGGGATATTTGTAGGGCGCGATCACCGCTTTCACATGCTCCTGCAAGGCGCGGACGAGGGCGGCATCGCTGGCCAGGCCCGGCTGCAGCACCACATAGGCCTTCACGATCGTCCCGCGCTCGGCATCCGGCGCGCCAACCACGCCGCATTCCCGCACCGCCGGATGCGCGAGCAGCGCCGCCTCCACCTCCGGCCCGGCGATGTTGTAGCCGGCCGAGACGATCATGTCGTCGCTGCGCGCCTGGTACCAGAAATAGCCGTCCTCGTCCTGGATGTAGGTGTCGCCAGTGATGTTCCAGCCGCGCTCGACATACTGCGCCTGCCGCGGATCGGCGAGGTAGCGGCAGCCGGTCGGGCCGCGCACCGCGAGCCGACCGGGCGTGCCGCGCGGCACCTCCTCGCCCTCCGGGCCGATCACCTTCGCCTCGTAGCCCGGCACCGGCAGGCCGGTGGCGCCGGGCCGCAGCGTCTCCTCCGGGGCGCCGATGAAGATGTGCAGCATCTCGGTGGCGCCGATGCCCTCCATGATGGAAAGGCCCGTCGCGCGCTGCCAGGCTTCGAAGACCGGCTTCGGCAGCGCCTCCCCGGCCGAGACGCAGCGCCGCAACGAGGCGAGGTCATGCGCCGCCGCGGCCGGCGCCATGGCGCGCCAGGCGGTGGGCGCGGTGAAACAGACCGTCGCGCGGTGGCGGGCAATGGCCGGCAGCAGTTCCTCCGGCCCCGCCTTCTCCAGCAGCACCGTGGTGGCGCCGATGCGGAAGGGAAACAGCACCAGCCCGCCGAGGCCGAAAGTGAAAGCGAGCGGCGGCGAACCGATGAAGACATCCTCCGGCCGCGGCCGCAGCACCTCCTGCCCGTAGCTGTCGCAGACCGCGAGCATGTCGCGGTGGAAATGCATGGTGCCCTTGGGCTCGCCGGTGGTGCCGGAGGTGAAGCCGATCAGGCAGACATCCTCGGCCGCCGTGTCGCAGGCTGAGAAATCCGGTGGCGCGGCGGCGCAGAGGGATTCCAGCGCGCCATTCCCCCAGCAGGTGAGATGGCGCAGGTCCGGCGCCTCCGCCGCTGCCCGTTGCAGCTCTTCCAGCAGCCGGGCATCGCAGAGGGCGTGGCTGATGCGCGCCTTGCGCAGCATCTGGCCGATCTCCTTCGCCCGCAGCAGCGGCATGGTGGCGACCACCACCCCGCCCGCCTTCAGCACGGCGAAATAGGCGGCGACCATCCAGGCGGTGTTGGCGCCGCGCAGCAGCACGCGGTTGCCGGGCACCAGGCCCTGCCGGTGCACCAGCACATGCGCGATGCGGTTCACCCGCTCGGCAAGCTGGCGATAGGTGAGCGTCTCGGTCGGCGTGACCACGGCCGGATGGTCGCCGCGCGCGACCAAGTTGCGGTCGAGCAGCTCGGTCGCGCAGTTCAGCCGCGCCGGATAGCGAAGCTGCGGCAGGGTGAAGCGCAGCTCCGGCCACTGCGCCCGCGGCGGCAGGTTGTCGCGCGCGAAGCTGTCGAGATGCGCGCTCGGCACCCCGGTATCGAAGCCCATGCCATCCATCGCCGCCTCCAGCCGGTTGCGCCGCGTGACCTGCCTCCCCTCCCCCGAAGGGTGTTCCTAATCGCCCTTGAACTCTGGCCGTCGCTTGGCCACGAACCCTTCGTAGGCGCGGCGGAAATCGCCTGTCGTCATGCAGAGCGCCTGGGCCACCGCCTCGGCCTCGATCGCCTGCTCGACCGACATGGCCCATTCCATCTGCAGCATCCGCTTGGTCATGGCATGGGCGAAGCCGGGGCCCTCGGCGAGCTCCCGCGCCAGTGCCGCCGCGGCGTCGGCCAGCGCGTCCGGCGGGTGCAGCGCGTTGAAGAAGCCCCAGGCCAGCCCCTCCTCGGCGCTCATCGCCCGGCCGAGATAGAGCAGCTCGCTGGCCCGCCCCTGGCCGATGATCCGCGGCAGAATGGCGCAGGCCCCCATGTCGCAGCCGGCGAGGCCGACGCGGTTGAAGAGGAAGGCGGTCCTCGCCCGCGGCGTCGCCAGCCGCAGATCCGCCGCCATGGCGATGATGGCGCCCGCTCCCGCCGCGACGCCATCGACCGCGGCGATGATCGGCTGCGGGCAGGCGCGCATCGCCTTGACCAGCTCCCCGGTCATGGCGGTGAACTGCATCAGCCCCCTGGTGTCCCGCTCGAGCAGCGGGCCGATGATCTCGTGCACATCGCCGCCCGAGCAGAAATTCCCGCCCGCCCCGGCGATGGTGAAGACCCGCACCGCCTCATCCTGCGCCGCCTTGCGGAACAGCCCGGCGAGCTCGGCATAGCTCTCGAAGGTCAGCGGGTTCTTGCGCTCCGGCCGGTCCAGGGTGATGACCGCGACCGCATCCTCGACGCTGAGCCGAAAATGCTCGGCATGATGACCGGCGATGCTCATGCCTCCTCCCCCTCCAGCCCGGCCCGCACGCTCGCCTTGGCGCGACCGAGCAGGGCATGCAGCGCGGCGCGCTCCGCCGGGGCGAGGCCGGTCAGCAATTCGGCGATCCAGTCCTCATGCACCCGCGACTGCCGGGCGAATTCGCGGCGGCCGCGCGCGGTCAGGCGCAGGGTCTGGGCGCGCCGGTCGGTCGGACTCACCCGCCGCTCGATCAGCCCCTCCTCCTCCAGCCGGGCGGCGAGGCCGGTGACATTGCCGTTGCTGACCATCATCCGGCGCGAGACCTCGCCGAGCGTCAGCCCGCCCGGCGCCCGCTCGAGCTGCGCCAGCAGGTCGAAGCGCGGCAGGGTGGTGTCGAACTCCCGCCGCAGCCGGCGGCGGATCTCCGCCTCGATCAGAGTGGTGCAGGTCAGCAGCCGCAGCCAGAGCCGCAGCTCGTCCTTGTGGCCGGGCGGCGCGCCGGCCAGCGCCGTCTCGGCATCGACATGCCGGGTGAGGTCGTCGGGCATCAGACCTCGCCTCCGGCGATCGGGATGGCGGCGCCGTTGACCGCCGCGGCGCCGGGCAGGCAGAGGAACAGTGCGGCGGCTGCCACCTCCTCCGGCCGCACCAGCCGCCCCTGCGGGTTGTGGCGGGCGAGGCTGGCGCGCGCCGCCGCCGCATCACGCCCGGTCCGGCGGGTGATGGTGCCGATGCTGGCATCGAGCAGCGGTGTCTCGGTGAAGCCGGGGCAGAGGGCGTTCACCGTCACGTCGCGCCCCGCTACTTCCAGCGCCAGTGCCCGCACTAGGCCGAGCAGCCCGTGCTTCGCCGCCGCATAGGCCGCGACATAGCGATAGCCCTTCAGCGCCGCGGTGGAGGCGACGGCGATGATGCGCCCCTCCCCCGCCGCCAGCATGCCGGGCAGCACCGCGCGCATCACCGCGGCGGCGCCGAGCAGGTTGACCGCGAGCATGCGCTGCCAGAGTGCGTCGTCGCTCTCAAGGAAGGGCGCGCTCTCGGCGGCGCCGGCGGCGTGCACCAGGATGTCGCAGGGCGGCAGGTCCGGCAACGGGCCGGTGATGTCGGCGGCGATGGCCTGCTGCGCCGCACCCGCCGCCACCGCCTCCCGCAGCATCGCCTCGCGCCGGCCGAGCAGCGTCACCGTGGCGCCGGCCTCGGTCAGCGCCCGGGCGCAGGCGAGGCCGATGCCGCTGCCGCCGCCGGTGACCAGCGCGCGCCGCGCCGCGAGCGGCGACGCGGCCTCCGGTGCCCGGCCAGGATGCGGTCCAGGATGCGGCAAGGCGTCCATGCCCTCTCCTCGATGCTTGAAGCCTAAAACATCCCGTCGCCGGCCCGCAATGCCGGATTGCGGTTGCCGCACGAATGCTTGAAGCCTAAAATATCCGACAGCAGGAGGCGACCCGATGCGCATTGCGATCATCGGCGGGGGACCCGCCGGGCTCTATTTCGCCATCCTCATGCAGCGCGACCATCTCGGGGCTCGCATCACGGTGGTGGAGCGGAACCGGCCCGAGGACAGCTTCGGCTTCGGCGTGGTGTTCAGCGATGCGACGTTGGACGCCTTCGCCGCCGCCGATCCGCCGAGCTATCGCGCCATCACCGACAGCTTCGCCTATTGGGACGATGTCGAGATCCATGCCCGCGGCGCGGTGCACCGGATCGGCGGCAACGGCTTCTGCGGCAGCGCCCGCACCACGCTGCTGCGCCTGCTGCAGGATCGCGCCCGCGGTCTCGGCGTCGAGCTGCGCTTCGGGGTGGAGGCGCGGCCGGAGGATTTCCCCGAGGCCGACCTCGTCGTCGCGGCGGACGGCATCAACAGCCCGATCCGCCACCGCTTCGCCGCGGACTTCCGGCCGGAGACCGGCCTCCGCCCCAACCGCTTCGCCTGGATGGGCTCGACCCGTCCCTTCGACGCCTTCACCTTCTTCTTCAAGGAGCGGCCGGAGGGCATCTTCATCGCCCATTGCTACCAGTACGCCCCGGGCGCCAGCACCTGGGTTCTGGAGACGGACCCCGAAACCTTCGCCCGTGCCGGGCTCGATTCCATGGACGAGGCGGCAAGCGCCCGCTTCCTGGAAGGGGTCTTCGCCGAGGAATTGCAGGGCCACCGCCTGCTGACGAACCGCTCCCACTGGCGGCAATTCCCGCAGATCCGCTGCGGCCGCTGGGTGCGCGGCAACCTCGTGCTGCTCGGCGACGCCAAGGCCAGCGCGCATTTCTCCATCGGCAGCGGCACCAAACTCGCCATGGAGGATGCGATCGCGCTGCACCGCGCCTTCCGCGACGGGGGCGGCGTGGCGGAGAGCCTCGCCCGCTTCGAGGCAGAACGGCGCGAGGAGGTGGAGAAGACCCAGCACGCCGCCGATGTCTCGCTGGTCTGGTTCGAGCATGTGCGGCGCTTCTGGCGCATGCAGCCGGTGCGCTTCGCCTTCGGGCTGATGACCCGCAGCAAGGCGATCACCTGGGACAACCTGGCGCTGCGCGCGCCGGATTTCGTCGCCGAGACCCAGGCGGCCTTCGCGGCGGAAGCGGGTGGCGACCCGGCGAAGCCGCCGATGTTCCAGCCCTTACGGCTGCGCGGCATGGAGCTCGCCAATCGCGTCGTCGTCTCGCCCATGTGCATGTACTCGGCCGAGGAAGGCTTGCCGGGTGACTTCCACCTGATGCATTACGGCGCCCGCGCCGCCGGCGGCGCCGGGCTGATCTTCACCGAGATGACCTGCGTCTCGCCCACCGCCCGCATCACCCCGGGCTGCGCCGGGCTGTGGAACGACGCGCAGGAGGTGGCCTGGGCGCGCATCCTGCGGCTGGTGCATGCGCAGGGCCCGGTGCGGATGGCGCTGCAGCTCGGCCATGCCGGCCGCAAGGGCGCGACGCGGCTGATGTGGGAGGGCATGGACCGGCCGCTGGCCGAGGGCGCCTGGCCGATCCTCTCTGCCAGCCCCCTGCCCTACTACCCAGACAGCCAGGTGCCGCGCGAGATGAGCCGCGCCGACATGGATGCGGTCATCGCGGATTTCGTCGCCGCCGCCAGGCGCGGCGCGCGGGCGGGCTTCGACATGCTGGAGCTGCACTGCGCCCATGGCTATCTGCTGGCGAGCTTCCTCTCGCCGCTGACCAATCGCCGCCGGGATGAGTATGGCGGCCCGGTGGAGAACCGGCTGCGCTTCCCGCTCGAGCTGTTCCGGGCGCTGCGCGAGGCCTGGCCGGCGGACCGGCCCCTCTCGGTGCGCCTCTCCGCCACCGACTGGGCGGATGGCGGCATCACGGATGCTGATACGCTCGCCATCGCCCGCGCCTTCGCCGCGGCGGGCTGCGACCTGATCGACGTCTCGACCGGCCAGACCGTGCAGGATGCCGCGCCGGTCTATGGTCGCATGTTCCAGGTGCCCTGGTCCGACATGATCCGGCAGGAGGCGGGCATCGCCACCATGTGCGTCGGCAACATCACCAGCGCCGACCAGGTGAACACCATCCTCGCCGCTGGCCGCGCCGATCTGGTGGCGCTGGCCCGGCCGCACCTGACCGACCCGGCCTTCACCCTCCGCGCTGCGGCGCAGTGCGGCGTCGCCGACATTGCCTGCCCGGTGCAATATGGCTGGGGCAAGGACGCGCTGCTGCGCAACGCCGCGAAGGAACAGGAGGAGCTGCGCGAGCTGCGGCTGAAGGCGCGGCCGCGCCGTCACGCCCCGCTCTCCCCTCTCCCGCGCGCCGCCGAATAGGGGCAGGATCGAGCCTGCCGGGCGCTCGCGCGTCCCGGCGGCAACCGGGATGCGGAGGATGCGCATGCATGTCCTGATCGCCGGCGGCGGGATCGGCGGCCTCACCCTTGCCCTGATGCTGCAGCAGCGCGGCATCGCCTGCACGGTGCTGGAGGCGGCGCCGGAGGTGCGGGAGCTCGGCGTCGGCATCAACAACCTGCCGCATTGCGTCGCGGAGTGGGAGGCGCTCGGCCTGCTGCCGGAGCTCGACCGCATCGCCATCCGCACGCGCGAGCTGCGCTACCTCAACCATCTTGGCCAGACCCTGTGGCAGGAGGCGCGCGGCACCTATGCCGGGCATGCGCTGCCGCAATTCTCCACCCATCGCGGAAGGCTGCACGGGATGCTCTGGCGCGCCGTCGAGGCCAGGCTGCCGGCGGGCGCGCTGCGCACCGGGCATCGCCTCGCTGCCGTCGAGCAGGATGCCGCGGGCGTCACCGCGCGCTTCGCCACGGGGACGGGCCACGAGACGCTCCGCGGCGAGGTGCTGGTCGGCGCCGACGGCATCCATTCGGCGCTGCGGGCGATGCTGCACCCGGCCGATGCCGGCATCCGCTGGCAGGGCGTGATGATGTGGCGCGGCGCACTGGACTGGCCGGCCTATGAAACCGGCGACGTGATGTTCATCGCCGGCGACCTGAAGACCAAATTCGTCTTCTATCCCGTCGGCCCCGGCAGCAGGCCGGATCGCCGGCTGACCAACTGGGTGGTCTATTCCCGCCTGGCGACAGGCGAGAGGCCGCCGCCGCAGCGCGAGGATTGGTCGCGGCCCGGCCGGCTTGAGGACGTGCTGCCGCTGGCGCAGCGGCTGAAGTTGCCCTTCCTTGATGTCGAGGCGCTGGTCCGCGCCTCGCCGCAGCGGCTGGAATACCCGATGTGCGACCGCGACCCGCTGCCCTGGTGGAGCGAGGGGCGGGTGACGCTGCTCGGCGACGCGGCGCATGCGATGTATCCGGTCGGCTCCAACGGCGCCTCGCAGGCAGTGCTGGATGCGCGGGCGCTGGCCGATGCGCTGGCGGCGCAGCCGGCCGAGCAGGCGCTGAAGGCCTATGAGGCGGAGCGGCTGCCGAAGACCGCGGCGATCTGCGCCAGCAACCGCAAGGGCGGGCCGGAACGGGTGATCGACGTCTTCGGCGAGCTGGCACCGGATGGCTTCGGGCGGATCGAGGAGGTGATCCCGCCCGAGGATGTCGCGGCGATCGTCCGCGGCTATGCCCAGCTCGCCGGCTTCGCCCTGCCGCTGTGATATCAGTCGCGCCGTTGATGGTGATCCATCAACGGCCCCTCAATCGCCGGGCGGGTTGCTCTGCAACCCTTGGCTACGCGGCACAAGCCGCGGCGCCCATTCGGGCGCTCGGCATGAATGAAGCATTCATTCCTGCCGCTGGCAGGAGATCCTCTCGCAACCTGGTAGGGCGCCCTGCCCGCTCATCCCGGCGGGGGGAGGAAGTCCACCTCATGCGCCGCGGAGAGCCGCACCACCTCCTCCACATCGGTGAGGTCATGCAGCGACCGGAACAGGTCGTGCAGCTTGCGGGCCGGAGTCACCCAGAAGAAGGCGCGGGCCGGCGCCCCGCTCTCGTTGAAATAGCCATGCATGATGCCGCGCGGCATGCGCACCAGGTCGCCGGCCGAGGCGTGGTGCGTCTGCCCATCGAGGATCAGCTTCCAGGTCCCCTCCAGCATCAGGATGTACTCGTCCTGCGTGGGATGGATGTGCGGCGGCACGAAGGTGCCGGGCGGGCTCACCGCCTCGAAGGCGAAGCTGTCGCCGGTCGATTGCTTCGGATAGTAGGTCTGGCCGAGGATATTCCAGACCGTGCCCTCCGCGCCGTCGAAGCCGGTGCCGGCGCGGGTGATGCCTGCGGTCTCCGCTGTCATGCTGCTGTCCCTTCCTCAGACATGCAGGTAAGTCTCGCGCAGCTCCGGGGCCGCCGCCAGGGCCTCGGTGCTGCCGCTCCAGGCGACCTGCCCCTTCTCGATCACCACATGCCGGTCGGCGAGGCGCATGACGGCGGAGAGCGTCTTGTCGATTAGCAGGATCGCCTGGCCCTCCTGCTTCAGCCGCGCCAGCACCGCCCAGATCTCGGCGCGGATCAGCGGCGCCAGCCCCTCCGTCGCCTCGTCGAGGATGAGCAGCCGCGGATTGGTCATCAGCGCCCGGCCGATCGCCAGCATCTGCTGCTCGCCGCCCGAGAGCTGCGCGCCGAGGTTGCGCTGCCGCTCGGCAAGGCGGGGGAAGAGCCGGTAGACCGCCGGCAGGGTCCAGCGCGGCGTGCCGCCGGCGCGGTTGGCGGCCGTCGCGGTCAGATTCTCCTCGACGCTCAGCGTTGGGAAGACCTGGCGCCCCTCCGGCACCAGGCCGATGCCCTGCCGCGCTACCCGATGCGGCGGCTGGCCGGCGAGGTCCTGCCCCGCGAACAGCACGCGGCCGCCCTGCAGCTGCCCGCCGCAGGCCGGCAGCAGCCCCATGATGGCGCGCACCGTCGTCGTCTTGCCCATGCCGTTGCGGCCGAGCAGGGTGACGACCTCGCCGGCACCGATGGCGAAGCCGATGCCGCCGAGCACCTGGCTGCTGCCATAGCCGGCGCGGAGATCCTCGACCCGCAGCATCAGGCCGCCTCGTCCTCGCCCAGATAGGCGTCGCGGACCGCCGGATCGGCTCGAATCGCCGCCGGCGCGCCGCTCGCCAGCAGCCGCCCCTGCACCAGCACGGAGATGCGGTCGGCGAGGGTGAAGACCGCCGGCATGTCGTGCTCCACCAGCAGGATGGCGTAGCGCCCGCGCAGCCCCTGCAGCAGGGCGATGAGGCGCTCGGCCTCCTCCGGCCCAGTGCCGGCCAGCGGCTCGTCGAGCAGCAGCAGCCGCGGCTCCATCGCCAGCGCGATGGCGAGCTCGAGCTGCCGCCGCTCGCCATGCGAGAGCGCCGCCGCCGGCACCGCCGCGCGCCCGGCGAGGCCGGTCCGCGCCAGCGCCGCCATCGCCACCTCGTTCAGCGCCGCCTCGCCCGCCGCCGGCCGCAGGAAGCGGAAGGAGGAGCCGCTGCGCGCCTGCACGGCGAGCGCGACATTCTCGAGCGCCGAGAAGCCGGGCAGCACGGAGGTGATCTGGAAGCTGCGCGCCAGGCCGAGCCGCGCCCGGCGGGCCAGCGGCAGCGCTGTGACATCCTGGCCGGCGAAGAGCACCCGGCCGGCATCCGGCCGCAGGGTGCCGCTGATCTGGTGGATCAGCGTCGTCTTGCCGGCACCGTTCGGGCCGATGACGGCATGGATCTCGCCCGGCATCACATCGAGCGAAACATCAACCGTCACCGTCAGCCCGCCGAAGCGCTTGCGCAGCCCGTCGAGGCGCAGCACCGGCTCAGCCACGGCGGCGCATCCCGGCGAGTTGCGCCGGCAACCCGACCAGCCCGCCGCGCAGGAACAGCACGGCGAGCACCAGCAGCGGGCCGAGCAGCAGCCGCCAATGCGTCGTCAGATGCCCGAGCCATTCCTCCAGCAGCAGCAGGGCGAGCGTGCCGAGCACCGCGCCGAAGGGGCTGCCGAGACCGCCGAGGATCACCATGAACAGCAGCTCGCCCGAGCGCTGCCAGGCGAGGAAGGAAGGGGCGACGAACTCCGTCGCATTCGCCAGCAGGAAGCCGGCGAGCCCGGCCATGCCGCCGGCGATGCCATAAGCGAGAAGGCGATAGGGGTAGGGCGAGAGCCCGACCGCCTGCACGCGCAGCGGGTTCTCCCGCGCCGCCCGCAGCACCCGCCCAAAGCGCGAGGCCAGCAGCATGCGGCAGGCCAAGTAGGCGCCGGCCAGCAGGGCGAGGCAGAGATAGTGGAAGCCCAGCCGGCTCTCCAGCCAGCGCGTGCCGGCGAGGGTGCTGCGGCCATAGAGCGTGTAGCCGTCATCGCCGCCATAGCCGGCGAGGGAGGCGGCGGTGAAGAAGGCCATCTGCCCGAAGGCCAGGGTGATCATGATGAAAGGCACGCCGGCCGTGCGCAGCGCGACCGCGCCGGTGAGCAGCGCGAAGAGCGCCGCGCCGCCGATGGCGACCGGCGCGACGACCAGCGCCTCCGTCACCCGCGCATCGTCGAGCGCCACCACTGCATAGGCGCCGATGCCGAGCATGGCGGCATGGCCGAGGCTGACCAGCCCGGCGCCGCCGACGACGAGCCAGAGCGAGAGGGCAGCGAGGCCGAGGATCATGCCGCGCGCCAGCAGCGTCATCACCCAGCCCTCGCCTAGGCCGAGGAGCGGCGCCGCCGCCAGCAGGGCGAAGACGAGGAGCGGCAGCGCCGCGGCGCGCAACGCCGAGACCACCCCGCCTAGCCCGCCCGCGCCGGGAAAAGGCCGCGCGGCCGCACCGCGAGGATCAGCGCCATGGCGATGTAGACCAGCATGGAGCCGATCGAGGCCCCGGCCTGCCGCGCCGGGGAGGGCGCCAGGACGAGGCGCAGCAGCTCCGGCAACAGCGAGCGGCCGAGCGTCTCCACCAGTCCGACCAGCAGCGCCGCGAGGAAGGCGCCGCGCACGCTGCCGATGCCGCCGATGACGATGACGACGAAGGCTAGGATGAGCACCGTGTCGCCCATCCCCGGCTCGACCGAGAGGATGGGCGCCGCCATCATCCCGGCGAAGCCCGCCAGCATGGCGCCGATGCCGAAGACCAGCAGGAAGAGCCGACTGGTATCGATGCCGAGCGCCGCCAGCATCGGCCGGTTGCTCGCCCCGGCCCGCACCAGCGCCCCGGCCCGCGTATGCTCGACCAGCAGCCAGAGCAGCCCGGCCGTGGCGAGGCCGGCGGCGAGGATCGCCAAGCGATAGAGCGGGTATTGCAGCCCGGGCATCAGCGTGATGCCGCCCTCCAGCAGCGCTGGGGTTGCGACCTGCAATGGTGCGCTGCCCCAGAGCAGCGTCACCGCCTCGTTCAGGGTGAGGATGACGCCGAAGGTCGCCAGCACCTGCGCCAGGTGGTCGCGGTCGTAGAGATGTCGGAAGATGAGGAATTCCAGCGCCAAGCCACAGGCGAGCGTCGCCGGCAGGGCGAGCAGCAGGCCGAGCCAGAAGCTGCCCGTCGCCGCGGCGAGGCTGGCGCCGAGATAGGCGCCCAGCATGTACTGCACGCCATGCGCGAGGTTGATGACATCCATCACCCCGAAGACCAGGGTGAGGCCGGCCGCGACGAGGAAGAGAAGGATGCCGAATTGCAGGCCGTTCAGCGCCTGCACCAGCATGAGCTGCGTCGTCACGCCGTGGCCGTCAGCGCATGCGGCACTCGACCGCCCAGGGATCGGTGTCGTTCTCCAGCACCTTGCGCACCGTCTCGGTCTGGAACTTGCCGTCCGGCCGCTTCGCCACCTGGCAGAGCCAGAAATCCTGCACCGGATAGTGGTTGGCGCCGAAGCGGAAATTGCCGCGCACCGACTGGAACTCGGCGGCGCGGATCGCCGCGCGCAGCGCGTCCTTGTCGGCGAGCTTGCCGCCGGTCTTGCGGATGGCGCTGTCGAGCAGCATGGCGGCGTCGTAGCTCTGCGCCGCGTAGCTGCCGGGCACATAGCCATGGGCGGCCTCGAAATCCGCGACGAAGCGCCGGTTGGCGGCATTCTCCATGTTCGGCGCCCAGGGCGCCGCGGAATAGAAGCCGACCGCCGCATCGCCCTGCGCCGGCAGCGTCGCCTCGTCCACCGTGAAGGTCGAGAGGAAGGGAATGCTGGCGAGGCCGGCCTGGCGGTATTGCCGCACCAGGTTCACGCCGAGCCCGCCCGGCATGAAGGTGAAGATGGCATCCGGCTTGCTTGCCGCGATCTTCGCCAGCTCGGCGGAGAAATCGAGCTGGTTGAGCGGGACATAGACCTCGTCCGCCACTTCGCCCTTGAAGCGGCTCTTGAAGCCGGCCGCGGCGTCGCGCCCGGCCTGGTAATTCGGCGTCATGACGAAGACGCGGCCGTATTTGCTGTCGGTCGCCGCCTGGCCCATGACGGAATGGACCTGGTCGTTGTTGTAGGAGGTGGTGAAGAAATACGGGTTGCAGCCGCGCCCGGCGAAGGTGGAGGGCCCGGCGTTGGTCGAGATGAGGAAGGTGTTTGTCTCGGTCACCGGCCGCATGATGGCGGCCAGGATGTTCGAGAAGACGACGCCGGCGACGATATCGACCTTGTCGCGCTCCAGCGCCGCCCGCACCTTGGTGACGGCGACTTCCGGCCGCAGCTCGTCGTCGATCATCACCACCTCGGCCGGCAGGCCGCCGAGCTTGCCGCCTGTATGCTTCAGCCCCTGCAGGAAGCCGTCCCGAAGCTGCGTGCCGAGCGCCGCCTGCGGCCCGGTCTGCACCGCGACGAGGCCGATCTTCACGCTCGCACCCTGGGCCCGGGCGCGGATCGCCGGCAGCGCCAGGGGTCCCGCCGCCGCAACGCCCAGCACTGCGCGCCTGCCGATCGCCATGCCCATCCCCTCCGTCCACGTGGCGATTAGTTTAGGCTTCAATCGTCACCGGACCGCAAGGGCCATGGCGGCGGCGCGACGCGCGAGCGAGCTGTCCGACTCGGCGAGCGGGGCGATGACAGTGAAATGATCGCGCGCCGGCAATTCCTCCGAGGTCCCGCCCCAGGCGGCGGCGAAGTCGCGCGCCTGACGGCGGAACTCGTCGCTCTCGGCGCTGCCGACCACGGCATGCAAGGTACCGCCGGGCGGGGGCAGGTAGCGCGGCGAGAAGGCGCGCGCCATCTCCGGCGTCAGGTGCAGGGCGGCGGCGATCGTCGTCGGCAATAGCGGCTCGAGCTCGAAGACGCCCGAGATCGGCAGGCCCGCCGGCACAAGATCGGCCGGCAGCCGCGCATCCTGGGCGCGCCAGTCGGTGGCCATCAGCATCGCGGTCAGATGGCCACCGGCGGAATGGCCGCTCGCCAGCAGCCGGCGCCCGGTGCGGCGGTGCAGCAGCAGCGCCGCCGCGCGCATCTGCCCGATGATCGCCTCCAGCGTCACCTGCGGGCAGAGATCATAGGAGGGAATGGCGACGGCCACGCCCCGCGCCAGCAACCCGCGCGCCAGATGCGAGAAGAAGCTGCGGTCCAGTGCCTGCCAGTAGCCGCCATGGATGAAGAGGGCGGTGGGCCAGTCCTCGCCGGGTCCGGGGCGGAACAGGTCGAGCCGCTCCCGCTCCCCGGGACCATAGGGCAGGCCGAGTTCGGCCTCCCGCCATGCCGCGCGGAAGGCGGCCGCGTCGCGCTGCCAGCCCGCGATGATCGCCGGGTGTTCCGGCACCCGCGCCCGGTTGTCGTATTCGGCCTGTGCGTCCATGCCGCCATTGCAGCGCCGGGGCGCCGCGCCGGCAAGCGGTTCAGATCGCGCCGTCCCGGCGCAGGGCAGCGATCGCCTCGGCGGCGAGGCCGAGCCGCTCCCGCAGCACCGCCTCGGTATCGGCGCCGCGGGCGCGGCCGGCATGGCGCAGCGCGGCCGGCGTCTCGGTCAGGCGCGGCACCGGCGCGGGCAGCACCAGCTCGCCCACCCGCGGATCGACCAGGCGCAGCAGGTTGCCGCGGGCGGCGACATGCGGATCGGCGAAGATGTCGGCGATGCTGTTGATCGGCCCCCAGGGCACGCCGGCCGCATCGCAGATGGCACCGAGCGCCTCCATGCCCAGCCCCGCCGCCCAGTCGGCGACCAGGCCGTTGACCTCGCCGCGGGCGGCGATGCGCTGCGCCGTGGTGGCGAAGCGGTCCGGCCCGGCGAGCTCCGGCTTGCCCATGGCCTCGGCCAGCCGCGCGAAGATCTTATCGCTGGTGCAGGCGATGGCGACCCAGCGGCCATCCGCGGTCTGCCAATGGCCGTGCGGCACCACGGTCGGCACATCCGCCCCCATGCGCTCCCGCACCACGCCGTGCCGGGCATAGGCGGGCGCGGTCTCGTCGAGCAGGCGGAAGACGGATTCGTAAAGGCCGATATCGACATCCTGGCCCCGGCCGCTGCGCTCGGCGACGCGCAGCGCCAGCATGACGCCGAGCGCCCCCCAGAGGCCGGAGAGGTAGTCGGCGAGCGAGGTCGAGCCGGGCACCACCGGCTTGCCGTCCGGCTCGCCGGCCAGGTAGCTCAGCCCGCCGAAGCCATGCGCCACGCGGGCGAAGCCGGGCAGGCCGCGCTTTGGCCCGGTCTGGCCATAGGCGCTGACCCGCAGCACGACGAGGCGTGGGTTGATCGCGCGCAGGCTGTCCGGCGAGAGGTCCCACTTTTCCAGCGTGCCGGGGCGGAAATTCTCCAGCACCACATCGACCTGCGCGACCAGCCGGCGGAACAGCGCCGCGCCTTCCGGATGCCGCAGGTCGAGCGTCATGCACTGCTTGTTGCGGGCCTCGCTCAGCCAGACGAGGGTGTCGCCGCATTCGGTCGGGGTGCCGAAGGCGCGCATCGGGTCGCCGAGTCGCGGGTGCTCGATCTTGATGACCGTGGCGCCGAAATCGGCCAGCACCGTGCCGGCGAAGGGCGCGGCGAGGAAGGTGGCGATGTCGAGCACCGTGACGCCGGCGAGCGGTTGCGGCAGCGCCGCCGTCTCCCCGGCGCTCATGCCGCCTCTCCCGCTTGCTGCAGGATCTCGCGCGCCATGCGCGCATGCACCGCATCGAGCATCACGCCCCCCTCCCCCGTCGCCCCGGCGCCCGCCGCCTCCGCCCGCGCCAGCAGCGCCAGAACCTGCCGCGCCCAGGCGACGCGCGCGGCATCGGGCGCGAAGACCTCGTTGATCACCGCGAGCTGGTCCGGATGGATCGCCCATTTCCCGGCATAGCCGAGCGCCCGGCCCCTGAGCGCGGCGGCGCGCAGCCCCGCGGCGTCGCGGTAATCGGCATAGACCGCATCGATGGGCAGCAACCCCTCGGCGCGGCAGGCATTGGCGATCCGGGCCAGGGCATAATGCCATTGGTCGAGCACCACCGGCGGCGCCTCCGGCGTCGCGCCGGGCATCGCATAGTCCGGGTTCGGCCGCCCGACCGTCGCATCCGGCGTCCGCATCGCCGCCATGTAGTCGCCGAGGCCGAAGATCATCGTCTCGAGCCGCGGATGCGCCGCGGCGATGGCCTCGGCCTGGCCGATGCCGCGCGGCGTCTCCACCAGCGCGGCGATGCCGATGCGCCGGCCCGGGCCGCGGGCCTGTTCGATGCCGTCCAGCAGCGCGGCGAGGAAGCGGATGTCGAAGGCATCCTCGGCCTTCGGCAGCACGATGCGGTCAAGCCGCGGGCAGGCGGTCGCCACCTCCACGATATCGCGGTGGCACCAGGGCGTACCAATGCCGTTTACCCGCACCGAGAGGATGCGGTCGCCCCAGTTCAATCGGTTGATGGCGGCGATGGCCTGACTGCGCGCGACATCCTTCTGGTCCGCCGCGACGCCATCTTCGAGGTCGAGCACCACGGCATCAGCCCCACTCGCCGCGGCCCGGGCGAAGAAACGCTCGGTGCTGGCCGGGACCGAGAGTTCGCTGCGCTGGTGCCGGCCCATGGCGGTCACGCTCGCCGCCCCGGCCGGTTCTGCCGGACCCGATCCATCATGCCGATGCCTCCCTCCCGTCCGCCTGGGACGTGCCGGAAAAGGGAAGCCCGGTTAACGAAACTGGGCAAGCGCGCGCCCCGTCAGGGCGCGCCGGAGAGCTATTTCAGGTGCTGGGCAATGTGCTTGTTCATTTCGAACATCGTCACCTTGTCCTTGCCGAACACCTTGCGCAGCACGTCATCAGCCATGATCTCGCGCCGGTCGTCCGGGTTCTGCAAGTTGTGGGTCTTGATATAGGTCCAGACCTTGCTGACGACCTCGGCGCGCGGCAGCGGCCCCTCCCCAACCACCGCCGCCAGTTCTGGCGAGGGGGTGAGCGGCTGTTGCAACGCGCTCGGCGTCTTGCGCGCCGTCTTCTTCTCCGTATCGGGTTTGGCGGCGGTCTTCGCGCTCGCCTTCTTCTTCGGGGCTGTTGGCTGGCTGCCCGCCATCCTGTCCTCCAGCGTGCTCGATTGATGCGGGAGCGGTCTACCCGCCCATGTTGTCACGAACGCTGCCGGTACGGCTTCGGTTCACTTTCGGGGCCGATGCGACAGTCGCGTGATAAATGCGAAAGGATGGGCCAGGGGCGCCAACCCGCCAGCGGCATCGGCGTTCCCCACACGGGACCTTCCTCGACAATGCAGAGCGGACGCGCCCGCGCTGGCGCCCTTCTTATCCTTAGCCTGATCGCCGTCGGCTTCGGCGCCTGGCGCCTGCTCGGCGGACGAGGGGCAGATGCCCAGGCCCCGGTGGCCAAGGCGCCGGTGACCGTCACCCTCACCGCGGCCGAGCGGCGCGACGTACCGATTTGGCGGAATGGCCTCGGCAATGTCCAGGCCTTCCAGACCGTCACCGTTCGCAGCCGGGTGGACGGCCAGTTGCAGCGCATCGCTTTCACCGAAGGCCAGGACGTGCGGCAGGGGGACTTCCTGGCGCAGATCGATCCGCGCTCCTTCCAGGCGGCGCTGGATCAGGCCGTGGCGCAGAAGGCACGGGACGAGGCGCAGCTCGCCAATGCCCGGCTCGACCTGCAGCGCTACCAGACCCTGTCGCGCAGCGAAGGCGCCTCGAAACAGCAGCTCGACACCCAGCGCGCGCAGGTCGCGCAGTTCGAGGCCACGGTGCAGGCCGATGCGGCGAATATCGACAGCGCCCGCACCCAGCTCGACCACACCCGCATCACCGCGCCGATCTCCGGCCGGCTCGGCGTGCGGCTGGTCGATGCGGGCAACATCGTGCATGCCAGCGACACCACCGGCCTCGTCGTCATCGCCCAGATTCACCCGATCGCCCTCTTCCTCACCCTGCCGCAGGACGACCTGACCACGGTGCTGCGGCGCCAGCGCGAGGCAATGGGCCGTCGACCGGGGGCGGGCAGCCCGGCCGCCCCGCCCTCCGCCCCCTCCCCCGCGCCCGGTCTGCCGCCTGACGAGCCGAGCGAGCCGCCCGATGGCGGGCTGCCGGTGCAGGCCCTCGCCCAGGACGGTCAGTTGCTTGCGGAGGGGAGGCTGTTGCTGGCCGACAACCGCATTGACCCGGCCAGCGGCACGATCCAGTTGAAGGCCGCCTTTCCCAATCCCGACGACGCGCTCTGGCCCGGCCAGCTCGTCGGAGCGCGGCTGCTGCTCGAGACGCGGCGCGACGCGGTGACGGTGCCGGCGGCGGCGGTGCAGCGCGGCCGCGACGGCCCCTTCACCTATGTGCTGCAGCCCGACCAAACCGTGGCGCTGCGCCAGCTCCGCCTCGGCCCCGTCACCGATGGCATGGCGGTCATCGAAGCGGGCGTCGCGGCCGGCGAGCAGGTGGTGACCGACGGCTTCTACCGCCTGCGCCCCGGCGCCCGGGTGGCGTCGGCGGCGCCGCAGCCGGCGGGGCCGGGGACGTGACGCAGGCGCCGGCAGCCGGACCGGGCCCGGCTGGCATCTCCGGCCTCTTCATCCGGCGGCCGGTCGCCACCGCGCTGCTGATGCTCGCAGCCGTGCTGCTTGGCGCGGTCTGCTACCCGCTGCTGCCGGTCGCGCCGCTGCCGCAGGTGGAGTTCCCGACCATCCAGGTCACGGTGACCTATCCCGGCGCCAGCCCGGAGACCATGGCGAGCGCCGTCGCCACGCCGCTCGAGCGGCAGTTCGCCCAGATTCCGGGCGTCAGCCAGATCGTCTCGACCAGCGCGCTCGGCAATACCAGCATCGCCGTGCAATTCGTCCTCTCGCGCAACATCGATGCCGCGGCGCAGGACATCCAGACCGCCATCAACCAGGCCGGCGGCCAGTTGCCGACCGACCTGCCGCAGCCGCCGCTCTATCGCAAGCTGAACCCCGCCGACCCGCCCATCGTCATCATTTCGGTGCAGTCGGAGGTCTACCCGATCGACAAGGTGGACGACTACGCCGATACCCGCATCGCCCAGCAGCTCTCGCAGATCCAGGGCGTCGGCCAGGTGAACATCACCGGCGAGCAGAAGCCCTCCATGCGCATCCGGCTGGACCCCGATCGCGTGGCGGCGCTCGGCCTCGACCTCGAGGATGTGCGGGCCGTGGTGAACAACGCGACGGTCGATCGTCCCAAGGGCAGCTTCGACGGGCCGCGCCAGGCCTTCGCGGTGCTCGCCAACGACCAGGTCCTCGGCGCGAAGCGATGGCAGGACGTGGTCATTGCCTACCGCACTGGCGCGCCGGTGCGGCTCGGTGATATCGGTGAGGCGGTGGACGCGCCGGAGAACCGGCTGATCGGCGCCTGGCAGAATGGCCGCCGCGGCGTCGCGCTGGTGGTGTTCAAGCAGCCCGGCGCCAATGTGGTGGAGGTGGTCGGGCGCATCCGCGATGCGCTGCCGGCGCTGCGCGCCGCGGTGCCGCCGGCGGTCGACGTGCAGGTGGTGAGCGACCGGACGACGACGATCCGCGCCTCGGTCGCGGATGTCGAGGCCACACTCGCCCTCACCTTCGTCCTGGTCATCCTCGTCGTCTTCGTCTTCCTGCGCGACTGGCGCGCCACGGTGCCCCCGGCGCTGGTGGTGCTGGTCGCCGTCATCGGCGCCGTCGCGGGGATGTACGCCGCCGGCTTCAGCCTCGACAACCTCTCCCTGATGGCGCTGGTGATCGCCGTCGGCTTCGTGGTCGATGACGGCATCGTGGTGCTGGAGAACATCTATCGCCGCATCGAGGAGGGCGAGGCGCCGACCGAGGCGGCGCTGCGTGGCTCGGGCGAGATCGGCTTCACCGTCCTCGCCATCAGCATCTCGCTCATCGCGGTCTTCATACCGCTGCTCTTCATGGGCTCGGTGATCGGCCGGCTGTTCCGCGAGTTCGCGCTCGTTGTCACCGGCACGATCCTGCTCTCGGTGGTGGTGTCGCTCACGCTGGTGCCGGCCCTCGCGGCGCGGCTGCTGCGTCCGCGGGAGACAAAGGGGGAGGCGGAACCGGAGCGGTCCGGCCTCGGCCTGCTGCGGCGGATCGACCATGGGCTCGAACGCGGCTTCGCGGCGGTCGAGAGGGTCTATGCTGCGACGCTCGACCGCGTCCTCGGGCACCAGCGGCTGACGCTGCTGGTCTTCGGTGCCACCCTCGCCGCGACGGTCGCGCTCTATGTCTTCATCCCGAAAGGGTTCTTCCCGCAGCAGGATACCGGCTTCGTCATCGGGACGGCGGAAGCCTCGCCCGACACCTCCTTCGCCGCCATGTCAGAGAAGCAGCAGGCGCTGATGCGGTTGATCCGCGAGGATCCCGCCGTGGCGAATGTCCTTGCCACCGCGGGCGCGACCGGCGGCACCCAGACCTCGAATACCGGCCGCTTCTTCATCGACCTGAAGCCGCATGCCGAGCGCGATGCGAGCGCAAGCGAGGTGATCGGCCGGCTACGGCGGAAGCTGCAGGCGGTGCCGGGCGTCACGCTCTACCTGCAGGCGGCGCAGGACATCAACCTTTCGGCCCGCGGCTCCCGCACGCAGTACCAGTACGTGCTGCGCGACGCTGATCTCGACGAGCTGAACCTTTGGGCCGGGCGGATGCTGGATCGATTGCGCGGCCTGCCGCAGCTGACCGACGTGGCGACCGACCAGCAGCCCGGCGGCCTTACCGCGCGGCTCGTCATCAACCGCGAGCAGGCGGCACGCTTCGGCATCCAACCGCGGCTGATCGACGATACCCTGGCCGATGCCTTCGGCCAGCGGGTGATCGCCCAGTGGTTCACCCAGCTCACCTACTACCATGTGGTGATGGAGGTCGATCCGGCCCTGCAGGCGGATCCGCAGGCGGCGCTACAGCGGATCTGGCTGCAATCGCCGACCACCGGCAGCCGGGTGCCGCTCTCGACCTTCGTCACCGTCGACACGTCCGGCACGGCCTATCTCTCGATCAGCCACCTGAACCAGTTCCCGGCGGTCACGCTCTCCTTCAACCTGGCGCCCGGCACCTCCCTCGGCGAGGCGACGGTGGCGATCGACCAGCTACGGACGGAGCTCGGCGCGCCCGCCTCGGTGCAGGGCGTCTTCCAGGGCAATGCCCAGGCCTTCGGCGCGGCGCTGGCGAACCAGCCCTATCTGATCGCGGCGGCGGTGGTCGCGGTCTACATCATCCTCGGCATGCTCTACGAGAGCACCATCCACCCGCTCACCATCCTCTCGACCCTGCCCTCGGCCGGGCTGGGCGCCCTCGTCACGCTCTGGCTCTTCGGCTTCGGTCTCGACGTGATGGGGCTGATCGGGATCATCCTGCTCATCGGCATCGTGAAGAAGAACGGCATCATCCTCGTCGACTTTGCCCTCCAGGCGGAGCGGCGGGATGGGGCGGAAGCGGTGCAGGCGATCCGCGAGGCCTGCCTGAAGCGCTTCCGCCCGATCATGATGACGACCATGGCGGCGGTGCTCGGGGCGGTTCCCCTCGCGCTCGGCCTCGGCACCGGGGCGGAGCTGCGACAGCCGCTCGGTTGCGCCATGATCGGCGGGTTGCTGGTCAGCCAGGCGCTGACGCTCTTCACCACGCCGGTCGTCTACATCGCGCTGCACCGGCTGACCGAGCGGCGCGCCCGGCCGCACGGCACCGCGGCCGCGCTCGGCCAGGCGGATTGAGTCGGCGCACAGGATCTGCTCTATGAGCCGCCGATCCGCATGGGGGAGAGCGAGAGCGATGGCCGCGGAGGGTCCTGTCTATCTGCGCTGGCGCGCCGGACGCCCGGCACCGGAGGAGGAGCGCTTCGACACGCTGGATGCTGCGCTGGATGCGGTCGAGGCCCGCTGGGAGAGCCTGCAACACCAGGCCCCGCAGATCCTCGACACCCGCCGGCTGCTGCTGCTTAGCACGAGCGAGCTGCTGGAGATGGCCGCGGAGGAGGGCGACCCTCCCTCGGGCTGATACCCGCGGCCCGGCCGCTCAGACCGGCCGCATGGCCGGCTCGTCGCCGGCCCAGCCCGCGAGCGGCAGGTCGAGATCGCAAACGAGGCCGGATGGGGCCCAGGTCAGGGACACCGTGCCGCCGAGCTGCATGCGCACCGTGCCGTCGAGAACCCGGCCGCCAAAGCCGCGCCGCGTCGGTCTGCCCGGCACGGCGGGGCCGCCCGTCTCGGCCCAGCGAAGGCGAAGCTGGGCAGTGTCATCCTGTGCCTTCTCGACCGACCAGGTCACCGTCACGCACCCCGCCGCCTCGGACAGGGCGCCGTACTTCACGGCATTGGTCGCCAGCTCGTGCATCGCCATGGTCAGGGGCTGGGTGACCCTGGCCGGCAGGACGACCGCCGGGCCCGCCATGACGGCCCGGCGCCCATCGCCAAGAAAGGGGGCGAGTTCGCCCTCCAGCAGGACCCGCAGATCGGCCCCGGTCCAGGCATCCTCGGCCAGCAGCGTCTGCACCCGCGCCAGCGCCGCCACCCGCCCCTCGACCGCCCGGACATAGCCCGGCAGGTCCGCCGTCCGGGTCAGCCGCAGCACGGACTGCACCACCGCGAGTGCATTCTTCGCCCGGTGGTTCACCTCCCGCATCAGCAGCACCAACCGTTCCTCGGCCAGCTTGCGCTCGGTGACGTCGAGCGAGACGCCTGCCATGCCGAGCGCCGTGCCGTCGGGCGCATAGCTCGGGCGGCTGCGGAGCTGGACCCAGCGGACCTCGCCGCTGGGCCGCACCACCCGGTATTCGTCGTCGCAATCCTCGCCCTGGGCGATCGCGCGCGCCATCGTCGCCTGCATCCGCTCGCGGTCCTCGGGATGGACCGCGGCACGCAGATCGGCCTCGGTCAGCGGCGTGTCCGGCGGCTGGCCGAAATCCGCCCGGCAGGTCGGCGAGGCATTCAGCCGGTCGCTGCGCAGGTCGAGCTCCCAGGCACCGAGCCGCCCGGCATCGAGAGCGAGGCGCAACCGGGCCTCGCTCTCGCGCAGCGATGCCTGCGCCGCGCGCTGGCCCGCCAGAGCCTCCGCCATGGCGCGCCGCAGCACGATCGCCAGGCGCGCGAGCCGCTGCTTGACCACGTAGTCGGTGGCGCCGCGCCGGACCGCATCCACGGCCGCCTCCTCGCCCAGGGTGCCGGAGACGAAGATGAAGGGAATGCCGGGCGCTCCGTCACGCGCCATGTCGAGCGCCGCGAGCCCGTCGAAGGCGGGCACGACATAGTCTGCGATGATCGCGTCGAAGCCGCCCGCCGCCAGCGCAGCGGCGTAGTCGTCGCGCGACGCCACCAGGTGGATATCGCAGGACAGGCCCGACCGCGCCAGATGCTCCGCGATCAGCGCCGCATCGATCGGACTGTCCTCGAGATGCAGGAGGCGCAGCGGCGTCCCCAGGGGCGCCCCGTGGGAATCCCCCGAGGATGCCTCGGATTCAGACGGCCCCGTCACGCGCCCGGCTCGGCCTCCGGTGCGTCGCGCCCCTCGCGCGGAAGCTCGTTCAACACTGCCCAGAAGGCGCCGATATCGCGGACTGCCTCGAAGAATTCGCGGTGGCCGACGGGCTTCACGACGAAGGCGTTGACGCCGAGCCCGTAGCTCCGCACCAGATCCTGCTCCTCGCGCGAGGAGGTGAGCATCACCACCGGGACATGCCGGATCCGCGCATCGTTGCGAATCTGCTCGAGCACCTCCAGCCCGTCGACCCGCAGCAGCTTGATGTCGAGCAGCACCACGGCCGGCAGCAGCGCCTCGCTCTCGTCCGGGGCGTTGCTGCGGCGTTGCAGGATGTCGAGCGCCTCCACCCCGTCGCGGGCGACCACCACGGGATTTGCCAACCTGGACCGCTCCAGGGCGATCAGGGTCAACTCCACATCGTTCGGGCTGTCCTCCACGAGCAGGATCGGCCGCAGCTGCGCCATGTCATATCGTCTCCTTCACGGGCGCGCCGCGCACTGGCAAGGTGAAGTGGAATGTTGCACCCTCGCCGAGCCGACCCTCGGCCCAGCTCCGGCCGCCATGGCGCTCGACGATGCGCCGCACATTGGCCAGGCCGATCCCGACGCCCTCGAACTCCTCCGGGCGATGGAGGCGCTGGAACACGCCGAACAGCTTGTGCGCATAGGCCATGTCGATGCCGGCCCCATTGTCGCGCACACTGAAGATGTATTCGTTCTTCTCTAATCTGCAACCGACCTCGATGACGGCCGGATCCCTCCCCCGCGTATATTTTAGTGCGTTCGAGAGCAGGTTCTGGAACACCTGCCGCAGCATGGCGGGGTCGGTCCAGATACCCGGCAAGGGGCCGATCCGCCATTCGACCGGTCGCCCGGCCTGTTCCAGCTCGAGCGAGCGGATCACCTCGCCGGCCAGCACCCCGGCCTCGAATTCCAGCGGCACCAGGGCGGACCGGCCCATCTGCGAGAAGGCGAGCAGCGAATCCACCAGCCGACCGGCCGTTTCCGCGGCCTGGCCGATGGTGCCGAGGTAACGGCGGCCGCGCTCGCCGAGCCTGTCGCCTTCCTGCTCGCGCAGCAGCTCCGTGAAGCCGACGATATGGCGGAAGGGCGCGCGCAGGTCGTGCGAGACCGAGTAGGAGAAGGCCGCCAGTTCGCGGTTCACCTGCTCCAGCCGGCCGGCCAGCGCCGCGCGCTCCTCGGCGGCACGCAGGACGACGCCAACGATGGCATTGCGCAGATTCCCCGCGGCCTCGATCTCCGCCGCGCTCCAGGCCGCCGAGCGTCCTCGTACCGTCTCCGCCCAGGCGGCGAAGGAGCGGCGCGGATGCAGCCGCCCGGGCGTGGCTTCGAGCTCGCCCGGCTTGCGCGGATCGCCGCCCCACCGAACGGTGCTGACCACCTCGGGCCGGAACCAGACCACGAAGCTCGGATGCAGCCGGGACACCGCAATCGCCAGCACGCCGCTCGCGGTTCCGGCCATGGCCGCCGCATCGGGCAGGACAGCGCCGAGGGACTCGGTCGCAAAGACCTCCTCCGGCCCGCGCGCCGCGATCCAGTCGGTGATGCGCCGCAGCGCGTCCTCGGGCGGCGTGCGGCCGATGCGGGTGCAGCCCCGCTCGGTCACCACCGCGGCGCCGGTCGCCGCGGTCAGCCCGAGCAGGTCGTCCGGATGGGCGAGCAGCCCCGCGGCAAAATCCTGGGCCGCCGCCATGCGCGCGAGCAGCCGCCCTTCGATATCCCGCAGCCGGGCCCGCGCCTCGGCATGCGCCATCTCCTCGCGGGCCGTGACGCGGAGGGCGAAGATCTGGCCGACCAGGTCGCAGGCATTCCGCGCCGCAAAAGACAGCTGGCGGGGCTCGGCATGGTGGCAGGAGATCAGCCCCCAGAGCCCGCCATCCCCGCGCAGCACGGAGACCGACATCGAGGCCGGCGTGCCCATGTTGCGCATGTATTCCAGATGCACCGGCGAGACGCTGCGCAGCCCGGCATAGGTCAGGTCGAGCGGCGGCGCGTCGCTGGGGGCGAGGATCGGCACCGGCACGTAGCCTGCATCGGCGATCAGGCGCTGCGGGTTGATCTCATAGAGCCGGCGCGCCTGGGCGGGGATGTCGGCGGCGGGAAAGCGCAGGCCGAGATAGGAGGGCAGGCGCCCGTTGCCGTCCTCGGCCAGCACGACGCCGTCCCAATGCGGCTCGAAACGATAGACCAGGACGCGATCGAAGCCGGTGATGCGGCGGACCGTCGCGGCAGCCAGGCCGGCCAGCTCGTCGATCCCCGCCACGCGGCCGAGTCGGGCGAAGGCCTCGCGCAGGCCGGGATAGAAGGTCTCCAGCGTTGCCCCAGCCTCCGGGCCCGGGCTTCCGGCCTCCGCCTCGAATTCCAGGATCACATGGCCATCCGGCGCGCGATGCCCGATCGCCTGCAGCGCTGGGCCGGCCAGGTCGGGGAGGCGGCCGAGCTGCATCTGCCCGGTCTCCGGCAGGCGGCGCAGCGCATCCGGCAGCGCCGCGAAGGGCTCGCCCGCGAAAAGCTCGGCGATCGGCTGGCCGAAGGCGGCCGGCAGCCCGGGCCGCAGCAGGGCGGCGGCGCTGGCGCTGGCATGGCTCAGCCGCAACGCCTCGCCCGCGAAGGCGAGGAGGTGGCCATGCGGCTGGATGCTGCCGGGGATGTGGTTGGGTTCGCGGTCGCAGCCGATGGTCGGATCGGCCGGCGGCGACGCCATGCCCGACGTCATGGCGCCGCCACCAGGTCGATGCCGGGCGTCGCGCGGCGCCGGACGGGTTTCCAGTGCGACGCGGCCGTTGCGCCTCGCCGTGGTCGCGGCGCCCGACATCCCTCTCCCGGGCTTCGCGGAATGGCCAGGCAGGCAGCGGATCGGCCGGCCGCTGGAAACAGGGACTGGAGCATCCTCCCTTCACCCGGGTTCACGGCAAATGCTCCAGCCTGTTGTTTCGAAGGCATCGTCACCCGATCCGGCGGGTCCAGCGATCGGGTCTTGATCTAGAACCTGATCGGTTCACCCGGGTTCATGGCCCATGTTCAGGAGCGGTGCCGAACCGCGCGATTTGCGCGCTTCGGCAGCATGTCCAGGGCGGGCGATCCGGGTCGCAGACGCCACTGCCCCGCCGGTGGCGGGCGACGGCTCAGGCCGCGACGGTGATGCAGGTGCCGGGCGTGCCGAGCGCCGTCACCTCCATCGCCGCTCCGACGCGCTCGAGCATCGCCCGGACCAGCCGCATCCCGAGACCGCCGCCATCCGTGCGCGCGCGGCTGTCCCAGTCCTGCGGCAGGCCGCGGCCGAAGTCGCAGACCGTCATCTCGACCCCGCCCACCGGGCGGGACCGCACGTGGACCTCCACCCGGCCCGGCTCCTCGGGCGCATAGGCGTATTTCAGCGCATTGGTGACGAGTTCGGCGGCGACGAGCGAGAGGGCGACCGCCGTGCGGCTCGGCACCATTACCCCCCGCTCGGCATTGACATCGAGGCGCCGGTCCGCGCCCGCCATGCCGACCGCAAGATCGTCGCAGAGCCGCCGCAGCGTCTCGCCGAGGTCGACATTCTCGATATCCTCGGAGTCCTGCAGGCTGTCATGCACCCGCGCCACGCTCATCACCCGCGCATAGGTGTCGTCGAAGGCGGCCGCCGCCTGCGGGTCCTTCACCCGCCGCGCCTGCAGCCGCATCACGCTGGCCACGATCTGCAGCGAGTTCTTGACCCGGTGATCCACCTCGCGCGCCAGCACCTCCTTCTGCTCGAGCGCCCGGGCGAGCACTTCCTGCTTGGCGGTGAGCTCGGCGATGCGGCGGCCCTGACGCAGGATGATGCCGGCGATCCCGGCGGCGAAGGCCTCGGCCGTCGTGACCTGCCAGGGTGCCCAGGGTGCCGAATGGCCCCGCCGTTCCTCGACCCACCGTTCGAAGGACCGGCGGGGCAGCACCGCCTGGGTGGCGCTGTCCGCCAGTACCGGCTTGCGCGGGTCACCGCCCCAGACCACGGTCGAGACGACCTCCGGCCGGAACCAGAGCAGCACGTAGTCCCGCTCCGCCTCGCGGCCGAGCAAGACCGCCAGCAGGCCGCTCGCCTCGCCCTGCCAGGTTGCGGCCGGCGGGAAATGCGCTGCGAGCTGATCGGTCGCAAAGGCGCGGCGCCCCGCCGGCAGGCTCTGCCGCAGCCAATCCGCCAGGGCCGGCAGCATCGCGGCCGGCGGCGTCCGGCCGAGCGGCGCGATCCGGCCCTCGCCCACCACCGCCGCGCCTGTGGCGCCGAAGAGGTCGAGCAGCGTCGTCTCGCCCGTGGTGGCGCCATCGGTCAGCGCCGCGACGAAATCGTCCGAGGCCGCCATGCGCTCGAGCAGGGCGTTGCGCACCTCGAGGGAGGTCTCGTGCTCGCGCCAGATGGCGCGGCTCTCGAGCTCCTGGATGCGTAGCGCGAAGGCATCGGCGACCACCCCCGCCAGCGCCCGCGTCTCCGGCGTGACGTAGTGCGGCCGGCGGTGATGCCCGATCACCAGGCCCCAGAGCCGTCCCTCGACCAGGATCGAGAGCGACATCGAGCCGTTGACGCCGAGGTTGCGCTGATATTCGAGGTGGATCGGCGACAGCGCCCGGGTCTGGGCGAAGCTGAGATCGACCGTCTCATTGCCCGCCCTCGGCTCCGCCCGCACCGCCGAGGGCACGGCGTCGCGGTCGACGACGAAGCGCGCCGGGGCGCGGGCATAGAGCGCGCGGGCCTGGGACGGGATGTCGGAGGCGGGGAAGCGCAGGCCCAGCAGGGACCGATCCCAATCGGAGACCTTGTCCTCGGCGATCGCCTCGCCGTTCCAGTCCGGATCGAAGCGGTAGACCAGCAGGCGCTCGAAGCCGGTCATGGCGTGCAGTTCGTGCACCGTGACGGCCGCGGCATCGAGCAGGCTGCGCGACGCGCGCAGCCGGGCGATGGCGGCCTGCGCCTGCATGGCGCTTGCGGCATGAAAATCCTCGGGCTGCTCCGGCACCCGCTCCAGCTCCACCACCAGCCGGCCATCGTGCAGGTGGACGGTCGCCAGGCAGGTCACCCCGCGCTGGCCGAGCCGCAGCGTGTCGCGCCACGGATGGGCAGGGTCGTGCAGCGCGCCGGTCTCGAGCGCCGCACGGATCGCCTGCACCGCCGGGACCGGCAGGGCGATGGCGAGCCCATGGCCGATGATCTCCTCCGGACCGGCGCCATCGAGCAGGTCGGCGAGGCTGTCGCTGCAGGCACGCACCTTGAGGCCCGGCGTCGTCGGGTCGCATGCCAGCATCGCCGCATGCGGCTGCACGGCGCCGGCGAGATGGATCGGCTCGCGCTCGCAGATATCCGGATCGACGGGCTCGGCCCGGGCGCGCCGGGCCACGGCGTCCTGGGCGCGATCGGCCGCCAGGCGGTGCCGCGTGGGCGGCAGGGTGCCGAGCACCCGATGCATGATCCAGTAGCGCCCGGGCCGGCTGGACTGGCGCAGATGCACCTCGACGCGCAACGGCTGCGGCTCGAAGCCGAAGGTGAAGTGGAACCGCTCGTTCAGCGCGCCGGACCGGATGCCTTCGAGGAACCGGCCATGGAAGGCCGGCAGGTTGGTGCAGGGCGCGATCTCATGGAAGAAGTCGCGGCCGAGCATGGCAGCGGCCAGCCGGCCGGAGAGGCGGCTCTCCATGGCGTTGTAGAACAGCACCCGGCCCCCGCCATCGAGCTGGATCACGCCGAAGGGCAGCGCATCGAGCTCGGCGGGGCTGAGCTGGTCGAGCTGCGCCAGCACGGCGGCGATCTCGGCCTCCACGGCGTCCTGCGGCAGCGCCTCGCCCTCCCCGCTCACCATGACCGGGCGATCCGCCATGCGGCCAGCGGATCGCGGGGCGATGCGCTGGCCGGGCGGCCCAACGACGTCAGCCGCATGCGCGCCGGATCGGCAGCCCGTGCCGTTCGTGCGTCGCCTCGATAGGCTGGCCGCCACGGCAGCCATCCGCAACGGGCCCGGCGTCGCGCCCGCCGGCCGACTGGCCCCGATCTTCCCGTTCCGCCCAGCCCGAGAAAACGCCATCTGGTTTCGACATGGGCTTCCACAATAACGGCCCGCGAGGGGCGATGCCCATGGATGGACGCGTTGGGCCGAACAAATATGGACCTGCGATGGGCGCTCGCCAATTCTTCCGTGGTCAATACGAGGACAGTTCGACCTGTTTTGGTACTGTCCGGCGAAGCTGTGCGCGATCCCGTTGCATGGCTCAGCGTGCCTGCACCGGCGCGCTCTGGACGATATTGCCATTGCCATCGACGACATTGACCGCGCCGCCGCCGTTGCGCCTGGTCCGGCCGCCCACCGTCGCCACCTGCTGCTGCGCGGTCGGCCCGCCGGCCGCCCCGGCGCCCTGGAGCTGGACGAGGTTGTTGCTGCCGTTGGTCACCGCGACCGGGGCCTCGAAGCGGTTCACCACGCGGGTGCGCTGGTCGAGGATGATCTGGGTGAAGACCGGGTCCGGCGCCGGCGGGGGCGGCGGCTGCCGGCTGGCGGCCTTCGGCTGGCCGAAGGCGAAGCCTTCGAGATAGCCGCCATCGCCGCGCAGCCTGGCGATCATCTCCTGGTGGCGCAGCCGCCGCTCGGCCGGCGTCGGCGTGACCTGCAGGTCGCTCGCGGTGATGCCGGGAAAGGTGAAGGGCAGCGGCCGCGCCAGACCCCGCGGGCCGCCGGAGGCGAGGGCCTGCGAGGAGAGGCTGAGGCCGCCACTGTCCTGCGCCGGCGCCGGAACCGGCGCCGTCAGGGCGAGGGCGAGCAGAACCAGGGCGGGACGCAGGGAACGCATGGTGGAACTCCTTCCTCGGCAATGGCGGAAGACTGGCCCTGCGAGGCGGTGGCGGCTGTGGCATGGGCCACAGGGGAAGGCGGATTCCCCGATAGCGGGATGCGCCGACCGGCCCCGACGCAGCGACCCGCCGCCTGCCGGCCTCAGTCCTCGAGATCGAGATCCAGCCGCTCGGTGCGCAGCCGCAGCCGGCCGGCCTCCCGCTCGAGCTGCAGCCGTCCCGCGGCGCCCTGGCGTTCCAGCCACAGCCGCCGGGCGGACGCCTGATCGGCCGGCTCGGGCTTGCGGGCGCCGAATTCCTGGACGACCTCGCCCTTGCCGGAGACGCAGACGGTGCGGCCATCGACCGTCTGGCAGCTCATGCCGCCGGAGCCGGAGCAGGTGACGTTCCCGTTCACCGAACGGCATTGCATGGTCTCGGCCGCGGCCGGCAGGCAGAGCGGGCCGGCGCCGAGCAGGACGAGGGAAGCAAGCCGGAAGGCGCGATGCATGATGGGCTCCTTGCAATCGGCATCAGGAGAAAGGCCAGGGCGCCGGACGCGATCCGTCCCGGCATGGGGATGCCGGGACGGCACCGCCTCGGCGGCCCGGTTCGGCGCGACCCGGTTCAACGCCCCGTCTGGGCCAGGATCCGCTGCCCGGCCTGGCTGCCCCGGCCGGCGGCGACATTGACGCCGCGCGCCAGGTTGGTGGTGGCCAGCACCCCGCGCGCGCCGGCCGTCTCGATCGACTGCTCGGCGCGGGCGCGCGAGCCGACGGAGAGGTTCACCCCGACCGTCGCCTGGGTGCTGACCAGCGGTCGGCAGCCGGTGCCGGCATTGGTGCCGAGCTGCTGCCAGGCCTGGGACCCCGCTCCGAGGGCCCGGTTCACTCCGACGGTGACGCTGGTCTGGGACAGCCGGCAGCCGCTCCGGTCGAAGCTCTCGACCCGGTCGAGCACCGCGTCCGGCCCCCGGAGCCGGACGCCGCCATAGTCCTGCGCCCGGGCGGGCAGCACGGCGCAGAGGGCGAGCGCCGCGGCGGTAAGCGTGACACGCATCATGGCGCGAATCTCCTGGCTGTGCGGTTGAAGGTCCCGGCGCCCCGTTCAGGCGCCGGGACCGACGCGGCTCACTGGCCGCCGATGGTGACGACCTGCTGGTCGGCGAAGGCGCCCTTGCCGAGGGCGCCGTTGCGGTTGTTGCCGCCATAGACCTTGTCGAGGCTGCCGCGGCCGACGGCGCTGCCGCCCATGGTCAGCACCTGCTGCTGCGCGCTGCTGTTGCGGCCGAGGGCAGCGTTCAGGTTCTGCCCGCCATGGACCGAGCTCTGCGCCCCGCGACCCACCGCCGTGCCGCCCAGCGTCGTCACCGATTGCCCGGCGAAGCTGTTCACGCCCCGCGCCAGGTTGGCGTTGCTGCCGCCCAGCACGTAGCTCGACGCACCACGCCCGATCGCCGTGCCGCCCACCGTCGTGCCGTCCTGCAGCGCCATGCTGCCCCGGCCCAGCGCCATGTTGCGGTTGTCCCCGCCCAGCGTCACCGACCGGCCGCCCGCCCGCGCCATGCCGCCGATCGTCGTCGCGCTCTGCCCGGCGAAGCTGTTCTTGCCCACCGCCGTGTTCACGTTGCCGCCGCCGCGGGTGATGCTCACCCCGCCGCTCTGCAGGCCTTCCGCCTGCGCCACGCTCGCCACCGAGGCAACGCCCGCCAGCAGGGCCAGGGCAGCGGGGAGGATCATTTTGCGCATCTCGAGGGTCCTTCTCTCTGTCTCTCTCCAGGGCGCCAGCCCCCCGGGAACCACCCCCAGGCGCCAGCGGTCGCTCTCGACACCCAGACCCTACAAACCCACCGCCATCCCCCCTGTGAGCCACACCACACCACCCAGCACTTTTCGCAGAAGGCCAGATGAGGGCAGGATTCCTCCGCCCCCTGCGGAGCTGCCATGCCGCCGACCAGCCTGCGTCCCCTGATCGGCCCGGCGGCGCTCACCGGCGCCTGCTTCCTGCTGCAGGCCGCCCTGCCACTGCTCGGCGGCCCTGCCGTGCCGGCGCTGCCGCGCACGACGCTCGGCGCCGTCGCCGGGATCGGCGCCTGGCTCGGCCTCGCCTGGAGCGGCGCGCGGCTCTTCGACCTGCTGCTGCTGCGGGCAACGCAGGCGGCGCGGCGCGGCACCCCCTATCCGCGGCTGCTCTCGGATATGGTGCGGGCGCTGCTCTTCCTCGCGGCGGGGGCGGCGATCCTGATGCTGGTCTTCGACCAGTCGGCGCTCGGCCTTCTCACCACCTCCGGCGTCGCGGTCGCGGTCATCGGCTTCGCGCTGCGCAACATCATCAGCGACCTCTTCTCCGGCATCGCGCTCGGCATCGACGCGCCCTACCGCATCGGCGACTGGATCGAGACCGCCGAGGGCTGCACCGGCCGCGTCGTCGAGGTGAGCTGGCGCACAACGCGGCTGGTGACGCGCGAGGGCGTGACGCTGACCGTGCCGAACGGGCTGATCGCCGCGCATCGCCTGGTGAATTACGGCGCCGCCGGACGCTTCCGCGCCAGCCTGCGCCTCGCCCTCGATCCGGCGCTGCCGGCGGAGCGGGCGAAGCGCTTGCTGCTCGGTGCCGCGCTCGATGCCGAGCGGCAGGTGCCGGGGCTGGCCGCGGATGTGCAGCTACAGGAATTCGCGGATGGCGCCGCGATCTACATGCTGCGCTTCCAGGTGCCCGATTTCGGCAGCGAGGCCGCCTGCCGCGACGCCGTCGCCACCGCCGCGCTGCGCGCCTTGCAGCATGCCGGCCTCGGCCCCGCCCGTCCGGCCCGCGCGCTGCAGCTCGAACGCGCCGCGCCCCGGCGATCGCCGCGCGCGGTGCTGCTGCAGCGGAGCGCCCTCTTCGGCGATTTCCCGCCTGAGGAGCGGTCGGCGCTGGAATCCATGATGCAGGAGCGGGCGCTGCCGCGCGGCGCGACGGTGGTGCGGCAGGGCGAGGCCGGCGACAGCCTCTTCCTGCTCGCCGAGGGGGCGCTCGAGGTGCGGGTCCGTCGGGACGGCATGGACATCCCACCCGACCGCATGGGGCCGGGCGAGGTGTTCGGCGAGATGTCGCTGCTCACCGGCCAGCCGCGCAGCGCGACCGTGACGGCCGCCACCGAGGCGCTGGTCTTCGAGTTGCGGCGCGAGCATCTCGACCCGGTGCTGCGCCGGCGGCCGGAGCTGGCCGAGAAGCTCGCGACGATCATGGCCGGGCGGCAGGCGCGCAATGCCCGGGCGGCGGCGGGCGAGCCGCTGGCCGAGCCCGGCCTGCCGCAGCGGGAGGACCTGCTCGGCCGGCTGCGCGCCTTCTTCGGCCTGGCCTGATCCGCCGCGCGGCTTTCTCGCCGCCGGTGTGGCCTGCTTCACAGCCGCCGCCGCGCCCCGGCGGCAGTCTCTGGGCATCGGCACAAGCCGCCACCGTGAGAGAGAGGGGTTCGCACCATGTCGCAGGTCCGTCACCGCATCGCCGGCCTCGCCGCCCTGGCCTCGGTCCTGCTCGGCGGCTCGGCCCTGGCGCAGGAGGTGCGCATCTTCGAGGAGGCGCCGCCGCTCGAGTTGCTGCGCAGCATCATGGTGCCGGACTCCCGCCCCGGGCTGAGCCGCCGCATCGTCCTCGGCGCCCCGGCCGCCGATGCTGCCCCGGCCGCGCAAGCGCAGGAGGCCCCGTCCCCCGCCCCCATGCCGCTGGCCGCCGCCATGGAGGCCGAGCCGGAGCCCACCGCCGAGCCGGCGCCGCGCCGGCCCCGCCGCCGCGCCGCGCCGAGCACCCAGCTCGCCGCCGCCGGCAACACCCTGCCCCTGCCCGCCGCCCCGGCCGCCGAGGCGCCCGCCGCCGGCAGCATCGGCTTCCGCATCAACTTCGCCATGAACTCCGATGCGGTGCCGGCGAGCGCCCATGCCTTCCTCGACCGCGTCGGCGAGCTGATGCGCGACCAGCCGCAGCTCAAGCTGCAGGTCGAGGGCCATACCGATGCGTTCGGCCCCGACGACTACAACCTGCAGCTCTCGCAGCGCCGCGCCGCGGCCGTCGCCTACTACCTGATGCAGCGCCAGGGGGTGGAGATGACCCGCCTGGTGGTGCT
The DNA here is from genome assembly GCF_013112485.1 of Roseicella sp. DB1501. Taxonomy (GTDB): domain Bacteria; phylum Pseudomonadota; class Alphaproteobacteria; order Acetobacterales; family Acetobacteraceae; genus Paracraurococcus. Next base: position 199,450 of record NZ_JABFHG010000007.1, read on the forward strand.
CGGTCTTGGCGAGGGCGTGCCGCTCACCACGAACGGCTACGATCCGCGCAACCGCCGGGTCCAGTTCGTGCGGGTGGAGTAGGGTGGATGCCCGCCCGCCGCACGCCGATCCTGCCGCTGGCCGTGCTGGGATTGCTCCTCCTCGCCCTGCCCGCCGCGGCGCGGGTGGTCGAGGTGGCGCCCGGCGCGGCGGCGGAGCGGGGCGGCACGCCGCCCTCCGGCCAGGGCGCGCCCTGCAGCTGCACCGCCTTCCTGCCGCTCTTTCCCTTCGGCTGGTACAGCCTGTCCGATGCCGAGTTGCAGCGCCGCTGGACCGCCCCGTTGCAGGCCGCCATCATCGCCGAGCGGGCGCGCTGGCGCGCGGCGCGCATCGCCGGACGGCCGCGCTTCGGGCAGACGCCGCCATCGCTGCGCCGCGCACGATAGAGCAAATGATCGCGCGGAGCGCTCTCAGCAGGGCGTGACGCGCGCGGGCCGGCGGTGGCCATTGCCTGCCGCCCCCGCCCGCGCCGAGGATGCGGGTTTTCCAGGGCGAGGAGGCGATGGCCCGGCGGATGCGCGATGCGGCGCGGGCGGCGCTCGTCCTGGCCATGGCGACCGGGCTGGGCCTGGCGCTGGTGCAGCCGCCCATGCCCCTCGCCGCGGCGGAGCGGCTGTTCCAGGCGGCGGCGCTGCGCTGGCTGGCGCCCGTCGCGCCGCCGCATCCGCGGCTGGTGCTGATCGGCATCACCGAGGAAACGCTGGCCGCCTTTCCCTACCGTTCCCCGGTCGATCGCGGCTTCCTCGCCGGGCTGGTCGACCGGCTCGCCGCCGCGGGGGTGGTGGCGATCGGCCTCGACATCCTGCTCGACCGTCCGACCGAGCCGGCCAAGGATGCGGCGCTGCGCGCGGCGATCGCCCGGCAGGCGGTGCCGACGGTGCTCGTCAGCCTTGGTCCGGAGACGCCGCTGCCGCCCGAACGGGCGGCGGTGCTGCAGGGCTTCGCCCAGGGCGCCCCGACCGGCGACGCCAACCTGGCCCGCGACCGGTTCGACGGGCTGGTGCGGGTGCATCGGCCGCGCCATCCGGCGACGGGCGAGCCGAGCTTCCCGGCCGCCCTCGCCGCGGCGATCGGCACAGCGCCGCCCCGCGAGCCCTTCACCATGACTTGGCGGCGGACGGCGCTGGGCCCGGCCGCGCCGCTCTATCCGGCCGAGGCGGTGCCGCTGCTGCCGGCCGACTGGCTGCGCGGCCGGGTGGCGCTGATCGGCAGCCTGGTGCCCGGCACGGACGAGCATCGCAGCCTCGGCTCGGCCTTCGGGCCGCCGAGCTTCGGCGTCGAGATCCATGCCCAGGTGCTGGCGCAGATCCTCGACGGCATGGCCGGCGCCGGCATCGCCGGTTGGCAGGCCGGACTCGCCACCTTCGGCCTGTCGCTGCTCGGCCTGCTGGTCGGGCTGCGGCTCGCCGGGCGCCGGCTGATCCTGGCGCTCGGCCTGCTCGGCCTCGCCTGGCCCGGGGCGGTGCTGGCGGCAACGGCGGCCGGGCATCCCGGCTGGCCGGCCCTGGCGCCGGTCCTCGCCGGCCTCCTCGCCGGCGGCCTGGCGCGCGCCGTCGCGGGCGCGGCCGAGCGGCGCGACCGGGCGGTGCTGCACAGCCTCTTCGCCCGCTTCCTGAGCGCCCCCGTCGCCGAGGCGCTGCTGCGCGACCGCGAGCTCTTCCTCGCCGGCGGCCGACCGAAGCCGCAGGAGCTGACCGCGACCGTGCTCTTCGCCGACATCGCCGGCTTCACCACGATCTGCGAGCGCCTGCCGCCGGAGCCGCTGATCGACTGGCTCGACCGCTACATGGACACGATGGTGCAGGTGGTGACGGCGCATGAGGGCGTGGTGCTGCGCTTCATCGGCGACGGCATCCTCGCCGCCTTCGGCGTGCCGGTGCCGCGCCGCGACCCGGCGGCGATCGCCCGCGACGCCGAGGCCGCGGCGCGCTGCGCCCTTGCGATGGAGCAGGCGATGGCGGCGCTGAATGCCGGCTGGCGCGAGGCCGGCCTGCCGGAGGCGGGGCTGCGCATCGGCATCCATACCGGGCCGCTGATCGCGGGCAGCCTCGGCCATGGCGAGCGGATGGAGTTCTGCCTGCTCGGCGACACGGCGAATGTCGGGGCGCGGCTGGAGCAGCTCGGCAAGCAGCATGGCGGCGCGGGGCCCGGCGCCTGCACCATCATCCTCGGCGAGCCGAGCTGGCGCCTGCTGGCGGGCAGCCTGCCCGGCCTGCCGATCGGCAGCGTGGCGCTGCGCAACCGGGGCGCGCCGATGGCGGCCTGGCGGATCGATTCCTGCGCGGTGGCGAGGCTGGACAAGGCGCCGAGCCTGGAGATGCGCTGACTCACCCCTCGGCGGTGGCGATCTCCTGCAGCACGGCGCGGTCGCGGATGACGAGGAAGCCGCCCTCGGCCTGCAGGTGGCCGGCGCGGATCCAGTCGTTCAGGTGCTTGTTCACGCTCTCCCGCGAGGCGCCGATCAGGTTGCCGATCTGCTGCTGCGACAGCTTGATGTTGAGCCTGAGGCCGCCCGGCACCGGCTGGCCGAAGGTCTCGGCGAGGCGGAGCAGGCCGCTCGCCAGGCGCGAGGGCGCCTCGCGCAACAGCGCATCCTCGAGATGTGCGCTGGTCTGGCGCAGCTTCTGGCAGAGCGCGGCCAGCAGGCGGGACAGGGCCTCGGGGTTGCCGGCGAGGAAGGGAAGGAAGCGGTCGCGCTCCAGCACCAGCAGGTCGCTCTCCTCGAGCGCCACGGCATCGGCGGTGCGCGGCTGGCCGTCGAGGATGGCGATCTCGCCGAAGATGCCGCCGGTATCGATGATGTTGAGCAGCAGCTCGCGCCCATCCGGCGAGATGGTGCAGATCTTCACCCGGCCGCGGATGACGGCCATCATGCTGGTGCCGGGATCGCCCTTCTGGAAGATCACCGCGCCCCGCCTGTGCCGCGCCAGATGCGCGGAGGCGGCGAGGCGGCGGAGGTCGTCGCGCTGCAGGTGCCGCAGGATCGGGTGGCCGGCCAGGATCGCTTCCCGGTGCTGCTCCGCGATCGCCATGCCCGCCTCCCGGCGCCGTTGCGACACGAGATTGGACGCCGCGCCGGCCGAGGGCAAGCCTGGCCCCGGAGGCGAAGGCGGGATGCGCCCGGGCCGGTCAGGCCGGGCGCATCCCCTTCCCTGGCGTCAACCCTCTGGCCTCACTGGCCGCCGATGGTGACGACCTGCTGGTCGGCGAAGGCGCCCTTGCCGAGGGCGGCGTTGCGGTTGTTGCCGCCATAGACCTTGTCGAGGCTGCCGCGGCCGACGGCGCTGCCGCCCATGGTCAGCACCTGCTGCTGCGCGCTGCTGTTGCGGCCGAGGGCAGCGTTCAGGTTCTGCCCGCCATGGACCGAGCTCTGCGCCCCGCGACCCACCGCCGTGCCGCCCAGCGTCGTCACCGATTGCCCGGCGAAGCTGTTCACGCCCCGCGCCAGGTTGGCGTTGCTGCCGCCCAGCACGTAGCTCGACGCACCACGCCCGATCGCCGTGCCGCCCACCGTCGTGCCGTCCTGCAGCGCCATGCTGCCACGCCCGGCCGCCAGGTTGCGGTTGTCCCCGCCCAGCGTCACCGACCGGCCACCCCCCCGCGCCATGCCGCCGATCGTCGTCGCGCTCTGCCCGGCGAAGCTGTTCTTGCCCACCGCCGTGTTCACGTTGCCGCCGCCGCGGGTGATGCTCACCCCGCCGCTCTGCAGGCCTTCCGCCTGCGCCACGCTCGCCACCGAGGCAACGCCCGCCAGCAGGGCCAGGGCAGCGGGGAGGATCATTTTGCGCATCTCGAGGGTCCTTCTCTCTGTCTCTCTCCAGGGCGCCAGCCCCCCGGGAACCACCCCCAGGCGCCAGCGGTCGCTCTCGACACCCAGACCCTACAAACCCACCGCCATCCCCCCTGTGAGCCACACCACACCACCCAGCACTTTTCGCAGAAGGCCAGATGAGCGTTTTTCCTCCCTCGGCCCTCAACTTTTCAGCCAAGCCGCCTGCCTGTTCCACGCCCTTGTGCCGCTCAACGAGAATTGCGCCCGGACTGCGACGCAGTGCACAGCGCGACACCCCTCTCCTGGTCCCTTCTGCTATCGGTTCCGGAGGCGATGCGGCTGGCCGCCGGGAGGAGACGAGGAGCGAGCCATGGCGCGGACCAATCCCACCCCAGCGGGCAGACGATGGCGAAGCCTGGCACTGGGCCTGGCGACGCTGCTCGGCGCCTGCCATCCGCGGCCGGAGACGAGCTTCGACGCGCAGCAGCCCCGCACGGCGGCGGTGCGCAACATCGGCAGCTTCACCGAATCGCTGCGCTGCATGGACGACCTCTTTGCCTCGCAGGGCAAGCGCGACATCTACATCACCACCGCCGGCATCCCGGATGCCACCGGGCTGATCGCGACCGGCACCAAGGAGATGTTCATCAGCGCGGTGTCGCGCATGTCGGCCAAGAGCGGCGCCTTCCGCTTCGTCGATTACGACATCACCCAGCTCGACGTGCAGATCCTCTCGGAACTGGTCGGGCTCAACCAGGAATTCGTCGCGCCGAGCTATTACGTGCGCGGCGCCATCACCCAGCTCGACAGCAACGTCCTCTCCTCCTCGAAGAGCGCCGGCCTGTCGCTGGCCAGGCTCGATCTCGGCGTCTCCAGCGACCAGGTGGTCTCCGTCATCTCGATGGACCTCAATGTCGCCAAGCTGACGACGCGGCAGATCCTGCCCGGCATCTCGGCGAACAACTCCATCGCCGTGGTGCGCTCCGGCCGCGGCGCCGATGTCGGCGGCCTGATCGGCAAGGCCGGCCTTTCCTTCAGCGTCTCGCTCGACAAATCGGAAGGTTTCGCCCAGGCGGTGCGCAACCTGGTTGAGCTCTCAACCATCGAGGTGCTCGGCAAGCTGGCGCGCGTCCCCTACTGGGAATGCCTCTCGATCGAGCCGACCAACCCGGCCTTCCGCACCGAGGCCCGGCAATGGTTCGACCTGATGGGGCCGACGGAGCGCCAGCGCTTCGTCGAGGCGGCGCTGGTCCGCGCCGGCTACGCCCCGGGCGGCAGCGGCGACCTCTCGCCGGCGATCGCCCGCTACCAGGCCGCGAACGACCTGGTGCCGAGCGGGCGGATGGATTTCGACCTCTACTACCGCCTGCTCGCCAGCGATCCCGGGCGTGGCCGCGGCGGCGCGGCAGCGGCGGCAGCCAGGGCCCCTGTCCCGGCGGTGCCGGTCGCGGAACCCGCGGCGGCCCCGGCGACGCCGCCGCGCCTCCTCCTCACCACCGCCCGCGGCGCGCGGCCCAGCTTCCGGGTCGGCGACGCCATGGTGCTGCAGGCGCGGTCGGTCGGGGATGCCTATCTCTACTGCTACTACCAGGACGGCAGCGGCGAGGTCTCCCGCATCTTCCCCAACCGCTTCCAGCCGGATGCGCTGGTCGCAGGCGGGCGGTCGGTGGAGGTGCCGCCGGCCGGCGGCACCTTCGCCATCCGCTTCGACCGGCCGGGCACGGAGCAGGTGGCCTGCCTCGCCGCTGACCGGGAGGTCGGGCTGTTGCTCCCCGCCGCCCTGAAGCGGCAGGATCTCGAGCCGTTGCCGCTCGCCAGCCTGGACGAGGTCGCGGCGCGTTTCCGCGGCATCGCCGGCGTCCGCGTCGAGGATGCCCGGCTCCCGATCGAGGTGACCCGATGAGGCACGGAGCGCATGCGCGCGGCACTTCGGTGCGCTGGGCCTGGCTGCTGCTCTTCCTGGTGATGCCGGTGGTCCTCGCCCCCGTCCCGGGGCCGGCGCAACCGGCGCCGCAGCCCGATCGCCGCATCGCGCTGGTAATCGGCATCGGCACCTATCAGAGCGCGCCGGCCCTGGCCAATCCGGTGAACGACGCGCGCGCGATCGGCGAGGCGCTGCGGCGGCTGAATTTCGAGGTGGACGAGGTCTTCGACCCGGATTTCCGCAAGCTCACCCGCGCGGTGCGGGAGTTCGGCATCAAGGCGCAAAAGGCCGATGTGACGGTGGTCTACTATGCCGGCCACGGCGTGCAGGTGGGGCGGGAGAACTACCTGCTGCCCGCCGATGCGCGGCTCGAGCGCGAGCGCGACCTGCTCTACGAGGCCCTGCCGCTCGAGCTCGTCCTCGGCGAGGCGTCGCAGGCGCGCAAGATCGGCATCGTCCTGCTCGATGCCTGCCGCAACAACCCCTTCGTTGACCGCATGTCGCGCTCGATGACCATCGCCGGCCGCGGCTCGGCCTCGCCCGGCCTCGCCCGCGTCGACAACGTGCCGCGCAACACCATGGTGGTGATGGCCACCAAGGCCGACCAGATCGCCGAGGATGGCGGCGGCGACCACAGCCCCTTCGCGGACGCGCTGCTGGCGCATTTCCAGATCCCCGGCCTCGAGCTCAGCCTGTTCTTCCGCAGCCTGCGCGACACGGTGCTGCGGGCGACGGGCAACCGGCAGGAGCCCTACATCTTCAGCTCCCTCGGCGCCGAGCCCTTCTATTTCTACCCGCGCCCGCCCAACCGGCCGCCGGTCCTCGCCTCCATCCCGGCGCTCGAGCTGCGCGACAGCGCCGGGCCGACCGCGCTGCCCATCGCCCGCCCCACCGATCCCGACCAGGATCCGCTCTCGGTCCGCATCACCGGCCTGCCGCGCTCGGGCGAGGTGCGCGTCGAGGGGCGGCCGGTCGCGCCCGGCGCGGTCTATGCCGCCGACCGCTTCGCCACGGCCACCTACAAGCCGGATGGCGCCGCCACCGGGCCGGTCGGCACGCTCGACATCCTGGTGGAGGACGGACGGGGCGGCAGCGCCATGGGCAGCCTCGCCATCACCGTCTTGCCCTCCAACCGCCCGCCGCTGGTCGAGACGCCGCGCAAGCTGCGGATCTATACCGGCGGCCTGGAGATCGCCCGGCCGGAGGATCCGGATGGCGACCGGGTGAGCGTGCTGATCCGCAGCCTGCCGCGCGGCATCCTGCGCAACGGCGCCGCGGTGCTGCGCGGCGGCGAGCGGCTGCGGCCGGAGGAGCTGGCGGGACTGGTCTATGTCCCCGAGCCCGGCTTCGGCGGCCCCGCCGGCAGCCTCGTCTACCAGGCCGAGGACAGCCGTGGCGGCCGCGCCGAGGGCACGCTCGAGATCGAGGTGATGGATGCCGCCGAGGCGGCGGCGCAGCTCGCCGAGACGGCGTTGTGGGAGAGGCTGCGCAGCACCGGCCGCGTCGAGGATGTCGAGGCCTTCCTGCGGCTCTATCCGGACTCCCGCTTCGCCGCATCGGCGCAGCGCCGGCTGGCCGAGCTGCGTGGACCGGCCGAGCCTGGCCGCGCGCCGGGCGGGGCGGCGGCACCGCTCGCCCTCGCCGTCCCAACGCCCACGCCCGCCCCGGCGCCGCCGGCCCGCGTTCCCGCGGCGCCGGCGGCCGCGGCCGAGCCGGTGCAGGCCGCGCCGCGCGCCGGCGCGGACCGGTTGGCCGGGCTGCAGGGCCGGCCAGGGACCGAGCCGCGCGCCATGCCGGCGCCGCCCCCGGCGACGGCGGGCGGCAAGTATTTCCAGGATTGCCCGACCTGCCCCTGGATGGTTCGCCTGCCCGCCGGCACGCTGCAGATGGGCCATGGGGCGCATGACGCCGCGGCGCGGCCGGTGCGCGCGGTCACGCTGCGCGGCTTCGCCCTGGGCCAGTACCCGGTCACCGTCGCCGAGTGGAAGGCTTGCGCGGCGCAGGGCGGCTGCGGCGCCCTGCCGCGGCTGATGCTGGCCGAGGACAGCACGCCGCTGCATAACGTCAGCTGGGAGGACGCGCAGCAATACATCGCCTGGCTGTCCAAGGTGACCGGCCGGGCCTATCGGCTGCCGAGCGAGGCCGAGTGGGAATACGCCGCTCGGGCCGGCACCCAGACGCGCTACTGGTGGGGCGACCAGCTCGGCATCGGCCTGGCCAATTGCGCCGATTGCGGCGGCACGCAGGATCCGCGCGGGCCGATGCCGGTGGACAGCTTCCAGCCCAACGCCTTCGGGCTGCACGGCATGCTCGGCGGCGTCGCGCAATGGGTGCAGGATTGCTGGGTGCCGACCTATGCGGGCGCACCGAATGACGGCTCGGCGCGCGAGCAGCGCGGCTGCATGCGGCGGGTGCTGCGCGGGGGGTCCTACCGGTCCGGACGCGACGAGATCCTGCCGGTCGCGCGCAACTTCTACGACGCGCCCGTGCGCTACCAGGCGAACGGCTTCCGCGTGGCGCGCAATCTGGATTGATATCGCCGGCCCTCATGCACGACCGCATGAGGGCCCCGTTCCGCGTCTCCTTGGCGCCGGGCGCAGACCCGCGGTCTGCCTGGCTTCACGCCATCGCGCGGCGGCCCGGCCCCCCGGCCTATGGCGCCGAGCGGGCCGAGACGGCCTGCGGCTTGCCCGGGCGTACCGTGATGGTGATGCGCTTCGACATCACCGGCGGATCGTGCGGCACATGGTCCGCATCGCCCATCAGCAGTTGCAGCGTGTGCGTCCCGGGCGGCAGTTCCAGCATGGTCTCGGTCTGGCCGAGGCCGAAATGCAAGTGGTTGCGGTCGTTCGGGATCGGCTTGTTCAGGTCCGGCAGGTCGACATCGATCAGCAGGTGATGGTGGCCGGTATTCGCCTTGCTGACGCCCGCCGGGGCGACGCCGAAATTGCGGGTGCCGAACCAGAGCTTGAAGCGCGTGCCGTAGATCACCTGCCGGTCCTGCGGCCAGCCGATATAGACATAGGCATCGGGCGGCGCGGCCTGGCGCTGGCGCGGCGCCTCCGCCCCGGTCGGGGTCAGTGTCGGAGCGGGCGTCGCGGCGGGCGGTTCATGCGCGTGGTCGGCCGGCTTGTCCTGGCCCCGGGCCGCCACGGGAAGGGCGGCTGCGCCGAGCAGCAGGAGGCGTCGCGGGAAGGCCATCGCCTGTCTCCTTCTCAGCTGCCGGTGGCGGGCAGGACGGTGACGGTGATCCGCTTGCTCATCAGCGGCGGATCGTGCGGCACATGGTTCTCGTCGCCGAGCAGCATCTGCAGCGTGTGCTTCCCGGGCGGCAGGTCGAGCCGCGCCTCGGTCTGGCCGAGGCCGAAATGCAGGTGGTTGCGGTCGTTCGGGATCGGCTTGTTCAGGTCCGGCAGATCGACATCGATCAGCAGGTGGTGGTGGCCGGTCATCGGCTTCTCGACGCCGGCCGGCGCGATGCCGCCCTCGCTCAGACCCATGCGCACCCAGAAGCCACCGCGCACCACCTGCCCGTCGGCCGGCCAGATGATGTAGACCTTGGCATTCTCCGGCATCGGGTGGCGCTGCGCGAATGCAGCGGGTCCGGGCCACAACGGGGCGATCCCGAGGCCTGCCCCCAGGCCTGCCCCCAGCCCGGCAAGGAATTGCGCGCGCGTCATCCTGACACCCCCCTTTGTCGGCGGCCCATCCGGCGCGGCCCGCAACACCCTATGTTGCATCGGACTGCACGCCGTGATTCCCGGAATTACAAGGAAAGTTTGCGGGAAAGCGGCGGCCGGCGCTGTGAGCTGCTTCACAGCGCGTGCGGCCGGGACGGCGCAGGCTGCGCGGATGAGGAGACAGGCCATGATGCTGCGAAGGCTTCCGGCGATCGCCGCGGCGTTGCTGCTCGGCTGGGCCGCGCCGGGCGTGGCGCGGGCGGCGGAGAGCGCGGTCCTGCTCGGCGCGACCGCTCCGGGCTATGCCCCCGGCATGGTGCTCGGCGCCGGCGACCGGCTGACGGTGCCCGAGGGGGCCAGCGTCACGCTGCTGCTGCGCTCCGGCCAGATGCTGCGGCTGCGCGGCCCGCTCGAGACCGCTCTCGACCGCATCGAACCGGTGCGGCCGGACGGCTCCGCCGCCGCTCTGGCCGAGGCCTTCCGCCTGCGCGGCATCGATGCCAGCGCCATCGGCGCGACCCGCACCGCCTCGCTCGGCCGCCGCGCTCCCCGGTCCGCCGAGGTCTCGGTCGAGCTCGAGCGGTCCGGCACCTGGTGCGTCGGCGGCGCCGACACGGTCTGGCTGGCGCGCCCGGCGACGGAGCCGGCGGAGCTCGGCCTGCGCCGCCGCGGCAACCTGCGCCGCATCGCCTGGCCGGCCGGCGCGGCGCGGGTCGAATGGCCCGCCGACCTGCCGATCGAGGATGGCGACACCTTCGAGGTGCTGGCGGATGGCCGGGCGCGGGCGACGCTGACCTTCCGCACCCTGCCGGCCGCGGCCGGCAGCGAGGGCGCGGAGATCGCCGAGGGCATGCTGCTCGGCTGCCGCGAGCAGAACGAGGCGGCGCTGCGCCGCCTCGCCCGGGCCAGCCTCACGCCCGAGCTCTGGCTCAGCACCGAGCGCGGCCGCGCGCCGGTTTATGCGCCGGGCGAGCGGATCGGCCTGGTGGCGATGGCCGACGCCGATGGCTGGCTCTACTGCGTCTCGACCCGCGCTGATGGCGGCGCGGTGGCGGTCTTCCCCGCCGGGGCGACCGGCGGCGCGCGTCTGCCGGCCGGCATGCCGGAGCGCATGCCCGGCCCGCGGCAGGCGAGCCCGCTGCAGGCCGGGCCGCGCGGGATGCAGGAGGTCTCCTGCTGGCTCGCCGACCGCGATATCGGGCCGGAGCTGCCGCATGCGCTGCTCGATCCCGCCGGCACGCGGCTGCCGGAGCGGCTGGCCGCCGACATCCCCGGCGCCTTCGCCGGCATCGGCGGCCGCATGGCACGCGCCACGCTCTCGATCCGGGTGGAGTGAGGCCGGCCGTCCCCTCAGCAGGGCTCAATCAGGCGCTTGCGGCCGTTGCGCGCCGGTGGCGCCGGCAAGCCCCGGAGCACCCTGGCGAGGATGCCGCGCGTCTCGGCCGGGTCGATAACGTCGTCATAGGCGAAGCGGCCGGCGACCTCGAGCGCGGTGTTGTAGGCGCGCAGCTCCTCGGTGCGGCGGCGGTGCAGCGCGGCGCGCTCGGCCGGGTCCTCCACCGCCGCGAGCTCGTGGCGGTGAATGATGTTGGCCGCGCCCTCCAGCCCCATGCCGCCGAACTCGGCGGTCGGCCAGGCGAGCAGGATGCTCGGATGCAGCGGCCGCGAGCCCATGATGTAGTAGCCGAGGCCATAGGCCTTGCGCAGCACCACGGTCAGCAGCGGGATCGTGGCATTGGCCAGCGCCGTCAGCATGCGGGCGCTGCGGCGGACCAGATTGGTCTTCTCGATCTCCGGCCCCACCATCAGCCCCGGCGTGTCGCAGAGCACCAGCAGCGGGATGTCGAAGGCGTCGCAGACCTGGATGAAGCGCGCCGCCTTGTCGGCGGCCGGGCCGTCGATGGCGCCGGCGAGGAACATCGGCTGGTTGGCGATGACGCCGACCGCCCGCCCCTCGATGCGGAACAGCGCCGTCACCATGGCGCGGCCATAGCCGGGCTTCAGCTCCAGCACGCTGCCGCGATCGGCGATGCCCTGGATCACCTTGCGTACGTCATAGGCGCGGCGCGGGCTCTCCGGCACGATGTCGCGCAGCGCCGCGGCATCGGGCGCCTCGCCCGGCGCGGCGGGCGGCCCGAAATAGCCGAGATACTGCCGCGCCGCCTCGATCGCCGCCGCCTCGTCCTCCACCACCAGATCCACCGCGCCGGAAGCCGCATGCACGGCGGCCGGGCCGATCTCCTCCGGCGTCAGCTTCAGGCCGAGCGCCGCCTCGACCAGCGGCGGACCGGCCATGCCCATGCAGGCCTCGCGCGTCGCGATCAGCAGGTCGCACATGCCGGCCAGGTTGGCATGGCCGGCGAAGGCGCGGCCGGGGACGATGCCGATGGTCGGCACCAGGCCCGAGAGCCGGGCGAAGGTGACGAAGGTGGAGGAGGCGCCGCGCCCCTCCACCTTCATGTCGTGCGGCCGCGCCCCGCCGCCATCCAGCCAGCAGACCACCGGCAGGCGGTGCTGCTCGGCATGCGCCAGCATGCGGCCGATCTTCGCGTGGTTGTTGGCGCTCTGCGTGCCGGCATACACCGTGTAATCATAGGCGACGATATCGACGGCGCGGCCGCCCATCTGCGCCATGCCCATGACCAGGCCATCGGCGGCGCCGGCCATGCCGGCCAGCGCCGGGCGCACCAGCCCGCCATATTCGACGAAGCTGTCGGGATCGGCGAGCGCCGCGATCGCTTCCCGCGCCGTCCAGCGGCCGCGCCGCCGCTGCTTCGCCACCGCCTCCGGCCGCGCCGCATCGAGGATTGCCGCCCGCGCCTGCAGCACCGCCTGCAGCGCCGAACCTGGCTTGCCGCCCTCGCCATCCGCCATGCCGTCCTGCTCCGTCATTGCGCCCGGATATCCGCGGCCTGGATCACGCCGCGAAAGGTGGCGCGGTTCTCCTCCATCAGCGCGTTCAGCGCCGCGGAGCCCGCGAAGCGCGGCACCAGCCCGTTCTCCATGAGCTTCTCCCGCACCTTCGGCTCGTCGACCGCCTGCCGCACCGCTGCCTCCCACCGCCCGATGACGCTCTCCGGCAGGCCGCGCGGGGCGCAGAGCCCGAACCAGGCATAGGTCTCGAAGCCCGGCACGTCGCGGGCGATGAGCGGCACATCGGGGAAGAAGGTCTGCGCCAGCGGATCGCCGAGGCCGATCAGCCGCAGGCTGCCCTGGCGGATCTGGCCGATGGTGTCGCCGAGATTGGTGATGGTGAAGCCGATCCGCCCGCTGACGATGTCGAGCAACGCCGGCTGCGAGCCGCGATAGGGCACGTGGATCATGTCCGTGCCGGTCTTCTGCTTCAGCAGCTCGCTCGCCAGGTGCTGCACCGAGCCGATGCCGGGTGAGGCATAGCCGATCTGTCCCGGCGCCTGCCGCGCCGCGGCGAGGATGTCGTTGATGCCGTGCCAGGGGCTGTTCGGCGCCACGACGAGGCCGAAGGTGGTGCGGGCCATCATGGCGAGGCCCATCAGCTCCTTCGCCGGGTTCACCGGCAGGCGCAGGCCCGGCAGTTCGGTGACGATGGTCATGTTGCCGGTGGTGCAGAACAGCACGGTATGGCCGTCTGGCGGGCTCTTCGCCGCCGCCTCGGCGGCGACCAGGCCATTGGCGCCGGTGCGGTTCTCGACCACGACCGGTTGGCCGAGCAAGGGCGAGACGGTATCGGCGAGCAGCCGCGCCGCGATATCGCCCGAGCCGCCCGGCGCAAAGCCGTAGAGCATGCGGATCGGGCGGTCCGGAAATTCCGCCCGGGCAATGGCGGGCCAGAGCAGCAGCGCCATGGCGATCCCGATAAGCGCCCGCATCGGCCCGTCCTCCCCTGCGCCGCCTTGCCGCGGCTGCACGTTGTCAGACCATCCTGCCGGGGTCAGGCGACCGCGCCAAGACATACTTGCTAGCCAGCCAGCAAAATGCCTAGGCTGCCAGGACGCGGCCGCCGCGGCGGGCCGCAGGGAGGAATGCCATGCCTGGCCACGCCGTGGCTGAAGCCCTGGCCGAGCCGCGCCTCGACCCGCGCATGCCGCCGCTCGATCGCTGCGTGCTGCGCCCCCTGCTCGAGCGCCATGCACGGGACCGGCCGGGGAAGGAAGCGGTCGCCTTCGAGAACGGGCCGAACTGGACCTATGCCGAGCTGCGGGCGCGCGTCGCTTCCGTCGCCGCCGGGCTGCAGCGCCAGGGGTTGCGCCAGGGCGACCACCTGCTGATCTGGCTGCCGAACGGTCCCGAGGCGCTGCTGCTCTGGTTCGCCGCCAATTGGCTCGGCGCGGTGCAGGTGCCGCTCAACATCAGCTATCGCGGCCGCATCCTCGAGCATGTGCTCGGCCTCGCCGATGCGGCGCTGCTGGTCGCGGATGCCGCGTTGCTGGAGCGGCTGGAGGGGATCGCCCTGCCGCCGATGCTGCGCCGGGTCGCGGTGCATGGCGGCCCGGCCCGGCCCGTCGCCGGGCTCGATGGCTTCGACGCGACGGAGATCCTAGCCGCGACCGGGGAGCCGGCGCCGCCGCCGCGCCCGATCATGCCCTGGGACACCCAGAGCATGATCTACACGTCCGGCACCACCGGCCCGTCCAAGGGCGTGCTCTGCTCCTACATGCACTACACCAGCAGCGGCATGGCCTTCCCCTTCGTGCGCGAGGCGGATCGCGGCCTGGTCACCCTGCCGCTGTTCCACATGGGCGGCACCGGCTCGGTCTATCGCTACCTGCTGCACGGCGCCACGCTGGTGGTCGCCGAGGCGTTCCGCACCGGCAGCTTCTGGGAGGTGGTGCGGCGGCACCGGATCACCTGCGCCTCCCTGCTTGGCGCCATGACCGCCTTCCTGGTGAAGGCCCCGCCCTCGCCGCGCGACCGCGACCACCCGCTGCGGGCGCTGACCATCGTGCCGCTGACCGAGGAGGCGACGCTCTTCCGCGAGCGCTTCGGCGTCGAGGTCTGGACCACCTTCAACATGACGGAGATCGCCTGCCCGATCTTCAGCGAGGCGAACCCGACGCGCATCGGCAGTTGCGGCCGGCCGCGCCCCGGCATCGCCGCCCGCATCGTCGACGAGCATGATTGCGAGGTGCCGGTCGGTGCGGTGGGCGAGCTGGTGCTGCGCAGCGAGGCGCCCTGGTCCATGAACCACGGCTACCACCGCAACCCGGAGGCGACGGCCCGCGCTTGGCGCAATGGCTGGTTCCATACCGGCGACGCCTTCCGCCGCGACGCGGCCGGCGAGTTCTACTTCGTCGACCGCATGAAGGATGCGATCCGCCGGCGCGGTGAGAACATCTCCTCCTTCGAGGTGGAGGCCGAGCTCTGCGCCCATCCGGCGGTGCGGGAGGCGGCAGTGGTCGCCGTGCCGAGCGAGTTCGCCGAGGACGAGGTGCTGGCGATCCTCGCCCCCGTCCCCGGCGCGACCATCGAGCCGCGGGAGCTGATCGCCTTCCTCGCGCCGCGCCTGCCGCATTTCATGGTGCCGCGCTACTTGCGCATCCTGCCCGAACTGCCGAAGACGCTGACCGCCAAGGTCGAGAAGCACCGGCTGCGGGCGGAGGGGATCACGCCCGATACCTGGGACCGCGAGGCGGCCGGGCTGCGCCTGCGCCGCGAGAGCCTGGCGCGGGAGGCCGGGTGATGCGCGCCCGCCGCCTCCTCCTGCTCGGCCTCCTCGTCCTGCCCGTCGCGGCGCGGGCCGAGGAGCCCGCGGCCCGGCCGCCGCGGCTGATGGCCGGTTTCGCCGCCGGCGGCACGCTCGACATCCTCGCCCGGCTGATGGCCGAGGGGATGACGCCGCTGCTCGGCCAACGGGTGATCGTCGAGAACCGGCCCGGCGCCAACGGCATGATCGCGGCGGAGGCCGTGGCGCGCGGCGCCGCCGATGGCACGACGCTGCTGGTCTGCCCGACGGGCAGCATGACCATCAGCCCGCAGCTTCCCGACCTGACCCTGCCGATCGACCCGGTGCAGGACCTCGTCCCCGTCGCCAACATGATCACCACCCAGCATGCGATGGTGGTCGCGGCGAAGGCGCCCTGGCGCAGCGTGGCGGAGCTGGTCGACGCGGCGCGCGCGCAGCCGGGCACGGTCAGCTACGCCACCGCCGGCGCCGGCTCCGGCCAGCAATTGTCGGGGGCCTGGCTGGCGCGGCTCACCGGCACGGAGATGGTGCCGGTGCCCTATCGTGGCATGGCGCCCGCCATGCCCGACATCATCGCCGGCCGCACCGGCTTCGCCATCACCAATATCGGCGACGTCGCCGGGCAGCTCGCCAGCGGCGACCTCCGGCTGTTGGCGGTGGCGAGCGCCGGCGACTCGCCGCTCTTCCCCGGCGCGCCCTTCCTCGGCGATCTCGTGCCGGGCATGGAGGTGAGCACCTGGATCGGCCTCTGCGGCCCGCGCGGCGTGCCGGCGCCGGTGGTCGCCCGCTGGTCGGCGGCGGTGCGGCAGGCGCTGGAGAGCCCCGCCATCCGCAGCCGCCTGCTGGAGAGCGGCATGATCCCGCGCTACGAGGATGCCGCCGCCTTCGCCCGCACCATGGCGGCGGACCGGGCGAAATGGGGCAGCGTGATCCGGGAGGCGAAGATCCGTGCCGACTGAGCCGGCGATGCTGGAGGCGCTGCTGCAGCGCCGCATGAGCTGCCGCGGCTTCCGACCCGAGCCGCTGCCGCGGACGCTGATCGAGCGCATCCTGACGATGGCGCAGCGCACGCCCTCCTGGACCAACAGCCAGCCCTGGCAGGTGGAGCTGCTCTCCGGCCCGGCGCTGGAGCGCTTCCGGGCCGCGCTGCACGCCCATGCCGCGGGAGGCGCGGCGCCGACGCCCGACATCCCCTTCCCGCGCGACTATCGCGGCGTCTACCGCGAGCGGCGCCGCGAGACCGGCTTCGGCCTCTATGGCGCGCTTGGCATCGGGCGCGAGGACATGGCGGCGCGGAACCGTCAGGCGCTGGAGAATTTCCGCCTCTTCGGCGCGCCGCACCTGGCCCTCGTCACCAGCGACGAGGCGCTCGGGACCTATGGCGCGGTGGATTGCGGCGGCTATGTCGCCACCTTCATGCTGGCGGCCGAGGCGCTCGGCGTCGCCAGCATCGCCCAGGCCGCCATCGCCGGGCATGCCGGCTTCGTCCGGGCGCAGCTCGGCCTGCCGGCGGACCGGCAGCTCGTCTGCGGCATCGCCTTCGGCACCGCCGATGCCGACCACCCCGCCAACGCCTTCCGCACCGGCCGCGCCGGGCTCGCGGAGGCGGTCACCTGGCATGATGATTAGGATGAAGTCCCCATGGCCGTGATCCGCGTGAATTCCGAGATGGCCGGCAGCATCTGGAAGCTGCTGGTGGCGATCGGCGACGAGGTGGCGGAGGGCGCCGACCTGCTGCTGCTGGAATCGATGAAGATGGAGATCCCGGTCGCCGCCCCGGCCAAGGGCAAGGTGGCGGAGATCCGCGTCGAGGAGGGTGAGACGGTCTCCGAGGGCCAGCTCCTGCTGGTCCTGGCCGGCTAGGCGGCATGGCCGCGCCCGGCGCCGATCCGCGGCTGCCCGCGGCGGCGGACTGCGTGCTGCGCGCCCTTGTCGACCAGCGCGCCGCGACGGTGCCGGGGCGGCTCTATGCCCTGTTCGACACCGATGGCACGCGCTGGACCTATGCCGATCTGGCGCATTGGACGCGGCGCTTCGCCGCCGGCTTCCAGCGCCTCGGCGTGCGGCAGGGCGACATCGTGCTCACCTGGCTGCCGAACGGGCCGCATGCCCTCGCCGCCTGGTTCGGGCTGAACTATCTCGGCGCCGTCTCCATGCCGGTGAACACCGCCTATCGCGGCGCGCTGCTGCAGCATGTGGTGCGACTCTCCGGCGCTCGGCTGCTGGTCGGCGATGCCCGGCTGCTGCCGCGCCTGGCCGAGATCGAGACCGGCCCGCTGCGGCAGCTGGTCGCCATCGGCGAGGCGGCGACGCCGTTCGGCGACCTCGCGCCGCTGCCCGAGGCGGCGCTGACCGGGGTCGGCGAGGAGTCCGACCCGCCGCCGCGCCCCATCCAGCCCTGGGATACGATGGCGGCGATCCTCACCTCCGGCACAACCGGCCCATCCAAGGCCGTGCTCTGCTCCTATGCGCAGTGGTGGGCGGCGGCGAAGGCGCATACCTATCTGGACGCCGAGGACCGGCAGATGGTGACGCTGCCACTCTTCCATGTCGGCGGCACCTCGCCCTGCTTCAACGCGCTGGTCCGCGGCGGCTCCATCGCCATGGTCTCCGCCTTCGACACGCGCAGCTTCTGGGATTCGGTGCGGCGCACCGGTACCACGGCGATGACGGTGCTCGGCACCATGGCCTCCTTCCTGGCGAGCCAACCGCCCACGCCACAGGACCGCGACCATCCGCTGAAGAAGACGGTGATCATCCCGCTGAACCAGGCGGCGCTCGCCTTCGGCCGGCGCTTCGGCGTGGAGTGGTACAGCACCTACAACATGACCGAGCTTTCCTGCCCGATCTTCACCGACCGCAACCCGGAGGCGCTCGGCAGCTGCGGCCGGGTGCGGCCGGGCTACGAGGCGCGGGTGGTGGACAAGAACGATTGCGAGCTGCCGCCGGAAGCGGTGGGCGAGCTGGTGCTGCGCAGCGACATGCCCTGGGCGCTCAACCATGGCTATCACGGCAATCCGGAGGCGACGGCGCGCGCCTGGCGCAATGGCTGGTTCCACACCGGCGACGCCTTCCGCCGCGATGCCGAGGGCAATTTCTACTTCGTCGACCGGCTGAAGGACGCCATCCGCCGCCGCGGCGAGAACATCTCCTCCTTCGAGGTGGAGCGCGAGATCGCGGCGCATCCCGATATCCGCGAGGCCGCCGTCGTGCCGGTGCCGGGCGAGCATGGCGAGGACGAGATCCTCGCCGTCCTCTCCCGCGTCCCGGGCCGCGCGCCAGACCCGGCCGTCCTCATCGAATTCCTGCGGCCCCGCCTCGCACATTTCATGATCCCGCGCTTCATCCGCTTCGTCGAGGCGCTGCCGATGACGCCGACCCAGAAGGTCGAGAAGCACCTCCTCCGCGCCGCCGGCCTGACGCCCGATACCTGGGACCGGGAGGCGGCCGGCCTCCGCATCCGCCGCGATCGGCTCGAGGCGGCGCCGCTCGGGCCACCCGGCTGATGCAGCCGCAGCCCGCCACGGCGCCGCGCCGCACCCAGCAGGACCGGCGCTCCGCCTCCGACGGCCGGCTGCTGGCGGCGGCGCTGCGCCTCGTCGCGCGCGGCGGCTCGGCCGGCACCAGCCTCGCCGCCATCGGGCTGGAGGCCGGCTTCAGCCGCGGCCTGCCGGTGGAGCGCTTCGGCAGCAAGGTGGCGCTGCTGCAAGCGCTGATCGACCGCATGGAGGCCTGGGCGGAGGAGAACGTCTTCGCCGGCCTGCCGGAGGAGAGCGGCCTCGACGGGCTGCTCGCCCGCGTCGCGGCGCATTTCCACGGCTGCATGGCGGGGCCGGAGGCGGTCGGCGCGCTCTACATCCTGTGCATGGAATCGCTCACCGTGGTGCCGGAGCTGCGGCCGCGCCTCGCCGCTTATTTCCAGGGCTACCGGCGGGCCTTCGAGCATCACATCCGCTGCGGCCAGCGGAAGGGCGAGATCCGGGCCGAGCTCGACCCCGCGGTCGAGGCCTCGCTGGTGCTCGGCCTGATCCGCGGCCTGGTGACGCAATGGCTGCTCGACCGCGAGTCGATCGACCTGCGGCTGGCCACGCGGGCGGCGCTCGAGAGCTGCCGCCGCTCGCTGCGCGCCGAGGCCCACGCATGAGCGGCACGGACCGCCTCGCCGCGGTCGAGCGCGCCCGGGCGGCGCTGCAGGATGCGGCGCGGGGCGAAGCGCTCGCCCGGCAGCGTGGGCGCGGCAAGATGACGGCGCGGGAGCGCGTCGCCGCGCTGCTCGATGCCGGCAGCTTCCGCGAGATCGGCGGCTTCGCCCTGGCCGAGGCGGATGGCGCGGGCCCACCGCCGCAGCCGGCCGATGGCGTCGTCACCGGTGCCGGCCGGGTCGAGGGACGTGCCGTCGCCGTGCTGGCGCAGGACTTCAGCGTCGCGGGCGGCAGCATCGGCCGCATCGGCACGGCGAAGACGGTGCATGCGGTGGAGACCGCCATCGCCCGCGGCCTGCCGCTGGTGATGCTGCTCGACGGCGGCGGCCACCGCATCCAGGACGGCCAGGACGCCCGCAGCTTCGCCCATGCCAGCCCGCTGATCCGCACCCTTGCCCGCGCCTCGGGCTGGGTGCCGCTGGTCGCGCTCATGCTCGGCCCCGGCTTCGCCGCGCCGACCAATTTCGCCGGCTTCTCCGATCTCGTCGTCATGGTGAACGGCCTCGCCACCATGGGCATGGCCGGGCCCGCTTTGGTGAAGGCGGCGACCGGCGAGGTGCTGGACCAGGAAGCGCTCGGCGGCGCGGCGCTGCAGGCCGGAGCGCATGGCCTGGCGGATCTCGCCGTGGAGAGCGAGGCCGAGGCGCTGGCCCTGGCCCGCCGCTTCCTCGGCTACCTCCCCGCCAATGCCCGCGCCGCGCCGCCCTGCCTGCCCTGCGACGATCCGGCGGAGCGGCGCGAGGAGGCGCTGCTGACGCTGGTGCCGGAGGACCGCCGCAAGGGCTTCGACGTGCGCGAGGCCATCGCCGGCATCGCCGATCGCGGCAGCATGCTCGAGCTGAAGCCGCGCCATGCGGCGAACATGGTCACCGCCCTCGCCCGCCTCGACGGCCAGCCGGTCGGCATCCTCGCCAACCAGTCGCTGCGGCTCGGCGGCATCATCGATGCGGCAGCGGCCGAGAAGGGGGCGCGCTTCATCGCCTTCTGCGACGCCTTCGGCCTGCCGCTGGTCTCGCTGATCGACGTGCCGGGCTTCCTCATCGGCTCCGCCGCCGAGCGCAGCCGCCTCGGCCGGCGCAGCGCCAAGCTGCCCTTCGAATGGGCGCATGCGACGGTGCCCCGCATCTCCATCGTGCTGCGCAAGGGCTACGGCCTCGGCTACATCGCCATGGCGGGCGGCCGCAGCATGGAGGCGGACGCCGCCTTCGCCTGGCCGAGCGCGGAGATCTGCGCCATGTCGATCGAGGGTTCGGTCGACATCGCCCATCGCCGGGCGATCGAGGCGGCGCCCGACCCGGCGGCGCACCGCCAGGCGCTGATCGACGGCATCCGCGCCCGCACTGGCGCGCTGCGCGCGGCGGAGGGCTTCGGCCTCGATGACGTGATCGACCCACGCGAAACCCGCGCGCGAATCATAGAGGTGCTGCGGCAGTGTAAGAGCCGCACGCATGGCGGGCTGCCGCCGAAGAAGCGGGGCATTCCGCCGATCTGATGCCGCCCGGGCCGGCTACTTCTTGCCCGGCAACACGCTGCTCAGCACCTGCTTCGCGGTGTTGACGATCACGCTGCCCTCCTCCGGATCGGGGCTGAGCAGGGTGGAGGTGAAGGCCTTCATCTGCGCCAGGGTGATGTGCGGCGGCAGCGGCGGTACGTTAGGGTCGGTCCTGACCTCCAGCACCACCGGCCGGTCCGCCGCCAGCGCCTCCTCCCAGGCCGAGCCGAGCCGGTCGGGATCCTCGACGAGGATGCCGCGCAGCCCGATCAGCTCGGCGAAGCGGTGATAGGGGACGTCGGGGATGCTCTGCGTCGCCTCGAATTTCGGGTCGCCCTCCTGCACCCGCTGCTCCCAGGTTACCTGGTTCAGGTCCTGGTTGTTGAAGACGCAGCAGACCCAGGTTGGACTGGCCCAGTCTTTCCAGTACTTCGCCACGGTGATCAGCTCGGCCATGTTGTTCATCTGCATGGCGCCGTCGCCGACCAGGGCGATGACCGGCCGGTCGGGATGCGCGAGCTTGGCGGCGATCGCATAGGGCACCGCCGCGCCCATCGAGGCGAGGCCGCCGGAGAGCGAGGCCATCATGCCGCGGCGCATCTTCACGTCCCGCGCATACCAGTTGGCGCAGGAGCCGCTGTCGCTGGTGACGATGGCCCGCTCCGGCAGGCGCGGCGAGAGCTCCCAGGTCACCCGCTGCGGGTTCACCGGCTTGGCCGGCTGCATCGCCCGGTCCTCCAGCACGCCCCACCAGTCGCGCACCTCCTTCTCGATGCCCTCGCGCCAGGAACGGTCCTGCTTCTGCTCGAGCAGCGGCAGCAGCGCCCGCAGCGTCTCCGCGCTATCGCCGGTGAGGTTCACCTCCATCGGGTAGCGCAGGCTGAGCATCCCGGGCTGGATGTCGATCTGCACCCCGCGCGCCTGGCCTTCCTTCGGCAGGAACTCGGAATAGGGGAAGCCGGAGCCGACCATGAGCAGCGTGTCGCAACCGTTCATCAGCTCCCAGCTCGGCCGGGTGCCGAGCAGGCCGATGGAGCCGGTGACCCAGGGCAGGTCGTCCGGCAGCGCCGCCTTGCCGAGCAGCGCCTTGGCAAGGCCAGCCTGCAGCCGGTCGGCCACCGCGATCACCTCGTCGGTCGCCTGCAGCGCCCCCGCACCGACCAGCATGGCGACGCGCTTTCCCTCGTTCAGCACCGCAGCGGCGCGGCGCAGCTCCTCGTCATAGGGCACGACCTTCGGCGCCGCGTAGCCGATGCCGGAATGCACCGTGCCGTGCTTGCGCGGCGGCTCCTCATAGGGCTCGTCCTGCAGGTCGTTGGGGAAGACGAGGGCGGTGACGCGCCGCTCGGCGATGGCGATGCGCACCGCGCGGTCCACCAGGTGGCGGACCTGCGGCGGCGTCATCGCCTGCTGCACGAAGGCGCCGGCGACGTCCTTGAGCATCGCCGGCAGGTCGAGCTCCTGCTGGTAGTGCCCGCCCACCGCCGCGCGCGCCTGCTGCCCGACGATGGCCAGCACCGGCTGGTGGTCGAGCCGCGCATCGTAGAGCCCGGTGACGAGATGCGAGGCGCCGGGGCCGGAGGTGGCGATGCAGACGCCGAGCTCGCCGGTGAACTTGGCATGGGCGGAGGCCATGAAGGCCGCCATCTCCTCATGCCGCACCTGCACGAAGGCGATCTTGTCGGTGCCGAAGCGGTTCAGCGCGCCGAGCAACCCGTTGATGCCGTCGCCGGGATAGCCGAAGACGCGCCGCACGCCCCATTGATGCAGCCGTTCCCAGAAGAAATCACCAACCGTCTGGCTCATGGAGGCGCTCCATCGCTTGGATGGGCCCGCGCGATCATGCCGGCATGGCCCGTGCTCGGGCACTTCAACGGCCCTGACGCGGCAGGGTCGCGAGACGTTCCGGCGCCCAGACCGCGCGCCAGAGCGTGATCGCTTAAGGTGGACTCACCGAAAAGCGTGAATCACGCGCTCAAACAACGGCCTGGACCATGATCCGTGCACCTGTGTGAGCGGATCATGGTCTGGAGCGAAGCGTGGGAGGGCGCGAACGCTCGGACGCGTGAATCCGCCCTGAGAACAAGAAACCACAGCGGGGCAGCATTCAATGCTGAATCCTGCCCCGCTGTAGAAGGGCGGCCTCAGCGCCGCGGCCGGGCTGCGCCGCCGGGCCGGCCATCCAGCCGCCGCAGCGCGCGCCGCAGCAGCCAGCCATGCAGGCCCGCCGCGCGCTCGAGCGCGGCGCGCAGGGTCTTCAGCTCGCCCTCGGCGCGGGAGCGGGCGAGCGCCGCCTCGACAGCCAGGCCGCGCGCCACCTTCTGCCCTTCCTCGAGCTCGGCGATCCGCCGCGCCGCCAGCGGCTCGCCACCGCCCTGCTCGAGCTGCCGGATGCGCGCCTGCGCCTGGGTCAGCTCGCGGCGCAGCCGGTCGATCTCGGCCCGCAACTCGGCGAAACCGCCTTCCGGGACATTGCCCTTCTGGGGGCCGCTCCTGCGGGATGGACGTCGGCTCATGCTTCCTCGCCTCCGAAGCCGCTCAGGCCTCCGCGGCCAGCGCCGCCGGCGCCAGGTCCCAGGCCTTGGCGCCGGGCCCGGGCGGCGTGCAGCGGATCGGCAGGGCGTTCGGCGTGCGAACATTCGGCTCATGCCCGAAGGCGAGCCGCAGCGCGCGGAACAGCGCGCCATGCGCCACCACCAGCACCGGGCCGGGCTGCGCCGTCGCTCGGTTCACCGCCGCGACGGCGCGGGCGAGCAAGGTGGCGAAATCCTCGGCGCCTTCGGGCGTGTAGGTCCCGGCGATCCAGTCGTCGTACCAGTCGCCCATCGGCTTGCCTTCCTGCTCGCCGAAATTGACCTCCTTCAGCCCGTCATCGAGGGCCACCGGCAGGCCGAGCGCCTCGGCGGCGATCTCGGCCGTCCGTCGGGCGCGCAGCAGGGGCGAGGTGACGATGGTGGCGATGCCGCCGATGCCCTGCAGCGTGCGCGCCGCGCGCTCCGCCTGGGCCAGCCCGACCGCGTTCAGCGGAATGTCGGTATGGCCCTGGGAGAGGCCCTGCGCGTTCCAGTCGGTCTCGCCATGGCGAAGAAACCAGAAGGGTATCGGGTTCAGCCTCTCCGCCATGCGGTCCTCATCCTCCTCGTGGGCCGGCCATCGGCCCCAGGGGAGGCCCGCAGCGCGACCGCCGCCCGGCCTCCTGTTGGCGCCGGGAGCCAGGCGCGGTCAAGCCTCAGGCCAGGCCCTCGGCCTTGAGCACCCGCTGCACCGAGGGGCGGGCCTTCATGCGCTCGTAATGCTTCGCCACATTCGCCGGCAGGGGCTTCTTCAGCCGGTCGCCCCACCAGAAGGAGAGATAGAACAGCGCGCTGTCGGCGAAGGAGAAATCGCCGAGCAACCAGTCCTTGCCCTCCAGCGCCTTGTCGAATACGCCGAGGCCCTTGCTGAAGATCTCCTCGCCCCGCGCCTTCACCGCCGGGTGGTCGGCTTCCGAGGGCGCGAAATTCGCAGGACGGAAGATGCGCGAGAAGCCCTGCATGTGCAGGGTGGCGACGGCGTAGTCGGTGAACTCCAGCGCCCGGGCGAGACCATCGGCGCCCTGCGGCAGCAGCTTCGCCTCAGGGAAGGTGCCGGCGAGCCAGACCGCGATCGCCGGATACTCGGTCAGCACGCTGCCATCGTCGCGGACGAGGGTCGGGACCTTGGATTTCGGGTTGATCGCGGTGAAGGCCGGCTGGAATTGGCCGCCCTCCCGCAGGTTGACCGCCTCGGCCTCGTAGGGCGTGCCTATTTCCTCGAGCAGCACATGGATGCCGATGGAACAGGCACCGGGCGAATAATAGAGCTTCATGACGTCCCTCCCCCTGGGTTGGGATGCCGAGGTTACCGCCTGCCAGCCGCTTGCATAACCCGGCACGCTCGCTTCACGCCTACGCGAAGGGGACTTACCAACCCGCCATGATCTGATAGGTTGATGACAAGGCGCCGACGATCCACCGTACTACCGGCCGAACGCACTTACGGGGCCTCGAAGGGAAACCAACAACCGCTTCGGGATCGTCGGCGCCTGTCGGAGCAGGCCTGCCCTTAGTTGAAGAGCGAGGAGACGGAACTCTCGTCCGAAATCCGGCGCACCGCCTCGGCCATGAGCGGGGCGATGGTGATCTGCCGGATGTTCGAGGAGATCCGCACCGCCTCGGTGGCCAGGATGCTGTCCGTCACCGTCATGTTCTCGATCGGCGAGGCGCCCACCCGGGCGACCGCGCCGCCCGAGAAAACCCCGTGCGTCACATAGACCGAGACGCCGTTGGCGCCGTTCTTGATGAGCGCTTCGGCGGCATTGCACAGCGTGCCGCCGGAATCGACGATGTCATCGATCAGGATGCAGTGCCGCCCCTCGACCTCGCCGATCACGTTCATCACCTCGGAGACGCCGGCCCGCGGGCGGCGCTTGTCGATGATGGCGAGATCGGTGTGCAGCCGCGCCGCCAGCGCCCGGGCACGCACCACGCCGCCGACATCAGGTGAGACCACCATCAGCTCGCGGCCGCGGTAGCGCTCCTGGATGTCGCGGGTGAAGAGCGGCGCGGCGAAGAGGTTGTCGACCGGGATGTCGAAGAAGCCCTGGATCTGCGCCGCGTGCAGATCCATCGTCAGCACCCGGTGCGCGCCGGCCGCGGTGATGAGGTTCGCCACCAGCTTGGCAGAGATCGGGGTGCGGGAGCCGGATTTCCGGTCCTGCCGCGCATAGCCGAAATAGGGGATCACGGCCGTGACCCGCCGGGCGCTCGCGCGGCGCAGGGCATCCAGCGTGATCAGCAGCTCCATCAGGTTGTCGTTCGCCGGGTAGCTGGTGCTCTGCACCACGAAGACGTCCTCGCCGCGGACGTTCTCGTTGATCTCGACGAAGACCTCCATATCCGCGAAGCGCCGGATGGAGGCGCTGGTGAGCGGCAGGCCGAGCGCGGCCGCGACCGCTTCTGCCAGGGGCCGGTTGCTGTTGCAGGCGACGATCTTCATGGTCCGCCGGACCCTCTCTCCTCGCGACCCCAGCGCCGCCGATGCACCGCTTTCCGCACGGTGGGCGGGACATATCAAGCTGACGAAACCGTGTAAATCGCACTCGCCGCAGGGCTGTGTCCCGGCGGCCGGGCGGCTTTACCGCTTCGCAACCCTCCATGCGGCAAATCTTGCCCCCCGGCGGCGCCTTGCCCCCGCCTGCCTGCCTATCCCCTGGGCAGCGGCGGCGGCAGGTCCGGCCAGCGCCGGGACGGGTCACAGGAGGTGGCTGCATGGGCGGGGTGATCGCCGGGCTGAAGGCGCTCGGGCCGAAGCGGCTGCTCGCCCTCGGCGGCGTCGGGGTTGTCCTGCTCGGCCTGCTCGCCGTGCTCGCGCTGCGCGCCAGCGAGCCGGAGATGGCGCCGCTCTTCGGGGAATTGGAACCGCGTGACGCCGCCGCGGTGGTTGCCGCGCTGGAGCGGCAGAAGATCCCCTATCGCCTCGCCGCCGGCGGCACCCAGGTGCTGGCCCCGGCCGAGCAGGCGCCGCGGCTCCGCCTGTTGCTGGCGCGCGAGGGGCTGCCGGCCGGCGGCGGCGTCGGCTGGGAGATCTTCGACCGCGGCGAGAGCCTGACCACCACGCCCTTTCAGCAGGATGTGAACAAGCTGCGCGCCCTGGAGGGCGAGCTGGCCCGCACCATC
Organism: Roseicella sp. DB1501; assembly: GCF_013112485.1. GTDB lineage: Bacteria > Pseudomonadota > Alphaproteobacteria > Acetobacterales > Acetobacteraceae > Paracraurococcus. Next base: position 225,918 of record NZ_JABFHG010000007.1, read on the forward strand.
CGCGGCATCGCCGGAGTGCGGGCCGCCCGCGTCCACTTGGTGCTGCCGCGGCGCGAGGCCTTCTCGCGCGAGCGCGGCGAGGCGCAGGCGAGCGTGGTCCTGGCCATGCAGGGCACCCAGCGCCTGGATGCCGAGGGCGTGCAGGCGGTGCTGCACCTCGTCGCCACCGCCGTGCCAGGGCTGAAGCCGCAGCACATCTCGGTCGTCGACAGCCGTGGCACCCTGCTCGCCCGCGGCGGCCAGACCCTCGCCGGCGCCGCCATGACCCAGTCGCAGGAGGAGCTGCGCCGGGCGCAGGAGATGCGCCTCGGCCGCGCCGTGGAGGAGCTGCTGGAGCGCAGCCTCGGCGCCGGACGGGTGCGGGCCGAGGCGACGGTCGAGATGGATTTCGACCGCATCGAGACGCGCGAGGAGCGCTTCGACCCCGAGAATCAGGTCGCCCGCAGCCAGCAGAGCAGCAGCGAGCAGAACCGCGGCGCCGAGCCGCCGCCGACCACCGTCGCCGGCAACCTGCCCGGCACCGAACCCCCAGGCGGCGGCGGGAGCCAGGAGAATCGCTCGGAGGAAACCACGAATTTCGAGATCGGCCGCACCACCCGCAACACGCTGCGCGAGCATCCGGTGATCCGCCGCATCTCCCTCGCCGTGCTGGTCGATGGCGTGACCGAGCCGGCCGAGAGCAGCGGCCCGCCGCGCTGGCGCGAGCGCAGCGCCGAGGAGCTGGCGCGCATCGCCACACTCGCGCGCAGCGCCATCGGCTTCGACGAGAAGCGCGGCGACAAGGTCGAGGTGGTCTCGATGCGCTTCGCCGAGGAAGCACTGGGCGCGGAGCCGCCGGAGCGGTTCCTCGGCCTGCCGCTCTCCCCGGCCCTCGGTACGCGGCTGGTCGAGAGCGCCCTGCTCGCCCTCGTCGCCCTCCTCGCCATCCTGCTGATCGGGCGCCCGATGGTCGGCCGCATCACCGCGAGCCTGATGCCGGTGCCGGCGCTGGCCGGAGCGGGCGGCGCCCTGCCGGGCTCGATGCTGCCCGGTGCGGCGGAGGAGGCCGCGGCGCTACCCGGCGGCGAGACCGCCGCCCTGCCGCCCGGCGCCGCCGGCGAGGGCATGGTCAGCCTCGCGCATGTGCAGGGCCAGATGCGCGCCTCCTCGCTCAACGCCCTCGTCAACCTCGTCCAGAGCCACCCGGACGAGAGCCTTGCGGTCATCCGACGGTGGCTCGACCCGGAGAATGCGCGATGAGCGGCATCCGCCAGATGACCGGGCCGCAGAAGGCGGCCGCCCTGATGCTGGCGCTCGGCGAGGAGCATGCGGCCGCCCTCTTCGCCCGCATGCATGAGGACGAGATCCGCGACCTCTCCGCCGCCATGGCCTCGCTCGGCACCGTGCCGGCCGCGGCGATCGAGGAGCTCTGCCGCGAGTTCGGGGAAAATCTCGGCCAGGCGGGCACGCTGATCGGCAGCTACGAGAGCACCGAGCGGCTGCTCCTCAAGACGCTGCCGAAGGACCGCGTCGCCCAGATCATGGAGGAGATCCGCGGCCCCGCGGGCCGCACCATGTGGGACAAGCTGGGCAACGTGAACGAGGCGGTGCTGGCGAACTACCTGAAGAATGAATACCCGCAGACCGTCGCCGTGGTGCTCACCAAGGTCCGCAGCGACCATGCCGCCCGCGTGCTCTCCCTGCTGCCGGAGGGCTTCGCCATGGAGGTCGTCATGCGCATGCTGCGCATGGAGACGGTGCAGAAGGAGGCGCTCGAGGGCGTCGAGCGCACGCTGAAGGCGGAGTTCATGTCGAACCTCGCCCGCTCGCAGCGGCGCGACGCGCACGAGATGATGGCGGAGATCTTCAATAACCTGGACCGCCAGGCCGAGGGCCGCATCCTCGCCGCACTTGAGGAGCGCAACCGCGAGTCCGCCGAGCGCATCCGCGGCCTCATGTTCACCTTCGAGGACCTGCAGCGCGTCGACGGCGCCGGGCTGCAGGCGCTGCTGCGGGCGGTGGAGAAGGACAAGCTGGCGCTGGCGCTCAAGGGCGCCTCGGAGCAGCTGCGCGAGATGTTCATGCGCAACCTCACCGAGCGCGCCTCCAAGCTGCTGCGCGACGATATCGCCGCGCTCGGCCCGGTGCGGCTGCGCGACGTGGACGAGGCGCAGGCGACCATCGTGCTGCTCGCCAAGGACATGGCGGCGCAGGGCCAGATCCAGCTCCAGGATGGCCGCGAGGAGGAGATGGTGCAGTGAGCGCCGCCTGGCAGCCGATCCGCGCCCCCCTGCCCTTCGCGCCCGCCGCCGGGCTGGCGGCGCCGGCCGATCTCCGCATGGCGCTCGTCATCCCCGATTTCGACGCGCCGGAAGCGCCGCCCTCGTCCGCGCCCGACCCGGCCCTGGCCGAGGCTGCCGCCCGGGACACGGCGGCGCTGGAGGCCAGCCTCGCCGCGGCGCGCGAGGCCGGCCTTGCCGAGGGCGCGGCGCAGGCGCGTGCCGAGGCCGCCGACAGCCTCGCGGCGCGGGAGGCCGTGGCGCTGGAGCGCATCGCCGCGGCGCTCAACGCCGCCGCCACCGAGGCGCGCGACGCGGCGCCGGAGGCGGCCGAGACATTGGCCGGGCTGCTGCTCGCCGCCCTCGATGCCGCGCTGCCCGAAGCGGCGGCGCGGCTGGCGCCGGAGGCGGCGGCCCGGCTCGCCGCTGATCTCCAGCCGCTGCTTGAGGAGGGCATCGCGGTGACGCTGCGCGTCGCGCCGGGCTGCGCCACCGCCGCGGCGGCCCGCATCGGCGATGCGCGGCTGACGGTGACCGAGGACCCGGCGCTGCCGCCGGGCGATGCCGCCGCCGCCTGGCGCGGCGGCGGGGCGGCGCTCTCGCTCGCGGCGCGGCGCCAGGCGGTGGCCGGGCTGCTGCGCGCATTCGATCTGCTGGAGGGATGAGACATGGCCGAGGGCAGTAGCTTCGAAGCGGTGACGGCTGCGGAAGCCGGCAGCGGCCGCGCCGCCATGGGCGCCGCGGCCCGCGACCTCGAGGCGGTCTACGACATTCCCGTGCAGGTCAGCGCCGTGCTCGGCCGCGCCACCATGCAGGTCTCGCAGCTCCTCAAGCTCGGCCGCGGCGCGGTGGTGGAGCTCGACCGCAAGCTCGGCGAGGCAGTGGACATCTACGTCAACAACCGGCTCGTCGCGCGCGGCGAGGTGGTGATGGTGGAGGACAACCGCCTCGGCGTGACGATGACCGAGATCGTCAAATCCGACCGGCAGGGCTGAGCGATGCCGAATCCCGCCCCGGATGCCCGCGCATGACCCGCCTCCTCATCATCGGCGGCCTCGCGGCCGAGCTTGGCCAGGCCGCCCGCATCGCCGCGGCGCGCGGCGCCCGCATCGGCCAGGTGGACGGGCCGGCCGCGGCGCTGGTCCAGCTGCGCTCGGAGGGCGCCGACCTCGTCCTCTGCGACCTCGCGCATGACATCGCCTGGCTGATGGAGCGGCTGGCCGCCGAACGCATCGCCTGCCCGGTCATCGCCTGCGGCCGCAACGCCGATGCCGCGGCTGCGGTGCGCGCTATCCAGGCCGGCGCCCGCGAATTCCTCCCCCTGCCCCCCGATGCCGAGCTCATCGCCGCGATGTTGCAGGCGGTCTCGGGCGAGGCCGAGGGGCCGGTGCACCGCGACCCGATGATGGGCACGCTGCTCGCCCGCGCCGAGGCGCTGGCCCGCGCCGAGGCAAGCATCCTCATCACCGGTGAGAGCGGCACCGGCAAGGAGGTGCTGGCCCGCTACCTCCATGCCCATTCCCGCCGCGCCCGCGGCCCCTTCGTCGCGCTGAACTGCGCCGCCCTGCCCGAGACGCTGCTGGAGAGCGAGCTCTTCGGCCATGAGAAGGGCGCCTTCAGCGGCGCCGTCGCGGCGCGCAAGGGCAAGTTCGAGCAGGCCGATGGCGGCACGCTGCTGCTCGACGAGATCGGCGAGATGGACCCCCGCCTGCAGGCCAAGCTGCTGCGAGTGATCCAGGAGCGCGAGGTGGACCGGCTGGGCGGCACCGCGCCGGTGAAGGTGGATGTCCGTCTGCTGGCCGCGACCAACCGCGACCTCGGCGCCGAGGTGCGGGCGGGGCGGTTCCGGGAGGACCTCTACTTCCGCCTCAACGTCGTCGCGCTGCACATCCCGCCGCTGCGCGAGCGGCCCGGCGATATCGGCGCGCTGGCAGCGCATTTCGCCCGCCGCTTCGCCGAGGCCAACGGGCTGCCGGTGCGGCCCCTCGCGCCGGCCGCCGAGGCGGCGCTGCTGGCGCATCCCTGGCCGGGCAATGTCCGCGAACTGGAGAACACGCTGCACCGCGCGGTGCTGCTGGCCGAGGGCGGCTGGATCGGGCCGGAGGCGATCGAGCTGACGCCCCTGCCGCCGGCCGCGCCGGGCGCCGCCCCGCCGCCCGCCAGCACCGCCGCGGCGGCCGCGCCGGCCGCACCCGGCGGCGTCGCCGGCCTGGTCGGGCGCCGGATGGAGGAGGTGGAGCGCGACCTGATCCTCGAGACGCTGACGCATTGCCTCGGCAATCGCACCCGCGCCGCCGAGATCCTCGGCATCTCGATCCGGACGCTGCGCAACAAGCTGCACGAATACCGCGCCCAGGGCGCCCCCGTGCCGGTCGCGCCCGGCGCCGGGCTGCCGCCGGGCCTGCCGCTCGTTCTTCCCGCCGGGGCGGGCCGCTAGCGCATGGGCAGCCTCGCCCTGCCGGGATGGCTGCGCGAGCTCCGCCTGGGTGGCGACGTCGCGCTCGCCCTCGGCGTCGCGGTGCTGCTGGCGGTGCTCGTGGTGCCGCTGCCGACGCTGCTGCTGGATGCCGCGCTCGCCATCTCCATCACCCTCTCGATCCTGGTGCTGATGGTCGCGCTCTTCCTGCAGCGGCCGCTCGACTTCACCGCCTTTCCGCAGGTGCTGCTGCTCAGCACGCTGCTGCGCCTCGCCCTCAACGTCGCCACCACGCGCAACATCCTCACCCACGGGCATGAGGGGCCGCATTCGGCCGGCCAGGTGGTCGCCGCCTTCGGCGGCTTCCTGATGGGCGGCGACGTCCTGGTCGGCCTGATCGTCTTCGCCATCCTGCTGGTGGTGAATTTCATGGTCGTCACCAAGGGCTCGGGGCGCATCGCCGAGGTGGCGGCGCGCTTCAGCCTGGACGCCATGCCCGGCAAGCAGATGGCGATCGATGCCGATCTCTCCTCCGGCCTGATCGACGAGAAGGAGGCCCGCCGCCGCCGCCGCGAGCTGGAGGAGGAGAGCGCCTTCCACGGCGCCATGGACGGCGCGGCGAAATTCGTCCGCGGCGATGCGATCGCCGGCCTCATCATCACCGCCATCAACCTCGTCGGCGGCCTCGGCATCGCGGTGCTGCGGCAGGAGCTCGGCATCGCCGAGGCGGCCGCCACCTTCTGCATGCTCACCGTCGGCGACGGGCTGGTCAGCCAGATCCCGGCGCTGCTGATCTCGGTCGCGGCCGGCATCGTGGTGACCAAGGGCGGCGGCGAGGAGCGGGCCGACCAGGTGCTGGGCCGACAGCTCGGCGGCGGCTGGAAGCCGATGGCGCTGGCCGCCGGCGCCGCGGCCGTCATGGCGCTGCTGCCGGGCATGCCGCTCATCCCCTTCCTGGCGCTGGCCGGCGCCGCCGGCGCCGTGGCCTGGACGCGGCGGGAGGCGGAGCGGCGCGGCGCGGCGGCCCCGGCCGAGGCGCCGGCCGCCGCGGCCGCCGAGCCGCCGGTCTCCGAAGCGCTGCGGCTTGACCTGCTGCGGCTCGAGCTCGGCTACGGCCTGCTCTCTCTCGCCGCCGGCGAGGCGCCGCGGCTGACCGAGCAGATCAAGGCGCTGCGCCGCTCCATGGCGCAGGAGATGGGTTTCGTCCTGCCCTCCGTGCGCATCCAGGACAATCTCGAACTGCCGCCCGACACCTACATCCTGCGGGTCAAGGAGATCGAGGCGGCGCGCGGCCAGCTCCGCCCGCCGCTGCATCTCGCCATCGATCCCTCGGGCGGCGTCCCGGCCATGGCCGGCGAGCGCACCACCGAGCCGAGCTTCGGCCTGCCCGCCCTCTGGATCGAGGAGGCGCTGCGCGACGAGGCGCTGGCCCGCGGCTGCACCGTGGTCGACTGCGCCGGCGTGCTGGCGACCCACCTGACCGAGGTGGTGCGCGACACCATGCCCGAGCTGCTCTCCTTCGCCGAGACGCAGAAGCTGCTCGACGAGCTGCCGCAGGAGCACCGCAAGCTGGTCTCCGAGCTCATCCCCTCGCAGATCAGCACCAGCGGGTTGCAGCGCGTGCTGCAATCGCTGCTCGCCGAGCGCGTCTCGATCCGCGACCTGCCGACGATCCTCGAGGGCATCCAGGAGGCGGTCGCCGGCGGCAGCCGCGGCATGGCCGGCATCCTGCCGGTGGTGCGGATGCGCCTCGCCCGGCAGCTCTCCGAGGCGGCGCGCGGCCCGGGCGGCTACATCCCGCTCATCGCCCTCTCGCCCAACTGGGAGATCGCCTTCGCCGAGAGCCTGGCGGGCCCGCCGGAGGACCGGCAGCTCGCCATGGCGCCCTCGCGGCTGCAGGAGTTCATGCACCGGCTGCGCGAGGTCTTCGACGCCGCGGCGCAGGCCGGCGAGGCGCCGGTGCTGGTCTGCTCCGGTGCGATCCGTGCCCATGTGCGCGCGATCGTCGAGCGCTTCCGGCCGGCGACCACGGTGCTCAGCCAGGCGGAGATCCATCCGCGCGCCCGCCTCCGCACCTTGGGGAGCATCTAGCGCATGCAGCTGCGCCTGTTCCGCGCTCCGAGGATGGCCGAGGCGATGGCGCAGCTGCGCGCCGCCCTCGGCGAGGAGGCGGTGATCCTCGAGACACGCCGCGTCGCCGGCGGGGTGGAGGTGACGGCGGCCCTGGCCGGGCCGGACGAGGCGGCGGAGGAGCCGGAGCCCTGGCTCATCCCGCCCACGCCGCCGGTGGTCCAGGCGCCGCCGGCGGATCCGGCGCTCGCGCGGCTGCTGGCGCGGCACAACCTGCCGCCGACCCTCGGCGCGCGCCTGAGCGGTGGCGCCGGGCTGGAAGCGGCGCTCGCCGCCTGCCTCGGCTTCGCCGGCCTGCCGGACGCGACGGCGCGGCCGCTGCTGTTGGCCGGGCCGCCGGGCGCGGGCAAGACGCTCTCCTGCGCCAAGCTGGCAACGCGCGCGGTGCTGGCCGGCCGGTCGCCGCTGGTCATCACGACGGATGGCCAGCGGGCCGGCGCCGCCGAGCAGATGGCGGCCTTCACGCGCGTGCTCGGCCTGACGCTCGCCGTGGCGCCGCAGCCCGGCACGCTGGTCAAGGCGCTGGCGCGGCGGCAGCCCGGCCAGCCGGTGCTGATCGACACGGCGGGCTGCGATCCCTTCGATCCGGCGCAGGCGGCGGCGCTGCTCGGGCTCGCGCGCGCCGCCGGCGCCAGCATCCTGCTGGTGCTGCCGGCCGGGCTCGATCCGGCGGAGGCGGCGGAGACGGCCCGCGCCTTCCTGGCCCTCGGCGCCCGGCACCTGCTGCCGACGCGGCTCGACGCGGCGCGCCGCCTGGGCGGGGTGCTGGCCGGCGCCGCGGCGGGACTCGCCCTGACGGAGGCGGGCATCGGGCCGGACCCCGCCGGGGATCTGGTACCGGTCGATCCCGGCTGGCTCGCGGCGCGGCTGCGGCGCGCCTTGCATTCTGAGGAGGTGGCATGACGCAGGCAGCCGAGGATGTCGGGACGCGACAGTTGCATGACGGGCCGGTTGTTCCCCGCCTGATCGCCATCGCCTCAGGCAAGGGCGGCGTCGGCAAGACCTGCCTGGCGATCGGCCTTGCCCAGGCGCTGGCCCAGGCGGGGCGGCGGGTGCTGCTGGTCGATGCCGATCTCGGCCTCGCCAATGTCGATGTGCAGCTCGGCCTCGCCCCGGGCGCCGATCTGGCCGCGGTGCTGGCCGGCCGGCTGAGCGCCGCCGCCGCGGCGGTGCCGCATGAGGCGGGCTTCGCCGTGTTGCCCGGCCGCTCCGGCTCCGGCGCCCTGGCGGGACTCGATGCCGCCATGCTCGGGCGGTTGGAGGTGGCGCTCGGCGCGGCGACCGAGGCATTCGACCTGGTGCTGCTCGATCTCGGCGCCGGGCTCGATGCCTCGGTGCGGCGCCTCGCCGCCCTGGCCGAGCTGCTGCTCGTCGTGGCGACGGAGGAGCCGACCAGCCTCACCGACGCCTATGCCGTGGTGAAGCTGCACCGGCGCGACCGTTCCGGCGGCCTGGCGCGGCTGGTGGTGAACCAGGCCAGCGACCGCGCCGCGGGTGAGCGCACCTGGCGGACGCTCGACCAGGCTTGCAGCCGCTTCCTCGGCGCCGGCCTGCCGCTGGCCGGGGTGGTGCGCCGCGACGCGCGCGTGCCGGATGCGATCCGGCGGCAGGTGCCGCTGCTCACCCGCCATCCGGGTTGTGCGGCGGCACAGGATATCATGCATCTGGCGAGAGCCTTGACGGCATGCCCCCTGGCGCCGTGACCACACTCCTCCCCGTTTTGCAGGCGCGAAGGAAATTGCGTTGCGCTTTCGTGAGTTCCGGGGAGTATGGGGCTTCCAATCCCTTGCTTTCGGGCGGGCGCCCCTGCCTCGCCCCGGAGTTGTCGATGACGTTCCGCCGCCTTCTCCTGGCCGCCACCCTGGTTGCGGCGCCCTTTGCCGTTGCCTGGGCGCAGCCCGTGGAGGGACTCTATCTGGGTGCCGGTGCCGCCCTCTCCTTCACGCCTGACCTGAACGACCATGGGGTGCGGCTCAACACGCAATCGCCCGGGCCCGGCGGCGTCCTCTCGCTCGGCTGGGGCTTCGGCAATGGCTGGCGGGCGGAGATCGAGGGCAATTACCGGTCCGAGCAGGTCGATCATCTCAGCCTGAACGGCGTCCGGGCAGGCAGCTCAGGCACCTATGCCCGCTACGGCGTGATGGCGAACATGCTCTTCGATTTCGACCTGTCCGGCTTCGGCATCGCGCCCAGCACCTACCAGCCCTATCTCGGCTTCGGCGGAGGCTATGTCTGGAACGAGATCCGCAACGCCCGGATGCAGCTTGGCGGCAGCGGCTTCCGCATCGACGACACTGATCCGCAATTCGCCTACCAGGCCATCGTCGGCGGCGCCATCGGCCTCGGCAGCATGGTGCCGGGCCTGTCGCTGACCGCCGAGTACCGCTTCCTCGGCACGCTCGACCCGAAGTTCAACATCAACCGCACCAGCGGGCCGGCGGTCCCCAGCGTTCCCGGCAATTTCGAGCCCGGGAACGTCAATCACTCCGTTCTGCTCGGCCTGCGCTACGCCTTCAACCCGCCGAGGCCGGCCACGCCAGCCCCCGCCCCGCTCCCGGCCGCGCCGATGGAGACGACCCGCACCTATCTGATCTTCTTCGACTGGGACCGTGCCGACCTGACCGAGCGCGCCCGGCAGATCATCACCGATGCGGCGGGCGCCGCGCGGCGGGTGCAAACCACCCGGATCGAGGTGGCCGGCCATGCCGACCGCTCGGGCACGCCGCAATACAACCAGCGCCTGTCGCAGCGCCGCGCTGAGGTCGTCGCCAACGAGTTGGTGCGGCAGGGCATCCAGCGCGAGGAGATCGAGGTCACCGCCTTCGGCGAGACCAAGCCGCTGGTCCCGACCGCCGACGGCGTGCGCGAGCCGCAGAACCGCCGAGTCGAGATCGTCCTGCGCTGAGAGAGGGCACCGAAGGGAGGGATGGGGCCGCCCTGCGGCGGCCTCGCCTCAGCCCAGCACGCGGCCGGCCACGGCATCCAGCTTCGCCAGCAGCGCCGGGTCGCGCATCTCGGGCGCGGTGATGATGGCATGGTCGAGCGCCCGGTCGCAGCCGGCGGGGCACGGGCCGCGCGGCGCGCCAAGGGCCGGCACCACGGCCTTCACCAGCGCCTTGGCCTTGTCGGCATTGCCGAGCAGGACCTTCACCACCTGATCGACCGTGACGTGGTCGTGCTCCGGGTGCCAGCAGTCGAAATCCGTCACCATGGCGACCGTCGCGTAGCAGAGCTCCGCCTCTCGGGCGAGCTTCGCCTCCGGCATGTTGGTCATGCCGATGACGCTGCAGCCCCATTGCCGATACAGCTCGCTCTCCGCCTTGGTGCTGAATTGCGGCCCCTCCATGACGAGATAGGTGCCGCCGCGCGTCACCGGCAGGGCGAGGCCGCGCGCCGCCGTCTCCAGCGCATCGCCGAGGCGCGGGCAAACGGGATGCGCGACGGAGACATGCGCCACGCAGCCGGTGCCGAAGAAGCTCTTCTGCCGGGCGAAGGTGCGGTCGATGAACTGGTCGATGATGACGAAGTGACCCGGCGGCAGGTCCTCGCGCAACGAGCCGACAGCGGAGAGGGAGAGGATCTCGGTGCAGCCGGCCCGCTTCAGCGCGTCGATATTGGCGCGGTAGTTCAGCTCGCTGGGCGGCGTCGGATGGCCGCGACCGTGGCGGGGCAGGAAGACGCAGCGCACGCCCTCGAGCCGGCCGAAGAGCAGCGCATCCGAGGGCGCGCCCCAGGGCGTCTCCACCCGCCGCCATTCCCGCTCCTCGAGCCCGTCGATGTCGTAGAGGCCGGAGCCGCCGATCAGGCCGATGACGGGGGTGATGCGGTCGGACATGGTGGGGCCTCCGGTTGGGCGCGGCTTCGGGGATGAGCTGCCGGTTCTAAGCGGATCGCGGGAAGGCGTGAACGCCCGGACGCATGAATACGATCTTGCAACCACAACCACTGCCATGGAACGGATCGCCCCTGGCCACGCTGCGGCAGCCTGTGTCGTCGGCGATGGGCGATGCCTGCCGCAGCATGGACATGGCATGATCACGGCGAATCGCGCGCCGGCTGGTCCGTATTCGAGGAGTGAGCCCTTTGTCCCGTGTCCTGAGCCTGGCCGCGCTGCTGCTGCCCATTCTTGCCGCTTGCGACCGGCCGCCCTCGCCGATCCCCGATCGCGGCATCGAGCGCGGCACCGCCCTGCCGCCGCCCGGGCTCACCCCGCCGGCCCGCTGAACCGCTTCGATCACGGTCCCGGAATTGCCGAGGGCCGCACGAGGCGGCCCTTGGTCATCGTCCGAAGCTGGCAATGACACCGCAGCTCAGTGCACGTCCGACCAGACCTTGCGCTTGATCGCATAGGCGAAGCCGCCAAGGATGACCAGGAAGATCACCATCTTCACGCCCATCGCCTTGCGCTGCTCAAGCTCCGGCTCGGCCGCCCAGGTCAGGAATTGCGACACGTCGCGCACCATCTGCTCGACGGTCGGCTGCGTGCCGTCGGTGTACTCGACCTGTCCGTCGCTGCTGAGCGGCTGCGCCATGGCGATCTGATGGCCGGCGAAATACTTGTTGTAATTCATGCCGGGCATGAGGGTGACGCCGGGAGGCGGATCCTCGTAGCCGGTCAGCAGGGCGTGCACGTATTGCGCGCCGCCCTCGCGGGCCTTGGTGATGAGCGAGAGGTCCGGCGGCAGGGCGCCGTTATTCGCCGCCCGGGCGGCCTGCTCGTTCGGGAAGGGGCTGTGGAAGCGGTCCGAGGGCCGGCCCGGCCGCTCGAACATCTCGCCCTCGTCGTTCGGCCCGTCCTTCACCTGCACGCTCGCCGCGATGCCGCGCACCTGCGCCTCGGACAGGCCGAGCTCGCGCAGGTTGCGGTAGGAGAGCAGGTGCATCGAGTGGCAGTTCGCGCAGACCTCCTTGTAGACCTGGAAGCCACGCTGGGCCGAGGCCCTGTCGAAATGCCCGAACAGCCCGTCGAAGGAGAAGTTGACATGCGGTAGGGCCTCCCCCCCGCTCGCGGCGCGGGCCGGGAGGGTGCCGAGGCCGGCGCCGGCGAGCAGGCCGGCAGCGACCACGACGGCCTTGAGGGTAGCCTTCACCGGCATCACGCCTTCTCCATGGGCTTGCTCATGGCCCCGACCGGCAGCGGCCCGCCGCCGCGGAGAACGGGCCGCGCGATGCTCTCCGGCAGCGGCAGCGGCCGCTCCAGCCGGCCGAGCAGCGGCAGGATCACGAGGAAGTAGAGGAAGTAATAGGCCGCCGCCACGCGGGCGATGGTGACGAAGGGCTCCTCGGGCGGCTTGCCGCCGCAATAGAGCAGCACGAAGAAGGCGATCAGCCACAGGAAGAGGAAGATCTTCGCCACTGGCCGGAAGCGCATGGAGCGCACCGGCGAGGTGTCAAGCCAGGGCAGGACGAAGAGGATGGCGATCGAGCCGAACATCAGGGCGACGCCGCCGAGCTTGTCCGGCACCGCGCGCAGGATGGCGTAGAAGGGCAGGAAGTACCATTCCGGAACGATATGAGCCGGCGTGACCAGCGGGTTGGCCGGGATGTAGTTGTCCGGATGCCCGAGCATGTTCGGGAAGAAGAAGACCAGGATGGCGAAGACCACGAAATAGGCGATCAGCCCGACGCTGTCCTTGGCCGTGTAGTAGGGGTGGAAGGGCACCGTGTCCTGCGGTCCCTTCGGGTCGATCCCGAGCGGGTTGTTGGAGCCCGTGATGTGCAGCGCCGCGACGTGCAGGAAGACGACGCCGAAGATCACGAAGGGCAGCAGGTAGTGCAGGCTGTAGAAGCGGTTCAGCGTCGGGTTGTCGACCGAGAAACCGCCCCAGAGCCAGGTCACGATGTCCGGCCCGATCAGGGGCAGTGCGCTGAAGAGGTTGGTGATGACCGTCGCGCCCCAGAAGGACATCTGGCCCCAGGGCAGCACGTAGCCCATGAAGGCGGTGGCCATCATCAGCAGGAAAATGACGACGCCGAGCATCCAGAGCAGCTCGCGCGGCGCCTTGTAGGAGCCGTAGTAGAGGCCGCGCCAGATATGGATGTAGACGACGATGAAGAACATCGAGGCGCCGTTGGCGTGCACGTAGCGCAGCAGCCAGCCGAAATTCACGTCGCGCATGATGCGCTCGACGCTGTCGAAGGCCATGCTGGTGTGCGGCGTGTAGTTCATCGCCAGGAAGACGCCGGTCGCGATCATGATCAACAGGTTGACCATGGCGAGGGCGCCGAAATTCCAGAAATAATTGAAGTTCCGGGGCGTCGGGAACGTCCCGTACTCCTTCTGCATCATCGTGATGACGGGCAGGCGCGCGTCGATCCAGCGGAGGACCGGATTGGCGACGTCGCTCTCGTGCAGTCCGCTTGCCATTGCCTGCTCCTCAGCCGATCCGGATCTTGGTGTCGGTTTCGAAGGCGTAGTCCGGGATCGCCAGGTTGGTCGGCGCCGGCCCCTGCCGGATCCGCCCCGAGCTGTCGTAGGCGCTGCCGTGGCAGGGGCAGAACCAGCCGTCGAAGGGCCCCTTGGGATCGGTCGGCTTCTGGCCGAGCGGGACGCAGCCGAGATGCGTGCAGATGCCGATCATCACCAGCCATTCGGGCTTCTTCACCCGGCTCTGGTCGGTCTGCGGGTCGCGCAGCTGGTCGAGCGGGACCGCGCGGGCCTCGTCGATCTCCTTCTGCGTTCGGTGACGGATGAAGATCGGCTTGCCGCGCCAGACGGCGGTGATCGCCGAACCAACCGCGATCGGCGCGATATCGACCTCGGTGGTGGAGAGGGCGAGGACGTCGCGGGCGGGATTCATCGAGCTGATGAAGGGCCAGACCAGCGCGCCGACACCCACGGCGGCGAAGGATGCCGTCACCAATTGCAGGAAGTCGCGCCGGGTCCCGCCATCCTCCGGCGCTCCCGGCGCCATACTATCGGCCATGCCTCTTCGTCCCTGACCTCGGCCGCGCCCGCGTCCCGAGGCGGGACCGGCGGGAACCGACATGCGTTTGGCGTTGCGGGCGCCGCCGGCCCGGGCATGGCCGGGCCTGCGCTACCCTTACGCGACGCGCCGCATATAAAGGGAGGGCGCATGGGGTGGCAATCCACTGGAACCGCAATAGAACCTCGATGGTGCAGGAGGATGCCGTGACCAACGCCTCGGAATCGGCCTTCGGGGCCGCCCTAGGGGCCCCCGCTGGCGCCGCCGCGGAAGGCACGCCCGGACCGGCCGGCGCGGGGCCGGCCTCGCACCCCCTCGCCGCCCGGGCCCGCGCCTGGTTCGAGCGGCTGCGGGACGAGATCGTCGCCGCCTTCGAGTCGATCGAGGATGCGCTGGCGGAGGGGCCGCATGCCCGCCTGCCCCCCGGCCGGTTCGAGCGACGCCCCTGGCAGCGGCCGGAGGGCGGCGGCGGCGTCATGGGCCTGATGCGCGGCCGGGTGTTCGAGAAGGTCGGAGTCAGTGTCTCGACCGTCCATGGCGAGTTCTCTCCCCAGTTCCGCCAGCAGATCCCGGGGGCGGAGGCGGATCCGCGCTTCTTCGCCACCGGCATCTCGCTGGTGGCGCATATGCGCAGCCCAAGGGTGCCGGCGGCGCATTTCAACACCCGCTTCCTGGTGACCACCCGGCCCTGGTTCGGCGGCGGCGGCGACATCACGCCGATGGCGCTGGAGGCGCCCGAGTCGGTGGCCGATGCGGCCCGCTTCCACGGCGCCTTCCGGGAGGCCTGCGATCGGCACGACCCGGCCTACTACCCGCGCTTCAAGGCTTGGTGCGACGAGTATTTCTTCCTGCCGCATCGCGGGGAAACCCGCGGCCTCGGCGGGATCTTCTTCGACTGGCTGGGCGACCGCACGCCCGGCCACGGGCTGGAGGCCGATTTCGCCTTCGTTCAGGATGTCGGCCGCGCCTTCCGCGACGTCTATCCGGCCATCATCCAGGACCGGATGCATGAGCCCTGGACGGCGGCGGAGCGCGAGCACCAGCTCATCCGCCGCGGCCGCTACGTGGAGTTCAACCTGCTGCACGACCGCGGCACGCTGTTCGGCCTGCGCACCGGGGGCAATGTGGACGCCATCCTGATGTCCATGCCGCCCGAGGCGAAATGGCCCTGACGGCGGCCCTGGCCCGGCAACGATACGGAGGAGACGAGGCATGAAGGCCGTTTGGTACGACCGCAACGGCGGGTCCGAGGTGCTGCAGTATGGCGAGCTGCCCACCCCCTCCCCCGGCCCGGGCGAGGTGCTGGTGCGCCTTGCCACCTCCGGCGTGAACCCTTCGGACTGGAAGACCCGCCGCGGCTCCCGCCCCATGGCCTTCCCGCGCGTGGTGCCGCACAGCGACGGCGCCGGGACCATCGAGGCGGTCGGCGAGGGGGTCGACCGCGCCCGCATCGGCGAGCGGGTCTGGATCTGGAACGGCCAGTGGAAGCGCGCCTTCGGCACCGCGGCGGAATACATCGCCCTCCCCGCCATCCAGGCGGTGCCGCTGCCCGAGCATGTCCCCTTCGATGCTGGCGCCTGCCTCGGCATCCCGGCGCTGACCGCCCTGCAGGCGGTGCTGACCGATGGCGGCGTGACCGGCCAGGCGGTGCTGGTCACCGGCGGCGCCGGCTCGGTCGGCCATTACGCCATCCAGTTCGCCCGGCTGCTGGGCGCGGCCCAGGTGATCGCCACTGTCAGCTCGGAGGAGAAGGCGGCGCATGCCCTCTCGGCCGGGGCCGATGCGACCGTCAATTACCGCAGCGAGGACGTGCCCGAGCGGGTCCGCGCCCTCACCCGCGGCGCCGGGGTGCAGCGGGTGGTCGATGTCGACCTGTCCTCGACGGCGGCGCTGCTGCCCGGCCTGCTCGCGCATGGCGGGATCTGCGCCGCCTATGGCTCGAACGGCCCGGATGCGACGATGCTCTTCGGCCCGGCGATCATGCGCGGCATCGCGATTCGCTGGTTCATCGTCTACGAGCTCACCCCGGCGCAGCGCAGCCTGGCGGTGGAGACGCTGCAGGCCTGGCTGCGCGCCGACCTGGTGAGGCATGCCATCGCCGCCCGCGCGCCGCTGGCGGATTGCGCCCGGGCGCATGACGCCGTCGAGGGCGGGCGGCATATCGGCAATGTCGTGCTGGACTGCTGACGCCGGGGCCGGTTGGCGCACTGGCGCTGCCGGCCTCCGCATGCTTGACCGGGGCGAGACCAGGAGACGAGACGCATGAGCGATCAGAAGCAGGGTACGGGAGCGACGGCGGAAGCCGGCAAGCTGGTCACGGTCCATTATACCGGCTGGCTCTACGATGCCGGCGCGCCGGAGACCAAGGGACGAAAGTTCGACAGCTCGCGCGACCGCAACGAGCCCTTCCAGTTCCAGCTCGGCGCCGGCGAGGTCATCGCCGGCTGGGACCAGGGCGTGGCCGGGATGCAGGTCGGCGGCCAGCGCCGCCTCACCATCCCGCCCGAGCTCGGCTATGGCGCCCGTGGCGCCGGCGGCGTCATCCCGCCGAATGCCACGCTGGTCTTCGATGTCGAGCTGCTCGGCGTCGACTAGACCATGATCCGCTCACAGAGGGTCATGGATCATGGTCCAGGCCGTTGCTTGATCGCGTGATTCTCGCTTTTCGGTGAGTCCACCTCAAGCGATCACGCTCTAGACAGCCGGCGCCACCGCGCGCGGGGCGGTCTTCAAGCGTCCATCAAAACCGTCGCTGCCCGTTGTCCTGCCGCGGCTTTGCCGCAGCAGGCTGTGACGGGTCTTGGGGCAGGAGGGGACTCCATGGAACCCCTGCAAAGCCGCGAAGCGATTTTGCGGGGGGTTCTTAAGCAGGCCGCCCGGCGGTCGTGAAGCGCTCCACCGCCTCGCCGCGCCGGTAGACCAGCAGCGTCGCCAGCACCCCGCAGGCGCCGCCGAAGGTCAGCCACAGGCCGGGCGCGGCGCGGTTGCCCGTCGCCTCGATCAGCCAGGTCGAGACCAGCGGCGTGAAGCCGCCGAAGAGGGCGGTGGCGAGGGAATAGGCGAGCGAGAAACCGGCAGTGCGCACCGAGGCCGGCACCACCTCGGTCAGCGCCACCACCATGGCGCCGTTGTAGCTGCCATAGAGGAAGGATAGCCAGAGCAGCGCCAGCAGCATGTTGGCGAAGCTCGCATGCGCGACCAGCCAGGCCAGCACCGGATAGGCCGTCAGCATGGTCAGCGCCGAGAAGCCGAGCAGCAGCGACCGTCGCCCGATGCGGTCGGACAACGCCCCCATCACCGGCAGCCAGATGAGGTTCGAGAGGCCGACGCAGAAGGTCGCCAGCAGGCTGTCGGCCTGGCTCAGATGCAGCACCGTCCGGCCGAAGGTCGGCGTATAGACCGTGATGGTGTAGAAGGCGACGGTCGTCATCGCCACCAGCAGCATGCCGAGCAGGACGATGCGCCAGCCGCGCGCCAGGGTGCCGAGCACCTCGCGCAGCCCGGGCCGGTGCGCCTGCCGCTGGAAGGCCGGCGTCTCCTCCAGCGAGCGGCGGAGATAGAACAGCACCGGGATGATCAGGCAGCCGATGAAGAAGGGCACACGCCAGCCCCAGGCGGCGATGGCGGGGGCATCGAGCACGCGGCTCAGCGCGAAGCCAAGCGCCGCGGCCAGCATGATCGCCACCTGCTGGCTGCCCGACTGCCAGGCGACGAGAAAGCCCTTGCGCCCCGGCCGCGCCATCTCCGCCAGGTAGACCGAGACGCCGCCGAGTTCGACCCCGGCCGAGAAGCCCTGCAGCAGCCGTCCGGCCAGCACCAGCAGCGGCGCCAGCAGGCCGATCGTCGCATGGCCCGGCGTGCAGGCGATCAGCACCGTGCCCACCGCCATCAGCAGCAGGGTGAGGATCAGGCCCTGGCGCCTGCCGATCCGGTCGATATAGGCGCCGAGCAGCACGGCCCCGAGCGGCCGCATCAGGAAGCCGGCGCCGAAGGTGGCGAAGGTCAGCATGAGCGAGGCGAACTGGCTGCCAGCCGGGAAGAAGGCGTGCGCGATGTCGGTCGCGTAGAAGCCGAACAGGAAGAAGTCGAACATCTCGAGGAAATTGCCGCTGGTGACGCGCAGCACCATGGCGAGCGTCGAGCTACCGCGCTCTGCCTCCGCCGCTTCCGCCATGGCACGCCTCCTCTCCCGCCCGGTCTGCGCCGCCATGGCCGCGACCGAATGGGAGAGCATGCGGCCGGGCCGCCGCAACCCGCATGGCGAGGGGATTGCCCTGCCGCAATGCAGTGCGCGTTTTGCGGCGCGGCGCCGCGCGGGCTGGCCGGATGCGGATTCCGCCGCCATCGTCGCGGCGCGGTCGGGCGGCCGTCCGGGACTGTCCGCCCATATTGTCGCCTTGGATGGCCGAAGACTGGAATTACCCCCATGCCCGCCAATGACCTCCCGCCTAGCCTCGTCCTGAAGGAGAGCCCGGCCGGTCCCGCCACGCCTGCATCCGCGGCCACGACGCCCCCGGCGCGCGAAGCCCCCCCGCCGGAGCGGCAGCGCTCGCCCTTCTTCACCCTCTTCCCCTCGATCGTCCTGCCGATGTTCCTGGCGATCGTCGACCAGACGATCATCTCCACCGCCCTGCCGGCGATCGGCAGCGCGCTCGGCCAGGTGGAGCGGCTGTCCTGGATCGTCGTCGCCTATCTGGTGGCCAATACCATCGCCGCCCCGGTCTATGGCCGGCTCGGCGACGCCTTCGGCCGGCCGCGCCTGATGTTCGTGGCGCTCGGCATCTTCCTCCTGGCCTCCGCGCTCTGCGCCATGGCGACCAGCGTCGAGATGCTGGCGGCCTCCCGGATGCTGCAGGGGCTGGGCGGCGGCGGGTTGATGACCCTCTCCCAGGCGCTGGTCGGCGAGGCGGTGCCGCCGCGGGATCGCGGCCGCTACCAGGGCTATCTGGCCGGGGTGATGGTTTGCTCCAGCACCTTCGGGCCGGTGGCGGGCGGCTTCCTGACGCAGCATTTCGGCTGGCGCTCGGTCTTCCTGGTGAACCTGCCGATCGGCCTGCTGGCGGCGCTGCTGCTGCTGCGCCTGCCGCGGCGCGGCGGCAGCGGCGGCCGGGCGCGCTTCGACCGTCTCGGCCTCGCCCTCTTCGTGCTCTTCATCGCGCCGATGCTGCTCGCCCTCGAGGAGGTGCAGCGCTTCGACCTGCGCTCCCTCCTCGTCGCGCTCGGCCTCGCCACCCTCTCCCTCACCGCCCTGGTCCTGCTGCTGCGGCAGGAGAAGCGGGCGAGCGCCCCGCTGCTGCCGATCGCGCTGCTGCGCCAGGGGCCGATCTGGCGCGCCGATGCCATGGCGGCCTGCCACGGCGCGGCGCTGGTCTCGCTCTTCACCTTCCTGCCGATGTACCTGCATGTCGTGCGCGGCACCTCGGCGGCCGAGACCGGGCTGCTGCTGCTGCCGCTCACCATCGCCATCGGCTTCGGCTCCCTGGTCACCGGCCAGCTCGTCAGCCGCAGCGGCAGGACAGCAATCTTCCCCTCCCTCGGCCTCTGCCTCGCCACCGCGACGCTGGTCGGCCTCGGCCTCTGGGCGCCGCATCTCAGCACCCGCGCGGTCGCCTTCGGCTTCGGGCTGAACGCGCTCGGCATGGGCACCGTCATGGGCGTCGTGCAGGTGATGGTGCAGAACGCCGCCGGGCCGCGCATGCTCGGCGCCGCGGCCGGGTCGGTGCAGTTCTCCCGCTCGGTCGGGGCGGCGCTCGGCACGGCGCTGGTCGGCACGGTGCTCTTCGCCACGCTGGCCCTGCAGGGCAGCGGCTCGGCGGAGTTCTTCGTCGACTTCATCCGGCACGGGTCGGAGGCTCTCGCGGCCATCCCGGCGGCGACGCGGGCGCAGCTGCAGGCGGATATCGCCCGCGCCTTCAGCAACGCCTTCCTCACCGTCGCCGGCTTCACCGCCTGCGGCGCCGTGCTGGCATGGTCGATGCCGGTGCGGCGGATCTGAGCGGCCCGGTCGCGGGCCGTTCTACTCGGCCCGCAGCGCCTTGACGCGGGGATCGGCCGAGAGCTCGAGAAGGTCGATCTCCTCCTCGATGACGTGGAAGGCGTCGTCGCCGATCGCGCCGGCCGAGCGCAGCGCCGCCAGGCGCCGGCGCTGCGCCACAACGGCCTCGCGCTGCCGCTGCCAGAGCGCCTCGCCGCTGCCATCCGCGGGGCGCAGCCGCGCGGTGTATTCCTCGCGCAGCAGCGTCGTGGCCGCATCCGCCGGCGCCTGGGTCAGCACGGCGAGCGCCGCCTCGGCGGTCTCCCGCCGGGCCAGCTCCACCTCCCGCTCGACCGCCCCGTCATCCGGCAGGCAGAGCCGCTCCATCAGCCAGCGCAGCGTCATGCCCTGCGCCACCAGCGTCACCAGGGTGACGGCGAAGGCGGTCAGCAGGATCAGGTCGCGATAGGGGAAGGGTTCCGGCAGGGCCAGCGCGGCGGCGAGGGTGACGATGCCGCGCATGCCGCACCAGGAGATGATGACGCCACCCTGCCAGCTCGGCGCCTGCAGTGGGCGCGGCGGCCGCGGCATCGCCATGCCGAAATGCCGGATTTTCCAGCGGATCACGATGTTGTAGCCCATCACCCAGAAGACGCGGACGAGGATCACCGTGGCGCAGGCCGCCGCGGCGAAGCCGAGGTCGCGCCAAGTGCCGCCGTCCAGCCGGTGCAGGATGCCGCGGAGCTGCAGCCCGATCAGGATGAAGGCCAGCATGTTGAGCGCGAGGACGGCGACATCCCATACGGCGTAGGAGGCGATGCGGTGCCGTGCATCCGAGTGCAGCGGCGCCCAGCGCGCGATGGCGATGGCGTTCGCCACCATGGCGATGATGGGCGAGACGCCGAGCCGCTCGGCGAGCACCCACAGCGCGAAGACGCCGAGGAATTGCAGCAGGATGGAGATCGCCGTCTCCTCGATGAAGACGGCCAGGCGGATATAAAGCCAGGCCCAGGCGGCCCCGAGCGCGGCGCCGCCGCCGCAGGTCAGCAGCAGGGTCGGGAGCAGCGCCGCGCCGCTGAAGGCGCCGGTCACCGCGGCCCCCACCGCGACGCGATAGATCAGCAGGGCGGAGGCATCGTTCAGCAGGCTCTCCCCCTCCAGGATCACCAGCACCCGGTGCGGCGGGCGGAGCTGGCGCAGCACCGCCGTCGCGGCCGAGGCGTCGGGCGGCGCGACGATGGCGCCGAGCGCGATCGCCGCCGCCCAGGGCATCCCCGGCTCGATCCAGCGCGCCATGGCGGCGACGGCAAAGGCGGTGCAGAGGACGCAGACCACCACCAGCCCTGCGACCGGCAGCCAGTTGTCCTTCAGGTCGCGCGGCGAGGCATCATAGGCGGCGTCGAGCAGCACGGGCGCGACGAACAGGGCGAGCGCCAGCTCGGGATCGAGCGTCACCTCCGGCAACCCCGGCACCACCGCGCCGAGGGTGCCGGCCAGCGCCATCAGCGCCGGATAGGGGATCTGCAGCCGCCGTGCCGCGAGGCTGAGCAGCGCCCCCGCCAGCAACAGGGCGATGACGATCTCGAAGACCAGCATGCGGGCCTCCCGGGCACGGCCGCGATGAGGGCAGGACGAAGGGCATCGCCTGGGCGGATGTTGCAGGGTGGCCCCTGCCCGGAGCCGGCCGTCATCCTGGCGCGATCAGCCGCCATGCGCATCGGCCATCCGGGCGAGACGCCAGCGCCGGCGCCGCCTGGCCCGCCCACCGCGGCGAGTCGTCCCGCGGCGCCGCGGCCTGCCCCGGTCCTTTCCCTGGGATGACCTATTGCAGGCTGCCCCAGCGCTCCACCGCCGGCTCCGCCGCCGCCCAGCGCCAGCCCGTCTCCTGGCGGCAGAGGCTGGTGACGTACCACTCGCGGGTCAGCTTCGCGCCCTCGCCCTCATCCACCGAGAAAAGGATTTCGCGGCAGGTGGCGAGCGGCGTCTCGATCACTCGCAGCACCCGGACCTCGCCCTGCTCGTTGCCGATCGGCAGGCTGTGGCGGACCTGCCAGGGCCGCGCCTCGCCGATCGGCGCCTCGCCGGCCGCGAGCGCGATCGCCTCCTGCTCCGAGGTGTGCCAGCGGCGGGTGAGGCGGCGCCAGCCCCAATTGGCCACGGCATTGGCGCCGACGCCGACGGCCACGCCGAGCGCGGGATTGCCCGAGCCGGCCGCCGCGGCCGTGCCGGTCGCCGCGCCCACGATATCGCCGAAGGAGCTGCAGCCGCCGAGCAGCGAGGCGGCGAGCAGCACGGCCGGCAACCTCATTGCAGCGAGCCCCAGCGCTCGGTGGCCGGCTCGGCCGTGGCCCATTTCCAGCGCTCGCCGTCGCGGCAGATCGCGGCGAGGTAGAAGGCCTTGGTCAGGTCCTTGCCGCTGCCCTCCTCGACCGAGAAGACGATCTCCTTGCAGTCCAGCGGGCCGGTGCTGATCACCCGGCTGACCGCCACCTGGCCCTGCTCGTTCGGTTCGACCGGAACGGTGTGGTTGGTCTTCCAGGAGGCCGTGCCGCCAACCGGCAGCGGCCCGGCGGCGGCGGCGATACGGTCCTGCTCGGCCCGGTGGGTGCGCCGCTGGGCGTATTGCAACCCGGCGCGGCCGAGCGCCTGCACCCCGAGGCCGATGCCGGTCGTCACCGCCGGGTCGGCGCCGACACCGCTGGCGACGCTGGCGCCGAGGATGCCGGCCACCGTTGAGGTGGTCTCCGTCAGCAGCGCCTGGCAGCCTGGCAGGAGAAGCAGGAGGGCCAGCAGCGCCAGGACGGGCGGCCGGGGGAGCAAGGCGGAGTGCGGCATCGCCGGCGGCAACGCGGGCGGCAGGTGGCGGTTCGCCAGCGCCAGGCACACGCGTGGCCCTTCCTTCCGGCTTTCCATTGCCCTCCCCTCCATGATCCGCTAATGCCGCCGCTGCGCCGGCACCCCTGGAGGCCGGCGCAGCCATGTCCGGGCCCTGGCGCCTCGGGATGGCCATTCTTCCCGAGCAAGCGGAGTTCGACCATGGTCCAAACAATCCGGATCGAGGCCGAGGCGCGCGAGCGGGCCGGTAAGGGGGCGGCGCGTGCGACCCGGCGTGAGGGGCTTGTCCCCGCAGTCATCTATGGCGCGAAGCAGGAGGCGACGCTGGTCGCGCTCGACCCGCGCGACGTGATGAAGGAGCTGCACAAGGGCGGCTGGCAGGGCCACCTCTACGAGGTGGCGGTGAAGGGGGGCGACACGGTCCGCACGCTGATGCGCGACGTGCAGTTCCACCCGGTGACCGACCGGCCGCTGCATGTCGATTTCCAGCGCGTCGCGCCGGGTGCCCGCATCCGCGTCCGCGTGCCGGTGACCTTCCTCAACGAGGAGAGCTGCCCCGGCATCAAGGAGGGCGGCGTGCTGAACATCGTCCGCCGCGAGATCGAGGTGCTGGCCGATCCGGATGCGGTGCCGGAGGCCTTCGAGATCGACCTCGGCGCGGCGACGATCGGCGATTCCCTCCGCTGGTCGGCGGTGAAGGACCGCTTCGGCACCCGCTCGGTGATCGACCGTGACTTCGTCGTCGCCACCATCGCCCCGCCGACGGTGGCCGAGGACGTGGTGGCGCCGGCTGAGCCGGCCCCGGCCCCGGCGGCGCCCGCCAAGGGCAAGAAGAAGTAAGCAGGCGGGCCGGGCCATGATGCTCTGGGTGGGGTTGGGCAATCCCGAGCCCTCCCAGGCACGGCACCGTCACAATATCGGCTTCATGGCGCTGGACGCGATCGCCCGCCGCCATGCCTTCTCCCCCTGGCGGCAGCGCTTCAAGGGGATGATCGCCGAGGGTCTGGTCGGGCGGCAGAAGATCCTCGCCCTCAAGCCGCTCACCTATATGAACGGCTCGGGCGAAGCGGTGCAGCCGGCCGCCGCCTTCCACAAGATCGCACCCGACGGTATCTGGGCCTTCCATGACGAGCTCGACCTCGCCCCCGGCAAGGTCCGGGTGAAGCGGGGCGGCGGCGCGGCCGGCCATAATGGGCTGCGCGACATCCAGCGGGCGCTGGGCACGCCCGACTTCTGGCGGGTCCGGCTCGGCATCGGGCATCCCGGCCACAAGGACCGCGTGACCGGCCACGTGCTCGGCAATTTCGCCAAGGCCGATGATTGGGTGGCGCCGCTGCTCGATGCGGTCGCGGAGGCCGCGCCGCTGCTCGCCGAGGGCAAGCCGGAGGAGTTCATGACCAGGGTCGCCTTCCTCACGCAGGAGACGCGGTGATGGAACCGGAGGAGGTTGCCGACTTCGCCGCCGGCATGGGCGGCCCGGGGCCGGAGGATTTCGCCAATGGCGCCGCGCTGCTCGCCGCCGCCCTGGTGCGCGAGGCCGGTGCCCTGGCGGCTGCCGCCGCGTCGCTGCGCAACGCGGCGGCGGTGGTGCCGGGCGACCCAACGGGCGGGCCGCTTTCCGATATCCGCCGCCAGCGCGGCGCCATGGCGGCCTCGGGCGATGCGGCGATCCGGGCGGCCCTGCTGCTCGAGGCGGCGGAGGTGATCGGACCAGGCGGCGAGACCAGGGCACTGGCCGAGCGGATCGCCACCTCGGCGCGGCGGGCCGGCGTGATGGCGGAGGCGCTCGTGCCCTCGCTGCGCGCGGCGGCGCTGGCGCCGGCGACGGATGATGGCGCGGCCCGCATCGCCGCAGCCAGCATCGCCGCCGCGCTCGCCGCCTCGCTGTCGGGAAGCCGCTAAGCGTTACAAACTGTGGACGGGCGGGCTCGCCCGACGCGGACGGCATGCGGTGGCGACCGTGGCCCGCTTGGCGCCGCCATGCAGGGACGGGCGCGGGCCGCGGCCGCCCGACACGAAATCGGCGCCCGACATCACTGGGGCGTTGTCACCCCGGCCGTGCAGGGCCAAACCGCTTCACATTATCGATTCGGAGAGGCGCGTCACGGCGCCGGGCCCCTGCCCTGCCGCGATCCGCTCCAGCTCAGGAGGTTGCATTGGGCTTCAACTGCGGCATCGTCGGCTTGCCGAATGTGGGAAAATCCACTCTGTTCAACGCGTTGACCGAGACCGCGGCGGCGCAGGCAGCGAATTACCCCTTCTGCACCATCGAGCCCAATATCGGCCGCGTCGGCGTGCCCGATCCGCGGCTCGACACGCTCGCGCGCATCGGCAAGAGCCAGAAGACCGTCCCGACCAGCCTGGAGTTCGTCGACATCGCCGGCCTCGTCCGCGGCGCCAGCAAGGGCGAGGGGCTGGGCAACCAGTTCCTGGCCAATATCCGCGAGGTCGACGCCATTGTGCACGTGCTGCGCTGCTTCGAGGATGGCGACGTCACGCATGTCGAGGGCAGCGTGGATCCGGTGCGCGATGCCGAGACGGTCGAGACCGAGCTCATGCTCGCCGATCTCGAGGGACTGGAGAAGCGCGCCATCGGCCTCGGCAAGCGGGCCCGCGGCGGCGACAAGGAGAGCCAGCAGCAGCTCGCCCTGATCGAGCCGATCGTCAAGGCGCTCCAGGAGGGCCGGCCCGCCCGGACAGCGGTGCCGAAGGGTGAGGAGGCGGCGGCGGCGCGGCTGCAGCTGCTGACCACCAAGCCGGTGCTCTATGTCTGCAACGTCGAGGAAAGCTCGGCCGCGACCGGCAACGCGCATTCGGCGCGGGTCTTCGAGATGGCCGAGCGCGAGGGCAACCGCGCGGTCGTCGTCTCGGCGGCCATCGAGGCCGAGATCAGCCAGATGCCACAGGCCGATCGCGGCGAATTCCTGGCGAGCCTCGGCCTCGAGGATAGCGGCCTCGACCGGGTGATCCGCGCCGGCTACGCGCTGCTCGGCCTGCAGACCTACTTCACCGTGGGCCCCAAGGAGGCGCGCGCCTGGACCATCACCCGCGGCACCAGGGCGCCGCAGGCGGCCGGCGTCATCCATGGCGACTTCGAGCGCGGCTTCATCGCCTGCGAATGCATCGCCTATGACGACTACGTCGCCCTCGGCGGCGAGCAGGGCGCCAAGGAAGCCGGGAAGATGCGCGTCGAGGGCAAGGACTACGTCGTCCGCGACGGCGACATCCTGCTCTTCCGCTTCAACGTCTGAACCGCCGGGCCGGGCATCATGGAAGGGCTGCTCCGCTCGATCCTCGGCGACACCACCATCGCCGGCCTGCCCCTCGCCTTCGTGCTCGGCGCCCTGGTCGGCGCCGAGCGCGAATGGCGGCAGAGCAATGCCGCTGGCCTGCGACCCTGCGTGCTGATCTGCGTCGCCGCGGCGGCCTTCGCCGACCTGATGACGACGCGCGTCGATCCCTCCAATCTCGGCGCCGGCTTCGGCGCGGTGGCGACCGGCGTAGGCTTCCTCGGGGCGGGCGCCATCATGCGGGAGGGGGCAAGCATCCGCGGCCTTTCGACCGCCGCGACCATCTGGTGCGTCGCCGCCATTGGCGCCCAGGCCGGCGCGCAGGAGACGGTCGGCGCCATCTGGCTCACCATTCTCGTCCTGCTGATCAACCTGCTGCTGCGGCCGGTGCAGCGGCTGATCCGTCGCAGGCGACCGCCGAATCCCTCCCCCGAGGATCGGGCGCTCGAGGGCTGAGCCCGGGCTGCAGCCATCACGAGGAAGGGATCGTTGCCGGGACGGCTTCGCGTGCCGCGTGGCGGATGCTTCGCTGCGGCATGTCCAATGCCTGGGAAGATTCTCTTGCCGTCCTCCTGGCCTTCATCCTCGGCGCGGCCATCGGGGCGGAGCGGGAATGGCGGCGGCACCCGGGCGGGCTGCGCTCCTGCGCCCTGGTCGCCGGGGCGGCCTGCGTCTTCGCCCGGGTGGCGGTGAGCCATGGCGGCAGCAATCCCGGCGCCGCGCTCGGCTCCATCGCCACCGGCGTCGGCTTCCTCGGCGCCGGCGTCATCCTGCGCCGCGGCATGACGGTGCGCGGCCTGTCGACAGCCGCGACCTTCTGGGCGGTGGCGGCGGTAGGCACCGCCGCCGGGCTGCTCAAGCCCGGCCTCGCCCTCAGCCTCACCCTGCTGGTCTTCTTCGCGCATGTGCTGCTGCGCCGCCTCTCGAGCTGGATCGAAGACCGGGCGCCGCCATCGCAATCCGGGCCGCGCTGAGGCGCCGCGCCGGGCCCGGGCCTCAGCCGCGCTTGGTCATGATCACGGCGTAGCTGCACAGCCCGTTGCGGTGCTCGCCGAGGAAGCGGCCATCGGTGAAGGTGCCGCTGGTGGCGATGGTGCGGTCGAGATTGTCCGACACGCGCAGGTCCCCCGCCTCCCCCACCGTCCCGGTCAGCACGTGCTGCGTCCGCGGGTTCATCAGCAGCGTGGCGCGCCCCTGCTTCACGGTGAGGGTCCGGTCGGCCATCGGGGCCTGCGGGCAGGCGCGGGTGCGGTCGGGGTTCAGCGTGAACTTGCCGGCATAGGTGCCGTCGAACTCGGTCACCGGCGGCCGCGGCGCGCTGGCCTGCGCCGGACGATCGGGCCGGTCGGCATCGGTCGCCGCGGGGATGACGGTCTCGTTCGCGCAGGCGGCGAGCAGGCACGGCGCCAGCAGCGCCGGGATCAGGATGCGGACAGTCATGGCAATCTCCGTAAGGCTGGTGCGGCAGCGGCGCCGATCCCTCAGGCCGGCCCGTCTTCCGCTGGCGTGTCCTCCGTTGGCGCGCCCGTCTCCGGCGTGTCCCGTCGCGCCCCTTCGAGCAGCGCCCGGCGACGGGCCTCGGCCCGCCGGTCATTCTCCTTCTCGGCCGCGTCGCGGCCGTGCCTGGCCCGGTTCGCGGCGGCCTGCGTCGCGGCCTCCGCCTTGGCCCGGGCCTTCCGCACGCGGTTCAGGTTGACGACATCGCCCATGGCCGCAGGATAGCCCGGTGCAACCCGCGGGGGAACGCCATGACCATCGAGCTGACGGCCGCCGACGGCCATACCCTCTCGGCCTATGTGGCCGGGCCGCAGGATGCGCGGCGCGGCCTGGTGGTCGTGCAGGAGATCTTCGGCGTGAACCGGCACATGCGCCGCGTTTGCGATGACTTCGCGTAGCAGGGCTATGCCGTCATCTGCCCGGCGCTGTTCGACCGGACGCAGCGCGGCGTCGAGCTCGGCTACGGGCCGGAGGACGTGACCCGCAGGCGCGACCTGCGCGGCACCATCGATGCCGGCAAGACGGTGCTCGACATCCTCGCCGCCGCCGCCGCGCTGCCGAAGGCGGCGAAGCGCGGCATCGTCGGCTATTGCTGGGGCGGCACCGTCGCCTGGCACGGGGCGACCCGCACCAGCGCCTTCGACGCGGCGGTCGGCTGGTATGGCGGCGGCATCGCCGCGGCCAGGGACGAGACGCCAACCTGCCCGGTGCAGCTGCATTTCGGCGAGACCGACGCCTCCATCCCGCTCGCCGATGTCGAGGCGATCCGCCAGGCGCGGGTCGGCAAGGCGCCGCCGGTCGAGATCTTCGTCTACCAGGGCGCCGGCCACGGCTTCGGCTGCGAGGAGCGCGGCAGCTACGTGGCGAAGGATGCGGCGCAGGCGCAGGAGCGCACGCTGGCCTTCTTCGCGCAGCATCTGTGAGAACCGGCGGGCTTCGCGGAAACCGGCGCGCCGGGCTCACGTTGCAGGCCCGTTCCAGACCGGCGCGGGAGGCGCGAGATGAGTTCGACGCTGCTGCTGATCATCCTCATCATCCTGTTGCTCGGGGCGCTGCCGACCTGGCCCTATAGCCGCGGCTGGGGCTACTTCCCCTCTGGCACGCTCGGGCTGATCGTGGTGGTCCTAATCATCCTGGCGCTGATGGGCCGCATCTAGAGCGTGATCGCTTGAGGTGGGATCACCGAAAAGCGTGAATCACGCGATCAAACAACGGCCTAGATCGTGATCCGTGAACTGTGTGAGCGGATCATGGTCTAGCGCCCTCCACGGCGGGCATGGCAGGTCGCCCGGCATCCCGGCGGCGATTGCGGAAGAGGCAGAAGCATGGACCAGGGGCTGCAGGAACGGGTGCTGCGCATCGGCGGCAGGGCGTGGCGCGTTGCCGGCCTGGCCGAGGACAGCTTCTTCCAGCACGCCGAGAGCCATGTCGCCGGCATGGCCGAGCTGGCAGCCGTTGCGGCCGCGGTCCTGCCGCCAGACGGCGCCGTGCTCGATATCGGGGCGAATATCGGTCTGTCGGCGCTGGCGCTGGCGCCGCTGGTGCCGCGCGGGCGCATCCTGGCCATTGAGCCCTCACCAGGCTCGGCCATGGCGCTGCGGCACAGCTTGGCCCTGAACGGGCTCGGGGAGCGCGTCACGGTCGCCGAGATGGCGCTCGGCGCCGCGGCGGGCGAGGCGGAATTCCACGATGCCGGCCATTCCGCCGGGGCGCATCTGCTCGATCCTGGCACGCTCGGCGGCGCGGCGCTGCCGAAGCGCCGGGTCCCCATCGGCACGGTCGATT
Organism: Roseicella sp. DB1501; assembly: GCF_013112485.1. GTDB lineage: Bacteria > Pseudomonadota > Alphaproteobacteria > Acetobacterales > Acetobacteraceae > Paracraurococcus. The sequence goes on from NZ_JABFHG010000007.1 coordinate 255,029, forward strand.
CGCTGGTGGCGGAGTATGGGCTCGACCGGCTGAACTTCGTGAAGATCGATGTCGAGGGTTTCGAGACGGAGGTGCTGGACGGAGCGCGGTCCACCCTGGCGCGCTTCCGGCCGCTGGTCTTCGTCGAGTTCAACGCCTGGACCCTGCAGTGCAACCGCAACGCCAACCCCAGGGCGGTGCTGGAGGACTGGCTGGCGCGCTTCCCGGTCGCGCATGTGCTGCGCGGAGCGGAACCGCCGCTGCGTATCGGGCCCGATACGCTGCTCGCCGTGCTGCACGACCATCTGGTGCTGCGCGGCTGCGCCGACGAGCTCGTTCTCGGCTTCGACGAGGGCTGGGTGGAGCGCTGGCGCCCCGCCTGACGCTTCCTCCTGAAGCCGCGCCGACGGCTCCAGGGGATCGCTCAGTGGGCGACCTGCAGCGCCTCCTCGGCCGCGATGCCGAGGCATTCCTCGATCTGCGCCCGCAGCCGGCGCAGGTTGCGGTGCTGCGCGAAGCTCCGCTTCAACGCCCGTTGCGCCTCGATGCCAAGTGCCGGCAGGTCGCGCGCCGGGCAGCCGATATCGGCGGCGATGCCCGCCAGCAGCCCGGCCAGCGTGCCTTCGAAGGCAGAGGCGGGCGGCGGCTGCACATGGTGCACCGAGAGGCGCGAAAGCAGCGGCGCCGGGATGCCGCGCGTCTCGTTCGCTGCCATCACCCAGACCACATGCCGCAGATCGGCCGTGGTGCGGAGGCATTCGTCGAACCAGTTGGCGGCACTCTCCGGCTCGATCATGGCGAGCAGCGTGTCATGCGCCCGGCCGTTGCTGTCGCGCTGGCCGCCGGCCTTCTCGATCTCGTCGAGGAAGAGCACCGGGTTCGGCGCATGCAGCCGGGCGAGTTCGGCGACCGGCCAGGCGGGCGTCGCGGCCGACCAGCCGCGCGCCGTGCCCTGCAGGCAGCGATTGTCCGTCGCACCGCCGAGGTTGAGGCCAGCGAAGGGCAGGTCGAGGACCTGGGCCAGCCGGCGGGCGAACCAGGTCTTCCCGATGCCGGGCGCCCCAACCAGCAGGATCGGCCGGACCCGCGGCGAGGGCCGGCCGGCATGCGCGGCGAGAGCGAGGGTGCGGCGGATCTCCTTCAGCGGCGCGGCGAAGGCCGGCGCCTGCTCCGCAAGCTGGTCGATGCGTCGCCCGGCATCGCGCGGCACCTGCCGCAGCGGCATCGGTGCGGTCAGCGGCTGGTAGGAGAGCCATTCGACGCGGTCGTTCGGCGGCTCGAAGGGCTGCAGCACCCGCACGGCGTTCGGCAACGGCTTGGGCCGTGGGGGCGGGGGCGGCTCGGCCGCGACGGGCGCCGGCGCCACGGCGGCCGGCAGGCCCAGCGCCTCCGCCAGGCGGCGCTGCAGCGGCCGGCTGCTATCGGGTCCCTGGACATGGCGCAGCCAAAGATCGGCGGAGAGGCGGCTGGCGAGCACGAAATGCCGTAGCCGCGCGGGATTCGCGGCAGCGGCGCCGAGGCCGCGCGCCTCGCTGTGCAGCCGTTGCTGCAGCGCCTCGATGCAGCTCATGGCGCCGAGGCGCGAGAGCGGGCCACCGCGCTCGGTCACGATCCGGGTCGCGGCGAGGACGAGATCGGAGCCCTGGGCGAAGCGGGCGGCGATGGCGCCGAAGCGCAGGGCGAATTCCAGCAAGCCGGCATCGTCGCCGGCCTGCAACGGCCCCTCGCCGATACGGGAGGGAAAGAGCGGGGAACGGAGATGGTCGAGCAGCGCCGCCTCGAGCGCCACCAGCTCCTCGCGCTCGATGGCGAGCCAGAGCCAGAGCGGCGGCGTCCTCTCATCCCCGAAGAGGAGCGCGGAGCCCTGCGGCGTCGTTTCGTTTGTCTGGCAATCGGTGGATGCGGGCACGACGTGGCTGTCAATCTGCGTATCGGGCACGGGCGGAGCTCGCTCCCTAAATTCACGAACTTGAGAGACTAGAGAACATGGTCCTCATACATTTGTGAATACAATTCTACGAAACGAAAGCGGAATGAATTCCGTGGTTGCAACGTGGCGGGAGCCGTCCGTCCAGCATCAGCGGATCACCAGCGCATTCCCTGGCGAGCCGATGCCGCCGCGCAGATGCAGCGGCGCGGCCGTGAAGAAGCCCGTGTAACGGCCGGAGGCGGCGCTGTCCGCGGCCAGTGCCTCGAAGTCGAAGAACTCGCCGATGACCAATCCGAGCCGGGCGATTCCCCAGTGCAACGTCGGCTTCCAGGGGAAATAGGGCCAGGTTTCCACCGTCGGGTTGTCGGCGCAGGTGGCGGCCACGCCCTGGTCCCAAAGGAAGCGCCACATATCCTCCCCGCCCGAGAGGCCGCTGTAATCCTGCCCCTTGTTGGTGCCGCGGATGAGATGGTCGCGCGCATCCAAATCCGGCGTGGCGCGGAAGGCCTCGAGCCAACCGGTGCGGACCAGCAGGATGTCGCCCGGCCGCAGGGCCACGCCCTCGGCGGCGAGGCAGGCGGCGAGGTCCTCGGCCGAGGCGCGACGGCCGCCGAGCGGCCCCCAGTCACGCCCTGTGGCGGCGAAATGCCGGGCGAGATCGGCCAGAACCGCGCGCCCGGCGATGCCGTGGCGGAGCGCCTTGTCGATGCCGTTGCGGCTTTCGGCGCCATGCACCACGGCGCTGAGCGGGGCGTGGTTGTAGAAGCCGTGGTAGGGATCGGCGAAATGGGACAGCCCATCCCACTGCGTGCTGCCCTGCAGCCAGAAGCTGTCCAGCCGGTCGTCGCGGATCAGCCGGCCCGGCTGCTCGTCGGCGATCAGCGTCGGGCTCGGCGCGGTCCGGCGGCGATGGCTGCCCTGATGCGTGGCGCCGAAGGGCTCGTCGAGCGGCAGGTTCAGGTTGAAGCGCCGGCCGTTGCGGATCTCGCTGGCCGCCGCGGCGACCGTCGCATCGGTGATGCGGTTCAGCGTGCCGATCTCATCCTCCGGCCCCCAAACGCCCCAGGCGAGCGGCAGGCCGGAGCCGTCATCGGGTCGGGGCAATTCGTCGTAGCATGGCGGCATTCTTGGCCTCATATCGCCGGCAGGTGACGGCGGATCGTGCCGCCAAGAAGGGAACGCCACAATGCATCCAACGCGACGCGGCCTGCTCTCGGCCGCCGGCGCCGTGCTCCTCGGCCCGGCGAGGCAGGCCCTTGCGGAGACCTGGCCGAGCCGGCCGATTCGCCTCGTGGTCCCCTTCGCCGCGGGCGGCGCCGCCGACAGCGCGGCACGGGCCATCACGCCGGCCATGGCGCAGCGCCTGGGCCAGAGCATCGTCGTCGAGAACCGCACCGGTGCCAGCGGCAGTGTCGGCGGCGGCGCGGTCGCCCAGGCCGCCCCGGATGGCTACACGCTGCTCTGGGACGCCTCCTCGCATCTGGTGAATCCGGCGCTGATGCGGAACCTGCCCTTCGACTACGCCCGCTTCACGCCTGTCTCGCTGGTGGTGAGCTTCCCCGGCGTGCTGGCGGTGAAGCAGGATTTCCCGGCGCGCAGCGTCGCGGAGTTCGTCGCGCTGGCCAAGGAGAAGCCCGGCACGATCAGCGTCGGCACCCAGGGCAATGCCACGGCGGGGCATATCGGCCTGCTGCAATTCTGCCGCCGGGCCGGGATCGAGGTGATCCACGCCCCCTATCGCGGCGGGGCGGAGGCGGCGCGCGACCTGGCCGCCGGCTCGATCGACGCGGTCTTCATCACCACGGTCAGCGCCGGCCCCATCGTCGATAGCGGCCGCGCCCGCTTCCTGGCGGTGACGACGGCGGCGCGCGTCCCGAGCCGAGCCGAGGTGCCGACCCTGTCCGAGAGCGGCTTCCCGGGCTTCGAGTCCAGCGAATGGGCGGCGCTGTTCGGGCCGCACGGCCTGCCCGCACCCATCGTCGGCGGGCTGCACCAGGCGCTCGTCGCGGCGCTGGCCGAGGAGGGGGTGAAACAGCGCCTGACGCAGATCGGCGCGGTGCCGGTCGGCAGCGCGCCGACGGATTTCGCGCGCTTCGTGGCGGAGGGCCGGGCGCAGATGGCGAGCTTGGTGAAGGAGGCGGGCATCCGGCTGGATTGATCCCCCATGCCCTTCGATAGCGGCCTTGCGCCGCGCGGCCATGCCGCCGGCATCCTGCTGATGCTCGCCGCGGTGCTCCTCTTCTCGCTGAACGACGTGCTCGGCAAATGGCTGGTCGCCAGCTACGCGGTCGGGCAGGTGCTGGTGCTGCGCAGCCTGGCCGCGCTCACCGCGCTCTCGCCGCTCGCCTGGCAGCGGCTGCGGCGGGCGCGGTTCCGGGTGGAGCGGCCAGGCCTGCAGATCCTGCGCGTCGCGCTCGGCGCCGGTGAGTCAGCCTGCTTCTACTGGTCCGTCGGCCATATGCCGCTCGCCGATGCCATGACCTACTGGATGGCGGCGCCGGTCATGGTGGCCGGGCTGGCCGCGTTGCTGCTCGGCGAGCGGGTGGATGCGCGGCGCGGGGCGCTGGTGCTGCTCGGCTTCGCGGGCGTCGCCATCGCGCTCGGTGCCGATTTCAACGGACCGCTGCTGCCCTCCCTGGTCGCGCTCGGCGGCGCGCTGCTCTACGCGCTGTTCCTGCTGTGCAGCCGGCAGCTGCGGGAGACGCCGGATGCCCTGCTCGCCACCTTCCAGATGCTCGGCGGGCTCGCCCTCGGCCTGGTGCTACTCGGCTTCAGCGGCTGGCGCGCGCCCGGCCTGACGGATCTAGTCCTGCTGCTGCTGCTCGGCTTGGCGGCGACGCTCGGCCATGTCGGCGTGACCCGGGCGCTGAAGCTGGCGCCGGCCTCCGTGGTGGTGCCTTACCAGTACAGCTTCCTGCTCTGGGCAGCGTTCTTCGGCTGGCTTGTCTGGGGCGACCTGCCGGGCGCCGAGATGCTGGCCGGCGCGGCGCTCATCGTCGCCGCGGGGCTGCTGCTCTACCGGGTGCAGCGGCGCGGCTGATGCCGGCGGCCCCATATGCGAACGGGGCGGCAGGTTGCCCCGCCGCCCCGTCCCGCTCATCCATGCTCCGTGGCGGAGCCGGGGATCAGGCTGCCGCCTGCTCCTCCTCCACCGCCTCGGGCTTCGGGCCGCTATCCTGGCCCTTCGCCGCGGCGTCGCGATCCACCAGCTCGATCACCGCCATGGTTGCGGCATCACCATAGCGCATGCCGGCCTTCAGCACGCGGGTATAGCCGCCGTTGCGGGCCTTGTAGCGCTCGGCGATGGTGGTGAAGAGCTTGTCCACCACCTTCTCGTCCATGATCTGCGCATAGGCCTGACGCCGCGCATGCAGGCCGCCGCGTTTGCCGAGGGTGATGATGCGCTCCACGTAGGGACGCAGCTCCTTCGCCTTCGGCAGGGTGGTGGTGATCTGCTCGTGCTTCAGCAGGCTGGTCGCCATGTTGCGGAACATGGCGATCCGGTGGGCGGAGGTGACGCCGAGCTTCCGGCCGGCAAGTCCGTGACGCATTTTTCCCAGTTCCCAGGTTGCCGGCGGAGCGGCTCACTCATCGAACATTCGTGGCGCCGGAAGGCACCGTTCCTCTCAGAACGGCTCTTCCAGCTTCTTGGCGAGATCCTCGATATTCTCCGGCGGCCAGCCCGTGACGGTCATCCCGAGGCCGAGGCCCATGGAGGCGAGGACCTCCTTGATCTCGTTCAGCGACTTGCGGCCGAAGTTCGGCGTGCGGAGCATCTCCTGCTCCGTCTTCTGCACCAGGTCGCCGATATAGACGATGTTGTCGTTCTTCAGGCAGTTCGCCGAACGGACCGACAGTTCGAGCTCGTCGACCTTGCGGAGCAGGTTACGGTTGAAGGGCAGGTCGTCCCGCTCCTCCTCCACCTTGCGCTCGCGCGGCTCGTCGAAGTTGATGAAGAGCTGCAGCTGGTCCTGCAGGATGCGGGCGGCGAGCGCCACGGCATCCTCCGGCGCGACCGTGCCGTCCGTCTCGACATTCAGGACGAGCTTGTCGTAATCGGTCACCTGGCCGACGCGGGTCGGCTCGACGCGATAGGCGACGCGGCGGACCGGCGAGTAGATGGCATCGACCGGGATCAGCCCGATCGGCGCATCCTCGGGCCGGTTCTGCGCGGCGGGGACATAGCCCTTGCCGGTGTTGACGGTCAGCTCCATCGACAGCTTGGCGCCGTCGTCGAGCGTGCAGATCACCAGGTCGGGGTTGGAGACCTCGATATCGCCCGTCGTCTGGATCTGGCCGGCGGTCACCTCGCCCGGGCCGGTCGCGTTGAGCTGGAGCCGCTTCGGCCCCTCGCCCTGCATCCGGATGGCGAGCTGCTTCACGTTGAGGACGAGGTCGGTGACATCCTCACGCACGCCCTGGATGCTGCTGAACTCGTGCAGCACGCCGTCGATGCGGATGGCAGTCACGGCCGCACCCTGCAGCGAGGACAGCAGCACACGACGCAGCGCATTGCCGAGCGTCATGCCGAAGCCACGCTCCAGCGGCTCGGCCACGATGGTCGCGACGCGCTCCGGATCCGCTCCGGCATCGACCTCGAGCTTCTCCGGACGAATCAGCGACCGCCAATTCCTCTCGATCACCTGCATCTCCTTGCGGCCCCTTCCCGGATCCGTGGCGCCGCTCAGACGCGGCGACGCTTGCGGGGACGGCAGCCGTTGTGCGGGATCGGCGTCACGTCGCGGATCGCGGTGACGTAGAAACCGACTGCCTGCAATGCGCGCAGCGCCGACTCACGTCCCGAACCCGGGCCGCTCACCATGATCTCGAGCTGCTCCATCCCGTGCTCGCGCGCCTTGCGGCCGGCATCCTCGGCCGCGACCTGCGCCGCATAGGGGGTGGACTTCCGGCTGCCCTTGAAGCCCTGGCTGCCCGAGGACGACCAAGCGATCGCGTTGCCTTGGGCGTCCGTGATCGTCACGATGGTGTTGTTGAAGGAGGCCAGCACATGCGCCACGCCGGTGGCGATGTTCTTGCGCTCCTTCTTGCGCGGCGCGCGGGAGCCGCCGCGGGGTTCGCGAGCCATCTTACTTCGTCACCTTCTTCTTGCCGGCGATCGGCACGGCCTTGCCCTTGCGCGTGCGGGCATTGGTGTGGGTGCGCTGCCCGCGGACCGGCAGACCCCGGCGGTGACGGAGGCCGCGATAGCAGGCCATGTCCATCAAACGCTTGATGTTCATCGCCACTTCGCGGCGCAGATCGCCTTCGACCCGGTATTCGCGGTCGATCAGCTCGCGGATCTTGAGGATCTCCTCATCCGTCAGCTGGTTGACGCGGCGCTCCTCCGGGATGCCGAGGGCCTGGCAGATCTCGAGAGCATTCTTCGGCCCAATGCCGTAGATGTAGCGCAGCGAGATCGGCACGCGCTTGTTCGTGGGAATGTTGACACCGGCGATGCGCGCCACTGCTCAGCTCCTGGAGCCTGTCGCTCCTGCTCGACACCGATGGACCGAGGCCACCCTGGCCCCTGCGCCCGATCGGCGAGGTGATCTCCGTTAAACCGACGAACGGCTAAGCGCGGCCAGGGCGGTCTGAAGGCCACCCCTGCCCGCGAGAGGCGCGGACTATAGCCACGCAACCCTGCCCGTCAACCCCAATCCGCTAGCCGGGTGGCCGGGGCCGACCCACGCTAGGCTTTCGGCGGCAGGGGCCCGAGAATGGCCTCGATCTGCCGCGCGACCTCGTCCATCTCGGCCATGCCGTCCACCACCCGCAGGATGCCCTTGGAGGCGTAATAGGGCAGCAGCGGCGCCGTCTGACGGTGATAGGCCTCAAGCCGGGAGGCGACGGTCGCGGCATTGTCGTCGGCCCGGCGGCTGAACTCGGTGCCGCCGCATTGGTCGCAGACCCCCTCGGCCCTGGGGCGCTTGAAGCTGTCGTGGTAGCCCTCGCCGCATTTGGCGCAGGTGAAGCGGCCGGAGATGCGCTCGACCAGCGCCGCGTCGTCCACCTGCAGCTCGATGACGTGCTCGAGCGGCATGGCCTTCTCCTTCAGCACCACGTCCAGGGCCTCGGCCTGCGGCACGGTGCGGGGAAAGCCATCCAGGATGAAGCCCTGCGCCAAGTCAGGCATGGAGACGCGGGCGGCCAGCATGGCGATGATGATGGCATCGGGCACCAGCTCGCCCCGCTCCATGATCGCCTTTGCCTGCTGACCAATCTCGCTGCCCGAGCGGACCTCGGCCCGCAGCATGTCGCCGGTGGAGATCTGCCTGAGGCCGTAGCGATCCTCCAGGCGTTTCGCCTGGGTTCCTTTGCCGGCGCCAGGCGGGCCCAGCAGGATCAGGTTCATACCCGTCTTCCCCCATCATCGCGCGACCGCCCCCATGCCGGCGCCCGCGCCTCCCAAACGGCCTCACCCGGCCGCCCAGAGGCGGCCTTGGGGCACATGCGATCCTAGAGCAGAAGCGCGGCGGCGCGGCACAGGCTTCTGCGGGCCGGCAGGCACTTGGGCCCGCCGCGCCGCTCCCGCTTACCGGCTGCGCGGCGCGCCGCGCCCACCCAGCCGGGCCTTGCGGATCAGCCCCTCATACTGGTGGGCGAAGAGATGCGACTGGACCTGCGCCACCGTATCCATGGTGACCGAGACGATGATGAGCAGGGAGGTGCCGCCGAAATAGAAGGGCACCCCGTAATTGCTGATCAGGATCTCCGGCAGGATGCAGACGAGGCAGAGATAGAGCGCGCCCACCGCGGTCAGCCGGGTCAGCACCCGGTCGAAATAATCCGCCGTGTTCTGCCCGGGCCGGATGCCCGGCACGAAGCCGCCATACTTCTTCAGGTTGTCCGCCGTCTCCACCGGGTTGAAGACCACCGCGGTGTAGAAGAAGGCGAAGAAGATGATGAGCGCCATGTAGAGCGCCATGTAGAGCGGCCGGCCATGCGCCAGCGCGTTCGCCACCGTCTGCAAGACGCCTTCCTGCGTCGGGTCGGCGGCGAAGCCGGCCACGGTTGCCGGCAGCAGCAGCAGGGAGGAGGCGAAGATCGGCGGGATGACGCCCGCGGTGTTCAGCTTGAGCGGCAGGTGCGTCGATTCGCCGCCGAACATGCGGTTGCCGACCTGGCGCTTCGGATACTGCACCGGGATCCGCCGCTGCGCCCGCTCCACGAAGACGACCAGGGCGATGACCCCGAGCGCCACCAGCAGGAAGAAGATGATGAAGACGGTCGAGAGCGCGCCGGTGCGGCCGAGTTCGAGGGTCGAGACCAGGGCATGCGGCAGGTTGGCGACGATGCCCGCGAAGATGATGAGCGAGATGCCGTTGCCGACGCCGCGGGCGGTGATCTGCTCGCCCAGCCACATCAGGAACATGGTGCCGCCGACCAGCGTGATGACGCAGGAAAGGCGGAAGAACATGCCCGGCTCATGCACCGCCGATCCGAAGCTGCCGCGCATGCTCTCGAGCCCGACGGCGATGCCCCAGGCCTGGAACATGGCGATGAAGACGGTGAGGTAGCGGGTGTACTGGTTCAGCTTCTTGCGTCCCGACTCGCCCTCCTTCTTCAGGGCCTCGAGCTGCGGGACGGCGGCGGACATCAGCTGGATGATGATGCTGGCCGAGATGTAGGGCATGATGTTCAGCGCGAACACCGTCATGCGGCCGAGCGCGCCGCCGGTGAACATGTCGAACATGCCGAGGATGCCGCCGCCATGCTGGGCCAGGATCTCGCCCATCACGGCGGCATCGACGCCCGGGACCGGCACATAGGTGCCCAGGCGGTAGACGATCAGTGCACCCAGGGTGAACCAGATGCGCTTCTTGAGCTCGGTGGCCTTGGACAGGACGCCGAGATTCAGATTGGCCGCGAGTTGTTCGGCGGCGGAGGCCATGGGATTGCGAACCCTCCACACGGCTGCGGCGCCCGCAACCAGGGAGGCATCCCCGGCCGTGGCGCCGCTGCCACGATTCCCTGTCTAGGTAGCCCCCGCCCCATGGGGCGGCAAGCAGGATACCCCGCCTAGAACCGCAGGGCCGTCCGTCGCGGCCGCGGCGTGGCCGTGAGCCCGGCCAGCGCCTGCGCCCGCAGACGAGCGGCCCTGCCGCGGCGCCTCAGCCTTCGGCCGGAGCCTCGGCGGGCTGGTTCAGCAAGGTCACGCTGCCCCCCGCCGCCTGCACCGCCGCGATCGCGGAGGCGGAGGCGCCGGAGACGGTGATCGTCACCGCGCGCTTGATCTCGCCTTGGCCAAGCAGGCGAACGCCGGCGAGACGCGTGCCGGTACGGACCACGCCCGCCTCGCGCAGCTTCGCCTCATCGATCGGCTCGCCCGCCGGCAACCGGCCGGACTCGATGGCGCGGTCGAGCGCGCCGAGGTTCAGCGGCGCATATTCCTTGCGGAACAGGTTGACGAAGCCCCGCTTCGGCAGACGCCGATAGATCGGCAGCTGGCCGCCCTCGAAGCCGTTCAGCGACACGCCCTCGCGCGCCTTCTGGCCCTTGACGCCCTTGCCGGAGGTCTTGCCCTTGCCCGAGCCGATGCCGCGGCCAAGGCGCTTGGCCTTGTACCGGGCGCCCGGATTGTCGCGCAACTCATTGAGCTTCATGTCAGTCTCCCACCTTCACCAGGTGGGCCACCTTGCGGATCATGCCACGGACCGCCGGCGTATCCTCCAGCTCCCGCGTACGATGCATCTTGTTGAGACCGAGGCCGATCAGCGTCTCGCGCTGACCAGGCTTGCGGCCGATCGGCGACCCGGTCTGGGTCACCTTCACGGTCTTCTTCTCAGACATTCGGGGCCTCCGCCGCCGCGGCCTCAGCCGCCGGCGCATCCTTGCGCGGGCCGAGCAGGTCCGAGACCTTCTTGCCGCGCCGCGAGGCGACGGCGCGCGGGCTGGTCGAACGCGTCAGCGCCGCGAAGGTCGCCTTGATCATGTTGTGCGGGTTGGTCGAGCCGGTGCACTTGGCGACGACGTCGCCCATGCCGAGCGTCTCGAACACCGCGCGCATCGGACCGCCGGCGATGATGCCGGTGCCCGCCGGGGCCGCCCGCAGGATGACCCGGCCGGCGCCGAACTCGCCGATCACGTCGTGATGCAGCGTCCGGCCTTCCCGCATCGGCACGCGGATCATGGTCCGCTTCGCCTGCTCGGTGGCCTTGCGGATCGCCTCCGGCACCTCGCGCGCCTTGCCCGCACCCCAGCCGACGCGGCCCTTCTGGTCGCCGACGACGACCAGCGCCGCGAAGCTGAAGCGACGGCCACCCTTCACGACCTTGGCGACGCGGTTGATGGTGACGAGCTTGTCCTTCAGCTCGTCGCCGTCCTGGCGCTCCTGCCGGTTGTCCCGCTCGCGGTCACGGCCGCGGCCGCGGCGACGATCGCCGCCCTCGCCGCCATGCTCGCCGCCACCGCCCCTCGGTTCACGTGCCATAGTTTCGGATCCTCAGAACGACAGCCCGCCCTCACGGGCGGCGTCGGCCAGGGCCTTGACCCGGCCATGGTACAGGTAGGGCCCGCGGTCGAAGACCACGGCCGTGACGCCGGCGGCGATCGCCCGCTCGGCCACGCGCTTGCCGACGACCACGGCGGCATCCTTGTCCGCCCCGGTCTTCAGGCTTTCGCGCAGCTCCTTTTCGAGCGTCGAGGCCGCGGCAAGGGTGCGGCCCTCGGCGTCGTCGATCACCTGCGCATAGATGTGGCGTCCGGAGCGGAACACGGAGAGCCGCGGCCGTCCACCGGACTTCAGCTTCAGCTGGTAGCGCAGCCGGGCGCGGCGGCGCTGCTGCAGTGCAAGCTTCTGGGCCATTACTTCTTCTTACCCTCCTTCCGGAGGATGACCTCGTTGTCGTAGCGCACGCCCTTGCCCTTGTAGGGCTCGGGACCGCGATAGGCCCGGATCTCGGCGGCCACCTGACCGACACGCTGCTTGTCGGCGCCGCTCACCTTGATGGCGGTCGGACGCTCGCAGACGATGCTGATCCCGGGCGGGATCGGGTAGCGCACCTCGTGGCTGAAGCCCAGGGCGAGGACCAGGTCCTTGCCCTGCACCGCGGCGCGATAGCCGGTACCGGTGATCTCCATGGACCTGGTGAAGCCCGTGGAGACGCCTGTGACCATGCCGTTGATCAGGCTGCGGGTCGTGCCCCACATGGTGCGGCTGCGGCGGTCGTCCCGCCGCGGCTTCACGGCCACCTGATTGGACTCGACCTCGACCTCGACATCGTCCGTGAGGTCGAGCTTGAGCTCGCCGTTCTTGCCCTTCGCCACGAGGGTCCGGCCTTGCAGCGCCACCTGGACGCCGGCCGGGACCGGGACGGGATACTTGCCGACGCGCGACATTCTTTGCCCCTCCCTCAGAACACGCGGCAGAGGACCTCGCCGCCAACATTGGCGACGCGGGCCTCGGTATCGCTCATCACGCCGCGCGGCGTGGACAGGATGGAGATGCCGAGCCCGTTGTAGAACTTCGGCAGCTCACGGATCTTGGAGTAGACCCGGCGGCCCGGCTTGGAGACGCGGGTGATCTCCTTGATCGCGGGCTCGCCCTCGGAATACTTCAGCTCGATCTCGATGTTGCGCACGCCGGGGCGCAGCTCCTCGACGCGCCAGGCCCGGATGTAGCCTTCACGCTTCAGGACATCGAGCACATCGGTCCGCAACCGGCTGGCGGGGGCGACGCAGCGCGTCTGCCGGGCCCGCTGGGCGTTGCGGATACGGGTGAGCATGTCCCCGAGCGGATCGGATAGCGACATGGCCAGCCCTCCTTACCAGCTCGCCTTGGTCAGGCCGGGAATCTGGCCGGTATTGGCCAGGTCCCGCAGCATGTTCCGGCTGAGCTTGAACTTGCGGTAGTTGCCGCGCGGGCGGCCGGTCAGCTCGCAACGCAGGCGAACGCGAACCTTCGCGCCGTTGCGAGGCAGCTGCGCCAGCTTGAGGGTCGCGTCGAAGCGATCCTCAACCGGCAGGCTGCGGTCCATCACGATGCCCTTCAGCGTGGCGCGCTTCGAAGCATGCGTCGCGGCGAGCTTCGCGCGACGCTTGTTCTTCTCGACTGCCGAAGTCTTGGCCATGCGGTTCTATCCTCCGGAACCTGCTCCCGGGCCTCGGCCCAGGCGGTCTTCCAAGATCAATTCTGGAAAGGAAGCTGGAACGCCTTCAGCAGCGCCTTCGCTTCCTTGTCGGTCTTCGCCGTGGTGACGAACTGGATGTCCATGCCACGCACCGTGTCCACCCGATCGTAGTTGATCTCGGGGAACACGATCTGCTCCTTCAGGCCCATGGCGTAGTTGCCCCGGCCATCGAAGCCGCGATTGCCCGGAATCCCGCGGAAGTCGCGGACGCGCGGCAGGGCCACGGTCACGAGACGATCGAGGAACTCGTACATCCGCGCCTTGCGCAGCGTCACCTTGCAGCCGATCGCCTGGCCTTCGCGGATCTTGAAGCCGGCAATCGCCTTCTTCGCCTTGGTCCGCACCGGCTTCTGGCCGGAGAGCGCCGTCAGGTCCGCGACCGCCGCGTCGAGCTTCTTCTGGTCGCCCGCCGCCTCGCCCACGCCCATGTTGATGACGATCTTCTCGAGCTTCGGCACTTCCATGGGGTTCTTGTAGCCGAACTCCTTGGCGAGCTCGGCGCGAACCACCTCGGTGTAGTACTGCGCCAGGCGCGGCTTCTCAGCCGGCGCCGCAGAGGCCTTGCCGGCCTTCGCCGCCACCGCCTGCACGCGGCCCTCGCCGCCACCTTCGGCGCGCTTCGGGGTCTCGGCCTTGCCGCCGGCCTTTTTCTTCGTGTCGCTCATGCGTCAAGCACCTCGCCCGAGGGCCTCGCCACGCGCACCTTCTTCCCGTCCCCAAGAAGCCGGAAACCCACGCGGGTCGGCTTGTCGGACTTCGGGTCGATCAGCGCCAGGTTGGAGAGGTGGATCGGCGCCTCCTTCTCCTGGATGCCGCCGGGTTGGTTGATCCCCTGCGGCTTGCGGTGACGCTTCACCATGTTCACGCCCTGCACCAGGGCACGGCTCTCCGTCGGGTTCACGGCGAGGACCTCGCCGCGCTTGCCCTTGTCCCGGCCCGTCAGAACCTGGACCCGGTCGCCCTTCTTGATCTTCGCGGCCATGGCCTTACAGGACCTCCGGCGCCAGCGAGATGATCTTCATGTACTTCCGCGCCCGCAGCTCGCGCACAACCGGCCCGAAGATGCGGGTGCCGATCGGCTCGCCCTGCTTGTTGATCAGCACCGCGGCGTTGTTGTCGAAGCGGATCGCCGTGCCGTCAACGCGCCGCACCGGATAGGCGGTGCGGACGATGACGGCGCGATGCACCTCGCCCTTCTTCACCTTGGCGCGCGGGATCGCCTCCTTGACGGAGACGACGATGATGTCGCCCACGCTCGCGGTCTTCCGCTTGGAGCCGCCCAGCACCTTGATGCACTGGACGCGGCGCGCGCCGGAGTTGTCCGCGACATCGAGGTTGGTCTCGGGATGGATCATCTAACCCTCCCTCAGCCCTGCACGGTCGCCGGCTCGGCGAGCGGTTGCCCGTTGCGCTCCACCACCGTCCAGGCCTTGCGCTTGGAGATCGGCGGGCACTCCTCGATCTGCACGACGTCGCCTTCCTTGCAGAGGTTGGCTTCGTCATGCGCGGCATAGCGCTTCGAACGCCGGATGAACTTCTTGTAGAGCGGGTGCATCACGCGACGCTCGACAAGGACGGTGACCGTCTTGTCCATCTTGTCGCTGACCACCCGGCCCGTGAGGACTCGCTTCGGCATCGCCGCCGGTCTCCCCTTAAGCCGTGGGTTGGGATGCTGCCGAGCGCTTGCGCTCGGACAGGACGAATTTGATGCGCGCGATGTCGCGGCGCACCACGCGGACGCGGCCGGTGGCCTCAAGCTGCCCGGTCGCGCGCTGGAAGCGCAGGTTGAACTGCTCCTTGCGCAGGTCAAGGAGCTGCGCCTGCAGCTCATCCGCGGTCTTGGCGCGGATGTCGGCGATCTTGGTCATGGCTTCAGGCCTCCGCGCCGAGGCGCTGCACGATCTTGGTCTTGATCGGCAGCTTGGCGGCGCCGAGCGTCAGCGCCTCCTTGGCGGTATCGACGGACACGCCGTCGATCTCGAACATGATGCGGCCGGGCTTGATCCGCGCCACCCAGTATTCCGGCGCGCCCTTACCAGAGCCCATGCGGACCTCGGCCGGCTTGGTCGAGACCGGGACATCGGGGAAGATCCGGATCCAGACGCGGCCCTGACGCTTCATGGCGCGGGTGATCGCGCGGCGCGCCGCCTCGATCTGCCGCGCGGTCACCCGCTCGGGCTCGAGCGCCTTCAGGCCGAAGCCACCGAAGGACAGGGTAAAGCCGCCTTTGGCGATACCCTTGATCCGGCCCTTATGGGCCTTGCGAAACGTCGTGCGCTTGGGTTGCAGCATCTCACTCTATCCCTCAGCGCTGCGGCGCCTGCTCGGCGGCGCGCTTGTCCTGCGCCATCGGGTCGTGCGCCAGGATCTCGCCCTTGAAGATCCAGACCTTCACGCCGCAGGTGCCGTAGGTGGTCTTCGCGGTCGCCGTGCCGAAATCGATATCCGCGCGCAGCGTGTGCAGCGGCACGCGCCCCTCGCGGTACCACTCCATGCGAGCGATCTCCGCCCCGCCGAGACGGCCGGAGCAATTGATTCGGATGCCGCCAGCGCCGAGGCGCATGGCGCTCTGCACCGCGCGCTTCATGGCGCGGCGGAAGGCCACCCGGCGCTCGAGCTGCTGGGCGATGTTCTCGGCCACCAGCGTCGCGTCGATCTCGGGCTTGCGGATCTCGACGATGTTCAGCGAGACCTCGGCCCCGGCGAGCTTCGCCAGGTCCTTGCGCAACACCTCGATATCGGCGCCCTTCTTGCCGATGACGACGCCCGGCCGCGCGGCGTGAATGGTCACGCGCGGCTTCTTGGCCGGACGCTCGATCACCACACGGGAGACGCCAGCGCCCTTCAGCCGCGTACGCAGCTTGTCGCGGAGCTTCAGGTCCTCGTGCAGCAGCTTCGAGTAGTCCGCATCGGCGAACCAGCGGCTGTCCCAGGTCCGGTTGATGCCGAGCCGGAAGCCGATCGGATTGACTTTGTGACCCATGTTACGCGGCCTCCTGCTCGGCCGTGGCGACCGCCTGCTGCTCGGCCACGACGATCGTCAGATGGCTGAACCACTTCTCGACCCGGGCGGCGCGGCCGCGGCCACGGGCGTGGAAGCGCTTCATCACCTGGGACCGGCCGACCTCGACTCGCGAGACCACGAGCTGGTCGACATCCAGCTGATGGTTGTTCTCGGCGTTGGCGATCGCGCTCTCCAGCGTCTTCTTCACCGTCTGCGCGATGCGGCGCTTGCTGAAGGTCAGCGTGGCCACGGCATCGGAGGCGGTCCGGCCGCGGATCAGCCCCGCGGCCAGGCTCAGCTTGCGCGGCGAGACGCGGATGTTGCGCGTCACAGCCTGCGCCTCGGTCTCGGCGAGCGAGCGTTCGTGCTTCGGCTTGCTCATCGGATCAGCCCCGCTTGGCCTTCTTGTCGGCGCTATGGCCGGTGAAGGTCCGGGTCGGCGAGAACTCGCCGAACTTGTGGCCGACCATGTTCTCCGAGACCTGCACCGGGATGAACTTCTTCCCGTTGTAGACCCCGAAGGTCAGGCCGACGAACTGCGGCAGGATCGTGCTGCGGCGCGACCAGATCCGGATGATCTCGTTGCGCGTCGAGGCACGGGCGGCTTCCGCCTTGTTGAGCAGGTAGCCGTCCACGAACGGCCCCTTCCATACGCTGCGCGGCATCGCGATCAGCCCTTCGTCGCGTGGCGGCGCCGGATGATGAGCCGGTCGGTCCGCTTGTTGTTGCGCGTCTTCGCACCTTTGGTCGGCTTGCCCCAGGGGGTCACCGGATGGCGGCCACCGCTGGTCCGGCCCTCACCACCGCCATGCGGATGGTCGACCGGGTTCATGACGACGCCGCGGTTGTGCGGGCGGCGGCCCAGCCAGCGCGAGCGGCCAGCCTTGCCGATCTGCTGGTTGGAATTGTCCGGGTTGGACACGGCACCGATCGTCGCCATGCATTCGGCGCGCACCGTGCGGAGTTCGCCCGACATCAGCTTGATCTGCGCATAGCCGGCATCCTTGCCGACCAGCTGCACATAGGTCCCAGCCGAGCGCGCGATTTTGCCGCCCGCCCCCGGCTTCATCTCCACATTGTGGATGATGGTGCCGACAGGGATGGCGGCCATCGGCATGGCGTTGCCCGGCTTGATGTCGGCGCGCTCGGCGGCCACCACCTGATCGCCAGCCTTCAGGCGCTGCGGCGCGATGATGTAGGCGAGCTCGCCATCGGCATATTTCAGCAACGCGATCCAGGCAGTGCGGTTGGGATCGTATTCCAGCCGCTCCACCGTCGCCGCCACGCCGAGCTTGGTGCGGCGCTTGAAGTCGACGATGCGATAGGTCTGCTTGTGTCCGCCGCCCCGGAAACGCACCGTGGTGCGGCCATGGTTGTTGCGGCCGCCGGAGGAGTGCTTGCCCTCCGTCAGCTGCTTGACCGGCGCGCCCTTCCAGAGCTCGTCGCGCTTGACGAGGATGGTTCCGCGCAGGCTCGGGGTGACCGGGTTGAAGTTCTTCAGCGCCATGGCGTCACGCGAGTCCCGTCGTGAGGTCGATGCTCTGGCCTTCGGCCAGCTTCACCATCGCCTTCTTCCAGTCCGAGCGCTGGCCCGGACGGCCCCGGAAGCGCTTGGTCTTGCCCTTGACCACCAGCGTGTTGACCGCCAGCACCTTCACGCCGAACAGCTCCTCGACCGCCGCCTTGATCTCGGGCTTGGTCGCCTCGAGGGCCACGCGGAAGGCGAACTGGTTCTGCTCGGAGAGGGCGGTCGCCTTCTCCGTCACCAGCGGCGACAGGATGGTCTGGTACATCCGCTCCTTGGAGAGGAGCGGGCGCGTCGTGGCCTCGCTCATGCCAGGCGCTCCTTCAGGGCCTCGACGCCGGCGCGCGTCACCGCGAGCACGTCGTGCTTGAGGATGTCGTAGACATTGGCGCCGATGGTCGGCAGCACCTGCACATGCGGCAGATTGCGCACGACGCGGCCGAAGCCCTCATCGACCTGCGCATCGACCACCAGCGCCGACTTCCAGCCGAGCGCCTTCACCTGCTTCGCCAGCGCGCCCGTCTTGGGCGTCGCGCCGGCGGATGCGACATCGAGCACCACCAGCTTGCCCTCGGCGGCCTTCTGGCTGAGCGCGGAGATCAGGCCGAGCCGCCGGACCTTCTTGTTCAGCGAATAGCCATGGTCGCGCACGACCGGGCCGTGCACGACGCCGCCAGTGCGGAACTGCGGCGCCCGCAGAGAGCCCTGGCGGGCATTGCCGGTGCCCTTCTGGCGATAGGGCTTCTTGGTCGTGCCAGAGACCTCGCCCATTCCCTTGACCTTGTGCGTGCCGGCACGGCGCTTCGCCAGCTGCCAGTGCACGACGCGGGCCATGATGTCGGCGCGGGGCGCTGCAGCGAACAGCGCCTCCGGCAGCTCGATCTCGCCTGCCGAGCCGTTATCCAGCGTGATGACCGGAACCTGCATCGTTCTCTATCCTCAGGCCCCAGCGTCCGGCGAAGCCGGCGCGTTCGAGGCGATACCCGCCGGGAAGGGCGCATCGGCGTGGCGCGCGCGCTTCACCGCGTCGCGCACCATCACATAGGTGCCCGTCGAGCCCGGCACGGCGCCCTTGATCAGCAGCAGCCCCTTCTCAAGGTCGTGGCCCGCCACCTCCAGGTTCTGGGTGGTGACGCGCTCCTGCCCGAGATGGCCGGCCATCTTCTTGTTCTTGAAGGTCTTGCCCGGATCCTGGCGGTTGCCGGTGGAGCCGTGCGAGCGGTGGCTGATGGACACGCCGTGCGAAGCCTCAAGGCCCGCGAAGTTCCAGCGCTTCATCGCACCGGCGAAGCCCTTGCCCTTGCTGACGCCCGTGACATCGACCTTCTGGCCGGCGACGAAATGCGCTGCGGTCAGACGCGCCCCCGGGTCGATCGCCGCATCCGCGCCGACTCGGAACTCGACGACCTTCAGCGGCGCCTCGACACCAGCCTTGGCATAGTGCCCGCGATTGGCGCGCGTCACGTTCTTCGGCTTGGCCCGGCCGATGCCGAGCTGGACGGCTTCGTAGCCATCCTTCTCGGCATTGCGGCGGGCAATCACACGCACGTCGTCCAGATGCAGGACGGTGACGGGCACCGTGCTGCCGTCATCCTTGAACAGCCGGGTCATGCCCAGCTTCCTGGCGATCAGGCCGGTGCGGCCGGTCTTGGCGGCCATGGTAGATTACTCCCCCTGCCGCTCAGAGCTTGATCTCGACATCCACACCGGCAGCCAGGTCGAGCTTCATCAGCGCGTCCACGGTCTGCGGGGTGGGGTCGACGATATCCAGCAGGCGGCGATGCGTGCGGATCTCGAACTGCTCGCGCGACTTCTTATCGACATGCGGCGAGCGGTTGACGGTGAAGCGCTCGATCTCCGTCGGCAGCGGGATGGGCCCGCGCACCCGTGCGCCCGTCCGCTTCGCGGTGTTGACGATCTCCCGCGTGCTGCCATCGAGCACGCGATGATCGAACGCCTTGAGGCGGATGCGAATATTCTGGCTGTCCATGGGAGACGGACCCAACCTTGCCCTGACTTACTTCGTGATGCCGGCGACGACGCCGGCGCCGACGGTGCGGCCGCCCTCGCGGATGGCGAAGCGCAGGCCCTGGTCCATGGCGATGGGGGCGATGAGCTCGACGTCCATCGTCACGTTGTCGCCCGGCATCACCATCTCGACGCCCTCCGGCAGCTTGACGATGCCGGTCACGTCGGTGGTGCGGAAGTAGAACTGCGGCCGGTAGTTGGTGAAGAACGGCGTGTGCCGCCCCCCCTCCTCCTTGGTCAGGATGTAGGCCTCGGCCTTGAACTGCGTGTGCGGCGTGATCGAGCCGGGCTTGGCCAGGACCTGGCCACGCTCCACGTCCTCGCGCTTCGTGCCGCGCAGCAGCGCCCCGATGTTGTCCCCCGCCTCGCCGCTGTCCAGCAGCTTGCGGAACATCTCAACGCCGGTCACCGTCGTCTTGACCGTGTCCTTCAGGCCGACGATCTCGACTTCCTCACCGACCTTCACGATGCCCCGCTCGACCCGGCCCGTCACCACCGTGCCGCGGCCCGAGATCGAGAACACGTCCTCGATCGGCATCAGGAAGGGCAGGTCCTTCGGCCGCTCCGGCTGCGGGATGTAGCTGTCCACCGCCCGCATCAGCTCCAGCACCGCCTGCTCGCCGATCTCAGGCGTCTTGTCCTCGAGCGCCGCCAGCGCCGAGCCCTTGATGATCGGGATGTCGTC
This sequence comes from Roseicella sp. DB1501, assembly GCF_013112485.1. Taxonomy (GTDB): domain Bacteria; phylum Pseudomonadota; class Alphaproteobacteria; order Acetobacterales; family Acetobacteraceae; genus Paracraurococcus. The sequence continues at coordinate 275,309 of NZ_JABFHG010000007.1, forward strand.
GCCCGGGAACTGGTAGGAGGACAGCAGCTCGCGCACCTCCATCTCCACCAGCTCGACCAGGTCCGGATCGGCCATGTCCATCTTGTTCAGGAACACCACCAGCGCCGGAACGCCAACCTGCCGCGCCAGCAGGATGTGCTCGCGCGTCTGCGGCATCGGGCCGTCCGCCGCCGACACCACCAGGATCGCGCCGTCCATCTGCGCCGCGCCCGTGATCATGTTCTTCACGTAGTCAGCGTGGCCAGGGCAGTCCACATGCGCGTAGTGACGGTTCTGCGTCTCGTACTCGACATGCGCCGTCGAGATCGTGATCCCCCGCGCCTTCTCCTCCGGCGCCTTGTCAATCTGGTCGTAGGCCGTGAACGTCGCACCGCCCGTCTTCGCCAGAACCTTGGTGATCGCCGCCGTCAGCGACGTCTTCCCATGGTCCACGTGACCAATCGTCCCGATGTTGCAGTGCGGCTTCGTCCGCTCAAACTTCGCCTTCGCCATCGTCGTCGTCCTTCGATCGGTGTCCGGATTACCAGCGGTAGTGGCTGAACGCCTTGTTCGCCTCGGCCATCCGGTGCGTGTCCTCGCGCTTCTTCACGGCCGTGCCACGGTTGTTCGCCGCATCCATCAGCTCCGCCGAAAGGCGCTCTTCCATCGTGTTCTCGCCGCGCTTGCGCGACGCATCGATCAGCCAGCGGATCGCCAGGGCCTGCCGGCGCTCCGGCCGCACCTCAACCGGCACTTGGTAGGTGGCGCCGCCGACGCGACGGCTGCGCACCTCGACGGCCGGCTTCACGTTGTCCATCGCCTCATGGAACATGCGCAGCGGGTCGCCATTCGGCCCGACGCGGCGCTTCAAGGTGTCCATGGCGGCGTAGACGATCCGCTCGGCGGTGCTCTTCTTGCCATCATACATCAGCACGTTCATGAAACGGCTGAGAACGATGTCGCCGAATTTCGGATCCGGCAGGACTTCGCGCTTCTGCGCGCTATGGCGGCGAGACATCCGTGCCTCTCCTTACTTCGGCCGCTTCGCGCCGTACAGCGACCGGCGCTGCCTGCGCTTGGCGATGCCCTGGGTGTCCAGCACGCCGCGAAGGATGTGGTAGCGAACGCCCGGAAGATCCTTCACGCGGCCACCCCGGATGAGCACCACGGAGTGCTCCTGCAGGTTGTGGCCCTCGCCGGGGATGTAGCTCACCACCTCGTACCCGTTGGTCAGGCGCACCTTGGCGACCTTACGCAGCGCCGAGTTCGGCTTCTTCGGCGTGGTCGTATAGACGCGCGTGCAGACGCCGCGCTTCTGCGGGCAGGCCTGCAGCGCGGGCACCTTGTTCCGCTTCGCGTTCGGCTCGCGCCCCTGGGCGATGAGCTGGTTGATCGTCGGCATGACGCCCCTTCGAATCCCGTCCGTCCGTCCCGCGGCCGCCGAAAGCCAATGTGCCCGCAGGGAACTGGATTGCTCCCCTGCAGGCGCCCTGACCCGCCCTCGACCTGATGCCGTCCCGAACAGCGGGACCGCGGTGCCGAACGCGCAGCGTTGTGGACCAAACACCTTCGGCAGCCCGCGCGGCGATGCGCGCGGCCGTGCCAAGGGACGGCTACCTACGCGCCGGCCCGTCGAGAGTCAAGCGACGTGGAGCCCCAGAAAGAAAAAGGCCGGGCCCCCTGCGGGACCCGGCCTTTCTCGTTGCAATAGAAGCAGACTATTCGGCGGCCTGCTGGCCGGGCTCCGGCAGAGCCGGGGCCGTTGGCAGGCGCGTGCGGTCGCGCTGCGCCGCCAGGGCCCGCAGCCGGTTCATGACCGAGCCCGTCCCCGCCGGGATCAACCGCCCGACGATGACGTTCTCCTTGAGGCCCGCCAGCGTATCGACCTTGCCGGCCGTCGCCGCCTCGGTCAGCACCCGCGTCGTCTCCTGGAAGGAGGCGGCGCTGATGAAGCTGGTGGTCTGCAGCGAGGCCTTGGTGATGCCCTGCAACACCGGCTCGGCCCGTGCGGGCCGCTCCTTGGCCGCCAGCCGCTTCTCGTTCTCGATGTCGAACTCGATGCGGTCGACCTGCTCGCCGATCAGGAAGGTGGTGTCCCCGGCATCGAGGATCTCCACCTTCTGCAGCATCTGCCGGACGATGACTTCGATATGCTTGTCGTTGATCTTCACGCCTTGCAATCGATAGACGTCCTGGATTTCATTCACCAGGTAGTTCGCCAGGGCCTCGACACCCAGGACCCGCAGGATGTCATGCGGCACGCGGGGGCCGTCGACCAGCGGATCGCCGGCCTTCACGTAGTCGCCCTCCTGCACCGAGACGTGCTTGCCCTTCGGCACCAGGTACTCGCGCGGCACGGGCGGCTCGTCGCCCACCTGGTCGGGCACGACCAGGATGCGGCGCTTTGCCTTATAGTCCTTGCCGAACTCCACACGCCCGTCGATATCCGAAATGATCGCGTGATCCTTCGGACGCCGCGCCTCGAACAGCTCCGCGACGCGCGGCAGACCGCCGGTGATGTCGCGGGTCTTCGAGCTTTCGCGCGGCAGCCGCGCCAGAACGTCGCCCGCCTTCACCGTGCCCCCGTTCTCGACGTTGAGCACCGAGGCCGGCTGCAGGAAGTACTGCTGTACCTGGCCGGGGAATTGCGGATCGTCGGCCGGCGACCGCAGCAGCAGCCGCGGCCGCAGATTGGCGTTCTTCGCCTTGTCGACCGGCTCGCGCACCACCTTGGAGGACAGGCCAGTGACCGGATCCGTCTCCTCGTAGAGCGTCAAGCCCTCAATCAGGTCGGCGAATTCCAGCATGCCTGCCCGCTCGGTGATGATCGGCAGGGTGAAGGGGTCCCACTCGGCCAGCTTCTGGCCGCGCGTGACCGCCGCGCCCTCCTCGGTCAGCAGCCGTGCGCCGTAGGGCACGCGGTAGCGCGCCCGCTCGCGGCCCTGCATGTCGCTCAGGATGATCTCGCAGTTACGGCTCATCACCACCGGTGCGCCGGCGCTGTTGGCAACGACATTGCGGTTGGCGATCTTCACCGTGCCGTCCGAGGTCGCCTCGACCGCCGACTGCTCGGCGCCACGCTGCGCCGCGCCGCCGATATGGAAGGTGCGCATCGTGAGCTGGGTGCCCGGCTCGCCGATCGACTGCGCCGCGATGACGCCGACCGCCTCGCCGACATTCACCGGCGTGCCACGGGCCAGGTCACGCCCGTAGCAATGGCCGCAGACGCCCGACCGCGCATCGCAGGTGAGAACAGAGCGGATATAGACCTCCTCCACCCCCGCCTTCTCGATCCGCTCGGCATCCGGCTCCTCGATCAGCGTGTTGCGCGGCACGATGATCTCGCCCGAGACCGGGTCGGCGATGTCGCGCTGCACGGTCCGGCCGAGGATGCGCTCGGAGAGCGAGGAGATCACCTCGCCGCCATCCATCACCGCGCGCACAGTGATCCCGCGCTCGGTGCCGCAGTCGTTCTCGACGATGATGCAGTCCTGCGCCACGTCGACGAGACGCCGCGTCAGGTAGCCGGAATTCGCCGTCTTCAGCGCCGTGTCGGCCAGACCCTTGCGGGCACCGTGCGTCGAGTTGAAGTACTCGAGGACGGTCAGGCCTTCCTTGAAGCAGTTGATGATCGGCTGCTCGATGATCTCGCCACTCGGCTTCGCCATCAGGCCGCGCATGCCGGCGAGCTGGCGCATCTGCGCGGGCGAGCCGCGAGCGCCGGAATGGGACATCATCCACACCGAATTGGTGGGCTTGCCCGCCTCCTGCTTCGAGATTTCCTTCATCATCGCGGCCGCCACCTCCTCGGTGCAGCGCGACCAGGCATCGACCACCTTGTTGTAGCGCTCGCCCGCGGTGATAAGGCCGTCGAGATACTGCTGCTCGAACTCCTTCACCTCGGCCTTGGTCTTGCCGATCAGCTCCGGCTTGCTGTCCGGGATGACCATGTCGTCCTTGCCGAAGGAGATGCCGGCCTTGGCCGCCTGGCGGAAGCCGAGGCCCATCAGCCGGTCGGCGAAGATCACGCTCTCCTTCTGCCCGCAATGCCGATAGACGGTATCGATGACGTCGGAGATCGACTTCTTCGTCAGCTGGCGGTTCACCAGGCTGTAGGGCGTGCGCGGATCGACCGGCAGCAGGGCGCCCATCATGAGGCGGCCGGCCGTGGTCAGGACCGTCTGCATCTCCTTGCCGCCCGGCTCCCGCGGCGCCGGCACGCGGACATGGATCGCCGTGTGCAGGGTGATGGCGCCGGCGGCGAGCGCCTGCTCCACCTCACCCAGGCCGCGATAGACCTGCGGCCGGAAGGCCAGCGCCTCCTGCTCCTCAGCGGTCAGGTTCTGCCCGCCCTTGCCGTCGATGGCGGCGATCAGCGCCTTCACCTCGGCCACGCGCTTGGAGGCGGCGACGAATTCCGGCGTCTCCAAGGAGAGATAGTAGAGGCCGAGAACGATGTCCTGGCTCGGCACGATGATCGGCTTGCCGTTGGCCGGGCTGAGGATGTTGTTGGTCGACATCATCAGCACGCGGGCTTCGAGCTGCGCCTCAAGGCTCAGCGGCACGTGCACAGCCATCTGGTCGCCGTCGAAATCGGCGTTGAAGGCGGTGCAGACCAGCGGATGCAGCTGGATCGCCTTGCCCTCCACCAGCACCGGTTCGAAGGCCTGGATACCAAGGCGGTGCAGGGTCGGGGCGCGGTTCAGCAGGACCGGGTGCTCGCGGATCACCTCCTCGAGGATGTCCCAGACCTCCGGCCGCTCCTTCTCCACCATCCGCTTCGCGGCCTTGATGGTGGTGGCGTGGCCGTACTTCTCGAGCTTCGAGTAGATGAAGGGCTTGAACAGCTCGAGCGCCATCTTCTTCGGCAGGCCGCATTGGTGCAGCTTCATCTCGGGACCCACGACGATCACCGAGCGGCCGGAATAGTCGACGCGCTTGCCGAGCAGGTTCTGGCGGAACCGGCCCTGCTTGCCCTTCAGCATGTCGCTGAGCGACTTCAGCGGCCGCTTGTTGGCACCAGTGATGGCGCGGCCGCGGCGGCCATTGTCGAACAGCGCGTCCACCGCCTCCTGCAGCATGCGCTTCTCATTGCGGACGATGATGTCCGGGGCGCGCAGCTCGATCAGGCGCTTCAGCCGGTTGTTCCGGTTGATAACGCGGCGGTACAGATCGTTCAGGTCGGAGGTCGCGAAGCGGCCACCATCCAGCGGCACCAACGGGCGCAGCTCAGGCGGGATCACCGGGATGACGCCAAGGATCATCCAGTCCGGCCGCGCGCCGCTCTCGGCGAAGGCCTCGATCAGCTTCAGCCGCTTCACCAGCTTCTTGCGCTTCGCCTCGGAGGTCGTCTCCTTCAGCTCGGCGCGCAGCCGGGTCGCTTCCTTGTCGCATTCGATGCCGGTGAGCATCTGCTTCACCGCCTCGGCGCCGATGCCGACGGAGAAGGCATCCTCGCCGAACTCGTCCATCTTCGTCTGGTACTGCTCCTCGGTCAGAAGCTGGTGCAGCTTCAGATCCGTCAGGCCCGGCTCCAGGACGACGTAGGATTCGAAGTAGAGGACCTTCTCTAGCTCCTTCAGCGACATGTCGACCATCAGGCCGACGCGCGAGGGCAGCGACTTCATGAACCAGATATGCGCGACCGGCGAGGCGAGCTCAATATGGCCCATGCGCTCGCGGCGCACCTTGGCCAGCGTCACCTCGACGCCGCACTTCTCGCAGATGATGCCGCGGAACTTCATCCGCTTGTACTTGCCGCACAGGCACTCGTAGTCCTTGATCGGACCGAAGATGCGCGCGCAGAACAGCCCATCCCTCTCCGGCTTGAAGGTACGGTAGTTGATGGTCTCGGGCTTCTTGATCTCGCCATAGGACCAGGAGCGGATCTGCTCCGGCGAGGCGATCGAGATCTTGATCTGGTCGAAGGTCAGAGCTTGGCCAGTCTGGCCCAGGATCTTCATCAGCTCGTTCATGCGGCCTTCCTTGTGGTCCAGCCTGCCACCCGGGGAGACGGGCGGCGGTGCATTCGGGTCACGGCCCCGGCGCTGCTGCGCCGGGGCGCCGCGGTCAGTTGCCGCGGTTCTCCAAATCGACGTTGAGGCCGAGCGACTTCAGCTCCTTCACCAGGACGTTGAAGCTCTCCGGAATGCCCGCCTCGAAATTGTCCTGGTCGCGGACGATTGCTTCGTAGACCTTGGTCCGGCCGGAGACGTCGTCGGACTTCACCGTCAGCATCTCCTGCAGGGTGTAGGCGGCGCCATAGGCCTCGAGCGCCCAGACCTCCATCTCGCCGAAGCGCTGGCCGCCGAACTGCGCCTTGCCGCCCAACGGCTGCTGGGTGACCAGGCTGTAGGGGCCGATGGAGCGGGCGTGGATCTTGTCGTCCACCAAGTGGTGCAGCTTCAGCATGTAGATGTAGCCGACCGTCACCTTGCGCTCGAACACCTCGCCGGTGCGGCCATCGGTGAGCCAGACCTGCCCCGAGCTGTCGAGCCCGGCGCGCTCCAGCATCCCCTCGATGTCCGACATGCGGGCGCCATCGAAGACCGGCGTCGCGATCGGGATGCCCTTCTTCAGGTTCTCCGCGAGCTCGATCAGCTGATCGTCGTTCATCGGCGCGATGTCGCGCTCGAAGACCTCGTCGCCATAGGTGGTGCGGAGGTGCTCCAGCAGTTCCTCGCGCATCGCCCCGCTGCGGCGGTAATCCTCGACCAGCTCACCCACCTGCCGGCCGAGATTGGCGCAGGCCCAGCCGAGATGCGTCTCGAGGATCTGCCCCACATTCATGCGCGACGGCACGCCGAGAGGGTTCAGCACCAGGTCGACCGACGTGCCGTCCTCGAGGAACGGCATGTCCTCCACCGGCACGACGCGGGAGACGACGCCCTTGTTGCCGTGGCGGCCGGCCATCTTGTCGCCCGGCTGCAGCTTCCGCTTCACCGCGACGAAGACCTTGACCATCTTCATCACGCCGGGCGGCAGCTCGTCGCCGCGCTGCAGCTTCTCGACCTTGCTCTCGAAGCGCTTCTGCAGCCGCTCCACGGCGGCGTCGAACTCGCGCTTCAGCGCCTCGATCTCGACCATCGCCGCATCGTCCTGCACGCCGATCTGGCGCCAGGTCGCCTTAGCGAACTGGTCGAGCACTTCGTCGGTGATGACCGTGCCGGCCTTCACGCCGCGGAAGCCGCCAGAGGCCTTGCGGTTCAGCAGGCGCTCGCGCAGCCGGCTGTGGAAGCTGCGCTCCTGGATCGCCTTCTCGTCGTCGCGGTCCTTGGCGAGCCGCTCGATCTCGGCACGCTCGATCGCCATGGCGCGCTCGTCCTTGTCGACACCGCGGCGGGAAAAGACGCGGACATCGACGATGGTGCCGGCGACGCCCGGCGGCAGGCGCAGCGAGGTGTCGCGTACGTCGGAAGCCTTCTCGCCGAAGATGGCGCGAAGCAGCTTCTCCTCCGGCGTCATCGGGCTCTCGCCCTTCGGCGTCACCTTGCCCACCAGAATGTCGCCAGGCTGCACCTCGGCACCAATATAGACGATGCCGGCCTCGTCGAGGTTACGCAGCGCCTCCTCGCCGACATTCGGGATGTCGCGGGTGATCTCCTCCTGGCCCAGCTTGGTATCGCGGGCCATAACCTCGAACTCCTCGATATGGATCGAGGTGAAGACGTCGTCGCGCGCGATGCGCTCGCTGATCAGGATGCTGTCCTCGAAATTGTAGCCGTTCCACGGCATGAAGGCGACGAGGACGTTGCGGCCGAGCGCCAGCTCGCCGAGCTCGGTGGAGGGGCCGTCGGCGATGATGTCGCCGGCGATCACGGCATCGCCCACCTTCACCAGCGGGCGCTGGTTGATGCAGGTCGACTGGTTGCTGCGCTGGAACTTGCGCAGCCGGTAGATGTCGACGCCGCGCGTGGTGCCGTCATCGCCCGTCGCCCGCACCACGATGCGGGCGCCGTCGATGGAGTCCACCACGCCGTCGCGCCGCGCCACGATGGTCGCGCCGGAATCCCGGGCGACCGCCGCTTCCATGCCGGTGCCGACCAGCGGCGCGTCGGCGCGGACCAGCGGCACCGCCTGGCGCTGCATGTTCGAGCCCATCAGCGCCCGGTTGGCGTCGTCGTTCTCAAGGAAGGGGATCAGCGCCGCGGCCACCGAGACGAGCTGCTTCGGCGAGACGTCGATCGCCGTCACCTCCTCGGGCTTCACCAGACGGAAGTCGCCGCCCTGGCGCACCGAGACCAACTCCGACTTGAACTCGCCCGTCGCGGCATCGACCTCGGCATCGGCCTGGGCAACGACCAGCCGCTCCTCCTCCATGGCGGAGAGGTAGCGCGGATCGCCGACGATCTTGCCGTCCCGCACCAGGCGATAGGGCGTCTCGATGAAGCCGTACTTGTTCACCTTGGCGAAGGTGGCGAGCGAGTTGATGAGGCCAATGTTCGGCCCTTCCGGCGTCTCGATCGGACAGATGCGGCCGTAATGCGTCGGGTGCACGTCGCGTACCTCGAAGCCGGCGCGCTCACGGGTCAGGCCGCCCGGGCCCAGCGCCGAGAGACGCCGCTTGTGCGTCACCTCGGAGAGCGGGTTGGTCTGATCCATGAACTGGCTGAGCTGGCTGGAGCCGAAGAACTCGCGCACCGCCGCCGCCGCCGGCTTGGCGTTGATCAGGTCGTGCGGCATGACGGTGTCGATATCGACCGACCCCATGCGCTCCTTGATCGCGCGCTCCATGCGCAGCAGGCCGACGCGGTACTGGTTTTCCATCAACTCGCCGACCGAGCGCACCCGGCGGTTGCCGAGATTGTCGATGTCGTCGATCTGCCCGCGCCCGTCCTTCAGGTCGAGCAGCACGCGGACGGTGGCGATGATGTCCTGCTTGCGTAGGGTGCGGATGGTGTCCGGCACCTCCTCGGCGGAGAAGCCGAGGCGCATGTTCATCTTCACGCGGCCGACCGAGGAGAGGTCGTAGCGCTCCGGGTCGAAGAACAGGCCGCGGAACAGCGTCTCGGCGGTCTCCGGCGTCGGCGGCTCGCCCGGGCGCATGACCCGGTAGATGTCCATCAGCGCCTCGTCACGGTTGGTGTTCTTGTCCACCGTGAGGGTGTTGCGCATCCAGGGACCGACCGACTGGTCGATGGCAAGCGTCGGCAGCCGCTCCACCCCGGCGCCCTCGATCACCGCCAGCTTCGGCTCGGTCAACTCGTCGCCGGCCTCCGCCCAGATCTCGCCGGTCTGGGTATCGACCAGGTCCTCGGCGACGAAGCGGCCGAGCAGGTCGGCGCGGCCGACCAGCACCTCGGTCGTGCCGCCCTCAGCGATCTTGCGCGCGGCGCGCGGGGTCAGCTTGGCGTCCTTCTCGGCGACCACGGCGCCGGTCCGGGCATCGATCAGCGGCTCCTGCAGCTTCACGCCGCGAAAGGCCTCCGGATCGAAGGGGCGGGACCAGCCCTTGGCGCCGCGGGTGAAGACCACCTGGCCGTAGAACTCGTTCAGGATCTCCTCGGCATCCATGCCGCGGATCTCGCCCGGCTCCAGGCTGGCGCCCTTCTCGACGCGCAGCCGCTCGGTCCAGGCGGAATCGAGAGCGAGGAGGAGCGTCGAGGCCGGCAACTTGCGCTTCCGGTCGATGCGGACATAGCAGATGTCCTTGGCGTCGAACTCGAAGTCGAGCCAGGAGCCGCGATAGGGAATGACGCGGGCGGCGAAGAGGTACTTGCCGCTGCTGTGGGTCTTGCCCTTGTCGTGGTCGAAGAAGACGCCCGGGCTGCGGTGCATCTGGGAGACGATGACGCGCTCGGTGCCGTTGATGATGAAGGTGCCGTTGTCCGTCATGAGCGGCATGTCGCCCATGTAGACATCCTGCTCCTTGATGTCGCGGACGGAACGACTGCCCGTCTCCTCGTCCACGTCCCACACGATGAGACGCAGCCGTACCTTGAGCGGGGCGGCGAAGGTCAGGCCGCGCTGGATGCACTCCTCGACGTCGTATTTCGGCTCTTCCAGCTCGTACTGCACGAATTCGAGCCGGCCGCGGCCCGCGAAGTCGTCGATCGGGAAGACGGACTTGAACACCTCCTGCAGGCCGGCATGCAGCCGCGCATCGGGGTTCACCTCCATCTGGAGGAAGGCCTCGTAGGAAGCCCGCTGCACATCGATGAGGTTCGGCATCGGCGCCACCTCGGGCAGCCGTCCGAAGCTCTTGCGGATGCGCTTGCGCCCGGTGAACGACTTCGTGATAGCGTTCATGCCTGTCCCGTGTCCCTGTCACCCTGGCCAGACGGCCTGGGTCTATCGCGTCCCTGTCCGCCCCGCCCTGCTCCACCGCGGCGGGGGCCACGGGGCGCAGAAATGGCGGCACGGACGGCAACCCAAGGGGGTTCCCGCCCGTACCTCCGCAATCCAGACCCCTGGGCTGGCGACGGACGGCCAACCCAAGGGTAGAAAACCAGCGACTATTACTTAACCTCGACAGTCGCGCCGTTATCCTCAAGCACCTTCTTGATCTTCTGGGCCTCGTCCTTGGACACGCCTTCCTTGACGGTCTTCGGCGCGCCCTCGACCAGATCCTTGGCCTCCTTCAGGCCAAGACCCGTGATGGTGCGGATCTCCTTGATGACGTTGATCTTCTTGTCACCGCCAGCGGCCAGGACGACGGTGAACTCCGTCTGCTCCTCGGCCGCGGCCGGCGCCGCAGCGCCGCCGCCGGCAGGCGCTGCCGCCACCGCGACCGGCGCCGCGGCGGACACGCCCCACTTCTCCTCCAGCATCTTGGAGAGCTCAGCGGCCTCCAGGACGGTCAGGCTGGAGAGCTCGTCAACCAGCTTTGCGAGATCGGCCATATCTGTGTACCTCGTGATCTAATGGCTTGGCTTGCCGTTTGCAACACCCAGGTCCGGCGCTCGGTCTTTCGACCCCGCCCGCCTGGTTCCATCCTCGGTCCGGTCGGCTCCTGCCCGCAGGCATAACCCTCAGGCCGCCTCGTCCTTCTTCGCGAAGGCACTGAACACCCGCGCCAGCTGCGAGCCAGGGGCCTGCAGCACGCCCGCGATGCGCGTCGCCGGGGTCTGAATGAGACCCAGGAGTTGCGCCCGCAGCGTCTCGAGCGAGGGCAGCTCGGACAGCGCCCTCACCCCGTCCGGGGTGAGGGTCTGTTCTCCAAGCGCCCCGCCCAGGATCACGAACTTGTCGTTCCCCTTGGCGAACTCCACGGCCGTCTTGGCCACGGCCACCGGGTCCTTCGACCACGCGAGCGCGGTCGGACCCCGGAGCAGCGGCTTGACGCCCTGGAAGCGGGTGCCGTCGAGGGCGAGGGTGGCCAGCCGGTTCTTCGCGACCTTGTACGTCGCACCAGCGCCCCGCATGCGGCGCCGCAGATCGCTCACATCCGCGACCGTCAGACCCTTGTTCTGGGCGACGAGCACGAAGGAGGTATCGGCGAACACCGCAGAGAGCTGGGCGATGAACTCGCGCTTTTCCGTGCGGTCCAAATCCCGTCTCCAACGATGACCGGCGCCTGGTGGAGGGGCTCCGGCCGGTTCACACGCAAGCCCCGGCAGCGGATCGCCGCCCGGGCCCTGGTTCGCCTGTCTGAGCCGGACCGCCAAGCCATGCACGCCGGCCAGGAGCCTCCTCCCGGCTGGCGCGGATCTCTCGGCACCCCGTCTATCGCTGGCGGGACCATCGCCCCTTCAAAGCCAGCCAGCGGCCCAGGGCCTCCGGCGGCTACCCGCGGTCTCGGACAGGTTTCGGGAGGGGCCGATGGCCCTTCCCTGCCCGCCCGCCCCCGCAGGGGCAGGCGTATTTCATGCGCCGGGCCGCAGGGACCCGGCCGCCCCGATCAGGCCGCCCCGATCAAGCTGCGGGAGCGGCGGCGAGCGAGGCGATGTCGACCTTCACGCCCGGCCCCATGGAGGAGCTCACGGCCACCTTCTTCACGTAGGTGCCCTTGGCGCCGGCCGGCTTGGCCCGCTGGATCGCCTCGATGAAGGCGCGGGCATTCTCGAGCAGCTTCGCCTCGTCGAAGGAAGCCTTGCCGATGCCGGCATGCACGATGCCAGCCTTCTCCGCCCGGAACTCCACCTGGCCGGCCTTGGCCGCGGTCACCGCGCCCTTGACGTCCATGGTGACGGTGCCGAGGCGCGGGTTCGGCATCAGGCCGCGCGGGCCGAGGATCTTACCGAGCCGCCCGACCAGGCCCATCATGTCCGGCGTGGCGATGCAGCGGTCGAAGTCGATCTTGCCTTCCTGCACCGCGGCGGCCAGCTCATCGGCCCCCACCACATCGGCCCCGGCGGCCTGCGCCTCCTCGGCCTTGGCGCCGCGGGCGAAGACGCCGACGCGCACCGTCTTGCCGGTGCCGTTCGGCAGCCCGACCACGCCGCGGACCATCTGATCGGCATGCCGCGGGTCGATGCCGAGATTCATCGAGATCTCGATGGTCTCGTCGAATTTCGCCTTGGCGTTCGCCTTGACGGTGGCGATCGCCTGCTGCAGCGGGATGATCGAGTCGCGGTCGAAGGACGCGTAGATCGCCTTCAGACGCTTGCCCTGCTTCGCCATCGATCAGCCCTCCACCACGGTCATGCCCATGGAGCGGGCCGAGCCGGCGAGCATGCGCACCGCCGCCTCCACGTCATTGGCGTTCATGTCCTTCATCTTGGTCGCGGCGATCTCGCGCAGCTGGGTCTTGGTCACCCGCCCCACATTGCCGCCCTTGCCGGGGGTGGTGCTGCCCTTCTCGATCTTCGCCGCCTTGAGCAGGAAGTAGGTGTTCGGCGGGGTCTTGGTGATGAAGGAGAAGGTGCGATCCGAATAGGCCGTAATCACCACCGGCGTCGGGGTGCCCGGCTCCATCTGCTGGGTCGCCGCGTTGAACTCCTTCACGAACTGCATGATGTTCAGGCCGCGCTGGCCCAGCGCGGGCCCGACCGGCGGAGACGGATTCGCCTTCCCGGCCGGGATCTGCAGCTTGATGTAACCGACGATCTTCTTCGCCATGGCACGTCCCTGGGGTCAGGGAGAGGCGGTACTGACGGCGCCGGAGCCCGCCCGAATGGCATGGCTCCGGGGCGCCTCCCGCATCCCGATGAGGTGAGCGGGCGCCTATGAGCGTCCCGGGCCATGGAGTCAAGCGGAATCAGCGCCCAGCCGGTCTTCGCTGCGAAGGCTGCTCCCGCAGTGCCGCAGGCGTCATGCTGCATCGCAGCAGGCGATGGCCCCTGCCGCACCGGCCCTCGCCCCGGGCCGGTGCCATGGCATGCTGGCAACCGTCCCTATGGCCCGCCTCCCGCGCCTGGAGACTCTGCCTGGGAACCCGGACGCAGGATGGCGGCCTTGATTGTCGGTCTTCTGCCCATGGCGGCCGGTCGCTCGCGGCCGCCATGGGCAGGACACTGGGCGGATCGCGGAGGCGTACCCCTGATGTCTTTTCTTCCCGGCTGGCGGGACTGGCTGTTCTCGGCCCGCTCCTTCGCGGCGGCGAGCCTCGCCCTCTACCTCGCCTTCTGGCTCGACCTGCCGCGGCCCTATTGGGCGGTGGGCACCGTCTACATCGTCATCCAGCCCCTTTCCGGCGCGCTGCGCGCCAAGGCGGCGGCGCGCTTCCTCGGGACCTTCGCCGGGGCCGCCTTCAGCGTCGCGGCGGTGCCCAACCTGGTGGACGCGCCGCCGCTCCTCGCCCTGGTCCTCGCCCTCTGGGTCGCCCTCTGCACCATGGGCTCGCTCTATGACCCGACGCCGCGCAGCTACGCCTTCCGCCTCGCCGGCTATACCGCGGCGCTGGTCGCCTTCCCGGGCGTCGAGGCGCCGGGAGCGATCTTCGACACCGCCCTGGCGAGGGTCGAGGAGATCGGCCTCGGCATCCTCTGCGTCACGCTGATGGACCAGATCTTCCCCCGCCCGGCGACGCCCATGCTGCTCGCCCGGCTGGAGGCCTGGACGGCGAGCATGGCCCGCTTCGGCGCCGAGGCGTTGGCCGGCCGCATGGAGGAGACGCGCTTCATCGTCGAGCGGCGCCGCGTCGCCCGCGACGGCGCGGCGCTCGACGGGCTGTTCCAGGAGGCCCGCTACGAGGATGCCGACCAGCGGGCCGGCCTCGCCTGGGTCCGCGCCCTCAGGGGCCGGGCGCGCACCGTGCCGGCGCTCATCTCGGCGGTCGCCGACCGGGCCCGGGCGCTGCGGCGGGACGATCCGGCCGGCCAGGCGAGCCTCGCGCCGCTGCTCGAGGCCGCGGCCGCCTGGCTCGCCGACACGGCGGATCCGGACCGGCGGCAGGCGGTGCGGGCCGCCGCCCCGGGCCTGCTCGCCCGGCTGCGCGCCGCGGAGCGGGAGGCCGGCGCCGGCACCGGCTGGCCGGCGCTGCTGCGGGAGGGGCTTCTCGCCCGGCTGCGCGAGCTGATCGAGACCTGGTCCCGGTCCCTCGCGCTGGAGCCGCGGGCCGGCGGCCTCGCCGTGCCGCCGCGCGAGGCGGTCGCGCCGGTCACCAGCGCCCATATCGACCCGCTGCTGGTCGGGCTGACGGGGCTTTCGGTGCTCCTCGCCGTGCTCGCCTGCAACGTCGTCTGGATCGCCACCGCCTGGCCGGAGGGGGCGACGGCGACGATGATGGCCGCGGTCGCCACCGCCATGTTCGCCCAGCTCGACGACCCGGCCCCCGCGATCGCCGGCTTCATCACCTGGACCCTCCTCTCCGCGGTCCTCGGCGCGCTCTACCTCTTCGCCGTGCTGCCGGCGATCGACGGCTTCCCGCTGCTGCTCTGCGCCCTTGGCGCCATCTACCTGCCCTTCGGCGCCCTGCATGCCCAGCCGGCCCGCATGGGCATGGCCCTGCCGCTGCTGGTGAACACCGTCGCCCTGATCTCGCTGCAGGAGACCTATGCCGCGGATTTCGCCGGCTACGTCAACGGCGCCGTGGCCCTGCTGTCCGGCTTCCTCGCCGGGCTGGTCAGCATGCGCCTGGTCCGCGCCTTCGGCATCGACTGGCGCATCCGGCGCCTGGTGGCGGCCGACCGGATCGACCTCGCGCGGCTGATCGAGGGGCGGCGGGTCGATCTGCAGCGGAGCGTTGCGATGATGCTCGACCGCTTCGAATTCCTCGCCGGCCGCCTCGGCTCGGCCGATGCGGCGACGCTCGAGGTGAGCGAGCTCGCCGAGCTCCGTGCCGCCATCAACGTGCAGCGGCTGCGGGAGGCGGCGGAACGCCTGCCGCCCGGCCCGGCGGCCGCGGTCGCCGCGGCCCTGCAGGCGGTGCGCGAACAGCTTCGCGGCCGGCTGGCTGAGGCGGCGGTGCTGGCGCGCCTCGATGCCGCGCTGGCGGCCACCACGCCCGACCGGTCGCCGCCGGCCCGCGCCGCCGCCCTCGCCCTCTCCGGCCTGCGCCGCGCCCTCTATCCGGGGGCCGCCGCGCCAAGCCTCGGGCCCGCCCCCACGCCACTGGGGCAGGCCGCATGATCGGCGAGTTCGACCTGCACGGCATCTTCATCCCGGCGCTGCTCGCCTGGTCGGTCCTGGCGCTGCTGGCCAACCTGCTGGCGCGGCGGTTGCTGCAGCATTTCGGCCTCTACCGGCTGATCTGGCACCGGCCGCTCTTCGACCTCGCGCTCTTCGTCATCCTGCTCGGCCTCATCGCCGCCATCGGTACCCGGATCCTCGCATGACCTTCACCCATTCCCTCGGCCAGGCCATCCGCCTCGGCGTCACGCTGGTGGTGGTGGCGGTCGCCGGCCTCATCGGCTGGCAGCTCTGGCGCTACTACATGGAGGAGCCCTGGACGCGCGACGGCCGGATCCGCGCCGAGGTGGTGGGCATCGCCCCCGACGTCTCGGGGCTGGTGACCGAGGTGCTGGTCCGGGACAACCAGCAGGTCCGCCGCGGCGACGTCCTGTTCCGCATCGACCACGACCGCTTCGCCCTGGCGCTGCAGCAGGCAGAGGCGGTGCTTGCCTCCCGCCACGCCACGCTGCTGCAGGCGCAGCGCGACCAGCAGCGCTACACGCGGCTGGACCAGACCGCGGTCTCCATCCAGCGGCAGGAGCAGGCCATCACCGATGCCCAGGTGGCCGAGGCGTCCTGGCGGCAGGCCGAGGCGGACCGCGACGTGGCGCAGCTCAACCTGACGCGGTCGGAGGTGCGGGCGCCGGTGAACGGCTTCGTCACCAACCTGGAATTGCGGCCGGGCGACTATCTCGCCGCCGGCCACGCCGCCCTTGCCCTGGTCGATTCCGACAGCTTCCACGTCGCCGGCTATTTCGAGGAGACGAAGCTGCCGCGCATCCATCCGGGCGACCGCGCCACGGTCCGGGTGATGGGCGAGGCCGGCCTCATCGAGGGCCATGTCGACAGCATCGCCTCCGGCATCACCGACCGCGAGCGGAGCGAGAGCAGCAACCTGCTGGCCAATGTGAACCCGACCTTCAGCTGGGTGCGGCTGGCCCAGCGCGTGCCGGTCAGGATCGCCATCGACCATGTGCCGGAGGGGCTGCGGCTGATCTCCGGGCGGACCGCGACGGTGATGGTGATGCCGCGCGAGGCGGAGGCCGCCGCTGCTCGGTGATGCCCGGCCTCAGGCGATGACGCCATCCCCGAAGGTCGAGCGCCCTTCCAGCGCCCCGTATTGCAGGTAGTGCAGCAGCGGATCGACCCCGGCATTGGCGACATCGGCATAGGCCGCCAGATAGGCGCGGGTGTCGAAGCCGGGCGCCGGATCGCGGCCCTCCCGCCAGCCATAGGCGTCGTAGTGCAGCAGGGGATCGAGACCCGCGGCCTGCACATCGGGATTGGCGGCCAGATAGTCCTTCACCTTGAAGACCGCGTTCGGGTCGCGGCCCTCGCGCCAGCCGCTGCTCTGGTACTGCGCATAGGCGACGGCATCCGGGTCGCCGCCGGCCGCGAGGGCCAGCCGCGCCACGTCGGGATTGGCGAGGAGATAGTATTCGGCATCGAAGGAGCCATGGGTGAAGGAGGCCGGCGCGCCGATGGCGGCATGGATCGCGCGGCCTTCGAACCGGCCGAAGCTGAGATAGTGCACCAGCGGATCGACGCCGGTCGCGGCGACATCCGGATTGCGGGCCAGGTAGAGGCTGGTGTCGAACCAGGCGACGGCGTCGCGCCCTTCCTTCCAGCCGAATTGCTCGAAATGCAGCAGCGGGTTGAGCCCGGCCGTCACGACATCCGGATTGGCGGCGCGGTAGCCGGTGGTGGTGAAGGCGGCGCTGGGATCGAGTCCCGCGCGCCAGCCCCACTGGTTATAGTGATCGACCACGGAGACATGCGCCGCCGCCACCGAGGGGTAGGCCTGGGTGTAGAAGAAGGGATCGAGCAGCGGGTCCCGGTTCACCCCGCTGATCACCGGCAGGCCGATATCCTTCAGCATGGCGAGGTCGAGATCGGAGATCGGGGTGCGCCAGCCATATCTGGCGCCGAGGCCCGTCATCAAGTCGTTGCTGGCCGGCTCGGTACGGGCGTTGCCGACATGGCCGTACTGCTCGCCATTCTTCAGGGTCGTGACGGGCACCGGCGCTCCATAGACGGCGCTGGCCGCGGCGCCGGTGAAGAAGAGCCCACGCGCCGTCTCCACCATGGTCGCGTCCCACCAGGTGGCGGCCCCTAGGGAGAAGCTGCCCGCGTCGTCCCTGAAGCTGATTATGCCGAGGCCGTGGCCGATCTCGTGCATGATGATGGACAGGCCGTCGTATTTGTTGACGGCCGGAGGGCTCGCGGGATCGAGCGAGAACGAAGGCAGGGCCGCCGGGTTGACGGTGATGAAGATGTCGGGGGTTGCGCCGTTCGCGTCCTGGCCTGTCCGCAGTTCTCTGGAGGCGCTTGCCTCATAGACCGGCAGGGCGCCCGTGCGGCCCACCAGCGTATAGAGGCCCGGCCCGCCGGTCGCCAGCGCCATGCCAACGACATTCGGCAATTCCGGCGCCGCGACCGTCACCTGGATATCGATGCTGCCGGCGCCGTAGATATACTGCGACCACTGCGCCGCCGCAGCCGCGACGAGGGCCTGCAACGCGGCATCGTCCGCAGCACCCGCCGCATCGACCACCGAGACGGTATAGGCGAAGGTCATGGCGCGGGCTCCTCCCCGGTTGCGCGCTGGCCATGCCCCCGGAGCAGGGTACCGGCTGGAAAACCCGGCTGAAACCACGACTTAAATCGATGGACCGCCCGGGCGCTGGCAACGCGAAATAAGCCCGAGCCTAGGCCGGATCGGATGCGGCGGGGAACGACAATCGTCCGGCGCCGGCCGCTCAGCGGAAAAGGTTGGTCCGGGCGAGCGCCACCACCTCGTCGCCGCGGCCGCTCAGGATCGCCTTGGCCAGGTAGAGCCCGAAGCCCTTGGCCTGTTCGAGGGTCGCCTTGGGCGGCAGGGCCAGTTCCATGCGGTTGGTCACCACATCGACCAGCGCCGGCCCGTCATGCCGCAACGCCCGCTGCAGCCCCTCGCGCAGATCGGCCGGATCCTCGACCCGGATGCCGAGCAGGCCCGAGGCCTCGGCCACCGCCGCGAAATCCGGATTGCGCAGCGTGGTGCCGGTGTCGAGGAAGCCGCCCGCCTTCATCTCCAGCTCGACGAAGCCAAGCGTGCCGTTGTTCACCACCACGATCTTCACCGGCAGCCCCACCTGCCGCAGGGTGAGGAGGTCGCCCATCAGCATGGCGAAGCCGCCATCGCCGGAAAGCGAGACCACCTGCCGCCCCGGGCTCGCCGCCTGGGCGCCGATCGCCTGCGGCATCGCATTCGCCATCGAGCCATGCCAGAAGGAGCCGAGCAGCCGGCGCCGGCCGTTCATGGTCAGGTAGCGCGCGGCCCAGACCGTCGGCGTGCCGACATCGCAGGTGAAGACGGCATCCTCCGCCGCCACCTCGTCCAGCACCCGGGCCAGGTATTGCGGATGGATCGGCCGCTGGCCGGGATGGCCGACCGCCAGCTCGTCCAGCCCCCTGCGCGCTTCGTAGTAATGCTTGAGCGCACGGTCGAGGAAGCGACGGTCCTGCTTCTCCCGCAGCATCGGCAGCAACACGCCGAGCGTCAGCTTCACGTCGCCGACCACGCCGACATCGACCCGGCAGCGTCGGCCGATCACCTCGCCGCGCAGGTCCACCTGCGCGATGCGGGCCTCGGTCGGGTAGAATTGCCGGTAGGGGAAATCCGTCCCCAGCATCAGCAGCGTCTCGCACTCCTTCATGGCGTGGTAGCCCGAGGAGAAGCCGATCAGCCCGGTCATGCCGACATCGTAGGGATTGTCGTACTCGACATGCTCCTTGCCGCGGAGCGCATGCACCACCGGTGCCTTCAGCGCCGCGGCGAGCGCCACCACCTCGTCATGCGCGCCGGCGCAGCCGCCGCCACAGAGCAGGGTGACGCGCGAGCAGTCGTTCAACATCCGGGCGAGCGCCGCCAGGTCGGCGGGGTTGGGATAGACCTCCGGCAGCGACGGCGCGGCCCAGCGTGCGGGCGGGGAATCGGTGGCCTCGGCCAGGGCCACGTCGCCCGGGATCACCACGACGGCCACGCCGCGCCTGGTCACCGCCTCCCGCATGGCGATCTCGAGCGTGCGGGCGATCTGCCCGACGGTGGCGACCGGGCCGATGTAATGGCTGCAGCCGGCAAAGAGCTGGCGCGGGTCCGTCTCCTGGAAATAGCCGCTGCCAAGCTCATCGCTGGGGATCTGCGCGGCGATGGCCAATACCGGCACCCGGCTGCGGTGGCAGTCGTAGAGGCCGTTGATGAGGTGCAGGTTGCCCGGACCGCAACTGCCGGCGCAGACCGCCAGCTCGCCGGTGAGCTCCGCCTCGGCGCCGGCGGCGAAGGCGGCGGCCTCCTCGTGGCGGACATGCACCCAGTCGATGCCGCCCTTGCGCTGCAGCGAATCGGTCAGCCCGTTCAGGCTGTCGCCGACCACGCCATAGATGCGGCGCACGCCTGCCCTTTGCAGCGTATCGGCGATCAGATCAGCGACGGTAGGCCGGGCCATGCATATCTCTCCTCGGCGGCCGGTCGCGGAGGCGGCGGGCGGCCCCGCCCGGGAGAGAGGCGCGCGACCGGCGATGCTGGCTTGCTGGCCCACCACGCCGGCCGAACGCAGCAGCGGCGCGACGGATCATTGCCAGCGAGACTTACCCGCGCGGGCCGGAGACAGGCCCGCGCCCTGGCGTCAGGCCTTCTCGACCTGGCCGTATTCCAGCTCGACCGGGGTGGAGCGGCCGAAGATGGAGACGCTGACCTTCACCCGGCCACGCTCCTCGTCCACCTCCTCGACCGTGCCCATGAAGCTGGTGAAGGGCCCGTCGGCGACGCGGATCTGCTCGCCCACCTCGAAGATCACGGCAGGCTTGCGCGGCTTCTCCACGCCTTCCTTCACCTGGTTGACGATGCGTTGCGCCTCGGCCTCGGTGATCGGGCTCGGCTTGTTCTTGTTGCCGAGGAAGCCGGTGACCTTCGGCGTGTCCTTCACCAGGTGCCAGGCCTCGTCCGACATCTCCATCTTCACCAGCACGTAGCCGGGGAAGAATTTCCGCTCGGAATTCACCTTCTGGCCGCGACGGACCTCGGTCACCTCCTCGGAGGGGACGAGGATCTCGTCGAACTGCTCGCCGAGACCCTTCTGCGCCGCCTGTTCCTTGATCTGCTGGGCGATCTTCTTCTCGAAGCCCGAATAGACGTGCACCACGTACCAGCGCTTGGCCATCGTTCCGCTCCCCTCACCCCATTCCGAACAGGCTGCGCATGCCGAGCGCGATCACCTGATCGACGACCAGGAAGAACACGGCCGCCAGCGCCGACATCGCCAGCACCAGGCCGGTGGTGATCAGGGTTTCCTTGCGGCTCGGCCAGGTGACCTTCGCCACCTCCGACCGCACGTCCCGGACATACTGCGCGGGATCCAGCTTGGCCAACGCGAGGAACCTTCCCAGGCTACGGGTGAAACGCTTCGCGGGCGGCCGCCCGACCCCGAAGCATGGGGAGGGGCGCCGCCCAGATCAGGACATGGCCCGGCCTCCCGGCAGGGCCGGGCGGGTGGCAGGGGCGGAGGGTCTCGAACCCCCAACCTCCGGTTTTGGAGACCGGCGCTCTAGCCAATTGAGCTACGCCCCTTCACGCCGGGCCAGGGCCGCGACGCGCGGCGACGCCTATAGGGCGGCGGCGCGAGGCTGTCGAGGGGCTGTGGCGCCAGCGCGGCCGGCATCGCCACCCTCCCGACGCAGAAAGGGCGGGCCGACCTGCGACCCGCCCTTCCCATGGTTATGCCTTGCCCTGACTTACTTCGTGATGCCGGCGACGACGCCGGCGCCGACGGTGCGGCCGCCCTCGCGGATGGCGAAGCGCAGGCCCTGGTCCATGGCGATGGGGGCGATGAGCTCGACGTCCATCGTCACGTTGTCGCCCGGCATCACCATCTCGACGCCCTCCGGCAGCTTGACGATGCCGGTCACGTCGGTGGTGCGGAAGTAGAACTGCGGCCGGTAGTTGGTGAAGAACGGCGTGTGCCGCCCCCCCTCCTCCTTGGTCAGGATGTAGGCCTCGGCCTTGAACTGCGTGTGCGGCGTGATCGAGCCGGGCTTGGCCAGGACCTGGCCACGCTCCACGTCCTCGCGCTTCGTGCCGCGCAGCAGCGCCCCGATGTTGTCCCCCGCCTCGCCGCTGTCCAGCAGCTTGCGGAACATCTCAACGCCGGTCACCGTCGTCTTGACCGTGTCCTTCAGGCCGACGATCTCGACTTCCTCACCGACCTTCACGATGCCCCGCTCGACCCGGCCCGTCACCACCGTGCCGCGGCCCGAGATCGAGAACACGTCCTCGATCGGCATCAGGAAGGGCAGGTCCTTCGGCCGCTCCGGCTGCGGGATGTAGCTGTCCACCGCCCGCATCAGCTCCAGCACCGCCTGCTCGCCGATCTCAGGCGTCTTGTCCTCGAGCGCCGCCAGCGCCGAGCCCTTGATGATCGGGATGTCGTCGCCCGGGAACTGGTAGGAGGACAGCAGCTCGCGCACCTCCATCTCCACCAGCTCGACCAGGTCCGGATCGGCCATGTCCATCTTGTTCAGGAACACCACCAGCGCCGGAACGCCAACCTGCCGCGCCAGCAGGATGTGCTCGCGCGTCTGCGGCATCGGGCCGTCCGCCGCCGACACCACCAGGATCGCGCCGTCCATCTGCGCCGCGCCCGTGATCATGTTCTTCACGTAGTCAGCGTGGCCAGGGCAGTCCACATGCGCGTAGTGACGGTTCTGCGTCTCGTACTCGACATGCGCCGTCGAGATCGTGATCCCCCGCGCCTTCTCCTCCGGCGCCTTGTCAATCTGGTCGTAGGCCGTGAACGTCGCACCGCCCGTCTTCGCCAGAACCTTGGTGATCGCCGCCGTCAGCGACGTCTTCCCATGGTCCACGTGACCAATCGTCCCGATGTTGCAGTGCGGCTTCGTCCGCTCAAACTTCGCCTTCGCCATCGTCCGGCTCCGCTACCCCATCTGGCCCATGCGGCCGACCATCGGCGCCAGGGCATCGTCCAGCCCATGAGGGCGAGGCCCGCCGCATCCGCCGCGAAGCTCGCCCCCAGTCCTTCAA
This sequence comes from Roseicella sp. DB1501, assembly GCF_013112485.1. Lineage (GTDB taxonomy): Bacteria > Pseudomonadota > Alphaproteobacteria > Acetobacterales > Acetobacteraceae > Paracraurococcus. The sequence goes on from NZ_JABFHG010000007.1 coordinate 297,858, forward strand.
TGTCGGAACGGGCCGCCCCTGGGACCCATCCGCGCGGGACCGGTCCTGATCTGCGGCGATACCGCTCCGGCCCCTTGCCCGTGCGGTGGAGCGGGTGACGGGAATCGAACCCGCACAACCAGCTTGGAAGGCTGGGGCTCTACCATTGAGCTACACCCGCGCCCAACGCGCCGCTGGTCCAGGGAGCGCCGGCGAACCCGGCGCCGCAGGGATATGGAGGGGGTTGGATTCGAACCAACGTAGGCGCTAGCCAACGGATTTACAGTCCGTCCCCTTTAGCCACTCGGGCACCCCTCCGCAGTCCTGCCTGTATCCCTGCCAGCGGGTGGCGCGGGTTATCCGGTTTCATCATGGCCTGTCAACGTGGCCCGGCGACCGATTCACCTCCGGGCGAGCTTCGTCATGGCTGGACAGCAGCGCCGACCTGGGCAGGATCGCGGCATGCGCCGAGGCCCGCCGCGTAGCGGCTCACCCAACATACCGCGTAGCGGCACTTCCAACCCGCCGCGTAGCGGCCCTTCCAAGGCACCGCGTGGCGGCTTTTCCAACACGCCGCATGGCGGCCCGTCGAACCCCTCCCGCGGGGGCCCGAAGGGGCCGGCGCCGCACGCCCCGCCGCGCGCGCCCCGGCATTCGCCGCATGGCGGCCCCGACCGGGCTGGCCCGCGCGTGGCCGGCCTGCCGAGCGGCGGGGGGGTCTGGCTGCACGGGCTGCACGCCGTCGCCGCCGCGCTCGGCAATCCGGCGCGGCGGCTGCGGCGCCTGCTGCTGACCGCGGAGGCCGAGACGGCGCTGGCCGCCCGCCTGCCCGGCCCCTGGCGGATCGCCGCCGAGCGCGTCGAGCGCGGCCAGCTCGCCGGCCTGCTGGCGGAGGATGCGGTGCACCAGGGCGTGGCCCTGCTGGCCGAGCCGCTGCCCGCCATGCCGCTCGACCGGGCGCTGGAGCACGGGCACGGCCCGGTCCTCGTCCTCGACCAGGTGACCGATCCGCGCAATGTCGGCGCCATCCTCCGCTCCGCTGCCGCCTTCGGCGCCGCGGCGCTGGTGCTGCAGGACCGGCACGCGCCGCCCGAGACCGGCGCGCTGGCCCGCGCCGCCTCCGGCGCGCTGGAGCTCGTGCCGGTGGTGCGCGAGGTGAATCTGGCGCGGGCGATCGACGCCCTGAAGAAGGCCGGGCTCTGGGTGGTCGGCCTCGCCGGCGAGGCGCCGGTGACCCTGGCCCAGGCCGGGCTCGGCGGCCGTCGGGTGGCGCTGGTGCTCGGCGCCGAGGGCGAGGGCATGCGGCGGCTGACGCGCGAGCATTGCGACGAGCTCTGCCGCCTGCCCATCGCGCCGGAGATGGAGAGCCTGAACGTCTCGGCCGCCGCGGCGGTCGCGCTCTACGAGCTCGCCCGCGGCTGAGGGCCAGCTTGCCTCGATTGCCACGCCCGCGCATGAGAAGGCCGACAGAAGGGAGGAAACGACCATGAGCGCAGCCGCAGAGACGATCCTCGCCGCCCGCAAGGCGCGCCGGGTGCTCGCGCCGCTCGGCGCCGCGGCGCCCGGGACGCCGGAGGCGGGCTATGCCGTGCAGCGGGCGGTCGCCGAGGGCCAGGGCGCGGTGCCGCCGGCCGGCTTCAAGATCGGCGCGACGACGAAGCAGATGCAGGACTATCTCGGCCTCTCCGGCCCGGCCGCCGGCTTCGTGCCGCGCAGCAGCCTCAACCCGGACGGCGCCGAGTTCCGCTTCGCCGATTTCCTCAACCCCGGCGTCGAATGCGAGTTCGGCGTGCGGCTCGGGCGCGACCTGCCCTTCGGCCTGACGACGCGCGAGCAGGCGGCGGCGGCCGTGGCCGAGATCTTCCCGGCGATCGAGATCGTCGAGAAGCGCTATGGCGATCTGGCGGCGCTCGGCACGCCGACGCTCATCGCCGACCAGGTCTTCCATGCCTCGGGCGTGCTCGGCCGGCCGGTGGCCAATTGGCGCGATCTCGATCTCGGCGCGGCGAAGGGCACCTTCCATGTCGGCGGCAAGGTCGTGGGCTCGGGCCATGGCCGCGACCTGCTCGGGCATCCGCTGGAGGCGCTGGCCTGGCTGGCGGGCTCCGGCGCGGCCAAGGTCTTCGGCGGGCTGAAGGCCGGGCATGTGGTCTGGCTCGGCTCGGTCACGCCGCCGATCTGGCTGGAGGGCCCCTGCGAGGTGATCGCCGAGTTCGACCTGCTGGGGACGGCACGGCTCCGCTTCGTCTGATCGAAGCCGGTTGTTAACCCCGGCCGGGCAGGATGGCCGCGCTGCCCATCCGGGGCGGCCGCAGCAGATTTTGCCCGCCAGGATGGCGCGCCGGAATGGAAACCCCATGCCGCACGCCGACTGGATTGCCCTGACCGATGACCAGCAGCTCGCCCTGGCGCGGGAAGCCCTACGCCGCGCCGCCGAGACGCTGGCCGACCACGCCGAGGTGCTGGCGACCGAGATGGATGACGGGATGCTCGCCGATCGCGGCGGCCCGGATTCGCTTCGCCTTTTCGCCGCGGTGATCCGCGCCACCAACCGCGATGCTTTCGGCCCGATAGGCCAGGCCTGATCGGCCGTCCTGGAGCCGACGGGCCGGCGTGATGGACCCTGCCGTCGCCCCGGGGTATGAGGCGGGCAGGCCGGGTTAGCACAGCGGTAGTGCAGCGGTTTTGTAAACCGAAGGTCGGGGGTTCGATCCCCTCACCCGGCACCAGCCTCTCCGACACCTCGCCTCGGAAGATCGTTTCGGGCCGCATTGTCGGGCCGTACGCCGATCCCGGCTCTCCGCCTCTGAGAGGCGGCTCCTTCTTCGCGCTGGCCGGTATCCGGCCCAGCCAGCCCCACGATCACCGTAGCGAGAGCCGTTCGGGCAACGACGGACGAATTGGGACATCCGGGCGCTGTAGACGGCGTGCTCCCGGAAGGATCGCCGTGCCCGCCCGTCCGCCCCGCAACCTGCCCCTCGCGCCGGAGGTGTCAGCCCCTGCCGGCGGCATCACCTCGGGGCCGTTCCCCAGCCTGCGGCGGCCCCGACGCGGAGAATCGGCCGGTGACGCCGTCCCGTGACCGAAGCCCCGTTTCCCGTCAACGGCAACGAGACAACCCGGCGCGAGCTCGTCGCGCTCAGGGCCGAGGCGGCGCGCTTGGGCGAGGCGCTCCGCGAAGCCGAGCGGCGGGAGGCCTGCGGCCGGGACGCCCTGACGGCGGAGCGCCTCCGGCATGAGGGCGAGCTGGCCGCGGCCCGGGCGGAGGTGGCCGCTGCCCAGGCCAGGCTTGCGGCGGTCACCACGGAACTCGACCGCATCCTGGCCGACGACCGGGCGGCAGCGCTTGCCATGCGGGAGAGCGGGACGGATTACCGTGCCCTGTTCGATGCTCGGGATGACGGCTCCTGCATCGTCGAGGTGTTGTTCGACTCCACCGGGCGCGCCGAGGATTACCGCTTCCTCGAGGTCAACGCCGCCTTCGAGCGACAGACGGGCCTGCGGGGCGCCGTCGGGCGGCGGGCGCGGGAACTGGCGTCGACGCTCGAGGAGCACTGGTTCGAGACCTGTGGCCGCGTCGCGCTGACCGGCGAGGCGGCGCGCTTCGTCAACAATGCCGCCGCCCTCGGCAATCGCTGGTACGATGTCTGCGCGTTCCGCATTGGCCAGCCCGGGCAGCACCGGGTCGCCATCCTCTTCACCGACACCACCGGGCTGCGCCTGGCCGAAGGGGCGCTGCGCGAGGGCGAGGCGCGGCAGGCCTTCCTCCTGACGGTCGCCGATGCGCTGCGGCCCCTCGCCGACCCGGCCGAGATCGAGGGCGAGGCCTGCCGGCTCTTGGCCGAGCGGCTGGCCGTGGACCGGGCCTATTACGTCGAGCTGGACGAGGCCGCCGGCACCGCGCAGGTCACGCGCGACTTCGTGCGCGGCGACGCGCCCTCGTTCGCGGGGCAGCACCGGATCGCGGACTTCGCCTGGTCGGTCGCCATCCTCCGCCGTGGCGAGTGCCATGTCGTTGCCGACACGCAGGCCGCCTCCGACCTCGTGCCGCCCGCGGACCGCCCCGCCTGCGCCGCGCTCGGGATCATCGCCTGCATGGGGACGCCGCTGATCAAGGACGGAAGGCTGATCGGCGCCCTCTGCGTGACCGCCGCCCGCCCGCGCGCCTGGACCCGGGATGAGGTCGAGCTCCTCTGCGAGGTCGGCGAGCGGGCCTGGGCCGCCATCGAGCGCGTCCGGGCGGGGACGCGGCTGCGCGAGAGCGAGGCCTGGCTCGCCGGCGAGAAGGAGGCCTTCCAGGCCGCCGCCAGCGGGGCGCCGCTGGCCGTCGCGCTGGCGGCCCTCATCCGCACCGCCGCGGCGCAGCTGGGCGGCGGCGCGGGCTGCGCCTTCTACGTCGCCGACCGCGAGGCGGCGGTGCTGCGCCAGGTGGCCGGCAGGCCGGACGCCTATGCGGAATGCGGGGAGGGCTGCCGGATCGGCGCCGACTCGCTCGCCTGCGGCCTGGCCGCCCATACCGGCCAGCCGGTCATCACGCCCGACGTGACCCGCGAGCCGCGGTGGCGGTCCTGGCTCTGGATGGCGGAGAAGCACGGCTATCGCGGCTGCTGGTCCTTCCCGATCGAGACCCTGGAAGGGCGGGTCGTGGGGACCTTCGCCGCCCACTTCCCCACCGAACGCACGCCGACGCCGCGCGATCTCGATCTCGCCGCCGTCCTGGCGCGGGCGGCGGCGGTCATCATCGCCCGGCATCAGGAGGCCGAGGACCGCATCCAGGTCGAGGCGGCGCTGCGGGCGAGCGAGGAGAGGTTCCGCGGCTTCGCGGAGAACTCGGCCGATGTCCTCTGGATCACCAATGGCGACGGCAGCCGCCTGGAATACCTCTCGCCGGCCTTCGAGCGGATCTTCGGCGAGCCGCGCGCCCGCATCCTGGCGGATCTTGGCCGCTTCATGGAGCTGGTGCATCCCGAGGACCGGGGAGAGCTGTCCCGCTACCTGCCGCAGGCGCTGGCCGGCGAGGTGGCCGTCGCGCATTACCGCGTGGTCCGCCCCTCCGACGGCCGCGTCGTGCATCTGCGCGACACCGGCTTCCCGATCCGTGATGCGAACGGGGCGGTTGTCCGCGCCGCCGGCATCGTCCAGGACGTGAGCGACCTGCACGAGGCGGCGGCGGCGCGGGAGGCGGAGAAGGAGCGCTTCCGCACCCTGGCCGAGGGCCTGCCGCAGCTGGTCTGGCGCGCGGCGCCGAATGGCCGTTGGACCTGGGCGAGCCCGCAATGGAAGGCCTATACCGGCCAGACGGAGGCGGGCAGCGCGGGCGATGGCTGGCTGGCCGCGTTGCATCCGGCGGACCGCGCGACGGCGGGGGAAGCCTGGGACGCAGCGGAGCGCCTTGGGGTCTACCAGGCCGACTTCCGGGTCCGCCATGCGGGCACGGGCCGCCATGCCTGGTTCCAGACGCGTGGCGTGCCGTTGCGGGATGCCGGGGGGGCGCTCGTCGAATGGATCGGCGCCTGCGCCAATATCGACGAGCAGGTCCGGGCGCGGGAGACCCTGGCACGGAGCGCGGAGGAGCTCGACGAGCGGGTGCGGCAGCGCACCGCCGAGCTGCTGGCCGCCGAGGCGGCGCTGCACCAGGCCCAGAAGATGGAGGCGATCGGCCAGCTCACGGGCGGCATCGCGCATGACTTCAACAACATGCTGCAGGGCGTCGTCGGCGGCCTCGACATGGCGCGACGGCGGCTGGACGCGGGACGCAGCGCGGATGTGGCCCGCTACACCGATGCGGCGCGGGATGCGGCGGTCCGCGCGGCGGGCCTGACGCGCCGGTTGCTGGCCTTCGCCCGGCGCCAGCAGCTCCAGCCGCGTCCGCTCGACCCTAATGCGCTCGTCCGGGGCATGGAGGAGCTGCTGCGCCGCTCCGTGGGGCCGGCGGTGGCGGTGGAGCTTCGGTTGCGCGACGGCGCCGGCCATGTGCTCTGCGATCCGAGCGAGCTGGAAAGCGCGGTGCTGAACCTCTGCATCAACGCGCGCGACGCCATGCGCGGCGGCGGCAGGCTCACCATCGCGACCGACAGCCTGCGGCTGTCGGTCGCGGAGATCGCGCCGCACGAGGGCGCGGCGCCCGGCGAGTTCGTCTCCATCCGCGTCACCGATACCGGCACCGGCATGATGCCGGAGATCCTGGCGCATGTGCTGGAGCCGTTCTTCACCACCAAGCCGCAGGGCGAGGGCACCGGTCTCGGTCTCAGCCAGGTCTACGGCTTCGTGCGGCAGTCCGGCGGCCTGCTGCGCCTCGACAGCGCGCCCGGCCGCGGCACGACGGTGCAGATCCTGCTGCCCCGCCGGGAGCCCGAGGCGGCCTCCGCCGGGTCGGAGGCGACGGGCGACGTGGCGGACCGCGCCGGCCACGGCGAGACGGTGCTGATGGTGGACGACGAGACCGCGGTCCGCACGCCGGCGGCGGAGCGGCTACGCGATCTCGGCTACCGCGTCGTCGAGGCCGGGAACGGGCCGGAGGCGGTCCGGCTCCTCGAGGAAGGGCTTCGCCCGGATATCCTCGTCACCGATGTGGGCCTGCCGAACGGCATGGATGGCCGCGCCGTGGCGGAGGAGCTGGAGCGGCGCTGGCCGGGCCTGCCGGTGGTGTTCGCCACGGGCTACGCGCATGTCGCGCTGCCCGACGATGCCATGGTGGTCACCAAGCCCTTCGACCTGGACACCTTGGCGGCGCGCATCGTGGAGCTGCGCCGCCGCATCCGCTGACGGGGCCGCGCGAGGCGCCGAACCCAACCGGCCTCCCATGGACGGCCACTGCATTGTTCTGCACTGCAAAGGCGCTCGAACCTGGCCGATAGCGGCGACGGAAATCCCGGCAACTTCGCGAGTGGCCGCGAGAAGGCCGCCGAGGCCGGCCGGAAGAGCGGGCAGCACTGATCGACCGGCCCGCGGGTTGCGGAGAAGCCAACCGATGGACGGGCTCGCTTCTCCTGTGCCCTGACGCGTTGCGTCGCGACCTGCCAGAGGCACCCTGTCAAGCCGCAGCGCCCGGCCGGGTTTACGGCCAGGGAGCCCGGCGATCCTCCGACGATGCCTGGACCGATGGCCCCGCCGGGCCCTGCGCCCGCTTGCAGCCCCCTGGTGCCGGCGGCGTTGTCGCGCCACGTCATCGACACAGCCGGGCTCTCGCACAGGCCATGACCAACGCTTCCAGCATCAAGATCAACCGCGCCCCCGTCCTCACCCTCTGGGCTGCGGTGGTGGCCGAGCGGCTCGGCCATCCGCCGGAGACCGCCCTCAGCCTCGCCAGCGCGGTCGCCGGCACCGCCGCCCATGCCAAGGCCCGCCGGCTCGGCATCGCCGAGGCATCGCGGGAGGCGCAGCCGGCGCCGGCCGAGGAAAGCGTGCAGTTGCTCGGCCGGGCGATCCGCCTCGCCCATGACGAGGACGGCGTGGTCCTGGCCGCGGGCGATGGGCGGCCGGCCCCCGCGGCGCCGGTCCGGGCTTATGTCGAGCGAGCCTTCGGCCGGCACCTGCCGGCGGTGCGGCAGGCGATGGAGGCCCTCGCTGCCCGCCACGCGCCGGAGGAACTCAACCGCATCGGCTTCCGCCTCTACGAGCACTTCCGGCCGGAGGTGCCCGCCGATATCCGCGGCTGGGGCGCCCGGGGGGTGCTCGAGCTCGGCCGGATCCGCGAGGCCGACCGGGCCTGACCCTGCCGGCGCGTCAGCCCCGGCCGAAGGGCGCCGCCGCGCCCGGTGCGAGCTCGGCCATCACCTGGCGGAAGGCGTCGCGGTAGTCGGTGGCGACGCGGAGATCGACGCCATCCTCGAGCGCATCGGTCGAGAGCCCCGGCCAGGGTCCGAAATGCCGCCCGAGGCCGAAGCCGCGCCGCCCGCCGCCGCCGAAGGCGAAGACCGTCCCGGCCCGGCCATGATCGGTGCCGCCGCTGCGGTTGGCGCGCAGCCGCCGCCCGAACTCGCTGGTCACCAGCACCGTCCAGCGGCGCGGCAGGTCCCGCAGATCGGCATCGAGCGCGGCGAGGCCGCGGCTCAGCAGCCGCACCCTGGCCTCGAAGCGGCCGGCCTGGCCGTCATGCGTGTCCCAGCCGCCGAGATCGAGGGCCGCCGCGGCGAGGCCGGGCTGCAGCCGCGCCACCTGGGCGATGGTGGCGAGGCCGCGCCCGAACTCGGCGGCCGGGCCGTAATCGGCGCCATTCGCCGGCACATAGGGCAATGGCTGGCCTCCAGGATCGCGCGGCAGCGCCCGGTCCAGGCTTCGCAGCCGGACCAGCGCGTCACGACCGGCCAGCGCCATCGGCCCGCCGGGCCGCGCATGCAGCGCCTCGAGCATCGCCGCGCCGAAGGCGCCGCCCGGCAGGTCGAGGCCGCGCGCCAGGCCCGGCACCGCCAGGCCGCGATGCCCGCCGGCGAGTTCCGCGGGCAGGCGTTCCTGCCCCGCCAGCGCCGCCATCGGCGCCGGGCCGCTCGCCCGTTCCGCCCAGGCGGCCAGCCAGCCGGCGCGACCCGCCGCCTCCCCCGTATGCCCCTGCCCCAGGCCCATCATCGCCTGCGCCTCGAAATGGCTGCGCGTCGGCTGCGGCACGCCGGCCGCCGGCCAGATGGCCATCCGGCCCTGGCGCCAGATCGCGGCGAGGCCTGCCGCCTCGGGATGCAGCCGGAAATCCGTCGCCGGCGAGGCGTCGAGCCGCTCGCCCGCCCGCTCACCCTCGGCGGCGTTGCGCAGCGTCGGGACGCGCAGCGCGACGAAATCGGCATCGTCGGCGGGCGAGAGGAAGTGCAGCCCGTCCATCCCGCCGCGCAGGAAGACGAAGATCAGCAGCGGCACCTCCGTCGCCGCCGCCGGCTGGGCGAAGGCCATGCCGCGCAGTCCCGGCGCGGCGGCGGTGGCGAGGCCGGCCCGCAGCAGGCCGCGGCGGCCGAGCAGCATCGTCATGGTCCGCGCATCCCTCCGCTTGAAGCGCCTGTCAGAACCGTCGCTGTCCGTTGTCCTGTCGCGGCTTTGCCGCGGCAGGCTGTGACGCGGCTTGGGCAGGGGGGCTCCACGGGTGCCCCGCAAAGCCGCGCAGCGGTCTCGTGGGGGGGTCTTAGGCCCATTGGAAAGCCGGCGCGGTCAGCACCCAGCCGGCCAGTTCCGCCACCTCGCCCGGGCCGGGGCGCGGGTTGCGGCCGGCGCCGGTCCAGACCGCCGCCACCGTCTCCGCCACCGGCCCTCCGCCTGGCCCGAGGGCGAGCTGTGCCAGATACGCGGCCACTGCCCCTGCCGGCTGCCTGGCCAGGATCTGGGCGAGCAGCGCATCGTCATGGCCCAGCCCGGTGCGGGCCAGGGAGAGCAGCATCGTCCAGCGGGCCCTGAGCGCCCCGGCGCCATCGTATTGCGTGGCGTCCAGCGGCTGGCCGTCCGGCGAGGGCCAGCCGAAAAGGAGCTGCCCGGCCGCCGCCATCTGGCCGAAGACCGCCGGGCCGGCGAAGGGCAGCCCATAGGCCCGCATCGCCGCGGCGACGGCATCGAGCGGCCGGCGCATGCGCCCGAGCGCCGGATCGCCGATCTCCGGCCCGGCGAGCACGGCGCGCACCACGCGGGCGATCTGGTCCGGCGCGGCGGCGTGCTGGCGGAAGGCGGCCACCGCCCGCGCCAGGACCGGCTCCGGCACGCTGCCCTGCGGCGTGGCGCCGACCAGCCAGCGCGCCAGCTTGGCGCAGACGAAGCGCGCCGTCGCCGGATGCCCGGCCAGCAGGTCGAGCACCGCGCGGCCATGCGCCATGGGGCCGGCGAAGGGGTCGAGCTGCCGGCCGAGGACCTGCTTCTGGTAGGGGTCGTGCCAGGCTTCGACGAAGAGGAACTCGCCGGTATCCGGCAGCCGCCACCCGGGGCCGACCGGCTGCCCCGCCGCCACACTCCAGCCGGTGAAGGCGCGCGCCGCCTCCCAGACATCGGCATCGACATAGCCCGCTGGATGCCCTGCGGCGTTGCGCGGCACGTCGCGGTTGCTGCGCGCCGCGCCGAAATAGGCGGGCCGGCCCAGCGTGTGCAGCTCCAGCAGCTCCCGGGCGTAGTTCTCGTTCGGCGCGCCGGCGCGCGAGCTCTGGTTGTTGAGGTAGTAGAGCATTGCCGGCGCCGTCGCGGTCGCCTCCAGCAGGGCGCGGAAATTCCCGAGCGCCTGGCCGCGGATGCGCCGGTCGTAGTCGATGAGCGAGACGCTGACCTGGCCGCCGGCGACGCTGCCGACCGAGAAATGGTCGTGCCAGAACTCCACCAGCCGCTCACGCAGCTGCGCCTCGGCCGCCACCTTGCGGAGCAGGGTGGCGGTCATCAGCTCGACGCGGCCGCGATCCACCTCGGGCGGCGGCACCGGCCGGTCCTGGCGCGGGGAGAAGCGGTAATTCTCGCTCTGGCTCATCGCCAGCCGGGTCAGCGGCCGCTCCTCCTCCAGCGCCGGCCAGCGCCCTTCCGCAGCGGCGTAGCGGATCGGCAGGCGGATGGCGGCGAGCTGCGCCGCAAGGGCGGGCTCCTCCGCCGGCAGGGCGAGCTGGCGGTCGAGCCAGGGGCCAAGGCCGCCGCGGGCCAGCGCCTCCGCCTCGCCCGGACGGGCGCCGTAGGCGGCACGCGCGAGGATGCGATGGGCAGCGTCGAGGCTGGGTGCCGATGCGGCCAAGGCAGTCTCCTGGCGAAGCCGGTCGCTCCGGAACGATAGCCAAACGCTAGGCTCCGGCCGGCACGCAGGTCGAATGAAGTCGGGTGAAGAAATGTCACATGTCTTAACGCCGGACCGGTTCTGCCGCCGGACACCCGCTGGACACCCGCCCTGGCCTGGACTATCCGCCCGGCATGCGTGCTGACGCCGAATCCCTGAACGAGCAGATCACCGCCTCGGTGTCCCTGCTGAGGAGGCATCTTTGACTGGGATGCCGCCCTTCGCCGCCTCGACGAGCTGAACGCCCGGGCCGAGGACCCCAGCCTCTGGAACGACGCCGCCGCGGCACAGGCGCTGATGCGCGAGCGCGGCCGCATCGCCGACCAGGTGGAAGGCGTGCGCAAGCTTGAACAGGCGGTGCGCGATGCGCTGGAGCTGATCGAGCTGGCGGAGGCGGAGGCGGACAGCGCGACCGCCGATGCCGCCGTCGCCGACCTCAAGGCCCTGGCTGCCGAGGCCAAGCGGCGCGAGATCGAGAGCCTGCTCTCGGGCGAGGCCGATGCCAACGACGCCTATCTGGAAGTGAATGCCGGAGCTGGCGGCACCGAGGCGCAGGACTGGGCCGAGATGCTGCTACGCATGTACCAGCGCTGGGCCGAGCAGCATGGCTACAAGGTCTCGCTGACCGAGCGGAGCGACGGCGAGGAGGCGGGCGTGAAGTCGGCCACCATCCAGGTGAGCGGCCCGAACGCCTATGGCTGGCTGAAGACCGAGAGCGGCGTGCACCGCCTGGTGCGCATCAGCCCCTTCGGCGGCAACGACAAGCGCCAGACCAGCTTCGCCAGCGTCTATGTCTATCCGGTGGTCGACGACAGGATCGAGATCGAGATCAACCCGGCCGACCTGAAGACCGACACCTTCCGCGCCTCCGGCGCCGGCGGCCAGCACGTGAACAAGACGGAATCCGGCGTGCGCTTCACCCATCTGCCGACCGGCATCGTGGTGGCCTCCACCCAGGATCGCAGCCAGCACCGCAACCGCGCCATCGCCATGGAGATGCTGAAGGCCCGCCTCTACGAGCTTGAGCTCTCGAAGCGCGAGGCGGTCGCGGCGGGCGTCGAGGCCGGCAAGACCGATATCGGCTGGGGCCACCAGATCCGGAATTACGTGCTGCAGCCCTATCAGCTGGTGAAGGACCTGCGGACCAACCTGGAGAAGGGCAACCCGGCCTCGGTCCTCGACGGCGACCTGGACGACTTCATGGCAGCGGCGCTGGCGGCCCGGGTCGGCGCCACCCGCTCTGAGGCGAGCGCAAACGCGCGTTGAGTCGCGGTGCGGCGGGGCCCCTCGCCTGACCCCAGGCGGCCCAGGCCGCGCCGTCGGGACCGTCCCACCGGGCGGCGCCCAGGCCTCGCGATCACGGATGCGGGTCGCGCCGCCCCCCGTTCTGCAGCCGCAAGGTCACGCCCTGCCGCACCGAAGGATGCCGTAGCGAGATCTCGCCGGTGCGGATCGCCGCCTGCCAGCCGCAGCTGCGGGCATGCCGCATCAGATTGGCGGGCAGGCGAATGACTCCCTCCGGGGCTCGACGGCTCGAGACCAGGATGCGGTCGGTGGCGAACTCCACACGCCAGCCATCGCGCTGGGCCATGCGGAGAAGCGTGGAGAGGACAGACCAATCGGTCCGGTCGAAGGCGGGCTGCATGTGTCGAGGCTAATGACCGGCGCAGCACGGCGTTCCGATGCCCGCGTAAAAGTGCGGCCGGGCGGCCAGTCCGCCGCTGCGTGCTCTGGCCGCGGAGTCTTTCGATCAACTTTTACCTTTTACACAGGGGTGAGTTTTCTATCTGCAAGGCCAGGCCGGATGCGGGTTCTGTTCGTCCACCAGAATTTCCCGGCGCAGTACCGCCATGTGGCGCCGGCCCTGGCGCGCCGCCCGGGGGTGCAGGTGCTGGCCCTGTCCGAGACGGCCGGGGAGACACTGCCTGGCGTCCGGCATGTCCGCTACAAGCCGCCGGCAACGGGGCAGGAGGGCACGCATCGCTACCTGCGCCGGCTGGAGAACGCCACCTATCGCGGGCAGCAGGTCGCCCGCGCCTGCCTCGCGCTGAAGGAGCACGGCTTCACCCCCGACCTGGTCTGCTGCCATCCCGGCTGGGGCGAAGGCCTCTTCCTGCGTGATGTCTGGGCGGATGCGCGCATGCTCTACTACTACGAGTTCTACTACGCCGCCGCCGGCGGGGATGTCGGCTTCGATCCGCCCGGTCAGCCGCTGCCGATCGACGATGCCTGCCGGATCCGGATGCTGAACGCCAATCACCTGCTCTGCCTGCAGGCTTCGGATTGGGGACATACGGCGACGCGCTGGCAGGCGAGCCGCTTCCCCGGCTGGGCGCGGCAGCGCCTCTCCGTGGTGCATGAGGGCATCGACACCGGGACCATCCGGCGTCTGCCGGACCCCCGCTTCCGCCTGCCGAACGGCGCCGTGCTGCGGCCGGGCGACGAGGTGGTGACCTTCGTCGGCCGCGGGCTCGAACCCTATCGCGGCTTCCCGACCTTCATGCGGGCGCTGCCGGCGATCCTCGCGGAGCGGCCCGCTGCCCAGGTGGTGCTGGTCGGCGGCGACGAGCCGCATTACGGCAGTCGGCCACGCGAGGGCGGCGCCACCTGGCGGGAGGTGATGCTGGCCGAGCTCGGCGACCGGCTCGACCTCTCGCGGGTGCATTTCACCGGCAAGATCCCGCATGCCGAACTGCAGGCCTTGCTCGGCCTCTCCTCGGCGCATGTCTACCTGACCTATCCCTTCGTGCTGTCCTGGTCGATGCTGGAAGCCATGGCGAATGAGTGCCTGGTCATCGGCTCCGCCACGCCGCCGGTGCAGGAGGTCATCGAGGATGGTCGCAACGGCCTCCTGGTCGATTTCCATTCGCCTGAGCAGGTGGCGGCGGCGGTGGTGCGGGCGCTGGCCCGGCCCGAGGCCTACCTTCCGCTGCGGGCCGCGGCGCGACGCAGCATCCTCGATCACTACGATCTTCATTCCCGCTGCCTACCGGATCTGATTAGGCTGATCGACGCCGTCGCGGCCGGACAGTCACCAGCGGATTTTGATGCTTTGGTTGAGTAGGATTCTGTTCGTAGAAAATTATTAGGGAGAGCCAGGTGCCGCGGCCGCGGCGCAGCATGGCCCAACTCTCGCCTGCTTCCGGGCGCTTGTTCGGGTGGGCTCCAGATACGAAGGGCGGCTCAGCAGTGATCGTTCCGGTGATCCTTTCGGGTGGTACGGGCACCCGGCTCTGGCCCCTCTCGCGCGAGGGCTATCCGAAGCAGTTCTGGCCGCTGGTCTCGGCCCGGACCATGCTGCAGGAGACGGCGTCGCGCGCGACCGGTGCGGATTTCGCGCCGCCCATGGTCGTCTGCAACGAGGCGCACCGCTTCCTCGTCGCCGAGCAGCTGCGCGAGGCGGAGATCGAGGGCGCGCGCATCCTGCTCGAGCCGGCGGGCCGCAACAGCGCCCCGGCGATTGCCGCCGCCGCCCTGCTGCAGGCCGCCGAGAACCCGGATGCGGTGCTCTGGCTGATGGCCGCCGATGCAGCCATCGCCGATCTGCCGGCGCTGCATGAGGCGCTCGACCAAGCGGTCGAGGCGGCCCGCGCCGGGCTGATCGTCACCTTCGGGATGAAGCCGACGGCGCCCGAGACCGGCTACGGCTATATCGAGGTGGGCGCCGCGCTCGCCGGGGTGCCGGGCGTGCATTCGGTGGCGCGCTTCGTCGAGAAGCCGAGTGCGCAACGGGCCGCGGATTTCGTCTCCGGCCGCCGGCATCTCTGGAACAGCGGCATGTTCGTCGCCACCGCCGCGACGCTGGTCGCCGAGCTGAAGCGCTACGCGCCGGAAGTGCTCGGCAGCGTCAAGGCCTCGCTCGCCGCCGCGCAGCGCGACCTCGGCTTCGTCCGGCTCGGCGCCACGGCCTTCAAGGCGGCGCCGGCGATCTCCATCGATTATGCGGTGATGGAGAAGACCACCCTCGCCGCGGTGGTGCCGGCCGATCTCGGCTGGTCCGATCTCGGCTCCTGGGCCGCGATGTGGGACGCCTCGGAGAAGGACGCGCGCGGCAACGTGGCGCAGGGCCCGGTCGAGATGGTCGACAGCGACGGCTGCTATGTCCGCTCCGAGGGCATCCTCACCGGCATCGTCGGGCTGAAGGACACGGTGGTGGTGACCACCGAGGACGCGGTGCTGGTGATGCCGCGCAGCCGGGCGCAGGACGTGAAGCTGCTGGTCGAGAAGCTGCGCGCCGCCGGCCGCAAGGAGGCAACCGAGCATCGCCGCATCTACCGCCCCTGGGGGCATTACGAGGGGCTGATCCAGGGCGACCGCTTCCAGGTGAAGAAGATCCAGGTCCGCCCGGGCCAGAAGCTCTCGCTGCAGAAGCATTTCCACCGCGCCGAGCACTGGGTGGTGGTGAACGGCACCGCCGTGGTGCAGCGGGATGCCGAATCGCATCTGCTGCGGGAGAACGAGAGCATCTACCTGCCGCTCGGCTGCATCCACCGGCTCGAGAATCCGGGCATGATCCCGCTGACCCTCATCGAGGTGCAGTCCGGCGCCTATCTCGGCGAGGACGACATCGTTCGCATCGAGGACACCTACGGTCGGAGTTGAAGGACCAGGCAAGGTCTTGCTGCGCGTTCAACCATAAGCTGTCGCCGCTTCCCGCATAAGCTGCCCATTCCTTGAAAAGCGAAGGTTTTTCAAGGTTGCCGGTGAAAGGCTTATGCCGGCTCGGCGAGAAGCATGAGGCTGTACGTGAGAAGGCGGAGAGCGAGTTTGCGAGCCTCGTCTCCGCGCGCGGTCAGGGCCAAGCCGAGGCGGCGCCTGTACCGGCCGAAGCCGCTCTCGGCGTGCCGGCGCCGATTGTAGAGAGCGTTCGAGAACCACGCTGCATCGCGCGGTAGCCCACATCGCCGAGGGCCGTGTGGCTGGAGTGACGTCGGGGGAATCCGGGCTTGAGCCGTTCTCCCCCGGCACCGCCCTGAGGATGAGATGCGTGTGGGCGTGGGTGACGACGGCGAGCTTAGGCCAGATGTGCCGCCGGTGGCCCAACTCTGCGACGGATGCCCGATCGATCAGGCCGCACTCACGAACTCGCCGGGCCACCGGCGCGTAGTGGATCACTGAGGCAGAAGCGCGAGGTCTCCTCTCGAACTGCGCCTGGCTCGCAGCAATTGGAGGCGCTTCACCCCTGCGATTTCAGAAAGGCAATTACATTCTTCCGCTGCGTCTCATCCTTCAGCCCCGGGAAGGACATCTTTGTGCCAGGCACGACGCCGCGTGGATTCTCAAGGTAGGTGTTCAGGTTCTCCTCAGTCCAGATCCATCCTTCCTCACCCTTGGCCTTCATGGCGGGTGAATAGGAATAGCTTGCGACGCTGGCGGCCTTCCGGCCCACCACGCCGTGCAGGTTGGGGCCGACGCCATTGCGGCCATTGTCTTCGATGACGTGGCAGACACGGCACTGGCTGAACACGCGTTGTCCTGCGGCCGCATCCTGCGCCGCCGCGGGGAGGCTATGTATAGCGCCGAGGGCGATCCCGATCGTCAATATGGCCCGCTTCATGCAACCTTCCTCTGGCTGGTAGCGACGCGTTGCGGCGTGTCTCCCGGCCAGGCGCGCGGCGCCGTCCCGCGGGCCCTCCTGGAGCATCCCAGCAGCGGCAATGCCGTGGCTGGGTATGCTCACTGCGCGGCGTTCTCCTGCACCTCTCGCAGCTCTGGATAATCGCGCAGCATCGGGGCGCCGTAGAGGGGCTTGTAGGCGCCGCGATGGCAGGTCGAGCAGTTCGCCTTCAACGCGTCGCCCAGCGGCCCGTGGCGCTCCGGCGGCATGACATCCCGCAGCGGCTCGATGTAGTTGCCGTTGACGTCGCGCAGCATGCGTATGCCGTGCCAGGCCGTCGCCCGCGGCGGGCTGCTCTCGTCCCAGTCCCAGAAGGCGCGGCTGTTGTGGCAATAAGTGCAGTTCACGCCGAGGGACTCGGCGAAGTGCACCATCAGCCCATAGGTCCATTCGGTCTGCTTGATGGAGCTGCGCTGCGCGGCGGCGGCATCCGGGCGCGTCAGCACGCGGATCTCGTGATCCTGCAGCAGGAAGGGCGTGAACACGTCATAGGGCAGCGAGGTGAGGCCGACCGAAGGTGCCGCGAGGTTCTGGCCCGTCGAGGATTCCAGCAGGCCCGTCGTGCGGCCCTGCGCCGGCATGGTGGACCAGACCGCCGCCGGCACGGGCTGCCCACGATGGCAGGTATAGCAGGTTACGCCCGTCTCCCCGACATGCGACTGCCAGGTGCTGTTGATCCGGTGCACCATCTGCAGCATCCGGCGGGAGACGATCTTGGTGTAGCGGTCGTCCGCAGCCAGGTTTTCCGGGTTGTGGCAATAGTTGCAGCCGCCGTTGGGCAGGGAATCGTCGGGCGCGACCCAGTTCGTCATCGCCTGCATCACCCGCAGGAACTGGGCGTTCGAAAGCCCCCCCAGGACCTTGACGTTCTCGTAGATCTCGGAAGCGCGCGGCCCGTCATTGTCAGCTGGATCGAGTACCTCCGGCAATTGTACGGCGGCAAGGTTCGCTGCCACCGTTCGCGGGTTGTAGACCAGCTCCATGCCCGTGCCGCGGAAGCCGCGCTGCACCGACTCCACCGGCGGCCGCTCGAAGGTGGTGAGCACGATGGCCAGGATGACCAGCGCCGCCACCGAGGACGAGAAGCCGAGCACGAAATTCCTGCCGAAGCCGTTCATCGCGCTGCTCCCGTCGTCAGTGCCGGATCGGCGACATGCGGCCAGACGGCGGGATAGGCCGGCGCATAGCCGTGCTTGATCGCCCACAGGTACCAGTTGTCGACCACCGTGCCGGTCAGCAGGATGCCGATGCCGCCCGTCAGCGGGCACAGCACGGCGAACCACCAGGCCCAGCGATGGATGCTCTCGAAGCTCGCATTGAAGCCCATGGTCCAGCGCCAGAAGAGGGCGCAGCGCTCATGCGCGGTTCCCCGGTCGATCACCTGCTCGACCTCCCGCTCGGAGCCGAACCGCCCGGCGGCGAGGATGGTCGCGCCATGCATGGCGAAGAGCAGGGTCGAGCCATAGAGGAAGACGATCGAGAGAGCGTGGAACGGGTTGTAGAAGAGATTGCCGTAACGGATGGAGAAGGCCGCGGTCCAGTCGAGATGCGGGAAGATGCCGAAGGGCACCGCCTCTCCCCAGCTGCCCATCAGCAGCGGCCGGATGAAGCCCAGCACCAGGTAGAGCCAGATCGCCGCAGCGAAGGCCCAGGCCGTATGCGTGCCGAGGCCGAGCTGGCGCGAGCGCTGGTACACCCGCAGCCACCACAGCAGGATCGACAGCGTGAGGAAGAAGCCGGCCATCAGCCACCAGCCCCCTTCCTGCAAGGGTGGCAGGCGAAGCCCCCAATGCGGCGCCGGCGGCTCGAGCGCCAGCCAGGGAAGCTGGCGGATGAACTGCACCGGGTCCCAGTTCACCGACGCCCACATGTTGAGGCCGATGATCTCGATGGCGACGAAGCCGCAGATCAGCGACATCAATCCGAGCCACCCGAGATAGATCGGCCCGACCTGCGCGTCGCCGATCCGCCCGAGGAGATGCGAGAAGGAGGCCTGGCCGCCGCGCGGCTCGTCCACCCGCGCGATCGGCACCCCGGAATAAGCGGGCCCGCGCACCTGAACGCGGGTGAAGAGGTTCTGGTACTCATAACTCATGGCGTACGCCCCTCCTCCGGCGGATCTCCTGTCCGCGCTTCTCAGCCCAGCTGGTGTCGCCTCCCGTACCGCCTCAGCTCCAGATCGGCAGGCGCAGCCACCAGCCCCACCATTCCGGCCAGCCTCGGGTCCAGAACGGGCCGCTGATGACGATGCACACCGCGCTCCAGACACCGGCGCTCAGCGCCAGGAACAGGCCGAGGCGGTGGATGCCGAGCGTACCGACCGAGTAGCCGATGACATCGCGGTAGAAGGTGTTCTCGTGCTCCGCCGTCTTCACCGGCTCGCCCTTCTTCGGGTTCAGCGCGGCGAGGACCAGCGAGGCGTGCAGCGAGAGCGCAAAGGTCGTGGTGAAGAAGAAGGTCACCGCGATCATGTGCGCGGGATTGTAGTGGAAGTGCAGATACTGGTAGCCGACGTTGGAAACCCAATCGAGGTGGCTCCAGATGCCATAGGGGAAGCCGTGCCCCCAGCCGCCCATCAGCACCGGCCGCACCACCACGAGCGTGACATAGGCCAGGATGGCGACGCTGAAGGCGACCGGGATGTGGTATCCCATGGCCAGCTTGCGGGCGATCTCGGCCTGCCGCAGCGCCCAGGAGCAGAAGGCGCCGATGGCGCAGACCGTGATCGCCTGCCACAGCCCGCCGGCCTTGAGCGGCGCGAAGCCGAGGCCGTAGCTGAGATCCGGCGGCGGGATGTTGATCAGCCAGATATTGAAGGTGCCCTGGATCGCGGCGCCGTACAGGATCAGCGCCGTGCCGAGCGCGCTGAAGAAGATCGTCGTGACGCCGAAGAAGCCGACGTAGAAGGGGCCGACCCAGAAATCGAACAGGTCACCCCCCAGCAGGGTCCCGCCACGGACGCGGTACTTCCTCTCGTAGCTCAGCATCGCCATGCCGCGATCCTCCTTCGCTCGGCCGCCCTGGCCTTGGGCGGGGCCGGGAGCCCCGCCCGCTGTTTCGTCGGGACGACGACGCTACCGTGTCGTCCCCGGCGCCGGTCCGGGCAGCGGGGTCATCTGTCCCGCCGTGGCCCCGGGGGCGGCCGTCCGACGCGCTCCCTCCAACCAGTTGAACCTGTCGGTGCTGAGCAGGATGAAGTGGATCAGCAGCGCCAGGACCAGCAGGAAGGTGAAGAGCGCGACCAGCGCCCGCCTCGGATCGAAAAGCAGCCAAATCCGCCACATGGTCTGTCCCTCCCTAAGTGAGCATCGAGAGCACGCTGGTCGCGCCATCCAGCAGCGAGCTGCGATACCCCTCGGGCCCGGGCAGCCACGGGCGCCACTGCCAGACCAGGAAGTGGGCGATGATGGCGATCACCGTGAAGACGATGAAGCTGGTGACGAAGATGCTGTGGAACTCCCTCGCCTCCGGCTCCGTGAGCCCCGACAAGGAGACATCCTTCTTGTCCCTTGTGTCAGACATGCTGGCACCTCTCGGTATTTGGCCTCTCGGCCGTTGCCGCGCGGGTCCCGTGCGGCCGGGATCGTCGCAGCGCTCTGCGTCGCGGACGATGGCGGGGGCCAGGGCGGCTCACGGCACGCCCTCCTCGAGAAGCGAGCGGGCGAGGCTCTCGGCCGTCACGCGCCGCTCGCCGGCGGCACGGGCCTTCCGCTCCGCTTGCTCGCGCAGGCGCTTGGCCGCGGAGATGCGCAGCAGGAAGGGCTCGGCCTGCAGCCGCTCCTCCAGCATCTCGAGAGCCGCCTCGTCCCAGCTTTCCGCGACGCGTGCCGGCGTGGGATCGATCCGATCGAGCTCGGTGCCGAGCGGCAGGATGTGGAACAGCGCGTCGAAGAGCGCGTTGCAGTATTCCTGCACCACATAGGCGGCGCCGGCATAGCCCATGAAGGGCGTGCCGGTGCTCCGCCGGATGATCGCGCCGGGGAAGGAGGCGGGGATGTAGATGGCGCGGCTGCGCAGCTCGGCCGCGTACATGCGCTCGTTGTAGGAACCGAAGAGCACCAGCGGCGGCGTGTCGCGCATCGCCTGGCGCACCGCCGCGTTGTCGGGCTTCTCCCCGGGCCGCCGGGCGAAGGAGAAGGCGCAGGGGATGCCGAGCTCCTCCTCCAGCAGCCGGCGCAGGCCGCGCTCATAGGTCTCGGTCGCCACCACCGCGAAGGCGGCGCTGGCGAAGAAGTCCTGCGTCACACTTCGCCAGAGGTCCCACAAGACCTTCAGCGTGGTGTGCTTCTCGCGCTCGATGAAGGGCTCCGGATCTAGGCCGGTCAGCTCCCCCAGCTTGCGCAGGAAATTGGTCGTGGCGAAGACGCCCATGGGCGCCATCAACCAGGGCCGCTCCAGCGTCTCGCAGAGCCGCCGCCCGAATTCGCGGTAGAGGCAGATGTTGACGTCGGCATCGGGCAGCCGGGCGATGTCCTCGATATGGCTGCCGAGGGGGAAGACGAGGTTCACCACGCAGCCCATGCCCTCCACCAGGCGGCGGACCTCGGCGAGGTCGGAGGGCATGTTGAAGGTGCCGTAGATCGGCCCGATGAGATTGACGCGCGGCGGCTCGCCGGGCTTGCGCGTGCGCGGCCGGGTCTTCCCGCGCCGGTCGCCGAACTCCGTCCAGAGCCAGTTGATGGCGCGGTCGGCCGCCTGCCACTGGTCCTCGTCGATGGTGCGCGGGATGAAGCGGCGCAGGTTGCTGCCCTCGGGCGTGACGCCGCCGCCGATCATCTCGGCGATGGAGCCGGTGACGACGACGGCCGGCAGGTCCGGGTCCTGGGTGCCGGCGGCCCGCCGCAGCGCGCCCTCCGTGCCGTTCTGCGAAAGCGCATCCTCGTCGAGGCCGGTGACCACGATGGGCAGCTCATGCGGCGGCAACGCATCCGTGTAGTGCAGCACCGCCGTCACCGGCAGGTTCTCGCAGCCGACCGGCCCGTCGATCACCACGCGCAGCCCGCGCAGCGCGGTGAAGGCGTAGACCGCGCCCCAATAGCCGCCGGCACGGTCGTGATCGAGCACGAGCATGGCCATCAGCTCCCCACCGCCTCGTCCGCCTTCACCCGCATGGCGCGCAGCTTGCGCTGCCGCTCGCGGAAGCCGGGCGGATCGGCGGGCTTGCCGGCGAAGCCGTAGCCCGCGGCATCGCGCGCGCCGACGCCCTCGAAGAAGGACACCATGCGGGAGAAGCGGCCGGACTGGCGCGTCTGCGCCGCGACGATGCCGGCCAGCGCGCCGGCGCCGGCGGGGCCGAAGAGCGGCCGGGCCGAGACCATGTTGGTGAAATAGAGCGCCGGGACGCCCTGCTCCTTGGCCGCCTGCACCAGCGGCGTGGTGCCGAGGGCGAGGTCGGGACGCACCTCGCGCATCGCCGCGAGGTCCTGCTCCAGCGAGGCGCGGTACTGCACATGCGCGCCCCGCGCCTCCAGCCAGGTGCGATCCGGCTCGCTCCATTCGGTGCGCGGCAGGGCGGTGCCGATATAGGGCACCTCGGCGCCGGCCTCGATCAGCAGCCTGGCGACCAGCAGCTCGGAGCCCTCGTAGCCGGAGACCGTCACCCGCGCCTGGATCGGATGGCGTGCCAGGGCGGCGCGAATCGCCGCGACGGCCTGGTCGGTCGCCGCGCCGATGCGCGCGGCGGGTAGGCCGGCAGCGCGGCCGATCGCCTCCAGCCAAGCGGCGCTGCCCTCGGCGCCCACCGGGCCGGAGCCGATGACCGGCCGCCCGGCGGCGCGGAACTCGCGCAGCGTCGCCGTGTAGAAGGGATGCAGCGCAGCGGCCGCGACGCAATCGAGCGAGGCGTAGAGATCGCGCCACTCGCGGGCCGGCAGCGGCGGCGCCAGGCCGAGCCCCATGGGCCGCAGCAGCGCGGCGATGCCGGGCGGATCAGCCGGGAACAGCTCGCCGATCGGCGCCACCAGGGGTTCGCCCTCCTGCCGGTCGCGCGGCCGCGCCACCGGCCCCGCCTCGGCCTCCAGCCGCGCCGTCCGCAGCATGGCGCCCGCCAGCACGTCCTTCGCCTCGGCATGCGTCGGCACGCCGAAGCCGGGCACGTCGATGCCGATGATGCGCACGCCGTCGATCTGGCGCGGCAACCGGTCCAACGGCACGCCGGAGGCGGTGGGGACGCAGAGGTTGATCACCACCACCGCGTCATGCTCCTCCGGCCGGGCGCTCGCCCGGACCGCATCACGGATGTCCTCGAACAGCCGGCCGGTGACGAGCGTCTCCGAGTTGAAGGGCACGTAACCCACCGTGCGGCGCGCGCCGTAGAAATGGCTGGTGAAGGTGAGGCCGTAGACGCAGCAGGCCGAGCCGGAGAGGATCGTCGCGACCCGGCGCATCCGCAGCCCAACGCGCAGCGCGCCGAAGGCGGGGCACATGGATTGCGGCTGGTCGTGCGGGCCGCGCGGATAGTCGGCCAGCATCCGGTCGAGCGCCGCGCTCTTGCCGGCGGCGCGGGCGGCGGCCTGCATGGTCTCCCGACCGCCATGGCAGCCCTCGCCCGGCGGCAGCGTGGGGGGCGCCGCGGGGGGTGGGACGTCGCTCATTCAGACGCTTCCCTCGTAGACGACCTCGAGCGAGGGGCGCGCCAGCGTCTCCGTGGCGCACATATCCGCCATGGTCGCGGGCTGCAGCACCACGTCGCGGCCGACCGCATCGCCCGAGAAGAGGCCGAGCAATGCCTCCTGGGTCAGGGGCGTCGGCCGCAGCGGCGGGGCCTCCGCCACGCGCAGGCCGAGCGCGTCGAAGAGCGGCGCCCAGCGCCCGCCCGGCCGGCCGATGATCTCATAATTGGCGCTCTTGCGGCGGATGTCCTCGTCGGCCGGGATCGCGGCCAGCACCGGGATGCCGGCGGCCTGGGCGAAGGCCTGCGCCTCGCCGGTGCCGTCATCCTTGTTCACGACCATGCCGGCCACGCCGACATTGCCGCCGAGCCGGCGGAAATACTCGACCGCCGAGCAGACATTGTTCGCCACGTAGAGCGACTGCAGGTCGTTCGACCCGACGACGATCACCTTCTGGCACATGTCGCGCGCGATCGGCAGGCCGAAGCCGCCGCAGACCACGTCGCCCAGGAAGTCGAGCAGCACGTAGTCGAAGCCCCAGTCGTGGAAGCCAAGCTTCTCCAGCAGCTCGAAGCCGTGGATGATGCCGCGGCCGCCGCAGCCGCGCCCGACCTCGGGCCCGCCGAGCTCCATGGCGAAAACGCCGTCGCGCTTGAAGCAGACATCGCCGATCTGCACCGCCTCGCCCGCCGCCTTCTTGCGCGAGGAGGTCTCGATGATGGTCGGGCAGCTCCGTCCGCCGAAGAGCAGCGAGGTCGTGTCGCTCTTCGGGTCGCAGCCGATCAGCAGCACCCGCTTGCCCTGCTGGGCGAGCATGTAGCTGAGATTGGCCAGGGTGAAGGATTTGCCGATGCCGCCCTTGCCGTAGATGGCGATCACCTGCGTCGTCCGGGAGGCCGGCCCGTCCGCGACCCGCGCGGGCGCCTGCGCCGCCTCCGCGCGCAGCCGCCCGTGCAGGCTCGCCATCGGCTGTGCCGAACCGGCGGAGACGAGGGGTGCGTTCATGCGGTACCTCTCCAGTCCAGGACCATCTTCAGGCAGGCGGAATCGCCGAAGGCGGTGCGATAGGCCGCCTCGGCTTCGCTCGCGGCGCGGCGATGGGTGATCAGGCCGTCGAGCGAGAGCCGCCCCTCCGCCACCAGCCGGGAGACGGCGAGCAGATCCTCGGGCTTCCATTCCGCGGCGACGCGGATGCGCGCCTCCCGCAGGAAAGCGGGCGGGAAGGCGAAGCGGAGCGGCTCGGCATAGAAGCCGGCGAGCACCACCTCGCCGCCCGGCGCCAGCCGCGCGATCAACGTGTCCAGCAGGGCCGGATCGCCGCTCGCATCGTAGATCGCGCGGTAGTCGCACCGCTCATCCGCTTCCGGCTGCAGCACGGCATAGCCCGCGGCGCCCGCGGCGCGGACCGGATCGCGCTCCCAGACCGCCGGCGGCGAGGCACCGGCGAGCGGCGCGAGCCGCGCCAGCAGGCGCCCGAGCACGCCGTGCCCAACGACGAGATCGGGCGGCAGGCAGCGTGGCGCTGAGAGCGCGTGCCAGGCCGTCGCCGCCAGCGCCAGCAGGACGCCCTGCTCGCCGAGCCCGGCCTCGATGCGAATCGCGCGCGCCGCGGGCAGGACGAGGCGCGAGGCAGCGCCGCCGAACAGCCCGCGCACCGCGCCGAAGCAGCGCGCACCGGGGACGAAGACGGGATCGCCGGGCCGCAGCCCGGCGGAGGGCCCGGCGGCGGCGACGCGGCCGACCGATTCGTAGCCGGGCACCAACGGGTAGCCGAGGCCGGGGAAGGGCGGCATCCGGCCGGACCAGAGAAGGCGTTCCGTGCCGGTGCTGATGCCGCTCCAGGCGACCTCGACCACCACATCCGCCTCGCCCGGAGGCGAGAGGCTGAGCCGGCGGAGCGCCAGGCGCTCTGGTTCTTCGAGGATCACGGCCATGGCGTCCACGGCAGGACTCCGCGTGCTGACGTATGTCAGTTTAGTATGACTAATTTTTATGTCAATTTTATCTGACAGATGAGGCCTGCCACATCGGCGCGATCGGTCGGGCCTCATGTCGCCAGCCTCGCCAGCATCACCCGCACCAGCAGCGGCGTGCCGGTGTGCAGCAGGCGCGGCGGCGCGAAGCCGGCGGCACGCAGCAGGCCGTCG
Source organism: Roseicella sp. DB1501 (assembly GCF_013112485.1). Lineage (GTDB taxonomy): Bacteria > Pseudomonadota > Alphaproteobacteria > Acetobacterales > Acetobacteraceae > Paracraurococcus. Next base: position 322,926 of record NZ_JABFHG010000007.1, read on the forward strand.
ATCTCCTCTGGCCGACGCGGCCGGCCCTGGCCCATCGCCAGCAGGTAGAAGCCGAAATACGCCTCGCCGGCGGGCTCAGCCTCCGGCGTGCCTGCCATCGGCTCGGCGAGCAGCAGCCTGCCCCCCGGCGGCAGCGCCCGCCGCACGGCCCGCAGGATGGCGAGGGCGGCGGCATCGTCGTGGTCGTGCAACACGCGCACCAGCGAGATCAGGTCGGCGCCGCCAGGCAGCGGGTCGCGCAGGAAGTCGCCGCCGATCGCGCTCGCCCGGCCTTCGAGCCCCGCCCGGGCGAAGCGGGCCCGCGCCCGCGCGGCCACGGCCGGAAGGTCGAAGAGCAGGAGCCGGAGATGCGGCGCGCGGGCGGCGGCGGCGGCCAGGAACACGCCCTCCCCGCCGCCCAGGTCGAGCAGGCAGCGATGCGCGCGCAGCGGCGCGACGTCGAGGACCTCCTCGGCGATCATCGCCTGGGAGGCCGCCATCAGCGTGGAATAGGCCGCTACCGCCTCGGCATCGAGCGCATCGGGTCGCTCCCGCCCGGCATAGGGCCAGAGCCGCGCGAGATCCGTCGCCCCGTGCCGCTCGCCGCGCAGCAGCGCCACCGGGTCACTCAGATCGGCGTAGAGCGCCGCATGGTGCTCCACCATCGCCACCAGCCCGGCATTGTCGATCAGGGCCGCGCCGAGCGAGCCAAGCGCGAAGCGCCCGCCGCGCCGCCGCGCCACCAGGCCCAGCGAGGCGGCCGCGCCGAGCAGCCGCTGCGCCGCCGCCTCGCCGAGGCCGAGGCGCGGCGCCAGGGCGGCGGCGTCCATCGGCCCCTCGGCGCGCAGCAGCTCACAGAGCCGCAGCCGCACGCAGGCCAGCAGCACCTGCGAATAGACGAAGCCGGCGCAGAGATCGAAGAGCGCCCGCGTCCGCCGCCGCGCCACCGGCCGCGTGAGCGGAAAGCGCGCCGCCCAGCGGCGGAAGCGCGGATTCGCCACCAGCCCTTCGCGCAGGTCGCGCAGGCGATCCAGCGCGCCCGGCAGCATGGACGGGGCGATGACCCGCGCGGCCATGCCGCCGGCTCAGGCCGCGCTGCGGCTGAGGCTGCGCGGCGTCAGCCGCCGGGCCTCGCTGCGGACGAGCGCACGCAGCTCGGCGGCGCCATGACAGGCGGGAATGGTCGCCGCCGCCTCGGCCACCAGCGCCTCAAGCCGCTGCACCGCCGCCGGGATGCCCAGCGCCAGGGCAAGGCTCGGCCGGCCGAGCGCCGCATCGCGCCCCGCGGGCTTGCCCAGCTCCTCTGGATCGGCGACCACGTCGCGGATGTCGTCCGCCGCCTGGTAAGCCTCGCCGAGACGCTCGCCGAAGCACCGCCAGGGCGCCAGCTCGGTCGCACCGGCGCAGGCCGCGCCCGCCGCGGCCGCCGCCGCGAAGAGCGCGCCGGTCTTCTGCCGGTGATAGGCCTCGAGCGCGGCGACCGGCTCGCATTCCCAGGACTGCCCGGCGACGATGCCATGCGGCACCCCGACGCCCTGCCCAACCGCCGCCAACACCGCGGGCAGCCGCGCCGCAGCGCCGTCGCCCCCCTGCGCCAGGGTCTGGAAGGCGAGGACGATCAGCGCATCGCCCGCCAGCAGGGCCAGCGGCACGCCGAAGGCGCGATGCACGGACGGACGGCCGCGCCGTTCGGCGGCATCGTCGAAGCAGGGCAGGTCGTCATGCACCAGCGACGCGCAGTGCAGCAGCTCGATCGCGGCCGCGGCGGCGTCGGTCAGGACCGGGGCATCCTCGCCGCAGGCCGCGGCGACGGCGAGGCAGAGGCGCGGGCGCACCCTGGCGCCTCGAGGAAACACGGCGTGGCGCAGCGCGGCGGCGAGGCGTGGCGGCGCGTCGTCGGCTTCGGCCCGCGCCACCGCGGTCTCAAGGCTGCGCTCGATCCGGGTGACGCCGTCCATTGCCGCCCTCCGCTACGCCGCGTGTCCCGGATCGGGCCGCCAGCGATTGTCGTTTTTGTTTGACGATTATGACTGTCAACTTCTATTGACACATGAGTCAAGCGCAAATTGCGGGGCCCTCCTCATGCGCACCGAACGCGTCGCGGTGATCGGCGCCGGCATCGGCGGCTTGGTCGCGGCCCTCACTCTCGCGGCGCGGGGGCTCGATGTCGTCGTGCTGGAACGCGCCGCGACACCCGGCGGCAAGATGCGCGAGGTCCTGCTCGGCGATGCGCGCATCGATGCCGGCCCGACGGTCTTCACCATGCGCTGGGTCTTCGAGGAGATCTTCCGCGAGGCGGGCGCCAGCCTCGACGAGCATGTGTCGCTGCGCCCGGCCGCGGTGCTGGCGCGCCATGCCTGGGACAGCGGCGGCCGGCTCGATCTCCACGCCGATATCGACCGCTCGGCCGAGGCGATCGGCGCCTTTGCCGGCCCGGCGGCGGCGCAGGGCTACCTCGCCTTCTGCGAGCGCGCGCGCCGCATCTGGTCCACGTTGGAACGGCCCTTCATCCGCGCGCCGCGCCCGTCCATGCTGTCGCTGATCACCGCCGCCTGGCCGGCCGGGCTGGCGGAGCTCTGGGGCGTCTCGCCCTTCGCCACGCTCTGGCGCGCCCTGGGCGACCATTTCAGCGACCCGCGGCTGCGCCAGCTCTTCGGGCGCTACTCCACCTATTGCGGCGCCTCGCCCTTTCTCGCGCCGGCGACGCTGATGCTGATCGCGCATGTGGAGCAGCAGGGGGTCTGGCTGGTCGAAGGCGGTATGCAGCGGGTGGCCGAGGCGCTGGCCGGCCTGGCCGCCGCCCGCGGGGCGCGGCTGCGCTACGGCGCCGAGGTGGCGGAGATCCTCGTCGGTGGCGGCCGCGTCTCCGGCCTGCGACTCGCCGATGGCGAAAGGCTGCCCGTCGACGCCGCCATCCTGAACGCCGACCTGGCCGCGCTCGCCGCCGGCCTGTTCGGCGCCGCGCCGGCCCGCGCGGCGCCGCTGCGGGGCGAGCGCTCCCTCTCGGCCGTCACCTGGGCGATGCTGGCCGAGGCCGAGGGCTTCCCGCTGGCGCGGCACACGGTGTTCTTCTCCGCGGCCTATGCGGCCGAGTTCGACCGCATCTTCAACCAGCAGCGCTTGCCCGCGCATCCCACCGTCTATGCCTGCGCGCAGGACCGCGACGATGCCGGGGCCAGGGATGGAGGCGGGCAGGCCGGCGGGCCGGAGCGGCTGCTGCTGCTCGTCAACGCGCCGCCCATCGGAGACCGGCGCGCCTTCACCCCAGCGGAGATCGAGGAATGCGAGAGGGCGAGTTTCAGCCTGATGCGGCGCTGCGGCCTCACCCTGCGGCCGAAGGCGACGGCGATGACCACGCCGGCGGAATTCGAGCGGCTGTTCCCGGCGACGGGGGGGGCCCTCTACGGCCGGGCGCTGCATGGCTGGCAGGCGAGCTTCCAGCGTCCGGGCGCCCGGACGGCGCTGCCGGGCCTGTATCTCTGCGGCGGCAGCACGCATCCGGGGGCGGGGGTGCCGATGGCGGCGCTATCCGGCCGTCAGGCGGCGGAGAGCCTGCGGGCGGACCTCGGTTCGACCGGCCCGTCCCGCCGCGCGGCTATGCCTGGTGGTACCTCGACGGGCTGAGCGATGACGGGCGGCACGGGCTGACGATCATCGCCTTCATCGGCAGCGTCTTCTCGCCCTGGTATGCCTGGGCGCGGCGCAACGGCCGGGAGGCGGAGCCGGCGGCGCATTGCGCGCTCAACATCGCGCTCTATGGCGGGACCCGCCGCTGGGCGATGACCGAGCGGCGCAGCGCCGCGCTCGGCCGCAGCGATGCCAGCCTGCGGATCGGGCCGAGCGCCCTGCACTGGGATGGCGACGTGCTGACGGCGGAATTCGCGGAGAGCGCCGCGCCGCTCCCGCGCCCGGTCCGCGGCCGCGTCCGGCTGCGGCCGGAAGCGCCCGGCCATCGCGGCTTCCTCCTCGATGCCGCGGGACGGCACCGCTGGCGGCCCATCGCGGCGGCGGCGCGGGTGGAGGTGGAGCTCGACCAGCCGCGGCTGCGCTGGTCCGGGCCCGGCTATTTCGACAGCAATGACGGCGATGCGCCGCTGGAGGAGGATTTCCGCCGCTGGGACTGGTGCCGCGCCCCGCTCCGCCGGGGTGCCGCCGTGCTCTACAACGTCGTGCGCCGAGACGGCAGCGCGCAGTCCCTGGCGCTGCGCGTCCATCCCTCGGGCGCCATCGAGGACATGCCGGCGCCGCCGGTCGCGGCCCTGCCGCGCAGCCGCTGGTGGCTGGACCGCCCGACGCGCGCCGATCCCGGCCCGGCGCCGCGGGTAGTGCAGACCCTGCAGGATGCGCCCTTCTATGCCCGCTCGGTGATCGAGACGCGGCTCTGCGGCGAAGCGGCGACGGCGGTGCATGAGAGCCTGGACCTGGACCGCTTCCGCGCCCCCTGGGTGCAGGCGATGCTGCCCTTCCGCATCCCGCGTGCCCTGCGCTGACGTCGCGGCGCCCGCCATACCCACGGCCGTTGATGGTGACCCATCAATGGCCCCTCAATCGCCGGGCGGGTTGCTCCGCAACCCTTGGCTAGGCGGCATAAGCCGTGGCGCCCGTTCGGGCGCTCAGCCCTCCTCGCCCCGGGCGCGGGCCCGGGCGATGGCGCGGCGCACTGCGACCAACTCGGCCACCGCCAGGGCCAGTCCCAGCAGCAGGAACACGCCCCATTCCCAGCGCGCGAGCGCCCCCCCGTCCATGGTCAGGCCCGGCGGAGGGCGTCTGGGGGCGCGGTCAGCGTCGCGGCGGGTTTCGTTCGCCCGAGCCGAGCGGATGCTCCACCGGCTTATCTTCGCCGCGCTTGGCGCGGCTGCGGCGGATCGAGAGGAATTGCCAGATGCCGATGGCCAGCGCGGCCACCAGCGTCATGCCGAATTGCCAGCTCAGGAAGAAATTCCAACTCATGATCGTCCCCGTGTGATGGGAAGCCTCAAAGCCAGAGCGCGGCAGCGGGCCGTGCAACGGCAGGGTCAGGTGTCATTTGATCGCGACACGGCACCGCGTCAGCGCCGCGAGACCGGTAGGCGATAGCGGGTGCGGCAGCGGACCCAGATGTCGTAGGCCAGCAGCAGGAACAGGAAGCCGCCCAGGTCGAGGAGCGAGAAGCCGCCGCCACCGGTCATGGCATAGGCCAGCAGCACCTGGGCCCCCGCCACGACGAGCCCGAGGCTGATGATCGGCGGCATCAGCTCGCCCATCAGCACCAGAGAGGGCTGCAGCGGCGCCGGGCTCAGCCCCCGCGCCAGGGCCTCGCGCGCCCTGGCCCGCCTTGCCTGCGCCGACCAGAGCAGCCAGGCGCCGGCGGCGAAGAGCCCCAGTCCGGCCCAATGGGCCATGCATGCCTCCTCTCACGCCAGGACCGCGCCGCCCCGGGTGCCGGCGCGTCACCCCGCCTGGGCCGGATCGGACCATCCCCGCAGGCCGGCGAGCCGGTGCTCGCGGTCGCGCCGTTCCAGCCGCTCGAAAAGATGCAGCACCCGGGCCAGCCGCGCCGGGATGTCGAAGGCGCCGGGTCGCGACGGCTCCGGCGGTGCCGCCTGCGCGAGGCTGGCCTGCAGCAGGAAGCGGGTGGCCGCGAGCGGCGGCCGCTCGGCCGCCGGCACGGCGCGCAGGGCCAGGCCGGCACTGCGCAGCAGCAGCACGGCCTTGCGCCCGCCCGGCACCACCGCCCGGCTGGCGACGGAATCGAGGCCCTGCCGTTCCACCTGCCGCCCGATCTCCGCATAGAGCAGCCGCGCCGCGGCGATGCCGGGACGGCAATCGGCCGGCAGCCCGGCGATGCCGGATTCGGCCCGGGCATAGAGCACCTCCGCGCGGCGCAGCAGCCGGGCGACGATCCCGCCGAGGGCGGGCGTGAAGGCCGGCGCGGCGAGGAAGGCCTCCGGCGCGATGCCGGCGGTCCGCATCCAGGTCAGCGGCAGGTACAGCCGGCCGGCGCGCGCATCCTCGCCGGTATCGCGGGCGATGTTGGTGAGCTGCATCGCCACGCCGAGATCGGCCGCGCGCGCCAGCGCCTCCGGTCCGCGCGCGCCCATCAGCAGCGCCATCATGGCGCCGACCGACCCGGCGACCCGCGCCGCATAGGATTCCAGCGCCGCCAGCGTCTCGTAGCGGCGCCCCTCGGCATCCCAGGCCAGGCCTTCGAGCAGCGCCACCGGCAGGGCGCGTGGGATGCCGTGCTGCGCCACGACGAGGGCGAAGGCGCGATCCGCCGGCAGGGGACGCGGCCGACCGGCATAGGCGGCCTGCAGGCGTTCCTGCAGCCGGGCCGGGGCGGCACGCCGCGCCGCCTCGCCGGCGCCGTCGACGGCATCATCGGCCAGGCGGCAGAAGGCGTAGAGCGCGGCGGCCGGGCGCGCCACCCGCCGCGGCAGCAGCAGCGACGCCATCTGGAAGCTGCGCGAGCCGTCGCGCAGCAGGGCGCGGCAGGCGGCGAGGTCGGCGCGCGCCGCGGCCGCGGCGGCCGGGCTGTCAGGCCAGCGCATGGGCATGCGGCACCACCCTGTCGAGGATCCGGGCCGAGGAGAGCACGCCCGGCAGCCCCGCACCGGGATGCGTCCCCGCCCCCACCAGGTAGAGCCGCTCCACCTCCTCGCTGCGGTTGTGCGGCCGGAACCAGGCGCTCTGCAGCAGGATCGGCTCGAGGCCGAAGCCGGCGCCGCGGAAGGCGAGGAGATCCTCGGCAAAGTCGAGAGGCGTGGCGATGCGGGAGGTCACCACGGCATCCTCGACGCCCGGCAGCACCGTCTCCGACAGGCGGCGCGCCACGGCGCGGCGGAAGGGCTCCGCCTCCCGCCGCCAGTCGATCCCGGCGCCGAGATGCGGCACCGGCACCAGGGCGTAGAAGGCATCGGCGCCCGGCGGCGCCATGGCGGGATCGGTGGCCGTCGGCCGGTGCAGATAGAGGCTGAAATCCGCCGGCAGCACGCGGCGGCGGAAGATGTCGTCCAGCAGGCCGCGATAGCGCGGGCCGAGCAGGATGGTGTGGTGGTCCACCGCCGGGTAGCGCCGGTGCGTGCCGAAATACCAGACGAAGAGGCCCATGGAGTAGCGCGCCCGCTCCAGCCGCGGATCGGTCCAGCGGCGGCGATGCCGGGCGGGCAGCAGGTGCCGGTAGGTCGCGGCGGAATCGGCGTTGGAGACCACGATGTCGGCGGCGAGCGTCGCGCCGTCGGCCAGCCGCACGCCGCAGGCCCGGCCGTCGCGCACCAGGATCTCCGCCACCTCCGCGCCGCAGCGCAGCGTGCCGCCCTGGCCGCGGATGAGCCCGGCCAGCCCCTCGACCAGCCGCCCGGTGCCGCCCATCACCCAGTGCACGCCCCAGCGCCGCTCCAGATGCGCGATCAGCCCGTAGAGGGCGCTGGCCGCGAAGGGATTGCCGCCGATCAGCAGCGGGTGGAAGGAGAGTGCGGCGCGCAGCCGGTCGTCGCGCACATGCCGCGCCACCAGCGCATGGACGGAGCGCCAGGCGCCGAGGCGCAGCAGCTCCGGCAGCACCCGCAGCATGTCGCGCGGCGCGCCGAAGGGCTGGTCGCCCAGCTCCTCGAAGCCGATGCGGCAGAGCGTCTCGCTCACCCGCATGAAGGCCTCGTAGCCCGCCAGGTCGCCGGGGCTGAGCCGCGCCACCTCGGCGCGCATCGCCGCCGCATCGCCGGAACAGGCGAAGCACGCGCCGTCATCGAAGCGGATGCGGTAGAAGGGTGAGAGCGGGCGCAGCGTCACGTCCTCCGCCATGCGGCGGCCGCAGAGCGCCCAAAGCTCCTCGAAGAGCTGCGGCGCCGTGACGATGGTGGGGCCGGCATCGAAGGTGAAGCCATCCTGCCGGTGCACCCGCGCCCGGCCGCCGGGCACCGGCAGCCGCTCCAGCACCGTGACGCGGTAGCCGCGCGCGCCGAGCCGCACCGCCGCGGCGAGGCCGCCGAAGCCGCTGCCGATGACCACCGCATGCGGCCGGGCAGGGTCCGGTGGCGCCGCGCGAGGCGGCGCGATGTCGATGGTCGTGGCGTTCAGCATGACAGAGATGACTGTAAACTTCGTCTGACAGATACCGCCAGCGCAAAAGCAGCCTCAGCCATCCCGAGACAGACTTCTCCGGATGCGCAGGATGCCGAGGCCGACGGCGAGCGCCACGACCGGGATGCAGGCCGCCGCGGTCATCTCCGGATCGAGCGATGCCAGCCCGGCGGATTTGGCGCCCTTGGCCAGATAGGCGATGAGACCGGTGATGTAGTAGGTGATGGCGGCGATCGAGAGCCCTTCCACCGTCTGCTGCAGATGGAGCTGGAGCTGGCCGCGCCGGTCCATCGAGGCGAGCAGCGCCTGGGCCTGCCGCTCCCGCGTCACCCCGACCCGCGTGGAGAGAAGCTGCGTCGCCCGCGCCACGTGCTGCGACAGCGCCTCATGCCGCCTGGCCACGGCGATGCAGGTGGCCCGCGCCGGCGCCAGGCGCCGGTCGAGGAATTCCTCCAGGGTCGAGAAGCCCTCGATCCGCCGCTCGCGCAGCTCGGCGATGCGGCGCTCGACCAACGCATGATAGGCGGCGGCGGCATCGAAGCGGAACCGCGTGCGGGCATGCCAGCTCTCGACATCCGCGGCGAGGCGCGTGAGCCGGTCGAGCAGCGCCGCCTCCATCGCCTCGCCGCCCGCCACCTGCGCCGCCGCGATCTCGGACAGCGCCTGCTCGAACCGCGTGAGCACGGGCCCGAGCTCGCGCGCCACCGGCAGGGCGAGCTGGGCCGTGGCGCGGTAGATGTCGATCTCGATCAGGCGCTGCGCCATCCGCCCGGCCTGGCGCGCCGTCATGGCCCGGTCCTCGGCCAGGAAGCGGGCGAAGCCGTCGGCATGGATGCGGAAATCGCTCAGCACCGTCGCGGCGCCGTCGGCGGGGGCGGAGCCGAACACCGCGCCGCCGCTGAACTGCCGCGCCCCCGCGGCCAGGTCGAGCCGCGGCCGGTCCGCCGCGCCGCGCAGCAGCACCAGATGCCCCGCGGCGATGAGCCGGCCGGGCAGCGCCGCGACCCAGTCAGCCGGCAGCGCGTCGATGGCCGGCGCGGCGAAGGGCTGCTCCGCCTCGGCGCCGGGCCGCTGGACGACGCAGCGGTAGAACTCGGTGTGCAGCTCCCATGTCACGCGAATGCCGCCCAGCTCGGCGCTGTGATGCACGGCGCCGGGCGACGGCGGCGCCGCGCCGTGGCGCAGCGCGAGATCGCGCATCGCCGCCCAGGCGGCCTCCCGCTCCGTCCCGTCGCAGAGCAGGGCGAGGAAGGAGAGCCGGGCCGGCGCGACGACCGGCTCGATCGGCCGCGCATGCAGCTCCTCCGTCAGCGCCACCCGCCAGGGATGCTCCGGCGGCAGGCGGCGCGGCCCCGCCGCATCGCCCCCGCCCTCCGACGCCCGCTCCGCCATGCCGCGCTCCCCGCGTCACGAGAGCGCCGCCCCGGCGCCGCCCCCGCACCATCCCATAGCCACGATCCGTTCGCCCGGCTTCACGGACCATGGTCTGGCTCGTCGTTCGGTCGCCTGATGCACGCTCTCGGCGCGTCCGCCTCGGGCAATCACGCTTCAGGGGCCGGCCCGGCCGCCGGCGTCACTGCTCCGGCAGGCCGCAGCGGTCGAGCTTCCGCGCCTCCGGCACCGGCGCCCAGCGCTCCAGGATGGCGGCGACCGCCTCCGGCCTTTCCTCATGGGCGAGATGCCCGAGGCCGGGCAGCCGCACCACCTCCACCGTCCGCAGCACCGAGCGCAGGCGCAGCGCGTCGCCGGGCGGGATGGTGCGGTCGCCCTCCCCCACCACCAGGACCAGCGGCATCGGCAGGCGCGGCAGGTCCCGCAGCAGCGGCCGCAGGTCCCAGCCCGCCATCATGCCGAGCGCGGCGCGCAGATGCCCCGGCCGACGCAGCAGCCTGGCATAGAGCTCCACCCCCCGCGGCCCGATCCGCGAGCCGGTGTCGCGCAGCAGCCGTTCCGCCACGCCGCGCTCCGAGGCGAGCCAGGCAAGCGCGCGCGGCACGAAGGGCAGGCCGGCGAGCAGGCGCGCGGCGCCGGTGAAGAAGGCGGCGTGGTCGCGCCCGATCGGCAGCAGCGCCGCGTTCAGCCCGATGACGGCGCGCGGCGCGATGCGCCCGTCCAGCGCCATGCGCAGCAGCACCGCGGCGCCGGCCGAATGCCCGGCGACCAGCGCCGGGCTGAGGTCAAGGCGGCGCAGCAGCGCCCCGACCAGCGTCGCCATCCCTGGCAGGGTGAGGCCGCCCGGCGGCGGCAGCGCGGTGAAGCCATGGCCCGGCAGGTCCGGCGCCACCACGGTGAAGCGCCGCGCGAGCAGCGGCGCCAGCTCGCGCCAGGAATGCGTCGCCGAGGCGGTGCCGTGCAGCAGCAGCAGCACCGGCCCCTTGCCCAGGCGCTGCACGTGCCAGCGCAACCCGCCGGCCTCGACGAAGTGGCTGGCCGCGCGGTTGGGCCAGTCGCGGCCCTCCTGCCCCCAGGACGGATGGTCGCTCACGCCGTGGCGCCATGGCCCGCCAGCCGCGCCGCCGCCTGCTGCACCGCGGCCGAGAGGGCGGCGGGACCGGCGGCGGGCAGCGGCAGGTGCGGTGCCCCCAGCGCCTCGGCCAACTCGCGCGCGAAGGGCAGCGGCCGCGGCGCCATGTCCACCACCAGCACGGCGCCGGCGCAGCCCTCCCGCCGCAGCGCCCGCCCGGAGGCCAGCGCATCCGCCTCGGCCTGGGCCCGGCCGGCGGCCCGCCCCTCGCGCGAGATGTTGGCGCGGCCATCGGTCATTAGCACCAGCAGCGGCGTCCGGCCCTGCCGCCGCTCCGTCGTCGCCAGGGCGCGCGCCGCCTCCAGCGCCGCGGCCAGCGGCGTGCCGCCGCCGCCCGGCAGGGCGGCGAGGCAGCGCCGCGCCCGGACCAGGGAGCGGGTCGGCGGCAGCAGCAGCTCGGCACCGGTGCCACGGAAGCTGATCAACGCCACCCGGTCGCGGCGCGCATAGCAGGCCGCCAGCAGCAGCTCTGCCGCGCCCTTCGCCTCGGCCAGCCGGTGCAGCGCGGCGGAGCCGGAGGCGTCCACCACGAAGACCGCCGTGGTCTCGGCCGGGCGGCGCAGGCGAAGGATGCGGAAATCCTCCCGCCGCACGGCGATGCGCTGTCCTGCCCCACCTGCATGGCGCAGCCGCTGCCAGGGGGCCGCCGCGCGCAGCGTCTCGACCAGGCTGAGCCGGAAGCCGGCGCGCGGATCCCCGGCGCGGGTCCCGACCGGCCTGCCGCGCCGCGCCGCCTGCCGCGCCGGCCCCTTGCGCCCCTCGCCACCGGCAGTTGCCCCGGCGACCGGCGCCGCCGCGGCGAGGCGCGCCAGCAGCTCCGGCGGCAGGGCGGCGCGGGCGGCGGCGAGCACGATGTCGGGAAGCGGGTGGGCCTCGGCCTCGCCGGGCGCCCCGGCGGCGGCCTCGGGGCCCGCCTCCGGTGGCGGCGCCTCCGCCGCATCCGCCTCCTCGGGCGCCGGCAGCCGGGTCGCGCGCGGCGCCAGGACCAGGCGGGCGGCGAGCGCCGCATCCGCCCCCGCGACCGCCCGGCGCCCGGCCAGGGCCGCCGCGGCCTGCGCCGCCCGCAGCGCCAGCAGCGGCGTCCGCAGCGAGGCGATGCCAAGCGCCGCCGCGGTGGCGCAGAGCGCCTCGATGATGGCCGGGGACGGCGGCAGCAGGCGGCGCAGCCGGGCCCGCGCCGCGCGCAGCGAGGCGGGCACCGCCTCGTCATGCGGCACGTCATCGAGCAGGAGATGGAAGGCGAGGCGGTCGAGCAGCGCGGCGGGTGGCCGCTCCTCCTCCAGCCCCTCGTCCAGCGCCACCAGCCCGAGCCGGGCAGGGTGGCAGAGGGCCAGGCCATCGCGCTCCACCCGCACCGCGCCGGTATCGAGCGCCGCGGCGAGGCGCAGCGCCGCCGCCGCCGGCAGGCGCTCGGCCATGCTCAGCAGCAGCACCCCGCCATCCGCCTCGGCCAGCAGCCCGCGCTCGGCAACCTTCCGTCCCGCCCGCAAGGTCCCCGGCAGATCGAGGCCGCCCAGCAGCCGTCCGTCGCCCACCCCCGGCGGCATCCGGCGCCAGGGCGCATCGCCCGGCAGCAGCCGCCGCAGCAGCGCCAGCCAGCGATCGCGCGCCGGCCCGGGCGGGCCGCGCAGGGCCACGCCGCCCAGCCCCGCCGGGTCGAGGGCGAGCAGCGCCGCGACCAGCGCGGCCTCCGCCGGAGCCCCGGCGGCGCCGGGCGGCGCGGCCGCGGTCACGCGCCCCAGACCTCGGCCATCGCCCGCTCGACGCGGGTGGTCGAGGCCGCCTCGTCCAGCGGGTTGCGGCGCAGCCGGTGGCGCAGCGCCGCCGGGGCGACGCGCCGCAGATGCGCCTCCGTCACCGCGGCCGCGTCCTCGAGGCAGGCCACGGCCCGCGCCGCCCGCACCAGCGTCAGCTCGCCGCGCAGCCCGTCCGTGCCGAGCGCCAGGCAGAGCCGCGCCGCGGCTTCGAGAACCGCCACCGGCGTGGCCATCCGCCCGACGCGGCTGCGGGCCGCCGCGATGCGCTGCCGCGTCGCCGCCTCCTCCTCGGCCCAGAGCGCCGCGAAACCCTCCGGCTCGCGCTCGAAGGCGTCGCGGCGGCGGATCACCTCGACGCGGTCGGCCAGCCCCTCCGGCGTGCGGATCTCGACCGAGAGGCCGAAACGGTCGAGGAGCTGCGGCCGCAGCTCGCCCTCCTCCGGATTGCCGCTGCCGATCAGGACGAAGCGGGCGGGATGGCGGATGCTGATGCCGTCGCGCTCGACGAGGTTCTCGCCGGAGGCCGCGACATCGAGCAGCAGGTCGACCAGATGGTCCTCCAGCAGGTTCACCTCGTCGATGTAGAGGAAGCCGCGATGGGCGCGGGCCAGCAGCCCGGGCTCGAAGGCCTTCACCCCGGCGGTCAGCGCCCGCTCCAAATCGAGGGTGCCGACGACACGGTCCTCGGTCGCGCCGAGCGGCAGGTCGATGACCGGCACCGGCAGGCTGTGTCCAGGCAGGGCGCCGCGCGCGCGGCGCCTGCGGCAGTCCTCGCAGAGGGCGCGATCGGCCGGGTCGCAGGCGTAGCGGCAACCGCGGACGGCTTGCATCGGCGGCAGCAGCGCGGCCAGGGCCCGGACGGCGGTGGATTTCCCGGTGCCGCGATCGCCGAAGACCAGCACGCCGCCGATGCCGGGATCGACCGCGGCGGCGAGCAGGGCGAGCCGCATCTCCTCCTGCCCGACGATGGCCGAGAAGGGATAGGGGGTGCGCCGGCCGGGCGCAGTCTCCTGGAGCACGGCCTCCCGTGCCGCCCGCGCCGCGGCGCGGGGTACGGCGGCGCGGCGGCGCGGCGGCGCGGCGGCGCCGTTCACCGCGCCGTTGGCGGCGCCCGTCATGCGGCGCGCCGGAGGCTGAGCTCCGACCATATCCCGGCCAGGGCGGCGACCAGGCGCCCGATATCCGCGTCGCTGTGCAGCGGCGAGGGCGTCAGGCGCAGCCGCTCCGTGCCGCGCGGCACGGTCGGGTAGTTGATCGGCTGCACGTAGATCCCGTGCTCCTCCAGCAGCAGGTCGCTGATGCGCTTGCACTGCACCGGGTCGCCCACCATGACCGGGACGATGTGGCTGGGATTCTCGAAGTGCGGCAGCCCAGCCTCGTCTAGCCGCCGCCGCAGCAGCGCCACCCGGTCATGCATGCGGGCGCGCTCGGCGCCGCTTGAGCGGAGATGGCGGATGCTCGCCAGCGCGCCGGCCGCCACATGCGGCGGCAGGGCGGTGGTGAAGATGAAGCCGGAGGCGAAGCTGCGGACGAAATCGCACATCGCCGCCGAGCCGGCGATGTAGCCGCCGATCACGCCGAAGGCCTTGGCGAGGGTCCCCTCGATGACCGTCAGCCGGTGCGCCAGCCCCTCCCGCTCCGCGACGCCGCCGCCGGTCGGGCCGTAGAGGCCGACGGCATGCACCTCGTCCAGATAGGTCATGGCGCCATGCGCCTCGGCGACGTCGCAGATCTCGGCGATCGGCGCGATGTCGCCATCCATGGAATAGACGCTCTCGAAGGCGATCAGCTTCGGTGTCTCCGGGGCGAGGTCGGAGAGCCGGCGGTCGAGATCCGCGGGATCGTTGTGGCGGAAGACGCGGCACTGCGCCCGGCTGTGGCGGATGCCCTCGATCATCGAGGCGTGGTTCAGCTCGTCCGACAGCACGACGCAGCCGGGCAGCCGGCCCGCCAGGGTTGACAGCGTCGCCCAGTTCGACATGTAGCCCGAGTTGAACAGCAGCGCCGCCTCGGTCCCGTGCAGCGCCGAGAGCTCCTGCTCCAGCAGCACGTGGTGGTGGTTGGTGCCGGCGATGTTGCGCGTGCCGCCGGCGCCGGCGCCGCAGCGCGCGAGCGCCTCCTGCATCGCCTCCAGCACCGCCGGGTGCTGGCCCATGCCAAGATAGTCGTTGGAGCACCAGACGGTCACCTCGCCCGCGGCGCCGCCGTCGCGCGATGCCCGCGGGAAGCGGCCTGCCTGGCGCTCGAGATCGGCGAAGATGCGGTAGCGCCCCTCGCGGCGCAGGCCGTCGAGCTGCCGGCGGAAGAAGGCTTCGTACTGCATGGGACCTCCCTTGGCGTTCCGATGGGTCTTGGTTGTCACGGGGCTGCCGGCCGGGCGCAGGCGGCGAAGGCGGCGCGCAGCCGCGCCTCGTCCAGCGCCCGGCCGATGGCCACCACGCGCGTCGTCTCCGTGCCAGATGCCTTGTCCTCGAGGCAGGGCCGGCCGCCGGCGAGGCGGAAGTCGATCCAGCCCGAGCGCGTCCGCACCACGCCCTGCAGGCTCTCCACCTGGCCGAAGGCCCCGGCCGCCACGTCGTCCAGCAGCGTCTGCAGCGAGCGGGAATCGAGCGGGCCGCCGCCGCCGGGATCCCAGCTCGTGACCCGCGGCGGCGCGCCGCGGGAGCGCAGGCCCCAGCGCCACAGCGCCTCGACCGGGATCGGCAGCACCAGGAACCAGTGCTCCAGCACGCCGAGCGCCAGCAGGGTGGCGACCAGTCCGGCGCCGGCCGCCCGTTCCGGACCGGCGGCGGGGGCGAGGAAGTCATGCAGCAGCGCCGCGCAGGCCAGGGTGCCGAGCGTGACCGAGAGCGGGAAGAGCAGGTTCATCGGTCGCCGCGCGAAATAGCTGCCGAGGTAGCGCAGATGCGCCGGCAGGAAGGCGTCGCCCGGATTGCGCACGCCGAGGAAGAGATTGAGCTTGGCGCTGGTACGCATGATCCACAGAACGAGGAAGGTCCAGGCGCCGACCATGTTCGGCCGCCCCCAGCTGATCGCCAGCACCAGGGCGCCGATGCCGAGGATGGCCAGCTCGTGCCAGAGGATCGCCGCCAGCGCGGCGCGCAACCGCGGCCAGCCCGTGGCGCCGGGCGGCAGCGCCTCCCGCCGCGGCCCGGTGATCCAGCCGGTCAGGAAGCCGAGCTCGATCCAGGCCCAGCAGAGCAGCGCGCAGGCGAAGGCGAGATAGGCGCCGCGCGGCGTGTCCTCCGCCGCCACCCGGTCGAGGCCGCAGAGCGCGGCGACGAGCAGCAGGGTGGCGCCCGCCATGCTCCACCGGAAGGTCTCCGGGCGGAGGCCATCCAGATGCAGGATCAGCCCGGTGCTGAACCACCACAGGAAGAGGGCGGTGAGCGCGGGAAGCCCGTATTCGAGCATGGCGTGCCCCCCTCTCCTACCAGGCCGGCGCCAGGCGCACCTGGTCGGGCAGGGCGTGCCGGCGCGGCCGCAGCAGGTAGAGCCGCGCGAAGCTCGCCGCCGCCGCCGCCCCGAGGCCGAGGCGCCGCAGCCGGCCGCCGAGCCCGCCGGCGGCGCGGGCCGCCGCCATGCCCTCGCCGATCCGGCGCAGCCGCTCCAGACCGGCGAGGAAGGCCGGGTTGTCGATGTCGAGCGTGTCGGGGAAGACCTGGCGGCAGACCTCCTCGGTGATGCGGAAGACCTGCATGTCGTATTCGGTGGGCGTCATGCCCAGCGCCTTGTGGAATTCCGGCCGGGCATGGTCGCGCACATACATGGTGGCGAAGACGGCGAGCTGGAAGAAGCGGCACCACAGGCGGTTGCGGCCGCGCAGCAGCGCGGGGTTCGCGCGCATCAGCAGGGCGAAGGCCTCGCCATGCCGGAACTCGTCGTTGCACCACTTCTCGAACCACAGGAAGATCGGGTGGAAGCGCAGCTCCGGATGCCGCTCGAACTGCCGGAAGATGGTGATGTAGCGGGCGTAGCCGATCTTCTCGCTGAGATAGGTGGCGTAGAAGATGAACTTGGGCGTGAAGTAGTGGTACTTCTTCGCGCGGGTGAGGAAGCCGAGATCCACGCCCACGCCGATATCCTTCAGCGTGTCGTTGATGAAGCCGGCATGGCGGGATTCGTCGCGCGCCATGAAGCCGAACAGCGCCTGCATGTCGGGGTTGCGCACGCGCTTCCTGATCTCGGCATAGAGCACGCAGCCGGAGAATTCGGCGGTAACGGAGCTGACCAGGAAATCCAGCAGCTCCTTCTGCAGGCCCTCCGGCAGATCCGCCATGCGGAAGGCGTCGAAGGCCTCGGTCCGGGTGAAGTGGCCGCGGTTCGGATCGGCGCGGAACTCCGCCATCAGCGAATCCCAGTCGGCGCGGATCGAATCGACGCTGATGCGGTCCAGCGCAGCGAAATCCGTGGTGTAGAAGCGCGGCGAAAGCACCGTATCGGTGGTGGCGCTGCGGGTGGTCTCGTTCAGCGGCGCCGCGGCGCGGGCGCCATGGGTGACGGCGTTCATGCGGCCTCCTCCGCCTCGAAGCCCACGTGATAAAGCTCGGCGAGTTCGAGGATCGCGGCGAAGCGGGTCCAGGCGCGCTCCAGCGGCCCCGCGCGCAGCACGGTCGCCCGCGTCTCGAACCGGGCGCTCTCGCCGAAGCCGACATGGCCGGGCGCGCCATGCACCAGCACGCGGTCGCCCGGCCGCAGCTCCACACCCTCGGGGATGGCATAGGCATGCAGGCTATCGGCGCTGCGCTCGATCTCGACGGTGCAGGGCACCTCGAAGCGGCGGCCGGGGCCCGACAGGCGACCGATCATGGCTGCATCTCCCGCGCGGTGAGGAATTGGGCAAAGGCCTCGGCATTGGTCTGGCCATAGGCATGCAATTCGAGGACGCGGCCCGTCATACTGTCCTCGAAGGTCAGGCGCCCGTCGCGCCAGGCGGCCAGGGTGAAGGGCGCCGCCGCGTCGCCGCCATCCAGCCGGCGCTCGCGCACCAGGCCGCGCAGGCCGCCGCGCAGGAAGCCGCCCTCGCCCGGCCCGAAGCGCGCCAGGGTGGCGCCGGTCGCGGCATCCATCACCGCGATCGCGCCCTGCGGCAGATCGGCGAAGCGGAGGCTCCGCATCGCCAGCGGCGGCCCGGCCTCCGGCTGCGGCGAGGCCGTGCCGCCCGAGAGCGCGACCGCCGCCAGCACCGTGGTCAGCAGCAGGGCGATCCCGATGCCGGGGATCCGGTCGGCGAGATGGGCGGCGAGGCTGCGGTGCATGGCGTGTCCTCCCCGTCAGGCCGCCGCGGCGCCGGTGGCGCCGACCGGCGCCGGCGCCACCGCCGGCCGCACCCGCCCCGGGACCGGCAGCGCCGCATGCATGGCCAGCGCCCGCGCCAGGATGCGGCCCGCCGCCTCGGCATCCGGCAGGGCGCGCAGCACCGGCTGCGGCTGGGCCAGGCGGAAGCCGCGGAGATGCGGCCAGAGGCCGACATAGGAGGCGCGGTGCGGCGGCAGCAGCGCGAGGCGGATGTCGCCGCCGCCACGCCAGGGCCGCAGCCCGGCGTCGCGGATGCTGGCGAAGGGGATGTTCACCGTCGTCGGCAGCGCGACGCCGACCCGCAGCACCAGGCGCCGGTTGGTGATGGTGTAGAGCGTGGTCCGCGCCGCCAGGATGGCGAAGCCGGTCACCAGCCCCAGCGCGGCGGCGCCGAGGGCCAGCGGCCAGGCCATGGCCGCCGCCGCGGCGCCGGGCGAGGCGCCCTCCTGCAGCGCGACGGCCGCGCCCCAGGCGGCGATGGCGGCGAAATAAGCGGCCAGCCAGCCCAGGCGGAAGGTGTGGAAGGCCAGCCCGGTCCAGCCCGGCGCGCCTTGCCAGAGCACGGTCTCGCCGGCCGGCAGCGCCTCCGGCAGGCCGATGACCGGCTCGTGCTCATGCTCCCTCACAGCAGCGGCCCCAGGCGCTGCGGCGTGGCGTAGAGATGGCCGCTGGCGAAATAGGCGGTGATCCGGTCTTCCTCGCGCAGCGTGATCTCCTCCGCCCGCTGCGGCACCGGCGCCGCGAGGAGCTGCGCGGCGGTGACCGAGCTCACCTTGATCCTGCGGCGCGCGGGATCGATCCGCAGCAGCATCATGGGCACCAGCACATGCCGGCCGCCCGGCGCCGTCTCCACCTCGAGGAAGCGGACGAAGGTCTCGGACCGGTCCACCCAGACATCCGCCACGGTGCCCGTGGCGATCCCATCGGCGGCGATCACCGTCATGCCGCGAGGATCGGGGTCCTCCGCCGCCAGGAAATAGCCGGCGGCGGCACGCAGCGGCACGATCTTCGGCAGCTGCTCGTCGAAGGTCACGTCCGGCACGTCCAGACGCTCCGCATAGGAGGCGGGCCCCACGCCGTCCTGCATCGGGTCGCCGAGCGGCTGCATCGGCGCGCCGGGAAAGCCGGCCGCCGGGGCGAGAAGCCCGGTGAGGTCGCGCTCCTGCCGCACGAACTCGCTCGGCCGCGGGTCATGCGCCAGCAGATACGTCTTGGGCGGCGGGACGGGCGGCCAGCCCTGCACCACGACGCGGCCGCCGGACCTGTCGGTGCGGTCGGAATCGAGGGGATAGCCCTCCCGCTTGTCCTCGCGGCGGAGATAGATGACCAGCCCGAGGAAGAAGAGGAAGAAGGTGTAGAGCGCGAGCGCCGCGACATCGACGCTGTTGGTGGGAGCTGCGCTTGGCATCCGGAACCTCCGCTCTGCGGTTTCTAGCCGGCGTGATGGGCGGCTTGCGCCGTCGGTGACGTCCGATGCCCCGCCGCCACAGGCCGGACGAGCGGCCCGATGACGGCGAGGGTGAGAAAGAGCAGCGCGATCTCGATCAGGTAGACCACGCCATAGCCGGTGGCCGGGACTGCCAGCGCCTCGCCCAGCGCGCCGCGTCCCGCCAGCGATGCCACCGCGTCGCGCAGCAGCCCGCCGGCGGCGATGGCGGTGCCCGCGGCGGTCGCCTGCACCGCGCTCCAGGCGCCGAGGGCGAGGCCGATCTGCCCCGCGGGCGCCATGCGCATGCAGGCGGTGAGCGTGGCATGCGCGAAGATGCCGGCGCCGAGGCCGATCAGCCCGACGCCGAGGGCGAAGACCGGGATCGACTCCATGGGCGCCGCCAGCGTCACCGTCGCAAAGGCCGCGATGCCGATGAGCGCCCCGAGCGCCGCCTGCCGCTGCGCATCGGCGCCCCGGTCCAGCGCCCGCATGGCGAGGCCGAACCCGGTCATCCCGCCCGCCGCCAGCAGCGCCGTCAGCGCCGTGGTGGCGCCGACGCCGAGCCGGAGCACCTGCCCGCCATAGGGCTCGAGAAGGATGTCCTGCATGCCGAAGCCGGCCGTGCCGATGCCGGCGGCGAGGAGCCGGCGGCCCCAGGGCCCCTCGCGTCGCAGCGCCCGCCAGGAGTCGCGGAAGCCGGGCCGCGCCGCCGCGCGCGCCGTGCGGCCCGGATCGCGCGCCTCCTGCTTCCAGAGCGCGACGCCGTTCAGCGCCATGGTCAGCACCGCGGCGCCCTGGATCGCCTGGATCAGCCGGATCTGGCTGAACTCGGCCAGCACCAGGCCGAAGCCGAGGCCGGCCACCAGCATGCCGAGGAGCAGCATGACGGAGAGCAGCGCCACCACCTTCGGCTGCGCGGCGGGCGGCGCGAGATCCGTTGCGAGGGCGAGCCCCACGGTCTGCACCGTGTGCAGCCCGGCGCCGACCAGGAGAAAGGCGAGCGCCGCCGCCGCCTCGCCGATCCAGGCCGGCCCTTCGGTATCGCCGGAGAGCAGGATCAGCGCGAAGGGCATGATCGCCAGCCCGCCGAATTGCAGCAACGTGCCGAACCAGAGATAGGGAACCCGGCGCCAGCCCAGCGCTGAGCGGTGCGTGTCGGAGCGGAAGCCGATGAAGGCGCGGAGCGGCGCGAAGACGAGCGGCAGGGACACCATGACCGCGACCAGGCCGGCGGGCACAGCGAGCTCGACGATCATGACGCGGTTCAGGGTGCCGATCAGCAGCACCGCGCAGACGCCGACCGAGACCTGGAACAGCGAGAGCCGCAGCAGCCGCGCCATGGGCAGCTCCGCCGATGCCGCGTCGGCGAAGGGGAGCAGCCCGGGGCTCAGCCGGATCCAGGCGCGGGCGGCGCTGCGGGCGCTGATCATGGGCGGCGCAGCTCCATGGCCTGGGAAATGTAGAAGCCGCGGGCGACGCGCTGGCTGCGCGCCGGGCGCCAGCCGGCAAGGCCCGGCTCCCGCGCCATCAACCGCCGCAGCGCCGCCTCGCTCACCGGCTCGACCGCCGGGGCGCGGTCGCCGCGCGGGAAGAGCCGCCCCACCGCATGCATCGCCGCCAGCGCCGGCGTGCGCGGCGCGAAGGTGAAGAGCACCGAATGCTCCGCGCGCGCCGCAAGCCCGGCCAGCGCCCGCACCATGTCCGGCGCGCGGTAATGGATCAGGCTGTCCATGGCCACCGCATGGGCGAAGCGGCCGCTGCCCTGGTCCAGCATGTCGCCGACATGGAACTGGACCTGACCTGGCGCGGTCACGGTGCCGCGTTCCCGTGCCAGGCCGATGAGGGTCGGCGACAGGTCGACCGCGACCACCGCCGCGCCGCGCCGCGCCGCCGCCACCGCGAGCGCGCCGGTGCCGCAGCCGGCATCGAGCAGGCGGGCGCCGTGCAGGCTCTCGGGCAGCCAGCCGAGCAGCAGGGACCGCATCTCCTCCCGCCCGGCGCGCACCGTGGCGCGAATGCGGCCGAGCGGGGCGTCCGAGGTGAGCCGCGCCCAGGCCTCCGCCGCGGTGCGGTCGAAATAGGTGCGGAGCTCGCCGCGCCGCTCCGCATAGCTCGCCGTCGGCATCTCAGTCGAACCCCAGAAGGTCGAAAATTTCGCGGTCCTTCAGCGGCAGCGCCTCGATCGGTGCCACGCCGGCCCAGAGGCTCGCCGCCAGGCGCAGGTATTCGGCGCGCGCCATCTCGACCTCCGGGCTGTCCTCCATCTCGAACAGCGTCGCCTTCTTCAGGCGGGAACGGCGGATGGCGTCGAGATCGGGGAAATGCGCCAGCATGCGCAGGCCGGTGGCATCGTTGTAGCGGTCGATCTGGTCCGTCCCGGCGCTGCGGTTGGCGATGACGCCGCCCAGCCGCACGCCGTAATTCTTCGCCTTGGCGCCGATCGCGGCGACGATCCGGTTCATCGCGAAGATCGAATCGAAATCGTTGGCCGCGACGATCAGCCCGCGGTCGGCATGCAGCAGCGGGGCGGCGAAGCCACCGCAGACGACATCGCCCAGCACATCGAAGATGACGACATCCGTCTCCTCGAGGAGGTGGTGCTCCTTCAGCAGCTTCACCGTCTGGCCGACCACGTAGCCGCCGCAGCCGGTGCCGGCCGGCGGCCCGCCGGCCTCGACGCAGAGCACGCCGCCATAGCCCTCGAAGACGAAATCCTCGGCCCGCAGCTCCTCGGCGTGGAAGTCCACCGCCTCCAGCGCGTCGATGACGGTCGGAGCCAGGCGCTTGGTCAGGGTGAAGGTGCTGTCGTGCTTCGGGTCGCAGCCGATCTGCAGCACCCGCTGGCCGAGCCGGGTGAAGGCGACCGAGAGGTTGGAGGAGGTGGTGCTCTTGCCGATGCCGCCCTTGCCGTAGACGGCGAAGACCTTGGCGCCCTCGATCCGCGAGGCGGCATCCATATGCACCTGGACGCTGCCGTCGCCATCGCCCCGGCGGGGCGCGGCGCCGGGCATGGGCCTGAACACAACGGTCATGCTGCACCTTCCACGGCCACGCCCTCGATCCTGTCCTCGAGTTCCTCGCCGGCCCGGCGCAGCCGGTCCAGCATCTCCTGGTCCGGCGACCAGTAGCGGCGCTGCTGCGCCTCGATCAGCCGGTTGGCGATGCGCGCCGAGGCGGTCGGGTTGAGCTCCGCCATGCGCTCGCGCATCACCGGGTCGAGCATGAAGGTCTGCGCCAGGTGGTGGTACACCCAGGGCGCGACCTGCCCGGTGGTCGCCGACCAGCCGACGGTGTTCGTCACATGCGCCTCGATCTGGCGCACGCCCTCATGGCCATGCTGCAGCAGGGGCTCGTACCAGCGCGGGTTCAGGGCGCGGGTGCGGGTCTCCAGCGCCACCTGCTCGGCCAGGCTGCGCACCCGCCCCTCGCCGCGCGTCTGGTCGCCGACATAGACCGGCACCGGCCCGGCGCCGCGCGCCCGCTGCACCGCCCGGCTGATGCCGCCCAGCGTGTCGAAATAGTGGTCGACGGTGGTGACGCCGAGCTCGACGCTGTCGAGATTCTGATAGGCAACCTCGACGGTCTCCAGCACCTGCCGCAGCACCGCGTCCCGGCGCATCGGCCGCCCGTCCACGCCATAGGCGAAGCCCTTGCGACGGAGATAGGCCTCGGCCAGCTCGTCCTCCGCCTCCCAGGCGCCATGGTCGACCAGATGGTTGACATTGGCGCCATAGGCGCCCTCGGCATTGCCGAAGACCCGCAGCGCCGCCTGTTCCAGCGTGCCGCCATGCACGGCCTGGCAGGCGAGGGCGTGGCAGCGGATCGGGTTCATCGCCGGCGGCTCCTCCGCCGCGCCGGCGGCGAGCAGCGCCGCCTCGGCCAGCAGCCGCGTCTGCATGGGCAGCAGGTCGCGGAAGATGCCGGAGAGCGTCATCACCACATCGACGCGGGCGCGGCCCAGCCGCTCCAGCGGCACCAGCCGCGCCCCGGTGAGGCGGCCGTAGCTGTCATGCCGCGGCTCCGCCCCCATCAGCCACAGCGCCTGGGCGATGGGGCCGCCCTCGGTCTTCAGGTTGTCGGTGCCCCAGAGCACCATCGCCACCGTCTCGGGCAGCCTGCCGCCGGCTTCCGCGCGGTGGCGGGCGAGCAACCGCTCCGCCTGCTGGGCGCCGTCCTGCAGGGCGAAGGCGCTCGGGATGTGGAAGGGGTCGAAGCCGTGCAGGTTGCGGCCCGTCGGCAGCACCGCCGGGGAGCGCAGCAGGTCGCCGCCCGGTGCCGGCCGCAGATAGGCGCCATCCAGAGCCCGCAGGATCGCGGGCGTCTCATGGTCGACGGCCAGCAGGGCCTCCAGCTCGGCGCGCTGCGCCGGCTCGGTGATGCCGGCGGCGTCGAGCAGCTCCCCCCGCTGCGCCGGCGTCGGCGGCACGCCGATCACGTGCAGGCCGTGCGGGATCAGGGCGTATTCCAGCTCCAGCAGCGCGGTGCCGAGCCGGGCGATCTCGGCCTCCGGATCGCTCCAGGCCGGCTCGGCCCTGGCGAGGTCCACCGCCGCCGCCTGGGCCTGCAGCATGGCCGCCAGCCCGCCGCGCTCCTCCCCGGGGGCGAGCGCGCGCCAGCGGCCGAGCGCCAGCTTCAGGTCGAGGAGGCCGCGATAGAGCCCGGCCTGCGCGACCGGCGGCGTCAGGTAGCTGATCAGGGTCGCCCCGGCGCGCCGCTTCGCCAGCGTGCCCTCGGACGGGTTGTTGGAGGCGTAGAGATAGAAGTTCGGCAGCTCGCCGATCAGCCGGTCCGGCCAGCAGGCGGCGGAGAGGCCGGCCTGCTTGCCCGGCATGAATTCCAGCGCGCCATGGGTGCCGAAATGCAGCACCGCATGGGCGCCGAACTCCTCGCGGATCCAGCGGTAGAAGGCGGCGAAGGCGTGGGTCGGCGCGAAGCTCCGCTCGAAGAGCAGGCGCATCGGGTCGCCCTCATAGCCGAAGGCGGGCTGCACGCCGACGAAGACATTGCCGAACTCGGCGCCGAGCACGAGCAGGCCGCCGCCATCGCTCTGGTGCCGTCCCGGCGCCGGCCCCCACTGCTGCTCGATCTCCGGCAGCCAGCGTTCCCGCCGCACATGCGCATCCACCGGGATGCGGGCCGCGACATTGGCCGGCATGCCGAAGCGGGCGGCATTGCCGCCGAGGACGCGCTCGCGCAGCGCCTCGACGGTCGCCGGCACCTCCACCGCATAGCCGGCGGCGGCCAGGGCGCCGAGGGTGCGATGCAGCGATTCGAAGACCGACAGATAGGCGGCGGTACCCGTCGCGCCGGCATTGGGCGGGAAGTTGAACAGCACGATCGCCAGGCGCCGGCTGTCCCGCGCGCTGCGGCGCAGCGCCACCAGCCGCGCCACGCGGGCGGCCAGCGTCGCCGCCCGCTCCGCATGCACCGCCATGGCGCAGCCGCCCTCGCCCGCGCCGCCGGCGCGGCCGCCGAAGGTCATGGGCCAGGTGGCGCCGTCGAGCTCGGGGATGGCCACCATCATCGTGGCTTCCACCGGGGTGAGGCCGCGGGAATCGGCCTCCCACTGCTCCAGCGTCTGGAACTCCAGCGGATGCGCCGCGACATAGGGCACGCCGAGCGCGGCGAGCGCCTCCTCGGCGGCCCGGGCATCGTTGTAGGCGGGGCCGCCGACGAGCGAGAAGCCGGTGAGCGACACGACGGCATCGACGAGGGCCCGCCCGTCGCGCTGGAAGAAGCGCTGCATCGCCGGGCGCGCATCCAGCCCGCTGGCGAAGGCCGGGATCACCCGCAACCTCCGCGCCTCGAAGGCGGCGATGGCGCCATCGTAATGCGCGGCATTCCCGGCCAGGACATAGGAGCGCATGAGCAGCAGGCCGACCGTGCCGGCCTCGCCACCCTGCGGCAGCGCCTCGATCGATTCCGTGATCCGGCCTGCCAGACGCGGGTGATAGAGGCCGGTCTCCGGGTAGCGCACCGGCGGCGCGACGCCGAGGCCGCGGACAAGCTCGGCCCGCGGCCCGGCCGCGTAACTGCGCGCCAGCAGCCGCACCAGGCCGGCCAGGTTGTCCTCCGATCCCGCCAGCCAGTATTGCAGGGCCAGCAGGTAGACGCGCAGGTCCTGCGCCTTACCGGGGATGAAGCGCAGCAGCCTCGGCAGCTCGCGCAGCATCCGCATCTGGCCCTGGCCGCTGGAGGCGCCGCCCGGCCGGCCGCCGCGCAATCGCTTCAGCAGGGCCAGCGGTCCGCGCGCCTCGCCGGCCATGCTGAAGCGGCCGAGGCGGGTCAGCCGCATCACCTCGCCGGCGGACATGATGCAGAGCATGGCGTCGCACTGCTCGCGCCGCGCCGCGAGGGCGGGGAGCACGGCCTGGATATGGTCCTCGAGGAACAGCATGGCGGCGATGACGATGTCGGCGCGGCCGATATCGCCGATGCAGCGCTCCAGCGCCGCCGCGTCGCCGCACCAGGTATCGGCGGCGTGCAACGCCAGCTCCAGCCCGCGGACCTCGCCGCGGAGCATGGCCCGCGCCCGCGCCGCCGCGCCGGCGAGGTGGCTGTCCATGGTGACGATGACGACGCGCAAGGGCGTCGCCACGTCACCGTGCGAAATGCGCCTTGGCATCGTAGAGGGTCTCGACCGTTATGGTGGCGACGCCCCGCTCGCGGGCGAAGCGCTCGGTGTTGCGGCGTGCCTTGCCGCGGACGAAGAAGGGGATCTTCAGCAGCTCGCGCTCCGCCTCCACCGCCCAGGCGGCGAGATCCGGCGCCGGCGCCGCAGCCGCGTGGCCGAGATGCGAGGGCGGCGCCGCGTCGTGGAACTCCGTGTCCTCGCGGAACATGGCGAGCAGATGCTCCTCCAGCCCCATCATCAGCGGGTGCACCCAGCTGTCGAACAGGACGTTGGCGCCCTCATGCCCCATTTGCGGCGAGTGCCGGGCCGGGAAGTCCTGCACATGCACCGGCGCCGAGATCACCGTGCAGGGGATGCCGAGGCGCTTGGCGATGTGCCGCTCCATCTGCGTGCCGAGGATCAGCTCGGGCTGCAGCTCGGCGATCCGCGCCTCCACCTCCAGGTAGTCGTCGGTCACCAGCGGCTCGACGCCGTATTGCGCGGCGGCGGCCCGCACCTCGCGGGCGAATTCGCGGCTGTAGCTGCCGAGGCCGACCAGCTCGAAGCCGAGCTCCTCCGTCGCCACGCGGGCCGCGGCGATCGCATGGGTCGCGTCGCCGAAGACGAAGACCCGCTTGCCGGTGAGGTAGGTGGAATCGACGGAGCGCGAGTACCACGGCAGGCGCGAGGCATCGGCCGCCGGCGCCGGCGGAGCAAGCCCCGCGAGACGCCCCGCCTCGGCCAGGAAGTCGCGCGTGGCGCCGACCCCGATCGGCACCACGCGCAGCGCGGGCTGGCCGAAGCTGCGCTCCAGCCACCGCGCCGCCGGCTCGGCGACTTCCGGGTACAGCACCACGTTGAAATCCGCCTCCGGCAGGCGGGCGAGATCGGCCGGCGTGGCGCCGAGCGGCGCGACGACATGCACGGCGATGCCGAGGCCGGCGAGCAGCGACCGCACCTCCTGCAGGTCGTCGCGGTGGCGGAAGCCGAGCGCGGTCGGGCCGAGCAGGTTGCAGCGGGGCGGCGCGCCGGCCGGGCGCGGCGGCCTCGGCCCGGGCGGGCCGGCGCAGGCGCGGACGAGCTGGTAGAAGGTCTCCGCGGCGCCCCAATTCTCCCGCCGCTGATAGGCCGGCAGCTCGAGCGGAATGACCGGCACCGGCAGGCCCATCCGGCGGGCCAGGCCGCCGGGATCGTCCTGGATCAGCTCGGCGGTGCAGGAGGCGCCGACCAGCAGGGCCTGCGGCCGGTGGCGCTCGCAGGCCTCGTGCAGGGCGGCGCGGAGCAGGGCCGCCGTGTCGCCGCCGAGGTCGCGCGCCTCGAAGGTGGTGTAGGTCACGGGCGGCCGCTCGCCGCGCCGCTCGATCATGGTGAAGAGCAGGTCGGCATAGGTGTCGCCCTGCGGCGCGTGCAGCACGTAGTGCACGCCCTGCATCGCGGTGGCGACGCGCATCGCCCCGATATGCGGCGGCCCTTCGTAGGTCCAGACGGCGAGGCGCATGGCGCTACACCGCCAGCCGGTCGCGCCGCACCAGCGGCCGGGCGAAGAGGCCGGCCAGGTCGGCCGCCTGCTCGTAGCCCTGGATCGGCGTGAAGACGAGCTCGATCGACCATTTGGTCGTCAGCCCCTCGGCCTCCAGCGGATTGGCGAGGCCGAGGCCGCAGACCGTCAGGTCCGGGCGCGCCGCCCGGCAGCGGTCGAGCTGCCGCTCCAGGTGCTGTCCCTCGCTCAGCGGCGTGCCGGCGGGAAGCAGCGCCAGCTCCTCGGCCAGATGCTCGCGGTGGAGATAGGGCGTGCCGACCTCGAGCGGCACCATGCCGAGCTCGCGCGAGAGGAAGCGCGCCAGCGGCACCTCCAGCTGCGAGTCGGGGAAGAAGAAGAGGCGCTTGCCGGCCAGCCCGTCGCGGAGGCGGAGCAGCCCCTCCCGGGCGCGCCGCTCCGCCATCGCCGTGACTTCGCGGAAGCGCGCCGCCCCGATGCCCCAGGCCTCGGCCGCCGCGCGCAGCCAGAGCGTCGTGCCCTCGGCGCCAAGAGGGAAGGGCGCGGGGATGCGGCGGGCGCCGCGCGCCTCCAGCGCCCGCGCGGTCTCGCCGAGGAAGGGCTGCGCCAGCAGGAAGCGGGTCTGCGGCCCAATCGGAGCCAGGTCCCGCGCGCGGCGCGGCGGCAGGAAGTGCAGCGGGCCGATGCCGAGCGCCGTGAGCAGGCGCCGCAGCTGATCCTCCACCACCTCGGCCAGGGCCCCGACGACCAGCAGGGAGCGGTCCGTCGCCGCCGGCATCTCCGGCACCAGCGCCGCGAGGCAGGCATCCTCGCCCTGGGTGAAGGTGGTCTCGATGCCGCTGCCGGAGTAGTGCAGCACCCGCACCGCCGGCAGCAGCCGCCGCGACAGCCGCGCCGCGGCGCGCGCGAGATCGAGCTTGATCACCTCGGAGGGGCAGGAGCCGACCAGGAACAGCAGGCGGATCTCGGGGCGGCGCGCCACCAGCTGCCCCACCACCCGGTCCAGCTCCTCATTCGCATCGGCGAGGCCGGCGAGGTCACGCTCCTCGATGATGGCCGTGGCGAAGCGCGGCTCGGCGAAGATCATCACGCCGGCGGCGGATTGCAGCAGATGCGCGCAGGTGCGGCTGCCGACGACGAGGAAGAAGGCGTCCTGGACCTTGCGGTGCAGCCACACGATGCTGGTCAGGCCGCAGAACACCTCGCGCTGCCCGCGCTCGCGCAGCACCGGCGGCCTGGCGGTGCCCGCCTCCGCCCCCGTTGGCAGGGCGCCCGCGCCGCTCATCCGGCATAGCCCGCGGCGGCGGCGCCGTGGGGCTTCAGGCCAGCGCCCTCGCGCCGCGCCGCGCGGAGCTTCAGCAGGAACTGCGCGGCGTTGAAAACATAGGCGGCATAGGCGGCAAGGGCCAGCAACAGCTGCGACCGCGGATCGCCGAAGCCGAGGAGGAGCGCCGCCAGATAGGCGGTGTGCAGCGCCAGCACCAGGATGCTGAACACGTCCTCCCAGAAGAAGGCCTGGGCGAAGAGCCAGCGGTCGAAGACCGCCTTCTCCCAGATCGAGCCGGTGACCATGATGGTGTAGAGCACGAGCGTCTTCAGCACGACCGATGCGGCCGCGGCGGCGGCGCCCTCGCCGGTCAGCAGCGTGCGCAGCACCAGGCCGAGGCTGACGAGGAAGACGAGGAATTGCAGCGGTGCGAGCACGCCCTGCACCAGCGTCCAGGGCGAGGCGTCGCGCCGCATCCTCTCCTCGGCCGTGTAGAGCGCGGCGCTGCGCGGCCTCGCCCGTCCGGCGGTGGCGCCCCACGGGCAGGCATGCGTGCTGTCGATCAGGCGGTCCAGGACGCCGAGCGTAAGCATTGCTTGACAAACCCTCCCTCGCGGGCGTCGGCTGGCCGAGATGCTTGGCAAGGGGGCTGGCATTCCTTGGAACGGGAAGCGGCGTGGACCGATGCCGTTACTGTCTGCCAGGGTTTCCGCTGCCGACCTCCTTGCCCACGGCAGAAGGCTAGGACTGCCGCATCCCAGGTGTCAATCTAGATTGACGTAAATGCAGATTGACAATCGCGGCGGCAGCGGGGGAAAAAGACGACAAGGGAGGGACTGATGGTGGAAAAGCCGATGGTCGCCTCATCAGGGCGACCAGGCGAGGATCGCGCGATCAGGGACATGCCATGGCCGATTGCCGGCCTCCCGGCGGCGAAGCTCGCACCCACCCGGCCCATCCTGCTCCAGGCGCTGCCGCTGACCTGCTCTCCGGCACTGACGCCGCCCGGCGCCGCCGAGGAGCTGCGGGCCCTGCTCGCCACGGCGGTGCGGGCCGAGGTCGTGCCTCGCCTCCTGCTCCGCCAGGGCGTCAGGACCAACCGGACGGCGAAGCTGGATGATCCCGAGGAGGAGGACGGCGCCGTTCCCGGGCCGGAGGATGTGGTGGCCCTCGTCGCCTTGGTCATGACCAGCGACGCGGCGACCGCCCTCTGCTTCGTCGAAACGCTGCGCCTGCAGGGCGTGACGCTCGAACGCCTGCATCTCGAGCTGCTCGCGCCCGCCGCCCGCCGCCTCGGCCAGCTCTGGGTCGAGGATCTCTGCAGCTTCGCCGACGTCACCCTCGGCCTCGGCCGGCTGCAGCAGGTGCTGCGGCAGCTGAGCCCGGCCTTCGTTGCGCCGGCGAGGCGGCACGACCTGCGGCGCCGGGCGGCCCTGCTGCCGCTGCCCGGGGAGCAGCACAGCTTCGGCCTCACCATGGTGGCCGAGTTCTTCCTCCGCGCCGGCTGGGAGGTCTGGAGCGAGCCGGCGCCGAGCGAGGATGCGTTGATCGAGCTCGTCACCGGGCAGTGGTTCGCGGTGCTCGGTCTCTCGGTGAGCTGCGATAGCGGGATCGACCACCTGCCGAAGTTGATCCATAGGGTCCGACGCAGCTCACGCAACGAGGCGATCGGCATCATGGTAGGCGGCAGGGTCTTCAACGAGAATCCCGGACTGGCGGCGCAGGTTGGCGCCGATGCCACGGCCCGGGATGGCCGTCAGGCGGCCTTGCAGGCGGAGACCCTGCTGGCGCTGCTGGCCGATCGGACCATCAGATAATGAAGAAAAGCAAGGGGGGGAAAACCCGGATCTCACTGGCGAACACAAGGATCACCGTCCCCGTGACGTCATTCAAGGCTCCCAGCCTATCGCTCGGCAATCTCGATACGGATGCCACCGCCTCGGTGATCGCGGCCGCCTCGGACATCACGATCATCCTGACATCCGATGGTGTCATCCATGACCTCGCCATCAACAGCGAGGAGCTTGGGCACGACCTCTCCGCCGGGGAGAGCTGGCTGGGGCGGCCCTGGATCGAGACCGTCACCGTGGAAAGCCGGCCCAAGGCCGAGGAGCTGCTGAGCGACGCGGTCGCCGGCCGTGCGCCACGCTGGCGGCACCTCAACCAGCTCGCGCCATCCGTCGGCTCGGTGCCGATCCTATGCGCCGCCGTGCGCCTCGGCACGGCCGACCGGGTCGTGGTCTTCGGCCGGGACCTGCGGCCGATCTCCAGCCTGCAGCAACGGCTCGTCGAGGCCCAGCAATCCGTGGAGCGCGACTATGCCCGCCTGCGCCAGGCGGAGACCCGCTATCGCCTCCTGTTCCAGATCTCGCCGGAACCGATCCTGGTGGTGGATGCGCCAAGCGGCCGCGTGCTGGAGATGAACCCGGCGGCCGCGATGTTCTTCGGCAAGACGGCGAAGCGCCTCATGGGTCGCTCCTTCGTCGAGGCCTTCGCGTCGGAGGGCCAGGACAGCGTCCGGCTGCTGCTCGCCGCGGTCCGCGCCGGCGGCCGCGCGGACGAGACCGTCGCCCCGCTCGAGGCGGATGGGCGGGAGGTCAACATCGCGGTGTCCCTGCTGCGCCAGGACGAGGGCACAACCTTCCTGGTCCGCCTGTCGCCGGCCCGCGCCGATGCCGCTGCCCTCGCCCTGCCGCGGCCGAAGTCGAAGCTGCTCGAGGCGGTGGAGGGTGCGCCGGACGCCTTCGTCGTGACCGACCACGAGGGCCGCATCCTCACCACCAACGCCGCCTTCCTGGAAGCGGCGCAGCTGGCCTCCGAGGATCAGGCCCTGGGCGAGCCGCTCGATCGCTGGCTCGGCCGCCAGGGCGTCGAGATGGAGGTGCTGACGGGGGCGCTCCGGCAGCGCGGCTCGATCCGGCTCTTCGCGACGACGCTGCGCGGCGAGCATGGCGGCACCACCGAGGTCGAGGTCTCCGCCGTGTCGGTGACGGAGGCCGGCGGGCGCGACTGCTTCGGCTTCGCCATCCGCGATGTCGGCATGCGTCTCGCCACCGGGTCGGGCCGGGCGGAGCCGCTGCGCTCGGTCGGCCAGATCACGGAGCTCATCGGCCGCGTTCCGCTCAAGGATCTCGTGCGGGAGGCGACCGACGTGATCGAACGGCTCTGCATCGAGGCCGCGCTGCAGCTCACCGGCGACAACCGCGCCTCCGCCGCCGAATTGCTCGGCCTGAGCCGGCAGAGCCTCTACGTCAAGCTGCGCCGCTACGGCCTCGGCGATCTTGGGGCCGAGGCGAACCAGATCGAGGACAGCTAGGAGACCGGCATGGCCCAGCCTGCTCTCGCCGCCGCATTGCCGCGATCGCATCCCCGCCCGGGCGACGTGCTGGAGCTGCTGAAGCCGCTCACCTGGTTTCCCCCCGTCTGGGCCTTCGGCTGCGGCGCCGTCGCCTCGGGCCTGGTGCTGGCGCGCTGGCCATCGGCGCTGCTCGGCCTGCTGCTCGTCGGCCCGCTGGTCTGCGGCATGAGCCAGGCGGTGAACGACTGGTTCGACCGGCATGTCGATGCGGTGAACGAGCCCGACCGGCCGATCCCCTCGGGACGCATACCGGGCCGCTACGGGCTTGGCATCGCGATCGGCTGGACGGCGCTGTCGCTGGTCGTCGGCGCGCTGCTGGGGACCTGGGGCTTCGCGGCGACGCTGCTCGGCGTGGCGCTGGCCTGGGCCTACAGCGCACCGCCGCTGCGGCTGAAGCGCAATGGCTGGCTGGGCAATGCCGCCTGCGCCCTCTGCTACGAGACCCTGCCCTGGATCACCGCCGCCGCCGTGCTGTCCGGCCAGGCGCCGGCGCCGCGGCTGGTCCTGGTCGCGCTGCTCTACGGGGCGGGCGCGCATGGCATCATGACGCTGAACGACTTCAAATCCGTCGAGGGCGACAGGCGCTTCGGCATCCGCTCGCTGCCGGTGCAGCTCGGCCCGGCCCTGGCCGGCCGCGTGGCCTGCCTCGCCATGGCCCTGCCGCAGCTTATCGTGGCGGCGCTGCTGCTGCGCTGGGGCGCCACCTGGCAGGCGGCGGCGGTGGCGGCGCTGCTGCTCGGCCAGCTCGGGCTGATGCTGCGGCTGCTGCGCGACCCGCGCCGGTTGGCGCCCTGGTACGGCGCGACCGGCGTCTCGCTCTACGTGCTCGGCATGCTGGCCAGCGCGCTCGCGCTGCGCCCCGATCCAGCAGGCTGAGGCCGTGGCGCCCGCCCGGATGCCGCAGGCGCCCGCCGGGCTGGGCTGGGCCGGCATCCTGCGGCTGGGCCTGGTGCAGACGGCGCTCGGTTCGGTCGTCGTGCTGACGACCTCGACCATCAACCGGGTCATGATCGTCGAGCTCGCCCTGCCGGCGCTGCTGCCCGGCCTGCTGGTCGGGCTGCATTACGGCGTGCAGGTGCTGCGTCCCCTGATGGGGCATGGCTCGGATATCGGCGGCCGGCGGACGCCCTGGATCATCGGCGGCATGGCGGCGCTCGCGCTCGGCGGCATCGGCGCGGCGGGCGCCGTGGTGCTGATGGCGGCCGGCGCGCTGCTGCTCGGCATCCTCGCCGCGCTGGTCGCCTTCCTGCTGATCGGCGCCGGGGTCTCGGCCGCCGGCACCGCGCTGCTGGTCCTGCTCACGGCGCGCGTGGCGCCGGCCCGGCGGGCGGCGGCGGCCTCCATCGTCTGGATCATGATGATCGCGGGCTTCGTCCTGTCCACGGCGCTGGCCGGCCGGCTGCTCGACCCCTATTCGCCGGCGCGGCTGCTGGCGGTCTCCGCCGGCCTCTGCGGCCTGGCCTTCCTGCTGGTCCTGGTGGCGCTCCGCGGCATGGAGCCGGTCGCCGCACTCTCCCCTGGCCCCTCCCCCGCGCCTTCCCCCGCACCGCTGCCCTTCCGCGCCGCCCTGGCGGAGGTCTGGACGGAGCCGGTGACGCGGCGCTTCACCCTGTTCGTCTTCGTCTCCATGCTCGCCTACAGCGCCCAGGACCTGATGCTGGAACCCTTCGCGGGCCAGGTCTTCGGGCTGACGCTGGGCGAGTCGACCCGCCTTGCCTCCCTGCAGCATGGCGGCGTGCTGGCGGGCATGGCGCTGGTCGCCCTGGCCGGCGGCGCCGTGCGGTCGCTGCGCGCGCTGCAGGCCTGGAGCGTGGCGGGCTGCGTCGCCTCGGCCGCCGGCATGGCCCTGTTGGCGCTGTCCGGGCTGGCGGGCGGCGACTGGCCGCTCGGTCTCTCCTTCGTCGGGCTCGGCCTGGCGAACGGCGCCTTCGCCGCGGCGGCCATCGCCTCGATGATGCAGCTCGCGGCGCACGGGCGGCGCGAGGGCTTGCGCATTGGCCTCTGGGGCGCGGCGCAGGCGATCGCCTTCGGCCTGGGCGGGCTGGCGAGCACCGCCGCGCTCGACCTGGCGCGGCCCCTGCTCGGCGCGGCGCCCGCCGCCTATGGCGCGGTGTTCCTCGGCAACGCCCTGCTGTTCCTCGGCGCCGCCTCCCTGGCCGCGAGCATGATGCGGACGGGACGCGGCGCCGTGACCCTACGGGCAAGCACATGGGAGCGGGACGCATGAGGGATGGGTTGAAGTCGCGGGAGGCTTCCGCCCCCGCCGCGGCGCCGGACCGCGCGATCCCGCGCGACGCCGCCAATCCCGAAGCCTCCTCGGGCATCGAGAGTTTCGATGCCGTCGTGGTCGGCGGCGGTCCGGCCGGAGCGACCGCGGCGGCCGAGCTCGCCCGCTCCGGGCATGCGGTGCTGCTGCTCGACCGCATGGGCCGCATCAAGCCCTGCGGCGGTGCCGTGCCGCCGCGGCTGATGGCGGATTTCGCGGTGCCGGAGAGCCTGCTGGTTGCCCGGATCGCCGGCGCCCGCATTGTCGCGCCCTCGGCCCGCAGCGTGGACATGCCGGTCGGCGAGGGCTTCGTCGGCATGGTGGACCGCGAGACCTTCGATGAATGGCTGCGCGACCGCGCCGCGCGCTGCGGCGCCGAGCGGCGCGCCGGCAGCTTCCTGCGGCTCGAGCCGGCGCCGGAGGGCGGCTCCCTGGTCTGGTATCGCCCGAAGGACGGCACGGCGGAGCGCTGCCTCCGGGCGCGGGTGGTGGTCGGCGCCGACGGCGCGCGCTCGGCGGTGGCGCGGCAATGCCTGCCCGGGGCGAGCGTGCCCTGCGTCTATGCCTATCACGAGATCGTCCGCTCGCCCGCGCCCGGTACCAGCGCCTATGACGGTACGCGCTGCGACGTGCATTACGATGGCAGCCTCTCGCCCGATTTCTATGCCTGGATCTTCCCGCACGGGGAGACGGCGAGCATCGGCACCGGCTCCATGCAGAAGGGCTTCGGCATGCGCGCCGCGATCGGCGAGCTGCGTCGCAAGGCGGGGCTGGAGGGCGTGGAGACGCTGCGGCGCGAGGGCGCCCCGATCCCGCTGCGGCCGCTGCGGCGCTGGGATGACGGCCGCGGCGTGGTGCTCGCGGGCGATGCCGCGGGCGTGGTCGCCCCGGCCTCGGGCGAGGGCATCTACTACGCCATGCTCGGCGGCCGGCTGGCGGCGGATGCCGCGCACGGCTTCCTGCTGAGCGGCGACGCCCGCACGCTCCGCCGCGCCCGGCGGCGCTTCATGCGGCTGCATGGCGGCGTCTTCTGGATTCTCGGCATCATGCAGCACTACTGGTACCGCGACGATGGGCGGCGCGAACGCTTCGTCTCCATCTGCCGCGACCGGGACGTGCAGCAGCTCACCTGGGACGCCTACATGAACAAGGAGCTGGTGAAGGCGCGCCCCCTGGCGCATGCCCGCATCTTCTTCAAGAACCTCGCGCACCTGACCGGGCTGGCGCGGGCATGACCGGGCTGCGCCACCTCGAGGCCGAGGTCGCCCTGCATGGCGCGGTGCCGATGCCGGGCCTGGGCGCGCGCGAGGGGATGTCCCTGCCCCTGCCCCTCCCCCCTCCGCCCTTCCGTCCGCCGCCGCTGCGCATCGGCACCCGCGCCTCGCCGCTGGCGCTGTGGCAGGCGCGGCATTTCATGGCGCTGATCTCCGGCTTCTGCCCGCTGTTGCGCATCGGCGCGGTGTTCGAGGAATGCGCGCTCTCCACCTCCGGCGACCAGATCCAGGACCGTCGCCTGGCCGATATCGGCGGCAAGGGACTCTTCGCCAAGGAATTGCACGAGGCCCTGCTCGACCGCCGCGTCGATCTCGTCGTGCACAGCCTGAAGGACCTGGAGACGGAGCTGCCGCCGGGCATCGTGCTGGCCTGCGCGCTGAAGCGGGAGGATGCGCGCGATGCGCTGATCCTCGGCCCCGCCTGCGGCCGGCCGGACGGGGCGGGCGGCGATCCGGCGGATCCCTGGCATCTCATCCCGCGCGGCGCGGTGGTGGGCACCGCCTCCTCCCGCCGGCAGGGGCAGTTGCTGCATGCCCGCCCGGACCTGCGGGTGCAGATGCTGCGCGGCAACGTGCAGACGCGGCTGGCCCGGGTGCGGGCGGGCGGCGATCCGGCGGCCTCGCTGCTGGCCCTGGCCGGGCTGCGCCGGCTGGGGCTGGAGGCCGAGGCGGGGCTCGTGCTGGACCCGGAGGTGATGGTGCCGGCGGCCGGCCAGGGCATCGTGGCCGTCACCGTGCGGGCGGAGGACGAGGAATTGCGCGCCCTCCTCGCCGCCATCGAGGACCCCGAGGCGCTGGCGGTCGCCACGGCCGAGCGCGCCTTGCTGGCTGCGCTCGACGGCTCCTGCCGCACGCCGATCGGCGGCCATGCGCGACTGCTGCCGGATGGCGGCCTGCGCCTCACCGGGCTGGTGGCGCGGCCGGACGGGTCCTTCCTGCTGCGCCGCGTCGCGGAGGGACGGGCGGCGGATGCCGCCGCCATCGGCCGGTCGCTGGGCGCCGCGCTGCGCCGCGACTCGCCGATCGACCTGTTCGGCTGAGCGATGCGCGCCCCGGCCGACACGCAGCGCAATCCGCTTCAGCGCGGCGCGGCGCGGCGCCAGCGCAGACCGAGATCGGCCAGATGCGCCAGCAGCGCCAGGATCAGCGGCAGGGCGATCCACTGCCAGGCGGCGCCGACCAGGGCCGCGCGCAAGGCCAGGAGCAGGCCGGCGCCGGCCAGCAGGAAGGCCAGCAGCTCCGCCGGCGCGAGGCCGCCGCCGCGGCTGCGGCGCAGGGCCAGCAGGGCGAGGGCTTCGAGCAGCATCAGGCCGAGGGCGAGATCGACCACGCGCCCACTCGAGAAGAGGGCCTGCATCATGCGGTCAGCCCACCGGATTCAGCCGCAGGATCGCCCAGTTCAGCGCCAGCGCGAAGCTGACCCAGGCGAGATAGGGTGCGAGCAGCCAGCCGGCCGTCCGGTCGTGCCGGCCCGAGGCGAGGAGCAGGACCAGCACGGAAGCCCAGAGGAACGCCCCTTCGAAGAGCGCCCAGTCCGGCCGCTGCAGCGTGAAGAACAGCACGCTCCAGAGGATGTTGAGGGCGCCGTTCACGGCGTACGAAGCGAGGAGCCGATGCTTCGCCCCGGGGCTTGGCGCGGCCCGCCAGGCGCGCAGGCCGGCCAGCGCCGTCAGCGTGAAGATCAGCGTCCAGGCAGGCCCGAACACCCAATCCGGCGGCTGCCAGTCGGGGCGGCGGAGCTGGCGGTACCAATCGCCGAGATTGGTGGCCAGGCCGCCGAGCACCGCCACGCCGAGGGCGGCCGCGGCAGCGACGAGGATGGGCCGCCAGCCCAGCCCAGGCTGCCTTTCCTGCCCTGCCGATGCGGGTCCCGGATGCTCGGTCAAGGTGCGTCCTGCTGCGGCGGCACCGGTCTGCGGCGGATCGCCCGCCGCGGGCCGTGCGGGCTCCTACCAGACCTGGCGCGGTCTGGCGAGCGCGGGCGGCATCCATCCACCATGGCGCGGCACGGGCGGCCCCCCCCGGCCCTCATCCTGCGCATCGGAGGTAGTCATGACCCAGGCTGATCGGCTCTATCGCTGGAACCGTTGGTACGACCGGATCCCGGATGCGTGGCGCTTCCAGGTCGTCGTCTGGGCCCTGATCGTCGTCGGCGCCCTGAACATGCTGCTGACGATTTCCGTCGGCTTTCCGTTCGGCCTGCTGCTGCTCCTGGCCATCGCCGCGATGGCGGCGATCCGGGTGCCGCAGACCTTCGGCTGGCTCCAGGCCGGGGAGGCCGAGGCCGCCGGAGCGGGCGCCAGGATGGAGATCACCGCCCCGGACTGGGTGCTGCGCGTGAATCGCTGGTATGACGACCTCCCCGAGCGGTTCCGCCCCTTCGTCCTGCTCGCGGCCCTGGCCGTTCCGGGCGCCATCAACATGATGCTGACGATCGCGGGCGGCTTCCCCTTCGGCCTGCTCTTCCTGCTCGCGGTCCTGGTGCTGCTCGCCATCCGCGCGCCCTATGCCGCCGGCTGGATCAGGCAGCCGGAGGCCGCGGCGCCGGGCACGCTCTACGTCGCGCCGCCCGCGGCGAAGATCGAAGGCGGCTCTCCTCCGCTGGCCTCCCTGGACCCGCCCCAGGCGGCCGAGGCGCGCCTGCCGCCCGCCTCGTCCCCGGAAGATGAGCCGCGGACGGACCGCCCGCCGCAAGGCGCGCCTTGATCACGCCGCAGTTGGAGGCCAGCGGCCCGGCCGTTGTTCTCCCTGCTGGGCGTGGCCTGCACCGCTTTGCCAATCCTGGCCGGTTCCTGCGGCTGGCGGGGCGGTTGCAGCCCTGGCTGACGGGGGCGGCGCTGCTGGTGCTGGCGGTTGGGCTGCCCTGG
>NZ_JABFHG010000008.1 GCF_013112485.1 Roseicella sp. DB1501
CCGGAAGCCTACATCGCAGCCGTGCTCGACCGCCTCGCAAATGGCCACCCCATCACCCGTATCGACGAGCTGCTACCCTGGAACTTCAGGCCAAGCCGTCAACCCACCAGCGTGGGCTGACGCATACCCTTCCCTGGTGAGCGACCAGATCTCCGCGACTATGCTCATTCGCACGGTACGGTGGGCCCAACCCGGCCGCGGCGCCATAGCCGTGGGCACGCTTGCCGAAGCCCACGAGCAGCCATCGGATACCGGGATTGTTGTGAGGATACCGGCAGGCGCACTAGGAACCGAAGCCGTGCACCCCGGTGACGTGTGGCGGTTTCAGGGTGCCACGGAGATCTATCAAGGGTCACCACAACTGCGCGCGGACGCCGCGGCGCTGCTCCGTCCCGAGGGCCGGAACATGGTCGCCACCCTATCAGGCCACCGCTTCCCCGGCGTCGGGCCGACGACGGCACGGCGTCTTTGGGCGGAGTTCGGAGGCAACTTGAACGGCATCCTCGATCGCGAGAACACCGAAGCTCTGGAGCGTGTCGTCTCCCCACAAAAGGCGGTGGCCCTGGTGGAAGGGTGGAGGCGCCTGAACCCAGACGGCCTTATCGAGTGGCTCGACCGGCACCGTTTTCCGGTTTCGCTTGGACGGAAGCTGCTCGACTTCTATGGGGAGCCCGCGCGCGAGCGCCTGGAGCAGGATCCGTATCGCCTCCTTGCGTTCGGCGCCGGTTGGGCGCAGGTCGACACCATCGCAACCCAAGGTCTCGGCCTCTCTCTGGATGACCCTCGCCGCGAGCACGCTGCGGTCATCCAGGCGCTGTACATGGCGTATGACCGCGCGCGGTCCACGGCCATGCCACGAGAGCGGCTCCTCGGAAGCGTGCGCCGACTTCTGGGTGGCAGCGGGGAGCAAGCCGACCGTGCGCTTGCCCGCGGCCGGGACGGCGCCGGATGGCTACATGACCCCGCCCGCGGACTCTACCAGACGACCGGTGCATGGCTCATGGAGCGCTACATCGAACAGCGCCTCGCGCAGATGGTTGCAGGAGAAATGTCTCCGCCCCCCACGTTGGATGAGCGGCTCATCGACGCGACACTGGAGCATTGGCAAGCACTGAACCACGCCCTCAGTGCGGAACAAGCGACAGCAATACGGCTCGCGCTGTCCCGGCAATTCTGCCTCATCAGCGGCGGAGCGGGTGTTGGGAAGACTACGATCCTGAAGGCGCTCCACGCAGGAGCGGATGCGCTCGGCCACCGCGTCGTGCAGATGGCCCTGGCAGGCAAGGCGGCTCGCCGAATGGAGCAGGCCACCGGTCGTCAGTCA
Source organism: Roseicella sp. DB1501 (assembly GCF_013112485.1). Lineage (GTDB taxonomy): Bacteria > Pseudomonadota > Alphaproteobacteria > Acetobacterales > Acetobacteraceae > Paracraurococcus. The sequence goes on from NZ_JABFHG010000008.1 coordinate 1,325, forward strand.
TCGACAATCGCCAGCTATCTGAGAGGCACGCAGCCCGTCGGCCCCCGCGCTGCCAGCGAGACAGAGAATCGTCAGACGACGGTCATGCACGTGGTCGATGAAGCATCAATGCTCGACGTTCCGACACTTTTTGGCATCCTGCGTCGGGTTCCCACGGGGGACAGGCTCGTGCTCGTCGGCGACGCGGCCCAACTGCCGCCCGTTGGGCCTGGCCTCACGTTCCACCTCTTCTGCCAGGATCCGGGTCTGCCGCATATGCACCTGAACCGCATTTACCGCCAGGACAGTGCCACGGGAATCCCAGAAGTCGGCCGGGCCGTGCGCGCGCACGTCTGGCCCGACCTGCCGCGGTACAGCGGACCGGGCGTCGGCGTCAGCGTGCTTCCGTGCCCACCTGGTGAAGCCCTTGAGGCCGTCGCCAGCGTGCACGAGGAGCTCGTGGCGGCGGAAGGCGGCCAGGAGGAGGTCCGCGCGCTCGCGGTCACCCGCACGCAGGGTCCAGTCAGCATGGCCGCGATCAATGCCGAGATCTACCTCCAGCAAATGAGGCATCGTCCTCGCATCCCTGTGATGAACAGCCTGTCAGGCTTCTGCGTCGACTGCCCTGTGATCTATGGTCGCAATGACTGGGAGCGCGGCCTCACAAACGGGTCGCTCGGCCGGATCGTGGGACTGCCGCCTTCGGAGCTGGCCGTCGATAATCCCGAGGTGGCATGCCTTGCGGAGTTCGATGGCGTGGTGCATGACCTGAGCGAATTCGACCTCCTCCACCACGTGGAGCGCGCGTTCGCATTAACCGTCCATCGCGCGCAAGGCAGCCAGTGGAACCGGGTCATCGTGGCCATAGCGCCGGGACGCCTGCTCGACCATGCGCTGGCCTACACCGCGCTCACCCGCGGGGTAAGACAGGTAGTACTCGTCGGTGACATTGATGCGATGGCCCGCGCCGTCAACGCGAACCCTTCCGCGTTTCGGCGTGTCAGTGGCTTGAGGCTCTCGCAGTGACCGGACACTCCGCATCCAATGTCGTCGACCTTTCATTCAAGCCCGGTTGGGAGCTCAAGTTTGCACCCGCTGGCGCCACCATCGACGGCTTGGCCGCCGAAGGGCTACCATTGCTGTACGAGCCTTCGGGCCGCTTACACACGCAGACCACCCAGTACTTCGTGCAAATCATGATACGCGACGGAACTGCCCGCGGCACGTGTCGTGTCATCGCATATGTGCTCAAGGACTGGTTTCGATTTCTCGACGGCGAGAAGATACCTTGGGACCAACCGTCCGACGAGCTGCTGGCCAGTTGGGCGAAAGCCCAAGGCCCGTCCGGGGAGGAGCGCGGAAAAGCACGCGAGCAACGCATCAACGACAAGCTACACTTCGTATTCGAGTACTACAGGAAGCTCCAGGCGATGCACCTTATCAGAGCCGTCGTCGAGGATCCCCGCGCGTCGGAAATGGACGATGTCGGTCGACCTAAGGTGTTTCCAATGCGCTCGGTGGTCGAAGTGAGGCTTGGTCGGGGTCACGTGCGTCGAGAAACTCTGCGCTCGGTCGTTCGGTATAGCGACCCCAAGGAGGAGCGGGGGGGAAAGCGTTACACCCCCGACAGCGGCGAGGTGGAGAAGGTCTTCGACGAGTTGCTGTCCGGCGCCGATCCCTTCACGCGCACGAGGGCGTTCTTCTGCGCGCGATCAATGGCCCACATGGGTCTCCGGCGCCAAGGAGCAGCCGCCATCTCCACAACTATGCTGGAAGAAGCCCTCCGCGCCAAGGGCATCGAGGTGCCGGACTTCGAAACACCGGCACAGACCGAGCGCGGTGCGCTCATCGCGGCAGGGTGGAAGCCCTGGCTTAGGGGACTGGACGCGATCGCCGACATGCCGGGAGAGCGCGCCGAGATCATCGGCCGCTTGGAGCAGCTTGAACGCGAGTACCACAAGTTCATCTACGTCCGCGTTGTCGAAAAAGGACATGATGCCAGATATGTTCCCATGCCTCTGCGCTTAGTGCGCGCCATACTGGTGGAGTGGGTCTGGGGCCATCGCCGGGACTTCATCACCGAGCGCCGATCGCGGCACCCATCCTACCTGCCGCCGGACAAGCTTTGGCTCTCCCGGCGGTCCGGGGCGGCGATGAGCGAGGGAGCAATAGGCAACGAAATCAAGCGCGCGTTCAAGGCGCTGGAAATCGACGCGAGCGGCCACCGACTGCGTGCCTACTTCCTCACCGAACTACTCGCGGAGTTATACTACCGCGCCCGGTCAATCCATGGAGCAATGTTCGACCAGCAAGCAATTCTCATGGAAGCAGCGGAGATCGCCGGGCAGAACGACCCGAGGTCACTGGAACCTTACCTCGACAGAGTCCGGCTTGCAGACAACCACGCGTTCGGTGAACCCGTCTTCGTTCGCAGCCCGGAGGACGCTGCTGTCATGCGAGCGCTGTCCGATCGGCTGTCGTCCGGTGAGGAAGATGCACGGGTCCTCCGGAGAATGCTCACCCTGCTCCTCGAGAAGTTCAGTCTCCGACCCGTGCCGTTGGTGCCCACATTGAGTGACCCGCAGCATGCGATCCGGCGTCACAAAGCCTGCCAGGATGGCCAATGATGCCGCTGCCGGACTGCGGACACTACTGCCTCCCACCCTCAAGCGGGAGCAGCTTTCCGTAGAGATCTTCGTATTGCTTCAGCCGCTCCCGAAGCGCTATTAGTCTCGATTTCATAACGGAAAGCTGACGCTCAAGACTACTGTTCTGCGCTAGGACCTCGGCAATCTGCAAACTAAGGGCTTCGGCGCGCCGTTCGGCTGCGACCCGTTTCATGCGCTCCCGAGCGAGTTCGGGCACGCGCGTCTCGGACTTTTGGGCGCCTAGCTTGCGCACCGCCTGGTCGAACCTGCGCCGGAGGTCAGCGTACGACCCCGAACGCGACGCGACATTCGGGCTGCTCCATGCCAGGACGCCGAGTTCTGGCTCGTGCCACTGTCGAAGTTCCGTCTGAGTCTGCGGCCAGAACTGGCCCGCGGGAAGGCATCCAGCGCCCCAACCCTCAAGCAGTTCGACCTTTCTGGAGAACGACGCCAGGGTCCGCCGTTGCGACTCGCCGGGCGAAAGCTGCTCGCCTCCCGCTGCCAGCCCGCTTGTTTTCCGGAGCGGCGGACTGGGCGAGCCGACCTCGGACACGCGGCGGTTAGGCACGCGGGCGCCTCCTCAGTGTCACCGACATCGGACGGGCCTCGTCCGTGCATTTAGCCAAAAACTGCCGGATGCGCTCGGCCTGCGCCATGTGTGCCTGAGAGAAGTGCTCGCTCACGGGCCGTTGCGCTTGCCGGAGATGTACGATGATCTGCTCCTCGAGCATCGACCGGTTCTCGGACATTTGGATCGTCCAGGCGCAGCCGCCGCAAACGTCAGGAGTGGCGTATGCGTGATCTGGCGCGGTCGCTGTCTCGAGCACCTCGGGCCCCACGGCGGCCGCTTTCTCGATGAGGCACGCGGCGCGCCGCAGTTCGGACGCGTCCGAACCGCACCCGCAGTAGCAATACCCATTCGGAACAGGCTCGAAGGCGTGGGCGCCAACAAACTGATAGAGCAACTTGTTAAATACTTTTTCCTCCGACAGCCCTCGCTCGGGCTCCAGCTCAACGTTCCTCCTAGCGTCCAGAATCATCTCCTCCAGCTGCCGCTTGCACCATTCACCTCTTGGCCCGAGCATCTGCTCCGCTCCCGTGGCGACGGCAAAGCAGCGCTCGAACTCGGCATCAATTCTGCCCTCGTCGAAGTCCGCTGCGCGCTGTTTGGTAAACGCGGCGGCTCTCTTGTAAGCATCTGCAGACGCCTTTAGAGCGCTCAACCGCTCGGCCGAGGCACGTGCCGCCTTCGCCTCGGCGTGGCGCTGCATCGCCGCCTCCGCTTCCTCACGCAGGCGGGCGAGTGCTCCCTTTGCCGCCTCCGTCACGTAACGCCTAGTAACTCCTGGGTTGAAGTGCTTCAGAAACGCACTCAAAGCTGTCAATGATCTGTATCGGAAGCGGTGATAGTACACGATGGCGAAGAATCGCCGGAATTGATGCGGCTTAAATGTCCAAAAGTTCCCATTTTCCAGAGGTGGAACTCCCACAACGTCGGCAAAATGTTTCAAGGCCTCGTCGAACTGGTAGTGAACTGGATCTTCCCGCAGTGGCCCCTTGAAGAGGAAGAGCCATTTCTCGCCCCGAGCTTCGCGGGCATGCTCACCCAACTCGACAAGAACTTCGACAGCCCTGACGACGCACTCCGGTATCGGGATGCGATCGATGTCCTGAAGGAGCTTTTCAATCCAAGTGACCAGCCAAGGCTCGCCTTCGGCGTCGCGCACGACGCAATCATGTTGGAGCGAATTAATCTCCTCTTTGCGCCGAGCGGAGAATGTCGCGATCAGGATCGCGCATGCGGTCGGGAGAAGGTCAAACGCGACTTCGCGGAAGGAGGTGACACTTTCGGCCTGTCCGTTGGCATTAGACGTCCGGAAGAAGCCGTCTCTGGCTATTCGCTCCGGAGCGCCAGGACCGGAGAGCTGGAAATTGGCAAGTACCTCAACAACGAGCTTGCGCTGCGCTCGGTTCGGTACGTTGCCCGGCACTGCCCGCAAGCATTTAAGCGTCTCGAGGATGGCGGGCGCATACTCGAACACCCACCGGAGCGCGCGGTCGATTAGGAAGCATGCCTGCGCGCTGGGAATGCTTCCCGTCCTTCCCTCGTCCGCTTCGACGAGGAACTCGGTGGCCCGCTGTCTTGGCGACTGGTCTTGGAATGGATTATACCCAATCGGGTCGTGTTTCATCACTGCCCGGTTCGCCCAGAGGTGTTGCCACACCTGAAGGAAGTTCGTCAGCGTCGACAGGCTCACCTCCGCTTGGCGCTCGGGTGCGGCACGGTCGAGGCGACTTAACCATGCTTCGGATTTCGGCCCGAGGCGGTGTCGTTCGCCGACTGCGCGAAGAAGGTGGCCATATGCGTTGGCCGGGAGCACGCGTAGGTGGGCAATGCCCATATGTGCCGCAAGCTCGTCCAATCCGACGACTGATGCGCCGTGTTTCCCTCGGGTCGGGATTTCGTAGGCTCCCTCCTGCACCTCTTGCAGGAGGCGGTTGACGCGGTCCCAGCCGCCTATCGCTACTCCTGCTCCCTGCTTGAACGCCGCCCCATGGACCAGAAAAAGATCTTCGTTGTTGAGATCCTGCATCCGCGGGAGATCAAGCCAGATGCGCCACCGCATCAGGTTGTGCAGCATCAGCGTGTTCTGGAATGCGGTGCCTGCGGCCACACTGTATGGAGGCTCCAGCTGCGTGTAGCTGAATAGCTTAGAGGTAACGATGTCCAGCGCGTGCTCGACATGAGACAAGCGCCTGCCGCCATACCCAATAGGCACTGCGTGCTCGATAAAATGCTCTGCGTTGCGCTTCAGATTCGGATCTTCGGTGGCCACCTGCCATGTGTGATCGAGAAGAGTTCCTTTTATAAGCCAGCGCGGACTCTGATTGGGCAGCGCGCCAATGAGTCTCTCGTGCAAGGAGAGCTGAGTACGGGGGCTCGTTCGGGCATTGTCCGAATGCATGTGTTCACCACAGCTCTATCAGCGCTAGCGTTCCTGAGCCTAGTGCGGCCTGCAGCGCGTCCTCTGCACGATGGAGAAGGGATCGGAAGCTACTCTCCTTCAGCCGCTCGATGTAAGCTTCCGTCTCTGCCATAAAAGGCATCCAGACAGCCTCCCATCGCTCGGGGTTTGCCGCAATCCAGGCGGCCTCGACCGCCCTGAGACTTCTGTTAGCGAGCAGGAGCGCCAGCACAGAGGAGGCGTTCGGAACGAAGCGCCGCGCGGGGCAACCGAGATGGCAGCGATCCACTCTATGGCACCGAACACCAGGGTTGGTCCCGGGTTGAATTCCTGCGAAGGGGCGCAGGCAGACGAAGCCGAGACCCGTTTCGTTTGCTAGATCCTTGCTGGCGAGCAGCTCCTCTTCCGATATTCCCAGCGACTTGGCGACCTCGGGCAAATCGGCCAGAAAGGCCGCTTCCAGAATTTGCTGGAAGCGGCGGATGTTCTGCGTGAGCGCCCTTTGGAACCACGGCGTCCGCAAATAATGGCTCATGGTGGTGGAGCCGCGAGCATGACTCGCACGCAGTTGGGCAGGACCGTGATCCCCGTCGTGGCGTGCGGCCTCGATGTCAATGCAGGTCTTTCTGATCATTCGGCGGGTTATGGGCAGGCCGCTGATTTCGGGGCTGCCTTTGGCGGCGGGTCGGTCCAGGAACTCCTGCCAGAGCCGGGCGTCCCCGGTAGGCTGTCCGGACTTGTTAGGTAGCGCGCATATCAGGAGCCTTCCCGCGCCTCCGCTCGAGCGCAGGACCGATGTCATCTCCTGCACCAGCTCGATTACTCGGCAGCCCGAAAGTTTCTGCCCATCAAGAGGCTCGCAGCGAAGCTTCGCGAAGTCGTCAGGCGATGCTTGGGCGAGGACAGCGGTGACGTCATGCCCGCCGCGGTCCTTCAGTTCGCTTATCAGCTTCGTACTCGCGACTACGTACTTTCCGTCGGCCGTTCTCGACCCGATGAAACACTTAACCGGGAGGTTGAGGAGGGGCTGCAAGTTCCAAGCTGTGTCGATGAGTAAAATTCCCAGTGCAGCGTTCCAACTTTCCGGGACAAGCGAAATGAACGCCTGAAGTGTCTTCTTGTATTGATACCGCTCTCCCTGAATGCTCCTGATCAATGAAAATTCCCGACGGAACAGTTCTGAACCCGCCATCCACTGGTGCAGTATCCTACCGGGCAGACGCATGACGCCATGGGAGCTGGTCGCGACAAGATACTTCAGGATACCTCCGAGTTGCCGTTCTGCACTGGCATCTCTCTGTTTCTCGAGCCATCTGGTAATGCATTTGTGCTCCTCGAGATCGGACCGTCGAAGGTCCAGCTCGGGAGGTTCGATGGTCGAGTCCGATAAGAGTTCGCGTCCAAACTGGAAGGTTTTGTATGCCTCCTCCAGCTCAACCTCCAGGGCACGCCGCAACGCCGCCAAACGGGCTGTATTTAGTGCTCCGATCGCCTCAAGCTTACTCTGGAGCGAAAGCGCTCGCTCGATGGACGCTGCATCTTCGAGTACGGCAGTGGTCGCGTCGTCAGGATTTGACCAATCCACGCGCCCACGCCGAGTGATCTCAGCCAGCGTTGGGGTTGTGGGGGAGAGCCACCGTGGAGTCGATTTTGGGAATTTGATCCCTGGCCAGCTTAACGGTGGAAAGCCTGCGACAGGTCCAGCACTTTGGAGAAAGGCACTGAGCCCACTCAATATCCCCTTACGCGAGCCGTCAGTTTGGCGTGCTATGAAGGTGTCTTCAGAGAAGGCCAGATACTCGCCAAAGCAATCGCAAATGCGGCGGAACTTGGCCGGATCCATTTGAGACGCGTCGCCCTCGGCGAGGCGAATGCGCAGTTCGGAAATCAGCTGAACTGCCCCACGATCTGTCTCGATTAGCCAATCGTAGTGATAAATCCATTCAAGCCAAATAGACAGACCGATGTACTGTGCTTCGGCCCAGCTTTCCTTCGCGCGCACCGCTCCGAATGCTTGGGCAATTTTTGCTGCAGCGCTATGGCTGAAGAGGGTGGCCACGAACTCGAACGAGTAGGTGCGCGGCTGACCATCGGGTCTGCCTAGTAGCTCCGGGGGAACTCCGGGGAGGCCATCCACCCCCCGACGCGGTCTCGGCCTCCTATCACGACCACCACGGCCGACTGCCTGGACCAGCTGAAACATCTGCCCCGCCCCCCCGCCGCCCTCCGAACCCGGCCGTCAGGTTTGGGCTACGTATGCGAAAGCACAGGGGAAGAGAATCGCTCCGCGAGGAGCATTCAATCACGCATACGCTACAGACATATGTGAAAACAGGATGAAGGTGATGCCGTTCGACTTGGTGGCGCTGGTCACTTTCTTGCGTGGTCGGGTCATCGCCAGCTCGAAGGCGTAGCGCAGCACCCGGTCGGTGCCGGTGCGGGTCAGGACGCTCTGCTGCGAGACGAATTCCCGCTCCGTCCCCTCGAACATCCGGCCGCCGACCGAGCTGTACTCGCCCTCGGTGTTCTCGCGCACCACGTAGAAGTCGATATCCTCCGGCCCGCGATTGGCGAGCGGCGTCCTGGCGCCGGGCATCAGCTTGCAGGGCCGCAGGTTCACATACTGGTCGAAGCCGCGCCGGATCGGGATCAGGAGGCCCCAGAGCGAGACATGGTCCGGCACGCCCGGCCAGCCGACGGCGCCAAGGAAGATGGAGTCGCTGTCCTTCAGCCGGTCCATGCCGTCCTCCGGCATCATCCGGCCGGTCTTCTGGTAGGTGTCGCAGGACCAGTCATAGTCCGTCAGCGCCAGCTCGAAGCCGAAGCGACGGGCGGCGGCATCGAGCACGCGCAGCCCCTCGGGCGTCGTCTCCTTGCCGATGCCGTCGCCAGGGATGACGGCGATGCGGTACTTGCGCGCCATGGGCGTGTCCTCCGGTCAGCGGCCGCACCCTGACGAGGGCGCGGCGCCGCGACAAGCCCTGGAGACGGGTTGCTCCCAGGGGCCGCTCCCAGGGACCGCTCCCAGGGGCCGCTCCCCGTCTGGCGGCAATCTGCTAAAGCCGCAGCAGGGCCTCGCGCCGCATGGGAACCCGCCGCATGACCGTCACCGCCGCCGATCTCGCCCCCTATGCCGATTTCGTCCTGCGCGACGCGGCGATCCCGGAGCTGCCGAACCACTACCGGGGCAAGGTGCGGGAGAATTACGACCTGCCGGACGGGCGGCGCATCATCATCGCCACCGACCGCCTCTCCGCCTTCGACCGCATCCTGACCGCCGTGCCGCTGAAGGGGCAGGTGCTGACCCAGTTCGCCCGCTTCTGGTTCGAGCGCACGGCCGATCTCTGCCCCAACCACGTGATCGAATACCCCGACCCCAACGTGCTGGTCGGCCGCCGCCTGAGCATCATGCCGGTCGAGGTGGTGGTGCGGGACTACCTCGCCGGCACCACCTCCACCTCCATCCTGTCGATGTACAAGGCGGGGCGGCGGGAGATGTACGGCCATCGCTTCCCGGACGGGATGCGGCCGAACCAGAAGCTGCCGCAGACCATCCTGACGCCGACCAGCAAGGCCTTCGATGCCGGGCATGACGAGGAGCTGACGCCGGCGCAGATCCTCTCCGGCGGGCTGCTGACCGCGGCGCAGTGGGAGGAGGTCTCGGCGCTGGCCCTCGCCCTCTTCGCCCGCGGGCGGGAGCTGGCGGCGCAGCGCGGGCTGATCCTCGCCGACACCAAATACGAGTTCGGCTTCGACGCCGAGGGCCGCATCCTGCTCGCCGACGAGATCCACACGCCGGATTCCAGCCGCTACTGGTTCGCCGGCAGCTATCCCGCCCACTTCGAAGCCGGCGAGGCGCCGCAGAGCTTCGACAAGGATTTCGTCCGCAGCTGGGTGGTGGCGCGCTGCGACCCCTACAAGGACCCGGTCCCGCCCATCCCGGCCGAGGTCAATCTGGAGGCGGCGCGGCTCTATATCGAAGCCTTCGAGACGGTGACGGGCGAGAGCTTCCCGCTGCCCGGCCGCGCCCGGCCGGTGCTGGAGCGCATCCGGGCCAATCTCGCAGCCTATTTTTAGGCCCGGGCCGGCACCCGCCGCCCCGGCCGCCACCGCCAGAGCAGCGCCGCGGCCGGCACCGCCAGCGCCGCGATCCCCGCCCAGACCGCCGGCCGCAGCCCGAAGGCGATGTCGAGATTGGCCAGCAGGATCCGCTCCGCCGGCAGCTTCGTCGCCAGGGCGTACCAGGCATATTCCAGCCCCGCCGCCGCGAGGGCGGTGAGCGGCGCCAGGGCCAGCAGCGCCGGGATGCGGCTCTGCCAGGGCCGCGGCAGCGCCCGCCAGAGCAGCAGCCAGGCGAGCAGCCCGCCGGCCAGCACCGCTTCCCAGACCACGGATTTCGACTGCATGTAGAAATGCAGCACGCCGAGCGCGGCGATCGGGAAGATCAGCGCGTGCAGCCGCTTCCAGCGTGGCCCCAGCGCGCGGATCCAGCCATCGGTCGAGGTCCAGCCGAGCGCCGCCAGCCCGAGCAGCGCGACGAAGCCGATGGTCAGGTAGATGCGCAGCGCGATCTCGGACGCGATCTTCCCCAGGCTGAAATTCTCATATCCGGCATAAAGGCCGAGATGCAGCCCGGCATAGGCCAGCACCGTCAGCCCGCAGAGCCGGCGCAGCGCCAGCAGGCGCGGCTCGGCCAGGATGCGGCCGATCGGCGTCACCGCGAGCGTCAGCAGCAGCAGCCGGATCGTCCAGAGGCCGATCTCCTTCAGCGCCGCCTTCCAGGGTTCCGGGCCGAGCTGGCCGAGCAGCGCCTCCCCCGCCACCCAGGCGGCCGGCGCCAGCAGCAGGGCGAAGACCAGGGCGCGGAGGGTGGAGAAACGCTCCGCCCGGTCCTGCCAGGGCCAGGTGAAGGGCCGCGAGCGGCCCGCCGGCAGGGGGAAGGCGGTGCGGAGGATGGCCTGCATCATGTGGCGGATTTCGCCCTGGCCCCGCTGCCGGTAACCCCCCTCTCCCGTCACGCCCAGCCGCGCGCCCGGATCGCCGCCGCCACGCGCCCCGGCTCGTCGAGCGGCGCGCGGGCGAAGGGCGCCGGTGCCGCTTCCAGCCGCCGCGCCTCGCCCGCCGCGACCAGGCTCTCGCCGAGCCGCAGATGCCGCGGCCCGAGCCCGCCGGGATCGGCGATGAAGAGCGGCGCCGCCGTCGCCATCGCCTCCGACAGCATCGAGACGCTGTCGCCGGTGACGATGATGGCCTCCGCCCAGGCGAGGAAGCCGGCATAGGGGTTGGGCCCGGCCTCGCCCCAACGATGCAGGCGGTGCGGCAGGCCGGCGAGCTCCGCGGCCAGCGCCTCGGTCGCCGGCGCCCCGGTGCGGCGGCTGGCGGTGGCGAACACGCTGCCGGCGAAGCCTGCGACTCGTGCCCCGAGGGCGGCCGCGACAGCCGGCGCCATCCCCTCCCCCCGCACCGGCCCGCCGAGCAGCAGGGCGACGCGCGGCGAGGGCAGCGCCGCCAGCGCCTGCCATTCCTCCCGCGCTGCCGCCAGCCGGTCCGGGCTCATCCGGTGGCAGGCGCCGAGGATGGGCAGGATGTTCGGGCGATCGGGCGGCGCGTCGTGCCGGCCGAGCACCAGCAGGTCGAACTCCCCCGCGCCGAAGCCGGGCCGCATGCAATGCACCAGCCGCGCCCCGCGCCGGCCGAGCCAGCGCGCCACCGGCGCCGAGCGCCGCCCGGCCGAGAGCACCAGACGCGGCCATGGGGGGCGGACGGCGCTCCCCGCCTCGGGCGCCAGGCCGGCGAGGCCCGGCCAGGGCCAGGGAAGCCGGGCGAGTGGCCCCCAGGCGAGCGGCACGGCGCGGAACGGCACGCCCAGCCGCTCGGCGATGCCAAGCGGCTGCGCCGCCGTCCCGGCGCGCGGATCGGCCAGCACCCAGGTCGCCGCCCCCTCGGTCATGGACGCCGCACCGGCCGGAGGTTACGAGGGGGCACGACGCGGTTCGGGATGGGCGCCATGGCCATGCAACACGCTTCCGACTGGGACAGGGACGCCGCGCTGACGACGGCGCGGCTCCTGCTCGAGATCAAGGCGGTGAATTTCCGCCCGGAAGAGCCCTACACCTTCACGAGCGGCTGGAAGAGCCCCGTCTATATCGACTGCCGCAAGATCATCTACTTCCCGCGCGCCCGCACCCGCATCTGCGACCTCGGCGTCGAGAAGATCGGCCGGCATGTCGGCTACGAGACCATCGAGGTGGTGGCGGGCGGCGAGACGGCCGGCATCCCCTTCGCCGCCTGGATCGCCGAGCGCATGGCGACGCCGATGGCCTATGTGCGCAAGAAGCCGAAGGGCTTCGGCCGCGGCGCGCAGATCGAGGGCGACGTGCCGGAGGGCAAGAACACCCTCCTGGTCGAGGACCTCACCACGGATGGCGGCTCGAAGATCCGCTTCGCCCAGGCGCTGCGCGACGCCGGCGCGATCTGCGACCACACCTTCGTCGTCTTCTACTACGGCGTCTTCCCCGGCAGCTTCGAGACGATGAAGGGCATGGGGCTGAACCTGCACCACCTCTGCACCTGGTGGGACGTGCTCGAGGTCTGCCGCGAGCGGCCCTATTTCGCCGAGAGCGCGCTGAAGCAGGTGCGGAAATTCCTCGAGGACCCCGTGGCCTGGTCGAAGGCGCATGGCGGCATCGGCTCGGTCGAGGAGGCACGGGCGCTGCGCGACGGCGGCGAGAAGGCGGCGGAATAGGCAGGCCGGCATGGCCGTGCGAGGGCGGCGCGGGCCGGGCGCCCCGCTTCGCCTCGGCCGCCGCGACGCCGCGGCGGCCATGCTCGGCCTGCTCGCCGGCGGCGCGTCCGCCCAGGCCCAGAATCAGGTCCATGACCAGGCCCAGCGCGACACGCTGACCATCGGCATCACCCAGTATCCGAGCACCTTCCACCCGAACATCGAGAACATGGCCGCCAAGGCCTATGTCCTCGGCTTCCTCCGCCGGCCGGTCACCGTCTACGGCACCGACTGGCAGCTCGCCTGCATGCTCTGCGAGACGCTGCCGACGCTGGAGAACGGCCTGGCGCAGCGGGAGACGACGCCGGAGGGCAAGCCCGGCCTGCGCGTCACCTACCGCCTGCGCGAGGATGCGCGCTGGGGCGACGGCCAGCCGGTCTCGGCCGAGGATCTCCGCTTCGCCTGGGAGGCCGGCCGCAATCCCGAGACCGGCTTCGGCCCGGCCGAGTTCTACCGCTCCGCCTATGCGCTCGATGTCGAGGATGCGCGCAGCGTCACGCTGCATTTCGACAAGGTGACCTTCGACTTCGCCTCGCTCGGCGATTTCCAGCCGCTGCCGAGCCATATCGAGCGCGGCCGCTGGGCGCAGGAGCCGAAGAGCTACCGCAGCCGCACCGCCTACGACACCGAGCCGACCAATCCCGGCCTCTGGTCCGGTCCCTACCGCGTCGCCGCCGTGCAGCCCGGCGCCGGCGTGACGCTCGAGCGCAATGCCGCCTGGCAGGGCCCGGCACCGGCCTTCCGGCGCATCCAGATCCGCACCGTCGAGAACACCGCGGCGCTGGAGGCGCAGCTCCTCGCCGGGCAGATCGACATGATCGCGGGCGAGCTCGGCCTGCCGGTGGAGCAGGCCGCGGCGCTGGAGCGGCGCGGCGGCAAGCGCTTCCGCTTCCTCTACAAGCCGGGGCTGATCTACGAGCATGTCGATCTCCGGCTCGACAACCCGGTCCTCGCCGATCGCCGGGTACGCCAGGCCCTGCTGCTGTCGATCGACCGCGCGCAGATCGTCGCCCGGCTCTTCGAGGGGCGGCAGACCGTGGCGCAGGGCAGCGTCAACCCGCTCGACCCGATGCACGACCCGGATGTGCGGTCCTGGCCCTTCGATCCCGCCCGTGCCGCCGCGCTGCTGGAGGAGGCAGGCTGGACGCGCGGCGGCGACGGCATCCGCCGCAATGCCGCGGGCGAAAGACTGTCCATCGAGCTCATGACCACCGCCGGCAACCGCGCGCGCGAGGCGGTGGAGCAGGTGCTGCAGGGCATGTGGCGCCAGGCGGGGATCGAGACGCGCATCAGGAACGAGCCGCCGCGCGTGCTCTTCGCCGAGACGCTCTCGAAGCGCCGCTTCCAGGGCGCGGCGCTCTATGCCTGGATCAGCGCGCCGGAGAGCGTGCCGCGCAGCAACCTGCATTCCGAGGAGATCCCGACCGAGACACGGAACTGGTCGGGCCAGAACTATCCGGGCTACCGCAATCCGGAGATGGACGCGCTGCTCGAGGCCATCCCGCAGGAGCTCGACACGGCGAAGCGCCGCGCGCTCTGGGCCCGGCTGCAGGCGATCTATGCCGAGGACCTGCCCGCCCTGCCGCTCTGGTTCCGCTCGGACGCGCATGTGCTGCCGCCCTGGCTCGACAACCTGCAGCCTACCGGCCATCTCAACCCGACCTCGCTCTGGGTCGAGCACTGGCGGGTGCGCTGAGGGGCGGCACGGGGCAGGCGCCGGAGGCCGTGATTGTGGGGTGGTCCGGTTCGCGGTTAGGGTTGGTCCGAGTCCCGGGTGTCCCGCGCACCCGGCCCATGGAGTGAGACATGCCCACGGCCGCGTCGAAGCACCCCTATCTCGACCTGTTCTCCTTCGCCCTGGTGCCGCAGATGAAGCTCGGCCCCGATCATTCGAAGGACCCGCCGGAGCCGCATATGCTGCCGCTGGACAAGGCCTCGCCCGAGGCGCGGCAGGTGCTGGAATTGCTGCTCGGCGCCGATCACGACATCCGCGACGACCATGACAGCGCCGCCGGCATCAACCTCTCGCTCGCCGAGACCAAGCTCCGCCTCGCCGTCAGCCATGGCGACAAGGCCCCGGCGCTGCAGACCGCGCTCGAGCGCATCGCCCAGGCGCGGCAGGAGATGGCGCGGCACGACACCCGCCGCGCCTGCGCCGCGCTCGCGGATGCCATCCGCGCGGTGACGGCGAAGGGCTGAGCGCGGCAACAACGCCGCCTGGCGCATCCCAGGGCACCCCGCGACCGCGCCGGGCGCCCTCCCCGCTCATCCCCCCACGGGCCCGCCGCCGTTGCGGACCAGCCCGATCAGCGTGCTGCGCGGCGGCAGGCCGGCCTGGAATTCCGGCCAGCGCGTGGCCGGGCGCTCGAAGCTCGCGCCCGGCTCCGCCCCGGGATGCCGCACCGCGCTGAACAGCACCTCGCCATCCGGCGTCAGCGCCGCCCCGCCGATCGCCCCGGCCCGCGGCGCCCCGTAGAGCGGCAGGGGCACGCCGCGCCGCGGCCCGTCCAGGTCGCAGGCGAAGAGACCGTCCGCCTGCTCGCCCACCCTTCCGCCGCGATCGGTGCCGATCCAGGCGCGGCCGCGGCCATCGACCGTCACCGTCTCCGGATTCTCCAGCCAGGCGCTGCCCGGCGGCAGCCCGGCCTGGCCGTAGCGCGTCCCCGGCAGGCGGGGGTCGCCGGCGGCGAAGAGCAGCGCGGCGCGCGCCGTCCCGGCGCCGTCGTCGCCGCCGCCGGCAGTGAGCTCGATCACATAGCCCGCCGGCCGCGAGGGGCCGCCGCGGCAGGCCAGCAGCAGCCGCGGCCCGGCGGGGTCGAGGCCGAGCCCGGCCGGCATGTCGAGCGGGCTGCCGCCGGCCGGCCCGGCGGCGGCGACCGGATCGGCGCCTAGGCTTCCCCCCTCCGGCAGCGGCATCCAGGTGATCCGCTCCCCCTCCATCCGGGCGACCGCGAGCCGGCCGGCATCGAGCGCGTCCTCGGCGGTCGCCGGGCGGCTGGAGACGAAGCGGAACAGGTAGCCGCCCACCCGCCGGTCGGTGAGGTAGACCACCGCATGGCCGTCGCGCGAGAGCGTCGCCGCGACGTCGCCATGCGCGAAGCGGCCGAGCGCGGTGCGCTTCACGGGCAGGGATTGCGGATCGAAGGGGTTGAGCTCGACCACCCAGCCATAGCCCCCGGGCGGCATCAGGGCAGGATCGGCACCGAGCCGCGCCAGCCAGGGCGCCGGATCGCCCTCCGCCAGCAGCAGCGTGCCCCAGGGGGTGACGCAGCCGCCGCGCAGGCCGAGCACGCCGCGGACGCTGCCCTGGCCGCCCGGCCCTTGCCCGTAGGGGCCGGAGAGGCGGCAGAGCGTGCCGGCGGTGAGGCGCCGGCTCTGGAAGCCGCCATCCACCACGACCCAGCGGCCGCGGCGCTCGAGATTGATCAGCGAGGCGCCCTGCATCATCGCCGCCGCGGCGGGGTGGTCCCGGCCGCCGGGGAAGGCGAAGGCGGGCATCACCGTCGGATGCACGACGGTCAGCACGGCGCGCGGGATGCCGTCGGCGGCCTGCTGCGTCGGCGCCGCCACGCCGGCCAGCCTTGCATCCCAGCCGAACTGCGCCGCCGCGCCGTCCGGATCGGGCCGCAGCGGGTTCCAGGGCGGCGCGTCGAAGGTCACGCGGTCGCCCCAGCGGACCAGGACGTCGCGGCGATAGCCGCGGCCGGTGCTGTCATCCTGCTTCACCGGCAGCGGCATCGGCGCCAGGTCGTTGCCGCGCCCTTGGGCGCGCGCTCGGCCTGAGGCCAGGGCAGAAAGCACGGCCGGCGCCGCCAGCAGGAGCACGAGGGCGCTGCGGCGGGCGATCATGCCCGGGCTTCCGGATGCGGGGCGCGCTGCGGCGCTGAGGCTGCCATCATGGGATCCCATCGCGGTGGCGCCGGACCTTGGCACCCACCCCCCTCGGGCGTCCATCCGCCGCAGCGGCACATGCGCGTGCGGCAGCCGTGGATCTGCCGTAGAGCCGATTCACGCCTGCAGGCGTTTCCGCCTTCCGGCGATCGGTAAACCAGCGGCAGAGCCGATTCACGCCTGCAGGCGTTTCCGCCTTCCGGCAATCGGTTCTAGACTGCCGCCTCCCCGCAGAGAAGGCGCCGCCCATGACCCCGCCCCGCAATTCGACCGCCGCCCGCGACATCGCCTATGCGCTGCATCCCTACACGGATCACAAGGCGCATCTGAAGGACGGGCCGCTGGTGATCAGCCGCGGCAAGGGCGTGCGCGTCTACGACGATCAGGGGAAGGAATACATCGAGACCGTCGCCGGCCTCTGGTGCGCCAGCCTGGGCTTCGACAACGAGCGGCTGGTGGAGGCCGCGGCGGCGCAGATGCGCAAGCTGCCCTTCTACCATGCCTTCACCTCGAAGTCGCACGAGCCGCTGGTCGATCTGTCGGAGATGCTGATCGAGCGCGCGCCCCCTTCCACGGATGGGGCGCCGATGAGCAAGGTGTTCTTCGCCAATTCCGGATCCGAGGCGAATGACAGCGCCATCAAGATGATCTGGTACATGAACAACGCGCTCGGCCGGCCCGAGAAGAAAAAGATCATCGCCCGGCTGAAGGGCTATCACGGCATCACCCTCGCCGCCGCCTCCCTCACCGGCCTACCGGCGAACCACAAGCTCTTCGACCTGCCGCTGCCGAACTTCCACCACGTCTCGACGCCGCACCACTACCACAACGCCCGGCCGGGCGAGACGGAGGAGGAGTTCGCCACCCGCCTCGCCGAGGAGCTGGAGCAGAAGATCCTCGCCGAGGGGCCCGAGACCGTCGCCGCCTTCTGGGCCGAGCCGATCATGGGCGCGGGCGGCGTCATCCTGCCGCCCGCCACCTACTTCCCGAAGATCCAGGCGGTGCTGAAGAAGCACGACGTGCTCTTCGTGGCCGACGAGGTGATCTGCGGCTTCTGGCGCACCGGCAGCTACTGGGGCAGCCAGACGCTCGGCATCCAGCCGGACATCCTGGTCTGCGCCAAGGCGCTCTCCGCCTCCTACCTGCCGATCTCGGCGGTGATGGTGAACGAGAAGGTCTTCCAGGGCATCGCCGAGGGCTCCTCCTCCATCGGCACCTGGGGCCATGGCTTCACCTATTCCGGCCATCCGGTGCCGGCGGCGGTCGCCATCGAGACGCTGAAGATCTACGACGAGATGGATATCGGAGGCCATGTGAAGCGCGTCGGCGCGCATATGCAGGCGGCGCTGCGCGAGCGCTTCGGCAACCATCCGCTGGTCGGCGAGGTGCGCGGCATCGGGCTGATCGCCGGCATGGAGCTGGTGGCCGACAAGGCGACGAAGACCAATTTCGACCCGGCGAAGAAGGTCGGGATCCGCCTGAGCAAGCTCGGCGAGAAGCACGGGCTCATCATGCGCTCCATGGCCAATGACAGCCTCGGCTTCTCGCCGCCGCTGATCATCTCCGAGGCGGAGGTGGACGAGATGCTCGACCGCCTCGGCACGGCGCTCGACGAGCTCTCGGTCGAGCTGCGCCGCGAGAGCATCGCCGCGGTCTGATGCCGGTGCCCGGCGCGGCCGCGCCCGATGCCCGTCCCTGACCTGCCGCCGCCCGCCTGACGGGCGGCGGCCCATGCCGGGGCCGCGGGGGATCCCCCGCCGGGGTCCCGGCCGGGACCCTCCGCGGCCTCGTGGGGGCCTTTCCATGCCGACCACCCCTCCCCCCGCGGCGCCGCGCGGCGCCGCGCCGAGCCTGCCGCTGGCCATCGCCTTGGCCATCGCCCCGGCTGCGGGCGTGCTGCAATCCAAGGCGCTGGCGCCCATCGCCTTCATCGGCCTGCTGCTCACCGTGCTCGCGCATGCGCGGCGGCGCGGCCCCTCGCTGTGGCGATGGGACACGGCAAACTGCGTCGCGCTCGGCCTCTTCGCCTGGGGGGCGGTGACGGCGCTCTGGGCGCCGGAGCCGCTGCGCGCGCTCGGGACGGCGCTGCAGATCGGCGGATTCGTCGGCCTTGGCAGCCTCGCGGCGCGGGCGGTCGCGGCCGAGGCCGAGCCGGCGAAGCGCCGGCTGATGCAGGTCGCCGCGCTCGGCCTCGTCGCCGGCATCGCGCTCGCCGCGCTCGATGCGGCGACAGGCCACGCGGTGCGGGCGGCGGTGCGCGGGTTGAAGGAGGTGCCGGTCACGCTCGCCTTCGGCCTCAAGCCCGCCGCCTCGGCCATGGGCCTCTGGCTGCCGCTGGTGGCCGTGGCGCCCTGGCCGCGCGCCCTGCGGGCCCTGCTCCTGCTGGCCGGGGCGGTGGTGCTAGTGCTGCTGCCGGGCGAGGCGGCGAAGATCGCCGTGCTGGCGGGCGGGCTCGCCGGCGGCCTGGCCTGGCTGGCGCCGCGCCTGGTGCCGCGGCTGCTCGGGGCCGGCCTGGCGCTCGCCATCCTCGCCATGCCGCTCGTGCTCGGGCCGGTGCTGGCGCGCGGCGTGCCGGCGGATGGCATCCCGCCCTCGGCGGCGCACCGGCTGCTGATCTGGGATTTCGTCACCAACCGCATCGCCGAGCATCCCATCCGCGGCTGGGGCATGGAGGCGAGCCGGGCGATCCCCGGCCATCGCAACCATGCCAGCCCGGCGGCGCTCGAACGCTTCCGCCTGACCGGCCCCGGCGCGGCGCTCTGGTTGCCGACCGCCGAGCTGTTGCCGTTGCATCCGCACAACGGCGCCCTGCAGCTATGGCTGGAGCTTGGCCTGCCCGGGGCGCTGCTCGGCGCCGCCCTGGCCCTGCTGCTCGGCCGCGCGGCGGCGCAATCGGCCCGCCCAGCGGTGGCGACCGCGGTGCTGGCGGCGGCCAGCGTCACCGCGATGCTGAGCTTCGGCGCCTGGCAGGAATGGTGGGTGGGGGCGGAGCTGATGGCGCTGGCCGCGACGGCGGGGCTGCCGCGGCAGGGTTAGAGCGTGATCGCTTGAGGTGGACTCCCCGAAAAGCGTGAAGCACGCGATCAAACAACGCCCTGGACCATGATCCGCGACCCTGTGTGAGCGGATCATGGTCTAGTACCAACGGACCGGTCCCTTGACCGGTCCGAGGCCTCGAACGGGGTCCGCGGGTCGCGCCGTAAGGCGCGCCTGACGGCGCGTCATGCCGAAGGCGTGCTATTCGCATGACGCCACGAAGGCCCAGGTGAACGGGAGGTTCGCGCCCGGCGACTGAGGGAGCCCCTCATGCGGTCACGCTTGAGGGCCAGTGATAAATCCGCGCCGGTTCAGCGCGCCCGGGCGATGCAGAAGGCGACGATATCGGCCAGCGCGCGGCGCTCCGGCCCGTCCGGGAAGATCGCCAGCGCCGCCAGCGCCTCCTCGCCATAGGCGCGCGCGCGCTCGACGGTGTCGCGCAGAGCCTGGTGCTGCTCGATCAGACGCTGCGCCCGCGCGAGGTCGCCCGGCGCCTGCTCGCGCGCCTCGAGCGTGCGGCGCCAGAAGCCGCGCTCATCCTCGTCGCCGCGCTGGAAGGCCAGCAGCACCGGCAAGGTGATCTTGCCCTCCCGGAAGTCGTCGCCGATCGTCTTGCCGAGGCGCTCCTCCTCCGCGGCGTAGTCGAGCGCGTCGTCCACCAGCTGGAAGGCGGTGCCGAGGGCGCGGCCATAGGTTTCGAGCGCCGCCTCCTCCGCCGCCGGGCGGTCGGCCACCACGGCGCCGATCCGGGTCGCGGCGGCGAAGAGCGCGGCGGTCTTGCCCTCGATGACCTGCAGGTACTGCGCCTCGGTCGTGGTGGTGTCGTTCTGGGTGACGAGCTGCAGCACCTCGCCCTCGGCGATGGTCGCCGAGGCGGCGGAGAGGATCGCCAGCACGCGCAGCGAGCCGTCCTGCACCATCAGCTCGAAGGCGCGGGCGAAGAGGAAGTCGCCGACCAGCACGGAGGGCTTGTTGCCGAAGAGCGCATTGGCGCTGGCCTGGCCGCGGCGCAGCGCGCTCTCATCGACCACGTCGTCATGCAGCAGGGTCGCGGTATGGATGAACTCGACGCAGGCGGCGAGCGCCACGTGCCGGTCGCCGCGATAGCCGCAGAGGCGGGCGGCGGCGAGGGTCAGCAGGGGACGCAGCCGCTTGCCGCCGGCGGCCACGATATGCGCCGCGAGCTGCGGGATCAGCGCCACGGGGCTGTGCATGCGCGCGACGATGAGCCGGTTGCAGGCCTCGAGATCCTCGCCGACGAGCGTGGTCAGCGCCGTCAGCGCATCCTCACCGCCGGACGCGGCCGTCATCATCGGCGACATATCCGCCATCGCGCCCGCTTCCGCGTCCACTTCACTTGACCTGTCTCTACAGCGGATTGCGTTCAGGATTGAACGCTGCTCCGCTGCAGCCTGTTGTTTCCAGAGCGGATTCACGCGTTCGGACGTTCACGCCCTTCCGCGATCCGCTCCAGGGGGCGGCACCATAACGACGCTCCCAGGTGGCGGCAAGCGCAGGGAAAACAAGGGGTTCTGACCGGAATGCGTGTCGTCGCGGAGAGCACGGACCCCGTGCGGGTGAGTTTCCTGATGGCGCTGCTGCGCGATGCCGGCATCGTATGCATTCTCCTGGATGCGCATATCAGCGCCGTCGAGGGCGGGATCGGCGCCTTCCCGCGCCGGCTCGCGGTGGCCGAGGCGGATCTGGCGCGCGCCCGGCAGGTGCTGCGCGAGGCGGGCGAGGCCACGGCGTGACCCTGGCGGCCGCCTTCACCGAGGACTGCCTGCTCGGCGGCCGGGTGCGGCTGCGCCAGCCGCGGGCGGGGCTGCGGGCCGGGCTGGATGCGGTGCTGCTGGCGGCCGGCGTACCGGCGCGGCCGGGCGAGCGGGTGCTGGAGGCCGGCTGCGGCAGCGGCGCCGGCTTCCTCTGCCTGGCGGCGCGGGTGCCCGGCCTGCGCATCCTCGCCCTGGAACGGGATCCCGACCTGGCCGCCCTCGCCCGGGAGAATGCCGCCGCCAACGGGCTGGCGAAGCAGGTGGAGGTGATCGCGGGCGATGTGCGCGACCTCGCCCTCGCAGCGCGCCTGGCGAGCTGCGACCACGCCTTCGCCAATCCGCCCTACTGGCCCGGCGGCACCGCCCCGCCGGCGCCGCTGCGCCGGGCGGCGACGCATGAGGAGGCGGGGCTGGCCGATTGGGCGCACTTCCTCGCCGCTCCCCTCGCCCGGCGCGGCAGCCTGAGCCTGATCCTGCCGGCGGCGCGGCTCGAGGCCGGCATGGCGGCGCTGGCCGGCGCGGGCTGCGGCGGGGTCCGGCTGCTGCCCTTCTGGCCGCGGGCCGGGCAGCCGGCGAAGCGGGTGCTGCTGCAAGCGCGGCGCGGCGGCCGCGGCCCGGCGCGGATCGAGCCGGGCCTGGTGCTGCACGATGCCGATGGCTTCACCGGTGCGGCGCAGGCGGTGCTGCGCGAGGGCGAGCGGCTGCCCGGCGCGGCCTGATCCGCCGCGGCATCCCCCGCCGGCCTCGGGTGCGCGAGGCTCAGCTCTCCTGCGTTTCCGGATGGCGCAGGTACCAGAGCCGCTCATGCGCCGCGACGAGGCTCTCCATGTTGCGCCGGCGGTTGGTGTCCGGGGAGGCGGGGCGCCGCGTCAGCATCATCTCGAGGATGCGCAGCAGCTGCTCCGCCACCTCGTAGTCGGACTGGTCGCAGGCGTGATGGAAGGCGATCAGGATCTTGTCGGACAGGCGACGGCTGTGCCGCGGCGCCGTGCCGCGCCCGCCATCCCGCATGCCATCCTGGTCCGAAGCCTCGTCCACCATCGTCCTTCATCTCCAGTCCTGGCACCGGGCGGCCAGGGTGTCCGGTTGTCGCACAGGACGCCCAATAAACCCGCCGGCCCGCATGGCTTCAACCCTGGGCTGCGCGGCCGGCGCCGATCTGGGCGGCGATGCCGGCGGCGATATCCTCGGGGCGCGTCTCCGGCCGGTACAGGGCGCGCACCTTGGCATCGGGCCCGACGAGGTAGAGGAAGCTCGAATGGTCCATCAGGTAGTCGGTCATGTCGGGCCGCTGGACCTTGGCATAGTACACGCGGAAGCGCCGCGCGACCTCGGCAACCTGCTCCGGGGTGCCGGTCAGCCCCTGCAGGCGCGGATGGAAACGGGCGACGTAGTCCTTCAGCACCTCCGGCGTATCGCGCTGCGGATCGACGGAGATGAAGACCGGCGTCACCTTCGCGCCGGCCGGACCCAGCGCGTCCATGATCGAGGCCATGGTGCCGAGCTCGGTCGGGCAGACATCGGGGCAGTAGGTATAGCCGAAATAGACGAGCATCCAGCCATTGGCATAGTCGCGCTCGGTCACCTCGCGGCCGGACTGGTCGGTGAGGCGGAAGGAGCCGCCGAGCGAGAGCCCCTGCGCCAGCTGCACGCCGCCCGCCGAGGGCAGGCTGGTCTGGTTGCCGAAGAGCGTAGCGAAGGCGGCGGGCAGCGCCTCCGTCATGCTCTGCCCGGGCGCGCGGATGGCCCAGGCGAAGGCCCAGAAGCCGCCGAGCAGGAGCACGAGGAAGAGGGCGAAGAGGCGGATGGTCCTCAGCATGACGGTACATCTAAAGCAGATTGCGGCCGGGTGAAATCACCCGATCGGTGACGATGGCCGCCCCGCCGCCTGCCGGCGGCGCGTGCCGCAGGCGGCGACAGGGCGGGACGCCTCAGCGCGACGCCATGTCCTCCGCCGCCCAGTGCTCGCCGATGCTCGGCGCCCAGACATCCTCCCAGGAGCCGTCGGTGCTGGCCCGCGAGTATTCGGTCGCGCGATTCTCGAAGAAATTGGTGTGCTCGATCGCGTTCAGCATCTCGTCGAGCCAGGGCAGCGGGTTCTTCTCGATGGCGTAGTGCGGGTCGAGGCCGAGCTGCTGCAGGCGGCGGTCGGCGATGAAGCGGATGTAGCGCTTGGTCTGCTCCGCATCGAGCCCCTCGACGCCGCCGAGCTCGAAGGCGAGGTCGATGAAGGCGTCCTCGTGCTCGACGATGGTGGTGCAGATCTCGACGATCTCGCGCTTGAGCTGCTCGGTCCAGATCTCCGGATTCTCCTGCACGAAGGTGCGGAAGAGGCGGATGATGGAGAGGCAGTGCAGCGTCTCGTCCCGCACCGACCAGGAGACGATCTGGCCCATCCCCTTCATCTTGTTGAAGCGGGGGAAGTTCATGAGGATGGCGAAGGAGGCGAAGAGCTGCAGCCCTTCGGTGAAGGCGCCGAAGGCGGCCAGCGTCTTGGCGATCTCGGTCTTGTTGGCGACCGAGAAGTTCTGCATGTAGTCGAACTTGTCCTTCATCTCCTTGTATTTGAGGAAGGCCGTGTACTCCACCTCGGGCATGCCCACCGTGTCGAGCAGGTGGGAATAGGCGGCGATGTGGATCGTCTCGATGTTGCTGAAGGCGGACAGCATCATGAGCACTTCGGTCGGTTTGAACACCTGCGAATAGTGCTTCATGTAGCAGTTGTTCACCTCGACATCCGCCTGGGTGAAGAAGCGGAAGATCTGCGTCAGCAGGTTCCGTTCGGCGGCGCTGAGGTTCCTCTGCCAGTCCTTCACGTCGTCGGCGAGCGGCACCTCCTCGGGCAGCCAATGCACGCGCTGCTGCGTCAGCCAGGCGTCATAGGCCCAGGGATAGCGGAAGGGCTTGTAGACGGGATTGGCGGTGAGCAGGTCGAAGCGGGGCTGGGGGCCGGTGGGGAGGCCGTCGGGCATGGGGTTTCCGCTCGTCTCGTGCAATCGGGTGGAGGACGGGACGATCCGGGGACCGTCCCGCCGCGATGACATCGGGCGCTGGTGTCGCCCCGGCCGGTTGCCGGGAAGCGAATCCCTGGTCGGGGGTTCCGGCCTTGGAGTCGACTTCGGCACTATGCGACCCGCCCCTCGCCGGGACAAGGACGCCGTGCCGGCAGCAACCCGCACTCCAACACAACATCTAGCGTCTGTGGCCGTTTCAGCACACCACGGCTTGTTGTTCGGCGATCGAACTCCACCGTGGCGAGCGCCGCCACCCGAAGGTCCAAGACGGTTGGCAGGCCATCACCGATGAATCAGGCTTCGGAGAGGCCGGTCCAGGCGAGGATCCATCGCGGCAGGCGTCGCCGCGCGAGGCCCGCCACCGCCGGCGGCGCTGCATCGGCCAGATCGGGGTTGGTGAAGATCGTGGCGAAGTCGAAGCCGCGCTCGCCGATCAGCCCCTCGTGGATCGATGGCAAGCCAGCCGGGCGGGCCGAAATCGAGGTCATTGCCGTGATGCAGGTTGCCGTGCAGCACGCGGACCGCGCTTGGTGCCGCCGGCAGGGCCCCGGTTCTCGCAAGGCAGCGGGCGAGGTCGATGTCGAACGTCACGCGCCGGCAATGCCGCCGCGCCAAGTCAGGCCGGCTGGCGCGCCGTCCCGGGCCGCCCGAGCTCAGCGTTCAATGCCAAGCCCTTGAGCAAGCCAGCCCAGCGCTGTTGGCTGGCCTTGACCTTCTCCGGGGCTTTAGAGAGACGGACGCGCACCATCTGATCATAAGCCTCGCCAGGCATGAATTGCGCGGCGTGGCTCCGACGCCGCCTCACTGGCAGGCCAGGCATTCCTCGTAATTCGTGCTCGCCGCCGCCGGCGCGGGCGGCACCTGCACCGCCGCCACCTCGTTCACCGCGGTGACTCTCAGCAGGTTCGGCACCACCTTCTCGCTGATCGTGTCGGCGCGCTGGATGGAGAGGCTGCGGCAGTAGTAGAGCGACTTCACGCCGCGCTTCCAGGCCATCCAGTGGATCTGGTGCAGGTCGCGCTTGTGGACATTGGCCGGCAGGAAGATGTTCACCGATTGGCTCTGGCACACATAGGGCGTGCGGTCGGCGGCATGCTCGATCACCCAGCGCTGGTCGAGCTCGAAGGCGGTCTTGAAGGTCGCCTTCTCCTGCTCGCTCAGGAAGTCGAGATGCTGCACGCTGCCCTTGTTGACGGTGACGCTGGTCCAGGTCTCCTCGTCGTCACGGCCATGCTTCGCCAGCACCTTCCGCAGATAGGGATTGCGGACGATGTAGCTGCCCGAGAGCGTCTTGTGGTTGTAGACATTGGCCGCGATCGGCTCGATGCCCGGCGAGGCGCCGCCGCAGATGATGCTGATGCTGGCGGTCGGCGCGATCGCCATCTTGTTCGAGAAGCGCTCCATGAAGCCGTATTCGGCGGCATCCGGGCAGGGCCCGCGCTCCTCGGCGAGCTGCCGGCTGGCAAGGTCGGCCTGCTCGCGGATGTGCTTGAACATCCGCTTGTTCCAGACCTTCGCCACCACGCTCTCGAAGGGCACGTTCAGCGCCTGCAGGAAGCTGTGGAAACCCATGACGCCGAGGCCGACGCTGCGCTCGCGCATCGCCGAGTACTTCGCCTTGGCCATGGAATCCGGCGCGGTGTCGATGAATTCCTGCAGCACGTTGTCGAGGAAGCGCATCACGTCCGGGATGAAGCGCGGATTGTCCTTCCACTCGAACCAGGTCTCAAGGTTGAGCGAGGAGAGGCAGCAGACGGCGGTGCGGTCCCGGCCGTGCTGGTCGATGCCGGTCGGCAGGGTGATCTCGGAGCAGAGGTTGGAGGTCTTCACCTCCAGCCCGGCCAGCTTGTGGTGCTCCGGCCGCGCCCGGTTCACCTGGTCGGCGAAGACCAGGTAGGGCTCGCCGGTCTCGATCCGCGCCGTCAGGATGCGGATCCAGAGGGCGCGGGCCGCGACCTTGCGCACGATGGCGCCGTCCTTCGGGCTGACCAGCGGCCATTCCTCATCCGCCTCGACCGCGCGCATGAAGGCATCCGGCACCAGGATGCCGTGGTGCAGGTTCAGCGCCTTGCGGTTCGGGTCGCCGCCGGTCGGCCGGCGGATCTCGATGAACTCCTCGATCTCGGGATGGTTGACCGGCAGGTAGCAGGCGGCCGAGCCGCGCCGCAGCGAGCCCTGCGAAATCGCCAGGGTCAGGCTGTCCATCACCCGGATGAAGGGGACGACGCCGGAGGTCTTGCCGTTGCGCCCGACCTTCTCGCCGATGCCGCGGAGATTGCCCCAGTAGCTGCCGATGCCGCCGCCCTTGGCGGCCAGCCAGACATTCTCGTTCCAGAGGCCGACGATGCCGTCGAGGCTGTCGGAGGCCTCGTTCAGGAAGCAGGAGATCGGCAGGCCGCGCGTCGTGCCGCCATTGGACAGGACCGGCGTCGCCGGCATGAACCAGAGCCGCGAGATGTAGTCGTAGATCCGCTGCGCATGCGCCGCGTCGTCGCCGAAGGCGCTGGCCACGCGCGCGAAAAGGTCCTGGTAGCTTTCGCCGGGCAGCAGGTAGCGGTCGTCGAGGGTCGCCTTGCCGAAATCCGTCAGCAGCGCGTCGCGCGTGCGCTCGACCTGGACCTGGTGATGACCTTCCAACTGCACCGCATCGAACACGGTCGCATCCCCTTCCATCCTGCTGACCGGAGCATGCATGTTGGAGGATCCTCACACAAGATATTGGAGCAAGTGGTCCATCCTAACACCATATCGGGTGTCAGGTTGCAAGAAGATCGGGATCGGGAAAATCCAGGCGGCAAGCGCGAGTTCGCATTTCGTTCACGTATGAGGTCGCGACGCTGGGGCCGCAGTCAAGGCTTTCCGTTGCCGACAAGATGCATTCCGCAGCATCGGCGCGCGGCCAGTCGATACCTGTCCTGCAGCTTGGAAATGGCCGCGGCACCGCGAGTCGCAGACTGCCGGCCAGCCCCGCCGGCGAGAGCGCGGCGGCGTTGCGCGCGGGCCGCACATCGCACCATTCGCATCCGCGCCCGTCTGCGCCGCGCGTCCATGCTGTACCGGGGCACGACTCGCCTTGCCGGATCGGCTCACTCGGCTGTGCAGTTGCCGGCGCCCAGTTCCCCGAGCCCGGCACCGACTCAGCCCGGGTCGCTGCGCGTCTTCGCCGGCTTGCGGGTGCAGCCGGCGGTGCCGGCCGCGCAGCGCGCCTTCGCCGGGGCCGTGGCGGCCGGCGCCTCGGCCTTGTCCATATGGCGGGTCCAGCTGCGCACCTCGGCCCAGATATCCCCGGGCTCGGTCTGCAAGGGCCCGAGGCCCGGCCCGGCCGCCCCGGCATTCGGCCGGGCGGCGGCGCCGGCGCGCGGCACGGGCGAATCCTGGGTTTGGGGCTGGGGCCTGGTCTGGGCCTGGGCCAAGCCCGGAAGCAGCAACAGCAGGGCGGTCGCGGCCACCCGGCCGCATCCGGGCCAGGCGGCCCGCCGGAAGGCTGGCATGGCCTCTCTCCTCGATATCGGCGGGCGCTGTTTGTCAGGGAAGCCCGCCGCCTGGCAAGCCTTCAGCCGCAAGCCTTCAGCCACCTGGCGCGGCGAGCGGCCGGGTGCCGCACCAATCGGCGATGAAGGCGGCGATGGAGAGCGTGGTCTTCTTCAGCTGCTCGAGGTTGGTGCGCTCGTCGAAGGCATGCGCCCCCTCCCCCTTCGGCCCGTAGCAGAGGCCGGGGATGCCGAAATAGCGGCCATAGAAGCGGGTGTCGTTCACCGCCGTGCTGACCCGCGCCTCCATCGGCGCGCCGAAGACCTGCGCATGCGCCGCCGCCAGCACCGCCTCCGCCTCGCTGCCAGGCTCCAGCACGTAGCCATCGGCGAGGAAGCCGTGCCACTCGACGACGGGCGGGTTGTTGGCGAGGAAATTGTCGCGCCGCGCCGCCGCGGCGATGCAGCGCTCCACCCCGGCCTGGGCGTCCTTCACCTCGGTCCCCGGCAGCAGGCCGATGCGGCAATCCACCTCGCACCAGGCCGGCGTCGAGCTCGCCCAGTCGCCGCCGCGGATGATGCCCGGGTTGAATTTCAGCGGCGACTCGATGGCGGCGTACCAGGGATCGGCCTTCGCCGCCTCGTTCTGCTCGGCGGTATGCGCCTGCAGGGCCTGGATCAGGTGAAAGGCCGAGAGGATGGCATTGGTGCCGGCCTGCGCCTCCATGACATGCACCGGCACCCCGCGCACCTTGATGCGGAACCAGAGCGTGCCGGTATGGGCGCGGGTGATGGTGCCGCCGGTCGGCTCGGTGACCAGCGCCGCCTCGGCCCGGTAGCCGCGCACCAGGGTGGAGAGGGCGCCGTTGCCGGTGCTCTCCTCCTCCGTCACCGTCTGCACATGCACATCGGCGGCGGGGGCGAGGCCGGCCGCCCTCAGCGCATCCATGGCGAAGACCATGGCGGCGACGCCCGATTTCATGTCATGCGCGCCGCGGCCATACATCCAGCCGTCGCGGATCGTCGCGCTGTAGGGCGGGTAGGTCCACATCTCGACCGGGCCCTCCGGCACCACGTCGATATGCCCCTGCAGGATCAGGCTGCGGCCGGTCGGGTTCGCGGCGCGGTGCGTCGCCACCACCTGCACCGAGGTCTGCAGCCCGACATCGACCATCGGGCTCGCCTTGGGATGCGCGGGCAGCGGCACATCGGCCAGGGTGTAGCGGTCGACACCATAGCCGCGCGCCGCCATCTGCCGCGCCATCCAGTCCTGCAGCGGCGCCTCGTTGCCGCGGGTGCTCGGGAAGCGGACGAGGTCGGCGAGGAAGGCAACCTCCTGGTCGAAATTCGCCTCCACCGCCTCGGCGAGGCGGGCGAGCAGGGCGGCGTCGGGCATGCGGGTCCTTCCTTGCCTTTGCAGACCAGGGCCTTGCAGACCGAATGCCGGCGGCGCCGTGGCCGCGACCGGTCCATGGTCCATGCGAAGGCCCCGAGCGTCGGCCCGGCACCGGCCAGGGTCAAGCCAGGGTCTGCAATCGGGGGCGAGCAATCGGGATGCCAAGCCGGCGGTCAACCCGGCGGGCGCGCCAGCCGCGGCTCGGTATGGTTCGGCGGGCTCGGCTCGTAGACCACGCGGTCGCGCCGCCCGGCCCAGACATTGCGCAGGTTGATGACCGGAATCACGCCCATATCCTCAAGCAGCGCCCGCGAGGCCTGCTGGGTCAGCGCCTTCCGCTGTACCTCGTCCATGGTGGTCAGCGCGGCGGCGAGCGGCCGGTCCACCTCCGGGTTGGAGTAGCGCTGACGGTTGAACGGGCCGTGGCCGCGCTCGGCATCCCGCGTCATCACCACCTGGCGCAGCGGGTTCAGCGAGAGGTAGCTGCTGAAATAGGTCATGAAGAGCGAGAAGTCGCGGTTGGTCGCGCGGGTGAAGAGCGTGGCCGGCGGCAGGGTCTGCACCTGGGTCTCGACGCCGATGCGGCTGAAGCCCTGAGCGATCGCCTGCAGCAGGTTGTCGTCGGAGGGAAAGAAGCCGCTCGGCCCATGGATGGTCAGGCGGAAACCCTCCGCCAGACCCGCCTCGGCGAGCAGCGCCCGGGCGCGCGCCAGGTCGTAGGGCAGCGGGCCGACCCCCTCCAGCCGGTGCTCGGCGACCGGCGACGCGAATTGGTCGGCCGGCGAGGCCATGCCGCTATAGAGCCGCTCGGCGATCGGCTGGCGCGGGATGGCCAGCGACAGCGCCTGCCGCACCCGCCGGTCGGCCAGCGGATTGGCCGGCAGCGGGCGCCCCTGCCGGTCGGTGACGAAGGGCGAGGTCTCGCGCATCGCATCCGGGGCGAGATAGACGAAGGTGATGCTGTCCACCTGGAACAGGGCGAAGCGGCGGTCCTTCTCCAGCCGCGGCACGTCCTGCACCGGCACGTAGTCGATCAGGTCGACCTCGCCGGCGAGCAGCGCCGCGGTGCGGGCGCCGGGCTGCGGGATGAAGCGGTAGAGCACGCGGTCCCAAGGCTCGACTGGCCCGTGCCAGGCCGCGTTGCTGGCGAGCTCCACATGCTCGCCCTGCCGCCAGGAGACGAAGCGGTAGGGGCCGGTGCCGAGCATCAGCTTGCCGCTGTTGAAATCCGCGGTCTGCGGGGCAGGCCCGTGGATCTTGCGCGAGAGGATGACCGGCCCGCTCATGTCGTAGCGCATCAGCGGGTTCGGCTCGCGGGTGCGGAGCAGGATCGTCTCCGGGTCCACCACCTCGATGCTGACGATGCTGCGCACCTGCGGGGTGAAGAGCGCCGGGCTGTTCGGCACTGTCGGCACCCGGGCGAAGGTGAAGGCGACATCCTCCGCCTCGAAGGGCGTGCCGTCATGGAAGCGCGCCGCGGTGTTGAGCTTCACCTCCCAGGTCAGGTCGTCCACCGGCCGCATGCTGCGGGCGAGGCGCGGCTGGAACTGTGCCTTCGTGTCCAGCTCGAAGAGCGGCTCGAAGACCATGCGCGCGATCTGGTTGTTGTTCTGCGTGTTGTGGTAGTGCGGATCGAGCGCGCTCGGCGGCGTCTGCGCCCCGATGGTCAGCACGCGCTGCGCCCAGGCCGGCGCGGCGGCGGGCAGGGCGAGCAAAGCGGCGCAGACCAGCGCCCGGATGTTTGGATGCATGCGGTCCTCCCGGTTGGCCGGTCTCGCGCCGGCCCGATGCGCCGAGCCTCGGATGCCCGGTCGAGCGGGGTCAAGGGCGGCGTGGCGCTCGACCGATGCGCCTGCCCCCGAGGGACATATTCCCACGTCGACGCAGGGATGGCAGGATGCGGGCATGACGCAACAGGATCCCGACCGTCGCCATCTGCTGCGGTCCCTGGCCGCGGCGCCCAGCCTTGTCGCCCCTGGCCTCGCCGCGCCGCTCGCCGCGCGGGCGCAGGCGGTCCCCGATACCGGCCTCGCCGCGGCGACCATGGGGCTGATCGCCGCCGATATCTGCCAGCTCACGCCGGCGGTGACGCAGGGCCCCTTCTATCTCGACCCGAAGCTGCTGCGCCGGGACATCACCGAAGGGCTGCCTGGCGTGCCGCTCCGCCTTGGCTTGCAGGTGGTGACGGCGGCCTGCCGCCCGGTCGCCGGCGCGCGGGTCGATCTCTGGCATTGCGACGCCCAGGGCAACTACTCCGGCTTCGCCCGCCAGGGTTCCGACGCGGCGCGCAGCACCGAGGGGCAGCACTTCCTCCGCGGCACGCAGCCGACGGATGCGCAAGGGATCGTCACCTTCGACACGCTCTATCCCGGCTGGTACCGCGGCCGGACGACGCACCTGCACTACAAGGTCTTCCTCCACGCGCGCACGGTGCTGACCGGCCAAGTCTTCTTCCCCGATGCGCTGAGCCAGTATCTCTACGAGCACGCGCCGGCCTATCGCCGGGCCGAGGCGCGCGACACCGCCAATGCCACCGACGGCATCGCCGCCGAGGCCGGCGAGGGCGCCTGTTGCGCCATCCGCGAGCAGCGGGACCGTTACGTCGCGGCGCTGGTCGTCGGCATCGATCCCAACGCGGAGTGGCGGGAGCGCGGGCCCTTTGACGGCGGGCCGTCGGGCTTCCGCCCAGGTGGTCCCCTGCCCTTCCCGCCGCCCGGCCCAACATCCGGCGGCGCACCGGATGGCCGCCGCCCGCCTCCCGGTGGCCGCGGCGTCGATCCGGCGCGGATCAGGATGTTCCCAGGCGGCGGTTGAGGCGGCAGCGCGCCGGCCTCACTCCCACTCGATGGTGCCGGGCGGCTTGCTCGTGATGTCGTAGGTGACGCGGTTGATGCCGCGCACTTCGTTCACGATGCGCGAGGCGACGCGGGTCAGGAAGCCCATGTCGAAGGGATAGACATCCGCCGTCATGCCATCCGTGCTGGTCACGGCGCGCAGCGCGCAGGCCTGGTCGTAGGTGCGGCCATCGCCCATGACGCCCACGGTGCGCACCGGCAGCAACACCGCGAAGGCCTGCCAGATCGCGTCGTACAGGCCGGCGGCGCGGATTTCCTCGAGATAGATCGTGTCCACCTTGCGCAGCAGGTCGGCCTTCTCCCGCGTCACCTCGCCGGGGATGCGGATGGCGAGGCCCGGCCCCGGGAAGGGATGCCGCCCGACGATCGTCTCCGGAATGCCGAGCTCGCGGCCGAGCGCGCGCACCTCATCCTTGAACAGCTCGCGCAGCGGCTCGACGAGCTGCATGCGCATATGCGCCGGCAGGCCGCCGACATTGTGGTGGCTCTTGATGGTCACGCTCGGCCCGCCGGTCGCCGAGACGCTCTCGATCACGTCGGGGTAGAGCGTGCCCTGGGCGAGGAAATCGGCGCCGCCGAGCTTCGCCTGTTCCTCCTCGAAGACCTCGATGAACAGCCGGCCGATGGTCTTGCGCTTCACCTCCGGGTCGGTGACGCCGGAGAGCTGGCCGAGGAAGAGCCCGGAGGCATCGCGGTGGACCAGGCGGATGTTGAAGCGGTCGCGGAAGGTCGCCACCACCTGCTCGCTCTCGCCCGCCCGCATCAGCCCGTGATCGACATAGATGCAGGTGAGCTGGTCGCCGATCGCCTCATGGATCAGCACCGCCGCGACCGAGGAATCGACGCCGCCGGAGAGGCCGCAGATCACCCGTCCCTTGCCGACCCGGGCGCGGATCTTGCCGATCATCTCGGCGCGGAAGGCGCCCATGGTCCAGTCGCCGCGGCAGCCGCAGACCAGATGCGTGAAGTTCCGCAGCAGCGCCCCGCCATGCGGCGTGTGCACCACCTCCGGATGGAACATGGTGCCGTAGTAGTGCCGGGCGTCGTCGGCGATGAGGGCGAAGGGCGCGCCCTCGCTGCTCGCCACCACGCGGAAGCCGGCCGGCAGCCGGGTGATCCGGTCGCCATGGCTCATCCAGACCTGCTCGCGCGCGCCCTTGGCCCAGATGCCCTGGGTGATGGCGCATTCGCCGGTGACCTCGACATGGGCACGGCCGAACTCCGCCGCATGGCCGCCCTCGACCGTGCCGCCGAGCTGCGTCGCCATGGTCTGCTGGCCGTAGCAGATGCCGAGCACCGGCAGCCCGCTCTCGAAGACCTCGGCCGGGGCGCGGGGCGAGGCGCCCTCGGTGACGCTGGCCGGGCCGCCGGAGAGGATGATGCCCTTCGGAGCGAATTCGCGGATCCGCTCGCCGCCGGCGGTGAAGGGCCAGATCTCGCAATAGACCCCGGTCTCGCGCAGGCGGCGGGCGATGAGCTGCGTCACCTGGCTGCCGAAATCGAGGATCAGGATGCGGTCGTGGGCGGCGGGGGGCGACACGGAAGCGGCAGCGTCGGAAGCGGGCACGGTCATGGCGCCTTGCAGCATAGCCGCCCGCGGATCGCAAGCGCGATGGCGGCGGTGCCGCCGGAGGGTCAACTCTCCGGCGCCGGGGCGGTCGCGGCCAGCAGGGTCTCGATCGGGTCCCAGAGGAAGGCCATCTGGTCCATCGCCTGGCCGGCGAAGCGGAAGCGCTCCTCCGCCGCCGGCCGGCCGCCGAGATGGCGGTAGAACCAGCGGGTCGGGTTGTCGCTGAGCACCCAGAGCATGGCGGAGCGGCAGCCGACAGCAGCCAGATGCGCCGCCATGGCCCGCATCAGCCGCCGGCCGATGCCCCGCTCGCGGAAATCCTCGAGCAGGTAGAGCGTCTCCACCTCGCCCTGCGCCAGCCAGCCCCGCCGCGCCCGGCCGCCGGAGACGAAGCCCACCACCGTCCCGCCCGCGCCGGCCTGCGTCCCGCCCCCCTGTGCCCCGCCCCCCTGTGCCCCACCTCCTGGCGCATCGGGGCCGGAGGCCACGGCGACGAAGATGGCATGGCCATTCTGCCGATCGGCAATCGCCTGCTCGTAGCCGAGCGCGTGCCGCACCGGCGAGAGCCGGGCGAGGTAGTCGTCCGGCAGCACGCCGGCATAGGTGGTGCGCCAGGTGGCGACATGCACGGCGCCGATCGCCGCAGCATCACTCGGGCGGGCACGGCGGATGCAGATCATGCGGCGCGCTTCCCTTCCCAGCGCGACCCCTTCAGGGCCTTCGTTGCAGTACGGCGGCGAAGAAGCCGTCCGTGCCGTGCCGCGCGGGGCTGGTGAGCAGATGATCGCCTTCGGCCGGCGGCGCCCCTTCCCCGCCCGCCGCGCGCCAGGCCTCGGCCAGGGGCAGCGGGACGAAATCGGGGCGGCGACCGAGGAAGGCGCTGACCTGGCCCTCATCCTCCTCGGGCAACAGCGAGCAGGTAGCGTAGACCAGCTTTCCGCCGGGGCGCACCAGTTCCGCGGCCATGTCTAAAATTTCAAATTGCTTGGCGACAAGTTCGCGTAGGTCGGCAGAACCGGTACGCAGCCGCGCATCTGGGTTGCGCCGCCAGGTGCCGGTACCCGTGCAAGGCGCATCGACCAGCACCCGATCGAATTGCCCGGCCCGGCGCTTGGCCCAGCGGTCGCCGGAGGCGAAGAGGTGCCGCTCGGCATTGTCGACGCCGGCGCGGCGCAGACGCCGCACCGCCCCCTCCAGCCGCACCGAGGAGACGTCGCAGGCGGTGATCCGCCCCTTGTTCCGCATGCTGGCGGCCAGCGCGAGGGTCTTGCCGCCGGCGCCGGCGCAGAGATCGGCGACGCGCAGCCCGGGACGGGCATCGGCCAGCAGGGCGATGAGCTGGCTGCCCTCGTCCTGCACCTCGACCAGCCCCTCGGTGAAGGCCGCCGTGCCGGTCACCGGGCGACGCGCCGGCAGGCGCAGGCCCCAGGGCGACCAGCGGGTCGGCGACGCCTCGAAGCCCTCGGCCGCCAGCGCCGCCGCCGCCGCCTCCCGCGTCGTCCGCAGGAGGTTGGCGCGAAGGTCGAGCGGCGCCGGCTGTTCCATCGCCGCCGCCTCCTCGGCAAGGCGCTCGCCGAAGCGGGCGCGGAAGCCGGGCAGCACCCAGTCCGGCAGGTTGAGCCGCACCGTCTCCGGCATGGCGGGGTGCAGCAGGCCCTCCCCGCCCCCTTCCGCCCCTCTCCCTTCGGCGTGGGCGGCGGCGAGGGCGCGCAGCAGCCGTGTCTCCGGCGGGCTCAGCGGCTCGGGGGCGTATTGCCCGCCCGGGAAGGCGCGCAGCACCGAGGCGAGGTCGAGCCCCTCGATCAGCAGCAGATCCGCCGCGGCCAGCAGGCGCGGGCTCGGCCGGGCCTGCACCCGGGCGAGCCACCAGTCGAGCCGCATGCGCTGCCGCACCACGCCCCAGACGCGGTCGGCGATGGCGCGGCGGTCGCCGCCGCCGATGTAGCGGCGGGCGCGGAAGAAGTCGTTGGCCACCGCATCGGCGGGGCGCCGGCGGACGGCACCGGCGCCGGCGAAGCACTGCGCCTCGAGCTCTCCGAGCAGGTCGATGGCGGCGGCGAGGCGGGCGGCGGGCGTCATGCCAGGCGGTCCGGCAGGCTGGCGAGGTCGGGCAGGATCTCCGCCGTCTCGTCGAGCCAGTATTCCGCGGGCGCGCCGCCGCGGTTCACCCAGAAGACGCGGAAGCCGAAGCGCCGGGCGCCATAGGCGTCCCAGGGATTGGAGGAGACGAAGGCGATCTGGTGCGGCTGGCAGGCGAAGCGCTCCGTCGCCAGGGCATAGATCCGGGCATCCGGCTTGAAGCAGCGCAGCGGATGCACCGAGATCACCGCATCGAGCAGCGGGGCGAGCCCGCCGGCCGCGACGGCGCTGGCCAGCATCTCGGGCGAGCCGTTGGAGAGGATGGCGGTCGGGATGCCGCGGGCCCGGAGCGCGGCCAGCATCGCCGCCGCCTCGGGATAGGCGTCGAGGGCGCGATAGGCCTCCAGCAGGGCGTCGCGCAAGCCGGGCTCGGCGATGCCGTGCACCGCCAGGGCGTGGTCGAGCGCGCGGCCGGTCAGCGTCCAGAAGGGCTCGTAGCTGCCGGTCGCCGAGAGGATCCAGCTCCACTCGATCTGCTTGGCGCGCCAGAGGGCGGAGACGGGTTGCGCCCGGTCGCCGAGGCGCGCGGCATGGCGGCCGACGGCGGCATGCACGTCGAGCAGCGTGCCATAGGCATCGAAGATCGCGGCGTTCGGCGGCATCGGGCACTCCGTGGTCGCGGGGGTCCTGCGCCGGTGCGGCTGGCCCTTCCGGCGGAGCCGGCGCAGACTGCTCCCCTACAGCGGATCGCGGCCCGGTACAGCCCGGGCGCCGCTGTGGTCCCATGCCCGGGACGCGGAGCGGCGCCGCCGGGCGGTGGCCGGCAGGCCGCGCCATGGGCCGGACGAAAGCGGGAGGAGACAGCATGCAGGACCTGAAGAACCCGATGGCGCTCACCGGGCGCACCATCATCGTCACCGGCGCCGGCCAGGGCATCGGCCGGGCGATCAGCGAGCTGGTGCTCGGCCTCGGCGGCAATGCCGTGCTGGTGGAGCGGAACCGGGAGACGCTGGAGAAGACCGCCGGCGAGCTCGACCGCGACCGCACCCTGCCGGTGCTCGGCAACGTGGCGGAGGAAGGCTTCGGCGAATCCTGCGTCGCCCAGGCGGTGGAGCGCTTCGGCGCGGTGCATGGGCTGGTGAACAACGCGGGCATCACCCGGCCGGCCATGTTCGCCAAGATGACGATGCAGCAGTGGCAGGCGGTGATCGATGTCAACCTGACCGGCTGCTACCTGATGATGCAGGCGGTCGGGCGGCACATGATCGACCGCGCCAAGCAGAGCCTGCCGCAGCCGACCGGCACCACCGGCGCCGTCGTCAACATCAGCTCGACGGCCGGCAAGCGCGGCTCGATCGGGCAGGTGAACTACTCGGCGGCGAAGGCCGGGCTGTTCGGCATGACCATGACCGGCGCGCGGGAATGGGCCCGCTACGGCATCCGCTGCAACTCGGTGGGCTTCGGGACGGTGGTGACGCCGATGACCGAGGTGATCCGCAGCGACAAATTCGCCGAGCAGACCATGGCCCGCATCCCGATGGCCCGCTACGCCGAGCCGCAGGAGGTGGCGCCGCTGATCTGCTTCCTGCTCTCGAATGGCGCCGTCTACATCACCGGCGAGAACATGACGGTCTCCGGCGGCAGCCATATGCAGCCCTAGTCTATTCCCCACGAAATCGCTTCGCGCTTTCGCGGGGGCCCCGGAATCGTCCCCACGACGTCGCTGCGCGACGCCGCGGGGGCCCCGGGATTCGCACCTGGACCGGGATGCGTCACAGCCTGCCGCGGCGAAGCCGCGGCAGGGCAACGGGTGGTGCGGGGTGCGAGCCTGGCCCTCCGGACCCCGGCAAGCTGCTGAAAATCCCCATTCTTTGGCCCATGGACGCTGGGGATGCGGGTTTCGGACAAATACCCAGCGCAGGGCGCTGGGGGGGGTGTCCGGACGTGGGTTCCGTCACGCCTGCCCGTGGCAGAGACGGAGCGCTGGACAGATGCAGATATCAAAGAGCCAGGGACATTATTCCTAACATTTTCGATGCAAAAAGGCAAGCGGCGCCCGCCCAGGGTCACCAGTCCTTGCCGAGTTGCCGCAGGCGGTTCCTGGCGTCGTCGTTCCCGCCCCTTGCCGCCGACTGGTAGAGTTGTACCGCCCGTCGATCATCTTTCGGCAGATTTCCGTGTCCTTGTTCATAGAAGAAGCCGAGATAGAACTGTCCAAGAGCGTCACCATGACTGGCCGCTGTTTTGATCAGCTGTGCTGCTTGCAACGTATCTTTTGGCAGGCCGCCCAGCCCGTTGTTGTAGGCACGGCCGAGATTAGCCCGCCCATGGGCGTTTCCTTGTTCAACTGCCAGTTTGTAGAGATGCACAGCCTTTTTTTCATCATTCTGCAAGTCACCCCGGCCAGCTTCATAGAAGATGCCCAGACTGACCTGCGCAGCGGCGAAACCCTGATCGGCCGCCAGCTTGTAAAGCTCCACTGCCCGCCGATCGTCCCTCGACAGACCGCCCCGTCCAGTCTCATAGAAGAAGCCAAGATTGAACTGCGCCACGGCAAAGCCCTGGTCGGCCGCTAGCCTGTAGAGTTCCGCAGCCCGCTGGTCGTCCTTCGGTAGACCGCCCCGCCCAGTCTCATGGAATACGCCAAGACTGACCTGCGCATGGGCGTTGCCCTGGTCGGCCGCCAGCTCGTAGAGTTCTGCCGCCCGTCGATCGTCCTTCGGCAGGCCGCCCCGTCCAGTCTCGTAGAAGAGGCCGAGATTGGCCTGCGCGGCGGCAAAGCCCTGCTCGGCTGCCAGCCTGTAGAGTTCCGCAGCCTGCCGGTCGTCCTTCGATAGACCGCCCCGTCCAGCCTCATAGAATACGCCAAGATTAACTTGCGCTGCGGCAAGGCCCTGGTCAGCCGCTAGCCTGTAGAGCTGCGCCGCGTCCCGGTCATCGCCGGCGGCGGTACGCTTCCAGGCAAGAGCGAAGAGCTCATCCGGGATGTGCAGCGCGGCTGCCAGCCGCCCCGGCACCGGGACTTGGGCGGGCGGCGCAGCCGCGCCCGACCGGCGCGGCGCCCGGTTCGGGAAGGCCGGCAGCCGGGTCAGGTCGCCCTGCGTCGCATTTACCTGGTGCAGCACCGGCCGCGGCGCATTCGCCCCGAACCCCTCCAGCATCCGCTGATAGGCGGCGTCCCGCAGCGCGGCGAAGGAGAGCACAGGCGGATGTCCCTCCGCCCCCAGCCGCAGCACGTCGAGCACGGCGCCGCTGAAGAGGGTGCGCGTCGCCCGCGGCGGCCCGATGGACACCTCCCCCACCGGGCTCGAGCAGAGCAGCAGCGAGCCCCGGCGCGGCTCCTCCTCGCCGAGATCCTTCGCCGCCGTCGCCGCCACCGCCTGGTCCAGCCCGCCCGACTGGCCCATGAAGTCCCGCGCCGCCGCCTCCGAGAAGCAGCAATCGAGCACGACCAGCCGGCGCTGCTGCGGCGCCGCGACCCGCAGCACCCGCGCTAGGTCCGGCGCCTTGATGCCGGTCTCCGCCTCCATGCCGCGGCGGCTGCGGCGGACCAGCAGCGCCAGGTGGTTTTGCTCGTCGGTATGCCCGTGCCCGACATAGTAGACGAGCAGGTCCGCGACCGGCCGGCCCTCCTCGCGGCGGTCCCGCAGCAGGACATCGAGGCTGTCGCGGATGCGCGCGAGCTGGTCGTTGGCCGAGCCGGTGTCGTCGAACAGGTCGATCACCAGGGTCGGGTCGAGGCCGAGGCCGGCGCTGTCGATCAGGTAGCCGAGCACGCCCTTGGCCGAGCGGAGGAAGGAGGGCGCGCGGCCGAGCCCCGCCTCGGTCCAGTCATGCGCGCCGAAGACGATGGCCGCCGTCGCCTCGCGGTCGAGCAGCCGCGGGCCGGGCCGGGGCGGCGCGGCGCGCATGCCGGGCGCTCAGCCGCGGACGAGCTCGGTGATCCGGAGGGCGGCGGCGGCGTCGATGCCCTCCACCTTGGCCTTGAGGCTGCCCGTCCGGCCATCGCGCTCGATGGTGAGGGTGGCCTGCCGGCGGTTGCGCAGCCAGGCGGCGATGCCCTGGGCGATGGCGACCGCCGC
Organism: Roseicella sp. DB1501; assembly: GCF_013112485.1. Lineage (GTDB taxonomy): Bacteria > Pseudomonadota > Alphaproteobacteria > Acetobacterales > Acetobacteraceae > Paracraurococcus. The sequence goes on from NZ_JABFHG010000008.1 coordinate 40,870, forward strand.
GCCGGAGCTGGCGAGCACCGTCACCACCGATCCGAGATCCATGCTGTCGGCATCCGCCTTGCCGCGATCAGCATCGAGGACGCCCTCGACCTCCCGCAGCCGGTCGGCGAGCGCCTCGGCCGCCTGGCCCGCGCCGGCCTGGTCCGCAGATGCCACGACGAAGCGGTGTTCCTGCCTGTCCATGCCACGGCGCCTCCACCCGAGGGTGGAAAGTATACGATCCGGCAAGGGCGGGGACAGCGCTTTGGCGCACAGCCCCGCCTCGCGCCACCCGTTGCCCTGCCGCGGCTTGGCCGCGGCAGGCTGTGACGCATCCGAGGCTCAAGGCGAATCAGGGGGGCCCCGCGGCGTCGCGCAGCGACGTCGTGGGGATCAAGATTACCCTTCCAGCCGGTAATTTGGCGCCTCGCGGGTGATCGCCACGTCATGCACATGGCTCTCCCGCAACCCGGCGCCGGTGATGCGGCGGAAGCGGGCGTTGGTCTGCATCTCGGCGATGGTGGCGTTGCCGGTATAGCCCATGGCGGCCCGCAGCCCGCCGACGAGCTGGTGCACCACCGCGCCGACCGGGCCCTTGTAGCCGACCCGTCCCTCGATCCCCTCCGGCACCAGCTTCAGCGTGTCCTGCACCTCCTGCTGGAAGTAGCGGTCGGCCGAGCCGCGGGCCATGGCGCCGAGCGAGCCCATGCCGCGATAGGATTTGTAGCTGCGCCCCTGATAGAGGAAGACCTCGCCCGGCGCCTCGTCGGTGCCGGCGAAGAGGCTGCCCATCATCACGCAATCCGCCCCGGCGGCCACCGCCTTGGCGATGTCGCCCGAGGTGCGGATGCCGCCATCGGCGATGGCCGGCACGCCATGCGCCCGCGCCGCCGCCGCGCTCTCCAGCACCGCGGTGAGCTGCGGCACGCCGACGCCGGCGACGATGCGGGTGGTGCAGATCGAGCCCGGGCCGATGCCGATCTTCACCGCATCCGCCCCGGCGGCGATCAGCGCCTCCACCCCTTCCGGCGTCGCCACGTTGCCGGCGACCACCTGCACCGCGTTCGACATCCGCTTGATGCGCTCGATCGCCGCCAGCACGCCACCGGAATGGCCATGCGCGGTATCGACCACGACGACATCGACCTCGGCCGCGATCAGCGCCTCCACCCGGCGGATGCCGTCCTCGCCGACGCCGGTCGCGGCGGCGACGCGCAGCCGGCCGAGCGCGTCCTTCACCGCGTTCGGGTTGGCCTGCGCCTTGTCCATGTCCTTGACGGTGATGAGGCCGACGCAGCGCCCCGCCTCGTCGGTGACCAGCAGCTTCTCGATGCGGTGGCGGTGCAGCAGGGCGCGCGCCTCGTCGGGCGTCACCTCGGCCGGCGCGGTCACCAGGTTGTCGCGTGTCATCAGCTCGTAGACCCGCGTCGCCGGGTCGGAGGCGAAGCGGACGTCGCGGTTGGTGATGATGCCGACCAGGCGGCCGGCCTCGCCGTTCTTGCCGCGCTCGACCACCGGGATGCCGCTGATGCGGTGCTGCTCCTGCAGGGCGCGCACATCCGCCAGGGTCTGGTCGGGATGGATGGTGACCGGGTTCACCACCATGCCGCTCTCGAACTTCTTCACCCGCCGGACCTGCGCCGCCTGCTCCTCCGGCGTCATGTTCTTGTGGATGACGCCGATGCCGCCGGCCTGGGCCATGGCGATGGCCATCGGCGCCTCCGTCACCGTATCCATGGCGGCGGCGACGAGGGGGATGTTCAGCGCGATCTCGCGCGTCATCCGCGTGCGCGTGTCGGTCTGATGCGGCAGCACCGCGGAATAGGCGGGGACCAGCAGCACGTCGTCGAAGGCATAGGCTTCCTCGATGACCATGCTGCGGCGGCCCTTGGGGCCCAATGCGGCGCCAAGGGGGGTATCCGGGAGGGATTCGGGGGCCATGCGGGACCTTTCGCACTCGGGCGCGATCGTCGCGGCGGCGCCCAGCATCGGGAGGCGAGGATCGCGCCAGTGGCGAAGCGGCACGATCCGCAGCCTTGGCGGCCCCCCATAAACCCAACCGCCGCGCCGCGGCAAGCGGCGACGGACCTGGCGCCGCGCATCGGCGCCGTGCACGGGGCGCGGGTCATGCCAAGCGCACGGAGGTTTCACCTTCGTGTGCCTCAGGCGCCGGGCGCAAGCCTCCGGTTTGCCTGGGCCTTCGCTGCACTTGCGGCGGGCCCCGTTCGGGGCCTCGGACCGGTCAAGGGACCGGTCCGTCGATATCACGCCACGGCGCGGAAGCCGGTGGCGACGACGTAGAGCTCGCTGCTTCCCTTGCGGCTGGCCGGCGGCTTGACGTGCCGCACCGCGGCGAAATGCCGCTTCAGCAGGTCGAGGAGCCCCTTCTCGCTGCCGCCCTGGAACACCTTGGCGACGAAGCCGCCGCCGGGCGCCAGCACCTTGAGCGCGAAGTCGAGCGCCAGCTCGGCCAGCGCCATGATGCGGAGATGGTCGGTCGCGCCATGGCCGGTGGTGTTGGGCGCCATGTCGGAGAGGACGAGGTCGGCCGGGCCGGCCAGCGCCTCGAGCACCGCGCGCTCCGCCGCCGCCTCCTGGAAGTCGCCCTGCAGCACGATGGCGCCCGGCAGCGGGTCCATCGCCAGCAGGTCGAGCGCCACCACGCGGCCGGTCGGGCCGATGCGCTGCAGCGCCACCTGCGTCCAGCCGCCCGGCGCGGCGCCGAGATCGACCACCCGCGCCCCGGGGCGGAGCAGCCGGATGCGGTCGTCGATCTCGGTGAGCTTGAAGGCGGCGCGGGAGCGGTAGCCGGCCGCCTGGGCGGCGCGGACATAGGGGTCGTTCAACTGGCGCTCGAGCCATTTCTGGCTGGCGGTGCTGCGGCCCTTGGCGCTGCGCAGCCGCGTGCTGACGCCGCGGCCGGCGGTCGGGGGTCCCTTCATCGCCATCCCGTGAAATCAGGGGCCGTGGCGGCGCGCCAGGGCCGGCCGGTGGTCGCGCCAGGGCTGGCGCTGCGCCCGCATCATCCGCAGCAACATCCCCTCGCGCAGCCCTCGATCGGCGACGGTCAGGGTCGGCACCGGCCAGACGCGGCGGATGGCGGCATAGACGGCGCAGCCGGGCAGCACGAAATCCACCCGGTCCGGCCCGACGCAGGGATGCGCCGCCAGCCCGGCGCGGCCGAGGGCGAAGAGATCGCCCAGCGCCTGGTCCGCCACCTCGATGTCCAGCACCCGGCCATCGACCAGCGGCCGGCGGTAGCGCGGCAGGGCCAGCGCCACGCCGGCCAGCGTCGTCACCGTGCCGCTGGTGCCGATCAGCCGCACGCCGCCGGCGCGGATCTCCTGGCCAATGCAATGCACGCGGTCGAAGCGGCGGAGATGCTCGGCCACCTCCTCCACCACGGCGCCGAAGCCTTCCTCGGTGAAGCAGGAGGCGCCGGCCCGCTCGGCCAGGGTGACGACGCCGAGCGGCATGGAGACGTAGCCGATCAACTCGGCCGGGGCTTGGCCGCAATGCAGGCCGGCGGCCGGCACGCGGATCCAGGCGATCTCGGTGCTGCCGCCGCCGATATCGAAGAGCAGCGCCCGGCGGTCCTGCTGCTCGAGCAGCGGCGAGCAGGATTCCATCGCCAGCTCGGCCTCCTCGCGGGCCGAGATGATGCGCGGGCGGAGGCCGGTCTCGGCCTCGACGCGGGCGAGGAAGGCGGGGCCGTTGCCGGCGCGGCGGCAGGCCTCGGTGGCGACCGCCTGGAAATGCCGGACCGGCCGGCGCGCCAGCTTCTCGGCGCAGGCGGCGAGGGCGGCGATGGCGCGGTCCATGGCGGCCTCGGAGAGGCGGCCGGTCGCGGCCAGCCCCTCGCCGAGGCGGACGATGCGGCTGAAGCTGTCCACCACCCGGAAGCCGCCGCCGGCCGGCGCGCCGACGAGCAGGCGGCAGTTGTTGGTGCCGAGATCGAGGGCGGCATAGGTCGGGGCGCTGAAGCCGCCACATCGGGCCGCGGCGCCGGCCGGCCGCTCGGGAGCGGAGTCCACCGGCAGGGGCAAGCCCAATGTCCCGAATGTGGCGGTATCGTCTGGCATGGCCCGGGCCTTGCTGGCCCATCTCCTCGCTTGCGTCGCTCCGGCGTCGCTTCGCCGGTCATCGTCCCGGAATGTGGGGAGCCGGGCAAGCGGTTTCGACGGCCGGGGGTGTTGCGGAGGCCGGGGTGAAGTGTTAGCAGAGCCGCCCCGCCGCCGAGAGGCGTGCCGGGCCCGCTTGGGGGATAGTTTAGCGGTAGAACTCCGGATTCTGACTCCGGCAGCCTTGGTTCGAATCCAGGTCCCCCAGCCAAACCGCCCTTCCGGCACGGTAAGCCCAACCGGCGGCGGTTCTCCTTGGAAAAACAGCGACTTGGCGCGTCCGGCGATGATCCCGCCGCCTGGCGCCGCGCGCCCGCCGCCGCCCGGCTTCGGCTGGCGGATCGGCGCCGCAGAGCGAGCACGACGCCGCCGCGGATCACCGCCGACCGGCTGAACCCGTCCCCGCCGCCGCGGTTCGCTTCCCTGCCCTGACGCCGATGTTCGCCCGCGCGCCGCGCCTCCGCGCCGCCTCGTCCTGACGGCCGATCGAACGCCCCCCGCCCGCGCGCCGTTGTCACGCTGCGTCACGGCACCGCGCGACTGGCGGTGTGCTGACTCAAGTCGAAGGAACGTGACCCATGCGTGGTTCCAGCCAGCTCTCCTTGAGCCGACGCGCCCTGGTGGCGACGGCCGCGGCGACAACGGCCACGCCGCCAAGCCAGGCGGGCGCCCAGGCCGCGCCCGCCGCCGACCAGGCCACCAGACCGGGAGCACCAGCGATGTCGAGAGTAACTCTGCGCGTGAATGGCGAGGAGCGCAGCCTCGAACTCGATCCGCGCACCACGCTGCTCGACGCGCTGCGCGAGCAGCTGCAGCTGACCGGCAGCAAGAAGGGCTGCGACCACGGCCAGTGCGGCGCCTGCACGGTGATGGTGGAGGGGCGGCGGATCTATTCCTGCCTGACCCTGGCCGTGATGCATGACGGCGAGGCGGTCACCACCATCGAGGGGCTGGGCCGCCCGGACGCCCTGCATCCGATGCAGGCCGCCTTCGTCAAGCATGACGGCTACCAATGCGGCTACTGCACGCCGGGCCAGATCTGCGCCTCGGTCGCCACGCTGCAGGAGATCGAGGCCGGCATCCCGAGCCATGTGACCGCCGACCTGACCGCGGCGCCCCAGCTCACCGCCGAGGAGATCCGCGAGCGCATGAGCGGCAACATCTGCCGCTGCGGCGCCTATTCCAACATCGTCGAGGCGATCACCGAGGTCGCCGGGAGGCCGGCATGAGGCCCTTCACCTATGAGCGGGCCGCCAGCCCCGCCGATGCCGCCAGAGCCGCGTCTCGCCAGCCGGGCGCCAGGTTCATCGCCGGCGGCACCAACCTGCTCGACCTCATGAAGCTGCAGATCGAGACGCCGGCGCATCTGATCGACGTCAACCGCCTCGGCCTCGACCGGATCGAACCCACGCCGGAGGGCGGGCTGCGCATCGGCGCGCTGGTCCGCAACACCGATCTCGCCGCCGACGCGCGCGTGCGGCACGACTACGGCGTGCTGGCCCGCGCCCTGCTGGCGGGCGCCTCGGGGCAGCTGCGGAACAAGGCGACGACGGCCGGCAACCTCCTGCAGCGCACCCGCTGCCCGTATTTCTACGACACCGCGCAGCCCTGCAACAAACGCCAGCCCGGCAGCGGCTGCGCGGCGATCGGCGGCGTGACCCGGCAACTCGCGGTGATCGGCGCGAGCGAGGCCTGCATCGCCACCCATCCGAGCGACATGGCGGTGGCCATGCGCGCGCTCGACGCGGTGGTGGAGACGGTGCGGGCGGACGGCGCGACGCGCCGCATCCCGATCGCCGAGTTCCACCGCCTGCCCGGCGAGACGCCGCATGTCGAGACGGCGCTCGAGGCGGGCGAGCTCATCACCGCGGTGACCCTGCCGCCGCCGCTCGGCGGGCATCACGCCTACCGCAAGGTGCGCGACCGCGCCTCCTACGCCTTCGCCCTCGTCTCGGTGGCGGCGGTGGTGCAGCGGGACGGCAGCGGCCGGGTCGCGCTGGGCGGCGTGGCGCATCGGCCCTGGCGCGTCGAGGCCGCCGAGGCGGAGCTGCCGCGGGGCGCGAAGCGGGCCATGGCGGCCATCCTCGATGGCGCGCGGCCAACCCATGAGAATGCGTTCAAGCTGACCCTGGCGGAGCGGACGCTCGCCTCGGTCCTGGCCGAGGCAAGGGGCTGAGCCATGAAATTCGACACCCCCGCCACCAGCAACCCGATCGATCAGCTGCGGGTCGTCGGCCAGCCGGTGGACCGCATCGACGGTCCGCTCAAGACCACGGGGACGGCGCCCTACGCCTATGAGCGCCACGACGTCGCCCGCGACCAGGCCTATGGCTACGTGCTCGGCGCCGGCATCGGCAAGGGCCGCGTCGCCGCCATGGACACGGCCGCCGCGAAGGCGGCGCCGGGCGTCATCGCCGTGGTGACGACGCTCGACATGCCGCGGCTCGGGAAGGGGGAGATGAACACCGCCTTCCTCTTCGGCGGCGCCGAGATCCAGCACTACCACCAGGCGATCGCGGTCGTCGTGGCCGAGAGCTTCGAGCAGGCGCGCGACGCCGCGGCCATGATCCGGACGCGCTATGTCCGCGAGCCCGGCCGCTTCGACCTCGCCGCCGAGGCGCCCAAGGCGCAGCTCGCCTCGGCCGATAGCGGCGAGGGCAGCGGCGCGCCGCAGGAGGACCGCACCGGCGATTTCGAGGGCGCCTTCGCCCAGGCGGCGGTGACGCTGGACGAGACCTACAGCACGCCGGACGAGAGCCATGCGATGATGGAGCCGCACGCCACCATCGCGGCCTGGGAGGGGGAGAAGCTCACCGTCTGGACCTCCAGCCAGATGATCGCCTGGGGCAGGCGCGACCTGGCCAAGACCCTCGGCATCCCGGCGGAGAATGTCCGGTTCGATTCGCCCTACATCGGCGGCGGCTTCGGCGGGAAGCTGTTCCTGCGCGCCGATGCCGTGCTGGCGGCGCTGGGCGCGAAGGCCGCCGGGCGGTCGGTGAAGCTCGCCCTCACCCGGCCGCTGATCGCCAACAACACCACGCACCGGCCGGCGACGATCCAGCGCATCCGCATCGGCGCGGGGCGGGACGGCCGGATCACCGCCATCGCGCATGAGAGCCTCTCGGGCGACCTGCCGGAGGGGCAGCCGGAGACGGCGGTCTCGCAGACCAGGCTGCTCTATGCCGGAGCCAACCGCCTCACCGCGCTGCGGCTCGCCGTCCTCGACCTGCCCGAGGGCAATTCCATGCGCGCGCCGGGCGAGGCGCCCGGCCTGATGGCGCTCGAGATGGCGATGGACGAGATGGCGGAGCGGCTCGGGATGGACCCGATCGACTTCCGCATCGTCAACGACACCCAGGTCGATCCCGAACATGCGGAGCGGCCCTTCTCCCAGCGCCAGCTCGTGCAATGCCTGCGGATCGGCGCCGAGCGCTTCGGCTGGAACCGGCGCAGCGCGACGCCGGGCCAGCGCCGGGAGGGGCAGTGGCTGGTCGGCCTCGGCATGGCCGCCGGCTTCCGGAACAACCTGGTGATGAAGTCGGGCGCGCGGGTGCGGCTGCACGGCAACGGCGCCGTGACGGTCGAGACGGACATGACCGATATCGGCACCGGCAGCTACACCATCATCGCCCAGACCGCGGCGGAGATGATGGGCCTGCCGCTGGAGAAGGTGACGGTGCGGCTGGGCGATTCGGACTTCCCGGTCTCCTCGGGCTCGGGCGGCCAGTTCGGCGGCAACAGTTCCACCGCCGGCGTCTACGCGGCCTGCGTGAAGCTGCGCGAGGCGGTGGCGCGCCGGCTCGGCTTCAACTCGGCGGAGGCGCGGTTCGAGGGCGGGCAGGTCCGCGCCGGCAACCGGAGCGTGCCGCTCGGCCAGGCCGCCGGCGAGGCGGGGCTGACGGCGGAAGACCAGATGGAATACGGCGATCTCGCCGAGCGGTACCAGCAATCCACCTTCGCCGGGCATTTCGTCGAGGTCGCGGTGCATGCCGCGACCGGCGAGACGCGGGTGCGGCGGATGCTGGCCGTCTGCGCGGCCGGGCGCATCCTCAACCCCAAATCGGCGCGCAGCCAGGTGATCGGCGCCATGACCATGGGCGTGGGGGCGGCGCTGATGGAGGAGCTGGCGGTGGACAAGCGCCACGGCTTCTTCGTCAACCACGACCTCGCCGGCTACGAGGTGCCGGTGCATGCCGACATCCCGCATCAGGAGGTGATCTTCCTCGATGAGACGGACCCGATCTCCTCGCCCATGAAGGCCAAGGGCGTCGGCGAGCTCGGCATCTGCGGCGTCGGCGCGGCGGTGGCGAATGCGGTCTACAACGCGACCGGCCTGCGCGTCCGCGACTACCCGATCACGCTGGACAAGCTGCTCGACCGGCTGCCCGAGCTGGCCTGAGGGCGGGCGAAGGGGGGGCGGCGGCCTCCGTCGCCGCCCCCTGCTTCACCCCTCATCGCTCGCGCATCCGTGAGGTGAGTGCCTCGCGCCCGGCCGGCAGAAGCGCCATCGGCAGCGCCCAGGATCTGGCCTAGGCTGTCTCCGTCCAGGACAAGACGGAGAAACTCCATGGCCCTCACCCGGCGCCAGACGCTCGCCGCGAGCCTCGGCGCGGCGGCCGGCGGCAGCATCGCCCGCGCCCATGCGCAGACCGGCGGCGGTGCCCGCCCGAAGCTGAAGCTCGGCATCATCACCGACCTCGCCGGCCCCTATGCCGACCTGAACCGGCCCTCCATGGCCTGCGCGCAGCAGGCGCTGGAGGATTTCGACGTCGCCGGCCGCGGCTGGGATGTCGAGATCCTGCTCGGCCAGCATTTCGACAAGGCGGACAACGCCGTCACCATCGCCCGGCAATGGTTCGACCGCGAGGGCGTCGACGCGCTGCTCGACGTGAACACCTCGGCCACCTCGCTCGCCGTCTCGGCCGTGGCCCGGGAGAAGAACAAGCCGCTGCTGCTCTCCGGCCCCGGCACCACCGAGCTGACCGGCAAGCAGTGCTCGCCCAACACGGTGCACTGGACCTGGGACACCTACATGCTTGCCCATTCGAGCGGCACCGCGGTGGTGCGGCGCGGCGGGACGAGCTGGTTCTTCGTCGCGGCCGACTACTCCTTCGGCCAGCAGCTGGTGAAGGACGCCTCCGCCGTGGTCGAGGCGCAGGGCGGCAAGGTGCTCGGCAGCGCCTTCTACCCCTTCCCCGCCACCACCGACTTCTCCTCGCTGCTGCTGCGGGCGAAGGCCTCCGGCGCCAAGGTGCTGGCCCTCGGCAATGCCGGCGCCGACATGCAGAACTGCATCAAGCAGGCGCATGAGTTCGGCCTGAACCGCTCGATGACGATCGTCAGCCTGCTGACCTACGACACGGATGTGCGCGTGCTCGGCCTCGAGGTGGCGCAGAAGCTGATGACCACCCAGGCCTATTACTGGAACCTCAACGACCGCACGCGCGCCTTCAATGCGCGGGTGAAGCCGAAGACGCCCGAGCTCTGGCCGAACATGGCCAATGCCGGGATCTACGCCCAGACGCTGCACTACCTGAAGGCGGTGGCCGATATGGGCCTCCCGGCGGCGAAGGCGGATGGCGGCGCGGTCGTCGCCCGCATGAAGGCGATGCCGACCGATGACGACTGCTTCGGCCCCGGCCGCATCCGCGAGGATGGCCGCAAGCTGCACCCGGCCTATCTGATGCAGGTGAAGACCCCGGCCGAGAGCCGCGAGCGGCACGACGTGCTGACGCTGCTCGAGACCGTCTCGCCCGAGGAGGCCTTCCGGCCGCTGCAGGCGGGCGGCTGCCCCTTCGTGAAGGCTTGATGTTTTTGGCCCTCAGACGCCGGGCGCAAGCCTCCGGCTTGCTTGGCTTCGCGCCATAAGGCGCGGGCTCCGTTCGGGGCCTCGGACCGGTCGAGCGACCGGTCCGTTGGTATGTTTCTCGCCCTCAGACGCCGGGCGCAAGCCTCCGGCTTGCTTGGCTTCCGCCATAAGGCGCGGACCCCGTTCGGGGCCTCGGACCGGTCGAGCGACCGGTCCGTTGGTATGTTTCTCGCCCTCAGCCGCCGCCCTCGCTGCTGCGGAAGGCGATGGCGTTGCGCAGCGCATGGACGATGAGCTCCATGCGCTGCTCGAAGCCGGCCGCGGCGGCGTCGCGCCCGGCCTGCTCGGCGCCGACCACGCCGCGCAGCACCGAGGCCTCGAGCTGCGCCGCCATTTCCTCCATCGAGCGCAGCGCCGTCGCCGTGCCGCCGCCCTCGACCGCGGCGCGCAGCACCGCGATCTCGCCGAAAGCGGCGGCGAGCGCCGTCTCGAGGGCGATGATCTCGCCGCGCAACGTCTCGGCGTCCTTCGGTGCCATCGCCCCGCTCCTCTCCGGCCAGGGGGCAGGAGGTGGCCCGCCCGGGCCGGCGGCGCAAGCGGGGCGCTTCCGCAGATCGCCGGTCAACCATAGGCTAGAGCGTGATCGCTTGAGGTGGACTCACCGAAAGCGTGACTCACGCGATCAAACAACGGCCTGGACCATGATCCGCGACCCTGTGTGAGCGGATCATGGTCCAGAGCAGATCGCGGGAGGGCGCGAACGCCCGGACGCGCGACTCTGCCCTGCAGACAACAGGCTACAGCGGAGCGGCATTCAATCTTGAACGCAATCCGCTGTAGCCGAAAACCGGAGGACCCCCCGCATGCGCGCCGCCATCTTCCGCCAGGGCGATTTCATCGTCGGCTCCATCCCCGACCCGGTCCTGGCCGAGGGCCAGGTGCTGGTCCGCACCCGCGCCTGCGGCATCTGCGGCTCCGACCTGCATGCGGCGACGCAGACCGATGCCTTCGTCGATGTCGCGCGCCGTTCCGGCGGCCGCTTCGCCATGAGCCGCGACCGCGACATCGTCTTCGGCCATGAATTCGTCGGCGAGGTCGTCGCCAACGGCCCCGGCACCGAGGGCCGCTTCGCCCCCGGCAGCCTCGTCACCTCCGTGCCCCTGACCATCCTCGACGGTCGGGTGGAGGGCATCGGCTACAACCCGGACATGCCCGGCGCCTTCGCCGAATACCTGCCGCTTGCGGAGCGGATGCTGCTGCCGCTCCCCGCCGGCATGCCGCCCGAGCATGCGGCGCTGGTCGAGCCGATGGCGGTCGGGCTGCATGCGGTGGAGCATGGACGGGTGACCGCCGAGGAGGCCGGGCTGGTCATCGGCTGCGGCCCCATCGGCCTCGCGGTCATCGCCGCGCTGAAGCTGAAGGGCGTGGCGCCGGTGATCGCCAGCGATGTCTCGCCGGCCCGGCGGGCGCTGGCCGCGCGCATGGGCGCCGATATCGTGCTGGACCCGGCGCGGGAGGCGGTGGCGGCGCGGCTGGAGCAGGCGATCACCCCGGAGGAATTCGACGGCAGCCGCTACGCCCAGCTCCTCGGCCTGTCGCCGCGGCGCCGGCCGGTGGCGATCTTCGAATGCGTCGGCATCCCCGGCATCCTGCAGCAGCTCTTCGAGCTGGCGCCGGCCGGGGCGCGCATCATCGTCGTCGGCGTCTGCATGGAGCCGGACCGGTTCGAGCCCTTCTTCGGCATCGTCAAGCAGCTCGGGATGCAGTTCGTCCTGGGCTACACGCCGGAGGAATTCGCCGCGACGCTCGGCCATATGGACGCCGGCCGCATCGAGGTGGCGCCGCTGATCACCGGCCGCGTCGGACTCAATAGCGTGCGGCAGGCCTTCCGCGACCTCGCCAGCCCGGAGCGCCATTGCAAGGTGCTGGTGGAGCCCTGGCGATAGCGGGGCCTGCGGGGCCGGGAGCCCCGCCTCCCGGGCCCGCGGCGAAGCACGGGCCTCCCAGGACGGCGCGCAGCGATGTCCTGGGGAACCATCAGTCCACCTTGAAGCCGCTCTTCTCCACCACCGGCCGCCAGCGCTCGATGTCCTCGGCCAGGATCCGCCCGAGCTCGGCCGGCGTCGAGACCTCCGGCTCCAGCCCGATGGCCAGCAGCTGCGCCCTCGCCTCCGCTTCCATCGTCGCCGCCGCGAGCTCGTCGCGGAGCGCCGCGACCACCGGCGCCGGCGTGCCGGCCGGGGCATAGAAGGCGTAGAAGCCGAAGCTTGCCTGGTCGGGATGGCCGAGCTCGGCGATGGTCGGGATATCGGGCGTCGTCGCGCCACGCCGGGGGCCGGAGGTGAGGACGATCCGCAGCTTGCCGTCGCGGTGGAAGGTCAGGAAATCCGAGACGCCGCCGCAGCCGGCCGCGATATGCCCGGCGGTGAGATCGGCGATCACCGGCGCGGCGCCGCGATAGCCGACCGGCTCGAGCGGCACGCCGAAGGCGCCGCCGAGCTGCAGGCCGAAGAAATGCGTCGAGGAGCCGAGCGCCGTGCTGCCGAAGCTGCCGCGCCGGCCATCCGCCTTCACCCAGGCGACGTAATCCTCGAAGCGGCTGAAGGGCAGGCTCGGCGAGAGCACCCAGCAGGTCTGCACCGTGCCGGTCAGGGTGACGGGCGCGAAATCGGTGCGCGGATCGAAGGGCAGCTTGCGGAAGGTGAGCACCGGCTGCACGGTCGAGGCGCTGGGCGCGAAGAGCAGCGTCGTGCCGTCCGGCGGCGCGTATTTCAGCGCCTCGCAGGCGACGGTGCCGCTCGCCCCGGCGCGGTTCTCGATGACGACGTTCCGCAGCGCGCCGCGCCGCCGCAGCGCCTCGGCGATGGCGCGGCCCATCACATCGGTGCCACCGCCCGGCGGGAAGCCGACCAGCACGCGGACCACGCCCTGCGGCAGGGCCGCCCGGGCGATGGCCGGCGCGGCCAGCACTGCACCGCCCGCGCGCAGCAGGCTCCGCCTTGGCAGGGACATGGCATTCCTCCCGCTCGCTTGCTCGCGCCGATTCTGCGCCGGCGCATCCTGGACCCGGCAAGGCTGCGGCGCGCGGCGCCGCACTGTCAACGCGGCGCCGCGCGCTGGTCAGGCCATCGTTCCGCCGGTCCCATGTCCACGGACCGGGCTGGAGACCGGTCCGCAGGTCTCAGGCCAAGGGCCGTCCTGCCGCCGCCGCCACCTCGGCCAGCAGCCGTGCCTCGCCATCCTCGTAGCGCGGCGAGAGGTGGAAGGGCTCGATCCGCTTCGCCCCGGCGGCGCGAGCGATCTCGCCGGCGGCCTGCGTCGTCAGGTGGCGGCGGTCGCGGGCATGCGCGGCATCCGCGGCGGCGAAGGGCGCCTCGATGAAGAGGATGTCGGCCTCCCGCGCGAGAGCGATGGCGGCGGCGCGGTTGGCCGGGGTGTCGGCGAAATCGGTGAGATAGGCGAGGCGCTGGCCGGGCGTGACCTCGACCAAGTCGCGGAGTGCGCCGAGCGGCAGGGTGGTGGCCGCGCGCCCCGATACCTCTCCGGGCGCTGCGACGGCGATCGGCGTCTCTGCCGGCGCCCCCTCCCGCACCGCCTGCTTCAACCGCGTTAGCCAGGGACCGACCGGCAGGCCGCGCGCCTCGAGCCGCGTGCGCCAGACATTGATGTGCATCGCCTCCGACACGGCGAAGCCGAGCGAGGGCGTGCCGTGGTCCAGCACCGCCGCCTGCAGGCGGAGCGCGCCGAGCGTCAGCACCGTGCCGTCCGCCGCGGCGGGCTGCGGCGGCAGCGCCTCCGGCCGGAAGCCGCTCTGCAGCCGGAAACGGCGGCGCGGCCAGAGCGGGCCCGCCGTCACCTCCGTCACCTCGAAGGCGAGGACCGGCGCGATGCGGTCGACGAGGTTCCAGGTATAGGCCTGCAGCCGGTGCCAGAGCCGCGCCGCGAAGCCCGCCGGCCCGACCACCTGCACCACCCTCTCCCGCCCGATCAGCAGCCGCAGCAGCCGGTCAAAATCCGCCCAGTGGTCCATATGCGCATGCGAGACGCCGAGCAGGCCGGTGCGCAGCAATTGCCGCGGCGCCAGGCCGGAGAGGTCGCCGCAATCGAACAGGATCGCCTCGCCCTGGTGCAGCGCCTCCAGCCAGAGGCCGGGATCGCCGGTCCGGCCGTGCAGCAGGCGGGGATGCAGGGTGGCGCGCATGCCCCGGAGTGCCACGTGGCGCGCGGCGGGTCGAGGCGCCTCCCCCTCCCCCGGCGCCTTGCCTCCGCCGCGCGACCCTGGCATCGCTGCGGGGCAGCCCGCGCCGTCGCGCCGGGGCCGCCCCAGCCGCAGGGCCCGCGGCCGCCAGGGAGCAGCCTGTTTGCCGGGCCATCCATCACCGCCAGGGCCGAAGCCCGGGCCCGCGCCGGCGCCATGCGGGAGCTGAGCGCCGCGACGGAGAGCTTCCTGCTCGCCTTCCCGGCCCTGTTCTCCATCGTCAACCCGATCGCCGCCGCGCTCATCTATGCCGATGTCACGGCCCGGCTGCGGCATGCCGACCGGGTGCGCCTCGCCGCGCGGATCGCCGCCTATTCGGCGGTGGTGCTGCTCAGCGCGCTCTGGACCGGCGCCTATGTGCTCGGCTTCTTCGGCATCAGCCTCGCCGCGCTGCGCATCGCCGGCGGGCTGGTGGTGGCGGTGCGCGCCTGGGACATGCTGGCCGCGCCGGAGCGGACGGAGGAGCGCAAGCAGGACCAGGCCAGCAAGGCCGAGGGCGAGCCGCCCGGCGACATCGCCTTCTTCCCCCTGACCATGCCCTTCACCACCGGGCCGGGCTCGATCTCGGTCGCCGTCGCGCTCGGCGCCAACCGCCCGGTGGGCAGCCCCGGGGGCGGCTGGGCGGAGGTGGCGCCCTTCGCCGCCGGCCTCTCCCTCGCCGCCCTTGCCGTGGCGGGCCTGGTCTGGCTCGCCTACCGCTCGGCCGATGCGCTGGTCGGGCTGCTCGGCCAGTCGCGGGCGCGCATCCTGACCCGGCTGGCCGCCTTCCTGATGCTCTGCATCGGCGTGCAGATCGTCCTCAGCGGCGTGACCGAGGCGCTGCGGCCGTTGCTCGCCCGGTAGCGGCGCTCACCCCGGCCGCAGCGGCCAGACCAGCGCGATCATCGGCACGCCCACCAGCAGCACGATGCAGGAGAGTGGCAGGCCGAGCCGCCAGTAATCGCCGAAGCGATAGCCGCCCGGCCCCATCACCAGCGTGTTGCACTGGTGGCCGATCGGGGTGAGGAAGTCGCAGGCCGAGCCGAGCGCGACCGCCATCAGGAAGGGATCGGGGCTGAGCTCCAGCCGGCCGGCGAGGCTGGCCGCGATCGGGCCCATCATCAGCACCGTCGCCGCGTTGTTGAGGAAGGGCGTCACCGCCATAGCGGTGACCATCATCAGCCCGAGCGCGCCGAGCGGCGGCAGCGGCTCCACCGCGACGGCGAGCCAGCCGGCGAGCAGGTCCGTGCCGCCGGTCCGCCGCACCGCCTCCGAGACCGGGATCAGCGCGCCGAGCAGCACGATCACCGGCCAGTCCACCGCCTCATAGGCCTCGGCCGGGGTCAGGGCGCGCAGCAGCAGCAGGATCACCGAAGCGGCGAAGAAGGCGACGGCGACCGGCACCAGGTTCAGCGCCACCACCGCCATGGCGAGGCTGAGCACCAGGATCGGCAGCAGGCTGCGCCGGCTCTGGCCGAGGGCGAGCGCCCGCTCGGTCAGCGGCAGGATGCGCAGCGTGGCGAGGGTGTCGGGCAGCCGCCCCGCCTCGCCCTTCAGGATCAGCACGTCGCCGGCGCGGAGCCGGAGATGGTTCAGCCGCTCGGCGATCCGCTCGCCGCGGCGGCTGACGGCCAGCAGGTTGACGCCGAAGCGCTCGGCGAGCCGCGCCGCGGCCGGGGTCGAGCGTCGCAGCGGCGATTCGGCGGTGATCACGCCCTCGACCACGGCGCGCTCGGCCTCCGGCTCGGCCTCGACGGCATGCTCCTCCCCGGCCAGGGTGAGCTTCGCCCGGGCGACCAGCGCCTCCAGCGCCTCCGGCTCGCCGGCCAGGATCAGCCGGTCGCCGGCCTGCAATTCGCAAGTCCCGCCCGGCGATTCCCGCCTCCGGCCGTCGCGCAGCAGCGCCGCCACCGTCACCTCGCCATCGGCCAGCCTCTCCAGCGCGGCGATGTCCTTGCCGGCGATGGGACTGGCCTCGGGCAGCTCCGCCTCGGTCGTATAGCTCGGCAGGGCGATCGCCGCCTCCATCGAGGCCTGCGCCCGGCGGCCCTGCGGCAGCAGCCGCCAGCCGAAGGTGAGGAAGACGAGGCCGGCCAGCGCCACGGCGATGCCGACCGGCGCGTAGTCGAACATGCCGAAGGGTGTGCCGAGCAGGTCGGCGCGGACCCGGGCGACGATGATGTTGGGCGAGGTGCCGATGAGCGTGACCAGCCCACCGAGCAGCGAGGCGAAGGCCATCGGCATCAGCAGCGCCGAGGGCGAGGTGCCGCTGCGCCGGGCGAGCTGCAGCGCGACCGGCATGAACAGCGCCAGCGCGCCGATGTTCTTGGTGAAGACCGAGGCCAGCATCACCGCCGCCACCAGCACCGGCACCTGGGTGCGGACCGTGCCGAGATGCGGCAGCAGCGGCCGCATGGCGCTTTCCACCACGCCGGAGCGGGCGACGGCGGCGCTGACCACCAGGGCGCCTGCGACGATGACGACGATGTCGTCGCCGAAGCCGAGGAAGGCCTCCTTGGCCGGGACGATGCCGGTGAGGATGCCGGCCAGCAGCGCCAGCATGGCCACCACGTCATAGGCGATCCGCCCCCAGGCGAAGAGGCCGAGCGCGGCGGCGAGGATGGCGAAGGCGAAGCCCTGGTCGAGGGTCAATTCAGGGCCGCCGGATCATGATGCTGCATGCGGTATCCCGCGCCGGGCCCGATGGCAACGGCGGCCGTGTCGCGCGGTCATCAGGCGGCCGCCCCGAAGAAGCGGGCGAGCGCCGCCGCCGTCTCCGCCGGCTGCTCCTCGGGGAAGAAATGCCCGGCCGCAACGGGGCCGCCCTCCACCTCCCTGGCCCAGCCCCGCCACAGATCGAGCGGGCCGCCCGCAGTCTCGTACCAGGCGCCGAGGGGCCCGGATCCGCTCCAGAGCACGAGCACCGGACAGGCGATGCGGCGCCCCGCCCGGTGGTCCGCCGCATCCTGTTGGCGGTCGAGCGTGGCGGCGGCGCGGTACTCCTCGCAGATCGCGTGCAGATGCGCCGGGTCGCGCAGCGCTTGGGCATAGGCGCGGCGCAGCGCGCCATCGAAGGCGGCGGGCGCGGAGCCCCAACCGTCGAGGGCGACGTCGATCACGGCCTCGGGCGAGGCCCCGATCAGACGCTCGGGCAGCGGCGCCGGCTGGGCCAGCAGCGACCAGAGCCAGTAGCCGAGCGCGAAGCGCGCCTCGGCCCGCGCCCAGGCCTCCTCGGTCGGGATGATGTCGAGCGCGGCGAGGCGCGAGACCCGCGCCGGATGGTCGAGCGCGAGCCGGTAGGCCACCCTGCCACCGCGGTCATGCCCGGCGAGGCCGAAGCACGGGAAGCCGAGCTGCGCCATGGCCGCGACCATGTCCCGCGCCATGGCGTCCTTCGCATAGGGCGCATGGTCGGGTGCCGAAGGCGGGCAGCCGCTCCGGCCATAGCCGCGCAGATCGGCGCAGACCACGGTGAAGCGGCGCGCCAGCAGCGGCGCGACGTCGCGCCACATCAGATGGGTCTCGGGGAAGCCGTGCAGCAGGAGCAGCGGCGGGCCCTCGCCGCCGCGACGCAGGAAGATGGTGGTCTCCCCGGTCGGGACGAGCAGCGGCTCGAAGCCCGCGAACATGCGCCGCCGCCCGGCCCTTGCCTCAGCCCCCCTCCTTCGGCAGCGGCGGCGGCGCGGCGCCGGCGAGCAACGCGAGCCGCGCCGTGGCGAGGATGCCGCCGCCGCCCCGCTCCGGCCGCAGCAGGAAGAGCAGGAAGGAGCGCCCGGTGACCATGTAGGGATGGCCGAATTCGAAGGGCTCCGGCTCCTCCAGCTCGGGGCGGTTGGTGTCGATCAGCAGCTGCCAGCGCTGCCCCTTTGGCGGCTCCGGCAGGGAAAACTCCACCACGTCGTGATGCGCGTTCATCACCAGCAGCAGCGTCGCGTCGCCCGATGGCCGGCGGATGCCGGTGGCCTGGGCGCGGCCGTCGAGCAGCAGGCCGAAGCAGCGGGTGTTGGGATCGTCCCAGTGCTCGGCCTCCATTTCCGTGCCAGCGGGGGTCAGCCAGGTCGCGTCCTTCACCCCGGCCGCCTCGTTCAGCTTGCCGGTGAGGAAGCGGCCGCGGCGCAGCACGGGGAAGTTCTGCCGCAGCGCGATCAGCTTGCGGGCAAAGGCCACGAGGGTTCGTCCGTTTTCGTCGATCGCCTGCCAGTCGACCCAGTTCAGCTCGTTGTCCTGGCAGTAGGTGTTGTTGTTGCCCTTCTGGGTGCGGCCGAACTCGTCGCCCGCCAGGATCATCGGCGTGCCCTGGGAGAGCAGCAGCGTCGCCAGCATGTTGCGCTTCTGCCGCTCGCGCAGCGCGATGATCTCCGGATCGTCGGTCGGCCCCTCGACGCCGTGGTTCCAGGAGAGGTTGTGCGAATGGCCGTCGCGGTTGTCCTCGCCATTCGCCTCGTTGTGCTTGTCGTTGTAGGAGACGAGGTCGTTCAGCGTGAAGCCGTCATGCGCCGCGATGAAGTTCACGCTGGCCCAGGGCTTGCGCCCGCGGCGGTCGAACTTGTCGCCCGAGGCGGTGAGGCGCGCGGCAAGCTCGGCCGCCTGGCCCTCGTCGCCCTTCCAGAAGGCGCGGACGGTGTCGCGGAAGCGGTCGTTCCATTCCGCCCAGCCCGGCGGGAAGCCGCCCACCTGATAGCCGCCGGGACCGCAATCCCACGGCTCGGCGATCAGCTTGACGCGGGAGAGCACCGGGTCCTGCCGGCAGGAATCGAGGAAGCCGCCGCCCTCGTCGAAGCCATAGGGCTCGCGGCCGAGGATGGTGGCGAGGTCGAAGCGAAAGCCGTCCACCCGCATCTCGGTCGCCCAGAAGCGCAGGCTGTCGGTGACCATCTGCAGCACCCGCGGATGCGACAGGTTCACCGTGTTCCCGGTGCCGGTGTCGTTGATATAGTAGCGCTTCTGGTCGGGCAGCAGCCGGTAGTAGCTGGCATTGTCGATGCCCTTGAAGGACAGGGTCGGCCCGCGCTCATTGCCCTCGGCAGTATGGTTGTAGACCACGTCAAGGATGACCTCGAGCCCGGCATCGTGCAGCCGGGCCACCATTTCCTTGAACTCGGCGAAGGCGAAGGGCTGGTTGCGGGCGTAGCGGCGGGCCGGGGCGAAGAAGCTGAGGCTGTTGTAGCCCCAGTAATTCGTCAGCCCCTTGTCGAGCAGCGGTCCGTCATTGACGAAGCTGTGGATGGGCAGCAGCTCGACGGAGGTGACGCCGAGGCCGCGCAGGTAATCCACCACGTCCGGCGAGGCGAGGCCGGCATAGGTGCCGCGGATCTCCTCCGGCAGGTCGGTGCGGAGCTTGGTGAAGCCCTTCACATGGGTCTCGTAGAAGATGGTGCGGTCCCAGGGCACGGCCGGGCTGCGCTCGCGCCCCCAGGTGAAGGCCGGATCGATGACGCGGCATTTCGGCATCATCGGCGCGCTGTCGCGCTCGTCGAAGGTGGTGTCGTCCTCGCTCTCGAGCACGTAGCCGAAGATCTCCGGCCCCCATTTCAGCTCGCCGATGATGGCGCGGGCATAGGGGTCGAGCAGCAGCTTGTTCGGGTTGAAGCGGTGCCCTGCCTCCGGCTCATAGGGGCCGTGTACGCGATAGGCGTAGATGGTGCCGGGACGCGCCTCGGGCAGGTAGCCGTGCCAGACCTCGTCCGTATATTCGGGTAGTTCCAGCCGCTCGAGCTCCGTCTCCCCCGCATCGTCGAACAGGCACAGCTCCACCTTCGTCGCATGGGCGGAGAACAGGGCGAAATTGACCCCGAGACCATCCCAAGTCGCCCCCAGCGGGAAGGGCGAGCCTTCCCTGATCCGCATCCGATGGACCGGCCGCGCCGCGCCAGCATCCGTCTTCCCAGCCATGAAAAGGGGCCCCTCGATCTCCGGTGGGTCACAACAGCGGATCGGGCTTTTCGTTTCCGCGTTGCAGCAGCGACTCGGCGGGAAACCGATGCGCATGGACGGCGCTTCATGGGCACTGCGGAACGGCAGCGCATGCTGCGGCGCAGCGGAGGGAACCGCCCATGACGGAGCATGTCTACAAGGTGGTCGAGCTGGTGGGCTCCTCGAAGGAAGGAGTCGACGGCGCCATCCGCACCGCCATCGGCCGCGCCGGCGAAACGGTTCGCCATCTGCGCTGGTTCGAGGTGACGCAGATCCGCGGCGTGGTCGGCGATGCCGGCAAGATCGAGTACACCCAGGTCTCGCTGAAGGCTGGCTTCACCCTCGAGGGAGACTAGCGCGCATGTATCTCGCCCGCTTCTCCTACGACGTGCTGCCCGTGCACCGGCAGCGCGCTATGGACTTCATCCGGCGGGAGGTCGCGGCCGCCGGCAAGGCCGGGCTGCAGGCGCGGCTGCTGGTGCCGCTCACCCGCGGCCAGGGCGATCCCGCGCTGCAATTCGAGGTGGCGCTGACCAGCCTCGACCAGTTGGAAGGGTTGCGGCAGCGCGGCGGCGAGACGGCGCCGCAGGACTGGATGCACGCCTTCAGCGAGATCCTGACCGCGCCGCCGCAGGTCGAGATCCTGCGGGTCGATGGGGTGCAGGCCGGCGGCACGCCGATTTAGAGCGTGATCGCTTGAGGTGGACTCGCCGGAAAGCTGAATCACGCGATCGAACAACGGCCTGGACCATGGTCCGCGACGCCGGGTGAGCGGATCATGGTCCAGCAGCTTGCCGCAACTTGCGCGGTGCGATTGGGAACGGCGGACCGGCTCCATCCTGGGGCCGGTCCGCCGTGACAGGCCTCCGGACGGGGATCACGTCCGCCGGGCGCGGTGGCCAGGCGCCTCCGCGCCGGCGACACCCGAGGGCTGAACGCGGGCGCCGCCGCCTATCCTTGCTTCCCCTGCCGTCTCAGGAATGGAAGACGTAGTCGCCCTCGGCGAGGGTTCTGCCGGCGGCTGCGGTGGCGGCATCGAGCTTGATGGCGATGACGTCGACGCGGTTGACCTCCTCGGTGCCCGGCGTGGCGTAGACGGCGTAGTATTGCAGGCCGACGACCTTGGCGGAGCTGCCGACGTATTCGAGATGGGCGTCGGGGCCGTAGTTGAGGAACTCGATGATGTCGCCCTGGCCGCCGGAGCCGAGGCCCTTGAAGCCGATGATGGTGTCGCTGCCCTTGTCGGCGGTCCAGGTCGTGTCGTTGGGGGCGAAGCGGAAGACGTCGTGGCCGGTGCCGGCATAGAGCATGTCGTTGCCGCCGCCGCCGACGATGATGTCGCTGCCGGTGCCGCCGACGATGGTGTCGCTGCCGAGGCCGCCTTCCATGTAGTTGTCGCCGATGCCGCCGTAGAGCTTGTCGTTGCCAGTGGCGCCGTAGAGGGTGTCGTTGCCGAGGCCGCCATGGACGGTGTCGTTGCCGCCGAGACCGTTGATCTTCAGGTTCTCGCGGCTGGTGCTGTAGTTGAGCGTGTCGTTGCTGCTGGTGCCGAGGATGGTGGGCATCTGAAAGCGTCCTGCTCACTTTTTAGTGTAGTGGCGTATCAATGTTTTTCAACCGGTGCGCAAGTGTCAAAAAGTGAGACTTGTGGGATTTTCGAATGGCTGCCCGCTTCTGCCGCGACGGAGCGCGATCCGGGCCGTCTCGCCGAGTGAGACGGCCCGGATCCTTTCCGCTATTCGACGAAGAAGGGCGTTTCCTCCTCGGCGCTCCCGCGCAGACGGAGGTCGAGCTGGAAGATGCGCCGCCCCTCCGCCTCGCCGGTCGCGGCCGCGACCAGCCGCGCCCGCCTCGCCGGCGGCACCAGCGCCAGCACCGGGTCCGCGGCGTTCGCCGCGGTGAAATCCGGGAAGAACAGCGTCGTGGCCAGGGGGCGCATCAGGCCGGAGGCCATGATCAGCAGGTTGATATGCGGCGCCCGCGGCCCCGCCGGTTCCTCGAAGCCGCCGGGCAGGATGGTGCGGAATTCGTAGCGCCCCTCGGCATCGGTCCAGGCGCGCCCCCAGCCGCAGAAATCCGGATCGGCCCGCCTTGCCTCGGGATCGGCCGGATGGCGGAAGCGGCCGCCGGCATCCGCCTGCCAGGCCTCCAGGATGGCGTTGACGCAGGGCACGCCGCCCTCGCGCAGCACCCGGCCGCGCAGCAGGATGGGCTCGCCGCGCCGCGTCGGCGGCGCCTCCGCCGTCAGCCGCGTCAGGTCGTTGTCGCCCTTCCGGAAGAAGGTCTGCGGGAAGAAGGGGCCGATGGTGTGCTGCGAGATCGGGATCGCCACGGCGCCGCCTCCCCCCGTCACGGCTGCACCGGCGTCGCGGCGCGGCCGCGCAGCACGATGTCGTGGCGGTAGCCGAGCCAGCCGAGGCCGACCTCCTCCGGCGGGATCGGCCGCGCCACCAGCCGCTCCCGCGCCGCCGCATCGGGCACCGACATGAAGATGCGGTCGAGCGGGTTCAGCGGGTCGCCGGGGAAGTACATCTGCGTCACCAGCCGCGACAGCGTCGCCGGGCCAAGCACCGAGAAATGCACATGCGGCGGCCGCCACCAGGCGCCCGGCGCCGGCACCGGATAGGCGCCCGGCCGGATGGTGTGGAAGCCGTAGCGCCCCTCCGCATCGGTGCGGATGCGGCCATTGCCGATGAAGTCCGGGTCGAGCGGCGCGTCGCGCTGGTCGTTCGGGTGGAAGTAGCGGCCGGCGGCGTTGGCCTGCCAGAGCTCGACCACCGCGCCCGGCACCGGCCGGCCATCCTCGTCGAGCACCCGCCCGCCGATATGGATGAGCTGTCCCTGCGCCATGCGGCCGGGCGCGAGGACGGCGAGGTTGTCGTCGCCGCAGGGCAGCTTGCGCCAGAGCTCGAGCGGCCCGGTCACCTCGGTCCGCATCGGCGGGCGGCGGATCGGCGGCTGCGCCGGCGTATGGGTGAAGGTGTTGCCATAGCCCGGGATCGGCACCGCCGGCTCCACCCCCTCCGGCCAGGCGGCGAAACGGCGCGGCGCCTCGGCCACCATCGGGCCGTTCGGTCCAGCATCCTCCATGGCGTCGACCTCCCTTTCCCGCCACCCTATCGCGGATCCGGCGGCGGCACAGCAGCGAGGGAGGGGGACGCCATGGAGGTCCATGCGGTGCAGCACGGGGAGGCCCGCATCGCCTATGCCGCGACGGGCGCCGGCCCGGCGGTGCTGCTCCTCGCCTCCCTCGGCCGCGGCGCCGAGGATTTCGCCGGGGTGGCGCCCCGCATCGCCGCCGCCGGCTTCCGCGTGCTCTGCCCGGAGCCACGCGGCATCGGCGGCTCGGCCGGGCCGATGACCGGGCTGACGCTCTACGACCTCGCCGAGGATGCCGCTGCCGTGCTGGCGGCCGAGACCGCGGCGCCAGCCCTCGTCGCCGGGCATGCCTTCGGCAATTGGGTGGCGCGGGCGCTCTCCGCCCGGCAGCCGGAGCGGGTGCGGGGCGTCGCGCTGCTCGCCGCCTCCATCGCCGCCAATACCGATCCGGCGATCCGCGCCACCATCGATGGCAGCTTCGACCCGGCGCTGAGCGAGGCGGAGCGGCTGGCGCATCTGCAGCGCGGCTATTTCGCGCCCCGCCATGACGCGCGGGTCTGGCTCGCCGGCTGGCATCCGCCGGTCGCCCGCATGCAGCGCGCCGCGACGGCGGCGACGGACGACCGCTGGCGCCGCGTCGCCGAGCGGCACCCGACGCTCTATGTCGCGGCGGCCGAGGATGTCATTGCCCCCGTGCCGACCGAGGCCGAGCTGCGCGCGGCGCTCGGCCCGCGCGTCAGCCTCGCCGTCATCCCCGATTGCGGCCATGCGCTGCTGCCCGAGCAGCCGGCGGCCACCGCCGCGGCGGTGATCGGCTTCGCGCGCGATTTGGGCTAGTGCCAACGGACCGGTCGCCTGCCCGGTCCGAGGCCCCCGAACGGGGCCCGCGACTTATGCCGCGAAGGCCCAGGCAAAGCGGAGGTTTGCGCCCATGGCCTAAGGGCGCGGTCAGCGCCCCGTGTTGAAGTCGAAGCGGCGCTGCCGCACCGTCCAGCCATAGCGCGGATCGCCCGCGAGCAGGTGCAGGTGTTCGCCGATGCGGTTGCGCTCCAGCCAGGCGAGCGTCGCCTCCAGCTCGGCGAGCGACATCTCCGCCCGCCCCTTGCCCATCACCCGCTTCAGCGCCGCCGCATAGGCATGGTGCGCGCCGGCCCGGCGTGGCACCTGCATCGCCCCCTCATCCTCCAGCACCTGCGCCGCCACCGCCTGGCTGATGCGGAAGCGCAGCTCCCGCTCCCGCGCCGAGGGCGGCACCGCCGGCGCCGCGCCCTCCGGATCGGGCCGCGCGGCGGCGAATTCCGGCCCCGGCGCCAGCCGGTGCCAGTGCAGCGCGGTGGCGTTGGAGGCGAGCGGGATGATCGGCGGCTCCTGCGCGAATTCCGGCCCGATCGGCAGCTCCCCCTGCCGCCGCCGCACCTTCTCCCGCGCCAGCGTGCCCTGCTCGCGCTCGATCCGCTCGCGGAAGCGGCGGAACAGCAGGTCGTCCGGATGCAGCACCACGGCGCGCTGGCTCTCATAGGGGCCGGCGGCGAAATCGACCCGCGTCGCGCGGGCGATCATCTGCTCCAGCCAGGCGCGGGAGCGGATATGCGTCAGCGCCGCGCAGACCGCGACGCTCGGCGCATCCAGACCCTCATAGGCCATGGCGACGGTGACCAGCACGGAGGGCTCCGGCCGCAGCCGGAAGGCGGCCAGCACCTCCTGCGCGTCGCGCTCGTCGGAGGTGGCGATGCGCGCCGTGCTCTCCGCCTGGTCGCGCGGCAGCCAGGCGCGCAGCCAATCGAGGTAGCGCCGGGCATTCTCCTGGTCCGGCGCCACCACCAGCAGCTTGCCGAGACCCATCCCCGTCTCGCCGGGCGGCAGGCCGAGCCGGGCGCGCCGCTCCGCCCTGAGGTCGCGCGTCGCGGCGAAGGCGCGGCGCAGCAGGTCGCGCGCGAAGCCGGTCCGCAGCGCGGTGAAGAGGGCGGCGCGGCCGGTCTCGGGCGGACCGGAGACCGGGTGTGGGCCGGTGCGGCGGCGCTCCTCGTCCAGCCATTCCGCCTCGCCGTCGAGCGCCCCGAAATCGACCGGCAGCACCGCCTTCTCGGCCAGGGCCTGGGCGCGGCTGTAGCCGATGACGGCGAAGCCCGGCGCGGCGAGGTCGACCTCGCGCGTCTTCGCCCGCCCGCCTCCCCTGCCCCCTGGCCCCTTGCGATAGGGCAGCCAGAGGATCGGCCGCCCATCCGCGCGCTCCAGCGTGCCGGAGAGCAGCAGCCGCACCGCCGCCGTCTCGAGCAGCGGCAGGATGGCGCGCGACCAGGCGGCCTCCTCCGGCGCGTTGGGGTCGGCCTCGGCCGGCAGGTGGTGCACCTCGTCGACGACGAGCAGCGTGCGATGCCGCCGCATCTCCCCCAGATGCAGCGCCGGCGCCGCCGCGACGCCCTGATAGGTGGTGATCCAGCCCTGCAGCCCGCGGCAGGGATCGGGCGCGTTCTCCGCCGCCCGCACCGAGACGGCATGGCCGAGCGCCGCCTGCCAGGCCGGGTCGGCGAAGGCCTCCTCCGCCTGCAGCCGCAGGCTGTCGCGCGGCACGATCCAGCAGACCCGCTCGACGATCCCGGCCGCCATCAGCCGCGCCGCGGCGATCACCGGCAGCAGGCTCTTGCCGCCGCCCGGCGTCACCGCGGCCAGGATGTCGGCGATGCCGGTCTCGCCGCGCGCGATCGCCTCCACCACGCCGGCGAGGAGCTGCTGGTGGCTGCGGAGGGCGCGCTGCATCACATCAACGGCCCCTCGGACGCCGGGCGCGAATCTCCGGTTCGTCTGGCTTCGCCGCGTCGCGCCTCACGGCGCGACCGGCGGGCCCCGTTCGGAGCCCCGGGCCGGTCATGCGACCGGTCCGCCAGCATCGCCGCGCTCAATCACTGCACTCACCCCTGGGCAACGCGGCAGGAGCGAAACGGATTCCTGGGGCCGGTGCCTTTCCGCCCCCGGAGGCAGGGGATACAAGGGGCCAAACCCGTCCCAGCGAGGAAACCGTCCCGTGCCCGATCCGCGCCGCTTCAGAGTCGGCTACCTGTCGCATGTGCCGCACCCATCCTTCCTTGAGACGGCGGCGCTGCACCCGGAGCTGGAGGTGGTCCGCATCCCGCTCGACCAGCCCGAATCGGCCGTGCTCGACGCGCTTCGGGGGGTGGATGCCTACTACGTCATGGCCTCGCGTGACGAGCTTCCGAAGCCCTTCCATGTCAACGCCGCCCTGCTGCGGCAGCTTCCCGACCTGCTGATGGTGGGCAGCACCGGCGCCGGTTACGACACCGTCGATCCCGGCGCCTGCACCGAGGCCGGCGTGCTGCTGGTGAACCAGGCCGGCGGCAATGCCGAGGGCGTCGCCGAGCATGCCGTCGGCATGATGCTCTCGCTGCTCAAGCGCATGCCCGAGGCCGGGGCGGCGATGCGGGCCGGCCGGGCGCGGGACCGCAGCGCGCTGATGGGGCGCGAGCTGCGCGGCCGCACCGTCGGGCTGGTCGGCATCGGCAATGTCGGCACCCGCGTCGCCGAGATCGTGCGGCTCGGCTTCTCCTGCCCGGTGCTGGCCTGCGACCCCTATCTGGACGATGCGACCATCGCCGCCCGCGGCGCCCGCAAGGTGGAGATGCCGGAGCTGCTGGCCGAGAGCGACGTGGTCAGCCTGCACCTGCCGCTCTCGCCCGAGAGCCGCAACCTGCTGAACGGCGAGAGCTTCGCCCGCATGAAGCCGGGCGCGATCTTCGTCACCACCGCCCGCGGCAACATCCATGACGAGCCGGCGCTGCACGCGGCGCTGCGCAGCGGCCACCTGGCCGGCGCCGGCCTCGATGTCTGGGAGCAGGAGCCGCCGCCGCCCGAGCATCCGCTGCTGCACATGGCGAATGTCATCGTCACCCAGCACACGGCGGGCGTGACGCATGAGAGCCGGGCCAACATCACCCGCATCGCGGCGCTGGCCTTCGCCGATGCGGCGAAGGGGCTGATGCCGCCGCGCATCATCAACCCCGCCGTCGCGCCGCGCTTCGCCGAGCGCTATGCGGCGAAGCTCGGGCGACGCATCGCGTAGGCTTCCCCACGGCGTCGCTGCGCGGGGCGGGCGCCGCGTCTTGCACCGCCCCGCCCGCCGGCGCAGCATCGCCACGCAGCCGGGGGACGGGGCGATGGTGGATCTGGTCGTCAGCGGGGATTGCGTGGTCACGCCGCATGCGGTGGGGCCGGCCGATGTGGCGATCGCCGGCGGCAAGGTGGTGGCCGTCGCGGCGCGCGGCGCCTTCCCGCTCGCCGCCGGCACGCGGCGGGTGGACGCCGCCGGCAAGATCGTCATGCCCGGCGGCATTGACCCGCACACCCATTGCCTCTGGCCGATGCCGGTGCCGGACGGCCCGACCCTTTTCACCCAAGGCCCCTCCGTCGTCGGCAAGGCGGCGCTGTTCGGCGGCACCACCACGCTGATCGACTTCACCCGCTGGACGCATGGCGAGACGGTGCAATCCGCCATCGAGGCGCGCATGGCCGCCTGGCGCGGGGATGGCTGCCCCTGCGACTGGGCGCTGCACACCATGGTGGAGGGCGACCTGCCGCCCGAGCTGCCGGCGCAGCTCGGCGAGGCGATCGAGGCCGGGCACGCCACGGTCAAGATCTTCACCACCGACATCACCCCGAGCCGCAAGGGCCGGATGGTGGATTTCGGCGATATCTGGGAAGTCTTCCAGGTGCTGTCCCGCAAGGGCGGCCTCGGCGTCATCCATGCCGAGGACAACGACATCGTCATGCACATGTATGCCAGGCTGTTCCGCGAGAACCGCGCCAGCTTCGAGAACATGGCGGAGGTACACAACACCCTCTCGGAGGACCTCTCCTTCCGCCGCGTCATCCGCCTCGCCGAGCATGTCCCCGGCACGGCGCTCTACATGATGCATGTCTCGGCCGGGAACGGCGTGCGGGCGATCCGCGAGGCGCGCTCCCGCGGCCTGCCCATCTATGGCGAGAGCCTGCACCAGTACATGCTCTACACGCAGGAGGACTACAAGCGTCCCAACGGGCAGGTCTACCACACTTATCCGTCGCTGAAGTCGCAGGCGGACCAGGACGAGCTCTGGCGCGGCGCGCTCGACGGCACCATCGGCTGCGTCGCGACCGACGAGCTTTGCTGCTCCCTCTCGGTGAAGACCCAGGGCAAGCGCATCGACGACACCACCGGCGGCAATTCCGGCGTCGAGCCGCGCGTCGCGCTGATGTATTCCGAGATGATGAAGCGCGGCTTCACGCTCCGGCAGTTCGTCGACCGCGTCTCGACCAATGCCGCGCGCATCATGGGCCTCTATCCGCGCAAGGGCGCCATCGCGCCGGGCTCGGATGCCGATCTCTGCATCCTCGATCCGGCGCTGCGCCGCACCGTGCGGGCCGAGGCGATGCATGAGAGCGACTACTCGCCCTGGGAGGGGCGCGAGGTCGCCGCCTGGCCGGCCATGACCATCCTGCGCGGCAAGGTGGTGGTCGAGGGCGATCGCTGGTGCGGCGAGGATCGCGGCGGCGAATGGCTGCCGCGGAAGGTGCCGGAGGAGATCCGCCGCGCCCCAGCCTTGTGACGCGACCTGCCGACCCTGGCGCCGTGGCCGCGCCCTCCCCGCCCGAGCTGCGCGACCTCCTCGCCGATGCGCTGGCGCTCTGGGAGGTCGAGGGGCGGGTGCGGATCGAGGCGGACGGCCTCCGCCTCGGCCCGGCGCTGCGCGTGACGCCGGCGCTCCCCGCCGAGCATCCGGTGCGCTGGTGGGTGGAGCGCCCCGGGATGCAGGGGAAGGGCCAACGGCGCCCCTGCACCTCCGTCCTCGGCCTGCTGCGGACGCTGCGCAACGCC
This sequence comes from Roseicella sp. DB1501, assembly GCF_013112485.1. Taxonomy (GTDB): domain Bacteria; phylum Pseudomonadota; class Alphaproteobacteria; order Acetobacterales; family Acetobacteraceae; genus Paracraurococcus. The sequence goes on from NZ_JABFHG010000008.1 coordinate 69,894, forward strand.
CTCGGCGCCGAGACCGGCGAGGCGCGCCGCCTGCGCGTGGCGCGGCCCGAGGGGTGAGGACCGGCATGATCCCCGTCACCGTCGTCACCGGCTTCCTCGGCGCCGGCAAGTCGACGCTGCTGCGCCGCGTGCTGCGCGACCCCGTTTGGGCCGACAGCGCCGTCATCGTCAACGAATTCGGCGAGGTGCCGCTCGACCACGACCTCATCGCGGTGAGCGAGGAGCGCTTCGTCAGCGCCTCGACCGGCTGCCTCTGCTGCCTGGCGCGGGACGACCTCGCCCGCACCCTGCTCGACCTGGCGCGGCAGCGCGCCAGCGGCGAGGTGCCGGCCTATGCGCGGGTGCTGGTCGAGACCTCGGGCCTCGCCGACCCGGCGCCGATCCTGCACGCGCTGATGCAGGATGCGGCGCTCGGCGCGACGCATGCGCTGGCCGGCGTCGTCACCCTGGTCGATGCCGCGCAGGGCGAGGCGGCCCTCGCCCGCCACCCGGAGGCGCGGCGGCAGGTGATGCTCGCTGACCGCATCCTGGTGACCAAGCCCGACCTCGCCGCGCCGCCCGAGGCGGCGATCCGGGCGCTCAACCCCACCGCGCCGCTACGCGCGGCGGTGCAGGGCGCGGCGGAGCCCGGTTGGCTGCTGGCGCCCGCCCCGCCGCCCGGGCAGCTGCCCGATCTGCTCGCCGCGCTGCAAGCGGATGCGGTCGCACGCCACACGCCGGGGCTGGGCGCCATCGCCATCGAGCGCGAGGCGCCGCTGCCGGCGTTGGCGCTGACGCTCTGGCTGCAGGGCCTCGCCGAGCATGCCGGACCGCGCCTGCTGCGGCTGAAAGGGCTGGTGGCGCTGGCCGAATGCCCGGAGCGGCCGGCGGTGCTGCACGCCATCCAGCACCTGGTGCATCCGCTGGACTGGCTGGAGGCCTGGCCAGGCGGCGAGCGCCGCAGCCGCATCGTGCTCATCGGCGAGCGCATCCCGCGGCATTTCCCGGCCCGGCTGCTGGCGGCGGTGGAGGCCGAGGTCGCGGGCGAGGCGGCGCGGCGCTGATCTCCGGTACCGCTTGCCGCCCCCGCCCGGGGATGGTGAATTGCCGGCGACAGCATCCCTGGGAGGAACAGGGGCCCGGCCATCGCCGAAGGCCCCGAGGCACATGACCGATCCGGCACAGATCTTCTCGCTCGCGGGCAGCACCGCGCTCGTCACCGGCGCGTCCGGCGCGCTCGGCGTGCATTTCGCCCGCGTGCTGCACGCCGCCGGCGCGAACCTTGTCCTCGCCGCCCGCCGCGTGGAGGCGCTCGAAGCCCTGGCGGCCGAGCTGGGCCCGCGCGCGAGGCCGGTGCCGCTCGACGTCACCGATGCCGCCGCGGTGGGCCGCGCCTTCGACGCCGCCGAGGCAGCCTTCGGCGCCCCTTGCGACGTCATCGTCAACAATGCCGGCATCGCCGTCACCCGGCCGGTGCTGCAGCAGACCGAGGCGGACTGGGACAGCGTGCTCGACGTCAACCTGCGCGGCTGCTTCCTGGTGGCGACGGAGGGGGCGCGGCGGCTGGTGGCGGCGCGGCGCGGCGGGGCCATCGTCAACATCGCCTCCATCGGCGGGCTGCGCATCCTGCAGGGAGTCGCGGGCTACACCGCCTCCAAGGCCGGGCTGGTGCAGCTGACGAAGCAGATGGCGGTCGAGCTGGCGCGCCACGACATCCGGGTGAACGCGCTCTGTCCCGGCTATGTCGAGACGCCGATCAACCGCGACTTCTTCGCCTCCGAGGCCGGGCAGGCGGTGGTCAGGCGTGTGCCGCAGCGCCGGCTCGGCCAGCCGGCCGATCTCTCGGGCGCGCTGCTGCTGCTCGCCTCGCCTGCCGGCGCGCATATGACGGGCGCGGCGCTGGTGGTGGATGGCGGGCACTCGGTGAATCCACTCTGATAGTCTCCGCGATTCCCCTCAGGGCATAAGCACGTCACAGCCTGCCGCGGCGGAGCCGCGGCAGGGCAACGGGAGGCGACAGGTGGCGTCGGCAACAGGATGCCCGGCACCTGCGCTGCCCATCCGGCCTTCCCCGCCTGCGGCGCGCGGCCGCGGCGGGCCAACGCAGAGAGTCAGGACGCCGCCCATGGACTTCGCCCTCCCGCCCGAGATCGACGAGATCCGCCAGCGCATCCGCGCCTTCGTCGAGGAGCGCATCATTCCGCTCGAAGCCGATCCCGCGAGCTATGACGAGCACGAGAACATCGCCAGGCCCCTGCTGGAGCGGCTGCGGGCGGAGGCGAAGCGGCAGGGCCTCTGGGCGCTCGGCATGCCGCAGGAGCGCGGCGGCGGCGGGTTGTCCATGGTCGGCCTCGCCGCCTGCTATGAGGAGATGAACCGCTCCATCTTCGGCCCCGTCGTCTTCCACGGCGCGGCGCCGGACGACGGCAACATGCGCCTGCTGAACATGGTCGGCACCGAGGCGCAGAAGGAGCGCTGGCTGCAGCCGATCATCGACGGCGCGGTGCAGTCGAGCTTCGTCATGACCGAGCCCGACGGCTGCGGCAGCGATCCCTCCATGACCTATACGCGGGCCGAGCGGCAAGGCGACCGCTGGGTGATCCGCGGCCGCAAGCACTACATCACCGGCGCGGCCGAGGCGAAGCACTTCATCCTCATCGCCCGCACCGGCGAGGACGACCGCAACGGGCTGACCGCCTTCCTCTACCATGCCGACCAGCCGGGCTGGCGCATCATTCGCCGCATCCCGATCATGGGGCCGGAGGAGCATGGCGGGCATTGCGAGATCGAGTATGACGGGCTCGAGATCACGGACGAGAACGTGCTGATGAAGCTCGGCGACGGGCTGCGCGCCACCCAGATCCGCCTCGGCCCGGCGCGCCTCACCCATTGCATGCGCTGGACCGGCATGGGCCGTCGCGCGCTCGAGATCGCCATGGCGCGGGTCGAGGTGCGCAAGGCCTTCGGCTCCACGCTCATCGAGAAGGAGAGCGTGCAGCAGATGATCGGCCAGGCGGCGATGGAGCTCGATATCGGCCGGCTGCTGACCATGCGCGCCGCCTGGCTGCTCGACAATGGCAGCCTGGCGCGCAAGGAGGTCTCCATGGCCAAGGTCGTGGTCGCCGATGCGCTGCACCGCGCCGTCGACACCTCGCTGCAGCTCCTCGGCGCCCGCGGCTATTCCAAGGACACGGTGGTGGAGTGGATGTACCGCTATGCCCGGCAGGCGCGGCTGGTCGACGGCGCCTCCGAGGTCCACCGCATGGTGCTGACCAACTTCCTCCGCCGCCAGGGCAAGGACTTCTTCGCCTGGGGCGCCGGCCGTGGATGAGCCGGCCCGCAGCCGCCTCGCCGCCTGGCTGAGCGAGGCGGCGGGCGCGCCGGTCGCGATCACCGAGATGGCGCTGCTCTCGGGCGGCGCGGTGCAGCAGAACTGGGCGCTCGACGTCACGCGCGCCGGCGGGCCCGAGCGCTGGGTGCTGCGCACCGACAACGCCGCGGTGCTCGCCGTCTCCCTGCCCCGCACCGCCGAATTCGCCCTGTTGCAGGCGGCGCATGCCGCCGGCGTCGCGGTGCCGGAGCCGCTCTTCTGCTGCCCCGAGCGCGAGGTGACCGGCGCGCCCTTCTTCGTCATGCGCCGCGTCGGCGGCATCGCCGCCGGCCACCGTCTGGTGCGCCTGGCCGAGGACGACGCGCTGGCCGAGGCGCTGGGGCGGGAGCTGGCGCATATCCACCGCATCCGCCCGCCGCGGCCGGACCTGCCCTTCCTCGGCGACCCGCCCGAGGATGCGCACCGCGCCTTTATCGCCGCGCAGCGCGCCACGCTGGATGCCGCCGGCACGCCGCGGCCGGTGCTGGAATGGGGGCTGCGGCATCTCGAGCGCAGCGCCCCGCCGCCGGGCGAGATCGTGCTGAACCACAACGACTTCCGCACCGGCAATTACATGGCCGAGGGCGACCGGGTCGCGGCGGTGCTCGACTGGGAATTCGCCGCCTGGGGCGACCGCCATGCCGATCTCGGCTGGTTCTGCGCCCCCTGCTGGCGCTTCGGCGCCCTGGCGCGCGAGGCCGGCGGCGTCGGCCGGCGCGAGGCCTTCTACGCCGCCTATGCCGCCGAGAGCGGGGTCGCGGTGCAGCATGAGCGGGTGCTGTGGTGGGAGCTGGCGGCGACGATCCGCTGGGCGGTGGTCGCTGCCGACCAGGGCGGCCGGCACCTCAAGGGCGACACCAGCCTGGAGCTGGCGCTGACCAGCCATATCGTGCCGGAGCTGGAGATGGACGTGCTGCGCATGACGGGGATCGCCTGATGCCGGAGCATCCCGAGGCCGCGGCGGCCATGCTGGAACGCCCGGACGCCGCCAACCTGCTGGAGACGGCGCGCGAGGTGCTGCTGCGCGAGCTGCTGCCGGCGCTGCCGGAGGCGCTGCGCTTCCAGGCCCGCATGGCGGCCAATGCCATGGCGATCGCCCGGCGCGAGGGCGAGGTGGATCCGGCGCCGGCGCTCGCCGCGCTGCGCGCCGCCATGGGGGCACCGGAAGGCGCGGCCGAGGACCTGCTGATGCGCCTCGCCCGCGACATCCGTGCCGGCGCGCATGACCCCGGCACGCCGGGCCATGCGGCGACCGCCGCGGCGCTGCTGGCGCTGACCCGGCTGCGCTGCGGCGTCAGCGCCCCGAAGGCGCTCGGCCGCTGACGGCGAGGAACGGTACGGGAGGGAGAGGGACGAGGATGGACGAGGGTCCGAACGCGCTGCCGCAATTGCCGGCCAACCATGTGCCGCTCTCGCCGATCTCCTTCCTGCAGCGGGCGGCGCGCATCTATCCGCAGCGCGTCGCGGTCATCCATGGGCGCCGGCGCCTGACCTATGCGGCGCTGGCCGAGCGCAGCCGCCGCCTCGCCGCGGCGCTGCGCGGCGCCGGCATCGCCCCGGGCGAGGTGGTGGCGGTGCTGGCGCCCAACATCCCGGAGATGCTGGAGGCGCATTACGGCGTGCCGATGGCCGGCGCCGTCCTGCTCACCATCAACATCCGGCTCGATGCCGCCTCCATCGGCTTCATCCTGCGCCATAGCAAGGCGAAGCTGCTGCTGGTGGACAGCGAGTTCGCCGGCGTGGCGCGCGTCGCCCTGGCGGGAATGGCGGCGCCGCCGCCCGCCATCGACATCCGCGATCCCGAAGGACCGGGTGGCGAGGACCCGGATGGAAAGGGGCTGGGCGGCACGGCCTATGAGGATTTCCTCGCCGGCGGCGACCCGGCGGCGCCGGCCCGCATGCCCGAGGACGAGTGGGAGGCGATCGCTCTCTCCTACACCTCCGGCACCACGGGCGACCCGAAGGGCGTCGTCACGCATCACCGCGGCGCCTATCTGAACGCCTGCGGCAATGCGCTGGCCTTCGGCCTCTCGCCGCGGAGCGTCTATCTCTGGACGCTGCCGATGTTCCACTGCAACGGCTGGACCTATACCTGGGCCGTCACCTTGCAGGGCGGCACGCATGTCTGCCTGCGGCGGGTGGAGCCGGCGGCGATCTTCGCCGCCATCGCCGAGCATGGCGTGACCCATATGTGCGCCGCGCCGGTGGTGCTGACGATGCTCATCCATGCGCCTGAGGCAGTGAAGCGCCGCCCGGCGCAGCCGGTCGCGATCGCCACCGGCGGCGCCGCGCCGCCCTCCCCCGTCATCGCCCGGATGGAGGAGATGGGCTTCGCGGTGACGCACCTCTACGGCCTGACGGAATGCTACGGCCCGGCCACCATCTGCCTCTGGCAGCCGGGGCTGGACGAGATGCCGCTGCCGCAGAAGGCCGCCTTCATGGCGCGCCAGGGCGTGAACCACCCGATGCTGGAGGAGGCTACCGTCCTCGACCCGGAGAGCATGGCGCCGGTACCGCGCGACGGCGCGACGCTGGGCGAGATCATGCTGCGCGGCAACACGGTGATGAAGGGCTACCTGAACAATCCCTCCGCCAATGCCGCCGCCTTGGCCGGCGGCTGGTTCCATACCGGCGATCTCGGCGTGCTGCACCCGGATGGCTATATCGAGGTGAAGGACCGCGCCAAGGACATCGTCATCTCCGGCGGCGAGAACATCTCGACCCTCGAGGTGGAGGAGGTGCTCTACGCGCATCCCGCCATCATGGAGGCGGCGGTGGTCGCGGCGCCGGACGAGAAATGGGGCGAGGTGCCGCATGCCTTCGTCACCCCCGCCCCCGACCGGCCGCCGCCGACCGAGGCGGAGGTGATCGCCTGGTGCCGCGCGCGGCTGGCGCATTTCAAGGCGCCGAAGCGCGTCAGCTTCGGCCCGCTGCCCAAGACCAGCACCGGCAAGATCCAGAAATTCGAGCTGCGGCAACGCCTGCGCCAGGGCTGAGCGCCCGCGGCCGGCACGGGAGGACACCACATGAGCATCGCCCGCCGTCTTCTGCTCGCCGGACCGGCGTTGCTCGCCGCGCCTGCCCTCATCACACCCGGCCTCATCACACCCGCCCTCATCACACCCGCTCGGGCGGCGTCCTGGTCGCCGGAGCGGCCGGTGCGCATCCTCATCCCCTATACGCCGGGCGCCATCAACGACGCGCTCGGCCGGCTGATCGGCGAGAGGTTCCAGGAGGTGCTCGGCCAGCCCGGGGTGGTGGAGAACCGGCCGGGCGCCAGCGGCTCGCTCGCCATCGCGGCGACGGCGCAGGCGGCGCCGGACGGGCTGACCATCGTGGTCGCCAACACCGCCAATCTCTGCATGAACCCCTTCCTCTTCGCCAATACCGGCTATGACACGCGCCGCGACCTCACCCCGATCGCCGCGGTGGCGCGGGTGATGAACGTGCTCGTCGTGCGCGCCGACAGCCCCTACCGCACGCTGGCCGAGCTGGTGGCGGCGGCGAAGGCAAAGCCGGGCGCGCTCAGCTTCGCCAGCTCCGGCGCCGGCAGCAGCCCGCATCTCGCGGCCGAGCTGTTCAAGGCACGCACCGGCATCGAGCTGACGCATGTGCCCTATCGCGGCAGCGCGCCGGGCCTGGCCGACCTGCTCGGCGGCCGCGTCACCATGTCGATCGACAACCTGCCCAACGTGCTGCCGCATGTGCAGGATGGGCGGATGCGCGCCCTCGGCGTCACCGGCGCAGAGCGCGACCCGGCGCTGCCCGACGTGCCGACCTTCCTCGAGGCGGGGTTCCGCGGCGTCGAAGTCTATGTCTGGTTTGGTTTCGTCGGCCCGGCGGCGCTGCCGACCGCGATCCGCGACCGGCTCGCCGCCGCCATCATCGGCATCGCCAACACGCCGGAGACGGCCGAGCGCATCCATCGCGCCGGCGCGACGGTCTGGACCCGCGACCCGGCGCAGATGGCGGCGCTGATCGAGGCCGGGCTGCAGACCTGGGGCAGCGTCATCCGCGCCGCCAACCTGCGCATCGAGTAGCGCCCCCATGCAAGGCGCCTGACAGGAGGACCCCCATGTCGGCCACGGCACCGAACGACACCCAGCGCCTGCTCGCCGATCTCAACGCGCTGCTGCGGCTGAAGACCACGGTCATCGGCATGAAGCTGTTCGCCACGGTCGAGGAGATGCAGGCCATCCCGCGCATCCGGCGGCCGAAATCGGTGCATACCACGGACCAGATCGTCTCCATGGCCTCGCGCCTCGGCTGGACGGTCGGCATCACCGCCGAGGACCTGGTCGGCAACCAGTGCCGCGCCGTGATCGGCCTCGCGCCGCGCGACGAGACCGGGGAGCGCTATGTCGGCGTCTGGCACGGCGATGCCGAGAGCGCGGCGGCGCGGCAGCAGGCGCTCGATTGCGTGCCCTTCGGCCGCTACCAGGCGCTGGTGGTGAGCCCGCTGGAGAGCGGGCGGCTGGACCCGCCGGACATCGTGCTGGTCTATGCGACGCCGGGGCAGATGATCATCCTCATCAACGGGCTACAGTATCGGAACTACCGCAAATTCGCCTGGTCGGTCGTGGGCGAGACCGCCTGCGCCGACAGTTGGGGCCGGGCGCTGGCGACCGGCGAGCCGAGCCTCTCCTTGCCCTGCTTCGCCGAGCGCCGCTATGGCGGCGTGCCGGACGAGGAGATGCTGATGGCGCTGAAGGTCGAGGACCTGCAGCGCGCGGTGGAGGGCATGAAGGCCCTGGCGAAGAACGGCATCCGCTACCCGATCCCCTCCTACGGCATCCAGGCCGATCCCTCGGCGGGGATGGGGATCAGCTATGGCGCCAGAGGGGAGGCGAAAGGGGAGGCGAAGGCGACGCCGGCGCGGTAGCGGAGCGGCGATGCCGTCGCGCTCGCTCCTCCGCGACGGCGGCGGGCGCATCGCGCCCCGTCAGCAGCCGGTGATCCGCCCCGAGGCGATGCAGTCCTGGTAGCTGATCGTCCGCTGCACCCAGGGGAACAGCAGATAGGCGCCGCCCAGCACCGCCAGGATCACGGCGAGTCCGATCAGGCCGATGAGGTCGGGACGGCGGCGGGGCTCGTTCTCGGGCAAGCGGGTCTCCGGCAAGGGCGGGTCGGTCGGTGGCAAGGGCGCGGGGCGCGTGATCCGTCGCCCCTCACCCCTCCCACAGCACCGATCGGTCGATGCTGTCCAGATCGGGTCGCCCGGTCAGCGCCATGGCGATCTCCAGCTCGGTGCGCAGGATCTTCAGCGCGTGGATCACGCCGACCGGCCCGCCCACCGCCAGGGCGTGGATATAAGGCCGGCCGATGAGCACCGCCCGCGCGCCGAGGGCCAGCGCCTTCAGCACGTCGGTGCCGCGCCGGATGCCGCCATCGAGCAGCAGGGGCACCCGGCCGGCGACGGTCTCGGCGATCCGCGGCAGCGCCTCGATGCTGGCCGGCAGCGTGTCCAGGCTGCGTCCGCCATGGTTGGAGACGATGAGGCCGTCCACCCCGAGCTCCACCGCCCGCGCCGCATCCGCCGGCGCCATGATGCCCTTGAGGAGCAGCGGCAGCCTGGTGGCGGCGCGCAGCCAGGCGATGTCCTGCCAGGTAGGGGCGCCATCCAGCAGGCCGCGGAAGACCTCGCTCTCCGCCGGGCTGGCGCGGTTCGGCGGCATTGGCGGCAGGCCGCGGAGATTCACCGCCTCGACGCCCGGCGGCAGGCGGAAGCCGGCGCGCTGCTCGCGGTTGCGGAGGCTGACCGGCGCATCCACCGTCACGACGATCGCCCGGTAGCCCGCCGCCTCGGCGCGCCGGAGCAGCGCCTCGGTGAAGCCGCGGTCGTGCTGCACGTAGAGCTGGAACCAGAGCGGCGCCCTGGCCACGCCGGCGATCTGCTCGAGGCCGTGGCTCGCCTGGGTGCTGACGACCATGGGCGCGCCGATCGCCGCGGCGCCGAAGGCCGTGGCCAGCTCTCCCTCGGGATGCACCAGCCGCTGGAAGGCGACCGGCGCCAGCAGGATCGGGAAGTCCAGCGCCTGGCCGAACAGGGTGAGGCGGGTCTGCGGCTCGGGCATCGCGGCCAGGACGCGGCTCTGCAGGCGCAGCCGGTCGAAGGCGTCGCGATTGGCGCGCAGGGTCAGCTCGTCGGCGGCGCCGCCGTTGACATAGGCGGCGGCCTGGGCACTGATCCGCTGCCGCGCCGCGGGCTCGTAGTCGGCGAGGGAGACGACGTCGCTCGGGATGGGCGGGGCCTGGTACATCGGGGGGCGACTCTGGTGTCCTGCCCCTGACGTTGGTGGGCTTTGCCCACGGACGAAAGGGACAAGCAGGCCACTGGATACAAAGGCTGGTGGCCTGAGAGTGACGTCCGAAGGACGTCTCGATCAGGACACTAGAACAGATCCCAATCAGGTGGAACCACCTGATCGGGTGAAGATGCTGCGGAAACAACAGGCTAGGGCATTTGCCGCGAACGCGGACGAGCGAAGAACGCCCTGGCGGATCGGCACGCCACTGGAACCAAGGTCGTCGCCCCGGGGCCGCGGGTCAGTGGCAGGGCTGCGCGTGCCGGCCGGGGCGCCATGGCGCTCAATCGTCACAGGGGTTACAAAAAGACGCATTCTGGCGCCGGGCCGTATTGCCGACATTTCGCACTGCAACTAATAGTCACTCGCATCAAGCGCATTGCGAGGACGGAATGTCGAGACGGACGCTGCTGCTGTGCGGAGCTTCGCCGAGTGCCCTCGGCATGGGGCTGGCCATGGCGATCTCCGACGTGGCGACGGCACAGGTGGCACCCCAGGCCCAGGCTCAAACCCAGGCCCAAACCCAGGCCGGGACGGCAGCGCCGTTCCCCTCTCCCACCATCGCCTTGCCGACCCTCGACGTCCAGGCGCAGGAGCCGGCGAACACCCTGCAGCGCGGCACCGGCGTGAGCCGCCTGCCGGGCACGGTGCAGGAGACGCCGCAGACCATCAACGTGATCCCGCGCGAGATCCTCGAGCAGCAGAACGTCACGACGCTCGACCAGGCGCTGCGCAACGTCCCCGGCATCACCTCCTCGATCGGCGAGGGCAATGGCGGTGTCAACGGCGATCAGTTCCGCATCCGCGGCTTCAACGCGCAGAACGACGTCTATGTGGACGGGCTGAAGGATTTCGGCTCCTACACGCGCGACGCCTTTAATTTCGACAGCATCGCGGTGCTGAAGGGGCCCTCGGCCACGACCTTCGGCCAGAACAATGTCGGCGGCGCGATCAACATCAACACCAAGACGCCCTTCCTCGGCAACAGCTACGGCGGCAGCCTCACCGGCGGCATGGGGCCGCTCTACCGCGGCACCATCGACGTCAACCGGCAGATCGACAGCACCACCGCCGTCCGCCTGAACCTGATGGGCAATTACAACGGGGTGGTGGACCGCGATAAGGTCGATTCCGGCCGCTTCGGCATCGCGCCCTCGATCGCCTTCGGGCTCGGCACCAACACCACCCTGACCGTCGATTACCTTCATCTGGAGGACCGACGCACTCCCGACTACGGCGTGCCCATCGTGACCGCACCGGGCCAGACGGTCAGCCGGCCGGCCACGGAATACGGGCTCAGCCGGAAGAACTGGTACGGCATCGACCTCGACCGCGACGACGTCACGGCGGACCGCGTCACCGCCCGGCTGCGCTACGTGCCGAATGACTGGCTGACCGTGACCAACGACACGCGCTTCGGCTATGTGACGCGCGATTTCGCCACCTCGCCCCCGACCTGCGACGCCACCTGCAACGCCCTGTTCTTCTCGCCCAGATCGGCCTTGGCGCGCGTGGCCTACAGCGGCGGCATCTCGCCCTATCACCAGGAAACCTGGGGCGTGCAGAATGTCACCACCGCCGTGGCGCGCTTCACCACCGGGCCCTTCCGGCACGAGACCACCTTCGGGCTCGATGGCTGGCTGCAGCATGACGAGCGCACCGGCTATGCCTACAACGCGACCCGTACCAACACCCTGGTGAATCCAAGCCACGCCAACGGCATCTACCGGATCGTGGCGGCAACCGGCGCCAATATGCGCGAGACGGACCAGCGCTACATCGGGGGCTTCCTGATCGAGCGGATGTGGCTGACGCCGCAGCTCTCGGTCATTGGCGGCGTGCGGGTCAGCAATTACGACATCGACTACAAGACCTACGGCAACGGCGCGGCCACGACCCTCATCTCCTCGAACGACACCTTCGCCGATCCGCGCGCCAGCCTGGTCTACGAGCCGACGAGCAGCCAGACCTACTACTTCTCCTACGCCACCTCCCACAGCCCGCCCGGTTCCTACATCACCACCTTGCCGGCGACCTTCACGGCCGGCAACAGCGGCCTCTCGCCCGAGACCAACACCATCTACGAGCTCGGCGCCAAGATCAGCCTGATCGAGAACCGCCTCGGCCTCTACGGCGCGCTCTACCGCATCGAGAAGGGCAATGCCTTCGTGGCGGACCCCATCTCCGGCACGATCACCCAGTCGGGCGACGAGCAGCGCAACCAGGGCATCGAGATCGGCGTGACCGGCCTCATCACCCGCGATTGGGCGATCACCGCCAACTACACGCACATGGACAGCGAAACGACGAAGTCGAGCACCGCGGCCAATGTCGGCAAGCGCGTTCAGTATGTTCCGGAGCATGCGGCCGCGGTCTGGACGACCTACGAGGCGCTGCGCGACACGCCCTATCAGTTCACGCTGGGCGGCGGCATCACCTACCGCGGCCAGGTCTATCTGAATGCGGCCAATACCGCCGAAGTGCCGGCGAATTTCAGCCTGGATGCGTTGATCTCGCATAATTTCGGCGAGCGGCGGCAGTGGCGCGTGGCCGTCAACGGCTACAACCTGACGAACGAGCTGAACTACGACTCGCTCTTCGGCAATCGCGCCATTCCTTCGGCTGGACGCACGGTGCTCGTCAGCCTCTCCGCCGTGTATTAAGGGCGGGACAGCCCGCCGGATGGCCGGCGGGCATACGGAGGTGATGGGATGCTGATCCGGATCCCGCAGGTGCTCTCCCCCGAGGAGGTGGCGCAGTGCCGCCGCGTCCTCGAGGCCGCCGCCTGGGCGGATGGGCGGCAGACCGCCGGCGAGCAGTCGGCCAAGGCGAAGTTCAACCTTCAGGTGCCGGAGGACAGCCGCGCCGCCCGCGAGCTCGGCGACATCATCCTGCGGGCGCTGGGCCGGGCGCCGCTCTTCACCTCGGCGGCCCTGCCGCTCCGCGTCTATCCGCCGATGTTCAACCGCTACGACGAGGGCATGAAATTCGATGCCCATGTCGACAACGCCATCCGCTACGTGCCGGGGACGAACGGCTTCCGCATCCGCGCCGATGTCTCCTCCACCCTCTTCCTCACCGATCCGGCGGCCTATGAGGGCGGCGAGCTGGTGATCGAGGACACCTACGGCTCGCATGCGGTGAAGCTGCCGGCCGGCGACCTCGTGGTCTATCCCGCCACCAGCCTGCACCGGGTGAACCCGATCACCCGCGGCAGCCGCTGGTCCTCCTTCTTCTGGACCCAGTCCCTGGTGAAGGACGACGGCAAGCGCGCCTTCCTCTACGACATGGACATGGCCATCATCGGCCTGCGGCAGGCCCTGCCGGACGACCATCCGAGCGTGCTGTCCCTCACCGCCAGCTACCACAACCTGCTGCGCCGCTGGTCGGAGATGTAGCCCCCCTTCCCCACCCCCCGCTCCCATACCCCCGTTCCCATAACCCCCGTTCCCCCTGGGGCTGCCGGTGCTAGGCTGGCGCCAAACGCTTCAGGGGAACGCCATGCCGGACCATGCCGGGCACAGCAGCAACGCCACCGTCGCCTTCCGCCTCGCCGAGGCCTTCCGCCGCCACGGCGTGACGCTCACCTTCGGCCAGAGCCTGCCGAGCGCCTTCCACCTGGCCAGCCCGCATCTCGGCATCGACCAGAAGGTCTACCGGCAGGAGAATGCCGGCGGCACCATGGCCGATGGCTATGCCCGCATCTCGCGCAAGGTCGGCGTCGTCACCGCCCAGAACGGCCCGGCCGCGACGCTGCTGGTGGCGCCGCTGGCCGAGGCGCTGAAGGCCAGCATCCCGATCCTCGCCCTGGTGCAGGAGGTGACGCGCGACGCGACCGACCGCAACGCCTTCCAGGAGCTCGACCATCTCGGCATGTTCGCCCCGGTCGCCAAATGGGTGCGGCGGATCGACCGCGCCGACCGGCTGGACGACTATGTGGACATGGCCTTCACCGCCGCCGCCTCCGGCCGCCCCGGCCCGGCGGTGCTGCTGGTGCCGGCCGACCTGCTGACCGAGGGGGCGGCACCCCTCTCCTCCCTGCTCCGCCCGCGCGCCCTCTCGCTCGGCCGGGTGCCGCTGGATCGGGTGCTGGCCGATCCGGCCGCCATCGCCGCCGCCGCCGATGCGCTGGCCGCGGCCAAGCATCCGCTGGTCGTCGCCGGCGGCGGCGTGCATCTCTCGGATGCCGCGGGCGAGCTGGCGGCGCTGCAGGAGCGGGCGCATCTGCCGCTCGCCACCACCGTCATGGGCAAGGGCGCGGCGGACGAGACGCATCCGCTCACCCTCGGCGTCATCGGCTATGTCATGGGCCAGGGCAGCCGCACCCAGGCGCTGCGGCCGATGGTGGACCGCGCCGACCTGGTGCTGCTGGTCGGCAACCGCACCAACCAGAACGGCACCGATAGCTGGAAGCTGTTCGGGCCGGAGACGCGCTTCATCCATCTCGACCTGGACCCGATGGAGGTCGGCCGGAATTACGAGGCGATGCGGCTGGTGGGCGACGCCAAGCTCACCCTCGCCGCGCTGACCGAGGCGCTGGCGGCGCGCGACCTCGCCGCCCGCAAGGCGGCCCGGCCGGGGCTGGAGGCGGAGATCGCCGCCGGCCTCGCCGCCTGGCGGAAGACCATCGCCGGCGTCACCACCCGCGACGCCCCCCTCCCCCGGCCGGAGCGGCTGATGGCGGAGCTGGATGCGCTGCTGGCGCCGGAGGATATCGTCGTCGCCGACGCCTCCTATTCCTCGATCTGGATCGCCAACTACCTCACCGCCCGGCGGCCCGGGCAGCGCTTCCTGACGCCACGCGGCATCGCCGGCCTCGGCTGGGGCCTGCCCATGGCGATCGGCGCCCGCATCGCCGCCGAGGAGGCGGGCTCCAAGGCGCGCGTCGTCTGCCTCTGCGGCGATGGCGGCTTCGGCCATAGCTGGGCCGAGCTGGAGACGCTGCGGCGGCTCGACCTGCCGGTGGTCACGCTGGTGCTGAACAACGGCATTCTCGGCTACCAGAAGCATGCCGAGGAGGTGAAATTCGGCGAGCACACCAAGGCGGTGAACTTCACCGCCGTGGACCACGCCGCCATCGCCCGCGCCTGCGGCGTCGAGGGGGTGCGGGTGGAGCGCAGCGCCGACATCCCCGGCGCCCTCAAGACGGCGCTGGCGGCGCGGCATCCGGTGCTGATCGACATGCTGACCGATCCGGACGCCAAGCCGCCCATCTCCTTCTATGCCGGCCACTATCCGGAGCCCTTCTGATGCTGGCCCTGCGCAAGACCGCCGCCGCCTTCGGCCTGGAATTCCAGGAGATCCCCGAGCCGCCGCCGCCCGGGCCGGGCGAGGTGGTGGTCCGGGTCGATGCCGTCGGCATCTGCGGCTCGGACGTGCATGCCTATGAGTGGACCGAGGGCTACGGCTTCATGGTGCCGCACCTGCCGCTCAGCATGGGGCACGAGTTCTGCGGCACCATCACCCGCAACGGCACCGGCTCGGGCTTCGCCGAGGGCGACCGGGTCGCCGTCATCCCCTTCGTCTTCTGCGGCCATTGCGCCCGCTGCCGCGCCGGCGACACGCGCAATTGCCTGCAGCGCCAGGGGATCGGCCTGACCCGCGACGGCGGCTTCCAGCGCGAGGTTCGCATCCCCGCGCGCTGCTGCGTCGCCCTGCCGGCCGGGCTCGAGCCCGAGCTGGCGGCGCTCGCCGAGCCGCTCGGCGTCGGCGCCGAGGCGGTGCTGACCGGCGAGGTCGGCCTCGGCGACACGGTGCTGGTGCTGGGGCCGGGAACGATCGGCCAGGCCATCGCCCTCTTCGCCCGGCTCGCCGGCGCCGCCCGGGTGATCGTCGCCGGCCGCGCCGATGCGCCGCGCTTCGAGGTGCTGCGGGCGCTCGGCTTCGCCGATCTGGTCGATGTCGCCGAGGGCCCGCTGCAGGAGCAGGTGCTGGCGCTCACCGGCGGCCGCGCCGTCGATGTGGTGCTGGAGGCGACCGGCGTGCCGCAGAGCCTGAACGAGGGGCTCGGCGTGTTGAAGAAGGGCGGCGTCATCGTCGCCGCCGGCATCCATGCCGCGCCGCTCACCCTGGCGCTGACCGATTTCGTCCGCATGCGCCACCAGCTCCGCGCCAGCCACGGCGCCGAGCGCCGCACCTGGGACCGGGTGCTGGCGCATCTCGGCCGCGACCCGGAGGGATTCCGGCCGATGATCACCCACCGGATGCCGCTCGAGCGCGGGCTCGAAGGCTTCGAGCTCGCCCGGCAACGGGCCGCCAGCAAGGTGATCCTGACCCCATGAGCGCCCCTGAGACCCCGGTGCAGGATCGCCTCGCCCTCGTCACCGGCGCGGCGCGCGGCATCGGCGCCGGCATCGCCGCGAAGCTCGCCGCGCTCGGCCATCCCGTGGTGCTCGCCGATGTCATCCCGGAGGTGGAGGCGACCGCCGCCGGGCTGCGCGAGCGGGGGCACCGGGCCCGCGCCATCCGGCTCGACGTGGCGGATGAGGCGGCGGTCGCCGCCCTGCCCATCGCCCTTGGCGAGGACTGGCAGCGGCTCGGCATCGTCGTGAACAATGCCGGCATCTCCCCCAAGGGGCCGGATGGGCGGGCGCGCAAGATCCGCGACATGCCGGCCGAGGAATGGCGGCGGGTGCTGGCGGTGAACCTCACCGGCGCCTTTCTCGTCTCCCAGGCTTGCCTGCCGCCGCTGCGTGCCCGGCGCTGGGGGCGGATCATCATGATCACCAGCCAGGCGGCGCGGGCGAAGAGCCAGATCGCCGGGGCGCATTACGCCGCGGCCAAGACCGGGCTGATGGGCTTCGCCCGCAGCCTCGCCGTGGAATGCGGCCCGGACGGCATCACGGTGAACAGCATCGCCCCCGGCCGGATCGACACGCCGATGGCGCGTGGCACCACCGATGCGGCCAATGCCGCCTTCCTCACCCAGATCCCGGCCGGCCGGCTCGGCACGCCGGAGGATGTGGCGGAGGTCGCGGCCTTCCTCGCCTCGGAGGCCGCCGGCTACCTCAGCGGCGCCACGATCGATGTCGGCGGCGGCAGCTTCATGCCCTGATCGGGACCGGATCGGCGGCTGTCCGCATCAATCGCCGGGCGGCGCCTGCATGCCCAGCGGCATCTGGATCCGGCAGACCACGCCATCCTGGCCGCAGTCGAACCAGGTCTCCGCCTGCGTGGTATAGCGCAGCGCCCGCTCGATCAGCTCCCGCCCATAGCCGCGGCGGGAGATGTTGGGCGGCATGACGACGCCGCTCTCCCGCCAGTCGAGCACCAGCAGTGGCTCGCCATCCGCCTGCTGCTCGATCTGCCAGGCGATCCGCAGCCGCCCCGCCTCGCCCTTCAGGGCGCCGTACTTCACCGCATTGGTGGTCAGCTCGTGCAGGGCGAGGGCCAGGATCTGAACCCGGTCATAGCTGAGCGCGACCGGCGGGCCGGTGACCTTGACACGGCCATCCTCGCCCGCGGCATAGGCCCGCAGCTCGAGGCGAACGATCTCGGCGAGATCGACATCCCTGCCCTTCGATTGGCCGACCAGGCTCTGCACGCGCCCGAGGGCGCCGAGCCGGTCGGTCAGCGTCTTCGGCGTGCCCGACTTGCCGAGCGTCTGCATGACGATGGCCTGCACGACGTTCAGCAGGTTGCGGGTGCGGTGCTGCAGCTCGGCGATCAGCACCCGCTGCTGCGCCTCGGCCTGGGTCAGGCCGGCGACGTCCACGAAGGTCAGCACCACGCCGCACACCCGCCGATCGCCGTTCCGGTAGGGCGCCAGCCGCACGAGGTAATGCGCCCGCGCCTCCTCATGGTCGAGGCGTCGCTCGAAGGGCTCGCCGCTGTCGAACACCGCGGCGATGTCGCTGCCGAGATCGGGCAGGGCGAAGCGGCTCGAAAGGTCGGTGATCGGGCGGCCGCGATCGGTCGGCAGCAGGTTGAAGATCCGCGTCGCCGCCGGGGTGAAGCTGCGGATCTGCAGGCGCCGGTCGAGGAAGATGGTGGCGACATCCGTGCTCTCGAACAGGTTCTGCAGGTCGTCATTGGCGCGGTCGAGCGCCTCGACCTTGGTGTTCAGCTCGAGATTGACGGTCTGCAACTCCTCGTTGACCGATTGCAGCTCCTCCTTCGAGGCTTCCAGCTCCTCGTTGGTGGATTGCAGCTCCTCGTTCAGCGAGACCAGCTCCTCGTTCGAGGCCTTCACCTCCTCGAGCGCCGTCTCGTATTCCTCGATCAGCGATTGCAGCCGCTCGCGCGTCTCGCGCAGCTCGGCCTCCAGCCGCAGCGCCGCGCCGTCCTGCGCCGCCTGGCTGCGGGCGAGCGCCTCCTCGCGGCCGAGGCTCGGGCCGTCATCGGCGAAGAGGACGAGAAACAGCGGCTCGCCGCGGTCGCGGTCCTGCAGCGGCTCCACGGTGAGGGTGAGCATCTGGATCCGCCCATCCTCCTCCTCCACCGCGACGCCGGCGCGGGTGGCGGTGCGGCCGGTCTCGACCGCCTCGCGCAACGTGGTCCGCAGGTCGAGGCGAAGGCCCTTGCGGGCCATGGTGAGGACCTGGCGCGTCGGCACGCCGGGCGCCGCCTCCAGGTACTTCCCGGTCCGGGCCGAGTAGTAGGCGATGTCGCCATCTCGGTTCACCACCACGAAGGGCGGCGCGAACCGCTCCAGCACCTGGGTCTCCACGGTCTGGCGCAGGGCGATGCCATTGCCCACGGTCCGGCGCATCGCCGTCTCCCCCACATGCCCCGGCCGCAGCGCGGCGAGCGCCATCGGCAGGCGGACCGCCTGCGTCGCATCGCCCCGGCGGCGGAAGATGCGGTGCTTCTTTTCCAGTGGTGCGAAGAGGTCACCGAAGCCGCTGATGTTCTCCGAGGTGCCGAGGAACAGGTAGCCCTTCGGCCGCAGCGCGTAGTGGAAGATCGGGATGACCTGGTTCTGCGCCTCGGAGCCAAAATAGATCAGCAGGTTGCGGCAGGAGACCAGGTCGATGCGGGAGAAGGGCGGGGCCCTCAGCACGCTGTGCGGCGAGAAGACGCAGAGGTCGCGCACCTCCTTGGCCACCACGTAGCTGGTGCCATCCGGGATGAAGAACCGCTCGCGCCGCTGCGGCGAGACGCTGTCCAGCAGCGTCGCCGGATAACGCGCCATCCGGGCGATGCCGAGCGCCCGCTCATCGATGTCGGTGGCGAAGATCTGCACCCGCGGCACCGTGCTGAGCCCGTCCATCTGCTCGCGCAGCAGCATGCCGAGCGAGAAGACTTCCTCGCCGGTGGCGCAGCCCGGCACCCAGACGCGCACCACCTCGTCCGCGCCGCGCCCGTCGAACAGTCGCGGCAGCACCATCGTGGCCAGGGCCTCGAAGGCCTCGGCATCGCGGAAGAAATTGGTAACGCTGATCAGCAGGTCGCGGAACAGGGCGTTCACCTCCTGCGGCTCCTGCCGCAACATCTCGATATAGCCCTGCACCGTATCGACTTGCGCGACCTGCATGCGCCGCTGCACCCGGCGCAGGAAAGTCCGTGGCTTGTAGCCGGAGAAGTCGTGGCCGACCTGGCTGCGCAGGATGGCGTAGATTTCCGGCCGAGCCTCGTCCAGGTCCTGTGCCTCCTCGGAGCGGCCCGTGGCCGCGGCGACGCCGTCGAGCAGGGGCAGGCCGCGGGCGAATTCGACAAGGCGGGCCCCCATCTGCTCCACCGGCAGGGCGAGGTCGATCAGGCCGGAGGCGATGGCGCTGTCCGGCATGTCCGGATAGGCCGGGCCATGGCCATCGGCCACCTGCGCCATGGTGAGCCCGCCGCGCTCCTTGATCGCCTTGACGCCGAGCGTGCCGTCGCCGTCGCCGCCCGAGAGCACCACCCCGGCGGCATGCTCGCCCTGGTCGACGGCGAGGGCGCCGAAGAAGATGTCGATCGGCTTGCGCTCGCGCCGGCCGGCCATCAGCCGGGTGATCTGCAGCCGTCCCTGCTCGATGCCGAGGAGGGCGGCGGCGGGCAGGACATAGACCTGATTCGGCTCCACAGGCTGATCGTCGGTGACGATCTGGACCTGCAGGCTGGTATAGCGCGCCAGAACCTCGTGCAGCCGGCTCTCGCGCTCGGGACTGAGATGCGTGACCACGACGATGGCGAAGCCGGGCCGGTCCGGGAGGCCGCGGAAGAAGCCCTCGAGCGCTTCGATCCCGCCCGCGGAGGCGCCGATCCCGACGATCGGAAACGCGTGCGACCCGCTCATGCGCGCGGCCGGAGGGAGCGGCGCGCTGCGAGCCCCCGTCCCGGCGGGTCACGCGGGATCCGGAGGTCGCGTTGTGGGCCGGTGCCGGGGGCAGCGGCGGGCGGCTCTCCATCCGGCCAGGGACCGGGATTGAACTTGTTTGGCATGCGTCTCGCTCAGCGGGACAAACCGTTCAGGAGCGCCCCGGTTCGACAATAGGATGCGCTGCACTCGTGTCATCGTGACCGCTGCATGGCGCGGCTCGACGCCGCGGCGAGATTGGGCTACCCGGCGCGGCCGTGCAACTGCGACGACCCGAACGGCCGCCGCCCGGGCGCCGCCGCAGCCCGTTCCTTGACACCCCACCCCCCGGCAGGCTTCATCCGGGCGCCTGTCGCCGCGACCCTGCCCTGGGACCGATCCGCGGGCACTCAACCCTGCGGTGGTTTTCTTGAGTACATCCATGGCGAAGAAGAAATCCGGCGGCTGGCTGGAAAGCGTCAAGACGATCCTCTATGCCGGCCTGATCGCCATCGGCATCCGAACCGTTGCCTTCGAGCCCTTCAATATCCCATCCGGCTCGATGATCCCGACTCTTCTGGTCGGCGATTATCTCTTCGTCTCGAAATATTCGTATGGCTACTCCCGCTATTCAATGCCCTTCGGGCCGAACCTCTTTTCTGGCCGCATCTTCGGGCGGTTGCCGCATCGCGGCGATGTCGCGGTCTTCAAGCTGCCGCGCGACCCGAGCCAGGACTACATCAAGCGCATCGTCGGCCTGCCCGGCGACCGCATCCAGGTCAAGGGCGGCATCCTGCAGATCAACGGCGTGCCGGTGAAGCGCGAGCTGGTCGGCGAGAGCGACCTCGACCGCTGCTACCGCGAGCCGCCGCGCTACTACCGCGAGACCCTGCCTGACGGCGTGACCCACGGCATCCTGGAATGCTCCGACCAGGGCAGCGCCGACAACACCCAGGAATACCGGGTGCCGCCGGGCCATGTCTTCGGCATGGGCGACAACCGCGACAACAGCCAGGACAGCCGCTTCCTCGACGCGGTCGGCTTCATCCCGGTGGAGAACCTGGTCGGCCGGGCGGAGTTCATCTTCTTCTCCTTCGACGGCAACCAGGCGAGCCTGTGGAAACCCTGGACATGGCCGATGGCGATCCGCTGGGGCCGGATCTTCTCCGGCGTCCGATGAGCCGGTTCCCGTGACGCCGGCCCGCCCATGAACGAGGAGGCGGCCCTCGCTGCCTTCGCGGCCCGGCTCGGCCACGATTTCGCGCGCCCCGAGCTGCTGCGCCAGGCGCTGACCCATTCCTCGGCGACCCAGGGCAGCCGCCTCAGCTCGAACGAGCGGCTGGAGTTCATCGGCGACCGGGTGCTCGGCCTGCTCGTCGCCGAATGGTTGATCGAGCGCTTCCCGACCGAGCGCGAGGGCGATATCGGCAAGCGCCATTCGGCGCTGATCTCGGCCGAGGCGCTGGCCGGCATCGCCGAGCGACTGCAACTCGCCCCGGCGCTGCGCATGCCGGGCAGCTATCGGCAACAGGGCTTCCGCACCTGGGTGAACATCCTCTCCGACGCGCTGGAGGCGGTGCTGGGGGCGATCTATCTCGATGCCGGGCTGGATGCGGCGCGGGTGGTGGTGCGGCGGGAATGGGCCAGCCTGCTCGAGGGCCACCACAAGCCGCCGCTGCCCGCCAAGAGCCGGTTGCAGGAATGGACCCTCGGGCGCGGCCTCGGCCTGCCCGCCTATCGCCTGACCTCGGCCGAGGGGCCGGCGCACAACCCGGTCTTCAAGGTGGTGGTCGCCGCCGCGGGGCGGGAGGCGGAGGGGACGGGAGCGACCAAGCGCGCCGCCGAGCAGGCGGCGGCGGAGGCCTGGCTGGCGGGGTTGCAGGACGAATGAGCGACGAGAGTGATCGACCCGCCGCGAGCCGGGTTGGCGTGGCGGCTGCGAGCGGCGGGGAAACCCGCTGCGGCCTGGTCGCGGTGGTCGGCGCGCCGAATGCCGGCAAGTCGACCCTGGTGAACGCGCTCGCCGGCGCCAAGGTGACGATCGTCTCGCCCAAGCCGCAGACCACCCGCTTCCGCATCCGCGCCGTGGTCATGCAGGGCCGGGCGCAGATCATCCTGGTGGACACGCCCGGCATCTTCGCCCCCCGCCGCCGGCTCGACCGCGCCATGGTCGCCGCCGCCTGGGGCGGGGCGCAGGATGCCGACCGCACCCTGCTCATCGTCGATGCCCGGGCCGGGCTGACGGATGCGGTGCGGGCCATCGTCGGGCGGCTGGCGCAGTCGCCGAAGCCCGTCTTCCTCGCCCTCAACAAGGTCGACCTGATCGACCCGCCGCGGCTGCTGCCGCTGGCGGCCGAGCTGAACGCGCTGCTGCCGGTCGCCGAAACCTT
This sequence comes from Roseicella sp. DB1501, assembly GCF_013112485.1. GTDB lineage: Bacteria > Pseudomonadota > Alphaproteobacteria > Acetobacterales > Acetobacteraceae > Paracraurococcus. Next base: position 92,154 of record NZ_JABFHG010000008.1, read on the forward strand.
CATGATCTCGGCCGAGAAGGGCCGCGGCCTCGACCGGCTGCTGGAACGCCTCGCCGACGACATGCCGCCCGGTCCCTACCTTTTCCCGGAGGACGAGCTCTCCGACCTGCCGAACCGCATGCTGGTCGCCGAGATCGTGCGCGAGCAGATCCTGCGCCAGACGCATGAGGAGGTGCCGCACCACGCGACCGTCGAGACCGAGAACTGGCAGGAGCGCAAGGACGGCAGCGTGCGGGTGGACTGCACCATCTATGTCGCGCGGCCGACCCAGAAGGCGATCCTGATCGGCGATGGCGGCGCCCGCATCAAGGCGATCGGCCAGAGCGCCCGGCGCGAGCTGGAGGCGCTGCTGGAGCGCCGCGTCCATCTCTTCCTCAACGTCAAGGACCGGCCGGGCTGGGACGAGGAGCGCGGCCGGCTGCGGGCGCTCGGCCTCGAGGAGCTGGAGTGACGTTTCCCCACGAAGCCGCCGCGCGGCTCCGCGGGCCCCCCCTGATTCGCCACCAGGCCCAAGATCCGTCAGGGCCCGCCGCGGCGGGGCAACGGGTGGCGCCGGGTTGCGATGGGCGTTCCGGCGCCCGCCTCAGCGCCCGGAGGGGGTGAAGCGCACCCAGCCCGGCACCTGCGCAGCGAGGTTCACCTCGCGCCATTTCGGATGCCGGGGCGGCTGCAGGAAGGCGGGGAATTTGCCGGTGAAAGCCTCGACGAAGCGCGCCACCTTACGGTGCCGCTCATGCCCGGCCGGCCAGGCATAAACCGCCATCACCGCCCCGACCGCGATGGTCTCGACCGTCGCGCCTTCCGGCACCAGCGCCGGATAGTCGGTATGGCGGAATTCCGCCGGCAGATAGGTCTCGAGCAGCGCCGGCGAGGCCGGCAGCGGCAGCAGCTTCAGCCCGGCATCGCCGGGGATGCCGTTGAACAGCCGCGCCGGCTTACCGGCGACATAGACCAGCGCCGCGATGTCGCCCCGGCGCAGCTTCTCGAGCGCGGTGTCCTGCGGGTCGTTGCGCGCCTCGACCGGCACGCCGAGCGCGCTGAAGAGCAGCGAGGCGGTCATCGCCGTGCCGCTGCCGCGGACATCGACATTGACCGGCTTGCCAGCGAGCTCCTCCACCTTGCCGATCTCCGGCCGCGCCAGGACATGCACCTCCTCGTCATAGAGCTTGGCGATGTACTGGATCAGGCTGTCGACGCCCGGCAGCAGCCGCTCGCGCCGCGCATAGGCGAGGACGTCGGACTGGACGATGCCGATATCGACGCCGCGCAGCACCAGGATGTCGGCGATGTTCTGCAGCGAGCCCTTGCCGAGGATCGGCAGCACCCGCAGCGTCTCGCCATCGTCCAGCACCGCGGCGAGGTCGGCGGCGATGCGGATGTAGGTGCCGTCCGGCCCGCCGGAGATGATGCCGACCGTGCCGGCATTGGCCCGCGCGGCGAGGGCGGTCAGCGAGGCGGCGGCCCCCTGCGCCGCGGCCGCCCCGGGGAGCAGGCCCGCGAGGGCGCTGCCGAGCAGCAGGCCGCGACGCGGCAGGCTCATCGCCGCGCCTCCGCCGCCAGCGCATCGGCGCGCCGGTACCAGGCGGCCGCGGCGGTCGGATCGGGCCGAATGCCGCGCGCGCCGAGGCCGGCGAGCACCACCGGGTCATGCGTGCGCCCGGCGGCGCGGGCGCCCTCGGCGCTGCCCTCCTCCGCGGCGCGCTCGTAGAAGCGGCGGGCGCCCGAGACGTCGCCGAGGGCGAGCAGCGCATCGCCGCGGCGAAGCAGCGCGCCCAGCCGCGCCTGATCGACGGCGGTCCGCGCCGCCGGCAGACTGGCCGCCACCGGAGCCGCGACGACGGCAACCACCGGGGCCACCGTTGGGGCCGCCACGGGAACCGCCGTCGGGGCGACGACGGGCTGAATCGCCGCGGCCGGCGACCCGCCCGCCGCCATGGCCGGCGCCGCATCCGCCCCGGCTTCGAAGCTCGCATCACCGCCCGGCGCCTCGGCCTGCGCGTCGTGCGGCAGGACGGCCGGCGCCACGGCATCGGAGGCGGCGGGCGCCGCCTCGTCACCGGCCAGCATGGGCGGGGCGGCCTCCCCCGTCGCTACCGCGGCGAGGCGCTGCGGCTCGACCGGCGCCGCCGGCAGCAGGGGCGGCGTCAGGGCGACGAATTCCTGCAGCGCCGCGGGCGGCGCGCCGATCACCGCCACCAGCCCCGGCAGGGCGGCGTCCGGCGCCAGGGCGAGCGCCGGCAGATCGCGCAGCACCACCGGGGCCGCGGGTGCCCCGGGGGCGCCGGGGAGTGCGGGCGGCGCCGAGGCGAGCACCGGCGGCCCGGGCGGCGGCAGCGGCGAGGCGTCCACCGCCTCGGCCTCCTCCGGCGCGGCCGCCTCCTCGGTTGCGGCGGCGGCCGGATCCGGGGTGGTGCGCTGCAGGGCAGCCGGCCGCAGCATGGCCTGCGCCGAGGGCGAGACCATGCCGGCGAGGCGGAGGGTGGCCGGCCCCGCGCCGAGCGGGCGGTCGAGCGCCGCTTCCGGAACCGCCTCGGCGGCGGGTTCCGCGACATCCGGCGCCGCCAGCTGATGCACCAGCAGGGCGCCGATCAGGCTGCTCGCCAGGGCCAGGCCGCCGAAGCGGAGCAGCGTGGAGCGGGCCCGACCGGGCGGCGGCGGCGCCGCGTCCTCGCCGGGCGTGGCCTGCAACGCGCTCTGCGCCGCCTCCAGCCACTCGCCGTGGCCCGGCAGGTCGAGCGGCGGCTGCGCCTCGAAGCCGCTGGCGAGCAGCATCGGCAGGCTCAGCATGGCGCCGCGCGGCAGGCTCGCATGCACCACCGGCAGATGGCCGGGAAAGTCGGCGCGGAACCGCGACTGGGCCAGGCAGCGCTCGAGCCGCGCCGGCGCGTCCGGGGTCCAGCGGGGTGGCGCTTCCAGCAGGACGACGCCGCGCGCCGGGTGCAGCAGCACGGCATCGATGGTCACGGGCTGCACGCCGTCGTTGAGTAGTGCTTCAGGAAGAACCACCCATTCGGGGTCAAGGCTGAAAGACAAGGGTACCGGATCCGGCACGGTGACAATATTGGCAAGCGGGGGGGCAATGTTCGGCACGGCGGCGGCCTCTCGAACCGTCGGGGCCGTCAGTATAAATGCTGCGGCTGGGACACTGTTCCGGTCACTTTTCAACCCTAAGCGAGCAGCCGCCGCAAGGACAGTCCGACGGGAACCATCGCGGGGATAAGCGAGCCGGTGAAGGTGCGGAGCGCGTGCAGCACCGCCTCGCGCTGCCCGCCCGGCACCTCCCCGGCGATGGCGAGCGATGGCCGCAGCGCATCGGCCTCCCCCGCCGCCAGATCCAGCGCCGCCTCCTGCCCGGCGGCGATCGCGGCCGGATCGAGCGCGGGGCCGAGCCAGCCCGGCAAGGCGGGCGGGATGCCCGGCCAGTGCGCCAGATGCAAATAGAGGCTCGGCACCACGCCGCTGCCCCCATGCCGCGCCGCGAGCCCCCGCACCGCCGCGGCGAGCGCGGGCGGCAGGGTCTCCAGCCGCGGCAGGAGCGGCGGCGCCGGCAGCATGGCCGGCGCGGCGAGGACCGGCGGCGGCGGCGCCGGCCTGGCGGGCGCGCCCTCCAGCGCCCGGCGCAGTGCCGTCAGCAGGATCAGGTTGGTGAGGTTGCCTCGGTTGTAGGTCTCGACCAGCGCGATCAGGGCCGCGCGGCCGGCGGCGTCGATCCCCGCCGCCGCCAGCGCGCCGGGCGGCAGCGGCGCGATGGCGGGCAGCGGCAGGGAGGCGGCCAGCCGCTCCCGTGCCCCGGCGAGCCGCCCGTCCTCGAGCGGCGGCCGGATCGCCGCCCAGACCCAGGGCAGCACCTCCGGCATGGTGGCGAGGTGGCGGTGGATCAGGTTGACCAGCGGCACCCCGCTCGCCCGCCGCAGCGCCGCGTAGAGGGCGGCGATCTCCGGTGGCGCCTCGCCCTCGCGCAGCTCCGCCAGGGCCGGGCCGGCCGTCGCGTCGCCGCTCATGCCCTGGCGGCCCGCGCCGCGCCGGCCCGGACGCGGCTCACAGCGTGGTCACGTTGGGAGCGGCGGGATACCAGCCATAGCCCTCGCCCTCGCGCTTCACATGGCCGAGGCCCGGCCAGGGGAAATGGTAGGAGAGGACCAGAGTCTCGTCCTTCGCCAGCCGGTCGAGCATGCGCGCGCGCGACTGCGCCGAGAGCTTCGGGTCGGAATCGAAGGAGAACTCCCAGAGCGGCTTGCGCAGCAGCAGGATCTGGTGATGCGCGAGGTCGCCGGTGTTCATCACCGTCGTGTTGCCCGAGGTGATGGCGTAGCACATATGGCCGAAGGTATGGCCCGGCGTGGCGATGCCCACCACGCCCGGCACCACCGGTTGCCCGTCCTTCACCATGATCATGCGGTCACGGTAGGCGCCGAGATTCTTGGTGGCGCCGTCGATGAAGGGCCCCATGAAGTCCGGCCCCTTCTTGTTGCCGGGATCGGTCCAGAATTTCAGGTCGGTCTCGCTGACCGCCACCTGGGCGTTGGGGAAATTCCGCTTCCCATCGGCATCGACCAGCGCCCAGCAATGGTCGCAATGCGCATGCGTCAGGATGACGAGGTCGATCTGCTCCGGCTCGATGCCGGCGGCGCGCATGTTGGCCAGCAGCCGCCCGGTGGTCGGGCCGAACATCTTGCTCGCCGCGCCCATGCTCTCGCCCATGCCGGTGTCGAACAGGATGAGCTGCTTGCCGGTGTTCAGGATCAGCGCGTTCTGCTCCAGCGTCGCCGAGCCGGGATCGAGGAAGTTGCCGGTCAGGAGGGCGCGGATCTCCTCCGGCGGCGAGGCCGGGAAGGCCGGCTCCGGCTTGCCGAGCGGCAGGGTGCCGTCGGAGACGATCGTCGCTTCGAACTCGCCGATGCGGAAGCGGTGCCAGGCCGGCGGCAGCGTGTTGCGGAAGGGCGCGGCGGCGCGCGCCGGCAGGCCGGGCAGCAGGGATGCGCCGATGCCGGCCGAGGCCGCGCCGAGCAGGGCGCGGCGGCTGAATGCGGACATGGTGTTCTTCCTCCCCTCGGGTCCCGCCTGGTGGGACCGGGTGCAAGCATGCCACAGCGCCAGCGCCTGTCTGCCTGAAAACGCATCCATGGTCCTGCATTGACGCCTGACGGCCCCGGACGCCACCTTGCGGCAGGAGGAGGAAACGGATGCCGCAGCTTGCCACCTGGGTGGAACGCCAGCCGCAGAAGATCGCCGTGCATTTCCCCGACAGCGGCGACAGCCTGACCTATGCCGCACTCGAGACGCGGGCCCGGCGCGCGGCGCACTGGCTGATCCGGCAGGGACTCGCGGCCGGCGACGGGATCGCGGTGCTGCTCGACAACCGGCCGGAATTCCTCGAGCTCGCCGAGGCGGCGCGGCTGGCCGGGCTGTATTTCACGCCGCTCTCCATCCATCTGCGGCCGCATGAGGTCGCCTATGTGCTGAACGACAGCGGCGCGAAGCTGGTCGTCGCCAGCCCGGAGCTGGCCGGGCTCGCCGCCGCGCTGCTCGCCGAAGGGGCGCTCGGCGACCGGCCGCGCTACGCGGTCGGCGCGGGCATTCCCGGCTACGAGGATTATGAGGCGGCATTGGCGGCGGAGGACCCGCAAGCACCGCTGCCCGAGCGGCCGCTCGGGCGGGAATTCCTCTATTCCTCGGGAACGACGGGCCTGCCCAAGGGCATCCGGCGGCCGATGCTGCCGCATGCCGAGCGCGACGCGCCGATGTGGGACATGACCTGGAAGTCGCTCTACGGATTCGACGAGAGCGTGGTCTATCTCTCGCCGGCGCCGCTCTATCACGCGGCGCCCTTCGGCTATGTCAGCCGGACGCTGCAGGAGGGCGGCACCGCCGTCATCCTGCGCAAGTTCGATCCGGCGCAATGCCTCGCCACGATCGAGAGCCACCGCATCACCCACAGCCAATGGGTGCCGACGATGTTCGTGCGGCTGCTCGCCCTGCCGGAGGAGATCCGACGGCAGCACGACCTCTCCTCGCACCGCGTCGCCATCCATGCCGCGGCGCCCTGCCCGGTGCCGGTGAAGCGGGCGATGATCGAATGGTGGGGACCGATCCTCTACGAATACTATGCCGGCTCCGAGGGCATCGGCACGACGGTGATCGACAGCGAGACCTGGCTGCGCAAGCCGCGCTCCGTCGGCCGGCCGGTGAACGGCGTCAGGGTGCACATCACCGGCGAGGACGGGCAGGAGCTGCCGCCGGGCGAGACCGGGACGATCCGCTTCGAGGGCGGGCCGCGTTTCGCCTACCACAACGCGCCGGACAAGACCGCCGCCTGCTACGACGCGCGCGGCTGGGCGACGCTCGGCGATCTCGGCTGGCTGGACGAGGAGGGATATCTCTTCCTCTCCGACCGGCGGGCGGACCTCATCCTCTCCGGCGGCGTCAACCTCTACCCCGCCGAGATCGAGGCGGTGCTGGCGCAGCATCCGGATGTCGCCGAGGTGGCGGTGGTCGGCATCCCGCATCCGGAGATGGGGGAGCAGGTGCACGCCGTGGTGGTGCCGCGTGAGGGCGTCGCGGAGGATGCCGCCTTCCAGGCCGGGCTGGAGGCCTGGTGCCGCGAGCGGCTGGCGGGGCCGAAGCGGCCGCGGAGCTGGGAGGTGGCGGAGGAACTGCCGCGCAGCGAGGCCGGCAAGCTGCTGCGCCGGCTGCTGAAGGAGCGCTATCTGCCGGGTTGAGAACGCCCCATGACGGCGCGCGGCGACGTCATGGGGACCTCGTCAGCCGGTCTTCAGGCCGAGCCGCTTCACCATCGCCTCCTCGGCATCGATCGTCTCGGCCATGATGCGCGCGTAATCGGTGCTGTTGAGATACTCGACCGGCTGGTCGAGCCGCGCCAGCACCGCCAGATGCGACGGGTCGAACAGCGCCTTGCGGAAACCCTCGTGCAGCACGCCGAGGATGCCGGGATCGAGCCCGGCCGGCGCCACCAGCCCATAGGGCGAGGTGATGACCATGCCCTGATAGCCGAGCTCGAGCAGCGTCGGCACCTCGGGGAAGCGCGGCACCCGTTCGCGGGTCCAGAAATTCAGGAAGCGGAGCTGGCCGTCCACTACCATCTGGGCGCCGCCGGTGCCGGCCGCCTGCGCCTCGATATGGCCGCCGAGCAGCGCCGGATAAGCATCGGATTCGCCGCGGAAGGGGATGTGCTCGACCTCGAGCTTCTCGCGCCCGGCCAGTTCCATCATCGCCAGATGCGGCGTGCCATTGGCGCCGGTATTGCCCCAGCGATGCGTCCCCGGCCGCGTCCTGGCATCGGCGACGAGCTCCTGCCAGGTCTTCCAGGGCGAATCGGCGCGCACCAGCACGCCGAAGGTGTAGCCGGTGAGATGCAGGATCGGCGTGAAGTCGCGCCGCGGGTCGTAGGGCATGCGCTGCATGAAGGGCAGGCGCAGCGCCGGCATCGTCATCTGCGCGACGAGATAGCCATCCGGCTTGGCGCGGGCGACGGCAGCAGCGCCCAGGGTGCTGCCGGCGCCCGGCCGGTTCTCCGTCACCACCGTCTGGCCGAAGGCGCGCGAGGCCGCCTCGGCCAGGGCGCGCATCTGCACATCCGTCGCACCGCCCGGGGTGAAGGGGACGAGCAGCGTGATCGGCCGGTCGGGGAACTGGGTCTGGGCGCGGGCCAGCGCCGGCAGGGCAAGGGCGGACGCCGCGCCGAGTAGCGCGCGGCGGGATGGACCGTGGCGACGCATCCTCACAGCGTGCGCCCGATGATCTCGCGCATGATCTCGCTGCTGCCGCCATAGATGCGACCGACGCGGGCATCGGCCCAGGCGCGGCCGATCTCGTATTCCGCCATGTAGCCGTAGCCGCCATGGATCTGCAGGAAATCGTCGAAGAGCCGGTTCTGCATCTCGGCGCCCATCAGCTTGGCGGTCGCCGCCAGTTCCACCGTCAGCTCGCCGCGCAGGTGCAGCGCCAGGCAGTGATCGGCGAAGACGCGGTACATCGCCGCCTGTGCCTTGGCATCGGCCAGCTTGAAGCGGTTGTGCTGGAAGTCGATGACCGGCTGGCCGAAGGCCTGGCGCTCCTTGGCGTATTGCACCGTCTTCTCGAGCATCACCTCCATCCCCATGGCGGCGCGCACGGCGATCACCAGGCGCTCCTGCGGCAGGTTGCGGATGAGATAGGAGAAGCCCTTGTTCTCCTCGCCGAGCAGGTTCTCGACCGGCACCCGCACATCCTCGAAGAACAGCTCCGAGGTGTCCTGGGCGTGCAGGCCGATCTTTTCCAGGTTGCGGCCCTTGGTGAAGCCGGGCGTGCCGGCGGGCACGCAGATCAGGCTGATGCCCTTGCGGCCCGCCGTCGGGTCGGTCTTGGCGCAGACGATGACGAGATCGGCGAGCTGGCCGTTGCTGATGAAGGTCTTGGAGCCGTTGATGACGTAGTGGTCGCCCTCGCGCTTCGCCGTGGTGCGCATCGCCTTGAGGTCGCTGCCCATGCCCGGCTCGGTCATGGCGATGGCGCCGATGATCTCGCCGCGCGCCATCCCGGGCAGCCATTCGCGCTTCCTCTCGGGCCGCGCCAGGTCCTCGATATAGGGGACGACAATGTCCGAGTGCAGCGGGAAGCCCGGCCCGGTGCAGTTGGTGCGGGCGATCTCCTCGATCACGATGGCGCTGTAGCCGAAATCGGCGCCGGCGCCGCCATGCTCCTCGGCGAGCATCGGGCAGAGGATGCCCGCCTCCCCGGCTTGCCGCCAGAGCTCGCGCGGGACGATGCCGTCGCGCTCCCATTGCCGGTGATGCGGCACGACATGCTTGTCGTAGAAGCGGCGCACCGTATCGCGGAAGGCCTCGTGCTCGGCGGTGAAGACGCTGCGCGGCCCGGTCAGGCGGGCGCCGCCGGCAGCAAGGTTGGTGTCCATCACGTTTCTCCCAGCAGGCAGCCCAACGGGCCTTCGATCAATCGATGGCGCCGGCGGCGCGCAGCGCCGCGATGTCCCCGGCGCCGAGGCCGGCCTCGCGCAGCACCGCCTCGGTATGCGCGCCGCGCAGCGGCGGCGGGCCGGCGATCTCGCCCGGGGTGCGGCTGAAGCGCGGCGCCGGCGAGGGCTGCACGACGCCGTCGCGCAGCGTGAAGGTGCCGCGCGCCACGTTGTGCGGATGCGCCGGCGCCTCCTCCATGTCGAGGATCGGGGCGACGCAGGCATCGGTGCCCGCAAAGAGCCCAGCCCAGTCGTCGCGGGTACGGCTGCGGAAGATGCCGGCCAGCCGCTCCTTCAGCGCCGGCCAGGCGGCGGGCTCCATGCGATCGGGGAAGTCGCGCGCGTCGAGGCCGAGCTTCTCGCAGAGCAGGGCGAAGAATTGCGGCTCGATCGGCCCGACCGAGAGCCAGCGGCCATCGGCGCATTCATAGGTGTCGTACCAGGGCGCCGCGCCGTCGAGCATGTTGGTGCCGCGCTCGTTCCGCCAGCGCCCGCGCGCCTTCATGGCGTAGATCGGCGCCATCAGCAGCGAGGCGCCGTCCACCATGGCGGCGTCCACCACCTGACCCTCGCCGCTGGCCTTGGCGTGCAGCAGCGCCGCGACCACGCCGAGGGCGAGCAGCATGCCGCCGCCGCCGAAATCGCCGACGAGGTTGAGCGGCGGCACCGGCCGTTCGCCCGGCCGGCCGATCGACCAGAGTGCGCCGGTCAGCGCGATGTAGTTCATGTCATGGCCGGCGGACTGCGCCAGCGGCCCCTCCTGCCCCCAGCCGGTCATGCGGCCGAAGACGAGGCGCGGGTTGCGCGCGAGGCAGGGCTCGGGGCCGAGGCCGAGGCGCTCCATCACGCCGGGGCGGAACCCCTCGATCAGCGCATCCGCTCCCTCGATGAGCCGCAGCACCGCGGCGATCGCCTCCGGCGATTTGAGGTCGAGCGCGATGGAGCGGCGGCCGCGATTGACGAAATCCGCCTGCGCGGATGCCGCGCTCTCCTTCGGGCCGCCCCGGCGCTCGATGCGCAGGACCTCGGCGCCGAGATCGGCGAGCACCATGCCGCAGAACGGGCCCGGCCCTATTCCGGCGAATTCCAGGATGCGCAGGCCCTTGAGCGGTCCCATCCGTTCCCTCCGTGTCGGGAGGGAGACTAGATCAGCTTGCCGCCGGGCGGAAATGCCCGCTCCTCTCTATCCGCCCTGGCAACGGCCAGACGGCGTCAGGCCTCTCCGGCCCCTTCCGGCTCGGCCGGTGCCTCGGGCGTCTCGGCGGCCCGCCGGGCACCGCGATGCTGGCCGCCCAACCGCCCCGCCTCACTCGCCTTGGAGCGGTCATTGGCGAAATTCGCCGGGTTGTTCTGGCGTCCCTGATGCATGCCGCCGATATGGCCGGCCTCGCGCGCCTTCGCCGGATCATTGGCGAAATTGGCCGGATTGTTCCGCTTTCCCTGGTGCACGCCACCGAGATGCCCGGCCTCGCGGGCCCGATCGCGGTTGTTGGCGAAATTGCCGGGATTGTTGGCTGCCCCCTGGCGCGAGCCGCCAAGCTGGCCGGCCCGCGACGCCTTCTCGCGGTTGTTGGCAAAGTTACCCGGATTGCTGTTCCGGCTGCCGCCATGCGGCATCTCGCCGCTGGAACCCGCCATGAAGCTGTCCTTCCTGCTGCTCGCTGTCATGCCGGCCGCCGGTGGCGGTCGGCATGGATGCAACGCGTCGGGTGAGGATGGGATGCCTCGGCGCGGCCCGGAACGGCCGAAGATGCGCCGCCGGACCGGTCGCCCGGGCTAAGTTCAGGCCTGCGGCGGCGGCATTTCCCGTGGTCCCGGCGGGTTCTGCGGCGGCAGTTCCGGGCCGGGGGTAGGCGCGGGCGGCAGCGGGCTCGGCCCGGGCGCCGGCGAGGGCGGGCCGGGCGGCATGGGCGGGATTTCGGGTCCCGGGAAGCCAGGTGGCGGCGTCGGATCGGATGGCATGGCGTCGTCCTCTCTCGGGTTGGGCTTCGACAACGCCAGGAGGGTGGCGCCGTTGCCCCTGCCCCCGCCCCTGCCCCCCGCTCCTGTCCTGGGCGCGGGCGGGAGCCCGCGCGAGGGGGCGGCATTCCGCTCGCGGCGCCGCTGTGTGATACTGCGTGACACTGAAACCCGGCGTCATGCGATGCGCCCCCGACCGCGGTTGGCGCAGCGGCCCTCCTTTCAAGGCAGGTGCGGCGATCGCATGTCGGCCCGCGCGGCGGGCCCGCGCAACGGAGGGAAGGCACCGTCGCGTGGCCCCGATGGCGGATTCCAGCGCAGGACCGGGAGCAGGCGGCCCGCATATCGTCTGCGCCGGCTGCGGCGCCGTGCTGCCCGCGACCGCCCGCTTCTGCAGCGAATGCGGGCTGCGGCAGGCCCCCGGCCGGGCGCCGCTCCGCCCCGGCCCGCCCCGCTCGCGCGAGCTGCGGCCGATGACCGTGCTGTTCTGTGACGTGGTCGGCTCGACCAGCCTCGCGGCGAATGCCGATCCCGAGGAATTCACCGAGGCCATCACCCGCTTCTACCGCGCCACCACTCAGGCCGTCGCGGCGCATGGCGGGCATCTCGGCCGCCTCGTCGGCGACGGGGTGCTGGTCTATTTCGGCTATCCGGCGGCGCAGGAGGACGATCCGGAGCGGGCGGTGCGCGCCGCCCTCGACATCCTCGAGGCGGTGGCGGCCCTGCCGGCGCGGGCCGGCCGGCCGCTCGCGGTGCGCATCGGCATCTCGACCGGCCTCGTCGTCGTCGCCGACCTCGCCGATACTGGCGATCCGCGGCATCTCGACGTCTTCGGCGAGACCCCGAACCTGGCGGCGCGGCTGCAGGCGCTGGCGGAGCCGGGCACGGTGCTGGTCTCGGACAGCGTCCGCCGCCTCGTCGGCGCGCTGTTCGAGTTCCGCGATCTCGGCCGGCATCCGATGAAGGGCTGGCCGGAGCCGGTGCAGGCCTGGCAGGCGCTCGGCGTCTCGCGCAGCCCGGACCGCTTCGCCGCCCGCGCCGGCGGGGCGAGCCTGCCGCTGCTCGGCCGCGAGGCGGCGCTGGAGCGGATGCAGACGCTCTGGCGCGAGGCCTGCCGCGGCAGCGGCCGGGTGGTGCTGGTCTCCGGCGAGGCGGGCATCGGCAAGTCGCGGCTGGTGGCGCAGCTGCTGCGGCAGACCGAGAGCCGTATCATCATCCGCTACTTCGCGGCGCCGCACCAGCAGGGCATGCCGCTGCAGCCGGTGCTGCAGCAGCTCGAGCGCGACAGCCGGATCCTCCCCGCCGACCCGCCGGCGACGCGGCTCGACAAGCTGCGCGGCATCCTCTCCGGCCTGCCGCCGGCGGATTTCGCCCTGATCGCCGAGCAGCTCGCCCTCGCTGCGCCGGAGCTCGCCGAGCTGCCGCCGATGCCGCCGCAGCGCCGGCGCGAGCGGCTGCTGCTGGCCCTGGCCGACGGCCTCGCCGCGACCACGCGGTTGCGGCCGGTGCTGATGGTGCTGGAGGACGCGCACTGGACCGACCCGACGACCCGCGAGCTGCTCGCGCTCTGGGTGGAGCGGGTGGCGCATCTGCCCGTGCTCTCGGTGGTCACGGCGCGGCCGGAATTCGCCCCGCCCTGGCTCGCCGCGCCGGGGGTGGAGCGGCTGGCCCTGACGCCGCTGGCCGAGCCCGAGGCGGCCGAGCTGGTGCGCTACGTGGCCCGCGACGTGCCGCTGCCGGCCTCGATCACCCGCGACATCCTGCGCCGGGCCGACGGCGTGCCGCTGTTTCTCGAGGAGCTCACGCGCGCCGTCGTCGAGCAGATCGCCCAGGCAGGAGGAAGTGCGGCAGGAGGAAGTGCGGCGGGGGGTGGGGCGGCCGGCGGCGAGCCGGGCAATGCCCCTGGCCTGGCGCCGCGGCGCGAGAGCGAGCGGGCCAGCGTGCCGGTCTCGCTGCACGCCTCGCTGCTGGCGCGGCTCGACCGGCTGGGCGAGGCGCGGCAGGTCGCCGAGGTCGCCTCCGTCATCGGCCGCGAATTCGACGCGGCGCTGCTCGCCGCCCTGCTCGACCGGCCGGCCGAGGCGCTGGCGCCGATGCTCGCCCGCCTCGTCGAATCGCGGGTGCTGCAGCGGCATCCGGGCGGGCTGCGCTACCGCTTCCGCCACGCGCTGATCCAGGACGCCGCGCTCGGCATGCTGCCGCGTGAGCGCTACCGGTCGCTGCATGCCCGGGTGGCCGACATCATCGAGCGCGACTTCCCGGCCAGCGCGGCGGCGCAGCCGCAGGTCATCGCGCATCACCGGACGGAGGCGACGCAATCCGCGCTCGCCGTCGGCTGGTGGCTGCGCGGCGCGCAGCAGGCTCTGCAGCGCGCCGCCATGGAGGAAGCGCTGGTGCAGCTCCGCCGCGGCATCGCCCTGCTGCGGACATTGCCGGAGGCGGAGGCGCATGACCGGGCGGAGCTTGAGATGCAGCTCCTCGCCGGCAATGCCCTGCTCAGCCTGCGCGGCCACAGCGCGCTGGAGACCGGCGAGGCCTATGACCGCGCCCGGCAGCTCGCCGAGCGGCTGCCCGGCCAGCCGCAGCTGCGCAACGCCATGCACGGCCAGTGGAGCCATTCCTGGATGCGCGGCCGCATGGACCAGGCGGCCGAGCGGGCCGAGGCGCTGCTGGCGCAGGCCGCGGTGCGCGGCTCGGGCGCGGCGCTGGCCACCGCCCACAGCGCCATGGGCCATACCCATTTCCTGCGCGGACGGTTCGCCACCGCCATCGCCAGTCTCGACGAGGCGCTGGCGCAGGATGCGCGGACGGCCGGGGAGCGCAGCGCCGGCCTCGCGGCCCAGGCAACGGTGATCAGCACGCGCTGCTACGCGGCCTGGGCGCGTGCCATCACCGGGCGGCTGCCGGAGGTGCGGCGCGACCTCGCCGCCACGCTGGCCGCGGCCGAGGCCTCCGGCTTCCCCTTCGCCATCGCCTACGGGCACTACGCCATCGGCCGCTTCGACTACGACCGCGGCGACGAGGAGGCCTGCATCACCCGCCTGCGCGGCGCGATCGCGCTCTGCGAGGAGCATGAGGTGCGCTATCTCGACATGGCCGCCAAGGCCATCGTCGGCCTGCTGCTCGGCCGGCGCGGCGAGGTCGAGGAGGGGCTCGCCCTGGTCCGCGAATGCATCGCCTGGAACCGCAGCATGCAGGCGATGACCTTCGTGCCGAGCTTCCTCGGCATGGAGGCGGAGCTGATGTCGATCACCGGCGATACCGGCGGCGCGCTGGCCCGGATGGAGACCGGCTTCGGCCTGCTGGCCGAGAGCGGCGCGGTCTGGGAGGAGGCGGTGCTGCTGCGCCAGCGTGGCGAGATCCGCCGCATGGCGGGGCAGCCGGCCGAGGCCGAGGCGGATCTGCGCGCCGCGCTGCGCGTCGCGGCGGCGCAGGGGGCGCGGCTCTTCGGCCTGCATGCGGCGCAGCCCCTGGCCGAGCTGCTGGCCGCGACGGGCCGGGCGGCGGAGGCCCGCAGCATCCTGCTCGAGGCCCTCGCCCCCTTCGCCGGCGAGACGGAGCCGGTGGTGCGGCGGGCGCGCACCCTGCTCGCCCGCATTCCCGCCCTTGGGCCGCGCGACCCGGCAGGGCCGGGCCTGGGCTGACGCAGCCTGCCGAGCATCGTCGCCCGGTCAGGGGAGTCCGACTGATCGGGACCTGCTCTAGACCACGATCCGCTCACACAGGGTCGCGGATCACGGCCTGGGCCGTTGTTTGATCGCGTGAGTCACGCTTTCCGGTGAGTCCACCTCAAGCGATCACGCTCTAGCCCCGCGCGTCGTGCATCGCCTGCGCCGTCTTGCCCTGCTGCGAGACGCTGCCGATGCGCGCGCCATGGATGGTCGGGCGGACCTTGCGGTTCGGCCGGCTGGACATGCCCGCATCGGCGCTCGCGCCGCTGCCGGGATGGTGCCGCGGCCGCGCCTGGTTTCGCTCGAGCGCCTTGCGCAGCCGCGCGGCGTTGCGGGCGATGCGCACCTCGTTCACCAGCAGGTCGAGACGCGCATTCACCCGCGCCAGGGCCCGGGCATAGACCTGCTTCTTCGCCGCCAGGCGGCGCTCGCTGTTCGCGCCGCCGCCGCCGCCCTTGCCGCGGCGGGCGCGCCGGCGGTCGCGGATCATGTCGCGCGCCCGGTTGCGGCGCTCGCGCAGCCAGCGTGCCAGCGCCTGGACCTCGTCCCGTCCCAGCTCGCCGAGGCGCGGATAGTGGCTGCGCTCGATCGGCTCACGCTCATCCTCCGCCAGTATCCCGTGCTCATGCACGAAGGCGATGCCCATCGGTCCGCTCCCTCCCGTCGTGACCGCTGCCCAGAACAGCGCGGCGGCGCCCGGCGTTCCCCGCGGCGCTCAGCGAGCATCGTGGAAGATGATGCCGAGGGTGAAGCGCTCGCCGCCATGGACCCGGCTGACGCCGTGCCGGAGCATGACCCGGTAGGGGCCGCGGCTGCCCTGCACCGGCCGGTGATGCACGGCGAAGGCGACCCCCTCCCCCTGCCGCAGCCCCACCACCTCGGCGCGGGACTGCATGCGCGGGCGCTGCTCGGTCAGCACGAACTCCCCGCCCGTGAAGTCGCGCCCCGGCTCGCTCAGCAGGATCGCCACCTGCAGCGGGAAGGCGAGCGCGCCGTAGAGGTCCTGGTGCAGGCAATTGTAGTCGCCCGGCCCGTAGCGCAGCAGCAGGGGCGTCGGCTGGCGCTGGCCCGCGGCATGGCATTCGGCGGTGAAGCCGGCGAGGTCCGGCGGGAAGCGCTGCTCCAGGCCGAGCCTCGCCTGCCAGGCATTGGCCAGCGGCACCAGCCGGGCATAGAGCGCCCGGCGCAGCGCCGCGACCGGTGGCGGCAAGGTGGCGAAGTACTTGTACTCGCCGCGGCCGAAGCCGTGCCGGGCCATGACGACGCGGCTGCGGAACCCGGCCTCCTCGCCATACAGCGCGGCGAGGCCGGCGCATTCCGCCGGCGTCAGCAGCGGCCCGGTCGGAGCGGCGCCATGCGCGTCGAGCGCCTCGTGGATGCGCGGCCAGTCGAGGCCGGCGATGCGGGAATCGATGCCCATGCCTTCGCTATGCCGCATGGCGCGGCCCGGCGCCTACCGCCCATTGCGCCGGCTTGCGGCCGGGCGCCTCAGCCGGCCCGGTGGCCCGGCTGTTCCAGGGGCGGCGCCAGCAGCGGCCGGCCGAGCGCCCAGCCCAGCCCCATCAGCGCCAGGACCGCCGCGCCGTGCCAGACCAGCACCATGAGCATGGCATCGAGATGGTGCACCAGCGACAGCCCGGCCGAGCAGAGCGCCGCCGCCGCGAGCCCGCCCAGCAGCAGCACCGGCTGCGGCCGCACCGGGCCGGCATGGCGCAGCAGCAGCAGCATCGCCGCGGTGAGCGGCGTGCCGAGGACCAGGATGAATTTCAGGCAGCCCCAGCTCGGCCCCAACGCCCAGGCGGCGGGGCCGAGGCGCGCGACATCGGCCAGGCAGCCCCAGCCGAGGCTGGCCAGCCAGAGGGCGAGCGGCGGCAAGGGCAGCAGCGCCCAGCGGCCGGACCGCTCTGGCCGCGCCAGCATCGCCGCCGCCAGCGCCGCGGCGATGCCCGTCGCCACCGAGGCGAGGAACTGCGCCCGCTCGCCCGGCTCGGCCATGGCATGGCCGAGATCGTGCCGCACCCCGAAACCGGCGACCGCCAGCGCGATCACCAGCCCCGCCAGCAGCAGCCAGAGCAGCGCCAGCAGAACCGGCGAGGGCAGGCGCCGGACCGGCCGCAGCCCGGCCGCCAGCTCCGCGATGAGGCGCTCGCTCGACCCCGGCGGCCCGCCGCCGGCCTGCGGTACCCCCATCCGCGGCACCCCCAGGGGACGGCGCCGGGACGGGCCCTGTCCCCCCGGCGCCCCCGTCTTCGCCGTCATTCCCGCTCCCCCGAACCCAGGCGTCGGCGCAGCGCCCGGACGGCGCGATGCGTCGCCACCTTCAGCGCCCCGACGCTCATGCCCGACCGGGCGCTGGCCTCGGCGAGCGGCAGATCCTCGAGCTTGGCCAGGCCGAGCGCGGTGCGCTGGGCCGGCGGCAGCTCGGCGACCGCGGCCCGCAACTCGGCCGAGGCGACCCGTGCCTCCCCCTGATTCGCCAGAGGCGCGGCCAAGGTTTCGCCGCCCGCCTCGATCGGCACCTCCCGCCCCTGCCGCCGGCCGCTCCGCCGCAGGCGGTCGATCGCCCGCCGCTCGCAGATCGCCACCAGCCAGGGGCGGATTGGCCGGGTCGGATCATAGGCGTGGCGGAGCTGGTGGATCGTCAGCAGCGCGTCCTGCACCGCATCCTCCGCCTCGGCCGGATCGCGGATGCGGCGGCGGGCGGTGTTGCGGAGCAGCGGCAGCGCGGCGCGAAGGAGGGTGTCGTAGGCCCGCGCGTCGCCGGCCTGCGCCGCCGCCATCCAGGCCTCCCATTCCCCTTCCGTCGCCGCCATGCCCGCCGCTAGCCGAGCAAGGCGGGCCGCCGCGCCCGCCAGCCATGCGCCGTCTCATAGGCATGGCCGGCGCGCAGCAGCATGGGCTCGGCGAAGGGCTTGCCGACCAGTTGCAGGGCCAGCGGCAGGCCGCCCGCGCCGAAGCCGGCGCAGACCGAGAGCGCCGGCCAGCCGGTGACGTTGAAGGGCGTGGTGAAATTGGGCTTGTCGAGGAAAGCCCAGGGCGACACGGCGTCGATCCGCGCCGCCTCGCCCGGCTGCGCGGCGGTGAGCAGCAGGTCGACCTCCGCCGTCGCCGCCTCGGTCGCCGCGATCAGCGCCCGCCGCGTCTTCTGCGCCGCCAGATAATCGGCCGCTGTCAGCAGGCCGCCGAGCGCCAGCCGATCGCGCAGGATCGCGCCGAACTGGTCCGGCTCACGGCGCATCACCGCCTCATGGATGGAGAAGGCCTCGGCGAGCATGATGACCCAGGCGCAGGCATTGAACGCGTCGAGTCCCGGCAGCGTCACCTCCCGCACCTCCGCGCCCTCCCGACGGAAGAAGTCGGCGGCGCCCTCGATGCCTACAAGAGTCGCGGCGTCCACGGGATGGTCGCGCTCGTGGAAGTGACGCACCAGCCCGATGCGCAGCCCGCGCACGCCCTGGCCGAGCCCGGCGCGGAAATCCGGCACCGGCCGGTCGGCGCTCGCCGGATCGACCGGGTCGTATCCCGCCATGGCCTGCAGCAGGATGGCGCAGTCCTCGACCGTCCAGGCCATCGGCCCGGTATGGTCGAGGGATTGCGACAGCGGCAGCACCCCGGCGCGGGAGCAGCGCCCATAGGTCGGCTTGATGCCGGCGATGCCGCAGAGCGAGGCCGGCAGGCGGATCGAGCCGGCGGTGTCCGAGCCGGTGCCGCCGAGCACCAGGCCGGCGGCGACGGCCGCGCCGGTGCCGGAGGAGGAGCCGCCGGTGAAATGCTCCGGGTTCCAGGGATTGCGCGCCGGCGGCCAGGGCAGGTCGAAGCTCGGGCCGCCAAGGGCGAATTCATGCGTCGCCAGCTTGCCGAGCATGACGATGCCGGCCTCGGCCAGATTGCGCACCGTGGTCGCGTCCTCGCGCGGCACGGAGCCCTGGAGGACGCGCGAATGCCCGGTCGTCGGCAGGCCGGCGGTGCCGTAGATGTCCTTGTGCGCGAAGGGGATGCCGTCGAGCGGGCCGCGCGGCCCGTCCCGCGCGATGCGCGTCTCGGCCGCCCGCGCCGCGGCGCGGGCGCCCTCCGCATCGAGATGGATGAAGGCGTGCAGCGTGCCGTCGAGCCGCTCGACGCGCCCAAGGCAGGCCTCGGTCAGCTCGACCGGCGAGAGGCGCCGGGCCGCGATCGCCGCGGCGGCCTCGGCGATGGTCGGGATCGGCGTGGCGGCGCTCACCGGCCCTCCTCCGCCGCGAAGGTGGTGGCCGGTTCGGCCAGCATGCCTTCCAATGTCGCCTCCATCGTCGCGGGCGCCGCGCCGCGAATCTGGCGCAGCATCTCGGCGAAGCGCGGCCAGACGTCCTGCAGCGCGGCGCATTGCGCCGGCGTCAGCGGCATGCCGGCGCGCGCGACCAGCGCCGCGAAGGCCTCCTCGGATATGGTCTGCGACATCGATCCCCCTCCATCCGGCATTGATGCAGCGCAGTATGGGCCGATCCTGTCCGGCGGGAAGGCGACAAGCGGGGCGTTCCAGGGGGGCCGGTTGCGCGGTTCGCGCCGGCAAGGCTAGGCTTGCGGCGGAAACGGAAGCGGACCGGAATGCCGGCCGCAGGCGTCGGGCATGCGTGCCGCGGGCGTCGGGCCGGAATGGCCCGGAGCGGGAGGACGAGAGCCATGAAGCTGGGCGAAGCGATCGCCGAGATCATGAAGCGCGAGGGCGTCGAGATCCTCTGCGGCTATCCGGTGAACCACCTGATCGAATTCGCCGCCGCGCGCGACATCCGGCCGGTCATGGTCCGGCAGGAGCGCATCGGCCTGCACATGGCGGACGCGATCAGCCGCGTCACCTCGGGCCGCAAGATCGGCGCCTTCTGCATGCAGCATGGGCCGGGCAGCGAGAACGCCTATGGCGGCGTCGCCCAGGCCTATGGCGAGAGCGTGCCGGTGCTGGTGGTGCCGCAGGGCTATCCGCGGCGCATCGCGCATATCGACCCGAACTACAACTCGTCGGAGGCGATGCGCCATGTGGTGAAATCGGCCGAGCCGGTGGTGCTGGCGGCCGAGATCTCCAACATCATGCGCCGCGCCTTCACCCGGCTGCGCAACGGCCGCGGCGGGCCGGTGCTGGTGGAGGTGCCGACCGATCTCTGGAACGAGGAGGTCGGGGAGATCGACTACGCGCCCGTGATGGCGACGCGCTACGGCCCCGAGGCCGCGGAGGTGAAGCGGGCGGCGAAGATGCTGGCCGAGGCGAAGCGGCCGGTGATCTATGCCGGCACCGGCGTCCACTGGGCGCAGGCCTGGGGACAGCTGGCGAAGCTTTCCGAGCTGCTGGCCGCGCCGGTCTGCACCAGCCTCGGCGGCAAGTCGGCCTTCAACGAGGAGCATCCGCTCTCCCTCGGCGCCGCCGGCGTCGCCATGGGCAAGCACATGCGGGTCTTCCTCGACAAGGCGGACCTCATCATCGGCATCGGCTGCTCCTTTACCGAGACCAATTTCGGCCCGAAGATGCCGAAGGGGCCGAAATTCATCCAGGCCACGCTCGACCCGATGCACCTGAACAAGGACGTCAAGGTCGATCTCGGCCTCATCGGCGACGCGGCGCTGACCATGGATGCGCTGCTTTCCGAGCTCGCCAGCCTGGTCAAATCGCCGCGCGACCCGGCGCCGGTCGCGGCCGAGATCCAGTCGATCAAGGAGCCCTGGCTCGCCGAGTGGATGCCGAAGCTCACCTGCAAGGACGCGCCGCTCAACCCCTATCGCGTGCTCTGGGACCTGCAGCACACGGTGGACAAGGACAACGTCATCATCACCCATGATGCCGGCAGCCCGCGCGACCAGATCTCGCCCTTCTGGCAGTCGACCACCCCCCTCTCCTATCTCGGCTGGGGCAAGACGACGCAGCTCGGCTACGGGCTCGGCCTCGCCATGGGGGCGAAGCTGGCAGCGCCGGAGAAGCTCTGCATCAATGTCTGGGGCGATGCCGCGATCGGCTTCACGGGCATGGATTTCGAGACGGCGGTGCGCGAGCGCATCCCGATCATGTCCGTGCTGCTGAACAACTTCTCCATGGCGATCGAGCTGAAGGTCATGCCGGTCAGCACCGAGAAGTACCGCAGCACCGACATCTCCGGCGACTATGCCGCGATGGCGCGGGCCTTCGGCGGGCATGGCGAGCGGGTGACCGATCCGTCCGAGATCGTGCCCGCGATCCGGCGCGGGATCGAGAAGACGCAGCAGGGCATCCCGGTGCTGCTCGAGTTCATCACCTCGAAGGAGACCGCCGTCTCCCGCCTCTGATCCAGGGCGGGACGGCGCAAGAACGGGACAAGCGGGCGGCCGGTGAGCACGCCCGCGGACGGGAGGCAGCATGGCGTCGGTTGCGATCAGGAATGTCCGCAAGGCCTTCGGGCCGGTCGAGGTGCTGCACGGCGTCAGCGTCGATATCGCCGATGGCGAGTTCGTCGTCCTCGTCGGCCCCTCGGGCTGCGGCAAGTCGACGCTGCTGCGCATGCTGGCCGGGCTCGAGAATATCACCTCGGGCGAGATCGCCATCGGCGGCCGCGTCGTGAACAACGTGCCGCCGAAGGACCGGGACATCGCCATGGTGTTCCAGAACTACGCGCTCTACCCGCATATGACGGTACGGCAGAACATGGCCTTCTCGATGAAGCTGGCCAAGGCGCCGAAGGAGGCGATGGAGGCGGAGGTGCGGCGCGCCGCCGGCATCCTCGGCCTCGAGCCCTTCCTCGACCGCTTCCCGCGCCAGCTCTCGGGCGGCCAGCGCCAGCGCGTGGCCATGGGCCGCGCCATCGTGCGACATCCGCAGGTCTTCCTGTTCGACGAGCCGCTGTCGAACCTCGACGCCAAGCTCCGGGTGCAGATGCGCGCCGAGATCAAGGAGCTGCACCAGCGCCTGAAGGTGACGACCGTCTACGTCACCCACGACCAGATCGAGGCCATGACCATGGCCGACAAGATCGTCGTCATGCATGGCGGGCATGTTGAGCAGGTCGGCCCGCCGCTCGAGCTCTACGACCGGCCGGCCAATCTCTTCGTCGCCGGCTTCATCGGCAGCCCGGCGATGAACCTGGTGAAGGGGCGCCCCGGCAGCGGCGGCTTCGAGGCGGAGGGCGGCGGCGTGCTGCCGCTGCCGGCGGGAGCCGACGGCAAGGCCAGCGTCTACGGCATCCGCCCGGAGCATCTCCGGCTCGACCCCAAGGGGCTGCAGGCCAAGGTGCAGCTCGTCGAACCGACGGGCTCCGAGACCCAGGTGCTGCTGCGGCTCGGCGACACGCCGCTGACCGGCGCCTTCCGCGAGCGGATCACGGCCAGTCCCGGCGACACCATCGGCATCGCGCCGGAGATGGGGCTGGTGCATCTCTTCGAGAGCGATACGGGACGGCGCCTCAGCGCCTGAGACACGAACCACAAGAACGGGAGAACGGGACGGGATGCACATCATCAGGCGGCGCACCGCCCTCGGGCTCGGCGCCGGCGCGCTGGCCGCGGCGATGGCACGCGAATCGGCAGCGCAGATTCCAGTGGCCGACGCCACGCTGAAGCTGCCGATCGAAAGCGGCGCCTCGCTGCGCATCCTGCGGCCGGCCCGCTTCGTCGAGCCCGACGAGGTGCTGTTCCGCGAGAACACCCAGAAATTCCAGCAGCAGACCGGCGTGCAGGTGCGCGTCGACTTCGTCGGCTGGGAGGATATCCGCGCCCAGACCGCGGTCACGGCCAATACCGGCAGCGGGCCCGATGTGGTGCTCGGCTGGGCCGAGGATCCGCATATCTTCGTCGACAAGCTGGTCGAACTCTCGGATGTCGCCGAGTATCTCGGCAAGCGCTATGGCGGCTGGAAGTTCCTCGGCGAGAAATTCGGCAAGAAGAACGGCGCCAACGACTGGATCGGCATTCCCTTCGGCGGCACCGCCGGCCCGATCGTCTACCGCGAGAGCGCGGTGAGGGAGGCCGGCTACGACACGATCCCGAACGAGCATGACAAGTACCTCGACCTCTGCCGCAAGCTGAAGGCGGCAAACAAGCCGGCCGGCTTCACCCTGGGCAATGCGGTCGGCGACGGCAACGGCTATGCCAACTGGCTGGTCTGGTCGCATGGCGGCTACCTGGTGGACGAGCAGGGCAAGGTCGCGATCAACAGCAAGCAAACCATCGAGGCGCTGAAATACGCGGCCGAGCTGCAGAAGACCTTCCCGCCCGGCACGCTCTCCTGGAGCGACGTCTCGAACAACCGCGCCTATTCGGCGCAGGAATGCTTCCTGACGGCGAATGGCGTCTCGCTTTACTTCTCGCTGAAGAACGACCCGGCGACGGCGGCGATCGCGGCGGACACCAATCACGCGCCGCTGCCCGCCGGCCTGGTCGGCTCCGCCCCGCAATCGGCGCTGACCATCAACGCGATGCTGTTCAAGCACAGCCGTTACCCGAACGCCGCCAAATCCTACCTCGCCTTCATGATGGAGCGCGAGCAGTACGATCCCTGGCTGCAGAAATGCCTCGGCTACTGGGCGCATCCGCTGAATGCCTATGACAAGAGCCCGGTCTGGGATTCCGATCCGAAGCTGGCGATCTTCCGCAACAGCATGAACAACCGCTTCTGGAATGGCTGGAAGGGGCCGATCAACCAGGCCGCGGCCTCGGCCACGGCGGAATACGTGATGGTGCAGATGTGCGCCGCCGTCGCCTCCGGCCAGTCGACGCCCGAGGCGGCGGCGCGCGAGGCCGAGCGCCGGGCAAGGCGCTACTACCGCAGCTGAAGCGAGGCAGCGCCGCCGGGTCTGCCGGCGGCGCGGGATGCAGGGAGGAGAGCGCCCATGTCCGTGACGGCGAGCGCGGCCTGGAAGAATGTGCGGCAGGAACCGGGCTGGCTGACCCGGTTCTTCGACTGGAAGCCCTTCCTGGTCTTCATCTGCATGCTGCCCGCGGTGGGGCTGCTGCTGGTCTTCCTCACCTATCCGCTCGGGCTCGGCATCTGGCTGGCCTTCACCGACACCATGATCGGCCGCGGCGGCGAATGGGTGGGGCTCGAGAACTTCCTGTATCTGTGGGAGGATCCGGTCTTCTGGACCGCGGTCTTCTACAGCGTCTTCTACACGGCGGTGGCGACGGTCGGGAAATTCGCCCTCGGCCTCTGGCTCGCCCTGCTGCTGAACGAGCACCTGCCCTTCAAGAGCCTGCTGCGCGCGATCGTGCTGCTGCCCTGGATCACGCCCACGGTGCTCTCGGCCATCGCCTTCTGGTGGATCTACGATCCGCAGTTCAGCATCGTCTCCTATATCCTCGTCGATGTGCTGCACCTGCGGGATACGTATATCGACTTCCTCGGCTCCACCTGGCCGGCCCGCTGGTCATTGATCGCGGCCAATGTCTGGCGCGGCATCCCCTTCGTCGCGATCTGCCTGCTCGCCGGGCTGCAGACCATCTCGCCGAGCCTCTACGAGGCGGCGCTGCTCGACGGCGCCACGCCCTGGCAGCGCTTCACCCAGATCACGGTGCCGCTGCTCATGCCGATCCTGGCAATCGTCATGACCTTCTCGATCATCTTCACCTTCACCGACTTCCAGCTCGTCTACGCGATCACCCGCGGCGGGCCGGTGAACTCGACGCATCTGATGGCGACGCTCGCCTTCCAGCGCGGCATCCCGGGCGGGCAGCTGGCGGAGGGCGCGGCGATCGCGGTCTCGATGATCCCGTTCCTGATCTTCGCCACGCTCTTCACCTATTTCGGCATGGCGCGGCGCAAGTGGCAGCAGGGGGAAGGCAATGACTGAGGCCAGCACCGCAACCGCGGACGGGCCGGAGGCCCGCGCCGCCCTCGCCCCGGAAGTGATGACCTGGGACAGCCGGGCGCGCCGCGTGGTGACGCTCTATGTCCCGCTCGCCTGCTTCGTCCTCATCCTGCTGTTCCCCTTCTATTGGATGGCGGTGACGGCCTTCAAGCCGAATGCCGAGCTCTACGACTACAAGACCTACAACCCGTTCTGGATCGCCAGCCCGACCCTCGATCACATCCGCCACCTGCTCTTCAACACGAGCTATCCGCGCTGGCTCTGGACGACGATGCTGGTGGCGATCGCCTCCACGGCGCTCTCGCTGTTTGCCAGCGTGCTCGCCGCCTATGCCATCCAGCGTCTGCGCTTCCGCGGCAGCCAGTATGTCGGCCTGGCCATCTACCTGGCCTATCTCGTGCCGCCCTCCATCCTCTTCATCCCGCTGGCGACGATGGTCTTCCGCCTGGGCCTGTTCGACACGCCCTTCGCGCTGATCCTCACCTATCCGACCTTCCTGGTGCCCTTCTGCACCTGGCTGCTGATCGGCTACTTCAAGTCGATCCCCTACGAGCTCGAGGAATGCGCGCTGATCGACGGCGCGACGCGGCTGCAGATCCTGCGGCAGATCACCCTGCCTCTCGCCGTGCCGGGGCTGATCTCGGCCGGCATTTTCAGCTTCACCCTGTCCTGGAACGAGTTCATCTACGCCCTCGCCTTCATCCAGAGCAGCGAGAGCAAGACGGTCCCCGTCGCCATCCTGACCGAACTGGTCTCGGGCGATGTCTACCAGTGGGGCGCGCTGATGGCCGGCAGCCTGCTCGGCTCGCTGCCGGTCGCGATCTTCTATTCCTTCTTCGTCGACTACTACGTCTCCTCCCTCACCGGCGCGGTGAAGGAATAGCGGGGGCCGCGGCCCTCGCCTTCCCGCCCGTCACAGCTTGCGCTGGAGCCCGGAGACGTAGCCGCGGTTCCAGGTGGGCGTCAGCCAGACCTCGTTCATCGTCACGCCCTCCGGCAGGGTGGCGACGTAGAGGATGAGGTCGGCGCATTGCTCCGGCTGCAGCATCCGGTCGAGCTCCTCCTGGCTCAGCGGGTTCGGCCGCTTCTTCAGGATCTCGGTATTCACCTCGCCTGGGCAGAAGGCGGTGCTGCGGATGTTGTTGACGCATTCCTCCATGTTGAGGCTGTGGCTCATCGCCACCACGCCGTGCTTGGCGGCGTTGTAGCCGGAGCCGCTCATCACCCCGACATTGCGCCCGGCCATGCTGGCGGTGTGGATCATCACCCCGCCCCCCTGCTCGCGCATGATCGGCAGCACCGCCCGCGCCACGTAGAAGGCCGAGCTGAGGTTGCCCTGGATGAGCTGGTCGATCCCCTCGGGGCTCAGCCGCTTCCAGTCCCGCTCCACCACGTTCAGCCCGGCATTGCTCACCAGCACGTCGAGCCGCTTGAGCGTCGCGCCGATCCAGTCCGCGACGCGCTGCACCTCGGCCGCGCGCATCAGGTCGGCCGGCTGCACATGCGCCGTGCCGCCCTGGCCGCGGATGCGCTCCGCCACCGCCTCCAGCCGGTCCTGCCGGCGCCCGGTGAGCACCACCACCGCGCCCTCGGCGCCGAAGCGCTCGGCCACCGCCTCGCCGATGCCGCTCCCCGCGCCCGTCACCCAGGCGATCTTGCCATCCAGCTTGCCCATCGCATCCTCCTCCACGATGCCGCGACGCTACCCCGCCGGAGCGGCTTGTGGATAGGCGGCCGGCATGGTTCGATCCGGCACGGCGCGGCACCGCGCCGCAAGGATGTTCGGGAGAGGAACGGAGACCGCGATGAAGATCGCCCGGCTGGAGACCCTGCGCGCCGATGCCGGCTGGCGGATCTTCTCCTTCCTCAAGGTCACGACCGATGACGGGCTCATCGGCTGGTCGGAATACAGCGAGAGCTTCGGCTCCGCCGGCCTCTCCTCCGTCATCGAGAGTCTGGCGCCGCTGGTCATCGGCCGCGATCCCACCCGGTGGGAGGAGGTCACGGCCTGGCTGCAGGTGATGACGCGGCAATCCCGCGGCGGGCTGAACCAGCAGGCGATCGCCGCCATCGAGAACGCGCTACTCGACATCGCGGCGCGGGCGCGCGGCATCTCCGTCGCCGCCCTTTTCGGCGGGCCAATCCGCACGCAAATCCCGGTCTACTGGTCGCATTTCGCCAGCTACCGGGTACGAAACGCGGCCCATATGGGCGTTCCCGTCATCCGCAGCCGCGCCGATGTCGCCCGCCACGCGGCCGAGGTGAAGGATCGCGGCTTCCGCGCGCTGAAGACCAACATCCTGGTCCCCGGGCCGGATGGCGCGCTGTTCCAATATTCCCCGGGCTTCGGCCGGCATGCCGGTTGGCCGGAGCTGAACTGGGACAACCGGCTGCTGGCCGAGCTAAAGGCGCATCTGCGCAGCATCCGGGACGCGGTGGGGCCGGAGATGGGCATCCATCTCGACACCAATTTCCATTTCCGCACCGAGGGCTTCCAGCGCGTCGCCGAGGCTGTGGCGCCCTATGACCTCACCTGGCTCGAGATCGACAGCCACGACCCGGCGGCGCTCGCCACGATCAAGCGCATGGCGCCCTGCCCCGTCGCCTCCTGCGAGACGCTGCATGGCCGGCGGGAATTCCGCCCCTTCCTCGAACAGTACGCGATGGATGTCGGCATCGTCGACGTCATCTGGAACGGGCTTGGCGAGAGCATGAAGATCGCCTCCTTCTGCGACGTCTACGAGGTCAACTGCGCGCCGCATAATTTCTACGGCAATCTCTGCACCGCCATCAGCGCCACCTTCTCCGCCTGCATCCCGAATTTCCGGGTTATGGAGATCGATATCGACAGCGTCGCCTGGCGCGACGAGTTCACCTCCGCGCCGCGGATCGAGGATGGCGCGCTGGTCCTGTCGGAAGGGCCGGGCTGGGGCGTCGAGGTCAACGAGGCCGCGATCCGGGCGCGGCCCGTGACATAGCACCCGGGAGAGAGAGGGAGAGAGGAGCCGCATGGCCAGGTTCAGGATCGTCACCCCCGCCGGGGCCAGCTTCACCGTCGCCGGCGGCGGCTACGCGCTGGAGAGCGAGGCGCTGGCGGAGATCGATGCCGAGATCGTCGAGGCGCCCACTGACACCGCCGGCTTCATCGCCGTGGCGAAGGAGGCGGATGCGATCTATGCCAAGGGCATCCCGATCACCAAGGAGATCATCGACAGCCTGACGAAGTGCCGCATCATCGCCCTTGGCTCCGTCGGCGTCGACAGCGTCGATGTGAAAGCGGCGACCGCACGCGGCATCCCCGTCACCAACGTGCCCGACACCTTCATCGAGGAGGTGGCGGACCATGCCATGACCCTGCTGCTCGCCGGCTTCCGCCGGCTGATCGAGCAGGACCGCATGGTGCGCGAAGGCCGCTGGAAGGAAGGCCGCCCGGCACTGCTGAAGATCCCGCGCCTGATGGGCCAGACGCTCGGCTTCATCTCCTTCGGCCGCGTCGCCCGCGCCGTCGCCCGCCGCGCCGCGCCCTTCGGCCTGCGCATGATGGCCTATGACCCCTTCGTCGAGGAGCTGCAGATCGCGGAATACGGGGTCCAGCCGGCGACGCTCTCCGAGGTGCTGTCGCAATCCGACTTCGTCAGCATGCACGCCCCAGCGCGGCCGGAGGTGCATCACATGCTGAAGGAGCAGCATTTCCGCGAGATGAAGCCCTCGGCCATCTTCGTCAACACCGGCCGCGGCCCGACGGTCGATGAGAGCGCGCTGATCAAGGCGCTGCAGGAGGGCTGGATCGCGCATGCCGCGCTCGACGTGCTCGAGACCGAGCCGCCGAGCCACAATAATCCCCTGCTGCGCATGGAGAACGTCACCCTCACCGCGCATGTCGCCAGCGCCTCGGCGCGCTTCGACGAGGCGCGCAAGCGCCGCGTCGGACATGAGCTCGCCCTCGTGCTCCAGGACAAGTGGCCGATGAGCTGCGTCAACCCCGCGGTGCTGCAGACCACCAAGCTGCGCCGCTGGCAGCCGATCGGCATGGGGCGCGGGCCGAACAGCTAGCCAACCCAGCGCCGCATCCCGGCCCCGGCCCTGGCGGCGGGCCGGGCCACGCCCTTATTCTCGCCGTGCCTTGCCTTCCCCGGTCCAGGAGAGACCCCGATGTCCACGAAACATGCCGTCGTCACCGGCGCCGGGTCCGGCGTCGGCCGCGCCGCCGCCCTTGCTTTGCTCGGGGGCGGCTGGTCGGTCGCCCTGGCCGGCCGCCGCAAGGATGCGCTGGAGGAGACCATCGGCCTTGCCGGCGAGGCGAAGTCGCGCGCCCTCGCCATCCCCACCGATGTCGGCGACCCGAAGGCGGTGAACGCCCTCTTCGATCGCATCAAGTCGGAATGGAACCGGCTCGACTTCCTGTTCAACAATGCCGGCGGCAACGTCCCGGCCGGGCCGATCGAGGATCTGGCCTATGAGGACTGGGCGCGGGTGGTGCAGGTCAACCTCACCGGCTCCTTCCTCTGCGCCCAGGCCGCCTTCCGCCTGATGAAGCACCAGACGCCGCAGGGAGGCCGCATCGTCAACAACGGCTCGATCTCGGCGCATGTGCCGCGGCCGGACAGCGTCGCCTACACCTCCACCAAGCATGCCATCACCGGTCTGACCAAGACGCTGGCGCTGGATGGCCGGCCCTTCGACATCGTCTCCGGCCAGATCGACATCGGCAATGCGGCGACGCCAATGACCGCCCGGATGCAGAAGGGCGTCAAGCAGGCCAATGGCGAGATGAAGGTGGAGCCGGTCTTCGACGTGGCGCATGTCGGCAGCACCATTCTGATGATGGCGAACCTGCCGCTGGATGCGAACATCCAGTTCGTCACCATCACCGCGTCCAAGATGCCCTGGATCGCCCGCGGCTGACCTACCCTCCCCGTGGCGCGTGGCGCCACGGGGGTTGCATCACGGCCGCCGCAGCGCCTGCGCCAGCCGTCCTCTCCTCGCCGCCGCTTGCCGTCCTGTCACGGCATCACGTCGAGCAATTCCTGGCAGGCCACCGCGCAGGCGCGGCAGGATTCGGCGCAGATCCGGCAATGCGCATGCATGTCGGCATGCTTGCCGCATTCGGCGGCGCAAGCCTCGCAGGCGGCGATGCAGGCCTGCAAGGTCGCCGCCATGCTGGCCTTGTTCGGCTTCGTCAGCCGGCCGACCATCCGGGCCGTGGCGCCGCAGAGATCGGCGCAGTCCAAATCGAGCCGGATGCAGGTGACCATCTCGGCGACATTGGACTCGGACAGGCAGGCATCGGCGCAGCTGGTGCAGACCGCGCCGCAATCGAGACAACTCGCGATGCAGCGCTCGATCACCGGCTGCGCGGACGGGTGGTGCGGCTGGCTTTGCAGCATCGCCTGCAGATGTTGGGTCATCGACACTCTCCGGGACTGCCCCTGTCAACGCGGCCGGGCGCAGCGGGCTCCGTGGCAGCCGCCTCCTCAGCGCCGGCGGAACCAGTCGGTCACGCGCTCCAGCGCCCGCGCCAGCGTCGCTTCCTGCTGCGCGAAGCAGAGGCGGAAATGCCCCTCCCCGCCCGGCCCGAAGGCCGAGCCGGGGGCGAGGCCGACCCGCGCGCCGCGGCTCATCCGCTTCGCCTCGGCGAGGCTATCGGTCAGCCCCTCGACGCGGAAGAAGCTGTACATGCCGCCCGAGGCGACCGGCGCGGCGATCCCCGGCACCGTCGCCAGCGCCGCCGCCGTGCGGTCCCGCAGCCGGCGGAACAACGCCGCATTCTCGGCGATGAAGCCGTCGCCGCCATCGAGCGCGGCGATGCCGGCGCGCTGGACGAAGACCGGGGCGCAGGAGGTGTTGTACTCGACGATCTTCGCCAGCCCCTGCATCAGCGCCGGCGGCGCCACCAGCCAGCCCAGCCGCCAGCCGGTCATGGCCCAGGATTTCGAGAAGCTGTTGACGCCGATGACGCGATCCTCGGGCGTGGCGATCTCGAGGAAGGAGGGCGCCGCCGGGCCGTCGTAATAGAGCCGCTCATAGACCTCGTCGGCGAGGATCCAGGTGCCGGTGCGGCGGCAGTGATCGAGCACCGCCCGCTGCTCCTCGGCGGTGAAGGCGAAGCCGGTCGGGTTGCCCGGCGAGTTCAGCAGGGCGAGCCGCGTCTCCGGCGTGATGGCGGCGAGCAGCCGGTCGAGATCGACCCGCCACAGCCCCTGCGAGAGCTCGAGCGGCACCGTCTCCACCGGCGCCGAGAGGATCAGCGGGATGGCGCCGATATTCGGCCAGTGCGGCGCCAGCGTCACCACCCGGTCGCCCGGGTCGAGCACCGACTGGCAGGCGAGCATGATGGCGTTGACGCCGGCGCTGGTGGCGGCGATGCGGTCCGCCGTCACCGGCCTGCCGTTGCGCTGCAAGTAGCGGGCGATGGCCTCGCGCAGCGGCTCGATGCCGAGGTTGTGGGAGTAGAAGGTCTCCCCGGCGGCGAGGGAGTCCGCCGCGGCGCGCCTGATGAAGTCTGGCGTCGGGATGTCCGGCTCCCCGACCCAGAGCGGGATCAGGTCGGGGATGCCGGCGCCGTCATTGTAGACCTCGCGGATCCTGGAGCTTTCGAGCGCGGCGACGGCGCCGCGCGCCTCGGTCGGGGCATGCATCATCCGGGGGCTATCGCATCGGGAGCGGCCGCCCCGCAAGCGGCCGCCGCCTGCCTCCCCCTCAGCGCCCGGTGAAGCGCGGCTCCCGCTTCTCCAGCATGGCCGAGACCGCCTCCTTGTGGTCCTCGGTGCTGTGCGCCAGGGCCTGGTAGGCGGCCGAGATCTCCAGCAGGCTGGACAGCCGCATATGCTGGCCCTCGCGCAGCAGCCGCTTGGTCATCCGCACCATCTCCGGCGGGTTGGCCGCGATGCGCGCGGCCAGCGCGCGGGCCGCCGGCATCAGCTCCTCCGGCGGCACGACGCGCGAGACGAGGCGGATCTCCTTCGCCGTCGCGGCGTCGATCTGGTCGCCGGTGAAGCTCAGCTCACAGGCCATGGACATGCCGACCACCCGCGGCAGCAGCCAGGCGCCGCCATCGCCGGGGACGATGCCGACCTTGATGAAGCTCTCGGCGAAGCGCGCCTTCTCGGAGGCGATGCGGATGTCGCACATGCAGGCGACGTCGAGGCCGAGGCCGATGGCTGGGCCGTTCACCGCGGCGATGGTCGGCGCGTCGCACTCGTAGAGGGCATTCGCCATGGCCTGCACGCCGCGGCGGTAATTCTCCCGCAGATCGGCATGGCTGCCCTCGATGATGCCCTTGCGGTCGCGCATCGCCTTCAGGTCGCCGCCGGCGCAGAAGGCGGTGCCGGCGCCGGTGAGGATGACGGCGCGCACGCTGCGGTCGCGGTTCACCCGCCGCACAGCCTCCACCACCGCGTCGCAATCCGCGAAGGTGGAGATGGCGTTGCGCTTCTCGGGCGCGTTCAGCGTCAGGGTGACGACGTGGTCGCTCTCTTCGTAGGTGACGTAGTCGGACATGCCTGGTCGTTCCGTCTGTGGGATCGGGGTCAGCGCGCGGTGAGGTCGGGCCAGAGCGCCGCGCCGCCGCGCTCGAGCGCCGCCTGGCCGAGCCGCCGGGCCCAGACCCGCTCCGCGCCGCAGCCGTCGCGCCATTCCCAGAGGCGGCGGGTGAAGAGGTGCAGCGCGTGCTCATCGGTGAAGCCGATGGCGGCATGCACCTGATGCGCGATGGCCGCGACCGTGCCGGCCGCCTCGCCCGCCACCACCTTGGCCGAGGCGATCTCGAAGGCCGCGCCGGCGAGGCCGTACCGGTCCGCGGCGCGGCCGGCATGGGAGGCGGCGACGGCAACCGCCGCCACCTCGCCGGCGGCACGCGCCAGGAGTTGCTGCACCGCCTGGAAGCCGCCGATCGGCCGGCCGAATTGCTTGCGGGTGTTGGCGTAGTCGACCGTCATGTCGAGCACCGCCTCCAGCGCCCCGGCGATCCGCGCCGCGTTCAGCAGCGCCCCGGCGAGCAGGTCCGCCTCCGGGCCGAAGCGCTCCGGCAGCCGCCCCTCATCGGCCGGCACGCCGGGCGCGACGCGGTCGGCCGGCTCGCGGCTGGTCGGCGCCAGGCCCTGGCGCGTCGCCGGTCCCGGCTGCAGCAGCACCGCGCCGCCCGAGACCATCACCACCGCCGCCGCCCGGCGACCCCAAGGCACCGGCGCGCCGGCGACCGCAAGGCCAAGCGGCCCCGGGCGCGGCGCGATGCCGCCGGCCGCCAGCAGCGCCGCGGCGACCATGCTCTCACCGAGCGGGATCGGCGCGCCATGCCGCCCCAGCACGTGCCAGATCGCCACCACATCGCCCCAGCCGAGACCAGCGCCGCCCTTCTCCTCGGGCGCCAGCGCGGTCGGCAGGCCGAGCGCCTCGGCCTCGGCCCAGAGCGCCTCGGGCCACACCCCGCGCTCGTTCGCGCGCAGCGTGTCGGGGCCGGCGCGGTCGGTCAGCAGGCGCTCCACCTGGTCGAGCAGGATGGCGCGGAGATCGTCGGTTTCGCTCATGGTCAGCGCAGCCCCAGCTGGCGGGCGATGATGCCGCGCAGGATCTCGCGGGTGCCGCCGCGGAGCGAGTAGCTG
This sequence comes from Roseicella sp. DB1501, assembly GCF_013112485.1. Classification (GTDB taxonomy): domain Bacteria; phylum Pseudomonadota; class Alphaproteobacteria; order Acetobacterales; family Acetobacteraceae; genus Paracraurococcus. The sequence goes on from NZ_JABFHG010000008.1 coordinate 125,149, forward strand.
CGGGCGACCATGGTCATGAGGCGCTGCATCTCCAGCACCTCCTCCGGCGTGCGGCCGGGCTGCATGAGCTCGCGCAGCGTCTCCGGCAGCACCTGCTCGTAGTCGTTGCCGGCATCCTTCACCAGCGCCGCCTCGCGCGCCGGCGTCTTGCCGTCCTGCAACATGCCGGCCACGGCGAGCGACATCTGCCGCAGCGTCCCGGCCCGCGCCAGCAGCCGCCCCACCGTCTCGGGCGCCGCCGGCTCGGCGCGCAGGTCATCCAGCGCCGCCGTCAGCAGCGGCAGCGAGGAGAGGTAGCGCTCCGGCCCGGCGCGCTCGAAGGCGAGCTCGGCCGTCGCCTGCTCCCAGCCATTGCCCTCCTTGCCGACCAGCAGGCTGTCGGGGACGAAGACGTCGTCGAAGGTGATCTCATTGAACCCCTCCTCGCCCAGCAGGTCGAGGATCGGCCGGATGGTGATGCCGGAGCTGCGGCAATCGACCAGGAACTGGCTCAGCCCCTGATGCTTCTGCTTCGGGTCCGGCGCCGGCGCGGTGCGCAGCAGGGCGATCATGAAGTCGCATTTGTGCGCGTTGGTGGTCCAGACCTTGCGGCCGTTGATCTTCCAGCCACCCGGCACCTTCTCGGCCCGCGTGCGCAGGCTGGCGAGGTCGGAGCCGCTGTCGGGCTCGGACAGGCCGATGGCGAAGGCCAGCTCGCCGGAGACGATGCGCGGCAGGAATTCCCGCCGCTGCTCCTCGGTGCCGAGGCGAAGGATGAGCGGGCCGGATTGCCGGTCGCCGATCCAGTGGGCGCCGACCGGGGCGCCGACGGCCAGCATCTCCTCCAGCACCACGTAGCGCTCGAGCGCCGTGCGCTCGCCGCCGCCATAGGCCTTCGGCCAGGTCATGCCGATCCAGCCGCGCTTGCCCACCTCGCGCGAGAAATCGCGGTCGAAGCCCATCCAGGAATAGGCGCGCACCCGCGGCGACCAGGCGCGCCCGGCCTCGGCGAGAAAGCCGCGCAGCTCGGCGCGCAACGCCTCCGCCTCCGGCGGGATGTCCCGCAACTCGAAGCGCAAGCCCGCCATATGCGTCCCCTCCGGCTTATCGGCCCCCTTCCTCGCCCATTCCGCCCCGCCGCGCCACCCCCCCTCTCGACAGGCCGGCCGGCCAGGGCTTTCCTCGCCCCGGAGACCCAGAATGACCCAGCGCTTCCTCCCCGCCGTCTTCATGCGCGGGGGCTCCTCCAAGGGCGTCTTCTTCCTGGCCCGCGACCTGCCCGCCGACCGCGCGGCGATCGACCCGATCCTGCTCGGCGTGCTCGGCAGCCCCGACCCCTATGGCCGGCAGCTCGACGGCATGGGCGGCGGCATCTCCTCCCTCTCCAAGGCCGTCATCATCGGCCCGCCGAGCCATCCGGAGGCGGATATCGACTACACCTTCGCCCAGGTCGCGGTGGACCGGCCGGCGGTGGACTGGAAGGGCAATTGCGGCAACCTCTCCGCCGCCGTCGGCCCCTTCGCGGTGGATGCGGGGCTGGTGCGGGCCGCGGAGGGCGAGACGCTGGTCCGCATCCACCAGGTGAACACGCGGAAGCTCATCCATGCCCGCTTCCCGGTGCGGGAGGGCCGCGCCGAGACGCGCGGCGATTTCGCCATCGCCGGCGTCGCCGGGACCGGCGCGCGCATCCGCCTCGACTTCCTCTCGCCCGGCGGCTCGCAATGCGCCGGGCTGCTGCCGACCGGCCGCGCGGTGGACGTGCTGGATGTCCCGGGCCTCGGGCCGCTCCGCGCCAGCCTGGTCGATGCCGCCAATCCGGCGGTCTTCGTCGATGCCCGCGACCTCGGCCTCATCGGCGCGGAATCCCCCGATGCCATCGAGGCGGATGCGGCGCTGATGGCGCGGCTCGACCGCATCCGCCGCATCGCCGGCGTCGCCATGGGCCTCGCCGCGACGGAGGCGGAGGTCAGCCTCGCCAATCCGCGCGTCGCGCTCGTCGCCGGGCCGCTGGCGGCGCGCGCGCTGGACGGCGCGGTGCTCGACCCCGCGGCGCATGACGTGACCATCCGCATGCTGTCGATGGAGCGGCCGCACCGCGCGGTGCCGATGACCGGCGCCATGGGCCTCGCCGTCGCCTGCCGCATCGAGGGCAGCATCCCGCATGCGCTGGCGCGCCGCGGCGCGCGGCCAGAGGAGATCCGCGTCGCGCATCCCTCCGGCATGCTGACGGTCGGCGCCGAGGTGCGGCAGGCCGCCGAGGGCTGGGTGGCCGACAGCGCGGTGGTGTTCCGCACCGCGCGGCGGCTGATGCAGGGCGAGGTGGCGGTGCCGGGATAGGAAAGGCGCCGGGGCGGGCCCTCACCCCGCCTCCGGCATATCCCCGATCCAGCGCAGCAGCGGCCGCAGCGCCGCATCGGTAACCTTTCGCAGCAGCCGGGCATCGGCCGTCACGAAGGGAATGTCGAGATCACGGGCCAGGGCGAGGTAGAGGGCGTCATAGACCGTGACGCCGTTCCCGACCGCGATCGCGAAGGCGCTCGGCATGAGGGAGGCGATCGGCACGGCCTGGATCGGCGCGCGCAGCAGGAGGTCCAGCCGCGCCTCGGCCTCCGCCACCGTCAGGTCGCCGAATTGCTGCTTCGACCACAGGACATTGACCGCCTCGGCCTGCCAGTGATCAGGGGCGTAGAGCGCCTCAAGGTCCAGCAGGGCCGCCGCCGCCTCGGAATGCGCTTCCGCCACCACCCATTTGGCGGCGACGGAGGCATCCACGACAACCCTCAAGGCGCCGAGCCGCGGTTCCGGTCACGATCCGCCCGCAGCAGATCGGCGCTGTCGGTGCGCTGCTGGGGCGATTGGGCGCGCAGCCGCGCCGCGACATCGGCGAAGCTCTCCATCTCCGGGCCGAGCACTTGCTCCAGGATCGCCCGGTGCTCCGCCTCCACCGAGCGGCCTGCCCGGGCCGCGCGTTGCCGCAGCGTCCGGATGATCCGCTCGTCCAGGCCCCGGACCAGAAGCTGTCCCATCGCCCGCCTCCTGATATCAGATGATGATATCAGTGGGCGGGCAGTAGCGGCAAGCGCCGATGGTGGCGGCCGTGCTCTCGGTACGGCCGTCCCATCACCGCCAGTGCCCCGGTACCCAATAGCCGTAGCGGTCGAGATGCGGCGGCACCCAGACGGGGCGCCAGACGGGGGGGTGGACCGGCGCCGGCACCACCAACAGGGGCGGCGGCAACCGCACCGGCCGCGGCACCACCCGGGCCGGGCCGGGATGCCAGCCGCCCCGGCCCCACCACGCCCGGGCCGGGCTGGGCGCGAGCAGCGGCAGGACGAGCAGCGTGGTGGCCAGCAGGGCGGATCGCAGGGTGAAGCGGGTCATGACAGCCTTCTTCAGCTATCCCCCGCTTCCTGCACGCGCCGGCCTTGCCCCATCCTGGCCAGCTCATGAAAGCCGGGCCCTGCCGCAGTCACGCGGTGACACAGGCTGCGTCATGCGCCGCGGCCGCCGGCCCCATCACACGGAAAAATACTTCGCCCGCGGATGATGCAGCACGATGGCGCTGGTGCTCTGCTCCGGGTGGAGCTGCCATTCGTCGCTGATCGAGACGCCGATCCGCTCCGCCCCCAGCAGCCGCAGCAGCGGCACCTGGTCCTCCAGCCGCGGGCAGGCCGGATAGCCGAAGGAGTACCGGCCGCCGCGATAACCCTGCTGCAGCATCTTCTCCATGTCGCGGTCGTCGGAATCGGAGAAGCCCCATTCGGCGCGGATGCGCTTGTGGGTGTATTCCGCCATCGCCTCCGCCATCTCGACCGAGAGGCCGTGCAGGTAGAGATAGTCCTGGTAGCGGTTGTCCTCGAACCACTCCCGCGCCATGTCGCTGGCCTTCTGGCCGACGGTGACCACCTGCAGGCCGATGACGTCGCGCGCCAGCGGCCCGTCCTCGATGTCGCGGACGAAATCGGCGATGCACTCGCCATCCTGCTTCGGCTGGCGCGGCAGGGTGAAGCGGCAGGCCTCGGTCGTGCCATCCGGCTCGAACAGCACCAGGTCGTTGCCCTGGCCGGCGCATTTCCAATAGCCGTAGATCGCCTGCGGGCGGAGGATCCGCTGCTCCTCGGTCAGCGCCAGCATGCGGCGCAGCACCGGCCGCAGCTCCTGCTTCGCCCAGCCGAGGAAATCCTCGAGGCTGCGACCCTGCTTCCGGAAGCCCCACTGGAATTGGTAGAGGCTGCGCTCGTTGATGAAGGGGACGATGGCCTTCGGCGCCGCCTCGATCACCCGCGCGCCCCAGAAGGGCGGGTCCGGCACCGGCTCGCCGGCGACGACCCGGCGGCGCCGCTCCTGCGCGTAGTTGACATCGACCGGCGCGAAGCCGCGCGGATCCGCCTGGCCGAGGGTGCGGCTCTCGTTGCGCGCCTTGCCCTTGCGCTTCTGCTGGATGGCGGCGAGGTAGTCGTCGAAGCCGTTGCCCGTCACCTTGTCCATCAGGTGCAGCCCGTCGAAGGCGTCGCGGGCATAGGCGACGCGCCCAGTCGTCTCGCCGCCGGCATAGGCGCGGACGCAATCCTCCTCGACGTAATTGCGGGTCAGCGCGGCGCCGCCCAGCAGCACCGGCACGTCGAGGCCGATGCGGCTCATCTCCTCGAGATTCTCGCGCATCACCACGGTCGACTTCACCAGCAGCCCGGACATGCCGATGGCATGCGCCCGATGCTCCTTCACCGCCGCCACCATGTCGGCGAGCGGCACCTTGATGCCGAGATTGATGACTCGGTAGCCGTTGTTGGTGAGGATGATGTCGACCAGGTTCTTGCCGATGTCGTGCACGTCGCCCTTCACCGTGGCGAGGACGATGGTGCCCTTCTCCTGTCCCTCCGCCTTCTCCATGAAGGGCTCGAGATAGGCGACGGCAGCCTTCATCGTCTCGGCGCTCTGCAGCACGAAGGGAAGCTGCATCTTGCCCGCGCCGAACAGCTCGCCCACCACCTTCATGCCGTCGAGCAGGATGGTGTTGATGATGTCGAGCGGCGCGATGCCCTTGTCGAGCGCGTCCTGCAGCTCCTCGTTCAGCCCCTTGCGGTCGCCATCGACGATGCGGTCCTTGAGGCGGCCCTCCACCGTCTCGGCCTTCACCTTCTTGGCGGCATCCGCCGCCTTGCGGCCGGCGAACATCTCCAGCAGCCTCTGCAGCGGGTCGTAGCCCTCGGCGCGGCGGTCGAAGATCAGGTCCTCGGCGACCTTCACCTCCTCCGGCGGGATGGCGTGCAGCGGCTTGATCTTGGAGACGTGCACGATGGCGCCCGTCATGCCCGCCTTCACGGCATGGTCGAGGAAGACGCTGTTCAGCACGTGCCGCGCCGCCGGGTTCAGGCCGAAGCTGATATTGGACAGGCCGAGGATGATCTGGATGTCCGGGAATTCCTCCCGGATCATGCGGATGCCCTCGAGCGTCCAGAGGCCGAGCTTGCGGTCGTCCTCGTTGCCGGTCGCGATGGTGAAGGTCAACGGGTCGATCAGCAGGTCGCTCTGCGGCAGGCCGTGCCGGGTGCAGGCGAAGTCGACCAGGCGGCGCGCGATGCGCAGCTTGTCCTCGGCGGTCTTCGCCATGCCCACCTCGTCGATGGTGAGCGCGATGACCGCGGCGCCGAACTTCTTCGCCAGCCGCATGCGGTCGGTGGCATGGCCCTCGCCGTCCTCGAAATTGATCGAGTTGATGATCGGCTTGCCGCCATGCAGCTTCAGCGCCGCCTCGATCACCGGCGTCTCGGTGGAGTCGATCACCAGCGGCGCGTTGACGCTGCCGGTGAAGCGGCGGACCACCTCGTTCATCTCGACCATCTCGTCGCGGCCGACGAAGGCGGTGCAGATATCGAGGGAATTGGACCCCTCGCCCACCTGCTCGCGGCCCATGGCGACGCAGCCATCCCAGTCATGCGCCGCCTGCCGCTCGCGCCAGGCCTTGGAGCCGTTGGCGTTGCAGCGCTCGCCGATGGAGAAATAGGCATTCTCCTGCCGCAGCGCGGTCGCGCCGTAGAGCGAGGCGACGGAGGGCACCCAGTGATGCGTACGGGCGGCCGGGGCCGGGCGCCAGGGGGCATGCTTCCGCAGCATGGCGTCGAGCGCGGCGATATGCGGGGTCGAGGTGCCGCAGCAGCCGCCGATCAGGTTCACCCCGTCCTCGCGGACGAAGCGCTCCATCCAGCTCGCCATCTCCTCGGCGCCGAGGGGATAGTGGGTCTTGCCGTCGACCAGCTCGGGCAGGCCGGCATTGGGCTGCACGCTGATCAGGCCCGGCCAGTTCTGGCTGAGCCAACGCACATGCTCAGCCATCTCCTGCGGCCCGGTCGCGCAATTGAGGCCGATCAGCGGCACGTCGAGGGCATGCACCACCGTCGAGGCCGCGGCGATGTCGGGGCCGACCAGCAGCGTGCCGGTGGTCTCGACCGTGACCTGGACGAAGATCGGGATGTCGGCGCCGCTCGCCAGGATCGCCGCCTTGGCGGCGTTGACGGCCGCCTTGATGTAGAGCGTGTCCTGGTTGGTCTCGGTCAGCAGCGCATCGACGCCGCCGGCGATCAGGCCGCGGCACTGCTCCTCCAGCGCCGCCTGCAGCCGGTCGTATTCGATATGGCCGAGCGAGGGCAGCTTGGTGCCGGGGCCGATATCGCCGATCACCCAGCGGTCGCGGCCATCGGCAAAGCTCTCCGCCGCCTCGCGCGCCAGCTCGCCGGCGATGCGGTTGATGGCGAAGGCCTCGCCCTCCAGATCGAACTCGCCGAGCGTGACCGGGCTGCCGCCGAAGCTGTTGGTCAGCACCATGTCGGCACCGGCCGCGTAATAGCCGCGATGGATCTCCCGTACCAGATCGGGGCGGGAGAGGTTCAGCACCTCGGTGCAGTTCTCCTTGCCGCGATAGTCCCGGTCGATATCGAGGGTGAGCGCCTGCACGCGGCTGCCCATGCCGCCGTCGCAGAGCAGCACGCGGTCGCGGAGGGCATCGAGCAGATGGGGACGGGCCATGAGGGGGCGTTCCGCGAGATCAGAAGGTCGAGATCAGAAGGTCAGGGCAGGCTGGGCGGGCACGGCGCCGGCGACGCGGCGGGCGGACCAGAGGCGGACGGCGATCGGGCCCGAAATCTCGGTCGAGGCCGGGGCGACGCAGCCGGCGCCGCCGAGCCATTGCGCCATCTCGTCATCGTCGAAGCCGAGCCAGCGATGCGCGTGGTCGGTGGCGAGCTCCACCTTGCCATGCGGGCCGAGATCGAGGACGAGCATCAGCCCGTCCGGCCGCAGCACCCGCGCCGCCTCGGCCAGCGCCGCCCCGGGATCCTCGGCATAGTGCAGGACCATCTGCAGGGTGACGAGGTCGAAGCAGGCATCCGGCAGGGGCAGGCGGTACATGTCGGCCTGGCGCACCGCGCAATGCGGGCCGAGGCCGCGCTCGGTCAGCCGCGCCCGGGCCAGGGCCAGCATGTCGCGGCTGGCATCGACGCCGAGGGCGCTGTCGGCGCGGCCGGCGAGCAGTTCCAGCAGCCGGCCGGTGCCGGTGCCGATATCGAGCACCCGGCCAGGCCGGTCCGGCAGGGCGGCGAGCAGTGCCGCCTCGATCGCCTCGGCGGGCAGGCCGAGGGCGCGCACCTCATCCCAGTCGGCGCCGTGGCGGCGGAAGCTGTCGGAGGCGGCGCGGGCGCGCTCGGCGGCCAGCCGCGCCGCCTGCCGCCGGTCGGCGGCGAGCTGCGGATCCTCCTCCGGCAGCCGCGCGAGGAGCTGGTGCACGAGATTGGCGCCGGGCGGCACCTGGAAATAGGCGTTGGCGCCCTCCGGGATGCGCTCCAGCAGCCCGGCCTCGACCAGCAGCCGGAGATGCCGCGACAGCCGCGGCTGCGATTGGCCGAGCACCTCGCACAGATCGGTCACGCAAAAAGCCCCGCGCGCGCAGAGCGCCAGCAACCGGAGCCGCGTCGGCTCCGCAGCGGCGCGCAGCTGGGCCAGAAATTTTTCCATGGTCTGACATATGGCATAAAGATATCCTTATGTCCAGCCAAGGACCCGATATGTGACGATGACGTGGCACCTCGATGCGCGGATACCCCTGCTGGTGACCGGCGATGCGGCGGCGCTGGAACGGGCGCTGGCCACAAGGCCGGGCGCCGCGGTGCTGGCCGAAGCACCGCCGCCGCCCCTGCCGGCCGGCGCGGTGGCGCTGGCGAGCTTCGATCCGGCCATGCCGCATGCTGCGGCCTGCGCCTGCTGCGGCGGCCGCCTGCCCGCCGCAGCAGCACTGGACCGGCTGTTCCAGGCGCGGGTGCGCAATCAGTGCCCGTGGTTCGAGCGGGTGGTGGCGCTGGCCGAGACGGCGGCGGCGCGGGACGCCATCGCCGCCGCGCTCGCCGGGGATGCGGTGACCGCCGCCCGCTTCCGGGCGGTGGAGAGCTAGGCCCGGGCCAGCCGCGCCGCATGCCAGCGGAGATGGTCCTCCACGAAGCTGGCGATGAAGAAGTAGGAGTGGTCGTATCCTTCCTGCCGGCGCAGGGTCAGCGGGATGCCGGCCTTGCGGCAGGCCTCCTGCAGCAGCTCGGGCTTGAGCTGCGCCGCAAGGAAGCTGTCCGCCGTCCCCTGGTCCACCAGGATGTCCGGCACCCGCGCCCCGTCCTCGATCAGCGCCGTCGCGTCATAGGCCCGCCAGGCGGCACGATCCGGGCCGAGATAGCCGGACAGCGCCTTCTCGCCCCAGGGGCAGCGCAGCGGCGAGCAGATCGGCGCGAAGGCCGAGACCGATGCGTAGCGGCCCGGATTGCGCAGCGCGATGGTCAGCGCGCCGTGGCCGCCCATGGAATGCCCCATGATGCCCTGCTGCTCGAGATCGGCCGGCAGCTCGGTGCCGATCAGCGCCGGCAGCTCCCGCTCGATGTAGCTCCGCATGCGGTAATGCGTCGCCCAGGGCTGCTGCGTGGCATCGACGTAGAAGCCGGCGCCCAGCCCGAAGTCGTAGGCCTTCTCGGGGTCGTCCGGCACGTCCTCGCCGCGCGGCGAGGTGTCGGGCGCGACCAGCAGCAGGCCGAGCTCGGCCGCGACGCGCTGCGCCCCAGCCTTCACCGTGAAATTCTCCTCCGTGCAGGTGAGGCCGGCGAGGAACCACACCACCGGCACCTTCGCCCCGTCCAGCGCCTGGGGCGGCAGATAGGCGGCGAAGCGCATCTCCGTCCCCGTCTCGGCGGAGCGGTGGCGGAGCACGCGCTGCTCGCCGCCGAAGCAGCGGGCGCGCGAGACGATCTCCGCCGCCATGCTAGAAGATCACCACCGAGCGGATCGACTTGCCCTCGTGCATCAGGTCGAAGGCCTCGTTGATCCGGTCGAGCGGCATGGTGTGGGTGATCAGGTCGTCGATGTTGATCTTCCCCTCCATGTACCAGTCGACGATCTTCGGCACGTCGGTGCGGCCGCGCGCCCCGCCGAAGGCGGTGCCCTTCCAGACCCGGCCGGTGACGAGCTGGAAGGGCCGCGTGGCGATCTCCTTCCCTGCCTCGGCGACGCCGATGATGATGCTCTGGCCCCAGCCGCGATGGCAGCATTCCAGCGCCTGGCGCATGACGTTGACGTTGCCCGTCGCGTCGAAGGAGAAGTCGGCGCCGCCATCCGTCAGGTCGGCGATGGCCTGCACCACCTTGTCGTTGCCGACCTCCTTCGGGTTGACGAAGTGGGTCATGCCGAACTTCCTCGCCATCTCCTGCTTCGCCGGGTTGATGTCGACGCCGATGATCTTGTCCGCGCCCACCATGCGGGCGCCCTGGATCACGTTCAGCCCGATGCCGCCGAGGCCGAAGACCACCACATTGGCGCCCGGCCAGACCTTCGCGGTGTAGATCACCGCGCCGATGCCCGTCGTCACGCCGCAGCCGATGTAGCAGATCTTGTCGAAGGGGGCGTCCTCGCGCACCTTGGCGACCGCGATCTCCGGCAGCACGGTGAAGTTCGAGAAGGTGCTGCAGCCCATGTAGTGGTAGACGGTGTTGCCCGAGGGCGCACTGCGCCCCGCCGGCTCGCAATGGAAGCGGCTGGTGCCGTCCGGCATCACGCCCTTGCCCTGGGTCGCGCGGATCGCGGTGCAGAGGTTGCTGCGCTGGCTGAGGCAGGTTTTGCACTGCCGGCATTCCGGCGTGTAGAGCGGGATCACGTGGTCGCCCGGCTTCACGCTGGTGACGCCGGCGCCGACCTCGCGCACGATGCCGGCGCCCTCATGGCCGAGGATGGCAGGAAACAGCCCCTCCGAATCCAGCCCGTCCAGCGTGTAGGCGTCGGTATGGCAGACGCCGGTCGCCATCACCTCGACCAGCACCTCGCCGGCCTTCGGCCCCTCCAGATCGACGGTGTCGATGGTGAGCGGCTTCTTGGCCTCCCAGGCGACGGCGGCGCGCGTCTTCATCCGGCTCCCTCCCTTGCGACATGCATGGCCCGACAGGATGCCTGTCGGATGTGTGGGCCGATCCTGCCCTCACAAGAGGTTATCGGGAAACCCTGACTAAGGTAGCGGGACGTTCTCTTCCCCGGCGTGGGAGAGGCGAAAGCCGAAGCCTCACGGCAAGAGAATCATGGCTGGCACATCTTAACGATATATCTGAATATATTCAGATACGCTCTTTTTGCCTGTGCCGCTCCCCTAGCCAGGATCCCCCGCTCGGACAAGACCATCACCCGTCGCGTGAGATGGCGGAGAAGGCCGGACTCGCGGCGCATGTCGACGTCCTCGTCGGCGACACGGTGGCGATGATCCGGGCCCTGCCGGGCAAGATCGACGTCGTGCTGATCGATCTATGGAAGGATCTCGACCTCCCCTGCCTCGATGCCTTCTACCCGCGCCTCAATCGCGGCGCGATCATCGTCGCCGACAACATGATCCACCCCGGCAATGCCGATGTGCGGCACTCAAGCGTGATCGCTTGAGGCGGACTCACCGGAAAGCGTGACTCACGCGATCAAACAACCGCCTGGACCATGATCCGCGACCCTGTGTGAGCGGATCATGGTCCATGGCGAGGCAGTGCGCGCCAGGCCCGGCATAGGCAGCGTGCTGCTGCCGGTCGGCAGGGGCATCGAGGTGAGCCGCTTCCTGCCGGATGAGGGCCGCCTCAGGTGCCGGGCGTCAGCCGGCGAGCACCTCCCGGATGCGGCTCGCCAGCGCCTCGGTGGTGAAGGGCTTGGTCATGACATGCATGCCGGGGTCGAGATGGCCGTTGCCAATGACCGCGTGCTCGGCATAGCCGGTGATGAACAGCACCTTCAGCCCCGGCCGGCGCTGCCGCGCCGCATCCGCCATCTGCCGACCGTTCATGCCGCCGGGCAAGCCGACATCCGTCACCAGCAGGTCAATCCGCGCCGGGGATTGCAGCAGCGCCAGGCCGCTGGCGGCATCGACCGCCTCCAGCACCGCATAGCCGAGATCGCCGAGCACCTCCGAGGCGAAGGTCCGGATCGTCGGCTCGTCATCGACGACGAGCACCGTCTCGCCCGGGCTGGCCTGCGGCGCCGGCGAGCCGGGCAGCGCCTCGCCCACCTCGGCATCGCCGCGATGGCGCGGCAGGTAGAGCCGCATCGTCGTGCCCTGGCCGGGCTCGGAATAGATGCGCGCCTGGCCGCCGGATTGCCGGGCGAAGCCGTAGATCATGGAGAGGCCGAGCCCGGTGCCCTGGCCGAAGGGCTTGGTGGTGAAGAAGGGATCGAAGGCCCGCGCCGCCACCTCCGGCGTCATGCCGACGCCGGTATCGGTGACGGCGATCGCCACATACTGCCCGGGCGGCAGGTCGCGCTCGCGCGCGGCTCGCGCGTCCAGCCGGGTGTTCGTCGTCTCGATGGTCAGCCGGCCGCCATCGGGCATGGCGTCGCGGGCATTGATGCAGAGGTTGAGCAGCGCGTTCTCGAGCTGGTTCGGATCGACCAGGGTCGGCCAGAGCCGCGGCGCGCCCACCACCTCGAGCGCGATGGCCGGGCCGATCGAACGCCGGATCAACTCTTCCATGCCGGCGATCAGCCGGTTCACCTCGGTCGGGCGCGGATCCAGCGTCTGCCGGCGGGAGAAGGCGAGCAGGCGGTGGGTCAGCGCCGCGGCGCGCTTCGCCGCGCCCTGGGCGGTGGTGATGTAGCGCCCGGTCTCGGCGAGGCGGCCCTCCTGCAGGCGGCGGTTCAGCAGCTCCAGCGCGCCGATGATGCCGGTGAGCAGGTTGTTGAAATCATGCGCGATGCCGCCGGTGAGCTGGCCGACCGCCTCCATCTTCTGGCTCTGCCGCAGCTGCGCCTCCAGCGCCCGCTGCTCGGTGACGTTGTGGCCGGTGGCGTAGATCTCCTCGCCTTCCGGGATGCAGGTCAGGCTATGGCTGCGATAGCTGCCGTCGCGGTGGCGCAGCCGGATGTCGAGGCCGCGGACCGGCTCGCCGGCGAGCAGGCGCTGCCAGGCCGCCTGCAGCTCCGGCATGTCCTCCGGATGCGCCAGATCGGTGTAGAGCATGTCGTGCAGCACCTCCGCCGGATGGCCGAGATCCGTGGTCCAGGCGGGGTTGACCGCCTTGGCGCGCCCGTCGCGCCCCCAGATGGACAGCAGGTCGGTGCTGACGGTCCAGATGCGGTCGCGCTCGCGCGTGCGGTTCTGGACCAGCTGCTCGAGGCCGGTATTCATGGCCTGCAGCGCCGACTCGGCGCGCTTGCGGTCGGTGATGTCGAGCACGGTGCCGATCAGCCGCACCGGCGCACCCTGCTCGAAATGCGTCTCGCCATTGGCGGAGACCCAGCGCTCGATCCCGTCCTCGATGCCGATGGTGCGGTATTCGCAGCGGAACTGGCCGGTGCCCGCCGGGTCGAGCGCGCCGCGGACCGCCGCATCCGCCCGCGCGCGGTCCTCGGGATGCAGGCCGGCGAGGAAGGTGCCGGCATAGGTGACCGGGGCGTCCGGCGAGAGGCCGAAGAGCGCGCGGCAGCGATTGTCCCAGATGAGCGAGTCGCTGCGCACGCGGTAGTCGAAGGTGCCGATCCCGGCGGCGGCGGTGGCGAGGCGCAGCCGGTCGTCGCGGTCGCGCAGGGCGGCATCGGCGCGCTCCAGCTCGCTGCGGTCGAGCATGGCACCGATCATGCGGATGGCGCGGCCATCCTGGTCGCGGATGACATAGCCGCGGTCGCGTACCTGGGCGTAGCTGCCATCGGCGCGGCCGAAGCGGTACTCGCCGGACCAGCTCGTGCCGGTGCCCTCGATCACCGCGTGGATGTCGCGGTCCACGCGCTCGCGGTCCTTGGGATGGATGGTGGCGAGCCACCAGGCGCCGGTCGGCTCCACCGCCTCCGGGGTCCAGCCATAGGCCGATTCCAGCGCCTCGTTCCAATGCACGGCGTTGGTCGTCAGGTCCCAGTCCCAGATCGCGTCGCGCGCCGCCCGCTGCGCCAGGCGGTAGCGCTCGTTGATCGCCTCGGCCCCCTCGCCGGTGCTGCGTTGCTGCGTGCGGTCGCGCAACACCTTGAGGAAGCCGACCTGCTCGCCGGTCTCGTCGCGCAGCGGCAGCATCTCGGCGGCGGCCCAGATGCGGCTGCCATCCTTGCGCTGGTGCCAGCGTGTCTCGCCGGTCCGGCCATGCTGCCGGCTCGCCCGCATCTCCGCCGCCGGGAGCTGCGCCGCACGATCCTCCGGCGTGAAGATCAGCGCCAACGGCTGCCCGAGCGCCTCCGCGGCGCTCCAGCCGAACAGGGTCTCGGCGCCGGTGTTCCAGCCGGTGATGCGGCCCTCGAGGTCGGTCGCCAGGATGGCGATGTCGACCGCGCTGTCGAGCGTGCGGCGGCGCAGCGCATCGGCGCGGTCGCGCCGGGCGAGCTGCGCCTCGCGCTGCGCCAGCGCCCGGCGCAGCGCGATCTGGGTGCTGGCCTGGCGGGCAAGCGCCTGGAGCAGCCCGCGCTCCCGCGCATCGAGCCCGGCCGGGCGCGGCTGGGTATCGAGGACGCAGAGCACGCCGACCGGCAGTCCCTCGGCACGGACCGGCATGCCGGCATAGAAGCGCAGGCCGGGGCTGCCGGTGACGAGCGGGTTGCCGGCGAAGCGCGGATCCTGCGTGGCGTCGGGGATGACCAGACCGTCCGGCTCGTGCAGCGTGACCGGGCAGAAGGCGAGGGCCCGGGGCAGGCTGCCGCGGGCGAAGCCGAACGTCGCCTTGCTCCACTGCCGGATCTCGGCGACGAGTTGCAGCGCCCCCATCGGGGCCCCGAGCAGTTCGGCCGCCAGCCGGGCGAGGTCGTCGAAGCTGTCCTCGGACGGCGTATCGAGGAGGCCGGTCCGGTGCAGGGCCTCGAGGCGCTCGGCTTCGGTCCAGCCGGGCGGTTGCGGGTCGCTCATGCCGGATGGCTCATGCCGGGCGGACGGCCCGCGGCCGCGCAGCCATCGGTCCGGTGGGCATGAGACGCAGGTTGTAGGCGGCCGATGGCATTCGCAGCCTCTAACAGGCGTGCTTGGCCCACGAAATGCCCATCCTCGTCATTGCGCCGGGCCCGACGGGGCGTCACGCAGGTGTGTGGCGGCACTCCTTCGCCGTTCGGCTTTGCGGTCCGCCCAACCCGTCCTTGGGAGCTGGCCCTACAGCGGATTGCGTTCAAGATCGAACGCCACTCCGCTGCAGCCTGTTGTTTTCAATGCAAATTCAAGCGTCCGGTCGGTCTCGTCCTTCCGCGATCCGCTCTAGTCCGGCGCCTCCCCGGCCGCGCCATAGGCCATCCAGCCGCCATCGACCGGCAGGGTGATGCCGGTGACGTAGCTCGCCGCCGGCGAGGCGAGGAACCAGGCAGCCTCGGCGATCTCCTCCGGCCGCGCCAGGCGCCCGAGCGGGGCGCGGCGGGCGATGGCACCGGTATCGATCTTGCCGTCGCGCTCCAGCGCCTCGACCAGTGGCGTGCGCACATAGCCAGGGGCAATGGCGTTCACCCGGATGCCGTGCCGGCCCCATTCGGCGGCGAGGCTGCGGGTGAGGGCGATGATGCCCGCCTTGGCGGCACCGTAGCCGTTCCGCCGCGGCAGGCCGGTGAGCCCGGCGATGGAGGCGAGGCCGATGATCGCGCCGCGCCCCTCCTCCCCTCCCCCGCCTGGCGCCGCCGCGCGGGCCAGCATCGCCTTCGCTGCCTCGCGGGCGCAGAGGAAGCTGCCCTTCAGGTGGATGTCGAGCTGGCGGGCGAAATGCGCGCCGCTCTGCTCCAGCGTCGGCTGGATGCTGTCGGCGATGCCGGCATTGTTCACCAGCACGTCGAGCCGGCCGAGGCGCTGCGCGACCTCGACCACCATGGCGACGACCTGCGCCTCCTCGGCGACGTCGCAGGCCAGGCCGAGATGCCCCTCGCCGAGCTCGCGGGCGCGGGCCTCGGCCGCCGCCTGCCGCAGATCGGCGATGACGATGCGGTGCCCGCCCGCCGCGAAGCGCCGGGCGATGGCCCAGCCGATGCCGTCCGCCCCGCCGGTCACCAGCGTGACCGGGCTGCCCTGTTGCGCCATCTGTCTCCTCCCGGGCCTTCTCCGGCGCAGCATCCCCCGGAAGCGCCGCCCGGGACAGCCCCGGCCCGCGTCGCTGCGGTCCGTTGTTTCCAGAGCAGAGTCACGCCTTCCCGCGATCTGCTCTGGGGTGCCGGGGTCAGTTGATGGCGACTGGGGTCGGGTGGCGGACCAGGACGGTATCATCGCGGCGGCTGATCTCGATCTGCTCGGGCGCCGCATCCGCGGCCCGCGGCGCCGAGAGCAGCACGCTCTGGCCGGGGACGAGCCGGGTCTCGAGGCGGAGCGGGGTCGCATCCGGGCTTGCCAGGGTGACGACCAGGCGGTAGCCCTCCGGCTCGACCGTGTAGTAGGCGATGCCGGCGGCCTCGCCCAGCGCGATGCTGCGGGCCTCGACCGGCCGCAGCTCCTGGGCCGGCGCGGGGGCGGTGGCGGCGAGCGCGAGCCCGGCCGCCAGGAGAGTGGAACGAAGGATCATTGCGTATCGACCTCTGTCGGGCCCCGGTGATGCGGGGCGTTGCGAGTGAGATGGTCGAGGCGGGATGATTGGTCCAACCGATTGGATCGATCATGGCTATCGACCACGCTCATCTCGCCCGGCTCGATTTGAACCTGCTGGTCGCCCTTGATGCCCTGCTCACCGAATGCAGCGTGACGCGGGCGGCGGCGCGGGTGGGCCTCGGCCAGTCGGCGATGAGCCACAACCTCGCGCGGCTGCGCCGGCTCTTCGGCGACGAGCTGCTCACCCGCGCGCCGGAAGGGATGCGGCCAACGCCGCGCGCGATGGCGCTGGCCGAGCCGGTGCGCGCGACGCTGGTGCGGATCCAGGCGCTGATGTCGCGCGAGGACCGCTTCGACCCGCGCACCGCCGAGCGGACCTTCCGCATCGGCCTGCCCGACAGCGCCGAGGTGCTGCTCGCCTCCGCCCTGCTCGCGCATCTGACGGCGACGGCGCCGGGGATCCATCTGCGGCTGCACAACATCGATTCGACCCGGTTGCTTGACGACCTCGATGCCGACCGGCTCGACCTTGCCATCGGCCTCGGCGAGTTCGCGGCCGGCCAGGCGCACCACAAGCGGCGGCGACTGATGACCGAGCCCCATCTCTGCATGTTCGATGCGGCGCGCACCGGTGTCACGCCGCCGATCTCGCTCGAGGACTATGTCCGGCTGCCGCATGTGCTGACCAGCCTGCGCGAGGGCGAGCGCGGCGTGGTGGATGATGCGCTCGCCGGGCTCGGGCTGCGGCGGACCGTGGTGCTGACGACGCCGCGCTTCCTCGCCGTTCCCTATCTCGTCGCCCGCGCGCCGGTCGTCGTCACCATGCTGGGGCGGCTCGCGCGCTTCTTCGCCGCCGAGCTCGGGCTGAGCCTCAGCCCGCCGCCGGTCGCGCTGCAGGATGTCGCCGTCTCGCTGCTCTGGCATGCCTCCTACGACCAGGATCCGGCGCATGCCTGGCTGCGGCAGGAGATCCTGCGGATCGCCCAGGAGGTCGCGGCGGGCTGACGGCGTGCCAGCACCCGCCCGGGTTGGCCAAGCCCCGGCATCGCCGCCACGCAATTCCCGCTGATCACGGCATAGTACATTCGCATGAACCGGTCGCAGTCCCCGAGGAACGCGAAAAATATTATTCATTGAAGATCGACAGGAATATTAATGGAATTCCTTGACGCCAGCCATCATTTCCAAATCACGGGAGGGGAGGAATGTCAGTATTCAGGGCACCACCTGGACTGCGCATGTCCCGCGCTTCGCTCTCGCCGCCTTGCTCTGCCTGGGCCTTGCCGCTGTTCCTTCCGCAGCACAGCAGAATGCGCCTGCGGCGCGGCCGGACGATGCCCGCCTGCGGAACGTAGCGAGCGGCCGTGCGGCATGACCGGGCGGATGACCGAGGCGGGCCGGAGGGACCTCCGGCCCGCCATCCTCCTCCGGCAGGAATTCCAGGAACTTCGAAAACCCGTCCCTGCCGATGCCGGCGGCGTCTGCAATGATCGGCGCGTCGGCATGGAGGCACGACGACATGGGCATTGCAGGCAGGCGGATGCTGATGGGCGGCGCAGCGGCCTGCGGCCTGGCGCCGCCGCTGGCCCGGGCCACCGAGACGACGGCGCGGCAAGGCGGGCTGCAGGCGCGCATCCGGGCGCATTTCAGGGGCATGCCTGGGACGCGCGCCATGAAGATCTGGGCGCCGGCAACCGCCTCGGGGCCGGAGTTGCTCATCGCCGAGAATGCCGGTGAGCAACTCTTCATCGGCAGTGCCATCAAGGCCTTCGTGCTCTGCGAGCGGTTGCGCCAGCTCGATTCCGAGGATGTGGCGAGCCGGATCGTCGCCAACCAGCTTGCCCTCGACGAATCCGTCTGGTCGGCGGACAGCGCGAGCTTCAACCCGCCCAATCTCACCGGCAAGGTCTCCGAGCGCACCGCGATGGAGGCGATGATCCTCCACAGCGACAACACGGCGACCGACATGGTGCTGAAGGCGACCGGGCCGGACCGGGTGCGCGCCTTCCTCGCCGAGGCAGGCCTGCGGAACAGCCTGATCCCGGACAGCACGCGCAGCTTCTTCGCCTACCTCCTCGGCGCGCCCGATTACCGGAGCTTCACCTGGGCCGAACTGCTCGCCGCCGACGACAAGCCGATCGTGAACTCGCCGCTCAATCCGGAGCAGAGCTTGGCCTCCTCGGCCGAGGATCTCGTCGCCTTCTACGCAGACTCGGTGCAGGGCAGGTTCTTCCACCATGCGGCAAGCTTGCAGGAATACCGCAACGTGCTGTCGCTCGGCGACGTCATCCATCGCGTCCTGCCGCTGGGCGGCAGCGCCTTCGCCAAGGGAGGCAGCATCGATGTCCGCGGCTACCATGCGCTCTGCGCTCCCGGCGCAGTGTTCCTCGCTGGCCGCTGGCTGTACTTCGCCTTCATCCTGAACTGGTACAGCGCGGCGGAGACCGATCCGACGACGGTGGCGCGCTACCTCGCCGCGGTGCAGGCCGCGATGGTCGATCTCTACGCGGCCCTCGGCTGACCGGCGACAACATCAGAAAATGCCCATCGCCAGCCCGGCCGCGAGCGCCGCGCCCAGCTCCTCGCAGCGCCGCAGCTCATCGGCGGGCAGGCGCTTCTCCGCCAGGATCGCCTCCGGCGTCTGCGCCGCGGTGCAGACCAGCACCGGCGCCGCCACCTCGCGCAGGCGCCAGCCGGTGGCGATGCGCGCCATCTGCCGCAGCGCGCCCTGCCCGTCGCTGCCGGCGCAGACCATCCGCGCATAGGGCCGGCCGTTCAACCGGTCGAGCACCGGATAGTAGCACCGGTCGAAGAACTCCTTCATCGCCCCCGAGAGCGCCGCCAGGTTCTCCGGCGCGGCGAAGAGATAGCCGCCGGCGGCGAGCAGCTCCTCCGGCCCCGCCGCCTCGGCCGGCAGCAGCCGCGCCGGCGCCGCCTCCGCCTCCGCGCCGCGCGCCGCCGCCTCGGCCATCTGCCGTGCGCCGCCGGTGCGGGAATGGTAGACGATCAGCAGCCCCGCCATGCGCGCCCTTCCCTGCCCTGTCCGCGCCGAAAATGGGGCGGCGCAGCGGGCCCGGCATCCCCCGGGCCGGCCTTTGCGGGCCCCTGCCTCGCCGGACTTGCCAGATGGCGCCGCGGCTGCTCCAAAGCGCCCCCTTCCCAATCCGCGGACCGGCATGCGCCCCGTCATCGGCATCGATTTCGGCACCACCAACAGCGTCGTCGCCGCCCTGCGCCCGGATGGCGGCGTGGCCACGCTCGACCACGCGGCCGGCGCCGTCTTCCGCTCCGTGCTCTGCCTTTGGCAGGCGGCGCAGGGCGGCACGGCACTGGCGGCGGGCCCGGCGGCGATCGAGGCCTATCTCGACGATCCGCTGGCCAGCCGGCTCATCATGTCGATGAAGAGCTACCTGGCGCAGCGCAGCTTCCGCGAGACCCGCATCCATGGCCGCGGCTGGACGCTGGAGGCGCTGGTGGCCGCCTTCCTGCGGGCGCTGCTCGCGCCCTTCGCGGCCGAGCTTGCCGGGGCCCGCATCGTGGTCGGCCGGCCGGTGCAGTTCGCCGGCGAGACGGCGGATGACGGCTTCGGCGAGGCGCGGCTGCGCGCCGCCTTCGCCGCCGCCGGCCTGCCGGAGGTGATGGTGGCGCTGGAGCCGGCGGCGGCCGGGCACCGCTTCGCCGCCGGGCTGGGCCAGGCGGCCACCGTGCTGGTCGGCGATTTCGGCGGCGGCACCAGCGACATCTCCATCCTCCGCTTCGAGCCGGGGCCGCCGCGGCGGGTGACGCCGCTCGGCCATGCCGGCCTCGGCCTCGCCGGCGACGCGCTCGACTACCGCATCATCGACCATGCCGTCTCGCCCCTGCTCGGCAAGGGCGGCAGCTACACGGTGATGGGCAAGCCGATGCCGATCCCGGTCGGCTGGTACCTGAATTTCGCGCAGTGGCATCGCCTCTCGCTGATGCGGGCCCCGCGGGTGCTGGCGGATATCCGCGAGGTGGCCCGCACCGCCGAGGCGCCGGAGCGGCTGCACCACCTCCTGCAGCTGGTCGAGGAGGAGGCAGGCTATGCGCTCTACCGTGCCGTCTCCGGGGTGAAGGCGGCGCTCTCGGGCACCGAGAGCGCGGTGCTCGACTTCCGGCATGAGGGCTTCGCGGTGCGGCGGGAGATCGCGCGGACCGAGTTCGAGAGCTGGATCGCCCCCGAACTGGCCCGCATGGATGCCGCGGTGACGGCGGCGCTGGCCTATGCCGGCCTGCCCGCCGCGGCGGTGGACCGCGTCTTCCTCACCGGCGGCACGGCACTGGTGCCGGCGGTACGGCGGCTCTTCGAGGCGCGCTTCGGCGCCGAGCGCATCGCCGGCGGCGGCGAGTTCGTCTCGGTGGCGGAGGGGCTGGCGCTGATCGGGGCCGAGGCGGCGGACTGATCCGAACCGGGCATGGCGCTTGCTATCATCCTGGGCGAACCCCAGCGGAGGACTGCCCCATGTCGAACCCCGATGCCGATATCTATGCCGCGCGCGGCTATGGCAGCCGTCCCCTGGGCTTCGGCGCCAAGCCCGGCCTGGTCGTGGTCGATTTCCAGCGCGGCTTCACCGAGGCGGGCTTCCCGATGGGCGGCGCGCCGATGGTCGATGCCGCGGTGCGCAACACGGTGCCGCTGATCGCCGCGGCGAAGCGGGCCGG
Source organism: Roseicella sp. DB1501 (assembly GCF_013112485.1). GTDB lineage: Bacteria > Pseudomonadota > Alphaproteobacteria > Acetobacterales > Acetobacteraceae > Paracraurococcus. The sequence continues at coordinate 145,817 of NZ_JABFHG010000008.1, forward strand.
GCTGCCGGTGATCGCCTGCGTCAACGGCTATGACAGCCCGCGCGCGGCGCCGCATTGGAAGGCGGCGCCGGTCTTCGACCTGCTACAGGGCACGCCGGCGGTGGAGCTTGATCCACGCATCGCCGCCGCCGGGCCGGATGTGGTGCTGATGAAGACCGCGCCCTCGATCTTCTTCGCCAGCCCGGCCGCCGCCATCCTGACGAAGGAGCGGGTGGATACGGTGATCGTCGCCGGCTGCATCACCTCGGGCTGCGTCCGGGCGAGCGTGATCGACGCCTTCTCGCTTGGCTTCCGGGTGATGGTGCCGGAGGATTGCGTCGGCGACCACGACCCCGTCGCGCATGCGCAGAACCTGAAGGATGTGGAGCGGCGTTATGCCGACGTGATCGACGGCGCCGCCTGCCTCGACGCCATCGAGCGCTGGCGGGCAGCGAACGACCGGGAGGGATGACGATGCCAAAGGAGATCCTCTGCGCCTTCAGCATCCATTGCGACGCCGTGGCCGGCTGGCTCGGCAGCTATATGGGCGAGGACAGCCCGGGCGACATCAGCCGCGGCGTCTTCGCCGCCGAGGTCGGCATGCCGCGCATCCTGCGGCTCTTCGAGCGCTTCGGGCTGAAGCAATCCTGGTTCATTCCCGGCCATACCATCGAATCCTTCCCGAAGGAGACCGAGATGGTGGCCAAGGCCGGGCATGAGATCGGGCTGCACGGCTACAGCCACGAGAACCCGCTCGCCCTCTCCCGCGCGCAGGAGGAGGCGATCTTCGACAAGTGCATCGAACTGATCGAGCGGCATTGGGGCCGCAAACCGGTCGGCTATGTGGCGCCCTGGTGGGAGGTGAGCGCGACCTCGATCGAGATCCTGGTCGAGCGCGGCATCGCCTATGACCACAGCCTGATGCACCACGACTGCGAACCCTATTACGTCCGCACCGGCGATGCCTGGGTGCCGATCGACTATGCGCAGCCGGCCGAGCGCTGGATGAAGCCCTTCACCAAGGGCCGGCCCACCGGCCTCGTCGAGATCCCGGCCTCCTGGTATCTCGACGACCTGCCGCCGATGATGTTCATCAAAAAATTCCCGAACAGCCACGGCTATGTCTCGCCGCATCAGCTCGAGCAGATCTGGCGCGACCATTTCGACTTTATCTACCGTGAATACGACTATGCCGTGGTGCCGATGACCATCCACCCGGACGTCTCGGGCCGGCCGCAGGTGCAGCTGATGCTCGAGCGGCTGATCGCGCACATGCTGAGGCATCCCGGCGTGCGCTTCGTCACGCTCGAGGAGATGGCGGCGGATTTCCGCCGCCGCAGCCCCGCCCCCTGATCGGCGCGCGGGGCAAGAGCGCGGTCAAAGGCTGAAGACGTCTGTCGGAACCGTCGCTGCCCGTTGCCCTGCCGCGGCTTCGCCGTGGCAGGCTGTGACGGATCTTGGGCGCGACGGACCTTATGGGCCCCCCGCAAAGCCGCAAAGCGGTTCTGTGGGGAGATTACTCCGCCGCGACCGGCAGCGCCTCCGGCGGCGCATAGGCGCGGATCGGCGGCAGGTTGCCGGTGAAGCGCTCCACCTCCACGGCGGTGAGCTGGCCGGTGCAGCCCTGGGCGAGGCGCGAGGTGCCGACATCGCGCGTCAGCACGTTCGGGTTGCCATGGACGCAGAGAGGCCGGTCCTCCGCCGGGTCTTCCGGGTCGTACCAGGCGCCGGTCGGCAGGTTGACGACGCCCGGCATCACCGCCTCGCTCAGCTCCGCCGCGGCGAGGCAGGCGCCGCGGGCATTGAACAGCCGCACGATGTCGTCCTGGCGGATGCCGCGCGCCGCGGCGTCCGTCGGGTGGATGCGCATCACCTCCCGCCCGCGATGCTTGCGCTCCTGGCTGTGGCCGCCGAAATCGAGCTGGCTGTGCAGCCGCGTCGCCGGCTGGTTGGCGACGAGGCGGAGCGTTGCCTCGGGGCCCGGCACGTCCTGCGGCGGCAGCCAGGCGGGATGGCCCGGGCAATCGGCATAGCCGAAGCCGGCGATGGTGCTGGAGTGCAGCTCGATCCGCCCGCTCGGCGTCGGCAGGGGCGCGCCCTCCGGATCCTCGTGGAAGGCGCGCAGCATGCCGCCGGTATCCGGACCCTCCGGCAGGGGCAGCGAGCCCTGCCGCCAGAATTCCTCGAAGTCCGGCGCCGGGAAGCCCTTGTCGCGCAGATCCTGCGCGGTGCGGTCATAGAGATGGCGCAGCCAGTCGCGGGCGCTGCGGCCCTCGGTGAAAGCCTCCTCGCGGCCGAGCCGGCGGGCAAGCTCGGTGAAGATGGCGTAGTCGTCGCGCGCCTCGGCGAAGGGCTCGGCGAGCTGCTTCATGGCGACCATCAGCGGGTCGGTCTGGCTGCTGCCGATATCCTCGCGCTCCAGCGTCATCGTCGCCGGCAAGACGATATCCGCATGCCGCGCCGTCGCGGTCCAGGCGAGCTCATGCACCACCAGCGTCTCGACGCGCCGGAAGGCCTCGCGCAGCCGGTTGAGATCCTGGTGGTGGTGGAAGGGATTGCCGCCGGCCCAGTAGACCAGGCCGATATCGGGATAGGTCAGGCGCTGGCCGTTATAGTTGTAGCTCTCGCCCGGATGCAGCAGCATGTCGGCGATGCGGGCAACCGGGATGAAGGCGCCGACCCGGTTGCGCCCCTGCGGCAGCGCCGCGGTCGAGACCAGGTTGGTGCGGCGCCCGGTATGGCCGAGGGCGCCGAGCGCATAGGTGTAGCCGCCGCCGGGCAGGCCGGTCTGCCCCAGCATCGCCGCGAGCGCGACGCCGGCCCAGACCGGCTGCTCGCCATGCTCGGCGCGCTGCAGCGAATGCGCGACGGTGACCAGCACCCGCTTGCCCGCGAGGCGATGCGCCAGCGCCGTGATCCGCTCGGCCGGGATGCCGGTGATCGGCGCCGCCCAGGCGGCATCCTTCGGCTGGTCGTCCCCGCGGCCGAACAGGTAATCCTCCAGCACCGGCCAGCCGGTGGTGTAGCGGTCGAGGAAGGCGCGGTCGTGCAGCCCGGCGCTCGCCAGGCCGTGCATCAGCGCCAGCATCAGCGCCGTATCGGTGTTCGGCACCAGCGGCAGCCATTCCGCCTTCGCCTCCTCGGGCATGTCGTCGCGCAGCGGCCCGATCAGGACGAACTCGCAGCCGCGCGCCGCGGCCGCCGCCATGGAGCCGCGCTCGATATGGCGGCTGATGCCCCCGCCCGCGACCATGCTGTTCTTCAGCGCCATGCCGCCGAAGGCCAGCACCAGCTCGGAATGCTCCGCCACCTGCTCCCAGGAGACGTTGCGCCGGCTGATCTCCTCCATCGGGCCGAGCACATGCGGCAGGATGACGTTGGAGGCGCCGGCCGAGTAGCTGTTGACGCTGCGGACATAGCCGCCGACCGCCGTGTTCAGGAAGCGGTGCACCTGGCTCTGCGCATGGTGGAAGCGGCCGGCCGAGGACCAGCCATAGGAGCCGCCGAAGATGCGCTCCATCGGCACCCGCCGCAGCTCCGCCGTCACCAGGTCGAGGGCGCGGTCCCAGGAGACGGGCACGTACTCGTCCCGGCCACGCCGCGGATCGGCGCCCGGGCCGCGCTCCAGCCAGCCGCGACGCACCATGGGCCGGGCGATGCGCGCCTCGTGCCGCAGGGCCTCGGGAAAGTTCTGCAGGATCCGGTTCGGGTCGGGATCATCCGGATGCGGCCGGACCACCAGCGCGCCCTGCTTCCAGGCGGCGGAGAAGACGCCCCAGTGCGCGCTGTGCGGGCGGAATTCCGTGTCGCCCTCGGCTCCCGTCATGCGTTCCAATTCCCTTCCCGTCATGGCCTGCCGGTCCCAGGCCGATGCCCCATGCTACGGGTGATCGGCCCAGGCTGGAATACCCGAGTGCCGGGATCGGACGGAGGCGCCGCCCGCGCCGGGGTTCAGCCCTTCGGCTTATCGAGCTCGGCAAAGACCTCCATCGCCGCCCGCACCGCCGCGACCGCGGTCGGCACGCCGGCATAGACGCCGACATGCAGGAAGATCTCCTTCAGCTCCTCCCGCGTCAGGCCATTGTTCAGCCCCATGCGGATATGCGACTTCAGCTCCTCGGTCCGGCCGAGCGCCGTCAGGACCGAGATGGTGATGGTGCTGCGCGTCACCCGCTCCAGCCCCGGCCGGTTCCACACCGCGCCGAAGCAGTGCTCGAAGAGGAATTGCCGCAGGTCGCGCGTCATCTCGTGCTGGGCGGCCTCGTCCATCGCCTTCTGCGCGACCGCGGGGCCGCGCATCTCGAACCAAACCTCCTTGCCGGCCTGGAAGAAGGCGTTCTCGTCGAAATCGAGCTTGCTCATGGCTGTCTCCCTCAGCGGCCCTGGAAGTCCGGCAGGCGACGTTCCGCCGTGGCGCGGATGCCCTCCTGGAAATCCGCCGTCTTGCGCAGCCAGTCCTGCTCGACCAGCTCACGCTCCGTCGCCTGCTCGACCGCATCGGCGAAGCCGCGGCGCAGCGTCTCGCGCGTCGCCAGCACGCCGAGCGGCGAGGATTGCGCGATCTCGGTGGCCAGCGCCGCCGCTGCCTGCCGCAGCTCGGCCTGAGGCACGAGCTGGTCGGCGAGGCCGAGGCGCACCGCCTCCTCGCCGTTGATCCGCCGCCCCGTATAGAAGAGCAGCGCCGCCTGCTGCTGCCCGACCAGCCGCGGCAGCGTCGCCGTCAGGCCGAAGCCGGGATGGAAGCCGAGGCGGGTGAAATTGGCGCTGAACCGCCCCTCGGGGCAGGTGATGCGGAAATCCGCCATGCAGGCGAGGCCGAGCCCGCCGCCGATCGCCGGCCCCTGCACCGCGGCGATGATCGGCTTGCGGGTGCGGAACAGGCGCAGCGCCTCCTTGTAGAGATGCCGCCCCGGCCGCTGGTCGCCGACATCGCGGCGGGAGAAGTCGGCGCCGGCGCAGAAGGCCTTGCCCTGGGCCACCAGCAGCAGGGCGCGCACGCCGGGATCGGCATCCGCCGCCTCGAAGGCGGTGGCGATCTCCTCGATCAGCGTGATGTCGAAGAAATTATTCGGCGGGCGCTGGATCTCGACCGTGGTGACGGCGCCGTTGCTGAAGACGCCGATGCTGGTGAAGGCCATGGAACCTCGCTCTGGGGTTGGCGTGCGGGTCATCGCGGAGGGATCGGGGCGCCCGCGCCGTGGCGCGGCCGTCGCCGGCGATCCGGCCCTGGCCCTTTCGGCCCGTCCCCTCCCGAAGGCCGCGCCGCACCGCAGGGCGGCCGGGCGACGCGGTGAGGCTAGAGCAGATCCCGATCAGGTAGAACCACCCGATCGGGCGAAGATCCTCCGAAAACAAAAGGCTAGAGCATTTGCCGCGAACGCAGGTGAGCGGCAAGTGCTCTGGAGCGCGATGGCCCCAGGGGAAAGAAGGCCGGGGAGCGCCGGCGCCATTGCATGCGGCTGCGGAGGGGCGCAGGAATCGGGAAACAGGCCGGGACAGGATCACGGCCGATGCAGCGGGAAGGAACGACCATGGACGGGCTGAGCAACAGCGAATACCGCCATATCGAGGTCAGCCCGATCGCCGGCGCCCTCGGCGCCGAGGTCTCGGGCGTCGATCTGGCCGGCGACATCCCGGCCGAGGTGCAGGCCGAGCTGCGCCGGGCCCTGCTCGACAACCTGGTGATCTTCTTCCGCGACCAGCGCCTGACGCCGGAGACGCAGCTCGCCTTCGCCCACCGCTGGGGCGAGATCCACCTGCACCCCTACATGGCCGGGATGGACGACTACCCCGAGGTGCTGGAGATCGTGAAGACGCCGGCGGACAAGAAGAATTTCGGCGGCTCATGGCATTCCGACCAGGCCTTCACCGCGAAGCCGGCCATGGGCACCATCCTCTATGGGGTCGAGATCCCCTCGGCCGGCGGCGACACGCTCTGGACCAACCAGTACCTCGCCTATGAGGCGCTCTCGCCCGGCATGCGGCAGATGCTGGACAGGCTGAAGGGCGTCTACCGCGGCGACAATTTCGGCAGCCATGACGGCAAGACGCGGCGCGAATACTATGCCGACAAGCTGTCGATGAAGGTGATCGACCCGGGCAACACCCAGACCGTCTCCACCCATCCGCTGATCCGCACGCATCCCGAGACCGGCCGGCGCGTGCTTTATGTCGGCGGCCATCTGCACCGCTTCGAGGACATGACCGAGGCGGAAAGCAAGCCGCTGATCGATTTCCTGATGCAGCATTCGACGCGGCCGGAATTCACCTGCCGCTTCCGCTGGCGCAGCGGTTCCCTCGCCTTCTGGGACAATCGCTGCACCATGCATTTCGCGATCAACGACTATCCGGCCGAGACGCGCATCATGCATCGCGTCACCATCTGCGGCGACGCGCCCGTCTGAAATCCCTGCGAAGCCGCTGCGCGTCTTCGCGGGGCCCCGTGAATCCCTCATGGCCGGAGAGGCGTCACAGCCTGCCGCGGCAAAGCCACGGCGGGGCAACGGGAGGCGACAGGCGAGGCAGGCATCTTGAGCCCGGCGGGATGTGGCGGCGTGCGGGAAGCGGCTCCTAACGGTCCAATCCCGCCGCGGCGAGCACCCGCTCGGCCTGGCGCAGATGCGGCCGGTCCAGCATCTTGCCATCCATTCCCACTGTGCCGATGCCTGGGCTGGCAGCGAAGGCGGCGACGACGCGGCGGGCGAAGGCGACCTCCGCCTCCGTCGGCCGGAAGCCCTCGTTGATCGGCCCGACCTGCGCCGGATGGATGGCGATCTTGCCGGTGAAGCCCTCCCGCCGCGCCGCGGCGCAGGCAGCGCGCAGCCCGGACTCGTCGCGGAAATCCGGCTCCAGAGAATCGATCGGCTGCGCCTCGGCGGCGACCGCGGCGAGCAGGCAGGCCGAGCGCGCCATGCGGTAGGTGAGCGAGAGCGGCCCCTCGGCATCGCGGTTGCTGCTGGCGCCGAGCGCCGCCGAGAGATCCTCGGCGCCCCAGGTCAGCCCATGCAGCCGCGGCACGGTTTCGCGCGCATAGTCGCCGAGGCCGAGCACCGCGGCCGCCGTCTCCGTGGCGACGGCGAGCAGGCGGATGCCGCCCGGCGGCAGCCCGTCCCGCGCCTCCAGCGCGTCGAGCCAGTGGGAGAGGCGCAGCAGCTCGGCCGGCCCGGCCACCTTCGGCACCACCAGCCCGTCCGGCGCGGCGCGCACCACCGCCGCGGCATCGGCGAGCCCCTCGCCATCGAGCGGGTTGATGCGCACCCAGAGGCGCGGCCGCCGCGCCGCGCCAACATGCGCGGCGAGGTAGTCGGCGATCATGCCGCGCGCGACGGGGCGGCGGTCGGCGGCGACGGCGTCCTCGAGATCGAGGATCAGCGCATCAGCGCCGCTCTCGCCCCCTTTGGCCAGCTTGCGCTCGCTGTCGCCGGGGACGAAGAGCCAGGAGCGCGGCGGCGCGCTCATGCCGCGTCGCCCGCCGGCCGGCCCTTCATCAGGGCGGAGCGGCGGCAATGCGCCACCAGCTCGCCCTTCTGGTTGAAGGCACGATGGATGAACTCCACGATGCCCTGGCCGGGCCGCGACTTGCTCGGGCGCTTGGCGATGACCTCGGATTCGACGCGCAGCGTGTCGCCATGGAAGAGCGGCTTCGGGAAGCGCACCTCGTCCCAGCCGAGATTGGCGACGGTGGTGCCGAGCGTGGTGTCGCCCACCGAGATGCCGACCATCAGCCCGAGGGTGAAGGCGCTGTTGACGATGCGGGTGCCGAACTCGGTCTCGGTCCGGCAATATTCCTCATCGAGATGCAGCGCCGCCGGATTGTGCGTCAGCGCGGAGAACCAGACATTGTCGGCCTCGGTGATCGTCCGCCGGATGCCGTGGCGGAAGATCTGGCCGATCTCGAATTCCTCGAACCACAAGCCGGCCATGCGGCCCTCCCGTTCTGCGTCAGACCTTGAGGCGCCACTGCACCAGCGTGTAGGGCGGATCGGCCTGGTCATGCGGCTCGAACACCGCCTCCACCGCGGCGCCGATCTCCACCTTGGCATCGGGCGGGCAGAGCAGGTTGCCGACCATGCGCACGCCATCCGCCTCCGGCAGCTCGACCAGCACGATGGTGTAGGGGCCGAAGCCGTTCAACGCCGGATGGACCGGATGGTGCGGCCGCTGCCAGGACCAGATGCGGCCGCGCGGCGCCACCTCCTCCCAGGCAAGGTCGAAGGAATGGCAGCGATGGCAGACCCATTCCGGCCCCCATTGGTGCTTGCCGCAGCCCTGGCATTTCTGGATCACCAGCTTGCCGGCGCGCGTGCCCTCCCAATAGGGCTTGGCGATCGGCTCCTGCGCCGGCGCCGGCAGCCCATCCGGCAGGGCGCGCGTCTTGGTCGTGCTGCTCACAGGCTGGCCTCCGTCCCGACCACCAGGCTGCTGACCGGCGTGACCATCGGCCCGCCGAGCACGGCAACCACGTTGCTGTCCGGCACCTGGTTGATCGCGGTGCCGCGGAGCTGCCGCACCGCCTCGTTCACCATCTCGAGCCCGTGCATGTAGCATTCGGCGAGGTTGCCGCCCGAGGTGTTCATCGGCATCTTCCCCTTGCCACCCGGCGCCAGCAGGCGGTCCAGCACCAGCTCCTCATTCGCCGTCCGCGGATCGACGAAGCCGTGCTCCACCAGGCTCAGCAGCACGCCGCCGGTGAAGTTCTCATAGGCCTGCACCACGTCGCAGTCCTTCGGGCCGAGCTTCGCCATCTCCCACATGTTGCGCGCCACGGTCTTGAAATGCGCCGAGGCGTAGTCGGGCGCGTTGTGCACCGGCGCGGCGCTGCGGTGATGCCCGCCCTGGGCGGCGCCGAGCAGATAGACCGGCTTCTGCGGCAGGTCCTTCGCGCGCTCCGCCGGCACCACCAGCACCGCCGCCGCGCCGTCATTCTCCTGGCAGCAGTCGAAGAGCCGGTGGAAGGGCTCGATGATCCAGCGCGAGGCGTCGTATTTCTCTTCCGAGAGCGGCCGACCGCGCATCACCGCATTCGGGTTGCTCTGCGCATGGTGGTAGGAGGCCATGGCGATAGCCCGCAGCGCCTCGTGCCGGATGCCGTTCTCTGTCATGAAGCGGGTGATCTTCATGGCGAAGCGCTGCGCCGGCGACATCAGCCCATAAGGGGCGAGGAAGGCATCGTCGCCCGCCGCCGCCGCCGCCTGGGCGCCACGGCCGTAGCGGGCGAACTGCCCCTGGGCGAGGGAGCGGAAGGCGATGACGCAATTCGCCATGCCCGACTGCACCGCCGCCCCGGCATTGGCGATGGCCGCCGCCACGCCGCCGCCACCGCCGCCCCAATGCATGTTGGAGAAGCGCAGCTCATCCACCCCGAGCGCCGCCGCCAGCCGCGGCCCGTCCGAGCGGTCATTGCCGTAGGAGGCAAAGCCGTCCACCTCGCGCGGATGGATGCCGGCATCCTTGCAGGCGGCGAGGATCGCCTGCAGCGCCAACTTGAACTCGGCATCCGGCGACTGGCCGTGCTTGTAGTAGATGGTCTCGCCGATCCCGGCGATCGCCACCTTGCCGCGCAGCGTGCGCTCGCTCATGCGCCCTGCCTCCTCCCCTTCCCTTCCAACGGACCGGTCCTCGGACCGGTCCGAGGCCCGCCGCTCATGCGGCGAAGCCAAGCAAACCGGAGATTCGCGCCCGGCGCCAAAGGGACGCCGAATGGAGGCCGTTGACGAGTCACCCTCAACGGCCGTTGGAATCAAGCCGTGGCGAAGAGCCGCCGGCCGATGATCTCCTTCATCACCTCGGCTGCACCGCCGGCGATGCGGCTGACGCGGGCATCCGCCCAGGCGCGGCCGATCGGGCTCTCCGCCATGTAGCCGGCGCCGCCGAAGAGCTGCAGGCAGCGGTCGATCACCTCGCATTGCAGGTCGGTGCAGAACAGCTTGGCCATGCCCGCCTCGACCGGGTCGAGGCTGCCCTCGAGCTGCCGGGCGATCAAGCCATCGGTCAACGCCCGCGCCGCGGCGGTCTTGGCGGCGAGCTCGGCGAGGACGAAGCGGGTGTTCTGGAAGTCGGCGATGGTGCGGCCGAAGGCCTTCCGCTCCCGCGTATGGGCAACGGTCCAGCCGATCGCCGCCTCCGCCACCGCGGTGCCGCGCACCGCCTGCACCAGGCGCTCGCGCGCCAGGTTGGTCATCAGCATGGGGAAGCCCTGCCCCTCCTCGCCGAGGCGGTTGCCGACCGGCACCCGCACCTCGTCGAAGAACAGCTCGGAGGTATCCGCCGCATGCATGCCGATCTTGGCGAGGTTGCGGCCGCGGCGGAAGCCGGGCATGCCGGCCTCGACCACGATCAGGCTCATGCCATGCGCGCCCGCCGTCGGGTCGGTCTTGGTCGCGGTGATGACGAGATCGGCGTTCTGGCCGTTCGAGATGTAGGTCTTCTGGCCGCGGATGACGTAGTGATCGCCGTCGCGCTCGGCGCGGGTGCGGATCGCCTTCACGTCGCTGCCGGCATCGGGCTCGGTCATGGCGATGGCGCCGATCAGGCTGCCGTCGCACATGCCGGGCAGCCAGCGGCGCTTCTGCGCCTCGGTGCCGAAGCGGGCGATGTAGGTCGCCACCATGTCGGAATGCACGATGAAGCCGGGGCCGGAGAGGTTGGCGCGCGCCAGCTCCTCGGTCACCACGGCGCAATGGCCGAAATCGCCGCCCGGCCCGCCCCAGTCGGCGGGCACGTCGCAGCAGAGCAGCCCGGCCTCGCCAGCCTTCCGCCAGGCCTCGCGCGGGACGATGCCGGCTGCCTCCCAGGCGTCGTTCTGCGGCACCAGCTCCGCCTCGACGAAGCGGCGCACCGCGTCACGGAAGATCGCGTGCTCCTCGCCGAGGACCGTGCGCGGCCGGTCGAGCATCGACCTCTCTCCCCAAGCTTATTATAAGCATGCGCATCGTAAGCATGCGCAATAGTTCGGCGCAAGCCTCGGGCCCGCCATGCCCTTCCCTCAGAGTGCGGGGAGGACGACAGTCGGGGCAAGGACGGAGGAAGGGTTAGCATGGATTTCGGTCTCTCCCCCGAGCAGGAGGCGATCCGCGAGGGCGTCGCCGCCGTCTGCCGCCGCTTCGGCGACGATTACTGGCGGGATTGCGAGGCCGAGGCGCGCTTCCCGCGCGAATTCCACAAGGCCATGGCCGAGGGTGGTTGGCTCGGCATCACCATGCCGGCCGCGCAGGGCGGCGCCGGCCTCGGCGTGACCGAGGCGGCGATCATGATGCACACCGTCGCCCGCAGCGGCGGCGGCATGGCGGCCGCCTCCTCGCTGCACATCAACATGTTCGGCCCGCACCCCATCGTCGTGCATGGCACGCCGGAGCAGCAGGCGCGCTGGATCCCGCGCCTCGTCGCCGGCGAGGACCAGGCCTGCTTCGGCGTGACCGAGCCGAATGCCGGGCTCGACACGACGAGCATCAGCACCTACGCGCAGCGGGTGCCGGGCGGCTACCGGGTGAACGGGCGCAAGATCTGGACCTCCACCGGGCAGGTGGCGAACAAGATCATGCTGCTGACGCGCACCGTGCGGAAGGAGGAGGCGCGCCGCCCGACCGAGGGCATCACGCTCTTCTACACCGATCTCGACCGCAGCAAGATCGAGGTGCAGCGCATCCCGAAGATGGGCCGCGCCGCCGTCGATTCGAACATGGTCTTCATCGACGACCTCTTCATCCCCGAGGTGGACCGGATCGGCGAGGAAGGGCGCGGCTTCTCCTACCTGCTCGACAGCCTGAACCCGGAGCGCGTGCTGGTCGGGGTGGAGGGCATCGGCATCGGCGAGGACGCGCTGGACCGCGCCGCCCGCTACGCGCGGGAGCGCAGCGTCTTCGGCCGGCTGATCGGGCAGAACCAGTCGATCCAGCACCCGCTTGCGGAATGCTGGACGGCGCTGGAATCCGCCAAGCTGATGGCGATGAAGGCGGCCTGGCTCTACGACAACGGCCGGCCCTGCGGCGCGGAGGCGAATGCGGCCAAGCTGCTCGGCGGCCGTGCCGGCTACAATGCCTGCCTGCAGGCGGTGATGACGCATGGCGGCATGGGCTACGCCAAGGAATACGTGGTCGAGCGGCTGCTGCGCGAGGTGATGATCACCCGCATCGCCCCGGTCTCGGAGCAGCTCGTCCTCTCCTTCATCGCCGAGCGCGTGCTCGGTCAGCCGAAATCCTACTGAGATGACGCCGCTCGCCGGGCTGAAGGTGCTCGACTTCTCCAAGGTGCTGGCCGGCCCGCTCTGCGGCCAGTGGCTTGGCGATCTCGGCGCCGATGTGGTCAAGGTGGAGCCGCCCGGCACGGGCGACGACACGCGCGGCTGGCCGCCCTTCCGCGAGGGCCCGGGCGGCCGCGCCGGCGCCGTCTTCCTCGCCGCCAACCGCAACAAGCGCAGCCTGGCGCTCGACCTGAAGACGCCGGAGGGCCAGGCGGCGGCGCGCCGCATGGCGGCCGAGGCCGATGTGGTGATCGAGAGCTACGCGACCGGGGTCGCCGAGCGGCTCGGCATCGGCGCCGAGGCGTTGCGCGCCGCCAATCCGCGGCTGATCCATTGCAGCATCTCCGGCTTCGGCCGCAGCGGGCCGTTGGCGCAAGGGCTCGGCTACGACGTCATCCTGCAGGCCTTCTCCGGCATCATGGCGATGACCGGCGAGCGCGAGGGCGGGCCGATCCGCAGCCCCTTCTCGCCGATCGACCAGGCGACGGGGATGCAGGCCTTTTCCGGCATCCTCGCCGCGCTGCTCGAGCGGGGTCGCACCGGCCAGGGCTGCCGGCTGGAGGTCTCGCTGCTCGAGACGGCGACGGCGCTGCTCGGCTACTCGCTGCAAATCTTCTGGGAGAAGGGCGCGCTGCCGGAGAAGAGCGGCTCCGGCCATGAATCCCTTTGCCCTTACCAAGCCTTCGAGGCGAGCGACCGGCCGGTGCTGATCGGCATCGCCAGCGACAATCTCTGGCGCCGCTTCGCCGCCGGCATCGGCCGGCCGGAACTCGCCGAGGATCCGCGCTTCCGCACCAATGCCGACCGGGTGGCGCATTTCGCCGAGACGGTCGCGCTGGTGCAGGACATCGTCCGTGCCGAGAGTGCCGATCACTGGGTGGCCTTCTGCGGCCGCATCGGCATCCCCTGCGCCGCCATCAACACGCTGGCCGAACTGGCCGCGCATCCGCAGATCGCGGCGCGTGGCATGGTGATGCAGTACGAGCACCCGGCGCTCGGGCCGCTGAAGACGGTCGCCCAGCCCATCCAATTCGACGGCAAGCCGCGCCAGGTCCGGTCCCCGCCGCCGCTGCTCGGGGCACATGGCGCCGAGGTGCTGCAGGGCTATGGCTTCAGCACGGCGGAGATCGCGGCGCTGCGGGAGGCCGGAGCGCTGGGCTGAGCGCCCCCGGACTGAGACCCTTGGGCTGCCGCCGGTGCCGGTTGCGCGATCCGGGCGCTTCGGCCTTCGGGATGGCGGGCGGGCTGCGATAGGCTCGTGCCGCCGCGAGGGAGACACCAGGATGACCGAAGCGAAGCTCGCCCCCAACCTGCCGCAATGGATGCAGGAGCATGCCGAACGCTATCTGTCGAGCGGCGGCAGGGAAGGGCATATCTACACCGTCTCGCCGCCCGGCTATGGCGAGTTGAAGGTACCGTCGCTGCTGCTGACGACGACCGGCCGCAAGTCCGGCGAGAAGTACATCTTCCCGCTCTTCTACGGCACCGCCGGCAAGGGCTGGTTCGTCGTCGCCTCGAAGGGCGGCGCGCCGGAGCATCCCGGCTGGTACCGCAACCTGCTGGCCGATCCGATGGCGGAGGTGATGGTCGGCACGGAGAAGGCGCAGGTCCGCGCCCGCACCGCGACCGGGGCGGAGCGCGAGGCGCTCTGGCAGCAGGCGCTGGGCTTCTGGCCGCCCTATGCCGACTACCAGAAGAAGACGACGCGCGAGATCCCGGTGGTGGTGCTCGACCGGGCCTGAGCCCGGTCGCCATCATCAGACATGGACGTTGCCATGGGCGAGTTCCCCCGATTTCTGTCGCTTCCTGAAGGTCAGGTAGGTCAGGGAGAGATAGAAGACGGCGACGCAGACCAGCACCAGCCAGCCGGGCACCGGCCCGAAGGCCAGGTTCTGCACGGCGCCGGGCACCGGCTTCGAGGGATCCACCTCGACCTCGTCCATCAGGAGCCGGGCCGAGGAGATCTTCAGCACCCAGGCCGCCAGGAGCACCAGGAACATCCAGAAGTAGTTCCGCCTGAGCCGGCGGGACATGGCGGCGGACAGCGAGATCCGGAAGCATGGCGCGCGCAGGTCCTGCCCGAGGCTGCGCACCCAGTCGGTGTCCTGGGCCGGGTTCGGCGCGAAGATTTGCGCGAAATAGCCGCGCTCGAGCTGCCGCACCCGGGTCCGGTACACGTCGAAGAAGCGGTAGCGCCGCGCCTCGATGACCAGCAGCAGGAAGACCAGGATCATGGCGAAGATCAGCACGCCATGATGCGCCGCGGGCGTCGAGAGCGACAGCGAGAGCATGCCCGCCACCACCGTGATCGCCCAGTTCGTCGTCCGGTCGATGCGGTCTCGCCAGCCTGTCATGCGGCCCATCTCGGCGCGGTGGAAATGCGCCAGCGCGTTGATGGCCTCGGTGGAGGTCGAGGGCAATGGCAGTTGCATCGGGCGTCCGACCCCGGCGGGATGGCCCGCCTCGCCGTGCCGAATGTCCATGGCCGTTCTCCTCGCTGCGTCAGACGGAGAACGGAACGTCCTCCACGGCCCGAAGTCGCTGCGGCATCGGATGGCCGGCCCCTCCTGCCGGCGCCGTGGTCGACCGACCTAGCGGCCATTTCCCTCCGGCGCGGACCGCGCCAAGATGGTCCGGTCGAGGGCAATGAACCGGCATGGCCATGCCGATGGAGGAACGGAGATGGCGATCCTGGCATCGGGCGATGTCGCGCGCGGCAGCCGCCGCGCCATCGTCTCCAACGGCGTCTCGGCCTTCCTCACCACCTATATCGGCAGCAACCGCTACAACGCCGCGCCGGCCGCGCCGGAGCCGCCGGGCGCCGAGACGGTCTATCCGATGGCCTTCCTGGTGGAGCAGCCCGCCGGCTCGGTGGTGCAGGCGCATTTCCACGAGGCCAACCAGTTCCAGATCGTGGTGGCCGGCAGCGGCAGCCTCGGCAAGCATGCCCTGCAACCCATCGCCGTGCATTACAGCAACGCCTACAGCGCCTATGGGCCGATCACCGCGGGACCCGACGGGCTGCACTACCTGACGCTGCGCAACGGCTATGACCGCGGCGCCCGCTACCTGCCCGCCGCGCGCGGCGAGCTGCGCGGCATCCGGCGGCGCTTCCGGGAGGCGGTCGGCGAGCCGGCCCCCGCCGCCGCTGCCGCCCCGGCCGCCCTCGCCGTCGAGCCCCTGCTGCCCGCGGCGGCCGATGGCATGGCGGCCTGGCGCTATCGCCTTCCCGCCGGCGCGACGGTCATGGGGCCCGACCCGGCCTCGGGCGACGGACAATTCTGGGTGGTGGCGCGCGGCGCGATGGCAAGCCCCGACGGCACCCTGCTGCCGCTCTCCTGCGCCTTCATCGGGCCCGACGAGCCCGCCTTCGCCGCGAGCGCGGGGGAGGACGGGCTCGACCTGGTGGTGGTGCAGTTCCCGCGCGGCCGCGACCACCTGCCGGAGGCCGACATCGGCTGACGACGCGCGCGGCAGGCCCGGCCGCGGCGGCCGGCCTACAGCGGAGCAACGTTCACCACTGGACGCTGCTCCGCTGCCGTTCAGCGGATTCATGCGTCCGGGCGTTCACGCCCTCCCACGAATCGCGTGCTTCACGCCTTCGGTGATTCCACCTCAGGCGATCACGCTCTAGACCCGCATCGGCATCAGCACGTAGAGCGCCTCTGGCTTCGAGGCGTCGGTCACCACGGTCGGCGCGCTGCCATCGGCGAAGCGGAACTCCACCTGATCGCTGATCTGGTCGGTGATGTCGTTGAGGTAGCGCGCCTGGAAGCCGATCTCGAGCGGCGTGTGCTCGTACTTCACCACCTCGGCGTCCAGCTCCTCCTGCGCCTGGCCCTGCTCGGCGGAGGAGGCGGAGAGCAGCAGATGGTTGCGGTCGAGCGAGAGCTTCACCGGCCGCGAGCGCTCGGAGCTGATGGCGGCGACGCGCCCGACCGCCTCGGCGAACTCCTTCTTCGAGACGGTCAGCACCTTGTCGTTGCCGCGCGGGATGACGCGGTCGTATTCCGGGAAGGTGCCGTCGATCAGCTTGCTGGTGAGCTGCACCGGGCCGATGTCGAAGCGGATCTTGGTGTCGGAGAGGCGGATGGCGATCTCGTCCTGCACCTCCTCGGCCAGCTTGCGCAACTCGTTCACCGTCTTGCGCGGGATGATGACGCCCGGCATGCCCTCCGCGCCCTTGGGCAGCGGCTCCTCGACCCGGGCGAGACGGTGGCCATCCGTCGCCACGGCGCGCAGCACCTTGCCGCCCTCACCTTCCGCGGCGTGCAGGTAGATGCCGTTCAGGTAGTAGCGGGTCTCCTCGGTGGAGATGGCGAAGCGCGTGCGGTCCACCAGCTCGCGGAGCTGGCCCGCCGGCAGCGCGAAGCCATGCGGCAGCTTCCCCTCGGTCATGGAGGGGAAGTCCTCGACCGGCAGCACGGCGAGATCGGTGTTGAAGCGGCCGGCGCGCAGCTTCAGCGCCGCATCACCGCCGGCATGGTCGAGTTCGACCTTGGCGCCATCCGGGAGCTTGCGGACGATCTCATAGAGCGTCGCCGCCGGGGCCGTGGTGCGGCCCGGCCGGGCGACCTGGACGCCGGCCACCTCCTCCACGACCGCGATCTCCATATCGGTCGCGGTCAACCGCAGCGTGCCGTCCTGCACGGCGATGAGGACATTGGCCAGGATCGGGATGGTGTTGCGACGCTCGACCACGCTCTGCACATGCGCGAGGGCCTTGAGCAGGATCGCCCGTTCCACCGTGAACTTCATGCCACCCAGGCTCCCCCGACGGTCCGTTCAGTCGCACATGCATCCTGGCCCGCCTCCCCGGACGGGCCGCTGGGCCGCGGAGAATACCAACTCCCGGTCGCGGCGATAAGCTGTCGCAGCACACGAGTCTATAGTCCCCGCAGGGGCCGCGGCACAGGGAACGTTCTTCCATCGTATGGATATGGGGCTGGCGAGCCGATGCAAACCCTTCGGCCTCAGGTCTCCAGCATCTTCCGCAGCAGCGCCACATCCTCGGCGAAGCCGGCATCCTGGGCGATCAGCTCGGAGACGCGGGAGACGGCATGCATCACCGTCGTATGGTCGCGGTTGCCGAAGCGGCGGCCGATCTCGGGCAGGCTCCGCTGCGTCAGGTGCTTGGCGAGGTACATCGCCACCTGGCGCGGCCGCGCGACGTTGCGGGCGCGGCGGGCGGAGACCATGTCGGTCAGCCGCAGGTTGTAGTGCTCGGCGACCTTGCGCTGGATCTCCTCGATCGAGACGCGCTTCTCATGCGCGCGCAGCACGTCGTGCAGCACCTCATGCGCGCTGTCGATGGTGATCGGTCGGCCGAACAGGTTGGCATGCGCCACCAGCCGGTTCAGAGCGCCCTCGAGCTCGCGGACATTGGTGGTGATCTTGGTTGCCAGCAGCTCCATCACCTTCGCCGGCACCAGCACCTGTGCCGCCGCGGCCTTGGCCTGCAGGATCGAGAGGCGCAGCTCGTAGGTCGTCGCGTGCAGGTCGGCGACCATGCCGCAGCCGAGCCGGGTGCGCAGCCTGTCCTCGATGCCGGCGAGGTCGGAGGGCGGCTTGTCCGAGGAGACGACGATCTGCTTGCCCTGGTCGACCAGCGCGTTGAAGGTGTGGAAGAACTCCTCCTGCGTGTTGTCCTTGCCGATCAGGAATTGCAGGTCGTCGATCATCAGCACGTCGACAGCGCGCAGCGTCTCCTTGAACTCCATCGTGCTCTGGCTGCGCAGCGCCGCGATGAAGCGGTACATGAACTTCTCGGCGCTCATATAGGCGACGGTGCGCGCCGCCTCGCCCTCGCGGATCGACCAGGCGATGGCGTGCATCAGATGCGTCTTGCCAAGCCCGACGCCGCCATAGAGGAAGAGCGGGTTGAAGCCCGGGCTCGCCGGCCGCTCCGCCACGCGCCTGGCGCAGGCATGGGCGAACTCGTTCGGCTTGCCGACGACGAAGGTGTCGAAGGTGAAGCGCGCCTCGAGCGGCACCACCCAGTCCGAGCGCGGCTCCGGCGCGCGGATCTCGGCCGGGCGCGAGGGCGGCGAAAGGCTCTCGGCGAGACCGGCCGGCTCGGCGCGGGCGACCACCGCCTCGCCATCGGCGAGGACCGGCTCGGCGCTGGCGACCTGGGCAACGCGAATCTCGACGCGGCGGATCGCCGCATCCTCGGCCTGCCAGAGCGCGCGCAGGCGATCGCCGTAATGACTGTTTACCCAGTCCCGCAGGAAGCGCGTCGGCAGCAGGATGACCGCTTCCTCGCCGTCGATCCCCTCAAGAGTCATCTGCCGCAGCCAGGTGCGGTACTCGACCTCGCCCACCTCATCCCGCAGGCGTCCGCGGATGCGGGCCCAACACGCGACCATGTGTCCGGACGTTTCGGGCGGCAACCAGCGGCCTCCTTCTTATCCCAGATGCCCCTCGGCCCAGGGACGATGCCCGGCCCGCCTGCCCGCGGAGCGGAGCAGCGGCCGGGACGTCCGGCGTGGGGCGCAGGGTCAGGGCCCCTCCGCCCTGGCGGAAGCGATGTTACCTCGGACCCCAACTGGGCGCCAATAGTAACTTAGCGAAATCGAATGCCGATTAATGTATTTACGATAACCATCACGCTGGCGCAGACTACCATGCTTGAGCATAAGAACTCAAAAAGAGAACGCGCAAGAACAGGTTATTTCCCGTTCTTGCGCGTTTCTTTTCAGGCTCTGGATATGCCAGGCGCGACCAGCTCAGGCCTGGGCAGCAGCGCCCAGCGACTTGATGCGGGCCGAGAGGCGCGACAACTTGCGGGCGACGGTGTTCGGGTGGAACACCCCCTTGGTCGCGGCGCGATGCAGCTCGGGCTGCGCCGCCTGCAGCGCGTCCCGCGCCTGCGCCTGGTCGCCGCCGGCGATCGCCTGCTCAACCTTGCGGAGGAAACCCCGCACGCGGGAGCGGCGCGCACGATTGCGGATGGTGCGCTTCTCGGTCTGGCGGATGCGCTTGCGGGCAGAGGCCGTGTTCGCCATGGGCTGTGGTTTCGACTCAATACGAAGTGATGGGAGGGCGTACCGGCGGGCACGCAGGAAGGGGGCTTCTACAGGCGGCGGCGGCGCGGCGTCAAGCGAAGGGGGCGAGAGGCTGCCGCTCGCCCGCGCGCTTAGCGGTTCTGGAAGTTCGCCTTCCGCTTCTCGGCGAAGGCCGCCATGCCCTCCTTCTGGTCGGCCGTGGCGAAGAGCGCCTGGAAGACGCGCCGCTCGAACTTCACGCCTTCGGCCAGGGTGGTCTCGTAGGCGCGGTTGACCGCCTCCTTCGCCACCGCGACCGCCGGCGCCGACAGCCCGCCGATCCGCTCGCCGATCTTCACCGCCTCGGCCAGCAGCTCGGCCGCCGGCACCACGCGGCTGACCAGGCTCGCCCGCTCAGCCTCCGCCGCATCCATCATGCGGCCGGTGAGGATCATCTCCATCGCCTTGGCTTTGCCGACCGCCCGCGTCAGGCGCTGCGTGCCGCCGGCGCCGGGGATGACGCCGAGGTTGATTTCCGGCTGGCCGAACTTCGCGGTATCCGCCGCGAGAATGATGTCGCACATCATCGCCAGCTCGCAGCCGCCGCCCAGCGCATAGCCCGCGACCGCCGCGATCACCGGCTTCTGCACGAAGGTCACCGCCTCCCAGCGCTTGCCGATGAAGTCGTCGAGATAGACGGCCGGATAGCTGCGCGCCTGCATCTCCTTGATGTCGGCGCCGGCGGCGAAGGCCTTCTCGCTGCCGGTGAGGACGATGGCGGCGATCGCCGGATCGGCATCGTAGCCGCGCAGCGCCTGGCCGAGCTCGTCCATCAACTGGTCGCAGAGCGCGTTCAGCGCCTTCGGGCGGTTGAGGCGGATGACGGCGACGCGCCCCTGCACCTCGGTCAGGATCATCTCGTAGCCGGCCATGCGCGTCTCCCCTGCCCTGCCGTCACTCTATCAGCGCTGCGTCCGCGGGCAATGGAAGCTGGCACGGCCCGCCTGCACGATGCGCTGGATCCCCGGGCAGGGCGGCACGCCGGGGCAATGCTCGCAAGGCAGGCCGGCGCGGTCATAGACCTTGAAGCGCTCCTGGAAGAAGCCGATGCCGCCATCCGCCTGCACATAGTCGCGCAGGGAGGAGCCGCCGGCGGCGATGCTCTCCTCCAGCACCGCCCGGATCGCCGGCACCAGCCGCTGCAGTCGCGCCCCGGTGACGCTCGCGGCCAGCCGGCGCGGCGAGATGCCGGCGCGGAACAGCGCCTCCGAGACGTAGATGTTGCCCAGCCCGGCGATGATCCGCTGGTCCAGCAGCGCCGCCTTGATCGGCGTCCGCTTGCCGGCCAGGGCGGCGCCGAGCACCGCCGGCGTGAAGCCGGGCTCGAGCGGCTCCGGGCCGAGCCCGGCGAGCAGCCGGTGCCCCTCCTCCGCCGCCGTCGGCACCAGGTCGACGCAGCCGAAGCGGCGCGGATCGACGAAGCCGACGCGCACGCCCTCCTCCGTCTCCAACGCCAGATGCTCGTGCGCGACCGGGGCGTTCGGACGGTCCATGGCGTCGCGCGCCACCATCCGGCCTGACATGCCGAGATGGATCAGCACGCTGTCGCCGCCCGAGAGGCGCATCAGCATGTATTTCCCGCGCCGGCGGAAGCCCTCCACGCGTGCCCCGGTCAGGCGCAGCGCCAGCCCCTCGGGGAAGGGCCAACGCAGGTCCGGCCGCGCCACGCTGGCGGCGCGGATCAGCCGACCCTCCAGCACCCGGCGCAGCCCGCGCATCACCGTCTCGACTTCCGGCAGTTCCGGCATATGTCCCTGCCCTCCCGCCGGGGCTATGCTGGCCGGGCATGAGCGAACGCAAGAGCCATTCGGCGGATGAGACGATCGACTTCGGCTACCGCGCGGTGCCGAAGACGGCGAAGGCCGGCCTGGTCCGCCAGGTCTTCGACAGCGTGGCGCCCCGCTACGACCTGATGAACGACCTGATGTCGCTCGGCCTGCACCGCGCCTGGAAGCAGGCCTTCGTCGCGGCGATCGCCGCCTCGCCGCGCGAGACGCTGCTCGATCTCGCGGGCGGCACCGGCGACATCGCCTTCCGCGCGCTGGAGCGCGGCGCCGGGCGCGTCATTCTCTCCGACATCAACCCGTCCATGCTGCAGGTGGCGCAGGGCCGCGCGCTGGAACGCGGCCTCGCGGCCGGGCTCGGCTTCCTCTGCGCCGATGCCGAGCGCCTGCCGCTGCCCGACCGCAGCCTCGAGAAGATCTCCATGGCCTTCGGCCTGCGCAACTGCACCGACAAGCCCGCGGTGCTGCGCGAGGCGCGGCGCGTGCTGCGTCCCGGCGGCCGCTTCCACTGCCTGGAGTTCAGCCGCGTCGAGGTCGCCGCGCTGGCGCCGCTCTACGATGCCTGGTCCTTTCGCGTGCTGCCCGAGCTCGGCCGGCGCGTCGCGGGCGATGCCGAGAGCTACCAGTACCTCGCCGAGAGCATCCGCATGTTCCCGGACCAGGAGAGCCTGGCGGCGATGATGCGCGAGGCCGGGATGGAGCGCGTGCGCCACCAGAGCCTCTCCGGCGGCATCGTCGCCATCCATACCGGCTGGCGCTTCTAGAGCGTGGACACCGCGGCCGGAACAGCCGGCCCGCAAGCCGGTTGCATGCCGTCGCCGGGGTAACGACGGACGGTTTCCGCGGCGCAAACGGTGGTATGTCCGGGCGTTAAGAAGGTATACGATCCGCCCTGGGGGGCTTCGGCACGCGGGGGCGCGCCGAAGACATGCGTGCAGGGGGACATCGCAAACCATGGTGCAGCAGCACGACAGTCTTTACGATCTCGACAAGCCCGGCCCTGACGGCGCGACGCCGCCACCGTCACCGCCGCGGCCGCCGGCGCTTGTCCTGCCGCCCGGCTGGGTTGGACTCGAGCGCTGCAACCTCAGCCCCGTTCCCGGCCAGACGGTGGCGGTGCGGCACGTCCTGCTGCATCCCTTCGTCGGCATCGCGCTGATCGACATCGCCCCGGATGCGGCGCATGGCGCCGAGCCGGCACTGCGCGCGCGACTCGATGCGGCGCACTTCAGCGCCATCTTCCCGGGCCATCTGCCGGTGGTGCATCTGCAGGTGACGCCGCAGGAGCTGCGTCTGCTCGACACCATCCTGCCGGCCGCCTTCGCCAACCTGCCGCCGATCAGCCTGCCGGGGGGCGATGGCTGGGTCAGCGTGGTGCGGCGCGCGCTGACGCCGCGCAGCCCCGGCCGTGGTCCCTCCCCGGCGGCGCCGGGCCGGGCCGGCCGGGCGCCGATGCTGAACCGCGAGGTCGCGGCCCAGCGCGTCGGCCTGCCGCCGGCCTCCGTCCGCCTGCCCATGCAGCCCTATGGAGCCGGCGGCTCGCGGCGGTCCGGCTTGCTGGTGGCGCTCGCCCTCGGCAGCGTCGCCGCCGTCACCGCGGCGGTCGCCGTGCTCTGGGGTGGCACGCCGGCCACCGAGCCGGCCCCTGCCCCTCTCGCGGCGGCGCCCGCGCCGCAAGCCGCGACCCCACCAGGCGCGACGCTGGGCGCGTCTCAGGGCACGACCCAGGGCACGACGCAGGCCGGCGCGCCGGGCATCGCATCGGCGCCGAGCTCGGCCGGCGGCGCAGCCACCAACCCGGCGACGGCCACCGCGCCCGCGGCGCCGACCGGGCCCGCGCCGGCCGCCGAGCGCCCGGCCACGGCCGCAGCAACGCCGGCGCCCGCCCCGGCCCCCTTCCCGGCCCAGGCCTTGCGCGACCGCGCCCCCGCCCCCGCGGCACCGGCCCGCGAGCAGCTCGCCACCGCCGCGCCGGCGGAGACCGCCGGGCCCGGATGGGTGACGCCGCGCACCGGCACCAACCTGCGCACCGCGCCGAACAACAGGGCCAGCGTCCTGCGCACCGTGCCGGCCGGCGAGGTGATGCAGGAGCTGGAGCGCAGCGCCGATGGCTGGGTGCATGTCAGCAATGCCCGGTCGCAGGGCTGGATGTTCGGGAAGTTCCTGGTCCCGGCGAAACCCTGAGCCCTGAACCCTGGCGGCCTCAGCCCTCAGGGGCCAGCGCCGCCGCGATGCCACGGGTCCAGGCGCCGGCGCCGGCGAGCAGCAGGCCGAGATCGGTCTGGGTGGTGAGGAAGCGGGCGCCGCGCCGGATCATCGCCGCCTGCGCCGCCGGGTCGCGCTGCCCGCCGCAGCCGACATGCCGGCCATGCGCGTGGCAGGCGGCGAAGACCCGGTCGAGCGCCACTTGGAAACCCGCATCCTCGTAGCGTCCCGGCATGCCCATATCGGTCAGCAGGTCGTTCATGCCGACATGGATGACGTCGATGCCGGGCACCGCGGCGATCGCCTCGATCGCCTCGACGCCGGCACGGGTCTCGATCATGCAGACGAGCAGCGTCGACGCCTCGACCGCCGGCAGCGCCTCGGCCGGCGGCACGGCGGCATAGTCGAAATGCGGATAGCCGCCGGTCACGCTGCGCCGGCCGAGCGGCGCGAAGCGCACCGCCTCCACCGCCGCCCGCGCCTCCGCCGCGCTGCCGATATCCGGGAAGACGATGCCGGTAACGCCGTTGTCGAGCAGCGCCTGCACGTCCGGGTCGCGCACCGAGCGCAGCCGCGCGACCGGTGCGACGCCGAGCGCCGCCGCCGCCTGCGCGATATGGCCGATGGTGGCGAGGTCGTAGAGCCCGTGCTGCACGTCGATGAACAGGAAGTCGTGCCCGGTGGCGCGGGCGATGCGCGCGATCTCCGCCGAGCGCATCAGCCGCAGCCCGAGCCCGAGCGCGGTGCCGCCGGAGGCCAGCTTCTCCTTCACCGGATTGCCGATGCGTGGCGTCACCATGCGCCGTTCCCTCCCCCGATCCCGGCGGACATGCCAGCATCGCCGCGGGCGCGCCGCAAGGCAGCCAATGGGGGAAACAGCGATGCGCGTGACGGTGCTTCGCGCGGGGCAGTCGGCGGCAGGCCGGCGGCGAGGCTGGCGCGCGCCGGCCTGTCGGTCGCGGTGCTGGCCGGCCTCCACGGGCTGGTCCGGCTGCTTGCGGCGAAGGCGGTCGGTCGGATTAGAGCGTGATCGCTCGAGGTGAAAACACCGAAAAGCGTGACTCACGCGATCAAGCAACGGCCTGGACCATGATCCGTGACCCTGTGTGAGCGGATCATGGTCCAGGCCCGCCTTCGAGCGAAGCGGTTCACCGACCGCTGCTTGCGATCAGCGTTCCTGCTCGACCACCGGTGCCTCGGGATCGCGCGGCGTGCCGGTGCTGCCGGGCGGCGCGGGCGCATCCTCGGCCGGCGTGACGACCATGGGCTCGGCGGGAGGCTTGCCGGGCGCGGCGCGGCCCGGATCGTCGGGGGCCTCGCCCGGACGGATGGGCTTCGGTGCGGTGCTGTCGGTCATGCCGGGGCAACGCCGCCCGACCGGGCCGGGTTCGCCGCCTTGACCCGGCGGCGAGGGCTGCGGAGGCTGCGTCTCCCGCTGGGAGGATAACGCCATGCTCGAACTCCGCCCCTGCTGCGAGTGTTGCGGCACCGACCTGCCGCCCGCCAGCCTCGCGGCGCGCATCTGCTCCTTCGAATGCACCTTCTGCACCGCCTGCGCCGAGGGCGTCTTGCAGGGTCGTTGCCCGAATTGCAGCGGGGAGCTGGTGCGGCGGCCGGTGCGCCCGGCCGACCGGCTGGCGAAATTCCCCGCCAGCACGGCGCGGAAGGTCAAGCCGCAGGGCTGCGTCGCGGCCTGATGGCGCCGAGGGCCGAGCAGCGGCGCCCGGCGCCTCCTGCCGCTACAGGCCGGCGAGCGGCGTCGCGCCGAGGCCGAGCGCGGCGCGCAGCCGCGTCGCGGCTAGGCGCTGCGCCTCGACCGCATCCGGCACCACCGGGGCGAGGCCGAAGAACTCATGCGTCGCGCCCGGCCAGGTGCGCTGCTCCGCGGCCACGCCGGCCGCCCGCAGCTTCTCCGCCAGCATCTCGCCATCCGAGCGCAGCGGGTCGATCCCGGCATTGATGATCGTCGCCGGCGGCAGGCCGCGCAGATCGGCCTTGCCGATGACGTCGAGGCGCGGGTCCTGCAGGTCGAGCGGCGAGCGGGTCAGCTTGTCGACGAACCACAGGATGTCGGCGCGGCCGAGCGGCACGGCGGCCGTGTTCTCGAGATAGGAGGGCGTGCGGGTATCGGTCCCCGCCACCGGATAGACCAGCAGCATGTGCGCCGGCATCGGCATGCGCTGGTCGCGCGCCCCGAGCGCCGTAGCGATGGCGAGGTTGCCGCCGGCGCTCTCCCCCGCCACGGCCACGCGCCCACGATCGGCGCCGAGCCGTTCGGCATGGCCCACCGCCCAGGCATAGGCGGCGAGCGCGTCGTCATGCGCGGCGGGGAATTTGTGCTCAGGCGCCTGGCGGTAATGGCAGGAGAGCACGATGGCGCCGGTCTCGGCGGCGAGCGCGCGGGCCGAGGCGTCGTAGGTGTCGAGATCCGCGATCACCCAGCCGCCGCCATGCCAGTAGACAATGAGCGGCAGCCGCTCCCGGCCGGCGCCGCCCGGATTGTAGAGGCGGGCCGGGATGCGCCCCTTCGGCCCGGGGATCATCAGCTCGGCCACCTGGGCCACCGGTCGCGGCGTGATCGGCATGCCTTTCTGCTGCATCACCCGGCGGGCCGCATCAGCCATGCTCGGCTGCCGCCGCGCCTGCTCGACGGTCAGGGTGGAGACCGGCTTGGCGCCGAGATCGATCAGCGCCTGCACAACCTGGCCCATCGGCTGGTCGGCCTTGTTGGCCGAGAGCAGGGCGGCGGGCCTGCCGGCCCCGCTGCTGGCACCGGCGACGGTGCCGGTTCCGGAAAGATCCATGGCCGTGGTCTGGCAACCCGCGAGGGCGAGGGCGCCGAGCAGCGTGCCGCGACGCGAGAGGCGGGGATGAGTCATGCAGGCTCCGAGAGGGTTCGGCGGGAGCAACGCCGCGTCTTCGGTCCGGTTCGGCATCGGCTCCGTCACGCGCCCGCGGCCATTCGGTTGCCGTGACGGTGGTTGGATCGTCAGCGCAGGATGCGCCGCACCAACCGTCGCGCCGACGCGCCACGCGGCGGGTCGAGCAGCCGCGCCAGGCTCCAGCGGCCATGCGCCACCCGGCTGCGCAGCAGGCTGAACTCGCGGAAGCCGGCCTCGCCGTTGCGCCGGCCGAAGCCAGAGGCGCCGCTGCCGCCGAAGGGCAGGTCCGGGAAGGCGGCGAAGTCCAGGCACTGGCCGTGGAGGATGGCGCCGCTGCGCGTGCCGGCGGCGACCGCGTCCTCCTCCGCCCGCGTGGCGCCGAACAGGGAGATGGCGAGCGGGCGCGGCCGGGCGGCGATCCAGGCGATGGCCGCCGTAAGGTCCGGCACGGGCTGCAGGGCGAGCGCCGGGCCGAAGATCTCGGCCGCATGCAGGGGATGCCCGGGCGGCGCCTCGGCGAGGACCAGCCCGCGCCGGCGGCCGGGTCCGTCGGCGGCGAGCGGCGTCAGCGCCGCCCCGGCCAGCAGCCCGTCCAGCCGTGCCGCCTGCCGGTCGTTCACCAGCGCCGTCTCCGGCTGTCCGAGGCCGCTGGCGCGGCAGGCCGCGACGAAATCGGCTGCCGCATGCCCGACCAGCAGCACGGTGTCGGGCGCGATGCAGGTCTGCCCGGCATTCACCTGCTTGCCGGCGAGGATGGCCCGCGCCGCCGCGGCGAGGTCGGCGCCGGGCAGGACCAGGGCCGGACATTTGCCGCCGAGCTCGAGGGTCAGCGGCACCAGATGCTCGGCCGCCGCTCGCATCACCCGCCGCCCTGTCTCGGTGCCGCCGGTGAAGACCAGATGGTCCCAGGGCTGCGCGGCGAAATCCGCCGCGACGGCGGGCCCGCCCTGCACCACCCGGGCGATGCCCTCGCCCCAGGCCTCGGCCAGCAGATCGGCGAGCAGCGCGGCGGTGCGCGGCACGGCTTCCGAGGGCTTGATCGCCACGCGGTTGCCGGCCCCGAGCGCATCCACCGCCGGCCAGAGGGCGAGCTGCAGCGGGTAATTCCAGGGCGCCATGATGCCGACGACGCCCTTCGGCACCGGTTCCACACGGGCGCGGGCCGGGCGGAAGGGCAGGGGCACGCCGGCGCGGCGCGGCCTCGCCCAGCGCGGCAGATGCGCCGCGGCGTGGCGGGCGGCATCGACCACCAGCTTCACCTCGGCGAGCAGGGTTTCCTCGGCGCAGCGCCCGCCGAAATCGGCATCGACCGCGGCGGCGGCCGCCTCGGCGCGACGCAGCAGCACCGCCGCCAGGGCGCGCAGCAGCGCCTGCCGGCGGGCGAGATCGAGCATGCCCTCGCGCGCCTCGGCAGCGCGCAGCCCGGCGAGGGCGGCGGCGGGGTCGTCCTCCGGCGGGGCGAGGCCCGGCAAGGCCTAGCCCGCCGCCAGCAGCGCCTGCGCCGCCGCCTCGCCGCTGCGCACCGAAGCTTCGATGGTCGCGGGCAGCGGCGGGTCGGTCCAGTCACCGGCGAGGGCAAGGTTGCCGAGCGGCAGGCGCGGCGGGCGCAGCGCCGTACCCGGCCGGTGGCGCGGCGTCGCCCGCCGCTCCTTCACCACCCGGCAGGGTGGCGCCGCCTCCGGCCAATCGCCGGGGAGCCCGAAGGCGAGCGCCGCCCGGCGCAGCTCGGCCCAGGCGCGCGGGCCAAGCGTCTCGGCCTCCTCGCGCACCGCGGCATCGCCGGCGCTGACCGTGACGCTGACGCCAGCCGGGCGCACCAGCACCCATTGGCAGAGCGCCTCCAGCATCCCGAGGAAGCGCAGCGGCCCCGGCGTGGGATGGGCGAAATGCAGGTTGACGATCGGCACATGCGCCGCCGGCGTCTCGAGATGCGGCAGCAGGCGCTGCGATTCCCAGGGCGGCGTCGCCAGCACCGCCGCATCCCCCGCCCCGAGGGCGATGGCGTCCTCGCCGAAATCGAGCCCGGTCAGGCGCCCCTCCGCGCTCTCCAGCCGGCGCAGCCGGGCGCCGAAGCGGATCGTCGCCCGCAGCCGGGCCAACCGGGCCAGCGCCGGCGCCACCAGATCCGGCCCGAGGCCGCGCCGCGCCACCAGCAGCCGCGTCGCGCCGCGGCCGCCGAGGCGGCGCAGCACGGCGCCGAGCCGCTGCGCCGAGGCGTCCTCGCTCGGCGTGTTCAGCGCGGCGATGACCAGCGGCTCGACGAAGCCACGATGGAATTCCGGATAACCCGCCATGGCGGCGCCGACCGCGCGGTCCCGCCCCGGCAGGGCAAGGCGCGCCAGCGCCAGCAGCGCCCCGGCGGAGAGGCCGGGCGGGCGCAGCGCCGGATTGCCCCAGGCGAGCGGAGAGAGGGCGACGCGGAAGGCGCGGCCGTCGCGGAGGTCGAGCACCGGCAGCCCTTCCGGCTCCGGCTCCACCCAGCCCCCGCGCGCACCGATGCGGGCGAGGAAGCCGAGCGCCGCATGGTTGGCGCCGAGCAGCGCATGGGTGCCGTTGTCGGTGCCGTCCGGCAGGGCGCGGCAGCGGCCGCCGGCGACCGGCGCCGCCTCGTGCAGGGCGACCGCCCGGCCGGCCTCGGCCAGCGTCAGCGCCGCGGCGAGGCCCGCGACGCCGGCGCCGATCACATGGATGGTCATGGCGCGGCGACGGTCTCCCCGGCGGGCAGGGCTGCCGTCATGCCGCCCGTCCGAAGCCGAGCGCCATCCAGGCCATGCGCAGCTTCTCGGCCTTGCCGAGGCTCGGCCGCGGCCTCTCCCCCGCCCAGCCGCGCGCCCGCATGCGGTCGAGCAGCCGGCCATAGCCCCACATCATCACCGCCGCCGGCAGCAGCGCCTGGCGGTCGAAGCGGGCGATGTCGCGCCGGGCGCGGGCGAAGCCGGCCTCGGCCCGCTCGCCGAGCCGGGCGCAGATGGCGGCGAAGCGCGGATGCGCGACGATCTCCCGCGCCGGCCCGTCCGGGATGCCCTCCGCCGCCAGCAGGTCGCGCGGGATGTAGACCCGCTCGCGCAGCGCATCCTCGTCCACGTCGCGCAGGATGTTGGTGAGCTGGAAGGTGTGGCCGAGATCGAGGCCGAAGCCCTCGGCCTCCGGCGCCCCGAAGATGCGCACGCTCATCGCCCCGACGCTGCCGGCGACGCGGCGGCAATAGAGGTCGAGATCGGCCTCGGTCGCCAGCCGCAGCCGGTCGGCGCTGTCGGTCTCCATGCCGGCGATCATCGCCTCGCATTCGGCGAGCGGCACGCCGTAGGCGGCGCGCGCCCAGGCGAGCTCGCGCGAGAGGATGCAGTCCGGCCGCTGCAGCTTGCCGCGCCAATCGGCGAGGAAGCGGCGCTTCTCGGCCTCGGGCATGGCGCCGTCGGCGATGTCGTCCACCGCGCGGCAGAAGGCATAGACCGCCCAGAGCGCCCGCCGCCGCTCGCCGCGCAGCGCCGCCATGCCGCGGGCGAAGGAGGAACCGGCGCGGGAGACGCGGCCGGCGACCACCGCCGCATCGGCGGGGCCGCGCCGCAGCGCGCCGGCGAGCGCCCCGGACAGTGCCTGGGCGAAATCCGCCTTGCCGAGGGCGACGCGGCCGGTGACCGGATCGCCGCGCCGCAGCCGCGCCAGCAGCCGGCGGGCACAGCGGATGGTCATGGCGCTCTGCACGGCGAGCCGGCGCGAGCGCAGCAGCCGCGGCAGGATGGCGGCGCGGTCGAGCTGCTCCTCCACCCGGTCGAGCGCGGCGTCCAGCACCTCGCGCCGCCGTGCGGCATTGGCCGGGTCGAAGAAGCCCGCCTCGCCGCCGGCGAGCGCCATCCAGCATTGCGGCAGGTAGATGCGGTCGAGCGCGTCGCGGTCCGGCACCAGGTCCTGCAGGTGGTTCAGGACCTGCAGCGCGGTGCAGAGCGCGTCGGCCGCCGCCTCGGCCGGGACATTGCCGCCATCGCCGTGCAGCCGCAGCAGCATCCGCCCGACCGGATCGGCCGAGCGGCGGCAGTAATCGACCAGCTCCTCCCAATCGGCATAGCGCCGCTTCACCGCATCCTGGCGGAAGGCGGAGAGCATGCGCCGCGCCTCCTCGGTGCCGGTGCCGGCGCGGTGCAGGGCGGCGGCCTCGGGCACTGCGGTCGCCGGGTCGTCGAGCGCAAGCTCCATCGCATCCAGCCGGCGCAACTTCTCCTCGGGCGCGAGGTCCGGGCTGTCGCCTATGTCGTCGGCGGTGCGGACGAAGCGGTAGAACGCCATGACCTGGGCCCGCACCGGCCGGGCGAGCAGCAGCGAGGCGGTCGGGAAGTTCTCCGTGTCATGGTCACGGGTCGGCGCCGCGGAGACGGCCAGACTCGATCCCCCAGGAGGGGTGGGCGCAACGGGGGCGTTCATGCCGCCTTTGTGGCGGGATATGCGCGACCTTTCCAGCCCGCCGGCCGCCCCAGCAGCCAGCGGCCGAGCGCCCAGTACTGGATGGCCAGGGCCACCAGCATGGTCGCCGGGTGCAGCGGCACGGTCCACCAGGGCTCCCGCGCCCGGCGTGTGACGGCGATCCGCAGCCCGAAGCCGAGCAGCAGGGCGAGGGCCGCCGGCCAGGCGGGCAGCAGCGCCCAGGGCCAGAGATGTGCGCCGCCCAGCATCACCGTCCAGACCGGCAGGCCGAGCGGGGTCGCCATTCCCTCCCGGGCATTCTTCAGGAAGCCGGCCCAGCACTCGGCGAAGCCACGATACATGCGGCATTCGGCGAGCGGGGCGCCGTCCACCACCTCGGTCCGGTGCCCGGCGGCGCGAAAGCGGCGGGCCAGGGCCAGCCCCTCATGCAGCACGCCGCGCACCGCCCCATGGCCGCCGACCGCAGCGTAGGCACGGGCCTCGCAGAGCAGGAGCTGGCCGCAGGCGGCGGCGAGGCCGGGCTGCCGGGTCTCCGCCCTGCCGCCGCCGGGGAGATAGCCGAGGAGGAGGAAGTTGATGGCTGGCACGGTCAGCGCCTCGCCGAGCGAGCCGATCCGCTGCCGCGGCACGGCGCTCGCCATGGCCAGGCGGTGGCGGGCGGCATGCGCGGCCAGCGCCGCCGCCGCCTCCGGGGCGAGGCGGACATCGGCATCGAGGAAGAGCAGCCAGTCGCCCCGGGCCGCCTCGGCCAGCCGGGCGCAGGCATGCACCTTGCCCGTCCATCCCGGCGGCAGCGGCGGCGCGGCGAGCAACCGCAGGCGCGGGTCGGCCGCGGCGCGGCGGCGGACGATCTCCGGCGTGCCGTCGGTCGAGCCGTCATCCATCACCACCACCTCGATGGCGACGCCCCGGCTGGCCAGGGCGGCATCCAGGCAGGCCTCGATATTGGCCGCCTCGTCGCGGGCGGGGATCAGGATGGAGACCAGCCCCGCCGCCCCCTCCGCCCGCGGCCGGGGAAGCCGCCAGAGGTTGTGGGCGCCGAGCGCCGCGGGCAGCGCGGCGAGGCCGAGGCTGATCAGGCCCCATTCCATCAGCCCGCCTCCCCCGCCGAGGGATCGTGGCGCGGGTCGAAGCGCCGGCCGCGCAGCAGGGCCCCGGCATGCCGCCAATGCTGGTAGAGGCCGCCCATGCCGGCGCGGCCCCGCAGCAGCGGCTGGAAGCGCGCCGGGTCGCGCGCCATGGCATCGCCGGCGAGCCGGTCCATCGCCGCCTCCAGCGCCCGGGCCAGGCTCTCCGCCCGCGCCTCGCGCGGCTGGCCGGCGAGCGCCGCGCCCTCGAGCGGCGGACCGAAGCCGGCCAGCATCTCGGGCGCCCGTTCCGACCAGAAGGGATATTCCAGCGCCAGCGGCAGGAAGCGCGCCCGCGGCGCCAGCTCGGCGAGGCGGACGAGGCCGGGCGCCACCGGCACCGGCCGCTCCCGCACATCCATGAAGCGGCCGGGCGCGTTCATCCAGAGCATGTGCGAGGGCTCGGCCAGCACCGCCCCGGCGGCGCGGAGAAAGGCGACGGCGCCGCGCGGCGAATCCCGCTCCACCCCGAAGACGCCGAGGCGGCACATGAAGCGGTAGCGCGCCAGCGCCGCCGCCTCCATCGGGATGAACATGCGCCGGCCCGGAAACAGCGCCGTCGCGTAGAGCATGAAGGCGACGCCGTCCCACCAGGAGGGGTGGTTAGCATAGACGACGAGCGGCCGGCCCGGCTCCTCGGGCGGCGGCGCGCCCCAGCGGGCGAGGCGCACCGCCCGCAGGTGGCGTCGGGCGAAGCGGGCGAAGATGAAGTGGAAGAAGGCGTGGCGCGCCGGCGAGAAGAGCTCGACCGGCGATGCCTCGGCCGCCGCCACCGCGCTACTCGGCCGCGAGGCGGGGGCGCAGCGCGTCGCGCTGGCCGGCCTGCTCCGCCGCCTCGCCCATGCCGCGGCCGCCGAGGTCGCGGTCCAGCGCATCGGCGGCGATCCAGCCGCTCATCATCACCATCGGCATGCCCGGCCCGGGATGCGCCGCGCCGCCGGCGAGATAGAGGCCGCGCACCGCCTTGGAGCGGTTGCCCGGCTTGAAGGCGCCGGTCCAGCGGCCATGGCTGGCGAGGCCGTAGATGGCGCCGTCCAGCACCTTGTAGCGGGCATGGATGTCGGCCGGGGTCAGCGCCCGCTCCACCACGATGCGCTCCTCGATATCCTCCATGCCGGCGCAGCGCTTCAGCTTGTCGAGGATCACCTGCCGGTAGGGGGCCAGCATGCGCGACCAGTCGTGGTGCGGCCGCAGCCAGGGGGTGTGGACCAGCACGTAGAGCGCCTCGCCGCCCTCCGGCGCGACCTCGGGATCGGTCGCCGAGGGCGCGGCGAGATAGGCGGTCGGGTCGGCGGCCGGCTCGCCGCGGCGGTAGATGGCGTTGAACTCCTCCTCGGCATCGCGGGAGAAGACGAAGTCGTGGTGCGCCAGATGCTCGTAGCGGCGGCTGAGGCCGAGATAGAGCACCACGCCGGAGCAGGCGGGTTCGTAGCCCTTGCGGGCATAGCGGCGCCCGGGCGCGCCGCCGACCAGCTCGGCATAGGTGCGGATGGCGTCCATGTTGGAGATGACGGCGTCGCAGGCGATCCGCTCGCCCGCCGTGGTGCGCACCGCCCGGACGGCGCCATCCTCGATGTCGAAGCCGTCCACCTCCACCCCGGTGCGGAGATCGGCGCCGAGCCCGGCCGCGAGCTCCGCCAGGCCGAGCGCCACGGCGCGGGTGCCGCCGACCGGGTACCAGACGCCCTCGCTCGCCTGCATGTCGCCGATGGAGCAGAGCACCGCCGGGGCGAGATAGGGGCTGGAGCCGACATACTGGCAGAAATGGTCGAGCATCTGCGCCAGCCGCGCATCGGGCACATGGCCGCGGATCACCTTCGCCACCGTCCGGCCCATGCGCAGCGCCAGCACGTCGCGCATGGTCGAGGGGTCGAAATTGGCGCGCAGGTCCATGGTGTCGGCGATGCTCTCGACCGACTTCCAGAAGAAGAACTTCTCCGAGATGCCGTGCAGCGTCTCCGCCACCTGCTGGAAGCGGCGATAGCCCTCGCCCTGGCCGGTGCCGGGCGCGAACGCGTCCATCGCCCGCGCCATCGCCGCGACGTCCTGGCACAGGTCGATCCGCGTGCCGTCCGCGAAGAAGCAGCGCCATTGCGGGTCGAGCCGGATCAGCGGCAACTCCCGCGCCTGGTCGCGCCCGGCCTCGGCATAGATGCGGCGCAGCACCCGCGGCATGGTGAGGATGGTCGGGCCCATGTCGAAGCGGAAGCCCTGGTTGCCGCGAGGGCGTGAGGGATCCTCGAGCCGCAGCTCCGCCGCCTTGCCGCCGAGCCAGGGATTCTTGTCGAGCAGCGTCACCCGGTGGCCGCGCGCCGCCGCCGTCGCCGCCGCGGCGAGGCCGCCGAGGCCGCCGCCCACCACCACCACATGCGAGGTCATGGTCATGTCCTCCGCTCCCCCGTCATGCCGATGGCGTTGCCTGCAGGGCCGGCGACAGCCCGCCGAGCGGCTGCGGCGTCGCGCCCGGGCGCAGGCCGAGATCCTGCGCCAGCAGCCGGGCGGTGATGCGCGCGCCCTCGTAGATCACCGGCAGGCCGCTGCCGGGATGCGTGCCGCCGCCGACGAGATAGACGCCCTCCGCCCCGGCGAAGCGGTTCTGCGGCCGGAAGCAGAGCATCTGCCCCAGGTCGTGGCTGAGGTTGAAGGTGGCGCCATGGCCGACGGCGTAGCGGTCCCGCCAGTCCTGCGGCGTGACCATGCGCTCGTAGCGGATGCGCGGCTCGATATCGCCGAGGCCGAGCTGCGCCAGCCGATCGAGCACCAGCCGGCGGAAGCGCGGCGCCTCCTCCTCCCAGTCGAGCCCGCCCTGCCGCCGCGCATCGCGCAGGTTCGGCACCGGGACAAGGAGGTAGAGGGCGGAATGGCCGGGCGGCGCCATGCTGCGGTCGAGCAGGCTCGGATTGTGCAGGTAGAGGCTGGGCTCGTCCGGCAGGATGCCGGTCTCGAGCTGGCGGATGTTCCGCGCATAGCCACGGGAGAGCATCACCGTGTGATGCGCGAGCGTCGGGCAGTCGCCCTCGATGCCGAGATAGAGCATGAAGGTGGAGCAGGAATAGCGCGCGCCGGCGATCTTGCGGTCGTTCCAGCGCGGCCGCAGCGCCTCGGGCACCAGCCCCGGCATGGCATGCGCGAAATCGGCGTTGACGATGACGGCCTCGGCCGGGTGCCGCCGCCCGCCGGCCTCGACGCCGCGCGCCCGGCGCCCCTCGAAGGCGATGCGCTCGACCGTGGTGCCGAGGCGAAGCTCGACGCCGAGCCGCTCCGCGACGCGCGCCATCGCCTCCGAGATGGCGCCGCAGCCGCCCTCGATATGCCAGATGCCGTGCTCGTATTCGAGGAAGCTGAGGATGGTGAAGAGGCTGGGGCAGCGGAAGGGACTCATCCCCAGGTATTTCGTCTGGAAAGAGAAGGCGAGCCGCACCAGCGGATGCCGGAAATGCCGCGCCAGGTCGCGGTCTACCGTGCTGTGCGGCCGCAGCAGCGGCAAGGCCCGCACCATCTCGGGATGCAGGAAGCGGAGGACGGAATCGAAGGGCTTCTCGAGCGCCGGGCGGAAGGCGGCGAGCTTGGCGCGGTTCTCGGCGAGGAAGGGCCGGAAGCCAGCAGCATCGGCGGGGCAGAGCCGGGCGATCTCTGCCTCCATCCGCTCCGGCTCGGCCGAGGCGTCGATGCGGCCCGCCCCCTCGAAGACGAGGCGGTAGAGCGGGTCGACCCGCATCAGCCGCACCTCCTCCTCCAGCCGCGCGCCGACGCTCTCGAAGATCTCGGAGATGACGCGGGGATAAAGGAAGAAGGTCGGGCCGAGGTCGAAGCGGTAGCCCTCGGGCGTCGCCAGGGTGCGGGTGCGGCCGCCGACCACCGAGTCCTTCTCGATGATGGTGACCTGCGCGCCCTGCGCGGCAAGGATGATGGCGGCAGCGAGGCCGCCTGGACCGGCCCCGACGATGATGATGCGGGGACGGCCGGTCCTGAATGCAGGGGCGGCAAGCGGGGCGTTCATGCGCGTCGTGCGGTCCTGCACTTTAGTAGGATGTAGCGCAGATATGGCCGAACCGGTTTCGCGCAAGGCGCACCGCCGGTGCGGCATTCGACCGTTCCGGCGGCGGCCGGCGCGGGCCGCGCCGCATCAGGCACAGGGGGCAGGCACCGGGGTCAGGCGCCGGGCATGAGGGCGAGCAGGCTGTCGGCCGCCTCGATCTCGGCGAGCCGCGCCGAGGCCCGCGGCAGCAGCCGGGCCAGGTAGAAGCCGGCGAGCGGCGCGTAGCGCGGCTCGGCCGCGGCGGCGCGCGCCAGCATCCAGCCGCCGAGCGTCCAGCCAGCCGCATCGAGATAGGCGGCGGCCGAGGCTTCGGCCGCCGCGGCATCCCGCAGGCCGCGATCGAGCATCCAGTCGGTCGCGCGCGCCATGGCCGCGACGGCGGGCTCGAGGCGTGGATCGGCCGCCGCCACTTCGGCGAGCAGGCCGCGCATGGCCGCGCCGCCGTCGCGGAAGAGCTTGCGGCCGACGAGGTCGAGCGCCTGGATGCCGTTGGTGCCCTCGTAGATCGGCGCGATGCGGGCATCCCGCAGCACCTGCGCGGCGCCGGTCTCCTCGACGAAGCCCATGCCGCCATGCACTTGGATGCCGAGCGAGGCGCAGTCGACGCCCCGATCGGTGCACCAGGCCTTGACGATCGGTGTCAGCAGCGCCACGCGCGCCTCGGCCGCCGCGTCGCCGAGCAGCCGGGCGCGGTCGAGCGCCGCGCCGGCCTCGAGCGCCAGCAGCCGCCCGGCCAGGGTGATGGCGCGGATCTCCGCCAGCATGCGCGCGACATCCGGGTGGCGGGCGATGGGCTGGCCGCCCTGGCTGCGCTCGGCGGCGAAGGGCTCGGCCAGGGCCAGCGCCCGCGCGCCCTGCGCCACGCCCTCGACGCCGACGCCGAGCCGGGCGGCGTTCATCATGGCGAACATGGCATTGAGGCCGCGATTGGGCTCGCCGATCAGCTCCGCCTCGGCGCCCTCAAAGAGCATCACGCAGGTCGGCGAGGCGTGGATGCCGAGCTTCTTCTCGATGCCGCCGCAGCGCAACGCGTTGCGGCTGCCATCGGCCAAGCGCTTCGGCGCGGCGAAGAGGGAGATGCCGCGAGTGCCCGGCGGCGCATCCGGCAGCCGCGCCAGCACCAGGTGCAGCGTATTCTCGGCGAGGTCGTGCTCACCCCAGGTGATGTAGATCTTCTGGCCGGTGAGGCGGTAGATCCCCTCCCCCACCGGCTCGGCGCGGGTCCGCACCTGCGAGAGGTCGCTGCCGGCCTGCGGCTCGGTGAGGCACATGGTGCCGGTCCAGGCGCCGGAGACGAGCGAGGGCAGCCAAGCCCGCTGCTGCGACGGCGAGGCGAAGCGGGCAATGGCCTCGATCGCCCCGGCCGAGAGCAGCGGGCAGAGGCTGAAGGACATGTCGCCGGCGGTGACGAGCTCGGAGACCGCCATCCACAGCGCCTGCGGCAGCTCCTGCCCGCCGGTCTCGACGCCGTTCACCTCGGCCGGCGCGGCCAGGCCCTGCCAGCCGCCCTCGCGCCAGGCTTGGTAGGCGGCGCGGTAGCTTTCCGGCACCCGCACCACGCCATTCTCATAGACCGCGCCCTCGCGGTCGGCGGCCTGGGCATGCGGCCAGAGCAGCTCGCGGGCGAAGCGATCCGCCTCGCCGATGATGGCGGCGATGTCCTCGGCCGAAAGCGGCGCCCCGCCCGCCGCGGTCAGCCCCGGCAGGTCGATGACGCGGGTAAGGCCGAAGACGAGATCCTCGGCTTGGGTGGTGGCGGCCATGATAGTGTCTCGACCCCTCCAGCGGACGATCCCGGGGCCGGACGGCCCGGGCGGGCGCCCACCATGCCTCTTCGGCCCCGAGGTGCCAATGCGGCAGCAGGGGCCGGAGGGAAGGCAATTGAGGGGGCGCCCGCGGCCGGGCCGGCCGCGGGCGCCCCTCGCCTATTTGCGGCTGCGGCTGGTCGTGCCGCGCCGCGTCCCACTTGAGCGGCCGCCCTTGGCCGCCGCCGAGGTGCGGCCGGCGGCGCCGCGCTTGCGGGTCGCGCCGGTGGCGCGCTTGGCCGCGGTGCCGGTGGCGCGCTTCGCCGTCGCGCCGGTGGTGCGCTTGGCTGCCGTGCCCGTGGCGCGCTTCGCGGCCGCGCCGGTCGCCCGCTTGGCGGTGGCACCCGTGGTCCGCTTCGCAGCCGTGCCGCTGGCGCGCTTGGCGGTGGCGCCCGTCGCGCGCTTGGTCGTGCTGCGCGTCGTCCGCTTGGCGGCCGTGCCGGTCGAGCGCTTGGCGGTCGCGCCGGTGGCGCGCTTGGTGGTCGCACCGGTGGTGCGTCTGGTCGCGGTTCCCGTCGCGCGCGCCGTGGTGCTGCGGGTCGTGCGCTTCGCGGCGGCGCCCGTCGCGCGCGTCGTGCGCTTCGCGGCGGTGCCGCTGGCGCGCTTGCTGGCGGTGCCGCGCGTCGCCGTGCTCTTGCCGGCGGCGTTGCGGGTGGTCTTGCGAGCCGTTCCCGTGGCCCGGCCCGTCGCCGCCCGCTTGGCGCCCGTGCCCCGGCTCGCGGTACCACGGCTGGAGGCGCGACCGCCCTTGGCGGCGGCGGCGGTGCGGCCGGCGGCGCCGCGCTTGGGCGCCGCCTTGGCCGCCGTCGTGCGGCGCGGGCGCCGGGCCGGCGCCTCCTCGTCGTCCGACTCCGTCGTCGCGGCGCTGCGGCGTTGGCTGCTGCGCGGCTTGGTCTCGCCATCCGTCGCCGCCGTGCTGCGGCGGCTGCGGCTCGGGCTGGCGCGGCGGCGGCGCGGCGCCTCCTCGGCGGCCGGCTCCTCCACGGGGGTGTTCTCGGGGCTTTCATCCTGCATGGCATGTTCCTCCTCGGCCTGATCGTCATCCCGGCCGGCTTTGTCGTCCTCGCTGCTGCCGCGCCCCGCGCTGTCCTGCAGCGGGTCATGGCCCCAGTTCATCAGCGAATAGCGCCAGCGCGTCTCGCTGACATCGCCCTCGGGCCGCTGCGCGAGATGACGCCGGATGTAGCCGACCACCTTCTCCAGGAAGTCGGCATCCTCCGCATCCGGCGCGCCGCGCTCCAGGATCTCGAGGATCTTCCGGCCGGACTGGTGCCCGACCGCCTCATCCTCTCCCTCATGCGTCCAGCCGACGCTCCGACTGTCCTCCGTCTCGAGCCAGTCGCGCAGTGCCGCGGCGCGCATGTTCACCAGTTCGCGGAACGCGCGCGCGGTCGTATCCTCCTGTTCGTCCATACCGTGTCCTTTCGCCTGCTGGGCGCGCCCGCGCCGCTGCTTGCGTGCCGCCGCCGCCTTCGCGGCGACGTCGTCGGGCTGCGCCGAGTATTGCCGCCCCTGCCGCAGGTCGCGGCGCTTGGCGGCCGTGCTCCGGTCGTATTCCTCCGGCGAGAGCGCTGCGCGCGCGGCCTGCGGCAGGTAGCGCTCGCCGCTCTCGAGCGAGTCCTGGCCCGAGCGCGTGCCCCACGCCTCGTCGGTCCATGCGTCTAGATGGTTGTCCGCCGCCTTGCGGCCGACATAGCCGCCGCCGCAGCGCTGGTATTCCTGCGCGGCCATCTGCGCCTTGCGCGCCGACCATTGCCCCGGCTTGCCGCCCTTGTCGCCTTCGGTGATCTCGGACTTCACGCGGTCCCACAGCGCAGGATCGGATTTGCGTGCAATGCCGGCCATGCTGGGTTCCGTGTCGGGCGGTTGCGGCAGGGAACGTCACGACACGGCAAGCGTTCCCGCGCGCCGCCCGATGCGGCACGGCACCGCCTCAGCCGTTGCGCGCGATCCGCAGCGCGGCATCGAGCGACTCGCCGGGCGCGAGCAAGGCCAGCGGACCGAAGCGCGCGAAGTCGGGTCGGTTCGGCGCATCGGGCACATGGCTCACCGGCTCGACGCAGAGGATGGAGCTGCCGGCAGGCGCGAAGACCTGCAGGTTGCCCGCCCAGGCGCCGCGCGCGACGAGGCGGAGTGCGAGATCAGGCCGGAGGATCTCGGCGATGCCGTCCCAGCCGGCGAAATGCGTGTCGAGTCCCTCATAGGCGGACTCGTCGCCATCCAGCCCGCCGCAGGGCTGCGCCGCGATGGGCAGGGTGCGGGCATCGCGCGCGAAGCGCGTGGTCGCGGCGAAGCGCAGCCGCGTGCCGGCAGGCCGCAGGAAGAAGGGGTGCCAGCCGCAGCCGAAGGGAAAGGGCATGTCGCTGCGGTTCGTCAGCGTCAGCGCGATCGCCAGGCCCGCCGCGTCGAGCCCGACCTCGAGTCGCGCCTGCCAGCGCCAGGGCACGCCGACCGCCGCCGCATCGCCGGCTTGCGTCAGCACGACGCGCGCCGGCGCGGCCTCCTGCACCTCCCAGGCGGCGTCGCGGACGAGCCCGTGGATGGCGGTGTCGTCGATCGGGCGGTTGATCGGCAGGCGATAGACGGTGCCGCCGACCGGCAGCCTTCCGCCATCCAGCCGGTTGGTCCAGGGCGCCATGAAAAAGGCGCCGGCGAAGCTCGCATTCGGATCGGCGCCGAGCGGCAGCGGCGTCAGCACCTCGATGCCGTCGCAGGCGAGGCGGGCGAAGGCGGCGCCGTGCCCGGGCAGCAGCACTGCCTCCCAGCCGCCCTGCGCCAGCGCCAGCCCGCCGGGCACCCCATTGGGCACCCCATTGGGCGGCGCCATGGCTGCCGGGCCGTCCATCAGTCGAGCGCGAAGGCGTCGCGGGGCGAGGGCGTGTCGCGCGAATAGTCCTTCGCCGTGTAGCCGCCGCCCTGGTAGCGCTCGGTGACCGGATTGCCGGAGGTGATGCCGCCGACCTTGTCGCGCCAGGCTTCGGCGCTGTCCTGCGGCTGCCAGCCGATACGCGCGCGGTGGTCGGCGCCCCAGAAGCTCGCGGGGTTGTCGGAACAGGCCCAGATGACGCAATGGCCGGTACGCGGCGCGGTGACCGCCGCCTCGCAGAGCCGCAGCAGATCGGCATAGGACAGCCAGGTGGAGAGCATCCGCGCATCGGTCGGCTCGGGGAAGCAGGAGCCGATGCGGAGATTGACGTTCTCGACCCCGTGCTTGTCCCAGTAGAGCCGGCCCATCAGCTCGCCATAGGCCTTGGAGAGGCCGTAGAAGCTGTCCGGGCGGAAGGTGCAATCGGCCTCCAGCCGGTCATTCGCCTGGCCCGGCCGTTCGTGGAAGCCGATGGAATGGTTGGAGGAGGCGAAGACGACACGCGCCCCCTCCCGCCGCGCCGCCTCGTAGACATGGTGAAGGCCCTGGAGGTTGGGGCCGAGCACGGTGTTGAAGGGCTGGTCGGTGCTGACGCCGCCGAAATGCAGGATGGCGCCGCAGCCCTCGGCGAGATGCAGCAGGTCGACGCCCTCGGCGAGATCCATGCGCTCGAAGCGCGCCCGCTCGGGCAGCGGATCCGGGAAGGGCGCGATATCGGTCAGGCGAAGCGTCCAGCCGCGCTCGGCCAGCCCGCGCGCCAGGGCGCGGCCGAGATTGCCGGAGGCGCCGGTGAGAAGCACCGGCCGGGCGGGGGCTGCTGGCATCGAATCGTCTCCCTGAATGGCTGCTAGACTGACTCCCGCGCGCCGTGGGGAGAAGGGCAACCGGCGCTCAGCCGGCACGCCCGGCGAAGGCCGCGGCCAGGGCATGCCACATCGGCTTGCGACGCCCTTCGGCATCCAGCGGCAGGCCGCGATGCGCGGCGCCATCGCGTCGCGCCACCTCCTTGTCCCGCACCAGCCAGCTATCCTTGTCCGACAGCCCCCAGGTGAGGACGGTGCGGCAGCCCGCCTGCAGCGCGGTGCCGACCACGGCCTGCACCCGGGCCGCCACCAGCGCGTCGCGCGCCGCCAGATCGGCCGGGATGGTCTTGGCCTCGCGCAGGTCGAGCTCGGTGATCAGCACGGCGAGGCCGAGGCCGCGCACCTCCTTCAGGAAGGCGGCGAAGGGCTCGGGCCGGAAGGGCTCGTCGAGCTGCAGATGCGCCTGCAGGCCGAGCGCGTCGACCGGCACCTGCGCCTCCACCATGCGCCGCAGCAGGCGCAGCACCCGCCGGCGCTTCTCCTCGGCGAAGGGATTGTCGCCCTCGAGCCCGTAGTCGTTGTAGGTGAGGCGGAGCGTCGGGTCGCGCTCGCGCGCCAGGCGGAAGACCAGATGCACGTAATCCGGCCCGAGCGCTCGCAGCCAGGGCGTGTCGCGCAGATCCCCCACCGCCGGCGTCTGGTCCAGGAAGGGGCCGCCGGGATTGGCGACCGCTTCGTTCACCACGTCCCAGTCGCGGATCACCGGGGCGGTGCGGGAGAGCACCACGTCCAGATGCGCGATCAGCGCGCCATGCGAGCGCGCGGGGCCGGAGGCGAGGGCGGCGGTCAGCCAGGCCGGCATGGCCTGGTGCCAGACCAGCGCATGGCCGCGGAGCTGCTGGCCGTGCCGGCCGGCGAAGTCGATCAGCGTCTCCAGCGGGGCGAAGTCGAAGCGCCCCTCCTCCGGCTGCAGCGCCGCCCACTTGCCCTCCCATTCCGGGACCAGCAGCCGCGCCTCGCTGCGGACCTGCCGGGCATAGGCGGCGTCCTGCAGCCTGCCGCTATCGACCGCGGTGCCGAAGAGGATGCCGGATTTCCAGGCCAGGGCGCCGAGCCCCTCGCTCGCCTCGGCCGGAGGGGCGGGCCACAGGGCGCCGGCCCCGGCCATCCCGGCCAGCAGCGCGCGCCGCGGAAGGGAAAGCAGGGTCAGGCCGCCCGCGCCAGGACCGGCGCCGCATCCTGCGCCAGCGCCGCACGGAAGCGGTCGCGCCGCCAGCACAGGAGCCGCCAGGCGCCGCGCGCCGCGAGATCGGAAAGCCGGCCGCGAGGCTCGAGCCCCACCGCCTTGAAGACCATGCCCATGCCCCGCTCGATATGCCGGAAGCGGTAAAAATTCATGGCACGTCCCATATAGCCGGCGATGCAGCGCTGATGGCTGTAGGGGGTGGCGGGGTCCTCGTTGGAGCAGTGATAGGCAAAGGCGAGCTCGTCATCCTCCGACTCGCCGATGCGCCCGGCCGCCACCCGGAG
This sequence comes from Roseicella sp. DB1501, assembly GCF_013112485.1. Taxonomy (GTDB): domain Bacteria; phylum Pseudomonadota; class Alphaproteobacteria; order Acetobacterales; family Acetobacteraceae; genus Paracraurococcus. The sequence goes on from NZ_JABFHG010000008.1 coordinate 188,540, forward strand.
CCGTTGCAGGAAGGAGAGATCCTCCCGCGCCAGGTAGCGCTTCATGTGGTCGTAGAAGAGCTTGAAGTGCCGGTACTCGTCGGCGGCGATGAGGCGGCAGATCTCCTTCAGCACCGGCTCGGCGGTCGCCTCGCCGAGGGCGGTGTAGTAGCTGCTGGTCCCGGTCTCGACCATGCAGCGGGCGATCAGCTCGCCGGTGCGGGAGCCGCGGATCGAGGCATTGGCGTCGAGGTCGATCTTGTAGCCGGCGCGATAGCGGGCGAAGGCCTCGGCATAGTCCCAGCCGGGATCGGCGAGCTCGCCCCAGCGGCCGAGCGCGTCGCCGTGCTGGATCTCCTCCACCGCCCAATTCTCGGCCGCCGCCTGGAAATCCGGATCGTCGCCGAAGACGCGCTTGAGATAGATGGCGTAGTCATCGCCGTTGCGCTCGACCATGGCGGCCGACTTCACCAGCGGGATGATCTCGGAGTCCAGTTTCGACGGATCGAAGCGGTCCCAACTCACCTGCTCGACGCGCCAGTGCTTCATGCTGTCCCCGCGGCCGGCCATCGGCCAGACCGTTCCTGTTCCGTGATGGCGATCCTCGCCACCAGGATCGCGGGCAATGTCGCCCGGCCGTGCATGTTCGCCGCTGCGGCGCTGGATTCAAGGCATGTGTCGCCCCGGACACAGCATGGCGCGCAAAAAGGCAGGGCTGTGGCAAACAGGCATCGCCCGGCCTGCAACGCGCAAGGCCGGAGCGTCGCCGCCCCGGCCCATCCTCCGCCGTGCCGTGAGGCTCTCAGGCGGCCTGGGCGGCGTCCAGCATGGCACGGGCCGAGAGCACGCGCTCCAGTGCCGCGTCGCGCCGGGTCTCGGTATCCGCCGCGGTGACCTCGCGCAGCGCCGCCTCGGCCTCGGCGATGCGGCGCTCCGCCTCCGCGCGCGACAGGTTGGCGAGCGGCGTCGCCTCGTCGGCCAGCACGGTCACGCGCTCCGGCGACACCTCGGCGAAGCCGCCGCCGACGAAGAGGCGCTCGGTCTCGGCGCCGTTCTCGCGCACCCGGATGACGCCGCCGCGAAGGGTGACGATCATCGGCGCATGGCCGGGCAGCACGCCCATCTCGCCCTCGGCGGCGGGAATGGTCGCCATCTCCACCTGGCGGGAGAGCAGCAGCCGCTCCGGCGAGACGAGTTCGAGCAGGAAGGTGGCCATCAGTCAGATCCTTGGGCTACCGGACGCATCCTGCGGCACGGGCCGTGGCCCGTGCCGAGGCCGCTTCTGCGGCCCGCCGCCAGTGCGGCGAGAGCCAAGGGCGCGGATGCGCCCGCCCGGCGTTTGAGGGCACCGAACAGTGCAAGGCCGCCGCTTAAGCGGCGGCCTTGAGCGTCTCGCCCTTCTTCACGGCCTCCTCGATGGTGCCGACCATGTAGAAGGCGGCCTCCGGCAGGTGGTCGTATTCGCCGGTGGTGATGGCGGCGAAGCTGCGGATCGTGTCCTCGAGCTTCACGAAGACGCCCGGCGTGCCGGTGAAGACCTCGGCGACATGGAAGGGCTGGCTGAGGAAGCGCTGGATCTTGCGGGCGCGCGCCACGACCAGCTTGTCCTCCTCCGAGAGCTCGTCCATGCCGAGAATGGCGATGATGTCCTGCAGCGACTTGTAGGTCTGCAGGATGCGCTGCACCTCGCGGGCGACCCGGTAGTGCTCCTCGCCGACGATCCGCGGATCGAGGGCGCGCGAGGTGGAGTCGAGCGGATCGACCGCCGGGAAGATGCCGAGTTCGGCGATCGAGCGCGAGAGCACCGTCGTGGCGTCGAGATGGGCGAAGGAGGTGGCCGGCGCCGGGTCGGTCAGGTCGTCGGCCGGCACGTAGATGGCCTGGACCGAGGTGATCGAGCCCTTCTTGGTCGAGGTGATCCGCTCCTGCAGCGCGCCCATGTCGGTGGCCAGCGTCGGCTGGTAGCCCACCGCCGAGGGGATGCGGCCGAGCAGCGCCGAGACCTCGGCGCCCGCCTGGGTGAAGCGGAAGATGTTGTCGATGAAGAAGAGCACGTCCTGGCCCTGCTCGTCGCGGAAGTATTCCGCCACCGAGAGGCCGGAGAGGGCGACGCGGGCGCGGGCGCCCGGCGGCTCGTTCATCTGGCCATAGACCAGCGCCACCTTGGAGCCTTCGGTGTTGCCCTCGTTCAGCTTGATGACGCCGGCATCGACCATCTCGTGGTAGAGGTCGTTGCCCTCGCGCGTCCGCTCGCCGACGCCGGCGAAGACCGAGACGCCGCCATGCGCCTTGGCGACGTTGTTGATCAGCTCCTGGATGGTGACGGTCTTGCCGACGCCGGCGCCGCCGAAGAGGCCGATCTTGCCGCCCTTCAGGTAGGGGGCGAGGAGGTCGATGACCTTGATGCCGGTGACGAGGATCTCGGCCGAGGTCGCCTGCTCCTCGAAGGCCGGGGCCTCGCGGTGGATGGTGTAGGTCTTGTCGTGCGGCACCGCGCCGCGCTCGTCGATCGGCTCGCCGATGACGTTGAGGATGCGACCGAGCGTGCCGTTGCCGACCGGCACCGCGATGCCCTTGCCGGTGTCCACCACCTCATGCCCACGGACCAGGCCATCGGTCGTGTCCATGGCGATGCAGCGGACGGTGCGCTCGCCGAGATGCTGCGCCACCTCGAGCACCAGCGTGTTGTCGCCGTTCTTGGTGGTGAGCGCGTTCAGGATGGCCGGCAGCTCGCCCGGGAACTGCACGTCCACGACGGCGCCGAGAACCTGGGCGATCTGCCCAACATTGTTCTTCATGGTTCCTAGCTCCTCAATCGGTTCGGGTGATGCGATTCACGCTCCGCGCGACAAGCGCGCTCCGCGATCGCACACCATGCGTCAGAGTGATGCGATTCACGCTCCGCGCGACAAGCGCGCTCCGCGATCGCATCACACAGCCTCCGCCCCGGAGATGATCTCGATCAGCTCCTTGGTGATGTTGGCCTGCCGCGTGCGGTTGTAGTTGAGCGTCAGTCGATTGATCATGTCACCGGCGTTCCGCGTGGCGTTGTCCATCGCGGTCATCTGGCTGCCATAGAAGCCGGCGGTGCTCTCGAGCACGGCGCGGTAGATCTGGATCGCCAGGTTGCGCGGCAGCAGCGTGGCGAGGATGGTCTCCTCGGCCGGCTCGTATTCGTACTGGGCCTGCGGGCCGGCGGCGGCCGGGGCCGTCACCTGGCCCTCGGGCAGCGGCGCCGGGATCAGGCGCTGATCCGTCGGGATCTGGCTGATCACGCTGCGGAAGCGGTTGTAGAGCAGCGAGCAGACGTCGAACTCGCCTTCCTCCAGCATCTCGGTCACCCGGACCGCGACCGCCTCGGCATCCGAGAACTCGACCCGCTTCTTGCCCATGAAGGTGATCTCGCCGACGATACGGCTGGCGAAGTCGCGCCGCAGATAGGCCGCGCCCTTGCGCCCCACCGTCAGCACCTTCACCACCTTGCCCTCAGCCTCGAGCGCGCGGATGCGGGCGCGCGCCAGACGGCCGACATTGGTGTTGAAGCCGCCAGCAAGGCCGCGATCCGCGGTCACCACCACCAGCAGGTGCACCCGGTCCTCGCCGGTGCCGACCAGCATCGGCGGGGCGCCCGGGGTGCTCGCCACGGCCGCGCCGAGGGAGGCGAGGATCGCCTCCATCCGCTCGGCATAGGGGCGCGCCGCCTCGGCCTGCGCTTGCGCGCGGCGCAGCTTCGCCGCCGCCACCATCTTCATTGCCTGGGTGATCTTCCGCGTGTTCTTCACGCTGTTGATCCGCCCACGCAGGTCCTTCAGGCTCGCCATCGGCTGCTCCCCCTAGCTTCGCTGCCTCAGGCCGCGAAGGACTTGGCGAAGCTGTCGAGGAAGGCGACCAGCTTGTCCTCGACCGGCTTCTTGATCTCGCGGTCGGTGCGGATCGATTCCAGGATATCCGGCTGCGAGGCCTTGATCTCGCCGAGCAGCCGCCGCTCGAACTCGCCGACCGAGTTCACCGGCAGCTTGTCCAGATAGCCGCGGGTGCCGGCGAAGATCGCCACCACCTGCTCCTCGACCGGCACCGGCCGGAACTGCGGCTGCTTCAGCAGCTCGGTCAGCCGCGCGCCGCGGGCGAGCAGCGCCTGGGTCGAGGCATCGAGGTCGGAGGAGAACTGCGCGAAGGCCGCCATCTCGCGGTACTGCGCCAGCTCGAGCTTGATGCGCCCCGCCACCTGCTTCATTGCCTTGATCTGCGCCGCCGAGCCGACGCGCGAGACCGAGAGGCCGACATTCACCGCCGGGCGGATGCCCTTGAAGAACAGCTCCGTCTCCAGGAAGATCTGGCCGTCGGTGATCGAGATGACGTTGGTCGGGATGTAGGCCGAGACGTCGCCCGCCTGGGTCTCGATGACCGGCAGCGCGGTCAGCGAGCCGGCGCCGAAATCGTCGTTCATCTTCGCCGCGCGCTCGAGCAGGCGCGAATGCAGGTAGAAGACGTCGCCCGGATAGGCCTCGCGTCCCGGCGGGCGGCGCAGCAGCAGCGACATCTGGCGATAGGCGACGGCCTGCTTCGACAGATCGTCGTAGAAGATGACCGCATGCATGCCGTTGTCGCGGAAGAACTCGCCCATGGTGCAGCCGGTATAGGGGGCGAGGAACTGCATCGGCGCCGGGTCGGAGGCGGTGGCGGCGACGATGATCGAGTATTCGAGCGCGCCATTCTCCTCGAGCGTGCGCACCAGCTGCGCCACGGTGGAGCGCTTCTGCCCGACCGCGACATAGATGGTGTAGAGCTTCTTGCTCTCGTCGCCCGAGGCGTTGATGGGCTTCTGGTTGATGATCGTGTCGACGATCACCGCCGTCTTGCCGGTCTGCCGGTCGCCGATGATCAGCTCGCGCTGGCCACGGCCGATCGGGATCAGGGCGTCGATCGCCTTGATGCCGGTCTGCATCGGCTCATGCACCGACTTGCGCGGGATGATGCCCGGCGCCTTCACCTCGACGCGGCGGCGCTCGACATTCTGCAGCGGGCCCTTGCCGTCGATCGGGTTGCCGAGCCCGTCCACCACGCGGCCGAGCAGGCCCTTGCCGACCGGCGCGTCCACGATGGTGCCGGTGCGCTGCACCGTGTCGCCCTCGCGGATATGCTCGTCCGGGCCGAAAATCACGATGCCGACATTGTCGTGCTCGAGATTCAGCGCCATGCCCTTGAGGCCGGCGGAAGGGAACTCCACCAGCTCGCCGGCCATGACGTTCTGCAGGCCGTAGACGCGGGCGATGCCGTCACCGATCGTCAGCACGGTGCCGACCTCGGCCACGTTCGCCTCGGTGTCGAAGCCGGCGATCTGCTGCTTCAGGATCTCCGAGATCTCGGCGGGACGGATGTCCATCAGGCGGCCCCCTTCATGGCGTACTGCAGGCGCTGCAGCTTGGATTTGATGCTGTTGTCGTAGAGCCGCGACCCGATCCGCAGGATCAGCCCGCCGAGGATCGAGGGATCGACCTGCTCGGTGAGCTTGACGCCGGAATAGCCGGCTTCGGTGAGCCGCGCGCTGATCTGGGCGCGCTGGGTGTCGTTCAGCGGATGCGCGCTGGTGACGAAGGCCGTCTGCTGGCCGCGGCGCGTGGCGAGCAGCGCGCCGAAGGCCTGCGCCACCTGCGGCAGCTGCGACAGCCGGCGGTTGGCGACCAGCACGCCGACGAGGTTGCGCACCTCGCCGCTGATGCCGGCGCGGTCGAGGACGGCGAAGGCGCCCTTCTTCTGCGAGGCGCTGTCGAGGCGCGGATCGGCCACGAAGGCACGGAAGGACTCGTCCTCGCGCCACAGCGCGAAGAGGCGGTCGAGATCGTTGGCGATGCGGTCCACCGCCCCGGGATCCGTCTTGCGACGGTCATCGGCAAGGCCGAGCAAGGCCTGCGCATAGCGCTCGGCGAGGCCGGAGGGGGTGGACGCAGAGGAGGAAATGGTCTCGGCGGAGGCCACGGGCGTTCCGGGTCCTGTTCCTGAAGATGCGCGTGCGCGGGTCCCGCCACCAAGCTTCCGCCGGCGCGGCGCAGGGCCTTTACCATGGGGTTTACGGCCCCGCAATCTGGCCCGGCCGGATCGGTTCGGGCCCGGCCGAAGCCGGAAAAGCCATGAAACGGCGAGGATCCGGGACGCGACGCGCCGCGCCGGGCGGCAACGGCGGGGAGGACAGGCCGGAATGCGGGTGGGCGCGCGGGTTTTCTTCGGCTGGCAGGTGGTCGCGGCCGCCTTCGTCATTGCCGTGTGCAGCTGGGGAATCAACTTCTACGGCCCCTCGGTCTATCTGCATGCCCTGCATGCGCGCGAGGGCTGGGCGCCCTCCCTGATCTCCGCGGCGATCACCCTGCATTTCCTGGCCAGCGGCGCGCTGGTGACGCGGCTGCCGGCGCTGCACCGGCGCTATGGCCTGGTCGCGGTGACGCGGGCCGGGATGCTCGCCTGCGCCGCCGGCGCGCTCGCCTGGGGCCATGCCACCGCGCCCTGGCACATGCTGCCCGCCGCGCTGCTGACCGCCCTCGGCTGGGCGCTGACCAGCGGCGTCGCCATCAATGCCATGGTCGCCCCCTGGTTCGACCGCCGGCGCGGCGCCGCCCTCTCCATGGCCTTCAACGGGGCGAGCCTGGGCGGCGTGCTCTTCACCCCGCTCTGGGCCCTGTTGATCGACGCCTTCGGCTTCGCCGGCGCCTCGGTCGGCATCGCCCTGCTGGTCGCCGCGGTGAGCTGGCCGATCGCCGGCCGCTGGCTCGGCCGGGTGCCGGCCGATCTCGGCCTGCATCCGGATGGCGCGGCCAGCCCGCCGCCGCCGCGCCCGGCCGCCGCCCCGGCCGGGCCGCTCTGGCGACAGGCGCGGTTCCGCAGCCTGTCGCTGGCCTTCGCCCTCGGCCTCGTCGCCCAGATGGGGCTGTTGACGACCCTGTTCTCCATCCTCGCCCCGGTGCTCGGCGAGGCCGGCGCCGGGATCGCCATGAGCCTGGCCACCGCCTGCGCGGTGATCGGCCGCACCGTGGTCGGCATGGCCCTGCCGCCGGGCCTCGACCGGCGCCTCGCCGGCAGCGCCAATTTCCTGCTGCAGGCGACGGGCTGCGCCCTGCTCGCCGCCGCGCCCCAGAGCGGCGCGGCGCTGCTGGCGGGGGTGCTGCTCTTCGGCCTCGGGATCGGCAACCTGCTCTCCCTGCCGCCGCTCATCGCCCAGGTGGAGTGGCCGGCGGAGCAGGTGACGGCGGTGCTCGCCCTGCTGACCGCGGTGAACCAGGGCTTCTACGCCTTCGGCCCGGCGCTCTTCGGCAGCGCGCTCGAGGCCTGGGGGCCGGCGGCGCCGCCCGGCCTCGCCCTGGCGCTGCAGATCGCCGCCGCGGCGGTGCTGCTGACCGGCCGGCGGGGCCTCACGGCGCGGGCCGGGGGCTGAGGCGCGGGATCTCAGGTCGCGGGGTCAGAGGAACCCGACCGGGTCCACATCCACCTGCACCCGGACATGGTTCGGCACCTCCACCCGCGCCAGCCAGTCGCGCAGGATCGGCTGCACCGCGATGTCGCGCCGGGTCTTCAGCAGCAGCCGGCGGCGATGCCGGCCGCGCAGCAGGGCGAGCGGCGCCGGGGCCGGGCCGAGCACCTGCACCCCCTCCCCGCCCGGCGCGGCGAGGCCGAGGTCGCGCGCCGTGCGGTCCGCCTCCCGCTCCTCCTCGGAGGAGACGATCAGCGCCGCCAGCCGGCCGAAGGGCGGCCAGTGGCCGGGCCGGCGCATCGCCGCCTCCTCCTGCATGAAGGCCTCGAGGTCGCCGGAGACGAGCGCCCGCATCACCGGATGGTCGGGCGAGAAGCTCTGCAGCAGCACCCGCCCCGGCGCCTCCGCCCGGCCGGCGCGGCCGGCCACCTGGTGCAGCAGTTGCACCGTGCGCTCGGCCGCACGCAGGTCGCCGCCCGCCAGGCCAAGATCGGCATCCACCACGCCAACCAGGGTGAGGTGCGGGAAATGCCAGCCCTTGGCGACGATCTGCGTGCCGATGATGAGGTCCACCTCGCGGTCCTGGATGGCGCGCGCCGCCTCCGCCGCCGCGGCCGGGCCCGGCAGGGTGTCGGAGGCCATGACCAGCCGCCGCGCCTCCGGCCAGAGCGCGGCCGTCTCCTCCAGCACCCGCTCCACCCCGGGGCCGACCGCGGTCAGGCTGTTGGCGGTGCCGCATTCCGGGCATTCGGCCGGCGGCGGCTCGGCATGGCCGCAATGGTGGCATTGCAACCGCCGCTGCGCCCGGTGCTCGACCAGCCAGGCAGTGCAGTTCGGACAGCGCATCCGGTGCCCGCAATGGCGGCAGAGGGTGAGCGGCGCATAGCCCCGGCGGTTGAGGAACAGCATGGCCTGCTCGCCGCGTCCGATCGTCTCGCCGACCGCCTCGACCAGCGGCGGCGCCAGGAAGCGGCCGCGCTCGGGCGGCGTCCGCCGCAGGTCGAGCACCTCGACTGCCGGAAGCCGCGCCCCGCCATGCCGCTCCGGCAGGTGCAGCAGCGCGTAGCGGCCGGTCTCGGCATTGGTCAGGCTCTCGAGCGAGGGCGTCGCCGAGACCAGTACGCAGGCGGCCTGCGACAAACGCGCCCGCACCACCGCCATGTCGCGGGCGTGGTAGACCACGCCGTCCTCCTGCTTGAAGGCGGTCTCGTGCTCCTCGTCGACGATGACCAGGCCGAGATCGGGAAAGGGCAGGAAGAGCGCGCTGCGGGCGCCGACCACGACCGGCGCCTCCCCCTCCGCCACCGCCCGCCAGGTGTCGCGGCGGGTGCGCGAGGTCACCTCGGAATGCCACAGCGCCGGCGCCACGCCGAAGCGCGCCCGGAAGCGGTCGAGCCACTGCGCCGAGAGCGCGATCTCCGGCAGCAGCACCAGCGCCTGCCGGCCCTGGACGAGGCATTCGGCGACGGCATCGAGATAGACCTCGGTCTTGCCCGAGCCGGTAACCCCGGTCAGCAGCGTCACCCCGAAGCGGCGCGCCGCCACCGCCTCCCGCAGCGCGGCGCCGGCGGCCTGCTGGTCGGCGGCGAGCGCCGGGCCGGGATGCGCCGGATCAGGCCAGGCGAAGCGGCGGCGATGCGGCAGCAGCGCCGGGCGGATCAGCCCGTTCTCGGCCATGCCGCGCAGCACGCCGAGCGAAACCCGTGCCGCCTCGGCCAGCGGCGCGCCGGCCTGCGGCTCGCCCGGCCGCATGGCGTCCAGCACCCGCTGCCGTTCCGGCGTGATGCGCGGCCGGCTGTTGCCGCCGGGCGGCGCCAGCACCCAGCCGGCCTGCGGCGTCGGCGGCTCGAGCGCCGCCGGCACGCTCATCGCCATGCGCAGCACGGCGCCGGGCGGGCTCAGCGTATAGGCGGCCACCCAGTCGACGAAGCGCCGCAGGCTCTCGGTCATGGGCGGGACCGGCAGGGTGGCGGAGATCGGACGCAACCGGCGGTCGGGGACGGGGTTCGGCTCGGGGATGGCCGGTGGATCCCAGACGACGCCAACCAACTCTCTTTGGTTGAGTGGAACGGAGACAAATTCCCCTAGACGTATGGGTATGGAAGAGGGCACAGCATAGTCGTAGGCCCCTGCCAGCGGCAGCGGGAGCAGGACCGAAACCCGTGTCCGCGCGGCCACAATGGCCGTGTCTTTCGTACCGCGGCGCTTTTCCGACCCGGACAAAATCGGCTATCCTTGTTCAGAAAATTGCACAACGTGTTGCCGGGACCTCGGCCGTTGCGCGCCATCGAAGGATCCCCTTGCCCATGAAGTTCTTCGTGGACACCGCCGAGGTGGCGGAGATCCGATCCCTCGCCGAGGCAGGCTTAGTGGACGGTGTCACCACCAATCCAAGCCTCATCGCCAAGGCCGGACGGCCGATGGCCGAGGTGATCCGGGAAATCTGCTCCATTACCCCCGGCCCCGTCTCCGCTGAGGTGACCGCCATCGAATACGAGCAGATGCTGGCGGAAGGCCGGCACCTGCGCGAGATCGCGCCCAATGTCGCGGTGAAGGTGCCGCTGACCGAGGCCGGGCTGCGCACCTGCCGCGCCCTCTCGGCCGAGGGCACGCTGGTCAACGTCACCCTCTGCTTCTCCCCTGCGCAGGCGCTGCTGGCCGCCAAGGCCGGCGCGACCTTCATCTCGCCCTTCGTCGGCCGCCTCGACGACATCGCTACCGATGGCATGCGGCTCATCGAAGACATCGTGAAAATATACCGCAATTACCCACATCTTAAGACAGAAGTCCTGGTGGCGTCCATCCGCCATCCGCTGCACCTGATCGAGGCCGCCAAGCTCGGCGCCGAGGTAGCGACCCTGCCGCCCGCCGTCATCCGCCAGCTCCTCAAGCATCCGCTGACCGACCGGGGGCTCGAGGCCTTCCTGGCCGATTGGCGCAAGTCGGGCCAGAGCATCCTGTGAGCGCGATCCTCCCCGGCGCCAGTGCCGAGGCCATGGCCGAGCCCGACTTCCCGAGCCCGGATGCGGTCGCCGCCTTCCTGCGATCCCATCCGGACTTCCTCGCCGAGCGGCCGGAGCTGTTCCGCAGCCTCTCGCCGCCCCGGCGCATCCATGGCGAGCGCATCGCCGACCACATGGCGGCGATGCTGGCCGCCGAGCGGCGCCGCGTCCGCAGCCTCGAGGCCGAGGTGGATGCCGCCGTCATCGCTGGCCGCGCCGGCTACGGCCTGACCATTCGCGTCCGCCTCGCCGTGCTGGCGCTGATGCGCAGCACCGACGTGATCGAGACGGTCACGCAGGAGCTGCCGGCCCTGCTCGGCATTGAGACCTGCACCTTGCTGAGCGAGAAGCCGGACCGCCGCGGCGTCCTCGCCCTGCCGCGCGGCAGCGTGGCGCGGCTGATGGGGCCGGGCCGCGACGCCCTGGTGCGGCAGGCGCCGACCGAGACCGAGACCCTGCACGAGGAGGCGGCGCCGCTGGTTGCCCGCGACGCGCTGGTCCGGGTGCCGGTCTGGACCGGCACGCCGACCCTGCTCGCCCTCGGCGCCCGCGATCCGCAGGCGCTGCCGAACAAGCAGGCGATCGCCACCCTCGCCTTCCTCGGCCGCGCCGTCGCGGCCGCCCTGGCGCGCTAGCGCCGCCGGACGGCCCCCATGCCGGGCGGCGCGCGGCGAGGCCCGTCCCGGGCCGCCATCCGGCGCCCCGCGGCGGCGGCGGCCATCCCGCAGGGCGCCGCCACCGGCCCGACCACGACCGGCGAGGCGGCCCGCTGGCACTATCTCGACTGGCTGGCCCGCGAGCGCCGCGCCGCCGCCAACACCATCGAGGCCTATGGTCGCGACCTTGCCGATTTCCTGCACTTCCTGACCGGCCATCTCGGCGAGGAGCCGGACCCGGCCGTCCTCGGCGCCCTGCGCGCCGCCGATCTCCGTGCCTTCCTCGCCGCCCGGGCCAATGCCGGGGCCGGCGCCGCCACCCGGGCGCGGCAACTCGCAGCCATCCGCGGCTTCCTCCGCTGGCTCGCCCGCGCCGAGGCGATGGAGCCCACCGCCCTCGCCGCCATCCGTGGCCCGCGCCTGCCGCCGCCGGTGCCGCGCGCCCTCACGCCGGAACAGGCGCTGGAGGCCGCCACCGGGGTGGGGCAGGTGCACGACCCGGCGCGGGCCGAGCGCCCGGCCGAGCAGGCGGCGCGCGACGTCGCCCTCCTCACCCTGCTCTATGGCTGCGGGCTGCGCATCGCCGAGGCGCTCGCCCTCGATATTCGCGACGCGCCATTGCCCGGCAGCGAGGCGGCGCTGCGCGTCACCGGCAAGGGCGGCAAGCCGCGGCTGGTGCCGGTGCTGCCGGCGGTGCGGCAGGCGATCGCCGCCTATCTGGCGCTGCGCCCCGGCGCGCCGCCGGAGGCGCCGCTCTTCCTCGGCGCCCGCGGCGGCCGGCTGGACCCGGCGGTGGCGCAGAAGGCGCTGCGCGACTGGCGCCGCCTCGCCGGCCTGCCGGAGCATGCGACGCCGCATGCGCTGCGGCACTCCTTCGCCACGCATCTGCTCGGCGGCGGCGCCGATCTGCGGGCGATCCAGGAGTTGCTGGGCCATGCCAGCCTCTCGACCACGCAGCGCTACACCGCTGTCGATGCCGCCGGGCTGCTGGCCACCTGGAAGAAGGCGCATCCGCGAGCGGACTAGATCCCCGCGACGTCGCCGCGCGCCGTCGCGGAGGCCCCGCTCATTCGCGTCGGAGCCCAGGCGCGTCACAGCCTGCCGCGGCGAAGCAACGGGAGGCGACGGGCGGGGGCGCCCCCTCGGCCCCCTCCCCGTCGCGGCCCCCCGTCGCGCCCCCCCGTCGCGCCCTGGGGCGTTCTGGACTATGCTGGGCCATCCCATGCCCCAGACTGCGAGGACGCCCCGATGCGCGACGGCAAACTGACCGGCTATGCGCCGAAGCCCATCCCGGGCATCACGCCCGAGCAGCAGATCGAGGTAGAGAGCCGCGCCGTGCCCTGCGACGGCGATATCGGCCTTGCCGCCCTCGGCCATCCGCGGGTCTGGCTGCGCATGTCGCCCGGCGAGGACCATGTCACCTGCCCCTACTGCTCCATCACCTACGTCCTGAAGCCGGGCGCCGGGGATGACGGCCATCACTGACGAGGCCGCATCGCCCGCCGAGGCCGACGAGGCGGGCGCGGGCCGGTCCGGACCGCCGCGCGGCAACGCCCTCGCCACGGCGACCGCTGCCGCCGAGGCGGTCCCCGTCACCCCGCCCGGGGCGCGGCACCTCGTGCTCGTCGACGGCTCGGGCTACATCTTCCGCGCCTTCCACGCCCTGCCGCCGATGACCCGGCCGGACGGCACGCCGGTGAACGCCGTCTACGGCTTCACCCAGATGCTGAGCCGCTTCCTCACCGACCATCGCGGCAGCCATCTCGCCGTGGTCTTCGACGCCAGCCGCAGCACCTTCCGCAACGAGATCTTCCCCGACTACAAGGCGCACCGGCCGGAGCCGCCGCCCGAGCTGGTGCCGCAATTCGCCCTGATCCGCGAGGCGACCGCCGCCTTCGGCGTCGCCTGCGTCGAGCAGCAGGGCTTCGAGGCGGATGACATGATCGCCGCCTATGCCCGACATTTCACCGAGGCGGGCGGCGAGGTGACGATCGTCTCCTCCGACAAGGACCTGATGCAGCTCGTCCGGCCGGGCGTGCAGATGCTCGACCCGATCAAGCAGAAGCCGATCCGGGAGGCCGAGGTCGAGGAGAAATTCGGCGTCCCGCCCGCCAAGGTGCCCGACGTCCAGGCGCTGGCCGGCGACCCGACCGACAACGTCCCCGGCGTGCCCGGCATCGGCATCAAGACCGCGGCGCAGCTCATCACCGAATACGGCGACCTCGAGACGCTGCTCGAGAAGGCGGGCGGCATCAGGCAGCCGAAGCGGCGCGAGGCGCTGGTCGGCAACGCCGAGAAGGCCCGCCTCTCGAAGCGCCTGGTCACGCTGGATGCCGATGCGGCGCTGACCGAGCCGATCGACGCCCTGGCCGTGAAGCCGCCCGAGCCGGCGCGGCTCGCGCAATTCCTGCAGCAGCAGGGCTTCCGCAGCGTCCTCGCCCGCATGGGCCTCGGCGAGGCGGCGGGCGATGCCGGGACGCGCGCCCGCAACAGCGCCGTCGCCGCGCATGTCGCGGCCCAGGCGGCGGCCCAGGGGACGACAACTGCGCCGGCGACACCCGATGCCGGCAAGGCCCCCTTCGGCCCCTATGAGACGGTGACCACCCTCGCCGCCCTCGAGCCCTGGATCGCCGAGGCGCGGGCGGCCGGCGTCGTCGGGCTGGATACCGAGACCGACAGCCTGAACGCGCTCCGCGCCCGCCTGGTCGGGATTTGCCTGGCCACCGCGCCGGGCCGCGCCTGCTATATCCCGCTCCGGCATGTCGCGCCCGGCGCCCAGCAGGCCGACATGCTGGCCGAGCCGGCGGCGGCGCCCGAGCAGATCCCCTTCGATCAGGCGATCGAGGCGCTGCGGCCGCTGCTGACCGACCGCAGCGTGCTGAAGGTGCTGCAGAACGCCAAATACGATCTCGAAGTGCTCTGCCGGGCCGAGAATGGCGGCATCGCCGTCGCCCCGGTCGACGACACCATGCTCATCTCCTATGCCCTGGAGGCGGGGCGGCACGGGCATGGCATGGACGAGCTCTCCGTGCTGCATCTCGGCCACAAGCCGATGGGCTTCGACGAGGTGACCGGCACCGGCCGCGCCCGCATCAGCTTCGACCGCGTGCCGCTCGACCGCGCCACTGCCTATGCCGCCGAGGATGCCGATGTCACGCTGCGGCTCTGGCAGGTGCTGCGGCCACGGCTGCTGCCCGAGGGGGCGCTCGCCCTCTACGAGCAGGTGGAGCGGCGCATGGTCGCGGTGCTGCGCGACATGGAGCTCGCCGGCATCAAGGTGGACGGCGCCGAGCTGGCCCGCATCGGCGAGGACTTCTCCGGCCGCATGGCGGCGCTGGAGCAGGAGATCCACGGCCTCGCCGGGCGGCCCTTCAATGTCGGCTCGCCGAAGCAGCTCGGCGAGATCCTGTTCGACGAGATGAAGCTGCCCGGCGGCAAGCGCAGCAAGGCCTCGGGCGCCTGGGGCACCGATGCCAGCGTGCTGGAGGAGCTCTCGGCCCAGGGCGTGCCGCTGGCGCGCAAGGTGCTCGACTGGCGGCAGCTCTCGAAGCTGAAATCCACCTATGTCGACGGGTTGACCGCGGCGATCGACCCGCGCGACGGCCGGGTGCACACGGATTTCGCCATGGCCGTCGCCGCCACCGGCCGTCTCTCCTCGACCGAGCCGAACCTGCAGAACATCCCGATCCGCACCGAGGAGGGCGCGCGCATCCGCCGCGCCTTCGTCGCCGAGGCCGGGCACGTGCTGCTCTCGGCCGATTACAGCCAGATCGAGCTGCGGCTGCTGGCGCATCTCGCCGATGTCCCGGCGCTGCGCGAGGCCTTCGAGAAGGGCGAGGACATCCACGCCCGCACCGCCGCCGACATCTTCCGCCTCGCCCCCGGCGCGGTGGACCGCGAGGCGCGGCGGCGGGCCAAGACGATCAATTTCGGCATCATCTACGGCATGTCCGCCTTCGGCCTGGCCTCCCGCCTCGGCATCCCGCCGGTCGAGGCGCGCGGCATCATCGACGCCTATTTCGGCCAGTATCCCGGCATCCGCGACGCCATGGAGCGGCTGAAGGAGGAGGCGCGGCTGCAGGGCTATGTCTCCACCTCCTTCGGGCGGAAGCTCTGGATCCCCGATATCGGCGCCCGCGACATGGTGCGCCGCGCCGGCGCCGAGCGCGCCGCCATCAACGCCCCCTTCCAGGGCGGCGCGGCGGAGATCATCAAGCGCGCCATGGTGCGCGTGCCGGGGGCGCTGCGGGCCGCGGGCCTCGCCGGCCGCATGCTGCTGCAGGTGCATGACGAGCTGGTCTTCGAGGTACCGGAGGCGGAGGTGGAGGCCACCGCCGCGCTGGTCCGCGAGGTGATGGAGGGGGTGGTGACGCTGCGCGTGCCGCTCGCGGTCGAGGTCGGCACCGGCCGGAGCTGGGCGGAGGCGCATTAGGTCATCCCCGCGACGTCGCTGCGCGCCGTCGCGGGGGCCCCGTGGGGTTCCTCCCGCGCAGCATCCGTCACAGCCTGCCGCGGCGGAGCCGCGGCAGGGCAACGGGCAGCGACGGTTGCGATAGGCGTTTCGAGGCCTTCCCGGGGACGTCCCCCACGGTGCCGATCAGCTCAGCGGCGCGGGACCTGCGCCTCGACGCCGCCCGGCGGGCCGAGGCCATGGGCGGCGAGGCAGTTGCGGTAGGCGTGGTTCTCCGCCCGCCGCACCTCGCCCGCCAACCGGTCGACATTCCACTGGTTGGACGGGTTCATCTGCCGGTTCAGCGCCAGCACCTCGGGGCTGTTGCGCGCCTCGGCCCGGCAGGCCTCGTGCTGCGGCGTGTCCTCGTCGCGCGGAACCGGCGGGCCCGGCGGGCCGAACAGGCCGCAGGCGCCCAGCAGGACCAGACCCGGCAGCACGAGGCCCGCCAGGGCCGGCCGCCGCATGGCAGCCGATGTCATGCCTGGGCGATCCAGTCCTCGATCAGCCGCCGGGCGATCGAATCGGCACGCGGCAGGGCGAAGCCATGGGCGGACGGGTTGCGGATCTCCTCCCGGCTGAACCAGCGGGCGTCGCGCAGCTCGGTCTCGTCGATGGCGATCGCCTCGGAGAGCCCCTCGGCATGGAAGCCGAGCATGATCGAGGAGGGAAAGGGCCAGGGCTGCGAGGAGTGGTAGTGCACCTCGCCCACCACGATGCCCGTCTCCTCCAGCACCTCGCGGCGCACCGCCTCCTCCAGGCTCTCGCCCGGCTCCACGAAGCCGGCGAGGGTCGAGTACATGGTGCTGTTCGGGAAGCGCTGCGAATGCCCGAGCAGGCAGGCATCCTCCCGCACCACCAGCATGATCACCGCCGGATCGGTGCGTGGGAAATGCTGCGCGTTGCAATTGCTGCAGACCATGACGTGGCCGGCCGAGCGCGGCTCGCAGCCATGGCCGCAGATGCCGCAGAAGCGGTGCTTGGTGCGCCAGTGCATCAGCCCGCGGGCATGGGCGAGAACACTCGCCTCCCCCGGCGGCAGCAGCCCGGCGACGGCGCGGAGATCGGTGAAGCTGCCGAAGCCCTCGGGCAGCAGCGGCAGCGGGTCATCCGCCTGCGAGCAATCCACGGCGAAGACCGGCCGTCCCTCCCACAGGCCGAGGAAGGCCCAGGGGCCGCCCGCCATGCGCACCGCCTCGGCGGCGGCGCCGGTGATGAGCATCGCCTCGGGCTGCCCCTCCGGCACGCCCTTCATCAGGCTGCGGCTGCGCCAGACCGGGGCGAAGAGGGTTCCGGGATCGGTCAGGGCGGCGGCGATCCAGGCGGCGTCCTCGCGCCGGAGCGCGGCGCGGTCGAGAGGGCTGCCCGAATAGGCATTGGGCCGGCTGGCGGGAATGGAGAGCATGGCAGCCGGACCCTGCCATGCGCGACCCCGGCCGGCAACCGGGGCGCGTGGCGGCCGGGCTCGCCCAACCGGCCGATCGTTCCGCCCCCCTCCATTGTGTTGGGGGTGGGGGGGTATGATATGGTGCCCTCGGAAGGTCGGCGCGGACGGGCTCCTCGCCAACCCGGTCAGGTCCGGAAGGAAGCAGCCGTAACGGGTTCTTGCCCGGGTCGCTTGTCGGCCTTCCACCGCCATAGCGGGGCGCGCGCCGCCCCGGCCTTGCCTCGGCCCGGCAGGCCGCCGGCCAGCAGGAACCCGCCGCCTCGATGTCTTCCTCCCTCTTCGGCCAACCCGGGACGTCGGATGCACCGGCCGAGGACGCGCTGCCCGAGCCGCCGCCGCCGGAGGGCCCCGGCCTGTTCGGCGATGCGCTGGCCCCAGCCCCGACCGCGGCCCCAATCCCGGCGGCGCCCGCAGCCCCATCCGCACCGCCGCCGCCCGCGCCCAGGCCCGCCTCGGAGCCCGCCGCGACGTCCTATCGGGTGCTGGCCCGCAAGTACCGCCCGAGCAGCTTCGCCGAGCTGATCGGCCAGGAGGCGCTGGTCCGCACGCTGCGCAACGCCTTCGCGCAGAACCGCGTGGCGCATGCCTTCATGCTCACCGGCGTGCGCGGCGTGGGCAAGACCACCACTGCCCGCATCATCGCCCGGGCGCTCAACTGCATCGGGCCGGACGGCCAGGGCGGCCCGACGCCCGAGCCCTGCGGCGTCTGCGCCGAATGCCGCGCCATCCTCGCCGACCGCCATCCGGACGTGCAGGAGCTCGACGCCGCCTCCAACAACGGCATCGAGGATGTGCGGGAGCTGCGCGAGCGCCTGCGCTACCGCCCTGCCCAGGGCCGCTTCAAGGTCATCATCCTGGACGAGGTCCACATGCTGTCCAACGCGGCGTTCAACGCGCTGCTGAAGACGCTGGAGGAGCCGCCGGCGCAGGTGAAGTTCATGCTGGCGACCACCGAGTTGCGGAAGGTCCCGGCGACCATCCTCTCGCGCTGCCAGACTTTCCACCTCAAGCGGGTGCCGCAGGAGGTGCTGCGGGCGCATTTCGCCGGCATTGCCGAGAAGGAGGGCGTCGCGGTCGAGGCCGAGGCGCTGGCCATGTTGGGGCGCGCCGCCGATGGCTCGGTGCGCGATGGCCTCTCCCTGCTCGACCAGGCGATCGCCCTGGGCGGGCCGGAGGGCAGCGTCACCGCCGAGGCGGTGCGCGACATGCTCGGCCTCGCCGACCGCGCCCTGGTGCTCGACCTGATGGAGGCGCTGATGGCTGGTGACACCGCCGCCGCCCTCGGCCTGATGGACCGGGCGCATGAGCGGGGCGCCGATCCGGCGGTGGTGCTGCAGGACCTGCTGGAGCTGACCCATACCCTGACGCGGCTGCGCAGCGTTCCCGCCCTGCGCGACGACCCCTCCCTCACCGAGGGCGAGCGGACCCGCGGCGCGGCGCTGGCCGACAAGCTATCGGTCCCGGTGCTCGGCCGGGCCTGGCAGATGCTGCTGAAGGGACTCGGCGAGGTGAACGAGGCGCCGGACCGCCGCGCCGCGGCCGAGATGGTGCTGCTTCGCCTGGCGCATGTCGCCGAGCTGCCGACGCCGGGCGAGCTGGTGCGGCGCCTCGCCGAGGGCGGCGCCGTGCCGGCCGGCGCCCCCCGCCCCGCCGGGCCACCGAACGGCCATGGCGGCGGGCTGCGCGCGATCGGCGGCGGCGCCCTGGCCACGGCGGTGGCCGCGCCGGCCGATGCCGCGCCGACCTCCTGGCGCGAGGTCGTCGCCCTAGCCTCCGGCCGCAAGCCGATGCTGCACGCGCATCTGGTGCACAGCGTGCATCCGGTGCGGGTGACGCCAGGGCGCCTCGAGCTGCGCCCCCTCCCCGCCGCGCCGCGCGACCTCGCCGGGCAGCTCGGCGCCCTGCTGCAGGAGGCGACCGGCCAGCGCTGGACCATCGCCCTCAGCCAGGCCGAGGGCGAGCCGACGCTCGCCGATCAGGGCCGCGCCGCCGAGGCCAGCCGCCGCGCCGTGGCGCAGAGCCACCCGCTGGTGCAGGCGGTGCTCGCCGCCTTCCCCGGCAGCAGCATCGAGGCGGTGCGGGACGCGACGGCGGATGCCTATGGGCTGGGCGGCGCCATGACCCCGGCGGCCGCCCCCGAGGAGCTGCCGGAGGCCGAGCCCGGCGACATCCCGCCGACCGAGCTGGAAGAACCGGCCGGCTATGACGATGTTCCACCTCCTGACGAAGAACGGTAGGCCGACGCCATGAAGAACCTGGGCAACATGCTGAAGCAGGCGCAGCAGATGCAGACGCGCATGCAGGAGATGCAGGCCAAGCTGGAGGCCACCGTGGTCGAGGGCCAGTCGGGCGGCGGCATGGTCAAGGTCTCGCTCTCCGGCAAGGGCGACCTGAAGCGCGTCGCCATCGATCCGGGCCTGATGAGCGCCGATGAGCGCGAGGTGTTGGAGGACCTGCTGGTGGCGGCGCATGCCGATGCCAAGCAGAAGGTCGAGGCGCAGATGGCCGAGGAGATGCAGAAGGCGACCGCCGGGCTGAACCTCCCGGGCGGGCTGCCCGGCGGCCTCAAGCTGCCCTTCTGACCCGCCCCTGATCCAGCCGGGCGGGCCGGCAGCGGCATGGCCACCGACCCCAACCCCATCGAGCACCTGATCGGCCTGCTGGCGCGGCTGCCCGGACTTGGCCGGCGCAGCGCCCGGCGGGCCGTGCTGCGCATGCTGATGCAGCCCGAGCAGGCGATGTTGCCGCTCGCCGAGGCGCTGCGGGCGGCGGCGGCGGCGGTGCAGCCCTGCCAGATCTGCGGCAATCTCGATGCGACCAATCCCTGCGGCATCTGCCGCGATTCGCAGCGTGACCAGGGCCTGATCTGCGTTGTGGAGGGCGTCTCCGAGCTCTGGGCGCTGGAGCGGGCGCATGCGCATCGCGGCCTCTACCACGTGCTGGGCGGGACGCTCTCGGCGCTGGGAGGTATCGGGCCCGAGGACCTCGCCGTGCAGCCGCTGCTGGCGCGGATCGAGGGCGCGGCCGAGCCGGTGCGGGAGGTAATCCTCGCCCTGCCGGCGACGGTCGACGGCGCGACGACGGCGCATTACCTGACCGACCGGCTGCGGCCGACCGGCGCCCAGGTGACGCGGCTGGCGCAGGGCGTGCCGATCGGCGGCGCGCTCGACGTGCTGGATGAGGGGACGCTGGCGGCGGCGCTGAAGGCGCGACGGGTGGTGTAGAACTCCCACAAAGCCGCTTTGCGGCTTTGTGGTGGCCCGGGTCCCCTCCTGCCGCGGCGAAGCCGCGACAGGACGACGGGCAGTGACGGTTCTGATAGGCGCTCGAGGGCTGCCAGCATGGCTGCGGCGGGATCCGTTGCACCTCCGAGCCGGCTCTATGCCGCAACATCGCGCATGAAATGAGCAATCATTTCCGGCTCTACCGATAGGCCATTCACCAACTGAGATGGCCGGTGCCGCGCCCCGCTCGTCGCGCCGCCCATGCGAAAGGGCCAGGTTGCTGCGAATGCGTCCCGAGAATTTCGATCCCTCCCCCTATGCCAGCTTCCTGATGCGCAAGCTGTTGCGCTCCTGCGGCAGCAGCCTAAGCGGGTCAATCCAGGCCATCGCCGAGACCGAGTTGCAGATGGATGGCGACACCTGGGTCTGGACCGACGACAACGCCAAAGTGGTTGAGATGCTCACGCGGCCGGCCTTCTGGCGCAGCTACCCGCGCGAATCGCTGGAGATCCTGCGCTTCCTGCATGGCATGTGCGAGGCGCCGTTCGTCTTCCGCCGGATCAGCGCGCCACGGCTGTCGCGCGTCTCCGGCACGGCGGAGGACGGTCGCTACGTGCATTCCATGATGCATGTCGGCGTCCGGCTGAAGCAGGGCGCGGTCATGCTCGGCATCCGCTTCCATGATGCGCGGACCGCGGAAAACCTGTTCCTGACCGGGAACTACGTGCATTTCCGCCATCGCGGGAAGCCCTATACGCTCGATGTCGAGGATGCCATTGCCGAGGTCAGCGGCCATGAGGAGAACGGCGTCCTCATCGCCCGCCATGGCAGCGAGCTGACTTTCTCGCCCGATGGCGCGGAGCAA
Source organism: Roseicella sp. DB1501 (assembly GCF_013112485.1). Lineage (GTDB taxonomy): Bacteria > Pseudomonadota > Alphaproteobacteria > Acetobacterales > Acetobacteraceae > Paracraurococcus. The sequence continues at coordinate 209,622 of NZ_JABFHG010000008.1, forward strand.
CGCCTCGGCCGCATCAGCTACACCTACCGCATCGACGCCCGCACGATGCTCGTACAGGTCGAGGCTGCGCTCGAGATCGCGCCAGGCGTCGAGATCGAGGATGTCATCCTTACCATCGGTCATGACAATCTCAGCCACGGCCGCAACAACGTGCATTACGGCCGCGTCGGCGTGCTCGCGCCGGCGGGATCGGTCGCCTGGCATGTCGCCGACAAGGATGGCAATATCACCCTACCCGCCGCTGGCGCCGAGTATTACAGCCTGGCACAGGAGGAGATGCGGGGCTTCGCCCTCGGCGTGCACACCCGCTCCCTCACGCCGGACCGCCTGCACGAGTTGCGGGTGGTGCAGAAGCAGAACCGCTTGCACTGGGTGGTCGCCGCCTACCGCTTTCCCGGCACGCATAGCGGCACCCGCTTGGTCGCGGCCGAGCACAAACTCCTCACTGCGGGCGGCTTCTACGACGAGGCGACCGCCTATCTGCGCCTGATGCGGCAGGAAGCCGACATGCCGCCTGATGCCTGGCCTCGCGACCTCTCGATTTCTTACGATTATGGCGTGGAGATCAACGCCTTCGCCAAGGCCTATGCGATGTTCGCGGCCGGTGAGGTCGAGGCGCCGCCGGGTCTCGCGGACGAAATGCGGCGCATGACCGACCGCTATCTCGAAGTCTATGATGCGCAATTCGTGAGCGCCTTCTGGGCCGGCAAGAACACGGTGTTCTGTCGTCAGCTCGCCTTCGTCATCCTGGCGGTTGCGACCATGCTGCGAGCAACCGGCGACGAGGGATACCGCAAGCGCCTTGCCGATCTGGTCGAAGTGCTGTTGCAGTTCCAGGTGACGCTGCCGGGCGACATCGCCGGTCCGGAATCCGGCTTCCTGATGGGCGTACGCAGCGTCCGCGACATGCATGTCGATTGCCAGAGCGCTGCGCTCCTCGCGCTCATTCACGCGGCGCCCTGGTTGCAGGACGAGCGGATTGAGGCGGCCATCGATCGCGGGCTCAATGCCTATTCGCTGGTGACTGGCCGCTTCCTTTGGGCGAACCAGCCTCGCAAGGTCGATACCATCGGCATTCACTGGAAGGATGCCGGCGGGAAGCCACGCTTGAGCATGACCTTCTGGAATTTCCACGCCGGCCTCACCCTGCGCATGATGCGAGCGCTGCGGCGGAGTCCGGTCGCGGCGCTGCGCGCTATCGAGACGCGCCATGCCGACCGGCTGGATATGATCGAGACCGTGCTGCTGCGGCAGCTCGCGCGCGCCACGCAGACGCGCGATGAAGGGCTCGAGGTCCGCTGCTCGTCGCTCTCGGCAGAGACCAATTCCGAAACCCAGCCCTGGGTCGTGCTTGGCTTTGTCGGACATCCTCATGATTAGGATTCCGTAAGCCGGAGACTGCGCATCCTGTTCCATCCTGCAGGCCACCGGCTCCGCGAGGGTCGCCCATCACGGCGCAGCTCGCGGATCGGACTCGCGGGGTGTGGACAACAGCGCCAGGACACGCAGGCAGATGAGCTTCAGCCCCAATCTTGATCTGGACGACGCCGTCCGGCAGCAGGGCGGCAAGGTGCCGCTCACCTGGGCGCGCGTGGTCACCAAAGGCGTTGCCAATTTCGGCGATGTCGCCAGTCCTGTCGTCGTAGGGGCGATGAGCGGCTGCGCATCGCTCCACACGCCGCATGGCAGCCATGGGACGCGGCTCGCTGCGATCGGCACGATCGGCCAGGATGCGAAATGGGGCACGGTGCACTTCTGGGGCACCGGCGTCGATGCCAAGATCCGTAGCTTCGGCAACCGCTCAGCCGGTTTCGCGGCCGCGCCTCATACGCGCTATGTCGTGCATGCGACGCGTGGCCCGCATAGCCGCCGCACGCTTTTGCAGGCGGGAATCCAAGCACCGCCGGTCTATGGCGATGGTGCCTGGTTCCTGCCACGCATCCTCCCCCGCCCTTCGCGGGAGCCAAAATACGAACTCGGCGTCATCACGCATATCTCCGAGCTCAGTAAGATTGGCCTGGACGCACAGACGGACCATGTCCGCTATCGTGGCGGCCAGGCAGACGGCGTCCGCATCATCTCCACCCTGCACGAGGCGAGCTGGGCCGGTTTCCACAGCAAGCTGCTTGAGATCCTGTCCTGCCGCCGAATCGTCAGCGTCAGCCTGCACGGGCTCATCATCGCGGAGACCTATGGCATTCCCTGTCTGCCCTTCCCGTTCACCGGGCAAGGCGAGATCCGATCTGATCTCGAGGCAGGCGAAGTCGATCATCGTTTCGCCGATTTCTATCGCGGCGCTGGACGTACGCATCTGCCTGGCTTCGCGCAGCAGCGGCACGAGGAAACGCGCTGGGAGCAGGTGATGCGGTCGGTCGATCGGCTCTGGTCCCCGCTGGTACCGAAACAGCTTGAAAGCTTCTTCGAGGCCTTCCCGCTCACACATAAGGTTGGCTTCAGCCAAACGGAATGGCCCATGCCAGAAGAGCTGCAGATGCAGCTGACCTGGCAGTAAAGGCGTTCGACAAGAAAGCTAGAACAAGTAGCGCCGCTGACCATGAAGGTCAGCGGCGCTACTACCAATAGGATGTGATCGCTACGTCAAAGCGTAGCCATCTTCCGGCCTGCTGCTGTGTCGCTCAGCGATCCGTGTCGGTCGCGTCCCGCACCTTGTCCTTGGCGCCGCCGACGGTGTTCTGCACCTTGCCTTCGGCCTTGTCGGCCTTGCCTTCGGCCTGCAGCTTGGTGTCGCCGGTGACCTTGCCGGCCATGTCCTTCACGGCGCCCTTCACCTGCTTGGCAGCGCCTTCGATCCGGTCCTTGTCCATGGCAGATCCTCCTGTCGCACCACCGCGAACCGCGGCAGCTTCTGGCTGGTAGCAACGCCGCGAGTGACAGGACGGTTGCCGGCAGCGCCCGGGCGCATCGATATCGAAATGTCGCGACAGGTATCGCGCCGCAAAATGCGGCCGCGTCACAGCAACCAGGCGAAGGCCTGGCGCAGCCGCGCCGCGCCGTCCTCGGCGTACCAGGCGCCATGGGCGAAGATCACCCGCCGCGGTGCAAGTCCCAGCAGCCGCTGCACGGCGGCGCGGTTGCGGCGACGGTGCCGGAGCAGCAGCAGCCGGACATGCAGCGGCGTTCCGCCCTCCGGCGCGGCCGCGCCGAGCAGCCGCGGCAGCGCGCCGAGGCCGCGCGGCATCTGCGCCGGTGCCATGGCCTGGATCGTGTCGGTGAGGATGAGGCTGCCGCTCGCCCGGTGATGGAAGGCGATCTCGACGAAGCCGAGGCCGCGCAGAACCTCCTGCGCAACCTGCCCCGCCCAGTCGGGCGGCGGCCCGGCACCCAGCTCGCCATGCGCGCGCAAGGCGACCCCCTGCCGCGCCGCCCGCGCCACCACACCCGGCGCCGCCCAGAGGCGCGCCTCGGGGTAGGCCGCTTGCCAACCGGGCAGATGCGTCCAATGCGCCGTGGCGGGCGCGACGAGATGCCGCACCGGCCCGATCGCCCGCAATGCCGCCGCGAGATCCGGCCCATGGGGCACCGGCGAGTGCAGCCAGAGCCCGCCATCGGCGAGGCGCAGCACGGTCATCCGCAGCGGAATGGGCAGGCCGAGCACGCGCTGCGGCCCGCCCTCGACCAGCCAGAGATCGGTGGCGACCGGGTGCAGCGGCATCGCGCTCCCTCTCCCCATCAGGGCGCCGTCAGCACGCCGACCGTGGCGCCCGCCATGCAGCAGGCGATGCTGGCGGCGACGAGGCTCGGCAGGCCGAGCGTGGTGATCTCCGCCCGCCGCTCCGGGCAGAGCGCCGCCATGCCGGTCACCATGATCCCGACCGAGGCGAAATTGCTGAAGCCGCACAACGCATAGGTGAGAATGATGCGCGAGCGCTCGGAAAGCCCGGCGCCGCCGGTGCTGGCCAGCTCCAGGTAGCTGACGAACTCGTTCACCACCACCTTGATGCCGAGGCTGCGGCCGACCGCCGCGCATTCCTCGGCCGGCACGCCCATCGCCCAGGCCAGCGGCCAGAAGAGGAAGCCCGCGATCCGCTCCAGCGTCAGGCCGGTCAGCGGCGCCAGCATCGCGTTCAGCAGCGCGACCAGCGCCACGAAGACGATGAGCGAGGCCATGATGCCGAGCAGCAATTGCAGCCCGTCGGCGGTGCCGCGCACCAGCGCGTCCATGGTGCTGTCGTAGAGGCGCGGCATGGCGCCCTCCGGCGCCGCGGCGGTCGACGCGGCCTCCTCGGGATGCATCAGCAGGGCGGCGAGGATGGCGGCCGGGGCGGCGATCAGGCTCGCCGTCAGCAACTGCCCCGCCGCATCGGGGACCACCGGCGCGATCATGGTGGCATAGACCACCAGCATGTTGCCCGAGATGGTGGCGAGGCCGGCGACCATGGTGACGAAGAGCTCAGCCCGGGTCAGCGTGCCGAGCCAGGGGCGGATCAGCAGCGGCGCCTCCACCATGCCGACGAAGACATTGGCGGCGACGGAGAGGTTGCAGGCGCCGGACAGGCCGAAGAGGCGCCGCAGCCCGCCCGCCAGCAGGTCGACCACCCAGGGCAGCACCCGCCAGTGATAGAGCACCGCCGAGAGCGCTCCGACCAGCAGGATCAGCGGCAGCGCCTGGAAGAAGAGGATGAAGCTGCCGCCCGGCACGGTCTCGGCGAAGGGCAGCGGCCCGCCGCCGAGATAGCCGAAGACCAGGGTGGTGCCAGCCCGCGTCGCCCGCGCCAGCGCCTCCACCGCATCGCCCGCCGCGGCGAAGCCGGCGCGCAGCGGCGGGATGTGCAGCAGCGCCCCGGCGAGCAGCAGCTGGCCGAGCAGCCCCGCCACCACCACCCGCGCCCGCACGCCGCGCCGGCAGCCGCCGCAGGTCCAGGCCAGCAGGCAGAGCAGCGGCAGGCCGAGCAGCGCCTGGAGCTGCAGCAGGCTCACTCGGCGGCGCGCGGCACCGGCGCCTCCGCCAGCTCCACCGCCTCGATCCGCCCCCCGGCGGCGGTGATCTTCTGCGCGGTGATCTCGATGCCCTGCACATCCGCCTGCATCTCGGCGAAATGCCGCTTCAGGCTGGCGACGCGGCGGTCGAGCCGGCCGGTCTCCTCGGCCAGCCGCGCCACCTCGCGCCGGAGCTGCTGCGCCTCCGAGCGCAGCCGAACATCGCGCATCAGCGCCCGCATGGCGCCGAGCACCGCCCAGAGCGTGCCGGGCGAGACGAGATAGACGCCGCGCCGCGCCGCCTCGGCGACCAGCGGGCCGAAAAGGGCGTGCAGGTCGGCATGCAGCGCCTCGGAGGGCAGGAAGATCAGCGCCCCCTCGGCGGTCTCGCCGGGGCAGACATATTTGCGGGCGACGTCGTCGACATGCTTGCGGATATCGGCCGCCATGCGGCGCTCGGCGGCGATGCGCGCCGTCTCGTCCGGGGCGCGGCGCAGCGATTGCCAGGCCTCGAGCGGGAATTTGCTGTCGATGGCGATCGGCCCCGGCGGGAAGGGCAGGCGGATCAGCGCGTCGCAGCGCGTGCCATTGGCCAGGCTGTGCTGCCAGGCCCAGCCCTCGGCCGGCAGCCGGTCGGCCAGCATGTCGCGGAGCTGCACCTCGCCGAAGGCGCCGCGCGCCTGCTTGTTGCCGAGGATGCCGGCCAGCGTCGTCACCTGCCCGCCCAGCGCCTCGATATTGGCGCGCGCCGCGTCGATCACCGCCAGCCGCTCATGGATGCGGCGGGCGCTCTCCTGGGTGCGCTCGGCGCTGTCGGCGAGCGCCCGGCCGAGCCGCTCGTTCTGCGCCGCGACAGCCTGGTCCAGCCGGTCGGACAGCGCCTCCATCCGCTCGGCGAGCAGCAGCACCGCCTCGCCTCCCCCTCCCCCTCCCTGCAGCCGGAAGGCAAGGGCGATGGCGCCGGCCAGCAGCGCGCCGGCGAGGCCGGCCGCCAGCGGCACCAGCAATGGCAGCAGCCAATCGGGCAAGCGGCCCTCCCCCGGTGATCCCTGCGGCCGCGCCCCCGAGTCGCGGCCCCGAGCACTGTCGCATCGCGCGAAGGTCCGGGGCCAGCCTCGCGGCGCTGTCCCGGCTCAGGGGGGCGGGGCGAAGCGGCCATCCGGCTGCAGCAGCACGAGCTGGCCGGTCGCCACGCCGAAATGCGCCCCGTGCAGGGCGAGGCGCCCCTCCGCCACCGCCTCCGCCACCCAGGGGAAGGTCATCAGGTTGGCGAGGGAGATGCGCACCGCCTCATGCTCGCAGGCCTCCTGCCGCGCCTCCGGCGTGTCGCAGGCGAGCGCCACCTGCCGGGCGCGGTCGGCGATGCTGATCCAGCCGGCGACGAAATCCCCGGCCGCCGGCGGCACCCCTTCCAGCAGCGCCCGGACGCCGCCGCAAAGCGCGTGGCCCATGACCACCAGATCCCGCACGCCGAGGACGCGCACCGCGAATTCCACCGCGGCGCTGGTGCCGTGGAAGGCGGCATCCGGCATGTAGGGCGGCACGAGGTTGGCGACGTTGCGCACCACGAAAAGCTCGCCCGGCCCGGCCGAGAAGATCATCTGCGGATCGACCCGGCTGTCGGAGCAGGCGATCACCATGGTCCGCGGCCGCTGCCCCTGCTCGGCCAGTTCCTCGAAGCGCGCCTTCTCGCGCGGCCAGGTCTCGGCGCGGAACCGCCGGTAGCCCCCGATCAGCCTCTCCATGCCCTGCCCTCATCGCCCGGTCCGCCCGATGCCAGGCTCGCCGCTCCTTGCCAGAAGAATGCCGCGCAACGACCGCCGCCCTCGCCCGGTTCCGCCCCCCTCGTTTCCATACCGCCACCCGTTGCCCTGCCGCGGCTCCGCCGCGACAGGCTGTGACGCATCTTGGGTCCAGGGCGATCACGGGGCCTCCGCGACAGCGCGCAGCAACGTCGTGGGGATAGCATCAGTGTCGGAAATGCCGCATGCCGGTGAAGACCATGGCGAGCCCCGCCTTGTCGGCGGCCTCGATCACCTCGGCATCACGGATGCTGCCGCCCGGCTGGATCACCGCCGTGACGCCCGCCGCCGCCGCCGTCTCGAGCCCGTCGGCGAAGGGGAAGAAGGCGTCCGAGGCGACGACCGAGCCCTTGGCCAGCGGCTCCGGCAGCCCCGCCGCCCTGGCCGCCGCCTCCGATTTCCAGGCGGCGATGCGGCTGCTCTCGACCCGGTTCATCTGCCCCGCGCCGATGCCGACCGTCGCCAGCCCCTTGGCATAGACGATGGCGTTCGACTTCACATGCTTGCAGACGCGGAAGGCGAAGAGCAGGTCCTCCAGCTCCTGCGGCGTCGGGGCGCGCCGCGTCGCCACCTTCAACGCCTCGGCCGTGACGCGGCCGGCATCGCGCGATTGCGCCAGGAAGCCACCGGCGACCGAGCGGAAGGTGAGGCCCGGCGCCGCCGGATCGGGCATGGCGCCGGTCAGCAGCAGGCGCAGGTTCTTCTTCCGGGCGAAGACCGCCTGCGCCGCCGCGTCGGCATCGGGGGCCACCACCACCTCGGTGAAGATCGCCGCGATCTTCTCCGCCGCGGCGGCGTCGAGCGGCCGGTTGGCGGCGACGATGCCGCCGAAGGCCGAGACCGGGTCGCAGCGCAGCGCCGCGTCCCAGGCGCTGGCGAGATCGTCGGCGATGGCGACGCCGCAGGGATTGGCGTGCTTGACGATGACGATCGCCGGGCGTTCGAACTCGGCGACGCATTCGAAGGCGGCGTCGGTGTCGTTCAGGTTGTTGTAGGAGAGCTCCTTGCCCTGCACCTGCCGCGCCGTGGCGATGCCGGGCCGATCGCTGCCATCGAGGTAGAAGCCCGCCTGCTGGTGCGGGTTCTCGCCATAGCGGAGCGTCTGCTTCAGGATGCCGGCGAAGGCGAGGCGCGGCGGGAATTCCTCGCCGAGCTGGCCGGCGAACCAGCGGCTGATGGCCGCGTCATAGGCGGCCGTGCGGGCATAGGCGGCGGCGGCGAGGCGCCGGCGGGTCGCCAGGCGGGTGCCGCCCTGCGCCGCGATCTCCGCCTGCACCTCGGCGAATTGCGCGGGCTCGGTCAGCACCGTGACATGCGCATGGTTCTTCGCCGCCGAGCGGATCATCGCCGGGCCGCCGATATCGATGTTTTCGATGCAATCCTCGAAGCCGGCGCCCTTCGCCACCGTCGCCTCGAAGGGGTAGAGGTTCACCGCCACCAGATCGATCGGCGCGATGGCATGCTGCCGCATCTGCGCCTGGTGCTCCTCCAGGTCGCGCCGGCCGAGCAGCCCGCCATGCACCTGCGGCACCAGCGTCTTCACCCGCCCGTCCAGGATCTCCGGGAAGCCGGTATGCTCGGAGACATCCTTCACCGGGATGCCCGCCTCGCGCAGCGCCTTCGCGGTGCCGCCGGTCGAGAGGATCTCGGTTCCCCGCCCGGCGAGGAAGCGGGCGAATTCCACCAGCCCGGTCTTGTCGGAGACGGATAGCAGCGCGCGGCGGACGGGGACGGGATCGGTCATTGGGGGGCACTCCGGATCGGGCGCGGCATACTGCCGGAGCCCGCGCCTCGGCAACCTCGCCCCCCCGCCATCCTCCCCTGCACCCATGGCAGGTCAGGGTGTCGGCGCCTCCGGCGGCAGCAGCCCCGCCTCACGCATCTCCTGCCAGAGCGCCGGCGGGATCGGGGTGCGCATCAGCGCCGCATTCGCCCGCACCTGCGCCGGCTCGACCGCGCCCGGGATGACGGCGGCGACGGCGGGATGCGCGGCGGCGAATTGCAGCGCCGCGGCGCGCAGGTCGACGCCGTGGCGGGCGCAGAGCGCGGCCAGCCGGTCCCGGGCCGCGACGCGCTCAGGCGGCGCCTCGCGGTAGTCGAAGGTCCCGCCGCCGGCGAGCAGGCCGGAATTATACGGCCCGCCGATGATGACGGCGACGCCGCGCCGCAGGCAGGCCGGCAGCAGAGCGGCGAGCGCCCCCTGGTCGAGCAGGGTGTAGCGGCCGGCGATGAGGAAGAGGTCGGGATCAGCCCGTTCCAGCGCCCACAGGCAGGCCTCGGGCCGGTTCACGCCGAGCCCCCAGGCGCGGATGACGCCCTCCTCGCGCAGCCGGGTCAGGGCAGGCGCGGCGCCGGCCATCGCCGCGTCGAAGACCCGCTCCCACTCCGCGCCATGCGTGTCCTCGGCGATGTCGTGGATCAGGGCGATGTCGATGCGGGCGAGGCCGAGGCGCTGCAGGCTGTCCTCCACGGAGCGCAGGGCCGCATCGGCGGAATAGTCGTACTCGACCCGGAAGGGCAGCGGGTCGCGGAACATGCGGTATTCGCGCGGCGCGGCGGGGTCGGGGCGCAGCATCCGGCCGACCTTGGTCGAGAGCACGTAGTCCTCGCGCGGGCGCTGCCGCAGCATATGGCCGAAGCGGTGCTCGGAGAGCCCGGCGCCGTAATGCGGGGCGGTGTCGTAGAAGCGGATGCCGCTCTCCCAGGCGGCTTCGAGCACCGCCTCGGCGGTCGCCTCCGGGATCGGGGCGAACATGTTGCCGAGCGGCGCGCCGCCGAAGCCGAGCGGCCCCGGCGGGCGGAAGCGGGCGGTGTCGGGCATCGGACGTTCCTCGTTCCTTCTCCGCCGAGGGGAGGCCGCTTCGCGCCCGGTCGCAAGCCCCGCCCTACCCTGCCGCCCGGCTTCCTGGCGCCATGTCGGCGTGATATCGCCCCATCTCCCCCCAACCGGAAGGCAACGCGCCGCGTGAAGGTCGCCCAGGTCGTCAATGTCGATTTCGCCCTGCGGCATTTCCTCTTGCCGCTGATGCGCGGCGCGCGCGAGCGCGGGCATGAGGTGGTGGGGCTCTGCGCGGAAGGGCCGCTGCTCGACCTGCCGCGGCAGGAGGGATTCCGCATCATCCCGGTGCCGATGGCGCGCTCGCTGAACCCGCTCGCCCAGCTCCGCGCCTTCCGCGCCCTGCTGCGCATCCTGCGGGAGGAGCGCTTCGACCTGGTGCACGGCCATATGCCGATCAGCGGCTTGCTGGCGCGCTTCGCCGCCCGGCTCGCGCGCCGGGGCGATGGCCGGCCACGCATCGCCTATACCTGCCACGGATTCCTCTTCAACCAGCCCGGCCCGGCCTGGCGGCGCAGCCTCTCCCTGGCTCTGGAACGCGCGGCGGGGCGGATCACCGACATCTTCCTCACCGTCAGCGAGGAGGAGGCGGCGGATGCGAAGCGGCGCGGCATCCACCCGCACCCGGTCGCCGTCGGCAATGGCCGCGACCCGTCCCGCTTCCATCCCGACGCCGCGGCCCGCGCCGCGCTGCGGGCCGAGCTCGGCGCCGCGCCCGGGGATTGCGTCACCATCGCCGTCTCGCGGCTGGTGCGGCACAAGGGCTATCACGAGCTGCTGGCGGCGCTGCGCGACACGCCGCCGCATTGCCTGCTCTGGGTGGTGGGCGAGCGGCTGCCCACCGATCATGGCGAGGACCTCGAGCCGCTCTTCGCCGCGGCCGAGGCGGAATTCGGCCCGCGCCTGCGTCGCCTCGGCTACCGCACCGACGTGGCGCGGCTGCTGGCGGCGGCGGATGTCTTCGCCCTGCCCTCGCATTTCGAGGGGCTGCCGATGTCGGTGATCGAGGCGATGCTCTGCGGCCTGCCGGTGGTCAGCACCGATGTCAGCGGCCCGCGGGAGATGGTGGTGCCGGGCGAGACCGGGCTGCTCGTGCCGCCGGCCGAGGCGGCGCCGCTGGCGGCCGCGCTGCGCCGCCTCGCCGCCGATCCGGCGGAACGGGCCCGCATGGGCGCCGCCGGCCGCGCCCGGGCGCTCGCGCGCTACACCGAGGCGAAGGTGGTGGCGCGAACCCTCGACCTGCTGGGCCTCTGACGGGAGGCCGGCCCCCTCAGCTATCCGCGGGGTCGCCGCCCTGGATCTGGGCGCGGCCGATCGCCCATTGCACCGTCGTGGTCTGCGGCTCGGCGGTGAGGACGATCTGGGTAGTTTTGCGCGGCTCGCTGCCGCCGAGATAGAGGCTGTCCTCGAGGGCGACCTTCGCGCCCTTGACGCGCAGCCGCCAGAGCTGGCCGGAAGGCAGCTTCAGCAGCGCCGCCTGCTCCTCGGCCTGCAGCGTGGCGGTGACGGCGGGATGCAGGTGGAAGCGGATCAGGTAGCCGGGCGCTGGCGCATCGGCCTCCGCCATCTCGACCAGGTCCTCGCCGCGCAGGTCGTTGCCCTCGCGGTCGAGATAGAGGCGGCGGCGATGCGTGGCGGCGAAGGGCTTGCGCCAGCCGTCATGCGTCGCATCCAGCCATTGCGCGCCGTCGGCCTCCTGCCGGTCGGCCTCGACCCGCTCGGGCCGGCGGCCGAGGCCCTCCTCCTTCAGCTCGCTGCTGTTGGTATCGGCGAGCACCAGGGTGGAATGCGCCGCCGTCGCCCGCAGCGCGTCGCGCCAATCGGCCTCGGCGGCCGGCGCGGCGCCGCAATTGACGATGACCCGGTCGCGCCCGACCGACATCTCGAAGGAGAGCGTGCCGGCATGGGCGAAGCGGTCGGCGCCGCGCGGCAGGCCGGTCTGCGCGTCTCGCGCCCGGCCGGGCGGCGGCGGCCCGGCATCGGCGATGACCAGGGTGCGGCCGGCCTGCAGCCGGTGGAAGCCGCTCTCCTCGAGCAGCAGCGGCGCCCGGCCGCGCGCCTGGCCCTGGGTGAGGACGAGGTCGACCAGGCCGGCCCCCTCCTCCCGCGTGCCGTTGAACTGGGCGAGGCCGCCATCGCCGTGGCGGAAGAGGCGCAGCGCCTGGCCGGCGCGCTCCAGCACCGTCGAGAGCAGGGCCGGGGCGTTGATGCCCGCGCCGTGCAGCAGGTTGCGGATCTCGATCAGGTCCTGCAGCGCCTGCAGGAGCTGCGTCGGGGAGCGCTCGACATGGCCGCCATCGGGGTGGAATTGCCGCTCCAGCTCGCCGGGCAGGAAGCGGAGCGCCCGGGTCATCCAGGCCTCCTCCTCCAGCGCCACGGCGGCGGCGATCGCGCCCTTCAGCGTCACCAGCGCGCCGCGATGCAGCGCCTCGGCCGGCAGGCCGCCGACGACGCCGCGCGCATCCTGGGCGAGGCGGACCAGCAGCTTGCGGCGGAAGCCGTCCTCGGCCGTCGCCGCCAGGAAGTCCCAGTGGCCGAGCCAGGCGGAGACGCGGGCTGCCGCCACCTCGGGCGCCACGGCGAGGATCTCCTGGCCGCCGCGCAGCAGCCAGTCCTCGGAGAGGTCGCGGGCGCGCAGCCGGGCGGTGTCGGTGCCGAGTGCCCGCAGGTCGCGCAGCCAGGCGAAGCCATGCGCCGCCGCCCGCCAGGTGACCGGGCCGGCCTCGGCCTCCCAGCCCTCCCCGCCCGGCTCCAGCGGCCGAATGGTGCCCTGCACCTCGTACTCGCCGCGGAGCAGCCGGGCGGCGCGGCCGGGATCGCCCGGCCAGAGGTCGCGGAAGGAGCGCGCCGGCGCCTCCGGCACGCGGACCGGCTTCAGCCCGGCGATGAAGCGGCGGGTGCCGCGAATCAGGTCACGCATCGGCAGCCCCCGCCAGCCGCATCAGGCAGCACTCCGGATATCCGCAATTGCCCGCGCATAATCGGCGGCGCCGAAGACGGCGGTGCCGGCGACGAGCACATCCGCGCCGGCCTCCACGCAGCGCCCGGCGGTCCGCGCCGTCACGCCGCCATCGACCTGCAGCGCGATCAGCTGGCCGCCGCGGGCGACATGCGCATCGATCATCCGCCGCAGGGTGGCGATCTTGCCGAGCTGGCTGTCGAGGAAGGACTGGCCGCCGAAGCCCGGATTGACCGACATCACCAGGATCAGGTCGCAGAGATCGAGGACGTTCTCCGCCGCCGAGACCGGCGTCGCCGGGTTCAGCACCAGCCCGGCCTGCTTGCCGAGGCCGCGGATGGTCTGCAGCGTCCGGTGCAGGTGCGGTCCCGCCTCGGGATGCACGCTGATGAGGTCGGCGCCCGCCTCGGCGAAGGCGACGAGATAGGGATCGGCCGGGGCGATCATCAGATGGACGTCGAAGGGGATGTCGACCTGCCCGCGCAGCGCCTTCACCACCACCGGCCCGAAGCTGATATTCGGCACAAAATGGCCGTCCATGATGTCGAGATGCAGCCAGTCCGCCCCGGCCGCGGCCACGGCCCGCGCCTCCTCGCCGAGGCGGGCGAAGTCGGCGGCAAGCAGGGAGGGCGCGATGCGGATCGGACGGGAGGGCATTGCAACAGCTTCTAGCGGCGGCGCCAGAGGCCGGGCAAGGCACGGCGGCCAGGCATCGGCCCCCCGGCGATGCCGGAAGCGTGAGGTTCCGCCGGCTTCCGCCGGCCGGCCTCGGGCCCGGGGTCCCTCTTCCCGGGGCGCCCATGCCGGCGCGGCGCCGTCGCGGGGCGCTCAAAAATAGGCTGGGGCCTCGGCGCGGATGCGCTCGATATCGGCGAAGGTGCCGGAGAGATGGCGCCGCAGATGCCGCTCCGCCGCCGCCGGCTCGCCGGCGATGATCGCATCCGCGAGGGCCGCATGGTCGGCGACGATCTGGTCCGCTTTGCCCGGGCTCGGCAGATGCAGCCGACGCAGCCGGTCGAGATGGCCGCTGCGGCTGCGGATGAGATCGCGCAGGCGCGGCACCCCGGCGGCGCCGTAGAGCAGGCCGTGGAAGGCCTCGTCGGCCTCGGCGAAGCCCGCCTGCTCGTCCTGCAGGCGCAGCTCCTTCAGCCGGGCCACCTCGGCGCGCAGCCCGCCGGCCAGCACCGGGGAGGGCGCGGCGGCGAGGCGGCGGACGATCTCGACCTCCAGAGCGAGGCGCAGGAAATTCGCTTCCCGCGCGCTGGCCATGTCGATCTTCGCCACCCGCGTCGCCGAATGCGGGACGACGTCGATCAGCCCCTCCTCCTGCAGCCGCAGCAGGGCCTCGCGCACCGGGGTCTGGCTGACGCCAAGCCGGGCGGCGAGGGCCGTCCGGGAGAGGACGGTCCCGGGCGGCAGGGCCAGGGTGATCACCGCCGCGCGCAGGCGCTCATAGGCGATCTCGGCCGCCGAGCGGCGCGGCGCGAGCGGCGCGATGGCCGGAAATCCGGCATCGGCGGAGGCGAGATCGGTCGCGGTCATGGAAGTCGAGGGCATACCAGACGCAGCCCCAACAGCCAATATCTTGCCGGATGTCTGAAATCTGATATATGGGATCTCAGAGAAGATAGGGCCGGCTCCCGGCCTCGGAGGAAACCCATGCCGCTACCGACCCGCCGCGTCGCCCTCGCCGCGCTCGCCGCCCTTCCCCTCTGCGCCCCCGCCGGTCCCGCTGCCCGGGCCCAGCCGGCCTGGCCGAGCCAGCCGGTCCGGCTGATCGTCCCCTTCTCGGCCGGCGTCTCCGACACCATCGCCCGGCTGGTGAGCACCGAGATGAGCAAGTCGCTCGGCCAGCCCATCGTGGTCGAGAACAAGGCCGGCGCCGGCGGCAATATCGGCTCCGAGGCCTGCGCCCGGGCGGTGCCGGATGGCTACACGCTCTGCCTCGGCACCATCAGCAGCCATGCCATCAACCCGGCGATCACGCCGAAGATGCCCTATGACGCGGCGCGCGACTTCGCGCCCATCACCCAGCTCGCGGCGCAGCCCAACGCCATCGCCGTCGCCAACGACTTCCCGCCGAAGAGCATCGCCGAGCTCATCGCCTTCCTGAAGAAGAAGCCCGGCGACACCGCCTTCGGCACCTCGGGCGTCGGCACCTCGGTGCATCTCGCCGGGGCGCTCTTCATGCAGATGACCGGCACGCAGATCGAGCATGTGCCCTATCGCGGCAGCGGCCAGGTGACGACGGCGCTGATGACGGGCGAGCTGCCCATGGCCTTCGACAATCTCTCCTCGGTCCTGCCCTTCGCGCGGGAAGGCAAGTTCCGCATCCTCGGCGTCACCACCCCGCAACGCAGCCCGGCGGCGCCCGACATCCCGGCGGTCGCCGAGACCGTGCCGGGCTTCGAGAGCCTTTCCTGGCACGGGTTCTTCGCACCCGCGAAGGTGCCGCCGGCGATCATCGCCCGGCTGCACAGGGAGGCGGTGGCGGCGCTGGCCAGCCCCGGCGTCGCGGCCCGCTTCCAGGAGCTCGGCATCACCCCGGTCGGCAACACGCCGGAGGAATTCGGCCGCTTCGTCGCCAGCGAGACCGCTCGCTGGGGCGAGGTCGCCCGCCGGGCGAAGATCCAGCTCGACTGACCCGGCGCGGCCCCCGCGACGCCGCCCGGGCCCTGCGTTAGACAAAGGTGCCGACCCGCCGGAAGGCCGGCGTTCCCCCCGTGATCGCCTGACAGGACATGTCCCGATGACCAAGCTCCCGCCCCGCAAGCAGGCCGCCGATCTGCGTTCCGCCCGCTGGTTCGGCCCGGCCGATCTCCGCAGCTTCGGCCACCGCTCCCGCGCCATGCAGATGGGCTACGCGCCGGAGGAGTGGCAGGGCAAGCCGGTAATCGCCATCGTCAACACCTGGTCCGACCTCAACCCCTGCCACACGCATCTGCGACAGCGGGCCGAGGACGTGAAGCGCGGCATCCTGATGGCCGGCGGCTTCCCGGTGGAGCTGCCCGCGATCAGCGTCTCGGAGAGCTACGTCAAGCCGACGACGATGATGTACCGCAACATGCTGGCCATGGAGACGGAGGAGCTGCTGCGCTCCCACCCCGTCGACGGCGCGGTGCTGATGGGCGGCTGCGACAAGACCACGCCCGGCCTGCTGCTGGGCGCGACCAGCATGAACATCCCGGCGATCTTCGTGCCCGCAGGGCCGATGCTGCGGGGCAACTGGCAGGGCAAGGTGCTCGGCTCCGGCTCCGACAGCTGGAAGTACTGGGACGAGCTGCGGGCGGGCAAGATCACCGAGCAGGACTGGCTCGGCGTCGAGGCGGGCATCGCCCGCAGCCATGGCACCTGCATGACCATGGGCACCGCCTCCACCATGACCGCGATCGCCGAGGCGGTCGGCATGGTGCTGCCGGGCGGTTCCTCCGTCCCCGCCGCCGATGCCGGGCACATCCGCCTCTGCTCCGAGAGCGGCCGGCGCATCGTCGAGATGGTCTGGGAGGACCTGACGCCGCAGCGCATCCAGACCCGCGAGGCCTTCGGGAATGCCATCGCCGTCGCCATGGCCATGGGCTGCTCGACCAACGCCATCATCCACCTGATCGCCATGGCGCGCCGCGCCGGCCAGGATATCGGCCTCGACGATTTCGAGCGCTACAGCCGCAAGGTCCCGGTCATCGGCAATGTCCGCCCCTCGGGCGACAAGTACCTGATGGAGGACTTCTTCTATGCCGGCGGCATCCGGGCGCTGATGGGCCGGATCGCGCCGCATCTGCACCTCGGCTGCGTCACCTGCACCGGCCGCACGGTGGCCGAGAACATCGAGGGCGCACGGGTCTACAACGACGACGTCATCCGCAGCCTCGACAACCCGATCTATGGCGAGGGTTCGCTCGCCGTGCTGAAGGGCAACCTCGCCCCCGATGGCTGCGTCATCAAGCCGGCGGCGATGGACCAGAAATTCCTGAAGCATTCCGGCCCGGCCTTCGTCTTCGACGACTACCCCGCGATGAAGAAGGCGGTGGAGGACGAGAGCTTCCCCTTCACGCCCGACAGCGTGCTGGTGCTGCGCAATGCCGGGCCGCGGGGCGGGCCGGGCATGCCGGAATGGGGCATGCTGCCGATGCCGAAGAAGCTGCTGAAGATGGGCCTGCGCGACATGCTGCGGCTCTCCGACGCCCGCATGTCCGGCACCTCCTACGGTGCCTGCGTGCTGCACGTGGCGCCCGAGAGCTATGTCGGCGGGCCGCTGGCGCTGCTGAAGACCGGCGACATCGTCAGCGTCGACGTCGATGCCCGCTCCATCCGCATGGAGGTGAGCGAGGAGGAGCTGGCGCGGCGCCGCGCCGAATGGGTGCCGCCGCCGGTGCGCTTCGAGCGCGGCTATGGCTGGATGTTCACCAAGCACATCCAGCAGGCCAACGAGGGCTGCGACTTCGACTTCCTGCGCACCGATTTCGGCGCCCCCGTCGCCGAGCCGGTCATCTACTGAGCCATCTGCAAGGAGAGGATACGCCATGGCCCTCAGCCCCGAGACCCGCGACAAGCTCAGGCGGGTCAGCACCGCGACCCTCGCCACCGCGCTCTACAAGCGCGGGCTGCGCGGCCAGATGATCCAGGGCGTGCTGCCGCTGCACCGCCCGGCCGAGAGCATGGTGGGCGAGGCCTTCACCGTCCGCTACATCCCGGCACGC
This sequence comes from Roseicella sp. DB1501, assembly GCF_013112485.1. Classification (GTDB taxonomy): domain Bacteria; phylum Pseudomonadota; class Alphaproteobacteria; order Acetobacterales; family Acetobacteraceae; genus Paracraurococcus. The sequence continues at coordinate 226,854 of NZ_JABFHG010000008.1, forward strand.
GAGGACCTGAACGGGCTCGAGGTATTCCGCGACCCGACGCATCCGCAGCGCAAGGCGATCGAGGAATGCCCACCCGGCGCGGTGATGGTCTTCGACAGCCGCAAGGATGCCCGCGCCGCCTCGGCCGGCGGCATCCTGGTGGGACGGCTGAAGGCGCGCGGCGCCGCTGGCGTCGTCACCGATGGCGGCTTCCGCGACAGCGCGGAGATCGCGACCCTCGGCATTCCGGCCTTCCACCAGCGTCCCTCGGCACCGACCAACCTGACCCTGAACCAGGCGATCGGCATCAACGAGCCGATCGCCTGCGGCGACGCGCCGGTCTTCCCGGGCGACGTGCTGGTGGGCGATGCCGATGGCGTCATCGTGCTGCCCGCGCATCTCGCCGATGAGCTCGCGGCCGAGGCGACCGAGATGACCGCCTACGAGGATTTCGTCACCGAGAAGGTGGCCGAGGGACGCAGCATCCGCGGCCTCTACCCGGCGACCGATCCGAAGAGTCTCGAGGAATTCGCCGCCTGGCGGAAGGCCAAGGGTCGCTGAGGCGAACCGGGGCCGGCGGGCCTTCGCCGGCCGGTCCCGGCCCGCATCCTGTCGTTGAGGGAGAACACCGGGACATGCATCGCCGCAGCCTGTTCGGAGCCGCCGCCCTGCTCGCCATGCCAGCGCTGCGCGCCCGCGCGCAGGAGGACTGGCCGTCGCGCACCGTGACCATCATCGTGCCCTTCGCCGCCGGCAGCTCCTCCGACATCATCGCCCGCGCCATCGCGCAGTCGCTGCAGCAGAGCAGCGGCAAGCCCTTCGTGGTCGAGAACCGCCCGGGCGCGACCGGCGAGGTGGGTGCGCGGCAGGTGATCCGCTCGGCGCCGGACGGCACCACCCTGCTGCACGCCCCGATCAGCACCTGGGCGATCAACGTCGCGCTGCGGCCCAATCTCGGCTACGACCCGGTGACGCAGCTCGCCCGCGTCACCCAGACCGTGCGCACGCCGAACGTGCTGGTGGTGAACCCGCAGAAGGTGCCGGCCAAGGACCTGAAGGAGCTGATCGCCTGGCTGCGGGCGCAGAAGGGCAAGGCCGCCTATTCCACCAGCGGCGTCGGCTCCTCCGACCACCTGACCATGGAGATGTTCAAGCAGGCGACGGGGACGGACATCACCCATATCCCCTATTCCGGCGGCGCGCCGGCGACGACCAGCCTGATCGCCGGCGACACCCAGCTCTCCTTCCAGAATCTCGGCTCCATCATCGGCCAGATCCAGGACGGGCGGGTGCGGCCGCTGCTGATCACCGCCGAGGCGCGCAGCCCGCTGCTGCCCGCCGTGCCGACCGCGGCGGAGGCGGGGCTCGCCGATTTCGTGGTCTATTCCTGGCAAGGCTTCGGCGGCCCGGCCACGCTGCCGCCGCCGCTGCTGCAACGCATCCACGACGCCGTCGCCGGGGCGCTGCGCAGCGAGGCGGTGACGGGCAAGCTGGCCGAGATGGGCTTCGAGGTGGTGGCGAACAGCCCGGAGGAATTCGCCGCCTTTCAGGGAAGGGAGATCACCCGCTGGCGGCATGTGGTGCAGGTCGGCAACATCACGCCGGACTGAGGCCCCCCGGCGCCAGGGACCCTAGCCGGGGGATCCTAGCTGAATACCACCGTCTTGCTGCCGTTCAGGATCACCCGGCTCTCCAGCACCCAGCGCAGCGCCCGCGACAGCACCCGCCGCTCGATGTCGCGGCCGTTGCGCACCAGGTCGTCCGGGCTGTCGCGATGCGTCACCCGCTCAACGTCCTGCTCGATGATCGGCCCCTCGTCGAGATCGGCGGTCACGTAATGCGCCGTGGCGCCGATCAGCTTCACCCCCCGGGCATGCGCCTGGTGATAGGGCCGGGCGCCCTTGAAGCCGGGCAGGAAGGAATGGTGGATGTTGATGCAGCGCCCGACAAGCTTCGCCGCCAGCCCGTCCGAGAGCACTTGCATGTAGCGCGCGAGGATGACGAGCTCGCTCCGCGTCTCCTGCACCAGCGCCCAGATCGCCGCCTCCTGCTCCAGCTTGGTCTGCTTCGTCACCGGCAGGTGATGGAAGGGGATATCGGCGAAGTCGAGATGCGCGAAGGTCTCTCGCGGGTGGTTGGAGACGATGGCCGAGGGCACCATCGGCAGTTCGCCGATCCGCCAGCGATAGAGGATATCGGCCAGGCAATGGTCGAATTTCGAGACCAGCAGCATCACCCGCGGCTTGTCCGCCAGGTCGCGCAGGGCCCAGCGCATGGCGAAGCGCTCGGCGATGGGCGCCAGCCCGGCCCGCAGCGCCGCCTCGTCCGGCACGCCCCGCGGATGGTCGAAGACGATCCGGGCGAAGAAGCGCGTCGTCTCGGCATCGTCGTATTGCTGCGCCTCGGCGATGTTCGCGCCGGCCTCGAACAGGAAGGTCGAGACCGCGGCGACGATGCCGGGGCGGTTCGGGCAGGAGAGCGTCAGGACGTGCCGGATCGCCGACATGGTCGGGCCTCCCGCTCAGGCCTCGGGAGGGGCGTCGCGGAGATAGGGCTCGACCGTGCCCTGCAGCTTCATCGTCATTGGCCGGCCGCGCCGGTCCGTCGTCTTGCCGACCGAGAGCCGCACCCAGCCCTCGGAGACGCAGTATTCCTCGACATTGGTTTTCTCGACGCCCTTGAAGCGGATGCCGACGCCCCGCTGCAGCAGCGCCTCGTCGTAGTAGGGGCTGGCGGGATCGGTGGAGAGGCGGTCGGGCAGGGTCTCGGTCATGGCGGCAACTCACGCTTCGGGCGCGGAGCAGGGCCGCGCGACACCCGGTCCTAACCAGCCGCGGCGCGTCTGCCAATCCGCCCATTGGTCCTTTCGTCCGACAGGCGCAACGAGTGCCGCTGCCGCCCAACGGCGGCAGCCTTGCCGCGTTGTCGCCGCGAGCGGCCCGGCCCGGTCTCGCGACCGGGGCCGGTGGACGCTGCCAGGAGATTTGTTCCATGCCTGCAGACCCGAATACCGACCCGCTGACCCCTGCCCGGATCGCCGATGCCGAGATCCTGCGTGGCCAGGGCGGCGAGACGCACCAGGTCGCCGGCGGCAAGGTTGCGACCCTGACGACCCAGCAGGGCATCCCCGTCGCCGACGACCAGAACTCGCTGCGCCCCGGCCCGCGTGGCCCGACGCTGCTCGAGGATTTCCACTTCCGCGAGAAGATCTTCCATTTCGACCACGAGCGCATCCCGGAGCGGGTGGTGCATGCCCGCGGCTTCGGCGTGCACGGGACCTTCGAGACCACGGACTCCCTCTCCGACCTCACCTGCGCCGATCTCTTCCAGCGCAAGGGTGAGAAGACGCCGGTCTTCGTCCGCTTCTCGACCGTCGCGGGCAACAAGGGCTCGCCCGACCTCGCGCGCGACGTGCGCGGCTTCGCAGTGAAGTTCTACACCAAGGAGGGGAATTGGGACTTGGTCGGGAACAACATCCCGGTCTTCTTCATCCAGGATGCCATCAAATTCCCCGACCTGATCCATGCGGCGAAGCAGGAGCCGGATCGCGGCTTCCCGCAGGCCCAGACGGCGCACGACAATTTCTGGGACTTCGTCTCGCTGTCGCCCGAATCGGTCAACATGCTGCTCTGGATCATGTCCGACCGGACCATCCCCCGCTCCTTCCGCTTCATGGAGGGGTTCGGCGTCCACACTTTCCGGCTGGTCAACTCCAAAGGCCAGTCGAGCTTCGTGAAATTCCACTGGAAGCCGAAGCTCGGCCTGCAATCGGTGGTCTGGAACGAGGCGGTGAAGATCAACGGCGCCGATCCCGACTTCCATCGTCGCGACCTCTGGGACGCCATCCAGACCGGCGACTTTCCGGAATGGGAGCTGGGCCTGCAGGTCTTCGACGAGGCCTTCGCGGACAAGTTCGATTTCGATGTGCTGGACGCGACCAAGATCATCCCGGAGGAGCTGGTGCCGGTGCGCATCGTCGGCCGGATGGTGCTCGACCGCACGGTGGACAATTTCTTCGCCGAGACCGAGCAGGTCGCCTTCTGCACCCAGAACATCGTGCGCGGCATCGACTTCACCAATGACCCGCTGCTGCAGGGCCGCAACTTCTCCTATCTCGACACCCAGCTGAAGCGGCTCGGTAGCCCGAACTTCACCCATATCCCGGTGAACGCGCCGAAATCCCCGGTCACGCATTTCCAGCAGGATGGCCATATGGCCATGCGCAACCCGCGCGGCCGCGCCAATTACGAGCCGAATTCCTGGGGCGCCGAGAATGGCGGGCCGCGCGAATCGCGCGAGCGGAGCTTCCAGACCTATCCGGCCGCCGAATCCGGGGAGAAGCGGCGGATTCGCGCCGAGCTCTTCGCCGACCATTACAGCCAGGCCCGGCAATTCTACATCAGCCAGACGCCGGTCGAGCAGACGCACATCAAGGACGCCTTCGTCTTCGAGCTCAGCAAGGTCGAGACCCCGGCGATCCGCGCCCGCGTCGTCGCGCATCTGATGAATGTCGACGAGGACCTCGCCAGGAAGGTCGCCACGGGCCTCGGCCTCCCCACCATGCCGGAGGCCGCGCCCCCGGCCCGGCCGGTTATCACCACCCTGCCGCCCTCGCCCGCCCTCAGCATCCAGCGCAACGGGCCGAAGAGCATGCAAGGCCGCAAGATCGGCGTGCTGGTGACCGATGGCGCAGATGCCGGGCTGCTCGCCGCGTTGCAGGCGGCGGCCAAGGCCGAGGGCGCGCTGCTCGAGCTCGTCGCGCCGAAGGTCGGCGGCGTGACCACCAGCGACGGCAAGACCGTGCCGGCGAAGCAGAAGGTGAATGGCGGCCCCTCCGTCCTCTACGATGCGGTGGCGGTGCTGCCCTCGGCCGAGGGCGCGGCGCTGCTGGCCAGGGAGGCGACGGCGAAGGATTTCGTCAACGACGCCTACGCCCATGCCAAGTTCATCGGCTACGCCGAGACGGCGCAGCCGCTGTTTCAGAAGGCCGGCCTGACGGAGATGGATGGCGGCTTCGTCGCCCTGCGCAAGCCGACCGATGCCAAGGCCTTCCTCGAGGCCTGCCGCGGCGTCCGCTTCTGGGAGCGGGAGGCGCAGGTGCACGCGGTCTGACATCAACGGCCCTCAGTCGCCGGGCGCAAACCTCCGGTTTGCTTGGCTTCGCCGCGTCGCGCCGAAGGGCACGGCCGGCGAGCCCGTTCGGGGCCTCGGATCGGCCAAGAGGCCGGTCCATTGGCACATGAACCCGTCCTCTCCCCTCCCTCTGGCCCGACCGGCCCCGGCGCGCCATCCTGCGCCCGGGAGATCGTCGCATGTCGCATCCAGGACCGTCCCTGACCGCCACCGCCTGGCTTCGCTGCCTCCTTGGCATCGTGCGGCGGGAGGCGCTGCGCTTCATCCATCAGCGCAGCCGCTTCTTCTCGGCCCTGGTGCGTCCGCTGGTCTGGCTGGCGATCTTCGCCGCCGGCTTCCGCTTCGTCCTCGGCGTCTCGATCAGCCCGCCCTACGAGACCTATGTGCTCTACGAGGTCTACATCGTCCCCGGCCTCGCCGGCATGGTCCTGCTGTTCCAGGGCATGCAGAGCAGCCTGTCCCTGGTCTATGACCGCGAGGTCGGCAGCATGCGGGTGCTGCTGACCAGCCCCCTGCCGCGCTGGTGGTTGCTCTTCTGCAAGCTGCTGGCCTCGGTCCTCGTGGGCGTGGCGCAGGTCTATGTCTTCCTGATCGTCGCCCGCTTCTGGGAGGTGGAGCCGCCGCCCATCGGCTACCTCACCGTGCTGCCGGCCCTGGTCCTGGCGGGGATGATGCTCGGCGCGCTCGGCCTGCTGCTGTCTTCCTGGATCAAGCAGCTCGAGAATTTCGCCGGGGTGATGAATTTCGTCATCTTCCCGATGTTCTTCGCCTCCTCCGCCCTCTATCCGCTCTGGCGGGTGCAGGAGGCGAGCCTGACGCTCTACTGGATCTGCCAGGCCAACCCCTTCACCCAGGCGGTGGAGCTGATCCGCTTCGCCCTCTATGCGAAGTTCGATCCGGTCTCCTTCGCGGCCGTGACCCTGGCCTTGCTGATCTTCGGCGGCGCCGCCGTCCTCGGCTACGACCCGCAGCGGGGCATGCTGGCGCGCCGCGCCGCCGCCTGAAGCGGGGATGGCGGCCGTCCGGGCCGCCGCACCCGGCTCCGTTGCGGCGGCCCGGCGCAATCCGCATAATGCCGCCCACCGGGCGCGGCACCGGCGGGGAAACGGCTTTGCGAGGCATGCGCCCGGAGTCCAGGACAGGGGCCAGGATGCACGTCTCGGGCGTGCTGACGCTCTGGAGCGCGGCCGGAACGGCAGAGGCGGCCGTGGCGGCCTTTGAGACGCGGATCGATCCCGGCCTCTACGGGCAGCTGCTGGTCTTCTTCGCGCCGAGCATCGATGCCGATGCGCTCGCCAGCGGCCTCGCCGCCGCCTTCCCGGGCCTGCCGGTCGCTGGCTGCAGCACCGCCGGGGAGATCACCCCGGACGGCGTCGCGCATGACACCGTTGTCGCCATGGCCCTGCCGCGCGAGGGCTTTCGCGTCGTCACCGACGTCATCCCCGATGTGCGCGGCCTGACGGTCGAGAGCGGCGCCGCCGTGGCGCGCCGGCTGCGCGCCGCGCTGGAACGCCGCTGCGGCGAGCGCGCCGCGGCGCCCGGCCACCGCTTCGGCCTCATCTTCATCGACGGCATGTCCTACCGCGAGGAGATGTGCGTCTCCACCGTGGCCATGGCGCTCGACGACATCCCGATCGTCGGCGGCTCGGCTGGCGACGGCCTCAGCTTCGGCGTGACCTCCCAGCTGTATGGCGGCCAAGTCTATCACCATGCCGCGGTGATCGTCCTGGTCGACACCGACCATCTGGCGGAGGTGTTCCGCAACGACAATTTCGTGCCGACCGACCGCAAGCTGGTGGTGACGCGCTGCGATCCGGAGCGGCGGATCGTCCATGAGCTGAATGCCGAGCCGGCCGCCGAGGAATACGCCGCCGCGGTCGGGGTCACGCCGGGCGAGCTGACGCCGATGCTCTTCGCCTCGCACCCCGTCGTCGTGCGCATCGGCGGCAGCCATTACTGCCGCTCGATCCAGCGGGTGAATCCGGATGGCTCCCTCTCCTTCTTCTGCGCCATCGACGACGGCGTGGTGCTCACCATCGCCCGGCCGCGCGACCTCATCAGCTCGGCCGAGGCGGAGCTGGCGCGGCTCGACCAGTCGCTCGGCGGCATCGACCTGGTGATCGGCTTCGACTGCGTCCTGCGGCGCCTGGATGCGGCGCGCCGCCGGCTGCGGCCGCGGATCGAGGATCTCTACCGCCGGCATGGCGTGGTCGGCTTCTTCACCTATGGCGAGCAGTTCGGCGGCATGCACCTGAACCAGACCTTCTCGGGTGTCGCCATCGGCCGGCCCCGCCTCGGCTGATGGCCGCGCGCCCCGGCCCGCCGAGGGAGAGCCGCGAGGCGCTCGAACGCCGGATCGCCAAGCTCGAGCGCATCAATGCCGTGCTGATCGAGCGCGTCGAGCGCTCGATCGACCGCCAGGGCAGCGCCTTCTCCCTGTTCCAGACCGCGATCGGTCTCGAGGCGCAGGTGCGCAGCCGCACCCAGGAGCTGACCGAGGCCCTGCGCAAGCTGGAACGCAGCAACGCCGCCCTCGCGGCCGCGAAGGAGGAGGCGGAGCAGGCCAATCGCAGCAAGACCCGCTTCCTCGCCGCCGCCAGCCACGACCTGCTGCAGCCGCTGAACGCCGCCCGGCTCTTCATGTCGACCCTGGTCGACCTGCAGGCGGAGGCCGAGGCACGCCGCGTCGCCCTGCGCGTCGAGCGTTCGCTGCAGACGATCGAGGACCTGATCCGCACTCTGCTCGACATCTCGAAGCTGGATGCCGGGCTGGTCAGGCCGAGCCTGCAGGACTTCGCGCTCGATGGCTGCTTCGCCGCGCTCGAGGCGACCTTCCGCCCGCTCGCCGAGCGCAAGGGCCTGCGGCTGCGGGTACGGCCCGGCACGGTGGCGGTCCGCAGCGATCCGGTGATGCTGCAACGGATCCTGCAGAACCTGCTCTCCAACGCCATCCGCTACACGCGGCGCGGCGGTGTCCTGCTCGGCACCCGGCGCCACGGCGGGGACTGCGTCATCGTGGTGGCCGATACCGGCATTGGCATCCCGGAGCGGGACCGCGAGCTGATCTTCGAGGAGTTCCACCGGGGCGCCATGGCCGGGGGCGAGGAGGTCGCGCTCGGCCTCGGCCTCGCCATCGTCCGCCGGCAATCGCGCGCGCTCGGTCACCGGCTCGACTTCCGCTCGAAGCCCGGCGCCGGCTCGGTGTTCAGCCTGTCCCTGCCGCGTGCGGCCGCCCCGGCGTTGCCGGCGGAGCCCGCCCCCTCCCCCGGCGCTGATGACGGTCTCGACGGCATCGCCGGGGCGCTCGTCATCCTGGTCGAGAATGACGATGCGACGCTCGCGGCGATGGCCCGGCTGCTCGAGCGCTGGGGCTGCCACGTGCTGGCGGCCCGCAGCCCCGCCGCGCTCCGCCGGCTGGTCGGCCGGCTGGAACGCCGCCCCGACCTGCTCGTCACCGACTTCCACCTCGATGACCATGTCGACGGCGTCTCGGTCATCGCCCGACTGCGGCGGCGCTTCGGCCATGGCCTGCCCGCCATCGTCGTCAGCGCCGATCATTCGGAGGAGGTGGCGACGGCGGTGCGCGGCGCCGCCTGCGAGCTGCTGCGCAAGCCGGTGCGGCCCGCCGCCCTGCGGGCGCTGATGGCGCATCTCCTCGCCCACGCTCCGGCTGCGTGATGCCGGCGTCGCTTTCGGCAGGTTGGCCGTCCGGCGTCACGCCTCCGGGCGCTCGCGCCCTCCCGCGATCCGCCATCCGCCCCCGACGCGGAGCGGATTCACGCGTCCGGGCGCTCGCGCCCTCCCGCGATCCGCCATCCGCCCCTGACGCGGAGCGGATTCACGCGTCCGGGCGCTCGCGCCCTCCCGCGATCCGCTCCAGCGCCGAAAGGTCGAGCTTGGCCGTCTCGATCACCGCCTGGGTGCGGCTGACCACCTTCAGCTTGCGCAGCACCTCGGAAACATGCGCCTTCACCGTCGTCTCGCCGATCCCGAGCTCATGCGCGATCTGCTTGTTCAGCAGCCCCTGGCGGATCATCTGCAGCACGCGAAGCTGCTGCGGCGTCAGCTCGGCGAGCCGCGCGGCGATCCCCTCGCCCCGCGCCTCGCCGGCGGGAGCCGCCGGGGTGCCGGCGGGCATGTAGACCTCGCCGTTCAGCACCGCCCGCAGCGCCTCGGCGAGGACCGGTCGCTCGATGCTCTTCGGCACGAAGCCCGCGGCGCCCAGGCGGATCGCCTCGCGCATCACCCGCGGATCCTCATGGCCCGAGACGATCACCACCGGCACCCGCGGGAAGCGGGAGCGCAGCGCGATCATCCCCTCGAAGCCGGCGACGCCCGGCATGCCGAGATCGAGCAGCACGAGGTCGAGATTGCGCTGCCGCTCCAGCACCCGGCAGGCCGCATCGACCCCGTCCGCCTCCTCCACCTCGGCGCCGTCGAGCACCGCGGTCACCGCGCCGCGCAGCGCCTCCCGGAACAGCGGATGGTCGTCGACGATCAGAATCTGGACCACGGCGGCGACACCTATCTGCGGCGGAGCGGCGGGGGCGGCATGGGCCCGGTCGGTGCCGCGCCTCATCCGCGATAATGGGCCCGGCCCGGCGCTTTGCCACCGGTCGCCAGGCGGGATGGCGGATGGACCGGCATGGCGGCCCGGCTGTCGTGCATCCTGGATGCCTTGGCTCCTCGGGATCGGGCGGCGATGCGGACCGGGGCGCCCGTCAGCGGCCCTGCCGGTCACGCTAGCGCTCTTCCACCGCGCGCCCCATTGCCCTTTGGTGCCAGCCGCTGCCGCTCAGCCGGCGAGCGCCGCGCGCAGCCCGGCCAGGTCGCCGCGCGGCACCGTCACCAGCCGCTGCAGCCGGGCCGGCCGCGGCGTCAGCACGGCGATGCGGTCGGCGAGCGCCGCCGCATCCTCGAGCGCATGCGTGACCAGCACCGCCGTGATACGCCGTTCCGCCAGCACGGCGCCGACCAGCGCCCGCAGCTGCACCGCCGTCGTCTCGTCGAGCGAGACGAAGGGCTCGTCGAGCACCAGCAGCTCGGGCTCCACCGCCAGCGCGCGGGCGAGCGCCGCCCGCCGCGCCATGCCGAGGGAGAGCTCGCGCGGGTAGCGCGCGGCCCAGCCGGCCAGGCCGACCCGGGACAGCAGCGCCTCCACCGGCGGCTCCGGCAGTCCGGCGGCACGGGCGACGATGCGGAGATTCTCGCCGAGGCTGCGCCAGGGCAGCAGGCGCGGCTCCTGGAACACCACGCCGAGTCGCGGCGGGCGATGCCGCACCTCGCCCTCGAAATCCGGGTCGAGCCCCATCAGGATGCGCAGCGCCGTCGTCTTGCCGCAGCCGGAGGGGCCGAACAGCGCGGTGACGGAGCCGACGGGAAAGTCGAGCGCGAGGTCGCGCACCGCCTCCACCGGCACGGCGCCGGCCCGGCGGTACAGCTTGCGCCGGATGCTCAGCTCAAGCGGCGGCACCGCGCCATGCCCGCGCCCGCCGCTCCACGGGTTGCATCACGAAGCCCTCGATCGCCAGCATCACCGCGGCGAAGGCCAGGGAATAGGCCAGCAGCCCCGGCACGTCGAAGAGCTGGAAGCGCATGTTCATCTCGAAGCCGACGCCGCTCGGTCGGCCGAGCAGCTCCACCACCAGCACGATCTTCCAGAGGATGGCGAGGCCTGAGCGCGCCGCCGCCGCCAGGAAGGGGCCGAGCTGCGGCAGCACCACCTCCCGCAGCCGCATCCAGGGGGTGAGGCGATAGGCGGTCGCCACCTCGTCGAGCGCGGGGTCGAGGGCGCGTGCCCCCTCCCGCACCACCACCACCACATTCGGCAGCTTGGCCAGCGCCACCGCGCCGATCGCCGCCGCCTCGGTCTGGCCGAACCAGATATAGGCGAGGAGGATGATGACCAGCGCCGGGATGTTCAGCAGCAGCAGCACCCAGGGATCGAGCGCGGCATCGGCGATGCCGTTCCGCCCCATGGCGTAGCCGAGCGCGCTGCCGAGTCCCATGGCGAGGACGAAGGCGGCGGCGACGCGGGCGAGGGTCGCCAGCAGCGCCGGCAGCAGCGCCCCGGCGGCGAGCTCCGAGCGCAGCGCGGCCAGCACCGCAGGCGGCCCCGGCAGCGCCCGGTCATCCGCCATCGCCGCCGCCGCCCACCACAGCGCCACCAGCAGCAGCGCCGAGACGAGGCGCAGCGCCGGCAGGCTCAGCCGCCGCATCGTGGCCGTCTCACGCCGCCGGCTGCCAGAAGGTGCCGGGCGCGAGGGCGGCGGCGTGGCCCACCAGCCGCGGCCCGCCGAGCTCGGCCAGCACGGCGTAGAGCCGCGCGGCATCCGCTTCCTCCGCCGCGACGGCGCGGCGCGGGATGCCGGCGCGGAAGCGGTCGCGCAGCCGCAGGGCCATCGCCTCGGAGGAGGCGCGCAGCAGCGGCTGCAGAGCCTGCCATTCCGCGTCGCTCTCGGCGAGGATCCGCTTCGCCGCGGCGCTGGCGCGCAGGAAGCCGTCGATGGCCGGGCGGTTCGCCCCGGCCCAGGGCTCGCCGAAGACATGGCCGATCATGGCGACCGGGGCGGTCGCGCCGAGGGATCGCTCCACCGCCTCGATCGGCAGCAGCTCGCGGTGGCCCTCCGCCTCCAGCGCCGCGGCGAAATTCCAGAAGAGCAGCGCCGCATCCAGCTCGCCGCGCCGCATCCGCTCGACCAGCAGCGGCGGGGCGCCGTAGACCGGCTCGGCCTCGGCGGCGAGATCGATGCCCTGCCGGCGCCCCTCGGCCAGCAGCAGCAGCCAGGCCTTGTCGAGCGGCCCGCCCGAGACGCCGATCCGGCGGCCGCGCAGGTCGCCCAGCGCCGTCGCCGTGGAGCGCGGCGGTACCAGCAGCGCCGCGATCGCCGTGGAGAAGGCTGCGAAGACGAGCGGCTGGCCCTCCGTCCGCTGGCGCGAGACGAAGAGCCAGTCCGCGACGATCAGGTCCACGGTGCCGGCCTGCAGCGCCACCCGCGTCGCCTCGTTGCCGGCGAATTCGAAGGTCTCGATGCGGATCCCCTCGGCCCTGTCGAGGCCGTGCCGCGCGATGACCGCTAGCTCCCAGGCGACGGTGCCGAATTTCAGGATGCCGATGCGGATCCGCGGCGGCTCGGCCGCCCGCGCGACGAAGGGCAGGCCGGCGAGCAGCCACGCGCAGTCCCGTCTTCGCATCTCCATCCCTCCCCGGTTCCGCGCAAGAACGTCCCGGCTCCAGGGATGGCTTATCCCACTTCCGCCGGCGCATCCATGCCCGGACCCGACGCCGCGCCGGCCGCGCGCAGGGGCGCGGAGCGGGGCGGCGCCCTGTGGGCTCACTGCATCGCGCCAGGGCAGAATCGATGCCGGCGCGGCACCGGACCGGAGAGGGACCGCCTCCTTCCCATTGCGCCGCTGCGGCTTTGCCAGACCTTCCCGTCGGGCGCAGCATGCGGCACCGGGTACGCCCGCAGCCAAGACCGCGGCAGGGAGGATGGAGACGGCATGGCAGGACGGCCCGACAGGCCGCAGGGCTGGCGACTGACCTGGTCGCGCTTCGGCTGGGCCGCCGTCGCCTCGCTCGCCCTGCATGCCGCGGCCGGGGCCGGCATCGCCCTTGGCCTCGCCTGGCGCGCAGCCCCGCCGGCGGCGCTGCCGGAAGCCGCCGTCTCGCTCGTCTGGCAGGATGCACCGGAGGCCAGCCAGCCCGCGCCGGCCAGTCCCACGCTGCTCCCGGCCTCTCCCGCCCCGGCGGAGCCGACGCCGCTCGCGCCGCAGCCAGCCGAGGGGCTGGAACCGGAGGATGCGCTGGCCACCATGGCCGATGCGATGATGCCCCCGCCTCCCCTGTCCTTGGGCCCCCTGTCCTCGGCCTCCCCGGCCTCGGCCTCCCTGGCCTCGGCCCCCATGCCCTCGCCCAGCCTTGTGCCGCCCGCAGAATCGCCGCCGGCCGAGGCGCCGAGCCAGGTCGCCGCCCTGCCGATCCCGCCGCTGCCGGCACCGCCGCCCATGGCGGCCGAGGCCGGGCCGGAGACGGAGGAGATGCTGCCCCTGCCGCCGCCCGAACCGCCCGCGGCGCCGCAGCGCAGCCCGCCGGCCCGCAGCACCGAGCCCCGCCGCAGCGAGCCCCACCGCAGCGAGCCCCACCGCAGCGAGCCACGTCCCGCCGAGCCACGTCCCACCGAGGCGCGCCCGCCTCGCCAGCCGCAGCCGGCGGCCCTTGCCACCCCGGCGCCGGCCGCGCCGGCCTCGCCCGCCGCCATCCCGGTGCTGACCGGCGCGCCGCGCTTCCGGCGCCCGCCGGCCCCGCCGCGTTATCCCGAACAGGCGCGCGATGCCGGGATCGAGGGCACCGCCCTGCTCCGCCTGCGCGTCGCAGCGGACGGCACGACACGGGACATCCGGCTGCTGCGCAGCACCGGCAACCGCGAGCTCGACGCCGCCGCCGAAGCCGCGGCGCGCCGCTGGGAGATCGCCCCGGCGCTGGAGAATGGCCGGCCGATCGAGGCCTGGGTGGATATCCCGGTCCGCTTCCGGATCGACGATTGAAGCCGGCATGGCGGCCGGTTCATGCCGGGCACTGCCGCCGCGCGGTGGGCTTGCCGCAACAGGGGTGCCGCGGGATGGTGCGGCAACGGGAAGCGGCCAGGGAGGACGCGCCAGACCGATGCAGCCGAACCGACAGAGCGCCGCCGCGCCCGCCGCCCACCCTGCCGCGCCGGCCCTCGAGGTCGCGCGCCTGTCCTTCGCCTATGGCGCGCGCGAGGTGCTGCACGACGTGAGCTTCCGGGTCATGCCGGGCGAGTTCGCCGTGCTGCTCGGCCCGAACGGCGCCGGCAAGAGCACCCTCTTCGCCCTGATCACCCGCCTGTTCGACGCGCGGAAGCCGGGCAGCGTGCGCATCTTCGGCGCCGAGATGCGGGAGGCGCCGGGCGCCGCCCTGGCCCGGCTCGGCGTGGTGTTCCAGCAGCCGACCCTCGATCCCGACATCTCGGTGATCGAGAACCTGCTCTATCACGGCGCGCTGCATGGCCTGCCGCGCGGCGAATCGCGGCAGCGGGCGATGCATGAGCTGACCCGGGTCGAACTCGCCGACCGCGCCGGCAGCACGGTGCGGGCGCTCTCCGGCGGCCAGCGCCGCCGCGCCGAGGTGGCCCGCGCCCTGCTGACCCGCCCCTCGCTGCTGCTGCTCGACGAGGCGACAACCGGACTCGACCTGCCGAGCCGCATGGCGGTGCGCCGGCATGTGCGCGGCCTCTGCGCGAAGGAGGGCCTCGCCGTGCTCTGGGCGACGCATCTGATCGAGGAGGTGCCGGAGGAGGCGCGGGTGATCATGCTCGCCGCCGGGCGCGTGCAGGCGGAGGGCGGCGTGGCCGAGGTGCTGGCGCAGGCGGGCGCGCCGGACCTGCCGGCGGCCTTCGCCCGGCTCACCGCCGCGCCCGCTCCCGGCTGAACGACGTCCCCGGAACCGCCAAGCGACTCAGATGCTCAGGTCGAGCAGGTTGTAATCCTTCATCCCGACCTTCGCCGCCGCGTCCCAGCGCCAGGTCTCGCCGGCCTCGGCATGCGGCCGGTAGACATAGGGCGTCTCGCCGGGGAAGCGCTGGCGGCGAGCATCGATGGCATAGCCGATCACCCGCGCCCTCTCCCGGATCCGCGCCGCGTCATAGACCGCGCGCGCATTGTGCACGCCGCCGGCCTCGACGCCGAGGACGGAGCGGCGGCGGTGGAAGCCGAAGTTCAGCGTCACCCGCCAGTCCGGGCTGGTATTGGCGAAGGAGCCGTGCACGGTCTGGCGGTTGGTGATGGCGACGTCGCCCGGCTTGCAGACGATCGGCACCGCATCCGGCAGCCGCTCCGTCCCCACCGCGGCGATCCGCGCCTTGATGTCGATCTTGCCGAGCTTGTGCGAGCCGGGCACCACCCAGACGCCATTGGCCGGGGTGCAGCCATAGAGCTGCGCCATGAAATTGAAGCCGTGCGTGCCCTCATCCCAGTCCGGGCTGCCCCAATGGGTGACGCCGTCCTGGTGCCAGGCGACCGAGGCGCCGCGGCCCGGCTCCTTGATGAAGAGCGCCTCGTTGAAGGGCACGAAGTCGTCGCCGTTCACCGCCGCCGCCATGGCGAGCAGGCCGGGATGGCCATAGACGCGCAGATGCGCCTCGGAGAATTGCAGCGAGCCGAGGATGAGATAGACGATCTCGCGCGGCGCGTCGGAGGAGGCCTTGGGCTCGAACATCTTCACCGGGTGGCGGCCGTTCGCCGCCGCCGTGCCGCCCATCGGGTCGCCGAGCGGCTTGGCCCAGAACAGCGTCGGCGCCTCGCAGTCGGCGGCGAGCGCCGGGCGGCCCTGCGCGTCCAGCGGCGCGCCGCGCTCCACCGGCAGGCGGTCGAGGATGGCGTGGATGTCGGCCTCGATATCGGCCAGTTCCTCGGCTGGCAGCACGCCCTCGAAGACGTAGAAGCCGCAGCGCCAATAGGCTTCGAGGATCTCGGGATGGATGCGGCCATCGGGGCCGAGGCGCAGCGGCCCCCGATTGCCGAGGGCGAAGGCGCGCGCCTCGCCTTGCCGCAGATAGGCCTGCATCGCCGCCTCTTCCGGGCCGTAATCGACGCCGAGCTTCGTCACCGGCTTGTTCATGGCGTTTCCTTCCTGCCGCCGCGCGGGTCGGTCGGGGAGCATAGGGCGCCGCGGGCGCGGATGACAATCGACCGACCAAGCCAGGCGGGGCGCCTTGCCGGAACGGAGGCGGGGCGGTCTAATCGCCGCCTCGACGGGGAGGAACAGCCATGATGCGGCGCCGCATCCTGCCGGCCATGCTCGCCTCCGGCCTGCTCCCCGCCCCGCCCGCCCGGGCCCAACCGTCGCGGGCGCCATCCCCAGGCAACGGAACGCCGCGCATGTCCCCCGAGATCACCTCCCAACTCGCCCCGACCGGCGTGCTGCGCGCCGGCATCAATCTCGGCAATTTCCTGCTCGTCACCGGCCGCACGCCGGAGGGCGACCCCGACGGCGTCTCGCCCGACATGGCGCGCACCATCGCCGGGCGGCTCGGCGTGCCGGTGAAGCTCGTGCCCTTCGCACGGCCGAGCGAGATCGCCGATGCCGCCGGCACCGGCGCCTGGGACATCGCGCTCATCGGCGCCGAGCCGCAGCGCGCGGCGAAGATCGCCTTCACCGCCGCCTATTGCGAGATCGAGGCGACCTATCTGGTGCCGCCCGGCTCGTCGATCACCGCCATGGAGCAGGTGGATCGCAAGGGCCTGCGCATCTGCAGCAGCGCCGGCGCCGCCTACACGCTCTGGCTCGAGCGCAACATCAAGCAGGCCGAGCTGGTGCTGGTGCCGGGCGGCGGCGCCGCCGCCTTCCAGAAATTCCGCGACGACAAGATGGAGGTCTATGCCGGGCTGCGGCCGGGCCTCATCTCCGATGTCGAGGCGCTGCCCGGCGCGCGCATCCTGGACGGCCAGTTCATGGCGGTGCAGCAGGCGATCGGCACAGCGCGGGAGAATGCGGCCGGCGCCGCCTTCCTGCGCGACTTCGTCGAGGAGGCGAAATCCTCCGGCCTGGTCGCGCGGCTGATCGAGATGCACAAGGTGCGCGGCCTCTCGGTGGCGCCGGCGGCCTGAACCCAGACTGGCTTATCGTGGCGACACGGCCTCGCGCAGCACGCGCGCGAGGCGGTCGGCCCAGTCCTCCCAGCCCGCCGCATCGGCCAGCAGGTCCTGCCGCACCTCCAGCAGCACCGCATCCAGGCCGCGCGCATCGCCATGCACCGGCACCGTGTAGTCCATCGCCGCCTCGATGCGGTAAGGCTCGTTGTCGCCGATGACGAGGCCGGGCTCGGCGGCGAGGCCGCGCACCAGCGCGGCGCCGAAATCCCGCGCCGTGCCGTAGAGGATGCCGGCATGCCAGGGCCGGCGCAGCCCGAGATAGACCGGCGTGAAGCTGTGCACGCCGATGACCTTGGCGGGCCGCCCGGCGGCGGCGCGGGCATCGAGGAAGCCGGCGACGCGGTCGTGGAAGGGCGTGAACCAGGCCTCCTGGCGGCACGCCCGCTCGGCGGCGTCGATCCCCCGGTTGCCTGGGATCACCGTCGCCTCGCTGATCTCCGGGATGCTGGAGGGCGCCTGCAAGGGGCGGTTCAGGTCGATTAGCAGGCGCGAATAGCCGGCGAGGAAGAGCGGCGCGTCCAGCCGCGCGGCCAGCCGTCGCGCCAGCTCCGCCGCGCCGATGTCATAGGCGATGTGGCGCTGCAGCTCCGCCTCGGCGAGGCCGAGCCGGGCATAGCCGGGCGGGATGTGGTTCGAGGCATGCTCGCAGAGCAGCAGGATGGGCGAGCGCCCCTCGCCATTGACCAGGGTTACGGGCGCCGGCGCGTCGCTCATCCGAGCGTCTGCTTCATGGAGGCCGCGTCGTCGGGCGGCGGAACCTCGTCGGTGATCACCCGGAACCCGGCCAGGATGCAAGGGCCGAAGGTGGTGGCAATGGCGACATCGGTCGCGTCGCGGCCACGCGCCATCAGGATGCGGCCGATCCGCGGCGTGTTGTGACGCGCGTCGAAGGTGTGCCAGTGGCCGCCGAGATAGGCCTCGAACCAGGCGCTGAAATCCATCGGGTAGTCGACCGGCGGCACGCCGATATCGCCGAGATAGCCGGTGCAGTAGCGCGCCGGGATGTTCATGCAGCGGCACAGGGTGACGGCCAGATGCGCGAAATCGCGGCAGACGCCGTGCCGCTCGGCATGAGCGCCGGAGGCGGTGCGCCGCGGATCGGCGAATTCATAGCCGAAGGTGATGTGGTTGTGCACGTAGTCGCAGATGGCCTGCACCCGCGCCCAGCCCGGCGGCGTGCCGCCGAAGAGTGACCAGGCGGTGTCGGAGAGCCGGTCGGTGTCGCAGTAGCGGCTGCCGAGCAGGAAGACGAGCGCCTCGTCCGGCAGGTCCTGCACCGCATGCTGCGCCGCCTCCGGCACCACCGCGTCCGGCGTGCCCGGATCCTGCACCAGGAACTCCGCCGCCATGGTCAGCCGTCCCGGCGGCGCCAGGATGCGGGTGACGATGTTGCCGAAGGAATCGCGGTAATCCGTCGCGCCGATCGGCCTGTCGAAGGCGATGCGGTGCGGGCCGATCACGTCCGGCATGCGCGAGGGATGCACGCTGAGCGCGAGGAGCATCGGCGTCGGCTGCGGGCAGTCATAGGTGATCTCGAAGCCGGCGCGGATCTGCACGGCGCTGTCTCCTTCTCAGGGCGCCTCAGGGCGTGAGGACATGGGGGCGCGCCGGCGGCTCCGACGCCGCCTCGCTCGCGGATGGGGCAGGTGGGTCAGCGGGGGGAACAGCGGGGGAGATTGCCGTCGCCGGGGTCTCGCTGGTGACGGAGACCTCGACCGTCATGCCGAGGCTGTCCGCCGGGAAGCCGAACCAGGTGCCGTGCAGCGGCAGCGCCTGCGACGGGTCGCGGGCGATGGCGACGCGGATGAGGTCGCGGTTGCCGACGATGCCATTGGTCGGGTCGAACTCCACCCAACCCGCGCCCGGCAGGTAGACCCGCACCCAGGCATGGGTGTTGCCGCCCCCGACATGGCCCTCGCCGTCGCGGCCGGGGCTGTAGAGGTAGCCCGAGACGAAGCGCGCCGCGAGGCCGAGGGAGCGCGCCGCCTCCATCATCAGCACGGCGAAGTCGCGGCAGGTGCCGCTGCCGAGCTTCAGGGTCTTGACCGGGTCCTGGATGCCGCGTTCGTGTCGCGGGATGTAAGTGAGCTCTCGCCGGATGGCATGCGTCATCGCCTCGAGCAGCGGCAGGGTGGCGGCCGGCCCGTCCCGGCCCAGGAAGCGCCGCGCCCAGCGATCCACCACGCGCTCGGGATCCGGGTAGTGCCGCTCGATGGAGCGGGCGAGGTCCGGCATTTCCTCCATGCCATAGGCGAAGGGATAGGTCCGGGCATAGTCCTCGATCTGGAAGTCGAGGGCGTTCAGCGGGTGGTGGTCGAGGCGCACGACGCTCTCGAAGCACAATTCGCGCCACCGGCCGGAGAAGCGTGCGATGGCGACACTGTTGCCGAAGACATCGTGCAGCCAGCGCAATTCGGCGGGGGCTGGCGTGATGTTGAGCTGGGTCTCGAACAACCGCTGGTCGTGGCCCTCCCGCGGTCGCAGCATCATCCGATGCTCGCCGAAGGCAACCGGCTGCCGGTAGCGGTAGGTGGTGAGGTGGCGGACCTTGAGGATGGGCATGACGGGCAGACCTAACAGCCCGGAAACTTCCATGACGAGAGGAAACCGCAGCGGCGCAGGACACTCCCTCCTCGACCAGAGCCGTGACGCAGGGAGAACCGACAGGCAGGCGGAAAGTTCGCGGGCGCTGCAGCAAAGTCTGCCGCTGCCCCGACAGCGGTCTTGTGCGCAGCGGCACAGCAACCGGCGGGCCTGGGGCCTAGAAGGGTTATCGGGCGATATGCCCTTCCTCCCGTTCCCTCAAGTCAACTGCCCACCGGACCTTGTCCGGTGGGCCTTCTTGAGTCGCCGTGCCGCGGCTCAGCGCAGGCTGAAGCGGATCGGCACGCTGAGCTCGACCGGGTCGCCCGGCAGGTCGTCGGGCGGCGCGGGCAGCGGCGAGGCGCGCTGGATCATGGTGAGCACCGCCTCGTCGAGCGAGGAATCGCCGGTGCCGCGCACCAGCCGGTAGCTCACCACGCTGCCGTCGCGGCGCATGCCGAAGCGCAGCAGCGCGACGCCCTGGATCCGGCGCAGCCGCGCCTCCTGCGGGTAGTTCTTGTGTCGCTCCAGCGCCGCGAAGAGCCGCGAGATGTAGCTCGCCGAGGGTGCCGCGGCGGTGGCCCGCGCCGCCGGGGCGGGGGCCGGGGCGGCAACCGGCGGCGCCGAGGGCACGGCCGGGGCGGGCGGCGTCGGCGCCTGCGCCACCGGGCGCTGGGGCGGCGGGCGGCGCGGCGGAACGGGCGGCGGCGGCATCGGCGGCGGCGCCGGCAGGTCGGCGACCACCTGCTCGGGCGGCGGCTCGGGCGGTGGCTCCGGCGGCGGCTCGGCGACCGGCTCGGGCGGCGTCACCTCCTGCGGCGGCTCGGCCGGCGGCGGCTCGAGCGGCGCAGCGACGGGCTCCGGCGGCGCCTCCGCCTCCGGGCTGGCATCCTCGGCCAGCGGCACCTCCAGCGAGATGACGGTCTCCGGCGGCGGCGGCTCGGCGGGCCGGACGAAGAACAACGCCGCCCCGGCCGCGAGGTGCAGGGCGATCGATCCCATCCAGGCCAGGCTGCGGCCGGAGGGGCGCGAGCGCCGCTGCACCTCCCCCTGCCTGGCCGCCTCCAGGGCCATTCCGATCGCATTCATGGCCTAGCGCGCCGTCTCGGGCCGCGAGATCAGCGCGACGCGCTGGATGCCGGCCTTCTGCACCAGCCCCATGATGCGCAGCACCTCGCCATATTCGATCCCGCGATCGGCGCGCAGATGCACCGCGCGGTCCGGCGTCTCGGCATGCATCGCGGCGAGCCGCGGCTCGAGCGCGGCCTCCTCGACTTCCTCCTTGCCGAGGAAGATCTGCCCCTCGCGCGTCATGCCGAGCTCGAGCGGCGGCTCGGGCGGCGTGATGCGGGTGGCGGCGGCGCGCGGCACGTCCACCTGGATGCCGGCGGTCAGCATTGGCGCCGTCACCATGAAGATCACCAGCAGCACCAGCATCACGTCGACCAGCGGCGTGACGTTGATGTCGGCGACGGGGCGCGCGTCGTCCTCCTCGCCCCCGCCCGGCAGCAGCATCGCCATGGCGGCTCAGCCCAGCGCCGCGCTGCGGCCGCCCGCGACCAGCGCCGGCCGCCGCGCCATGCGCAGGGCGAGCGCCGAGGCCGCGGCCATCGACTCCTGGCGGATGCGGTGCAGCCGGGTGGTGCAGCGGTTGTAGGCGATGGTGGCCGGGATGGCGGCGACCAGGCCGATCGCAGTGGCGAAGAGCGCCTCGGCGATGCCCGGCGCCACGGTGGCGAGGCTGGTATCCTGCTGCGCGGCGATGCCGGCGAAGCTGTGCATGATGCCCCAGACCGTGCCGAACAGCCCGACGAAGGGGCTGACCGAGCCGATGGTCGCCAGCAGCGGCAGGCCGGGCTCGGCGCGCCGCAACGTCGCGCTGATCGCGGCCCGCATGGCGTGCTCCAGCCGGCCGCGGAACTCGCCGGCGGTCTCCGCCGGGTCGCGGCCCTCGCGCCATTCGGCCTGGCCGGCGCGGAGCGCGGCGGCGGCAAGGCCCTCGCCCTCCGCCTTGCCCTCGGCCGGGCCGGCCGCGAGCTGCCGCGCCTCGGCGGCGAGGCGGCGGAAGGTCACCGCCTTTTCCAGGATGATCGCCCAGCAGGCGAGCGAGGCCAGCAGCAGCAGCAGCATCACCCCCTGCACGATCGGATCGGCGTGCAGGATGAGGGTGACGGGCGAGAGGTCGGGCGCCGCGGTCGGGGCGGCGGCCATGGGGGCGGCGTCGGGGGTCATGCGATCCTTCCGGTGAGGGCGACGGCCCGCCGGGTCCGGCGCCGGTTGCGGCGGCGGAGAAGCCAGGCGGCCAGGCCGGTGACGAAGAGCACCAGCATGGCGAGGCCGGAGACGAAGACGAGAAGGCGGCCGGTCATGCCGAGCAGGGCGCCGCCATGCAGCCAGCGCTGCAGGGCCAGCGCCTCCTCGGCGAGGCTGCGGGTGCGCGGCCCGCGCTCCTCCAGCACCGCGCCGCTCCAGGGGTCGAGGGTGAGGAAGGTGCGGGCCCGCACCTCGGGGTCGCTGTCCTCGGGGCGGAGGGTCACGGTCCAGACCTGGCGCTGCCGGCTCGGCGGCATGATGCCGGTGACGACCTGGCCGGGCAGATGCGCCAGCGCCGCGGCGACCGCGGCATCGGCATCGAGGCGCATCGGCTCGCGGCGCGGCGGCTGCGGCGCGCCCGGCCCAGATTGTCCCGACATCGCCTGCCCCGACATCGCCTGTCCTGGCGGCCCACCAGGCGTGGGGGCGGCGATGCCGAGCAGGGGGCGGAACCAGTTGGGGAAGATGATGGCGACGCCCGAGACCGAGACCACCGCGAGGACCACCGCCATCCAGATGCCGATAACGCGGTGCAGGTCGAGGTTGAGCACCACCGAAGGGCGCCTGCGGATCTGCACCAGCGCCCGGCCGAAGGCGCCGTCGCGCGGCCACCAGATCCAGATGCCGGTGAGGCAGAAGAGCAGCGTCAGAACGCCGAGCCAGCCGACGATCTGCCGGCCGGACCATTCGCGCAGCAGCAGGTTCTCGTGCAACTGCCGCGTCACGCTGATGAAGCTGTCGCGCGTGTCGCGCTCGCCGAGCACCGTGCCGGTCGCCGGGTCGATATAGAGGGTGAGCGGCGCGGCCGGCGCGGCGGCGGGCCGGGCCATGCCCTCGGGACCGCGGCCCGCGCCGCCCCCCGCCCCTCCACCCTGGGTGCCGCCGCCTTGGGCACCGCCGCCCTGGGCACCGCCCTGGGCGCCGCCACCGCCGGGCCCCCGCGCCGGCGAGACCACCCAGACCGGCCAGACCGCATCCGGCGGGCGGATGGTGCCGGCCTGGGCGCCGCGCGCCTCGACGATGCGCTGGACCGCGCTCGCCGTGATGGCCGGGTCGGCCGGGCCGCTGGCGCGAAAGAGCGACGGGTACAGCGCCGCATCGATCTCGCGCTGGAAGGAGAGGATGCTGCCGGTCACGCCGATGAGCAGCAGCACCAGGCCGAGCAGCAGCCCGGTCCAGCGATGCGCGAGCAGCAGCCAGCGGCGAATGGCGGCGCTCATGCGTCGGTCCAGGGGCGAAGGAGGCTGGGGCGAAGGAGGCTGGGGCAAAGGGGGCCGGGGCGGGCCGCATTCAGGTCCGGCCCGGAAACGGCGGACCCGGACGGCTGCCGTGCTACAGGGTGGCGCTGCATCACGTGCGATGTCATCCGGAGAGGTTGCTGCGGTGCGGTAACCGACATGCGGTATCGTGATTGCAAATGACTCGCAAGTCCGAACGTCGGATGGCTGCCATGCGTCGGCGCCGTTCGCGATTTTGCTACAACGAAAGCCGCCGCGACCGGACCCGCATCAACCCACGCGTCGCGGCAGGCTGGCGGCGACCAGCAGGCCGAGCAGATTGCCGGCCGCCGCGATCAGCACCACCGCCGCATAGCTCCCGCTCAGGTCATAGAGCCGCCCGGCTACCACCGGCAGGGTGACGGCGGCGAGGCACCAGGCGGCGTAGAGCCGCCCCGCCAGCCGGCCATACTGCGCCGCGCCCCAGTAGATGCCGATCGCCGCCGCCGAACTGCCGCTGACCAGCCCGTAACCCATGCCGATCATGGCCAGCGCCGCGACCGCCAGCAGAGGCCCCGGGAAGAGCAGCAGCAGCGCATCGGCGAGCAGCGCCAGCGCATGCGCCGCCGCCAGCACCCGCGGCGCCGCGAAGCGGTCGGCCAGCCAGCCGCCGCCGATCCGCGCCCCGGCGACGCAGCCGGTGATTGCCGTCGTCGCCGAGAGGGCGAGCGCGGTGGTGCCGCCATAGGCCTCGACCATCCCGGCCGCCTGGCCGAGCACGGTCAGCCCGGCCGCGGCGGCGAGGAAGAAGATCATCCAGAGGCGGAGGAAGATGCCGAGGCGCCGCGGCGGCTTCGGGCCCGCCATCCCGGCCTGGGCGACCAGTCGCATGCCCGCCGCGGCCACCAGCAGCGCCGCCAGCACGGTCGCCAGGGCGAGCACCGCCGCCAGCCCGCCGAGCGTCGCCCGCAGCCCCCATTGCCCGATCGCCCAGCCGAAGACCGGGGCGCCGATCATGGCGCCGAGCGGGTAGAGGCTGACCATGAAGCCGTTCGCCAGCCCGCGCCGCTGGGTCAGCATCAGGTTCATGCCCTGCAGCAGCACCACATAGGCGACGCCACCGCCGAGGCCGAAGAGCAGCCCGTAGCCGAGGACGAGCTGCCCGAGCCCGGCCGCCTCCGCCGCCACCGCCATGCCCGCCGCCGAGACGGCGCCGGCCCCCGCCAGCAGCCAGGGCGCCGCGACATGCCGGTAGAGCAGCGGCCCGCCATTCATCCCGAGCGTGAAGCAGAGGATCGTCAGGCCGAAGACGAAGGAGAGCGAGGCCCGGCTGAGGCCGAGCGCCGCCTCCAGGGGCCGGATGAAGACGCTGTAGGCATAGACCGTGCCGAGCGGCAGGTTCATCACCACGACCGCGGCCATCGCCGCCAGCACCTGCCGCGCCGGGGGCGCCGGGCCGCTCTCCCGCGCCGGCACGGCTCAGTCGAGCTCGACCGCCACCTCGCCGAAGCCCACGAAGCCGCCGGTCACCCGCTGCCCGCCCTTCACGTAGATCAGGCCGGTGCAGCTGCCCGTGGTCACCACCTGCCCCGCCTCGAGCTGCAGCCCGACGCTCGGCAGGAAATTCGCCAGCCAGACCAGCGGCGTGAAGGGATCGCCCGAGGGGTTGCCGCCCCGCTGCTCCACCTGCACCACGCCGCCGCAGCTCTGCCGGACGGTGAGGGATCGCAGCTCCAGGTCGCGCCAGTTCGGCACGTCGCGGCCGAGCACCAGCCCGGCATGGGCGATGCTGTCGGCCATCGCCTCGAGCGGCGAGACCTTGGTCGGGTCGGCGTAGCGGCTCGCCACCATCTCGATCGCCGGGAAGGCGGCGGCGATCGCCTCCTCCACCTCGCCCTGCGAATAGGGCTCATCGCGCTTCGGCAGGTCGCGGCCGAGGCGGAAGGCGATCTCGGTCTCGATGCCGATCATGCCGCCCGGCGGCACCGGCCAGCGCGCCGGGCCGCCCGCGTCCGGCGGCCGGATGCCGGCGGCGTCGAGCATGGCGGCGGAATGCGGCTTGCCCGGCGGCGCGGCGCATTTCCAGCCGCCGACCCGGGCGCCGAGGCCCCGCAGCACCGCCGCCTGGACCGCGAAGGCGCCGGCCTCGTCGCGCGGCGCCGCCTCGCCGAGCCCGGCGATGGGCGGTCCGCCGCGGCGGACCGCCAGCAGCATCTCGGCCGCCTGTTGCGTGCTGGTCCCGGACATGCGCTGGCTCCCCTCCCTGCCCCGGCCCGCAGCATGGCCGCGGATGCCGCCGGGATGAAGCCCCCCGAGCTCCCCCTTTGGCGCGGCAGCGGGTGATTTCCGCCATCCGGCATCCGCTCTACTCTTCCGGCCAACCGGATGAGGGTGACGATCGTGGCAGACGGCATGGACCAGGGCATGGGGCGCTTCGGCAGCGGCCGGGCGGTGCGGCGGATCGAGGACCAGGCCCTGCTGAGCGGCGCCGGCCGCTTCACCGACGACGTCGCGCCGGAGGGGCAGACGCATCTGGTCTTCCTCCGGGCGCCGCATGCGCATGCGCGCATCCTCTCGATCGATCCCGGACCCGCCCTGGCGCTGCCCGGCGTCCTCGCCGTCATCACCGGCGAGGATCTGGCGGCGGCCGGCGCCAAGCCGATGCTGGTCACCCTGCCCTTCAAGCGCCCGGATGGCGGGGCGCTGACCGCGCCGCCGCGGCCGGTCCTGGCGCGAGGGCATGTGCGCTTCGTCGGCGAGCCGGTGGCGGCCGTCATCGCCGAGACGGCTGCGGCGGCGCGCGACGGCGCCGAGGCAGTGCTGGTCGATTACGAGGAGCTGCCCGCCGTGGTCGGCCTGGCCGAGGCCGCCGCGCCGGGCGCGCCGCTCGTCTGGGAGGCGGCGCCGGGCAATCTGGTGGCGGAGACGCGGTACGGCGACGCGGCCGCCGCCGAGGCCGGCTTCAAGGCGGCGGCGCATGTGGTCTCGCTCGACCTGGTCAACCAGCGCCTCGCCCCTGTCTCCATGGAGCCGCGCGTGGTGCTCGCCGATTACGACGGGGAGAGCGGCCGCTACACGGTGCGGATGAGCACGCAGATGCCCTCCTCGGCGCGGGATTCCATCGCCGAGGAGGTGCTCGGCATCCCCTCGGACAAGGTGCGGGTGCTGGTCGGCGATGTCGGCGGCGGCTTCGGCATGAAGACCGGCCTCTACCCGGAGGATGCGGTCGTCGCCTTCGCGGCGAAGCATGTGGGGCGGCCGGTGAAATGGGCGGCGACGCGGCTCGACGACTTCCTCTCGGCCCTGCATGGCCGCGACACCGAGAGCCGCGCCGAGCTGGCCCTCGATGCCGAGGGCAAGGTGCTCGCCTTCCGGGTGCGGACGCTGGCCAATATGGGAGCCTATCCGCGCAACCCGGGAGTCGCCATCCAGCTGCTGATCGGCCCCTGGGTCTCGACCAGCATCTACGACATCCGCACCATCGACCTGCAATTCACCGCGCTGATGACCAACACCGCGCCGACCGGCCCCTATCGCGGCGCCGGGCGGCCGGAGGCGATCTACCTGATCGAGCGGCTGATGGACACGGCGGCGCGGCAGATGCGGCTCGACCCGGCCGAGCTCCGGCGGCGCAACCTGATCGACCCGGCGCTGATGCCCTACACCAATGCCATGGGCCAGACCTATGACAGCGGCCGCTTCGGCCAGGTGATGGAGCAGGGCCTGACGCTCGCCGACTGGGACGGCTTCGCGGCGCGGGCCGAGGCCTCCCGCGCCCGCGGCCGGCTGCGCGGGCGGGGCATCGCCACCTTCCTCGAATGGACCGGCGGCAACGCCTTCGAGGAGCGGGTGACGGTCGCGGTGAAGGGCGAGGGCGAGATCGAGGTCTATGCGACGACCCAGGCCATGGGCCAGGGCATCGCCACCTCCTATGCCCAGCTCGCGGTCGACGTCTTCGGCGTGCCGATCGAGAAGATCCGCGTGGTGTTCGGCGACAGCGACCGCGGCACCGGCTTCGGCAGCGCCGGCTCGCGCTCGCTCTTCACCGCCGGCTCGGCGGTGAAGGTGGCCGCCGACCGGACGGTGGACCGGGCGAAGGACCTGGCCTCGGACGCGCTCGAGGCCGCGACCGCCGATCTCGAATACCGCGACGGCCGCATCCAGGTCGCCGGCACGGATCGCGGCATCGGCCTGTTCGAGCTGGCGGCGAAGCAGCCCGAGGGCCGCATCTTCATCGATTCCACCAGCACGGTCGGCGGCCCCACCTGGCCGAACGGCACGCATGTCTGCGAGGTGGAGATCGATCCCGATACCGGCGAGGTGGAGATCCTCTCCTATGTCTCGGCCAATGATGCCGGCCGGGTGGTGAACCCGCTGATCGTCGAGGGACAGATCGCCGGCGGCGCGCTGCAGGGCCTCGGCCAGGCGCTCTGCGAGCAGATCGTCTACGACCCCGGCTCGGGCCAGCCGCTCTCGGCGAGCTTCATGGACTACGCCATGCCGCGCGCCGACATGATCGCCGGCTATGTGACGGCGCTCGACCAGAGCATCCCCTGCACGACCAACCCGCTCGGGGTGAAGGGCGTCGGCGAGCTCGGCACGATCGGCGCGACGCCGGCGCTGGTGAATGCGGTGGCGGATGCGCTGGCGCGGGGCGGCCATGCCGCGGCGGCGGACCGCCTGCAGATGCCGCTGACGCCGCCGCGGGTCTGGGCGCTGCTGCACGAAGGAGCCTGATCGCGCCGGTGGCGGGCCTGCCCGGCCCGCCGCCCGGGCCGCGTCAGGCGGCCGCCGCGCCCGGCGGCGAGGCCGCCCCGAAGCGGTCGAGGATGTTGCGCGTGATCCGCTGCGTATAGGCGCAGCGGCGCTTCAGCCCCATCACCCATTCGCAGCTCGCGGCGGTCAGCACCTCGCCCGCGCCGCGCCGCATGGACACCATCATGCCGGCGCCGCGATAGGTCTTCGCCAGCGTCGCCTCATCGGCGACGCCGTGGATCATCTCGGCCTTCTCGTACCAGTCATGCGCGCCGACATAGGCGCGCAGGGTGTAGCTCTCGAGCGGCGCCTCGGCCATCACGGCCGGCGTCATGGCCAGGATCTCCACCGTCTCCGGCGTGCCGTCCCTGCCCGTCGGATAGGGCAGGCCGTCGCGGAAGGTGTAGTCGACGCCATCGACCTCGTAGCCGAAGATGCGCGCCTCGGCCCCGAAGACGTCGCCATAGGTCAGGTCGGTGCCGGCGAAGGCCCAGTGCTCCGGCCGGTAGAGGGTGAAGCCACGGCTGCCGCGCGGGGTGAAGCGCCCCCAATTCGCATAGACGCCGCCCAGCCCGTTCACCCCCACCGTGCTGGCGCCGGGCCAGCCGACATGCCGGTCCTCCCAGGCGCTGGTGAGCCGCGCGTCGTCGCCGGTCGCGCGGATGGGATCGGCCCTGGGGGCGTTGCTCTTGTAGCAGACCTGGCGCCGCCCCTCCTCCTCCAGCCGGACCTGCCAGGTGAAGTTGGCGCCGAACCGGGCGAGATGGCCGCCGCGCTCCACGTAGCGCTCGACGGCCAGGCGCATCTCCCGCGTCCAGTACTCGTCATGGCCGACGATGACGGCGCAGGCATAGCCGTCCAGCAGCTCCGGCCGCAGATGCAGGTCGGTCTGGGTGATGGTGTCGAGCGCATAGCCCTCGCCCTCCGCCCAGAGGACGAAATGCCGGTCGTACTGCGCCCAGCCCGTCGCGGCGTAGTAGTAGCTGAAGCCGTTGGCGTAGGACCATTCCTTGAAGTCGTAGCGCAGCGGCGTCATCGGCTCGGCGAGGGTGGCGCAGATGCGCGGCGCGTTCTCCGGCAGCTTCACCAGCCCGCGGGTCCAGGGCCGCTGCAGGCTGAGCAGCGGCGACATGGCGTTGCGCCCGGGGCCGTGGCTGCCGCCATAGTGGTTGGCGCCGCCCCAGTCGTTATAGGCGGTGTAGGTGCAGGTCGGGAGGATGTGCAGCAGCCGCCCCGGCTTCGCGCCGGGCGCCGGGCGGACGACGAAGAAATGGTGCTGCACGAAGCGGCCGCCCTGCCGCCGGGCGACGCTGGATTCGACCAGGTAGAAGCCCGAGGGCAGGTCCTCGGGCAGCGTCCAGCGATGCAGCACCGGCCAGCCGCAGCCGGCTTCATAGGCGTCGGCGGGCATGGGCGTGGCTCTGCCCGGCAAGCCCTCCTCCCGGTGCACCGGCGCGGGATGCAGCCCGTCGCGCACCACCTCGATCCTCCAGCGCTCGGCATTGGTGCTGCCGTGGAAGCACACCGTCTCGCCCGGCGCGTAGGAGATGGCGTCGGTATAGACATGGATCTCATGCCAGTCGGGGTCCCCGCGCGGCGCCTCGAAGGGGCGCATCTCCTGCCAGTGGTGGTCGCCGGAGGTCGGGTAGATGACACGCGGGCCGACATTGACGGTGCTGTCGGGCCGGGCGGTCGGGTCGTCGTAGAGCGGCATCGCGTCAGGATTTCTGCAGGTTGAAGAACAGCGGGAAGCCTTCGACGATTCCGGTGACATTGCTGCGGAAGGCGGTGGGCGGGGTGTAGGCGCCGGTCGGCAGGTAGGGGATGTCCTGGAAGGCCTGGAGCTGGATCTGCTCGGTGATCCGCTTCTGCTCGGCCAGGCCCTCGGCGGCCAGGAACTGGTCGCGCAGCGCCTCGATCTTCGGCAGGTCGGGCCAGCCGGAGGTGCCGCCCCTGCCCGGCCCGCGGACATAGGATTGCGTCGCCGGGTTCAGCGCGATGATGCCGGGGATGTAGTTGCACCAGGCGCTCCAGCCGCCCTTGTCCAGCCCGTCCCGGTTGTTCATCACGCGGGTTGCGACCGAGCC
The DNA here is from genome assembly GCF_013112485.1 of Roseicella sp. DB1501. Lineage (GTDB taxonomy): Bacteria > Pseudomonadota > Alphaproteobacteria > Acetobacterales > Acetobacteraceae > Paracraurococcus. The sequence continues at coordinate 256,594 of NZ_JABFHG010000008.1, forward strand.
CCAGTCGGAGGCCTGGTAATCGAGGTTGATGCCGGTCCGGCGGAACATGTCGCCGGCGATCTCGCTCATCGCATTCAGCGAGGTGAGGTCGGTCGGCACGGCGAGCACCACCTTCTCGCCCTTGTAGCCCGCCGCCTCGAGGTTGCGCTTGACCTTGTCGTAGTCGGGCGCCCCGGCCATCGTCTCCAGCCCCGCTTCGGTCGCCAGCGCGGTGCCGGGCAGGAAGAAGCCGCAGCGGTCGTTCCAGAGCGTCCGGTCGTCGCCCATCACCGCCGTCATGTAGTCGGTCTGGTTGATGGCGGGCAGGAAGGCGCGGCGGATCGCCGGATTGTCGAAGGGCGGCTGCAGGTGGTTGAAGCGGATCATGCCCATCAACCCGGCCTTGTCCTTCACCTCCACCCGCAGGTTTCGCACGCGCTTCAGCCGCGGCACGAGGTCGGCGGTCGGCACCTCCCACCAGTCCACCTCGCCCTGCTGCAACGCCGCGCCGGCCGTCGCGGCGTCGGGGATGGTGTGCCACTCGACGCGATCGACCCGCGCCACCTTGCCGCCGGCCAGGAAGCTCACCGGCTCGTTGCGCGGCTTGTAGCCGGCGAAGCGCTCATACACCGCGCGGGAGCCCGTCATGCGCTCGCCCGCGATCCAGCGGAACGGGCCGCTGCCGACGATCTCCGTCACCTGGACGGAAGGCGGGTTCCTGGCGAAGCGCTCCTGCATCACCGGGCAATAGGAGGATGGCTTGGCCAGGGCGGTGGCCAACAGCGGGAAGGGCGTCTTCAGCTTCACCAGGAAGACGCGGTCGGAGACCACCACCATCTCGTTGGTGATGGCGCGGATGTTCTGCCCGAGCACATCGGCCTTGGTCCAGCGGTCGATGCTGGCGACGGCGTCGCGGGCCAGGATCGGCGTGCCGTCATGGAAGGTCGGGCCTTCGCGCAGGGTGATGCGCCAGGTGCGGCCGTCATCCTCGATGACATGGCCGTCGACCAGCTGGGGCCGGGCGACGTAGCTGGCATCCAGCCCGTAGAGCTGGTCGTAGACCATCATGCCGTGATTGCGCGTCACGAGCGCCGTGTTGAAGACGGGGTCGAGCAGCGTCAGGTCGGATTGGGGCACGAAGCGCAGCACGCTCGACGCGCCGGTGGTTCCCTGGGCCCGCAGGACGCCGGGCCGCGCGAGTGTCGATGACGACGCGCCGGCCGCCAGGGCCAGGAGAGAGCGACGCTTCATGATGGACCTCCGCCGGTTTCGCGGGGAGTGTGCGTCATGACGCCGGATGCCGCTAGGTCGGCCCGGCATCGGTGCAGGACCGGCGGCTGCCGGGCCATGCAGCTCAAAAGTCGAAGCTGGTGGAGAGCAGGAAGGTTCGGGGAACGCCCAGCGAGAGGCCATAGGTGGGGTTCGCCGCCGTCCAGCAGCCAGGATTGGCGATGTTGAGGATGTTGCCCCGGACGACGACCGGCTTGCCGCGCAGCTCGAGGGGCAAGGATGGTGGCCATTGATGGATCACCATCAATGGCCGCCCGTATCAGCAGAAAGCGCGCGCGATCCGGGCCCAGTCCTCGATGGCATCCTCCTCCCCCGGCGTGATGGGGAAGACGAGCTGCTTCCAGCCCGCATCGCGCAGCGCCTCGACGCGCTGCGTCAGCTCCTGCTCGGGTGCGGTGAAGGTGGTCCGGCGGATCAGCTCGGCAGTGACGAAGGGCCGTTCCTCCGGCTTCACGAAGAGGAAATGCCCGCGATGGTTCATCAGGTAGCGCGCATCGGCGGGCTCGAAGCCGCGCGCGACCTCGACATAGCCGTCGATGCTCGCCTGCGTCGAGGGCGGGACCTCGGAGGAGTTCTTCCATCCCTCCATGTCCAGATCGGCGGCGCGGTGCAGCAGCACGGCGGCGCGCGGCCCGGCCTGGCGCATCGCGCGCGGCGAATCCGCCGGCTCGCCCGGCTGCAGCACGCAGCCGCAGACCCAGGCCGTGGCATAGAGATCCTCCGCCGCGCGTCCCGCGGCGCCCCAGGCCCGCTGCATCTCCTCGATGGCCGCGAGGCCACCAGGCAGGTCGGCGATGAAGGTCTTCCAGGCGGCGCCGAGCCGCCCGACCATGGCCCGCGACTTCGGCCCATAGGCGGACAGGTGCAGCCGGATGGGATCCTTGAGATTGAACAGCCCGGCATCCGGATTGAGGAAGCGGATCTTGCGCGGCTTGCCCTCGATGACGGTCTCGACCGTCCTTTCGGCGAGGAGCTCGTAGACGACGCGGATGTAGTCCTCGAGCTCGGCCAGCCTGATCGCGCCGAGCCCCATGGCGCGGCGGGCCGAGAAGCCGGTGCCGACGCCGAAGTCGATGCGCCCCGGCGCCAACCCGTTCAGCGTCGCGAAGGCATTGGCGGTGACCGCGGCGATGCGGTTCGACGGCACCAGCACCCCGGTGCCGAGGCGGATGCGGCTGGTCTTCATCGCCGCCGCCCCCATGGCGACGAAGCAGTCCGCCGTGATCATCTGCGTGTCGTAGAACCAGGCATGGGTGAAGCCGAGTTCCTCGGCCCGCTGGGCGAGCCGCCACGATTCGCTCGAGGTTGGTATGCCGATGCCGAATTCCATGATGGCGTCGCTTCCTGGTTCGTTTCCCCTCGGGAGACGCTAGGAAGGAAGGACGGTCCCCGGCAAGCGCGGCGGGCATGGCGAGACCGGAAGGGCCAAGGCGCGCGCCCGTGCGCGGCCCGGCAGGTCCCGCCCGGCCGTGGCGCCGGATCGGGCGGGCGGCGCGCCGGCCCGGCCTTGTCGCGCGGTCAGCGCGCCGCGCCGGCGCTGCTCACCTGCTGCGCCTCGATCGTGTAGTTCGGGCAGAGCATCAGCAGCAGCTGCGCCTCGGTCTGCGCATCGGCGGCGTCGAACCAGCGCGCCTGCCAGCTATCGTTGGTCCAGATGACCTCGGTGTACTCGCCGTCATCCTTGTAGCCGACGAAAAAGTGCGGCTGGCCCGGATGCAGGTTCGTGGCGACGACAAGATGCTTGAACATCACAGGGGGCGCCTCTCGCAACGTCATGCAGGCCGTCCAGCGCGGGAGTCTCCGGAGCCGGGGGCTCCACGGATGCGCCGGGCTTCCTCTAGACGGAGTTAAACCGGTCCGGGCATTACGATCTCCCAACAAAACCGTGCGTCGTCATCACAGGCCCTTCAGCCTTTTCACCGCGCCGCGACAGCCGGCAGGCCAGGCACGGAGGATGGCAGCTCCACCAGGCCGGCCGCCCAACCCGAACGCCGGCGAGAGGGGGACGTTGCCGCCCTCCCTCCCTGGCGGGCGCGCCGGTCAGCCGGTGCCCAGGCGCGGCCCGACCAGGCTGAAATCCGCGCCCTGCGGATCCCGTCCCTGAAGGATGAACTGACCGCCCGGCACCTCCACCGGTCCAAGCTGGAGGCTGCCGCCCTGCGCGGCGACGGTCGCGGCCGCAGCGTCGATATCCGCCACGCCGAAATAGAACCGCCAGCCTGCCGGCGCCTGCGGCAGGCGCGGCATCACCGCGCCGATCACCTGGCCGCCCTGGACCAGGAAGCGGTACTCGCCGATCTCGCCCATCGGCATGGCATCGCCCGGCCGCCAGCCGAATTGCGCGCCGTAGAAGCCGAGTGCCGCAGCCGGATCGGGCGTCGCAAGCTCGTTCCATTGGCAATGCCCCGGCCGGCCCGGCGCGAAGGCGGCGCTGGTCCCGGCGCTGGCGCCGCGCATCAGGTAGAAGGAAACACCCTGGGGATCGGCGACCAGGGCGAAGCGGCCGACGCCCGGGATGTCGGTGGGCGGGACATGCTGCGCGCCGCCCGCCCGCAGCACCGCGGCGGCGGCCCGGTCGACATCCTCGACGCCGACATAGCCGAGCCAGCCCGGCCGCATCCCCTCCCCGCCCGCGCGGGGGATGGAAAGCAGCCCGGCGACCATCGTCTCGCCGCTGCCGAAAAGGCGGTAGCCGATGGGCGATCCCTCGACCGGCGCCGCCTGCCAGCCGAGCACGGCGCCGTAGAAGGCGGCGCCGCCGTCGGGGTCGGGTGTCAGCAGCTCGTACCAGATGAAGTCGCCATGCGGGTTCGCCATGGACGCGCCTTCCGGCTCAGACGTCGAGGATCGGCACGAACCCGCCGAAGATCATGCGGCGGCCGTCGAAGGGCATCTTCTCACCGATCGCCTGCATCCGGGGATCGCTGCGGATGCGCTGGTTGGCGGCGTCGCGCACCTCCTTCGACGGATACTCGACCCAGCTGAAAACCGCGACCTCGCCCGGCTCGGCCTGCACCGCCCGGCGGAAATCCGTGCGCTTGCCCTCGGGGACGTCGTCGCCCCAGCACTCCACCACGCGCGTCGCGCCGAACTCCTTGAAAATCGGCGCCGCCGCGGCGGCCTGTTGGAGAAAGACCTCCTTCTTGTCGTCCGGCACGGCGAGCACGAAGCCTTCCACATAGGGCATGCGACAGTTTCCTCTCCTTGTCCCGGCGGCCCGGCGCCGCCTTGACGAACAGGTTGATATCAACGTAACTTGCCGCATGTCAAGCCGCGCCGCCATCGAGCCGATCCCCTTCGAGACCACCCTCGCCGTGCGCGATACCTGCCTCTGCCTGCATGTGCAGCGCGCCGCGCGCGCGCTGGCGCGCCGCTTCGACGAGGCGCTGCGGCCGGCGGGGCTGACCAACGGGCAATTCTCGCTGCTGATGGCGCTCAACCGGCCGGAGGCGGCGACCATGGCGCCCGTCGCGCGGCTGCTGGCGATGGACCGCACCACCCTGACCGCGGCGCTGAAGCCGCTGGAGCGGCAGGGCCTCGTCTCGGTCGCGCCCGATCCGGCCGACCGGCGCAACCGCCAGCTTCGCCTCACCGCGGCCGGCCATGCCCGGCTGGCCGCGGCGCTGCCGATCTGGCGCGCCACCCATGCCGCGATCGAGGCCGGGCTGCAGGGCTGCGGGGCGGATGACCTCCGCACCGCCCTGCGTGGCCTCGGCTGAGAGAAGGCGAGGTGCCCGCCCTGGCCCCCGCCCTTACGCCGGATGGAAGAGCAGCGCGCGGATCTCGATGCTCTGCCGCGGCGGCGCGTCCGCCGGCGCGGTCGGGTCGGCGAAGGCGGTGTGCGGCGCGAAGCGCGCCACCCCGTCGCGCCGGCTGTCGTAGCATTTCAGCAGCAGCGCCTCCTCCGGCATCATCTCCGGCAGCCAGTACCAGCGATGCGCCGGGCTGAAGCGCACCTGGTAGGTCTCGCCGACGCGGTTACGGTAGATCAGGTCGCTCGCCACGAAATCCGCCGGCGCGGCGGTGCGGGCATCGGCGACCGCGAGCGGCATGTCCCGCACCGGCCCGGCCAGCGGCCGCCAGAGATTGACGATCTGCACCCGGCCGCGCAGCAGCGCCTCCGCTTCCTCGCCGAGCAGGTCGCGCACCCGCTGCGGCCCGGACCGCTCGGTATGGTCCACATGCACGCGCGAGACCGGCTGGCGTGGCACCGCGCCGCGATCCTCGGCGCCGGAGATTCGGCGGCGGATGGTGTGGTCGAAGATATGCACCCGCGCGGCGCCGGTCGCCGCTTGCAGGATGCGGGCGCTCTCCGGGTAGTAGACGGCGCGGATCGCCGCCTCGTCGCTGAAGTCGCGCAGCGCGCTAGCGCCGCGTGCCACCGCGAAGCCCTCGCGGTCGACCGAGGCGGTGGCGGCGAGCGGCCGCAGGTCGCGGATCGCCACCCGGTGCGGCGCGATGCCGATATTGCTGCGCGGCCGGCCCTCCGGCGGCTCGAAGGTGTAGGTGTAGGGGCGGCCCTCCACCGGACCGAGATAGTTCAGCTCCGCCTCGATGGTGGCGGGCGGCCGGGTGGCGAGGGGAGCTTCGGCAAGGTCGAGGCTCATGACGGGTATCCTCCGTGTCGTGGCAAGCAATGCGGCGGGCGTCTCAGCGCCGGCGCGGGGCGCGGGCCAGCGCCCAGGCCTCGGCCGGGGTGAGGCCGATATCGCGCAGCTCCCGCGGCTCGAGGGCGAGGAGCTGCCGGCGCTCGGCCCGACGGGCCAGCCGCGCCTCCAGCCAGGCCAGCCAATGGGGGGTGCGGGGCTGCGGGCGCGGCCCCGGGGCGAGGCGCGAGGCGAGGTCCGGGATGGCGGGTGCGGTCACGCGGGTGATGTGCATCGTCTGACCCTCTCGGCGGCGACGCGACGGTCGCCGGCCTTCCTGGGGTCAAGGTGGATCTGGTCGCGCGCGGCGATAATCCGGCAAGATGGACCGATACTCGTGACCCATCGTCAGCAATGGAGGCGTCAGCCTTGAGCCAACCCTCCGACATGGCCGCCTTCCTCCGGATCGTCGAGACCGGCAGCCTCGCCGCCGCCGCACGCGATCTCGGCCTCACCGCCTCGGCCATGTCGAAGCAGCTCACCCGGCTCGAGGCGCGGCTCGGCGTCCGCCTGCTCACCCGCACCACCCGCCGGCTCGGCCTGACGCCGGAGGGCGAGATCTACCTGGCGCGGTCGCGCGACATCCTCTCGCTCATCGAGGCCGCCGAGCAGGACGTGACCGCCTGCCGCGGCCGGCCGAGCGGCCTGCTGCGGGTTAATACCGGCACCGCCTTCGCCCGGCACCGGCTGATCCCGCTGCTGCCGGACTTCTTCGCCCGCTACCCGGCCATCACCCTCGACCTGACCGTGACCGACCGGCGGGTCGATCTCGTGGCGGAGCAGGTGGACGTGCTGCTGCGCACCGGGGCGCTGGGCGATTCCTCGCTGCTCGCGCGGCGGATCGCCGAGAGCCGGCGGGTGGTCTGCGCCGCGCCGGCCTATCTCGCCCGGCGCGGCCGGCCGGCGACGCCGGAGGCGCTGCTCGCGCATGACTGCCTGGTACTGCGCGGCGGGGCGCGGCTGACCGTCTGGCCCTTCCGCACCGCCTCCGGCCTGCAGAGCCTGACGGTGCGCGGCATCGCCACCACCGACAGCGCCGAGGCGCTGCGCGACATGGCGCTGGCCGGGCTCGGCATCATCCGGGTGAGCGCCTTCATCGTCGCCCGCGACATCGCCGAGGGGAGGCTGGTGGCGCTGTTCGAGGCCGAGCACGTCTCCGAGGAGGTACCGGTCTGGGCGGTCACAGCCCCCGGCCGGCATCGGCTGCCGCGGGTGCAGGCCTTCGTGGATTACGTCGCCCGGCACGCGGGCGGCTGAGGCGCGGGGGAGGCAGCCAGCGCCTCCAACCGCGCCAGGAACATCAACTTAAAGCTTTTTATTCCTCACTAAATTTTATCAAAACATGAAATCCTCAGCCAATTTGTGGTATTAAATGTCAGGATACAACCGTTCAGGTTGATGGCTCGATCGGACCGGTTTCCGGCCCATGCGGCGGAGACCGTCCGGCCGTGGCCGCAACACGGCCTGCGCCGGGAAGGAACCGCTCGCATGGATCAGGAGCCTGATATCGCCGCGGTGCTCGGCCGGCTGGGGCTGCGCCGCTTCGCCTATGTCAGCTTCCCCTTCGAGGAGGTGGTCTCGGCGCTGCACCTGCCGGCGGAAGCGGCCGCGCCGGCGCCGCCGGACGAGCCGCCGCCGGCCGCGCCAGAGCCAGCCGTGCCGCCCATTGCCGCCCCGGCGCCGCTCCCCGCCCTCGCCCACATCCTGGCCGAGCCGGCCATGCCCGCGCCGCCGCCCGTCGCCGCGCCGCGGTCCGGGATGCTGGCGGAGACGCTCGCCGCGCTGCGCCCGCCCGCGGCGCGACCGCTGCCGGCACGCCCGCCCGCCCCACCGCCACCTCTCCCGCCGCCGCCACTCGGCCATGGCCTGCTCGAGGAGGTGATGCAGGCGGTCGCCCGCCACCGCGCCGCCGCGCCGCAGGACAAGCCCGGCCAGTGACCCGCCGCCCCGCCCCGGAGAACGCCCCGTGCCGCTGATCTGCTTCGCCTCGCCCAAGGGCGGCGTCGGCAAGACCACGCTCTGCGCCAACATCGCCACGCTGCTGCAGCGGCATGGCCACCGCGTGCTCGCCATCGACTTCGACCCGCAGAACGCGCTGCGCCTGCATCTCGGCGTGCCGCTCGACTATGAGCCTGGCTTCGTCTCCGGCCTCGCCCAGGGCACGGACTGGCGGGAGACCATGGTCGAGACCGCCGGCGGCGTCCTGCTGCTGCCCTACGGCGCCGCCGATATGCGGGCGGCACTCGGCGTCACGCAGGCGCTCGACCAGTCCCCCGCCCTGCTCGCGGCCCCGCTGCAGGAGATGCTGGCCGATCCCACGCTGGTCGTGCTCGCCGACCTGCCGCCCGGCCCCTCCACCGCCCTGCACATCCTCGCCGGAATGGCGCAGACCGTGCTCGTCGTGCTGCTCGCCGATGCCGCGAGCGCCGCGCTGCTGCCCCGGCTCGCCGCCGGCGAGTATTTCGGCCGCGGCACCGTCGCCGCCCTGCGCAATGCCCGCGTGCAGGTGGTGCTGAACCAGGTGGAGGCAGAGGATCCGCTCTCCGCCGCCGTGCTCGGCTGCGCCGACCAGGCCCTCGGCATCCGGCTCATCGGCGCCGTGGCGCGCGACCGGCGGGTGCCCCGCGCCCTGGCCGAGCGCCAGCCGCTCGCCGCCCTGGCGGGAGAGGAGGCCGAGACCAGCCCGGCGCTCGAGGACATGCGGGTGCTCGCCGCCGCCCTCCTCGCCAGCCTTCCGGCGCCGCGGCCGCAGGGCGCCGCCGAGGCCGGCCAGCGCTTCCAGGTGGTGTCGTGAGCCGGGCGCGCGGATGGCGGGCGCTGCGGCGCTCCCGTCGACCGGGGCCGCGTTCGGGCTTCCGCCCGGGCGCGCCGCGCCTGCGGCCGCTGGATGCCCTCGCCGCCATCGCCGGCCTGCTGCTGGCGGCGGTCATCGTCATCGTGCCGCTCTCGCCCTGGCAGCAGGGCGCCTTCGCGCTGGCCGGCATCGCCACCCTGCTGCTGGTCGGCCGCCTGCCGGGCCGGCGCGTCACCCTCTTCCTCGCGGCCATCTCCTGCATCGTCTCGGTGCGCTACCTGGTCTGGCGGCTGACCGAGACGCTGGAATTCGAGACGCCGCTGCAGGTGCTGCTCGGCAGCGGCCTCTTCCTCGCCGAGACCTATGCGGTCGTCACCCTGGCGCTCGGCTACCTGCAGACGGTGCATCCGCTCGACCGCAAGCCGGTGCCGCTGCCCACCGATCCCGAGAGCTGGCCGGAGATCGACGTCTACATCCCGACCTACAACGAGGCGCTGGACCTGGTGCGGCCGACGGTGCTGGCGGCCCTGGCGATGGACTGGCCGCGGCACAAGCTGAAGGTCTACATCCTCGATGACGGCCGGCGGCCAGAATTCCGCGCCTTCGCCGCCGCGGCCGGCGCCGGCTACATCGTGCGGCCCGACAACAAGGGCGCCAAGGCCGGCAACATCAACCACGCGCTGAAGCTGACGCGCGGCGAATTCGTGACGATCTTCGACTGCGACCACATCCCGACGCGTGCCTTCCTGCAGATGACGGTGGGCTGGTTGGTGCGCGACCCGAAGATTTGCATGCTGCAGACGCCGCACCACTTCTACTCGCCCGACCCCTTCGAGCGGAACCTCGCCAACGGCCGCAAGGTGCCGAACGAGGGGCTGCTCTTCTACGGCCGCGTGCAGCAGGGCAACGACCTCTGGAACGCCTCCTTCTTCTGTGGCTCCTGCGCCGTCATCCGCCGCACCGCGCTGGAGCAGGTGGGCGGCGTGCCGACGGAGACGGTGACCGAGGACGCGCATTGCGCGCTGCGCATGCAGCGCCTCGGCTGGCGCACCGCCTATCTGCGCCTGCCGCTCGCCGCCGGCCTGGCGACGGAGCGGCTGATGCTGCATATCGGCCAGCGCATGCGCTGGGCGCGCGGCATGATCCAGATCCTGCGGATCGAGAACCCGCTCCTCGCCTCCGGCCTCACCCTCTGGCAGCGGCTCTGCTACTTCATGGCGGCGAGCAGCTTCCTGTTCAGCCTGCCGCGCCTGATCTTCCTCACCTCGCCGCTCGCCTACCTGCTGCTCGGCGTGAACATCATCGCCGCCTCGCCGCTGGCGATCCTCGCCTATGCCGGCCCGCACATGGTGCATTCCATCGTCACCAACAGCCGCATCACCGGCAACACCCGCCATTCCTTCTGGAGCGAGATCTACGAGACCTCGCTCGCGGTGCACCTGCTGCCGGTGACGATCATGACGCTGCTCTCGCCGCGCAAGGGTAAGTTCAACGTTACCGCCAAGGGCGGGACCATCGCCAACGGCTATCTCGACTTCCGCGCGGTGCTGCCGAACCTGATCATGGCGGCGCTGCTCGGCTGCGGCCTCGCCATTGGCATCCACGGCACCCTGACCAGCGGCTCCAACACGCTGCAGTTCCAGGCCTACCTGCTGAACTCGATCTGGGCGGCGCTCTGCCTGGTGCCGCTGCTCGCCAGCATCGCCGTCGGCCGCGAGCGCGCGCAGCTGCGCGAGAACGCCCGCGTGCCCGCCATCCTGCCCGCGGTGCTGCAGCTGCCTGACGGCCGCGAGGTCGAGGCGATGACGAGCGACCTCTCGCTCGGCGGCGGCGCGCTCACCGCCCTGCGCCCGACCGGGCTGCGGGACGGCGACCAGCTCCAGGCCCGCTTCGTGCTGCCGACCGAGCAGGTGAGCGTGCCGGCCAAGGTGGTGAAGTGGGAGGGTGAGGCGGTGCACCTGATCTTCACCCCTGCCTCGCTCGCCGACGAGGCCGCCATCGTGCGCACGGTCTTCGGCCGCGCCGATGCCTGGCTGGGCTGGGATGCCTTCCCGCTCGACCGGCCGCTGCGCGCCCTGCGGGCCGTGGTCGCCAGCACCTTCAACGTCTTCAGCGGCGGCCTCCGCTTCGACCTGCGCCGCAACGCCCCCGCCGGAAAGCCCACCCAAACCGAGACCAGGGATCGCATGTCCGACATCCTCCAGCCGCGCCTGGACCGGGCGAGCCGGATGAGCCCGGCCGCCGGCAAGGCGGCGGCGCTGCTGCTCTGCCTCGCCCTTCCCGCCGCCGCGGCGGCGCAGCAACCATCGCCGCCCGGCGCCGAGCCGCCCGCCGCCGCGGCGCTGCGCGACCAGGCGCGGCAGGTGACGCTGCGCCTCAACCAGCTCGGCCTGCGCGGCCCGATGCAGCTGCGCGGCATCTCCGACCTGCAGGGCCTGCTGTTCGGCCTGCGCGCCGAGGAGGTGGTGAGCGATGCCCGGCTCGTCGTCATCGGCGGCGCCTCGCCCGCCCTGCTGCCCGGGCAGAGCGAGGTCGCCATCACGCTGAACGAGCAGGTGGTCGGCTCGATTCGGCCGAACCCGGCGCAGGCGAGCTTCGGGCCGCTCGAATTCCCCCTCAACCCGCTCTTCTTCGCCGAGACAAACCGGCTGAATTTCCGCTTCGCCGGCCGCTACACGACGGAGTGCAACGACCCGCTCTCCGGGCTGCTCTGGGCCAATATCTCGGACCAGTCGACCCTGCAGCTCACCATCGAGCGGCTGCCGCCGGTGCGCGACCTGGCGCGGCTGCCGCAGCCGCTCTTCGATCCCCGGGTGACGCATGAGCCGCTGACCCTGCCGGTGGTGCTGCCGGCCGAGCCCGGCACCCCGGCGCTGCGCGCGGCGGCGATCGCCACCTCCTGGTTCGCGCAGCTCGCCGACTACCGCGGCGCCCGCTTCCCGGTGCGCAACGACCTGCCCGAGCGCGGCGATGCGCTGCTGCTCCTCTCCGGCACCGGCCAGGAGCCGGCCGGGCTGACGATGCCCCGCATCGACGGCCCGACGCTGGCCCTGCTGGCCAATCCGAACGACCCGATGGGCACGCTGCTCGTCGTCGCCGGCCGCAACGGCGCCGAGACGGCCGCCGCGGCGCTCGCCCTCGTCGCCGGCCGCGGCACGCTGGCCGGGCCGATCGCCCAGGTCGAGGCGCCGCGCCTCGCCGCCCGCCATCCCTATGACGCGCCCCGCTGGATCCGCACCGACCGCCCGGTGCGCTTCGGCGAGCTGGTCTCGGCCGGCGAACTGCAGGCCTCGGGCTATGCGCCCGGCCCGGTCCGCATCCCCTTCCGCACCGCGCCCGACCTCGTCACCTTCCGCAACCGCCCGCTCGGCGTCGACATCGCCTTCCGCAACCCGCCTGCGCCGGTCATCGACCTCGCCGCGGCGCGGCTCGACGTCTCCATCGGCGACACCTACCTGCGCAGCTTCCGGCTGGCCGACACGGCGGGCTGGTCCCCCTGGCGCTGGCTGATGTCGCAGGCCAGCGCCGATGCCGGCGCCGCCAGCGGGCATCTCGGCCTGCCGCCCTATCTCGTCTTCGGCCAGAACGAGCTGCAGCTCCGCTTCGACATGCGGCCGCTCAGCCGGGGCGAATGCGGCGCGACGCCCGGCGACATCCGCGCCAGCATCGACCCGGAGAGCACCATCGACCTCTCGCGCGCGCATCGCTTCGCGCGTCTGCCAAACCTCGCGCATTTCGCCAGCGCCGGCTTCCCCTACACCCGCCTCGCCGATCTCTCCGACACCGGCTTCATCCTGCCGGACCGGCCGAACCCGGTGGAGATCTCGGCCTTCCTCAACCTCGTCGGCCAGCTCGCCACCCAGGTCGGCATCCCGGCGACCGGGATCGCGGTGGCCAGCGCCAGCCAGATGCAGCAGGTGGCGACGCGCGAGCTGATCGCCATCGGCGCGCTCGGCCAGCTCGGCGCGCTGCGCCCGCTGCTGCGCGACACCGCGGTGCGGCTGGAGGGCGAGCGGCTGACCGTCACCGTGCCGGATGCGCTGCAGACCGCGCGCGCCATCGTCCTCGGCGGCCCCTCGCGGGCCGAGCGGGTCAGCGCCTCCGCCATGCTCGCCCATGCGCATGAGGGCATGGGCACGCTGATGGGCCTGGAATCGCCATTGCAGCCGGGCAAGTCGCTGCTCGTCGTCACCGGCGCCACCCCGGCGGCGGTGGAGGCCATGGTCGCCGTGCTGCGCGACCCGGCGCAACTGCCCCGCATCCAGGGCGACCTGGCGCTGCTGAACGGCGACCAGATCGCCAGCTTCCGCACCGGCCCGACCTATGACTCGGGCGCCCTCCCCTTCTGGCTCTGGCCGCAGCGCTGGTTCGGCAACAGCCCGTTCCGCCTGATGCTGCTCCTGCTGGCGAGCGGGCTGCTGCTGGGCCTGACCGTGCATGCGGCGCTCCGCCGGCGCGCCATCCTTCGCCTGCGGGGGAAGATCTGATGCCGCCTCGCCCGCCTGGCCGCCCGCCGGGCCGTCCCCCTGGCCGCGGCCACCTCGCCGCCGCCGCGCTCTCCACCGCGCTTGGCCTCGGCCCCGCGGCGGCCCATGCCCAGGGCGGGGCCGTCGCCACCCTGCTGCGCCAGGCGGAGTTCTGGCAGGAGCAGAGCCGCTTCGACATGGCCCTTGGCGGCTATGAGCGCGTGCTCGCCGTCGCGCCCGACAATGCCGCGGCGCTGGCCGGCGCGGCGCGGGCGGCCGCCCGCATGGGCAATGCCCAGCGCGCCGGCGGCTATCTCGCCCGGCTCCGGCAGCGCGACGCGGCCGATCCGCGCCTCGCCGAGGTCGAGGCCGCGCTGCGCGCCAACCGCATCGACCCGGCGGCGCTGGCCGAGGCGCGGCGCCTCGGCCGCGACGGCCGCGCCGCCGATGCCGTCGCCCGCTACCGGACGATCTTCGGTGCCGAGGGGCCGCCGCCCGAGAATGCGGTCGAGTACTACCAGACCCTGGCCGGCACGCCGGCCGGCTTCGAGGAGGCGCGCAACCGGCTGACCGCCCTCGCCGCGCGCTCGCCCAATGATGCCCGGCTGCAGCTCGCCCTGGCCGAGGTGCTGACCTACCGCGCCGGCAGCCGCGCCGAGGGGATCGAGCGGCTGCGCACCCTCGCCGACCGGCCGGAGCTGGCCGAGGCGGCGACCCGCGCCTGGCGGCAGGCGGTGCTCTGGCAGGGCACCGACCCGGCCGCGCGGCCAGCGGTCGAGGCCTTCCTCGCCCGCTTCCCCGAGGATGATGCGATGCGCCGCCGCCTCGCCGAGCTGCGCGAGGCTCGCCCGGCCATCACCCAGGGCGACCAGGCGCGCATCCGCGGCTTCGAGGAGCTGAACGGCAACCGGCTGCGCGAGGCCGAGCGCGGCTTCGCCGACGCCCTGGCGGTGAAGCCCGAGGATGCCGATGCCCTCGCCGGTCTCGGCGTGGTGCGGCTGCGCGAGGGCCGCGCCGCCGAGGCGAAGACCCTGATCGAGCGCGCCTTGGCCATCGCGCCGGAGCAGCGGCTGCATTGGGGCGCGGCGCTGGATGGCGCGAGCTACGCAGTCGGCCTGCAGGAGGGCCGCGCCGCGCTTGCCCGCAACGATCTCGACGCGGCGGAGAAGGCGCTGCGCGAGGCGATCGGCCGCGAGGTGCCGGACCGCGCCGATGCCGAGGCGCTGCTCGGCGAGGTGCTGCTGCGCCGCGGCGACGCCACGGCCGCCGAGACCCGCTTCCGCGCCGCCCTGACCCGGCGGCCGGATTTCGGCGCCGCCACGGCCGGGCTGCAGCGCGCGCTCCGCGCCCAGGGCCGGGTCGCCGAGGCCGATCGGCTGCGGCCGCCAAGCGGCCCCGCCAGCCCCGGCGCGGCGCGGGCCGCCTCGCTGCGCGCCAGCGCCGAACGCACCACCGACCTCGCCGACAAGGCGGCGCTGCTGCGCCAGGCCATGGAGGCCGAGCCGGGCAACCCTTGGGTACGGCTCGACCTGGCGCGGATCATGACGCGCCAGGGCGAGGCCGCCGCGGCGCGGTCGCTGGTGGAGGACCGGCTCGCCGGCCGCGCGGATGCCGATTCGCTGCATGCCGCGGCGCTGCTCGCCGAGGAGCAGGGGCGCAGCGGCGATGTCGTGGCCCTGCTCGGCCGGGTGCCGGCCGGACAACGCTCGGCGGCGATGAACGCCCTGCTCGCCCGCGCCCGCACCGTCGACGAGGTGCAGCAGGTCGCCGGATCCGCCGACGCGCTGCGCAGCCCGGAGATCCGCCAGCGCCTGCTGGCGATGGCCAGCCGGCGCGACCCGAGCGGCGCCACCGCCGCCGCGGTCATCCGCGCCTTCGGCGCGACCGGGAATGCCAATGGCGCGGCGGAGGCCGCCCGGCTGGCGCTCGCGGTAAATGCCGATGCCTCGCCGACGGCGCGGCTGGCGATCGCCGGCGCCCTGCTCGCCGCCGGCAACAGCGCCGAGGCGGAGACCCAGGCGCGGCTGCTCGGCGCCGATCCGCGACTGACCGCGGAGCAGCGGCGCGAGCTCGCCGCGCTGCGGGCGGGCAGCGCCATCCGCACCGCCGACCGGCTGAACGAGGAGGGCCAGCAGGCGCAGGCCTATGACCAGCTCACCCCGCTGCTCGCCGCCGATCCGGAGAATCCCAGCATCCGCCTCGCCCTGGCGCGGCTGCACAACGGCGCGCGGCAGCCGGAGGAGGCGCGGCGCATCGCCGAGGCGGTGTTGGCGCGCGACCCGCGCAACCTCGAGGCGCGGATGACCGCGGCCGATGCCGCGATCCTCGCCGGCGACCGGGCGCGGGCGGAATCGCTGCTGGAGGAGGCGCTCGCCCTGCATCCGATGGATGCGCGGGTGAAGCTGATGGAGGCGCGCATCGCCCGTGCCTCGGGCAATGACCGGCGGGCGATGCGGGCGCTGCGCGAGGCGCAGGAGCTGCGCCGCATCCAGCTCGGCCAGGCGGCGGGCGGCGGTGCGGAGGCGGCCGGCCTCGCCGCGCCCAACCCTTTCCTGCGCCAGGTCTCCTTCGGCAGCAGCGCCACCGCGCCTTCGAGCGCCGGGCTCGGCGCGCCACCGCTGCGCGACCAGGTCTCGATCGACATCGCGCGCGAGCTCGCCTCGGTGCAGGAGGAGGGGGCGAGCCGGCTGCAGGGAGGCGTCGCGCTGCGCAGCCGCTCCGGCACGTCCGGCCTCGATCGGCTGCAGGAATTCTCGACGCCGCTCGAGGCCTCGATCCGCTCCGAGACGCTGAACGGGCGCATCGTGGCGCGGGTCACGCCGGTGACGGTCAGCACCGGCAGCCTCAGCACCGACACCGACAGCCTGCGGCGCTTCGGCAGCAACGCGCTCAATCCCGGCGCGGCGGCGCGGCCGCGCGAGGATGCCAGCGGCGTCGGCCTCGGCCTCGCCTATCAGCGGCCGAATTTCACCCTCGATGCCGGCACCACGCCGCTCGGCTTCCTCAAGGAGAACATGCTGGGCGGCGTGGAGCTCGCGCCGCTGCTGAACGACAGCCTGCGGCTGCGGGTGACCGGCGAGCGGCGCGCGGTGACCGACAGCCTGCTCTCCTGGGGCGGCCAGCGCGACCCGCTGAGCGGCCGCAGCTGGGGCGGCGTGACGCGCACCGGCGGGCGGGCGCAGCTCGAATACACGACCGGTCCCGTCACCCTCTATGGCGGCGGCGGCTGGTCGAGCTTCGATGGCAGCGGCGTCGCCGACAACAGCCGCGTCGAGGCCGGCGCCGGCTTCTCCTACGCCGTGCTGCGCAAGCCGGGCGAGGAGCTGACCACCGG
Organism: Roseicella sp. DB1501; assembly: GCF_013112485.1. Taxonomy (GTDB): domain Bacteria; phylum Pseudomonadota; class Alphaproteobacteria; order Acetobacterales; family Acetobacteraceae; genus Paracraurococcus. The sequence goes on from NZ_JABFHG010000008.1 coordinate 273,103, forward strand.
ACTTGACCTGGTGTATTTCGGCTACGACAAGAACCTGCGCTACTTCACGCTCGGCCAGGGCGGGTATTTCAGCCCGCAATCCTTCACCGCCGTGAACATCCCGGTCGATTATCGCGGGCGCTGGGGCGAGCTCGACTACCGGATCGGCGGCTCGCTCGGCTACACCAACTGGCACGAGAGCAGCTCGCCGCTCTATCCGAAGGACCCTGGCCTGCAGCGCTCGCTCGAGGCGCAGGCGGCCGGCGACCCGACGCTCAGCACGCAATACAACGGGCAGACGCGCAACGGCGTCATCGGCGGCGTACGGCTCGACGGCAGCTATCCGCTGACCGATTCGCTGCAGATCGGCGGCACGCTGCGCTACGACCGGGCAGCGAATTGGAACGAGACGCGGGCCATGGTCTATCTGCGCCAGCGCCTGGGGCCATAAGGGTATTCCCCACGACGTCGCTGCGCGCCGTCGCGGGGTCCCCGTCAGGCGCTCGAGGCCCAAGATGCGTCACAGCCTGCCGCGGCGAAGCCGCCGGCAGGGCAGCGGGAGGCGACAGGCCCGGGCGGCGCCGCTAGCCGTGCAGCTCGGCGGCGAGCTGGCGCGCCGCCTCGACAAGCAGCGCCGCCACCGGCCCGGCCGGATCGACATTGAGGCGGCCGACGCGGCCGAAGACGGTGAGCGCGAGGCGCAGCCGCCGGCCATCTGCCTCGAAGACTGGTGCCGAGACGGCGGAGAGGCCACCCTCCCCCTCATTGGCGACGGTGGCGAAGCCCCGCGCCCGCACCGTCTCCGCCAGCCGGTCCAGCGCGGCCAGGCTGGTCGGCGCGCCGGGCCGCGCCATGGCCCGGTTCTGCGCCACCTCCTGCGCGGCGAGCGCACGCGTCTGCGCGGCATCGCCGAAGGCGCAGAAGACCAGCCCGGAGGCGGAGAAGGTCAGCGGGCAGACATGCCCGGGCGGCACGCTCGCCGCCAGCTCGTGCCGCGCCTCGACGAGCCGCACATGCGTCGGCCCATGCGTGCCCCAGACGGCCGCCGCCGCCGTCTCCCCGGTGCGCGCGGCCAGCGTCTCCAGCACCCGCTCCGCCCGCTTCAGCGCATCGGACCGCCCGAGCGCGGCGAGGCCGGCGCGCAGCATCAGCGGGCCGAGCTCGTAGCGCGCGGTGGTCGCGTCCTGCTCGACCAGCCCGGCCCGGGCCAGGCTCACCAGGTAGCGATGCGCCTTGGCCGAGGGCATGGCGGCGGCGCGCGAGAGATCGGCGAGGCGCATCGGGCCGCCGGCCTCGGCCAGCAGCCGCAGCAGCAGGCCGGCGACCTCGACGGAATTGACGCCGCCGCGCGCATCCGTCCCCGCCTCGGCCCGGCTTCCGCGACTCACGGCTGCTTGAGAATCCATTGCTTGACTCCCGCCTCCCCAATTTTGCTACATCATACATAGCGAATTACATAATACGTAGCAAGCGCGGGCAACACGCTGGATCATGGCGCATCCGGCGCCGGGACCGCGGCGAAGGGCGGCCGAACGAGCCGCCGGGGGGAAGGAAGGGCATGGACGGCAGCGCGGCCAGGCAGGTGGACTACCAGGCACTCGTCCTGGATTACGTCCGGTCGCCGGACCAGGATGCGGCGCGTCCCGTCCGGCATCCTGTCGTCATCGTCGGCGCCGGCCCGGTCGGGCTCACCGCGGCGATCGACCTGGCGCAGCAGGGGGTCCCGGTGGTCCTGCTCGACGAGGACGACCGCCTCTCCACCGGCTCGCGCGCCATCTGCTTCGCCAAGCGCACGCTCGAGATCTGGGACCGGCTCGGCTGCGGCGAGCGCATGGTCGAGACCGGCGTGACCTGGAATCTCGGCAAGGTCTTCTTCCGCGACGAGCCGGTCTACAGCTTCAACCTGCTGCCCGAGGCCGGGCATCGCCGCCCCGCCTTCGTCAACCTGCAGCAATACTATGCCGAGGGCTTCCTGCTGGAGCGCGCCCGGGCGCTGGCCAATATCGACCTCCGCTGGAAGAACCGGGTCACCGGCCTGGAGACGGGGCCGGAGGGCATCGCGCTCACCGTCGAGACACCCGAGGGCGAATACCGCCTCGGCTGCGACTGGCTCGTCGCCGCCGACGGCGCCCGCAGCCCGACCCGCCGGGCGATGGGGCTGGAGAGCCGCGGCCGCAGCTTCCGCGACCGCTTCCTCATCGCCGATATCCGCCTGGAGGCCGAGGCCGCCGCCGCCTTTCCGACCGAGCGCTGGTTCTGGTTCGACCCGCCCTTCCATCCCGGCCAGTCGGTCCTGCTGCACCGGCAGCCGGACGGTGTCTGGCGCATCGACTTCCAGCTCGGCTGGGAAGCCGACCCGGTGGCCGAGCGGCAGCCCGAGCGGGTGATCCCGCGCATCCAGGCGCTGCTCGGCCGCGACACGCGCTTCACCCTCGAATGGGTCAGCGTCTACACCTTCGCCTGCCTGCGGATGGAGCGCTTCCGGCACGGCCGCGTGCTCTTCGCCGGCGATGCGGCGCATGGCGTCTCGCCCTTCGGCGCGCGCGGCGCGAACAGCGGCATCCAGGACGCCGAGAACCTGGCCTGGAAGCTGCGCCTGGTGCTGGCCGGCCAGGCGCCCGAGGGCCTGCTCGACAGCTACGATGCCGAGCGGGTCCTCGCCGCGGAGGAGAACATCCGCAACTCCACCCGCAGCACCGACTTCATCACCCCGAAGAACGAGGCGAGCCGCGCCTTCCGCGACGCGACCCTGGACCTCGCCAGGGATTGCGGCTTCGCCCGCAGCCTGGTGAACAGCGGCCGCCTCTCGCTGCCGAGCACCTACCGGGATTCGCCGCTGAACACGCCCGACACGGATGCCTTCCTCGGCGCGATGCTCCCCGGCGCGCCCGCCGCGGATGCGCCGGTGCGGCGGCAGGGGGAGCCGGGCTGGCTGCTCGCCAGCCTTGGCGGCAGCGGCTTCACGGGCCTTTGTTTCGGCGATGGCGGCGCGCTGCCCCCGGCCCGGCTGGAGGCGCTGCGCGGCCTGGCGCGGGGCGCGGTGCCGGTGCAGCCGCTGCTGGTGCTGCCGCCCGGGGCCGCAGCGGCCGAGTGGCCGGGCATCGCCTGCATCGAGGACAGCGAGGGGCTGCTCGCCCGGCGCTACGATGCGACGCCCGGCACCTTCTACCTGTTGCGGCCGGACCAGCATGTCGCCGCCCGCTGGCGGCAATTCGATCCGGCGCTGGTGCGGGCGGCGCTGGCCCGCGCCATCGGGCAAGGGTGAAGGGATGCCATGCTGAACACCGAGCTGAACCTCGCCGCCCCCGACGACGTCTACGAGGCGCTGGTCGCGCTGCACCGCGACCTGACGCCGGCGCAGAGCCGGCTGGTCAATGCCAGGCTGATCCTGCTGCTGGCCAACCATATCGGCGATGCCGAGGTGCTGCGGCAGGCGATGGCCAGGGCCCGCGCCGGGATCGAGCCGGAAGGGCGGGACGACACGCCGCAGGTCGTCGCCTGAAGCAGGCCCGACCGACCCAGATCGAGAGGAAGAGACCCATGTCAGGCTTCGCTAGCAGCAACGACCTCGCCGACAAGCAGATCTCCTTCGAGGAGCTCGGCCCCGGCCTCTATGGCTGGACCGCGGAGGGCGACCCGAATTCCGGTATCGTGGTCGGCGAGGACAGCGTGCTGGTCGTCGACGCCCAGGCGACGCCGGCCATGGCGCGCGACGTCATCGCCCGCATCCGCGAGGTGACGGACAAGCCGGTGAAGCACGTGGTGCTGAGCCACTACCACGCCGTCCGCGTGCTCGGCGCCTCGGGCTATGAGGGCGCGGAGATCATCGCCTCGGACGTCACGCGCGACCTGATCGTCGAGCGCGGCCAGCAGGACATGGACAGCGAGATCGGTCGCTTCCCGCGCCTGTTCCGCGGCAAGGAGAGCATCCCCGGCCTCACCTGGCCGCATGTTACCTTCCACAGGAAGATGACGCTGTGGATGGGCAGGCGCGAGGTGCAGATCATCCATATCGGCCGCAGCCACACCGCGGGCGACACGGTGGTCTGGCTGCCGAAGGAGAAGGTCTGCTTCGCCGGCGACACGGTGGAGTTCGGCGCCACGCCCTATTGCGGCGACGCGCATTTCGCCGACTGGCCGGGCACGCTGGCGGCGATCCGCACCCTTGGCCCGGAGAAGCTGGTCCCCGGCCGCGGCCGCAGCCTGCTGACCAAGGCGGAGGTGGAGGAAGGCCTGCAGGGCACCGCCGCCTTCACCGCCGATCTCTTCGGCATCGCCAGGGCCGGCGTCGCCAAGGGCGCGACGCTGAAGCAGGTCTATGACGAGGCGATGGCGGCGATGCGCCCGAAATACGGGCATTGGGTGATCTTCGAGCACTGCATGCCCTTCGACGTCTCCCGCGCCTATGACGAGGCCAAGGGCATCGACCATCCGCGCATCTGGACCGCCGAGCGCGATGTCGAGATGTGGCGGGCGCTGGAGCATGGCGCCGAGATGAAGTCGGCCGAGCTGAAATCCTGAGACGGGAGGAGCCACAGCCATGAACGTCGTGCAGCCGCTCACCGCGTCGCAGCCTGGCCTCGGCGGCGACGCGCCCGCCTATCTCTCCGGCTTCGGCAACCAGTTCGAGACGGAGGCGCTGCCCGGCGCGCTGCCGGTGGGGCGCAACTCGCCGCAGCGCTGCGCCTACGGCCTCTATGCCGAGCAGCTCAGCGGCTCGCCCTTCACCGCGCCGCGCGCCACGAACGAGCGCAGCTGGCTCTACCGCATCCGCCCCACGGTGGCGAACTGGGGCCGCTTCCGCAAGGCCGAGGCGCGGCTCTGGCGCAGCGCCCCCTGCCTCGAGGTCGAGCTGCCACCGGCGCCGATGCGCTGGAGCCCGGTGCCGATCCCCCCCGAGGGTCTCTCCTTCGTCGAGGGGGTGCGCACCCTGACCACCGCCGGCGACGCCGCGAGCCAGGCCGGCATGGCCGCCTCGCTCTACTTCGTCACCCGCTCGATGCAGGACGAGTACTTCTACAACGCCGATGCCGAGATGCTGCTGGTGCCGCAGCAGGGCGGGCTGCGCCTGGCGACCGAGTTCGGCCGCATCGACATCGCCCCCGGCGAGATCGCGGTGATCCCGCGCGGCGTCAAGCTCCGCGTCGCGCTGACGGACGGCCCGGCGCGCGGCTATCTCTGCGAGAACTACGGCGGCGCCTTCACCCTGCCCGAGCGCGGGCCGATCGGCGCCAACTGCCTCGCCAATCCGCGCGACTTCCTCACCCCCACCGCCGCCTATGAGGACCGCGAGGCGCCGAGCCGCCTGACGGTGAAATGGGGCGGCGCGCTGTGGGAGACCGAGATCGCCCATTCGCCGCTCGACGTCGTCGCCTGGCACGGCAACTACGCGCCCTACAAATACGACCTCCGGCGCTACTCGCCGGTCGGCCCGATCCTCTTCGACCATGCCGATCCGAGCATCTTCACCGTGCTGACCGCGCCCTCCGAGACGCCCGGCACCGCCAATATCGACTTCGTCATCTTCCCCGACCGCTGGATGGTCGCCGAGAACACCTTCCGCCCGCCCTGGTACCACATGAACGTCATGAGCGAGTTCATGGGCCTGATCTACGGCGTCTACGACGCCAAGCCGGGCGGCGGCTTCGAGCCGGGCGGCGTCTCGCTGCACAACACCATGCTGCCGCACGGGCCCGACGCCGCCGCCTTCGAGGGGGCGAGCCAGGCCGAGCTCAGGCCGCACAAGCAGGAGGGCACCATGGCCTTCATGTTCGAGACCCGCTTCCTGCAGCGCGTCACCGCCTGGGCCGCCGGCCTGCCCGAGCTGCAGCAGGATTACGGCGAGTACGGCCGCCCGCTGCGGCGGCATTTCGACCCGAGCCGGCGCTAATGGTGAGCGAGGCCATGAGCAGGATCGACGAGACCCACGACCCGAAGCGCCGGAGCTGGGTGGCCTCGGCCAACGGCCATCCGGACTTCCCGATCCAGAACCTGCCGCTCGGCGTCGTCTCGCCGCCGGGCGGGGCGCCGCGCGCCGGGGTCGCGATCGGCGACCGCATCCTCGACCTGCCGGCGCTGCTCGCCGCCGGGCTGCTGAGCGGCGAGGCGGCGCGCGCGGCGGCGGCGGCGGACGGCGCGACGCTGAACGCGCTGCTCGGCCTCGGCGCCGGGCCGCGCCGGGCGCTGCGGACGCAGCTCTCGGCGCTGCTCGCCGAGGGCAGCGCCGAGCGCGGCCGGGTCGAGCCCTGCCTGCACGCGGCGGCCGACTGCGCCCTGCACCTGCCGGCCCGCATCGGCGACTACACCGACTTCTATGTCGGCATCCACCACGCGACCAATGTCGGCCGGGTGTTCCGGCCCGACAATCCGCTGCTGCCGAATTACAAGCATGTGCCCATCGGCTATCACGGCCGCGCCTCCTCCATCGTGCCCTCCGGCACGCCGATCCGCCGGCCGAACGGCCAGCGGCCGCGCCCCGAAGGGCCGAGCTTCGGCCCCTGCGAGCGGCTGGACTACGAGCTGGAACTCGGCCTCTGGATCGGTCCCGGCAACGACCTGGGCGCGCCGATCCCGATCGGCGAGGCGGCTTCGCACATCGCCGGCTACTGCCTGCTGAACGACTGGTCGGCGCGCGACATCCAGGCCTGGGAGTACCAGCCGCTCGGCCCCTTCCTGGCGAAGAGCTTCGCCAGCACCATCAGCCCCTGGATCATCACGCCCGAGGCGCTCGCCCCCTTCCGCGCCGCGCAGCCGCCGCGGCCGGAGGGCGATCCCCAACCCCTGCCCTACCTGCTGGACGCGGCGGACCAGGCGGAGGGCGGGCTCGACCTCGCGCTCGAGGTGCTGCTGGCGACGCCGGGGATGCGCGAGAAGGGCCTGCCGCCGCACCGCCTGGCGCGGAGCAGCGCGCGGCACATGTACTGGACCGCGGCGCAGATGGTCGCGCATCACAGCAGCAACGGCTGCAACCTGCGGCCGGGCGACCTGCTCGGCTCGGGCACCCTCTCCGCCCCCGACCCGGAGGGCTGCGGCAGCCTGCTCGAGACCACGCGCGGCTGGCAGCAGCCGGTGCGCCTCGCCTCGGGCGAGGAGCGCCGCGCGCTCGAGGACGGCGACGAGATCCTCCTGCTCGCCCGCGCCGAACGCCAGGGCTGCACCAGCATCGGATTCGGCGAGTGCCGCGGCTGCGTCCTGCCCGCCCACGGCAGCTGAGCCGCGACCAGACCCGACCGGAGGAAACATCCTTGAACGACGTCCGCCTGCCGCGCCGCGCGGCCCTCGCCGCCGGCCTTGCCGCAGCCTGGCCCGGCATCGCCCGCGCCGAGGCCTATCCCGATCGCCCGATCAAGTGGATCGTCGCCTATGCCGCGGGCGGCGGCACCGATACGCTGGCGCGGATCCTCGGCACGGCGATGGCGACGACGCTCGGCCAGCCCCTGGTCATCGACAACCGCCCCGGCGCCGCGACCAATATCGGCGCCGAGGCCACCGCCAAGTCGCCGCCGGACGGCTACACGGTCTTCTCGGCCGATAACGGCACGCTGGTCTTCAACCCGGCCCTCTTCCGCAGCCTGCCCTACGATCCGCGCCGGGACTTCCGGCGGATCGGGCTGATGGCGCGCTTCCCGCTGGTGCTGACCGTCCGGCAGGGCTCGGCCTTCCGCGACGCGGCGGGTTTCTTCGCCGCGGCCAAGGCGAAGCCGGGCGAGCACGACTACGCCTCGGCCGGCATTGGCTCGCCGCATCACCTGACGATGGAGCGGCTGTCGAAGGAGACCGGGACGCGGCTGAACCATGTCCCCTATCGCGGGGCCGCGCCGGCGCTGAACGACCTGCTGGCGGGCAATGTCGAGGCGATGATCCTCGACCTTCCCTCCGGCGCGGAATACCTGCGCTCCGGCCGGGTGACGCCGCTCGCCCTCTGCTCGGCGGCCCGGCATCCCGACCTGCCCGCAGTGCCGACGGTGCAGGAGGCGCTCGGCCTCAAGGGCTTCGAGGCCTATGCCTGGCAGGGGCTGGTGGTGCCGGCGCGGACGCCGGATGCGATCGCCGCGCGGCTCGCCGCGACCCTGGCCGCAGCTCTCGCCGAGCGCGCCGTCGCCGACCGGATGCGCGGCATCGGACTCGAGCCCCTGGCCGGCGGCCCGGCGGAGTTCGAGGCGCTGGAAGCCGCCGAGCGCGCCATCTGGGTTCCGCTGATCAAGGAGCGCGGAATCGCGCTCGACTGAGCCTCGCGCGCATCGCCGCGCCGACTCTGTCCAGTTCGGGCTTGATCCCGCCTTGCGCTTGGTCTGACACTTGGCCGGTTCGCAGGGAGGCCTTGCTTGTCCGACGCGCCGGGAGATCGCAGCTATCCGCCCCGGCGGCCAACCGCATTGCGCCTGAGCAAGCCGTGCCCCGAATGCTGGAACGACCGCTGGAAGCTCATCAACATCACCGGCCAGCCGGTCTGGCTCTGTGTGGAATGCGGCCATATGGAGACCGGCGACCCCGCGCCGGAGCGGTGACGCGGCCGAGGCGCGGCATCAGCCCTGCCCGGTCTCGGGCCCGATCAGCATGGTCAGCGTCAGGTCCGGCCGGCCGGCGGGCTCGAAGGTGACCTGCTCGTAGCGCAGCAGGCCGTCCTCCGGATGGTGGAAGCTGCGCATCCCGCCTTCCCGCCCGAGCACGCCATAGGCATCCCAGAAGCGCGCGAAATCGCCGCTGCGCCGGCGCAGCTCGCCGACCAGGGCACGCAGCGCCGGATCGTCGAGATGCGGGCCGCAGGCGGCGTGGAACTCGGCGGCGACGCGTCGCGCCCGCCCCTCCCAGTCCTCGATCAGCCGGCGGGCGCCCGGCGCGAGGAAGATGAAGCGCAGCAGGTTGCGGTCGCCCGCGCCGTCGAGTCAGCCGGCGAAGAGCCGCGCCGCCGCCGAGTTCCAGGCCCGCGCCGTCCAGCAACGGTCGAGCAGATAGGCCGGGCAGGCGATCGCCGCGACCGCGGCCAGCACCGCCGCCGGCACCGCCTCGTCCTCCGCCGCGCCCGCATCCGGGTCGCGCCGCCCGGCCAGCTCGAACAGATAGGCCCACCCGGCGCGGTCCAGCCGCAGGGCGCCGGCCAGGCGGTTGAGCGCCGCCGCCGAGACCGAGACCTCGCGTCGCCCCTGCTCGATCCAGGTGTACCAGGTGACGCTGAGCCCGCCGAGCTGCGCCACCTCCTCGCGCCGCAGCCCCGGGGTGCGCCGCCGCGCCCCGCCGCCATGCAGCCCGGCCGCTGCCGGGCTCAGCGCCTCGCGCCGCGCCCGCAGGAAGCCGCCCAGCTCGCGCCGGCGATCCGCCTCGCTCATCCCGTCATCGTGGCCCGTCATGGTGGCATTCATACCAGTATAAATGCCCGCCTCACGCCAGTGTCCGGGCGGCGCTATGCCTCGCCCGATGCGCGGCGGGCGCGCCCGCATCATCGGGTGCAATCCGCCGGAGGAGGCGAGGATGACAGCCACGGACAGGTCGCTGGAGGCGCTGGTCGACGGGCAGTTCGGAGCCCAGGCCGCAACCTATCTGACGAGCAAGGTGCATGCGCAGGGCGCGGATCTCGACGCGCTCGCCGCGCTGCTGCGCGGCCGGGCCGGGGATCGCGTGCTCGATCTCGGCTGCGGCGCCGGCCATGTCGGCTTCGCGGTCGCCCCCAAGGTGCGCGAGGTGGTAGCCTGCGACCTCTCGGCCGGGATGCTGGAGACCGTGGCCCGCGCCGCGGCCGAGCGGGGGCTGCGCAACCTGCGCACGCAGCAGGCCGTCGCGGCGGCGCTGCCCTTCGAGGATGCCGCCTTCGACGCGGTGCTGAGCCGCTACAGCGCGCATCACTGGCCCGATCTCGATGCCGGGCTGCGCGAGGCGGCGCGGGTGCTGCGGCCGGGCGGGCTGTTCGCCGTGGTGGACGCGGTCTCGCCGGGCACGCCGCTCTGCGACACGCATCTGCAGGCGGTCGAGCTGCTGCGCGACCCCTCGCATGTGCGGGACCGCAGCCGCGCGGAGTGGGAGGCGGCGTTGGCCGCGGCCGGCCTCGCCGTCGAGGCGACGGCTGCCTTCCGGGTACGGATGGAATTCGCGGTCTGGGTGGCGCGGATGCGCACGCCGCGGGTGCAGGCGGAGGCGATCCGGGCGCTGCAGGCGGTGGCGCCGGCCGAGGTGCGGCGGCATTTCGCCATTGGCCCGGATGGCTCCTTCGATCTGGACGTGGCGCTGTTCCGGGCGGCGCGGCCGGGCGCGTGATGCGGGCGGGGTGAGCGCGGGGCGCGGGGCGTCGCAATGCGGCGCCGTCGCGGCTCATTGTCCAACTGACAAAGGTTTGAGTTAGCCGGGAACATTGTCTCGTATTCGACGTGTTATCGATTCCATCCCGCATTTCAGGGGGCATGGATGTCGCACGTTCAGACGGTATCGGATTACTCCCTGCGGCATTGGACCGTCACGCTTCCAGACCAGATCACTCTTCTCGGCAATACGACCTTCAGCGGTGGCACCGCGCCGCATGGCGGCGTCGGAAGCATGACCGTCGACGTGCATTATGATCTCGATGCGCTGTTCGGCGACGCGAACGGCAAGCTCACGGTCACCTTCCAGGACCCGCTCGGGGGTACGCTGTTCGACCTGCGGGCCCCCATGCGCATCGTGTTCCACAATGATCTCGGCGTGCCGATCGACGCGACGAACGGCGCCGCCTCAGTCGTCGTCTACGCCCATGCGAACAGCGACGTGTTCGGCAGCAGCGACGCGCCGCCCCTCTATACGAACTTCTCCGGGCTCACGGCGGAGGATTTCCCGGGCTTCGGCCTGGGCACGCATATCCGCGATACCGCGCTTGCCGATCCTGTCGCCGGGCCGGATCTGCCGCTCACCGGCACATCCCCGAACTACTTCGAGATCCTCGGCACGATCCCGGCCGGCGCCAGCGCCGATTGGGGCGTTGCGAGCAGCATCGTCGGCGGGATCTACATGCCCGGCGGCGTCTATACGCTCACCCAGCCGGACCGCCTCTCCGACGACAGCTTCACCCTCACCTTCCAGCTCGGCCCCAACGCCATCGACGCCGCCTCCATGGCGCTGCTCAAGGCGCAATGGGACCTGCTGCATCCGCCCCCGATCAAGATCAGCGCCGGCGATGCCCGGGCGACCGAGGGCGGCGACCTCGCCTTCGCGGTGACGCTCGACCGCACCGCGGCGACGGCGGTCACCGTGCATTACGAGGCGGTCAACGGCACGGCGAAGGCCGGCGAGGATTTCCTGCCGACCGCCGGCGATCTCACCTTCGCTGCCGGCGAGACCAGCAAGACCGTCATCGTCCACACCCAGACCGACGGCCTGACCGAGGGCAACGAGACGCTGACCCTCGCCCTCACCACGCCGACCGGCGCCCAGGTGGGGACGAACGGAACCGGCACCGTCCTCGACGCCCCGCCGCCGCCGAAGCCGGCACATCCGCTGACGCACGACTTCAACGGCGACGGCACGGCGGACATCCTGCTCGCCGGCGCCGATGGCAGCCATGTCGTCTGGACGCAGAGCGGCGGCACGGTGCAGACCAACAGCCTCCTCGCCAATATCGGCGACGTCTGGTCGCTCGCCGCGGCGGGCGACCTCTCCGGCGACGGCAAGGCCGACCTGCTGTTCCGCGGCGCCGATGGGCAGGTCCTGCTCTGGACCATGAACGGCGGCCAGATCGTCGCCCAGACGCTGCTCGGCAACCCGACGAATTACTGGCACATCGCCGGCACCGGCGACTTCAACGGTGACGGCAAGGCCGACATCCTCTGGACCGGCGCGAATGGCGAGGTCGATACCTGGGACGTCGCCAACGGCCAGGCCAATTTCCTCGGCGCGCCGGGCGCCTTCTGGTCGATCGCCGGAACCGGGGATTTCAGCGGCGACGGCAAGACCGACATCCTCTGGCGCGGCCAGGACGGCACCGTCGCCTTCTGGACGATGGATGGCGGCCGGCCGAGCAGCGCCAGCATCATCTCCAACCCGGGCACTTACTGGCATGTCGCCGGGACCGGCTACTTCAACGACGACGCCCAGGCCGACATCCTCTGGCAGGGCCAGCATGGCGAGACGAGCTTCTGGACCCTCGGCGCCAACGGCATGCCGATGGGCGGCGGCATCATCGCGGCGCCGGGCGCCTATTGGTCTCTCGCCGGGGCCGAGGATTACAGCGGCGATGGCCAGACCGACCTGCTCTGGCGCGGCCAGGGCGGCGAGTTGGCGGCCTGGATGCTGCACGACGGCCAGGTGACCGGCATGCCGCTGCTCGGCTTCCCCACCAGCTTCTGGTCGCCAATCGGCTGAGGGCGGGTCGGAGCAAGACGGGGTGTAGGGGTTGCATGACCTCCCCGCGCCTTGCCCTTCACTTTTGCGGCTTAGGCCCCTTATCAAGGCTTGGCGCGTCCCCTTGCGAACCGTGGTGGTCCTAACCGGATGGCGGCGTGCCCTATAGTCGGCTGGCGAGCGCCGGCCGCACCGATGCCGCCCGCGTGGTTGGCTACCGCTTTGAGGGATGTCGTGATGGATGCGAGTCCGGACCAGCTTCGTCCGGCGGCCGGGACGGCGACCGCCGCCTGGCCGTTCGGCGAGAGCGAGATGGCCCGGCGGGTATGCGCGCATGACTGGTCGGCGACCCCGCTCGGCCCGATCGGGCGCTGGCCGCCCACCCTGAAGGCGGTGGTTGACCTGCTGCTGCCGAACGGCTTCCCCATGATCGCGCTCTGGGGTCCCGACCTCATCCAGATCTATAACGACGCCTATCACTACCTGGGCACTTCAAGTCAGGCCTTGCCACCTCCATCTGGTCGCTGACGGACGTTGTGAGAGGTGGAGATGGCAGGATTGGGCGGCGTCGGCGGCGATCTCGATCGCTGGCTGGAGCCGTTTC
>NZ_JABFHG010000009.1 GCF_013112485.1 Roseicella sp. DB1501
GCCGAGCGCACCATCGACGCCCTCTGGGACGCCCTCGCGTCACTCCTCAGCGCCTTCACGCCAACCGAATGCGCCAACTACTTCGCCGCCGCAGGCTATGAACCGAATTAAGGCAGACGCGCTCTAGGGGTAAGGTCGTTGCCGGACGGTCGGTTGGGCGAGGTGATCAGCGTGGTGGCGCGGCGTCGGCGCTGGACGCCCGAGCAGAAGCTGGCGCTGGTGGAAGAGGTGTCGCGGCCCGGTGTTTCGGTCGCGGCGGTGGCCGACCGGCATGGCATGAGTCGAAGCCTTCTGTTCGAATGGCGGCGCCAGGTGCGCGAGGGAGTGATGCCGGGCGTGGTGCGCGCCGAGGCGGCCCCGGCGCTGGTGCCGGTCCGTCTTGTGGACGACGCGCCACAGAAGGAGGCGCCGCGCCCGCCACCGTTGGCGCACGGGTCTGCCGAGCGACCGAGCAAGTCGGCGGCAATGGTGGAGGTGGTGCTGTCGAACGGCCGGGTGCTGCGAGTATCAGAGGCGATCCGGCCAGAGGTATTGGGGCGGCTGGCGGCGGCGCTGGAGGCTTGATGCTGGCGCTGCATGCTGGGGTGCGTGTGCACCTTGCGCTCGGCACGACGGACATGCGCAAGGGGTTCGACGGCTTGGCGGCGCAGGTGCAGACGGTGCTGAAGGCTGACCCGTTCTCCGGCCACCTGTTCCTGTTTCGCGGCAAGCGCGGCGACCTGCTGAAGGCGCTCTGGTGGGATGGCCAGGGCCTGGTGCTGCTGGCCAAGCGCCTTGAGAAGGGCCGGTTCATCTGGCCGACGATCGCGCGCGAGGGTGCGGTGACGCTGACGACGGCGCAGCTGGCGATGCTGCTGGAAGGCCTGGACTGGCGCACGCCGACGCCGAGCTGGAAACCCGAGGTCGCGGTATAGGCCCTTGCGCCGACGCGGCGGTGTCTGGGACGATTCCAGGGTGACGCCGCATCCCGACAGTACAATGCCGGAAGATCCCGCCGCCCTGGCAGCGATGATCGCGGCGTTGCGCGAGGAGTTGGCCGGGGAGCGCGCGGCGCACCACGCTGCGGAGCTTGGCCTGCAGGCCAAGACGCTCGAGGCGGAGCGGCTGCGGGTGCAGATCGCGCGCCTCCGACATGAGCGGTTCGGGCGCTCGTCCGAACGCTTGGCGGGCGAGGTTGAGCAGCTTGAGCTGCGGTTCGACGAGGTGCTGGCCGACATCGCCGCCACGGGCGGCGTGGAGGCGGCCGAGAACGAGGCCGCGGGTGCGGGCGCGGGCGCGGTGGTGCCGGAGAAGGCGCGGCGCCGCGGCCGCAAGCCGCTGCCTGACGGCCTGCCACGGCGCGACGTCGAGCACCTGCCCGCTGAGGGCTGCACCTGCCGCGCCTGCGGCGGCGCGCTGCGTAAGGTGGGCGAGAGCGTCACTGAGGTCCTGGAGTACCGCCCCGGCAGGTTCGAGGTGGTGCGCCATGTCCGGCCCGCGTTCTCCTGCCGGGCCTGCGAGGCAATGACGCAGGCGCCGATGCCCTCGCTGCCGATCGAGCGTGGCAGGCCAGGTCCTGGGCTGCTGGCGCATGTGCTGGTCTCGAAGTACTGCGACCACCTGCCCCCCTACCGCCAGTCGGAGATCTACGCCCGCGACGGGCTGGACCTGCCGCGCGGGCTGCTGGCGGGCTGGGTCGGCAGATCGGCTGCGCTGGCCGAGCCGATGGCGGCGTTCATCGGGCGCCACGCCCTGGCAGGGCCGCGGGTCCATGCGGATGACACGCCGATGCCGATGCTCTCGCCGGGCCGCGGCAGGACTCAGGCGGCACGGTTCTGGGCCTATCTCCGCGACGATCGACCATTCGGCGGGACCGACCCACCCGCGGTGCTCTACGAGTTCACGCCCGATCGGAAGGGCGAGCACCCGCAGCGGCGCCTGCGCGACTTCCGGGGCATCCTGCAGGCCGACGCCTATTCCGGGTTCAACGCGCTCTACGAGGGCGGCCGCGTGGTCGAGGCGGCGTGCTGGACGCACGCGCGGCGCTACTTCCACGACGAGTTGCTGGCGAACGGCAGCCCGCTGGCGCGCGAGGCGATCGAGCGCATGGGGCCGCTGTTCGCCATCGAGGCCGAGATTCATGGCCAGCCGCCGGAGGTGCGCCTCGCGGCCCGCCAGGCCCGCTCGGCGCCGATCATGGCCGAACTGCACGCCTGGCTGGAGGCGACGCTGCGGCGGATCTCCGGCAAGTCCGACCTGGCCAAGGCTATCCGCTATACGCTGGCGCAGTGGACCGCACTGACCCTGGTCCTGCGCGACGGCCGCGCCTGCCTCAGCAACAACGCTGCGGAGCGGCAGATGCGCCCGCTCGCCCTCGGCCGGAAGAACTACCTGTTCGCCGGGTCACTGGAGGGCGGCAGGCGCGCCGCGATCATCTACACCCTCGTCGGCACCGCCGAGCTGAACGACTGGGATCCGCAGGCCTACCTGCGCGTACTGCTCGACCACATCGCCGACCACCCCATCAACCGCATCGGTGATCTCGCTCCCTGGCACCTGCGGCCCAACACGATCTGAGCCGCGTCAAGCCGCCACAACCGCAGCCGTCGGTGAACGCTTACTTGGCATCGTGGGTTTCGCCCGGAGTGATCAGCAGGCCGAGCGGCCAGCCGTCCGCGTTGGTGTCGGCATGGAGCTTGGTCGTGAAGCCACCACGCGAACGGCTAAGACCCTGGCGATGAGCCCCCCTTTTGCGCCAGCCGCGCACTGATGCGTGCGGACCGTGGTGCTGTCGATCATCTGCAACGTGGCAGCATCCGGATCGGCCTCGGCCAGCGCGGTCAGTATCACTTCCCAGATGCCAGACAGCGTCCGCCGCCACGGCAGGTCGGCCAGCACCGCCTCGGCCTCCCGGGGCTCCTGGTCCGGCACCGGGCGCCGCCTGCGACCTGTGGGTGGGACCAGCCGGACATCGGCGGCATAGACCTTCTGGTTGCGCGGGATGCCCACCGCCCAGGTCAGGCCACGCTTGCTCAGCTCTCGGCGGAAGGCGGCACTCGCCCCGTAGCCGGCATCGGCCAGCACGACGCCGAAGCGCACGCCGGCGGCGATGAGCCGGTCCAACGCGGCCAGCGCGATCTCGCCCTTGGCTCGGGCCACCACCTCACCCGCCGGCACGCCAGCCGCCGCGCAGCGCTCGGGATCGCGGGTCCACTCCTCTGGCAGGAACAGCCGCAGCCCCACAGGGACGGGCACCTCCCGCCCGGCCAGGGTCAGCGAGACCAGCGCCTGACAGCTCGCCCGCTTGCCCACCTGGCCGCAGTACTGCCGCGCCACGCCCACCGAGAGCGTGCCCTTCTTCGGCAGCGCCGTGTCATCAGATCACCAGCGCCACCGCCGGCCCACCCACCAGCCGATCCGTCTGCTCCGCCAGCACGGCGCGTCATCCCAGGCCGGGCTGGCGATGAAGTGCTGCAGCTGATCATGGCCCGACAGCTCCAGGCTGGCCACCATCGGCTGCAGGCTCTTGCGCTCGCTCGGGCCCAGCACACCGCGCAGGTACAGCGGTGCCCAGCTCCGCCGCCTCTTGTGCCCGAGCACCTCCAGAAACGGCTTCAGCTACCAATCGAGATCGCTTCTGATGCCAACGGCTCCCGCCATCACCACCTCTCACACCATCCGTCAGCGAGCAGATGGAGGTTGCAGGGCCTGACTCGAAGTGCCCAGGTAGTGCTAGGCGGCGCTGCGGGTGGCGGGGCGCCTGGTCGCCTCGGCCAGCAGCGCCGCCTCGGCCGAGGGCATGGGGCGGCCGAGCAGGTAGCCCTGCACCTCGTCGCAGCCGACGCCGGAGAGGGCGATGAGCTGCTCCTCCGTCTCCACACCCTCAGCGGTGATGCGGAGGTCGAGGCTGTGGCCGAGGCCGATGATGGATTCGATGATCGCCGCCGCCTTGCCGTCGCGCCGCAGCTCCTGCACGAAGGCGCGATCGATCTTCAGCGTGTCGAAGCGGAAGCGCCAGAGATAGGCGAGGCTCGAATAGCCGCTGCCGAAATCGTCGAGCGCGATCTCGACGCCGAGCGCATGCAGCTGCTCGAGCGTGGTCAGCACCGCCTCGGTATGCTCGAGCAGCAGCCCCTCGGTGATCTCGAGCGTCAGCCGGCCAGGCGTTAAGCCGCTCTCGGCCAGCGCGGTGCGGACGGCATCGAGCACCTCGTCCCGGCGGAACTGCGCCGGCGAGAGATTGACCGCGACGCCGATCGGCGCCGGCCAGCGCGCCGCCTCCTGGCAGGCCTTGCGCAGCACCCAGGCCCCGACCGGCAGGATGAGGCCCGTCTCCTCCAGCAACGGGACGAACTCCGCCGGCGAGACCACGCCACGCTCCGGATGGCTCCAGCGCAGCAGCGCCTCGAAGCCGAGGAGGCGGCGGCTGCGCAGGTCGAAGACCGGCTGGTAGTAAAGCTGGAATTCCTCGGCCGCCGCCGCCTGGCGCAGTGCGCCTTCCAGCGAATGGCGGGCACTGAGGGCGGTGTCCATCCCCGCCTCGAAGAAGCGGGCGGTGCCCTGGCCATCGGCGCGCGCACGCTCCAGGGCCATGGCGGACTGGGCGAGCAGCGCCTCCATCGCCAAGCCCGGGCCGGCGACCGCGATGCCGGCGACCGCGCCGCAGATCAGCGGCCGGCCGTCGAGCGCATAGGGGCGGGAGAGCTCATGCACCAGGCGGCCGGCGAAGCGCGCCGCCGCCTCGGGCTGCAGCCCGTCCCGCTGCAGCACGACGAATTCGGCGAGGCCGGTGCGGGCGACCATGTCCTCGCCGCGGGCGGCGGCGCGCAGGCGGCCCGCGGCCTCGCAGACCAGCGCATTGAGCCCGTCCTGCCCCAGCGTGTCGCGGATCGCGGCGAAGCCGTCCAGCTCCAGCGTGATGACCGCGGCGGGCCGGTCGGGCTGCGCCATGGCCAGCCTCTCCGCCAGCTCGGCGCGGAGCAGCTCGGCATCGGCCAGTTCCGTGAATTGGTTGGCCGAGGGCCTGGCCACCTTGCGCGGCGCGGGCCAGGCGAGGAGCCCGGCGACGAGGAAGAGGCCGGCGGCACCGGCCAGGGCCGGGACTGGGGCACCGATGAGGCCAGCGCCGCCCAGCAGGCCGCAGGCCAGCCCCGCGACGGTGGCCGCCGCGAGGGCGCGCATGCCGTAGCGATGCCAGGCCGGCGGCGTGGAGGCGATGCTTGAGGGCATGGGCGCTGTTTTCCGCACGATGGCAGCAGGGTGCGGCCCGAGTGGTTGAGAAACGCCTAGCGAGCCGCCGCCCGAATTCGCCGTGGGCGGCCCCACGCGGCCCGGGCTGGCCAAGGCGGCGGGCAAGCGCGAGCGGCTGCTGCGGAGGATTGGCCGGGCCGCAATCATTTGCTTGGTAAATTCAATTATCGCATTGTTCTTATGGTTGCGGATTCTTATCGAAAAGTGTGGTTTCCTATTTTGAATGCAACTAATAATATATGCATTCCATTGCAATAGAAACGGAAACTTGAAGGAGGTTATCTATTCGTAACTGTATAAATTGCAGTACTAAATCTAGCTCGTGGCATGGCCGCGCAACGCGTACGTCGCCAAATCCGCAGCATGCATGGAGCTTAGAATGGTCATCAGTGAGGCAGGGCAGAGCTCGAGTTTCGGAGCTGCGGCTCGCCTGATGCAGCGGCTGCCGTCCTATATTTCCGACATCCGCCGGCATCCGCGCTGGGCCGCCATCCTGTTGCTTGGCCGCTTCGTGCCGGCACGCGACGTGGCGCGCGGCATCGCCTCCATCACCAAGCCGGCGCGGGCCATCCCGGAAACGACCTCGGATGCGCTGTCGCGCATGAAGATCTCTGAGGCGGTGCGCGAGTTGCGGGATGCCGGCATCTGCACCGGGCTGACCTTGCCGAAGACCACCGTGGCGGCCATCCGTGACTTCGCCGAAACCACGCCCTGCTACGGCAATCTCGACCGCCGGCAGCCCTTCCTCGCCGCCGAGCACGATGCGGCGGAGAGGCGCTATGACCGCCGCATCCTTGTCGCGCATTTCCTCGACCGGACCCTCGACTGCCCGGCGGTCCGCGAGGTGGCGCAGAACCGCTGGCTGCACTCGGTCGCCACCGGCTATTTCCGCGCCGCGCCGACCCTGCTCGACACCCGCCTCTGGTGGAGCTTCCCGACCAGCACGCCCGACCAGGCGGAGCTGGCCATCGCCTCGCAGGATGCCTTCCACTTCGATCTGGACGACTGGAAGCAGCTGAAGTTCTTCTTCTACATCACCGATGTCGGCATGGAGGCCGGCCCGCACCGCTTCGTGCGCGGCAGCCATGCGCGGCGGCCCCTCTCGCACCAGTTCTCCATGTTCGTGGGCCGCAGCGACGAGGAGATCACCAAGGTCTACGGCACCCGCGCGATCCAGACGCTGACCGGCCCGGCGGGGTCGGGCTTCGCCGAGGATCCCTTCGGCTACCACACCGGCACGCGCGTGCAGAGCGGCCGGCGCCTCATCCTCGAAGTCTCTTACGGCATCAGCAACCTGACCATGAAGCCCGGCTCGCACTGAGGCGGAGGGACAAGGACCACCAGGCCGGCGGGCATCGCCGGGCGACCATCTGAGCGGAAAAGACTGCTGCGGCCAGTGGCCGGTAGGCGCCAAGCCTGCCGGCCATTGCAATTGCGGGCGTCCCGTCTGTCGGGGGGGGGAGGGAAATCGGTCCCGGGGCGCAGCGCGGCCGGGCCTATCATGGCTGCAACAGCGTCCCGCCCGCCGGGTTCGCCCGCGGGATTTGCCAAGCCCGCGAGGCTGCGACAGGCTCGCCACGGACAAGGCCGCCCGTGGCGCGGCCCAGGCAATCCCGGGGGGCGGAACACCATGAAGCTAGGCCTCGCACTCGGCTATTCGGGCGCGCAATTCAACTTGCCCGTCGAGCTGGTGCAGCGTGCCGAGGCGCTGGGCTACGACACGGTCTGGACCGCCGAGGCCTATGGCACCGATGCGGTGTCGCCGCTCGCCTATCTCGCCGGCAAGACGCAGCGCATCCGCCTCGGCACCGGCATCATGCAGCTTGCGGCGCGGAGCCCAGCCAATGCCGCGATGTGCGCCGCCACCGTCGATGCGCTGGCCGGCGGCGGCCGCTTCATCGCCGGGCTCGGCGTCTCCGGGCCGCAGATCGTCGAGGGCTGGTATGGCGAGCCCTGGGGCCGGCCCTATTACCGGCTGAAGGACTATGTGGCGATCATGCGCAAGATCTTCCGGCGCGAGGCGCCGGTGACGCATGCGGGGAGGGAGATCAGCCTGCCCTATACCGGCGAGGGCGCGCTCGGCGTCGGCAAGCCGTTGAAATCCATCCTGCACATGAATCCCGACATCCCGATCTATCTCGGCACCGGCAACGAGGCGACGGTGAAGCTGACCGCCGAGATCGCCGATGGCTGGCTGGCGCTCGGCTTCGTCCCCGGCTCCCTGCCGGAATACCTGCCCTGGCTGGAGGAGGGCTTCCGCCGTGCCGAGGCGGCGACCGGCCGCCGCAAGAGCCGCGCCGACTTCACCATCCAGGCCTCGGTGCATGTCGAGGTCGCCGAGGATGTCGGCGCCGCGCTGCAGCGGCTGAAGCCCGAGGTCGCGCTCTATGTCGGCGGCATGGGGCATCGCGACAAGAATTTCCACAAGGACATGATGATCCGCCGCGGCTTCGGCGATGCGGCGGAGCGGGTGCAGGAGCTCTACCTCGCCGGCCGGAAGGAGGAGGCGATCGCCGCCGTGCCGGATGACTGGGTGGACCAGAAATCCCTGGTCGGCCCGCCGGTCCGCATCCGCGAGCGCTACCGCGCCTGGGCGGAGGCCGGGGCGGATGCGCTGACCGTGCGCTCCCGCCAGCCCGAGGCGGTGGAGGTGATGGCTCAGGCGGCCGGGCTGAACGGTGCCCCTGTGGCGGAGGGCCGGGCATGAAGACCGGCGTCTTCTACTTCCCGACCGATTACGGCATCGATCCCGGCGAGCTCGGCGCGGCGCTGGAGGAGCGCGGCTTCGACTCGCTCTTCGTCTGCGAGCACACGCATATCCCGGTCAGCCGCCGCTCGCCCTTCCCGGGCGGTGGCGAGCTGCCGAAGCGCTACATCCACACCCACGACCCCTTCGTCGCCCTGTCCTTCGCCGCCGCCCGGACGCAGTGCCTGCGGCTCGGCACCGGCGTCTGCCTGGTGCCGCAGCGCGACCCGATCATCACCGCGAAATCCGTCGCCAGCCTCGACCGGCTCTCCGGCGGCCGCTTCGAATTCGGCATCGGCGGCGGCTGGAATGTCGAGGAGATGGAGGATCACGGCGCCCGCTACCCGACACGCTTCCGCCTGATGCGCGAGCGCGTGCTGGCGATGCAGGCACTCTGGACGCAGGAGGTGGCGGGATTCGAGGGCGAGTTCGTGAAGATCGAACCCTCCTGGCTGCATCCGAAGCCATTGCAGCGCCCGCATCCGCCGGTGCTGCTCGGCGGCGAGACCGACCACACGCTGAAGCGCGTGGTGGAGTTCTGCACCGGCTGGTTCCCCCGCGCCGGCGCCGGCTTCGAGCCCGCCGAGGCGCGGCGCCGGCTGGACGCGGCGGCGAGGGCGGCCGGGCGCGACCCGAAGACGCTCTCCATCACCGTCTTCCGCGCCCCGCCCGAGGCCGCGGCGCTCGCCCCCTACCGCGAGGCCGGCATCGACCGCGTGCTGCTCGAGGTGCCGGATCTCGACCGCGACGGCATCCTCCGCCGCCTCGACGAGCTGGCGCCGCTGGCGCGGGGTTGAGCATGGGGCTGGCGATTGGCCTCGGCCTGATGGAATACCCCTTCGCCAGCGCGGCGGGGTTCTGGCGCTGGGTCGATCTCTGCGAGCAGGCGGGGGCGGATTCGCTCTGGCAGACCGACCGGCTGATCAGCCGTGCCCCGGTGCTCGAATGCCTGACCATGCTGGCTGCCGTCGCGGGCCGCACGCGGCGGCTGAAATTCGGCATGAACGTGCTCTCCCTCGCGCAGCGGGACCCGGTGCTGGTGGCCAAGCAATGCGCCACCATCGACGTGCTCTCCGACGGGCGGCTGCTGCCCGCCTTCGGCATCGGCAGCCCGCTGGCCCCGGAATGGGCGGCGATGGGCATCGACACGGCGACGCGCGGCCGGCGCACCGACGAGGCGCTCGAGGTCATCACCCGGCTCTGGCGGGAGGAGCGGGTCGATTTCGCGGGCCGGCACCTGCGCCTGACGGCGGCCAGCATCGCGCCGCGCCCGGTGCAGGCGGCGCTGCCGGTCTGGATCGGCGGCAGCTCCCCGGCGGCGATCCGCCGCACCGCGCGCTTCGGCACCGGCTGGCAGGCCGGCGGCGAGACGCCGGAGGAGGCGGCCGAGGTCATCGCCGCCATCCGGCGGGAGACCGCGGCGCTCGGCCGGCGGATCGACGAGGATCATTACGGCGCCGGCTTCGCCTTCTGGTTCGGCCAGCCGGAGGAGGCGCCGGTGCAGCAGGCCATGGCCGCCTATCGCGCTCGCACCGGCCGCGACCCGGGGCGCGGCATCGTCGCCGGCGGCGCCGAGGAGATCCTCGCCCGCATCGCCGCCTATGCCGGGGCCGGGGTGAGCAAGTTCATCCTGCGCCCGGTCGGCAGCGGCGACGAGGCGCCGCTGGCGCAGACCCGGTTGCTGCTGGAGCAGGTGCTGCCGCGCCTCGGCGGGCTGCCTCCCCCTCAGCCTCCCGCCTCGCATTGACAGGCGGCGGGGGCTGCCCCGCAATGCCGGCGAGACACGGTATCGGGGGGCCTGCATGGATCACCCGGACAGCGCCGGCGCTGCCGACCCGGTGGCCGCTGCGCAGGCGCTCGGCCCGCTGATCGCGGCCTCGGCGCCCGGCATCGAGGCAAGTCGCCGCTTCCCGCCCGAGCTGGTCGAGGCGCTGCATCGCGCGCGGCTGCTGCGCCTGCTGCTGCCGCGCTCGGCCGCCGGCGAGGAGGTCGATCCCGGCACCTATCTGCGCGCCATCATCGCGCTGGCCGAGCACGACGCCTCGGTCGCCTGGAACACCTATGTCGCCAACAGCGCCACGCTGATCGCGGCGATGCTGGAGCCTGACGCCGCGGCGGCGATCTTCGCCGATCCGCGTGCCGTCATCGCCTGGGGGCCGCCGAACGGGACGGTGGCCGCGGCGGTGCCGGGCGGCTACCGCGTCTCCGGCCGCTTCGACTTCGCCAGCGGCTGCCGCATGGCGAGCTGGATGGGCGTGCACTGCCCGGTGCGCGAGGCGGATGGCAGCCTGCGCCTGAATGCGCTCGGCCGGCCGGCGATCCGCACGCTGCTCTTCCCGGCCGCCGAGGCGCGGCTGATCGAGAGCTGGGACGCCATCGGGCTGCGCGGCACCGGCTCGGACTCCTATGCGGTGGAGGATGTCTTCGTCCCGGAGCGCTTCAGCGGCAGCCGCGAGGAGCCGGAGAGGCGGCGCGAGAGGGGACCGCTCTACGCCTTCACGCATCAGGGCCTCTATGCGGTCGGCGCCAGCGGCGTCGCGCTCGGCACGGCCGGGGCGATGCTGCGCGCCTTCATGGCGCTGGCCACCGGCAAGGCGCCGCGCGGCCAGTCGCTGCTGGCCGAGGACGCGCTGGTGCAGGCCGAGGTGGCGCGGGCCACGGCGCAGCTCGGCGCCGCGCGCGCCTGGCTGCTCGAGATGCTCGGCGAGATGCAGGCGGCCGCCCGGCCGGACGCGCCCCTGCCGGTCGAGGCGCGGGCGCGGCTCAGGCTCGGTTGCGCCCATGCCATCCAGGTGGCGATCACGGTCGGCGATGCCGCCTATCGCGCCGCCGGGACCGACGCGATCCGTCCCGGCAGCCCCTTCGAGCGGCGCTTCCGCGACCTGCACACCCTGTCGCAGCAGATCCAGGCGCGCAGCGCGCATTTCGCCGCCGCCGGCCAGGTGCTGCTCGGCCGCGCGCCGCCCGGCTTTCTTTGATGGTGACGGAGGATCATGGTGGACCGGTTGCCTGACCGGTCCAAGGCCTCGAACGGGCCCCGCGACTTATGTCGCGCAGCCAAGCGAAGCGGAGGATTGCGCCCGGCGCCTGAGGGCCATCGATAGGAGCCGCACCACGGATTGACGCCCGGTCGCGTCGCCCAGCACGATGCCGGCGAAGCAATGAGGCCAGGCACGATCTGGCGCAGGGGAGGACCATCCATGCACCGCAGAGCCCTGCTCGGCAGCCTGACGCTCGCCGCGCCCGCCATCCGGCATGCCGCGGCCCAAGGGGTGGGCGCTGGCACGGCGGGCTGGCCGAACCGCGAGTTGCAGCTCGTCACCGGTTTCGGCCCCGGCGGCGGCACCGATCTCGTCGCCCGGGCGATCGCCGCGCATATGGAGAAGACGCTCGGCGTCTCGGTCGTGGTGCGCAACACGCCGGGCGCCGGCGGCACGCTCGGCCCGACGCGCATCGCCCAGGCGAAGCCCGATGGCTATACCTTCGGCCTGGTCGGCTTCTCCGCCCTCGTTGTTGCGCCGCTCACCATGGACCTGCCCTACAAGCCCTGGGAGAGCTTCGACTTCCTCGGCGTCACCTCGGAGTTGCGCATCGGCATCCCGGTCGGCCCCTCCCTGCCGCATGTCCGGACGCTGGCCGACTTCATCGCCGAGAGCCGCAAGCGGCCGCTCGCCATCGCCAGCACCAATCCGGGCTCGGCCGTCAGCTTCTTCGACCTGCAGCGCCTCGCCGGCCTGCAGATGACCTACGTGCAGATCCCGAGCATCGCCGAGGCCGGCACCCAGGTCGCGGGCGGGCATATCGACAGCTATACCGGCACCTCGGAGATGATCGGCCTGGCGAAGGGCGGCAATGTCCGCATGCTGGCCAGCGCCAGCATCGATCGCTGGCCGGAATTCCCCGATGTGCCGACGCTGATCGAGCAGGGCTACCAGACAGCGACGCGCCAGCTCATCATCTGGGCCGGGCCGGCCGGGCTGCCGCCCGCCATCCGGGACCGGCTGGAGGCGGCGCTGCTCGCCGCGGCGCGCGACCCGGAGGTGATCGCCCGGCAGGAGGCGGCAAGCATCGCGCCCCGCCCCTTGCCGCGGGCCGAGGCCCTGGCGGTGATGCAGGAGGTGCGGCCGGGCGTCGAGGCCGCGCTCGCCGCCGCCGGCATGGTCCGCAAGCGCGGCTGAGCCGCCCCTTCCGCGGGACGGGCGCGATGCGGGCTCGCCGCCGGGCATGTCATATGGTTTTTTATGGCCGCTACCGACGGCCGAGGGAACCGACTTGCCTGCAAAGCTCACGCCCCGCGCGCATGGTATCGCGCTCGCTTCCATGGCAGGGCTGGTCGGGATCGTCGGTGCGATGCTGTGGCGGGAATTCGACAGCGGCCGCGCCGCCGCCGGCTGGATTCAGCACACCTATGAGGTGCTTGACGCCTCGCGCCGGCTGCAACTGCTGGTGCGGGAGGCGGAGACCGGGCAGCGCGGCTTCCTCCTCACCGGGCGCGAGGATTACCTGCGGCCCTATGAGGATGCGCTGGGCCAGATCACCCTGCTGCAGGGCGACCTGCGCCGCCTGACCGCCGACAACCCGGTGCAGCAGGAGCGGATGCTGGCGCTCGCCGCCACCATCCAGCGCAAGCTGGAGGAGATGGCGCAGGCCATCCGGCTCCGCCGCGACCTCGGCCTGGAGGCGGCGCAGCAGCTCATGCAGGCCGATCTCGGCCGCACCCTGATGCGGAGCATCGAGACGATGCTCGACGGGCTGGAGGCCGAGGAGAACCAGCTGCTCGGGCAGCGCATCGCCGATGCCGAGGCCACGCAGAGGCGGGCGCGCTGGCTGGCGGCGGTCGGCACCGTGCTGTCGATCGCCCTGCTGCTGCTGGCCGGCCGCATGCTGGGGCTGGCGCGCAAACGCCTCATGGCGGCGGAGGCGGCGCAGCGCCGCCTGGCGCAGCAGCTCACCACCTCGCTCGACAGCATCAGTCAGGGCATCGGCGTCTTCGATGCCGAGGGCCGGCTGCAGCGCTGGAATGCCTGCTTCCCGGTGCTGCTCGCCCTGGCCGAGACGGACCTGCGGCACGGCCAGCCCTATGCCGATATCGCCGGCCGCGCCGCCGCTGCCGCGCGGACCGATGCCTTCCTCGAGACCGAGGCGCAGATCCGGCACGGACGGGGCGGCCGCTCGCCGCGCGAGCCAGTGGTCTATGAGCGGCATCGCGCCACGGATGGCCGCAGCCTCGAATTGCACCGCACGCCGATGCCGGATGGCGGCTTCGTCCTGACCATGACCGACATCACCGAACGCGTGCGGGCCGCCGCCACCGCCCGCGACGCGCAGCGCATGCATGCGATGGGTCAGCTCACCGGCGGCATCGCGCACGACTTCAACAACCTGCTCGCCGTCATCCTCGGCAATCTCGAGCTCATCCGGCCGAAGCTCGATCCCGGCAGCCCCCTGCTGGTGCGGATCGACCGGGCGATCTGGGGCGCGCGGCGCGGCGCCTCGCTGACGCAGCAGCTCCTCGCCTTCGCGCGCAAGCAGCCCCTGGCGCCGGCGCCCATCGACGTCTCGGCCCTGCTGCCGGACATGGCGAACCTGCTGCGGCGGACGCTCGGCTCGCATATCGAGGTGCGGGTGGTCGATGCCGCCGGCCTCTGGCCCGCCATGGCGGATGCGACGCAGATGGAAAGCGCGCTGCTGAACCTGGCGCTGAACGCCCGCGACGCCATGCCCGAGGGCGGCCGGCTGACGATCGAGGTGGCGAACAAGGTGCTGGATGCCGACTACGCCGCCCGGCATGTCGAGGTGACGCCGGGCGACTACGTGATGCTTGCCGTCTCCGACACCGGCACCGGCATGCCGCCCGAGGTGCTGGAGCGGGTCTTCGAGCCCTTCTTCACCACCAAGGAGCCAGGCAAGGGCACCGGGCTCGGCCTCGCCATGGTCTTCGGCTTCGTCAAGCAGTCGGGCGGCCATGTGAAGGTCTATTCCGAGCCGGGCGAGGGCACGACGGTGCGGATTTACCTGCCGCGCGCCCTCGCCGGCGCGACCGGCGGGCTGCGCCCCGTCGCGCCGGCGGCGCTCCCGAGCGGCGATGCCGCGGTGCTGCTGCTCGAGGACGACGCCAAGGTGCGCGAGGTGACCGCCGCGATGCTGCGCGAGCTCGGCTACCGCGTGCAGGAGGCGGGTGACGGGGCGGAGGCCCTGCGGCTGGTGGAGGCGGGCGCGTCGGTCGACCTGCTGCTCGCCGATATCGTGTTGTCCGGCGGCATGAAGGGCAACGAGGCGGCCCGGCGCCTGGCGCCGCTTCGCCCCGGCCTGCGGGTGCTGTTCATGTCCGGCTACACCGAGAACGCCATCGTGCATCACGGCCGGCTGGACGATGGCGTGCACCTCATCGGCAAGCCCTTCACCCGCGAGCAGCTCGCCCTGAAGATCGCCGAGGTGCTGGGCCAGCCGGCATCGGGCCAGGCGCAGGGCGTTGCCACGCCGGCGGCGCCGCCGGGCGGATGACGAACTGCTTGACCTAATCCGACACGGAGGCCGGCTGCGCCAGGGTCAGCAGCAGCCGGCGCGGCGGCGCCGGCGCGGCGCGCGCGGCGGGGCCAAGCGCCGCGACCACCGCCTCGGCCTGCTCCTGCGCCAGCACCCGCGGCAGGCCCGGCCGCAGGATCACGAGATGCGCCACCAGCTCGGCGAAGGCGGTCTCGGCATCGCGGCCGCGGGCCAGCAGCTGACGATAGCGGCAGGCGGCGCCGCGCAGATGTGGCGGCACCTCCGGAAGGGGGCCGGAGCCCGGCGGAAGGGGAGCGTCTGCCATGGCCGGACTAGAACATAACATGAACTAAGTTTCCAGCGGGACCGGCGGGCGATCACCGCCTTCGTCGCCCCGGGAATTTTCTACGGTCGTCATGCGTGCATAGACGCCCTACGGGCCCGTAATTCTTGACAGCGGATGCGTGATTGAGCAGCCTGCCCTTCGTCGCAGCGCATTTTCCCGCCCGGCAGGTGGGAAAAGCAGGAGGTGCGGGAGAGGACCGGAAGGGGGTCCGCCGCGCCCATGCCGGCACCGGCTCGCCGCCGCGTGGTCCCGAAGCCCGGTTCGATGTCCGAACCGTCCATCCGTCCAGCCCGACCTCGCGGCCGCGCCGCGGTGCACAGGAGCCGCCATGCCCATCGCCTGCCCGATCGCGGAGGCCGACCGCCTCCGCCCGCTCCTGGCCGCCCCGCTTCTGGCCCATATCCTTCCCGCCGGCGCCGCCCGGCAGCCGGGGGGGCGAGGATGATCGCCCAGGCGCTCCGCACCCTTCTCGTCTTCGCCGCCCTGCTCGGCGCCCTGACGCTCGCCGGCCTGGTGCAGGCGCCGCATCCGGCGCCGCTGCCGCTCGAGCGCCTGCGTTAGGGGCCCTCCCGCCCGCCTCCGTTCCCGGCAAATGCCCCGCCACGTCCCGCGGGACGCCGCGCCGATTCCCTGGTGACGCACCGGCCGCTTGGCCCGCATGCTGCGGCAGGCGCTTTCCCCCGATCGACAGCATCCGCGGGGGACGGCTGGCAGGACGAAGACCCGGGCGCAGGACCGGGCGGGGATACGGAGGAACGTCGCATGACCCACCCGCTACAGTTCATCGGCATGATCTCGCACCGGCGGCAGTCGGAGATCCATCCGCCGGAGGGCGCGGTGGTGGACCCGGACTACATCGCCCGCTTCGCCCAGGCGCATGAGGCAGCCGGCTTCGACCGCATCCTCGTCGCCTGGGGCAGCGGCAGCCCGGATGCGCTGCTCGTCGCCTCGCATGCCGCCGCCGCGACGCGGCGGATCGCCTACATGGTGGCGCACCGGCCGGGCTTCATCGCGCCGACCCTCGCGGCGCGACAATTCGCCAGCTTCGACCAGTTCTCCGGCGGCCGCGCCGGCATCCATGTCATCAGCGGCGGCAGCAATGCCGAGCAGCGCAAGGATGGCGACTTCCTGCCGCATGACGAGCGCTACGCCCGCACCGAGGAATACGTCGCCCTGCTGAAGCGGCTCTGGACCGAGCCGAAGCCCTTCGACCACGAGGGCCGCTACTACCGCTTCGAGGGCGGCTTCGCCGAGGTGAAGCCGCTGCAGACGCCGCACATCCCGGTCTTCTTCGGCGGCTCCTCCGACATTGCGCTCGAGATCGCCGGCCGGCTCGCCGACATCTACGCCTTCTGGGGCGAGACGCTCGACCAGGCGCGCGAGACCATCGCCCGGGTGCGCGCCAGCGTGGCGAAGGCCGGCCGCGATCCGGCGAGCCTGCGCCTCAGCATGTCTTTCCGCCCGGTGCTGGCGGGGACCGAGGCGGCGGCCTGGGCCCGCGCCGACCGCATCATCGAGCGCATCCGCGCGCTGCGCTCGGGCGGCTCGGGTGGCCGCAAGCCGGAGAGCATCGGCTCGCAGCGGCTGCTCGAGGCCGCGGCCGGCGGCCGGGTGCGCGATTCCCGCCTCTGGACCGAGGTCGCCGCGGCGGTCGGCGCCGGTTCCAACACCACCGCGCTCGTCGGCACGCCGGAGCAGGTGGCGGAGAGCCTCGCCGACTACCACGCGCTCGGCGTCGACACCTTCCTCATCCGCGGCTTCGACCCGCTGGAGGATGCCGAGGAGTATGGCCGCAGCCTGCTGCCGGCGGTGCGCGCCGCGGTCGCCCGGCGCGGCGTGCCGGCGGCGGCGGAATAGCCATGCGCCTCGGCCGCCGCGCCGCCCTCGCCACTCCCGCCGCGCTGCTGGCCGCGCTGCTCGCCACTCGGGCGCGGGCGCAGGATTTCCCCGAGCGCACGGTGCGCATCGTCGTGCCCTTCACCCCGGCGGGGCAGACCGACATCATGGCGCGGCTGGTGGCGCAGCGCCTGCAGACGGATTGGGGCAAGCCGGTCGTTGTCGAGAACCGGCCGGGCGGCAATGCGCTGATCGGCGCCGATGCGGTCGCCAAGGCGCCGGCCGACGGCCACACGCTGCTCGCCTGCACGGTGACGCATGCGATCAACGCCTCGCTCTTCCCGCAGGCGCCCTACGACTTCCTGCGCGACCTGCGGGCGCTGACCCTGCTCGGCTCGCTGCCGCTCGTCGTCGTGGTGCGGCGGGAGGCGCCCTGGCCGGACCTCGCGACCCTCGCCGCCGCGGCGCGCGGCGGGCAGCGGCTGAATGGCGGCTCCTCCGGCACCGGCTCGGCGCCGCATCTGGGGCTGGAGCTGTTCCGCCGCGCCGCCGGGGCGGGGGCGAATCTCGTGCACGTGCCCTATCGCGGCGGCGCGCCCTCGGTGACCGACCTGGTCGCCGGCAATCTCGACCTCATCGTCTCCAACCTGCCGGAATGCATCACCCAGGTGCAGGCCGGCACGCTGCGGGCGCTGGCGGTGACGGAGCCGGAGCGGCACCGGCTGCTGCCGGCGGTGCCGACCAGCGCCGAGGCCGGGCTGCCGGCGCTGCGCATGACGAGCTGGACCGCGATCCTCGCCCCGGCCGGCCTGCCGGAGCCGCTCGCCGCCCGCATCGCCGCAGCGACGCGCCAGGCGCTGACCGATCCGGTGCTGCGCGACAAGGCGGCTGAGCTCGGCTTCGCGCTGATCGGCGCCGGGCCTGAGGAGAGCCGCCGCTTCGTCGCGGCGGAGGTGGCGCGCTATGCCCAGCTCATCGCCGAGGCGGGGATCCGGGCGGACTAGATCCCCACAAAACCGCTACGCGTCTTCGCGGGGGCCCCGTCGATCCCCACAAAACCGCTACGCGGCTTTGCGGGGGCCCTGTGATTCGCTCGGGGCCCGGGATGCATCACAGCCAGCCGAGGCAAAGCCTCGGCTGGGCAACGGGAGGCGCGGGGTGGGCCGGGCGTGCTGGCGCCCCACGACGGCGCGCAGCGACGTTCGCGGGGCGCGCTCACAGCCGCCGCAGCAGCTCCGCCTTCTTGGCGGCGAATTCCTCGTCGCTGAGGATGCCCTTCTCCCGCAGCCCGGCCAGGCGCTCGATCAGGGCGAGCGGGTCGCCGCCCTCCGAGGTGCCCTCCGGCACGGCCTGCGGCGGCGGCGCCATGGGCGGCGCGGCCGGGGCAGCGGGCGCCGCATCGAGCGGCTGCAACTCCTCCAACCGCACCGTGCCCTGGTCGGTCGAGAAGCTCAGCGATTGCCCCGACCCCTGCTGCTGCGAGGCGCCGTAGATCTGCCGCGTACCGGTATCGTAGAGGCTGGTCCGGCCGCCCTGCTGCACGGCAAGCCGCCGCGCCGCCGGGAAATAGGCGTAGCGCATGTCGTTCTGGCCGCCGCTGCTCGCCGGCGCGCCGAGCTCGGCCGGCCACCAAGTGCCGCCGAAGCCGCCCCCGAACCCACTGCTAACCCCACCCACCGCGGCGCCGGGCATGGGCGCAGCGAAGACCGGCCCTTCCCGCAGCAGCCCGGCCAGGTCGGTGCAGAGCGCATTGACCCGGGCGCGCAGGCCCTGGTTGAACATATCGCCGACCATGATCATGCCGCCCTGCGACCACTGGCCCATGCCGCCGAGCTCGGGATGGCTGAACTGCGCCATGGTCCCGCCGCCCTGGACAAGAGCCTGCAGCAGCGTCGCGGCGGCGTCGGTGCTGACGCCGTGGCGTGCGGCGATGGCGTCGAGGCGCCGGCGCGCCTCCGGGGTCAGGTCCTGCATGGGCGGCTCCGCTGGGTGGGTCCCGTTCCCATAACGGCACCGGCGGCCATGGCCATTCACGCCTCACGGCGCGGTGGGGCCCGGCTTGGTCGGGGCGCCGGGCATGCCAATATCCGGCGCATGGCCCCCCTCTCCATCCTCGACCTCTCGCCCGTGCCGGACGGCAGCGATGCCGGCCAGGCGCTCCGCAATTCCATCGACCTTGCACAGCATGCCGAGGCGCTCGGCTACCGCCGCTACTGGATGGCCGAGCACCACAACATGCCCGGCATCGCCAGCGCCGCGACCGCGGTCTGCCTCGCCCATGTCGCGGCGGCGACGCAGCGCATCCTGGTCGGTGCCGGTGGCATCATGCTGCCGAACCACGCGCCGCTGATCATCGCCGAGCAATTCGGCACGCTGGCGGCGCTGCATCCCGGCCGCATCGAGCTCGGCCTCGGCCGGGCGCCGGGGACGGACCAGATCGCGGCGCATGCGATGCGGCGCAACCTCGCCTCGGACGAGGACCAGTTCCCGCGCGACGTGGTCGAGCTCATGCGCTACTTCGCGCCGGCCGAGGCGGGGCAGCGGCTGCGCGCGGTGCCGGGTGAGGGGCTGCAGGTGCCGCTCTGGATCCTCGGCTCCTCGACCTTCGGCGCCCAGCTCGCCGCCATGCTCGGCCTGCCCTATGCCTTCGCCTCGCATTTCGCGCCGGGGATGATGATGCAGGCGATCGCCCTGTACCGCGAGCGCTTCCGCCCCTCGGCGCAGCTCGAGGCGCCGCGCGTCATGCTCGGGCTGAACGTCTTCGCCGCGCCGACCGACGAGGAGGCGCGGTATCTCTATTCCTCACTGCAGCAGGCCTTCCTCAATCTCCGCCGCGGCATGCCGGGCAAGCTGCCGCGCCCGGTCGAAGGCTTCGAGGCGCGGATCGATCCCGGTGGGCGGGCGATGCTGGAGAATGCGCTCGCCTGCTCGGTGGTCGGCGGTCCGGAGACGGTGCGGCGCGGCCTCGCCGACTTCCTCGCCCGCACCGGCGCCGACGAGGTGATGGTGACGGCGCAGATCCACGACCCTGCGGCGCGCAAGCGCTCCTTCGAGATCCTGGCCGAGGTGCAGAATGTCCCCGCGCCGTCGCTACGCGCCGTCGCGGGGGGGCCATGATTCGCCCCAGGCCCTGAGCACGTCACAGCCTGCCGCGGCGAAGCCGCGTCAGGGCAACGGGAGGCGACCGGCCGACGCCCTCACCCCCCGCCGAGCAGGCGGCGGATCTTCCGCACCGCGCTGTCCGGCGTGGTGAAGACCGGCCGCCCCGTCGCCTCGGCGACCAGCGGTGCCGCCCGCGCCAGGCTGAACTGCGCCAGCGCGATCACGTCGCACGCGCCGAGGCGCCGCGCCGCCTCCGCGGCCAGCCGGTCATGCGTCGCGCCGTCGCCGGCATCGAGCGCGGCGAGCGAGCCCTCGGCATGGCAGGGGACGAGCTCCACATCGGCCGGGAATTCCGGCGGCATGCTCTGCAGCGTGGGCGCGAAGCTCGCCAGCAGCCCGATCCGCGGCCGCCTTCCGCCCGCCGCCTCGCGCGCGGCGGCCACCGCCTCCTCGATCATCGCCTCGTTCGGCTTCAGCACCGGGCGCGGCGCCTGCTCGGCCGCCACCGCCTCGATGCAGGGGCCGAAGGCGGAGCAGGTGAAGAGGATGCCGGCCGCCCCGGTGCCCACCGCATAGCGCGAGAGGGTCAGGAAGCGCTCCGTCATCGCCGGGGTCAGCGACCCGGCCCGCGCCAGGTCGGCCGAGAGGCTGTCGTCGAGCAGATTCATCAGCACCGCCTCCGGCCAGGCGCGGGCGAAGGCGGCCTCGATCGGCGGCGGCGAGTGCCGCAGGGCGTGGATCAGCGCGATGCGCATGGGGCCGGCCTCCGGTCAGCGCGCCGTGGTGCAGCGCTTGAGCGTCGAGGGAAACTCCGCGCAGCTGGGGAAGGCGATCTCGTCCGGCCCCTTGCGCTCCACCCGGAGCGCGTTCGGCCCGGCGGGGCAGCCGAAGCCGGCATCGGGGGCCGGCCGCGGGCCCATCGGGCCGAGCACCGGCGCGGCCTGGATGAAGCGGAATTCCAGGCCGTTCGGCACCTCGGCCACCGTCTCGATGGTCCGCTCGCGATAGGCGGTGTCGAGGACCGAGACGCGCATGACGATGTCGCGGGTGAAGATCACCGTCGGGTTGCCGAAGCAGGCCGGGGTGCCGGCATCGCCGGGCGGGAAGATGCCGCCGGTCCAGGACCCGAAGACCCATTCATGCGGCGGCCCCTGGCGCGGCTGCGCCTCGGCATCCATGCTCCCCATCAGGGGCAGCCCCAAGGCCAGCAGCAGGGCCCAATGCCGCATCCGACGTCCTCCGCTCCGAGTCTGCGGCCTATCTAGAGCCGATCGCCGCAGGGCGGAACGCCCGGAGGCGTGAATCGGCTCTATCCAGCTTTGCGCCGATCGCCGCAGGGCGGAACGCCCGGAGGCGTGAATCGGCCGTCATGCGGCGCCTCAGGCCAGCGCCGGCCGCGGCTGCGGCGCCGGGTCGCGTACCGGCAGGTGGACCAGGGCGGCGAAGGCGGCGGCGAGGATGCAGATCACCCACATCAGGTCGTAGCTGCCGGTGCGGTCGAAGACCACGCCGCCCAGCCAGGCTCCGGTGAAGCCGCCGATCTGATGGCCGAGGAAGATCAGCCCGAAGATCGTCGCCAGCCAGCGGGTGCCGAAATTCCGCGCGCAGAGCGCGACGGTCGGCGGCACGGTCGAGAGCCAGAGCAGCCCCATCACTGCCGAGAAGGCCAGCACGCTGACGGTCGTCTTCTCGGCGAAGAAGAAGATCGTCATCACCACGGCGCGCGAGGCGTAGATCGCCACCAGCAGCTCCCGCCGCCGCCAGCGGGTGGAGAGCTCCCCCGCGCCCAGGGCACCGGCGATGTTGAACAGTCCGATCAGGCTGATCGCCCCGGCGCCCACCGCCGCCGGCAGGTGACAGGAGGCAACGAAGCCCGGCAGGTGGATCGCCAGGAAGGAGACATGCAGGCCGCAGACGAAGAAGCCGCAGAACAGGTACCAGAAGCTCGGCGTGCGGAAGGCAAACTGCAACGCCTCCATCGCCGTCTGCTCGGCGACGGCGGGGCCGGCCTTGGGCGGCGGCCGGTCGTTCAGCGGCAGGGCGAGGGGGATCATCAGCAGCGAGAGCAGGGCGACGGCGATGAGCGCCCCCTGCCAGCCGAGGCCGAGGATGCCGAGCTGCACCAGCGGCACCACCAGGAACTGGCCGAGCGAGGAGCCGGCGGTGCCGAGGCCGGTGGCGCGGCCGCGCTGCGCCTCCGGCAACAGCCGGGTCAGGCTCGCCATGATCACCGGCATGCCGGCCGCCGAGACGGCCGAGCCCATGACCAGCCCGGCGAAGAAGGTGAAGAAGGGCAGCCCGTCCGAGAGGGCCATGCCGAGCACGCCGATGCATTGCAGCAGCGCCCCGGCGATGATCACCTGCCGGGCGCCGATACGGTCCGCCACCTGCCCCCAGATCGGCTGGGTGAGGCCGTTGACCAGCACCTGCACGGCGATGGCGAAGGCGAAGCCGGAGGCCGACCAGCCATGCGCCGTGGTCATCGGCGCGAGGAACAGGCCGAAGCTCTGGCGGAAGCCCATGGCGAGCGCGGCGCAGGCCACGCCGCAGGCGATGAGCAGCCCGATCGCTACCCCCGCGCCGCCTGCCGTCCGGACGCGCATGCCACCCTCCGCCCATGTGATAAGCTATGATCCCATCGCGGACATAATCAAAGCAACTGCGTTGGGTGCATGGCTGTGGTAAGCCGATATGAACCCCTCGCGGGGCATCGCCTTCGATGTTGCGCTGCGATAGGCAATCGTGCCAAGCCGCCCCATCCGCTTCGGCCGGCCCATCCGGGCTGCCCGCAAGGCCGTCGCGGCGCCTGTCGTTTCGTCGCATGCCGCGCCGCCCGGAGCCACCGGTCCGGTCGCCGGCGCAGGGGATCCCGAGATGCTGCGTGCCCTCTATGACCGCGTGCTGGCGCTGTCGGCACATCGGCGCGCGCCGGCCTGGCTGGCCGGCGTCAGCTTCGCCGAGAGCAGCGTCTTCCCGATCCCGCCCGATGCCATGCTGATCCCGATGTGCATCGCGCGGCCGGACCAGGCCTATCGCTACGCGCTGATCTGCACCATCGCCTCGGTGCTCGGCGGCGTCGCCGGCTATGCGATCGGCTACTTCCTGTTCGAGGCGCTGGCCGAGCCGGTGCTGCGCGCCTACGGCTATGCCGATGCGCTGCTGCGCTTCGAATCCTGGTACGAGCGCTGGGGGGCGCTGGTGATCCTGATCAAGGGGCTGACGCCGATCCCCTACAAGATCGTCACCATCGCGTCCGGCGCCGCCAAATTCAACTTCCTGATCTTCCTCGCCGCCAGCCTGGTGACGCGGGCGGCGCGCTTCTTCCTGCTCGCCTTCCTGCTGCGCCGCTTCGGCCCGCCGATCCGCGATTTCATCGAGCGGCGGCTGACCCTGGTGACGACCGGCGCCGCGGCCGGCATCCTCGCCGGCTTCCTGGCGCTGCGATACCTGTAGTATTCCCCACGACGTCGCTGCGCGCCGTCGCGGGGGGGCCGTGATTCACCCCGGGCCCGAGGCGCGTCACAGCCTGTCGCAGCGAAGCCGCGACAGGGCAGCGGGTGGCGGCTGCATCGGCAGGGTGCCATCCATTCCAGACATGCGCCGAACCCGTCGCTGCTCGTTGTCCTGTCGCGGCTTCCGCCGTGGCAGGCCATGACGTGCCTGGGACTTGAGGGCCCCACCGGGGGTCCCATGACGTCGCGCAAGCGACGTCGCGGGGATCACTCCCGCCAGGGATGCTTCTCCCACAGCGCCGCGTAGTGGCGCTGCATCGCCACCAGCTCGGCGCGGTACTCGTCGGGGCCGAGCAGGCGCAGCGGCAGGGCGAGCTGGGTGGCCAGCGCCTGCCATTCGGGATCGGCCACGGCCCGCTGCGCCGCGACGACGATCCGCTCCAGCACCGGCCGCGGCAGGCCGGCCGGGGCGGCGAGGCCGCGCATCGAGCCCTCGACCACGTCGAAGCCCTGCTCGCGGAAGGTCGGCACGTCCGGCATCACCGCCCAGCGGCTGGTGCCCATCTGGCCGATCGGCCGGAACAGCCCCTGCCGGTAGTCGCCGATCGCCTCGCCGATATTGGTCACCGCCAGCTCGATCTGGCGGGAGACGGTGGCGGTGCGCACCGGCGCGCCGCCGGCGAAGGGGACATGCAGGAATTTCGTGCCCGTCACCCGCTCCAGCGCCAGCACGGCCAGGTGGTCGTCCGAGCCGATGCCGGAGGTGCCGTAGCTGATCTGCCCCGGCCGGCGCTTCGCCTCCGCCACCAGGTCGGCGACAGTGCGGATCGGGCTGTCCGGCAGCACCCAGATGGCGCCCGGATCATCGACGATGTTCAGCAGCGGCAGCAGGTCGTCCAGCCGGAAGCGCGCCTGCGGCCGCTCGATCGGGATGGTGACGATGGTTGGCGTGTTGAGGAAGCCAATGGTGTAGCCATCCGGTCTGGCGCGGGCGAGCTCGGTGAAGCCGATCTCACCGGCGGCGCCGGGGCGGTTCACCACGGCGATGGGCTGGCCGAGATACTTCTCCATGATCCGCGCCAGCGGCCGGGCGGCGACATCGGTGCCGCCGCCGGCCGGAAAAGCGAGCACCATGGTCAGCGGCCGGTCGGGGAAGCCGCCGGCGGATGACTGTGCCAAGGCAGGGCGGGCGAGCGGCGCGGCCGCCAGCCCGGCGAGAAGGGCGCGTCTCTGCATGGGTGATCCTCCCGGGTCGGGCGCGGCTGCGCGCGCTTGGTGGGGATCGGACCATGCCAAGGGCCAGGGGCGCAACAACATCGTCGGGAAAGGCGCGCGCGTTGAGGCGGGCAGGACGGAGGTTGCGATCGGATCGAGGGCAACCGGCCCGGGCCGCGCTCAACGGCGACGAAACGGCAATTCAGGGAGACATCGACATGGACGTGGCATTCCTCGGCCTGGGTCAGATGGGCACGGGCATGGTGGGCCGGCTGATCGAGGCCGGGCACCGGGTGACGGTCTGGAACCGCGACGGCGCCAAGGCCGCGCCCTTCGCGGCGCGCGGCGCCCGGGTCGCGGCCAGCCCGGCCGAGGCGGCGCAGGTCGGCACCGTCATGACGATGCTGGCGAATGATGCGGCGGTGGAGGCGGTGGTCCTCGGCGAGGCCGGGCTGCTGGCGGCGGGGTCCGGCCTGCTGCACGTCTCCTGCAGCACGGTCAGCACCGCGCTCACGCAGCGGCTGGAGGCGGCGCATGCCGAAGCGGGCCAGCGCTTCGTCTCGGCGCAGGTGCTGGGGCGGCCCGACGTGGCGGCGGCGGGACGGCTGGCGGTGATCGCGGCCGGCGCGGCGGCGGATCTCGATGCCGTGCAGCCGCTGTTCGACGCGATCGGCGCCGGCACCACCCGCATGGGCGAGCGGCCGGTCATGGCGGCGGCGGCGAAGATCGCGCTCAATGCCGGCATCCCGGCGATCATCCAGATGCTGAGCGAGCAATTCCGCATCGCCGGCGCGCATGGCGTCCCGCCCGCCCGCCTGCTCGAGCTCCTGCTGGCGGCCGATTACGGCAACCGCATGCTCCGCAGCTACGGGCCGATCATCGCCGAGCAGAGGTTCGAGCCCGCCGGCTTCCCGATGCGGCTCGGCCGCAAGGATGTCGGCCTCGCCCTGGCAGCGGTGCAAGGCGAGGGGGCGGCGCTGCCGCTGGTCGCCTGGATCGCCGCGCGCATGGACGCGATCATCGCCGCCGGCGGCGGCGAGCGCGACTGGTCGGCGCTGGGCCAGCCGCCCGCGGCGGGATGAGCCCCGTGGAGAACCCGGCGGGCGCGATCACTCCTTCCAGGGATGCATCGCCCAGAGCTTCGCGTAATGCTCGCGCAGCGCCAGCAGCTCGGTCTTGAAGGCATCGGGGCCGAGGAAGCGCAGCGGCAGGCTCTGCTGCGTCGCCATCTGGCGGAAATCGGGGTCGTCCACCGCGCCGTGCACCGCCTTGGCCAGCCGCTCCAGCACCGGCTGCGGCACGCCGGCCGGCGCCGCGACGCCGCGCATCGAGCCTTCGACGACATCGAAGCCCTGCTCGCGCGCCGTCGGCACGTCCGGCGTCGCCTCCCAGCGCCTGGTGCCGAGCTGCGCCAGCGGCCGGACCAGCCCCTGCCGGGCATCGGCGATGCCCTCGCCCATGTTCACCACCGCGACCGGCAGGTTCTTCGAGAACAGCGCGGTGCGCACCTGCGAGGAGCCGGCAAAGGGGATGTGCAGGAAGCGGGCGCCGGTCTGCCGTTCCAGCGCCAGCATCGCCAGATGGTCGTCCGAGCCGATGCCGGTGGTGCCGTAGCCGATGGTCCCCGGCTCCTTCTTCGCCGCCTCGACCAGCTCCTTCAGGCTGCGCCAGGGGCTGTCCGGCAGCACCCAGATGCCGCCCGGATCGTCGACGATATTGGCGATCGGCACGAAATCCTCGAGCTGGAAGCGGGCCTGCCGCTCGATCGGGACGGTGACGATGGTCGGCGTGTTGATGAAGCCGATCGTGTAGCCATCGGGCTTCGACCGGGCGAGCTCGGCCCAGCCGATCTCACCGGCGGCGCCCGGGCGGTTCACCACCACCACCGTCTGGCCGAGCCCCTTCTCCATCGACCGCGCCAGGGTGCGCGCCGCGGTGTCGGTGCCGCCGCCGGCCGCATAGGCGACGATCATGGTGATCGGGTGGTCCGGAAAGGCGGGCTGCGCCTGGGCACCAGGGGAGAGCAAGGCAGCGAGGCCGAGGGACGGCAGGAGGGACAGAAGACGACGGCGCATGAGCGATTCCTGGACGGTTCCCGGACCCGGCGCCGCGCCGGACGCGCGGCCCGCGGTCATCCTTGTTGCGGCCCGGCCTGTGGCGGGCCGTGCTGCCCGGCAATCCGCAGGCTCGCGGATGCGGGAGGCTCGGCACGGATCGGACCATGCCGGGGGCGGAAAGTCCATCCCTGGCTCCGCACCCAGGTCATCGCTTGCTCGCGTGATTCACGCCTTTGGTGAATCCACCTCAGGCGATCACGCTCCAGGGCCCGGGCGCCGCTCAGGCCCGTTCAGCCCTCCGCCCGCGCCGCATGGCCCGGCAGGGCGCGCGCCAGCGCCACGGCCAGGGCCTGGCGGTGATAGGGCTTGCGGAGCACGGCGACGGCGCCGGCATCCCGCCCCTCCAGCGGGCCGGCGCTGCCATAGCCGGTCGCCAGCAGATAGGGAATGCCGCGGGCGGCGAGCGCATCGGCCACCGGGAAGACCAGCTCGCCGCCGCCGAGATTGACGTCGAGCACCGCCGCGGCGAGGCGCGGCTCGGATTCCGCCAGCCGCCGCGCCTCGGCCAGGCTGCGCGCCGGCCCGACCACCTCGCAGCCGAGCTCGCGCAGCCCGGTCTCGAGTTCGAGTGCCAGCAGCGCCTCGTCCTCGGCGACCAGCACGCGCGGCGGCAGGCCACCCGGGTCGGTCCAGGCCGGCTGCGGCGCCACCGCCACCGGCTGGCCGGTCGCGGTCCGGATCGGACGCGCCGTGCCGTCCGGGGCGGCGCGAGCGGCTGGCAGGGTGAGGATGGCGCGCAGCCCGGCCGGCGCCCAGTCGAGCGCGAGCCGCGCCCCGAGCTGGCGCTCGGCGAGCTGGGTGACGAGCCGGATGCCGAAGCTGCGGCGGCCGGGAGGGCCGGCCAGGGCCGGGCCACCGCATTCGGTCCAGCTCAGGCGCAGCGCCTGGTCGGCGGGCAGGAATTCCCAGCCGATATGCACCTCGCCGCCGGGGACGGAGAGGGCGCCGTGCTTGACGGCATTCGTCGCCAGCTCGTGCAGCAGCATGGCGACGGGCTGCACCGCCTCGGCCGAGAGCCGGGCCGGCGGCCCGGCGAGCCGCACCTGCCCCATATGCGCGGGCAGCTCGCTCTCGGCCAGCGCCTGCAGCTCCGCCCCGGTCCAGGCGCCGCGGGCGAGCAGCGCATGCGCCCGCGCCATGGCGGTGATGCGGCCCTCGGCGGCGGCAGCGAAGGCGGCCGGCGTGACGTTGCGCGGCGCCAGGCGGATGAGGGAGAGGGCGACGGCGAGCGCGTTCTTGGCGCGGTGGTCCACCTCGCGCAGCAGCAGCACCAGATGCTCCTCCGCCTCGCGCTTCGCCGCGGCCCGCGCCCGCAGCGCGGCGCCCGCCTCGGCCAGGGCGGCGCGCACCCGCGCGACCTCCCGCACCCGCGCCGGCGGGCGCTGCGGCGGCGGCTGGTCGCGCGCCACGGTGGCGGCATCGGCGCCGAGCGCCTCGATCTCCTCGCCGAGCCGGGCGCCGAGGGCGAGGGCGAGCAGCGCGGCAAGGGAGACGGCCAGCACCCCGCTCGCCGTGGCGATGAGGAGGGACCGCTGCAGCGGCCCATCGATGGCGGCGCGGGGCACGCTGAGCGTGAGCGTCCAGTTGCCGAAGGGCAGGCGGCGCAGCGCCGCGTAGGTCGGCACGCCGGTGCGGGAGACCGCCCGGATGGTCGCCGTCGCCTGGCCGCTCCGCTGGAAGGCGGCGATCCAGTCGATCGCCGACCGGGCGAGGAAGGTCTCCTGCTGCTGCGACCGGGCGATGATCAGGTGGCGATGGTCGATCAGCGTGGCGATCCAGCCGGCCGGCAGGGTCTGGCTGCTCAGCGCCATCCCGAGGCTCTCCGGCCGCAGGTTGGCGACGAGCAGGCCGGTCTGCGTTCCGGCCCTCTCGACCAGGATGGCGACGCTGATCACCGGCTCGCCGGCGACCGGCTCGGCGAGGAGCGGCGAGACATGCCGCGACCAGGCCTGCAGGGCGGCCGGGACCAGGGCCGAGGCCTCGATGGGCTGCAGCTCGGCATCCGGGGCGTGCGGCGATCCCGGCCGGCCAGCCGCGAGGGGGGACGCGGCCAGGGTGTTGAGATGCCGGCGCCCGGCCGCATCGAACAGCATGACGCTGTGCAGCACGCTCGGGCGGGCCTCGACCAGCGCGCGGGCGCGTTGCCGGAAGGGCTCGGCGCTGGTCCCGCCCGGCGCCCCGGCCAGGGCGTCGTCGATCGTGGGCGACCCGGCCAGCACGCCGAGGGCGGCGGCGGTGATCTGCAATTCCCGGTCGATATCGGCCTGCAACGCCTCGGTGGTGCGGACCAGCTCGTGCAGGGCGGCGGTGCGGGCGCTGGCCGCGATCCACCAGGCGAGGCCGATGGCGAGCGCCAGCAGCGGCAGGCCGGTGACCAAGGCGAGGCCGAGCAGGTGCATGCGGAACCGCATCGGCCGGCGCTGCCGCGGGAGCGTCCCC
Source organism: Roseicella sp. DB1501 (assembly GCF_013112485.1). GTDB lineage: Bacteria > Pseudomonadota > Alphaproteobacteria > Acetobacterales > Acetobacteraceae > Paracraurococcus. The sequence continues at coordinate 28,969 of NZ_JABFHG010000009.1, forward strand.
GCGCGTGCCGGGGACGTCCGGGGCAGGCGCCCGCGACCATCCATCGAGTCCCGTTCGTCCCGTGCGACTTCCATTGCCAGGAATAGAATAGGGGATTGGCGGGCGGTGGAAGATCGGGCGCGGCTTGGTCGGCGCGTCGCGTCCCGGAAGGATCGCTGCGCGGGCCGCAGATGGCGGGCCGATACCTGGCGTCGGCGTTGTGGCGGTCCGGCTCGGCGGGCACTCCGCCGGCCCAGCCCTGCTGGCCCAGTTTTCGGAAGGGCCAGAGGAGCGGTAGCGCCGGGGCGCTGCCGCGCGCTTCGATCAGTCGGCGGCGAGGGCCATCCGGCTGCGGTTCATGCGAGCGAGGACGTGATCCTCGGCCGCGTCCACCACCTGCTCGGTTTCCTCGGGCGTGAAGACATGCCCGGCACCCGGCAGGATACGGTAGTCGATGCTGATGCCCCGCTGGGTGTTCAGCTTGTCCACCAGCTTGCGGACCGAGCTTTCGGGCACGAGCTCGTCCTCTGCCCCATGATAGATCAGCCCGTTGCAGGGACAGGGGGCGAGGAAGCCGAAGTCGTAATGGCTGGCCGGGGCGGCGATGGAGACGAAGCCGCCCATCTCCGGCCGGCGCATCAGCAGCTGCATGCCGACATAGGCGCCGAAGGAGTAGCCGGCGACCCAGAGGCTGTGGGCATTGGGATTGACCGCCTGCAGGAAATCGAGCGCCGAGGCAGCGTCCGAGATCTCGCCGATGCCGCCGTCATAGCGGCCCTGGCTGCGGCCGACTCCGCGGAAGTTGAAGCGCAGGGTAGAAAACCCCATCGCCTGGAAGCGCTGATACAGTGCGTGAATGACCCGGTTGTTCATCGTCCCGCCATGCAGCGGGTGTGGATGAAGCAGGAGCGCGACCGGCGCGTTCGGCTGCTTGGAATGGTGGTAACGGCCTTCGAGCCGGCCATCGGGGCCGGCGAACATGACCTCAGGCATCGTCCCTTGGGTCCAATTCCTGTTGCACCGGGTCTGCCCCGGCCGTCATCGCGGGCGGTATCCCGCGCGAGAGCCCAGAGCGCGCCACGGCGCTTGGTGGGGAAGACCTGATCGACAACGCCCGGGCTCCCCTCGGCATTAGTGCACGATGCCGAGAGGAGCCCGGGAGAGTCGTTCGCTGGCCGGCCGGCGCCGAATCCGCCCCCAATTCTTGACTGGGGTAGTCGGATTAACTAGCCTGTCCGCCCAGGCGCCGCCTTTTCGCGCCAGGCCCGGAGGCTTCGGTACCGGTATCGTCCAGTCGCCCCTGGGACCGTCTCCCGTCCCCCAGGGTGGCGGGACTATAGAGACGCGGCAGCGAGTTTCATAACGGAATCAAGGCATGGCGCCCATGTTTCTCGCTCCTGGCCAGAATACCGACTACAATCTATCTATTAAAAGATAGGAATCGCCATGCGCCTTTCCACTCGCGGGCGATATGCGGTCATGGCAATGGTCGAACTCGCGGTGCGACAGCAGCCGAATTCAACCAACATGCGTGATTGCCGGCCTGTCAGCCTTGCCGAGATCGCGCAAGCTCAACTCTTGTCGCTTGCCTATCTGGAACAGCTTTTCGGGCATCTGCGCCGCGCCGGCCTCGTCGCCTCGGCGCGCGGTCCCGGCGGCGGCTACCGCCTGGCGCGGCCGGCCGCGGCGATCACGGTCGCCGATATCGTCGAGGCGGTGGACGAACCGATCCGCGCCACCCGCTGCGAGGAGGGCTCGGCCGGCTGCCTCGGCGGCGAGCGCTGCCTGACCCATGATCTCTGGTCCGAGCTCGGCGAGCAGATCCGTCTCTTCCTCGCGCATGTCACGCTGGCCGATGTGGTGCGGCGGCAGGTGCAGGGGCGCGCCGTGCCGCCCGCCCCCGCCGAGACGGCCCTGCCGCTGACGGAGGCGGCGCAGTAGCGCCGGGTCGGCCCTGAACCCGCTCTACCTCGACGCCAACGCCACCGAGCCGCTGCGGCCGGCGGCGCGGGCGGCCGCGATCGCGGCGCTGGAGGCGGGCGGCAACCCCTCCTCCGTGCATGCTGCTGGCCGCGCCGCCCGCCGGCTGCTGGAGACGGCGCGCGAGGCCGTCGCCGCCCGCTTCGGCGTCCGGCCCCGCGACACGGTCTTCACCGGCGGCGGGACGGAGGCGAATGCGCTGGCGATCCGCGGCCTCGGCCGCGGCCGGCGCCTGCTGCGCGGCGCGACCGAGCATCCGGCGGTGCTGGCGGCGGCCGAGGCGGGCGAGACGATCCCGGTGCATCCCGACGGCACCGCCGATCTCGAGGCGCTGGCCCGGCTGTTGGCCGAAGGCGGCCCGGCCCTGGTCTGCCTGATGGCGGCGAACAACGAGACCGGCGTGCTGCACCCGCTGGCCGAGGCGGCGGCGCTCTGCCGCGCTGCCGGGGCGTTGCTGCATGTCGATGCGGTGCAGGCGGCCGGGCGGCTGCCGCTCTCCCTCGACGCGCTCGGCGCCGACAGCTTAGCGCTCTCCGGCCACAAGCTCGGCGGGCCTGCCGGGGCGGGGGCGCTGCTGCTGCGCCCGGGGCTCGATCTGCCGCCGCTGATCGCCGGCGGTGGGCAGGAGCGCGGCCGCCGCGGCGGCACCGAGCCGCTGCCGGCCATCGCCGGCCTCGCCGCCGCCCTGCTGCCGCCCGAGACGGCCGCGGCGGAGGCGGCGCGGCTGGCGGCGCTGCGCGACCGGATCGAGGCCGGCATCGCGGCGATGGCCCCGGAGGCGGTAATCGCCGGGGCGGCGGCGCCGCGCCTGCCGAATACGAGCTGCATCCTGCTGCCCGGCGCGCCGGCGGAGACGCAGGTGATCGCCCTCGATCTGGCGGGCTTCCGCGTCTCGGCCGGGGCCGCCTGCTCCTCGGGCAAGGTGGCGCAGAGCCCGGTGCTGGCGGCGATGGGCCATGGCGCGCTGGCCGGCTGCGGCCTTCGCGTCTCGCTGCCCTGGGACGCGCCGGAGGATGCGCCGGAGCGGTTCCTCGCGGCCTGGGCGGCGATGCGGATGCGGCTGGGACAGCGCGCGGCCTGAGGTGCGGCGGCCCGACCTGCCGCCCCGATGCGCTGTCACGCTGACCTCCGTCTCGGGTAAGGTGGCGCCACGCCGCAGGATCGAGAGCAGCGCCATGATGGGACATGCATGGAATGGCAGCGATGCGGGGCCGCGGCGCCGCTGGCGGGCCGTGACCTGGGGCGGCGCGGCGGCGCTGTTGCTGACCCCGCTGCTGGCCATGCAATTCACCCACGAAGTGCGTTGGACCGGATCGGATTTCGCGGCTTTCGGCCTCCTGCTCGCCTTGCCGCTCGGGGCGCTGGACCTGGCCATGCGGCGGACGGAGAACGCGTCCTACCGCGCCGCGGCGGCATTGGCGCTCGGCGCCGCCGCCCTGATGACCTGGGTGAACCTCGCGGTCGGAATCGTCGGCAGTGAGGGCAACCCGCTCAACCTCGCCTTCTTCGGCGTGCTGGCCGTCGGAGTCCTCGGCGCCTGCATCGCCCGCTTCCGGCCGCGCGGCATGGCGCGCACCCTGGCCAGGATGGGCATCGCCCAGGCCCTGATTGCCCTGGCCGCCCTGATCGCGGGGTATCCCGAGGGTCTCCTGACCGGCGTCTTCGTCGTCGCCTGGATCGTCTCCGCCCGGTTGTTCCGGCGGGCCGCGGGAGAGCGGGCGGTCGTCGGCAAGGCGGGGATGCCGCCGGGCTGACGCAGCCAGCCGCAGGGCGCGGCTGGCCGGCGCGATGCCCTCGCCTGCGACGACTGGCATCCCGAGACGCTCGAGCAGCCGGCGCGATCGGGCTGCAGGAGCGACGCCGGCGCGATGGCAAGCCGGTCGAAGCTGCGATTCGGCAACTCCCCTTGCGGGTCCCGGACCATGATCCGCTCCACACAGGGTCGCGGATCATGGTCCAGGCTGTTGTTTGATCGCGTGAGTCACGCTTTCCGGTGAGTCCACCTCAAGCGACCACGCTTTAGCGAATCCCGACAGCGAACCGGATTGAGTGGCGGACCGCGAAGCGTATCGGAGCCCGTGGTCGAGACCGAAGGCGCGGCGCCGAAACCTGTCATCGCCCGCGCGTTGAAGGGGACGCCTGCACGAGATGCGCAGGCCGACACCGACAGGGTTGTAGCTTGGCCGGATGCCTCTCAGGCAAAATACAACCTCTTTCATAACAAGATATAATCGGAATGAGTCGCCAAAGATTCTTTGCACGGCGACGTGATTGGCAGAAATCCAAAGGGCTCCATTTTTCAGACTGTGAAACGCCAGGAAATTTAAATGTCGGTTTCTTCGACTGGTCGCCGCCTTGGTGTGGCAATCGTAGGATTGGGCGGTGCAGTTGCTACAACGGCGGTAGCCGGGATTGAAACCATCCGACGCGGTTCCAATCACGCCGAAGGATTGCCGCTGGCTGATCTGTCCCTGCCGGGACTGGCCGAGTATCGGGACATGGTCTTCGGCGGCTGGGATCTCGACGACTCTCACCTTGCCGCCGCCGCGCAGCATCATCGCGTGCTGACGGAGACGCAGCTTTCCGAAACCGGCGAGGCGCTGTCCCGCATCCGCCCCTGGCCGGCGGTGAGCAGCCGCGCCTTCTGCAAGGGCGTCACAGGCACGCATGCGCATGCGGCTTCGGGCCATCGCGCGGCCGTCAGGGCGATCGCCGACGACCTCCTCCGCTTTCGCGACAGCAGCGACGTCGATGGCGTGGTGATGATCAACCTTGCCTCGACCGAGCGGACGCCGGCCGATGACGGCGCGCTGCATTCGCTCGACGCTTTCGAGCATGCGCTGGACAACGACGATCCCACCATCGGTCCCGCCATGCTCTACGCCTATGCCGCGATCGAAACCGGCATTCCCTATGGCAACTTCACGCCGTCCCTCGCCGCCGATGCGCCGGCGCTGAAGGAATTTGCGCGCATCCGCAACGTCCCGGTCGCCGGCAAGGACGGCAAGACGGGCCAGACGATGATCAAGACAGTGCTGGCGCCTGCCCTGAAGGCGCGTGCGCTGCACGTGGATGGCTGGTTCAGCACGAACATCCTCGGCAACCGTGACGGCGAGGCGTTGCGCGATCCCCACAGCCTCGCCTCCAAGCTCGATACGAAGGGCAGCGTGCTGGACAGCATCCTCGGCTACCATGTCGAGGACCATCTGGTGGACATCCGGTACTACCGGCCGCGCGGCGACGACAAGGAAGCCTGGGACAATATCGACGTCTCCGGCTTCCTCGGCCAGCGGATGCAGATCAAGGTGAACTTCCTCTGCAAGGACAGCGTGCTCGCCGCCCCGCTCGCCCTGGAGATCGCCCGCGTCCTCGACCTTGCGCAGCAGCGCGGCGAGGGCGGCGTGCAGGAGCAGCTCTCGGTCTTCTTCAAGGCGCCGATGGTGGCGAATGGCCATGCGCCGGAGCACGCCTTCCATGTGCAGGAGCGGATGCTGATGGACTGGCTGGGGGCGCGTTGAGACCCAGCCGGTGATGGACCGAACGGACGCCGCGGTTGCGCCTCGGGTCGAGATGCTTGATCTGCTGCGCGAGCTGGGCCACCTCAAGCGCATTCGCTCCGCCGGCCGGCAAGGGTCGCTCGCGGAGCGCTCCTTCGCCGCGGCCTGGGCCGCGCTGGTTGCCGGGCGTCCGCTCGACGAAGCCTGGCGCGCCGCCACGGCCGACGCCCTCGCCGCGACGCGGCTCGGCGATCTCGACCGGAGCGCTCTCGTGGGGGCCGGCATAGGCGACGGCGCCGTCGAGGCCATCATGGCGCGCGCGCTGGACGAGGCCGCAGCGGAACTGGATCCGCAGCTTCGGGCCGGGTTGCGTGCCGCCGCCGATGCTGATGGCGTCGCTCCAAATTTCGTCGCCTCCCTCGCCGCTCAGCCGCGCGCCGGCGTTACCTGCCCGGGCCGGCCGCGGATCATGCTGGAGCCGCCGGAGAACCATGCCGAGCACTGCTTCGTCACGGCGGTCTACGGCGTGATCCTGTCGCCCGTCTTCCGCGCGCGGCCCGACACGGTGTTCCTCGCCGCTCTCGCGCATCACCTGCACAACGCATCGATCCCGGATTCCGGCTATGCGGGCGAAGTGCTTCTCGGCGACGAGCTCGAGCCTGCCTTCGCGCGCGCAACGGACGTCGCCCTGGCTGAGCTGCCCGCCGCTCTCGCGCAGGCGGTGCGGGAGGCGCGCGCCATCCTGCCCGATGCCGAGACGGCGGAGGGCCGCGCCTTCCACGCCGCCGACACGCTGGACCGGGTGCTGCAGGTCGAGCATCACCTCCGCGCCGGCAATACGACCATGCACTACCTCCTGCACGACATGGAATTGGTGCATGCCGGCCCGGTCCGCCCTTTCCAGGACCGGCTCCTCGCCTCCCTGGGCCTGTCGCGATGACTCCCGATACGCCGCATTCGGTGCGCGACACTGCCGGGCGGCGGTGGCCGGTGATCGACGGCATCACCTTCGCCCGCGCCTCGCGCCTCGACTTGGCCGGGGAAGCCCTGTCGCGGCTCGATGCCGGGGACCAGGAGGGCGCGCTCGTGCTGCTGCTGGCCGATCAGGATGATTGGTGGCGCGGCGCGACTGCGGAGGCGTCGGATCTGCGCATCCTGGCGCGGGATCGCGCGCGTCTCACGCTGCGCCAGGCCGTGACCTGCCTCGCCTGGGACGCGGTCGGCGACTACTTCCTGCATCGCTGGAGCGACCCGACCTTCGTCGCCGGCCTGGCGCTGATGGAGGCGCATTGGAACGAGCCCCGGACGGCTTTCGAGCTCGCCTGCGGCATCGGCCATTTCCTGCGGGTCCTGGCGCAGCGGGGCGTTGGCTGCACGGGCGCGGATGTCGTCTTCGCCAAGCTCTGGGTCGCGCGCCACTGGGTGGCGCCCGACGCCCGCCTGGTCTGCTTCGATGCTGGCCTCTCCCCCTGGCCGATGGTGTCGGGGGAGCGCTTCGATCTGGTGTGCTGTCACGACGCCTTCTACTTCCTTCGGCCGCAGGACGCGATCGCGGCGCAGCTCGCCGCGCTTGCCGGCGATGCGGGCTCGCTCACCATCGGCCACGTCCACAACCGCGACCGATCGAACCTGTCCGCCGGCTGGGGCCTGGCTGCGGACGAGGTCGCCCGGCTGTTTCCCGGGGCGCGGCTCTACGACGACGCCGAGCTGACCCAGGCGACGATCGGGCGGCGCGTGCCCTCCGCCGCGCAAGCCTGTTCCCTGCGGGATGCGGAAGCCTTCGGCATCGCCACCGGCCCGGGCATCGGGCCCGCGCGGCCGGTGGCCGGCAAGCTGTCCCTGCCGCCGCACGGCACGGCGCTTCGGCGCAATCCCCTGCTGCGTGACGGCACGATCACCTGGCCCTCGGATCGCTATGCCGAGGAATACGGTCCGCGCGCGACATACTCCCCGGCCTCCGACGCGCCGGAGCGAACGCTCGCCAGCGACGAGACGGTGGGCTGGGTGCTGCGGCGCGAACTCCTCGACCTGCCGGATCGCTGGTGATGCGGAATATCGGTTGGGGCGTCGTCGGCTATGGCTGGGTGGCGCGGGACTACGCCGCGCCCGCCATGCTGGCAGCGGGCCATGCCGTGCGGGCCGTCTGCGACCCCGCACCGGCCGCACGGCAGGCCGCCCACCTCGATCATCCCGACGCGATGCTGCACGGCGCCCTGCCATCGCTGCTGGCCGATCCTTCGGTCGAGGCCGTCTATGTCGCAACGCCGAACCACCAGCACCGGGCGGTTGTCGAGGCCTGCGCCGCCGCCGGGAAGGCCGTGCTCTGCGAGAAGCCGATGGCGGCGACCCTGGCCGATGCGGAGGCCATGGCGTGGGCCGTGACGCAGGCCGGCCGCCTCTACGGCACCGCCTTCGATCAGCGGCATCACCCCGCCCATGCGGCGATGCGCGATGCGCTCGCGGCCGGGATCGTCGGCAGACCCACCGCGATCCGGATCGTCTATGCCTGCTGGCTGGATCGCGGCTGGCGCGGCACGGGCGACGGCGACAACTGGCGCGTCGATCCCGCCCGGGCCGGCGGCGGCGCGCTGATGGATCTCGCGCCGCATGGCCTGGATCTCGTGCAGTACCTCCTCGGCGCCCCGGTGCGGGACATCGCCGCCTTCACCCAGAGATGCGTGCAGGATTATGCCGTGGATGACGGCGCGATGCTGCTCGGGCGTGCGGAGGATGGCACGCTTGTCCAGCTGCACGTCGCTTACAACTGCCCCGACGCCTTGCCGCGCCGGCGGCTCGAAGTGCTCGGCAGCGAGGGCCAGATCCTGGCGGAGAACACGATGGGCCAGGAAGCCGGCGGGCGCGTGACCCGGCTGGATGCCTCGGGCCAGGCTTCGCCGCTGCCGATCGCCGACGCGGAGGCCTCGCCCTTCACCCGACAGATGGCCGCCTTCGGCCGCGCCCTGGTGAGCGGCGACCACGCCGATTTCGACGTCCACCGGGATCTCGACACCATGCGGCTGCTGCACCGCGCCTATACCGAGGAGTTTGCATGCCGCTGACACCCTGGGCCTGCGCCAATTGCGGCTTCTGGCAGAAGCATTTCGAGCCGCGCAGCTGCCCGGTCTGTGACGATACCCGGAACGACCTGCCGCAGGATGGCTGGCATTTCCTGCGCGAGGACGAGGTCGCCGCCGGGCTGACCGGGTCCTGGCGGCGGCTGGACCGCGATATGGTGGCCTTCACGACGGCGCCGCCCTTCGGGCTGAACGGCACGGGCTGGCTGATGCTGCACCCGGACGGCAACACAGCCTTCGAGGCCGCGCCCTACTACACCCCCGAGATGCTCGCGGAGATCCGCCGGCTCGGAGGCATCCGGTTTCTCGCGGCGAGTCATTGCCACGGCTACGGCGCGCTCTGGCAACTACAGGACGCGTTCCAGCCCGAGGTGCTGGCGATCCAGAAGGACGATCTGCGGATGACGAAGGCCTTCCGCGTTACCTGGCCCTATGACGACGCGTTGGAGCTGCGGCCGGGCCAGAGGCTGATGCATGTCGGCGGGCATTACGAGGGTCAGGCGGTGCTGCACGATGTCGGGCGCAACACGCTGTTCTGCGGCGATGCCTTCAAGGTCGACCAGGCTGCGAGCGGCGAGGCGCTCGCCCTGTCGACGCACAAGGCATTCCACAAGGACATTCCGTTGACGCCGGGCGAGGTGCGGAAATACCGCAACGTGATCGGCGCCCTCGAATTCGACACGGTCTGCACGCCCTTCGAGCACGCGCCCGGCATCACGCGCGATATCGCGCTCGCCTTGCTGGACGATCAGCTGCGCGGCCCGCCGGGCGTGCGCCACGTGCCGCTGGATGAGCTTCGACGCCAGGCGGCGGGAGTGGTCGGATGACGGAGACGCTGCGCCAGGTCGCGGACGCGTTCCGCGCGACCATGCCGAAGAACGCCCATGTCTCGCTGTTCCGGATCGACCATCTGGATCGGATCGGCGTGCCGGTCGTTCAGGCGAACCTCATTCTCGAGAACGAGCCTGCGACGACAGGCTTCGGCTACGGCTTCACCGAGGTGGAAGCCGAGGTCGGGGCCATGGGGGAGCTTTGCGAGGAGGTGCATTGCGGCATCGCCTTGAAATCGATGCCCAGGATCCTCGGCAGCCATGCGGTCCTGTCCCAAAGCCGCGCCGTGGCGGATCCGTTGACCCTCTGCCTGCCCGCTGGTTCGGATTACGCGCCGGAGATGGAGCTGCCCTGGATCGAGGCGCGGCGTTGGCCGGATGGCGAGGCGGTGCTGGTGCCGCGGGAATGGGTGGCGGCCTATCCCTACCAGCTCGGGGAGGCGCCCCGATTGATCACGCCGATCACGAACGGGCTCGGCGCCGGCTTCGATCTCGAGCATGCCATTGCCCACGGCATCATGGAGGCGCTGCAGCGCGACGGGAACGTCGTGTCCTATCGCGCCCTCGACCAGGGCCAGGCGATCGACCCCGACGATGTGCCGGACCCGCAGGTGCGCGGCTTGCTGGAACATCTGTCATCCCTCGATATCGCGGTGATGGTGAAGCTGGCGGCCGAGGAGTTCGGCATGGCCAATCTCTACGTCGTCGGCGACGACCGCGGTAAGCCGGTCGTGCCGGTTCAGATCACCGCTTGCGGTGAGGCCGTCGGCCCGGATCGTGATCGCTCGCTGCGGAAGGCGCTGCTCGAATTCTGCGGCTCCCGCGCCCGCAAGGCGGCGACCCACGGCCCGATCGCCATGATCCGCGCCTCGCTGCCGTCTGACTATGTCGAGCGTCAGATCAAGGTTGCCATGTACGAGGAGGAGGAATCGCGCGCGCTCGCCGCCATGGCCGAGTGGATGGACAAGGATGCCGCCGTGCTGCGCGAGAGGCTGGCCGGGAATGTCCTCTCCGTCCGGAGCCGCCGTTCCTTCTCGTCCCTCCCTGGCCTGCCCGGTGCGGCCGTTGCCGGTTCCAGGGCGCGGCTGGCGCTGCTCCTGGAGCGGCTCGCCGCCGAGGGGCTCGAGGTTCTCGTGGTCGATCTCTCCCCGCCCGATCATGGCGTGCGGGTCGTCAAGGTGATCGTACCGGGCCTGGAGAGCGAGACGATGAGCTATCACCGCATCGGCTGGCGGGGCGTGCGCCGCCTGCGCGAGCGCGACGATCCGCTGATCCTGGACGCGCCGCGGGACGGCGCGAAGCGGGTGCGCCTCCGGCCGGAGGACGAGGCGAAGGCGGGAGGCCCCGCCTGGTTCGACGCCGCGCTGGCCGACCGGATCGTCGGCAAGTTGTACCCGCTCTACCGTGAGAGCGGCGCCTTCTCGGCGCAGCTCTCGCTCGCGCGGCGGCATGGGGAGGCGGCGCCGGCATGACACTGCGCTTTGCCTACAACACCAACGGCGCCGCCAATCATCGCCTGGGCGACGCGGTCGCGATCATCGCCGATGCCGGCTACGATGGCGTCGCGCTGACGCTGGATCATCACCACCTCGATCCGATGGAAGAGGGATGGGAGTGGCGTGCCGAGGCATTGGCGCGCGACCTCTCCGCCCGCGGGCTCGGTTGCGTGATCGAGACCGGGGCGCGCTATCTGCTCGATCCGCGGATCAAGCACGAGCCGACGCTGCTCTCCCCGGCGCCCGAGGGCCGCAACCGGCGTGTCGCCTTCCTGCGCCGTGCCGTCGATATCGGCGCCATCCTCGGCGCCGAGGCCGTCTCCTTCTGGGCCGGCATCCCCCGCCCCGGCGTCGATCCGGCACAGGCCCGGACTTGGTTGCGCGAGGGCGTGGCGCGCGTGGTCGAATACGCCGCGGCACATGGCGTGACGGCGGCGCTGGAACCCGAGCCAGGCATGCTCGTCGAGACGGTGGATGACTGGTCCGCGCTCGACCTCGCCGGCCTGAGCCTGGCGCTCGACCTCGGTCATCTCCTGGTCACGGGCGAGCGCGATCCGGCCGCCGCCATCGAGGAATTCGCGGCGCATCTCGGTACCGTCGCAATCGAGGACATGGCGCGCGGCGTCCACGTCCATCTGCCGTTCGGAGAGGGTGACATGGACATTCCCCGCTGCCTCGACGCCTTGGAACGGATCGGCTTCGCCCGGCTCGTCTGCGTGGAGCTCTCGCGCGAGAGCCATCGGGCTGACGCCATGATCCCGCAATCGGCGCGGTGGCTGCGGGAGTGCCGACCGGCATGAGGATCCTCTTCCTCTCGCGCCGTTTCTTCCCGGCGATCAGCGGGATGAGCGTCTACGCGCTGAACCTGCTGCGCCAGCTCGCCGATGCGGGCCACGACGTGACCATGGTCAGCCAGTACCGCGGCGATCCGGCCGGGACCAAGGTCTACGGGGGCGGCCCGCCGCCGTCAGTGCCCGGCATACGCGTCATCGGCCGACGCTCGCTCGGCGAGGAAGCCTTCGCCGAGCCTGGCGGCGCCGATTTCGAGCGCGACGTGGACGACATGGTGCAGACCATCCTCGCCGAGCACGCCCGGAAGCCCTTCGACATCCTGCATGCCCAATACGGCTATCCGAATGGCTGGTCGGTGCTGCTGGCGGCGCAGCGGATCGGCGTGCCGACCGTGGTGTCCATCCAGGGCGGCGACGGCCATTGGGTGGGATCGTGCTGCGAGACGCATCGTCAGGCCATGCTGCGCGTGCTGCAACATGCGGACCGGCTGCTGATCGGCTGCGACAGCTTCGCTGGCGAGGTTGTGGACCGGCTGGGCGTTGCGCGGGATCGCTTCACCATCGTGCCGGGGGCGGTCGATACGGGCCGGTTCCACCCGCCGGAAGGCCATGTGCCGGGGCAGGCCGCCGATCCGGTGCGCCTGTTCTATCACGGCCGGGTCGATCGCCGGAAGGGCGCCGTCGATTTCCTCGACGCGCTGGCGATGCTGAAGGCGGACGGCGTGCCCTTCGCGGCGACCATCAGCGGCATCGGCCCCGATTACGATGCTTGCGTTGTCAGGGATGCCGAGCTGGGGCTCGGCACACACTTCGCCGGCTATGCCGATTACGACGCCGCCCCCGACCTGTACCGCGAGCAGGATGTCTTCGTCTCTCCGACCTATGCCGAGGGCTTCTCGAACACGGTGCTGGAGGCGATGGCAAGTGGCCTCGCTTCCGTCTCCTGCGACGCGGTCGGCGTCCGCGATTGCCTGCGCCACGAGGAGAACGGCCTGCTCTCGCAACCCGGCGACGTGCCGGCGCTGGCGGCGAATCTTCGCAGGATCATCCAGGACGCGCCCCTGCGCGGCCGCCTCGCCGGCAATGCGTTGGAGGAATGCCGCCGCACCTATTCCTGGCAGGCCGTTGGCCGGCAGATCATGGGGATCTACGAGGAGCTTCGCGGAACCGCCCCCGACACCGCCTTCGATGCCGCGCTTCCCATCGCCGAATGCCGCTTCCGCGCGGCGCCGCACCTTCTCTGACGCGGCGCCGCGGTGCCCCTGGCCCTCGCCCTCTCTCCGCATCTCGACGACGCCGCCTTCTCGGCCGGCGGCGCGCTGGCGCGGATGGCGCGCGCGGGATGGTCGGTGGTCGTGGCGACGCTCTTCACCGCCTCGGTGCCGAATCCGCGCGGTTTCGCGCTCGCCTGCCAGACCGATAAGGGCCTCGCACCCGAAGTGGACTACATGGCCCTGCGCCGCGCCGAGGATGTGGCGGCCTGTGCCGTGCTCGGCGCCATCCCGCGGCACCTGCCGCTGCCCGAGGCGCCGCATCGCGGCTATGATGACGCAGCCGCGCTCTTCCGCGAGCCGCATGTCGCCGACACCATCGATCGCAAGGCGGCGGATGCGATCGCCGCGCTCCTGGCCGAATTGCGGCCGGGGCTGCTGTTGGCGCCGCAGGCGATCGGCGGCCATGTCGACCATGTGTTGACGGTCCGCGCCCTGCGGCGGCTCGACCCGGCGTTGCCGATCCTGTGGTGGCGGGACTTTCCGTACAGCATCCGCACCGATACGCCCCGCTGCCCCTACGAGGCGTTCTTCGCCGCTTTGCCGGAGCTGGCCCTGCCCGCGGAGGAAGGCGCTCGGCACCGCGCCTGCGCCGCCTATGTCACCCAGCTGTCCTACCAGTTCGGCGGGACGGAAGGCCTTGCCCGCGCCATGGCGGCGGTCGGCCGGACGGAGCGGATGCGTGCGCAGCACCGCTTGCCGCCCGTGGTTCATGGCCATTGATGCTCGCCAGTACGCAGAGCCGCGCCTTTCCCGCCGCGCTGTCGGACCCGGCGGAGCGTGCCCGCCGTCGTGCTATGCTGGAGCAGGCGCCACATGTGGCGCCGATCCGCTCCCTGGCCGCCCGCATCCGCCAGGACACCGGCCGGCCCGTGCCTGAGCCCGATCCGCTCGATGGCGGCGCTGAGGCGGCGCTGCTGCTGCTCCTCGAGACGCCGGGGCCGCGGATGATGCAGAGCGGCATCGTCTCGCGCGACCAGCCGAGCGGGACCGGCGCGAATCTCCGCCGCTTCCTCGATGCCGCGCAGATCCCGCGCCGGGAGACGCTGATCTGGAACGCCATCCCCTGGGTAATCCACGAGCCCGGTGCCCGCAACCGCGCGCCGCGCGTCACCGAGTTGCGCGCGGCACTGACCTGGCTGCCGCCGCTCGTCGAAGCGATGCCGAAGCTGCGCATCGCCGTCCTGGCAGGCCGCTTCGCCGCTGCCGCCGAGCAGACGCTTCATGCCGCCCGCCCGCATCTCCTCTTGCGGACCATGCCGCATCCCAGCCCGACCTTCGTCTGTACCAGCACAGAGGTACCCATCCGCATCATGGCCGCACTTTCCGATGCCGCCGCCGCCCTGCGGGCGGAGCCGCGATGAGCACCGTCCTCGTCACTGGCGGCGCCGGCTATATCGGCAGCCAGGCGGTGCTCGCCCTGCTCGATGCCGGCTACAGCCCGGTTATCCTCGACAACCTCTCGACCGGATTGCGGGATGCGGTACCGCACGGGGTACCGCTCGTCATCGGGGATGTCGCCGATGCGGCGCTCGTGGCGCGGGCGCTGGACGAGCATCGCGCCACGGCGGTGCTGCATTTCGCCGCTTCCCATGTGGCGCCGGAGAGCGTGATCCGTCCTCTGGCCTACTGGCGCAACAACCTCGCGGGCACGCTGGGCTTGGTCGAGGGGCTGGTGATGGCGGGTGTCCGCCGCTTGGTCTTCTCCTCGACGGCCGCGGTGTACGGCATTCCCGATACGCTGCCGGTCGCGGAGGGCGCGCCCTGCCGTCCGATCAATCCCTATGGCGCCAGCAAGCTGGCGGCCGAGCGGCTGATCGCGGATGCGGCCGAGGCGCATGGGATCGCCTATGTCGCGCTGCGCTACTTCAATGTCGCCGGCGCCGATCCCGCCGGGCGAACCGGCAGGCGTCGCCCCGGTGCCACCCACCTGATCGCCGTCGCCTGCGAGGCGGCGCTCGGCAGGCGCGATGCGGTGACGGTCTATGGCGACGATTACGACACGCCGGATGGCACGGGCGTCCGCGACTACATCCATGTGGCCGATCTCGCCACGGCCCATGTGGCGGCGTTGCGCCATCTCATGGCCGGCGGAATGGGGCTGACGCTGAACTGCGGCTATGGCTGCGGGCATTCGGTGTTGGGCGTGCTGGAGGCGGTGGAGCGCGCCGCCGGATGTTCCGTGCCGCGCCGCGTCGCGCCGCGCCGCCTGGGCGATCCGCCTGCCGTCGTCGCCGTCGCCGATGGAATGCGCAAGGTTCTCGGCTGGGAGCCGAAGCACGACAGCCTGGACCGGATCGTCGCCGACACCCTGGCCTGGGAATGCCGCAAGGACACGACGCCGAGGCCTGCGCCGGCACCTGTCCCGAACGCCGCCCAACTCGACAGGTGAGACATCTGATCGCGTGAGCCTGCGTCAGACGAATGCCCCAGGCGCCATAATGCGCCGCCGACGGATGCTGTTCGCCGGCCTCACCCTGGCCATTGCCACGGCGCTGCTGGCGCTCGCCGTCGCCGTGCTGGGGGAGGGCGGCTGGTCGGTCTGGGAAGCCTTGATCCTGCTGTGCTTCGTGCTGAACCTTCCCTGGATCGGCCTGGCGGCCGCGACAGGGCTGATCGGCCTCTGCATCCGCATCCGAGGCATCCAGACACCGCCCGAGACCGATGCGCCCATCACGCTTCGCACCGCCATCGCCATCTGCATCCGCAACGAGGCGATGGAGGAGGTGCTGCCGCCGCTGCTGCGGCTGATGCAGGGGCTGTCGGAGCATGGCGACCGCTTCGTCCTCGCCATCCTCTCCGACACGGCGGATCCCGACCATGTCGTGGCCGAGGAGGCGGCGTTACGCAGCGCCTCGGCCAAGCTGCCCGGCAGCAGGATCCGCTATCGCCGCCGCCCCAGGAATACAGGCTACAAGGCCGGCAACGTGATGGACTTCCTCGACCACCACGCCGCGGATCTCGATCTGATCATCCTGCTGGATGCCGATTCCGAAATGACGCCGGAAGCCGCGCTGCGCCTGGTGCGCGTCATGCAGGCGGAACCGAAGCTCGGCATCTTGCAGCATCCCATTGCCGGCAGCGCGACATCTGCGTCCTTCGGCCGGTTGTTCAACCTCGGCCACCGCTCGGGGGCCCGCATCTGGACGCTCGGGCAGGATTGGTGGCAGGGTGATGAGGGCCCCTTCTGGGGCCATAACGCGATCCTCCGCATCGCCCCTTTCCGCCGGCATTGCCGCCTTCCGCTTCTGCCGGACGGATCCTCAATCCTCTCGCACGACCATGTCGAAGCCGCGCGGATGCACGGGGCCGGCTGGTCGGTTCGGGTGCATCCCGACACCCACGCCGATGGCGGCGGTTCGTTGGAAGCCCCACCGCCGCATCTTCTGGCCTTCCTGCAGCGGGATCGCCGATGGGCGGCAGGCAATCTCCAATATCGGCATTTTCTGCGGGATCGATCCCTCGGCGCTCTCGGACGCCTGCAGATGTTCCAGGCCATCCTGCACTACCTGTTGGCGCCCTTCTGGTTCGCCATCCTGCCGCTCGCCGCGATCAATGCGCTCCTGACCGATGACTCGCCGCCGCGCGGCATGCTCGTCGCGCTTCTCGTCCTGGTCTATGTCGCATTGCACCTGCCGCGGCTGACGGGTCATCTGGCGATGCTGGTTGAAGCGGGACGGGGACGGTGGGTGGCGCATGTCCGGTCTGTCCTCGCGGAGAACCTGTTCTCCCTCCTGTTCGATTCCGTTGTTGCCTCGCACAACACGATCATCGTGCTCTCGCACGCATTGCGCATGCCGCATCGCGGCTGGCCGCCGCAGCAACGCAGGGAACGCCGGCTGAACTGGTCGGAGGCAACGAATATCCTCTGGCCGCACACCGCCATCGGCCTGGCCATCTTCCTCGCACTCGGCCTGTCCGGATCGGTCTTCGCGGT
Organism: Roseicella sp. DB1501; assembly: GCF_013112485.1. Lineage (GTDB taxonomy): Bacteria > Pseudomonadota > Alphaproteobacteria > Acetobacterales > Acetobacteraceae > Paracraurococcus. The sequence goes on from NZ_JABFHG010000009.1 coordinate 45,824, forward strand.
CCTTGCAGCCGCGCCGGCCGGTGCGGGGCTGCTTCTCGCCATCCCGTTCTGCGTCCTAACCTCGGATCCCCGCGCGAAGGGTTGATGCAGCGGCTGCCCTTCATCGTCTCGCCCGCCTGGCGCACGACCTTGATCGGCTCGCTCTATGCCTGGCAGGGCCTGGTTGCAGGGTTCGCGCTCACGGCAATTCCTAATCACTTCGCGGCCCTCGGCGCTTCCGCCGCGGAAGTGGGAGCCTATGTCGCAACGGTGGGCCTTCCCTGGATCGTCCAGCCGCTCTGGGGGCCGGTGGTCGACCGGTTCGGAGGCCTGGCGATGGGGCGGCGACGCTTCTGGGTCGTGCTCGCTTTTCTCGGCTCCCTGCTATCGCTGGCGAGACTGCTGAACCTCCCCCAGGAGGTCGCCGCCGTCCTCCCGGCGATCGGCGCGGTCTTCCTCGTCCAGGGCGCGTTCGCGGCGCTCGCGGATACGGCGACGGACGCCATGATCATCGATCATGTTCCGGCGGGAAAGCTGGGCGCGGCCAGCGCCGTGACGCGCATCGGCTTCGTCGGCGGAAGCGCGGTTGGCGCGGTGCTCTTCGCCGCGATGCTGGCAAGCCTCGGCTTGCGGGCCGCAACCATGCTGCTGCTGGTCATAGGCGCTGCGATACTGTCGCTGCCGCTCCTCGTGCGGGAAGCCGAGGGCGATGCGCTCCTCTCCCCTCGGGCAGTCGGCGATCGGCCGCATCGGCATCCCCGGGAGCCCGGGCGCGACACGTATCGTTCTCTCGTCTCCGGCAGGGCGACCTGGATCCTGCTGGCTGCGTGTTTCGCCGTGGATGCCGCGGCGGCCGCCTTCGCGGTGCCGCTCGGCGTCGATCTGATCCAGGCGCGGGGCTGGACGGCGGCGACCTTGTCGAACGCCCAGGCCGGCGCCGCCCTGGCAGCGGGCACGCTCGGCGCCCTGCTGGTCGGATGGTGGACGGACCGCATCGGCGTGCAGCGGGCGTTGACCATCCTTCTGTGCTGTTGCGCCCTGGCGCATGCGATGGCCGGGCTGCTTTTGGCGGCGGAGGTGCCGATCTTCCTGCGCTTCGGCGCCCCGCTGGCCCTGGCGCTCTCGACCATCATGCCGGCCCTCGTCTTCGTCGCCCTCGCGCCGGCCATCATGCGCCGCAGCGCGGGAGCGTTGGCCGCGACGCGCTTCGCCCTGTTCATGGCCATGCTGAACATGGGGAGCGTCGCGGGTGCCGCTGTCTCGGCGCAGATCGCGGCGCTGATCGGCATCCCGAATGTCGGCTTCGCCGCCGGCGCCGTCTTCGCGGCCGCGGCACTGGCCCTGCCACTCGCGTTGGAGGAACGCTGATCGAGGGCGTGGGCATCGGCCCTCTTCGGCATTCCGGCAGCGGCAGCGTCCCAGCCTTCAGGCACCGCCAGTGTCGTTGCTCAATCCAGCCGGCGCCGCGCCCAGTTGTTGGATGCAGGCGATGATGTCATTCGGGACATAGGGTTTCCGCACGAGGACCTGCCGTGCGTCGAGCTTCTCCAGGCGCTGGAGGGCATCGGGACGGCCGGTCGTGAAGATGACCGGGACCGTCGGCCAGCGCGACCGGACATGGCTCGCCAGCGCCAGTCCGTCGTGCTCGCCGGGCATATGCACATCCGTCACGAGCACCTGCGGTTCCCGGCCGAGAGTCTCGAGGCTGGCAATGGCCTGGTCGCCGGACCCTGCCTCCTGAACTGAAAATCCGGCGTCGACGAGTTCCTCGACAAGGATCATGCGGATCAGAGTGTCATCTTCGACGACCAGAATGCACATCATCCAACGCCCGACGGATTGATTGTGGATTGGCAGTAAGGCCCGATCATGCTGGTGTCATGAACTTTGGTCCAACTGAAGAGTTTCTATCCTCCATTCGTGATCACCTATCCAGGGCGCAGATTTGGCCGGTCCGGCCACCCGCGATCAGATAGAGCTTCCAGCCGATGAACGGGCCGCCATGACTGACGATCCTCAGGGGTCCGACCTCGACCCTAAAGGACTGCACCATCACACGGGCGATGGTCGAAACGTTATCGCCTTGGGCCAAGGGCATGACGGCCGCGACATCTTTCATGCGGCTTTCAGAATGAGCCGCATGCCGATGATCCTGACTGACCCCAGTGACGAAAACAATCCCATCATCTTCTGCAACCGTGCCTTCGAGATGCTGACCGGCTACGAGCAATCCGAGATCCTGGGCAGGAATTGTCGGTTCCTCCAGGGGCCGGACACCGATCCCATGGCCGTGGCGCATATTCGCAACGGCATCGCGCGCCACGAGGACGTACACCAGGACATCTTCAATTACCGCAAGGACGGCAGCGGCTTCTGGAATGCGTTGTTCATCAGCCCCGTCTTCGGTCCGTCGGGCGAGGTGCTCTATTTCTTCGCCAGCCAACTCGACGTCACACGCCGGCACGAGGCGGAGGCGGTCCTGCAGCAGGCGCAGAGGCTGGAGACGCTCGGTTCCATGGCGTCTAGCATCGCGCACGAGTTCAACAACCTGATGACCATCGTGCTGGGCAGTCTGTCACAGCTTGAGAAGAGCATCGCTCCCGGCAGCCGCGACCGGCAGCGGCTGGATCGTGCGAAATGGGCGGGCGGCCAGGCGGGGCGGCTGACGCAGCAGATGCTGTCCTTCGCGCGGCGGCAATTCCATGACAACAAGCTGCTCGACATCAACCATGTTGTCGGTGGGATCGATGCGATCCTGCGGCAGATGGCCGGCGCCTCGATCGTGATGACGGTCGATCTCACGCCCAGGCCCCTGATGGTGGAGATCGATGCCAACCAGCTGGAGATGGCGCTGCTGAACCTGGTCCGCAACGCCGCGGATGCGATGCCAAGGGGCGGCCCGCTCGTCATCGGGACGCGGGCAGTTGATGGCGATGCGAGCGGGCCGACTGCGGTCGAGTTGCTCGTGCGCGATCAGGGCACCGGCATGACGGCCGATGTCGCCAGGCGCGCGACGGAGCCCTTCTTCACCACCAAGGCGCTCGGCCGCGGGACCGGGCTCGGCCTGTCCATGGTCAAGGGCTTCGTCGAGCAATCCGGAGGCTCGGTGCGCATTGCCTCGGAACTGGGCCAGGGCACGACGGTCACCCTGTCCTTCCCCGGCAAGAAGGATGCTCCCGATGGCGCCCCGCCCGTGGCGCACCCTTCACCCTAGCCCTCCGCAGGGATCGATGCGCAGCCGGGGACAGTCAGGCGACCTCACCAGATAAGCCGCTGCCGTTGAGTTCGCTCGACGCCAAGCCGATGCAACTCCTCCACGACCGCACGCTCCTCCGCCGCAGCATGGGCGTCCTGTTGCCCGGCGAGGATGACGAGGTTCGCACGTGCGGCGAGGTCGGGCGTCACGGCTAAGGCGCGCAGGAGCGAGGCCAGGTTCTTCTTCCACACCGCCCCTGCGATGGCCAGAACGATCGGCCGGCCGGGATCATCGAGCCATATGCCGAAGCGACGTCTCGCCTGCAAAGCGACGAAGGCCGCATCGGCAAAATACACGTGGATCAGGTCAGGCAGTTGGGGCAGCGTGGCCAGCCTCCAGAAGGCTGCGAAAACGGGAAGTTCCGCCGCCCACGCCTCCTTGTCCAAATAGGTCGGCCTCGGCGTAGCGATGTGTTCGATGACGCCCTCATTATCGAAGCGTTCCATCGGCATGGCATGCGCGCCGCAGAGTGTGGGTGCGTGAAAAAGGACAGGTCACGATGGTGACCCTGATGCCGGGCAGCTGTGCCGCCGCGGCATGCAACACATAGGCGATGTAACCGCCGGTGTCAGAGGTGATCCCGAAGAGGACCGGGGCCCTTTCAGGCATCCGCCGGGAGCGAGGTGCAGGACGAACAAGGGTACTTCTTCAGGGATCCTACCCTGCCACCCTTTGACCGGCAGATCCTGCGCTGATCTTTGGTGGCTCGTTCTTTGTCGATACCGGAACTCGCGCCGGGAGGGGATCGACCTGCCTCGCAGCCGTTTCGCATCAGACGCCGCGGCTCGGCTAAACCCACGGTCCGGCCGGCCGTTGTCCAGCGGCGCTTGGAGAAGCCCGATGACCAGGACACCGAAGAAGGGCGACAAGGTGAGCTGGGCGACGGCCCAGGGCCGGACCGAGGGAAGGGTCGAGAAGGTCGTCACCGGCACAACCAGGATCAAGGGCCACACGGCGAAGGCGACGAAGGACGAGCCGCAGATGGTCGTCGAAAGTCTCAGAACGGGCAAGAAGGCGGTCCATAAGCCCGGCGAGCTGAAGAAGGCCTGATCCGGTCCATGACATCCTCCACCTCCCGAGCGCGGATGGATCCGGGCTTGTGATGCGGATCGAGGCCGAGCGGATCCGCATGCTGAACGAGGCGCCGATCAGGCCCGATGGGCGCTACGTGCTGTACCTGATGCAGCAATCCTGCCGATCCCGCTTCAACCATGCGCTGGAACTGGCGGTGGAGGAGGCCAACCATCTGAACTTGCCGGTGCTGGCATGCTTCGGCCTGCTCGACGGCTCGAACGGCTTTCCGGAGGCGAATGCACGGCATTACGCCTTCCTGCTGGACGGCCTCGCGGATGTCTCCCGCCGCCTGGCCGAGCGCGGCATTGGCTTCGTGCTGCGCAAAGCATCGCCGGCCGAGGTGGCGATCGACCTGTCGCGGCAGGCCACGATGCTGGTGCTGGATCGCGGCTACCTCGCCATCCAGAAGCGTTGGTACGCGGAGATCGGGACGGCGGCCGCGCTGCGCATCGTGCAGGTGGAGGGCGATGTCGTGGTGCCGGTGGAGAGCGCATCCGGCAAGCACGAGCATGCTGCGCGCACCCTGCGGCCGAGGATCGCCCGTTGGCTGGACGACTTCCTCCACCCGCTGAGCGAAGGCCGGGTCCGGCATCGCTTCGACGGGCCGGCGCCGAAGGGGATTGATATCGGCGATCCCGCCGCGGCGCTCGCCGCCATGACGCTCGATCGGTCGGTGGCGCCGGTCCGCCGGTTCCGTGGCGGGGAGGTGGAGGCGCAGCATCGTCTCCAAACCTATCTGGCGCAGGAATTCCACGGCTACGGCACCAATCGTGGCAGGCCGGAAGCCGCGGCGGTCTCGCATATGAGCCCCTACCTGCATTTCGGCCAGATTTCCCCGGTCGAAATCGTCCTGGCGGCGCGCGAGGCGGCGACCGGCTCCACGGACGACAAGCGCGCCTTCCTCGAGGAGGTCGTCGTCCGACGCGAGCTCTCCATGAACCACGTGCATTATATCGAACATTACGACAGCTACGAGCAGGCGGTGCCGGCCTGGGCCCGCAAGACCCTGGCCGAGCATGCCGGTGATCCCCGCGGGCACCGCTACGACGATGACGCGCTCGTCGCCGGGCGAACGCATGATCACTACTGGAATGTCGCCATGGCCGAGATGCGCGAGACGGGGTACATGCACAACCACCTGCGCATGTACTGGGGCAAGAAGATCCTCGAATGGTCCGCCACGCCGGAGGAGGGCTTCGCGCGTACCCTGCGCCTCAACAACCGATACTTCCTCGACGGGCGCGACCCCAACTCGTTCACCAACGTGGCCTGGATCTACGGCCTGCATGACCGGCCCTGGGCCCGCCGTCCCATCTTCGGCACGGTGCGCTATCAGAGCGAGAACTCGCTCAGGAAGATCGACGCGAAGGCTTATGAAGCCGCCGTGCGGCGGCTGTGCGAAGCCGAGCGGGCCGGCCCATCTCCCTGAGGCAAGGACGCCGTGCATCTCTCCGGCCGTCCAACTCCGGACGGCCTCGCACGACCGGCTATTCCGGCTCGATCCCGGCGAGCTGGATGATGCGGCCCCATTTCTCCCGCTCGGCCGTGGCATAGGCGGCCGCCGTCTCGAGATCCATGGCCGCCGGCTCGACCAGCATGTCCCGCAGCCGCGGCGCCACCGCTTCCGACCGGACCGCGTCGGCCACCAAGCGGTTGATCTGGAGCAGCAGGGGCCGGGGCGTTCCACTGCGCACGGCGACGCCCCAATAGCCGCCCGTCTCGAAGCCGGGCATCACCTCGTTCATCGCCGGCACATCGGGCCAGCGCTTCGCTCGCTGCGGCATGCTCACCGCGAGGACGCGGAACTCCCCGGATGCGAGGTACTGGTCGGCGGCGACCATGTCCAGAAAGACGAAGTGGATCAGGCCGGTGCGCAGGTCGCTAATGGCGTTGCCGAAGATCTTGTAGGAAACCTCCTCGAAGTCGAGCTGCCCGAGGCGCTTGAACAGCGCGGCGGGAATGCGCGAGGAGGCATTGAACCAGCCGGAATCGCGCTTGCCCGGATGCCGGCGGAGATCCGCGACCAGGTCCTCGTAACTGCGATAGGGGCTGGAGGCCGGGACCATGAGACAGCCGGCCGAGATGCCGATGGGGCAGGCCAGTGCGAAGTCGCGCGCGGCGTCGTAGGGCGGCTGCTTCAGCAGGTATGGATTCGCCGAGAGGGTGGTGGTCGTGCCGAGAAGGAAGCTGTGGCCATCGGCGGCCGCGTTGAGCACCGCGAGCGTGCCGACCACTCCGTTGCCGCCGGGCAGGTTCTCCACGACGAAAGGCTTGCCCGTGACGACCTGCATCTGCCTCGCCAACAGGCGGGCGATGAGGTCGGACGAGCCCCCGGCGGCGAAGGGCGCGACGATGCGCACTTGCTCGCGCGGGAAGGCCGGCTCCTGGGCGCGGACGTGGCGGCCCAGCAGGCTGGCGGCGGCGATGCTCCAGCAGGCACGGCGACTGAGTCGCATAGGCTTCTTTCCCCCCTTCGGCCGGCACACCGGCATCTGGATCATCGCTCGATCCGCTGCTCGGGGACAGTCGTGCCTCTTCGGCAGGAGAGCTTGGCGCGTTGTCGCCGCGAACCATGGCGGCCCCGGCCGCGCTTGTTGGGGGCGCAGCCCGAACATCACCTGCCGGACCGCCCCGCGGTCCGCGGCCCGGAGCCGAGGCTGAAATTCGGCGGCTGTTCAGCGCAAGGCAAGCGGCCGCAGCGCCGTGCCCGCGACCGTGCCGCGGATGGCATTGGTGGTGGCCACATAGGCGAATTCGTAGGTCCGGTCCGCCGCAAGGCGCTCCAGGTTGTGGAACTCGCCGATGTGCACGCCTTGCTGCACGAGAAGGTAGACATGGACGGGGTTGAAGCTGCCGCCCACCGCGGCGCTGTCCTGCGGCCGCGCCGGGATGCATTCGAGGCCGGAGGTGTCGGCTGCGATCATCATCGCGCCCTTCTGCTCGACCAGCCACTTCGCCGCCGCCATGCCGATGCCCGCGGTATCGGGATCGCTGAGCTTCGCGTGGTCGCCGCCGTTCTCGCCCCAGTAGCGGGCGGTGCCGGTCCTGATGAGGACGACCGTGCCGGGAGTCACGTCGACATTCTGCGCTCGCAGCGCCGCCTCGAGATCCGCGACGGTGATCTCGTAGCCCTTGGGAAGCGCCTCGACGCCTTTCTGCCCGGCGACGTCGATCATCACCCCGCGTGCGACGATCGGCGGGATGGTGGTGACGTCCGCCTTGCGCACGCCGAAATTGCCGCCCCAGTCGCTTTCCTTGAAGCCGTTGTACCAGTGATTGTCCTCGCCATGCGTGATATGTGCGAGACCGTCGATCTGTGTCGCCACGTTGTCGCTGATGAACATGGCGCTGCTGTGCCAGCGCGTGTGGCCCGTATTGCCGCCCTGCGGCGTGGTGAATGGCAGGTCCTGCTGGCGGGCGACGCCTTCCGGCGTGCGGAAGCTGATGATCTCTCCCGGGTTGTGGCCGGGCCAGCGGTAGGAGTTGCGGTCATAGGGCAGGCCCAGGTCGTAGGTCTTTCCCTGCGACGCCAGGCGCAGCGCGGCCGCGCGCGACTGGTCCGTCATCTCATTGAGGGCGCCGACCTCATCCTGTGCGCCCCAGACCCATCCCCAACCCTTGCCCTGGGTCCACTTCTTCATGCCCGCATCCTGCGCGAGCGAGGGTGTGGTCGCCACGGCGGCCACGACGCCGATGCTCGCCGCGGCCAGGAGCCGCCCGATCCCTTGCATGTCTTCCTCCCCCGTCATTCGGACCCGCCCGTATGAGACCGGACGTCGCCGCTGCAATTCAAGGATAACCGCCCGGCGGCGCCTACCTGCGCCGCTGTGTTGGATCAGCCGTTGGGAAAGTCGTAGAGCCGCGCCGGGTTGTCGACCAGCACTTGGCGACGCTGGGCAGGATCCGGCACCCAGATCTCGAGCAGATCCAGCAGCACGGCGTCGTTCGGCTTCTTGTCGGCGGCTTCGGTGGGATGCGGCCAGTCACTGCCCCAGACCATGCGGTCAGGCCGCAGCTCGGCATAGGCCTTCGCGACGGCGCTGCTGTCGGAATAGCTCGGCGGACCGACCTTGGTGTCGGCATAGGCGCCGGAAAGCTTCACCCATGCATTGCCCTTCGCCAGAAGCTGCTTCATCTGGCCGAACAACGGATGGTTCACGCCGTCGGGCTGCGGGATATGCGCCAGATGATCGAAGACCAGGGTGGCATCCAGGCTGTGGAACAGCTCGCGCAGCTCCATGATCTTCGCCGCGGGGGCGTTGATCTGGATGTGCCAGCCCATCGGCTTGATGCGGCGGGCGAGCGGCTCCATCATCTCCGGCGTCGTGGCGCCGGCCTGGGCCAGGTTGAAGCGGATGCCACGCACGCCCGTCTCGTGCAGACGGCGCAGCTCCGCATCCGCCACCTTGTCGTTGACCACCGCAACAGCCCGGAAGTTGCTGCCAAGCTCGCGCAGGCCCTCCAGCGTCGGCTCGTTGTTCACGCCGTAGAGCGACGGCTGCACGATGACGCCGCGCGTGGTCCCGATGCATGCCTGCAGCTTGCGGTAATCCGCTGGCGAGGCATTCGGCGCCGGGAGGCCGCCGGGCGCCGGCGGGTATTTGTCGTTGTAGATGTGGAAGTGGCAATCGGTCGCCAGCGGCGGCGCTTTCAGCTTCGGCATGTCGGTGCCGCTCGAGAACGGTACCGGAGGGGAATCGACAGGGCGCTGCGCCAGGGCCGGCGAGGCAAGCAGCGTGCAGGCGGCACCCAGCAGCCCGCGTCGCCGTGGCAGGATCGTCGTCATGGCGTTCTCCCCGGCGCCGTGGGGCGCCGGTGCGACGGTAGCGGTGAGCCGACCATGAGCGCAAAACGAAAATGACGCCGTGCCAAGCATGGGCGATGTGCCGGGGCCGGACATCTCGATCCATGTGGCGTGGTTCACAGCCGGCGATGCGGTTGGTCTCTAGGGTTGGTCTTGTCGATGAACGACATGCCGGGCCGCACAGGCCGCAGGCAACCAGAGAAAGGGACCACCCCGATGCGTGCCACGATCCTCCCGCTCGCTGCCTTGCTGCTCGCCGGCGCTGCCAGCCTTTCCCACCCCGCCGCGGCCGAGGGGCTTGAGACCGGCGGCATCTCCATCACCCGTGGCGGTGGCAACGTGAACACCGCGGCTGCCAAGAACAGCTTCGCCGGCCAGGCGGCCACGACGATCGGCGGCATGGCGCGCAATGGCGGCCGGGTCGAGACCCTCGGCGGGCTCAACCGCAACCTCGCCAGCGGCCGCAACAGCACCGCCTTGCAGGACACCACGACGGTCGGCGGCACCGCCTTCGGCCGCGGTGCGCAGGCGAGCACCTTCGGCGGGCTGAACACCAATGCCGCCCGCGGCTTCGGCAGCCTGGCCAGCCAGTCGGCCACCACGCTCGGCGGCCAGGCCATCGGGCGCGGCGCGCAGAGCCAAGTCTCCGGCGGGTTCAACTCCAACCTCGCCGCCGGCCGCTTCAGCCAGGCCGATCAGCAGGTGCTGACCATGGGCGGCTCGGCGATCGGCCGTGGCGCGCTCGATCGGGTCTCCGGCGGCGGCAACCGCAATGCGGCGCTGGCCCGCGGCTCCGCCGCCTCCCAGCAGGTCGTCACCATCGGCGGTCAGTGAGAGACCGACAGGCAATGGTCCCGCGCCGAACGGACAAGCCCTGCTTGAGCGTTCGGCGCGGGATCACCGTCGTGCCTGACGCCGGCCGTGCCGCGCGGCGTCGCGGCTGCCAGCGTCAATCCGCGATGGCGCCGTAGACGAGGGCGTTCACCACGCGCCGGTAGTGCTGCCGGATCAGCCCGGGCGTGCTCGCCATGAACACGACCGCCAGATCCTCCTTCGGGTCCACCCACATGGAGGTGCCATAGGCGCCGTTCCAGCTGAACATGCCGGGGCTGCCCAGCACGTCCGAGCCGCCCTCGCGCCGCACCGCGACGGTGACGCCGAATCCGAAATTCGTCAGTTGCGGCTCGGTCAGCGTCACGTTGTTGACGATGTCCGGCGAGAGGTGATCCCGCGTCATCTCCTCGACGCTCTTGCGCGAGAGCACGCGCTTGCCATCCAGTGTGCCGCCGTTCAGCAGCATCTGGGCGAAGCGGATGTAATCGGCCGCGGTCGAGACCGCCTGACCGCCGCCGCCTTCGAAGCCTGGGGTGACGAGGCCGACGCGGACATCCTGGGGCTGGCTCGTGACGGGGGCCTTCGGCAGCGGCGTCGCGTAGCGGCTGCGCTGGCCCTCCGGCACGAGGAAGCCGGTATCCTGCATGCCGAGTGGACGCAGGATGCGCTCGGCCATCGCCTCGCCAAGCGATTTGTCGGTGCGCTCCTCAATCACCAAGCCCAGTACGTCGATCGAGAGGCCGTACTCCCAGGTGGTGCCGGGCTGGTGCAGCAGCGGCAGCTTGGCCATGGCGGCAATGAAATCGGCGCCGCTCATCCGGCTGTAGCCGCCGAGGCTGCGCTGCCAGAGCTGGTGCGCCGGGGTGTTGCCGCGGTTGCCGTAGACGATGCCGGAGGTGTGGCGGGCAAGGTCGATGATCCGGATCGGATGCGCCGCCGGCACGGTCATGTCGGGGTTGCCGTCCACCGCGACCCGCATCTCGGCAAAGGCCGGGAAGAACCGGCTCACTGGATCCCAGAGCGAGAGCCGCCCCTCCTCGAGCACCGACATCAGCGTGGCCCCGGTCAGGACCTTGGTCATGCTGGCGATCGGGAAGATGGCGTCGCGCGGCATCGGCTTGCTGCGGCCGCCATCCTGGAAGCCATGCGCCTCGAAATAGGCGAGCTTGCCATGGCGCGCGATGGCAATGACCGCGCCCGGCATGCGGCCCTCCCGGACCTCCGTCTCCACCATGGCGCCGATGCGGGCGAGCCGCTCGGGCGACAGGCCGACACTCTCGGGCGTCGCGCGCGGCAACGGGTCGGCGGCACGGGCAGGCAGCGCGCAAACCAACAGCGCCGAGACGAGCAGCAGCTTCTTCATTCCTGGTGTCCTCCTCTTGGGAGGAGCTTATCCCATGCCGCCGCAGGCACCAGACCAGCCTGCGCCGATGGGTAGCTAAGGTGAAGGCAGGAACAAGCGGACGCAGCAGAGGCGCCGCTGCTCCTGCTCAGTCCGTTGCTGGCTTGTCCTCAGGCATCCGGTGTCGGCGCCGCCGCTGCCTGCGCCGGCGGCGATATCGTCACCCTGCCCTGGGCCGCCTCCTCGGCGGCGCGATCCAGATTCGTCACCACCTCGTCGGCTGTCGGCGTCTCGCGGTCATCGGCGAGGGCTGAGGCCGCACTGGCGAGGAATTCGACTGCCGTCACGACCTCGGCCAGGTTCACGGTCGCGGCCGCAGCTCCCGAGACCGGCATGCCCAGGAAGTGCTTGGAGCGCCATGCGAGATCGGCGCCGTCCGGCACGCCAGCATTGTCCAACTGGACATCCAGCAGGGTCAGGCCTTCCGTGGAGAGGTGCGCGGCGGTGATGGTCGTGATCCGGAGAACATCCCCGGTGGTGAGCAATAATCCGAAGCGGCCTTGACGCCCAACCAACCGCTGGCCCAGCCATGCAGGCAGATGGCGTGCCGCATCTTCGGGATCCGTCACTCGTGTCCAGGGCAAGCGGGTTATCCTTTGCTGCGTCCAGCCAACCAATACGAAGTTGCTTGGTTCCCGGCGCAGGCCTTGACCGTCCGCAACGGCGGAAGGAGATGCCGCCTCAGCCTCCGTCATGGGCGAGTTCAACGCTTGTCTCGTCAGGACGGCACGAGCTGTCTGCGCTGCGGCTCCTTCGCCGAGCAGGTAGGGGAAAGGCCAGACTGACTGACCTTTGCGCGGTGTAGCCGATCTCGCATTCTGAACTTGATGGCATGAGGGGCGCGGGCCTACGCCGCGCCGCTCTCGATCCTGTCCGCTTCGCCTTGAATGCCCGTCGGCAGCCTTCCGGGTTTGAGCCACCTGCGCTCGAAGGTGCGGTTCCAGCCAGTGAGGAGGGATTACCCGGGCTTACTCAACCTCGCCCTCAGGGTGCTGCTCGGCTGGCTTCTCCTCGACCTGAGCCAGCATCATCGTCAACGCCTGCTCCTGCTCCTCCTCGGTCCAGATGCCCTGCTTCAGGGCATCCACGATGTTCTGGTCGATCGGCTCCGCCATGGGTGCTGCTCCGGTCTCTACCGCCAATAGACGCTGCAATCACGCCTGTCCGGTCACGGAGTTTCGCCAGCTTCGGATATCCGCGGAATTTTCCACGCTGTAGGAACGTATCCCGGAGTGGCCGTTCCGGCTCCCGTTGCCCTTTTGGTAGCCGGAGGTCGAATCACCCGAAATGCGTCGCCAGTTCCTGATCGGGCAGGTTCACATAATCCTTGCTCATGGTCTTGCTGACCATGCCGGACGCTTCCTTGCTCAGCCCCTCCCGGATGCCGTGCAGCACCTGGGCGGCGGCGGCGATGACGAGCGAATCTGCCTGGCCACGTCGCACCGCCTCGTTCAGGTAATCCGCCACGGCCTTGGCGAAATGCGCCTCCGACTGATCCTTCGGATCGGATTTCGGAGCCTTCAGCTGGCTTACCCCGGAATCCGCATTCTCCACCGCATTCGCCTTGCCAGAGGCATCAAAGCTGTGCTGCGTGCGGAGGCCGTCATCGGTGCGGACCAGGATGCGCGCCTTGCCGCCATCCGCCACCACGTACCAGGTATGGTCGGGCTTGCTCATGTGTTCGTCCTTCCTTCCCGTCGACCCGTTGGGGTCCATCAAGCACCTGAACGTGCCGCCTTGCCATTCGACGGCATGTCCTTCTGTCGAGGCTGCCCGCGACCTGGAAGGCGCTTCGGAACGGGGCCGGATGATGCTGAACCCAGCGCTGCCCTGTCAGCGGCTTGCAGTCTGAGGCGCTCACCGCGGCAGATGCAGCGCGCCAGCCTCGAACTCCGCATTCTTCCTGGGGATCAGGTCGTAAGGCAGGGCAAAACCCGGTAAGGCCGCAAGCCTCCGCGTCCAGCGCTGCAGATGCGGCCACCGGGCGATCTCGATCCCGCCCTCGGCCATGAACACCATGCGGCCCCAGCAGCCGATATCGGCGATGGAGGGCGCGTCCTCACGGCACAACCAATCCCGGCCATCGGACAGCGTACGATCCACGTAGCCCAGAGCCGCTTCGGCCAGAGGCAGGAAATACGCCATCACCGCCGGATCGACGGCACGAAAGCGCCGGTAGTGCCGCACCTTGGCGACGTTGGTGATGGCATCCGCCTCCCAGGACAGCCACTCCCTCGCCGCCCAGCGCGCCTGCTCCGACCTGCCCTCGGAGTGGTCCGTCGTGCGTGCGAGGTAGTCGAGGATGACGTTAGACTGGACGAGGGTGAGGCCCCGGTGCCGCAAGGCGGGGACCTGCCCATAGCGATTGACCGCCAGGTATTCGGGTGATGTCTGCACGCCGGTCTTCAGGTTGACCGTGCGGAAGCTGAACGGCAGCCCGGCCAGCGCCAAGAACAGCATCGGCTTGTAGGTCGAACTGCTGGTGAAGCTGCCATATAGCACCAGCCGCTCCGGATCCTCGGCCTCGGCGATGTTCACCATGCTGCCACTCCCTCGTTCAGCACGATGGCCACCGGATTGCGGCTGCCGCTGCTCCGCAGCCGTGCCGCGGGCAGGGTAGGGCGCAGGACGTCGATCCAGCCAGCGCCGTGATGGAGCCGCGCGTGCCGTCACCCTCCGCAGCACGGATTCGTCACGCAACCAAACCGGTCCGGATTCACCGCTGCCGAGGTTGCGCGGGCGTCCTGATCGGACGACACTTGTCATGAATGTTCCATTCTTTGGAGGAAACGACACGATGCGCCCCAATCGCCTGCGCCAGAAGCTGAACGCCGGGGAACCGACGATCGGCACGCACATCCTGTCCAGCTGGCCCACGCTGGTGGAACTGATCGGCGATGCTGAGAACTACGACTATGTCGAGTTCACGGCCGAGTACGCGCCCTTCACCATGCATGACCTCGACAATCTCGGCCGTGCGTTCGAGCTGAAGAACCTCGCTGGCATGATCAAGGTCGAGCAGAAGCAGTACACGCATCAGGCGATGCGGGCGATCGGCTCAGGCTTCCAGAGCGTGCTGTTCGCCGATATCCGGACGGTGGCTGACGCCGAGGCAAGCGTCGCCGCGGTGCGCGCCGAGACGCCCGGCACCGGCGGGCGGCTCGGTGTCGGCATGCGGCGCGATGTGGGGACTGTGCTGGAGGGCGGCTCGCCCGCCTATGTCGACGCGCTGAATGAGGTGGTGATCGCCATCATGGTCGAAAAGCGTGAGTGCGTGGAGGACCTGGAGGCGATCCTGTCGGTTCCGGGCATCGACATGGTGCAGTTCGGGGCATCTGATTACTCGATGAGCCTGGGGCTGACCGGACAGCGATCGCACCCGGATGTGGTGAAGGCGGAACGCAAGACGATCGAAACGGCGCTGAAGCTGGGCAAGCACCCGCGTGTGGAACTGGCGGACATCTCGGGCGCGAAGCCGTATCTGGAGATGGGTGTGAAGCACTTCTGCATCGGCTGGGACGTGCGGATCCTGTACAATTGGTGGCGGACGAACGGGGCCGGCATGCGGGCCATGTTGACGGGCGAGGCGGCAGTGGCGCCCGCGCCCCAGCCGGTGAAAACCGGCACCTATTGAGGCGCCGGATCGAGGTGCCGGACGCGACAGTCTCCCGCTCGGCTGACGAAGCGATGCGCTCCCCGGCATGGTCCCTATTGGACTAGCCGGGCAGCTCGAGGCCAAGCTCGCTCCTGGCCTCGGGCGGTATGCGACACATTTCTCGCCGCTGCCGCCGAACTCCACCGAGTGTTCCGTGGTTTCCCTGCTTCAAGCAGTGCTCGCGTCGAGCTCTGCCTGCAGAGGAAGCGAATGATGTCCAATCCCGGCAGCCTCAAGGAAGTCTACGCGGACGAAATGAAGGATCTGTGGTCTGCCAACGATCAGATGGCTCGCGCCGTCAAGACAATGGCGAGCAAGGCGCACGATCCCAAGCTCAAGCAAACGCTTGAAACCTCCGTCGACGGCATCAACAAGCACCGCGACGCGCTGAAATCGCTGCTGCAGGAGGCCGGCGCCGAAGTGGCGAAGGAGCACTGCCAGGGCATGGAAGGCTTGGTAAAGGAGGCCTTGAAGCACACAGGCGATGACGCGCCAAAAAAAGAAGAACTGCTCGATGCGGAGATCATCTCGCAGTACCAGCGCATGTCTCACTACGGGATTGCCGGCTTTGGCACAGCGACCGCTTATGCTGAGGCGCTCGGCATGAAGGACCACGTCACACGACTCAAAGCCATTGTCTCCGACATCTACAAGGCGGATGAGTACGCCAGCTCTCTCGGCGAGAAACTGGCGAAGGCTGCGGCGAAAGGGTAACCTTGGTCGTTAAAGCTCCGGCCTGAAAGTGGAAACCCGTGTTGAACGCGCGCCGGGCGGAATCATTGGTCTGCAACTATGCCACTTAGGCATCGGTCCTGTCATATTCCAAGGTCCGTTTCGGACGGTCTGCCGCCTAGTTTTAGGACTTATCGCAGGGCTTTCCTCCCTCAGCCTGGTTCCTTGCCAGTTGCCTGTTGGGGGAGATTTTTTTGGCGAAATTCCGTTTGGAGGTGAGGTGTCGCACTTTGAAGAGGGTTGTCCAAATGCAACCCTTCAATATTGCTGCTGTTAGAAGCAACGAGTGAAAGCAGGACGCAGTCTCCATGTTGGTACGTGCAAGTTGCGGCGTTGTGGCCCTTCTGATGGTCGCGGGTTGTGATATGGGCTCGTCGCGTCGCGGGGCCACTACGGGCGAACCCATGTCACCTTCTGCGATGTCGCCGACCGGGTCGGCCGGGGGCGTATCCACCGGCGGCGGCGTGCCAACGCCGGTCATGCCTGGTGGGGCCGGCGGGGTTGGCAGCGGCAATCAACCTGGTCGCGCCGGTACGTCTCGGTAGCTGACCAAGAGCCCCCGTCGTCCTGCCTCGACGCACGACTGTCTGGGGCTCTAGCTTGGCTGGCGGTGCGGTGGAGCATGTGCGCGAGCCGCAGCATGGGTCATGGTTCGGCCAGCCTTCGACAAGCGTGTCGTAAATCGCGTGCCAGCATGGGGGTCGCCCGGCAGCAACTGCCAGGCAGACCCGGCGAAGGATACAGCGTGTCGCGTCGTAAACCGCTTGCAGATCGTGCCGGCGCTGCCTGGCTGCCTCGGGCGGCGTCAGCTTAGAGCGTTCAAACAACGGTCTGGACCATGATCCATGACTCGGTGTGAGCGGATCCTGGTCAAGGGCGTAGCGAAGGTGTTGGCGGCCGTGTCGCCAAGAAGCGAGCACCCGGAGTTGCTGCCGCCGGCCACACAATGATGACGGTGGGCTTGAACCTCATGATCATCGCCATAGCTTGACGAAGCCGGTGGCATTCGCTGGCTTGGTCGGATGGGCGATCGATGCGTATGACGCGGATGCGGCCGGTGAGACGGGATGTCTGAAACTCCCTTCCATCGCGGCGCCAGCATTTGTGGAAGCCAATGATAGAAGTCGATCGCGTTTTTTCGGGCATGCAGGGTCGGCCCGGCCAGCCCACCAATATCGAGCAACGCATCATCCAACATCGGCATCGTCAGGGTGGCGCCAGCCACATCCGGACGCGGGTCGTCGAAGTCGTGCATGTCCGTCGGAACGGGAAGCGGCCCGTCGATGGGCAGGCCAACCCGGTCAGCGCTGCAGAGGTCTCGCCAGAGGATTTCGGCGGCAGACCGGAGAAGCGTTCATCCGGGATCGGCATTGCCCCGGCCACATTCGAGCCGCCGCAACCCGTCGTGCATGTCATGCCGATGTGGGAGCCAAGCGTCGAGGAAGGGCAGCTGGTCGCTCCGTCTGATGGCGCTTCAACCGGGGCGCCCGCACCGTCACCGCGCAAACGCCGGGCGCAGTCGGCTCCGGCACGCCAGGCCAGCGCCCGGCCCTACGCCAATCCGTTCGCCGAGGACGAGGGCGGCGCGAACTGCCTGCGCTGCGGTTACCTCGTCGAGCCGGCGCGGGAGCGGCGTGGTTGGCTGACCTGCGCCACATGCGGCGGATGACCATCCGGCTTACGCAGGATCCAGGCGGCTCTCGCACATGGCGGCGGCCGACTCTCCTGGACATCAGGCTCGTGCCCCCGGCGCCGCCGCAACCCTGGGCCTATGGTTGGTCACAGAGGCGGTCGTGACCCGCGAGGGCCACGATCCTGCTGTTTCTGGCCATTCGCCCGGCTCGCGCTACCTTCAGTAAGCCGGTGGACGCAAGTCCATGTCCCCTCACCAAGCAGCAGCATGGCCGGATCGTCGTGCCGCGGCTTACTCGACCCGTGCTCCGGTCGCCCGAACCAGCGGCGCCAGGCGCGCCTCCTCGCGGGCCCGGAAGTCGAGGAGTTGCTCCGGCGTGGTCCACCAGGGCGTGGCGCCGAGATCCTGATAGCTGCGCACCAGGTCGGCACTCTCCAGGGCCTGCCGGGCATAGGCGGAAAGTCGCTCCACCGCCGGCCGCGGCATCCCGGCCGGGCCGCAGACGCAGGCCCAGGAGGTCATCTGGAAACCGGGCACGACCTCCGCCATGCTGGGCAGATCCGGCACCACCGGGTTCCGTTGTGGGCTGGTGACGGCAAGCGCGCGGATCTTGCCGTCGCGCACCGCCGGCAGGTAGCCCGGGATGTTGTCCATGATCAGGTGCACCCGCCCGGCCATGAGGTCGAGCAGCGCCGGCGCGCCACCCCGATAGGGCACGTGCAGGATGTCCACCCCGGCCAATTGCTTCAGCAGTTCCCCCGAGAGATGCGGCGTCGTGCCCATGCCGGAGGAGCCGTAGGCGTACTTGCCCGGGCTTGCCTTGAACAGGGCGATCAGCTCCGGCACGCTGCGCACCGGCAGGTCCTTGTTGATCACCGCGATGTTCGGCAGCTGCCACAGGCCCGAGACGAAGGTGAAGTCGCGCACCGGATCGAAGGGCAGGCTGGCATAGAGCGTCGGCGCGATGGCGTGCGAGGCGATGCCGCCCATGCCGATCGTGTAGCCGTCCGGCCGGGACTTGGCGACCGCATCCACCCCGACATTGCCGCCGGAGCCGCTGCGGTTCTCGACCACGAATTGCTGGCCCGCGATCTCGGTCATCCTGGCGCACCAGAGGCGCGACAGCGTGTCGGTGGCGCCGCCGGGCGGAAACGGGTTGATGTAGCGCACCGACTGGCTCGGCCAGTCCGCTCCCGCTTGGGCATGGCCAGGCCGAGCTCGTCCGACCAGCGGTACCATCAGCGCGGTGCTGATCGCGCCGAGCACGGCTCGGCGCGAGAGCCGGCGGGTGCCGGGCCGCGATGGAACAGGCTCCCAAGCTGCTGTCATTGTCGTTCCTCCCTTTCGGCGGCGTCCCGCCGGTCATTCTTCTACTGCGCCATCGCGCCGTGCAGCCACCGCTTCAGGCTCGCGGCAAAAGCTTCTCGATTCGGTTCCCGAGCCCTAACCTTCCGGCGGGAACGGGGCACCTGCCTTGAACTGATCAGGCAACAACCGATTGAAGACGAGGGAAACGACCATGCATTTCGGTGCTTCCATGTTCTTCACCGACTATTCCATGACGCCCGCAGCGCTCGGCCGCGCGCTCGAGGAACGTGGCTTCGAATCAGTCTGGGCGCCCGAGCATTCGCACATCCCGCTGTCCCGCAAATCGCCATGGCCGGGCGGCGGCGACCTGCCGAAGCGCTACTACGACTGCATGGACCCCTTCGTCTCCCTCACGGCCGCGGCCATGGCAACGACGACGCTTAAACTGGGCACAGGCGTCTGCCTGGTGAACCAGCGCGATCCGATCCAGACCGCCAAGTTGGTGGCGTCGCTCGATCAGGTCTCGTCCGGCCGCTTCCTGTTCGGCATCGGCATCGGCTGGAACCAGGACGAGATGGAGAATCACGGCACGGTCTTCGAGAGCCGCGCCAAGCTGACGCGCGAACGCATCGAGGCGATGAAGGAGATCTGGACCAAGTCGAAAGCCGAGTATCACGGCGATTTCGTCAATTTCGATCCCATCATGGCCTGGCCGAAACCCGTGCAGAGGCCGCATCCCCCCATCCTCGTCGGCGGGGCTTTTCCCCAAGGTGCGCGCCGTGCGATCCGCTACGGGGATGGCTGGATCCCGATCGCCGGCCGTGCGCCTCTAGGCGAAGCCCTGGAAAAATTCCGCCAGATGGCGACCGAGGCAGGCCGGGATCCCGCGGGCATCCCGATCACCGCCTTCGGCGCGACCGAGAACCGCGACGAGATCCGGCGCTTCCGCGATCTCGGCGTCGCCCGCACGGTCGTGTCGCTCGAGTCGGACAAGGACGACAAGATCCTTCCCGTCCTCGACCGCTGGGCCGCACTGATCCGCGACGCATGACGGCAACGGGCCAGCAGCCTGCCTGGATCCGGAAGGAAACGTCACGGCTTTCAAGGGCCACCATCCTGCCCGCCGCATCCCGCCCCCAAGGGCCCGCTGGCGCCGCCGGCCTTCAGGTCTACAGCGGAGCGCATTCAAGATTGAACGCCGCTCCGCTGTAACCTGTTGTTTCCAGAGCAAAGTCACGCGTCCGGGCGGTCTCGCCCTCCCGCGATCCGCCCTGGACCATGATCCGCTCACACAGGGTCGCGGATCATGGTCCAGGCCATTGTTCGATCGCGTGAGTCACGCTTTTCGCTGAGTCCACCTCCAGCGATCACGCTCTAGCTTCGTGCATTCTGCGTCGGCCGCACCTCGTCGCCGCTGCGAATGGCATCGGAGGGGCTGTCGATGACCCGGTCCGTCGGTTCCAGGCCGGAGGCGATGTCGAGCTCGGCGCCCAGGTCGCGGGCGATGCGAACCGGCTTGACCGCCACCCTGCCATCGCCGTCGACCACCGCGACGGAGGTGCCGCTCGCGCGAAAAATCAAGGCGCTCGCCGGAATGCGGAGCTGCTGCGTGTCGGTGGGTTCCGGCGGAAGCTCGAGCCGCACCTGGGCATAGCCGCCGGGCTTCAGGGCGCCGCTGGCATTGTCCGTGGTGAACTGCACCAGCATGGAGCCCGATTGCGCATCCACCGCGCCGGCCGTGCGGGTCAGCTCCGCCGTGAAACTCCGATCCGCGTATTCCGGCACGGAGAAGGTCGCCTTCAGCCCGTCCCGCATGGCGCCCGTATAGGCCTGCGGCACGCGCACATAGAGGCGCAGGCGGCGCATATCCGTGACGGTGAAGAGCGGCGGCGAACTGGTGCTGCCGGAGACGATCAGCCCGCCGACATCGATGGCGCGGCTGGTGACGGTGCCGTCGAAGGGAGCGATCACCTGCTTGAAGCCGGTCAGGGCGCGCAGGCGGTTCACCTCCGCCTCCGCCTGGCTGAGCTGCGCCGTGCGCGCCGCCAGGTCGCCGCGGCGCTCATCCGTCGCCTGCTGGGACACGACCTGGCGCGCGCTCAGCTCGTTCCAGCGCTGCGCGGTGCGGGCGGACAGGTCGCGCTGGGCGCGGGCGGTGGCGAAGGCCGCCTCGGCCGCGGCCAGTTGCTGGTCGAGATCCGGCGTGTCGATCTCGGCGAGAATCTGGCCAGCGGTGACCCGGTCTCCGATATCGGCCAGGCGGCGGGCAACGAAACCATTGGTCCGCGCATAGACCGGCGCCTCCGCCCAGGCCTGAAGCCGACCGGGCAGCAGCAGCGGCCGCGGTTCCACGGCGCGCGGATGGATGACCCGGACGCTCGGCACCGCGACGGCGGCGGCGACCTGCCGCAATTCCTCCTGCGCGCCAAGCCGGCTGCTCACCCTGAGCGCCCCCGCCCCGAGCAGCGCCAGCAACCCGAGGAGGAGGACCAGCGCCACCCGACGCGGGCTGGCGGCGCGCTGGTCGGCCGGCAGGGTCTCGGCGGTTGCCGGCACAGGCGCTTCAGGCATGGGCGGTGCTTTCTCCCGGACGAAGGCCGCTCACGGCGTGGCGCCTGCGCCCATGGATCATGGCGAAGACGGTGGGCACGAAGACCAGCGAGGCGCAGGTGCCGACCAGCAGGCCGCCGATGACCGCCCGGCCGAGCGGCGCGTTCTGCTCGCCGCCCTCGCCGAAGCCGAGGGCCATGGGCGCCATGCCGATGATCATGGCGAGCGCCGTCATCAGCACCGGGCGGAAGCGCGTGATCCCGGCCTCGAAGGCGGCCATCCGGGCATCGCCGAGCTCGGCGAGCTTCTCCCGGGCGAAGCTCACCACTAGGATGGAATTCGCCGTGGCGACCCCCATGCACATGATCGCGCCCGTCAGCGCCGGCACCGAAAGCGGCGTGCCGGAGAGGAAGAGCATCCAGGCGATGCCGGCCAGCGCCGAGGGCAGGGCGGCGACGATGACGAAGGGATCGGCCCAGGACTGGAAGTTGACCACGATGAGCAGGTAGATCATCACCACCGCGCCGAGCAGGCCGAAGCCCATGCCGGAGAAGGCGGTGTTCATCGTCTGGTACTGGCCGCGCAGGGTGACGCGCACGGATGCCGGCTTCTCGGCGTCCAGCCTGGCGATCTCGCGTCGCACGGCATCGGCCGCGGCGCCCAGGTCCAGCCCCTGCGTGGCCGCATAGACGCTGACCATCGGCTGGATGTTGTATTGCGAGATCACCGAAGGCGAGTTCACGCGCACCAGCCGGCCGAGCGCGCCCAGCACCTGCGGCTCCGGCGAGCGCGGCCCGGTGACGGGCAGCGATTCCAGCTTCTCCATCGTGTCCGCCAGGTATTCCGGCGTCTGCGCCACGACCGGGTAGGTGACGCCATTGGTGGGATTCAGCCAATAGACCGGCGCGGTCTGCAGCGAGCCGGCAACGGAGCCGGCCAGGCTCGCCGTCACGTCCCGCTCGTCGAGGCCGAGCGCGTTGATGCGCGTGCGATCGGCGACGAAGCGCAGGGTGGGGCTGCCGGCGGGCTGCTGGATGCGCATGTCCACCAGCCCTTCGATGCCGCGGAGGGCCCGCAGGATGCGCTGCGCGTGCTCCTGGTTTTCGGTGACGCTGGGGCCGGTCACCTGCACCTCGATGGGCGCGGGCGCTCCGAAATTGAGGATCTGGCTGGTGATGTCGGCGGGCAGGAAGGAAAAGACGGCCGTGGGGAACAGCCGCGGCAGCTCCGCCCGCAGCCGGCGGATATGCTCGGCGGTCGGCCGGTGGTCGTGGCGAAGGCTGATCAGGATATCGCCGTCCATCGGGCCGACCGTCCCGGAGGAGCTGTAGGTCACGTTGATGGTGCTGTTCGGCAGGCCGATGCTGTCGACGATCGTGTTGATCTCCTCCGGCGGAATCAGCCGGCGGACCTCCCGCTGGATCCGGTCGAAGAGGGCGGAGGTTTCCTCGATGCGCGTGCCCGCGGGGGCGCGGACATGCATGGCGATGGTGCCGCTGTCGACCTCGGGGAAGAAATTGCGGCCTAGGAACGGTACCAGGGCGAGGCTGCCGAAGGCGAAGGCCAGGAACAACGAAAGCGTCGTCCGGCGCCTGGCGAGGGCAAGGCGCATGAGGCGGCCGTAGCCCTGGCGCAGGCGCTCGAACCGCCTCTCGAAGCCCTGCTGCAGGCGGCCGGGAAGGTGCCGCGGCGGGGGCTGCCCATGACGATGCCCGGCATGCGGCTTGAGCAGGTAGAGCGCCATGGTCGGCACCAGGGTGCGCGACAGGATGAAGGAGGCGACCATGGCGAAGGTCACCGACATGGCCATGGGCACGAAAAGGAAGCCCGACACGCCCGGCAGGAAGAACATCGGCACGAAGACGATGCAGATGCAGAGCAGGGAGACGAAGGCCGGCAGGACGATTTGCCGCGCGCCGTCCAGGATGGCGGTGCGCACATCCTTGCCGTGCTCGAGATGCCAGTTGATGTTCTCGATGGTGACCGTCGCGTCGTCCACCAGGATGCCGACGGCGAGCGCGAGGCCGCCCAGCGTCATGACGTTCAGGGTTTGCCCGAAGGCCGCGAGGGCGAAGATCGCCGCCAGGATGGCGAGGGGGATCGAGGTGGCGATGATGATGGTGGAGCGCCAGGACCCCAGGAAGAGCAGGATCATCAGCGAGGTCAGCGCCGCGGCCAGCACGCCCTCGAAGGCGACGCCCGTGATGGCGGCCTTCACGAAGATCGACTGGTCGTTGAGCGGCGTCACCCGAAGCTGTGGCGGCAGGCTGGGAAGGAGCTGGGGCAGCAGGTCGAGGACGCCGTTCACGATGCTGATGGTGGAGGTGGCGCCGGATTTCAGCACGGTCATCAGCACGGAGCGCTGGCCATCGACATGCACCACGTTCTGCTGCGGCTGCGCGCCGTCCCGCACATTGGCGACGTCGCCGATCGTGACCGTCGCGCCGTTGACGGTGCGGATCGGCAGGGCGGCGAGCTCGGCCACCGAGCCGGGCGCGTTGTTCAGGAGCAGGTTGTATTGATACTCGCCGATCTTGACGAAGCCGGCCGGAGTGATCTGGGTCTGCGCCGCGATCGCGTTGCCTACATCCTGCGCCGAGAGGCCCTTCGACAGCAGCCCTTGCGGATCGAGGTCGATCTGGATCTGCCGGGTACGGCCGCCGGCAGGGCCCGGCAGGGCGGCGCCCGGCACGGTGACGAGCTGCGTCCGGATGAAATTCGTGCCCAGGTCGTAAAGCTGCTGCTCGCTGAGCCCCTGGCCCGAGAGGGCGAGCTGCAGGATGGGCACGGTGGAGGCGTTGTAATTCAGGATCAGCGGCGGCGTGGTGCCCGGCGGAAGCTGGCGCAGCAGCGTCTGCGAGACGGCGGTGACCTGCGCATTGGCCAGGCGGATATCGGCTCCGGGCTGGAAGAATATCTTCGTGATGCCGAGCCCGGGATAGGAGGTGCCCTCGATATGCTCGATGTCGTTCACCGTCGTCGTGAGCGACCTCTGGTACGGCGTGAGGATGCGGCCGGCCATGTCCTCGGGGGTGAGGCCGTTGAAGGTCCAGCCCACGGCGATGACAGGCACCGGAATGTTCGGGAAGATATCGGCCGGCGTGCGCAGTGCGGCGAGGCCGCCCCCGATCATGATCATCAGCGCCATCACCACGAAGGTGTATGGACGGGACAGCGCTATACGAACCAGGGCGATCATGCGGCGCCGGGGGCCTGAAACGCCGACTGCCTTCTACGGAGCCTTCGCTGCATCGATGACGGCATTCCAACGGTAGGGCGCGAACGCCAAGAGACTATGGGAGCTTGGTCCCGGGCGCCACCGGCTTGCATTACGACGCTGTCACAAGCTTGGCGCGAAACGGGCGTCGCAGGCAACCGGGTGCCGCCGCGCCGGCGCTGCGGCCTGCGCGCCAGGCGCGAACACGTCGGGGCGAGGTGCCGGATGGACCATGGGCGACTTCTGCACCTGTCGCGCGTTGCGCTACAGGCCTTACCGGCGATCCGGAGTTCCCATGCACAGTCCCCAGCAAGGGCATCCTGCCGATGCCGCGCCGGAGCATCCCGGCCGGCTGCTGCGCGACTGTGTGCTGCCCGGCCTTGGCCTGTCCGTCAGCCAGGCGGCGCGCGAGCTCGGGATCGCCCGCTCGACACTGCACCGCCTGCTCGCCGGCGAGCAGGCGGTCACGCCGGAGATGGCCGCCCGGCTGGCCCGCCTGAGCGGCGTCCCGGCCCGCCACTGGCTCGCCCGGCAGCAGGCGCACGACCTCTGGCACACCGAGCGGGCGCTGGCCGCAGTCCTCGGGCGCATCCCGACCCACGCGTTGCCCCGCGCCCTGCAGCAGGAATTCAGGGACGTCGCGCATGACTGACGCCGCCATGCCCGCGCCGCCGCAGGGGCGGGCCGCTACCGGCATTGCCGGGCTGGACGACGTCCTCGCCACCGGCCTCATCCGCAACCGGCTCTACCTGGTCGAGGGCAATCCGGGCACCGGCAAGACCACGCTCGGCCTGCAATTCCTGCTGGAGGGCGCCCGCGCCGGCGAGCGGGGCCTCTACGTGACCCTGTCGGAGACGGCCGCCGAACTGCGCGACGGCGCTGCCTCGCATGGCTGGTCGCTCGACGGCATCGAGATCTTCGAGCTGGTGCCGCCGGAGGACCTGCTCGACCCTGACCAGCAGCAGAGCCTGCTCTACGCCTCCGACCTCGAGCTCGGCGAGGCGACGCGCTCGCTGCTCGAAGCGGTGGAGCGCATCCGGCCGCACCGCGTCGTGCTGGACAGCCTCTCCGAGTTCCGGCTGCTGGCGCAGGGCTCGCTGCGCTACCGCCGGCAGGTGCTGACCCTCAAGCACCACTTCGCCCGCCTGGGCGCGACCGTCCTGATGCTCGACGACATGACGGCCGAGCCCGGTGACAAGACGGTCCACAGCGTGGCCCACGGCGTGCTGCGGCTGGAGGAGCTGGCGCCGGATTACGGCGCCGAGCGGCGGCGCCTGCGGGTGATGAAGTACCGCGGCACGGCCTTTCGCGGCGGCCATCACGATTTCACCATCGCGCATGGCGGCGTCCGGGTCTTCCCGCGCCTGGTCTCCGCCGAGCACCACACCGGCTTCCGGCGTGACCGCCTCGACAGCGGGATCCCCGAGCTGGATGCCTTGCTCGGCGGCGGGGTGGAGTGCGGCACCAGCACCTTGCTGCTCGGCCCGGCCGGCACGGGCAAGTCGCTGTTCGCCCTGAACTTCGCTGCCGCCGCCGTCCGCCGCGGCGAGCAGGTGCTGGCCTGCATCTTCGACGAAGAGGTGTCGCTCCTGCTCGACCGGTCCCAGGCCATGGGGCTCGACCTCGGGGCGATGCGCAGCGCGGGCAGCCTGATCCTCGAGCAGGTCGACGCCGCCGAGATCTCCCCAGGCGCCTTCGCGCACGCGATCCGGGCCCATGTCGAGGCCGGCGTCCGCACCGTCGTCATCGACAGCCTGAACGGCTACCAGGCGGCGATGCCGGGCGAGCAGTTCCTGGTGCTGCACATGCACGAGCTGCTGCAGTACCTGAACCGCCAGGCCGTCTCGACCTTCCTCATCGTCTCGCAGCACGGGCTGGTCGGCGACATGCAAGCGCCGGTGGACGTCACCTACCTCGCAGACACGGTCCTGCTGTTGCGCTACTTCGAGGCGGTGGGCCAGATCCGGCGGGCGATCTCGGTCGTCAAGAAGCGCGCCGGCGGCCATGAGAGCACCATCCGCGAGTTCCGCATCGATGCCGGCGGCGTCCGGGTCGGCAAGCCGCTCGAGGCGTTCCAGGGGGTGCTGCGGGGCGTGCCGACCTATGTCGGCAAGAACGGAACGTTGATCGAGGACGGCCCGGCGTGAGGGACGATGCCGGCGGAGTTTCGGGAGACCGGAGCGCCGAAGTGCTGGTCCTCGCCCCCGGCGGCCGCGACGCGGCGGTGGCAGCGGCCATCCTGCGCGAGGCCGGCATCGTGGCCACGGTCTGCCGCGACCTGCCGGCGCTGGTCCGGGGCCTCGACCAGGCCGGTGCCGCCGTGCTGACCGAGGAGGCGCTCGCCCGAGCCGACCTCCGCGACCTCGCAGGCTGGACCCTGGCGCAGCCGCCCTGGTCGGACTTTCCCTTCGTGGTGCTGACGCGCCGCGGCGGCGGCTCGGAGCGCAATCCGGAGGCCACGCGCCTGGCCGGCGTGCTCGGCAACGTCGCTTTCCTCGAGCGCCCGTTCCACCCGACGATCCTGGCCAGCGCGGTGCGCAGCGCGCTGGCGGCCCGCCGGCGGCAGCATCAGGCCCGCGACGCCCTGGCGGCCGAAACCACCGCTGCCGAGCGTCTGCGCTTCGCTCTCCGCGCCGGCCGGCTCGGCTCCTGGGAGTTCGATGGCCGCACCGGCGAGTTCCGGGCCTCGGAGGCCTGCAAGGCGGTCTTCGGCCGCGCCCCGGGCGATTGCTTCGGCTATCCGGATCTCCTCGCCGCGATTCACCCCGACGACCTGGAGCGCATGCAGGACGCCGTCGCAACCGCGCTGTCCGAGGGCGGCGACTACGACATCGAGTACCGCACCGTCTGGCCGGATGGGTCCGCTCACTGGGCCGAGGTGCGCGGCCGCGCGTTCCGGGACGAGACGGGGCGGATTCTCATGGCCGGGGTGTCCCTCGACACCACGGCGCGGCGGGCCGCCGAGGCGGAGCTGCGCCGCCACCGCGGGCAGCTGGAGGAGCAGGTTGCCGAGCGGACGCGCGAGCTCGAGGCGGCCAACCGGCGACTGCGCGCGGCAGCCGAGGAGCGGGATCAGGTTGAAGCGGCGCTGCTGCAGGCGCAGAAGATGGAGGCGGTCGGCCAGCTGACCGGCGGCCTCGCGCACGACTTCAACAACCTCCTCCAGGCGGTGCTGGCCAGCCTCGACCTGATCCACCGTCGCGCGGCCGATCCAGCCCAGGTTGAGAAGCTGGCGGCGGCGGGGGGCGAGGCCGCGCGGCGGGGCGCCCGGCTGACCGCCCAGCTGCTGGCCTTCTCGCGCAAGCAGAAGATGGACCTGACGCCGGTGGCGGCGGGCGAGCTGGTCGAGGGTATGCGCGACCTGCTGGCGCGCTCGCTCGGGCCCGGCGTGGCGCTGCGCCTCGAGGTCGACCGCGGGGCCGGCCTGGCGCTGGCCGACGCCACGCAGCTCGAGCTCGCGGTCCTCAACCTCGCCATCAATGCGCGCGACGCCATGCCGGGCGGCGGCACGCTCACCGTCGCGGTGCGGGTCGTGGAACTCGGCCTCGCCGCGGACCTGCCGGTGGGCCGGTACGTGGCTGTCTCCGTGTCCGACACGGGCGACGGCATGGCGCCGGAGGTGGTGGCGCGCGCCTTTGAGCCGTTCTTCACGACCAAGGGCGTTGGAAAGGGCACCGGGCTGGGGCTGAGCCAGGTCTATGGCATCGCGCGGCAGTCGGGTGGCACGGCGCGGATCGAGAGCGTCCCGGGGCATGGCACCACGGTGAGGATCCTGCTGCCGGCGGTCGGGAGCGAGGCGGCGCGCACCCTGGCGCGGCAGCCGGAGAATGCGATGACGGGCGGCTCGCCGGTGACCGCCGCCACGAGTGCCGGCGCGCTGGTGCTGGTGGTGGACGACGACCCGGACGTAAGGCGGGCGCTGGTCGGCTGGCTCGACGCGCTCGGCTACCGCGTCGCCGAAGCCGCGGACGGTCGCGCCGGGCTGGCGGCGCTGGAGCGGCTCGCCCCGGACGCGATGCTGGTGGACTTCGCGATGCCGGGCCTCACCGGCGCCGAGGTCGCCGTCGCGGCGCGGCGCCTGCGCCCTGGTCTGCCCATCGTTCTCGCCACCGGCTATGCCGCCGCCGCGGAGCTCGGCGTGGACGCTCCGGCCGGGCTGCCCATGTTGCGCAAGCCGTTCCGGATACAGGAGCTCGCCGAGGTGCTGGCCCAGGCCCTGACGCGATCCTGACCTCGCCGTGACGGGCAAGGTCGGAGCGATCCGCCGGTGTTACCTGACCAGGGCGCAACCGCCTTCGTGCAGCGGCCGGAAGGCCTCGGCGGCGGGGATGGTGGAGACGACCTTGAAGAGGTCCTCCGCGCCGCGGCTCTCCTCCGGCGCCTTCGCCTGGAACAGGTGGACCGGCACGATCATCTGGCCATCGGCGCGGATCGAGGCGTCGCCGAAGGCGTCGTCCGCCGTCGGCCGCGCCTTCATGGCGGCGACCGTCTTCTGGCCCGATCGCCGGGCCTCGGCGATGCCCATGGCCTTCGCGGTCGTCAGGTAGTGCCGCACCAGCGCATAGGCGCCGGCATGCAGCGTGTTCGGGATCACGCCCGCGGCGAGCTGTGGCCGGAGGCGCGCGTGGAAGGCGCGGGTGCGGTCGTTCAGGTCCCAGTAGAAGCTCTCGGTCAGCAGCAGCCCCTGCGCCACGGGCAGGCCCACGGCGGCGACATCGGTGATGAAGGCGCCGAGGCCGACGAGGCGCGTGCCGCGGCGGGCGATGCCGAACTCTTTCGCCTGCTTCAGGCAGTTGATCAGGTCGGAGCCGGAATTGGCCAGGGCGACCACCTTGGCCCGGCTTGCCTGCGCCTGCAGCAGGAAGGAGGCGAAATCCGTCGTCCCCGGGAAGGGATGCGCCACCGAGCCGAGCACGCGCCCGCCGGCCGCCTGCACGAAGCGCGCGGCATCGTCGCGCAGCGCATGGCCATAGGCGTAGTCGGCGGCGATGAAGAACCAGCTGTCGCCGCCATCCCGGACCACCGCCGTCGCCGTGGCATGGCTCATCGCCCAGGTGTCGAGCGGGCCATGCACCAGGTTCGGCGAGCACTGCGCCCCGGTCAGCACGGAGGACAGGGCGCCGCTGTTGAGATGGACCTTGTCCTTCTCCTTCGCCACGGTGTTGGCGGCCAGCGCCACCGCGGTGTTGCCCACCTGGCAGATCGCATCCACCCCGCCGCGGTCGAACCATTCCCGCACGATGCTGCTGGCGACATCGGGCTTGTTCTGGTGATCGGCGACGACCACCTCGACGGCGACGTCCGGATTGGCGGCGGTGAACTCCGCCACGGCCAGGCGGACGCAGGCGGTGCCGGTCGGGCCCTCGACATCCCGGTAGGGGCCGGACATGTCGGTGAGGGCGCCGAGGCGGATCGTGGCCTCGCGCGCCGGCTGCGCCCTGGCCGGATGCCCGGCCTGCAGGGCCGCGATCGCGGTGGCCGTCAGCAGGCCGCGCCGGTCGAGCATCATGTCGTCTTCCCCCTGTCCGAATGCGGAGAGGGTCCTAAAGCAGATCCCGATCAGGTGGAATCACCTGATCGGGTGAAGATGCTCTAGCCTGCACCGAACCGGGGAGGCCATCATGATCGTGCTGCACCACTGCTCCGACGCGCGCTCCTTCCGTCCGCTCTGGACGCTGGAGGAGATGGGGCTGCCCTATGCGCTGCGGATGCTGCCCTTCCCGCCGCGCCTCGCCGCGCCGGACTACCTCGCCATCAACCCGCTCGGCACCATCCCGCTGCTCGAGGACGGAGAGGCGCGCATGACCGAATCGGCGGCGATCTGCCACTACCTCGTCAGCCGCCATGGCCCTTCGCCGCTGAACGTCGCGCCGGAGGAGCCGGGCTATGCCGCCTTCCTGAACGGGCTGCATTTCGGTGAGGCGACGCTGACCTTCCCGCAGACCCTGGTGCTGCGCTACCGGCGCCTGGAGCCGCCCGAGCGCCGGCTGCCGCAGGTGGCGGAGGATTACGAGCGCTGGTTCCTCTCCCGCCTGCGCAAGGGGCTGGGGCGGCTGGAGGGCGGCTACTACGCCGCGGGCCGGTTCACCGCCGCGGACATCGCCATCGGCTACGCCCTGCTGCTCGCAACCAGGCTCGGCCTGGCGGAGCAGTTCACGCCGGAGGCGGCGGCGTACTGGGCGCGGCTCTCCGCGCGCCCCGCCTACCGGCGGGCGCGGGAGGCGCAGCAGGCAGCGCTGGCGGCGCAGCAGGTGCCGCCGACCGATCTGCCGGCGGCGGCGTCCTAGAGCAGATCCCGATCAGGTAGACTCACCTGATCGGGTGAAGATGCTCTGAAAACAGTAGGCTAGAGCATTTGCCGTGAACCGAGGTGAACGGGAAATGCTCTATAGGCGGGCGCGCCGGGCAGGGCCGCCGCGCTCAGGCGGCCTGTGGTGCCGTGCCATAGGGCACGCCGCTGGCCCAGGCCTCGACATAGGTCGCGATCGACAGCGTCCAGCGCTCGCGCATCGTCTCGTCGAAATACTCGAACAGGATGCCGTCCGGCGCGGTCATCGACAGCAGCACGGTGCCGCCGGCCTCGCCGCCGCATTCGAGATGCGGCAGGGCGTCCGGGCTGGCCAGGGCATAGTCGCCCGCCCGGCGGGAGATCGCCTTGGTCGAGCCGTCCGGCTGCAACTCGATCAGGTGCTGCTCGCCCTCGAGCACCAGGGTGAGGGTCGAGGCGACGTGACGATGCCGCCGGCAATGGCCGCGGCCCGGCGCGTAGCGCAGCAGCATGTCCAGCCGGCCGAGGGCGAGGTCGTAGCCGAGCAGGCTGTACTCGAAGTCGATCCGATAGGCCGTCACCGAGGGATCGGTGACGCGGCGCCATTCGACGGAACGCGCATCGAAGCTGCGGGAGAGCGATGGCATGGCGGGTCTCGTGTGGCCGATGGGAGCGTCGACGCTACCGCGGATTGCGTTCAGGATCGAAGGCTGCTCCGTTGCAGCCCATCCCAGGTCATGCCCGGCCTCTCGCTCCGCGCGCTGCTCCATGCGGAATGTCGGATCGTCGAGAGACGGTCATCTTCTGGATGGCTAATTTGTCCCTCTTTGCCGCCTTCGCCTACGGGGGCCGGCCCATACCGAGGAAACCGCCATGGCCTGCCTCGACCGCCGCGGCCTGCCGCTCTCGACCGAGTCCGACCTCGCCGCCGGGCGCTACCGGCAGGGCGTGAATCTCCTCCTCTCGGCCTGGCCGGGCGCCGCCGAGACGCTGGAGGGGGCGGTCGCGGCCGATCCGGATTTCGCCCTCGCCCATGCCGCCCGCGCCCGCCTGCACGCCATCCGCGCCGAGATGCCGGCGGCCCGGGCACGGATCGCGGCGGCGGCGGAGCAGGTGGCCCGGCGGGGCACCGAGCGGGAGCGGAGCCATGTCGGGATCCTGTCGCTGGCCATCAACGGCCAGCCGGCCCGGGCGCTGGACGCCACCCTCGCCCATGTCGAGGCCTGGCCGCGCGACGCGCTGATCCTCTCCCTGCCGCTCGGTGCCTTCGGGCTCTTCGCCTTCTCCGGCATGGCGGGGCACGACCAGGCGCGCGTCGATCTCTGCGAGCGCCATGCCCGGCACTACGACGCCGATGACTGGTGGTTCCTCACCTATCGCGGCTGGTCGCAGGCCGAGAACGGCGCGGTGGCGCAGGGCCGCGCCCTGACCCAGCGCGGCTTCGAACTGCGGCGGGAGAACGCCAATGCGGCGCATGCGCTGTCGCACGCGATGTACGAGGCCGGCGCCGGCGAGGAGGCGGAGGCGCTGATCGAGGGCTGGCTGCCGGGCTACGACCGCAGCGGCCCGCTGCACGGCCACATCGCCTGGCACGCGGCGCTCGGCGCGCTGGAACGCGGCGACGCGGAACGGGCCCTCGCCCTCTATGCCGCGCATGTCGCGCCCGCGGTCTCGGCCGGCATGCCGGTCAACGTGGTGAGCGACACCGCCTCCTTCCTGTGGCGGCTGCAGGCCTATGGCCATGCGGTGCCCGCCGGTCTGTGGCAGGCGGCGGCCGATTACGCGCGGCCGGTCTTCCCCGCCGCCGGCTTCCCCTTCGCCGACGCCCATATGGCCATCCTGGAGGCGGCCACCGGCGAGCGGGAGGCGGCGGAGCGGCGCGCCGCGGCGCTGGCGCGGCTGGTCGAGGCGGGCAGCCTCGCCGCCGGGCCGGTGGTGCCGGCGATCTGCCGCGCGGCGCTGGCCTTCGCCGAGGAGGACTATGCCGGCTGCGCCCGCCTCCTGGAGCCGGTGGCGGCCGAGGTAGTGCGCATCGGCGGCAGCGGCGCCCAGCGCGAGATGCTGGAGGACATGCTCCTCCTCGCCCTGATGCGCGGCGGCGAGGCCGAGAAGGCCTGCGCCCTGCTCGACCGCCGCCTGCACCGCCGCTCCTCGCCGCGCGACGCGCGCTGGCGCGGCCAGCTCGCCGCCTGACGCAGACCCGCGATGTCGCGCGCCGAAGCGGCCCTGGCCGCGCCCCCCGCCGCGGCCGAACCCGGCGACGCCACGGTTCACGCCATGGTTCACGCCACGGGCAACATCGCCCGGCTGCCGATCGGGCAGGCGCTGGCGGCCGGCGCCATGTCCCGCCGCCCGGCCGCGGCGGGCTGAACGGTCGGGACAGACGGCCGGCCTCACCTTCGCCCGGCGCCCCGCGCATGTCGTGGCGCCGCGTCACAGGGCCGGCGGGGTGCTGCCGGCTGCCGCGGCGCCCGTTCCCGGCTCGAGCGGCACCTCCACCTCGCAGATCAGGCCGGAGGTCTCCCACATCAGCGACACCTGGCCGCCCAGCTGGGCGCGCAGGGTCCCGTCCAGCACCCGCGAGCCGAAGCCCCGGCGCTCCGGCGCGCCGCGCACCGGCGGCCCGCCGGTCTCGGCCCAGCGCAGCCGCAGCAGGGGCACGCCATCGGCCCGCGCGGCGAGGCGCCAGGACACGGCGAGGCGGCCGGCCGCGGCCGACAGCGCGCCGTATTTCAGCGCATTGGTCGCCAGCTCGTGGATCGCCATCGCCACGGGCTGGGTCGCGCCGGGCGGAAGCGCCACGGGCGGCCCGTTCAGCTCGGCCCGGCGCTCGCCCAGGAAGGGGGCGAGCTCGCCCGTGAGCAGGGTGCGCAGATCGGCGCCGTGCCAGCGATCCTCGGCCAGCAGCGTGTGCGCCCGCGCGAGCGCCGCGATCCGTCCCGCCACCGCGCGCTTGAACGCCGCCGGCTCCCGCGCATCCGTGAGCTGCACCAGGCCCTGGACCACGGCCAGGACGTTCTTGGCGCGGTGGTCGACCTCGCGCGCCAGCAGCGCCTGGCGCTGCTCGGCGGCCTTGCGCTGGCGCATGTCGCGGAAGATCGCGGCGACGCCGATGAGCCGCCCGTCCGTCGCATGCATCCGCGAGGCGGTCACGGTGACGGGGATCCGCTCGCCGGATTTCGCCACCCGCACGGTCTCGTGCTCGTGCACGCGCTCCCCGCGCAGGGCGCGGCGGAAGACGCCGGTCGGATCCCCGTCCGGCTGGTCCGGCGGCACCAGCAGCCCGGCCGGCCCGCCGAGCGCCTCGGCCTCCGCATAGCCGAACAGCGCCTCCGCCCCCTTGTTCCAGCTCAGGATGCGCCCGTCCTCGGCGGCGAAGGCGATGATGGCATCCGTCGTCGAGGCGACGATCGCGGCGAGGCGCGCATTGGTCTCCTCGGCCCGCCGGCGCTCCGTGACGTCCGAGCCCTCGCAGAGGATGCCGACCACGGCGCCGTCGCTGTCGCGGATGGGCTGGTAGATGAAGTCGATGAAGCGCTCCTCGGCGGGGATGCCGGCGCTGCGCTCGACCAGCACGCGCTGGCCGCGCCCGACATAGGCCTGGCCGGTGCGGTACACCCGGTCGAGCAGCTCGAAATAGCCCTGGCCCTCGATCTCCGGCAGCGCCTCGCGCACCGGCAGGCCGGTCGGGTCGCGGCCGCCGATCAGGGCGCGGTAGGCCGCGTTCACCAGGTCGAAGACATGGTCCGGCCCGCGGAGGACGCAGAGGAAGCCGGGCGCCTGGTCGAAGAGCGAGAGGAGGTGCCGCGCCTCGGCCGCCTTCTCCCGTTCCGCCCGCACCTGCGCGGTCGTCTCGGAGACGATCACCAGCACGCCGCCGATGCCGCCCGGCGCGGCCTCGTCATGGATCGGGCCGTAGGAATAGGTCCAGTAGACCTCCTGCAGCCCGCCATGGCGGATGATCGGGAGGTACTGGTTCTCGTGCCAGGTGGCCTCGCCCCCGGCCATCACCCTCTCGATCTGCGGGCCGATGACGGACCAGATCTCGGCCCAGGCGGCGCGGGCCGGCATGCCGAGGATCGCCGGGTGCTTCTCCGGCCCGAGCGAGGCGCTGTAGGCGTCGTTGTAGAGGCAGAGATGCTCCTCGCCCCAGAAGATGAAGATCGGGTGGCGCGTGGTCAGGGCCGCGCGCAGTGTCGTCTTCAGCCCCGCGGACCAGCCCTCCGGCGGGCCGAGCGAGGTCCGCGACCAATCATGCGCGCGGATCCGGGCCCCCATCTCGCCGCCGCCGAGAAGGAAGGCAGGCACGGCATCAGCATCCATCGGCGATTCCCCGAAGCGGCGTCCGGCCGGTGCGGACCACCCCGCTCGCGCTTCGGTCGCGGGCGGACGCCATGCATCCGTCGACGGAGGTCTCGCAGGCGGCGGTGAGCGACATGATGCGATTCTTGCGGGAGCGAGGCATGGCGCAGAACGCCCAGGCCACCCGCCCAGTGTCAATCTTCGCCACCGTCAATCCTTGGCGCCACCGGGCAGCCCTGCCGCGTCGCGGACCCGGCCGGCCTTTACATAAGCGAGAGGCACGAGGCCGAGGCTTGATGCCATTCCATACATCATGCCACCGTGAAGGATATTCCATATTCAAGTGCCCATTTCGAAACAAGCAGCCTTGCGGCGACGGTGTCCGGGGACGCCGACTTCCACGACCGATACCCACTTCGCCGCCCATGCCCTCGATGAATCGGGAGAGAGGCGATGCGTCTGCGCCACGCATTTGCGATGACCGCGGCGGCCGGCTGCGCGCTGCTATCGTTTCTTGCCGGTTTCGTCGCCGCGCCTGCGGCAGCGCAGCCCACCGCCGCGCGCCCCGGCGGACAGCCGGGCGCGCCGGCCTGCGGCGCCATCGTCCGCGCGGACATTGTCGCGCTCGAGCAATCCTACCTGCTGAACCGCTTCGGCGCCTTCGTGCCGGCCGGCATGATGTTCGCGCTGCGCCACGACGTGGTCTCCCTCGATGACGATGGCGAGCTGAAGCCGGGCCGGGTCCGGCTGCGGCGGGAGAAGCGGCCGCGCCCCCTGGTGCTGCGGGTGAATGAGGGCGAGTGCCTGGAAGTCTCCTTCCAGAACCTGCTGCGCCCGGGCTGGCAGGAGGAGGGCGGCGTGCTGCCCGATGATGGCGGCAGCCTGCCGGGCCATACCGGCAGCCATCCCGGCGAGGCGCCGCGCCAGCCCCGCCTGCGCCCCGGGCCGGTGAGCCTCGACGCGCCGCGCACCCGCGCCGCCTCCTTCCACGTCACCGGCCTCGGGCTGGTGCCGATCGCCGAGCGGGACTGCCCGCGCGGCGTGCTCTGCGGCGGCGACGGGTCCAATGTGGGCATCCCCGGCCGGCAGGGCGTGGTGTTCCATCCCGACACCCCGGCGGCGGTTCGGCAGGGCTACGATCTCGGCTCGCTGGCCCGGCCCGGGCAGCGCGTCGTCACCCGCTGGCGCGCCGAGAAGGAGGGCGCCTATTTCGCCTATTCGACGGCGGCGCCCGTGGGCGGCGAGGGGGATGGCGGGCAGATCGGCCTCGGCCTCTTCGCCTCGGTCAATGTGGAGCCGGCTGGCGCGCGCTGGTACCGCTCGCAGGTCACCGAGGAGGAGATGCGGGTCGCGCGCCAGCCGGTCGAGGCGGGGCGTCACGACTACGCGGCCATCGCCTATGACGGGACGCACCCGTTCCGCCTGATGCCGGATGGCAGCCCGCTGCCGCTGCTGGCCATGCGCGACGCGCAGAACCGCATCGCCCATGGCGACCTGAACGCGATCATCGTGCTGCCGCGCGGCGCGCCGGGCTGCGATCACGTCACCAGCGATTGCGGCAGGCCCTTCCGCGAATTCACCGTCATCATGCATGACGAGGTGCCGGCGCGGCAGGCCTTCGCGCCGCTCGACGACGAGAACCACCCGCTCTCCAAGATCCGCGACGGCATGGGCATCAATTACGGCGCCTCCGGCATGGGCTCGCTGGTCATGGCGACGCCGGCCCAGGCGAACCGGCCGCCGCTGCGGAACTGCCCGGAATGCCGGGCCGAGGAGTTCTTCCTCAGCTCCTGGGCCGCCGGCGATCCGGCGCTGATCCTCGCCCATGACGGCGACACCCCCTCCGGCGTGCGCTGGTCCGACGACCCCTCCAACGTGCATCACTCCTACCTCGGCGACGCGGTGCGGTTCCGCAACCTGCATGCGGGGCCGAAGGAGACGCATGTCTTCCACCTGCATGCCCATCAATGGGTGATGGACCCGCAGGACCCGGATGCCAGCTACCTCGATTCGCAGACCATCTCGCCCGGCGCGACCTTCAGCTACAGCATCGGCTTCGGCGGCACCGGCAACCGCAACTACACGCCTGGCGACAGCATCTTCCACTGCCACCTCTACCCGCATTTCGCGCAGGGCATGTGGGAACTCTGGCGCGTGCATGACAGCTTCGAGGACGGCAAGCGCGGCCCGACCTGGTACCGCCCGGCCGAGCCCGCTGGCCCCGGCAACGATCCGCGCTGGCGCAACCTGCCCGATGCCGAGATTGCCGCCGGCACCGCGACACCGGCCCTGGTGCCGATCCCGGGCGCCGCGCTGGCGCCACTGCCGGGCGCGGCCTTCGCGGGATACCCGCACTACATCCCCGGCGAGACCGGCCACCGCCCGCCGCAGCCGGCCCTCGACATGGACGTGCTGGCCGAGAGCGGCTGGACCGACCCGACGACGGAGCCGCCGGCCGAGGCGGTCGTCAATGGCGGCCTGCCGCGGCACCGGGTGCGCAGCGGCAGCCTGGTCCGCGCCACCGAGAACGACGAGGTGATGGAGAACGCGCTGGCGCGCGGCGGCGATGCGGCGCAGGTGATCGCGCAGCGCGTCCGCCGCCAGGCCGATCCCGCCGGCTTCGCCGCCCTGGCCTATGAATGGGGCGCGCTCGACCTCGCCTTCGTGCCGCAAGCCGGCGACGCCGCGGAACGGCGCGCCATGGAATTCCACGAGGGGACGTTGCAGGCGCCCGGCCTGCGGCCCGTGGCGAACGGCAAGGCGCCAGTGCCGCACCCCGAATGGTGGCCGGCGCCCGGCGCCTATGTCACCGACCGCGCCCCGACCCTGCCGGGCCAGGCGCCGCCGATCGGATCACCTGGGACCGGGGGCGAGGCGCTGTTCTTCGTCAACGGCCGACCTCGCGCGCCCGGGGCGCCCTTCGCCAATCCATGCCCGACCGATGCGCCGATGCGGCACTACCGCGCCGCCTTCATCCAGACCGAGCTGACCTACAACCGCCACGGCTGGTTCGACCCGCAGGGCCGCATCATCGCGCTCGAGGACGACATCCACCACATCATCGACCCGGCGACGCGCACGCGGCTGCCGGAGCCGCTGTTCTTCCGGGCCAATTCCGGCGAGTGCATCACCTTCCGCTCGACCAACCTGGTGCCGAGCGCGCTGAACGTCGACGATTTCCAGATCATCACGCCGACCGACACCCTCGGCCAGCATATCCATCTCGTGAAGTTCGACGTCACCTCCTCCGACGGCTCCGGCAATGGCTGGAATTACGAGGACGGCACCTTCTCGCCCGAGGAGGTGCGCGAGCGCGTGCTGCACTACAACGAGGGTCTGCCCGCCGGCGCGACGCCGCTGCAACTGCGCGAGCATCCGCTGTTCCGGCCGGGCGGGACGATCTGGGAAGCGGCCGGTGGCGACGAAAAACACGCCATCCACGGCGGCCTGCTGAAGCGCGGCAAATGCGACACGCGCAAAGAGAAGGAATCTCTCCCAGCCTATATCAAGCGCCTGAACGAGAACCACCCCTTCTGCGGCGCCCAGCGCACGACGCAGCGCTGGTGGGCGGACCCAATCCTCAGCCGCCGCCCCGACCGACGCGACCGCGACAACACGCTGCGCACCGTCTTCACCCACGACCATTTCGGGCCGAGCTCGCACCAGCAGCACGGGCTCTATGCCGGGCTCGTCGTCGAGCCGGCGAACTCGCTCTGGGTCCGCACCGGCGAGCGGCCGATGACCCCGGAGGAGGCGGCCACGCTGGCGGGGACGCAGCCGCTGGACCTCGCGGCGCAGGCGGCGTGCCGGGACCGCGCCGAGAGGATGGCGATGGGCGAGCCCGATCCCGCCGCCGCCGATCCAGCGACCCGGGCGCGCTGCAAGCTGCTCGGCGGCTCCGACCTGACGGTGCCGACCGCCGCGGCGATCCGGCGCGACCGGGACCACCCGCTCGCCGCCATCGAGCCGCGCCCGGCCCTGCGGCTGCGCGCGGATGGCGGCCCGACCGCGACCATGGCCGATATCGTGGCGCCGCGCTGCGTGCGCGACGGCAACTCCGTCAGCCAGCCGGACGAAGCGGGCGTCGAGGTGAACCTCGTGCCGGCGGCGGGCCGCACGCCGCGGACCGGCCCGGAGCCGCCCTGCATTCCCGCCGACCACAACCGGCGCGAATTCGCCCTCGCCATCGCCGATTTCGGCATCGCCTACACCGCGGCGCTGGAGCCGGTGAACCCCGAGCCGCTCGGCGATTCCGGCCATCGCGACAACTCGGCGCTCCGCTTCGGCCGGCGCCATGTGGCGGCCACCCCGGCCCGCCCGCTCGGCATCTCCTCCGAGGATCCGGGCAGCCAGTACCTGAACTACCGGCACGAGCCATTGGCGCTGCGCATCAGCGAGGCGACGCCCGATCCGGCGCTCGGCGGCTTCGACTACCGCCAGTCGGACCGCAGCGCCGATGGCGGCCGCGCCTGCGCGCCGGGCGATGCCGATTGCCGCGGCGACATGGCGAACGCCTTCAGCAGCCGGGTGCACGCGCCGCGCGACCGGACCCTTGCCTCCACCCCGCAGCCGGTCGAGGTGCATGCCGCGACGCGGGAGGCGCTGCGCGGCACCGAGCACGAAGCCAGGCTCGCCGCGGTGGTGGCCAGCGTCGAGCAGTGGCGTCGTGACTTCAACTGCGCGCTCTATTCCCGGCTGATACTGCCCAATACGGGGGAGGGCGGCGCCTGCGACCCGCGCATCGAGCGGCGTGAGCCCTGGCGGCTGTTCGGCGATCCGGCCACGCCGATCTTCCGCGCGCATGACGGCGAGCAGGCGCAGATCCGCCTCATCCAGGGGGCGCAGGAGGCGCAGCACATCTTCACCATGAACGGGGTGAAGTGGCGGCGCATGCCGGGCTCGGCCGGCTCCGGCTTCATCAATGCGCAGCCCATCGGCATCTCCGAGCATTTCGAGGCCGACATCCGGGCGACGCGGTTCAACGCCCCGCTGCTCGACTACCTCTATTTCGGCTCTTCGGTGGATCAGCTCTGGGACGGCATGTGGGGCATCATGCGGGTGACGGTGCCGGACCACGCGCCGCCCACGAGCCCGGCGAATGCCCGCCCGGCCCCGGGATCGCGGGCGGCCGGGGGCGAGAGGCAGGCCGCGCCGGTCGACGACATCGCCATGCGCCTCGTCCGGCCCGCCCTCGCCGCCGCGGATGCCGCCGGTCCGGGCAC
Organism: Roseicella sp. DB1501; assembly: GCF_013112485.1. Lineage (GTDB taxonomy): Bacteria > Pseudomonadota > Alphaproteobacteria > Acetobacterales > Acetobacteraceae > Paracraurococcus. The sequence goes on from NZ_JABFHG010000009.1 coordinate 86,060, forward strand.
GCCAGGGCCATTGCCGCCAGGGCCGTTAGTGCCAGGGCAGGCGGCGCGCGTCGCGCCGCCGCCCGCCGCCGATCAGGCGACGGCCCTCGCCGCGGTCATGCGGCTGCCGGCCGCCCTCGGCCGTCGCGGGCAGCCGGCCGCCGCGGCGCCGGCCCGCGCCGCGCCGACGCTCGCCCCATCTGCCGAGGACGGCGCGGTCGACTGGCAGCGGGCGGTCTGCCGCGCGCAGCCGGGCCGGCCCCTCGTCTATCGCCGCTTCGATGTCAGCGCCGTGCTCGCCTGCGATCTGCGGGGCGATTGCGGCGGCGCCCAGTCGGTGGGCATCGAATACAGCCGCCGCTTCGGCATCCAGGACGACCGCGCCGTGGTCTACGTGCTGAACGAGGAGCGACGCTGCGACGGCACCTCGCCCGAGCGCGGCTGCGCCATCGACCGCCTGCCCGGCAACGACAAGGTGCTGGAAGGGCTGCGGGCCGAGTTCGCCGCCGGGCGGAGCCTGGAGCCGCTGGTGCTGCGCGCCCCGGCCGGCGCCTGCCTCGAGGTGCTGCTGCGCAACCACCTGCCGGCCTCGCCCGAGGACCGCGCCTCCGGCACGGAGGGCAGCCCGCCGCGCGAGCTCGAGGAGCGGCGCGCCTATCACAACTTCCTGCCCATGATCACCGACGGCTTCAACGTGAACCAGTTCCGCATGTCCGGCACGGTCGGGCTGTCGGCGCCGCGGGTGGCGCAGAACCCGCTCTCGGCCGACGGCACCAATCTCGGCTGGAACGGCCTGCAGCTCGACCGCCTGCGGGGCCTGCCGGAGCGCGTCTGGGGCCAGGGCTCGCTGGTCTCCCCCTGCCGGCCGGGCGATGCGGGCTGCGGCATCGACGAAACGCAGGGCGGCATGCGCCGCTCCTTCTGGAGCGCCACGGATTTCGACGATACCGGCCTGCCCGTCGAGTTCGGCGCCCTGCCGCTGCGCAGCTTCGGCGATCCGATCAAGCAGCCGATGCACGGGCTCGGCGGCGCGCTGGTGATCGGGCCGGAGGGCTCGGAGGTCTGCGCCGACAACCGCTTCGCGCAGCGGCTCGGCAATGGCCGCGTGATGCCGGGTGGCGTCAGCGCCGAGATCTGCCGGCGCGACGGCACCCGCTATGTCGATCACGTGCTGATGGTGCAGGACGCCGTCAACGCCACGCGCGGCGGCATGCCCGTGCCCAATCTCGCGGGCGCCGAGGAGCCGGACGATTACGGCGTGAAGGCGCTGAACTACCGCACCGAGCCGCTCTGGGCGCGCAGCGGGAACGAGGCGAGCATCCCCTTCGAGGAGCGCAACGAGGCCGATTACGCATCGGTGCTGAGCTCGGGGCGGATCGGCGCCACGCGCTGCGCCGCCGGCATCCCGCTCTCGGCGCGCCTGCCTGGCCAGCCCTGCGACCCCGAGACGCCCATCTTCACGGCGCGCTCCGGCGAGGCGGTGCGGCTGCACCTGGTGCATCCCGGCGGCCATACCCGCCAGCAGGGCTTCGCCGTCAGCGGCCATGGCTGGAGCGCCTTTCCCTGGACGCCCTCGCCGCGCGGCCCGGAGGCGCCGCCGGTCTTCGACGCGGGCTACCCCTCCTACCGCGGGGGCGTGACGAACGGCTTCGGCCCGATGATGGGCGTCACCTACGGCCTGCTGGCCGGCGGCCGGTCGGGCCTGGCGATGGACTACCTGATCCGCAGCCAGGCGAGCTTCCTGTTCGATGGCGGGCTGTGGGGCCTGCTGCGCGTCGAGCCCCGGCCGGCCGCGGCGCCCGCCGGCCCGCGGCGACGCTGAGGAGGGCGGCGCATGGCGATCCAGGCGGTGAACAGCGCGGCGGGCTTCGATGCCGGCTGGTGGCTCGATTGGGCCGAGGGCATCGCGCCCGGCGCCGCCCCCGCCGCCCGGCGCTGCCCGGTCGGCGATCTGCGGGCGATGCGCCTGGCGCCGCGGCTGGAAGGCCAGATGAACGTGCCGGCGACCTATGCGCTGAGCGAGACCACGGTCGAGGTCCAGGCCGCGACGCTGGAGCTGCGCTTCTGCGGCGCGGGCTTCGATTGCAATCAGTTCGAGGGGGACGGGTTGCTGGTGGTCGCCGTCCCGCCCGCGCCGGCCAGGGCGGCCGCCTCCCTCTCCCTGGCCTTCGACCGGCCGGTCCGCGGGCTGGGCGCCTATGTCGCGGCCGGCTCGACGCAGCCGGGAAGCGGCGCCGGCTTCACCGCCAGGCTCTGGGTGCGGACCGGCCCCTCCGGCCGCTTCGTGCTGGCGGCTTCCAGGCGCGGCACGAGCGGGGCGCATGGCGTCTTCGACACGCCCCCCGGCGTCCTGCGCGGCGCGCCCTTCCTCGGCGCGATCTCCGATGCCGATGACATCCAGGCCGCCCGCTTCGAGCTGCTGCCGGCCAGTGGGGTGCGGGTGGGCCAGCTCGCGCTCTCGCATCTCCATGCCCTGAGCTGAGACGCCGATGCGACGCCGCCTCGCCCTGCTTGCCTGCCTCGGCCTGACGGCGACCGGCCTTGCGCAGGAGCCCGACGCCGCCCGGTCCGGTGCGACGCTGCAGGACGGGCTGCGCATCGCCTGGCGCTACCTGCCGCAGGCCGATCCCGGCATCGGCACGCTGGAGGTCGAGATCGCCGATGCCGAGAGCGGCGCGCCGGTGCGCTACGAGCGCGGCCGCCTCGTCGCCTGGCTGCAGCGCCGGCGCGCGGCCCTGCCGGAGGCCGAGATCGCCTGCGCCGACCGGGTGCGCCTGCTGGCGCGCCAGGGCATCGGCCAGCGCGCCGATATCGACCTCAACACCTACCGCCTCGTCACGCTGAACGCCGATGGCAGCCTCGCCGTCATCAACCCCTTCGTGCCGCTGAACAACGCCAAGCTGGAAACGATCCTCGAGCTCGGCGGCACGCCGCGCGGCTGGCTGCTCATCCCGGAGCGGCTGGAGGCCTGGGTGGTGCTGTCGGCGCCGGCGCGGCTGGTGCAGGTGGATCTCCAGGCGCGGCGCATCGGGCGCGCCATCGCGCTGCCGGAGGCGCCGGGCGAGGCCATGCTGGCCTGGCACGGCCCGACCGGGCAGCTCTGGCTGGCCCTGGCGGGACGGGACGGGCTGGGGCTGGTGGCGCCCGACCGCGCGGAGGCGGCGCTGCGCCTCCTGCCCGGCCCGGCGCCCACCGCCCTGCTCGCCGCCGAGGCCCTGGACGGGCCGGTGACGGGACATGCGGACGGGGTGGTGGCATTGCACCTGCCGGAGGCTTCGCGGCGCTGGCGCGTGCCGGGCGGCGGCGCGGTGCGCCTGCTGCGCCACAGCCTCCCCGCCGGCCGCATCGTCGCGGCCATGGCGGCGGGCAGCCTCGCCTGGATCGACCCCGCCGCGCCCGATGGCGCGCCGCCCGAGCGCCTGCTGCCACTGGGCCATCCGGTGACGGCGCTGGCGCTCGCCGATGGCGGCCGGCGCGCCCTGGCGCTCGGCGGCGGACGGGCCAGCCTCGTCGATCTCGCCACCGGCCAGGTCGAGGCGCGGATGGAGACGCTGCCGCAGGCGCACGAGCTGCTGCTGACAGACCGCTTCGCCTATGCGGTGAGCCTGCCGGAGGGGCGCGGCACGCTCTGGCCGCTCGCCGAGCTGCGGCAGGGCCGGGTCAGCCCGGTGGAGGTGACGCTGGGGCGGGCGGAGGCCGGGCTCGACATCGGCCCGGCCGCCCGCGCCGCCCCGGTCCCGGCGGGCAACGGCATCCTCGTCGCCGTCCCCGCCGACGGCATGGTCTACCAGTATGGCGAGGGCATGATGGCGCCGATCGGCAGCTACTCGAACTACCGCCGCGCCGCCCTCGGCCTGCATGTCCTCGACCTGTCGCCACGCGAGGTGGCGCCCGGCCGCTACCGCAGCCCGGTGCGGCACGGCCAGGGCGGCCCGCACGAGCTGGTGCTCGCCGGCGCCTCGCCGCGCTTCGCCGCCTGCGGGCCGCTGCAACTGCCGGCGACGGCCGCGGCGGCCGCCCTGCCCAGGACGCTGCTGGGGGCGGCGCTGCAGGTGGCGCTGGCAGGGATCGAGCGGCGCGGCGAGGCGGGGACGGCCATCCGCGTCCGCGTCAGCGAGCTCGCCGACGGCGCGTCCCGCCCGGTCGGCGACCTCGCCGATCTCGAACTGCTGCTCTTCGATCCCCGCACCGCCTGGGAAGCCCGCGCCGGGCTGCGGCCCGAGGGCGAGGCGGGGCATTACGCCGCAAGCCTCACCCTGCCGGCCGGGGCGAGGCCCGAGGCGATGGTGGCGAGCCCCTCGCGCCACCTGTCCTTCGCCACGGGGCATCTCGGCCCGCTGCCGATGGCGGCGGCGCGATGACCCGGCGGCAGCTCGCCCTCGCCGCGCTGGCGGCGGCGCTGGCCAGTCCCGGTGCGGCGCAGGCCCCCGGCCTGCCCGGCGTGGTGCTGCTGGACCAGGACGGGACCGGCCGGGCGCTCGCCGATCTCGCGCGGGGGCGCGCCGTCGTGCTCGGCTTCTTCTTCACCGGCTGCGCCACGATCTGCCCGCCGCAGACCGCCGCCATGCAGGCGCTGCAGGAGGCGCTGGCGGAGCAGCCCGGGAAGCGGCCGCTGCTGCTCTCCATCTCCCTCGACCCGCTCGGCGACACGCCGCAGGCGATGCGCGCCTATGCCGCCCGCTTCGGCCTCGCGCTGGGGGCCGCGCCCGGCTGGTTCCTGCTCGGCGGCGATCCCCGGGCCCTGCTGCGCGTCTGGACCGCCTTCGAGCAGCCGACAAGCCGGCCGGAGGAGCACGCCGCGCAGCTCTGGCTGGGCGCGCCGGAGGGGCGACCATGGCGGCGCGTCGGCGCGCTGACCCCGACCGGGCGCCTCCTGGCCATGCTGCGGGAGATGGCGGGGTGAGGCGCCGCGCGCGCGCCGCCTGGGCCGCGATCCTGCTCGCCGCCTCGGCGGGCGGCGCCGCCGCGCAATCCGGCCGCGCGCTCTACCAGGGCCACGCGCCCTTCGCCGCGGGGCGCGAGGCCACCGCCAACCGGCTGCCCCCCGCCCATGCCGCCTGCGCCAACTGCCACGGCGCCGATGCGGCGGGCCGGCGCGAGGGCGGCGTGGTGGCGCCGCCGCTCGGCTGGGCCGCGCTGACCCGGCCGGGCCAGGGCGCGGGCGCCTATGCCGAGGCGGCGGCGCTGCGGGCGGCGGTCACGCACGGCATCGGCCGCGACGGCCGCAGCCTCGACCCCGCCATGCCGCGCTACCGGCTGGAGGCGGGCGAATGGGCGGCGCTGCTCGACTATCTGCGCATCGCCGGCACGCCGGCGGACCGGCCGCCGGGCGTCGCCGCCGACCATGTCGCGCTGGGCACCGTCCTGCCCCTCTCGGGGCGCGCGGCGGCGACCGGCGCGGCCGTGCTGGCAGGGCTGGAGGCCGGTCTGGCGGAAGCGCGCGTGCATGGCCGCCGCCTCGTGCTGCAGGCCGTGGACGGCGCATCCCTGGGCACCGTCCCGGCCGTCAGGCGGCTGCTCGCCCGGCCCGTCTTCGCCCTGCTGGGCGGGATCTGGCCCGAGGATGCGGCAGCGGAGGCGCTGCTGGCCGAGGCGCGGGTCGCGCATATCGGCTCGCTGCTGACCCGCGCCCGGGAGGATGCGACGGGCGCCTGGGCGGTCGACCTGCTCGCACCGCTCTCGGCGCAGCAGGCGACGCTGGCGGCGGCGCTCCGGCATTGCCCGGCGGAGCCGCGCCTCGGCCTGCTGGTCGCGCCCGTGGAGGCCGGCGGGCCGGGGACGACCTGGCTGGCGGACCCGGCTGGCCTGATGCAGGCGGTCGGCGCCGCCGGCCCGGCGGGCTGCCTCGGCACCAGCCTCGCCGGAGCCGCGCGGATCGATGGCCGGCGCCTGCCCGCGGGATGGCGCTGGCAGGTCGTGCTGCCCTTCCCGGCGGCGCTGCTCGAAGGCGAGGGGGCGGCGCGGCCCGATCCATGGCGACGGCTGGGCTTCGCCGCCGCCCGGCTCGCCGTGGAGACCCTGGCGCAGGCGGGGCTGGTGCTGACGGAGCGGGCGCCGCTCGCGGCGCTGCCCGCGCATCTCGAACCATGGCCCGGCGCCGCGCTGCACTTCGGCCCGCGCCGCCGCCAGGGCTGGGACCCTGGCCTGATCGAGCTCTCCGCGCCCGCGCCGGCCACCGACGCCGTGGCGCCACCGACCCCAGAGGGAGGCTGAGATGCGCGTTCCATCGGAGAGGCGACGGCGGCGGACCGTTCGGCGCCGGCTGGCCGGCCTCGCCCTGCTGGGCTGGGTCGGCACGGGCGGCGGACCGGCCCAGGCGCAACCCCCGCCCGTGCCGACGACCAGCTTCACCTTGGTCGGCCATATCGAGCGCTTCACCCTCGACAATGCCGGCGATCCGCTCTCCGCGGCGGTGATGACGGTGCGTGGCATCCCGGTGGTGCTGCCGCGCAACCTGCTGATCACCCTGCCGGGCCGCTACATGACGGCGCAGGACCTGTTCCGCGGGCCGGCGGGCGCGGCGGTGCTGCAGGAGAGCGGGCTGGCCCTGGCCGACGACACGGCGCGGCCGCCGGTGCCCTTCGAGGCGGAACTCCTCGGCAATGTCGTCGAGGAGACGGTGAACAACCTCCGCCGCGCGCGCTACATCGCCGGCGTGGTCCGCATCAGCCAGGGCGCGCTGCATATCGGCGAGGGCTACATCCAGGCCATCGATGCGGCGACCGGCGAGATGCGCATCGGTGACAAGCTCAACACCGCCGGGGCGCGGGTGCGGCTGAACGACCCGACCGGGATCTACGGCGTCGCCGCCACGGCGCTGCCCGCCGGCACCCTGTCCTTCGATCCCCGCTTCGCCCTGGACGAGGAGAACGCGCCCGTGCATGCGCGCACCGGCTTCCCGGTCTGCGTGCCCGCGCCCAGCCGCGAGGCGGCCTGCCCGCCCGGCAACCGCCTGGCGGGATCGCTGCGCTTCACCTGCGGCAAGCAGGCGACGCCCGGCGTGGCGGCGCTGCACGCCACCTGCGACCCGAAGCGCCCGGTGCCGCTCGCCGTGGGCGACCATGTGACCTATGCCGGGATGATCGTCCCCGATCCGGCCGGCGGCTTCGTCGTCGCCGCGCATGGGCTGGAGGCGGAACTCGGGATCTACACCTCGCCGGGCGTCGAGCCGGCCTATGTCTTCGTCGAGGAGGCGATCCAGGGCACCAAGGGCGAGGAATTCGCCGGCATCCCGCAGGAGGAGACCACACGCTTCCGCATCGTCGGCTTCACCTCCGACCCGACGCGCAATGTCGAGGTCTGGCTGGTCGACAGCGATCGCAAGCGGCCGAGCCCAGGGGCGCAGGACCCGCCCTGGCCCGGGACCTCCTTCACCGGGCCGGGCGGCCTGGCGCCGTCCAACGGCCCGCAGCTCGGGCGCTTCCGCAACACCTGGCCGGCCAAGGACGATGCGCGGCCGGTGCGCCGCGACGTGCTGGTGCGCGTGGTCGGCACGCCATGGGTGAAGACGCCGGCGGGCATCCGGACCAATGGCTACCTGGCCCCGGTCGGCGAGTACATCTATCCGGAGCCGACCAGCTTCGGGCAGCGCGGCTTTCCCGTCCCGGTGCCCTTCGAGAATTTCTGCTTCCTGCGGGCTGGCGGCGGCACGCACGAGACCGTGCAGGGCGGCACCGTCACGCTCGGCGCGCTCGATCCGTTTCCTGACTCGGGGCATGCCGCGCCGCAGCCGGTCGGCAACGGGCCGCGGACGGCCTGCGACGGGGAGTGATGGCGGCGGGTTGGTTAGAGGCCGCCGGTCGCGCTCTTCGGATGACGTGGCGCGAAGGCCCGGGCCAAGCGGAAGGTCGCATTCGGGAGCGGCTGAAGGCTGCTGCCGCACCGATCATGCTGCGACGTCCGCTTTGCCGTGCTGCAAAACAGAGATCCGCGCGGCCCTTGGCGAAGCAGAATATTTCGACTTTATTTTGCTTTTAATGATCGCTTTCGCGGCAAGCGAGTCCTTATGGTTTCGGTGACGCCGAAGCAGTTGCCTCGAAGAGGCAGATCGCCCGCGTTAGCTGAGAAGGACGAAGCCGATGACGTTCCCCTTTTCGCGCCGCGCCTTCTCCGCCTTGTTTCCCGCATTGCCCTTCACGGCCGCGGCCCAGCCGGCCGCCCCTGTCCCCGCGCCGCCCTCGGGCCAGGTGGACGAGGAAAGGATCCCGCCTCTCGGTCCCGCCCAATCGCCTGACCAATTGATGGAGCGCACCCGCCATCGCCGCGCTGTGGAGGCCGCGATCTGGGGCATGCCAGCGGTCAATTACGACCTGATGCGGCAGGAAATGCTCAAGGCCGGCGGCACGGAAAATCAGATCATCTACTGGGGCCGTCCCCTGGACTGGCGGAATCAGACGCTCACGCCCAACCCGGACACGCTCTACTTCATGAGCTTCTTCGATCTGAGGGTAGGCCCGCTGGTGATCGAGGTCCCGCCGGGCGACGCCGGCGGCTCCCTCAACGGCAACATCGTCAATCTCCGGCAGATGCCGCTGGAGGATGTCGGCCTGCTCGGCGTGGACCGGGGCGTCGGCGGCCGCTTCGTCCTCCTGCCGCCGGGCCAGGCCGAGCCACCACTCCCCGCTGGCTACACCGCGCTGCCCTGCGACACCCTCGGCGGCTATGCGCTGTTCCGCGCCAATCTCGCCAGCCACGGGGAGGAGGATGTGCGGCGCTCCCTTGCCTACGGGCGGCGCGTCCGGATCTATCCCCTCGCCCAGGCCGCCAACCCACCGCCGAACGCCCTCACCGACGCGAAGGACGTGATCTTCAACTCCACCATCCGCTACGATGCCAGCTTCTTCGACAACCTGAACCGCATCGTGCAGGCCGAGCCCTGGCTGCCGCGCGACCGCCTGATGATCAACACGCTGCGCAGCCTCGGCATGGAGAGGGGCAAGCCCTTCAACCCGGACGCGCCGACCCGCACGCGTTTCGACGCCGCGATGCGAGAGGTGCACGCCTATCTCGGCGCGATGTACGAGAGGGGGTGGGAGCCGTTCTTCGCGAACACGAACTGGCGCCCCGCCGCCGACGCCGAATTCGTGAAGCTCCAGGTCACCAACTACAGCGACACGGAAGCATACCCGAGCGATCTGCGCGGCCTGGCCTACACTTACGGCTATATCGGCCTCAAGCGCCTCGGCGTCGGCCAGTTCTACCTCATTGCAATCCATGACAAGGACGGCAAGGCCCTTGAAGGCGGCCAGACCTACCGCCTGCGCGTACCCCCGAATGTCCCGGTCGAGCAGTACTGGTCCGTCACCGCCTATGACCGCGAGAGCCACGCCCTGATCCGCGACATGCCGCGCGCCAGCCGATCCTCACAGGTCGCGGAGATGGCGCGGAACGCCGACGGCTCCATCGACATCCTCTTTGGCCCCTCCGCTCCGTCCGGCCGGGACGCGAACTGGATCCCCACCGACCCGCGGCGCGGCTTCGAGTTGATGTTCCGCGTGTACGGCCCGAGGCCCGAATTCTTCCAGAAGCGCTGGGTCCTCCCCGACATGGAGCGGATCTGAGCCACCGGCGAAGCAGGAGGATACCCCCATGACGCGCACCAGCAGTGGCCTCTCCCGCCGCCATGCCCTGCTCACCGGCGGCGCCACGCTCGCGGCCTCGGCGACGCCGCCAGGTTCCGCCGCGGCCCAGCAACCGCCCGCCGCGTCCGGCGGCTTCGAACGCGGCTATCCCAGCGGCGACACCTCGCGCCGTCTCCGCGACGAGGCGGACGTCCAGCGCGCCGTCATCGCCTACCGCTTCTGGTATCCGACCGTGTCCGTGGAGGGCATCTTCAACGGCAACCGCGAGATCGGCCTGCAGGACAACCAGGCGATCGGGATCGCTTCGACCGGACCGCGCCAGGTCGGGTTCACCCTGAACTCCGACACGCCCTACGGCTCCGCCGCGCTCGACCTGACGGACGGCCCGATGGTGATCGAACTGCCCCCTGGCGGCTTCATCGGGCTGGTGGACGACCACCATCAGGGCTGGGTGCAGGATCTGGGCCTTCCCGGCCCGGATGAGGGCAAGGGCGGCAAGCACCTCGTCCTGCCGCCCGGTTACAGCGGCCAGCCGCCGGCCGGGTATCATCTCGGCCATTCCTCATCGCTCAAGACCCTTTTCGCCGTCCGTTCGCTGCCGGTCGGCGGGGATGCGCGCGCGGCGCTGGAGGCGCTGCGGCGGATCAGGGTTTACCCGCTGGCGAGCGCGGGCAATCCGAAGCCGCTCGACTTCGTGGATACCAGCGAGAGGAGGATGGATTCCACCTGCCTGCGCTGGGAGGACAACATCCAGTTCTGGGAGGTCCTGCACCGCGTGCTCGACGCCGAGCCGCTGGTCGGGAAATTCGTCCCGATGTACGGGCTGCTCGCCGAACTCGGCATCGAGAAGGGCAAGCCCTTCGCGCCCGATGCCCGCATGAAAGCCATCCTGGAACAGGCCGCGCGTGCCGGGCGCGACCAGATGCTGGTCGCCGCCTTCGACAGCAACCGGCCGGACCGGGTGAACTGGCCGGACCGCAAATGGGAATGGGTCGGCCTCGTCCCCGGCAGCGCGCAGTTCGAAACACCGGCCGGCATCGACCTCGAGGCCCGTGACCGCTGGTTTGCCCAGGCCATCGTCACCTCGCCCGCGATGTTCCGTCGCACGGCCGGTGCAGGGTCGCTGTACTGGCAGGCGACCAGGGACAGCGCCGGCGCCTTCCTCGATGGCGGGAAATCCTACCGGCTGGCCGTGCCGCAGCCGGTGCCAGGCAAGCTGTTCTGGTCGGTCACGGTGTACGACACGGCCACCCGATCCCAGGTGCAGACGGACCAGGACAAGGCGGCGCTCCGCTCGCTGTTCGAGCTGAAGGACGCGGCGGGCTCCGGTTCGGTCGACCTGCATTTCGGCCCTGCGGCGCCGGCCGGGCAGGAAGGGCGGTGGATCAGGACCGCGCCCGGACGCGGCTGGTTCGCCTATTTCCGCATCTACGGCCCGGAGCAGGCTGCCTTCGACCGGAGCTGGAAGCCTGGGGATTTCGAACGGTCGGGCTGAAGGAGGGGCCGCTTTCCCGGCCGCTGCACCGTGTGGGATCCGGCATCAATGCGCGGGGGGGCCGGGCGCGGAAGAGCGGAGGGATAAGGCCCGCTCGCGGGGACTGGGATCTCAAGTGTCCGGGAGGGATGCAGGGCTGCCAATCCCGACAGCCCGGCGGATATTGGCGTGCCGGCCCGGTGGTCGCCTTTGGGTCAGGAGTCCTTCACCGCCTCGGCCGGCCTGATCCGACGCGGTCGACAGGCAAGGCTTGCGCTAAGCTAATTTTCCTATTATGCACCAAGGGCCGTGCCAGGGAGGTCCGCCATGGGTCCGTCCGTGCCGCCGCTGCCCCTGGCCCCCAGCCCCATGCCGCGTGGCAGCCGCCAGGCCGGCGGCGCCAACCGGGCGAGGCCCGCCGCCCCGCGCCGGGGATTTGTCCGAAACCGCCAGCACCGCCCCGATCGACGCAACTGCGCCCGTTCCCTCTCCGCCCATTGGGGTTTTGTCCAAAACCTTCCGCGCCACCCTGCCTGCGGGGGATTTGTCCGAATCCCGCAGCCGCCGCACCCATGCGCGCCGTCGATCCCGGCCATGGCCCGCCGCACCCTCCCATCGCGCCGCCCGGGGTGCCACATAGGCCTCGCCATGCCGCGCCCGAACCGCCCCATCTATCTCGACAACCAGGCGACGACGCCGGTCGATCCGCGCGTCCTCGCCGCCATGCGCCCCTGGTGGGAGGCGAATTTCGCCAACCCGCACAGCGTCGAGCACGCCATGGGCCGAGCGGCGGAGGAGGCGGTGGAGGCCGCCCGGGCCGAGATCGCCGAACTCATCGGCGCCGAGGCGCGGGAGATCATCCTCACCTCCGGCGCCACCGAGGCGAACAACCTCGCCATCAAGGGCGCCGCCCGCTTCGCCGCGGGGCAGGACAGCCCCCGCCGCCGCGTCGTGACGCTCGCCACCGAGCACAAATGCGTCCTCGAGAGCGTGCGCGACCTCGCCGCCGAGGGGTTCGAGCCGGTGGTGCTGCCGGTGCGGCCGGATGGGCTGGCCGATCTTGAGGCGCTGCGGGCGGCCCTCGACGAGCGCACCCTGCTGGTCTCGGTCATGGCGGTGAACAACGAGACCGGGGTAGTGCAGGACCTCGCCGCCATCGGGGCGCTGGCCAAGGCGGCGGGGGCGATCTTCCACACCGATGCGGCGCAGGGGGCCGGGCGCGTCCCGCTCGATGTCGAGGCGATCGGCGCCGACCTGCTCTCGCTCTCGGGCCACAAGATCTACGGGCCGAAGGGGATCGGCGCCCTCTATGTCCGCCGCCGGCCGCGGGTGCGCCTCGCGCCGCTGTTCTCCGGCGGCGGGCAGGAGCGGGGCTTGCGCTCCGGCACCCTGCCGGCGCCGCTGGTGGTCGGCTTCGGCGAGGCGGCGCGGATCGCCGCCATCGAGGGGCCGCTGGATGCCGGCCGCATCCGGGAGCAGCGCGACCTCCTCTTCGGCGCGCTGGCGCGGGCGGTGCCGGGGCTGCGGCTGAACGGACATGCGGAGCGGCGGGTGCCGGGCAACCTCAACCTCACCTTCCCCGGCGGCATCGACGCCCAGGCGCTGATGCGGGCGGTGCCGGATCTCTGCGTCTCCACCGGCTCGGCCTGCTCCTCGGCGGCGATCGAGCCCTCCTATGTGCTGCGGGCGCTCGGGATTTCCGAGGCGGAGGCACGGGCGACCTTGCGGATCGGGATCGGCCGCTTTACCTCGCCCGCGGATGCGGACCAGGCGGCGGCGCTCCTTGCCGAGGCCTGGCACGCCCTGGCCCGAGCGGAGCAGTAGGATACGATGCCCAGGATGACCTTCATCGAGCGCGACGGCACGCGCCGCGAGGTGGACGCGCCGCTCGGCCTCTCGGTCCTGGAGATCGCGCACAAGCATGGCGTCGATATCGAGGGCGCCTGCGAGGGCTCGCTGGCCTGCTCCACCTGCCATGTCATCGTCGACCCGTCCTGGTTCACCCGGCTGCAGGCGCCGACCGAGGATGAGGAGGACATGCTCGACCTCGCCTTCGACCTGCAGGAGACCAGCCGGCTCGGCTGCCAGCTCATCATGACCGAGGCGCTCGACGGCCTGGTGGTGACGCTGCCGGCCGGCACCCGCAACGCGGGAGGCTGAGGGCATGGCCGCCGCCTGGGATGCTCCCTGGGAGGAGGGCTTCGGCCGGGAGGGCGGGCTGTTCCGCCGGCTGCGGCAGGCCTGCGCCGCGGACTGGCAGGCCTATACCTGGCACCCCTTCGTCCAGGGCCTCTCGGCCGGCACCCTGCCGCTGCCGGCCTTCCGGCGCTACCTGATCCAGGACTATCTCTTCCTGATCCATTTCGCCCGCGCCAAGGCGCTCGCGGTCTTCAAGGCCGAGAGCATCGAGGCGATGCGGGACAAGACCACGGCGATCGCGGCGATCCTCTCCGAGACGCTGATGCACCTGAAGTATTGCGAGAGCTGGGGCATCCCGGAGGCCGAGGTGCGGACGACGCCCGAGAGCGCCGAGACGGTCAGCTACACCCGCTACGTCATCGATCGCGGCCTCGCCGGCGACATCCTCGACCTGGAGGTGGCGCTCGCCCCCTGCACGGTCGGCTATGGCGAGGTGGCGCTGCGCATCCTCGCCGACCCGGCTCGCCGGGGCGAGGGCAATGCCTACCAGACCTGGATCGACACCTATGCCGACCCTGGCTACCAGGCGATGGCGCGGGCGGCGGCGACGCGGATCGACGCGCTCGGCGACAGCCATGGCGGCATGGCCCGCTTCGCCACGCTGAGCGCCACCTTCGCCGAGGCGGCGCGGCTGGAGGCGCGCTTCTGGCAGCAGGGCCTCGACGCCGCGGCCGGCCATGTCGCGGCCTATGAGCGGGCGCGGCCGTGATGGCGCGGCCATGAGGATTCTTGTGGCCCCCCTCATGGCGCAGCCATGAGGATTCTTGTGGCCATGTCGGGCGGCGTCGACAGCAGCGTCGTCGCCGGCCTGCTGCGCGAGCAGGGGCATGAGGTGATCGGCGCCACGTTGCAACTCTACGACCATGGCGCGGCGACGGCACGCAAGGGCGCCTGCTGCGCCGGGCAGGACATCCACGATGCCCGCCGCGTCGCCGACCGGCTCGACATCCCGCATTACGTCCTCGACAAGGAAAGCCGCTTCGGCGCGGCGGTGGTGCAGGATTTCGCCGACAGCTACGCCCGCGGCGAGACGCCCATCCCCTGCGTACGCTGCAACCAGTCGGTCAAGTTCCAGGACCTGGTCGGCCTTGCCCGCGATCTCGGCGCCGAGGCGCTGGCGACCGGCCATTACGTCCGCCGAGTCGAGGGGGCGGGCGGCGCCGAGCTGCACCGCGCCGTCGATCCGCAGCGCGACCAGAGCTACTTCCTCTTCGCCACCACGCCGGCGCAGCTCGCCTTCAGCCGCTTCCCGCTCGGCGACTATCCGGACAAGGCTTCGGTGCGGGCGGTCGCGGCGCGGCTCGGCCTGGCGGTGGCGGAGAAGCCGGACAGCCAGGACATCTGCTTCGTCCCCGCCGGCCGCTACCACGAGGTGGTGGCGAAGCACCGGCCGGATGCGGCGGAGCCGGGGGAGATCGTGCATCTGGACGGACGGGTGCTCGGCCGCCACCAGGGGATCGCCCGCTACACGGTGGGGCAGGGGCGGGGCCTCGGCCAAGCCTCGCGCGACGGCGCGGAGCCGCTCTACGTCGCCGGGCTGGATGCGGCGCAGCGGCGCGTGCTGGTCGGGCCGCGCCAGGCCCTGGCCCAGGCGGAGGTGGCGGTGGGCGAGGTGAACTGGCTCGCCCCGCCGCCCGAGGAGCCCTTCCGCTGCGAGGCCAAGCTGCGCGCCCGCGAGGCGCCGCGGCCGGCGGTCGCGGCCTGGGATGCGGCGGCGGGCCTGCTGCGGGTGCGGCCGGAGGAGCCGGCCATCGCCGCGCCGGGCCAGGCCTGCGTGCTCTATGCCGGGGAGCGGGTACTGGGCGGCGGCTTCATCCGCCGCGGCGCCCGCCTCGGCGCCGCGGCCTGATACCAGGCGCACGACGTTCCGACCGACGGCCCGCAGGGCCGAGCGCCCGAACGGGCGCCGCGGCTTATGCCGCGAAGGCCCAGGCAAACCGGAGGTTTGCGCCCGGCGTTCGAGGCGCAGGAAGGTGAAACCTTCCTGCGCTCGGTACGAGACCGGGCAGCAAGGGCCGCGGCCGGCGCATGCCTGCCGCGATGCGCCGCCGCGGCTGTGGGACCGGCGGCCTTCCCATCTCCTTGCCGAGGGGCCGACGACCGGGGCGCATGGGGCGCTCCGCCGTCCTGGCCCACGGAAGGAGAAGGACCATGGTCTCCGTCATCGGAGGCTTGCTGACGCTGACACTCGGCACGGCGCTGTTCGGCTGGGGGGCGGCGGTGCGCAGCGCCATGGAGCATGACGGCACGCTGCGACAGGCCGGACGCCTGCCGCGCGGCGCATCGCAGGAAGTGAGCTGAGCTGAACGGCACGGTGGGGGAGGGATCCCCCACCACCCTGCCTGGCCGGGGCGGAACCTCCCATCGCCCGACGCATTTGCTGCTGGACGTCCGGGCAGGGGAGGTCTGTCTTGCAAGGATTGATGCGCCGCCAGCCATGGCTTGTCGTTACGGGCCTCGTCATGGGCCTTCTTGGCCTAGCGCTCCTCGGGCTCGGTATCTGGCTGGGTATCCTCGGCGGCAGCCTGTACTACGCGGTCACGGGCCTCGCCCTGTTGGCCTGCGGCATGGCCCTGGCGCGGCGGCAGGCCTGGGGTTTCTGGCTCTATGGCCTCGTCCTGCTCGGCACCCTCGCCTGGGCGGTCCATGAGGTCGGGCTGGATGGCTGGCAGCTGATGCCGCGCCTCTTCGCCCCTGCCCTTCTCGGTGTCTGGCTGTGCATGCCCTGGGTCGCGGGCCGACTCGGTGCGGGGGGTATCGGTGGGCGCTGGCGCTGGTCGGGCGCCCTGGCCTGCCTGGTGCTGGCGCTGCTGGTCGTCGGGGCGGGCTACCGCACCACCGTGGCCCGCCATGTGCAGCACGCCCCGGTTGCCGCGGCCGCCGCGGCGCCGGCCACAGAGTCCCCGATGCCCGAGGATGAGTGGCGCTATTACGGCCGCGGCGCCGATGGCCGCCGCTACTCGCCCCTCGCGCAGATTACGCCGGCCAATGTGTCGAAGCTCGCCCTCGCCTGGAGCACCCGCACCGGCGACCTGCCGCAGGAGTTCGAGACGAAGAACGGGCGGGAGTTCAACTTCGAGGCCACGCCGATCAAGGTCGGCAACCGCCTCTATCTCTGCACGCCGCACCGGCACGTCATCGCCCTCGACGCCACGACCGGGCGGCAGCTCTGGCGCTTCGATCCGGAGAACGACACCAGCGCCAACGAATACCTGGCCTGCCGCGGCGTGGCCTATGCCGAGACGCCGGCCGAGGCTGGCTGTCCCCGTCGCATCGTCAGCACCACCGCCGATGCCCGGCTCTTCGCGCTCGATGCCGAGACCGGCCGGCCCTGCCCAGGCTTCGGCGAGAAAGGCTTCGTCAGCCTCACCGATCATCTCGGCCCTACCCCGCCGGGCTTCCACTTCATCACCTCGCAGCCCCTGGTGGTGCGCAACCGGATCGTGTTGGGCGGCTGGATCTACGACAACCAGTCCGAGGGCGAGCCGTCCGGCGTGGTGCGCGCCTATGACACCGTCTCCGGGACGCTGGCCTGGGCCTGGGACCTGGGGCGGCCCGACCCGACGGCGCCGCTCGCGCCCGGCGAGACCTATACCCGCGGCACGCCGAATGGCTGGGGCACCTACACCGCCGATCCGGCGCTCGGGCTGCTCTACGTCCCGCTGGGCAATGCGACGCCGGACTATTACGGCGCCCGGCGCCGGCCTTTCGACGAGGCCTATTCCAGTGCCCTGGTCGCGCTCGACATCGAGACCGGCCGCGAGCTCTGGCATTTCCAGACGGTGCATCACGACCTCTGGGATTTCGACCTGCCGATCGGGCCGTCGCTGGTCGATCTCGCGGGCCCGGACGGGGGCAGCATCCCGGCGCTGGTGCAGACCACCAAGATGGGAAAGCTGTTCCTGTTGGATCGGCGCAACGGCCATCCGCTGGCCGAGATGCGGGAGCGGCCGGCGCCCGGCAACCCGCTGCCGGGCGACACGACCTCGCCGACGCAGCCGGAGCCGACGGACCTGCCCGATCTCGGGCCGCCGCCGTTGACGGAGGCCGATAGCTGGGGCGCGACCCCGCTCGACCAGCTCTGGTGCCGCATCGAATTCCACCGGCGGCGCTATAACGGTCCCTACACGCCGCCGTCGCTGCAGGGCAGCATCTTCTACCCGGCCTTCGATGGCGTGATCGACTGGCATGGCGCCTCGATCGACCCGACGCGCCACCTGCTCATCGCCAATGCCAGCTACATCCCCTTCGTCGTCGACGCCATGCCGCAGGAGGAGGCGCTGCGGCGGGGGCTCATCAAGCCCTGGCCGGGCTTCGACAGCGACAAGCCCTATCCCAAGCCGAGCCGCTTCGCGGTCGGGCCGCAATACGGGACGCCTTATACCGTCGTCGTGGACCCTTGGCTCGGGCCCCTCGGCGCGCCCTGCCACGCGCCGCCCTGGGGCAAGCTCTTCGCCATCGACCTGCAAACCCGCAAGATCGCCTGGGAGCGCGTGATCGGCACGACGCGCGACATGAACCTGTTCGGCACGCACACCAACCTTCCCCTGCCGACCGGCATGTTCAACATCGGCGGCACGATGGTCACGGCGGGCGGGCTGGTCTTCATGGGCGCGACGGCGGACGACTACATCCGCGCTTTCGACCTGCGGGACGGCAAGGAATTATGGCAGGCGCGGCTGCCGGCCGGTGGGCAGGCCAATCCGATGAGCTACCGGGGCAGCGACGGGCGACAGTATGTCGTGATCGCCGCCGGCGGGCATGGCGGCCTGCGCACCAGGAACGGCGACTACCTCATGGCTTATGCGCTGCCGCCGGGGGCGGGCGGATCGCCATAGGGCACGGGCTCGCTCCGCTGCGGGGGAATGGTGGGCCGGGAAGGATTTGAACCCCCAACCTCACGCTTATCAAGCGTGTGCTCTGACACTGAGCTACCGGCCCATCCACAGCCTTCGTACTCAACAAGAAACGATTTGTCTCGACACGAACGCGTCAACCTATGATTGTGCCGTCTGCCTGATACGGCGGTCGCCAGGGCGTGGATTGCGGCGATTACACTTCCGGTGCGGTGCCGCCTTCGTGTGAAATGACCTTCGGCATCCTGGCCGTCGGTGACATGGCATGCGGGCATTCGAGCAACTGCTGCAGCGAACCCGTGACTTCGCCGAAGACCTCGCAGCGAAGCGGCGGGAACGGCAGGAGCGTCACCACCTCGATCCCACCGACTTCCGGCGGCTTGCCGATATTGGTTTCCTGCGGGCGAGCGTGCCTGTCGCACAGGGCGGTCTCTGGGACGATGCGCGACGCTCGGTCCGTGCCCTGAGCGATGCGCACCGCCTGCTGGCGGCCGGGGATTCCTCCCTCGCCCTGGCCGCTTCGATGCATCCGGGTGTCCTTGCCTTCTGGCGCGACACTGGTTCACCGAAAGGGGACGCAACCGCCTGGGAGGCGCAGAAGCGGCTGGTCTTCGAGACCACCCTGGCCGGCGCCTGGTGGGGCACGATCACCTCGGAGCCCGGCAGTGGCGGCGATGTTGGCCGGACGCGGGCATCGGCCCGGCCCGATCCGGGGGCGCCCGGCGGCTGGCGCGTCACCGGCGAGAAGCATTTTGGCTCGGGCTCCGGCGTCACCTCCTACATGATCACGACGGCACTGCCGGAGGGGGAGGCGGAGCCGGCCTGGTTCTTCCTGGCGGTCCATGGCGTCGCCTGGGATGGCTCGACGGGCATGACCCTTCGCGCGGAATGGGACGGCTTCGGCATGGCCGCGACGGACAGCCACGCCTTCGCCTTCCGCGATTTCCCGGCGACCCGCTTCGCCTGGCCGGGGCATTGGCGGGAGGTCATCGAGGGCACCGGCGGCTCGACCACGATGTTCCAGGTGGCGGTCATCCTCGGGGTGACGGACGCCGCCATGGCGCATGTCCAGCGGCTGCTGCGCGCCCGCGAGGCCGCGGCGGTGACGGCCTTCGACAAGGTGGAATGGGTTGCGGCGGAGCGCGAGGCCTGGCTCATCCGGCAGGCCTATGAGGCCGGGCTGCGCGCGCTGGAACGGCACGGCCGGGCGCGACGCGAGACGAGCATGGCGAAGGCCAGCATAGCCCTGCTCGCGGAATCGCTGCTGACGCGCCTGTGCCGCATCGCGGGCGGCGGCGCCTATGCGCGGCGCTCGCCCCTCGGGCACTGGTTCGAGGATGTCCGTGCCATGGGGTTCCTGCGCCCGCCCTGGTCCCTCGCGCTTGAAGGTCTCTACGCCCTTGGCCGGGACGCGGAGCCGTACCAAGCCCCGGTGTGACGGCGAGAGCGGATCCCGACCGGGCGGACGCGCCCGACGGGGAGCCGCAAGAGAACGCCGATGGAGTGGTACCTGGGGCCGGACTTGAACCGGCGACCCCGGCATTATGAGTGCCGTGCTCTAACCAGCTGAGCTACCCAGGCGCGCGGTGCCGGGGTATGGCGGCTTTCGCAGGCGAAGGCAAGTCGTCGCGCGTCGCGAAAATCCGCGGCGGGGCCGGCCCCGCCGCCTGTCCGGACCGTGCTTTGTCCGCCGGCCCCGTGGCGGCTATGCGTGGCCGCCGATCGGGGCCCGCGATGCGCGGCTGCCGGCCAACCCGGATGGAGGCGCATGGGCGGGGAGGTCACGCGGATGGATCTGGCCGAGGCTTTCCTCGCGGGCGGTGGCGAGCTCTCGCGGCTCATCCTGGCCCATCCCTGGGAGGCGACGTCGCTCGGTGCCATAGCCGGCTGGTCGCCGAGCCTGCGCACGACCGTCGGCCTCATCCTCCGCTCGCCCGTGCCGATCGTTACCTTGTGGGGCGAGGACGGCATCATGATCTACAACGATGCCTATTCGGACTTCGCCGGCGGGCGGCATCCGCGGCTGCTCGGCTCCAAGGTGCGCGAGGGCTGGCCCGAGGTCGCCGACTTCAACGACAACGTCATGAAGGTCGGCCTTGCCGGCGGCACGCTGTCCTACCAGGACCAGGAGCTGACGCTGCACCGCTCCGGCGTGCCGGAGCAGGTCTGGATGAACCTCGACTACTCGCCGGTGATCGGCGAGAGCGGCCGGCCGGAGGGCATCGTCGCCATCGTCGTCGAGACCACGGCCAAGGTGCAGGCCGAGCGCCGGCTGCGCGTGACGGCCGAGGCGCTGGCGCGCCTGAACGCCGAGCTCGAGCGCCGCGTCGAGGAACGGACGGCCGAGCGGGACCGCGTCTGGCGCAACTCCCGCGACCTGCTGGCGGTGCTCCGGGCCGATGGCGTGTTCCGCAACGTCAATCCGGCCTGGACCGAGATCCTGGGCCTCGCACCCGCGGAGGTTATCGGCCGCAGCTTCCACGAATTCATCTGGCCCGAGGATGCCGAGGCGACCCAGGGCGCGGTGGACAAGGCCGCGACCGGGCACGAGCTGACCGGTTTCGAGAACCGCTACCGGCACAAGGACGGCACGCCGCGCTGGATCTCCTGGCATACCTCGGCCGAGGGCGAGGAGATCTTCGCCTATGGCCGCGACATCACCGCCGAGAAGGAGCGCGCCCTTGCCCTCAACGAGGCGGAGGACCGGCTCCGCCAGGCGCAGAAGATGGAGGCGGTCGGCCAGCTCACCGGCGGCATCGCGCATGACTTCAACAACCTGCTGACCGGCATCGTCGGCAGCCTGCAGATGATCCAGGCGCGCATCGCCCAGGGTCGGATCGGCGAGCTCGACCGCTACATCCTGGCCGCGCGGGGCGCCGCCGACCGCGCCGCGGCGCTCACCCACCGGCTCCTCGCCTTCTCGCGCCGGCAGACGCTCGATCCCCGCCCGGTCCGCATCAACCGGCTGGTCACGGGCATGGAGGACCTGATCCGCCGCACCGTCGGGCCCGCCATCGCCCTCGAGGTGGTGGCCGCGGGCGGGCTCTGGACCACCTTGGTCGATGCCAACCAGCTCGAGAATGCCCTGCTCAACCTCTGCATCAACGCCCGCGACGCCATGCCCGATGGCGGGCAGCTGACGATCGAGACCGCCAACCGCTGGTTCGATGTGCGGACGGCGCGCAACCACGACCTGCAGCCGGGGCAATATGTCTCGCTCTGCGTCACCGATACCGGCGTCGGCATGACGCCGGAGGTGGTGGCGCGGGCCTTCGACCCCTTCTTCACCACCAAGCCGCTCGGCCAGGGCACCGGCCTCGGCCTGTCCATGATCCACGGCTTCGCCCGGCAATCCGGCGGCCAGGCGCGCATCTATTCCGAGCCCGGCAAGGGGACGATGGTCTGCCTCTACCTGCCGCGCCATGCCGGCGAGGAGCTGACCGAAGGCGAGGCGGCGGAGCCGGTATCGGCGCCGCGCGCCGAGCATGGCGAGACGGTGCTGGTGGTCGATGACGAGCCGACGGTGCGAATGCTGGTCAGCGAGGTGCTGGGCGAGCTCGGCTACGCGGCGATCGAGGCGGACGACGGCGCCGCGGGGCTGCAGCTGCTGCGCTCCGGCCGGCGGATCGACCTGCTGGTCACGGATGTCGGCCTGCCGGGCGGCATGAACGGCCGGCAGCTCGCCGATGCGGCGCGCGAGCTGCGGCCGGGGCTGAAGGTGCTGTTCATCACCGGCTATGCCGAGAATGCCGCGATCGGCCACGGCCATCTGGCGCCCGGGATGCAGGTCATGACCAAGCCCTTCTCGGTCGAGGCGATCGCCACGCGCATCCGGGCGATCATCGAGGAGCGGTGAGGGCGTCCTGCCTGCCGGAGCAGAGCCCGATCAGGTGGAGGCACCTGATCGGGTGACGATGCTCTGGACCATGATCCGCTCACACAGGGTCGCGGATCATGGTCCAGGCCGTTGCTTGATCGCGTGAGTCACGCTTTTCGGCGAGTCCACCTCAAGCGATCACGCACTAGGGAAGGCCCCTCGGCGAGCAGGGCGAGCAGCCGCTCCCCGGCCTCGCCGAGCGCCTCCGGGACGGCACAGGGCATCACCCAGAGCCCAGCATTCATCAGGCCGCGATTGCGCCCAAAGCCGCCGAAGCCGATCTCCGCCGCCTCGAGCAGGATGGTACGGGCGCCCGCCTTGGCCAGGGGCAGGGCGGCGGAGAGGCTGGTGAAGCCGACGCCGATGACCGCAACATCACCGACCAGGGGCGGCGTCGCGGGCGGGGGCGGCGCGCTCCGCTCCCACAGGCCGTGGCTGCGCGGATCGCCCAGCATGCGCGCCCTTCGTCTCGTTGGCTCAGTGCAGCCGCGGCGCCTTCAGGAAGCTGCGGCGATCGGCGGAGACGAGCGCGACCTCGCTTTCCGTGCCGTCGCGGAGGATGCTCAGCCGCACCTTCACCCCGGCCGCGCCGGTGGCCCAGACCGCCCGCCAGAGCCCGGCGAGGTCGGAGACCCGCGCACTGCCGACGGCGAGGACGCGGTCACCCTCCTGTATCCCAGCCTTCTGCGCCGGCCCGTTGCGGGCCATGGAGCTGACGACGACGCCGCCCTCATCCTCGGTGGCGTAGAGGCCGAGCCAGGGCCGCGCCGGCCGGTTCGGCCGCCCATAGGCCAGCAGGTCGCCGAGGATGGGCGGCAGCAGGCTCGCCGGCACCACCATGTTGAGGTCGACGCGCCGGCCCTTGCCGTCCTGCTGCTGCATGACGAGGGAGCCGATGCCCATCAGCCGGCCATCGCCGCCGAACAGCCCGGCCCCGCCCCAGGAGGGATGCGCCGGGGCGGTGAAGATCGCGTCCTCCAGCATATACTCCCAGTAGCCGGCGAATTCCTGCCGCGCCGCGATGGTGCAGCGCAGCGCGTGCTTGCGCCCGCCAGCCGAGGCGAAGACACAGGTATCGCCGGGTTGCGGCCCGCCCTCGGCATCGACCGGCAGGGCGGGCAGGTCCAGCCGGCCGAGCGCCTGGATCAGGCCGAGCCCGGTCTCGAAATCATAGGCGAGGGCATGGCCGGGGATCGCTCGCCCGTCATGCGTGGTCAGCCAGATGGTCTCCGCCTCCGTCACCAGATAGCCGATGGTGGCGATGAGGCCGTCGGGCCGGATGACCACGCCGCTGCCCGCGCGCTCGGTGCCGAGCGTCTGGGCGGTGAAGCCATCCGCCGGCACCAGGGCCTTTACCGCGACGACGGAGCGCAGCACCTGGTCCAGGTCGAACTCATGCTCGGAAGGATCCGGCTGGAGGTCCGACGGGATTTCCCATTCGCTGCTTGGCATGCCGCTATGTCCGCTCCGCTCCCGGGGTTTGGCCGTCCGGCCGACTATCGACCGATCCGGCCGAGCCGCCAACGCGCGAGATGGGCGCGGGCGGCCGAAGGGGGCTAAGATTGGGGCCAGGGATGATGGGAAAGATGGTGATTCTCGGCGCCGGCGGCCATGGGCGGGCGCTGATCGAGCTGATCCGGGACCTTGGCGGCATCGAGATCGCGGGCCTGGTCGATGCCGCGCCGCGGGCGCCCGCCATGCTGGGCGTGCCGGTGCTGGGCGACGAATCGGTGCTGCCGGGGCTGCGCGCCTCCGGCGTCGCGCTGGCCTGCCTGGCGATCGGCACCGCGCCCGCCCGGCTGGCGGCGGCGGCGCGGCTGGCGGCCCTTGGCTTCGCTTTCCCGCCGCTGCTGCACCCCTCGGCGATCCGCGCCGGCAGCGCCCGGCTCGGCGAGGGCAGCGTCGTGCTGCCGCGCGCGGTGCTCGGCGCGGCCGTCAGCGTCGGGCGGTTCTGCATCGTCAATACCGGGGCGATCCTCGAGCATGACGTGGTGATCGGGGACGGGGCGCATTGCGCGCCGGGCAGCGTGCTCTCGGGCGGGGTGCGGGTGGGGGAGGGCGCGCTGGTTGGGGCCGGCGCCGCCTGCCGGCCGCTCGTGGCGATCGGCGCCGGAGCGATGGTCGGCCTCGGCGCGGCGGTGACCGAGGACGTGCCGCCCGGCGCCGTGGTCGGCGGCGTGCCGGCGCGGGTGCTCGCCGCCGGGTGAGGGCGATGGCCAGGCGATCCTGGGCTATCGTTATCCCGCCGGGATCCGCGCCTGGAGCAGATCCCGATCAGGTGGACTCACCGGATCGGGTGACGATGCTCCGAAAACAACAGGCTGGAGTATTTGCCGCGAACGGAAATGCTCCAGGGAGGAACGCATGCCGGAGCCACGGCCACTCGATATCCAGGCCTTCCTGAACGCACATCCCTTCTCCGCCTATCAGTGGCTGATCTTCGCGCTCTGCTTCGGTGTCGTCCTGCTAGATGGCTTCGACACGGCGGCGATCGGCTACATCGCGCCCTCCCTCCTCGCGGAATGGGGCGTCGAGCGTGCCGCCCTCGGCCCGGTGCTGAGCGCGGCGCTGTTCGGCCTGGCCTTCGGCGCCCTGGCCGCCGGGCCGCTCGCCGACCGGCTGGGCCGGAAGGCAGTGCTGACCGGCTCGGTGCTGGTGATGGGCCTGGCCTGCCTCGCCTCCGCCTGGGCCGGCAGCCTCGGGGCGCTGACCCTGTGGCGCTTCGCCACCGGCCTCGGCCTCGGCGCCGCCATGCCGAACGCGGTGACGCTGATGAGCGAATACTGCCCGGAGCCGCGGCGGGCCCTGCTGACCAACACCATGTTCTGCGGCTTCCCGCTGGGCGCGGCCTGCGGCGGCTTCCTCGCCGCCTGGATGATCCCGCTCTGGGGCTGGCGCAGCGTGCTGCTGCTCGGCGGCGTCGCGCCGCTGCTGCTGGCGCTGCTGCTGGTCGCGCGGCTGCCGGAATCGCTGCGCCACATGGTGACGCGGGGCCTGCCGGCCGAGCGCATCCGGGCGGTGCTGCGCCGCCTTTCGCCGGATGCCGCGACGGCGACGGCCTTCACCCTGGGCACTGCCACCTCGGGCGCCGCTGGACCGGGCGCGGACCGCCCGGCCGGGATTGGGCTGGTGCTCTCGCCCGCCTACCGCATCGGCTCGGCGATGCTGTGGCTCGCCTATTTCATGGGGCTGGTGATCTTCTATGCACTGGTGAACTGGATGCCGATCCTGTTCCGCGATTCCGGCCTGGCACCGCAGGAGGCGGCGCTGATCGCCGCGCTCTTCCCGCTCGGCGGCATCGGGGCGATCGCCTCGGGCTGGCTGATGGACCGGCTGGATGCCAACCTCGTCATCGCCGCCGGCTTCGTGCTGACCGCCATCGCGGTTTGGGCGATCGGCCAGGTGGCCGGCCAGGGTCTGCTGTTGGTCGCCGCCGTCTTCCTCGGCGGCACGCTGATGAACACCGCGCAGTCCTCGTTGCCGGCGCTCGCGGCCGGCTTCTACCCGACGGAGGGGCGCGCCACCGGCGTGGCCTGGATGCTCGGCCTCGGCCGTTTCGGCGGCATCGCCGGCTCCTTCCTGGTGGCCGAGCTGGCGCAGCGGCAACTCGGCTTCAGCGCCATCTTCACCATCATCGCCCTGCCCGGCCTGATCGCGGCGGCGGCGCTGCTGATCAAGCGCGCCGCGCATCCGGCCGGGGGCAGGGTGGTCCCGGCGCTGGGACATTGATGCCGTGATGGTCCACCCGGCCGCTGGCCGGGCCTGACGGCCAAACGCGTCCTGCCGCTCCTTCCGGCAGGGCGCCGCAAATCTGTGCAGTTCCGGGCTGGCGCCACCGCCTCGCTGGCGCCGCCGCGGCGGCTGGCGTGGCACGCATGCTGCAAGGTCGCGGGCGAGGGCCCCTTCCGGGCCGCCTGACGGAGACCGCCGACCTGCACGGCACCAGCACCCTGCAGCCGACCGCCGTGAAGGCGCGCGGCGCCATCGAATTCGCCGCCGTCACCAAGCGTTTCGCCGGCGGCGCCGTCGCCGTGGATGCGCTCGACCTGCGCATCGCCGCCGGCAGCTATGTCTGCCTGCTCGGCCCCTCGGGCTGCGGCAAGACCACCACGCTGCGCCTGCTGGCCGGGCATGAGCAGCCGACCACCGGCGACATCCTGCTCGACAACGCCAATATCGTCGGCCTGCCGCCCGCCCGCCGGGGCACGGCGATGATGTTCCAATCCTACGCCCTGTTCCCGCATCTCTCGGTACTCGACAACGTCGCCTTCTCGCTGCGCATGCGCGGCATCGGCAAGCCGGCGCGCCACGCCCGGGCGCATGAGGCGCTGCGGCTGGTGGAGATGGACCCCTTCGCCGCGCGGCTGCCGGCGCAGCTCTCGGGCGGGCAGCAGCAGCGCGTGGCGCTGGCCCGCGCCCTGGTGACCAACCCGGCGACGCTGCTGCTGGACGAGCCGCTCTCCGCTCTCGACCCCTTCCTGCGCGGCCGGGTGCGGGCGGAGCTGAAGCGCTTCCAGCGCGAGCTCGCCATCAGCTTCGTCCACGTCACCCACAGCCAGGACGAGGCGCTGGCGCTGGCCGACCATGTCGTGCTGATGCGCGCCGGGCGGATCGAGCAGCAGGGCAGGCCGGAGGAGCTGTTCGACCGGCCGCGCACAGCCTTCGTCGCCCGCTTCATGGGCGGGCACAACGTCTTCGCCCTGCCGAACGGGACGCTGGTCGCGGTGCGCTGCGACCGCACGCGGATTGTCCCCGACGGGGGCGCCGCCGAGGGCGTCCCCGCCACCGTCACGGGCGTCGAATACACCGGCACCGGCTTCGCCGTCGCGCTCACCGGCCCGGGCGGCGACGAGGTCTCCGTCGCCCTGACGGAGGCGGCGCTGCATGCGCATCCCGTCGAGCCGGGGCAGCAGGTGGCGCTCGCCTGGGATGCGGCAGACAGCCGCCCGCTCGCGGATGCCCCCGCGGCCGGGCGATGACCTGAGGAGGAGAAGCATGGACCATACGGGGATCGGCCGGCGCGGCGCGCTCAAGGCCGCGGCCGGCATCGCCGCCGGGCTGGCGGCGCCGGCGGTGCACGCGCAGGGCGCCGTCTCGCTGCGCTATGTCGGCACCGCGGTGAACCAGCACCAGGGCATCAAGGAGAAGGTCAAAGAAGACCTCGGCATCACCCTCGACTACATCCCCGTCACCTCGGACGACGTGGTGCGGCGGGCGGTGACGCAGCCGAACAGCTTCGACATCCTCGATTCCGAATATTGGATGCTGAAGAAGATCATCCCCTCGGGGAACCTCGTCGGCATGGACGCAAAGAAGATCAAGCTCGCGGGCGAGATCACCAGCGTCTTCCTCAAGGGCGAGGTCGGCGGGAAGACGATCGGCGGCCAGGGCACGGCGCCCTGGAAGGTGCTCTACCTGCCGGCGGCGAGCGCCAAGACCTTCGCGCCGTCGCAGACCGAGTACCTGACGCTGATCCCGACCACCTACAATGCCGACACGCTCGGCATCCGGCCGGACAAGATCGGCCGGCCTATCAGCTCCTGGGCCGAGCTTCTGAACCCCCAATTCAAGGGCCGCGCCTCGATCCTCAACATCCCCTCGATCGGCATCATGGATGCGGCGATGGTGGTCGAGGCCACCGGGCAGCACAAATACGCCGACAAGGGCAACATGACGAAGGCCGAGATCGACCTCACCATGAAGGTCCTGACCGAGGCCAAGCGCGCCGGCCAGTTCCGCGCCTTCTGGAAGGACTTCAACGAGAGCGTCAACCTGATGGCCTCGGGCGAGACGGTGATTCAGTCCATGTGGTCGCCGGCCGTCACCAAGGTGCGCAGCATGGGTGTGCCCTGCGTCTACCAGCCGCTGAAGGAGGGCTATCGGGCCTGGGCCGCCGGCTTCGGGCTGCCGAAGACCCTCTCCGGCCGCAAGCTCGACGCCGCCTACGAGTTCATCAACTGGTTTCTCTCCGGCTGGGCCGGCGCCTTCCTCAATCGGCAGGGCTACTACTCGGCGGTGCTGTCGACGGCGAAGGCCAATATGCAGCCCTATGAATGGGATTTTTGGATGGAGGGCAAACCGGCGGCGCAGGACATCAAGGCGCCGGACGGCACGGTGATGGAGAAGGCCGGCGCGGTGCGCGACGGCGGCAGCTTCGAGGCGCGCATGGGCGCCGTCGCCTGCTGGAACGCGGTGATGGACGAGAACGACTACATGGTCAGGAAATGGAATGAGTTCATCGCGGCCTGAGCCGGTGCCGATGCCGGAGGGGCGGGGGGCGGCGACGCTCGCCGCGCCCGAGGCGGTGCTGGAGGCGGGGGCGGTGACGGTGCCCAAGGCGGGGCCCGTGGCGCCGCCCGCCCCGGTGCTCGCCGCCGCCCCGCCGCCGCGACGGGCCTGGGCGCCGCTGCTGCAGGCGGCGCCGCTCTGGCTCGTGCTGCTGCTCTTCTTCGTCTTCCCGCTGCTGGCGACCGGCGTCGTCAGCCTGTGGAACTACACGGAATACTCGCTGGTCCCCGATGTCACCCAGCGCAATTACGTCGAGATGTTCGAGGGCTGCGGCACGCTTTCGGACGGGCTCTGCACCACCTTCCGCACCTATCTCTCGACGCTCCGGCTCTGCGGCATGGTCTGGGCCACCACCCTGCTGCTCGGCTTCACCGTCGCCTATTTCCTCTGCTTCCACATCCGCTCGGATGGCATGCGCATGGCGCTGTTCCTGCTCTGCACGGCGCCCTTCCTCACCTCCAACGTCATCCGCATGATCTCCTGGATCCCGCTGCTCGGCCGCGAGGGGGTGGTGAACCACGCGCTGCTGGCGATGCGCCTGGTGGACCAGCCGCAGGACTGGCTGCTCTTCTCGGAATTCTCCGTCGTGCTCGCCTTCGTCCACCTCTACACGCTGTTCGTGGTGGTGCCGGTCTTCAACAGCATGATGCGCATCGACCACCGGCTGCTGGAGGCGGCACGCGATGCCGGGGCCAGCGCCTGGCAGACCATCTGGCACGTGGTGGTTCCATTGGCGAAGCCCGGCCTTGTCATCGGCTCGATCTTCGTCATCGTGCTGGTGATGGGCGATTTCGTGACCATCGGCGTCATGGGCGGGCAGCAGATCGCCTCGGTCGGCAAGGTGATCCAGGTGCAGATGTCCTACCTGCAATTCCCCGCCGCGGCGGCGCAGGCGGTGGTGCTGCTGGCCTTGGTGTTGGTCATCATCGCGGTGATGACGAAGCTGGTCGACATCCGGCGGGAACTCTAGAGCATGATCCGTTCACCTGCTTTCACGGCTCACGCTCCAGCCATCACCGGATCGCGTGATTCACGCTTTTCGGTTTTTTCACCTCAAGCGATCACGCTCTAGCCATGGAAGAACGCCGTGGCCTCGGCTTCTGGCTGCTCGCCCTCTTCTTCGCCCTCTTCGTCCTGTTCCTCTACGGGCCGACGCTGACCATCCTCGCCCTCTCCTTCCAGGGGCCGGATGGCGGGCTGACCTTCCCGATGCAGGGCGTCTCGACGCATTGGTACCAGACGCTCTGGAAGGGCGTCGGCGTGGTCGATATCTGGGCCGCCTTTCGCCGCTCGGTGCGGCTCGGCCTCGTCGTCATGCTGCTGACGACGCTGATCTCGCTCTCGGCCGGCTATGCCTTTCGCCGCCGCTTCCCCGGACAGGGCCTGCTCTTCCATCTGACGGTCGCCAGCCTCATCGTGCCCTCCATCGTCGTCTCGCTCGGCATCGCGCTCGAATTCCGGCTGATTGACGATGCGGTGAAAGCCTATGCCGAGGCGAGCGGCGCGGCTTGGCTTGCCGACTACGCGACCGCCATGGGGCTCTTCACCTCCGGCCTTGGTGCGCACCTCACCTGGACGCTGCCCTTCGGCCTCCTGATCATGTTCGCCGTCTTCAACCGTTTCCCGGCGCAACTCGAGGAGGCGGCGCGGGATCTCGGCGCCTCGCCCTGGCAGGTCTTCCGCCATGTCGTGCTGCCGCTGATCGCGCCGAGCCTGGTCGGCGTCGCGCTCTTCGGCTTCACCCTCTCCTGGGACGAGATCGCCCGCTCGTCGCAGGCGATCGGCGACCTGAACACCCTGCCGCTCGAGCTGCAGGGGCTGACGACGACGGTGACGACGCCCGAGATCTACGCCCTCGGCACGCTGACCACCGGCGTCTCGGTGCTGGTGATCGGCCTTTCCTTCGCCGCCATCGCACTCTGGCGGCGGCTGCGGCTGAGATCGACGGCATGAATGAAAGATTCATGCCGAGCGCCCGAATGGGCGCCGCGCCCGGTGGCGCGAAGCCAAGGTTTGCGGAGCAAGCCGCCCGGCGTCTGAGGAAGGCTGTTGATGTGCCAACATCAACAGCCATCGGCATCAAGCGCGTCTGACGTTCCAGGGATAGGGCGAGGTGCCCTTCAGTACGCCCGTCAGGCCGCGATGGGCGGTGCGGATGAAGAACTGGCCGAGCGGCAGGAAGGGCACCGCCTGCCAGCTCTCCTGCTGGATCGCCTCGGCGATCCGCTGCTGCTCCGCCGGGCTGCCGGCGACGAGCCAGTCGGTGGTGAGCTGCTCGACCTTGTCGTTGCGGTACCAACCGAACCAGCCGCGCTCGCCCTGGCCGCGGATCGGCGCATTGACCGCCGGGTTCATGATGGAGATGCCCGGCCACCAGGTATGGAAGATGCTCCAGCCGCCCTTGTCCACCGGCTCCTTGCTGGTGCGCCGCTGCACCAGGCTGCCCCAGTCCATCTCCTGCAACTCGACAGTCATGCCGCAGCGTTGCAGCAGGTCGGCGGTGATCTGGCCGAAGGGGCCGATGGTCGGGAAATCGGTCGGGTTGATGACCACCACCCGCTCGCCCTTGTAGCCGGCCGCCTGCAGCATCTGCCGCACCTTGCGGAGGTCGCGCGGCCCGTCCAGCGCCTCGCTGCCGGCGGTGGTGCCGTAGGGCGTGCCGCAGGGCCACATGGAATGGCACAGCCGCCAGGCCTCGGCATCGTTCGCCGTCACCGCCTGGACATAGTCGGCCTGGTTCAGCGCATGCAGCAGCGCGCGGCGGATGGCCGGGTTGTCGAAGGGCGGCTGCAGGAAGTTGAAGCGGCAGACCCCGATATAGCCGAGCAGGTTGGTGATCTCGACGGTGATGCGGCGGTCGCGGCGCAGCAGCGGGATGAGGTCGGCATTCACCTGCTCCCACCAGTCGATCTCGCCCGATTGCAGGGCCGCGGCGGCCGTCGCGCTGTCGGGGATGATGGTCCATTCGATGCGCTCGAAATGCGCCTGCTTGCCGCCCGCCGTGCGGCTCGGCGGCTCCTGGCGCGGGACATAGCCCTCGTGCCGGGCATAGACGACACGGCTGCCGGAGACATACTCGCCCGGCAGGAAGCGGTAGGGGCCGGAGCCGATGACCTCCGGCACCTGCTGGAAGGGATCGGTCTTCGCCAGTCGCTCCGGCATGATGAAGGCGCCGTTGGCGAAGGGCTTGGCCAGCGCCTCCAGCAGCAGCGGGAAGGGCGATGCCAGCCGGATGCGGAGCGTGCGGTCGTCCACCGCCTCGAAGGCCTCGACGGCGGCGCCGAGCGACTGCCCGAAGGTGTCGCGCCGCGCCCAGCGGGCGAGGCTCGCGGCGCAGTCCCGCGCCAGCACCGGCGCGCCGTCATGGAAGCGCAGTCCCTCGCGCAGCCGGATGGTCCAGCTTCGGCGATCGTCGGACGCCTCGTGCCCCTCCGCCATCTGCGGCCGGACCTGGAAGTCGTCGGTCAGGCCGAAGAGCGTGTCGAAGACGGTCCAGCCATGATTCTCGGTGACGCCCGCGGTGGTCCAGATCGGATCGAGCGAGGTGAGGTTCGCCTGCGGCACCATGCGCAGGGTCCGGGCCCGCGGATCCTGCGCGAGGGCGGGACCCGCGAGCGGCGCGGCGGGCAGGCATGCCGCCGCCTTCAGGAGGCTGCGTCTGTGCATGGCATCTCTGCCGGGCATGCTGCCATTCTTTCCCGGCCCGGCGGAAGGGTGCGCCGGGCGCGGCGCTCAGCTCGGCGACAGCCGGACCAGCTCCGCCTCGATCCGCGCCAGCGGGATCGGCTTGATCAGCACCTCGTCGAAATCCTTCAGCGTCTCGGGCTCGGTCAGCGGCAGGAGGGCATTGGCGGTCGCCGCCACCACGCGGCCGGCGAATCCCCCCTCCCGCAATTGCCGCGCAAGGTCGCGCCCGTCGGTCATCGGCAGGTGGCAGTCGAGCAGGATCAGGTCGAAGTGCCCCTCCGCGAGAGCCGCCACGGCGCCCTCCGCATCGGTGCAGTCCTCCACCTCGGCGCCGTTGGCCTCGCAGGCAATGCGCAGCAGGCGCCGGGCCGCGTCGTTGTCATCGACGATGAGCACCCGTCGCGCCGTCATGGCCGGCGATCCCCGCCCGGCCCGCGGGCGGCACCCCGCGATCGGGCATCCGGCGTCCTTGCGTCCATGCCTCTCCCGCCTGTTCCCGGCATGCCCGGAGCGGTTCGCCGTTGCGGCGGCGCCCATGGCACCATGGTTGGTCCGGCATGGAACAACTCGGAATGGCGAGCCGGTGGTAGCCAACCATGCTCGCGATACCGGATGAATTCTCACGCCAGGCGCGTCAATGGCTGTGGAAATAAAACTGTTGGCGGTTAAATGCGCCTCACAAAGCCGCTATGCGCTGCGGCGGCCGCCAAGTCGCTGCCGCCTCCGCCGCCATGGCGCTACTCGCCCTTCACCGTGTTGCGCAGGCGGCCGATGCCGTCGATCTCGCATTCGATGACATCGCCTGGCTGCAGCGTGCGCGGCGGCTGCATGGCATAGCCGACGCCCTCCGGCGTGCCGGTGATGATGACGTCGCCCGGCCGCAGGGTGAAGCCGATCGAGAGCTGGTGGATGATCTCCTTCACGTCGAAGATCATCTTCGATGTGTGGCTGTCCTGCCGCTTCTCGCCATTCACCCAGAGCCGGATGCCGGTGTTCAGCGCATCGAGCTCGGCGGCGGGGATGATCCAGGGGCCGAGCGGGCAGGAGCGGTCGAGCGACTTGCCCTTGAACCACTGGCCATAGCGGCGCTGCAGGTCGCGCCCGGTTACGTCGTTGCCGATGGTCCAGCCGAAGACGTGGTCGAGCGCCCGCTCCTTCGGGATGTCGCGGCCCTCGGTGCCGATGATGGCGGCGAGCTCCACCTCGTAGTCGAGCCATTCGGTGACGCCCTTATGGGCTGGGATCCAGTCCTCCGGGGCGATGACGCAATCCGGGGCCTTGGTGAAGAATTGCGGGTATTTTGGCAGTTCCGAACTGGTGATCCCGCGGGTCCGGTCGCCTTCCGCCACATGGTCCATGTAGTTGCGGCCGACGCAGAAGACGTTGCGCCGCGGCCGCGGGATGGGGGCGAGGAGCCGCCAGGACCCGGCCGCCAGCAGCGCGCCGGCGGGCGGGCTCTCGGCCAGGGCCCGGACCGTGGCGAGCGCCGCCGGCCCCGCCTCGATCAGCGCCAGCATGTCGGTCATGCCGGGCGCGCCGGGAACCGCCGAGAGGTCGAGCATGCGTCCGTCCTCGAGCGCCACGCCGATGCGCGGTCCCTTGGCGTCGGTGAAGCTGGCGAGCCGCGTCATGGATGATCCTCCCCCGCACTGTCGTCTGCGCAGGGGAGCCCGCGCGCCGGCCGCTGGCAAGCCCCGCTCTCCAGACCCCCATCCAAGCAGTTTGTTTATCCCTTGGCGCCAGCCTGCCGCCGATAGCGATCGTGAAGGTGGCATGGCCCAGGACGATGACTTCGCTCGGATGGCTGCGGCGCTTGGGGTGCCGGGGCTGCGATACCGGAGCTTCCGCAATGCACCGGTGCGCCCGGGCAGGGCTTTGGCGCCCCCCGAGCCGGCTTCTGACCTGCCCGCCGCGCCGCCGCTGCCGGTCGAGCCGGCTTGGCCGGGCCGGCCAGTGGCCGCGGTGGCGCCGCTGCCCGTGCCCATGCCCATCGTTGCGAGCCCGGCGGCCGCGCCGGCCGCCTGGCCCTTGCTCGAACCGCTCTTCGCGCCGCCTGTGGCCGAGACGGTAGCGGTCGGCACCCTGGCCCGGCTCCGCGCCGCGCCGGCCGCCGGTGAGCGCCGGCCGGCATCCGCCGTCGGCCTGCCCGACCCGCTCTTCGCCCCGCGCCCCGCGCGCGGCGCCGGCTTCCGCTGAAGGGTCCCGCCGATGCCCCTGCTCTGCATCGCCTCGCCCAAGGGCGGCGTGGGCAAGACCACCGTCGCCGCCAACCTTGCCGACGCCCTGCGGCGCGGGGGCCAGCGCGTGCTGGCGATCGATCTCGACCCGCAGAACGCGCTGCGCCTGCATTTCGGCGTGCCGCTCGCCGAGCGCGCCGGCTTCCTGGCCGAGCTGCCGCGCGGCATCGGCTGGCGCAGCGCCCTCCGGCTGACGCCCTCCGGCGTCGCCCTGCTCCCCTTCGGCACCGTTACCACGGCCGAGGCGCTCATGGTGACCGCTGCCCTCGAGGCGGCGCCGGCGCTGCTCACCGGGCCGGTGCGGGAGATGCTGGCCGATCCCGCCCTCCTCGTGGTGGCCGACCTGCCGCCCGGGCCGTCCCGCGCGCTGGAGTTGCTGGCGCCCCTGGCGAGCCTCGTTCTCGTCGTGCTACTGGCCGATGCCCAGGGCGCCGCGCTGATGCCCGAGATCGATAGCGGCCGCTTCCTCGGCCTTGGCGGCCTGGCCGGGCGGGATTCGGACGGGCCGCGCCTGGTGCTGAACCAGGTCGATCACGAGGCCCGGCTCTCGCGCACCGTCGCCGAGGCGATGGCGCAGCATCTCGGCCCCCGCCTGCTCGGCGCCCTGGCGCGCGAGGACGCGGTGGCGGAGGCCCTGGCGGAGCAGCGCCTGCTGCTTGACAGCGCGCCCGCGAGCCGCGCCGCGCAGGACCTGCGCGAGCTCGCCCGGGTCGTTGCCGCGGCGCTGCCACGCGCCGTCGAACCCGTCGCCGCGGGATGGGCGCGATGAACGCGCCGCTTCGCCGCGAGAGCCTGGCGCGGCTGCCACTGGCGCGCAGCCGCATCGGCGGCGCCCTGCTGGCGGCGATGGGCCTCGCCCTCGCCGCCATCATCGTCTTCACCCCGCTGGCGGCCGAGGAACAGGGCGCCTTCGCCCTCGGCGGCCTGCTGGTGGCCTTCCTGATCGGGCGCTTCCGCGGCCGCGCCGCGACGCTCGCCCTGGCGGCCCTCTCCTCCATGGTGTCGGTCCGCTACATCGTCTGGCGGCTGTCCGACACGCTGGACTATTCCGGCCCGCTGCAGACCCTGCTCGGCATCGGCCTGCTGCTGGCCGAGCTCTACGCCGTCATCGTGCTGATCCTCGCCTATGCGCAGACGGCCTGGCCGCTCGACCGCAAGCCGGTGCCGCTGCCGGCGGATGCCGAGGTCTGGCCGACGGTCGATGTCTTCATCCCGACCTACAACGAGGCGCTGGAGGTCGTGAAGCCAACCATCCTCGCCGCCCTCGCGCTCGACTGGCCGGCGGAGAAGATCAACATCGTCGTGCTCGATGACGGGCGGCGCGACGAGTTCCGCCGCTTCTGCGCCGAGGTGGGCGCCGGCTACCTCATCCGTCCGGACAACAAGGGCGCCAAGGCCGGCAACATCAACCACGCCCTCACCAAAACCAGCGGCGAGTATGTGGTGATCTTCGACTGCGACCACGTGCCGACCCGCGCCTTCCTGCAGCTCTCCATGGGCTGGATGCTGCGCGACCGCGGCCTCTGCATGGTGCAGACGCCGCACCACTTCTACTCGCCGGACCCGTTCCAGCGGAACCTCGCCAGCGGCGAAGCGGTACCGAACGAGGGGCTGCTCTTCTACGGCCTGGTGCAGCCGGGCAACGACTTCTGGGGCGCGACCTTCTTCTGCGGCTCCTGCGCCGTCATCCGCCGCACCGCGCTCGAGGCGATCGGCGGCGTGCCCACCACCACCGTCACCGAGGACTGCCACGCCGCGCTGCGCATGCAGAAGGCGGGCTGGCGCACAGCCTATCTACGCGTGCCGATGGCCGCCGGCCTCGCCACCGAGCGCCTGATGCTGCACATCGGCCAGCGCCTGCGCTGGGGCCGCGGGATGATCCAGATCCTGCGCACCGAGAATCCGCTGACCGCGCAGAGCCTGAGTTGGCCGCAGCGGCTTTGCTACTTCATGGCGATGTTCAGCTTCCTCTTCCCGCTGCCGCGCTTCGTCTTCCTGACGGCGCCGCTGGCCTGGCTGCTGCTCGGGGAGACGGTGATCGCCGCCTCGCCGCTGGCGATCCTCGCCTATGCGGGGCCGCACATCCTGCATTCGGTCATGACCAGCAGCCGCGTCAGCGGGCATGTGCGGCACTCCTTCTGGTCGGAAATCCACGAGGCGACGCTCGCGGTCTACCTGCTGCCGGTGACGCTGATGACCCTGCTCGACCCGCGCAAGGGCAAGTTCAACGTCACCGACAAGGGCGGCACCCTGCAGGAAGGCTATTTCGACCTGCGCGCCCTCGGGCCGAACATCGTGCTGGCCGGCGTGCTGCTCTGCGGCGTCGCCTCCGGCCTGCTCGGCATTCTCCGCAACCCGGTCGGCACGCTGGAATTCCAGGCCTACGCCCTGAACCTCTTCTGGTGCGTGCTCTGCCTGCTCACCGTCGCGGCCGGCCTCGCGGTTGGGCGCGAGCGGCGGCAACTGCGCGAGCGCGCCCGCATCGCCGCCGCGCTCAGCGGCAGCATCCGCCTGCCCGACGGGACGCTGGTCGCCGCGGGGATGCGCGACCTCTCGCTCGGCGGCGCGGCGCTCGACGCGCCGCAGCCGGCGGAGGCGCCGGAGGGCCTGGCGGTCATCCTGACGCTGGAGACGAACGGTGAGATGCTGACCATCCCCTCCGAGGTCGTGCAATGGAGCGACGGCCGCGTGCAGCTTCGCTTCGCGCCGCGCAGTGCGGAGGATGAAGGCGCGGTGGTGCGCGCCGTCTTCGGCCGCGCCGATGCCTGGCTCGACTGGGACCGCACCCGGCCCGACCGCCCTCTGCGCGCCTTCATCGAGGTGATCCGCAGCGTCGCCGGCCTGTTCCGCGGCGACTCGCAATTCTCGCTGCGGCGGCGCCGCACGGCCGGATCTGGCGGCGCGGCGGCATCTCGGCCCACCATCCTGCCGCCGCCGCTCGCCGTGCCGGCGCTGCACCGCGCCCGTGGGTCGCGGGCCGCGGGCCTGCTGCTGGGCCTCGCCCTCGGTGCGCCGGGGCTCGCTTTGGCGCAGCCGGCGCGGGGCGGCCGAGGCCGGCCCCGGCATCCGCCACGTCTCCTACAGCCTGCGCCAGCTTGGGCTGCGCAACGCCATGCAGCTGCGCGGCTCCGCCGACCTGCAGGGCGTGCTGTTCGGCACCCGCGGCGACGAGGTGGTGACCGATGCGCGGCTGGTGCTGCAGGGCGCCAACTCGCTGGCGCTGATCCCGGAGCTGAGCCAGGTCTCCGTCGCGCTGAACGAGCAGTTCCTCGGCGCCATCCAGCCGGATCGCTCGCGCCCGGCCTTCGGGCCGATCGAGTTTCCCGTCAACCCGGCCTTCTTCGCCGAGACCAACCGGCTGAACTTCCGCTTCTCCGGCCGCTACGCGGTGGAGTGCAACGACCCGCTTTCCGGCCTGCTGTGGTCGAGCATCTCCGACGGCTCCATGCTGCATCTCACCCTGCAGAAGCTGCCGCCGGTCCGCGATCTCGCGCGCCTGCCGGAGCCCTTTTTCGATGCCCGGCTGCTGCGCGACGCCCTGCGGCTTCCGGTCGTGCTGCCCCAGGGGGGAGACCGGGAGGCTTCGGCGGAGGTGGCGCGCGCGGCCGCCGTCGCCAGCTCCTGGTTCGCGGTGCAGGCGGATTACCGCGGCGCTGAATTCCCGGTCTCATCGAGCCTGCCGCCGGAAGGCCATGTGATGGTGATCGCCATCGGCGCGGATTCGATCCCTGGCCTTGCCCTGCCGCGTTTCGATGGCCCGACCCTCGCCCTGCTCGCGCATCCGACCGATCCCTACGCCTCGCTGCTGGTGGTCGGCGGCCGCACCGCCGCCGAGGCCGCCGTGGCCGCCACCGCGCTTGCCGCCGGCCGCACCGTGCTCTCGGGCGAGGTGGCATCGGTGCAGGCGCCCGAGCTCGCGCCGCGCCGCCCCTATGACGCGCCGCGCTGGCTCCGCACCGATGGCCCGGTACGCCTCGGTGATCTCGTCGATCCCTCCGAGCTGCAGGGCTTCGGCTACACGCCGGGCACGATCTCGGTGCCCTTCCGCACTGCGCCGGATCTCTACACCTGGCGCAACCGGCCGCTGCAGGTCGAGATCCATTACCGGACCCCGCCCGGCCCGGTTCTTGACACCTCCGTCTCGCGGCTCGATGTCTCGGTGAACGACGCCTATCTGCAGAGCTTCCCGCTGCAGGGGGCCGAGCCCCCCTGGCCCTGGTCCTGGCTCGCCGCGCAGATCGGCCGGCCGGAGCGGCGGACGGGCTCGGTCGGCGTGCCGCCCTGGATGGTCTTCGGCCAGAACGAGCTGCAGCTCCGCTTCGACATGAAGCCGCTCGCGCGCGGCGACTGCGCCGCGGTGCCCGGCGATATCCGGACGTCGATCGACCCGGACAGCACCATCGACCTGTCCTCCGCCTATCGCTTCGCGGCGCTGCCCAACCTCGCCGCCTTCGCCGGCGCCGGCTTCCCCTACACGACCATGGCCGATCTCTCGGGCACGGCGGCGGTGCTGCCGGAGCGGCCGGATGCGCGCGAGTTCTCGGCCTTCCTCGGCCTGGTCGGCCGGATGGCGGCCATGGTGGGCCATCCCGCCACGGGCCTGAAGGTGGTGCGGCCGCAGGAGCTGCCGCAGGTCGCGGGGCTCGATCTCATCGTGGTCGGGGCGCTTGACCGGCAGCCGGCGCTCGCCAGCCTTCTGCGCGACGGCCCGGTGCGGATCGAGGACCGGCGCCTGGCCATCCTGCCGCCGGGCCGCCTCGACGATCTCCGCAGCCGGCTCCTCGGCGGCGGCGGGCGGCGCGACGCGGCGGAGCGCGCATCGGCGCAGCTTCGCGCCGGCGGCGAGGGCATGGGCGCGCTGATCGGCTTCGAATCGCCGCTCGCCGCCGGCCGTTCGGTCGTCGTTCTCACCGGCGCCTCACCGGCCGGCGTCGCGGCGATGGCCGAGGCGATGCGCGACCCGGCGCGGCTGCCGAAGGTGCAGGGCGGCCTTACCCTGCTGCGCGACGGCCGGCTGGAGGGCTATGCCATCGGCCGCACCTATACGATCGGCTCGCTGCCCTTCTGGCTCTGGCCGCAATACCTGCTCGGCGACAGCCCGGTCGGGCTGTTGGCGCTGCTCGCCCTCGCGCCCCTGCTGATCGGCGCGCCGGCCTACTGGGCGCTGCGACGCCGCGCGGCGCGCCGCCTGCGGGAGCGCACGGCATGACCCGGCGCACCCATCTCCTGGCCGGCGCCGCGCTCTCCGCGGCTCTGGCGGCGCTGCCGGCGGCGGCCCAGACCGTCGCCATGGCGAGCGTGCCGGCCGGCGCCGAGCGCGCCATCGCGTTGCTGCTCGAGCAGGCGCGCTTCTGGCAGCAGCAGAGCCGCCCGGATCAGGCCGTGCGGGTGTTCGAGCGCGTGCTCGCGGTCGATCCGCGCAATGCCGAGGCGCTGGCCGGTGCGGCCCAGGCCCAGGCGCTGCTCGGTCGCGGCGCGGCCGCGGACCTGCTGACGGCGCGGCTGAAGGCCACGGCCCCGGCGGGCGACGAGCGGGTGCAGCAGACCGATGTCACGGTCCGCGCCATGACGCAGGATCGCGGCACGCTGCAGGAGGCCCGGCGCCTGGCCCGGACCGGCCGCGCGGCGGAGGCGGTGGCGCAGTATCGCGCGCTGTTTCGCGGCGCCTCGCCGCCCGACGCCTATGCCGAGGAGTTCTACACCACCCTCGCCGGCACCGAGGGCGGCTATGACGAGGCGCGCGCCGGGCTCGCCCGGCTCGCCGGGCATGCCGCCGGCGATGCGCGGCTGCAGCGCGTCTATGCCCAGGTCCTGACCTATCGCGATGCCGGCCGCGCCGAGGGCATCGCCCGGCTGCGTCAGCTTGCCAGCGGGCCAACGGGCGGGCCAACGGGTGGGCCGGAGGCTGAGGCGGCGGCGGCCGCCTGGCGGCAGGCGCTGCTCTGGGCCGGCCCGAGCCCGGCGATGATCCCGGAGCTCGAAGCCTATCTCGCCCGCCATCCGGAGGATGCGGCGCTCGCCGAGCGGCTGCAGGCGGCGCGTGCGCCGCAGGCGGGCGGCGCGCCGGACCCGGCCTCGGCCGCCCGGATGCGTGGCTTCGAGCGGCTGAACGGCAACCGCGCCCGCGAGGCCGGGCGCGACTTCGAGGCGGCCCTCGCCGCCGATCCGAACGATGCGGCGGCGACCGGCGGGCTCGGCATCGTGCGGCTGCGCGA
Source organism: Roseicella sp. DB1501 (assembly GCF_013112485.1). Classification (GTDB taxonomy): domain Bacteria; phylum Pseudomonadota; class Alphaproteobacteria; order Acetobacterales; family Acetobacteraceae; genus Paracraurococcus. The sequence continues at coordinate 126,453 of NZ_JABFHG010000009.1, forward strand.
GGGGCGCTATGGCGAGGCGCGCAGCCTGCTCGAACGCGCCATCCGCCTCGATCCCGCCGGCCGTGGGCAGTGGCAGAAGGCGCTCGACGGCGCCGCCTATGCCGCCGAGCTCGCCGCGGCGCGCACGGCGCTGCGGGCCGGCGATCTCGACATGGCCGAGCAGGCGCTGCGGCGCGCCCTGGCGCGCGGCGCGCCCGACCAGGCCGATGCCGAGGCGCTGCTGGGCGATCTCGCGCTCCGTCGCGGCGATGCCGCCGGGGCCGAGCGACGCTACCGCGCGGCGCTGGCGCGGCGACCCAATCTCGGCGCCGCGCGCAGCGGCCTCGCCGAGGCGTTGCAGCAGCAGGGCCGCTTCGCCGAGGCGGAAACGCTGCAACGCACGCTCTCCGGCGAGGGCGCCAATGCCGGCCGTGCCGCCCGGCTGCGCGCCGAGGCGCAGCGGGCGAGCGACCCCGAGGACCAGCTTGTCCGCCTGCGCGAGGCGCTCGCCCTCGACCCCGGCAGCCCCTGGATCCGCCTCGACCTGGCGCGGCTGCTGCTGCGGCAGGGCCAACGGGGCGAGGCGCGGGCGCTGATGGATCCGCTCGCCGCCGGCAACGGCGCCGAGGGGCTGCACGCCGCCGCCCTCTTCGCCGAGGAGGACGGCCGGGCAGGGGATGCCGCCGCGATGCTGGATCACATCCCGCCGCGGCTGCGCAACGCCGACATGGCCCGGCTTCTCGCCCGCAGCCGGGTGACGGCCGAGGTCGAGCAGGCCGCCGCCCTGTGGCGGCAGGGCCGGCAGCCGGAGGCGCGGGCGGCGCTGCTCGCCATCGCCATGCGGCCCGATCCGAGCGGCGCCAACGCCGCGCTGGCGCTGCGCAGCCTCGGCATGCTCGGCGATGCCGCCGGCGCGGCGGAGGCCGGCCGCGTCGCGCTCGCCGCCAATCCCGCCGCATCGGCCGCGACGCGGCTCACCGTCGCCTCCGCCCTGCTGGCGGCGGGGGCGGAACGGGAGGCGATGGCGCTCGCCCGCTCGGTGGAGGGCCGGCCCGGCCTCAGCGCCGAGGACCAGCGGCAGGCGGCGGCGCTGCAGGTGGGCTTCGCCATCCGCACCGCCGACCGGCTGAACGAGCAGGGCGACCAGGCCGCGGCCTATGAGGCCCTGGCGCCGGTGCTCGGGCGCAACCCCGCCGACCCGGCCGCCAACCTGGCCTTGGCGCGGCTCTACCAGGGGGCGCGGCAGCCGGAGCAGGCGGCGCAGGTGGTCGAGGCGGTGCTGCGCAGCGACCCGCGCAGCCTCGAGGCGCGGCTGGCGGCGGTCGATGCCGCCATCGCCCGGCGCGACTGGCGCCGCGCCGAGTCCATGCTGGTCGAGACCCGCGCCATGGCGCCCGGCGATGCGCGGGTGGCGCTGATGGAGGCCCGCATCGCCCGCGCCACTGGCGATGGCGGCCGGGCGCTGCGGGCGCTGGAACGGGCGCAGCAACTGGCGGCCCGCGGCGGCGCGATGCCGGTCGCGGCCGGCATCGCACCGGGCAACCCGTTCCGCACGCCCTCGCCGGGCCAGGCGGCCACCCTCCCGGCCGGCCTGAATCCGGTGGCCGACGAGGTGGCGCGGGAGCTCGCGGCGGTGCGGGAGGAGACGGCGGGCCGGTTGCAGGTCGCGCCCGGCATGCGCTTCCGCTCCGGCACGGCGGGCCTCGACCGGCTCAGCGAGGTCTCGGTGGCGAACAGCGTGACCTTGCCGGGACGCGTGCTCGGCGGCCGGGTCAGCGCCTCGGTGACGCCGGTGGCGATCACCTCGGGCCAGCTCGACAGTGGCAACCTCGCCGGCTTGCAGAGCGTCGGCACCAACATTCTCTCGCCCGCGCTGCGCCAGCCGCCGGGCCAGGTGGCGGGGCCGAGCCAGGCGGCGCGGGACCGCGCGGTGCCGCGCGACGACACGGCGGCGGGCGTCGCGCTCGGCCTCGCCTATACCCGCAACGCCTTCGCAGCCGATATCGGCACCACGCCGCTCGGCTTCCTGCAGCAGAACATCCTCGGCGGCGTCGAGGTGGCGCCGGCGCTGAACGACACGCTGCGGCTGCGGGTGACGGCGGAGCGACGGGCGGTGACGGACAGCCTGCTCGCCTGGTCCGGGATGCGCGACCCGCGCAGCGGCCAGTCCTGGGGTGGCGTCGTCCGCAATGGCGGGCGGGTGCAGCTCGAGATCGGCAGCAAGCCGCTCGGCTTCTATGTCGGCGGCGGCTATGCCGAGTTCCGCGGCGACCATGTGGCGAACAACAGCCGCGTGGAGGCCGGGGCCGGCGCCTCCTGGAGCATCCTCGACCGGCCGGAGGAGGAGCTGAAGGCGGGGCTCGACCTCGTCTATTTCGGCTACGACAATAACCAGCGCCTCTTCACCTATGGCAATGGCGGCTATTTCAGCCCGCAGAGCTATGTCGCGGCGAATATGCCGATCGACTGGCGGCGGCGCAGCGGCGACCTCGCCTGGCGGGTGGGCGGCACCATCGGCTACCAGGCCTACAAGGAGGATGCGGCGAAATACTTCCCGCTCGATCCCGGGCTGCAGGCCCAGGCCGAGATCGCCGCGGCCGCCGACCCGACGCTGCGGTCGGCGCAGCCTTCCGCCATCAGGACGGGCCTCACCGGCGGCGTGCGCGGCGATGTCGAATACGCGGTCACCCCACGCTTCCGGCTCGGCGGCCTGTTCCGCTACGACCGGACGGGTGACTGGAACGAGGCGCGCGGCATGCTCTTCGCGCGCTATCGCTTCGGGGAGTGAGAGCGCCCCACAAAACCGCTTCGCGGCTTTGCGGGAGCCCCATGGAGTCCCCTCCTGCCGAGGGGACGTCACAGCCTAGCGCGGCCAAGCCGCGGCAGGGCAACGGGCAGCGACGGTTTTGATACCAAGCGCACGAGGTTCCGCCCTGCGGCCCGCAGCGCCGAGCGTCCGAACGGGCGCCGCCGGTCGCGCCCTTTGGCGCGCCTGTCGACGCGACGCGGCGAAGGCCCAGGCAAACCGGAAATTTTCGCCCGGCGATTAAGGCGCAGGAAGGTGGAACCTTCCTGCGCCTGGTATCACGCGCCGGCCCCGTCCGCCGGCACCGCGATCTCCAGCCAGCCGCGCGCATCCATCCGGGCGGCATCGCCCGGGCGGAGCAGCACGGTGGTGGTGTCGCTCTCGACGATCGCCGGCCCGGCGACGGCCTGGCCGGGGGCGAGCGTCTCGAAGCGATGCACGGGCGCCGTCACCGCCCCCTTGGCCAGGCGGATGCGCCGCGTCGCGGCCGGCGCGGCTTCCGACCCGCCCTCGCGCCCGGCCACGGCCTGGCGCGGCAGCACCCCGGTCGCGGCGAGGCGGGCATTCACCAGCACCACCTCCTCCTCGGGCAGATCGTAGGTGAAGAGGGCGCGGTGCCGGGCATGGAAGGCGGCACGGATCTGCCCGGCGAGGTCGGCGCCCTGCCAGTCGATCTCGTCGAGCGGCACGGCGATCTCGAAGACCTGCTCGCCATAGCGCATGTCGGCGGCGCGGCGGGCCGCGACCTCGCCGCCATGCCAGCCGGCCATGCGGGCGCGGCCCTCCGCCTCCAGCCCGTCGAAGAGCGCCCGCAGCTCGGCATCCGGCGGCAGGCCGCCCGGCGTCACCACGCTGCGGGAGAGCTCGTAGCGCAGGTCGGTGTGCAGCATCCCCCAGGCCGAGAGCCCGGCGGCGAAGAGCGGCACGGCGGCGCGGCGCAGCCCGAGCTCGCGCGCAACGGCCGTCGCATGCAGCCCGGCGGCGCCGCCGAAGGCGAGCAGGGCGAAGTCGCGCGGATCGACGCCGCGGCGCACCGTCGCCAGCCGCACGCCATCCGCCATGCGGGCATTGACCAGGTCGTGGATGCCGCTCGCGCAGGCCTCGGGCGTGATGCCGAGCCGCCCGGCGAGGCCGGCGACCGCGCGCTCGGCCGCGGCGCGGTCGAGCCGCCGCGCGCCGCCCAGGAAATTGCCGGCATCGAGATAGCCGAGGACGAGGTTGGCGTCGGTGACGGTCGGCTCGGTGCCGCCCTGGCCGTAGCAGGCCGGGCCGGGCACCGCGCCGGCCGAGCGTGGCCCGACCTGCAGCGTCCCGCCCGGGCCGAGATGCGCGATGGAGCCGCCGCCGGCGCCGAGCGTCACGATGTCGAGGCTCTCGAGGGCGATGCGCTCGCCGCCGACGCTGCGGCCGCGGCCGAGCGTCGCCTCGCCGCCGGCGACGAGGGCGATGTCGGTCGAGGTGCCGCCCATGTCGAAGGTGACGAGGTCCTGGCCGAGCCCCTGCTCGGCCAGCGCCACCGCCGCGGCGACGCCACCGGCCGGGCCGGAGAGGGCGGTGCCGACCGCGAGCCGCGCCGCCTCGGCCACCGGCGCGACGCCGCCATGCGAGAGGATGACGAAGAGCGGGCCGCGATAGCCCGCCTCCTCCAGCCGCCCGGCCAGCCGGCCGAGATAGCGGGAGACCACCGGGCCGACATAGGCGTTCACCGCGGCGGTCGAGAAGCGCTCGAACTCCTTGATCTGCGGCAGCACATCGGCCGAGCAGGTGACGAAGGCGTCGGGCAGGGCGGCGGCGACCGCCGCGGCCGCGGCATGCTCGTGCTCCGGCGCCGCCCAGCTATGCAGGAAGCCGATCGCCACCCCCTCCACCCCCTCGGCCCGCAGCCGGGCGATCGCCGCGTCGAGGGAGACGGGGTCGAGCGGCAGCTCCTCCCGCCCATCCGGCCGCAGCCGCTCCCGCACGCCGAGCCGCAGCCGGCGCGGCACCAGCGGCTCGGGGGCGGGCAGGCGTAGGTCGTAGCGCTCCGGCTTCAGCCCCTCGCGCATCTCGATGACGTCGCGATGCCCCTCGGTGGTCAGCAACCCGATGCGGGCGCCCTTGCGCTCGAGCAGGGCGTTGGTCGCCACCGTGGTGCCATGGACGATGCGCAGCGTCTGCTGCAGCAGCTCGCCCAGGGTGAGCTGCAGCGCGGCGGCAAGGTTGCGCAGCCCCTGGATCACCCCTTCGGACTGGTCGCCCGGCGTGCTGGCGGCCTTGGCCAGGGTCTGGCTGCCATCCGCGGCGATGCCGACCACATCGGTGAAGGTGCCGCCGACATCAATGCCGATCCGATAGGCGCAGCCGGCCGGGCGGCCTCGACCAGGTATGCGTTCGGGCATGTGGTCGGGCCCGCCGGCGGCGAGGCAATCCGGCGGCGTCATGGCGTGTATCCCTCTGCCGCGTCGCGGGCCCGGGCCGCCGGGTCGCGCCGCCCGGGCGGCCCCCAGCCGCCGCCGCCGCCGGCCTCGACGAGGAGGCGGTCGCCCGGGGCGACGGGGATGCCGACCTCCTTGGTCCGGAGCGCGCGCTCGGTGCCATCGGCGCGCCGCAGGCGGTAGAGATGCGGCCGGCCGTCCTCGCCGCCCAGCATGCCGGCGGCGCCGTGCCGCACCCCGTCGCCGGCAGTGTTGGCGCGGCAGGGGCCGTCGCTCTCCACCCGGAGGGTGAGCTGGCCGCCCAGTCCGCCGCGGTGCTGGCCATCCCCGGCCGAGCCGGGCAGCAGCTCATGCGCCTCGAAGAGCAGGGGAAAGCGCGCCTCGGCCATTTCGACGCTGCCGAATTTCAGCCCGCCGGCGGAATGCCACTCCCCGGCGCTCGACCAGCCATCGCCGCGGGCCGAGCCGCCGCCGCCCGGCCGGGCATGGAAAAGGTGCCAGACGAAGCGCCGCCCCGGCCGGCGGGCATCCTGGCCGGTGATCGCCACCCGGAAGCGCCGCCCCCAGCCGCCCATGGCGCGCTCCGGGCAGCAATGCTGCAGGGCGCGGATGATGGCCTCGACGATCTCGTTCGAGCAGTGGGAGGTGCACATGGTCACCGGCGCGCCCTCCCGCGCCCAGACCACCGTGCCTTCGCGGGCGATGACCTCGAGCGGGCGGAAGGCGCCGTCGTTCTTCGCCACTTCCGGGTCCAGCAGGAAGGCGAAGGCCATCGCGACGGCGCTCCGCATGTTGGGGTAGCTGGAATTGACGAAGCCGGTGGTCTGCTCGTCGCTCTCGGAAAGGTCGACGGTCAGCGTCTCGCCCCGCTTCGTCACCCGGGCGCGGATCGCCACCTCCTGCCGGTCGAAGCCGTCATCGTCGAGGAAGGCCTCGCCCAGCCAGCTCCCATCCGGCCAGGTGGCGAGGATGCGCCGCGCATGCGCCTCCGAGAGGTCGAGGATGGCCGAGACGGCGGCGTCCATGGCCCCGGCGCCGTAGCGCGCGAGCAGGGGGTGCAGCCGCATCTCGCCGAGCCGGGCGGCCCCGATCATCGCCATCAGGTCGCCACGGAAGTCGCGTGGGATGCGGGTGTTGGTGGCGAGCATGCGGAGCAGGTCCTCCCGCAGCCCGCCGCCTTCGCCGAGCCGGATCGGCGGGATGCGCAATCCCTCCTGCCAGATCTCGCTCGCGCCAGGGTTGTAGCCGCCATGGGTGGCGCCGCCGATATCGGATTGATGCGCCCGGACCACCGACCAGAAGCGCAGCGCCGCTTCCGCGAAGACGGGGATGACGATGGTGAGGTCGGGCAGATGGCTGCCGCCGTGATAGGGGTCGTTCAGCAGGAAGGTGTCGCCCTCCCGGATGTCGCCGGCGAAGGCCTCGGCCACCGCCCGCGCCGCCCAGGGCATGGCGCCGACATGCACCGGGATATGGTCCGCCTGCGCCACCAGCCTCCCCTGCGCGCCGCAAAGCGCGATGGAGAAATCGCGCGAGGAGTTCAGGATCTGGCTGTAGGAGGTCCGGAGCATCGCCTCGCCCATCTCCTCCACGATGGCGCGGAGGCGGTTGTCGAGGACGGCGAGGGTGACCGGGTCGGGCGCGGGGCGCCCGCCGGAAGCGTCAGCGGGGAGGGCCATGGCCGAACGCTCGGCCGGGTTCCCCGTGGCCGTCAAGCCACGCTCGCGGAATGGCGAGTCCCCGGCGCCGGCCCCCGTGATATGCAGCCCGGCTTTCGCCAGTCCCAGGGCGCCGGTCCTCCGGCGCGGAGAAGACAGGACGCCGGCCCGCCGGCGCGGAGAATATGAGCACCACCTATCTGCGCAGTCCCCGGTCCGGCCTGCTCGCCGAGCCGGGGACCGCGGCGTCGCCCGCGGCGCGGCTGCGCGGCCTCGTCGAGGCCGCCTTCGTCCCGCTGCTGTTTCTCGGCGCCGCGCTGCTCTTCCGCGGCATCGGCTTCACGGTGACGGTCATCGACACCGATGAGGGCCTGTATCTGGTGCAGGCGCGGGAATGGCTGCGCGGCGCCTGGCCGCTGGTCGCGGTTTGGGACATGCACCCGATCGGCGCCCCGGCGCTCTATGCCGCCGCCATCGCGCTGTTCGGCGAGAGCATCGCCACCATCCGCATGCTCGGCATCACCTGCGTCGCCGCCACCGCCTGGGCGCTCTACGGGCTGGTGCGGGCGGCGAGGGAGCCGCGGCCGGTCGCGCTGGCGGCGGGGCTGCTCTACATCGCGCATACGGTGGTGCTCTTCGGCCTGGCCAGCAACACCGAGGTTCTCTTCGCGCCCCTGGTGGTGGCGAGCGTCGCGCTCGGCCTGCGCGGCGCGGTGCGGGCCGGGACCGTGGGTGAGGGGCCGCGCTGGGGCGAGCTGGCGCTGATGGGCCTCGCCCTGGGCTGCGCCTTCACCATCAAACCGGTGGTGACGCCCGAGGGCTGCCTCGCCTTCGGCCTGCTGACCCTGCCGGCGCTGTGGCGCCGGGCGCTGCCGCCGGGGCGCTTCCTCGCCATGGCGGCGGCCTATGCCGGGCTGGTGCTGCTGCCGACCGCGCTCTTCGGCCTCGCCTATGCGGCGCAGGGGCATCTGGGGATCTTCATCGACGGCTCCTTCCTGGCGCCGATGCGCTATTCCGAGGCCCGGCTCAGCCTCGCCGAGGCGATGCAGCGGGTCCAGGTGGCGGTCATGGTGCTGCTCTGGCCGATGCTGCTGGCCCTGGTCGCGCTGCTTGGCTGGGGGATGCGGCGGGGCGCGGGCGGCCGCCTCACCCGGGTCGCGCTGCTCTGGTTCGGCTGCGCCAGCGTGGCGATCGTCGGGCCGGGCTACTACTTCCCGCATTATTTCCTGATCTGGCTGCCGCCGCTCTCCATCCTCGCCGCGCTCGGCGCCTGGCGGCTCGCCCGGCTGGCGCGGCCGCGCCTGGCGCCGACGATCTTCGCCGCGCTGGTGGCGGTGGTGGCGGTCGAGGCCTGGCGGCAGGAGGCCACGGTCCGCATCGGCCGCGGCACCGGCATCTGGAACCCCGACCCGGTGCAGGAGGTGGTGCGGGCGATCAAGGCGCGGCTGCAGCCGGGCGATGCCATCTTCATCGCCAATTACCACCCGGTGGTCTATGCGCTGACCGATGCCCGCCTGCCGACGCGCTTCGTCTTCCCGGCGCATCTGACCGGCAACTTCACCGAGGTTGCCGATCTCGACAGCGATGCCGAGCTGCGGCGCATCCTGGCGACGCGGCCGCGCATCGTGGTGGTGGATCGCGGCTGGTGGTGGCAGGTGCGCCCGGATGCCGCGGCGGTCCTGACCGAGCTGCTGCAGCGCGACTACGTGCTGGAGACGACGGTCGCCGAGGAGCGCGGGCCGGTCGAGCTCTGGCGGCCGAAGACCGCGGCGGAGCCCGGCGCGGCGCCGGGCCCGGCTTTGCATCCCCCGGCGGCTGACGCATCATCCCCCTGACAGAATTGGGGGGAACGCCGATGAGCGATGCCAAAGACATGCGGATCATGGCCGAGGGGCTGCGCTTCCCGGAGGGGCCGATCGCCCTGCCCGATGGCGGCGTCATCCTGGTCGAGATCGCCGCCGGCCGCATCAGCAAGATCGCGGCGGACGGCACGAAGAGCGTCGTCGCCACGCCGGGCGGCGGGCCGAACGGCATCGCCATGGGGCCGGGCGGCAAGATCTTCTGCTGCAACAATGGCGGCTTCCTCTGGCATGAGGAGCCGGGCGTCCTCCGCCCCGCCGGCGTGCCGGCCGACTATGCCGGCGGCCGCATCGAGGTGATCGACCCGGCGACGGGCACTGTCACCCGCCTCTATGACCGCTGCGGCGAGCACACGCTGAAAGGGCCGAACGACATCATCTTCGCGCCCAAGGGCAGCCCGGGCGAGGGCGGCTTCTGGTTCACCGATCTCGGCAAGGTGCGGGGCCGCGACCGCGACCATGGCGGCGTCTACTGGGCAGCGAGCGACGGCTCCAAGATCGTCGAGGCGGCCTTCCCGATCTTCGGCGGCGCCAACGGCGTCGCCCTCTCGCCCGATGGCCGCACCCTCTACGTGGCGGAGACCGAGACCGGCCGGCTCTGGGCCTGGGACATCGAGGGGCCGGGCGTGGTGAAGAAGGACCCCTGGCCCTCGACCAATGGCGGGCGGATGATCTGCCAGTTCCCCGGCTATCGCCGGCTGGACAGCGTCGCCCCGACGGCGGCGGGCAATATCTGCGTCGCCACGCTGGTCAGCGGCGAGATCACCACCGTCTCGCCCAAGGGCGAGATCCTGCGGGTGGTGAAGATGCCCGAGCGCATGCCGACCAATATCTGCTTCGGCGGCAAGGACATGCGGACGGCCTATGTCACGCTGTCGCTGACCGGCAAGCTGGCGGCGCTGCCCTGGGACGAGCCCGGGCTGGCGCTGCCCTTCGGCTGAGCCGGCAGGCGCGGAAAGGGAGAACGGGATGGCGCTCTGGGTGCGTTTCGCGCATGGCGATGCCGAGGGCTTCGGCACGCTGGAGGACGGGCGCATCGCCCTGCATGCGGGCGATCTCCTCGCCGGCGCGCGGCCGACCGGCGAGAGCCTGGACCTCGCGGCCGTGCGGCTTCTCGCGCCGGTGCGGCCGGGCGCCTTCATCGGGCTGTGGAACAACTTCCACGCCGCGGCGGCGAAGCAGGGCAACGCCATCCCGGAATTCCCCCTCTATTTCCTGAAGAACCCGGGCAGCGTGATCGGTCCGGGCGAGCCGATCCGCCCGCCCGCGGGCTATGCCGGCAAGGTGCTCTACGAGGGCGAACTCGGCCTGGTGATCGGCCGGCAGGTCCGCGATGCCGAGGAGGCGGAGGCCGCGGCGGCGATCTTCGGCCTCACCTGCGTGAACGACGTGACGGCGCTCGACCTGCTCTTCGCCGATGCCTCCTTCCCGCAATGGGCCCGCGCCAAGGGCTGCGACAGCTTCGGGCCGATCGGGCCGGCGATCGCCACCGGCCTCGACTGGCAGGCGCTGAGCGTGAAGGTGGCGCTGAACGGGCGGGTGCGGCAGGACTATCCGCTCTCGGACATGATCCTGCCGCCGGCGCGCATCGTCTCCCTCATCTCGCGCGAGATGACGCTGCGGCCGGGCGACGTCATCGCCTGCGGCACCTCGCTCGGCGCCCTGCCGATGCGGCCGGGCATGCAGGTGGAGGTGTCGATCGAGGGCATCGGCACCCTGGCCAACCCCTTCGCGCCCTGACCCTAGGGCGTGATCGCTTGAGGTGGACTCAGCGGAAAGCGTGACTCACGCGATCAGACAACGGCCTGGACCATGATCCGCTACCCTGTGTGAGCGGATCATGGTCCAGGCCCCCGAGGACCCGGTCCGCCCGCGTCACTCGCGCGGCAGGCCGCGCTCCACCGCCGCGGCGTAGAGCGCAGCGCCATAGGGAATGGCCTCGTCGTTGAAGGCGTAGCGCGGGTTGTGCAGCGAGGCGCCGTCGCCGTTGCCGAGTTGGATATAGGCGCCCGGCACCCGCTCCATCATGAAGGAGAAGTCCTCCGAGCCCATGCCGGGCGGCTTGTCCCGCGCCACCTTCGCCTCGCCGACCAACGAGGCCGCGGCGGCGGCGAGCGCCTCGGTCTGCTCGGCATCATTCACTGTCGGGGCGAAGATCAGCCGCCAGTCGAGCGTCGCCGTGGCGCCGAAGCCGGCGGCCACGCCCTCGGCCATGCGGCCCATCGCCGCCTCGATCTGCGCCGCCACCTCGCGGCTGAAGAAGCGGGCGGTGCCAGAGATGGTCGCCGTTTCCGGGATGACGTTGTAGGCCTCGCCGCCCTGCACCTTGGTGATGCTGACCACGGCCGGGTCGCGCGGGTTGAGGTTGCGCGAGACGATGCTCTGCAGGGCCGTCGCGACGTGGCAGGCGGTGAGCACCGGGTCGATGCTCGCCTCCGGCCGCGCGCCATGCGCGCCGCGGCCGGTGACGGTGATGTCGAAGAAGGCGCCGCCGGCGGCGGTGGGGCCGGAGCGGATGGCGAATTCACCGACCGGCATGCCGGGCCGGTTGTGCATGCCGTAGATCGCATCGCAGGGGAAGCGCTCGAACAGCCCGTCCTCCAGCATGGCCAGCGCGCCGCCGCAGCCTTCCTCGCCGGGCTGGAAGATGAAGTGGACGATGCCGTCGAAGCGCCGCGTCTCGGCCAGGTAGCGGGCGGCGCCGAGCAGCATGGTGGTGTGCCCGTCATGGCCGCAGGCATGCATCACCCCGGCAGTGCGGCTGCGCCAGGGCAGTTCGGTCAGCTCCTGGATCGGCAGCGCATCCATGTCGGCGCGCAGGCCGATGGCGCGGTTGCCGCGGCCGTTGCGCAGCACGCCGACCACGCCGGTGCCGCCGACGCCGCGATGCACCTCGATGCCCAGGGATTCGAGCTGCCGCGCCACCACCTCGGCGGTCCGCCGCTCGGTCATGCCGAGCTCGGGATGGGCATGCAGGTCCTGGCGGATGGCGGCCAGCTCGGCCTGATGGCGGCGGAGGGCGTCGAGGGGGGTGGTCGGCATGAGCAGGCAGGTCCTTCGACAGGATGGCAGGCCGGAATGCTGCGCCCCGGCTCGGCCTGGCGCCAGGGCCAGGGCGAGGGATGGCCCGGGCGACGGCCCGCCTTGTCCGCCCCCGGTCAGTTTCGGGCAAGGGATGACCGGCATCTGCGGCGGGACGCCCGGGCCGCTTGTCGCCATGAGCCGACAAGCTTCGACAAGCCCCGGCGGCCGCACTACAAGGCGCGGCGCAGGCGGTGGGGGATTGCCGGATGGCGCTGACCGAGTCTCAGCAGCAGGAGATCGAGGCGGCCCGCGCCGCGGAGGGCCGCACCCGCCGCCCGGTCGCGCCGGGGCTGGAGGCGATGCTCTTCGAGGCCCTGCCGGTGCTGGACCATGGGTTCGTCCGGGTCATCGACTACATGGGCGACGACGCGGCGGTGGTGCAGGCAGCCCGCGTCTCCTATGGCCGCGGCACCCGCGCCGCCAATGAGGATCGCGGCCTCATCCGCTACCTGATGCGGCACCGGCACAGCACGCCCTTCGAGATGTGCGAGATCAAGTACCACGTGAAGCTGCCGATCTTCGTGGCGCGGCAGTGGATCCGCCACCGCACGGCGAACGTGAACGAGTATTCGGCGCGCTATTCCATCCTCGACCGCGAATTCTACATCCCCGCGCCCGAGCATCTCGCCGCCCAGTCCAGCAGCAACCGCCAGGGCCGCGGCGCCGTGCTCGAGGGCGCCGAGGCATCGCGCGTGCTCGACCTGCTGCGGCAGGACGCCATGGCGACCTACGACCACTATGCCTGGATGCTGAACGAGGACGAGGCGGGCAACCCGGTGGAGGCGGACCGCCAGGGTCTGGCGCGCGAGCTGGCGCGGATGAACCTGACGCTCAACACCTATACGCAGTGGTACTGGAAGACCGACCTGCACAACCTCTTCCACTTCCTCTCGCTGCGCGCCGACAGCCATGCGCAATACGAGATCCGCGCCTATGCCGAGGCGATGCTGCGGACGGTGGAGGCCTGGGTGCCGGAGAGCTTCGCCGCCTTCCGCGACTACCGCATGGGGGCGGTGACCCTCTCGGCCGGCATGCTGGCGGTCGTCCGGCGCATGCTGGCCGGCGAGACGGTGGCGCCGGAGGGCAACGGCCTCTCCAAGCGGGAGTGGCGCGAGCTGATGGCCATGCTCGGCCGCCCGGCGGGCTGAGGCGCGCATGGGCTGGATCCTGCTCGGCCTCGTGCTGGTGCTCGGCCTGCCGGTCATGCTGGTCTTCACGGGCGTCGCGCTGGCGATCTGGGTGACGCTCTTCGTCGCCGGCCTGGTTTGGAGCGTGGTCGTCTTCCTGTTCCATGCCCCGGTGCTGGCCATCGTCCTGGCGCTGCTCGCCGGGCTCGCCTTCGGGCGCGGCGCGGCAGCGCGGTAGGCGCCGATGGATCCCGCCCGGGCCGAGGCGCTGCTCGGCTTCCTCGCCCTCGCCGACCGGCTGAAGACCGTGGAGCGGCGCGGCCGGGTGGTGCTGCCCGGCGGCGGCACGCGGCGCGAGACCAGCGCCGAGCATTCCTGGCACCTGGCCCTGCTCGCCCTGCTGCTGCACCGGGAGGTGGCGGCGGAGATCGATCTCGGCCGGGCGCTGGCGATGATCGCGGTGCATGACCTGGTCGAGATCGAGGCCGGCGACACCTATGCCTACGACCCCGCCGCCTGCGCCACCCAGGCGGAGCGGGAGGCCGCGGCGGCGGCGATCGTCTTCGGCGGCCTGCCGCCCGATCTCGGCACCTGGCTGCGCGGGCTGTGGGAGGAATTCGAGGCCGGGACGAGCCCCGAGGCGCGCTTCGCCATGGGCTGCGACCGGCTGCAGGGCTTCCTGCAGAACACGCTCAGCGACGGGCTGGCCTGGAAAGAGCATGGCGTGCGCCGCGCCGACACCGCCGGCCGCATGGACCCGGCGCGGGCGGTGGACCCGGTGTTGGCGCAGCTCATCGAGCGGCTCTACGACCGGGCGCGGGCGGGCGGGATGCTGCCGGAATGAGCGGCCAGGCGCGCGTCCGGCCGCCGGCCAAGCCACCTTCCAAGCCGCGCGTGCCGCCCCGCCCCGCCCGGGCCGCCGCGCCCCGCGCGGCGGCCGCCATGGCCGGGCCGCTCGCCGGCTGGCGGCGCTGGCGCTGGGTGGCGGTGCTGGTGCTCTCGGCGCTGGTCGGCCTGCCGCTGGCGCATGCCGTCTTCGGCGAGGTGGTGGCGCTGCTCGGCGGCACCTTCCTGCTCGGCCTGCTGGTCGGGCGCTGGACAGCGGGGTGATCCATATCCTCGCGAAGTCGCTGCGCGCCTTCGTGGAGGCCCCGTGACTCCCTCAGGTCGCAGGGTGCGTCACAGCCTGCCGGGGCAAAGCCTCCGGCAGGGCAACGGGAGGCGACGGGGCATGAAGGCGCGGCCACACGCCCTCCATTCGCCTCTGCCGATGCATCCGCGATAGGCTCGGCGGCATGTGCCCTGCCCTTCCCGCCTGAGCCGCGCGATGCCGGTGCTCGTCTTCGGTTCGGTCATCGCCGACCTCGTCTTCGCCCTGCCGCAGCTTCCGGCGCCCGGCCTGACCGTGCTCGGCCCCGGCTATGCGGCGCTGCCGGGCGGCAAGGGGGCCAACCAGGCGGTGGCCGCGGCGCTCGATGGTGCGCCGACCGGCTTCGCCGGGGCGGTCGGCGAGGATGCCATGGCCGAGGTGGCGCTGGCCGGGCTGCGCGGCGCCGGGGTGGATCTCGGCCGCCTTGCCCGGGTGGCGGCGCCGACCGGCTGCGCCGCGGTCTGCGTCGACCCGGCGGGGCGCAACCAGATCGCGGTCGGCAGCGGCGCCAACCTCGCGGCGCGGGCGTCGCAGGTGGAGGGCGGCGCGCTCTCCCCGGCGACCGTGCTGCTGTTGCAGATGGAGGTGCCGCCCGAGGAGAATGCCGCGCTGATCCGCCGCGCCCGCGCCGCCGGGGCGCGGGTGGTGCTGAACCTCGCCCCCGCCGCCGCCATGCCGGTCGAGGCGCTCGGCGCGCTCGACCTGCTGGTGGCCAATGAGCACGAGGCGGCCTGGCTGGCGGCCCGGCTCGGCTGCGGGGCCGATGCCGCCGGGCTGCGGGCGGCGCTCGGCATCGACGTGGCGGTGACGCTGGGCGAGGCGGGGGCTGAGGCGGCGACCGGCTCGAGCCCGCTGCGGGTGCCAGCCTTCCCGGTGGCAGCGGTCGATACCACTGGGGCCGGCGATGCCTGGTGCGGGGTGCTCGCCGCGGCGCTCGACCGCGGATGGCCGCTCGAGGCGGCGATGCGCCGCGCCTCGGCGGCGGCGGCGCTCTCCTGCACCCGCCCGGGCGCCGCGGCCGCCATGCCGCAGGCGGCGGAGACCGAGGCGCTGCTGCGCCGCGGGTGAGCGATGGCCAGACGCCTATTCCACCACGATGCGCGGGCCCTTGGCCGCCGGGGCGCCCTGCAGCTTGTCCCAAAGCCGGGCGGCGATGCGGCGGTAGTCGGCGGCCTCCTCGCTCTCCGGCCGGGCCGCGACGATCGGCGTGCCGGCATCGGCGAGCTCGCGGATCTCGAGCTTCAGCGGCAGCTCGCCGAGGAATTCGACCCCGAGCTTCGCCGCCTCGGCCCGCGCGCCGCCATGGCCGAAGACATCGGCCCGGTGCCCGCAATTCGGGCAGCACCAGCTGCTCATGTTCTCGATGAGCCCGAGGACCGGGACATTCACCTTCTCGAACATCCGCACGCCGCGCCGCGCATCCAGCAGCGCCACGTCCTGCGGCGTCGAGACGATGACCGCGCCGGCGAGCGGCACGCGCTGCGACATGGTGAGCTGCGCATCGCCGGTGCCGGGCGGCATGTCGACGACCATCACATCAAGCGCCCCCCAGGCCACCTGGCCCATGAGCTGCTCGAGCGCGCCCATCACCATCGGCCCGCGCCAGATCATCGGCGTCTCGGCATCCACCAGGAAGCCGATCGACATCGCCTTCAGCCCCCAGCGTTGCAGCGGGAGGATGCGCTGGTTCTCGGTCCGCGGCTTCTCCTGCGTCCCCAGCATCTGCGGCAGGGAGGGGCCGTAGATGTCGGCATCCAGCAGCCCGACCGAGAGGCCCTGGGTCGCCAGCGCGACGGCCAGGTTGACCGCGGTGGTGGACTTGCCGACGCCGCCCTTGCCGGAAGCGACGGCAACGATCCGGCGCACCTCCGGCAGCAGCATCGCCCCCTGTCCTGCCGGGGTATGGGGCGCGCGTGGGGCGTGGCCATGGGCCGGCGGCGGCGCAGCGGGCCCGGCCCGGCCGGCGCCGCCCGGCCGCGGCCCCTGCGGCTCACGGTGCGAGGTCAGCACCGCCGTCACGCTCAGCACGCCCGGCACCGCGGCGGCGGCCTTCTCGGCGGCGAGGCGGAGCGGCTCCATCTCCCGCGCCCGCTCGCGCGGCACGGCGATGGCGAATTGCACCAGCCCGTCGCGGGCGGTGAGGCCCTGGATCAGGCCGGCCTCCACCAGATCGCGCCCCCCCACTGGGTCGCGCACCGACCGCAAGGCCTGCTTCACCGTCTCGACCAGAGACTCGCCCATCGCTTGAAAAGCCTTCCCCATCCAACAATATCGCCGGCACCCGGGATCCGCAGGTCGGGACGCGGTTCCGCGGTCCAGGCGTGGCGTGATATGGCCGGGCTCCATCCCCGCATCCAGCCCCCCTTGGGGGAGGACGGGGCGGACATAACAACGAAAGCTGGAGGCCGGCTCGATTCATGGCGCTGAACAACGGCGGACCTAGCCCCTGGGGCAACCCGCGCCCAGGTGGGCCCTGGGGATCGCCGCCGAACCCGCCGGGAGGCGGCCGTGGGCCGGGCGGTCCCGATTTCGACGAATGGATCCGCCAGGCGCAGGCCATGGTGCGGCGCCTGATCCCATCGGGCGGCGGCAGCGGCGCCGGGGGCAAGGGGCTGGCGGTCCTCGCCCTCATCGTCGTCGCCATCTGGGCCGCCAGCGGCTTCTACCGGGTGAACCCGGACGAGGAAGGCGTGGTGCTGCGCTTCGGCGCCTTCAACCGCACCGCGGCGCCGGGCCTCAACTACCACATCCCCTGGCCGGTCGAATCGGTCGAGACGCCCCGCGTCACCACCGAGAACCTGGTCTTCATCGGCTTCCGCTCCGGCGAGGCCTCGCCGGTGCGCGCGCCGGTCGGGCGCGACGTGGTGGAGGAGTCGCTGATGCTGACCGGCGACGAGAACATCATCGACATCGATTTCGTGGTGCGCTGGCGCATCCGCGATGCGGGCGACTTCCTCTTCAACACCCGCAACCCGGAAAGCACGATCAAATACGCCGCCGAGAGCATGATGCGCGAGGTGATCGGCCGCACCCCGATCCAGCCTGCCCTGACCGAGGCCCGCGGGCAGATCGAGGACCAGGTCCGCGCCGGCACCCAGGCGATCATGGACCAATACAAGGCCGGCGTCGCCATCACCCAGGTGCAGCTACAGAAGGTCGACCCGCCCGCCGCAGTGATCGAGGCCTTCCGCGACGTGCAGCGCGCCGCGGCCGACCGTGAACGGCAGCGCAACGAGGCCGAGGCCTACCGCAACGACATCATCCCGCGCGCCCGCGGCGAGGCGGAGCGGATGGTCCAGGAGGCCCAGGGCTACCGAGACAGCCAGGAGGCACGGGCCCGCGGCGAGGCGCAGCGCTTCACCAGCGTCCTCTCCTCCTACAGCGCCGCGCCTGACATCACCCGGCGCAGGATCTATCTCGAGACCATGGAGGACATCCTGCGGCGCAACCCGAAGATCATCGTCGACGACCACCTGCAGGGATTGGTGCCGCTGCTCAACCTCAACGACCCGGCCCGGGCGGGGAACGGCGCGCGCGCCGTGCCGCCCGCTGCCGCCGCGGCCAGCGGCGCGACCACCCCGCCGGCCTATTCGACGGCGCGCCCGCAGGGGGTGACGCGATGAACCGCCTCCTCATCCTCGGCATCGCGGCGGCGGTCGTCATCCTGGTCGCCGCCTCCTCCCTCTTCGCCGTGCAGCAGACGCAGCAGGTGCTGATCACCCAGTTCGGCCAGCCGATCCGCGTGGTGCGGACGCCGGGGCTCAACTGGAAGCTGCCCTTCATCCAGACGGTGATCGATTTCGACCGGCGGCTGCTCGATTACGACGCGGCCGGGCAGGAGGTGATCCTCGGCGACCAGCGGCGGATCGTGGTCGACACCTTCACCCGCTACCACATCACCGACCCGCTGCGCTTCTATCAGACGGTGGGCGCCACCGAGGCCGGCATCCGGCTGCGGCTCGGCCCCATCGTCTCCTCGACGCTGCGGAACACCCTCGGCAGCGAGACGCTGCTCGCGGTGCTCTCGGCCGACCGGGCGCGGATCATGGGCGAGATCCGCCAGCGGGTGAACAGCGAGGCGCAGAGCTTCGGCATCGAGGTGACGGACGTGCGCATCCGCCGCGCCGACCTGCCGGAGGAGAACACCCAGGCCATCCTCTCGCGCATGCAGTCGGAGCGCGAGCGCGTCGCCCGGGAGCAGCGCGCCGAGGGCGCCGAGCAGGCGCAGCGCATCCGCGCGGCCGCCGAGCGCGACCGCACCGTGCTGCTGGCCGAGGCGCAGTCGCGCGCCGAGGCGCTGCGCGGCGAGGGCGAGCAGGTGGCGATCCGCATCTTCGCCGACGCCTATCGCAGGGACCCGGACTTCTTCCAGTTCTGGCGCACCATGCAGGCCTGGCGGGACGCCTTCGCGGATGGCGAATCGCGGCTGCTGCTCAGCCCGGACAGCGACTTCTTCAAGTATTTCCGCAACCTCGATGCCGGTGCCGCCGCGCCGGCGAGGTAACGGCCGGGGGCGGCGGCCCCGCCCTGCATGATGGCCGGCACCGCCCGGATACCCTAGCGTTGGAGCGGGGTGCGGCCCCGCCGCCGCCCCGCTCCGCAGTCGAGGACCACCCGATGCGCCCATTCTCCGCCCTGGCTGCCCCCTTCGCCGCCCTCCTTCTTGGCCTGCCCCTGGCCGCGGGCGCCCAGCAGGCGCTTCCCGCTCCGGCCCCGCAGGGCGGCGCGGCGCCGCTGAACGCGCCCAGGGCGGTGCCCATGCGCGATGCCCCCGCCTCCTTCGCGCCGCTGGCCCGTCAGCTGCTGCCGGCGGTGGTCAACATCTCCACCACCCAGAACGTGCAGGCGCGAGCCAACCGGCCGGATGCCCCCGACATGCCGCAGGCCCCGCCCGGCAGCCCGTTCGAGGAGTTCTTCCGCGACTTCTTCAACCGCAACCGGCCGGGTGGTCCCCAGGGCGGCCCCGAGCAGCAGCCGCAGCGTCCGCGGCGGGCGCAGTCCCTCGGCTCCGGCTTCATCGTCGATGCCAGCGGCATCGTGGTGACCAACAACCATGTCATCGACGGCGCCGACGAGATCAACGTCATCCTGCAGGACAACACCAGCATCCGCGCCGAGCTGCTGGGTACCGATCCGCGCACCGACATCGCGGTGCTGCGCATCAAGACCGACAAGCCGCTGCACGCGGTGCAATTCGGCGACAGCGACGCCATCTCGGTGGGTGACTGGGTGCTGGCGATCGGCAATCCCTTCGGCCTCGGCGGCACGGTCACCGCCGGCATCGTCTCGGCGCGCGGGCGCGACATCCGTCAGGGCCTCTACGACGACTTCATCCAGACCGACGCCGCCATCAACCGCGGCAATTCCGGCGGCCCGCTCTTCGATCTCGAGGGCAAGGTGGTCGGCATCAACACCGCCATCTACTCGCCGACCGGCGGCTCCATCGGCATCGGCTTCTCCATCCCCTCGAACCTCGCCCGCAACATCGTCGCCCAGCTGCAGGATGGCGGGAAGGTACGGCGCGGCTGGCTCGGCGTGAACATCCAGCAGGTCACCGACGAGATCGCCGAGAGCCTCGGCCTCACCGGCGGCGGCCGCGGCGCGCTGGTGGCGCGGGCGCAGGAAGATGGGCCGGCGGCCAAGGGCGGCATCCGGAACGGCGACGTGGTGCTGAAATTCAACGGCCAGGACGTGAAAGAGATGCGCAACCTGCCGCGCATCGTCGCTGACACGCCGGTCGGCAAGGTCGTGCCGGTGGTGGTCTGGCGCGACGGCAAGGAGCAGACGCTGCAGGTCACGCTCGGCGAGCTGCCCGCCGACACCCAGCAGGCCGCGGCGACGCCGCCCAAGGCGGACAAGCCGACCGAGCTCTCCGGGCTCGGGCTGCAGGTGGCGCCGATCTCGCCCGAGACGCGCGACCGCTTCTCCCTGCGGCCGGAGCAGAAGGGCGTGGTGATCACCGATGTCGGCGCCAACAGCCCCGCTGCCGAGCGCGAGCTGCGGCCCGGCGACGTCATCGTCGAGGTGCAGCAGGAGCGGGTGAACACGCCGCAGGAGGTGCAGCAGCAGCTCGAGAAGCTGCGCCGCCAGAACCGGCCGACGGCGCTGCTGCTGATCGAGACCGCCCAGGGCCAGCGCTTCGTGCCGCTGCGCCTGCGCGGCGAGCGCGGCAGCCCGGGCTGAGGGCAGGTCCGGCCCGGGGTGGTCTCCTGGGCTGGCCCCCTTGGGCCGGGGAGGCTCACGGCACCCGTCGATACCGCGGGCGCGCCAGGCAGGCGCGCCTTGAACCGTGGGCGGATCGGCGCTGCTGCGTAGGGTGTTCACAAGAACTTGAAATTCGACTATTAGGCGAATAAACGGCATCCAACGCCGGCAATGTGACGTCGTGCCGGTTCCGGCATGTCGCCACGAATCCCATGGCCTGCGCGGCTCATCGTCCTTGGACCCGCCGGGGGGGGCATGCCGGACTCGCTGTTCGACCACCACGAGCTGCAGCCCACCCCCACGGCCGCGCCCAAGGTCGCCCCGGAGGCTGTTCCTGGGGGCGCCCCTCGGCCCCGGACCGGCCTGCGCCGACGGCTCATCCTGATGGTGCTGCCGGTGGGGCTCGCGGCCTGCGCGGGCATCGGCATCGCGGCCTGGATCGCCGGCGATGCCGGGCTGCGCGCCTTCGATTCCGGGCTGCGGCAGGAGGCGCGGGCCCTCTCCCTGGCGCTGAGTGCCGAGATCGACGGCCGGATCGCGGCGCTCGATGCCTTCGCCGCCCTGGGGGAGGGGTTGCGCCTCGCCGAGCCCGCGGTGATCCAGGCCCAGGCGGCGCGGATCGGCCGCGCGAGCGGCATGCGCATCGTCATTGGGAATGCCGCCGGCCAGTTGCTGCCGCAGCGGGAGGGTGGAGCCGGCCCCGCCACCGCTGAGGCGCTGCGCAGCGCGATCGCCCAGGACCGGGCCGTCCTCTCCAGCCTTCTCGCGGCCAGGCGACCCGGCCTCCTCCTCGCCGTGCCGGTGCCAGGGGTGGGAGAGGGGAGCGATGGCGCGACGGCGCTTGCCGTCGCCGGCCAGCTCGACCTGGAGGCGCTTGAGGCGGTGCTCCGGTCCGCCCTCGGGGCGGCGATGCCGGGGGCGGGGCTGGCGGCCGGCTTGGCCGATGCCGCCGGCACGCTCTTCCTCCGCACCGATCCCGCCATGCTCGGCCCCGTGCCGGCGCTGCCGGCGCGGCCGGGCTCGCCGCAACGGCGCGGCTCGGCGGTCCGCCTCGTGCCGCGCCGCGATGCCGAGGGCCGGGACCGCATCGCCGCCCTGGCCGAGCTGCCGGCCGCCCCCGGCTGGACTGTGCTGCTCGATGCTTCCGAGCTTGCCCGTCGGGAGGCCTGGTTACGGCCGGCGGCGCAACTCGCCGCCGGTCTCGGCTTGGCGCTGCTGGGGGCTGGCCTGGCCTGCTGGCATCTCGCGGGCGGGCTGGTCAGGCCAGCGGCGCAGCTCGCAGCCGCGGCCCGCGGTCTGACCCCTGCGAGCGATGGCCGCGGCGCATCACGGACCGCGCTGCCGGCCCTGCCGGTCGCCGAGTTCGAAGCGCTGCGCCAGGGCCTCGCCGCCGCCGGAGCGGCGCTCGACCAGCAGGCCGAGGCCGGGCAGCAAGGCCGGGCGGCGCAGGCCGAGGCCATGGCGATGCTCGCCGCGGCGCAGCGCCTCACCGGGGCGGGCGGCTGGACGCTGGAACTGACCGGGACCGGCGACCTCGATTCCGCCCGGCTGCGCTGGACGGAGGAGACGCGCCGCATCTTCGGCCTCGCGCCCGGCCATGCCACGGTCTCGGCGGCGCTCTTTCTCGCCGCGGTGCCGAGCGCCGAGCGGCCGCGCCTCCGCGCCGCCCTGCGCCAGGTGCTGCAGGATGGCGAGCCCTGCCGGCTCGAGCACCGGATCCGCCGGCCGGATGGCAGCCTGCGGCTGGTCGAGCAATGCGGCGTCCCGGAATTCGACGCGGCCGGCCGGGTCCGCCGCATCGCCGGCAGCTGCCTCGATGTCACCGAGGACCGCATGCATGCGGCGGCGCGGGCCGAGAACGCGGCCCGGCTGCAGGACCTGTTCTCGACCCTCGACCTCGCCGCCTTCATGGCGCGCGAGGTCGACGGCACGATCCGCTTCTGGTCGAAGGGCTGCGAGCGCCTCTATGGCTGGACCGCAGCTGAGGCGCTCGGGCAGCCCGCGCATGCGCTGCTCGGCACCGACTTCCCGGTGCCGCAGGCGGAGATCGCGGCGGCGCTGGAGCGCGACGGCACCTGGCAGGGCGAGCTGCGGCAACGGCGGCGCGACGGCAGCATGGCGATCGTCCTTGCCCATAAGGCGCTGCGGCGCGATGCCGGCGGCCGGCCCCTGGCGGTGGTCGAGAGCCTCGCCGACGTCACGGCGCTGCAGGCGGCGCGGCAGGCGCTCGCCGAGAGCGAGGCCCGGCTGCGCCTGGCGCTGGAGGGCGTCGGCCTCGGCCTGTGGGAGGAGGCGTTGGGGCGCAACCGCCTGCGGCTTGATCCGCAGGCCGCCGCGGTGGTGGGCGGGATGCTGCCGGCCGAGGTCTGGTTGTCCTATGACGGGCCGGAATTCGCCGCCTGGGAGGCGGCGGTGCACCCCGAGGACCGGGCCCGGCGCGATGCCTGGCGCACCGCCATCGCCGGCGGCGGCGCCGGGCTGCTGGCGGCCGATTTCCGCATCCGCGTCGGCGAGGCCTGGCGGTGGATGTCCTTCCGCAGCACGGTCGCGGAGCGGGCCGCCGATGGCCGCGCGCTCCGCGTGCTGACCCTGGCCCGCGACGTGACCGCGCCGATGGAAGCCGCCGAGGCGCAGCGCGAGAGCGAGGCGCGGCTGCGCTCGGTGGTGGATTCCGCGCTGGACGCCATCGTCGTGGCCGGCATCGAGGGGGAGATCGTCTCGGTCAACCGGGCCGCCATCCGCATGTTCGGCTATCCCGGGGCGGAGGCGATGCTCGGGCAGGATCTCGGCATGCTGATGCCGCCCGCCGAGGCGGCGCAGCACGGTGCGCGCCTCGCCCGCCGGGCCGCCGCGCCGATGATGCACCCCATGACGCCCGGGCGCACGCTCATGGCGGTGCGAGCGGATGGCAGCGAATTCCCGGTTGAGGCCTCGGTCTGCAGCTTCGAGATGGCGGGCCGCCGCTTCGTCACCGGCATCCTGCGCGACGTGACGGACCGGGTGGCCTCCGAGCGGGCGCTGGCCGCGAGCGAGGCGCGGCTGCGCACCATCGTCGAGACCGTGCCGGTCGGCCTGGTGATGACCGAGCTGCCCTCCGGCCGGATCAGCGGCGGCAACCGCTATGCCGAGCAATTGCTGCGCGTCCCGGCGCTGCGCGGCGCCGAGGACTGGAGCGCCTGCCATGCCGATGGCAGCCCGCTGCAGGAGCACGAATACCCGCTCGCCCGCATGCTGCTCGCGGGGGAGGAGAATCCCAGCATCGAGGCGCAGGTCCGGCGCGGTGACGGCAGTCAGGCCTGGATGCGCATCATGGGCCGGCCGGTCCGCAACGAGGTCGGGGAGCTGGTCGGCGGCGTCACCGCCTTCGTCGATGTCGACAGCGAGCGGCAGGCGCGCGAGGCGCTGGCCGCGAGCGAGGCGCGCTACCGCACCCTGTTCGCCCGCATGGAGGAGGGGTTCGCGCTTTGGGAGGCGGTGCGCGACGGGGCGGGCGCCATCGCCGATTTCCGGCTGCTGGAGTGCAACGAGGCGGTGCACCGGGTCACCGGCCGGATACCGCCCGCCGCGATCGGGCAGGGCATGCGCGCGCTCTTCCCGGAGATGACGGCGCAGTGGTTCGACGTGCATGTCCGCACCGCGGAGACCGGCGAGCCGGCGGCGGTGGAGGGGCAGACCCCGCTCGGCCGGCGCTGGCTGAGCACCCGACTCTACAGGCCCGGGCCGGATCGGGTGGCGGTGCTGGTGCGCGACGTGACCGAGCGGGTCGCGGCCGAGGCGGCGGTGCGCGGCAGCGAGGCGATGCTGCGGCAGGTGCTCGACAACATCTTTGCCTATATCGGGGTGCTGGCGCCGGACGGCACGCTGCTCGACGCCAACCGGGCGCCGCTGGAGGCGGCCGGCCTGTCGCGCGAGGCGGTGCTCGGCCGGCCCTTCTGGGAGACGCCCTGGTGGTCCTTCGATCCGGCCGTCGCCCTGCGGGTGCGCGAGGCTTGCGCCCGGGCGCTGGCGGGCGAGGCGACGCGCTTCGACACCGAGGCGCAGATGGGCGGCGAGGCCCGCGTGGTCCTCGATGCGCAGATCGCGCCGCTGCGCGATACCGAGGGGCGCGTCACCCATCTGATCGCCTCGGCCGTCGACATCACCGAGCGCAAGCGGTCGGAGGAGGCGAAGCTGCTGCTGGCGCGCGAGGTCGATCACCGCGCCAAGAACGCGCTCGCCGTGGTGCAATCCGTGATCACCCTGACCCGCACCGAGGAGCCCACGGCCTTCAAGACGGCGGTGAAGGGCCGCATCGCCGCCATGGCGCTGGCCCATACGCTGCTGGCGCGGGAGCGCTGGAACGGCGCCGACCTGCGGGAGCTGCTGGTCGAGGAACTCGCCGCCTATCGCGGCGCCGGCTCGGAGGCGGCGGTGCAGATCGAGGGGCCGCTGGTCGGCCTCGCCCCCGACGCGGCCCAGCCGGTCGCCATGGCGATCCATGAGCTGGCGACCAACGGGGCGAAATACGGGGCGCTCTCCGTACCGGAGGGGCGCGTCGCCATCCTCTGGGCGAAGGACCCCGGCAGCGGCGGCCTGACGCTGGTCTGGCAGGAGAGCGGCGGCCCGCCCGTCGCGGCGCCGCCGGCCCGGCGCGGCTTCGGCAGCAGCCTGATCCAGAGCACCGTGGTGCGGCAGCTCCAGGGCAGCCTGGAGATGCACTGGGACGCGCCGGGGCTGCGCTGCGTGCTCTCCCTGCCGGCGCGGCAGGTGCTGTGGCGCGGCGCGGCGCGGCAGGGCGAGGCCTGACCGCCCCCGCCGTCAGCCGCCCTGGATCTCGGCCGCCCGGTAGCCCTGGACGAAGAGCAGGGCGCGCAGATCGGCATGCTCCAGCCGGGCGCGGGCGGCGGCGGCCACCACCGGCTTGGCGCGGAAGGCGACGCCGAGCCCGGCCGCCTGGATCATGGCGAGGTCGTTGGCGCCGTCGCCGACCGTCAGCGCCGCCGTCAGCGGCAGGGACAGCTCCGCCGCCAGCCGCTTCAGCGTGGCGAGCTTGGCGTCGCGGTCGAGGATCGGCTCGCCCACCTTGCCGGTCAGCCGGCCATCGGCGATCTCGAGCGTGTTGGAGTAATGCGCATGGAAGCCGACCAGCGCCGCCACGCGGCCGGTGAAGAAGGTGAAGCCGCCCGAGACCAGCGCGCAATGGGCGCCGTTCGCCCGCATCGTCGCCACCAGCTCGCGCGCCCCGGGGGTCAGCGCCGTCGCCTCCCAGGTGCGCTCCAGCGCCGCCACGGGCAGGCCCTTCAGCATGCCGACCCGCTCGATCAGGGCTTGGCGGAAATCCAGCTCGCCATTCATCGAGCGCCGGGTGATGGCGGCGATCTCCTCCTTCAGCCCGGCATAGGCGGCGATCTCGTCCAGCGTCTCGCTGGTGACGATGGTGCTGTCCATGTCGGCCAGCAGCAGCCGCTTGCGGCGGCCCTCCGCCGGCACGGCGATGGCGTCTACCGGGGCGCCGTCGAGCGCCCTTCCGGCGGCAGCGACGGCCTGCTCGGCGGCGAGGCCGTCGAAGGGCAGGTCGGCCGCCTCCTCCGGCGCCAGCCAGTCCACCGCCCCGATGCCGGCGCCGAGCCCTTGCAGGGCATCGCGGAGGCGCGGCAGCAACGCCGGGTCCAGGCCGCCCTTGGGCGCGACGAGGGTGAGGATCTGGGACATGCGGCGCCCTATGGCTGGTGGTGGGGCTGGTGGCGGGGCTGGTGGGGGATGCGGGCCGTTGGGACGGCCTCCGCGGCGGCCCGCTCTATCGCAAGGCCCGGTGCATGACGCAATCGCCGGAGGATGCGGCTCTGCCGCGCGCACTGATCGTCGCCGGCCCGACCGCGAGCGGCAAATCGGCCCTCGCCCTCGGCTTGGCGGAGCGGCTGGGCGGCGTCGTGATCAATGCCGATTCCATGCAGCTTTACCGGGAATTGCGGGTACTGACGGCGCGGCCGACGCCGGCCGAGGAGGCGCGGGCGCCGCACCGGCTCTATGGCGTGCGGCCGGCGGCCGAGGCGGCGAGCGTCGCCTGGTGGCGCGGGGCGGCGCTGGCCGAGATGGCGGCGGCGCGGGCGGCGGGGCGGCTGCCGATCCTCTGCGGCGGCACCGGTCTCTATTTCCTCTCGCTCACCGAGGGACTGTCCGACATCCCGCCGGTGCCCGCCCCGGCGCGGGCGGAGGCGCGCGACCTGCTGGCCGCGCTTGGCGCGCCGGCCCTGCATGCCCGCCTCGCCACGGTCGATCCTGAAACGGCGGCGGTGCTGCGCCCGGGCGACAGCCAGCGCATCGCCCGCGCCTATGAGGTGTGGCGCGGCACCGGGCGCGGCCTGCTCGCCTGGCAAAGGCAGGGGGCGCATAGCGGCAAGGCGCCCTGGCGCTTCGCCGCGCTGCTGCTCGACCCGCCGCGGGAGGCGTTGCGGGCGGCGATCGAGACGCGGTTCGACGCCATGCTGGCGGCCGGGGCGCTCGAGGAGGTGCGGGCGCTCGGCGCCCAGGGCCTCGACCCGGCGCTGCCGGCGATGCGGGCGCATGGCGTGCCGGAGCTGCTGGCAATGCTGGCCGGGCGGCTGCCGCTGGCCGAAGCGCGCCGGCGGGCGATCCTGAACACGGCGCGCTACACCAAGCGGCAGGCCACCTGGTTTCGGCATCATCGCCTCTCCGAGCCGGCCGATCCGCCGCTGACGCATAGCATCCATGCGCGGATCCAGGATCCGACGCAATTTCAGGAAAGTGACGCGCCCCAAATCTTCGCGTTTGTTCAAGCTGTGCGTTGACGCAGCGCGGCAGGGGGCGTAGGGAACCGGCCCTCGCCTTGGCCGGGCACGTCCCGGCGGGCGAAGCATTGTCAAGGAAGACCCCATGTCCGCCACCCTCCAGACCCAGACCGAGGCCCGCACCATGACCGGTGCGGAGATCGTCCTGCAGGCGCTGAAGGAGAACGGCGTAGAGGTCATCTTCGGCTATCCGGGCGGCGCCGTCCTGCCGCTCTACGACGCGCTGTTCCAGCAGAACGCCATCCGCCACATCCTGGTGCGGCACGAGCAGGCGGCGGTGCATGCCGCCGAGGGCTATGCCCGCTCCACCGGCAAGGTGGGCTGCGTGCTGGTCACCTCCGGCCCCGGCGCCACCAATGCGGTGACCGGGCTGGTGGATGCGCTGCTGGATTCCGTGCCGGTGGTCTGCCTGACCGGCCAGGTGCCGACGCATCTGATCGGCAACGACGCCTTCCAGGAGGCCGACACCACCGGCATCACCCGGCCCGCGACCAAGCACAACTACCTGGTCAAGGACATCGGCAAGCTCGCCGCGACGGTGCACGAGGCCTTCTACGTGGCAAGGGCCGGGCGGCCCGGCCCGGTGGTGATCGACCTGCCGAAGGACATCCTGATCGGCAAGGGCACCTACCAGGAGGCGCCGCAGGCGCCGCATCGCAGCTACCGGCCGCAGACCGAGCCGGAGGCCGGGGCGATCCGCGAGGCGGTGGCGCTGCTGAAGGGCGCGAAGCGGCCGATCCTCTATTCCGGCGGCGGCGTCATCAATGCCGGGCCGGAGGCCTCGCGCCTGCTGACCGAGTTCGTGCGCATGACCGGCATGCCCTGCACGAACACGCTGATGGGCCTCGGCGCCTGCCCGGCGAGCGACCCGCAATTCCTCGGCATGCTGGGGATGCACGGCACCTACGAGGCGAATCTCGCCATGCATGGCTGCGACGTCATGCTGAACATCGGCGCCCGCTTCGACGACCGGGTGACCGGGCGGCTGAACGCCTTCTCCCCGGCCTCGAAGAAGATCCACGCCGATATCGATCCTTCCTCCATCAACAAGAACGTCCCGGTGGACGTCGCCATCGTCGGCGATGCCGGGCGCGTGCTGCAGGCGCTGATCGAGGCCTGGAAGGAGGATGACGCGGCGCAGGACAAGGCGGCGCTGGCCGCCTGGTGGCGGCAGATCGATGCCTGGCGCGCCAAGCAGTGCCTCGGCTATGTCCAGCAGGGCAGCATCATCAAGCCGCAGCACGCCGTGCGCCGCCTCTACGAGATGACGCGCGAGCTCGGCCGCGACACCTACATCACCACGGAAGTGGGCCAGCACCAGATGTGGGCGGCGCAGTATTTCGGCTTCGAGAAGCCGAACCGCTGGATGACCTCGGGCGGGCTCGGCACCATGGGCTACGGCCTGCCCTCGGCCATGGGCGTGCAGATCGCGCATCCGGATGCTCTGGTCATCGACATCGCCGGCGAGGCCAGCATCCTGATGAACATTCAGGAGATGGGGACGCTGGCGCAGTACCGGCTGCCGGTGAAGATCTTCATCCTGAACAACGAATACATGGGCATGGTGCGGCAGTGGCAGGAGCTGCTGCACGGCTCCCGCTACTCGGAGAGCTACTCGGCGGCGCTGCCGGATTTCGTCAAGCTGGCCGAGAGCTTCCACGCGCATGGCATCCGGGTGACCCGCGCCGAGGATCTCGACGCCGGCATCCGCGAGATGCTGGCGCATCCGGGGCCGGTCATCGCCGATATCGCGGTGGCCAAGGACGAGAACTGCTTCCCGATGATTCCCTCGGGCGCGGCGCATAACGAGATGATCCTCGGCGCCGGGCAGAGCGGCGGCGTCGCCGGGGTAACGGATGAGGGCAAGGTCCTGGTCTGAGGCCAGGCCGATCTTTCCACTCTCCCGCGGGGCGGCTATGGCGGCCCTGCGTATCTCTCCCTGCGCCCATCCCCCCTGCGCGTGATGCCCCGATGCCCGATCCCAGCGACACCACCTTCCGCAACGCGACCATCGCCGTGCTCGTCGAGAACGAGGCCGGCATCCTGGCGCGCGTCGTCGGCCTGTTCTCCGGCCGCGGCTACAACATCGAGAGCCTGACCGTGGCGCCGGTCGATGAGGGGCGCCGGCTGTCGCGCATCACCATCGTCACCTCCGGCACCGACATGGTGATCGAGCAGATCAAGGCGCAGCTCGACCGGCTGGTGCCGGTGCACAAGGTGGCCGACCTGACGCTGGAGGGGCCGCATCTCGCGCGCGAGATGATGCTGATCAAGGTGGTGGGGAAGGGCGAGCACCGCTCGGAGGCGCTCCGCCTCGCCGACGCCTTCCGCGCCCGCGTCGTGGATGCGACGACGGAGAGCCTGGTCTTCGAGATGACGGGCGCGGGCGACAAGCTCGACGCCTTCATCGCGCTGATGCGGCCGATCGGGCTGAAGGAGATTTCCCGGACCGGCGTGGTGGGCATCGCCCGCGGCGCCGGTGGTTTGCTGGCCTGACCGAAGAATCCAGAGAGAGAGGAGAAGCGCAGCCATGCGCGTGTACTACGACCGCGACGCGGATGTGAACCTGATCAAGGCGAAGAAGGTCGCCATCATCGGCTTCGGCAGCCAGGGGCACGCGCATGCGATGAACCTGCGCGACAGCGGCGCGAAGGACGTGGCGATCGGCCTGCGCCAGGGCGGCTCCTGGAAGAAGGCCGAGGCGGCCGGCTTCAAGGTGATGACGCCTGCCGAGGCGGCGAAATGGGCCGATGTCGTCATGGTGCTGACGCCGGACGAGCTGCAGGGCGACCTCTACCGCGAGCAGCTGCACGGCAACATGAAGGAAGGCGCGGCGCTCGCCTTCGCGCATGGGCTGAACGTCCACTTCAACCTGCTCGACCCGCGCCCCGACCTCGATGTCTTCATGATCGCGCCGAAGGGCCCGGGCCACACCGTGCGCAGCGAGTACCAGCGCGGCGGCGGCGTGCCCTGCCTGGTCGCGGTGGCGCAGAACCCCTCGGGCAACGCGCTTGAGATCGCCCTCTCCTATGCCAGCGCCATCGGCGGCGGCCGCGCCGGCGTCATCGAGACCACCTTCAAGGAGGAGTGCGAGACCGACCTCTTCGGCGAGCAGACCGTGCTCTGCGGCGGGTTGGTCGAGCTCATCAAGGCCGGCTTCGAGACGCTGGTCGAGGCTGGCTATGCCCCGGAGATGGCCTATTTCGAGTGCCTGCACGAGGTGAAGCTGATCGTCGACCTCATCTACGAGGGCGGCATCGCTAACATGAACTACTCGATCTCCAACACCGCCGAGTACGGCGAGTATGTGACGGGCCCGAAGATCGTCACCGCCGAGACCAAGAAGGCGATGAAGGAAGCGCTGGAGACCATCCAGTCCGGCAAGTTCGCCCGCGACTGGATGCTGGAGAACCGGGTGAACCAGGCGAGCTTCAAGGCGACCCGCCGCCGCCTGGCCGAACACCCGATCGAGGAGGTGGGCGAGAAGCTCCGGGCGATGATGCCCTGGATCAAGCAGAACGCCCTGGTCGACAAGGCGAAGAACTGATGCCAGCGGACCGGTCGCCTGACCGGTCCGAGGCTCCGGACGGGGCCCGCGGCTTGTGCCGCGGAGCCAAGCAAACCGGAGGTTTGCGCCCGGCGTTTGAGGGCCGTTGATATGAACCGGCTGGCCGGCGGCGCCTCGCTGCCGGCTTGACCGTGGATGGTTGGGGGCGACAGGCTGCGGCATGTCCGCCCCCATCCTCGCCGCCGAGACCGAGCACCCCCGCGACTTCCTTGGCTACGGCGCCAACCCGCCAGACCCGCAATGGCCCGACGGCGCCCGCCTCGCCCTCTCCTTCGTGCTGAACTACGAGGAGGGCGGCGAGAACACCGTCCTCAATGGCGATCCCCACAGCGAGATCTACCTGCACGAGGTGCTGGGCGGCACGCCGCGGGCGGAGCGCGACCTCTCGACCGAGACGCAATTCGACTACGGCGCCCGCGCCGGGGTCTGGCGCATCCTCCGCCTCTTCGCCGAGCGCAGCCTGCCGCTGACGATCTACGGCGTTGGCCGGGCGCTGGAGCTCAACCCGACCGTGGCCCGCGCCTTCACCGAGCAGGGGCACGAGGTCGCCTCGCATGGCTGGCGCTGGATCGACTACCGCAGCGTGCCGGAGGCGGTGGAACGCGAGGAGATCGCCCGCTGCCACGACACCATCGCCCGGCTCTGCGGCCAGCCGCCGGTCGGCTGGTATACCGGCCGGATCAGCCTGCGCACCCGTCGCCTGGTCGCCGAGCATGGCGGCTTCCTCTATGACAGCGACAGCTATGCCGACGACCTGCCCTATTACGTGCAGGCGGCGGGGAAGCCGCTGCTGGTCATCCCCTACACCCTCGACAACAACGACATGAAATTCACGGTGCCGCCCGGCTTCACCGCGAATGACGGCTTCACCCGGCACCTGACCGATGCCTTCGACTTCCTCCGCCGCGAGGGCGCGCGGACGCCGAAGATGATGTCGGTCGGGCTGCATTGCCGCATCACCGGCCGCCCGGCCCGCGCCGCGGCGCTGGAACGCTTCCTCGACCATGTGGCGCGCCACCCGGATGTCTGGGTCTGCCGCCGCGCCGATATCGCGCGCCACTGGCAGAGGCTGCATCCACCTGGGCCATGAGGGAGGCAAGAGGGATGGCGAAGGCCGGAACCTATCCGCTGGAACGGCGCGAGCTCATCGCCGAGGCGCCGGGGCTGCGCATGCAGATCCTCACCCTCGCCGCCGGGCAGGAGGTGCCCTGGCACTGGCACAGCGAGGTGACAGACACCTTCTGGTGCATGGACGGGCCAATGGTGATCGAGACCCGCGCCCCGACGGCGAGGATCGAGCTGCAGCCCGGCCAGATGCATGCGGTGCCGGCGCGCATGGCACATCGCGTGACCGGCAAGGAGGGCGGCCGCTGCCGCTTCGCCATCCTGCAGGGCGTCGGCAGCTACGACTTCATGCCGGTGGGCTGAGCGGCGTCTCGCCCTCCGCCAGCCGCGCCTCGATTGCCTCGATGGCCCGCGGCAGCTCGGCGGCGCTGTCGATGACGCAATGCGCCCCGGCCGCCTGCAATTCCTCCGTCGCGCCCGCCCGCAGCGCCGCCCGCTCCGCCTCCGGCAGGGCCGCCAGCGCCCCGGCCGAGAGCCCGGCGATGTTGCCCGTCAGCGCCACGCCCACCGTCCAGCAGCCGGCGGCGCGGCCCTCGCCGATGCCGGGCGGGGTGTCGTCCACCTTCACCACCGCGGCGGCAGGCCAGACGCCGAGTTGCGCCATGGCCAGCCACATCTGCAAGGGCGCCGGCCGGCCGGCGGCGAGGTCGCCGGCGCAGACCGTCACCTCCGGCACGAAGCCCTGCGCCGCGGCGAGCGGCGCCAGCTCGGCCATGATCGGCCTCGTATAGCCGGTGGTCGAGCCGATGCGGATGCCGCGCGCGGCGAGCGCCGCGAGGGCTGACGCCACGCCGGGGATCAGCGCCGCATGGTCGCGCACCGCGGCGATGTTCATCGGCTCGAACACCTCGAAGATCGTCTGCACATCCGCCTCGCCGAAGTCGCGGCCATGCCGGGCGCGCCAGGCGGCGTTCACCGCGCGGCCGACGGCGCGGATATGGTCGGCCTTGGCCATGCCCATCGGGCCGCGCGCATCGGTGATGGAGATCTCGATGCCGAACTTGGCGAAGGCGCGGACGAAGGCGCCCATCGGCGCCTGGCTGCCATGGTCGAGCACGGTGCCGGCCCAGTCCAGCACCACCGCCTTCACCGGGCCCCGATAGGGGCGGCGCCAATCGTCGTTCATGCCATGGACTCCCAACCGGTGAAGACCTCCTCGGCCAAGCCGAAGGCGGTGCTCGCGCCGGTGCCGCTGGTGACGGAGACGAGCATGACGCCCGGCATCGGGCTCTCGAAGAAGGCGGTGTCGGGGCCGGAGGGGTAGAGGCCGATCCAGCGCTCCACCACCTCCGGCCGGGGGAGGTCGAGCACCGCCGAGAGCTCGCCGAGGATGAGGTCGTCCACCGCGCGCGGCTGGAAGGGATCGTGGCTGTCCGCGTAGTGATGGCTGTCGCCGACCACCAGCGAGCCATCCGCGCCCTGCACCGCGATCAGGTGGATGCCATGGCCAAGCTCGGCGCCCTGCTCGGCGCGCAGCCGCGCCGCGAGGCGGGGCAGGGAGGGGCAGTCGCGGTAGCCGAGATAGCGCAGCAGGCCGAGATCGCTCATCACCGGCGCCGGCAGCGCGAAACCCGGCGCGGCGACGCGCAGCATGTGCAGCTTGCACAGCGTCACGCCGCGGCGGGCGAAGATCTCAGGGCAGAGGCTGCGGAGGTCGGGGCCGGGACAAAGGATGATGCGGTCGGCCGCGACAGGGCCGGCGGTGGTCAGCAGCCGTCCGGGCTCGATGCCCGTCGCCGCGGTGCGGCGCCGGAAGACGACGCCCCGCGCCTCCAGCCAGGCGGCGAGGCGCGGGATGGCCTCGCGGCTTTCCACGCGCAGCTCATGCGGGCTCCACAGCGCGCCGGCGAGGTCGGGGCGCAGCGCGCCGCCGCGCGCAGCCTCGGCGGCGCGCAGCATCCGGCAGCCCTCGCCCATCGGGCCGGCGGCGAATTCCTCGAGGCAGGCCAGCGCCTCCGTCCGGAGGGCGGCGAAGAGCAGGCCGCGCTGCAGGATGGGGATGCCCGCCGCCGGCGCCACCTCGGCCCAGACCTCGCGGCTGCGGCGGGCGCGGCGCCAGCACTCCCCCGCCTCCTGGCCGGTGACGGTGATGAAGCCGAAATTGCGGATGGAGGCGCCGACCGCCGCCGCCTCGCGCTCGATGACGATGGTGCGGAAGCCGGCGCGATGCGCGGCCAGCGCATGCGCGAGGCCGAGAATTCCGGCGCCGAGGATGGCGCAGTCGTAGCGCGCGTCCATGCAAGCCCCCGCTGCCCGCCGGCAGCGCTACGCCGCGCCGGCCGGGACGGCAAGCGGATGACCGGCAAATGCCATCCAATCGTCACGGAGCATGCGGCGCCAGTATCACGCGGCGCGCATCCGCCCGGCATTGCGCTCCAGCAGGATCGGCTTCACCCAGCGCCCGAAGCGCGTCGCCTCCTCGTCATGCAGGTAGCCGGAGAGGCAGAAGCTGTGGCAGCCGATATCGATGAAGCGCTGCAGCACGGCGGCGCATTGCGCCGGATCGCCGACCACCGCGACGCCCGCCCCCTGCCGCGCCCGCGCCAGCCCGGCCCAGAGATTGGGCGCGATCAGCCCCGCGCGTTCCTCGTCCCGCGTCTCGCGCAGCAGCGCCTGCACCCGCTGGTTGGCGACCGAATTCGCCACATTGGCCCGCACCGCGGCGCTGCGGTCCTCATCGACGCCGCGCACCAGCTCCGCCGCCGCCGCCCAGGCCTCGGCCTCCGTCTCGCGGCAGATGATCTGCAGCCGCATGCCGAAGCCGAGCGCCGCCTCCCGCCCGGCAGCGCGGGCCAGGGCGCGGATCTCGGCCATCTGCGCGGTGATCGCCTCCGGCCGGTCGCCCCAGAAGAGATGCACATCGGCATGCGCGGCCGAGATCTCCCAGGCCTGGCGCGAGCCGCCGCCGAGATAGAAGCGCGGATGCGGCCGCTGGAAAGGGGGAGGCTGCACTCGGGCGCCCCGGAGCGTGTGAAAGCGTCCCTCCCAGTCGAGCGGGCCGCCCGCGGTCCAGAGCGCCTTCAGGATGGCGACCTCCTCCGCCATCAGGGCGTAGCGCTCCTCCTTGCCGTAGCGGATGCCGTCGGCGGCGTTCTCCGCCTCGGACTGACCGGCGATGAGGTTCACCGCGATGCGGCCGCCGGTGAGCTGGTCGAAGGTGGTGACCATCTTCGCCAGCATCACCGGGTTGATGTAGCCCGGCCGCGCCGCGACCAGCATGCGGATGCTGGAGGAGCGGCCGGCCATGAAGGCGGTGGTGACCCAGGCCTCCCAGCAGGGGCCGGCGACCGGCACCAGCATGTATTCGAAGCCCGCTGCCTCGGCGGCGGCGACCACGCGGTCGAACATCGGCGTGCCGGGCGGCACGGTGGCGGCGCCCTCGCCGTAGCAGGTGGTGTCGCCGTTGCTCGGCAGGTACCAACCGAATTCGAGCGGGCGCATGCTTTCTCCCTCGGGCCTGTCGGGCGGCATCATGCCCGATGCCGCGGCGTGCCGGCAGCCGCTACCGCTCGGCCGCGATCAACGCCTTGAAGCGCCGCACCACCGCCGGCAAGCCCTCGAAGACGCTCTGGCCGATCAGGAAATGCCCAATGCTGACCTCGGAGACCTGCGGCATGCGGGCGATGGCACCCACCGTCTCATAGGTGAGGCCGTGCCCGGCATGGCAGTGCAGCCCGGCCGCCGCCGCCGCCGCCGCGCCGGCCTGCAGCCGCGCCAGGATCGGGCCGCGCGCCGCCGCGGGTGCATCGGCATAGGCGCCGGTATGCAGCTCGATCGCCTGGGCGCCGAGCCGCGCCGCCGCCTCGATCTGCCGCGGATCGGGCTCGATGAAGATCGAGACCTCGATCCCCGCGCCGGCCAGCCGCCGCACCGCCTCGGCCAGGGCCGGCCCGGCGCCGAGCACGTCGAGCCCGCCCTCGGTGGTCAGCTCCTGCCGCTTCTCCGGCACCAGGCAGCAGGCGGGCGGGCACAGCCGCGTGGCGATGCCGACCATCTCCCCGGTCGCCGCCATCTCGAGGTTCAGCCGCGTCTCGACCTCGGCGGCGACGCGTTCGAGGTCGCGGTCGCGGATATGCCGCCGGTCCTCGCGCAGATGCATGGTGATGCCGTCGGCGCCGGCCTCCATGGCGGTCCGCGCCGCCGCGACCGGGCAGGGGAACCCCCCGCCGCGCGCATTGCGCAGCGTGGCCACGTGGTCGATGTTGACGGAAAGGCGCATCGGCTGGCGTCCCGGATATGGCGGCGGCTCAGGTGGCGGCGCGGCGGTTGGCGGCGATCGCGGCGGCGAGGCGGATGGCGGCGATCAGGCTGCCCGGATCGGCGCGGCCGGTGCCGGCGATGTCGAGGGCGGTGCCATGGTCCGGGCTGGTGCGGACGATGGACAGGCCGAGCGTGACATTCACCCCGCCCGCCATATCGAGCGTCTTGATCGGGATCAGCGCCTGGTCGTGATAAAGGCCGAGCGCCACGTCGTAGCCCGGCCGCGCCTTGGCGGTGAACATGGTGTCGGGCGGGATGGGGCCGCGCGCATCGATGCCCTCG
This sequence comes from Roseicella sp. DB1501, assembly GCF_013112485.1. Classification (GTDB taxonomy): domain Bacteria; phylum Pseudomonadota; class Alphaproteobacteria; order Acetobacterales; family Acetobacteraceae; genus Paracraurococcus. Next base: position 162,757 of record NZ_JABFHG010000009.1, read on the forward strand.
GCGCGCAGCGCGGCGACGGCCGGGGCGACGATGTCGCGGTCCTCGGTGCCGAGCGCGCCATCCTCCCCGGCATGCGGGTTGAGCCCGGCGATGGCGAGCCGCGGCGCGGCGATGCCGAAATCCTGCCGCAACCCGGCGGCCGTCAGCCGCGCCGTCTCGATGATGAGCTCGGGCGTGAGGCGGGCGATCGCCTGGCGCAGCGGCTCATGGATCGTCACCGGCACGACGCGCAGCTCCGGGCAGGCGAGCAGCATCACGGGCGGGATGCCGGTGCCGGCGATCTCGGCGAGGTATTCGGTATGGCCGGGATGCGCGAAGCCGGCGGCGTAGAGGGCGGATTTCTGGATCGGGTTGGTGACGATGCCGCCCGCCCGGCCGGCCCTGGCCAGCGCCACCGCCTCGTCGATGGCGGCGATCACGGCGGGCGCATTGGCGGGATCGATCCGGCCGGGCACCGCCGGCCGGGGCAGGGGCCGGTGCAGGACGGGCAGCGCCGCCTGGAAGGCGGCCAGGGCCTGCTCGGGCGCCTGGATGCGATGGATCGGCGCGCCCCGCAGCCGCGTCGCGTCGTCGATGAGGAAGAAGGCAGGCCCGCTTTCGCGCAGGGCCTGCCAGGCGGCGACGGCGATCTCGCCGCCGATGCCGGCGGGCTCGCCCATGGTGACTGCGAGGGGAAGCTGGCGCATCCCCGGGATGTAGGCCCGCTGGCGCCGAAGGCCAACGGCGCCGGCGTTGCCAGGGCGGTCGTCAGTTGGCCGCGAAGCAGTAGAGCAGCCCGGCGCCGCCGGTCGCCTTCAGCGCCTCCATGTTGCAGCCGCGCGAGGGATGCGAGGAATTCCAGGATTTCATCGGCGGCGAGTCGTTCAGCCCGATGCGGTCGCTATGGCCGAGCATGGCCGAGCCGGCATCGCCGCTGGTCCAGTTGCGGCAGGTGCGGTCCTCGCCGGCGGCGAAGGCGGCGCCGTCGGGCTGCGAGCCGGTGAGGATGTCGTGCATGTTGGGCGTGTCGCCGCGGCCGTTCACCACCGCGCCGCGCTCGGTCAGGGCGGTCTGCTTGGTCAGCTTCGGCGCCCCGTCGTGCAATTCCTGCAGGCTGTCCGCCACCACCTCGCCCTTGGCATTGCGCCAGGGGCCGCGGCCGATGCGGTCGCGGGCATTCACCGCCCCATCGCCCTGGGTGCTGAGATAGGCGTGCCAGCGATGGTTGCCGGCGCCGGCGGCCTGGGCGAGGGCCTGGCAATGCGCATCCGCGCCGGCCAGGCCGCCAAGGTCGCCGCCCTTGCCGGGATTGGCGCTGGTGATGAAGAAGCTCATCTGCGGGCTCGGCTGCTGCGCCAGAGCCGGAGCGGCCGGCATGGCGAGGGCAAGCGCCGCGGCGGCGAGCGTCAGGCGGGTCATGCGGTTCCTCCGATGGTGGTTCTTGTCCACGGAGCCTAGAGCAGATCCTGTTCGAGTGGAAACATTCGAACGGGAGAAGATGCTCTGAAAACAACAGGATAGAGCGTTTGCCGTGAACGCGGGTGAACGGAAAATGCTCTGGCGCGGATCGGGTCCCGGCCGGCCAGGGATTTGCGCCGGCGCAATCCGCCGCCGGCCGGCCCGGGCTAAGCAGGCTTGGCCACCGATCCGCCGAGGAGGCCCGATGCTTGCCGATTGCTTGCACGACCTGACCGCGCTCGGGCCCGGCGGCGTGCCGGCGCTGGTCGCGGCGCTGTTCCTCGCCGGCCTCGCGGGCGGGCTGACACATTGCGCGACCATGTGTGCGCCCTTCGTGCTGGCGCAGGCGGCGACCGGTCATGGCGCCGGGGGCGGCCGGCTGCGGCGGCTCGCCGGGGCGGCGCTGCTGCCTTACCAGGCGGGACGGATGCTCGGCTACGGCGCGCTCGGCGCGCTGGCGGGCGGCGCGGCCGGGCTGGCGACGCTGGCGAGCGGGATGCGCTGGCTCCTCGCCCTGCCGCTGGCCCTGGCGGCGCTGCTGATGCTGGCCCAGGCCCTGCCACGGCTGGGGCTGGCCCTGCCGCGGCTGGCCCTGCCGCGGCCGGGCTGGAGCGGGCCGGGTTGGAGCGTGCCGGGCTTGGCGTCATCCTGGCAGCGCCCGATCGGCTGGCTGCTGGCGGCGCCGCAGGGCTGGCGGGGCGTGCTGCTCGGCCTGCTGCTCTCGGCCCTGCCCTGCGGGATGCTCTATGGGGCGCTGGCGGCGGCGGCGGCGGCCGGCAGCGCCCTCGGCGGTGCCCTGGCGATGCTCGGCTTCGTGCTCGGCACCGTGCCGGCGCTTGCCGGCGTGGCGCTGCTCGGCCAGTTCTTCGGCCGGCGATGGGGCGCCGGCCTGCGACGCCTCGGCGGCGCGCTGTTCGCGCTCAATGGCTTGGTGCTGCTGGCGATGGCCGCACGCGCCCTCGCCTAAGGCGCGGTCAGGCCGTCCCGACCATCCCCTGCCCTGGGACGCTGTCTCTCGATTAACCGGAATTTAATAGAATGTCTCGTTTCGTGGGATCGTCTCATGGAGAGATCATTCTATGGCACGTTCGCTGCTCGTCTCGGGCACCCTGCCGGCAAGCCTGGTCGAGGGTAGCGGTCCGCTGGACTGGGCGGCCACCCTCTCGCTCGCCGGCGACCTCCAGGGACTGGTGGCGGTCGAGGTTACCGGGCCGGATGCGCTCGCCTTCAGCGCCAACCTGCTGCCGGGCTTCGATGCCGTGGCGATCGCGCCGGCCGCAGCGGTGGATTTCGAAGCGCTGCTCGCCGCCGGGCGCGACCCGGTCCTCAGCCTCGGCCTGCGCTTCACCTATGCCGACGGATCGGTCTTCGACGACCCGACATGGCGCAGCGTCGCCGTCCTCGATGCCGATGACGCGGCACCGACCGCGCTCGCCTTTGTCAGCGGCGGCCGGGTGACGGTCGGGGCCATCGGCGCCACGATCGGCACCCTGGCGGTCACCGATCCCGACAGCGCCGGGCCCTTCCACTTCTCCTTCCCCGAGGACGAGGCTTGGCGCTTCGAGGTGGTCGGCAACGAGCTGCGGCTGAAATCCGGCATCAGCCTCGGCCTCGACGACATGCCCAGGCGGCCGCTCATCATCGAGGTCTCGGACGGGCATCAATCCGCCGCCTTCATACTCGAGATCCGGGTGACCGATCCGGCGGCGCAGGGCACCGAGCTGCAATCGGGCGAGGTGCGCGCCGGCTTCGCCCATGCCACGGCGGAAACGGTGGTCGCCCTGCGGGAGAGCCGGGTGGTCATCGCGCTGGAGCAGCCGGTGGCCCATGAGCCGCACCTCACCTTGGAGACCGGCACCGAGGTCCGCCTGCCCGAGGTGAGCCGGGTGCGGTTCGTCGACGGCTTCCAGGATATCGGCACGGCCTCGCACGGTGTGCAGGCGGCCGCCCTCGTGCAGGCGGTTACCGGCCATGCCGCCGATGCGGCGTTGCTGGCGAGACTGGTGGCGCAGGCGGAGGCAGGGCAGCCCTGGGTGGAGATCGTGGCTGGGCTGGCGGGGTTCGCGACCCTGCCGACCGGGGATGCGGCGGCCCTGTCCACCCTCTATCAGAATGCCCTCGGCCGCGCGCCGGCGACGGCGGAACTCAGCGAGGAGCTGGCACGTCTCGGGGCCGGGGAAAACCGCGCCCAGCTCGTCGTCGATCTCGCCCTCGGCAGCGAGTCCCTGGCGCATCAGCCGGTGGGCGGCGTCTGGGTCGCCGATGGCCTCGGGGAGGATGCCGGCTGGCGGGCCGGAGGCGGCTTCGCCGGCGGCGCCTCGCCCGTGGTCGCGACCGGTGATTCGCCCTGGCTGCTGTAGCAGGCGTCAGCAGCGCAATGGAGCACCGGCGCACTAATTCATCGAAATTTCGGAATGAAATAAGTTTAAGAATAGGTAATGTGATTCTTCAGCATAACCGACAGGGAAACAAGCATGTTGCCTGTTCAATATTGACAATGGACTAACCGGATTACAAGGAAGGCCGGCAGCCTTGCTGTCTGAGGTCCTGGGGTCACGGGGAACTAGCGATGGATCTGTCGCTTCGCACAGACGAAATTCAACCATCGCTCCAAAGATTTGCCTCCGACACGCCACCCTCCCTCTCGGTCGTTGTCCCGCTCTACAACGAGGAGGAGGTGATCGAGGTTTTCCACCACCGGCTTGCCGCGGTGATGGATGCGGCCGGCTGGACCTGGGAAGTGGTCTATGTCGATGACGGTTCGCGCGACGGCAGCGCCGCAGCTCTCCGCGCGCTGCAGCAGCGCGCCCCGAATGCCGCCGTGGTCCGCCTGTCCCGCAATTTCGGCAAGGAGGCCGCGATGACGGCCGGGCTGGACCATGCGCAGGCCACCGAGGCGGTCATCGTCATCGATATCGACCTGCAGGACCCGCCGGAGGTGATCCCGGATCTCCTCGCCGGATGGCAGCGCGGCTTCGACGTCGTCTATGCCCAGCGCCGGTCCCGGGCGGGCGAAGGCTGGCTGAAGAAGGCCACCGCGCACGCCTTCTACCGCGTCATGGCCCGGATCGGCGGCCCCGTGCAGCTGCCGGCCGATGTCGGCGATTTCCGGCTGATGAGCCGCCGCGCCGTCGACGCGCTGCTGCGGCTGCGGGAGCGGCACCGCTTCATGAAAGGGCTCTTCGCCTGGGTCGGCTTCCCCTCGCTCGCCGTGCCCTACGACCGCGCGGCGCGGGCGGCCGGCCGGACCAAGTGGAATTACGCCCGGCTGCTCGATCTCTCCATCGAGGGCATCACCTCCTTCACCACCGTGCCGCTGCGCATCGCCACCTGGCTCGGCCTCGGCACGGCGCTCGTCGCCCTGATCTATGGCGTGCGGGTGGTGCTCATGGCCCTGCTCTATGGCGACCCGGTGCCGGGCTATCCGAGCCTGATGACGGTGGTGCTGCTTCTCGGCAGCGTGCAGCTCATGACGCTCGGCGTCATCGGCGAGTATCTCGGCCGCATCTTTAACGAGACCAAGCAGCGGCCGCTCTACGTCGTCAGCGAGCATGCGCCGAGCGCCCAGGCGGAACTGCCGGACGCGCTGCTGTAATTTATCTCCACACAACCGCGCCGCGGCTTTGCAGAGGGCCCAGGGAGGCCCGTTCGCCCAAGATCCGTCACAGCCCGCCGCGGCGAAGCCGCGATAGGGCAATGGGGCACGCCGGTTACGCTAGGCGCTGTAATGCCAACGGACCGGCCAGGGATCTGGTCCGGCCGTATCGCCTTCAACCAAGCGCCTGCCGCGACGGTCGCGGCCTCGCGCCGAGGGCCAGGGCGGCGCCGGCGGTGATGCCGAAGCCGACCAGCAGGCGGATCCAGAACAAGGTGGTGATCCACCCCTCATCGATCTCGAACCGCCCGGCCTGGTCGAAGGGGCCGAAGACGAGCGCCTCGCCGCAATGCCCGGCCGGCAGCACCGGTTTGCCGTCGAAGCGGTACTGGACGAAGCGCAGCGGTCCGCGCGGCATGGCGAGGAAAGGCTGCCCGGTCGCGACGCCGCCGCGCGCCGCGGCATAGCCGACAGGCTGCGCCGCTGCCTCGCCCTCGGGCCGGCAGGCCTCGGGCAGCGAGGCGTAGTTCGGATAGAATTCGGAGAAGCCGAAGCCCAGGTGGTAGGCCGGGGTGTTGTATTTCGGATATTCGGTGCGATAGGCGCTGTCCGGCGCGAAGGCCAGAACGAGCGCCATCTTGTGGCCGCCGAGCACGGCGACCATCACCACGAGATTCGCCGCCGTCGCGCAGCAAAGAAGCCGAAAGGGCCAGCGTGGCGCGTCGCGCGCGCCGAGCAGCAGCACCCCGAAGCCGAGCAGCGCCGCGAGCGACATCATCCGCCAGATGAACTGCCCACGCTCGAGGAAGGGCAGGCGCATCGTCAGCGGGCGCAGGATCTCGAGCTGCATCGCCACGGAGACGAGGAAGGCGATGGCCAGCAGCACCCCGCGCCAGCCGATCGCGCGCCGGTGCCGCACCGCCTGCACCAGGAGGCAGAGCAGGGCGAGGAAGATCCACGGGCCGAGATTGTGGTGATCGACGGGGCTGAGCATCCCGCGCCAGGAGAAGAAGGAGTCGCGGAACTGGAAGGGCGTGGCCGCGGCGCCGCCGATTGCCCTCTCCCACAGCGCCTGCGGCGCCCAGAAGGGGGAGGAGAGCGCCAGCGCGCCGAGGGTGGGCAGGATGCCGCGCCGGATCAGCGCCAGCGGCGGCCTCTCCGACAGGCAGAGGCCGAGCAGGATGGTGGCGAGGAAGGCCTGCGGGAAGACGATCGGATGGCTCGCCATCTGGGCGGCCAGGACGAAAGCGAGGCGCCAGCCGGCACCCTCGCGCAGCACGAGCCGCACCGCCCAGGGCACCAGGCAGAGCACCGCGATCTCGGCGAAGGCCGAGCGCACGGCCCAGATCCCGGCGATATAGGCGCAGCCGAGGAACAGGCCGGCGGCGAGGAAGGCCGGCTCGAGCGGCGCCTGCCCGTCCGCGGCGCGGACCCGGTCCATGGTCAACCGGTGGATGCCGAGGGCGAAGAGGCAGAAATAGGCCGCCAGGGCGAGACGATAGGCGAAGACCGCCGGCAGCCCCGCCAGGTCGAGCAGGATCGGCAGGATGTAGGGCAGCGGGCTGTAGAAGACGAAGACCGGCAGCGCCTCGCCCGAGACCGGATCGACGAGCATCAGGCTCGGCATGCCCTCGCGCAGCTGCGCGGCGAAGGAGGCGACGCGATGGATATGGATCTGCGTGTCCTCCAGCCCGCCGAGCAGCAGGCAGAAGGCGAGGACGATCCCGGCGATGCAGGCGAAGGCGGCGACCGCGCGCCCGCGCAGGCTGCGCTCGCAGGCCAGCAGCACGAGCAGGCCCATGACGCCGAGCAGGATCGCCAGGGAGGCGATGCGGCTCGCATCGGAGGCGTGCTCGAGCCAGCCGTCGCGAGGGCCGAAGACATTCGCGTAAACGCGTTGAAGGGTGCCGAAGGGATCTCCCAGCGCGTGCATCATCCTCGTCCTTGCGGGAGCCGTCCCGACCACCGTCTCGGGCTGTGCCATACACCGATCCGTGGCAGGCCGCATCCCGGGCCAGGGAATGCCATGGCGCTCAGGCGGTGATGCCGGGCCTCGACGCCACGTCGCGATAGGCGTGCCAGCTGGCATGGCCGATCAGCGGGAAGACCAGCACCAGGCCGAGATAGAACGGCACCAGGGCGAGGCCGGTGAAGACCACGATCAGCGCGGCCCAGAGCAGCATCGCCCGCCAGTTCGCCAGCACTGCCCGGAGGCTGAGCGCGACCGCCTCCAGCGCCGAGATCTCGCGGTCCACCAGCATCGGCACGGAGACTGCCGCCGCCGCGAAACTTGCCGCGGCGAGGATGCAGCCGAAGCCGGTGCCGATGACGAGGAAGGGCAGGAGCTGCTCCGAGCGCAGCAGGCCGAGCGGCAGGGCCTGCATCGCCGGCACGCCGTGCTGGCCGAAGAACAGCATGAAGAGCAGGCCGGCGACGCGCACCCAGAACAGGTGGATCAGCAGCAGCACCAGGCCGAGCAGGCCGAGCTGCGAGCCGTTGCGGCGGAAGGGCGCCAGGATGTCGGCGCGGCCTGGCCGCCGCCCCGCCTCGCGCAGCCGGCTCGCCTCGTACAGCCCGGCGGCGAGCAGCGGCCCGACCAGGAAGAAGCCGGCGCTGGCCGGCAGGATGGCCCAGAGCGTCCCCGTCTCGAAGAGCAGCAACGAGAGCAGCCAGCCGGCGAGGCAGACGGCACCGCCATAGGCAAGGCTGAGCGAGGGGAGGGCCAGCAGGTCCTGCCAGCCGGCGGCAAGCCAGCGCCAGGGGGCGTCGGTCGCGACCTGCCGGATGGGCGGAGCGGCGAGCGGCAGAGTCTCGGTGGTCACGGGCGTCCTTCCAGGCCAGGGGCCAGGCCAAGCGGCAAGATATATCAACCCTACCGGCTTCCCCGTGGCGGCGACTTGATCTCCATCAAGGACCGGATGCGGCAAAGGCGCGATGTGGCCCCTGCGTGCGGCCCGATGGAGCGATTCCACCCGCCCGCTCTAGGGGAGATCCGCTTCATGGCCGTCGCGGCCCATGCCGATCCCGTCGCCGGCGATGCGCCGGCGCGGGACTTCACCATCATCGAGGCGCCGCTCCGCGCCTTTGCCATCGCCACGATCTTCTGGGGCGTGGTCGGCTTCCTCATGGGGGTGGTCATCGCCTCCCAGCTCGCCTGGCCGCTGCTCAACCTCGATCTCGAATGGACCACCTTCGGCCGGCTGCGCCCGGTGCATACCTCGGCGGTCATCTTCGCCTTCGGCGGCAACGCGCTGATCTGCACCTCGCTCTACGTCGTGCAGCGGACCTGCCGGGCGCGGCTGTTCGGCGGCGAGGACATGGGCTGGTTCCTGTTCTGGGGCTACCAGTTCTTCATCGTCGCCGCCGCGCTCGGCTATGTGCTCGGCGTCACCCAGTCGAAGGAATATGCCGAGCCGGAGTGGTATGTGGACCTCTGGCTGACGGTGGTCTGGGTCGCGTATCTGGTGGCCTTCGGCGGCACCATCCTGCGCCGGCAGGAGCCGCATATCTACGTGGCGAACTGGTTCTACCTCGCCTTCATCATCACCATCGCCATGCTGCACGTCGTCAACAACCTGGCGCTGCCGGTCGGCGGCGGCACGGGCCAGTCCTACGTCGTCTGGACCGGCGTGCAGGATGCGATGATCCAGTGGTGGTACGGCCACAACGCGGTGGGCTTCTTCCTGACCGCCGGCTTCCTCGGCATGATGTACTACTTCATCCCGAAGCAGGCGGACCGGCCGGTCTATTCCTACCGGCTGTCGATCATCCATTTCTGGTCGCTGATCTTCCTCTACATCTGGGCCGGCCCGCACCACCTGCACTACACGGCGCTGCCGGACTGGACGCAGACCCTCGGCATGGTCTTCTCGATCATGCTCTGGATGCCCTCCTGGGGCGGCATGATCAACGGGCTGATGACCCTCTCGGGCGCCTGGGACAAGCTGCGCACCAACCCGGCGCTGCGCTTCTCGGTCACCGCCGTCGGCTTCTACGCCATGGCGACCTTCGAGGGGCCGGTGATGTCGATCAAGGCGGTGAACAGCCTGTCGCACTACACCGACTGGACCATCGGCCACGTGCATTCCGGCGCGCTCGGCTGGAACGGCTTCATCACCTTCGGCGCCATGTACTACCTGTTCCCCAAGCTGTGGAAGAAGGCTGGGCTGTACAGCGAGCGGCTCGTCGCCTGGCATTTCTGGCTCGCGACCCTTGGCATCGTCCTCTACATCACCTCCATGTGGGTCAGCGGCATCATGCAGGGGCTGATGTGGCGCGCCTATGACGAGCTCGGCTTCCTGCAATACAGCTTCGTCGAGACGGTCGCGGCGATGCATCCCTACTACGCGATCCGCATGCTGGGCGGCCTGCTCTATCTCTCCGGCGCGCTGATCATGGCCTGGAACCTGTGGATGACAGTGCGCTCGGAGGCGCTGGCCGAGGCCGCGCCGCGGCCGGCCTTCGCGCCCGTGGCCGCCGAGTGAAGGAGAGCCGATCCATGTTCCGCTTCCTCCGCGACCACGGCGTCATCGAGCGCAACCTGATCCTGATGGGCGTGCTGACGCTCATCACCGTCTCGATCGGCGGGCTGGTGCAGATCGTGCCGCTCTTCACCATCGAGACGACGATCGAGCGGGTGGAGGGCGTCCGCCCCTACACGCCGCTCGAGCTCGCCGGCCGCGACATCTACGTGCGCGAGGGCTGCTATGTCTGCCACAGCCAGATGGTGCGGCCCTTCCGCGACGAGGCCGAGCGCTACGGCCCCTACAGCCTCGCCGCCGAGAGCATGTACGACCATCCCTTCCAATGGGGCTCGAAGCGCACCGGACCGGACCTGGCGCGGCTCGGCGGCAAGTATTCGGACGACTGGCACGCGGCGCATCTGCGCAGCCCGCGCGCCGTGGTGCCGGAGAGCGTGATGCCGCCCTATGCCTTCCTCGACCGGCCGCTCGATACCGGCCCGATCGTGGCGAAGCTGAAGGCGCAGCGGGCGCTCGGCACCTCCTATACGGAGGAGATGATCGCCAATGCCCGCGCCGACCTCGAGGCGCAGGCTTCCGCCGATGCGGATGGCAGCGGCTTCGCGGCGCGCTACGCCCGCGCCCGCCAGGGCGTCTTCGACGGCAATCCGCGCGAGGTGACGGAGATGGACGCGCTGGTCGCCTATCTGCAGATGCTGGGCACGCTGGTGCAGTTCCGCGACGTCACGCCCGACCAGGTTCGGCAGCAATAGGGAGGACGGCATGAGCATCGACGCCCTGCATTCGATCCTCTCCACCATCTGGGTGGTGTGGTTCTTCCTCCTCTTCCTCGGGATCCTCGCCTATGTGCTGCGCCCGTCGAAGCGGCGGCATTTCGAGCGCCTGGCCGGCATCCCGCTGCGGGACGAGGCCGAGCCTGGCCACGGGAACAGCTGACGATGCCGACCAAGATCGAGAAGGACAGCGTCACCGGCCGGGAGACCACCGGCCATGAATGGGACGGGCTGAAGGAGCTGAACACGCCGCTGCCGCGGTGGTGGCTCACCCTCTTCTACGTCACCATCGCCTTCGCGGTGGTGTGGGTGATCCTCTACCCGGCCATTCCCGTCAGCGGGCTGCGCGGCCTCACCGGCTGGACGGCGCGCGGGGCCCTCGGGCCGGAGATCCAGGCGGAGCAGGCGAAGCAGGCGCCGATGCTGGCGAAGCTCCGCACCGCGACGCCGGCGCAGATCGCCGCCGATCCCGAGCTGCGCAACTACGCCCTCGCCGGCGGCCGCATCGCCTTCGCCAACAACTGCGCCGCCTGTCATGGCGCGGGCGGCCAGGGCGCACCGGGTGGCTTCCCGAGCCTCGCCGACGATGACTGGCTCTATGGCGGCAGCTTCGACGCCATCCGCTTCACCATCGAGCATGGCGTGCGGAACGGCGAGGATGCCGAGGCGCGCGGCATCGCCATGCCGCGCTTCCTCGCCGACGGGATGCTGAATGCCGGGCAGGTGAACGACGTGGCGGACTACGTGCTCTCGCTGAGCGGCCGCGCGACGGATGCGGCGGCGGCCGGCCGCGGCGAGACGGTCTTCGCCGAGAACTGCGTCGCCTGCCATGGCGAGAGGGGCGAGGGCAACCGCGAGATGGGCGCGCCGCGCCTCTCCGACCAGGTCTGGCTCTATGGCGGCGACAGGCCGAGCGTGCTGCGCAGCATCGGCTACGCCCATGCCGGCGTCATGCCGGCCTGGGGCAAGCGGCTCGACCCCGCCGTCATCAACATGCTGACCGTCTACGTCCACGCGCTGGGCGGCGGCGAATAGGCGAGACTGTCATGGGCGCGTTGCAGCCACCAGACCAGGCCAGCCCGGAGGCGCCCGCCGCCTCCGCGGCGGCGCCGCTCTATGCCAGGCGGCAGGCGGTCTATCCGAAGGTGGTGCGGGGCCGGGTGCGGCGGGCGAAGTGGCTGATCCTCGCCCTCTGCCTGCTGCTCTACTACGCCGTGCCGCTGATCCGCTGGGATCGCGGCCCGGACATGCCGAGCCAGGCGGTGCTGGTCGACATGCAGGCCGGGCGGTTCTTTCTCTTCTGGATCGAGATCTGGCCGCAGGAAGTCTACTACCTGACCGGGCTGCTGGTGCTCGGCGCCGTCGGCCTCTTCGCCGCCACCAGCCTGTTCGGCCGCGTCTGGTGCGGCTTCACCTGCCCGCAGACCGTCTGGACCGACCTCTTCATGCTGGTCGAGCGGCGCATCCAGGGCGACCGCAATGCCCGGATGCGGCTGGACCTGAAGCCCTGGACCCGGGAATGGGTGGTGAAGAAGGCGCTGACCCATGCGGTCTGGCTCGGCATCGCCGCGGCGACCGGCGGCGCCTGGATCATGTACTTCAACGATGCCCTGGAGATGACGCCGCGCTTCTTCACCGGGCAGGCGAGCCTCGAGGTCTATTTCTTCTTCGCCCTCTTCACCGCGACCACCTATCTGCTGGCCGGCTGGGCGCGCGAGCAGGTCTGCACCTATATGTGCCCCTGGCCGCGCTTCCAGGCGGCGATGCTCGACGAGAACTCCCTCGTCGTTACCTACCGCGCCTGGCGCGGCGAGCCGCGCGGCAAGGCCAAGGCGGCCGATGTCGGCGACTGCGTCGATTGCCGCGCCTGCGTGAATGTCTGCCCGACCGGCATCGACATCCGCGACGGCCAGCAGATGGAATGCATCGGCTGCGGCCTCTGCATCGATGCCTGCGACGATGTCATGACGAAGCTGCAGCGGCCGCGCGGGCTGGTCGCCTTCGAGACGCTCGCCAACCTCGCGGCGAGCGAGGCCGCGGCCGGCAGCCTGCCGCCCGGGTCCGGGCGCCGGGCCTGCGGCATGCAGGCGCGCCGCGCGCCGCGTTTCCTGCGCCCCCGCACCCTGGTCTATGCCGCCGCCCTGGCGCTGGTCGTCGCCGCCATGGCCGGCGCCTGGCTGCTGCGCCAGACCACCTCGCTCGCCGTCATCCGCGACCGCGCGCCGATCTTCGTCCGCCTCTCCGATGGCGGCATCCGCAACGCCTACATGCTGAAGCTCGGCGACAAGACTCCGGGCGTCGAGGCCTATCGCCTGGTGCTCGACGCGCCGGCCGGCCTGCAGCTCATCGTGCTCGATGCCGAGGCCGATCCGGCCGGCGCGCCGGTGCTGACCACGCGGCCGGACGGCATCACCCAGTGGCGCGCCCTCGTCACCGCCCCGGCCGGGCTGCGGCTGCCCGAGAGCCTGCCCGTCACCTTCCGCCTGGTCGATGCCCAGGGCCGCGTCGCGGTCTCGACCGGCAGCGCCTTCCTCGGACCGAAGCCATGAGCGCGAGCCTCTCCCCGCCCCGCCGCAGCGCCTGGATTCCCTGGCTCTTCGTCGGCGGGCTGCTGCTGGTCGTCGCGGTGAATGCCGGGCTGATCTACTTCGCCGTCTCCACCTTCACCGGCGTCACCGTCGGCCGCGCCTATGACAAGGGCCGCGCCTACAACCACGTGCTGGAGGAGGCGGCGCGGCAGGAGGCGCTCGGCTGGCAGCCGGTGGTCCGCCTCGCCGGCGATGGGCTGCACGTCGCGGTCACCGATCGGGAGGGAAGGCCGGTCGCCGGGCGCCTGGTCGGCGTGCTGCGCCGGCCGGTCGAGGGCACGGAGGTGGAGGTCTCTCCCGAAGCCGACGGGCCCGGCCGCTGGCAGGCGTCGGTCACGCTCCGGGCCGGGCAGTGGGAGGCGCGGCTGCGCCTCACCGCGCCGGATGGCCGGCACCGCGACATCCGCGCCCGGGTGATGGCGCCGTGACCGCCTCCGCCCTCCGCGGCGCGCAGGGTGCCGCCGGCGGCTGCACCCATTGCGGCACGCCGGTGCGCGGAGGCACGCGCTTCTGCTGCACGGGCTGCGAGGCGGCGCATGCGCTGGTCGCCGGCCTCGGCCTCGACGCCTTCTACCGGCGGCGCGAGACAGCGGATGGCAGCCTGCGCCCGGAGGCGACGGCGCCGCTGCCGGATGTCACGCCGCATGTGCGGGCGGGGCGGGGCGGCGAGCAGTGCCTCGAGCTGATGGTCTCCGGCCTCACCTGCGGCGCCTGCGTCTGGCTGGTGGAGCAGGCGCTGGCCGCCGAGCCCGATGTCGCCCGCGCCCGCCTCGCCCTCTCGACGCGCCGCCTCACCCTCGCCTGGACCGGCCCCACGGCGCGCGGCAACGACTTCGTCGCGCTGCTGGCGCGGCTCGGCTTCCGCGTCGCGCCCTGGTCCGCCGCCTGCCTCCGGGTGAGCGAGGATGCCGAGGGGCGGCAGCTGCTGCGCGCCCTCGGCATCGCCGCCTTCGGCGCGATGAACGTGATGCTGCTCTCGGTCGCGGTCTGGGTCGGCGGCGACATGGGCGAGGCGACCCGCAACGCCATGCACTGGCTGGCGGCGCTGATCGCCTTGCCGGTGGTGCTGGTGGCCGGGATGCCAATCTACCGCAACGCCCTGGCCGGGCTGCGGGCCGGGCGGCTGACCATGGACATGGCCGTCGCGCTCGGCGTGCTCGCCACCACCGGCATGTCGCTGAGCGAGGTGCTGCGCAACGGCCCCTATACCTGGTTCGACGGCGCGACGGCGCTGCTCGCCCTGCTGCTCGCCGGCCGCGTGCTCGACCGCGCCGCGCGCCGCCGCGCCCGCCAGGCGGTGGCCGAGCTGCTGGCGCTGCAGGAGGGCGTGGTCACGCGGCTCGCGGCCGATGGCATGGCGGAGGCCGTGCCGGCCGCCGCGCTCCGCGCCGGCGAGCGGATGCTGGTCGCGGCCGGTGAGCGGCTGCGGCTCGATGCCGTGCTCGAGGCCGGCGAGGCGTTGCTGGACGCCAGCGCGACGAGCGGCGAGAGCCTGCCCCGGACCTTCGCCGCCGGCGAGGCGCTGCCGGCCGGCGCGGTCAATATGGGCGCGCCCTTCACCGCCCGCGTCACCGCCGCGGCCGCGGACGGCTCGCTCGCCGCCATGGCGCGGCTGCTGGAGCGCGCCGAGCAGGCGAAGTCCCGCTTCATCGACATCGCCGAGCGGGCGGTGCGCTTCTATGTGCCGGCGGTGCATGCCGTCGCGCTGGCGACCTTCCTCGGCTGGTGGCTCTGGCTCGGCCTGCCCTGGCAGGAGGCGCTGGTGCCGGCCGTCGCGGCGCTGATCGTCACCTGCCCCTGCGGCTTCGCCATCGCGGTGCCGGCGGTGCAGGCGGTCGCGGTCGGGGCGCTGTTCCGCCGCGGCGTGCTGGTCGCCAACGGCACGGCGCTGGAACGCCTCGCCTCGGCCGACCATGCCGTGCTGGACAAGACCGGCACCCTCACCGAGGGCCGCCCGACCCTGCTGCCGGGCGATTGGGACGAGGCGGAGCTGCGCGCCGCGGCCGGGCTGGCGAGGGCGAGCCGGCACCCGCTCGCCCGGGCGCTCGCCGCCGCCTGCCCGGAGGCGCCAGCCGCGAGCGGCGTGGTGGAACATGCCGGGCTCGGCCTCTGCGCACCGGATGGCCGCCGCCTCGGCAGCGCCCGCTTCATCGGCGAGGCCGGAGCGGATCAGGGGCTGACGCTGTGGTACGCGGCGCCGGGCGTGGCGCCGGTCGCCTTCCGCTTCGCCGACCGGCCGCGTCCGGAGGCGCCAGCGGTGGTGCGGCAGCTCGCGGCGCTCGGCCTGCCGGCCGAGCTGCTCTCGGGCGATGCCCGGCCGGCGGTGGCGAGCCTCGCCGCGCGGGTCGGGATCGGGCGCTGGACCGCCGCCGCCTCGCCGGCGGAGAAGGCGGCGTGGATCGAGTCGCTGCGCGCCGAGGGCCGGCGCCCGCTGATGCTCGGCGACGGCATCAACGACGCCGCGGCGCTGGCGCTGGCGCATGTCTCGGCCTGCCCGGGCGAGGGCACCGACCTGGCGCAGGGCGCGGCCGATCTGGTGCTGCGCGCCGGAGGGCTCGCCGCCCTGCCGGGCGCCATCCGCACCGCGCGCCGGGCGCAGCGCCTGGCGCGGCAGAACATCGCCTTCAGCCTCGCCTACAACCTCGTTGCCGTGCCGCTGGCGGTGGCCGGGCTGGTCACTCCGCTGATCGCGGCGGTGGTCATGGCCACCTCCTCGCTGGTGGTGATCGGCAATTCGCTCCGCGCCGGACAGGAGGCCGCATGGACGCCCTGATCTTCCTCGTGCCGCTCGCCCTCCTCATGGGCGCGCTCGGCCTCGTCGCCTTCCTCTGGAACCTCCGTTCGGGCCAGTACGAGGACCTGGACGGCGCCGCCTCCCGCATCCTGTTCGACGACCCGCCCTGCAAGGAGTCCCGCCGATGAACGCCGGCACCGCCTTCTTCCTCATCCTCTCGGCCCTCATCGCCCTGGCCGGGCTGCTGGCCGCCGGCATGGCGCAGGACTACCTGCAGCTCTTCGGGGTCGGGCTCTTCGGCTTCGGCGTGCTGTTCGGCCTGTCCTGCGTCAAGCGGCACTACGACGCGCAGGAGGCGGCGCGGCGCTGAGGGCCGCGCCGACCTGTCCCGCGGCGCGGGTCCGGCGGTAGTCTCGCCGGATGCCCCGCGAGATCCGCCTGAACGCCTTCGACATGGCCTGCATCGGCCATATCCAGCACGGGATGTGGACGCATCCGCGCGACCGCTCCACCGACTACCGGCGGCTGGACTACTGGACCGGCCTCGCCCGCACCCTCGAGCGCGGGCTGTTCGACGGCCTCTTCCTCGCCGATGTCGTCGGCGTCTACGACGTGCTGGGCGGCCGGCCGGATGCCTCGCTGCGGCATGCCGTGCAGGTGCCGCTGCTCGACCCGATGCTGCTGGTGCCGGCCATGGCGGCGGCGACGCGGCATCTCGGCTTCGGCGTCACCGTCAATTGCAGCTACGAGCCGGCGGCGCTGCTGGCGCGCCGCTTCTCGACCCTCGACCACCTGACCGAGGGGCGCATCGGCTGGAACATCGTCACCGGCTATCTCGACAGCGCCGCCCGCGCCATGGGGCTGGCGGCGCAGCCGGCGCATGACGACCGCTACGCCGCCGCCGAGGGCTTCATGGAGGCGGCCTACGGGCTCTGGGAGGGAAGCTGGGGCGAGGGGGCGGTGCGGGCCGATCGCGCCGCCGGGATCTATGCCGATCCGGCGCGGATCCGCCCGGTCCGGGCCGGCGGCATCGAGGCGATCCATCTCTGCGAGCCCTCGCCGCAGCGGACCCCGGTGCTCTACCAGGCCGGCGCCTCGGAACGCGGCCGGGAATTCGCCACCCGCCATGCCGAATGCATCTTCCTCAACCCCTCCAGCCCGGAGAATGTCGCCCGGCTGGTCGCCGATCTGCGCGCCCGGGCGGCGCCGCGACCGATCCGCGTCTTCGTCGGCGCCACCCTGGTCCTCGGCCGCACCGGCGCCGAGGCCCGCGACCGGCTGGAAGAGTATCGCCGCCATGCCAGCACCGAGGGCGCGCTGGCGCATGCCAGCGCCTCGCTCGGCATCGATTTCGACCGCTTCGCCATGGACGAGCCGGTCGCCGCCACCGGCAGCAACGCCATCTCCTCCAATGTCGAAGCCATGGCGCGGGTCTTCGGCCCCGGCTGGACCAAGCGCCAGCTGATCGACCAGTTCATCCTCGGCAGCCGGCAACGGCCCCTGGTCGGCGGCCCGGACGAGATCGCCGAGGCGCTGATTGCCTTCAGTGAGGCGACCGGGGCGGACGGCTTCAACCTCTCCCGCACCGTCATGCCGGAATGCATCGAGGCGGTGGTCGATCTGCTGGTCCCCGCCCTGCAGGAGCGGGGCGCCTACAAGACCGCCTATGCCGCAGGCAGCTACCGCGAGAAGCTCTTCGGCACCGGCCCGCTGCTCGCGCCGCCGCATCCGGCGGCCGCCTGGCGCGGCTGAGCCGGCGCCGGCGCGGCCGGAAGGCCTTGCCCCGGCGTCCCGGCGGCCCGAGAGTCGGGGCCAGGCCGGGCGGCCGCGGGAGCTTCCGTGCCGCCCCACCCAGAAGAGGGATCGAGATGGGCAGCATCCAACGGCCCGAGGCGACGCTTGAGGATCGCTGGGAGAAGTCGGGCGAGACGCTGCTGCTGACCGGCATCCAGGCCCTGGTCCGCCTGCCGCTGCTGCGCCAGCAGCTCGACCGGGCGATGGGCTGGAACACCGCCGGCTATATCAGCGGCTATCGCGGCTCGCCGCTCGGCACCTACGACCAGCAGCTGCAGCAGCAGCGCAAGCGCCTGGCCGAGGCGAACATCGTCTTCCGCCCCGGGCTGAACGAGGATCTGGCGGCCACCGCCATCTGGGGCACGCAGCAGGTCGCGCTCTACGGCAACCAGACCTTCGATGGCGTCTTCGGCATCTGGTACGGCAAGGGCCCCGGCGTCGACCGCAGCGGCGACGCGCTGCGCCATGCCAACTCCGCCGGCACCGCGCCGCGCGGCGGGGTGCTGGCGCTGGCCGGCGACGATCCCTCCTGCAAGTCGTCGACCATCACCTCCGGCTGCGAATATTCCTTCATGGATGTCGAGATGCCGGTGCTCGACCCGGCCGGCGTCACCGAGATCCTGGATTTCGGCCTGAAGGCGATCGACATGTCGCGCTTCGCCGGCCTCTGGGTCGGCATGAAATGCGTCGCCGAGACCATGGACGGCGCCGGCACGCTGCTGGTCGACCCGGCCGCCTATGCCGCCGTGACGCCCGACTTCGCCTTCCCCGCCGATGGCGTGCATATCCGGCTGCGCGACCATGCCATCCCGCAGGAAGAGCGCCTGCGGCACTTCAAGCTGCCGGCGGCGCTCGCCTTCGCCCGCGCCAACGGGCTGAACCGCATCGTGCTCGACAGCCCGCAGGCCCGCTTCGGCATCGTCGCCCGCGGCAAGGGCTATGCGACCTTGCGCCAGGCGCTGCGCGATGCCGGCATCACCGAGGAGCTGGCCCGCATCGCCGGGCTGCGGCTGTGGAAGGTCGGCCTCGCCTGGCCGCTCGATGCCGAGGGCGCCCGGGCCTTCGCGCGCGGGCTCGATGAGGTGATGGTGGTCGAGGACCGCCGGCCGGTGCTGGAGCCGCAGCTCCGCGACGCGCTCTACCACCTGGAGGACCGGCCGCGCATCGTGGGCAAGCGCGACGAGCAGGGACGGCGCCTGCTCTCCGACCTCACCGAGCTCGATACCGGCGCGGTGCTGCGGGCGCTCGCCGCCCGGCTGCCCGAGGCGTTGCAGACCGAGCAACTGCGGCAGCGCATCCGCCAGCTCGACCGCATCGCCCAGCTGCAGATGCCGCCGATCCATGACCGGACGCCGCATTTCTGCCCGGGCTGCCCGCACAACACCAGCACGCGGGTGCCGGAGGGCAGCCATGCCATGGCCGGCATCGGCTGCCATACGCTGGCGATCTACATGGATCGCAACACCGATCTCTACACGCATATGGGTGCCGAGGGCATGCCCTGGCTCGGCATGGCGCCCTTCGTCTCCGAGCCGCATATCTTCGTCAATATCGGCGACGGCACCTATGCCCATTCCGGCAGCCTCGCCATCCGCCAGGCGGTCGCGGCGGGCGCGACCATGACCTACAAGATCCTGGTCAACAGCGCCGTCGCCATGACCGGCGGCCAGACGCCCGAGGGCGAGCTCGGCGTGCCCGAGATCGCGGCGCAGATGGCGGCCGAGGGGGCGGCGAAGATCGTCGTCGTCTCCGACGATCCCGATCGGCATGTCGGCGATGCGCGCATGCCGAAGGGCATCGAATACCGCCACCGCAGCGAGCTCGACTTGGTGCAGCGGGAGCTGCGCGAGGTGCCGGGCGTGACCGTGCTGATCTACGACCAGCAATGCGCGACGGAGCGGCGCCGCAAGCGCAAGCGCGGCACCCAGGCCGCGGCCGACCGGCGCGTCGCCATCAATCCGCGGGTCTGCGAGGATTGCGGCGACTGCTCCCGCACCTCGAACTGCCTCGCCGTCGAGCCGGTGGAGACCGAGTTCGGCCGCAAGCGGCAGATCGACCAGAGCGCCTGCAACCAGGATCTTTCCTGCGTCGAGGGCTTCTGCCCCTCCTTCGTCACGCTGGTCGGGGCGGAGCCGGTGCGGAAGGCGCCGCCCGCCGCCGGGGGCACGCTGCCCGAGCCGGCGCGGCCGGAGGTGCGAGAGGGCGAGCCCGCCTACAACATCCTGCTCGCCGGCGTCGGCGGCCAGGGGGTGACGGCACTCTCGGCCATCCTCGGCATGGCGGCGCATCTGGAAGGCCGGCCGAGCCGCTCGGTGGACATGCTCGGCCTGGCCCAGAAGGGCGGCGGCGTCTTCGCCCAGCTCCGCATCGGCCGTCCCGGCGCGGCGCCGGAGACGATCGAGGCGCCGCGCATCGGCATGGGCCAGGTGGACCTGCTGCTCTCGGCCGACATGGTGGTGGCGCATGGCCGCACCGCCCGGCCGCTGCTCGGCGCCGACCGCACCATGGCGGTGCTGAACGCCGACCTGCAGCCGACGGCGCAGTTCGTGAAGGATACCAGCACCCGCTACGACCGCGAGGGCATGCTGGCCAGCATCCGCGACGCCTGCCGCGAGGTCGTCACCGTCCCCGGCGTGCAGGCGGTGGAGGAGGCGCTGGGCGACCTCATCTACCTCAATGTCTGGCTGCTCGGCATCGCCTACCAGCGGGGGCTGGTGCCGCTCTCGGCCGAGGCGATCGGGCGGGCGCTGGAACTGAACGGCGCGCAGGTGGCGCGCAACCAGGCGGCCTTCGCCCTCGGCCGGCAGGCGGCGCTGGCCCCACAACACCCCTCCCCTGGACCTATGACTCCGGAGGAGGAGACGCTGTCGGCGCTGCTGGCGCGCCGGGTCGCCGACCTCACCGCCTATCAGAACGCCCGCTATGCCCGCGCCTATGCGGGGTTCGTCGAGCGGGTGCGGGCCGCCGAGCAGGCGGCGGTGCCGGGCGAGGAGCGGCTGGCGCGGGCCGTCGCCACCCAGCTGCACCGGCTCATGGCCTATAAGGACGAGTACGAGGTGGCGCGGCTGCACAGCCTGCCGGACTGGCGCGAGAGCCTGGCGCGGCACTTCACCGGCACGCAGCGGATCGAGATGAACCTCGCCCCGCCGGTGCTGGCGAAGCCCGATCCGGTCACCGGCCTGCCGCGCAAGCGCGCCTTCGGCCCCTGGATGCTGACGGCGATGGGCTGGCTGCGCCACGGCAAGGCGCTGCGCGGCACCCCGCTCGACCCCTTCGGCCGCACCGAGGAGCGGCGGATGGAGCGGGCCCTGATCGGCGAGTACCGCGCCGGCATCGAGCGGCTGCTGCCCCGGCTCTCGCCGGTGACCCATGCCGCGATCTGCGACTGGGCCGAGGCCGCGGCCGGCATCAAGGGCTATGGCCATGTCAAGGCGCGCAACGTCGCGGCGGCGCGGGAGCGGATGGCGGCGATCGAGGCCGGGATCGGCGCGCCGGTGGCGATGGCGGCGGAGTAGCGGGATCGGTGCATCCTGTCCTGCGCGACCCGGCAAAGGCGTGCCGCTGCGGCAGGTTGTGACGCATCTTGGGCAAGCGGGGACTCATAGGGGTCCCCGCAAAGCCGCGAAGCGGTTTTGTGGGGAGTTTCTAAACGCCAGTCAGCAGCAGGATGTCGATAGCGCGCAGGATGGTGTCACACCCCGCGTCCAGCGTGCCGATGGTGGGGCCGAGTTCCCGCCTCGGCACGGCGGCCAGCTGATGGGTGGCCAAGATGTGCGGCGTGCCCTCGATGTCGAAGACGGGGTTCAGGTCGCGCACCGGCGTGCCGGCCTGCTCCGGCAGCAGCAGCGGAGCGACCACGCGTGTCGGCAGGTGGTCCAGCAGGTCGTGTTGCAGATCGACGACCAGCACGCCGTCCAGGCGATGCAGGTCGAAGCGTGCCACGTCAGAAGGTCCGGAAGCGGGCGAGAGGCAGGCCGAGCCTCTCCAGGGGTTCCGCCCAGGATTCCATGGCATCCCGGTTCTCGGCTTTCCAACGTCGCTGGCGCTCGGCCCTGACGGCGACGGCGAGGCCCTCCTCGCAAGCGCGGGAAAGATTGACATCCAGCGCCTTGGCCTCGGCAACCAGGGCCTCGGGCAGGCTGACATTGGTCGGGCGGCGGATGCTGGCGGGCATGATGCGGCCTCCTGCGCATGAAATATGTGCAAGCCACCTCCCCGGGTCAACCAACTCCGCTGGCAACCCATTGGCAACCCCGCTGGACGAACCGCCCCGGCCGGGCCGATATCGTGGCACGGAGGAGACACGATGCCCCTCGACACACAGGCCCACCCCGGCTTCGACCTGCCCGAGGCGACGCGCGAGCTGCGCGAGACCGCCCTCGCCTTTGCCGCCGAGCGGCTGGCGCCCCATGCCCTCGAATGGGACCAGGCCCGCCACTTCCCTGTGGAGGAGATGCGCGAGGCCGCCGCCCTCGGCATGGCCGCGCTCTATGTGCGGGAGGAGAGCGGCGGCGCTGGCCTCACCCGGCTCGACGCGGCGGTGGTGTTCGAGGCGCTCTCCACCGGCTGCCCGACCGTCGCCGCCTATCTCTCCATCCACAACATGGTCGCCTGGATGATCGACCGCTTCGGCAGCGAGGCGCAGCGCGCGGAATGGCTGCCGGCGCTGATCCCGATGCGGAAGGTCGCCAGCTACGCCCTGACCGAGCCTGGCTCCGGCTCCGACGCCGCGGCGCTGCGGACCCGGGCGCGGCGCGAGGGCGAGGCGTACGTCCTCGACGGCAGCAAGCAGTTCATCAGCGGCGCCGGCGCCTCCGACCTCTACCTGACGATGGTGCGGACGGGCGGGGAGGGGCCGGGCGGCGTCTCCGCCCTGCTGGTCCCGAAGGAGACGCCCGGCCTCTCCTTCGGCGCCAACGAGAAGAAGATGGGCTGGAACGCCCAGCCGACCCGGCCGGTGATCTTCGACGGCGCGAGGGTGCCGGCCGCGGCGCTGCTCGGCGAGGAGGGGCAGGGCTTCCGCTTCGCCATGGCCGGGCTCGATGGCGGGCGACTGAACATCGCCGCCTGCTCGCTCGGCGGCGCTCAGGCGGCGCTCGACAAGGCGCTGGCCTATGTGCAGGAGCGCCGCGCCTTCGGCCGCGCCATCGCCGATTTCCAGAACACCCAGTTCCGCCTTGCGGACATGCGGACCGAGCTGGAGGCGGCGCGCACCCTGCTCTGGCGCGCCTGCGCCAAGCTCGACGCGAAATCGCCCGACGCCACCGCCTTCTGCGCCATGGCCAAGCGCTTCGTCACCGACACCTGCTCGAAGGTCGCCGACGACGCGCTGCAACTGCTCGGCGGCTATGGCTATCTGGCGGAATACGGCATCGAGAAGATCGTGCGCGACCTCCGCGTCCACCGCATCCTGGAGGGCACCAACGAGGTGATGCGGCTGATCGTCGCCCGCAGCATGCTGGGGAGGCGGGCATGATCCTCTACGATTACTGGCGCTCCTCTGCCGCTTACCGGGTGCGCATCGCGTTGAACCTGAAGGGCCTGGAGGCGGAGCACCGCTTCGTCCACCTGCGCCGGGGCGAGCAGCGCACCGAGGCGCATCTGGCGCTGAACCCGCAAGGGCTGGTGCCGGCGCTGCAACTCGACGGCGGCGCCATCCTCACCCAATCCCTGGCGATCTGCGAATACCTGGACGAGACCCATCCCGAGCCGCCGCTGCTGCCGCGCGAGCCGGTGGCCCGGGCGCGGGTGCGGGCCTTCGCCCAGGCCATCGCCGCCGAGATCCATGCGGTGCAGAACCTCAAGGTGCTGAACCGGGTAAAGGCGCTCGGTCATCCGCAGGAGGCGGCGAATGCCTGGGCGCATGAGGTGATCGCCGAGGGGCTCGCCGCCTGCGAGGCGCTGCTGCGCGACCAGCCCGGCCCCTTCTGCTTCGAGGCGCGGCCGGGCCTAGCCGACATCGCCCTGGTGCCGCAACTCTACAATGCCCGCCGCTTCGGCGTGGCGCTCGAGGCCATGCCGCGCCTGCTAGCGGCCGAAGCAGCCTGCCGGGCCCTGCCGGCCTTCACCCTGGCGGCGCCCGAGCGGCAGGCAGATGCGGAATAGGCTTGCCTCGTCAGGGCAGTTCAATCACATTTGAGGAATGTTCCGTCCTGTTGCCGTTCTTGTCCTGACCCTCACTGCCAGCCTTGCTACTCCGGCCGGCGCGCAGCAGCGCGTGGTGGTCGCCGAGGATGCCGCGGTCGCGGTGCCGGCCCGCGGCGCCGCGCGGGTGCAGCGCTTCTCCTACGCCTCCGCCCCGGCCGCCGCGACCGGCCAGCGGCCACGCTACGGCCGGCTGGCGCCGCGCGAGGCGGAAGCCGCGCCTTCCCTCCTGCCGGCGGCGGCCGTCGTCGTGCCGCTGGCCGCGGCGGCGGCGCTGGCCGCAGCCCTTGCGGGCCGCGGCGGCAGCGGCGGTATCTCGGCCCCGGTGCGGACGCGCTGATCCCGGGGCGCCACGGCGTCGCCACCCCGCTGATCGGCCGCCTTCACCGCTTCGGCAGCGGCCGCTGCAATTCCCGGCCGATATTGGCGCGCGCCCGGGCCTCGAAGGCGGCGCGCAGGCGGGCATGGCGCAGCATCCGTGGCGCCTCCCTGATGCGGTCGAGGAAGGCACGCTGCATCTCGGCGAAGGCGGCATCGTCGAGATGCCGCGCCTCGGCCCGCAGGCCGCGGCCGTTGCGGTCGAAGACGGTCGCCTCCTCGCCGATCGGCGTCAGGTCGAGATCGAGCAGCCAGAGCCGCGCCGCGCCGCGCTCGCCATGCGGCACGGGCGTGTTCAGGTGATCGGCCGTGGCCTGGATCGTCTCGGCGACCCAGGCCACCTCGGCGGCCGTGAAGCTCCGCAGCCGCCGCGCCATGCGGCGCCAGAAGGCCGCCGAGCGCGCCTCGTTATCCGTCGCGCCGGGCACCAGGATGGCATCGTGGAACAGGATGGCCGCGGCGATGAGACGGGCGACGCGCTTGCGCTGCATTGGGCCGGTCCGCCCGTAGCGGCGATGCCGGCCCCAGAGCACCGCCAGGTGCTGCAGCCCGTGATAGCTGCGCCAGGGCGCCGCCATGCGGTGCAGCAGCTCGGTCCGTAAGGCGGGCGGCAGGCCGACGGTGTCGAGCAGGTCCTGCAAACCGCGGGGACGGTTCACGGCACGGCCAAACTGCCTCGGCCCCCGCACGCTGTCCGGCCGCTGGCCCGAATGGGGAGGCGCCTTGGCCGGCCGGGCGGCACGGAGGGAGGGGGCAAGGCCAGGGCCCGGGCGGTCGCCCCGCTCCTGCGGCAGGGTCCGCCGGTGGCGGCGTGGGTCGTTCCAGGGGATGGGATCGGCCACGGCGAAGCGATCGCTGGCATGATCGAGCATCGGCTACCCGCCGGATCGGAGAAGGGGGACGGGACCGCGCCCAGTCCGCGCCGGCCCGGTCGGGACGCGGGACCCCCGATGATCCGCGCCATGGCCGATGCCATGGCGGGATCTGGGGTGTCTTCGCCGCTTCGCAGCCCCACCGCGACCCTCCGATGCGGAATTGCCGAGGCCCCGCGCGGGTGCCGTGGGCCCTGGCTGCAGCGCCTCTGGCGCCTTATTAGATACTGGCATCGGAACGAGTATGGCGGCCCGGGGCGGTTCCGTGCTGTGCGCCGTCGCACAGCCGGGCTTGCCCTCGGTGCGGCACTGCGGTCTGCTCGTCGGCAACCCGGACCGAGACGGAGTGGTCAGCCATGGCCCTGGCCCCCGAGGATCAGCGACTCTCCCGCTTCCCCCTGCTGCGCGACGTGGAGGCGCAGCGGCTCACCGAGGCCTCGCGCCAGGCACGCTGGCGTCGGGTACAGCCTGGGGAGGTGGTGATCGATTTCGACGACAGCTCGGACGAGGTCTTCCTCATCATCTCCGGCACCGTCCGGATCGCCGTGCATTCCGCCAGCGGCCATGAGGTCATCCTGGGCGAGGCCGGCGCCGGCGAGATCTTCGGCGAGATGGCGGCGATCGACGGGCTCAGCCGCTCGGCCAACGTCACCGCCGTGCACAACTCGGTCCTCTGCTGCCTGCCGCGCACCGTCTTCCTAGACCTGGTGTTGCAGACGCCGGCGGCGGCGCTGCAGCTGCTGCGCCTGCTGACCGGCCGGCTGCGCCTGCTGGATGCGCGCAATGTCGAGCTCGCGGTGCTGCCGGTGCGCCACCGGCTGGTGGCGGAGCTGCTGCGCCTCGGCCGCCCGCGCGAGGACGGCCAGCTCCGCATCAGCCCGCCGCCGGCGCAGCACATCCTGGCGGCGCGGATCGGGGCGCGGCGCGAGGCCGTCTCGCGCGAGCTCTCGGCCATGGCGCGGGAGGGCAAGGCGGTGGTCTCGCGCCAGAGCATCCTGCTGCCGCAGCCGGACCTGCTGCGCGAGGCGGTGCGGCGCGCCATGGGCGGCGACCCCGCCCGGGTGCCGCGGAAGCCGCCGGCGGGCTGAGGGAGCGCCAGCCCCTCTAACCCGCGGCCAGCGGCCGCTTCGCCCGGCGCTCGCCGACCAGCGCCATCGCCATGGTGGCCACGATGAAGAAGACCGAGGCGGCGAAGACCAGCAGCGGCCGTCCGTGGTCCATCAGATAGCCATAGAGCATCGGCCCCACCGTGCCGCCGATGTTGAAGCCGGTGGTGACGATGCCGAAGACCCGCCCCACCGCATCTGGCGGCGCCGCGGCCCGCACCAGCATGTCGCGCGAGGGCATGATGATGCCCGAGAGGAACCCCGCCGCGCCGAGCGCCGCGACCAGCGCCACCGGGCCGAGCGGCACCAGCCCGACCAGCGCCACCAGCACGCCGGTCAGCCCGAAGCCGAGCGCCGCCACGTCGCCGTGCCGGCTGGTGCGGTCCGCCACGACACCGCCGGCCAGCACGCCGAAGGCCGAAAGCAGCATGAAGGCCGAGAGCGCGACATTGGCGGCGGCGAAGTCCACGCCGCGGCCGTTCACCAGCGCCGCGACGGAGAAGTTCTGCACCCCGCCGGTCGAGAGGCTGAGCAGGGCGAAGAAGGCCGTCAGCATGATGACGGCCGGCGTCAGCACCGAGCCGCCGGCCGCCGCCGCCTGCTTCGGCGTGGCACACGGCGCCGGCGCCGGGTCGCCCGCCAGCGCCAGCGGCAGGGCGGCGGCAAAGGCGAGGCCGCCGGCGGCGAACATGGCCGCGGAGAGGCCGCCGAGCGCCGAGACGCCCAGCGTCATGGCCGGGGCCAGGGCGCCGCCGAGATAGCCGGCGAAGGTGTGGATGGAGAAGGCGCGGCCGATCCGGGACTCGCCGATGCTGCGCGACAGCATCTCGTAATCCGCCGGATGGTAGACGGCATTGGCGAGGCCGAGCGCCGCCGCGGCGGCGAGCAGGGCGGGATAGGTGGGGAAGAGGCCGAGCGCGACGAAGGCGCCGCCGCCGAGCGCGAGGCCGGCCACCAGCACCCGCCGGGAGCCGTAGCGGTCGACCGCGAAGCCCATCGGCGCCTGGGTCACGCCGGAGACGATGTTGAAGAGCGTCAGCGCCAGGCCGAGCTCGATGAAGCCGACGCCGAGCTGCGCCTGCAGCAGCGGGAAGAGCGGCGGCAGCACCAGGATGTGCACATGGCTGACCAGATGCGCGGCCGAGACGAGCGAGAGCGAGCGGAGCTCGGCCGGAGTCCAGCGCCGGGCCTGCGGCCCGCTATCCTGCTGCTGCATCCTTGGGCATTCCCTCGCAACCCTGCCGGAGAGATGGGGCATCCGGCATTCTGCGCCAGGATCGGTCGCACGACCGTGGCTGGGAAGCCCGGCCTCGCCGGGGCAGGGCCGCGCCGCGGGCATGGGTCCGGCGGGCCCTGGGCGGCGGCCCGGCAGCCCTCCCCCGGCCTGCGCGACGAGGCCTCAGCGCCGCAGCCGGCGGATCTGGTAGCTGTCGAAGCTGTATTCCGAGAGCTGCAGCCACTGATAGCCATCCTGGCGGAAGGCGCTCATGTCCCGGTAGATGTCCGCATAGGCCGGATCGGCCTTGGCGTAGTCCTCGTGCATCTTCGTCGTCTCGTCGTAGCAGGCATCGAGCACGCTCTGTGGGAAGGGGCGGAGCTGCGCGCCGGCCCCCACCAGCCGCTTCAGCGCCTGCGGGTTGAGCGCGTCGTATTTCGCCAGGCCGAGCGAGGTGGTGGCCGCCGCCGCCGTCAGCAGGATGCTGCGATAGGCTGCCGGCAGCTCCTCGAACTTCCCCTTGTTGACGAAGAGCGAGAGGATGCCGGTGCCCTCCCACCAGCCGGGATAGTAGTAATAGGGCGCGACCTTGTAGAGGCCGAGCTTCTCGTCGTCATAGGGGCCGATCCACTCGGCGGCGTCGATGGTGCCGCGCTCGAGCGAGGGATAGATGTCGCCGGCCGCGATCTGCTGCGGCACGCTGCCGAGGCGCTGGAACACATGCCCCGCCAGGCCGCCGATGCGGAACTTCAGCCCCTTCAGGTCCTCGGGCGAGCGGATCTCCTTGCGGAACCAGCCGCCCATCTGCGCGCCGGTGCTGATCAGCGGCCAGCAGAGCACGTTGTGCTTCTCGTAGAGCAGCTTGTTCAGCTTGTCGTTGCCGCCCGCCTCATACAGCCAGGCCATCTGCTGCCGGCTGTTCAGGCCGAACAGCAGCACGGTGCCGAACATGAAGGCGGGATCGGTGCCGATCGAGTAGGAGGAGGCGGTGAAGCTGGCCTCGACGAAGCCCTTCGAGGTGGCGTCGCGCGCCTCGAGCGCCGGCACGATCTCGCCCGGCGCGAAGATGCGAATGCTGAAATTGCCGTCCGTCGCCTCGCTCACCATGCGGGCCAGGTTGGTCGCCGCGCCGTAGAGCGTATCGAGGTTGCGCGGGAAGCTGGAGGTGAGGCGCCAGCTGACCTTCGGCGCCGCCTGGGCGAGGGCGGGCGCGGCGAGCCCCGTCGCGGCCGCGGGCAGCGCCGCCGCCTGCAGCATCCTGCGTCTGTTCATGGTCGATCCTTCCCGTCGGGGCATCTTCCGGCGCCCGCAGGCCAATCATAGAGGGGATGCGGCACCGGCGGAATCGGCCGGGCGGACCATTTTGCGGGAGGATCGCCGCCGCAGTGGGTTGACGCGGTGCAGCGAACGCGATCCGCTGCCATTCCTGTCCGCCCGACCGGAGAGAGATGCGCCCGAACAGCCTGCACGCCGCCGACCTCGCCCATATGGTCCACCAGCAGACGGACCTGGATGCGCATGGCCGCGAGGGCGCGGTGCTGATCACCCGCGGCGAAGGCGTGCGGGTCTGGGACACCGAGGGGCGGGAGTATATCGAGGCGATGGCCGGTCTCTGGTGCGCCAGCCTCGGCTTCTCCGAGCGCCGCCTGGCCAAGGCCGCGCATGACCAGATGCTGGCGCTGCCTTACTACCACACCTTCTTCCAGAAGGGGCACGAGCCGAGCGTCCGGCTGGCCGAGAAGCTCGCCGCCATCGCGCCCGAGGGGCTGAGCCACGTCCTGTTCCAGTGCAGCGGCTCGGAAGCGAACGACGCCGCCATCAAGCTCATCTGGTACTACCACAACGTCACCGGGCGGCCGCAGAAGAAGAAGCTCATCGGCCGCATCCGCGGCTATCACGGCAACACCGTCGCCACCGCCTCGCTCTCCGGCCAGCCGCACATGCAGGCGGATTTCGACCTGCCGCTGACCGACCGCTTCCTGCATGTCTCCAATCCCAACTACTACCGCTTCGGCCAGCCCGGCGAGAGCGAGGAGCAGTTCAGCGCCCGCATGGCCGCCGAGCTCGAGGCGCTGATCGAGCGGGAGGGCGGCGAGACCATCGCGGCCTTCTTCGCCGAGCCGGTGCAGGGCGGCGGCGGCGCCATCACCCCGCCGCGCGGCTATTTCGACCTGATCCAGCCGATCCTGAAGAAGCACGACATCCTCCTCGTCGCCGACGAGGTGATCTGCGGCTTCGGCCGCACCGGCAATCTCTGGGGCTCCGAGACCTATGGCATGCGGCCGGACATGCTCTCCTGCGCCAAGCAGCTCACCGCGAGCTACCAGCCGCTCTCGGCCCTGCTGGTCTCGGACCGCATCCATGCCGCGCTGCTCGAGGGCAGCCGCCGCAACGGCAGCTTCGGCCATGGCTTCACCTATGGCGGCCATCCGGTGGCCTGCGCCGTCGCGCTCGAGACGCTGGCGATCTACGAGGAGCGCGACATCCTCGGCCATGTGCGGCGCGTCTCGCCCGCCTTCCTCGAAGGACTTGGGCAGTTCCGCGAGCATCCGCTGGTCGGCGATGTGCGCGGCGTCGGCCTGATCGCCGGGGTCGAGCTGGTGGCCGACAAGGCGACGAGGGAGCCCTTCCCGGCCGGCGCCAAGGCGGGGCTCAAGGTGCAGGAGGCCTGCGAGAAGGCCGGGCTGATCGTGCGCGCCATCGGCGACCGCATCGCCTTCACCCCGCCGCTGATCATCACCGAGGCCGAGATCGGCGAGATGTGCGCCCGCTTCCGCACCGGGCTGGATGCCGCCTGGGAGGCGTTGCGGGACCAGCGGGCCCTCGCGGCAGAATAGGGGGCGCCGCAAAAGCTTTTCTTTCCCCGCCGTTCTCGCCCCGGTTAGCCTTCCGCAGTCGCAAGACGCAGGGAGGAAGAGGGAATGCGCAGGACAGGTCTGGCGGCCGCGGCCGCCTTCATGCTGCTGCCCGCGGCCGGGATGGCCCATGACGGCCATGGGACGGTGCCGCAGCAATTGGCGCAGGCGGCGGGTCCGGCGCCTGCCGCCCCGGCCGCCACCGGCGCCTGGTATCCCTCGAAATACGGCGCCAACGACCAGATCGGCGCGATGAACCTGCTGACGCCGCAGAAGGTGCTGGAGGCGGCGAAGCTGGTGCAGCGCGGCCAGGTCTATGCCCTCGGCGTGCCGGTGGGCCGCGACACCCCGGCCTTCCCGCCGCGCTCCGCCTCGGTGACGGTGATGATGCCCGACCAATTCGCCGGCAACCTCGTGCCGTCCGAGAACAAGATGTCCTATGCGGACGACATGTTCACCGGCTGGCTCGGCGTCGGCAGCCAGATCGACAGCTTCGCGCATCTCGGCATCGACAACACCTTCTACAACGGCAACAAGGCCGCCGACTTCATGCGCACGACGGGGGTGACGAAGCTCGGCGTCGAGGGCATTCCGCCCATGGTCTCGCGCGGCGTGCTGGTGAACATGGCGCAGGCCCGCAACAAGCCGATGCTGGAGGAGGGCGAGATCATCACCGCCGACGACCTGCGCGCCGCCATGCAGGCCCAGGGCGTGGAGGTGCGCCAGGGCGACGTGATCCTCATCCATACCGGTTGGGTGGAGATGCTCGACCGCGATCCCGCGCGCTTCGGCAAGGGCGAGCCAGGCATCGATGCGGGGGCGGCGGAGTTCCTCGCCGGCCTCGGCGTGGTGGCGGTGGGCGCCGATACCTGGGGCGTCGAGGCGGTGCCCTTCAAGAACCCGAACCGGGTCTGGGAAGGGCATCAGGTGCTGCTGGCGAAGAACGGTATCCATATCCTGGAAGTCATGGACACCCGCGCCCTCGCCCGCGACGGGGCGAAGGAGTTCCTCTTCGTGCTCGGCCAGCCGCGGCTGAAGGGCGCGGTGCAGGCGATCATCAACCCTGTTGCCATCCGCTGAGCCGGAGCGGATCCCGATCAGGTGGCTTCACCTGATCGGGTGAATTGGCCGCGAAACCGGGTGAACGGCGGATGCCCCTGGCCGGTTGTCGGATAGGGTGCTGCGCTCCCTGCAGCGGAAGGATCGACCTATGGGCCTGATCACCACCAGCGATGGCACCGAGATTTTCTACAAGGACTGGGGGCCGCGCGAGGCGCCGCCGATCGTCTTCCATCACGGCTGGCCGCTCAGCGCCGATGACTGGGACAACCAGATGCTGGCCTGTCTCGCGGCCGGCTGCCGCGTCATCGCGCATGACCGTCGCGGCCATGGCCGTTCGACCCAGACGGCGACGGGCAACGAGATGGACACCTATGCCGCCGACGTCATCGAGCTTGCCGCGGCGCTCGACCTGCGCGACGCCGTGCATGTCGGCCATTCGACCGGCGGCGGCGAGGTCGCCCGCTATGTCGCGCGGGCCGAGCCGGGGCGGGTCGCCAAGGCGGTGCTGATCGGCGCGGTGCCGCCGGTGATGGTGAAGTCGGCGAGCAATCCCGGCGGGCTGCCGATCGAGGTCTTCGACGGCTTCCGCGCCAGCCTTGCGGCGAACCGCGCGCAATTCTACCGCGACGTCCCGTCCGGCCCCTTCTACGGCTACAACCGGCCGGGCGCGAAGGCCTCGCAGGGCGCCATCGACAATTGGTGGCGGCAGGGCATGATGGGCGGCGCCAAGGCGCAGTACGACTGCATCAAGGCCTTCTCGGAAACCGACTTCACCGAGGACCTGAAGCGGATCGCGGTGCCCGTGCTGGTCATGCACGGCCTGGACGACCAGATCGTGCCCTATGACGATTCCGCGCCGCTCTCGGTCGAGCTGCTGCGGAACGGTACGCTCAAGGCCTATGAAGGCCTGCCGCATGGCATGTGCACCACCCATCCGGATGTGGTGAACCCCGACCTGCTCGCCTTCATCCGGGGCTGAGCGGCGCCGGGCGGGGCGCCTCCGCCCCGCGCCGGAACAGCATCAGCGTGATCCAGCGGCCGCGGGTGTAGTTGAAGCCGGTCACCTGCCCGATCTGCTGCACCGACAGGGCGAGGGTGGCGGCCTCGTGCTGGAAGTCGCTCTCGGCCCGGTTGCCGACCGCGACCACGCGGCCCGGCCCGCCGGCCAGGAACTGCGCCGCATCCGTGCCGGTGCGCAGCAGCTTCGTCTCGCCGCCCGTGGCGAAGAGCACCGAGGGCTCGGAATAGCCGGTGATGCCGAAGGCGCCGGGCGCCAGGCCCGGCGCCCGCGCCGCCAGCGTGGCGGCGAGGCGCGGCGCGATCCAGAGCGGCTCGAGCCGCGGCACCACCGCCTCCAGCACCGCGGCATAGAGCGGCACGGCGAGCAGCGCGCCGAGCAGCCCGGCCCGGCCCCAGGCGCCGCGCCGGGCGCTGCCGGCGACGACCCAGACCAGCAGCGCGGCGAGCGGCAGCACCAGCAGCCCGCCGCCGAAGGGCTCGCGCAACATCACCCAGCAGGCCGCCAGCGCCGCCGCGCCGAGGCCGAGCGCCACCAGCCCGAGCAGGCCCAGCATCACCCGCTGCCACCAGCGCGGCGGCATGTGCCGCAGCGGGTCCATGGCCCAGGCGGCGCCAAGCAGCATCAACGCCGGGTAGAGCGGCAGGGTGTAGTGCGGCAGCTTGGTCTGCACCGCCTCGAAGACCAGCCAGGAGGGCAC
The DNA here is from genome assembly GCF_013112485.1 of Roseicella sp. DB1501. GTDB lineage: Bacteria > Pseudomonadota > Alphaproteobacteria > Acetobacterales > Acetobacteraceae > Paracraurococcus. The sequence continues at coordinate 195,510 of NZ_JABFHG010000009.1, forward strand.
CACCCAGGCGAGCAGGACGCGCGTCGGCGGGTTCAGCCGGTCGCGCCAGGCCGCGGGCAGGCCGGTGAGCACGATCCAGGCCGAGGGGAAGGCGGCGATGGCGAAGGTCAGCAGGTAGAAGCCGGGCGGGCCGCCATGCTTCTCCTCGCCGCTGCCGATCTTGGACAGCATGTCGCCGCCCACCGCCTGCTCGAAGAAGCGTCCCTCCGTCGCAATGCCGATGGCGACGAACCAGGGCGCCGCGGCGGCGACCATCAGCGGCAACCCCCAGCCGGGGCGCAGCGCCCGCAGCCAGGGGGCGCCGCGATCGACGACCGCGAGGGTGATGCCGGCGAGCAGAGGCACCATCGGCCCGACCGGCCCCTTCAGCAGCACGCTCGCCCCGAGCACCAGCCAGAAGCCGGCGGCCTGGCGGGCGGTGAAGCGCTCCGGCCGCAGATAGGCCTGGGAGAACAGGCCCATGGCGGCGGCGACCGTCGCCAGCAGCGCCGCATCGGTCTTGGCGATATGCGCCTCGGCCACCAGCACCAGGGAGGAGGCGAGCATCGCCGCGCCGAGGAAGGCGGCTCGCCGCCCGACCATCGAACGCCCCCAGTGGAAGGTGGCCAGCACGGCGAGGATGCCGCCGAGCAGGCTCGGCAGCCGGTAGGGCCAGATATCCCGCCGCGTGCCGAGATGGGTCGCCTCGATCAGGTGCACCGAGGCGGATTGCAGCCAGTGGATGCCGGCCGGCTTCTTGTTGCGCTCCTCCTCGCCGACGCGGATCCGGACATAGTCGCCGCTCCCGACCATCTGCTTCGTTGCCTGGGCGAAGCGGCTCTCGTCGCGGTCCGTCGCCGGCAGGGTGAAGAATCCTGGCAGCCAGAGGGCGAGGCAGAGCAGCACCAGCGCCAGGCGCGGGCGGCGTTGCAGGGCCTCCGGCAGGGCACCGAGGGAGGGGTCGGGGCTGGACGGCGCCGAGATGTGCATGGGCGGGCGGACTAGCATGGGCCGGTGCCGGCGGCCATAAAGGGCGGCCTCATGGCAGCCCCCACCCAGAACCCGGCCCGCCGCGCCGCCGCCCTCCTGCTCGATGCCGTCCTGCTCCGCCACCGGCCGCTCGAGGAGGCGCTGGACGCCCTGCCCACCGATGGCCGGCCGCACCGAATGCGGGAGAAGGGCGAGGCGCGGCCCGGGGCCGCCGTCTCGCCGCGCGACAAGGCGGCGGCGCACCGGATCGCCGCTTCGGTGCTGCGCCGCGCCGGCTCGCTCGATGCCGTGCTGGAGCCCTTCCTGCGGCGGGAGCCGCCGGGGCCGGTGCGCAACGTGCTGCGGATCGGCGCGGCGGAGCTGCTGCTGCTCGGCACCCCCGCCCATGCCGCGGTCGGCAGCGCCGTCGACCTCGTCCCGAAGCCCTTCGCCGGGCTGGTCAATGCGGTGCTGCGGCGGGTGGCCGAGGCTGGGCCGGCGGCGCTGGAGGGGCTGGATGCCGAGCGGCTGGATACGCCGGGCTGGCTCTGGAGCGCCTGGCACGCCGCCTATGGGGCGGCGGTGCGCGACATCGCCGCGGCGCACCGGCAGGAGGCGCCGCTCGATCTCAGCCTCGCCCCCGGCGCCGCCGCGCCCGAGGGCGGCGAGGCGCTGCCGACCGGCAGCCATCGCTACCCGGCCGGGACGCGGGTGACCGAGCTCGCCGGCTTCGCCGAGGGCGGGTTCTGGGTGCAGGACGCCGCGGCCGCCCTGCCGGCGCGGCTGCTCGCGGCGCGGCCGGGCGAGCGGGTGGCCGATCTCTGCGCCGCCCCGGGCGGCAAGACGGCGCAACTCGCCGCCGCCGGCGCCGCGGTGACGGCGGTGGAGCGCGACCCGAAGCGGGCGGCGCGGCTGCAGGAGAACCTGGCGCGGCTGCGCCTGCCGGCCGAGCTGGTGGTCGCTGATGCGCTGCGCTGGGCGCCCGGCGGCGCGCCCTTCGAGGCCATCCTGCTCGACGCGCCCTGCACCGCGACCGGCACCATCCGCCGCCACCCGGACGTGCCGCATCTGAAGCGGCCGAAGGATGTCGGCGCGGCGGCGGCGTTGCAGCGGGACCTGCTGGCGGCGGCGGCGCGGCATCTCGCGCCGGGCGGGCGGCTGGTCCTCGCCACCTGTTCCCTACAGGCGGAGGAGGGAGAGGCGCATCTGGCCGCCGCCGCGGCCCTCGGCCTCGCCCTCGACCCGGTGCGGCCGGAGGAGCTGCCCGGCCTCGCCGGGGCCCTCACCCCGGAGGGCGCCGTCCGCACCCGCCCCGATCTCTGGGCCGTGCAGGGCGGCATGGACGGCTTCTTCATGGCCCGCTTCCACAAGGAATGAACACCGCGAGCGGCGCTGTCGCTTGACGCCGCCGCACCGCTTGTCTCAGTTTGTGCGAAAGGCCGTGCGCAAAGGAACGCGGCGTTGGGGGGAGCGCAGGCGCCCCGGCCCCGCCGGATCGATGCTCCAGCCTGTCCTGACGTCCGTTCACCCGACGGGGACCACCCCGCGCGCCCGGCCGCGAGGCAGGGAAGGACGGACGAGATGGAGCGCAACGGGACTTCACGTCGCACGCTGCTGCAGGCGGGGGCCGGTCTCGGCCTCGCCGCCAGCGTGCCGGCCACGGCACGGGCGCAGACCGCGCCGGCGCGTGGCGGCGACCCGCTGCGGGTCGGGCTGCTGACCGACCTCTCCGGCCCCTTCGCCGGCGCCGGCAGCGTGCCGCTCTTCAACGGCTCCGAGGTGGCGATCGCGCTGTTCAACGAGCGCGGCGGCGTCGACGGGCGGCCGGTGGTGGCGGTGAGCGCCGACAGCCAGAGCAAAGCCGATGTCGCCATCAACGAGGCGGAGCGGCTGCTCGGGCAGGAGGGGCTCGAGGTGGTGATGGGCGTCTATTCCTCCGCCCATGCCGTGCCGCTCTCCGGGCGGTTCGAGGCGCAGAAGAAGATCATGTGGATCACCTCGGCGATCGCGACCGCGGTGCTGAAGGACAAGCATTTCCGCTACGTCTTCCGCCCCACCGTGCATTCCGACCAGTATGCCGAGGGTACGGTCTCGGTGGTGCACGAGCAGGCGCAGAAGAAGCTCGGCATGGCGCCCGAGAAGGTGAAGCTCGCCGTCATCTACGAGGACGGGCCCTATGGCACCGGCGTCTCCTCGGCCATCGAGGCGAATGCCAGGAAGCGCAACATGCCGGTGGTGCTGAAGGAGGCCTATTCGGCGACCACGCCCGATCTCTCGACGCTGGTGACCAAGCTGCGGCGGGAGCGGCCGGACATCGTCTACCAGGTGGGCTACAACCCCGACATCACGCTCTTCCTGCGCCAGGCGCGCTCCGGCGGCCTGCGCTTCCGCATGCTCTTCGGCCATGGCGCCGGCTGGTCGCAGATCGACCGGCTGTGGGAGACCTTCGGCAAGGACCTTCAGGGCATGTGCAACGCCGATCCGGCGGCGACGCAGATGCTGGACTGGGAGAAGCTGCAGCCCGGCGTCGGCGATCTGGCGAAGACCTTCGTCGCCCGCTACCAGGCGAAGCACAAGATGAACGACCTGCCGACGCATGCCTCGATGGGGTTCAACAACACCTGGATCTTCCTCGAGCACGTGCTGAAGCCGGCGGTGCGCAAGACCGGCGGCATGACGGCCGAGGCGCTGCGCGAGGCGGCGCTGCAGGTGGACGTGCCGGAAGGCGGCACCATCCAGGGCTATGGCGTGAAGTTCGAGCCGCCGGAATCCGCCATGGCCGGCCAGAACAGCCGCAGCATCTGCGTGGTGATGCAGTTCGACAACGCCAAGTCGCACGTGATCTGGCCGGCCTCGCTGGGCCGTGAGCCGGTGCTGCCGCTGCCGCCCGACAACCCCTACGCGCTCCGGTCCTGAGCGTGTCGGCGGCCGGCGCGCCGCTGCTGCAGGTGGAGGATCTGACCAAGCGCTTCGGCGGCTTCACCGCCGTCGACAAGGTCTCCTTCACCGTCGGGCAGGGCGAGATCCTCGGGCTGCTCGGGCCGAACGGCTCGGGCAAGTCCACTACCTTCAACTGCATCGCCGGCATGCTGCGGCCGAGCGCGGGCTCGGTGCGGCTGGCCGGCGCCGAGATCGCCGGCAGCACCGCCGACGAGACCTGCCGCCGCGGCATCGGCCGCACCTTCCAGATCCCGCGCCCCTTCCGCGGCCTCACCCTGCTCGAGAACGCGGTCCTTGCCGCCTTCTACGGCGCCGGCGGCGCCATCGACCGCGCCGAGGCGGAGCGGCGCGCGCGCGACGCGCTGCGGCTGGCGCAACTGCCGGACGATGCCGCGGCGACGGCGCATGGCCTCGGCGCCGCCGGGCTGAAGAAGCTGGAACTGGCGCGGGCGCTGGCGACGCAGCCGAAGCTGCTGCTCGCCGATGAGAGCCTGGGCGGCCTCGATACCGGCGAGATGCGCCAAGCCGCCGACATGCTGAAGCGCATCCGCGACGAGCGCGGCGTCACCATCGTCTGGGTCGAGCACATCATGGGCGTGCTTCTCTCCGTCGTCGATCGCGTCGTGGTGCTCGACCACGGCGCCGTCATCTTCCGCGGCACCCCGGCCGAGGCGCAGGAGGATGCCAAGGTCGCCGAGGTTTATCTCGGCCCGCCGGAGACCCGCGCGGCATGAGCGCGGCGCTGCAACAGCCGGGCGCGGCCCCCCGCGCCGTGGGGGAGGTGCTGGAGCTCTCCGGCATCCAGGCCGGCTATGGCGACTTCCAGGCGCTGTTCGGCGTCGGGCTGCGGGTGGAGCCGGGCGAGGCGGTGGGCGTCGTCGGCCCGAACGGCGCCGGCAAGACCACGCTGCTCCGCGTCATCTCCGGCCTGATCCGGCCGCGCGCCGGCACGCTGCGCTATGGCGGCCGGGATCTCGCGCAGGTGCCGCCGCATGCGCTGCCCGGGCTCGGCATCGCGCATGTGCCCGAGAATCGCCGCCTCTTCCCGCATCTCACGGTGGAGGAGAATCTCCGTGTCGGCGCCTTCACCCGCGCCGCGCGGCCGCATTTCGAGGCGCGGCGCGAGCATGTCTACGAGCTTTTCCCGCGCATGAAGCAGCGCCGGCACCAGCTCGCCGGCACCATGTCGGGCGGCGAGCAGCAGATGTGCGCCATCGGCCGGGCGCTGATGTCCGGCCCGAAGATCCTGCTGCTCGACGAGCCCTCGGCCGGCCTCGCGCCGATCGTCGTGCAGCAGGTCTTCGAGCTGGTGAAGCGCATCCGGCAGGAGGGGCTGACGGTGCTGATCGTCGAGCAGAACGTGGCCCAGGTGCTGCGGGTGGTGGACCGCGCCTATGTGCTGGAGACCGGGCGCGTCGCGGCCGAGGGGCGCGCCGCCGATCTCGCCGCCGACCCGGCGATCCGCCGCAGCTATCTGGGCGGCCACTGACGCCGCGCCGCAAAGGGATCACGCATGGATTTCCTCGACCCCTTCTTCCTGGAGGCGCTGGTCAACGGCATCCTCCTCGGCGGCGTCTTCGCCCTGCCGGCGCTGGGGCTGAACCTCGTCTTCGGCGTCGTCGATGTGGTCTGGCTCTGCTATGCCGAGCTGGTCATGGTCGGCATGTACACGGTGTGGTTCCTCCACACCCAGGCCGGCTGGCCGCTGGCGCTGGCCTTCGCCGCCTGCCTGCCGGTGATCGCGCTGCTCGGCATGCTGCTGCACCTGCTGGTGGTACGGCCGCTGCTGACCTCGCCGCCGATCAACCAGGTGCTGGCGACCGGCGGCGTGCTCTTCGTGTTGCAGGGCGCGGCGACGCTGGTCTTCTCCACCGAATTCCGCTCGCTCGGCGTCGACATGCCGCCGATGGAGGTGGGCGAGGTCTTCGTCAGCGGCACCAAGCTGGCCGCCTTCTGCGCCGCGCTGCTCGGCGCCGCGGTGCTCTGGGCCTTCCTGAAATTCACCTATGTCGGCACCGCCATCCGGGCCATCGCCCGGGACCGCGAGGTGATGCCGCTGATGGGCGTCGATCCGCGCCGGATCTACCTCATCGCCTCGGCGGTCGGCGGCGCGCTCGCCGGCCTCGCCGCCTGCCTGCTGGTGGTGCAGCTCGACGTGCACCCCTTCGTCGGCCTCTCCTTCGGCCCGATCACCTTCATGATCTGCGTCATGGGCGGGCTCGGCAACATGCTGGGCGGCTTCCTCGCCGCCTTCCTGATGGGGCTGATCATCTCGGTCGGCGGCTTCTGGGGCAGCACCGAGTTTTCCTACGTCGTCGCCTTCGCCTTCTTCATCCTCGTCATGTTCATCAGGCCGAAGGGGCTGTTCGCGCGATGAGCGGAATCGCAAGGGATGTCGCCCTGCTGGCCCTCGGGGTGCTGCTGCTGGGGGCGGTGCCGCTGCTCTCGCCGCCGGACTACGCCATGCATGTCTTCATCACCATGGCGCTGACGGCGCTGGCCGGCACCGGCTGGGCGATGATGGGGCGCTTCGGCCTGGTCTCCTTCGGCCATGGCGCCTTCCTCGGCGCCGCCGCCTACGCCATGGCGCTGCTCTGGAACGAGGCGGGGCTGACGCCCTGGCTCGGCATCCCGATCGGCGTCGCCGTCGCGGTGGCGATCGGCATGCTGCTCGCCTATCCGGCCTTCCGGCTGCGCGTCGTCGGGCATTACTTCGCGCTGGTGACGCTCGCCGCCGGCGAGATCGTCCGCATCCTGATCGTCGCCCTGCGCGACCATACCGGCGGCTCGCTCGGCATGACGCCGGTGCAGGCGCCGCCGGGGCAGCAATTCCTCGCCATGCAGTTCGACAAGACCGGCTTCTGGTGGATCGCACTCATCGCCTGGGCGGGCGGGCTGCTGGCCTGGCGGCTGCTTGACCGCTCCATGTCCTCCAAGGCGCTGGCGGCGATCTCGGAGGATGAGGACGCCGCCGCCTCGATCGGCATCCGGGTGACGCGGGAGAAGATGAAGGTGACGGTGATCTCCGTCGCCCTCGCCGGGCTGGCCGGGGCGCTGACGGCGCAATACCGGCAATACCTGAACCCGGAATCCCTGGCCGGCCTCGGCATCTCGCTGCAGATCGTCTTCGGCGCCATCGCGGGCGGCATGTACGCGCCCTTCGGCCCGACCATCGGCGCGATCATCACCATCGGCCTCGACGAGGCGCTGCGCATCGGCTTCGGCACCGAGTTCACCGGTGGCGCGCCGCTGGTCTATGGGCTGCTGCTGGTGCTGTTCATGCTGTTCCTGCCGCGCGGCATCGCCGGGCTGTTCGAGCGGCGGGCGCGGCGGGCGGCGGCCAAGCCGGCGGCGGAGCGGGCGACGGCATAATCCCCACGACGTCGCTGCGCGCCGTCGCGGGGGCCCCGTGATTCGCCTCAGGTCCTGGATGCGTCACAGCCTGCCGCGGCGAAGCCGCGGCAGGGCAACGGATGGCGACAGCGGGGAGGGATGGCTCAGGCGGCCGGCGGGGCTTGGGGCCGCCGCGGAGGCCAGGCGAGCAGGGCGGCAAGCGGCAGCAGCCAGGCGATGCGGGCCTGGTAGCGGTCATGCGGGCCGGAGAGCGCGCCGGTCGTCGCGGCATTGGCGGTGATCCCGACCAGCACGCAGAGCACCAGGCCGAGGCGCCGCCGATCCCCCCGCCGCGCTGCCCATCCCCAGGCCAGCAGCGCCCCCGCCGCGCCGAGCAGCAGCGCCGCTGGATGCAGCGGCAGGAAGGGCGCCGATGCCTGCCGCAGCAACCCGCGCGCCTGCAAGGAGGCCGCGAAGCGCGCCGCCTCCCCTGGCGGGAAGCCGAGGGCGAGTTCGCGCCCCACCGTGCCGGCCAGGTTCTCCGGCCCGAGCGTGTCGCCGACCCGCGCCATGCCGAGCTGGCGCAGCGCATTCGTCGCCGCCGCGCGCAGCACGCCGAGCGGCTCGCGCCACAGCGTCTCGCGCAGGATCACGCCGGCCTCGGGGGCGAGGGCGATCGGGCCGAAGCGTTCCGGCCCATCCATCCGCGGCGGCGAGACCGGGCCGTCCGGCGCCCAGAGGAAGACATCGGCATCGGTCGGCAGCCGCCCGGCCCAGCCGCAGAGATGCCAGCCCGCCGCCGGGCAGCGCGCCGCGACGGTCCGCGCCGCCGGCCCGTCGGCGACCAGCCGGGCGAGGGCGAAGACGGCGCCATAGGGCGAGATGCCGAAGCGGCCATGGACGGCGAGATTCGTCGCCAGCAGCAGGGCGAGCGCGGCGAGCAGCGGCAAGGCGCAGGCCAGCGTCGGGCGCCAGGCGCGCCGCACCACCAGCACCAGCAGGATGAGCGCGGCGGCGAGCGGCAGGTGCGACAGATGCGCGGCGCAAGCGAGGGCGGCGAGCAGCCCGAGGGCGAGGCGTTCCCCCCGCCCCAGCCGGTCCGCCGCGAAGCCAAGCAGGAAGAGGGCGAGGACGAGCGCTGGCGCCAGCCAGTCCGGCATCAGGAAGGCGGCGAACCAGGGCGCCGCCGTCGCCGCCGCCAGCCCGGCGCAGAGCAGCAGATGCGCCCCGGCGGTGACACGTCCCAGAGCGCGATCGCCTGAGGTGGGATCACCGAAGGCGTGAATCGCGTGACCCAACAATGGCCTAGACCATGATCCGCGAACTGGAGTGAGCGGATCATGGTCTAGGACCCGCTGCACCAGCCAGAGCAGCCAGGACAGCACCAGCCCCTGCGCCGCCATGGGCAGCCAGAGGCTCAGCCGCAAATGAAACAGGTGCAGCAGCGGCCCGTAGACCATCGGCTTGTCCCAGATCGGGATGTGCTCGATGGTCTGCGCCAGGAAGGCGCCGGTATCGCTGAAGACGAGGGGGTATCCGTTCAGCGCCGCTGGCCAGAGCAGCAGCGCGCCGCCGCCGAGGATGGCCGGCCAGGCCGTCACGCCCCTTCTCACGCGGCGGCGTAGAACTCGATCACATTGCCCTCCGGATCGGCCACCCGCAGCAGCCGCGGCGGCGCGCCGGCCGGGCCGGGGGCGTCCAGCACCGCGACGCGGGCGGTCAGCATGCGCCGGTGCCAGCGCTCGAGCTCGGCATCCGAGACCGGGAAGGCGAGCAGGGCGCCGCCCTCGGCATGCCGCGCCGAGGCGAAGAGGGCGTCGCCGCGCGGCCGCAGCACCAGCTCCAGCTCACCGATGCTGAAGCGCAGCGCATTGCCCGGCTCGGCCGGGGGCAGGCCGAGGATGCGGGCGAAGAAGTCGCGCTGCCGGTGGGGGTCCTGGCAGGCCAGCTCCACCCGGGCGAGGCGCTCCGGGCTCATGCGCCCCGCATCTCCCAGCGGGCGGCGGCGGCATCGTCCTCGGCCTTCGCCTCGACCCAGCGCTCGGCGCCGCCGGCGAACTCCTCGCGCTTCCAGAAGGGCGCGCGGGTCTTCAGCCAGTCGATCAGGAAGGCGCAGCTCTCCAGCGCCGCGGCGCGGTGGGAGGAGGCGGTGAGCACCAGCACGATCGGCGCCCCCGGCTCCAGCCGGCCATGGCGGTGGATGACGGTGCAGCCGGTCAGCGGCCAGCGGGCGCAGGCCTCGGCGGCGATGCCGGCGATGGCCCGCTCAGTCATGCCGGGATAATGCTCCAGCACCAGCGCGGCGAGGCCGTCATCGGCGCGGCAGAGGCCGACGAAGCTGGCGAGGCCGCCGACATCGACCCGGCCGGCGACGAGCGCGGCGCTCTCGGCGGCGAGGTCGAAGGGCGCCTCCTGCACCCGCACCGTCGGCACGACGCGGCCTTCGGGCGCGCTGGCAACCTGGCGCGGCCGATTCAGACCTCCGTGGTCTTCGCCGCTATGGTCATCGGGCGCGCTCATCCGCCGGTCACCGGCGGGAAGAAGGCGACTTCCTCGGCGCCGGCGAGGGAGGCGTCGGGGGTGGCGAATTCCTGGTTCACCGCGGCGCGGATCTGCCGCGCCTGGGCGAAGGCCGCGGCATGGCCGGGGCTGCGGGCCGCCAGCCAGGCCACCAGCCCGGCGACGTCGCGCACCTCCGGCGGCGGCGAGACGTCCTCCTCCGCGACGCCGACCTTCTGCCGCACCCAGGCGAAATAGAGCACGCGCATGCCGGCCTCAGCGCTGATTCGGCACGACCTGCACCTGGCCATTCGGGCCGACGAGCGTCGTCGTGGAGCCGTCGTTGATGGCGGTGCCGGAGGCGCCGCCGGGCAGTACATAACCCTGGATGCGGTCGGTGCCGCCGGTGGTGACCGCCGCGGTTCCGTTCGGGGTAACGATCACCCGCCCGTCATTGCGGCGCGCCGGCGGCCGGGTATCGCCGGACGGCGGCACGAAGCTCTGCTGCTGCGGCTCGGTCCGCACCGGCGGCAGGGGGGGCGGCGAGGAGGCGCCGCTGCGCAGGTTGGGCGGCAGCGGCCGCGCCTCGTTCGAGACGCGCGGGCGGTCGAGCTCGCTTGGGCTGTAATTCGGGATGCCGCGCATCGCCGCATCCGGGTTGGCGAGCGTCGAGCGCGGCGCCTCGGGCACCGGCCAGACATCGCCCTCCTCGGTAGTGAGCGGCGTGGTCGCCACCGGCGCGCCGGTGAGCCGGGCGATGGTGGTGCTGTCCTCCGGCGGCTTGGGATGCGAGGGGCCCCAGGGCATGCCGATGCGTCCGCCGAAATCGCCCAATCCGTCGGCGACCCGGGCAGAGCCGTTGTCGAACCAGCTGCAGCCGCCCAGCAAAACCCCAACGACCAGCGTGGCTGCCCTGGTTGCCGTCCCGCCCATCCCTCGCATGAACCCGCTCCTGTCGCCCCGAAGTCGAGGGCCTCTACCGGAAGATGCGCTGCCCCCGCCGCCGTCTCAAGGCCGGATCGCCGGCTCGTGCCCCGCCTCGGCGGCGCGGCCGGTGGAATCGGCCTCGGCATGGCGGAGCCCGGCGACGAGGTAGTTCCGGCCGGTCACCAGCGTCAGCGCCGCCGCCACCCAGAGCATTGCCTCGCCGATCAGCGAGACCGGCAGGAAGGAGAGGTGCAGCACCGCCGCCGCGGAATCGCCCGCGAGCAGGGTGCCGAGCGCCCCCATCTGGAAGCCGGTCTTCCACTTCGCCAGCCGCGAGACGGGCAGGCCGATGCGCAGCCCGGCCAGGTATTCGCGCAGGCCCGAGACCAGGATCTCCCGCAGCAGGATGACGATGGCCGGGTAGAGGGTCCAGTCGGTCAGCCGGTCGCTGCCGGCCATGACCATCAGCGCCGCGCCGACCAGCAGCTTGTCGGCGATCGGGTCCAGCATGCGGCCGAAGCCCGAGACGATCTGCCGCTCCCGGGCGATCTTGCCGTCGTAATAGTCGGTGATCGCGGCGGCGGAGAAGACGATGCAGGCCGCGACATCGCCCCAGGGCGTGCGCAGGGCCACCAGCGCCACCAGCAGCGGCACGGCGGCGATGCGCGAAAGGGTCAGCAGGTTGGGCAGGTCGGTCGGCATGGCCGGCCGCAGTCATGGCCGAGCGACCGCGCCGGGGCAAGCCCGGGATGGGGCCAGGCCGGCGGAGCGAGGCCCTGTGTCTGGTTGCCGCGCCGGCACGATATCGGCACGGGATGCCCAAGGATGGGACCGACCCACCGGGATGCAGGATCGAGGCCCGCTTTCAGTCATGGCCTGCGGCTTGTGGCGGTCCCGGGCCGGCATCACGTCTGGCGCCGGCCACTTGCTGTGGCGCAAGGCCCGCTCGCCGGGTCGCCGGTATGAATGGAGGACCCGCGGGCCGGAAGGCGGCCCGCGACAAGACCGGGAGAATGCTGTGAAGGCACGCGATCTCATGACCACCAGCCTCGTCGTGGTGCCGCCGGAGACGCCGGTGGCGGGCGTGGCGGAGCTTCTGGCCAGCCGCGGCATCTCGGCCGTGCCGGTGACGGATGCCGAGGGCAGGCTTGTCGGGCTGGTGACGGAAGGCGACCTGATCCGCCGCCTGGCCGAGGAGAAGCGCGGCCCGCTTGGCTGGTTCCTCGGCCTCTTCGCCGATTCCCGGCGGCTGGCGCAGCGCTTCGCCAAGGCGCATGGCGCGAAGGCCGCCGACGTGATGACCCGCGAGCTGGTCACCGTCGACGAGGAGGCCGAGGCGGAGGAGATCGCCCGGCTGATGGAGCGCCACCAGATCCGCCGCGTGCCGGTGCTGAAGGATGGGAAGCTCGCCGGCATCGTCAGCCGCGCCGACCTGCTGCGCGCCGTCCTGGTCCCGCCCGAGGCGGCGCCCGGCGAGCAGACCGACGCGGCCCTGTTGAAGGCGGTGATCGCCGCCATGCGGGAGCAGCCCTGGGTCGACACCTTCTATGTCTTCCCGACCGTGAAGGACGGCACCGTCGCCTTCTACGGCTTCCATCGCTCGGAGGAGGTGCGCCAGGGCCTCGCCGTGCTGGCCCGGGCTTTGCCCGGCGTAACGGCGGTCGAGGTCCGGACCGAGCCGATGCCGCGGATCCTGCGCGCCTCGCTCTGAGGCGCGGCCGGGGGCGCGGCGGAGGGCGCGGCGGGGTCCGCCGCGTCCTGGTCCCGGCCTGCGCCGTCGGCCTTCATCCCTCCGCCATGCCGGGGTGGAAATGCCCGTAGATGCGGCGCGCCACGCTCGGACCGATGCCCGGCGCGTTCTCGAGATCGGCGAGCGCCGCGTTGCGCACGCCGCGGGCGCTGCCGAAATGGTTGAGCAGCTTGCGCTTCAGCGCCGTGCCGACGCCCGGGATCTCGTCCAGCTCGCTCCGCACCAGGGATTTCGAGCGGCCGGCGCGGTGGGTGGTGATGGCGAAGCGATGCGCCTCGTCGCGCAGCCGCTGCAGGTAGTAGAGCACCGGGTCGCGCGGCGGCAGCTGGAAGGGGGGATGGCCGGTGCGGTGGAACCACTCGCGCCCGGCATCGCGGTCCGGCCCCTTGGCGACGGCGACCAGCGGCACGTCGTCCACCCCCATCTCGGCCAGGATCTCCCGCGCCGCGTTGAGCTGGCCGAGCCCGCCATCGATCAGCACCAGGTCGGGCCAGCTGCCGCTCTCGCGCCCCGGATCCTCCTTCAGGGCGCGGCCGAAACGGCGCTCGAAGACCTCGCGCATCATGCCGAAATCATCGCCTGGCGTGACAGGGCCACGGATCGAGAATTTGCGGTAGGCCTGCTTCAGGAAGCCCGAGGGGCCGGCGGCGACCATGACGCCATAGGCGTTGCTGCCTTGGATATGGCTGTTGTCGTAGACCTCGATCCGCTCCGGCACCGCCGGCAGGTCGAAGACCCGCGCCACGCCCTGCAGCAGCGCCTCCTGCGCCGTGCCCTCGGCCAGCTTCCGCTCCAGCGCCTCCCTGGCATTGGTCGCGGCATGCTCGACCGCGGCGCGCTTGTCGCCGCGCTGCGGCCGGTGCAGCTCCACCTTCCGGCCGGCCTTGATGGAGAGCGCCTCGGCGATCAGCCCCTGCTCGGCCGGCTCATGGCTCAGCAGGACCAGCGGCGGCGGCGGCAGGTCGTCGTAGAGCTGGGTGAGGAAGGCCTCCATCACCTCTTCCGGCCCCTGCTCGCCCTTGCTCAGGAAATAGGGTCGGTTGCCGTTGTTGCGGCCGCCGCGGAAGAAGAAGACCTGCACGCAGGTCTGGCCCGCCATCTGGTGCAGCGCCACCACATCGGCATCGCCGATGCCCTCCATGTTGATCCGGTCGCGGCCCTGCACATGGGTCAGGCCGCGGATGCGGTCGCGGATCGCCGCGGCGCGCTCGAATTCCAGCGCCTCGGCCGCCGACTCCATCTCCTTGGCCAGCTCGCGCTGGATGCTCGGCGTCTCGCCGGAGAGGAACTGCTTCGCCTGCTGCACCAGGCCGGCATAATCCTCGCGCGAGATGCGGTCGACGCAGGGCGCCGAGCAGCGGCGGATCTGGAACAGCAGGCAGGGCCGGCTGCGCGTGTCGAAGACGGTGTCGCGGCAGCTCCGCAGCAGGAAGACGCGCTGCAGGGCGGTGAGGGTCTGGTTCACCGCCCAGGCCGAGGCGAAGGGACCCCAGTAGCTGGCGCCCTTGCGCCGCTCGCCACGGTGCTTGGTGATCTGCGGATAGGGGTGGTCCTCGGTCAGGACCAGCCAGGGATAGGATTTGTCGTCGCGGAGGACGATGTTGTAGCGCGGCCGCAACCGCTTGATGAGGTTGGCCTCGAGCAGCAGCGCCTCCGCCTCGGAGGCGGTGGTGATGACCTCGAGGCTGCGGGTCTCGTGCACCATGCGCCGCAGCCGCTCGGGCAGCCGGGCGATCTGGGTATAGGCATGCACCCGCCGCCGCAGCGCCCGGGCCTTGCCGACATAGAGCGCGTCGCCCCGGGCATCGAGCATGCGGTACACGCCGGGCGCATGCGGCAGGGTGGCGAGGGCGGTCTCGATGACCCGTACCCCCTCCATCACTGCCGCGTCAGCCGCTGGAGCGACCGGTTCAGATTCCGCTTGACTCATGCGTTTCGATTACATCTTGGGCCGCCCGACGATAGGGGAACTACCCCAACCCGCCTGTGGATAAGCTTGTGGACGGGAATTGGGGAAACGCCTCGACCGATTGCCAGGTCCCGGGACAGATTGAATGCCAAAGATTCGAGCAATTGTCTAAAATGCTGATGTCCAACGATTTCCACGAACCGAACTGGTTCGCAACAGTCGGTCTGTAACCATTCTGTTTCAGGGAGAAAGAGTCTAACGCTATCGCGAGGCTGGTGGATGAGTTGCACGCAAACCTGCGTGTCAAGACCGCGTCCTTTCGATGACAACCCCCACCGAGGCCGCATCGGGGAAGGCATCCGGCTTCTCTACACGCACTCGTGCTCGTAACACGCGCGGATCAGACAACGCTGCCTGAGCGATCCGTTCCGCCAGGGTTTCTACCAGCAGCAGATGGCCCGAGGCCGCCTCCGCCCGCGCCGCCTTCACCAGCCGCTCGTAGTCCACCACCCGGCGGAAGTCATCCGCGCCGACCGCGCTCGGCGCCGCATCGTCCTCCACCGCCAGCTCGATCCCGATCACCACCCGTTGCGGCGCCGCCTTCTCGTGCGGATACACGCCGAGCCGCGCCTGCAGGGCGAGGCCCTGCACGAAGACCAGCCGCAGCCCCTGCCCGGCATCCGGCGCGAAGCTCATTCCTCCGGCCCCCCTGCCACTACGCCGCGCGGCGACCATTGCAGATGCTGCCCGCCATCGAGGGCGAGCATCTGGCCGGTCATCGCCGGCAGGGCAAGGATGGTGACGGCGGCGCGCGCGATTTCCGCCGGGCTGGTGCCGTGGCGCAGCGGCACGCTGGCCGCCTGGCGGTCGAACTGCGCCTGGCTCTGGCGCGGGCTGGGCAGGGCCGGTCCGGGGCCGATGCCGTTCACCCGGATGCGCGGTGCCAGGGCCAGGGCCATGGACTGGGTCAGCGCCCAGAGCCCGGCCTTGGACAGGCTGTAGCTGACGAAATGCGGGGTGAGGGACCAGACGCGCTGGTCGAGCATGTTGATCACCGCGCCCTCGGCCGCCGCGGGCAGGGCGCGGGCGAAGGCCTGGATCAGCACGAAGGGGGCGCGAAGATTGGGCTCCATATGGGCGTCCCAGCTCTCGCGAGTCACATCCTCCCACTCGTCCCGCTCGAAGGTGCTGGCATTGTTCACCAGCACGCCGAGCGGGCCGAGCGCCGCCGTCGCGGCCGGGACAAGGCCGCCGACCTCCGCCTCGCGCGCCAAGTCGGCCCGCAGCGTGACGGCGCGGCGGCCAAGGCCGCGGATCTCGGCGGCGGTCGCCTCCGCCTCGGCGGCGCTGCCGGCATAGTGGATGGCGAGGTCGAAGCCCTGCCCCGCCAGGGCGAGCGCGATGGCGCGGCCGAGCCGCTTGGCGCCGCCGGTGACCAGCGCCGCGCGCGGGATGCGGGGAGAGATGGGAAGGGGAGGGCTCATGCCTGTGCCCTCTGTAGCAGCCTGCGTCATGGCAGGGGAACGCGCGGAGGCCTCAGCCGTGCATGCCGCCGGCCAGGGAGAAGGCGGTGAGGATGGCGGCGACGGCGATGATCGACATGCAAAAGGTCACGAAACTCAATCCAGCGGGTTGAATGGGCCGAGCGATATAGAATGGTGACAACTCATGTTCCAGTAGAAACCGCGGCGCGCCGCACCTCCTCCCGGATCTCCGCCATCAGCCGAGCCTTCAGGGCGCCGAATTCCGGCGTGGTCTTCACCGTCCACTCGCGCGGATAGGGCAGCGGCACCGGCACCTCGGCCTTGATGCGGCCGGGGCGGGCGGACATCACCAGCACCCGGTTCGCCAGGAAGATCGCCTCGTCGATGTCATGGGTGACGAAGAGCACGGTCTTGCGGTCCCCCTGCCAGATCTCCAGCAGCAGCTCCTGCATCAGCTCGCGGGTCTGGTGGTCGAGGGCGCCGAAGGGCTCGTCGAGCAGCAGGATCTCCGGGTCGTTGGCCAGGGCCCGGGCCAGGGCCGTGCGCTGCTGCATGCCGCCCGAGAGCTGCCGCGGCCAGTGGTTCTCGAAGCCGGCGAGGCCGGTGCGGGCGATGAAGCGGGCGGCGATGGCGGCCTGCTCGGCCTCGGGGAGGCCGCGCTCGACCAGGCCGTAGCGGATGTTCCGCTCGACGGTCAGCCAGGGAAAGAGGGTGTAGGACTGGAAGACCATGCCGCGATTCGGGCCGGGGCCGGCGACCGGGCGGCCATCCAGGCTGACGGTGCCGGCGGTCGGGCGGTCGAGCCCGGCGACGATCCGGAGCAGCGTCGACTTGCCGCAGCCCGAGGGGCCGAGGATGGCGACGAACTCGCCCGGCGCGACGGAGAGCGAGGTGGGTTGCAGCGCCAGCGTCGGTGGGGTCCGGCCGCGCGCCGGGAAGGTGCGGGTAACGCCGTCGATGCGGAGCGTCTTGTCGCTCACAGCGCCGCCCAGGGGAACAGCCGCCGGTTCAGCAGCTTCACTGCGAAATCCGTCACCAGCCCGATCACCCCGATCACCACGATGCCGAAGATCATCTGCCCGGTGTCCAGCAGCCGCTGGCTGTCCATGATCATGTGGCCGATGCCGCTGCTCGCCCCGATCAGCTCGGCGACGATGACATAGGTCCAGGCCCAGCCGAGCACGAGGCGGAGCGTCTCCGCCACCTGCGGCGCCGCGGCCGGGATCACCACCCGCCGCAGGATGCCGAGCGGGCGCGAGCCGAGGGTGTAGGCCGCCTCCACCAGGTCCATGCGCGTGCCGCCCGCGATCACCGCCACCATGATGACGAGCTGGAAGACGCTGCCGATGACGATGACCGCGAGCTTCTGCGCCTCCCCCACTCCGGCCCAGAGGATCAGCAGCGGGATGAAGGCCGAGGCCGGCAGGTAGCGGGCGAAGGAGAAGAAGGGTTCGAAGAAGGCCTCCACCGGCTTGAAGGCGCCCATCAGCAGGCCGAGCGGCACGGCGAGGACGGCGGCGATGAGGAAGCCGCCGACCACGCGGAAGACGGTGACGGCGATGTCGCCGAGGAAGCCATATTCGGTCAGCAGCGACCAGCCGGCCGCCAGCGTCCGCCCCGGCGAGGCGAGGAACAGCGCCGGCACATGCCCGCCCTCCGTCACCCAGGCCCAGAGGCCGAGGAAGACGGCGAAGAAGCCGGCGCCGAGCAGCAGGCGGGCGCCGGGCGGGACCGGCCTCAGCGGCTGCATCGCATCCTCCCCCTCAGCCCGGCGCCGGCAGGGCGACGTAGATCGCCGCATCGCCGCGCAGCACGCGCAGCGCCACGCCGGCGCTGCCGGCCGCCCGCAGCGCCGCCGCCGCCTCCTGCGGCCCGCGGATGGCGGCGCTGCCGATGCCGAGGATGAGGTCGCCGGCGCGCAGCCCCGCCGCCTCGGCGGTGCCGCCCGGCGTCACCCGCGTCACCAGCGCGCCCGGCATCTCCGGCGGCAGGTGCTGCGCCGTTCGCGCCGCGCGGGTGATGGCGCCGAGGGCGAGGCCGTAGCCGCGGTGCTCCGGCGCCGCGGGCGGCGCGGCGGCGGCCGGGGGCGGCGCCGGCGTGTCGGCGAGGAGGGCGGTCACCACCCGCTCCTGCCCGGCGCGCCAGACCGAGAGCGTGGCGGTGCTGCCCGGCGGCCGCAGCGCGATGCCATGGGCGATGGCGAGAGGCCCCACGGCCGGCAGCCCGTCGAGCGCGAAGACGACGTCGCCCGGCTGCAGCCCGGCGCGCGCCGCCGGCCCGTCCGGCACCACCGCATCGACCAGCGCCCCCTGCGGCGGCGCGCCGCCCATGGCGCGCGACAGCTCCCGCGTCATCGCCTGGGCCTGCAGGCCGAGCCAGCCGCGCCGCACCCGCCCCTCGATCGCCAGCGCCGTGACCACCGGCGCCGCCACCTGCGCCGGCACCGCGAAGCCGATGCCGACCGAGCCGCCGGTCGGGGTGACGATCGCCGTCGTCACGCCGGCCACGCGCCCGGCCGCGTCGAAGAGCGGGCCGCCGGAATTGCCGGGATTGATCGCCGCATCGGTCTGGATCAGCTCGCCCCAGGCGAGGCCGCCGAGGTTGCGCCCCTGCGCCGAGACGATGCCGAGCGAGACCGAGGCGCCGAGGCCGAAGGGATTGCCGACGACGAGCGCCCAATCTCCCGGCCGCGGCGGCGCGCCCTCGGCGAAGCGCAGGAAGGGCAGGGGCGGCGCGCCGAGCGGCGGCTCGATCCGCAGCACGGCGATGTCGGTGGCGGGGTCGCTGCCGAGCAGCCGGGCGGGGAAGTCCCGGCCATCGGCCAGGGTGACGGTGATGCGCTGCGCCTCGCCGGCCACATGGTGGTTGGTGACGACGGTGCCCTCGGCATCGATGAGGAAGCCGGAGCCGGCGCCGAGCAGCTCGGGCGGAGCCTTGTCCTGCGAAGGTTGGGCAAGGCGGGCGCCATGGCCGCGCGGCGCGGTCGCGGCATGCTCGAGCGTCTCGATCCGCACCACCGCCGGCTGCACCGCGGCGACGAGATCGGCGAAGCCCGGCGGCGGCGGCACCTCGGCCCGCGCCGGCGCCGCGATCAGGACGGCGGCGAGCGCCAGCAGGGCGCGAATCGGGCGCATCCGCGGCGGGTCAGGCGAGGAAGCGCGGATCGAGCAGCTTCGACAGGTCGACCTCCTGCCGCACCACGCCGGTCTCGCGCTGCACGGCATAGGCCTTGCGCTGGAACTCCGGCAGGCCCTTGGCGACGTAGTCCCGGTTCCTCGCCGCATCCATCCATTCGATGAACGCGGCGCTCGCCTTGAACTGCTCGGCGCTCTGGTTCACCCGCTTGCCCATGATGCCGAAGCTCTTCTCCGGCTCGGCCTTGATCATCTCGACCGCGTCGAACCAGGACTTCACCACCCGCTTCACCGCCTCGGGATTCGCGCTGATGAAGGCGGGCTGGAAGGCGAGGGTGTCGACGATGCAGGGATAGTCGAGCGTCGTCGCCAGGATGCGGCCCTTGTCCTCGCCCATGCCGCGGACCTGCGAGAGGTAGGGCTCATAGGTGGCGCAGGCATCGAACTGCCCGGCGACGAAGGCCTGGGCCGCCGGCTGCGGCGCCAGGGTCGCGGTCTGCACGTCCTTCACCGAGAGCCCGTTCTCGCGGAACATGTAGGCCATGAGGAAGTAGGGCGAGGTGCCGGGGCCGTCCACCGCGATGGTCTTGCCCTTGAGGTCGGCGAAGCCCTTGATGCCGGGCCGGGCGCCGATGCCGTCGCCGCCATGGCTGCGGTCGAGCACCAGCACCTGCACCAGCGGGATGGTGCTCGCCCAGAGGATCATGGTGTCGACCGTGGTCACCACGCAGTTCAGCGAGCCGGAGGCCAGCGCCAGGTTGCGCTCGCGCTGCGGCACGAATTTGGTCTCGACCTCGACGCCGTTCGCCTTGAACAGCCCGGCCTGCTCGGCGAGGGTCAGCGGCGCGAAGCCGGTCCAGCCCGACATGCCGATGGTGATCTTCGGCAGCCCCTGACCGCGGGCGAGCCGCGGCGCGGCCAGCACCGGCAGGGCGAGGGCACCGGTCGTGCCGGCGAGAAGGCTGCGTCGGAACATGGCGGCGA
The DNA here is from genome assembly GCF_013112485.1 of Roseicella sp. DB1501. Taxonomy (GTDB): domain Bacteria; phylum Pseudomonadota; class Alphaproteobacteria; order Acetobacterales; family Acetobacteraceae; genus Paracraurococcus. Next base: position 215,418 of record NZ_JABFHG010000009.1, read on the forward strand.
CTCCCACGGCGTCCGGCCGAGCCTATCGGAGAGGATCGGCCGCGCAAGGGCTTATTGCGCCGCAGCAAGCGCTTGGGCGGGTCAGAGATCCGGGTTCATCGTCGCGCTGCTGCCGAAGGGACGGCTGTCCGGCAGCTCATCCGTGCCCTGGCCGGTCTCCTGCGCCGCCGGGCCCTCCGGCGCCTCGCAGCACGCCTTTATGCTGGCGAGGGTGCGCTGCAGGGCCGCCTGCATCTCCGCATCGCCATGCCCCTGCGCCGCGGCACCCGGCTTCTGCGTGAGGTGGAGCTGCAGGGCGACGGCCGAACCGCCTTCCGCTTCCGTCACCTCCAGGCTGCCGCCATAGCCGTGCTCGCCATGCGAGCCCCACTGCATCCGACGCGTCTCGGGCTCGGCCTTCAGCCAGCCCTCGTCGTGATAGCCATGATCCGCGGCCCGGCCCTCGACGGCGACATCGTCATGGTCGCCATGCCGGCCCTGCGGATCGACCCGCGTCACCGTCGGCAGGTAGCGCGGCATGTTGCGGATATCGGCGAGGAAGGCAAAGACCTCCGCTGGCGGACGGGCGATCTCGACGCGGCCGGCATAGTCGCCCATGGGACGTTTCCTCCTGCTGTGCGGCGCGAACGCCGCGGCGGCGGAGGGCGTTCCCGCGGGCCCTGCCGCGGCGTGGCCTAGGCCTGCCGCGCCCGGCCGCCGGCGGCGCGGCGGCCGCCGCGGCCGCGCTTCTCCGGATCGTAGCCGCCGCCACCGGGGCCGAGCGGCTTCGGCTTCCAGTCCTGCCGCGCCTTGGGGCGGGTCGCGCCGCTGGCGCGCGGCGCCGCCTCCTGCAGGCTGCGGCCGGCGAGGTTCGGCTCCAGGCCGAGATCGAGCGCCTCGAGCCGCTTGATCTCGTCGCGCAGCCGCGCCGCCTCCTCGAATTCCAGGTCCGCCGCCGCGGCGCGCATGCGCTTCTCGAGCTCGGCGATGGAGGCCCGCAGGTCCTTGCCAACGAACTGCGCCGTGGCGTCGCCCTCCACCGCCTCGACCGTCACGTAGTCCTGCTCGTAGACCGATTGCATGACATCGGCGATCTGCCGCTTGATGGTCTGCGGCGTGATGCCGTGCTCGGCATTCCAGGCCATCTGCTTGGCGCGACGGCGCTCGGTCTCCTCGATCGCCCGGCGCAGGCTGTCGGTCATGCGGTCGGCATAGAGCACGACGCGCCCCTCGGCGTTGCGGGCGGCGCGACCGATGGTCTGGATGAGCGAGGTGGTGCTGCGGAGGAAGCCCTCCTTGTCGGCATCCAGGATGGCGACCAGCACGCATTCGGGGATATCGAGCCCCTCCCGCAGCAGGTTGATGCCGACCAGCACGTCGAAGCCGCCGCGCCGCAGGTCGCGGATGATCTCGATCCGCTCCAGCGTATCCACGTCCGAGTGCAGGTAGCGCACCTTCAGCCCCGCCTCGGTCATGTACTCCGTCAGGTCCTCGGCCATGCGCTTGGTCAGGGTGGTGACGAGGACGCGGCCGCCTTTCTTCACCGCCTCGCGGCACTCGGCCAGCAGGTCGTCCACCTGGCCTTCGACGGGCCGGATGTCGGTCACGGGGTCGACCAGGCCGGTGGGCCGGATGACCTGCTCGGCGAAGACGCCGCCGGTCCGCTCCATCTCCCAGGACCCGGGGGTGGCGCTGACGAAGACCGTATTGGGGCGGTAGGTGTCCCACTCCTCGAATTTCAGCGGCCGGTTGTCCATGCAGGAGGGCAGGCGGAAGCCGAAATCGGCGAGGACGCTCTTGCGCGCGAAGTCGCCGCGATACATGCCGCCGAGCTGGCCGATGGTGACGTGGCTCTCGTCGACGACCAGCAGCGCGTTCTCCGGCAGGTATTCGAACAGCGTCGGCGGCGGCTCGCCGGGGCCGCGGCCGGAGAGGTAGCGGGAGTAGTTCTCGATCCCCTTGCAGGAGCCGGTGGTCTCCAGCATCTCGAGATCGAATTGCGTTCGCTGGCCGAGGCGCTGCGCCTCCAGCAGCTTGCCCTCGGCTTCAAGCTTCGCCAGCGTTTCCTTCAGCTCCTGCTTGATCTGGATGATCGCCTGGTTGAGCGTCGGCCGCGGCGTCACGTAGTGGCTGTTGGCGTAGATGGAGACGCGCTCCATCTCCGCCGTCACCTCGCCGGTCAGCGGGTCGAATTCGCGGATGCCGTCCACCTCGTCGCCGAACAGACTGATGCGCCAGGCGCGGTCCTCCAGATGCGAGGGCCAGATATCCACCGTCTCGCCGCGGATGCGGAAGGTGCCGCGGGCGAAGAAGCTGTCGTTGCGGCGGTATTGCTGCTCGACCAGCCCCTTGACCAGCGTGTCGCGGTCGATCCGCCCGCCGAGCTCGAGCTTGACCACCATGCGGCTGTAGGTCTCGACCGAGCCAATGCCGTAGATGCAGGAAACCGAGGCGACGATGACCACGTCGTTCCGCTCGAGCAGCGCCTGCGTCGCGGAATGCCGCATGCGGTCTATCTGCTCGTTGATCTGCGCATCCTTCTCGATATAGGTGTCGGTGCGCGGGACATAGGCTTCGGGCTGGTAGTAGTCATAGTAGGAGACGAAATACTCGACCGCATTCTCCGGGAAGAAGCTCTTCATCTCCCCATAGAGCTGCGCCGCCAGCGTCTTGTTTGGGGCCAGGATCAGGGTCGGGCGCTGCACCGCCTCGATCACCTTGGCCATGGTGAAGGTCTTGCCGGAGCCGGTGACGCCGAGCAGCACCTGGTCCCGCTCATTCGCCCGCAACCCGGCCACCAGCTCCCGGATCGCGGTGGGCTGGTCGCCATTCGGCTCGAAGGGCGAGACGACCTTCAGCACCCGCTCGGGCGGCGGGGCGGGGCGCTTCGGGGGATGGAACAGGACGGGGGGAAGATGGCTCATCTTGCCCCCGAATTTGGTGTCGCGGGCGCGCGAAGTCGAGCGTCAAGGCGTCTCGATACGGCAACGGGCGCCGGCCTCGCCGACACCCGCTCCCCTTCCGCCGCACCGCCGCGGCAGATCGTGCTGGCCCCCTTGGCGTCAGGAGGACAGGAAGGCGCTAGCGCTTGCTGCGCAGCATGCCGGAGATCAGCCAGGTCGCCGCGACCGCGATGCCGATGGCGACCAACGGCCGCGAGCGCGTCGCATCCCGCAGGTGGTCCGCCACGTCATAGGCCATGTCGCGCCCCTGCCGGGCATAGCCGCCGGCCTGGCGGGCATAGGTGCCGGCATAATCGGCCGCATCGGAGGCCGCCGGCCGCACCCGCCGCTCGATCAGGTCCTCGAGCTGGTTCCACAGCCGCGACAGCTCGCCGCGCGCATCCTCGCCGCGGTCGCGCAGCCGGTCGCCGGTGTCGCGCAGCCGACCGGCGGCGCGGCGGCCGTAATCCTCCGCGGTGTCGCGTGCATCCTCGCCGCGATCGCGCAGGCTGGAGAGGTAACCCATTGCTTCGTCCTCCGTCCCGGATTCGGTTCGACTTCATGAACGATGGCGAGGGCATCGGGTTCACCGGGGCAGCGGCGGCGGTTACAAGTCGCCATGGATGCGAGCGGGGAGCGGCCGCTGGTCGCGGTGATCGGCGCCGGCCCGGCCGGGCTGATAGCGGCGGAGGCGGCGGCCGCGGGCGGCGCGGCCGTGACGGTGCTCGACCATATGCCCTCGCCGGCGAGGAAGCTGCTCATCGCCGGCCGCGGCGGGCTGAACCTGACCCATTCCGAGCCCCTGCCCGCCTTCCTCGACCGCTACGGCGCCGCCCGGGACTGGCTGGCGCCCTGGATCGAGGCCTTCCCGCCCGCCGCCCTCATCGCCTGGGCCGAGGGGCTGGGGCAGCCCTGCTTCACCGGCAGCTCCGGCCGGGTCTTTCCCCGGGCGATGAAGGCCTCGCCACTGCTGCGCGCCTGGCTGGCGCGCCTGGCCGGGCTCGGCGTGGCGCTGCGGCCGCGGCATCGCTGGCAGGGCTGGGCGGAGGGGGCGCTCGTCTTGGGGACGCCGGACGGGCCCCTCCACCTGCGCCCGGCGGCGACCGTGCTGGCGCTCGGCGGCGCCTCCTGGCCGCGCCTCGGCGCGGATGGCGCCTGGGCGGCGCTGCTGCCCGAGGTGGCGCCGCTGCGGCCGGCCAATTGCGGCTTCCGCATCGCCTGGTCGGAGCATCTCCGGCAGCGCTTCGCCGGCGTGCCGCTGAAGCGCATCGCCCTCGGCTTCCGGGGCGAGACGGTGCGCGGGGAGGCGGTGCTGACCGAGGCCGGGATCGAGGGCGGCGCGGTCTATGCCCTGTCCGGGACGCTGCGCGAGGCGATCGCGGCGGCGGGGCCGGTGACGCTGGCCCTCGACCTGCGGCCCGATCTCGACATGGCGGCGCTGGCGGCGCGGCTGGATGCGCCGCGCGGCGGCGTCTCGCTGGCCAACCACCTGCGCCGCGCCGGCCTCGCCCCGGTTGGCATCGCCCTGGTGCAGGAGGCGCTGCGGGCCGGCGCTACCGCGCCGCTCTCCCGGCTGGTGAAGGCGCTGCAGCTGCGGCTGGAGGCGCCGATGGGGCTGGAGTGGGCCATCTCCTCGGCCGGCGGGCTGCGCCGGGCGGCGCTGGACGAGCGCCTGATGCTGCGCACGCGGCCCGGGGTCTTCGCCTGCGGCGAGATGCTGGACTGGGAGGCGCCGACCGGGGGCTATCTGCTGCAGGCCTGCTTCGCCACCGGGCGCGGCGCCGGCCTCGGGGCGCTCGCCTGGGCGCGGCGGCGGGCGGTGCCGGGCTGAACCGGCGTCAGCCCAGCAGCACCAGGTCGTCGCGGTGCACGATCTCGTCGCGGCCGCGCCAGCCGAGCAACTCCTCCAGCGCCTCGCTGCGATGGCCGGCAATGCGCCGGGCATCCTCGGCGTCATAGGCGGCGAGGCCGCGCGCCAGCTCGTGCCCGGCCTCGTCCTGCACCCGCACCGGGTCGCCGCGATGGAAGCTGCCTTCCACCGCCCGCACGCCCGCCGGCAGCAGGGAGGAGCCGCGGGCCAGCGCCCGCGCCGCCCCGGCATCGACGGTGAGGGTGCCGAGCGGGGCGAGGGAGCCGGCGATCCAGCGCTTGCGCGCCGTCCGCCCCTCCGGCGTCGGCAGGAACCAGGTGCAGCGCGCCCCCGTCTCGATGGCCCGCAGCGGGTTGTCGCGCTGGCCGAGGGCGATGGCCATGGCGCAGCCCGCCCCGGTGGCGATCCGCGCCGCGATCAGCTTGGTGCGCATGCCGCCCGAGGAATAGCCAGGGGGCGGCTCGCCGCCCATCGCCATGATCTCCTCGGTCAGGCGCGGCACCACCGGCAGATGCGCCGCCGTCGGGTCCCGGCGCGGATCGGCGGTGTAGAGCCCGTCGATGTCGGAGAGCAGGATCAGGGCATCCGCGCCGGTCATCTCGGCGACGCGGGCGGCGAGGCGGTCATTGTCGCCGAAGCGGATCTCGGCCGTCGCCACCGTGTCGTTCTCGTTGATCACCGGCACGCAGCCGAGCTCGAGCAGCGTGCCGAGCGTGGCGCGGGCATTCAGGTAGCGCCGCCGGTCCTCGCTGTCCTCGAGCGTCAGCAGGAGCTGCGCCGCCGGCAGCCCGACCGAGTCGAGCGCCGCCGCCCAGGCGCCGGCGAGGCGGATCTGCCCCACTGCCGCCGCCGCCTGCTTCTCCTCCAGCCGCAGCTTGCGGCGGGTGAGGCCGAGCGCGCGGCGGGCCAGGGCGATGGCGCCGGAGGAGACGAGGATGACCTCGGTGCCGCGGGCGCGCAGCAGGGCGACATCGGCGGCGACGCTGGCCAGCCAGCCGGCGCGCGGCGCCGCGGTGCGCTCCTCCACGACCAGGGCGGAGCCGATCTTCACCACCACGCGCCGCGCCGTGGCGAGCGTCGGGATGTCGTTCTGGGGCTGCATGGGCGGGCGCATAGCACGCGCCGCCCGCCCAGGGAAAAGCCCCACCCGCAGGGCTGAAAGGACGCGCCCGCAGGGCTGGCCGGCGCGGCGCCCGGGCATCGCCCGTGATGCGGCGATGGCACGCTTCGCAGCCGATCCGGTTTGATGGCGGACGGAATGCTTGAGCGGCAGTCGGAGGCCGCGCTATCCACGGTGGAAACCGACCCCCCGCAATCGTGAAGGCGGGCGAGGGCGGCGTGCGCTCCTCGCGTGGAAGGCCTGCTGCATGTTCTCTCGCCTGTTCGGCTTCCTCTCCGCCGACATGGCCATCGACCTCGGGACCGCGAACACGCTGGTCTATGTGAAGGGTCGGGGCATCGTGCTGAACGAGCCCTCCGTGGTCGCCATCGCCGATCATCGCGGCCGCAAGCAGGTCCTGGCGGTCGGCGAGGAGGCGAAGCAGATGCTCGGCCGCACCCCGGGCAACATCGCTGCCATCCGGCCGCTGCGCGACGGCGTCATCGCCGATTTCGAGGTGGCGGAGGAGATGATCAAGCACTTCATCCGCAAGGTGCACAACCGGCGCAGCTTCGCCTCGCCGATGATCATCGTCTGCGTCCCGTCCGGCTCCACCGCCGTCGAGCGCCGCGCCATCCAGGAGAGCGCCGAATCGGCCGGCGCCCGCAAGGTGCTGCTGATCGAGGAGCCGATGGCGGCGGCCATCGGCGCCGGCCTGCCGGTGACCGAGCCCTCCGGCTCGATGATCGTCGATATCGGCGGCGGCACCACCGAGGTGGCGGTGATCTCGCTCGGCGGCATCGTCTATGCCCGCAGCGTGCGGGTCGGCGGCGACAAGCTGGACGAGGCGGTGATCAGCTACATCAGGCGCCATTTCAACCTGCTGATCGGCGAGAGCACGGCCGAGCGCATCAAGATCGGCATCGGCGCCGCGCGCGCCCCGGAGGATGGCGGGGAGGGGCCGCTGGCCGAGGTGAAGGGCCGCGACCTCATGCATGGCGTGCCGCGCGAGGTGGTGGTCAGCCAGCACCAGGTGGCCGAGGCGCTGGCCGAGCCGGTCGGGCAAATCGTCGAGGCGGTGAAGGTGGCGCTGGAGAACACCCCGCCCGAGCTGGCCGCCGACATCGTCGACAAGGGCATCGTCCTGACCGGCGGCGGCGCCCTGCTCACCCGGCTCGACGAGGTGCTGCGGGACGCGACCGGCCTGCCGGTCGCCGTCGCCGAGGATGCGCTCTCCTGCGTCGCGCTCGGCACCGGCCGGGCGCTCGAGGAGATCAAGCGGCTTCGCCAGGTGCTGAGTTCGATGTATTGAAGAGGGATCGAGGCGAGGCAGGTTCCTCTCCGTGTTCCGTCTCAGCGTCCCGCTCCGCCAGGCGCTGTCGCGCCTGTCGCTTCCCGCCCTGATCGCCGCCGCCTTCGGCCTCATGCTGCTCGGCAAGGCGGATGCGCTGCTGGCGGAACGGGCACGCATGGCGCTCGCCGATGCTTTCGTGCCGGCCTGGGACGCGCTGCGCCAGCCGCTGCGGGCGATGCGCGGCGCCATCGACGAGGCGGCCGGGCTGCTGGCGCTGCGCGCCGAGAATGCCCGGCTGCGCGAGGAGAACGGGCGTCTCCGCCAGTGGCAGGAGGCGGCGCAGGCGCTGACCGCGGAGAATGCGCAGCTCCGCCGGCAGCTTGGCTTCCTGCCCGAGCCGGCGGCGCCCTTCGTCACCGCCCGCGTGGTCGCCGATGGCGGCGGCGCCTATGCTCGCGCCGTGCTGCTCTCGACCGGCCCCCTGGCGGGGGCGGAGCATCCGCTGCGCAAGGGCGCGGTGGCGCTGGATGCGCGCGGCCTGGCCGGGCGGGTGACGGAGGTGGGCAGCCGGTCCGCGCGGGTGGTGCTGCTCACCGATCTCAACAGCCGCATCCCGGTGCTGCTCGAGGGTAGCCGGGCGCGGGCGATGCTGGTCGGGACCAACGCCGCCCGGCCGCGGCTGCAATACTGGCCCGCCGGCACCGAGCCGCGGGAGGGCGAGCGGGTGGTGACCAGCGCCGAGGCGCATGCCTTCCCGGCCGGGCTGCCCATCGGCCAGGTGCGGCGGACCGCCTCGGGCGCCGCCGAGGTGGATCTCTTCGCCCGGCTCGACCGGCTCGACCTGCTGCGGCTCTTCGATTACGGCCTCGGCGGGGCGCTGCCATGACGCAACCTGACGCCGCCGCGCAACAAGCCGGGGCGCCGCGCCCGGCCCGGCCGCGATGAGCGGCTGGGCCGGGCTGCTCCGCTGGCTCGACGACCTGGCGCGGGCGCTGCTGCCGGCCGGGCTGACCCTGCTGCTGCTGCTGCTCGCGGCCCTTCCCTCCGGCCTGCCGGCGGGCCTGCCCGGCCTGCTGCCCGCCATCGCGCTGCCCAACCTCGTCTTCTGGTCGATCTTCCGCCCCGCCGCCCTGCCGCCGCCGGTGGTCTTCGGGCTCGGCCTGCTGCAGGACCTGCTGACCGCGGCGCCGCCCGGCAGCGGCGTGCTGGTGCTGCTGCTGGCGCATGGCGTTGCCGCGCGCTGGCGGCGGGTGCTGGCGCGGCAGCGCTTCCGGCTGGTCTGGCTGGCCTTCGCCGGCATCGCGGCGGGGGCGGCGGTGCTCGGCCTCGGCCTGCAGGCGCTGCTCGCCTGGCGCCTGCTGCCGCCCGCCCCGGCGCTCTGGCAGGCGCTGCTCGCCATCGGCCTCTATCCCGTCCTCGCCTGGCCGCTCACCCGCCTGCACGAGGCGATGCGCCGGGCCGAGGCCGCGGCCGGGCATCCGGCATGAGCCTGCTCCCGCCCGGCCGGCGCGAGGAGACGGAGCGGCGGCGGCTCTTCACCCGGCGGGCCGCGGCGCTCGGCCTCGGCCAGCTCGGCCTGCTCGGCTTCCTCGGCGCCCGGCTGTGGCGCCTGCAGGCGGAGGAGGGCGAGCGCTACCGCACCCTGGCCGAGGAGAACCGCATCTCCGCCCGGCTGCTGCCGCCGCCGCGCGGCCGGGTGCTGGACCGCAACGGCGAGGTCGTCGCCGGCAACCGGCTGAACTGGCGGGCGCTGCTGGTCGCCGAGCAGGCGCAGGATGTCGGCGCGACGCTCGACGCCTTCTCCCGCCTGCTGCCGCTGCAGGAGCACGAGCGCGCCCGCATCGAGCGTGAGCTGCGCCGCCACCGCCGCTTCGTCCCGGTGACGGTGCGGGACTTCCTGAGCTGGGAGGAGATGGCGCAGGTCGAGGTGAACGCGCCCGACCTGCCGGGCATCCTGATCGATGTCGGCACCACGCGGCTCTATCCGGAGGGCGAGCATCTCGCGCATATCGTCGGCTATGTCGCCCCGCCCGCCGAGCGCGACATGGATGGCGACCCGCTGCTCGCCCTGCCCGGCATCCGCATCGGCCGCGCCGGCATCGAGCGCTTCCACGAGACGGCGCTGCGCGGCCGCGCCGGGGCGGTGCAGCTCGAGGTGAACGCCCTCGGCCGGGTGATCCGCGAGCTCGACCGGCAGGAGGGCGTCGCCGGGCAGGAGGTGTCGATCAGCATCGATGCCGGGCTGCAGCGCGCGGTGCACACCCGCATCGAGGCGGGGACGAGCGTCGTCGTGCTCGATGCGCGGAACGGCGAGGTGCTGGCCATGGCCTCGCAGCCCTCCTTCGACCCCTCGCTCTTCGAGGCCGGCGTCTCCGCCCGGCAATGGCGGGACTGGACCCGCGACCGGGCGACGCCGCTGATCAACAAGGCGACCAACGGGCTCTACGCCCCGGGCTCGACCTTCAAGATGGTCGTCGCCCTGGCGGGGCTGGAGGCGCGGACGATCGCGCCGACCGACCGCATCCACTGCCCCGGCCATCTCGATCTCGGCGACACCCGCTTCCATTGCTGGCGCCGGCAGGGCCATGGCAGCCTCGACCTGCGCGGCGCGCTCAAGCAGTCCTGCGACGTCTATTTCTACGAGCTCGCCCGCCGCACCGGCATCGACCGCATCGCCGCCATGGCCAACCGCTTCGGCCTCGGCGTCGATCTCGGCATCGAGCTGCCGGGGGCGAAGCGGGGCCTGGTGCCGACGCGCGCCTGGCGGCAGGCGCAGGGCAAGGCCTGGAACCCCGGCGACACTGTCGTGCACGGCATCGGCCAGGGCTTTTACCAGATCACCCCGCTGCAGCTCGCCACCATGGCGGCGCGGCTGGCGACGGGGCGGGCGGTGCAGCCGCACCTCACCCGCAGCCTCGGCGGCCAGGCCATGCCGGGCGGCCGGCCGGAGGACTGGCCGCCGCTCGGCATCGCGGAGCGCGACCTGAAGCTGGTGCGCGAGGGCATGTGGGCGGTGGTGAACGAGGGCGGCGGCACGGCCCTCGGTGCCCGGCTGCCGGGGCAGTTCGGTGTCATGGCCGGCAAGACCGGCTCGGTGCAGGTGCGCCGGGTCTCGCGCGAGCAGCGCGAGCGTGGCTTCCGGGTCGAGCGGCAGCCGCGGGAGTGGCGGCCGCACGCCCTCTTCGTCGCCTTCGCCCCCTATGACGCCCCGGTCTATGCGGTGAGCGTCGTCGTCGAGCACGGGATGAGCGGCGCCGGCGCCGCGGCGCCGCTGGCGCGCGAGGTGATGGTCGAGGCCTTCACCCGGCTGCGCACGCCGCCCCTGCCGCCGCCGGCGCCGTCCTCGGGGCCGCGCGTGGCCGAAGCTGGCGCCGGGGGCAAGCGGTGAGCGGGGCCGCGCCCTATGAGCGGCGGCTCCTGCTGCGCGACCGCGGCGGGCTGCTGCGCAAGCTCTGGCGCATTCCCTGGAGCTTCGTCCTGCTGCTCGCCGCCCTCGCTTCCATCGGCTATGTCGCGCTCTATTCCGCCGGCGGCGGGCCGGAGCCCTATGCGACGAAGCACGCGCTGCGCTTCGGCTTCGGCCTGGTGCTGATGCTCTCCCTCGCGCTGGTCGACATCCGGTTGATCGCGCGCCTCGCCTGGGCCGGCTATGCGCTCGGCCTCGGGCTGCTGGTGCTGGTGCTGCTGCACGGCAATGTCGGCAAGGGGGCGCAGCGCTGGATCGATATCGGGCCGCTGCAGCTGCAGCCCTCGGAGCTGATGAAGATCATGCTCGCTTTGGCGCTCGCCGCCTGGTTCCGCCGGGCCGGCCGCGAGCGGATGGGCAACCCGCTCTTCCTGCTGCCCCCGGCGCTGCTGGTGCTGGCCCCGGTCGGGCTGATCCTGAAGCAGCCCAATCTCGGCACCGGGCTGATCACCGCCATGATCGGCGGCGCGGTCTTCTTCGCCGCCGGGGCACGGCTCTGGCAATTCGCCCTCGCCCTCGGCGCCGCGGGCATCGCCGCGCCGATCGCCTATGCGCATCTGCACGACTACCAGCGGGCGCGCATCACCACCTTCCTCGACCCGGAGAGCGACCCGCTCGGCGCCGGCTATAACATCATCCAGTCGAAGATCGCCCTCGGCTCGGGCGGCATCTGGGGCCGGGGCTTCCTGCAGGGCACGCAGGGGCACCTGAACTTCCTGCCGGAGAAGCAGACCGACTTCATCTTCACCATGATCGCCGAGGAGTTCGGCCTCGTCGGGTCGCTGGCGACGCTGGCCCTGCTCGTCCTGGCGATCGGCTTCTGCTTCCTCACCGCCTTCCGCTGCCGCCACGCCTTCGGCCGGCTGCTCGCGGTCGGTCTCGGCACCAACCTGTTCCTCTATGTCTTCGTCAACATCGCCATGGTGACGGGGGCGATCCCGGTCGGCGGCGTGCCCCTGCCGCTGATCTCGCATGGCGGCTCGGCCATGCTGACGACCATGCTCGGCTTCGGCCTGCTGCTCTCGGTGCATGTGCACCGCGATGTGGAGTTCGCCCCGGCGGGGGAGGGTTACAGGTAGCGCTGGATATCCAGCGTGCTCTCCCGCCCGAGCGTGGCGAAATGCAGCGCGAGGAACCGGTCCGCCGCCTCCCAGCCATAGCGCCGCAGGGTCTGCAGGAACTCCCAGTCGCCGTTCAGCTTGGTCGAGAGCTTGAACTGCCGCATCCGCTCCTCGTCCTCGACGCAGTGGAGGAAGATGCGGCGGTAGCGCGGCTGCTCCAGCCGGCCGGAATCGAGCAGCCGCTGCACGAAGTCGATCGCCCGCATCTCCGCCATCAGCGCGGCGTTGAAGCTGATCTCGTTCAGCCGGTTCATGATGTCGGACGGCGTAGTCGGCAGCTCCTGGCGGTTCAGCACGTTGATCTGCACCAGCAGGATGTCCGGCGCGCCGCGCTCGTAATAGAGCGGCCAGATCGCCGGGTTGCCGAGATAGCCGCCGTCCCAATAGGCCTCGCCCTCGATCTCCACCGCCTTGAAGACGTTCGGCAGGCAGGCGGAGGCCAGCACTACGTCCGGCGTCACCTCGGCGCGGGTGAAGATGCGTGGCTTGCCGGTGCGGACATTGGTCGCCGAGATGAAGAGGCGCAGCACCTTCTGGTCCTGCCGCAGCCGCTCGGTGTCGAGGTTGTCGGCGATCACCTGCCGCAGCGGGTTGAACTCCACCGGGAAGGGGTTGAGCTGGTAGGGCGAGAAGACGCGGCTCAGCGTGTCGAAGGTCTGGTAGGCGACCGAATAGGTGAGGTCGTAGCCCCAGAGCGCCTTCTCGAGCGGGGTGTTGCGCAGCGGGCTGATGGCGAGGCGGGCGGCGACGTCGCGCCACAGCCGGTCGAGCGCCCGCCGCGCCCCCTCGCGGCCGTCCTCGGCCAGGCCCTGGACGAAGATCGCCGCGTTCAGCGCCCCGGCCGAGGTGCCGGAGACCGCGTCGAAGACCAGCCGCTCATCCTCGAGCAGCCGGTCCAGCACGCCCCAGGTGAAGGCGCCATGCGTGCCGCCGCCCTGGAGCGCGAGGTTGAGCCGCTTGGTGGCGATGGGCTTCGCCACCGCGGGCTGCGGCAGCGGCGCCGAAGGGGCGCCTTGCGTCGGATCGGGCAGGAGCTCGGGCGGCAGCGGTCCCTCGCCCCGCAGGTCGCCCCGCGGCGCCTCCGCCCCGTCCGGCGCCGGGCCCGCCCCCGTCTCCCGCGTCATTCGCGCGTCAGCTCGCGTACCAGCCGCCGTCGATCGACAGCGCCGCGCCAGTGACGCCGCCGCTGTTCGGGCCGCAAAGATAGAGCGCCATCTGCGCCACCTCCTCGACCTCGATCCAGCGCTTGGAGGGCTGGTGCACCAGCAGCAGGTCCTTCAGCGCCGCCGCCTCGGAGAGGTTGTGCTGCTGCGCCAGCGTCTTGACCTGCGCCTCGGCCAGCGGGGTGCGCACGAAGCCCGGGCAGATGGCGTTGCAGGTGATCGGCGTCTCGGCCGTCTCCACCGCGACGGTCTTGGTCATGCCGACCACCGCATGCTTGGCCGAGACATAGGCCACCTTGAAGGGCGAGGCGACGAGGCCGTGGGCCGAGGCGATGTTGATGATCCGACCCCAGTTGCGCGCCCGCATCCCTGGCAGCGCCGCCTTGATGGCATGGAAATTCGAGGCGAAGTTGATCGCCATGATGGCGTCGAACTTGTCGTCGGGGAATTCCTCAATCGGCGCCACGAATTGGATGCCGGCATTGTTCACCAGGATGTCGAGGCTGCCGAGCGCCGCCTGCGCCTCCTGGACCATCTGCCGCACCTGCTCGGGCTTCGAGAGGTCGGCCCCGGAATAGGGCGCCTCGGCCGCGCCCATGGCGGCGCCCACCTCCTGGCGCGCCCTGGCGATTTCCTCGGGCTTGCCGAAACCGTTCAGCATCACCTTCGCCCCCGCCTCGGCGAGGAGCCGGGCGATGCCGAGGCCGATGCCGCTGGTGCTGCCGGTGACCAGGGCGGTCCGGCCGCTGAGGATTGTCTCCATGGGGGCGAGGCTCCTTCGCAAGTGCGGCATGAACGCTCAGGGCAGGCGTTTGAGCAAGCCGATTAGTCGCTTCGTGAAGGGGGAGAGCAGCTTCGGCGCATAGAAGGCGCCGGCGGCGCGCTTCCCCGCTTCGGCCAGGGTCGGATAGGGCAGGGTGAGGGAAGCGAGCGCCGAGAGCGACAGCCGCCGCCCGATCAGCAGCCCGTAGGTGCCGGCCATCTCGCCCGCGCCGGGGGCCAGCAGGCTGGCGCCGAGCAGCCTGCCGCGCGGCGTCGCCACCAGCTTCACCAGCCCCTCCGGCCGCCCTTCGGCGATGGCGCGGTCGTTCTCGGCCAGCGGCCAGCGCAGGATGCGCAGCTCGCGGTGCCCCGCCGCCCGCGCCTCGGCCTCGGTCAGGCCGATCTGCGCCAGCTCCGGATCGGTATAGGTGACGCGCGGCAGCGCCGCGTAGTCGAGCCGCGTGCCGGGCAGGCGGAACAGCATGGAGCGCACCAGCACCGCGGCGTGCTGCGAGGCGGCATGGGTGAGGCGGCGCGGCCCCAGCCCCTCCGGATCGGCGATGTCGCCGACCGCCCAGACCCGGCGGTTGGAGACCGAGCGGAGGTCGCGCCGGGTGCGCACGCCCTGCGGGGTGGCGGCGACATTGGCCGCCGGCAGGTCGAGCCCGGCGAGGCGCGGTGCCCGCCCAGTGGCCAGCAGCAGATGCGTCCCGGCGATGCGCGTGCCGTCGGCGAGGTGGAGGACGACGCCGGCGCTCGCCTGCGGGCTGTCCGGCTCGAGCTGCTCGGCGCGCGCCACCCGCGCGCCCTCGTGCAGCGCCACGCCCTCGGCCAGCAGCGCGGCGCGGAGCGGGTGGACCAGCTCCTCCTCCTCGCCCGGGGCGATGCGCGGCGCCGCCTCGACCACCGTCACCAGGCAGCCGAGCCGGGCATGCGCCTGCGCCATCTCGATCCCGACCGCGCCGCCGCCGAGGATGATGAGATGGCCCGGCGGCTCGGCGAGGTCGAAGAGCGTCTCGTTGGTCAGCCAGGGCACGCCGTCGAGGCCGGGGATGTCGGGGATCACCGGGTGGCTGCCCGCGGCGATGACGGCGCGGCGGAAGCTGAGGCGGCGGCCGCCCGCCTCGATCACGTCCGGCGCCGCGAAATGCCCGGCCGCCTCGATCACCTCGGCCCCCATGCCGCGGTAGCGGGCGGCGCTGTCATTGGGCGCGATGCGGGCGATGGCGCCCTGCACATGCGCCCGCACCCCGGCCCAGTCGATCTCGGGCGGCGGCAGGCGCAGGCCGAAACGGCCCGCCTGCCGCGCCTCGGCCGCGGCGCGCGCGGCGGCGAGCAGCGCCTTCGAGGGAACGCAGCCGGTGTTCAGGCACTCGCCGCCCATCCGGCCGCGCTCGATCACCGCCACACTGAGGCCGAGGCCGCTGCAGATGGCCGCGACCGAGAGCCCGGCGGCCCCCGCGCCGATCACCGCCACGTCGAAATCAGGCATGCGTCTCCCCTTCTCCTCCCGGCCTGCATCCCCTGCCGGTCACGCCGCGCGGCGGCGACGCCACCAGGCCCCGAGCAGGGACAGGGCGGCAAGGCCGAGCAGCGGCAGCAGGATCCCCGGCGAGAGGATCACCGACAGGTCCGGCCGCCCCCCGGCCTCGAGCACCTGGCCGAGCCCCGCCCCGATGCCGGCGAAGACCGCGGTCGCCGGGATGATCCCGAGCAGGGTGGCCCCGGCATAGGGCGCGAGCGGCATGCCGGCCAGGGCCGGGGCGAGGTTGACCAGCCAGAAGGGCAGGACCGGCAGCAGCCGGAGCGAGAGGAGGACCCAGAACCCGTCCCGTCGCAACCCCTCCGCCACCCGGGCCAGCCGCGGCCCGGCGCGCCGCAGCAGTGCCCCGGCCAGGGCGTGGCGCGCGGCGAGGAAGACCAGGCAGGCGCCGAGCGTCGCCCCGAGCACGGCGGCCGCGGCGCCGAGCCAGGGGCCGAAGAGCAGGCCGCCGGCCAGCGTCAGCACCGTCGCGCCGGGCAGGGAGGCGCCGACGACGAGGATGTAGAGGCCGAGATAGAGCAGCAGCGCCAGCGCCGGCCGCGCCGTGGCGAAGCCGGCGAGCGCGGCGCGGTGCGCCGCCAGCGCGTCGAGGTTGAGGACGCGGTGCAGGCCAAGCGCATAGGCAAGGCCGAGCCCGGCGAGGAGAAGGGCGAGCGGCCAGAGGCGGCGCCAGGCCGGGCCCGGGCGGGGGCCAGAAGGCGCATCGGGGGCCGGCGGGGGGGAATCGGGCATCGGGTCCTGGCTTCGTCGCCGCAGCGTCGGGCGTTACCCCCAGGCGTTACCCCTGGGCGTTACTCGGGAGCGACGCGCCGGCGCCACCGCGATTGACGGCGGCCCCGCTGCCTCCCTATACGTGCGCGCCTTCGCCGCGGCCCTCCTCAGGACGGGTCGCCGGCCGTCGCAGCCGCGCGCCCCGGAGCCCGTCCCCGGCGCCGCGCCGACGCTTTTCCTTTCGGAGATCAGTCCCGTGAAGCGTACCTATCAGCCCTCCAAGCTCGTCCGGAAGCGCCGGCATGGCTTCCGCACCCGCATGGCGACGGTGGGCGGCCGCAAGGTCCTGGCCAACCGCCGCGCCAAGGGCCGCACCAAGCTCAGCGCCTGACCAGGGCGCGGGAGCGGGGCCTGCCATGCCGGGGCGCCTGCCACGGCTGACCCGGCGCGGCGAATTCCTCAAGGTCGCCGGCCGGGGCCGCAAGGCCGCGAGGCCGGGGCTGGTGCTGCAGGCGCTGCCGCAGCCGGCCGGCGGGCTGCGGCTCGGCTTCACGGCCACCAAGAAGATCGGCAACGCCGTCGCCCGCAACCGCGCCAAGCGCCGGCTGCGGGAGGCGGCGCGCCTGACGCTGGGCGAGGCGCCGCCCGCCGGCTGGGACCTGGTGCTGATCGCCCGCGACGGCACCGGCCGCCGGCCCTGGCCGGCGCTGCTCGGCGACCTGCGCGGCGCGCTGCGCCAGGCGGGGGTGCCGGAGGGTGCAGCGGAGCCGGGCCTGCCGCCCGGCCATGCCCCGGAGTCCGCCCGGGAGCCGCGGCCGTGACGCCCGCGGCGCGGGCGCTGCGCGGCGCCGTCATCGCCTATCAATGGACCCTTCGCCCGGTGATCGGGGCGCAGTGCCGCTTCCATCCGAGCTGCAGCCACTACGCGCTGGAGGCGCTGCAGCGCCATGGCGCGCTGCGCGGCGGCTGGCTCGCCACCCGGCGCATCCTTCGCTGCAATCCCTGGCATCCCGGCGGCGAGGACCCGGTCCCGCCATCCCGCGCCGCGGCGCCCCCCGCCTTCCAGCCCGTTCCGAAAGGCTGACCTCGTTCCATGGACCAGAAGCGCCTCCTCGCGGCGATCGCCCTCTCGATCGGCATCCTGCTGATCTTCGACTTCCTCGGCCGGCCGGCGCGCGAGGCGCAGCGCGCCCAGCAGGCCGCGCAGCAGCAGGCGGCGCAGGTGCAGCAGGCCGCGCCGACGCCCGGCCCGACCGGCCCGCTCGGCGCGCCGACGGATGCCGCGCCGGCCGCTGGCGCGCCGCGCAGCCCGGCGGCCCGCATCCCGGTCGAGGGTCCGCGCGTGCAGGGCACGCTCAATCTCCGCGGCGCCCGGCTCGATGACCTGGTGCTGAAGGACTACCACGAGACCGTCGACCGGAACTCGCCGCTGGTCCGCCTCCTGGCCCCGCGCGATGGCGCGGCGCCCTATTATAACCAGTGGGGCTGGACCGCGGCGGACGGGCACACGCCCGTGCCGGGCAACGATACCGACTGGACCGCCGAGGGCAGCCGCCTCGCCCCCGGCACGCCGGTGACGCTGCGCTGGGACAACGGCCAGGGCCAGGTCTTCGAGATCGTGCTCTCGCTCGACGAGAATTACATGGTCACCGCCGAGCAGCGGGTGCGGAACAACGGCACGGCGCCGGTGCAGCTGCTGCCCTGGGCGCGCATCCGCCGCGAGTACACGCCGCCGACCCAGGGCTTCTACATCCTGCATGAAGGCTTCGTCGGAGTGCTCGACGGCAAGCTGCGGGAGGAGACCTATTCCAGCGCCAAGTCGGAGGCCGCCAAGCGCAACGGCGTCGCCCTCGAGCAGGAGGGCCCGGGCGGCTGGGCCGGCATCACCGACAAGTACTGGCTGACCGCGCTCGCGCCGGTCGACCAGTCGGCCCGCTTCCGCGCCACCTTCCGCGCCCTGCCCGAGGGGGGGCAGGACCGTTGGCAGGCCGATTTTGCCCCGCCCGCGGCGCTGACCATCGCGCCCGGCGAGACCGGCGGCGGCCAGGCGCTCCGCCTCTTCGCCGGCGCCAAGGAGGTGAACCTGCTGGATGCCTATGCCACCCGGCTCGGCATCCCGGATTTCGACAAGGCGGTGGATTTCGGCTGGTTCTACTTCCTGACCAAGCCCTTCTTCCACGTCCTGCACTTCCTGGGCTCGACGCTCGGCAATTTCGGCGTCGCCATCCTGGTCTTCACGCTGGTGCTGAAGGCGCTGTTCTTCCCCTTGGCCAACAAGTCCTACAAGTCGATGGCCAAGATGAAGGTGCTCGGTCCGAAGATGACCGAGATCCGCGAGCGCTATAAGGAGGATCCGGCCAAGGCCCAGGCCGAGATGATGGCGCTGTACCGGACGGAGAAGGTGAACCCGGCCTCGGGCTGCCTGCCGATCCTGATCCAGATCCCGGTCTTCTTCGCCCTCTACAAGGTGCTCTTCGTCACCATCGAGATGCGGCACGCGCCCTTCTTCGGCTGGATCCGCGATCTCTCGGCGCCCGACCCGACCAACCTGTTCAACCTGTTCGGCCTGATCCCCTACGACCCGGCGCAGCTCTCGCACTACCTGCACATGCCGGCCTGGGCGCTGATCATGGGCGCGACGATGTACCTGCAGCAGCGGCTCAACCCGCAGCCGCCGGACCCGATCCAGGCCAAGCTGTTCCAGTGGATGCCGCTGATCTTCACCTTCATGCTGGCCGGCATGCCGGCGGGCCTGGTGATCTACTGGTCCTGGAACAACCTGCTCTCCATCGCCCAGCAATGGACCATCCAGCGCGGCGTCAAGCCGGGCCGGCCAGGGACGGCGGCGGTGCCCGCGGCGGCGGTGCCGGCGGGCGCGGCGAAGCCGAAGAAGGGGTGAGCGGCCCGGACCAGGGGGCGCCCGACCGGTCCACCCCCTCCGGCCCGCCCCTGCCCGCGGGCGGCCTGATCGAGGCCACCACGCCGGAACAGCGGGCGGCGCTGATCGAGGCCGGGCGGCTGCTCTTCGCCCGGCCCTGCACCTTCTTCCACGCGGCGCAGCGGCTTGACCAGCTGCCCCCCACGGGGCGGCCGGAGATCGCCTTCTGCGGCCGCTCGAATGTCGGCAAGTCCTCGCTGGTCAATGCGCTGACCGGGCAGAAGGCGCTGGCCCGCGTCTCCCACACGCCCGGCCGCACCCGGCAGCTCAACTTCTTCGACCTCGCCGGCCGGCTCACCCTCGTCGACATGCCGGGCTATGGCTATGCCCAGGCCTCGAAGAGCGTGAAGGCGGACTGGCAGGGGCTGATGTTCGACTTCCTGCGCGGCCGGCCGACGCTGCGGCGCGTCTTTCTCCTCCTCGATGCCCGCATCGAGACCAAGGCCGGCGACCGGGCGGCGATGGAACTGCTGAACGACGCCGCCGTCGCCTTCCAGATCGTGCTGACCAAGGCGGACGACGCCAAGCCCTACTGGCTGGAGAAGCGCCGGGCCGAGGCCGAGGCGCTGGCCCGCAGCCATACCGCGGGGCATCCGCTGGTGATCGTCACCAGCGCCGAGACCGGGCTCGGCATCCCCGAGCTGCGGGCGGAGATGGCGGCGCTCGCGGCCTGAGCCGGGGCGCTGCCCGCCGCCGGGGGGCACATCTGTCACCGGGGGCGGATTTTCCCCGGCGGGAAACTGCTCTACAGGGCTCGGGCGCCAGGGCATCGCCGGTTCACGGCGAATGCTCCGGCGTGGTGTTTTCACAGCATCCTCACCCGCTCGGGCGAACCTGCCCGATCGGGCTCTGCTCGATCCGGAGCCGCGTCCGATGTCCGACGACACGCCCGACCCGATGACGATCATCGCCGGCGCGCTGCCCTTCCTGAAGCGCTACGACGACCAGATCGTGGTGGTGAAGTATGGCGGCCACGCCATGGGCGAGGAGGCGACGGCGCTGCGCTTCGGCCGCGACATCGCGCTGCTCGAGCAGGTGGGCGTGCAGCCGGTGGTGGTGCATGGCGGCGGGCCGCAGATCAACGCCATGCTGAAGCGCCTCAACGTGCAGTCCACCTTCATCCAGGGCCTGCGCGTCACCGACGAGGCGATGCTCGACGTGGTCGAGATGGTCCTCGCCGGCCCGGTGAACAAGCAGGTGGCCGAGGCGATCACCCGCGCCGGCGCCATCGCCGTCGGCATCTCCGGCAAGGATGGCGGGCTGATCCGGGCGCGCAAGCTGATGCGCCGGGTGCTCGACCCCAACTCGCATATCGAGCAGGTGGTCGATCTGGGCTTCGTCGGCGAGCCGGAATCGGTCGATACCCGGGTGCTGGAGCTGCTGATCGGCGCCGATATCGTCCCCGTGGTGGCGCCGGTCGGCGTCGGCGCGGACGGCCAGACCTACAACATCAACGCCGATACGGTGGCCGGCGCGGTGGCCGGCGCGCTGCGCGCCGAGCGGCTGCTGCTGCTGACCGATGTGCGCGGCGTGCTCGGGCCCGATGGCGCGCTGATCCCGGAGATGACGGTCGCCGAGGTGCGGGCCGGCATCGCCGCCGGCTGGATCTCGGGTGGCATGATCCCGAAGGTCGAGACCTGCATCTACGCCATCGAGAAGGGGGTGAAGGGCGTCGTCATCCTCGACGGGCGGGTGCCGCATGCGGTGCTGCGCGAGCTGCTGACCGATCACGGGGCGGGCACGCTGATCAAGCCCTGAGGCCGGGACGCCCGGATGTCGGGCGGCGCGGCCCATCGCGGCATCAGGCGCTCAGCCGCTCGCGCCGCTCGGCCGCCCGCGGGGCGGGCGCCGCGGGCACCGTCAGCACCTCGATCTGCCATTGCATCTCGGCCACCGTCAGCGGCCAGCCGCCCGCCTCCGGCAGCGGCATCGCGGCATCGGGCGGGATATGCCCCAGCACGCCCTGGGCGAGGAGTGCCGAGCGCGGGTCGAAGCCCGCCTTCCAACACAGGCTGACCAGCGCCTTGGCGCTGCGCAGCTGCGCCACATGCTCGATGGCCAGCACCGGGACGCCGCTGCGCTCCGCCAGCAGCCGCAGCATGCGGGTGCGGTCGCCCCGCAAGGCCGCCTCCTCGAAGGCGAGCTCCGGCGAGAGCGAGTCCTCGCCGCGCCGCTCCAGCCGCAGGGCGACCCGGGCGCGCAGCACGCGGGCGAGGCTCGGGTCGAGATCGTTGCGGCTGATCAGCGGCGCCAGGAGGTGGTCGGCCACCATGGTGGCCAGCGTCAGCACCGCGCCCGCCGACAGACCGCTGCGGCGGACGAGGCTGTCCTGCCAGGCGGTATGCGTCGCCGCCTCGGCGACCAGCCGGTCGAGCGTGCGCTCGCGGATCGCCGCGGACTCATTGGCCAGCAGCGCGGCGGTCGCCGCCTCGTCGGCGCGGGCGACCACCGCCTCCGAGAGGCGCTCGCTGAGATGCGGCCGGCGGGCCACCGCGGTCACGGTCGCCGGCACCGGCGGCGCCGAGAGCAGGGCCAGCAGGTCCTCCTCGGTCAGCAGCGGCGAGAAGCGGATCACCGGCTCGGCGACCTCGATCGCCGTGTCCTGGGCGAGGCGCAGGATGAGCTCGCGCGGCGCATCCGGCATCGCCTGCAGCTCCTCGGCGATGACCTTGCGCACCATCACCGCTGTATCGGCGGCGAGGGCGCGGAGCGTGCTCCAGGCGAGGTTGTGCAGCCGGTCCGTGGCGGCGGCGAGCTCGGGCGCGCGCGGCGCCAGCTTGCGCCCGACCACGGCGCGCACCCGCGGGTCGTCGTCGCCGGCCAGCAGCGTGTCGGCCTGCACCGGCGTCGCCGCATTGGCTGCGACCGCGGCGCGCACCGTCGGGCGGCCGTCGCAGGCGAGGAAATAGAGGATCTCGGGGGCCGCCTCCGACCGGGAGGCCAGGGCGACGCGCTCGGCCGGCGTGCCCTCGGCGGCGATGCGCCGGGCCGCCTCGTAGCTTGGCGCCACCGTCACGAGGCCAGCCGCTGCGGCATGGCGGCCGTCGCCTCTCCCGCCGCCAGGACCCAGCGGTTCCGGCCGCCCTGCTTGGCGGCGTACATCGCGGCATCGGCGCGGGCGATGAGGCTCTCCGGGGCCTCGACGGCGCCGGGGCGGCGGATGGCGCAGCCGATGCTGACGGTCAGCGACGGCGTGCGGCCCTGCGGCCGCTCCGCGAGGTCGGCGGCCGCGGCGCAGAGCGCGGCGGCGCGGGCGGCGGCGCGCTCGGCATCCATGTCCTCCAGCCAGAGGGCGAACTCGTCGCCCCCGAGCCGCGCCGCGAGGTCGATCGGCCGCGTCATCTCGCGCAGCAGCCCGGCGAGGGCGACGAGCGCCGCATCGCCTGCTTCGTGTCCCAGTCGGTCATTGATCGGCTTCAAATTGTCCAGGTCGAGGAAGATCAGCGCCCCGAGCGCCCCGCCCGCCCGCAGCGGGTCGAGCGCCTGCCGGCCCAGCCGGCGCGCCAGGTCGTCGAGGAAGGCGCCGCGGTTCAGCAGGCCGGTCAGCGCATCGGTGCGGGCCTGGCGTTCCAGCCGCCGCTGCAGCGCCAGGTTGCCGAGCACGACGAACAGCATGTCGGAGAGCGCGACGAGGAGGTGCCGGTCATCGGCATCGAAGCCAGGCCGCCCGGCGCCGCGCCAGGCGAGGAGGGCCTGCTGCGGCTCGCCCGCCGATCGCTGCGGCAGCGGGGCGCTCGGGATCAGGGCCAGGGACTGGCCGCCGCGTCCGGCGAGGAAGACCGGCCGCTGCAACCTGTCGAGCCCCGGCAGCCCGGGCAGCAGGGGCGCCGGGTCGGCGCCCTCGCTGTGCGACACCACCATCCCGGCCTCGCCTCCTTCCAGGACCGCCGCGCCCTCGCAGCCGAGGGCGGTCTGCAGCGAGTCGAGCGTCGCGGTGAGCATGCGCGGCGCCAGGACCTCGCGCCGGACCCGGCTGACCAGGTGCTGCAGCGCCTCGGACCGTCGGAGTGCCGCGGCCTGGGCCGCCGCCTCCGCCATCTCGCGCGTCACGTCGCGGCCGGCGCCGCGCAGCCCGGCGAAGCCGCCGGCGGCGTCGGTGAGCGGGGCGAGGGAGAGGTGCAGGCAGGCGGCGCTGCCATCAGGGCGGCGGAACCAGGCGCGCAGATCCTCGGCCACGCCGCGCAGCGCGAAGGGATCGGGCTCGGGCGCGGCGAGCAGGTAGCGCCCGGGCTGGCCGAGCAGGGCATCGGCCAGCCAGCCGAGGGGCGCTTCGGGGGCGAGGAAGGTCAGGCGGCCCTCGGCATCCGTCTCGAACAGCAGGTCGGCGGCGAGGGTGGCGAAGTCCCGCCAGCGCTGGCGGGAATCGAGGAGCGCCCCGCAGAGATCCGCCGCCCCGACCAACTGGGAAGCGGCGTGACCACAGGGCGGACCGGCCAGTTCGTCGAGGGGGCTCATGACGCGCGAGTATCACCGCGTGAGATGAAGGATGCATTATCGACACGGATTGCCGGGGGCAGGTGCGCGTTGACGCCCCGGCGGCGCCTCGGCATGGTCCGCCGGCAATCCGGGCCGGCCTCGCCGCCCCGGCCGGTCAAGCCTCCGGTCACGCCTCGGGATATGATGGAT
The DNA here is from genome assembly GCF_013112485.1 of Roseicella sp. DB1501. Classification (GTDB taxonomy): domain Bacteria; phylum Pseudomonadota; class Alphaproteobacteria; order Acetobacterales; family Acetobacteraceae; genus Paracraurococcus. Next base: position 238,932 of record NZ_JABFHG010000009.1, read on the forward strand.
CATGGACGCCAGCACGCTGCAGCCGCGCATCGAAGCCCTCTGGGAGCGGCGGGATACGCTCTCCCCGGCGACCCGCGGCGAGGACCGGGCGGTGATCGAGGGGGCGCTCGAGCTGCTGGATTCCGGCAAGGCGCGCGTCGCGGAGCCGGCTGGCGGCGCCGGCGAGTGGCGGGTGAACCAGTGGCTGAAGCAGGCGGTCCTCCTCTCCTTCCGCCTGACCGATTCCGCGCCGATGGCGACCGCCTCCGGCGCCTATGACAAGGTGCCGCTGAAATTCGCCGACTGGGGCGAGAACCGCTTCCGCGAGGCCGGCTTCCGCGCCGTGCCGGGCGCCGTGGTGCGCCGCTCCGCCTACATCGCCCCGGGCGTCGTGCTGATGCCCTCCTTCGTCAATCTCGGCGCCTATGTCGACCGCAACTCCATGGTCGATACCTGGGCGACGGTGGGTTCCTGCGCCCAGATCGGCAAGAACGTGCATCTCTCGGGCGGGGTCGGCATCGGCGGGGTGCTGGAGCCGCTGCAGGCCAACCCGGTGGTGATCGAGGACGACTGCTTCATCGGCGCCCGCTCCGAGGTCGCCGAGGGCGTCATCGTCGAGCGCGGCGCGGTGCTCTCCATGGGCGTCTTCATCGGCGCCTCGACCAAGATCATCGACCGCGCCACCGGCCAGGTGCATGTCGGCCGGGTGCCGTCCTATGCCGTGGTGGTGCCGGGCAGCCTGCCGGGGCGGCCGCTGCCGGATGGTTCGCCGGGCCCCTCGCTCTACTGCGCCGTCATCGTCAAGCGGGTGGATGCGCAGACCCGGGCGAAGACCAGCATCAACGAATTGCTGCGGGACTGAGCGGCATGGGCCAAGGCGGCATCGGCCAGGACATCGGGCGCCCGGATCGGGCGGCCACCGATCCCCTGCCGCTCGCGCAGGCACTCATCCGCTGCCCGAGCGTGACGCCGGCCGATGCCGGGGCGCTCGGGGTGCTCGAGGCGGCGCTCGCGCCGCTCGGCTTCGCCTGCCACCGGCTGCGCTTCGGTGAGGTGGAGAACCTCTACGCCCGGCGCGGCACGACGGGCCCGCATTTCTGCTTCGCCGGTCATACCGACGTCGTCCCGCCCGGTCCGGCCGAGGGCTGGGCCGACGATCCCTTCTCCGGCGCGGTGCGCGACGGCCGCCTCTACGGTCGCGGCGCCTGCGACATGAAGGGCGGCATCGCCGCCTTCGTCGCCGGCCTCGCCGACTACCTCGCCGCGCATCCGGAAGGCCGCGGCAGCATCAGCCTGCTGATCACCGGCGACGAGGAGGGGCCGGCGAAGGACGGCACGGCGAAGGTCCTGGACTGGATGGCCGCGCGCGGCGAGATCCCGGACATGGCACTGGTCGGCGAGCCGACCTCGCGCGCCCGGCTCGGCGACATCGTCAAGGTCGGGCGCCGTGGCAGCATGACGGCCTGGATCACCCTCTTCGGCATCCAGGGGCACAGCGCCTATCCGCAACGCGCCGACAACCCGATCCACCGGCTGGTGCGGGTGCTGCACCGGCTGACGGTGCAGCCGATCGACGGCGGATCGCAGTTCTTCGAGGCGACGACGCTGCAGGTGACCGGCTTCGATGTCGGCAACGCCGCCAACAACGTCATCCCCGGCGAGGCGCGGGCGATGCTGAACATCCGCTTCAACGACCTGCACAGCAGCGCCTCGCTGACCGAGATGCTGCATGCGGCGCTGCAGGCGGAGGAGTCGCGCTACGAGATGCGCGTCGAATGCTCGGGCGAGAGCTTCCTTACCCAGCCCGGCCCCTTCGTCGAGGCGCTGCAACGCGCGGTGCGGCGGGTGACGGGCGAGGCACCGGCGCTCGATACCGGCGGCGGCACCTCGGATGCGCGCTTCCTCGCCCGCCATTGCCGGGTCGCCGAGCTCGGCGCGGTCGGCAGCACCATGCACAAGATCGACGAATGCGTGCCGGTCGCCGAGCTGCGCGACCTCGCGGCGCTGTATCGGGGCGTGCTCGAGGAGTGTCTGGGCTGAGCCCCGCGACCCCGCTGCGGCAGGTCATCGCGACGGGGCTGCGCGGCGCCTTCCGGCTGGCGCAGGGCCGGGTGGACGGGCTGCTGCAGATCGAGGCGACGACCGAGGGGGTGCGCCGCAGCTTCTACGCGGCGCTGCTCTGCCTGCCGGCCTTCGTCGCGCTCAAGCTGCTCGCCTGGAGCGGCGCCCCGCCGGAAGCCGGGCTGACGCGGGGCTTCGCCGCCGAGCTCATCGGCTACGCCATTTCCTGGGCGGGCTTCGCCCTCGCCTCCCTGCCGCTCGCCGAGGCGCAGGGGCGGCGCGCCGAATGGCCGCATTTCATCGCCGCCTGGAACTGGGCGAATGTCGTGCAGTACCTGGTGCTGCTCGGCCTCACCCTGCCGGCGGCCTTCGGCCTGCCGGAGGTGCTGGCGCGCTGGCTGGGCCTGGCGGCGCTCGGCTACGCGCTCTGGCTGGAATGGTTCGTCGCCAAGGTGGCGCTCAACGTGCCGGGTGGCCGGGCCGTCGGCTTCGTCCTGCTCGACCTGCTCATCGGCATCTTCGTCGGCGGCTTCGTGGCGCAGCTCGCCGGGTGAGCCCGGCCGGGCGGGTCTAGCCGGGCATAGGGGCGGCTACTGCCAGTCGAGCGGCTCGGCATAGCGGACGAAGCTGAAGCAGAGGCCAGCCGCCGGCGCCGTCATGCCGGCGCGGGTGCGGTCGCGGCTCTCCAGCACCTGCCGCGGCCAGTCGATGCCGCGCCGGCCCTGGCCGACCTCGAGCAGCGTGCCGACCAGGTTGCGCACCTGATGGTGCAGGAAGCTGCGCGCCTCGGCGGTGATCACCACCTCCTCGCCCTGCCGCGCCACCTCCAGCCGGTCGAGCGTGCGCAGCGCCGAGGCGGCCTGGCAGGCGGCGGCGCGATAGGCGGAGAAATCGTGCTTCCCGAGCAGCCCCTGCGCCGCCGCGTGCATCGCCGCGGCATCGAGCGGCGATTTCACATGCCAGACCAGCCCCTCCTCCAGCGCCGGCCGGGCACGGCGGTTGAGGATGCGGTAGCGGTAGCCGCGGCGCAGTGCCGAGAAGCGGGCATGCCAGCCCGCCGGGGCCAGCGCCGCCCGTCGCACCGCGACCGGGTGCGGGCGGGTGTGGAAGTCGAGCGCCTCGCGCAGCCGGGCCGGGTCGATGGCGCGGTCGAGGGCGAGCTGCGCCACCTGCCCCTCGGCATGCACGCCGGCATCGGTGCGCCCGGCGGCGATGGCGGCGGGCGGGGCGCCGCCGTTCAGCCGTGCCGCCGCCGCCTCCAGCACCCCCTGCACCGAGAGCCCGTTCTCCTGCCGCTGCCAGCCGACGAAGGGGCCGCCATGATATTCCAGGGTAAGGGCGTAGAGGGGCACCGGCCGCCCCTCAGCCGTTGCCCAGCACCGTGCCGGGCGGCAGCGGGAAGCCGCGCAGGAAGGCCTCCGCCGGCAGCGGTCCGCGGCCGGGGCGCTGCAGCCGCAGCAGGCGGAGCGCGCCCTCGCCGCAGGCGATGGTCGGCGCCGCGTCCAGCACCGTGCCGGGCGGCCCGCTGCCCGCGGCCGGCTCGGCGGCGAGCAGGCGGATCGCCTCGCCGCCCTGCCGGAAGACCGTGCCGGGCCAGGGGTTGAGGGCGCGCACCCGGCGGTCGAGCGCGGCGGCGGATTCCCGCCAGTCGATCCCGGCATCGGCCTTGCTGAGCTTCGGCGCATAGGTCACGCCCTCGACCGGCTGCGGCACCGCCGGCGGCGCCTCGGCCAGGGCGCGCAGGATCAGCGCCGCCCCGGCGGCAGCGAGGGCGTCGTGCAGCGCCGGGGTCGTGCCGCGCGGCCCGATCGGCACCGCCGCCCGCAGCAGCATCGGGCCGGTGTCGAGCCCCTCCTCCATCTGCATGATGGTCACGCCGCTCTCGGCATCGCCGGCGAGGATGGCGGCCTGGATCGGCGCCGCGCCGCGCCAGCGTGGCAGCAGCGAGGCATGGATGTTGAGGCAGCCGCGCCGCGGCGCTGCCAGCATCGGCGCCGGCAGGATCAGCCCATAGGCGGCGACCACCGCGGCATCCAGGTCGAGCGCGGCGAAGGCGGCATGCTCGGCGGCGTCGCGGCGCAACCGGGCGGGGGTGCGGACCGGCAGGCCGAGTTCGAGCGCGGCGCGGTGGACCGGGCAGGGGGTCTCCTTCTGCCCGCGCCCCGCCGGCCGCGGCGGCTGGCAATAGACGGCCACAATGTCATGGCCCGCGCCATGCAGCGCCCGGAGCGCCGGGACGGCGAAATCCGGGCTGCCCATGAAGGCGAGCCGCAAGGTTGCGCTCACAAGGTCGCGCTCACTGGGGCTGCGCTCACGCCCGCGCCTTCGCCTTCAGCTCCTTGGCCAGCTTGCGGAGCAGCATGTTGCGCTTGAGCGGGCTCAGATGGTCGACGAAGAGCACGCCGTCGAGATGGTCGTATTCGTGCTGCAGGCAGGTGGCGAGCAGGCCCTCCGCCTCGATCTCCCGCTTCGCGCCGGTGAGGTCGTGGTAGCGCATCTTCACCCGGGCCGGCCGCGTCACCTCGGCATACTGGCCGGGAAGGGAGAGGCAGCCTTCCTCCCGCACCGCCTGCTCCTCGGAGAGGGCGACGATCTCGGGGTTCACCAGCACCATCGGCGCCGGGACGTCGTCCTTCTGCAGGTCGACGACGAACATCCGCAGCAGCTCCCCCACCTGCGGCGCGGCGAGGCCGATGCCCGGAGCCTTGTACATGGCGTCCAGCATGCGCGGCGCGAGGGTGCGGACGGCATCGGCATCGGCGGGGCCGACCGGGCGGGCCTTGGCCCGCAGATGCGGGTCGGGCACCAGGAGGATGGGCAGGAGGTCGGCGTCGGACATCGGTTGGGTCACCTGGGGCGCCGGGCGGAGGGGCGCCAGGGAAAAATGTCACCTCGGGCGGAGGAGGATTGCCGGGGAGGTAGCCCCTGCGTGACCCCCTTGCAACGGCCGTCCGCCCTGCCGACATTGCAGTCCTGGACGGGTGCTTCGGGCCCGTCCTGCCGCTTCGCTCCGCATGAGGAGGCCACCGTGTCGCGTCCATCGGTCTTCGGATCGCCCCTGTTCCTCGGCTTCGACCATCTCGAGCAGATGCTCGACCGGGTCGCGAAGAGCGCCGATGGCTACCCCCCCTACAATATCGAGCAGACCGGCGAGAGCCGCTTGCGCATCACCCTCGCCGTTGCCGGCTTCGCGATGGAGGACCTGCAGATCACGCAGGAAGACAACCAGCTCGTGATCCGCGGCCGCCAGAAGGATGACAGCGAGGGGCGCGTCTTCCTGCACCGCGGCATCGCCGCTCGGCAGTTCCAGCGCGCCTTCGTCCTGGCCGAGGGCATCGAGGTGGAGGGGGCCTGGCTCGACAATGGCCTGTTGCATGTGGACCTACGTCGGCCGCAGCCGGAGGTGCGGGTGAAGACCATCCCGATCGGTGGCGGCACGTCCGGTGGCACTTCGGGCCTCGGCGCCGGCGGCCCGGCCACGGGGACCACCAGGATCAACGGGGCCAGCCGCACCGTTGTCGAAGGGCGCGTCAGCCGCGGCTGACGGGGCGCGCCTCACATCATCCGGGGTGGCCTGACGAACCCGGCGTGCATCACGGCGCTTAGGGAAGGTTCGGTCGCTCCAGGCCGCATGGGCTTTGGCCATGCTGGAAGGAGAGTTTTCGAGATGAAGAGCAGCAACCCGACCCACGCACCCGCCGAGCCCTCCGCGATCGCCCTGTCCCTGCGGCAGCTCTCGCTCGCCGATTGGCAGCGCTTCGGCGCCGAGGAGATCGCTTATCTGCGGCCGGTGCTGGTGAATGGCCAGCACGCCATCGCGATCCATGCCGCGGACGGTACCCCGATCGGCGCCGCGCCGAGCCAGGATCTGGCGATCGCCGCCATCCTGCAGCACGAGATGGCGCCCGCGCTGGTGCACTGAGCACTGCCCACAAGCGCTGCGCGGCTTTGTGGGGCGCAGGAAGTCCCTTCTGCCCGAGGCGCGTCACAGCCTGCCGCGGCCAAGCCGCGGCAGGGCAACGGGTGGCAGTGGTTCTGATGGGCGCCTACGGGGCCAGGCGCGGCGCGGGCTCAGCGGCCCGGTTCGGCGACGACCGGCAAATGCGCTGCCAACTCGTCCACCAGCACGCGCTTGTTCTCCGTATAGTCGATCGGCACCGTCACGAGGTGCACGCCGCCGGCGCGGAAGGCGGTCTCCAGCACCGGGATCAACTCGCCGGTGGCGCCGACCCGATGGCCCGTCGCGCCATAGGCCTCGGCATAGCGGACGAAATCCGGATTGCCGAAGGTCATGCCGAAATCGGGGAAGCGGTCCACCGACTGCTTCCAGCGGATCATGCCATAGGCGCCATCCTCGAGCAGCAGCACGACCAGGTTCAGCCCCAGGCGGACCGCGGTCTCCATCTCCTGGCTGTTCATCATGAAGCCGCCATCGCCGCAGACGGCGAGCACGCGCCGGTCCGGATGCAGCATCGCCGCCATCATCGCCGAGGGCAGCCCCGCGCCCATGGTTGCGAGGGCGTTGTCGAGCAGCAGGGTGTTCGCCACCGTGGTGCGGTAGTTGCGCGCGAACCAGATCTTGTACATCCCGTTGTCGAGCGCGACGATCCCGTCCTCCGGGATCACTTGCCGGACATCGTGCACGAGGCGCTGCGGCGTGACGGGGAAGCGCTCCTCGGTGGCGCGGTCGGCGATCCGCCCGAGGATGCCCTCGCGCAGCGGCAGCAGCGCCCCGGCCCGGCGCAGCCGGCCCTCGAGCCTGTCGGCGAGCAGCTCGAGACTCGGCCCGACATCGCCGATCACCTCGGCATGCGGGAAATAGACCTGCTCGACCTGCGCCGGCGTGTAGCTGACATGGATCACCTTCGGCCCGCCCGGCCCCATGATGAAGGGAGGCTTCTCGATGGTGTCGTGGCCGATCGCGATGATCAGGTCGGCACGCTCGATCGCCTCATGCACGTAGTCGCGTTCCGAGAGCGCCGCCGTGCCCATGTACAGGTTCGATCCGCCCGCCACGGTGCCCTTGCCCATCTGGGTGGTGAAGAAGGGGATGCGGGTGCGCCGGACGAAGCCGGCGAGCCCGGCCGTCGCGCGCGGCCGGCTGGCGGCGGCGCCGAGCATGACGAGCGGCCGCTCGGCCGCAAGGATCATCTCGGCGGCGCGATCCAGCGAGGCGCGGTGCGCGACGGGGATCTCGATCGGATGCGGCGGCACCAGGGGCGACGGCCCGGCGACCGTCTCGGCCGCGATGTCCTCCGGCAATTCGAGATGGACGGGACCCGGACGTTCTTCCTGCGCCACGCGGAAGGCGTCGCGCACCAGGGGCGGGATGGTGGCCGGCGAGACGATCTGCCGGGTGAGCTTGGTCAGCGGCCGCATGGTGGCGACGATGTCGACGATCTGGAAGCGGGCCTGGCGGCTGCTGAGGATGCCCTTCTGCCCGGTGATCATCACCATCGGCATGGCGCCGAGATGCGCATAGGCGGCGCCGGTGACGAGGTTCAGCGCGCCGGGACCGAGGGTGCTGAGGCAGACGCCGGGGCGGCCCGTGAGCCGGCCATGGGTCGCGGCCATGAAGGCGGCAGGTTGCTCGTGCCGGGTGAGGACCAGCTCGATGCGGGAGGTGCGCAGGGATTCGACGACATCGAGATTCTCCTCGCCCGGGACCCCGAAGATCCGGTCCACGCCCTCGTTCTCGAGTGCGGCCACCAGCAGGTCGGATGCCTTGGTCATCCTCGCCCTTCTCCTCAGCTCAGGCCCCGATATCCGGGGCGCGCCGCCCGGCCCGCCCGCGGCCAGCCTGCCATGCCCGGCGAGGCAGCGACATGCGGAGAACGCCTCGGCGCATCGGGTTGTTCATCCCCGCCCTGGCCATGCCGACCGCCGGAGCAGCGGTTGCGCAGGGGCGGCGGGGTCGCCCAAGCTGCGTGGGGCGGCCCTGAGCGCCGCGGCGTCGGCACCAGGCTGCCCAGGACCGGCAAGGATCAGCCATGTTCGAGCGCATTCGGGCGACGCTTCTCTATTTCAGGCAGGCGGTGCCGTTCCGGTTGGTGCCGGCGACCATCACCACCCTCGTCCTCGTCGCGCTGCTGCTGGTGCCGGTTCCCGAGGGGCTCACGCCGAAGGCCTGGGGCCTGGTTGCGATCTTCCTGACGACGATCGTCGCCATCATCCTCAAGGTGATGCCGATCGGCGTGATGGCGATGATGGCAATCGTCATCGTCTCGCTGTCGCAGGTGACCTCCGCCTCCTCGCGCGGCGCCGTGGCGGATGCGCTGGCGAGCTTCTCCAGCCCGCTCATCTGGCTCATCGTGGTGGCGATCCTGATCTCCCGCGGCCTGAAGAAAACGGGGCTGGGCAGCCGGATCGGCCTCATCTTCATCGCGCTGCTCGGCCGCCGGACGATCGGGATCGGCTACGGCCTCGCGGTCTGCGAGCTGGCGCTGGCGCCCTTCACGCCCAGCAATACGGCGCGCGGCGGCGGCATCGTGCATCCGATCATGCGCTCGATCGCCACGGTCTTCGACTCCGATCCCGCCAAGGGCACGGAGCGCAAGATCGGCACCTACCTGGCGCTGGTGAACATGCATGCCAACACCATCACCTCCGGCATGTTCGTCACCGCCACCGCGCCGAATCCGCTCGTGGTCGATTACGTGGCCCGGGTGACGAACCAGCAATTCCACCTGAGCTGGACCACCTGGGCGCTGTGCATGCTGGTGCCGGGCCTCGCCTGCCTCGCGCTGATGCCGCTCGTGCTCTCCGTGCTGTCGCCACCCGAGATGCGGGCCACGCCGCATGCGGTGGAGTATGCCGCCGCCGAGCTTCGGCGCATGGGACCGGTGAGCGCCAGGGAGAAGGTGATGATCGGCACCTTCCTGCTGCTGCTGGTGCTATGGGCCAATATCCCGGCGATGCTGTTCGGGCCCGCCTTCACGCTCGACCCGACTGCGGTGGCCTTCGTCGGCCTCTTCGCCCTCATCATCACCGGCACGCTCGACTGGGACGACGTGCTGTCGGAGAAGAGCGCCTGGGACACGCTGGTCTGGTTCGGCGCGCTGGTGATGATGGCGGAGCAGCTGAACAAGGTGGGCGTGATCGCCTGGTTCTCCGACAGCCTCAAGGACGGCATCGTCGCCGCCGGCCTCGGCTGGGAGGCGGCCGCGGCGCTGCTGGTGCTGCTCTTCGTGTTCTCCCACTACCTCTTCGCCAGCACCACCGCGCATGTCAGCGCCATGATGCTGGCCTTCCTCACGGTCGGCGTGCAGCTCGTGCCGCCGGACTACCATGCGCCCTTCCTGCTCATGATGGTCGCCGGCTCGACCATCATGATGACGCTGACCCACTACGCCACCGGCACCTCGCCGATCATCTTCGGCAGCGGCTATGTCACGCTCGGCGCCTGGTGGCGGGTGGGCTTCGTGATGTGCCTGGGCGAGCTCGTCATCTACGCGCTGCTCGGCGGGTTGTGGTGGAAGCTGCTGGGCTTCTGGTGAGGGCGGCGGCGCTCAGGACACCCGGCGCAGGTGCCGCACCGGCCGGCCCGGCGCGGCCGCCTCGGCCGCCGCGACGATGGCGCGCACATCCAGCCCGTGCTTGCCGTAGAGGTCCTGGATCGTGCCGGTCTGGCCGAAGCGTTCCACGCCGAGAGCGCGCAGCCGGTGGCCATGCACCGAGCCGAGCCAGCTCAGCGTCGTCGGGTGGCCATCCAGCACGGTGACCAGGGCGCAATGGCCCGGCAGCGGCGCCAGCAGGCGCTCGACATGCGAGACGGCGTCCCGCTGCCCCATCTCGCGCAATCGCTGCGCCGCCAGCCAGCCGGCATGCAGCCGGTCGGCCGAGGGCACGGCCAACAGCCCGACATCGCGCCGGTCCTCGGCCAGCAGCCCGACCGCCTGGATCGCCTCGGGCGTCACCGCGCCGCTGCAGGCGATGACGATCTGGGCGTTCGGGCCCGGCTCGCGCAGCCAGTAGGCGCCCTGCAGGATGTCCGCCGCGAGGGCCGGCGTCATGGCGCGGCGCGGCTGCTCCAGGGCGCGGGTGGAAAGGCGGAGATAGACCGAACCTCCGGCCTCGTCGCGCAGCAGCGAGTCTGGCGGCGCCTCGCCCTCCCGCTGCACATGCGCGAGGGCGAAGCGCAGCACCACCGCCAGCTCGTCGAGGAAGGCCGGCTCGAAGCTCGCCAGCCCGTCCTGCGACAGGCCGATCAGCGGCGTCTTGATCGACTGATGCGCCCCGCCTTCGGGCGCGAGGGTGACGCCGGAGGGCGTGGCGACCAGGATGAAGCGCGCATCCTGGTAGCAGGCATAGTTCAGCGCATCGAGACCGCGTTCTATGAAGGGGTCGTAGAGCGTGCCGATGGGGATCAGCCGCTCCCCCTCGATGCTGTGGGCGAGGCCGAGCGCCGAGAGCATGAGGAAGAGGTTCATCTCGGCGATGCCCAGCTCCATGTGCTGGCCGGCGGGCGAGAAGCTCCAGTTGAAGGTGGAGGGGATGCGCTCGCGCCGGAACAGATCCGCCATCTCCTCACGGGCGAAGAGGCCGCGCCGGTTCACCCAGGCGCCGAGATTGGTCGAGACGGTGACGTCGGGGCTGGTGGTGACGATGCGCCGCGCCAGCTCGGTATCGGATTTCGCCAGCTCGTGCATCAGCAGGCCGAAGCCCTGCTGCGTGGAGGCGACGGGCTGGGCGGGCACCGGCAAAGCCTCGGGCACCGGCAGGGCGGGGGCGGTCAGGCGGCGCGACCCGCCCTGGGCGAAGGGCACCGCCTCGAGGAAAGCGCGCAGCTCGGCCTCGGGCAGGTCGAGCCCCTCGAAGGGCTCCCATTCATGCCCCTCCCGCACCTGCATGGCGGCGCGCAGCACCTCGAGCTGCGCCGGGGTCATCAGCCCGGCATGGTTGTCCTTGTGCCCGGCCAGCGGCAGGCCGAAGCCCTTGATGGTGTAGGCGATGAAGCAGACCGGCCGGTCATGCGCGCGCGCCGCCTCGAAGGCCTCCAGCATGGTCCCGAGGTCATGGCCGCCGAGATTGCCCATCAGCGCCGCCAGCTCCGCATCGGAACGGCGGGCGATCAGCGCCGAGACCTCGCCCTGGTCGCCGAGCTCGTCCAGCAGCCGCTTCCGCCAGGCGGCGCCGCCCTGGAAGGTGAGGGCGGAATAGAGCTGGTTCGGGCAGGCCTCGATCCATTCGCGCAGCCGCTCGCCGCCCGGCTCGGCGAAGGCGGCCTGCTGCAGCCTGCCATGGCGCAGCACGACGACGTCCCAGCCGAAATTGCGGAAGGTGGCCTCCAGCCGCGACCACAGCCCCTCGCGCACCACGGCGTCCAGGCTCTGGCGGTTGTAGTCCACCACCCACCAGCAATTGCGCAGCCCGTGCTTCCAGCCCTCGGTCAGCGCCTCGAAGATGTTGCCCTCGTCCATCTCGGCATCGCCGATCAGGGCGACCATCTTCCCCTCCGGTCGTTCGCCGCCCCAGCCCTTGGCGCGGACATAGTCCTGCACCAGGGCGGAGAAGAGGGTCTGCGCCACGCCGAGGCCGACCGAGCCGGTGGAGAAATCCACCTCCACCGTGTCCTTGGTGCGGGAAGGATAGGACTGCGCCCCGCCGAGGCCGCGGAAGGCTTCCATCTTCTCGCGCGTCTGCCGGCCGAGCAGGTACTGGATGGCGTGGAAGACCGGCGAGGCATGCGGCTTCACCGCCACCCGGTCCTCGGGCCGGAGCGCCGCGAAGTAGAGCGCGGTCATGATCGTCGCCATGGAGGCGGAGGAGGCCTGGTGGCCGCCGACCTTCAGCCCGTCCTCGCTCGGCCGCAGGTGGTTGGCGTTGTGGATCATCCAGGTCGCCAGCCAGAGGGTCTTCTTCTCGAGCGCCGAAAGGGCGCGCAGCCGGTCGATGGCCATGACGGTCCTGCCTCCTGTTCCGCGGCATTCTAGGCGGCGGCCACGGGCGTTTCTCGCTGATTTGGGTTGTCTGGGAACGTGGTTGGGACAGAATCTGCCAAGATCACGGCGGTATGGGATGGAATATGGCCGAAAAGGCGCTGGATGAGACGGATCGCCGGATCATCGCCTTGCTGCAGGTGGAGGGGCGGCTCAGCATCCAGGACCTCGCCACGCGCTGCGGCCTCTCGCCCTCGCCCTGCCTGCGCCGCGTGCGGGCGCTGGAGGCCTCTGGGGTCATCACCGGCTATGCGGCGGTCATCGACCAGGCGCGGGTCGGGTTGCCGGTCAGCGTCTTCGCCTCGGTCAAGCTGGAGCGGCAGCGGGAGGATGCGCTCGACCGCTTCGAGGCCAGCGTCGCCCGCTGGCCGGAGGTGGTGGATTGCTACCTGATGACCGGGCAGCGGGACTACCTGCTGCGCATCGTCGTGCGCGACATCGAGGCCTATGAGCGCTTCCTGAAGGACAAGCTCACGCGCCTCGAAAGCGTCGCCTCCATCGAATCGAGCTTCGCCCTTGGCCAGGTGAAGCGTTCCAGCGCCCTGCCGATCGCCTGATCCCGGCCCCCTTCAATCGAGCTTCACGTTCGCCGCCTGCGCCACCGCACGCCAGCGCGTCACCTCCTCGGCGATGAAGTGGGCGAATTCGGTCGGCGGCAGCGGGGCGGCCACCGCGCCCTGCTCCTCGATCCGCGCCGCGAAGCCGGGATCGCGGGTGAGCGCCAGCGTCTCCTCGGCGAGGCGGGCGGCGATGGGCGCCGGCGTGCCGGCGGGGGCGATCAGCCCGGCCCAGCCGATGGCCGCGAAGCCGGGCAGGTTGGCCGCCTCGGCGACGGTCGGGATCTCGGGCGCCTGCGGCATGCGCTGCGGCGCGGTGACGCCGAGCGCGCGCACCCGCCCGGCCCGGATATGCGGCAGGGCGGCGGCCAGGCTGTCGAACATCAGCGTGACATTGCCGGCGATGAGATCCGCCATGGCCGGCCCGGAGCCGCGATAGGGGATGTGCGTCAGCCTGATGCCGGCGCGCTGGGCGAAGGCCTCGGCCGCCAGGTGCAGGCTGCTGCCCGGCCCGCCCGAGGCATAGTCGATGCTGCCCGGCGCCGCCTTGGCCCGGGCGATCAGCGCCGGCAGGTCGGCGATGCCGAGGCGCGGATGCGCCACCGCGACCAGGGGCGTGGTGAAGACCAGGCTGATCGGCGTGAAGTCCCGCGCCACGTCATAGGGCAGCGTGTCCATGACCGCCGGATTGATGGCCAGCGGCCCGGAGGAGGCCATGCCGAGCGTGTAGCCATCGGCCGGCGCATGCGCGATCGCCTCCATGCCCGGGATGCTGGCGCCGCCGCCGCGGTTCTCGATAACGAGGCTCTGGCCGAGCCGCTCGCCCAGCCGCTCCGCCAGCAGCCGGGCCATGATGTCCGTCGCCTGGCCGGGCGGGAAGGGGACCACCACCCGGATCGGCCGCGCCGGCCAGCCGGCCTGCGCCCCGGCAGGTCCGGCGGCGGCGAGGCCGGCGAGGGCCAGGAGGACGCGGCGGCCAAGGGTGGGGAAGGGCGATGCGGTCATGCTGCCTCTCCGCGGTTGCGCATGTGCCGGGCCAGCCCCTCGACCTGCGGCAGGACCAGGGGGCCGAGGGCCGGGTCCTCCACCGTCTCCGCCCAGGCCTGGCGGAAGCAGGCGAGCCAGCCCTCGATCTCCGCCTCGGCGATGGGCGCGTGCAGGTGCCGCCGGCGCAGCATCGGCGGGCCGTATTTGTCGGTGAAGAGCGGCGGCCCGCCGAGCCAGCCCGAGAGGTACTCGAACAGCTTCTGCTCGGCGCCGGCCAGGCTCTCCGGATGGATGGCGCGGCAGGCGGCGGCCTCGGGCAGGCTGTCCATCAGGGCGTAGAAGCGGCGGGTGAAGCGGCGCAGCCCCGCCTCGCCGCCGATCCGCGCATAGGGCGTCGCCGCCGGCGCCCCGCTCATGCCGGGCGTTGCGCCGCCACCGGCTGCTGCAGCCGCAGCCAGGCCAGGGCGCAGACCGCGACCATGAGCAGGCAGATCGAGTACCAGTTCAGCGGCGCCCAGCCGAGATGCTCGTGCAGGAAGCCGGCGAGGAAGCTCGCGCTCGCCGTCGTGCCGAAGACCAGGAAGTCGTTCAGCGCCTGGGTCTTGCCGCGTTCGCTCGGACGGTAGCAGGTGGTCACCATCGTGGTCGCGCCGACGAAGAGGAAATTCCAGCCGATGCCATTCAGCGTCAGCGCGATGCGGAAATGCCATTCCGTCATCCCGCCGATGCCGGTGGCGATGCCGAGCAGCAGGATGGCGATGCCGGTCGCCATGACCGGCATGGTGCCGAAGCGGTTGATCAGGGTGCCGGTGAAGAAGGCCGGCACGAACATGCCGAGGACGTGCAGCATGATGACCAGATGCGCCTCGGTCTGCGGCAGGCCGCAGGCGACGATGGCGATGGGCGAGGCGCTCATCAGGAAGGACATCAGCCCGAAGGCGGTCATGGCCGAGAGCACCGCGACGATGAAGCGCGGCTGGGCGGCAATCTCGCGCAACGGGCGCGGCGGCAACGGGTCGGCCGCGCCTGGCATGGCGGCGCTCGGCGCCAGCATCGGCGGGAAGCGGATGAAGGACATGACGATGAAGACGGTGAGGTGGATCCCGACCATGGCCGCATAGGTGCCGAGATAGAGCGGCACCAGCTTGTCATAGGTGAGCGAGACCAGGCTCGGCCCGAGCAGGGCGGAGACCACGCCGCCGGCGGTGACCCAGGAGATGGCCCGCGCCCGCCAGTCGCTCGGCACCAGTTCCACCGCCGCGAAGCGGTACATCTGCAGGCTGGCGACGGCATAGCCGAGGAGCAGGCCGCCGAGGCACATGGTGACGAGGCTGGCATGGTAGAGGCCGAGGCCGACCGTCGTCGCGCCGGCCATGCCGAACACCGAGCCGAGCCGGAAGCCGAAGCGCCGCCCCATGCGCTGCATCAGCAGCCCGGCCGGGAAGACCGAGAGCATGACGCCGAGATGCTGCATCGTCACCGGCAGGGTGGCGAGGTCGCGCTCCGGGAAGAAGGTGACGACCGAGATCGCGGTCGCCGCGAACATCATGGTGTTGCCGGACTGGCCGATCGCCTGGCAGCAGGCGAGGAGGAAGAGGTTGCGCCGCATGGCGCCGTCGAGGTGCTGCTGCATCGGCCTTCTGGCGTTTCCCGCCGTGATCATTGCCGCCGGGCCGGGGAGCGGCAAGGGCGGGCCGGGCAGGGCAGGCATGCCACCGGCGCTGGCCCGGGCGGAAGCGGCCGGCGGTGCTCCCGCAACGGGCCGATCTGGGGTATGGGGATGCCAGGAGCCGAACCATGAACGCCATCGCCGACGAGATCGCCCGCCTGTTCGAGACCGCCGCCCGCGCCGCCCGCGCCGCGGCGGAGCAGCTCGCCCGCGCGCCGCGACCGGCGAAGGATGCCGCGCTGCGGGCCGCCGCCGCGGCGCTCCGTGCCCGCAGCGCGCTGATCCTGGAGGCGAACGGCGTCGATCTCGCCGGCGCGCCTGGTCTCTCGGCGGCCTATCGCGACCGGCTGACCCTCACCCCGGCCCGGGTCGAGGCGATGGCGCGGGGCCTCGAGGAGGTGGCGGAGCTGCCCGATCCGGTCGGCCGCACGCTGGCGGAATGGAGCCGGCCGAACGGGCTCCGCATCCGCCGCATCGCCCAGCCCATCGGCGTCATCGGCATGATCTTCGAGAGCCGGCCGAACGTCACCGCCGATGCCGCCGCGCTCTGCCTGAAATCGGGCAATGCGGTGATCCTGCGCGGCGGCAGCGAGAGCCTGCGCAGCGCCGCCGCCATCCATGCCTGCCTCGCCGAGGGGTTGCGCGCCGCCGGGCTGCCGGAGGCCGCGGTGCAGGTCGCCCCCACCGCCGACCGTGCCTTCGTCGGCGCCATGCTGCGCGGGGCGGGGCTGCTCGACCTCATCATCCCGCGCGGCGGCAAGGGGCTGGTGACGCGGGTGATGGAGGAGGCGCGGGTCCCGGTCCTCGCCCATGCCGAGGGGCTCTGCCACACCTACATCCACGCGGCGGCCGATCCCGCCATGGCGCGCGGCATCCTCGCCAATGCCAAGATGCGCCGCACCGGCATCTGCGGCGCGACCGAGACGCTGCTGGTCGACGCGGCCATCGCCCCGGCCCTGCTGCCCGTGCTGGTCACCGATCTGCGGGCCCTGGGATGCGACTTCCGCGCCGATGCCAGGGCCCGCGACATCTGCCCGGACCTGCCGGCGGCATCGCCCGAGGATTTCTCGACCGAATGGCTCGACGCCCGGCTCTCGGTCGCCGTGGTCGACGGGGTGCAGGCAGCGCTGGCGCATATCCGGCGGCACGGCTCGGAACATACCGAGGCGATCGTCACCGAGGATGCGTCGGCGGCAGAGGAATTCCTCGCCGGCCTCGCCTCGGCCGTCGGGATGTGGAACGCTTCGACCCAGTTCTGCGACGGCGGCGAGTTCGGCTTCGGCGCCGAGATCGGCATCGCCACCGGGCGGCTGCATGCCCGCGGGCCGGTCGGGCTGGAGCAGCTCTGCACCTATCGCTACCTCGTGCTGGGGACCGGCCAGACCCGTCCCTGAGGCACCGATCCCTGAGGCACCGGGGTTGCCACCCCCCGTCAGGGGATCTTGAGCGGCGCTGCGGTTCCCGCAGGGCGGCAACTGATATAGCGTCCCGGCAATGATCCGCCTGGGAGATGCGCCTTTGCCGTGCTGCCACCCCGGATGCGGCGGCGCCCGGCCTCCGCCTGCCATCGGCCGCCGCGGGACCCTCGCCGTCCCGCCGGCCGCCGCGGTGACGGCCGGGCCCGGGCATTGGGGCGACAACCGGCGGAGCCGCATCGGGCTGCTCGGCGGCAGCTTCAACCCGGCGCATGCCGGGCATCGGCATGTGGCGGAGGTGGCGCTACGCCGGCTCGGCCTCGACCAGGTCTGGCTGCTGGTCTCGCCCGGCAATCCGCTGAAGCCACGCCGCGGCATGGCGCCCTTCGCCGAGCGGCTGGCGAGCGCCCGCCGCATCGCCGATGGCCGGCGGATCATCGCCACCGATCTCGAGCAGCGGCTCGGCACCCGCTACACCATGGACACGCTGACCCTGCTGCACCGGCGCTTCCCGCGCGCGCGCTTCGTGCTGGTGGTGGGGGCGGACATCCTCGGCCAGCTCCCGCGCTGGAAGCACTGGCGGCGGATGGTGCGGGAGACGCCGATCGCCGTGCTGCCGCGGCCGGGCGAGACGCGGCAGGCTTTGCGGGGGGCGGCGGCGCAGGCGCTGGCGCAGCATCGGCGGCGACCGGCGGCGCTGCTGGCCGGTCCGGCGCCGCGCCATGCGCCCTGGTGCCTGCTGCCCGCCCGGGAACACGCGGCCAGTGCGACCGCCATCCGTGCCGCCCGGGCGGCGGGCCTGCTATAGGGCTGGTCGCCGCCTCAGGGGCGGGTCACCGGCGCCGAGGCGGTGATAGACTGCGGCCGGGACACGGCCAGGAACGGAACAGGAGGCGCACATCGCGCGCAGCCCGAAGGCCCCCGGCGGGGGCGAGGATGGAACGCGGCGCCGGACACCGGCCGGCACGACGCGGTCAGGCACGGCCCGGACGGGCATGACGCGAACGGGCACGTCGCGGGCAGGCTCGAAGCCCGGCCCGGCGAAGCCGGCGGCCAAAGGCGGGACCGCCGCGGCGCCGAAGCCCGCCGCCCGGCCGCGCGCGACGCCGCCGGCCAGCCTGAAGGCCAGCGCGGCGGCGCTGCGCAAGCGGCAGATCGCGGCCGGGCCGGATGCGGTGCCGAAGCGGCCGCGCAAGTCGAAGGTCACGCCCGACCGGCTGGAGCAGCTGGTCGCGGTGGCGCGCACCAGCCTCGAGGACGACAAGGCCGAGGACATCCGGGTGCTCGACGTCACCGGCCGTTCCGACTTTACCGATTGCATGATCATCGCAACCGGCCAGGTCGAGCGGCAGCTGCAGGCCATGGCCGTGCATGTCGAGGAGGCGCTGGAGAAGGCCGGCCGCAAGCTGCGCCGCAGCGACATCCAGGCCTCGCCGGACTGGGTGCTGATCGATGCCGGCGACCTGGTGATCCACCTCTTCCGGCCGGAGGCGCGGGCGACCTATGCGCTCGAGCGCATGTGGGGGCCGGAGAGCCCGGCGCCGGAGGGGGCTGCGAGCGGCTGAGCGGGCCGCGCTCCGTCCATGCGGCATCTGCGGTGAAGCCGCCGCGCCTGATCGCCATCGGCCGGCTGAAATCCGGGCCGGAGGCGGCGCTCTTCGCGCATTACAACGCCCGGCTGCGGCCGCCCTTCCTGGTGACCGAGCTGCCGGAGGCGCGCGGCAGCGCCGCCGAGACGCGGCGGCGCGAGGGCGCTGCCCTGCTCGCCGCGTTGCCGGAGGCGGTGTTGCTCGTGGCGATGGATCTCGGCGGCGCGGCGCCCGGCAGCGAGGAACTGGCGGCGCTGGCGGCGCGCTGGGAGGCGACGGGACGGCCGCTCTGCTTCGCCATCGGCGGCGCCGAGGGGCTCGATCCGGCGGTGCTGGCGCGGGCGGAGCATCGCCTGTCGCTCGGCCCGCTGACCTGGCCGCATTTCCTGGTGCGCGGCCTGCTGGCGGAGCAGTGGTATCGCGTGCAGGCGATCCGCAGCGGGCATCCCTATCATCGCGCTTGGCGGCCAGGCTGATAGCGTGGTGGACAGTGGTGGCCGCCACTCCGACAATTCGTCGAGCCATGATGGAGGGGTAAGCGGATGCTCTGGCTGGTGCTCGCGGCGCTGCTCTGGATCGCCGTGCATATAGGTATCGCCGGCACGGCGCTGCGGGGCGCGATCGTTGCCCGGATTGGGGAAGGAGCGTTCCGCGCCGGCTTCTCGGTCTTCTCGGTCATCACCATTGTGGTGCTGGTGACCGCCTGGCGCCGTGCGGAAACCACACCGCTCTGGTTCGCGCCGGACTGGCTGCGCTGGGTGCTGGTGCTGTTGATGCTGCCGGCCTTCATCCTCTTCGTCGCCTCTGTCGCGCGGCGCAACCCGACCGCGGTCGGGGGCGAAGGCGCGCTCGATGCGGAGCCCGGCGGCATCCAGCGGGTGACGCGTCACCCGATGCTGTGGTCCTTCGCGCTCTGGGCGATGGTCCACATCCTCGGCAATGGCGATACTGCGGCGATCGTCTTCTTCGGCGCCTTCCTGGTGACGGCGCTGGCCGGCATGCCATCCATCGACGCCAAGCTGGCGCGGCGGGCGCCGGCGGCATGGTCGCAGCTGGCGGCGAAGACGTCGATCCTGCCTTTCGCCGCGATCGCCGCCGGCCGCAACCGGCTGCAGCTAAGGGAGATCGGCTGGGTGCCACCAGTGGTTGGGCTGATCGCCTGGGCCACCCTGCTGCACTTCCATCGCAGCCTGTTCGGGATCGCGCCGGTCACGATGGGGGGGTGAGGCCCCATCCGCACCTGCATCGAAGCGTCAGCCGTTGGGCGACCCGGATGGCAGCGCGAAATCCCGCTCCCAAGCGGGAGGATCCATCTGCGAGGCCTGCCTGATGGCGAGGCTCATCTGGATCTCCCGCTCCAGCTTTGTTCCGACGGCATCCCACCGGAAGAGGTCCATGGCGCGTGCGCGGCCGGCCTGGCCCATGGCGCGGGCACGGTCCGGATTGGCGAGGATGGTGCAGAGGGCGTTGCCGAGGGCCTCGGCATCGTTCGGCGGAACGAGGAGGCCGGTGCGGTCCGGCAGGACGATCTCGGCGAGGCCGCCGACCTCGGTGGCGACGACGGGCAGGCCAGCAGCCATGGCCTCCACGGCGGCGATGCCGGCGGGCTCGACGAGGCTTGGCATGCAGAAGACCGAGGCCTCGGCGAAATGCGGGGCAAGGTCCTGGCGGGGCACGCGGCCAATGGTGGTGATACGGGGATGGGTGGTGGCGGGAGCGCAGCCAGCGATGGTCAGGCTGGCTTCGGGGAAGCGCTCGGCGACGCGCTCGAAGGCGGCGAGCAGGGCCGGGCCACCCTTGCGCTCCCACTCGATGCCGACGAACAGGATCTTGCCGGCGGCATGCCGACGGGGATCCGGGGCGTGCGGGAGGGGCTCGACATTGGCGCCGATGAAGACGGTGGCGACGCGGTCGGGGTCGCAGCCGTATTCGCGGGTGAGGGTGCGCCGGACATGGCTGACGCTGACGAGCACCTTCTCGGCACGGTGGTAGAGGGCGCGCTCAAGGTCGAGAAACTCGTTCGATAGGAAGATACGCTCATCCTGGACCGCGTACTCGCGGTTGCTAAGGATGGTGTGGTCCGTATAGACGAAGAGCGGCCGGCCGGGCAGGGCGGCATTGAACAGGCCCTGGGTCTGCAGGACAAAATCGAAGCTGTCGGCCTCCTGGGCGAAGCGCTCGCGGATGATGCCGGAGAGCTTGCGGAACAGGTAGGGCGTGCGGAAGAAGAACGCGTGGCGGTCGGCCTGGCTGCGCAGGATGGACGGCCCGTAGGTGGCAACGCTGACCAACAGGTTGGCGGCGATCTGGTCGTAGCGGCGGCGGATCTCGTCCTTGACGTCGAAGACCACGACCTCATGGTTGCCGAAGCGACGCGCGACCTGTTGGCGCAACGCCTCGTTGGTATGCGAGAACGGGCCGAGTTGCGCGAACAGAATGCGCCGACGACGGCCAGCACGCCGCATCACTGCCGGTGCAGAGAGGGCCGAAACCGATTGTTGAGGCCGAAACGCAGTCAGAGCAATCATTCAGGGGTCTCACATCGGCTCGAAACAACGCAACCCTCGGCAAGCCATATTCTCACCGCGAGCACTTCGGCAGACAGAGCAGGCATCGGCATCCCAATGCGCTGATGTAGGCAGCACAGACTTTCGACATCTGAAGACCGAGCGCCGCAGCAGAAGACCTCCATCTCCTGCCATGACGATGGCATGCGGCTCAGCGAGCAACGCGCCGCATTCCCGGAACAAGTCAGCACTGCGGGCCGTCTGTGCCGATGCGCAGTTCCACTGCACCCGACGTCCAGCCCATACAGCGAAGTCGGTATCCTATCGATGCGCTGCCTACATCGACTGACTCCGTCTTCCTCCGGCAAGGAGAAAGCTATTGCATGCGTCGGGTTGCTTCAATGGGCACAAATTGTGATGTGCGCCCGTTCACGCATTGCATCGGACTTCGAATCCGCAACGGCACTGCGCTGCAACGCGTTCGCTGGCGGTACAGTATGCGCGTAAGGCGGTGTGTGGCCTGCAACGGCGTATATCATGTTCCATATGATCCGTTGCCGCTGGTGGCTGTGCATTCGCTGTCGCATCGTGTTGCGCCGCTCCATCATCGCTTACGTGTGACGCCATGATCAGCGATGCGAACGAACTCGTTCGGCTGCGTTGCGGAACGAGGTAGAGCTCGGTGCAGCGGGGCTCGTTGCAGCTGACACGCAAACCTGTCGCAGGGAGCATTGCGGCGCAGCATCATCTTGCGCCGCCGTAGCGATCCGCGGCGATGCTGCGGCGTCGTTCCGCATGCTTCTCGATCAAGTGGCGCGAGACGACTTATCGCAGCCTGTGCCGAACGCCATCCGCAACCAGCGTGCAGGCGGTCACGGCGAGCAGGATGGCGAGACCCGGCCAGATCGCGGCCAGCGGCGCGTTGAAGACCATCTCCTGGGCGCCCGACAGCATGTTGCCCCAGGACGGCGTCGGTGGCTGGATACCGAGACCGAGAAAGCTCAGTGTGCTTTCGGCCAGGATCGCCCCGGCGACCGAGAGGGCGCAGGCCACGGCAATGGGCGCGGCGATGTTCGGCAGTACGTGTCGGACCAGCAGCCGCGCCTCGCTCGCGCCGGCAATCCGTGCGGCCGCGATATAGTCCCGCCCGAACTGCGCGAGCGCCGCGGCGCGGGCGAGCCGCGCAACGGGAACCCAGCCGAAGCCGACGAGGATGGTGGCGATGCGCAGGATGTCGGACAGCGCCTCGCCGCGCGGCAGGCCAATGCGGCCGGTATCGACCGCCGCCAGCACCACGAGCAGCGGCAGGCTCGGCAATGCCAGCAGCCCGTCCGCCACGCGCATCAGGACCGCATCCACCCAGCCGCCGGCCCAGGCCGCCAGCAGCCCGATCGCCGTGCCGAGCCCACCGGCGCCCAGGGCGACGGCGAGGCCGACCGACAGCGAGACGCGGCCGCCATGGAGCAGCCGGAGCAGGATGTCGCGGCCGAGATCGTCGGTGCCGAGCGGATGGGTGTAGGAGGGCGGGGCGAAGCGCGAGAGAAGGTCGGGCAGGAAGGGATCCTGGTCGAAGCGCAGCTGCACCAGCGGCGCCGCCACGACGCCCGCCGCCAGCAGGCCCAGCAAGGCCAGGCCAAGCCAGAGGCGCATCAGGTGGCGATCCGCGGATCGAGCAGCCGCTGCGCGATATCGGCGGCGAGCGTCGCCAGCATCGTCACCAGCGCCGCCAGGAGCAGGGCGAGCAAGGCGAGGTTGTAGTCGTTGCCCATGATCGCGTCGTAGATCAGCTTGCCCATGCCGGGGCGGGCGAAGATCGTCTCCGTAACCAGCGCGCCGGAGACGAGGCTTCCGGCATCGAGGGCGAACAGCGTCACCACGGGGATGGCGGCGTTCGGAAAGGCGTGGCGCCAGAGGATGACGCTCTCGGGCAAGCCCTTCATGCGGGCCGTGCGGATGTAGTCGGCCCCGAGCTCGGCCTGCAGTGCCGCCATGGAGTGCCGGGCATAGGCGGCGAGATTGACGATGGCGAGGGTGGTCACCGGCAGCAGGAGGTAGCGCGCGGCGTCGCCGAGACCCGACGCTTCCGCTGTCCCGCCCGCCGGGAGCCAGCCGAGCTCGACCGCGAAGAGGATGATGAGAAGGATGCCGAGCCAGAAGGTGGGCGTCGACTGCGCCAGGATGGCAAGCGCATCGACCGCTGGCGCCGCCCGCGGCTGGGTGGCCCCGAGAGCGCCGAGCAGCAGGCCCAGCAGGGCAGAGAGCGCGAGGGACCAGCCGAGCAGCACGAGCGTGGAGCCCAGGGCAGGCCAGAGCACCTGCGCCGCCGGTACGGCAAACAGCCTGGAATGGCCGAAATCACCCTGCAGGACGGCGGTGGCCCAGGCCAGGTAGCGCTGCAGCAACGGCTGGTCGGCACCGTGGAGGGCGCGCATCCGCATGGCATCCTCCGGCGTCAGATGCGGGTCGGACATCATGGCCAGATCCACCGGATCGCCGGGCATGGCGCCCATGACGAGCCAGGTGAGCGCGGAGACGAGAAGCAGCGTGACCGCGATCTGCAACAGGCGGCCGATGAGGAGGCGGAGCATCCCGGCCGAGCCTAGACCATGACCCAGGCGCGCTGAAGCGCGCATCAGGGCTCAGCCCTTGATTTGAGCGCGCGACGGCCGGGCGGCGGTCAGTCGACGATATGATAGCCGCCATCGACATAGATGGTGTTCCCGGTGATGCGGTGCGCCGCATCCGTCACCAGGAACGCGGTCGTCATGCCGACATCCTCGATGTCGACCAGGGAGCGCGATGGCGCCTTCTCGGCGGCGCGGTTGAGAAGCGCGTCGAAATGCGCAAGGCCCGAGGCGGCACGGGTCCGCAGCGGGCCGGGCGAGACCGCATGCACACGGATGCCGCGCGGCCCCAGCTCGGCCGCCATGTAGCGCGTCGCCGATTCCAGGGCCGCCTTGACCGGCCCCATCATGTTGTAGCCCTCGACCACCTGCGTGCTGCCGAGATAGGTCATGGTGACGAGCGTCCCGCCATCTGGCATCAGCGGCACGGCCAGCTTCGCCATGCGGATGAAGGAATGGCAGGAGACGTCCATCGCCGTCAGGAAGCCGTCGCGCGAGCAGTCCACGACCGGCCCGTGCAGATCCTCCCGCGGCGCGAAGGCGATGGAATGCAGCAGGAAATCGAGCCGCCCCCATGCCGCGCCGATGCGGGCGAAGACGGTCTCCAGCTCCCCCTCCATCCGGAGATCGAGCGGCAGGAACAAGGGGGCAGCGACGGCCTGGGCCAGCGGTTCGACATGGGGCCGCGCCTTCTCGTTCAGATAGGTGATCGCCAGTTCCGCGCCGAGCTTGTGAAAGGCCCGGGCGCATCCCCAGGCGATCGACTGGTCATTGGCGATGCCGGTGACGAGGCCCTTCCGGCCCTGTAGCGAGAGTCCTGGTATGTCACTCATGATGGGATCCTGTAAGGAGCTGACCCACCGGCGGTGAGAGGGGCCAAACGGGCGTTAACGCGCCTGCTGATGGATCATCATGACCAGCACCGCCGCCACCAGGGCCGGCAGAAGGAGAAAGCCGCGCACGGGACGCGACAGGAAGGATGCATCGGCCCCGATATGGCACCACGGGGCAGGCTCCTCCAACTTCCACCGAGGGAATGCTGCATCGCGGCGGCTGCTGCGTCGAGGCGCGAAGATCGGTTCCATGCGTTCGTTCAGGGCGCGGAAGGCGCGACACAGATCCAGGCAAAGCGTCATGCAGCACGAGGATTCGCACCATGCACTTATTTCATTTTAAAATCAGTATTAGTGCAAGTTACGAAAATCGGCCGCGGCAACGGATCCCGTCAGCGACCGGAAAAGTCGCCATGCCAGGCGGGTTGCCGTCGGCGCGTTCCGCGACCTGCGCGCAGGTCCTTGCCGCGCGCCGATACTGTCCCATCGCGGCACGCCATTCGTAACCGAGACACATCTCCCCTCTATCGATCGACCCAGACCGCGAGAGACCTGCCCTGGTCTCGCGGCATGACGGGCTGATGCGAGCGCAGCCGAATTTATTACAATTAATTCACAAAATGCGTAACGGCGGCTTGCTCTCCAGGCCGGATCACGAAACGCATCCATCCGGTCACCAGCCTCCGGCCGCAAGACATGTTGCAGCGAAGCAAGTCTCGCCGAGGTGCCTGGCATCGATCCGTCAATGACGGACCGAGGGGTGACCGATATCGCAATTCTCGCCTGCCCATCTCGGAGAACAGGCGAGAAGAGATTGCCTCATAGCAAGCGCTGCGCGCAATGAGCGCAAATTCACATTTGAAATTCCCTTGATTGTTGAAAATTATCCCTGTTAGTGGCGCATATCCGGTGATCATCAACTTTTAGTGGTGATCCCTATCCGTTGGAGGCACCTCACTGCATGGCGACGACACTCGGATCCGTTGGTTTTGCCACTCCTCTCGGTGAACTGGTCAGCGGCAGCGACGAAGCGCTGCATGCCGAACTCGCCGACTACAAGGCAGCCGGCGCGACCTGGGTCCGTACCGATTTCTGGTGGGACCTGGTGAAGCCGACCGCCAATGGCGGCTATGACTGGTCGACGGTCGATCGCTTGGTTGACGCCGCGAATGCGCACGGGCTCGAAGTCATCGGCGAACTGCTCGGCCTGCCCTCCTGGGTGACCGATAGCGGCGGCGTCGCGGGCAATGTCTCGGCCTATGCCGACTTCGCCAAGGCCGCCGCAGAGCATTTCGGCGACAGGGTCGACTACTGGGAGGTCTGGAACGAGCAGAACCTCTCCGGCTTCTGGGGCGGCCAGCCCGACGCCGCGGCCTATACCCAGATCCTCAAGGCCGCCTACACCGCCATCAAGTCCGTCGATACCGACGACCTCGTCATCTCCGGCGGCCTCTCCCCCGCCCCGGATTCAGGCAGCGGCTGGCAGAGCGCCGTCTCCTTCCTGCAGCAGATGTACGCCAACGGCGCCGCGGACTATTTCGACGCCCTCGGCTTCCATCCGTATTCCTGGCCGCTCATGCCGGACGATACCGCGCCTTGGAACGGCTTTCAGATCATGAAAACCGGCATCCGCGACCTGATGGTCGCCAACGGCGATGCCGACAAGCAGATCTGGATGACCGAGTTCGGCGCCCCGACCGATGGCGGCACCGGCGCCGTCAGCGAGGCCGATCAGGCCACCATGCTGCAGCAGGCCATCGCCTTCCAGCAGAACACCGCCTGGGCCGGCCCGCTCCTCTACTACTCCTACCAGGATCGCGGCAGCGGCAGCTGGTCCGGCTACTCCACCGAGAGCTTCTTCGGCCTCGTCCATACCGACGGCTCCCATAAGGCCGCCTATCACTACCTGGGCACTTCAAGTCAGGCCTTGCCACCTCCATCTGGTCGCTGACGGACGTTGTGAGAGGTGGAGATGGCAGGATTGGGCGGCGTCGGCGGCGATCTCGATCGCTGGCTGGAG